>NZ_JAGFNP010000009.1 GCF_017592475.1 Glycomyces niveus | reverse complement strand
CAACGCGGACGGCTCGATCACCAGTTCGTCCGGGCTGTGCCTGGACGTGGCGGGCGCGGCGACCGCGAACGGCACCAAGGTGCAGCTGTGGAGCTGCACCGGCGGCTCCAACCAGCGGTGGACGCTGGGCTGAGCCCCACTGACAGCCGACGGCGCGGCCTGCCGGGGTCGCGCCGTCGGCGTGTCCGACCGTGGTGAAAACCGACCACCAGTCGGTGAATGATTCCCTTCCGGTCGCAGGTCTGCGGGCCTAGGCTCGAGGCCGACTGACGCTGTGAAAGGACTACCGACCATGACTGGTGCGCACCGCGACAACCTGCCCGACTGGGCGCTGGAGGCGAGCCTCGGCATCTTCATCCACTGGGGGGCGTACGCGGTGCCCGCCTGGGCCGAGCCGGAGCATGTGGCGGGCGAGCCCGAGCCCGAGGGCGGCTGGTTCAAGCACAGCTCCTACGCGGAGTGGTACGCCAACACCATCCGCATCGAGGGGTCCCTGGCGGGGGCGCACCACGCCGAGGTCTACGGCTCGGCGCCGTACGAGGACTTCCTGGACCAGTGGAAGGCCGAGGCGTACGACCCCGCCGAGTGGGCGCGGCTGTTCCGCAGTCTGGGGGCCGACTACGTGGTGCCCGTGACGAAGCACCACGACGGCGTGACCCTCTGGGACGCGCCCGGCAGCGAGGGGTTCAACACCGTCGACCGCGGCCCGAAGCAGGACCTGCTCACCCCGCTCGCGGAGGCCGTGCGGGCCGAGGGCATGCGCTTCGGCGTGTACTACTCGGGCGGCCTGGACTGGAAGATCACCGACAACCCGCCGATCGTCGAGACCGACGACATCTGGCGGTACCGCCCCAACGACGCCGAGTACACCGCCTACGCGACGGCGCACGTCCGCGACCTGATCGACCGCTACCGGCCTTCGGTGCTGTGGAACGACATCGAATGGCCGGAGACGGGCAAGGAGGACGGCTCGCTCGACGCGCTCATCGCGCACTACCGCAGCGAGGTCCCCGACGGGATCGTGAACGACCGGTGGGGCGCCGATATCTGGGACTACCGCACGAGCGAGTACTCCATGGCCGCCGACCACGAGACCGGCGTCGGGTGGGAGCACAACCGCGGCCTCGGATCCTCCTTCGGTTACAACCGGGTCGAGGACGCCTCGTTCACGCTGAGCCCGCTCGCGCTGGCGAAGCACTACGCGGACGTGGTCTCGCGCGGCGGGCGCCTGCTGCTCAACGTCGGCCCCGACGCGTCCGGCCGCATCCCCGAGATCCAGGTCCGCACCCTCGAAGGCGTGGCCGAGTGGATGCGCGCGCTCAAGCCGTACACGGCCGGCCGGAGCTTTCCCGGCGGCGACAAGGCGACCGTCTCCGCTGAGGACGATGTCTGGTTCCGGTTCTGGGCGAGCGGCGACCGGCTCGTCGTCGTCGCCGACCGGCCTGACGCCGTGAAGATCGACGCGCCCGGCTTCGAGGTCGTGGCGATCGCGCTGCCTGAATAGGTGCGGTGGACGGGCCGGGGCAGAGCGGCTGATTTGTGAGCGCGGCGAAGCCGTGCTCACCGGCCGCCCTGTCCCGGCCCTTCGTCGTGCACCGACACATCAGCCGCCCTGCCCATCGGTCACTGATGCTGACGGCGGTACGCGGCCGGCGGCACGCCGCATTCGGTCTTGAACGCGGTGTAGAAGCGGCTCACTGAGCTGAAGCCCGACTCGGCGGCCACGTCGGCGATCGGCAGGTCGGTGGTGATGAGGAGCCGGCGGCCTTCGGCGAGGCGGCAGCGGGTGAGGTAGTCGCCGATCGTGGTGCGCACGATCTTGCGGAAGTGCGTCATCGCGTAGTTCGGGTGGAGGTTCGCCGCGGCGGCCACATCGGCCACCGTCAGCGGCTCGCGGAAGTGCCCGGCCAGGTGGCGGACCATGGCGACGACGTGCCGCAGCGCCGGGTCGCCGCCGGTGTACGGGCGCACCGGCTCGCCCGGCGCGTCGAGCGCGAGGCGGCGCACCCGGGCCTCGACCTCGAGCAGGAGGATGCGGCGGCGCTCGGGCTGGGCGCTGGCCAGGTCGGCGGCCCACTGCGTGAAGTTCGCCGGGTCCGATGCCATTGCGGCCGCAGGCGGGGCGATGAGCGGCATGCCGGAGAGCAGGCGGCCTACGAGGGCGGCGGGCAGGCCCCAGCCCAGGAAGGTCGCGAACGGCACGTGGACCCAGTGCGCCCGGGTCGCGCCGTTCGCGACGAGCTGGTGCGGCACGGCCGCCCAGAAGGCCGCCACGGAACCGGGGCCGATCTCGACGGGTTCGCCGCCGAAGAGGTAGAGCATGGTGCCGCCCTCGGCCACGAAGTTGATCTCAAGGTCGTCGTGCTGGTGGGCGGTGTCCATAAGGACCGGGCGCCCGGCCCAGCCCACCAGGCGGGGCGGTTCGATCTGAGTATCCAAGAAACACTCGCTCGTTTCGATGAAGACTTCTCGGATCAGAACCTATACGTTCGTGGCGGCGTCCGGCACCGGCCGTTCGGCCACATACCTGCAATGAAGGAGCTTCTCCGTGTTCGCTATCGGCATCGTCGGGGCCGGGCAGTTCGCCGGCGCTTTCGCGAAACTGTTCAACGCGCACCCCGGCGTCTCCCGCGTCACCGCCACCGACCTGAT
Source organism: Glycomyces niveus (assembly GCF_017592475.1). Lineage (GTDB taxonomy): Bacteria > Actinomycetota > Actinomycetes > Mycobacteriales > Micromonosporaceae > Glycomyces > Glycomyces niveus. Next base: position 245,372 of record NZ_JAGFNP010000009.1, on the reverse strand, counting down.
CCCCGAGCGGGCCGCGACCCTCGTCGAGGACCTCGGGCTGGCCGGCGCGGAGGAGGACTTCGACGCGATGCTCGCCTCCGATGTGGACGCCGTCGCGATCTTCACGCAGCGGTGGACCCACGGGCCGCTCGTCGTCAAGGCGCTGCGCGCGGGCAAGCACGTGTACTGCGCGGTGCCGATGGCGTTCACCGTCGAGGAGATCGGCGAGATCATCGACGCGGTCAAGGAGACCGGCCTGACCTACATGATGGGCGAGACCAGCCAGTACCACCCGGCCACGGTGCTCGCCCGGCAGAAGGCGGCCGAGGGCGGGTTCGGCCGACTCTTCTACGCCGAGGGCGACTACCTGCACGACATGGACCACGGCTTCTATGCGGCGTACCAGTACAGCGGCGGCGCCGACTGGAAGAAGACCGCGAGCTTCCCGCCCATGAAGTACCCCACGCACGCCGTCGGCGGCGTCCTCGGCGCCTGGAACACGCACGCGGTGAGCGTCAGCGCGATCGGCGTGCCCGACCAGCTCGGCGACGGCGTCTTCGACAAGGACGTGAGCATGTTCGACAACGACATCTCGAACGCCACCGCGCTGTTCGAGACCGCCGACGGGGGCAGCTTCCGCACCAACGAGTTCCGCCGCATCGGCCTCGCCCACTGGGTCCCCGAGTCCCGCTTCGTCTTCTACGGCACCAAGGGCATCCTCGAGCAGGGCTCCCGCACCAGCTTCTGGCACAAGAAGTCCGATGACCTGCAGGACGTCACCGAGCTGCTGAAGCCCGGCTGGGCGACCGGCGCCGACGACCCGGTCCTGGCCAAGGTCGACCCGGCGCTGCACGATTCGTTCATCTCCGGCCACGCGCCCGTCCACGACACCTCGGCGCTGCCGGTCGAGTTCAAGGGGCTCGGCAACGGCCACATGGGAAGCCACCAGCTCCTGGTGAACGACTTCGTGACCGCCGTGAACGAGCAGACCCTCCCGACGGTGAACGCCTGGGTGGCGGCGCGGTACACGCTCCCCGGCATCGTGGCCCACGAGTCGGCGCTGCGCGGCGGCGAGCGGCTCCGCATCGAGGACTTCGGCGACGCGCCGCAGTAGCGGACGGCCCCTGGCGCGATGCGCCAGGGGCCTTTTCCGTCTGTCAGCGGCGCGGCGGCGCCGTGGACTCCCGGACCACGAGCTGCGGCTTGACCACCGAGGACTGGAGGTCCGTCTTGCCTTGCAGCTGCTGGGACAGCAGCTCGAATGCGCGCGCTCCCAAGTCCTCGAAGTCCTGCTCGACGGTCGTCAGGGACGGGCGCCAGAGGGAGACGAGGGGCTGGCCGTCGAAGCCCGCGACGGAGACGTCGCGGGGGACGTCGAGGCCGCGGTCGGCCAGGGCCCGCATGACACCCAGGGCGATCTCGTCGTTGCCGCAGAAGACGGCGGTCACGTCGTCCCGGCCTGCGATCCGCTCGCCCCAGCGGTATCCGGAGAGCGCGTCCCATTCGGAGTGCATCACCGTGGGGACCTCGGCCCCCGCGTCCTGGAGCGCGGCGCGCCAGCCCTCGGTGCGGCCGGAGACCTTGCCGCCGGTTGGCCCGGAGATGTGGTGGACGGTCCGGTGCCCTTGTCGCAGCAGGTACTCCGTCACCTGGCGGCCCCCGGCGGCCTCGTCGATGAGGGCCGCGAGCGACCCGTCCTTGCGCTCCGACTCGCCCCCGGCGGCGACGACCGGGAGCGACGCGGGCAGCGCCCGCGAGGCCTTGATGCCGGCCTGGCGGAACTCCAGGACGATCGCGCCGCCGATGGGCTGCGACAGGGCGAGGTCGACCGCCCGCATCACCGATTCGTCCTCATCGGACGACACGATCGTTATTGACACCGACATCCCCGCCCGCTGGGCGGCGGTCTCGACGCCGCTGAGCGTGTTCGCGTAGCCGTAGCTCGACGTCGTGGCCTCAGCGATGATCGAGATGAGGTTCGGCTGACTCAGCCGCAGCGACCGGGCGGCGCTGTTGGGGCGGTAGCCGAGCTCCTTCACCGCCGCGTGGACCCGCTGGGCCAGTTCGGGGGCGACGTTCTTGGTGCCGTTGAGCACGCGGGAGACGGTGGGCACCGAGACGCCCGCCGCCTTCGCGACATCGGCGAGGACGGGGGCGCGGTACGACTTCGAGGAGGCCATGGGTTCGAGGATACGAGACGGTCGGCGCGAGCAACGCCCCGGGATCCGCGTTTGAGATAAACGTTATCTCAACATGCAGGCTCGAACTTGATCGAACTCAAAACTCGACTCAATGCCTTTGAACTGCGAATATGACTGCACGGGAGCGGTTCTCATCCCGAGATCAACATGTCCGAACGAGGCCGATCATTGACCGTTGTCGATCATGTTGATAACCTTCTCTCGACGGTGAGACACGGAGACCGCCCCCTTCCGGCACCTGACGGCCTCCCCCACCCGTCGACGACAGCACCATCACTCACAGGGACACCAATAGGAGGACCCCTCTCATGGTCGAATTCTCACGCCGCAACTTCCTCGGTGCCGCAGGGGCCGCGGCCGCGGCGGCCGCGGTCGGCGCGACCGCCGCCGGATGCTCGGAGAACGCCGGCGGCTCCGCCGGCGGCGACTACGACATGCCGACGTACCAGCCCGCCCCTGACCTCGACGTCCAGCCGTTCTATGCGACTGAGACCGAAGGCATGGAGAACGTCTACACCGACTACCCGAAGACCTACTTCAAGTCGGTGAACCGCGAGCCCGGTTCCGGTGGGAAGGTCACCAGCTTCCAGCTCACCTGGGGCGACCCCTCGAAGCCCTTGGACGAGAACCCGTACTGGCAGGAGCTGAACGAACGCCTGGGCGTCAGCTTCGAGCCGCAGTTCGTGCCCCAACCGGTGTTCGACCAGAAGTTCGCCACGATGCTGGCCTCCGGCGAGGTCCCTGACCTGGTGTTCGTCAACGACCAGTCCGCCGTGAACCTCCAGGGCATCCGGGACGGTGCGTTCGCTGACCTCTCCGAGACCCTGTCGGGCGACAACATCCTCAAGTGGCCCAACCTGGCAGCGCGTAAAGAGGAGATCTGGGCCGCGAGCCTCAAGGACGGGCGGATCTACCAGATCCCCTCGATCGTCTGGGCGCTCACCAACCTTCCGGTCATGCGCGCCGACCTGGTCGACCAGACCTCGATCGGCCGCGCCCCCAAGGACGCCGACGAGCTGTTCACCATGCTCAAGGAGGTCTCGGCGCTCGGCACGGGGCCGGGCGGGCAGAAGGTCTACGGACTCAACAAGTACGACGCCCACCCCGGCACCGCTTCGATGTTCCAGCGCCTGTTCAAGACCGGCCCCGAATGGCAGCACAACGACGCGGGCGACCTGGTCCACATGATCGAGACCGAGAACTACAAGCTCATGCTCGAATGGCTCGCCCGCGCGTGGGCCGAGGGCATCTTCGACCCGGTCTCCATGTCCCCCACGCCCACCGACATCGTCTCGGGCGCGGCGATCCGCTACGACGCGGTCGGCGCGGCGATCGGCGCGGCCGGCATGTCGCAGTGGGAGGCGGACCTCCCGGGCGCGAAGTTCGACTTCTTCGACATGCCCGGCTTCGACGGCTCCTCCCAGCTCGTGGTGCGGAACGTGCCTTACGGCAAGTCGACGTGCGTCTCGGCCGCCGCGGCCGAGGACGAGGAGCGGCTGACCCAGATCCTCAACGTGCTCGATTACTTCTCCGCGCCGTTCGGGTCCGAGGAGGCGCTGTTCATCGGCTCGGGCCAGGAGGGCCGCCACTACGAGTTCGACGAGTTCGGCATGCCCGTCACGAACCCGGACTACACGACCGAGCTCGGGGTGCAGTACGTGGGCGTCTCGTCCGGCGACAACTCCTACCGCATCCACCCGAACGCCGCGCCTTGGGCGGACTCGTTCGTCACGGTCATGGAGGCCCTGGCCCAGAACTCGATCGACCGGCCCCTGACCGGGCTCGAAGGCGCGTCCCCGACCTTTGTGACCAAGGGGGCGCAGCTCAAGCAGCTGTGGACGGACTTCGAGAACGGGGTGATCACCGGGCGCGAGAGCATCGACGACCTGGAGTCGTTCGTCTCGAACTACATGTCGCAGGGCGGCACGCAGGTCAAGGACGAGTACACCCAGGCCCTCAAGGACGCCGGCAAGTGAGCGTGAAAACCGCCGCACGCCCCGAGACCCGCACCGCGCGGGCCTCGGGGCCTTCTGCCGCTTCAAAGCGCAAAGGCTCGCTGCTCCAGAGGATCTGGCGCGAACGCTGGACCTATACGTTCATCGTCCCGGGCGCGCTGTTCTTCCTGGTGTTCGCGTACGCGCCGATGCTCGGCAACATCGTGGCGTTCCAGCAGTACTCGCCCTTTCGGGGCTTCGCCGGGTCGCCGTTCGTGGGCTTCGCCAACTTCACGGTGCTGTTCGAAGACCCGGCGGTGCTCCAGGCGCTGGAGAACACCCTCGTCATCGCGGTGCTCCAGCTCGTCTTCGCCTTCCCCGCGCCGATCGCGCTCGCGCTGCTGCTCAACTCGCTGCTGTCCGAGCGCCTCAAGCGCATGGTCCAGACGATCGTTTACCTGCCCTACTTCCTGTCGTGGGTCATCGTGATCTCGGTGTGGCAGCAGGTGCTGGGCGGCGGCGGCCTCGTCGCGGGCCTGCTCGACGGCTGGGGCGTCAGCGGGTTCGACGCGATGACGAACGCCGACACCTTCAAGCTCCTTGTTGTGGCCCAGAACATCTGGAAAGACTGCGGCTGGGGCACCATCATCTTCTTCGCCGCGATCGCGAGCATCCCGAACGACCGTTACGAGGCCGCCGCGATCGACGGCGCGACCCCGTGGCAGCGCACCTGGCACATCACGCTCCCGGCACTCGTCCCGGTCGCGACGTTGCTGCTCATCCTCAACATCGGGTCGATCCTCACGGTCGGCTTCGAACAGCTCCTGCTGCAGCAGCCCATGGTCGGCTCCGAGGCCGCCGAAGTGCTCGACACGTTCGTCTACTTCCGCGGCGTGCTCGGCGGCCAATGGGGTGTCGCGACCGCGGCGGGCCTGCTCAAGGGTGTCATCGGCACGATCCTCGTGCTGTCGGCCAACAAGATAGCCAAACGACTCGGCGGAGAAGGGATCTACTGATGGCCTCACTCACGCAGCAGCGCCGCGCCGGCGCGCCCTGGCTCAGCCCGCCCTCCATGGGGATCCGCGCGGTCAAGGCCGTGGTGATCAGCCTGATCGTGGTCACCATGATCTACCCGCTCGTGTACGTCATCGCGATGAGCTTCGCCGCGCCGTCCCAGGCCCGCGCCGGGGTGGTGTTCCCGACCGAGTTCTCCCTCGACGCCTACCGGGCGATCTTCAACGGCGGCACCGTCACCCAGGGCCTCACGAACTCGCTGTTCATCACCGTGGTGGGCACGCTCCTGTCCCTTGCCGCGACCTCGATGCTCGCCTGGGGCCTGGCGCGGACCCGGCAAGTGCCGGGGGCGAAGTTCGTGCTCGTGATGATCCTGGCGACGATGTTCTTCAGCGCCGGGATCATTCCGAACTTCATGCTCGTCAAGTACCTCGGGCTCCTGGACTCGACCTGGTCGCTGATCATCCCGGGCCTCATCTCGGCGTTCAACATGATCGTCATCAGGAACTTCTTCCAAGGCCTGCCAGAGGAACTCATCGAAGCGGCCCGGATCGACGGCGCAGGCGAATGGCGGATCTTCCTCCAGATCGTGCTGCCCCTCTCCAAACCCGTGCTCGCGGTGATGGGCCTGTTCTACGCGGTCGGGTACTGGAACACCTACTTCAACGCCCTCCTGTACATCAACGACGCCGAGAAGTGGCCCATCCAGGTCGTGCTCCAGCAGTACGTCCTGGCGGGGGTCCAGATCCCCGGGGCGATCGTCTCCCCGGACCAGCCGCCGCCCCCGGGCGTCACGCTGCAGATGGCGGTGATCGTCCTGGCGACGCTCCCGATCCTGATCGTCTACCCGTTCCTCCAGCGGTACTTCACGTCGGGCGTCCTCACTGGAGCGATCAAGGGCTGACCTGATCCGGCAATCGCGAAGGGGCCGAGCGCAACAGCGCTCGGCCCCTTGGGTTTCTCGTCAGGCGACGCGGATCAGGCGCCAGCGCTGCGGCACGGAGCCCTTGTCCGCCCACTGGATCGCGGGGTCGCCGTCGGCCTCCTTGTTGCCGTTGTCGAGCACCATGCCGGAGCGTTCGCAGGTGAGCTCGACCGCGCCGCCGCCCACATCGGTGATCTTCCACCGCTGCGGGGCCGTGCCGTTGTCGGTCCACTGCTTGACCTGCGCGCCTTCGACGGTGGAGTTGCCGTTGTCGAGGGCCTTGCCCGAGTGCTCGCAGATGAGCTTGTGGTGGCCGCTCCCGACGTCGGTGATCTTCCAGCGCTGCTGGGTGCCGCCGTTCTCGCCCCACTGGATCACGGCGCGCCCGTCGACGGTGGAGCGGCCGTTCTCGAGGAACTTTCCGGAGCGTTCGCACATGAGGAGGTACGTGCCGCCGGAGACGACCGCCGGGGTGGAGCGCATATGCGCGAGGGTGCCCCAGCCGAGCGCGTCGAAGCCGCCGGAGTTGCCGCCGTAGTCGCCGCCGCCACCTTCGGGGCGCGCGAGGGCGGCCATGCGGGCGACGTGGGGCATGCGCATGCCGCGCCGGACGCTGTAGTGGTTGTAGACGAGTTCCCAGACCGGTCGGATCTGGCCACGCGCGCCAGTGGAGACGACGGTGTGCTCGACGCCGTCGCAGTTGCGGTAGGTCGAGAACGGCACGTCGTAGCCGAGGTTGTAGCGGGCGACGTATTCGGCGGCCTTGGCGAAGGCGTTGTCGCGGGCGGCGTAGAGGTCGATGCCCTGGCTCCAGGCCATCTCCATGAAGGCCCCCATGAGGCCGATGCCCATGATTGAGTGCGCCTGGTCGCGGCCGGACTCCTGCCATTGGGCGAGGTCGCCGTGGATGAACGGGATCGCGTTGTTGATCGAGCCGGCGCCCGCGCCGTTGCGGAAGTAGTCCACCGCTTCGTCGATCTTGGCCTGGTCGTCGCAGAGGATGCCGATGGCGAGGAGCGAGGCCATGTTGCACAGGTCCCAGTTCGCCCAGTAGTGGGTTTCGCAGGTGTTGTTGTGCCGCACCAGGAAATCGCTGTTCAGGGGGTAGAAGACGTTCAGCATCATCTGCTGGAACCGGCCCAGGTCGAACCCGGGCGCGCCGCGCACCAGCTCCCCCGCGTTGGCGAACTGGTACCCGTAGATGCCGGAGGCGAGGCGCGAGTCCGAGGGCGGGTAGTAGATCGACTTGAGCGTCCCCGACCAGGCGTTGCAGATGCGCACGGCCGCATCGCGGTGGGCGGTGTCGCCGCTGATGTGCCAGCGCAGGGCGTTCTGGTAGGCGGCGTGGGCGTCGTTGTAGAGCAGCCAGTAGTTCTGGGGCTTGTCGGTGTTGCCGCGCACGATCTCCTCGACGGGCTGGGGCGTCCAGGTGCTCTGCGAGTGGGCATTGGCGACGAGTTTGTCCCAGCCCTGCTTCCAGGGCTGGGCGTTGGCGTTGACTTTGGCGCGCATGCGGTCGAGGTCGGCTCGGACGTGGAGCATGCCGGGATGGGCGAGCGCAACGGCTTCTGCCTGGCCGGTCTGCTGCTGGGCTTGGGCGACGGCGAGGCCGCCCGCTCCGGTGGCGGCCAGGGCGCTCGCGGCGAACGCGCCTTTGAGGAGGTTGCGGCGCTTGAAGCGCGGGTTGCCGGTTCGGTCGTGGGTCATGGTGCTCCTTCGACGGTCGTTGGCGAGGGGCGGACGGGATCGCGACCCGAAGACGGATAACGTTATCCCTTATACTCGAAGATAAGGTTTTCATTGAGGTATGTCAATATGCCTGAGCCTCGGTTTCCGACTGCCCCGAATACCTCCCGTATCGGGGTCATCGCAGTTCGAAAGCCTGGTGATCCTGCATGCCGGACTCCGGACTCGACAACTCCGGCGGCACCGCCTAGGTTAGATATCGTTATCCCTCAGAGGAGCAAGGAACCCGCATGACCGACCGCATCCCCGGGCTGTTCGCGATGGACCCCGTCTACCTCCCCAAGCTGTTCGCCGAGCCGAACCTGAGCCGCCTCCGCGCCGTCCTCGACATCGACCCCGGCCTCGTCGCCCGCGACTTCGGCGACGATCGGACGGCGGCCGCGCTGGCGGACGCGGAGGTGATCGTCACCGGATGGGGCGCGCCGCGGCTCGATCCCCCGGTGCTCGCCGCCGCGCCCAAGCTGCGTGCCGTGCTCCACGCCGCCGGGAGCGTCCAGTGGATCGACCGCGCCGTCTACGAGCGAGGCATCGCCGTCGTCTCGGCCCAGCAGGCCAACGCCGTGCCCGTCGCCGAGTACACGCTGGGAATGATCCTCTTGGCGGGCAAGGACGTATTCGGGCTGCGCGAGCGGTTCCGCATCGAGCGCGGCTTCGTGATCGGCGAGGACCACGGCGGGACCGGCAACTTCGGACGCACCGTGGGCCTCATCGGGGCCTCGCGGATCGGACGGCGCGTGCTCGAGTTGCTGCGCCCCTTCGACTTCGAGGTGCTGCTGGCAGACCCGCACGTGGAGGCGGACGAGGCCGCCCGGCTCGGCGCGCGGCTGGTCAGCCTGGACGCGCTCATGGCAGGGGCCGACATCGTCTCCGTCCACGCCCCCGACCTGCCCGAGACGCGGCGGCTCGTCAACGCCGAGCGGCTGGCGGCCATGAAGGACGGCGCGGTGCTCGTCAACACCGCGCGCGGCTCGCTCGTGGACACCGATGCGCTCGTTGCCGAGCTGGCGACCGGGCGGATCTCGGCGATCCTCGACGTCACCGACCCCGAGCCGCTGCCGGCGGACTCGCCGCTGTTCGACCTGCCGAACCTGTTCCTCACCCCGCATGTGGCGGGGTCGCAGGGCAACGAACTCGCCCGCATGGGGCGCTTCATCGTCGAGGAGGCGGAGCGGCTCGCCGCGGGCGAGCCGCTCCTGCACGCCGTCGACCCGCGCCTGCTCTCGATCCAGGCGTGAAACCGCACCGCCCCGCCACGCGGATCGCGTGGCGGGGCGGGCGGCCGAGACGGTCTGTGGGTTAGGCGAGGTCCCCGAAGAACTGGACCTCACCGAGGTTGCCGTGCCAGCGGTTCGCGTTGTAGATCTTGAAGTAGCGGTAGTGGGTGTCGTCGGCGACGCTCTTCCACTGCCAGACCCCGGCCTTGGTGCCGGTGAGCGGCTCGGTGAGCGTGGTCCACGTCTGGCCGTCGTTGGAGCCCTGCACGATCGTGCCGTCCGACCTGGACGTGCAGCACAGCCGCGGCAGGAAGTACACCTCGTCGAGGCGCACGGCGGCGCCCTCGCCGAAGTCCACGGTGTAGTACGAGCCGACGCCGGTGTTGAGGTCCCCGGCGGTGTTCTCGTCGCCGTCGAAGAGCAGGTAGCCGACCTGGTCGGCGGGGAGCCCGTTGCCGGGCCACTGCTTGTCGGAGGCGAGGACGGTGGCGAGGTCCGCGACGTCGATCAGCTGGTCGCGGTTCCCGCCGGCGAACAGGCTCGCGCCTTCGGTGGGGCCGTATAGGGTCGGGCCCGCCTTGCCGTCGTCGGCGTAGTCGACGGTGAGGGTGACCGAGCCGGGCTCGACGCCGTCCAGGACCACGGGGGCGAGCCAGTTGACGCCGTCCTCCGAAGCGGCGGCCGCTTCGATGCCCATCACGTTCACCGTGACGGCGTCGACCGGCTGCCTCGTGGTGACCGCGACGTTCACGGTGTCACCCACGGCGACCTTGCCCGCCACGGCGTCTTCGGAGGTCATGGCGGCCTTCGAGATCTGGTTGCCGATCTCGTGGCGCTCGCCGTAGATGTGGAACTCGGTCATCTCGAAGACGCCGCGGATGATCCCGTAGAGGACGTCCGGCAGCTGCTCGATCATCTGGACCTTGACGTACCGGAACTGGTCGTCGCGGAGTTCCGGCTCGACTTCGAGGGTGTTGAAGTCCTGGGTGAACTCCGTGACCCCCGGCGTGAGGCGGGTCCAGTTGACGCCGTCGTTCGAGCCGAACACCGCCGAGTTGGCGAGTCGGTCGGCGAAGATGTTGCTCTGGAAGCCGAACTCCCGCGCCGAGACCCGGAAGTCGGGGCCGAAGTCGAAGGTGTGCGACTTGTTGACGGCCAAGGGGTAGCCCAGGCCGGTCTGGTTGTCGCCGTCCACGAGGAGCGGCGCGAACTCCTTCGCGGTCGAGGAGTGGAGCAGGCCCGGGAAGTCCAGACTGCCGTCCACACTGGTCTTCGGCGAGATGAGGCGCAGGCCGTCCGCCGCGGCGACCATGCCCGCCAAGGCGGTCGCGAACTCCGCGTCGGTGCCTTCCTGAAGCTTCGCTTCGGCCGCGTCGCGGGCGGCGGTGAAGGCGGCTTCAGACGCGGACTCGTACCCGTCCTCGGGTTCGAAGTCCTCCTCGGCCAGCGCCAGCGCCTCCTCGCGGTCGGCGGCGGCGTCGAGGACGACCGTGCGCGCGGCGACGCTCGTGCCGTCGTCGGCGGCGACGGTGATCGTGCCCGAGTCCTCCCCGGTCCAGGTCAGCCGCCCGGTGGCGGTGTCGAGTGCGGCGCCGTCGGGGAGGTCGGTGGCGCTGTACGTGATGCCGTCGCCGGTGGCGGCGAGGTCGACGGTGAGGTCGGCGCCGTCCCAGCCGATGACGCGTTCGGCGGCGTCCTCGGGGTAGACCGGGCCGTCGAGTTCGGCCTGGGCGTTGATGTTGATGTGGTCGATGTCGACCGCGGCGCCCTCGGTCTCGATGAACAGGATGTCGCCCATGGCTCGGGAGACCGTGACGTACCGCCATTCGCCGCCCGTGTCCGGCACGGTCACGGAGGTATCGCGCCTGACGGTGTCGTCGTGGCTGACGCCGCCCAGGTGGATCACAGCCGGGCCTTCGGTGCGGACGAGGAAGCCCTGCTGCGGCTTGTTGTTCCCGCCGCTGACGTAAGAGATCTTCGAACCGCCCGCCATGCTGACGAAGCCGTCGCCTTCCTCGACGTTGCCGGCGAGGTGCATGTAGCGCTGCTCGATCTCCAGGATGTCGGGGTCGGGGTTCGGCACCTGGGCGGTCTCGCCCGCGGCTTCGGCGGGCGCGAACATCCACGAGTCGCCGCCGCCGTCGCGGCCGTCCCAGCCGATCTGGACGGGGGTGGGGCGCTTGGCGTAGGCCTCGGCGAAGAAGGGGGCGATCGCCTCGACGTCCTCGCCGCGCTGGTAGGTGTAGTAGTAGTACATCTCCCAGAAGCTCGCGGTCGCGTAGCGGCCGCGGTAGCCGTCGGCGATGTGGTTGTAGGTGTCGCGGATCGTGCCGTCGGGCGAGATCGCGTACGCGATGGGAGTCCACTCGGGGTCGCGGCCGGACATGAACTGCCAGAAGTAGTCGGCGGCCTTGAGGATGCGGTCGTCGAGGAACTCGTACGGTCCCACAGCGTCCTCGGCGGTCGAGACCGTGCCGTCGACCGGGTCGACCTCGGTGCCCTGGGCCATCATCATGCGGGACAGGGCCGCGAAGTTCGTGAGGTTGCCGCCGCCGTGGGCCTGGTCGCGGCCCATCTCGGTCAGCTGCACGTGGGGGTCGTCGATGGGCTCGCCGGTCTTGTCGTTCTTGTCCACCCAGCGGGCCAGGCGCGAGACGGAGCCGTTGAAGCCCTCGTCCTTCGCGGTCTCGTTGACCGTGAACCACTCGACCTTCTCGTGGTACAGCTCGGTGTCGTCCATGAAGATCGACCCGGCCATGGAGCCCAGGAGCGGGTAGTTGTGCTGGTTCATGAAGCGGTCCGGGGAAGACATGAACGTCGCGATGGCGGGCTTGATCAGGTTGTCGCTGAAGGCCTTTGCCTCGTTCTCGGTGAGCACGAGAGCCGGGTCGTCGCCGCAACTGGTGTAGCGCAGCAGTTCAGCGGCTCCGGCCATGCGGAAGAGCGGCATGCCGTTGTGGATGTGGGAGTCGACGTAGTACTCGAACTTCGTCGGGTCCATCTGGGCCCAGTTGCGGATGATGGCGAGGGCGTTGCTGCGGTGGACCTCCTTGCCGGTGAGGACGTGCATGACCGCCTGGGTGTAGGCCTTCAGGCCGTCCGCCTCGAACATGCCCCTGGTGCCGGCGTTGAAGGCCGTCGTGCGCGGCTTGGTCGGGTCGGTGCCGGCGTTGGACGGTTTCACGCCCTCCCCGGCCGCGCCGGATTTCTTGAGGGCCTCGAACCCGGTGGCCCACGGTTCGGCTCCGGCCGCGAGCTGGGTGCGCACGTTCTCGATGATCGGCTCGGTGAGCCCGATGCCGGGGTGGCTGAACCCGGCTTCACTTGTCGTGGAGTTGAACTGCACGTCGCAGGTGGTCGCCGCTTGCGCGGGTTCGGCACCGGGCGCGACGAGCTGGACGAGTCCTAGTGAGAGCAGCATTGCCGCCATGAGCGCGGCGGCGCGCCTGGGCAGGGCGCGGCGATCGCGGGTGGCGGCCGTGGGGGGATGCATGAGAGGTACCTACTCCGTTCGAGAGACCGGTTTCTATCGAGGGATAACGATATCTCACTCGGGAGCGGGAGGCAAGGGCGGCAGGAGAGATCGCCATAACCGCAGTTGAGGACGGCAAAGCGGCGCGCAGAACCTGCCGGAGCAAGCCCTGCGCGCCTTGATGATCGACCTATTGGGATATCGTTATCCGTGCTTCGGTCCGCTCAGTGAACCCGGATCTCCCGGATCTCCAACGGCCGCTCCGGGAACGACACGCGCACGGCCAGCGCGGTGCGGGCTTCGAACTGGACCTTCACCGAGCGGTCCTCACCCGGCCCGCCCTCGTGCACCGGCTCGAAGCTGCGGCCGTCCTCGGCCGACTCGACCAGCCACGGGCTGGACGGCGGCTCGGCGAACGTGACCTCGATCAGCCTGATCTTGTAAGGGAACTCGAGGCTCGGTGCGATCCACTCCCCCGGTTCGTCGCCGGCGGCCCGCCACGTCGCCTCGCCCGGTTGGGTGGCGTTGCCGCCATGGTGGCCGGGCGCGGCGCTGCTGGTCTTGACCGGGCGGTACTCCGCCAGCGAGATGTAGCCGCCGCCGAGCGGCGGTTCGGTCAGGTACGGCGCGGGCGTCTGGAGCCGCCGCTCGCCGCTGCCCGCGGGCTTGGCCGGGCCGGTCGCGGTCAGCACCAGCTCGGCCGGGGCGACGCCGTCGGCCGTAGCGCGGATGCGAAGCGGCCCAGGAGTGTAGGACCGCATCTCGATCGCCCCGGCCCCGTCCCAGACGCTGCCGGTCTCCGGCGAGAGGGTGAACGAGCGACCCGACGGGAAGAGGCCGTCCCCTTCGAGCACGGTGAGCAGGATCGGCTTGTCGTCGGCGACGCGGACGCCGTGCTCGTCGACCATCTCGACCTCGATGCGGGCGTCGCCGGTGCCGTCGGTCGGGATGGTGTCGACATCGGACCTCATCTGGAGCGCGGCCGCCGTCCCGGGCTGCGGGAACTCGGGCGGGGCGATGCCCAGCAGCTGCTCGCGGTACCAGTGGTAGGCGCGCTTGGGGCGGCGGAAGTAGTCGGCCAGGCCCTGGAGTCCGGCGCCCGGGGCCACGGTCTTGTAGTGGAACCCGCACCAGAAGATCTTCCCCGAGCGCCACGGGTAGTCGACCTCGACGCCGTGCTCCCACTGCACCTCGTACTCGCCCGGGCCGTTGCCCGAAGTGCCGTGGTACTCGGAGACGACGCTCGGGAAGCCCGGGTCGTGGAAGAGCTCCGCTCCGTCGCCGTTGTACCCGGCGATGTCGCCGAGCACGTCGAAGCCCTTGCGCTGCGCCCCGCCGACCGCGGCGGGCCGGGTCGGGTCGAGCGCCTTCGACATCGCCACGAGTTCGACGGTGAGGGCCTTGGCCTTGTCGACGACGGCATCGTCGGTGAAGAACGCCTCGTTGCCGATGCTCCAGGTGATGATGCTCGCGTGGTTGCGGTGCACGCGGATCATGGTGCGCAGCGCCCGGCGCAGGCTCTCCTCGAACTCCGCCTCGTCCTCTTCATGGATGGGATAGGCGCTGGCGAACCAGAACCCTTCGATGTCCTCCCCGCCCATGCCCCAGAAGTGGAGCTCGGACCAGAACAGGACGCCCTGCCGGTCGCATTCGGCGGCGAAGTACGGGTGGTGGGGGTAGTGGGAGCCGCGGATGATGTTCATCCCCAGGTCCTTGATCATGGCGATGTCGCGGCGGATCGAGGCGCGGGTGCCCGCGTCGGCCCAGCCGCCGCGGTTCTGGTGGACGTTGGCGCCGTGGAGGTCGTAGTGCTCGCCGTTGAGGAAGAAGCCCCGGTCGGCGGTGAACTCGAACCAGCGCACGCCGAAGGCGGTCGACTGCGCGGAGCGGACTCGGCCGTCCACTTCGACCGCGGCGGTGAGCTCGTACAAGTGCGGGTGGTCGGGGTGCCAGAGCCGCGGGTCGGCAAGGGTCCCTTCGAGTTCGACCACGGCCGTGGACCGGGCGGGGATGACGTGCTTGACCGGTTCGAGCTCCGCGACCGGGCCGTCGTCGGCGATCACGGCCGAGACGACGGCCTCGACGGGGTGCGGTTCGTCGTTGACGACCTCGACCGAGACGTTGACCGTGGCGGCGTCGGGCTCGATCACGGGCGTGGTCACGCCGAGGCCGTACCAGTCGACGCGGACCCGGTCGGCGACGAGGAGGCTCACGTCGCGGTAGATGCCGCCGCCGAAGCTGTAGTCGCCCGCGCGCGGGGCCAGGCGCGCGTTCCAGTGGTTGTCGACGCGCACGAACACGTCGTTCGCGCCCGCGCGCACCGCGTCCGAGACGTCCACGGTGAACGGGGTGTAGCCGCCTTCGTGGCGGCCGACCGAGCGGCCGTTGACGAACACCTCGCAGGTCTGGAAGACGCCCAGGAACTCCAGCGCGATCCACTGCCCCAGCCACGCCTCGTCCACGTCGAGCGTGCGGCGGTAGCAGCCGTGCCCCACGTAGATCCGGTAGTCGCGGTAGTCGGGGAGCTCGAAGGAGTGCGGCAGACCGATGTCGAACCAGTCGGACGCCGGTGGCGCGGCCTCGGCACCCGGGTGCTCGCCGTAGGCGAACGTCCAGTCGCCGTTGATGAAGTGCCGCTCGCTGATCATGCGGTCGCCTTTCAGTGTGAGAGTGGCGGGCCGCCTCGTCGTCTTGACCCCGAGGCGGCCCGCCGGTTTCTGCGGGGACGCCGCTAGCGCGAGGCGTCCCAGGCTTCTTGGTAGATCTCGACGTACCGTTCGGCACCGAGGTCGGTGAGGTTCTGCTGGAACTCGTTCCAGTCGTCGTCGCTGCCGATGTCGCGGGCGCCGGTCACGAACTCGGCGCTCGCCTGGGTGACGAAGTTCTCCACATTGGTCTGGATCGTGGCGAGCTCGGTGGCGGTCTCACCGGTGATCGCGACTTCCCAGTAGGGGAACAGCTCTGCGGACTCGTGGCCCTCGTAGAGCTTCGTGGCCTCGAAGAGCCTGCGCTCGTAGCCCTCCGGCGTGTACACGTCGGTCGCGGTGACCTGGCCGTTGCGGAACTCGGCGTCGCTGAAGAACTGCGCGATCGGACCCCACGAGTTGTTGGCGCCCTCGCCCTCCGGGAGGGTCAGCAGCTCGAAGGTCGGCTCGAGGCTCTCGTCGAGGGCCACATCGCCTTCGCCGGCGCGCTCCCAGTTGACGCCTTCGACGCCGAACTCGCCTTGGAGGTGGCCTTCGAACGAGACCATGTAATCGAGGATCTGCATGAGCTTCTGCTGCTTCGCCTCGCTGGAGCGGTTGGTGATGACGAACGTCGCGCCGGGCGCGGCGCCGGCGCCGCCGCCGGAGTAGGTCGCGTCGCTGCCGTTCGGCCCGGTCAGCGGGGCGACCGCGTCGTACTGGCCGTAGCGGCCGTCCTCGTGGTCGTTGGTGACGAACCACGGGTGCATGACGGCGACCGATCCGAGGATCACGCCGTCGGCGCTGTTGCCCTTGGCGTTCAACGCCTCACCGTTCTGAGTGAAGGCGCCCTCGTCGATCAGGCCGTCCTCGTACAGGGACGCGACGTAGGCGATCGCGTCGCGCCATTCGTCGCGGGTCGGCTGCAGGACGACCTCGCCGTTGACGGCCCCGAGCGTCGCCGGGTTCGCGGCCTCGGCGTTCGAGTACATCTCAGCGGTGTAGACGAACGGGTTCATCAGGAACGAGAGCAGGGTGCTGCCGCCCGCCGAGGAGAGCGGGATCTCGTCGGCCTGGCCGTTGCCGTTGGGGTCCTGGGTCTTGAAGGCCTCAAGGACGTGGCGCAGCTCCTCCGGTGTGGTCGGCTGCTCCAGTCCCAGGGTGTCGAGCCATTCGGAGTTCATCCACAGCTTCGACGGGTACGAGCAGTGGTAGCAGTCGTTCCACGCGGGGATGCCCCAGATCTTCCCGTCCGGGGAGGTCGCCAGCTCCTTGAAGCCGGGCTCCTTCTCGAAGGCGGCGGTGAGGTTCGGGGTGTCCTCGCCGATGAGGCCGTCGAGCGGGACGATGACGCCCTGGCCGCCGAGTTTCACCAGCTCCTCGCTCGAGAACTGGTCGACCCACGGGATGAGCATGTACGCGTCGGGGTAGTCGCCGCTGGCGAGGGAGATCTGCCGCTTCTCGGCGGCGGCGTTGCCGTCCCAGGTGGTCGTCTCGAACTGGAGGTCGACGTCGAACTTCTCCTCGAGCACCTTGGTGAACGCGTTGGTGTCGAAGTCCGCGTCGTCGCCTTGCGGGACGAAGATGGTGATCACGTCGTCCGGTGTGGTCTCGGGCTCGGAGGAGCAGGCGGCGAAGGCGCCCGCCGAGACGGCGAGGGCCGCTCCGGCGGCGGCCGCTCGGGTGAATCTGCTGGTCATCGTTGACTGCCTTTCAGATGAGGAGTTGGGCGGTTTGAGGGGACGTGCGGCGCGAGTTCAGCCCTTCACTGAGCCGAGCATCACGCCCTTCGTGAAGTGCCGGGCCACGAACGGGTAGACGAGGAGGACGGGCACCGTCGAGACGACGATGAGCGAGAACTTCATGAGGTCGGCCATCTGCTCCGCCGCCATCTGGTCGGCGAGGTTGGTGCCGCCGGTGTTGTTGACGATGAGGACGTTCCGCAGTACGAGCTGGAGGGGGTAGAGCTCTTCGCTGCGGAGGTAGATGAGGGCGGAGAAGTACGAGTTCCATTGGCCGATGCCGTACATGAGGGCGATGACCGCCAGGAGCGGCTTCGACAGCGGCAGCACCACCGACCACAGGAACCGCAGGTCCGAGGCGCCGTCGAGCTGCGCGGCCTCGTACAGCTCGCCCGGGATCGAGGAGCGGAAGAACGTCATCGCGATGAGCACCTGCCAGGCGCCGATCGCCGCGGGCAGGATGATCGCCCAGCGCGTGTCGAGCAGTCCGAGGGCGCGCACGACCATGTAGGTCGGGATGAGGCCGCCGGAGAACAGCATGGTGAACAGGACCCCGCCGATGAGGACCTTGCGCCCCACCAGCTCCGACCGCGAGAGCGGGTAGGCGATCATCACGGTGAGCGCGACGCTCACGAGGGTGCCGACGATCGCGTAGAACAGCGAATTGCCGAACCCGGTGAGGATCGCGTCGCTGGTGAGGACCGCCTTGTAGCCGATGAGGGTGAAGTCCACGGGCCACAGGAACACCCGGCCGCCCGAGACCGCCGCGGGACTCGAGAACGAGCTGGCGACGATGTTCACCAGTGGCACGAGGACGATGAGCAGGAACGTGGTCAACAGAATGTAGACGCCGACCATGAAGACCCGGTCGACGCGGGTGTCCTGGACGCGGTTGCTGCGGCGCTTGGGGTCGCGCCGCTCGGGCTCCGGTTCGGCGGGCGGGGCCAGGAGGGTGGTCTCGGTGGTCATTGCGGGGGCTCCCTTCACCACAGGCCGTTGCCGGTCACGCGTTTGGAGACGGTGTTCACGGCCAGCAGGAGGATGAGGTTGATGACGGAGTTGAAGAGCCCCACCGCCGTCGCGAGGCTGAAGTCGGCGCTGAGCAGGCCGATCTTGTACGTGTAGGTCGCGATGATCTCGGAGGTCGAGAGATTGAGCGGGTTCTGCAGCAGGAACGCCTTCTCGAAGCCCACGGCCATGATGTTGCCGACGCTCAGGACCATCACCACGACGACCGTGGGCGCGATGCCCGGCAGGTCGACGTGCCAGATCTTCCGCAGGCGGCTCGCGCCGTCGAGTCGCGCGGCCTCGTACAGGCTCGGGTCGATGCCCGCCAGCGCGGCCATGTAGATGATCGCCGAGTACCCGGCGGTCTGCCACACGTCGCTCCAGACGTAGACGCTGCGGAACGCGTCGGGGTCGGCCAGCAGGTTCGAGTTCATCCCGAAGAAGCCCAGGAAGTCGGACATGAACCCGATGCGGGGCGAGAAGATCAGGATGAGCATCGAGACGACGATGACCGTCGAGATGAAGTGCGGGGCGTAGGTGACCATCTGGACGGTGCGCTTGAAGAACCGCGCCCGGACCTCGTTGAGCGCCAAGGCCAGGATGATCGGGATCGGGAACCCGGCCAGGAACCCGTAGAAGCTCAGCATGAGCGTGTTGCGGATCAGGTCCAAGGCGACCGGGTTGGCGAAGAACCGCTCGAAGTGGTCGAGCCCGGCCCAGGGCGAGCCCCAGATCCCCTGGACCACGTTGTAGTCCTTGAAGGCGATCACGTTGTTCGCCATGGGGATGTACTGGAAGATCACGAAGTAGGCGACCGGCAGGACGAGCAGCGCGTAGAGCTGCCAGTGGCGGCGCAGGCTCCGGCCGAGTGCGCCGCGCCGGCGCTTGCGCAGGGCGGCGGCCGCGCGGTTGTCGAGCGCGGCGGTCATGAGGCCGTCGCTTTCGCCTCGGACGCCGGGGGGCGGCGTTCCGCGGGGGTGGGCAGCATTTTCACTCCTTTGTGAAGATCGGTTCCGTGAACCTTCCCGGTGAGGGTGACCACGAGGATCGCACACAACCGGCGCGTTGCGCAATCGTTTGTCCACGACTTTTCGAGTTCGATGAATTTCGATGGGAGATACGACTGAGGGCGGACCGCTCCCATCGGTGCGGCCCGCCCTCAGCGGGTGGTTCAGGCGGTCCGGGTCAGGAATGCCGTGGTGATCTCGACCAGGCGCTCGCGCGCGGGCACGGTCTCGAAGCCGTGGCCGACCGCGTCGAAGATCTGCAGGTCGAGGCGGTCGCCGTAGAGGTCCTGGTAGCGCTCGAGGAGGTCGTCCTTGAGCACGAAGTCCTCCGTGCCGACGGCCAGGAGCACCGGGCCGGTGTAGGCGGCGGCGTCGGCGAACGCGTCGATCCCCTTGGCGTCGTCCACGAACGACTGGAGGACCGGCAGGCCGCCGAAGTCGTCGTAGCCGCGCTCGGCGATCGCGTCAGCGCGCCGCTTCGCGCCCTCCTCGCTCATGGCCACAGCCCCGGCGGCCGGCGCCCACAGCGCCAGCGATGCGACGGGGCGCTGCGCGGCGGCGAGCTGCGCCGTGAGCCCGCCGAGGCTCATCCCCATGAGCGACAGCCGCTCCCCGTCGACCGCCGGGTGGCCGGCCAGCCCGTCGAGGACCGCGACCGCCTGCGCGACCTGGTCCGAGACGGTGAGGTCGGCGAAGTCGCCGTCGGAGTCGCCGCAGCCGGCGAAGTCGAACCGGTAGGCGGCGGTGCCGTTCGCCGCTAGGCGCTCGGCGAGCCGCACGAACGAGTAGCCGAACTCGGCGCGGTTGCCGCCGAACCCGTGGCAGAGCGCGACCGCCGGGGCTGCCTCCGCGCCCTCCGGGAGGTGCAGGACCCCGCGGATGGTGCGGCCGCCGTGCTCGATGTGAAGGTATTCCATTGTGCGCGTACCTAACTGGGTTGAAGTAGTGGTGCTCGGGAGCCCTGGGAGGGTCAGGGTTCCCTGGTGAGTTCGATCATGGCCGACGCGTAGTCCGCCGGGGCGAGCCCGAGCTCGAGACCGTGCGACGCGAGGATCGCGCCGTGGTGGACGCGGCCGGACCGCACTTCACGGTACCGGGCGTCCCGGTCGACGTGGAGCTTGAGGAGCGGGTCGGGGTAGGCGAAGTCGCGGGCCTTCCGCCAGGCCAGGACCACCGTCGTGTCGCCCCGGTCGTATTGGACGCCGGTGACGTTCCCGGCCCGCAGCGGGCGGCGGCGGCCCAGCTGCACCGTGGGGCGGACCCGCTTGTAGTCGGCCACGAGCTCGGCGCCGCGGGCCTGCTCCTCGTCGCTCCAGATCCGCAGATCGCCGCCGACGGCGAGGACCCCGGCCATCGCCACATGGAAGCGGAAGTCGAGCGGAACCTCCCGGCGGGTCAGGGGGTTGGGCGAGTCGGTGACCCACGCGCCCATGACGCGCGCAGGGTAGACCTGCGCGAAGCCGTCCTGAATCGCGATCCGGTCCACCGCGTCCGTGTTGTCCGAGGTCCACACCTGGTCGGTGCGGCGCAAAATGCCGAAGTCGACCCGGCCGCCGCCCGAGGAGCACGACTCGATCCGCAAGGACGGGTGGTCGGCGCGGAGCCGGTCGAGGATCGCGTAGAGGTTGCGGGTGTGGTCGAACCAGAGGCGGTCGGGGTCCTCGTCCCCGGGCCACCCGGCCTCGGTGAAGGGCCGGTTCATGTCCCACTTGACGAAGTCGATCTCGTTGCCGCTCAAGAGCTCGTCGAGGCGGGCGTGGATGTGGTCGGCGACGTCGCGGCGGGCGAGGTTGAGCACCAGCTGCTGGCGCACCTCGCTGCGGCGCCGGTGCGGCTGGTGGTACACCCAGTCGGGGTGCGCGCGGTACAGGTCCGAGTCGGGGTTCACCATCTCGGGCTCGACCCAGATCCCGAAGCGCATGCCCAGGCCGTGCACATGCTTGATCAAGGGGCCCAGGCCGTCCGGGAAGCGGTCGGGGTTGGGGGTCCAGTCGCCGAGCCCGGCGCGGTCGTTGACGCGGGCTCCGAACCAGCCGTCGTCCATCACGAACAGCTCGCAGCCCATCGCCGCCGCGCGGTCGGCCAGGCGCATCTGGTCCTCGGCGGTGAAGTCGAACTCCGTGGCCTCCCAGGAGTTGTAGAGCACCGGGCGGACCTCGCCGGGGTGGGGCAGGACGTGCGCGAGCGCGTAGTCGTGCCAGGCGCTCGCGGCCGCGGCGAACCCGTGCGCGGTGTGCAGGCCGGCCGCGACCGGCGTCTCGAGGGTCGCGCCGCCGTCGAGGCGGATCGCGATCGGGTCGTGGCCGAAGCCGGCGGAGACGGTGACGCTGCCGGTGGGTCCCTTCTCGACGGTGATGCGCCAGGTGCCACTCCACGCCAGCGCGGTGGACCAGACCGGTCCCGCGGTCTCGGTGGCGGTGCCGTCGTCGACGGCGACCCACGGGTTCGACTGGTGGCCCGTGATGCCGCGGCGGGAGCCGATCACCGTCTCGCCGTAAGGGATCGTGGTGCGGGTGAGCTGGGTTTCCGCGCCCCACTCGCCGTGGAGCTGGCTCAGTCGCGGCTCGTCGAGCCCGGGCACGACCCAGGTGGCCGAGTCGGCGCGGACGACCTCGATCGGCTCGGTGCCGCTGTTGCGCAGTTCGAGGGTGCGTTCGATGACGTCGGAGTCGGGGTGGGTGCGGTAGCGGGTGCGCACTTCGAGCGGGTAGTGCCGGTCGGTGAAGACGAAGGCGAGGTCGCCGTCCGCTTCGACCGCCTCGGTGAAGGCGAGCTCGAGGTCGCGGGTGCCGTCGGCGAAGCGCACCTGGAGGCCGTTGTGGCCGTACTGGAAGGCCGAGCCGGTGCTGAGGTCGTAGCGGGGCTCGCGGCCGATGACGGGCCGGAACGGGGACTCCGGCAGCTCGAGGAGGGCCAGCGCCTGCTCGGCGCTCAGCCTCGGTCCCCAGTGGAGGCCGCGGAGCCGGTCGTGGTCGTCCACGGCGACGACGTAGCTCGTGTTCGGCGTGTCGATGGACCAGAGGCGGGTGTCGGGCGCTGGCATTGGTTCCCTTTCGGTGGTGGTTCCGGTCGTGGTGAGAGCCCGCCCCGGCCGGGGCGGGCTCTCATGGCGCAAGGCTAGCCGTGGAGCGGCGCGATCTCGAAGTGGTCGAAGTCGGCCGTGCGGCCCTGGCGGTCCCCGATGCCGGTGAACAGGCCGGGGTTGCCGATCTCGATGGTGTTGGTGCCGGGTTCGAGGTCGACGATGAGCGGGTAGGACCAGAAGTCGTTCCAGCTCCAGGTGGCGCGCATGGGCACCGTGGCGGCGGCTTCGCCGTTCACGGTGAACTCGGCGTAGCGGGAGATGATGTCGGTGTTGTAGGCGTGGCCGCTCTTGCGCTCGTCGTTGGCGTAGTGGACGAGCAGCAGGTGCGGCCCGGCTTCGTCGGCTTCGACGGTGAGCGTGGCGGTGTTGCCTTCGCCGCCGCCCACGCCGGTGATCGCCTGTCCTTCGGTGGCCCAGCGGTTCTCGGTGAGGACGGCGGTGCCGGCGAGGTCGGCGTCGGCGGCCGCGATGTGGGTGAAGCCCTCGTCGCCGCCGTCGCCGGTGACGGTGAGGTCGTGAACGTGGAGGGTGCCGCGCTTCGCGTTGAGCGCGATGCGGTTGATCCCTTCGTGGAGGGCGAGGGTCTGCTCGTCCTCCAGTTCGAAGGCGATGTCCTCGGTGTGGGGGCCGAGCACGCGCAGTTCGCCCTTGCCTTCGGTGTCGGCGGCGATCTCGTAGTACCCGTCGGCCGGGGCGTACACGTCGAAGACGATCTGCTCGTCCCCGTTCAGTTTGACGCCTTCGCGGCGGCCGTACTGGTGCTCGGCGTCGCCTTCGGTGCGGGCGAACACGGCCGGGTAGGTGTAGGTGTCCACTACGGACGGCGTGAGGTCGATCTTGTCGATGCCGGCCTCGCCGTAGGCGGTCCCGGCCTCGGGGTCGGACTTGGCGAGGGCGATGGCGTTCTCCCCCGCTTCGAGTTCGACTTGGACCGTGACCTGGCCGCGCGAGCCCCACTGCATGGTCGAGGGGTACGTGACCGTGGCGGCGTCGCCGCCGTTGACGGTGAGGAACTGCTCGGTCGGCGAGGCGCCTTCGGGGAGGTTGCGGCCGAAGGTGTTCCCATAGGTGACGGTGAGGTCGTAGGTCCCGGTTTCAGGGACGTCGACGGTGAACTGGACGCGGCTGTCGGCCCGGTTCAGGGAGCCGACGCTCTTGCCGCCGGAGGCGGGGAAGGCCCACGAGTTGGCGGCGCTGCCTTCGTTGTAGACGGCGCCGCCGGTGATCGCGGCGTCCTCGGCCTCCCAGGTGCCGGACCAGGGCGTCTCGACGGGCTCGGCCCGGCCCGTGCCCGGGGTGAGGGTGATCCAGTAGGCGGACATGGGGTCGAGGTCCTCGAGTGCGATGCTCGCCGCGCCGTTCGCGTCGGGGCGCAGGGCGATCCGGTCGACGGCCCGCGGCGCGGGCGAGGAGCCCTCGTTGCCGGTCCAGGCGATCTCGTGGACGGTGGCGGTGACCTTGCGTCCCAGGGTGAGACCGGTGAAGTCGACGGTGGCCTCGCCGGAGCCGCCGCCGAGGAGGATCTGGGCCTGGTCCTTGGCCCCGTCGAAGGTGGCGACGCCCTGGAGGGTGTCGACGACGTCGTTCTGCGGCGGGGTGACCAGGGCGGTCTCGCCGGTCATCTGCGAGTAGGTCTTGAGGAACCACCAGCCGCCGTTGGGGACGTTGGTCTGCGGGGCGTTGCCGGAGAGGCCGCCGGAGGCGGTCCAGTAGGCCATGTCGGCGAGCGCGTCGGTGTCCTCGAACATGGCGGCCCATTGCACCATCTGGCCGGGCGCGCCGAAGTCGCGGTTGTTGCCGTACTCGTTGATGTTGATCTGGCGCGGTTCGAGGCCGAGTTCGGCTTCGAGGGCGCGGTAGTCGTCGTGGTTGCGCTGGTAGTAGCGCAGGGAGTCCGGGGAGAGCTCGTGCCAGGTGATCACGTCGGGCACGGTGCCCGCGGCGGCGGTGTGCTCCATGAAGTCGCGCATGAAGCGGGCGTCGTAGTGGGACTCGTTGGGTCCGGCGATGGGGGTGTCGGGGGCGATCTCGCGCAGGAGCGCGTAGGCGGCGTCCCAGTCGTGGAAGAAGCGGGCGGTGGTGCCCTCGTAGTCGGAGCCGCGGTTGTACCAGATCCAGTTGGGTTCGTTGAAGGGCACGTAGACGAGTCGGTCGGCGTGCGGGGAGGCCTCCATGGCGGGGACCATCGCCTCGACTTCGGCGAGGTAGGCGTCGATGCCGTCGTTCTGGTAGGGCCAGTCGGGGTACCAGTCCTGGAGGTTGACGAAGGCCTCGCCGCCGTCGTGCTCGGCGAGGACTTCGAGGACGTCGTTCGCGTCGCCGTTGGGGTGCTGGGTGCCGCCGGTGGGCTTGGGGGCCATGGAGGACATGCGGAGGGGGTCGAGGAGGTTGTCGCCGGGGACGCCGTTCTCGGAGATGCCGTAGAGGGAGCCGACCGCGCCGTGGTCGGGCGCGCCCGTGAGCTGTCCGAAGTCGACGGTGAGGACGGGGGCGTCCTGGCCTTGCGCGGGCGCGGCGGCGAGGCCGGTGAGGAGGCCGGCCGCGGTCGCGGCCGCGAGGCCTCTGCGCAGGAGTGGTTGCATTGCAGCCCTTTCGGTGGTCGTCATTGACGAGGCGGTCCTGAGGTCTCGCGGACGATGAGTTCGGGGGACCGCCAGGACGGGCGGGGATCGGGGCCGCCTTCGAGCATGGCGCGCAGCCGTTCGAAGGCGCCGCGGCCGACGCCGCGGAAGTCGAGGTCCACTGTGGTGAGCGGAGGGACGTGGTAGGCGGCGAGCGGGTAGTCGTCGAAGCCGATGACGCTGAGGTCGCCGGGGACGGCGCGGCCCGCGCGGTGCGCGGCGTGGAGGACCCCGAACGCGAGGTCGTCGTTGCCGCAGAGGATCGCGGTGACGGCCGGGTCGGCGACGAGCGCGGTCGCGGCCTCGGCCGCCGCTGCGACGGACCAGCCGGACTCCACGGCCGCGGGGGCCGTGATCCCGGCGGCGGCCAGCGCGTCGGACCAGCCGGTGCGGCGGCCGGCCGTGCCGGGGATCGCGAGGTAGTGGACCTGGCGGTGGCCCATGTCGAGCAGGTAGCGGGTGGCGCGGGCGGCGACGGTGCGGTCGTCGAGCGAGATGAGCCAGTCGGCGTCCCGGTCCTCTTGGTGCTCGCCGCAGGTCGCGACGGTCGCGCCCGGTTGGCGCTCGTGGAGGGCGCGCATGGCGCGGACGGTGGTCTCGTCGTGCGCGATGACGATGGCGGCGGCGCCGTCATGTGGGAGCCGTCCGAGGAGGTCGGCCTCGCTGTAGGCCTGGTCGGGGTCCATCACCGAGACGAGCACGGAGAACCCGGCGGCCCTGGCGGCGTCTTCGATGCCGCGCAGGGTCTCCGCGGTCCCGTACAGGGACGTGTCGGTGGTGAGGACGGTGACGGATTTGAGCGCGCCGCCGGCGAGGGCGCGGGCCGAGCGGTTGGGCCGGTAGCCCAGCTCGGCGATCGCGTCCTTCACTTTGGCCCGGGTGGCCGCGGCGACCTGCGGAGCGTCGTTGATGACGCGCGAGACGGTCTGGTGCGACACGCCCGCGCGCTTCGCGACGTCGAAGATGCTCACGGGCCGGGGTCCGGCGGCGGCGCTCATGCTCTCGGTGGCCTTTCGGTACTGGTGCGGCTATTCGGCGTTGGCGATCGCGACGACCGCCTCGGCCGCCGCCTGGGCGTCCTTGGTGCCCAGCCAGACCTGATTGAACTCGTCCATCGCGGCGGTGCCGAACGCGGCGTCGTTCATGGAGAGCGGGTAGCCGATGGTGGTGCCTTCGGCGGCGGTCTGGAAGCCGGTGACGTCGATGCCCTCGCCGGCCCAGTAGTCGGCGAAGTCCTGGTTGAGGGAGGAGACGCCGGGCCACACCGAGCCCATGCCCGTCGCGATCGCCTGCGCCTCTTCGGAACCGAGGAACTTGACGAGTTCCCAGGCCTCGTCGGGGTGCTCGGTGCCGGCGTAGATGGCGTTGGAGAGGCCGTTGATGACCGTGCCGGAGCCGACGGGGCCCGAGGGGTTGTCGGCGACCGCCCACGTGCCCGGTTCGAGGCCGTCGCGGTAGAAGCTGAGCATCCAGGAGCCGTCGAGGGTGGTGGCGGCCTGGCCGGGGACGACGTAGTCGCCGGGGACGCCGCCGTTGGGCTGGTTCGTGGATTCGGCGGGGACGGCGACGTGCCACTTGTTGTAGAGGTCGGCGGTGAACTGGATGGCCTCGACGCATTCGGGCGCGTCGATGGCGTAGTCGCCCCACGGCTCGGTCTGGAGGGAGCAGCCGTTCTGGACCGCGTAGTTCCACCAGTCGGTCTGGCCGGTGTTGGAGGACATGGCGGTGCCGTACTGGACGACGTTCTCGGGGTCGAAGTCGGGGCTCAGGGCGTTGTTGCCGTTGGCGTCGACGGTGAGCTTCTGGAGGAATTCGACGTAGGTGCCGCCGTCGACGGGGTTCCATTCGAGGTCGCCGACAGTGGCGGGGTCGATGCCGGCGGCTTCGAGGGCGTCGAGGCGGTAGACGAGGGCGATGGAGTCCCAGTCCTTGGGGAGGCCGTACTGCTCGTCCTCGAACTGCCAGGAGTTGTAGAGGTTCTCGGGGTAGATCGAGGTGTCGAGGCCGTCGTCCTCGATGTCGTCGGTGATCGGCAGGAGGACGCCGTTGGAGGCGTAGGTGGGGAAGCGGGAGACGTGGTTCCAGAACACGTCGGGGGCCTCTTCGGCGGCGAAGCGGCTGTCGAGCCCGGCCCAGTAGTCCTCCCAGGGGTTCTGCTCGAGCTCGACTTCGATGTCGGGGTGCTCCTCGTTGAAGGCCGCGATCATGGCTTCGAGGGCGGGGCGCTGGTTGTCGTCCCAGAAGGCGTAGCGCAGCGTCACCGGTCCGCCGTCGTCGCCGCCGCAGGCGGCGAGTCCGGCGGGGAGGGCGAGCGCGAGGGCGGCGAGGGCCGCGGGGCGGGTCTTGTTCATGCCGTTTGCCTTTCGTCGTTGAGAGGTCGGTTGCGGAGCCGGTGTCACTTCATGCCGCTGAGGGCGATGGAGCGGACGATGTGCCGCTGGAAGGCCAGGAAGACGGCGACCAGCGGGAGCAGCGCCATCGCGGAGGCGGCCAGGACGAGGTGGTACTCCTGGTTGAACTGGGACTGCATCTGCGCGATGCCGCGCGTGATGACCCGGGTGGACTCCGAGTGGGTGATGATGAGCGGCCACAGGAGGTTGTTCCAGGTGTTCACGAAGCTGATGACGGCGAGCGTGCCGAGGATCGGGCGGGCCATGGGGACCATGACTCGCCACAGGATCGTGAGCGTCCCGGCCCCGTCGATACGGGCGGCGTGCTCGATCGACTCGGGGATGGTCTTGAAGTACTGGCGCACCAGGAACACGCCGTAGGGCATGAGGAACCCGAACACGAACGGCAGGACGAGGCCGAGGTGCGTGTCGACCAGGCCGAGTTCGCGCACGATGATGAAGGTGGGCACGAGGGTCACGATCTGCGGCACCATGAGCGTCGCGATGTAGGCCCAGAACAGCTGGTCGCGGCCGGGGAAGTCGAGGCGCGCGAAGGCGTAGGCGGCGAGGGTGGAGAACACGAGCTGGCCGAGGGTCACCGCCACGGCGACGATCACGGAATTGACCACGAAGGTGGCGAAGTCGTAGCGGCTCCACACTTCGGCGAAGTTGGTGAGGATCGGGTCCGTCGGGGGCGCCCACGGCTCGGAGGTCAGGATCTCCTGCTTGGACTTGAACGCGGCGTTCATGGTCAGCAGGTAGGGGGCGACCGAGACGAGCGCGCCCGCGACGAGCACGAGGTAGAGCGGGATCTTCTTCATCGGTTCGGCCCCTAACTGAAGTCGTAGACGGTGCGCTTGCGGAAGAAGGCCGCCTGGGCGAGGGTGATGAGCGCGATGACGGCGAACAGGATCACGGCGAGCATCGACGCGTACCCGGCATTGCGCTGGGTGAAGGACTCCAGGTAGATCTGGTAGTTCAGGGTCGCGGTGGATCCGGCGGGGCCGCCCGCGGTCATGACGTGGATGGTGTCGAAGACCTGGAACGAGCCGATGACGCTGGTGATGAGCACGAACATCATCGCCGGGCGCAGCAGCGGCAGCGTGATCGTGAAGAACCGGTGCACCGGCGAGGCGCCGTCCACATCGGCCGCCTCGTAGAGCTGCGCGGGGATCGCCTGCAGCCCGGCGAGGAAGAACAGCATGGTGTAGCCGGTGTACTGCCACACGTTGACCGAGGCGATGACCGGCATGGCCCAGGCCGAGTCGGTCAGCCAGGCCGCGCCGTCGATCCCGAACAGGGCGAGGAAGCGGTTGAGCGCGCCGTACGCGGGGTCGAACACCCACCGCCAGATGACGCCGAGTGCCACCGGCATCGCCATCCACGGCAGCACGTAGAGGACGCGGAAGGTGTTGCGGGCCTTGATCTTCGCGTTGAGCGCCAGCGCGAGCAAGAGCGCGAGCACGGTCTGGACGGGGATGTTGAGGAGGACGTAGTAGAACGTGTTCCCGATCGACTGGAGCGCCCGCTCGTCCGCGGCCAGCTCCCGGTAGTTCTCGAGCCCGATGAACTCGGGGTCGGAGAGCAGGTTCCAGTCGTAGAGGCTGAGGACCGCGACGATGACGATCGGAGCGAGCAGGAAGACCGCGAATCCGGCGATGCTGGGCGCGAGCAGCGCGTAGGCCTCGACGGTAGTGCGCCGCCGCCAGCGCGGTCGCCGCGGAGCCACCTGCTCAGGGCGCGGCTCGGTCCGGACAAGAGTCTGCATGGGCACCTGGCTTCTCGGTAGGGGTCGAGATGCGAGGAAATGTTAGCGCTCACGGCGTGACCGAGTCAACACGACAGCTCAATATTTCCATTCATCGATACTGAGGAGTCGGTCGGCGCCCTGTTCAAGGGCACCGACCGGCTCGCCGTCCTGCTACTCCCCCGCACCTCGCGGTGCCGCGTTCCCGTTAGCGCTCACTGCACGGTGAAGATCCGCGCGGCCGGGCCCTCCGGGACGCGCAGCACCGGCACGTCGCCGTCGGCGCGGATCGCCCAGACGGGCAGGTCGACCGGGTAGGCCTGCCGCACATGCCGACCGCGCAGCCCCGGCAGAGCGACCTCCGCCGCCGCGCCGCGAGACCACACCGCCAGCAGCGACTCAGTGCCCGCCTCGAGCTGCAGCGCGATCACGTCGTCGTCCCAGCCGGGCAGGCCGAGCGGCCACACCGGGTGCGACCGGGCGATCCGCTCGCGCCAGTCCTTGTGGAGCGCAACGGCTTCGCGCACCAGCGCGAACCGCTCCGGGCCGAGCCCGCCCAGGAACCCCGAGAGGTAGAGCCGGCCCATCACCCCGGCGGTCATCGCGAACGCCGTCTCCTCGATACTCATCGACGCGTCCGGATACGCCCAGTTCCCGGCCTGCTCGGGGAGGACGCTCGCGGGAGCGGCCGCCGCGATCGGCGCGTAGCGGCGGAAGTCCTGCTGGTCGCTCGTGGACTGCAGGTGCGCCACCGAGAGCAGGTGGTAGTCCATGCGCATCGCGCCGGAGCCGCAGTTCTCGAACAGGACCCCGGGGTGCCGCCGCTGGGCGTCGCTCAGCCAGTCCCGGAACGCCCGCGTGTGCCCCAGGAGCCCGGCGCCCGGACCGTCGCAGTCCACATCGGTGCCGACCCCGGCGTTCACGTTGTAGTCGAGCTTGAAGAACGCGATCCCGAACTCCTCCACCAGCCGGTCGACGGCCTCGTCCAGGTGGGCGCGCGCGGCCGGGTGACGGAAGTCGAGCTGGTAGTGCCCGGTCTCGAAGACGCGGCGGCCGTGCCGCTGGAAGAACGCCTCCTCAGGCAGCTCTCGGGCGGCTTTCGCGTTGGCGCCCACCGCTTCCGGTTCGAGCCAGATGCCGGGGCGCATCCCCTTGGCGCGGATCGCGTCGAAGACGGCGACGAGCCCGCCGGTGAAGTGCCCGGGCGCTTCGTGCCAGTCGCCGGCGTCGGTCCACCAGTTGCCGGTGCCGTACCAGCCGGCGTCCACGCAGTAGTACTCCGCGCCCGCCTCGGCGGCCGCCTCGATGAGCGGGAGCTCCTTCTCCGTGGAGGGCCCGGCCATGAGGGTGTTCATGAAGTCGTTGTAGACCAAGGGAAGCCGGGCGTCGACCGGGCGGACCTCGCGGATCGCGCGCCGGTAGTCGGACAGGGCCGCGAAGGCGGCGTCGCGCCCGCCGTCGGCGACGCAGCACCCGGCGGGCACCGTCGTGAACGCCTCGCCGGGCGCGAGGCGCTGCGTGAACTGGTGATACAGGTCGGTCGGGCCGTAGACTCCGACGGTGACGGTGCCCTCGTGCTGGCTCGCCTCCCAGTGCCAGCCCGCGCTGGCCTCGACCTGCCACGCCAGCGACGGCCCGCCCTCGGTCAGGAGCACGCCGGTGGGCAGGAACTCGCCGCTCGAGAACGACCCGTGGCTGGTCCTCGCCACGTTCCCCCGGTTGCGGCGGTGGTGGAACTCCGGGTTGACGTTCGGCAGCAGGTCGGTGAGCGGGCGCTGGTGCCAGCGCCCTTCGGCGAGCCATTCGCTCTCGCCCCAGAGGAGGTCGTGCGCGCCTTCGGGGACGGCGATGAGCGCCGAGCTCACGGCCAGGAGCACGAGTTCGTCCTCCGCTCCGTTGCGGACGGTCTGGCGGATCTGGAGCCCCGGTCCGGCGGCGCGGAAGACGCTGGTCACTTCGAGGCCGAGTTCGGGGTCGCGCTGGTGGACGCGGAGTTCGTCGCCGTCCGCTTCGTGGCCGGTGTAGCGCAGCCGGAGCCCGGCCCCCCAGAGCAGGAGGCTCTGGTTGTGGCGGGCGCGGTGCTCGCCGGCGGCGCTGAGGTCCACGATCGGCGAAGGCGCGGCGACCGACGGGGCGCCGGGGCCGGTGGCCCAGTGGACGAGATGGACGGGCCGCTCGTCCGCGCCGGTGTCGAAGCGCAGGTGCAGGCCGGGACGGGTCCATTCGATGGCCGTTCCGGCGGGCGGGGGTGCGGTCGCGGTCATGTGCTCGCTCCAGTTCGGATCGTCGGAGGGAAGGGTCGCGTTCGGGAAAGGCACGCGTTTTCAGGAAAACGATATCGGAGTCTTGATTCCAGTTCTGGACGCCGTTAGCATCGATCAAAGGATAACGATATCCCGCTTTCTTGGCGCGCCTCGACCCCTGTCCCCCGGCGCGCGCCGGACTACGGAAGGAACCCTGCGATGAAGCAGACCAGACCCCGAGGACGGCCCTGGCCGACCGCCGCGGCCGCCGTGCTGGCGCTCGCGGCCGGCATGGTGGCGGCGGCCTCCCCCGCTCCGGCCGCCGAGCCCTCCGGGCTCATCACCGACCATGTGGTCACCGTCAACGAGACGGTGAGCGACGCCGGGTTCGTCCATCCCGGCATCGGCCTCTCCGCCGACGACCTGCGCACGACGCAGGAGATGGTGCGCTCCGGCCAGGAGCCGTGGGCGTCGTACTTCGACGCGATGACCAAGACGGGCTTCGCGTCCACCACCTGGCGGGCGTCGAACTCCGTGTCGGCGGCCGAACCCGACAAGGCCCGGACCAAGATCTTCGACAACGCCGGGATGCGCGGCCGGGAGACCAACGACTCCTTCGGCGCGCTCACCCAGTCCCTCATGTGGGTCACCACCGGGAACGAGGTCTACCGCAAAAACGCGATCCAGGCCCTGCGCACCTGGGCCGACATGGACCCGAACGGCTACACGTACTTCCCCGACGCGCACATCCACACCGGACACCCGCTCTACCAGTTCCTCATGGCCGCCGAGATCATCCGCGCCACCGAACCGGCGGACGACGACACTCCCGGCCAGCACGACGGCTACAACGTGGTGTGGAGCGCCGAGGACGACGAGCGACTGCTCGGCAACTTCGCCAACCCCGTCCTGGAGGAGTTCCTGGCCTCCAACCACCACTGGATGAACCAGCACAACTTCGGCCTGTTCGGACGGATCGCGACCGCGATCTACTCTGACGACACCGCGGGCTACGCCAAGGGCGTCGAGTGGTACACCGTCAATGAGGGCGACGACGCGTACGACAACGGCTCGATGGCCGAGCAGATGCCGCTCATCGAGGCGGAGAACCCGATCAACCCGTACGGGTACGACTTCGTGCAGGTCCGCGAGATGGGCCGCGACCAGGCCCATGGCGAGTGCAACATCGACAACTTCGCCGGGCTCGCACGGATGCTGGAACTGCAGGGCACCAAGGTCGACCCGGTCGACGGCACCGTCTCGACCGCCGAGGACGCCGTCTCCGCCTACGACTTCCTCGACCAGCGGCTCCTCCAGGGCGCCGAGCAGTTCTACAAGTACATGCAGGGCGGCTGGATGCCGTGGGTCGACGAGCGCGGCGAGGACTGGTTCGGCACGGTCTCGCAGTCCTACCGGGGCCGCATCTTCAACACGATCTCGGTCGCGGAGCTGTACTACGAGTACAAGATCGAACGCGGTGTCGACGTGGAGGCCGAAGCGCCGTGGCTGGCCCGCCTGGCCGCCCGCATGGACGGCCCGATCTTCACCCGCGGCGCCTCGACGACCGCGAACTTCTGGGGCCCGGGCGACAAGAACCCCGAGTACTGGGTCGCGTTCCCCGAGGAGCTGGCCGGCACCGAGCCGCCTGCGCCGCGCGAGGACCCCGCCTGGCGGTTCGACAAGGCCGGGCTCATGCTCGACGACCGGACCGAGCTCGTCACTGAAGGCGGTCAAACGTTTGCGCGCGCGAGCGTCACCGAAGAAGGCACGACGACCGCCATGTCCCGCGTGGAGTTCGCGCAGGGAGCCGTGTTCGGCCTCAAGTACCGCAGTGACGGCCCGGCGCACCTGGAAGTGCTCCGCAACCCCGAGCCCTCCGGGCTCAACCCGAATGAGGCGCCCAAGAGCATCCTTGCGACGCAGGACCTCCCCGACACCAGCGGAGAATGGCGGTACTTCGCCTACCCGATGTCCGGCAACCCGATCAACTACTTCCGGCTCACCGGCGCCGAAGGCACCACTGTGGACATGGACAGTGTGATGACCACCGGCGCGAAGGACCTCACGCCACCGCAGTTCCCGCAGGCCGACGGCACCACCTACATGGCCGCGAACATGGAGCGGACGCTCGACGTCAAGGCGGTCGACACCGGCGGGGGCGTGACCTACTCGGCCGAGGGCCTGCCCGAAGGCGCGTCGTTCGACACCGCGACAGGCGACTTCACCTGGACCCCCGGCGACGCCGACCGGGGCCGCCACGAGGTGCGGATCTTCGCCGACGACGGCCAGACGGTCGCGAGCCGCACGTTCGAGTTCGTCGTCGCGGCCAACCGGCCCAAGACGATCGACACGATGCTCGCCGACCTCTACGACCCCGACGCCGTGTACGAGACCGCCAGCGCCGCGAACTTCGATGCGGCGCTGCAGGACGCCAAGGAGGCCTCCGAATCGGGCACCGATGAGGAGTTCCTGACCGCGCTGGAAGCATTGCGGGACACGGTCGAGGGGATGCGCCTGCTGAACCCGCGTTTGGAGGACGGCGGGCTGGACATCTCCGGCGGCATGGTCACGCCGCATGATGTCACCGCCGCTCAGGTGGACTACATCGTGCGTCCCGGCCACACCGGGAACATCCTGCACACCTCGTTCGTGCTCGACTTCGGGACGCGGTTCCGGGTCGCGGCCGAGGAGTTCGCGTTCCAGGGCCCGTTCGCGTTCGCGATGCGCTCGGCCGGGACCAACGTGTACGGGTCGAACGACGGGATCGAGTGGGACCTGTTGTCGGAGCGGCCCACGGCCGAGGTCAACAGCTGGGAGCACATCCCGGTCGTCGAGGAGCACCGCGGGGAGCAGTACCGGTTCCTCAAGCTGCAGGTCGACGAGCCCGCGCTGCCGAACGACCCGGCCTACCCGGGCATCTGGATCGTCGACGAGTTCCACATCATGGGCGAGCGCACCGAGCTGCCCGGCGCGATCGACGAGGTGTCCTTCACTTCGCCTGGCGCGATGCGGGAGCGGGTGACGGCCGGCGACACCGCCGAGCTCACGTTCAAGAGTGACGAGGCGATCGGCGATGTGGCCGTCGAGATCGGTGGCCACCAGGTCGAGGCGGTGAGCGAGGACGGGCTGTCGTGGAAGGCGAGCCTCGAGCTCGGCGAGGACACGCCGGTCGGCGACGTGCCGTTCAGCATCGACTACAGCATCGGCGGCGACGCCGCGCCGACGGTGCTCGGGACGACCGATTTCAGCCGCGTGTATTTCTCCGATGATCGGAACATCGTCGATCCGGCGACGTTCGCCGAGGTCGTGGACGACAACGGCGCGCCCGACGCCATAAGGGAGGCGCAAGCGGCGCTCATGCTCGACGGCAAGGTGAACTCGATCGGCGCGCTGAGCGGGACCACCGGCGAGTACCACATCACCTGGGACTTCGGGGAGGGCCGCGGGCTCTCGCTCGACCGCGCCGACTTCCTGATCAACCAGGACACCAGGTACCCGGGCCTCATCGACACCATGGTCTTCCAGGGCTCCAACGACCTCGAGCACTGGACGACCCTGACGGAACCGGCGTTCCGCGGCTACGACTGGCAGAACTTGGAGTCCGGCGACGAGACGCCGTACCGATACCTGCGGCTGCGCAACCGGTATGCCGTCTCGGTCTCGGAGTTCAGGCTCTTCGGCGACATCAGCGGCGACCTCGACACGGTGCTGGAGCAGGCCGACGCCGTGGATCTGGAGGCGTACGCGCGCGGTTCGCGGATCCTCTTCCCGCGGGAGGTGGCGGCGGTCCGGGAGGCCCGCGAGGAGCCGGGCGCCGATGAGGACGCGCTCGCGCGGCGGCTCATCGACGCGTGGGAGCTCTTGGACCCCTTGGTGACCGAGGCGCCGGCCGCGATCGACCGGAGCTGGGTCACCGCGAGCACCGCGAGCTGGGACGGCACGCTCAACGCGGCCGACAACGGCTGGCGCATGTTCGACGGGGACCCCGGCACCTGGACCGACACCACCACGAAGTCGTGCACGAACACCGTGCTACCGACCGACGGGACCGAGTTCGAAGTGCTCGGCGTCAGGTACTTCCCGAAGGACGCATCGGTGAACCGCGCGACCAACATGTCCATCGACGGCTCGAACGACAGCGGCGCGACCTGGACCGCGTTCGCGAACACCGGGACGCCGGTGCGCGGCTGGAACACGGTCGCCTTGGCCGAGCCCGTCAGCTATGAGGCGCTGCGCATCAGCGGCGGCAACGGCTACTGCAACGTCGCCGAGCTCGAGTTCATCGTCGCGGTCGTCGACAAGTCCGCGCTCGACGTCCGCTTGGGCGACGCGGCGGCGCTGCACGAGGCCGACTGGACGGCGGATTCGTGGGCGGCGCTGGTCGCCGCGCGCGCCGCCGCCCAGGCCGCGAAGGACGGCAAGAGCGCCTCGCAGGAGGAGGTGGACGCGGCGGCCGCGGGTCTCGCCGACGCGATCGCCGGACTGACCGCGGCGTAGCCGCTAAGAGTACAAGGGCCGCCGGGCCGGAGCTGCTTGCTCCGGCCCGGCGGTTCTCGTTGTGGTGGAAGGTGAACGGTGGCTAAGAGGCCGTGCCGGTCACGATGGTGCCGGTCCTGGTGACCGTGTAGGTGATGGTCTCGCCGCCCCACCAGTGGAAGGTCAGGGTGGCGGGCTCGCCCTCTTTGAGGGTTTCGAGGAACGCCGTGTTGAGGATGATCGTGCCCGCTTCGTAGTCGTAGATGAAGCTGTGCCCGAACTCCTGGTACGGGGTCCAGGAGGCGGGGCCGGCGTTGGTGCCGTCGGCGTACTTGGCCTCCATGGTGGCGAGGTTGTCGCCCTTGAACTCGGTCGGGATGTCGAAGGCGGCGGTCGTCGTCCCGGTCGCGTCCGAGAGCACCGGCCGGTCGTTGGTCTTGATGTAGATCCGCCACGGCGTACCGGCCGAGAAGCGGGCCTCGACGATCGCGTTGACCCCGTACGCGCGGTCGCCTGCGAGGCGCGTGAGCGCGGCGGCGGTGAAGGTGAGCGTGTCGCCCGAGACCGTGTAGTCGGCGCCCTCCTTCAGCTTCTTGTCCTCGTGCCACAGGCCGTCGAACTCGAGGCCGTTGCGGTTCAGCGTCAGCGACTCGTCGCCGATGGTGCCTGCCTTCTCGAGGTAGATCCGGTCGAACGAGGTGGTCCCCGAACGCGACGTGACCTCCGTCCGAAGGTGCTCGGCGACGTACGGATCGCGCCACTCGAGGGTCTCGCGGTTGAGGAACTGGCCGGCGTCCCACAGCATCGTCGTGAGTTCGTTCTCGCGGGCCTGGAACTGCAGGTCCTCGAAGAACTTCAGCATCTCGCCCTGCTCGATCCGCTCGGGCGCCCAGTGGGAGTAGTTGAAGACCGCCCACTCGCCGACGATCACGGGGATGCCGTTCGCCACCAGGGTGTCGTGCGCCCGCTGGAAGTAGCCGGCGAGGTCCTGCTGGACCTGCTCGTTGTAGGTGGTGAAACCGGCGATGTTCACGGTGAACGGCCAGAACCCGTAGTAGTGGATCGTCGCGGCGACCATGTCGTCGTCGAGGCCTTCGATCATGGTCTTCAGCGGGTCCAGGCGCGGCTGCTCGGCGTTGGTGTTCAGCGTCGGCAGGACCAGGAGACGGTCGGCGTTGTTCCCGCCCGAGGCCCGGACGACGTCGTAGAAGGCGCGGTTGAGCTCTTCGTTGTAGGGTTCGCCAGCGTCGCCTTCCTTGCCGACGAACTGCGGTTCATTGTTGCTCTCGAAGGAGAGTCCGGCCGGGTAGTCCTTGAACCGCTCGGCGATCTGCGCCCACATCGACTCGAACTTCGCCATCACGTTGTCGTGGTCGTTCGGCAGCTCGTCGAGCCACATCCACGAGTCGTGGTGCAGGTTCAGCATCACCTGGAGGTCGTTCGCGAGCGCCCAGTCCACGACCTGCGCCACGCGCTCCATGCGCTCCGGGGCGATCGTGTAGTCCGGGGCCGGGCCGGTGAACTCGTCCCAGGTCACGGGGAGCCGGATCGAGTTGTAGCCTTCGGCTCTGACGATCTGGAGGAGCTCCTCGGTGATCATCGGGTTGCCCCAGTTGGTCTCGCCGCCGAGGGCGTCGAGGGTGTTGCCGATGTTCCAGCCCGGCTGCATGGCCGCGACCTGCTCTTCGGCGTCGGCCCATTCGGACGGCTCGCCGACGGTCCCGTCGCAGAGGCGGCCGTTGAGGCGGAACTCGGCGGGGGCGGTGTTGGCGCCGGTCCAGGAACCGGTGAACCCGAACGAGGTCGAGCCGCCGGTCGCGAGCTTCGCGTTGTGGCCCAGGCCCTCGACCTTGGCCGCGTCGGCCTTGCTCTCGTCCTTCGCGCTCCACAGTTTCGTGACGCGCTGGCCGTCGGGCCACGCCCATTCGAGGGCCCAGCCGTCGATGGGGTCGCCGAGGTTGGTGACCTCGACATTGGCGTTGAAGCCGCCGGACCACTGGCCGGTGACCTTGTAGTCGATCTCGCAGCCTTGGGCCGCTTGGGCCCCTACGGCAGTGAACAGTCCGGCGGTGAGCGCGGCGACGGTGGCGGCGGCGAGCACGCCGATCCGCAGCCGCCGGCGGCGCACAGGGGTTGGTGTCATCTCAAGACTCCTGTCAGGAGAGTGGGATTCCTTGAAGGGTTCGGAGTACGGGGATCGGGGGATCGGGGACCGCCGGGCCGGAGCGGAGCGCTCCGGCCCGGCGGCCGCGCTGGTGTCCCTTTCGGGATCGTTAAGAGGCCGTTCCGGTCACGGTCGTGCCGTTCTTGACGACCGTGTAGTCGACCGACTCGCCGCCCCAGAGGTGGTACGTGATCGTGACGGGTTCGCCGTCCCTGATCGCGTTGACGAAAGTGTTCGGAACGGTGATCGAGCCGTTGATGTAGTCCGGCAGCCAGCTCACCTGCGACTCCTGGAACGCGGTCCACTCGGCAGGGCCGGCGTTGGAGCCGTCCGCGTAGTGGGCCTCCATCTGCTCGATGTGGTCGCCATTCCACTGCGTCGGGATGACCAGCGAGCCCGTCCCGGTCGCATCAGAGAGGACGGCCTGGTCGAAGGTGATGATGTTGATGCGCCACGGGACGCCCGCGGAGAAGCGGGCCTCGATGGTGGCGTTGGTGCCGTAGGCCCGGTCGCCCGCGAGGCGGGTGAGCGTCGCGGCCTTGAAGGTCAGCGTGTCACCCGAGAGCGTGTAGTCGGTGCCCTCGACGAGCTGCGTTTCCCCGTCCCACACGCCCTCGAACTCGAGGCCGTTGAGGTCCAGCGTCTGCGACACATCGCCGATGGTGCCGGCCTTCTCGAGGTAGATCCGGTCGAACGAGGTCGCACCCGAGCGGGTCGTCCAGCTGGCGGAGATCCGGTCCTGGAGGTACGGGTCGTGCCACTCCAGGGTGTTGCGGTTGAGGAACTGGATCGCGTCCCAGATCATCGTCGTGAAGTGGTACTCACGGGCCTGGAACTGCACGTCCTCGAAGAACTTCAGCATCTCCCCGTACTCGACCACCTCGGGACCGGTCACGCCGTAGTTCAGGATCGCCCACTCGCCCACGATGACCGGGATGCCGTTCGCCACGAAGGTGTCGTGCGTCCGCTTGAAGGAGCCCGCCAAGTCTTCCTGGGCCTGGGCGTTGTAGGTCGGGAACCCGGCGACGTTCACCGAGAACGGCCAGAACCCGTAGTAGTGGATCGTCGCGGCGACCATGTCGTCGTTCAGGCTGTCGATCATGGCCTTGAGCGGGTCGAGACGCTCCTGCGCGGCGTTGGTGTTCAGGGTCGGCAGGACCAGGAGACGGTCGGCGTTGTTCCCACCCGAGGCGCGGACGATGTCGTAGAAGGCGCGGTTGAGCTCCTCGTTGTACGGGTCGCCCGCGTCGCCTTCCTTGCCGACGAACTGGGGTTCGTTGTTGCTCTCGAAGGACAGCCCGTCAGGGTAGTCCTTGAAGCGCTCGGCGATCTGCGTCCACATCGCCTCGAACTTCGCCATGACGTTGTCGTGGTCGTTCGGCAGCTCGTCGAGCCACATCCACGAGTCGTGGTGGAGGTTGATCATGACCTGGAGGTCGTTCTCCAAAGCCCAGTCCACGACCTGCGCGACGCGCTCCATGCGCTCGGGCGCGATCGTGTAGTCCGGGGCCGGGCCGGTGAACTCGTCCCAGGTGACGGGCAGGCGGATGGAGTTGTAGCCCTCGGCCTTGTAGGTCTGGAGCAGTTCCTCGGTGATCATCGGGTTGCCCCAGGCGGTCTCGCCGCCCAGCGCGTCGAGCGTGTTGCCGATGTTCGTGCTCGGCTCCATGTCCGCGACCTGCTCCACGGCGTTGTCCCACTCCTGCGGGCCGCCGGTGGGCGTCTCGGTGGGTTCGCCGACGGTGCCGTCGCAGAGACGGCCGTTGAGGCGGAACTCGGTCGGGTCGGTGTTCTCACCGGACCAGGAGCCGGTGAAGCCGAAGGCGGCGGTGTCGCCGGTGGCGACCTTCGCGTTGTAGCCGTGGCTCTCGGCCTTGGCGGTCTCGCCCGAGCCGGTGTGCTTGGCGTTCCACATGTTGGTGACGCGCTGGCCGTCGGGCCAGGTCCATTCGAGGTTCCAGCCGTCGACCGGCTCGCCGAGGTTGGTGACCTCGACGGCGGCGATGAAGCCACCCGGCCATTCGCCGGTGACCTCGTATTCGACCTCGCAGCCCTGGGCTGCCTGGGCGCTCACCGCGCCGAAGAGGCCGGCCGTCATGGCGGTGACCGCCGCGCCGGCGATCACGCCGAGGCGCAACCGCCGCCTGTGGACAGTGCTTGGACTCATTGAGACTCCTTGCAGGAGAAAGAATTCAGGAAATTGCCTGGGGATTGAATCGAGGCATGTAGATTCCTGCTCGACTGTTGAACGGTAAAGCTTAGCCGATGAGTTTGTCAACACGCGAAACCAAGTAAGCGGTCTCCAGCGAACTTCGCCTGCCGATTAAACCGGCATTCAGGACAAAATTTGATGCCCTCGTCATCACGTTGGCGGCCAAGGCTTACCGGGCATCGCGACGCTGCCGTTAGTTGGTTTCTTATCGTGACAAACGATTGCGGCAGGCTCGCGAAAGCCCCGCCGTGCGTGCCAGCTGGACGCACGGCGGGGCTCAGGGATTCAATGGTTCAGCGGTTCAGAGCGTCCACTGCTGGTTCGCGCCGGTGCCGCAGGTGGACTGCTGCAGGCGGGCGCCGTTCGCGGTGCCGGCGTTGACGACGTCGAGGCACCTGCCGGAGTGGCGGGCCACGAACTGCACGTGGCCGCCGCCCGCGTCGCGGCGCTGCCACTGCTGGTTCGCGCCGCTGCCGCAGGGCCACAGGATCGCCCTGGCGCCGTCCGCGGTCGAGGCGCCCGAGATGTCGAGGCACTTGCCCGAAGCGGCGGAGACGATCTGGACGTAGCCGCCGCCGGCGTCGCGCAGGGTCCACTGCTGGTTGGCGCCGCCGTGGCAGTCGTACTGGATGATCTCGGCCCCGTCGGCGGTCGAGGCGCCGACCACGTCGACGCACTTGGCGGACAGGCGGTTCACGATGTCAGTGGTCTGGCCGCCGCCGATCGTGTCGCCCCAGGCGTGCCGGATGCGGTCGGCGCCGGAGGGGTTGCGGATGGTCAGGTCGATGGCGGTGCCGCTGCCACTGGAGGCGAACATCGAGTACCAGTCGTACCCGATCGAGCCGGTCTTGCCGCCGAGGCCGGGCCAGTAGGTCGAGCCCATGCGCTGCTCGCGGGCGACGTCGGTGACCGCGCGGAGGTAGCGCACGAAGTTGTCGGTGCTGACGGCGTTGGCGTAGTCGCGGCCGTCGTTCATGGGCGAGCCGAACTCGGTGAGGACCGCTCGCGGGCCGCACGAGCCCAGCTGGTCGCGGACGCTCTGCACCCACCCGGCGTAGTCCTTGGTGCCGTAGAAGAACGCGTAGTGGTGGAAGGAGACGAGGGTCCCGTTCAGGCGGGAGTCGGCACAGATCGGCTTGGCGTCCTGGCTGAAGCCGGTGCCGCCGATGAGGATGCGGCCCTTCGGGATCGAGGGCCGGGCGTTGATCCACGAGGCGGCGACGTTCGTCCACTCGCCCGTGCTGTAGCCGTGCGGCTCGTTCATCGGCTCGAAGTACACCAGGGAGTTGGACCCGTACTGGGAGGTCACGGTGTTCCACATGGTGTT
The DNA here is from genome assembly GCF_017592475.1 of Glycomyces niveus. Taxonomy (GTDB): domain Bacteria; phylum Actinomycetota; class Actinomycetes; order Mycobacteriales; family Micromonosporaceae; genus Glycomyces; species Glycomyces niveus. The sequence goes on along the minus strand of NZ_JAGFNP010000009.1, from coordinate 204,181 downwards.
GAAGGCGTTCATGTTGGTGATGCGCCCGCCCGAGGCCGCGCCGTCCTCCCAGTAGGCGAGGATGACCTTGAAGCCGCGGGCGGTGGCGGCGTCGATGGTGCCGCGGTAGGCGTTCCACCAGGTCGTGCCGACGGTGTGCGTGTTGACGGGGAGCCGGACGGTGTTGGCGCCCATGGTCGCGGCCATGTCGGCGTAGATCGCGTCGGCCTTGGCGCGCACGGTGTCGTAGCTGTCGGACTGGCTCAGCCGGTCCAGGACGAGGGGGCCTTCGACGAAGTTGTCCCCCACCACGGCCCAGTTGAAGCCGCGGAACTGGCTGGTGTCGGCCGCCGCGGGCGACGCTCCAGTGAGGACGGCGACCGGCACGAGCACCAGTGCGGACAAGACGGCGAGGAGGAGGCCGCGGAGGGAGGGCCGCGGCGGGGAAGAGGTTGACGCGTTCATGTGAGGGCCGTTTCTCGTGCGGCGGTGCACGTGTCAGCGGTACGGAGGGCATGAGGTCACATGTGTGACGTCATATCAGTCCGAATTATGGCATCGCTCCCAGAGCGCGTCAACCATCGATATTCATCAATTTACAGGTTCAGGCGCCGCTCGCGATCTCGAGGACGAGCGCTTCGCCGGGCGCCAGCAGCGGGAGCTGCACGCCCACGTCCGCGAGGACCGAGCCCGGCAGGCGCAGCGCGCCTTGCGAGAGCCACGGCGGCGGGACCTCGTCGAGCCCGCGCGGCGCCTGCAGCTCGGGCACGGGCGCGATCCGGTACCGCACTTCAGGGTCGAGGCCGGGGACGCGGAGCGCGGTGGCGAGGGCGCGGTTCCCGGTGGCGTGCCGGGCGACGCGCACGACCGCGCGGGTGCGGTCCTCGCTCACGACCGCGGTCGCGGTCGTTCCGTCGTCGCCCGTGTCGAAGTGGCTCACGGTGCCGCTGTGGAGGAGCCCGCGGAGGCGGCGGTAGCAGGCGATCGCGTGGCGCAGCCGATCGAGTTCCTCAGGCGTGCACGAGGTGATGTCCCATTCGATCCCGAAGGAGCCGAACAGCGCGGTCGCGATCCGGAAGTCGAGCCCCGAGGCGCGGTGGGTGGTGTGGGCGGTCGGCGGCCCGATGTGGGAGCCGATGAGCTCGAGCGGCAGCAGCAGCTCCGTCCACCGCTGGATGGCAAGGCGCTCAATGGGGTCGTTGGTGTCCGAGGCCCACACCCGGTCGGTGCGGTCGAGCACGCCGAGGTCGACGCGGGCGCCGCCGGAGGCGCACGACTCGATCTCCAGCTTCGGGTGCAGGGCCCGGAGCCGGTCGAGCAGCCGGTAGACCGCCGCGGTGTGCTTGTGGACGTTCGCGCGGCCGTCGTGGACGGCTTCGATGAGGTCGCGGTTCTGGTCCCACTTGATGTAGTCCAGCCCGTATTCGCTCACGAGCGCGGAGATCGACTTCAGCAGGTGCTCGAACGCCTCGGGGCGGGTGAGGTCGAGCGCGTACTGGCCGCGCCACGCCCGCGTCGAGGGGGGCTGGAGCAGCCACTCGGGGTGCTCGCGGACGAGGTCGGAGTCGGGGTTGACCATCTCGGGCTCGAACCAGAGGCCGAACTGCATGCCGAGGGAGCGCACGGTGCGCACGATCGGGTGCAGCCCTTCGGGCCAGACGCCGGGGTCGACGGTCCAGTCCCCGAGCCCGGCGGAGTCGTCGCGCCTGCCGAGGAACCAGCCGTCGTCGAGCACGAACCGCTCGACGCCGATCTCGGCGGCCGTGCGCGCCAGTGCCTCCAGGCGGTCGAGATCGTGCTTGAAGTAGACCGCCTCCCAGGTGTTCAGCACCACGGGCCGCGGCTCGCGCGGGTGCGAAGCGCGGGAGCGGAGGGAGCGGTGGACCCGTTCGCCGAGGCCGTCGAGTCCCTTGTCGCTCCAGACGAAGACGGCGTCGGGCGTGCGGAAGGACTCCCCGGGGGCGAGTTCGATCTCGCCGGGGCGCAGCAGCGGCCCGGCGCCGAGGAGGGTGCGGGCCTCGGGGAGGGCGTCGTGGCGGTAGACGGCGTCGCCGCTCCAGGCGAGGTGCACTGCCCAGACTTCGCCTGCGGCGCTGTCGAATCCGGGGGTGCCGAGGACGAGCGTGAAGGGCGAGTCGTGGCCGGTGCGGCCGCGGCGGGTCTCGCGGACGCGGCTGCCTTGGGCGAGGGGGCCGCGCTGGGGGGCGCGTTCGCGGGTCCAGCGGCCGGTGAAGTCGAGGACGTCGGCGGCCCGGTCGTCGACGGGCATCACCGCTTCGAGAGCGGCCAGTGACAGTGGCTCTTCGGCGGTGTTGACGATCTCGTGGGCGATGCGCAGGACGCCGGCGTCGTCGAGGCGCAGTTCGCTGCGCAGGAGGAGGCCGGGGGCCTCGGCCCGGACGTGGAGGGTGCCGGTGTCGACGTCGGTCTCGAAGCCGGAGTCGGCGACGGTCCATCTGACGTGCTGGATGCGGCCGGCACGGTGGGCGGCGAGGCCGGGGCGGCCCTCCCAGCCGTCGGGTTCGCCCGGGACGAGGGTGAGGGGCCAGGGGGCGTCGAGCGCGCTGGCCGAGACGGAGCGGGTGCGGGCGCGGCGCAGCTGCTCGAAGTCGCCGTGGCCGAGGTCGCCGAGGTCGCGACCCCAGTGCAGCACTTCGGGAAGGCCCTGCTCGGGCAGGTGCACGACCACGGAGACGCCTCCGGCCCAGAGCATCCGGGTCTTGCCGCCTTCGTCAGGGCCGAGGCCCGTGGCGGCGTCGGGCGCCGTGACGATCTGCCGGAGGTGGGGGGCCTCGGCGACGGCTCGCGGTTCGGTCATGCGGACTCCTCGGTGGACGGGTTCGGGGCCGTCCAAGTATCGGCAAGCCAGAGGAGTTTGTCAATTATTGAAACTAAGTTTGGGAGCGCGGATCAGAACCGGAGGAAGTCCCGGATGGCGAGCACGGCCCCGGCCCTGGCCCATTCATCGAACTCGAACGGCTGGATGTCCAGGGCGATCGGCGCCCCGTCCGGGTGGCGGTTGGCCGCTATCGCCGCGTCGAGTTCCTCGCGGGCGAGTTCGGTGACCGCGATGCCGTCGCCGGTGATGACGATCTTTTCGGGGTCCATGGTGTTCGCCAGGGTCGCGGCGAGGACGCCGAGGGCGTGCCCGGCGTCGCGGAACGCCTGCCGGGCGGCGGGGTCGCCGTTCCGGGCGAGCTGGAGGACGCTGGCGTAGTCGAGGCCCGGGGTGCGCAGCGCGCCCACGATGGCCGCATTCGCGAGGTATGCGACGAGGCAGCCGCGGTGCCCGCGGTCGCACCGCGGCCCGGTCGGCTCGACCGGCAGGTGCTCGAGATTGCCGGCCTTGCCGTTGGCGCCGGTCACGACCTTCCCGTCGACCACGATGCCGACGCCGACGCCGGTGCCGACGGTGATGAGCACCATCGACTCGTATCCGGCTCCGACGCCGAACCAGTGCTCGGCGGCGGTCAGGGCGCGCGTGTCGTTTTCGGCGGTGGCGGGCAGCCCCACCCGCTCGCTGACGAGTTCGGCCAGCGGCACCTCGCGCCAGCCGAGGAAGGGCGACTCCAGCAGGATCTGCTGCCCGCCCTTCGACACCACGTCCCCGGCGAGGCCGATCCCGACCGCCTCGATGCCGGGGTGCTCGGCGGCCAGGCGCTCGTAGACGCCGCCGATCTGCGCGACGGCGTCCTCCACCGACTGCGAGACGAGCGGTTCGTCGTAGGCGGCCTGGGCTTGCGCGGCGAGGTCGGTGACGACGGCGAAGAGCCGGTCGCTGGTCAGCTTGACGCCGAGGAAGCGCCGGCCTTCGGGGCGGATGCGCAGGACCTCGCTGGGCCGGCCGGTGGCCCCGCGCAGCTCGAGGGGGCCGTCGGCGATCAGGCCCTGCTCGATGAGCGTGCGCGTGACCCTGGTGAGGCTCGCGCGGGACATGCCGAGCTCCCGGGCTATCTCCGCGCGGGACTTCGGCCCGTGGATCAGCAGCTCCCGCAGGGTGCTGCGCTCCAGGCCGCTGAGCGGGGCCGCGGACGGGCGCCGGTTCTGCTCCATTGCGTCTCCTAGGTTTGTTCACTGACAACGGTATCCAAGGGGGATTCATCAGATCTATGCCCCCGAATGTCGGCTTCCCTGCCGTTTGCCGCCTGACGGTGCGCAACAACTTCGTTTCATTAGTTGACAAACTCGAGCGCGTCTGCGTACCGTACATCGCACCAGGTCAGGCATACACATACCTCTATACGCCCGACCTGCGTCGACTCCCTATCCCTTCGCGACAACGAGGTTCTGCGACATGACCAATCCCTCAGACCAGGCGCCCTTCAAGCGCCGCTCCCTGTTCAAGGCCGCGGGGCTCGGGGCCGCGGGGGCCGCGGGCCTCCCGATCATCGCCGCCTGCTCCGACATCAAGTCCAACAGCGGCTCCACCCAGGACAGCAAAGGCTTCGACTTCCTGCCCACCCACGAGGACTGGCCGCTGCCGGTCCAGCCCGACCTGGTCGGCGAGCCGCCGCACCACCCGTCCGCGTTCACCTCGTACCCCACGCCGGTCCAGGCCATCACCGACCTGCCTTCCGGCAAGGGCACCTACGAGATCACCATTCCGTGCTGGGGCACCCCGCCCGCGCAGGACGACCCCTACTTCGCGAAGGTCGCCGAAGCCTGGGGCGGCACCACGGTCAAGATCCGCCAGGGCGACGGCATGACCTACGGCGACACGGCCGTCCAGTGGGTCAAGGCCAACGAGTACGGCGACGGCATCCAGCTGTTCAACTACATGACCGGCTCCTTCGCCAACTTCCAGGAAACGGTCGTCAACTCCTTCTACGACCTCACCGAGATCGTGCAGGGCGACATCGCCGAGCGCTGGCCGCTCCTCGCCGCCCTCCCGTCCGACTCGTGGGGGCAGGCCGTGTGGTCCAAGGACCCGAACGACCCCGAGACCGCGGGCATCTACGCCATCCCCATGACCTACAGCGGCGGCCAGGGCAACGGCATCCTCGCCCGCACCGACCTCCTGGAGGCCGAGGGCCTGGCGATGCCGACCACGGTCGAAGAGCTCCTCGAGGTCTCCCGCGCCTGGACCACCAACTCGAGGTGGGCTTTCGTGGGCCTCGACTGGTTCATCGGCCAGTGGTTCAACCTCGGCGGCGTCGACGGTTGGAACTGGGACCCCGACCAGAAGAAGATGATCAACAACATCGAGAAGCCCGAGTTCACCGAACTCATGGAGTTCCGCCGCACCCTCTGGGACGAAGGGCTCATCCACCCCGACGCGCCGACCGGCACCCTCGACGCCGCCGCGATGCAGGAGGCCGGGCAGGTCATGTTCACCCAGGACAACCTGGTCCGCTGGAACGACTACAACCTCAAGGTCAAGAACGGCCAGGCCGAGGGCGCGGTCGCCCCGCTTCCGCCGCTCGCCGCGAAGGGCCGCACGCCCATCGTGCCGCTCTCCGCCGGGATCGGCGGTTGGACCTTCCTCAACAAGGACCTCTCCAAGGAGCAGGTCGAGGAGATCCTGGACGTCGCGAACTGGTGCGCCGCCCCGTACGGCACCACGGAGTACCAACTGCTCCAGTACGGCGTCGAAGGCGAGCACTTCGAGCTCGACGCCAGCGGCAACCCCACGTACATCGGGGCGGGCCCCGAGGTCGTCCAGGGCCCGGTGAACTTCAAGGCGTTCGCCCAGGTCGACACGTTCCTCACCGGCGACCCGGACATGGTCGCCGCGCGCTTCGAGTACAACGCCTCGATCCAGCAGTACGTCGTGGAGCCCCCCTTCCAGGGCGTCCGCATCGAGGCCCCCGCCGCTGCGAAGGCCGCCGGCACCACCCTGTGGGACCAGCAGTCGGACATCGCCTACGGGCGCGCCGAGCTCTCCTCCATCCCGGAGATGGTCGAGACGTACTTCAAGAACGGCGGCGAAGAGGCCCGCAAGCACTACACCGACGCATACCTGGCCCTCTACGGCGACGAGTAGCGACCTGGTCGGGGGGGCCCCCCCGGCCCCCCCCCCCCCCCGGCCACCGGTCGACAAGACAGGGAAAACAAGCGAAGGGAAAACACCCCCCACGCACCCGTGCCCCCCGCGGGGCCCTTGTGCCCCCGGGGGGGGGCGCCCCGCCGGGCCCCCCCGACCGCCCATGCAACGGATCTACACGACTGGAATCTCAAGCGATGGCAACACTCCAGAGCACGGCACCACCGGAAGCGGACGAGGCCCCCCGCCCGCCCGTCGTCAGACGCAAACGGACGGTGGCCCAGCGTTTCCGCCACGACTGGCCACTCCTGCTGCTCGCCCTCCCGGTGGTCGCCCACCTGATGATCTTCCACTACTGGCCCTCGCTGTGGAACATCATCGCGTTCATGGACTACAGCCCCTACCGGCCGTTCTGGGAGAACCCGTTCGTGGGCTTCGCGTGGTTCGAGCGGCTGTTCAACGACCCGTACTTCACGCCGGCGCTGCTCAACACCCTCAAGTTCGCCGCGCTCAACCTGCTGTGCATGTTCCCGCTGTCGGTCGTCCTGGCCCTCGCGATGAACTCGATCATCTCCCTCAAGGTCCGCTCGACGTTCCAGTCGGTGGTCTACCTGCCCCACTTCTTCTCCTGGGTGCTGGTCGTGACCGTGTTCGTCCAGGTCCTCGGCGCCGACGGCCTGGTCTCGAACTGGATCATGGACGGCGGCGGCGAGCGGCTGAACTTCACCTCGAACCCCGACACCTTCCTGTTCCTGGTCTGGCTGCAATGGGCCTGGAAGGACGCGGGCTGGGGCATGATCATCTTCCTTGCCGCGCTCGCCTCGATCAACCCGAGCCTCTACGAGGCGGCCGCCTCCGACGGCGCGGGACGCTGGCGCCGCATGTGGCACATCACCCTCCCGGGCATCCGGCCGGTCATCATCCTCCTGCTCATCCTCCAGATCGGCGGCATCCTCTCCGTCGGCTTCGAGCAGTACCAGTTGCAGCGCCAGGCCGTGGGCTACCAGGCCACCGAAGTGCTCGACACGTACGTGTACTACCAGTCGATCGTCGGCAACCAGGGCGAGTCGTTCGGCACCGCCGCGGGATTGTTCAAGGGCGTCATCGGGCTGATCCTCATCCTCGTCGCCAACAAGATCGCGCACCGCCTCGGAGAGCAAGGGATCTACCAGAAGTCATGACCGCCATCAACGTCAAGCCCCAGCGCCGCAACAAGAACCGGCCCATCTGGGACGAGGAGCCCTCGCTCGCCGGCAAAGCCGTCAAGTTCATGTTCATGGTCTGCTACGCCGCCGCGATCGTCCTGCCGATCTGGGCGGTCCTCGCCACCAGCTTCGCGAGCGAGGACGCCCTCAACCGCGCCGGCGGATCCCTGCTCATCCTGCCCACCGAGGTCTCGGCGCAGGCCTACCGCGAGATCTTCTCCGGCGGCGCGCTCACCGACTCACTCGTCCTGACCCTGACCCTGACGTTCGTCGGCACCGCCATCAGCCTGGTGCTGACCATCTGCGGCGCCTACGCGCTCTCGCGGACCGGGTCGCTGCTCCACCGCCCGATCCTGTGGCTCATCCTGCTGACGTTCCTGTTCGGACCGGGCATGTACCCCTCGTTCCTGGTCGTGCAGCAACTGGGCCTGTTCAACTCCTACTGGTCGCTGATCCTGCCCGGGGCCGTGGGCACGTTCAACATCATCATCCTGCGGGCGTTCTTCATGAACTCGATCCCCGGGGAGCTCTTGGACGCGGCCCGCATCGACGGCGCGGGCGAGTTCCGCATCCTGCTCACCATCGTGCTGCCGATGTCGAAGGCGATCCTGGCCGTCATCGCCCTGTTCTACGCCGTGGGCTACTGGAACATGTACTTCCAGGCCGTGCTGTACACCCCGGGCCTGGAGACCCAGCCGATCCAGGTCGTGCTCCAACGCATGCTCATGTCGACCCAGGGCCTGCCCGAAGGCGCCCAGGCCACCGCCCAGTACCAGGCCCGCGGCGAGTCCGCGCCGACCGCCGCGCTCAAGATGGCCGTCGTCGTCTGCACGATCATCCCGATCGTGCTCATGTACCCCTTCATCCAGAAGCACTTCACGAAGGCCGTCATCACCGGAGCCGTGAAGGGTTAGACCCGCGGACTGTGAGGGTTCCGTGAGGGGAGGGCGTCCGGATCTGTGCCGGGCCCGGACGCCCGTTAACCCCTTGTCCTCGCATCGCCCCGCCGCATTGCAAGACCGCAAGTCCCTCAATAAACACAAAGGAGCAACACGTGCGACGACGCACATTCGCCGCCACCGCAGGCGCGGCCGTGGTCGGGGCCGGAGCCCTGTCCATCCCCCTCATCGCGGGAGCGGAAGAGCGCAACCAGCAGGGCCGCGACGCCTACACCTGGAAGAACGCCGTCATCAACGGCGGCGGTTTCGTCCCGGGCATCATCTTCAACGAGACCGAGCCGGGCCTCATCTACGCCCGCACCGACATCGGCGGCTGCTACCGGTGGCAGGAGGACTCCCGCACCTGGACGCCGCTGCTCGACTGGGTCGGACGCGACAAGTGGGGCTACTCCGGTGTCGTCTCGATGGCCACCGACCCGGTGGACACGAACCGCGTCTACGCCGCCGTCGGCACCTACACGATCGACTGGGACCCCAACAACGGCGCGATCCTGTACTCCGACGACAAGGGCGCGTCCTGGGGCATCGCGGAACTGCCGTTCAAGCAGGGCGGCAACATGCCCGGCCGCGGCATGGGCGAACGCCTCGCGGTCAACCCGGCCGACAACGCCGAGCTGTACCTGGGCACCCCCAGCGGCAACGGGCTGTGGCGCTCGAAGGACTACGGCCGCACCTGGGGCAAGGTCGAGGAGTTCCCCAACCCCGGCAACTTCGTCATCGACCCGAACAACGCGACCACGTCGGACAACCAGGGCGTGATCTGGATCGACTTCGACCAGATCGGCGGCAAGATCTACGTCGGCGTGGCCGACCCGGCCGACCCGCTGTACGTCTCCGAAGACGGCGGCGCGACCTGGACCGCGGTCCCCGGAGCGGTCGAAGCGCTCGGATCCGCCTCCGGGAACCGCACCATCCCCACCCAGTCCGCCGTGGACAACACCAACGGCTACCTGTACATCGTCACCAGCCACGACCCCGGCCCGTACAACGGCGCCCCGGCCTCGGGCAACGGCGGCAAGATCATGCGGCTCGCCACCCAGACCGGCGAGTGGACCGACGTCACGCCCACCTACAACCCCCGCGGGGTGATCCCGGGCTTCGGCGGGATAACCGTCGACCGCCAGAACCCCGGCACTCTCATGGCGGCCACGCGCAACAACTGGTGGCCCGACGAGATCCTGTACCGCTCCACCGACTCCGGCGCCACCTGGTCCCTCAGCTGGGACTACGCCGAAGGCCAGGACCGCCACGACCGGTTCGACATGGACAACTCCGGCAGCCCGTGGCTGTCGTGGGGCGGCACCGACAGCGGTCCGGCGTACGCGGTCAAGCACGGCTGGATGATCGACGCCCTCGCGATCGACCCGCACGACTCGGGCCGCATCATGTGGGGCACCGGCGCGACCATCTGGGGCACCGAGGAACTGACCCAGTGGGACTCGCAGGGCGAGCTCATCGGCGAGGAGAACGGCCAGCGCGTCGCGCTCCCGGTCGAGAAGTTCACCGTCGGCGTCCGCGCCGAAGGCGTGGAGGAGTGCGCGACACTCGACCTCGCGGCGCTGGGCGGGACGCTCGTCTCGGCGATCGGCGACGTCGGCGGGTTCGTCCACACCGACCTCGACCGGGCCGAGCCGATGATCCCCACGGGCTGGTCCACCGGCACGAGCGTCGACTTCGCGGCGTCGGACCCGGACATCGTGGTCGGCACCGGCAACGTGCACGGCAACGAGAAGGGCCACGTCGGCGTCTCCACCGACCGCGGCAAGACCTGGAAGAACGCCGCGCGCGTCGAGGGCGTCCCCGGCGACGGGAACGGCGGCACCGTCGCGGTCACCGCCGACGGGTCGGCGATCCTGTGGACGCCGGGCGGCGGCCAGGTCGCGCCGGTGTACAGCAACGACCTCGGCGAGACGTGGATTCCGGTCGAGGGGCTTCCGGTGGGGGCGAAGATCCGCTCGGACCGGGTCAAGGCCTCGGTCCTGTACGCGTTCTCGGGCGGCACGTTCTACCGCAGCACCGACGGGGGCAAGACCTTCGCCGACACGGGCGCGACCGGCCTGCCGAGCGGCGCCGTCGAGGACTTCCGGGCCGTCCCCGGCAAGAAGAACCACGTCTGGCTCGCCGGGCGCGGGGACGACAAGGAAGGCATCCCCGGCGGCATGTGGCGGTCCAAGGACGGCGGCACCACGTGGAAGCAGATCACCGTGTTCGAGACGGCCGACTCGGTCGGTTTCGGCAAGGCCGCCAAGCGGTCCGGTTACCCGGCGATCTTCACGTCGGCGCTGAAGGGCGGCAAGGCGGCGATCTACCGCTCGACCGACGGCGGCAACCGCTGGGTCCGCATCAACGACGACGAGCACCAGTGGGCGTACTCGGGGTCGGCGATCACGGGCGACCCGCAGATCTACGGCCGCGTCTACCTGACGACGAACGGCCGCGGCATCATCTACGGCGACATCGCCGGCTAGCGGCGGCTCAGCCTCGGCCGGAGGCAGTGCGCGCGGGCAGGACCCTTATCGGTCCTGCCCGCGTCATTTGCCGTCCCCACCGTTGTCCGCTACAACGGCCAGTGGATCGTCTACATGACGACCGCCGACACCGACGGCGCGTGGGGCCTCGCCATGACCACGTTCTCGGACTGGTCGCAGGCCGGGAGTGCGCCGCAGCGGTTCCTCAGCGACAACCCGAACCTCAAGGGCTGGTACACCGCCGCGCCGCAGCTGTTCTACTTCGCGCCACGCGACGAGTGGTACCTGGTCTACCAGACCGGCCCGCCCTCCTTCTCGGTCAGCAAGAACCCGGCCGACCCGATGAGCTGGTCGGCGCCCAAGCAGTTCATGGACACCGGCGGCCTGCCGCTGCTCGACTACTGGAACATCTGCGACGACCGGATGTGCTACCTGTTCTCGGCCGACGACGGGGGCCGCGTCTACCGGGCCGAGACGACCGTGGGCGAGTTCCCGAACGGGTTCCGCAACAACAGGGTCGTCCTCCAGGACCCGGACACGAAGCAGCTCTTCGAGGGCGGCGCGGCGTACAAGGTGGACGGCGCGAACCAGTACCTGCTGATCTGGGAGGCGGGCGACTCCGACTGGAGCCGGTACTACCGGTCGTTCACCTCGACGAGCCTGGACGGCCCCTGGCAGCCGGCGGCCGCCTCCGAGTCGAACCCGTTCGCCCACACCGACAACATGTCATTCCCCAATGGATCGTGGACCGAGCACATCAGCCACGGTGAGCTGATCCGCTCGGGTTACGACCAGCGGATGACGATCGACACGTGCAACCTGCAACTGCTGTACCAGGGCCACGGACCGGTCCCGCCGGACACGCCGTACTCGCAGATGCCGTACCGGCTCGGCCTCGCCACGCAGACGAACGCGAACTGCGGCGGCGGCACAGGGACGGGCCAGCTGGTCGGAGCGAACTCGGGCAAGTGCCTCGACGCGCCCGCGCAGACGGACGGCACGCAGGCGGTGATCTGGGACTGCAACGGCCAGGCCAACCAGCGGTGGACGCTCTCGTCCAGCGGCGAGCTCTCGGTGACCTCCGGGACCTCGCGCAAGTGCCTGGACGTGCAGGGCGGCGGCACCGCCAACGGCACCGCGGCGGTCCTGTGGGCCTGCCACGGCGGGTCGAACCAGCGCTGGACGCTGAACGGGGACGGCACCATCAGGTCGGCCCAGTCGGGACTGTGCCTCGACGTCTCGGGCTGGGGCACGACCAACGGCACCAAGGTGCACCTGTGGTCGTGCACCGGCGGCGCGAACCAGCAGTGGTCGCTCCGTTAGGAACACATGGAGCCCGCCCCGCGCGGTGCGAGGGGCGGGCTTTCTCGTTCCCGTCGGGAGCGAGGCGGCGAGCACGTCCGCCCGGCTGCGGGTGATGAGCGCCTCGCTTCAGCGCTCCTTCAGGTTCGCCCCGTTAGCGTCGAAACCGGGGGGCCTTTCCCAGCTGCCTGTGGCGTGCCCGTGGTCGGCTCGCTTCCCCTGCGCTGCTCGGGCTAGCGGCCCAGCCAGCCGCCGTCGACGGGGATGACCGCGCCCGAGACGTAATCGGACGCGGGGCTGGCGAGGAACACCGTGGCCCCGGCGAGGTCGCCGGGGCGGCCCCAGCGGCCGGCGGGGATGCGCTCGAGGATCGCCTTCGAGCGGTCCGGGTCGTCCTGCAGCGCTTGGGTGTTGTCAGTGGCGATGTAGCCGGGGGCGATCGCGTTGACGGTGACGCCGCGGCCGGACCACTCGTTGGCCAGCGCGCGCGTGAGCCCGGCGATGCCGTGCTTCGCGGCGGCGTAGCCGGGAACGTTGATGCCGCCCTGGAAGCTCAGGAGCGAGGCGGTGAAGACGATCTTGCCGCCGCCGCGCTCGAGCATCGACCGGCCGACGGCGCGGGTGAGCGCGAACTGGCTGGTGAGGTTGACCTGGAGCACTTCGTCCCAGTAGGCGTCCGAGTGCTCGGCGGCGGGGGCGCGGCGGATGGTGCCGGCGTTGTTGACGAGGATGTCGACGCCCTTGCCCGCCAGGGTGTCGGCGAGGTCGGCGACGGCTTCGGGGTCGTTGAAGTCGGCCGGGATCGCCTCGAAGCGGCGGCCGAGGGCGGTGACGCGCTCGCCGATGGCGGAGCCCTCGGTCTCGATGGTGGCGCTGACGCCGATGACGTCGGCCCCGGCGGCGGCGAGGGCTTCGGCCATGGCGAAGCCGATGCCGCGCTTGGCGCCGGTGACGACGGCGAGGCGGCCGGTCAGGTCGAAGGGGTTCATGCGGTCTCCTGGCCGGCTTGGACGTCGATGAGGATCTTCATGGCGTCGCCGCCGGTGAGGTCGTCGAAGGCCGACTGGACGTCGTGCAGGGGCACGGTCTTGGTGATGAGGGCGTCGGCGGGGATCGCGCCGGTGGCGAGGAGCGCCACGGCGGTGTCGAAGTCGTCGCGCTGGTAGACGCGGGCGCCGAGGAGGCGCAGTTCGCGCCAGAAGACGCGCTGGAGGTTGATGGGGCGGGGTTCGGGGTGGATGGCGACGACGACGAGGGTGCCGCGGACCTTGGCGTAGTCGACCGCGCCGAGGACGGCCGCGGCGGCGCCGGAGACTTCGAAGACCACGTCGGCGCCCGCGCCGCCGGTCCACTCCTCGACCCAGGCGACGGTGTCGTCGCGGGGGTCGAGGACGGTGTAGCCGAGGTCGGCGATGGCCTTGCGGCGCTTGGGGTCGAGTTCGATGACGACGACTTCGCCGCCGAAGGAGCGGGCGACGGCGGCGATGAGGACGCCGATGGGGCCGCCGCCGATGACGACGGCCTTCTGGCCCTTCTCGAGTTCGGCGCGGCGCACGTCGTGGACGGCGACGGCGGTGGGCTCGACGAGGGCGGCGTGCTGGAGGGAGAGGCTGGCGGGCAGGGGCACGAGGAGGTTGGCGTCGACGTTCCAGCGGCCTTGGAGCGCGCCGGGCGAGTCGATCCCGACGAAGTCGAGGTTCTGGCAGATGTGGCTGTTCCCGGCGCGGCAGGCGGGGCAGGTGCCGTCCCAGGCGAGGGGCATGACGGTGACGGGGTCGCCGACGTTCCAGCCGTCGACGTCGTCGCCGAGGGCGGCGATGGTGCCGCTCATCTCGTGGCCGATGACGGCGGGGGTGGCGACCCGGGCGTCCATGTGGCCGTTGAGGATGTGGAGGTCGGTGCCGCAGATGCCGTTGTAGGCGACGGCGATCTGGACCTGTCCGGGGCCCGGGGGCGCCTGCTCGGCGGCCCCCACGGCCATGGTCCGGTTTCCGGCGTAGTGTGCGGCGAGCACGGGCGCCTCCCTCGATTGTCGGACGATCGGTCGCGGATGAGGATTCCACACATCGACGCGAAGCGCAATCGTTTGATCATCGCTTTTTGCGGTAGGCGATACTTGGCGGATGGCGAAGCTCAGTGATGTGGCGGCCCGCGCGGGCGTCTCGGTGTCGGCGGTCTCGAGGGTGCTCTCCGGCGACCCGTCGGCGCGGCTCAGCGCGGCGACCCGAGAGCGGGTGCGCCAGGCCGCCGCCGAGGTCGGCTACCACCCGAACTTCGCAGGCCGGGCGCTGAAGCTCGCGCGCACCGATGTCATCGCGCTCATCGTCCCCGATGTGACGAACTCGCTGTTCGCCGAGCTCACCCGCGGGGTGGAGGACGAGGCGGTGGCGCAGGGCTGCGTCATGCTGCTGGCCCGCACCGAGGACATGCACCCGGGCGGGCGGATGTTCGACCGGCTCGTGGGCGAGGGCCGGGTCGACGGCATCGTGCTCCAGCCGCGGGACGGCGCCGACCCCGAGGAGCTGGCGCAGTCGGTCGGCGAGCGCGCCCCGCTCGTCACGATCCACCAGAAGATCCCCGGCGCGAGCTCCGTGGTGGCGCCGGACGCGCTCGCGGCGCGCCGGGCCACCGAGCACCTGCTCGCCCTGGGGCACCGGCGCATCGGCTTCGCCGGGGGCCTCGCCGCGTCGCCCACCGCGCAGCGGCGCGCGGACGGGTTCCTCAAGGCGCTCTTGGAGGCCGGCCTGCCCGGGGAGCCCGGGCTCGTCACCTGGCGCGGTTACCGGGAGGCGGACGGCCGGGCCTCGGCCGCCGAGCTGCTGGCCCTGCCCGAGCCGCCCACGGCGATCGTGGCCGCGAACGTCAACGCCGCCGTGGGCGTGCTCGCCCAGGCCCGCGCGCAGGGCGTGGCGGTGCCCGGGGAGCTCTCGGTGGTCGCGATCCACGACGCGTGGACGGCCGAGCACACCTGGCCACCGCTCACCTGCGTGCGGATGCCACTCTACGAGCTCGGCCGCACCGCGGCGGCCGCGCTAGCCGAGGTCATCGCGGGCGGCCCGGTCACGCACCGGAGCGTCGAGGAGCCCGGACCGGTCCTCGTCCCGCGCGCCTCCACGGCCCCGCCGCGGGGCTGACCGGAGCGGCCCCGTTGCGCCGAGCGCTCGCGAACGCTATCGTCTGCATTTGATCAATCGTTTGCGCAAGGTGCCGCACCCCTTGCGCCCGACCCGCGCCGACCGAGCCTCCCTCCGCATAGGAACCCGCATGACCTTCATCGACGCCGTCGAGACCCACGACGTCCGCTTCCCCACCTCGCTGACCATGGACGGCTCGGACGCGATGAACAAGGACGGCGACTACTCCGCCGCCTACGTCATCCTCCGCACCGACGACCCCGCGCTCTCCGGCCACGGGTTCACCTTCACCATCGGCCGCGGCAACGACATCGTCACCGCCGCCGCGCTCCAGCACGCCGTCAAGCTCATCGGCCGCGACCTCAAGGCGATCGCCGCCGACCCCGGCGCGCTCTACCGCGAGCTCCAGTCCGACTCGCAGCTGCGCTGGCTCGGCCCCGAGAAGGGCGTCGTCCACATCGCCTTCGCGGCGGTCATGAACGCCGTCTGGGACCTCATCGCGCGCGCGGCGGGCAAGCCGCTGTGGCGCCTGCTCGCGGACATGACCCCCGAGCAGCTGGTCGACGCCGCCGACCTCCGCTACCTCTCCGACGCGCTGACCCGTGACGAGGCCCTGGAGATCCTGCGGGCGCAGGAGCCCACCCGGGCCGCCCGGATCGCCGAGCTCGAGGCCCGTGGGGGCTACCCGTGCTACACCACCAGCGCGGGCTGGCTGGGCTACAGCGACGACAAGCTGCGCCGCCTGCTCCAGGAGGCCGTCGACCAGGGCTACCGCCACGTCAAGCTCAAAGTGGGCGCCGACCTCGAGGAGGACCGCCGCCGCCTCGCGATCGCCCGCGAGGTCATCGGCTGGGACGCCAAGCTCATGATCGACGCCAACCAGGTGTGGGACGTGCCCCAGGCCATCGACTGGGTCAAGGCCCTCGCCGAGTTCGAGCCGCACTGGATCGAGGAGCCCACCAGCCCCGACGACGTGCTCGGCCACGCCGCCGTCCGCCGCGCGGTCGCCCCCATCGGCGTCGCCACCGGCGAGCACGGCATGAACCGGGTCCTGTTCAAGCAGATGCTGCAGGCCGAGGCGCTCGACTACCTCCAGCTCGACTCCGCCCGGCTCGCGGGCGTCAACGAGATCATCGCGGTCTACCTGCTGGCCGCCAAGTTCGGCGTCCCGGTGTGCCCCCACGCGGGCGGCGTGGGCCTGTGCGAACTGGTGCAGCACCTGTCCGTCTTCGACTTCGTGGCCGTCTCGGGCACGTTGGAGGACAGGGTGACCGAGTACGTGGACCACCTCCACGAGCACTTCACCGACCCGTGCCTGGTCGAGGACGGCAACTACCTGCTCCCGGCCCGGCCCGGCTACTCCGCCGAGATGCACGCGGCGTCGATCGAGGCGTACTCCTACCCCGACGGCGACTACTGGAAGCACCGCTCCGCGGCCTGAAAGGACCCCATGCTCACGTACGGCCTCATCCACCCGCCGCTCCTCGCCGCGCTCGCCGCGGCCGGGCACGGCTCCCGCATCCTCATCGCCGACGGGCACTACCCGTGCTCCACGCACGCCAACCCGGCGGCCGCGCGGATCCACCTGAACCTCCGCCCCGGTCTGCTCGACGGCGACCAGGTCCTCGACGCGCTCCTCGACGCCGTCCCGATCGAGCACGCCGTCGTGATGGACTCGGAAGGCGCGCCCGTGCCCGCCCACGACGGCTACCGGGCCGCGCTCGGACCGCACGTCCCGGTCGAGGCGGTCGAGCGGTTCGCGTTCTACGACCTCGCGAAGACCGCGGACACCGCCGTCGTCATCGCCACCGGCGACCAGCGCCAGTACTCGAACCTGCTGCTCACCATCGGCGTCGCGGGCGTGACCCCGCGGTAAGGCCTGCAGGACGCGGTGCCGCCCCTTGTGGAGGCGGCACCGCGCTTTTCCTGGAGGTGTACGGATTCAGGGCTCAGTCCATCAGTCCGGCGAACATGTTCCGGAAGTCCTCGTCGGTGTACTCCGAGGCCATCGTCAGCGTGTCCCCAGAGGACGAGTAGTAGATCGTGTTGTAGCTGCCGTCGAGCCGGTTCGGGCATGCGCGGCCGATCTCCCGGGCGTAGTCCGCGACGACCTCGCCGGTGCGCAGCGAGTACGCCTTGATGGTGAAGCGGTGCGCGAAGAACCCGGCCCAGAACGTGTTTCCCGAGGGCGCGCGGTACATGCACGACTTCTGGAACTCGCCGACCTCGGCGTCCACGCAGACGACCAGCGCCGTCTCGTCCGCGGTCTCGGCGATCCACGAGTCGGGGAAGCCGCGGCCCTCCGAGCCCCAGCCGCCGAGGAGCTGCATCGGGTGCGGGCCGGCGCCGTCGGCGGCCGGAGCGCCCCGGTACGCAACGGGGTCGGTGCAGTAGGAATCCGAGGCGAGGATGCCTTCGGCGGCCCGCCCGGCGAACTCGTGGTCGGGGTAGGCGGTGAGGAATTCGCGGTAGAGGCCGGCCGCACTGCCGAGGTCGGATTCGTTCCACTCGTCGGCGCAGCCGAGCAGCCGCAGCGGCACCTGGTCGGCGGCGGCCGCGATCGGCGCGGTGATCGCCTCCGCCTCCCATTGCCGGTCGGCGAGCCAGTGGTCCACGGCGTAACCGGTGCACGGCGACGGGGCCGCTTCGAGGTCGGCCATGAAGCCTTCCATGGTGTCCCGCACGGCGCCCGACTGGTCGGGGTGCGATTCGAGCGTCTCGGTGAGCTGCGCGAAGGCCGCTTCGAGCGTGGTCGGATTCGGCGTGCGTTCGAGGAGGGCGGCCTGGAGCAGGAACTCGGCGCGCTTGGGTCCCGCGCCGTCCCACAAGGCGCCGGGGTGGTCGAGGTAGGTCGAGAGCGTGATGGCTGCCGCCGAAGGCGATGCATCGCCTTCGGCGAGCGCGGAGAGGAGCAGCGCGCAGGCGTCGCCCTCTTCCTCGCCGCGCTCCACGATCGGCCCGAACGCGACCCGGTGGACCGCATCGAGGGTGCCGAGGGCGGCTTCGGCCTCGGCGCAGTCGCCCCGGGTGTGGGCGGTCTCGGCGTCGTGGACGATCCACCACGCGTCGAGGCGGAACCAGCCCACGGTGAGCGGGACGAGCGCGGCGGCCGTCAGCGCCCACACCCGCAGCCGCCGCGCCGGATCGGGCTCGACGAGGTCCACCAGCGGTACGGGACGCTCCCGGCGGGTGAGCCACCACGCGTGGAGGATCATCACCAGGCCCCAGGCGGGCAGCAGGTACCGCCACAGCGGGTTCTCGGTCTGGACCGCGGCCGACCACGCCAGGAACCCCGTGCCGCACAAGGCCAGCGCCGCGAGGATCGGGCGGCGCATGAGCATGTAGCCGAGGCCGAGCATGGTCGCGTTCCCCGCGACGGCCGCCACCGGGTCGGTCGCCCGGCGCGGCGGCGCGGGACGCCGGGGCGCGGGCGGCGGTGGCGGGAAGGCGGCCGGCACGGGCGCGTTCGGCGGCACGAAGGCGGGCGGCCCTGACGGAAGCGCGTTCGGCGAGAACGCGGGAGGCGGAGCGCTCAGCGGGAAGACCGGCGCCGGGGTGCTCGGCGGCACGAAGGCGGGCGGCGCGCTCGGCTGCGCAGCGGCGGGCGGCGTCGCGCTCGGTGGGACCGGCGGGGGCGGGCTCGGCGGCGGACCGGGCGGCGCCGGCTCGTCCGGCGGGACGGCAGGTGCGGGTTCGGGGTACATCGGAGCGCTCCTCGGGGCGTCGGGACCGTCCCAGTGGACCACCGATCCCTCGGGACCGGTCCCGGCGGCGAGACCGGATCAGCGGTTTCCGCGCACCGCGCGGCCGGCCGTGGCACGATCCGGACTGGACAGGAAACCGGACATTCCCGCACGGGAGCCGGCCGCGCACGAGGGAACGGGAGACCCATGAAGCGGAACAGGAAGAAGGCGCTGGCAGTCGGGGCCGCGGCGACGGCGGTCGCCGCCGCGGGGGCGGCGGTCGTGGTCGCCGCCAGGATCAGCCGGACGGGGAACGTCGGGCGGGTGCGCCTGAACAAGTTCGACCGCTGGTTCGACACGCTCGACACCGAGGGGAACGACTACATCACCGAGGCGAACCTGGCCGAGGCGGCCGCCCGCGTCCTGGGCGCCCGCGGCGTCCCGGTCGACAGCCCGATGGGCCTCGAACTGCGCGAGGCCACCAGTCGGCTGTGGACGGAGTTCATCGCCCCGAAGGCCGTCGGCGACGAAGGCCGCGTGGGCCGCAAGGAGCTGCGCCGCGCGCTGGCCGAGCACATGCTCACCGACCAGATCGCCGCGGCCGCGAAGCTCGCCTCGATCGCGGACGCGTACTTCGCGATCGCCGACGAGAACGGCGACGGGCTCATCAGCTCCGGCGAGTTCGTGCAGCTCCTGCGGAACTGGAACGGCGTGGACTACCAGGAGAGCCACCGCGTGTTCGAGCACCTGGACACCGATCACGACAACCGGATCTCGCCCGACGAGTGGCGCAGCGCGATCTTCGGGTTCTTCCTCGGCAGCGAGCGGAACCATCCGGTGAACGACCTCATGGGCAAGGTCGGCAGCCCGATACTGGCCCCGGCCGACTTCTAAGGGCGGCAAGGTCAGTCGACGCTCGGGGCGGCGCCGGACGGCGCCGCCCTCAGCGGTCCCCGTAGAGCGCTTCGAGCTCGCGGCGCAGCAGCGGGTCCGACTCCGCCTCGACCCGCTTCAGGAGCCGGTCGGCCTCGGCGAGGGTCACGGCATGCTCCCAGCGCCGCCGGAAGAGGTAGGCGTCGAGCGCGCGGTGCCGCCGGCAGAAGTGGTCGAGGTTCTTCATGAGCTGGGCGCGCATGATGCGCGACGCCACCGCGGGGTCCGGGTCGGCGAGCGGGTGGATCTGGTGGTAGTTGACGGCGTCGGCGTCCACCGAGAAGCGGACGCCGAGGCGGTGGAGCCGGTAGCTCAGGTCGGTGTCCTCGAGCCCCCAGCCGGTGAAGGTCTCGTCGAAGCCCCCGGCCGCGGTGATCGCGTCGCGGGCGACGCCGAGGTTGGCGGTGGTCGCGAGCGCCCAGCCGAACCGGAAGTCGTCCAGGCCGGTCCCGTACTCCTCGACGATCGCGTGGTAGTTGTCGGGCTCGTCGCCGAGGGCGGTGCCGCCCTTCTCGACGGGGGCGAGCACGGCTTCGGGGTCGGCGGCGAGGTCGCCGGGGGCGAGGAGCCTGATCGGCGCGTTGAGCCGCTCGGCGGAGCCCACGCGGTCGGCGAGGCGGAGCAGGTCGTGCTCGCTGACGGGGAGCACGCCGGGCCGCCACCAGGTGAGGGCGCGGCGCTTCCAGCCGATGACGCCCTTGCCGTCGGCGGTGGCGGCGACATGCGCGGCGACGAATTCGGGGGCGGCCATGCGGTCGTCGTCCATGAACACGACGAGGTCCCCTTGGGCGCGTTCGAGGGCGGCGTTGCGGGCGGCGGCGCGGCCGCGGTTCTCCTGCACCACGAGGGTGATCGCGATCCGGTCGCGGAGCTGGTCGGTGATGTCGGCGACGCCGCCCGCGGTGCCGTCGTCGCATACGACGACTTCGAACCGCGTATAGGTCTGGGCCAGTAGGGATTCGAGGGTGAGCGCGAGGTATTCGCGCTTGTCGCAGGTCGCCATGACCAGACTGACCGGGGGGTTCACTGCCATCCGAGCCTCCATCGGGTCTCGCCGTCGAGGTCCACCATGTCGTGGATGTCGCCCGCGAGCGCGGTGCGCGGCGGGGCGGGGTCGCTGCGGGGGCGTGCGATCACGGGCACGGGTCCCTTGGGGGCCATCATGAGTCCGACCTGGCGGGAGACGACCGCGCCGGGGGCCGGGTCGAGGCGGTAGCGGCCGAGGACGGCGGCGAGCACGGTCTTCATCTCGAGGTCGGCGAAGGCCGCGCCGATGCAGGCGTGCGGGCCCGCGCCGTAGGGCAGGTACTCGTAGAGGCTCGGTCTGGCGGTCGCCCAGCGACCCGGTCGGAACCGCAGGGGTTCGGGGAAGACCGCGGGGTCGCGGTGGGTGGCGAACTTGCTGGTGACGATCTGGCACCAGGCGGGGATCTCGTGGCCGCCGATCGCGGTGGGCTGCACGGCGATCCGGGAGGTGTTGGGGCCGGGCGGGAGGAGCCGCAGAGTCTCTTTGAGGACGTGGTCGAGGCTCGCCGGGAACGTGAAGTCGGTGCCGGGCTGTTCGGGGAGGTCGGCGAGGAGCTCGTCGTACTCGGCGGGGTGCTGGGAGAGGAGCAGGAGCGTCCAGGCGAGGGTATTGGAGGAGGTCTCGTGCCCGGCGACGAGGAGGGTGGTGAGCTGGCCGACGAGCTGGTCGTCGCTGAAGCCGCGACCGTCGTCGCGGGCGTCCATGAGGGACTGGAGGAGGTCGGGCCTGTCGCCGCCGGCGCGACGGGCCTCGATGATGTCGGCGAGGGCGTCGTCGAGGCGGCGGATCACGGTGAGGAGCCGCCGGTAGGGGGTGCCAGGGAGGTCGAACGGGAAGTACCGGATCGACGAGGCGAAGTAGCGAAGCGCGAGCATGTCCTGCACCATGCGTCCGATGTGGTCGGCGCGGTCGGCGATGTCGGCGCCGAAGAAGCACAGGCAGGCGATCCGCAGGGTGAGGCGGCGCATCCGGTCGGTCAGGTCGAAGGGCTCGCCGGGGGTCCACGAGTCGACTTCCTCGGCGGCGAGGCGGGCGATCAGGCCCCGATGCGTCAGGGCCGCTTGGGGTTTGAAGGAGGGGGTGGCGACGCGGCGGGCCTGCCGGTGCTCGGGGCCGTTCATGTTGAGCAGGCCGATGCCGCGCCTGGCGTCGCGGATGCCCTGCGGGATCGCGTATTCGAGCACGGTGTGGAAGGTGTCGCCGCGGGTGAGCACGGCCCGGTTGTGCTCGAGCCCGAACGCGAAGACCTGCTTGCGGTCGCCTTGCACGAGTCCGGCGACGGGACCGTGCTCGTGGTACAGGCGCGCGGTGTAGCCGACGGGGTCCACGGCGTACTCGTGGGCGTTGCGCCGCCGCCCGAGCCAGCGGTGCGGGGGCGGCCCGGGGACGGTCACCGTTCGTGCCATTCAGCGTGCGGCCGTTCGATGTCGGCGGCGGCACCGTGCTCGAACGCGGCGGCGGCGAGGCGGCCCGCGCTGCCGCGCAGCGCTTCGACGGCGGTCATCGGCAGGTAGCGGCGGAACAGCCCGGGGAACGCGGTCGCGAACGCGGCCTCGGCGAACGGGCCGGGCCGGGTCTCGAGCGGTCCGGGCTGGACGAGTCCGAGCGCGAAGTGGACGGTCCAGTACTCGAAGAGCGCCAGTTCGCTCACCGCCTGCGTCAGGGGCGCGCCGACTTGGGCGAGGTCGGCGCGGAACCGGTCGGCGAGGTCGGCCTTGCGGAACCCCTCGGGCAGCCGCGTGTCGCCGAAGTCGCCGAGCCAGGTGTAGTTCTGGGGCGTCTCGCCGCAGTAGAACCATTCGGCGTGGACGCGCATCCAGGACGCGTACGGCAGGCGGGTGAGGCCGGTCCCGGCCACGGGCGTCTCGAAGTCGAGGTCGGCCCCGGCGGGCGCGGTGCAGACCGACAGGCGCGGGCCTTGGAAGCCGTTGGCGGTCAGGCTCAACCGGTCGTCGTGCTCGAGCAGGTTCGGGACGGTGACGACGTTCGCGATCCCGTTGCCGCGCAGGTAGTCGACGAGCGCGTGGTCGTCCGCCCCGCCGGTGTCCTCGACGGCCGCGAACGCCAAGGCGGTCTCGCGCGGCAGGACGAGCCCCTGGGACGGGGTGTACATGTCGACCGCGCGCGCCCAGGCCCAGCCGCGGCGGGCCGCGGCGCGCGCGAGGGTCGCGCTGCGCGAACCCCACTCGCAGAACAGGCTGATCGCGTCGGCGGGCCGCGCGGCCACGGCGCGGTGCATGAGCGCGGGGAAGCCGTCGCAGGGGACGACGTCGTCTTGGAGCACCAGGTGGTGGGTGGCGTCCTCCCCCACCGCGGCCCAGGCGCGCAAGGCGTTGGCGAGGTTGCCCCGGCCCGGCTCGCCCTCGTCGACGACGATCGCCGGGTTGAGCCCCGGCAGCGACTCGGCGAGCTTGGCCGCGCGGTCCTCACGGGCCGGATGGGTCATGATCGCCGTGGACAGGCGGATCTCAGCGCGCATCGACGCCTCCCGTGGCGCGGCGCAGCGCGACGGCCCGCTCGACGGCGTCGAGCATCGCGCCCGCGCCGTCGGCGGCCCGCAGCACGTTCGCGAACCCGGTGTGGGCGGCCCGGTCGGCGCGCAGCGCGGCCCGGATCGTCTCCGCGACGGTCTCGACCGGATCGTCTTCGGCTACAACGGCACCGAGGCCCAGACCTGCGACGCGGGCGGCATTGCCGCGCTGCTCGGCCGAGGCCGGCACGAACACCAGCGGCGTCGCGCACAGCAGGCCTTCGATGAGCGAGGAGTGTCCGCCGTGGACGACGGCGGCGGTGCTGCGCGCCATGAGATCGACCGCGTCGTGGCGGAACGCCGCGATGTCGAGGTCCGCGTCGCCCGCGGCGGCGCGCACCTGCTCGGCGAGCGCGTCGCTGCCGGGCCCCTCAACACCGAGGGTCACCGCGAGGCGCACCCCGAGGCCGCTCGCGGCGGCCACGATTCGCAGCAGGTCCTGGTCCCCCGCGCCCGAACCGCCGAGCGTCACGTTCAGGACCGGTTCGCGTTCGGCGGCGACGGGCTGCTCGAGCAGGTCGCGCGGGACGAGCGGGCCGACGTGCCGGATCTCGGCGGTCAGCCCGGCCACGAGCGCGGCGGTCTCGGCGGGGATGTCCGCGAGCGGGTCGAGCAGCGCGAGGTCGGGCACGAGCACCGCGTCGCCGAGCGGCCGGCGGTGCTCCGGGGCGATCCCGACCTGCGCCAGGGTCGCCAGGATCTCCGGGAGCACGGCGTGCATGGGGTGCTTGAAGAGCCGCAGGTTGTGGCAGGTGAAGCTCGGCAGGCCGCGCATGGACGCCGCCACGGAGGCGGTGTTCCGCATGTCGCTCACGACCGCGTCGGGCGCGAAGTCGGCGATCGCGCGCAGCTCGTCGCGCAGTGACGCCTCCACGTACTCGGGGCTGGCGAGCCGCGTGCGGGCGAACGCGCGCAGGCTCGCGACGTCGTTCATGCCGCGCCAGGCCGGGGCGGGCCCGATCTCGTCGACGCCGATCCAGTCCAGCCCCGCGTGCTCGACCAGGTGCCGCACCTCTTCGTGGGCGGCGACGGCCACAGTGTGCCCGGCGTCGGCGAACCGCCTTGCGGCCGTGCGCATGCGCGTCACGTGCCCGAGGCTGGAGCGGCTGAAGGCGACGAACAGCACCCTCAGTGGACGGGATTCGGTCATTGCGCAACTTTCTCCATGGCGAGCGCGCTCGGGGCGCGCACGGCGACGACGAGGCCCGCGAGCGCGAACACGCCCAGGGTGGCCAGTGCCCATCGTGGACCGGCGAGCTCGGTGAGGGCTCCGCACAGCAGCGTACCGAGCGGCACCGAGCCCCAGACGATCATGCGGCCCATGGCGTTCACGCGGCCCTGGAGCCGCTGCGGGGTCGCGGTCTGGCGCACCGAGATGCCCACGACGAGGAAGCAGGTGTGGACGGCGTTCCAGCACGAGAGGAGTGCGGCGGCGGCCCACCACGACGGCGCGGCCGCGTAGGACAGCAGCAGGACCAGGTCGAGCCCGGTCATCCAGCGGGCGGCGGGGATCGGCGGCACGTGCTTGAAGCGGCGGGCCGCGATCGCCCCGATGAGCGCGCCGACGCCGGAGGCGGCGACGATCCACGCCACCCGGTAGTCGTCGCTCGGGAGGCCGAGCGCCCGCGAGGCGAACACGACGAGCATCCCGTAGACGGCCCCGGCGCTCACGCCGACGCCCACGTTGACCGCTGTGTAAGTTCGCAGGAGCGGATGGGCCGCAAGGTATTTGACCCCGGCCCAGACCGCGCCTCTCTCGGGTCGGGACGGTCCTGTCGCCTCCGGGGCGTGCCGGATCGCGGCGACGAGCACGGCCGAGACGAGGTAGCAGCCCGCGAGGGCCGCGAACGTGGGGCCGAGCCGGAGCGAGTCGAGCAGGAAGTAGCCGACCGGGGCCGCCACGGCGGTGAGGACCGTGGTGGTCATCCACAGATGGCTGTTCGCGCGGAAGACCCCGTCGGTCCCGGCCAGCGCGGGGACGAGCGCGGCGCTGGCGACGTCGAACCACACGTACGCGGTCGCGGAGGCGAACCCGATGGCGCACAGCACGAGCGGGCCCGCGCCGACGGTGGCGGCGAGGAGCGGCACGCACAGGAGCACGGCGGCGTTGGCGACCTCCATCGCGGCCATGACCCGCACCGGCGAGGAGCGGTCGACCGCGGCGCCCGCGACGAGTCCGAAGAGGAGGAACGGGAGCACGTTGGCGGCGGAGGCGAGCGCGGTGAGGACCGCCGACCCGCTCTCCTGGTAGACGTAGAGCGGCAGCAGCACCCACGAGGTCGCGTAGGCGACGGTCGAGGCGAACTTGCTGCCGATGAGGAGGCCGAGCCCGCCGGTGCGGGCGGGCGCGTCTGTCGCGGTCA
The DNA here is from genome assembly GCF_017592475.1 of Glycomyces niveus. Classification (GTDB taxonomy): domain Bacteria; phylum Actinomycetota; class Actinomycetes; order Mycobacteriales; family Micromonosporaceae; genus Glycomyces; species Glycomyces niveus. The sequence continues at coordinate 178,615 of NZ_JAGFNP010000009.1, read as the reverse complement.
CCCGGTCAGCTCGTCCTGCCGACGCGCCGCTCGACCTGGGCCGGGCGCGGCAGCCGCGTCCCGGACTCGGCGAGGGCGGTGCCGATGTCGATGATGCGGTCCACGGTGCGGTGCAGGGCCTCCATGCCCTCGGTGTCGGAGAGGACGCCCTGCTCGCCGCCGGAGTGGATGGTCACCGGGAAGCCGCTGCCGACGATGATGAAGCGGTTGAGCAGGAGGTTGTGCAGGAGTTGGGCGTGCACGTCGAGGTGGCCGTAGCGGCGGCCGATGACGACGACGGCGCCGATCGTGTTCGTCAGGGGCCGTTCGAAGCGCAGGTGCCCGACCCCGGCGCGTTCGACGAAGGTCTGCATGAGCGAGGAGAGGCCGAAGCCGTGCACGGGCGCGGCGAGGAACACGGCGTCGGCGGCGATCATGTCGCCGACGATCTCGGCCACGTCGTCGTCCACGGGGCACGGGTCGGGGCGGGAGTTGCAGCGGCCGCAGTCGCAGCGGATGACGCGCTTCTCGGCGAGGTCCACTTGGTGGGTGTCGCAGCCGCGGGCGTGGGCGCGCTCCACGATGGCCTGGACGGCGAGCCAGGTGGAGCCGCGGGACCGCTCGGAGCCGTTGATCGTCAGGATCCTCATGCCGGCGCTCCGGCGTGCTGATCGCGGACGGCGGCGGCGAATCCGGCGAAGAGTCCCATGCCGGCTTCGGTGAGGATGGACTCGGGGTGGAACTGGACGCCTTCGACGAGGTGGCGGCGGTGGCGCAGGCCCATCACGTAGCCGTCGTCGGTCGAGCGGGCGGTGACCTCGAGTTCGTCCGGGAGCGTGTCCTCGACGACGATGAGCGAGTGGTACCTGGTGGCGCGCAATGGCTCCGGCGCCCCGGCGAAGACGCCGCGGCCGTCGTGCCCGATGGCGCTGGTCTTGCCGTGCATGAGGTGGCGGGCGGGCCGCACGCTGGCGCCGAAAGCGACGCCGATGGCCTGGTGGCCGAGGCAGACGCCGAGGACGGGCTTGACGCCGGCGAGGGCGCGGACCATCTCGACGTGCCCGGAGTCCTCGGGGGTGCCGGGGCCGGGGCCGAGGAGCACGAAGTCGCCGTCGTGCGCGAGGGCGCCGGCGGGGGCGATGTCGCCGGAGCGGATCACGTCCGTCTCGATGTCGAGGACGCGCAGGTACTGGTAGATGATGTGCGCGAAGCTGTCGTACGCGTCGATGAGCAGGGCCTTCATGGGGTTTCGCCCTTCGTTGCGGGATCGGCGGCCGGGTCGGTCGCGGCGGTGGGGCCGACGACGGCGTGGATCGAGGAGCCGAGCTTCGCGAGGGTCTCGCGCCATTCGCCTTCGGGCGAGGAGTCGGCGACGACCCCGGCGGAGGCCCGGGCCGTGTAGGCGTCGCCGGAGGCGACGATCGTGCGGATGCTCAGGGCGAGGTTGGTGAACCCGCCGAAGCCGATGACGCCGAACGCGCCCGCGTACATGCCGCGGCGGCTCGTCTCGGTGGTCTCGATGATCTCCATGGCCCGCAGCTTCGGCGCGCCGGTCATGGTCCCGGCCGGGAAGGTCGCGCGGATGACGTCGTAGGCGTCGAAACCGGCGGCGAGGTCGGCGGTGACTGTGGAGACCAGGTGCAGGACATGGGAGTACGTCTCGACGCTCATGAGGACGTCGACCTCGACGGAGCCGGGGTCGGCGACGCGGCCGAGGTCGTTGCGGCACAGGTCGACGAGCATGATGTGTTCGGCGATCTCCTTCTCGTCGCCGCGCAGCCGCATCGAGCGGGCGGCGTCCTCGGCGGCGGTGGCGCCGCGGCGGGCCGTCCCGGCGATGGGCCGCATGGTGAGCCGGTCGGCTTCGATGCGCACGTGGAGTTCGGGGCTGGCGCTGAGGAGCGTGAGGTCGTCGAAGGGCACGAACCCCATGTACGGCGAGGGGTTGTTGGCGCGCATGCGCAGGTACACGTCGAGGTCGGACCGTTTGCCGCGCATGCGGACCTCGTGGCCGATCTGGACCTGGTAGATGTCGCCGGCGCGGATGCGGTCCAAAGAGCGCTCGACGCGTTCGCCGTAGGCCGCGGGGCCGATGGTGAGCTCGGGTTCGACATCGCCGAGGGGCGGTTCGGGGACGGCGGCGGGCGCGGGGGCCGGGGCGGCGAGGGCCGCTTCGACGGCGCGGTGCACGGCGTCGGGGTCGGTCTCGTCCCATGCGGGGCAGTGGGCGACGGTGAGCTCGGCGTCGTCGTTCACGAGGTCGATCTCGATGACGGAGCGGTAGATCCGGAAGACGGCGTCGGGGACGCGGTCGTGGGCCTCGATGAGGCGGGGCAGGGTCTCGATGTAGGTCACGGCGTCGTAGCTGAGGAGGGCGACGAACCCGAACCCGAAGCGCGTGTGGTCAAGGCCGTCGACGTCGAGGCCGCTCTCCAGGTGCCGCAGGGCCTCCCAGAGTCCGGCGCGCTCGTGGAGGCGGAAGAACCGGTCGCCTTCGGGCCGGGTGCCCGCGAAGCCGGCCATGCGCTCGGCCGCCCAAGCGAGCCAGGCTTCGCGGCCGTCGAGCTCGATGACGCCGTCGCGCACGACCACGTCGAGCAGCGGGGCCGCGCCGATCACCGCGCGGGTCTTGTCGGCTGCGGGGCCCGCCAGGGACTCGAGGAGGAAGACCTGCTGCTCGCCTTCGGCGGCGCGGAGTCGGATGAACGACACGAACGGGTCTTCGGCCTGGCACTCGTAGCGCCGCAATTCGATCTTGATGCGGTCAGCGGCTGCGCTCATCGAAGGGGGACCTTTCGCCGAGGGATCGGGCAAAGGCTAGCACCGGGAGGGCAATTGCATTAGGTAGCGCTCCCATACCATTGGGGCCGAACGGGATCAGCCGTATCCATTGAGGTTGATGGTGCGCGAGTCGCGGCTTCTCACCGGACTCACAGGGTCATGATTGCGGTGCTCAGCGGGGGCGCGCTTCCACTGTAGCGCGCTAGGTGTGACGATGGACATAGTCCCGATCACTGGGATGCCGCACCCGGATCGCACAACGCGAGCGTTTGCCTGTGCGCCGTTTCCGGTCACAATGGAATCATCGAGTCCCAGTATTGCCAGATCATTTACTTGCACCCCAGGGGAAACGCATTCCAGGGTGCGCTTGACACGAACCCTCGCGCCTCATACGATCGTCACCGATCTGACACACCGCGTCACTGACACGCACTCGACACCCCTCGACCCGTACCCGCCGTCACGCGATCCGGCCGCTCTTCCCGAATCGCACAGCAGGGCCTTGGCCGTGATCAAAAAGAGGTGCCCGAAAAGAAGATGCTCGCAAATCGCCGCACCACTCGGGATCGCAGCAAAGGCGAATTGCACCTACGAACATTGAATCCAACATCCATTCACACCGAACCACTGTGGATCTGCTCTTGCAATCCATGACCCGCGCCGATACCGCGAGCCGGCCCCGGTCCGAGACTTCCCCCCGGTGCGGATGGATGGCTGCGCGGTCGCGCCCGAGACCGCGACCGCGCAGCCGCCGTCATGCGCCTGCGGCGATCTCCGCCAGCAGCCCCTTCGCGTGGGCCACATCGCGGGCCTGGGTGTTCGTCTCGACGATGAGCGGCACACCGGCCAGCGACGGACTCGCCGCCACGGCCTTGAGCCCTTCGTCGCCGAGGAGGCCCTCGCCGAGGGCCTCGTGCCGGTCGCGGCGGGAGTCCATGTGGTCCTTGCTGTCGTTGAAGTGGATGAGCCCGACCCGGCCGGGCCCGACGGCGGCGTTCAGCGCCTTGAGCGATGCTTCGAAGCCGTCCCGGTCGGCCAGGTGCTCGCCCGCGGCGTGCATGTGGCAGGTGTCGAGGCACAGGCCGACTTCGGCGATGCCGACGGCGTCCAGGTACTCGGCGGCGCTCGCCAGTGTGGACGCCATCGAATTGGCGCCGCCCGCGGTGGGCTCGACCAGGAGCCGGACGGCGGGCGAGGCGTCGGCGAGGACCGTGCGGAACACGGGCGCGAGGCGCCGCAGGGCGGCGCTCCGGTCGCCGTCGATCGACGATCCGGCGTGCACGACGACTCCGAGCGCGCCGATCCGCGCGGCGGACTCCATCGCGACCCGGAGGTTCTCGACCGACTTCTCCACCGTCTCGGGCACCGGCGAGGCGAGGTTCACCAGGTAGGCGGCGTGGAGGTACACGGGCCAGCCGCGTTCGGCGCACTGCTCCCGGAAGTCGTCGGCCACCCCCTGGTCCAGGCGGGGCGGGGCCCAGCCGCGCGGCGAGCCGATGAACACCTGCAACGCCTCGACCTCGAACTCGATAGCATTGGCGATCCCGCGCTTGACCAGGCCGCCTCCCACAGGGACGTGCGCGCCGACCTTGTGGTCCACCGCCTTCTTACGCCTGCCCATCCGACATTCCCCCCGACAGCTCGTCCCATCCGCCCCGCAACCGCCCAGCGTAACGGAAAGCAGAGCCACCAGAGCAGCGCATTCGCAAGCTCGTCCGCCGCCACGCGCCGACGCCCGCACCGACTGGTTCGCCGAAGCGCGCAGAGCTTGTCGGTGGTTCGGGGCACCATTGACGCCATGGCCCGTGCTCCACGCAAGTCCGCGCTCGAGCGGTTCTCGCCCGCGACCGCCGCGTGGTTCAAGGCCGCGTTCGACGCGCCCACGCCCGCGCAGGAGCACGCGTGGCAGGCCCTCGCCGAAGAGAAGGACGTCCTGGTCGTGGCCCCGACCGGATCGGGCAAGACCCTCGCGGCGTTCCTCTCGGCGCTCGACGCCCTCGCGTCGGCGCCGCCGCCGGCCGAGCCGAAGCGGCGCTGCCGGGTCCTCTACATCTCCCCGCTGAAGGCGCTCGGCGTCGACGTGGAGCGCAACCTCGCCGTCCCGCTCGCGGGCATCCGCGCCGAAGCGGCCCGGCTCGGCCTGCCCGAGCCCGATATCAAGGTCGGGGTGCGCTCGGGCGACACGCCGCCCGCCGAGCGGCGGTCGCTCGCGCTCAGGCCGCCGGACATCCTCATCACCACGCCCGAGTCGCTGTTCCTCATGCTCACCTCGAAGACGCGGGAGGCGCTGGCGGGCGTGGAGACCGTGATCCTCGACGAGGTCCACGCGGTCGCGGGCACCAAACGCGGTGCGCACCTGTCGATCTCGCTGGAACGGCTCGACGCGCTGCTGGCGCGGCCCGCCCGCAGGATCGGCCTCTCGGCGACCGTGCGGCCGGTCGAGGAGGTGGCGCGGTTCCTGTCCCCGCAGCGGAACGTCGCGATCGTGCAGCCGCCGTCCGCGAAGGTGTTCGACCTGTCGGTGGTGGTGCCGGTCGAGGACATGGGCGACCTCGCGGGCGCGCCGGTCGCGGGCGCTTCGGCGGCGGCCGAGGCCCGCTCGGCCGGGTCGATCTGGCCGCATGTGGAGGAGCGCATCACCGACCTCGTGGAGCAGCACCAGTCGACGATCGTGTTCACGAACGCCCGCCGGGTGGCCGAGCGGCTTTCGGGGCGGCTCAACGAGATCGAGTACGAGCGGCGGACCGGCCGGAGCCTGCCGGAGGACCACGGCCCGGCCGCGCTGATGGGCAACGCCTCGGCGACCCCGGGCGCGCCGCCGCTGCTGGCCCGCACCCACCACGGCTCGATCTCGAAGGAGCAGCGCAAGCAGGTCGAGGAGGACCTGAAGTCCGGGCGGCTGCGGGCAGTCGTGGCCACCTCCAGTCTGGAGCTGGGCATCGACATGGGCGCGGTCGACCTCGTCGTCCAGGTCGAGGCCCCGCCGTCGGTCGCGTCGGGGCTGCAGCGCGTCGGCCGGGCCGGGCACCAGGTGGGGGCGGTCTCGCGGGGCGTGTTCTTCCCGAAGACCCGCGGGGACCTCGTGCAGTCCGCGGTGGTCGCAGAACGCATGCGGGCGGGCGCGATCGAAGCGCTCACCGTCCCGGCGAACCCGCTCGACGTGCTCGCGCAGCAGATCGTGGCGATGTGCGCGATGGACGACTGGTCCGTGTCCGACCTCCTCGCGACCATCCGCCGCGCCGCGCCGTTCGCGTCGCTCCCCGAATCCGCCTTTGAGGCCACTTTGGACATGCTGGCGGGGCGGTACCCGTCGGACGCGTTCGCGGAGCTGCGCCCGCGCCTGGTGTGGGAGCGCACGACCGGGAACCTGTCGGCCCGGCCGGGCGCGCAGCGCCTCGCCGTCACCTCGGGCGGCACCATCCCCGACCGGGGCCTCTTCGGGGTCTTCCTCGCGGGCACCGACCCGAAGCGCGGCGGCGGCCGCGTCGGCGAACTCGACGAGGAGATGGTGTACGAGTCGCGCGTCGGCGACGTGTTCTCCCTCGGCACCTCCTCTTGGCGCATCGAGGAGGTCACCCGCGACCGCGTCGTGGTCTCGCCCGCGCCCGGCGTGCCCGGCCGACTCCCGTTCTGGATCGGCGACACCCTCGGCCGACCGCTCGAACTCGGCCGCGCCCTCGGCGCGTTCACCCGCGAGATCGCTTCGCTCCCAAAGGATCAAGCGCACCGCCGCCTCAACGCGGCGGGCCTGGACGACTTCGCCGCCCGCAATGCCCTCGCCTACCTCGACGAGCAGCGGGAGGCCACCCGGCACGTGCCCGACGACCGCACGATCGTGGTCGAGCGGTTCCGCGACGAGCTCGGCGACTGGCGCGTGGTCGTCCACTCCCCGTTCGGGGCGCGGGTGCACGCGCCGTGGGCGCTCGCCCTCGGTGCGCGCCTTCGGGAACGCCACGGCGTCGACCCTCAGCTGATGCACCACGACGACGGCCTAGTGCTGCGCCTGCCCGACACCGAGGACTTCGGGTTCGACCCCTCCGACCTCGCGTTCGACAAGGGCGAGATCACCGACATCGTCACCGAGGCCGTGAGCGGCTCGGCCCTGTTCGCCTCCCGCTTCCGCGAGGCCGCGGCCCGCGCGCTCCTGCTGCCGCACCGCCAACCCGGCAAGCGCCAACCGCTGTGGCAGCAGCGGCTGCGGTCGTCGCAGCTGCTCGAGGTCGCCTCCCGGTTCCCGTCGTTCCCGATCATCCTCGAGGCCGTCCGCGAAGTCCTCCAGGACGTGTACGACGTGCCCGGCCTCGCCGAGCTCATGGGCGACATCGAGGCCCGCCGCATCCGCCTGATCGAGGTCGCGACCCCGGAGGCCTCGCCGTTCGCCCGGTCGCTCCTGTTCGGGTACGTCGCGCAGTTCATGTACCAGGGCGACACGCCGCTCGCCGAGCGCCGCGCGGCCGCACTCTCGCTCGACGCCCGTCTGCTCGGCGAACTCCTCGGCCAGGCCGAACTGCGCGAGCTGCTCGACCCGTCAGCGCTCGAATCCCTTGAGCGCGAACGGCAGTGGCTCACCGAAGACCGTCGCGCGCGGGACGCCGAGAGCGTCGCCGACCTCCTGCGCCTCCTCGGCCCGCTCACCGACGCTGAACTGGCTGAACGCGGCGCGGACACCGCTTGGGCCGCTTCACTCGAGGCCGCGGGCCGGGCCTGCCGCGTCAACATTGCGGGCCAGGACCATTGGGCCGCAATCGAAGACGCGGGCCGCCTCCGCGACGCCCTCGGCGTCGAGCTGCCCGCCGACGTCCCGGCCGCGTTCCTCGAGCCCGTGGCCGACCCGCTCGGCGACCTCCTCGCCCGGTACGCCCGCACCCACGGCCCCTTCACTTCCGGGGACGCCGCCGCCCGTTTCGGTCTCGGGACCGCCGTCGCCGAAGGCGTCCTGCAGCGCCTCGCGGCGGACGGCCGCCTCGTCGGCGGCGAGTTCCGGCCCGGCGGCGAGGGCCGCGAATGGTGCGACCCTGCGGTGCTGCGCCGCCTGCGCCGCCGTTCTCTTGCGGCCCTTCGCAAAGAGCTCGAACCCGTCGCCCCGGCGGCGTTCGCCTCGTTCCTGCCCGAGTGGCAGCACGTGGGAGGCGGTCTGCACGGCGTCGACGGTCTCGCCCGCGCCGTCGAGCAGCTGCAGGGCGTGCCGGTACCGGCATCCGCATTGGAGAAGCTGATCCTGCCCGCGCGCGTGGCCGACTACAGCCCGGTGATGCTCGACGAGCTCACCGCCTCCGGCGAGGTCCTGTGGGCCGGGGCGGGGGCACTCTCGGGCACTGATGGCTGGATCGCGCTCTACCCGGCCGAGACCGCGCCGCTGTTCCTGCCCGAGGCGGCCGCGTTCGACGGCAGTCCGCTCCACAGTGCTCTGCTCGATGCCTTCGGCGGCGGCTTCGGTCTGTTCTTCCGCCAGCTCGCCGAACAGGTCCGGGCCGAGCACCCCGAGGCGTCGGAGGCGCAGCTCGCCGCGGCACTCTGGGACCTGGCCTGGGCCGGGCGCGTCACCAATGACACGCTCGCCCCGCTGCGCGCGTTCCTCGGCTCCGGCAGCGCTCCGGGCGCGACCGCGCACCGGGCCAAGCGCACCGCCCCGCGCGGGCGCTACTCCCCCGGCGTCGGCTCGGGCTGGCGCGAATTCCGCGCCGGGACCGGGATCGCCGTCATGCCCACGGTGGCCGGACGCTGGTCGCTCCTGCCCACGCCCGCAACCGATGCGACCGTGCGCGCACACGCCCTCGCGACGGCGCTCCTCGACCGGCACGGCGTGGTCACGCGCGGCGCGGTGGCCGCCGAAGACGTCGAGGGCGGTTTCGCGAAGGCCTACCGGGTCCTCTCGGTCTTCGAGGAGTCCGGCAAGGCCCGCCGCGGTTATGTGGTCGAAGGCCTCGGCGCGGCCCAGTTCGCCGCGAACGGCGCCGTCGACCGCCTGCGCGCCGCGGCCGCCGAACTCGACCGCCCCGGCGAACCGCGCGCCGTGGTCCTGGCCGCGACCGACCCCGCCAACGCGTACGGCGCCGCGCTCCCCTGGCCCGAGCCGCCTTCGGGCGCGGCCCACAAGCCGGGCCGCAAGGCCGGCTCGCTGGTGGTCCTGGTCGACGGCGCGCTCGTCCTCTACCTCGAACGCGGCGGCAGGACCCTGACCGCTTGGCCCGCAGGCGAAACTGCGGCTTCTGACACCGGCCTGCGGGCGGCGGTGGACGCACTCGCCGACGCAGCCCGCTCAGGCGCGACCGGCCCACTCTCGATCGAACGCGTCAACGACGCCTCAGCCCTGTCCTCGCCCCTCGCCCCACTGCTGGAGACGGCGGGCTTCCGACCCACGCACAAGGCGCTCCGGCTCCGGCCCTAAGGACTGTCCCGCACGCAACCCGCCTCGCGCGGCCGGCAAGTTTGGTGTCAGCCCCTCACGAGGCGTACCCTTCCACACCGACAGAAGGGCAGGTGCCGACATGGCAGACGAAACGGGCGCAGCGCTCCGGGTGTACGGGGCCGAGTGGTGCGGGGACTGCCGCCGCACGAAGCGGCAGCTCACCGAGCTCGCCGTCGCGTTCGACTACGTCGACCTCGAGGCCGATCCGGCCGCCGCTGCCGAGGCGCAGGGCATCTCGGGCCGCACGAACATCCCCGTAGTGGTCTACCCGGACGGGACCCACCAGGTCGAGCCGAGCAACGCCGACGTCGAGGCGAAACTCCGCGAGCTGTCGATCCTCAACTGACGGCGGCGCCGAGCCCGCCAGGGCGGGCCCGGCGCCCCTGTCATCTAGCGGAGGCGAGGAACGCGGCGTTGCATTCGCGCTGCAGCGCTTCGTCCGCCCACATCGGGTGCTGCGGCGCGGCGTTCGAGCAGACGACCGTGCCCCAAGCGCCGACCCGCACCGAGTGCGCGACCGCGTCGCGGCAGATCTGCGCTCCGACGGGCCCTTCCTCGAAGTCGCCGTCGCGCGGCGTGTACCCGACCCAGCCTTCGCCGAAGTACACCGGCACGCCCATGCGCGCAGCGTGGTCGGCGGCCACGTCGATCCAGTCCGCGAGGCGGCCTGCCATCGCGATCCGTTGCGCGCCATAGCCGTTGTAGAGGTACCGGTCGAACTTGCCGGGGTCGCACCAGTCGTGCACGTATATCTCGGCGGGCTGCATGATCGAGGCTTTGAGCTTCCAGGCGTGCGCCTCGGGGATCCGCCACTCGGCGAGCGACGGCGCGTCGGCGCTCAACAGTTCGGCGTCGGCCTTCTCCTGCGGGAACCGCGCCGGGTCGCGGCGCAGCCCGAACTCCTCGATGAGGTCGTCCAGGACGCCGTAGACGTACGGGTGGAAGGCCAGCGCGGTCGCGTTGCGCGGCAGGCCGCGCAGGGACCCGATCGGGACGCCGCCGTAGTTGGGGGCACAGAGGACGTCCGGGTGGCGGGCGAGGAACGCGGCGATGCCGGCTTCGAGGCGGCCTTGGAGTTCCACAACGGCGTCCTCCTTGCCGGGCAGCCCGGCGGTGAGATGTCCGATCTGGACCTCGTTGTGGGGCTCGACGCACGCGATTACATGCGCGAGACCGTGTTCGGCGAGGAAGTCCACGAGGTCGGCCTGCGCTTCGGCGAGCACCATGATGCGGTCGTCGGGGTGGACCGCGTGCAGGGCCTCATACCAGGCCGGGCCGGCGGCGAAGGCGGGGCTCTGCTGGTACTCCCACGAGGAGGAGATGATCTTGACGCCGTGCCGGTCGGCGGCCCGCGCGAGCTTCAGCAGGTGCGCCTTGGCGTCGACCACGGTGGCTTCACGCACGTCGTACCAGCGGACGCGCGAACCGTACCCGTCGCCGGTCCCCGCCCCGCCGAGCGGTTCGAGGCGCAGCGCGCTCGTGTCGACGCCGGATTTGAAGAGCAGGAACGGCATCGCGCATATGCGCACCGCGTTGTAGCCGAGGTCGACGGCCCGCGCCACTGCGGCGTCGAGGTCGGCGAAGGGCTCGCCGGGGCCGGTGCGCACGTACCAGGAGAAGTCCCAGAGGGTCATCGCCAGGCGTGCGGGAAGGTGGTCGGGTGTCACGTCGCGGCTCCTTGCGGTCGGTCGTTCCGGCGGCGTCAACCGGCGGGTCCGCGAGCGCGGTCGGAGCCTCGACAGGACGATACTCGGCTCCTCATGCGGACGGCTACGACGATACGAGCGCGTGACGTGCCTGTCGATGGTCATTTCAACGGTGGACATGGATGAAACATCGGTGCGGGTACGCCGCAAGCGCGGCGGCGCCTGCCTCGCTCTCGCCGCCCTGGACACGTTCCCGCCGGCCAGCTGTTCGGCTTCGCCTACGTCCCGATCATCGCCGACTCGGCCCCGGAGAAGGTCGTCACTCGCGAAGGGCCCCTCGGCGAGCAGCAGCCCGAGACCGATCACGGTTTCCGCGACGAGGCCACCGAGGTATCGGCCGACGCCCAGGGCCGCCGCGCGCGCTCCACCGTCGCGCGGATGTCGCTCGTCTTGAACGACCCCGATCAGGCCGGTCAGGCGCTCCGAGTCGGCTACCGCCACACGGGCGGGTCGACCGCGGTCACCATCCGTTTGAACGGCGAACCTGTCGCGGAGCAGACCTGGGACGGCGAGGAAGGCGTCTACGAAGTCGACTATGCCTTGCCGAAACCGCTCCTCACCGCACCGCGCGAGACGTCGTACGAGCTCGAGATCGCCGCGCAAGAGGGAAGACGACGCCCGGACTCATGACCGTGCGGCTGCTTCGCTAGGCCGACTCCGCGCTGCGGCGATGCCGCCGGGCCGCCGACTCTCGTTCCTAGCCTCGGATGAAGTACTCCAGTTCGCCGATGGCCACGGCCTTGCCCTCTTCGTGACCGTAAGCGCCGAGGATGGTGAGGCGCACGGCGGTCACGTCGCTGACCCCGAGTTCGATGGTCTGCGGCTCGGCCGAGTCGGAGAGGGTGAAGGTCTCGGTGACCGCGCCGCCGTCCTCAGTGAACATGCGCAGTTCGATCTCTTCAGGGCGGGATTGGGCGAGGAAGGCCTCCTGGTCGCGGGCGACGCCGGGCGAGACGATCAGGTAGACGAGGCGGACCGGCTCGGTGAAGTCGGCCTGAATCCATTCGCCGACGCCCTCGCCCGCGAGATCCGGGGCCCAGTACTCGTTGGAGATGCCGTCGAAGGCGAACTCGGCGCTGGTCGCCTCGCTTGAGGCGCTGATCGTGCTGGGCGACACCGGCTTCGCCTCGGAGACGCGGTCGCGCAGGTTCTCGAGCCACGGGTGCGAGACGGGGAGCGCCGGGAGGAAGACGATGAGCAGCAGCACGGCCGAGACGATGAGCGAGACCAGCACGAATCGTCTGATATGGAACTTGCGGCGCGGCTTGCGGCGGAAGCCCGCGGCGTGCTCCTTGCGGCGGCGTCGCCAGCGCCGCCACCACGATTCCTTCGCGGGAGGCGCGGTCTGGCGGAGCGCGGTGCCGCAGGAGCGGCAGAAGTGGCGGCTCGGGTCGTTGTCGATGCCGCAGGAGGGGCAGGCGATGCCGGTCGGAGCGGGCGCGGGTTGCGCGGGAATGGCGGCGTCTTCGAGGGTCTGGTTCGGGCCGGTCTGCTGTGGTTGCGCGGCGGGATCCGGGCCGAGGGGAGGCACGGTCGGCTGCGTCGGGACCGCCGCATCAGGCTGGGGGCCTGCGGGCCGCGCAGGATCGCCCGGGACGGGCCGCACCGGCGCTTCCGCGTTCGGACCGCGTTGCGGCACAATGGCACCCGCGGTCGCCTCAGGCGCCGAATCCGTATCTTCTTCCCAGTTCAGGTACTCGCCGCAGACGCCGCAGAACCGGTCCTGCGGGTTCGCGGCCGTGCCGCAGGCTTCGCAAACGATCACCGGTCCGCTCCGTCATTCCTCGTCTTCGGGCAGCTCGACCGTCAGTCCGTTCAGGACGGCGGCGGGCCGGCAGGCGTCGGAGCTCGCGCCGGGCAGGCGCGGGCCCGGCGTCTCGCAGACTACGCGGAGGGTGATCTCCTCCCCTTCGGGCACTTCGATGGGGGTCACGAAGTGGTAGTCGAGGTCGCGGAAGTTCGCCAGTGAGAGCCGGTACTGCAGGTCGCCGTCGATGAGGACTTCGAGGGTTCCGGTGTCGCCCTGCGGGTTCTCGAGGATGAGGTCGGTGAGGGCGAACATCGTGCCTTCGGCGGGCTCGTGGTCGTCGGTCGCGGTCGCGCCGGCGTTCGCGGTGACGTCGAGGCGGATCGTGGTGGCGGTCTCGACCGGCGCGGGCGGGGCCGGGTCCAATGTGGTCCCTGCGAGTTCGTCCAGTACTTCCTCTGCCAGCGCCTCAGCCGATTCGCCTTGGGCGGCGGCCTCTTCCGCGTCCTCCTGCGCGGCGGAGGCCTGCTCGCCCAGGGCCTCTAGCTCGTCGGCGAGCGCCTCGGTGGCCGCGGTCTCGACCGCGGGTTTGAGCAGGAACATCCAGGCGGCGATGAGCAGCGCGATGAGGGCGAGCAATGCGGCGAGCCAGCGCCCGGTCGAGCGGGGGAAGAACGGCCGCTGCACAAGGCTGCCGTCCATGACGTGCGGTTCGGCGCCCTCGCGGACGGCCGCGGCCCGGAACGGGTGGGTGACCGGGCCGCCGCGCCAGCGGCGCTTGCGGGCGCGGACCTTGAGCTTGCTGAACATCGCCTGTCCGGGTGGGACGACGAGCAGTTCCGGGTCCGGGGTGATCTCGAGGTTGCCGTCGGGGTCGGCGCCGCTGAGGCCGACTTCGATCGGCACGTTGCCGCGGTTGTCGACCGCGACCTCGTGCCGGCCGCGGCGGCGGCCGGTCGAGGTGTGCGGGATGAGCTCGGCGGTCGTCTCGTAGAACGGCTCGACGCGCAGCTCGCCTTCGACGACTACGGCCGTGCCGGGCTGCTCGGTCGGGATCACGCGGACCGCGTACGGGACCGGCCCGGCGGGCACGCTCGGGAGTCGCGGCGGGGAGAACACGATCTGGACGGCCTGGTCGCGGCCGGGGTAGATCGAGAGCTCCTGCGGTTCGACGACGGCCCAAGCGGCGGGCGCGCCGAGGACCTCGAACCGGTAGGACTCGACGATCTTGCCCGTGTTGTGGACCGACAGCGGGGACGCGGCGGACTGGCCGCACACGACGTCGAGCACGGGCTGACTGAGAGAGGCGACGGTGGCCATAACTGGACGGTAAGGGCGGCGGCTCTTTGCGGAGGTGGGGCTAGGGGAAGCGAAGGAGGCAGCATTCGGTGCCCGTTCGACCCGCCGCAGCCCGTCATCGAAGACCGATCCCATTCGTACGGAGGGCCGTTCACTCGAACGAGGGAGCCCTTACGGCTGGTAGCCGGTCGACCGCTCAGTGGATTCTCCCAGTGCCGCAGCGGGCATAGCCTGCTGCTACCCCGGCAGCCCCTCCGATTCCCTGGGAGTCGACGTGTCCGTCAATGCTTTCCCGCAGGGCCCCAACGGTCCTCAGCCCGGTTTTTGGTCCCGGTTCTCGACCGCCCAGATCGTCGCCATGGTCATCGCGACCGCCGTCGTCGCGATCTGCCTCATGGGCCTGCTCCTCGGCGCCATCGTCGGCCCGGCCGAGCCCGAGGTGACGCCGTCCCCGACACCGTCCGAGACCGCGAGCCCGACCGAAGCACCCTCGAGCGAATCGCCATCCGCCGTGGAGCCCACGACCGAACCGCCGACCACCGAAGCGGCGGCGACCGAAGCGGCCGGCGAAGGCGCGGGCGGGTCGGAGGTCTACTACGAGAACTGCGACGCCGCAAGGGATGCCGGCGGGGCGCCGGTCCATGAAGGCGAGCCCGGATACCGCGCCGGGCTCGACGGCGACGGTGACGGCGTCGGCTGTGAAGACTCCTCCAGTGGCGGCGGCTCGGGCGGCGATTCCGGAGGCGGGGACTCAGGCGGCGGTTCCGGCGGCGACGATGGCGATGACGACGGGGGCGGCAGCGTCTCTTACGAGAACTGCGATGCGGTGCGCGCCGCCGGGGCCGACCCGATCCACGCCGGCGATCCCGGGTACGGGTCGCACCTCGATCGGGACGGTGACGGGGTCGGCTGCGAATAGGAGTGAGCCCGCAGACTGTCGCCTGCGGGCTCGGACGGGCAGCCGGGACCGGCATCGCGGCTGCCCGCGTCTTATCTCAGGGTCCAGCGCTGGTTGGCGGTACCGCTGCAGGCCCACAGGATCAGCTGGGTGCCGTTAGCGGTAGCGGCGCCGTTGGCGTCCAGGCAGAGACCGTTGTGGACGTTCGTTATGGTGCCGTTCGAGTTCACGTTCCATCGCTGGTTCGCGCCGCCGGAGCAGTCCCAGACCACGGCCTTGGTGCCGTTGGCGGTGCCCCAGCCTTGGGCGTCGAGGCACTTTCCGGCCACTTTCAGTTCACCCGACGCAGTGCGGGTGACCTGCTGGTTGACGTTGCCGTTGCAGTCCCACAGGACGGCCTGGGTGCCGTTCGCGGCCGGGGAGCCGGGGACGTCGAGGCAGCGGTTCGAGGCGGCGCCCACGATCGCGTTGGCGTTCGACGTCTGGCCGGTCAGGCCGAAGAAGCGGAGCGTCTCGGCCTCACGGATCGGCGGGAAGTGGTTGACGCCGTTCAGGCTGTTGGCCTCGACCGGGGCCTGGCCGCCGGTGCCGCCGTAGCGGGTGCGGGTCCAGTCGGGTTCAGGCGTGTCGGTGTAGTCGGCGGTCTGGTCGGTGCCGTTGACGTTCGTCCACTGGTCGATCTCCTCCCGGAAGTTCGGGTAGCGGAGCGCGTCGTCTTCAGTGCCGTGCCAGAGCTGCATGCGCGGCCACGGCCCGCTGTAGCCGGGGTTGGCGTTGCGGACGGCGTCGCCCCACTGCTGCGGGGTGCGGTCGATCCGGCCCTCGGAGCACTCGGAGTTCCACATCGAGCCGTTGTCGGTCGCGAAGCAGGTGAAGGGCACGCCGGCGTACGCCGAGCCGGCCTTGAAGACCTCCGGGTAGACGCCGAGGAGCACGTTGGTCATCATCGCGCCCGAGGAGAAGCCGGTGGCGAAGATGCGGTTGCGGTCGGCCCCGTGGTTGGAGAGCACGTAGTCGACCATGGACTTGATGCTGACCGAGTCGCCGCCCGTGCCGTTGAGCGAGGCCGGGGATGAGACGTCGAAGCACTTGTAGTCCCGCGTCACGTGCGGGTAGATCACGATGTAGCCGTACTGCTCCGCCAGCTCGTCGTACTGCCAGCCGAAGGCTTCGGACGCGGAGCCGTTGCACCAGTGGCTGGCGACCACGATTGCCGGGTTCGGGGCGACGTTGTCGGGCACGTACAGGTACATCGCCAGGCCGCCGGGGTTGTTCCCGAAGTTCGATACCTGGGTGAGCTGCGCGGCCTGGGCCGGCTTGGGGGCCGTGAAGACCGCTAGCGCGGAGGCGAGCGCGAGCGCGATCGCGAAGACCGCCGCCGCGCCGCGGCGCCAGTGGAGGAGTCCTGCCATGGAGGCTTCTTTCTCTCGGGGAAGCGGCCGCCGGTGGCGAGAGATCCGATGAGTGCGGTGCGGCCGCATCGGCGCCCCGCCTTCCATCGCCCTGGGTTCGAGGCGGAACGCGGCCGTCGTCCTGAAATTAGTTGGTAGATACAACAAACAATGATGGATGTCGACATCTCAATTTGTCAATAGATTGGATGAATTCTCCTGAGTAAGGCCGAGACTCCGCGGCCCGCTGCCCGATCGGGCAGCGATGAGCGCCCTCGGCCGCGGTCGCTCGGACCTTCCGGAGCGGCCGGGCTGCGGGACCATCGAGGGTGCGGGCGCGTGCCCGCACCCCGGCGAGCGAGGTGGTCATGCGGGTCCTGCTGCGAGCATTGCTGGCCGCGGTCGTCGCGTTGGCGACGGTGGCGGTCGTCTGGAACGCCGTCAACGCCGACCCGCCCACATTGGAGGAGCTCGGCGACCCCACCGAAGGGCGCTTGGCGTACTCGGAGCTGCGGTACGGGCGCAGCACCGTCGCGCACCTCGACGACGGCGGCGAGACGTACTTCCCGCTCGACGAGTACGGCCTGAACAACGTCCTCCAGGCCGAGCAGCGAGGCGGCGTCATGGTCTTCGCCAGCGACCTCGGCACCGGCGACGACCTGCACCGAGAGATCTTCGCCCGCGTCGGCGAGGAGGTCTTCCAGGTGACGGACAACGGTTCGCTCAACCACCGCCCGTCCGTCTCCCCGGACGGCCAGTGGGTGGCCTACGAGAGCCGGGACTCCGAGTCCGGGACCTGGCGGATCCACCTCATCCGCATCGACGGCACGGAGGAGCACGCGCTCGAGGCCGTACCGGAAGGCGCCCGGTGGCCGACCTGGTCGCCGGGCAGCGACGCCATCGCCTACGAGTCGGCGAGCCGGATCTTCCGGGTGCAGGCCTTCACCGAGGGTGCGGAGCCGCTCCAGTTGACCGACATCCCTTCAGCGGAGCCGAACTGGAGCTACGACGGGGACGGCGGCGCGTGGATCGCCTTCTCCGGCTACCCGGGCGACGGCGGCCGGGAGGTCATGGAGATCCCGGACGACTTGTGCGGCAACGAGTTCCCAAGCTTCTGCACCCCGTACCGGACCCTGTTCGAGGCGGGCTGGACCGAGGACGCCTACGAGCCGGCGTACACGCCCACGGGGATCGCCTTCACCACCACCGACATGGACGTGTACGGGCAGGTCTACCTGTACGAGCCTGATGACGGCGGCGGCTCGTTCACGCAGATGTCGGTGGACGTGCGGCGGGCGGGCCACCCGACGTGGCTCGGCGAGGCCGTGGGGTACGCGACCGAGCTCGACCAGAGCCGGGTCTGGACCTCGCTGCCGGACGGCACCGACCCCCAGCCGCACAGCGGCACCGCGCCGTTCATCGCCGACGAGGAGCCCGCGTACTCCCCCGACGGGCGGCGCCTCGCTTACAACACGGAGGTCTTCGACGAGGACTGGCGGTCGCTCAGCGGGTCCGTCCGCATCGACGACCTCGACGACCCGGCCGCCGAGCCGGTCGTGCTGGAGGCGCCCGAGGCCGAGTACTACCGGGCGCCCGCGTTCTCCCCGGACGGTCGGTTCCTCGCCGTGGAGCACTGGTTCCAGTACCCGCCGGACAGCGAGAACGCCCTCTACATCTCCGAGATCGCGGTGTTCGACCTGGCGGACCCTACCGCGCCCGTGCGGCGGCTGCCGCACGCCGAGGCCGTGGACGAGAGCGACCGCATCTGGGCCTCAGTGGACTCCGGGCCGTCCTGGTCCCCGGACGGGACGCGCATCGTCTACGCGCGCGGCTGGGCCCCTATCGGCGACGCCGACGAGTTCGACGACTACCCGCCGCTCCCCTACTCGTCCTACGCCACCTACCTGCATGTGATCGATGCCCAGTTCGCTGCCGCCCCAAGGCAGATCACGTCCGCGCCCGAAGAGGCGTACACCGACGACTGGAGCGCCGCATGGTCCCCTGTGGACTCCGGGCTCGTCGTGTTCGTGCGGGCCAGCCGGCTGTGGTCCGTCGATCCGGACGACTGCACCGGCCCCGCCGAGAACCCGTGCACGAACGCGGTGGTCCCGCTCGCGGGCGACCTCAACGATCGGGACCTCTCGAGCCCGGCGTTCTCGCCCGACGGCACCGCGCTCGCCGTCGTCGCGGGCTTCGAGTACAGCCCCGGGATCGCCGCCATCACCCCGCTCGCCGCCGTCGACCCGATCTACGACGACACGACCATCTGGACCCTTCCGGCCACCGGCGGCGAAGGCGTCCAGATCAGCGAGGACGCGGACTACTACCGCCAGTTCGGCAGCCCCGCATGGCAGCCGACCGCCGACATGGCGCTGCACATGGAACCCGACCCGGCGGTGGTACTGCTCGGCGACGACTCGACCGTGACCCTCACCGTCTCGAACCTGGGGCGCGCGCCGAGCGCGGCGAGCGTCCAGATCACACTGCCGCCGGGGCTCACCGTGGTCTCGGCTCCGGCCGGCTGCACGGCCGACGGTGCACTGTGCCAAGTGGACATGATGGCGACGCGGACGCAGTCGCAGATCGACCTCGTCGTCAGCGGCGACGCGCTCGGCGAGCAGCCGGTCGAAGCGGTCGTCACGCCCGTCGCGGTCGACCCGGACCCCGAGAACAACACCGCCGCGACGGCGATCACCGTCGAACCGCGACCGGACGAACCTTCAACGCCCCCAGGGCAACCGCGACTGACGGTGGTGGCGGCTGTCGAGCCGACGCCGGGGTACGTGGGCGGCGACGACCTCGCGGTCACGTTCACCGTCACCAATACCTCGACCGTGCCGATCACTTCAGCGCAGCTCACCGCGACCCTGCCCGAGGAACTGCCGTTGGCCGACGCGCCTCCGGGCTGCCTGCCGGGAGCGCCCTGCGAGGTCGGGCCGCTGCTCTCCGGCGCCTCCACGGACGTGGTGTTCACGCTGTCGCCCGACGCGGCCGTCGAAGCCATCGCCTCCGCCACGGTCACCGCCGACGGCGCGCCCTCGGCGGCCGACGACGCACCGGTCGTGGTGATCCAGCCGCGGATCGAGGTCAACCCCGGCCTCGGGCCGCCGGGACGGCCGACCCGGGTCACCGGCACGGACTTCCCGCCCGGCGCGGTCGTCGAAGTCAAGTGGGACGGAGGTCTCATCGGACAGTCCACTGAAGTCACCGTCACGGCGGGCGGGACTTTCACCGCGACGCTGCTGGTGTTCGGCCACGACCAGCTCGGCCAGCGCGACGTGCTCGCCGATCCGGTGTCGGGGCGGGCATTCGGCACCGTGAAGACCCCGTTCCTGGTGGTGCCGGGCGGGTTCAGTCCGCCCGACTTCGTCGGGAGGCGGTGATGCCCGCGCGGGCAGCCGCGGCTGCCCCCTCGACTGCCCCGGCGGCGGGTCAAGGAACCTGCGGGACAACGGACAGTAGGACCAGGCGCGAACGAGCGAGGTGACGGTGGCGAGCGGGACCTTGAGAGCGACGGCCGAGCGGACGCACTCGGCTCCCGCCCCTGCCCGCAAACCGCACCCGCACCCCGCGCGGCCCGCCGGGGGCGTCGGCCAGCTGCTGTGGCTGCAGGCCGCCGCCGGCAACGCCGCCGTGTCGAAGATGATCAACGCCAAGAAGACCGAAGCGCCGCAACCGAATGCGCAGCCCGCGATGGCGGTGCAGCGGGACGCCGGGTCGTGCCCGGCCCCACCGGTCGCCCCGCCCGGGACCACCGCCGATCAGGACCCGAAGTTCCAGCAGGTCAAAAAGGACGTCGCGCGCAAGGGCAAGACCGCCAAGGCACATCCGAACGCGCAGCACGAGGTCGGCGAGGCCCAGGCCGCCGCCGAGCCGCCCGCCGACGACCGCGAGGCGCAGGCGAAGGCCGCGCACACCGCCGAGATGGCTCAGGCCAAGCCCGCCGGGTTCGACAAGGCCGCGTTCATCGCCGCCGTCACCGAGGCGATCGCGGCCCAGCGGCCGCAGACGAACGAGGAGGCCACCGACTTCGCGTCCTCCGGCAAGGCCGGCGAGATCAAGAACCAGGTCAGCGGCATGGTGACCGAGGGGAAGGACAAGTCGGGCAAGGAGATCGCCGACTCCAGCAAGAAGGCGCCGGACCCCGGTGCGGCCGTGGAGAAGCCGGTCACGCCGATGACCCCGCCCAAGCCCGCCCCCGACCTCAAGCCGCCGGACGGGAAGAAGGCGATCCCGGACAAGGCCCCGGCCGAGCAGACCGAGCTCGGGTCGACCAAGTGCGAGCTGAACGAGAAGATGGCCGGGGCGGGCGTCACCGAGACGCAGCTCAAGAACTCGAACGAGCCCGAACTCATGGGCGCGGCCGACGCGAAGGGCAAGGCCGAAGAGCACGCCGCGACCGCGCCCGCGCAGATGCGCGCCGACGAGCAGGCGCAGCTGACCTCGAACGTCGCAGGCGCGCAGGCCGCCGGCGCCGCGGGCGTCACCGGCATGGTCGGCGACAACGCCCGCGCGATCGGCCGGGCCGGGTCGAACAAGAACGCCGCGAAGAGCCGGGACGAGCGCGAGCGGGCGCGCATCAGCGGCGAGATCAAGCGGATCTTCGACACCACCAAGACCGAAGTGGACGGCATCCTCGGGGGCATCGACGCCAAGGTGGACACGCTCTTCACGGCGGGAGAAGCCAAGGCCCGCGCGGTGTTCGAGGCCGACCACCAGCGGCGCATGCGCGAATACGAGGACGCGCAGGACCTCGTCACGTGGATCGCGGACAAGTTCCGGCCCACCCGGCCCGAAGTGCTGCAGATCTTCACCGACGCCGCCAAGACCTACGAGCGGGAGATGCAGAAGGTCATCTCCAACATCGCCGATGTCATCGGCGCCGAACTCGACAAGGCCACCGCCCGCATCCAGCTCGGCCGCGACCAGGTCGCCCGGTTCGTCGCCGAGCAGCCCCGCGAACTCCGGAACATCGCCCAAGAGGCCGCGGGCGAGATGGGCGACCAGTTCGAGTCGCTCGACGCCTCCGTCACCGAGAAGTCCTCCGCGCTCGCCGAAGACCTCGCCTCCAAGTACGCCGAAGCGCGCGCCGGGGTCGACGCGAGGGTCCAAGAGCTGCAAGCGGAGCACCGCAGCTGGCGCGACCAGGCCGTGGACGCCGTCGAAGGCGCGATCGACACCATCACGAAGCTCAAGGACATGCTGCTGGGCGTCCTCGCCCGCGCCGCGGGCGCGATCGACAAGATCATCGCCGACCCGATCGGCTTCCTCGGCAACCTCGTCACGGCCGTCAAGAACGGCGTGTTGGCCTTCGGCGCCAACATCGCCACCCACCTCCAGGCGGGCCTGAAGGCCTGGCTGCTCGGCAGCCTGTCGAGCGCGGGCATCGAGATCCCGGAGGAGTTCGACGTCAAGGGCATCCTCAAGATGGTCCTGTCCATTCTGGGCCTGACGTGGCCGGCGATCCGCGCGCGCATCGTGCGGTTCATTCCCGAACCGGTCATGGCCCGGCTCGAGCAGATGGTCGAGGTCGTCCAGATCCTCGTCACCGAGGGAGTGCCGGGGCTGTGGCGCTGGATCGTCGAGAAGCTCGGGGATCTCAAGGAGATGGTGCTCGGCCAGATCAAGGAGTTCGTGGTCTCCAAGATCATCCAGGCCGGCATCGTCTGGATCATCTCGATGCTCAACCCGGCGGCGGCGTTCATCAAGGCCTGCCAGGCGATCTACAACATCGTGATGTTCTTCGTGAACCAGGCGGCCCAGATCAAGGAGTTCGTCGACGCGGTCCTCGACGGCATCGACTCGATCGCCTCCGGCGGCGGCGGCGCGGTCTCGGCCCTGATCGAGGGCGCGCTCGCGAAGGCGCTGCCGATGGTCATCGGCTTCATGGCGAGCCTCTTGGGGCTGGGCGGCATCTCCGAGAAGATCCGCGGCATCCTCCAGAAGGTCCAAGAACCGGTCGGCAAGGTGATCGACAAGGTCATCGGCACGATCGTGAAGATCGGCAAGAGCCTCTTCCGGAGGCTCACGGGCCGCGGCGGGGACACCGCCCGCAGCGAGGCCGTCAAGCGCAAGGCCGAGGACATGCTCACCGGTCCGACCGCGGCCCGCTTCGAGGACAAGGCGGGCCTCGACCGCGTCGTCGCGAACGTGCTCACGACGCTGCGGCCCGAGGGCCTCCGGACCCTCACTGCGGTCCCCAACCGCGAGGACCCGAGTCAGTTCGACATCATCGCGACCGCCAGCGCACCGAAGAAGGTCGGCCACGCGCGCACCACGGTCGGCGTCGCCTCGCCGGCGGAAATCGCGCAGGCGCGGACGCACCTAGGCAAGCGGTTCAAGGTCGTCTCCTCCGGGCGCGTCGCGCAGGTCACCGAGATCCAGGAGGCGCATGGCTTCGTGATCCTGACCTACGACAACGAAAGGGGCTACGGCGGCCGCAGCCAGTCCAGCGAGGGCCGCCCCGGGTTCCGCGTCCAGGAGTTCCTCGCGAACGTCACGGCCGGCGGCCCGAAACTCGTCGATGCGGGAGGCACCGCGACGCAGACGGCGTACACGCTCAACGGGTTGGACCTGCGGAACGAGTATCACGCCGTGCGCCAGATCTTCTACGCCAACCCCGGCGGCGACTACCGGTCGGCGCTTCCCGCGCCGTCCGGTACGTTCACCTGCCCCGGCTGGCGCACGCACAGCGACCCGCTGCGGAGGGTCCCCCACCCGGCCGCGGCGGCGGAATGGTCGGTCGACCACCGGAGGTCGGTCGCGAACCACTGGAACATCGACGGCCGCAAGGGCGGGCAGGCGGCGCGCAACCTCTTCTGGACCAGCGCCGGGAACCTCGTCGGGCTCTGCTCCTCGTGCAACTCGAGCAAGGGCTCCGCCGACCTGAACACGGGCGTCCGTGAGAACTACCTGGCCCAGGTGATCATCCCGGCCTTCACCGGCCCGGACGGCCGCCCCTAACCTGGTACGAGCGCACGATCCGAGTTTCTCAGCAGCCGAACGAAGCTGAGGAGCCGGAAGTGCCCATTGTGCTGCACGACGGGAGATGCCTAGGACTGCATTGCTGCAGCCCGCATCCCCGGCGCATGTGAGCGGTCCGGTGGCATCCCGACTGACCGTCCTTGTCAGGACGGTTCAGCGGGTAGCACCGTTCAGGTCCGTAGCCGAGAGCGAAGGTGTCTGTTCCAACGCAACACGACGTCCGTGCAATGCAGGCAGATGGCCAGAGGCTTATGTCGTAGTCTGCTTACCACCATCTCGTTCACCTACACGGATTCCGTATCCCTGTACGTACTCTCAATTATCCAGGCATGCACCTGCGACTACATCACCCACAAGACGAGAAAGCATTCACATTCCCCCAATCCGGCTGCATCCCAAGTTCAAACAGGTCCGGTCGAGGCGGAACCAGGCCGGCCCAGGGCGAGCGGATCCGGGGCGAGCCGGGCCGAGTCGGGGCGGGCGGATCCGAAGCCGGCCGGGGCTGGGCCGTTTCAGGCGAGAAGCCGCCCGAAGCGGAGGGACGCCGTCCAGACCGACTCGAATCGAGCGCCGGGCCAGACCGATTCGAATCGGCCCTGGCAACCGCCGCCCAAGCCGACCCCGCCGCCCACCCCTGCGTCGCTGATCGGTTTGAGCGCAACCGGTCAGAGACCAGGGAGCCGTCAAAGGCGCGCCAGGCCGAGCACCAGCCCTAGGCGTCGGTCATCTCTTCTTCTTCCGCCTCGCGCTGCACGTAGGTCTGGGCCATCGCCTCCGGGTCCTCTTCGGCCGGTTCGGGGGCGTCTTCCCTCTGCACTGTCGGGTCGGCGAGGCGCTGGACGTCGGCGTCGCCGCAGCCGTCGTCGCAGCGCTGCACCGGGGCGGCCGGGGCCGGGGTGGACATGATGGCGTCGGCGTTCGCCGAGGCCTCGCGCTCGAAGCGGTCCGAGGGGTCGCTGACCTTCACTCCCCCGCCGGCGTCGGAGCCGTCGACGGGGCCGCTGCGCTGCTGGACGACGTGCGTCAGCTCGTGGGCGAGCATGTGCTTGCCCGAGTCGCTGCCCGGGTTGTAGTTGCCGCTCTGGAAGACGATGTCCGACCCGACCGTGTAAGCCTGGGCGTTGACCGACTTCGCCGACTCGCTCGCGGCGGAGTCGGTGTGGACGCGCACGTTGGAGAAGTCCTGGCCGAAGCGGCTCTCCATGTCAGTGCGGGTGTCGAGGTCGAGCGGGCTGCCCCCCGAGCCGATGACGTCGTGGACGGGCGAGCGCTCCTCCTCCATCATGGTGGCCACGCCCGCGTTGCCCACGGCGCGCTGCAGGCCGAGCATGCCTTCGGCGCCGAGCACGTCGGTGCGGCCGAGGGCCGCCGCCGGGAAGGTCGGCTCGAACTCGGAGTGGTCGATCCGGTCCGCCTTGGGGCGCAAGGAATCGGATTCGAACTCGTGGCCGTGGTCGCGCATGGCGGTTCGCCTCCTCGCGCCCGCACCGGGCGCAGCGGTGTCAGAGACCTCCAGGTTCCACCGCAAGTCCCCGCAGGGCAAGAGGCGGGGCACCGGCCGAACGGGCCGACGCCCCTGCCCGTTCGGGCATTTCATTCCGTCACCGGTCGCTTTCAGAGGGTGGGAGAGCGCCGGTTGAGCGCACGTTGAGCGACGACGGCGACACTGCTCGCAGTGCCCCACCACCCCCGTTACCCCTGGGAGAGGTCGATGAACCGTGTGCCCGTCTACATCAGCGCGAGCGACCCCATCTGCCACGCCGGACTCGCGAGCCAATTGCGCCCGCGCCCGGAGGTGCTGGTGCTCGACGAGTCCGAACGCGACCGCGCCGATGTCGGCATAGTCGCCTCCGACGCGGTCGACGAGGAGGCCCTGCAATCGCTGCGGACCCTCAAGCGCGGCGGCGTGCCGTGGCTCGTCGCCGTCTGCGGCCGAGTCGACGAATCCGACCTCGCCTCCATCATGGACGTAGGCGTCGCCGGGATCGTACGCCGCAGCGAGGCCACCCCGGACCGCCTCGTCGCCGTCATCGCCGCCGCCGCGAAGGGCGAAGGGACCGTCCCGCCGGACCTCCTGGGCCGCCTGCTCAGTCAGGTCGGGCAGCTCCAGCGCCAGATCCTCGCCCCAATGGGCATGCGGCTGTGCGGCATGTCCGACCGCGAGATCGAGGTCGTGCGCCTCGTCGCCGAAGGGCTCGACACCGTCGAGATCGCCTCGAAGCTCTCCTACTCCGAGCGCACGATCAAGAACATCCTCCACGACATCACCAGCCGCCTGCACCTGCGCAACCGTGCCCACGCGGTCGCCTACGCGCTGCGGAACGGACTCATCTGATGATCCACGAGGTCGACTCCGCGCTCCGGCGCGTCATCGTCGAGGACGCCCTGGCCGGCAGCGGCGTCGAGGTCGCCTTCGACGCGCCCACCAAGGAATGGGCGTCGAGGCGCAACGCGCCCACCGTGAACGCGTTCCTCTACGACATCCGCGAAGACCTGCGCCGCCGCAGCCGGGGCCTGGTCAACGAGTACCGCGAGGACAAGACCGTCGCCGCCAGGCGGCTGCCGCCCCGGTACATCAAACTGTCCTATCTGCTCACCGCCTGGACGCAGCGGCCCGAGGACGAGCATCGGCTCCTGTCCGTGATGCTCGCCGGGTTCCTCAAACACGAGTCGCTGCCCGCGCGCACGCTCACCGGCTCGCTCGAGGAGATCGGGCTGCCGGTGCCGATGACGGTCGCACTGCCGCCGCCCGAAGACCGCGCCTTCGCCGACGTGTGGACCGCCCTCGGCGGCGAGCTCAAACCGTCCCTGGACATCGTCGTCAGCGCGCCCATCGACTCCGGCCGCGTCTTCCCCGCCGGGCCGCCCGCCACCGGCGGCGTCGGGCTCAAAGTGGACGGCGACGAACCGGTGCAGCACCACGTGACCCCCGGTGAAGGCGACGAGCACGAGGTCGCCATGACCCGGCGGCCCCGATGACCGAGCTGCAAGGCCTGCTCGCCCGCATCGGGGCGGTCGAGCAGCGCCTCCGCCAGGCCGTCGCCGAACGGCGCGCCGCCGACCCGAACCCCGACGACCAGTTCCGGGGCCTCTACCTGTCCGACGAGGCCATCGACGCGCTCTTGGAGGGGCGGCGCGAGCCGTTCGCGCCGCCAGAGGCGGCGGATGCGGGACCTTCGCGGCTGACCGCGCTGGCCGCGGCCGCGCAGCTGACGGACCTCGACGTGGAACTGCTGCTCGTCGCCATGGCGCCCGATGTGGACAGCCGCTTCGAGCAGTTCTACGGCTACCTCAACGACGACGTGACCCGCCGCCGCGCCACCGTCGGCCTGGCGCTTCGACTGTGCGGACTCGCCGAAGCCGAGGTGCAGGGCCGGGCCCGCTTCGAGGCGGCCTCGCCGCTCATCGCCTCCGGCCTCGTCACCGTGGGCGACATCGAAAGACCGCTCCTGACGCGGTCGCTGCGAGTGCCCGACCGCGTCACCGCGCACCTGCTCGGCGGCGACGGCTGCGACCCCGTGGCGGCACCTCTGGTCGAGGCCACGACACCGGTCTCCTGCGGAGACGAGCGGCTCGCCTCGGCGATCGCGGCCGGGACCGGGTTCGTCTATCTGCATGAGGGACTGGGCGGGTCCGCTGCAGCGGCCGCCGCAGCCGCGTTCGCCGCTTCGGGCCGCGCGACGCTCGCCGTCGACTGCCGATTGCTGCCGAAACCCGAAGAACTGGCCGAGACCGCCACCGCGCTCGCCCGCGAAGCGGTGCTGCGCGGGGCCGGGATCGTCGCCGGACCGGTCGACGCGGGCTCGTGCGCGGCCCTGCTCGCGCGCCTCGACCAGGTGCCGGTGCCGTTGGTGCTGTTCGGCTCCGGCGGCTGGGACCCCGAATGGAGCCGCCGCCAGCCGCTGCTGTTGAGCGTCGGCGTCGCCACCCGCGCCGAGCGCGCGGACCTGTGGCGGGACGCGACCGGCGAGGCGTTGGCGGAAGGCGTCGACCTCGCCGCCGAGACCGCGCACTTCACGCTCTCGGTGCGTCAGATCAACCGCGCGGCCGAAGCCGCCGCGCAACTCGCCCGCGCCGAAGGCGGACCGATCCGCGCCGAGCACCTGCGCTACGGCGTGCGCAGCCAGAACGCCGCCGGGCTCGAACACCTCGCCAGGCGCATCGAACCGGCCGTCGGCTGGGACGACCTCGTGCTGCCGCCGCCGATCCTCGACGGCATCCGCGAACTCGCCGTGCGGGCCAGGCGCCGCGACCTCGTGCTCGACGAGTGGCGGATGCGGCCCGGGGGCGGGCGCGGCATGGGCGTCACCGGGTTGTTCGCGGGCGACTCGGGCACCGGGAAGACCATGTCGGCCGAGGTCATCGCGGCCGATCTCGGCATGGACCTGTACACGGTCAACCTGGCCACGGTGGTGGACAAGTACATCGGCGAGACCGAGAAGAACCTCGAGAAGATCTTCACCGAAGCGGCAGGGGTCAACGGGGTGCTCCTGTTCGACGAGGCCG
This sequence comes from Glycomyces niveus, assembly GCF_017592475.1. GTDB lineage: Bacteria > Actinomycetota > Actinomycetes > Mycobacteriales > Micromonosporaceae > Glycomyces > Glycomyces niveus. The sequence goes on along the minus strand of NZ_JAGFNP010000009.1, from coordinate 150,915 downwards.
ACGCGATCTTCGGCAAACGCTCGGAAGTGCGCGACGCGCACGACCGCTACGCCAATGTGGAGAGTGCGTACCTGCTGCAGCGCATGGAGTCCTTCGAGGGGCTGGCGATCCTCGCGACCAACCTGCGCGCGAACCTGGACGAGGCCTTCACCAGGCGGCTCGACGTCGTCGTGGACTTCCCCGTGCCCGATCCCGAGCAGCGCCTGCTGCTGTGGGACCGGTGCCTGGGGAGGGCGATGCCGCGCGCGGCCGACCTCGACCTCGAGTTCCTCGCCGACGCGTTCGAGCTCGCGGGCGGCCACATCAGGTCCGCGGCCGTCACCGCCGGGTACCTCACCGCCGAAGCGGGCGGGCGCGCCACCATGGCCACCGTCGTCGCGGCCGTCGCCCGCGAGTACCGCAAACTCGGCCGACTCTGCCTGGAGCGCGAGTTCGGCGACTACCTGGAGCTGGTCATTTGACCGGCCGGACGCGCGGCTGCCCGTCGGGGCAGTCACGTCTTCCCTCACGCGGGTCCGTAAGGCCCGTACGGAAACCGGAGAGCGACGGCACGATCGGTGCTGTACCGACCACAGGAGGCGCGGCATGCCAACGTACTTGTCACCGGGTGTCTATGTCGAAGAGGTCGACGGCGGTTCCCGCCCCATCGAGGGCGTAGGCACCGCAGTCGCCGCTTTCGTGGGGTTCGCCGCGAAAGGCCCGGTGAACACCCCGACGCTGGTCTCCAACTGGAGCCAGTACACGCGGCTGTTCGGCGAGTTCGTCGAAGGCTGCTACCTGGCGCACGCCGTCTACGGCTACTTCCTCAACGGCGGCGGCAACTGCTACATCGTGCGCATCGGCGCCGCCGGACCCGATGGGGCCGAACCGGTCTCGGGACCGCAGGCGGTCATCGGCGGCCTGCGCGCCGTCGCGGTCGAAGGCGCCGAGAACCGCGACGTGAGCGTCGAGATCGGCGATGCCGCCGAGGGCAAGCCGGCCGACCGGTTCACCTTGACCGTGAAGGTCGACGGCAAGCAGGTCGAGCAGTACCCCGACGTGACCGTCAAGCGCGGCAAGGACAACGTCGTGCGCGCCGTCGCCGAGCGGTCGAAGGTCATCACCCTCACCGAGGTCGCCACCGCGACCCAGCCCGCCAAGGGCACCGTCGCGCTCACCGCGCCGCCTCCGGTCCCGGCCGTGCCCGAGCGCATCGTCCCCGAGGACTACACGGGAGACGTCTCGGACCGCTCCGGCCTCGGCGGCCTCGAAGCGGTCGACGAGGTCACGATGGTCTGCGTCCCCGACCTCATGAGCGCCTACCAGCGCGGCGTGCTCGACTTGGAGGCCGTCAAGGCCGTCCAGCTGGCGGTCATCGCCCACTGCGAGCTCATGGGCGACCGCATGGCCGTCCTCGACACGCCTCCCGGGCTGTCGCCGCAGCAGGTCAAGGACTGGCGCGTCGACTACGCCGGCTACGACTCGAAGTACGCGGCGCTGTACTACCCGTGGGTCAAGGTGTTCGACCCCGCCACGGGCGGCAACGAGTTCGTCCCGCCGAGCGGCCACATGGCCGGCGTGTGGGCGCGCAACGACGAGACACGCGGTGTCCACAAGGCACCGGCCAATGAGGTCGTGCGCGGCGCGATCCTGGTCGAGACGCATCTGACGAAGGCCGAGCAGGAGCTGCTGAACCCCGAGGGGATCAACTGCATCCGGGCGTTCCCGGGCCGGGGCATCCGGGTGTGGGGCGCGCGCACGCTCTCGAGCGACCCGGCGTGGCGGTACCTGAACGTGCGGCGCCTGTTCAACTACCTCGAGGAGTCGATCCTCGGCGGTACGCAGTGGGTGGTGTTCGAGCCGAACGACGACGCGCTGTGGGCGAAGATCCGGCGCACGGTCTCGTCGTTCCTGGTCATGGAGTGGCGCAAGGGCGCGCTGTTCGGGCTGACCCCGAACGAGGCGTTCTTCGTCAAGTGCGACAGGGACAACAACACCGCCGAGTCGATCGACGCCGGGCAGGTGGTCTGCGAGATCGGCGTCGCACCGGTGAAGCCGGCGGAGTTCGTCATCTTCAGGCTGTCCCAGTTCTCAGGCGGGGCAAGCGAAGTCAGTGAGTGACACGGCAGGTAGAGGAGCTGGTGCATCATGTCGTTCATCGATCTCAACACGGCCGTAGGCCATTCGTTCGGCATCGACGTCGACGGGATCGTCATCAAGGGGATCACGGAGATCAGCGGCCTGAAATGGGAGCAGGACGTCATCGACCTGAAGCTGAACACGCCGGACGGCAAGTACGTCCACAACAAGCTGCCCGGGCGGCCCAAGCCGGCGGACATCACCGTCACGCGGGGCCTGACGAGCGACAACAGCTTCGAGAAGTGGGTGGAGACCTGCCACTTCGGGCAGATGTCGGAGGCCAGGAAGGGCGCGTCGATCATCATCTTCGACTACGAGGGCACCGAGGTGAAGCGGTACAACCTCACCAACGCGTGGCCCAAGAGCCTGGAGATCGGCGCGATGAAGGCGGGCGACACGAGCGTGCTGACCGAGAAGCTGGTCATCTCCTGCGAAGAGATCAAGCCGGGGTAGCCGATGCGACGCACCATGACGGCGACGCCCGACAGCGGGACCGAGGAGGGCGAGGCGCGGCGTCCACTGCGGACGGAGTTCGCGTTCGAGCTGCCGCGCGGCTACGTCGACGGGTCGGGCACGACGCACACCTCGGGGGTGATGCGGCTGGCGACGGCCCGGGACGAGCTGATCCCCTTGCGGGACGACCGGGTCCGGGAGAACGCCGCGTACTTGACGGTGGTGCTGCTGGCCAGGGTGGTGACGCGGATCGGGTCGGTGACGGACGTGCACACGGGGGTGATCGAGAGCCTCTTCGCCTCCGATCTGGCGTTCCTGCAGGACATGTACCGCCGGGTCAACTCGGAGGGGCATACGAGGGCGGGGGTGACGTGCCCGGAGTGCGCGCATTCGTTCGATGTGGACCTCTCGGGCGGGCGCCTGGGGGAATCATGACGTACCCGGTCGAGCGGATCGAGGAGGAGATCGGGTACGTGGCTTACTACTTCCACTGGGGCCTCGACGAGATCCTGGATCTCGAGCATCCGGACCGGCAGCGGTACGTGGCCCGGATCGCCGCCCTCAACGCCCGGGTCAACGACGGCAGGTGAGGCGCTTCAGGTGGGGGCTCGACTTGATCTGGGGAGGTGAGTCTTGATGTGGCCGTTCAATCGTCGGCGCGCCGAGGAGTCCTCGCGGGAGTCCGCTCCCGCGCCTTATGCGCCCGCACGCGCCGAGTGGCGGCAATTGCCGCCACTCCAGCGCATGGTCGGCGACCAGTGGCTCGTCAACCCGCCGGACTCGCTGAGCTCGCGCCTCGCCTCCTGGCAGGACCCCACCTATCTCGCGCCGCTCGGGCACGCGGTGATGCCGGCGGGGCCTTCGGGCGCGATCGAGCCTGCGCCTGCGGCACCCCCTGAACCGAGGCGGATCGGCCTGCAGCGCAGGGCGGTCCGAACCGATCCGCCGACTCCGGTCCGATCCCTGCAGCGGACCGCATCCGACGTGGGGCAGACGGAACCGCACCGGTCGCCCGGCGATGCCGGTCCGATCGCGCTCCAACGCATCGACGCCGACCCGCCTCTTGCGTCGCCCGACCCCGCCCCGGCCGCCGAGGCCGAGGACCGCCCGCTCCTCGGCGGCTCGCTGCCGCAGGTCAACCTGCCCGAGTCTGACGCTGCCGCCCCGACTGAGGCGGCCCCGACGCCAGAACTGCCGGTTCGCTCTGAGCCGCAAGCTCCTTCGTCGCCGCTCGGTCCCATGCCGAGCGCGCAGCGGCTGCCCGAGCCAGCGCCGAGCCGGTCTTTCGACCAGCCGCTCGAAGTGGCCTCCGCCCCGACTGCTCCGCTTCCGGTACAGCCGGTGACGCCGCCGTTCGCCGTGCAGCGCATGCTCATCGGTGACCACCCTCCGATCGCTCCGCAAGCCCCGCTCCCCCCGTCACCCGCACCTGCTCAGCCGGTCTTCGCCTCACTGCTCGCCTCCACCGACCCGCCCGAGCGTCGCGAGCTGCCCGTCGTGGCCGCTCCTCGTCCCGCCCCGCTTGACGGCCGGCACTCGGCTCCGGCTGTTCAGCGGTCCACCGGCGAGACCGCCCCGCTTCTCGGCGATATGGACCTCTCCCCGGCGGAACCCGCTTCGTCGTCGCCTCTGGCGCCGGAGGGCCTTGCCGGGCCACTCGTTCCGGGGCCTGCTGCACCGGACACCAGCGCTCCGTTCGCGGAGCCGGAGGGCGAGACCGCGCCGCTGCTCGGGGCGACGGGGCTCGCGGCCCCGATCGTGCAGACGATCCGAGACGAGGCGCCGCCCGCCGAGCCGCAGGCGCCGATCGCTCCCCTCATCGCCGACCGAACGCGTTCGCAACCGAGCGCCGAGTCCCACGTCCAGCGTCTCGGCCTCGGATCGCCGATGAGCGGTCCGAGGCCCTCGGTGCAGCGCGCAGGCGACCGATCGAACCGTCCGCTGAGCCCGACCGGAACGCCTTCGGGTGTCCAACTGCCGCTGCAGCAGTTCGTGCAGCGTCTCGAGGGCGCATCGTCGTCGCCCGAGGTCCCGGACCCGCAGCCTCATCCTGCCGCTTCGCCCTCGTCCGGTCTCGGGCTTCCCGTCGCCGTGCCCGCAGCGTTCGGCGTGTCGGTCCCACAGGCCGCGCCGAGCTCGTCCAGCGCTCCCGCCCGGCCGCTGCCGCCGCCGGTCATGGTCATGCGCAGTGCCCCGCCGTCCGAGGCGATGCCGGTGGTGTCCCGGTCGATCGAAGCGCCGGAGCCGCTCTATGCGCCCGAGCCGGGGCCGGAGGCGCCGCTCCTCGGCTCGCGGCCCCTCGCTGCCGCATTCACCGAGACCGCGCCTGCCGCCAGCGCGCCGCCCGAGCCCCGGGCAAGCGAACCCGGGTCGGCCGTCGCACAGCGGTCGACCTGGTCGCACATGCCGTCACCGGTACCGCAAGCCGACCTCGCACCGGTCCCGTTCGGCGGCGCACCCGCTTCCGGGCCCGTCGCCCCGGGGACGGTCGCTGCCGTTCAGCGGATCGCGCAGTCCGCTTCGGCTGCGGTGGGTCAAGGGCGTGGCCCGGAGACGACCGTGGCCCAACGGCTCCATGTGGAAGAGCCGCTGCCGGTAGCCGCCGCACCTGCGCCGGTCCAGGCGATGGCCGAGCCCGCCCCGCCGCAGCCCGTGGAGCCTGTCCAGGCCGTCGTGCAGCGCGTCGCCGCTCCCCCGCAGCCGGTCTCGGTGCAGACCGCCGACGCCGCACCGGCAACCGCCACTGCGGCACCGGCCGCCGCCGCGGCCGCCCCCGCCGCCGATCCCGCTGCGCTGCTGGCGGTCCTGTACGAACCGCTCGTGCGTCGGCTGCGGGCCGACCTGCGCGTCGACCGCGAACGGCGCGGCCGACTGACCGACCTGTGACGACTGGAGGACCCGACATGCCCGCCGACATCCACGCCGTGGCCGTGAGTTTCGTCGTGAGCATCGACGACGAGGACCTGGGCTCCTTCAACAGCTGCGACGGGCTCGGCTGCGAGATCGTCATGGAGCAGCGCGAGGAGGGCGGCAACAACGGCTACGTCTGGCAGCTGCCGACCCGCATCAAGTACTCCAATGTGAAGCTCAGCCGCCCGCTCACCGAGCAGAGCGCCAAGATCGCGGACTGGTTCGGCTCCATGGCCTCCGGCATCGAACGCAAGACCGCGACCATCGAGGCGCGCACCGCCGAAGGCAAGGTCATCGCGAGGTGGGCGCTGGTCGACGTGATCCCGGTGAAGTGGAGCGGGCCGCAGCTCTCGCTCGACAGCGCGAAGGTCGCGATCGAGACCCTGGAGCTGGCGCACCACGGATTCCTCGCGCCGGGATCGGGAGGCTGACATGGGCGGGTCACCGGTCACGTTCACCGCGCCGGGCGCCTCGGCGGGCGACCAGTCGAATCTGCAGCACGCCTACCTGGAGCTGCGCGAGCCGCCGTCGGACGGCGGGACGGCGACGCCGAGCAACGAGACGCTGGGCACGATCGACTTCCAGTTCAACCCCAAGGAGCTCTCGCTCACCAAGAACGCCAAGTGGAAGCGCGAGGCGCAGCGCAACGCCGAGCGGTCCGGGCCGCCCGAGTTCACCGGGTCCGACCCGTGCAAGCTGAGCGTGGAGATGTTCCTCGACGCGACCGCCGCGATGGACGACTCCGTGGTCAAGGCCGTCGAGAAGCTGTTCTCGTGCGTGGTGCCGACCGAGAAGAGCCTCTCGAACGACAAGGGCTCGCCGCCGTGGGTGATCTTCCACTGGGGAGGGTTGACGAGCTTCCCGGCGTTCGCCAGCGAAGTCGCCGCCAAGTACACGCTCTTCACGCCCAGCGGCACCCCCGTGCGCGCGGTGTGCACCGTCAAGCTCGAGGAGATCTCCGGGTCGACGCCCGGCCAGAACCCGACCTCAGGGTCGCTCGAAGCCCGCAGCACCCACGTGGTCGTCGCGGGCGATTCGCTGCCGTCGATCGCGTACCGGGCCTACGGGGACCCGAACCGGTGGCGGCTCATCGCCGAGGCCAACGGCATCGACGACCCGGCGCGGCTGCGTCCCGGGTCGCGACTGCTGGTCCCGGCCGGGGACGGAAGGTAGCCGTGGCCAACGAGAGCTTCGCGAACACACTGCAGGTGAGGATCGAGGGCTCGCCGCTGCCCGCCGACGTCGCCACCATGCTCACGCAGGCGACGGTCACGGCGAGCCGGAACCTGCCCGACGCGTGCCACCTCCGATTCCGCGACCCCGAGAAGGTCGTGGTGAACAAGGCCCGGCTCAAGATCGGATCCAAAGTGGAGGTCGCGGTGCAGTCCGCCGAGCCGGGGAGCCCGCAGCGGCTCATGTCCGGCGAGGTGGTGGCGATGGAGATCGACTTCGACGCCGCCGGGACCTTCCTCGAAGTGCGCGGGCTCGACCCGGCGCACCGGCTGTTCCGCGGCAGGCGCGTCGCCGCCTATCCGAACATGTCCCTGGCCGACGTGGTACGGCGGGTCGCGCAGCGCGCCGGACTCCAGCCCGGGACCATCGATTCGGTGCAGGGGTACGGCACGACCTCCGAGTCGCAGCTCAGCCAGGACAACGTCTCGGACTGGGAGTTCCTGTCGCGGCTGGCCGACCGGGTCGGCGCGCAGGTCACCGCGTCCGACGGGAAGCTGAACTTCCGACTGCCCGGTTCGCCCGCCGGAGCGCCGCCTGAGAACGCCACGGCCGCAACCGATCCGCTCGTGCTGGAACCGGGCGTGAACCTGATCGCGCTGCGCGCGGCGGTGTCCGCCGCCGAGCAGGTGAGCGAGGTCAACGTGCGCGGCTGGAGCTTCGAGAAGAAGACGGAGCTGTCCGCGACCGCGAAGCCGACCACAGCGGGATCGCAAGTGGACGGCGCTGATCCGGTGAAGCTGGCCGGGATGTTCAAGGCCGCGCCGTACCTCGAGGCGGGCACGAGCCTGAACACGCAGGGGCTGGTGGAGACCTATGCGAAGGCGCTGGCGGCCGAGCTGGGCGCTACCGCTGTGGAGCTGGACGGCGTGGCCAAGGGCAACCCGAAGCTGGTTCCCGGCGCGGGGGTGACCCTCGCGAACGTCTCGGAGCCGTTCGGCGGCAAGTACACCCTGACCAGCGCGCGGCACGTGTTCAACGAGCACGACGGCTACACGACCGCGTTCACCGTCTCGGGCCGGGCCGAGCGGACCCTGTACGGGCTGACCTCCCGCGGTGGCGGCGATGCCGCCCCCAACGGACTGGTGTCCGCAGTGGTCAGCGACACCCGTGACCCGATGAACCTCGGCCGGGTCAAGCTCACGCTGCCGTGGTTGTCGAAAGAATTCACGACCACGTGGGCGCGCATGGTCTCGGCCGGGGGCGGAGCGACCCGGGGGCTGTGGACGATCCCGGAAGTGGGCGACGAGGTGCTCGTGGGCTTCGCCGACGGGGATCTCGACCACCCGTACGTCCTCGGCGGCCTGCACAACGGCAAGGACGAGCCGCCGAAGCTGGAGGCGCCCACGGTCGACGGGACCAGCGGGAACATCGGCGTGCGGGCGCTGGTGTCCCGGGAGCACCACCGGCTCGAGCTCATCGACGATCCGTCGAAGAAGGGCATCCTGCTGTCCACTGGGGACGGCAAGCTGTTCTTGAAGATGGACGCCTCGGGGCAGGTCCTGGAACTCGAGTGCTCGGGCCAGGTCAAGGTCAGCGGGATGGGCGTCAAGATCGACGCCGGACAGGGGAACCTCGAGCTCTCGGGGTCGCAGGTCAAAGTCACCGGGCAGGCCGGCGTCGAGGTCAGCGGCGCGACCGTCAAGGTCGCGGGCCAGGGCTCCGCCGAACTGTCCGCGTCGGGGACGGTCACCGTCCGCGGCGGCATCGTCCGCATCAACTGATCGAGAGAGGAGGCGGCCATGCCGCCAGCGGCGAGGGTCGGCGACCCGACCGGCCACCCCGGGGTCGTCACAGGCCCGGGCAAGGCCACGGTGCTCATCGGCGGCGCGCCGGCGGCCGTCGTCGGCGACATGCACGCGTGCTCGATGCCTTCCACGCCACCGCATCCGCCGTCGGCGATCCTGCCTCCCGGATGCCCGACGGTGCTCATCGGCGGCATGCCGGCGGCGCGCATGGGCGACCTCTCCGCCTGCGGGGCGCCGATCATCCAGGGCTGCCCGACCGTACTGATCGGAGGATGACATGGCCGGCATCGTCGACCCGCCCGCGTTCGTGGGCTCCGGCTGGGCCTTCCCGCTGCGCACCGACGCGACCGGGTCGGTGGCCCTCGTCGGGGGCGAGCGCGAGCTGATCGAGAGCATCCACCTGATCCTGGCCACGGCCCCCGGGGAGCGGCCGATGCGCCCCGAGTTCGGTTGCGCCATCCACGATCTCGTGTTCGCGCCCGCCGACTCGGCGACGGCCGGGAAGATCGCGTACGAGGTGCGAGTCGCGCTGACCCGGTGGGAGCCGCGCATCAGCCTCACCGACGTGGTCGTCACGTTCGACCAGGCCTGGCGCGGCCGGCTGAACATCGACCTGTCCTACACCGTGCGCGGCGACAACGACCCGCGCAACCTGGTGTTCCCGTTCTACGTCATCGGATCGCACGAGAGCCCCGAGACCCAGGAGGCGGCCCCATGAGCCTGCCAGTGCCCAATTTGGATGACCGCCGGTTCCAGGACCTGGTCGACGAGGCCAAGCGGTTGGTGCAGCAGCGCTGCCCGGAGTGGACGGACCACAACGTCTCCGATCCGGGCGTGACCCTCATCGAGACGTTCGCGATGATGACCGACCAGCTCCTGTACCGCCTCAACCGTGTCCCGGACCTGCACTACCTGCGGTTCCTCGACCTCATCGGCGTCAAGCTGTACCCGCCCACGGCCGCGCGCACGCCGGTCACGTACTGGCTCTCGGCGGCCCGCGACCAGACGGTGCCGGTCCCGCGCGGCTCGCAGGTCGCCACCGACCAGTCGGGCGGCACCGAAGCGCCCGTGGTGTTCCGCACCGAGGCCGATCTGGCGATCGTCCCGTGCTCGCTGGCGCTCGTACTCACCGGCGGCACGATCGGCCGGCTGAGCGACCAGACCGGGCAGCTCGTCTCCGGCGAGGGCCTGCGCTGCTTCCAGGAGGCCCCGGCCGACGGCGACTGCGTCTACTTCGGACTCTCGAACGCGGTGCCGCGCTGCGCCGTGCAGCTGCGCGTCGCCTGCCACGCCGAAGGCGTCGGCGTCGACCCCGAACGGCCGCCGTGGATCTGGGATGCCTTCGACGGGACCGCTTGGACGCCTTGCGAGATCGAGTCCGATTCGACCGGCGGCTTCAACCAGGACGGCATCACCGTCGTGCATGTGCCGCCGAGCCACCGCGAGGCGCTGCTGGAGCGCCAGCGCGCCGGCTGGCTCCGCGCGCGGCTCGTGCGCGCCGAGGACCGGCCGTTCTACCGCGACTCGCCGCGGCTCATGACCGCCGTGGCCGCCACGATCGGCGGCACCATCGAGGCCTCGCACGCCGGGCTCGTCGCCGACGAGGTCGTGGGGCTCTCGGAAGGCGTTCCGGGCCAGCGATTCCAGCTCGCCCACCGGCCCGTCGTCAGCGGCGGCGAACCACTGGTGGTCGAGGTCGCGGGCGGCGACGACTGGCAGCAGTGGCACCAGGTCGAGAGCTTCGCCGAGTCCGGCCCCGAGTCGCGGCACTTCGTGCTCGACGCCATCAACGGCGAGCTTCGATTCGGCCCGGCGGTGCGCGGTGACGACGGCGCCATCCGCAACTTCGGGGCGGTGCCGCCCAAGGCCGCGCCGATCCGGGTCCCCCAGTACCGCAGCGGCGGCGGCAAGGCCGGGAACGTCGCGCGCGGGCTGCTCAACGTCCAGCGCGACCCGATCCCGTTCGTGACGCGGGTCGTCAACCGGGGTCCGGCGACGGGCGGCGTCGACGGCGAGTCGGTGGCCAACGCGTCCGCGCGAGGCCCGATGCTCCTGCGCACCCGCGACCGGGCCGTGACGGTCGAGGACTACGAGTACCTCGCGAAGCAGGCCGCGCCCGACGCGGCGCGGGTGCGGTGCGTGCCGGTGCCTGAACGGCCGGGCGAGATCCGGCTGCTCGTGGTGCCGGACGTCGCGCTCGACACGAGTCCCGATGTGCACCGGCTGACGCCCGATGCGGACCTGGTCAACCGCATCGGCTCCTATATCGAGCCGCGCCGCTGCCTCGGCGCGACGGTGCGCGTCGGCCCGCCGCAGTACGACGGCGTCACGGTCGTGGCCCAGCTGCGGGCCGCCGCCGGCGTCGTCGCCGAGGCTTTGCGCGGCGAGGCCTTGGAGGCCCTCTACGCCTACCTCAACCCGGTGACCGGGGGCCTCGACGGCGCCGGCTGGCCGTTCGGCCGCCCGGTGCAGTCGGGCGAGGTCTTCGCTGTGCTGCAACGGCTTCCGGGCACCGCGATGGTCGAGGACGTGCAGCTCTTCGCCGCCGACCTGGCGACCGGCCGCCGCAGCGGGCCGGTGCAGCGCATCGAACTCGCCGGCCACGCCCTGGCGTTCTCGTTCCAGCACCAAGTGCGCATCCTGGAAGGGGACGACCGTGCCTCGTAGCGCCGCGCCCGGGCTGCCGACCCCGCATCCCATCGCCGACCGGTTGCCGGGTGTGCTGGCCGAAGACGACTTCACGCGCCGCTTCACGCAGGCCCTCGACGAGGTCCTCGCGCCGGTCCATCTCACGCTCGACGGGTTCGTGGCCTACCTCGACCCGGCGCTGGCGCCGCCGGACCTCCTGGACTGGCTGGCCGGGTGGGTGGCGCTGCCGGTTCAGGAGCAGTGGACGGTCGATCAGCGCCGGGTCCTGGTAGCCCACGCGGTGGAACTCCACCGCTGGCGCGGCACCCGGCACGGCCTGGCGACGCACTTGCGGCTCCTCACCGGCGGCCAGGTCACGGTCGCCGACAAGGGCGGCACGATCGCCTCGGTCCAGTCGACCGACCCCGAGGCCGCACCGGTCTCGCCGCACGTCACGATCACCGTCGCCGTCCCCGATCCTGCCCTTGTGGACGAGTCCCGGTTGCGCGGTGCCGCAGCGGAGCACGTGCCGGCCCACGTGCCGTTCACGTTGCGCATCGAGCGGGCGGTCCCGAGCGGCTAGTCCGGGCGGCGATGCCGCCCGGGTGCTGCCGCTCACTTCAGGCGGTGGCCGGTGATGCGGTGGAGGTTGCCCGCGTAGATGAGCTCGCGGTCCTCCTCGGTGATGTCGAGGCCGTCGATGATGCGGATCATCTCCCTGATGTACATCGGGCCGCCTTCGGGATCGAAGGGGCAGTCGCTGGCGAAGAGCACGTGCTCGGCGCCGAAGAACTCGAGGCCGCAGCGGGTGCCGATCGCCGATCCGGAGAGGGCCGTGTCCGCGTAGAACGAGCGGAAGTACTCGATCGGCGGCTTCGACAGGCCATCGAGGACGGCCGCGGCCTCGGAGCCGTGGGTGCGGCTGCCGAACTGGTCGGCCCAGCCGAGCCGGATGCGGCCTTCGAAGTACGGGATCATCGCCCCCAGATGGTGGGTGACGACCGCCAGGTCCGGGTGGCGTTCGAGCAGGCCGCTGAACACCATGCGCGACATGGCGACACTGGTCTCGTAGGGCCAGCCCAGCGCCCACCACACCTCGAACTTCGACTGGTCCTCGGTCCGGTAGTCGCTCGCGGCGGCCGAGCGGGCCGGGTGCATCCACACCGGCAGGCCGCGCCCGGCCGCCTCGGCGAAGACCGGCGCGAACCGCGGGTCGTCGAGCGGCACGCCGTTCACATTGGTGAAGACCTGCACGCCGACCGCGCCGAGTTCGTCGATCGCGTACCGCATCTCGGCGAGCGAGGCCTCGATGTCGTTCAAGGGGAGCGCGGCGACGAACGCGGGGAACCGGGACGGGTGCTCGTCCACAAGGGATCGCATCTCCTCGTTGGCGAGTCGGGCCAGCCGCCACGACTCCTCGGGTCCGGCGATCGTCTCGACCGGCGGCGAGGAGAGGGTGAGGATCTGCTGGTAGTCAGGGCCGAACTCATCCATCATCCGCAGCCGCGCGTCGACGTCGTGGAGTGCGGGGATGGTGAGCCAGCGCTTGAGCGCCTTCAGGTCGGGCGCGTGCTCGCGCATGGCCTCGAAGTAGCGGGGAGGGAGGATGTGGCTGTACGCGTCGATCTTCATCGGGATTCCTTCGCGGTGCTGGGGACCCAGCCGGTGAGGCGGCGGTCCACGAATTGGACGAGGGCGACCGCGGCGAGCGCCACGGCGATGACGACGAGGAGGATCGCGAGGACGGCCGCGCCGTCGAAGCGCTTCCCCGCTTGCGTGACGATGCGGCCCAGGCCGGTGACGGCGATGAACATCTCGCCGTTGATCATGCCGGTGACGGCCCGGCCCATGCCGAGCCTGACGCCGGCGAGGATCATCGGCGAGGCGGCGGGCAGGATGACGCGGGTGACGAGCTGCCATTCGTTCGCGCCGTAGGAGCGGGCCATCTCGACCAGGTGCTCGGGCACCTGCTCGACCGCGTCGGCGGTGTTCACGATCATGATGAACGCCGAGTACATGAAGACGACGGCCACAATGGAGGCCTGTCCGGGCCCGATGACCGAGAAGAAGATCGGCGCGAACACCAGCGCGGGCGCGGTCAGCAGGGCGTACACGTAGACGCCGAGCAACGCCTTCACCCGCCGGTAACGGCCCATCGCGGTGCCGACGGCGAGGCCGGCGACGAGTGAGACGGCGAAGCCGAGCGCGAGGTTGACGACGCTGACCAGGAGGTTGCCGAGGATCTCGCCGTCCGCGACCATGCCGGCCAGGGTCGCGAGCACTTCGCTGAGCGGCGGGAAGAACGGCACTGCGGCGGCGCGGCCCACGATCTCCCAGAGCACGGCGCCGACGGCGAGCGAGACCAGGCCGAGCGGCAGGCGCAGGCGGAGGCGCGGGAGGGACGGCGCGGCGTGCGGTTTCGCGGAGGCGGCGGTCATCCTGCGGCCCTTTCCAGGCGGTGCTCTTCGTGCATGTCGCGCAGCCGCTCCCACAGGTGGGCGGTGATCTCGACGTACTCGCGGGAGCGTTCGAGCCCGCCGATGTCGGAGGAGCGCGGGCGGTCGAGCGGGACGTCGACGATCTCGGCGATCCGGCCCGGCCGGGCGCTCAGGAGGACGACGCGGTCGCCCAGGAGCACGGCCTCCTCCATCGAGTGGGTGATGAATACGACCGTGAGGCGGTTCGCCTCCCAGATCGACAGCAGCTCTTCCTGGAGGAGCCGCCGGGTCTGCTCGTCGACTGCCCCGAACGGCTCGTCCATGAGCAGCACCTCGGGTTCGACGGCGAGGGCGCGGGCGATGCCCACGCGCTGCTGCATGCCGCCCGAGAGCTCGCCGGGCCGCTTCGACTCGAAGCCCGCGAGGCCGACCTTCGCGATGAGGCCGCGGGCGCGCTCGTTGCGCTCGGCCTTGCCGACGCCTTTGAGCTTGAGTCCGAAGGCGACGTTGTCGAGCACGGTCGCCCACGGCAGCAGCGCGAAGTTCTGGAAGACCATGCTGCGGTCGGGTCCGGGGCCGCGCACGGGCCTGCCCGCGACGGTGATCTCCCCGGCGTCCCAGGTCTGGAGCCCGGCGATCATCTTGAGCATCGTGGTCTTGCCGCAGCCGCTGGGGCCGAGCACGGTCAGGAACTCGTTCTCGCGGACGGTGAGGTCGACGCCGCCGAGGGCGTGGACGGGCGCGCCGTCCTGCCCGGTGAACGTCTTCGTGAGTCCGGTGATCTCGATCATCTGCGGGCCTTCCGTTTCTGGGTGGACCGCGCCCACGGCGCGATGCGGTGCTCGAGCCACTGCGCGAGCGCGATGAGGACGAGCGATTCGATGAGGACGGCGGCGATCACCGCGTACAGCCCGGCGGCGTCGAAGGTGGCGCGGAACTGGAGGATGAGGCCGCCGAGGGCGAGCGAGACCATGAGGAGCTCGACGATCACCATGCCGGTGACGGCGCGGCCGAGGCCGAGCCGGACGCCGGTCATGATCGCCGGCAGCGCGCCGGGGATGAGGACGTCCCGCCACACTGCTCTTTCGGTGGCGCCGAAGGACTTCGCCATCTGGATCAGGCCGGGGTCGACTTGGCGGACGCCGGAGCGCACGTTGACGATGACCATGACGACCGCGAAGAGCGTGACGAGGATGACCCGGGAGAGCAGCCCGAACCCGACCGACATGATCAGCAGCGGGATGATCGCCGCCATCGGCGTCACGAGCAGGATGTTCAGGTAGACGTCGGTGAGGCGTTCAAGGAGCCGGAAGCGGCCGAGCAGGACCCCGACGGGCACGCCGATCGCCACCGAGCAGGCGAAGCCCAGCGCGAGGGCCTGGTTGCTGACCCAGAGGGCGTCCCAGAACTCGGCCGTGCCGAGCAGGCGGACGAAGGCCGCCGCCGTCTCGGTGAAGGTGGGGACCAGCAGGCCGCCCCAGTACGTGCCGTAGACCTGCCACGCGGCCGCGAAGAGCACGAAGGTGAGCGCCTGGTAGCTGCGGTCGGAGTCGAGGAGCCGCTGCCACTGCGGCCGATCGGTACGGGTCGCCATGGCGCTACTCGATGAAGGAGAGGTCGGCGACGTCGGCGGCGGCGAGTTCGCCGACGACCCCGGCTTCGGTGAAGAAGTCGATCGTGCCCTGGACGTTCTCCTCGGTGAGGGCGGCCGCGTCGAAGAGCCCTGCGGCCGCGTAGGCCGCCGCGACCGCCTCGAGCTCGGCGGTGCGCTCCTCCCCCAGGTACTGGACGGCCAGGTCGACGAGGTGGCCGGGATCGGCGTTGATCCGCTCGTGCACGGCGACGAGCGCGTCGATGAACGTCTCGGCCGCTTTCGGGTTGTCGCCCAGGAAGTCCGAGTTGGCGTAGACCGTCTGCGGGTGCAGGTCCGGGAGCGTCTGTCCGAAGTCGATGATCGGGGCGAGGTCGGTCTCGCCGGCCTCGGCGAGGGCGACCGCGTCGGCGATCTCCAGTGCGGTTGCGTCGATCTGGCCGGCGAGGAGTGCCTGCGCGCGCACGTCGGAGCCGCCGATCACGAGGTATTCGGGTTCGCCGCCGGTGCACTCGTCCGCGACCCAGTCGCGGATCATCGCGGTGGCGACGGCGCCTTCGCTGAAGATCCCGACCGGCCGCCCCGCGAGGTCGTCGCAGTCCTCGACGCCGGGCCTGCCGTAGACCGCCCACTGGTTGCCGATCACGTCGGCGACGATGCGGATCGGCGCGTCCTTCTCGATCGCGAGGAGGGCGGGGCTGGTGGCCTCGGCGGAGAACGCGTAGTCGCCCCGGGCGAGTCCTTCGATCGCCAGCTCGGGCTCGGCGAGTTCGATGACGTCGACGTCGTAGCCGGCCTCGCGGGCGGCGTCCACGGCCGCCAGCAGCGGCACGGTGGTGAGGTCGGGTTCGATCAGGGCGACGGTGTACGCGTTCGGGTCGGACTTCCCGCAGGCGGCGAGGCCGCTCGCGACGACGAGCGCGGCCCCGGCCGCCACACCCGCCCGGATTCGGGAACGATTCCGTTTTGGATTCGCGGCAATGGCTGGACCGGTGCGGATGTTCGCCGTGGTTTGCCTTGGCGACATGGAGATCACCTCTCGATAGGAGTGAAGCTCAAGTGCTCCCACCGTATCGGGATCGATCCCGATCTGTCAACGAACTGTCCCCCGGGCGTCCGGAACCGGACATTTACAGGGCGATACGGATCAGGCGAGCGGACGTGGCGCGACCGAGTCGCGCACGATCAGCGAAGGGGCCGACAGCCGCGGCGCGGCAGCGCTCCGCTCGTCGTCCAGGAGGAGATCGAGGGCGTCCGAGGCCAGGTCGTCGAAGGGGACCTTCACGCTGGTGAGCGGCACGCTCAGCCGCGCCGCGATGGGCGTGTCGGTGTAGCCGACGATCGAAAGCCGTTCGGGGACCGCCACACCCGCCCGCTGCGCGGCGAACATGACGCCTATCGCGAGATTGTCGTTGGCGGTGAACACCGCGGTCGGCACGTCGGCCAGCGCGAGCAGCCGCCGCCCGACGTCGACGCCCGCCTCGATGCTGAAGTCCGAGTGGTGCACGAGCTCGGGCGGCACCGCGAGCCCGGCTTCGGTCATGGCTTCGCGGTAGCCGGCCTCGCGGTTCTGCGAGCTGGAGGCGTAGGCGGGCCCGCCGACATAGGCGATGCGGCTGTGGCCCTGGTCGATGAGGTGCCGCGTGGCGAGGCCGCCGCCGGCGACGTCGTCGGTGAGGGCCGCGGGACCGGTCCCGTCGGTGCGCATCACGAGCGAGTAGGGGACGCGCTGCTCCTGGAGTTCGAGGAGGAACGGGTCGGCGCCGTCGGTGCGGGCGGTGGTGAGGATGAACCCGTCGACGCGCTGGGAGACGAGCGTGCGCCCGCGTTCGAGCGCTTTGCGGGGGTCGTCGTCGGTGGTGACGACGGTGGCCTGGTAGCCGCGGGCGGCGGCCTGCTCGACGATGGCCTCGTAGATCATCGCCATGGGCGTGTCGGTGAGGCGCGAGACGACCACGCCGATCAGGCCGGTGCGCTGGCGGCGCAGGTTGGCGGCCCAGGTGTTGGGGACGTAACCGTGCTCGGCGGCGATCTTGCGGACGCGATCGGCCTTGGCGCCCTTGACCGGGGCGGTGCGGTCGAGGGCGCGCGAGGCCGCGGACCGGCTGACGCCCGCGAGCGCGGCGATGTCGTTGAGGGTCAGGGCGCGGCGCTGGGGCTTGGCGTCGTCGGCGGACATGGCGGCCTCCTTGATCGGGATCGATCCCGATATTATGCGGAAGCCGGTGCGCCGGCGTCCAGTCCGGGTCGTCTTGCGGCCGAAGGCCGAGGGGCTATTCGGGGTGGACGCCCAGTTCTGCCAGGACTTCCCGGTAGCGGGCGAGGGCGTCGGCCGCGGCGGCGCGGTCGCCGTGGCGCTCATGGGCTTCGATGAGGAGGCGCCAGGCCTCGTCGTTGAAGCGGTGGACGCCGACGCTGCGTCCGGCCGCCGCCAGCGCCCCGGCCACGTCGCCGCGGCGCAGTTCGAGGCGGGCGAGGTCGGCCGCGGCCGAGGAGGCGGCGAGTCGCAGGCGTTCGCGTTCGCCCACGACCCATTCCGCGGCGCCGTCTTCGGGGAGGAGCTCGCCGCGGTAGGCGTCGGAGGCCAGGCGCAGGATCGCGGCGGCCGCGTCGTCGTCGGGGGCGCTCCGGGCGAGGCGCGCGGCTTCGCGGACCGCGACGACGTCGCAGTAGCCGTCAGTGGGCAGCACGAGCCGGTAGGCATCACCTTCGCGGGTGAGGAAGCGGAAGACGCCGCGTTCGGCGTCGGGTTCGATGAGCTTGCGCAGGCTCGACATGGCGACGTGGAGGCCGTGGGTGGCCGCGCGCGGCGTGGCCTGCGGCCAGAGGGCGTCGATGATGGCCTCTCGGTGGACGGGGCGGCCGGCGTTGACGGCGAGGAGGCGCATGAGCATGCGCACCTTGGGTTTCACGGCGGAGAGGTCGACTTGGGCGCCCTCGCGTTCGAGGCGGAAACCGCCGAAGCAGGTGACGGTGAGGGTCTCGGGAGTGGAGGCGCGGACCGGCGGGATCGGTTCGCCGAGCCAGGATTCGACGAGGTGGACGGGGTAGCCGCAGTGCCCTGCGGCCTGGCGGGCGCGCGCGACGAGGTTCGGAGGGTGGCCGGCGGCGACGGCCGCCGCGACGTACACGAGGGGCTGCGCGCCGCCGACCCCGCAGCGGCGCACCAGGTCCGCGGCCCGTTCGATCTCGGTCTCGGCGCCGGGCACGCCGGCGTGGGCGGCCGCGACGGCGTACATCGCCTGCGCCCAGGCGGCGGGGACGGCGGCGTCCAGGGCGCGGAAGCCGTCGGCGAGGTCGGCGAGGGTGGAGAGGTCGGTGTCGCCGCTGCCGAGGCGGGCGAACCAGGAGCAGCCGGCGGCGAGGAGCGCTCCCCACAGGTCGCCGTCGCGTTCGCATTCCTCGGCGACGCGGAGGGCGGTCTTGGCGGAGTCCTGGGTGCCGTCGAGGGCGATGGCGGCGCGGGCGGCGCGGGCGAGCCAGGGCAGGCGTTCGGCTTCGGCGGCCGAGACGGCGCGCGAGAGTTCGCGGAGGCCGCGGTCGCCGGGGCTCTCGAGGAGGGCGAGGATCGCGTTGCCGAGGGGCGCGATGACAGCGGCGGCTCCGGCGTCGCCTTCGTTGTGGCGCAAGAGGTTCCGGGCGGCGGGGAGGTTTCCGGCGAGGACGTGCGCGAGCAGGGCGACCATGCGGCCGTGCGGTTGCGGCATGCGGTCCTCGGCAGCGGCGGCGACGAGCGCGGGGTGGGCCTGGGTGGCGGCGCGGAGCCAGGTGCACCAGTCGGCGCCGGGCCGGGCGGGGCCGGGCAGCCAGATGCGGGCCGCGGCGGCGGCGGCGCGGCCGTGGGCGCGGCCGGTCTCGTCGGTCGAGAGCGCTTGGCTGCGTTCGAAGCATTCGACGGCTTCGGCGATGCGGCCGCGGCCGAGGCGGTTGCGGCCCTCGGCGAGGACCATCCAGGGGTCGTCGGCGACGAGCCAGGACGGGAGGAGGTCGCGCCAGGCGTCGAAGTCGTCGCCGGTGATCTGGGGGCCGAGGAGGTCGAGGAGTTCGCGCACAGCGGGCCAGTCCTCGGCGCGGGCGAAGCTGCGGGCCGCTTCGACAAGGGCGCCTTCGGATTTGACGATCTCGGCGGCGGCGGCGTGGAGGCGGCGGGCGGCGGCGCCGCCGTGGCCGTCGGCGAGGACGGCGGCGAGGTGCGAGCGCATGGCCTCGTGGAAGCGGTAGGTGTGGCCGCCGTCGGGGGTGGTGATGAAGACCTGGCGGCGGTGCAGTTCGGCGAGGTGCGCGGCGGCGTCGTCGATGCCGAGGAGGCGGTCGCAGCGGGCGGCGGTGGCGACGTCGAAGACGCTGATGCGGGTGACGAAGGGCAGCAGCGGCTCGGGGAGTTCGGCGAGGACGGTGCGGCTCATGTAGGCGTGCGCGAGGGAGGCGCGGCCGGTGAGGGCCGCGACGGCCGTGCGGCGTTCGGCGAGGGGTCTGCCCTTGGTGGACAGGTGGAAGAGGTGGAGTCCGGCCGCCCAGCCGCCGAGGCGGCGTTCGAGGACGGCGATGTCGCCGGCGGGCAGGGGCTCCTGGTAGTTCTCGCGCAGCAGCAGGTCGATCTCCCAGGTGCGGAAGCGCAGCTGGTCGGCGTCGATGAAGCGCAGGTCGGTGAGTTCGTGCCGGGCGAGGTTGACGCCGGGCAGGCGGCGGGTGGCGACGGCGAGGCTGCACTGCTCGGGCAGTTCGCACAGCAGCCGGTCGAGGACGCGTTCGGCGGCGGTGTCGTCGAGGTAGTGGACGTCGTCGAGGACGAGGAGGGTGGCCCCGGTCAAGGCGCGCAGGCGGTTCCAGAGGCGGTCCGGGGGTTCGGCGGGGTCGGGCGCGGCGGTGAGCGGCATGATCGCCCGGTGCAGGTCGGCGGTGAACTCGCCGGGGTCGGCGTGGGCGGGGGTGAGTCCGAGCCAGGCCGTGCCGCCGGTGAAGGACCGGGCGTGCTGCGCGAGCAGCGTCGACTTCCCGAAGCCCGCCGGAGCGGTGATGACGGCGCGGCGGACCGGCCCCGAGCCGTCATTGAGCTCGGCGAGCAGTCGCGGCCTGGCCACGCTCGACGACGCAGGGATAGCAGCCATGACGAGTCACCTCCCGTGCCCACCGCGAACGGCGGCACTGTCCCCCACAACGCTGACGCGCAGGCTTTGCCGGGAGTCCGCGCTTGCATCAATGATGGCGCATCGGGGCAGGGTTCGCTTCCCCCGAGGTGTCCACAAGGGCGTCTTTTCGTGCAGCGGGCCAGGATCATGACCGCCGGTGCCGTCCCGTCGCGGTCAGCGCCGCACCGGCGTCCTGCGCACTCGGGGCGGGCGGGCGGCCCGGTCGGGCCGCCGGGTGCGCGGGTCCGATCGCCGCGGCGGGGTGCGGAGGGCGACGACGTGGACGCCGATCGACCGTGGGGTTTCGGGTTCGGTTGCGGGCCAGAGCATCAGCGCGGCCGTGGCGGCGGCTGCGGCGACGGCGGCCAGGACGCCCGCGGCGAGGGCCGTGTCGGCGGCGGCGAGCGTTCCCGCGAGCGGGTAGGTGAGGAGGAACCAGCCGTGGGAGAGTGAGAACTGGGCGGCGAACGCGGCGGGCCGGTCCTGCGGGGCGGCCGCGCCGGTGACGAGACGCCCGGTGGGGGTCAGGATCGCGCCGGTCCCGAGGCCGAGCGCGGCCCACGCCGCGAGCAGCCCGGCCCAGCCGAGGGCGCCCCAGGCCAGCGCGGCCGCGAGGCCCGCCAGGACCGCGGCGAGCGCGAACGCGGCGGGCAGCATCACGGCCCTCTCGGTGCGGCGGCGCAGCAGTCGCGGGATCGCGGCGGCCGCGATCATCGAACCGATCCCGTACGCGCCGAGAGCGATCGCCACGTCCCCGGCGCCGCGCCCGAGGCCGTCCCGGACGAGGACGACCGTGTCGACGACGACCAGCGCGGTCGCGGCGGCGACGGCCAGGTGGGCCAGGATGAGGCCGCGCAGGCGCGGCACGGCCGCGTGGAGGCGGAAGCCGCGGGTGGTCTTGGCAAGGCGCCCTTCCGTTCGCGGCGCGGGCGCGAGGCGCGGCAGGGCGACGGAGAGCACGAGCGCGGCTGAGGCGAGGAACCCGATCGCCGTCCCGGCGAACAGCTCCCGGTAGGAGACGAAGGCCAGGAGCGCGGCGGCGAGCGCGGGGCTGGCGAGGCTCTCGAGGTCGTAGGCGAGGCGGGAGAGCGAGAGGGCGTTCGTGTACTCGTCCTCGTCGCGGAGCACGTCGGGGATGGTCGCCTGGAAGGTCGGGGTGAACGCGGCGGACGCGGCCTGGAGGAGAAGCACGAGGGCGTACACGTGCCAGACCTCGGCGACGAACGGCAGGGCGAGGGCGGCCGCGGCGCGCGCGAGGTCCATGGTGCCCATGAGGGCGCGCCGGGAGAGTCGTTCGGCGAGCGCGGTGGCGAGCGGGCCGATGAACAGGTAGGCGAGCATCTTGAGGGCGAGCGCGGTGCCGAGCACGGCGGCCGCGTCCCCTCCGGCGAGGTCGTAGGCGAGGAGGCTGAGGGCGACGGTGGCGAGGCCGGTGCCGGTGAGGGCGACGACCTGGGCGGCGAAGAGGCGCCGGTAGGTGCGGTGGCGCAGGACGGCGAGCACGGCGGGTCCTCGGTCGGGGACGATGACACCCCGACATTACCAAACATGTGCGCAATTGCGCACATGACGACGACTAAGCGTGCCAGGCCTCGCCCGTGACCTGGTGGTCCGCCCGGCTCAACGCCTCCAGCACGAGCCGCCGCAGGTGCCCGTCGGTCAGCGAGTACACCACCCGCCGCCCTTCGCGCCGCGACTGCACCAGCCCCGCGAGCCGCAGCTTCGCCAGATGCTGGCTCACCGCCGGCCGCGCCGCCTCCGTCGCCGCCGCCAGCGCCGTGACATCGGCCTCCCCGTCCGCGAGCGCCCACAGCAGCTGCAGCCGGGTCTGGTCGGAGAGCAGCGCGAACACCGCTGCGGCGGCGGCGAACTGCTCGGCGCTCGGGGCGGCGTGATGCAACGAAGGTGCAGGAGCCTCGGGCTCGCGATTCGGCATGCGGCAATCCTATTGACAAACGGCCCCCGTGACATAGGGTCTTGATCGGTAAATCAAAGGCGCCGTCATTAAGGAAGTACGCCTCGTGAGCAAGCCCGTCCGCCACGCCCCGATCGTCAAGGGCGTCCCCCGCCTCCTCCACGGCGGCGACTACAACCCCGACCAGTGGCTCCGCACCAAGGACGAGACCTGGAAAGAGGACATGCGCCTCGCCCGCCTCGCCGGGGTCAACACCCTCTCGGTCGGCATCTTCGCCTGGGCCGCACTCGAACCCGAAGAAGGGCGCTACGAGTTCGGCTGGCTCGACGAGATCCTCGACCTCATGGCCGAGAACGACATCACGGCCGTGCTCGCCACCCCCACCGGCGCCCGGCCCGGCTGGATGAGCCACCGCTACCCCGAGGTCCTCCGCGTCGACGGCGACCGCACCCGCAACCTCCACGGCGGCCGCCACAACCACTGCCTCACCTCCCCGGTCTACCGGGAGAAGACCCTCGCGATCAACACGGCGCTGGCCGAGCGGTACGGCGCGCACCCCGCGCTCGGGGTCTGGCACATCTCGAACGAGTACGGCGGCGAATGCCACTGCGACCTGTGCCAGGAGCGGTTCCGCGCCCACCTCCAGGAGAAGTACGGCTCGCTCGACGAACTCAACGAGGCCTGGTGGTCCGCGTTCTGGGCCAAGACCTACAGCGACTGGTCCCACATCGAGTCCCCCAGCACCCACTGGCGCGGCGAGCAGGACATCCACGGCCTGCACCTGGACTGGATGCGGTTCACGACCGAGCAGTTCGTCGACTTCTACCTGCACGAGACCGCGCCGCTCAAGGCGATCACCCCCGACGTCCCGTGCACGACCAACCTCATGGGCACCTACCCGGGCATCGACTACTACCGGCTCGCCGAGGTCCTGGACGTCGTCTCGTGGGACTCCTACCCGCAGTGGTCGGGCACCGGCCGGGACGTGCGCACCGGCGTCGAGGCCTCCTTCCACCACGACCTGACGCGCAGCCTCAAGGGCAAGCCGTTCATGCTTATGGAGTCCTCCCCCTCGGCCACGAACTGGCGGCCGGTCGCGAAGCTCCACCGGCCGGGCGTGCACCTGCTGCAGTCGCTGCAGGCCGTCGCGCACGGCGCGGACACCGTGCAGTACTTCCAGTTCCGCAAGGGCCGCGGCGGCTCCGAGAAGTTCCACGGCGCGATCGTCGACCACGAGGGCACCGAGAACACCCGCGTGTTCCGGGACGTGGCCGAGGTCGGCGCGCGGCTCGCGGCGATGGACGCGGTCGTCGGCACCTCCACGCCCGCCGACGTGGCGCTCGTCTACGACTGGCACAACCGGTGGGCGCTGGACGACATGAAGGGCCTGCTGCAGGGCAAGACCGACTACTTCGGCACCGTCGTCGACCACTACCAGGCGTTCTGGCAGCAGGGCGTGCCGGTGGACGTGCTCGACGGCTCGCTCGTCGCCGCCCCAGGCTGCCTCGACCGGTACAAGGTCCTCGTCGCGCCGATGCTCTACATGCTGCGTCCCGGTGTGGCCGAGGCGATCGACGCGTTCGTGCAGCGCGGCGGCACCTTCGTCGCCACGTACGCGACCGGGTACGTCGACGAGAACGACAAGACGTTCCTCGGCGGCTTCCCCGGCCCGCTCCGCGCGACGCTCGGCGTCTGGGCCGAGGAGATCGACGCGCTCTACCCCGACGACCGCAACGCGATCGCCTGGGACGGCGCCGACTACGAGGCCTTCGGCCTGTGCGAGCTCATCCACGCCGAAGGCGCGGACGTGCTCGGCGCGTACGGCTCGGACTTCTACGCCGGCCGGCCCGCGCTCACCGTCAACCGCCGCGGTGAGGGCAAGGCGTACTTCATCGCCGCGCGCACCGGCGCCGACTTCCTCGACGCCTTCTACGGCGGGCTCATCGCCGAGACCGGCGTCGAACGCGCCCTCGCCACGGCCCTTCCGGCGGGCGTGACCGCCCAG
Source organism: Glycomyces niveus (assembly GCF_017592475.1). GTDB lineage: Bacteria > Actinomycetota > Actinomycetes > Mycobacteriales > Micromonosporaceae > Glycomyces > Glycomyces niveus. Next base: position 126,750 of record NZ_JAGFNP010000009.1, on the reverse strand, counting down.
GTCCGCAGCGACGGCGAGACCGACCACGTGTTCGTCCTCAACTGCAACCCGGCCCCGGCCACGGTCGAGATCGACGGCGAGACCCTCGAACTCGCCGCGCACGGCAACGCCGTGTTCGAACGCCCCCGCAAGTAGATCCGCGCGCAGCAGGACCGGGCGGCGCCCGGTCCTGCTGCGTGAACGTTCATGCCGCTTCCTGCGTCCCGCGGACCGTGTCGATGTAGCGGGCGATCGCGTCGCGGCTGCGCGTCAGGGTGTCGATGCGCTCGGACATGCTGTCGCGCTCGCGTTCGAGGATGCCCATGGTCTCCTGGGTCGCACCGGGGATGTGGATGGCCTTGGTCGCCTTGAGGCACGGCAGGACCTGCTTGATGACGCGCGTCGGCATGCCCGCCTCGAGCAGGCCCCGGATCTGAAGCGCCCGGTCGACGCTCTGCTCGTCGTAGTCGCGGTAGCCGTTGGCGCATCGGTCGGGGACGAGCATCCCGGTCTCCTCGTAGTACCGCAGCATGCGGCGGGGGATGCCGGTCCGCTCTGACAGCGCTCCGATCCTCATATGACGCACCTCATTCGATCCCGGCTTGACCTTCACACAAGTGTGAAGGTTGGAACGTATGAGACATGACAACGACGAACGCCCATCGTATTCCCGCGCCGCCGACATCCGAAGCGCGGCAACGGCTTCCGGTCCTGCCGCTGCTGGCGCTCACCACTGCCGCGTTCCTGGCGATCCTCACCGAGGCGCTGCCCGCCGGGGTCCTCCCCGAGATGGCCGCGGGTCTGTCCGTGAGCGAATCGGCCGCCGGGCAGACGCTCACGGTATACGCCATCGCCACCGGCCTCTCCGCGATCCCGGTCGTGGCGGCGACGGCCTCTTGGCCGCGTCGGCGGCTGATGCTCGCCGCCGTCCTGACGTTCGCCGTCGCCAACATCGTCACCGCCGTCTCGGACTCATATGCGCTCACGATGGCGTTCCGGCTCCTCGCGGGCATCGCAGCCGCGGTCGTGTGGGCCGGACTGCCGGCCTACGCCGCCCGGCTCTCCCCGCCGCACCTCCAGGGACGGGCGATCGCCCTCACGATGGCGGGCGTCCCGCTCGCCCTGTCGCTCGGGATTCCCTTGGGCACCTTCCTCGGCGAGCTCTTCGGCTGGCGCATGACCTTCGGCCTCATCGCCGCCGTCTCGGCATTCCTGATGCTCTGGATCCGCGTCTCCGTGCCCGAATTCCCCGGCGCGCCGCGCGGCCAGGGCGCGCCGATCCTCGGGGCGCTCAGGATCCCCGGCGTCATCGCGGTCCTGTTCACCACGGCCGCATACGTGCTGGCGCACAACATCCTCTACACCTACATCGCGACCTTCCTCGACGCGAACGGCATGGGCGGCCAGCGCAACCTGGTGCTGCTGGTCTTCGGCGCGGCCTCGGTGGTGAGCATCGCGGTGACCGGCGCGCTGGTGGACCGGCGGCCGCGGCTCCTCATGATCCTCAGTTCGGTCCTGTTCCTCGTCGCCGCCGCGCTCCTGACGGTGCTCGCGGGCGACGAGTTCACGCTCTACCTGGCGATCGTCCTCTGGGGACTCGGCTGGGGCAGCGTCTCGACGCTACTGCCCACCGCGGCCGCGGACCGTGGCGGCGACAGGGCACAGGCGCTTCTGGTGACCACCTGGAACTCCTTCATGGCCGCCGGCGGCGCGGTCGGCGGCCTCATGCTCAGCGGCCTCGGCGCGGGGTCGTTCCCTTGGGGCGTGGCCGCCTTGATGATCCCGGTCGTCCTGGTAGTGGTCGCCGCGCGCAAGCACGGTTTTCCGGCCGCTCGCCCCGGACTCTGACGCAACGCTCGTGCGAGCGGGCAAGCCCGCCCGCACGAGCATCACTCACATTGCAACGCGCGGAGATTTCTTGTCGGACCCCTGTGGGATGGTGTCCTTTTCACTGGTAGTGGTGAAGGTGGGAACGGGCGGGTCCCCGGGGCCTCCCGTGTCGGTCACGGCAGCCGCCGCGCGAGCGCGCCCCCACGCCGCTCACACCGCCGGCAGCACCCTCCCGACGACCTCGCCGAACCCGATCCGGGCGCCGTTCGGGCCCGGAGCGGTCGCGCTGATGGCGACCTCGTCGCCGTCGAGCAGGAACGTCCGCTCCTCGCCCTTTACCGTGATCGGTTCGCTGCCGCCCCAAGTGAGTTCGATGAACGCGCCGCGTTGATGCTTGGCGGGACCCGAGATCGTGCCCGATGCGAACAGATCCCCGGTCCGCGCCGAAGCGCCGTTCACCGTCATGTGCGCGAGCATCTGCGCCGGGGACCAGTACATCTCGCGGTACGGCGGCCGCGAGACCTGCTCGCCGTTCCACTCGACCGAGAGGTCCACATCCAGGCCCCAGTGCCCGCCGCCGCGCAAGTACGGCAGCGGTGCCGGGATCTGGCGCGGCAGCGGCACCCGCGCCGCCTCGAGCGCGGCCAGCGGCACCACCCACGGCGACACCGAGGTCGCGAAACTCTTCCCCAGGTGCGGCCCGAGCGGCTGGTACTCCCAGGCCTGCAGGTCTCGAGCCGACCAGTCGTTCACCAGGACCGCACCGAACACGTGCTCGGCGAAGGACTCGACGCCGATCCGCTCCCCCAGCGCCGATCCGGCCCCGACCACGAACCCCAGCTCGGCCTCGATGTCGAGCCTGCGGCTCGGCCCGTACGCCGGGACGGCCTCACCGGGATCCTTCCGCTGCCCGCACGGGCGCACGATCCCGGTGCCCGAGACGACGACCGTGCCCGCCCGGCCGTGGTACCCGACCGGCAGGTGCTTCCAGTTGGGCAGCAACGGGTCCGAGCCGGGACGGAACAGGCGGCCGAGGTTCGCCGCGTGATGCTCCGAGGCGTAGAAGTCCACATAGTCCGCGACCGCGATCGGCAGGTGCAGCCGCACCTCCCGGACCGGATGCACCGCCTCGTCCGGAACGGGGCCTTCGATCGCGGCCTGGATGCGCTCGCGGACCTCGGCCCACCGCGCCGGGCCCTGGGCCATGAACGGGTTCAAGGTCGGGGCCGCGAAGACCGGGTCGTCCAGTAGGAGGGCGAGGTCGACGACGATGTCGCCGTAACGGACCCCGACACGCGGGGCTCCATCCCCTGTGGAGTACATGCCGTAGGGCAGGTTGTCGGGCCCGAACGGCGAGCCGTCCGGGAGTTCGATGTCGGTCATGGCCCCTCGGGATGGGTAGGAGTGGTGATGAGCCCCAGGCCGATCAGCTCGTCGAGCGGTTCGGTGACCGAGCAGGTGCCGAACGAGGTGAACGCGCCCCGCACGGCGCGCGCCCGCGCCCCTTCGAGGCCGTGCGCGAGGTCGGCGATCCGCTCGTCGTCCCGTTCGGACAGCAGCGTCCGCGCATCGGTCTCGTTGCCGCCGTGCAGGAGCGCGTCGGCGGCGAGGAGCAGGTTGAGGAAGCCGTGCTGCTCGAAGCCGGTCTCGGGGTCGGTGTTGCGCACCGCGTGGTGCAGCCCGGCGGTGGCCTTGAACGGCACCCCGGCCGCGACCGCGGCGGCCAGCGCCGCCGCGAGTTCGGCTTCCTCGGGGTACAGCTCGGCGCGGACGCCGCCGGTGCGGAACTTGGCGCGGTGCCGGCCCTTGATCGCCGCCAGCACCGGGAGGCGCCGCCCGTCGCGCGGCACCTCTACGAACACGTCGAGGTCAGGCGCATCCTCGAGCGCCGCGTCGAGGGCCGCCGTGAACGCCTCCGGCGTCACGCCCTCGGGCACGGCGACCTCGATCGAGCGGAGCTCGACCGGGAGCAGGGCCGCGTTGGCAAGGGACGCAGGCACTCCGGCGGGTCCGTCGGGGAAGGTCACCGAGAGCGGCAGGGTCGGTTCCCCTTCGGGCAGCAGGGGCGCGAGGCGCGGCAGGGCCGCCGCGGGGAGCACCAGCGGCCCGGCGACACCTGCGTACCAGACGCGCCGCCGCGCGCCGTACGCGCGCACCGCGAGGGCCAGCGGCGCGCTCCCGGGCGGGAACACGGCGGCATCGTCGAAGAGACCCGCGAAGAGCGGGGTCATGCGCGCGGCCCCCGCCCGGCCCAGGTCCAGGCGTAGCCCGGGTCCTCGCTGGCGGCGGCGCCTTCGCCGAGGTCCAAGGGGCGGAAGGTGTCGACCATGACCGCGAGCTCGTCGAAGAACTCGGCGCCGAGCGAGCGCTCCATCGCGCCAGGCTGCGGGCCGTGGCTGTGCCCGCCGGGGTGGAGGCTGATCGAGCCCTGCCCGATCCCGGATCCCTTGCGCGCCTCGTAGTCCCCGCCGCAGTAGAACATCACCTCGTCGCTGTCCACGTTGGAGTGGTAGTACGGGACCGGGACGGCGAGGGGGTGGTAGTCGACCTTGCGGGGCACGAAGTTGCAGATCACGAAGTTGTGGCCTTCGAAGACCTGGTGCGCGGGCGGGGGCTGGTGGACGCGGCCGGTGATCGGCTCGAAGTCGGCGACGTTGAACGTGTACGGGTAGAGGCACCCGTCCCAGCCGACCGCGTCGAAGGGGTGCGTCGCGTAGACGTACCGGGTGCCGGTGATGCCGCGCGAGCCGCGGTGCTTGACGAGGACCTCGACGTCTTCGCCGTCGACGGTGAAGGGCGCGGCGGGGCCGTGCAGGTCCCGCTCGCAGAACGGGGCGTGCTCGAGGAGCTGCCCGTACCGGGAGAGGTACCGCTTGGCGGGGGTGATGTGCGAGTTCGCTTCGATCGCGTACAGCCGCAAGGGTTCTGGGCCGGTCGGGACCCACCGGTGGGTGGTGGCGCGCGGGATGACGACGTAGTCGCCTTGGCGGGCGTCGAGCACGCCGAAGACGGTCTCCACGGTCGCGGCGCCTGACTCCACATAGACGCATTCGTCGCCGACCGCGTTGCGGTACAGGGGTGATGCCTCGCCGGCGACGGCGTACGAGATGCGGACGTCGCCGTTGCCGAGCACGAGGCGGCGGCCGGTGACGGCGTCGACGGCCTTCCAGTCCGACGCGGTCAGGTCGTGGAGTCTGAAGTGCCGGGGCTTGAGCGGCCGGTTCTCCTCGAGCGCCTGCCCGGGCACGTCCCACGGGGCGGCGTCGACGATGGCCGACGGCACCCCGGAGTGGTAGAGGAGCGACGAGTCGGAGGAGAACCCCTCCTCGCCCATGAGCTCCTCGCGGTAGAGGCCGCCCGAAGGGGTCCGGTGCTGGGTGTGCCGCTTGGGCGGCACGCTGCCCACACTGCGGTAGTACGCCACGTCCGCCCCCTAGAAGTTGCCGCGCTTGGCCTGCTCGCGCTCGATGGCCTCGAACAGCGCCTTGAAGTTGCCGATGCCGAAGCCGAGCGAGCCGTGCCGCTCGATGAACTCGAAGAAGACCGTGGGCCGGTCGCCGAGGGGCTTGGTGAAGATCTGCAGCAGGTAGCCGTCCTCGTCGCGGTCGACGAGGATGCCGCGCGCCTGCAGCTCCTCGATCGGGACCCGGACCTCGCCGATGCGGGCGCGCAGCTCGGGGTCCTCGTAGTACGAGTCCGGCGTCGGCAGGAACTGGATGCCCTTGGCGCGCAGGATGTCGACGGTGCGGAGGATGTCGTTGGTGGCCAGCGCGAGGTGCTGCACGCCGGGGCTCTCGTAGAACTCGAGGTACTCGTCGATCTGGGACTTCTTCTTGCCGAGCGCGGGTTCGTTGAGGGGGAACTTGACGCGGCGGTTGCCGCTGGCGACCACTTTGCTCATGAGCGCGGAGTACTCGGTGGCGATGTCCTCCCCCACGAACTCGGCCATGTTGGTGAAGCCCATGATGCGGTTGTAGAAGTCGACCCACTGGTCCATGGCGCCGAGTTCGACGTTGCCGACGACGTGGTCGAGGGCCTGGAAGATCCGCTTCGGCTCGCCTTCGGGCCTGGTGTGGCCGGAGGTGCGGGCGACGTAGCCGGGGAGGTAGGGGCCGGTGTACTTGGAGCGGTCCACGAGGGTGTGCCGGGTCTCGCCGTAGGTGGCGATGGCGGCGGTGCGGACGGTGCCGTGCTCGTCCGAGACGTCATGGGGCGCTTCGAGGATGCGGGCGCCTTGGGCTTCTGCGTGCTTGATGCAGGCGTCGACGTCGGGCACTTCGAGGGCGACGTCGACGACGCCGTCGCCGTGGCGGCGGTGGTGGTCGAGGAGGCTGCTGCGGGGGTCGACGCCGCCCTTGAACACGAAACGCACAGCCCCGGAGCGGAGGACGTAGGCATGGTGGTCGCGGTTGCCGGTCTCGGGTCCGGAGTAGGCGACGAGCTCCATGCCGAAGACGGCCTGGAAGAACAGGGCGGTCTGGGTGGCGTTGCCGACCGACCAGACGACGGCGTCCCAGCCCGAGACCGGGAAGGGGTCGCCGGCGGCGTCGTACTCGACGAGGCCCACGAGTTCCTTGAGCTGGTCGAGGTCGAGGTCGGCCAGTCGCTCCTGGCTGGTGAGGGTCTGGTCGATGGTCATGGGTGCCTCCCGTGGCCTGTGAGGGTGCTGTCGACGCCTAGGACACCGCATCGGCGAACGGTTGGCAATAGTGACCGTTTCGATTGGCCGCTATGCCTAGCTGGTGTCAGTGATTCGCGTATCTCGCTATACAGATTGCACAATGAACGCCTCCAGTCCGGTGGGGTCGGCGAGGGAGCCGACCGCTACCGCTTCGGCGAGCGGAACGCCTTCGAGGAGGCGTTTGACGGGGACTTCGCATTTCTTGCCGCTGAGGGTGCGGGGGATCTTCGGGACGGCGATGATCGCGTCGGGGACGTGGCGCGGGGAGAGTTCGGCGCGGACGGCGGCACTGATGGCGCGTTTGAGGGCCTCGTCGACTTCGACGGCGGCCTCGATGAAGACCAGGAGGCGGTCGTCGTCGCGGTCCAGGTGTACCACAAGGGAGTCGGTGACGCCGGGCACGGCTTCGACGACGGCGTAGAACTCGGCGGTGCCCATGCGCACGCCGCCGCGGTTGAGGGTGGCGTCGCTGCGGCCGGAGATGACCGCCGAGCCTCGCTCCGTGATGGTGATCCAGTCGCCGTGCCGCCAGACGCCGGGCCAGCGGTCGAAGTAGGTGTCGCGGTAGCGGTGCTTGAGCGGGTCGCCCCACAGGGCCACCGGCATCGAGGGCATCGGGGCGGTGATGACGAGTTCGCCTTCGCGGCCGATCGCGGCGGTCCCGGACGCGTCGAAGGACTCGACCTTCGCGCCCAGGCACAGGCAGGAGAGTTCGCCGCGGCGAACCGGGACGGTGGGCGCGCCGCCGACGAAGCCGGTGCACAGGTCGGTGCCGCCGGAGAGCGACTGGAGCTGCGCGGTCGCCGAGACCGCGTCGTAGACGTAATCGAATCCGCTGGGTGGCAAGGGGGCTCCGGTGGAGCCGATGCCGCGCAGGCGCGAGAGGTCGGCGAGGTCCTTGGGCGCGATGCCCCGGTCGCGGCAGGCCATGAGGAACGGCGCGCTCGTGCCGAAGTAGGTCGCGCCGGAGGCCTCGGCGAGCCGCCACATGCCCTCAGGATCGGGCGCGCCGTCGAAGAGGACGGCGGCCGCGCCGACCAGCGGGGCCGAGGCCAGGTAGTTCCACATCATCCAGCCGGTCGTGGTGTACCAGAGGAACCGGTCGCCCGGGCCGAGGTCGTGGTGCAGGCCGAGCATCTTCGCGTGCTCGAGCGCGATGCCGCCGTGGCCGTGCACGATCGCCTTCGGCAGGCCCGTCGTGCCCGAGGAGTACAGGATGTACAGCGGGTGGTCGAACGGAACGGCCTCGAAGGCGAGGTCGCCGTCCGCACCGAAGTCCTCCCAGCGCTCGCCGACCGCGAAGCCTTCGTCCAGATAGGAGAAGGTGACGATGGTCTTGGGCTGCAAGGCGTCCACGACTTGCGCGATTTCGCGGTCGCGGCGGATGGTCTTGGTCCCGTAGCGGTAGCCGTCGGTGACGAAGAGGATCGCCGGTTCGATCTGCCGCAGGCGGTCGATTACGGCCTTCGCCCCGAATTCCGGTGCGCATGAAGAGAACACGGCCCCGAGCGAGGCCGAGGCGAGCATGAGCGCGTACGTCTCGGGGACGTTCGGCATCCAGGCCGCCACCCGGTCGCCGCGGCCCACGCCGGCGGCGATGAGCCCGCCACGAGCTTTCGCCACGGCCGAGCGGAGGTCGGTGAGGGTCCACTCGATCGGCGCGCGGGTGTCGGAGTAGGCCAGGACGGCGACGTCGCCGGGGGCCATACCGGGCGCGTTGAGCACCGCTTCGGCGTAGTTCAGCCGCTCGTCGGGGAACCACACCGCGCCGGGCATCGCCGCCGAGGTCAGGACCCGTTCCTCGGGGACGGGACCGCCGAGCCCGAAGTGCTCCCAGACCGCGCCCCAGAACAGGCCGGGCCGCTCGACCGAGCAGCGCCACAGGTCCTGGTAGTCGTCCAGGCCCCGGCCCGCCCGGGCCGCGAGCGTCCGGCCGAACGCGCCGATGTTCGTGGTCTCGCCCGCGTCGGGCCGCGGCCGCCAGAGCACTTCGCCGGTCACTGTCGCCTCCTCCTCCGGGGCCGCCGTCGGCCCGCTGGTCGGTGCCAGTGTCCCCGAAACGCGCGGGCCGGGCAGTGGTTCGCGTATACATACCCGCGGCGGTAAGTGTGGGTCCGGCGCACATGGAACGCGGGCGTCGGCGCTCTTACGATCGGAGTATGGGAACCGCGAACCGCTCCGAGACCAGCGTCGTCCTCGCCGCCGCCCGCACGCCGATCGGCCGCTTCGGCGGCGGGCTCGCCGACGTGCCCGCGACCGCCTTGGGCGGCATCGCCATCGCTGCCGCGCTCGAACGGTCCGGAGTCGACCCCGAGCGGATCGGGCAGGTGATCCTCGGGCACGTGCTCCCGGCCGGATGCGGCCAGAACCCGGCCCGCCAGGCCGCCGTCGCGGGCGGCGTCCCGATGACGGTGCCGAGCCTGTCGGTCAACAAGGTCTGCCTCTCGGGGATGACCGCCGTCGGCATCGCCGACCGGTTCCTGCGCGCGGGCGACTTCGAGTTCGTCGTCGCCGGGGGCATGGAGTCGATGAGCCGCGCCCCGCACCTGCTGCCGGGCTCGCGCCGCGGCCACAAGTACGGCGAGGTCACGATGCTCGACCACGCCGCGTTCGACGGACTCACCGACGCCTACGACGGGGTGCTCATGGGCGAGGCCACCGAGCGACACGCGCGCGAGTCCGGGATCGCCCGCGCCGACCAGGACGCGTTCGCGCTCGCCTCGCAGTTGAAGGCCGCCAAGGGCAACGCCTCGACCGAGATCGTCCCGGTCGAGACCCGCAAAGGCGTCGTGGACGCCGACGAGAGCCCGCGCCCGGAGTCGACCCTTGATGGTCTGGCGGGGCTGCGCCCGGCGTTCGCCGAGGGCGGGGTCCTGACCGCCGGGAACTCCTCGCCGATGAACGACGGCGCGTCCGCGCTCGTGCTCGCCACCCGGTCCACCGCCGAGCGGCTGGGCCTGGAATGGGAGTCGGAGATCCTGTCGTACGCGACCGTGGCCGGCCCGGACAACTCGCTGCTGCACCAGCCCGCCCGCGCCATAGAAGCGGCCGCCGCGCGCGCCGGGGTCGCCGTGGCCGACCTCGACACGATCGAGATCAACGAGGCCTTCGCCGCGGTCGCCCTCGCCTCCATCCGCGAACTCGGCGTCGACCCCGAGCGCGTCAACCGCGACGGCGGCGCGATCGCCCTCGGGCACCCGCTGGGCGCCAGCGGCGCGCGGCTCGTGCAGACCCTCTCGCGCCAGCTCCCGAGCGGCGCGATCGGCGCGGCCGGGCTGTGCGGGGGCGGCGGCCAGGGTGACGCGATCGTCCTGCGCGCCAGGTAGATCAGGGCTCGGAGAGCCGGTTGACGCGCAGCGCCAACTGGACCTCAAGGGACCGCTCCGGCGAGTTCCAGTCGCGGCCGAGGATGGAGGCGACCCGCTCGAGCCGCTGCGAGACCGTGTTGAGGTGGACGTTCAGCACCGCCTTGGTCTTCGCCAGGTGCCCGCCGTTGGCGAAGTACGCCTCCAGAGTGCCGACGAGGTCGGTGCCGCGCTTGGCGTCGTAGTCGAGCAGCGGGCCGATCGTGCGCCGCACGAACGCGTCCGTGCCCGACTCGCCGAGCAGGACGCCGATGAAGCCGAGCCGGTCCATGCCGCCGCCTTCGCCCCTGCGGCCCAAGGCGATCAGGGCGTCCGTGCAGCGGACGGCCGCGGTGTAGGCCTCCGGCAGCCGCTCGATGTCGTCCACACTGGATGAGGCGCCGACGGTCACCGGCCGGCCGGTGGCCCTGCCGAGGTCGGCGGCGAGCTTCGCGGCCTGCCCGCCGGGGTCGTAACTCGGCAGCAGGAGCACCGTGCGGCCGTCCCGGCTCCCGGCCAGGCCGCCTTCGGCGCGGGCGTGTCGCTGCGCCTCCGAGGCGAGCCGTCCCTGCGCAGCGGCGTCGCCGTCGAGGACGAGGACCGCGTGCGGCCGCCGCAGGTCCATGCCGAGCTTCCCGGCGCGGAGCCGCGCGCTGGTGGCCCGCTGCTTGCCGGGGTCGCTGAGGAGGTCGTCGAGGAGTTCGCCGCGCACCCGGTCCTCGGCATCGGCCACGGACCGCCGCAGGAGCAGCAGCAGCGCGGTGACCAGCGAGGCGCGCTCGAACAGCTGCCGGTCGGCCTCGCCGAGTGCGGGTCGGCCCGCGAGGACGATGCTGCCCAAGGGCTCCGGGCCGGCCATGACCGCGCACACCCACCGGCCGTCGACCAGGACCGCGCCGCGGCTCGCCTGCGAGTCGGCGACGCCCTCGGCGACGAACCGCACCTCGCCTTCGCCCGCGCGGGCCAGCGCCTCGCCGTCGACGCCGAAGATGCCGATCGCACCGCCGAAGAGTTCGGCGGCCTGTGCGGCGAGGTCGGCGACGTCGCCGCCGCTGAGCACCAGGCCCGTGAGGCGGTCGTGGGCGTCGGCGGCGCGGCGCAACGCGAGGTTCAGCCGCTCGGAGCGCAGGGCCGTCTCGCTGAGTTCGCGCAGGGTCCGCGCGGTCGCCTCGAGCTGGCGGACGCTCTCGATGGCGACGGCGGCGTGGTTGGCAAGCGAGACGAGCATGGCGATGTCGTCGGGAGCAAAAGCCCGAGGCGCGCGGTCGGCGGCCCAGAGGACCCCGATCACGGTGTCGCCCAGGCGGAGCGGGACGCCGACGATGCCGTGGACGCCCTCTTCCTCGACGGCGGCGTCGATGAGCTGGGTGTGGCGGAAGCGGGAGTCGATCTGGTAGTCGGTGCTGGCGTAGGGGAGCGCGGTCTCGGCGACGAGGCCGCCGAGGCCTTCGCCCATGCCGAGGCGCAGCTGCTGGAAGCGCGCGGAGACGGAGCCGTCGGTGACGCGCATGTAGGTGTCGCCCTGCTCGGGGTCGTGGAGGGCGATGTAGGAGAGGTCGGCGGCGAGGAGGGTGCGGGCGCGGTGGACGATGGCGCGCAGGACGGCGTCGAGGTTGCGGGAGGCGGCGAGGTCGCCGGCGGTGTCGAAGAGGGCGGCGAGTTCGGCTTCACGGCGGCGGCGCTGGTCGAGCGTGCGTTTGATGGTGCGTGCGGTGTCGGTGGCCCGATGGAGCGCCGCGGCCGCTTCGGGGCCGGGGCCGGAACGTTCGAGGTCGCGGAGGGGCGCGGCGAGTTCCTCGTCGGTGGGGTCGGCCGCGAGCAGGTCGATCAGCCGGAGCAGGGCTTCGGCGGCGGGGCCGAGGCCGGGCGCGGCGGCGGGCGGGCTGTCTTCCACGTCACCGATCCTACTCGTCTGATTGACACGTCATCTATCTAGCGCTACGGTAGTTGATACGTCATGCACCTCTTCGAGGAGATACATGATGCATCAAGTACACGGCCGGTGCGGGCCGCCCCGCGTCTTTTGGCCGGGAAGCCTTCCGGCTACCCGCAGACCTGCATCAACAACGCAGCGACACGTTTCGAAGGGATTCGTCATGGCAGACAAGAAGATCATCGCAGTCGTCGGCGCCACCGGGCAGCAGGGCGGGGGGCTCGCCCACGCGATCCTCGCCGACCCCGCCTCCGAGTTCAGCGTTCGCGCCATCACCCGCAACCCCGACTCCGACAAGGCGAAGGCACTCGCCGCGCTCGGGGCTGAGGTCGCGCAGGCCGACATCGACGACGAAGCCAGCGTCGCCAAGGCGCTCGACGGGGCGTACGGGGCGTTCCTGGTCACCAACTTCTGGGAGCACATGTCGCCCCGGCGCGAGTACGACCAGGCGAAGAACCTCGCCCGGGCGGCCAAGGCCGCGGGCGTCCAGCACGCGATCTGGTCGACCCTCGAGGACACCCGCGAGGCCGTCCCCCTCGACGACGACCGGATGCCGACCCTCATGGGCGAGTACAAGGTCCCGCACTTCGACGTCAAAGGCGAGGCGAACGCGCTGTTCACCGAGGCGGGCGTGCCGACGACCTTCCTGCAGACGACGTTCTACTGGGACGGCTTCCTCGGCGCCTTCGGCCCCCAGCGCCAAGAGGACGGGAGCCTCGTCCTGGCGATGGCCATGGGCGACAGCAAACTCGCCGGGATCGCCTCCGAGGACATCGGCCGCACCGCCTACGGGATCTTCAAGCGCGGCACCGACCTCGCCGGCGAGACCGTGAGCATCGCAGGCGAGCACCTGACCGGCCCGGAGATTGCCGATGCCTTCACCGAGGCGCTCGGCGAGCCCGTCCACTACTACGCCGTCCCGTTCGAGGGCCTGCGCGCCGCCGGATTCCCCGCGGCCGAAGAGGTCGGGAACATGTTCCAGTACTACGCGGAGTTCGACGCCGAGTTCACCGGCCGCCGCGACCTCGCCAAGGTCCGCGAACTCAACCCGGACCTGCAGTCCTTCCGCGAATGGCTCACCGCCAACAAGGAGGCCGTGGGCACCCGCGGCGGGAGCGAGTAGCCCCGCCGGAACGGGGGACGGGCGCGTCGCGGGTGCGGCGCGCCCGTTGCAGCGCCTATAATTGACATGTCAACCACATTGGAGGATGCCCATGCCACCCCGGAAGGGCCGCACCGCCCTCACCCGCGCCGAACTCGACAGCTGGCGCGCGTTCATCGAGACGACCGAGGAGCTGCGCACCGCCATCGAAGGACGGCTCCAGTCCGACAGCGGCATCTCCGCCGGGGACTACCGGGTCCTGCTCGAGCTGAGCGAGGCGCCGGAGCGGCGCATGCGCTCCTCGCACCTCGCCGACGCGATCGGCTGGGAACGCAGCCGCCTCTCACATCACCTGGGCCGCATGGAGAAGCGCGGGCTCATCGCGCGCGAGGCCGCCAAAGGCGACAACCGCGGCGCCGAGGCCGTGCTCACCGATGAAGGGCGGGACGCCCTGCGGCGCTCCAGCGTCCCGCACTTCCACGCCATCCGCGAGCTCTTCCTCGACGCGCTCACCCCCGAGCAGCTCGCCGCCGCCCGCGACCTCGCCGAGACCCTCAGCGGCCACCTCGCCGGCAAGCGCGGCGCTACTGCGCCGTGAGCTCGGCGTCCAGCCAGTGCAGCAGCTGCGGCGTCGGCTGGTCGGTCACGTCGTCGAACTCGGGGTGCTTCTTGATGAACCGCGCGACGTACGGGCAGACCGGCACGATGCGCTTGCCCGTCGCGCGCGCGTCGTTGAGCGCCTGCTCGACCAGCGTGGCGGCCAGGCCTTTGCGCGAATGCGCTTTGTCCACTTCGGTGTGGTAGAAGACCCGCTGCTCGCCGCGGTCTCGGTAGGCGGTGAGCCCGGCGCGGAAGCCGTCGATGGCCATCTCGTAGAGCCGCTCGGCGTCGACGCGGCGCACGACCGGCTCGGCGACCGCTTCGACCGGCTCCTGCACCGGCGGGTTGCGGCGGGGCATGATGACGGCGTTCGGCAGCGGCGGCGCGGGCAGGCGGCGGCCCGGGTAGCCCTCGACCTCGCCGAACCGCTCCGAGCCGGCCTCCCACTCCTCGCGGGCCTGCACGATGTCGTCGTGGTTGCGCGCCACGAAGTTCCACCACATGACGATCGCCTCATCGAACGGCGGGCCGCCGAGCAGGATCGTGCGCGCCGGCTCGTCGGAGCAGTTCGAGAGGGTCAGCACATCGAGGCCGGCCGCCACGTACCCGAGCTCGGCGGGGCGCACCACGGTGCCGCCCAAGCGCACGTCGCCCGCGTCCACCAGCAGGCCGTGCTCGAACGCGGGGTCGACGGCGAGGGTGATCGCGGCGTTCGGCTCCAGGTCGATCTGCGCGCCCAGCAGCGGCGTGTACGTCCGCACCGGCGAGGCCGCGCCCGCGAGCGAGCCGAGGAAGACCCGAATCTCGGCGCCGAAGACCTCCACCACCTCGGGCACGTAGTGCTGGAAGTCACGCTCGGCGTCGCGGTGCGCCTCCGGCAGGGCGACCCAGAGCTGGACCCCGTGCAGGAGTTCGGTGTCCGGAGTGGAGACTTCGGAGTGGGCGATGCCGCGCCCTCCCGTCATGAGGTTCATCTCGCCGGGGCGGATGAGCGCGTGGCTGCCGAGGCTGTCGCGGTGCTCGACCTCGCCGCTGAAGAGCCAGCTCACCGTCTGCAGGCCGGTGTGGGGGTGGGGCGGGACGTCCATGCCGCCTGTCGCCGGGACCTCGACCGGGCCGTAGTGGTCGGCGAAGCACCATGCGCCGATGAGGGTCCGGGCCCGCTGCGGGAGGGTGCGCCGCACCTGCAGCGCGCGGAGGCCGCCGAGGGGCACGTCGCGCGCTTCTAGCACCTCGACGATCCCGGAAGCCTCGGTCGGGGCGCACTGCGTCTCCTCCGGAGCCGCTTCGACGTTGCTCACTGGATCACCTGCCATCCGGACTAGTTGTCATATCATCTATATTCGCACATGCCCTTAAGATCATGGACGCCGACGGCCATCCCTGCGGGGAAAGAGGAGGAACTGACGTGAGCAGTGACGGGTCCGCGCTCCCCAGGATCTACATCGACAAGCAGACGCCCGCCGTGTTCCAGGCGATGCGCGAGTCCTCGCGCGCCGCGCGCGAGGCCGCCCACGAGGCCGGGCTCGACCGCGTCCTCGTCGAACTGGTCAACCTCCGCGTCTCGCAGATGAACGGCTGCGCCTACTGCCTCGACCGGCACACCAGGTCCGCGTTGAAGGCCGGCGAGACGACGCAGCGGCTCGGCGTCCTCTCCGCCTGGCGCGACACCGAGGTCTTCTCCCCCGCCGAGCGGGCCGCGCTCGCGCTGGCCGAGGCGACCACTGACCTCTCGGACCCCGCCGCGCAGGACGAGGCCTACGAGGCGGCGCGCAGCGCCCTGACCGAGCACCAGATCTCGGCCGTCCTGTGGGTGGCCATCACCATCAACGCGTTCAACCGCGTCTCGATCCTGAGCCAGCACCCCGTGCGGCCACCTGCGTAAACACCACCTAAGGGTGTCTCCGGTCGCACTCCCGGCCCATATAGTTGACGCATCATGTACATACTCCTATGATTGACGTGTCAATCAGTTCCGGCCCCGGGCCGGCGAGCGAGGAGAGCACCGTGAACGGCATCGAGTTCGGCATCGACAGCTTCGGCGACCTGCCCCGGGACGACCAGGGCAACGTCACCTCGTACGCCCAGGCCATCCGGGCCGCCGTCGAGGAGGCCGTCCTCGCCGACGAGATCGGCATCGACGTGGTCGCCCTCGGCGAGCACCACCGCCCCGAGTTCGCGATCTCCTCCCCCGAGACCGTCCTCGCCGGGATCGCCACCCGCACCGAGCGCATCCGGCTCTCGTCCGGCGTCACCGTGCTCAGCTCCGACGACCCGGTCCGGGTCTTCCAGCGGTTCGCCACCGTCGACGCGCTCTCGAACGGGCGCGCCGAGATCATCCTCGGCCGCGGCTCCTTCACCGAGTCGTTCCCGCTGTTCGGCTACGACCTTGCCGACTACGACGCGCTCTTCGAGGAGAAGATCGACCTCTTCCACCAGCTACTCGACGAGAAGCCGGTCACCTGGCGCGGCACCCAGCGCGCGACCCTCATCGACCAGGACGTCTTCCCCAAGACCGAATCCGGGCGCCTGCGCACCTGGGTCGGCGTGGGCGGCAGCCCGCAGTCGGTCATCCGCACCGCCAAGTACGGGTTCCGGCTCATGCTCGCCGTCATCGGCGGCCCCGCCGAGCGGTTCGCGCCCTACGTCGACCTGTACCGCCGCGCGACCGATGAGCTCGGCACCACCGCCTACCCGGTCGGGCTCCACTCCCCCGGGTTCATCGCCGAGACCGACGAGGAGGCGAAGGCGCTGTTCTATCCGGGCTACAAGGAGATCCGCGACCGCATCGGGGCGCTGCGCGGCTGGCAGCCGCTGCGCCGCGAGGAGTTCGACCACGAGATCGAGCACGGCTCGCTCTACGTCGGCTCGCCCGAGACGGTGGCCCGCCGCATCGCCAAGGCGATCAGCGCGCTCGACGTCGGCCGCTTCGACCTCATCTACTCCTCCGGCGGCGCGCTCGCGGCCAGCGCGCGCCTGCGCGCGGTGGACCTGTACGGCACCAAGGTGATCCCGATGGTCCGCGAGCTGCTCGCGGACGGCGAGGGCGGCGCGCGATGAAGCGGCCGCAAACGATCGGCGTCCTCGGCGCGGGCAAGGTCGGCACGGTCCTCGCCCGCCTCGCGGTCGCGGCCGGGTACCGGGTGCTCATCGCCGGTTCGGGCGATCCGGGGAAGATCGCGCTCACCGTCGAGGTGCTGACGCCGGGGGCCGTCGCGGTGACGGCGGCCGAGGCTGCGGGTGAAGCCGACATCGTGGTGCTCGCACTGCCGCTGGGGAAGTTCCGCGCGATCCCGGCGGCGGCGCTGGGCGACGCGCTGGTGGTGGACGCGATGAACCACTGGTGGGAGGTGGACGGGCCGCGAGAGCGCGTCCTCGATCCGGGCTCGACGTCGAGCGAGGCGGTGCGCGCGTTCCTCGGCGCGCCGCATGTGGTGAAGGCGTTCAACCACATGGGCTACCACGATCTGGAGGCCGAGGCGCGGCCAGCTGCGGCGTTGGGCCGCAAGGCGATCGCGATCGCCGGTGACGACGGCGCGGATGTGGCGGCGGCCGTGTCCTTCGTGGACGCGCTCGGTTTCGACCCGGTGGTCGCAGGACCGCTGGGTGAGGGCGCTCGAATGGAACCGGGCAGCCCGGTGTTCGGCGCGAACACCGACGCCGAGCACCTCCGGAGGCTCCTCGACGCCGCTTGAGTCTTGCGGCACCGGTCCCATGTTATGTAAATTGAAGAAATTAAATATCACGGTCATCGATATCCCTCGGGTCACCGACGGCCGTGATCGCTTCACGCAGAATAGGACCGGCACCTATGACCGCTGCTTCACCTCCCTTCAGTCTGTCCCGGCACCGGCGGCTCGCGATCGCCCTCGCCGTGCTCGTCACCGGCGCCCTCGTCGCCGCCTCGCTCGCCTTCTGGCAGAGCGGCAAGGCCAACGCGCTCCAAGTGGGCGTCTGGTACAACATCGAGTCGCGGCATTCGGGGCTGGTGCTGGGCATCCGCGCGGCCTCGACCGCCAGCGGGGCCGAGCTCGTCCAGTGGTCGAGCAACGGCTCGACCGACCAGCAGTTCCGCTTCGTCGACGCCGGCGGCGGCTACTACAAGATCCAAGTGCGCCACTCGAACCAGGTCCTCGACGTCGAAGGCGCCTCGACCGCCGACGGCGCCAAGGTCCAGCAGTGGGGCGACGCCGGCAGCGCCAACCAGCAGTGGCGCGTCACCGAATCGGGCGGCTACGCCACCATCGTCAACCGCGCCTCGGGCAAAGCCCTCGACGTCTGGGCATGGTCCACCACCGCCGGCGGCCGCATCTCCCAGTACACCGCCACCGGCGCCACCAACCAGCAATGGAAACTCAACCCCGCCGGGAGCACGAGCCTGCCGCCGGGCGTGGACGTGCTCGACGGCTTCGGCGAGGGCACCACCGGCGGCCAGGGCGGCACGACCGTCACCGTCACGACGCAGGCCGACCTCGAGCGGTACGCGGCGGCCTCCGGGTCGTACGTCATCAAGGTCGCGGGCACGATCAACATGAGCCCCAAGGGCCGCGAGATCCCCGTGTCCTCCGACAAGACCATCATCGGCACGGGCACGGCCGGCCAGATCGTCGGCGGCGGGTTCTTCCTCGGCGACGCCACGAGCAACGTCATCATCCGCAACCTCACCATCCGCGACACGATGATGGCCGACGACGACCCCGACGACAAGCTCTACGACTACGACGGCATCCAGATGGACGGCGCCGACAGGGTCTGGATCGACCACAACCGCATCTACAACATGAACGACGGCATCATCGACTCCAGGAAGGACACCACGAACCTCACCGTCTCGTGGAACGTCCTCGGCCCGGGCAACAAGGCCTTCGGCATCGGCTGGACCGAGAACACCACCGCGCGGATCACCATCCACCACAACTGGATCCACGACACCAACCAGCGCAACCCCAGCACCGACAACGTGGCCTACGCGCACCTGTACAACAACTACCTGCAGAACATCTCGGGCTACGGCAACTACTCGCGCGGCAGCACGAAGATGGTGCTGGAGAACTCGTACTTCCAGAACGTCGCCAACCCCTACTACCCGGACGCCACCGCGCAGCTGCGCCAGACCGGCAGCATCTGCTCCGGTTGCACCGGGCGGCAGGAGACGCTGGGATCGGCGTTCACCCCGTCCAGCTTCTACACCTACACGCTCGACCCCGCCGCCGAGGTCCCGAACCTCGTGCGCACCTACGGCGGACCGCAGTCCTGGCTCGGCGTCTGACCTGAATGGACGATGCGGCCGGGTCGGAACCCCGACCCGGCCGCACCCGCAGCGGCCCCGAAACCCCTTGAGATAAGGTTTGCCTAAGCTAACCTGATCGATTGGACTCCCTCCGCATGCACCGTCCACTCCTTGCCGCCGCGGCCGCCGCCGCGCTCCTCCTGACCGGCTGCACGGCCGACGAGACCGGTTCCGGCGGCGGCGGAACCGCCTGGACCTACACCTCCGGCGACGGCGAGACCTACACCGCGACCGAGGTCCCCACCCGCATCATCGCCGAGGCGTACGCCGCGAAAGCCCTGATGGAGTTCGGGATCGAGCCGGTGGGCATCTGGGCGAGCAGCCCAGTCGGCGAAGACGTGGGCCTGCGGGGCGCCGACTTCTCCGGGATCGAGATCCTCGGCGAGGAGTGGGGCAAGATCGACGTCGCCGCGGCCGCCGAGCTCCAGCCCGACCTCATCGTGGGCGACTGGTGGCCGGTCGAAGAGGCCTACAGCGGCTTCGAGGACGGCGTCGAAGAGGAGAGCAAGAAACTGGCCGACCTCGCGCCCGTCGTCGGCTCCGCCCAGAGCGACTCCATCGTGGACCTCATCGAGGGGTACGCCGACCTCGCCGCCTCGCTCGGCGCCGACCCCGGGACCATCGACGCGGCCCGTGCCGAGTTCGACGCCGCCGTCGCCGACTTCCAGGACGCGACCGCCGAGAAGCCCGGCCTGACCGCGCTCGCGATCAGCCCCTTCGACGCCGACTACGCGATCGCCGTGCCCGCGTACGCACCCGAGCTGCTCGACTTCCAGAGCTGGGGCCTCGACGTGATCGACCCCGAGACGCCCGACCCCGACTTCCCGTACTGGGAGACGCTCAGCATGGAGAACGCCGACAAGTACCAGCCCGACCTGCTGCTGTTCGACGACCGCTGGCACCCGGGCAACGAGGAGGTCCTTGCGGCCGCGCCGATCTCGTCGAGCATCACCGCGTACGCGGCGGGGCAGACGACCACCTGGCCGGCGTACTGGCTCCACACGTACGGCGACTACACCGCCGAGCTCAACCGGCTCGCCGGGGTGATCCGCGCCGCCGACGAGAACCTCGTCCAAGAGTGACGACCGCAGCGGCCGAGGCGCCGCGCCCCTCGGCCGCGCGCGTCTCCGCCCGCGTGCTCGGGCTGCCGCTCCTGGCCGCCGCCGTCGGGCTGCTGGTCCTGCTCAGCCTCGCGCTCGGCTCCCGGGACATCGCGCCGTTCGAGGTGCTGCGGGTCCTCACCGACGCGTCGCAAAGCGCCGACGCCACCGTGATCCGCGAGATGCGCCTGCCCCGCACACTCCTCGCGGTCGCGGTCGGCGCGGCCCTCGGGGTCGGCGGCGCAATCCTGCAGGGGCTCGCCCGCAACCCGCTCGCCGATCCCGGCATCCTCGGCATCAACTCCGGGGCGGCGATCGCGGTCGTCGCCTCGGCGTTCGCCTTCGGCGCCATGCCCGTCGGCGGCTCGGTCTGGTTCGCGCTCGTCGGCGCCGGCGCGGCCACGGTCGCCGTGTACGGGATCGCCGCGGTCGGACGGGACGGGCCGACGCCCGCGAAGCTCGCGCTCGCCGGAGCCTGCCTCACGGCGATGCTCGCCTCCGTCACGTCCGCGCTCGTGCTCGCCGACCCCGACGCGCTCGAGGAGCTGCGCATGTGGCAGGTCGGCGCGCTCGCCGGACGGTACTTCCCCGTCCTGCAGCAGGTCCTGCCGTTCCTCGCGGTCGGCCTCATCGCCGCGCTCTTCGCGGGCCGGGCGCTGAACCTCCTGTCCCTCGGCGAGGAGCTGGCCCGCGGCCTCGGCCTGCGCACCGGCCTGGTGCGCGCCGGACTCTTCGTCATCGTCGCGGTCCTGTGCGGGGCCGCGACCGCCGCCTGCGGGCCGATCGCGTTCACGGGCCTCCTCGTCCCGCACGCCGCGCGGCTCGCCACCGGCCCGGACTACCGGTGGATCCTCGCCTACTCGGCGCTGCTCGGGCCGGTGCTGGTGCTGGGCGCGGACATCGTCGGACGCCTCATCCTCCCCGGCGGCGAAGTGCCGGTCGGCGTCGTCATCGGCGTCCTCGGCGCCCCCGTGTTCGTGCTGCTCGTCCGCTTCCGACGCCTTGTGGAGCTCTGAGATGACCGCAGTCGCCACCGTCGGCGCGGTGCGCACCGACGCCCGCCGCCGCATCGTGCTCGTCGCCGCCGGGCTCGCCCTCGGCGCGGCCGCGCTGTTCTGGCTCGCCGTCGGCATCGGCAACGGCCTGCTCACACCCGTCGAGGCGTTCACGGCGCTCATCGGCACCGGCGAGCCCGCAACGGTGTTCATCGTCCAGGAGCTGCGCCTGCCCCGCGCCGCCGCCGCGCTCCTCATCGGACTCGCGCTCGGCGGCTCCGGCACGCTCTTCCAACGCGCCCTTGGCAACCCGCTCGCCTCGCCCGACTTCCTCGGCATCGCGGCCGGAGCGGGCACGATGGTGGTCGCCGCGATCGTCCTCGGCGTCGGCAGCGAACTCCTCCTGCCCGGCGCGGCGCTCCTCGGCGCGGCCCTGACCGCGGTCCTGGTGTACGCCTTCGCCTGGCGGCGCGGCGTCTCACCGTACCGCTTCATCCTCGTCGGCGTCGGCGTCGCCGCCTACGCGCAGTCGATCACGTCCTACCTCGTGTCCCGCGCCGACCTCCAGGACGCGCAGGCCGCCCTCACCTGGCTCACCGGCTCGGCCGGCATGACCTCCCCGACGATGCTGACCCTCCTCGCGGTCACCGTCGCACTGTTCATCCCGGCCGGCGTCTACGCCGCCCGGGTGCTCCGGCCGCTCGAACTCGGCGACGCGACCGCCCGCGTGCTCGGCTCCCGCACGCAATGGGACCGGTTCGCGCTATTGGCCATCGGCGTCGTCCTGGTCGCCGTCGCCACCGCCGCAGCCGGCCCGATCGCCTTCGTCGCCATGATCGCCGGCCCCCTCTCCCGCCTCCTCCTCCGCCGCGCCGGCCACAGCATCGCCGCCTCCGCCCTCATGGGCGCCATCGTCCTCCAGACCGCCGACCTCGTCGCCCAGCACGCCTTCCCCTGGCAGCTCTCCACCGGCGTCGTCACCGGCGCCTTCGGCGCCCCTTACATAGCCTGGACCCTCATCCGAACCGCCCGCCGCTAGCGGCCCGTCAGGCTTTGACGAGGGCGTACCAGACTTCGGGGCGGCCGACGCTGCCGTAGTGGGGTTGGCGGCGGGCGATGCCGTTGTCCGCGAGGTATTCGAGGTAGCGGCGGGCGGTGACGCGGGCGATGCCGACGGTCGTCGCGACGGCCGCGGCCGAGAGGCCTTCGGGGGCGTCGCCGAGGGCGGCGGTGATGGCGTCCAACGTGGTGGAACTGAGGCCCTTGGGGAGCGGGCCCGCGCCGGGGGTGCGCAGTTCGGAGAGCATGCGGTCGACGTCGTTCTGGCCGCCGACTTCGCCGGGCTGGGCGACCTGCGCCCGCCAGGCCGCGTAGTTCTCGAGCTTGCCGCGGAGGGTCGCGAAGGTGAAGGGCTTGAGGAGGTACTGGATGACGCCGGAGGACACGGCCGCCCGGACCTCGGAGAGGTCGCGGGCGGAGGTCACGGCGATGACGTCCACGGGGGCGTTGGCGGCGCGGAGGGCCGCGCACACCGCGAGGCCGTGCGTGTCGGGCAGGTAGAAGTCGAGGAGCACCAGGTCGACCGGGTGCTTCGCGCAGAAGCGGACGGCCTCGTTGCCCGCGTGGACGACGCCCGCGACCGTGAACCCGGCGACGCGCTCGACGTAGGCCCGGTGGGCCTCGGCGGCCACCGGGTCGTCCTCGACCACCAGTACGCGGATCATCGGTCCGACGATAGCGGCAGGCGGACGGTGAACACCGCGCCGCCGCCGTTCGCGGGGCTGCCGGCGGCGACGCGGATGCGGCCGCCGTTGCGGCGCACGGCCTGGCCGACGAGGGCGAGGCCGAGTCCGCGGCCGCCCTCGCCGCCGGATTTCGTGGACCAGCCGCGACGGAAGATGTCCGCGCCCGCGGCGACGCCCGGGCCGGAGTCGGCGACGCGCACGAACAGCTCCCCCGGGTCGGTGCGGACGGTGACCTGCACCTTCGGCGACCGCTCGGCCGCGTGCTCGACCGCCGCGTCCAAGGCGTTGTCGATCAGGTTGCCCACGATCGTGATGAGGTCGCGCGCGTCGAGGCCCTCGGCCGGGTCCTGCATGGCGGTGTCGGAGGTCAGCTCGAGTTCGACGCCGCGCTCGCTGGCCTCGCTCAGCTTGCCGAGGAGCAGTGCGGCCAGGACCGGCTCGGTGACCGCGCCGACGACCCGGTCCGTGAGCTGCTGCGCGGCCTCCAGCTCCGCGGTCGCCAGCGCGACCGCGCGGTCGACACTGCCGAGCTCGATCAGGGAGATGACGGCGTGGAGGCGGTTGGCGGACTCGTGCGCCTGGGAGCGCAGGGACTCGGCGAAGCCGCGCACGGAGTCGAGCTCGCCGGTGAGGTGCTGGAGGTCGGTGTGGTCGCGCAGGGTCACGACGTTGCCCATGCCGCGGTCGCCCGAGCGCACGGGCATGGTGTTGACCAGCAGCAGGCGGGTGTCGGTGAGGTGGAGTTCGTCGGCGCGCGGCTCGGGCGAGGCGATCGCGGCGGCGAGGGCGTCGTCGAGGCCGAGTGCGGCGACGGGTCGGCCTTTGGGGTCGTCGGGGAGGCGCAGCAGGTCGCGGGCGGCGTCGTTGGCGAGGGCGACCGTCCCGTCCCGGCCGACGAGGACGAGTCCTTCCCGGACCGAGTGCAGGATGGCCTGGTAGTACTCGAACATGTCGCGCAGTTCGGCGGGAGCGACGCCGCGGGTCTGGCGGCTGAGGCGGGCGCTGACGAAGAAAGAGCCCGCGACGCCGACGACGAAAGCGCCGAGGGCGACCGCGCCGAGCGGGACGAGCCGTTCGTTGAGCTCGTCCGAGATCGCCTCGATGACGATCCCGACGGCGACGAGCGCGACGATCTCGCCGCTCTCGGAGTCGAAGACGGGCACGACCGCGCGCATCGACGGCCCGAGCGTCCCGGTGTAGATCTCGGTGAACGGGTGCCCGGCCAGCGCCTTCTCGGTGTTGCCGATGAACTGCTCACCGATCCGGTCGGGGTCGGGATGGGTGTAGCGGATGCCCTCGGGGCTCATGATGGTGATGAAGTCGACCCCGGTGTCGGCCCTGACCTGCTCGGCGAAGGGCTGGAGCAAGGCGCTGGGGTCCGGCTCGGCCAGGGCGGCGGTGAGGCTCGGCGAGTCCGCGATGGTCGCGGCGACGGCGAGCACTTCCTCGCGGGCGTTGTCCTCGGTCGCCTGCTCGGCGTCGGCGTACGCGAAGAAGGCGCTGATGCCCACGAGCAGGGCGACAAGGACGAGTTGCAGCACGAGGAGCTGCCGGGCCAGGGGCCACGGTTTGGTCACGTCCCATTTCTACACGTGCCGTTGACGCGACCGTAATGAACTAAATAGTGACTGGCTTCACAAGCGGTTGGATACTTTCGGGAAACTTCCCCTGAACGAGGAGACAACGATGTCCACGCCGCCGCCCCCGAAGCGACGCGATCGCACGCACTACCTCTACTTGGCCGTCATCGTCGCCGTGGTCCTCGGCATCGGCGTCGGCTTCGCGTTCCCTGAATTCGCCAAGCAGCTCAAGCCCCTCGGCACCGGGTTCGTGGCCCTCATCAAGATGATGATCGTGCCGATCATCTTCTGCACCATCGTGATCGGCATCGGCTCGGTGGCCAAGGCCGCGAAGGTCGGCAAGGTCGGGCTCATCGCCTTGGGCTACTTCCTGCTCATGTCGACGTTCGCGCTGGCGATCGGCCTGGTGGTGGGCAATGTGCTGCACCCGGGCTCGGGCATGGACCTGGACCCGGCCGCGGCGGCCACGGCGCAGGAGACGGCGGCTGAAGCGGGCGGCCACACCACGATCGACTTCCTGCTGGGCATCATCCCGGAGACGATGGTCTCGGCGTTCACCTCCGGTTCGGTCCTGCAGACGCTGCTGGTGGCCCTGCTGGCCGGGTTCGCGCTCCAGAAGATGGGCCGCGCGGGGGAGCCGATCCTCACCGGGATCGGGCACCTGCAGAAGCTGGTGTTCCGGATCCTCGCGATGATCATGTGGGCCGCGCCGATCGGCGCGTTCGGCGCGATCGCGGCCGTGGTCGGCGAGACCGGCTGGGACGCGCTCAAGAGCCTCGCGGTCATCATGCTCGGGTTCTACGCGACCTGCCTGCTGTTCGTGTTCTGCGTGCTGGGCGCCGTGCTGTGGCTGGCGGCCCGGGTCAACATCTTCCAGCTGCTGCGCTACCTGGGCCGGGAGTTCCTGCTGATCGTCTCGACCTCGTCCTCGGAGTCGGCGCTGCCGCGCCTGATCGCGAAGATGGAGCACCTGGGCGTCAGCAAGCCGGTCGTGGGCATCACGGTGCCGACCGGGTACTCGTTCAACCTGGACGGGACCGCGATCTACCTGACGATGGCGACGCTGTTCATCGCCACCGCGCAGGGCGATTCGCTGAGCGTCGCCGAGCAGATCTCGCTGCTGGTCTTCATGATCATCGCCTCGAAGGGCGCGGCCGGGGTCAGCGGCGCGGGCATCGCGACCCTCGCCGGGGGCCTGCAGTCGCACCGGCCCGAGCTGGTGGACGGCGTGGGCTTCATCCTCGGCATCGACCGGTTCATGTCGGAGGCGCGGGCACTGACGAACTTCGCCGGGAACGCCGTGGCGACCGTCCTCATCGGCACCTGGACGAAGGAGTTCGACCGCGGCCAGGCCGCGCGGGTGTTCGCCGGGCAGGAGCCGTTCAACGAGGCGACGCTGGTCGACGACCACAAGCCCGCCGATGCGGAGGAACCGGAGCAGCCCAAGGAGAAGGAGCTCGCCTCCGTCTAGATCGGGTCCGCCCCAGGACCGCAGCGCACCGCCCGGGCCATGGTGGCCCGGGCGGTGCGCGTTCAGCAGCAGCGTGCGGTCGGGTGGGCGTCCTTGCGGTCGGTGCGCCGCCGCTCGAACTCGCGCCGTGGCAGGGCGGGCGTGTCCGGGTGGGTGCGCCGGTGCCGGTCCAGGTAGCGGCCGTAGGCGGCCTCGCCGGTGAGTTCCCGCAGGTACCACCGGACGAGGCCGAAGAGGCGGCGCGGTGTCACGGCCGCTCCTCCTGCGACTCGTCCGTGCCGGTGGCACGGCCGGCCGTGACGAGGAGCCGCGACTCGACGTACGGGGCCTCGGTCGAGGGCGGCGGTTCGGCCGACCGGAGCGCGCGCCAGCAGATCCACGCGGCGTTGGCGATGATGAGCACGACCAGCAGCGCGAAGAACGCGGCGAGCACGCCGTCGACCGTGGAGTTGGTGACCACGGTCTGCATCTGGCCCAGGTCCTTTGCAGGGGCGAGCACTTCGCCCTGTTCGAGGGCCTCGGCGTACCGTTCGCGCTGGGCGAAGAACCCGATCCGCGGGTCGTCGGAGAAGACCTTCTGCCAGCTCGCGGTCAGCGTCACCACGGCGACCCAGGCGAGCGGCGCGGCCGTCACCCACGCCCATTTGAGCCGCCCGCTCTTGACGAGCACGGTGGTAGCGATGGTGAGCGCGATGGCGGCGAGCAGCTGGTTGGCGATGCCGAAGAGCGGGAACAGCTGGTTGATGCCGCCGAGGGGGTCGTTGACGCCGGCGTAGAGGAAGTAGCCCCACGCGGCGACCACGAGCGCGCTCGTGATCCAGATGCCGGGCTTCCAGCTCACGCGGCCGATCGGCTTCCAGACGTTCCCGAGGGTGTCCTGCAGCATGAACCGGCCCACCCGCGTTCCGGCATCCACGGTGGTCAGGATGAACAGGGCCTCGAACATGATCGCGAAGTGGTACCAGAACGCCTTGAGACCGTCGCCGCCGAAGACGGAGGAGAGGATCTCCGACATGCCGACCGCCAGGGTCGGTGCGCCGCCGGTGCGGGCGACGAGGGACTCCTCCCCCACCGCGTCGGCCGCCGCCTGCAGGTCCTGCGGGCTGATGGTGAACCCGAGGTTCGCCACGGCCGTCGACGCGGACTCCACAGTGGTGCCGAGTACGCCCGCCGGGGCGTTCATGGCGTAGTAGAGGCCGGGGTCGAGGATGCAGGCCGCGATCAGGGCCATCACGGCGACGAACGACTCCATCAGCATGGCGCCGTAGCCGATCATGCGGACCTGCGACTCCTTCTGGATCATCTTCGGCGTCGTGCCGGAGGCGATGAGCGCGTGGAAGCCCGAGAGCGCGCCGCACGCGATCGTGATGAACACGAACGGGAACAGCTCACCGGAGAAGACCGGCCCCATGCCGTTGAGCGCGAAGTCCGAGACCGCGTCGGCCTGCAGGGCCGGGGCGACGATGAGCACGCCGACGGCCAGCAGCGCGATGGTGCCGATCTTCATGAACGTCGACAGGTAGTCGCGGGGCGCGAGCAGCATCCACACCGGCAGCACCGCCGCGACGAACCCGTAGACCACCAGGCAGAACACGAGGGTCTGCGGGCTGAGCGTGAACGCGTCCGCCCACGACGAGGCCTGGACCCAGCCGCCGGCCACGATCGCGAGGACCAGCAGCGCCACGCCGATCAAACTGGTCTCGATCACCCGGCCGGGCCGTATCGTGCGCAGATAGAAGCCCATCAGCAGGGCGATCGGGATCGTCATCGCGATCGAGAACGTGCCCCACGGCGACGCGGCCAGCGCGTTGACCACGACGAGCGCGAGCACCGCCAGGATGATGATCATGATCGAGAAGACGCCGACGAGGGCGGCCGCGCCGCCGATCGGGCCGATCTCGTCGCGCGCCAGCTGGCCGAGGCTCTTGCCGTTGCGGCGCATGGAGATGAAGAGCACCACCATGTCCTGCACGGCGCCGGCGAAGATGGCGCCGATGATGATCCACATGGTGCCGGGCAGGTAGCCCATCTGCGCGGCGAGCACGGGCCCGACGAGCGGTCCGGCGCCGGCGATGGCGGCGAAGTGGTGGCCGAGCAGGACCCGGCGGTCGGTGGGCTGGAAGTCCACGTCGTCGTCGAGCCGTTCGGCGGGCGTGGCGCGGGTGTCGTCCACCCGCAGGACTTTGTCGGCGATGAAGCGGGCGTAGAAGCGGTAGCCGATGGCATATGAGCCGAGCGCCGCGATGACGAGCCAGAACGCGGATATCTCCTCGCCGCGGACGAGGGCGATGACGCCCCATCCGGCGGCCGCCGCGATCGATATCGCGGTCCAGACGAGGACGGTGCGCCAGCTCGGCCTCGTCCTGGTGGTTTCGGGGGCGGTCATGCGCAGTCCTCCAGTGTCGCGCCGTTGGAACAGGAGTCGCCGGGTGGGGGCGGCGTCGCGCGTGGGTCGCGACGACACATCATAGACATAAGCGTATATCAATGTCTATTCCGACGATTGTGTCGTATTTCCGCTGGCGGCACAAGACGTGGTTAACCGCTTTCAGCAGGAGGCGTCAGTTTGCCGCTGTTTATCGCCGGTTGCCTGGGTTATGCTGGAGCGCCACTCACTGTGCAAACGGGAGGGTCCTATGCGCATCAGCGACATCCTTCGATCCAAGGGCGCCGGCGTCGTCACCATCGGACCCGAGGACTCGGTGCGCAGCCTGGTGGCCGCGCTCGCCGAGCACAACCTCGGCGCCCTGGTCGTGACGACGGACGGGGCCACCGTCGCCGGCATCGTCTCCGAACGCGACATCGCCCGGGGCCTCCAAGCCGGACCCGACCTGCTCGACACGCCCGTCTCCCAGATCATGACCACCGAGGTGCACACCAGGAACCCGGACGACTCCATCGAGGACCTCATGCTCCTCATGACCGAGCGCCGCATCCGCCATGTCCCCGTCGTCGCCGGCAACGGTGCGCTGGTCGGCATCGTGAGCATCGGCGACGTCGTCAAGGGCCGCATCGGCCAACTTGAATTCGAGAAGCAGCAGCTCGAGGGCTACATCGCCGGAGCCGGCTGACCCGAGGCGACGTTAAATGCCCCTCTGACCTGCGGAAACTCGTGAATGTCGGACCCATATGGGACCGTGGTCCTTTTCGGCAGGTCGGAGGCGGATGCGGGTGGGAAGGGGCATGCCCTACGTCCCATCGCGGCTACGAGTCGCGGCTACGCCGCGCCTCCGCCTCCCCGCGCGGATGTCGGCCCCCGCCGGCTGCCGCTCCCCCCGCCCGCCGGCGTCTCACCGGCGCACGGAAGGGCGCAGCGGGAGTGCGGCTCTCAGGGTCCATGCCGCGTCGTCTTCGATGCCCGCCCAGGTGTCCCCTCCTAGGACGCGGATGCGTTCGGCGATGCCCGCAAGGCCCCTCCCGCCGGTGCTCTTGGCGCGGGTGTCGGTGAGGGGGTTGACGACTCGCAGCAGGAGCCGGTCGTCGGCGAGATCGAGATGAATCTGGATTTCGGCACCGGGGGCGTGCCGGAGGGCGTTCGTGACTCCCTCTTGGACGATGCGGTAGGCCTCCCTCGATATCAGCGGCGGCACCGCCGCGGCTGCGTCGAGCCCGGCTCCGGTATCGCCGTCGAATGCGATGGTGAGTTCGGTGCCCGTGCTCGCGATCCGGTCGCGGAGGGCGGGGAGCTCGGACAGGGTCGGTTCGGGGTGGGTGGCGGCCGGTTCGCCGCGGAGGACGCCGAGGGCGCGGTCGAGGTCGTCGAGCGCGGCGCGCGAGGCGGACTCGATGGCGTCCATGGCGAGCCGCGCACCCGCGGGGTCGGATGCCATGGCCTGTTTGGCGACCGCGGCCTGGATCGTGGAGGCGGTCAGGGTGTGGCCGATCGAGTCGTGAAGGTCGCGCGCCAGCCGGTTGCGAGCGGCGGCGCGGTCGGCCTCGGCTTCGGCCGCTGCGAGGCGTTCGCCCAGACCCGGGCCGAGGAGCAGTGAGGCGAGGCGGCGCATGAGGGCGGTGTAACCGGCGGCGAGGTAGACCGTCGCAACCGCGACTCCCGCAGCTGCCGCGAGCGTCCAGGATCCTGCCGCGCCCGGAGCGATCCGCAGTTGCGCCCCGAAGGCGATCGTGTCGCCGCCATCAAGCCATACCAAGGGAAGGCCGAGGGTGAAGAGCGCCAGGCTCGAGGCGGCCGCCAGCGCGGCGCCCGCGAGGGTCCACGCCAGTGTCCAAGCGGCCGTCGCGGTGCGGCGCGGGCGCAGTGGATGCTGCAGACCGGTCCCCAAGAGGCCGTTGGCGAGGCGCACGCTCGCCCGCCGCACCGGTCCGAGGAGCCCGACCGCGCCGGTGAGGAGCCACGCGGCCGCGGCGAACGCGGGGGCCGGAACGGCGGTGGGCCAGAGGATCAGCAGGCCCGCCGCGGCAAGGGCGACCGCGCTCACCGTGACCACCCCGAGGAGGGCGTGCACCCAGCCGCGATACGGGCCGGCGGTGAACGGGAGGCGGAGGCACTGTCGCATGGGGCGAGTGTGCCAGGACCGCTCGGCGGGCTGCCTCCCTCTTGCGAGGGATGCGGAAACCACGCTTTCTAGGGAGTCGGGGAGGCCGCGCCGCGGCGACCGTTGGGGAGTGACAACCGCCTTCCGAAAGGACCGCCTCGCATGACGACCCGCACCAAGGGCGTACTCGTCTTCATCCTCATCTCGTTCGGTCTGGCCTGGGCCGGGATGTTCATCGCGCGACTGGTCTTCCAACTGTCGCTGGTGAACCCGCTCGTGCAGCTCGCCGGGATCGCGTTCACTCCGGCGATCGCGGCGTTCGTCGTCCGCAAATGGGTGACCCGCGAAGGGTTCGCGGACGCCGGCATGCGGCCGCGGATCCGCCAGAACGTCGGCCTGTACCTCGCCGCGTGGATCGGTCCGCTCGGGTTCGCGGCGGCCTCGCTGGCCTCCGCCGCGGCCGCCGGCCAATGGGAATTCGACCTGTCGGCCTTCGCGCTCCTGCCCGGCCAGCCCGTGTGGGTCTCGATCGCCGCGCTGCTGCTCATCGTGATCGTGCTGGCCCCGATCTACTGGGGCGAGGAGTACGGCTGGACGAGCTACCTCCGGCTGCGGCTGTTCCCGGAGAGCCCGTTCATCTCGACGCTGCTGACCGGATTCATCTGGGCGGTGTGGCACTACCCGCTCGCATTCCTCGGCTACATCGAGTTCGCGAACGTGACCCTCGGACTGGCAGTGTGGACGGTCTCGTTCATGCTGCAGGAGGTGATCCTCACCTGGCTGCGGATCCGCAGCGGCTCGGTCTGGACGGCGAGCCTCGCCCACGCGGGCAACAACATGATCTTCGCCATGCTGGTCGGCGAGGCGATGGCCGATGACACCGCGTTCGCCCACACCCTCGTCGGGATCGTGCCCTCGGCGGTGGTGGCGGCCTGGATCATCTTCAGCGGCCGCCTGGCCGCCGACCGGCCGGAACCCGTTGCAGTGCAGGAGTCCCATTCGGTCGCGGCCGCACGCGGCTAGGGCGCGAGACTTGGCCTCCGGCACCGCGTCATGGCCATCGGTGGGGTGGCATCATCGGGCGATGCCCACTCCGCCGATCTCGGTGCTCATCGCCGACGACGACCCGCTCGTGCGCACCGGACTGCGCGCGCTCCTCGCCGCCCGGCCCGAGATCGAGCCGGTGGCCGAGGCCTCGGGCGGCGACCAGGTGCTACCGCTGGTGCGCGCGCACCGGCCGGACGTGGTCCTGATGGACGTCCGCATGCCGGGCATGGACGGCATCGAGGCGACCCGGGTCTTGCGCGAGTCCCTGGAGGACCCGCCGCAGGTCCTGGTCATCACCACGTTCGAGAACGATGAGTACGTGTACCGGGCGCTGCGCGCCGGCGCGGCGGGGTTCATCCTCAAACGCAGCGACATCGAGCAGATCGCCCGCGCGATCCTCACGGTCGCCGCCGGGGACGGACTGCTGTTCCCCGAGGCGATCCGCTCGCTCGCCGCCGAGCACGCGCCGCCGGGCAACGCGCACGGCCCGATGGCGCTCACCAAGCGCGAAGCCGAGGTCCTGCGCCTCATCGCCGAGGGCCTGGCGAACCAGGCCATCGCGGCCCGGCTGTTCCTGTCGCTGGAGACGGTGAAGACCCACGTCCGCAGCGTGCTCACCAAGCTCGGGGCCGCCAACCGCACCGAAGCGGTCATCATCGCCTACGAGTCGGGCTTCGTCCGCCCGCGCGGAGGACGGCTCTGACCCTGGCCGATCCCGAGCTGGCGGGAGCCGCCAGCGGAAGCGGCCCCCTGCTAGGCCACGTCGCGGAGCGGGCGGAAGCAGTCGCGGAGGTCCTGGACGAGGAGGTCGGGCGCCTCCATCGCGGCGAAATGTCCGCCCCGGTCGAACTCGGACCAGTGCACGATCCGGTGCGCCCGTTCGAGCAGCGGCCGGACCGCCGGGTCGGACGGGAAGACCGCGATGCCCGTCGGCACCTCGGAACGCGCCGGGGCCGGCTCCTCACGCACGGCTCGGTACTGGTGCGCCGAAGACGCTCCCGTGCCGGTGAGCCAGTAGAAGGTGACGTTCGTGAGCAGCTGGTCGACGTCCACCGCGTGCTCGGGGAGGTCCGCCGCGGGATCGGTCCAGTCCTTGAACTTGTCGACGATCCAGGCGAGTTGGCCTACAGGAGAGTCGTTGAGCGCGTATGCGATCGTTTGCGGCTTCGTGGACTGGAGGTCCGCGTAGCCGGTGCCGTGGCGGACCAGGGCGCGGACGCCGTCAAGGCGCGCGCGCTCAGCTTCACTGAGCGTCGCCAGGGCGGGGTCGCCGGGGTCGGGAAGCTCCAAGCCGCCGTTGATATGAACGCCGACAACGCGGTCGGGCGCGAGACGGCCCAGGGCCGGTGACACTTTGGAACCGGTGTCGCCGCCGTGCGCGCCGAAGCGGTCGTAGCCGAGCCGGTCCATGAGCGCGAGCCAGGCCCGGGCGATGCGGGTGTGCGTCCAATCTGGAGCGGAAAGCGGCGTCGAGAACCCGAAGCCCGGCAAGGAGGGAGCGACGACGTGGAACGCGTCCGCGGGGTCGCCGCCGTGGGCGCGAGGGTCAGAGAGGGGGCCGATGATCCGCATGAACTCGACGACGGACCCCGGCCAGCCGTGGGTGATGACGAGCGGCAGCGCATCGGGCTCGCGCGAGCGCACATGCAGGAAGTGGAGGCGCTGGCCGTCGATCTCGGTGAGCCCCTGCGGAAAAGCGTTCAAGGCCGCTTCATGCACGCGCCAGTCGTATCGGCGCAGCCAGTGGTCGGCGAGGCCCCGGAGGTAGGGCACCGGGACGCCGCCCGCCCAGCCCGGCTCGGGTGCGTCCCAGGGCCAGCGCGTGCGCTCCAGCCGTTCGCGCAGGTCGTCCAGCGCGGACTGCGGGATGTCGATTCGGAAGTCGGTGATCGGGTCCATGCGGTTCCTTTCATCCGGGCGCTTCGCCCCATGCAACCACGCGATCGGCGCGCCGTCCGCCGAGAAAACGGCGGGCGTTCGGGGTCCGGTCCTGACTCTCAATCGGAGCCGGCCGGGACCGTCGGATCGCTCGGGCAACGGATCGACGGCACGCGAGCGTCACCGCCGACACGGCATATCGAGGACCGGTTTTAGGCTTTCGCGACCTTCTCCAGGTCGGCGATGGCCTCCGCGATCGCGACTGCGTCGAGCGGGCCTTCCGGCAGCCTGACCGTCTCGAGGACTTGCGCCTCGTCGGCGTCGAAGTACGGTCCGCCGGCGTAGCCGGGCGAGATGGCGGCCTCGATAGTGCCGCCGCCGGGGAGGCGTCGCACGATCGCCCGCGTCCAGTTGTCCTCGCGTACCGCGCGCCAGCGGCCGCGCGTGAGGCCGTGCAGCGGCCCGGTCCGCGCCTTCCGGCCCTCGAAGCGGGTGAGCCGTCCGGCCTCGGCCTCGGCGGCGGTCAGGGTGTGGGCGGGGCGGCCGAGCTGGTCGAAGGGTTGCAGCACTTCGTAATCGGCGAGCTGCCGCTGCCACGCGGGGAGCGTGTCCCCGAGCAGTACGGGGTGCGCGAGTCGGACGCGCGCGTCGTCGGGAAGGTCGACGGTGTCGTCCTCGACGTCAGCGAACGTGCGGTCCTCGGCGAGCCGGAACGCGACCGCGGGTTCGTCGGCCTGCCAGACGAGGCGGCGCACCAGCTCCCACAGCAGCGGGTGGGCGACCAGGCGCTCCCGGAACTCGGCGACCGTCCAGGTGCGGCCGTCGGCCATCGCCCGCTCCAGGCGCTGGACCTGCTGGGTCGTGACGGCCGCCGGACCCTGCTCGGGCACCAGGCGGTCGGCGAGCTGCTCGGCATCGAGGCCCAGGCCGGCGGCGACGAGTTCGACCTGGTTCTCGGCCGCCGCTTTGACCGCCTTGGAGCCTCTGAACCTGGTGAGGCGGTGGACGGCGCGCAGCGCGTCCTCGGACTCGACGGCGCCGAGCACTTCGAGCGCGTTGAGCGCCCGCTTGGAGAGGCGCTGGTCGGGCCAGACGCGGATGCGGGCTTCGAGGCGTTCGACCGTGCCGGCGTCGGCGAAGCGAGCGAGCTGCGTCAGCGCCCAAGTGTCCTTCGCGGGCGCGTCGTTGATCTCCCAGGACTCGAAGACGGCCCACGAGAACGCGGCCAGGCTCGCGGCATCGCAGTGTTCCTTGACGATCGCGATGCCCGCGTAAGGGATCGCGAGCGAGTCGAGGCTCATCGCGCCGACGATGTGCTCGACCGCAGGGCGCGGCAGCCTCGCGTCGCCGCCGCGCACGAGCACGGGGGTGCCGAGGACCGGTTCGACCCACTCGGGGACCTTCGGTGCTTTGCGGCCGTCGAGGTCGAGCGGGTCGACTGCGAGGATCGAGGCGACGGCCGACACCGCTGCTTCACCGTAGGGTGCGGCCGCGGTGAGGACGGCGTCGTCACCCAGGCGGCGGGCGGCGTCGCGCAGCACCGCTTCTGCGGCTTTGCGCTGCTTGCCGGTCTTGCCGACCGCGTCGGGGACGAGCCATGCGGCCGCGTCGGCGCCGTGGCGGTCGAGCCAGGCGGTGACGCTGGTTCTGGTGGAGCGGAGCCGCACGAGCCAGTCGGCGGCGAGGCGGGCCGCCGCGACGCCGGTGAGCGGCGGGAGCGCCCGGTGCAGGTTCGGGGTCTTCGCGAGGGACGCGAGCACGTCGGCGGGGTCGGCGGCGTCCGCGAGCCGCCGCTGGATCGGGTCGCCGTCGCGCCAGGCGTCCTGTTCGCCTTCGTGCCAGCGCAATCCGTCGCTCCCGTCGAGTGGTGCGATCTCGACGACCGGGTGTTTCCGCTTGGCGGCCTTGCGCTTCCACGGCGGGCTCGCGAGGAAGTCCGGCAGCGCCTCAGCTTCGGGCGGGACGCCGTCGAGTCGTCGCAGCCGGTCGATCACGTCCTTGACCTCGGGTTCGGCGACGGTGAGCGCGGCTTCGAGCATCGGCGTGGTCGCCAGCAGGTGCGCGAACCGCGACCGCAGGGACGGGCTCGCTGCGGGTGCCTTGCGCGCGAGGGCGCGCAGCATCCGGCGCGGGAAGAGCTCTGCGAAGTCGCGCGCGAACGGCCCGGTCCGCTCGGCGACCAGGTTCACGAGGAGGTAGTCGGCGACCGCGTCGCTGGGTAGTCCAGAGAGGACGACATGCATGCCCTCGTCGCCGATGTACTCGTGGGTGTCGACCTCCAGAGCCGCGATGAGGAGCGGGGCGCAGTCGGCGCCGAACGCCTCCACAAGCGAGGCGACCGCATCGGAGCGCGGGTTGTGGCTGGGGGCCCGGTGGAACCCGGCCGCCGCCAGCAGTTCGAGCGAGGGCGCGATGGCGGTGAGCTGGTACTGGTCCTGCCAGGTCTTCGCGTCCCGCTCGGGCCATTCGGCGCACACCGCGTCGACCCAGTCCCGCTCGGTCGGCATGACGAATGCGCGGGCCAGCCGCTGCTGGTGGTTGCGGCCGAAGGGCTCGAGTACGGCCCGGTACCGCCTGTACTCCGACTCCGGTTGGGCCGCAAGGAAGGTTCGCAAGCGCCACTGCTCGGTGCGGGTCCATTGCGCGCCGCGCGGCTGCTCGGGCGCGTACCGGAACGCGGGCGCATCGGGCCGGTACCGGGTCGGCGCGTAGACCTTCCCGGTGTGCTCGCTCACGATCCGGATCTCGAACTGCCGCATGAGCGCACGGGTGGCGAACTCGGCGCCGTGCTCGTGGATCCAGGAGTCGAACTGGCGGTACTCCTTGGACACCTCGTACAGGCTTGCGGAGCCGGCCGCGACCTGGAACGCGGCCGCCGCGCCGAGCGGGTCGGGCTCCCCGTCGAGGTAGGACCGAGCCGCGGCGGCGATCGCGGGCTCGCTGGCCGAGGACTCGACGGCCGCCTGGATCTGCTCCGCGGTGCGCTCCCGGACCTCCCGCCAGTGCCCCGGCATGGAGTCGTCCACTGTGTACGCCACGTCACCGGACGGGAAGCCGCGCCGGGGCGCCGGCTCAAGTTCGAACGTCCCGCGGTAGTCGAGCCACGGCCGGGCGGGATCGCGATCCTCGTTCGGGAGCTGCACATCGGTCATGGCCAACATTCTGGCGCGGCCGTGCCCGCGCCCCGCGACCCCGCCCGTCTCGCTTACCGCACCTCCGCTATGTGCTCTTTCAGGTATTCGGTGATGGCTGCAATGGCGACGGCGCCTTGGCCCACGGCCGAGCCCACACGTTTCACCGTCCCAGCGCGGACATCGCCGGCGGCGAAGACGCCTGGGACGCTCGTCTCGGTCAGCAGGGGGTCGCGGCCGGGGGACCACAGGACGGGGGCGCGGCCTGCAGCTTCCTTGACGTCGGTGCCGGTGAGCACGAACCCTCGCTCGTCCAGGGCGACCACGCGTTCAATCCACTCCGTGCACGGTTTGACGCCGATCATGAGATAGAGCGCATCCGCCCGCGCGAAATCACTGGCGCGGGTGCGGTTGTTGCGCAAGGTGAGTCCGGACAGGCGGCCCTGGCCGTGGGCCTCGGCGACCTCGGTGTCGCACCGGATGGTGATCTTCGGGTGGGCTTCGATCCGATCGGCCAGATATGAGGAGAGCACGCCGCCGCGCAGGGACGAGTCGCGCACGAGCATCGTGACGCTATCGGCGTGTTCGGCGAAGTGCAGCGCGGCCTGCCCTGCCGAATTGCCCGCGCCGACCATGAACACGTCCTCCCCCGCGCACGAGACCGCGTCGTCAGGCGCCGAACCGTAGTAGACTCCCGCGTTCAGCAGCGAGTCCAAGCCGGACACGTTGAGCTTGCGCCACTTCATGCCCGTGGCGACCAGGACCGCGCGGGCGGACAGGGCGGTGCCGTCGGAGAGGTCCACGGTGCGGGTGCCGTTGTCGTTGACGCGCAGCCCGACCGCATCCCGCGCCGAGATCCATTCCACGCCGAACCGCTTGGCCTGCACCAGCGCCCGCTGCGCGAGGTCGGCGCCGGTGAGTCCGGACGGGAAGCCCAGGTAGTTCTCGATGCGGGAGGTCGACCCGGCCTGACCGCCGGGCGCGTCGTCCTCGACAATCGCCACGGACAGGCCTTCGCAGGCGCCGTAGACGGCTCCGGCAAGCCCAGCGGGACCGCCGCCGATCACGACCAAGTCATAGGTGTCCTTGGTGGCTTCTTGGGTGAGACCGAGGGCG
This sequence comes from Glycomyces niveus, assembly GCF_017592475.1. Classification (GTDB taxonomy): domain Bacteria; phylum Actinomycetota; class Actinomycetes; order Mycobacteriales; family Micromonosporaceae; genus Glycomyces; species Glycomyces niveus. The sequence goes on along the minus strand of NZ_JAGFNP010000009.1, from coordinate 89,435 downwards.
CGGGCGAGGTCGATCAGAGCCGGATCGGAGATCGACCGGCCGTCGCCGAAGACCACCGTCGTCGGACACGGGTCGGATGGCAGTCGCAGAGCCTGTGCCACGCGGGCCGCCTCGGGATCGGTGTCCACATCGAGCCACACGTATGGGACGAGGTTGCGCGCCAGGAAGTCCTTGATCTCGAACGAGTGCGCGGCGAAGCGGTGTCCCAAGACCCGCAGCGGCACCCCGTCGCCCGCACGGGACTCCCAGTCGAACAGCACGTCGTCGATCGCCGGGTAGAGCCGGTGCTCGGCTGGGCGTACGGGCCGCACCAGGTGCTGATCGACCCCGATCCGGTCGATCAGGGCCACCGCGTGATCGGCCTCGGACGCGTCGGTCACCAGCACCCGCTTGACACGCGCGTCATCGGTCCTGAGTCCGGCGAGCAGCTCGGCACCCTCGACACCGCCGTCCCCCAACGCCAAAGCGGAGACCACCACGGCGAGAGGGGTGTTCGCCAGGCGCAGGCGGACGATCGCATGCTGCGCCTCCTCGGCGCTCGCGGCGGCCGTGATCCGGTACCGGTCGCCGTACCGCTCGCGCAGGTCGTCGGCGAGGTCTTCACGGGCGATGAGGTCGGGCTCGACGAGCATGATCGCGGGACGGGCGGGCACGGACATGGTTCCCCCTCCGGACCGCGGATGGGACGCGATCCGAACAGGACATTATGTGAGCACTCGACTACCCGCAATCCCCACGAGTGCGACGGACCATGTCGGAAATCCGACGCTCGCGGGGAACCGCTGAACGGCTCTCAGCCACCAGGGCAGGGTTCGACCTCCCCGAAGGGCACGCCGGGAGCGAAGCCCTCCCAGACGTCTTGGGTGACTTCGTATTCCGGATCCATGGCGCAAGCCAATTCGTAGACGTCCTCCTGCAGATAGGCGACGTCGTACGCCGTGATGACCGAGCCGTCGCTGAAGTAGACGGTCCTGCCGTCCGGTGCGACGGCGATCGCGGTGAAGACGAGGCTGTGCGCCGGAAGCGCGACCGTGGCGACCCCGTGGTCGAGATCGAGGATCGCAAGGCGCGAGTCCGCAACCTCGTACTCGATCTCGGGATCGGGATAGGACTCGTAGAGCGCGATGAATTCGCCGCCGGGAGCGAACGTCAGATTCGAGGCGGAGTAACGGTTGTCGATCACCGTTGGTGCGCCTCCCAGATCGGCCAGGCTCCACATCGCCATGCCGCTGCCATGGCTGACCGCGAGGGACGAACCGTCAGGACTGAACTGGACCGTCCCCGCTACGCCGCCCGCCCCGCCCGGGGCCGCGAGGAGCGTCCCGTCCGCGGAGTCCCAGACCTGTACGACCCCGTCCTGGTCGACCGTGGCCAGCAGCGAACCGTCCGGACTGAAGTCCAGTGAGAAGACCGCGATTTCAGGGTCCCAGTCGAGCCGCAGCCGGGCCTCCCCCGTGGCTACGTCCCAGAGCGTCACACCGAACGCGGTCTGGTGAGCGATGTGGAGCACACCGCTGTTGCCGCTCGCGAGCGTCGCACCATCGGGACTGAAGTCCAATGAGGTCACGGGTGCGCCGCTCTCCTCCAGCGTCCGCACGGTCTCACCGGTCTCGACGTCCCAGATCTCGATGTGCAGGCGCTCGTCGTCGACGCCGTTCGCGACGAGCGTGCCGGCGGCGTCGACGGCGACGGCGTTGCCGACGCGGTCCGGATACTGCGCGGCCGGCATGCCGCTGTCGCCGACGTTCCACACGTCGGTGCCGTACCAGCCGGTGCTGATGAGCCGCTTCCCGTCCGGAGTGAGCGCCATCGCACGGATGTCGGCGCTGGCGCGCAGGTGCCGGATGTCGGGCAGGTGCTCCAAGTCCCAGCGCTGCAAGCCCTCGTCGGTGACGGCGTAGACGCGCGAACCGTCGGGGCTCACCGCCGCGTCGTACACGGTGCCCGCGGTCGGCAGCATTCCGGTGAGGATGCCGGTCGACGCCTCCCACACGCCGAGTCCGCCCCCGATGTGGCCCGCCACCACCATGTCGCCCTTCGGCGCCACCGCAGCCGGAACGCCGGCGTCGGCGAATCCGACCGCCCTCGACGTCTCGGCTCCCAGATCCCGCGTCATCAGGCAGCCCGACCAGCCGCCGCAGGTGAGGAAGTCCGGCGAGGCGAATCCACGCCGCTCGAGGGCGCCGACGCTCGCGCTCGCCGGGTCGGGGGTGAACTCGAAGACCGGTTCGCCTGTGGCGGCGACATATCCTCTGACCAGGCCCACCTCGCCGTCGCTCGCGGCCAGCAGTTGCTCGCCGGTCTCGTCGAAGACCAGGCCCGTGACCGGCTGACCGGTCGCGAACAGCGCGGTCTTCTCGAAGGTCGGCAGATCCCAGACCGAGACCACCCCGTCCTCCCCGGAGGCGGCCAGCTTCGTGGCCGCTGGATCGAACGCCAGGAAGTCGGTGCTGTTCGCCGAGCTGATCGACGTGGCCGCTCCCGTCTGCACCTCCCAGACCAGGATCGCCTTGTCGAACGTGCTCGCGGCCAGGAACCTGCCGTCGGGACTGAACTCGAGCATGTCCACCTCGAAGGGCAGGCGCCCGTCGAGCCGGTGTCGGCCCCCGGTCTCCGTGTCCCACATCGCGACCGTGCCGTCGTAGGCACCGGTGGCGATGACGGAGCCGTCGGGACTGTAGGCGACCGTGGTCATCACACCGTCATGCGGCCCTTGGAAGGTCCCGGTGACCGGGCTGACGAGCGCGTTGGTGAGCGCGGCCCAGGCCGGGTCGTTCGGGACGAGTTGCCACGCCGCTGCCGCGAACTTCCGGGCGAGACGCGCGTCGTAGCGCAGTGCCTCTTGACTGGCCTTCACCAACTCCTCGGCCCAGTACCGGTCGCGCTGGTCGTCGAACCGCCAGGTCGCGAATATCGCCAGTCCGGCCGCGACGAGAAGGAGCGCCGAGAGCCCGGCGACGGCACTGGCCAGCGCCTGACGGATCCGCGCGTTCGACTGCCGCCGTGCGGCTTCCAGGAACTGCAGCGGCACGTCGCCCGGGGGCGGGAATGTCCGAGGGTCTGCCCGCCACAGGTTCCAGCGCTCGTCTTCGACCTGTCTGAGCTTCGCCCCCGTGTAGAGGTAGTCGTCGTCGCGGCCCTTCGCCCCCCATTCGGACGCGTCCTCGATAAGCCTGCGGTACAAGGCCTCTGACGGACTCTCGACCGGTGGCGCGGGCGCCGTCCCGGCTGGCCGGGGAGCCGGACGCTCCATGTCGGGGAAGCGGTCGCTCATCCGGTCTCCTCCCAGCTCGTGCCGGCGGTCGCCGCAGCCGCGACGCCGACGGCTTCGGTCAGCGCCGCGAGCCCTGCGAGCTGACCCTCGAGGGACGCCTCGATCAGGGCGGCGTTCCGCTGTTCGAACCCGTTGACGCAGGCCTGGGCCGACACGCCGATCCGCTCGAGCGCCAGCGCCCAGAGTTCCTGAGCCTCCGGGTGGGGTATTGCGAAGAACTCCTCGGCGTCGGTGACCAGCGACGCGAGTTCCGTGCAGCCCTGCCGCAAAGCCGCGTTCTCGATGATCGGCTCGTTCACGGCCTGCCCGATGTCGGCCAGGCCGTCCAGCGCTGCCGCCAGACGATCGAGCAGGTCCTCGCCGCCGACCTCGAGCCATGAGACGATCTGAAGCGCCCTGCCGTAGTCGGACGGGCCGGCTTCGGCCGCGGGTTGGATCGAAGCGTCCCAGCCGGAGTCGTCCTCGACCGCGCTGGACTGGTGTGCGTACTGGAGGACGAGCGTTTCGGCCGCGAGGGCGAATCCGACCGCGAGCGCACTGACCGCCGCGAGGGACACCCGGACCGCGGACCGGTCCGATCGGATCGCGGCAGGCGACCCGGCTCTCATCGGGTTCCGGAGGCGCCGTCGTCTGGCCAGCGCCGCCGCTGCGGCTGCGGCTGCGGCGAGGACGGCGACCACATCGGCCAGAACGAAGACCGAAGGCACGACGATCTGCAGCAGGTCCCATGACACGCCGACCGGGATGCCGCCGCAGCGTCCGCTGACGACGGTCAACTGCGGAACGCAGCCGTCGGCCGAGAGAAGCGCGAGGATGCCCGCGAATCCCGCCGCTACGGCGAGATTCGCGGCGATGAGGGCGGCTCCGAGGCGTACTCGGTCGACGCTCGCCGCCGCCACCACTGCGGCAGCGCAGGCGCCGACGATCATCGCCACAGCGGCCATGACGACGGCCACGGCGAGCGAGACGGTCGGCGGTCCCTCTGCGAGCGCGCGCCAGCGGTGGAGCAGGGCCATCCCCGCGACAGCGCCGATCCAGCTCGCCGCAGTGCCGAGCATTGCGGCCAGGAGGATCCGTCGCAGGGGCGGCAGGCCCTCGACGGGGGCGGCGCGGCCTTTCCGCCGGATCCACAGCGGCGGCTTCGCGCTCGGCCGGGTCGCCCAGGCCAGCAAAGGCACCAGTCCGGTCGCGGCGACGGCCGCCCACGCGAAGGGCATCAGCATGAAGTTGAGCAGGACGTGGTAGGCGGCGGCGATCACGGCTGTCCAGGATTCGTCGCCTCCGATCACACCGGGACCCGAGCCACCCGCGAGGGACTGGGCGAGGCTGGCGGCGTCGAAGTGGAATCCGTTGGCCCAGACCAGGCCCACCTGCTCCCACCAGTGCAGTGCGCTCGCCAGCGCGACGCCGCCTCCGGCCAGGACCAATGCCGCCGGCGGGGCGATCGAGCGGCCGCGCCAAACGGCGGTCCAGAGCCGGGCGCAGACGGCGGTCCACCAGCCGAACGCGGCGCCGACGCCGAAGAGGACGATGAACATCTCGGGGTGCGGTGGCGCCCATCGGAACTCACCGGCCCCGCCGCGGATGAGCTCACCGAGGACCAGTCCCAGGCCGAGCCATGCACCGGTGGACACACCTGGCGGCGGCGACTTGCCGACGATCGCCGCGTAGGTGACCGCGCGCCAGATGCCGAGCCCGACGACGCCGGTGACCAGCGCGGCTGCGATGAGGGTCGCGTAGACGACCGCGTCGGGGGCGGTGAATGGCACCTGCCGGAGCGCGTTCGACGTCTGCTCGCCGATGAGGAGCGCACCGATGCCGGTCAGGATCACGAGAGGTGCGCGGACCGTGAACAGTTCGGCGTTGTCGCCGAGGACGTTGCGCCGCATCGTGAGCGACGGGTGGGTGCGCAGGAGTTCGGCGAGCGCGGCCTTGGCGCGACCGATCCGGCGGGCGCTGACGGGCGCCTCGGGGCCGAAGTCGAATTCTCGCAGGTCGGCGTTCCAATGCTTCGCGGTGAGGTCGGCGTACATCTCACGGCTGCGCAGCACCTCTTGCCGGGCGAAGTGAACGAGCGCGACGGCGGTGAGCGCCATGGCCAGGACCCGTGTAGCGCTGATGAGTTCGATGGTGGAGAGCGCCGTCTGCAGTCGGTCGGGCAGCGACGCGAGTTCCAGTGCCGTGAAAGGCAGCACCACCACTGCGATGAAGGCCCACCACAACGTGGTGGTGGCGTAGGTGATCGTGATGTCGCGGTTGCGGATGTGGGCGAATTCGTGGAGCACGATCACGCGGAAGCGCTCGCGGTCCCGCTCGCGGATCCAGAGCAGGCCGCGGTTGAGGCGGACGACCGGTCGCCGGTCGCTGCCGAAGGTAACGGCGCGGGCCTTGAGTCTGCGGGTGTGCACCTGAAAGTCGGGGGGAGTCTGAAGCCCTGCCTCCTTCGCGAGGTCGCCGAGGTGCCGAAGTGCGGCTTCGTCGGTGAGCGGCCGCGTCCGACCGCGCCAGCGGATCTTCAGGGCGGGCAGGGTCTTGAAGAGCGCGAAGCCCACCGCGGCCATAAGCGCTGGCCAGGCGGCGACGAGCCACGCCGGGATGTCCTCGGCCGACTGGCGGTCGACGCAGGAGGCGAGGGCGGCCTCCTGGAAGCCGAAGGCGCGGACGATGTTCAGGAAGGTGACCTGCTCGGGATCGAGGCCCGCGGCCAGGAAGCAGGCCGCCTGCGGCCCGTCCACGGTTGGGATCGCGACGATCGTGGCGAGCCCGGCGGTGGCGACCACCATGAGCACGATCATCTGGGCGAAGCGCACGGTCGTGCCGGAGGTCATCACCCGCTCGTCCACCTGGGTGCGACCGGGAGCAGTCGCCACGCGGCTACCCCTGCTCGCGGTGGGTCGAGCCGAGTTCAGGCGCTTCGGGCCGGAGCACCATGCGGACCACGACGGCGTTGGTGAGCGATTCGGCCTGATCGTCCGCGAAGCCCCGCTGTCGGCATTCGACCAGCAGCGTCGTCCGCAGTTCCTCGAGTTGCGGTCGGGTCAGAGCGGGAACGGTCACCTTTTCGGACCTCTTGCGGCGCTTGCGGAACAGCGCCTTCAACCCCTTGGAGGTCGCGGTCACTCCCCCGTCGGCCAGTCGTTCCGCGAACTTGCCGAGCACGAGCCACAGGACGGTGGTCGCCACTGCAGCGAAATCGCCGGCGCCGAATCCGAGTGGTTCGCCCCGGGACGGGTTCTCGAGCTCGTCCAGGATTTCCGCGTCTTCGAACTCCTCTAGGTCCTCGACGTACTGCAGTTCTCCGGGCGCGGTCTGGGCGACGACCGCGCGGACGACGTCCCGCACCTGCGGGCACTCGGGGTCGGCTTGACCACCGTGCGTGGATTCCCTATCACCCATGAGCACTCCTGCGAATGGTGTTGTTCCGGGGGCTGACCATCGACGCTGCGGCAGGTGAGCGCGACTTCGGGATCCGCTCCAATATATCCGGATGAACCGCCGAATTGGGTCCGAGATCCCTGCAGCCCAACGCAAACCATGACACTTGAATCATTGAGCGCCACTTGCGGCACGCCCGTCTCGCCGAGCACGGGGCGCGATGCAGACTCGCGGCGGTGGAGGCGCGGCAACGACACGGCACGGATCTCACCGGTGCGGCCGTTTGGTTTATGAGGGTTCCGCACTTGCTACGGTGATCCATCCAGTTGAGCGAGCAGTGACCGTCCCCTGACGGTCGGAGAGGGACGGGCCGTGGCAGAGGGCATCGCCGAGCGGCGGCGTGAGGATCGCGGCGAGGGGGCGCCGGAGGCCGGCTCCGACAGGGCGCGGGCCGACCGGGGGATGCTCGACTTCGCGCGACAGATCCGTGAGGACTTCGCGCGCTTCATGATGGAGTACCAGTTCGCGGTCGACGAAGTGCTCACGAAGGTGACGATCCTGCGCGAGGAGTTCCGGCACCTGCACCGCTACAACCCGATCGAGCACGTCACCTCCCGCGTCAAGTCCCCCGAGAGCATCCTCGAGAAGGTCGCGCGCCGGAACCTCTCGCCGCGGCTGGAGTCGATCCGCGCGAACATCACCGACATCGCCGGCATCCGCATCACCTGCGCTTTCAAGGCCGACACCTACCGGATCCTCGACGCGCTCACCTCGCAGCACGACGTGCGCGTGGTCGAGATCAAGGACTACATCGCCGAGCCGAAGCCCAACGGCTACAAGAGCCTCCACGCGATCATCGAAGTGCCGATCTTCCTCTCCACCGGCCCGGTGCCGGTGATCGTCGACGTGCAGATCCGCACCATCGCCATGGATTTCTGGGCGAGCCTGGAGCACAAGATCTTCTACAAGTACGACGGCGAGGTCCCCGAGCACCTGGCCGCCGAGCTCTCCGCGGCCGCCGACGCCGCCGCGCACCTCGACCAGCGCATGGAGCAGTTGCACGCCGAGGTCCACGGCCCCGCGGGCACCCGCGACTCCGAGCCGCCGGCGGTCCCCGAGATCGGCGACGACCTCCTGCAGCGGCTCTGGACCCTCAACGCCCCCGGCGCGCCGCGGCCGTAAAAATCGGTTCGGCGATGCGGACAGGATCGGTCCTCATCGCCGGTGACCATGGCGGAGTCAATCTCCGATGAGAGGAAAACGCCATGGCCACTGCACCCGCCGTCCCGGCCGGTTCGAACACCGTGAACCCGTTCATCGTCGCCGACGCCGCCGGGGACCTGATCGAGTTCCTGGTCGCCGTCTTCGACGCCGAAGACGTGCCCGAGGCCCGCACGCTCGACACCGACGGGCTGATCCTGCACGCCGAACTGCGGATCGGCGATTCGACCGTGACGGTCGCCGACCGCAAGCCCGCCTGGCCGTTCACGCCTTCGCTGATCCGCGTGTACGTCGACGACGTCGAAGCGGTCCTCGCCCGGGCCGAGAAGCTCGGCGGACGCATCGTCACGCGGCCCACCGACTTCTTCGGCGACACCCTCGCCCGCTTCCAGGACCCGGCGTCGAACCTGTGGTGGGTCTACCGGCACGACCCTGGCGCGGCGCAGGACTGGTCCGGGGACGCCGAAGGGTGGTCCGAGACCGAGGAGAGCGCCGATTGGAGCGCGTTCGCCACGCCTGAGCTGGAGTACCTCCACTCCTCTCTCGACGAGGCGATGAGCGCGATCCGCGACACCCGAGCCGCCGGCTGAGGGCCGCGCTGGGCCGGTGGCCGCGGTCACCGGTCCAGCGCGTCGGCCGTCCGCGCGAGCAGCGCGCGCAGCTCGGCCCGGTCCGCCTCGGGGAGCTCGACCCGGTAGGGCGTGCCCGCCGGGAGCCACGAGAGGCCGTACGCGATGTCCCGCGCGCTCGCCCCGCCCACCGGCCAGCGCGTCCGCTCTGGTCCCTCCGCCGTCGCGCCCTTCGCCCACTCGCCCAGGGCCGCTTGGAAGTCCGCGAGCGGCATGTCGACGATCGCCGCCGCGTCGGGCACCCCAGGGCTCCATGTCCTTGCGACGGTGACGAACTCGTCCACCTGCCGGGGCGACAGCACGCGAGGGGTGCTGCCGACCCGCAGATGCTCGACGGCGGCGAGGCGGTCGGCGCGGAAGGTGCGCCAGTCGGCGCGGTCGAGGTCCCAGCAGACGAGGTACCAGTCGCCGCCGGCCGGGACGAGCGTGTGCGGTTCGACCCGCCGCTCCTGCTCCTCGCCGCCGCCGGGGCGGTACCGCAGCCGCACGCGTTCGCGGTCGCGGCACGCCAGGGCCAGGTCCACGAGCACGTCGGTCGCGGCCCCGTCCCGGCCCGCGGTCCCGGGTTCGGGGCCGAAGGCGCGCACGCGCCGCCGGAGCCGGGCGGGCAGCACCTGCTCGAGCTTCGCGAGGACCGACAGGGCGAACTCGGCGCCGCGGGCGAGGCGGCCCGCCGCGACGAGGCGGAGCCCGATCGCGATGGCGACCGCCTCTTCGTCGGAGAGCAGCAGCGGCGGCAGCGAGGCGCCCGCTTCGAGGCGGTAGCCGCCGAACGCGCCCGGCGCGGAGTCGATGCGGTAGCCGAGGTCGCGGAGGCGTCCGACGTCCCGCCGCACGGTCCGGACGGTGACGCCGAGCCGCCGGGCCAGCTCCGGCGCGGACCAGTGCCGGTGCGATTGCAGCAGGTTGAGCAGACTGAGCGCGCGGGCGGTGGTGTCGGACATGGGCCGATCATCCGCCATGACGGTGACAGATCCCGTCCTGGTCGGACGCCGGTCGGGGGCACCCCTGTTTCTCAGGCCGGGGCGCGGGAATACCTCGGGTGGATTAGTGGTCGCATTGGCTTGTCATATACCCCTAGGGGGTATATGGTCGAGGCGTTCGGCAACCAGAGGAAGGAGCCTCCAGTGAGCGGTCACCATGCCCACGGCGACGACACGGGGCACCACCAGCGCACGCACCACGCCGACCACACCGAGCCCGATGCCGGTCCGGCCGCGGGAGGGCACCACGAGCACCACGGCCACGGGGAGCACTCGGCCCCAGCCGACCACGGCCGGCATCACGCCGAGGCCGAGCACGGCGCCCACACCACCCACAGCGCCGACGGAGGCCATGACGCTCACGGCGAGCACACCACCCACACAGCCGACTCAGGCCATGGCGAACACACCGGCCATGACAAGCACGCCGGGCACGACCCGGAAGCCTTCCGCCGCAAGTTCTGGCTCAGCCTGGCCATGACCGTGCCGCTGGTCGTCACCAGCCACATGGTGATGGACTGGTTCGGGTACACACTGGACTTCCCCGCCATCGAGCTCGTCGGCCCCGTCCTCGGCACGGCCGTGTTCCTCTACGGCGGCCGGCCGTTCCTCGTCGGCGGCGTCCGCGAGATCCGCGACCGCGCGCCCGGCATGATGCTGCTCATCGCCACCGCCATCACGGTCGCTTACATCGCTTCGCTCGCAACGAGTCTCGGCCTGTTCGACCTCGAGTTCTGGTGGGAGCTCGGCGCACTCGTCACCATCATGCTGCTCGGTCACTGGCAGGAGATGAAGGCCATCGGGCAGGCCCGCGGGGCGCTCGCCGCGCTCGCGGCGCTGCTGCCCGACGAGGCCGAGCGGGTGGGCGAGGACGGGAGCACCTCGACGGTGCCGGTGCACGAGCTGGGCGTCGGCGACGTGGTGCTGGTCCGCTCAGGCTCGCGCGTGCCGGCCGACGGCGAGATCGCCGCCGGGGAGGCCGAGATGGACGAGTCCATGATCACCGGCGAGTCCCGGCCCGTGCCGAGGGACGAGGGCGACCGGGTCGTGGCAGGGACCGTCGCCACCGACTCGGCGATCCGCGTGCGCGTCAACGCGGTCGGCGACGACACCGCGCTCGCGGGCATCCAGCGCCTCGTCTCGCAGGCGCAGGAGTCGCGCGGCCGCGGGCAGGTCCTCGCCGACAAGTTCGCCGCGCTGCTCTTCTACGTCGCCATGGCCGCGGGCGTCGTCACGTTCACGGTCTGGTCGCTCCTGGGCGACGCGACCTCGGGCGTGGTCCGCACGGTGACGGTCCTCGTCATCGCCTGCCCGCACGCGCTCGGCCTCGCGATCCCGCTGGTCATCTCGATCACCACGGCAGTCTCGGCGAAGGCCGGCATCCTCGTGAAGGACCGGCTCGCGATCGAGCGCATGCGCACTGTGGACGCCGTGCTCTTCGACAAGACCGGGACGCTCACCAAGGGCGAGCACACTGTCGCCGGCATCGCCGGGGCGGGCGGCCGCGACACCGACGAGGTGCTGCACCTGGCCGCGGCGGTGGAGTCCGACTCCGAGCACCCGCTGGCCCGCGCAATCGTGGCCCACCACGGGCACGAGCACGGTGAAGGCGCGCACGCCACGGACTTCCGTTCGCGCACCGGCAAAGGCGTCGAGGCGACCGTCGACGGCCGCCGCTACGCGGTCGGCGGCCCCGCGCTGCTGCGCGAACTCGGGATCGAAGCTCCCGACGACCTGAGCGGGGACGTCGAGACCTGGTCGGGCCGGGGCGCCACGGTGCTCTACCTGATCGGCCTCGAGGACGGGGCCAAGGTGCTCGGCGCGATCGCGCTCGAGGACGAGGTCCGCCCGGAGGCCAAGCAGGCCGTCGCCGACCTGCGTTCCCTCGGGGTGCAGAAGATCGCGATGATCACCGGCGACGCGCGGGCGGTGGCCGACGCGGTCGCCGCCGACCTCGGGTTCACCGCCGACGACGAGGTCTTCGCCGAGGTCCTGCCCGAGGACAAGGACCGGGCCGTGGCCGACCTGCAGTCCCGCGGCCTGCGAGTGGCGATGGTCGGCGACGGCGTCAACGACGCCCCCGCGCTCGCGCGGGCCGACGTGGGCATCGCGATCGGCGCGGGCACCGACGTCGCGATCGAGTCCGCCGGCGTGGTCCTGGCCTCCTCCGACCCGCGCGGCGTCGGCGGCGTCCGCCGCCTCTCGAAGGCCGGCTACCGCAAGATGGTCGAGAACCTGGGCTGGGCCGCGGGCTACAACATCGTGGCGATCCCGCTCGCCGCCGGCGTCCTCGCCGGCGTCGGCATCACCCTCAGCCCGGCGGTCGGCGCGATCCTCATGTCGGCCTCCACCATCGTGGTCGCGCTCAACGCCCAGCTGCTCCGCAGGGTCGACCTCACGCCGGAGTCCTGAAGCTCCAGCCGATCCCGTCAGGCGGCAACGAGAAAGGAGCGACCGGGAGGCCCGTGTGGGCCGCCCGGTCGTTTTCCCCTGGGATGGGAGAGCTAGACGAAGGACCACCGCTGGTTGGCGGCGCCGGTGCAGGACCAGAGTTGGACCTTGGCGCCGTTGGCGGTCGAAGCGCCGGCCACGTCGAGGCAGAGGCCTGAGGCGGCGTTGGTGATGGAGCCGTTGGAATTCACGTTCCAGCGCTGGTTGGCGCCGCCGTGGCAGCTCCAGATGATCGCGGCCGTGCCGTTGGCGGTGCCGCCGCCCGAGGCGTCAAGGCACTTGCGGGTGGTACCGGAGTAGACCGAGATCTCGCCGTTGGCGTAGGTCCACTGCTGGTTCGCGCCGGTCCAGCAGTCGTAGATCTGCAGCTGGGTGCCGTTGGTCGTGGACTGGTTCGGCACGTCGAGGCAGCGGTTGGACCCGGCCCCGCGGAGCTGGCCCGAGTCGCCGCCGCCGCCGGGGTTGCCGTTGTTCAGCGCCGCGAGCACCGAGTGGTAGGCCGGCTTCTTCTGGTAGTTGCCGTCGAAGAGCAGCGGGTTGTCGTCGCGCCACGAGTACTTGTCGGTCACGCCCCAGACGGTGATGCCGGTGCAGCGGGACACGGCCATGCAGGCCCTGGTGACGGTCTCGTATGTCGCCGCCTGGCCGGAGCCCTGGCCGACGTCGAGCTCGGTGATCTCCACGGCCACGCCGAGGTCGGCGAAGCGCTGGAGGTTGGCCTGGTAGCTGCTCAGGTTCTCGTTGGAGGCGAGGTGGGACTGGAAGCCGACGCAGTCGATCGGGACACCGCGGGCCTTGAAGTCGCGCACCATGTTGTAGATCGCGGTGCTCTTGGAGTTGATGGCGTCGGTGCCGTAGTCGTTGTAGCAGAGGCGGGCGTTCGGGTCGGCGGCGTCGGCGGCGCGGAAGGCCTCCTCGATCCAGCCGTTGCCGAGCTGGGTCTGCAGGTTCGACTGGCGGCGCGAGCCGTCCCACTCAAACGCCTCGTTGACCACGTCCCAGGCGAAGACCTTGCCCTCGTAGTGGTTCGCGACGCCGGCGATGTGGTTGAGCATCGCGTTGCGCAGGTTCTGCCCGGTCAGGTTCTGCACCCACCCGGGCTGCTGGGCGTGCCAGACCAGGGTGTGGCCGCGGACTTTCATGTTGCGGGCCTGCGCCCAGTTGACGATCTGGTCGCCGCCCGAGAAGTTGAACTGGCCCGGGTTCGGCTCGGTCGCGTCCCACTTCATGGCGTTCTCGGCCACGACCGAGTTGAACTCGGCCGCGAGGGTGTTGGCGTAGCCCGCTTCGCTGAGGCGGTTGCCGGCGACGGCGGCCCCGAAGTAGCGGCCGCTCTCGGCGGCGGAGGCCCCGAGCGTGCTCGCGGCCTGGGCGGTCCCTGATGAGAGCACGAGCGCGGTCGTGGCGGTGAGGCCGACGGTCGCGACTGCGGCGAGCGCCGACCAGACGCGATGCCGACGCCTCGGTGAGGTGTTGATCATGTTCAATCCCTGGGTGATCGAAACTTTCGGAGAACGTACCGAAACTTACGTCTTCGAACTATAGATATGTTTCGATGTGAGGTCAAGAGGGACCGGGCAAAGAGGACCGGCCGGCCCGCAGCACCTGTTCAAGCCGGGCGGCTCGTCCGCTCGGCGGCAGCTCAGGCGCGGGCCGATACACTCGGGGTCCGCGGCGGCCCCGCCGCGGCGGACCCCTGGCGCTCCCTGGGAGCGGCCGATGCGCGAGCGAGTTGTGGAGGCGTGGTGAAGCGCGGCAGGATCACCATGAACGACGTGGCGGAGCTCGCCGGCGTCTCGACGATGACCGTCTCCAACGTCATCAACGACCGCGTCAGGGTCAGCCCCGAAGCCCGCGAACGGGTCCTCGCCGCCATCCGCGAGTCCGGGTACCAGATCAACGCGGCGGCACGGAGCCTCAGGTCCGGCCGCAGCGGCGTCATCGGGCTCGCCGTGCCGCAGGTCGGCAACGCCTACTTCGGCATGTTCGCCGCGCTGGTGATCGAGGAGGCGCAGCGGCACGGCTACCACGTCGCGGTCGAGCAGACGGGGGCCGTCGCCGTGGGCGAGGCCGCGGCCGTCGCCCAGTCGCGCCGGCTCCAGCTCGACGGCCTCATCCTCTCCCTCGCCAACGCCGAAGCCGACGCGCCCGGACTCCCGCTGACCGACCAGAGCCCGCCGCTCGTCGTCCTCGGCGAGCAGGACCCCGCGGGACGGTTCGACCACGTCACCGTCGCGAACGAGGCCGGCACCGCCGCCGCGACCGCTCACCTGATCGACCAGGGATGCAAGCGGATCGCCGTCGTCACCGGCGGGAACCTCGACCGGCTCACGATGTTCACGCGCCGCTACAACGGCTACCGGACGGCGCTGGAGGAGCGCGGGATCCGGCCCGACCCGCGGCTGCGCTTCGTGGTCGACGCGCTCTCGCGCGAGGGCGCCCGCGCCACCGGCCACCGGATCGCGGACTCAGGCCTCGGCGTGGACGGCGTGGTGGCGCTCAACGACATGGTGGCCATGGGCGTGATCCGGGGCCTGCACGACCGCGGGGTGAGCGTCCCCGGCGACGTCCGCGTCATCGGTTTCGACGACCTGCCCGAGTCGGAGGTCTTCATCCCGTCGCTGTCGACGGTCCGCCCCGACCACCGGTGGAAGGCCGCCAAGGCCGTCGACCTGATCCTCTCCCGCATCGACGACCCGCTGATCCCGCCCCGCGAGTTCACCGCGCCGTTCGAGGTCGTGCAGCGGGAGTCGACCGCCTGAACGCTTGCGGCCGAAAGGCCCGGCGGTGCGCCGGGCCTCTCGGTTCACAGTCCGGCGCACTGGCCGCTCTTCGGCCCCCGCACCTCGTTGCCCGAGCCGGCCGGCGCCGGCTCGTTGCCGCTGCACGACAGCGGGCCGCTGATGTCGTTGCCCGCGATGACGTTCCAGCCAGCCGTGCCCGTGACCGAGACGGGGCCGCGGATCTCGTTGGACGCGCAGTCCAGGGCGGGATCGCCGAGGGTCACCGAGGTGCCGCCGTCCAGCGTCACGGGTCCGGATATGTCGGCGCCGCAGAGGAACACGACCGCCGCGCCAGTGGCGGTCACCGGTCCTCGGATCCGCGCGCCGTCGGCGACCAGACTGGCGCCTTGGGCGACGGTCACCGGGCCGTGGACTGCGGCGCCGTCGGCCAGGCAGGTGGTGCCGGACGCGATCGACAGCGGGCCGGACCGCGTGCCGGTCACGACCGCGTCGCATGCCGGTGAGGCGTAAGCGTCCACAATGTCCACGATCGCGGTGACCTCGCCGTACTCGGTCGTTCCGGTGACCGTGACCCGGCCCGCCGCGTCAGTCGCGGGGAGGTCGCCCCAGTCGACCGGGACGGCCGCTCGGGAGCCGTCGGCGACCGTGAGGACCTCGACCGTGCCCGGCAGCTCGGGTGCGCTGCCGGTCAGGGCGCTGCGGTAGACGGTGTCCTCGATGACGTTGGTGGCGCGGCTGCGGTTGTAGACGTCGATCGAGGCGTTCGGCTCGTACGTGTTCGCCATGCCCGGCACCGCCCGGAACATCGCCTGGAAGCCCGCCGGCTCCCAGGTGAGGGCCCCGGCCCCGCGATTGTCCACGATGTCGTTGACCATCTGGAAGACGGCCTGCACGGCGTCGGCCTGGCCCTGGACGGTGCGCGGGAACGTCGAGTTCGGCATGGTGCCGCCGCCGGCGGCGGGGTAGGAGGTCTCGGCGATCTCGAGCTCGTACTGCGGGTATGTCGTTGCGAGCGTGTGGAGGTTCGCCTCCATCTGCTCCAGGCTGCCGTGGTGCTCCGGGTAGTACGAGAGGGCGAGCACGTCGAAGTCCTGGCCCTTGGCGTTGAGGCGGGTCGTCAACTGCCGCCAGTACTCCCCCGCCTTGCCCATGCCGCTGATGCGCCCGACCACGGAGTGCAGTTCCACTTGGGACTCCGGTGAGGCGTCGCGCACGGCCGCGATCCCGGCGGCGAGCAGGGTGGTGAACCGGTCCCAGGAGTCCAGGTAGCGCTGGTGTTCGGCGGGGTCCTGCGAGAACCGGTACTGCCACAGGATCCCGCCGCCGGGCTGCGACTGGTAGACCGCGGCCTGATTCCTGAAGTACGGCGGGTTCGCGCCCGCGTGAACGGCCTCTGTGGACGGAGCGCCGACCGCCTCACTGCCCCACATGAAGCCGTTGGCGATCTCGTTGCCGACCGCGACCTTGTCCGGGACGGTGCCCTGGGCGACCAGCTGCGAGACGTAGTCGTGGGTGTAGTCGTAGACCGCGTCGGTCAGCTCCTCGAACTCCAGCTCGGCCCAGGCGCGGGGTTTGGGCTGCTTGCCGGGGTCGGCCCACGAGTCGGCGTAATGGAAGTCGATGCCGAGGCCGAGCCCGCGTTCGGCGACCCACCTCGCGGAGGTGAGCGTGCGCTCGGGGCCCTGGTACGGGATAGCGTTCGGGTTGCCGGTGGACTCGTTGCGCGGCTCGTTGAACACCCGCAGCCGCGTGTACTCCATGCCCCTGTCCTGCATGACGTCGAGCAAGAAGGGCCCCGCCCCGCGGTCCTCGGCCTGCGGGTGGACCCAGTACTCGCGGCCCCGCTGGTCGTCCATCCAGGACAGGTCGGCGCCGAGGACGACGTCGTCGCGGAGGTAGTTGTAGACCTCGAACTCGCTGACGCCGACCGCCGCGCCAGGTGAGGCGCCCGTGACGGCGACCCGCACGAACCTGGTCCCTGGCCGGGTGAACAGGTCGACCCCGCCCGCGCCCGGTGCTCGGGCGCCAGTCCGGTCGGCGACGGTCGCCCACGTCTCGCCGTCCGCGGAGGCCTCCACCCGGTACTGGTGGACGGCTCCTGGATCAGCGAAGACCACGTGGACCTTGCGGAGGTTGTCGTAGGCGCCGCCGAGGTCCAGCTGGAGCCATTGGCCCTCGGGGGATTCGGTCGGCGTCCAGGCGGTCCCGGGGTCGCCGTCGACCGCGAGCGGGGCGGTCGTCGCACCGCTGCTCGCGGTCGCCTCGACCCACGGCTTCACGGCCAGGTTGCTCTCGATCGGCTGGATCTCGGCGGTGCCGTAGAGGGCCGAGGCCGCGTCGGCCGGTCCGAGCGCGCCCACGAGCGCTCCGGCCAGCGCGAGCGCGGCGCAGGCGCCTGCGGTGGATCGTGATCGTCTGCTGTGCAAGGCGTCTCCTCTCAGCGGAACAGGCCGGCGGGCACGATGCCCTGGCGGCGCATCTCATTGCGGACGAGCTGCGCGAACTGGTCCGCGCCGTACTCGGAGGTGTGGGTGTTGTCGCTCGCCTCGTTGGTGAGGAACAGGGCCTTGGAGCGTTCCGGGCCGAGCTGTTCGACCATCTGCTTGGTGAGCGCGGTGAGGTCGATGAGCTTCACGCCCTGCTGCTGGGCGAGGGTGCGCATCTCGCGGGGCAGGTCGGCGCCGACGCCGTTGACGTGCAGGGCGGTGCCGTTGTTGAGGGTGCCGTCACTGTTGAACGAGCGGCGGACGATGGGCGTGACGAGGACCGGGACGCCGCCTTGGGCTTCGACACCGTCGATGAGGCGGGTGAGGTTCGCGCGGAAGGTGGTGGCGCTGGTCTGCTTGTCGTTGTGCCCGAACTGGATGAGCACGACGTCGCCCGGGCGGATGAGCGGGCGCATGGTCGGGAAGAGCCGCGAGTCGGAGAGGAAGGAGCCGGAGCTGTCGCCCGAGTCGGCGTAGTTGGCGACCGAGAGGCCCTGGTTGAAGTACTGCGGGAGCTGCTGGCCCCAGCCGGTGTAGGGGCGGGTGGACTGGTCGCAGACGGTGGAGTCGCCGGCGAGGAACAGCTGCGGTTGCCTTGCGGGGGTGACCGTGACGCTGCTGACGCGCGGCGCGGAGCCGCCGAAGTACAGGTCGAGGCCCTGGCTGCCGGTGGCGCCGGTGGGCTGGCCTTCGGGGTTGCGCACGTTGACGGTGAAGGTCTTGGTCACCTGCTGTCCGGCGGCGGTGGCCGTGGTGCCGAGCATGGTGCGGCGGGCCTCAGCGGTGACCACTGTGGATCCGGCTTGCGCGCCGCCGAGGACCACGGTGACGTCGTACGTTCCCGGTGCCACGTTGTACCGGCAGGTGATCGGCGAGGTGCCGGTGCAGCCGTCGAGGCCGCCGCCCGGGCCGCCGCCGCCGACGGGGATGAGCTGGAACTGCTGGTTGGTGCCGCCGTTGGCGGTGTACTGGCTGATGCGCGTGCCGGGGGTCGTCGAGCGCTCCCAGACGTCGAGCGCCTTGCCTGACAGGCGGCTGATGAACGTCGCGTAGCCGCCGCTCTCCTGCACCTGCCACTGCTGGTTGGTCGCGTTCTGGTCGGTGTACTGCGCGATGGTCGCGCCGTCGGCGAGGCTCTTGCCCCAGACGTCGAGCACCTGGCCCGAGTGGCGGGCCTGGATGCGGTAATAGCCGCCGCCGGCGTCGATGAACCGGAACTGCTGGCTCTGCGCGTCGGTGCGGGTGTTCTGGACCAGGCCGGCGCCGGTCGCGGTGGAGGCGCCCTGGATCTCGAACACGAGACCTGAGGACCGCGACTGGATCACGTACCAGGCCGAGGTGTCGGGCGCGGCGGACGCTGCCGCGGGGGTGAAGAGCAGGAAGGTGAGGACCGCTGCCGCGGCCGCCAGGACGGCGGCCGGCTTGCGGAGCCATGGGGAGGACGGCATGACCGCTCCGATCTCGAGAAGGAATGGCTGCGGGCTACTTCACGTGCCCGGCGACGGGAAGCGGGAGCGCCTTCGCGCCTTCGGAGACGATGCGGGCCATCTGGTTCGCGCCGTACTCCTGGAAGTGGGTGTTGTCGGCGACGCCGTTGGGGAAGGCCGGGTACTGGCCTGCGGCCAGGTGGAGGAAGACGCGTTTGGCGGCTTCGGGACCGATGCCGTTGAGGTAGGCGCGTGAGCGGGCCGAGAGGTCGATCATGGCCACGCCGGTCTCGTCGGCGAGCTCGTAGACCTTGTTCACGTAGTCGGGGAAGGAGACCCGGAAGTTGCCGCTCGAGTCGTAGTCGCGGCGCGAGACGGGGGTGAGCAGGACCGGGACGGCACCGCGCGCGGTCGCGCCGGCCATGTAGTGGTCGCGCAGGTACATCTTGTAGTCCGCGGGCGAGGTGTACCGCTCGGGCCGCGAGACCGTGGCGTCGTTGTGTCCGAACTGGACGAATAGGTAGTCGCCGGGGCGGATCGCGTTGAGGATCGTGGTCAGGCGGCCCTCGTTGATGAACGAGCGCGAGGAGCGCCCGCCGATGGCGTGGTTCGCCACCGTGGTGTTCGCGTCGAAGTACCCGGCGAGCTTCTGGCCCCAGCCCATCTGCGGGAAGTAGCCGGAGTTGTAGGTCTGGGCGGTGGAGTCGGAGGCGATGAAGATCGTGGGCGTGCCGTCGCCGGGAGGGGCGCCGACGGGCACCGCCCTGAACTGCTGGTTCGTGCCGCCGTTCGAGGTGTACTGGGAGATGCGATCCCCGGCGGTGGTGGACTTGGCCCACACGTCGAGGGCCTTGCCGGAGTGGCGGTTGACGAATCGCAGGTAGGTGCCGTCGTCGAGGATCTGCCAGTGCTGGTCGGTGCTGCCGTCGTCGGTCCACTGGACGACGTCGGCGCCGTCGGCCCGGCTCGAGTCGCGCAGGTCGAGGACCGCATTCGAGTGGCGCACTTGGATCTTGAAGTAGCCGCCGCCCGCGTCGACGAAGCGGAACTGCTGGTTGGTCGCCTCGGTGCGGTTCCACTGCACCAGGATCGCGCCGTTCGAGGTCGAGCGGCCCTCGATGTCGAGGAAGAGGCCGGAGTGGCGGCTCTGGAGGAGGTACCAGGCGCCGGGCTCGAACGCGGCGTGCGCGGGTCCGGCGGCGACGAGTCCGCCCGCCGCCGCTCCGGCGACCAGGCCGGCCAAGGCGCGGCGGGTGAACTTGGCCCCGAACGGGCCCGCGGTGTCGCAAGTGCTCATGAATGCTCCAGGTGAGGGTGGGCCGGGCCGCGGCGGGACCGCGGCCCGGGTCGTTTCGCCGCGTGCGAGCGGCACAGGGTGGGCGCATGCCCCGGGCGCCTCCGGCACGGGCGCCCGGGACATGCGGGTCTCACGGGGTGTGGACGTCGGGCCAGGGGTAGGCGGTCTTGTCGCTCCCGATGTAGAAGCTCGGGTGCGGCGGCTGGTTGTAGGCCGTGTTCTGCCAGGCGATCGCGACCCGGTACTGCGGGTCGTGCATCAGGGTGGCGATGCGCAGGTTCGTCTGGTGCGGGGTGGCGTAGATCCGCAGCGCCGAACTGTCGGAGGTCTTCCACACGACCTCTTCGCGCCAGTCGCCGAACAGGTCGGCGGAGATGGCCGGAGTGGACTTGGTGCCGTTGTTCGACGTGACGCCCGAACCGCTCAGGAGCGTGCCCGACGGGTAATTGGTGATCTGGGTGCCGTCGAGCAGTTCGCGCTCGCCGTCGCCGTCCCACCAGGACAGGAAGTTCATCGAGCCGGGCTTCGACCCGATGTTCTGGCCCGAGGCGTTGAGCAGGCCGCCGACGTTCGCCGACCAGTACTCCGCGCCCGGGTTGGAGGCGAGCACGTTCGCGGCCACGCCGCGGCCGTTGTCGCCGCTCGCTCCGGTCTGGAACATGATCTGGCCGTTGGAGCCATTCAGGTGCGAGGACGGTTGGTTGCCGGCCTCGTGCACCATGAAGACCTCCTGGCCCGCGCGGCTCGGCACGAAGTCCGAGACGTGCAGTGCGTCCCCGTGTCCGAACCGGGTGTTCCACAGCGCCTGCCCGTTCGAGCCGACCGCCATGGCGCCGTAGACGACGTCCTGGTTCCCGTCGCCGTTGAGGTCGGCGATGGAGAGGCTGTGCGCGCCCTGGCCCGCGTACTGGGAGCCGGCGGTGTTGGAGTCGAAGGTCCAGCGGGTGGTCAGGTCGGTACCGTTCCAGTCGACCGCCCAGATGACCGAGCGGGTGTAGTAGCCGCGGGCGAAGATCATCGAGGGGGTCGCGCCGTCTAGGTAGGCGGTCCCGGCGAGGAACCGGTCGGAGCGGTTGCCGTAGTTGTCGCCCCAGCTCGAGACGTTGCCGCGCGGCGGGTTGTAGTTGACGGTGTCCATCGCCGCGCCGGTCTGGCCGTTGAAGACCGTCAGGAACTCCGGGCCGGAGAGGATGTAGCCGTCGCCGTTGCGGTAGTCGGCGCTCGCGTTGCCGATGACCGTGCCGACCCCGTCGCGGGTGCCGTCGGCGGTCTTCATCGCGACCTCGGCCTTGCCGTCGCCGTCGTAGTCGAAGACCTGGAACTGGGTGTAATGCGCGCCCGAGCGGATGTTGCGGCCCAGGTCGATGCGCCACATGCGCTGGCCGTTGAGCTGGTAGGCGTCGATGATGGTGTTGCCGGTGACCCCGGCCTGCGCGTTGTCCTTGGCATTCGAGGGGTACCACTTGACGATGTACTCGTAGTCGCCGTCCCCGTCGAGGTCGCCGACGCTGACGTCGTTGGCCTCGTAGGTGAAGCCGCTGGCGGAGGGCCGCTGGATCGGGATGTTGAGGTAACCGCTGGAGTTGAAGACGGCCTCGGCGCCTGAGGCGGCGCCTTCGGTGCCGTTCACGACCGCGCGGACGGTGTACTGGGAGGTCGCGGAGCCGCCGGTGTCGAGGTAGTTCGACGCGCCGGTGAGCGGTGAGCCGTTGAGCTTCGTGCCGTCCCGGTAGACGTTGAAGGCCACATTGGATGGATCGGTGCCGAGCAGGCGCCACGAGACGAGGCGGCCGCTGCCCGAGGGCACCACGGTCACGCCGCGCGTCAGCGCCTCGACCTCGTAGCGGCCGTCGCCTTGCTGCGGCGGGGTGCCGTCCTCGAGTTCGATGTAGTCGATGTTCGCCAACCCGGAGGCGGTGGAGGCGGCCAGGCGGACCGTGTTCGACCCGGCGTTGACCGGGATCGTCACGGTCTTCGTCGACCACGTCGTCCACGCTCCGGTGGCGGGGAAGGCGCTCGCCGCCTGGACCGTCGTGCCGTTGACGACGATGTCGGCCGAGCGGGTGTCGGTGCCGCCGTGGGCGTACCGGATCGCCAGGGTCGCGGTGCCCGCGCTCGCGGCGTTCACCGTGAACTGGTTCGCCGCGCCGACCGCGTTGTTCGAGTTGCAGAAGCCGCTGCCGGAGTACCCGGCGTGGTTCGTGTCGATGGTGCCGTCGCAGGCGGCCGGGGCGCTCTCGGCTTCATAGCGGACGGTGGCGGCGTCGGCGGCGTTCAGCGTGATCATCGTGGCGGCCGCGGCCACGAGGCCAATCACCGCCGCCGCCGGGGCTCGCAGGCGCCGTGCCCTGCGAGAGGTTGCGTTGTGCATGTTCACTCCAGGTCTTCGGGGGGACGCCCGCCGCGGTGCCGCGGCGGGCGGTTGGATCGTTCCAATGCGCCGGTCAGACGGCCTGGCGGGTGAAGCGCTGGTTCGCGGCGCCATTCGGGGTGTACTGCGAGATGCGCGCGCCGTCGGCGGTGGACTTCTCCCAGACGTCCATGGCCAGGCCGCTAGAGCGGTTGATGAGGCTGACCGTGCCGTCGCCGTGGTCCGTGACGCGCCACTGCTGGCTCGTGGCGGTGCCTTCGGGCTGCTGGGTGATGTCGGCCCCGCTGCTGTTGCTCGCGGCCTGGAGGACCAGCCCGGAGTGGCGGGCCTTGATCCTGACGTAGCCTTCTCCCGCGTCGGTGAACGCGAAGTCCTGGTTGGTGCGGCCGGTCGCGGCGTACTGGATCAGGCGCGCGCCCGCGGCGGTGGAGACCCCGTCGATGTCCGCGTACTTGCCGCTGTGCTGGGCGACCAGCCGGTAGTGGCCCGAGGGGCCGGGCGTGTCGCCGAGCTGGGACTCCCATCGGATGTTCGACCCGGACGCGTCGGCGGGCAGGCGGTCGCGGGCGGCGGTGTCGCCGTACATGGTCCAGCGGGCCCAGTCCACGACCGTGCGCGGGAAGCGCTGGTCGCTCCAGAAGCTCGTGTGGGTGCCGCCGACGAACGTCAGGAAGGCCTTGGGCCAGCTCATCTCCGTGTACGCCTGCCGGGCCGAGCTGTACCCCGTCAGGTCGTCCCGGTCGCCGTGTACGAACAGGACCTTGGCGTTGACCGAGCTCGACGGGGTGCCCTGGTCGGTGCACGACTGCGGGTTCGCCGAGATGATACGGCTGTCGGCCCAGCGGGTGAGCAGGCCGTGGGTCGTCATGCCGCCCAGGGAGTGGCCCGAGACGCCCACGCCGATGTCGGTGCGGATGTGCCCGGCGAGCGGCCCGCTGCCGTTGAGGGCGAGGGTGTTGGTGATGATCTGCGAGACGTCCTTGGGCGTCTCGCCGTTGCCCACGTCGCTGGGGTTGTGGTTGAAGTGCGGGGCGGGCACGATGAACCCCGCCGAAGCCAGCGCCCGGATGATGAACAGGGAGTTCTGGGGGCTGCTCTGGTAGCCGTGGGTGAAGTTGTAGACCGGGAAGACGCCGTTGGCGACCGGGGCGTCCGTCACCGGGTTGCCACCCGCGGTCCCGGTGGCCGGGTAGTAGACGTAGGTCGTGCAGGCCCGGGTGCCCCGGGTCCAGTTGTACCGGCGCACGCCGACGGCGAAGGGGTTGGCGGGGGCGGGTTCCGCGAAGGCGGTGCCGGCGCCCAGAAGGGCGGCGCCCGCGCCGACGGCGGTCATGGCGCTGAGGCCGAGGAAGGTCCTGCGCTGCATTGGCATGGGTACTCCTTGAGTGAGGTTCGGGAGTCGGCGGCCGCGCGCTGGCGCACGGCCGTGGCGGTGCGGGCGCGCTCGCGGCGCCGGGTGGGAAACAGGGTCGAGGAGGCCGCTGCCGGGTCGGCCCCGTTCGTGTCGGCCCTTCGTGTCGAAGGGCCGTAGCTTCCGTGGAAGCGGTTACAACGAATTGAATTATATGGATAAATCGATACTTGGTCAAGCGTTCCGGCGAGCGCTTGCGAACGGTTTTCCCCGGGGCGGCGCGGGTCAGGCCGAGCCGCGCACCACCAGTTCGGTGGGCAGCACGACCGACTCGGCCGGTTCGCCGTCGAGCAGGGCGATGAGCAGGCGCACGGCCTCCTCCGCGACCCGGTCGAGCGGTTGGCGGACGGTGGTGAGCATGGGGCTCGTCGCCGCCGCGATCGCGGAGTCGTCGAACCCGCCCACCGCCACGTCGCCGGGCACCGCGCGGCCCGCCCGCCGGAGCGCCTGGAGCGCCCCGGCCGCCATGAGGTCGGAGGCGACGAAGACCGCGTCGAGCGCCGGCACGTTCGCCAGGAGCTCGGTCATCGCCCGCTCGCCGCCGGCCTGCGTGTAGTCACCGTGCACCACCGTGCGCTTGGTCGCCTTGCGCCCGAGCACGCCGGTGAAGCCCTCCATCCGGAGGGTCCCGCCGGGCGTGTCGAGCGGACCGGTGACCATGCCGATCCTGCGGCGGCCCAGGCCAACGAGGTATTCGGTGATCAGCTTGGCGCCGCCGCGGTCGTCGGCCGCCGCGTAAGGGACGACGCGCTCGCTGCCGAGGACCGCGCCGCACGCCACGGCCGGGACCCCGCTGCGCTCGATGGACTCCAGCAGCGGGTCGCCCGCGTGGGCAGAGATGAGGAGCACCCCGTCGGCGTGTCCGCCGCGCAGGTACCGGGCGACCCGGTCGCGCCCCTCGTCGTCGACGACCATGAGCACCAAGGACATGTCGCGCTCGGCGAGCCGCCGCGTGGCCGCCCGCAGCAGCACCGGAAAGTTCGGGTCCTCGAACAGCCGCTCCTGCGGTTCGGACACCACCATCACGACCGAGCCGGTGCGGCTGGTCTTGAGGCTGCGGGCCGCCCGGTTGACGACGTACCCGGTCTCGTCCACGGCCCGCCGCACCGCCAGCTCGGCGGCCAGCGAGACGTTCGCGTGCCCGTTGAGGACTCGCGACACGGTCCCCGTCGAGACGCCCGAGGCCGCCGCGACGTCGTTGATGGTCGGCCGTTTCCGTGCCAATGCCCGGTCCTTCCCGCTCGGTGGTCCATGCCCCGTGATCGGCGGGGGCGGCGCGCGGCCGCCCCCGCCGGTCCGTCACGCGGTGCGGACCAGGCGCACGTCGTCGACGTTGATCCAGTTGCCGCCGTTGGCACTCGTGTAGAAGCCCGCTTCGATCCGGCCGCTGGTGACCTGGATGCCGGTGATGGTCACCTGCGTCCACGTCGAGGTCACGGGGAGACCGGCCTGGCGTTCGGTGCCGCCGTGGTGCTTGGCGTACATGCGCGCGGCGCTCTGTCCGCCGCCGTTCATGACCCAGGCGGTGAGCGTGTAGGTTCCGTTCGGCACGGTCACCGACTGGTAGGCCGAGGCGGTGTACGCGGTGGACTTCCAGAACGTGAGCTTGCTCGATCCCTGATAGATGCTGCCGCGCGATTCGCGGAAGACCGCGCTGGTGTCGGCGCTGGTCGGCCCCCACACGCTCCAGCCGCTCGCGGGGCTGCCGGCGGTCTCGAAGCCGCCGTTGGCGAGCACGTTCTGGCCGGTGCCCGGGTCGCCGCCGCCGGTGGTCTCGGCGAAGACGTCAAGGGTCGAGACCGCCGCGCCGCCGCAGTTGAACAGGCCCTGGTTGTCCCAGGCGTTGCTCTCGCCCGCGAAGTCGTTGATGTACGCCATGCCCGCCTGGTTCGCCCAGCTCGTGGTGCCCAGCCACGCCGGCTCCCACCACACGAGGCCGCGGCCGCGGTCGTTCGGCACGGCCTGCACGGCGTTGCGCAGGTCGCGCAGGAACT
Organism: Glycomyces niveus; assembly: GCF_017592475.1. Lineage (GTDB taxonomy): Bacteria > Actinomycetota > Actinomycetes > Mycobacteriales > Micromonosporaceae > Glycomyces > Glycomyces niveus. The sequence continues at coordinate 63,772 of NZ_JAGFNP010000009.1, read as the reverse complement.
GCGTCTGCCCGGCGACCGTGGCCGGGTAGCCCGACTCCTGCGCGTGGGAGCTGGTGAAGATGTTGCCGCGCCCGTCGCAGTCGGTGAGCGTGTGGGCGTACGCGGTCTCGACGATGAGCACGTCCTTGCCGTATCGGGCGGCGACGTCGTTCATGTTGGTGCGCAACTGGCTCATCGTGCCGTGCCAGTACGGGTAGTAGGACATGGCGATGATGTCGTACGGCACGCCCTGGTTGCGGGCGTTGTCGAACCAGGTGCGGTAGGCGGCGTTGTTGCCGCCGCGGTCGAGGTGCAGCGCGATCTCGATGCCGCTCGCGCCCTCGTGGACGCCCGCGATCCCGGCCTTGAGGAGGCCGCCCAGCTGGCTCCAGTTCGAGGTGCTGCCGGTCGGCAGGAGCATGCCGTTGGTGATCTCGTTGCCGACCTGCACGATGTCGGGGGTGGCGCCCGCGGCGGCCATCTGCGAGACGACGCTGCGGGAGTAGTCGCGCACCGCGGTCGTCAGCTGGCTGTACGAGAGGCTCTGCCAGGCCTTGGGCTTGATCTGCTTGCCCGGGTCGGCCCAGAAGTCCGAGTAGTGGAGGTCGAGGAGCACGTCCATGCCGAGGGCCTTGGCGCGCTGCGCCATCGCGATCGTCTTGGCGAGGTCGTTCGTGCCGCCGCCGTAGGCCTGGCCCGAGGAGGAGTACGGGTTGTTCCACAGCCGCAGGCGCACCAGGTTGGCGCCGTTGTCGGCCATGATGCTCAGGGCGTCGTCCTGGACCCCGTTGTCGGAGAACCGGATCCCGGACCGCTCCACGTCGATGAGGGTCCCGGGGTCCACGCCCATGTAGAAGTCGTCGCGCACGGCCTGGGCGGGCGAGGCGGTGGCGAAGGCGGTGAAGCTCAAGGCGGCGGCGAGAGCCACCGCGACAATGCGTCTCATGTGTCGCTCCTTTGCGATGGGGGTGCCGGGCGCCGAACGCCCGGGCGGTCGAGGCCCCGAAGCGGGCCGGTGGATCTCATCCCTTCTCCGCCCCGGCCATGGCGCCGGTGACGAGGTGTCGCTGCAGGACGATGTAGAGGATCGTGATCGGCACCGCGAGCACCACCGCACCGGCGGCGAACGTGGTGAAGTCGTTGGCGTACTGGTCGGTGATCAGCTGGAACAGGCCGATCGCCACCGTCTGCTTGTCGCTGCTCTGCAGCAGCAGCCGCGGCAGGATGAAGTCCATCCACGGCGCCGTGAAGCTGGTGATCGCCACGAAGGTGAGCATCGGGCGCATGAGCGGCAGCACGATCTTGCGGAAGATCGTCAGCCGCCCCGCGCCGTCGAGCGCCGCGGCCTCATCGAGGCTCGCGGGCAGGTTGTCCGTGTAGCCCTTCATGAGCCACGTGTTGTACGGCAGGGCGGCGGCGATGCTCACCAGCGCGAGCCCCGTGAGCGAGTCGAGCAGCCCGAAGTTGAGGAACAGCATGTACACGGCGATCGCGGTGAGGAAGCTCGGGAACATCTGCAGGATGAGGATGCCGAGCATGCTCGCCTTGCGGCCGCGGAAGCGGATGCGGGCGAACACCCAGCCGCACAGCGCCGAGAGGGCCACCGAGCCGGCCATGTTGAGCACGGCGACGTAGAGCGAGTTGAGGTACCAGCGGCCGTAGTCGGTCTGCGTGAACAGCTCGGCGTAGTTGTCGAGCGTCGCGTCCGCGGGGATCGGTCCGGCGTTGGCCAGTCCCCCGCCCGGCCCGAACGAGGAGCCGACGACCCACAGGAGCGGGAAGACCACGACGACCGCGACGGCGAGGAGCTGGAGGTGGAGCAGTGCGGTGGTGACGCGGTCGCGCGCCCGCTGGTTCGCTGAGGCCATCACAGCTCCCGGATCGCTTTGGTGCGGTTGAGGTTGAGCACCGAGATGGCGCCGACGATGACGAACACGACCAGGCTCATGACCGCGCCGATGTTGTAGAGGCGGTTGTCGAGAGTGAGCTTGAACAGCCACGTGACGAGCAGGTCCGTGCTCCCGGCGAACCGGTAGTCCACATTGTCCGGACCGCCTTCGGTGAGGAAGTAGATGACGCCGAAGTTGTTGAAGTTGTGCACGAACGACAGCACGAGCAGCGGCATGACCGTCCGCTGCACGATCGGCAGGGTGATGTGCCGGAACTGCTGCACCGGTCCGGCGCCGTCGATGCGGGCGGCCTCGTAGTAGCTCTCGGGGATGTTCGCGAGGACGCCGCCGACGAGGGCCATGAAGAACGGGAAGCCGAGCCACAGGTTGACCAGGAGGGCCACGGCGCGGGCGAGGTTCGGGTGGGACGGGTCGGTGAACCAGTAGACCCGCTCGTCGGTGATGCCGAGGTCGACCAGCCATTGGCTGACGGGTCCGAACTGGCCGTTGAACATCGAGCGGAACACCAGGGCCGAGACGATCGCCGGCACGGCCCACGGCAGCAGGAACACCGAGCGCCACATCCGCGGGAACTTCACCTTCGGGCTGGCGAGCAGCACGGCCTGGAGCATGCCCGCGGCGTACGTGGTGACGGTGGCGAGCACGGCCCACACGACGGTCCAGCCCAGGATGCCGCCGAACGTCTCGGTCCAGGAGGGGACGGCGAAGATCGTCGCGAAGTTGTCGAACCCGACCCAGTCGACGAGGTTCTTGGGCGGGAGGTTGTCCCGGTTGTAGTTCGTGAACGCGACGAGGATGCCGAAGAGCACCGGCAGGACCGCCATGAACACCAGGAGGACCATGCCCGGCGAGAGCACGATGTACGCGAACGAGCCCTCCCACAGCCGCCTGAAGTAGGCGCGCGAGGTCTCGGCCGCGCCGCCCGCGTTCAGGGCGGCCCGGTACCGGACGGCGTCCCGGACGCTCCATCCCCACAGGACGGCGAGCAGCGCCAGTGTCAGGAGTGCGATGAGGCCGTTGGCCATGAGGACGATCGAGTTGTCGCCCTCGGTGAGGCCCGTCAGGGTCATCTCGCGCGGCTGGGTGCCGAGCGTGGCCAGGCCCCACAGGCCGCGGATGAAGAAGCCGCCGTTGGCGCGCGCCGTGAAGTCCATCCCGGCGTAGTAGTTGCCGCTGGCGATCTCCCAGACGATGGTCCCGGCGAAGCCCGCGAAGAAGAACGCGGCCTTGCCCGCCTGGCGGTTGATGAGCTGCCCGGCCCCCCACACCAGCGCCGAGGCGAGGCCCGGCACCGCAGCGGGGAGGCCCGCCCGGCCCGGGCCGCGCGGTGCGCGGTCCCGGGTCGAGGCGGGGGTTGCCGAGGTCGTCGTGGTGGTCACTGCGGCCGGTCCCTACAGTCCGTGCAGTTCGCTGTAGCTGGCGTCGGCCTTCTCCTGCGCCGCCGCGGCATCGGAGAGGCCGTCCCAGACGTCGATGACCATGGTGTTGCCGGTTTCCCAGAAGTACTGGGGCACTTGAGGAATGAGTTCGGCGTTCGCGGACTGGGCGACGACGCCGGCCACGTGCGGGTCGTCGGCGATGCCCTCGATCCCCGAGAGCAGGTCGCCGTCGATCGCCGGGATCTGGCCCGTCGCACCGTAGACGGCGGCGGCGCCCGCGTCGGAGGCCATGAAGTTCGCGAAGACCCTGGCCGCGGCGGGATGTTCGGAGTAGCCGGAGACGACCGCGACGTGCATCCCTGCGAAGGAGCCCGCGGGCTCGCCGCCTTCGATGCCCGGCAGCGTGGTCACGCCGTACTCGAAGCCGTTCTCGGCGGCGCCGGTGTCGAAGAGCGAGAAGCTCCAGGGGCCGGTGATGACGTACGGTGTCTCGCCCTTGGCGAAGGCCTCTTCGATGGTCTCCCAGGTGCTGTCGGCGCTGGGCACGTCGTAGAGCTCGCGCAGGCCAGCGTAGTAGTCGAGCGCGCCGGTGAGGGCCGGGTCGTCGAACCCGGGGGCGTCCACATCGCCGTCGGGGTACACCTGCCAGCCCGCGGAGGAGAGGATCGGGTAGGCCCGGTAGATCTCGGCGGTGGACATGCGCAGCGTCCACCGGTTCAATGATGGATCGTTATAATCGGCGGCGAGCGACCGGATCTCCTCCCATGTCGCGGCCGGCTGATCGGAGCCGGTCAGCTCCTCGAGCAGCGTGGCGTTGTAGATGAGCGCGAGCGATTCGGTGGTCACGGGCACGGCGTGCATCTGGTCCTCGACCGTGACGACGCTGGTGAAGGCCTCGCTGATCCGCTCCTGGAGCACGCCGGTGTACTCCCCCATCGGCGCGGCGGTGCCGTCGTCGACGGCGCGCGCGACCTGGTCGTAGAAGCTCATGTAGACGTCGGCGCCGTTCCCGGCCTCGCCCGCGAGCGACATCTTCTCGACCGCGTCGTTCTTGGCGACGAGCTCGTACTCGATCTCCATGTCCGGGTACTCGTCCTTGAACTCCTCCTTGAAGGCGGCGATGACGGCCTCAGCGAGGTAGTCCTCTTCGAACCAGACTTTCAGCGGCACTGCACCGGAGGCGATGTCCTCCTCGATGACGTACTGCCCGGCCTCGGCGTCCCACTCCAGTTCGGAGGCCCGCTCCTCCTCGGCCGGTCCGCCGCACCCGGCCAGTCCCAGCACTGCCGCCGCCGCGGCGGCGGCAACTCCTCTGCCTCGCATCGCGTGTCCTTGTCTCCGTTGAGGGATCACGCCGCCGATCGCCCGGCAGCTGTGAACGTTTGCATAAAAATAGCGACATGCATCACTGAATGCAAGCCGCTTCTGTACCAAATAAACTAAATGCCCGACTGTAAAACGTTAAAATGATTGCAGTTCCATCACGGGCGGCCGAGATCTCGCCTCTTGGACCCCAAGAATCCCAGGATTTCGCGTGCACGTTCACAAGCCGTGGGGACCGGCTCGAGCGCCTGCACCGCTTGGCGCGCTGACCGTCAGCCGACCCAGAGGACCAGTACGGCGAGGCTCGCGGCGGCCCCCGCGAAGCACGCGGCGGCCGTCTTCGGACTCGGCCCGACGGTACCGGTGTGGCCGCTCAGCATCGACTCGAGCTGGTCGCGCAGCTCCTCGTTGAACGCCAGCCCGGCCGCGAGGATCAGCGCCGAAGGCAGGGCGTAGACGAAGGTGTAGCCGACGAGGACGAGGACCGCGAGCGGCGCGGAGACGTCGGCGGCGATGAGGCGCTCGACGGCCAGGACCATCGGGAACGCGTTGGGCAGGTCGCCGATCGTGGCGAGCACGCCGAACGGCAGCGCGCTCCAGGCGTTCACCCACGGCGGCAGCGCGAAGCCCTTGCGCTCGCGCGGCCGGAGCCGGCGAACGCCCATCACGGTCAGCGCCACCGCCAGCCCGGCGAACAGCAGGCGGCGCAGCCACAGCGTGAAGTCGTCCAGCATCGAGTCCGCGAACGAGAGTCCGAAGTAGAACATCAAGGCGAAGGCCAGGAACGACACGGCCGCGCCGAGCATGAACGCCCACCCGGTGGGCGCGGGGCGCTTCGCGCCGAGCAGGATCACGATGACGATCCAGATCGTGGCCGCGTTCACCGAGTCCAGCAGCGCCAGCCCCGTCAAACCCCACAGCAGCCCGCCCGTCACCGGGCACCGCCCCGCTGGCCCATGCGCGATCCCCTCCCGGTCGACGGCGCTCCCGCCGCGTCGAGGGCGGCCCGTGCCGCCCGTCCGCACAGTACCGATACCCGCCGCCGCACCGGCACCGCGTGGAGGCTTGACGGCCGCCGCCGCGGCGCGCCCGGGCAGGCCGGGCGGCGGCGCCCCCCCCGCGCGGGGGGGGGTCCGCCGACAATCCGTCCGTTCACTCGCCCGAGGGAGCCTCGATCACGACGCCCCGGGGAAGCGGGGTGCCGAAGTTCGGGGTGCCATTGGCATTCCAGGTGATCGGCTGGACGCGGGTCTCGCGGGTGGAGCCGCAACCTTGGCTGGACGAGGTGTTGGCGTGGTAGACCAGCCACTCCTCGGTGCCGTCAGGCGAAGTGAAGAACCCGTTGTGGCCGGGGCCGAAGGAGCCGCCGCCCTGCTGCAGGACGGGCGTCGAGGTCTTCGTCCAGGAGGAGGCCGAGAGCGGGTTCGAGCCGGTGAGCTCCAGCAGGCCGAGCTTGTAGTCGGGCGTGTTGCACGAGGACGCGGAGAACGTCACGAAGGTCCGGCCGCCCCGCTGGAGGACCGCCGGGGCCTCGTTCGTCCTGCCCCCCTGGATCTCCCAGCTGTAGGTGGGCTTGGAGATCGTCGTGTGCGAACCGGTGACGGTCCACGGGTTCGACATCGCGGCGATGCGGATGGACTGGTCGGCGCCCACCCACTCGGACCACATCAGGTACAGCTGCCCGTTGACCTGCAGGTAGGAGCCGTCGATGTTCCACTGGTTCGGCAGCGGGGTGGCCATGAACTCATACGGCCCCATGGGGGTCGAGGAGGTCGAGCGGAGGACGTGGAGCTTCTGGCCGTCGAAGTTCGTCTGCGAGTTCCCCGAGGTGTACATCAGGTACCAGACGCCGTCGATGCGGTGGAACTCCGGCGCCCAGTGCGAGCAGCAGCGGCTCGCGTTGCCCGCGTCGTTCCAGACGACCGTGTCCGCCGCGTTCTTGAGCCCGTTCAGGGTCGTCGCGCGGCGCATGGTGACCGTGGAGTCCCATGTGGTCGTGGACATGTAGTAGTAGCCGTTCCAGTACTCGATCCACGGGTCGGCCCCGTTGGAGCGCAGCGGGTTCGAGACCGTAGGCTCGCCGGATGCCGGGACGGCGGCGAGGCGCCACTTCTGCGCGTTCAGGCCGTTGTAGGCGTACTGGGAGATGCGCGCGCCGGCGGTGGTCGACCACTCCCAGAGGTCGAGGGCCTTGCCGGAGAAGCGGTTGATGAAGCTGAAGGTGCCGTCGGCGTGCTCGGTCACGGACCACTGCTGGTTGGTCCCGCCGAGGTCGGTCCACTGGGCGATGGTGGCGCCGTCGGCGGCGTTCCACTCGTACACCTCCAGGACCTGGTTGGAGTGGCGGGCCTGGATCTTGTAATAGCCGCCGCCGACGGCGACGAACTGGAACTGCTGGCAGGTGCACTGGTTGGGGGTGTACTGGTTCAGTGGCGCGCCCGCGGTGGTCGAGGCGTTCTGGATGTCGAGCGCCAGGCCGGAGTGGGCGCTCGTGACGGTGAACCAGGTGCCGGTCGCGATCGCGGCCCTGGCGGGCTTCGCGGTCGCGATCGACAGCCCGAAGGCCGCGAGGGCGGATATGAGAACGAACGCGACGAGCGCGCGTCCGCGGGTGAGGGTTCTGGACATGGTGCTGCTCCAAGCGGAGTGATCGCAGTGTGAGGGAGGGGACGCATCGGCGGCGCACAGCCTCGATGACATCCGGGTATTCCTTTTTATCGATGTACAAGGACTGGTAGCGTATCCGAGTTTTACCGATAACACAACGGGGGGTTGCAACGATGTAGATGCGCGCCGCCTCAGTCGCGCCAGCGCTCGGGGCCTGCGGCCGCGATGATCGCGTCATAGCCCGCGCGGTAGTCGGGGTACAGCAGCGGCCCGAGGAGGGTCGCGAGCCGCTCGCCCGAGAGCACGTGTCCACTGGGGTCGGTGGGCAGCGCGGGCGGCGGCGGCACCTGGAGCAGCCGGGCGATGTGGTCGGCGACCTCGCCGCTGGTGGCCGGGTGGTCGTCGGTGGCGTGCATTGTCATAGGCGGCGTGGGCGTCCGGAGCAGTTCGTGGAGCGCCCGCACCAGGTCGCTCTCGTGGATGCGGTTGGTGCGCCGGGCGCGGTCGATCGGGACGCCGCGCGCGACCTGGCGGATGAGGTGCTCGCGGCCCGGCCCGTAGATGCCCGCCGGGCGCAGGACGACGGCGCCGAACAGGCGGCGGGCCTCGTTCTCGCTGTCCAGGAGGGCCTGCGCGCGCGGGCTCGCGGGGTTCGGCGCGTCGTCCTCGGTGAGGGTCCGCAGGCCGGGGTCCCCGTCGAACACGCGGGTCGAGGACACCAGGATCACGCGCTGCGGCAGCGCGGGCAGCGCCTTGGCGAGGCGTCGCAGCGGGGTCACGAGGTCGGGCGAATCGGACCGGTCCGGGGTCAGGGTGACGACCATCGAATCGACGGCCGGGAGCGCCGCGTTGAAGGGCCGGCGGTAGTCGAGGGCGATACCCGTGAACGAGTCGGGGAGAGCGGCGGCATCGCGTCGCACCGCGAACACCGGGCGGCCGGATTCGACGAGCGCTTCCCCGAGCCGGGTGCCGACCTTGCCGCAGCCGAAGAGGAGCACCGGGGCATCGCGGTTGTCCGTCACGACCGGCCCCCTTCCTCTCTACGATTGTCGCATGAGTGATCGCCGCGGCCGTCCTGCGAGGAGCGGTCGCCGACCGTCCCGAGGAGGAGTTCGATGCTGAGCCAGGTCGCGGAGGGCGTGTTCACCCACCAGAGCGCGTTGCTGGAGAACAACGCCGTCGTCGTGCAGGGCCCGACCGGCGCACTGCTCGTCGACCCCGGGCTGACCGAGGCCGAAATGGCCTGCCTCGCAAGCGATCTGCGCGAGTCGGGCCAGACCGTCGCGGCGGGATTCGCGACGCACCCCGACTGGGACCACGTGCTCTGGCACCCCGACCTCGGCGAAGCGCCGCGTTACGGCACCGCCCGCTGCGCGGCGTTCATGCGGGACTTCCGTTCGAACCCGGACTGGCAGGCCCTCGCCGCCGCGGCCCTGCCGCCGGAGATCGCGGACGAGACCCCGCTGGACCTGTTCGGCCTCATCACCGGCCTGCCCGCCGGCACGACCGAGTTCCCTTGGGACGGGCCGCGAGTCCGCATCATCGAGCACCCGGCGCACGCCCCGGGCCATGCGGCGCTGCTCGTCGGGGACCGCGGTGTGCTCATCGCCGGCGACATGCTCTCCGACGTCCTGGTCCCGAACCTCGACACGTTGAACGACGCCAACGACCCGACCGAGGAGTACCTGGTCGGTCTGCGGCGGCTCGAGGCCGTGGCCGGCGAGGTCGACGTCATGATCCCCGGCCACGGCTCGGTCGGCGGCGCCGACGAGTTGCGCGCTCGCATCGACCGGGACCGGGCCTACGTCCTCACGCTGCAAGAAGGGGACGTCCCCGAGGACCCGCGCGTCGGCCCGACCGCCAAGCCCGGCTGGGAGTGGACGACCGACATCAGCACCGACCAGGTCAGGCGCCTCGCCGAGCGCCACGAACACGCGGCCCCCGCCTAGGGAACCGCCGACGTTGCGGCACTGAGGCGGACGCTGCCGATCCTGACGATCGCGGCGGAGCGGATCGCGATGCCGTCCTCGATGTCGCGGACCGACGGGTCGACCCAGACGCCGGTGGCGCCCCGCCACGGGAGGAGTTCGAGCCGGACGCCGTGCCGGGCGACGACGTCGCGGTGCGGGGTCAGGTCGATGTCCCAGTCGCGGCCGTGCCAGAAGTGGTCGCTGACGAACGTGTCGCCGATGTAGGCGCGGCCGGTGTCGCCGGTCCACTCGAGGCGCAGCAGGGCGCGATCGGCGTCGCCGAAGTCCGGCACCTCGATGTGGACGGTAGCCGCGCCCGTGTAGTCGGTCGGAGCGCTGAGGCGGTCCATGGGGCCGCCGCGGCGCGGTTCGGGTGCGGTGGCGGATCCGGGCGGTTCGACCGGGACCGGGATCGCACCGGCGTGTGCCGCGGTGAGCGTCCAGGTCGCCCAAGGACCGTCGCCGGTGTCGGCTGCGAGTCGGCCGCCTTCGGCTTTGAGTGCGGTCGGTGCGGGGAGGATCGCGATCGCGGCGTACTCGGTGTCAGGTCGGACGATGAGGTCGCCGTTGTCGAGGTGGACGGGGGCGTCGGAGAGGATGAGGCGGTCGCGGCCGGCGAACGGGAGTCGGTAGAGGCGGTTCGCGCTCGCGTCGTCGAGCACCAGGAGGCTCACGCCGTCGAGGTCGATGCGGCAGTCGGGGCCGGGCGGCGCGGGCGGGTCGAGGACTGTGCCGTCGCCGAGGACGATCTCGACCGGGACGCCGTCCGTCGCGGCCAGGACGACGAGGTCGTCGATCCGGGTGAGCAGTTGCGCTGTGGCGCTGCGCAATTCGAGGTCGGCGGTGAGCGGGTAGCGCAGCGGCCAAGCCACCGAGACGCCGGCGGGGAGGTCGATCGGTGCGGCCGGAACGGTCACCTCGCCCTCATCGAAGCGGACGGTGAACTGGACGCCCGGCTGGGCGGCGATGGGCCGCTTGGGCGGCTGGTACGTGGTGGCGAACAGGTAGCCGCTGCGGCCGTCGGAGCGGACGGCCCACCGCAGCTCCTCCGGATCGGCGCTGCCGCCGCCCACGGTGGAGGCCATGGTCGCGATCCGGTGGCCCTCCTCGCGCAGCCAGAGGTGCTGGCGGCGCAGGTAGTGGTGGTGCGGGCGGATCTGGCCGTGCGCGCCGATCGGCGCGTGGAAGTCGTAGGTCAGCTGCGGGACGTCGTTGGGGTAGCCGGTGGCGTGCGATTCCTGTTCGGTCCCTTGGGCTCCGGTGCGCTGCATGCCGCCGGCGTACATGTAGTAGCCCTGCCAGGCCGAGCCGGAGCCGATCTTGGCGAGCGCCAGGTTCGCCACGTCTTCGGGGGAGACGAGCGGGCGGCGGTGGTAGGCGACGTGCATGCCGCCGCCGAGTTCGCAGGTGGCGAACGGGGTCCGGTCGTCATGCTCGAGCGGTTCGGTGGACTCGGTGGCGATCCCGTCGAGCGCTTCGCGGAGGTCGGCTCCCACCGTGAGGTCGTCGCGGACCTCGGAGTAGCGGAAGTGGAAGGGCGCGAAGGCGGGCCACTCGACGGTCGAGTCCTCCCAGAACCCCTCGGAGTAGGCGCTGTAGAGCGGCAGGAGCGTGTCGGGCACCTGCGCGCCGCCCCATCCGGTGGCCGTCCACATCGGCACCAGCAGGCCGGATTCCTCGGCGATCTCGCGGAGGGTCGCGAGGTGGTCGGGCTGGTCGTAGAGCTCGTTGTCGACCTGGGCGCCGATGATCGGGCCGCCCTCGTTGTGGGTGAGGCCCTTGAGTTGCGCGATGATCTGCGCGTAGAGGGGTCGCACCAGTTCGAGGTAGGCCGGGTCGTCGGTGCGGGTGCGGAGGTCGTCGCGTTCGACGAGCCATTCGGGGAAGCCGCCGTAGCGGTACTCTCCGTGGCCCCACGGGCCGAGGCGGACGATCATGTCGAGGCCGTGCGCGGCGGCGAGCTCGATGAACGCGCGCAGGTCGCGGTTCCCGGTCCAGTCGAAGCGGCCCTGCTCGGGCTCGTGGACGCGCCAGAACACGTACGTCGCGATCGAATCGAGGCCGCCGGCGCGGGCGTGGCCGAGCACTTCGCTCCAGCGTTCGCGCGGGATGCGGGAGTAGTGGATCTCGCCGGTGATCGGCATCCACGGGCGGCCGCCGCGCTCGAACCACCGGCTGGTGACCTCGATCCGGTCGGGTGTGCCCGCGGCATCGCCGAACGGCAAGTGCCTGCGGAGGGGCGGGACGGGAGGGAGGACCCGCAGTTCGTGGGCGTTCATGTCGCTCCTTTGAGCAGGCTCGGGGTGGGTGTCGGCGTCTTCGGTGAGGCTGCGGTGCGCGCGTAGGGGTTGAGGGGGTCGCGGGCGAGGACGCGGCGCGCGAGGTCCGCGGCCCCTTCCGTGTCGCCGTCCAGGAGCGCGAGCTGGGCGCGGAGGACGAGCACACGCGTCTCATGGATGGCCTGAGTGTCCACGGCGAACAGCAGCATGGTCGGCAGGGATGTCGCGAAGTAGTCGACCGCCGCCACCGCCTGGGCCTGCTCGGCGATGTACCGCTCGAGGTCGTCGCGCAAGGCGGTCGCGGCGCCGCGCTTGCCGAGGCGGCGCAGCGCGGTGACCGCAGCGGCGGTGTGCTCGGAGTAGGCCTGTACCCGCATCCCTTGGAAGTCGCCCTCTTGCGCGGCGGCCTGCTCCCAGGCGGCGCGCGCGGCGAGCGCCTCCCCTGCCGCTGAGAGGGCGTCACCGAGGACGAGTTGCGGGTCGGCGGTGTTGGCGAGGGGATGGCGGGCCTCGCCGAGGCTGCGCGGCGGCTCCAGAGCGGCCCCGGCATGGACGACCGCGCGCTGCGGGTCGCTTCCGATCGCATTGCGGGCGAGGAGGAGATGCGCGACTTCCCACGCGGCGAGCACCCGGCCCTCGCCGCCTTCCCAGGGCTGGAACGCCCGGCCGGAGAGCACGCCGACAGCCTCTTCCGGACGGCCGACGGCGGTCAGCAGCTCGGCGAACTGGACGGACAGGTCGTCGCGCGCGCCCACGAGGTCTCGCCGGCTCTCAAGGGCGGCAACGCGTTCGGCGGGATCGAGACCTCGTCGGCCGTCGAGCTGGTCGGCCTCGAAGAGCAGGCGGGCGTCATCGGGCGCGGCGGCGCGGGCCAGCGCGTACCAGTGCGCGGCGCGTTCGGGGTCGCCCTGGACGTTGTGGGCGGCGACCCCGAGGTTGCGCAGCACCACCGGGTCGCCGTGGTCGGCAGCGGTCTCCCAGGCGGCGATGGCCTCCTCGCGGCGGCCTGCGGCGTAGCGGCGGTGTCCGGCGAGCGCGGCGAGGACCGGGTCGTCCGGGCGGTGCCCGCGGAGGCGCGCGAGGGCGTCGTCTTCGGTGTGCGAGGGGAAGCACCAGGTGCGGTCGAGGCCGTGGACGTGTTGCAGCGCGGCATCGGCCGATTCGGTGTCGTCGCGTTCGAACTCGAGGTCGGCGCGGTGGAGCCAGGCGATCGGCGCGACGTTGACCTGGCCGTGGGCCGGGTCCAGCGTCGCAGCGGTCGTGAGGAGGTCGATCGCGGCCTCGTCCTCACGGATGGATCGGTATTCGAGGGCGACGTCCAAGGCGATGGTCGGGTCGGTGGTCGGCTCCGCTTCGAAGTCGAGTCGCACGGCGAGGTCGCGGGCCCAGGCGTCGAGCGGGTCGTCGCGGAGGGTGCCGCGCACGAGGTCGCCGGCCGCGGCGATGTCGCCGGTTCGCAGTGCGGCGACGGCGGCGAGGTTGCGGGCCTGGACGTGGCGGGGGCTGCGTTCGATCACGGCGGCGAGTCCTGCCGTGGCGTCGCGGCCTTCGGCGAGGTCGAGTCGGGCGGTGGCGACGGCGGCGGCGTCGCCCCAGGCCTGGTCCCACAGGGCCTTTCCGAAGGCTTCGCGGGCTTCGGTGGCGCGGCCTTGGCGGGTGAGCACGAGGCCGAGCTTGTAGTGGGCCTCGCCGTCGCGCGGGTTCGGATTGCGGCGGGTCAGGCGCTCGACCGCGGTGCGCAGCAGGGCTTCGGCCTCGTCGAGCAGGCCGGCTTTGAGGCGGCGGGTCGCGAGCGCGGTGTTGGTGCGGGCGTCGCCGGGGTCGCGGCGCAGTGCCTCGGCCCAGTACGGTTCGGGCGAGCGGGTGGCGTGCCGGTACTGGTCAAGGTGGAGGCCGGTCTGGTAGAGCTCGTCGACCGATGGGATCGCTTCGGGCGCAAGCGGTTCGGTGGCGGAATCGGCAGTGGCCGGTGCGGTGTGCCCGGGCCGGGGCCGCCAGGACACGAGCGTTTCGCCGCCGTGCTCGACGGCGAGTTCCAGGTCGGTTCCGGGAGCCGCGCCTTCCTGCTCGCCTCCGGTGTCGAGGTCGAACTCCTCGATCAGGGGGGCACCCGGGGCGAGGTCCGCGACGATCTCGCGGATGACGCGGCCGTCGGCTCGCAGCAGGAGGCGCGCACCGGGGCGGGGCGAGGTCGCCGCCGCCGCGATCCGCACTCGGCGACCGTCGACGTCGAGCCTGACCGCGGCGTCCAAAGTGGCCTGGTGGACGGGACCGGTGTCCTGGATCGGGTACCAGTACTGCGAGAAGGTCTTCGTCTCGCCGGGCTTGAGGAACGCGAAGTCGGGCTGGTTGTCGGTGAAGACTCCGGCCATGAGCTCCACGTACGGGCCGTTGGTGTCGGTCAGGTGCGCGTCCCAGGCCCACCCGAAAGGCGCGTTGCCCCAGGTCCACTGCTTCTTGCCGGGCGCGATCCGGTGGTCGGCCCAGTGCACGAACCCGGCGCGAGCAGCGTGGTCGTACCCGCCGAAGAAGTCGTCCTCGGTCACGATGCACATGTACGAGGTCGGTACCGGGATGTTGCGGTACCAGTCGAGCCGGTCGCCGTCAGGGCGATCCTCCGTCCGCTGCGCGGGGTAGTCGACGCCGTAGTAGCGGCCTTGGGCCGCAGGGAAAGTCGTGGTGGCGCGCTTGGCGTGGTCGGCGACCACGCGCACGTCCGTGGGGAAGAACGACTGGTAGTCGTCATGGACTTCGGCGGCGACGTTGGCCCACCACAGGAACGTCTGCACCTCATCGGTGCGGTTGACCAGGTGGCCGCGCAGCTCGATCACGGCGCTGTCCGGCCGCAGCCGGATGCCGTGCATGCCCTGCATGCGCGCGAACGGGTCGTGGTCGGAGCACCAGACCGTCACGGCCCCATCGGTTTCGTGCTCAATCAGCGCCTCGACGGGCAGGTGCGTGGCGGGGCGGTGGTGCTGGGGCCAGTTGAACTCCACGCCGCCGGAGATCCAGGGCCCGGCGAGGCCGACGAGGGCGGGCTTGATGACGTCGTTGCGGTAGAAGAAGTCGTACCCGCGGGTCTTGTCGAGTCCGATGTGGATTCGTCCGCCGAGTTCCGGGAGGATCATCAGCCGCACGTACTCGTTCTCGAGGTGGATCGCGTCCCAGTCGCGCGGGGCCTTCTCGCGCGAGACCGCGTCGATGAACGGCAGCGGATAGACCGCCCCCGAGGAGCCCTGGTAGACGCGCTGGTCCAGGTAGGCCGGGTAGCGGTCGGGCGCGGCGGGCGCGTAGGCGTCGATCGCGACCGGACGGCGCCAGGCGCGCACGGGCCGGTCGGTGAGCTCCGCGGGGGCGTCAGGCAGGACGATCCTCGACTCTTCGGTTGGCATGTTCCGAGCCTATGAAGACTTGACATGCCTGTCGATGGTCATTTCACTAGCGGATATGGACGAACCGATGATCGTTACCGATGCCGACGGCGTCAGGGAGGGGTTCGCGGGCCAGCGCATGCTGGTCGTGCCCCGCGCGGCCGTCGACCAGGCGCTGCGGCATCCGGTGGCGGGGAAGCTCCTGGTGACGGACGCCGGATACTTTCCACACGCCGCCCGGCACGGCCGCTCGCGGCCGCGCGGCGCGGGCCAGCACCTGCTGCTGGTCTGCACCGACGGCGAGGGCTGGTGCCGGTCGGAGGGCGCCGATTTCACCGTCTCGCGCGGCGGCGTGGTCCTCCTGCCCGCCGAGCGCCCGCACGCGTACGGCGCCTCCGACGAGGATCCCTGGACCCTCTGGTGGTGCCATTTCACCGGTGCCGACGCCGCGGACCTGGTCCGGACCGCGCAGGCGGCGGCGGGCGGGCGCGTGACCCATCTGCGCGATCCGGCGCCGGTGGCGAGCCTGCTCTCGCAAGTGATCGACGCCCTCGACTCGGGCCCGACCCTGTCGGCGCTCATCCGGGCGTCGGGCGCGGCCTGGCACGCGCTCGCGCACGTGATCGCGACCGGCCGCCGGAACCCCGGCCCGGCCCTCAACCCGCTCGAACGGGCCGTCGACCACTTGCGCGCCACCGCGCCGCGCCGCACGTCGGTGACCGCCCTGGCTTCGATGGTGGGGCTCAGCGCCTCGCAGCTCAGCTCCCTCTTCCGCGAGCACTTGGGCGTCTCGCCGCTGCAGTTCCAGGTCCAGCTCCGCATGGCCCGCGCCCGCGAACTCCTCGACGGCACCGACCTCCCGATCGCCTCGGTCGCCCGCGAAGTCGGCTACGACGACCCGATGTACTTCTCCCGCCAGTTCTCCCGCACGCACGGCATGACCCCGACGGCTTACCGGGAGCGTCCGGCGGGGACCTGAACGCGACGCCGGCTGATCCTCATCGGACCCGCCGATCGCGCTTCCCGTTCGGTGGCGACGGCGCCGGCGGCCGCGAGGGTCGCGGCGGCGAGGCCGCCCCAGAGGGCGGCCGGGCCGATCGCCGCGAGGGCGGTGATGGCGGCCGGGGAGACGGCGAGGCCGAGGCCGGTGGAGAACTGGAAGCGGGCGAGGGCGCGGCCCATCGCGTGCGACGGGGCGAGGGCGGTGACGAGCGCGGTGGCGCTGCCCGCGTACAGGATCTCGCCGAGGTTGCAGATCAGGGACACGGCCACGATGGCCGGGGCGGCCCAGCCGTGCCCGAGGAGGCTCGCCGCGAGGAAGCCGAGGTAGGAGGCGGCGAGGACCGCACCGCTGAGGGCCAGCACGGACCGGCGGGGGTAGCGGGACATCAGGACGGTGACCGGCACCTGCAGGGCGACCACCATGACCGTGTTCGCGATGAAGACGACCGCCGACCACGCCGGGGAGGCGTCCAGCTGGGTCACCAGGACCAGGGGGAGGGCGATTTCGGGGACGTTGAGGCAGAAGGTGTAGACGACGTTGGCGGTCAGGAGCGTGCGCATCTTGGGCGGCGGCCCCTGGACCTGCTCCCCTGCTTCGGCCTCGGCCGTGTCGGCGCGCGAGCGGACCGACCAGGTCAGGGCGGCCGCCGCGAGGTAGGCCACGCCGGTGACGGCCGCCAGCGCCTGCAGGGCGGTGGCGCCGCCGGTCAGGAAGGCGATCGCGAGGAGCGCGCCGACGCCCATGCCGCCGTTGCGGAGCGCGCGCCCGGCGGCGAGGGCGGCGTCGCGTTCGCGGCCGTGCGCGACGGTGGCGACCAGGGCCGCGTGGGCGGCGGGCCACGCCTGGTTGCCGACGCCGAGGAAGAGCGCCGCCGCCGTGAACATCGCGACGTTCCCGGCGGGGGCGGCGAGCAGCAGCGCCACGCCGGCCACCCGGACCAGCATCGAGGCCGCCACGACGGTGCTGCGGGCGCCGCGGTCGAGCCAGCGGCCCACGAAGGGCGTGCACGCGAGGGCCACGACGATCCCGGCGGTCATGGCGATGCCGGTGACGGGCGCGGACAGGCCGAGCACGGTCACTCCATAGAGGAGCAGGAAGGGTCGCAGCAGTCCGGTGCCGAGGGCGTCCACGGCGAGGGCAACGGCGTAACGGGGTCCTCCGGAGGCGCGGACGAGGGCGCGGGGCCGGGACTCGATGGCGGTTGGCATGGCCCCAACGTTGCGTCCGGCCCCCGGCTCGCCCGCGTCGATTGACGGAGTTCGTCAACCGATGCGGTCCCCGGCCCTGCGACCGGCGAGAATGAGCGCATGGCGTTGAGGATCGACATCGGCGGGCTGCCGCCCGGGCGGCTGCGGTTCTCCGTCTCCCCGCTGGCCGAGCTGACCGCGATGCTCCATGTGCTGGCCGAACCCTCGCACCACCCGCGGCACGTCGGCTGGGCCGGGAGCGTCTGGGCGACCCTGCCGCCGGAGCTCGCCGAGCGGCTCAAGGAGGCGGAGTTCCTCTGGCGCTCTTCACGGGCGGACTTCCTGGTGCCCGCCCGCCCCCGGCCGACGCTGGCCGAGGAGCTCGACGACGTGGACCGGATCGACGACGAGGCCTACGCGACCGCCGCGCTCGTCACCACCTGCGGCAGCAACCGGGTCCGCTTCAACGCCCCGTCGCCGCTCGCCGACGCGACGGCCCGCGACCGGGCGCTCGCCCTCGCGCAAGCCCGCGGCGCAGTCCAGGAGGCCTTCGCGGAACGGCTCCTGGCCGACCCCGCGGCGGTGCGGGCGCGGGTGCGCGAGACCCTCGAAGCGTGCGCCGAGGCGTTCTTCGACGCCGCCTGGTCGGGCGTCGCCGTGCGGCTCGCCGACGACCGGCGCCTGAAGCACGACCTGCTGCAGCGCAAGGGCATCGGGCCGGCGCTGGCAGCAGTCTCCAGCGCGGTCGCCCTGGCGCCCGACGGCGGTGCCATCGTCGTGGACAAGCTGCAGGACTCCGCGACCGCCGCCGACGACGCCGGGATCACCTTCCTCCCCAGCGTCTTCGGCCGCCCGCACCTGGTGGCGGTCTACGCCAAGGGATGGCAGCCGGTGGTGCAGTACCCGGTCGCCGAGCCGAACGCGCCGGAGTCGGTCTCGCTCGAGACGGTCACCCTGCGCCTGGAGGCGCTGTCGCACCCGGTGCGGCTGCGGCTGCTGCGCACCCTGGCCCGCGGCGCGCACACCACCGGCGAACTCGCCCACGCCTGGGAGCTCTCGCCGCCCGAGGTCTCCCGCCACCTCGCCGTCCTGCGCCGGGCGGGCCTGCTCACCTTCCAGCGGCACGGCCGCTATGTCCGCTACAGCCTCAACCTCACCGACCTGACGGCGCTGGGTTCGGACCTGCTGGGCGCGGTCCTGCGTTAGCCTTCGGATTCGATGCGCCGCAATGGAAGGAGTGAAGCATGACCGTCAGGTTCGTCCTCGACTGCGACACCGGCTCGGACGATGCGGTCGCGATCTTCGCGGGCGTGCGGCATCCGGGGCTCGAACTCGTCGCGGTCACCACCGTGAGCGGAAACGTCGCGATCGAGCACATCACCGACAACACCCTCCGCGCGCTCGACCTCGCGGGCGCGGACGTCCCGGTCTACGAGGGCGCGGCCCGGCCGCTCGTCAGGTCGGACCTGCCCGTGCCGCGGCGCGTCCTCAACAAGGACAGCGACTTCCAGAAGCACGGCCTGGGCCTGCCCGAGGCGGTCTCGGCCAAGCGCGAGGGGCACGCGGTCGAGTTCCTGCGCGACTGCTTCATGGACGAGGCGAACGCCGACCTGACGCTCGTGGCGACCGGCCCGCTCACCAACGTCGCGCTGGCGCTCGCGCTCGAACCACGGCTGGCCTCGCGCATCCCGCGGCTGGTCCTCATGGGCGGTGCACACGGGAACGGCAATGTCACCGCCGCGGCCGAGTTCAACTTCTGGGCCGATCCCGAAGCGGCCGAAGCGGTCCTGAGCGCCGGTATCCGTGACGTGGTGATCGTGCCGCTCGACGCCACGCACTCCGCCCCGCTCACCGCCGCCGACTGCGCGGCCTTCGAGTCGACCACGGTCGGCGCGGCCGCGGCCGACCTGGTCCGGCACCGCCTCGAGACCGACCGCTCAGCGCAAGCGACCGCGGCGGCGCCCGTCCACGACCCGATGTGCCTCGCGTACCTGGCGCACCCGGACCTGTTCACCGAAGCGGTCGAAGCCCATGTGAGCGTGGAGACCTCCGGCGCCCGGACCCTCGGCGAACTCCTGGTCGACACCCGTCCGTGGCGCCCCGAGCCCGCGAACGCGACCGTCGCCCTGCGCGCCTCGGCCGCCGTCTACCGGGAGTTCCTGCGCGAAGCCCTGACCTGAGACAAGCTGGCCCTGCTCGACGGTCGCCTCGAGGTCCGCAGCGGCGGTTAGGATCGCGGCCATGCGGTATCTCCTCGGCGACTTCACTTCTGCGGGCGGACCGGGCCTGGTCACGGCCGGGCCCGGCGGGCTCGGTGCGGCGGCGGCGGTGGCCGATCCCTCGTGGGTCGTCGTCGGACCTGCAGCGGT
The DNA here is from genome assembly GCF_017592475.1 of Glycomyces niveus. GTDB lineage: Bacteria > Actinomycetota > Actinomycetes > Mycobacteriales > Micromonosporaceae > Glycomyces > Glycomyces niveus. The sequence continues at coordinate 44,395 of NZ_JAGFNP010000009.1, read as the reverse complement.
GTACGCGCTCAGCCGTTCCTCGACCGAGCCCGGTTCGGCGTCGGCCTGGCACCTGGGCGAGGACGGCGCGCTCGAACATGTCGGGCGGGACCGGTCCACGGGCGGTTGCAGCCCGTGCCACGGCGCGGTCGATGTGAGCGGGCGGTGGCTGCTGGTCGCCAACTACGGCAAGGCGGACGGTAGCGGCGCGACGGTCGCGGTGCTGCCGGTCGGCGAGGGCGGCGTGCTCGGCGAGCTTGCAGACGTGGTCGAGCTGGAGGGTTCCGGTCCGCATGCGGATCGTCAGGCGGGTCCGCACGCGCACCAAGTGGTCTGTCGCGGAGAGCGTGTGTTCGCGGTCGACTTGGGTTCGGACCGCGTCCATGCGTTCGACCTCGGCGAGGACGGGAAGCTCGTCCCGGTCGCGGTGACGCCGCTCGAGCCGAGGTTCGGTCCTCGGCACCTGGCGTTCCTGGGCGATCGGGTGGTGATCGCGGGGGAACTCGCCGGCGCGTTCGCGGTCGGCGCGTACGACGAGCGGTCGGGGAGGTTCGCGTTCGGGTCGCCGGTGCCGTTGCCCCGCAATGGGACGGCGTCGCTGCCGGCGGCGGTCGTACCGGATCCGGCGCGCGGTCTCGTGTACCTCACGGTCCGCGGCCCTGATGTGCTCGCGGTGGTCGACCCTGCCGCGGGCGCGCTGCTGCGGTCGGTCCCGGTCGGTGCGGCATGGCCGCGGGATGCGGTGCTCGCCGAGGACGGGTCCGTCCTGGTCGCCTGCCAGCACGGCGGCGAGGTCATGCGCGTGGACCCCTCGGGCAGGCGTCCGCCGGTCGCCGAGTGGACCGTGCCGGGCGTGAGCTGCGTTGCGGCCCTAGAGAGCTGACTCAGGGTTCGCGCCTGTGGTGACCAGGCCGGTTTCGTAGGCGGTGATGACCAGTTGGGCGCGGTCGCGGGCGTGGAGCTTGGCGAGGAGGCGGCTGACGTGCGTCTTCACCGTGGCCATGCTGACGTGGAGGCGGGCGGTGAGTTCGGTGTTGCTGAGGCCGCGAGCGATCAGGGTGAGGACTTCGCGTTCGCGTTCGGTGAGCGCGTCGAGGCGGCGCGCGGGCGCGGGTCCGGGCTCGGGACGGAGGCTGAACTCCTCGATCAGGCGGCGGGTGATCGTGGGGGCGAGCATGCCTTCGCCCGCGGCGACGGTGCGGATGCCGTCGAGGAGCAGCGCGGGCGAGGTGTCCTTGAGCAGGAAGCCGCTCGCGCCCGCCCGCAATGCGGCGTAGACGTATTCGTCGAGGTCGAAGGTGGTCAGCATCAGGACGCGCACCGCCGTCAGCGCGGGGTCGGCACCGATGCGGCGGGCGGCTTCGATGCCGTCCATGCCCGGCATCCGCACGTCCATGACCACCACGTCGGGGACCGTGGCGCCGGCCAGGACGACCGCTTCGCCGCCCGAGCCGGCCTCGCCGACGACGGAAAGGCCCGGGGCGGAGTCGATGAGCAGCCGGAAGCTGGCGCGCACGAGCTCCTGGTCGTCGGCGATGAGCACCCGCACCGTCATCGGGCCGCCCCGCTCTCGACCGGCAGGACCGCCCGGACGGCGAAGCCGCGCCCGCTCGGCCCCGCGGTGAACGTGCCGCCGTACATGAGGACCCGTTCGCGCATCCCGATCAGGCCGTGACCGCCGTCGTGCCGCCGCGGCCCGCCGTCGTCGGCGACCTCGACGGTGACGCGGCCGCCGTCGCGGCGGACGATCACCTCGCAAGCCCCGCCTCCTGAATGTTTGACCACATTGGTCAGTGATTCTTGGACGATGCGGTAGACGGCGAGGGCGATGCCCGGCGGCAGCGGCTCCCGCACGTCGACGCGGCTGGCCACGGCGACGCCCGCGACGCGGGCGCCCTCGACGAGCGGCGCGAGGTCGGCAAGGCCCGGCGCGGGCGCCCGGTCGGCGTCCCCGGCGGTGCCGGTCCGCAGCACGGCCAGGACGCCGCGCATCTCCGCGAGCGCGCCCTTGCTCGTGGATTCGATGGAGCGCAACGCTTCCCGCGCTCGCTCGGGCTGCTCGTCGGCCACATGGTTGGCGACGCCCGCCTGCACGGCGATGAGGCTGAGGTTGTGGGAGACGATGTCGTGCAGCTCCCGGGCGATGCGCAGCCGCTCCTCGGCGACGACGCGCACCCGCTCCCGGGCCTGCTCGCGCAGCCGCACCGCCTGCCGGTGTCGCATCGCCACGCCCGCCGCCCAACCGCCGCCCGCGACCGCCCCGACCGTCGCGGCCAGCACGAGCAGGCCCGGCAGGGTCTCTGAAGGCGTGTGCAGGTAGACGCCGACGACGAGGCCCGCCGTCAGGACCGCGAGCGCGGCGGCGAGGACGACCGCGGACCGGCGGCGGTCGACGGAGGCGCCGACCGCGTACAGCACCAGGGCCGCGGGAACGAACGGTTCGCGCGCGAAGTCGAGCACCGCGGCGGCGGCGCAGCCGGTGACGGCGACCGCCGCGGCGGGCACCGGCCAGCGCCGCCGGGCGGCGACCGGCAGGCCGATCGCGGCCGCCGTCACCCATGCGAGCCAAGCGGGTCCGGTGAAGACCGGCGTCCCGTCGCCACCGCCGTACGCGGCGAACGACAGGTAGACGGCGGTGACGGCCAGGGCGACGGCGGCATCGGCCAGGACGAGGAGGCGGCGAGTGGACACCAGGAAACGGTAGCGTCCGGTTGACGAGTCGTCGTCATACCGAGGGCTGACGGGCGAAACCAGGCCTCGGTCCGACGCGGCGGACCGGCCCGGCGCCGATCGTTGGGGCATGACCGAAACCCGCTTCCCCGGCCGCTGGCTCGGCGGCACCGCCCTCGTCCTCGCCCCGCTCCTCCTGCTCACCGGTGTACTGCTCCGGGCCGGAACGCCGTTCTTCTTCCCCGACCAGCTCCGCGCCTACGCCGAACGCCCGGGCCTCATGACCGCCGCCTACAGCTGCTTCCTCGCCGGGGTCGTCCTGCTGTGGCCCGCGGTCCTCCTGCTCGCGCAACGCGTCGGCCGGTCCCGCCCCGGCTGGGCGCTGTGGGGCGGCGCCATGGTCCTCTTCGGACTTTTCGCCCGCGCGTTCCACGCCGGCGCCGACCACCTCGCCTTCCAGCTCGCCGCCGACCGCGGCCCCGAAGCGGCGACGCAGGCGGTCGCCGACGCCTACGGCGCTTGGCACCTGATGTCGGCGTGCTCGGTGGCGATCATGGCCGGCTGGATCGTCCTCGCCGTCGGCGCGCTCCGCTCCGGAACCTTCGGCTGGTTCCGGGCGGCGGCGCTCGCCGCGACCGCGCTCCTGCCGCTCGGGGTCCTGAAAGGCACCACACCGCTGTCGATCGCGGCGGTGCTGGGCCTGGCGATCGCGTTGGCGCCGTTGGGCGTCCAGGTGCTCCGCGAAGGCCCCGTCCCGCGCAGGCCGGCGGTCTCCATTGCCGGGATGGTCCTGCTCGTAGCGGCGATGGCGCTCGTCGGCACCCTCGGCTGACGGTCACCGCGCGACTGAGGGCCTACACGTTCCAAGCCCCCGCAGTGAGGGTCCCGCCCGCCCCTCGTGCGGGACCCCTGGCCGGTCAGTCCTGCCCGAGCGCCCGCGCGGTCGCCGTGCCCCGCATGGCCGCCACCGGGCCCTCGTACAGCACCCGGCCCCCGTGGCGGCCCGCGCCCGGGCCGAGGTCCACGACCCAGTCGGCGCGGCGGATCACGTCGAGGTGGTGCTCGATGACCACGACGGTGTGCCCGGCCTCGAGCAGCTGGGACAGCACGTCCATGAGCGTGTCGACGTCGCGCAGGTGCAGGCCCGTCGTCGGCTCGTCGAGCACGTACACCGACGGCTCGGCGGCCTCGCGCAGCTCCCGCGCGATCTTGACGCGCTGGCATTCGCCGCCCGACAGCGTCGAGAGCGGCTGCCCGAGCCGCAGGTAGCCGAGGCCGACCCGGTCGAGGTGCCGCAGTCCCTTGCGGATCGAGGGGTCGGCGAGCCGCCGCATCGCCTCGGCGATGGTCAGGTCGGCCACGTCGGCGATGGTGAGGCCTTCGACGCGGTGCCGCAGCGCCTCGTCGGTGAACCGGCGCCCGCCGCACGCCTCGCACACGGACTCGTGGCCTTCCATGAACGCCAGGTCCGTGTAGACGACGCCGAGGCCCTTGCACTCCGGGCAGCCCCCTTCGGAATTGGCGCTGAAGTACTTGGCGGACAGGCCGCTCGCCTTCGCGAACAGCCGCCGGACCGGCGCGGCGATCCCGGCGTAGGTGAGCGGCGTGGACCGGCGGTTGGCGCCTACCGGGCGCTGGTCGACCACGATCGCGGCGTGCTGCTCGACGAGCGCCGCCGCCAGGCTCGACTTGCCCGAGCCGGCGACGCCGGTGAGCACAGTCAGCACCCCGGTCGGGACGTCGACGGTGACGTCCCGCAGGTTGTTGCGGTCGGCGCGCTCGATCGTGATCGCCCCGGCGGCCTCCCGCGGCGCGGTGACCGTGGGCGTCGGCTTCGCCAGGGCGAGCGCAGTCGGGGTGTCGGCCGCGCGGAGCCCGTCGAACGTGCCCTGGAAGACCACCCTGCCGCCGGCCGCGCCGCCGTCGGGCCCGATCTCGACGATCTGGTCGGCGACGGCCATCACGGCCGGGTCGTGCTCGACGACGAGCACGGTGTTCCCCTTGTCCCGCAACCGTTCCAGGAGGCCGGTCATGGCCTCGACGTCGTGGGGGTGCAGGCCGACGGTCGGTTCGTCGAAGATGTACAACATCTCGACGAGGCTGCTGCCCAGGTGCTTCACGGTCTTCACCCGCTGCGACTCGCCGCCGGACAGGCTCGCCGTGGCCCGACCCAAGTGGAGGTACCCCAGCCCGATGGCGTCCATGGCGCGCAGCCGCTCCACCAGCGCCGCGACCACCGGCGCCACCGCCGTGTCGTCCACGCCCGCAACGACGTCGGCGAGTTCGGCGACCTCCATGCGCGCCATCTCGCCGATGGTGCGGCCGTGCACGGTGACGGCCCTGGCGTCGGCGTTCAGCCGGTCGCCGCCGCATTCGGGGCACACGCCCGACCGCGTGAACCGGTCGATGGCCTTCTGCTTGGTGTCGGAGATGCTGTCGGAGGTGTGCAGGTAGATGCGTTCGAACCAGGGCACCAGACCTTCGTAGTCCTTCGGGGGCCGCACGCCGAGGCGGGCGATGTGCTCGCCGCCGTAGAGCAGCGCGAGCCGCTCGTCCTCGGTCCACTCCCGCAGCGGCGCGTCGGCCGGGAGCCACTCGACGCCGGTGTACTTGTCGAACCAGTAGCCGCCGTCGCCGAAGCCGGGCAGGAGGATCGCGCCCTCCTTGAGCGACCTGCCGGGGTCGAGGAAGGCCGCGACGTCGATCTCGACGGCGTCGCCCAGGCCCGAGCAGGTGGGGCACATGCCCCCGGGGTCGTTGAAGGAGAAGCGGGTGGACTCTCCGATCAGCGGTTCGCCGACCCGCGAGTAGAGCAGCCGCAGGTACGTCCACGTGTCGGTGACCGTGCCGACGGTCGAGCGGGCGTTGCCGCCGAGGCGGCGCTGGTCGATGACGACCACGGGCGAGAGGCCGGCGATCTCGTCGGCCTCGGGCCGCGTCCACTTCGGCATCCGGTTGCGCAGGAACGGCGGGTACGTCTCGCTGACCTGGTGGCCGGCCTCGGCGGCGATGGTGTCGAACACGAGCGAGGACTTCCCGGAACCGGACGGCCCCGCGAACACGGTCAGGCTTCCTCGCGGCACCTCCAGGTCCACCGACTTGAGGTTGTTGGACCGGGCGCCGCGGATGCGGATCATGCGTTCGTTCATGCCTGCGACACTAAGCCCAATTGCGGCCGGATCCTGACCGCGATTTCGGGCAGACTGGGGGCATGTCAGATGTCACCCGCCGCATGCTCTCGCTCCTGGCGTCCCTCCAGACCGGACGCTCGTTCAGCGGCGGCGAGCTCGCCTCGCGCCTCGGCGTCAGCCCGCGCACGCTGCGGCGGGACGTCGACCGCCTGCGCGAGTACGGCTACCCGGTCGAGACGCGCCCCGGACCGGGCGGCCACTACCGGCTCACCGCCGGCGCGGTGATGCCGCCGCTCATGCTCGAGGACGACGAGGCCATCGCGGTCCTGCTCGGCCTCGCCGCGCTCGCCTCGACCGGCAGCGCCGACGAGGGATCGGTCGACGAGGCCGCGACCCGGGCTTACGGCAAGGTCGAGCAGTACCTGCCCAAGCGGCTGCGCCACCGGATCGCGCGGGTGCGATCCAGTCTGGAGACCAGCGACGTGCCCGCCCCGAGCACCAGCGCGGGCGACCTCGGCGCGCTCGCGGACGCGATCGCCGCCCGGCAGGTGGTCGCGTTCGACTACGAGCGCAAGGACGGCGCGGCCTCCTCCCGCCGCGTCGAACCGCACCGGCAGATCCACCACCTGCAGCGCTGGTTCCTCCTCGCCTGGGACCTCGACCGCGGCGACTGGCGGGTCTTCCGCACCGACCGCGTCTCCGGCCTGCGCCTGTCGACGACCCGGTTCGAGCCGCGGCCGTCGCCGCCGGCCGTCGACTACCTGATCGAGGGCATCAACCGCAACCGCGCCTCGGTCATGTTCACTGTGGAGGGACCGGCGGGCCCGGTCGCCGAGGCGTTCCGCCACGACACCGTGGAGCTGAGTTCGCTCGACGGCGGGCGCACCCGTGTCGACATACGCCTCGACTCCTGGGAGTGGCCGCTCGCCGCGCTCGCGATGCTCGACGCCGACTTCACGATCGAAGCGCCGGACGATTTCCGGGAGGGGTATCGCCGCTTCGCCGAGCGCCTGCGCGCCGCCGTCGAGGAGGACTGACTCAGCGTTCGCCCGCGTCGACGGGGACCGGTTCGATCCGTGCGGTCGCCTTCATGGCCACCGCGGTCGTCAACGCCGCCAAGGCGAGTGCGGCCCCGGTGAGGGCGGTGGCCCGCGGTCCCGAGTGGGTGAGGGCGAGGCCGCCGAGGGACGAGCCGAGGGCGATGCCGATGTTGAACGCGATCGAGTTCCCGGCCGAGGCGGTGTCGGTGCTGCCTGGGGCGAACTCCATGACCCGGTTCTGCAGGGCCGGGATGAGCGCGCCCATGGCGAGCCCGGTGAGCATGATGGTCAGGGCCGCGATCCACGGGTCGGAGCCGAGCGCGAACATGGCGAGCATCGCGGCGGCGAGCAGGCCGACGGGGAGGATCACGGCAAGCCGCTGGTTGCGGTCGGAGAGGGCGCCGCCCGCGGCGATCCCGCCGAAGTCGGCCAGGCCGCGCGCGAGCAGCAGCGGCCCGAGCAGCGCCGCGGACATCCCGGCGACGACCGTGACGAACGCCGACGTGTAGGTGAAGGCGGCGAAGAACCCGGCGACCGCGAGGGAACTGGTGACGAGCACCAGGGTGAACTGGCGGGCGTCCGGGGTGGTGCCGCGTCCGGCGTGCTCGTTGCGGACCGGGCTGGCGGGCAGGGCGAGCACGAGGGTGAGCAGGGCGAGCATGCCGAGCCCGGCGAAGGCGAGGAACGCGGCCTGCCAGGTCGCGGCCTGGCCCAGCCAGGTCCCGGCGGGCACGCCGAGCATCGGCCCGATGGACCCGCCGGTGAAGACCACGGCCATGACCCGGCCGCGGACGTGCGCGGGGAACATCCCGGCGGCCGCCGGCGCGACGATGCCCCAGAACACGGCCTGACTGAGCGCGGTCGCTACGCGCGCCGCGAACAGCAGCTCGTAGGTGGGCGCGGCGGCCGAAAGCGCGGTCGCGGCGACGAGGACGGCCATGAGGGCCAGGAGCAGCGGGCGCCTCGGCACGCGGGCGGTCAGCTTCACCAGCGGCAAGGTGAGGACGGCGACGGTGACGCTGTACCCGGTGACCAACAGCCCCACCCGGGAGTGCGACACGTCGAGGTCGGCGGCGATCTCGGCGAGCAGCCCCACCGGGACGGTCTCGACGGTCACGTAGCAGAACGCGGCCACCGCGAGCGCGAGCAGCGCCGCCACCGATCGCCTGTCGAAATCGGACAGTACGGTCATCTGGATTTCACCTCGTCGCTTCTCGCCGTTCGGGGAACGGTCGGCGGGCGCGCCGAATGGGGCCGCTCGAGTGACGAGGTGAAGGGGGTCGTGCATCCGGGCCGCCCCATTCTAAGGACCGGATCCCCACCCGCGCAAGAGGACCCGTGCGAATCGGGGAGGCCCGCGGGCACGGGCGCGATTATCTTGACAACGGGTGTTCCGCGGACCCGCGTAGTTACGGGTGCAGGGCCGAGAATCCACCACTGCGCGGCCCCGCACCCCGACCCGTCACCCGAAAGAGGCCCTAGTGCAGAGCAAGGAGCAACGCGAGGACGAGTTCCAGTCGTTCGACCTCGCACACCGCGACCGCCTCAGGCGGTACGCGTACTACCTGAGCGGGGACTGGCACCAGGCCGACGACATCGTCCAGAAGGCGCTCACGAAGCTGTTCGCCGCCTGGCACCGCGTCGAGCCCGGCGGCGCGCCCGCATACGCGCGCCGGATCGTCACCAACGTGTACCTGTCCCACCGGCGGCTCGCCTGGGTGCGCCGCGAGCGCGCCACCGACGACATGCCGGTCCAGCGCATCGAGGCGCCCCAGGCGGAGGTCGAGCTGCGGCTCACCGTCGCCGGCGCGCTCGACCAGCTCGCGGCGCGCGAGCGCGTGACGATCGTCCTCAGGTACTGGGAGCAGCTGTCCGTCGAGGAGACGGCCGCCGCCATGGGCTGCTCCCCCGGCACCGTGAAGAGCCAGACCTCAAGGGCCATGGGCAAACTGCGACGACTGCTGGCCGGGACCCCGGTCCCCGCCGGCGCGTAAGGAAGGACACCGATGGAACACCACGACCACACCGAGCGGCTCCTGCTGCAAGGACGCCCCGACGACCCCGCCCCGCCGTCCGCAGTGGACATCAAGCGGGTCATGAGCCGCGGCTACCGCGCCCAGGCCCGCCGCAACGCCGCCATCGGCGGCGCCTCGGCCGCCGGCATCGCCGCGATCGCCGCCGTCCTCGCCCTGTCCCTCACCGGACTCGGCGACGACGGACAGGCCCCCGACGCCGCCCAGACGTTCCCCCCGGGCGAGCCGTTCGATTTCGACCCGGCCACCGCCGCCTACCCCTCCGTCCACCCCGTGTTCGGCACCGTCGACCCGGTCGGCCGGGAGCTCAACACCGCCGCCAAGGACGCGTTCGGCGAACTCGCGGTGGACGCGGGGATCTTCGACGCGGACGCGCTGGACTACGAGTTCCCCTCCGACGAGGCGGCACTGGAAGTCATGGGCGAGCACGACCTGGACTACTACTCGGCCCTCTCCGACCTCGGCTTCAACCAGGAGCAGTTCAACTTCGCGCCCCGCGGGCTCGACGCCAAGGGCGGACAGGCGTACCTCCGCGCCTACGTCGCCCTCGACTCGGACGAAGAGGCCGAGCACCTGGCGTACCGCATCTCCGGCTACCAGCCCGGCGGCTGGACCGCCGAACCCGGGCCCACAGGCGACGTCGCGTTCCCCCAGCACCTCATCAGCGACGAGGCCGTCTGGACCGACGAGGCCCCCGAGTTCGCCACCGAGACCCTCGGCGACGGCCGCGTCCTCATGACCGCCGACCACGGCTGCGCGCTCGAAGCCGCCGTCGTGTACCCGAACGGCTCGGCGCTCACCTCCCGGTGGGACCTCGACTGCCACGGCCAGGGCCGCGAGATGTCCCTTGAGGACCTGAGCACCGCGATGCTGGCCATGCCCCAGATCGACTACGACACGAGCGAACTCGCACCGGTCGAATTCCTCGACATGCCGCCCGCCTGGCCCGCCGACGAGTCCTGGCCCCAGGCCGCGGACGCCGACGCGCAGGCGAGCCTCGACGCCGCCGTGGCCGTGATCGAAGGCGTCTACGGCGAGACCGAGCAGCACGGCGGCAGCGCCGTCGGACTCCACACCGGCTCCGGCGAGGTCGTGCAGCGCACCTACACCGCCGACGTCACCCTGCCGCTCAACGACAGTCTCGACATCCCGATCAGCATGAACGTCCGCTACTACCTGCCGGGCGGATGGCTGCCGGGCCTGCCGCCGGAAGGCGCGGGCACCGGCCCGTACCTGATCGACTGCGGGGCCCCGGGCGACGGCAAGGACGACCAGTGCGCCCAGAGCGAGCTCGACGGCCGCACCGTCGCCACCCGGACCTGGTGCATCGACGACGAGCACTGCTCCTGGTTCATCGGGGTCTTCGACGAATCCGGATGGGCCGTCGTGATCGAGACCGGCGTCGGCGGCGGCATGGTCGAGGGTTACGGCCTCGAAGAGCTCACCGAACTCGCGACCGCCCTGCCCGCCCCGGTATACGACCCCGCCGAGTACGAAACCGATTGATCCGCAATGACCACCGCCGGGGCGCCGTCCGAACCAGGACGACGCCCTTCGCGGTGTGCGGTCGAGCGCGCGCCGCCTCCCGGCACCGGATCGACCCCGCCGTCATCCTCCACCGCATAACCGCTGCTCAGCCGTAGCGACCGCACAGTTCCACGCCCGCGTCCCGGCCAAGAATCGCGACAAGATAACACGTATCTCCGGCGCACACACCCCGTAGTGACTACTGTTCGAATAGTAAGCATTCGCGAGTCTTCCGCCGGTTCGCGACGGGAGCCCGAGCAGATAGGGAAGCGCCATGGCACGCACAGAGACGCGCAGCACCTGGGCTGCGGGAGGCACCGTCTTCGCCGCCTCGATGATGGTGATGGTCGGTATCTGGCAGGTGCTGGTCGGCATCGCAGCGCTGGTCGAAGACGAGATCTTCGTGACGACACCGAACTACCTCTACCAGTTCGACCTCACCGCTTGGGGCACCGTCCACGTCATCATCGGCGCGCTCGTCGCCCTGACCGGCGCCTTCGTCTTCATGGGCAGGAAATGGGCCTACTGGACCGGTGTCGTCATCGCGGCCATCTCGGCCACCAGCCAGTTCTTCTGGATGCCCTGGCAGCCGCTGTGGTCGATGGTCATGATCGCGATCGACATCTTCGTGATCTGGGCCCTGGCGACGGCCGCCCGCGCCACGCCGATGACGGACACCGGCGAGGACGAGTACACGGGCCGCACCACCGGCTCCTGGTCGAACCTCAACACGCAGACCACCAGCACGGCGACCAACCCGGCCAAGGGCATGGACGACGCGCAGACCCGAATGGAGACCGAGTCCCCCGCCGCCGGACGCACCGAGCAGCGCCCGCCGGAAGCGATGTAGGGAACCGGACGCGCTCGCGGCCGTATCCGGCTGGCCGGCTCAGCAGCCGGCCAGCGCCAGGAACTCCTGGCGGGAGCTGGGATCGGTGCGGAGCGTGCCGAGCAGCGTCGAGGTCACCGTGCTCGAGCCGGTGGCCAGCGCGCCGCGCAGCGTCATGCACGAGTGCTCGGCCTTGATCACGACGCCGACGGCCTTGGCGCCCAGGCGTTCCTGGAGCCAGTCGGCGGTCTGCTTGGTCAGCCGCTCCTGCGTCTGGGGCCGGCAGGCGAAGTGCTCGACCACGCGGGCGAGCTTGGAGAGGCCGAGCACGCGTTCCCCGGGGAGGTAGCCCACGCAGGCGTGGCCGGTGAACGGCAGCAGATGGTGCTCGCAGACGGAGCGGAACGGAATGTCCCGGGCGAGGACGAGCTCGTCGTAGCCCTCGTCGTTCGGGAAGGTCGTGAGGTTGAACGGGCGCGGGGTGAGCATCTCGGCCCAGGCCCGCGCCATCCGCCCGGGCGTGGCGCGGAGGTGCTCGGAGTCGTGCCGCATGCCCAGCGCCTTGAGGAAGTCCGCCGCCGCGGCCTCTGCGGCGATCAGATCCGGCTCGAACGCCTGCTCGGCGGCCTCCTGCGCAATGGTCGACATGGCGCTCCCTTCTAAAGACAAAACGTTCTTACTTTAGTGTCGGAGCCCGAGCGGAATTTGTCAAGAATCATTAGTGGTAGAGTTCACGGTATGGAGGAGGCTGCCGTCCCGGCCGACCTGGACGCCCTGGAACTGGACGCACTGTCCAACCCGGTGCGGCGCCGGGTCTTCGACCACGTGGTTTCACAGTCGGCGCCGGTCCGCCGGGACGAGGTGGCCGAAGCGGTGGGCATCAGCCGCACGCTCGCCGCGTACCACCTCGACCGGCTCGCCGAAGCCGGCCTGCTCACCACCGGCTACGCCCGCCCCGAAGGCCGCGGCGGCCCCGGAGCCGGACGCCCCGCCAAGCAGTACGCGCCCGCCCGCGACGAAGTCTCGGTCACCATCCCGCCGCGCGACTACGGCCTCCTCGCCGAAATCCTCGCCGACGTCGTCGCGGCCACCGACTCCCCTGCGCTGCACCAGGCCCTGATCACCGCGTCCGAACGCCGCGGCCGCGCGACCGGAGACCTCGGCGCCGATCTGCTCGCGACGCTCACCGCATGCGGCTACGAACCCGAGTGCACCGAGGACGACGACATCGAACTGCGCAACTGCCCGTTCCACCGCATCGCCCAACGCGAGACCGCACTCGTCTGCGGCATGAACCACGCCTTCCTCCGCGGCGTCCTCACCGCCCGCGACGACGCCCCCGACCGCGCCGAACTCGCCCCCCGCCCCGACCGCTGCTGCGTCGTCATCCACCCGGACTGAAACCGCGGAACGCCTGCAACGCAATCGGGCGGCGGCCTTGGGCCGCCGCCCTGCCGCACTAGTCGACGGGTGCGACCCGGATGAGGTTGCCGTCAGGGTCGGCCGCCACGAAGGTGCGGCCGAAGACCTCGTCGCGCGGCTCGTCGACGATCCGCACGCCCTTGCCGCGCCACTCCTCGTAGAGCGCATCGACCGATGCGGGTGCGCCGGCTCGGTCCACGGCGAGGCAGACCTCGCTGGTGCGCACCGGTTCCGCGGCGAAATCCACGCCCGAGCGGCTCCACAGCGAGAGGCTGACCCCGCCGCCGAGGTCGAACGAGATATACCCCGGCGTCTCGAAGACCGGCTTCATGTCGAACAGGTCCCCGTAGAAGCGGGCCGCTTCAGGCGCGTCGGAGACGTAGACGATGAAGATGTTCGGTGCGGGCATGATTGCCCTCCTTTCCGTCGGAGCCGCAACCGTAGACGCGAAACCTGACGGGATCTGTCAGGTTCTCTGGGAACATGGGAATGTGACTCCCGACAGGTGCTTCTCCCTCCTCCTCGCGCTGCGGTCGCGACCGGACACGACGGTCGCCGCGCTCGCCGAAGACACCGGCGTGTCCGAGCGGACCGTCATGCGCGACCTGCGCTGGCTCCAGGACGCCGGCTTCCCCGTGCTCGCGCGCCGCGGCCGCTACGGCGGCGTCTCGATGCTCCCCGGCGCCGCCCTCGACACGAGCCGCCTCACACCGCCCGAACGGGAGCACTTGGCGCTCACCGGACTCGACGAGGACCAGCGCCGCCGCCTCGGCGTCGAAGCAGTCAGCGACCGGGCCCGCCGCAAGGTCGCCGGAGCCCGCTCCGGCGACGGCCTGCTCGCCGTCGGCGACCTCGTCGTCAGCGACAACCGGCCGTGGTTCGGCCGCGACCCCGGCGGCGTCTCCCCCGCCGCGCTCATCGGCGACCTGCGCCGCGGCGTACGGCTCAAGGTCCACTACGAGCGGACCGGCCGACCACCGCAGTGGCGGACCGTCGACCCTTACGGGCTCTTGGCGAAAGGCGGGCGCTGGTACCTCGTGGCCGACGAAGCGGGCACACCCCGCCTGCTCAACCTGCTGAAGATCGACCGGTGGGAACCGCTCCGCACCGCGCGACGCCTCCGCCCGGACGTACGCCTCGCCGATGTCGCCGCCGAACTGACCTCCGGCTGGGAGACCGCAGGCGACCTCGAAGTGCACCTGCGCATCCAGGCCTACCAAGTGGAGCGGGCGCAGCGCATCCTCGGCTCACGCCTGACCCTCGGCGAACCCGAACCGGACGGGACCACCCCGGGCGTCCTGCGCTGCCGCGTCCTCGAAGACGTGCGCCAAATCCTGGCGTTCGCCGACTCCGCCACCGTCACCGGGCCACCCGAAGCCCGGGACCACCTCAAGGCACTCGCCCAGCGCATCGTCGACCACTACCGCTGAACCATGACGCGCCTCGACGCCTAGTCGGCCTCGCGCACCACGACGACCGGACAGGCCGCGTGGGTGACGCAGTGGAGGCTGACGGAGCCGAGGAGGGTGCCTTTGAAACCGCCGCGGCCACGGCTGCCGACGACGAGCAGGTCGGCCGATTTCGACTGCTCGACCAGGAGCTTCGGGGGATAGCCCATCTCTGCGATGCGTCCCACCTCGAGGTCGTCCCGACCGCCGAGTTCCCTGTCGACCGTTTCGTTCAGCGCCCGTTGGGCGGTGGCGGCGAAGTTCTCGCCGGGGAGGACCTCCACCGGGGTGCCGTACGTCGTGGGGATCTGCCACGCGTGGACCGCATCGAGCTTCGCGCCCGTCCGCTCCGCGTACCGCATGGCCCATTGCAGCGCGCGCACCGAAGTCGCCGAACCGTCGACGCCGACCAGGACTCGTTCCGGCGCTTGCTGGGCCATGCCGGTCTCCTTCCGCAGATCGATTACATCGTTGCCGATATATATTCGTGCTTCAGGGATGAAGCCCCCGCGTCACCATACGTCTGCTGAGTTCCGTTTGGTGTGTGTTCCTCGAACTCGTCCCAGTGATCTCGACCCGGGCCATCGTGGATGGCGGCAGTGATGCCCCGCCCTCGGGTGGTCCAGCAGTCCCCTACCGGGAAGCGAGGAAAGAACCGTGCAGCCGACTCAACCGAACGTGGCCCGCTCGCGGCGCCATGGTGATTGAACCTATGACCGACACGAAACAAGGCTCAAGCCATGCACCGCAACAGATCCGAGCACACGTCCCGAGAATGCGGAGCTTCGGGATCATCGCCATCGCACTGGTCGACCTCACCGCGGCGGTGAGCCTCACCGCGACGCCGGCGCACGCCGGCGAGATCGACCTCGACACCGCCGGCTCCGGCGAGATCAGGTCCCATCTGGAGGACCTCCGGCAGCGTCAGGCCTCCGAAGAGGAGCAGCTCGACCGGCTCGAATCCGAGCGGACCGCACTGCTCGCCGTGATCGAAGCGTCCGAGCGCGACTACGGCGCCATCGAATCCCAGCTCGAGCAGGCCACCCAGGCCCTCGACGCCGCAGAAGGCGGCTTCTCGGGCACCATCGAGGCACTGGGCGACTTCAGGGCCGAGCAGGCCCTCCGCTACGAGGCCGCCCAGCAGGCCGCAGCGCGGCTCGAAGCCGTCGAGCCGGAGATCCCACGCAGCACCGAGACGATCGCGAAGCTCGCAGGGGACATCAGCAGGGCCGGTCGCGCTCTGGAGGCGGCTGAAGAGGCGGAGGCCCGAACCCGGGTCACGGTGACGGCCGATCCCCCGGCCGGCGCGAACGACATCGTCCAGTTCGCCTACGACCAACTCGGGAAGCCATACGGCTACGGCAAGACCGGACCGGACGCCTTCGACTGCTCCGGCCTCGTGGCCGCCGCCTACGCCCAGTCGGGCGTGTCGCTCAACCGCACGTCGCAGGGGCAGTGGAGCGACTCCACCGCGATCAGCCGCGGCGACCTGAGCCCCGGGGACCTGGTGTTCTCCTACGGGACCGGGCACATCGCCATCTACGTCGGCGGGGGGCAGGTCATCCACGCCTCGAAACCGGGCGACACCGTGAAGATCGCCCCCATGGACGTCATGCCCGTGTCCGGGTACCGGCGAGTGCAGTGATCACCCGAACGGCGCGCTGACCTCGCGCGCACGCGGGCAAGCTGAAGGGCGGGGCATCCGCAAGGGATGCCCCGCCCGTTCTTGCACAGTTGGATCATCTTCATCGGGCCGTCGGCGGCCTTGCGGCCGCGTGGCGGGCCCCTCCGGTCAGAAGCCCTGGATCTGGAAGGAGAACCTGAGCATCGACGCTTCGCCCGCCCCGCTCGCCCCGGACAACGCGATCGGCTCGTGGAGCTTGTAGACCGCGTGGAAGTCAGGGAAGTCGGCCGGCTTGCCGACCAGTTCGATCGGGACGTTCGCCCGCAGCGACAGCGGGTCGTCGGACCCCTCGGGCAGGCCGAGCGCGCGCGGGTTCGCGATGGTGACCTCGCACTCGAGCGCCAGCGTGTGCTGGAACCTGGGCGAGCGCGGCGACACGCGCCGCAGCACGGTCGCCTCGGTGCGGGAGCCCGCACGCTGCTCCATGGTGACCACCGCATCGCGTGCGCCGGTCGAAGAGAGACGGAACTCGGTGATCCTCGTTCGGACCGCGCCCGGGTCGTCCGGGTGCTCCTCGATCTCGAACGTGGCCCGGCCCTGGAGCGGCCCGGTGCGGATCTTGCGGCCCGCGACGGCGAGTTCGATGCCCTTCGAGACCAGCTGGACCTGCGCGGTCGCGCCCGGAGCCGGGAGCTTGGGAAGCACCCGATCGGCGCGGCGGGCGGCCACGGCGACCCCCGCGACCGCCAGACCCACGGCCGCACCAGCGGCCACTCCGGTCCTCACACGGCGCACGGTCCTCGCCCGTTTCCTCTTCTTCGTGTTGATCATGGTCACGGCTGTTGAGCCTCCTTCGGAGTCGGAAAACGACTCCCTGAGGCTAAGCCGCATCCGCGGACTTTTCACTCGAACGCGTGAATATCGACGTCATGAAGCGGTCTTGCGGTGGCTCGAGGCGATGCTCTCGGCGACGCCGATGAGCAGCACCGAGGCGACCACGGCGACCACGAAGCCGAGGACGTTCAGCTCCCAGATGTCGCCCGTCCCGAGCAGGTTCGCGATGGTCCCGCCGATCACCGATCCGACCAGGCCCAGGATGAGCGTGGCGAGGATCCCGAGGTGCTGCCGCCCGGGCTTGATGAGTCGCGCCAGCACGCCGATCACGAGCCCGGCGATGATGAATCCGATCATTGCAGCCTCCATATTCGAATGAGTCGAGGCCCTTGGTCTACCCGCAGCGGACGATTTTCACACCGCCCCAGGCAGAAACGCGATCAGCAGCCTCGACGCCCTGCGCTGCTTCCCATCTCATGCGCCGGCGCGCGCCACTGCATTGCTGAGGTCGATTGTGGCCAGTGCGCCGCCGTCCGGGGCGTCGGCGAGTTCGAGCCGGGCGCCGAGCACCTGGGCCTGGCCGAGGGCGATCCGTTCGAGTCGGCGCGGGACTACCTCGACTGAGCCGCCCGGGCCCGAGGGGTGAACGCGATCTGCGGGCAGCCCGAGGACTCGTCCATGTTCACGACGGCGTCCACCTCGTAGACCTCGGCGATCAGTGCGGGCGTGAGGACCTCGGCCGGTGTCCCGGCCGCGATCGCCTTGCCGCCCTTGAGGATCAGCACCGAGTCGCAGAACATCGCCGCGAGGTTGAGGTCGTGCAGGGCGACGACCGTGGTGACCGGCAGATCGGCGACGAGTCGCAGCAGGTCGAGCTGGTGGCGGATGTCGAGGTGGTTGGTGGGCTCGTCGAGCAAAAGCTCACGGGGACGCTGAGCGAGCGCGCGGGCGATGTGGGCGCGCTGGCGCTCACCGCCCGAGAGGCGATGCCAGGACTCCCCCGCCTTGGCGACGAGTCCGGTGCGCTCCAAGGCTTCCGCGACCGCTTCGGCGTCGGCCCGGTGGTCGCCGCCGAAGGCGCCGCGGTGCGGGATGCGGCCGAGGGCGACGATGTCGCGCACGCAGAGCTCCACTGCGGTGTCCGCATGCTGGGTGACAGTGGCGATGGCGCGCGCGGCCTCGCGCCGCGGCACCGCGGACAGCGCGCGGTCGTCGAGGGTCACGACGCCGGCGGTCGGTCGGGCGATCCCCGAGAGCAGGCGGATGAGGGAGGACTTGCCGGAACCGTTGGGCCCCAGGAGCCCGATGGTCTCGCCGGGGTTCGGGCGCAGGCTCACGCCGTCGACGACGAGTCGGCCGCCCCGGTCCCAGGCGACCTCGCGGGCCTCGAGCGTCATGGCGTCCTCCTTCGGCGGTACATGATCGCGATGAACACCGGGACGCCGACGAGCGCGGTGCTGACGCCAATCGGCAGCGGCGAGGGCGAGAACGCGATCCGGGAGACGGCGTCGACCCACACCATGAAGACCGCGCCGACGAGCGCGGTCACCGGCACCAGGCGCAGGTGGAGCGGTCCGGCGAGGAACCGGGCGGCGTGCGGCAGGACGAGGCCGACGAACCCGATCGCGCCGGCGACGCTGACCATCACCGCGGTCAGGAGCGCCGCGGCGGTGATGAGCACGGCGCGCTCGCGTCCGACATGGACGCCGAGCGACGCGGCCACGTCGTCGCCGAACGCGAAGGCGTCCAGCACATGCGCTCGGGCCAGGCACAGGACCGTCCCGGCCAGCGCGGCGAGGCCGCAGAGGGCGGCGCCGTTCCAGCGGACCCCTTCGAGGGAGCCGAGGAGCCAGAACATGACGCCGCGGGTCGCGTCGGAGTCGGCGAACGCGAAGATCACGAACGAGGTGATCGCGGAGAACAGCTGCGTGACCGCGATCCCGGCGAGGATGAGCTTGTCGTCGCCGCCTCCGGCGAGGCGCGCGATGAGCAGGACCGCGCCGAAGGAGACGAGCGAGCCGACGAACGCGCCGCCGGGCACGCCGAGCCCGGCCGAGCCGACGCCGAGGATCGCGACGACGACCGCTCCCGAGGAGGCGCCGGAGGAGATCCCGAGGACGTAGGGGTCGGCGAGCGGGTTGCGCAGCAGCGACTGCAGGATGAGGCCGCACAGCCCGAGCCCGGCGCCGCAGGCGGCGGCCACGAGCGCGCGCGGCAGCCGGTCCTGCCAGACGATGGCCTCTTTCGAGACCCGCACCGGGATCTCCGCTCCCGCGAGGTGGTTGAGGAGGATGTCGCGCACGTTCACCAGGGACACGTCGGCGGGGCCGAGCGTGATCGCCGCGCCGATCGAGGCGAGCAGAAGGACGAGGGCGCCGAGGCCGACGGCGAGGAATCGCAAGCGGTTCCCGCCGCGCGGGGGCGCGGCCTCGGCGAGCGCGGTCGTCACGCAGCGGCCTCGATGGCCTGTAGTCCGGCGGCGAGCGCCTCGATGCCGTCGACCATCCGGATCGAGGGGTTCATCTCGGCTCCGGGCAGCGAGATGAACCGCTCTCCGACGACGGCGTCGAGGCCCTTGGTGACCGGGTCGGTGGTGAGGAATTCGATCTTCTCGGCGGCCTGGTCGCCGGGCCATCGTTCGCGACTGAGGTCGGCCATGACGATGACGTCGGGGTCGCGGTCGACGAAGTCCTCCCAGGTGGTGGCGGGCCAGTCGTCGGGGAGGTCGCCGAACACGTTCGAGACGCCCGCCTCGCTCGCGAGCAGCGCGGGCGCGCCGAGACCGCCTGCGACGTAAGGGGTCTTGAGGTCGGAGAACCAGAACGCGGCGGTCAGGTCCGAGGCGGCGATGTCCGCGAGCGCGGCCTGGCGGCGGGTCTCGAGCTCGGCGACGAGGTCTTCACCGCGGCTGGAGACGTCGAAGATCTGCGCGAGTTCGCGGATCTCCTGGTAGAGGGAGTCGAAGGTGAGCGGCTGGGTGCGGGTGCCGCCGCCGTTGATGCTGACGTCGCCGTCGCAGTCGGTGGGCGAGAGGTAGGACTCGATGCCGGTCTCGGCGAACCGGCCGCGGTCCGCGACGCCGCCTTGGGCGAAGTGGCGGCCGAAGGAGGCGGTGACGAAGTCGGGGTCGGCGCCGAGGACCACTTCGTAGGTCGGCGCCTCGTCGGCGAGCCGCGGCACGTCGGCGTTGGCCTCGGCGAGGGAGTCGAGGATCGGGTCGGTCCAGGAGGCGGTGCCGACCACGCGGTCTTCCAGGCCCAGGGACAGGAGGATCTCGGTGGAGCCCTGGTCGAGCGAGACGACGCGCTGCGGCGCGGCGTCGAAGACGATCTCCTGGCCGCAGTTCTCCACGGTCAGCGGGTACGCGGTCGCGCCTTCACCGGCGGCCGCGGCCGTCTCGGGCACGGGTTCGGAAGCGCCGCAGGCGGCCAGACCGGCCAACAGCAGAGAGGCGGTTGCGGCGCATGTGATCGCGCGTCGGCCGAGATGCATGGTGGTGTTCCTTCAGGCTGGTCCGGGGAGTGCGGCCTCTCGACCGCCTTGCGCGCGCTACATTAGGCTAGCCTTTCCTAATACTTGAACGTTCATCAGAAACTTGTGTCGGCCGTCATAACGCGTGCCGCTGCAACCACCCGCGGATCACGGCGCCTCCCACTGATCCTCGACACCTGTTGTGCCGCTTAAGCAAGCGTTCCCGAGCACGGCCCGAACGAGACCGGAGCGCCCCTCCGGCGAAACTGCCGGCGGGACGCTCCAGAACGCCGCTCCGCGCGCCGCTACGGCGTCGCGCGGAAGCCGTAGGTCGCTCCGCTCAGCGCCTGGAACTCGGCGGCGGTCCCGGAGTCGAGCACCTTCGTGTTCGTCGTGCTGCCGTCGAGCACGGCCGAGCGGACGCCGACGTTCGCGACGTGGTGGTTCATCGCCAGGTAGTTGCCGCTCCCCGACTTCACCAGGACGAGGGTCGGCACCGCTCCCGAAGGGGTGATGGAGCCGGAGGGCACGTCGTACGTGAAGTGGTTGCCCGTGACGGTGTTGCCGCTGCCGTTGATGTGGACGAGGCCGAAGAGGTCGTCGGTCGTGAGCGGGACACCCTGGAACGGCCCGAACGATTCGCGGTTGCGAAGGAAGTGGTTGGCGCCGATGAGGTTGCTGCGGCAGTCGCCTTCGAGGGTCACCATGCCGGACGAGAACGAGTGGAGGCGGTTCGCCGAGACGGTGCTGTCGGAGCAGTTCTTCAGGTGCACCGAGCTCTTGCCGCGCGGGAAGACGTTGTTGCCCGACACGATGAGCCCGAAGTGCCCTTCGGCGAAGAACGAGAACCCCGCCGGGCCCGCTCCGAGGTGGTTGTCGTTGACCATCGTGGCCTGCCCGGAGCCCACCAGTTCGACGCAGCTGCCGCATTCGGCGATGAAGTTGCCGTTGAGCTGCAACGCGTCGACGCCGGTGAGGACGACGCCGCGTTCGAGGTAGACCATGCCCATGCCCGCGATGCGCACCGAGTCGGTGTCGCTCGTGGAGCGCACGCCGATCTTGCCGTTGCGGTAGCTGTTCTGGTTCGGGGTGAACGAGAGCCCGTCGAGGCAGAAGTCGACCAGTTCGATCGAGCTCAGGCGCGGCGAGCCGCCCCGGCTGATGAGGATCGCCTCGGCGTTCCCGTCGGTGTTCTCGACCTTGATGCGGCTGCCGCCCGGCCAGACCTCCCACCAGTCGGCGGTGTTCGCGGTGTTGTACCGGATGCTCGAGGAGGTGAACCCGTGGCCGGACCCCTTGATCTGGAGGTAGCTGATGTCGATCACGATGCGGGTCTTGAGCGAGTAGTCGCCCGGGGGGATGTAGACGACGGCGCCCGGCTTCGCCGCCTGGGTGGGCTGGTTCGCCTTGATGTCGGCGATGATGCTGTTCACGACGGCGCCGATGTCGGTGTACGCGGTCGTGCCGGGGCTGCCGGGGATCGTCCAGGTGGTCACGTCGTAGATGGTCGAGGGCATGGTGGTCTCCCGCTTCGTCGAGGTCGATGTCGTAAGGGGTCGGCAAGGGGCTAGATCAGGCCGAGGAGCGTGCGGTGCGGCCGCTCTTCGGGGGCGGCCTCCTGGGCGGGGGCCGCCCCCGGTTCGGCGCGGGCGGGCCGGGGCGCGCCGAGCGCTGCCGCGATGCCGCTGGCGCCGGCAGCGAGGATGAGGGTGCGGCGGGTGGGGCCGGTCGGTGGAAGGCTCATGGTGCTCCGGAAGGGCTGGGAGCCAAATGGATTTGGCAATGTGCTGACCGATGCTAGGGGCGTCCGTCGCAGCAGGTCAATGCGCCAAACGATTTTGGCGACATTTTTTCAATGTTTGGCGTTGACAGTCGCCGGTCCGGGGCCGCAGACTCGTGCCAAGACGTTTTGTCAAAACGTTTTGTCACCGGCCCGACGGTGACCCCTCACGCGTAGCAGAGCAGCTACAAGAACGGAGTCGAAGTAATGACGCTTCGCGATACCAGCGGTCGTGTCCGGACCGCTTCCCTCGCAACCGCACTGGCGACGGCGGGCACGCTCGCGCTCTCCGGCTGCGGCGCGGGCGGCGCCGCCGCGGAGGACGAACTCACCGTCGTCGTCGAGGGCGGCGGACTGGCGGAACTGCAGCCGATCGCCGACCTCTACGAGCAGGAGACGGGAACGACCGTCACACTCGTCGAACTGCCCTATGACGGCCTCTACGACCGCATCCAGACCGAGCTCGGATCGGGCAGCGTCTCCTTCGACGTCGCCGCTCTCGACGCGATCTGGCTGAGCGCGTTCACCGAGGGCGTCTCGCCCCTCGACGACCTGTTCACCGACGACGTGAAGGCGGACCTGTTCCCGGGCCTCGTGAGCGAGGCGCAGGTCGGCGGCCAGTACGTCGGCATGCCGATCTTCACCAACTCCGAGATCCTCTACTACCGCACCGACCTGTTCGAGGACCCCCAGCACCAGGCCGACTTCGAGGCGCAGTACGGCTACCCGCTCGCTCCGCCGACGACCTGGGAGCAGTACCGCGACGCCGCCGAGTTCTTCACGATGGACACCGACGGCGACGGCCAGATCGACCTCTACGGCACCGATGTCAAGGGCGCCGTCGAGACCGAGTGGCTCGCCACGGTCTCGCAGACGGGCGAGGAGCACATGGTCCTCGACCCGGAGACCGGCGAAATCACCATCGGCGACGCCGAGCACCTCGAGGCGCTCGACTACTACACGAGCCTGCTCCCGTACGCCCCCGCCGGGGCGGCGCAGCTGGACTGGGCCGGAGCGCAGAACCTCTTCTACCAGGGGCAGCTCGCCATGATGCGGTTCTGGGGCCACGCCTACACCCAGACCCCCGCCGACTCGCCCGTCGCGGGCCAGATCGGCGCGGCCCCCATGATCGCGGGCGAGGGCGGCGTCGCCGGAGTGCCCGGCGCCTGGTACCTCTCGGTGCCCGCAGCCGGGACGAAGCAGGACCTGGCGAAGGACTTCATCGCCTTCGCGTACGAGCACAACGAACTCTCGATGGACACGTCGCTGGGCCTCGTCGCGCGCATCTCGGCGTTCGAGTCGCAGGCGGGGGTCGCCGGCAGGGAGAACTACCCCGCGATCCTCGAGACGCTCAACTCACCGGCCACCCGCGCCCGCCCGGCGACGCCGCAGTGGCAGGAGATCGTCGACACCGTGCTCACGCCCATGCTGCAGAAGGCCGTCGAGCCAGGCGCCGACAACGCCGCCCTGCTGCAGGAGGCGGAGGCGCAGATCGAGGCGATCCTCGAGTAGCCGCCGACCGCTCCGCACCGGTGGCCGACCGCGTCGCAGCGGTCGGCCATCCCGTCCGACAGAAAGACCTCCCACATTGCGTGTCTCCGATCGCCGGTTCGCCCTGCTGCTCATGGCGCCGGCAGCCCTCTTCCTCGCGGCCTTCGTGCTCTGGCCGCTCATCAGGTTCGTCTGGAACGCCTTCTACGACATCTCGCCGATCGCGGGCGGACCGCGCGCCTACGTCGGCCTGCAGAACTTCATCGACGCGTTCGCCTCGGCCTCGTTCCAGGGCGCGTCGCTCCGCACGGTCGTCTACACGCTCGTCGTCGTCGCGCTCGAGTTCGCGGCCGGGCTCGTCGTCGCCCTGATCTTCGCGGCCCTGGGCCGGCGCTCGACGGTGTTCCGCACGATCTTCATGTACCCGCTCATGATCGCGCCCGTCGTGGCCGGCCTGCTGTGGCGATTCCTGCTCATCGACAACTTCGGCATCGTCAACGAACTCCTCGTCCGGGCAGGCGTCCTCGACAACCCGAGCCAGGTCGGCTGGCTGAGCGACCCGGCGATCGCGCTCTTCGCGGTCGCCCTCCCGGACATCTGGCTGACGACGTCGTTCATCACCCTCGTGCTCTTCGCCGGCCTGCAGACCATCCCGGGCGAGATCCTGGAGGCAGCCCGCATCGACGGGGCGCGGTTCCCCACGATGCTGTTCCGGGTGATCATCCCGCTGCTGCGACCCGTGATCGCCGTCGCGCTCATCGTGCGCGGCATCGACGCGGCCCGCGCGTTCGACATCATCCTCATCCAGACCAACGGCGGTCCGCAGGAGAGCACGACCACGCTCAGCCTGCTCATCTACCGCACCATGACCCGCTACGGCGACATCGGACTGGCCAGCGCGATGGGCACGATCTACCTGATCGGCATGCTCCTCGTCGCGGCGGTGGCCGTCACCGCGATCTGGCGGCCGGGGGAGGCGCGATGAACGGCCTCGAAACCCGCCGCCGGTCGACGAAGGCGATCCTCGGCGTCATGCTCGCCGTGATCCTGGTGCTCTACGGCTTCCCGTTCGTCTACCTGCTGCTCACGTCGTTCAAGACTCCGAGCGAGGCGATCGCGGTGCCCCCGTCGGTGATGCCGAACGTGTGGACGCTGGAGAACTACGTGGCGGCCCTGGCGAAGGAAGGCGTCGTCCCGGCGCTCATCAACAGTGTCGTGACGGCCGTGCTCAGCACGCTGTTCTCCCTGGTGCTCGCGGTTCCGGCCGCCTATGCGGTCACCAGGTACCGCACGCCGAGCGGGCGCGTGTTCGTGCTCGCGGCGCTCGTCACCCGGATGGTGCCGACGATCGCGATCGGCGCCCCGCTGGTGGAGACGATGCGCGCTATGGGGATCGGCGACACCTCGTTCGCCCTCGCGATCGCCCATACGACGATCTCGCTGCCGCTCTCGATCTGGCTCATGGCGAGCTTCTTCGAGGCCGTCCCCGACGAGATCGAGGAGGCCGCGAAGATGGACGGGGCGTCGCGGCTCGGAGCGCTCTGGCGGGTCGTCCTGCCGGTGGTGTCCGGCGGTCTGGCGGTGACGGCGATCTTCGCGTTTCTCGCCTCATGGAACGAGTTCCTGTTCGCGCTGCTGCTCACCTCGGTCCGCGCGCAGACGACCCCCATCGTGATCGCGAACTTCCAGACGCAGTTCGGGCTCGACTGGGGCGCGATGACGGCGCTCGCCGCCGTCTACTCGCTCCCGGTCATCCTGCTCACCCTCGTGCTCCAGCGCCACATCGTCGCGGGCCTCACCCTCGGCGCCGTGAAAGGATGAGCGGAGGCAACCCGATGCGAGCAGGCAGGAGTCCACAATGGCGGTGAACGGGGTCGGCATCCGAGACGTGGCCCGGCTGGCCGGCGTCTCCATCACCACGGTGTCCCACGTCCTCAACGACACGCCGAACACGCGGGTCTCCGCGGAGACGCGAGCGCGGGTCCGCGAAGCGGCGGCCCAGCTCGGTTACGGTCCCAACCGGGCGGCGCGTGCGCTGCGCACCAACCGGTCCGGGCTGATCGGGCTGCTGAGCGAGGAGATCGCGACCACCCCGCACGCGGGCCGGATCATCCTCGGCGCGCAGGACGCGGCCCGCGCCCACGACCTGACCCTGGTCATCGTCAACGCCGAGCGCGAATCCAGCGCCAGCGCGCACGAGGACTACGTCCAGACGCTGATCGACCGGCAGGTGGAGGCGGTCCTCTACGCGACGATGTACCACCGCCGGATATCCGTGCCCGCGAATCTGCGGCGCGTGCCGGCCGTGCTGATCGACGCGACCGACGAGGACGGCGTCGTCCCCGCGGTCGTCCCCGACGAGGTGGGCGGCGCGGTCACCGCCGTCACCCACCTCGTCGAGGCCGGTCACCGGCGCATCGGCTTCCTCAACAACGACGACGACGTGCCGGCCACGCACGAACGCCTGATCGGCTACCGGCAGGTGCTGCACCGGCACGGCATCCCGATCGACGAGCACCTGGTCCGCCAGGCGCCGTCGGAGACCCTGCCCGGCTACGCGCTCGCGCGGGAGATGCTCGCCGGGGACGACCGGCCCACCGCCTTGTTCTGCTACAACGACCGGATGGCGATGGGCGCCTACCGGGCCGCGGCCGAGCTGGGCCTCGACATCCCGCGCGATCTGTCCATTGTGGGCTTCGATAACCAGGAGCTCATCGCCGCGAACCTCTTCCCCGGCCTCACCACGGTGGCGCTGCCGCACTACGAGATGGGCGAGTGGGCCGTCGAGACGCTCGTGCGCCTGCTCGGCGGGGAAGCCGAGCTCCCCCACGACGGTCCGACCCGCCTCGACTGCCCGCTGGTCACCCGCGGCTCGGTCGCCGCCCCCCAACCGCACCGAAAGGCCTGAAACATGCTTCGACTCGCCGCATCGTGGGTGTGGGACTTCTGGATCGCCGACGACGGCGACCGCTACCACCTGTTCTTCCTGAAAGCGCCCCGGGCGCTCCTCGACCCCGACAGGCGGCACTGGCGCGCGACGGTCGGGCACGCGACCTCCACCGATCTGACGAACTGGACCGAGCACGCCGACGCGTTGCTCCCGGACGACTCCCCCGCGTTCGACGACCTCGCGACCTGGACCGGGTCCGTCGTCCGCGGCGACGACGGCCTGTGGCGGATGTTCTACACGGCGGTCAGCCGCGCCGAAGGCGGGCTCGAGCAGCGGATCAGCTCGGTCGTCTCCGACGACCTCTTCACCTGGCGCCGCGAGCCCGACCGGCAGGTCCTCGAACCGGACGACCGCTGGTACGAGACGGCCGCGACGCGGCAGTGGCCGGACCAGGCGTGGCGCGACCCGTGGGTCTTCCGCGACCAGGACGGCTGGCACATGCTGACCACCGCGCGCGCGAACCGCGGCGCGCCCGACGACCGCGGCGTGATCGGGCACGCGACCTCACCGGACCTGGTCCACTGGACCGTCCAGCCCCCGCTGTCCGAGCCGGGCGCCGGCTTCGGGCACGTCGAGGTGGTCCAGACCGCCGTCGTCGACGGCACCCCGGTCGGGCTGTTCTCCTGCCTCGGCCCCGAACTGGCGCAAGGCCGCCGGGACGCAGACCCCGTGGGCGGCGTCTGGGCCTTTCCGATCGACGCCATGACGGGGCCGTTCCCGCTGGAGGAGGCGTACCGCGTCACCGACGAGCGCGTCTATGTCGGCCGGCTGGTGCAGGACCGCGCGGGCCAGTGGTGCTTCATGGCGTTCCGCAACGAGGACGAGCACGGGAACTGGATCGGCGAGATCACCGACCCGCAACCGGTCCAGTGGGTCGACGGCCGACTCGCGATCGACCGGTCCGCAACACCGCCGACACGAAGAGGAACCTCCATGTCGGCCAATTACTACGACGTCACGCAGTGGCCCGTCGGCGACGCGGGCGAGGACATCGGCGAGGTGTTCAACAGCATCATCGCGGACGTCAAGAGCCGGCAGAAGTCGACCGACGAGCATGACGGCGGCAAGCCGGGGGCCGTGATCTACATGCCTCCCGGGGACTACCGCCTTCGCACGCAGGTGCTGATCGACATCGGCTTCCTGCGGATCGAGGGCGCCGGACACGGCTTCACGTCGTCGAGCATCCGCTTCAACGTCCCCGAAGAGGAGTGGCCGGACCTGCACGAGCTGTGGCCCGGAGGCAGCCGCATCCTCGTCGACCTGCCCCCTGGCGGCGATGAGGCCGCGGGCGCGGCCTTCTACGTCGCCCGGAGCGGGAACCCGCGGATCAGCTCGGTCGAATTCGCGGACTTCTGCATCGACGGGCTGCACTTCACTTCGGACGGCTCGGGCACCGCGGACGACTCGGGGCTCCACCCGGAGAACACCTACGTCAACGGCAAGACCGGCATCTACGTCGCGGACGCCAACGACTCGTTCCGCGTCAACGGCATGGGCTTCATCTACCTCGAGCACGCCCTCACCGTCCACAATGCGGACGCGCTCTCGGTCCACGACAACTTCATCGCCGAATGCGGCAGCTGCATCGAACTGCGCGGCTGGGGCCAGGCCTCCAAGATCACCGACAACCTCATCGGGGCCGGCCCCAAGGGCCACTCGATCTACGCCGAGCACCACGGCGGACTGCTGATCACCGCGAACAACGTCTTCCCCCGCGGAGCGAGCAGCGTCCGCCTCAACGGCGTCACGAGGTCGAGCGTCACCAACAACCGGCTGCACTCCTTCTATCCCGGGATGGTCGTCCTAGAGGCGAGCTCGGAGAACCTGGTCGGTTCGAACCACTTCCTGCGCGACCACGAGCCCTGGTCCCCCTTCTTCGGCGTCGACAACGGACTCGACGACGACTTCGGCCTGCTCACCGTCAACGGCAGCGACAACTCCGTCATCGGCAACCACTTCTCCGCCATCATCGACGCCGACAGGATCCGCCCGACCGGAGCGGCGCCCGCCATCATCCGCCTGAAAGCGGGAGGCCGGAACTACGTCGCCACCAACCACACTGTGTCAATGAACGTGCAAGGCAAGCCGAGCAGCTCGGCCTTCGAGGCGCAAGTCGACGCCCTGCTCTCCACCGACGCCGCGAAGCACCTCCCGGTCACCACCGTCATGGTCGACCCGGAGTCGAAGCAGAACACCGTCCTCGACTCAGGGACCGAAGACCAAGTCCACATCGACCTCGCAACGAACGCCTTCCGCGCCAGCCCCACCGTCCCCGCCCAGAACGCAGGAGGGTAGAACATCGGCGCAGGCGTCCTTGTCGCCGTATGCGCTCGCATCGCCGTCATCAGGTACCGCCGCAGCGCGTCGATCCGGCTCGAGCGCCGACTCCGCGGCAATGCGGCCCCGTAGCGGGCGGCGACGTGGCGGCATAGGCTGCTTCCCGGCGCTGTTGATGGCGCGCACCGACGTCTCAGGGAAGCTCCCAGCCCAGTTGCGGAAAGGCCATGGCCACGGCTGCGTAGATCGAGGCCGAAGTGGTGAGGACGACGTAGAGGATCGCGATCGGTTTGAGGGGTCCGAACCAACCGGCGATAAAGCGGGCGCCCTGCTTGAAGTCTGGGGCGTCGCGGGAGTCACCGCCGGAGTTGACCACGCCGGCGGTGAACAGGAGGACGGCGACCGCGAACCACCAACGGCTGCCGTTCAGGCCGAGAAGGCCGAATGCCAGGAGGGGCACGAATTCGAGGATGCCGGCTTCGAATTTCGGGTGCTTGCCCCGGATCGCGGCAGGGAAAGACACCGCCATGGTCGCGATCATGCCCGCGAAGACGGTGCCGAACGGGCCGAAGCCCGAGTGCCATGCGGCGAACGCGGCTGCGGTCACGGCCGCTGCTGACAGGACGAACGGCAAGGGTCCTTTGGCGTAGAAGTCGTCCTCGATCCGCCCGGCTACGGCGGTGAGGACG
Source organism: Glycomyces niveus (assembly GCF_017592475.1). Lineage (GTDB taxonomy): Bacteria > Actinomycetota > Actinomycetes > Mycobacteriales > Micromonosporaceae > Glycomyces > Glycomyces niveus. The sequence continues at coordinate 15,200 of NZ_JAGFNP010000009.1, read as the reverse complement.
AACGTGACCGCTGCGGCGGTCAGCAGGCCGAGGTATGCCTCGGTGATCGTCCCGATCCAGAAGCCGACTCCGGCAGCGGCGCTGTAGGTGACCAGCGCATCAAGTCCTGCGCCTTTCTGACGCGGTTCGCGATCGTCCCAAGTGAGGTTCCAACCTTGCGCGGCCATGGCGGCCAGCAGCGCCCATGCTCCCGCCACGACGGGCAGCAGCCTCGCGGCGTGGTCCGCCGCAAAGCCGGTCAGGGGCAGTGGCGAAAGGGTCGTCTCAGGAGCGGTCATCGATGCGGCGACCGCCAGAGCACAGGCGAGCGGGAGACGGATGTTGCGGACGGCTTCGAGCGGGTGACGGGCCACGTCGGGCCAGGTCCACGCCGCCGGCGCGCGCCGGGGCGGCTGCCCTCCTGCGGCCCCGGAGACGATCGTCGCGATGATCGACGCCATGCCCGCCAAGACCGCTCCGGCGGCGGCGATCGCCAGCGCGGCAGGGCCGGTGAGCAGGTTGACCACCGAGCCCGCGAAGGTCGCGCACATGGTCAGGGTGCCTACCACGACGGCGGCGACGAGGACCGGGCGGCGCCCGCGGGGCTCGGTGAGTTCGGGGTCGTCCAAGACCACTCCAGGGAGGCTTGTCGGGGGTGGTTCCTTGCTTCATGCTGGGGCGCGACCGATGCGACTGTGGACTGCGGCGGTACACCAAGGTACCTGCCGTGTCCCCGCGGCGGGCGCGCCCGCGCTGAAGGATGGAAGCGGCCGCCACGGTTCCGTCATCGATCGGTCATGCCGCGGCCGCGGGCCACCGGACCCGAGTTGAGCGGTGAGCACTCACCAAGCCATCTTGGAGGATCTCGGGACGGCGGCGCTGACGCCGTCCATGCCATCGCGCGCAAAGGGGTAGTCGTCGATTTCGCCTGTGTAGACGCGGGCCTCGACGGGAGTGTCAGTCGGTCGCGGTACGCGCCGGCAGGACCCAGCCCGGGCGCGGGAAGTGGCAGGTGTAGCCGTTCGGGTAGTTGAGCAGATAGTCCTGGTGCTCGGGCTCGGCCTCCCAGAACGGACCGGCCGGCTCGATCGTGGTGACGGCCTTGCCCGGCCACAGGCCCGAGGCGTCGACGTCGGCGATCGTGTCGCGCGCGACCTGCTCCTGCTCGGGGGTGAGCGGGAAGATCGCCGAGCGGTAACTGGTGCCGAGGTCGTTGCCCTGCCGGTTCAGCGTGGTCGGGTCGTGGATCTGGAAGAAGAAGGCCAACACGTCACGATAGGTGGTCTGTGTCGGGTCGAAGACGATCTCGACCGCCTCGGCGTGGCCGGGGTGGTCGCGGTAGGTCGCGTGGTCGTTCGTGCCGCCGGTGTAGCCGACGCGGGTCGCGAGCACGCCCGGCTGGCGCCGGATGAGGTCTTCCATGCCCCAGAAGCAGCCGCCGGCGAGGACGGCCGTCTCGGTGCCGGGGTTCCTGGTGATCGCGCCGGTGTCGGTGATGCCGCTGGTCATGACGGTTGCTCCTTCGTGCTGGTGGTCTCTTACTGGGCACAACGCCCCCGGGACCGGAATTGGTCCCGCACCCCGCGAATGGTCCCTGTGACCGCTGTCGCAGCGGCCGCAGGGCGGCGCCTCAGTCCAGGTATCTTGCCTCGCTCCGTCGTCAGTCCGACTGCCGCACGGACGCGACGGCCCAGGGCGGCAGGTCGAGGTCGAGTTCGAGGACGCCGGTGTCGGAGGCGGTCAGGGTGTACCGCAGCAGCGCGTCCGCGACCGCGCCCAGGTGCCGGGTCGCCTCCCGGGACAGGTTGACCGGGCTCCCCAGCTGGTACCAGGCCTCGGCGACGTTCCCGTGCTCCCAGTCGAGCACCTCGACGAGGAACGCGGTCCCCGGTTCCAGACCGGCGATCGAGTGCCGGACCCTCCTGTTCGGCCCCTGCTCGCGGAGGTGGCGCGTCGCCTCGTAGGAGTCGGACGAGCCGATGGACTTCCCGCCCATGTCGTCGGGGTAGTTGAAGAACACGGCCGAGACCGCCGAGGTGCGGCTGTCGCGCGTGACGGCGCCGTGCGGCATGGAAGCGAGCAGTCGGTCGCCGAGGTGGCCCAGCATCCTGAAGGCGTGGAACGTCGGCTTGTGGATCCCCTGCTCGTTCACCAGTCCGAAGCCGCCGTGGAACGGCCCGAGGCCAGCGCCGCCCTCCTCGAAGACGTCGGTGAACGTCCAGTAGGAGATCGATTCGGCGAGCGCCGCGCACTGGAGGTATGAGCGGGTGATCGATGCAGCCGCGAACACGGTGTCGTGCATGCGGTCCCGCGAGGACGGGGACGTCGACCACTCGGTGATGTGGACCTCCGCGTCGGGGTACGCGCTTTCGGCGATGAGCTTGCGCAGGAGGGTGAGGTCGTCGCGGGTCGCGTCGATGTACCGCGAGAGCGGCACGCCCACGCCGTTGGAGTCGAACGCGTAGTCGGTCGGATAGGTGTGGGTCGAGACGAAGTCGACCGGGACCTGCCGCTCCGCGCACCAGGTCAGGAACTCCTCGATCCACACCGGACGCCAGTCGAGGGCGTCGACGTCGGCCGCCGCGGCGGTCGCGTGCTCCTTCGAACGGTCCTCGACCTCGCCCTTGTACCGGTCGTCGGGCACGAAGACGCTCGACGAGGGCCCGCCGACGCGAAGCCCGGCATCGATCCCCTTGAGCGCCTTCACGGTCGCCTTGTACAGCTCGAAGTACTCCGTCCTGGTCCCCGTCCAGAAGTGCGGCACCAGGTTCGGCTCGTTCCACACCTCGAACGGCCACTGCCGCACCTCGTCGAGCCCGTACCGGCCGATCCAGTGCTCCACCGTCGTCGTCACCAGCTCGACCCACCGCGCCATGTCCTTCGGCGGGCTGCAGTGCGCGCCCCACCAGAACACCGTCCCGGTCTGCGTCGCGAGCTCGCTCGGCATGAACCCGAGCTCCACGAACGGCCGCGTGCCGCTGTCGAGGATGAAGTCGAAGACCTTGTCCACGTAGCTGAACGTGTGGACCGGCGCCTCCAAGGGCGTGTTCGGCCCGAACCCGCCACCGTAGCTCTCCCGGTAGACGAACATGTCGTCGTGGAACAGGCCGTGGAACCGCACGTACTTGAACCCGAGGACGTCCACGGCCTCAGTGAACTGCCGCTGCCAGTCCGCCCGCAGCGCCTCATTCGCCCGCCCGGCCCCCGCGCACTCGCTCCACACGTGCACCAGCGGCACGTCCTCGCCCGGTTGCCCATCGACGCTGATCACGGATAGGGGGAGGTTCGCCATGCTCTCACTTCACTCAGTCATCACGATTCGAAACTGTTTCGAACGATTCTTGGACTCAGAGCAGGTTATCGATCTTGGGGCGCCTGGGTCAATAGGCCTTTCCTGGGTTTTCTCAGATGCACCGCGAAACGGCGCCACTGAAATATTTCAAAACGGTGGCGTTCGGTGGTCAGTGGCCGAGGTCGCGGAGACGCGTCCGGGTATGGATGAGGACGGCCCGCGCCGGGTTACGCAGCCCCTGACCCCGCTCGAGGTGGCCTCCCCCAGGCCTGTGCAACCCCCGATCGAAGGAGCTGGCATCTGGTCGCGGCCGGGGCCGGTGAAGCGCTTGTAGAGGCGCTCGGCCCCAGTGCCGCCGCCGGCTCGTTGTCCTTGCTCGCCAACGGCGTCCGCCGCGAATAAGACCGCTCTCGCCCTGCTCTGCGCGGCTTTGAAAGCGGCGCGGCCGATCAGTTCGACCACGAGGATCAGCACGGCGACGACCAATGCGACAGTGAGGACGCCGGAGACGCCCGGGTAGCGCCACAGCACGATCCAGAGGAGACCGGCGGCGACCAGGGCCACTTCGATGCCGCGACGGTAGCGGTGGACGAAGGCGCCCGCAGCGCCGAAGGTGACCCCGGCGCCGGCGAGGCCCCGAGCGGCGGCGTCCCGGCCGGTCGCGCCGAGGCGGCGCGAGGCGCGGGCGGCGGTGCCCGGTCCGAGGAGCCAGCAGGCGAGGGCGACGATCAGCGCGAGCACCGTGACGGTCTGCGCCGCGTCGCCGAGGAAGCGGGTGACAGCGTCGTAGACGTTCCCGGCGGCCGCGGGCGACTGTACCGCGTCGCCGAGCCCGGCGAGGTACGCGCTGCGGCCGATCTCCAGGCCCAGCGAGAGCAGCAGCATCCCGACGGCGACGGCGAGCGCGCCGATGAGCAGGCCGCGGCGGCGGTCCGGCGCGAGGGCGACCCCGGCGGCCAGGAGCGCGAGTCCGGCGATCGGGAGGATCCAGGCGGCGGCGTCCAGCAGGGCCGCGGCGGTCCGCAGCTGCGGCAGGGCTTCAGAGGAGGCGATCGTGAAGGTCACAGACATCGCAGGAATGCGCTCGGCCAGCGCGAATCCGGCGTCGACCATGCGCTGCTTCACCTGCTCCAGGACCGGCCCGAGGTCGAGGACGAGGTCCTCGCCTTGCAGCTCGAGCGCGCCGCTGCCGCTCTCGCCGCGCAGCAGGCTGACGAGCGCAGTGTGCGCGCCGCGGGTGGCCTGGCTCCACAGCTCCGTGAACTGGTCGGAGTGGACGACGGCGGTGACCTGCTTGTCGATGAACGAGTCGATCCCGGAGGCGAGCGGAACCGCGAGTCGGTCGAGCACTTCCGGGCCGCCCCTGGTCTGGACGGCGTCGATGGCCTCGGCCACGAGGGCGTCCACGTCGAGGGCCTCGTCGACCGCGTTCGAGACCCTGGCCGCGATGGCGGCCCGGACCTCGTCGTCGTGGTACAGCGGTTCCATCGTCTCAACGAACCGGTCGGTGTTCAGGACCTCGTTGCGCGCGAACACGGTCACCGTCGCGAGCACGAGGACCACGGCGGCCAGCACGAGCAGGACGACCGACCCGGTCCAGCGGAGCCCGCGGCGGCCCCGGCCCTGGGCCTGCGCGCGCAGCCGCTCCAGTTCGGCGCGCTCGTCCCGGTTCAATGCGGCGTCGCTCATTTCCCGCTCCCCCTGCCCCGGCGGCACCGCCGGGCACCCAGATCGTACGAGCTACGGGATGCTGAACTGCGGGTTTCTCATTTTCTCCATAGGCGCCGCAGCTCGAATCGCCCAGCGCTGCCATGGCGCAGCAGTCAGAGCAACGATCGATGCCGGTGCGACGCCGGCGGCGGTGCCATGCGGCGTCCGCACGCGAAAGCAGTCCCACTCCACCGAATACGCCCATAATGGATTCGGAGGCGATAATGGGCGTAGTGATTCCCTCGAGCCAGCGACGGACGCTTCCGGAGCTGGCGGCACGGCTTGACCTCGACCAGGGCGACCGGGCCGCCAAACGGTCCGCGTACTGGACGATGCTGGCGCTGTCCGGGCTGATCGCGACGGCCGGGGTGATCGGGGACTCAACGGCGACCGTGATCGGCGCGATGATCGTCGCACCGCTGTCGACGCCGATCCTTGCGGTGGGCCTGGGGATCGTCACCGGCAGTCTGGCGCTGGTCGGACGTTCCATGCTCTACGTGGCGGTGAGCGTCGCCGTCGTGGTCACGACCGGCGTCCTCTTCGCGCTGATCCTGCCCAATCCCACTGACGTGCTCGCCAACTCCCAGGTGACCGGTCGGGTCTCCCCGAAGCTCACCGATCTCGCGGCAGCGGTCGCCACGGGTTTCGTGGGCGCGATCGCGTTCACCCGCCGCGACGTCGGCGACGTGCTTCCCGGCGTGGCCATCGCCATCTCACTGGTGCCCCCGCTCGGCGTCGTGGGCGTATGTCTGGGCTCGGGCGAGCCGAGTCTGGCACTCGGGGCACTGGTCCTGTTCGCGTCCAATATGGTGGTGCTCATCATCGCTGCCGTAGTGGTGCTCATGGCGGCCGGGTACGCGCGCGAATCCGCCGCGGCCTCGAACGCACGGTGGCGCGGGCGCGCCTATGCGGCGCTCGCGGTGGTGCTCCTGGCGGTCGGCATCCCGATGACGCTGAACTCGGTCACCTCGGTCTGGGCCCGGCAAGTGCGTTCACTGGCCGAGGACTGGGTCAGCGGCACGCCCGAGGCCGAAGTCAGCAGCGTCACCTGGCAGGGCCACGGCGTGGTGGTCGAAGTGCGCAGCCCTGCGGAGCTGCCGGACATCACCGACCTGCAGCTCTCGGTCGACGACCTCCTGCCCACCGACCCGCAGGTGACCGTGGTGCACACTGTGGGCGAACGCATCAGCGAATGAGCGGGGACCGTACTCGATCGGGCGCTGCGGCGGGCCTGGGTACACGATTTCGCGAAAAGTGCTTCCATGTTTTGCGATAGTGGTTGATCGTCGGGACAGGACGATTCCGGGCCTGGTGAGAGGGGGACGTCATGTCGTTCTGGGATGTCTTCTGGCTGCTGCTGATCTGGCTGCCGCTGGTGATGATGTGGACGTTCCCGCTGTTCGACATCTTCCGCAGGGACGACCTCAAAGGCTGGCTCAAGGCCCTCTGGGTCGTGATCGTGATCCTCTTGCCCTTCTTCGGCACCCTGATCTACCTGATTGCCCGGCCGGCCGGCGCGACCACGGCCGAGCGGGAGGCGATCGATGCGAGCAGTCGAGCGTTCGTCGCAAAGTACGCGCCGGACAACACCGCCGCACAGCTGCAGGTGCTCGCCGAACTGCACGACCGCGGCAAGCTCACCGACGACGAGTTCCAGGCCGAGAAGGCGCGGCTGCTGGAGGGATCGACCCCCTCGCAGGGTTGTAGCGCTCATCAATGGAAGGGCGGGGGATCGACCTCCCCCGCCCTTGCCGCTTTCGCGCCCTGGCGAAGGCCCCTGCCGGACCGGCAGGGGCCTTCTTCAACTCCCGCCGCGGCGGGCACAGCCTGGTCGTTCCGGCGAAGTCCGACTCTGCCGCGAGGATATAGCGCCCGGCACGTCGGCCGTCTCCAAGACGAAGTGCTCGACCCCTTCGGTTTCGGCCAGGGCGCTTCTCCTCGTCGCAGCGCGGCGCTCAGCGCAGCTGCGAGCGTGCGGTGGATTCGAGACGCAGCGTCTGCGTCAACTCGGGAGCGATGCGCTCAGGAGCATCGATCTCGCCCGCGGCGAACCAGGCGAGCACGTGCTCTCCGGTGCGGACCGGCAGTGCAGGGAACGTGTTCTCGGCGGGTTCGGTCACCAGACAGGCGACCAACCGATCGCCGAGGGCCGCGCGAACCTGCACGGCGGTCGCTCCCGCCGAGTCGGGGTCGACACGGTGGACGGCCGCGGTGAGGCGCGTGGGAGTCGGGCGGTCCCGCAGGCCCGGACGGGCTTGCTGCGCGCGCGGAAACCCCGGCCCCAGTCCGGCCGGGCGGAGCAGGAGCACGTTGCCGGAGTCGATCATGGTCGCGTTGGCCGCGCCGCCGTGCTCCTTCCACACCGGTCCGCTGTAGAAGGCGGTGAGCGCGTCGGCGCGGGAGGCCATGTCGCGGAAGCCGCGGACCCAGACGAAGCGGTCGGGGCGGTCGAGGTCGCGGAACTGGCCGACGATCCACATGCCGGTCGCCTCCTGGGACTCGACGAACTCGCGGTCGAACAGCGCGATCAGATCATCGCGCCGTCCCGGGCGGAGGGTGTACTGGCGCAGTTCGAACACCGTGGCGTCGGGGGCGGTCATGGCGTCTCCTGGGAAGCGAGGGTCTGGGCGAGGACGTCGGCAATGGTGTGCCCGGCCAGTTCCCGCCGGACCGCAGCATCGGCGGCGGCGTACACCTCGGTGAGCACCGGTCTGATGCCCTGGCCGACAGGGCATTCGAGGTTGGGCGTACCGGGGTGCAGCGCGAACAGCGGTTCAGCGCCGAGGGCTTCGTGGACCTCGAGCACGGTGATCGCTGCGGGCTCCCGGGTCAGACTCCAGCCCGCGCCGGCGCCGCGCCGCGACACGACGAGTCCGGCAGCCCGGAGCTCGCCGAGGCTGCGGCGCACGATGACCGGATTGGTGGCAAGGCTCGCGGCGATCTCCTCAGAGGTCATGACCTCGCGTCCTCGGCGACTCGCCAACGCCATCCAAGCGAGCGCGTGGACAGCGGTCGTCAATCGGCTGTTGGCCGCCATCTGCGCCTCCTGCTATGCGCCATCCGAAGTCCGCCGATCGTAACACTTCTTGTTACAACACGTGCGAGGGAGGGAGCGGTCAACGCATGGACCAACTCTGAGATCCCACTGGCGCTGGACAACGCCGACGAACGTTGCCAGAGGCGGCGATTCACTTGGGACCTAGGAGTCGCTGGTTATCCGCACCTAGTCGTCCCTTGTGCAGCCAGGAGAAGCCTGGGTGGCTGGTATTTGGGCGAATAGACACGCGGCATGGGGTCGGAGCCATGAGGGGCTTCGGGACGCCGCCCCGCTCAATGCGGGGCGGCGTACCTCGTCAGCCGATGTCGCCGTAGATGAGTCCGCGGCCGTTGGTGGCGATGTAGACGCGGCCGTAGACCTCGGGGTCGCCGGTCACCCGCGTGTTGGTGAAGGCCCACTGGTGGGCGTCGTCGTTGATGCGGGTCCAGGTGCCGCCGGCGTCGTCGGAACGGTAGATGCCCTGCGTGCCGCCGATCATCGCGGACGCGTACAGCGCCGGGTAGTCCTGGCCGTCCGCTGCTTTGCCGAAGCCCACGACTTGGGCCTGGTCGACGCCCGCGACCTTGGTCCAGGTCGAGCCGCCGTCCTGGGAGCGCCACATGCCGCCCGCGCCGTCGCCGCCCGCGAGCCAGAGGTGGCCTTCGCGTCCGAAGACGGCGCGGAAGTCCACGCCGTTGCCTCCCGGGAGTCCGCTCGCGCCGGTGCCGCTGAAGCTCGCGCCGCCGTCGGTGCTGCGGTAGAAGGCCCCTGCGGCGTAGGCGTAGACCGTGCCGGCGTTGGCGCGGTCGGCGCGGATCTTCGCGCCGGCCGGCAGGCCCGCGATGGCGGTCCAGGTCTGGCCGAGGTCGGTCGAGCGGACCGGGGTGACCTCGCTGTCGCCGGGGGTCCACAGGATCGCCGAGCCGTCGGCGGTCACCGCGACGATGCCGCCGTGACCGTCGCCCGGGACTCCGGAGACTCTGGCGGTGGGCTGCCAGGTGGCGCCCCGGTCGGTCGAGACGGCGACGTGGCCGTGCTCGCTGGTCACGTTGCCGGTGCCGACGAGAACGTCGGGGTTCAGTTCCGCGAAGTCCACACTGGTGCCGGTGGTCCAGTTGGGCTTGCGGATCATCATGACCGCCTTGGTGAGGTCCGTGTGGACGAACCCGCCGAGGTCCCCGACGGCGCTGAGCAGCGTGCCGCCGAGCGCCGCGACGTCTTGGAACGAGCATTCTTCGAGTCCTTGGGCGCGGACGGCCACGGTGAACCGCTCGATCGGCAGCGCACCGCCGTCTTCGCCCACCAGGTCGCCTTGGGCGTCCCACTGCGTCAGGCTTTCAGTGCCCCAGATGGTCGCGCCGGTGCCCCACATGATCCGGTCGGAGTCGTGCGGGTCGATCGCGAGCGCCTCGATCATCCAGCCGTGCTTGACTTCGAGGTTCCAGCCGTCGCCGGCGTTGCCGAAGGTCAGCCACGGGCTGGCGCTGTGGTCGAGGTCGAAGCGGTCGGTGCGGCCTTGCGAGCCGTCGGGCTTGGCGACCTTGTCCCAGCTCGTCCCCCAGGTCTGTCCGGAGTCGGTGGAGCGGTACAGGATCTCGTCGGGCTGCCAGTTGTTGAGCGTGGCGACCATGATCGTGCCGGGCCGCTGCCGGTCGACGGTGATGCCGCCGAAGGCGGGTGTCCGGTCGGCCGGGTTGTAGTTGGGCGTGACGTCGGTCCATTCGCCGGTGCCGATGTCGAGCCGCTGGACTTCGCCGCCGCGACCCGAGGACGGTGCCGAGGTGAACGGCCCCGGGTCGTTGCCGGTGGCGATGAACAGGTGGCCGCTCGCGTGGTCGGCGGCGGCCTGCTTGGGGATGGTGCGGTTCTCGCCCGCTCGGCCGATCGCTTCGGCCGCACCGGCGACCGGCTGCCAAGTGGAGCCGCCGTCGGCGGAGACGTAGAGCGGGTCGTCGGGGTCGGCGACGCCGACGAAGATCTTCCCGCCGGTGGGGTCGAACTCGGCCCACAGGACGCCCTGGTTGTCGCCGTTGTACGGGTCGCCGGGGGTGACCACGAAGTTCCCCGGGTTGGGGAAGGACTCGACCTTGCTCCAGGTCCGGCCGTAGTCGGTGGACCGCTGGAGGCCGTTGCCGTTGGGCGCACCGAGGTACAGGGTCTTGTTGTCGGTGGGGTCGACGGCGAGGCGTTCGCCCATGCCGCGGCCGGGCATGTTGCCGCCGAGCTTGAACGGCAGCTCGGCCACGCCCCAGGTGTCGCCGTAATCGTCGGAGTAGAGGATCGCGCCGTTGTTGGGATCCCAGTCGTTGGTGTAGGTCCCGACCGCGGCGTAGACGCGGTTGGGCTCGACGGGGTCGGTTGCGACCGAGGCGATCCCGGTGTAGCCGTAGTGGTCCGCTCCGATCCAGTCGGTGAGCGGCTTCCAGGTCTGGGAGTCCTCCTGCCAGCGGTAGAGGCCGCCGATGTCGGTGCGGGCGTAGATCAGTCCCGCTTCAGTGTCGTTGAATACGATGCCGGGTACGAATCCACCGCCGTTGACGACGACATTGCGCCAGGTGTAGGCCTGCTGCTGGCGTGGCTGGTCTGCCGCCAGGGAGTTGTAGACGGGGAAGGCGGCGGCCGCTGCTGCGGCCGCACCGAGTGATGCTGCGAGGGTGCGTCGTCGCACTTACGCTCCTATGTGTTCGAAACTTAGTTTTGCTTCGCAACATAGTTGCGGGACAAAACCTGTCAGGTCCCCCCCTCGTTCCGAGGAGAACACACATCGTTTCCGTTGACAGGGATCTCCTGAACGGCCAGAAGACTACATACTGACCCCCGACTTTGTTACATGTCAATACATAGTGAGTCTTCCTTTGCGGCAACCGCTCTCCCCTTCGCGCAGTGTCACGAACACGACGCAGCGTGACCCTGGATCCCCGCCGCGTGAGGCGTGTGGTCCAGCGAACGAAGACTCACCGAGAGACGATTGCCGAACCGCCATTTCGCTTCGCCGCCGCTCACCGCACCATACGATCGGCATCATGCTCAGCGACTACGCACACCTTGACGCCGGCACACTGCACCTCGACGGCGAACACCCCGTCGACGGGCGAGTGCAATTCGGCCTCGGCACCCCGAACTACCAGGGCGCCGAATTCCACACCGAGCCCCTGACGCAAGAGCAGGCGAGCACCATCAACGACGGTGGGATGACCTTGACGCTCCTCCACGAGAACACGGAGATCGAGATCGGCCCGGAAGAGCTTGTCATCGGCGCCCCGGTAAAGGCAGGCGACGAGGTCGTCCAGCTTCGCGCGAGCGACCCTGAAGGATGGTCGCTCGACCTCTAAGGCCCGCTCCGGAGGGTGATGCTCAGTTGCGGCACTGGGCGTTACCGGTTACGAGGCTGGTCACCAAGCCGCGGCTGGCGCAAGTCGACCGCGCCGTCGAAGCTCCGGAAGCCCCGGTCGCGGGCCGCCGCGGTGCATGCCTCCTCCGATGCGTCGCCCAGCTCCCACAGCCGCCGCAGGAACTGCCGGACCGCTCCTGCGTCGAGGCCGTCCACTGTGACGCCATGCATGGTGCCCCGGTCGTTCACCGCATATGCCCGGGCGACCGCTTTGACCGTGCCCTCGGGATCGCCCCCGGGTCCAGGTGCGGCCGCGCCGAAACCGATGCTGCGCAACAGGATGCGGATCAGCCGTTCCTTCGGGGCGAGCGCGGTGTCCTCGCCGACGGTCAGCCATTGCCGCCGTTTCTCCACGGTGAGGTCCTCGGGGTGCAGTCTCGTTTGCGCCGCCCCTGCGCCGACGACGTTGCCCTCAGCACCGACCTTCGGACTGCCGAAGCCAACACACGCGTGGGCCTCGCCGGGACCATCATCCGTCACCAACGCCGGCCAACCGCCCGAGGCGTCACCTTACTAGCGGTGACCGCCGCCCGATTAGCTCGAGCGGCGCATCTGCTGGCCGGGATCGGTGGGCTCCTTGCGACGGCGCGTCACGAGGTACAGGACGACGCCGAGGACCACCGCGCCAGCGGCAACCGCGGCAAGCAGGATCGTCGACCTGCCTGTGTTCGGCAGCGAGCTGTCGTCGACGGTCAGCGCCGCCGAGTTGTTCGACAGGTCGCCGTCGAGGTTCATGCCGTCGACGCCGCGCCAGAGGGCGGCCACCTCGACCCGTCCGGCCTCGCCGGTCGCGTCGGTGACGTCAACGGTGAACTCGAACTCGTGTTGCTCCCCCGGCGGGAGGCTCCAGAAGTGGCAGACGAAGTCGAACCGGTCGAGCTCGGTCTCGTCCCCGACGGCCTCGAAGAGGTCGGACAGGTCGCCGCTCTCGCAGTACCAGTGGCCGTCGCCCTCGTTGTCGACGGAGACGAACTCGGCGCCCTCCGGGAGCTGCCCGCGGAGCTGGTATCCCGGCTCGGTCTCGCTGAGGGCGCGATTGAGCGCGGAGGCGGGGCCGAGGTTCTCGACCGGGATGGTCATCTGGTCTTGGCCGCCCGCGAGGTCGGCGCCTTCGACCTCGAGGTCGTAAGTGCCCTCGGCGGTGACGATGTCGACGAGGCCGCGGGACGGGTCGTCGGCGGGCTCGGGGGCGCTCTGGTCCGCGGCGGTGACGAGGGAGAGCAGGTTCGACGAGCCGGGGTCCCACCACGGGCCGCCGAAATCGCGCTCGAGGACCTCCTGGTTCATCGCCGAGAGCCCGAAGCTGCATCCGCAGACGCGGAGCGGGCCGGGCGCGTCCTCGGTGACCGCGTACTGGAGGGGTTCGGAGAACTCGAAGACGGTGCCCGGCAGGTCCTCGACCTCGGTGAAGAGACAGATGTACACGCCGCCGACACCGACCGAGTCCGGCTGGCAGTTGTCCCACGGGGCCCGGGCGGCAGCCCCCTCGATGGCGCTGCCCGGCGCGAACGAGCCGCCGACGTACGCGGCCAGGGCGACGATGTCGTCGGGGAGCGCGGGGCCTTGCATGATCCGCGGCTCGGCCTCGACGACCGTCCCGGGCTCCACATCGGTGAAGCTGAGGTACTCGTGGACGTAGTCGCGGTAGACGCCGTCGTAGCGCTCCTCGACGACTTCGACGGTCCCGGTCTCGGTGTACACCTCGAATCCGTCGAGGAGGAGCCGGAGCGTGTAGTCGTACTCGCCGAGTTCGGTGCCGCTCGCGGCGCCGAAGGCGAAGCCGAACTCGTTGACCGCGGCGGCGTCGGGGATCTCGCATTCGATGCGGGGCGAGGGGTCGTACGACTGGCAGCCTTGGCCGTGACCGAAGTAGACGGTCCCGTCGGAGGCGTCGACGTCGAGCGTCATGACGAGGGAGCCGGTCTGGTCCTCGTCGAAGGCGACGTCGAGCGTGGCGGCGCGCGGCGGGCTGCCGGCGACGAGCGGTCCGTCGAGATCGAGGACCACGTCGGTGGGCACCGGCGACTGCGCGGCGGCGGGAAGGGCGAAGGCGCCGGCGGCCGCCGACGCGAGGGCCGCGGCCAGGGCCACCGGGAGCAGCCCGGCGCGCCTGCGAGGTGTACTCATTGGACCCTCCTGGTGCTCGTCCAGGCGCTCGCCGCGTTCAGTGGCGAGTCGACTGATGAACGGGAAACGCGCGGACGTCACCGCAGGTTACGGGCCCCGAATCTGAACATTGGGTGAACGAACCGGTGTCACAATCGTCGATCGGCATGCTGCCCCCAGCGGCCCGCACGGGGCCGCGGTCAGGAGGAGTTCCGATGCCCGGCAACCGCTACCCGGATCTCCGCTCCGCGGACCACGTCACCCCGCGCCAACGGAAGATCCTCATCCACTTGGTGCGGGGGAAGACGAGGGAGGTCATCGCCAAAGAGCTCCACCTCTCGCGGAGCACGGTCATTCGCGACATCCGGGAGATGACCGGCATGCTCGGGGCCTCCTCCCCCGAGGCCCTCGGCGCCCTCGCCTACCGCGCGGGGGTCCTCGGGGAGGAGCACCTCGGTTTCGGCGGCCGCCGGCCGGAAGCCGACGCGGACTGGGCGCATTGGAGCGAGGCCGACCTGGTCGCGTCTGACGCACGTCAGGGGCGCCGCGGCATCGAAGGCCGCCCCTGACGGTTGCCGCCCCGCCTCACCTCATTCGGTGATCTGGATGCGATGCCAGATGTCGAAGTTCCCGTCCCGGCTGAGGTCCATGTAGTACGTGGCCCCGCTGCGGATGTCGTAGCTCGCGGAGTTGCAGCCCACGTCCGAGCCGTCGGAGATCCGCAGGAGGTCGCCGCTTCCTCCGACCCGGTAGAGCACGCCCCTCACCGCGTGCCCGTCCCGCTGCGTATCGCAGACCTTGAACGTGTCCGTCTCCGCGTCGTAGTGGGTCATGGTCCCGAGCTGCCGCCCGTCCCGGTCGCTCAGGATCAGGTAGGCGTTGGCGGCCTGGGCCTGCCCCGACGCTCCGATGACGATGGCGGTCATGGCCGCGCCGACGACCAGCGCTCGTCTGGCGAATCTGGAAAACCCAATCGACTCCTCTTCGGTAACAGGAGCCGGTATTCGACGACCCGCGCCCGACGACAAGGCGGTGCACCGGCGGGACACCGGCAGGAATCCGCACCCGCGCTCACCGCCCGGACCGGGGCGTCCGCCCGATGCCGAACTGGTCTCGTGGAGGCGGGCTTCTACGTCATCGAGAACACGTCCATGTCCGCGGTCCTCACCGAGAACCTCTTCATCGACAACGAGGTGAACGCCAACCTCCTTCGCAGGGAGGATTTCCGGCAGAACATCGCGCTCGAGCACTTCCACGGCATCAACAACTTCTTCAAATAGTGTGTCCGGTCCCTAGAGCCCGTTCATCGCGACAGCCCGGCCAGCGGCCTATTTACCGACGAACGTCCTCAAAGGTGCATGAGAGGCCGGTCGATCCCTCCAGGATCGACCGGCTCTTCGAGTCATCGGAACAACGAAGGCGATGCCGATCGCGGCGGAGGACTCGGCGACTGCGAGCATCGGAGCGGCCTTGGCCACCAGCGCGAACAGCCTCACGATCGCTACGAACAACCGCCCGGGAGGGGACGCCGGTCGGCGTCCCCTTCTATTGATGCGTCCCGCCTAGATCGTGCCGATGAGTTCCGGCAGGGCCCCGTCGCGTGCGAAGACCGGGATGACCTCGATCGGGGCCTCGGCGTCGATCCACTGTCCACCCTGGTGCACCGCACCGGAATGAAGATCGGT
>NZ_JAGFNP010000008.1 GCF_017592475.1 Glycomyces niveus | reverse complement strand
GAGGTCCGGCCGGAGAGGAATGGGACCTCTTTGTCGCTGCCCGATTGAACCCCTATCGATTCGGGCCGGGCGGCCGAAGTGCGGGCAAGCGATATGGGGCCTCTTTGTCGCTGCCGCTTGAACCTCGCGCCGATTGGAGCGGCAGCCGAACGACATTGCGGCTATCGAAAGACGGCCTCTAGGGACGGACGGCGGCGTAGAGGAGCATGTCTCGGCGGGTTCCGGCGATCTCCTGGTGGCTTCGCAGCAGCCCCTCGCGGGCGTAGCCGGCGCGTTCGGCAGTGCGGATCGAGCCGGTGTTCCAAGGTTCGATGTACAACGCGATCCGGAAGAGCCCGGGGAGCGTCCAGCCGAAGGCGGTGAGCGCGGTGAGCGCGTCTCCGGCGTAGCCGCGGCCTCGGTCGGCGGGTGCGATCGAGTAGCCGGCCGTCGCCCGGCCCGCTTCGAGTTCGCTGAGCCAGAGCCCGCATTGGCCGACTGCCGTGTCGGTTTCGGCGTCGGCGATCGCGAAGGAGAAGCCGGTGCCTTCGTCGTAGCGCCGGTGCTGGCGGTCGATCCAGGCGAGGGCTTCGGCGTCGTCGGCGTGCGCAGGGAGTGTGCCGATGGTCGGCACGTAGTCGTCGGTGGCGAGGTCCCGGACCATCGCGAGGTCGTCTTCGCGCGCTCGGCGGAGCACGACACCGCCGTGCGCGGGCGGGGTGGAAGGCCAGGGCGGCAGCGGGGAGGTCGGCGTCATGTCGCCATTGTCCGTCACACGGTCGGCGCCCACAGGGCTGTCAATCGTCGGCTGCGGCCACTTCCGCCAGGAGGAACCCCAGGGCGTCCAAGGGGGGCAGGAGTTCTTCGTAGCGTTCGAGGTCGAAGAGCGCGGCTTGGAGCTGGCCGAGGGTGGGGGCGAGGTGCGGCGTGAGGCTGCGGGTCGGGCGTTCGATGAGGGCCACCGACTGGTCGACGAGGGCGACGGCGCGGTTGAGGATGGCGAGGTCTTCGGCGTTCTCGATGCGCGCGGTCGTGTACGTGTTGATGGCCATGGCCTGGAGTTCGTTGGCGCTGTCGACGTCGTCCATGGTGGGCTGCCACATCTGGGCCAGTCGGTCGAAGTCGGCCTGGCGCTCGTCGCGGTGGTCGACGAGTTCGGCGCGCAGCAGGACGGCCTCGGCGGCCAGGGTGATGCGCTCGCCGGGGGTGAAAGGCTCGGATTCGGGGGTCACGGGAACGGTCCGGGGTGCTACCAGTGCGGGGGGCGTTCCGCGAGCAGGTCGAGGTCGCGGGCCGAGAATTCGGACTTCCGGGGGCGCCGGGCGGGGGCCTCGCCCCAGCCGCGGTCGGTGTCGTCGGAGGTCTGGTCCGGGAGCACCGAGAAGTCCTCGTCGAGCTCTACGGAGCGTTCGTCGTCGGATACTGCCATGCCTCGACTGTATCGCAGGGGTTCGCGAGGGGCGCAACGCTGCGACCCTGAACAGCCGGTGAACGGGCGCTCAGGGCCGCAGGCAGTTTGGACTATTCGGACGTACCGACGAGTTCGTAGCCGGCCTCGTCGACGGCCTCGCGGACGGCGTCCTCGGTGAGGGGGGTCTCGCTGGTGACGGTCACCTTGCCGGTCTCGAGGACGACGGCGACGTTCTGGACGCCGGGGAGGGCGGTGATCTCCTGGGTGACGCTGCCGACGCAGTGGCCGCAGGTCATGCCCTTGACTTCGTACACGGTCTCCATGGCTTCTCCTTCGGGGAGCGTTGGTGGTGTTCAGGTTCTGAGCAGTCGGGCCACCGCGTCCGAGGCTTCTTTCACCTTGGCTTCGGCGGCGGTCGGGTCACCCGAGGTCTGCGCTTCGGCGACGCAGTGGGCCAGGTGGCCTTCGAGGAGGTTGAGCGCGACGGCCTGGAGTCCCTTGGTGGACGCCGAGATCTGGGTCAGGATGTCGATGCAGTACTGGTCGTCGTCGACCATCCGCTGGATGCCGCGGATCTGCCCTTCGATGCGCTTGAGGCGACGCGTGAGCGCGGCCTTGTCGCCGTGGTACCAGTAGTGTCCGTCGTGGCCGTGCGCTTCCGGTGCCGGGGGCGTCTCGCCGGCGACTCCGGTGCGGTCGGTCTGGTCGTTCATGTCGTTCCCTCCTGCCGTCAGTGTATACCCCTAAGGGGTATATCGGCAACTGCTTGTCAGCCCGGTGCAGCGGCCCGTAGTATTCCGTGCCATTGTGCGAGAAATTCTCCCCCGACCCTTGTCAAGGGCCACAACGGGCTCTAACGTGAACGCGTCGCGTCGGAAACTCGGGGGCACCCCGCACCCGCCGCGCGGCACCGCCGAGTCGGCGAGGCCCCCAGCCTCACTGAACCGGGGAACCAGCAGTCGGCGTCCTTGGCAGGGCCGACGGGGTGAATCGCGTCTCCGGGCGTGTAGGGCGACCCTTCCTTCCGCCCGAACCCGACAGCTAACCCGGTAGGCGGCCAAAGGAAGGAGCGCATCCCTGGTGCGTACCCGGCGTATCGCTGCCGCCGTCGCAGCCGCAGCACTGCTCCCCGCGAGCGCCGCACTGTTCACCACCTCCTCTGCGAACGCGCAGACGAGCGAGGAGATCCAGGCCGAGATCGACCAGCGCCACGAGGACCTCGAGAAGGTCATCGAGGACTACAACGCCAAGCGCGAGGAACTCGACGACGCCAAGGAGCTCATCGCCGAGATCGAGGCCCAGCTGCCCGCGCTCGAAGCCGAAGCAGCGGCCGCGAACGAGGCCCTGGCCGAGTACGCCGCCACGGCGTACGCCGGCGGCGACTTCGCGATGGTCAACTCGGTCCTCGACGGCGACCCCGGCGACTTCGCCGACCGCCTCATGTACCTCGACAGCCTCACCTCGGCCGAGCAGGAGTCGCTGCAGGCGAGCCTCGCGCAAGTCGAGGAGCTGCAGACCCGCCATGAAGAGCTCGAGGCGCTCCAGGCGGACGCCGACGAGATCCTGGGCGACATCGAGAAGCAGCAGGAGGAGATCGAGGCCGAGATCGACGACCTCGAGAGCGACTACGAGGACGCGTACGAGGAGGAGAACCCCGGCCCCGTGTACGACTACGAGGGCTCGAACGCGGCCGTGGCGTTCGCCTTCGAGCAGCTCGGCGAGCCGTACGTGTACGGCGAGGCCGGCCCTGACGAGTGGGACTGCTCGGGCCTGACCCAGCAGGCGTGGGCCGCGGCGGGCAGGAGCCTGTCGCACAACGCCGCCATGCAGTGGGACGAGACCGCGCGGATCTCCCGCGACGAGCTCCAGGAAGGCGACCTCGTCTTCTACAACGACCTCGCGCACGTCGGCATGTACATCGGGGACGGCGAGATCATCCACGCCCCGAACTCGACGACCGTGGTGAAGATCGTGGACATCGACTACGGCGGCAGCATCGTCGGCTACGGGCGACCGTAGACCGGAACCGGAACTCGCCCGGGCGGCCCGCGAAGGCGGCCCGGGGCGCGGACTCCCCGGCGGCGGCGCCGGCCGTCCCGATTGCTGACCCTGCTGCTGACCCGCAATGCGCCGGCACCGCCGTCGGGGACTGAGACCCATAGTAAAGAAACCCGTGCGGGCCGCTTCGGCGGCCCGCACGGGTTTCGTTTCGCGCCAAGGCGATCGGGAGCTATGCGGCCTCGGGCTCGGTGAAGTCCCAGTCGAAGCGCCGGTAGCGGCCGGTGCCGCCCTGCTGCCACGGGTGGGGGCCTTCGAGCGGCCGGTAGCCGATGCCCATGGCGTGCAGGCGCTCCAGATGCGCGGGGAGGCGGTCGAGGACGGGATCGGCGGCGCGCACGTCGACGTTCGTCCACGCGACCTCGGCGAAGACGGCGAGGCGCGGGAACGCGGCGTACTCGACGTCGCGCGGGTTCGGCAGGTACTCCGACCACAGCTGGCACTGCGCGCCGAGGATGCGCGACTCGTCGACGCCGGCCGGGGCCGGGTCCCACGCCGCGACCTTCTCGATCGGGGTGAGGCCGTGGATGCGCAGGGGCTCGGTCGGGTCGTCGCTCTCGTAGTGGTCGAAGTACACGTGCGTCTGGGGGCTGACCAGGACCTCGTGCCCGGCCTCGAGGGCCTTCTCGACATAGGCCTGGGTGCGCCAGACCTGGACCGCGGCCTCGGCGGGCGCGCCGCCGTCGAGGATCTCGTCCCAGCCGATGACCCGCTTGCCCATCTTCGCGAGGTGGTCGCAGAACGCGCGCGTGAACCAGGCCTGCACGCCGCGCGCGTCCTCGAGGCCTTCGCGCTCCATGAGCTCGCGGGCGATCGGGGACGACTCCCACTGGGTCATCGGCACCTCGTCGCCGCCGATGTGGATGAACGGGCCGTCGAAGACCTCGCCGATCGCGGTGTACGCCTCGAGCGCGAAGTCGAGCGCGGCCTGCGTCGGCTCCAGGACCTCCTCGAAGACGCCGAACGTGGGGCAGACCGGTTCGTTCTGCCCCACACCGAGTTCGGGGTAGGCGGCGAGCACCGCGCGGGCGTGGCCCGGGAGGTTCACCTCGGGGACGATCATGATGTGCCGCTCGCGCGCGTACGAGGCGATCTCGCGCAGGTCCGAGACGGAGAAGAACCCGCCGTGCGGGGTGGGCTCGTAGCCCTCGTCGCTGCGGGCGTGCCCGATCTTCGTCGCGGCCCTCCAGGACCCGATCTCGGTGAGCTTGGGACGGGTCGGCACCTCGAAGCGCCAGCCCTGGTCGTCGGTGAGGTGCAGGTGGACGACGTTGAGCCGGTGGAGCCAGGCCCGGTCGATCATCTTGAGCACGAAATCCTTGGGCTGGAAGTGCCTGGCGACGTCGAGCATGACGCCGCGCCAGCGCAGGCGCGGCTCGTCGGCGATGCGCGCGAGCGGCACGACCGGGTCGGCGGCGGGGGCCTCGCGGAGGGCGTCGGCGGGGAGGAGCTGGCGGAGGGTGGCGATGCCGCGGGCGATGCCGGCGGGGTGGGCGGCGGTGAGGGCGACGCCGTCGGCGGTGATGTCGAGGCGGTAGGCCTCGGCGGCGGTCGTGAAGTCCTCGGGGCGTTCGCCTTCGAGGGCGAGGCGCAGGACGCGGCCTTTAGCAGGGTCCTTTGCGGTGGATTGCGCGACGGGGAGGCGCAGGCCGGTGCCGCGGTTGAGCAGGTCGGAGAGGAGCCAGGCCAGGGGGTGCAGCTCGGGTGCTGCGGCGATGGCGCTGAGGGTGCTCAGGTCGAGGTCGCCGTCTGCGGCGGTGAGCTGCTGCGGCTGCGGGATCAGCGAGATGCGGCGCTGCATGTGCGGGGCTCCTGTGGGTGGTCGCGTTGCTGGTGTCCGGCTCGCGTGGCGCGCGGGCCCGAGGGGTGGGCGGGGGCGGTGTCGTGCCCTCACCGAATTAGTTCAGTTTATTTATAATATAGGGCCGCGCCGCGGTCGGCCAGTGCGGAGAGCGTTTTCGCCCTCTGCTCGGCCGACCGCGGCGCGCGGCGTTCGTGCTTCAGTTGCGGCTCGCCCCTAGCGGACCACCGGCAACTGCTGGGTGCGGTCGATGTCCGAGCCGTCCCGCTGCTTGTTGATCGGCAGCGGCGCCGACTCCGACTCGAAGACCCCCAGCGCCGCCGGGGACTCGTACCCGGTGCCCGCCGACGGCAGGTCGAAGCTCGACCCGCTCGACAGTGCGCTCGAAGACAGTCCACTCGAAGACAGCGCGTTCGAAGCCCCGACGCTCGAGCCCACGAGGATCGGCTCCTCCTCGCCCGAGACCAGGCCGAGCTGGCGGCGCAGGTCCGTCAGGTTCGATCCGGCGCTGTCGCGCTGGCGCGACAGGGCCTCGACCTCTTCGGCGAGCGGCTGCACGCGCTCGGCGGCGCGCTCCTCCGCGTTGCGGCGCAGGCGCTCCGCCTCCTTCGCCGCGTCGGCCTTGACCACCTTCGCCTGCTCGACCGCCCGGTGCAGGGCGTCCTTCGCCTGCTGGTCGGCCTCCTCGCGGCGCTCCACCGACCGGTTCTCCGAACTGCGGGCCCGCTCCTCGGCGAGCGCCAGCCGGTCCTCGGCCTCCGAGACGATCCGCTGCGCGGTCGCGATGGCCTGCTGGTGCCGGTCGGCCTCCTCCTTCTGCGCCCGCTCGCGGCGGTCGGCCTCGGCGAGGATGAGCTCCTGGGTCTTCTTCTTGCGGTGCTCGGCGGCCTCGGCGAGGAGGCGCTGCGCGGCGTTGCGCTGCTCGTCCGACTCGCGGGCGGCGTGCGCCTTGAGCTCGGTGACCTCGCGTTCGGCCGTGGCCCGCTGGACCGCGATCTCCCGATCGGCCTGCGAGCGGGTCTTCTCGGCCTCGGCGCGCGACTGGGCCTGCAGGGTCTGGGCCTCGCGGTGCGCGTCGGCGATGGCCAGATCGTGGCTGCGGCGGGCGTTCTCGCGCAGCTCGGTCGTCTCGTTCACCGCGCGGGCGCGGATCTCGGTCACATCCTGGTCCGTGGTCGCGGTGATCTCCGCGGCCTCGGTGTGGGCGGTGCGCAGCATCGACTCGGCCTCGGCGCGGGCCTCGTTCAGCATCGACGCGGCCTGGCGCTTCGCGTCGGCCTTCTGCACGCCCGCGTCCTGCTCGGCGGCCCGCAGGATCTTCTCGACGCGCGCGCCGAGCCCGGCCAGGGTCGGGGCCTCGGCCTCGGCGATCTGCGTGGCGCGGTCGGAGACGCGCCGCTCGAGCGCGGCGATGCGCTCCTCGGCGCGGCGCAGCTGCTGCTCCGCGGCTTCCAATGCCCGCGACGCCTCGTCGCGGTGCTGCTCGTGGTTCTTGATGTTCTGGTACAGCCGGGAAGTGAACTCTTCGACCTGATTGCGGTCGTAGCCGCGCATGGCGACAGCGAATTCGGGCCCGGTTTCCTCGAAGAATTTCGACATGGTCTTCCAGAGTCACAGGAAACGGTTGATGAATCATGATCACGCCTGAAGGGCCCGAAACCGGCGACGAACACGCCCCGCGCCGCGTGTCGCGCCGAAAACGTCCAGACGCCGAAAGGGAACGGGCCCCGACCGAAGCCGAGACCCGCTCCCTTGTTCGATTCGTCGGCTAGTTGCGGCGGTCCGTCTCGTCGTCGAAGTCGCCCATGATCTCCTCGAGCAGGTCCTCCATGGCGACCAGGCCCGTGACCTCGCGGTCGGCACCCGTGACGAGCGCGAGCTGCGCCCGCTGGCGGCGCATGAGCGCCACCGCCGCGGCCACCGTGATGTCCGCGCCTACCAGCAGCGGCGCGGCCGCCATGTCCGCGACCGCGGCCCCCGGCTCGGCCTGCACGGCCTCGCGCACATGGACCAGGCCCACCGGGCGCTCCTCCGCGTCCACCACGACCAGGCGCGAACGTCCCGTGTCGCGGCTGCGCTCCTCGGCCTGCACCGCAGTCGAACCGGCCGGGATCGTCACGACCTGCGGCCACGGGATCGACAGCTCGCCCACCGGGCGGCGCTGCACTTCGATGGCGTGCGTGAGCATCTGCCGCTCCGGCTCGCCGAGCATCCCCGCCTCCGCCGACGAGCGCAGCAGGTACCGCAGCTCCTCCGGCGAGTGCGCCTGGGCCTTCTCGTCCGCCGGCTCGACCTTGAACGCCCGCAGGAGCGCGTTCGCACCGTGGTTGAGCCCCAGCAGGATCGGCTTCGTCGCCCACACGTATCCGGTGAACGGCCAGATCAGCGCCATCGCCGACGCCTCGGGGTGGGTGATCGCCCACGACTTCGGCATCATCTCGCCCACGACCATGTGCAGGAACACGACCACGAGCAGCGCGATCGTGAACGCGATCGGATGCGCCGCCGCCTCGAGGCCGATCGCCTCCAGCGGCACCTCGATCGCGTGCGCCAGCGCCGGCTCGGCGAGGGCGCCGAGGCCCACGGTGCACGCGGTGATGCCCAGCTGGGCGCCCGCGAGCATGAGGGACAGGTTCTTGGTGCCGCGCAAGGCGGCCCGGGCGGCGCGGGAGCCGTCCTGCTCGAGCCGGTGCTGGCGGGACGCCACGAGGGCGAACTCGGCGGCCACGAAGAAGGCGTTGGCGGCCAAGAGGAGTACGGAGATCAGCAGTGCGGGACCGGTGCTCACGCGTCCACCTCCACCGGCTGGGGCCGCAGCTCGATCGCTTGCGGCACATGACGGGAGCAGGAGACGACGACCATGCGCACCAGGCGCGGCGCGGTGTCGGGGTGCTCGGGGGCGTCGCCGACGCGCGGCACGGTCTCCACGTCGACCGTGTCGCCCGGGTGGGCGATGCGGCCGAGCTGGGACATCACGAGTCCGGCGATCGTCTCGTAGTGCTCGCCTTCGGGCAGTTCGATGCCGGTGGCGTCGGCGACCTCGTCGATGCGCCAGCGGCCGGGGATGAGCCAGGCGCCGCCGGCGAGCGATACGGGGACGGCCTCGAAGCGGTCCTGCTCGTCGCGGATCTCGCCGACGAGCTCTTCGGCGAGGTCTTCGAGGGTGACGATCCCGGCGAAGCCGCCGAACTCGTCGACGACGCACGCGAGCTGGCGGTGCTGGCTGCGCATCCGCTCGAGCAGGGTGGGGAGGGGCAGCGAGGCGGGCACGAGCAGGGCCGGGTCGGCGATCGCGCCGACGGTGACCGAGCCGCGCTCCTCGCGGGGGACGCCGATGATCTGGCCGATGCCGACCACGCCGCGCAGGTCGTCCACGTCGTCGCCGACGACCGGGAAGCGCGAGTGGCCCCCGGCGAGCGCTTCGACCGCTTCGACCACAGTGGCGTCGGCCGAGAGGGTCTGGACGTTGACGCGCGGGGTCATGGCCTGGTCGGCGACGGTCTCGGAGAAGTCGAGGCCGCGGTCGAGCAGTTCGGACAGGCCTCGGTCGAGCGCGCCCTCGTCGCGGGAGACGTCGATGATGCGGTGCAGGTCCTCGGGGGTGGCGTTGTGCTCCAGCTCTTCGACGGGCTGGATGCCCAAGCGGCGCAGGAATTTCGTGGAGGCCGCGTCGAAGAAGCGGATGATCGGCCCGCACACGGTGAGGTAGGCGCTGGTGGGCGCGGCGAGGGCGAGGGCGAGCGCTTCGGTGCGGGCGATCGCGAGGTTCTTGGGGCCGAGCTCGCCGAGGATCATCTGGACGACGTTCGCGAACACGAACGCGAAGACGACGCCGATGGTGACCGAGACGCCGGCGGGGACGCCCGCGACGCCGAGGAGGTCGGCGAGGCCCTGGCCGAGGTAGGGCTCGGCGAAGAAGCCGACGAAGAGCGCGGTGACGGTGATGCCCAGCTGCGCGCCGGAGAGCGCGAAGGACAGGCTGGAGCAGATCTTGAGGGCGCGGCGGGCGCGCGCGGCGCGGCGCAGGTCGCCGTCGTTCGCGATGTCCTCGAGGCGGGACCGGTCGACGGCGGTGTAGGCGAATTCGAGCGCCACGAAGAAGCCCGTGGCGGCGGTGACGGCCAGGATGATGACCAGTCCGATGACTATGAGCATCGCTCACGTCCTAGGTGTGCTGCAGCAGCACTGCGCTGTTCGAACGCACCGCGCGCGCCGGCGCGGTGCGGTTCCTGTGCCCGGAGCGGATCGCCGCCGGGCCGTGGACTTCGATGTCGTGCTCGGCGCGGCTTGCCGGCCGTGATGGAGCGTCGTCGTTTTCGTCGCATGGGCCCGATCTTAACGGGACGGTGCGGTGGGGCAAGCGGTCATCTTTGTTCGCCCCGCCACAAGACGATGTCGGTGGAGCGGCCGAACGGACCGGCCATCGCCTGAAGATCGGCGAGCTGCGCGCGGGCGCGCTGGAGCTCGCGCGCGAGCTCCTCGACGGCCGCGCTCGCTTCGGCGCGCACGGCCTGCACTTCGCGCTCGAGGTCCATGATGCGCTTGATCCCGGCGAGGTTCACGCCCTCGTCCTGGGAGAGCCGCTGGATCTCGCGCAGGCGCGTCACGTCCCGCACCGAGTACCGGCGGCCGCCGCCGGGCGTGCGGGCGGGCTCGACGAGACCGAGCCGGTCGTATTGGCGCAGCGTCTGCGGGTGCATCCCGGCCATCTCGGCCGCCGCCGAGATCGCGAGGATCTTGGCGTCGTAGTCGATCTCGTCCGCCGTGCCGCCGAGGCGCTGGTGGTAGGCGATCTCGATGCGCACGTGGCGGGCGCCCATGTCGGGCGCGCGGTCCACGCGGCGGTCGTCCGCGCGGCGGGCGGCGCGCTCGGCGTCGCCTTCCGCGGCGCGGCCGTTGCCGCGGCCGGGCCCGGAGACCGGGCCGGTTCGGTCGGATGCGGTCACGGTTCCCTCCCTTGCTCGGTACTGCCTTCCGCATCGCGGCGGTGCTTCGACTGCAACGCCGCAGACGGGTCGACTTCTTCCGCCTCGCGCCCATCGATCGGCTGTAGACCGTCACCAGCGCGCGTTTCGGCATCCGCGTCGGAGTCGTTGTCTGCGTGGCCGGTCTTCGCGCCGCGCGCATCGGTCGGCTGCGCGGGAACGGCGTCCCCGGCAACCCCCGACGCGTGGGTCCCGGAGGCGTCCTTTGCGGCATCCGCGTCGGAGTCGTTGTCTGCGTGGCCGGTCTTGGCGTCGCGATCGTCGGCCGGCTGATGCCGAAGGGCCGTCTCCGCCGGGCGGTCCGTCTCCGACCCGCGACCGTTCGTTTGCGCGGGGACGCCTGGAGCGCCCGCGCCCTTGCCCGCTGGGGCGGAGGCCGACTCGCGGCCACTCGCCGGTTTCGACGGGAGCGCCTTGGCGTCGAGGCCGAAGCCGTTGCCGGCGTGGGCCATTCCCGGCGTCGCGGGGCCGCGGAACGCGGCGGCGACATCGGAGGCGGCGTTCTTGGCGCGCGCGATGCGACGCGCGACGGCGATGGCGCCCATGGCGGTCGCGGCGACCTTCACGTACGGACGCAGCACCGGGACCGCGCTCGCGGCGGTCAGACCGGCCTTGATGACGCCCTGGTTCGCCGCGACGAGCTCGGCGACGGCCGTCCCGACGCGCACGGCCCGGGACTCGGGCAGCGCACTCGCCGCCGCCCCCACCGCCCGCGCCACCCGGTACCGCACCGGAATCCAGTCGGCCGGGCGAGCGGGCGACTTGCGGCCCAACCGCATGCGACTGCGCCCACGTGACTTGTCCCCCGCTGTGCGGCCGAAGCGGCCGGGCCGGCGCGCCTCGTCGGTGTCCGACGCGCCCGGTGCGCGACCTGAACGGCCGCGCCCGCGGTCGTCGTCGGCTCGCCGCTTGCCGGGCACCGGTGACGGGAAGTGTCGGACCCAGGTGGGACCCTTGGTTTCGGGGGCGCTGCGGAGGTCCGATTTGCGGCGAACCGCCGAGACGCGCCCGGTGATCGGCCGCGAGAGTCGCGAACCCAGGCGTCGGACGCCCTGAAGCTTCGCGCGCCCGCCGGTCGCCTCCGGCGCACCGGCGTCGATCCCGGCAGCCGCCGCCGGTCCGGGCCGGGTCGCCCGGTCCGTTCCGGACTCGCCCGAGGAACGACCGGTCACGGCGTCACTCGCCTTGGCGCGCCAGCGGCCCAGGCGCTGAAGCACCGAATCGCGGACCGGGTGGGCCGGGTCGGTTCCGAAGTCGCTCAAGGCGGGGACGACCGCCGCTTCGCGCGACTTGGCGGCGCGCCAGCGGGCCGGGCGCGGGAGCGCCGGGTTGCGGGTCGTGTTCCTCGCCTTGGGTCTCATTGGCCCGTCAGCTCTTCCAGCTTCGAGCGGTCGGCCGCCGGACTGGCGGCCGCGTACTTCTCCAGGGCCTCGCGGGCCTCGGCCGAGAGGACCTGCGGCACCTCGACCTCCACCGTGACGAGCAGGTCGCCCTTGCCCGGCACGCCGCGGCCCTTGACCCGCAGGACCCGCCCCGTGGGCGTGCCCTCCGGGATCTTCAAGGTCACCGGCCCGTCGAGGGTCGGCACCTTCACTTTCGCACCCATCGCCGCCTCAGGGAAGGAGACCGGCAATCGCACCGTCACATTGTCGCCGTCGCGCGCGAACAGCGGGTGCGCGCGCACCGTGACCTTCACCAGGAGGTCCCCCGCGGGCCCGCCGCGCTCGCCCGGGGAGCCGCGGCCCGCCAGGCGGATCGACTGGCCGTCGCCGATGCCCACCGGCACCCGCACGGTGATCACGCGGTCCCGCGTGGTCGCGCCCGTACCGCCGCAGTCGGGGCACGGGTCGATGACCACGGTGCCGGTGCCCTCGCATTCGGGGCACGGCTGCGCGAAGCTGAACGCGCCCTGGTTCTCCGTCACCAGGCCCCGGCCGCCGCAGCGGGGGCAGGTGCTCGGGGCCGTGCCGGGCTTCGCGCCCGAGCCGTGGCAGGTCTCGCACTCGCCCGGCGCGCGCATCCGCAGCTCGGTCGTGGTGCCCTTCACCGCGTCGGCGAAGTCGAGCGTGATGTGGGTGCGCAGGTCGTTGCCGCGCTGCGCGCCCGAGCGGCGCCGGTGCGCGCCGCCGCTGCCGCCGCGGAAGAGGTCGCCGAACAGGTCGGAGAACCCGCCCGAGCCGCCCGTGTTGCCGAACAGGTCCTCGAAGTGGATGCCGCCGCCCGGCATGCCGCCGCCGAAGCCGCCGCGCCCGGACTTCATCAGCTGGATCTGGTCGTACTCCTTGCGCGCCTTGTCGTCGTGGAGCACCGAGTAGGCCTCCGAGACGCCCTTGAAACGCTCCTCGGCGGACGGGTCCGGGTTGTGGTCGGGGTGCAGTTCGCGCGCGAGCTTGCGGTACGCCCGCTCGATGTCCTTCTTGGAGGCGTCCTGCGGCACGCCGAGTATGGCGTAGAAGTCCTTCTCAAGCCATTCCTGCGATGCCACCGGACGCCTCCTCTACTCGCTCATCGATCGGGGCCCGGACTCTAGGAGTCCTTGTCGCCCTTGTCCTTCTTCTTCTTGGCCTTGCCTTCGGCCTTCGCGTCGTCCGACGCCTCGGCCTCCGCCGCTTCGGCTTCGGCCTCGTCGCCCTCGGACTCGTCGACCACCGCCTCGTCCGCTTCCGCCGCCTCGGACTCCGGTTCCTCGGCCTCGGCCGGCTCGACGTCGTCGGTCGGCTCGGCGACCGCCACCAAGGCGGGGCGCAGGAGCTTGTCGCCGAGGCGGTAGCCCGAGCGCATCACGTCGATGCAGGTCGGTCCGTCGACGCCCGGCATCTGCATGTGCGCCACGGCCTCGTGGACCTGCGGGTCGAACGCGTCGCCCTTGGTGCCGAAGGACTCCAGGCCGTGCTTGCCGAGCGCGCTGACCAGCTGCTCGGCCACGGACCCGAAGGGGCCGTTGAGGTCCCCGTGGTCGCGCGCCCGGTCGAGGTCGTCGAGCACCGGCAGCAGGCTCTGCAGCACCGCGGCCGTCGCCAGCTCGCCGGAGCGGGCCTTGTCCCGCTCGACGCGCTTGCGGTAGTTCTGGAACTCCGCGGTGACGCGCTGCAGGTCCCGGGTGCGCTCTTCGACCGTCGACTGGAGGACGGCGACCGCGTCATCGGCGGCCTGCCCGTCGTCCGAGGCGGCCGCGAGGATGTCGTCGACGGTCAGTTCCGTCGAGTCGTCCTCCGCGGCGCCCTCGGCGTCGTCCGGCTGAAGGTCGTCGGCGTCCTTGTTGCCTTCGTCCGTCACTTCTGGTCCTTGTCGTCATCGACGATCTCGGCGTCGACGACGTCATCGGCGCCGGGGGCGTCCGTGTTCGGCGCGGTCGGGGCCTCGGTGCCCGAGGCGGCCTGCGCCGCCGCGTACATGGCCTGGCCGGCCTCCTGGCTGACCTTGGACAGCTCCTCGGTGGCGGTCTTGATCGCCTCGATGTCGCTGCCGCCCAGCGCGCCCTTGAGGGTCGCGGTGGCCTCGTTGATGCGGCCCTTGAGGTCGTCCGGGATCTTGTCGCCGTTCTCGGCCAGCAGCTTCTCGGTCTGGTAGACCAGCGACTCGCCCATGTTGCGGGTCTCGGCCTCCTCCTTGCGCTGCCGGTCCTCCTCGGCGTGCTCCTGGGCCTCGGCCATCATCCGCTGGATGTCGTCCTGCGCCAGGCTCGAGCCGCCCGAGATGGTCATCGACTGGGCCTTGCCGGTCGCGGAGTCCTTCGCGGAGACGTTCACGATGCCGTTCGCGTCGATGTCGAAGGTGACCTCGATCTGCGGGACGCCGCGCGGCGCCGGCGGCAGGCCGGTGAGCTCGAAGGTGCCGAGCTTCTTGTTGTAGGCCGCGATCTCGCGCTCGCCCTGGAACACCTGGATGAGCACCGACGGCTGGTTGTCGTCGGCGGTCGTGAAGACCTCCGAGCGCTTCGTCGGGATCGTGGTGTTGCGCTCGATGAGCTTGGTGAAGATCCCGCCCTTGGTCTCGATGCCGAGCGACAGCGGCGTGACGTCGAGGAGCAGCACGTCCTTGACCTCGCCCTTGAGGACGCCGGCCTGGAGGGTCGCGCCGATCGCGACGACCTCGTCGGGGTTGACGCCCTTGTGCGCGTCGCGGCCGATGAGGCGCTTGACCAGGTCGGAGACCGCCGGCATGCGGGTGGAGCCGCCGACGAGGATGACGTGGTCGACCTCGGAGACGTTGATCCCGGCGTCCTTCACGGCCTGCTCGAACGGCTTCTTGCAGCGGTCGAGGAGGTCGGAGGTCATCTGCTCGAACTCGGCGCGCGAGAGCGAGACGTCGAGGTGCAGGGGACCGTCGGGGCCCGCGGTGATGTAGGGCAGGTTGATCGAGGTGTTGGTGGCGCTGGAGAGCTCGATCTTGGCCTTCTCGGCGGCCTCCTTGAGGCGCTGCATGGCCATCTTGTCCTTGGACAGGTCCACGCCGTACTGGCCGTTGAAGGTCTTGACCAGGTGCTGGATGACCCGGTCGTCCCAGTCGTCGCCGCCGAGGTGGTTGTCGCCCGAGGTGGCCTTGACCTGGATGACGCCGTCGGCGATCTCGAGCAGGGACACGTCGAAGGTGCCGCCGCCGAGGTCGAAGACGAGGATGGTCTGCTCGTCCTCGCCCTTGTCGAGGCCGTAGGACAGTGCCGCCGAAGTGGGCTCGTTGATGATGCGCAGGACGTTGAGGCCCGCGATCTCGCCCGCCTCCTTGGTGGCGGTGCGCTGCGCGTCCGAGAAGTAGGCCGGGACGGTGACGACCGCGTCGGTCACGTTCTCGCCCAGGTAGGCCTCGGCGTCGCGCTTGAGCTTCATGAGGATGCGCGCGCTGATCTCCTGCGCGGTGTACGACTTGCCGTCGATGTCGACGGTCCAGTCGGTGCCCATGTAGCGCTTGACGGAGCGGATGGTGCGGTCAGGGTTCGTGACCGCCTGGCGCTTGGCCACTTCGCCGACGAGCACTTCACCGTTCTTGGCGAACGCCACGATGGACGGGGTGGTCCGGGCCCCCTCAGCGTTGGTGATGACCGTGGCCTCCCCGCCTTCGAGGACGCTGACCACGGAGTTCGTCGTGCCGAGGTCGATGCCGACCGCACGTGCCATGTTGATCTCCTGACGTAGTCGAACAGATGCCTCCGGGATCGGAGACGAGTCTCTGTCTCAAGCGGCCGGGCGGGAACCCCGAACCAAGTTGAGCCGGATAGACTCAATGTTCGAACTACAGGAATCGACTGTCAAGCCGATCACAGGAATTGTGATGAACCGCACGAAAGTTGAGTCGGGTCGGCTCAACTTCACGCCTGGTGAGGCTAGCGGGCTCCGGCGGGCGCGCCGCCCGCGGCCTCGCAGCATTCGGTGAGGAGGTCGTCCGCGATCTTCCACGTGTCGCAGGGCCACGCCTGCTTGCAGGAGGCGCAGTCGATGCCCAGCAGCTGCTCGGGCAGGTGGTCGCGCCACATCGCGGCGGCGAGGGCCCAGCCGGTGATCTCGGTGATCCCCGCGGGCGCCTCGAGCGGCGGCGGCTGCTCCAGAGAGAAGAGCTTCGACGGCTCGTCGCGGCGGGAGCGGCGCGAGCGGGCGGGGATCGGCACCACCATCGAGGCGGGATCGGGCGCCGGGGCCGCGGCGGTATGGCGCGAGCGGCGGGGCGGCGCGGTGCGCTCCTGGCGCGGCAGGCCGCGGCCCGGTTCCGGCGCGTCGGCGCCTTGCGGCGCCTGCCTCGCTGAATGCTGCATGCTCACGCTTATCCCCTCATTCGCCTTCGCTTCCGTGCACTGCGTTCGCCTCTCTACCGACTAACGGACGAGCAGGCCGCGAGGACACGGGTATGAGCACTCGGCACTCTAGTCCGCCTGGCGCCGATGCGAACAGTGGCGAACTCTCAGAACATTCCGAATCACATGAAACACGAATGCAGTTCCCATTTCCGTGTTTGCAATTCGGGGCGGCCGGGGTAGCCTCTACAGCGTCGCCGACCGCATCCGAATCACGCGAGCCATTGGGCGACAACCGCTTCGGCGACGGACCGAAGGGTGGGTCGAGCGCTCTCCAAGCAGCGTAACGGAAGCCGCACGTTGCGCTGCATATCGGGATTGAGCTGGGGTTTCAGGAATGTGACCGACTCGAAGAC
Organism: Glycomyces niveus; assembly: GCF_017592475.1. Lineage (GTDB taxonomy): Bacteria > Actinomycetota > Actinomycetes > Mycobacteriales > Micromonosporaceae > Glycomyces > Glycomyces niveus. Next base: position 231,814 of record NZ_JAGFNP010000008.1, on the reverse strand, counting down.
TGGATTAACTTTGGGTTACCACGACCGCTTTGCCCGAAATCGCCCTGATCGCGTGTGGCATCATAGGATCATGCAGTCTCCTTCTGAAGAAGTACAATGGACGGTTGACGGTGGATTGATCACTCCCTACTTCGAGATCAAGACCACCTTCAACCGCAGCGCCGGATCCGAGCGCCTCACCGAACACGTCTACATCTACGGCCTCGAGCTCGCGGGCGACGGCGAGATCGCCATGCGCTTCCGCCCCGAGCACCGCCACCAGCACGCCGAAGCCTCGCTCACCATCCGCGTCGACGAGTCCAACTGGGTCAAGACCGGGGCCGAGTACCTCGGCGGCCAGCACCTCGTCTCCACGGTCACCACCCGCGAGCACACCAACTGGTCGCTGTCCCCTGTGGACACCGAATCGGACGAGATCTGGCTGCGGCTCATCCGCGCCGGCGGCACCATCACCGTCGCCCACGCCGACGACGGCGTCGACTACACCACCATCGCCTCGACCTACCTGCCCGGCGGCGTCACCGCCATGGCCGGCATCGCCAGCGCCCGCCCGGTGTCCGAGACCTTCTGGGACGCCGCGCAGGACCTCGACATCGACGTCGACTGAGGCGAGAACGACTGCAGCGCACTGGCGGTGGGGGCCAGGAGGCGCTGAGCATAGAGGTCGGGCCCGGTGGGCCCGCGATCCCCGTCCGGCGGACCCGACCTGTGTGCTCAGCTTGAGACCCCTACGGGCGCAAGCACCTGAGGACGCGGAACGGCGCGATCGGAAGCAGAGGCAACCGATCGCGCCGTTCACCGCGTAGTGGTGAGTGCGGCGCCCGGCTTGGTCACCGGGCGCCGCTTCATGGGCTTACTCGAAGAGGGTGGCGTAGGTCTGGAAGGCCGTCGCGACCTCGACCTGGTGCCAGTACCGGTGGTAGTCGAACTCCGGCGCGGGGCCGGTGCAACCGCCGTCGATGTACGCCTGGACCTGGTCCCAGCCCTCGAACTCCTTCATGAAGGAGCGGGTCTCGATGAACGTGACCCCGTTCTCCAGCACGTCGCCGTTCGGCATGGTGCCCGTCCAGCCCTCGGGGATGTAGACCTCGTCGCCGAAGCGGCAGTAGTCCGCCCGGCCCTCGGTCTGCGTCACGCCGATGCCGTCGTTGATCGCCCAGAGCCCGTCGAGCAGGTTCGAGGCCGCCGTCTGCGAGGCCGCGTCGTTCGTCGCGGCCGCGTGGTACGACAGGATCTTCGCGAAGGCGCCGGCCACGCCCGGGTCCTTGGACATGTTGATCACCGAGGCGGACAGGCCCGCCCCCGGCTCGCCGTTCCACTCCAGGTCGCCCGGGAGGCTGTAGTCGGTCGCGCTGATGTCGGACACCGAGAGCGCCCAGGCGACCCACTTGTCGAGCATGTCGCAGGCGCGGGCGTCGTCGGTCTCGTAGCAGTACTGCGCCACGCGGTCCATGCCCCAGACCTGGAAGCCGAACCAGCGGTTCGACGGCGGGTCGTGCCACACGGGCTGCTCGTCGTAGTACAGGCCGTTGTGCTCGGCGCTGGTGGTGGGGTTGCCGTAGTTGCCGCCCCAGTTGTTGGTCGCGCCGCCCGCGATGGCGCCGGCGCCCGGCGAACCGGCCGGGACCTGGAGCCATTCCAGGAAGTCCAGCTGGGCGTCGAGGCTCTTGGCCCAGTCGTCGTCCGCGGTGGGCGAGTTCGGGGCCAGGCCGCCCTCGGAGAGGGCGTACGCGGCCATGAGGTTCTGGTAGCCCTGGTGGACGCCGGAACCGCCGATGCGGAACGACCAGTCGCCGTTCATGCCCGCGCCCCAGGAGTAGTACCAGGAGAGCAGGTAGTGGAACGAGGACTTGCCGGTGCCGTCGGGGCAGGAGCTGATGCCGATGCAGTCGCCGGCGATCTGCTTGAAGTACTTGTCCGCGAAGGCGTACCGGAGGTAGTCGCCCATCTTGGACGCGTTGTCGAGCGATCCGGCGATCTGGTTCTGGGCGCCCTGCTCGGTGGCCCACTTCTGGGCCATCCAGGCGACCTGGACGGCGCGCGCGTCGGCGTCGGGGGCGGCGGTGTACCGCTCCTGGCGCGAGTATGCGGAGTCGCCCACGAACAGGTCGAGGAAGCCGTTCGGGCCGCCGTATTCGAAGGTCTCGCACGACGGGTGCGCGATGGTCTCCCAGGTCGACTCCTGCGAGCCGCGCTGGAAGGTGTTCATGTACGCCGGCTCGGTGGTGCCGTCGCCGCATTCGCCGAAGCCGTAGGCGTTGTCGACGTCCAGGATCCAGTGCATCCCGTACATGCGGTTGTTGCCGTAGGTGTTGCGCAGCTCGGCGCCGAGCGGGTCGTCGCCGACGGGCGCGTTGAAGTCCAGCTGCGTCGGGTAGTCGGTGACGTCGCCCGATTCGGGCGCGTACGAAGCCGGCGAGTTGGGGTTGTAGTTGGTCGGGTTGAGGTCGGGGATCGCGTAGGTCTCCGCGGTCTCCCAGGCCTGGTTGTAACCGGACCAGTCGCCCGTGACCTGGCCGTAGGCCGCTTCGAGCCACATCTGGTAGCTCAGGGCCTCGGAGGTGGTCTCGTGGCCGTAGTCCGGCGCTTCGACGATGAGCTCCTCCACCGAGTGGTAGGGGACGCCCATCTGGTGCAGGTACGGGGAGTCCGTGCCCGCGAGCTGGTCGTACATGGTGAGGAAGCGTTCCTCGTTCTCCGTGACCTCGCCGAGGTCGGCGATGGTGACGACGACCTGGAGCGGGTCGAAGCCGGAGGACGAGACGGTGAAGGTGGCCGAGTCGCCGGGCGCGGCGTTGGCGGCCGCGCTGAAGGTGACCGGCTTGGTGTTGGTGTCGCCGGCGGCGAAGTTGAGCGAGCCGCCGGAGGCGACCGAGATGGCGGTCGAGCCGGAGGTGCGCGCGGTGGTCACGGTGGCGGCCGCCTGGGTGGCGGCGGAGAAGCCGACGTCGATCGAGGCGGTGGCGCCGGGGTCGACCACGACGTTCGCGCGGGAGACCTCGAGCTCGGGTTCGACCGGGGTGACGCTGCCGCAGGTCTCGCCGTTGACCTTGACGCCGGTGGGGGCGGTGGCCGAGCCGGATCCGATGAAGCCGAACACCTCCCGCTTCTGGCCGGACGCGACGGTGCCGTTCCAGCCGACGTCGCCGCCCTTAAAGGTGGTGCCGCTCTGGCTCCAGTCGACGTTCCAGGCGTTGGCGACCGTGGTCCCGGCCGGGAACTGCCACTCGAGGTCCCAGCCGTTGAGGCCGGCGGTGCCGCCGGTCAGGGACACGTTGGCCTGGAAGCCGCCGCCCCAGGTGGAGACGACGTTGTATTCGAACCCGCCGCAGGTGGGGTTGGCGAAGGCCTGGGGGGCGGCCACCGCGGCGAGGGTGCCCACGAGGGCGACCGGCAGCGTCACCGCGGCGGCGCGGCGCCATCGGCGTCTGGCGCGCTTCGGCGGGGCCAGGTTGTCGAGATCCATTTGGCTACTCCTGTGGGTGGTGTGTCCGTTTTCGTGGGAGCGCTCATGCCGGGATGGTCGTCTTCGAACCGCGCAGGTGGAACGAATCGGACCGGTTTGCGGAAGCGCTCCCAAGTCATGCTGCCAAGTTTCGAGGCCAAATGTCAATACATTGACATCTCTAAATTTATGCACAGACCGGCGGATACATGCCCGATTGGCAAGTATTTTTCCAGTTCAGAGCCGTGTACCGTCATGATCACAGTTACGAATCTGAGATCATCGATCTCCACGCCGTGGGCGGCGCTGTAACAAGCGAGTAACGACCCTCACACCCGGGCTTGCGTTGTGGAACACGCTCCCGTACGATCCTGGTATCGCTCCCAAGGGCGATCGCCTCGGCGGTTTCAGTCGCGGGCCGCCGCGCACTGCGGCGGCCCGCACCCCCGCCGCCGCGGGCGCCGAGGCAAACAGCAGTCCCTCAACCCCTCTGGAATCGCAAGGCGCCGCCGAGGCGCGCGGAAGGAACCAGCAAAGATGCATCTCCTCAATCGACACGGCCGGGTCGCACTCGCGGCCGTCGCAGCCGGAGCCCTCGCGGTGACCGCCGCCTGCAGCGGCGGCGGAGGCGGCGACGACGCCACCGGCGAAGACGGCAAGATCACCCTCACCGTCTCCCTCTTCGGCACCTTCGGCTACGTCGAAGCCGGCTTCGAAGAGGCCTACGAAGCCGCGAACCCGAACATCGACGTCGTCTTCGAAGGCGAAGGCCTCAACTTCGACGCCGACTACCGCCCGGTCCTGGAGACCGCGCTCGAGACCGGCAACGGCGCGGGCGACGTCGTCGCCATCGACGAGCAGGCCACCCCGCAGCTGTTCAACAACGCCGACAACTGGTACGACCTCGGCGCCGACTACGGCGACCGCGAGGCCGACTACACCGAGCGCACCTGGAACCTCAGCCACGGCGCCGACGACAAGCTGTTCGGCCTCGGCACCGACATCGGCGGCATGGCCATGTGCTACCGCCCCGAGCTCTTCGCCGCCGCCGGGCTCCCGACCGACCGCACCGAGCTCGCCGCCGCGTGGTCGACCTGGGACGGCTTCCTCGACGTCGCCCAGCAGTTCGTCGACGCGAACACCGGCGCCGCCTTCCTCGACGGCCCGACCCAGCTGCAGAACATGCTCATGAGCCAGCTCGCCGGCAACGGCGACGGCAAGATGTACGTGGACAACGACGGCAACCTGACCCTCGACTCGGCCGCCGCCACGGAGTCCATCGACACCGTCCTCGAACTCCAGGACATGGGCGCGATCGGCAACTTCGCGGCCTGGAGCCCCGAGTGGAACACCGGCATGGCCGAGGCCGGCTACGCCGTCATGCCGTGCCCGGGCTGGATGGCCCGCGGCGTCATCGAGAGCACCGCCGGCCCGGAGAACTCCGGCAAGTGGGACATGGCCGCCGCGCCCGGCGTGGCCGGCAACTGGGGCGGCTCCGTCCTGGCCGTCCCGTCCCAGGGCGACCACGTCGAGGAAGCCGCCGCACTGGCCTCCTGGCTGACCGAGCCCGCCCAGCAGGTCGCGGTCTTCGAAGCCGTCGGCAACTTCCCCTCCTCGCCTGAGGCGCAGGCGGACCCGAAGGTCGCCGACTACACCAGCGAGTACTTCAGCAACGCCCCGGTCGCCCAGATCCTGAGCGCCTCGGTGCAGGAGTTCGCCACCGTCGAGTACTCCTACTTCCACCCGCCGGTCAAGGGCGCGGTCGAAGGCGTCCTCAACGGCGTCGCCAACGGCACGTTCACGACCGACAACGCCTGGTCCGAGATCCAGTCCGCCGCTGAGGAAGCGGTCGAACTGGCCGGAGCGGGCCTGTAAGACCCCCGGCCCGGACCCGGCGGCACCTGCCGCCGCCGGGTCCGGCCCCGGCACCGCGGCCCGCCAGGACCGCCCCCGCCGGACCCCGTGCCGCCGCGCCAGCGAGGGACCGGCGCCGAACGACTCCCAGCATTCGCTCGGCGCGCCCCCCAGGACCCGGTCCCTCCAGGCGGCACCATGTCGGCCCGCCGCGCCCCAACCCGCGGCGGGCCGGCTCCCCCGCAGACAAGGCTCCGTACGCAACAGGCTCCGCAGGAATCCGCCGTGAGGGCCGCCAGAAACGGACTCGGCAGGCGTCACCGCGACCCGTCCCGGCCGCGGCGAGGCCAGCCCGCGAGCCGTCATCGAGCAAGGAAGGCCCCATGACCACCCGCAACGCCGCACCACGCCTCACCTGGCGCGAACGGCTCACCCGAGCCGACGTCAAGTGGACGCCCTACGCGCTGGTCTCCCCGTACTTCATCCTCTTCGCCGGCCTCGGCCTGTTCCCCATGGCGTACACGCTCTACGCCTCCCTGCACAGCTGGAAGCTCGGCGGGCCGGAACGCGAATTCGTGGGCTTCGACAACTACGAGTTCCTGCTGACCACGTACGACCGGTTCAACTGGTCGATCGTCAACACCCTCGGCATGTTCGTCATGGCCACCGTCCCCCAGGTGGTGTGCGCCCTCATGGTCGCCAACGCCCTCAACAAGCGCCTCCGGCGCCCGATGCTGTGGCGGATGCTCATCCTCGCCCCCATCGTCACCTCCGTGGTCGCCGTCGGCGTCATCTTCGCCCGCATCTGGGGCCAGGAGTACGGCATGATCAACGGCGCGCTCGAGCTCATCGGCCTCGACCCCGTGAACTGGCAGGCCGGACGGCTCTCCTCCTGGCTCGCCATCTCGTCCATGGTGGACTGGCGCTGGATGGGCTACAACGCGCTCATCTTCCTCGCCGCCATGCAGACCATCCCCAGGAACCTGTACGAGGCCGCCACCGTCGACGGCGCCACGCCCCGGCAGCAGTTCTGGAAGATCACCATCCCGCAGCTCAAGCCGATCCTGATCTTCACCGTCTTCGTCTCCTCCGTCGGCGGCATGACCCTGTTCGTCGAGCCGATGATGTTCAGCAACGGCAACCTGAACGGCGGCGCCGACGGCCAGTTCCAGACCACCGCCATGGTCCTGGTCGACATCCTGCGCAACCACGGCAACTACGGGATCTCCGCCGCGGCGGGCTGGCTCCTGTTCATCGTCATCGGCATCGTCGCGGCCGTCAACTTCCTCGTCGTCAACCGCATCCAGGGGAACAAATGAGCACCGCAACCGCCCCCCGCCCGACCGTCCCGGCCGCCGAGCCCGCGCCGCCCAAGCGGCCCCGCAAGAAGACCGGCGACCGCATCGAACCCGCCGGCGTCTTCGCCCCGACCGCGATGACCCGCATCGGCCTCGTCCTCGTCGCGCTGCTCTCGATCTTCCCGCTGTACTGGATGATCATCATCGCCTCGCGCACCTCCTCGGACGCCTCGGGATTCCCCCCGCCCCTCCTGCCCGGCGGCAACCTCGGCGAGCACATCCGGGAGGCGCTCACCAGCCCCGACGCGAACCTCCTGCTGGGCCTGCAGAACTCGCTCATCATCACCGGCACCGTCACCGTCTCGGTGGTGCTGCTCTCCACGCTCGGCGGCTTCGCGTTCGCCAAGCTCAGGTTCCGCGGATCGAAGATCCTCATGGGCACGGTGCTGTTCTCGATGATGGTGCCGCTCCAGCAGCTCGGCATCGTCCCGATGTACATGATCATGGTCGAGCTCGAATGGATCGACACCCTCCAGGCCGCGATCCTGCCGTTCCTCATCAACGGCTTCGGGATCTTCCTCATGCGCCAGTACGTCGAGCAGTCCGTGCCCGACGAGATCATCGAGGCCGCCCGCATCGACGGCGCCTCCACGTTCGGCATCTGGTGGCGGATCGTCCTCCCCGCGCTGCGCCCCGCCATGGTCGTCCTCGGGCTGCTGACCTTCATGCTCAACTGGAACGAGTTCCTGTGGCCCTTCATGGTCCTGAGCGAGGAGAACCCCACCATCCAGCTGGCCATCCGGCAGATCTCCACCGCGACCTGGGCGACCGACCTGTCAATGGTCTTCACCGGGACGCTGATCTCGATCATTCCCATCGCGATCCTGTTCGTCGTGTTCGGGCGGCAGATCGTGCAAGGCATCATGGAAGGTTCCGGTAAGTGATGAGCAACGAAACAACAGCGGCCGCGCTCGCGGCGAGGTTCCCAACAGCGTTCACCTGGGGCGCCGCGACCTCCTCGTACCAGGTCGAGGGGTCGACCGGCGCCGACGGGCGCGGGCCGTCCATCTGGGACGCGTTCGTCAACGAGCCCGGCCGGGTGGTCGACGGCTCCAACGGCGACACCGCGATCGACTCCTACCGCAGCATCCCCGAGGACGTCGCCACCATCAAGGCGCTCGGCCTCAACGCCTATCGGTTCTCGCTGTCGTGGCCCCGGATCTGCCCCGACGGCGACGACCGCGTCAACGAGGCGGGACTCGCCTACTACTCCAACCTCGTCGACGCCCTCCTCGCCGAGGGCATCACCCCCTGGATCACCCTCTACCACTGGGACCTCCCCCAGACCCTCGAAGACGCCGGCGGGTGGCCCGTCCGGGCCACCGCCGAGCGCTTCGGCGAGTTCGCGCGGATCGCGCACGCCGCGCTCGGCGACCGCGTCAAGCACTGGATCACCGTCAACGAGCCCTGGTGCGCGGCGTTCCTCGGCTACGCCTCCGGCGAGCACGCCCCCGGACGGCGCGAACCGGCCGCATCCATCGCCGCCGCCCACCACCTCATGCTCGGCCACGGCCTCGCCGCCCGAGCCATCAAGGCCGCGGACCCCGAGGCGACCGTCAGCGTCGGCCTGAACTTCTACCCGATCCACGCCGCCACCGAGACCCCCGTCGACATCGACGCGGCCCGCCGCGTCGACGGCGTCCAGAACCGCTGGTTCACCGAGGCGGCCCTGCGCGGGGCCTACCCCGAGGACATCGTCGAGGACTTCAAGGCGATCAGCGACTTCGCGTTCGTCGAAGACGGCGACATGGAGACCATCAACGCCCCCATCGACGTGCTCTCGGTGAACTACTACAGCCGCTTCACAGTTACCGGTAACGGGGGCGCGACCTCGGCTTCCGCCGCGCCCACCGGCGCCGGATCGGCCTGGCCGGCGAACGAGCACATCGGGTTCGTCTCCTCCGGCCTGCCCGTCACCGACATGGGCTGGGAGATCGACCCCGCCGGGCTCACCGAGACGTTGACGCGCCTGCACGCGGGCTACCCGGACGTCAAACTCGCCGTCACCGAGAACGGCTCGGCCTTCCCCGACAAGATCGAGGACGGCGAGATCCACGACCCCGAGCGGCTCGACTACGCGCGCGACCACCTCGCCGCGTGCGCCGACGCCGTCGCGGCCGGCGTCCCACTCGTCGGGTATTTCGCCTGGTCACTGGCGGACAACTTCGAATGGGCCTGGGGCTACACGAAGCGGTTCGGACTGGTGTACGTCGATTTCGAGACCGGCGAGCGGACGGTCAAGGACTCCGGGCGCTGGTACGGCGACCTGGTGCGGCGGGCCCGTTCGAACCGTGAGGCAGAATAGATCCACACTAACGTTGCCCGAGGTGATGCACGATGACCGAGACCCAGCTTGAGGCGCCCGGCGAGCCCTTGAAGAGCGAACGCCGCCGCCGCTCCGGCGGCCGGCCGACCCTCGACACCGTCGCCCGCCACGCGGGCGTCGGCCGGGGCACGGTCTCGCGCGTCATCAACGGCTCCCCGAAAGTCGCCGAAGACACCAGGGCGGCGGTCCTGGCCGCGATCAAGGAGCTGGGGTACGTCCCCAACCAGGCGGCCAGGACCCTCGTCACCCAGCGCACGGACACCGTGGCGCTGGTGGTGACGGAGTCGCAGGAGTGGCTGTGGTCCGAGCCGTTCTTCGCGGGCGTCCTCCGGGGCATCACGGAGCAGCTGGCCGAGGAGAACATGCGGCTCATGCTCACCTTCGCCCCGCGCGACGGCTCCCGGGCCGACCTCGAGTCGTACCTGCTCGGGCAGCACGTCGACGGCGTCATGATGGTCTCGAGCCACTCGGGCGACCCGCTGCCCGAGCGGCTCGAGGACGCCGGCATCCCCATCGTCCTCTGCGGCACGCCCGCCGGATTCCGCCCCATCGCGTACGTCGACTGCGACAACCGCTCGGGCGCCCGGCAGGCCGTCGAGTACCTGGCCGAGAAGGGCCACAAGCGGATCGGCCTCGTCGCCGGCCCGCAGGACATGGCCGTCGGCGTCGACCGCCTCTCCGGCTACCGCGACGGCCTCCGCGGCCACCGCCTCCCCGTGGAGGAGTCCCTCGTCTCCGTCGCCGAAGGCTTCGACGAGGCCAGCGGCATCAAAGCCGCCCGCCACCTCTTCGACACCGCCGGCGACCTCGACGCGGTCTTCGCCCACTCCGACCCCCTCGCGATCGCGACGCTCCGCGTCGCCCGCGAGCGCGGCATCCGCGTCCCCGAAGACCTCGCCCTCGTCGGCTTCGACGACTCCCCCCTCTCCGAAGTCGCCGAACCGCCCCTCACCACCGTCCACCAGCCCACCGAGACCATGGGCCGGGAAATGGCCCGCCTCCTCTGCGGCCGCATCCGCGGCGAAGAGGCCGGCCCCCTCGTCACCATCCTCGGCACCAGGATCGTGGTCCGCGAATCCGCCTAGACCCCATACGAAAAGGGCCCGGCTTCGATTGAAGCCGGGCCCTTTCGCCTTGCCTGTCACGCGATGTGCATGGCGTTCCAGCCGGAGGCGCCGATCTCGAGGCGGGAACCGTAGCCGCCGGCGCCGTCGCCCCGGTACAGGAACAGCTTGCCGTCGGACTTGCGGCGCGCGACCCAGTCGATGCGCCCGTCGCTGTCGAAGTCGCCGACGGACGCGACCTGGTCGTAGCCGGTCCAGCCGCAGGTCTTCTTGACGCCGGTCCTCAAGGTGCCGTCGCCTCGTCCCGCATAGAAGTACATGCAGTTGTCGAAGGCGCGGATCGCGATGAGGTCGGCGTGGCCGTCGTGGTCGAGGTCTCCGGCCGCCGTGATGTCGCGCATCCCGTTCCAGCCGGTGCCGGCGTTCACTCGGGAGCCGAAGGAGCCGTTGCCCTTGCCCGGGTAGAACCACAGTCCGCCGGTCGACTTCTCGCGCGCGAAGAGGTCGGTCTTCCCGTCGCCGTTGAAGTCGTGACCGGCGGCGACGGCGCTCATGGCGTTCCAGCCCGTGCCGACCTTGATGCGGCGGCCGTAGTCGAACTCCCCCTGTCCGGTACCGGGCATGACGTAGAGCGTCCCGGTCGAGGCGACCCTGGTGAGCAGGTCCGGGATGCCGTCGCCGTTGAGGTCGCCCGCGGTCTCGACGAGGTCCATGCCCGCCATGGCGGTCCCCCACTCGATACGGGGGCCGAACCCGCCGGTCCCGTTGCCGGTGTAGGCGTATATCACTCCGGTGCTCGTCCGCCGGGCGACGAGGTCCGGGGTGGCGTTCCCGTTGTAGTCGTACGTCCGGTCGACGGCGACGCCCGGGAGGCGGTTCCCGCCCCATCCGGTCGCGAGGACGCGGCGCGGGAGGACCGGGTTGCCGAGGGCGTCGAACGAGTGCGCGACCAGGCTGCCGGTCAGCGCGTCGATCGCCATGACCTCCTTGGTGCCGTTCTCGTCGTAGTCGCCGGCGGCGACGATCTCGTGGTACTGGAACGTGCTCATGCTGCCCGTCTCGAACACGTCCGTGACCCGCTCGCGGGCGCCGAACGTCCCGTCCCCCAGCCCCGGGTAGACGAAGTACTCGCCTTCCGCCTGGCTCCTCGCCAGCAGATCGGCGTCGCCGTCGTCGAGGGTGATCGCGGTGAGCGTGTCGATGTCGCCCCAGCCGGGCCCGATCGCGGTCCGGGCACCGAACCTGCCGTCGCCCAGTCCGGGGTAGAAGTAGAGCTTCCCGTCGACCTTGCCGGTGGCGTAGAGGTCGTTCTTGCCGTCGCGGTCGAAGTCGCCGCCAGAGGTGAGGACCCCCATCCGGTTCCAGCCGGGACCGACCGAGATGCGGGTGCCGAAGCCTCCGGACCCGTTGCCCGGGTAGGTGTACAGGTAACCGGACTTGGTGTCGCGGGCGAGCAGGTCCGGCTTGCCGTCACCGGTGAGGTCGCCCGGCATGACGATGTCCATGCCGCCCCAGCCGGTGCCCTTCGAGACCCCGGTGGCGAACGTGCCGTCGCCCTTCCCCGCGTAGTACATCAGCGCGCCGTCGGACTGGCGGACCGCGAACAGGTCCTGGTGGCGGTCGCGGTTGTAGTCCCAGCCGTTGCGGCTCGCGGAGATCTGTATCTCCTCGCTGTAGACCGAGTAGAGGCCGTCGTACATCTGGAGCATCCAGGAGTTGGTGCCCTCGGTGTAGATCTCCATTTCGAAGGTCGCCGTGGCCGAATCGGTGAGGACCACCTCCTCGGGCTGGCAGTCGTCGTCGCCGAGGCACCAGATCGTCAGCTTGCCGCTCCCGTTGGGGAAGCCGGCGTCGGCGACCGTGACCTCGACCGGGACGACGTCGCCGACGAAGTGCGGGCCGGGCGGCACGGTGATGTCCACGAATTCGGGGCGCTCGGTGTTCACGAGGTAGTAGCAGGTCGCATCGCTCTGGACGCGGCCGTTGACCGCGTGCTGGACCGAGTAGAGCCCGTCATCGACGGTGAAGGACGGTTTGGGCGCGGTCCCCGGCAGGAGCTCGGCGGCGGCGGAGGAGGCGACGACCTCACCGGTCGCCACGTCGGTGATCGACGCGGTCCAAGTCAGGCCCTGGTCCACAAGGTCGGGCCGCCAGATCTCGGCCGTGAAGCCGCCGTAGGGCACCTTCGAGTTGACCCACTTGGCGGGATCCGACGCCGAGTCGCGGCAGTCGGCCCAGTTGACGTCGTAGGCCGAGAAGGTCCAGTAGACGTCGAGGCGGGCCGAACTGCCGTCGAAGCGGGCGGTCTCGGTGCTCGAGACCATCCCGAACGCGGGGCCGGGGAATCCACCGGTCGACGAGATCCAGCCGCTGAGGTCGTAGACCGCAGTGCCGTCCTGGCAGGCACCCGTCGCAGCGGGACGGGTCCCGGCAGGCATCGAGCGGGTGTCCCAGTTCTGGTTGAGCCGGTACAAGGTGGTCGTCCGCAGCTCGGGTGCGACGCATTCGGCGCCTTCGGCGGCGTCGACCTGGAAGGAGGCTTTCGCGACGGGGAGGTTGATCGGTATTCCCGGCGCGGAGGGCATGACGTCCCCTTCGATCGGGCCCCAGAAGTTCCAGTAGGTGGCGGCTTCGGCCGGTGCCGTGCACTCAGGGTCGGTTCGGAGGTCGCAGTACGGCCCGACCACCGCGTCCGCTTCCTGCCCGGCGGCGGCGAAGTACGGTTCTTCGAGGCCGCCGTCGCCCCGGAACACCACGAGGTCGGAGGCGGCGGAGGTGACCGAGCCCCACTCGTTGATGCCGAGTTGGTGGTAGGCCCATTGCGCGGTGACGGTCAAGGGGAACGCAGCGGTTCCAATCGTCCCTTCTGCCGGGGCCAGTGCAAGCGTCCCGTCGGCCTCGATGGTGAGTCCGAGCGACTGTCCGGCACCGGCGTCGTCACGGAGGTGGAAGCGGGTCGTCTGCTCCCAAGTGCCGGACTCGTAGTAGTCCGACGGATGTGCCAGGTAAAGCGTCTCCCGGAGTTCGTTCCCCGCCCCCACCACGGCATCGAGTGTCAAGCCGGTGGCGAGCGACTCCCACGCTTCCGCGTCCTGCACGGTGAAGCGCATGCCGAGCGAGGAGACCCGGGTTTCCATGGTGAGATCGAGGCCGGGGGCGAGTTCGTCGTAGGAGGCCTGCGCGCCGGTGCGGACGGGCGTCGGAGTGCCGCCTTCCCAGAGCAGGCTCGCGGCGTCGGTGCGAAGCAGCGGCTGGTCGCCGCCGGCGCTCAATGTGAACGGCCATTGCGAGTCGGTCTGCACCAGACCGCCGTCGGTCTCGGCAAGGGTCGGGTCGGCCGATCCCTGGGCCTGGAGCATTCCGGCCGAGGCGGCGGTGGAGACCTGGTGCAGCTGGCCTTCAGGGGTCGCGTAGTAGGCGTCGTAGACGGTGGTCGCCTTCTCGACGGCGACTTCGACGCCGCAGGCCACCGCGATCTCAAGCGCCGCTTCGGTGCCGGGCGCGGAGGGGTGGTCGCCGAGCGCCGCGCAGTCGATGCCTTCGGTCTGGGCTTCGGCGGCACCCGGTGCGGCGAGCAGGGCGGCGCCGACCGCTACGGCCGTCGCCGAGGCGATGCGTGCCGCGGCCCGCCGCCGCATCATGGGGATTCGGTTCATTCAGGTTTCCTGTGGGTTCCGAGGGGTTCGGGGGATCGTGGCGGCCCAGAGGGCCAGGGGTATCGCTTACACGAATCTTAAAGGTCGGGCGTTGCATACGGTGTCCCGTTTGGAGTCGGAGTCACCCGCGGTCGAGGGGAGGCCCGGCCGGTCGGCCGGGCCTACCTTCGACCGCTCGGATCAGGCGATCGTCATCGAGTTCCAGCCGGTGCCGACGAGCTTGCTCGCGGTGTGGTTCCCTGCCCCGTTGCCGGGGTAGAGGAACAGCGAGCCGTCGGACTTGCGGCGGGCGGCCCAGTCGACGTGGCCGTCGCGGTTGAAGTCGCCGACGCCCGTGATGGCGTCCATGGCGGCCCAGCCGCAGCCGACCTTGACCTTGGTCTTGAACGTCCCGGAGCCGGTGCCGCCGTAGAAGTACAGGCAGCCGTCCGAAGACCGCACCGCCAGCGCGTCGGCGTGGCCGTCGTGGTCGAGGTCGCCGACCGCGGTCACTTCCTTCATCGCGTTCCAGCCCGCGCCGAGCGAGACGCGGGAGCCGAAGGTCCCGTCGCCTTTGCCCGGGTAGAGGTACAGCGTTCCGTTGGAGGACTGGACGGCGAGGGCGTCGGCCTTGCCGTCGGAGTTGTAGTCCTGCCCTCCGGCGATGGTGCTCATCGCGTTCCAGCCGGTGCCGATGGTGATCCGGCCCGCGGTGTTGAGCGCGCCCGACCCGGTCCCCGGGTAGAGGTACAGGGTGCCGCCGGAGGTCCGTGCGAGGACGTCGTCGAAGCCGTCGCCGTTCATGTCGCCGGCGGTCGCGATGAGCGTCATGCCCTTCAGGGCCGTGCCCCAAGAGACGCGGGTGCCGTGGGCGCCGCTGCCGTTGCCGGGGTAGAGGTAGGCGGTGCCGTCGGAGTTGCGGCGGGCGACGAAGTCGGTGGCGTTGTCGCCGTTGTAGTCGTAGGTGCGCTGCTCGTTGACGGCCGCGAGGCGGTTGCCGCCCCAGCCCGTGGCGACAACCGTGCCCTCGTGCACGGGGGTGCCGGTGCCGTTGAGCGAGTGGAGTTCCAGTTCGCCGGTGCGGGAGTCGACGGCGAAGAGGTCTTCTTTGCCGTCGCCGTCTTGGTCGCCGGCGGCGATGATCTGGCTGTAGCGGTCGGAGCCGGAGCCGTCCAGCGAAGCGGGGACGGGGGTGCGGCTGCCGAGGCCGCCCGTGCCGGTGCCGTTGTACAGGTAGTACTGGCCGGTTCGGGAGTCGTGGGCGAGGAGGTCGGCTTTGTCGTCCTGGTTCAAGTCATCGACGGAGGCGAGGGTGTCCATGACGCCCCAGCCGGTGCCGATCGCGATGCGCGGGTTGAAATTGCCGTCGCCCTGCCCGTCGTAGAAGTAGAGCTTGCCGTCGGACTTGTTCACAGTGAGCAGGTCGATGTCGCCGTCGGCGTTGTAGTCGCCGCCGGAGGTGAACACGCCCATGGCGTTCCAGCCGGTGCCGACGGTGATGCGGGCGCCGAGGCCGCCGCTGCCGTTGCCCGGGTAGGTGTAGAGCGTCCCGGTCTTCGTGTCGCGGGCGAGGAGGTCGACCTTGTCGTCGCCGGTGAGGTCGCCTGCCATGACGACGTCCATCCTGCCCCAACCCGAGCCGAGGGAGACCGGCGTTGCGAAGGTGCCGTCACCTTTCCCCGCGTAGTACCGGAGTGTGCCGTCGGACTCCTTGACGGCCATGAGGTCAGGGCGGTCATCGCCGTTGTAGTCGGTGCCGGTATCCACTGCCTGCACGTATATCGACTCGCTGACCGAGGTGTTCCCGGCCTGGTCCTGTACCCGCAGGGTAATCCAGTTCGACGAATATGCCAGTTCCACTTCGAAAACGGCCACCGTAGTGTCGTGCAACCCCTTGTAGCGGCTGTCGCATGCCTTGGTTCCGCTGCAGAAGACCGTAAGGCTCCTCCCGTCGCCCGGATAACTCTCGTCGGCGACTTCGACCTCTACCGAGACCTCGTTCCCCACGGTGCGCGCACCGGTGACGGTGTAGGCCACGATCTCGGGCGGCGACTGGTCCACGCCCACATGGCAGGTCGCGTTTCGCGTATAACCGAGTCGCTCCGATGCGAAGGAGTAGTCGATCGAGTACCGGCCATCATTCGAGCCCTCGTGGGCGGTGCCGCGGTTGGAGCCGTTCACCGCGAGCGCCGGTTCGCTCGTCGCGATCACCGTTCCGGTCGACTGGTTCCGCAGCGTCGCCGTCCAAGTCAGGTCGGTGTCGATGAGGTCGGGACGCCAGAGCCATGCCTTGAAATCCCCGTTGCGGATCGTCGACGAGGACTGCCACGCGGAGGTCGTATCCGTCCCGCTGTGGGGGGTGCCATTGGAGTCGCAGACATTCATCGCGAGGGCGAAGTTCTGGATGTCCCGTACGATCTCGATCCGCGCGGAGCCGCCGTCGAACCTCGCGGTCTCGGCGCTGCCGAGCATCGCGAAGTCGATGTTGTAGGCATGGGGCAGGTCGTCGGTCACGTCGTAAACCGCGGTGTTCCCGTGGCATTCCCCGGTGTCCGCGAGCGTGCCCGCGGTTTCTCGGTAGCTCCAGGAGTTCCCGGCGTGGTAGGTCTCGGATTCAGCCATGCGGTACAGGTCCGGGGCGATGCAGGGGCTTCCCTCAGCGGCGTCGACGCTGAAGGTGGCGGAGACGACGCGGTGGGTCAGCCAAGTCGTGTCCGACGGGTTCATCAAGAACGCCTGCGGCGCTTCGAACGTCCAGTAGGCAGCCGCTTCGAAGGTCGTGGCGCAGTCCGGGTCGACCAGCTGGTCGCAATAAGCGCCGACGACCTGGTTCGCATTCGCGCCTGCGGCTTCGAAATAGGGCTCGTCGAGGCCTGCGTCGCCCCGGTAGAGCGGCACCTTGGGGGTCGCAGAGGTGACACCGCCCCATTCGCTCACCTGGCGGTTCATGAAGATCCACTCGGTCGTCACCGAGAGAGGGAACGACAGCTCTTCGAGCGGGGTACTCGGCTGGAACACGGTGAGCGCCCCGCCGTAGCCTCCTCCCTCATAGGCGGCGTTGGGAACCTTGAGCCGGGCGGCGGCGACCGTCCCGTCGGCGTCGACCACCTTGAAGGGCGTCAGCCCCGCGACCTTGGTCTCGGGGGCTTTGAAGGAGGTTGCGACGGCGGCGACGCCCGGCAGGTATCCGTAGGTTCCAAGGTCACTCGTGACGGTGAGCCCCGACACGAGTGAAGACCATGCCTCGGCGTCGGCGACAGTGAACCGCAGTGCGGAGGCCGCGACACCCGCCTCGACAGAGAGGCTCAAACCGGGTGCGAGTTCTCCGTATTCGGCCGTGGAGCCGGAGAAGGAGGGCACCGGCTGATCCCCTGACCAGTCGACCCGTGCGGCCTCGGCAGTGAGGAGCGGCAGGCCGGTGTCCGTGTGGCTCAGTTCGACCGGCCAGGGAGTGGCGGCCTGGCTGAGTACGCCGCCGGTGTCGACGAGCGTCGTGTCCGCTGTGCCATGGTCGCCGTGGTCTTGGGTGGGATCCATGGTCCCGATGAAGCGAGTCTGGCCCTGGGGCGTGACGTACACGGTTGAGTAGGGCGTCGCCTCGCTCTCGAGGCGCACTTCTACGCCGCACGAGACGGCCGCCTCGAGGGCGGCTTCGAGCCCGGCGGCGATCGGGTTGTCGCCGAGGGCGGCGCAATCGACTGAGGTCGTGTTCTGGGCCTGCGCAGCCGGGGCGGCTAGGAGAGCTGCGCCGACAGCGGTGGCGGTGGCCGCGGCGACACGCCTGAGGAGGCGGCCCCGGGAGGGGATTCGGTTCATTCAGATGTCCTGCGGGTGATGATGAGGGGTTCGGGTTTCGAGGCCGATGGGACGGCATGAGTGACACGCTCACCATCCGCTACTGGTTGCGACCTGACGGCAGCAGTTCTGGAATGGACTTCGACTCGTCCGGGACGGGGCCCGATTCGGAACGGCCAAGGCCGCGACCGGTACTCCGGTCGCGGCCTTGGTTCGGCGATTCGCCGTCAGGCGATGGTCATGGCGTTCCAGCCGGTGCCGACCAGCTTGGCCGCACCGTGGTTCCCTGCCCCATTGCCGGGGTAGAGGAACAGGGAGCCGTCGGACTTGCGGCGGGCCAGCCAGTCGACGTGGCCGTCGCGGTTGAAGTCGCCGACGCCGGTGACGGCGTCCATGGCGGCCCAGCCGCAGCCGATCTTCACGAGCGGCTTGAAGGTCCCGTCGCCCTTGCCGCCGTAGAAGTACAGGCAGCCGTCGGCGTTGCGGACCGCGACCATGTCGGCGTTGCCGTCGTGGTCGAGGTCGCCGGTGGCGGTGACCTCGCTCATGGAGGTCCAGCCTGAGCCGACCGTCTTGCGCGCACCGACTTTGCCGTCTCCGGTGCCCGGGTAGAGGTACAGCGTCCCGCCGGAGGCGACAGCGATGACGTCGGGCTTGCCGTCGGAGTCGTAGTCGTGCCCGCCGGTGAGGGTGGTCATCGCGTTCCAGCCCGTGCCGATGGAGATCCGGCCCGCGGTGTTGATCCCGCCGGTTCCGGTGCCCGGGTAGAGGTACAGGGTGCCGCCCGAGGTGCGGGCCAGGACGTCCGCGAAGCCGTCGGCGTTCATGTCGCCGGCGGTCGCGATGAGGGTCATGCCGGCCAGGGACGTCCCCCAGGAGACGCGGGTGCCGTGGCCTGCGGAGCCGATGCCCGGGTAGAGGTAGGAGGTGCCGTCCAGGCCGACCCGGGCGACGAAGTCGGTGGCGCCGTCGCCGTTGTAGTCGTAGGTGAGGTCCATAGTGGTGGACGGGAGGCGGAGTCCGCCCCAGTCGCCGCTGACGACTTCGCCCGTGTGGATGGAGGTCGCGTCGGCGTCGACGGAGTGGCGTTCGAGCGCCCCGGTGCGGGCGTTGACGGCGACGAAGTCGCCGTGGCCGTCGCCGTCCGCGTCACCGGCCCCGGTCACCTGCAGGTAGCGGGTGCCTGCGGGCTCGCCGCCCAGGGTGGTGCCGAGAGCGATCCGGGCGCCGAACAGGGTGCCGCCGCCACCGGGGTAGAGGTAGTACACGCCGGTGCGGCTGTCGCGGGCGAGGGCGTCGTCACGGCCGTCGTAGTTGTAGTCGCCGATGCCGGTGAGCGTGTCCATCACGTTCCAGCCGGGACCGTGCGTGTACTTCGAAGTGAAGACGCCGGTGCCGTTGCCTTCGAAGTCCCAGAGGTTGCCGTTGCCCTTGAGGACTGCGATCAGGTCGAGGTCGCCGTCGTCGTCCTTGTCGAGGACCGCGATGGGGCCGAAGCCGTTCCAGTCCAGGCCGCCGGTGGTGTCGATGCGGGTGCCGAGTCCGCCCAGGCCGTTGCCGGGATAGGTGTAGAGCTTCCCGGTCTTGGTGTCGCGCCCGATGAGGTCGGAGCGGCCGTCGCCGGTCACGTCCCCTGACATGACGACGTCCATGCGGCCCCAACCGGTTCCGACGGTCTTGGCCGTCCCGTACCCGCCGGTGCCGTTGCCGGGGTGGAAGAGCAGGAGTCCGTCGGAGTCGCGGACGGTGAACAGGTCCTGATCGCCGTCCTGGTCGTAGTCGAAGTGGGAGTGGATCGCCGGAACCGTGAAGCCCGGGTAGTCGACGTTCCCGGCTTTGTCGCGGACGGTGAGGCTGAAGCTCGTGGCCGTGTCGGTCAGCTCGACCTCGACGGTGGCCTTGTCGTCACCGTTCAGCACGAGCGGCTCGCCCGCCGGGATCGTGCACCCGTGCTCGCATTCGAGCGTCACGGCGTTCCAACCGCCGGGGAAGCCCGCGTCGGCGGCCGTGACCTCGATGGCGACCGTCTCACCGACCTGCTGCGGCGTCGCAGGCATGGTCACGTCGACGATCTCGGGCGCGTGGGCGTCCACGACGAGATAGCAGGGAGCGGCCGTGTAGGTGAAGTCGGAGGTGGTCGATTCGATGGAGTTGACCAGCTCGTAGCGGCCGTCGGGAAGCGCATCGGCTTCATCCACCTGGTACTCCGGGGTGGAACCGACCGCGACCCCGCGGCTGGGGATGGTCAGGACCGTCTCGCCGGTGTCGGTGTCGCGGAAGGCGGCGGTCCAGACGAGGCCGAGGTCCAGTGTCTCCGGCCGCCAGGTCTCGACGAGGAAGTCGCCGTAGTACGGGGTCGCGGTGCGCTGGTAGGGAGCGGAGCCGAGAGAGCTGCTGCAGATGTCCTGCGCCGCCCCGGTGTAGCGGAAGCCTCTGATGTCGAAGTAGACGTCGAGCCGACCGGAGTCGCCGTCGAACCTGGCGGTCTCGGGGCTGTCGGTCATGCCGAAGGAGAGGGGCACGCTCGAGGCGTACGCGTCGTCGGCGTAGCGGACCGACTCGGTGACGTCGTAGACGGCGGCGCCGTCCTGGCAGGCGCCCGCGTCGGCGGGCCGGTCCACCGCGGCGGGCGGGTCCGCCCAGGTCGCGCTCGGGCTGTAGCCGGTCACGAGCTGCACGTCGGGTGCGACACAGGAGGACGCGTCGGCCGCATCCACACGGAAGGTCGCCGAGGCCACCGGGTAGCTGTACTGCAGTGGCTCGATGGGCTTCAGGCCCGCGGCTTCGAGCTGCGGCCAGCCGAAGCTCCAGTACGCGCCGCCCTGGTGCGGCTCAGCGCAAGTGGGGTCGGCCAGGTCGTCGCAGTACGCGCCGACGACGGCGGTGCCGGTCTCCCCGGCCGCCTGGAAGTACGGTTCGTCGAGGCCGGCTTCGCCGCGGTACGCCGAGAGGCCCGGCGCGGCGGAGGTGGTCGCGCCCCATTCGCTGATGGCGTAGTCGCGGTTGGCCCACTGGGTCGAGAGCGTGAGCGGGTACTCGGCCGTCTCGAGGAATCCTTCGGGGAGCGAGAACGTGAGGGCGCCGCTCTCCTCGTCGCGGGTCAGGCCGACAGAGGCGACCTGTCCTGCCCCGTCGCGGACGGTGAACGCGGTCGTCCATTCAGGGAAGCGCAGCTGCTGGCTGCTGTGGTCGGAGATGAACAGCAGCCCGTCCGAGGCGACGAGGAACGTCATGGACGACTCGCTGTGCAGGTTGGCGGTGAGGTTCCCGGCAAGCGCGTCCCACGCGCCGGCGTCGGCGGCGGTGAATCTGAGGCCTGCCGACGCCTCGTCGACGTCGGCGGTGAAATCGAGGCCGGGAGCGAGCTCGTCGTAGACCGCGGTGGTGCCAGAGTAGGTGGGCACCGGAATCTCCCCCGCCCAGTCGACGGCGACCTTCGGCGTGGAGAACAGCGCGGCGTCCTGGTCGTACGGCATGGTGAAGCGCCAGTACGAGAATTCCTGGCTGAGGTAGCCGTCCCACACCGACAGGGTCGGGTCGAGATGCCCCTGGTTCACGTACTCGTGCGTGGCGTCGGCGGTGGCGACCAGGTGCAGCTGCCCCTCCGGGGTGGCGTACACGGTGGCATGGGGCCAGGAGCGCTGCGAGATGCGGACTTCGACGCCGCATTTGACCGCGGCGTCGAACGCGCCCGCGATTCCGCCCGCCTTCGGGTTGTCCCCGAGTGCGGTGCAGTCGATGTCGCTTTGGGCCGTGGCGGTGCCGGGCGCCGTCAGCAGGGCGGCGCCGACGAACGTCGCCGCGGCCGCCGCGGCACGGTTGAAGGCCCGGCGAGGGGGCTTCGTGGGGGGAGTGTCATTCATGCAGATGTCCAGGGTGTCCGAGGAGGTGGGTTATGGGCCGGTTACCCGCTTCGAATACACGCCTTGCTTTTGGAAACGGTTGCACCCCTTGTGACCGCAATAGGGAAAGGGAGCCTCGCGGCCGCGAGGCTCCCTTCATTCATGACCGTGGAACGGCACCGTCGTTAGCCGATGTTCATCGCGTTCCAGCCGGTGCCGATCTGGACGCGGGAGCCATGTCCGCCGGCGCCGTTGCCCGGGTAGAGGAACAGGATGCCGTCGGTGACGCGGCGCGAGAGGAAGTCCGCGTGGCCGTCGCGGTTGAAGTCGCCGACGCCGGTGATGGCCTCGTACGACTTCCAGCCGCAGCTGACCTGGACGCGGGACTTGAAGGTGCCGTTGCCGTTGCCCTTGTAGAGGTACAGGCAGCTGTCCGACTTCGCGATCGAGAGCAGGTCGGCGTGGCCGTCGTGGTTCAGGTCGCCGACCGCGTTGGTCTCGCGCATGCCGTTCCAGCCGCTGCCGACCGTAATGCGCGATCCGAAGGTCCCGTCGCCCTTGCCCGGGTACACGTACAGGACACCGGTCGACGAGTGGCGGGCGACCAGGTCGTCCTTGCCGTCGCTCGTGTAGTCGTGCCCGCCGCTGATGTCGCTCATGCCGTTCCAGCCGGAGCCGGCGTAGACGTCCTCGCCGTCGAAGCCGTAGTGCACGCCGTCGTCGATGCCGTGGACCGTGTACAGCCCCCCGTTGAAGCGGTAGAGCACGTCGAGGCGCCCGTCGGCGGTGTAGTCGCCGCCTGCGGCCAGCGCGGTGACGCCGTCGCAGCCCTCGCAGAACCGCCACGGGGTGGCATGGCCCTTGCCGGTGCCGAAGTACAGGAGGATGTCGCCGTTCGACTTGCGCTGTGCGACGAAGTCGCTGAAGCCGTCGCCGTCGTAGTCGTAGGTCCGGTCGAGGTTGATGACCGGGAGGCGGACGGTGCTCCAGCCGCTGCTGCCGATGACCGAGGCGTTGGAGATGTAGCCCTGCGCCGGGTCGAAGTAGCGCACGACCAGCTGCCCGGTCTTGACGTCGACCGCGGCGATGTCGCCCCTGCCGTCGCGCTTCAAGTCGCCGACGCCGATGACCTGCTCGTAGCGGCGGTTGCTGTACGGGTAGGTGTCGAGGTCCTGCGCGAAGTCGTACACCTCGCCCTGGGAGGTGTAGATCTGGTAAACGCCGGTGGTGTTCCAGCGGGTCAGGAACTCGTCGAAACCGTCGAGGTCGAGGTCGCCGAGCGAGGTGATGACGTCGTAGCCGTCCCAGCCCTCGCCGCCGGCCTCGCGGGTGCCGAACTTGCCGTTGCCCAGCCCCTCGTAGAAGTACATCTTCCCGTCGGAGAAAGCGGTAGCGATGAGGTCCGGGTCGCCGTCGCCGTCGTACTGGCCGACGGCGATCTGGCCCATCTTGCCCCAGCCGGTGCCGTTCGAGATGCGTGTGCCGTGGCCGCCCTTGCCGTTGCCCGGGTAGGTGTAGAGGGTGCCGTTGCGGGTGTCGCGGGCGAGGAAGTCGGGGATGTCGTCGCCGGTGAGGTCGCCGGCCATGATGATGTCGTAAGCGCCCCAGCCGGTGCCGACGGTGACGCCGGACTTGTAGGTGCCGGCACTGGTGCCCGCGTAGAAGCGGAGCGCGTTGTCGGACTTGCGGACGACGAACAGGTCTTCGTAGCCGTCGCGGTTGTAGTCGTACCGGGCCTCGACGGCGTTGTTGTAGATGAGCGCGAAGTCGTTGTAGAAGTCGCCTTCGTACTCGTCCTCGTTGTAGACCGCGCCGACCTCGATCGCGCCCTGGAAGGCGGTGGTGTCGGTGAGCTTCGCGGTGAACGTGAAGTCGGCCGACTGGCCGGGCTCGAGGCCGTCGATGGTGCAGGCCAGGTCGAACCGCTCAAGGCCGGTGTTCGGCGTCGCGCTGTAGACGGCGTCGAGCTCGTCGGTGCCGTAGCACTCCCAGGTGCCGTTGCCGTCGCTGTCGACCCGCACCAGCTCGGTGCCCTGCGGCAGCTGCGCGCGGACCAGGTAGGAGTCGCTGGCGGGGTTGAGGTCGTCGGCCGCGGCCGAGCCGCCGTTCGAGACCTTGGTGGTGACCGTGGCGTTGGTGTTCAGGTTGCCCTTGAGGGTGATCTCCTGGACGGCGAGGTCGTACTTGTTCTCGCTGGTGGTGAGCGTGATGCCGCCCCAGTAGAACGCCTTGGACTCCGCAGCGCCGTCCCAGCCCTCAGGGGCGGTGGTGAGGCCGACCGAGGTGCCGTTGCTGGTGGCCCAGGAGAGGTCGTCGTACTCCTCGGCGAGCGTGGCGGCGTTGATCGTCTCGACGCTGTACTGGCAGCCGCACACGTCGAGCGGCCCGACCACGTCGGAGCCGATCTTGAAGGCGACTCCCGCGGAGAGCGTCAGGAACTGGCCCTTGGCATCGGAGAAGTCGGTGATGACGCACTCGAGCCCTGTGGCTCCGGCGGCGTCGCTCGTGGCCCTGCAGTTGTCGTACAGGTCCCTCGCCGTGGCGAGCCCGGTGGTGTCGAGGCCCTCGCCGGCGACCGGGTTGGAGAAGGTGACGACCACGGCCTCGGTGGTGGGGGCCAGGTCGAAGGCCTGGTAGAAGACCGGCTTCACCAGGATGTTGTCGTCCTCGACGACGCCGGTCTGCACGAAGTCGCCGTGGGCGTACGGGTTGTGGACGTCGTAGTCGGACACGACGCCGAAGGCGCCGGTGCTGCCCGCGATGTCGACGCCGTCGATGCTCGCCTTGAACGTGTAGTCAAAGCTGCCGTCCTCCGCGCTCGAGGCGGGGATGACATCGAACAGGAATTCGGTGTGCGGCGCGGCGTCGGCGGAGCAGACGATCGTCGCGGGGGTGGAGACGTCGCAGGCCGGGTCAGAGGTGGTGATGTCGAGGACGCCGTAAGGGTCCTCGAACACGAGTTCCGTGACGACCGCGTGCGTCGCGGTGTCGTCCGGGTCGGCCCGGGTGTAGTCCACGGTCATCGAGCTCGGGGTCATCTCGGTGTTGTCGAGATCGGGGACGAGCTGCAACGCGGCGACGGGGTCGCCGGTGATGCCGGGGATTTCGGCCGCCGCGGGGGCCGCGAATGCGGCCGCGGCGGTGCATCCCGCCGCGGTTGCGGCGAGCAGGCGGAGGCCTGCCCGGCGGGCCCTGGGGGAGTCAGGGGACATGGGGCTCCTTGTTCAGTTAGCCGTTGAGCTGGGGGTTATGGGGACCGGAAGATCCGGTGCTGACTACACGCGCGCTGGCGGATACCGGTTGCATGCGAATCGGGGGTCCGTGGGAGCGAGTTCCCGGGAAGTGTCGGACGGCCTGTCGGCCGGGCTGCTGGCGACGGGCGGCTACTGATCAGTAACATGTATCGTGATCGGGAACACCGCACGTCGAGGGGTCGCCATGGGAGTCGTCCAAATCGTCACGGCCACGGTCGCGTTCGCGTACACCGCGGTCGCCATCGGGCTGTTCGTCCGCGCCGGGCTCGGGATGCTCGAGCTCATCCGGCTCGGCGCGCCCGACAAGACCAGGAAGGGCGAACGCGGCGAACGGGTCAAGACCATGCTGCGGGAGACCCTGGGGCACACCAGGATGCTCAAGTGGCACTGGGTGGGCCTGGCGCACTGGGCGGTGTTCTTCGGGTTCTTCCTGCTGTTCCCGGCCCTCGCGCAGTCGTACTTCGAGGTCATCGACCCCGAGTCGAGCCTGCCGATCGTCGGCCACTGGAGCGTCTGGCTGCTCGGCTCGGAGATCCTCACCGTGCTCACCGGCCTCGGCATCGTCACCCTGTTCGCCATCCGCATGGCCCGCCAGCCCCGCGTGAACCCCGTGCCGCCGCAGGGCACCGCCTCGGACGCCGGGCAGCGGCGCTCCTCGTCGCGGTTCGAGAACTCCCGGCAGTGGATGGCCTTCTACATCGAGGCGACGATCTTCACGATCGTGGCCTCGCACATGCTGATCCGCTCGTTCAAGGTCGCGCTCGGCGAGATCGAGCACGAGTGGACCTCGCCGGTCTCGACGCTCATCGCGGACCTGTGGAGCGGCGCCTCCGCCGACGCCCTGCACACCGCCGTCACCGTCATCGCCGGGCTCGACATCCTCGTCTCCTGGACGTTCTTCCTCATGCTCGCTCTCATCCCCTCGATGGGCATCGGCTGGCACCGGGTCACGGCGTTCTTCAACATCTACTTCAAGCGCAACGCGGACGGCGCGGCCTCGCTCGGCCCGGCCAAGCCCATGCTCATCGACGGCGAGCCCGCCGACTTCGAGACCGCCGACCCCGAGACGCAGCCGTTCGGCGTCGCCACCATCGGGGACTTCTCCTGGAAGGGCCTGCTCGACTTCTCCACGTGCACCGAGTGCGGCCGCTGCCAGTCGCAGTGCCCCGCCTGGAACACCGGGAAGCCGCTCTCGCCCAAGAAACTCATCACCGACCTGCGCGACCACCTGTACGAGCAGGCGCCGTACCTCAAGGCCGCGGCGATCGCGGCCGAGCGCGGCGGCGAGGACCCGCACCAGAAGATCAACATCATCGGCAACGTGATCGACCCCGACGTGCTGTGGTCGTGCACCACCTGCGGCGCGTGCGTCGAGCAGTGCCCCGTCGACATCGAGCACGTCGACCACATCCTCGACCTGCGCCGCAACATGGTCATGATCGAGTCGGACTTCCCCGACGAGGCCCAGACGATGCTCCGCAACCTCGAGAACAAGGGCAACCCGTGGGGCGAGAACCCGGCCCACCGCCTCAAGTGGGCCGAGCCGCTCGACTTCGAGGTGCCGATCGCCGAGGCCGGCGGGGACTTCGAGTACCTGTACTGGGTCGGCTGCGCCGGAGCGTACGACCCCAAGGCGCAGAAGACCTCCCGCGCGGTCGCGACGCTGCTGCACGACGCGGGCGTCAAGTTCGCGGTCCTCGGCGAGGCCGAGACGTGCACGGGCGACTCGGCCCGGCGCATCGGGCACGAGTTCATGTACCAGATGCTCGCCGAGCAGAACGTCGAGACGCTGAACGAGGTCGGCGCGGTGAAGATCGTCGCGACCTGCCCGCACTGCCTCAACACGGTCGGCAACGAGTACAAGGACCTCGGCGGCCACTACGAGGTCGTGCACCACACCGAGCTGCTCAACGACCTGGTGAACGCCGGCAAGATCACGCCGGTCGAGGAACACGAGGGCAAGCTGACCTACCACGACCCGTGCTACCTGGGTCGGCACAACCGGATCTTCACGCCGCCAAGGGAACTGCTCGGTTCCTTCGCGGAGGTCACCGAGATGCCGCGCACCGAGGAGCGCTCGTTCTGCTGCGGCGCCGGCGGCGCCCGCATGTGGCTCGAGGAGCCGCTCGGCAAGCGCGTCAACCGCGAACGCGCCGACGAGGCCGTGGCGACCGGCGCGAAGACCGTCGCCGTCGGCTGTCCGTTCTGCTCCACGATGCTGCGTGACGGCGTCGCCGACGCCGGCCACGAGGACGTCGAGGTCATCGACATCGCGCAGCTGCTCGCCAGGACGCAGGAGAAGCGCGCCGAGAAGGCCGCCGTCGCCGAATAGGCTCGCGACGCTGTCGGACCCCCGTGCCACCCTTGGCATCGGGGGTCCTTCGTTTGTCCGTTTTGAAGGCGAGAGCCGCGAAACGCCCGAAGCACCGCGAGGTGTCGGACGCCGATGTCACTCTTGGATTCGGGGGTCCTGCGTGTGTCCGATTTGAAGGCTCGCGCCGGGAAACGCCCAAGCCGGAGAGCCTTGTCGGACCCATGCGGCACCATTGCAATCGGGGGTCCCCAGGGGTCCGATCTGAAGGCTGGTGCCCGCTGTGTCAGCTATCCGGGCTCCGCCCGAAATGCTCCCGGAGCATCGCCGCGGACTCGGCTTCTAGGACGCCGCCGTAGACGTCGGGGTTGTGGTTGAGGCGCGGGTCGCGGACGACGTCCCAGAGGGAGCCGACCGCGCCCGTCTTCGGTTCCCAAGCGCCGAACACGATTTCACCCACCCGGGCGAGTACCGCCGCGCCCGCGCACATCGTGCACGGCTCCAACGTGACCACGAGGGTGCAGCTCTCCAGCCGCCACCCGTCGCCGTGCGCGGCCGCCGCCGCGCGCAGCGCCAGGACTTCGGCGTGCGCGGTCGGGTCGCCTAGGGCCTCACGGGCATTGGCGGCCGCGGCGAGTTCGTTCCCGTCGGGCCCTATGACGAGGGCGCCGACGGGCAGATCCAGTCGGGGTGCGGCTGGGGTGTCGGCCGGGTGTGCCGGGGCGCCCGGCCTCGAGCGGGGCTCGGGGTCCGCCGGAAGGCCTCCGGTGCGCGCGACCGCGAGGGCGCGGCGCATCCACTGCTCGTGGACCTCGCGGCGGGACTGCATGGGGCTGCGGCCTAGGAGCCGGTGGCGTCTTCCAGGGCCTCGGTGAACCCGATGGCCTTGGCGACCTCGGAGACGACGTCAGAGGGCATCATGCCCTCCTTGGCGCACAGTGCCAGCAGGGTCGAACCGGGCACGCCCAGGTCGCCCAGCACGTCCGCCTCGCCGACGGGCTCGGCGTCGAGCTCGGTCGGGCGGGCCGAGATCGACTCCTCGTCCTCGGTGTCGATCTCCTCGGTGTCCTCGGGCTCGAGGTCGCCCAGCAGGGCCTCGCCCAGGCGCGACTGCGACGCGTACTCGGCGTCGGACCCGAAGGTGCGCAGGTCGTCGCCGTTGTCGAGGCGCATCACCGTCAGGTACTCGTCGTCGGCGTCGACGAACAGCAGTGTCAGGTCGGCGTCAGGGAAAGCCTCACGCATGACCTCGGCCGCGTCCTCGACGTCGGCAACAGCGTCGAGGTCGACCTCCGCGGCCTCCCACTCGTCGCCCTCGCGGCCCACAGCCACAGCGAAATACGACACGATCCGTCCCCGTCTTCTCACTCATTGGAACCTGCGGCCCGATTGGGCAGCCGTTCGATACGACCTACTGAAGGATGTGGCGACCTGCGGTCGATGTAACCACAGGATCCAGTCGCCGGTCAGCAAAAGATACAGCTCGCATGAGAGCCCCGTGACGCCAGCGGCCGTCCCTGCGACCGCCGCTACGCCGACCGCTGCACCGCGGTCACCGTAGCGCGCCAGCAGCGCGGCGGCGACCGCTCCGATCGTACTCGCGGCCAAAGTCACCCAGGCGAAGCCCGCCCCCGTAGGCAGGGCCTCCCCCGAGCTCCTGGCGTACGCCAAGAGCCATAGGAGCACCCACAGCCCGGACAGGACCGAGCCGGCCGCCACGGGGCCGACGCGGACTGGATGGGGCTCCCTCCAGCGGGGCCTCCCCGAGCGCGGCAGGTGCGCTTCGGGAGCGGTCCAGGAGGTGGGCCCGATGGGTCCCTCATGCATACGTGCCAGGGTACGCAGGCGGGGGCGCCACCGGAAGCGGCATCACCGGCTGCGGGGGCGCGTCCACGGCGCGCATCTGCCCGTCGGGGAAGGTCACGTGGTACTGGCGGCCGTCCCAGAGGGCGGCGGGCGTGTGCGGGTCGCGGCCCGCGTAGACCGCGCGGGCCGCGTTCATGGTGTGCGCGGCGTGCTCGATAAGGGCCCGGTCCCAAGGCCGGCCGATCGAGGCGAGGTCGTACTGCTCGGCGAGATCGGAGGCGGCCCTTTGGAAGTCCTTCATGGCCGCCTCGCCGGGCGCCCCGGCGTAGCGGTACGCCCAGGCGCGCGCGGCGGCGCGGCGCGAGAACGTCGCGAGCGACGCCAGCTCGGGCGGCGAGACCTGCCCCGCGGCGACCATCGGGGCGAGCGCGACCTGCGTGCGGCGGGCGTCGGCGGCGCGCAGCCACAGGGCCGCGCCGACCATCGTGAAGAACAGGGGCGCGAGGAACGCCGGGTAGAGCGCGAACCACAGCGCGGGCATGTCGAGGTTGACGCCGAGCACGGAGGACCCGTTCCACAGGGCGTGCAGTCCCATGCCGCACAGCATCATCCCGATGATCCAGACGGTCTGCAGGCCCTTGCGGCCGGGACGGCGGGCGGCCTTGCCCAGGCCGATCGCCGACAGGCCCGTCATGAGCGGGTGCGCGAACATCGTCGCGAGGCCGCGCACCGCGACGAGGATCGTCACCTGCGCGATCCCGGCGGCGACGTCGAGGGACTCGGCGCCGTTCAGGTACGCGCCGGAGGCGTAGAGGACGTTCTCGGCGATCGCGAACCCGGCCCCGGCGAGGCCGCAGTAGACGATCGCGTCGAGGGTGCCGGTGAGGTGGCGGCGGGCGGTCCAGTACACGAGGAGGGGGCCGAGGAGCTTCGTGATCTCCTCGATGACGGGCGCGGAGACCACTGCCGCGAGGTTCGGGTCGAGGTCGTTCTTCTCGAGGATGACCGACGCGCTGGTGTTGACGATCAGGGAGATCGCCGTCGCGACGCACGCGCCCCAGCCGAAGCAGAACGCGAGCACGAGCCACGGACGGCGACGGTAGCGGCCGAGCCACAGGAACGTGCCGACGAGGACCGGCGCGGGCACGAGCGCCGCGGCGAGGCCGACCGCGAACGCCTGCGCGCCTGTTCCTTCGACGATCGCCCACGCGAGGACGGTCGCGCCGCCCGCGAAGAGCAGCGCGACGCCGGAGACGAGGAGGCCCTTGGCCTTGCGGGCCAGGCCGATCCAGGTGAGCAGGATGCCGCCCAGCGCGAAGAGGGCGGCCGCGGCGAGGATCGCCTGGGCCGTGGTGGAGAGGTTCATCGCGGGGGCTCCTGGCCGGAGTCTGAGGCTGAGTCGGGACGGCCGAGGGTCTGACCGCTGTCGGTGCCGGTCTCCTCGACGTCGCTGAGGCCCAGCGTGGGGGTCTCGGCTTCGGGGGCGGGCTCGCGGATGACGAAGTGCTCGCCGATGCCGGAGACGGCGAGGAGCCGCTTGAGGAAGTCGCCGAGGTTGGCGAGGACGAGCACGGCCCGGGAGCGGGCCGCCGCGCGCGCGAGGACGACGAGCGTGCCCAGTCCGCGCGAGTCGCAGAAGGTCACGCCCTGCATGTCGAGGACGACGCGCACAGGGTCGTCCACGAGGGCGGCGTCCACGGCCGCGGAGAGCCGAGGCGCGGTGTGCAGGTCGATTTCGCCGGTCAGCACCACGATCGTCTCGTTCGCCTCGCGGTATACCGAGATGTCGAGCTTTTGGTGCACCACGAGGACAACCCTAACCGGTTTCGACCGAAAGCAGGAGGCCCCGCGACGGATAGAACGCGAAACCTTGTCGCCCTTGCCGTTCGAACACGCAGCGAGGCCGCGCTGTCACACCCGCCTGTCAGGGTTGCCGTGCGCAAAGCCGGCTCGCAGGCTCGCCCGGCGCGGGGGCCCCATCGGCGGTCGAACCTCCGCAGCGTGCCCTTACGCCTGCCCCGGCTCCAGCATCCCTAGGATGCGGTCGATCTCGGGGTCGGCCTCGCGGCCGTCCTGCCAGGCGGCGAGCGCGTCGCGGACCTGGTCGAGGCGGCGGGTGAGGTGGCCTTCACGTTCGCGGAGGTCGCGGGTGCGCTCGGAGGTCTGGCGGAGGGCCTGGCCCTGCGCCCACAGGTCGATGAAGACCTTCACCTTGGTGCGCAGCATCCACGGGTCGAACGGCTTGGTGATGTAGTCGACCGCGCCCACCGAGTACCCGCGCATCGCCAGATGCGCGTCGCGGTCGGCGGCGGTGAGGAAGATGATCGGGGTGTGGCGGGTCTTCTCGCGCTGCTTGATGTGCCGCGCGGTCTCGAATCCGTCCATGCCGGGCATCTGCGCGTCCAGCAGGATCGCCGCGTAGTCCTCCGAGAGGAGCCGCTTCAGCGCCTCCTCCCCGGAGGTGACGGCGATCGTGTTCACCGGCAGCCCTTGGAGGATGGCTTCCAGGGCGAGGAGGTTCTCGGAACGGTCGTCAACGAGCAGGACGCGGGCGGTGCTCATGCGGGGCCTCCAACGGTCGGTCCGCCATTGTCGCGTTCGGACGCGGGGAGGCCGACCGCGGGGGCGGCTTCGTGTGCGCCGCCTCGCGCAGCGTGGCTGCCGTTCCCGCCGTCGTCGGTGACGATCCACTGGGACATGGTGTCGAGCAGCAGGTCGAGGTCCACGGGCTTGGTCAGGTACGCGCTCGCGCCCGCTTCGACGGACTTCTCGCGCTGCTCGGCGAGGGCCTGCGCGGTGAGGAACACGATCGGCAGGTCCGCGAACTGCGGCATGCGGCGGATGACGCGGGTGGTCTCGTTGCCGTCCATGCCGGGCATCATCGAGTCCATGAGCACGATGTCGATGCCGGGGTGGTGCTGCAGGGCGTCGATGCCGTCGGCGCCGTTCTCCGCGTAGTGCACGTCGATGCCGTGCAGTTCGAGGGCGGCGGTGAGGGCGAAGACGTTGCGGATGTCGTCGTCGACGATGAGCACGGTCGCGCCTTCGAGGTGCTGGGCCGCGGCCGACGAGGAGGGCGTCTCGGGCGCGCCGGTGAGGATCCCGGGGGAGGGCTCGCGCTCGGCCGGGATCTCGGCGTGGATGGGCGTGAAGTCGCCGTCGGCGTCGATCTCGACGGGCACGACGAAGGTGAACTTCGAGCCGGCGTCGCCGGTGTGCTCGATGTAGACGTCGCCGCCGAGCATGAGCGACAGGGACTTCGAGATGGAGAGCCCGAGGCCGGTGCCGCCGTAGAGGCGCCGCGTGGTGCCGTCGCCCTGGTGGAAGGGCTCGAAGATGATGCCCTTCTTGCCTTCGGCGACGCCGATGCCGGTGTCGATGACGCTGAAGGCGAGGCGCTCGCCGGCCGCGTTCAGGTGCGGGGCGTCGAAGCGCAGGTCGGCGGGGACGCGCCGCACGGCGAGGGTGACGGAGCCCTTGCGGGTGAACTTGACCGCGTTGGACAGGAGGTTGCGCAGCACCTGCTGGAACTTCTGGCCGTCGGTCTGCATCAGCTGCGGCACCCCGGAGCCGACGTCGACGTTGAACTCGAGGCCCTTGTCCTCGGCCTGGGGCCGGAACGCGGACTCGATGTCGCCGAGGATCTCGGCGAGGTCGACGGGGTGGACCGAGACGTCCATGCGCCCGGCCTCGATCTTGGAGAGGTCGAGGATGTCGTCGATGAGGGTGAGCAGGTCGGTGCCGGCGTTGTAGATGGTGCGGGCGAACTCGATCTGGCGTTCGGAGAGGTTGCCGTCGGAGTTCTCGGAGAGGAGCCGGGCGAGCAGCAGGAGCGAGTTGAGGGGCGTGCGCAGCTCGTGCGAGACGTTCGCGAGGAACTCGGACTTGTACTTGGATGCCTGGGCGAGCTGCTCGGCCTTCTCCTCGATGTCCTTGCGGGCGGTCTCGACCTCTTCGTTCTTGAGCTCGATGGCCTTGTTCTGGGCGGAGAGCAGCTGCGCCTTCTCCTCGAGCTCGACGTTGGTCTCCTGCAGGCGGTTCGACTGGGCCCGCAGCTCCTGGGCCATGCGCTGGGACTCGCGCAGGAGGACCTCGGTGCGGGCGTTGCCCTCGATGGTGGCGAGGGTGACGCCGACGTTGGGGGCGAGGGCGTCGAGGAACCGCTTGTGGAGCCCGGAGTAGGTGTTGAACGAGGCGAACTCGATGACGCCGCGCACCTTGTCGCCGAACTGGACGGGCAGGATGATGAGGTCGGTCGGGGTGGCCTGGCCGAGCCCGGAGGAGATCTCGAGGTAGCCCTCGGGGATGTCGTGCAGGTGGATGGTGCGCTTGGACGCGGCGGCCTGGCCGACCATGCCCTCGTTGTCCTCGATGAGCTTCTTCTCGCCGGGGTTGGGGTGGCCGTAGACGGCGTTGAGCCGGTAGGTGACGTGACCGGAGACGTCCTCGTGGCGGACGTAGAACGTGGAGGTCTGCGCGTCGATGAGGGGCGTGACCTCGTCGAGGACCATGCGGGTGACCTCTTCGACGCCGCGGCGGCCCTGCAGGAGCGAGGAGATGCGGGCGAGGTTCGAGTTGAGCCAGTCCGCGTCGGTGTTCTGGCGGGTCTTGTCGCGCAGGGCGGTGATCATCTGGTTGATCGACTCGGTGAGGTCGGCGATCTCGCCGGCGGCCTCGAAGTCGACGGACTGGGTGAGGTCGCCTCGGGCCACGGCGTGGGCGACGTTCGCGATGGCGCGCAGCTGGAGTGTCAGTGTCGCGGCGAGCGAGTTCACGTTGCGGGTGAGGGCGAGCCAGGTGCCGGAGACGCCGGCGACCTCGGCCTGGCCGCCGAGGTTGCCTTCGACGCCGACCTCGCGGGCGACGCGCGTGACCTCGGTGGCGAAGCTGGAGAGCTGCTCGACCATGGTGTTGACGGTGGTCTTGAGTTCGAGCATCTCGCCTTGGACGTCGACGGTGATCTTCTGGGTCAGGTCGCCGCGGGCGACGGCCGTGGTGACCGAGGCGATGTCGCGGACCTGGCTGGTGAGGCTGGAGGCCATCGAGTTGACGTTCTCGGTGAGGTCCTTCCAGGTGCCCGAGACGCCGGGCACGTTCGCCTGGCCGCCGAGGCGGCCGTCGGTGCCCACCTCGCGGGCCACACGCGTCACTTCGTCGGCGAACTGCGACAGCTGCGCCACCATCGAGTTCATCGTCGTCTTGAGTTCGAGCATCTCACCCTGGGCGTCCACGGTGATCTGCCGGTTGAGGTCGCCTCGGGCGACGGCGGTGGCGACGGACGAGATGTTCCGCACCTGCGCGGTCAGGTTGGAGGCCATGGAGTTCACGTTGTCGGTGAGGGCCTCCCAGATGCCGGAGACGCCCTGGACGTTCGCCTGGCCGCCGAGGCGGCCGTCGGTGCCCACCTCGCGGGCCACACGCGTCACTTCGTCGGCGAACTGCGACAGCTGCGCCACCATCGAGTTCATCGTCGTCTTGAGTTCGAGCATCTCGCCGCGCGCGTCGACGGTGATCTGGCGGGAGAGGTCGCCGGTGGCGACGGCGGTGGCGACCGAGGAGATGTTGCGGACCTGGGCGGTCAGGTTGGACGCCATCAGGTTCACGTTCTCGGTGAGGTCCTTCCAGGTGCCCGAGACGCCCTGCACGTTGGCCTGCCCGCCGAGGCGGCCCTCGCTGCCGACCTCGCGGGCCACGCGCGTGACCTCGTCGGCGAAGCTCGAGAGCTGGTCGACCATCGTGTTCACGGTGGTCTTCACCTCGAGGATCTCGCCTTGGGCGTCGACGGCGATCTTCTGCGTCAGGTCGCCGCGGGCCACGGCCGCGGTCACCGTGGAGATCGACCGCACCTGCTCGGTGAGGTTCGAGGCCAGCTGGTTCACGTTCTGGGTGAGGTCGCGCCAGGTGCCGGAGACGCCGAACACCTGCGCCTGGCCGCCGAGGCGTCCCTCGGTGCCCACTTCGCGGGCCACGCGCGTGACCTCGTCGGCGAAGTTCGACAGCTGGTCGACCATCGTGTTGACGGTGGTCTTGAGCTCGAGGATCTCGCCCTGCGCGGGCACGGCGATCTTCTGGTTGAGGTCGCCGCGCGCGACCGCGCCGGTGACCTTCGCGATGTCGCGCACCTGGTCGGTCAGGGACGACGCCATCGAGTTGACGTTGTCGGTGAGGTCCTTCCAGGTGCCGGAGACGCCGGGCACCGCGGCCTGGCCGCCGAGGCGGCCGTCGGTGCCGACCTCGCGGGCCACACGGGTGACCTCGCCCGCGAAGACCTGGAGGGTCGCGGTGAGGGAATTGATGGTGTCGGCGAGTTCGGCGACCTCGCCGGAGGCCTTGACCGTGATCTTCTGCGTCAGGTCGCCGGCGGCGATGGCCTGGGTCACGGTGGAGATCGAGCGGACCTGCTCGGTCAGGTTGGAGGCCATGGTGTTCACCGCGTCGGTCAGCGACCGCCAGGTGCCGGAGACGTCCTGGACGTCGGCCTGCCCGCCGAGCTGGCCTTCGGTGCCCACCTCGCGCGCCACGCGCGTGACCTCGCCCGCGAAGTCGCGCAGCAGCCCGACCATGCGGTTGACGGTCTCGCCGAGGCGGCGGAACTCGCCGCGCAGCTGCTTGCCCTCGATGTCGAGCGCCGCCTCCTGCGAGAGGTCGCCGGCGGCGACCGCCTCGAGGACGCGCCCGA
This sequence comes from Glycomyces niveus, assembly GCF_017592475.1. Taxonomy (GTDB): domain Bacteria; phylum Actinomycetota; class Actinomycetes; order Mycobacteriales; family Micromonosporaceae; genus Glycomyces; species Glycomyces niveus. The sequence goes on along the minus strand of NZ_JAGFNP010000008.1, from coordinate 196,445 downwards.
GCTCGGTGGTGGGGCGGACCAGGTCCTCCACGAGCCGGTTGACGCTCGCCGCGCCCTCCGACCAGCCGCCGTCGAGGTGCTCGACGATGAGCCGGTGGTGCCAGGAGCCCTCCTCGCCGACCGCGCGGGCGATGAGCGCGAGGTCGCGGGTCTGCCGGTCGGCCTGCTCGACCACGGCGTTGAATCGGTCGATGACCTCCCCGGCCAGGCCCTCCCCGCGGGGGAGCCGAACTGAGAAGTCGCCCCGCTCGACGGCCCCGAGCGCGTCGGCCAGGCTCCTGAGCAGGTCGGACTCGTCGATCGGGTTGGCTACACGGGAAACGGTGTCCGTCATGTCGTGGTTCCTCAGCTGCGTAGACAGGCTTCGGTACCAGGTTGTCACATAAGTGCGGCAAACGTGAAGGCAGGTTACTCAGGGCATTGTGCTCGGTCACCGCACGTTAGCGAAAGAAAACTGACAGAAGCTCGCAACCGGTGCCTCGTGTGGTGCGTGTGCATATTCGCAGCGCTCCCGCGGGCGAGTTCGAACGATCAGTGGAGACCGCGAGAGCGCCGCACCCCTTGGAGACGCATGCCCGCCCCCCGCCCGGTAGGGGGCAGGCGCGCGCTGATCAACGGCGTACGAGAGCGCACGGATCGACTCCTGAACGGCGGCCGCCCCACCGGGCGGCCGCCGTTCCCACGTTTCCCTTTGGCGCACAACGGCATCGTGCGACGACCGCGAGCCGCCCCGCACCGGGACCCGGCGCGGCGACGCGGTCCCGCAGGCAGGGGCCCGACGGGCATAGACTGGGGCCCGTGACGTACCCCGAGAGGTTCGCCCGGCGCCTCCGGCTCCCGGCCGACGACCGCTCCCCCGCCGCCGCCCGCGCCGCCGTGCGCGCGGTGCTGACCGAGGCCGGGCTCACCGAGCTGCTGGACGAGACCCTGCTGCTCACGACCGAGCTGGCGACCAACGGCGTCGTCCACGCCGGCACCGACATCAACCTCACGGTCGCGGCCGACCCCATCGGCGTGCGCGTCACCGTCACCGACTACCGCTCCGGCGGCATCGACCCCCTCGACACCGCGATGCCCGAGGTCACCGCCGAGGGCGGGCGCGGCCTGCTCCTCGTCGACCGGTTCGCGTCCTCGTGGGGCACCACGCACGACGCGACCGGCAAGTCCATCTGGTTTCGCATCGACCGCGACCCCGACGCCCGGCCCGCCACCCGGCCCGACCCGGACGCCGCCGCCGACCCGCACCTGCCCGACCTCGGCCAGCTCGCCGCGCTCCTCACCGTCGCGCCCGCGATCCAGTCGCGGCTGCCGGTCGACCAGCTCGTCACCGAGCTCCTGGCCCGCTGCCACGACGCGACCGCCGCCGCGGGCGGCGCGATCGAGTACGACGCGGGCGACGGGGCCGGCGCGCAGATCCTCGCCAAGTTCGGCGACGTCGGCACCGTCGCGGTCGCCGTCCCGCTCCCGCTCACCGCCCCCGCCTGCGGCAAGCTCATGCTCGCCGGGGAGCCCGAGCCGACCTGGCGGCCCCTCGCCGAACTCGTCGCCGAGCGCATCGCGCTCGCGATCCAGATCGACCGTATGCGCACCGACGAGCAGCGCCGCTCCGGCTGGCTCACCTACCTCGCCGAAGCCGGCGAGCTGCTCGCGCACTCGCTCGAAGAGCACCTGACCGTGGCGCTCATCCCGCAGCTCGTCGTCCCGCAGCTCGGCCGCTGGGCCGCCGTCCACCTGACGGGCGACGGCGGCGACCTGCGCCTCGCCTCGCTCACGCACGCCGAGGAGAGCGAGCTCGAGCACCTGCGCAGCAAGCTCGACACCGCCGCCCCGGCCCTGGCCGCGGCGCTCGCCACCGACGGCTGGACGGGCATGGAGCTGCCGGTCCCGCGCGGCCTCGACGGCATCGCCGTGCCGCTCTCGGCGCGCGGCGCCACCATCGGGGTACTCACCGTCGGCAAGCACGTCGAACGCCAGCACTCCTCAGAGGAGCGCGCGGTGGTCGCCGACCTCGCCAAGCGCAGCGCGCTCGCCCTCGACAACGCCCGCATCCACGCCGAGCGCCAGGCCGTCGCCAACGAGCTGCAGGCCGCGCTCATGCCGGGCTCGCTGCCCGACGTCGCCGGCGTCTCCTTCGCCGCCGAGTACCTGCCCGCCACGGCCCGCCGCCTGCCCGGGTCCGGGCCCGGTCCGGTGTCCGGCACCGAGGTCGGCGGCGACTTCTACGACGCGACCGAGCTCGCCGACCACCGCCTGTGGGTGGCGATCGGCGACGTGTGCGGCAAGGGCGCGCAGGCCGCGGCCGTCACCGGCGTCGTGCGCGACGTCCTGCGGGTCATGGCCCGCGACGGCCGCCCGCTCCCGCGCGCCCTCGAACTGCTCAACGCCACGCTCCTCGAGCAGCCCGGCGACATGCGCTACGCGACCATCGCCTCGGCGCTGCTCGACCCGCGCCGGGACGGCACCCTGAACGCGACCCTGTGCCTCTCGGGCCACGAGAAGCCGCTGCTGCTGCGCGCCGACGGCGAGACCTCCTGGGTCGGCCGCGAAGGCACCGCCGTGGGGCTCTTCCCCGACGTGAAGGTCAACCCCGAGGAGGTGCGCCTCGACGCCGGGGACGCCCTCGTCTTCTTCACCGACGGCGTCACCGAGCGCCGCGACGGCGCCGCCATGTTCGGCCACGAGCGCATCGAGCGCGCGGTGCGTGACGCGGCGGGCAAGGGCGCCAGGCAGATCGCCACCGCGCTGCTCGAGGCCGTCGAGGCGTTCTCCCCCGAGTCCCCGCGCGACGACATCGCGATCCTCGTCGTGCGCTGCGATCCCAGGTTACGGCTCGCACGCATCGCCGTGGAGCCGATGTAGCGGGCGAGCTCGCAAGCAACACAACCGAAAAGGCCCCGCGAGCATCGCTCGCGGGGCCTTTCGGCGTGTCGCACTAGTGCAGGAGCGTGCCCGCGCCGTAGTAGCTGTTGCCGTGGTGGACCTCGACGACCTTCACGACGGTGGTCGAGTTCGGGGCGTGGACGATGAGGCCGTTGCCGATGTACATGCCCACGTGCGCGAGGCCGTTGTAGAACACGAAGTCGCCCGGTTGGAGCTCGTCCTCGCTGATGTGCGCGACCATGTCCCACTGCGCGGCCGCGTTGTGCGGCAGACTGATCCCGGCCTGGGCGTAGGCGCCGAGCATGAGGCCCGAGCAGTCCCACGAGTCCGGCCCGGCGGAGCCCCACACGTACGGCTCGCCGATCTGGTCGAGCGCGAAGTCGACGATGGTCCACTGCTCGTTCGTCATGTGCGGCAGGTCGTACTCGACGACCTCCTCGCCCGCGGCCGTCTTCCACTCCTCTTCGAGGTCGGTCATCCGGTCGGTGAGCTCGTCGGCGGCCTTCTGCAGCTCGGCCTGCTCGGTCTCGAGGTCGGCCTGGAGGTCGGTGAGGAGGTCGCGCTGGGTGGCGTACTCCTCGGACGCGGTGCGCAGCTCGTCCATGAGGTTGAAGTTGTAGAGGTTCGCGGAGTTGAGCCGGTCGAGGCGCTCCACGAACGCGTCGGGCGTGCCCGACTCGAGCAGCAGCGCCGCGTCCCCGATGCCCTGGTCCACATAGGTCTCGGCGATGAAGTCGGCGAGCTGGGCGCGCAGGCCGTCGAGCTCGGTCTCGGCCGTCTGCAGATTCGCCTCGGTCTCGTCGATGAGCTCGCGGTTCTCGTCGACCTCGGAGGCCAGCTGGTTGTACTCCTCGACGGCCGCTGCGAGGTCGTCGTCGAGCGCGTCGATCTCGTCGTTGATGTCCTCCGGCGAGTCCTGCGCCCAGGCGGGGCCGGAACCGACGGTGACCAGGAGGCCGCCGACCACGGCGGCGGACATCCATTTGCGTCGAAGAGACGGCTGCTTCACGAGGAGGGTGCTCCTTCGGGATGGGAAGACGGGGTGCACTCAAGACACGCGCGCGGCCGTCCGCGGGATGCACTGCGGGCGCCGCCGGGGAGGCCGAACATGAGCCTAGCGCGCGCCTTGACGGGCGGGTAGCCCCCGGCCGTGACAAATTCGCAGCGTAGCGAGCGTTCCACCGATGGTGTGTCGCTCCTGTGAGTTGCCTGGGAATGTGTACCATGGCCGCATGACCTTCTCGATGTGTCGCTGTCACCAGCACTGAGCCGCCCGTCGGCCGCTCAGTGCTCCTCCGCTGACAACCGTTCCGACACATCGAAAGTCGATGCTCTCGAATGAGCTCCACGCAACTGAGCCCCAGCCCGCTGCTGCCGCCCGCCGCCCTCGCCGTCGAACGCCTCGAGTCGCTCGCCGCCTTCTACGCCGCGAACCTCACACTGCGACCGCGCTTCACGAAGGGCAGCCGCTGGGCGCGCCGCGTGCTCTCCGGCCCGGGACATGAGGCCTGGCTCCTCGCCTGGCTGCCCGGGCAGGGCACCGACCTCCACGACCACGGCGGCGTCGACCGCCCCGCCGCGGCCGCGGTCGCGGTGGTCTCCGGCGAACTCACCGAGTTCACCGTCCAGCCCGGCGACTTCCCCGGCCTGCGACGACAGCGCCTTGAGACGGGCCAGGTCTCGGTGGTCGACGACCGCACGGTGCACGGCATGCGGAACCTCTCCGACGCCCCGGCCGTGAGCCTCCACGTCTACTCGCCCGGCCTCGATGCGATGCGCACCTACCTCCTCGACGAGACCGGCCTGGCCCCGGCGAAGATCATGCGCGCCGGCGAGGACTGGTAACGCCCCGAACGTGAACGGAGCGTCCTGGGCAAATCGGAAACCGATGGGCCCCCGGTCTCAACCCTGACGCATTGGTACGACACCGTTGCGGGTCAGCGGCGGCGTCCGGGCGTGTCGGTCGCCGAGAGGGTTTCGCCTACCGCTTGCGGGAGGGCCTTGGCGACGTCGGTGGCGGTGATCGTGCGGTGGCCGGTGGCGGCGATGCCGCCGGCGCGGCCGTGGAGGTAGGCGGCGGCGACCGCGGCGCGGGTGCCGCTCATGCCCGAGGCGAGGAGCGAGGCCATGAAGCCCGCGAGCACGTCTCCTGAACCGGCCGTTGCCAACTGGGGCCGACCGGTCGGGTTCGCCCACACTTCGCCGTCGCTCGAGGCGACCACCGTGTGGTGGCCCTTGAGCAGCACCGTGCAGTTCAACCGCTTCGCCAGCGCAGCCGCGGCCGCGCCGCGGTCCTCCGCAGGCGCGGAGCCGTAGAGCCGCTCGTACTCGCGGTCGTGCGGCGTGAGCACGACCGGCGCCTCGCGTTGGGTCAGCACCGACGGGTACTCGCCGATGAGCGTCAAGGCGTCGGCGTCGAGGACGACCGGCGCGGGTGATTCGAGGACGTGGCGCAGTTCGGTGAGGGAGGCCTCGTCGGTGCCGAAGCCGGGCCCGGCGAGCCAGGCCTGGACGCGCCCGGCCTCTTTGACCTCTTGCGTGCACACCACTTCCGGGTGGCGGCGGCGCACGTATTCGGCGGCGGTTCCGGCGTACCGCACGTATCCGGCAGGTCCGGCGAGGGCGCCGGAGGTGGCGAGGACGGCCGCGCCGGGGTACTGCTCGGAGCCGGCGGCGACGCCGACGACGCCGCGCGTGTACTTGTCGTCGTCGGGGCCGGGCTCGTGCCACCAGGCGGCGAGGTCGCCGTCGCGGGCGACGCGCACGGCCGGGTGCGGGTCGAGGTGGGGGCCGAGTCCGATGTCGACGAGGACGAGGCGTCCGGTGTGGAGCGCGGCGCGGCCGAGGACGTGGCAGGGCTTGTAGGAGCCGAAGGCGACGGTCACGTCGGCGGTGACGGCGCTGGCGGGGACGGCGCCGGTGTCGACGTCGACTCCGGAGGGCACGTCGACGGCGACGACGGTGCCGGCGTCGATGGCGGCGAGCTGGTCGATGGCGCGGCCGGGGAGGCCCGGGCGGCCGCCGATGCCGAGGACGCCGTCGAGGAGGAGGTCGCATCGGCGGGGCGGGTTGGCGACGAGTCGCCCTCCGGCCCTGGTGAGTGCGGCGGCGGCGACGGGGTGGACGCGTTCGCCCATGACGGGGACGGCGAAGACGCGGGCGCCGCGCTTGGCGAGGCGGGCCGCGGCGAAGAGGGCGTCGCCGCCGTTGTCGCCGGGTCCGGCGAGGACGGTGACGGTGGCGCCGTAGACGCCGCGTCGGCGGCGGCCGGGGCTGCGTTCGCGGAGCAGGCGGGCGCATTCGGTGGCGAGTCCGGCTGCGGCGCGCTGCATGAGGGTGCCCGGCGGGAGCTGGGCCATCAGCTGGGCTTCGGCGCGGCGGACTGCCGCTGCTGACCAGGCACCGTCCATGGTGTTCCCTCTCAGGCCTGTTCGGCCGTCATGCCGTTTCGGCGATCACCACCGCTGTAGCGATACCGCCATCATGCGACAGCGACACGTGCCAGCGTGAGACGCCACGCTGCTCTGCCGCTGCCGCCACCGTTCCGGTGATGGTCAATGTGGGGCGGCCGTCGGGGAGGGAGAGCACTTGGCAGTCGGCCCAGTGCATGCCGCCGGGGGCGCCGAGTGCTTTGGCCACGGCTTCTTTGGCGGCGAAGCGGGCGGCGAGGGATTCGGTGCGGCGGTCGCGCCCGTCGGGGGTGCGGCGTTCGGCCTCGGTGAAGAGTTTGTCGGCGACGTGCGGGGTCCGTTCGAGCACGCGCTCGAACCGGTCCACTGCCACTACGTCTATGCCCACGGCGACGATCACCCCCCAAGAGTGCCACGGGATCGGGCGTACCGTCCCCGCATCGGACGGTTCCCACCGTCCCGGGTGACGGTTCGCGGGTTCCCGCTTGGGGTCTCGGCGGGTCAGGCGGGGGCGGGGCCGAGGCCGACGGCGGGGAGGATCGCCTGGTCGACGATGGCGGCGAGGTAGTCGTCGTCGGGTGCGGCGCCGGTGTCGAGCATGCGCTTGGTGACCATGGCTTCGCCGATGTCGAGGACGACGGGGGTGAGGCGGGCGGGGTCGAGGGCGCCGCGGGAGGCGTAGTGGCGCAGGACGGTCTGGGTGAAGGTGCCGCCGCGGCGGTCGAAGACGCGCTCCCAGAGGGCTTCGACGACGCGGGGGTCGCGGGCGGGGTCGCCGAGGATGGCCATGACGGCGCGTCCGGCGGGGCTGAATCCCCATTCGACCATGAGGCGGAGGGCGGCGACGAGGTCGCCGCGGAGGTCGTCGGCGCCGGGGGCGGGCTGTTCGACGGGGTGGCGGTCGGCGAGGGCGTCGAGGAGGAGGTCGAGGGGGTCGGACCAGCGGCGGTAGAGGGTGGAGCGGGGGGTGGCGGCGCGTTTGGCTATGGCGTCCATGGTGAGTCGGCCGGGTCCGGAGGCGGCGGCTTCGTCGACGGCGGCGGTGTAGATGGCGTCGAGCAGTGCCTTGCCGCGGCGGCGCGTCGGTCCTTCGGCCACGGGCGGCCCCCTCAAGTTAGCTACAGTCATGTATCTTATCGTTTTAGATACAACCGTGTACCTAAAACTTGGAGGCGAGATGGCCCTCTCCCCGCCCGCCATTATGAGCACCCCCGTCGCCGAGCGCTCGCTCGCACCCGACCTGGCCAGGGGTGCGATGCTCCTGTTCATCGCCCTCGCCCACGCGCACATGTTCCTCGCGCACGAGACCACCGGCTTCCGCGGCTACGCCGTCGACGGCACCGCCCTCGACCGCCTCGTCGCCGGACTCCAGGTCCTGTTCGTGGACGGGCGCGCACTGCCGATGTTCGCCGGCCTCTTCGGGTACGGCCTCGCCCGGCTCGTCGACCGCCGCATGCGCTCCGGCGCCGACTGGCCGCAGGCCAAGCGCCTCGTCCGCCGCCGCTCCTGGTGGCTCCTCGCGTTCGGCTTCGCGCACGCGCTCCTGCTGTTCTTCGGCGACATCCTCGCCGCGTACGGGTTCATCGGCCTCGTCTTCACCGGGCTCCTCGCCGCCAAGGACCGGACCCTCTTCCGCACCACCGGGATCGTCCTCGCCTGCCACGTGCTCGTCGTGATCGCCGCCGGGTACTCCGCCGTCGCCGCGGGGCACGAGAACGCCACCCCGACGCTCGTCGCCGACCCGCTCGAAGCCGCCGCCATGCGCCTCGCCGTGTGGTCGGCCCTCACCCCCACGTTCTACGTCGTCGACGTGGTGCCCGCCTTCGCGATCGGCATCTGGGCCGCCCGCCGCCGGGTCCTCGACGACCCCGCCCTCCACCTGCCGCTCCTGCGCCGCACCGCCTTCGGCGGCATCGCGATCGGCGTCGCCGGCGGCCTCCCGCTCATGCTCGCCGAAACGCAGCTGTGGCACCCCGGGACGCCCGTCGCGGTCGCGGTCTACGCCCTCCACTCGCTCACCGGCCTCGCCGCCGGGCTCGGGCTGGCCGCACTGGTCGGCCTCGCCGCGGCCCGTGCCACCGCCGGCTCGTCGGGGCCGCTGACGCGGGCGCTCGCGGCGTGCGGGCAGCGGTCGCTCACCTGCTACCTGCTCCAGTCGGTGGCGTTCACCGCGCTGTTCGTGCCCTACGCGGGGAACCTCGGTGCGCGCCTTGGGGACGCGGCCGCCTCCGGCATCGCCGTCCTCGTCTGGGCCGCCACCGTGGCGCTCGCGGCCTGGATGGCGCGGGCCGGGCTCCGCGGCCCGTTCGAGGTGCTGCTGCGGCGGCTCACCTACGGCCGCAGCTGAAACGACGGGAGGCCCGGACGCCTTCGCGTCCGGGCCTCCTCATGTCGTCGAACTAGCAGACCGCCGGTTCGTACCAGGTGCACTCGAGGCTCGCGGGCATCTCGCCCTCGGCGGGGATCGCCTCGGCCTCGGCCTCGGCTTCGAGTTCGGTGAAGTCGGGCGTGTCGATCTCGGAGGAGAACGTGCTGATCTCGGCCTCGGTCGCCTCGGTGCTGTGCGAGGCGACGGCCACGGCGATCTTGTCCTCGATGTCCTTGACCGTGGACCACAGGAAGTCGTTCACGATGACGCTGAAGACGAGTTCGCGCCCGTCCGCGTCGGTCACGTACCCGGACAGGGCCGAGACGCCGGTCATCGAGCCGGTCTTGGCGCGCACGTTCCCGGCCGCGGCGGTGCCGCACATGCGGCCGGCGAGGGTGCCGTCCTGGCACGCGATCGGCAGGGCGTCGTACCAGGTGGAGAACCAGTCGGCCTTCTTGGCGCCGACGAGGAGGTCCGCGAGCATGTTGGAGGTCATCATGTTGTGGCGCGAGATGCCCGAGCCGTCGACCTGGCGGATGGGGCCGGTGTCGACCCCGTACGGCTCGATCCCCGCGTACGTGGCGGCCTTGCCGCTGCTGAACGTGCCCAGGCCGGTCGCCTCGTAGCCGAGGGTCTTGAACAGGGCCTCGGCGACGGACGCGTTGGAGGGCTTGAGGACCACGGGCTCGAGTTCGGCAAGGGTCATCGACTCGTGGGTCGCGAGCGTCTCCGGTCCCTGCGGGGTGGCCTCGCCGAAGCGCAGGTCGCCGGTGAGCGTGATGCCCGCCTCCTCGAGCGAGTCGGCGAAGACGTCGGCGACGAGGCGCGTCGGCTCGATGACCGAGCGGGTCGCGAAGGTGCCGCTGCCGCCGGCCTTCACGGTGCCGCTGACGCGGATGACGTTGTCGTGCGGGTCGCGGTTCACGCTGACGCTCGTGCTGGCGCCGGTCGTCGCGGTGTTCACGATCTCCACGTAGTCCGTCGCCGGGGAGGTGGTGATCTGCGCCGGGTCGCCTTCGGCCGCACCGGGTTTGACGAACACGCGCACCGAGCCGGCGTTGTAGTCGTCGCCGGAGGCGACCGTGAGCGCCGAGACCTCGGCGGCGTAGGTGAACTGGAGGTCGGACCAGCCCCATTCGGTGCCGGATCGGACGGTGTCGAACGCGGTGTCGTCCGCGACGAGGTCGCCGTCGATCGTGGACACCCCGCGGGCGGCCAGGTCGGCCGCGAGCCGGTCGTAGTCCGCTTCGAGCATGGTCGGGTCGCCCGAGCCGCGCAGGTAGAGGTCGCCGGCGACGACCCCGTCCACGGGCCGGTCGCCCAGGACGTCGGTGGTGTACCTGAAGTCCCCGCCGAGTTGCTCCAGTGCCGCAGCGGTGGTGGTGAGCTTGTCGTTGGAGCCGGGGATGCCGCGTTTGGCGCCGCCCCGCTCGTATAGGACCTCGCCGGTGTTCGCGTCGGCGACCGTGACGCCGATCTGGGAGTCGGTGAGCCGCTTGTCGGTCAGGATCGCGTCGATCGCGGCGGCGAGCGCCTCGTCGCCGGTCTCCTGCGCCTGGGCGACCACGGTGCCCGCGATGGTGATGGCGCCGACGGCGGTGACCGCCACGGCGCTCGAGATAAGGGTGCGTTTTCTCACGACGCGAGTCTATGCACGAGGAATGTCGGGCTCCCCGACGTATGTGGGTGAAGTTCCGTAAATCGCACGGTCGCAAGGCAACCGAATGGTCACAGGAACGCATGCGGCGCGCGCGGAATCCGCGCGCGCCGCATGGGATCGCAATGCGTCAGGCCGCCGTGGCCGATCTAGCAGACGGCCGGCTCGTAGTAGGTGCACTCGAAGTCGCCCGGGAGCGCCGCATCGTCCTCGGCCGCCGCTTCGGCCTGCGCGGACCGCGAGATCTCGGCCTCGGTGGCGTCTGCGCTGTGGCTCGCGATCGCGACGGCGATCTGGTTCTCGATGTACTTCACCGAGTCGACGAGATGGTCGTTGATGATGATGCTGAAGACCAGTTCGCGGCCGTCGGCGTCGGTGACGTACCCGGACAGGGCCGAGATCGAGGTCTGGGTCCCGGTCTTGGCGTGCACGTTCCCCGCGGCGGGGGTCCCGCACATGCGGCTGACGAGGGTCCCGTCGGTGCAGGCGATGGGGAGCCCGTCGTACCAGGTGTCGTACCAGGGCTCCTGCTTGACGCCGATGAGCAGGTCGGTGATGGCCTCGGGCGTGGCCTGGTCGAAGCGGGACATGCCCGAGCCGTCCGCCTGGCGCAGCGTGGCGGTGTCCACCCCGTACTCGGCGATCGCGGCGTGGATGCCGTCCTCGCCGTCCGCGAAGGTTCCCAGGCCGGTGTCGTGCAGGGCGATGGTCTTCATGAGCGCATCGGCCCAGGCGTTGTTCGAGGGCTTCAGCAGCTCGGGCGTGAGCTCCAGGAGCGTCGCCGACTCGTGGTCGGCGAGCCGGTCGCCCGCGCCCTGCGGGGTCGCCTCGTGGAGGCGCACCTCCCCGTTCAGATCGATGCCGTTGTCGGCCAAGGAGTCCGCGAAGACGTCCGCGACGAGCGCGGTCGGGTCGATCACGGAGCGGCTGTAGTAGTCGGGGGTGACGCCGGCTTCGACGGTGCCCGAGACGCGGATCGTGTTGGCGTGCTCGTCGCGCTTGACGGTCAGGTCGGTCTCGGCGCCGGTGACCGCCTCGTTGACCACGGTCACGTAGCCGTTCTCGGGGACCATCCGGATATCGACCGGGTCGCCTTCGGCGGCGCCGCCCGTCATGTACAGGCGCGCGGTCCCCGACCAGCGGTCGGGGCCGGAGCCGATCGTGAGCGCGGAGACCTCCGCGCCCGGGGCGAACTGCAGGTCGCCCCAGGCGACCTCTTCGGCGTGGCGGACGTCGTCGAAGGCGGTGTCGTCGAGGACCAGGTCGCCCTCGACAGTGGACACGCCGAGGGCGGCGAGGTCGGCGGCGAGCGCGTCGTAGTCGGCTTCGAGCATGGTCGGGTCGCCCGAGCCGCGCAAGTAAAGGTCCCCGGCGACGACGCCGTCCACGGGCCGGTCGCCCAGGAGCTCGGTCGTGAACCTGAAGTCCTCGCCGAGGGTGGCGAGCGCGGCGGCCATGGTGGTGAGCTTCTGGTTCGAGCCGGGCAGGCCGCGCTGGTTCCCGTTGCGGTCGTAGAGGACTTCGCCGGTGTTCGCGTCCCTGACGAGGACGCCGGCCTGGGAGTCGGTGAGGGCGGGGTCGGCGAGGATCGCGTCGATCGCGGCGGCGAGCGCTTCGTCGCCGGTCTCCTGCGCCTGCGCGACGGCGGTGGCGGCGATGGTGATGGCGCCCGCGGCGGTGACCGCCACGGCGCCCGAAATGAGGGTGCGTGTCTTCACTCGCGGAGCGTAGGACGCGTCCTTCGACCGCACCTGGCAGTCCTTCTGCCGATGTGCGGAAAATGACCGTTTCCGAGGGCAACGAAAACGGCCGGTACGGGCGTCCGCGCGCGGCTGATGTCCGCGCGCGGGGCCGCCCGTATCGGCCGTTCGGTCAGATCACAGCCGGGTCGCTACTCCACCGTGACGGACTTGGCCAGGTTCCGCGGCTGGTCGATGTCGCGGCCCATCGCGGTCGCGAGCTCGATCGCGAACTCCTGCAGCGGCACCGTGGTCAGCAGCGGCGCCAGCAGGGTCGGGGTCGCGGGCGTCTCGATCACGAAGTCCGCGTGCGAGGCGGTGATCGCGTCGCCCTCCTCGCAGATCGCGATGACCTTCGCGCCGCGCGCCTTCACCTCCTGGATGTTGGAGATGATCTTGTCGTGCAGGAGCGAGCGGCCGCGCGGGCTCGGCACGATCGCGACGACCGGCGTGCCGTCCTCGATCAGCGAGATCGGGCCGTGCTTGAGCTCGCCCGCGGCGAAGCCCTCGGCGTGCAGGTACGCGAGCTCCTTGAGCTTCAGCGCGCCTTCGAGGGCGACCGGGTAGCCGACGTGGCGGCCGATGAACAGGACGCGGTCCTTGCCGACGCTGCCGCGGGCCATCTCGCGCACCGGCTCGAGGTTCTCGATGACCTTCGCGATCTTCCCGGGCGAGGCCACGAGCTCGTCGAGGATCGCCGAGACCTCGTCGGCGTACTTGATGCCGCGCACCTGCGCCAGGTGCAGGCCCACCAGGTAGCAGGCGGCGAGCTGGGTCAGGAACGCCTTCGTGGACGCGACCGCGACCTCGATCCCGGCGCGCGTGTACAGCACCGCGTCGGACTCGCGCGGGATCGTCGACCCGACGGTGTTGGAGATGGCGAGGACGCGGGCCTTCTGGTCCTTCGCGTGGCGCAGCGCCATGAGCGTGTCCATGGTCTCGCCCGACTGGGAGATGACGACGACGAGCGTAGAGCGGTCGAGCACCGGGTCGCGGTAGCGGAACTCGCTGGCGAGCTCGACCTCGCACGGGATGCGCGTCCAGTGCTCGATGGCGTACTTGGTGACGAGCCCGGCGTGGTACGAGGTGCCGCACGCGACGATGAAGACCTTGTCGATGTCGCGGAAGTCCTGGTCGGACATGCGGACCTCGTCGAGCACGATCTGCCCGGTCTCGTCGATGCGCCCGCGCAGCGTGTCGGCGACCGCCTGCGGTTGCTCGTGGATCTCCTTGGCCATGAACGTGTCGAAGCCGCCCTTCTCGGCGGCGGCGATGTCCCAGTCCACGGAGTACGGCTTGCCCTCGGACGGCTGCCCGTCGAAGCCGCGCACGGTGATGCCCCGTTCGCGGTTGATGGTGACGATCTGGTCCTGGCCGAGCTCGATCGCCTCGGTCGTATAGGCGATGAACGCCGCCACGTCGGAGGCCAGGAAGTACTCGCCGTCGCCGAGGCCGACCACGAGCGGAGAGTTGCGGCGGGCGCCGACCACGGTGTCGGGGTCGTCGGCGGCCACGGCCAGGAGCGTGAAGGCGCCTTCGAGGCGCGTGCAGACGCGGGTCATGGCCTCGGTGAGGTCGCCGTCGACGGCGTACTCGCGGCCGAGGAGGTGGGCGGCCACCTCGGTGTCGGTGTCGGAGAGGAACTCGACTCCGGCGGCCTCGAGCTCGGCGCGCAGCTGCCCGAAGTTCTCGATGATGCCGTTGTGGATGAGCGCGATGCGCCCGTCCGCGGAGAGGTGGGGGTGGGCGTTGCGGTCGGAGGGGACGCCGTGCGTCGCCCAGCGGGTGTGCCCGATGCCGCACGAGGCCTCGAGCTCGCGGTCCTGCTCGGCGAGGACCGCCTCGAGATTGGCGAGCTTCCCGGCCTTCTTGTCGAACTCCAGGTACGAGTCGGCCGCCTCCGGGTTGTAGACGAGGGCGACGCCCGCCGAGTCGTAGCCGCGGTACTCGAGACGGCGCAGGCCGTCGATCACGACGTCGACGACGCTGCGCGCCCCGACGTATCCAACGATTCCACACATGCGAAGCACCCTACCCCAGTTTCGCGCATCACTCATGCTCGGATGACCGAGGACTGATCACGCTATTTGATCATTATCGGCGTTCGCGACCCGTTCACCGCTGCGACACCGGGCGTTCGCCCAGTTCGCGGCGGCAAGGATCGTGAACTCGGCTCGCGAAACCCGCATGGCGCGGGTCGCGAACCGCTCTCGCGACCGCCGCAGTGCGGACGTCGCGAGCCGCCCTCGCATGACCGCGCTCACATGACCGTCCTCATGGAGGGCGCCCATGCCCGAGCCGTTCATTCCACGACCACGATGCCGCGGGTCCCGTCCTCGTCCACATAGCTGACGGCCGCGCCCGTACCGACGGGGCTGAGCTGCGCGTCGTGGCACCAGTTCGCCGGGATCGACGTGCCGTCGTCCCGCTCGGTCGCGAACTCGACCTCGCTGGCCCGCCCCTCCGCGACCTCGTACAGGCGGCAGTCCGGCCGGTTCTGGTCGAGCGAGAGGTCGGCCGCGAGCATCGCCCGGTTGTCCGGCAGCACCGTCGCCCAGCCGCGCGCGACCTCCGGGTCCAGCGGCGTGAAGCCCAGCCGCACCGCCTTGCGGTACAGCCGCTCGCCGGTGTCCGCGTCGTACGCCATCGCGCCGAGCCACGAGCCCTCGCGGTCCTTCGCGCTGTAGCACTCGATGATCTGCACCGTGCGCCGCTCGCTGGCGGGGGCCTGTGCCTTCGCCTCGCCGCCCGCGGCCACGCCCGACGCGTCCGCGACCGTCGGCTGCGACAGGTACAGGGTCCCGCCGCACGCCGACGAGTTCGTCGAGCCGAAGACCTGGTCGGGCACCCGGAAATGCTCGACGCCGTCGGCGATCGAGTACGCGATGAGCTGGTGCTCGAAGCGGCGCGCCGAGAACGGCCCGTCCGTCACGCGGTGCTCGATGCGGCTGTCGATCACAATCGTGTCCTCGGTGACCAGGAACGATTCGGGGAGAACCACGGCGCTCCTGTCGATCTCCTGGTGCCATGCGGCCGTGCCGTCGTCGAGGTCGAACGCGAGCACGAGGTCGCGGGCCACGGACCGGTCGGGCGCGGGCATGCAGTCGGCGAGCACGAGCGCGCGCCCCGCGGCCAGCTGCGCGGCCGTCCCCTCGCACCCGTCGGGCAGCGCGGCCTCCCACGCCAGGCCGCCGCCGAAGTCGTACACGCTGAACGTCTCGCTCCGGTCCTTCGTGAACAGCAGCCGGTCGTCGGCGAGCGCGAGCAGGACGCCCGGGGAGCCGTCGAAGTCGGCCGTGCCGACCACGGACCCGTCGCGGGCGCTGAGGACGCGGGTCTGGAAGTCGCCGTTGTTGTCCGCGCGCGGACCGGTGAGCGCCACGAGGTCCTGCGCCTGCGACAGCACCGGCGGCTGGGAGGCGAGCCAGTTCCAGCGGCGGTGGTACCAGGTCGCGGCGCCCGTGGCGGGGTCGAGCATGGTGACCGCCTGCGGGGTCGGGTCGGCCGGGTGGTCGGTGCGCAGGAGCCCGTACGGCGTGTCGGTGAACCGCCCTTCGCCGGCGAGGTCGGCGAGGCCGTCCAGGCCCGGGTCGGTGGCGCTGCCGGTCGCGGCGGCGTCGCCCACGAGCACGTCCTGGTTCGCGAGCTCGGCCCAGCGCTGCATCGCCGGCGCGAGCGCCGCGGCGAGGATGACGATGATCGCGGTGGCGAGCACGGCCACCTTGCGGCGCAGCTGCTTCGGGGCCGGAGCGCGCCCGCCCGCGTAGCCTTCCACGACGAACTCCGAGAGCGCCAGGAGCCCGCCGCCGACCACGCCGAACACGTACGCGAGCGCGGCGACGCCCGCCCGGTGCGTGATGAACTGCCCCGGCCCGGCCTCGGGCATCGACGAGTAGACGATCCAGCCGGCCGCGGCCGCGAACACGGCCGTGAGGAGCGCCACGATGATCGTGCGCAGCCCGGCGTGGGTGGCGGCGGTGGCGATGACGACGGCGACGAGCAGGACCGACCCGACCGTCCCGATGATCATGTAGACGCCGGAGGACCCGGAGCTCGCGCCGGTGCCGAACGAGGCCCACACCAGCAGCACCGCCCAGCAGACCAGCGCGCTGATCCCGGAAGCGCGCAGGAACACCCGCGCGAGCGGGCGCCCGGACCCCTTGGTGCTGCCCTGGGTCGCGGAGGACGCGAGAGTCGAACGGCCGGTGCCGGAGGCGCTGTGGGACATGCCCTCTTTCTACCGGTCACCGCTGCGTGTAGCAGTGCTTTCGCGCAGATCGCGAGGCGTTTTCTCTTGGGCCTCAGCCGAGGGGCGCGACGGCCACCGGGGTGTAGAGCGGCTGCGCGCCGACCGGTCCCTTGCCGAAGTCGGAGCGGTAGAGGACGACCTCGTTCGCCGTCCAGCTCGGACCGTAGTAGCGGCGCAGGGTCAGCAGGTCCTGGGCGGCCTGCTGGTTGGTGACGCGGTCGCCGGGGCGGGCGAGGGTCACGTGCGGGCGGTACTGCTTCTGGTCGACCGGCAGGCCGCCGGCGATGAGCCCGGCGCGGACGCGGTGCACGAGGTCGACGAGGGCGGCGACGTCGCCGTCGAGCCCGGCGTAGACGACCGAGTAGCGGCCGCGGCCGAACCGGCCGCCGCCGGAGACGCACAGCCGCATCGGCGCGGACTCGCGCGCGGCGGCGGCGATGACCTCGGCGGTCTCGGCGCAGCGTTCGGCGGGGACCTCGCCGAGGAAGGAGAGGGTCAGGTGCCAGTTCTCGGAGCGGACGAGCCGCGTTGAGGGGGTGCGGCGGCCGGTCGCGCCAGGGCGGCTGGGGGCGCCGCGGCGGGCGATGTTGAGGTCGGCGACGACTTCGGCGAGGTCGGCGACGGCATTGTCCGGCAGCGGGAGCGCGGCGAACAGGCGCTCGGTGCGCACGTGGGTCGCGGCCTGCGGGACCGCGGTGGCGGAGGCACTCACTGGATTCCCTCCAGGGGCTCTACTCGGGGTCAGTGACACGCGCTGCGGCGAGAGGTGTGTCGTCGCGGCGTGGTCGGGGCTGTCACGATGTGATCCATCCTCGCAGGATGCCACACGGCTCATTCAGTGAAATCCCATGGGACGGGACAGTAATTTCGTCGGAGTAACACTTCTGTTCACGCCTGATGCGGTGGAGGCGCAGGAGGTTACGGGTATCGCGGGATCTCTCGGACAAGCCGTGCGCGGCGCGGGCGACGTCTTTCAAGAAGTGGGAATCGCCGGATAACAGTGAATGAATACTCGGCGGCGTCTCGGTACGTCTTCGTCCGTTTCAGGGTAGGGCACGCGCGCCAGTCATGGCCGCCTCGGTCTGCGGGCCGTCGAGGGCCGCGATCGTCAGCGCGGCGCGGCGCTTGAGCTGGGCGCGCTTGGCGAGGGCGAGCGCGGCGGGCGTCGCGATCCCGACGAGGCCGCCGAGCCACAGGCCGGCGCGGGCGCCGTAGACCTCCATGAAGACGCCGACGATCGGCGCGAACACGGCGGTAGAGCCGAGGAAGACCAGCATGTAGAGGCTGAGGACGCGGCCGCGGAAGTCGGCGCGGACGCCCATCTGCACGCGCTGGTTGGCGGCCTGGGCGTAGAAGACCATGGCGAATCCGGTGGGGGCGAGGAGGACCATGGCCGACCACAGGGAGGGCGCGAAGCCCACGAGCAGCGTGCCGACTCCGAGGAGGGCGGAGGACGCGAGCATCGTGTTCAGGCTGGGGCGGGTGGAGCGGCGGCCGGAGGCGAGCGCCCCGGCGAGCGCGCCGACGGCGAGCGAGGTGAGCAGGAGGCCGTAGGAGTCGGCGCCGGTCTCGAACTCGGTGCGGGCGAGCATCGAGAGGGTGAGCGCGAAGTTGAAGGTGAAGCCGGAGACGAGGAGCGAGCAGAGGAGGACGGCGATGATGTCGGGACGGGCGGCGGTGTAGCGCAGGGCGTCGCGGATGCCGCCGGCGGCGGTGTCGCGGCGGACGGGGTTGGTGAGGCTGCGGCGCAGCAGGACCGCGCAGGAGAGGGCGGGGCCGAGGAAGATCACCGCGCATACCGCGATGACGGCGCCGGTGGAGGTGACCGCGATGAGGAGCCCGGCGAGCGCGGGGCCGGCGATGCGGCTCATGTTGAAGATGGCGCTGCCGAGGCCGACGGCGTTGGGGAGGGCTTCGCGGTCGACGAGCTCGGAGAAGAAGGCCTGGCGGGCGGGGCCTTCGACGACGGACACGGAGCCGAAGGCGAACATGCCGACGTAGACCATCCACAGTTCGATGTGGCCGGTGAGGACGACGGCGGCGAGCCCGGCGGTGACGGCGGCGGAGCCGAGGGAGCACAGGAGCAGGACGCGGCGCTTGTCGAAGCCGTCGGCGATCTTGCCGCCTTGGAGGCCGAAGAGGAGATAGGGGCCGAACTGGAGGGCGAGGGTCCAACCGAGGGCGGTGCCGGAGTTGCCGGAGAGCTCGAGGACGAGCCAGCTGACGGCGGTGGTCTGGAGCCAGAACGCGAGGGTGCCGAGCAGCTGCCCTCCTGCGTAGATGCGGAAGCCGGGGTAGGCGAGCGCGCGGAAGGTGCGGTGCAGCTGGCTGATGATGACCGGGGACATTGCATGCAACGATAACTACTTACCGGTCGGCAAGCCAGTAACCGTGACCGACTTCTCGCAACCCGGGCGCGGCGGAGGCGCGCGGCCGCGGCACGAAAAGGGCGGGCCGCGACGGCCCGCCCTGAGGCGTACGGGTGGCCCCGGGTACCCGCCCAGTCCCACCCTCACCACTACCAGCGAAAAAGGACAGCGTCCCACAGGGGTACGACAACGGCCCGCGTTCGAACCGAACGCGGGCCGTGCTCATGTTCTGCGCGCGCGCAGGCGCGCGGGCTACTTGTTGTCAGCGGATCCGAAGAGGACGTCGTCCCAGCCCGGGAGCTGGTTGCGCGGCTTGGAGCCGGCCGCGGCGAGGGGCGGCGTGTTCATGTCGTCCTCGGCGGCCGAGCGCTTGCCGGGGCGCAGCACCGCGAGCGACGGCACCTCCGGCGTCTCGCGCTGCTCCGGGGCGGACGTGCCCGGCAGGCCCAGCTGCGAGGTCCGCTTGCCGCGCCCGGACATGTCGTCGAGCGGGCGCTCGAGCACCTCGCGCAGGCGGTCGCGCCGGAGCGGGTCCGGGTGCGAGGCGGCGTCGTCGTCGCGCAGGCCGTGCATCGGGTCGCGCGAAGGCCGCACCGGGTCGCCCGGGCGCACCCCGAGCTCCGAGACCGCCTCCTGGTGACCGGCCACCTGCTGCGGCAGCGGCGTCGAGAGGAACTGCGCCATCTCGTCGTCCGGCGTCACCGTCTGGCGGGCCCGGTCGAGCTTCCACCGCGCCCGCGCGGTCGTCTTGCCCGACGACCACGACGCCTGCACGAGCCACGAGCCGTCCTCGGTGCGCCACGCGTCCCACGAGACCGCCTCGGGGTCCACCCCGTGCGTCCCGAGCTTCACATCGACCACATTGGACATGCGCTCGCCGCGCTCGGACGTCGCCAGCCGCGAACGGCGGGCGGCCTGGGCGAGCATCGCGCGCTCCTGGAGCACCGGCCCGGCGTAGCGCAGGACCCGGTCGACCGCGACCTGTGCCGAAGCGGCGATGTCCTCGGCGCTCTCACCGGCGCGGATGCGGGTCTGGATGTCACGGGGGGAGAGGCTGACGGCGGCGGGGCGCTGCGGCGCCGGGCGGCGGTTCACCTCGGGCCGGCTCGACGCACCCTCTACTTTGGCCCGGAGGGCGTCGCCGCTCTCGGGGACGTCGACGACGGCGGCGACGCGCTCGTCGATAGGCAGGGCGAGGAGCCTCCCGAGTTCGTCGGCGAGCACCAGCGCATGACCGTCCTCTGAGAGGGCTACGAACCGTACCGGCCTCATGCCTTTCCACCCCTCGCGTGTCGTCTGTCAGCGCCGCATCGCCAGCTCATCCGAGCGTACGCCCAACCCTACCGGCGGACCACAACCGGCGGGGTGCCGATAACGGATCGCCTTCGCCGCAAGCCGTCCGGCGGCGGCTTCGGTCCGCCCGCGCCGACGCGACGGCGCTTCATGTCAGCGTGACCGATTGTCGCAGGCACTGACGCAGCGTACATTGGCAGCGTGCCCACCGACGGAACTTCCCAGCCTCCGGCGTCGTCCGGCTCGTCGGCGTCCCCTCGCGAGGCGTACCAGCGGGTCAAGCGGACCCCGGACCTCCCCGCCCCCGAAGCGGTGAAGATGCGGATGGCCCCGATCGCCGCGATCGGCACTCTACTGTGGGCGGTCGCGCTGGTGTTGACGCAGATCTTCCGCGAGGACCTCGCCGACGCGGGCCGCGAATGGTGGGGCGCCTGCGCCCTCACCGGCGTGGTCATCGGCCTCCTCGGCACCGCCGGGATGGCGGTGGCCGACCGCAGGCACTTCCGCCGCTCCAAGCGGGAGCCGGAGCAGCAGTAAGCAGTGGAGTGACGCCCGGACGCCGAGCGGCCGGGCCGTTTCGCGTCCCCGCCGGTTAGAGGAGCTCGGAACCCTCGTCGTCGTAGATGACCTCGGACTTCTCGACACCCTGCGGGGTCGTGTCGACGAACTCGCTGATCTGCGAGTGGGCGCCGCAGCCGTGGTCGGCGGAGACGACGCGGGCGTCCTCGGAGGAGTACAGGTTCGCGCAGGCGCCGAAGGCCAGGCGCATCGAGCCGGCCAGCGGCAGGAAGAACCCGCAGGTGCCGCAGCGCGCGGGCGCCGGGGCGGCCTCGGCGATGGGCGCGTGGGGGCCGCGGTCGCCTTCATACCAGCGCTGCGCGGTCTCGGCGCGGCCCTCGCGGTTCATCACGCGCTCGCGGCCGAGGCCGAGCTCGAAGGTGATGTCCTCGACGGCGTCGTCGTCGGAGAGCTGGTAGGCGGGCATGAGGCGGTCGTCGTCGTCCTCGGTGGGGAGGACTTCGCCGGTGCCGACCTCGCCGCCCTGGAGGCGGTCGGCCCACGGGACCCAGGTCGGAGAGCGCAGCGCGTCCGGGCCGGGCAGGAGCGCGGACTCGGAGACGGTGGCGACGCGGGCGCGGGGCGCGCGGGTGAGCACGACGGCCCAGCGCCAGCCGCGGTACCCGGGCAGGGTGCACTCGAAGTAGTGGGTGACGACCCGCTCGGTCTCGGCCTCCACGCCCAGGTGCTCGCCGATCCCCTCCCCGGCCTCCTCCGCGGCCTCGCGGGCCAGGTCGAGGGCGTCGGCGAGGACCCGGTCCAGGCGCGGTTTGCGGCTGCGGGTCTTGGCGGCGGCGGCAGAGGTGTCAGGCACGCTTTCAAGCATAGGTCAGCTCGGGCCCGCACCCTGCGGACGGTGCACCCGGTGGGGAGCGGAATACACCACACTCCGCTGCTGGACGGCACGGAATTGCCGTACCCCCCTCGGTCGCGGCGGTGCGGTGGGCGAGGCGTTCGCCACGGGTCCGGCGCCGCCCGCCTCCTGCGCGCGCCCGGTAGCTTTGAGGCCATGCGAATACTCGTCGTGTGCGCGGTCCCCGAGGAAGCCCAGGCCGTGGAGGCCGGGCGCTCACTCCGCCACGAGCTGGACGTCCTCGTCTGCGGCGTCGGCCCGGCCGCCGCCGCGGCCGCCACCGCCCGGACCATCGCCGAGAACAGCCACATGGGCCGCGCCTACGACGTCGTCGTCAACGCCGGCATCTGCGGCGCGTTCCGCGGCAAGGCCCGCATCGGCGACCTCCTCATCGCCACCGACTCCGTCGCCGCCGAGCTCGGCGTCGCCCTCCCCTGGCGGTTCCAGCCGATCGACGAGATCGGCTTCGGCACCAACCGGATCGGGTGCAACACCGTCCTCACCGTCGCCGTCGAGGGCGTGCGCGGCGAGATCCTCACCCTCGCCTCGATCACCGGTTCCGACGGCCTCGCCGCGAACCTCGCCCACCGCTACCCCGACGCGATCGGGGAGGCCATGGAGGGCTTCGGCGTCGCCACGGCCGCCCAGCAGGCCGGGCTGCCGTTCGCCGAGATCCGCGCCGTCTCCAACTACATCGGCGACCGCGACGTCGAGAACTGGGACTGGAGCTCCGCCCTGAAGACGCTCACCACCGGCATCCGGGAGCTGTAGGCATGGCGGCACTCGGGACCCCGTTCGACCTCGACCAGGATCCGGCCGGCGCGCTGCACCTGGCGCACTCGCCGTGCCCCAACGACACCTTCATCTACCACGCGTGGACCTCGGGCCTCGTCGACGGACCGGCGACGCGCCTGACCTTCGCCGACATCGACGTCACCAACACCGCTTGCGCGCGAGGCGAGTTCGACGTCGCGAAGGTCTCCTACGCGGCCCTGCCGTACCTCGGGGACGAGTGGCGGCTGCTGCCCGCGGGCGGCGCGCTCGGCCGCGGCTGCGGCCCGCTCGTGCTCACCGGTGACGGGGCCGCGGTCGGCGACCTGGCCGGGAAGCGCGTCGCCGTGCCGTCGGACCGCAGCACCGCGTTCATGCTCTTCAACCTGTGGCTGCGCGACCTCGGCTCGCCCGAGGTGGCATGGGAGGTCGTGCCGTTCGACCAGATCATGCCCGCAGTGCAGGGCGGCCGCTTCGACGCCGGGCTCGTCATCCACGAGGCCCGGTTCACCTACCGCGAGTACGGGCTGCGGTCCCTGGTCGACCTCGGCGAATGGTGGGAGGGCAGCACCGGCTGCCCGATCCCGCTCGGCGCGATCGTCGCGAAGTCCCATCTCGACACCGACGCGATCACCGCCGCGATCCGGGCCTCGCTCGATTACGCGTGGGCGGACCCTGAGGCGAGCCGCGCCTATGTGGCCGAGCACGCGCAGGAGATGTCGGACGAGGTGTGCCGCATGCACATCGACCTGTACGTGAACAAGTTCTCGCGGGACCTCGGCGTCGAAGGGCGCGCGGCGGTCGAGCGGCTGCTGGGCGGCGCGGCCGAGCTCGGGCTGGTCCCGAAGCTCGAGATCCCGCTCCCGTAAAGCGGGCCGGGGTAGTCGCCCCGTCACCCGAGCGTTCCATTCCGTCCGGTTCGTGTCAGGCTAGGCTTGACGGACTCATCAGTTCCCTCCAGACGAGAAGTTCGAGGTTCAGCGGTGCCCAGTGGTCGAGTGAAATGGTTCGACGCCGAGAAGGGATTCGGATTCGTCTCCCGCGATGACGGCGGCAAGGACGTGTTCGTGCACCGCGACGCGCTGCCCGAAGGCGTCGAAGAACTCGCCAAGGGCACCAAGGTCGAGTACAGCATCATCGACACGCGCCGCGGTGTCCAGGCGATGGGCCTGCACGTCGTGGCCGCCCCGCAGGCCGGCGCGGCCCCCGCGGCCGAGACGCCGAAGCGCTCGCCGGAGGAGCTGAACAGCCTGCTGCAGGACATGATCGGCGTCCTCGAGCAGCAGATCATGCCGCCGCTCTCCCGCGGCCGCCGCCCGGACCGCAAGACCGGCGCGAAGATCGCCGAAATGCTCCGCGCCGTCGCCGGCGACCTCGAGTAGCGGAAGCGGCTCCCGGGCGCCCCTCGCGGCCGCCCGACGTTCGCGACGGGCACCGGGCACGAGACGCCGGTCCTCCGCCGGATCGCACACTCCGGTGCACCATCGCCCGGCGGCGACCGTCGCGTCGGAATCCGAGCGTTCCTCTTGAGCCGCTTGGTGTCGCACCTTGCTGTCAGGGTTGTTGACGGGGGCCCATCGGGAGGGACATATCCGGAATGCCCGCAGAAAACGGTCCCCCTCGCGCGGCGGGATAGGCTCTGTGAGGTGACCTCCCAGGCCCAGGCGACTCCCCAGACGACCGACTCCGCCGCGTCCCCCGCACCCACCGGCGGCGAGCCGGTGGAGGCGCTGCTCGAGCGGCTCGCCGCGCTGCCGTCGCTCATGGTGGCGTTCTCCGGCGGCGCCGACTCCGCGTTCCTCCTCGCGGCCGCCGTGCGGGCGCTCGGGCCGGAGCGCGTCGAGGCCGCGACCGCCGTCTCGCCCTCCTTGCCGCGCATCGAACTCGAGCGCGCCCGCGGGTTCGCGGCCCGGCTCGGGGTCGCCCACCACGCCCCGGCCACCGACGAGCTCGCGCGCGAGGGCTACCGCGCCAACGCCGGGGACCGCTGCTTCTTCTGCAAGACCGAGCTGATGAGCGTCGTCGCGCCGCTCGCCGCCGAGCGCGGCATCGCCGCGATCGCGACCGGCACCAACGCCGACGACCTCCGCGCCGGCTTCCGGCCCGGCATCCGCGCCGCCGCGAACGCGGGGGCGCTCACGCCGCTGGCCGACGCCGGGCTCAGCAAGTCCGAGATCCGCGCCGCCTCGCAGGCGTGGGGCCTGCTCACTTGGGACAAGCCGGCCGCGGCCTGCCTCGCGAGCCGCATCGCCTACGGCGTGGAGGTCACCGCGGGCGGGCTCGAACGCGTCGCCGACGCCGAGGAGGCGCTGCGGCGCGCGCTCGCGCGCGCGTCGATCCCGGTGCGGAACCTGCGGGTACGGGACATGGGCGGCGACACCGCCAAGGTCGAGATCGACGCCGAACTGGTGGCGGCCGTGGCCGGACGGCCCGAGGTGCTCGCGGCCGTCGAGGGCTTCGCCGAAGTGCGCCTGGACGAGCAGGGCTTCAGGTCCGGGGCGATGAACGAGCTGCTGCCGAACCCCGAGCGGTACCGCTGAAAGCGGATCGCTGAACGAATTGCCCCGGGCGCTGCGCGGGGAACGGCCGGACGTCGGCGCTGATGAAGGCGATGGCACGCAGGGAATATCAGGATATTCCGGAAATGTTCCGCGCGATGGCCCCCCGTCGACAACCCTGACATCAAGGTGCGACAGCAAGCGAGACAAGAGGATTGCTCGGGATGGAGAGTGCCCGGTGAGACGGGCCAGCGGCGATCGTCAGTGGAGGATGAGTCCGAAGACCCGTCTCACCGGGTTCCATAACCCCTCGGGAACCCCTCATTCCCCGAGGCCCCAACCGTGGGACATGAGTCTGAGCGCGCCCTGAACCGTCCCTGGCAATTCCCTGATACAGGGGTGTTCCCCTCATAACATGCGGTGTGCGTCCTTTTGCGGCGGAGCGCCGTTAACCATCCCCAATCGACATCTGGAAGCGGCCCGATCCGCGTTGATCCCCCGAGCTCCGGGAGCGGGCGCGGTTCGGCGTGTAGAACGGTCCTGTGGAGGTTTCGGGCTGCGCCAGCGCCTACCAGCCGGGGTGTTCGGCCGGTTGCGGCGCACCGCTGGCCGCGTCCTGTGATCCGGGCGGGCCGTGCAACGCGTGCGCTGCGGCGTGCGGCGGGGCGACCGATCCGGGACCGTTTCATTCGTTCGCGCTGGCGCTGTTGGGGTTCGGGCGGTTGACGCCGGAGCGGCTGGCCGCGGCGGAAGAGCGGCACCGGCCGGGGGCGCGGCGGTTGGGGTTGCGGCTGATCGCGGGATACCGGCGGTGGTTGTCGCCGCGGATGCGGGTGCAGTGCCGTTTCGTGCCGAGCTGTTCGGGTTTCGGGTACCGGGCGGTGTCGCGGTACGGGCTGTGGACGGGCGGCCGGCTGGCGCTCGGGCGGGTGCTGCGGTGCCGTCCGGGGGTGACTCGAGGCACGCGTGATCCGGTGCCCGGTTCGAGGGGCGACCGCTAGAATCCGGCGCATGAGTGACTCGAACATCGCCAGCCCGTCCGACAACAACGCGGTCAAGATCCGCAGCCGCGCCGTGAAGCCCGGTCACCTGGAGGTCGGTGAGTTCACCTCCGGGCACATCGGGGCGTCCTCGCCGTTCGGCACGTCGTCGTTCCCGCTGCCGGCGAGCGGCATCCACTACGAGTACACCGGCCCGGTGGCGACGCGCGTCCTGGAGGACGAGCGCCACTAGGCGTTTCGCGCGACCGCGAAGCACGTCCGCAACGGATTACCAAGACGTTGTAAGAAAATTTCATAGGTGGTATGTTCTTGCGCACACGGGGTGTGCGTCTCGTCGTGCACTCGTCACGCCGCGGCGCGCGCCCCGTCCCCCGTCCAACCCCGGAGGAAGAAGCGCAATGCCGCGTACCGCCCGCATAGCGGCGGGAGTGCTGGGTTCCGCCCTGGCACTGACCGCCTGCACCAACCCGCCCCCGGGCGACGACGGCTCGTGGAGCGACGAGCCGACCGATGCCCAGCTGGCCGCCCTCGCCACGACCTCCGCCGACGAGGCCGAGCAGTTCTACTTCGTCATGACCGACCGCTTCGCGGACGGCGACGCCTCCAACAACACCGGTGGGCTGCAAGGCGATGCGCTCGCCACCGGCTACGACCCCACGAAACGCATGTTCTACCAGGGCGGCGACCTCGCCGGCGTCGAGCAGCGGCTCGACTACATCGAGGGGCTCGGCACGACCGCGATCTGGCTGACCCCGGTCGTCGTCAACCAGCCCGTGCAGGTCACCGCGAACTGGAGCGGCGCCGGCTACCACGGTTACTGGGGCACCGACTTCACCGCCGTCGACCCGCACCTCGGCGACGACGCCCAGCTCCAGAGCCTCATCGACGCCGCGCACGAGCGCGGGATCGAGATCTACCTCGACGTCGTCGTCAACCACACCGCCGACGCCGTCGAGTACGCCGAGGGCGCGAACACGTACGTGGAGAAAGAGGGCTCGCCGTACTCGGACGCCGAGGGTCGTCCGTTCGAGGACGCGAACTACGCCGCATCCGACGAGTTCCCCGAGGTCAACGCCGACTCGTCGGCTTACACGCCGGTGCTCGAGGACCACGAGGCCGACCTGAAGTCGCCCGAGTGGCTGAACGACCCGACCATGTACCACAACCGCGGCGACTCGACCTACGCCGGCGAGTCCTCCACGTACGGCGACTTCTCGGGCCTGGACGACCTGTGGACCGAGCGCCCCGAGGTCGTGGACGGCTGGATCGACGTCTACTCGGACTGGATCGCCGAGTCCGGCGTCGACGGGTTCCGCCTCGACACCGTGAAGCACGTGAACCTGGAATTCTGGCCGCAATTTCTTGCAGGGATCGAGGAGGCCGCCGCCGCGAAGGGCGTCGACTTCTTCGCGTTCGGCGAGGTGTACTCCGGCGACCCGACCGTGACGAGCCCGTACGTGCGCCAAGGCGGCCTCGACGCGGTGCTCGACTTCGGGTTCCACGGCGCGGCCACCGGCTTCGCGTCCGGCACCTCCGGGGCCGACGGCCTTGCGAACGTGTACGCCTCCGACCCGCTGTTCACCGCGGACGGGACCGACGCGCTCGCGATGCCCACGTTCGTGTCGAACCACGACATCGGCCGCGTCGGCCGCACCATCGTCGAGACGGCCGATGAGTCCACCTGGACCGACCGGGCCGTCCTCGCGCAGCAGCTCATGTTCCTCACGCGCGGCCAGCCGGTCGTCTACTACGGCGACGAGCAGGGCTTCACCGGCTCCGGCGGGGACGACTACTCGCGCCAGACCATGTTCGCGTCCCAGGTCGGCGAGTACCTCGACGACGAGCTGATCGGCACCGACGCCACCCACGCGGTCGACAACTACGACACCTCGCACCCGGTCTACCAGGCCATCGCCGAGCTCTCGCAGCTGCGCGAACAGCACCCGGCGCTCGCCGACGGCGTCCAGGTGACCCGCGCCTCCGAGAACGGCGTGTTCGCGTTCTCGCGCATCGGGTCCGCCGAGGGGGTCGAGTACCTGGTCGCGGTCTCGAACTCGACTTCTGCGCAGACGGTGAGCATGGAGACGTACTCCGACTCGTTCACGCCGATCTACGGGGAGGGCTCGATCGAGGCTTCGAGTGGCGGCGCTTCGATCACCGTGCCGCCGCTTTCGGCTGTGGTCTTCAAGGCCGACAACGCGATCGACGGCGGGGACGCACCCGGCGTGAGCCTCGCCGTGGACGCCGAGTCCGCGACCACCGCGTACGTCGACGCCGAGGTCACGGGCGACCCGCTCGCCCGCGTCGCGTTCGCCGCCTCCGTCGACGGCGGCGACTGGACCTACGTCGGCACCTCGCCCGGCCCGGACCACCGCATCGCCTACGACCTCGACGGCCTCGCTGGCGGCAAGAGCGTCGAGTTCAAGGCCGTCGTCGCCGACCGGCAGGGCCGTACCGCCTCCGCGCTCGCGACCACCACGGTCGCCACGCCCGACCAGGCCGGCGGGTCCCTCGACTGGGCCAACGTCCACTACGACGGCGACGCCGCCAAGTGGGGCCTGTACGCGTGGGGCGACATCGCCGAGTCCTCGCAGACCACCTGGCCCGAGTCGAACGCGTTCGCGGGCGAGGACTCCTACGGGTCCTTCGCGTCGCTGCGGCTGGGCGAGGACGCGGCCTCGGTCGGGTACCTCGTGATCGACGGCGAGGGCAACAAGGACTACGCCTCCGACCGCGCCTTCGACCCGAACGCGACCCCTGAGATATGGCTCAGCGCCGGGTCCGGGGACGTGGCCCACTCGCTCGCCGAAGCGAACGGGTACGTCACCGTCCACGCCCCCGCAGAGCACATTGACGGCTCGCAAGCTTCGCCGAAGGCCGGCACCGACTGGGGCCTGCACCTGTGGGGCGACGCGCTCGCCGACGGGGTCGCGACCGGATGGGACGCGCCGCGCGCGCCCGACGGGACCGACGCCTGGGGCGAGTACTGGCACGTGCCGGTGGACGACGTGAACGCCGACATGGGCCTGATCGTCCACTCAGGAGATACGAAGCTGTACGACTCCGACGTCCTGTTCAAGCCCGCCTCGCTCGGCGAGACCTGGGTGACTTCCACTGGGGCGCACGCCTCGCAGGCCGCCGCCGAGGGCAAGGCCGTGATCCACTACCAGCGCCCCGACGGCGACCTCGACGGCTGGACCCTCCACACCTGGGAGGGCGCGGCGAACCCGACCGACTGGAACGCCGGGCTGCAGCCCGTGCGCACCGACGCCTACGGCGCCGTGTACGAAGTGGACCTCGCGGACGGCGCCGAGGCCCTGTCGTACCTCCTCCACCGCGGTGACGAGAAGGATCTCCCCACCGACCAGCGCCTCGACTTCGCCGAGTACGGCCAGGAAGTCTGGATCACCGCCGCCACGCCCGGCTACGTGCGTCCCGCCGGGGCGTCCACGGGCCGTTCGCACGAGCTCGACCTCGCTGCGGAGCAGGCGGTCTGGCTCGACGGCGACACGATCGCCCTGGATGTGGAGTCGACCGATGGGAAGGTCTTCGAACTGCTGGCCAGCGCGGACGGGTCGATTGCGGTTCAAGACGGCGCTTTGACCGGGGACTTCGAGACGATCGGTCTCACCGCCGCGGGCGGTCTCACCGAAGCGCAGCGCCGGGCGTGGCCGCAGTACTGGGGCTACCAGGCGTTCAAGGTGAACGCGGACGGCGACGCGATCCGGGAGGCCCTGCGCGGGCAGCTCGTCGCGGTCGAACGCGACCACACCGGGGCGGCCTGGTACGCCACGGGCGTGCAGACCGCCGGGGTGATCGACGCGGTCTACGACGATGCCCTGAACGCGGACCTCGGCGTGACGTGGAAGGGCAAGAAGCCCGCGGTCGCGCTCTGGGCGCCCACGGCGCGGTCGGTGAGTCTCGAGCTGTTCGACTCGCCCGATGACACCGAGCCGAGCGTGCACGAGATGGAGTTCTCGGAGCGGACCGGCGTCTGGTCGGTCAAAGGCGGCAAGGGCTGGGACCGCAAGTACTACCGGTTCGCGCTCGAGGTGTGGCACCCCGCTTCGCAAGCGGTGGAGTCGTATTCGGTGACCGACCCGTACTCGGTGTCGCTCGCGGCGGACTCGACGCACAGCCAGATCGTGAACCTGGACGCCGCCGACCTCAAGCCGGAGGGCTGGGACGGCGAGGACGCGCCGGCCGCGGTCGATCCGGCCGCGGCGCAGGTGTGGGAGCTGCACGTCAGGGACTTCTCGATCGCCGACGAGACGGTGGACGAGTCGCTGCGCGGCACCTATGCGGCGTTCACGCAGGAGGACTCGGCGTCGGTGCGGCACTTGGCGGAGCTGGCCGAGGCCGGGCTCACCCACGTGCATCTGCTGCCGACGTTCGACATCGCCTCGATCCCCGAGGCGAACCAGGCCGCTGTGGACTGCGACCTGGACGCGATGGCGGCGGACTCGGCCGAGCAGCAGGCCTGCGTCGGGGCCGTGCGCTCCGAGGACGCGTTCAACTGGGGCTACGACCCGCTGCACTTCAACGCGCCTGAGGGCTCGTACGCGACCGGAGCCGATGGGGCGCAGCGCATCCTGGAGTACCGGGAGATGGTGCAGGCCATGCACGGGCTGGGCCTGCGCGTGGTGAACGACGTCGTCTACAACCACACGGCCGCCTCGGGCACCGCCGACAAGTCCGTGCTCGACCGGATCGTGCCCGGCTACTACCACCGGCTCGACGCGGACGGCGAGGTCTACACCTCGACGTGCTGCGCGAACACCGCGACCGAGCGGCCGATGTTCGACAAGTTCATCGTCGAGTCGACCGTGCTGTGGCAGGACGCCTACCACGTGGACGGGTTCCGGTTCGACCTCATGGGCCACCACCCGAAGTCGAACCTCCTTGCGGTGCAAGCGGCCTTGGACGAGGACATGCTGCTGTACGGCGAGGGCTGGAACTTCGGGGAGGTCGCGGGCGACGCCCTCTTCGAGCAGGCCACGCAGGTGAACATGGCGGGCACCGGGATCGGGACGTTCAACGACCGGATGCGCGACGCCGTGCGCGGCGGCGGCCCGTTCGACGCCGACCCGACCACGCAGGGCTTCGGCTCGGGCGCATGGACCGACGACAACGACGGCACCGCCACGGACGCTGAACTCGCGGCGCTGCTGCACGCCCAGGACCTCACGAAGCTCGGGCTCGTCGGCAACCTCGCCGGCTACGAGTTCACCGCCGCGGACGGGACCGCGACGACCGGCGCCGGCCTCGACTACAACGGCACCGGCGCCGGGTACACCGCCCAGCCCGGCGAAGCGGTGAACTATGTGGACGCGCATGACAACGAGATCCTGTTCGACGCCCTCGCCTACAAGCTGAACGGGGACGCCACCGGGACCGAGCGGGCGCAGATGCAGGTGCTGTCGACGGCGACCGCGGTGCTCAGCCAGGGCACCGGGTTCTCCACGGCCGGAACCGAAATGCTCCGGTCGAAGTCCCTCGACCGCGACTCGTACGACTCCGGCGACTGGTTCAACGCCATCCGCTGGAACTGCGAGGGCACGCCCGGGTTCGGGACCTCCAGCAACGGCTTCGGGGCCGGACTCCCGCCGCAGTGGACCTCGGAGGCCAAATGGCCCTATGCCGAGGACGCCATCGCGGCGGTGGACCAGCCCTCGTGCGAGGACATCGAGCTCGCGAAGCAGCGGTACCTGGAGCTCCTGCGGATCTCGTCCTCCACGTGCGCGTTCAGCCTCGGCGACGCCGACGCGGTGGCCGAGCGGGTCTCGTTCCCGCTCGCAGGTTCGGACGAGACGCCTGGCGTGATCACGATGCGCATCGACCTCGAAGGCCTGGACGACGCGTTCGAGACCGTGACCGTGGTGTTCAACGCCGGCCCGGAGGCGGTCGCGCAGACCGTCGCCGACGCGGCGGGTTCGGGCGCGGCGCTGCACCCGGTGCTGCGGGAATCCGCGGACCCGGCCATGGCCGGCGCCTCGTTCGACGATGCGACCGGGACGTTCACCGTCCCCGGCCGGACCGTGGCGGTGTTCACGTCCTGAAGTAGTGATCCGCTAACGAAACCGCTCTTGACAGGGCGGGAATACTAGGGATTAGTTTCGAGATCCCTGAAGCCGGGGCGGGCGCGGCACCCGTCCCGGTTTAGCGTCTCCAGGCCGGAAGGCGACCGAACGGAGGGGGACAGCCGAAGCGGCTGCCGGATACGATCGAACCATGACGTACCCCCCGCAAGACCCCGCCGGCCAGTACGGGC
This sequence comes from Glycomyces niveus, assembly GCF_017592475.1. Taxonomy (GTDB): domain Bacteria; phylum Actinomycetota; class Actinomycetes; order Mycobacteriales; family Micromonosporaceae; genus Glycomyces; species Glycomyces niveus. The sequence goes on along the minus strand of NZ_JAGFNP010000008.1, from coordinate 164,528 downwards.
CTTCCCAACCCGGCGCGCAGCAGCCCGCGGGAGGCTACGCCCCCGGCCAGGCCGGACCCGAGACCTACGCGACCACCCAGTTCCCCGGCCAGCCGCCGTACCCCGGCCAGCCCGGGAGCCAGCCGTACCCGCAGTACGACCCGAACGCCGCCTACCAGGCGCAGTACGGCCAGTACGGGCCGCCGCCCGTCCAGGCCACCACCAAGAGCAGCGCGGGCACCGCGATCCTCGTCATCGGCGTGGTCCTCTTGATGGCCGTCGGCGCGTTCGGCGGCTACTACTTCCTCGGCAACGGCGACGACGAAGGCCGGCTCAACGCCGACGACGCCACCGTCGAAGACACGCCCGGCGGCGGCGAAGGCGAGACCGGCGAGGACGACGGCGGCCAGGACCCCGAGGCGCCACCCGTGCCCTCCGGAACCCACCTCACCGTGCCCTCCCTCGAATCGGTCACGCCCATCCCGGGCGAGGAATGGCAGTACGCGGCCGGCCCCGGCGTCGCCTCCGAGCCCCTCACCGACGCCGAGATCTACCAGATCCAGCACACCGAGAGCTGGATCTCCTTCTTCGGCGTCGGCCTCTACTCCGGCGCCGCCGCCGTCTACGACCCCGCCGACCTCAACGCCAGCGCCCTCAGCGCCTCCGACGTCTGGCTCGGCGACGGATTCTCCACCGTCGAGGGCTACCAGAAGAGCGAGATCACGTACACGCCCGTCGAGGTCGACGGCCGCCCCGGCGTCCTCGCCGAATGGCGCAACTCCTGGACCTCCTCGCCCGACACCACCGACCTGTACGAGGACACCGCGATCCTCGTCGTCGACGTGGACGGCGTCAACGGGTTCATCGGCATCGCCAGCGTCTCCGAAACCGGTGCGGCCCTGTACGACCCGGCGATCGAAGCGCTCCTCGCGACCGACTTCGGCGCCGAGACCGCCTGACTCGCAGGCATTTCGGGCCGCGCCTTCGGGCGCGGCCCTTTTGGCTACCGGCTCGAGGCGGCGAGCTTCCCGCGGATGCGCTCGAGCTCCCAGCGGACCCCGAACTCGACGCAGGCGCGCTCGGCCTTGCGCCACTCCGCGGCCGCGGCCGCGAGGTCCCCGCGGGTCTCGAGCACGTCCCCGACCAGTTCGCTCACGAGCGAGACGCTCAACGGCAGGCCGAAATCGGCGAGCAGCGACGCCGCGAGCGCGTACCGCTCCAGGGCCTCCTCCAGGCGGCCTTCCTTGTGCGCCAAGAGACCGAGCCCGAGCTGCGAGTTCGCGACGGCGGGCACGATTTCGAGCGCTTCGCTGACGGCCAGCAGCTTCTCGAAGACCGCCCGGCCCTCGTCGAGGTCGCCCAGCAGGAGGCTGTGCCAGCCGGCGACCCACTCGGCCCGGTACTCCCAGAAGCTGTCGCCTGACGCCCGGAAGTGCGCGCCGGCCTGGCGGGCGAACGCCACCGCGCCCGCGTCGTCGCCGCTGCGGGCGGTCAGGATGCAGTGCGCGAAGCACACGAAGCCCTTCGCCCACGGCTGCTCGAGATCGTCCGCCATCGCCATGGCGCGCTTGAGGTGCATGTCGGCCGCCGTCTCGTCGCCGAGGAACATCGCGGCCGCCGACAGGTAGCCGAGCGAGACGACCTGGCCGAACCCGTCGCCGGTGCGCTGCGCGGCCGCGAACGCCGCCGACTGGGTCTCGAACAGCTCCTTGCCGACGCTGCGGTCCGTCAGGTACCCGGCCATGCACCAGCCCAGCCGCCACCGGTTCACGTCCCCGCCCGGCAGCTCCGGGCGGCGCAGCAGCCCCAGCAGGACCTCGCCTTCGGTCGTGAACCAGGCCGCGGCCGCGCGCGGGTCGGCGATCGGCTCGCGCAGCACGCCCGGACCGGGCTCGCCCAGGTCGACGCCGTCGCCGCGGAGGCCGATGAGCGTGTCGGCGGCGCGGGCCGAATGGATGAAGTAGTCGACCAGGCGGGTCTCGGCCGCGTCCCGCTCGGCTGCCTCGACCTCTTCGGTGATGCGTTCGGCCGCATAAGAGCGCAGCAGGTCGTGCATGGTGTACCGGCCCTCGCTCGGCTGGTCGACCAGGTGCACGTCCGCGAGCTCGTGCAGCGCCGCCTCCGCGTCGGCGGCCGGCAGGCCCATGAGGCTCGCCATCCCAGCGACCGTGACCTCCGCGCCCGGGTGCAGCCCGAAGAGCCGGAACGCGCGCGCCGCGCGCGAACCCAGGGCCTGGTAGGAGCAGGCGAACACCGATCGCGGATCCGATGCGGGATCGGAGGAGGCCAGCACCCGGAACACGTTCGTCGTCGTGTCGAGCCGGTCCGCGAGCGACGCCAGCGAGAACTGCGGATGCGCCGCCGCCCACGCCCCGATGAGCGTCAGCGCCAGCGGCAGCCGCCCGCACGAGGCGACGATCCGCAGCACCGCCCGCTCCTCGTCCATCGCCCGGTCCATGCCGATGCGCCGCACCAAGAGCGCCCACGCGTCCGCGTCCGAGAGCAGCTCGAGCGGGACCGTGTCAGCGCCCTCGGTCGCATCGAGGCCCGCGAGGCGGTCGCGGCTCGTGACCAGCGTGAACGAACCCGGGGCGACCGGCAGGAGCGGGCGCACCTGCGCCGCGTCACGGGCGTTGTCGAGGACGACGAGGACGCTCCGCCCGGCGAGCACCGTGCGGTACAGGCCGATCCGCTCGTCGAGCCCCGCCGGGACCTGATGCGCCTCCACGCCGAGCGCCACGAGCGCCTCGCCGAGCACCGCGGCCGCGTCCGCGCCTTGGGCGAGCGGGTCGAACCCGCGCAGGTTGAAGTACAGCTGGCCGTCGGGGAAGCGGTGCGCGATCCGGTGCGCCCACGACACCGCGAGCGCCGTCTTCCCCACCCCGCCCATACCGGTGATGACGGCGAGCCCGGCCGCGCCCTCGGCCGCGGCCAGATGCCCGTCCAGCAGCCGCAGCTGCCCGGTGCGGCCGGTGAAGCGCGTGTTCGCGCGCGGGAGCATAGCCGGGACGCGGCGCGGGAACGGCGCTTCCGCGACGAGCGGCGGCGCGCCCGGACCGGCCTGGGGCGGGCCGTCGCGCAGGATCGCGGTGTGGAGGTCGCGCAGGGCCTGGTCGGGGTCCGCGCCGAGCTCGTCGGCGAGGCGCTCCCGCAGGGCCGCATACGCTTCGAGGGCCTCGGCGGTGCGGCCGCCGCCGTGGAGGGCGCGCATGAGCAGGGCGGTGAAGCGCTGGCGGGTGCCGTGGACGGCGACGATCTGGCGCAGCTCGTCGACGACCTCGGCGGCGCGGCCGAGTTCGAGGTCGAGGTCGATGCGGCGTTCGAGGAGGGCGAGGCGGTGCTCGTCGTAGCGGCGGCGGATGCCGTCGACGGTGGCGCCGGAGAGGTCGGCGAGGGCGGGGCCGCGCCATTCGCCGAGCGCGTCGCGCAGGGCGGCGACGGCCTCCTCGAGGCGGCCTTCGGCGCGCAGGGCGCGGGCGCGGTCCTCGTTCGCTCTGCAGCGCAAGGTGTCGAGCTCGTCGGCGGCGACGCGGAAGCGGTAGGCGCGGCCGACGGTCTCGACCCGGTCGCGGGCGGCGCCGAGCTTGCGGCGCAGGACGCCGACGGTGTTCTGCACCTGCGTCTCGGGGTCCTGGGGGATGTCGAGGCCGTAGACGGCGCGCACGATGCTCTCGAGCGGGACCACGCCGTTCGCCTCGTCCAGGAGGATCGCGAGCACTGTCGCGGTGTTCCCGCGCGGGATCGCGACCGGCGCGGCGTCGACTCGGAGCTCAAGGGGCCCAAGCAGACGCACGTCGAGGTGGGGCATGTTTCCGCCTTCGATCCGGACCGGGACAGGGTTGGCCCCAGTGTCCCACAACGCCATAAGCCGCGCATTCCTCAACGCCGCGGCCGGGCATGACCGATCGGTGACCGATCCGTGAGCGCGGCGGCGACGATGCCCTCCACAGCACTTGAGGAGGCAAGCCCCATGAACCGGATCGAGATCCCCGAGGACTACGAGGACCGCCTGGCCGCCGGCCGCCACGCCGCCGCCCGGCTCCCCGCCGGGGCGGTGCGCGACGGCGTCGACCGCGCCCTCGATGCGGCCCCCGAACGGGAGCGGTACGAGCGGGCGGTGGACCTGGCCGAGCGGGCCGAGGGCCTCACCGAGGAGTTGGCGCGGCGCGGCTTCGACGGCACCGACGCGGACCGGGTGGCGTGGCTGCGCCTCGACTATCTGGGGCGGCTGCAGTCCCTGGCGTTGAGCCCGACCATCGACCGGTTGAGCAACCCGGCGGTGGCCGACGCGATCCAGGCGGCCTGGACGGCCGCGGAGGCGGCCCGCTCGGAGTACGTGCTGGTCCTCGAACGCGCCCACGCCGACCTCGTGGGCGCGCGCGTCCCCGACCGGGGCGGCGACGAGCTGCGCGACCGCATCGCCCGCAGCTCGCACGAGCGGTTCGAGCACACGACCGATGACGACCTGTGCTCCGCCGAGGTCAATGTGGAGGGGCGGTTGACGGAGTTCAAGTTCCTGGTGCCGAACGCGACCCTCGACACCGAGTGCGAGGACCTTTCCGTCCAGGCCACGGCGACCATCCAAGCGGCCCAGGCGAAGGCGATCGCGCGTCTCGGCGAGATCCTCGAGGCCGGCCGGTGACCGGCGGGCGCTTCGGGCGCGGGCCGGGACGGCGCTGGAACGCCGCGCTGCTCAACCTCTCCGGGCTCAGCCTCGGCTTCTTCTACCTGCGGCGCTACAAGGCCGCGGCAGGGTACCTCGTCGGCACCGCGCTCCTCGTTTGGATCTTCGGCGCGGGTGCGGCCGCGGGCAATCCCGGGTTCGGGCTCGCCGTCGCGGTGCTGTGGCTGTCTTGGATGGCATGGCGCGCTTGGAGGATCGGCGACGCTCCCGCCCCCGGTCCCGCCACGGACCTCGAACTACCGCTCCTCAGCCGGATCAACAAGGACTCGCTCGACGACGACTTGGTCGAGCGCGCCGACGCGCCGCCCGCTCCTCCCGTCTCCGATCGCCGTCCTTGGACGGCGACCGCGGTCGCCGCGGTCCTGCTCGCCGCGCTCGTCACGGGCGTGCTGGCCATGCGCGGCGCCGCGAACGGCGCGTTCGAAGCGGCGCAGGCCGCGCACGAGACCGGCGACTGCGTCGCGGCGGAGGGCCATTACGAACGTCTCGACCTGGGGTTCCAGCTGTCGTTCAGCGGCGTGCTCCCGCTGGCCGCGGAGGGGCGGAAGCAGTGCGAGGCGCTGACCGCGGCGCGCGCGGCGGCCGCCGAGGGCGACTACGACCTAACGGTGGAGGCTTACGAGGCCTATCTCGCCTTCCCCGATCCGCCCGGGAAGGCCGCCGCCCGCGCGGAACTGTCCGAGATCCACCTCGCCGAGGCGGTCGCGCTGACCGAGGACGGATACAGGACCGTCGTCACCGACCTCACCGCAGCGATCGGCATCTACGCGACCCTCGCCGCCGACTTCGGCGACACGGGTGCGGGCGCGGCGGCCCCGGCGGCGGTGCAGGCCCTCTACGACGACGGCGTGACGGCCGCTGAGGCGACCGGCAAATGCGAGCCGATCGACTTCCTCGGCTACTTCCAGCGCAGCGGCTGGGCCATCGCGGCCATGGACGACGCCGCCACGGAGCTCACCGCGGCCGCCGTGGAGGACGCGACCGCGCGCCTCCCGGGCCTACTGTTGGACTGCGGCGAGGACGCGTTCGCCGGCGGCGACCGCGTCCGGGCCAAAACCCTGCTCAACGAGTTGATCGCCGACTTCCCCGACGACCCGAACATCGCTGCGGCGCAAGCAATCCTCGACGACATCGCCGCCCAGGAGGAGCGGGAGGCCGAAGAGGCGCGCCAGCGCGAAGCCGAGGAGGAGGCCGAGCGCGAGCGCGAGGCGGAGGAGGCGGCCGAGCAGGCCCGCATCGACGAGATCCGCAGCGAGATCGACGAGGCGAGCGGCGGCGGCGACAACCTCGCCGACCCCGATCCGGCCGGTTCGACCGGCGGAGGCATGGAGCTCAAGATCGGGAACGCGTCCGGTTACACGCTCGAGATCCTCTACGACGGGCCCGAGACCGGGAGTTTCACGATCGGCGGGTGCAGCGACTGCACGGGCCAGTGCACCGACGGCTGGGCGGTGTGGGAGACCGTGTCGCTGCCCGCGGGCGAGTACGAGATGGTCGTCAAGGCCACGGACCCTTACGTGACGCCGTACTACGGGGTCTGGGGCCTCGATTCTGGCACCGCCTACCAGGAGTGCTACTACATCGAGTCCTATTGAGCCGCAAGGGTGGCCCGGCGCGCTTGCGCCGGGCCTTGTGGTGTCAGGCGACGCGGACGGGGAAGAGGACCGTGCTCGCGACGGTGCGGTCGCGTTCGGCGGCGAGGGCGAGGCGGCGGGGGTCGGCCATGTACGCGTCGATCGCGGCCTGGTCGGGGAAGCGGTAGACGTGGACTTCGTGCGGGCTGCCGTCCGCGCCGTCGCCGACCACGCGCGACAGCAGCTCGCCCCCGTGTTCGGGGACGAGCGCGGTCACCTTGTCCTCGTAGGCGGTCATGGCCTGCTCGGCGCCGGGCCGGGCCCGGAGGAGGCAGCACAGTTCGATGGGGGTCATGGCGTCCATGATCCCCGCGGGTCAGGACTTCCCGTCGGGGACCCAGCGGAGGACGTCCCCGGGCTGGCATTCGAGGACGCGGCAGATCGCCTCGAGGGTGGTGAAGCGGACCGCTTTGGCCCTGCCGTTCTTGAGGACCGCGACGTTGGCGGGGGTGATGCCCACGGCCGCCGCGAACTCGCCTACCGACATGCCGCGTTCGGCCAGCAGCACGTCGAGGTCGACGATGATCGGCATCAGACGACCTCGGCCATCTCGGATTCGAGGTCGGTGGCCTTGCGGAGGAGGCCGCGCATGATCGTCATGAGCATGGCCAGGCACGCGCCCGCCACGCCGCAGGCGACGGCCAGGAGCCACGCGCCGAGGAAGGCCATCTCGTCCATGTTGATGAACATCAGGTGCACGGCGACGGCGAACGACAGCAGCGCGGCCGCGACCGAGGCGCCGATGATGGCGTCGATCCAGCGGAAGGCGTTCGGCGTGAAGATCGCGTCCTGTTCGACCATGGCCAGGAGTTTCCAGACCGCGCCCATCGCGACCTGGATGCAGACGACGCCGAGGATGCCGAGCGTCGCGTATGCCACGACCAACTGCGGGGGAAGGTATCGCCGCAGCTCGTCTACGACTGAGTTCGGGATGACGAGGATCTGACCGAAGAGGCTGAACAGGAAGGTCGCGGCGAGGGCTGCGCGGAGAGCGATGGTGAAGAGCTTGTTCATATATCGATTATCGATCGGTTCCTATCGAAAATCAATAGGTGTGTCGTGGTTGGCACGAACCCGGGAGCCATGCGGCCCTCCGTAAACCGCTCGCGCCCCATGGCTCCCGCACGCGAGGATGGGCCCATGACAGCAGATCTGGGCCCGTGGGACCCCGCCCTCCCCGAAGCAGTCCGGGACCTGCTCGCAGGCGTCGACGCGCCGTGGTGGGTCGCCGGCGGCTACGCGATCGAGTACGCGGTCGGCACGCCCTTCCGCGAACACGGCGACGTCGACATCCTGATGCTGCACCGCGACCACCTGGAAGCCCAGCGGGCGCTCCCCGACTGGGAGCTGTGGGCCGCCGATCCCCCGGGCACCTTGCGCCCCTGGGCACCCGGCGAAGTGCTCCCCGCCGCAGTCCACGACATCTGGTGCCGCCCGGCCGCGGACTCCCCCTGGCGGTTCCAGTTCATGCTCGACGAATCCGAAGGCCCCGAATGGGTCTCCCGCCACCATCCGCGCATCCGGCGGCCCATCACGGACATCGGCCGCGTGAACGCCGACGGCATCCCCTACCTGCGGCCCGAGATCCAACTCCTCTACAAGGCCAAAGGCCGCCGCCCGAAGGACGAGCAGGACTTCGAGAAGGTCCTCCCCCTGCTCGATACCGAACAGCGCCAATGGCTCCACGAGGCGATCACCACCGCCTACGGCGACCACCCCTGGCTCGAACGCATCGGCGGCGACTGACTCCAAGCGCGGAGCGGATTCTCTCCTGGTCGCGTACTGTCGGGGTTCACTAAGGGAGGCAACGCGATGGACACCGAATCGAGCGAGACGCGACTGTGGGCGGCCGACTCCGGTGCGGTCCAGTTCCGGCGGTTGACGGCCGGGCGGCCGTTCTGCGCGGGCGTCCTTCTGATGCGCGACGGCAAGGTGCTCACCACGTTCGCCGCCGACGGAGTCGACGCCGTGGACGCCACCGGCACCGACTGGTACGTCGGCGGGGTCGGCGGCGGCCAGGAGCCCGGCGAGGACCCGTGGGAGTGCGCGCTCCGGGAGGCCCGCGAAGAGCTCGGGATGCCGGTCCGGCTCGTGCCCGCTGACCGGACCTTCCTGCACGACATCGAAACCGACGAGCTGCGCGAATCCCGCACCGACGACGCCCCCGCGCCGTTCATCGTGCACCGCGTCCCGAACCCCGACCCGACCACGCCCTACCGCCCGGACCTCCCGTCCGGCCCCTACACCTACTTCTGCATGTTCCTCGCCGAGTTCATCGAGGAACCGACCGCCTTCGCCCCCGAAGACCCGGACATCGCGGCCCTCGTGTGGATGCCCCTCCGAACCGGCGCGCTCTTCGGCCCCGCCACCACCTTCGCCGACCTCACCGCCACCGGCGCCTCGATCGCCGCGGGCGGCCCCATCGCCGACGAAGCCCGCATCCACCTGACGCGCACCGAAAGCCTCCGGGTCGCCGGCCCCCTCCTGGCAGACCGATTCGGCACCCCTGCGCACTAGCCGCTCTGCCTCGGGTTTTACCGTGTGCCCCACCGGGTTTGGGGGTGCTGGCGGGAGTGTTTTCGGGAGCGATCCGGCATAGCTTCCGTGGTATGCGAAGTATCAACAGATTTCTCATTGCCGCGGGTACCGCGGCGGTTTGCGTTCTCGCGCTCGTTCCCGCCGCGGCGTTCGCCGGGGGCGGGGGCGGTCGGGGGTCCATCGATTGGCGGCCGTGCGAGGGCGCGCCCGAGTTCGACTGCGCCACCGTCGAAGTGCCGCTCGACTACGAACGCCCGCGCGGGGAGAAGATCGAGATCGCGCTGGCGCGGCGCCCCGCCACGAACCCGGAGGAGCGGATCGGGTCGATCCTCATGGACCCGGGCGGGCCCGGCGGGTCCGGGGTGCAGGATGTGATCAACGGCGAGTACGCGCTCGCGGAGGACGCCGCCGAGCGGTTCGACCTCATCGGGTTCGACCCGCGCGGCGTCGGGGGCAGTACGCCCATCGACTGCAGCGCCGAGCTCGTCGCGGCGTTCGAGACCCACCCCGTACCCACGACCGAGGCGGGCTTCGAGGAGCACCTGGCGCTCAGCGAGGCGACCGCCGAGTCCTGCCGCGAGCTCACCGGGCCGCTCTTCGACCACGCCGACAACCTGCACGTCGTCGAGGACATCGAGCGCATCCGGCGCGCGATCGGCGAAGGCGACCTCAACTACCTCGGGTTCTCCTACGGCACCCTGATGGGCCAGCAGTACGCCGAGGCGTACCCGCAGCACGTCCGCACGATGGTCCTCGACGGGAACCAGGACCACAGCCAGGAGACGATGTGGGAGTTCATCAGTGCCGACACCGCCGGGTTCGAACGGAACTTCACCGAGTTCGCGCAGTGGTGCGACGCCACTGAGGACTGCGCCCTGCACGGCGCGGGCACCATCGCGGTCTACAAGGACCTGCAGGAGCGGGCGCGGGCCGGGGAGCTGACCGACCCGCAGAGCGGTGCGCCGCTCGACTTCTTCGGGCTCACGCGCTTCGCGTTCGCCGCCAACCAGCCGAGGGCGTGGACGCAGCTCGCCGCAGGGCTGCAGGCGATGCGGGAGGGGACCTCGGTCTCCACCGAGTCGCACAAGGCCGTGACCGAGGCGGCTGCCGTACGGCAGTTCCCGGAGATGGCCATGTTCTGCCAGGACTGGGACTTCCGCATCGAAGAGTTCGACGAGTGGGACGCGATGATGGACCGCCTCGCCGAGGAGCACCCCGTCACCGAGTGGAGCCCCTACGCGGGCTTGCCGCTCATGTGCTCGGGCTCCGGCATCGAGGCGACCAACCCGCAAGCGCCGCTTGACATCGAAGGCGCGCCGCCGATCGTGCTCGTCGGGACCGTCCACGACTACGCGACCGTGTACCCGTGGTCGGAGAGCGTCGCCGAGCAGACCGGCGCGGCGCTCGTGACGTACGAGGGCTGGGGGCACACCGTCTACGGTCTGAAGTCCACGTGCGTGGACGAGGCGGTCGACGCCTACTTCATCGACCGCGAGGTCCCGGCCGCCGGCCTCAGCTGCCCCAGCGTGGATTGACCTTGCGGTGAAGGCCGCACCCGAGGACGGGTGCGGCCTTCACCGTCGATCAGCGACCCTTGCCGCCGTGCTTCTTGTGGACCGCCTGCTTGGAGACCCCCAGGACCGTGGCGATCTGGGCCCAGCTCGCGCCGTTGTTGCGGGCGCGGCGGACCATGACCGATTCGAGCCGCTCGGCCTCGGTGCGCATGTGCCGCACGGCCTGCAGGCCTCGCAGCGGGTCGGGTTCGTCCTCCGCGAGCGCCGTGTGCTTGTCGTCTGCCATGCGTCAACCGTAGTTGACGATCATCGAGTCGTCAACTACGGTTGACGCACGCGGAGCGCAGTCTAGGAGTAGGTCTCCTCGTCCTTGGCGATGCCCCAGACGTCGTCTTCGGGATCTTCGGTGAGGAAGGATTCGCGCTCGACCTCGTTGTCCTGGTTGCCTCCGGCGCCGCGGCCGCCGCCGGCGCCCATCATGCCGCCGCCGGCGGGCTTGGCGCCCGTGGCCGCCGCCGCGGGGGTGCCGACCGGGGCGCCGAGCATCGTGCCGGTGCCCATGCCGCCGCCTGTCGGGGCGCCGCCTCCGGGCAGGCCCGAGCCCAGGCCTCCGGCGCCGCCGCCCATGCCGCCGCCTCCGAGGCCGCCGCCCGAGGCGAGGCCGCCGGCGAGGTCGTCAGGGTCTTCGAGTTCAGAAGCGTCCCAAGGGTTGTCCATCTCGGGCACCTCGGACTGCGCCATGTCCTCCATGCCGGAGGGGTGCTCCGGCATGGCGGGCTGCTCGCCCTGCGGCTGGGTCTGCTCCTGCTGCCGGTCCTGCTGTGCTTCCTCAGCCTGTTCTTCCTGCTTTTCCTCTTCTTCTTCCTGCTTCTCTTCCTCCTCTTCGGAGGCCTCCTCTTCGTTCGCTCCCGCAGTGCCGCTGGACGAGTGGTCGTCGGCGGCCTTGAGCTGCTCCATGTCCTTGCCGCCGGTCGACTTGTCGTCCAAGGGCTTGAGGAGGTCCGCGGCCTGGCTGAGGGCGGCTCCGGCCGTCGCGTCGGCGGCGTTGATGAGGGAGGTGAGGGTCTGGAGGCCCATCGTGCCCGCGGCCGCCTGCGCCTGCAGCGCGGCTTCGAGGATCGGGCCGAACGGGCCCGCCATGGCGATCGCGGTGCGCTGCGCCGGGCCGAGGGTCACCAGCGGGGCGGGCTGGATGTCGAAGCCGACGGCTTTGAGCGCGGCGTCGGCGGCTTTGAGACCGGTGCATTCGAGGAGCATCTGCCCGGCCGTCCCGGCCAGGCTGCCGGCCGTGGCGGTGACCTCGCCGATGACCTGCGTGAGGTGGGCGTTGACGTTGCCGACCTCGCCGTTGAAGGCGTCGTTCGCCCTGTCGCGCCAGTGGCTGTTGATTTCGGCGACCTTGGCGCCGTAGTCGGTCTGCTGGGTCGCGAGATCCGTTGCGGCGGCGGTCATCTCGGAGGCGTACGTGAGGAACTCCGAGGGGTGGGCCGAGAGCGCGTCCTGGTAGCTGGGCATGGGTCCTCCTAAGGCTTCGGCGTGGTGGGGAGCTGGCTCTGGATGCCGCCGAACCGGGAGCTCATCTCCCGGTCGGCCGCGTCGAGGTCGTCGGCGCTCCCGACGACCTGGTCGCCCTGCCAGGCGAGGCGGCGCTCGACGCCGGTGGCGACGGCCGCGAGGGCGGCCTGCCAGCGGCGGCCCGCCTCGCCGGTGGCGAAGCCGGTGTTCTGCTCGGCCGCGGTCGCCGCCGGGCGCTCCACCCGCCTCGACGCGGCCTGGCTGTTGGGGGCCAGGCCGCGCAGGCCGGTCCCGCCCGTTCGCACATCGTCAACGTCCATGTGCACGGTCATGGGCTCCTCCTTCTCGAGGTGTCGACGCCCTCGCGGGCGGACGCCCGGCGGCGTCGGAAGTACTGTCGCGCGGCCCGTCACGGGTCGGTCCCGGCGCGCGCTTGATCAACCCATGACGGATTCGTGACGGCGGCGCTTTCCATGGGGCGCAGACGCAATCGAGGCCCGGAGCGCGGGCCGCCACGTGAGGAGGTGCGCCGCCGATGACCGATGGGCTTTTCGCCGGAAGCGGGGACTGGACCGCTGACACCGGTGCGCTGGAGCTGCCGTCGTTCGAGTTCACGATCGCGTTCGGCGACACGTCGGCGCTGACCTCGGGGGACCGGGCCGGGTGCTCGGCGGCGGCGTGCCCGCATCCGGTGGCGCACCCGGCCGAGGAGGCGTGGGTGCAGCTGGCCTCGGCGGTGCCGGTGGAGGGGCAGCGGGACCGGTTCAAGCCGCGCTGCGAAGGGATGGCGTACCCGACCGAGGAGGACTTCCGGGCGGCGGTGACGGCGGTGCGGCCCGAGGATGCCGACGCGTTCTCGTTGCAGCGCTTGCGGTCCGGTTGGACCGAGGAGGTGGGGTCACGGCTGGGGACGTGGCCGGAGCGGTTCAAGTCGAAGCTGGCGCTGCTGGCGGAGGGCTGGGCAGGGGAGGACTTCGACGCGTTCGCGGTGCAGGCGGGTGAGGCGCGGACGCTGGTGGAGGGCGCCCTCGACGACATCGAGGCGACCGTGGGCGAACTCGCCAGCCGTGAGGCGGCGATCTACACCCTGCAGGGCGGGGACTCGGGCGAGATCCCTTATCCCGCACCGCTGGTGGGCACGGAGGGGGAGTGGTCGAGCCTGGTGGCGCTGCATGTGCGGCCGGCGTGGTGGCACGGGGACTGCATCACGATGACGTGCGAGGAGGCCGAGAAGGCACTGGAGCTGGCGGGAGCCGACGCGGGGCTGGCGACCGAGGTGCGGGACTTCATCGAAGAGCGTGTGGGGCAGCAGCTTTCGGGGCTCGGGACGCTCGTGTCGGAGGTGCGGGCGCTCGTGGGCGAGGAGGCGAAGGAGGTCTTCGCCGAGCGGGTGGCGGCCGAGATCGCGGCGTACGTGGAGCGGCAGGCGGCGATCGACGAGTCGATCGCGGAGAAGCGCGACGGGCAGAGCGCCGAGCTCGCGGCGGTGCGGACGACCGGCGCGGACCGGCCGTATCCCAGCAGCGCCAGCGCATCCTATATGGACTTGGCAGTGCCGGAGGCGGAGCGGCCCGCCGCGCCGGTCGCGCCGCAGACGACCCAGGATCCGAGCCCGGTCCCCCCGGGCGGGGACGGGACGGTCAAGGCCGAGGACGACCCGTGGGAGGCCGAGGAGGCCGGTGACGACGAGGAGGTCTCGGGCGGTCTGGCGAGCGGCGGCGGAGGCGGTGTCGGCGGCGGGTCCGGCGGGGGCTCGTTCGGCTCCGGCGGGCGGCCGCCGGGCGGGGCGATGGTGCCGACTACCGGTGGCGGTGCGCCGCAGGGGTTGTTCGGCCCGGCGGTGACGACGCCCGCGACGACCGCGGCTTCGAGCCCGGCGCGCGGCGGCGGCGGGGGCCTGTTCCAGGCGAACCAGGCCGGGGCGCCGAACCGGGGCGGGAGGGCTTCGGAGCGTTCGGATGCGGACAAGAAGAAACCCGAGGAGAAGGAAGAGCCGCAGAGCCTGGCGCGGCGCGAGACCGGGAACGTCTGGGGCTATGTGAAGCCCAACGAGGACCCCTACAACTAGACCTGCGACGGAGGGCAAGGCCATGGCGGATCGGGTGTTCGACCCCGAGTCGATCGGCGAGTACCGGCAGTTCCTGGTGGAGCTGATCGAGGAGTTGGAGAACGAGGTGCTGCCGGTCCTGGCGACCGGGACCCTCAGCAAGGCGCCCGCGTTCGGGACCGCCCCCGGCGCGGCGGAGAACGCGCTCGGCCAGTACCTGGAGTTCCATGCGGCGATGTGGCGGAACCTGCAGTACCTGCGCGGCACCCTGTACGGCCTGGACCAGGCCCTCGCCGAGATGACCAGCGGCGACGACCAGGCCGCCGTGTACTTCGACTTCGGCGCCTTCGACCCGGCGGCGGGGGCGTCGTAGCGTCCGGACGGTACGAGAGCCGGCCCGGAACGGCGCGCGCCCCCGCCGGTACGGCGGGGGCGCGCGTCTCGTCGTGCCCGGCCAGATGGCCTAGAAGGCCTCGTCGGGGAGGTCCATGGCGGTCAGGTCCGCGGCTTCGACGATCTTGCGGTCGGCGGTGAGGCGCGGGAGGACCTCCTTGGAGAAGAAGGTCGCGGCCGCGACCTTGCCGCGGTAGAAGTCGTCGTCGGCGCCTTCGTCCAGTTTGGCCTGGGCGACCTCGGCCTGGCGGAGCAGGAGCCAGCCGACCATGAGGTCGCCGACGGCGAGCAGCAGGCGGCGGGAGTGGAGCCCGGCCTTGTAGAGCTCGCGGGGCTCGTCGCCCATGGCGGCCATGAGCGCGGGCTGGAGCGCCTCGAGGATGCCCTGGACGTCGCCAAGCGCGCGCAGCACCTTGCCGCGCACCTCCTCGAGCGCCGGGTGGCCGTCCTGGGTGGACTCCATGATCTCGCCGGCGACGACCATGAGCGACTCGCCGTTGTCCTTGAGGATCTTGCGGAACAGGAAGTCGAGGCTCTGGATCGCGGTGGTGCCCTCGTACAGCGTGTCGATCTTGGCGTCGCGCACGTACTGCTCGAGCGGATAGTCCTGCAGGTAGCCGGAGCCGCCGAAGGTCTGCAGGGACTCCGAGCTCAGCAGCTCGTAGGCCCGCTCCGAACCGCAGCCCTTGACGAGCGGGAGGAGCAGGTCGTTGACCTTCTTCGCGGTCTCGGCCCCGTCCTCGTCACCCGCGAGCTCGGCCAGGCGGGACTTGTCCTGCCAGGACGCGGTGTAGGCGACGAGCGCGCGCAGGCCCTCGGCATAGCTCTTCTGCAAGAGCAGGGAGCGGCGCACGTCCGGGTGCTTGATGATCGGCACGCGGGGCGAGGTCTTGTCCGCGGACTTGAGCAGGTCCGGCCCCTGGATGCGGCTCTTGGCGTAGTCGAGCGCGTTGAGGTAGCCGGTGGAGAGCGTGGCGATGGCCTTGGTGCCCACCATCATCCGCGCGTACTCGATGATGAGGAACATCTGGCGGATGCCCTCGTGCTTCTCGCCGAGGAGCCAGCCCTTCGCGGGGGCCTTCTCGCCGAAGGTGAGCTCGGCGGTGGCCGAGACCTTGAGGCCCATCTTGTGCTCGATGTTGGTGACGTTGACGCCGTTGCGGTCGCCGAGTTCGCCCGTGGCCGGGTCGAACAGGAACTTGGGCACGATGAACAGGCTGAGGCCCTTGGTGCCCGGCCCGCCTACGCCCTCCTCGCCCACGGGGCGGGCGAGCACGTAGTGGATGATGTTCTCGGTCATGTCCTGGTCGCCCGAGGTGATGAACCGCTTGACGCCCTCGATGTGCCAGGAGCCGTCGGGCTGCTTGTAGGCCTTGGTGGTGCCCGCGCCGACGTCGGAGCCCGCGTCGGGCTCGGTGAGGACCATGGTCGCGCCCCAGCCCTTCTCGACGAAGAGCTTCGCCCACTCCTGCTGCTCGGGAGTGCCCTCGATGTGGGCGGTGTGCGCGAAGGAGGAGCCCGCGGCGTACATCCACAGCGCCGGGTTGGCGCCGAGCACGAGTTCGGCCAGGGACCACCAGAGCATGCGCGGCGCGACGGTGCCGCCGAGGACCTCGGGGAGGTCCAGGCGCCAGTACTCGGCGTCGATGAACGCCTTGTAGGCCTTCTTGAACGACTCGGGGAGTGTCACCGAGTGGCTTGCGGCGTCGAACACCGGCGGGTTGCGGTCGCCCTCCACCCAGCCGGATGCCAGCTCGTCCTGGGACAGGCGTGCCAGCTCGGCCAGGATCTCGCGGGCGGTCGCCTCGTCCAGGTCCGCGAAGGCCGGGTCGTCGAGAATCTTGTCCGCTCCGAAGACCTCGAAGAGATTGAACTCCAGGTCTCGAAGGTTGTGGCGGAAGTGCGTCATTGCGGGTCCTCCATTACTCGGTGGTAACCCTCATCATATTACCCGTCAGTAGCTAGCTCAAGTATGCCGCGCCGAAACGCGGCGCGAAAGTACTCCCGGCAGGAAAACCGAGTCCGATTTCCGACGGACCGGCCACCCGCCGCTCCTTCGATCGGGTGACCGTGCCGATCCCGCCGGCGCGCCGCCGTAACCTGCGCACCCGTGCCTCGTTGAACCGGGTGACCGACCGCTTGTGCGAACCCACCTGGAGCACACCCATGATCCGAGCCGTCGCCGACCGCATCGCGGCACGCGCCCGTCCCGCCTACATCGGCCGCCACCGCCGCGCCAGGCCCGTCCTGCACCGCGTCTTCAAGCTCGAGCTGCCCGCCGCCATGCCCGCCGAGAAGGCCGCGCAGTGAAGTTCCGCCGCCAGCTCCCCGTCCGGTTCACCAAGCGCCGCCAGCGGATCTCGCGGCTGCGGCGCCTGCGCCGCTGCCGCCTCGCCAAACTCGTCTAGCCGCCGAACGCCGGGGCTCAGCCGGTCTCCGGCCGGTAGTCCAGCAGGAGCAGCGCGATGTCGTCCGTCAGCGGGCCGCCCACCCAGCGGCGCAGCGCCGACTCCAGCGACGCCAGGCCGTCGCCCACGTTGCCGTGCCCGATGAGGCTCCAGGCCCGCTCGCGGATCGGGAAGAACTCGCCGTCCTTGCGCGCCTCCGCCAGGCCGTCCGTGTACAGGAAGATCCGGTCCCCCGGCTGCAGCCGCACCGTCAGCTCGCGCACCGAAGGGCCGAGCCCCAAAGGCGGCGCCATCGACTCCGGCTCCAGGTAGGTCGCCACCCCGTCGCGCACCAGCATCGGCGGCGGATGCCCGCAGTTCATGATCTCCAGCGTCCCGCCGCGCTCCTGCATCAGAATCGCCGTCACGAAATCCTCGTCGCCCGCGTTCCGCGCCACCGCGTGGTCCAGGTCGTTGATCATGTAGCGCTGGTCCGACCGCTCGAACGCCACATGCCGGTACGACCCCAGCACCGTCGACGAGAGCCGCACCGCGTCCAGGCCCTTCCCCCGCACGTCCCCGATGATGATCCGCACCCCGAACTCGGTGTTCAGCGCCTCGTACAGGTCGCCGCCGATCTCCGCGCCCGACCGCGCCGAGACGTACCGCGCCGCGATGTCGAACGGCCCCAAGCGCTCCCCGATCGGGCGCAGGATCGCCTGCTGCACCACCGAGGCCAGCTGCGTCAGCCGCTTCATCCGCTCGTCGTCGCGCTCGCGCACGATCGCCACCGCCGCCGAGATCACCACCGCCACGGCCACGACCAGGAAGTCCACCCCGTGCGAGGCCACCCCGTGCATCGCGAAGTCGTACAGGATCCACAGATACGCGAACGCCGCGCCCATGCTCGCCAGCCCGACCCCGGCCACCCACCGCCACGGCAGGAACGCCGAGGCCGCCAGCGGAGGCAGCGCCAGCCACGAGACCGCGTGCGAATCGTCGCGCACGGTCAGCCGCAGCCCGACCAGGACCACCACGACCGCGAACGCGGCCGTGAACGCCGTCCGCACCGAAGGCGCCGACCAGCCGTTCCAGCGGTCAGCGCGGGCCATCGGGGGCTTCCGTCGCAGCATTGCGCGCATATGGGTGAATGCCTCCTTCCTACAGGATCGCGGCCGGACGCCCGCGTGTTCGCAGAAGCTCGCGACACGGGGCCCGGACGCGCCCGGCCGGAGCCGGAGGGATGCGCGCGCCCGCGTGCGTTCGGGGCGACGGAGTGCCCGGGACGCCGGACCCGATTCAACCAATCGCCGATGTGAAGATCGTAATGGTCGGGAACCCGATACCGGCCGTGGAGGACGCCGCTGGAAGGGTGCGCGACAAGTCTGTGCGTTCGGTCGGCCGCGGACGCCGAACGGGCAGTTCGCACCTCGTCCGATCAGCCGGTTTACGACCGCTTTGCGGTGTGTTTCCGCGTGACCGAGAGCGCTGGCACGGCCCGGCCCGCCCATGCCAGAGTTGGACGCGTGCAGTACACGCTTTCGAGGACCCGGTTCGACAGCCCTGTGGCGCAGCTGCTCTGCGCCGAGATCCAGCAGGAGTACGTCCGCCGCTACGGCGGCGGCGACGAGACGCAGCTCGGCGAGGACGACTTCCACCCGCCGAACGGCGACTTCATCGTCGCGTACGACGAGGCCGGGGAGCCGGCCGGCTGCGGCGGCTGGCGCTCGCACGGCGAGGACGCCGAGATGAAGCGCGTCTACGTGCGCGAGCACGCCCGGCGGCAGGGCCTCGCGAAGCTCCTCGTGGCCGCCGTCGAAGCGTCCGCGGCCGAGGCGGGCCGCAAGCGCGTGATCCTCGAGACCGGCCCGCGCCAGCCCGAGGCCGTCGCCATGTACGGGGTCCTCGGCTACGGGCCCGTGACGCCGTTCGGGTTCTACGCGTGCACCGACGGCTCGATCCACCTGGGCAAGGAGCTCGGCTCCGCGAAGGTGTAGTACGCAGCGGCTTCCGGTCGGGCAGGCGTTCGCCTGCCCGGCCGTTCGCGTTGCACGGGTAGACGTTTGCCGCTATTCACCGAAAAAACATTCTTTAGCCGCGAGCAACCGCGAAACTCTCTCACTGCGTCTTTCGGGCTAGGACGGCCAAACGGCCCAACCCTCACATCCACCCCGAAAGGATTCACAGTGGACAGAACGAGGAAGCAAGCGATCCGTCTCGGCGCCGGCGTAGCCGCAGGACTCGGCGCCGCCGCCATCGCGTGGGCGGGCATCGCCGCCAACGCGGAAGAGCCCGCGGACGCCAAGGGCGACTTCGAAACCATGATCATCGGCGGCGGCGACGTCACCGACGGCCAGTACCCGTGGCTGGTGGGCCTCGGCTCCCCCGGCGAGGGCACCCCGTACGAGCGGCAGTTCTGCGGCGGCTCGGTGATCGCCGAGGACGTCGTGCTCACCGCGGCCCACTGCGTCGAGGAGTCGGTCGCGGAGGACCTCGTGGTCTTCTCCGGCGCGATCGACCTCGAGTCCGAGGACGTCGTCGAGACCGCGGTCGCGGACCTTCACGTCGCCGAGGACTACAACGCGCCCGTAGCGATGTCGAACGACTGGGCGCTGCTCAAGCTCGCCGAGCCGCTCGACGTCGAGCCGATCGCGCTCGCCACCGAGCCCGAGGAGTACGACCTCCTCGAGACCGCCGGCTGGGGCGACACCGGCGAGGGCTTCCCGACCACCGCGCAGTGGGTCGAGGTGCCGTTCGTCAGCGACGAGGACTGCGAGGCCGCCTACCCGGACGAGGTCGACGCGCAGACCATGCTGTGCGCGGGCGACCTGGAGAACGGCGGCGTCGACTCGTGCCAGGGCGACTCGGGCGGCCCGATCATGACCCCGGCCGGCGAAGAGCAGGTCCTGGTCGGCATCGTCAGCTGGGGCTACGGCTGCGCCGAGGCGGGCAACCCGGGCGTGTACGGCGAGGTCGCGGACTTCAACGACGCCATCGAAGAGGTCCTGGCGGGCTGGGAGGGCTAACCCTCCGACCGTTTGAGGCCGCATGGCAGGCGGCCACCTGAGTTCACTCATCGACGGCCGGGCGGGCCGCGCGCGACACGCAGCCCGCCCGGCCGTCGCCGTTCTCCAAAACCCTCCAGAAAGGACCGACATGCACCGGAGACGCATGACCCGCATCGGCGCGCTCGCGGCCGCCGGGCTCGGCGCCGCCGCCCTCGCCCTCAACGCCACCGGCGCCTTCGCCGAAGCGCCCGAGCCCGAAGGCGACATGGAGACGAAGATCGTCGGCGGCGACGTGGCCGCCGAGGGCCAGTTCCCGTGGATGGTCTCGCTGACCTGGGTCGAAGGCGCCGAGCACTACTGCGGCGGGACCCTCATCGAAGACGACCTCGTCCTCACCGCCGGCCACTGCCTCGACGACGTGGCCGCCTCCGACATCGAGGTCCGCCACGGCGCCGTCGCCCACGCCGAGACCGAGGCGTACGCCGTCGAGGACTGGATCGTCGCCGCCGGATACGACCACGACCTCGAGTACGACTGGGCAGTTGTCAAGCTCGCCGAGCCCGTGCCCGACGCCGAGATCCTGCCGCTCGCTACCGCGGACGACGACGACTGGACCGAGTTCCAGGTCGCCGGGTGGGGCGTGCAGGGCCACACGCCGACCTCGCCGGACCTGCGCTGGGCCGAGGTGCCCTACATCGACGACGCCGCGTGCGGGGACCTCGCCGAGTCCCAGGAGTGGGCCTTCTACCCCGAGACGCAGCTGTGCGCGGGCGTCCTCGAACCGGGTGCCGAGGTCAACGCCTGCCCGGCCGACTCGGGCGGGCCGCTCATGGCCGAGGTCGACGGCGAGACCGTCCTCGCCGGACTCGTCAGCTTCGGATCCGACTGCTTCGCCGAGCCCGACGCGGGGGTGTACGCCAGCGTCGGCGCGCACATCGACGACCTCGCGATCGCCGTCGCCCAGCTGAGCGTCAACGAATAGCGAACGACGGGGGGCCGGGCGGGCGCGCCCGGCCCTCCGTCCACACGGGCCACCGAAAAGGATCGTTGCTCGATCTATGTCCTTAATGCCATAAGAGATAGCGATATTCACTGAAATACCGGTGATGCCGGAAATATATGAATATGAGGGCCTTTCCCGTAGGGTCACGACATGGCGGCGCACCACGGCCGCCGCTTTCGGACCACCCATCTCGAAAGGACCTACGCGTGCAGAACCGCAGCAAAACCCTCACCAGGATCGGCGCCGCCGCCACGGCCGGACTCGCGATCGCCCTCACCCTCGGCGCGAGCGGCGCCTGGGCCGAGGACGGCACCGCGAACGGCGACTTCGAGGCCCAGATCATCGGCGGCCAGCCCGCCGAAGACGGCCAGTTCCCCTGGATCGTCGCCCTCGCCGACGCGAACGACCCCTCCTTCAACTACTGCGGCGGCCAGCTCATCGCGGCCGACGTCGTCCTCACCGCCGCCCACTGCACCGAGGGCACGGCCCCCGCCGACATGGTGATCCGCCACGGCGGCACCGACATCACCCAGACCGAGGTGTACGAGGTCGCCGAGATCAAGATCGCCGACGGCTACGACGGCTCGACCATGGTCAACGACTGGTCGCTCGTCAAACTCGCCGCACCGATCCCCAACGCCGCCACCGTTCCCCTGGCGGACGCCGACACCAAGGACTGGGGCACCCTCACCGTCGCCGGGTGGGGCACCACTGAGAGCGGCTCGGGCTCGCGGGACCTGCTCTACGTGGACGTCCCCTACGTCACCGACGCCGAATGCGCCGACGCCTACGGCGCGGAGTTCAACGCGGGCAGCATGATCTGCGCCGGCGACCTCGCGAACGGCGGCGAGGACTCCTGCCAGGGCGACTCCGGCGGCCCGCTCGTCGCCGACGGCGTGCTCGTGGGCATCGTCAGCTGGGGCCACGGCTGCGCCGAGGCGGGCAACCCGGGCGTGTACGCCAACGTGGGGCTGCTCCACGGCGACATCACGGCCGCGCTCGCGACCCTGTAGCCGAGGCGCGCGGCGGGGCCTCCCGGCCCCGCCGCCGCGGCCTTGTATACTTCGATCGGCTCTGTTCGCCAGAGTTCGCGGGTGTAGTTCATTGGTAGAATGCGACCTTCCCAAGGTTGAGAGGCGAGTTCGATTCTCGTCACCCGCTCCAGGATTTGACGGCCGTCCCGGTTCACCGGGGCGGCCGTTTTCGCGTCTCCACCGGTGATTCCGGCCCGCCCCATTGACCTGCGTCGATGCTGTCAAGCCGCTGAGGCGAGCGGTAACAGAGACCCCCTTCACATTCCATGTGCTCACCGGTAGTATGACCGCATCGATAATTTCCGATACTCGCTCCGAAAGTTTCGGACCCCCCTTCATCCCTCGAGAGGACGAGCAACGATGCGAAATCCCCTATTCCGTCCGCGGGCGGTGGTGGCCGCCGGGACGGCCGCCGTGCTCGCGCTGGGCGCCGCCGCCTGCGGCGACAGCGGCGAGAGCAGCGCCGACTTGACCTGGTGGCACATCAGCAACCAGGACCCGCTCATGTCCCTCTTCCAGGAGTTCGCGGACGACTTCGAGTCCGCGAACGACCTCACGATGGACGTGCAGCCCATCGAGAACCAGGCGTTCAAGGACCGCATGGGCACCGCCGCGCAATCCGGCGACATGCCGGACATCTTCCACACCTGGGGCGGCGGCGTCCTCGCCGAGCAGGTCGAGGCCGGCCTCGTGAAGGACCTCACCGGGCAGCTCGACTGCATCGACCAGATCAACCCGATCGCCCTGGAGCCCTACACGATCGACGGCAAGCTCTACGGCATGCCGTTCGACGCCGGGGTCGTCGGGTTCTGGTACAACATGGACCTCTTCGCCCAGGCGGGCATCGAGCAGCCGCCGGCCACGTGGGACGAGTTCCTGGCCGCCGTCGAAGCCCTGAAGGCCGCCGACATCACGCCGATCGCCCTCGCGGGCGCCGACAAGTGGCCCGGCCACTTCTACTGGACCTACCTCTCGATGCGCCTCGCGGGCCTCGACGGCCTCGAAGCCGCGGCCGACGCCGGCGACTTCTCCGACCCGGCGTTCGTCCAGGCCGGTGAAATGCTCGCCGAGCTCGCCGCGATGGAGCCCTTCCAGGAGGGCTTCGAATCCACGGTCTACGCCGAAGCCGACGGCCAGGCCGCGATCATGGGCGAGGGCCTCGCCGCGATGGAGCTCATGGGCCAGTGGGCCCCGCAGGCCCAGCGCGACAACTCCGGCACCGAAGGCCCCGAGAACCTCGGGTTCTTCCCCTTCCCCTCGGTCGAGGGCGGCGTGGGCACCACCACCGAGTTCCTCGGCGGCGGCAACGGCTACGCGGTCGCCGCGGACGCGCCCGACTCGGCCCTGGACTTCCTGTGCGACTTCATGGCGCCCGAGAACTACTCCCGCGCGGTCGCCGAAGGCAACCTGACCCCGGTCGCCGCCGACCCCGCGTCGGTCGCGCCCGAGATGAGCGAGGACACCCAGAAGGTCGTCGACGCCCTCGCCGGCGCCACCGGCACGCAGCTCTACCTCGACCAGGCGTACCCGCCGGCCATCGGCGGCGTCATCAACGACGCCACCGAGGGCCTGCTCCTCGGCCAGGTCACCCCCGAGGACTTCGTGGCGATGGTCAACGAGGCCTGGGCGGCCGAGCAGTGACACTCAAGGAGCCCCTTCGGGTCTCCCCGGTAACGGGGCGCCCGGACCGGAGCGCGGGCTCACGCCCGCGCCGCCGGTCCGGGCGCCCCGGCGCGGGGACGCTCTCGACGTTCATCGTCCCCGGCCTGATGCTGTTCCTGCTGTTCGTGATCCTGCCGGTGCTGTTCGCCGCGTACGTCTCGTTCTTCCGCTGGAACGGCCTCGGCGGCGTGCCGACCGAGTTCGTGGGGCTCGAGAACTTCCAGAACCTCCTCAAGGACGAGGTCTTCCTCGGGGACCTGTGGCGCCTGGGCCTCATCGTGGTCCTGTCCCTGCTGGTCCAGCTGCCGATCTCGTTCGGCCTGGCGATGCTGCTGCACCAGCGCTTCCCCGGGCGCACCGCGTTCCGGCTCCTCTTCTTCGTGCCGTACGTCCTCACCGAGGCGGTCACGGCCGTGCTGTTCCGGCTGGTGTTCTCGCCGCGGCGCGGGTTCGCCGACTCCCTGCTGGGGAGCCTCGGCATCGACGCGCAGATCGGATGGCTGTCCGACCGCAACATCATCATGTTCGTCGTCTTCGGCATCCTCACCTGGAAGTTCTTCGGCTTCCACATGATCCTGTTCCTGGCCGGGCGCCAGAACATCCCCGAAGAGCTGTACGAGGCCGCGGCCATCGACGGCGCCACGCGGGGCCAGGCCTTCCGCAGCATCACGCTCCCGCTCATGGGCCCGACGGCGCGCATGATCGTGTTCCTGTCCGTGATCGGCGCCGTGCAGCTGTTCGACCTGGTGTACGTGCTCACCGGCGGCGGGCCGTTCCACGCCTCCGAGACCCTCGCGATCACCATGTACGAGCAGGGCTTCCAGCGCAACCAGATCGGGTACGCCTCGGCGCTGTCGATCGCCATGTTCCTGATCAGCCTCGTGTTCGCGCTGTTCTACCAGCGATTCGTCCTCAACCGCGACCTCCAGGGGTCGATCACCACCTCCGGGGGGACCCGCTCATGACGGTCACCATGCGCAGCGCCCGAATCCTGCGCCACACCGGGTTCTACATCGCCGCGTTCATCACGACGGCGTTCGTGGCGACGCCGATCCTGTTCGCGTTCCTCGGCGGCTTCAAGGACAACCAGCAGCTCCGCGAGAACGCCCTGGGCCTGCCGAACCCGTGGCACACCGCGAACTACACCGACGTCCTCGCCTCGGCCACGTTCTGGCAGCAGCTCTGGAGCTCCGTGTTCATCGCGCTCGTGACCACCCTCATCGTGGTGATCTGCTCGGCGATGATCGCGTTCGTGTTCGCGCGCTTCACCTTCCGCGGCCGAGAGGGCCTGTTCACGCTGTTCGCGGCCGGGATGATGTTCCCGTTCGCGGTGGCGGTCCTGCCGCTCTTCATCATCCTGCGGACGTTCGAGCTGCTCAACAGCCCCTTCGGGGTGATCCTGCCGCAGGCGGCGTTCGGCCTGCCGCTGACGATCATCATCCTGCGCACCTTCTTCCGGCAGATCCCCGGCGAGGTCGAGGAGGCGGCGACGATCGACGGCGCGGGGCCGTGGCTGTTCTTCACCCGCATCCTGCTGCCGATGTCGCGACCGGTGCTCGCGACGGTGTCGGTGCTCGCGCTGGTCGGCTCCTGGAACTCGTTCCTGCTGCCGCTGGTCGTGCTCCAGAAGTCGACGTGGTGGACGCTCCCGCTCGGCGTCACCCAGTTCAGCGGCCAGTTCGCCTCGGACACCGCGAAAGTGCTCGCCTTCGTCATGCTCGCCATGCTCCCGGCGCTGGTGTTCTACGCCTTCGCCGAGCGGCATCTCATCAGCGGCCTGACCGCGGGCAGCACCAAGGGCTGAACCGATCGGTTCCAAGACGGGCCCGGGGTTATTGGGACGCCCCGGGCCAGTCTTGTATCCGACGGGAACCGTTCGCGCCGCCCCGGCGTCCGAAGGACATGAACCGCAGACTCCTCATCGCATGCGCCTCGGCGGCGACCGTCGCCGCCGCGACCGCGTGCACCTCCCCCTCCCCTGACCCCACGATCGAGACGATCCCCTGGGTCCCCGTCTCCGCCCAGCTCGCGGCGTTCGACTCCTGCGATGACGCCCTCGAAGGCATCCAGGACGCCGCCATCGCGGCTTTCAGCCAATGGGAGTTCGACGAACTGGCCCGCAACGGCGGCGAGGAATTCGCCGTCGAGGACTCCGGGGCGACGAGCGCCGAGGCCCCGGCCCAGGCCGCCGGCGACGACGCATTCTCGGGCACGAACAACGCCGTTGCGGGCGTTGACGAACCGGACATCGTGAAGACCGACGGCACCTTCATCTACAGCGTCGTCGACTACGACAAGCTGCGCGCGGTCGACGTCCGCACCGGCGAGGTCACCGCCGAGCACGACCTCGGCGACGACGCCTGGAACCACCAGCTCTTCCTCGGCGACGACGAGCTGCTGCTCATGTCCGGCTTGGGCATCGAGCGCGGCGACGAGTGGGTGAACGAGTTCCGGCTCGAGCGGCTCGACACCGCTTCGCTCGAAGTGCTCGACACGTTCACCATGGAAGGGTCCATGGTGGACGCCCGGCTCGTGGACGGCGAAGTGCGGCTGGCGATCGGCTCGCAGCCGCTCATCCAGCCGGTCTGGGACACCCTCTACACCGGCGAGGCCGACGAGTCCGACATCGCGGAAGCGGTGCGGGACACCGAACTCGAGGACTGGCTCCCCTCCTTCGAGGTCAACGGCGAAGCGCACGAGGTCGACTGCGCCGAGGTCGCGCACCCCGAGCGGTTCACCGGCGCCTCGGTGAGCGTCCTCGCCCTCCCCGCCGACGGCGGCTGGACCGAGGCCGCGCCGCAGACGGTGATGGTCGACGGCGAGACCGTCCACGGCACCACCGACAGCCTCTACCTGGCGCACTACGACTACGCCTGGGGCGACGACGAAGCGAAGGCCGAGAGCGAGATCTACCGCTTCGTCTTCGACGACGGCCAGGCCCGCCTCGCGGGCGAGGCGGCCGTCCCCGGCAGCCTCCTCAACCAGTACTCCTTGAGCGAATTCGACGGCCACCTGCGGGTCGCGACCACCGAGGACCCGACCGGCGGCGGCTGCGGCCCCTGGATCGACTGCCTGTGGGGCGGCGAACCGAGCGAGGACGCCGAGCCGTCGAAATCGACGGTCACGGTCTTCGCGGTCGGGGAGGACTCCCTGCAGGAGACCGGCTCGGTCACGGATCTCGGTGTGGACGAGCAGATCTACGCGGTCCGCTTCATCGGCGACACCGGCTACGTGGTGACCTTCCGCCAGACCGACCCGCTGTACACGATCGACCTCTCCGACCCCGCGAACCCGGTCGTCACCGGCGAACTCAAGATCACCGGCTACTCGGGCTACCTCCACCCGGTCGGCCCGGACCGCCTCCTGGGCGTCGGCCAGGAGGCCACGGCCGAAGGCCAGACGACGGGCCTCCAGGTGAGCCTCTTCGACACGGCCGCAGCGGAAGCGGCAGTGCTCGACCAGTACTACCGCGAAGGAGCGGACTCAGCGGTCCAATACGACCCGCACGCGTTCCTGTACTGGGAAGACGCCTCGATCGCGGCACTCCCCGTCTCGGACTGGGACATGGAGTACCAGTCCGGCGTCCTCGTCCTGGACATCGGCGCCGACACCCTGACCGAGGCCGCGTGGATCGACCACAGCGCCGCCGACGTCGACCCCTACAACACGCAGATCCTGCGCACCGTCGTGATCGGCGACCAGCTCTGGACCCTCTCCAACGCCGGCCTCCAATCCAACGACCTCGGCGGCGACTACGCCCAGACCGCCTGGATCGGCTGGTAAAGCCCTCCTCCGGAGCCGGGAGGAGAAAAGATCGGGCCCGCACTGCTTTCGGGTGGCGGTGCGGGCCCGTCCTTCGACCCACCGAGCCTTCGACTGGCTTTATGCAGGTTTTCTGCGTGATAGCCTCTGAAAGAGGAGGTGTTCGGGATGCTGATCAGCTTCAAGGTGTCCAACTACAAGTCGCTCCGCGACCCGCAGGAACTCTCGATGCTCCCAAGCCGCCGCGACAGCGAGTTCGAGGCGCTTCCGGTCGCCGCGATCTACGGCGCGAATGCCTCCGGGAAGTCGAATCTCATCGAAGCGCTGTGTTTCAAAGACAACCTCGCGGGCGCCTGGACCGAACCGCTACACCGACCCTTCCGCCTGGATCGCAGGTCAAGGAAGCATTCGACTAGCTACGAGATCGAGTGCGAGCTTGACGGGGTGCGTTACGAATACCGACTCTCAGTATCCAGCGTAGGCATCGTGAATGAGCGCCTGAGCTCCTACCCAGCACATCGGAAGCGGATCCTGCTCGACCGCACAGGCGACAGGATCACGATCGGTGCGACCATGACCAACCGCTCGGCTCTTCAGGAACTCTCATCGGAAACGCCGTCCAACACGCCGACGTTGAGCATGGCCGAGATGTTCAGAGCCACTGAGTGGCAACCCTTCTGGCAGTGGCTTCAGCGTGGGCTCCGCTCAATCAACCTAGACCACAGCTATTTGAGTTCCTTTACTACCGAACTGCCTGATGCGATAGAGCGACATCCGGTATTGATTGAACTCGCCAAGGTCGCCGACCTCGGTATCGCTGACATACGGGTAGTGGACCTTGCTGCCTTGAAAGATGAAACTCTCCTTGAAGCCCTCACGGAGTTCCTCGAGACTAGGCGAGATCAGCGGCACCAGGCACTGACTAAATCGTTGTTGAGCGAGGTCGCCTCAGAAGAAGAGGACTTGGACCAGAACCGGATCCGGCAGCAGATTCTCAGCTTCCGCCATCTCGAGTTCTATCACCAGTCCCACGGTCAGCCGCTTGCCGCCGGCGATCAGTCTCGCGGGACCATCTCGTTCCTGCTGTACATGGCGCGCATCCTTGATGCGCTTCAAGATGGCGCCTCACTGGTGATCGATGAGTTCGATACGAGCCTCCACCCGCGGATCATCCCTCGGATCATCGAGCTGTTCCAGGACAAGCGCACCAACCCCAAGAACGCACAGCTGATCTTCTCGACCCATGATGCGACACTGCTCGGGACCAGCTTCGGGGAGCCGATCCTCAAGCGCGATGAAGTCTGGTTCGTGGAGAAACAGGAGGACGGCGCCAGTGAGCTGTACCCGCTGACTTCCTTCAAGCCCCGCAAGGAGCACAACCTCGAGCGCCACTATCTCGGCGGCAGCTATGGCGGCGTTCCCGATATTCATCCGGAGTCGCTGGTCGAGATCGTGGCGGCGGCGAACAAGACGGAGTAGGCCTTTGCCCCGGAACAGGACCCGCCCCGACCACTGGCGGCAGCGTGAGCGCCGAGACAAGATCCTGGTCGTCATCGACGCCGAGGAGACCGAGCGGCAATACCTCGAGCAGTTCAAAGGCAAGTCATCGCCGACCATCCCACATGTCAAGATCGTCACCAAGAACAAGGACCCGCTCACGGTCGTGAATCATGCGATCCGGCTGTTCGACAGCGGCGACTTCGATGAGGCATGGTGCGTCTTCGACGAGGACGACTACAAGGACGGCGGCACCTTTCAAAAGGCGATCGCGACTGCCGGGAAACGCCTCCGGCTGGCAGTGTCATGCCCTTGCTTCGAATTGTGGCTCTTGCTGCATTTCGAGGAGTGCGGCTCCGAGCTCAACCAGAAGGAGGCGCGCCGACGCCTCCGGAAGCACCTCCCCGACTACGACAAGAGCGCACTGCGCTGCGAGGACTTCCAGCCGCATCAAGCGGATGCGATCCGTCGGGCCAGGACATTGGACGCTGGGCACAAGACGAACCACCAGAACCCGTCGACTGGCGTTTGGCGCCTCGTTGAGAGGCTGAGCGGAACAGGGTCCCAGTACTGAATCGGAGACGAGACCCGTCTCGCTCAGCCGCCAGCCTCCTCGCACGCAGCGCAACGCCCGCCTATCGGCGGACCGGATACCGGAGATGGAGGGCGCGCTTCCCCTGCACGACGACCGGGTCTTCCAAGAGCAGGTGCTTGCCGCCGAGCTCGCCGAAATAGGGGATGCCCTCGCCGAACAGCACCGGGACGAGACTGACGCACACCTCGTCGACCAGGCCGAGCGCGAGCGCCTGCTGGGTCACGTTCGCACTGGCGATCGTCACGTCCTTGCCGTCGGCGATCTCGATCGCCCGGGCGACCGCGGACTCGACACTGTCGACGAACGTCGTGGTCGGCCAACGCTCGGCCGCGTCCTCCGGGGGGACATGCGTGACCACGACGACCGATGCGCCGGCCGGGTGCTTGTCGCCCCAGCCGTCTGCGATGTCGAAGAGTCGCCGCCCGGCGATGAGCGCGCCCGTGTTCTCGGTCAAGTCTCGCAGCATCTGGGCGCTGGCCTCGTCGACGGCGAAGGTGACGGTCTCGTTGGGGTTGGGCACATCGACCGCTCCGGCCGAGTACCAGTCGAAGAGCTCGCCGATCTGGTCGTCGGGCTGCGCGATGTACCCGTCCAGTGACATCGTCATGTGGCTGAAGATCTTGCTCATGATCGCTCCGATCCGCGAAGGGCGCCGGTTGGTCCCGCCGCTGCCGGTTATGACGATGCGGACTGCCGAGACTCATCGATCCGTCCTGAAATCACCGGGATCTGGCGGCTTCGGTCGCGGGCCGGGCGAACGCCCCGCCCGCGACCCGCGGTTTCGCCCGCGTCGTCGCCGCTCGCGCTATTCGACCCTCCGGATCTCGGTGAGCATGCGGACGGCGCCGAGGCCCCACATCTCGTTCCAGAAGGAGGGGTAGATGCCGGGCTCGCCCTCGTTGCCGGTGGGCCAGCCGGTCCAGACGGCGTTGGAGGCCTGGGACCAGGCGCCGTTGTACCAGACCGGGATGGCGGGGAGGTCGCGCATGGCGATGCGCTGGAGCTCGGAGATGACCTCCGCGTAGCGCGAATCCTCGGTGGCCAGGGTGGCGAGTTCCTGCGTGAGCTCCCAGGCGTCCTCGTTCTCCCAGCGGGAGAAGTTCGACAGCCGCTGCGTGTCCCGCACCGGGAGCTCGAACAGGTGCCGGAAGTGGCTCCACGGCGAGTTGGTGAGGCCGCTGCGGTTGTTGATCTGCAGGTCGAAGTCGCCGCTCTCGCGGGCGGCGTCGACCTCGGCGGCGTCGAGGAAGACCGCGGTGGTGTTGATGCCGACGTCGCTGAGGTCACGGGCCATGGCGAGGGCGGCGGCCTCCCAGTCGGTCCAGCCGGCCGGGACGACGAGCTGCAGCTCGAACGCCTCGCCGTCGCGGTCCTCGACGAAGCCGTCGCCGTTCTCGTCCTGGTAACCGGCGGCGGTCAGGATCTCGACGGCGCTGGAGGGCTCGAACACGAACCCGTGCTCGCTCACCGCCCCGGCGTCGTAGTAGCGCTCCCAGATCGGGAGGAGTCCGGTCGGGTGGGCTTCGCTCACCATGGCGGCGTAGACGGAGTCGACGATCTCGCCCGGGCTGATCGCGTAGGCCATGGCCCGGCGGAACTCGGGGTCGTCGAGCGGCTTGCGCGTCGTGTTGGGGACGAGCATGGCCGTGTTGACCGGCGCCATGAACGGCGGCTTGTCGTAGAAGGTGGTGATCTCGGGTTCGCCGGTGAGGAAGTCGGCGATGCCGGGCATGAAGTTGTTGGCGAGGTCGAGGCGGCCTTCGATGAGCCTGTTGAGGATCTCGTCGTTCCCGAGGGTCACGAGGTCCACGATGTACTTCGGCCGCACCTCGAGGCCGAGCGCCTCGGTGGCCCACCAGGACTCGCGCTTGACCCACGCGACCTGGGTCTCGTCGAAGCCGTGCACGGAGTACGGGCCGGTGACGACGGGGTTGGCGTCGAGGGGGCCGCTCAATAGCTCGTCGGCGGTGTACGCCTCGAAGACGTGCTTCGGCACGATCACGTGCGTGTACAGGAAGTTGTCCCATTCCTGCTGGCGCGCTTCGGAGAAGCGGAACCTGACGGTGCGCTCGTCGACGACCTCGGCCGCGTCCAGCCAGTCCCACACGTTCGCGTAAGGCACGCCCTCGATCTTCCCGAGCTCGAACGTGAACACCACGTCCTCGGCCGTGAACGGCTTGCCGTCGCTCCACTCCACGCCCTGGCGCAGGCGCACCTCGAACTCGCGCGCGCCGGTCCATTCCCCGGATTCGGCGAGCCAGGGGGTGAGCCGCTGCTCGACGGTGTCGAACACGAACAGGTACTCGTAGCCCAGGCCGTTGAGGCCGGTGACCCCGCCGGCGGAGATCGGGTTGAAGTCGCCGGGCGGACCCCAGGCGGTGCCGGTCGAGTACAGGGTCTTGGCGCGGGGGAACTCGTCGCCCGCGTCGCCGTCCACCGGGTTCTCGTCGTCGGTGCAGGCGGCGGCGGTGGCCAGGGCTGCCGTGGCGAAGAGCGCGGGCAGATGTCGCCTCTTGGTCATGTTCAGACTGCTTTCGATTCGAGGGATGACGCGCCTCGTCGAATGCTGGAGCAGGGATCGAAGGCCGGGAGGGACGGCATTCGCGTCCAGTCAGCGACGCCAAGGAGGCGCGGTCATTCTGGGCGGTCCTGGACAGTCGGGTTCCGACCACAGACCGTGAGGAGCCTTCCCAGCGAGAACGCTCCGGATGCCGGTGCGCGAGGACGCGAGTGCGTACGGGGTCGCCGCGCTGCAGTGCGCGGCCTCGCATGGGTTCAAGCTATCGCAGCCCAACGGGGTGCGCAGAACACCGATTTCCGGCATGAGCACCCAAGGCGCCCTTGCAAAAGCCAGATAACGTGCACAGCGGTGGAATCGCTCCCCCTCATCCGTGGACTTCGATATGAAATTGAGACAGTGGACGGTTATCGAGGCGGTCGCGGTTCGCCGCGAATGCGGGAGAACGCCCCGGTATGCGAGCGGGGCCCGCGCCGAGGCGCGGACCCCTTTCCTGTTTCCTGCAGGCTCTAGCGGCCGAGGTTCTTGAACTTGCGCACGGCCAGCGGCAAGAAGATCGCCGTGATGATCACGGGCCAGATGACGGCGGCGGCGATCGCGTGCTGCTCGGGCCAGGAGGTGCCGGCCGAGCTCGGGTTGCCGAAGAGCTCGCGGATCGCGGTCGCGGTGGCGGACACGGGGTTCCATGCGGCGATCGCGCCGAGCCAGCCGGGCATGAGCTCGGGCGGGGTGAAGACCGAGGAGACCATGCCGAACGGGAACGCGACGGCGAAGAGGTTCCCGGCCTGCTCGACGCTCTTGACGAGCAGCCCCATCCAGACGCCGACCCAGATGAGCGCGAAGCGGAGCCACAGCAGGAGGGCGAACGCGCCCAGCGTCTCGCCGAAGGTGCCGCCGGAGCGCCAGCCGATCGCGAGGGCGATGAGGACCAGGACGACCAGGTCGACCGCGGCGTGCATGGTGTCGGCGATGTTGCGGCCCACCACGACCGCGGAGGAGGCCATGGGCATGGAGCGGACCCGGTCGATGAACCCCTTCTGCTTGGCCTCGGCGACGGCCCAGGCGGTGTTGGTGAAGCCGAAGGCCATGGTCATGGCGAACATGCCGGGCATGGCGTAGGCGACGTAGTCGACGCCGGCACCCTCGCCGGTGACGTCCATGGCGGAGCCGAAGACGTACACGAACAGCAGCACCATGACGATCGGGAACCCGAGGCCCCAGGCGAAATTGGCGGGCTGGCGCACGAGGTGGGTGAACTCCTGGCCGACGATGGCCCGGTAGTCGTGGAGCGTCCACTTGACGCGTCCGGCGAGGGTCTCGTCGGGGAGCGGGGCGATCGTGGTCACTGGTCCTCCTTGGCGATGAGTTCGAGGAAGGCCTCGTCGAGGGTGGGGCGGCGCAGGCCGATGTCGGCGACGGTGAGGCGCTTGTCCCGCACCGCGGTCGCGGCGGCGGTGAGGGCCGCGACGGGTTCCTTGACGGGCGCGGAGACGCTGGAGGCGCCTTCGTCGACGGCGGTCTCGCCGTCGGCGACCACCGCGATGATCTCCCGCAGGACGGGGAGGTCGGACTGGTCGGCGGCGATGATCTCGAGCCGGTCGGCGCCCATGCGGCGCTTGAGTCCGGCGGGGGTGTCGTCGACGAGGTTGCGGCCGTGGTCGATCACGGCGATGCGGTCGCAGAGGCGGTCGGCCTCGTCGAGGTAGTGGGTGGTGAGCACGACGGTGGTGCCGTCGGCGGCGAGGCCTTCGACGGCGTCCCAGACCTCGCGGCGCCCGGCCGGGTCGAGGCCCGTGGTCGGTTCGTCGAGGAAGAGCACCTGCGGGGCGAGGATCATGCTGGCGGCGAGGTCGAGGCGGCGCTTCATGCCGCCGGAGAACCCTTTCGCCTGGCGGTTCGCGGCCTCGCTGAGGCCGAACTGGGCGAGGAGCTCGTCGGCGCGCTCTCCGGCGCGGGTCTTGTTGAGGCGGAAGAGCTTGCCGAACAGGACGAGGTTCTGGCGGGCGGTGAGGAGTTCGTCGACGGCGGTCTGCTGGCCGGTGAGGCCGATGCGGCGGCGCACTTGGCGGGCGTCGCGGGCCACGTCGAACCCGGCGACCGCGGCGCGGCCGGTGTCGAAGCGCAGCAGCGTGGTGAGGATGCGGACGGTGGTGGTCTTGCCCGCGCCGTTGGGGCCGAGGAGCCCCAGGACGGTGCCGGCCTCGGCGGTGAGGTCGAAGCCGTCGAGCGCGGCGGTGTCCTTGAATCGTTTGCCGAGGTTGCTGGCCTCGACGGTGGTGGTTCCCATGGACGGTCGCCCTTCAATCGGGTACGTTGTACTCAGTAATAGCATACGCTGTACCCGATTAGCAAGCGCGATACGATGAGGCCCCTATGGCGACACCACAGACGGGGGCGGGCGACCCCAAACGAAGCCTCGAGCTGCTCTGGCGCGAGTTCGGGCCGCGGCTCAGCAAACCCGGGCCGAAACCGAAGCTCACCGTCGACCGGATCGTGGAGGCCGCCATCGCGGTGGCCGACCGCGAGGGCAGCTGCTTCGGGATGCGCAGCGTCTCGGCCGAGCTCGGGGTCGGCGCGATGACGATCTACCGGTACGTCCCGGGCAAGCGGGAGCTCATCGACCTCATGGTCGACCGGCTCTCCAAGATCGGCCCCGGGGCGCCCGACCTGGGCTCACTCGACTGGCGCGAGGGCCTCGAACTGGTCGCCGAGAGCACGTGGGAGGTGTACGTCGAGCACCCGTGGCTGCTGGAGATCAACCAGAAGCGGCCCGTGCTCGGCCCGGACTCGCTCGACGGCTACGACTTCGTGCTCGCCGCGTTCGACGCGCACGACCTGCCCGACCGCGAGGTCAACCTCGTCACCACGGCCGTGATGAACATCGTCACCGGCACGGCCCGCCAGTACCTCATCCGCGACAGCGCCGACGAGCAGCCCGAGACCGCCGAAGAGGAGTGGTGGTCGGCGCAGGGCCCCTACCTCGAACGCGCGGTCGCGTCCGGCCGGTACCGGCGCATCGCGCGCTTCACCGACCCGGAGGCCTGGGACATCACCGGCCACGACGCGATGCGCTACGCCGTCGACCGCTTCCTCGACGGCCTCGCCCCGCGGATGGAGTCCAGCCGCAGGGCCTGAGGCCGTCCGCGCTCAGTCCACCGGCGGTGCCTCCGGTTCCGATGGGACTACGTCCATCGGAAATACCAGGCCTTGGACCTGATCATGTGCTCGGCGAGGTCTTCGAGGGTGGGGACGCCGGAGTCGAGGAGGTCCGGGCAGTAGGCGTAGACCTCGCTCGCGACCGCAAGGGCCTCTTCGGCACCCGGCGGGTGCGGGACGTACAGCTCGATCACGTCGTAGGTCATGGCGACCAGCTCGGCCTCGAAGCGGCGGTGCCAGCCGTGCAGGACCGCGGCGTGCTCGGCGCCGTAGAGCTCCCAGTTCGTGGAGCCCTTCCACGGGAACATGGCCGGGATCTTCCAGCCCGCGTCGGTCCGGACGAGCCCGAGGAGGCCGTGCTGCTCGTGCGGCGTGGCGAAGTCGGTGTCGCCGCGGCGCGGCAGGATCGGGACCCCGCGCGCGGGCTCGCCGGCCTCGGCGGCCTTGTCGTGCAGGAGCTCGGCGGCGTCGATCTCGTCGGCGCGGGTGAGCTCGTCGTCGCCCTCGTGGATGATCGCCTCGCCGTTGTCGCGCCACTCCTCGGCCGCGCCGAGCAGGACGGGCATCCAGCCGGTCTGCTCGGCGGCCTGGCGGATGTCGAGCCACCAGCGCAGGGCCTCGGAGGACCGGACGGCGAAAGCCCACATGGCGGTGTCGCCGCGTCGCACGAGCTGGTGCATCTTCGGGACGGCGAGCCCGGCGGCGCGCAGCTCCGCGCGGGGCGACCCCGC
Source organism: Glycomyces niveus (assembly GCF_017592475.1). Classification (GTDB taxonomy): domain Bacteria; phylum Actinomycetota; class Actinomycetes; order Mycobacteriales; family Micromonosporaceae; genus Glycomyces; species Glycomyces niveus. Next base: position 128,871 of record NZ_JAGFNP010000008.1, on the reverse strand, counting down.
GATGTCGAGCGACTCGTCGTCCTCGATGCGGGGCATCATCTCGTCGCGGCCGGTGGTCGGCGGGCGCGGCGGGACGGGCTTGTCCAGTGTGAGCAGTTCGCGGCGGGGCCGCTCGGGCACGAAGATCGCCGCCTCTGGTTCGGGCTCGAGGTCCGCGGGGGCCTCGTCGGCTTCGGACGCGGACTCCCCGGGCTCGAGATCCGGGACGGCCGTGAGGATCGGGCCCGCGGGCTCGGACTCCGACTCGTGTTCGGGCTCGAGCGCGGGCACGAGCCGCAGGCCGGTCACTGGCGCCTGGCTTGCGATGCTGTCCTCCTCGGCGGCGTCCGGCGAGGGGGCCGGGCTGCTCCCGGGGGCGGCATCGTCAAGGGCGCCGGAAGAGGCGGCCGGCTCGGGCGCGGCCTCGGGCACGGAGGCAGGTTCGGGTTGGGCGGCGGGATCTGGCACTGAATCAGGTGTGTCCCGGCGCCCCAACAGACGCTGGAGGAGTCCCACAGTTCTCCATGATGCCCTGTCGCGCCCGCGAGCGCCACGCCCACCCCCGAAGCGGCGGAGAAGAAAAGCGAGAAGCGCTTGGGGACGCTACTTGCCGCGGCCCTTCTTGAAGAGGAGGCCGAAGAAGAAGGCGCAGGTCAGGATGATGACCAGGACGGCCAGGAGTTTGAAGAGCAGGGCCATCTGAGATCACTTCACCTTGGTCAGTTCGGGGCGTTTGGGATCGACGGTGTCGCCGCTGGACTTGCCGGTGAGGCGGCGCTTGACCCAGGGGGCGAGGTGCTTGCCTGCCCACTGGACGCCGTTCATCTCGCGGCGGGGGCGGGGCAGGTGCGGGAGGGGCTCGCTCCAGGCCGGGTCGGGCTCGACACCGAGGGCCTCGCACACGTCGTAGGCGACGCGCTGGTGCCCGAAGGTGTTGAGGTGGAGGCGGTCCTCGGACCACAGGCGCGGGTCCTCGAAGGCCTTGTCGTTCCAGAGGTCGACGAGGATCGCGTTGTGGCGCTTGGCGACGCGCTTGTAGGCGTCGTTGGTGGCGACGAAGCGCTTGCGCAGGACCGCGATGCCGGGGATGTGCGGGGTGATGTCGGCGCAGGTGAAGAGGATGACCTCGGCTCCGGAGGCCTTGAGGAGGCGGACCACTTCGTGGGCGCGGGTGGAGAGCTGCACGGCGTTGAAACCGGGGCGGAGGGCGTCGTTGCCGCCGGCGGCGAACGAGACGAGATCGGGGCTCTGCTTGATCGCGGGGACGACCTGCTCGTCGACGATGCGGTCGAAGAGGCGCCCGCGTACGGCGAGGTTGGCGTAGGCGAAGGACGGCCACTGCTCGGCGGCGCGGTGGGCGAACAGGTCGGCCCAGCCGCGGTAGCGGTCGCCGCCGGGATCGGGGTCACCGACGCCTTCGGTGAAACTGTCGCCGATGGCTACGAAACTCGAGTACTCCGCCGCCACTGCACCCCACCTCCGTCTGAGCCGTCCCCAACTGACACGCCCTCAGCCGCGGTGACGGCGCGGGCGCTGACCAGCATGCCTCACCCAGATAACGATCGGATTTCGATCAGGTGGCGAGCACGGCCACAGCCGTCCAGGCGGTGCATCGGACGCCCGCGCACGCTGCGCGAACGCCCTTCTGCCGCAAGCGAGAGCGGCGGGAGGCCGCCGGCCCCGAGACTGGCCGACCGCTTCCCGCCGCCGCGTTCCGCCCGGTCCAGCCGGGCGCGCTCACTGGTCGCGTCTACGCGTGCTCGCGGTGGACGACGACCTCGCCCGCGGGCACGTCGATGAGGACGCCGGCGGCCTTGACCGTCGCGTCGGCGTCCGTGTGGTTGATGCAGAACAGCCAGCTGCGGCCGTCGTCGTGCGCGCGCCGCACGACCTCGACGCCGACGGGGGCCTCGGCCACCGCCGCGACGCCCGCGTCCACCGCGGCCGCGGCGACGATGCGGTCGAGGGTGTCGGGGTCGGGGAAGGTCGTCAGGTAGTGCGCGGTGCCCGCGCCGAAGCGGTTGACCAGCCAGGCCGGGGTCCCGTCGGCGTACGTGTCGCGAACCTCGGCACCCGCCGGCTCGGCCGCCTCGCTCCAGATCGTGCCGTGCCCGCCCGAGGCGAGCTCGACCCTCCCGCCGATCAGCGGGTAGAACTCCTCGCTGCGCACGCCCACGACGTCGCGGAACGCGCCCGGGTAGCCGCCCAGGTAGACCGTGTCGGTCTCGTCGGCGATGCCCGAGTACGGGGTCACGAGCACCGTTCCGCCGCCGTTCACGAACTGGCGCAGGTTCTCAGCGCCCTTGCGCGAGAGCAGGTATACCGCGGGGACGACCACGAACTTGTACTTGGAGAGGTCGCCTTCGGGCTCGGCCACGTCGGCGGTGATGCCGGCGCGCCACAGCGCCGCGTAGTAGGCGTCGAAGATGCCCTGCGCGGTGAACTCGTTCGTCGGGCGGGCCTCGTGCTCCTGCGCCCACGCGTTCGGGAAGTCCCACAGGATCGCGGTCTCGGCCTGCACCCGGGAGCCCTCGACCTCGGCCAGACTCTTCAGGGTCGCGCCGAGTTCGCACACCTCGCGCCAGATCTTGGAGTCGGTGCCCGCGTGCGGGACCATGCCCGAGTGCCACTTCTCGGCGCCCTGCTTCGAGGCGCGCCACTGGAAGAACATGATGGCGTCCGCGCCGCGCGCGAAGTGCGCGAGCGAGTTGCGCAGCATCTCGCGCGGGGCCTTCGCGCGGTTGCGGCCCTGCCAGTTGACGGCGGAGGTGGAGTGCTCCATGAGGATCCACGGCTTGCCGGCGCCGAGCGAACGCGCGTAGTCGGCCGCGAAGCCGAGGTTGACGTGCGCCTGTGGGTCCTCACCCGCCAGGTAGTGGTCGGTGGAGACGATGTCGACGGCGCCGCTGAACTCCCACAGGTCGATCTCCGGGTGCGAGCCGGTCATGAAGTTCGTGGTCATCGGCTTGTCGGAGTACTTGCGGATGACCGCGGCCTCGGCCCGGTAGTTCTGCACCAGCTGCCAGGACGAGAACCGCTTCCAGTCGACCACGTGGCCCGGGTTCGGGATCGTCGGGGTCGGCAGCGGCGCGTACACCTGGTCCCAGGACGAGTAGGCCTGCGACCAGAACGCGGTGCCCCACGCGGCGTTGAGGCCGTCGAGGTCGCCGTAGCGGTCGCGCAGCCAGGTGCGGAACTTCGCCGTGGCGGCCTTCGTATAGGAGCGGGTGTTGTGGCAGCCGTACTCGTTGTGGAGGTGCCACAGGCCGACCGCGGGGTGGTCGGCGTACCGCTCGGCGATCTTCTCGGCGATCTGGAGGGCCTTGGCGATGTACACGTCCGAGGACGGGTCGAAGCCCTGGCGGGAGCCGTGCGTGAGCTGGCGGCCGTCGGCGTCGACCATGACCGCTTCGGGGTAGGTCGCGGCGAACCACGGCGGCGGGGACGCGGTCGGGGTGGCCAGGCAGGCCTCGATGCCGTTGGCGGCGAGGAGGTCCAGGACCTCGTCGAACCAGGCGAACTCGTAGCGGCCTTCTTCGGGCTCGAAGAGGGCCCACGAGAAGATGCCGACGCTGACGCGGTTCACGCCCGCCTCGCGCATGAGGCGCATGTCCTCGGCCCAGGTCTCGCGGGGCCACTGCTCGGGGTTGTAGTCACCGCCATAGACGATCGCCATGCGGGGTGCTCCTTCGCTGGGGGAGGGTTTGGGTGCGCCTTCCAGGCTACGGGAACCCGCAGACGGCATCAACCCTATTGACCAGCTTTTTCGCCCCATCTTAAAAAGTTTTCCAGGCGGGTGGCGAAGCTCTCGAAACGTTTCAATCGCGACGGCCTGACCAGGCGAAACCGAGCCTGATGCCGTGCGTTCCAGGGCGCCTACGCGCCCGCGTACCAACCGGCCGCGCCCGGTTCGATCCACCAGGTGCGCTTGCGGCCGAGCTCGCTCACGAGCCCGTCCTGGATGAAGGTGACCGTGTCCTCCGGGTGCACGGCGACGGCCCGCCCGCGCGCGCGCCGCACCTCGATGCGGAGGCGCTTGCGCAAGCGGCCCACCGTGACCGGCACCGCGACCGCCACGTCGATCCTCCCGTCGGCCGGGTCGGGCTCGGCCAGGACCATGTCGTCGGCCGCCGCGTACCCGTCGGCGTTCGCGACCACGCACGCCAGGATCTGCTCGCTGCCGTCGGCGAGCACCACGTCGTCGATGTTCACGACCCCGCGCCAGGGCCGGTCCCCGCCGCCGAGCCGCACGCCGTCGACGGCGACGCCGCCGCCGTCGTGACGAAGCAGATCAGTGCGTTTCACCACTCCCTCGGCGACCGCCGCGGCGACCTCGGCCGGCTTCTCGGGCAGGCCCAGCCGCGCCACGATCCCGGGCACTGTCCCCAATGGCAGGATCGCGACCGCGGGCAGGTCGGGGATGGTGCGCCCGTCCGGCAGGCCCTCGGGCCGCTTGCTCGGGGCCGGGATCGCCCGGCGCACGATTCGCGCCATCACGGCGTTGACCTGCTCGTCCGTGTCCGCGGCGAGCACGATTCGCTCGTCCGGGTCGCTCAGCGCCTCGTCGACCTCCTCGGGTGTGGAGGCCTCGGCGGTGCGCACGACCGCGCCCCGCGCCTTGAGTTCGTCCACCAGGTGCAGCGCCTGAGTGCGCGGCCCGGGGTTCGCGCAGTTGGCTTCCACGAGTGTCAGTACGACGACGTTCACAGGAGCCCACACTACGGTGTGATGAGGGTCCAACTCATAGCGCTCGGGCCTGGTGAGACACGAGGTCACCGCATGCCAGTAGGCTTACCAAGTAATCGGGTGATCAACTTCCCGGGAGGATGGGCAGATGCCAGCGATCGCGGTCGTCGGAACGCAGTGGGGCGACGAGGGCAAGGGCAAGGTCACCGACCTGCTCGGCGCCGAGATGGACTACGTCGTGCGCTACCAGGGCGGCAACAACGCCGGGCACACGGTCGTCGTCCCTGACGGCACCAAGTACGCCATCCACCTGGTGCCCGTGGGCATCCTGACACCGGGCGTGATCCCGGTGATCGGCAACGGCGTCGTCGTCGACCCGAAGTTCCTCATCTCCGAGCTCGACGAGCTCACCGCGGGCGGCGTGGACGTCTCGAACCTCAAGCTCTCCGCCGACGCGCACCTCATCATGCCCCACCACCGGGCCCTCGACCGCGTGGTCGAGCGCTACCTCGGCGGCGCCCGCATCGGCACGACCGGCCGCGGCATCGGCCCGGCGTACGCCGACAAGGTCGCGCGCCAGGGCATCCGGGTCCAGGACCTCCTGGACCCCAAGATCCTCTCCATCAAGCTGGAGCAGATCCTCCGCGAGAAGAACCAGATCCTCGTGAAGGTCTACAACCGCAAGGCGATCGACCCGCAGGCCGTGGTCGAGGAGTACCTGCAGTACGCGGAGCGCCTGAAGCCGTACATCGCCGACACCCGCCTGATCCTGAACAAGGCGCTCGACGAGGGCAAGAACGTGCTCCTCGAGGGCGCGCAGGCGACCATGCTCGACGTGGACCACGGCACCTACCCGTTCGTGACCTCGTCGAACCCGACCACGGGCGGCGCGGCCGTGGGCACCGGCATCGCCCCGCAGAAGATCACGACCGCGATCGGCATCATCAAGGCGTACACGACCCGCGTGGGCTCGGGCCCGTTCCCGTCGGAGCTGTTCGACGAGTTCGGCGAGTTCCTGCTCAAGAAGGGCGGCGAGTACGGCGTCACCACCGGCCGGCGCCGCCGCTGCGGCTGGTTCGACGCGGTCCTGGGCCGGTACGCGGTGCGCGTCAACGGGGTCACGGACCTGTTCGTGACGAAGCTCGACGTGCTCTCGGAGCTCGAGCGGGTCCCGATCTGCGTGGCGTACGAGGTCGACGGCGAGCGCGTCGACGAGATGCCGATGACGCAGACCGATGTGCACCACGCGAAGCCGATCTACGAGTACCACGAGGGCTGGTTCGAGGACATCTCCCACTGCCGCAAGTTCGACGAGCTGCCCGCGGCGGCCCAGTCGTACATCGAGCGGCTCGAGGAGCTGTGCGGCGCCCGCGTGAGCGTCGTCGGCGTCGGGCCGGGCCGCGAGGAGAACATCATCCGCCACCCGATGATCTAGGGTCGCGGGGAGAGAGCATCTCCGCCACCCGATGATCCAGGGACGCAAGCGAAAAGGGCGTCGGCCTCCGGCCGGCGCCCTTCGCTGTCCCCGGGCTAGCGGTCGTAGACGGGCCGGCCCATCCACCAGTTGCCGGGGGCGTCGGGGTCGCTGCTCGACCAGTACTCGACGACCGCCCTGGTGAACTCCTCGTCCGAGAGGAAGCCGTCCCCGTCGACGTCCAGGTGGGCGAAGGCCTTCTCGATGTCGTCGCGGTCGATGTCGGGGAAGTGGCCGCGATGGAAGGCGGCGAACTCGGTCAGGGCGACCGTGCCGCTCTCGTCGGTGTCGGCGATCGACAGGAACGCCCGCGCGAGCGCGCCCACGGTGGACTGGGCGGCGGCCGGGTCTTCGGCGAGGGACCTGGTGGCGGCGACGAACGTCGCCTTGTCGATGTGCGCCTGGCCTTCCGGCAGGTGCGGGAGGTGGAGGTCGCGCCAGATCGCGACGTACGCGTCGACGATCTTCGCCTCTTCGGGGGAGCCGGCGGCGTATCCGAGGTTGGCGGCGGTGCGCCGGCCGAGGACGACGTGGTCGTGCTCGTCGAGCCGCCCGTCGCCGTTCGCGTCGAGGTAGTCGAAGCCGTGCGCGATCTTGGCGGTGAGGATGTCGTCGGTCATGCTCTGCTCCCATGTCGATGATGCGGGCTCGCAACAGGATCGCAGGGTGAAGCGGGCAAATCCGGCATTCACGCGTCGCGCCGCGCGCCGGTCCCGGTATTTGGTCACGGCTTCGGGGACGCTCGCGGCATTGTCTTGGGGCGCAACGCCGCCGCGCCACCAGGCCCGGGGGTCTGGTGGCGCGGCGGCGTTCGGTGGGGCTAGGCGTTGAGGGCGTCCTCGATCTTGCGGACCATGTCGGCCATGACGGGGCTGGGCTCGCCCTTGTGGGCGCGGTTGGCGGCGTCGATCACGACCTTGATGGTGGTCCGGAAGTTCTCGGCCTCGGCGGGGTCGTGGGCTTCGAGGACCCGCACGGACTCGGTGATCGCGGGGAAGACCTGGTCGGCGAGCTCAGCGGTGGACTTGCCCTTGAGCTTGAGGCCCTTGGCGTCGGCGACGATGTGCCCGACGGTCCCCGTCGCGGCGACCAGCGCCAGCGAGGCGTCGGTCCCGATCTTGTGCGCGGACCCGGCGATCCCGGCGGCGGACAGCAAAGAGACGGTGCCATAGGCGGCGGTGCGGATGGCGATCTGGTCCTGGGCGGAGAGGCTGGCGGTCATTTCGGTGCTCCTTCAAGCGTTTCGGTGAGGTGTTCCTCGTTGATGAAGCAACTATGTCGGCGCCGCCTTGCACGCCCCTGACACCGCCCTGACACCGCTCCTGACGCGAACCGACAGCCGTCAATCCCCTGGTCGCGGAGTCGTGGCCGCAGCCGGCAGCACTCCTTTCCGGCAGGCGCACAGCACCAGCGGGATCCGGCCTCGCGTTCCGGTCGCGGCGATCATCGCCGCCACTCCCGGCGGACTTGGCGCTCGGATGTCCCCATCCGCGCGGCGGTCGTCCGATCGGTTCGGCCTGCGGCCAAGTGCTCCAGTATCGCGATCTGGCGCTCGGTGAAGGGGGTGGAACCGTTGGGGTCGGTCACAGCCATTCGGGGACTCCTCGTGCGGTGCTGCCGGACAGCGGCATTCCAGACAAGTCGAACGTATCCGGATCACGCTGCGTAGCCATAGATTACCAACCGAAACGTTGGAAATGAGTCCCCGAGCGCCGTCTCCCGCCCTTGGCAGGTTCAGGCCAGGAGCTTGGTGATTCAAAAGGGCGGTTCCACCTGAGCGACAAGTAGTTGACGAAGCCGGGACCCCTCCCGGCGGCTTCCTGTTAGAACTGGGTTTCCGAAGCGCTTGCCCCTGAGCCTTCACGACCCAGTCCATTCAGGAGCATCCTGTGAATCGTCCCCCTGACCCTGTGCTTCCCCGCATGCCCGGTTCCGCGATCCTCGCGGTCGTCTTCCTCGGGCTGCAGGCGATCATCGCCGTGGGCGCAGGTTTCGTCCTGCTCTCGCTCTCGCTGATCCCCCTGCCGTTCGCGCTGGTACTGCTCGGCGTCGGCTTCCTCCACACCGCCATCGCGATCGGCATCACGAAGCAGCAGCCCTGGGCGCGCCTCACCGGCATCATCCTGAGCTCCGCCTCGATCGCGCTCAGCCTCCTCGACCTCCTCCTCGCTGCGGCGGAAGGCGCCCCGAGCACCGGTGGCGCGGGGCTCGGCCTCTCGATCCTGCTGCTCTACTTCCTCACCCGACGGAACACGCGGGCCTGGTGCAACGACCTCGGCCCGGCGGAGACGCCGCTCGGGCTCGCCCCGCCGGAGCCGTTCCTGCCCGATGATCAGGTCGAACTGGCCGAAAGCATCGACGGCATCGGGCTGCAAGTCGGCGCCGTCGGCACCGTTGTCGAACTGCCCGCCGTACCGGGAACGGTCCTCGTGGAGTTCGACGACCACCCCGACCGCGAGCCGATCCAGGTCACCCTGCACGTCAACGAGGTCCGGCCGGTCGCCGAAGCCGAGTGAGCAGCGACTCGTCGGCACCGGCGGCCTATCGTGGTGCGCAAGGCGATCCGAGGAGTGGACATGTTCGAAGACCGGCTCACCGCATTCGCAGACCGGCACTTGGGAGGCCGGCCGGTCCCCGCGGACCTGCGCGTGATGCTGCTGGCGCAGTGGGAGGCCCGCACCGACTTCCGCGACCTGCTCGACCTCCAGTTCCTCGAACCCGACCAGCTGAACCCGCTCCTCGACACCGGCTACCTCCGCCCCGAAGAACTCGCCGACCCCGACATGCAGGCGGTCAATGCGGGCGCGGCGGCGACGGCCGAGTACGCCAAGCTCATCGCCGAAGGCGGCAAAGGCTGGATCGGCTACTGGTTCCACCCCGACCAGCCCGCGGACGAGCCGGTGCCGCTGCTCGAACTCGACACCGAGTTCACGTTCTGGAGTCTGGCGGGCCGGACCCTCGCCGAAGCGTGCGCCGTCGAAGCGGTGCAGTACGAAGACGACAAGAGGGCGGCGTTCACCCGACTGGCGGCCCGGCTCGCGGCACTCGGCCTGCCCCTCGACGCGGACGACTACGACGCCGTCCCGGAACCGGAGTTCACAGTGGACCCCGGGACGCTCATGGAGGAACTCATGGACGCCGAGCGCGAAAAGCGCGGCCTCATCTGAGTCCGTCCGGTCAGCGGCGATCGCCGAGCGGCTTGACCATGAACCGCTCGACACCGGACTCCGAGGCGACCTCGAAGCCGTTGCGCACGTACAGGCGCAGCGCCGCCGCATTGTGCTCATACACCGCGAGCCGGAGCTCCGACGCGCCCGATGTCTTCGCCCAGTCCGCGACCGCCCCGATCAGAGCGTCGCCGACGCCGAGGCCTCTCGCGGCGGGGCTCACCCACATCGCGATCAGCCCCCTGACCGCCGGATCCTCTGCGGGCACGCCGCTCGCCATCCCCGCCGGCGCGCCGTCGACCTCGGCCACCAGGTTGTGCGACCCCGGCATCGTCAGACGCGACCGCCAGCGCTCCTCCCGGTCGCCGTCGCCCTGCCATTCGGCCAGGCGGGAGCCGAACGCGTCGGGCGCGTCGGCGAGCGCCGCGAGCCGCAGGTCCCTCCACAAGCGCCAGTCATCGGCGCTGAGCGCGCGCATCTCGATCACGGTCGCAGTGTGGCAGCCCGCGGCTTCGGGCCGCCAGCGCATTACCGGTAGCCGTTGAGCCGCATGGCGGTCGCGTTGTCGGGCTGGTCCCAGAACAGGTCGTGCAGGTCGGGCGGGAGTTCGGTCTGGTGGGTGCCGGTGGTGCCGGCGCGGAAGAAGCCGGGTTCGCGGGCGTTGAGCTCGTCGAAGGCGGGGATCGGGGCGTCAGGGGCGGGCCGCAGGCCGGGGGCGGCTTTGCCGACGGCGGCCTCGACGGTGGCGCGGGGGTCGGCGATGAGGTCTTCGAAACGGATCCAGACCGGTTCGGGACTGGTGGAGGCTCGCCATGAGAGGACGTTCTGACCCCAGCCGCCCGTGCCGCCGGTGCGGCGCGTGATGATCGCGCGGGCCTCGGCGGCGAACCGGTCCTCGTAGTCGGGCTCGCCCGAGAGGTGGGCGGTGTTCAGGCGCGCCCAGGAGACCACCGAGTCGCGGCCGTCCCGCACGAGGCAGATGGCGCGGTCGTCCTCGGCGATCACGTCGTCGCCGCGCTGGCGGTGGGTCTTGACGAAGTGGACTTCGTCGGAGGCGCGCATCTCGTCGAAGCTGGCGGGTCGTTCGCGGGCGTCCATGAGGTCGGTGCCGATCCGGGCGGCGACGCCGTCGACGTCGTAGACGACGTAGGTCGGCACCTGGTAGAGGCGGTGGAGGGCGATGCGGAAGAAGGTGTTGCCAGAGCGGGGATATGAAGCGAGCCAGACGATCACCGCGCCAGCGTACGGGCCGCCCCTGACGCCGGGGGTTTTCGGGCGAACCGCGGTTCGCCCACACGGAGGGGTACCGCGCGGCCACTCATCGCCGCTATAGTGCGGATTGGACGCTGTTCGCGCCGATTCGCCCCTTAGGAGCGGCTATGAGGACAATGACGACCTGCGTGGCGGCCGCAATGCTGCTGCTCGCCGTATCCGCCTGCAGCCCAGAGGAGTCCGAGGACGGCGACGGTTCGATCGTCTTCTGGACGCCGTACACCACCCCGGAGCGGATCGCGGCGCAGCAGCCCGTGATCGACGCGTTCACCGAGGCCACGGGTATCGAGGTGGAGATGGTGCCGCTCGAGCCGGACCAGGCGGGGCAGACGCTCGTCACTTCGGCCGCGTCGGGCGACGTGCCCGACGTGATCGCGCACAACCCGTCCAGCACGGCCGCGTGGGCCGCGCAGGGCCTGCTCGACGACCAAGCGCCGCAAGAGGTCGTGGACGAGCTGGGCGCGGACACGTTCAGCCGGGCGGCGCTCGACATGGTCACGATCGGCGGGAGCCTGCACGCCGTGCCCTCGGACGGGTGGGGCCACACGATCGCCTACCGCACCGACCTGTTCGAGGCCGCCGGGCTCGAGCCGCCCGCGTCCGTCGCGGACATCGCGGCGGCGGCCGAGGCGCTCGATGCGGACGGCTTGGCGGGCATCGCGATCGGCACGACCCCTGGCGACGTGTACACGCAGGAGGGCATCGAGTCGATGCTGCTCCCGTTCGGCTGCCGGCTGGCGACGGACGGGCAGGTCACCATCGATTCGCCCGAGTGCGTCGAGGGCCTGGCCCACTACCAGCGGCTCGCGGCCGCGGCCGGACCGGCGCAAGTGGACGTCGAGGCGGCGCGGGCGGCGTACCTCTCCGGATCGGCCGCGATGGTGCTGTTCTCCTCGCACATCGTCGACGAGGTCGCGGGCCTCGACGTGGACAACCCCGTGACCTGCGCCGAGTGCGCGGACAATCCGCGGTTCCTCGCCGAGAACACGGCGTACCTGACGACCTTCACCGGGACCGGCGCCGAGGCGCCCGTCGAGTACGGGCAGACGACGAACTACGGCATCCCGGCGGGCGCGAACACGGCCGACGCCAAGGAGTTCGTGAAGTTCATGCTCAGCGACGGGTATGTGGAGAACCTGGCCTCGGCGACCGAGGGCCGCATCCCGGTGCGGCCGGGCCCCGAGGCCGGGTCGACCGAGTACTTGGACGCGTGGTCGGCGCTGCCGTTCGGCAACGACCGGACGCAGGAGCTCTCGATCGAGCAGGTCTACGGACCGGCGCTCGTGGAGCGGCTCGCGGCCGGGGCCGAGGAGTTCACGCGGTGGGGCTGGGGGACGCCGGACGCCGAGCTCGCCGGGATCGTCTTCTCGCAGACGATCCTCGCCACCGAGGCCGAAGCCCTCTTCGACGGCGCCCCGCCCGCCGAGGTCGCGGCCGCCATGGCCGCGAGCGTCGAAGCGGCGCAACAGGACCTGGGCGGATGAGCGACACCGGTCTGCGGCGCCGCAAGCCGCTGACGCTCTCGCGGCGCGAGGACCTGCACGGGCGGCTGCTCGTGGGGCCCACCGTGATCGTGGTGCTGCTGTTCGCGGTGCTGCCGTTCCTGGCGGTGGCGCTGTTCGCCTTCCTCGACGTGCGGCTGGTCGACATCCCGCGCCTGTACATCGACAACCTCGTCTTCACCGGCGACAACATCGCGGCCGTCTGGAACTCGCCCCGGTTCTGGTCGGCCGCGACGACCACCGTCGCCTACGCGGCGGCGTCCTCGGCCGGGGCGGTGCTCGTCGGGCTCGGGGTCGCGCTGGCGCTGCGACGGCCGTTCCGGGGGCGCGGGCTGATCCGGGCGCTCGTGCTCGTGCCGTACGTGCTGCCGGTGGTCGCGGCCGCCACGATCTGGAAGACCCTGCTCAATCCCGGGTACGGCCTGGTGAACGCGGTCGGCGTGGAGTGGCTCGGGTGGGCCGAGCCGATCGCGTTCCTGACGACGACGAGCCGCGACCTCGGGCCGTTCGAAGTGCCGGTGGCGCTCATGTGCGTGATCGCGTTCGAGGTGTGGAAGACCTTCCCGCTCGCGTTCCTGTTCATCACCGCGCGGTTGCAGGTGGTGCCGGAGGACATCGAGGAGGCCGCGCAGATCGACGGGGCCGGGAAGACGCGGATCTTCCGGCACCTGCTGCTGCCCGAGCTCGCGGGGGTGATGGCGCTGCTCGCGGTGCTGCGGTTCCTGTGGTCGTTCCAGAACTTCAACGACATCTACCTGCTCACCGGCGGCGCGGGCGGCACCGAGGTGCTGGCGGTGCGGGTCTACTCGGAGCTGGTGGTGCGCGCGAACATCGGCACCGCCTCGGCGACCGGGCTGCTCATGACCGGAATGCTCGTGGTCGTGGTCGCGGTCTACGCGTGGATGATCAAGCGGGAGCGGGCATGAGCGAGACTCGCACGGAAGATTCGACTCACTCGATCGTGTCGGACGGCGGCGAAAATGTCGTACCCGTCGGCGACTCTGGAAACCGGGGACCCAAACCCAGAGGTGCGCGGAGCTTCCGGCGTGCCCGCCTCACCGCCGAGGACCGCGTGCTCGGCGTCCTCCGGTGGGCCGTCATCACCGTCGCAGTGGTCGCCACCGCGGGGCCGCTGCTCTACGGGGTCCTGCTCTCCCTGCGGCCCTTCCAGTCCGTGGTCTCCGAACCGCTCGACCTGGTCCCCGCGCTCGACGAGATCACCGTCGACTCCTACCCGACCGCCCTCGCCGAATACGGCCTCGGCGGCAACATGTGGAACTCGCTCCAGGTCGCGCTCGCCACCGCCGCACTCGCCATCCTCTTCAGCGTCCTCGGCGCGTACGCGGCCGTGCGGCTGCGCTTCCTCGGCCGCGACACGGTCAACGTCGTCTTCCTCGGCGTCTACCTCCTGCCCGGCATCGTGCTCGCCGTGCCGCTGTTCGTGCTGCTGAGCCGGGTCGGACTCACCGGCTCGCTCGTCGGCCTCGTCTTCGTGTACGTCGCGCAGACCGTGCCCGTGGCCCTGTACATGCTCCGCACCTACCTCGTCGCCGTCCCGTCCTCAGTGGAGGAGGCGGCGATGATCGACGGGTGCGGCCGCCTCGCCCTCATCCGCCGCGTCGTGCTCCCCCTCGCCCTCCCCGGCGTGGCCGCCACCGCCCTGTACGTGTTCATGATCGCCTGGAACGAGTACTTGTTCGCGCTGCTCTTCCTCGTCGCCGACCGCGACCGCTGGACGGTCTCGCTCGGCATCGCGCAGCTCACCGAGTTCTCGGTGCCCACCACAGTGCTCATGGCCGGGTCGATCGCGATCACCGTCCCCGTGGTCGCCGGGTTCTTCCTGGCGCAGCGGCTGCTCGTCACCGGACTCACCTCCGGCGCGGAGAAAGGCTGAGACGCATGACAATCCGACTGGGCATCCTGGGCGCGGGAGCGCGCGGGTCCGACACCTACGGCCGCTGGGCGATCGAGCGGCCCGATCGCGCCGCCGTCGCGGCCGTCGCCGATCCCGTGCCGCACCGGCGCGACCGTCTCGCCGACGCCGGGACCGTTCCGGGCGCGCACCGCTACGCCGAGTGGCGCGACCTCATCGCCGACGCCGAGGCGATCGGCCTCGACGCGTTCGTGATCGCCCTCCCCGACCGGCTCCATCTGGACGCCGCGCTCGCCGCCATCGAGACCGGCCTCCCCGTCCTACTCGAGAAGCCCGCCGCGACCACCGCCGGCGACCTCGAAGCGCTCGCGACCGCCGCCCGGGACCGCAAGGCCCGCATATGGATCAGCCACGTGATGCGCTACCAGCCGTTCTGGATCGCGATCCGGCGGCTCGTCGACTCGGGGGCGATCGGCCGGCTCGTGACCATGCGCGTCGAGGAGAACATCGGGTTCTGGCACTACGCGCACTCGTACGTGCGCGGCAACTGGCGCAACCTCGCCACCTCGAGCCCGATGGTGCTCGCCAAGACCTGCCACGACCTCGACATGATCCGCTGGTTCGCCGGCGAGTCCCCCGCGTCGGTCGCCAGCGCGGGGTCCCTGACCTACTTCCGGACCGAGAACGCGCCCGAAGGCGCGCCGGGCCACTGCCTCGACGGCTGCCCGGCGGCCGACTCCTGCCCGTTCTATGCGCCCCGCTATTACGTTGAGGCCCTTGCGGACCGGGACGGCTGGCCGGTGGCGCTCCTCGGCGACGACACGAGCCCCGAGGGCCGCCTCGAGGCGCTGCGGCGCGGGCCGTACGGGCGGTGCGTGTTCCATTCGGACAACGACGTCGTCGACCATCAGCAGACCGTCGTCGACTTCCCCGGCGGACTCACCGCGACCCTCTCGACCTCGGCGTTCACCGGGCAGAACACGCGGACCGTGCGGCTCACCGGGACGGCGGGGGAGATCGCCGGGAACCTGCGGACGGGCACGTTCGAGGTCGACCTGTTCTCGCCGGCCGCCGTCCTGCCGGTGCTGCCCGGGGCGCGGATCGGGCGGCGTTTCACGCGGCCTCCCATGGGGCACAGGGTGTTCGAGATCCACGCCGGACCGGCGGAGGACGAGCCGAGCCACGGCCCGCAAGCGCCGGGCGGCGGCGCGCCGGACCACCGGGGGCATTCGGGCGGCGACGAGGCGCTGGTCGACGCGTTCGTCACCGCGCTCGAGGGCGGCGAGGCGGCCGCCACGGACCTGGAGGCCGCCTTGGACAGCCACCGGATGGCGTTCGCGGCCGAGCGTTCGCGACTCGAGCGACGCACGATCCCTTGGGAGGCAATGTGACGTGGTGGCGGGGCGCGGCGATCTACCAGGTGTACCTGCGCAGTTTCGCGGACGGGAACGGCGACGGGATCGGCGACATCGCGGGCCTCGAATCGCGGCTCGGTTACCTGCGGGACCTCGGCGTCGACGCGCTCTGGATCAACCCGTGGTACGCCTCGCCGATGGCCGACGGCGGTTACGACGTGGCCGACTACCGGGCGATCGACCCGGCGTTCGGCACGCTCGCCGACGCTGAGCGGCTCATCGCGGCGGCGCACGCGTCGGGGCTGCGGATCATCGTCGACCTCGTCCCGAATCACACCTCCGACCAGCACCCGTGGTTCCAGGAGGCGCTGCGCGGTGGCCCCGGTT
This sequence comes from Glycomyces niveus, assembly GCF_017592475.1. Taxonomy (GTDB): domain Bacteria; phylum Actinomycetota; class Actinomycetes; order Mycobacteriales; family Micromonosporaceae; genus Glycomyces; species Glycomyces niveus. The sequence continues at coordinate 113,176 of NZ_JAGFNP010000008.1, read as the reverse complement.
CGCCTGCGCGCGAGCGGTTCCACTTCCGCGACGAGGTGAACAACTGGCAGTCGCGCTTCGGCGGGCCCGCCTGGTCCCGAGTGGACGACGGGCAGTGGTACCTGCACCTGTTCGACGCCTCCCAGCCCGACCTGAACTGGGACCACCCGGAGGTGCGGGCCGAGTTCCCGTCGATCCTGCGGTTCTGGCTCGACCGGGGCGTGGACGGCTTCCGCATCGACGTGGCCGCGCGCCTGGTCAAGCAGGCCGGGCTGCCCGACAAGCGGGGCCGGTTCGAGGGCGTGCCGACCTTCGCCGACCTCGACGAGGAGCCGGACAAGGACCGGCCCGAGGTGCACGAGATCTACCGGGACTGGCGGATCGTCCTCGGCGAGTACGGGCCCGACCGGGTGTTCGTGGGCGAGATCTGGGTGCGCGACCCCGAGCGGTTCGCGCGCTACCTGCGCCCCGACGAGCTCCACACGGCGTTCAACTTCGAGTTCCTCAAGTGCGCGTGGGAGGCCGGGGCGCTGCGGGAGGTCATCGACCGAACCCTCGCCACGCACGCCGGTGTCGGCGCACCCCCGAGCTGGGTGCTGTCGAACCACGACGTGACGCGGCACGTGACCCGCTACGGCCGCGCGCACAGCTCGTTCCTCAAACGCGAGCACGGCGTCCCGACCGACCTCGCGCTGGGCACGCGGCGGGCGCGGGCGGCCGCGCTGCTGAGCATGGCCTTGCCGGGCGGCGTATACGTCTACCAGGGCGACGAGCTCGGGCTCCCGGAGGTGTTCGACCTGCCCGATGCGCTCCGCGAGGACCCCGTCTTCGCGCGCACCGACGGGCTCGACCTGGGCCGGGACGGATGCCGGGTGCCGCTGCCGTGGGGCGGCGACGCGCCGCCGTTCGAGTTCGGCCCCGGCGGCGCATGGCTGCCGCAGCCGCCGGAGTGGCGCGACCTCACGGCCGCACGGCAGCTGGGCGACCCCGAGTCGATGCTGTCGCTCTACCGGCTCGCTTTGCACTTGCGCCGCAGCGAACCCGCGCTGGGCGACGGCGGGATGCGGTGGCTCGAGAGCGAGCCGGGCGTGCTCGCGTTCGAGCGCGACCCGGGCTTCCGGTGCGTCGTCAACCTCACCGGCGACGAGATCGAGCTCCCCGCAGGCGAACCGCTCATCGCCAGCGCGGCATTGCAAGGGCGCGAGGGGGACCGGCTCCCGCCGGACGCGGCTGTGTGGCTGCGTACCGCCTAGGAGTCGGCGTCGGGCGCTTCGAGCCAGGGTTCGGGGACGCGCGCTTTGACGGCCGCCATCGCCGCGATGTGAGTGCCGCGCGGGAGGCGGATCATGTACCGGGGCGGGTCGGCGGGGAGGACCATGCGCTCGAGGAGCGGGTCGCCGTCGCGGTCGAGCGGGTCGTGCAGGCGCAGCTCGAGGCTCCAGCTGCTGGTGGAGAGTCCTTGGGCGGTCTGGACGTACTCGTGGAGGCCGATCGCGGCCACGTCGTTCCAGGGGATGACGGCGCGGGCGGCGCCGTCGGTGAGCCACAGGCCGGCGAAGTCGGTGATGATCGCTGTCCCGCGGCGATTCCGGGCGGTGCGCAGGCAGATGAACGCGAGCGTGCCGCAGAGGAGTAGGAGGAGCGCCCCTCTCGCGAACGACGCGAACGGCACGTTGACCTGGTTCGCGCCCAGCGCTTCGTGCGCTGCGAGGAACGTTCCGAGGGCGGCGAGCGCGACGGAGACTGCGCCGAGCAGCATCCAGGTGAAGGCGATGCGGCGGCCGATGGGCACGGGTGTCGCGTCCGGGGACGGGCCTGCGGTCGGTGCGGGGTACATGGCGGACCAGCCTAGATTGCGCCCGCCAGTGCCGTCGTCCGTGGCGCGGGTCGCCGGGGATCGTTAGCATTGCCGCCGAGGAGGTGCGGCGTGCGCAGGAGCTCGGAGTGGGTGGCGATCGAGCGCAGTTCGCCGACTCGTCGGATCTCCTCGCTGGTGCTCTATTCGGTGGCGTGCACGGCGTTGATCGTGGGCCTGTTCCTGCTGGTGCGCACCGAGCCGGAGACGCTGGACTCGGGGGAGCCGAACCCGGTCGCGGCGCTGCCGGGGTTCTTCACCGTGATGGCGCTCCTGGGGGCGGCGAGCTTCCTCGTGCCGCTGGTGCGGCCGCCGAAGCTGATGGTGAACCATTTCGGGCTGCGGGTGCGTGCGGGTTTCGGCAAGAGCCTGCTCATCCCGTGGAGCAACGTCGAGGAGCTCGCGGCGATCCATGTGGGGTCGAAGCGGCGGGGCGCGTCGTATCTGCTGTTCGCGGCGGACAGCTATCTGGGGCGCGGCGGGTCGGACCGGCCGGGGTTCCTGGGGCGGTCGGTGCTGCGGGAGGCGAACCGGGCCACGGAGGGATTGGTGGCGGGTTTCGATCTCGCGGTGCGCTGCAAGGACTTCGCGCTCGAGCCGCAGCAGCTGCTGGCGCGGCTGGCGTCGTTCGCTCCGGGTCATGTGCAGGTCGTGGACCGGCTGTAGGGCGCGGCACGCCGGTTTGTTCGCCCTGAGCGAAATCGGGCCGGGCCGCACGTCGCGGCCCTGGTGGTCTCCGCGCGGATGTCGGGATGGGCGGGTTGCCCTAAATGCCGCTCCCTGACCCGTGCTGGTGATCCGTACACTGGAGGCGACCTGACGTTCCGCCCCTGAACGAACCGGTCACCTCAACCGCCCGGCCTCCCGCGCCCGGCGGACCGTCCAGCATTTGGGGGTACCCGTGGCGTCGATCCCGGACGAGGGCCTGCGCGCGACCCTGGCCACCATGGCGCCCGGCACCGCGCTGCGCGACGGCCTCGAGCGCATCCTGCGGGGCCGCACCGGCGCGCTCATCGTCGTGGGCTGCGACAGCCTCGTCGAGGAGATCTGCACCGGCGGCTTCGAGCTCGACATCGAGTTCTCCGCGACCCGCCTCCGCGAACTGTGCAAAATGGACGGCGCGATCGTGATCACCACGGACGGCTCGCGCATCGTGCGCGCCGGCGTCCACCTCATGCCCGACCCCTCCATTCACTCGAACGAGTCGGGCACCCGGCACCGCACCGCCGAGCGCGTCGCCATCCAGACCGGGTTCCCGGTGATCTCGGTGAGCCAGTCGATGCACACCATCGGCCTCTACATGGGCTCGATCCACCACCTGCTCGAACCCTCCACGCAGATCCTCTCGCGCGCCAACCAGGCCCTCGCCACGCTCGAGCGGTACAAGCTGCGGCTCGACGAGGTCGCCGGGAGCCTCTCCAGCCTCGAGATCGAAGACCTCGTGACCGTGCGGGACGCCGTCACCGTCCTCCAGCGCCTCGAGATGGCCCGCCACATCGCCGACGAGGTCGAAGGCCACGTGATCGAGCTCGGCACCGACGGGCGGCTCCTCGCCCTCCAGCTCGACGAGCTCATGGCCGGCGTCGACACCGACCGCGAGCTCATCGTCCGCGACTACCTGCCCGACGGCGAGGACTACCGCAAAGCCCTGCGCGCCGTGGACTCCATGCGCTCACCCGACCTGCTCGACCTCATCGCGGTCGCGCGCTCGCTCGGGTACCCCAACTCGCCGGACGTGCTCGACCGGCGGGTGAGCCCGCGCGGCTACCGGATGCTCGCCAAGGTGCCGCGGCTGCCCGAAGCGGTGATCGAACGGGTCGTGGGGCACTTCGGGGCCCTGCCGGAACTGCTCGGCGTCACCGTCGAGGAGCTGCAGGACGTCGACGGGATCGGCCCCGGGCGCGCGCAAAGCATCCGCGAATCGCTCACCCGCCTCGCCGAGGTCTCGATCCTCGACCGGTACCTCTAGGTCAAGCGCAGCGTCGTCGGCGACGAGACCGCGTCGCCCAAGCGCGCCCGCAGCTCGTACTCGCCCGCGGGCAGCTCCCGGCGGGCGCCCGCGCACTCCGCTTCGGACGCCAGGCCGTCCACCGTGAACTCGATCGTCTGGCCGGTGCCGTCCGCGAGCTCGACCTCCTCGCCCTGCGGCGTCTCGCAGTGCGCGGTCGAGTAGACGACGTCCGCGCCGGCGGTCAGCTCGACGGCGACCTCGCGCAGGTCCGCGGTGCACGCGGTGTCCGCGCCGCTCGCGACCAGGACGCTCACCGGCACCTCCGAACCCGACCGCGCCTCGTCGAACGCGGCCACCACCTGGAGCATCAGGTCCTCGGCCGCGCAGGGCTCCACCGCCGGCTCCGTGGGCGACGGCTCCTCGCTCGGCTCGGCGTCCGGCGTCTCGCGCAAATACGGGCGGTTCACGGTCGAGTCCGACGACGGCGGCACCCACTCGTTCTGGGCCGCATCCGCTTCGGCCTCGGGCTTCTCCTCGCCGCCGCCGAGCGCGCTGAGGCCGACCACCACGAGCAGGACGAGCGCGAGCACCGCCCCCGCCACGATCGCCCGCCGCTTCCAGTACACCGACTCCGGCTCCGAGCCCTTCACGAACCTGCCCCTGAAACCCTGCACGCCGGGACGCTAACGCAACGGAGTCGCATGAGAGCGGAATTACACGCACCCGAGCCCTGAGCACGCCCGGAAATGTCGCACCCCGCTGCGACCGTGGAAACCGGGGGCCCTTACCCATCCGCGCGAAGTGCCTGTGGAGTGCCCGCCGGATCCCCGCCCAGCGACGGCGGTTCCCGTCCGAAGGCCCGGAACCGCGACGACGCACAGCACACACCGGCAGGACCGCCCCGCGCCGACCCTCCCGTCCGATTGTCGGACCCCGCACCGACAATGGGAGGCATGCTCGCCGCCGACACCGCACCGGCACTGCCGTCCCCCGCGACCCTCAGCGCCCGCCTGCTCCCCTGGTTCGACGCGCACCACCGCACGGAACTGCCCTGGCGCCGACCGGGCACCACCGCGTGGGGCGTGCTCGTCTCCGAGGTCATGAGCCAGCAGACCCAGGTCGCCCGCGCCGCCCCCGTATGGGAGGCCTGGATGGCGCGTTGGCCCACCCCGGCCGACCTCGCCGCCGCCCCGACCGCCGACGTCCTGCGCGAATGGGGCCGCATGGGCTACCCGCGCCGGGCCCTGCGCCTCCAGGAGTGCGCGCGGATCGTCGCCACCGAGCACGGCGGCGTGGTCCCGTCGGACCCGGCCGAGCTCGAAAAGCTGCCCGGCATCGGCGTCTACACCGCCGCCGCGGTCGCGGTCTTCCACTACGGCGGACGCCACGCGGTCGTGGACACCAACGTGCGCCGCGTCGTCGCCCGCCTCGGCGGCGAGAGCGACGCGGGCACCGCCACCACCAAGGCCGACCTCGCCGCCGCCGAGTCGCTGCTGCCCGACGACGCGCCGACCGCCGCGCGCGTCTCGATCGCGCTCATGGAGCTCGGGGCGCTGATGTGCAAGGCGCGCGCGCCCGAATGCGGGGCCTGCCCGGTGAGCGCCGTGTGCGGCTTCTCCGGCCAGGAGGTCCCGGCCGGGCCGAGCCGCAAGCGCCAGACCTACAAGGGCACCAACCGGCATGTGCGCGGCGAGGTCATGGCGCTGCTGCGGGACGCCGACGGGCCGGTCGGGCGCGACCGGATCGACGCGGTCTGGCCGGACCGGCGGATGCTCGACGAGGCCGTCGCACAGCTCATCACCGAGGGACTCATCGGCACCGACGAATCGGGACGATTCGAACTCCCGAGTCGGTGACAAATCGCACGGCCGCTGGTAGCGTCGAAATCGAGAGAACTTCACGATGCTCGGTCGGCGCCGATTCTCAAATCGGCGGCCCTGGGTCGAACCTCACTCGTCACCAAGTGAGGCGCCGGACGGACCAACGGGTCCACTCACCGCCGGTGCCAGGGCCGAATCGCCTACCGCAGGGCCGCCCCCGAGCGGCCGGCCAGGAACACGACGACGCGGCTCGCGCCATGAACCGTCGCGTCGACCGCGGACCGGCCGCACGAAATGCGGGCCAGTGGGAGCGGACGCCTTGAGCGACGGACGCGACCGAGCACGGCAATGCCGTCTCGGTACCGCGCGCTCAGACCGGGGCGGCATTGTTACGTGCCAGCACGCGAATGCTTCTCGCATCTCAGCGCCGACCAGGCGATGTCGCACCCCTGTGGGACACTGCCCTTTTCACTGGTAGTGGTGAAGGTGGGACTGGGCGGGTACCCCGGGCCACCCGTATGGCCGCCCTGGCCTGCGCAAACGCACTCAGATCGCCTCCGGCTCCCGCTCCACCGGCGCCTCCGCGCGCTTCGCCCACCGCACCAGCCACCACACGATGAGTACCGCCGGCAGGCCCTTGAGCATCACCCCGGCCAGCACGCCGAGCGCGCCCAGCCCGAGACCGTCGCGCAACAGCGGCGAATTCCAGAGCGCGTGCAACACGATCACCCCCGCGAGCGCCCCGACCGCGACCCACACCGACCGCGCCGTCCGGCGCGTCGCCGCGAACGCCACCCCCGCGCCCACGATCGCCGTGAACACCGCGTGGCTCCACAGCCCCGCGAGCACCCCGCGCACGATGAACACCGCGATCACCGGCTCCACCACGTCCCCCGCCCGGTTCAGGACCGTGCTCGACATTGCGAACGCGTACCCCTCCACGATCTGGAACCCCACCCCGCAGAACGCCCCGAGCACGATCCCGTCGAGCACCCCGCGCACCCGCCCCCACGCCATCGCCACCACCAGCACCACGCCCGCGGCCTTCACGACCTCCTCCACCACCGGCGCCGCCAGCACCGGCGACCACCGCTCCGCCCACGCCGGGCCGTACGCGGTCGCCAGCAGCCCGTGCAGCGCCCGCGAACCGAACAGGGACGTCATCACCGCCACGGTCGCCCCCCAGACGAGGCCGATCGCGAGCGCCCCCGCCGGGAGCGCCAGCCGGTCGGCCACGCGGCCGCGCAGCCACCAGAACGGGATCGCGAAGAGCGAGAACAGGACCAGCGCGGTCGTCCCCGCGCGCGGGTAGGCGAGCGCCACCGGGAGCGTGTTGTACAGCAGCAGGATGCCCGCCGCGCCGATGAGCAGCACGGCGGTCCACTGCACGGGCGAGGCGGGGTCGAGCCGCATGTCAGGCGGATCCGAAGGACAACTGGCCGATGAGCGCGTCGATTCTGTCCACAGTGGCTGAGTCTAGCGACGCGCCGGTCGCGGTGACCTCGGCGCGGATCGTGTCGTGGACGAAGGCGCACGCGAAGCCCGCGCCGGTCTCGGTGACGAAGCTGCGCCCCGCGCCCTCGACGCCGTCGGCGGCGCAGTCGCGCGGTTCGGTGAGCTGGACGCCCGGCTGGACTTCGAGGAGGCGCGACATCTCGTCGGCCAGGTACTCGGCGTCGAAGTCGTAGGGGCCCGCGACGGCGATGTCCACTTCGGCCTCGCCCACCAGGAATTCGATGCGGCCGGAACCGGGCTGGTAGTAGCCGGGGCGCATCCGGACCTCGTCCGGGGCGGTGAGGGTGGCGCCCGCGAGCGTGAACGTCCACCCGCCCACGTCGACCGTGGGGGAGACGGCTTTGTTCAAGAGGGGCACGGCGAGCGCGAACATGAGGACCACCGCTGCGACGGCGGTGGCGACGGCGAGGCTCTTCGTGCGAGTCACGCTTCAAGCGTGGCATGGGATTCCCGGCGGCGCATCGGGAACGCGCGCGTACGGGGTGGAGCGCCGGATTCGCCGGGCCTTGCGGGGAAGCGGGCCCTGAGGGAGGGCCCGCGTCCTCGATCGTCGGAGTCCGCGGCGCCGACTGCCGCGGCTTCGATAGGGCGGTGCGGACGCCCGGTGGAAACCGGGCGGTGTGGCCGGAAGGGTGGTCCGGCCTATTGGTTCCCTCGCCGTGTGGCCACGGCGTTCATGCTGGTTCCAGTGGCGGTGCCCGGTCGGTGGCGCCGCCGCTGCTACTTACTCAGCGGCGACGCGCTGAGCGGGGATGTCACCGTTGATCAGGGCGCGGATCTCGGACTCGCGGTAGCGGCGGTGGCCGCCGAGGGTCCGGATGGCCGAGATCTTGCCGGCCTTGGCCCAGCGGGTGACGGTCTTGGGGTCGACGCGGAACATCGCGGCAACCTCGGACGGGGTGAGCAGGGCCTCGGATTCCACCGGAAGGTTCAGCTCTGTCGTCATCGTTCTTCTCCTCCACAGACGGGCTGCGAATCACCGGCGCCGAGCCTTGATTCGTTCCTTCTGCAATCGTCCGGCCTGTCGTAGATGTCCGACATAGTCCGAACGGCCGATTTTGCTTGGACTTTCCGGTCGTGTCGCTCATCCGAGTGATCACTCCACATGCGAACGTGCTGGCAGCGGCTGTGCGGTGTCGCGGCGTCCGAGGTCAGTTGAGGCGTTCGGCGAGACGACGATCACGCCACCGGTCGACAAGGCGCGCATAGCAGTCCTGCGCCTCTTCGGGCTCGGAGGCGCCGAGGTGGTCGAGGGCCTGCCAGGTGAGGTCGACCGAGTCCTCGGCGCGCAGCTCCTCGGGGTCGAGCCGCGCGGCGAGGCCGCCGTAGTCGAGTTCGACGATCGAGTCGCGGTGGAAGCCGTCGAGCCACTCGCCGGTCTCGGCCAGTGCCTCGGCGAGCTCGGCGCCTTCGCCGAACTCGGAGCGCACGAGGTTGCGGGCGACGACGAGACCGGTGCGGGCTTTGGTGATCGGGGTGCGGTAGCGCAGCTGGGCGACGCCGCGCTGGATCACCAGTTCGCGGTCTTCGGCGCGGACGCAGGCGAACCAGCGCAGCGGCACGGACCAGGACGCGACGTGCTCGTGGGCGTCGGCGGGGGCGTCGTGGCGGTCGGTCCCGTCGTCCAGGGCGACCACTTCGGCCGCCGAGGACAGGAACTCAGGAGGGAACAGCGCCTCGGCGACGGCCTCGGGCGTCAGCCGCCGCACCTCGAGGGCGGAGGCGGCGACGCGGTAGCGGAGGTTCCAGGGGCACACGAGGGGGTCGGCCTGGCGGCCGCGGTCGATGACGTACGCGTCGCGCGGGAACGACGGCACGCCGCGCCAGGGCCAGCCGATCCGCTCGTACAGCGCTTCGCGGCGCAGCCGCGGCCCCTCGAGGGGGTCGATCGCGCGCCCCGAGGCCGCGTACGCACGCCAGTAGTCGGCGTCGGCGAAGGCGCCCGCCGGCTCGTAGACGCGCAGATAGGACGCGTTCGGTGCGTACACGAGGCAGATACTTCCATAGTCATATGCTGGGGGCGTAGGCATACCCGCGCTACATCGAGAGTGTCGGCCGAGACCCGGCCGCCCCCTGGGAGGTTCCCGCAGCGACGGCGGCGCAGGGCACCCCCGCGAAACGAACTGGAGAGCAAGCCATGAGCATCTTCGACGGCAGCGGCCACGAGCAGGTCGTGTTCTGCCACGACCCCGATTCGGGGCTGCGCGCGATCATCGCGATCTACTCGACCGCCCTCGGCCCGGCCCTCGGCGGTACCCGCTTCTACCCCTACGCCTCCGAGGAGGACGCCCTCAACGACGTCCTGCACCTCTCCGAGGGCATGGCCTACAAGAACGCGATCGCCGGGCTCGACCACGGCGGCGGCAAGGCCGTCATCTGGGGCGACCCGGCCGTCGACAAGAACGAGGCGCTGCTGCGCGCCTACGGCCGCTTCGTGGAGTCGCTGGGCGGGCGGTACGTGACCGCCTGCGACGTCGGAACGTACGTCGAGGACATGGACCACGTCGCCCGCGAGACGCGCCACGTGAGCGGACGCAGCCCGGAGGCGGGCGGGGCCGGGGACTCCTCGATCCTCACCGCGTTCGGCGTGTTCCAGGGGATGCGCGCCGCGGCCCTGCACCGCTGGGGCGCAGTGGACCTCGCGGGCCGCACGGTCGGCGTGGCCGGGCTCGGCAAGGTCGGGCGCCACCTCATCCCGCACCTGCTCGAGGCCGGGGCCGAGGTCGTCGCCTGCGACGTGAACCAGGCCGCGATCGACTGGGCGAGGGCGAACCACCCGCAGGTGCGGATCGTCGCCGACGCCGACGAGCTCATCGCCTCGGGCATCCACGTGTACGCGCCGTGCGCTCTCGGCGGCGTCCTCAACGAGCAGACCCTGAAGACCCTGGACGCCGAGATCGTGTGCGGCGCCGCGAACAACCAGCTGGCCGAGCCGGGCGTCGCGGCCGAGCTCGACCGGGCCGGGATCCTCTACTGCCCCGACTACGTGGTGAACTCGGGCGGGGTCATCCAGGTCGCCGACGAGTACGACGGCGCGTTCGACTTCAAGCGGGCCGAGCGGCGCACCGCCGGGATCTTCGCGACCACCTCGCGCATCCTCGAGCGGGCAAAGGGCGAGGGCACGACCCCGGTCGCCGCCGCGAACGCCATCGCCGAGGAGCGGATGGCCGCCGTCGGCCGGCTCCAGCGGGTGCGCCTGTTCCGCTGATGTCGCGCGTCCCCCGGTGCGCGGACGTGCGCGCCGGGGGGCGCCACCGGTCACCGCCGGTCGCGATGCCGCTCCCTAAAGTGAGAACACTGCTCACGTTACGGGCGGTCGTTCGTCCCGGTCTGGTGGTCATCGCCGGTAATCTGTGGCATCCAACTCATGGGCCGGGATGCAGTCCTGCGCCCCAAGGCTGTACCGTAGGAGCCACGAAGAGATTGCAAGCATTCCGGGGCACCTTATCGGCTGCCCCGATGATTTCTGTGCGAGGGGGTCGAGCCAACATGGGGCGAGGCCGAGCTAAGGCGAAGCAGACCAAAGTGGCCCGGAAGCTCAAGTACCACACTCCGAACACCGACATCCGAGCGCTCGAGCGCGAACTCGGCGGCGGTCGTCAGGACGAGGTCGACATTGAGACTCCTGAAGAGGAATCGGACCCTTACGCCGCTTACGCCGATCGGTACGACGGAGACGACGAAGAGCTCCGTGAAGATGACTGGCTCCCGCCAAAGAAGCAGTTAGCCGGACGGCTCCATGAGCCGACCGGGCGGGCCCTCCCGACCGATACCGCAATCTCCACATCCAGTGTGAGCTCAGCCAGCGAGCGCCGACGTCCCTAGCGGACCCTGCGCCGCGGCCGCAGGTCCGCTCCCCCACGAGCGGGCACGAGGCGCTGGAGCATAGACCTCGGGTACCGGTACCGATCATTCGGAATGCACCACCTCGGGATGCAAAAGCCAACCAGCAGAATACGAAGAGGCGGCGCGACCTGAGTCGCGCCGCCTCTTCGGCTGCCTTCAGCGCGGTCCCTACTGGGGCGCCTGGGGCCACGGGTTCTGCTGGGTCGCCGGGGGCGCCTGCGGGGCCGGCGGCGGGACCGCGGGCTGCTGCCCGGTCGGGTAGCCCTGCGGGGCCGGGGCGGCGGGCTGCGCGGCGGCGGCCGAGCCGGGGACCATCACCGCGCCGGCGGCGAACAGGCCGTACGCGGCCACCAGGAGCAGCGCGCCGATCCAGGCCGAGGCGTCCGAGCCGGCGTCGCCGTCCGGCAGCGACAGCAGGTCGTACAGGAAGCCGGCGAGGAACAGGCCCGCGCCCGCGACCGTCAGGGCCTTCCAAAGGGTCCGCAGCTTCTCACCGGCGAACAGCGTCAGCGCGAACATGACGATCACGCCCGTCAGGATCGACGGGAGGCCGAACAGGTGCCCGGCCACGTCGACCTGCAGCTCGGTGCCGTCGCTCGTGCCGGCGATGAGACCGGCGAGGACCAGCGCGCCGAGGCCGCACAGGCCCAGGATCGCGGGCATGGAGGGCACGCCGAGCTTGTCGAACAGCGACGGGGCCGGGGGAGCGTACGCCGCGTACTGCTGCTGGGCCTGGTACTGCGCCTGCGGCGAGGCGTAGGGCGCCTGAGGGTACGCCTGCTGTTGGGGCTGACCGGAGGTCGGCTGCTGCGGATACCCCGCACCTGATTGCTGTTCACTCATGCCCTCATCATGCCTTGAGCGGGCAAATGAGCGCACCCGGGTTGCGAAGCCTCCACCCGGGAAAACGCTCGCGGGCGCGCGGGCGCGGCCGGACCCGCTTCGGGCCCTTCCGGTTTCGCGCCGCGGCCTGGCGGCGATCGGATCGGCACGCCCCAACCGCAGCGCCGCACGCGCTTGAACCCGTAGGCTGGAAGCATGTCGCAACGTCTCCGTCCCGTTTCGCCGATTTGGGTGGCAGGCCGTCCGCAGCACGGCGAGGAGGAGTTCTTCGTCACCCACCCCTACGACGAGTCCCCTGTGGGCGCCACCTCGTGGGCGACCGCCGGGCAGGTGGAGGCCGCCGTCGCCGCCGCCTCGGGAGCCGCCCGCGAATGCGCGTCCCTGCCCGCACACGTCCGGGCCGAGGCCCTCGAACACGTGCGCCGCCGCCTCGACGAGGAGGCCGAGACCTGCGCCGAGCTCATCACCGCCGAATCGGGCAAGCCGATCGCGTGGTCGCGCGTCGAGGTGCGGCGCGCCGTCTCGACCTTCCGGTGGGCGGCCGAGGAGGCCCGGCGGTTCGTCGGCGAGGTCCAGCGCCTCGACACCGACCCGACCGCCGAGGGCCGCCTGGCGCTCGTGCGGCGCTTCCCGCGCGGGCCCGTGCTCGGCATCTCCCCGTTCAACTTCCCGCTGAACCTCGTCGCGCACAAGGTCGGGCCCGCGATCGCGGCCGGCTGCCCGATCGTCGTCAAGCCCGCCCCGGCGACCCCGCTCTCCGCACTCCACCTCGGCGCCCTGTTCTCCGAGACGGACCTGCCGCCCGCGATGCTCTCGGTCCTGCCAGTGCCCGACCACCGGGCCGACCAGCTCGTGGACGACCCGCGCCTGCCCGTCGTCTCCTTCACCGGCTCCGCGCCCGTGGGGAAGCAGATCCTGCGCCGCATCCCCGACAAGCACGTGACGCTCGAACTCGGCGGGAACGCCGCCGTCCTCGTCAGCGCCGACTACCCCAAGCGGGACTGGGCGGCCGAGCGGATCGCGATGTACGGCAACTACCAGGCCGGGCAGTCCTGCATCGCCGTGCAACGCGTCTTCATCGAGGCGCCCGCCTACGCCGACATGGCCGCCCGCATCACCGAGCAGGTCAAGGCCCTGCCCTCGGGCGACCCGAACGACCCCTCTTGCAAGGTCGGGCCGCTCATCAGCACCGACGCCGCCGTGCGGGTCGAGGCCTGGATCGAAGAAGCCGTCGACGAGGGCGCGAAGGTCCTGTGCGGCGGCGCCCCGCGCGAAGGCTCCCTCATCGAGCCCACCGTGCTCGCCAACGTCCGACCCGACGCGAAGGTCCTGCGCGAAGAGGTGTTCGGGCCCGTGCTCGTCCTCGCGAGCGTCGACAGCTTCGAGACCGGGCTCGCCGCGATCAACGACTCCCGGTACGGGCTCCAGGCCGGGGTCTTCACCGAGAGCCTGCCGCAGGCGATGCTCGCCCACCGCACCCTCGACGTCGGCGGCGTCATCATCGGCGACGTGCCCTCGTTCCGGGCCGACCAGATGCCGTACGGCGGCGTCAAGGGCTCCGGCGTGGGCCGCGAAGGCGTGCGGTGGGCCATGGAGGACTACACGGTCGAACGCGTGGTCGTCCTTCCGGACACTCTTTAGGCCGCTGATTCGGGCGGCCGGGCACCGGCCGCCACGCCCGGGCTCGAACCCGATGTGCGGTGCGTTGCCTCGCACCCGGGCACGGGCGGGGGCGTTCGCGCACACGCGTCCCCGCTGAGCTGCGACATTCCTTACTCGGAGCCGACCCCGGATCGCCGGAACGTTGACAAGCCCCTATAGCGTGGCTGACATGACTGTCCCTCCGAATTACGGTCCCCCACCGGAGCAGCCGCAAACCCCCGGCTACGGATACCAGTCGCCGTACAGCGGCGGCCAGAACCCTTACGGCGGCCAGCCCCAGCAGCCGGCCTACGGCGCGGGCGGCGGACAGCAGCCGCCCTACGGCGGCGGCGGAGGGCAGCCCCCTTACGGCCAGGAACCCGGGAGCCCCTACGGCGGCCCGGCCCTCCCGCCCGAACCGCCGAAGCGGAACCTCGGGCTCATCGGCGGCATCGTCGTCGGCGCCACCGTCCTCGTGCTCGGCGCCGTCCTGCTCGTCACCATGAACATCAAAGGCAACGAGAACGACGCCGCCGAAGGCGGCGAGGACACCTCCGCATCCGCCTCCGAGAACGAGAACACGCCCGACACCGAGGCGACCACCCCCGCCGAGGAGACCGACTCCGAAGTCGGCCAGTGCCTCCCCTACGAGTCGGAGGTCGACGGCAGCGGCCTCGGCCCGCTCGTCGACTGCGGCAGCGCCGACGCGTTCTGGGAGATCACCGCCCAGACCTACGACGCCGCCGACATCGCCGTCGACGAGGAGGGCAACCTCGCCGACGCCGCCCCCGTCTACGAGATGTGCGGCGACACCTGGGGCACCAACGTCCTCGGCGAGGCCTGGACGAAGTGGGACTACGTCTACTCCTCCGGCAAGCTCGACTCGCTGTACTGCCTCCAAGCCGTCGGCAACCCCGACCCGGCGGAACCCGCGCACCTGCCGGTCATGCCCGACGTGGGCGACTGCTTCGACGACAGCGACAGCTGGTGGAGCGTCGACTGCGGCTCCGACGTCGCGCTCTACACCGTGGTCGACACGATCATGCTCGACGAGCCCGTCGCGGACATGAGCGACGACGAGAAGGCCGCCCAGGGCGGCGAATGCGTCAGCGACTGGTACTGGGCGATCACCGACATGGAGGGCCGCACACACGGCTTCGTCTGCGGCGACGACCTCTAGAACAGCACGAAGCAGGGGGCGGCCTGACGGCCGCCTCCCTTCTCGCATGCCTTGCGCCGGGCACGGGAACGGCGGCGCGGACCCCTCGACCGCGCCGCCGTAAGCCCGTTGCCGCCCTAGCCGAAGCGGCCGGTGATGTAGTCCTCGGTGCGCGAGTCGGACGGGTTCGAGAACAGGCGCTGCGTCTCGTCGAACTCGACGAGGAAGCCGTACCGCTCGCCCGCGTCGTCGATCGCCGCGGAGAAGAACGCCGTCGCGTCGGAGACGCGCGCCGCCTGCTGCATGTTGTGCGTGACGATCACGATCGTGTAGTCGCGCACCAGCTCGCTCATGAGCTCCTCGATGCGCGCGGTCGCGATCGGGTCGAGCGCCGAGCACGGCTCGTCCATGAGCAGGACCTCCGGCTGCACGGCGATCGCGCGGGCGATGCACAGGCGCTGCTGCTGCCCGCCCGAGAGCGCCAGGGCGCTCTTCTTGAGGTTGTCCTTGACCTCGTCCCACAGCGCCGCGCCGCGGAGCGCCTGCTCGACGCGGTCGGCCAGGTTGTCCTTCATGCCGTTGATGCGCAGGCCGTAGGCGACGTTGTCGAAGATCGACTTCGGGAACGGGTTCGCCTTCTGGAAGACCATGCCGATGTGGCGGCGCACCGCGATCGGGTCGACGCCCGAGCCGTAGATGTCCTGGCCGTGGAAGGAGATGGTCCCGGAGACCTTCGCTCCCGGGATGAGATCGTTCATGCGGTTGATCGACCGCAGCACCGTCGACTTGCCGCAGCCCGACGGGCCGATCATCGCGGTGATCTGGTTGCGCGCCACCGGCAGCGACACGTCGCGGACGGCGTGGACGCGCCCGTAGTGGATGTCGACGCCCTTGAGGTCGATGACCGTCTCGGTCTGCGTCGGGGCACCCGTGCGGCCCTGCGGGGCGAGGCCCGCGATGGGGGCCTGGGCGCGGGTACCAGTCTGGTTCACGGTCACGCGAACTCCAATCACCGAATGTCAACCGCCGTTAACGTGTCCTGCCCTCATGGAACGCCATCGAGGTGCACGCAGGTGAACGTGAAGGTGAACTGAGCGTGAATGGAGTGCGGTCCGCGTCGCATCCGTCCAGGCGCCGTTCAGGGCGGACCGGACAACGGGGACGACTCAGGCGTGTTCGGGCGGCAGCAGCTCGTCGTTCGGGTAGCCGCCGAGCAGGTCGTCGGAGGCGGTGAGCGTGAACTCCTCCGCGATCCCGACCTGGCCGAGGTCGACCGACCCGGCCACGTCACCGTCCTCGGCGAGCTCCATGAGCATCCCCCGGATCACCGGGGCAGGGACGCCCGCGTCCTCGGCGAGCGCGGCCAGGCTCACCTGCACAGTGGCCGACTTCGCGCCGCCGGGCAGCGTGAAGCGGCCCTCCTCGTCGAACTCGTACTCGATCCCGCCGACCCGGCGGATCGCGATCGCCGTCAGCTCCTCGAGGTCGCCGCGCTGGTCGGCGGCCTCCTCGATGGCCTCGACCTTGTCGAAGGCGAGCACGTCGAACGGGTTGATGTAGAGCATGGGCGCGACGTAGAGCTTCCCGTCGCGCATCTCGGAGCGGTACAGGCCCAGGGCGAGCAGGAACTCCAGGAGGTCGCGCACGGTGTGCGGCACGGGCAGGCCGGCGCGGCGGCAGTGGGTGGTGAAGGTGTCGATGCGCTCGCTGCGCTCGGCGGTGGCCCGGTCGTACTCCTCGCGGGCCTCCTTCTCGATGACCTCCTGCGACGCGCCCAGGTGGTGCTCGGAGGCCTCGGCGATCCAGTCGTCGACGTCGCCCGGGTCGCACCAGACGGGCTCGTTCCAGATGTCGTCCTCGGGGAAGGCGTCGGCCCACCAGCTCGCGGGGAACGGGTTCACGGAGGGGACGGTGCGGAACAGCTCGATACTGCACGGCATGATGCGGATCCAGGCTGGGTGCATCGGGGCTTGGACGGGGCCGTTCTCGTCGCCGAAGGGCCGCTCGAAAGATTCCACTCATCGACGGTATCAGCGCGGTGCGACGCGGCCGCGCCGCTGGGGCGCGACTTCGCTTTCAGCGTAGCGGCGCGGAGGGAGCCGTCCCGGCGCGGTGATGCCAGGTGCCGCTCAGTGCCCGTTGAGTGCCCGTTCGCGGCGCGCCCCTGCGGGGTGCGCCGGCGCCGGGACGGCCCTTCGCGCGTCGGGCTTGCCGGCCCCGTCCGCGGCCGCTGCGGGCCGCCGGTGGAGGGACGCGCCTCTCGCGTCCGGGCCGACGTTACTCCGCGGCGACCCCGCGGGATTCGGCCGAACGGCCCGCTTGGGCTAGCTGTTCAGGCGAGTGAGGTCGGGCTCGAAGTCGGCGAGGCTGCCGGCGTACTCAGGGGTGAGGTACTCGAGGGTGCGGACCTGCTGCTCGAGCAGCTTGCCCACGGTGACGATCTGATCGGCGGCGTTGAGCACGAGCCAGTGCTCGGAGTCGGAGTAGCGTTCTTCCACCGGCGCCAAGGTCACAGCGGTTTCCTCCCTGATAGGACGTGCTTGAGTGCGATCCGGACAACGTTATGCGCCGTGACGACGGCGCGGATTCATGACACGCGACGCGCAGGTGAAATACCTGTGCCGCAGGAGATCACACACGTGCGGGCTAATCGCGCAGCACCAGCCGCAGCGTCGAGACGCCGTCTTCGGCGATCTCGATCGGAACGCCCCAGTCCTGACGGGTGAGGTGGCACGCGGGGTGCTCGGCCTCGGCGTCGCAGGTGGCCGCCTGGGCGACGACCTGCAGGACGCCCTTCCCGATGCCGTCCGCGAGCACCAGGTCGCGGCCGAGCTCCTCGCCCTTGCCCGCGCCCTCGGCGAGGAGCTGGGGCGGGTCGGCGGAGACGGTGACCTGGATCGGGGAGCCGAAGGTGTAGTCGAGCTTCTGGCCCGCGGCCGGCTCGAAGAGGACCTCGAGGCGCAGCGCGCCGGGCGCGACCTTCGTGCGCTTGCGGGTGACCCGGTGGTGCTGCCCGGAGACCGCGGCTTCGCCGAGGTCGGGCGCGGTGAGGCGGTGCGCGGCCGATTCGACGACGAACACCTTGCCGCCCAGGACGATCACGTCGCTGGGCTCCGCGAGGCCCGCGGCGAGGGTGGCGACGGTCGCGGTCTCGGGGTCGTAGGCGCGGAGGGCGCCGTTGTAGGTGTCGGCGACGGCGATGCGTCCGTCGGGGAGCACGGCGAGGCCGAGCGGGTGCTGCATGAGGGCGTCGGCGGCGGGGCCGTCCACATGCCCGAAGTCGAAGAGTCCCTGGCCGACCGCGGTGCGCATCGCGCCGTCCTCGACGTAGCGGAGCGCGGAGGTCTCGGAGTCGACGAGCCAGAGCCGGTCCCCGGCGGCGGCCAGCCCTGACGGCTGCGCCATCCAGACCTGATCCAAGGTGCCGTCCTTGAGGCTCTCGACGGTGGTGCCCGCGTATACGCCCGCAGTGCGGGCTCGCGGGTCGAAGTACCAGAGCTGGTGGATGCCGGCCATGGCGACGACCAGCCGGCCCTCGAACCAGGCGAGGTCCCAGGGCGAGGAGAGGTCGGCCTCGAGGGCGGCGGAGGTGCCGTTGTCCATTCGCCACTGCTTGCCGGTCCCGGCGACGGTGGTGACGGCCCCGTCGGCGAGGCGGACCCCGCGCAGGAGGTGGTTCACGGTGTCCGCGACGACGAGGTCGTACCCGACCTCGGCCGCGACCTCGGCGGGAAGGAGCGCGAGGCCCTGCGGCTCGTTGAACTGGGCCTCGGCCCCGTCGGCGCGGCCGCGCTCGCCGGTGCCGATCACCGACACGACGGTCTCGAGATCAGAGGCCAAGCGGACCAGCCGGTGACGGGCCGAGTCGGAGACCAGGACGTCCCCGCCGGGCAGCTCGATCGCCTTGCCGGGGAAGCGGAGCGTGGTCTCGGCGGGCGGTGCGGCCACGTACGGGCTGCCCTCGGGGTCGAGGGTGCCGCGGGCGGTGTGGGTGGCGACGAGCTCGCCGATGATCGCGTCGAGGGCCTCTGCGTGGCCTTCACCGGCCATGGTGGACACCGCGTAGCCCTCGGGGTCGAGGACGACGAGCGTGGGCCAGGCGCGGGCGGCGTAGGCGTCCCAGGTCTCGAGGTCGGGGTCGTCGAGCACCGGGTGCTCGACACCGTAGCGCTCGACGGCCGCGGCGAGGGCCTTCGGGTCGCGCTCGTGCTCGAACTTCGGGGAGTGGACGCCGATGATGACGAGCGCGTCGCCGTACTTCTCCTCGAGCGGGCGGAGCTCGTCGAGGACATGCAGGCAGTTGATGCAGCAGAAGGTCCAGAAGTCGAGAATCGCGACTTTGCCGCGCAGGCTCTCGAGATCGAGGCGGCGACCGCCGGTGTTGAGCCAGCCGCGGCCGACGAGCTCGGCGCCTCGGACGCGGGACTGCTTGCGGGGCTGTGCCATCGGGCGAGCGTAGCTCGGAGGCGGCCTGTCCTTCCTGCACGGCGGCCGATATTGAAGCAGCCTCACATTACGGTTCGAGCCGACGGGGGTTACCCCGCCGGCCCGGAACGATGTCGTACCCACCCGGTATTTTTGTACCAGGGGTCCCTTTAGGCCGGATTTATCATCGTTTATCGGCCTATCAGAGGTTGTGTGGCTAGGACTCGCCGTCGGTCGGTTCGGCGCCGCCTTCGCCTTCGGCAGGGGCGCCGAGGAGGGTCAGGCAGTAGATGTCCTCGCCGACGGTGAGGGTCTCGCGGCCCGCGTCGGCGCACTCCTGGCCGTCGCCGACCTTCTGGACGATCTCGTAGTCCTCGCCCTCCTTGGCGTCGGCGCACTCGATCGCCTCGGCCTGGTCGCCGCTCGTGTGGCGGACGCAGCCGCCCTCTTCGAACTTCGGCGCGGCGAACAGCAGGAAGTACACGCCCACACCGGCAGCGACCACGACGAGCGCGGCCACGATCGCCAGGATCGGCAGCAGCTTCTTCTTGCCGCCGCCGCCCTGCGCGGGCACCGGCCCGGTCGCGTAACCGGGGGGCACGGACCCGGGCGGCATGCCCGGCTGCGAGTACTGCGCGCCCATCGCGGGCTGCGACTGCGCGGCCTGGTTCGGGTCGTAGCCCGGGGCCATCGCGGGCGGCTCGCTGTGCGGGTTGTGCGCGCCGATGATGAGCTTCTGGGTGTCGTCGGACTGCGTCGGCGGCAGCGGGGCGGCCGGAGGCGGGGGCGCCTGGTAGGCCGACTGTGGCTGCGCGTACGGGTTGGCCGCGGGAGGCGGCGGCGGCGGGACCGCGCCGGGCGAGTGGACCGGGCTCGGCGCCGGCGGCTGCTGGGCGGCCTGGTTCGCGAGCGGGTTCGGCGGCGGCGAGGGCCATGCCGAAGAGGGCGTCTGGGCCTGCTCGCCGTAGGGCGCGGGGGCGTTGAAGCCCGAGACGCCTTGGGGCGGCAGCACCTGCGTGTGCTCTTCGTACGGGTCCGCGGCGGGGGCGGGCGGAGCTGCCGGGGCCGGGGTGGACGGCTGCGAGGGGCCGAGGCGCAGGATCTGCGTGCCGTCCTCATCGAACTGCGCGCCGCCCGACGGTGGCGCCTGCGGGGCAGGCGGTTCCGGGGCGGCGGGGGCGACCTGCTCGGGCGCGGTGTCGGCGGCGGGAGCGGCCGGGATGTCGATGTCGATCGAGGCGGCGGTCGGGATCGCCTGCGTGGCACCTTCGTCCACGGAGGGCGCCTGCGGAGCGGCTTGCGGCGCTTCGGGTTCCGGCGCGGGGGCCGGGACGTCGGCGGCGGGGGCGGCCGGGATCTCGGCTTCCGCGAGCGCGGAGGTCGGGATCGCGGCGGTGACGCCTTCGTCGACCGAAGGCGCGGCGGGTGCCTCGGGAGCGGGAGCTTCGGCCTGGGGCGCTTCGGGTTCCGGAGCGGCTTCGACAGGAGCGGGTTCGGCGGGTGCGGCCTCGGCCTGCGGCGCGGGTTCGGCCGGGCGCTCGTCGGCAGAGGGGGCCTCGGGGGCGGCGCCCGCGTCGGGGCTCGCCGGCTCGGGGCTCGGGGCCGCGGCGTCGGTCGCGGGGACCGGTTCGGCGGCGTTCTGGTCTTCGCTGCCCTCGCCCTTTTCAGGCGGGTTGCCTTGCTCGGAGGTCACGGCTGCTCCTCAATGCTGCTTCCGGCCTGGCGTCTTGGGGGCACGCCAGACGCGTCACACGGTACCGCAGCGACGCTCGCGATCACTCGACAGGGTTACTGAGCGGGAGCCGGAACGCCTTGCGGGCGGGGGAAGCGGCGCTCGGGAGTGGAGGGTGCGAAAAGGCCGGGTGCCAGCGGTTGCCCACCCCTCATGGCAATCGCGGCACCCGGCCGGTGTGAGAACCCCCTGGAGAGGGTCTCAATGGTGCGGGAACTCGGCGCTGTCCGCCGCACCAATGGGAGGAGATGAAGTTCGCGGTCTCAACTGTCTGAGACGGTCGGAAGCTTCGAAGTTATGTTTCCCCGTCGTTTCCGTGCCCCAATTACAACACCGAATGCTGGGATCCGCCAACGATTCGTCGGTGCCCTTGATCACGTCCAGGCGAGCAGTGTTTCCCCTGGATGCTGCAGGAACGCGCCGACGTCGGCGAGGAACTGCGAACCCAGTTCCCCGTCGATGAGCCGGTGGTCGAAGGACAGTCCGAGCGTGGTCACTTGGCGGACGGCGATCTCGCCCTCATGCACCCACGGCTGCGGCCGGACGGCGCCGAACACGAGGATCGCCGACTCCCCCGGAGGGAGGATCGGGGTGCCCGTGTCGATGCCGAAGACGCCGACGTTGGTGATCGAGATGGTGCCGCCGGCCATGTCGGCCGGGGTGGTCTTCCCTTCGCGGGCGGTGCGCGCCAGCGAGGTGAGGGCCTCGGCGAGTTCGACCAGGGTCAGGTCCTGGGCGGCCTTGACGTTCGGGACGACCAGGCCGCGCGGGGTGGCGGCGGCGATGCCGAGGTTAACGTCGTGCTTGACGACGATCTCCTGGGCCGCTTCGTCCCACTGGGCGTTGATCATCGGGTGGCGGCGGGCGGCCAGGAGGACCGCCTTGGCCACGAACAGCAGCGGCGTGACCTTGACGTCGGCGAACTCCTTGCGCGCCTTGAACTCCTTGACGGTCTCCATCATGCCGGTGACATCGCAGGTGAGGAACACCGTGGCGTGCGGGGCGGTGAACGCGGACGCGACCATGTTCTGCGCGGTGAGCTTGCGGACGCCCTTGATGGGGATGCGCTGGTCCTCCGCGGACGCCGTGATCTTCACGGGAGCGGCCGCCGGGGCGGCCACTGCTGCTTCGACGTCGGCGCGCGAGACCGTGCCGTTCGGTCCGGTCGGGACGACCGCGGCGAGGTCGACGCCGAGGTCCTTGGCGAGCTTGCGCACCGGGGGTTTGGCGAGCACCGGTCCGGACGCGGCCGGAGCCTCGGCCGGGGCTGGCGCGGGGGCCGGCGGTGCGACGGGCGCGGGCGCCGCCGGTTCGGGCGCCACAGCGGCGACCGCGGGGGCGTCGCCGGTGCGGCGCTTGCGCCGCTTCGACCCGGCCTCGCGGGCGCCGTAGCCGACGAGGTTCGGCGTGCGCTCGTCTTTCTTCTTCTCGGCCGGGGGCGCTTCGACGCCTTCGACCTCGAAGCTGGCGAGCGGCTTGCCGACGTCGATCGTCTCGCCCGCTTCGGCGTGGTGCTCGGCGAGCACCCCGTCGTAGGGGCTGGGCACCTCGACGAGGGCCTTGGCGGTCTCGACCTCCACGAACGGCTGGTTGAGCTTGACCTCGCCACCCGGCTCCACGAGCCACGCGGCGACTTCGCCCTCGGTGAGTCCCTCACCGAGGTCGGGCAGGTTGAACGTGATCCTCTGACCCATGTCCGCTCCTCAGTACTCGAGCGACCGGTCGACGGCGTCGAGCACCCGGTCCAGGTTCGGAAGGTAGTCGTCTTCGAGGCGGCTCGCCGGATAAGGGACGTCATAGCCGGTCACCCGCAGGACGGGGGACTCCAGGGAGTAGAAGCACTCCTCGGAGAGGCGCGCGGCGACCTCGGCGCCGACGCCGATGTTGCCGGGCGCTTCGTGGACGACGACGGCGCGGCCGGTCTTGCGCACGGAGGCGAAGAGCGGCTCCCAGTCGATCGGTGACAGCGAGCGCAGGTCGATGACCTCGAGGTCCGTGCCCTCCTCGGCCGCCGCGGCGGCGGCGTTCACCGCCACGTCCACGGTGGGGCCGTAGGCGATGAGGGTCGCGGTGCGGCCCTCGCGGAGAGTGCGGGCGCGGTACAGGTCCAGGCCGGCGCTCTCGGTGTCGACGTCGTCCTTGGAGTGGTAGCGGCGCTTGGGCTCGAAGAAGATCACCGGGTCGTCCCCGGCGGCGGCCTGCTGGATCATCCAGTAGGCGTCGTTCGGGTTCGAGCAGGTGACGACCTTGAGCCCGGCGGTGTGCGCGAAGTACGCCTCGGGGGATTCCGAGTGGTGCTCGATCGCGCCGATGCCGCCGCCGTAGGGGATGCGCACGACCACGGGCAGGCGCACGCGCCCGCCGGAGCGGTTGGGGATCTTCGCGAGCTGGGAGACCAGCTGGTCGAAGGCGGGGTAGACGAAGCCGTCGAACTGGATCTCGCAGATCGGCCGGTAGCCGCGCAGGGCAAGGCCGATCGCGGTGCCGATGATGCCGGATTCGGCCAGCGGGGTGTCGATGATGCGGTCGGACCCGAAGTCCTTCTGCAGGCCGTCGGTGACGCGGAAGACGCCGCCGAGGCGGCCCACGTCCTCGCCCATGACGAGCGACTTCGGCTGGTCCTCCAGGACGCGGCGCAGGCCTTCGTTCAAGGCCTTGATCATGGACATGGTGGTCATCGGACGTCGCTCCCTTCCTCGAGGGAGGCCTGGAACTCGACCGCCTCCGCCCGCTGGGCCGCGATGCCGGGGGGCATCTCGGCGTACACGTTGTCGAACATCTCGGTCACTTCCGGGTCGGTGAGCGCCATGACGCGGGCGCGCAGCGCCCGGACCTGCTCGCCGGCCTCGGTGTCGACCGCGGCGAAGTAGGACTCGTCGGCGAGGCCTTCGGCGCTGAGCCACTTGCGGTAGCGGACGATCGGGTCCTTCGCGCGCCAGAAGTCCAGCTCGGCCTCGTCGCGGTAGCGCGTGGCGTCGTCGGACGTGGTGTGGGGCTGCATCCGGTAGGTGTAGGCCTCGACGAGGCTGGGGCCCTCGCCGCGGCGGGCGCGGTCGAGCGCGGCCTGGGTGACCGCGTAGGTGGCCAGGACGTCGTTGCCGTCCACGAGGATGCCCGGGACGCCGAAGCCCTCGGCACGGCGGTACGGCGGCAGCCGGAACTGGCGGGCGTTCGTCTCCGAGATCGCGTACTGGTTGTTCTGGCAGAACAGCACCAGCGGGGAGTTGAACACCCCGGCCCAGATCAGCGCCTCGTTGAAGTCGCCTTCGCTGGTGGCGCCGTCGCCGTGGTAGACCACGACGGCCTCGCCGTCGTCGTTGCCGACCGCGCCGTCCATGGCCACGCCCATGGCGTAGCCGGCGGCGTGGAGGGTCTGCGAGGCGATGACGATCGCGTACATGTTGAAGCGGTCGGCGGCCACGTCGCGGCCGCCGAGGTCGGTCCCGCGGAAGAGCGCGAACGACGAGATGAGGTCGATCCCCCGGCACCACTGGACGCCGAGCTCCCGGTAGGCCGGGAAGACCGTGTCCTGCGGCTTGAGGGCCCGGCCGGAGCCGACCTGGGCGGCCTCCTGGCCGAGGAGGCTCGGCCACAGGCCGAGCTGTCCCTGGCGCTGAAGGGCGGTGCCCTGGGCGTCCAGTTCGCGGGTGATGACGAGGTCGCGGTAGAGGCCGCGGTACTCGTCGTCGGTGAGGGTGATGTCGTAGTCGGGATGCTGGACGCGCTGACCCTCCGGAGTCAGCAGTTGCACGAACTCTGGTTCGTTCGCTGAGGCGGGTTTCGGACGGCTCTTGGCCGTCTTCTTGGCAGGACGCTGTGTGTCGCCCATTGATGCCTCCTCATATTCGTATTCCGGTGTATCCAAGCATCCCAAAGTCTTGGGTGGTGTGCGCCATAGCCGCCGCCACACTACTATTCGGGGCGAAAGACTGACGCAGAGTAGTGATCGGTCGGGCCATCGACATCATCGGTCCTGAACGGCCGTTTCGTCGCACGGGGGTGGCGGGAAGGAGCGCGCGGTGCGCGGCAAAGGCAGCGACCAGGGGGGACACTGGCCGGTGGGCATTTGGTTCGCCATGGTCGGCGTGAGCGCCGGGACCGTGGCGGCCTTCTCGCTGATCGGTTGGACCTTCGCGAAGGGCCTCTATGGCGGCGGCGACGGCGCCGAGCCCTTGGACTACGACCCCCAGACGGTGGTCATCGAAGCCGAGACCCCCGACCCCGCAGGCGTGGCGGGCGGGGACGACGGGCCGCCCGGCCTCGGCCCCGAACCACGGATCGCCATCAGCCCGGCCGCGGAGCCGCAGGCCGAGCGCATCGCCGAGGCCGACGACGCGGGTGGCGGTGCCCCGCGCGAACCGGACGACAGCCGCGTCCCTGAGAGCGCGCCTCCGCAGCTCGTCCCGGTCGAAGAAGAGGACGGCCCGTGCCCGCCCGAGGAGTCCGGCGAGGACGACGGCCATGACGGTGGCGACATTGGAGACGACGAGTCGCCTGCATGGCCTGACGGCTGGAGCGGCGACTGGAAGGACGTCCACGATTGGGAAGCGATCGAGCTCGACGAACTCGACATCGACATCGATCTCGACCTCAACCTCGACCAGGCCGACGTCGATCTCGAAGCGGCATTCGACGCCGAGGCCCAAGGCGAGACCGATGTGGAAGCCGACACCCGTAACCGCGAGGTCCTTCAGCTCGAACTGGAACTCGATCCCCTTGACCAGCAGGATCTCGGCCTCGACGCCGACCTCGCGCCCGAGGACTGAACCGGCACTCCACGATCGGGCTCGCCCGAAGGAGTGAGTTGTGGGGAAGGCCACCTCGTAGCCGTAACTTGCATATGCGGATTGCCGTTACTCCTTCCGAGAGCGCGTCGCAATTGCGAGCGCACACGGATTTCTGTGGGGTGCAAGCAGATGGACCTTTTCTCCCGCACGATGCTCGCCTGTTCGGCCGAGGCGGGCCTGACCTCGACGGCCCTCGCCCGGCACGTCCCCCTCCTGCGCCGCAACATCGGGTCCGCAGACCAGGTGTCCCTGCTGAGCCGCTGCGTCGGCTCCGACGGGCTCGGCAGCGGCGACCACGTCCTGATGCTCACCGGCGAGCGCATGGTCGTGACCCGCCAGTCGCGACTCCTCGGCCGCGTCCGCCTCTGCCTCGACGCCCCCGTCGCCGCGATCGAGAACCTGCGCTGGTCGGCCGATCCGGCCGGACCCGGCGTGGAACTCAACTTCACCGTCCTCGAAGGACCCGGCGCGACCGAGCCGCACCGCTGGCACTTCTGGCTCCCCGCCACGCACGCCAAGCGGGTCTGGCGCATCGACGCGCTTCTGGCGCGCGCGTTCCGCCGCCCCAAGGCCGACGCCCGGCCCGCCGCCGACCGCCTCGGCAGCGCTTCGGCTTTCGGCGACCTCGACCTGGTCGAGGACGCGGCGTCGCTGGACCGCAATGAAGACACTGTCGCGCTGATGCGGACCGAGATCACCGTCTCGCTCAAGCGGATGTCGCTGGTGCGCACCGCCCTCGCCGACGTGCTCCCTGTCGGCGCCGGCCACCCGACGAGCCCGTTCCCCGCCCCGGACCCGCGCCTCACCACCTCGGCCGCGGTGCCCGCGCAGCGGCGCCAGCCGTCGCCGCGTTCGTTCCTGCCGCCGGTCGTGACGGACGACGAGCGCCCGGCGCTTCCCGTACGCGCCGTCGCCGACGACGCTGCGATCAACGCCCCCCGGCCCCGCGCGCCCCGGCCGACCGGCTTCCAGCCGAGCGACCTCGAGACCACGATGGCCCTCAACCCCTGCTGAGACCAGGATGCGGGCGGCGGGGCGGCTCCCGCGTGCCCTGGCAGGTCGCGGCCCGCATCCTCGAGACCCGATCCCCCGAAGTCCGAGGGCCGGCGCGCCAGCGAATGCTGGTGCACCGGCCCTCGGTCGGTTCTTACGGGGTTACGGGCGCAGCTCGGCGGTGCAGCACTTGACCGAGCCGCCGCCCTTCTTGAGCTCGGAGAGGTCGACGGGGACGGTCTCGTAGCCGGCGTCGTTGAGCTTGCGGGCGAAACCGGCGGCCTCGGCGTTGACGACGACGTTGCGGCCGTCGGACACGAAGTTCAGGCCGAACCCGGCGGCGTCCTCGGCGTCGGCGATCACCGCGTCGGGGAAGAGCCGCTCGAGCAGGAGGCGGCTGCCGGGAGCGAAGGCCTCCGGGAAGTAGGCGATGTTGTCGTCGTCGAGGGGCGCGAGCGCCGTGTCGAGGTGGTAGTAGCTCGGGTCGATCAGGCGCAGCGAGACGACGGGGCGGCCGAAGACGTCGGCGGCCTCGGCGTGCGCGCGGGCGTCGGTGCGGAAGCCCCAGCCGGCGAGGATGAGCTCGCGGCCGGGCAGGTAGGTGAAGTCGCCTTCGCCTTCGTTGATGAACTCGGGCTCGGCGTACTTCCAGCCGGAGGTGCGGTACCACTTCTCGTGGGCGTCGGCCTCGGGGCGGCGCTCGGGGTAGCGGAAACTCGCGCCGTAGGCGATGCCGTCGACGACGAAGGCGCCGTTGGCGGCGTAGACCATGTCGGGCAGGCCGGGCTCGGGCTCGATGGTGACGACCTCGTGGCCGAGGGCGGTGTAAGCGTCGACGAGTGCTTCCCACTGGGCGCAGGCGAGCGCGGCGTCGACGGGGGCGGTCGTGTCCATCCAAGGGTTGATGGCGTACTCGACGGCGTAGTAGGCGGGGCGGCACATGAGGTACGTGCGGCGGCCGGGCGACCGGGTCGCGGGCGCCGCGGCAGGTGAAGAACGGTGTTTCTCCATGGCGCGAGTTTAGACAGCCGAAGCCCCGTCGGCACCGCCCCTGGGCTAAGGACACACCGGAGTGTGACCAACACGCCTCACCAGGCACGTTGCCCCGGCCGAACGGACGGGGGCGGGTGGGCCGAAAGCACTGCCCCGCACCGCCGAGGCGCCCCCTCCGGCGCGGGATGGGGCTGGCCGGCGGCCGGTCGTTTCCTGCTGCGAGCGGAGGTCTTCCGGGGCCCCTCCCCTCCCCGTGCCCACCCTCCGCCTACCAGCACACCAATAGAGAAGCTGAAGACCTGTGTCGTTCTACGGTCCCGGCGGCCTGGCCTTGGCCGCCGGGGCCGGTCTTTCGTTGTCGCGTATGGTGCCGAGGCGCCTCGGCACCGCACGCGGTTCCCGCTATTCGACGGCTACCGGGCCTGCCCGCGAGACCGCTCGGGCCGGGCCGAAGGCCCCGGGGAGACCGTTCGGGGTCTCATTGACATGGACCGTCACCTCAAGTCCGCTCACCTCGCATGCTCGGAACTCGGCCTCGGAGCGCTCGACCATCGCCTGGGCCGCCGCGCACGCGTCGCCCTCGCCGAACAAGACCCGCGCGGCACCCGCCAGCGCCCCGGCGTCGGCCGCGCCCTGGGCCCGGTGGCGGGCGGCGCTCGCTTGGCCGAGGGCCGTGAAGGCCACCGCCGCGGCCAGGAGGGCGGCCGTCACGCCGGTCGCCAGGACTGTCGCCGAACCCCGCTCCTTACCTGCAGCGGCGGGCTCGTTCGGTTCCTCGCCGCTCCTCTCCTGCGCCGCCGTTCGGGCTCGCGCCTTGCGCTTGTCCTTTCTCATTGGGGCAGGCCCGGTTCCATCGGGGCGGCCGCGTCGGCGGTGATCGTCATGGGCGGTGTGAGCGGGCCAAGCGGCCGGACCGGGGCAGCGACCGCGGCCCGCGCCACGGTGTCGTCGGTCGAGACCGAGACTGACGCCCCGTCGGGCAGGTAGGCGGCCGCGACCGCCTGTGGATCTTCGCCTCGCGCGGCCGCGATCGCCGCGCTGTTGGCGGCGTCGATCGCGCGGACCTTCATCCCGACCGTGGAGACGGCCCAGAGGCCGAGCGCCAGCACCGCGACCACGGCGGGCAGTGCGGCTGCCAGTTCGGCGGTCACGAAGCCGCTTTCGGATCCCCGGCGTCTGACGCGCTCGGCGTTGCCGGTCGGCCTGTGGCGTGTCGCTTTGCCTCGGCCGCGGCGCTTGAGCGCTTTCGCCGGGGCTCTGCGGTGTTCGACGACGGCCGGCGGCGCCGGCGGGTCGGGCCTGGTCCGGTTCCTGGGTGCGGCTCGGCGGCTCCTCATGACAGGGCCCGTTCGATGAGCTCGGACAGGGCGCCTTGGACCGCGCCGGAAGTGAGGACTTTGAGGAGGACGCCGGCGAAGGCCACGGCGGCGAGGGTGCCGACCGCGTATTCGGCGGTGCTCATGCCGCTTTCGCCGCGCATGCGGGAGGCGAAGCGTTCGCCCCAGCTGGGTTTCACGGTGCCCCGCATGCGGCCGGGGCTCCATTCGTCTCGCGGTCTCGGGCTCGGGCGGTGTTTCGCGGGTTGCGGCCGGTCGCCGGTGAGGTTCGAAGGGCCTGCGGTGATCGGTGTCCGGCTGCGGTTCGAGCCGGGTGACCAAGGTCGGGTTGCGGCCTTCTGTGTGGGCGATGGTTCCGGCGCGGGTGGAGCGGTGGTCGTGGTGCTCTGAGATACCGGGGTGGTTCGGATGGTCTCGTCGCGTTGCGGTTCGGTGTGGTCGGTTGCGGTGGCGGCGGGCGGGTTGCCGGCGCAGTGCCGGCCGCACGCGGGTCGCGGGTGGGTGCCGCCGGGTCGGCAGGCGGGTTGCCTGCGGCTTTCGGGGCGGCAGGAGGCGTTCCAGGTGCCGGGTCGTGACGGTGCCCGGCGGTCGCGGCGGGTCGGGAGGGGCATCGTGGTGTGTGTGTTCGCGCGCATTGCGGTTTCCTCTCTTCGGTTTCCGGGCGGTGTTGCCCGGGGTCGGTTGGTCAGAGGCCGGAGGCCAGGGTCTCGGTGACGATGCCGAGCACCACCGGGCCGATGCCGGCGACGCCGAACGCGGGCAGGAAGCACAGGCACAGTGGACCGACGAGGGCCACGGCGGCGCGTCCGGCGCGTTCTTCGGTGCGGGTGCGGAGTTCTGATCGGAGCGAGGTCGCGAGTTGCTCGAGGCCCGCGGCGATGGCGGCGCCGGAGTCGCCGGACCGGTCGAGTTGGCGGGCGAGGCGTGCGGCTCCGGGGAGCCTGCCGAGTTCCGGGAGGGCTTCGGCGGCGGTGGCGCCGAGGTGGATCGCTCCGGCGAAGCGGTTGAGGCGTTCGCCTATCGCGGGGTCGTCGGTTTCGGCGACGGCGAACGCGGCCTGCGGGAAGGGCGTCCCGGCGCGCATGCATGCGGCGAGGAGGTCGAGCGTCCAGGGCCAGGACGGGGCGAGCCGTTCGGCGGCGTTGCGCTCAGCGCGGTCCGGGTCGGCGCGGAGGAGGCGGGCGGTGATCCACCAGGCGGCGAATCCCGCGATGATGCCGGTGACGCCCCCGATCGCGATGGCGGCGGCGACGCCTGCCAGCGGGCCGATGAGTTTGCGCGGCATCAGGAGCTCCTCGGTGTGACGGCGTTGATGAGTGCGCCGGTCCAGGCGAGGCCGGCGGCTTGGAGACCCATCGCGGTCGCGGCCGCGCCGATGCCGGCGGGGCTGGCGAAGAGGAACGCGACGGCTTCGACGCCGAGCGCGACCTCGCCGAGTGCGACTCCGGCGACGGGCAGGGCGACGAGGAGCGCGGCGGTGGCGCGGATCGAGGCGGTTTGGGCCCCGGCGCGGGCGGCCGCTTGGTCGTCGTCGCGGAGGTGGTCGGCGAGCCTGCGACAGAGTTCCGCGGCGGGTGCGCCGAGTTCGGCGGCGATGCGGAGTGCGGCCCGGAGGCGGCGCGCGGTGGCGGTGGCTTCGGCGGGCCATTCGGGTTCGGCGGCGGCGACTGCCCGGGCCGGATCGGTCCCGGCGGCGAGGTCGGCCGCCAGGTAGGCGACGGTGTCGGCGGCTGCCCTGCGGGCTTCGCGGAGTCGTTTGCGGTGCAGGGTGAGATGCCAGGCGATGACCGCGGCGGCGGTGTAGATCGCGGTGACCGCCGCGGCGGTCGCTGCTGCGAGCGGCCCGAGGCCGCCGTCATGGCGGTATCCGGCGAGCCAGGCGGCGAGAGCTGCGGTGAGCAGTGCGGTGATCGAAGCGGCGGTCTTCGGCCGGTGGGTGACGAGTGCGATGGCGACGGCGGTCATGCGGTGCCTCCCTTCATCGGGTTGTCGGTGTGGCCGCGGGCGACGATTCGCGTTGCCGCATGCCGTGGTGACCGGCCATGTGGGCGGCGTTTCGAGCAGGCTGATTCCAGGCGAGTGGTCGCGCTGGCGGGGACGGTGCTGCAGCGTCGGCGCTCCGGCGGCAGCGCAAGCGCGTTGGGGAAGGCGGTGATGCGGTGCCGCCTTCCGCAGTGCGGCAGGCGTCGCGCCGGGCTGCGGTTTGCGCTGTGTCGTTGCACGGTGCCGAGACGGTGATCGGCGACGGTCCTGCAGCGGCGGCGTTCGGGTAGCGGAGCGAATGCGGTGGCGATCATGGGCAGTGCTCCCTTGTGTTCGGTGGCGGCTCTGCGGCGGTCATTCGGTGCACTCCCGCAGGCAGCGAGGCTGACATGCGGGCGTTGCGACTTCGCTGCGGTCGTGCCTGATGCGAGGCGCGCGGTCGATTGGTTGTGGCCGGGCGCTGCATGCCTCGGGCTGCTGGCGAAGCGAGTGCCGCAAGTCGGAATGCAGCCACGGCGCTGGCCGGGGCGAGCCGGTTCGGGGTGGACCCCGGCGCAGGCGACCACGCGGGCTGGCTCGAGTCAATCCCGTCAGCGGCACGGCCGCCGTCGCCACCGGCGCTGGTGCATGGGTCGCAGGCTGCCTGCGACCGGGGCTGAGACGGTCGTATGTTCCAGCTGCTCATGCGTTGCGCTCCTTCAGGAGGCGTTCGAGGATGCCTGCGCTCGGTCCCGGGCCGTGGCGGGTCCAGGCCGTGGAGACGGTCAGTTGGCGAGTTCGGGCGTCGCCGGTTTCGATCAGGGCTATCTCGGCGACTTGGCGGCCGGTGCCGTTGCGTCGCAGGTGGATGATGACGCGGAGTGCGGCCACGAGCTGGGCGTGGAGGCCTTCGCGCGGCAGCCCGTGCGGGAGCGCGAGCGCTTCGAGGCGCGCCGGTGCATCGGCGGCGGCGTTGCAGTGCAACGTGCCCGCGCCGCCTTCGTGGCCGGTGTTCAATGCGCCGAGGAGTTCGATCACCTCGGCTCCACGGCACTCGCCCACGACGATCCGGTCCGGTCGCATGCGCAGCGACTGGCGGACGAGGGCGGCCAGGTCGACCGCGCCAGCGCCTTCGATGTTCGCCGGGCGGGTTTCGAGCGTGAGCGTGTGCGGGTGGTCCGGAGCGAGTTCGGCGGCGTCTTCGACGATGACGATGCGTTCTTCTTTGGGCGCGTGGGAGAGCAGGCTCGCCAGGAGTGTCGTCTTGCCGGTCCCGGTGCCGCCCGTTACGACGAAGGCGAGCCGGGCTTTCACGATGCGCAGCAGCAGGTCGGCCATGCTCGCGGTCAGCGTGTCCGCCTCCACCAGCTGCGTGAGCGTGAACGCCTTGGACCGGTGGGTGCGGAAGGACAGGTACGGGCCGGAGGCCGCGATCGGGGCGAGTACCGCGTGGAATCTGGTGCCGTCGGGCAGTCGCACGTCGGCGTACGGGCTTCCGGCGTCGAGGCGCCTGCCGGCCGCGGCGGCGAGGCGGCAGGCGAGGGCGCGGATCGTCTCGGGGCGGTCGAGGCGGACCGGTGCGGGCTGGAGGCCTTCGCCGCGGTCGGCCCAGACGCCGCTGGTGCCGTTGACGACGACGTCGGTGACGTCGGGGTCGTCGAGCAGCGGCTGGAGCGGGCCCGCGCCGACGAGGTCGTCGCTCAGGGCCGCCGAAAGTTGGAGGAGTGAGGCCTGGTCGGGTGGTGCGGCGCCGGCGGCGCAGAGGGCTTTCACGATGTCGGCCTTGGCGGAGCGGTGGGTCCAGCCGCGGGTGCGGCCGCGGTTCGCGCCCGGTTCGGCCTGGGCGGCGAGTTGGCGGCGGACGCGGGTGAGGAGGGCGAGGTTCATCGGGCCGCTCCGGTCCGGTCAGGAAGGGCCAGTTCGCCTCGCGGTCGAGGTTCGGCGAGTGTCTTGGCGAGGTCGCGGATGCCGCGTCCGGCCCGGCCGCGTGGCAGGCGGCCTTGGCGGAGCAGGGCCGGGAGGCGCCGGTCGGTGGGGACGCGGCCCCACACTGGCGGTTCGTGCCAGTCGGCTTCGCGCGGGCCGTCCCAGGTGACGCCCGGTGGGCACCGTTCGGCGTCGCCGCGCAGGACCGCGCCGATGTGGGCGCTGTGGAGGCCGTAGGCGGCGGTGACGCTGCGGGCGGCTTCCCAAGAGCGCGAGCCGGGTCCGATGGCGACCGCGATGGTGCGGGCGGCGACGGCGGCCGATGCGGACGCGTCGGTGCGGGTGCGCGGCAGGTCGACGATGACGAGGTCGGCGGCGAGGCGGGCGGCCCGCAGGACCCGGTCGAAGGCTGCGGCGGGCACTTCGGAGGGGTTGCGCGGGTCGGGGGCGACGAGGTGCAGGCCGCCGCGTTTGGGGAGGCCGCCGAGGAGGCGTTCGGGGTCGAGCGGGCCGGTGCCCGCGGCGAGGGAGGGCCAGCGCCAGCCGGGTTGGGCGGCGAGGCCGGCGGCGGTGTCGATGCCGCCGCCGGTGTGGTCGAGGTCGATGAGGACGGTGGTGCGGCCGTCGCGGGCGGCGTCGGTGGCGGCGGCGAGTGCGAGGGTGGAGGCGCCGGCGCCGCCGTGGCCGGCGACGGTGGCGATGACGGGTGCGGGTTCGGTGTCGCGGACGGTGCGGATGAGGAGGTCGGTGAGGAAGTCGTTGGCGTCGGGGAGGGCGACGACGCTGGTGGCGTTCATCTGGATGGCCATGGGCCATAGGAGTGAGGTGTCGTCGGTGTCGCCGCCGAGCCAGGACATGGTGGTGCAGAGGAGGATCGGGCCGCGGGCGGGGAAGTCGCAGGCGATGCATTCGGGTCCGAGGTCGGGGCCGACGAGGACGAGTGGGGCGCGCTGCCAGTCGGTGGCGGCGTCGTGGGGGTGGCGGATGCGGCGGAGCGGGTGGCCGGCGGTGGCGGCGAGTGGGGTGATGGCGTCGGCGAGGCGGTCGTCGGTGGTGACGAGGAGGGATTCGGCGGCGGGGGCGGCGGTGATCGTGGTGTTGTGGAGTGTCGCGGCCATTGTTGCTCCTACTGTCCGTGGTGTTCGCGTGTCTTTCAGTAACGGTGACCGATGTCGCGACAGGTCGGCAAGGAGCAATTTTCCGGCTGTGGATAACTTCCGGCTTATCGGATAATTCAGGCAGCATTGGGGCACAAGATGATCGGGACTCGGGTTCGGCCTGTGGAAAACACGGCGTGTCGTCCGCGATGGACGCTCATATGCGACGAGGGACCGCCCCGGTCGGGGCGGTCCCTCGTCTCGCGTTTCGCGGCGGTACTACTCGGGGCGGATGCCCCAGACGCCGAACCAGGCCTCGCTCGGGGAGAGCTCGATCAGGTCCTCGCCGGTGGCGAGGGCGTTCGGCGGGCAGGTCGTGGGCTCGATCGCGACGGAGCCGCGCTTGCGGTCGCCCTCGAGGCCGTCCGCGGTGTAGATGTGGACCCAGCCGAAGGACTCGTCCATCCACACGGTGACGGACTGGCCGGAGACCGGGTCGGCGAGGCGCACTTCGGCCTTGCCGTCGGAGCCGCGCTTGAGGTCGCCGTAGCAGTCGTCGATCACGAGGTCCTTGAGGACGGTCGGGTCATCGAAGTCCGCGGGGCCGGAGCCGACGGGGATGCTCTGCTTGTCGAGCTTGAGCTTCTTGGCGGCCGGGACGTGGAGGGTGGCCTCGTCGATCCGCTCGAGGGAGCCGGGGATGAGGTAGGAGTGGGTGCCCAGGCCGAAGGGGGCGGTCTTGGTGCCGGGGTTGGACACGGTGTGGGCGGCGCGCAGGCCCTGGG
Organism: Glycomyces niveus; assembly: GCF_017592475.1. Classification (GTDB taxonomy): domain Bacteria; phylum Actinomycetota; class Actinomycetes; order Mycobacteriales; family Micromonosporaceae; genus Glycomyces; species Glycomyces niveus. The sequence continues at coordinate 78,530 of NZ_JAGFNP010000008.1, read as the reverse complement.
GGCCGACGGACCAGCGGGTACGCAGCTGCAGCGTCCACGGGTAGCCGAGGCGAGCGGGCAGTCGGCATTCGAGGGTGACGGAGGTCTCGGTGACGTCGACGGCGGTCCACTCGGCCCAGGCGACGAAGCCGTGGAGCGAGGTGTTGGTCTCGATCTCGTTGATCGGGAGCTGGTACTCGGTGCCGTCGTAGGCGTACTTGCCGTCGCGGGTGCGGTTGGGCCAGGGCGCGAGGACGTGGCCGGACCAGCCGGGGGCGAGTTCCTCGTCCCCGTAGGACATGACGACCGGGCGGCCGCGGTAGGAGTACGAGCGCACGCCACCGCCGACAGCGACGATGGTGGCCTCGTGGTCGTTGTAGGCGATCACCCATTGCTCGCCGGACAGCGCCATAGGGGGTACCTCCGTGTCGTTATCGGTGGGCGGGATGTGCTTTGACGTTAGCTCATGTCCAATGACCTGCGGCACCCGTATAGATGTGGGCGAGATCGCAGGAAACCGTTGAAACCCACAAGTTCCATTATTGAAACCCTCCCAACGAAAACGTCAAAATAGGACAAACTACTAAGCTCACGATTGTTGTCTCACATTTTGCGCACCTTCTGTACCGCTGTTCAGGATCACCCCCGGCCCGTGGCCACTTCCGTCCGCCATCGCATTGAGGCACCATTTCCAGATAACTACGAACCGTCGCCTCCCGGAAGCCCCCGGTCGGCAACCACAGGGACAACACACTCAGGAGTACAACGATGTCTGAGTTCAAGCCCGGCCTCGAGGGCGTCATCGCCTTCGAAACCGAGATCGCCGAGCCTGACAAAGAGGGTGGATCGCTCCGCTACCGCGGCGTCGATATCCAGGACCTGGTCGGCCAGAGCACCTACGGCGACGTATGGGGCCTCCTCGTCGACGGCAAGTTCGGCAACGGCCTGCCCGCCGCCGAGCCCGTGCCCGTGCCCGTCTCCTCCGGCGACACCCGCGTCGACGCCCAAGCCGCGGTCGCCATGCTCGCCCCCTACTGGGGCCTCCAGCCGCTGCTCGACATCGACGACGAGACCGCCCGGGACGATCTCGCCCGCGTGTCGGTCACCACGCTGTCGTTCATCGCCCAGTCTGCCCGCGGCTCCGGCCGCCCCGCCGTGCCCCAGTCGGAGATCGACAAGGCCGGCACCATCACCGAGCGGTTCATGCGCCGCTGGCGCGGCGAGCCCGACCCGGCCCACGTCAAGGCCGTCGACACCTACCTGATGTCGGCCGCCGAGCACGGCATGAACGCCTCCACCTTCACCTCCCGCGTCGTCGCCTCCACCGGCGCCGATGCCGCTGCCGCGATCTCCTCCGGCATCGGCGCGCTCTCCGGCCCGCTCCACGGCGGCGCCCCCTCGCGCGTCCTCCACATGATCGAAGGGGTCGAGAAGTCCGGCGACGCCGAGGGGTACGTCAAGAACCTCCTCGACTCCGGCGAGCGCCTCATGGGCTTCGGCCACCGCGTCTACCGCGCCGAGGACCCCCGCTCGCGCGTGCTCCGCGCCGCCGCCAAGGAACTCGGCGCCCCCCGCTACGAGGTCGCCGAGGCGCTCGAGTCGGCCGCCCTGGCCGAGCTCAAGGCCCGCAAGCCCGACCGCGTGCTCGCCACCAACGTCGAGTTCTGGTCCGCGGTGCTCCTCGACTTCGCCGAGGTCCCCGCCGAGCTATTCACCCCGATCTTCACCTGCGCCCGCGTGGCCGGCTGGAGTGCCCACATCCTCGAGCAGAAGAAGCTCGGCCGGATCGTGCGCCCGTCCGCGACCTACGTCGGCCCCGGCCCCCGCAAGCCCGAAGAGGTCGAGGGCTGGCAGCAGTAAGCCGAAGCTCGAAGCGGCCCGCTTCACCCCGCCAGGGGTGACCCGGGCCGCTTTTGCATACTCGGAATGGTCCGCGCGTCTCGTTTGCGCGCGTTCGGGTTACGATCGACCGGTCGCGGCGACGCTCTCCCTCCCGCCGGCGGCCGATCGAACACCCACACCACCCGAACGGGACGCCCCATGTCCTCCCCCCGGCACCTGCCGCTGCGCCGCCGCGACCTCTTGGTCGGCGGCGTCGCCGGGCTGGCCGTGACCGCCGCGGCCGCCGAGAGCGCCTGGTCGCTCCGCGAGGCCTCCGGCGGCGGCGCCTTCCCCGAGCCGGTGCGCGGCGGCCCGATCCACATGCAGATCGTCGCCCACCCCGACGACTGCCTCTACTTCGTCAACCCGCGCGTCGCCCGCGTCCTCGACGACGGCGCCGGGCTCTGCACCGTCGTGCTCACCGCGGGCGAAGCCGACGGGCGCAACAGCTGGGACGCCGAAGCCCCCGCCGACTTCGCCGGGTACGCCGCCGCGCGCAACAACGGCCTGCGCCGCGCCTACGCCGCCCTCGCCCTCGGCGACCCCGACGCGCCCTGGGACCGCTACCTCGCCCCGCTCGAATCCGGCCAGGACGTCGAACTCTGCGTCCTGCGCGACAAGCCCGAAGTGCATGTCGTCTTCTGCTCACTGTGGACGAACCTCGGGCGCATCACCGGCGAGTTCACCCGGCTCCTTGCCCTGTGGGAAGGCCGCCTCGACGACTCCCTGATCCTGCCCCCGGCCGACTCGCCGCTCACCGCCGAGTCCACCGTGGACCGCACGACGGTGCAGGCCACCCTCCTCGAACTCCTTGACCGGTACCGGCCCGTCGTCGTCAACACCCTCGACCCCGACCCCGACCCGATCACCGGCGAGCGGCTGGGTGCCGAGCAGCCCGGCTACTCCGACCACATCGACCACACCGCCGCCGCCCTCTTCGCCTGGGAGGCCGTGCGCGCCTGGGGCGCGGCCCGCACCGTCGAGTCCTGGCGCGGCTACTACAACCGCCGCTGGCCCGGCAACCTCGGCGAAGCCGACCTCGCCCCCAAGGGCCGCGCGCTCGACGTCTACTCCTGGAACGACGGCGCCGACTGCGACCTGCCCAGCGGCTGCGGCGACCGCCTCATCGCCGGTCCCGGCGCGGGCACCACCTACGGCCACGCCACCCACCCGCGCTACACCGCGGCCCTCGCCACCGCCGAGGTCGACGGACTCATCCGCCCGGTCACCGTGCGCGACAACACTCTCCAAGTGCTCGGCGACGACGGTTGGGAAGACCTCGGCGGGCCCGACACGCTCCCCTCGCTCGACCTCGCCGGCACGAAGGTCTACGCGATCAGCGCCGAGCACACCCACGATCCGGCCACCCATGTGCGCGACGTCCACTGCTACGACCTGGTCTCCGGCCAGTGGCAGCTGCTCGGCAACCCGAATGGGACCGGCCCGGGCGCCCGCATCGTCGGGCAGGTCGCCGGGGCCGACGACGGCCGCACGTCGCTCGCGTGCGTGCGCGACCCGGACGGCGGCCTCGCGGTGCGCGTGCGGCCCGAAGGCGGGGAGTGGGCCGACTGGGCGCGGCTCGAAGGCCCGGCCGTGCACGACGCACCGGCCGCGCTGGCCTTGGACGGCGCCTTCACGATCATCGCCGCGACCCCCGACAACGTGGCGGTCTGGGAAGGCGACGGGGTCGACTGGACGACCCGGATGCTCGACCTGCCCGGGCCCGAGGACCTGCCGTTCTTCCCGCCCGCCAGCGCGGTCGTCGCCGTGCAGGCGCCCGACGGGCGGATCGTGCTCGCTTCGCGTGTGGGCGGGTGCAGCGATGTGGCGCTCCACATCGGACGCGGCGAGATCTGGACGGGTGTGCGCGTGCCGCTCGAGGGCGGGGTGCTGGCGCCGGCGCTCGCGATCGGCCCGGAGGGCGCGCTCGCGGTGGCGTGCGACGACGGGACGGGAGCACCGGCGGTGCTGGTGCTCGGACTGGCGGACTTGGAGGCCGGTGAGGGCGCGTTCGGGCTGCTGTCGCGGCCGTGGACGCGGGGCGACATCACGCTGGTGAAGCGCCCGGCGGCGGCGTTCGGTTCGGACGGCGCGCTGCGGTTCTGGGCGGTCGCGGCGGACGGCGAGCTGTGGACGGCCGAGGCCGAGCCGGGCGGCGACGCCCCGGCAGGCTGGTCCCTGGCGACGTAGCGGCGGCGGAGTCGGCGACGGCTCGGATAGATCGCGCGGCGGCCTTGGGCGGTTCTCGGCGGGTCTGCGCAAATCGGGCATCGTGAAGCGCCCCCGAATCGATAGTGCCTGGTGGGTACGACAATCCGTTGGGCACGCGCGAGGCTCGGCGCCATTCGACGAGATTCGGGGCACACGAGCTCGGCGAGGCCCCGGCCTCGTCACGTCCCACCCGCGGGCCGAACGCTGGCGCTCGCGCGCGGGATCCCATCGGGGACGGGCGGGTCGCGGTCGGCCGAGGCGTCGGACGCGGGTGTGCGAGGGATCCCAGTTGGCGGCCGGGGCTGGACCAGGGAGCTGCGGCGCTGGCTCGCGGGTTTACAGTGAGCCCAGGACCGACCAGAACGGAGCCGACAGTGACCGACCCGATCACCATCCCCGCAGAGCTGCTGCCCGCCGACGGGCGCTTCGGCTCCGGCCCCTCCAAGGTGCCGTCCGAGGCGATGAGCGCGCTGTCCGGACTGGGCAGGTCCGTCATGGGCACCTCCCACCGCCAGAAGGCGGTCAAGGCCGAGGTCGGGCGCCTGCGGGCCGGGCTGGCCGAGTTCTTCTCGCTGCCCGAGGGCTACGAGGTCGTCCTCGGCGTGGGCGGCGCGACCGCGTTCTGGGAGGTCGCCGTGTTCGGCCTCATCGAGGACCGGGCGCAGGCCGCCAGCTTCGGCGAGTTCGGCTCGAAGTTCGCCAAGGCCATCAAGATCGCCCCGCACCTGGGCGAGCCGACGATCGTGACCGCCGAGCCGGGCACGGCCGCGTACCTGTCCTTCGAGGACGGCGTCGACGCGTACGCCACCCCGCACAACGAGACCTCGACCGGTGTGGCCGTCGACGTCAAGCGCGTCGCGCACGAGGGCGCGCTCATGCTGCACGACGCGACCTCCGCGGCGGCCGGCCTGCCGGTGGACCTCACCGAGACCGACTGCTACTACTTCGCGCCGCAGAAGGGCCTGGCCTCAGACGGCGGCCTGTGGATCGCGATCATGAGCCCGGCCGCGATCGAGCGCGCCGAGCGCATCGCCGCGTCCGGCCGGTACATCCCGGCGTTCCTGGACCTGAAGACCGCGATCGACAACTCGCGCAAGGAGCAGACGTACAACACTCCCGCGGTGGCGACCGTGGTGCTCGCCGCCGAGCAGGTTGACGCGCTCAACGCCGCGGGCGGTCTCGACGCGGCCGCGAAGCGCTGCGCCGAGTCGGCCGGGGCGATCTACTCGTGGGCGGACTCCCGCGAGTTCGCGAACCCGTTCGTGGTCGACCCCGCGCTGCGCTCGAATGTGGTCGCCACGATCGACTTCGAGGGCGTGGACGCGGCCGAGATCGCGAAGGTGCTGCGCACCAACGGTGTCGTGGACACCGAGCCGTACCGGAAGCTGGGCCGCAACCAGCTGCGCATCGCCACCTACCCGGCGGTGGACCCCTCGGACGCGGCCAAGCTGACCGAGGCGATCGACTTCGTGGTCGAGCGGTTGGGCTAGTACCTCCTCGCTGAAACCACCTCCTATGCAGTTCGGCTGAAACGTGTTCGGCCGGTCGGGGGAGCGGCACCCGCATGACGCTCCGCCCGACCGATTCGAAGGTATCGGCCGGGTATGACAGAACAGGGCCGGTCCCCGAGGGATCGGCCCTGTGTCGTGCGTCTCAGTTTGCTAGAAGCCGAGGCGGCCGTAGTCGCCGAAGGCGGCCTCGACGTCGTCGAGTTCGATGCCGTAGCGCGACAAGTGGTACTCGTGGGCGCGGCGCATCCCGGGGCGGGCCAGGACCTGCTCGAGGTTGGCCTCCTCCTTCTCGGTCCACGGAATCCCCAAGCGCGCGAACAGCTTCGGCATCAGACCGTGCGGGTCGGCGGTGAAGGAGTGGTACGGCACGTCCACGAAGCGTTCGCGTGAGGCCGCCGAGCGCACCGCGCGGGCCTGCGCGACGCCCTTGCCGAAGATGTCGAGCCATTCGGGGCCGATCTTCGAGGGGTCGTAGGTGCGGTGGTGCAGCGCCCGCCCGGTCTCCACAAGGGAGCACCAGGAGCCCATGACGGTGGAGGGGTCGCGGTGCATCCACACGATGGTCGCGTCGTCGAAGACCTTGAGCAGCACGTCGAGGTTGAACAGGTGGAACGGGGACTTGAGCACCCAGCGCTTGCGCGGCTGCTTCCACTGCAGCACCTGGAGGACGCGCTTGAGGTGCGTGTAGTCCTCGGTGTAGTCGCGCTCGTCGACCCAGCGGCGGTACGCGGGCATCGTCGCGCGGGTGATGAACTGGTACCCGTGCGGCAGCGCGAACACGCACTCCTCGGGCTGCAGCGCGTTCATCGGGTGGATGAGGTCCCACACGGGGGAGGCCTTGCTCGCGAGGGACGCCATGGTCTGGGCGTCCCTGATGAGCTTGTCGCGCAGCTTCGGGTCGATGTCGCCGCGGTGGGTGTTCATGAGCTCCCACATGAGCGGCGCCCGGGTGCCCTCGGGCTGGATCAGGATCTTGTGCGTGACGGTGGTGGCCGTGCGGGGCAGGCCGACCACGACGATGGGGCGCTCGATGGGTTCGGCGGCGATCTCGGGGTGCTCGGCGATGAGCCGCTCGACTCGCAGGTGGTTGGTCATGCGGCGGGTGAGGTCGTCGATGAAGCCCTGCCAGCCGACCATGGAGAGCGTGTCCTGCTTGGCGACCTCGCGCATCAGGAAGCGGTAGGAGTCGACGAACTCCCTGGCCACGGCGGAGTCGGCCTCGGCCTGGTGCTCGGCCTTGTGGACCATCCGGTCGAACACGCCGTCCACGCGGGAGCGCTGGGCCGTGACCCTTGGGGCGCTGAGGGTGTTGACGGCGGTGAGCCAGCGGGCGGTGCGACGCATGGTGCCTCCAGAGCAAAGGGGTTCAACACGAAGAGTTTTTCATGCCCGTCAGCCCGTTCGCCTTCCGCTACATTAGGTCCGTGGACGAAGCCCCCGACACCGAGCGCCTGCGGCTGCTGCCCGAGCTCATCGAGCACCAGCGCGTGCGCACCACCCCGGTGAAGGCGAGCGACTTCGCGATGCCCATGACGACGCCGCGCCCGTGCCGGGCGACCGCGCAGCGCCTCACCTTCGACGACGGCTCCCACCTGTTCGCCAAGCTCGCCGAGCACGCCCCGCCGGATTACCTTACGGCCGAAGTCAACGGGCTGCGGTGGCTGCGCGAGGCGACACCGGCGACCGTCCCGCTCCTGTACGCCGACGACCGCCTGCTCGTCGAGCCGTGGATCGAGCCGGCCGAGCCCACCCGCGAGCACGCCGAGGCGCTCGGCCGCGAGCTCGCGGCCATGCACGACGCGGGCGCGGAGCGGTTCGGCGCCCCCTGGCACGGCTACATCGGCGAGACGTTCCTGGACAACGAACCCGCAGGCGAGACCTGGGCGGAGTGGTACGCCGCCAAGCGGATCGAGCCGTACCTCAAGCCCTCCCGCGACAACGGCGCGCTCGACGCGGCCGACGTCGCCGCGATCGAGGCCCTGGCCGCGCGCCTCCCCGAGCTCGCCGGACCCGAGGAGCCGCCCTCGCGCACCCACGGCGACCTGTGGTGGGGCAACGTGCACTGGGGCGAGGAGCAGGCCTGGCTCATCGACCCGGCCGCGCACGGCGGCCACCGCGAGACCGACCTGGCGAACCTGCGCATGTGGGGCGGCGTCCCCATGTTCGAGGCGGTCATCGACGGGTACACCGAGGTGCACGCCCTGGAGGCGGGCTGGGAGGCGCGAGTCCCGCTCCACCAGCTCTTCCCCCTCCTGGTCCACACGACTCTCTTCGGCCGCGCCTACCGCGACCAATTGCTGGGAAACGTGTCTCACTTTACGAAACTGTCATATTGACGAACTAGGCTCGACGCATGCCAGCACCGACTCCGACCCAGGGCACCGCGAACGCACCGTCCGCGGCCCTCGGACTGCGCGACAGGCACGGGCGCACCGCCACCGACCTGCGCGTCTCACTCACCGACCGGTGCAACCTGCGCTGCACGTACTGCATGCCCGAAGCCGGGCTCCCGTGGCTGCCCAAACCCGAGCTCCTCACCGACGACGAAGTGTCGCGCCTCGTCGGCATCGCCGTCCGCGACCTCGGCGTCACCGAGGTCCGCTTCACCGGCGGCGAGCCGCTGCTGCGCCCCGGCCTCCCCGGCATCGTCGCCGCCGCCGCGGCCCTCGAACCGCGCCCCGAGATCTCCCTGACCACCAACGCGATCGGCCTCGAACGCCTCGCCGCGCCCCTGGTCGAAGCCGGACTCGACCGCGTCAACGTCTCCCTCGACACCCTCGACCCCGGCACCTTCAAGGAACTCGCCAAACGCGACCGCCTCGCCGCCACCCTGCGCGGCATCGAAGGGGCGGCCACCGCCGGGCTCACGCCCGTCAAGCTCAACACCGTGCTCATGCGCGGCGTCAACGACACCGAGGCCCCCGCGCTCCTGCGCTTCGCCATCACGCACGGCTACCAGCTGCGGTTCATCGAGCAGATGCCGCTCGACGCCGCCGGAGTGTGGCGCCGGGACGAGATGGTCACCGCGGCCGAGATCCTCGAGGCCCTCAAGGCCGAGTTCGACCTGGTCCCCGACCCCGCCCACCGCGGCTCCGCGCCCGCCGAGACCTGGCTCGTCGACGGCGGACCCGCGAAGGTCGGCGTCATCGGCTCGGTCACGCGCCCGTTCTGCGGCGACTGCGACCGCACCCGCCTCACCGCCGACGGGCAGGTCCGCAACTGCCTGTTCGCGCGCGGCGAGACCGACCTGCGCGGGCTCCTGCGCGACGGCGCCGGCGACGCCGAGATCGGCGCGCGCTGGCGCGAGGCCATGTGGGGCAAACTCCCCGGGCACGGCATCGACGACCCGTCGTTCCTGCAGCCGGCCCGCCCGATGTCCGCGATCGGAGGCTGACGGTGGTGACCGTGCGGTACTTCGCGGGCGCGAAAGCGGCCGCTGGGGTAGGCGAGGAGCAGGTGGCCGCCGCCGACGTCGCTGAGCTCAAGGCGGTCCTCGGGCAGCGGCACGGCCCGGTGCTCGACAAGGTCCTCTCGGCGTCGACGCTGCTGGTGGACGGCCTGGCCGCGAAGGACCCGGCGACCGTGCTCCCTGCGGGCGTCACGGTCGAGGTGCTCCCGCCGTTCGCGGGAGGGTGATCGCGGTCGGCGCGGGCGCGGCGCGATCCGCCGGTGCCGCGCGGCTTCGAGGCGAGGAGGCAGTGGAGAACGTGAAGGCGGATATTCCGGATTTGTCCTTGCGCAGGCCTCCTATCCATGACCGTACGCGGAGGGTCCGACACCGAGCGGGGTCGGCGCTGCGACGGGCGCACCGGCGACGCCTCGGATGCGAGCGCGCGGCACTTCCGACGGCACGGCCGGGCGACCCGGAACGCGAGGGTGGTTCCGACTCGGCGGTGCGACCCGCCGGGGCGGGAGCCCCTGCGGGGGGCGCGGCGTCTGTCTGCGAGGATGCATAGGTGCGCCGTCCTGATGAACGCAAGCAACCGCAGGTGGCGTCCCCGCTGTTCGAGCTCTCCGCCGACATGCGGACCACCGCCGAGCGGCGCCGCCGCTCGCACCGGTCCCACCACTCCAGGTACGTCCGCGAAGCCGTGCCCATGCCCGAACCGGCGCTGACGACCCGGACCCCTGACCCGTGGCTGGAGTCCGCGCCCCTGCTCACGGGCATGGACGAGGTCGGCGCGGGCCTGCTCGACTCCCTGGACGCGATGCAGCGCGTGGCCGCCTCGGCGGGCCGCGGCCCGCTGCTCATCAACGCCTCCCCCGGCACCGGCAAGACCCACCTGCTCATCCACCGGGTCGCCTACCTCGTGCAGGAGCTGGGCGTGCCCGCACGCCAGTGCCTGGTCCTCGCCGCGTCCGCACCCGGCGCCGCCCGTATCCGCCGCGAGCTCGGCGCGCTCATCGGCCGCGAGGCCGCCTCGATCACCGTCGCCGAGTTCGACGACTTCGCCGCCGCGAGCCCGCCCGAGCTCGGCCACGTGTTCATCGACGACCTGCCGCGTATGCCGATGCGGCTGTTCCGCCAGGTCACCGAGCACCGCGGCGCCGAGGCGGACATCACCGCCACCGGCGACCCCGACTCGGCGCTGTGCACCGGCGAGCCCGCCGCGTTCGCGGCCTTCGCCGAGCAGTTCCCGCAGGCGCACGTCATGCGCCTCTCCCGCAACCACCGCAGCCCGGCCGCGGTGCTCGTAGCCGCCTCGCAGGTGATCGAGCCGATCAGCCGCGTCCCCGGCCGGCTCGTGCAGCCCGAGCGGCCCGCGCTCGAAGGCTCGGGGATCGGCCGGTACTTCGCCGTGGACGCCGACGACGAGAAGCGCTTCGTCCAGGACCTCGCCGACCGGCTCGCCGAACTCGGTGTCGCGCCCGAGGACTTCGCGGTGATCGGCCCCGACGGCATGTCCGTCGCCCGAGCCGCCGAAGGCGAGTTCCGGGTCGTGTGCCTCACCGGGGTCACCGCCGAGGACTGGCCGAACACGGCCGCGGCCCGCCGCGAGCTGTACGTCGCGCTCGGACGCACCCGGGACCTCGCCTACGTCAGCCACACCGGCGGGGGCTCGCCGCTGCTGGCCGATGTGGACCAAGGGCTCTTCAGTCCATTCGGGATGGTGCCCCAAGACCGTTCCGGCCCTGAGCAGCCGCGACTGCTGTGAGGGCCGCACCCGGGAGCCGAGCCGAGTTCCCACGCGATGACAGGCGTATGGGCCACAATAGTCGGGTAACCGCACTCTGACGCTGAGCGCACCCGCGCGCTGGGAGGCCCGATGGAGCACACCGAAGAGGACACCGTTCCTCTGCACCGGCCGGATGCTCCAGGGTGGTCGCCGTTCGCGCCGCCGGGCGCGAACCATGGGCACAGCGCCCCGCCCGAGGTGAACGAGCAGTATCACGCGTCTTCGGAAGTGCAGGACCAGCACGACTCTGAGGACCTCATGAACCAGCCCTACAGCGCCGGGCACGAATCGATCCGCAACCCGCGCCAGAGCGACCACGTGCCCAGCGCCCCGCCGCCGCCCGCGACCCCGGTGCCCGGTCCCGCCTCCTACGACGCCCCGCCGGCGCAGTACGAGGCGCCGCAGACCGGCGGTGATGGCTGGCCCGTCCCGCAGGAGGCCGCCGAGGAGGGCTGGCAGGTGCCGCCCGTCCCCGTCGACCACCAGGTCGGCGCGCCGCCCGCGCCCGCTCCACGGCACGTCCCGGTCCCGGTCTTCCCCGACCACACGGGCGCGCTCGAGCGCATTGGCGTCACCGCCGACGACTTCTCGTCCCGCCGGGTCGTGCCGCCGCGCCCGCCCGTCGCCGAGACCGGCCTGCGCGGCGCCCTGCACCGCTTCAGCCTCGGCATGGTGGCTCTCCCGCCCGGCCCGCGCGAACGCGCGCGCCAGCGCGCCGTCGATACCGTGCGCCGCAATTTCGGCGGCCTGCGCCAGATCACCGTCGTCAACCCGAAGGGCGGCGCGGGCAAGACCGTCGCGGTCCTCATGCTCGCCATGACCTTCGGCCGCCACCGCGGCGGGTACGTGCTCGCGTGGGACAACAACGAGACGCAGGGGACCCTGGGCATGCGCGCCCAGCAGGACTTCCATGTCCGCACGGTGCGCGACCTGCTGCGGGACCTCGACCACTTCCGGGGCCCGACCGGGCGCATCGGCGACCTGTCGCAGTACGTGCGCGCCCAGGGGGGCGCGATGTTCGACGTGCTCGCTTCGGACGAGTCGGCGACGGCCGGGGAGATGCTCACCGCGCAGTCGTTCGGGGACCTGCGGGAGGCGGTGTCGCGCTTCTACAAGCTCATCGTCGTCGACACCGGCAACAACGTGCGGGCGGCGAACTGGCAGGCGGCGATCGACGCGACCGACCAGCTGGTGGTGACGATGTCGGCCCGCAACGACTCGGCGGAGACCGCGGCGCGGATGCTCGACCACTTGGAGCAGACCGGCCGCCGGGACCTGGTGCGCGGGGCGGTGTCGGTGGTGTCGATGCCCGCCCACCGGAAGGACGTGGACCTGCCTGCGGTGCAGCGGCACTTCGCGGCCCGGACCCGTTCGGTCCTGCTGGCGCCGTACGAGAAGCTGCTCGACTCGGGAGAGCCGATCCGCTACGACTCGTTGAGCAAGGCGTCGTCGGCGGCCTGGCTGCGGATCTCCTCCGCGGTCGCCGAGGGCCTGTAGGCGGCGAGGAGGCCGACGAGCCCGGCGGCGGCGTCGGCGAGGCGGTGGTCGTCCTCGTCGGCGTGGCCGAGGACGAGCGCTCCCTGGATGAAGACGAGGACGGTGCGGGCCAGCCGGTCGGGGGCGGCCGCGGGGTCCATCTCGCCGCGCTCGACCGCCCGTGCCAGGATCGCGGCGAGATCGCGTTCGAGTTCGGTCCAGGCCTCCTGGACGCGGCGCATGGTAGCGGGGTCGTCGGCGAGTTCGACCGCGGCGCGCACGACGAAGCCGCCTTCCTTGGAGTGGCGGGCGACGACGTCGAGGAGGTCGGCGACGACGCGGGGCGCGTCGGTCCGCTCGTCCTCCTTCTTCTCGAGGGCGCGGTGGGCGATCGAGCGCAGCTCGGGCTCGGTGTCCTCCCGGTAGCGGCCCAGCGCGGTGATGTAGAGCTGGTGCTTGGAGCCGAAGGCGGCGTAGAGCCCGGCGCGGTTCATGCCGGTCGCCGCGACGAGGTCCGACATGGAGGTGGCGGAGAATCCGCGTTCCAGGAAGACCCGTGTCGCAGCGCGCAGAACTCTGTCCAAATCGGCGTTCTTATTTCTGCTCACGTTGGCACCGTATCGACACCCGGTGCTACGGGTCAATAACCGCAAGGCGGGAGTTCACTCGCGTGGCGCGAGTGAACGGCTGCACTGTGCGACCGGTCGGCTTGACACCCAGCGAATCCACCCGCGAGAATGACCCCAAACTGAACAGGCGCCAGGCGGGGGAAGTCCGGTGAAAGGCCGGCGCTGACCCGCAACGGTAGTCGCGGTTCGCTGTGCTTTACAGACATGGTCGAACAATGCCGAGCACCCCCTGCAATCCGCTCGGTCCACCCGCGTGAGCCCGAATGCCCGCCGACGCCCATCCGAATTGTCAACGCCTGTCGTGGTCTACAGGCGCTTGCGGCGCCGCCGCCTGCCCGAAGACCCCACTCGCTCAAGGAAAGGTCAGGCAATTGCGCCACCTGCCCGCCCGACTGCTGGCCGCCGCCGCGGTCGTGCCCATCACCGTCTTCGCCTCCGCCGCACCGGCTGAGGCCCAGGAGGCCCCGTTCGCGCAGCCCGCCCAGGCCGCCGCGTCCTGGCTGGCCGCCCAGTCCGACGGCACCTCTTGGAACGCCGGGGACGTCTCGTCCTCGCTCGACGCCGTCATCGCCCTCGAGGCCGCCCGTGTCGGCGGCGACCAGGTGCAGGCCACCTTGGAGTGGCTGAACAGCAACGAGACCCTGAGCCCGTACGTGTACCCCGCCGTCGAGGGCGCCACCGAGCCCGCGCTGAACGCGGGCGCGGCCGGGAAGGTCATGTACGCCGTCGCCACCGCGGGCGGCGACGCGACGAACTTCGGTGAGATCCGCCTCGCCGACGAGGTCACCGCCTCGCAGGCCGCGAACGGCACCTACGGCGACGGCACCGCGCCGTCCACCGCGTGGGCCGTGCTCGGCCTCTCCCGCACCGACGCCCCGGCGGGCGCCGAGGCCGCCGCCGGCCTGGCCGCGGTGCAGTGCCCTGACGGCGGGTTCAACTACGCCGACGTCGACGGCGGGGACGACTGCGTCTCCGACCCTGACACGACCGGCCTGGTCGCTTCGGCTCTGGTGACGCTCGGCGACGCGGCTGCCGAGCCGCTGGCGTCGGCGGTGGCGTGGCTCGAGGGCGCGCAGGGCGAGTCCGGCGGGTTCGACAACGGGTTCGGCGAGAACGCGAACTCGACCGCGATGGCCGCGCAGGCGTTCCTGGCGGCCGGCAGCGCGGAGGCCGCAAAGAGCGCCGTCGCGTTCCTGCTGACGCTGCAGTTCGACTGCGCCTCTGAGCAGCCGGGCGCGATCATGTACACCAACCCGGAGGACCCCGAGTTCGGGGAGGCCTCGCGCCTGCTCGCGACCGCGCAGGCGATCGTGCCGCTCGCGGGCCAGGACCTCGCGAACCTGGACGCGACGGGCATCGAGGGCGCGCTGCCGGGCACCGGCTGCGAGAGCGCCGACGCCGGCGGCGAGGGCACTGGCGAGACGACCGACGCCGCCGAGGACGAGGGTTCGGCCTCGTGGCTGCCGTGGGCGATCGGCGCCGCCGTAGTGGTGCTGGCCGCGCTCATCATCGCGTTCGTCCTGAAGTCCCGCCGCGGCGGTGACGCTGCGGCCGAGGAGAAGGCCGACGCCGTGGCCGACGCCCAGTCCCCTGCGGCTACGGACGAGCCCAAGGGCGAGTCGGGGGAACCGACTGCGGACGACGACACCGACAAGCAATAGTCGGCACGTGACCCGAAGCGAACGCGACCCAGGCAGCGCCCGCCGCGAAGGCGGGCGCTGCCTGCGCGCTTCCCTCCCGCTCCCGCTCGGGTGTCGTACCCCGATGGGACCCTTGGTTTCGGGGGCGTCGGGGTCCGACACACCCGACCTCGCGGGGCGGCGACCCGCCTCACCGACGATCCGCCGCCTGGCCGCGTTCGCGGCCGCCCTTCTCACCGCCCTCTTCGTGCTTCCCGCCGCGCCCGCCGCCGCTAACGACGGCTGCCTCGATGTCACCGTCGTGGTCGACTTCGGGGCGCTCGCTTCCGAACCCGAGACCGGGTGCGCCGAGGAACCGGCGAACGGGCTCGACGCACTCGTCAGGGCCGGTTTCTCCGTCACCGAGGTCGCCTCGATCCGCGGGATGGTGTGCCGGATCGACGAACTCCCCGAATCCGACTGCGGGGGAGCGCCTCCCGCGAAGGAGTACTGGTCGTACTGGCGCGCCGACGCCGGCGACGCCGAGTGGTCGTACTCGCCCGTAGGCGGCGCGGACGCCGAGCCGGGCGCGGGCGATGTCGAGGGCTGGGTCTTCGGCGACGGCGCCGAACCGCCCGCCATCGCCCCGGGCGAGGCCGCCGAGACGACCGAGGGGCTCGGCCCCGACGCCGCCGACAAGGCCTCGTTCACCTGGGTCATCGCGGTCGCCGCGCTCGCCGTCATCGTCGCCCTCGTGATCTGGCGCGCGCGCCGCAACAGGCACGCGTGATCAGGACTGACATGTCCCCGACCGCTGCCCGGACCGCCCGCCCTGCGGCTCCATGCACCGCCCGCGCCGCGAACCGGCGGCGCGCATGAGCACCCGCACCTCCACGGCCCGCCCCACGATGCAGACCGCCGCCCGGCACACCGCGCACCCAGTCGCATGGTGGGCGTGGGCGCTGCTCCTCGCCACCGCCGCCGGGCGCACCGCGAACCCGTGGCTGCTCCTGCTCATCGTCGCCGTCGCCGGCCTCGTCGTCACCTGGTGCCGCGGCAGCGAGCCCTGGTCCGGCGCCTACCGGGTCTTCCTCGCCATCGGGCTCAGCGCCATCGCGGTCCGGATGGCGTTCTACATCGTCTTCGGCGGCTCCGACGGCCCCACCGTCCTCTTCACCCTCCCCTCCGTGACCCTCCCCGAATGGGCCGCGGGCTTCCGACTCGGCGGGAACGTCACCGCCGAAGGCGCCCTCGCCGCGCTCTACGACGGCCTGCGCCTCGCCACCCTCCTCGTCTGCGTCGGCGCCGCCAACGCCCTCGCGAGCCCCCGACGCCTCCTCCGCTCGGTCCCCGCGGCCCTGTACGAAGTGAGCGTCGCGGTCGTCGTCGCCCTGTCCGTCGCGCCCCAGCTCGTCGCCAGCGTCGGCAGGGTCCGCCGCGCAAGGGCGTTGCGCGGCAACACGAGCCGGAGCCCCGCAAACCTCATGCGCACGATCGTCTCGCCGGTCCTGCACGACGCCCTCGACCGGTCGCTCGCGCTCGCCGCCGCCATGGCCTCGCGCGGCTACGGCCGCGCCACGGGCATCCCCGCGCCGGCCCGCCGCGCCACCTCCGCATCACTCCTCATCGGACTTCTCGGGTTGTGTGCGGGTGCCTATGCGCTGCTGGGCACGACCACACCCGCACCCCTCGCCTGGACCGCCGTAGCCGTCAGCGCCGCGGTCGCGGTCTTCGGGATCGCGTTCGCCTCCAAGCGGGTCCCGCACACCCGCTACCGGCCCGACCGGTTCGGCGCGCGCGACTGGGCGGTCGTCGCCTCCGGCGCCGCCGCCGTCGCAGGGACCGTCCTCAGCGGCATCTACGAGCCTTCGGCTCTGTGGCCCGCCACGAACCCGCTCGCGATGCCCGACCTGCCGATGTGGGCCGCGGGCGGCATCCTCCTCGCCACCGCGCCCGCGCTGCTCGTGCCGTCCGCAAGAGGAGGAACACCATGACCCCCGGCGGGATCGCCTTCGACCGCGTCACCTTCGCCTACGCGGGGACGCCCGTCCTCGACGACGTCTCCTTCGACCTCCCTGAAGGCGAGTTCTGCCTGCTGGTCGGCCCCACCGGCGCGGGCAAGTCGACGCTCCTCAAGGCGGTCAACGGCCTCGTCCCGAACTTCACCGGCGGCACCATGAGCGGCCGGATCACCGTGGCCGGGCGCGACGTGCGCGGCTCGACCCCCGCCGACCTGGCCGACCTGGTCGGGTATGTCGGCCAGGACCCGTTGGCGGGCTTCGTGACCGACGAGGTCGAACGCGAACTCGCCTACACCGCCGAGCAGCTCGGCGTCGCGCCCGCCGCGATGCGCAAGCGCGTGACCGAGATCGTGGACCTCCTGGGCCTCGCCGACGTGCGTGACCGCGACCTCGCCGCCCTCTCCTCCGGTCAGCGCCAACGGGTCGCGATCGGCGCGGCCCTCGTCGCCGGCCCTTCGGCGCTCGTCCTCGACGAGCCGACCTCCGCCCTCGACCCGACCGCCGCCGACGAGGTCCTCTCCACGCTCCACCGCCTCGTCCACGACCTCGGCGTGACGGTGCTCCTCGCCGAGCACCGCCTCGAACGCGTCGCCCAGTACGCCGACTCCGCGCTCCTCCTCAACGGCGGCAAGGTGACCGCCGGCCCGGTCGGCGCCATCCTCGCCGCCTCTCCGATCGCCCCGCCGGTCGTGGAGCTCGGCCGCCTCGCCGGATGGCCCGGCCCGCCCGTGACCATCCGCGAAGCCCGCAGGCACGCGACCGCACTCCGGAGCACCCTCACCGACCTGCACACGCCCACGGCGACCGCCGAGGCCCCGGTCGGGCCGCCGCTCCTCGAAGCCCGCGCGGTCACCGTCGACTACCCCGGCGGCGTGCGCGCGGTCAACGGCGTCGACCTCGTCGCCGCCCGCTGCGAACGCATCGCCCTCATGGGCCGCAACGGCTCCGGCAAGTCGAGCCTCCTGTGGGCCCTGCAGGGCACCGGGACCCGCTCGGGCGGCACCGTCACGATCGGCGGCGACGACCCCGCCGCCCGCAAGCCCGCCGAGCGCCGCACCCTCGCCGGGCTCGTCCCCGCCGAACCCGCCGACCTCCTCTACGCCGAGACCGTCGCCGCCGAGTGCGCGGGTGCCGACCGCGACGGCCGCGTCCCGGCCGGCACCTGCGCGAAGATCCTCGACGACCTCGTCGACGGGGTCGACGAGACCGCCCACCCCCGCGACCTCTCCGAAGGACAGCGCCTCGCCCTCGCCCTGGCCGTCACCCTCACGGCCGCACCGCCACTGCTGCTCCTGGACGAGCCGACGCGCGGCCTCGACTACCCGGGCAAGGCCGCCCTCGCGACCCGCCTCGGCCGCCTCGCCGAGGCCGGGCACTGCGTGGTCGTCTCCACCCATGACGTCGAGTTCTGCGCCGAGTTCGCCAGCCGCGTCGTGGTCCTCTCCGACGGCGAGGTGGTCGCGGACGGCCCGGCCAGGCAGATCGTCGCGGCCTCCCCGATGTTCGCCCCGCAGGTCGAGAAGGTCCTGCCGGGATGGCTCACGGTCGCCGAGGTCGCGGCGGCGCTGGGGACCGGCGATGCCGACGACTGAGGTTCACGGCGCCGCTCCGCGCCCGCCCGTGCGGTGGAAGGCGGTGCTGTCGCTCGCGCTCGCGGCCGGGTTCGGCCTGGTCGCGATGTCGTGGCCGCTGCTGGCGGTGCCGGGCGGCGCGCTCACCGAGACGACCTCGGGCCCTTGGATGTTCGCGCTGCTCCTCCCGCTGGTCACGGCGGTGGTCCTGATGCAGTTGACGGACGGCGGCCTCGACGCCCGCGCGGTCGCGATGCTCGGCGTGCTCTCGGCGGTGGTCGCCGCGGTGCGCCCGTTCGGCGCGGGCGCGGCCGGGGTCGAGACGGTGTTCTTCCTGCTCATCTTGGGCGGCAGGGTGTTCGGGCCCGGGTTCGGGTTCATCCTGGGCTGCACGGGATTGTTCGCGTCGGCGCTGCTCACGGGCGGTGTGGGGCCGTGGCTGCCGTACCAGATGTTCGCGGCGGCATTCGTGGCGCTGGGCGCGGGCCTGCTCCCGCGGACCCCGGACACCAAGGCGGGCAGGGTGACCGAGCTGGCGGTCCTCGCGGTCTATGGCGCGTTCTCGTCGCTGCTCTACGGGGTGCTGCTCAACTTGTCGTTCTGGCCCTTCGCGATCACGGGCGGGAACCTCGCGTACGTGCCGGGCGGCGGCCTCAGCGAGAACCTGTCGCGGCTGCTCGCGTACTCACTGGCGACCTCGCTGGGCTGGGACATCGGGCGCGCGATCACCACGGTGGCACTCGTGCTGCTCACCGGACCGCTGCTGCTGCGCGTGATGCGCAGGGCCGCGCGCAAGGCGAACTGGCACTGAGCCGTCCCGAGGCGTTGCCGGATCGCTTCCAACCGGTTTGGACGTAAGCGCAGTACGACCTCACCTCGGACTGTGGCGATCCCGACTGCCGCGAGGCGCGGTTCGCCGCCGATGAAGCGCAGGGGTACATCGATCGGGCCCACCCACTGGCGCAGGGCGGACTCGTCACCGCCTACCTCCAGATACGTCACCTGGCCAGGCGCGCACTCGTGCGCCGCCTGGTCGTAGAAGCGTCGCCATCCTGCGAGCCGGTCCGCGCGAGCGATGTCGTATTCGATGAAGAACGGCCGCTCCGGTTCGACCTCGCCGAGCAGACGCCACTGCCCGGTGTCACCATCGCCGCTCAGGGGCCGCGCTCCCTGCGCTGCCGAGAGGGCATCGAGATCGTCGGGCTCGATAGCCCAGGTGAAGAGCCGGTCTCCCGACGCGGTTGCGGCCGCTCAGCAAGGTAACCCATCGGTGCGATCTCGTGCTCGAATGCGTTCCGCAGCAACCGGTTCGAGGAACGCGCCGATCATGCGTCGATGTCGGTCGCGAGCCTTTCGAACTCGGCGGCGATGTCGGCGTCGGCCTGGCTGTAGGACGCGGCGCATTGGCGCAGGCCCTCGGCGTGGTGCCCGATGGCCGAGCCGAGGAGGCCGGTGAGATTCGACAGCTCCGCGCAGCCTTCGGTGTAGGCCTCGGCGAAGAACAGGCCGGGCAGACCCCAGGTCATCTCGGCCGCGCCGGCTTCGGCGGCGACCGACGCGATCGCCTCGGCGTTGGGCGCGAGGTCGTCGAGCGCTCCAGCGGCGGACTCCAGTTCGCCAGGATCGACCTGCCAGCGAGCGACGTCACCGACCATAGTGGTCAGCGAAGGAGCCTCCCCGCTGAGCGCATCCGACACGTGGCCATAGATATCAGTGGCCGCGCCCTTCGCCGAATCGACGACCGCAGTCCCCGCGACGCTCAGCAGCTCCTTCCAGAGCCGGTACTCCCCGGCGGCGCGGTCGACGACCGGGTTCGCGCGGAGGAACTTGAGCAGCTTCATGAAGATCTGCTGCGCGAACTGGAACTTCCTGGTGGCTTTGAGGAGCATCCGCGACGCGGTGACCACGGCGTCCATGACGAACGCGACCACCGACGCGCCGACGGTGGCCACGCTCGTCGCGAGAGCGACGACCCCGCGCGTGACCGCCCAGGAGACGAGTTCGGTCAGGACCGCCTTGATGACCTCGTAGATGGTCTCGGCGAGCATCCGCGCCCAGTCGAGAAGAGCGGCGATATCCTTGGCGCGCTCGCCCATCGCACCGGCGGTCGCCGCGAGTCCGCCGATGGCATTCCCGGCCGCGGCGGCGGCTTCGCCGTCCCAGGTGGTGACGTTGGCGTCGGCGGCGTTCGCGATCTCGCCGTCGAGTGCGCCGAGCGCGGCTTCGACCTGGCCGAGGACGTCGATCTGCCGCTGCATCTCGGCGGCGTCGCCGGAAACCATCATGAGCAGTTCGTCGAGCGGCTGCACGAGGTCGAGGATGATCGTGATCCCGGCGCTGACCAGGGTGCCGATCGGGTCGGTGAGCACGCCCATCACATCCGAACCGAGGCCCTGGATCTCACCCGCGATGGTCATCCCGGTGGTCGGGGCGCTTTCGCTTCCGGCGTTCCTCACCGCCTCAGCGGTGGCGGTGTAGCGGCTGACGAACGGCACGTCGGTCCACTGCGATCCCGACTCCTCCGCCTCGACCTCCTCATACCGGGTGATGTCGGAACCGTGAAGGTCGGTGTCGCTCAAGGCAAGTCCCATCGAGTGAATGAGGCGGCGGCGTGCTCACTCGAAACCCTATGGACTACTGGGCGATTTGCGGCGTAACGACACGTTCGGAGACAGCGCTGCCCGCAGACGGCTCGGCCGTCTGCGGGCAGCCCCGTTCACTCCGAGACGGTCAGTTGCCCTTGGGCTTCAAGCGAAAGCTCCTGCCAGTCCGCCCAGTTCTGGAGCCTGTCGGCGTAAGCCTTCTGAAGCATCGGGTAGAAGCCCAGGCCCCACAGGACGCGCAGCGGCGGCCGCTCGAGGTCGACGAGCTTGAGCATGGCTTGCGCAGAGGCGGCCGGGTCGCCGGCGGGCTGGCCTTTGACGGCCTCGGCGAGCTTGGCGCGCAAGGGGACATACGCCGGGTGCGGGGTCGCCATGTGGCCGTTGTCGAGCGGGTCGGGATTCTTGCCCTGCCTGGTGGCGAACCCGCCGGGCTCGACGATGGTCACCTTGATCCCGAACGCGGCGACCTCCGCCGCGAGCGCCTCGTTCAACCCTTCGAGCGCCCACTTGGACGCGTGGTAGGCACCGCCGAGCGGCATCGCGATGAGACCCGCCGCCGAGGAGAGCTGGACGATGTGGCCCGACCCCTGCTCGCGGAGGTGCGGCAGGACTGCCTGGATGACCCAGACCGCCCCGAAGACGTTGGCCTCCATCTGGTCCCTGAGCTCCTGTTCGGACAGTTCCTCGATCGCGCCGACCTGTGCGTATCCGGCGTTGTTGACCACCACGTCGATCCGGCCGAAGTGCGCGACGGCCGCTTCGACTGCCGCGGCGACCGCGGCCTTGTCGGTGACGTCCATCGCGAGCGGCAGCACCGCGTCGCCGTACTTCTCGGCCAGGCCGTCGAAGCTGTCGATGGTGCGGGCGGTGGCGGCGACCTTGTCACCGCGCTCCAGTGCGGCCGTGGCGAACTCCCGGCCGAGACCGCGGGACGAACCGGTGATGAACCAGACCTTGTGCTGCATGATCGTGCACCTAACCGTGTGGCCGCGCTTCGGTTCGCGCGGATTCACGAGCTGAACCGAGCGGGGGCGCAATCCCTGACAGGTTCACGCAGTGACGGTCCCCACAGAAGGCACAGATTGGAGGTTCGCGTTGCAGCACAAGGGATTCGAAAGTGGAGCGGGACGGGAATTCGAACGCGTCTAGACGCTTTCGTACATGACGGCGTGTCGCGCTTGACCGGGTCTGGGTGCTGTGTCAATCTCGAAAAACCGCGCAGTGCGCGGATCGAGAAACCCAACTGAATATGACCGGTGGGCCGCCTCCTTGCCGCAAAACACGTTGGCGGCCCACCTTCCAACCAAGGAAGGCGAGCCTCCCATGGCAGAGTCCACCCTACGCCAAAACAGGCGCAGCGCAACTCATCAACTCGCGACGACCGTGAACCAAGCACGCATGCGCGTGCTCGTTCAGCAGGCCTTCTACCGGCACGATCACCTCGGCCCCGGCGCGCCGCTGCGCGAGATCACCGGGCAAGGTGAAGGCGACGGCTACTACGACTGGGCCGGACGACGGCTCTTCCTGGCCGACGGCGAACCGGACCCGATGTGCCCCGGCGCGTACCGGTACCAGCACAACCCCGACTGCTGCGACCTCGAAGCCCCCGACTCCGACCCGCGCAGCCCCCGCTACGAGCCGATGCACTTGCGCCACAAGGTGGGCGACACCTGGATCATCGACGCCAACCGCCCCTACGACCCGTTCGACCCCGGCCCGTACGGGTCCCCGGGCTGGTACAAGGACGAACGCACCGGCCGCCACCGCCGCGACGAAACCCCCGACCCCCTCCCTGCGGAGAGCTGGGTGCCACCAGAGGACGCCTGGTTCCCCGGCACCGCCGACTGGCCCGAACCAGCACCGTCCCGTGCCCGCTCCGACCGGCAAAGCGACCACGACCACCGAGACCGCCCCAGCGGCCGCGGCGGCGACGACCACCGAGGCGACTCCGAAGGTCGTCGCGGCGGCGCCGACCGGCCGCCGCCGTGGGGCTCGCGCGGCCGCCCGGTCCCGTCCGAACCCGAGGAACCCAACGACGATTCGCCCCGCCCTCGGTTCTGGCCCGAAGGCGAAAACCCGCGCGGCACGGGCAGCTCCCGCGCTGTTGGCGATCGCGGCTGGATCAGCGGCGCCTGCGACACCCCGACCAACCACGACACCGAACCCGACGACCCACCAGCCCACCGCTTCTCAAAGCTCCGCGAAGACGCCTTCGACCGCTTCATCGCCAACTCCGCCGGACTCCGAGCCGCCCACTTCGCCCCCCAAAAGCCCTACCTCCGCGAACGCGCCGCCTGGGTCCTCCACTGGCTCGCATGGGTCCTCACCTGCGGTCTCGTCACCATGCCCGCACCACTCAACCAGCACCAGCGCCAACCCGAACCGCATGCAGCGCATCCGATCCCGGCACAATCCGGTCCCGGCTCGCGCGAAAGCGAGCGCGAGGCTGTACGAGCGGAGGAGGTCCAGCCCGCCAACGGCTTCCGCGACCGAGCAACACCGGCTGCGGGGCCGCAACCGGTCGAGGCGGAGGCCTCGCACCGGCCCGGTGCGGCGATCGCCGCCGCCGTGGGCGGTGCCCGTGCCGCCCGCAAGGTCATCGCCGCCCGCCAGACCCGCACCGAGCACGACCTCGCCCGAGCCGTCCGCAACAGCGCCACCAGGCGCCCATCCCCGCGCCCCTACATGGCCACCTGGGAACACGCCTTCGACACGAACGCCACCTTCATCCTCAGAGGTGCAGCATGATCCCCGACCGCTACACCACCCGCCGCATCCGCGCCCGCTACATCAAAGCGCTCAACGCCATCCCGCTTCCCGTCCGACGCACCGACCCACCCGATCAGATCCTTCCCATTGACCTCGCCGGACTTCCCATCCTCGCCACCGCAACCATCAGCGACCGACCAGTCCAGTACTCACTCGTCCTCGGCCAAACCCGCTTCCGCCTGACCTTCAAGGAGATGCACCCGGCCGTCATCGGCCACATCATCAACCTCGACACCACCGACCCGAGACTCGTCATCGCCGAACCCGCCCACACCGAATGGGCAGTCGCCAACGAGCCAGCACTCACCGAACACGCCGTTCGCACCTGGGCGGCCAATACCAAAGCCTGCGACCGCTAGCCGAAAACCGAGGTGTGCCACCGGAGAAGTCCGGTGGCACACCACCATCGCGCGATCTCTAGGCCGTTCGGCTCGCTTTCACGGCGGCGGTAGGTTGTCTCCCATGCCTGAGCTTGCACCTGTTGCCTGGCCGCCCGACCCGATCAAGACCGAGCGGCTCGTGCTTCGCGAGCCCGAGGTGGGAGACAGGGCGGCGATCATCGAGCTGTTCACTTCCCCGGAGGTGGGCGCTTACATCGGGGGCCCTCAACCGCGTGAGGAATTCGAGCATGCGATGCCCCAGGTCCCAAAGCGGCGCCCTGGCCTGTTCGTGGTCGCTCTCGACGGGGCGATGATCGGGATCGTCACGCTCGACCGTCGCGATCCCGAACACCCGGTCCACATCCGCCCGGGGGCCTCGGAGGTCGAGCTGGGTTACATGTTTCTGCCGGAGGCGTGGGGACACGGGTACGCCGCCGAGGCGTGCGCGGCCGCACTGGAGTGGTGCGCCCGAGCGCTGCCCGGCGAGCCGGTAGTGCTCACGACGCAGACCGCCAACGAGCCCTCGCTGCGTCTGGCGACGAAGCTGGGATTCACCGCCGTGAAGCGGTTCGAGGAATGGGACGCCGAACAGTGGTTCGGCGTCTGGACCCCGCTCACGCCATCCGATTGAGCGAGACGGACCGCTAACCGATAAATGCAGAGCGAAGGCGCGGACGGCAAACCGTCCGCGCCTTCACTCACAGGCGGATCAATCCGGGCAATGCGCCGGGATGCCTTCGAGCACGCCGTCCTGCGTAAAGAAACTAGTGCTGCGGCTTCTGCCAGGCGAGGGGGTCGGCGTTCAGGATGGCTTCGGCAATCGCGCGGGCCGATTCGGTCTTGAGGGCGGCCGTGCTGCTGCTGATCCACTCTTCGACTTCGGCGCCGGTGTGGCGGTATTCGACGGCTTGGATCAGGCATTCGAGCTTGTCGGCGTCCTTGGCGCAGCGGGCTTCCGGGCTGTCGTTGGACTCGAATTCGGCGACGGCGATCGTGATGAAGTTGGCGACGGGCGCGGGGGTATCGGCGACCTGGTCGGCCACGATGGCCTCGGGCGGGGCGGCGGAGAGGTAGCGGCGGCCGATGTGCGGGATGTCGCCGATGCGGGTCTCCGGGGTGTCGTGGAGAACGGCCAGAAGCGCGGTCCGGTTGGGGTCGGCGCCTTCGAGCGCGGCCAGGATCATGCCGACGAGCGCGGTCCGGTGGGAGTGCTCGGCGACGCTCTCGGGGTCCTTGATCTGGGCGAACCACCATCCGGTGCGCTTGATGCGCTTCAGGTTCCCGGCCTCCAGCAGGTACTTGGCGATGCCGTCCATGTCGGTCATGGTCGCTCCCTCGTCACGCGTCGCAGCCCGGTCGCCGGGCCGCGCACCGAGCGTAGCGGCTGGTCCCGCAGGTGCTGCTGCGGCCGGTTCGAGTCCGAGGATGTCACGCTCGTCGCTGTCGATGAATCCTCCGCCGCGGCGTCGTCTATACGGGCATAACCCATCCACACCTCAAGGAGCCCTCGTTATGAACACCGCCACTACGGCCCCTTCCGTCTCTGCTGCAACGCAGTCCGCCGCCACCCGCCGCCTGCTCGCGTGCGGCGTGCTCGCCGGGCCGCTGTTCGTCGCCACCACGATCGCGCAGGCCGCGACCCGCGACGGGTTCGACCCGGTCGTGCACCCGCTGAGCATGCTGAGCCTGAGCGAGCTCGGCTGGATCCAGATCTCGAACTTCATCGTGTCCGGTCTCCTGGCCCTGGTCGGCGCGGTCGGGCTGCGCCGCGCGCTCGGCGCCGGCCCGGCCTCCAAGTGGGGTCCGAGGCTGTTCGGGCTGTATGGCATCGCGCTGGTGTGGGGCGGCGTCTTCGTCGCCGACCCGGCCTTCGGCTACCCGGCGGGGACGCCGGAGGGCGCGCCGGCCGAGCAGAGCTGGCACAGCATCCTGCACGCGTTCGCGGCCCCTGCCGCGGGGATCGCGCTGCTGGTGGCCACGTTCGTATTCGCGCGCCGGTTCGGGCGTGAAGGGAACGGCCCGTGGCGCGCGGCCTGCCATGTCGTGGCCGTGCTGTATGTGGCGCTCACCGTTACCGCCTTCCCGGCGGCCGACTACCGGTGGATGCTCGCCGGAGGAGCGCTGACCTGGCTGTGGGCGGCCGCGGTCTCGCTGCAGGTGCTCCGCTCGAACCGCTAGCCGCACGAGCGTTGAGGGGCGGGCCGCGTCGCGGCCCGCCCCTTCGTCGTACGTCAGTCGAGGGTTCCGCCCCACCCGAAAGCGAGCCCCCCATGGCTTTCTCCAAGACCGCCAAGACCATCGCTGGGAGCCTCGCCGCCGTCGGCGTCACCGCCGCCTCCATCGCGTACGGCACCACCGCCGCCAACGCCGTCCCGGCCGCCCCGATCCTGGTCGACACCGACCTCGGTTCGCTCCAAGGCGCCGCCGAGAACGGCGTCCGCTCCTGGCTCGGCGTCCCGTACGCGGCCCCGCCGGTTGACGAGTTGCGTTGGGCCTCAGCGGAACCGGCCGACTCGTGGGAGGGGGTGCGGGAGGCGACCGAGTTCGGGAACGTGTGCGCGCAGCCCGAGGCCCAGATGCCCGGGATCCCGAGCACCGACGAGGACTGCCTCTACCTCAACGTCTACGCACCCGAGAAGGCCCGCGAGGACCTGCCGGTGATGGTGTGGTTCCACGGCGGCGGCAACTCGTACGGTTCGGGCGAGCAGTACGACCCGTCTCGCCTGGTGACCGAGGGCGACACGGTGGTCGTCACCGTCAACTACCGGCAGGGCCTGTTCGGCAGCATGGCCCACCCTGCGCTCGACGAGAGCGGCGAGATCACCTCGGGCAACTACGGCCTCGAGGACCAGCAGGCCGCGCTGCGCTGGATCGGCGCGAATGCCGAGGCGACGACCGGCGCACTGCTCACTCGAGACCGTCCGAACGCGTGATCCGTGCCACTGAGCGACCTTCGCTGTCACGTTCGCGCGCTCCCCGGGTTCAACCGGGTGTCAGCGTCACCGCGAATCGAACCGGAGCACCGCCATGAACCTCGCCCACATCATCGTCACCATCGCCGCCGCGCTCTGGGTGGGCTTCTCGGCCTACTCGCTGCTCACCAAGGCCGCCTTCGTGGTCGAACCCCTGCAGCACTACGGGGTGCCGCAGTCGTGGTGGGTCCCGCTCGGGCTGCTCAAGGCCGCCGGAGCCCTCGGACTCCTCGTCGGCCTGGTGATCCCGTGGATCGGGGTCGCGGCCGCGATCGGCATCATCCTCTACTTCAGCGGCGCGGTCGTCACCGTCCTGAAAGCCCGCTCGTACGCCACGGTGGCCTACCCGGTCCTGTACCTGGTCCCGACCGCCGCGGCCCTCATCCTCGGGGCATTGGCGTAGGGCGCGGATGCCTTGGCGCACTGGGAGCTCAGCACCGCTGCGGCCTCACTCAGGGCTCGCAGCAGTTCCTCTTCGCCGCCTCCGCTCACCTCCTCTCTGCAGTTGTCCGGCCGGGGGCTGGCCCGTGAGGGCCGGCCCCCGGCGCCTGTCTCGCTACTTCTGCCACTGCTCGGCGAAGGAGACGCCGACCTTCGGGTTGCCGATGAGCGCGAGCGGCGTGAAGAAGCCGATCTGGCCGAGGACGCCGATGAGGACGACGATCTCCTTGTCGCTCAGGTGCTCCCGGGCCTGCTCCACGAGTTCGTCGGTGACGCGCTCCCCGGTCGGGTTCGGCGTGTGGACGGCCTCGGCCAGGGCGAGGGCGGCGCGCTCGGCGCCGGTGAAGTAAGGCGAGGTGCGCCAGGTGGCGACCGCGCCGATCCGCTCGGGCGTGTCCGCGGCGTCCATGAGTTGGCGGGCCGTGAAGTACGAGCTGCCGAGGATCTGGCCGACGCGCAGCAGGACGATGTTGACGAGTTCCTTCGGCAGCACGCCTTCCTCGTTCACCCGGTTGACGGCCGCGGCGATCTCGCCGACGACGGGGAGGTGCTGGACGGGGTTCTCGATGCGGGGGTAGGTGCTCATTGCGGTGTTCCTTTCGGGTGGGTCCGTTACACCGCATTGACGAGAGAGGAGCCGAAAGTGTGACCGCGGGAGACCTCGAAAGAGATGAGTCGCGCGTCACACGGGATTCAGCCGCGAACCGTGAGGAGCCAGCGCCAACGAGGGAGCTCCACGATGAGGCTCGCGATCGTCAAGGCGCTCAAGGCGATCGCGCCCCACCAGGGCCAGGTGATCCACGCGGCGGCGACGCCGCCGGCCATGGTGGCGGCGAGGATCGCGAGGGTCACCCAGCCGGGCACGGGGATGAGTGCCTGGTGCTTGTCGCCGGGGGTCGCGTACACCGCGGGGACGGCGACGGAGGCGAGGACGACCGCTATGGCGAGGGGCAGGGAGATCTGGGCGAAGGCCATGCCGACGGCGGCCCAGGCGCCGACTTCGGTGGCGAAGCGCAGGAGGGCGGCGCGCCGCCGGGTGGGCGAGGCCGCGCCCAGTTCGTGAACGGGTGTCATGCCGTCATCTTGGACCGTGCGGGTGCGGGGACGCGAAGGACCCGGCCGCCGAAGCGACCGGGCCCGATGTCGCTGCAGCTAGCCGACGAGGGCGCCGACGCCGAGGATCGCTTTGAGGTCGGCGGAGAGTTCGACCGAGGGCCGGACCCGCCACTGGTCGCCGAGGGCGAGCAGGGTCGTCTTGGGGCCGTTGGCGAGCTGGACGCGCACTTGGGCTTCGCCGCGGTGGGTCTTGAACGTGTCGGAGAGCTTCTCGATGAGGTCCTGGTTGACCGCGGCCGCCCTGAGCGCCAGCGTGATCGGCGCGGAGTTCGCCTCCGGCCCGGTCGAGGTGTCGAGGACGGCGAGGTCCTGGGCGATGAGCTGGGCGGTGCCGTCGCGGCGGTCGAGCTTGCCCTTGACGCAGCACACGAGGTCGTCCGCGAGCGAGTCCGACACCAGCTCATAGGTGTTGGGGAAGAACCGGACCTCGATCGAGCCGGCCAGGTCCTCCAGGGTCGCCGACGCCCACAGCTTGCCCTGCTTGGTGACGCGCTTGGCGACGTTCTGGAGGATGCCGGCGACGCGGACGTTCGCGCCGTCGGCGATCTCCTCGCCGTGCAGGGCCGCGATGGGGCGGTCGGCGTTGGAGGAGAGGAGCCGCTCGAAGCCGTTGAGCGGGTGGTCGGAGACGTAGAGGCCGAGCATCTCGCGTTCGAAGGCGAGCTTGTCGCGGCGGTCCCATTCGTCGTCGGAGATGGTGAGGTCGACGCCGAGGGTCTCGGTCGTGTCCTCCATCATGCCGCCGAACAGGTCGAACTGGCCGCGGGCCTCCTCCTTCTTGATGGAGACCATCGCGTCGATGGCCTTCTCGTGGACCTCGGCGAGGCCGCGGCGGGCGTGCCCGAGCGAGTCGAACGCGCCGGCTTTGATGAGCGATTCGACGGTGCGCTTGTTGCAGACCGGGGCGGGGACCTTCTGCAGGAAGTCCTTGAAGTCGGCGTAGGCGCCCTTCTCTTCGCGGGCTTCGATGATGCCGGTGACGACGTTCGCGCCGACGTTGCGGACCGCGCCCATGCCGTAGCGGATGTCCTTGCCGACCGGGTGGAACATGTGGCGCGACTCGTTGACGTCCGGGGGCATGACGGTGATGCCCATGCGGCGGCACTCGGAGAGGTAGATCGCGGCCTTGTCCTTGGAGTCGCCCACGGAGGTGAGCAGCGCGGACATGTACTCGGCGGGGTAGTTGGCCTTGAGGTAGGCGGTCCAGTACCCGACGAGGGCGTACCCGGCGGCGTGCGACTTGTTGAACGCGTACCCGGCGAAGGGCAGCATGATGTCCCACAGGGTCTTGATCGAGTCCTTGGAGTAGCCGTTGCCGAGCATGCCGGCTTCGTAGTCGGCGTACATCTTCTCCAGGACGTCGATCTTCTTCTTGCCCATGGCTTTGCGGAGCATGTCGGCCTGGCCCATGGTGAAGCCCGCGAGCTTCTGGGCGATGCGCATGATCTGCTCCTGGTAGACGATGAGGCCGTACGTCTCCGAGAGGATGTCTTCGAGGGCCTCGCCGAGCTCGGGGTGGAGCGGGATGACCTCTTGGCGCTTGTTCTTGCGGTCGGCGTAGTTGTTGTGCGAGTTCGCGGCCATCGGGCCGGGCCGGTAGAGGGCGTTGACGGCGATGATGTCGTTGAACTCGGTGGGCTGCATGCGCTTGAGAAGCTCGCGCATGGCGCCGCCGTCGAGCTGGAACACGCCGAGGCTGTCGCCGCGCGCGAGCAGCTCGTACGCCTTCGGGTCGTCGGTGGGGAGCGTGTCGAGGTCGATCTCGACGCCCCGGTTGAGCTTGATCGCCTCGATGGCGTCGCCGATGACGGTGAGGTTCCGCAGGCCCAGGAAGTCCATCTTCAGCAGGCCGATGTCCTCGCAGGACGGGTAGTCCCAGCCGGTGATGATCGATCCGTCGGGCCGCGCCCACATGGGGATGCAGTCGATGAGCGGCTGCGAGGAGAGGATGACCGCGCAGGCGTGCACGCCGGCGTTGCGGATCAGGCCCTCGAGGCCGAGCGCGGTGTCGAAGATCTGGCGGACTTCGTTGTCGTTCTCGATGAGGGCCCGGACCTCGCCGGCCTCCTTGTACCGCGGGTGGTCGGGGTCGAGGATGCCCGAGAGCGGGATGTCGGTCGCGGCGACCGGCGGCGGGAGCGCCTTGGTGATGCGCTCGGCGATCGAGAAGCCGGGCTGGCCGTGGTGGACGCGGGCGGCGTCCTTGATCGCGGCCTTGGTCTTGATCGTGCCGAAGGTGATGACCTGGGCGACGAACTCCTTGCCGTACTTCTCGGTGGCGTAGGTGATCATCTCGCCGCGGCGGCGGTCGTCGAAGTCGATGTCGATGTCGGGCATCGAGACGCGCTCGGGGTTGAGGAACCGCTCGAACAGGAGGCCGTGCTCGATCGGGTCGATGTTCGTGATCTTCATGGCGTACGCGACGAGCGAACCGGCGGCCGAGCCGCGGCCGGGGCCGACGTAGATGCCGATCGAGCGGGCGTGGGAGATGAGGTCGGCGACGACGAGGAAGTACGAGGGGTACCCGGCGTTGATGATGACGTTGAGCTCGAGGTCGGCCCGCGCGAGGTAGTCGGCGGGGACCTCCTGGCCCGGGAAGCGGTCCTTGAGACCGTCGAGTACGAGGTGGCGCAGCCAGGAGCCCTGGTCGTGGCCCTCGGGGACATCGATGACGGGCATGCGGTCCTGAACGGCGAAGATCTCGTCGTACGACTCCACCATCTCGGCGACGAGCAGCGTGTTCGCGCAGCCCTCCTGCCACATCTCGTCCGGGCGGACCCCGTACATCTGCTCGGCCGAACGCAGGAAGTAGCCCTGGCCGTCGAACTTGAACCGCTTCGGGTCGTCCAGTGTGGTGCCCGACTGGACGCACAGGAGCGCGGCGTGCGTGTCCTTCTGGGCCTCGGTCACGAAGTGGGAGTCATTGGTGACCAGGGGCGGGATGCCCATCTTCTTGCCCAGCTCGTACAGCTCGTTCTTGACGCGCTGCTCGATCTCGTTGCCGTGGTCCATGATCTCGAGGAAGTAGTTCTCGGCCCCGAAGATGTCGCGGTAGTCGGAGGCGGCCTGGTAGGCCTCGTCCATCTGGCCAAGGCGCATGCGGGTCTGCACCTCGCCGGAGGGGCAGCCGGTCGTGGCGACGATGCCTTCGCTGTGCTGCGCGATCATCTCGCGGTCCATGCGCGGCTTGTAGTAGTAGCCCTCGAAGGACGCGAGGCTCGACATGCGGAAGAGGTTGCGCACGCCCGCGGAGTTCTTGGCGACCATCGTCATGTGCGTGTACGAGCCGGCACCCGAGAGGTCGTCGCCGCGCTGGGAGGGCTCGCCCCACCAGACGGGCTTCTTGTGGAAGCGGTCGTGCGGGGCGAGGTACGCCTCGATGCCGAGGATCGGCTTCACGCCGGTCTTCTTCGCCTGCTGATAGAAGGCGTACCCGCCGTACATGTTTCCGTGGTCGGTCATCGCGATCGCCGGCTGGCCCAGCCGCTCCGCCTCTGCGAACAGGGGTTTGAGTTTCGCAGCCCCGTCGAGCATCGAGTACTCGGTGTGCACATGCAGGTGGACGTACTGGTTCGACACGCTTCGCTCCCGCTCTGACCTGTGGTTTCAGCCTTGACGAACTTCGGCTCGCGCCCCCGCGGGCGACCCGGTTCAGACCCTCCACCCTATCGCCCCGCGCCGCGCGGCCGCGCCGACTCCGCACCCGCCATGCCCCCCGCCTCACCCCTCGAGGGCAGCCCTCTGGAAGGCCTCCGCGGTGGCCTCGTCGAGGGGGAAGAACAGCTCCACGGCGAGCTCGGAGACGGTGATGTCGCGGGGCGCGCCGAAGGTCGCGATCGTCGTGAACATCGACAGCTCGCCCCTCGCCGACCGCACCCGCAGCGGCAGCGCGAACGGGCTCGGGGCCGCCCCGTCCCAGCCGTCGTCGTCCTCGGCCACCGGCTCGCGGTGGCGGACCTCCTCGATGAGATCGGCGACCGCAGGATCGCCGTCGATCGTCTCCTGCGCGCGCAAGCGGTCGAGGAAGTACTGCCTGACCTCGGCGAAGTTCCGCAGCCGCGGCGCGAGCCCGCGCGGATGGAGCGCCACCCTTGCGAGGTTCACGCGGCCGCTCAGCAGGTCGGGGTCGACCTCCTCCATCAGGACGCCCGCGCCGCCGTTGAAGTCGAGGAGGTTCCCGTACCGGTCGACGACGACCGCCGGGAGCGGATCGTGGTGCTCGAGGATCATCTCGACCGCCTGCCGGGCCGCGGCCAGCCGCTCGTCCCAGTAGTCGGTCTCGGCCCAGGCCGGGGCGTACCCGGCGGCGACCAGCAGCGCGTTGTGGTCCCGCATCGGCACGTCGAGCGCCTCGGCCAGGCGCAGCACCATCTGGCGGCTGGGCTCGGCCCGGCCGGTCTCGATGCGCGAGAGGTGCCGCGCCGACACTCCCGTATGGACGGACAGGTCGAACTGGCTGACGCGGCGGCGGCCGCGCCACTGCCGCAGCAGCGCGCCGAACGCGGTGAGTTCCGCAGTGGAAGAGGTGGTCACGGGCGCAACGATAGCCACGGGCGCGGCCGGAAACCATGACCTCGGAGGTCATTGCCGACACGACCCGCCCGGTCCAGGATTGGCGGCAAGCGGGGCGGCCGAGCCCCGCACGAACGATCGGGAGGAACCCCCCATGACCGCCACGACCGCCACCGCCAGCGCCCAGACCCGGCTCCGCGGCATCCTCCGCCTCGACGCCTTCGCCTGCGCCGGCTTCGGCCTCCTCCTCGCGGCGGGCGCGCCGCTCGCCGACCGCTTCCTCGGACTGGATCCGGCCTGGGCCGTGCCCTTCGGCGTCTACCTGCTGGGCTGCGCGGTGGCGCTGGGCCTGGTCGCCGGGTACCCCGACCTGGTGCGCGGCCAGGTGATCGGCGTCGTGGCGAACAACGTCCTTGCCGCGGCGGCCATGGCGGCGCTGCCGTTCACCGGCCTGGTCGAGCTGACCTTGGCGGGGTACGCCCTGATGCTCGGCGGGGCGGCGCTGGTGGCCGTGTTCGCCATCGCGGAGGAGGCGGGGCTGAAACGCCTGGAAGCCTGAGGCATTCCGAGCCGAAAGCCTGGGTCAGCGTTGCCACTGACCCGGGCTCTCAGCATGTACCACACCAGATAAGCCACGACAAATAATCCACAGCGTGACTTTCCTCTGATTCGGTTATCCACAGGTCAAAAATTAATTCTTGCCAGGAGTAGGCACGTCACGGACAGTTGATACATGCACACGACACAAGCGAGAATCCGGCTCAACGGCCCCACGGATCTACTGACGACGATCCCGCTGCTCCTGGGGTTCCACCCCGACCACAGCCTCGTCGTGGTGGGCCTGATCAACGGCGAACTGCAGTGCACCTTCCGGGTCGACCTGCCCGGCTCGGCCGACCACCTCGAGCACCTGGTGGACCTCACGCAGCAGTTGAGCCTCAACGAATGCGACGGCTGCGTGGTCGTCGTCTACGGCGAGGCGGAACTCGCGCAGGCGGTCTCCGAGCGGGTGTCGGTCAGGTACCACGCCGCCGGGATCGAACCGCTCGACCTGCTGCGCGTCGCGGAGGGCCGGTGGTTCAGCCTCACCTGCAGCAAGCCCTGCTGTCCGGCGGAAGGCCTGCCGATCCCCGAGACCTCCCCGGCCTCTTGCGAGGTGGCGGTCGCGGGCGGCTACGCCGAAGCCGACCGGAGCGCGATCGCGGCCCAACTCGCCCCGGCCCCACCGGGCCGGCGCGCGGCGGTGTCCCGGGCGGTCTTGGCGGCGCTCACTTCGGACGCCGAAATCGACTGGGGCGCACAGCGCGACCTCGACCTCCAGGCGATCGACCACTGGATGGACCAGAAGACCCTCCCCGATCTGGAAGCCATCGCCGACGTGGGGCTGGCCCTCGGCGACCTGGACATCCGCGACTACGCGCTGCGGCGCATCAACTCGGGCCGGTACGAGGCCAACCGGATCGACCTGTGGATCTGGGTCGCCAGGCACCTGGAGGACGACCTCCTCGCCCCGGCCGCGACGGTGGCGGGCTTCGCCGCCTACCGCTTCGGGAACGGCGTGCTCGCCTTGGAGGCCTTCGAACTCGCGTTGAAGGCGAGTCCGCACTACCGGCTCGCGCAGATGCTCATGGCCGCGCTGCAAGCCGGCATTCCACCGGGCGCACTGTCGCGCGTCGGCTGCGGCGGCCGAGAGGAAGCCGAGGTCAGCGACTGATAAACCGAAAACCCCAAGAGGGAGAACGAAACCAGCAGCGAGAAAGGAGAACGCGATGTCCAACGGCATCCGGAGGAAACCCGACCCGGGCGACCGCGCCGCGGCACCACGCGGACGCGGAGTGATCGCTACGCTGAGGGCATGGTTGAGCACCAGGGCGGCTTCGCCGCGATCATCCTCATCGGCGGCAAGGCCCGGCGGTTCGCCGGGTGCGCGAAGAGCGAACTGGTCGTCGGCGGCTCGACGATCCTGGAACGGATGCTCGCGGCCGCCGAAGGCGCGGTCTCCCGCGTCGTGGTGGGCACGCGGCCCTCCGACGCCGCTCCCCTCCCGCAGGGGGTGCTCCAGGTCCTGGAGGATCCACCGGGCACGGGCCCGGCCCGGGCGGTGCAGGCCGGTCTGGCAGTAGTGCCGGACGACTGCGACCGGGTGGCGATCCTCGGCGGCGACCTGCCGTTCCTGAGCGCTGAGGCGCTGGAGATGCTGCTCCAGCACGCGAGCGGAGCCGGCCCTCAGAGCGGGGCGCTGTTCTGCGACAACGCGGGGCGGCGGCAGTGGCTCTGCGGCCTGTGGCCCACCGACCTGGTCCGCGCCAACGCGGCCGAGGTCGAGCCGGGTTCCCCGGCGAGGCTCTTGTTCGACGGCATCGAAGTCAATACCGTCACCTGGGAGCACGCGAGTCCGCCCCCATGGTTCGACTGCGACACACCGGAAGACCTCGACCAAGCCCGAACCTGGGCCGCCGACCTCAAATAGCGCCGACAGTGCACTGACCGAGCACCCGACACACCACCCATCATCACCATCACCGGCGGCACCCGCCCGACCCGAACGCGCCCTTGGCGCAGTCGGTCGGCCAGGGAGCCACCCGGGCGGTCAACGACGACCGCCGGCCAGTCGCCCACCAGCGACGGCCCAAACCACCGAGCACGCAACCAACAACAGGGCGGGAGGGGTGGGGGCGGGGGGAGAGACCCAGGGAACGGAAAGCAGGTGCAGGCAGCCGAAGCGACCGATCGGGAACGCACGGACGCACCACGTTCAAGCTCGGACACGCTGCGGCCGAAAAACGCAAGGGCTGAACTAAGCCGTGCCCAGCACGATGGCTGGCAGGCAATGGAGGCCGAGCGCCCCCGCCCGGCGCAATGCAACAGGGTGGAACATGAGTTAAGCCGTGCCGGACCGCCGCGAAGCGGCGGCCCGTGGCTCAGGGGCTCAGACGATGTCGTACTGGTTGTCGAGCACGCCGGTCTGGAAGAACGTGGCCGCGGCCAGTGCCGCCAGGAGTACCGCGAAACCGACCCAGTGCAGGTAACGCCGCTCGCGCGGCGTGAAGGTCAGGATCGCGCCGCAGACGAAGCCCCCGACCAGCCCGCCGACGTGGCCCGCGAAGCTGAAGCCCATAACGAGCGTCAGGACCAGGTTGAGGCCCAGGAGCACGTAGATGCCCTGGTTGTCGCGGCGGAGCTTGCGGTTGACCATGATCAGCAGGCCGAAGAGGCCGTACACGGCGCCGGAGGCGCCGGCGGTCGAGGTGTCGAACGCGAACAGGTAGACCGCGACCGAGCCGGCCAGGCCCGAGAGCATGTAGGCCGCGAGGAACCGCGCGGGTCCGAGGTCGCGTTCGAGGACCCGACCGAGCATCCACAGCACCACCATGTTGAACAGCAGGTGGAAGACGCCGAAGTGCATGAACATGGCGGTGACCATGCGGTAGTAGCCGCCGTCGGCGACGAACGGCATCGACACGGCGCGGCCGAAGATGTCGACCGTGGCGGCGGTGTCGGTGACGAACCCGATGTTCCCCGGCAGCAGCGCCCCGCTCTGGTAGCCGGGCAGGTAGCCGATCTGGGCGCCGAGCCAGTGCAGCGGGGTCGAGCCGGAGGTCGTAGCTGCCGCGAGGCTGCCGGCCGAGATGACCGCGAGCAGGAACACGGCGACGTTGAGGCCGATGAGGACCTTGGTCACGGTGCCTGCGGCGCCTGCGCGGGCGCCGCCGCCGAACGAGGAGCGCGTCTTGCGCATCGTCCGGCGGCCGGCGGCCACGCAGTCAGGGCATTGGAACCCGACGGGAGCGTCGATGCGGCAGTCGGCGCAGATCGGCTTGTCGCAGCGGACGCACCGCAGGTACGTCTGGCGGTTCCGGTGGCGATAGCAGGTGGGGGCCGACTGCTCGTCGCTCATCGAGCAGTCGTTACTTCTCGATGACGACGGAGTTGATGACCACGTCCTCGACCGGGCGGTCCATCGGGCCGGTCGCGACCTTGCCGATGCGGTCCACGACGGCCTTGGAGGCCTCGTCGACGA
This sequence comes from Glycomyces niveus, assembly GCF_017592475.1. GTDB lineage: Bacteria > Actinomycetota > Actinomycetes > Mycobacteriales > Micromonosporaceae > Glycomyces > Glycomyces niveus. The sequence goes on along the minus strand of NZ_JAGFNP010000008.1, from coordinate 41,641 downwards.
CCTTGCCGAAGATGGTGTGGCGGAAGTTCAGGTGCGGGGTCGGGCCCAGCGTGATGAAGAACTGCGAGCCGTTGGTGCCCGGTCCCGCGTTCGCCATGGCGAGCAGGTAGGGCTCGCCGAAGTGCAGGTCGGGGTGGAACTCGTCGGCGAACTGGTAGCCGGGTCCGCCGCGGCCGGTGCCGGTCGGGTCGCCGCCCTGGATCATGAAGCCGTCGATGATGCGGTGGAAGATGACACCGTCGTAATACGGGCCGGAGCCGGGCTGCCCGGTGCTCGGGTCCTTGTACTCCTTGGTGCCCTCGGCCAGACCCACGAAGTTCGCCACGGTCTTGGGCGCGTGGTTGTCGAGCAGTTCGATCGTGATGTCGCCGTTGTTGGTCTTCAGCGTCGCCTTCGTCATGGCGTCTATGGTGCCAGACCGCCGAGGTTCGTCCAACTTTCTCCCCCGTTTCCCTCGACGGGTGTCACAGGTCGGGGCACGATGAGACCAACAGGCACCTAGAGGAGGCATTCACTATGGGCTTCAGCCGACACGCCACGACTCCGCGCAAGGAGGCCGTGGACCATTTCACGCAGGGTGTGACCTCGCTCAAGCACGCGGGCGTCGCTGCGGCCAGGGGGACGAAGGAGGCGGCCGCTCCGAAGGTCAACGTCGTCCTGACGAAGGTCGGGCTCCGCAAGCCGCCGGCCCGGAAGTGGCCGTGGGTCTTGGGGGCGATCGGCGCGGGACTCGCGCTCGGGGGCGCCGCCGCGTACCTGTGGTACCGGCAGCGGACCGAGACGATCGGGGAGGCGCTGCTCGCGGACGAGCTCCTGGACGACACGGAGCTCCGCAACAACAACGACCGGGCGCTCACCGAAGAGCTCGTCGACAGCGTCACCCGCTGAAGGCCGCGCTCGAAGAGCGCGGCATCGGGGCGAGGCCGCAACGGCTGAGCCGCGGAGAAATGGATATCGGGGGCGACCGGCCGGCGACAGCGCCGGCCGGGGCCTAAGTGCGATCGCGGGGCAGGACCCGCGGTGGCACGAGCACCGGGGATCCGCGGCGACGCGGGTCCCCGCAGGCGTGTGAAGACAACGCCGGACCGGTGTCTCGCCTCGGGGGGAGTGGGCGAGTCCACCGATCCGGCGTCAATGGGGGCGGGATAACGTCCGCACCGCGGCGAACCGCGGTCACGCACCGATCTTCGCTCCCCGTTTCCGTTCTGGGAAGGGCACCGCGGTGGCGGTTATACGCCATGGCGCATAACCGCCATCCATTGTCGACGTAATGCTCTGAGTCGACCACGGAGGGTGCGGCTAGCGGCCCTTCGAGGCCTCGACGGCCTTCGCGAGGCGGCGCACGCCTTCGTCGATGCGGTCGGCCTTGACCGCCGAGTAGGCCAGGCGCAGGCAGCTCTCGCCGCCTTCGAGCACGAAGTCGGTGCCCTTGACGACCTGGACGCCCTCGTCGTTCGCGGCGGCCGCGACCTTCGCGCAGTCGACGCCCTCGCCGAGGTCGACCCACAGGAAGTAGCCGCCGTCGGGGACGATGAACTCGGCGTTCGGCAGGTGCGCCCGCAGTGAAGCGGAGAGCTGGTCGACGCGCTCCTCGAGGGCGGCCTTCACCGTCGCGATGGAGCGGTCGAGCGCCCCCGAGGCCGCGAACTGGTGGATCGTGGCCTGCGCGAACATGTTCGGCGCGATGTAGGTGTTGGTGGCGGCGGCCGCGATCTTCGCGATGATGTCGGCCGGGCCGACCAGGTAGCCGGTGCGCAGACCCGGGCAGACGGTCTTGGAGAACGAGCACGCGTAGACGACGCGGCCCGTCTCGTCCTGCTCGAGCATGGTCGGGAACTGCTCGCCGCGGAAGCGGATGTCGTAGTACGGGTCGTCCTCGAAGATCGTGAACTCGTACTCGTTCGCGAGCTGCAGCAGCCGCGTGCGCTTCTCGCCCGAGAGCGTCACGCCCGCCGGGTTCTGGAAGTTCGGGATGATGTGCGCGAGGGTCGGGCGGACGCCGCCCTTGAGGATCCCCTCGAGCTCGTCGACGTCGAGGCCGTCGGCCTGGAGGCGCACCGGGTGCAGTTCGCCGCGGCGGTTGCGCAGGCCCAGGAGGGTGCGGTCGTAGGTCGGGCGCTCGACGATCACCGGCGAGTCGGGCTTGACGAGCTCGTCGAACAGGAACGCGTCGGCCTGCATGGAACCGTTCGTGACCAGCACGTTCTCGGCCTTGACGCCGTGCTTGGCGGCGATCCGCTCGCGCAGCGGGCCGTACCCCACTGACGTGCCGTAGCCGGTGACCCCGGCCGGATCGGCTTCGAGCGCGGCCACGGCGGCGGCCTTGAGCCCCTCGGTGTCGACGATGTCGAGCGACGGGGCGCCCCGGGAGAAAGAGATGACGTCGGTGTTCGGCATGACACCAGCGTAAATGGCCCGCAGGGCGGACGTCGAGCGGCATATGCGCGGGCCTCGGCGCGCCTCACCGGGCGGCATCGCGGGACAGGTTCGGGCACACCGGCGCACGCGGCGGCAGTGCCCTTCGCAGACGTGTCCACGATGCGGACGCGCGGGCCGGGGAGCGGGCGGCGCGAATCGTTGAAACGGGGTCAGCCGGCGGCGGGTCGCGCAGCCCGGTCGCGCGGGCGGCCGGACCGCGATACGGTGCAGTTGCGGGGTTCCGGCGCCCCGCGAGGCACTTGACGGTTCCGTTGCATACGCGGCCCCGCAGCCGAAGACGGCCGTTCGTCCGAACCGGGCGGCGGCCGGCGACGCGGGCCGAGAAGTTGAGGAGAACGATGACGTCGCTCGACCGCACCAGGGCCCCGTGGCCCTACGATTTCCTGCCCCAGCTCCCGTCGTTCACGGTGGTCTCGGACGACGTCGCCGACAAGTCGACGCTCGACGTCGCGCAGGTCGCGGGCCAGGACGTCTCCCCGCACCTGGCCTGGTCGGGCTACCCCGAAGCGACAGCCGGGTTCGCCGTGACCTGCTTCGACCCCGACGCGCCGACCGGTTCGGGCTGGTGGCACTGGATGCTCCTCGGCCTCGACGCGTCCGTGACCGAGCTGCCCACCGGCGCCGCGGCCGCGCCACCCGCCGGGACGGTGCAGCTGCGCAACGACTCCGGGACCGTCGGATACGCGGGCGCCGCGCCGCCGCCCGGCGACCCCGAGCACCGCTACCTGTTCGCCGTGCACGCCCTGCGGGCGCCCGTCGTGGTCGATCCGAGCGTCTCGATGGCGGTCGGGGCCTTCCACCTCACGTTCAACGCGATCGCGCGGGCCGTGATCGCGCCGGTGTACCGCAATGCCTGAGGCCGTCATCCTCGCCGCCGCCCGCACGCCGCTGGGCCGGCGCGGCGGCGTGCTCGCGGGCGTCCACGCCGTGGACCTCGCCGCGCACGCGATGAACGCGGCGCTGGAACGCTCCGGTCTGGGACCGGACGCCGTCGACGACGTGGTGCTCGGCTGCGTCTCGCAGGTCGGCGAGCAGTCCTGGAACGTCGCCCGCAACGCGGTGCTCGCGGCGGGCTGGCCCGACCGCATCCCCGGGACCACCGTGGACCGCCAATGCGGTTCGAGCCAGCAGGCGGTGTCGTTCGCGGCCGCCGCGGTACTGGCCGGGCACGCCGACGTGGTCGTGGCGGGCGGCGTCGAGTCGATGAGCCGCGTCCCGATGGGCTCGAGCGTGGGCGCCGGGGCGGGGGAGCCGTACGGGCCGGTCGTGCGCGAACGCTATGCGGCGCATGTGGACGCGACGGCGCCGGTGCTGTTCAACCAGGGCCTGGCCGCCGAGCTGGTGGCCGAGCGGTACGGGATCTCGCGGGAGGCGATGGACGGGTTCGCCCTCGCCAGCCACGAGAAGGCCGCGGCCGCGAGCGACGGCGGCGCGTTCGCCGCCGAGATTGCGGCCGTCGCGGGCGTTTCGGCGGACGAGGGCATCCGGCGGGACACGAGCATGGCGAAGTTGGCCGGGCTGAAGCCGGCGTTCACGGCGGAGGGCTCGGTGACGGCGGGGTCGTCGTCGCAGATCTCGGACGGGGCGGCGGCGCTGGTCATCACGACGGACGAGCACGCGCGGCGGCTCGGTGTGCGGCCGCTGGCACGCATCGCGGCGGCGTGCACGGTCGGCTCGGATCCGGTGCTCATGCTGGACGGCCCGATCCCGGCGACGGCGCGGATCCTCGCGCGGGCGGGGCTGGACCTGGACGAGATCGACGTGTTCGAGGTGAACGAGGCGTTCGCGGCGATCCCGCTCGCGTGGCTGGCCGAGACCGGCGCGGACGAGGAGCGGCTGAACCCGCGCGGCGGCGCGATCGCGCTCGGGCACCCGCTCGGGGCCTCGGGGGCGCGGCTGGCCGCGACGATGCTGCATTACATGCGCGACACCGATTCCCGGCGCGGGCTGCAGGTGATGTGCGAGGGCGGCGGCATGGCCAACGCGACGGTCTTCGAGCTCCTGTGAGACCTCGAATCCGGATGGATCAGGAAATATCCTGATATATCCACCCTTAAGGGACCCCTGGCACAACAGTACGCCAGGGGTCCGACACTTTGGTTTAGAACAAGTCGCGAGGGGTCTTCGCGTGCGCCGGGGTCAGCGCCACTTCGAGAGGACGAGGAGGGCCGCGACCATGCAGGAGAAGCCGACCGCGAGGTTCCAGTAACCCCAGGCGGCCACGGGGAACTCCATGCCCGAGAGGTAGAACAGGGTCAGCCAGCCGATGCCGATCACGATGAGGGCGACGGCGGTGATCGGCACCCACATCGGGCTCGGCTCGTAGCTCTCGCCCGAGGTCGAACTCGTACTCGCGCCGGAGCTTGAGTAGACCTTCTTCTTGCGCACACGTGACTTCGGCATCGACGACTCTCCAACTGAGGGACATGTCCGGCGTCCAGGGTACCGTCCGCCGGTGACGCGCCGTCCGCGCGGCATCGCGTAGCTCACACCCGCGCGGGTGAGCTGCCGAAGCGTCCCTGGTGGACGCGGTCGCGCCCGGTCCCGACGCGATCGCGCCGGGCCCGCGCACCCCTGCCCGTTCGGTTGATATTCGGGTTCGCGGAACAACCCTAGGATTGCCTCGCGCGTTATGGTTACGAGATCCCCCTACGAAGAGAACACCGGCACTATGGAGGCGAAGTTCCAGGTGAGCGATCAGGACTGGTCCCCCTTCGCGAACGAGCCTCTGCCGCCCCGGCGGCCCTCGCCGGGCCCGATGGGGCGACCCCCCTCGCCCACCCCGGGCCGCGCCAGCGTCCCCGTGCCGAACGCCGCCCCCGCCCCGGCCGCCGCCGACCCCGACCGGACCACCGCGCTCCGCCCGCCCGGGCTCGCCAAGAAGTCCCTCGTGCCCGAACCCGACGGGACCGCGATCCTCCCGGTCATCCCCGCCGCAGAGACGCCCGCGCCGCCCGGCGCCGACTCGGAGGCCCGCAAGAAGCGGTCGGTCAAGCGCCACCGCAGCGACGGCGGCCTGCGCACCACCGTGCGCGGCCTCGGCGAAACCCTCATCACCCTCGGCGCGATCGTCCTCCTCTACGCCGGGTACGAGGTCTTCGGCGTCTCCGAGCAGATCAACAACGAGCAGGAGACCCTCTCGGGCGACCTCGACACGATCTGGGACGGCACGGTAGAAGAGGAGGGCGTCGACGGCGCGCCCGTCCCCGAACTCGGCGACGCGTTCGCGCGCATGTGGGCGCCCGACATCCGGGCCGAGTCGTGGACCCTCGTCGAGGGCACCGAGCCGGCCGACATCGAATACGCGCCCGGCCGCTACCTCGACGGCGCCTACCCCGGCGAGCAGGGCAACTTCACCCTCGCCGGCCACAACGTGCCCGCGATCTTCTCCGAGATCCGCTCCCTCGAGCCCGGCGACAAGGTCGTCATCGAGACCAAGGAGAACTTCTACATCTACGAGGTGCAGGAGCACGAGGTCGTCAACGAGACCCAGATCGACATCACCGCCCCCGTCCCCGGCGAGCCCGGCGTCGAGCCCGGCGACGAGGACTACTGGCTGACCCTGTTCACCTGCCACCCCAGGTGGGACAATTACGAGCGCTACGTCGTCTACAGCCAGCTGGTGGACACGATCGAGCGCGACCCCGCGGGCGACCTGCCCGACGCGGCGATCGACGCGGAGGCCTAGACGTGTACTCGTGGATCTGGCGCAAGCTCCCCGGCGGCCTGGCGGGTAAACTGATCGGCTCGGTCGCATTGACGCTGGGCGTCGTCGCGCTGCTGTGGTACGTGGTGTTCCCGACGGTGCGGCCGATGATGCCGTGGAGCAACGTGGACTCGGGCGTCGTCAACGAAGAGGGCGGCGGCGAGAGCGGCGCTCCCGAAGAGGACGAGACGTGCGTGCCCGGCGTGAACTGCCAGGGCACCGGCTTCGACCCCGAGGACTGGCAGACCGCGGAGTCCCCGGACGGGGAGTAGACACTACGAACGCACTGGTGGGGGCGATGATGGAACATACCGATGGGTAGCGTGCTGGTCGTCGACTTCCGCGACTCGTTCGTCCACACCATCGTCTCCTACCTGCGGGCGCTCGGCGCCCGCGTGGAGGTGCGCCGCTCCGACCGGACCGATGTGGACGAAGCCGTCGAGCTGCGCCCGATCGGCGTGCTCCTCTCCCCCGGGCCCGGGCGGCCCGACGAGGCCCGGCTCGGCCACGACCTGCTCGACCGGTTCGCCGGCGACGTGCCCGTCCTCGGCGTGTGCCTGGGGCACCAGGTGATCGCCGAGCACTGGGGCGCAGAGGTGACGCGCGCGGCCGAGCTGCGGCACGGCGAGACCTCGCCGATCCGCCACGACGGCGAAGGCGTCTTCGCCGGGCTCGCGAACCCGTTCACCGCCACCCGCTACCACTCCCTCGCCGTCGAGCCCGCGACCGTCCGCGACCCCCTCGTCGTGACCGCGACCAGCGACGACGGCACCGTCATGGGCCTGCGGCACCGCACCCTCGACGTCGAGGGCGTCCAGTTCCACCCCGAGTCGATCCTCACCGAGGACGGCAGCGCCCTCCTCGGGAACTGGCTGCGCCGCTTGGACGACCGCACAGCCGACTAGCGCCGCCGTGAGCGTGGAAGCCGCGCCCGGCGCGCCCCGTCGCCTAAGCTGTGTGCGCAAGCGGCGCTTCCGGCGCCGACCGGCGCCCCGGGGGACCGCATGACTCGAGAGGACTGGCCGCCACGCCGCAGCGCGGGCGGCTCCGCGCTCGCGGGCGTCCTTCTCCTGGCCATGGGCGCGTGGCAGATCGGCATCGGGTTCGCGATCGCGGGCGGCGACGCGTTCGTCTTCACCGGCGGCGGCTACTGGTACCGGGGCGACAACACCGGCTGGGGCTGGGTCAACCTCGCGATCGGCTTCGCGGCCTTCGTGATCGGGCTCGGCCAGCTCGGCATGGCGCGCCGCCTCGCGCACTGGGGCGCGCACCCGGTGCCCGCCCTCGTGATCGCCGGGGCCTGCGCGGTCAACCAGGTCCTCCTCGCACCGCAGTACCCACTGTGGACCTCCGTGGTGATCGCGATGGACGTGTTCGCGGTGTGGGCGCTCGCCACCCGCACCCGCTCCCGCGAGTCCGACCGGTTCGGCTCCTAGTGCCGGTTTCTCCCGAACCGGCCCGCCCCGGCGCGGAGCCTGGCACGGTGAAGTCATGTTCGCCCGACTCTGGAACGCCGCCAAACGGTACGGAGGCGGCAGCCGCGGCGACACCGCCGCAGCCCTCACCTACTACTCCGTCATGTCGCTGTTCCCCGCGATCCTCGTGGGCGCCAGCGTCATCGGCCTGCTCGACGAGGACGCGACCGCCGCGCTCCTCGACGGCATCGCCTCCCTCGCGCCCGGCGCGAGCCTCGACATCATCGAAGACGCCGTCGCGCGCCTCCAGATGAACCCCGCCGCCGCGGGCGTCCTCGCGATATTCGGCCTCCTCGCGGCCCTGTGGGCCGCCTCGAACTACGTCGCCGCGTTCTCGCGTGCCCTCAACGCGGTCAACGGGACCGGCGAGACCCGCAAATGGTGGACCGTCCTCATCGTCCGGGTCGTGCTCACCCTCGTCGTCGGCGCGCTGACCGCCGTGTGCGGGCTCGTCGCCGCCACCGGTGGGTCGGTCGCGCGCGCGATCGGCGAGGCCGTCAACGCGGGCGGCGGCGCGGTCGCCGTGTGGAGCTGGGTGAAATGGCCGATCGTGATCATCCTGGTCATCGTGATCGTGACCCTGCTGTACTGGCTCGCCCCCGCCAAGCGCTCCCGGTTCCGCCAGCGCGCGCCGGGCGCGGCGCTCGCGGTGGTGCTGTGGATCGCGGCGTCCGTGCTGTTCGGGCTGTACGCGGCGAACTTCGGGAGCTACGACAAGACGTACGGGGCGCTGGGCGGGGTGATCGTGTTCCTGGTGTGGCTGTGGATCACGAACGCGGCCTTGCTGTTCGGTGCGGAGTTCAACGCGGTGGAGGACCCGGAGTCGGACACGGCGGGGACGGCGGCGGGCGAGGCGGGGGAGCCGAGCGCCGCCGAGTAGCTAGGCGGCCCCTTTGGGCTGGACGAGGCCCGATTCGTAGGCGAAGACGACGAGGCCGGCGCGGTCGCGTACGGCGAGTTTCATCATGGCGCGGTGGACGTGGGTCTTGGCGGTGGCGGGGCTGATGAAGAGGCGTTCAGCGATCTCGCTGTTGGTGAGGCCGCGGGCGACGAGGGCGACGATCTCGGTCTCGCGGGTGGTGAGGCCGTCGACCTGGCCGGCGAGGCGCGAGGGCGGGTGGGCGACGTATTCGGCGACGAGTTTCGCGGCGATCTGCGGGGAGAGGAGGGTCTCGCCGGCGGCGGCGGCGCGGACGCAGCGGAGGAGTTCTTCGGGTTCGGTGTCTTTCACGAGGTAGCCGGCGGCGCCGGCGCGGAGGGCGTCGAAGACGTAGGCGTCGAAGGAGTAGTTGGTGAGCATGACGACGCGGAGGTCGGCGAGTCTTTCGTCGGCGGCGATGGCGCGGACGGCGCTGATGCCGTCGCCGCCGGGCATCTCGACGTCGAGGAGGGCGACGTCGGGCCGGTATTCGCCGGCGAGGCGGGCGGCGGTGGGGCCGTCGGCGGCTTCGGCGACGACGGTCATGTCGTCTTCGGCGTCGATGAGGGCGCGGAAGCCGCCGCGCATGAGGGGCTGGTCGTCGGCGAGGAGGACCCGGATCATCGCGTGCTCCTGGTGTCGGGGGCGGGGGCGGCCTGGGCGGGGACGGCGCCGCTCGGTACGGCGGGTTCGGGGAACGGGAGCGTCGCGGTGACGGTGAAGCCGTAGTCGCCGGGGCCGATGTCGAGGGTGCCGCCGAGGGCGTCGACGCGTTCGCGCATGCCGGTGAGGCCGCGGCCGGGCGCGACGGTGCGGGTGCGGCCGTTGTCGGCGACTTCGACGACGAGGGCGTCTTCGCCGCGGTGCACGCGCACCCTGACGCGGTCGCCCGCGGAGTGGCGGACGGCGTTCGTCAGGGCCTCCTGGACGATCCGGTAGGCGGCGTGGTCGATCTCCTCGTCGAGGACGGCGGTCTCGTCCACTTCGCATTCGACGTCGATGGTGAAGCCGAGGCCCCGGTAGCGGTCGGCGAGGGGCTTGACGCGGGAGAGGCGGTGGCCTTCGTCGTCGCGGAGCATCGTGAGGGTCTCGCGCAGTTCGCGGGTGGCGTCCTTCGCGGCCTCTTCGACGGCGACGAGTGCGGGCGGGGGCTCCTCGCCGCGTTTGCGGGCGAGGTGGAGGGCGACGCCGGCCTGGACGCGGATGACGGAGATGGAGTGGGTGAGGGAGTCGTGCAGTTCGCGGGCGATGCGGACGCGTTCGTCGGCGGCCTTGCGCTTGACCGCCTCCTCGCGGGTGTGCTCGGCTTCGGCCATGTACGCGTCGCGCTGGCGGCGGGACTCGCCGGAGATGAGGGCGACGTGGAGCCAGCCGATGACGAGCATGGATTGCTCTAGGACGTCCCCGGTGAAGTGGAACCCGGCGGAGCTCCAGTTCCCGAGCATGGTGACCGCGGAGACGAGCAGGACGAGGCTGACGGTGAGCCGCCGGTGGCCGCGGTACATGGCGACGGCGATCGCGACCAGCGCCGGGACGGCGGCGAGGGGACCGACGCCGAGGTGGCCGGAGGCGACGAGCGCGGCGACGGTGACGAGCATGACCGCGCGGGGGTAGCGCCGCCACAGCGGGAACACGAGGGGGCCGACGGCGAGGAGGGGCCAGCCGTACCAGGCCAGGCCGTCGCCGACGGCTTTCGCGACGCCCGAGGTGAGCGTGTCGGCGAGGAGGACCGCGGCCACGACCAGGTCGAGGCGCGTTCCCGAGAGGCGGTTTCCGGCGGGGACTGGCATGGCCCCAATCCTAGGGCGGGGCCGTCACCTCGGCGTCGGCCCGCAGTGCAGCCGGTTCGTACGGCGCAGGGTGTACGCCGGGGGCGCGGATGCGCCGCTCGTCGCGGCCCTGAATGTCGGCGCGGGGACGACGCGCGGCGGGGCCGCGGCGGGGAGTCTGGAGGCATGGCGCGCCGCCGGAACCCGGTGGGCGCGAGGCGAACCGAGGAGGACCCCCATGCCCGAGATCAGATATGTGGCGCCGGTCGAGGCCAGACAGGCGGACGGCCTGGTGGCCGAGGTGTACGCGCAGGCGAAGCGGGAGTTGGGGGCGGTGGGCGCGCCGTTCCAGATGCTCTCGCCCGCACCGGAGCTGCTGGCGTCCATGTGGGCGCTGCTGCGGGAGTCGCTGATGGTCGGCGGCCCTGAGGAGCGGCTGGCGAAGGAGGTGGTGGCGACGTCGATCGCGGTGCGCAACGGCTGCCGGTTCTGCACGGACGCGCACACGGTGCTGCTGCACGCGCTGGGCGAGTCGGCGCTGGCCGAGGGGCTGCGTGCGTCGAATCCGCCGCGGGAGTGGGCGCCGCTCGCGGCGTGGGCGCTGGAGCCGGGCCCGGAGGGGCCGTTCGCGGCCGAGGCCGCGCCGCGGTTCATCGGGACGGCGCTGGTGTTCGAGTTCATCACGCGGCTGGTGCAGGTGCTGGCGCACAACGAGTCGCCGCATCCGGTGACGGCGACGCGCCTGGGCCGGTCGGTGGCGTCGCGGGCGCTGCGCGCGGCCGTCTTGGCCGATCTGGAGCCGGGGACGAGTCTGGCGCTGCTCGAGGAGCGGCCCGGGTGGGCGCGGGGCCTGCGGATGAGGGAGCCCGCTTGGGCGGCCGGCTCGCCGGTCGGGGTCGCGTACGCGCATCTGCGGGGGTACGCCTCTTCCGGTCCGGGCCTGCTCGGCGGCGACGCGGCCGAAGCGGTCGCGCGCACGGTCGGCGTGAGCGAGGGCGCGGTCGGGGACGGCCTGCCGGAGCTCGTGGACGGCGACGGGCTCGAGCCCGGGCCGGCGCTCGGGGCGCGTCTCGCGGTGGCGGCGGCGCTCGCGCCGGCCGCCGTGAACGAGGCGCATGTGGACGCGTGGCGGGGTGAGAAGCACTCGGACCACTGCGTGGTCCATCTGCTCGCCTACGGAACGATGACGGGCGTCGACGCCCTCCAGGACGAGATCGAGACGAGGAGTGTCAATGCTTAAGTTCTACCGGGTGTGGATCGGGCTGCTGCACGTCCTGATCGGCCTCCAGTTCTTCCTGGCGGGGTACGGCGCGATCGGCTCCGGCTCGCCCGACGAGTCGTTCGAGCTGCACATCATGAACGGTCGGCTTATCGCGGTGGTCGCGCTGCTGGGCATCCTGTTCGCGGCACTGTCGCGGGCGGGCGGGAAGCTCGTGGGCATGGCCGCGGGCGTGCTCGGGCTGGTCGTGCTGCAGTCGCTGATCGCGCTGGTGAGCGTCGCGGGGACGACGCCGGGGCAGATCATCTTCGGCTTCCACGCGATCAACGCGCTCATGATCATGGGCTTGGCGGAGACTTCGGGGCGGCTCGCTAAGCAGCTCCTCGCCGACCGCAAGCCTGTGGAACCGGCCGCGACCGCGGCCGCCTGAACCCTGAAACCGGGGAACCCGGCCCGCGGCGACACCCCGCCGCGGGCCTTTTCGCGTCCCCGGGGCCGCGCAGGGGGCCGACAATGCCACCAACGGCTGAGGTTTTCTCGACACTCGGCGTGTCATACATGCCGAGTCATCCCAACGAGCACCTCCGCGCGGCACTCGAGTACATGGAGGCGAACGGCTGGAAGATCGTCGTTTCAAGTGGCCACTGCTGGGGGCGGGCGTACTGCCCCGGCGAAGCGAACGGATGGGCGAGCATAAGACTGGGACCGTTTTTTCATTCGAGCTGTACTTCACCGCACCTGCGGGCGAGCACGTCATCGACGCGCTGTACGAGGCCGGATGGTCCGACTCCACGATCGACCTCGATCCGGAGACCGGTGGCGAGGGCTGGGCGACCTTCCACCGGGAAGCACCATCGGCGCTGCAGGCGGTCGTGTCGGCGATCCGGGAAGGCCGCAAGGCCGGAGTCGAGCCGCTCGGTGTCACCGAGGACTATGTCTCGCTCAAGGAGATCGCCGAGCGCACCGGTCGGACCCCCGCCGCGGTGGACCACTGGGTCACGGGTCGGCGCGGTCCGGGCGAGTTCCCCGAGCCGCGCGTGCCGCGGCCGCGGGTGAGTCTCTACTCGGGGGCCGAGGTGTCCAAGTGGCTGGTGGCGAACGGCCTGGCCGCGCTGTCGCCCGCCGACGTGGAGATCGCCCGGATCTGCGAGATCACCGATTCGACCCTGCTCGCCAAGCGGCTCCAGCGCCAGCTCTCGGAAGACGAGCAGCGGGAGCTCGACCGCGCCGTCGCCTAGCGCCGATGCCGCCCGCCGCCGCGAGCGGCGGGCGGCATACTTGGCGGATGACCGACGCCGCCGACCCCGTGACGATCAGGCGGCGGTGCGCGCGGGTGCTCCTCGTGGACGAGGAGGACCGGCTGCTGCTGTTCTACAGCCGCGACTACATGGGCCCGGGCGTGGAGTACTTCGTGACGCCCGGCGGCGGGCTCGACGCGGGCGAGACCCTCGCCGAGGGCGCGGCGCGCGAGGTGTTCGAGGAGACGGGCCTCAGGATCGACCCGGGCGCGCTCGGGCCGGTCGTGGCCGAGACCGAGGGCGACTGGTCCGACAGCCCCGGCCTGGTGGTGCACTCCCGCGACTCGTTCTTCTTCCTGCGGGTGGCGCACTTCGACCCGGTGCGGGACCGGCTCGAGGCGGTCGAGCTGGAGGAGTTCACCGCCGCCCGGTGGCTCACGCCCGCCGAGGTCGCCGAAGCGGACGGCCTGATCTTCCCCGCCCGCGTCGCGGCCCTGCTTAAGGGACTCTTGGACGGCGCGGTTCCGGTTGCGCCCGTTCAGGTCCCGTGGGGCGCGTGGACATGGGACGCCGATAGCGGGTGGACGGCTACAGAGCGTGCCCCCATACTTGACCGGTGAGCGCGACGAACGAACCCACCCAGATCGACCGCTACGGCGCGCGGTGCATCGTGATCGACGAACAGGACGCGGTCCTGTTCATCGGCCGGTCCGCGACCCCTGAGCGGCCCGCCCGCTGGTTCCTCCCCGGCGGCGGCATCGACCCCGGCGAGACCCCCGCCGACGCGGCCGTGCGCGAGCTGTTCGAGGAGACCGGCCTGCGCATCGCCGACGGCGACCTGGTCGGCCCGGTCGCGCGCCGCGCCTTCAGCCGCCCCAAGGCCGGTGTGGTCTTCACCCAGGACAACTACCTGTTCTTCACGCGCGTCCAGCGGTTCACGCCCCACGTCTCCGGCGGCGACGCCTACGAGCAGGACCTCGAGTTCCGGTGGTTCCAGGTCGACGAGCTCAGCGACGACGGCGGCTTCGACACCCCCGGCGACCCCCTCGTGGGCCTGCTGAAACGGCTCATCGGCGGCGACGTCCCCGCTGAGGTGCTCCGCCTCGAACCGGCCGGGAACCCCGCGGTGGACACCTCCGTAAGCTGACCCGGTGATCCCCGAAGGCGACTACCGCACCTCCGCCCGCGTCATCCTCCTCGCCCCCGACGACACCGTGCTCCACATGGGCGGCGACCGCTGCCGCGACGGCGTCGTCCGCTGGTACACGCCCGGTGGCGGCGTCGAGGCCGGCGAAGACCCCGCCGCGGCCGCGATCCGCGAAGTCCACGAGGAGACCGGCCTGCGCATCGACCCCGCGGCCCTGATCGGCCCGGTCGCCCGCGGCGTCTACGTGTGCTTCCCCGGCGGACGGCTGCACGTCCAGCAGAACTGGTACTTCTTCCACCGCGTCGAGCGGTTCGCGCCCCGCATGACCGCCGGCGCCGGCTACGAGCTCGGCCTCGGCTTCGACTGGCTGCCGATCGACGCGTGCGGCTCCACCGACGGCATGATCGACCCCCACCTCCTGGTCGCGCTCGTCAAGCGCCTGCGCGACGGCGACGTCCCCGCCGCACCGGTCGAGCTCGGCGGCTCCTACGGGCCCGTCTGGGACCAGTAGCGAAGCGAAACGGCGCCGCCCCCGCTCGGTCGAGCGGGGGCGGCGCCGTCACAGCGTGCTTAGAGCTCGATCTCCGAGCGGTCGCCCGACCAGTCGGTGTGGAACGTGCCCTCGCGGTCGACCCGCTTGTAGGTGTGCGCGCCGAAGAAGTCGCGCTGCCCCTGGATCAGGGCGGCCGGCAGGCGGCGCGAACGCAGCCCGTCGTAGTACGCCAGCGCCGAGGAGAAGCCCGGGGTCGGGATGCCCGCGAGCGCGGCGGTCGAGACGACACGGCGCCACGCCTCCTGCGCGTCCGTCACGATCTTCGTGAACTCCGGCGCGGCCAGCAGGGTCGGCAGCTCGGGGTTCGAGCGCCACGCCTCGGTGATGCGGTCGAGGAAGCGGGCCCGGATGATGCAGCCCGCGCGCCACAGGGCCGAGCACGAGCCGAGGTCGATGCCCCAGTCGTATTCGGCGCTCGCGGCCGCGATCTGGTCGAAGCCCTGCGCGTACGCGACGATCTTGGAGGCGTAGAGGGCCTGGCGGACGTCCTCGACGAAGTCGGCCGGGAAGTCCACTTTGCCCGTCGGGCCGGTGAGCAGGTCGACCGCGCCTTCTCGCTGCTTCGTGCCGCTGGAGAGGGCGCGCGCGAAGGTGGCCTCGGCGATGCCGGTGACCGGGACGCCCAGGTCGAGGGCGTTCTGCACGGTCCAGCGGCCGGTGCCCTTCTGGCCGGCCTGGTCGACGATGACGTCGACCAGGGGCTTGCCGGTGGCGGCGTCGGTGTGGCCGAGGACCTCGGCGGTGACCTCGATCAGGTAGGAGTCGAGTTCGCCGGCGTTCCACTCGGAGAAGATCTTGGCGAGGTCGGCCGGCTCGATGCCGACGCCGCGGCGGAGCAGGTCGTAGGCCTCGCCGATGAGCTGCATGTCGGAGTACTCGATGCCGTTGTGCACCATCTTGACGAAGTGCCCGGCGCCGTCGGGGCCGAGGCGCGTGCAACACGGGGTGCCGTCGGGGGCCTTGGCGCTGATGGCCTCGAGGATCGGGCCGAGGGACTCGTAAGACTCGGCGGAGCCGCCCGGCATGATCGCCGGGCCGAGGAGCGCGCCCTCTTCGCCGCCGGAGACGCCGGTGCCGACGAAGTGGAGGCCCTTGTCGCGGAGGGCGGCCTCGCGGCGGCGGGTGTTCTCGAAGTGGGCGTTGCCGCCGTCGATGATCATGTCGCCGGGCTCCATGAGCGCGGCGAGCTGGTCGATGACGGCGTCGGTGGCGTTCCCGGCCTGGACCATGATCATGGCCTTGCGGGGGCGCTTGAGGGAGGCCACGAAGTCTTCGAGCGCTTCGGAGGGGACGAAGTCGCCTTCATCGCCGTGGGCCTCGATCAGCTCGGTGGTCTTGGCGTGCGTGCGGTTGTAGACGGCGACGGTGAAGCCGTGCCGGGCGAAGTTCCGGGCGAGGTTGGAGCCCATGACGGCCAGCCCGACCACGCCGATGTCAGCGGTGCTCATGCCTGTGTCTCCCTACGTTGCGTAAGAGGTGTGCGCCCCGATTGTCGCCGAGCTGTGCGGCGGGGGCGGTCCCACCGCCGATCGTATCCACGAGGCGGGACGCGCACACGGACACTGGTGCGGACTGTCCAGGTCGCACGGGGCACGGGCCTAGGCTGTGAGCATGCAGTACTACGAATCGGTCCTCGACCTCATCGGCAACACCCCGCTGGTGCGGCTGAACTCGGTCACCGAGGGCATCAAGGCCACGGTCCTCGCGAAGGTCGAATACCTCAACCCGGGCGGCTCCATCAAGGATCGCATCGCCCAGCGCATGATCGACGAGGCCGAGGCCTCGGGGGCGCTCAAGCCGGGCGGCACGATCGTGGAGCCCACGAGCGGGAACACGGGCGTGGGCCTGGCGATGGTGGCCCAGCAGCGCGGCTACCACTGCGTGTTCGTGTGCCCGGACAAGGTCTCGGAGGACAAGCGAAACGTCCTCAAGGCGTACGGCGCGGAGGTCGTCGTGTGCCCGACCGCGGTCGACCCGGAGGACCCGCGCTCCTACTACAAGGTCTCGGACCGGCTCATCCACGAGATCGAGGGCGCGTGGAAGCCCGACCAGTACTCGAATCCGGCGAACCCGGCCTCGCACTACCACCAGACCGGGCCCGAGCTGTGGAAGCAGACGGACGGGAGGATCACGCACCTCGTCGCGGGCGTCGGCACCGGCGGCACCATCACCGGGATCGGCAAGTATCTCAAGGAGGTGTCGGGCGGGAAGGTGCAGGTCGTGGGCGCTGACCCGGAGGGGTCGGTGTACTCGGGCGGCACCGGGCGGCCGTACCTCGTCGAGGGCGTGGGCGAGGACTTCTGGCCGGCGAACTACGACCCTGAGCTGGCCGACCGGATCGTGGAGGTCACCGACGCGGAGTCGTTCGCGATGACGCGGCGGCTCGCGCGCGAGGAGGGGCTGCTCGTGGGCGGCTCGGCGGGGATGGCCGTGGTCGGGGCGCTCGAGGTGGCCCGCGAGGCCGCCGCCGGCGACGTGGTCGTGGTGATCCTGCCCGACGGCGGGCGCGGCTACCTCTCGAAGATCTTCAACGACGCGTGGATGACCGAGTACGGGTTCATGGGCGGCTCGGGCGAGACGACCGTGGGCGAGGTGCTGGCGAGCAAGGGCGGGGAGATCCCCGAGCTCGTCCACGTGCACCCGCAGGACACGGTGCGCGAGGCGATCGACATCATGCGCCAGTACGGGGTCAGCCAGATGCCGGTGCTCAAGGCGGAGCCGCCGGTGACGAGCGGCGAGGTGGCCGGGGCGGTGGCCGAGCGGGACCTGATGGACGCCCTCTTCTCGGGGCGGGCGACGCTGCACGACCCGCTCGAGCGGCACATCGGTGAGCCGCTGCCGACGATCGGCTCGGGCGAGCAGGTCGAGCGGGCCGTCGCGGCCCTGCACGACCGGGACGCGCTCATGGTGTTCGCGGAGGGCAAGCCGGTCGGCGTGCTCACCCGGCAGGACCTGTTGAGCTACGTCGAGCACTGATTTCGCGGGTTTCCGAACTGGCCCGCGGCCGACGCGAACGCCGCCTCGCCGGCCGGCCCGCCCGCGAGCGCCGCCGAGGGGCCGCGTGGCCGCGCACCTCCAAATAGGAACATATCCGGCTTGCTCGATGGCCGGCCTTGCCGAGGACTCTCGCAAACCGGTCGAGTCGGATTTCTCGCTGAGGCGTCTCGGCGCGCTCGGCGAGGGCTCGCAGCCGCGGATCGGTCATCGGAGACGCCCGGCAGGAGGCGCGGCGTGCCGTGGACCTCTCGGCCCCTAGGCGACACGCGCCCCCGGTTGCCGAACGCCCAGCATGGCCCGCAGACTCGCCATGCTCCGCGCCAACGCCTGGAGATACCCGAGGACGAGCGCCCAGATCCCGAATGCTGCCCGATACAGGCCGAGGACCCGCTGCACGGACCATGGGACGGCTTCGAGGCCGACTGCCGCCAACCGGTCGGCGAGACCGGAGACCGCTTCGCGCGTCGCTCGCACCGCGCCCGCGACGCCCTCGACCGCGTGGCCCAGCATCGCGGCGGTCGCGGCGACCGCCGCGATCCCGGTGACGTTGTGCGCCATCAGCTCCTGGTAGGCGAGATGGTCGGGTCCGCTCCACCCCTTGAGGTCGGCTTCGAGGCTCCATTCGAGGTCGGCGGCGATCTCCCGCAGTTCGGCCGCGATCAGCGCCCAGCGCCGTGCTGCGGCGGCAGCGGCCTCGCGGTCGACCTCCATCCGGTCGATGAGGGACCGGAGCGGGCCGGCCAGCGGCGCCGCCGGGTTCGCGTCGCTTCGGTGCGGCATGGGGGCGGCCGGACTCGGGGCGGTGCCGCGGCGTGCGAGCCGGTCGTCGATCCAAGTCCGCTCCCGGAACTTCGCGACCAGTGCCTCGCCGTCGACGGCCTGGCCGGGTCGCGACCGGGCGCGGTCCTCAGTGGCCTTGCGGCGCTCGCCGCGGCCGGCGGGCGCCCAGTAGTCGGCGCGGCGATCCCGGTTGCCGTTCCGCTTGCCGTCCGCCATACGGTGGAGCTTGCGCGTCGCGACATCGATTTTCCGGGGGAATCGCCTGGTCAACTGATCCTGGTCCCGGTGCCGGTCTTCGATGAGCGAGGCCATCGAGGCGCACAGGTCGCCGAATACGCCGGTCCGCAAGCCCGCCTCGGCGCTCAAGTACCCCACCGATTCGATGCGGTAGCCGAGCAGCTCCAGGTTGCCGGCGTGCGTTCTGAGGATCAGCGGGTCCACAGGGGGTAGAGGGCCCATCGGCCTCACTGCTCCTCAAGGGACTGACGGCGACAGGGGAGCCGCCGCGCTGTACCTGTGAGTCTAGACGGTCCGTGCCACCGCTGGGCGGCACGGCCGGTTCCTAAGCGAGCGTCATTCAGGGTTTGCGGCCCACCGTGAGCACGGGCTTGCGGGTCTCGGCGTAGAAGTCGTTGCCCTTGTCGTCCACCACGATGAACGCCGGGAAGTCCTCGACCTCGATCTTCCAGACCGCCTCCATGCCCAGCTCCGGGTACTCCAGGACCTCCATCGACTTGATGTTGTCCTGGGCGAGCTTCGCGGCCGGGCCGCCGATCGAGCCGAGGTAGAAGCCGCCGTGCGCCTTGCACGCGTTCGTCACCTGGTCGGAGCGGTTGCCCTTGGCGAGCATGACGAACGAGCCGCCCGCGGCCTGGAACTGCTCGACGTACGTGTCCATGCGCCCGGCCGTGGTCGGGCCGAACGAACCGGACGCGTACCCCTCGGGGGTCTTCGCCGGGCCCGCGTAGTAGACCGCGTGGTCGCGAAGGTACTGCGGCATGGGCTCGCCCGCGTCCAGGCGCTCCTTGATCTTCGCGTGCGCGATGTCGCGGGCGACCACGAGCGTGCCCGTGAGGGAGACGCGGGTCTTCACCGGGTACTTCGAGAGCTCCTCGCGGATCTCCGCCATCGGCCGGTTGAGGTCGACGCGCACCACGTCCTCGTCGAGGTCGTCCTCTTCGACGTCCGGCACGTACCGGCTCGGGTCGGTCTCGAGCTGCTCGAGGAACACGCCCTCGGCGGTGATCTTGGCCGTGGCCTGGCGGTCCGCCGAGCAGGACACCGCGATCGCCACGGGAAGCGAGGCGCCGTGGCGCGGCAGGCGGATCACGCGCACGTCGTGGCAGAAGTACTTGCCGCCGAATTGCGCGCCGATCCCGAACTGGCGCGTCAGCTCCAGGACCTGCTGCTCGAGTTCGACGTCGCGGAAGCCGTGCCCGAGCGGCGAGCCCTCGGCGGGCATCGTGTCGAGGTACTTCGCGGAGGCGTACTTCGCGGTCTTGAGCGCGTACTCGGCGCTGGTGCCGCCGATGACGATCGCCAGGTGGTACGGCGGGCACGCGGAGGTGCCGAGCCCGCGCAGCTTCTCCTCGAGGAAGCGCAGCATCGCGTCGGGGTTGAGGATGGCCTTCGTCTCCTGGTAGAGGAAGGACTTGTTCGCGGAGCCGCCGCCCTTGGCCATGAACAGGAACTTGTACGCGTCGTCGCCCTCGGCGTACAGCTCGATCTGCGCGGGCAGGTTCGAGCCGGTGTTCTTCTCGTCCCACATCGTCAGCGGGGCCATCTGGCTGTACCGCAGGTTGAGGTCGCGGTAGGCCTGCCAGACGCCGCGCGAGAGGTGCTCGGTGTCGCGGCCGTCGGTGAGGACGTGCCGGCCGCGCTTGCCCATGACGATCGCGGTGCCCGTGTCCTGGCACATCGGCAGGATCTCGCCGGAGGCGATGTTCGCGTTCTTGAGCAGGTCCATCGCCACGAACCGGTCGTTGCCACTGGCCTCGGGGTCGTCGAGGATCGAGCGGAGCTGGGAGAGGTGCGCGGGGCGCAGGTAGTGGGAGATGTCCTTGACGGCCTCGGTCGCCAGCTGCGTCAGGACCTCGGGCTCCACGGTGAGGAACCGCCGCCCGGCGGCTTCGACCGTGTTCACCCCGTCCTTGGTGAGCAGGCGGTACTCGGTGGTGTCGGGGCCGACGGGAAGCAGGTCGGTGTAGCGGAACTCCGATGTCACGCGTTCCAACTTAGCGCGCACGGTGCGCGGTCCGTGTGTGAGGCGAAGCTCAGTCCGCGCCTGTCGTTCGAACACCGCGGACTCGGATGTCGCGCTCCGAATGTCGTACCCGGCCGGTAGCGTCACACCCAGGCGGCGCGACGCTGGCGCACCGCCTGCAAGCAGGTACGATTGCCCGGTTGTCCGCACCGGCCCGACCTCGGGGCGGCGCGGCACGCGCAAGTGAATCCTCCTGCTGCGGAGAGACCGCAGCCGTTGAGACCAAAGGGGGTGGAGCGATCTTGCGGCACTATGAACTCATGGTGATCCTCGAACCGAACATCGAGGAGGCCCAGGTCAGCCCGACGCTGGACAAGTTCCTGAAGGGCGTCAAGGACGCCGGAGGGACCGTCGACAAGATCGACGTCTGGGGCCGGCGCCGTCTCGCCTACGAGATCAACAAGAGCAACGAGGGCGTCTACGCCGTCATCGACCTGCAGTCCGAGCCCGGTCCCGTCGCTGAGATGGACCGTCAGCTGCGGCTCAACGAGTCGGTGCTGCGGACCAAGGTGCTGCGACCGGAGCTTCGGTAACCCGACCTTGCAACTGCGAGACCTTAGGGAGAAGAGGTCATGGCAGGAGAGACAGTCATCACGGTTATCGGCAACCTCGTCGACGACCCCGAACTGCGTTACACGCCGTCCGGTGCCGCCGTCGCGAAGTTCCGTATCGCATCGACCCCGCGCACGTTCGACCGCGAGTCGAACGCGTGGAAAGACGGTGAGGCCCTGTTCCTCACCTGCAGTGTGTGGCGCCAGTACGCCGAGAACGTCGCCGAGTCCCTGTCGCGCGGTACCCGCGTGATCGTGCAGGGCAGGCTCAAGCAGCGCAGCTACGAGACCCGCGAGGGCGAGAAGCGCACTGTGTACGAGCTGGACGTCGAGGAAGTCGGTCCCGCGCTGCGTTTTTCCACCGCGAAGCTGAACAAGTCCGGCGGCGGTTCCGGCGGCGGCGGTCGCTCCTTCGGGGGCGGCGGCAACTCCGGTTCTGCACCTGACGACCCTTGGGCCTCGGCCGCCCCCGCTGGCGCTTCCGCCGGCGGTGGAGGCTTCGACGAGGACCCGCCGTTCTAACCGGCGCCCGCCGCTCCGCGGCGGCCCGGAACGATCTCGAGTAAGAGGCAAGACAACACATGGCCAACCCGAAATCGGCTCCCCTGCGGAAGCCGAAGAAGAAGCCGAACCCGCTTGAAAAAGAGGGTATCGAGTACGTCGACTACAAGGACACGGCGCTGCTGCGGAAGTTCATCTCCGACCGCGGCAAGATCCGTGCCCGCCGAGTGACCGGCGTGACCACCCAGCAGCAGCGCCAGATCGCCGCGGCCGTCAAGAACGCCCGCGAAATGGCCCTGCTCCCGTACACCAGCCAGACCCGCTAAGGAAGGAGCGCAACATGAAGATCATCCTGACTCATGAGGTGCCCAACCTCGGCTCGGCCGGCGATGTGGTCGAGGTGAAGAACGGCTACGGCCGCAACTACCTCCTGCCGCAGGGCCTGGCGATCGCCTGGACCAAGGGCGGTCAGAAGGAAGTCGACGCGATCCAGCGCGCCCGTGCGGCCCGCCAGATCCACGACCTCGACCAGGCCCGCACCGTGGCCGAGCAGCTGAAGAAGACGGACGCCCACATCGTCGCCCGCACGGGTGACGGGGACCGCCTCTTCGGCTCCATCACCGCGGTCGACGTGGTCAAGGCCGTCGACGAGGCCGGGGGTCCGAAGATCGACCGCCGCCGCGTCGAGCTGCCCGCCGCGATCAAGTCGGTCGGCACCTACGACGTCGCGGTCAAGCTGCACCCGGAGGTGACCGCGAAGTTCAAGCTTCAGGTGACCCCGGCCAAGCGCCGCAAGAAGTAGGGTCGCACCAGCGAACCCGAGAAAGGCCCGCGTTCGGTTCGAACGCGGGCCTTTGTCGTACCCCTATGGGACGTGTCCTTTTTCGCTGGTGGTGGTGAAGGTGGGACTGGGCGGGTACCCCGGGCCACCCGCACGCCCGCCGGCCGACGCGCGGCGGCGGACCGAATTCGCAGGTCACCACCTATAAGCCGTCAGATCACCCACCCGGCCGTCCGCAGCACCACCGTCACGAGTCCGGCGCCGAGGATCGCCGCCGCCGAGCCGGCGACGCCGGCGCGCCAGCCGGCGCGCGGCAGCCGGAGCAGGACCGCCACGAGGAGGCTCGCCGTGAGCGCCGAGAGCGTCCACGCCCAGCCGCCCGCGATCGCCGCCGAGAGCCGCCCGGCCACCGTGCAGCCGCGCTCCGCGCACGTCGCGTCCACCGCCGGCTGCGAGACCACCCACGCCAGATAGACGAACATCGGCACGGCGTACCACGCGAGCGTCACGAGCAGCGTCGGCGTGAACGCCCGCTCCCCCGGGCGGTCGTCGCCGTCGGGGTCGAGCCGGGGCCTGCGCTCGGGTTGCCGGGGGGCGTTCATGGGGCCTCGCTCCTCTGGTCCGTGCCGGGGTCGCCCCTCACCTTAGCCGCAAGTTGGCACGAACGAATCTCCATCCACAGGCCGTGGACAACGTCGCCACAGGTGAACGCTGCAATTGGAGCCGCATTCACGTAACTGTCCACAGGTTGTCCACAGGCCGGACCCGGTTATCCACAGGTTATCCACAGCCTTGTCCACAGGGTTGTCCACAGGCCCGTTTGCAACCGTGCGCGGCGCGACATAGCGTCGTTGACGCCGCCGATCTGTCGTATCCAGGCGGTACATTCTCCATGAACGCACGGTGACCGAGGGGGTGGACGGCATGACCGACGTGTCGGCGGAAGGCGTCTACTCGAGGGTGAACGGCGCCAACGGTTCCCGCAGCAACTCCTATTTCGACACCCCGCCTGAGGACCCCTTCGCGGACGGCGGAGGCGGGGGCGGCGGCGCCCGCACCTACGAGCGCACCCCGCCCCAGGACCACCAGGCCGAGATGTCCGTCCTCGGCGGCATGCTCATGAGCAAGGACGCGATCGCCGACGTCATCGAAGTGCTCGGCCCGGGCGACTTCTACCAGCCCAAGCACGGCATGGTCTTCGACGCGATCATCGAGAAGTTCGGCAACGGCGAGCCCGCCGACGCCGTCACCATCGCAGCGGCGCTCGCCGACTCCGGCGACCTCGCCAAGATCGGCGGCGGCCCGTACCTCCACGACCTCCTCAACGCCGTGCCCACGGCCGCGAACGCCGGGTACTACGCGAAGATCGTCAAGGAGAAGGCGATCCTGCGGCGCCTCATCGAGGCCGGCACGAAGGTCGTCCAGTACGGCTACGGCGGCGGCCAGGGCGGGCGCGACATCGACGACCTCGTCGACCTCGCCCAGCAGGCCGTCTACGAGGTCACCGACAACCGCCAGAGCGAGGACTTCGCGGTCCTCTCCGACCTCCTCCAGCCCGCGATGGACGAGATCGAGGCGATCGGCGCGAGCCAGGGCCTCATGACCGGCATCCCCACGGGCTTCGCCGACCTCGACCGGCTCCTCTCGGGCCTGCAGGCCGGGCAGCTCATCATCGTCGCCGGGCGTCCCGGCGCGGGCAAGTCCACGGCGGCCATGGACTTCATGCGGCACGCCTCGCTCCACCACCGGCACGCCGCGGCCCTGTTCAGCCTCGAAATGAGCAAGCTCGAGATCGTGATGCGGCTCTTGAGCGCCGAGACGCGGGTGCCGATGCACGTCCTGCGCTCGGGCGACCTCTCGGACGACGACTGGACGCGCCTGGCCAAGCGCATGGGCGACATCTCCGAGGCGCCGCTGTTCGTCGACGACACCGCGTCGATGACCATGATGGAGATCCGGGCCAAGGCCCGGCGGCTCAAGCAGCGCCACGACCTCAAGCTCATCGTGGTCGACTACCTGCAGCTCATGACCTCGCCGAAGAAGACCGAGTCGCGGCAGCAGGAGGTCTCGGAGATCTCCCGTGGTCTGAAGCTCCTGGCCAAGGAGGTGCAGTGCCCGGTGATCGCGGTCGCGCAGCTCAACCGCGGTCCCGAGCAGCGCACCGACAAGCGCCCGCAGCTCTCCGACCTCCGCGAGTCCGGTTCGCTCGAGCAGGACGCCGACGTGGTCATCCTGCTGCACCGCGAGGACTACTACGACAAGGAGTCGCCGCGCGCGGGCGAGGCCGACTTCATCGTCGCCAAGCACCGCAACGGCGCGACGGACACCATCACCGTCGCGGCCCAGCTGCACCTCTCGCGCTTCGTCGACATGGCCGTCTAAGCGGCAGTCGCCGGAGGAGTACCGCTCGCACGCGGCTTCAGCGCCACCATTCGACGGCCAGGGACGGGCCGAGGCCGGTCTCCTTCTCAAGGTCGTCCACCGCCTCGTCGTCCTGGGCGAGGCCTTGGAAGAGCGTGCCGGTGACGGTGCCCGCCACCGCGTCGCGCAGCGGCAGCCACCAGCCGAGCAGGACCACGGGGTACAGGAGGTAACCGAATCGCGTGGACGGCATGAGCAGGAACGCCGCCGAGAGCCCGGCCGCGCACCACAGGGCCGCCGAAGCGGCCGTCGCGGGCGGGCGCGTCCACAGCAGCCCGGCGATCACGAGCGCGGCGAGGCCGAGCAGCGCCGGGGCGATGAGGTCGCCGCCCGGAACATGCTGGGCGATAAGGAATCCGGGCAGCGGGGACTGCGCGGGCGAGGTGACCACGCCGTGGCCGAGGCCGAACGCGATCACATTGTCGAAGAACCCGCGGGCGTCCACGGCCAGGACCGGGAGCATCGTCGCGGCGACGGGAAGGGCGAAGCCGGCGAGGTAGCTGCGCACATCGACGGCTCGCAGGCTTCGCTGAGGCTGAAGATCGCCGTTGCGCCACAGCAGGAACGCGATCACGACGGCGGCGGGCCATGCGAAGAGCTTGAGGGCGGCGGCCGCGCCGATCGCGAGGCCCGCGGCGAAGGAGCGTTCGCGGTGGGCGAAGGCGAGCGCGAGAGCCATGAGGGCGACCACGGGCATGTCGTCGCCGCCGGTCGCGAACGTCAAGGCGCACACCGGGAACACGAACATGGCCTGGACGGCGCGCAGCAGCGGGCCCTTGCCGGCGCCGGTCGGGTTGAGGGCGCTGCCGGGGCCGCCGCGCAGGAGCCGGACGGCGGCGACCGCGCAGGCTGCGGCGGCGAGGAGGAAGTAGATGCGGGCGTCGGTCCACCAGTGCTCGCCGAAGACCGCGGCGGGGACGCCGAAGACGGCCATGCCGGGCTGGTACGGGTTGTAGCCGAGGAGCGGTTCGGGGAGCGCGGCGATCGCGTCGGCGTGCAGGTAGGGGCTGCCGGTGTCGAGGAGGCGCGCGCCGGAGGCCTCGACGACGAGGACCTCTTCCTGGGCGCGGCCGCTGCTGCCGGCGGCGCGTTCGATCGCCATGAGCACCATGGGGACCGCGGTCACAGCGAGGGCGGCGCCGGCGGCGATGAAGGCGCGGCGGCGCCAGACGGGGCCGGGCTGGGCGAGGAGGATCGCGGCGCAGATCGCGGCCGGGAGGTAGCCGCCGAAGGCGACGGCGCCCCACTGGGCGTGCGAGTCGAGGGTGGTCCACAGCGCGGTGGCGCCCGCGAAGAGCGCGGCCACGCCGTAGAAGGCGAGGTCGATGATGAGCGGACGGTTGGACACCCGCACAGCGTACGGGGACAAAGCGAGCGGGCCAGGACGGCCGCCGCGCCCCTGCGGCCGGGAGTGTCGCGCCGCGACGCCCCCGATAGCAAGGGTGCCTTGCGGGTGTGACACGACCTGCGGGGCACGGTATCGGAGACCGGGGGCAGGCCCGGCGCGCCAGGACCCGGATGCTGCTTCGGCGAAGCCTCGAGCCGTCAATGTGCATTGCGGTCAAGGGCCGCTAGGGGTCCCCGTTCAGGGCCGCCGGGCGGCCCGTTCGCCCTCAGCGGACCCGGATGCGGGCCCAGACTTCCTGGGTGCCGTCGCCGAGGGAGCGGGCGCCCCAGTCGGTGGACAGTTTGGACACGATGAACATGCCGCGCCCGTGCGCCGAGTCGAGGTTGACCGCGCACACGTGCGGGTGGGTGCGGGAGCCGCCGTCGATCACGCGGACCTCGACGTCGGCCGGACCGAGCTCGTAGCTGACGACCACGTCGCCGCCGGTGAGGGGCCGGGCGTGCCGCACGGCGTTCGAGACGAGTTCGGTCGCGCAGACGAGGAGGTCCTCCCGGACCTCGTCGGGGAGGTCCGGGAGGGACTCGCGCAGCCACCGGCGGACCTGGCTGGCGGCCCCGGACTGGTGGGGGACGCGCAGCCGCTCTGGTGCCGGTATCGCAGCGGGCATCGCGGTCCCCTTCCTTCCTCCGTGCCGTGGGGAGGCTATACAGCAACCTACCTTTTACAAAGGGATGACACCAGTATTACCGGCGGACCCTGAGTCCGTCTTGAGGTAATACGGGCTCAGCCGGCCAGGGTCTGCCGGATCGCGGCGGGGCGGTCGGTGAACATGACGTCGACCTCGAGTCCGGCCATGCGGTGGGCGGTGTCGGCGTCGTTCACGGTCCAGGTGTACACCTGGTAGCCGGCGGCGTGGCTGCGCTCGACGAACTCGGGAGCGGAGTCGAGGTAGTCGACCCGGGAGCTGAGGACCTGGACGCCCTCGGGCGGGCGCCGGAACGGGTATTCGAAGATCCACACGAGCGGGGTGTCCTGGTCGAGGCCGCGCCAGGTCTTGAGGGCGGCGCGCGAGAAGGACATGACCGTGGCGTCGAGCCCCGGCCAGCGCCGCAGGGTCTCCCAGAGGCGCAGTTCTAGCCGGGGACCGAACTTCGAGGGGTGTTTGGCCTCGATGAAGAGTTTGAGGTCTTTGCCGGAGTCGACGACGAGCGCGAAGAGGTCTTCGAGGGTGGGGATGCGCTCGGCCTCGGGGTTGCCGGAGCAGTCGGGGAACTGGTGCGCGAAGTTGAGGTCCCGCAACTGGGCGAGGGTGAGATCGGCCACTGCGCCTTTGGCGCCGGCGGTGCGTTTGACGGTGCGGTCGTGGTGGAGGACGAGGTGCCCGTCGGCGGTCAGGCGGAGGTCGAACTCGAAGCCGTCGGCGCCTTCGACGATCGCCTGCCGGAACGCGGCGATCGAGTGCTCCGGGAGGAATTCGTTCGCGCCTCGGTGGGCGGCGATCAGCGGCTGGGACACCTCTTGACGATAGTCGGTGGGGCCGACGCGGGGCCTCCTTCGCGGTGTCGGTTCGGGGTGGCGGCGGTGAACGTCCCGGTCCGCCGGCGGTGGGACGGGATCGATTCGGGTGGCCGGTGCGGCGGCCCGGATGGGAGTATCGAGGCGTGGAAATTGAGGAAGGCGGCTACCGCGACCTGGGCTGGGCCAAGATCGACACCGGCCGCCCGGCGCGGACCGGGACGGCCGAGGCCGTGTACGCGGCAGGGAAGACGCCCGAGCAGGTCGTGGGGGCGCTCGCGGCGCTGCGCGAGGCGCACCCGGGCCGGGTGGCGGTGGCGACCCGCTGCGACGACGCGTGCGTGGCTGCCGTGCGGGGGGCGTTCGGCGACGAAGTGCTGGTCGAGGCCGGGGTGTGCGCGGTCGGCGCGTTCCCCGAGGCCGAGTCCGGGCTGCTCGCGGTCGTCTGCGCGGGGACCTCGGACCTGCCGGTGGCGCGAGAGGCCGAGATCGTGGCCCGGGCCAACGGGATCGACACGCGTCTGATCGCCGACGTGGGCGTGGCGGGGCTGCACCGGCTGCTCGACAAGATCGGGGAGCTGCGCGAGGCGGCCTGCGTGATCGTGGTGGCGGGCATGGACGGGGCGCTGCCTTCGGTGGTGGCGGGCCTGGTGGCCGCGCCGGTGGTCGCGGTGCCGACCTCGGTCGGGTACGGGGCGGCGTTCGGGGGGCTCGCGCCGCTGCTGACGATGCTGAACTCCTGCTCGCCGGGGGTGACCGTGGTGAACATCGACAACGGGTTCGGGGCGGCCGTGGCCGCGTCTCGGATCCTGGGCGTGAAGGCGGACCGGTCGTGAAGGGCGGTGCGGCGCGTTCGATCGCGTGGCTGGACTGCTCGGCGGGCGCGAGCGGGGACATGTTCCTGGGCGCGCTGGTCGACGCCGGGGTGGACCTCGCGATGATGCAGGCGGCCGTCGATGCGCTCGGGACCGAGCCGATCCGCTTGCGCGCCAAAAAGGTGACGCGGCACGGCCTGGTCGCCGTGAAGGTCGATGTCGAGGCCCCCGAGGTGGCGACGGACCGGCGCTGGCGGTCGATCCGGGCGATGCTCGAAGGTGCGGATCTCGATGCGGCCGTGCGGGATCTGGCGCTGGGCGCGTTCGCGCGCCTGGCGGCGGCGGAGGCGGCCGCGCACGGGATCGCCGAGGAGGACGTGCACTTCCACGAGGTGGGCGCGCTCGACTCGATCGCGGACATCGTGGGCGCGGCGGCGGGCTTGGCGGCCTTGGGGATCGAGCGGCTCACCGCTTCGACGGTGACCGTGGGCGGCGGCACGACGCGCGGCTCGCACGGGTCGATCCCGCTCCCGGCCCCGGCGGTGCTGCGGGTCCTGGCCGACGCGGGTGCGCCCGTGGTCGGGGCGGTGCCGTACGAGGCGTGCACGCCTACGGGCGCGGCCATCGTGGCCGCGGCGGCTGCGGGGTACGGGTCTTTGCCGGAGCTGGTGGTCGACCGGATCGGCGTCGGCGCGGGCGGACGCGACCCGCAGGAGCGGGCGAACCTGCTGCGGCTCATCGTCGGACACGAGGTGACGCCCGCGCGAAGGACCGGTTCGGCCCATGTGCATCGCGGCGGACATGACCACGGCGACGCTTCGGGACACGGCCCTCACGGGCACTCGCATGGTGCGCACGGCCACGACCACGGTCATGGACACGACCACAGCGCGCACGAGCACGTCGCTCCAGCGTCCGAGCACGCTCCGCCTGCGGCGCAGGCGCACCAGGGGTCACCGGCTCCAAGCGCGAAGCCCGTCGTCATCGAGACCAATGTGGATGATCTCGATCCGCGGGTGTGGCCCGCCGCGCTGGCGGCGCTGCTCGCGGCCGGGGCGTCGGACGCCTGGTTGACGCCGATCTTCATGAAGAAGGGCCGCCCAGCGCACACGGTCCATGTGCTGTGCCGCCCCGAAATGATCGCAGCGGTACGGTCGGCGCTGGTCCGTCACACGACCACGATCGGCATGCGCTCCTATGAGATCGAGAAGTACGCGCTCGAGCGGCAGTACAAGCATGTCAATGTGGACGGTCATGAGATCGGGGTGAAGATCGCGCTCGAGCACGGCGAGGTCGTCAACGCCTCGGTCGAGTACGAGGACGCCGCCACCGCCGCGGCCGCGCTCGGCCGTCCGCTCAAAGTGGTGATCGCACAAGCCACTGCGCTTGCGGCCGAGGAGTATTAGGCGCGACACGGCCGCAGTGCGCTACCGATATCCTGCCCGCATGATCGATTTCGAGAACGGCTCCATCTTCAAGCTCAAGCTCACCGACGACCCCGCCTTCACCGATGAGGTCCAGCCGCTGCTGGCCGACGGCGAAGCGGTCGCGCTGGCCTTCGAAGGCGTGCGCGACTACGTGGTCTTCACGAACAAGCGGGTCATCGCCGTCAACGTCCAGGGCATCACCGGTCGCAAGAAGGACTACGCCTCCCTGCCCTACAACAAGATCCAGGCCTACTCGGTCGAGACCGACGGCCTCATGGACAACGACGGCGAGCTCGACATGTGGTTCTCCGGGCTCGGCAAGGTCCGCTTCGAGTTCACGGAGAACGTCGACCTCCCCGCGATCGCCAAGCACATCGCGAACTGCACCCTCTGATCCGTAACTGCTTCCCCCGCAATCTCATCGCGTAGCGGGACGGGACCCTGACCAGGGCTCCCGGCCCGCGCCGTCCGCTTCCACGGGCCCCGCCGGTCCACTGGGGTCAGTACGATGAGCCGATGATCGACTTCTCGAACGGCTCCCTCTTCAAACTCCAGCAGATCGATCCCGGCACCATTGCCGCGGACCTGCAGCCGCTGCTGGTGCAGGGCGAGCAACTGGTCTCGGCGTTCAAGTCGGTGCGGGACTTCGTGGTCTTCACGAACAAGCGCGCCATCGCCGTCAACGCGCAGGGCATCACCGGCAAGAAGCGCGACTACACCTCCCTGCCGTACAGCAAGATCCAGGCGTTCTCGGTCGAGACGGCCGGCAACTTCGACCTCGACGCCGAACTCGACCTGTGGTTCAGCGGTCTCGGCAAGGTGCGCTTCGAATTCAAGGGCAGGGTGGACATCCGCACGCTCGCGAACCTCATCGGCACCTACGTTCTCTAGCGGAAAGCGTTGCGGCGCAGGGCCGTCCCGTTCGTGGTGCCTACGGGCGGGACGGCTCTGCGCCGCGTCGGTCCCCGGACCCTCGCGGTCCGGAGCGGCCTAGCCGTGCCCGCCGTGGCCCGTGGCGGAGGCGCTGACCGGGACGGTGCCGATCTCCTCGCCCTCGCCGAGGACCACGAACTGGCCCATCATCCCCGAGTCCTCGTGGGCGAGGATGTGGCAGTGGTACATGTACGGCAGGTTCGGGTCGGTGTAGTCGGCGAAGCGCATCGCCAGCCGGTACTCGACCTGCGGGACCAGCTGGACGGTGTCCTTCCAGCCGCGCAGGCGCGGCGGCGGCTCCTCGCCGTCGACCGAGAGGACCTGGTACTGGACGTCGTGGACGTGGAAGTTGTGCATGAAGCCGTCCGCGTTCTGGACCTCCCACACCTCGACGGTGCCCTCGCGGACGCCGAAGTCGATGCGCATGGGGTCCATGGACTCCCCGTTGATCTGGTTGAAGCCCGAGAGCGAGAACGAGCGCTCGGCGGCGATCTCGGCGTCGGCGAGGTCCGGAGCGGTGCCCATGACCGACGGGACCTCGGTGGTGTCGGCGAGGGAGCCCGCGGCGCGGAACTCGCAGATGTCGAGCAGGTCTTCGCCCCCGTTGAGGCGCCCGAGCGGGCCTTCGTAGCCCTCGTCGGCCGGGTGGGAGCGGAGCACGACGGACTCGCCGGGCTCGAAGGCGACCACGATCTCGGCGCGCTCGCCCGGTGAGAGCTGGAGCCGGTCGGTCTCCCAGGCCTCGGGCAGCAGCCCGCCGTCGGTGGCGATGAGCTGGAACGGCCGGTCGTCGCTGAAACCGAAGTTGTAGAGGCGCGAGACGGAGCCGTTGAGCAGGCGCAGGCGCACCAGGCGGGTCGTGACGTCGAAGTAGGGGCCGAGGGTGCCGTTGACCATGATCTCGTCGCCGAGCACGCCCTGCATGCTCATGAACGGGGCTTTGTCGTCGAACTGGTTGTCGCCGTTGAACTTGCGGTCCTGCACGATCATCGGGACGTCGTCCACGCCGTACTCGGCGGGCAGGTTGAGCCCCTCGGACTCGTCGTCGTCGACGATGAACATCCCGGCCAGGCCCCGGTAGACGTGGTTCCCGGTGCGGCCGTGCGGGTGCGGGTGGTACCAGAGGGTCGCGGCCGGCTGGTTCATCGTCCACTGGGGAGCCCAGATGCCGCCCGGTTCGACCTCCTGGTGGGGGCCGCCGTCCATGACCGAGGGCAGGTGCATGCCGTGCCAGTGGATCGAGGTGCCCTCGTCGAGGCCGTTGTGCACCGCGAAGGCGACCTCCTCGCCGCGCTTGGCGCGGATGGTCGGGCCGAGGAAGGCGCCGTTGATGCCCCAGGTCTCGGTCTCGCGGCCGTCCTTGAAGGCGACCGTGCCGGACTGGATGTCGAGGTTGAAGACCCGGGCGCCGGAGGCGTCCTCGGTCGACTCGGCGAGCGGGGGGATGGCCAGCGGGGTGTCGAAGTCGACCTCGCCGGCGGTCTCGAGCTTGGACCGGCTCCAGAGGTAGCCGACCGTCCCGGCCCCGCCGAGGGCGATCGCCCCGACGCCGCCGCCGACGCCGACGAGGGTCCACTTGAGTGCTTTACGCCGCTTCATGGTTGCAATATTCGTGCGGCGGCCCGCCGGTTACATCGGGCCGGAGAAGACAATCCGCGTACCACCCGGGGACTACAACGGGAGGCGGCGTCAACCTCCAGTAGCGGTGCCTGACCCGGCTGTCAGTCCTCGGTGAGGTAGCCGCGCAGGTGGGCGGCGTTCACCGCCGCGGCGCGGCCTGCGACCTCGAGCTTCGCCATCGCCCGCGAGAGGTGCACGCTCACGGTCTTCTCCGAGATGTACAGCTCCGCGCCGATCTGCTTGTTCGTCAGCCCGCGCGCCACCTGCCGCACCACCGCCAGCTCCCGCGGGGTCAGCGGCGTCGAGGTCGGCACCGCCGAAGTCAGCCGCGCCCGCTCGGCCAGCGCGCACAGCTCGTCGCAGAGCGGGCCGGCGTCGAGCCGGATCGCGGTCTTCTTGGCTTCGGTGAGCACCGCGGCCGCTTCGGCGCGGGCCTCGGCGCCCGGGGAGGCGAGGAGCGCCTCGGCCAGCCGCCAGCGGGCATACGCCTGCCGGTAGGGCTCGGCCCAGTTGGGTTCGCAGGCGGCCGGGTCGAGGTCGCCGCTGCGGGCGGCGTCGATGAGCGCCAGCGTCTCGGACGCGATCGGGTCCTGCAGTGCGAGTTCGAGCCGCTCCTGCTCCCCGAGGACCGCGACGGGTGCGATGTGCTGGCGTTTCGCCTGCGCCGCTTTGGCTTCGTCGGACTCGGGGTCGCGGTAGTCGAACGCTTCGGCGGCGGCGCGCCATAGGGCCGGGTCGCCGTCGCCGTAGAGGCGGGACTCCTCGGCGTCGAGCTGGGCGGCCCAGGCGCGGCCCTCGGGACCGAGGGTCCCTGAGAGCGGGCGGCCGTGCTCGAGGAAGAACCGGGCCCGCTCGGCGAGGCGCTCGCCGGCCGTGACGGCGACTTTCGCGCCGGTCGCGTCGCCGTCGCGGCGCAGGCGCTGGGCGAGGTCGGCGGCCGCGCCGACGCCGACGGCGCAGACGGAGACGCCGGCGAGGTAGTAGCCGCGCATGCGGGTCATCCGCTCGGTCGCGCGCTCGACGCGGCGCAGGGCCTCTTCGGGGCGGCCGCGCCAGCGGTCGAGCTCGGCGCCGCACATGGAGGCGAGGGCGAGGACCTGGCCGTCGAGCTGCCAGCGGTTGGCGAGGTAGTCGAGCCGCCGGTCGGCGGTCTCGAACCGGCCGCGCGCGACGTCGACGAGGAGCACCGCGGCGGCGAGGCGGGTGAGGACGACGCCGGGCAGGACGCTGGAGGCCATCTCGCCGTTCGCGTCCACATCGTCCCAGCGGCCGAGCATGTAGTTGCAGATGACCTGGCGGACAGCGGTCTCGAGCCCGAAGCCGCTCCATTTGTGGCCGGTGCGGCGGGCGAGCGCCATGCCTTCGTCGAAGTGGGCGGCGGCCTCGGCGATCCGGGCGACCTCCACGAGCACGAGGCCCTGGTTGAAGTGGCCGCGGAGCTCGATCTCGTGCCAGCCCCTGCCGCGCACCAGCGCGAGGGCCTCGTTCTGGCGGGCGATCGTGCCCTCCAGGGAGCGTTCGCCGTTGCGGTAGAGGACGAGGCTCTCGGTGAGCATCGCGTCGGCCTTGGCGGCGAAGTGGGCGTCGTCGGGGTCGTGCTCGACCGCCTCGGCCGTGGCGATGGCCTTTGCCGCCCAGTCGAGGGCGTCGTCGTGGCGGCGCATGCTCGAGAGGGTGCGGGCGAGGGTGGCCTGGGTGAAGGCCTTGACGGCGCGCGGCTCGTCGTCCTTCACCAGTTGCCATGCCTCCCAGGCGATGCGGTGCGCCTCCTGCTCGTCGCCTTCGATCGTGAGGAGGTGGCGGGCGTACTTGCGGCGGGTGGAGGCGCCCATGATGCGGTCGCCGGAGGCGTCGGCGATGCGCACGGCGGCGGCCGAATACGACTGGGCGCGTTTGATCTCGCCGGAGGCTTCGGCGTTCCCGGCGGCGCGGATGGTGAGGCGCAGCTCGGTGATGCCCTCGGGCCGCCGCTCGGCGGGGACCTTCCCGAACAGCGCCAGGGCCCGTTCGAGGTGGAGGAGGGCTTCGGCGGGGGCGGCGAGTTCGACGGCCTCGTCGGCGGCGCGCACGGACGCCGAGAGGGCGCAGGCGAGGTCGCCGGATTCGAAGGCGTGGTGGGCGAGTTCGGCCTCGGCGCCCTTCCCGTGGTCGTCGGCGAGCGATTCGGCGATCTTCTGGTGGTAGCGGATGCGTTCGCCCGGAAGGAGGTCGGAGTAGACGGCCTCGCCGAGGAGGGCGTGGCGGAACGCGTACGTGTCCGCGCTCTTCTGCACGATGATGCCGTGCGAGATCGCGGCGCGCAGGGCCTGGTCGAGTTCGCGCTCGTGGCCGAGGCCGTGCTCGTCGAGCATCGACCAGGCGGCGGCGTTGAGGCGGCGGTAGGTGAAGCGGCGGCCCATGACGGAGGCGAGCTGGACGACCTGCTTGGCGGCCTCGGGGAGGCGTTCGAGGCGGGCGAGGAGGACTTCGGCGAGTTCGAAGGTGACCGTGTGGGTCTCGGCGGCCGCGAGCTCTTCGGCGAGGAACGCGTTGCCCTCGGAGGCGGCGGCGATCTTGGAGACGGTCTCCTCGTCGAGCCCGGTGTTGAGCTCGCGCACGAAGTCGGCGGCGTGCTGGGCGTCGAACGGGTCGAGGTGGAGGCGCTGCACGGCGGGGAGTCGCACGAGTTCGGCCAGGAGGGGGCGGAGGGGGTGGCCGCGGTGGACGGCGTCGGCCCGGTAGGTGCCGACGATGAGGACGCGCTGGCCGGTGAGGCGGGAGGTGAGGAAGGCGAGGAGGTCGCGGCTGGAGCGGTCGGCCCAGTGGAGGTCTTCGAGGGTGAGGACGAGCGGCTTGGTCGCGGAGAGGTCGGCGAGGGCGGCGTGAAGGGCTTCGAAGAGGCCGAGGCGGCCGAGGTCCCCTTCGGCGGGGACGGGGTGGCCGGGGAGGAGCGGGCCGAGGCCGGGGTGGTTCGCGACGAGTTCGGGGTTGTCGCGGGCGAGGGTGCCGACGATTTCGGCGAAGGGGAGGTAGGGGAGGGCGGAGTCGGCGGTGTCGAGGCAGTGGCCGGTGACGGTGCGGACACCGTCACCGGCGTTGTCGTTGAATTCGTGGAGGAGCCGGGTCTTACCGACCCCCGCGTCCCCGGAGACGAGGACGGTGGCGGGGCGGCCGGCGCGGGCGGCGTGGAGCGATTCGCGGAGCGAGGCGAGTTCGGCGTCGCGGGCGAACAGGGGGAGGTCGGAACCCAGGCGCGGCATGTCAGCAATCATGACACGCTCCTATGACGTTCCGCGCCTGTCATTTCGCGGCGGGGAAGTGCGCGGAGCCCCGTTCAGCGGTGCTGCCGCGCTGGTCGCCGCGGCCGAGGGCCTTGGCGACGCGGGCGGCGAGGCCGTCGTGCCGGACGCGGGTCCCGCCGCGGCGGGTCGCCTTCGCGGCCTTGACGAGCTCGCGCGCCTGGCGCTCGTGCTCCGCCTGCTGGATCAGCTCTTCCGAGCGGGCGTAGTGGAGGTAGTGGAGGTCGAAGTCGTTCATCTGAACTTCCTTTGGTGTCGGCGGCCGGCTTTTCCGGCCTGACACCAATCCTCCGGCTGAGGGCGGTCAGGGGGCATCAGGCGTCCGCGTCGTGCGGCCCCTTACCCGCCTTAGTTTCCGGCCCGGCACCCCCTCAGTCCCTTACTTTCGACTGAGGGGCCTTACCCGGCCCGCCGCGAATACCCTGGGCGCCTTACCCGCGCGGCGGTTCGACCTCGACCTGGGCCTTGACGACGCCCACGGGGCACGAAAGGCCGGTGGGGCCGTGGTTGCAGTAGCCGTTCGGAACGTGGTGCAGGTACTGCTGGTGGTACTCCTCGGCAAGCCAGTACTGCCCGGCCGGGACGATCGCGGTCGTGATCGGGCCGAGCCCGGCCGCGCGCACGATCGGCTCGAACACCTCTTTGCTGGCCTCGGCGGCGTCGCGCTGCTCGGGCGTGGTGGTGAACAGGACCGACCGGTACTGGGTGCCCACGTCGTTGCCCTGCCGCATGCCCTGCGTCGGGTCGTGGTTCTCCCAGAACACCTTGAGGAGCTGCTCGTAGGCGACCGCGCCGGGTTCCCACACGACCTTGACGACCTCGGCGTGGCCGGTCAGGCCCGTGCAGACCTCCTCGTAGGAGGGCTTCTGGGTGTTGCCGCCCATGTAGCCGACGGAGGTCGTCCACACCCCGGGGACGCGCCAGAACAGGCGTTCGGCACCCCAGAAGCAGCCCATGCCGAAATAGGCCGTCTCGGCGTCCGGGCCGGGCGATCCTTCGATGGGGTGCCGCAGGATCGGGTGCGTGCTCATCCGGCAAGTCTGTCACGGGGAAATAACGATCGCCAGCCGTCGCAGCGGGACGTTAGCGTATGCGCATGGTCTCATCAATCAACCAGGTCACGTTCGACGCCCGCGACGGGTACGCCCTCTCGCAGTTCTGGGCGCAGGTGACCGGCTACACCGAGCATCCGAAATACCCCAACGCGCCCGAGGACGAGGAGAACTTCATCGGCCCCGGCGGCGGCCACCCCGGGCTCCTCTTCATCAACGTCCCCGAGGGCAAGACGGTGAAGAACCGCCTCCACCTGGACATCACCCCCGACACCACCCGCGACGAGGAGGTCGAGCGCCTGCTCGCCCTCGGCGCCACCGTCTACGAGGACCACCGCCGGCCCGACGGCACCGGCTGGGTCACCATGCTCGACCCCGAAGGCAACGAGTTCTGCGTCGAGCGCTCCAAAGCCGAGCGCGGCGAGGAATGAGCGACGCCGCGGACGCCCTTGCCGAAAGGGCGTCCGCGGCGCGAAGTCTGACGGGCAGTCCTGCCGAGGAGAGCGGGGTTTCCTACTTCTCGGCCACGGCGTCGAGCTCGCCGTCGCCGTCCGCGTCCACCACGGCCGCGTCGTACTTGCCGTCGCCGTCGTGGTCGAGCAGCACGTGGTCGATGACGCCGTCGCCGTCGACGTCCACGGCCTTCATGTCCGCGGTGCCGTCGCCGTCGATGTCCACGTGGTACTCGACCGAGCCGTCTTCGTTGCGGCGCACGCCGACCGTCTCGTCGACGCCGTCACCGGTGATGTCCATCTTGTGTACTTCGTCGAAGCCCATGAGGCGCCCCTTAACTGAAGTGGGAAAGTGTTGTCTGCACGATAGCGTGCCTATCCATAGGCAGTGGTACTCGCGTCGGTTAGCGTAGGGACCATGCATGAGGCTATGGGGTTCTCCACACGCGCCATCCACGCCGGGCAGGAGCCCGACCCGCTCACCGGCGCGGTCGTCCCGCCCATCTACGCGACCTCCACGTACAAGCAGGACGGCGTCGGCGGCCTGCGCGGCGGCTACGAGTACTCCCGGTCGGGCAACCCGACCCGCACCGCCCTCGAGACCTGCCTCGCCTCGATCGAAGGCGGCAGCCGCGGCTTCGCGTTCGCGTCCGGCCTCGCCGCCGAGGACACCATCCTCCGCGCCCTCCTGGCCCCCGGAGACCACGTCGTCATCCCGAACGACGCCTACGGCGGCACGTACCGCCTCTTCGACAAGGTCGCCAAGCGCTGGGGCGTCGCGTACACCGCCGCCCCCATCACCGACGTCGACGCGGTCGCCGCGGCCATGAACGAGCGCACCAAGATGGTGTGGATCGAGACGCCCACCAACCCGCTGCTCAACATCGCCGACATCGAGCGGCTGGCCGACCTCGCGCACCGCGCGGGCGCGCTCGTCGTCGTCGACAACACCTTCGCCAGCCCGTACCTGCAGCAGCCGCTCGCGCTCGGCGCCGACCTCGTCGTGCACTCCACGACCAAGTACATCGGCGGCCACTCCGACGTCGTCGGCGGCGCGATCGTCGTGCAGGACGCCGAGATCGCGGACGCGATCGCCTTCCACCACAACTCGATGGGCGGCGTCGCCGGACCCTTCGACGCCTTCCTCACCCTGCGCGGCATCAAGACCCTCGGGGTGCGCATGGACCGCCACTGCGACAACGCCGAGACGCTCGCCGAATTCCTCGCCGGGCACGCGAAGGTCGCCGAGGTCCGCTACCCGGGCCTCTCGACCCACCCCGGACACGACGTGGCGGGCAAGCAGATGAAGCGCTACGGCGGCATGATCTCCTTCCGCCACAAGGACGGCGAGCAGGCCGCGGTCGACCTGTGCTCCCGCACCGAGGTGTTCACGCTGGGCGAATCGCTCGGCGGCGTCGAATCCCTCATCGAGCACCCCGGACGCATGACCCACGCCTCCGCCGCCGGCAGCGCCCTCGAGGTCCCCGCGGACCTCGTGCGCCTGTCCGTCGGCATCGAGGACGCCGACGACCTCCTGGCCGACCTGCGCCAGGCCCTGGGATAGCAGGACCGCACCCGCACCCCTGAAAATCCCCCGCGAGAAAGAGGAACGTGCAGTGAGCTGGTCGGGAACCACCGCGCAGCAGATAGCCAAGGCGGTCCGGCGCGGCGACGCCGACGCCGCGATCGTCGTCGACCACCACCTCCGCCGCATCGAGGACCACCGCGAGGCCGAAGGCGCCCTCACCAGCGTCCGCAAGATCGAGTCCCTCGCCGAGGCCGCGGCCGTCGACGAGATCGACAACCGCGACTCCCTGCCCGCCGCGGGCGTCCCCGTGGCGGTCTGCGAGCAGCTCGCCGTCACCGGGCACGCGCCCCGGCTCGGCTCCAACGCCGCCGTCCTCCCGATCGCCGACACCGACCATCAAGCGGTGCAGCGCATCCGCGGGGCCGGTGCCGTGATCGTGGCCTTCGGCCGCTCCTCCGAGCTCGGGCTCTGGCCCGCCACCGACGACGACGGGAACATCCCGGCCAACCCGTGGCGGCCCGACCGCGGCGTCGGCGGCCCCAGCGGCGGCACCGCGCTCGCCGTCGCCACCGGCGCCGCGCCGATCGGCATCGGCCTCGACGGGCCGGGCTCGGCCGGCGGCGTGCGCACCGCGGCCGCCGCGTGCGGCATCGTCGCCTACAGCCCCGAGCACGTCCCCGCCGACATCAACACCGACCCCGAGCACTGGCTCGGCGCCCACACCGGCGTCATGGCCACCACCGTCGAGGACGCCGCCCTCGCGTACGCGGCCCTCACGCACCGCCACCCGCGCTCCACCGGCGACCCCGGACGGCTCCGCATCGCCGCGACCAACGTCGCGCCGCTGCCCGCCCGCGTCGACGACGACGCCACGAAGTGGCTCCTCAAAGCCGTGCGCTCCCTCACCGACCTCGGCCACGAGACCTTCCGCGCCAAGCCCCGCTTCGGCGCCCGCCTCACCCCGGCCTCCTCCGGGGCCTGGACCTGCGCGGCGTACCTCCGCAGCCTCAAATGCGGCCCCGACGGGCTCCAGCGGCGCACCAAGCGGCTCGTCTCCGTGGGTGAGAAGACCTACCTGCGCGGCCTCTTCGGCGGTGTCCTCGGCGACGGCAACCGCGTCCGCCGCCACCTCGAGGACTGGTTCGACCTCGAGGACTACGACCTCCTCATCACCCCCGGCCTCCCCGCGGCGCCTCCCGCCGCCAAGGAGTGGTCCGCGGAGACCCTGCGCGCCAACGTCACACACCTCGCCAGCACCGCCGCCTTCACGGCCCCGTTCGGCCTCGCCGGCCTCCCGGCCCTGATCGTTCCGGTCGGCATGCGCAGCGACGGCGCCCCCGCCACCGTCCAACTCGTCGGCCCGCCCGGCTCCACCGGCCGCCTCTTCGACGTCGCGGCCCAACTCATCGCCAAACTCCGCCCCCGCCGCTATGCCCCCGGCCTCAGCTGGGACTGAGCAACCGGGGAGGCCCCCGCGCATGATGCGCGGGGGCCTCCCTCTTTCCCCGAAGCAAACCCCCAGCTCACCAACGTGACCGCCGTCTCCAGCCCCTCCCTGGGGCGGCCCCCGAACACTGTGTAAACTAGTGCCGGTTCCAAGGTCCAAGACCTCTGGAACGCCAATCAAGGGGCTTTGGCGCAGTTGGTAGCGCGTTTCCATGGCATGGAAAAGGTCAGGGGTTCGAATCCCCTAAGCTCCACCACTGGGTTCTTACTTGAACCCTGACCCATAGGAAGAACGGCATCAGCCTCCGGGCAGGTGCCGTTTCGCCGTTCCCGGTCCCTGAACGCCCCTCGTGGTCGCCGAGGCCCGACGGCAGTCTGATCCTGGCGGGCTCGGTCTCGCACCGAGCCCGCCCGCTGCCTCGGGAGCACCCGAGACGGACCTGCGTCGTGCCGCTAGCGCTGCAGTGTCAGCACACCCGGCCGGTAGGGCAGGAGGCCGTAGTCCATGCCGTCAGAGTTCGGGTCGCGTCCCTGGTAGAGGAACTGCAGGTTGCAGGGGTCGATGGTCTTGGTCTGGTCGGGGTTGGTGCGCACCAGGTCGCCGTGGCTGATGTCGTCGGTCCACGTGGCCCCGCTATTGACCTTGCCCGCGAACGGGTTGCCCTCGGTGTCGGCCTGCGGTGTCCACGTGCCGTCCAGGCTGGTGGCCGTGAACGAGCGGAAGAAGCGGTCCTCGTTGGCACCCCTTGCCTCGACGATCATGAGGTACAGGTTCTGGCCCTGGACCTTGTAGACCTCGACCGCCTCGAACAGGTTCTTCGCCGTGTCGCTCATGATCTTCGTGTAGTTCGAGCCGAAGGAGCCCGGGAAGTTCCCGAGCGGCATGCTGGCCCGGTAGATGTTGCCGAGGTCGTCGGCGAAGAACATGTACATGTTCCTGTCATCCGCGATGAGCGTCTGGTCGATGGGGGCCCCGGCGGGCAGGGTTCCCGTGAAGAGCTCCTGATGCGGGCCCCAGGCGTTGACGTTGGCGGGGTCGCTCGACGTGCGGTAGGAGAAGGAGTACGGCCAGCCCCACTGGTAGGCGAGCACCCAGGTGTTCTTCGGGGCGTGGAAGAAGAGCGTCGGCGCGACGGCGTTGAACGGCATCTGGTTCTGGCCCGTGGTGGCCATGTCGGACCAGTTCGTGAACGGGCTGAAGGCCATCGAGCCCCAGCTGTCTCCCGTGTCGTGCGTCGACCCGTAGACGAGGTACTGGCCGTTGTGGCGGACCGCGGTGAAGTCCTTGAGCGCGACAGAGCCGTTCCTCGGTTCCGCGAGCGGACCCGTCGATGTCCATTCGTACGTCGACGGAAGGCCGCAGGCGGCGCCGCCGCCGTCGACGCGGACGAGCTGCCACTGCTGGTTGGCCCCGCCCCAATCGCTGAACTGCACAACGGCCGCGCCGTCGTTGGTCGCCGCGTTCTGG
>NZ_JAGFNP010000007.1 GCF_017592475.1 Glycomyces niveus | reverse complement strand
ATGCCCAAAGCCGGAAACCGAGCCCGCCTCACACCCTCCCGTCGCTGCCCGCCTGAACCGCAACCCATTCCAGGCGGGCAGCCGAGGTCGCGCCCAAAGGCAATGGGACCTCGTTGTCGCCGCCCGCCTGAACCGCAAGCCATTCCTGGCGGGGAGCCGAGGTCCGGCCCAAGCGGAATGGGACCTCGTTGTCGCTGCCCGCCTGAACCGCAACCTATTCCTGGCGGGCAGCCGAGGTCGCGCCCAAAGGCAATGGGACCTCGTTGTCGCTGCCCGCCTGGACCGCAGGCTCCGCCTACCGGGCAGCCGATGATCCGACCCGAGAACGCTCAGACCTCTTTGTCGCCGCCTGATTGAACCCTGGACACGCCCCGCCAGAGAGCCGGAGAGCGACCCGCGCCCTGCTGCCACCTGGTTGTCGCTGCCCGATTGAACCCCGAACTCAGCTGGCCAGGAAGCCGGGAAGCGATCCGAGCCCAGCCGCCACCTGTTGTCGCTGCCTGATTGAACCCCGTGGCGATCGCTCCGGGCACCCGGAAATCGGCCAGGACTGTATGAGGCCTTGTTGTCGCCCTGCGGTTCCGCACTCTCAATCGCATTCGAAGGCGCTACCTGATGGCGCCAAAAGAGAGCGGCCGTGTTGATGCACCGACACGGCCGACTCCGAACGTTGAACGAGGTCTCAGCGAGCGTGGCCCAGGAGGCTTGTCAGGTCGCCGAGCGTGAGGGCAAAGACCGGGGAGGCATCGCCGAGCTTGGAGTCGCGGACATGGAACCCGTCGCCTTCCGGGCACGCGGCCAGCTCAACACAGTTGGAGTTGTTGTCACTGCCGCTGCGGCTGCTCTTACGCCAGGCACGGCGAAGCTCGACGCAGTTGGAGTTGTTGTCAACTCCGCTGCGGCTGCTCTTGCGCCAGGCGGTCACGTCGGTCATCCAAAAACTCCCTCAACGGTATCGATTTGCCCCAGAGGATCTGCCAGAGTTCATCGTAACGCGCGATCCGCTCGGCCTCCTCGATGCACCAGCTGACATCCCACACCTCCGTGTAAACGAATGGCGGGCTGCCGAAATCGGCGCCGCCGGGCTTGTAGATGTCGAACGCGTTGGCACCCTCCGGGAAGAAGGAATCTATGATGCGGATTTGCCAGTTGAGGCGGGAATCGAGTTCCCCCAATCGATCGATCTGCTCTGCGCGCGCCGCCTTCGTGAGGTGACACAGGCTGTCGAGCGCTGGAGCGGCGATGAGGAGAGTCACCTGCGGGTTGTCGGTGCGCCGGAGGAGGGCTTCCTGCCGATCCTTCTTGAACGCCCAACCTCTGTTCGCCTGTTCATCCGTGCCGTTTGAGGCAACCTTCACGAAATCGAAATGGTAAGCGCGCGTCTGGGCGATCCCCGGGATCAGGTGGGTCTCCCACTTGAAGATTTCTCCATTCGACCGCTCGGCCATGCTCAGACAGAGCGCGTTGAAGCGTCGGTCGGCCTGGAAGTTCTGTTCGTGTTCGTTCTCCGCGATCTGCATCATGTACGACTTGAGTTCGGCATCCATACCGAGCTGGTCAGCGAGCCGATACATCTGGTTCGGGTCAGGGCACTTCTCGCCTCGCTCCCATTTGGCGGCGGTCTGGTAGGTACGTGAGACAAGCCTGCCGATATCGGTCTGGCTGAGCTTCCTCTTAAGCCGGCGCTCCCGGATCTCTCTCCCCGGGAGCCATTTCGCGAGCTTCGATGACGGCACGGTGGGTTGCCTCCTACCTCAGCGGATTTCAATGCTGACCTCCAATGATGACATTGCGTTGCGACACGGTAAAAATCTGTCGCGGGAGGGCATCCGCAAACCATCACTACAAAATAGGCCCTCAAAATTCGCTACCAGGCTCTCCATATTTGCGACTCCCCAAGGGAACTGCCTGTTCAGAGGCTTGCTGACTCCGTAGGCTGAAGGAGTCCCGAGGCTTGGCCATAGGCCTCGGCACGGTGGGAGAGTCCGACGCCCGCTGGGCGCCAGCCATTGCGGTGGGCGTCGGACCAAAACTGTCGAGCATCTGACAGAGTCCGAAGTGGAGTGATATGAGATGGCCGACACGATTCGAACCGCAGCCGCCCAATCGCCGGAGCCTTTCGACCCGCTGCTGCGCGGCCAATTCACCGATGGGCGAACGAACTTCGCCGTCCGGAAGGTGTGGCTGGAGGACACCGCCTTCCGCCACTTCTACCGGGTCGCACGACCCTCTCCATACCCGAGGGGCCGCAACGGCGAGGCCGCCTCGGCGAGTCACCGCGAAGGGGTTCGGTTCTGCGATGGATAGCCCGACCACGCGAGCGAAGGACCCGAAGGACCGGTACAACCTCCGCTCAGACGGCGAGCCCGCCATTCACGGCCACCTCGGGTGGTTCCGGCGCGGACCTGCCGTGTTCACGCTGTATGAGATCCCGGCGGATCAGTCCTGCTACCCGAACACTCCGGCCTTCTACCTACTCGACTGCGACGACGGCGTCGGCCCGCACGAGGTGTGTCGCATCGAATCTGACGCCATGGATGAGCCGATATGGAACGGCGCGTGGAAGAACGACGAGTGGTGCCCGTGGCTGCTCAAGCGAATGCGCGCCCTTATCGCCGCCCCATTGGAAACTTGAGACCCTTTTCTCCCGGCAGGCCGGTCGACCTTGGTGGAGGTCGACCGGCCCAAAGCCATTCT
Organism: Glycomyces niveus; assembly: GCF_017592475.1. Lineage (GTDB taxonomy): Bacteria > Actinomycetota > Actinomycetes > Mycobacteriales > Micromonosporaceae > Glycomyces > Glycomyces niveus. Next base: position 251,544 of record NZ_JAGFNP010000007.1, on the reverse strand, counting down.
TCAATGCGCCTCAACGACACAGGCGGGTTGAAATCAGACTGGATCCGATTTATCCTGACTAGACCCCTCCCGTAAGGAGCTCCGGTGTCGAGTATCGAAGAAGCTTTAGTATCTGTCGCGACCAACGCCGAAAGCGCGCGTGAACTCGCCGGCAGCATCACCTCCTCCAAAGACCTCATCGACACACTCGCAGCGCGACTCGACTCCATCGGAGCGGAGGCCACCGCGCAACGCGCGCACGCGACCGGTGACCGCGCCGAAGAACTCGCCGGGCGCGCCAATGCGCTGGCCGACGCGCTCGATTCCCTTCGGCAGCAGGTCGATGCACTCAAGGGTTTACTCGCGGGCGCCATTCGCGGGGGCGCCGGGAATCCGAGTTGGAACCGCCTGGTGGGCACTGCGTCCGCGCAGGAGCCCTTGCCGCTCAATGGACCGGTCGCCTCAGTTGCGCCGAACGGCATCAGCAAGCGGCACTTCCTCGGGAAGATCCAAATGAAGAGCCCGGCCAAGGAGCAGAACACGGTCGTGCTGCCCGGCGTTGACACTGACGCGGACATCGCCGAGATCTGGAGCGGCCGGGCTACATACGTGCGTGACAATTTGTACACGGTCAACGACCGTACGTACGGCGTCAAGCCCACGGGGACCGTCTATCCCGTGCGCGGCAAGGGGTTCGCAGAGCTGAACAAGCTCGAGTACACCGCACTAAAAGGGTTGAAGGAACACCAGGGAGACCGGGAAGCGGCCGAGCGAGACCCGCGAATCGCCCGATTTGCCCACCACATGACGGATAAAACGTGGGAAACTGCACGAAACGTGTTCAATCAGGGACAGGAGCGGGCCTGATGCGCGACTACACGATCGTGTTCATAGAACCGGTGGACCTCGGCCTCCTTGCCGCAGAAGTCGCCGACGCCTTCGCGATTCCCCGCGATCAGATCGAGGTCTGGGACGGCAGCGCCTTCGCCGCTCCCGTGGTCGAACCAGTCCTCGCCCAGGTCGCCGCCGGTTCGGAGCAGGGCTCGTATGCGGAGTTCGTCGGCTTCGACGCGTTCGCTTCACACGCGGGCGAACCCGAACTCCTCGATGTGGCCGTCAAGCTCGCCACGAGAACGAAGCGCCGGGTCCTGTTCGGGCCGGAGACGGCAGAGGAGTTCCGCTGGACCCTCGTCGCCGCCGACGGCAGCCACGGCAAAGTCGTGCTCGACGACGACCGGTTCGACGACGGCGAGATCGCGATAGTCGGCACCGTCGAACCCATAGACGGCGCACCCGAACTGCCGCGCGTACCCGAGTCGATCTGAGCCTTGGACCTGAGCCCTGGACCTGAGCCCAGCCATTACCCTCGGCCTTGCCTTGCCTTGCCTTGCCTTGCCTTGCCTTGCGGCGCAACGGCAACCGCAACCGCAACCGCAATGGGCCTAGTACCGGCACCGGCAGGCAACGGCATTGGCATCGGCTGCGGTGCGGCTACTTCCCGGCGAGGTACTCCTGGGCGTTGGCCAGGTACTCCTCGATCCGCTGCTCCCAGGCGTACACCTCGGCCTCACGGTCGATGACCTTCGCGACGCTCATGCGCGCCCAGGCCTCGTCGGTGCCTTCACGCAAGCCGGCCTCCTCGGCGCACTGGGCGAAGTCGAGGGCCATGGCGAACTCGTAGGCGACCGGGTCCTCGGCGTCCTCGGCCTCGTCGGTGAGGGGCGGTACGTTCTCCATGCCCCCGACGCCGCCGCCGTACAGCTGGTCCAAGTAGGACCGGGTCGGCAGCCACCCGAAGTCGTCGAACTCCCATTCGCCGTGCCCGCGTTCGCCGACGCAGACGAGGAAGTCCTCCTCCTGCTCGGCGTAGTCGGCCGAGAGTTCGGCGTACAGCTCGCCGTCGCCGATCCACGTGAGCGGGCTCTCCGTGTCGGGCTTGCTCCAGTACTCATCGCCCTCGACCTCGTGGTGGACCGGTTCGCCATAGACGATCTCGATCGTCTCCAGCTCGCAGCCGCCGAAGGGCGGCTGCTCGCCGACGTCGATGTCCTCGTACTCCGCGTCGGAGTCGGCCTCCTCGAACGCCTCCGACATGGCCGCGTCGTAGGCGGCGCGCTCGGCGCCGACGAACGCCGCGGTCCACTCCTCGTGGTACTCCTCGCCCATCGCCTGCCACTCCTCATAGGAGTCGTCCTCGGCCTCGGCCTCCAAGAGCCAGCCCATGTCGTCGGCGGTGAAGGCCAGGTAGTCGACGTCCTCGCGCATCGCGAGGGCCGCATCGGTGTCCGTGGCCTGCACCCAGGTGCCGAAGCCGAACTTCTCGGCCTGCGCGACCGTGGGGATGCGCGCGTAGGGGGCGTCGAACCCCTCGAAGCGGTTCGGGATCATGTTGCCGTGCAGGCGGCTCGTGTCGTGCACCGTGAACCCCTCGTCCTGCATGCACATGCTCGCGACCCGCGTCTCGGCCTGCGTCAGCTCCCAGGCCAGCGTGGAGCCGTTCACGAGGCTCGCTTCGATCGCGGCGACGTCCGCTTCGGTGACTTCGGGCTCCGGTTCGCTGCAGGCGGAGAGGACGAGCGCTCCGGCGAGCGCGGGTATGAGGAGGCGACGCATCGACCTTGCTTTCTGCGGGGCGGCGGGAACGCATGGAATACGCCGTTGCCGCGGGGCGGGGTTGCCCGGGTTCACGGGGTTTCTGCCGTCTCGTTCCCTGCGGGTGGAGGCGGGGCTCCGACCGGGGTCGGATTCGCCCTGCCACTTTGGTCGAGACTACTTGGGGCGCAGTTCGTCCGCGAAGTCGAGGTGCGGCGGCGCGGGGCCGGTGAGACTGGGTCTCCGCATCCGCGGGCCGGTCCGGCACCGTGGGGATGCGGAGTCGATCGGAGTCGCCGTGACCGTTGCAAGCCGCCGTTCCGTGCTCGCCGCCGGGGCGTTGAGTACGCTCGCCGCCGGGGCCGCCGCGTTCCATGCGCGGCCCGCGCACGCCGAGGAGGAGACCATGTCGCAGGTGAGGTTCCGTCCGGGCGGGTGCGTGCCGGACCTGGAGGCCGACTGGCACGCGGGCTGGCCGTCGCCCAAGCACGATCCGGCCCCGGAGATCCAGTCGCACCACGCCGACGAGCACACGGTGATCATGCGCCAGAACAAGTCGGTGAACTACGAAGCGCCGTTCATGTTCCTGCTGTTCGGGAATGACGCGGCGCTGCTCGTCGACACCGGGGCGACGCCAGAACCGGAGTACTTCCCGCTGCGTACGGTAGTGGACGCGCATCTCGCGGACTGGCTCGCGAAGCATCCGCGGCGCGGGTACCGGCTGATCGTCGCGCATACGCACGGGCACGGCGACCACAAGGCCGCCGACGCGCAATTCGCGGACCGGCCGGACACCACTGTGGTCGGTCCGGGTCTCGATGCGGTCAAGGCGTTCTACGGGTTCGCGGACTGGCCCGCGACGCCGCGGAAGCTCGACCTGGGCGGGCGCGTGGTCGACGTCGTGCCGGGGCCGGGCCACCACGCCTCGGCGACGGTGTTCTACGACCGGTGGACACAGCTGCTGCTGACCGGCGACACCTTCTACCCGGGCCGCCTGTACGTGCAGGACTGGGATGCCTTCGCAGCCACTGTGGACCGACTGGTGGCCTGGTGCGACGAGCACCCGGTCTCGCACCTGCTCGGGTGCCACGTCGAGATGTCGGTCCAACCCGACGTCGACTACCCGCGCGGGTGGACGTACCAGCCCGACGAGGCGGCGCTGCCGATGCGGGTCCCACAGCTTCGGGCGCTGCAAGAGGCCGTGCGCGAGATCGGCGGGGTGCCCGGCATCCACAAGTACGACGACTTCCACGTCTGGTACCAGGTCTGACCCGGCCGCTGCACCCGCTGGAGGCGGCGTCGTAGGGTGGCCGCATGAGCGACACCCCTGCCGCGCCGCTGCCGGTCCGCGGCCACGACGACCGGGACCGGCGCTTCGCGCACCCCACCGCGGACGCCCTCGCCGACCGGGTGCGCGGGTTGGACGACGGGTCCCTCGAGTGGATCGTCGTCCAGCGCGTCCCCGACCTGCCGCACGACTGCATCCAGGCCGCGGGCGACGAGGGCTCCGGACGCGTCGAAGTGTCGTTCCGCGTCGGCGACGAGCCCTGGATGGAGGCGTCGCTCGACGTGGAGGCGGCCGCTGCGGTGTTCGTGGCCTGGGCGCGCAACGAGACCGGTTGGGAGGGTGCGCATCCGTGGGAGCCCGCGGAGTGGTGGCACCCCGAGCCGGTGCCCGCGCCCGCCCCCGAGACGGCCGCGGAGACGACCGTGCTCGCGGCCCGGTACCTCTCCGAGGGCTACCTGTCGTTCGACGAGATGGTGCGGTCGCTTGTGGACATGTCGGAGGCCGATCCGCCGATCACCAAGGCGCAGGCGCGCGAGATCCTCGCGCCGATGTGGCGCGAACGCGTCGCCGAGCAGGCGGCCTGGGGCGAAACGGACTGCGACCGGCTGGCCGAGGCGTTCGCGGCGATCAGCCGCGGCGGCATCGTCGCCCGCGAGCACTTCGCGTGCTGCCAGAACTGCGGCACGACCGAGATCTGGGCCGAGGCCGGCCCCGAGGACCGCGGCTACGTCTTCTTCCACATGCAGGACACCGAGACCGCGGGCGACGGCGTCCTGTACCTCGCGTACGGGTCCCGGTCGAACGACCCGGACGACACCGTCGCGATCGGCCGCGAGGTGATCGCGGCGCTTGAGGCGCATGGTTTCCAGACCTCTTGGGACGGTTCGGCGAAGACCCGGCTGCAGATCACGGACCTCGAATGGCGCAAGCGCCTCGGTTAGTCCGCGGCGAAGGCAACCGCGCCCGCGGCCCGCGGCGTCTCCGGCGTATGCGGAAAACGGAACGGAACGGCCTCCCCGCGCCGCGCTGGCGGCACACGGCGGCGCTGATCGGGATCCTGGCCGCCGCGGCGGCGTGCACCGACGCGGGCGGCGGCTCCGACGAGGCGTCCGACAAGGCGGAGGGCGACGCGGTGGACGCGGCCGGGCTGCTCGAGATGGTCAACGAGAACATCCGGCTCACGAAGGAGCTGGACGCGGCCGAGGACCGGGTGATCGCCGACTGCCTCGAGGAGCAGGGCTTCACCGTGCACGACCAGCGCGAGCTGGGGCAGCACGAGCCGATCGTGCTCCTCTCGCTCGTCGACTACTATCCGACCCGGGACTTCCTGCCCGAGGCGGACATCGCGGCGGAGTGGGGCTTCGGCTGGTGGGCCGAGACCGAGGAGATGTTCGACTCCCAAGAGACGCAGGACTACTACGAGGCGACGTTCCCCGACTCTTTCACGGACGACGCCCCGGAGTTCGACAACTCGGCGTTCGAGTCGCTGCCCGACGACGAGCGGCGGGCGTGGAGCGTCGCGTACCAGGGCGAGGAGGCCACCGCGGGCCTCGAGGGCACGTGGACGCCGGAGGACGGCACTGAGTCCTCAGAGGACGGTTCGCTGGACTTCGGGGACGGCGCGACGCCGAGCGGGCCGAAGCCGGGCGGGTGCCAGCTCGAGATGATCGAGGCGCTGTACGGCGAGCCGCGGCAGGTCGAGATCGACATCGACGGCGGCTACCTCGACTGGCAGTGGCGGCCCGCGGAACCGTCCGTCGACTTCGCCGCGATCGAGGCCGCGTACGCGGAGCGGACGGCCGGCTCACAGGGCGGTTTCCTCGACTGCATCGGCGAGGCCGGCTACCCCGGTTGGGAGTTCGACGACTCGGGGCGGCTCGCGATGCTGGACTACTCCGCGATGCTCTACACCGGCGAACCGTTCGACCCCGGTTTCACACCCGAGGGCGGGACGAGTGCGGACACGAACCCGCCGGTGCCGGACCTGCCGCGGGACGTACCCGCCGACTTCGAGGGCAAGCGCGCGTACGAGGTCGACATGGCGGTGGCCTTCGCCGCGTGCGGGGACGAGACCGGTTACCGGAGCGCTGCGGATTCGACGTACGACGCGATCGTGGCCGAGCAGTACACGGCGATCGAGACCGACACGTTCGCGTGGCAGGAGGAGATCCGCGGCTACACCGCGAAGGCGCAGGAGCTGATCGCGGGCTGAGGGAACGGGAGAGGGCGGGACCGCGGTCCCGCCCTTCGCCGTCGGCGCTCAGACGTAGTCGCGCCAGGTGTGCTTCGGGTCGTAGCCGAGGATCCGGCGGGCCTTGTCGATCGAAAGCAGGGTCTCGTGGCCCTCGACGGGGCGCTTGAGTTCGAGGTCGGGGTAGTGGGTCTGCACGAGTTCCGGTGTGGGCGTGGACATCACGGTGTCGGGGGAGGCGATCACGAAGACCTCCTTGCCGGTGCCTTCGCGTTCGAGGCCGAGCCGGATCGCCAGCGCGCCGTCGCGGGCGTCGATGTACGACCAGAGGTTCCAGTTGCGCAGGGTCGGGTCGTCGTCGAAGGCGGGGAAGGCGGCGTAGTCCTCGACGTACATGACGTTGGAGAAGCGCAGGCCGGTGGCCTTGAGGGCGGGGTTCCAGCGGCAGAGCTGGCCGACCATGGCCTCTTCGAGGGTCTTGACGAGCGAGTAGGTGGATTCGGGGCGCGGCTCGTACTCCTCGTCGACGGGGAGGTAGGGCGGCGGGGTCTCGAAGGGGAGGCCGAGCACGGTTTCGCTTGAGGCCCAGACGATGTTGGCTATGCCGGCGGTCTTGGCGGCGGCGAACACGTTGTAGGTGCTTAGCATGTTGTTGTGGAAGGTCGCCGAGTCGGGCCGCAGGCCGGGGGCGGGGATGGCGGCGAGGTGGACGACGGCGTCGAGGCGGTCGTAGCGGTCGTCGACGCCGGTGAGCGCGGAGGCGACCTGGCCGTAGTCGGCGAGGTCGATCTGGAGGTAGGGCGCCAGGTTGTCGGGCGAGGGCGCGCGGTCGAGGTTGACGACCTCGTAGCCGTGCTCGATCAGGTCGCGGACGCAGGCGCGTCCGAGTTTGCCGCTGCCGCCGGTCACCGCCACGCGTGTCATGGCCTCGCCCCCTCTGGTTCGGTGTTACCGCTCGCAGCCTACGACCTGGAGTGGACTCCAGGGCAAACGGGCCGCGCATCGCGAAAGCGGACTGGTCGTCGGGGTGCTGTCGGTCGGGCACCGGGGCTTATTGTTTCACTGGGGCTTATTGGGGTGCTTGCGGTTGAATACCATCCCTAACCCCCACCCACCTGGGGACCGTAGTGCCCGGCTTCCCGCGCGGGTACGACAGCAACGCCCGGCCGCGGCGGCAAGTGTCACCCGATCGTGGCAGAATCGCGCCGTGATCCCATCCATCCGCATCGGTTCGACCGAGATCATCGCCCTGCACGACGGCACCGGCCCCTTCCCGTTCACCTCGCGGGAAGCGGCCTTCCCCGGCGCCACCCCCGCCCAGTGGGCGGCGGTCGACCGCTTCGACCACGGTGCGGTCGACGCCGACGGCGGCTGGTCCCTCGACTTCCGAGCGTTCGCGATCCGCAGCCCCGAGGGCCTGACCGTGGTCGACGCGGGGATCGGCCCGGCCGACGCCCCCGCGACCTGGACGCCCCTGCCCGGGAAGCTCCCGGAGTCCTTGGCGTCCGCCGGCATCGATCCGTCCGAAGTGGACGCCGTAGTGCTCACGCATCTCCACACCGACCACATCGGCTGGGCCGTGGTGGCCGAGGAGGCCGTGACCACCAGCGGGGACGGGCCGAGCACCGGCCTCAGCTCGTTCTTCCCCAACGCCGACTACCTGCTGCAGCGGGCCGAGTTCGACGCCGTCGACACACTCAACCCGCAGCTGCGCGGCTCCCTGCTCGAGCCGCTGCAGGACGCGGGGCAGCTGCGCCTCCTCGACGGCGACGCGCCGCTGCGCGGCCCGGCCCGGGTCGTGGCGACACCGGGCCACACGCCGGGGCATCAGAGCGTGGTCGTCGCGGACGGGCGCGATTCCCTGGTCGTGACGGGCGACCTGCTGGTGCACGCGATCCAGCTGCTCTACCCGGACCTGCCCTACGTCTACGAGATGGACCAGGAGCAGGCGCGCCGCTCCCGCGAGCGCCTGCTGCGGACCGAGGCGGGTTCCCGCCTACATGTGGCCACCTCGCACCTGACCGAGCCCTTCGTCGCGTTCCCGGTCGGATAGGTTCGGCGCGTGGACATCGCAGACGACCCTCGGCTCCTGCTCGACCGGGTGCGGGCCCTCCGCGCGGGCGGCGGGCGCGTGCTCATCGGCGTCGCCGGCTGCCCCGGGGCGGGCAAGTCGACCGTTGCCGCGTGGCTCGCGCGCGCCCTCGACCCGGCCGGGGAGCGCGCGGTGCAGGTGCCGATGGACGGGTTCCACCTCGCGAACGCCGAGCTCGTGCGGCTCGGCCGCCGCCAGCGGAAGGGCGCGATCGACACGTTCGACGGCCACGGCTACCTGGCCCTCCTCGAACGCATTGCGGCCCGGACGGATTCGACGGTGTACGCGCCGGAGTTCGACCGCCGCATCGGCGAGCCGGTGGCCGGGGCGATCGCGGTGCCGCCGAGCGCCGAGGTCGTGGTGACCGAGGGGAACTACCTGCTCGACGAGACCGGCCCCTGGCCGGAGGTGCGCAAGGCGCTCACCGAGGTCTGGTACTGCGAGACGCCCGAGCCGCTGCGCCTCGCTCGGCTGGTCGCGCGGCACGAGCGGTTCGGCAAGTCGCCGGAGCACGCGCGGTCATGGGTGGCCGAGGTCGACGAGCGCAACGCCGAACGCATCCGCGCGGCCCGGCCCCGGGCCGACCTCGTGATCGACTTCGAGCGGCTGCGGATCGGCCGACCGGAGGCCTGAGCCGCGGCCGGACGGCCCTGGCGCCCCAAGCGCGGCCCTTGGCGGGCGGTGCCGCTCCGCCCTGCCCTGCGCTGCCCTGCGCTGCCCTGCGCTGCGCGCTCGCGCGCGGGCTTACATCGGGAGCTGGTACTCGGTGCCGCCGGGAGCTGGTGCTCAGTGTCGGGAGCTGGTGCTCAGTGCCGTCGTAGGCGTAGCGCGGCGCGCGGGCGTACGGGTGGCCCGGGTACCCGCCCGTTCCCACCTTCACCACTACCAGTGAAAAGACACACCATCCCACAGGGGTCCGACAATCAATCGCCGTCGCACGTGATGCGACGGCGTTTCGCGTTTCCTCCGTCGGCCCGGCCGTCGCGCCCCGTCGCCCGCACGGTGCCACCGAGCCCCGGGGGCGTGCCGCGGGTGCGTCGCGCCGCGGGTGTTCGGCGTGGAGTTGACGGTCGGTAAACCCTAGCGCTACGATGCATAGAACCTCAAGGCATAGAACTACTAGGGTTAGGAGACACCCCCTCATGCACATCGCCAAAGACCTGGTCGCCGCCTCGGCGACCCCCCTGGTCCTCGGCATCCTCGCCGAGGAGGAGAGCTACGGGTACGCGATCCTCAAGGAGATCAGCGAGCGCTCCGGCGGCCGCCTCGAATGGACCGAGGGCCTGCTCTACCCCCTCCTCCACCGCCTCGAACGGCTCGGCTACGTCGAGGCCAACTGGCGCACCCCCGAGGGCGGGCGCCGCCGCAAGTACTACGCCATCACCCCCGAAGGCCGGCGCGAACTCGCCGAGCAGCGCAAGCAGTGGGACGCCGTCACCGAAGCACTGCAAGACATCTGGAACGCCACCCGATCGATCGGCCCGATCGTGGCGCCCGCACTGGAGGGGTGAACATGACCGAGAACGAGAACGACACCGAACTCGAAACGCAGATAGCCGAGTGGCGGGCCTACATGCTCCGCCGCCGCGCCGTCTCCGACGCCGATGTGGACGAACTCGAGGACCACCTCCGCGAGCGCGTCACCGACCTCACCGGCACGGGCCTGCACCCCGACGAGGCCTTCCTCATCGCCGTCAAGCGCATGGGCCGCATGGACGAGCTCTCCCGCGAGTTCGCCCGCGAGCACTCCGACCGGCTCTGGAAGCAGCTCGTCCTTACCGACGAGGACGCGTCCGCCTCCGCCGAGCGCCGCCGCGGCCTCCTCGTCATGGTCGTCTGCGCCGCCCTCGGCGCGCTCGCCGTGAAGCTCCCGGCCCTGTTCGGCTTCGGCTTCGACGACAGCGCCGAGTTCTACGTCCGCAACCTGGGCCTGCTCGTGCTCGCCCCGCTCGCGCTCTACTTCGCGCTGCGGCGGGACACCGGCCGCGGCACCGCCGCCGCGCTCATCGGGCTCTTCGCCCTCGGCGCCGTCGCCGCCAACGCCTACCCGTTCGACACCGACTCGCAGTCCATAGTGCTCACCGCGATCCACCTGCCGATCGCGCTGTGGCTCGTCGTCGGCATCGCCTACGCCGCGGGCGACTGGCGCTCCGGGCAGCGCCGCATGGACTTCATCCGCTTCACCGGCGAGTGGTTCATCTACCTCGTCCTCATCGGACTCGGCGGCGGCGTGCTCACCGGCATCACCGTGGGCACCTTCAGCGCCATCGGGATCGACGCCGAGACCTTCATCAGCGAATGGCTCCTCCCCTGCGGCGGCGCGGCCGCCGTCGTGGTCGCCGCCTGGCTGGTCGAGGCCAAGCAGAGCGTCATCGAGAACATGGCGCCCGTGCTCACCCGCGTCTTCACGCCCTTGTTCGCGGTGACGCTGGTGGCCGTGCTCGTCGCGATCGCGGTGACCACCAACGCGATCGACGTCGAGCGCGACATGCTCATCCTGTTCGACCTGCTCCTGGTGGTCGTGCTCGCCCTGGTCCTGTACTCGATCTCGGCCCGCGACCCGGGCGCGCCCGCCGGGGTCTTCGACTGGATGCAGCTCGCGCTCGTCGTCGCGGCCCTGCTCATCGACGTGCTCGTGCTCGTCGCGATCCTCGGCCGCATCACCGAGTTCGGGTTCACCCCGAACAAGAGCGCGGCGCTCGGCGAGAACCTCGTCCTGTTCGTCAACCTCGCCTGGTCGGCGTGGCTGTACTGGACCGTCGTCAGGCGGCGCGGGCGGTTCGCGCGGCTCGAACGCTGGCAGACCGACTACGTGCCGGTGTACGCCGCTTGGGCGTGGGTCGTCGTGCTGGTCTTCCCGCCGCTGTTCGCCTTCGCATAAGAGAATCCCGGGCCGCCGAGGCGGCCCGGGATTCGTCCTATTCGGAGCTGAACGCGGCGTCGAAGGACGCCGTCGGCCGCTCGAAGTTCAGGTCCCGCACGTACGCGAGGGCTTCGGGGGCGCCCCGCAGGCGGTCCATGCCCGCGTCCTCCCACTCGATCGAGATAGGCCCTTCGTAGCCGATCGCGTTGAGGACCCGGAAGCAGTCCTCCCAGGGCACGTCGCCGTGCCCGGTCGAGACGAAGTCCCAGCCGCGCCGCGGGTCGCCCCACGGCAGGTGCGAGCCGAGCCGGCCGTTGCGGCCGTCGAGCCGCTTCCTGGTGTCCTTGCAGTCCACGTGGTAGATCCGCTCCCGGAAGTCCCACAGGAACGCGGCCGGGTCGATGTCCTGCCACACCATGTGGCTCGGGTCCCAGTTGAGCCCGAACGCGGGCCGGTTCCCGACCGCCTCGAGGGCGCGCTGGGTCGACCAGTAGTCGTACGCGATCTCTGAGGGGTGGACCTCATGCGCGAACCGCACGCCGACCTCGTCGAACACGTCGAGGATCGGGTTCCAGCGCGCCGCGAAGTCCTCGTAGCCCGCCTCGATCACCGCCTCGGCGACCGGCGGGAACATGGCGACGTACTTCCACACGGCCGAGCCGGTGAAGCCGATGACGGTGTCCACGCCGAGCTTCGCGGCGGCGCGCGCGGTCGCCTTCATCTCCTCGGCGGCGCGGCGGCGGACCCCTTCGGGCTCACCGTCGCCCCATACCCGGGACGGGACGATCGCGCGGTGGCGGTCGTCGATCGGGTCGTCGCAGACCGCTTGGCCCACCAGGTGGTTCGAGATCGCCCAGAGGCCCAGGCCGTGGGATTCGAGGAGCTTCCTGCGCTCGGCGACGTAGTCGTCGTCCTCGGCGGCGCGCACGACGTCGAGGTGGTCGCCCCAGCAGGCCACCTCGAGCCCGTCGTAGCCCCACTCGGCGGCGAGGCGGCACACCTCCTCGAAGGGCAGGTCGGCCCATTGGCCCGTGAACAGGGTGATCGGTCTAGTCATCGGTGAGACTCCTCAGAAAGGTCAGTCCGTCGACGGTGAGGGCGTCTTGGGTCGGCGCGAGCGGCCGCCAGATGGAGGCGGCCGTCGCGATAGTGGCATTGTGCGCGGTGAACGATTCGATGACAAGGGGTCCGGTGTACCCGGCGAGGTCGAGGGCGTGCAGGATCTCGCGCCACGGCAGGTGGTCGCGGCCCGGCGCGCCCCGGTCGTTGGCGCACACCTGGACGTGCGCGATGCGGTCCCCGGCGCGCACGATCGCGGCCGGGATGTCGGTCTCCTCGATGTTCATGTGGTAGACGTCCAGCGCCAGCGCGGTGCCGGGCAGTCCGTCCAATGCGTCCAGTGCCTGGTCCACGGTGTTGATGAGGCTGGTCTCGTAGCGGTTCAAGGGTTCTACGGCGATGGTGACGCCGCGTTCGGCGGCGTACTCGGCGACCGGGGCGAGGTTGGCGCGCAGTTCGCGGTAGGCCGCGGCGCGGTCGGGGAGGCGCCAGGCGCGGCCGACCGAGGTGTACGCGGGCCCGGCGATCACCTTGGAGCCCAAGGTGACAGCGGTGTCGACGACGCGGCGCAGGTATTCCTGGGTCTCGGCGACGACGGCGTGCGGGGCGTCCACGAGTTCGCGGCCGGGCCCCATCACGAGGACGACCGTGGCGTCGAGGCCGAGTTCCCGCAGGAGCGCGTCGGCGCGATGCGGGTCCCAGTCGCCGGGGGACTCGACGGGGAGTTCGATCGCGTCGAACCCCCAGTCGCGCACGCGGGGCGCGAGCCGGGCCAGGGCCTCGTCGTCGAGCGGCGAGACCCAGACCCAGGTGTTGACGCCGAGCGCGCGGGTCAACGGTCGCGCCAGGCGTCGGGGAAGCCGGGCAGGTCCTCGCCGCCGAACTTGGCGTAGTGCAGCGAGGGCATGTCGGCGTTGCGCGCGAGGTAGTCGTCCAAGTCGGCCTCCGTGATCGGCTCCTGCGGCAGGATCCACTCGGCCGGGACCTGCTCGCCTCTGAGGATCATGGTCGCAGCCAGGACGGGCGTGCGCCACTGGAAGTTGGAGTAGACCGGGGCGATCGCGGTCATGCCGGTCTCGTCCCACTTGCGCAGGAAGGAGAGTTCGTCTTCGCCGGCCATGACCGGGTAGGGCTTGCCGGCGTCCTCGAACGCTTCGACGGCGGCCACGGCGCCGTCGCCGGCGTCCATCCAGATGCCGTCCACGTCGCCGCGCTGGAGGTACTGGGTGACGATGTTCTTGATCTCGGCGGCGTCGCCGCCGGTGAACTCGTCGCCGAGGACTTCGAGTTCGGAGTCGCCGAATATCTGCTGGGCGGCGGCCCAGCGGTGTTCGAGGACGTCGACGCCGGGGAGGATGCGCAGCGCGAGGACCTTCGAGCCCGGTTCGAGGTTCTCGACGAGGAACTCGGCGGCGTCGGCGCCGTACGCGTAGCCGCCGATCGGGTGGATGAACGTGGTGGCGCAGTCGGTGTTGACGCCGCGGTCGAAGACGATCACGGGAATCCCTGAGGCGCAGGCGGTCTCGACGGCGGGTGTGAGGGTCGCGGTGGTCGAGGGCGAGATGATGAGGGCGTCGCATTCGCCGGAGTCGACGAACGCCTGGATGTCGGAGATCTGCTGGTCGTCGTCGTCTCCGGCGTCGGAGGTGCGGAACTCGCCGATCTCGCCGGCCTCTTGGAGGACTTTCACCTGCTCCTGCATGGTGATCCAGCCGGTGACGCGCCACGGGTTGGAGACGGAGGCGTTGGAGAAGCACACGGTGGCGTCGCCGCCTTCGCGGGTGAACTCGCCGGTGTCGACCCATTCGGGTTCGATCGCCTGCAGCCAGGGCGTGGCCGGGTCGCCTTCGGGGGCGATGTCGCGCTGGGCGAGCTGGGCGTCGTACTCGGCTTGGACGAACCACTCGTCGCTTGAGCCTTCGGTGGTCGCGTCGTCGGCCGGTTCGGTGGGGGTGTCGGTGGTGCAGCCGGTGGCGAGGAGCAGCCCGAGGGCGGCCGCCGCGGCGAGGGCTAGGCGTGTCGTCTGCATGGTGCGGAACCTTCTTCTCATGAGGGAGCGGCGGTAGGTTGCGGTGCGGGTCGGAGGCGCCGCCGGGCCGCGTAGGCGACGGCGGCGATGATGATGGCGCCCTGGACCGCGGGCCGGAGCGTCGCGGGCAGCGCCATCTGGTTGAACAGGGTGAAGAGGGCTTCGATGGCGAGCGCCCCGGCCATGGCGGCGAGGGCGGTGCCGCGCCCGCCGCCGAGTGCGACGCCGCCGAGCACGACGGCGGTGATGACGGTGAACTCGAGGCCTTCGCCCACTTGGGCGCTGACGCCCGCAAATCCTCCGATGAGGACGCCCGCGATGGTGGCGGAGATCCCGGAGAGGACGAACGCGGCCGTTCGGACCGCGTCGACGCGGGCGCCGGAGAGCCGGGCGGCGAGCTCGTTGTCGCCGGAGGCGATGAGGATGCGGCCGAACCTGGTGCGCATCAGCAGGATCGCGCCCGCTCCGACGGCGAGCATGATGAGCAGCGCCCACGGGATCTGGCCGATGAGCGGCACGCCGGTGATGCCGAGCCGGCCGGGGGTGCGGAACGCCTCGGAGAGGTCGCCGGTGGGCGCGCCGCCGGTCCAGAGCCGGATCGCGCCGTAGAGGACGAGGAGCATGCCGAGGGTCGTGATGAACGACTGGACTTTGAGGACGGTGGTGATGAGGCCGTTGACGAGGCCTACGCCGATGCCGAAGGCGAGCATGACGAGCATGACCGGGACGGTGCGGGACTCGACGCCGTCGATGAGCCGGGCGGCGATCACCACCTGCGCGCCCACGAGTGCGCCCACGGAGAGGTCGAAGTTCCCGGAGACGACCACGAAGTACTGCCCGGCGGCGAGGACGACGAGCGGCGCGGCCTGCTTGAGGAATGCCATGACCGAGGGGGCTTCGAAGAACCCGGGGTTGACGACGGCGATGGCCGCGAAGGTGAGCGCGAGCAGGAGGAACACGGTGCCGGCGCCTTGGAGGGCGGCGCCGAGGGCGCGGACGCGCGTCATGACGGCCTCCTTGGCGTCGCGGCGAAGCGGGGTCTGCGGGCGGTGCGGTCGAGCTGGCGGCGGGCGTAGAGGGCGACGGCGGCGATGATGACGGCGCCGCGCAGCACGTCCTTGGCGAACGGGTCGATCTGCATCACGTTGAACACCGAGTCGAGCACGGCCAAAATCGCCACGCCCGCAACGGTTCCGGCGACGCCGCCCTTGCCGCCGAGGAGGAGGGTGCCGCCGAGGACGACCGCGGCGATCGCGTCGAGCTCGTACAGGTTGGTGTAGGCCTCGGCCGAGCCCGTGCCGAACCGGGCCGCGAGCAGCAGGCCCGCGAGGCCCGCGCACATGCCGCACAGGACATGGGCGGTGAGCAGGACCCGCGTGGTGCGGATGCCGGACATGCGGGCCACGTCGACGTCGCCGCCGACGGCGTACATGTGGTGGCCGGTGCGCGTCGAGCGCAGGAACCCGATCGCGGCGGCGGCGACCGCGAGCATCACCAGCGCCGAGACGGGCACGAACGCGATGCGCGTGTACCCGAACTGCTGGAAGACGGCGGGCACGTCCCCGGCCGGGCCCTGGTACTCGGTGTCGAGGTAGCCCTTGAGGATCAGGCCGGTGCCGAGGGTGGCGATGAACGGGTTGACCTTGAGGAAGGCGACGATCGCGCCGTTCGCGGCCCCGACGAGCCCGGAGACGAGCAGCACCAGGGCGACGGCGAGCGGGACGTTCGCGGCCTGCCCGTCCATGGTGGTGGCCGCGACGAGGCTGGAGAGGGCGGCGACGTACCCGACGGAGAGGTCGAGTGACCGGCACAGGATCACCAGGGTCATGCCGATGGCGAGGAACCCGGTGAGGCTGGTGCGGGTGAGCATGTCGACGAGGTTCGCGGTGGCGAAGAGGTTGCCGCCGTCGAGGGCGACGGCGGCGCCGCCGACCGCGAGGACCGCGGCGAGGGCGAGGTGGATGAGGGCCGTGGTGGAGAGGCGGCGAGGGGCGAAGGCGGTCATTCCTGATGCGTCCCTTCACGTCTGCCGGTCGCGTAGGCCATGACCTCCTGCTCGGTCGCGCCGCCGGGGAGCTCCCCGGCGATGCGGCCGTCGTGGAGGACCGCGATGCGGTCGGCCAGGCCGATGACCTCGATGAGCTCGGAGGCGATGAGGAGCACCGCGAGGCCTTCGGCCGCGAGCGAGCGGATCACCGAGTACAGCTTGTGCTTGGCGCCCACGTCGATCCCGCGCGTGGGCTCGTCGAGGACGATGACGCCGGGTTCGGCGGCGAGCCATTTCGCGACGACGACTTTCTGCTGATTGCCGCCGGAGAGGAACTGCACCTCCTGGTCGCCGCCGCGCGCGACGAGGTCGAGGCTGGAGAGGATGCCGTCGACGCGGGCGAGGCGCGCCCGGGAGTGGACGCGGGCGTTCGCGTCGAGGACCATGCGGGCGTTGGCCTTCACCGACTGCCGCAGCGCGAGACCTTGGGCCTTGCGGTCCTCGGTGACGAGCGCGATCCCGGCGGCGATGGCCTTGCGGGGCCGGGTGATCCGCACCGGACGGCCGTCGACCGCCATGGTGCCGCGCGTGAACGGGGCGATGCCGAAGACCGCTTCGGCGATCTCGGTGCGGCCCGAGCCTTGGAGTCCGGCGAGGCC
The DNA here is from genome assembly GCF_017592475.1 of Glycomyces niveus. Taxonomy (GTDB): domain Bacteria; phylum Actinomycetota; class Actinomycetes; order Mycobacteriales; family Micromonosporaceae; genus Glycomyces; species Glycomyces niveus. The sequence continues at coordinate 234,805 of NZ_JAGFNP010000007.1, read as the reverse complement.
CACGATCTCGCCGGCGCGCACTTCGAGGTCGATGCCGTCGACGTAGTCGTTGCCGCCGCCGGCGATCCGCAGCCGCACCTCGCCGCGTTCGGTGCCCGGCAGCGGGGGCGGGAACTGGGCCTCGATGCGCCGCCCGACCATGCGGGTCACCAGCTCGTCGGGGGTGATGTCGGCGGTGGCGACGCTGTCGACGAGGCGGCCGTCCTTGAGGATGGTGATCCGCTCGCACAGGTCGAAGATCTCCCGGAGCCGGTGCGACACATAGAGGACCGCGACGCCGCGCTCGCGCAGCCGCTCCACGAGCCGGTACAGCAGCGCCACTTCGGCGTCGGCGAGCGCGGCGGTCGGCTCGTCCATGCAGATGAGGTCAGCGCCCTGGGAGAGGGCCTTCGCGATCTCGGTGATCTGCTGGTGCGCGACCGAGAGCGAGCCCACGGCCGCGGTCGGGGCGAGGTCGGGGAAGCCGAGGTCGGCGAGGGCCGCGGCGGTCGCGTCGTTCATGGCGCGGCGGTCGATCCGGCCGCGGCGGCGCGGCTCGCGTCCCAAGTGGATGTTTTCGGCGACGGTGAGCTCGGGCAGGAGGTTGAACTCCTGGAACACGGTGGCGATGCCGGCGCGCTGGGCGGCGGCGGGGTGGGCGAAGGAGGCGGCGCGGCCGTCCAGCTCGATGGTGCCGGCGTCCGCGGTGTGGACGCCCGCGAGGATCTTCATGAGCGTGGACTTGCCGGCGCCGTTCTCCCCCACCAGGGCGTGAGCCTCGCCGCGATTGACCGTGAGGTCGACCCCGGCGAGGACGGGCACCCCGAGGAAGGCTTTCCCGATGCCGCGCATGGCGAGCAGTGGCGCGTCGGTCATCGCGGCACCTCCGCCCAGTCGCGGGTGCGGGCCGAGGCGGCGACGGCTTCGGCGAGGCGGGCGGCGCGGAGGCCGTCCGCGAACGTCGGCAGGCCGTCGGGGGCGTCGCCGTCGATGGCCGCGCGGGTGTCGGCCACGAAGGCGTCGAAGCAGTCCTGGTACCCCTGGGCGTGCCCGGCGGGGACGCGGGCGAGGCGGGCGGCGTCGGGGTGCAGGTGGTCGGGGTCGCGCATGAGGACCGCGTTCTGGTCGCGGCCGCCGACCCAGAGGGTCTCGGGCCGCTCCTGGTCGAAGGCGAGGGTGGATTCGGTGCCGGAGACCTCGAGCAGGAGCCGGTTCTTGCGCCCGGCCGAGACCTGGCTGATGACGGTGGAGCCGACCGCGCCCGCGGCGGTGGCGAACTGCAGCGTCACGATGTCCTCTGTGGATACCGCGCGCCCGGAGCGTTCGCGGTTGGCGGTGGCGAGCTGGGCGTTGACGGCGGTGATGCGGTCGCCGGTGACGAACTCGAGCAGGTCGCACCAGTGGGAGCCGATGTCGCCGAAAGCGCGCAGCGCCCCGCCCTTGTCGGCGTCCACGCGCCAGTTGTCGTCGTCGGGGCGCAGGAGCCAGTCCTGGAGGTAGGAGCCGTGCGCGAGGGTGACGCGGCCGATCTGTCCACTGGAGACCCTCGCGCGGGCCTCGCGGACCATCGGGTGGAAGCGGTAGACGAACGGGACCGTGGCGACGACGCCCGCCGCGGCGGCGGCCTCGGTCATGGCGAGGGCAGTCGCGGCGTCGGTGGCGAGGGGCTTCTCGCAGACGACGTGCTTGCCGGCGGCGATGGCGGCCAAGGCGATCGGGGCGTGGAGGTGGTTGGGGACGCAGACGTGGACGACGTCGGCGGCGTCGACGGCCGCGTCGAGGTCGTCGAAGACGGCGGCGGCGCGCAGGTCGGCGGCGGCCTCGCGGGCCTTGTCCGGCGTGGACCCCGCGATCCCGGCGACCGATCCTCCGGCGGCGGCGATGGCGCGCGCGTGGACGCGCCCCATGAAGCCGGTGCCGATGACCGCGGCTCGGTAGAGGGTCGGCGGGGTGATCGTGACGTGAGCCATATGACGACGGTAGGACGGACTTATGACAGAGCACAAGCAAAAGTTGTCGGCGTTATGAAACAGTTACGTCATGAGCTCGTCCAAACCCGTGTGGTTCACTAGTCCTGTGACAGATGGTTCTCCCGTGCCCCGCCGTCCCGCCCCCGGGGCCTCGGTCGGCGCCGGAGCGCTGCTCCGACTCCTGCGCGACGGCACGCCCCGGACCCGCTCCGAACTCTCGGCCATCACCGGCCTCGCCCGCTCCACCGTCACCGGCCGCGTCGACGCCCTCCTCGCCTCCGGCCTCATCGCCCCCACCGGCGAGACCGCCTCCACCGGCGGCCGGCCCCCCGCCACCTTCGCGTTCAACCCCGCCGCGCGCATCGTCCTCGGCGCCGACCTCGGCGCCACCCACGCCCGCCTCGCCGTCACCGACCTCGCCGGGAACGTCCTCGCCGCCACCACCGCCGACCTCGACATCGCCTTGGGCCCCAAGGCGGTCCTCGACTGGACCGTCGAACACGGCCTCGCGCTCCTCGCCGAGGCCGGACGCCCCGTCGGCGACCTCCTCGGCGTCGGCATCGGCCTGCCCGGACCCGTCGAGCACGACACCGGCCGCGCCGTCAACCCGCCGATCATGCCCGGCTGGGACGGCTTCGACGTCCCCTCCTACGTGCGCGAGCGCATCCCGGTGCCCGTCATGGTCGACAACGACGTCAACATCATGGCCCTCGGCGAGCACTTCACCGCCTGGCGCGAACACGAGCACCTGCTGTTCATCAAGGCCGCCACCGGCATCGGCTGCGGCATCATCGTCGGCGGCCAGGTCTACCGCGGCGCGCAGGGCGCCGCCGGCGACATGGGTCACATCCGCGTCGCCGGCGCCGACGACGTCCACTGCCGCTGCGGCAACACCGGCTGCCTCGAAGCCGTCGCCTCCGGCGCCGCCATCGCCAAGCGCCTCACCGACCAGGGCATCCGCGCGGGCGGCTCCCTCGACGTCGTCGAACTCGCCCGCTCCGGCTCCGTCCCTGCCCTGCGCCTGGTCCGCCAGGCCGGCCGCGACATCGGCGAAGTCCTCGCCGGGGCCGTCAACTTCTTCAACCCGTCGATCATCGTCATCGGCGGCTCCCTCGCACTGGCCGGCGACCACCTCATCGCGGGCGTCCGCGAGGTCATCTACCAGCGCTCGCTCCCCCTGGCCACCCGGCACCTGCGCATCGCGGCCGCCCGCACCGGCGAGGGCAGCGGCGCGATCGGCGCGGGCGTCATGGTCATCGAGCACGCCCTCGACCCCGCCCGCCTCGACGCGAGCACCGATTTCAAGACGAACGGATGATGATGCAGCGCAACACCCTCGGCCGCACCGGCCTCGAAGTCACGCCCCTGTGCATCGGCACCAGCACCCTCGCCGGGTTCGACGCGGTGTACGGGTACGAGGTGGACGACGAGCGGGCCGTCCAGACGATCCTCGCGGTCTTCGACAGCGAGGTGAACTACCTCGACACCGGCAACAACTACGGCAAGGACGGCCTCTCCGAGCGCCGCATCGGCGAGGCCATCCGCCGCCGCGGCGGCCTCCCCGAGGGCTTCGTCCTGCAGACCAAAGTGGACGCCGACCCGGAGACCGGCGACTACTCGGGCGACCGCGTGCGCCGCTCGCTCGAGGAGAGCCTGGAACGGCTCGGCGTCGACCGCCTGCCGATCCTCGCCCTGCACGACCCCGAGTTCATGAGCCAGGACGGCTTCGCACCCGGCGGCGCGCTCGAAGCCCTCGTCGAGATCCGCGAATCCGGCGTGGCCGAGCACCTCGCGGTGGCCTCGGGCGACGTGCGCCTGAGCCAGCGCTACCTCGACACCGGCGAATTCGACCTCGTGCTCAACCACAACCGGTACACCCTCCTCAACCGCGAGGCCGAAGAGCTCTTCACCAAGGCCAAGGCCGACGGCCTCGGCGTCCTCAACGCCGCCCCGTACGGCGGCGGCATGCTCGCGAAAGGCCCGGCGCAGCAGCCGAAGTACTGCTACGGCGAACGCGACGAGTCCATCGCCGCCGCGGCCTACAAGATGGCCGAGGCCTGCGAGCGCGCCGGCGTCCCGCTCATCGCGGCCGCGCTCCAGTTCTCGACCCGCTCACCGCTCGTCGACTCCACCGTGGTCGGCATCTCCCGCCCCGAGCGCGCGGCCGAGACCATCGCGCTGCTCGACGTCGAGATCCCCGAATCCCTGTGGGAGGAGCTGGAGGCGCTGGCGCCCGACGCCCGGATCTGATGCGGGCGGTCCCCGGGGCCGACAGGCCCCGGGGACCGGCGCCTACTGCGCCGAGCGGCTGAGCCGCGCGATCACGAGCATGACCTCCGAGGCGACCACCGGGTCGATGCCGCCTTCGGGGAGCGAGAGTTCGACGCGGTCGAGCGTCTGGTCGCCGTTGTCGTATCCGTAGCCGGGGTGGACCCCGGGGTTCGAGTCGAGGTAGACCCAGCCGCCGCCCGGGAGCTCGCGGTAGAGGCCGTAACCGCCGCGACCGGGAGGCCCGCCGAACTTCCAGCCGCGGTTGAGCAGGCCGAGCAGCGGTCCGCCGCCGGTCGTGGCGCCTTCGAACCGGCTCAGGCGACCGGTCTTTCCATCCTCTTCGGACAGTTCGAAGACGGGCCGGGCGAGCTGGTCGAACGGCTGCAGGATCTCGTAGTCGGCGAACACCTCCGCCCATGCGGCGACCTCGTCGCCGAGGGTGAGCGGGTGCGCCAGGCGCACCGCGGCGTCCTCGGGCAGCTCGAACGGCTCGTCCTCGGCGTCGGCGAGCGTCCAGTCCTCCGCGAGTCGGAACGAGGCGTCCCCGGCCTGCCACACCAGGCGGCTCGAGAGCTGCCGCATGAGCGGGTGGTCGACCAGGAACTCCTGGAACTCCGCCCGGGACCAGGTGCGGCCCGCGGCCATGGCCGCCTCGAGCCGCTTGACCTGCTCGGCGGCCGTGGCCTTGAGGTCCTTGCGCAGCGCGGCGAACCGCTCGTACGCGGGCTGCGCGATCTCCAGGTCGTCCTTCGCGTTCGGCTTGGGTGCGCTGGCGCGCCGCTTGCCCTTGTCGTCGATCACGTACGGCTTGAGCGCCTCGTCGAACTTGATCGTGAAGGACCGCGGCCCGTAGTCGAGGACCAGGGACTCCTCGGCCAGGCCGAAGTCGGGCACGAGCCGGTCGCCGAGCTGCTCGAGGGTGAGTTCCAGCCGCTCGGCGATGACCTCGATCTGCTCGCCCGCGGTCTTCTTGAGCGCCTTGAACTTCGCCTTCTGCGCGATGGCGTGCACCGCGCGCAGCGCCGACTCGGAGCCGACTCCGCCCAAGACCTCCACGCCGCGCACGGCCTTGCGGTTCTGGCTCTGGCCGGGCCATTCGCGGATGAGGTCGGCCAGGCGCCGCACCGCGTAGTCGTCGGCGAAGCGCCGCAGCTGGTCCATCGCCCACGCGTCCTTCGACGGCGCGCCGACCGAGAGCCACAGTTCGAACAGGCCCCACGAGAACGCCGCGAGCGAGGCCGGATCGCATTCGGCCGCAAGGGCGTCGACGCCCGGGTACGGCCGCTCGGGCGTGTCCATCACGAGTGCGGTCATGAGCGTGCGCACCGCCGCGTCGGGCAGCGCCGCGGAGCGGTCGGCGAGCAGGACCTGCGGAAGCAGATTCGGATCGGCCCAGGCGCCGGGCTTGGGGATGCGCGGCAGCTGCGGGTCGAACGGGTCGGCGTCGAGCAGCGCCGTGACGGCGGCGGACGCCTCGTCCCCGTGCACCGCGGCCTGTGCCTCCACGACGGACCGTTCGAGGTACCGGAGCGCGTCGGTGGCGGTCTTGCGGAACTTGGGGTCCTTGCCGACCGCGTCCGGGACGAGGAGCGCGGCGGCCGCCTCCGCGTGGCGGTCGAGCCAGGCCTTGGCGGCGGTGCGCTCGTTGCGAGTGCGCGAGAGCCAGCCCGCGCACAGCCGCGCGATGTCGAGGTTCACGAAGGGCGCCAAGGCGTCGCGGAGCGATGACTTGCGCTTGAGCAGCGCCGTCGAGCGCGCCTTCGCCTCGTCGCCGTAGCGGGCGATGATCGCCTGGAAGGTCTGGGCGGAGAGGTATTCGGAGTTGCCGTCCCACTTCTCGAACGCCGTGCGCGAGCGTGCTTCCGGGCCGTAGGCGACGAGCTGGTTGTAGTAGTAGTGCTTCGGGTCGTCGAGTTCGCCGTGGCGGTACCGGCTCCACACCTTCGAGTCGCGCCAGTACCCGGCGTGCTCGTTGGCCTCCAGCCACGACTGCTGTTCGTCTGCGGCCCAGCGCAGTTCGTCGATCGCGGGAGGCGTGAGGTCCAGTGCCGCCCGCTTGGAGGCGGGTTTCGCGTACGGGGCCCAAGGCGGCGTGGCGAAATGCGCGGGCAGGGTCGCGGCGTCGGCGTGGCGGCGCTCCACCAGGGCGGTGACGAGCTCCCGTTCGGCCTTGCTCAGGGCGTCGGCGCGGTCGAGCAGGCCGTTCCCGCGGGCGAATCCGGCGAGGCGGACCCTGGTGGCGGCGTGGGCGTTCGGGGCGAGCGAGGCGATCGCGCGCAGGTAGCGGACCGGGAACCGGCGGGCGCCGTGGACCGCCGCCGCGGCCGCGAGCGGGTTGGTGAGGTGGCCGAGGAGGTACGCGGCGGCCGCTTCGGAGGGCAGGCGGCCGATGGTGTCGAAGAGGAGTTCGCGCACTTCGGCGTCGGGCCGGTTCTCGCCTTCGAGGGTGTTGACGAGCACGGCCAGCGAGTCCGCGCCGAGCGCGTCGACGAGCAGGGCGGCCCGCTCGGCGACCTTGCCGTAGACGCCGAGCACGCGCGCGCCTGCGAGTTCGGCCTGCTCCCGGTCCGAAGCGATCGCCCAGATGAGGCCGTATCCCCATGCGCCGTTGCGCGATCCGTAGTGGAGCTTGAGCGCTTCCTCGGCCCAGTCCGCCTGGTCGGGCATGAGCAGCGCGGCGCCGAAGCGCTTCGCTTCCGAGGTGCGGCGCGCCGCGACGGCGTCGCGCACCGCCTCGTACTCGTCGTCGGGAAGGCCCGCAAGGAGGGAGCGCAGCGTGCTGATCCGGTCCACATGATCGAGGATGAGCGCTACACGCTCCACATCGGGCTCCATGATCCGCGCGCGGATCTGGTAGTGCCGCGCGCGGGGGTAGTGCACGTCGTAGCCGATGAGCTCGGTCATGGCCTGGCACGCGAAGGCCAAGCCGTGCATGCCGATCCACGCGTCCCGGCCGAGCTCCTCGGTCGTGCGTCGGCCCCCCGGCGCGATCTGCGCGAGGAACAGCAGGGCGAGCGCCGCCCCCTGCGGGTCGGCCTCGCCGGCCATGCCTGCGCGGATCGCCGCCGCGTACCCCGCGACCTCAGGTCGGGCGGCCACCTCCTCCATCGCCTCGGCGTGCTTGGCGAAGAGCGCCTTCAGCTGCTGCGGCGCATCGGGATCGACGGTGACCTCGCGGGGCGTGCCGCGCCCGCGCCGGTCCAGTGTGAGTTCGCGCCACTCGTCGGGGAAGTCGACGCGGTCTTCGGAGATTGAGGGATCAGTTCCATTCACGCACACGAGCATAGGAACCGAGTACGACACCGCCTCGGCGATCCGTCGAACACCGGCGCCTAGGTCCCGTACCCGGCGAGGAAGAGGTCCACGGCGTCCGCGACGGGAGCGGCGTCCTCCGCGGCGCCCTCGGTTCCAGTAAGGAGGCACCGGTTCAAGGGCGAGCCGATCACGAGCCAGGTCAACTGGTCGGCGGCGGCGAGCCGACCCGGCGACACCTGGACCTGCGTCCAACTGCCCGGTTCCGCAGCGATCTTCGGCACCCGCGGCCTCGTCAAAGTCACCGGCACGATCGACGGCGTGCCCTTCCAGGGCTCGGCGACGGCACCCACAAACTCCCCGTCGTCGCGGCCATCCGCAAGAACTCGGCAGGACCGACGGCGACAACGTCGAAGTACGACTCACCGAACGCCTGAACTAGCCAGGCCCACCCGCGAAGCGACTCAGAAGAAGGTGGAGGGCGGGGACACGGAATACTTTCGAGTCCCGGGCCGGCTGCCGGGGACCTTCTCTACCCGCCCTCCATGGCCGCGAGTCCCTAACGATCTCCGTCCGGCACAACACCAGAACCGTACGCGCCCCCACCGACAGCACACCGGTCCTGCAACTACGAGCACCCCGAAGTCCAAAGCCGCTCATCCACACCTCACCTCGGTGCCGGGTTCGCGGAGCGCATCAGACCACACCGGTAAGGTGCTGGGCATGCGCCGACCCTCAGGCCTCCGATGATCCGCCACGGCGACGTCTGGACCCTCCAACACGGCGACCGCGTGATCGGCCGCATCACCATTGACGACATCGACTTCCCCTGGCTCGAAGGCAAATTCGAACCCCTGCCGGGCTTCGAAGGGTTCAAGCCCCTCTTCGACCGCAGCCTCGAACTCGTCGAGGACCATCCCGAAGCATGGGAGCCGGTCTACACCGAGATCGAGACCCAGCTCGAACTTCACTCCGAAGAAGGCCCCGCAGCCGAGTTCCTTCTCCACATCGAGAACGACCGCGCCTGGTTCCGCTGGAGCGACACCCCCTTCGACTGAGCGCCGGTCCACGCTTCCGGATTCGGGCGAAGAACGTTCCGACGAAGGCTTGACCCTCAGGTGACCGGAGCTCATAGCGTGGTCGTCATGAGTCACCGCGAACTGCTCAGCATCGGCGAGTTCTCCGTGAAGACGGGTCTGTCGATACCGGCGCTGCGCCACTACGACGATGTCGGACTGCTGCGACCGGCCCGGGTCGACCCGGGCACGGGCTACCGGCGCTACCGGCTCGACCAAGCGCCGCAAGCGAAGCTGATCCGTCACCTGCGTTCGGTGGACCTGCCCATCGAACAGATCCGGACCGCACTGGCCGACCGGAGCGGCCGGGAGACCGCGGCGGTGCTGCACCTGCACCGCGAGCGGGTCCTGGAGCGGGCTCATGCCATCGCACAACTGGCCGAGACCATCGGCCGGCACTTCGAAGAAGGGAACGATATGAACATCGCGAAAGAAGACCGAGTGGTCCAGGTGACGGTTCCGGCACGGAACCTCGACACGGCCGTCACGTTCTACACCGAGGCCTTCGGCCTCGAGTACGACCAGAGCATCGCCTCGTTCCAATTCGGGGCGTGGGAGACCGACTCGTTCTTCCTGCTGACGCTCGAGGCGGGCGCGAACCATGACCGCCCGGCCCCGGCGAGGTTCGGGCTCTACGTCGACGACCTGGACGCCGCGCACGCGACCGCGATCAACGCAGGCGCCGCACTGGTCCAGCCGCCCCAGGAGTCGGACTACGCGCCCCGCCGTTCCGTCGTCGCCGACCCCAGCGGCAACGAGATCTCGCTCTACCAGCGCTAACGAGCGGCCTGGAGGAAGCTTGATCACCTTCCTCCAGCCACCGCGAACCTTTGAGGAAGCCTAGAAGACCTCGTCGGTAGCCTTGGGACGCATGAGCGAGCAAGCGGACCCCCAGGGGCGTGAGAGCAGATCCGCCTTGCGGCGCAGGGGACGCGAGGTTGCCATGGGCAAGACCCTTGTGGTCAGTCTCGCTCAGGTCGCCGCTGCCGCTGGGGTCACGTTCGGCGGCGATACCGTCTCCTCATCCTGGGCTGACAGCTCAGAAGAGTTCGCCCCCGGCGCGGGCATACCGTACATGCTGGCCCTCCTGCTGATCGCCCCACTCATCGCGATGGTCCTCGGACCCCTAGTAGCCGTGAAGCTGCGACTCGCCGCCCCCGGCATCTACAGCCTCTCCTTCGTCGCCGGCTATCTGGTCTGGCTATTGGCATTGTGGAACCCGAGTGGCTCCGGAAACGTGCTGCTTCTCCTCCTGGTTCTGGCCGCTGTAAACCTGCTCATCGGCTATAGCGCTGGCATGCATCGAAGCTGGTCGCCCCCACTGGACACGTCCAGCTCAACATCTTGATCAGTCCCCCGTTGGCGTGCAACGGGTCTGCTGACTCGCCAACCGAGACACGCTCTTGATGCTCAACTCGACTGCAGCCGTCGGGAACCGAAAGGTTCCCGCGTCACTGCCGGACAGCCGAGCGCACCACCGTTCAGCTCTGCCCAACTCCTCAGGTCAGCTCGTTGTTGACTTGGGCTAGAAAATCTCGGTGCGGTTTGTGTGGTGTTCGGATTCTGGGCAGTAGTGGAGCTGGAATTTGTTGCCACGGCCGAGGTGCACTCCGACCGGGTCGGAGAGGCTCCATCCCGCATTGGCCTCCTCGATCGGCTGCCAGCTCACAGTGCCGGAGTCGAATTCACCAGAGGCAGCAGTGAGCAGCGGCAGCTGTTCCGCGCCGCACTCGCACACCATGGGGTAGGGCTCGTAGAGACTCCAGCAACCACCGTGCCCCATGGCCTTCCATCCGGGAGCGAGCGCGATGTCGAAGCCGTAGTCGACTCCGTCACCGATGCGGTCCTCCCAGTCGGTAACGGCTTCCTGCAAGTGCTCAGGAAGGTCGTCGTAGTTGGGAAATTCGGTCACGAGCTCAGGGCGCACCACGCATGGGCGAGGCATGTACTCCTCGACGCACATCACCGGCTGCGGTGCCTCGGCGGCCTGCATCTCGACCTCCGCTGCCATACGCCACCGGACCTGGAACGCAGGGCAGTAGGGGGTGATGGTCTGAGACCCAGTGTGGTTGAGCGGGCACCACAGGATCTGCAGCAGGTCGTACCGATCGGGCCAGGGCAAGCCGGGAACGTCACGGTAGTACAGCTGGGCGACCGGTATCAGCGGCACCGGATCGCCCGGATCGAAACCGGGGTGCGCTTCCTGAACAATGCGGAGCATTAGCTCACGTTCTGCATCTTCTTGCCGTTGCTGGTCGAACGGGCCGGTCCGCGCTTCGAACAGGCGCCGGTCCTCCTTGGCGAATCGAAGCCGCAATGCCTGAGCGAGAGGCCGCTCACCGATGGGATCGTGTGCCAATCGGCAGAGGGGCCGTGGCTCGTCGGCCGGCCACAGCAAGGGCCCGCCAACCGAGGACTCGTCTGTTCGCGGAGCACCCTCCCGAGGATGAAGGCGCACCGCGAGGCGGGAGTGTTCGGCCAACTCGGGAAGGTATTCGAAAAGGTTGTGGGGGCGCGGAGGGGTCGTGAGGGGCATGGGCTGGACCTTTTATCAACTGGCAGGGGTGGGAGGAGCTTAACTGCACTCGGTGAGGCCAACCCAGAAGGCGGTCAGAGGCCCACGTTGATGTGGAGCGGCGTCAGTCTCCTGAGTGCCCCCAGAAGACGACCAGCTCAGGCTCGCTTTCGCCCCAGAGCACGAGGTGCCGGGCACTGTCCCTGTCGGCCTCGTACTCCCAGAGTTCCTCAGCCTTCACTCCGCCGATGCGCTCCCAGTCCTCGATAGTGGGCGTCGCCGATCCGAGCAGCGCGACCAACTCGTCCGAGGCGAGGGCCAAACTCTGCTGGGGCAGCAAATCGTCGACGCCGACACCAGAAACGACCTCGCGGATATCCACGATCGAGTGCGCCCCGGGATAGTCGTTGCCGTACTTCGAGCCGTCCCACTCACAACCGCGTCGGGCAGGTGCGAGAAAGCTAGCGCAGTGGTCCGACACCCGGACTTTCATCGCACCCTCAGCGACGCGGGCGGTAGCAAACCAGCAGTCCACTGGTCCAACCCCGTCGTTCCCGTGCGTCGGGGCGTCACCGGTAGGGTCTTCGGCATGCGTTTGTTGGTGGCACGGTGCCAGGTTGATTACACGGGGCGGCTTTCGGCCCATTTGCCCATGGCTACCCGGTTGATCATTTGGAAGGCGGACGGGACGGTCCTCTGATTTTCCAAACCGCCGGTTTAGCCGCTCCCTGTCCGTTTTGAGGGGAGAATGGCGACATGAAAGTCCTTCCTGTCAAGCGCATCAGCAGGGACACCGAATCGTCCAGCGCACTGGAGCGCCAGGACATCGAACTGCGGGAAGCCATCGCACTCGGGAACCACGAGCTCGTTCACATGGTCGAAGACGCGACGGTCTCAGGCGCGATCAACCTCGATGAACGCCCCTCACTCGGCGAATGGCTGAGCGAGCCGAAAGTCTACGAGTGGGACGCCCTGATGGTCACCACCCAGGACCGAATCACCCGCGACGACATGCACTGGTGGCAGTTCGTCGGCTGGGTGCTCAAGAACGCCAAGTCCGTGATCGTGCTCGACGATCCCTCGCTCGACCTCACGACCGAGGACGGTCGCATGATCGCGGGAATCAAGGCGACGCAGGCGGCGAAGTACCGCAAGACCGTCCAGGAGAAGAAGCTCAAGCAGACCGCCTATTACCGCGAGGCCAACCTGTGGAGCGGCGGAGTCTGGCCCTTCGGCTACCGGACCGAGGCGATTCAGTTCAACGGCGCCAAGCGCCTGCGTCTCGTCAAGGACCCGTATACCGCCGGCTTGATCCGCGAGGCCTACGAGCAGATCGTCGACCTCGGATCGAGCATGAACCGCATCTGCATCGACTGGAACGCGCGCGGGATCCTCACTGCGACCGACTACCAGAAGTCCGAGAACGCCAAGGAGAACAAGCAGGAGGCCAAGACCAAGCCTCGAGGCGTGCGCTGGCAGCCCAAGATCCTCAAGACGGTGCTCGCCAGCCCGACCTTGATGGGCTACGCGACGCACAAGGGCAGCGTGATCCGCAAGGACGGCCTGCCTGTCCAACGCGCGGAGCCGATTCTCACCCGCGCCGAGTTCGACAAGCTTCAGGAGGCGCTCGCGAAACTCAAGAGCGCAGGACTCCGGCCCCACTATCCGCCCACGGTGCTGTCCGGCCTCGTCTTCTGCATCTGCGGACGCCCGCTGTACTCCAACTCCTCACGTCGCAAACTCGCCGACGGCTCGCTCCGGGAGTATCGCTACTACCTCTGCTCGGCCAGGTTCGCCGACCAGATGTGCCCGCACCGCGTCTCGTGGGATCGGGATTTCCTCAAGGAAGCACTGGAGAGCTACTTCCTCGAGACAGTCGGCGACCTCGAGATCATGAACCGCGCCTTCGTCCCCGGCCGCGATCTGACCTCGGAGATCGCTGAACTCGAAGGAGCGATTGAGAATCTGACACAGGCCATCGCCGCAGCGGAATCACCGATCGTCGTCACCGCACTGACCAGCTCGATGGAGAGACACGCGAAGAACCTCGAGACGCTCAAGGCCGTGCCGGTGGTTCCTTCCTCATGGCAGGAGCAAGGCACGGGCGTCACCTACCGCCAGAAGTGGGAATCCCAGTCAGACTGGGACGGCAGGGCGGAGCTGCTTCGCAAGGGCGGCTTCAAGATGTACTGCTCAGGCACCCTCGCCGCTCCGGTGCTTCACTTCCACATGCCCGAGAACATCGAACGCCGACTTGACCTCCGAGCGATCGACTATCGCCCAGAGATCGAGCTGCGGGAAGGCATCCCGTACGACCGCGCGTCGGGCAGGCCGGTCGCCTCGCTGCTGGAGGCTGGGGAGCGTCAGCGAAGCTAATCCGAACTGCTCGCCTTGGTAGCTGAAGGCGCCGTTCGGCTTCATGGGGATGAGGACGGGCCTGACAACCCCGTCCTCGATCTCCAACACCGCGAATCCCGGCCCTCTGCCAAGGCCAGGTTTCCGCATCTCGGCGTTGTGGCTCGGCGCCCTCATTTGGCCGACCTCCACGGCATGAAGCGTCTGCCTCTGCTCAGTCGGACCGCGGGTTTCCGAAACAACTCCGAGGAACCCGGAACACCCGCAAACCACATTGACCCCGAGCTTCCTCGCCTCGGCCAGCGCGGTCGCTCCCACGGTCGATCGACGGCGAACGCCGAGCGCCGCACATGCAATCACCCATCCAGGAACCAGGTCGAGGTGACTGGGAAGCATCGCCACTTCGAATTCGGGGAGCAGCCCCATCAACGCGATTGACGAATCCGTGCTCCGTATCGGACGGATCTGACGAGGAATCGGAGCACTCACGCTCGACGCGGGCATACCGACTGGCCCTTCGTACACCGCTCGCAGTGGACTCAGATATTCCTGGACTACGGACTCCACCAGTGCCTTATCCTCACAGCCCCTCCGTTCAGAATGGCTCGCGAGGAGTCCGCCGATGTTGACCACGGCAGCTGGCTGAATCCGCTCGATGAAGGCCAGGTGGCTGGTGAGCAACCTTGACCCGTGGAACGGAAATTCGATCGGGCTGGTGATCACGACGGTCCCGGAACCGAATTCACCGAAGAAGGCTCCGCCTTTGTCCCCACGGGGAGTATGTTTCGGAGTTGCGGTGCCCCTCTCAATCTCCCCTTGACCTGGCGATACGGCCTCAATCGACCCCGCGCCTTGTGTAGGGGCAGTGTGGGGGCCGACCGCAGGACCGGTGTGGCCTGCAGCGTGGGGGCCGGTGTGCCCCGATTTCCGGCTGGTCATGACCACGCCCCCGCCCCGAGTTCACTCAACCTCACGGTTCGTTCGGAGCCGACCAGCCGCCAACGCGCACCGAGCAATCCGGCCCTCGTACTTGTAGTGGCGATCGGGAACGGGAACTGTCGATCGACAAGCGAGTCATGAAGGTTGCGCTCACGACCGGGCCGGACGATTTGCAGCAGGACTGGTCGATGCCCGCCCGCCGGCTGCTTCGCGGCATAGCGGTCGAGCTTCGCAGCCAAATACGCGAGCGGCTCGGTCCCGGTGTCGTACTCGAGGAAAAACGGCATCGCGCCGCTTTCCGCGGTGAGGACTCCGGCCCCGTCAGGTCGAACCTTCCCCAAGAAGAGCCCCGCGGCCTCGTCCTCGGACAGCCACTCGCTCAAAGCCACGCCGCCGACTTGGCGGGATTCAGCGTTCAACCGAGTGAAGAACGTGTTCACCCCCTCCAAGTGACCGCGTTTGCGAGACACCGCAAGCTGGTGGGCCGCAAGCGCAACCGCCGCCTTCGTCGGAGCTGGTTCTCCTCGCCGCCAGGCATGGAAGCCAGCGCCCCAGTATCCAAGCGTGTACCGGTACGCCTTGCGGTTGTCGTCCCTGAACCGGGCGAGCACTTCCATCTCGAAGAGCGTCACCGCGCGCACCCGTGCGGCCCACGTCGACGGGAAGCACAGGTCGGCCAGTTGTACCGCAGTGAAGACCCGATGACGGGCGAGAGCGTCGATGAGCTCCATGTCCCGCCCGGTCAGGCGTTCGAGGATTTCTGTGAAGTCCTTCGTCACCTGACCGGGTATCCGCTGTGCGCTCAAGCGGCCTCACCGAACCTTTCCTCGTCGGCCTGGCGCTGCCGCAGGATCTTCTTAAGTTGATCCGTCTTCTTCCTAGGCTGCCTCCCGGTGGCCTCGGCACGGATCTCCTCAGCCTTGCCGACGATCGGCGCAGGCGGGTCGGTCCGGAGCGTGAACGCCGGAGTCGCGACACCGTCCACGATCAGACGGCAGCCCGCCTCCCAGGCGCCCATCCGAGCGAGGTCCTCTTCCCCGAGTTCGGGCAGCGTGTGCCGCTGAAGCCGGTGCGCGTCTTCGGGGCTGGCGTTGAAGAACACCTTGTTCCGCGCGTTCGCCGAGATCCCGTCCGCCAGCTCGCGGCCCAACTGCCCCAGATGCTGATGCGCGAGTACCAGCCCCATGTGCAGCCCGCGTGCCTCAGCGAGCAGGTCCTCGATCGCATAGGGCAGGTTGAGGAAGTTGTGCGCCTCATCGATGTACAGCACCGTCTCCGGTCGCTTCCGGTCCGGAAGCTCGGAGCGGCGCATGGCCGTCTGCCACGCCTTCGCGACCAGCACCGACCCCATCAGCGGCACTGCCGACTCGGGCATCTCACCCTTCGGCAGGCGGGCGAACACGATCCCGCCGGAGTCGAGCACCTCGCCGATGTCGACCGGCTTCGTCGGCTTTCCGAAGGTGGCGCGCATGAACTCGTTGCCGAACAGCGCGTCGAAACGCGAGAGGATCGGCCCGATTGCCTGGTAGCGACTGGTCTTGTCCATGTCCTCCCACCAGACCCAGAACCCGAGCATTTGCTCATCGCCTGGGTCGAGGCGTTTGACGACTTCCCGCCAGTAGTCGCGTTTCATCATCAGACCGGGCAGGTCCACCAGGTCCAGACCCGCGGTGAGGACGGTCCGCAGACCGTTGCGCAGGATGTAGTCCGCGCGAGGCCCCCAGTGCCGCTCCCACAGCTTGTTGCAGATCCCAACCATGTGATCGACCGCGATCTCGCTGTTCGGTCCCGACAGCGGCAAGAATCCATGCCCGTCCGGCTCCGACGGGTCGATCAACATCAAACGGCCCTTGACTGTCTCGGGATCGAGCCGGTCGAGCAGGTCGTTGATCAGATCGCCCTTCGGGTCGATGACCATGAGCCCCTTCCGGTTCTTGATGTCAGCGAGGATCATGTTCTGCTGCAGCGTGGACTTTCCGGTGCCGGTAGCGCCGAGGATGTGCACATGCTGGCGGGCATCGGCAGCGGCCAGTCCGACCTTCCGGCCGCCCTGAGCGGACCGTCCGAGCGGCGTGACGTTCCGGCCACCCGACCGCACTACCTCGACCGGGCGCACCCTGCGCGCCCTGGCACGCTCCAAGACCGGCACCGTCTCGTCGAACGGCAAATGCGCCAGCGTGGCGATCTCGGGCGTGTTCAACGTGACCGTCGCCCCGAGCGCCCACGTGTTGACCAGCCGCTCGGGCCGGAGCAGCCCGCGCCGGTAGACACCATTGGACCCGGCGAGTGAGTAGACCGAGGCGCCGACCTGGGTATTGATGGCCTTCAGCCGGGCCCCCTGCCCCTCCGGCATGGAGATGGCCCATCGGGCCGAGCCTGACCACAAGCTCCCCTTGGACACCCGTTCCTGCAGGAGCTTGCGCTTGTGCGAGACCCAGGCCGTCTCCGGTATCGGCCTGCGTGTTCCCGAACTCGGTGACGAGGCCGGGTGCACGACGTCGAGCGCCTCGTTGACAAGGCTCTTCATGAATGAGGAGCCCCCGCCCCCACCGTTCGACCAGGCCGCCTTCGACATCCGCGACATTTGGCGACGGCTCGCCGGACAGACTCCGACCTGCACCACCAGACACGTGTCGACGTCGAGATCACCGATGTCGTGCAGCAGGAACCGCATCACATCGAACCCCGCGGGTCCAGGCGCCACCGGCACATCAACACTCCGAGCCCAGGCGAGCCTGCCGCCTTTGACGAGCGGCTGCATCCGCAGCGGCGACTCAGCCTCTATGACGGTCGTGGAAGCGCCGGGCCAGGCAGCCTCGACCGCGCCCTCGATGAGCGCGGTGTCGATGCACGAGGGCACCCACACCCGCACCGTCAGACGTCGGCGTTCGACCCGCATCTCCCACAGCACCCACGGCTGGCCGTACCAGTACCGCCGCCAGGCAGGCCGGGCGATCGAACCGAGGTGATCCCAGAACACCTCCCCTCCCGACTCCGGTACCACGCCGGGCGCGGCGATCTCGACGTAATGCGACCCGGCCTGCCAGCGGGCCTGCTCGCGGCCGTGCAGAACGCGCCGCAGGACTTGCACGGCCAGCACCACGCCGAGCCCCACCAGGAGCACCGCAGCGAGCATGCGGACTTGCGGGGAATGCCACAAATGCGTGAGCAGTCCCCACGGCCCGCCCTCCATGAGCGCGGGTATATTCGAATTCGAGAACGTGTGCATGAAAACCTCCATTTGTTGAATGAGCACACTGAATGACAGTCACCGGGTCCTCTGAACCGGCAACTCGTGACATGGCAGCCGCTATAGGTCAGCGACTGTCACCGATATGCAGTTGGAAACTATTGGAGCCAAGAGACGTCGATCGAGGAACACTCGAGAGCGCCTGGCAAGGTTCGGGAGGAACGGCACCGCTAGCGCCGCGTCGAGCGCGCCGGGGCCGTGAGAAACTCACGCCATCTGTGAAGTTGATGGCCTTCCAGTTGAGCTCGTTACTGCGGTTACTGTCAAGCGCCCCGATAACCATCCAGCTCAAACCCGGTTACCAGAATAGCCAGTAACCGATAACCCCCGATAACCTTCCCTCGGCAGACCGGTAACTGAACCTGCTGCCGGAAGAATCCGCGCCCGTCGTTTGAGGACGGGTACGGGCCGATGGGCGATCGGTTCGGTGCCTGGAAAACAAGCCCCATATGTATAGGCAGCCAGAGGCCAGTTTTCCGCGCCCCGAAAGCCCTCGTTCATCAAATTGTTATGACTGAAGCTCGCTATTGCACCTAAAGGCTGTCCCGTTATTGCTTGTGCTGCAGGGGTTTAGGATGCCCGGGTGGGTGTGGTGACAGCGGCTGAGGAGTGTTGGATCGAGCCGTTCTCAGGGCTGCGGCCCAGGGTGTTCTCCCGCCTCGTGCGCCAGCTCGAACGCGAGGGCGCCGACGCTGTCCGCCGGGGACGGCCGTGGAGCCTGCCACTGGCCGACCGGGTCCTACTGGTCGCCGCATACTGGCGGACCAACCTCACCTTGCGCCAGCTCGCGCCGCTGTTCGGCGTCTCGAAGTCCGCGGCCGACCGCATCATCGACGACCTCGGGCCGAAGCTGGCCCTGCGCCCGCGCAAGCGCTTCGCCCCTGGCACGGTGCTGATCGTTGACGGCACCCTCGTCCCCACCCGTGACCGTTCTATCGCCGCACCGAGCAAGAACTACCGCTACTCCACCAACCACCAGGTGGTCATCGATGCCGACACCCAGCTCGTGGTCGTCGTCGGCACACCGTTGCCGGGCAACCGCAACGACTGCAAGGCCTTCGGCGAGTCCGGCGCCGAGCACGCGGTCCGCAACGCGACGGTGATCGGCGACGGCGGCTACATCGCGACTTCCGCGATCATCCCGCACCGACGCCGCCCCGGCGAGGACCTGGCCGCATGGAAAGCCGAGCACAACGCCTCACACCGGCAGGTCCGCGCTCGTGTCGAGCACGCATTCGCCCGGATGAAGACCTGGAAGATCCTGCGCGACTGCCGGCTCCGCGGCGACGGTGTCACCGAAGCAATGCTCGGCATCGCACGCCTCCACAACCTCGCCCGCGCCGCCTGAACGGCTCCAGACAGCCACGGCCAACACGACGATCAGCAACTCCCAGAACCAATAACGGGACAGCCTTTAGGCAGGCACAGACCCGACCGGCTCACGAGCCAACCCGATTCACCGACTCCGAGCCCGCTCAGCGAGTCGGAGTCGGATGAAATCGCGCGAAGCGAACCCGTGCTTCCATGCGCTGTACCTCCAAGTTGCCAGCCGCGACATGCACTGCCCCGCGGCCCGCCAGCGCCTGTTCGCCGACCACTCCATGAACGCTCGTGCCGGGGGTCACCGTCAAGGGGTTGTGACAGCTTGTGACCGCACAAGATCCTCACAGGCACCCGCACAGACTCGGCTGTGACAGCGAGAACCGCAGCTCAGCACAGCATCGGAACGCGCTGGCTCCGTCAGCGGTCACGTGGAGCTACGGCCTGTCACAAGCTGTCACGCTGGCCCTGTCGTGCGGGGTTGTGCGGGGCAGTCGGCTCGCAAACCACTCGCCGCTGCGTCGGAGCGGCAACCGCGTTATCGTCGCCCTCGTGACCCCTGCGAGGAAATCGACCCAGCGAATCGCTCGCTGGGTGATGATCATCTGCGCCGTGCTTATCGGTCTGCTCGTTCTCGGATGTGTGCTCCGCCTGACCCTTCCCAAGGAATGGTTCTGGGAGGACTACGGCGCATGCAAGATCGCGCCGGAGAACAGCTGGGACCCAGACGACCCGCGAGAGATCCGGTGCTGACCGCAGGCACTGCGGACCCTCCGGGTATTACGGGACATTCGCCAGATCTAGCGTGACCGTGCTTCGAGGACTGCGTCCGTATAAGTACCGGTTTCGAGCTCGTTCTCAAGCCCCAATTCCCTGAGCAAGCCCTTCAGCGCTTCGAGCGCGGCGTCGAGCTGTTCGTCACCGACAAGGGTCTCTACTTCAAGAAACGCCCCGTCGAGCTCGGGCACGTGGACAAGTGTGGCAAGGATGTCGTAGCCGGCGAACTCGAACGAGTAGTTCTGGCAGTGCTTGGTCAGGCGGACGTACTCCGAAAACCCGATGTCGAGTAGCAAACTCGCTACAGCGTCCGGAACAATGACCTCGGTTTCATGCTCAGGCTTCGAACCGCTTTCCTCGTCAACACGCGCCTGCTTGTAGGTCAATATCGAGCGCTGAGCATTTGCGGTGCTGACAGTTCGGACGCGGAGCTCCCGGTCGCTACGCGTCAGCTCGTCGCCCTTGTCGTAATAGATGTCCTGGTAGGTGGCATCTTCCGGGGTCGCTTGGCGGCCCAACCAGCCCTTGACCGAAGCAACGTCTTTGACACGCGCTTTGAGTTCCGCCTCAATCACGAGGGCTCCCTTCGCTAGATCACGACAGCCGAGGACTGCCACACTTCGTCGAACTGCCGCTCGAAACCCGTCCACAGCAGGTTGTACTGAGCCGCTACCAGCTTGTACACGCTCGACTGATGGCCTTCCGACGACGGGTGGAACATCGACAGGTACAGCACGTCGTCCAGCCGGATGCAGCGCCAGACGGGAAGTGCGCTGTACTTTCTCACCGACACGTCGACGTTCGGTCGTCCCGTGAGTTCTTCGAGTCGAGCGATCGACAGGTTGATGCCCGCGCAAAACGACGCGGGCGACTCACGGATCTCTCGCGCTCGAATGCCCGCGGCCTCACAATCGGGGTCGAGCAGCAGGACACGCAGCCGGAGCGGTTCCCGGCGTTCTGCGGTCACTGCCGGTCGAAGCAGCGACTCGTTGAGCCCGATCAACCCGAGCGCACGGACAACGAGCAGATCGATCCGCTTCGCGTCCCTGGCGCGAGCTGTGATCTCCTCGGCGGCTTCACCTTGCGACGCGAAAATCTGGGTGATGCCGACTCGGTCAAGCTGCGACATGGATTCGATGGAATCCTCAAGTCGCGGAGCGAGGCCAAGACGCAACCGCGCTCGGCTCGGCATGTTGAGGCCATCTGCGATCCGCTGCAGCACTTCGATACTGGTCACTTCACGGTGACCATGGATGATCTCGCTGACGCGCCCTTGAGGCATGCCGATGGCAATTCCGATACGAGACTGGCTCGAACCGACCCACTGCTGAGCGACCTTGAAGAGCTTAGCTATGTCTCGGCTCGTGAGCGCTTTCTGGACATCATCCTTGTCCCATACCGCGTCGGGTATGCGAATCGGTTCATACATGTCCCCAGGCATAGCACCCACACGGTATCTCATCGTGAGATACCTGTCCAGGGATGGAAACGGCCGTTTCACAGGGGAACCATCAAGGGAGACAACCTCTGCACCCCCGCAGTAGAGAACGGCATTCACGATCGCTCGAAGGGGAACGGCGATGACAGCACCGACAGCCGAAGTGAAACGCGGGTCCTTCGTACAGGACGGAGCAACGTTCGACGTGTGCGCATCGAGCGCACACGCACCCGAAGCCATGCGGGTATATCCGGCTGGGGACCACAGCGTACTGGCGCTCGTGGTCTCAGGTCTCAACTCCGGTGACATGAAAGCGAACTGGGGCCAGCCATGGCGCGACTACCCCGCGCAGTGGCGCGACGACTTCGAAGAACGCGCGTACCGCGCGTACGTCTCTCGAACCGCTGAACCGCACGCCTCGGTCCGAGTCTGCGAAGGGTGACCGACATGCGACCAACGCCAAGGGCGATCAATCCGAGAGGCTTCGAGGTTGAGGGCCAGAAGTATGAGCTCGCCGAGTACCGGAACGACATGGGCGGCCCACACCTCAAGGTCACCAAGCTGACCGAGAAGCCGTTCACCGTGATGACCCGAGGACTCGACTACGGCGCGCAGCCGTTCTGGATCGGTGGATACGCCATCGGTCAGCCCGAGCTGCGGGACCGAATCACATCGGCGGTGGCCGCACTCCACGACGGTCCCGCCACCTCGGGAACTACATGAGAACTCGGGCGTCGCGTGTCTCCCCAGGACCACGCGCCGCCCGCCTGTCGCCCTCCGCGTTGTCCACAGCTTGTGGAGGGCCAACATGCCGAGCGAAAGGGTCATTGGTGGATCGCTCGGCAACCTCGCTATGGGCATAGCGAGGTCTGAGGGCCGCTGTTCGACCGAGCGACGGGAACAGCGGCCCTCATCTCGACGAAGAGAAGAAGGAAGGCTCAATGCTTGCTCTCACCCCGACCCTTGACGACCCTGCCGAAGACCTGCACTTCCGCGGATACACCCTCCTTCGGACGGAACCTGAAATCGAGGCTATGACCGGAGCGGCAAGTGCGCTCGCCGAGCATCTTGGTGCCAGCTGGATGGGCCGACGAGCCCTTGTATCCAGTGGTGATCCAGCATGGCTTCCCCGGCACACCGAACAGCTTGACGACGATGAGCCCCTTCGCTTCTTCGCGCTCGGTTGCCTCACCCCTGCCGTCGAAGGCGGGTCTACCTGCCTGTACGACGGACGCGCTGCAGCGAGCACCCTACTTGCCCAGCGAAACAGCTTCGCCTCGGTCCGAATCACGTATAAGTCGAAGTGGCGTCCAAACCATGCGACACACCCGCTCGTCAACGCAGGCGCCCACGGCCCCACGCTCCGATTTCGCTCCAAGCAGGAGACGAACAACGTGACTGAACTTCCTGCCGACCTCACCGAAGACGAGATGTACAGCCTCGTTGAGTCAGCGCTTGCCGAGGCCGTCGTGTTGGTGCACAAGTGGCGAGCTGGAGACCTCCTGGTCGTGAACAACCACGCCATGGTCCACGCTCGCCAGCCGTTCAAAGGCACACGCCGAATGATCCGGTTCCGCTACGACGACCCGTCACTTCCGGACCGTCACACTGAAGCCATGAGACACATCCGGCTGCCAGTACCCATCCTCCGCGCTCTCGCACCCGCCCACCGACTCTGGTGGCGAGTCCGCAAGCCGAGCACATTCGGAGTCAAGGTCCTGTTGCGCGACAACGCCGGTCGATTCCTGGTAGTCCGCCACTCCTACACAGATCCAACGCGGTGGGGTCTGCCCGGAGGCGGCTACCGCCCCAACCGCGAGACCCCCGCCGAAGCCGGCGCCCGAGAGATGGCCGAAGAACTCGGACTCATGCTCAACCCAGGCGACCTCACCGAGCTGAACACCGTCACTACAACCCTCGAAGCCAAGCGAGACACGTTGACCATCCTCACCGCGACCGCTCCGACAACGACGGTCACCGCCTCGCCAGAACTCGCAGAGACGCGCTGGATCTCCGACCTCAGCGACCTCTCCGACGCACCAATTTCGCGCTGGCTGCTAGCCGCGCTCGCGCACACCGTGTGAGTCGTGAAGAACAACCATGACCAATCACGACCCAGTCACGGAAGGTTCACCCCATGACCAGCGTGGATGAAGTCGCTGCGTCTCTCGGCGGGAACAAGAGTGAAGCCGAAGGGCTCGCCGGTCAGCTCGCGGCATCGAAGCAGCAGGCCGAAGAACTTCGAGGCGCGATCGCCGCAGCCGGCGCAGAAGGTACGGCGAACCGTGCCAGCGCCGCTGTTCAGACCATCGAACAACTCGTTGCCGAAGCGGCCGGGCTCGCCGAGCGCATCGGCGAAGCACAAGCTGAAGTCCTCGCAATCGGACAGAGCAGTTTACTGACCACGAGCACCGGAACTCCGGCCACATCCACCGCGCCGACCTGGTACGCCCATCGCCTTGCCGATTTCAACCCGAGGCGCTCACATCCTGAGGCTGTCAAGGAGGTCCGTCGTGTCGGGTATCCCCGAAACGCCGAAGGTCGGACCTCAGCGCGTGCCTTCGTCTACACCGCCGACGGCAGGCAGCTCAACGGCGAACCGCTCAAGCCCTACCGCAAAGGCGAGGCACCGATACGCCCCGAGCTCCGCGAACCCTGGGCGTCGTCGGAGGATATGAAGACCACGTGGCACGTCGAAGGCGACGCAGCAGCGATGATCCGCAAGGACCATTTGCAAGACGCGGCGTTCTATCTCAACGTGCCCTTGTGCGGGTCACGACAAGACGAGTCCGAAATTCCCGACCCAAAGGGCTGCGCCGAAAACTTCCGGCACGTCATACCGCGCGACACGGTCGCATACGTCCATGTCATCCGTGAGGGGCGAGTGCCGTACCGTCAGAAGATCATCGGGACTGGAGAGGGAATCAAGGAATGATCGACTACGACCGCCCCGTCGAAGCTCCCCCCGAGACCCTTGCCGAGCTAAGGCGACGCTTTGATGACGACCTTGACTCGCGAGGGCTCGCGGCATACGCGCGCGAGCTAGGCGTGACTCCCCCGCCTGAGCCCGAGGGCTACCAGGGCTGGGAAATCGTGGAAGCCTACCCCAACGACGACTTCGAGCATGGTGTCCTCTACTGGCTTGGACCCCAAGAAGACCACGCCGACAATTAAGCTTCTTCGCCTACCCACCACGCCGAACTCAAGCTAAAGTTCGGTCGCCTCGTGATCGGCGATAGCGGCTAGGACCGGGAAATGTACAGCTGTTCCCTTTGGAGGTCCATCGTGACCCGCAGGCCACTCCGAAGGACTGCGGTGACGTCGAGATGATCTCCCGCCCGCACACGCCCACAAACATCTCCTTCGGCATCAAGAATATCGATCTCTTGCGCTGGATTGTCCTCAGACCAGCGCAAAGTCGCTGACGAGTATCGAATCGGACCGATTACGTCAACCTCTATCGAAATAGAACCATCTCTCAGTAGCCCGCGGAGCAGACTCCGCCTGCGGATGCGAACATATTCAAGGAGATCCTCTATTTCGAGGTCGCTTGGGGCGTAAACGGATCGCCATCCTGAAATGTGCTGGTCCGCAAGCCATTGACGCTGAACAGAGGATGGGATTCCTTGTGCGTCAGCTTGTCGGCCGATAGCGTGAGCCAGCGCGCGGGAATGCACCCCCCGGGTGAGCAGGTGGATGGCCTGTTCTGTGTCGACTCCGTATCTCAAGTGCCAGGCAGTGTCGGGTCGCAGGAGTAGTGGTGATTCAGCCCGGGAAAGGTGCTCGTTAGTCATGTGAATGAGAGCACCAAGCGTCCATGAAAGGTAGTGCTCGAAGGTCGTACTTATATTCGCTACTGCTTGTTCCAAAGCCCAGTCTGTCTCGGCATCAGGCAACCATTGGCGTGCTAGCGCTGGAATGGGGGTCCCATCGATCCACGCACGCATCGCTTCTCGTACATCGACATTGATGGCCTGTCGGTTTCTTGTAGCTCGCCGGTCGTAGAACATCCAAGCACTCCGACGCTCGGGAAGCTTCAGGAGTTCAGTGAATGCAAGTTCTTCGTCGAGCAGACGGAGGGTATCGCCGAGTGCGAAAACCTCAGGATCATCGCCCTCCGAGTTACTGTAAGACTCCAAGGCGGGTTCATTCAATACACGAACCGCAAGACGGCGCGCCATATTGTCGAGGGCTCGAGCACTGCTAAGACTTGTACCCGTGGTGGTCCACCGACGCCGAGTTTCAGACGCCGTAGTCAGATAGTGTTCCTGAGTTTTCTGTGCCAGACGTTGCCATCGAGTCTTTATCTCGGGGGGCAACTGTTGCATCGCCAAGAGCCTATCAACTGCATCCAATGGAGGGGCATCAGTTGCAAGATGATCATGAGCGTCAAGAACGAACCAAACGTAGGTGATAAAATCACTTGCAAGTGATTCAGTAACGGCCATTACACTATCAGCGCTTTCTGCGATGAGTTGCTCGGCAGCTGCTAGATCTACAAGTGCCTGCTCTCGAGTGAGCGCTGATTCGACTCGTAGGTCTTCAGCCGCTGGAGTGAACAATTCATGGTCGCTGGATTTGATCCTGCGGTTGAGCGCTAGGAGTATCCACCCTTCACTTTCGCGGCCCGCCCGACCTGCCCTCCCCACAGCATTGAGCAATTTTGCAGCGTCCAAACCAGGAACTCCATTGACCTGCGGCCGCTGATCATCGTCAAGAGCAGCGGTAATGACGACAGTTCGGACAGGAAGATTAACGCCATCGGTGAGTGTAGTGGTGCTAACCACCGCCCGGATGCGCTCACTGCGAAGGGCATCCTCTATTGCTTCGAGCACATCGGTGGGAAGGGCTGCATGATGAAACGCTATACCGCTGCGCAAGCAGCTAACCAAAGGATGTTCGCTACCCAGCTCCGCTCTGACCCGCTCGGTCAAGGGACGTGCCGTCACATGCTCCGGCAAGTGGCTTGCCATCGCTCGGGCAGTGTCTTGTGCAAGTCGTCGAGTGCTAGTCACCACGAGCATCGGGCCCGCTGAGAGGAAGTATGTCGCCGCCTGGGCAAACATTTTGTACGCGGGTGTGCTCAGATTCGAATCCCTTTGCGAACGCTCCCGAGAGGTATCGTCCGGTCCCTTCCTTCGGAAGACAAGTTCGCCGAGAGGCTGACTTCGGTTGGTTGTGAGCTCCGTGACCGCGACTGCCTCTGCTGGACGAATGCTGATCCGCACAGTTACTGGGAATCGCACTGTCCAGGGCCAGTCCGTAGACCTACGTGGGGAAACGGTCTTCTGCTCCCAGTTAGCATCTGTGGTCAGAAGACCATGAAGGCGCCGCGGGCCACGCCACGGAGAGGTAAATAGGACCTCTGGCTTATCCGGCTCGAGCCATTGGGCAAGAGCCGCCCCATTGCCAACGGCGGCTGAAAGCAAGACCAATCTCGGGGACTCTGGCAAGGTCTGACAGAAGGCAAGCAGACCTTCCAACAGAAATCCGCGCTGCCCCTGGGTGATGTGGTGGGCTTCATCGACAACGATCAGGGAGACATCGCGAAGAACACCTTCCGGATCGTGGCGCAGTGCGTACATCAGACGCTCGGGTGTAACCACCTCGATATCCGCCTCATGGTCGAACTGAAGGAACGCTCCTCCGTCGAGAGGAAAGTCAGGGGTGTCTGCTCCTAGTTCACGGTCAAGGACTCGAAGTCGGTCACGCAGCGAGCTTCGCATTTCCCTGGTCAGACTCCGCAGTGGTGACACGTAGATTACGCGACCCGGCGAGGTCGCCAAGTGCGTGCACATAACCAACTGCGAACATAGACTCTTGCCTGCGCTAGTAGGAACACTGATCAGGAGACGGCTGGTGTTTGGGTCTAGGGGATTCGCAGACGGCCTAGTGAGGAGTTCCCGTTGCGGAGGCCATAGATTCAGAATTGGAGGAGAAGTAAGGGTGAACGCCTGAGCCACCACAGGCGCAGCGTCAGGAGGCAAAATGTCATGCAAACTGCCTTTGGCAAGTTCACCAATAAGACCCAGAAGGTGGGCAGCCACCCATCGCGCATTGAGATCTCCCCTACCCGCTCGTCCGTTGACCACGCCCAGCAAGCTGGTCTCCGCCGCTGCGAGTCGCTCGCGAGTCCCAAAGATTAGGAAAGATGTCGTTGCATCCACGGCATCTACGACCGCCTCAGCTGGACCGAAAATTGTCCCGCTCAGGTCCCATGAGCGAAGATCACGTGCTAGCGCTCGGAGCTGGTTTCGCCAGTAATTTACCAACCGTCTAACTACTGCA
This sequence comes from Glycomyces niveus, assembly GCF_017592475.1. Classification (GTDB taxonomy): domain Bacteria; phylum Actinomycetota; class Actinomycetes; order Mycobacteriales; family Micromonosporaceae; genus Glycomyces; species Glycomyces niveus. The sequence goes on along the minus strand of NZ_JAGFNP010000007.1, from coordinate 207,375 downwards.
GTTTGCAGCCCGAGGAAGGCAACACCTACTTCGAGCGCCAGAGTTTCAATATGCTCAGACACCGCTGTAAATGACTCATCCGAGGACATTGTTGCTTCGACTGCAGTTGGACCATGGAGAAGATGCCGGATCCGACGGAATACCGCAGCCGCGTTCGGATCTTGGCCGGCACGCAGATATCCCACCTGTGCCGCGAACGCAAGCGATAGCAGATTCTCCGGGGTAGTTCTATCCTCTCTTGCGATAGCAAGATCGAAGATATGTGCGCTGACTGCGAATGCCCGCTGGCGCCTTGCCGGTGAATATAGCTCGCCTGCCTCCGACGCCGCACAGACTCCATGGAGATACCAGGCCGTACGAATAACGCCACTATCAATATCGAAACGGTTCATTATCGCCCCGACTTCGATATCAGCGATTAGACGTATTAGTTCCTCCGGACTTGGAAGAGCACCTTGCGGAAGCGAACCTAGTGCCTCACGCAATGCTTGCAAATTTAGAGTGCGCTCCACAAGTACCTCCGAACCTCTTCAGAAAACCCTACGAAATCCTCGACTGCTACTAGCAGTCCACGCAACTGACCAGGTTCCTTCAGCTTTGGTAGATACCCTTGGACTTGGGTGAACGCGGCCTTCCTGGGAGTGCTCGACATATTAGTCGCCACACTTATCCCAGCTCCGCCACGCGGATCAGCCCGAATCCAAAGCTCGGTCAGCTCACTCATTAGGCGGCCCAGATCACCAGGCTGCCTCGCATGAGCGTGGGAGACTTTCGCTACGTATTCACCACCACGCTCAGCAAGCTGGGAGGCTGCCCCCGTTATCGTCCCGCTGATAGATCCGGCGCCGGTGAATTTCTTCGCCTCCCAGAGACGAAAGATCAGTTTTGTCCCACTACCAATTGGGATTTGATAGACGACAAAACCATCAGCCCCTCCATCTGTAACACTCCAGCTAGGGGGGTCAAGGAGCGCCAGTTCATGCGTTTCAATCTGGCTCTCACTTGTCAGGAGATACCAGAGCCATTCACCAATGTGTCCAGGAACGTGATCTTCATTCTCCGGGGGAGCCTCTGGAAGGCCGAATACTGGCCGCAGTAGTGTCCTTACCAAAATCGTGTCGTCTCCCTCCAAGGGAGAAGAACCAAGCACAGCCTGTCTCCATAGGTCGTATGCTCGCGAGTTCCCAGATCGCTCTTTCATGATCGAGTCCGCGATCAGCCATGCTACTGCGCCTCGATCTTGAACATCCTCACGCTTAAGGCTAACCAGATGCCACGGACAGGAGTCACCCGGAGCATTTTCCGACAGATCCACAAATGGGGACAATCGGTAGTTGCATTGAGCGGCCAGTTCATCCGCATCCGCAGCAACCACCACGGGAGATTGAGAACGCACCAGCACATCACCTCGCAACTAGTTCCGGGAATGTCTGTATTGAGAGCTCAAGGTTGGACTGCGTCTTGTGCTGCGTACTATTATACGACCATGCCTAGCGTCCCGTGTCAATTGCCTTCTTCAAGATTTCTACGCAGGCAAAGTAGTGCTGGACTGATATCTCCCTCGACCATGCGAGCTCGCTGCCTCGCGCTACCTCACTCCTGCAGGAAGCCCTTCCTCAGAGCCACTGCGACGACGGACCCGCAGCCGAGTTCCTCCTTCACGTCGAGAACGACCGCGCCTGGTTCCGCGGAGCGACAATATCCTTCGACTAAGCATCCCGAGCTCAGGAAGCTGCCCCCACCCCTCGCTGAGCCGGTCAGGTGTTTATCCCAACCGAGAATCGCGCCGAGGGGCGGTCGGGCACTCCGCCGATTATTCTCCCGAGTTTCGCAGTTCCGGAGGTTGCTCGAGGTTCTGTTGCCGCTTCTTCTGTTCCGATTTGAGCCGATGAACTTCCTCGACGAATTCCTCGAGCCGTTCAGCTTCTGTTGTGAGCCGCTTGTATCTACCCACACCAACTTCTGCCGCCTCCCATTCCTGCTCGATCGCATCGGCGGTCTGCTGAAGGTAGAAGCTGCGTTCCTTGTACTTGAAATATCCCATGAACCCGCTGGAGATTCCGACCAAGAACGTCATACCAAGTAGCGCCCAGCGGACGATCGGAAACTGAGCGGCAATACCAGCTGTGCCCGTGGCAGCCAACGAGCCGATGATCACCACCCCTTGCAGCGTATTGTTAATGCTCCTGTATCGCTTACTTTCCGTTCGGAGTTCATCGATATCCGAGTAGGCGTCCTCCTTGTAGGCTGTTCTACGGATTGAGATGTCAATGCTGGCGTCAGCGAGCTGCTGCTTCCGCTCTTCGCGGATCTCGGAAACTTGTAGTTCCAGGTCGCCTTCGCTGGTCCTGTTTCGATTGCCGAGCAACGCATCGAAGAATACCCGCCAGTCGTCTCGATTATCCCTCCCGTTGGGGTACACGACCGGACCGCCTGGAGATCGCTTCAATCTGAACGAGGCGATTGAGAACCCGAGCACCACCGGGATGATGGGGATGGTCACTGCGACCTTGACCGTCTCGTTGATAGCCGGGACCCACCACATCGAGTAAAGCAAGATGATCATGACGGGACCGAACACCAGTGAGATGTTCGACCAGCGCCTGCGGGACTGAGCGACCCTGAGATGGTGTCCCGTCACCCTAAGCTTATGGCTTATCCGAAGCAACTCAGCTCGCTCGTGGATTCCCTCAGTATTCGGCATCTGACTCCTTCATCAAGTTTCTAGGACATAAATTCGGCCCGGTGGAGAATATTTTCATTGATCGATAATCAATCCGGGAGTGAGAATGATTGCAGTTTCCGTCATGTGAAAAATCCAACCTGAGCACATCGAAGTAGCCCCACTGCAAAAATCCACCAGTCTGCTCGCTTGTCGGCGATCCAGCGATGAGAGGTCGATCGATACGGTCCGGCCTTCACGAAGGCTCTTTGGAATATCTGCGACGGCGGCGGTGAAACTAACCGGGGATAGTCTTACCGCGGATTGAAGCCGGATCAAAGGATCAGGATTCCGGGTAGACGCAGCAGCGTTCAGTTGCACGGCCTCCTCGATCGCGTTCTTCAATGTCTCGCCATTCAAGTCTCCATGGAATCCTGAAGTTCGCGTGTCAAGGTGTTGACGCGATCGGTCGAGCGGTGCGGCAATCTTCAACAGACGAATGGAAATCGCAGCGACGAGGACGGAGAACATCAAGAGCAGGGTGGTGGCTATTGTCTCTACGAGGTCGGTCAATTCCGACCCACCTTTCCTAGTGATAGCTTTGGAATAGGTTGTCGAGGAAAATCATCGATCGACATGGGACTCCACGGGAGGCGAGCTGGGGTGCGAGCAAGGCAAAGCCGTAAAATTCTATCTAGGTTCGGGCGTCCGCGGGGGCCTGGAAGTGTGGGCCTCCTCCGGAGCTCACCTTGCATCCCAACGGGTAAGACCAGGGCGACGACCGCACCTCGTTCCGCTGGAGTGACAGCACCCGTCGACTGAGCATCCCGAACTCAAGAGTCCGACCCTACGGTCAGAGGACCGGCACCGACATCTCAACGTGTCGGAACCGCTGGACATCGCACTCGGCCAGCCGGGAACACCCCTGAGCGGCCAGCCGCTGCACTTCGACTTCGAAGACGGAACCGTCCTCGAAGACCAGCCGAAAATACGGGCTCATCCCGTTCAACAGTTCCCATGCCTCGGCCGATGCAGAGCCAGCCAGCGCCTTGAGCGCACCGCGGGCGACCAGCTCGGCACCGGCTTCCTCGATCACGAGCTGAACGTCGAATCGCAAGCAAATGTTTGAATTGCCCCACCATTCAAGCTGCGCTGCAAGCGGTTCCTCCACGCGGGAAGTCTCGCACCCGGCACTACGCTATGTCCATGGACAAAGCAGCCGCGATGCACGCCCGCCTGATCGAGCAGGTCTCGATGATGCTGCGCCGCGCCGGCATGTATGCCACCCACGATCAGGACTTCGAAGTCCTGAGCTTGCTGCGCCTGTGCGATCTGCGGTTCCTCGACGGCCTGCCGGAGCCGTCCAAGGACGATCTCGGACTGTCGGACAAGTACCGGTCGTGCGGCATCCCCGGGCCGTTCCGGGAAGCCTTCGGCGACGAACGCTGCTACTACAACGAGGTCGCCTCGGTCTTCGCCGAGATCTTCCACCACTACGGATACCTCGTCGCAGACCGGCTGGTCCCGGACGACGAATGGACCGCCCTACTCGCCGCGGCCGAGGCCGCATACACCGAGTGGGATGCCCGGCTGGGCGAGATCGTCGAAGCCTTCGGACCGCCGAGCTTTAAGATCGGCAAGTGGCTCCTCTGCTACGCACCGGAGAACGGGACCGGCTGGGTCTTCTTCGACGGGTTCGAATACATTCCCGACGTCAACGGTGTGTCGCAGACGCCCTTTCCGGGCTACCCCGATGACCCGATCCTCCGCAGCATCCGTCTGCCCGGACCCGACTTCGAAGCCGGTCTGCGCCTCACCCCGCGCGGCAAGGCCCTCCAACGCCGCGTCCGCATGGAGCAGCTCGCCTGAGCACGTGGCTCAGTAGCCTTCCGGGTGCTTGGACAACCAGTCGCGGTGTCGGTCTCGCAGGGCGTCTCGATCTGCGGTCGTCGGGGCGATGACGTCCATGCCGCCGTCGTAGGGGTGGAACAGCCAGCGCAGGTCCGGATCGGCGATGATCACGCCTGCTTCCACGTCATCGGCCACGCGGCGCAGCAGACCGTCGATCGTGCCCGGCTCCCACACCTTTTGGGCGAGAAACAAATGCCCGTAGGACTCAAAGCCCGGCTCGTCATCGAATTGCGCGATCCGCCAAGGTTCTTCCCCACCTGGCCAATCAGGCGAGGCTGTGTAGACAGGGGTCATGACGTAGATCTGGTCGCTGAACAACTCGGCCATAACCGTGTTGTAGCGGCCGAGCACGATCTCGTACTCATGCTTAGTCTCCGGATACCGCTTCGATTCCGGCAGGCAGTGAAACCGAACCCATAGGTCCGGATACTCGATCTTCAGCCGGTAGGGAAGGCAGGGGTGGACCTTCGGCCAGCGCCGATCCCACAGATCCGTGAGCTGTTCATGCACGCGTCTCAGGCTAGCCACGGCACACCCGGCCGCGTCCGGCCACACCGGTAGGGTGCTGGGCATGCGTTTGTTGGTGGCACGGTGCCAGGTTGATTACACAGGGCGACTTTCCGCCCATTTGCCCATGGCTACCCGTTTGCTAATATGGAAAGCGGACGGGAGAACCGCCAACACGAGCGCCTGAGAATGAGTCGCCCGCTTACGGCAGTCCCCGGTTCGCCAGCCAATTGAGATCACCCGTGAACCTCAGTGCCACACGCGACTGAGGCGCGTCGAAAGCCTCGACCTCACCCGAGCAGCAGGCGACGAGCACACCGTCGCCCCGCCACCATCTGTCGGTGATGCCCGCGACTACCTCGATGGGTTCGAGTTCGGTGAAATCGATGGTTTCCACACGGGTGCCGGTATATCGGGTGACCCGCTCGGCGTAGACGAAGGCATCGTGCGCCAGCGAGAGCGATTCAATCCATCCCTCAATCGTGCCGTGCAACGGCACCCACCGGCCCGTGTCGATCCCGAATGCACCCTCGGGCCCGATCATGAATCCGTACGGAACGGCGGTCCTCGAAGGCCCGACCTCGAACAGCCACTCGCCACTCTCGGAGCGCTCGAAACCCCCGACATCGAAGTACCTGGGACCGCCGTCGTAGAACGGACCCGGAGGCAGAACGAGGCCGCCCCAGAGCCTCTGGATCGCAACGGCTCGGTCCACCACTTCTACCGGAATACCGTGACCGATCCAGTCTTCCCGATATTGGTCCAGCAGCCGGGGCTCCGTCCGAACACCATGGGAGTAGACAAAGCCGCTCGCGCTCGGAGTCAGCCGGCCGAGCATCGCATCATCAGATCGAACATCCATCAGTAGAAAGCTCCCGAATCTCTCAGGTCGTGTGCCTCACGTCCGTAGGGATCGAGCGATCCTGGCGATTGCAGCGAGCGCTTCCGAAAACAGCACGGTATCGATCTCCTGGTTCGTAGCAGGCAGCGCCAACTCGACGTGATCCAGGGTGAGGTTGTCGTCCGGACGGTAGGACGGGTAGAAGGACGGCTCGGTCTCCATCGCGATGAAGCCGCCATCGGGGAACTCGAAGTAGACGCTACGCCGATTTCCCTTAGGATCGGGGTCGCCGTACTGCCAGCCGCGTTTGAGAAGCCCCATCAGAGGGCCGCCATCCACGACCCGGCCCTCGAATCGACTCAGCCGCCCGGACAGCCGCTCTTCCTCGGTCAGTACAAGCACAGGACGCGCGAGCTGATCGAACGGTTGGAGGATCTCGTAGTCGGCTAGGACCGCGGCCCACTGCTCGACCTCATCGCCCAAGGTGGCCGGGTGTGCGAGTTGGACGACGGCATCTTCAATCAGGACCATCGGCTCGTCTTCGAGATCAGCAAAAGTGCGGTCCTCTGCGAGACGGAACGAGGTCCGTCCTGAAGCAGAGTCGGCCCGCCAGACCAGGCGACTCGTGAGGTGCCTCAGCAGCGGATGGTCGACCATGTAGGTCTGGAACTCATCGCCGGTCCAGGTGCGGCCGTTGACCATCGCGGATTCGAGGCGCCGCACCTGCTCTACCGCGACCTTCTTGAGGTCCTTGCGCATCGCTGTGAATCGCTCATATGCCGGCTGGGCAAGCTCGAGGTCGTCCTTCGCACCGGGCTTCGGCAGGTTGGCGCGACGTTTCCCCGAGTCCTCGACCACGTAGGGCCGCAGCTGCTCGTCGAACTTGACGGTAAAGGAGCGGGGACCGTAATCGAGGATGGGCGGTGTATCCGCATCCAGGCCGAAGTCTGGGACGAGACGGTCGGCGAGCTGTTCGCGATCGAGGCCGAGCCGCTGCGCGATCGCGTCGATCTGATCGGCGGCCGCTTTCTTGAGCGCCTTGAACTTCGTCTCCTCCGCGATCCCCCGCACCGCCCAGAGCGCAGCCTCGGTCCCCGTGGCGCCGAGAACCTCGACGCCTCTGACGGCTTTGGCGCTCTGCCCCTGTCCGGCCCAGTCGCGGATCAGCGTGGCGAGGCGTCGCACCGTGTGCTCATCGGCGAACCTCGCCAACTGCGTCATGGCCCATACGTCCTTGGAGGGGCAGCCCGCGGCCGTCCACAGCTCGTACAAGGCCCACGAGAACGCGGTGAGTGAAGCCGCATCGCATTCGATAACGAGCACGTCGACACCCCCATAAGGCCCCTCGAGTCCATCGATCGCCAGCGCGAGCATCAGCGTCTTGACAGCATCCGCAGGCAACGCGGTAGCACCGCCCGCGAGCAGTACCTGCGGCAGCGAGTGCGGATCAGCCCATGTGCCGATACGCGGAAGGCTGTCGAGTTTCGGGTCGAACGGATCAGGCTCGATAAGCGCGCGAACCGCCTCCGCAGCAGGCTCGCCGTGCTGCTTCGCCTGGGTGTCCAGGACTTCCCGGCTTGGCTGGGCCAGGTACCGCAGCGCTCTGACAGCAGGTCCTCGCAACTTCGCGTCTGCACCGAGCGCGTCCGGGATGAGTAGCGCCGCCGCAGCGTCGGGATGCCGGTCGAGCCAGGCCAATGCGACGGCGCGGTCGCTTTGCGACCGCGTCATGCAGTCGGCTGCAGTCCTGGCCGCCTCGATGTTCACGATGGGAAGCATGGCCGGACGGAAGTCCTTCTTCGACCGGACGATCTGCATGACACGGTCGACGACGGCGTCCGAGTGCCGGGCGAGAATCGCCTTCACCGTGGAAACCGAGGCCGAGCGGGCCTGACCCTCCCATTGGTCGAGCGCCGATCCGACCAGCTCCTCGGGGGCGTAAGCGAGGAACTCCGGGAACCACAAGTGATCGGTTCGCGGACCGTCCGGCATCGAACGTTCCCAGAACCCCTCGTGGGCGATGTAGTTCTCGTCATCGGCAAGGACCTGGAAGGCCTCCTGTTCGCCTTCGTTCCAACGCAGTTCATTCAGCGGGGGTGCAGAAAGTCCAGCGAGCGGAGTCGGTGCTGCTTGGTTCACGTAAGCCGCCCACGGCGGCGATGTGAAGCACGCTGGCAGTGTGGCTTTGCCAGCCACCGGAACCCCCGCAGACATTGCCTGGAGCTGCTCGATCTCCTTTCGATCGACTTCGTCGAGCATCGCGACCGCCTTCTGTATCAATGCATTCGACTGCGAGATTCCAGCGAGCCTGGACTTGGCAGGGCCGGTAGATGCCCCCGACACCGAGGCGATCGCCCGCAGTGTCCGGACCGGGAAGCGCTTCGCCGCTGCACGCGCCGCAGCCATCGGCCGCGCTTCGCCACTGCGTTCGAGAAGGTATTCGATCGCCGGGTCAGAAGGCAGCATGCCGAGCGCGTCGACCATCGCCCGTGCTACCTCAGGACGCTTGACCGACCGGCTATCCAGGGACTTCACCAGGACCGGAAACGCCTCGACACCCAGCGCATCTACGAGGCGGGCTACCGTTCCCACTTCGCACTGATAGGCATCGATCATCGAAGCACCACTGACTTCGAGGTGTTCCCGCCTCGACACGAAGGACCACAGGGCATCCTTGCCGACGTTCAACGGGCCTTGCGACCCATGGAGCAGACAAGCTTCCTCGACCCAAGACTCCTGGTCAGGAAACAGCATGGCGCTGGCGAACCGTTTCGCATCATCCGATCGCATGCCACCGATCGAGGCAACCGCCTCGGCATACGCCGAGGAGTCAAGCGCAGCGAGCAACGACCGGATGGGGCTGATCCAGCTGGCGACTCCCCAAGTCCCTGCCAAGTGCGCGATATGCAGCGGCCCGATTCGGACCTGCTGCCGAGAAACGACCCGAGGATGCAGCCAGGAAACGCTGGTACTCAACAGCTCGACCGCGGCTTTAGCAGTAAAGCCGATTCCGTACTGTGCAATCCAGGCATCCCGGGCAAGCTCCCGGTTATCGCTAGAAGCATCCACCCAATCTAGCAATTTCACTGCCAGCGCGGCTCCGTGTGGGTCCGGTTCTCCAGCGATACCAGCGCGAATGGGCGCTTCGAGGGAGGGGTCAGGGAGCGCACGGAACGCGTACTCGAGATACCGGGCACTCTGTGTGAATCGTTTGTTGAGTTCGGCCGGGGCGTCTTGCTTGATCTCGACCGGCCGAGGCGCTCCACGGCCGGGCCGGTCGAAGGTGTGCTGCTGCCAGGATTTGGGCAGCTCAAGCAGGCTTTCATCGGGAAGTTGGCGAGGGGTCGAGGGGTTCACTCTCTTCATAGGAGTAAGGCTATGAGACAGGTGTGACACTCGTTCGCGACCCTGGACCTGTCACGCCGCACAGACGGATGCGTGGCGCGGTCTGTGCCGCAGCACGGCCGGTAGGGTCTTCTGCATGCGTTTGTTGGTGGCAAGGTGCCAGGTTGATTACACAGGTCGGCTTTCCGCCCATTTGCCCATGGCTACCCGTTTGCTAATATGGAAGGCGGACGGGAGCGTGCTGGTGCACGCCGACGGGGGGTCGTACAAGCCGCTGAACTGGATGACGCCGCCGTGCACGGTGGTCGAGGCGGCCACGGAGTGGACGGTGACGTCGAAGAAGACCGGGGACCAGTTGAAGATCACCATCGAGGAGGTCTTCCACGACTCGAGCCACGAGCTCGGCGTCGACCCCGGGCTGCAGAAGGACGGCGTCGAGGCGCACCTCCAGGAGCTGCTGGCCGCCGACACGGCGCCGCTCGGGAAGGGCTGGTCGCTGGTGCGCCGCGAGTACCCGACCGCGATCGGGCCGGTGGACCTCATGTGCCGGGACTCGGACGGGAAGCACGTCGCCGTGGAGATCAAGCGGCGCGGCGAGATCGACGGCGTCGAGCAGTTGACCCGGTACCTCGAGCTGCTCAACCGCGACCCGCTGCTCGCCCCGGTCGACGGCGTCTTCGCCGCCCAGGCCATCAAGCCCCAGGCCCGCGTCCTCGCCGAGGACCGCGGCATCCGCTGCGTCGTCCTCGACTACGACGACTTGCGGGGCGCCGTGGACGAGAGCCAGCCGAGGCTGTTCTAGACGGATGACGAAGGGCCGCAGCGTAACCGCTGCGGCCCTTTCGTGTTTGCGGGGGCTACTGCTCGAGCTCGAAGTCCTCGGCGTCGTCCCAGAGCTGCTGGCACTCCGCCTCGGTGCCGTAGCCGGAGTCGACGCAGTCCTGGATCGTGTCCTGCTCGATCTGGTCGGCCTCGTCCTTGACGGCGTTGAACACGAAGACGGTCATCGCGATCGCGCCGATGATGGCGACGAGCCCCAGGATGAGGCCGGTGCCGCCGGTGCCCTTGCCCTTGCCGCCGCGCGAGCCGGCCTTGGCCAGCGCGACGATGCCGAAGATGACGGCGAGCAGGCCGAGCGGGATGGCGGTGAAAAGGTTGATCCCGGGGATCCACGAGAAGATGAGCAGGCCGACGAGACCGAGCACGAGTGCGGTCACGCCGAAGCCGTTGCCCTGCTTGACGGGGGCGACGGGCGGGGCGGCGGGGGCCGGGGCGGGCTGGTAGGCCACGGGGTAACTCCTATTGATGTTGGTCGATCGGGTTGTTCGGGCGGAACAGCGTGGAGTCTAGGGCAATGGTGCAAATCGGTGAACGGTGGCCAACTGGCCGATACCCGAGATACTGCTCACTTCAACCCTTAGGGCCAGGATCGTCACCGAACGTGTTCGCCCTATTGGCAATCACCCAGAGGAGGCGTTACTCCACCCTGCGCAGTCGCAGGATCGCCGAGTCCCAGTCCGCGCCGCTCCATCGCAGTGGCAGTCCAGTCACGTTCAGTGTCGCTCCCCAGTGGATCTCACCGGTGTCCTCGTCCACCCAGCGCGAGTCGGCCGCGATGCCCTCGGGCCGCAGCGGCGCCAGCGCCCGGTTGGAGTGCCACGAGGTCTTGAACGCCAGCACCGCGATCCGGTCGCCGTGCACGTACTGCACGCCGGTGAGCGGCGAGGCCGCCGGGTCGCCGAGGCGGTACTGGACGCCGTGCTGGACGACCGGCCGCAGCCGCTTGTACAGGGCCACATGCTCGGCGGCCTCGTCCAGCTCGGCCTCGGACCACTCGCTGAGGTTGCCGCCCACCGCGAGCACGCCGGCGCTGGCGACGTGGAAGCGGAACCGGAGCGAGGTGGTGCGGCGGTTGAACTCGCTGGGCTCGTCGGTGATCCAGGTGTCCATGACCCGCGCGGGGTAGGCGTGGCTGAAGCCGTGCTGGATGCCGACGCGGTCGCCCGCGTCGGTGTTGTCCGAGGTCCACACCGTGTCGACGTGGCGGAGCATGCCGGGGTCGACGCGGCCGCCGCCGCCCGCGCAGCCTTCGATGCGCACGTGCGGGTGCGCCGCTCGCAGCCGCTCTTTGATCGAGTAGACGGCCTCGACGTGCTCGAACCAGGCCCGGTCCGGGTCGGGGTCGCCGGGGCGGCCGACCTCGGTGAAGGGCCGGTTGTGGTCCCATTTGACGAAGTCGATCGCGTTGCCGCTCAAGAGCTCGTCGAGGCTGTCGTAAGCCCACTCGGCGACTTCGGGCCGCCCGTAGTCGAGCACCATCTGGTGGCGCCGCTGCGTGCGGTCGCGCCCGGCCTGGTGGAGGACCCAGTCGGGGTGGGCGCGGTAGAGGTCGGAGTCGGGGTTGACCATCTCGGGTTCGACCCAGATGCCGAACTTCATGCCCTTGGCGTGCACGGCGTCGATGAGCGGCGCAAGCCCGTCGGGGAACCGGTCGGGGTTGGGCTCCCAGTCGCCGAGGCCGGCGTGGTCGTCGACGCGGCCGCCGAACCAGCCGTCGTCGACGACGAACTGCTCGCAGCCGATGCGCGCGGCGAGGTCGACCAGCGGCAGCTGCTTCTCCACCGAGACGTCGAAGTACACGGCTTCCCAGGAATTGAACAGGACCGGCGCGTCCTCCTCCGGGGTCGGCAGGACATGGCGGCGCAGGTGCTCGTGCCAGGCTCGCGAGGCCCCGCCGAAGCCGCCGGTGCCGCAGAGGCCCGAGTACACCGGGGTCGTCCAGGTCTCGCCGCGCCGCAGGCGCCATTGCAGGCCTTCGTGTCCGGCGCCGCCGGTGATCGAGACGCGGCCCTGCGGGGAGCGGCGCAGCAGCACGCGCCACGAGCCCGACCAGGCGAGGTTGGTGGAATAGACGAGGCCGGCGGTCTCGGTGGCGGTGCCGTCGTCGAGCGCGGTCCACGGATTGGCCTGGTGGCTGGTGGAGCCGCGCCGGGAGCCGATAGCGGTCTCCCCCACCGGGAGCGGGACGCGCTCGAGCTGCCATTCAGCGGCCCAGTCGCCGTTGAGGTGCGAGAGCCGGTAGTCGGCCCAGTGCGGGAGCGTCCACGCGGCCGAGTCGAAGCGGGTAACTTCGACGGGCGCGCCGGCGTCGAGCGAGGCCCAGCGGTCGAGCACGCCGGTGTCCCACAGCCGGTAGTGCAGCGTCAGCACGAGGTCCCGGTCGGTGAACGCGATGGCCAGGTGGTCGCCGTCCGCGGCGCTCTCAGTGATCCGGTGGTCGCGGTAGTGCCAGTCGAAGCCCTTCGCGCCGTCGGGATGCCGCAGCTGCAGCGACGGCGTGGCGAATTGCGGGCCGAGTTCGCCGAGGAGTTCGGCGCCGGTGTGGAGGGCGTCGTTCCAGGAGACGCCGTTGTCCTGCACCGAGGCGAGCGCGGGCACAGCCTCGTCGGGGATCGCCTCACCCCAGTGCAGCTGGCGGGGCAGGCCGTCGCGGATGCCGACGACGTAGGAGAGGCCGGGCCCGGCGAGGTGCCAGGCGAGGGCGGCTTCGTCGAAGCGGATGGGCATGGAGTCTCCTCAAGATCTGATCGGCTCCAGTCTGCCCCGGAGATCGCCGCCTATAGAAACCGGTATCACGATCTGGGCGACGCTTGCGAGCCCTCAATTCGCAGAGCGGGCGACGCTTGCGAGCCCTCAATTCGCAGAGCGAGGGGCCTTGTTGCCCGGTTCTTCACGCCACCGCAACTCCAGCGTCACCGCACCGGTCCCGCCGCAGGTGGTGAACCGGCACGTGGGAGCGGCATGCAAGACTATTGGCATGCTTCACGCGGTGGTCCCCGCGGGCGGTTCCGGAACTCGGCTCTGGCCCCTGTCTCGCGCGCAACGACCCAAGTTCCTGCTGCCCCTCACGGGCACTGACTCGTCGTTGCTGCAATCGACCGTCGAGCGCGCCCGGCTGCTGTCCGACCCCGACCACGTCTACGTCGTCACCGGCGCGGCGCACGCCGTCGACGTGGCCCGCCAGCTCCCCGAGGTCCCCGGCGACAACATCCTCGTCGAGCCCTCGCCCCGCGACTCCGCCGCCGCGATCAGCCTCGCCGCCGCCGTCATCGCCGAGCGCGAGCCGACCGCGATCATGGGCTCCTTCGCCGCCGACCACCTCGTGCTCGACGGCGAGGCCTTCGCCAAGACCGTGCAGAAGGCGATGGAGCTGGCCGCGACCGGCCTGCTCATGACCATCGGCATCACCCCCACCGGCCCCGACACCGGCTTCGGCTACCTGCGGCTCGGCCCGCCGGTCGGCCCCGGCTACCAGCTGGGCGCGTTCGTCGAGAAGCCCGACCAGGTCTCCGCGGTCGAGTACGTCTCGGCCGGGAACTACCTGTGGAACGCCGGCATGTTCGTCTGGCGCGTCGACGTCTACCTCGCCGAGCTCAAGCGCCACCGCCCCGCCCTCCACGACGCCGTGCGCACCCTCGCCGCGGCCTGGGACTCCAACCGCCGCGAGGCCCTGTTCGCGCAGTTGTGGCCGACCCTCGAGAAGATCTCGATCGACTACGCCGTCATGGAGCCCGCCGCCGCCGCGGGCCGGGTCGGCGTCGTCCCCGGCGACTTCGAATGGCACGACGTGGGCGACTACAACACCCTCGGCCAGGTCCTCAAGGCCAACGACAAGGTCGGCAACGTCGTCGTCGAGCCGCGCGGCTCCGGCCAGGCGCTGCTGACCGAGTCCAAGCGGAACGTGGTCGTCCCGGCCGCCGGGCGGCTCGTCGCCACCGTCGGCGTCGACGACCTCATCATCGTCGACACCCCTGACGCGCTCCTGGTGTGCCCCAGGGACCGTGCCCAGGAGGTCAAGGGCCTGGTCGAGGAACTCAAGCAGGCCAATAGAACCGATCTGGTCTAATGGCGCCATGAAGCTCCGGTCACGCCAGCGGTCGGTCCTCGCGATCGTCCTGCTCGCCATCGCGGTCGTCGTCATCGCGGTCGCCCTGTCCCAGTGGCTCTTCGGAGTCGGCCTCGACCCGCGCGACGACACGATCCGCCGAGCCGCCGGCATCGGCTTCACCGACGACGCCCGGAGCACCCTCTTCTCGATCCTCCCGGTCGCCCTGCCAGCGGTTGCGGCGTTCCTCGCCCCCGACACCCGACCCGGACGGGTGAGTGTCCGCCTTACCCGTCTCGTTTATGTCTGCTACCTCGTTATCGGTGTACTGCTGGCACTGTCGGCAGCCCGGTACGGATTCGACGACGCCAGGCAATTGGCTGAGGAAGGGCAGGTCTTCATCGACACCCGCGCCGCCGTCGAGCGACTGCTGCTCGACACGGCTTGGCTGACACTGGCCGGCATCGGTCTTGTCCTGGTGCGATGGAACGGAAAGCGCGAGCGATCCTCCACTCCGGAACCTGTCAAGTTAAGTCCCCCACAAGCGTGAGTCTGAGGGGTCCTTCCATCATTCAGTTCACTGTGCGCTATCGTCTGATATCGAACCGTGACCGAATAGCGATGAACACTCATCGTCCATAGCGACGAGTAATGGCGGTGCGGCCCCATCAGCAGGCCGCCCGCGGGCACCGGGCTTCACCAGAAGCACGACCAATGCAGGACAGGCAACAGCGGACCGCCGGCGGGTCCGCAGCAGGGCCGTACGCGTTTCAGGGGAGGTAACGCGTCCAGCCCGCCATCCGCATCCCGGTGCAGCGCAAGTGATTGCAAGGGGGGAGCACCGGTTCTACCGGTGCGCGAACGAGGAGGCGGACGTATATGGACGGCCGTGACTACTTGGCCGACCTGTTGGGTAACGTTCCGGAGTGGCAGGCTCGCGCATTGTGCGCGCAGACCGATCCGGAGGCGTTCTTCCCTGAAAAAGGGGGTTCCACGCGGGATGCGAAACGCATCTGCGCGCGGTGCGAGGTCAAAGAGAACTGTCTGCAGTACGCACTCGACCACGATGAGCGCTTCGGCATCTGGGGCGGGCTGTCCGAGCGGGAGCGCCGCAAGATCAAGCGCCAGGCGCGCGAAGCGGCACGGCGGCGCACCGAGCGCCTGCCGGTGGTGGTGTGCTTCCCGAGCCCGATGATCAACCCCGCGCTGGCGTCCGAGGTCGTCTTCGCGGCCGAGCAGCGCCACGCCGAGCCCGTCCTGGTCGGCAGCGGCATCGGCGGCCAGGTGGGCCTGCTGGAGGAGCTGGTCGGCGGCCGCCTGCCCGCACCGATCGGCGAACTCGCGGAGGAACCGGTGGTGCAGGAGCGCATCCCGGTCGCCGCGTAAGCACATCCCTGCGAGCGAGCGGCGGGGGCGGGACGTCGAAGTCCCGCCCCTGCGCCGTGTCGAGGCGGCGCCGCTAGAACTCCAGGTCCTCCGGCGGCAGCCCCAGCAGCGACCCGAGCTGCTCGGCCAGCACCGAGCGCACCAGGCCTTCCATCTCCGCCTTGCCTTCGGCGCGAAGCTCGATCGGCCTGCGGTACAGCACGATCCGCGGTGCTGCCGCGACCGTGCCCGGCTGCGCGGGATACAGCTTCGAGAGCGGCACCCCGCGGTCCTCCACGATGTCCGCGTCGTAGTGCTGGGACTCCGGCGGGACCTCGTCGACGGCGAACTCGATGTGCCGCAGGTCGGTGAACTTCGAGCCCAATGAGTCTGCGAGGCGGCGCTCGATCTCGGCCACCGAATCCATCACCAGGGTGTCGAACTGCTCGACCGGCGTGCGACGCAGCGGCAGGGCGCGCGGCGCCAGCGGCCCCCGCATCCCCCGTCCGTGTCGATCTCTGCGCATGGGGAAACCATAGCCTTCGCGACCGACGATTTCGGTCCCCGTGATCCCGATCCGGACAATTCCGCATCGGGCCACAGTTCAGCGCCGCTGACTTCGCCACAGCGAGTGGTAGTTTCGTGGTGTGAGGTCGGATCGGCGTTGCTCCCGGAACGGCTGCCGCCAGCCTGCGGTGGCCACTTTGACATATATCTACTCGGATTCGACGGCTGTGGTCGGACCGCTCTCGACGACTCGGGAGCCCCACAGCTATGACCTGTGTGATGCGCATGCCCGGCGCCTCACCGTGCCCCACGGCTGGGAACTGGTCCGCCACCAAGGCGACTACACCGTGCCCATGCCCACCGACGACGACCTGGTCGCCCTGGCCAACGCCGTGCGGGAGGCCGCCGTAGGGGAAAGGCACGACATCGAGCCGAGCGAGCCGGGCCCCGTCACGGGGAGCCGGTACGAGGGGCCGGATGCGTCTCAGCGCCAAGGGCTCCGCCCGACCGCGCCGCAGATCGGTGCCCGGCGTCACCTCCGGGTGGTGTCCGGCGACGAGGACCTACAGCGCTAGTCTCGTCACGGGGCGGCCTCTAGCGGTGCTGCCAGACGCGCCCCGACCGGACCCGCAACACCGGAAAGGCGGCAACTGAGTGGCACCCAACCTCAGCGATTTCGTGAAGGCCTACGACGTGCGCGGACTCGTCGGTTCGCAACTCACCCCCGAGGTCATGGAGGCCATCGGCGCGGCCGCCGTGGCCGTCACCGGTGAGCGGACCTGGGCCGTCGGCCACGACATGCGCGACTCCGGACCCGGCTTCGCCGAGGCCTTCGCGCGCGGGGCGTCCCGCGCCGGCGCGGACGTCATCGAGGCCGGCCTCTGCTCGACCGACATGCTCTACTTCATCGCCGGCCAGCGGAACGTCGCCGGCGCGATGTGCACCGCCAGCCACAACCCGGCCGAGTACAACGGCCTGAAGCTGTGCCTGCCCGCCGCCCGCCCGATCGGCCTCGACACCGGTCTGGCCGACATCCGCGACAAGGCCCAGGCCATCCTCGACGGCGAACCGGCCCCCGAAGCCGACGAGCCGGGGACGGTCACCCGCGAGGACTTCCTCGCCGCTTACGCCTCCTACATGCGCGAACTCGTCGACCTCTCGAACATCCGCCCGCTCAAGATCGTCGTCGACGCGGGCAACGGCATGGGCGGCCACACCGTCCCCGCCGTCCTCGGCGACCAGCTGCTCGCCGGTCTCCCCCTCGAGATCGACCCGATGTACTTCGAGCTCGACGGCTCCTTCCCCAACCACGAGGCCAACCCCCTCGAACCGGCGAACATCGTCGACCTGCAGGCCCGTGTCAAGGAGGTCGGCGCCGACCTCGGCCTGGCCTTCGACGGCGACGCCGACCGCTGCTTCGTCGTGGACGCCGACGGCGAGCCGATCACGCCGTCCGCGATCACCGCGCTCATCGCCACCCGCGAACTCGCCAAGCACCCCGGGGCCGCGATCTGCCACAACCTGATCACCTCGAAGGCCGTCCCCGAGATCGTCGCCGAGCACGGCGGCCGCCCGCTGCGCACCCGCGTCGGCCACTCCTACATCAAGGCCGACATGGCCGAGGAGGAAGCGGTGTTCGGCGGCGAGCACTCCGCGCACTACTACTTCAAGGACTTCTGGTTCGCCGACACCGGCATGCTCGCCGCCATGCACGTCCTCGCCGCCGTCGGCGAAGGCGACCGCAGCGCCAAGGAGCTCTCCGCCGAGTTCGTGCGCTACGTGCCCTCCGGCGAGATCAACTCGAAGGTCGCCGACCCGCACGCGAAGATCGAAGAGGTCGCCGCGCAGTACAGTGCGCGGGAAGGGGTTTCGACCGACCGCCTCGACGGCCTCACCGTCTCGCTCGAAGACGGCTCGTGGGCCAACCTGCGCCCGTCCAACACCGAACCGCTGCTGCGCCTCAACGCCGAGGGCCCCGACCAGGCGTCCATGGAGCGGCTGCGGGACGACATCCTCCGCACCGTTAGGAACTAGCCCATGCCCGCCACCGCGCCGAAGCCAGTGCTCCTCGAGCTGCTGCGCTGCCCCGAGCCCCACCACGCCCCGCTCTCCTACGACCGCGAGGCGAACGCGCTCACCTGCTCGGAGTGCGCCAAGGTCTTCCGGGTCGAGGACGGCATCCCCGTGATGCTCCTCGACGGCCCGGAATAACCGCACCGCTCGGCCTCCGGGCCGAGGAGTGCGCGCACAGCGGGGCCCGCGGAGCGAAGGCGAGCCTGCTCGGCCACGCCCGCGAGCCGTGCATCCGCACCGCCCGGCAATGAAGCGAACCGTCTAGGCCGCAGGCCAAGGAGGAGTTACAGCATGGGTCTTGAGGACGACGGCCTCGCCGGGATCACCGGCGACCGGCTCCCCGACGAGCGCCGCATCGAAGGCGACTTGAGCGAGTCGATCCGGCCCGGGGGCGCCCTCTGGGCGCTCGCCTCGGCCGGGCCGCAGCTGCGCGAGTCCGCCGCGCTCGCCGCCGACGCCGGCCTCACCGCGCTCGCCGAAGAGGGCCGCCCCCGGGCGGTCGTGGTCGCGGGCGTCGGCACCGCCGCGCGCACCGGCGACATCCTCGCCACCGTGGCCGGGCCCCGCTGCCCGGTCCCGATCCTCGGCCACCGCTCCGCCGGCGTCCCCGGCTGGGTCGGCGCCGCCGACGTCGTCATCGCCGTCTCGGCCTCCGGCCGCAGCCCCGAGGCGCTCGCCGCCGCCGAGGCCGCCGCCCGCCGCGGCGCGCGCCTCGTCGCGATCGGCGCCCCCGACTCGGAGCTGCAGGCGCTCGCCGAACGCGCCCGCGCCTCCTTCGTGGCCGTCCCGCGCCGCGCCCCCGCGCGCCTGAGCCTGTGGGCGCTCACCGTCCCGGTCCTCATGGCCGCCAGGGAACTCGGGCTCGTGAACCTGGTCGAGGCCGACATCGCCGAGACCGCCCGCCGGCTCGACGAGGACGCCGAGCGCTGCCGCCCCGACGCCGACGCGTACGTCAACCCGGCGAAGGAGCTGGCGATGAACCTGGCCGGGTCCATCCCGGTCGTGTGGGGCTCGAGCCCGCTCGCGGGCGTCGCCGCCCGCCGCTTCGGCGACATGCTCGCCGCGAACTCCCGCTACCCGGTCGTCTCCGGCGAGCTCGGGGAGGTCGGCCGCGGCCGCGTGGGCCTCCTCGACGGTGTGTTCGGCTCGCTCGCCGAAGGCCAGACGGACATCTTCGCCGACCCCGAGGACGACGACCAGCTGACCCGGCTGCGGATCGTGCTCATGCGCGACGACGGCCTCGACGGCGACGATTCCGGCCCCAAGCCGGACGTGCGCCGCGCCGACGCCGTCGCCGACCTGGCGGCGCGCCGCGGCGTCCGCTGCGACGTGCTCCCCGCCGAGGGCGGCTGCTCGCTCGAGCGGCTCGCCTCCCTCATCGCCGTCCCCGACTTCGCCTCGGTCTACCTGGCACTCGCGCACGGCCTCGACCCGATGCGCGTCCCGGCCGTCTCCGAGATGAAGGACGCCATGCTCGGCTCTGAGTAGCCGAAACGCAAGGGCCGCAAGGCTTGCGAGGCCGCGCACGGCACCGCCGCGCGCGGCCTCCGCCATACCGCGCTCAGGCGGGCCGGGGTGGCGGGCCGCGCTTGCCGAACCGTTAGAGTTGAGGCCTTCAACCCGAACAGTGAGGAGCGGCGGTGCAGGGGCTCTACGGTGTCATCCGCAACTACGCGTGGGGATCGCAAGTCGACATCGCCCAGTTGCAAGGCCGGGAGGTGCCCGCCGACCTCCCCGAAGCCGAGGAGTGGCTCGGGGCCCACCACAGCGCGCCCTCGACGCTCGACGACGGCCGGCCCCTGGACGACGCCATCGCGTCCGCCCCCGCCGCCATGCTCGGCCAGCGCGTCCTCGACCGCTTCGGCCCCAAGCTCCCCTTCCTGCTCAAGCTGCTCGCGGCAGGCAAGCCCCTGTCGCTGCAGGCGCACCCGAACCTGCGCCAGGCGAACTCGGGCCACCAGCGCGAGCTGCGCATCGGCATCGACGCCGCTTACCGCAACTACGTGGACGACAACCACAAGCCCGAACTCCTGGTGGCGCTCACCGAGTTCCGCGCGATGTGCGGCTTCCGCGACCCGCTCGAGGCCGCGGCCGACATCGAGGCGCTCGGCGTCCCCGAGCTCGAATCGCTCGCCGCGACCCTGCGCGACCCGAAGGCCGGGCTGCGCCGGGCCGTGCCCGACCTGCTGGGCCTGGGGCGCGAGGAGTGCCGGGGCATCATCGACGCGGCCGCGAAGGCGGCCGCCGAACTCTCGACGCAGGACGCGGCGGACCTGGTGAACCTGGCCCGCACCTACCCGGACGACCCGGGCGTCCTGGTGAGCCTGCTGCTCAACCACATCACGCTCCAGCCGGGCGAGGGCGTGTACATGCCCGCGGGGAACCTGCACGCGTACCTCAAGGGCTTCGGCGTGGAGATCATGGCCGCGAGCGACAATGTGCTGCGCGGCGGCCTGACGAACAAGCGGGTCGACGTGCCCGAGCTGCTGCGGGTCCTGGACTTCAACGCGATCGACGAGCCGCGCGCGCTCATCGAGGACGCCGGGCCGGTGCGCTCGTGGCCGGTCCCGATCGAGGACTTCGCGCTGCGCCGCGTCGAGCTCACCGGCGAGCCGCAGACCATCGTGATCGACGGCCCGCGGATCTGCCTGAGCACCGGCGGGAGCGTCACCGTGGCGGACGACGAGGGCGAGGTGGCCCTCTCCCCCGGCCGCGCGGCGTTCTCGGCGGGCACCGCCGGGCCTGTCGTCGCGAGCGGCACGGGCGAGCTGTTCATCGCCAGCGCCTGACGTCCCCGAAGCGAATGACCGGCCCCGCGCTTGAGCGCGGGGCCGGTTCCCTTTGCAACGCGGGAATTCCTGGCTTAGGAGAGCTTCTTCTGCACGTCGAGGTCGCGGCACAGGGCGCGGTAGCCCATGGCCTCGTTGATGGCGATCATGTGGTCGTTGACCTCGGCGTTCCAGGTGTGGATGTAGCGGATCTGCGGGCGGTACTTGCGCAGCAGGCGCTGGTTGGCGATCTTGAGGATCATGCCGAGGCGGTGGCCGCGGTGCTTCTCCTCGACGATCGTGTCCTCCTGCCAGGCGTGCAGCTCCTCGCCGGGGACGGTGCCGAGGCCGGACATGCCGGCGACCTCGCCGGACTCGACGTGGACTACCGCGGAGATGAACCGGGCCTGGCCGCGTTCGGCCGTGGTCCACTCCATGTTGCGGATGCGCGCGGCGTCGTAGACCGCGGGCCGGATGTCGAGTTCCTCGCCCATGGGCGGGTCGGTGTACATGCGCTCGTTGAGGGCGGCGTACCCGTCGATGATGTCGTCGGGGCAGGCCCCGGTCCACTGCACCAGTTCGTATCCGGCGGCCTTCTCCCACGCGTCGGCGTAGAGCTCGGCGAGTTCGTCGTCGCCGACGAGGGTGAGGTCGTTGCGGCGGTGGATCTCCTGATCGACGGTCTTGTAGCCGCGGGCCTTCGCGAAATGCTGGCCCGAGTGGTCGAACTGCGGCGCGTCGGGGAGGGAGTCGACGGCGAAGGCGAGGATCGTGTCGCGGCCGAGTTCGGCGGCGCGCTGCTCGGTGAATTCGACGAGTCGGGTGCCGATGCCCTGGCGGCGGCGGTCGGGGCGGACGTCGAGTTCGAGTTCGAGGAGGTGCTGGTTGTCCTGGTTCGGCATCGAGTACTGGAGCGAACCGACGACCTCGCCGTCCTGGACGGCCACGTACCGCTCGACGTCGAGGGAGTCGGGCCACAGCAGGAGCCGGAGGCGCTGGAAGGCGGGGCTCGGCAGCGGTTCGCCGGGCTGGTCGTGCTCGACGGCGGCGCGCTGGGCGCGGATCCAGCCGTTGACCTGGTCGCGGTTCAACGGGTCGATCGGCAGGATCTGAAGGTCAGGGTTGCTCACATGCCGACTTTCCCGCAGATCGGGACGGTGCGCAAACGAATTTCCGGACAACGCTTGCCAATGCACGCAAAAATGTGCCGGGCGGCCACCCCAGACCGCCCGGCACTCCCCCCGGTTTGGTATTCCCCGGCGTCTCGGTGAAGGTTCTGGACCCTGTGGGCCCTCCCGCATCTCCGTGACGCTGTGTATCTGCAATATTACCCACAGCCCCGGCAGTGTCAAGCAGAAACACGCGTTGCTGGAAAATTTTTTTCCGTGGCCTCCGCCTCAGTGCTCCAGGCGTCCGCCGCGGTGGCGTTCTTCAGGTCTAGCGGGCGCGGCGCGTAGCATTTCTGCCATGACGAACACGCTGCGTGCCGACGACTACAAGGTCGCCGACCTCAAGCTGGCCGACTTCGGCCGCCACGAGATCCGCCTGGCCGAACACGAGATGCCCGGCCTGATGGCCTTGCGCGAGCGTTACGGCGCGTCCCGCCCACTGGAGGGTGCCCGCATCACCGGGTCCCTACACATGACGATCCAGACCGCCGTGCTCATCGAGACGCTGACCGCGCTCGGAGCGGACGTCCGCTGGGCCTCGTGCAACATCTTCTCCACTCAGGACCACGCCGCCGCCGCGATCGCGGTCGGCCCGAACGGCACTCCCGAAGCGCCGCAGGGCGTCCCGGTGTTCGCCTGGAAGGGCGAGACCCTGGAGGAGTACTGGTGGTGCACCGAGCGCGCCCTCGACTGGGGCGACGAGGAGCCGAACCTCATCCTCGACGACGGCGGCGACGCCACGATGCTCGTGGTCAACGGCGCCAAGTTCGAGGCCGAAGGGGTCGTGCCCGACCTCTCCTC
Source organism: Glycomyces niveus (assembly GCF_017592475.1). Lineage (GTDB taxonomy): Bacteria > Actinomycetota > Actinomycetes > Mycobacteriales > Micromonosporaceae > Glycomyces > Glycomyces niveus. The sequence goes on along the minus strand of NZ_JAGFNP010000007.1, from coordinate 184,541 downwards.
CGCCGAGAGCGAGGAGGAGGGCGTCGTGCTGGCGCTGCTCGCCCGCTCGCTCAAGGAGGACCCGACCCGCTTCTCCCGCAAGACCGCCGCCGTCAAGGGCGTCACCGAGGAGACCACCACCGGCGTGCACCGCCTCTACGAGCTCGAGCGCGAAGGCCGCCTGCCGTTCCCGGCGATCAACGTGAACGACTCGGTCACCAAGTCGAAGTTCGACAACAAGTACGGCGTGCGCCACTCGCTGCCCGACGGCATCAACCGCGCCACCGACGTGCTCATCGGCGGCAAGGTGGCCGTGGTCTGCGGCTACGGCGACGTCGGCAAGGGCTCGGCGGAGTCGCTGCGGGGCCAGGGCGCGCGCGTCATCGTCACCGAGGTCGACCCGATCTGCGCGCTGCAGGCGGCGATGGACGGCTACCAGGTTCTCACCCTCGAGGACGCGGTCGAGTACGCCGACATCTTCATCACCACCACCGGCAACCGCGACATCATCTCGATCGAGCACATGCGCCGCATGAAGCACCAGGCGATCGTGGGCAACATCGGCCACTTCGACAACGAGATCGACATGGCCGGCCTCGCCGCCGAGCCGGGCATCAAGAAGCTCGAGGTCAAGCCGCAGGTGCACGAGTGGCAGTTCGCGGACGGGCACTCGATCATCGTGCTCAGCGAGGGCCGCCTGCTCAACCTGGGCAACGCGACCGGCCACCCCAGCTTCGTGATGAGCAACAGCTTCACCAACCAGGTGCTCGCCCAGATGGAGCTGCACACCAAGCTCGACGAGTACCCGATCGGCGTCTACACGCTGCCGAAGAAGCTCGACGAGGAGGTCGCCCGCCTCCACCTCGACGCGCTCGGCGTCAAGCTGACCAAGCTGTCGAAGAAGCAGGCCGACTACATCGGCGTGGACGTGGAAGGGCCGTTCAAGCCCGACCACTACCGTTACTAGACACGGAAGCAGCGGCTCGGACCTCGTCGGTCCGGGCCGCTTTCTCCGTGTCTAGAGGACGGCCTTGTTGATGACCGCGCGGGAGATCTTGGCGATCTCCTTGACGATCGCGACGCCCTTGGTGTGGTTGGGGGCCTTGCTGGTCAGGATCGACATGCGGATCGCGGTCTGGTTCGGCACGTTGATGACGCCGCACGAGTTGACGACCCACAGCCCGCCGAGCGAGGCGCGGGAGTCCCAGCCGTTCTTGATCCAGACCTTCTCGCCGGTCTTCGCCGCCGCGCTGATCCCCCACGCCTGCGAGGAGGCGACGCCGCCCATGAGCCAGCGCGCGTGGTCGACCTCGGCCTGCGTGAGCCGTCCCTTGTAGAGGAGCTGGTTGATGATCTTCAGCTGGTCGGTGACGTTGGTGGTGGTGAGCCCCCAGCGGCAGTCCGCGGAGGACTTCGTGTACTGCAGGCCGTAGCGGGTGTGCGCCGCCGAGAGCTTGCTGCAGCCGCCAAGGTGGTTGTACACCTTGGTGGTCGAGTCGTTGTTGGACCAGATGATCATCTGCCGGGCGTGCTCGCGGATGTCGGAGGGGATCGCGCTGATCCCGTTGTACTTCTCCAGGAGCATCAGCAGGATCTCCATCTTCACGATGGAGGCGGTGTCGTGGATCTTGGTCTTGTTGGACGTGATGAGGCGCGAGCCGCGCTGGACGGCGACCGAGGCGATGGTCTGGGTCCCGGTGGTGGCCAGGTAGGTCTTGACGCGGGCGGCGAGTTCGGCCGAGAGCTCGGTGTCAGTGGGGCCTGCGGCGGAGGCCGTTGCGGCGCCGAAGAGGGCGGTCCCGCCGGCGAGGGCGACGGCGGCGGGGATGCCGGCGCGCAGGAAGGTGCGCCGGGAGGGGATGAAGGGGTGTCGTTCCGGGGCGTGCGTCATGGCGCAAGCGTATGAGACCCTCTCTCGTGCAATGGAGGTGGCCCGGGTCTCATGCCGGGCGCGCAGCGGGCGCCCGGCCGGAGCCGGACGCCCGTGCAGTTCGCTTGCGCCGCAGTCGTTTCGGACTACTCGGTCTCCACGACGTCGCGGGCGATCCGGGCGATCTCCTCGACGACCGGGATGCCTTCGACGTCGTCGACCGCGCCGCTGGTGAGGACGACGAGCTTCACCGGGTCGTCGCCGTCGCCGCCGAGCACGCCGATGGAGTTGACGACCCAGAGCCCGTCGAGCTGCGACTCGACGTCCCAGCCGTTCTTGAGCCAGACGGTCTCGCCCTCCTTGGCGGCGGCCGAGATCCCCCAGGCCTGCTCTTCGACGACCGAGCCCATGAGTTCGCGGGCGAGCTCGACCTGCTCGGCGGCGAGGACGCCTTCGTAGAGGTTGAGGTCGGTGATGATGAGCTGGTCGGGGGCGCTGGACCAGCCGACGCCCCAGCGGCCCTGGGCGTCGACGGTGGTGTCCTGGAGGCCGTAGCGCTCGTGGGCGGCCTCGAGGGCCGCGGCGCCGCCGAGGAAGTTGTAGAGCGCGCTCGCCGAGCTGTTGTCGGACTCGGTGATCATGAGCTCGAGGTCTTCGCGCTGGTCGGCGGGGATGGCGTCGACCGAGCCCCAGTACTGCTGGACCATCGCCATGATCTCGGCCTTGACGATGGAGGCGGTGATGTGGGTCTGCCCGGCGTTGTACTCGAGGTGGCGGTCGCCGCGCTCGATCGCGACGGAGGCCTCGATCGCGGTGCCGGTGCCCGCGAGGTAGTCGTCGATCCGGGCCTTGAGGTCGGCCTCGAGCTCTTCGCGGGAGGGGCCGAAGAGCGAGCCGATGCCGCCTTCGGCGGCGTTCGCGGCGACGGTGGCTATCGCCCCGCCGCCCACGAGCACGGCGGCGGGCACGCCGATGCGGAGCAGATTGCGGCGGGTGGGCGTGAGGCGTCGGGGGGAGGCTTCGCTTTTGCGGATCATCCTTGCGAGGGTACGGAACCGGTCAAGCGAGAGTCAATGCCCCATCAATGAATTCAGCGCCCGGCAGGGGTTCGAAATCTCATATCAGGCCGAGGCAACCAAATGGCACTGTGGAAGGTACGGAAAGGGCGTGCGGCTTGGAGCCGCACGCCCTTCGATGCCATTCGCCCTAGTAGGCGGGCAGGCTCGGGTCGACCTGGTTGATCCAGCCGAGCACGCCGCCCTGGACGTGGACGGCGTTCTTCAGGCCGGCGGCCTTGGCCGCGGCCAGCGCCTCGGCGGAGCGGACGCCCGCCTTGCAGTAGAACACCGCCTGCCTCTCCGTGGGCAGATCGGCGAGCGCGGCACCGGAGACGATGTCGCCCTTGGGGATCAGCCGGGAGCCGGGGATGCGCACGATCTCGTACTCGGCGGGCTCGCGCACGTCGATGAGGTCGATGTCGCGGCCTTCCTTGATCCACGTCTCCAGCTCGCGCGGGGTGATCGTGGAGCCGATGACGGCCTCGGCGGCCTCGTCGGTGACCGCGCCGCAGAAGTCCTCGTAGTCGATGAGCTCGGTGACCGTGGCGTTGGGGCCGCAGACCGCGCAGTTGGGATCCTTGCGGACCTTGATCTTGCGGTAGGTCATCTCGAGCGCGTCGTAGACCATGAGCGAGCCGACGAGCGGGTCGCCGATGCCGGTGAGGAGCTTGATGGCCTCGGTGACCTGGATCGAGCCGATCGAGGCGCAGAGGACGCCGAGCACGCCGCCCTCGGCGCAGCTCGGGACCATGCCGGGCGGCGGGGGCTCGGGGTAGAGGCAGCGGTAGCACGGGCCCTGGTCGGCCCAGAAGACCGACGCCTGGCCGTCGAAGCGGTAGATCGAGCCCCACACGTACGGCTTGCCGAGCAGCACGGCCGCGTCGTTGACCATGTAGCGGGTGGCGAAGTTGTCCGTGCCGTCGATGATGAGGTCGTACTGCTCGAAGATCCCGAACACGTTGTCGTTGTCGAGCACCGTGTTGTGGATGACGACGTTGACGTACGGGTTGATCTCGCGGACCGAGGCGGCGGCCGACTCGGACTTGGGGCGGCCGATGTCGGACTGGCCGTGGATGATCTGGCGCTGCAGGTTCGACTCGTCGACCGTGTCGAACTCGGCGATGCCGATCGTGCCGACCCCGGCCGCGGCCAGGTACATCAGGGCGGGGGACCCGAGGCCGCCCGCGCCCACACAGAGCACCTTGGCGTTCTTGAGTCGTTTCTGACCGTCCATGGCGACGTCGGGGATGATGAGGTGGCGCGAATAGCGGCGCACCTCGTCGACCGACAGCTCGGAGGCTGGTTCGACCAGCGGCGGCAAACTCATATGGTCAATAATGCATGTCCACGGGCTGGATATTCCACCGGGAAGCCCAGTGTGCGGTTCTTCACGCGCATGGGACGGCTTGTCCCATATGGCGGAACGCTACTGGTCGACGAAGTCGTCCGGCGGGAGGTCGGGGCCGTTGTAGTCGCCCGCGGGGCCGGAGACGTAGCTCGTGCCGTCGGGGTAGGGCCAGGCGTTGCCGACGCAGCCCGCGAGCTGGTAGGTCTGCTGGGCCATCACCGGGGAGAGCTCGCCCTCGGAGGGGCAGACCTCGTGGCCGTGGCCGAGCCGGTGGCCCACTTCGTGGTTCACGGCGTACTGGCGGTAGGACTCGAGGGTGCCGTCCCAGTGCTCGACGCCGGCGATCCAGCGGGCCGAGTTGATGACGACGTTGTCGCCGTTGCGGCACGAGACCGTCGTGTTCTGCGAACCGCACAGGTAGGCGCGCTGCTCGGGGCTGGCGAGGTAGACCGTGAAGTCGGCGCCCGCGCCCTGGGGCACCTGCTCGAACCGCCACGCGCCCCCGGCGGTCCAGGACCGGGGGTCGGCGAGTGTCTCGTTGACGAACGCGCCGAACTCGGCGGCGTCGAGCTCGAGGCCGTTCTCTACGGCCACGTCGTACTGCAGGAGGGTCCCCGCGTCGCCGACGACCGCGTTGTTCACGGGCTGGGCATAGGTCCAGGTGCCGGTGCCGGAAAAGTAGAGCGGGGTAATCGGGGGTTCGGGGCTGGGCGAGGGGGCGGTGGGTTCTGGGGAGGTGGTGTCGGCGATCGTGGTCGGGGAGGCGATCCGCTCCTCCTCGTCCAGGGCCTGGGGTTTCTCGGAGCCGCCGATGCCGAAGGCGAAGTAGAGTCCGGCGCCCGCCATGAGGACGAGGATCGAGAAGAACACGAGCCGGCGCCGCCTGCGAAGCCTGCGCTTGCGATCCAGCCGTCCCTCAGTCACCCGCCGAGTCTAAGCCAGACGGAGCCCCGCGGGGCCGACACCTGAGTCTCGTGTGGCGCGTTTCTTGTTCACAATACGGACATAGCATTATCAGTGGGTTCCAACGGTAGCCGGGCCTCCTCGAACATTGCCGCCATCGCGCGGGCCACGGCCTGCGGGCGCTCCATCATCGCCACGTGCCCGGTCCGGTCGAGGATGAGCAGCCGCGAGTCGGGGATCGCGAGGGCAGCGGGCGGGGCCTGGCGCACGTCGATGACCCGGTCCTGCTTGCCCCATACGACGAGGGTCGGGCACTCGATGTGCTTGGCGAGCCGCCACAGCGAGTGCGTGCCCGGCACGAACGCCTGGAAGAAGGAGGCCATGAGGCCCCGGTAGGTCTGGATGTACGCGCGGGAGTTCCACGGGACGGAGAGGCGGCGGCGGGCTTCGGCGATCGCCTCGCGGCGGCGCTGCGGGTGGATCAGGTCCGGGTCGGCCCAGGTGCCGAGGACGATGTCGTCCACGACCTGCTCGGGCGTGCGCCCCTTCATCGCCCGGTCCGCGAACCACGCCATGCGCGGGACCGCGAGCATCGCCACGTACCGCGCCTGGTGGGAGCGGCGCGGGTTCGCGAACGGCATCGCGGGCGACACGAGCGTCAGCGTGCGCACCAGGTTCGGGCGGGTCGCGGCCAGGTAGACCGAGACGGCCCCGCCCAGCGAGTGGCCCGCCAGGTGCACGGGGGCGCGGCCGGACTCGACGATCCACGCGGCCACGTCCTGCGCCAGGAGCGGGACGGTGACGCGCGGGGCCGGGGCCGAGTGCCCGAATCCGGGCAGGTCGATCGCATCGACCGAGATGTGGTCGGAGAGGGCGTCGGCGAGGTCCGTCCAGTTCTGCGATGATCCGCCGAGCCCGTGCACGAACACGGCGGGCTCGGCGCCCGGCGCCGTCGGCGGCGTATGCCTGATGAACAGCCGACGGCGGCTGAGCTGGTGCTCCATGCCCGGGAACGGCGGGTGAGGGCGGGCCGGAGTGCGAATCTCTCCGACCTCGGCCAGCCGTGCCCGTTTCATGGGACCTAGTGTGTCACTTCACCGGCCAGCGCGCCCAAGGTAGCCGAAACCACCGCGCGGGAGCGCTCGGCGGTCACCACGGAGGCGCCTGAGAGGCGGCGCACGGAGCGGCCGTCGAGCCAGAGGATGACGACGACGGCGGTCTTCACGGGCCCGGTGGGCACGATCGAGGCGTGCTCGACTTCGACGCGCACGTCGTTCGCGCCGAGGCGCGGGCGCAGGGCCTCGACGGTGGCCGCGGCGGCGGCGTGCTGGATGTGCCAGTCGATCGGCGGGACCGCGACCTTGCCCGTGGACTCGACGTCGCCGAGCGCAAGGGTCACGCTGACCTCGGCTTCGAGCCCGGCGGACTCGATGTCGACGCGGCGCAGCTCGACCGGGCCGACCTTGGCGACCTCGATCTCGGAGGACGGGGACTCGACGTGGTCGTGGACCTCCGGCTCGTCGGCGGTCTGGGGGCCGGGCTCGACCGCGCGCTGCTCGGCGACGACGGCCGAGACGACCGCGTGGACCTCGTCGGGGTCGACGCCCTCCTCGAGTTCGAGGCGGAGGCTGGAGTTCCCGTCGGGGGCGGTCACGTGGAAGGCGTCGCGGACGCCGGGGACCTGGCGCACGGCGTCGACGAGGCGCGCGGATTCGGGGTCGTTCACGTCTTTCTCTACTGTCGCGGGAGGCGTGGGCTCGGCGAGCGGCGGGCGGTCGGCCGGGGCCGTGCGCAGCGGGGCCTGCTCGGTGACGGGCGGGCTGGGGACCGCCGCGGGCGAGACCTCGGTGACCGGCGCCGGGGGCTGCACGATCGGGAACTGCTCGGTCTGCTGCTCCGCGTTGGGAATCGCGTGCGGCGTGGGCGCGCTCGGCGCGGGGGGCGCGGCCTGCTGCGGGAGCTCGATCGGGCCGGTGTGCTGCTGCGGCCCGGGGGTGCGGACCGGCGGGGGCGCGGTCGGTTCCCGCGGTGCCTCAGGCGCCGGGGCCTCCTGCGGAGTGGCGGGCGCGGCGCTGTACTCCTGCGCGGGGGCGGCGCCGTTCGCGCTCGGGGGCGCGAGGTACTCCTGCGGGGCGCTGAAGTCCTGCTGCTGGCCCGGCTGCACGCCGAACTCCTGGGGCGGGCCGAACTGCGGGTTCGCGGGCGGCGCGCTCGGCGGCATCTGGCGGGGGGCGCTGTAGAACTGCTGTGCGGGGGCGTTCGGGTCCTGCGCGGGCGGCGCGGGCTGCTCCTGGGCCGGCGCGGAGCCGTTGGCGCTGGGGGCGGCGAACTCCTGGTTCGGTCCCGGGGGCGCGTACTCCTGGTTCATGCCGGGCGGGGCGTTGAACTCCTGGTTCGGTTGCGGCGCAGCCTGGTTGGAGTGCTGCGGGGCTGCGTAGTCGCCGGGCAGCGGCGGGGCGCTGTAGCCGGGGTGCTGCTGCGGCATGCCTTGATCCTGCGCGGGAGGGGCGCTGTACTGCTGATCAGGCTGCGGCGCACTGTACTGCTGGTCGACACCGGGAGGCGCGTTGTACTGCTGGTCCGCGCCGGGCGGCGTCGCATTGTATTGCTGGTCGGCACCAGACGGAGGCGCACTGTAGTCATGGTTCGCGCCTGGCGGCGCGAACGGCGACTGCTGCTGGGGCTGCTGCTGGTCGGCCGAAAAGCTTTGGGGCGCTTGGGAATGCTGCGGGGCGGGCGGGATCGGCTCGAACTGCTCGCCGGGCGAGGGGCGGCGGGTGGCCGGGACCATCGGGCCGGTCTCGGCGATCTCTACGGGCACGTTCGGCACCTGCCCGGTGGGGTCCTCGCTGTAGCGGTGGCGGCGGCCCCGGTCCGGGTCGAACCGGTACTGCTCGGGCGCCTGGCCCATCCCCTGCCGCGCCTCCTCGGCGGGCTCGGGAGCCTCCTCGGCCGGCGGTCCCCAGGACCTGCCGATGCGCCTGCGGGCGGCCCGTTCCTCCCCGCTCGGACGCTGCGGCTCATCCGGTCGGTTCTGGTCATACACCACTAGACAACTCCTTCATATTCCCGCCCTCAAGGTACCGTGGCGTGCCCAGTGACTCGAACCCGCGTTTGTCGCCCCCGTACGCTGGGAGACTGTATTCAGGTTTCCGTAAACTTCGTTCAGGTCGCAAGAGCGGGCTACTGACGGATGGCCGACATGTGCCGAGGAGAGGTGCCGTGGTGAACAGCGCTGGTGAGGGCCGGGTCCGACTGCCCAGGAGCGAACGCCGGGCGCAGCTGCTGCGAGCCGCCCAGGACGTCTTCGTGTCGAAGGGCTACCACAGCACCTCCATGGACGACATCGCCGAGAACGCCGGCGTCTCGAAGCCCGTGCTGTACCAGCATTTCACGTCGAAACTCGAGCTGTACCTGGCGCTCCTCGACGGCCGTGCGGCCGAGCTCGTCGGACAGGTGCGCGACGCTCTTTCGTCCACTGAGGACAACAAGGAGCGCGTCAACCGCGCCATGCGCGCCTACTTCGAGTTCGTGGACGCGCAGGGCGAGGCGTTCCGCCTGGTGTTCGAATCCGACCAGCGCAACGACCCCGAAGTCGCCGAGCGGGTCCTGAAGATGGAGGCCGACTGCGTGGCCGCCATGGCCGAGACGATCATGGGCGACACCCACGTCGACAAGGCCCGCGCCGAACTCCTCGCCACCGGCCTGCTCGGCATCGCCGAGATCTCCGCCCGGAAATGGATCGCCTCCGGCCGCGCCATCCCCAAGGGCGAGGCCATCCAGCTCATGAGCACCCTGGCCTGGCGCGGGATCTCCCACTTCCCGCGCGAAGGCGAAGCCGAGCACGGGTAAGAGGAAGCAGAGCAGAGCCCGCGCGAAGGCGAAGCCGAGCACGGGTGAAAGCAAGCAGAGCCCCCGAGAAGGCGAAGCCGAGCACGGGTGAAAGCAAGCAGAGCCCCGAGAAGGCGAAGAGCATCGGTAGCCCGAGCGCTTTCGAAACGATTCGCGTGAGCCTCGCCACGTACGTTTCGCGGCCGCGTTCGCTCTCGGCGCACTGCGCCGCACCGGTCCCGGGCGGCGGCCCCGAGTAGTCTTGCCACCGAGACGTCACAGTATTTCGATTGAGGAGGGCCCGTGGAGGTCAAGATCGGTGTCCAGTACGCCCCACGCGAACTGGTGTTGGAGAGCAAGCTGTCGCCGAAGGACCTGTCCGAGACGATCGAGCAGGCCGTGACGAACGGCGGCGTCCTCCGTCTCGAAGACGACAAGGGCCGGCAGGTGTTCATCCCCGTCGAGAAGATCGCCTACGTCGAGGTCGCCGCGACCAACGTGCGGTCCGTCGGCTTCACGGTCGGCACCTGAGCTTGCGAAGGCGGCGGGCCGTGAACCAGAAGCACGGCACCGTCGGGGCGTGAACACAGCGACTGCAAAGGCCCGGAGCGGATGCTCCGGGCCTTTCGCGTTGCAGCAGTAGCGGTTTCAGGGGGCCGAGAGGACCGTGAAGGGCGCGGTGCCGCCCGCCGGATGGTCACCGTTGCTGATCTCGCTCGGACCGCTCGTGTAGACGCGGTAGAGGGTCTGGCTCGCCACGATGATCACCGGCTCGCCGCGGTCGGCGTTCGGCCGCGTCGGGTCCGCCGGGTTCGCCGCGATCTGCGTGATCGGCAGGAACGTCCCCGTCCCCTCCTGCGGCACTGTCCGCGAGTTGTCGATCGCGACGCGGAACAGCTGCTCGTCGTCCCGCTCCCCCGCGACCCACAGGTAGTTCTCCGAACTCCAGGCCACATCGGTCACGTTCTCGATGTCCGGCCCGATCCGCCGCGGGTCGCCCACGGTCAGGTTCGCGTCCGCGTCCAGGCCGAGCGGCGCCACGAACGCGTGGCCGCCCTCGACGTACGCCAGGCGCCGCCCGTCCGCCGCGAGCGCCATCCCCGTCACCTGCTGGCCCACGCCGAGCGCCTGCGTGGCCCCCGACGACGGGATCACCAGGGTCGGCACGCCGTCGTCGATCACCAGCACGGTCTCGTCGTCGAGCCACTGCGGGTCCGAGAGGGCGCCGCCGAGCCCGATCACCTCGCGCATCGTCGACGTCGTGACCCCGGTCTGCAGCACGTCGCCCGCCGAACCGGCCACGACCGCCGCGATCCGGCCCTGCGGCCCGACCGCGACCTGCTGGAGCCCGCCCGCCTTGAAGCCGACCCACGGGTGATCGGTCGAACGCTGCGTGACCCCCTGCTCCGAGGAGTACTCCCACACGGTGTTGTCCGCGATGAAGTACGCGGTCTCGGGCAGGTTCGGCGGGATGGCGTTCCAGTTCCGCCAATCGGAGGCGTCGCCCTCGGCGCGCACCTCCCCGTCGGTCGTGAGCGTGAAATCGCCGCTGAGGTTGAGGCTCCACACGATCTGCGCCGCGATCGCCTGCGCGGTGTCGTCGGAGATGGTCTCGCTCGGCGAGAGGTCGACCCGGAAGCCGTCCTCGTCCGAGGGCTCGCCGACCGTGCCGTTCGGGATCGCGTTCCGCGCCGACACGCCCGCGAAGTCGCCCGGGCTCGCGAACAGCCAGGAGAACACCACGCGCTGGCGCGTCTCCGCGTCGAGCTCCTTGTAGACCCAGCGCAGGTCCGGGACGAGCAGCTCGGCCGGCCCCGCCTGGAAGTACACGGGCGCCTGCTCGTACATGGTCGTGAAGTGGCTGTAGTCGAGGGCGACCCGCACCGGCAGCGCGCTCATCTTCCACGGCTCGGCGATCTCCTTGCGCTGCAAGGTGAACGTCTCCTCGTAGTCGCCCGCGGTCGCGTCCATGCGGACCGAACCGTCCTCGAGGTAGGTGCCGACGACCGAGCCGGTCACCGTCACCGTGACCGAGTTGAGGTCGCTCGAGTCGTTGACGGCTACGTCGAGGGAGGCGACCAGGCGGATGCCCTCCGAGGGCTCGGAGAACTGGGCGTCGCCGTCCACCGTGAAGCTGTTGAGCCGGTCGTCGCGGCTGTCCGGGTCGCCCGAGGCGGCCTTGAAGAAGTTCGCGACGGTCTCCTCGGCGACCTCGGTCGGCCCGTACACGGTCGGGTTCGCGCCCGAGGACGAGTCGAAGTCCGTGGGCGCGTCGCTCACGACCTCCGGCGCCTTGTCCGTGGGGATGCCGCACGCCGTCAGCGCCCAGGCGGCGCCGAGCGCGGCCGCGGCGGCAAGGCTAGTCCTGCGTCGCACGGGGGGCCTCCTTCGGCTGGAGTCGCAGCGGGATCGGCGAGTTGATGACCCGGTTGCCCGCCTGCAGCGGGAGCGTGAGCACGAACAGCGTGCCCTCGCCCTGCTCCCCCACCGCCTGGAGCGTGCCCGAGTGGAGCTTCGCGTCCTCCAGGCTGATGGCCAGGCCCAGGCCGGTGCCGCCGGTCTTGCGGTTGCGGGAGGGGTCGGCGCGCCAGAACCGGTCGAAGACGCGGTCGGCGTGCCCGGGCTTGAGGCCCACCCCGTGGTCGCGCACCGCGACGGCCACGGCCGTGTCGCTCTCGGCGACCGTGACCTCGACGGGGCGGCCCTCGGCGTGCTCGATCGCGTTCGAGACGAGATTGCGCAGGATGCGGTGCACCCGGCGCTGGTCGACCTCGGCGATGACCCGGCGGGCGGGCTTGGCGATGGTGACCGCGACGCCGCAGTCGCCCGCGAGCCGGTCCAGGCCCGCCACGACGTCCTCGGCGATGCGGCCCACGTCCACGGCCTCCACCTCGAGCGAGGCGAACCCGGAGTCGAAGCGGGAGATCTCGAGCAGCTCCTGGAGCAGGTCCTCGAAGCGGTCGATCTCGTGCTGCAGGAGCTCGGTGGAGCGCTTGGTGAGCGGGTCGAACTCGTCGCGGTTGTCGTAGAGCAGGTCGGCGGCCATGCGGATGGTCGCCAGCGGGGTGCGCAGCTCGTGCGAGACGTCGGAGGTGAAGCGCCGCTGCATCATCGACATCTCCTCGAGCCTGCGGATCTGGTTCTGCAGGTTCTCGGCCATGAGGTTGAAGGAGCCGGCGAGACGGGCCAGGTCGTCAGAGCCGCGCACCTCCATGCGCTCGTGCAGGAGCCCGGCGGCGAGCCGCTGCGAGGTGCGGGCGGCCTCGCGGACCGGGGTGACGACGAGGCGGGTGACGAGCGCGGCGATCACGCCGAGGAGCAGGACCAGGGCGACCCCGGCGAGCGCCAGGTTCGTGCGCAGCAGTCCGATGGCCTCCTGCTGGGACTCGAGCGGGTAGAACGCGTAGATCTCGTACCCGATGTTCAGGTCGATGTACGAGCCGACGACGAGGTACGGCTGCGCGCCGGAGTCGTCGATGTCGAACTCGGCGTACTGGGTCGCGACCTTGACGTCGCCGACCGCGGCCTGCAGTTCCGCGCTCGGCTCGGCGCCGCCCGCGATCGGGTGGGTCTTGGCGACCTCGCCGTCGGCGGTGCGCAGCATGATGTACGGCGCGTAGACCGGGTCCTCGGCGAGCTCGTTGACGATCCGCTGCATGGTCGCCGGGAGCGCCGTGTCGGAGGCCGTGGAGAAGTTGCCCAGCTGCTCGGCGGCGCGCTCGGCGGCGTTCTCGGTCTCCTCGACGGCCGTGTCCTGGCGTTCGTCGAGCAGGCCCGAGGTGACCGAGCCGGCCACGACGAAGCTGAAGATGAGGACGAGGACGGTGGAGGCGATCAGGGTGGAGGAGACCACGCGCAGCTGGAGCGAGGCGCGGAAGCGGTCGACCAGCGGACGCGAGACGCGGCCCGCGAAGCGGGCGGCGCCCTGGGCGAGGCGCCGCAGCCAAGCCGGCCTCTCGCGAGTCCGGCCCTGATCCCGTTTCACTAGCCCAATCCGGCTTTGTACCCGACGCCGCGCACGGTCTGGATGAGCTGGGGGCGCTCGGGGTCGGGCTCGATCTTGGCGCGGAGGCGCTGGACGTGGACGTTCACCAGGCGCGTGTCGGCCGAGTGCCGGTAGCCCCACACCTGCTCCAGGAGGACCTGGCGGGTGAAGACCTGGCGCGGCTTGCGCGCGAGTGCCACGAGCAGGTCGAACTCGAGCGGCGTGAGCTTCACTTCGGCGCCGTTGAGGGTCACCTGGTGGGCGGGCACGTCGATCTGGACCTGGAGGCCGGGCTTGCCGATCTCGAGGCGCTCGGGCGTGACGTCGTCGCCGCGGCGCAGGCGGGCGCGGATGCGGGCCACCAGCTCCTTGGGCTTGAACGGCTTGACGATGTAGTCGTCGGCGCCCGATTCGAGGCCGAGCACGATGTCCACGGTGTCCGATTTGGCGGTGAGCATCACGATCGGCACGCCCGACTCGCCGCGGATCGCCTTGGCGACGTCGATGCCGCTCATGCCCGGGAGCATGAGGTCGAGCAGGACGATGTCGGGGCGATGCTCCTTGAACGCGGCGAGCGCCTTCTCGCCGTCGGTGACGAACGTGGGGGTGAAGCCTTCGGTCCGGAGGATGATGCCGAGCATCTCCGCCAGGGCCGGGTCGTCGTCAACGACGAGTACACGTGCTCTCATGGACACCAGTTTTCCACCTCGCTAAAGGCTGAAGCACCACGGGTCTCATACCCGTGGTGCTCCAACTGTAACGACTAACCGACGGACTTGGCGGCCCGTGCGGGGTCAGTGCCTGCGGCGATGGCTTCGAACGGCTCGCGGCCGGCCTGGATTTCACCGAGTTGGACCATTTCGCGCTTCGTGAAGAAGCCGACGATCCAGTCCGCGAGGACGCGGCCCTTGCGGCCGGTGCCCGGCACGCGCGACAGGTGGTAGCCGCGGTGCATGAGCCAGGCGAGCAGGCCCTTGGCCTTGAAGCCGAAGGTGTTGGCCACGCCCTTGTACAGGCCGAGACCGGCGACCGAGCCGATGTACTTGTGCTCGTACGGCTTGAGCTCGCGGCCGACGTGCTTGCGGTACACGTTCTCGGCGAGGATCGCGGCCTGGCGCACGGCGTGCTGCGCGGACGGGGTGCACCAGTCCATCGGGAAGTCCGAGGTGTCGGGCACCTGCGCGGAGTCGCCGGCGCCCCAGGCGCCTTCGACGACCTCGCCGATGGTGGCCTTGCCGGCCTCGACGCCGGTCGCGACCTGGAGGCGGGTGTTGCACTCGAGGTGGCCGCGCGGGCCGATCGGCAGGTCCGACTGCTTCAGCATCGGGTTCGGCATGACGCCGGCGGTCCAGATGATCGTGTCGGTGTCGAACTCCTCGCCGTCGGTGAGGACGACATGGCCGCCGATGCAGGACTTGAGGGTCGTGCCGAGGCGGATGTCGACGCCGCGCTTGGTGAGCTCGCGGGCGGCGTACGCGCCCATCTCGGGGCCGACCTCGGGGAGGATCTTGTTCGCGTACTCGACGAGGTACCACTTGATCTCGTCCGCGTCGAGCATCGGGTAGTTCTTCACGATGTTCGCGGTGAGGTCCTCGAGCTCGCCGAGGGTCTCGGCGCCGGCGAAGCCGCCGCCGACCGTGACGAACGTGAGGGCCTTGCGGCGCACGTCCGGGTCCTCGGTGGTCGCGGCGATGTCGAAGCGCTGGAGCACGTGGTTGCGCAGCCAGATGGCCTCGCCCATCGACTTGATGCCGATGGCGACGTCGGCCAGGCCCGGGATGGGCAGGGGCCGGGTGACGGAGCCGGGGGCGACGATGACCTCGTCGTACTCGACCTCGCGGGCGGGGCCGACGAACGGCTGCACGGTGAGCTTGCGCTCGGCGTGGTTGATCTCGGTGACCGCACCGGTGAGGATGGTGCAGAGCTTGAGGGCCTGTCGGAGCGGCACGACGCCGTGACGCGGGGAGATGGAGCCAGCGGCCGCCTCGGGCAGGAACGGCTGGTAGGTCATGTGCTGGTTGGGGTCGATGACCATCAGTTCAACTTGACCGCGCTTGATGTCGCTCTTCAGCAGCTTGCTCAAGCGTTCGGCAACGTAGAAACCGACGTGACCGGCACCTATCACGACTATACGTTTCACGGGTTCAATTCTGTCCTTGCTCAGGGGTGCTTGTGTAGTGAACGCGCGAGGACGTAGATCACTGTTACCGCGGACACGATCCCGGCCGCGATGACGAGACCGGCGGCGAGACCGGTGAAATACGCGGTGAACAGGGCCAGGGTACCGGCGACGACCACTGTGCACGCCAGGACGAGCCCCAGGTGGCGGCCCCAGGTGAGCATGATCTCACCGTCCATTGCGGTAGTTGTTCGGAAGCGCTGAGTGACGGCGGCCGTGGCGTGGGCCGTGTACAGCAGGCAGGCGAGGGCGGTGGCCGTCCACAAGGAGGAGTCGCCGTCGTCCAGGGCGCCGCTGATGACCCACGAGACGAGCACGAACAGGATGGCGAGCGCCGGCGCGATCCCGCCCGGGAGCAGGGCCGCGGTGAGGGCGAAGAGCGCGGCGGCGCCGACGTAGAACCCGGCCGCGGCCCACTCCGGCGGGACCGCGATCTCGGCCGCGATGAACAGCGCCAGCATGATCACGAGCCGCAGCAGGACTCCGGCGGGCGCGACCCTCCTGGCCCACGAGACGCTGCCGGCCTTGCCCGCTTTGAGACGTTCGCGGGCGCCTTCGCTGAGCGCCCGGGCGAGACTGCGATGCGAGTCGCTCATCGGTACCGCCTCCGGTTCAGTTCGGCGAGCACGTTGTCGAGCGACGCCGAGCCCTGCCAGGGCTCGACCGCGACGCCGAGGTCGCGCAGCTCCATCACCGTGTTCGCGCGGGTGAGCCGCCACAGCCGCTCCGCATGAGGGGTCCAGTGGGTCCGCTCGGGCGGGGAGACGTGCGGCGGGAGCGTGTCGACGCAGAGCACCGGCCGCCCGGCGCGGGCGATCGCGGCGACGAGCGCGAGCGAGCGGTCGGTGAGCAGCGGCGTGAACACCACGTTCAGCGAGCGCTGCCCCGCGAGCTGGCGGCGCAGCATCTCGGGCGAGGGCGGCAGCGGGTCCGGCGGCATGTCGACCGACTCGAGCCAGCGCAGCGTCGCCGCGGCGTGCCGCCGCCCGGCCCCGGCCCGCATCCGGCGCCCGCGGGCGCCGAACTCGATGCAGGCCGTGCGGTCGCCTTGCAGCGCATAGTGGGAGGCCACGGCCCCGGCCGCGCGCACGGTGAGGTCGGCGATCGACGCGGCGCCGTCCAGGCCGCCGGAGACGCCCGCCTCGACCTGGAGGTCGAGGATCAGGGTGACGTCCGTGTCGCGTTCGGACAAGGTGGCGTTGACGTACAGGTCTTGGCTGCGCATCGAGGTGCGCCAGTCGATGCGGCGCAGCCGGTCGCCGGGCTGGTAGAGCCGGACCTCGGCGAGTTCGCCGGAGTCGCCGCCGCGCCGGGACCGGTGGACGCCGGTGACGCCGTCGGCGAACGGCAGGGACTCGGCCGAGTCGAACCAGTCGGGGACGGGCAGGACCCACACGGTCGCGCCGTGCAGGCGCTGCACGGTGGTCTCGAGCAGGCCGCCGCACGCGATCGAGCGGACGTGGATCGGGCCGAGGTGGTGCCCACCCCAGCGACGGGCCCGCGCGGCGACGACCATGTCGCGGCCGGTCTCGGGCGCGAGGCGCTCGGCGAAGTCGCCCTTGCCGGTGTGCAGCTCGATCCACGGGTCGGCGCCCGCGGTGACGAGCGTGGTGACCGGGACGGGTTCGGGGTTGAAGACCATGAGGCTCGCGGCGGCCGTCGCGCCCTCGGCGGTGGTGGCGTCGTCGTGCGCGACGAGCCGGGCCTCGGGCGGGCGCGTCGGCCGGTGCTGGAGCAGCACCGCGGTGCCGATCGCGAAGGGCGCGGCGATGAGCACCAGGTCGATCCGGCCGAACGCGACCGAGACGAGCAGGCACACCGCGACGAGCGCGACGGCCCGCGTCAGGGCCGGGGTGCGGCGCCAGGTCACGGGCGGCTCGGCGTGCGCCCGTGCCACCGGTCTCGCGCTGTCGGGCCGCAGACTCAGCGCGGGATCGCCTGCGAGACTCATTGCCGCGCAGAATAAGTGGGAGTCTGGGCGGTCTGCGGCGCCTGGACGCCGTGGCAGATGTCGGCGACCACGGCGGCCGGGTCGATGCGGCGCATCCACAGCTCCGGCTTGAGGGTGATGCGGTGCGCGAGGGCCGCTCCCGCGACGCCCTTCACATCGTCCGGCGTCACGAAGTCGCGCCCGGCGAGCACCGCCAGCGCGCGCGAGGCGAGCAGCAGCGCGAGCGACCCGCGCGGTGAGGCGCCGACCTGGAGCTGGGCGTGGCCGCGGGTCGCGGCGGTGATGGCGACCATGTAGCGGCCGACGGAGTCCTCGACGGTGACGTTCTCGAGCGCCCGCTGCATCCCGACGAGCGTGCGGGCGTCGATGACGGGCGCGAGGTCAACGGTCTCGGCGCGGCGCGAGATGCGGCGCTGCAGCACCTCCCACTCCTCGTCGGGCGTCGGGTAGCCGAAGGAGACGCGGAGCAGGAACCGGTCGAGCTGCGCTTCGGGCAGCTGGTAGGTGCCCTCGAACTCGACGGGGTTGGAGGTGGCGAGCACGGTGAACGGCTCGGGCAGCAGGTGGGTCTCGCCTTCGACGGAGACCTGGCGCTCCTGCATGGCCTCGAGGAGAGCGGACTGCGTCTTCGGGGGCGTCCGGTTGATCTCGTCGGCGAGCAGGAGGTTGGTGTGGACGGGGCCCTTGCGGTAGACGAACTCGCCGCTCTTCTGGTTGTAGAGGAGCGAGCCGGTGACGTCGGCGGGCAGCAGGTCCGGCGTGAACTGGAGGCGCCGGAAGTCGAGCCCGAGGCTCTGCGCGAAGCAGCGCGCGGTGAGCGTCTTGCCAAGTCCCGGAAGGTCTTCGAGGAGGATGTGGCCGCCCGCGAGGATGCCGGCGAGGACCAGCTTCAGCGGCTCGTCCTTGCCGACGATGACCGACTGGACGGACTTCAGGACCGCGCCCGCGTGATGGGCGACCTGGTCGAGGCTGATGCTCGGGGTGTCTGACATTAGATCTCCTCGATCGCTTGCAGGTGTTCGCCGAGCTGCCTCGGGGTCGGGCAGTCGGGTGCGGGCCGGGTGAGGAACAGGAACGTCGGTTCGCCGAGCAGCTCCCGGCACTGGTCGGGCTGCTTCTCGAGCGAGAGGCCGCGGCGCAGCCGAAGCCGTTCGGAGGCGACCTCGACGAGCTGCTGCTTCGCGTTCGTGCTCTCGAACCGGCCGGGTTTCGCCTCGGCGAAGATGAGCCGGTCCTCCCAGCGATTGACCTCGGTGAACGGCCGCCAGCTGGGTTCGTTGACGGTGCTCGTGACGAGCGGCGGGGCCTTCACGGTGTCGGCCCGCATGCCGTTGACCACGGAGTTCGCGACGAGCCCGGCGAGCGCCAGCAGCACCAGCTGCCAGATCGCGAACTCGACGCCTGAGATGAGCGCGGCCGCCCAGAACAGGACGGCGAGCGCGACGGCCCCGACCGCGGGCCAGAGCCGCAGCCGCCCGAACGGGGCGAAGAACTCCTTCATCGGCCCTCCCGGACGCCGAGCTGGGCCTGGAGCGCGATGAGCGCGTCACGGGCGCGGTCGCGGTCGGCTTCTACGACCTGGTGCGGCGAGTACCGGGCGCGCAGGTAGGCCTCGGACAGCCGCCGCAGCGCCGTGCCGTCCAGCTCATGCCTCACCAGCAGCTTTCTGACCAGGTCCGCGGGGGTATCGGACGATGCGCGCTCGATCCCCACGGCCTCGGACGCCCGCTCGAAATGCAGCCAGCACGCCATGATCGCCGCCCGCGGATCGGTGCCCAGGTCCATCTCGGCGAGCGCGGCGTTCACGGCCTCCTCGACGAGCGTGAAGTCCCTGTGCAGGTACTCGGGTTCCGGATCGGCGATCCCGCTGCTGGGCGGCGCGTCCCGCAGCCACTCCACGAGCCTGCGGGTGAGGAACAGCAGCACGAAGAACGCGGGCACGCCCACGAGCAGTCCCAGGACCACCCACGACACCCACCCGGGGAGGGTGTACTCCTCGCGGGGCTCCTCCATCGGCATCTCGGACGGCAGCTCCATCGTCTGCTGCGCCTCCGGAGGCGGCGACTCCCGCCCTTCCCCCGTGCCTTCCGGCAGCTCGGCCTCCTGCCACTGCAGCCCGGCCCCCTGCGCGGCCAACCCGACCACCAAGAGCGCCGCGACCACCACGAGCACCGGCAGCCAACGCCTCGCCGCGTCGCTGCGCGATCGCGTGTCGGGGTGCGCCATAAGGAACCTCAAGGGGTGCTCGTCTTCCGGGGTTACGCGCCCCACCCTATGCCAACCGTGCCGCAACCGCATACCACCCCGAGCGCGCTCCCACGAATGTTCGCGAACCCCGAATTAATTGAACCGAACATTCACTGCGACGTGAAGTGGTCGATGGACTCAGCGCTCGTGCGGGTCACCTCGAGTTGCGGCGCTCATTCCCTGCGGCGTCGGCGGCGGGACGCAAGGTACTCGTCGACCGCCTGGCGGCTACTCAGCCACTGGCCGGATGCGTTCTTCGCCGCGCGCAGCCGACCGCGGATGGCGGCGGCCCGTAGGGCGGGCTCGCCGATGTCCTCGCCTGCCAGCCCTGCCAGCGGCACGAGTTGATCGGTGCCCGCGAGCGCGGGCAGGGCGAAGCGCTCGATGCTGTCGAGCGCCTGCCGGGTGAGCAGTTCCGCGAGGCTCGCAAGGTTGCCGCGGTCGGCGTCCTGCAGGCAATCGAGGTACCGCTCGCGGCGGCGCTTCTCAATGACGATCGGCGCGTAGCCGCGCCGCAGCAAGAGCAGGTTGAGGAGCAGTCGGCCGGTGCGGCCGTCGCCGTCGAGGAACGGATGGATCTGCTCGAAGCGGTGGTGCAGGTGGGCGAGCCGTTCCATCTCATGCGAACCGGGCAGCCCATCGAAATCGCAGGCTTCGTCTGCCCAGGTCCGCATCAGCGAATCGACCTCGGTCCACGACGGCGGCTTCATGCCGCCGGGGAAGGCCGCGATCTGGTGTCGACGGAAGGCTCCCGGCCCTTCATCCTTGGAGGCGTGCGGATGCGGAGCGGTCTCCCAGACCAGCCGCATCGACTGGAAGTGGAGCTGCCGGACCTCCTGAAGCGTGACCAGCGGCCCGTCCCCGTCCGAGATCCCCTGGGCATAGACCCATTTGGCGGCATCGGCGTAGCCCTGGACCTCGAGGTATTCGGCCACGGGTCTCGGCCGGGCCGTCCGACCGCGTTCCAGCAGTTGCTCCACGTCGGACAGCGCCAGCGTGTTGCCCTCGATCGCGGTGCTGTGGTGTGTGTCGCGATGCCAGAGGTCGGACCAGATGTCAGCGGCTTGATCGGGTTTGGGGAGCCCGCCGTACTCCGTGCGAAGCTGCTCTACCGCGGCGTCGAGCCGGGCGTAATGCACCTGACGGGACGGCCTTCCGCGCGGTGACATGACCCTCCACGAATGTTCGGCAACGGCGAATTGATTGTACCGAACATTCGCGCAGCGGCCCCGGAAGCCGCGTCGCGGGTCGCGCAGCGACGCGTCGGCCGCTGGCGGGGTCGCTATGAAAAGCGGGCCACGAAGCGGGATTGCCAGGGGGTCTCCACTGCCTTCTTGGCGTAGTGGGCGCGGACGTAGGCGACCGCTTCGGCAGCCGGGACGCCGTCGAGGATCGCGAGGCAGGCGAGGGCGGTGCCGGTGCGGCCGTTGCCGCCGTGGCAGGCGAACTCGACGCGTTCGGTCTCGGCGCGGGTCCACGCGGTGCGGAGTTTCGCGGCGAAGTCGGCCTTGTCGCTGGGGAGGCGGAAGTCGGGCCAGCGGACCCACTCGGCTTCCCAGTCGACGGCCGGCGGCTCCTTGCCTAGGAGGTAGAGCGCGAAGTCGGGCGTCGGGCCTTCGGGGAGCGGCCGGGCGAGGCCGCGCCCGCGGACGAGGCGGCCGGAGGGCAGGCGGAGGACGCCAGGGGCGTCCGGGTCCCAGGTTTCGTTCATCCTCTGGAATCTACTGGGCGGCAACGACTCGCGCTTCGGCCGGAATGCCGGTCATGCGGGCTTCGCATTGAGGGTGTCTTCGTCGGGGATCTCGCGGAGCTTCCGCAGCGGCGTCCACAGGAGCGGGAGCGTCCCGGCGAAGAGCATCGCGGCCGCTATCAGAAGCGCGGCGCGGGCGCTCAGCAGCTCACCGGTGAGACCGCCGACGATCGAACCGACCGCGAGCCCCGCCCAGCAGATCACGCGCTGCGTCGCGCCGACGCGGCCCTGCATGTCGTCCGGGGTGACCGCCTGCCGGTAGCTGATGACGTTCACGTTGAATACGACGATCGCCGCCACGTAGACCACCTGCCCGAAGAAGGCCACCGCCGCGCCCCAGCCGGGACCGGAAGCTGCGACGATCGCCATGCCGGGACCCGAGATCGCCAGCGCCGCAATCGCAGTCGGGCCGACACCTGCTTTCGTCGAGATGCGGCCGACCAGCATCGCACCGAGCACCCCGCCGACACCCGAACCCGCGAGCACGAACCCGGCGACCTCGCTGGATTGGTCGGCTTCGCGGATGAGGAACACCATGAGCATCGCCTGGAACGCGCCGACGGAGAGGTTGCACCAGCAGCTCACGAGCAGGATGCTCCGCAGGACTGCGTCGCGGAAGATGAACTTGACCCCTTGGACGATCTCACTGCCCAGGTGCGGCTTCTCGGGCCGCTCCGGCTCTTCTTCCTGGAACTTGATGCGCGCGACCGAGAACGCGGAGACGGCGAACGACACCACCGCCACGACGATCGCGACCGGCGCGGTCAGGAGCGAAACCAGCGGACCAGCAGCGAGGGGTCCGCCGGTGTCGGAAGCCGACCTGATCCCCTGGATGCGGGAATTGCCGCTCGCGAGGCGCTTGTTGTCGATGAGCCTCGGCACGTAACTCGACTGGGCCACATCGAAGAAGACGGAGGTCAAGCCGAGCAGGAACATCGCCGCGAAGACGTGCACGGTCGTCAGGGCGTCGAACGCCCACGCGATCGGAACGCCCGCCATCACCACCGCGCGCAGGATCTCGCTGGTGACGATGATCGGCTTGTCCCGCAACCGGTCCACCCAGACGCCGACCAGCAGGCCGAACATCACCAGCGCGATCTGGTCCATCGCATACAGGATGCCGATCTGCGACTCGCTGAGGTCCAGGACCACGACCGCGATGATCGAGATCGAGAAGTACGCGACCTGGAGGCCGATCTGGCTCGCGCCGACTGAGGTGAAGATCCGCCGGTAGTCGGGATTGCGGACCATGGGCTTGGGCTCTGACTTAGGCGGGGTTTCGGTCATCTGGGGTGGACCTTCTCAGGGGTGTGCGGTTCACGCGCCGAACGCGACGAACGGATGCCACGGCCTGTGCTCGCCCACGGCCGCAAGGGCTTCAGCGGGGCTGGCACCTGCAACGCAGCGCTTGTGGTACTCGATCATCATCTCGGCGGCCATCTCGTCGGGAACTTTCGCAAGGCTCGAGACGACGGTCGAAGTTCCGGCGTGCAAGAGCGCCGCGGTGAAGCCGAGCGTTTCGTTGCCGACCGCGACGGTCGACCGACCGAGGTCGCAGGAGGAGAGCACGACATGGCCGGGGGGTTGATCGAGGCCGAGGAGCTCATAGGCGTTGAGCGGACCCAGACCGAAGTCGAGCCGGGAGAAGAGCACATTGTCAGGCTCGTGATGCCCATGGGCCGCAATGTGAGCGACAGCAGCATTGTCGAGCGCCTTTAGGACCATCTCAGGATCCGACTCATCGGCGGTGATCAGGTTGGCGCCCGGATAGAGGCCCGCAATCGTTTCAATCTCACCGCCGGCCAGGGACAGCGCTGGACCAGCCGCGACCAGAGCAGGACCGTCGGCGCGGGTTCGATGCACCGCGCGCCACCATGCTTCGGCCGAAGGAGAAATGGTCACGGCCCGACCGCGAAGGGGCGGCAACAACGGCCACGGCACCCAGTTGAGCTGGCTGTGCGGGACGATGACCACCTGCCGGTCGCCGACATAATCGGCGATCGGCTTCCAGATGCCGTCGGCGAGCGCGGTCGCATTTCGGCGGATCGCGCCTTCGACGCTCGCCTGGATACGGGGGTGAAGCCTCCGGCGGCTACCGAGCGCGTCGAGGTCCGCGCCCAGACGACGTTCGAGCTCCGTTGCCTCGTCAAGCGGCATCATCCACGTGAACTGGAGGCCGTCGCCCCCGGCGAGCACCGCACAGACCTTATTCGCGACCTCGAACATGTTGACCACGACCGTGTCCCGCGACTCGGCGAGATCTTGAATGGCATCGGGCGCGATGCGGTCGGCTCGTTTTCCCGAGCCAGGTTGCGCCCGCTCATGAGCGCGGATCTCCTCTTCGATCTCTTGGACCCGACTGCGCGCCTCGGCGTCGTCTCCGCCTTCGACCTGCAAATCCCAGAGCCGCTGGCGTGCTTGCCGAAGCTGACCGAGCGCTTCACGGGCCGCGGGATCGGTGCTGGGCTTGACCGGCGGAATTCGAAGCGCCTGGGCACGGCTGCGCTCGACCCACCACAGCATGTCCTCTGGGCCGCTGTGCCTGGCCACATGGCCGAGTCCCATGAACGCGAGCTGGATCCCGAGGGCCGAGGCCCCCGCCTGGAACTCGACCGAGCCGAAGGCCATCCGGTACTCATCGAGCAGATCGAGTCCGGCGAGCAGTTCGGGAAGGGGGTCGCGATCCTGCGCCACCGCGAGTTCAGCTTTGGCGAGATACCGCGCCAACTCTTCGGCCAGCGCATCGTGGCCTGGTCCACCGTGTTCGCCCTGGAGCACTTGTTCGACACCGTCGAACTCTCCAGCTTTGATCTTGGCGCGAGCGGCGAGGATCTTGGCCTGCTTGAGTCTGAGGGTCCAACCGCGCTGCTCCAGGGCATCGCACAGGCGCTGCACCTTATCCGCGAAGTCCGGGCCGTGCTGTCCCGAATCGAACTGCGCTTGGAGGATGAGGAGGCGGGCGAGGAACGCCATCGGCTCGTTCCCCTGGCTGTACAGCGAATCCATGGCCTGCCTGGCCCATCGGTCGGCCAGTTCGGATCGGTTGTCCTCAAAGGCGGCCAATGCCCGCCAGTATTCATCGATCGCCGCATTCCGAAGGTCCCCGGCGAGTCGATGCGCGGCTATGGCGTGTTCCCACCGCTCTGCTGCCTGCCGGTACATACCGACACTGAGCAACGCATGGGCGTAGGAGGCGTCGATGAAGGATTCAAGGTCCGGGGCGAGCTTCCGGAACTGATCTCTGGCCACGTCGAATGCTTTGAGCGCCTTGGTGACCTCCCCGAGATCGAGCAGGAGTAGAGCCTCGATATGGATGGCCCGTGCCCGGTTGACGGGTACGTCGATGTCGTTGTAGAGCTCGATCGCACGCCGGATGCTCTCCATTCCTTTGCGCAATTCACCCAGGTCTCTCCATACCAAGGCTCGATTGTAGAACGATGCCGCATAGAAGTTGTCGGGTCCGTATTCCGCCAGTAGCGGTTCGGCCAATTCGAACCAATGCAGCGCGTCGGACAGTCGACCGCTCTGCCATAGAATCAGCGCGCGCTGATGCAGCAGAATTCCCCGATCATCCGCGAAAGCCAAGATGTCGGCGAAGTCAAGCAGGCGCTGTCCCTCGGCCGAGTCGCCGAGGCTCGCTCGGTTGAATGCCATCACCATCAGGATTTTGGCGATCAAGCGTGCCTGCGCGGTCCCCGCTTCCGGGAGTCGTTCTTCGCTCCAATTCAGGAGTGCGAGGGCCTTCTCCAGAACTCCTGCGGATTCGGCAACTTGGCCGCGACGGCTGAGGCGCTGACCGCGTGTGAACAATCGCCAAGCACCCTGGAGCATTCTTCACATGCTACAGGCGGACCGCGGGCGTCACGACGACTGCCGGTAGGCCTATCCGCTGCAGTGCCTGTTCGGGCCGAATCACCAGTTGGAGCATCTGCCCCTCGGGTACGCCTTCGAGCGCGAATCTGCCGGACTCATCGGTTGCGGCCCTTCGCGAACCCTCGGGGCTCCTAAGTTCGACCTCATATATGCCTTCGGGCCCGATCCACCCGTCAAGACGAAGCCCCCCTGGCGCGGAGGGGCGCGGCGTCACCATCACGGTGACCGTCTCGCAGTCGAACGTGACCGAAGCCGGATCACCCTGACTGACCGCCAGTTCCGCGTCGCCCCGCATGGATACGAGTTCCCCGGCGCGCGATACCCTTGCCACTCTCGCGTCGAGTTCCGCTTCCAGTTCGAGTACGAACTGGACTCGCTCGTTCAGGTCCTCCGGGATCGGATCATGCCTGTGATGCAGTTCGTTGATCACTGACAAGATCCGCTCATCGCAGGAGTCCAATGGCTCGAATTCGCTCTGACTCTCGTCTTCAGGCCGCATTTTCATCCCGCTCCTCACCTGCGCTCCAGGACGGATCGTCCAGGAGCGTTCTCCTCAGTTTGTCCAAGCAGCGGCCCCGGGTTGGACCGATGCTCCCCCTTTTCATCCCCAATGCCTCGGCGATGACGTCGTAGTCGGGCCGGGCGACCGTCGCCACGAAGGCGAGCAGCCGCCGGCACCGCTCAGATTGGGCGAGGAAGGCGCGGCGCACGGCCTCTCGTTCAGCGACGCGGACGAGTCCGTCCTCGGCGCTTTCGAGGGTCCCTTCCTCCTGGATCTCGATCGGGTCGGCTATGACTTCGCGCCGCATGTGCCCGATCTGCTTCCAGGCCTCGCGGCTGACGGTGGTGAGCAGCCACTTGGTCAGCGCGCGAGGATGTTCCAGTTCTTTTTCGATGTGCCACAACCGAAGCCATGCGGTCTGCACAACATCAGCGGCGCGTTCACGGTCCAGTCCGGTGCGACGGGCCGCGCGCCACAGGACCTCGTTGAGCTCCGTGACGAGGGCCCGCTGCGCGATGCCGTCGCCGGCGCGCGCGGCGAGGTAGAGCCGCGCGCGCCTGTCATAGTCGACGGTGTCCACCGGGTGAGCCGAAATCGCGTTCATGGACTCAGGCTAGCTGCTTCTTCAACCGCTTCAACGCTTCGTGCGCACGCGCTGACGATTGGGCGGCACTGCCGACCTCGCTGAGCTCGGACTCCGACATCGCGTTCACGAGGAACGAAGCCGCGATCGGCGCCGCGAATGAAGTCCCGCTCCAGACGGCGTACCCGGCAGAGAAGTCGTCAGGGTCGTGGCTTTCCCTGTGGCGGTTGAGAATCGTGGACATGGCTCGGCGTTCAGGCATTCGCGAGCCCAAAGCCTCGCAGGGGTACGTGCTGACCAACCCGGCCCCGGTGGCGTAGCACGAGACCCAAGGGCCTTCATTGGAGAACATCGCGATCTTGCGGTTGGGGTTGAGCGCGCCGACGCTCAGGATCGGTGCGGTGTCCTCCGCCCTCGGGTGCGCCGCGAACGCCGCGGGATAGAAGGGGCGGTCCGACGACTGGTTCCCCGCGGCGGCGACCACTGGGACACCGAGTGTCGCGAGGCGTTGCACGGCATCCCCGATCCAGCCGCCGGGCTGGTCCTCCGGGTTCTCGTCTACGTAGCCCATTGCCAGGACTACCAGATCGACGCCGAACGCCTCGCGGTCGCCGTTTCGCGCCGCCTCGACTTGGTCTGCGACATGGTGTATGGCCGCGATGACCTCGTGCTCGTACGCCATGCCGTCGTTGTGGACGACGCGCAGCGAATAGACCTGCACGTCGGGCGACATCTGCCGAAGCAGCCCGGTAATGAAGGTGCCGTGGCCGAAGTGGCTGGCGACCTCGCCGATGAGGGTCGGCTCGTGGACCGGGCCTTCCCAGGGATCGTCGAGCGGGATCGCGGGCGAATCGGAGTGATCGCCGAGTTTCGCCTGGAAGGCGTGGTCGACCACTACGAAGGTGTCGTCGTGTTCAGTGCGGTCCGAGACGTCGAACGCGGGGTGGCGTACGGGGACACCGGTGTCCAGGACCGCGACGCGCAAGCGCCGGTCCAACTTTTGACGGACGGGCATGGGGTTGACCATGTCGACAGGGATGCGGCCGAGCGGGTGCGGATGTCCACCGCCGATGGGCGGCTCGCCACTGCCGATGCCGCCGCCGCCGCTCTTGGCGCAGATCATCAGGTGTTCAAGGCGAACCTTGTCGAGCAGCGCGCCCGGGAGGCTCTGCTCACCAGTGTCGGTGCGAAGTCGTTGGAGCAGCGACCAGGCGTCGACACCGGCCTGATCCCCGTGCATGGAAAGCACCGGGACTCGGTATGCGCCCTGCCCGGGCACAATCGTGCTCGCGGCCTGGCTCTCCATCTGCATTCCAGTGGGGCGGATCGCCTCTTCGAGCCTTTCGCGGGCCTCACTGTCGCGGATGACCGACTCGTCGACGAGCAAGCGGTCGTACCGGTAGATCGTGCCGATCGGTGCCGAGTGGCCCGCAGTGCGCATGACCTGTCCCGGGGCAAGGACGCGGCCGCCGTGGCGGTCCAGGGTCGCGTAGGAGAGTTCGGGGACGCCGCTCATGTGGTCGCGGCGGGGGTTGGGCTTCAGATGGGGTTCGTTATCGGCGAACACCAATCGCATGGGAGCTCCTCTGCTGGTCTCGGGGGTCTATGCGGTTGTCCGGTGAGGAGGGGGATCCTTCGCGATCCATTCTCCCCGCCCATCGCCATGCGCAGGGTTCTCGCGTGGCGCCGATAGGTCGGGAGGCATTCAGGCCCGGAATGCCGCGAACGCCACGGGCTGGCGCATATCGCGACTTTCACCAGGGAAGAGACCGCCGAGTCCGATCGGATACAAGAGATTCCCGAGAAATTCAGGTTGGCACGTTCCGGCGATGCGCAGAAGGTCCGGGAACGCGGACGGCCGCGCCGACAGGGAGCGTCGGCGCGGCCGCGCGTGCTTGCGGGGCTTACTTGTTCGCCGGAGCGTCTTCCTCGTCGTCTTCGATGATCTCGACGATGGGTTCGTCGTCCCAGGTCTCGATGTCGAACTCGCCGTCGCGGACGCCTTCGACGAAGGCCTCCCATTCGGACGGGGTGTAGATGAGGATGTCGCCTTCGGGGTCTTCGGCCATGCGGAGGGCGACCAGACCGTTGTCGGCGTAGCCGATCTCGAGCGCGGCGGGCGTGCCGTCCTCGTGGGTGGTGCGTTCCCAACGGGCCGTTGCAGTGTCGAACTCGCCCTTGAGCGGGTGCTCACGCTTCGTCATCGTCCAAGCATAGAAGGGCCCGGACCTCCCGGTCCGGGCCCCCTTTAGGCCAGGAGCTATCCCTGGTGCGGATAGCGGTAGTCCGTGGGCGGCAGGAAGTTCTCCTTGATGGAGCGGGGGCTGACCCAGCGGACCAGGTTCTGCCAGGAGCCGGCCTTGTCGTTGGTGCCGGAGCCGCGGGAGCCGCCGAAGGGCTGCTGGCCGACGACGGCGCCGGTGGGCTTGTCGTTGATGTAGTAGTTGCCGGCGGCGAAGCGCAGTTCCTCGCTGGCGCGGGCGATGGCGGCCCGGTCGGTGGCGAAGACCGCGCCCGTCAGGGCGTAGGGGGCGATGTCGGCGGCCTGGCGGACGACTGTGTCGAAGTCGGCGTCGTCGTAGACGTAGACGCCGTTGATCGGCCCGAAGTACTCGTCGGTGAACAGCTCGTGGGTCGGGTCGGTGGACTCGATGAGCGTGGGCTGGACGAAGTAGCCCTGCGAGTCGTCGGCCGAACCGCCGGTGACGACGGTGGCCTTCGCGTCCCCTTGGAGGCGTTCGAAGAGCGCGGCGTGCTTGGCGAAGGCGCGGTCGTCGATGACGGCGCCGCCGAAGTTGGCGAAGTCGGTGACGTCGCCGTAGGCGATGTCCCCGGTCATGCCGACGACGGCGTCCTTGAGGCCGCCGCGCCACAGCGAGGCGGGCACGTAGGTGCGCGAGAGCGCCGAGCACTTCTGGCCCTGGTACTCGTACGCACCGCGGACCATGGCGACGGCGAGCGCCTGGAGGTCGGCGCTCGGGTGGGCGACGATGAAGTCCTTGCCGCCGGTCTCGCCGACGAGGCGCGGGTAGGTGCGATACCCGGCGATGTTCCGGCCCACCGTCTGCCACAGGTGCTGGAAGGTCTTGGTGGAGCCGGTGAAGTGGATGCCGCCGAGGTCGGGGTCGAGGAGCGCGGTCTCGCTGTTGGCGCCGACGCCGGTGACCATGTTGATGACGCCGTGCGGGAGGCCGGCCTCGAGGAGGACCTTCATGACGAAGTGGGCGGCGAACTGCTGGGTCGGCGAGGGCTTCCAGACGACCGTGTTGCCCATGAGGGCCGGGGCCGTGGGGAGGTTGCCGGCGATCGCGGTGAAGTTGAAGGGCGTGATGGCGAGGACGAACCCGTCGAGCGGCCGGTGGTCGGTGCGGTTCCACAGGCCCCTGGAGGAGTTCGGCTGCTGCCGGTAGATGCCTTCGGCGAAGCTGACGTTGAAGCGCAGGAAGTCGATGAGCTCGCACGCGGCGTCGATCTCGGCCTGCGCGGCGGTCTTGGACTGGCCGAGCATGGTCGCGCCGTTGAGGACGTCGCGGTAGGGGCCGGCGATGAGTTCGGCGGCGCGCAGGAAGATCGCGGCGCGGTCGGCGAAGTCGGTGCGGATCCAGTCGTGGCGGGCGGCCTTGGCGGCGGCGACGGCGTCGGCCCATTCGGCGGCGGTGGCCTCGCGGGTGGTGCCGAGGACGTGGGCGCGGTTGTGGGGCTGCACGACCTTGATCTCGGCGCCGGTGCCGCGCCGCCACTCGCCGGAGATGTTGAGGTCGAGGTCGAGCTGGGTGCCCGCGAGTTCGGCGAGGGTCTTCTGGAGGCTTTCGCGCTCAGGGGTGCCCGGTGCGTACGTATTGACCGGTTCGTTCTCCGGAGTGGGAACCGTAAACAAGGCGTCCATCGCGCCCTCCCGTCGAATCGATGGCTGTTTCGATGATAAGTCTTTGATCAAGAGGCTACAAGGTGCGATGCCCTGCCGCCATCCTCGCACAGATCGAGGGCTGCGACCTGGTGCGATGCCAAGAAAGGAAGGCCCTGGTGTGATGCAGCCGCCCGAACGGCGATACGTACTCTGGGCTGGTGACTGAAACGCAGGAAGCACAGGCGCAGGAGCAGGAGACCGGGCGGCGCGCGGAGGCCCCGCCCGCGGCACGGCCGGGGCGCGTCGCGCTGTGGGTGCTCGGCGTCGCGGCGGTGCTCTCGCTCGCCGGGGTCGTCTTCTCGCTCTACCAGCTCACCGGCATGGCCGACGGGCTCGACGACACCGGCGTCATGCTCCTGGCCAACAGCCTCTTCAGCCCCATCATCGTGGCCGCGTTCGCGGGCGCCGTCGCCGGCGTCGTGACCCCGCGTCTGCTCAGGGGCCCGCAGCGGGCGCTCACCGCGCTCGGGTTCACCGTGGTCGGCCTCGCCGTCGGCGCGGTCGCATATGCGAGCTTCGCCGTGGACGCCTCGATCGCGCTGGTCCTGGCACTCGTCCTGTTCGGGTCCGCGATCATCGGCGGCCTGTTCGCTCTGCCGAAGCGCGGCACCACCGTCGTCGCCGGGCTCAGCGCCACCCTGCTGCTCCTGGTCTTCATGTTCGCGCGCGGCCTGTTCGAGGCGGCCACCTCGGTGAGCCTGTTCTCCGACCCGCTCGACCAGTACGGCGCGCTCGGCCGCGCCCTCCCGTTCATCGCCGGGCTCGCCTGCGGCGTCTGCGCATTCCTCTACCTGCGCAAGAAGAAAGCGGGCGTGAAGCTCCTCGGCCACCTCGTCGCCGGGGCGACCCCGGGCGCGATCTGGCTGGCGGCCACCGTGATCGCCCAGATCGGCGTCGAAGTGCTCCTCAATGTGGGCCTCGACGAAGTCTCGCCGCTCGACACCGCGTTCCTCGCGCTCAGCTTCCAGTGGCAGTACAACGGCTCGATGACCGCGATGTTCGCGGGCGCGCTCTGCGCGGTCCTCGCCTTCGGGCTGCTGCTGCCGAAGGCCCCTAAGGCCAAGGCCGCCAAGAGTTCCTGAAGCTCCGAAGGGGCGTACCAGTCGAGCACGTTCGACTCGATCAGCTCGAGGTCGGGCTCGCCGGTGGCGAGCTCGGCCGCGATCTGCACGGCCGCGGCGGCGTCGTCCATGTGGATCGCCGCCACTTTCTTCAGATTCACCGTGCCGTCGAATCTGGCGGCCGTGCCCCCCGGCTTCTCCGACACGAGGTCGTCCGGGACGTCGGCCGAGATCACCACCCGCCGCGGCGCCTGGTCGACGAGTAGCGCGACCGAGGCCAGCGCCGCATCGGCGAACGCCGTGTACTCCAGGTCCTCCACGTCCGCGCCGGGCGCCTCGCGCTCCAGCCAGGACGTCACCGTGTGGACGTCGAGGACCGGCTTCACCTCGCCGTGAAGGGCGAGGTGAGCCAGCATCTCCGCGTTCGCGGGCACGTAAATACGGGTCATGCCCTTAGTTTGCGGCTCCGCCGGGGGCCCCGTGGCAGCGCTTGTACTTCTTGCCCGAACCGCACGGGCAGGGCTCGTTCGGCCCGACCTTCTCGGACTGGCGCTGCTGCGGGTTCGCCTGCTTCGCGGGAGGCGCGGTCGACGCCTTGCGCGGACCGGCCGAGCGGGCCGACTTCGGGGCGACCTTCGCCGCGCCCTTCGAGCCCGCGCCCGGCGTGCGCTTCACGGCGCGCTTCTGGCCGGGGACCGGCTTCGGCGGGCGCTTGAACACCGAGCCGTCCTCGGTCGTCGTCTGCTGCTCCACCCCGGAGGCCGAGTCGATCGACGGCGCCGACTGCACCAGCATCTCCGGCTTGCGCAGCGGCTCCAGTCCCCGGATCTGGGCCTCGGGCTCGGCCGTGCCCTCGGTCTTCTGCTTCAACTCGGCGTTCATGAGGAACCGGACCGACTCCTCCTTGATGCCGTCGAGCATGGTCTGGAACATGTCGAAGGCCTCGCGCTGGTACTCGATGACCGGGTCGCGCTGCGCGTACGCCCGCAGGCTGATGCCCTGCTTGAGGTAGTCCACCTCGTACAGGTGCTCGCGCCACTTGCGGTCGATCGTCTGCAGCAGGACGCGGCGCTCGAGCTTGCGCAGGACCTCCTCGCCGAACTCCTCCTCGCGGGTGGCGTAGACGGCGTGCGCGTCCTCCTTCACCGCGGCGAGCAGGGTCTCGGCGTCCAGTTCGGACAGGCCGCCGGCCTTCTTCACGAGCTCCTTGTGGGAGATCTGGATCGGGTAGAGCTGCTTGAACGCGCTCCACAGCTCGTCCAGGTCCCAGTCCTCGGCGTAGCCGTCGCTGGTGGCTCCCGCGACGTAGGCCTCGAGCGTGTCGTCGATGAAGTGCCCGATCTGCTCGGAGACGTCCTCGCCGTTGAGCACCTTGCGCCGCTCGTCGTAGATGACGGTGCGCTGGTTGTTCATGACCTCGTCGTACTTGAGGACGTTCTTGCGGATCTCGCCGTTGTGGCCTTCGATCTGCGACTGCGCCGACTCGATCTGGCGCGACACCATCTTGGAGATGATCGGGACGTCGTCGGGGACGCGCAGCCGGTTCATCATGGCGCGCACCGCATCGGCGTTGAACCGCTTCATGAGGTCGTCGGAGAGCGAGAGGTAGAACCGCGACTCGCCCGGGTCGCCCTGGCGGCCGGCGCGGCCGCGCAGCTGGTTGTCGATGCGCCGCGACTCGTGGCGCTCGGTCCCCAGCACGTACAGGCCGCCCGCGTCCTTGACGTCCTCGGCCTCGGCCTTGGTGGTCTCCTCGAACTTCGCGAGGGCCTCTTCCCAGGCGGCCGCGTAGGTCTCCTCGTCGGCCTCGTCGATGCCGCGCGCCCGCAGGTCGGCGGCGGCCAGGTACTCGGGGTTGCCGCCGAGCATGATGTCGGTGCCGCGGCCGGCCATGTTGGTGGCGACGGTGACGGCGCCGCGCTGGCCCGCCTGGGCGATGATGTCCGCTTCCTTCGCGTGGTTCTTCGCGTTGAGGACGTTGTGCGGGATGCCGCGCTTGCGCAGGAACTGGCCGAGCATCTCGGACTTCTCGACCGAGGTGGTGCCGACGAGGATCGGCTGGCCGGTCTCGTGGCGCTCGGCGATGTCGTCGACGACCGCCTGGAACTTCGCTTCCTCGGTCTTGTAGATGACGTCGGACTGGTCCTTGCGGATCATCGGCTTGTTCGTGGGGATCGGGATGACGCCCATGCCGTAGACGTTGTTGAACTCCGCCGCTTCGGTCTGCGCGGTACCGGTGATGCCGCCGATCTTGTCGTACATGCGGAAGTAGTTCTGGAGGGTGGTGGTGGCGAACGTCTGGTTCTCCTGCTTGATGTCCACCTTCTCCTTGGCCTCGATGGCCTGGTGGATGCCCTCGTTGAAGCGGCGGCCGGGCAGGACGCGGCCGGTGAACTCGTCGACGATGAGGACTTCGTCGTTCTCGGAGACGATGTACTCGCGGTTGCGCTCGAACAGCTCGTGCGCCTTGATCGCGTTGTTGAGGTAGCCGACGAGCGGGGTGTTGACCGAGTCGTACAGGTTCTCGATGCCGAGGCGGTCCTCGACGCGGGCGACGCCGAGCTCGGTGATCGCGATGGTGCGCTTGCCCTCGTCGACCTCGTAGTGCTCGTCGCGCTTCATGGTGCGCACGATCTCCGCGAACTCCTTGTACCAGCGCGGCGTGTGCTCGGCGGGGCCGGAGATGATGATCGGCGTGCGGGCCTCGTCGATGAGGATCGAGTCGACTTCGTCGACGAGGGCGAAGTTGTGGCCGCGCTGCACGAGGTTCTCGGCCGAGCTGGTCATGTTGTCGCGCAGGTAGTCGAACGCGAGCTCGTTGTTCGTGGAGTACGTGATGTCGCAGTTGTAGGCCGCGCGGTGCTTCTCCGCGCCCTCGCCGGGGAGGACGACGCCGACGGTGAGGCCGAGGAAGCGGTGGATCTCGCCCATCCACTCCGCGTCGCGGCGCACCAGGTAGTCGTTGACGGTGACCTGGTGGACGCCCTTGCCGGTGAGGCCGTTGAGGTAGACCGGGAGCGTGGAGACGAGCGTCTTGCCCTCACCGGTCTTCATCTCGGCGATGTTGCCCTGGTGCAGGGCCGCGCCGCCCATGAGCTGCACGTGGTAGTGGCGCATCCCGCGGACGCGCTTGGCGGCCTCGCGGACGGTGGCGAACGCCTCGGGCATGAGGTCGTCGGTGGTCTCGCCGTCCTTCAGACGCTCTTTGTACTCGTCGGTGAGCGCGCGGAGCTCCGCGTCGGTCATCGCCTCGTACTCGTCCTCCAAGGAGTCGACCGCATCGGCGATCGCGTTGAGTCGCTTGAGCGCACGGCCCTCGCCGGCTCGCAGTACCTTCTCGAACAACGACACGGAAGATCAGCTCCCACAGCAACGTCTCGGCCAAATCGGGTGGATTTCCCGGTCAATAGTACGCGTAGTCGGCGGCTGGTCCCGATGGCCGCCGGTGGGGCACAATCGTTGCCTATGGAACCCGTCACCCTCACCGCCGGCGGCCTGCGGCTCGTCGCGTGGGAGCAGCGCCACATGGCCGATCTCGCGAGGATCTACGCCGACCCGCTCATCGAGCGGTTCCTCGTGATGCCGCTGCCGTGGTCGGGTACGGCGCGGGAGCGGTTCGTGTGGCTGCAGGAGCGGCACTGGCAGAGCGGGAACCCGCGCTGGGCGGTGGAGGACGGGAGCGGGCGGCTCGTGGGCTCGATGGCGTTGACGAAGTCGTTCCCGTACGAGCTGACGATCACGTACGTAACGGCGCCGTGGGCGCGTGGGCGGGGTGTGGCGCAGCGGGCGATCCGCGCGGCCGTCCAGTTCGGGTTCGACAATCTGGGCGCCAAGCGCATCGCGTGGGACGCGATCGTGGGGAACCACGCCTCGCGCCTGGCGGCGGTGCGCACCGGGTTCACCGTGGAGGGCGTCGCCCGCAACGGGGTGTACCAGCGGGGCGTCTCGCGCGACTGCTGGGTGGGCGGGATCCTGCCGGGCGAGGTGCGCGGGCCCGACAGCCCGCCCGAGCACTACGGGATCCTGAAGCGGCAGGCCGGGTTCTTCCTGGCCGAGCGGGGCGAGCTGGAGACCAGTGCGGCGGGGCTGCGGCTGCGGCCGCTGCTGGAGAAGGACCTGGACGACCTGGCCGCGACCTGCGACGACGCCGAGGTGCAGCGGTGGACGACGGTGCCGGGCCCGTACACGCGGGCGATGGCCGACCACTGGTTCGCGTTCTGCCGGGACGCGTGGGACCGGGGCGAGCGGGTGCTCTACGTGCTCGCGGACGCCGACGACCGGTACTGCGGTTCGGTGGAGTTCAACTTGCGCGCGCCGGGCGAGGCCGAGATCGGCTACTTCTGCTCGCCGTGGGCGCGGGGCCGGGGCTGGATGACGGCGGCGGTGCGGCGCCTGTGCGAGCTGGGCTTCGAGGAGCTGGGGCTCGAGCGGATCGAATGGCGCGCGGTGGTCGGCAATGACGCGTCGCGGCGGGTGGCCGAGAAGGCCGGGTTCGCGATCGAGGGCACGCGCAAGGGCCTGCGGCACGGCGACGACGGCCGGCTCGACTCGTGGGTCGGCAGCCGCCTCAGGGAGGACCTGGCCTGAGTCCCGCCCGGAATGTGAATCGTCTTCCGGGAATGGTTGACGGCAGGGCGTCGCCCCTGCTTGGCTGAGGGCGTGTATGACTTCGCGCCCGTCGAGTCGGCGGCGTTCTCGCTGCGACCCGCGCCTGAGGACGTGAAGGTCGACTGCGGGTTCGCACCGGACGCGATCGCCGTCGGCCCCGAGGGCGAGGCCGTCTGGGGCGCGCTCGGGTTCGCGCAGGACGGCGGCACGGTGTTCGTGCGGTTCTGGGTCGCGCCCGAGCGGCGCGGCAAGCACCTCGGCGCGGCGATGCTGCGGGCGGCCGCCCCGGACGTCTTCGCCGGCGGCGCGAAGCGCCTCGAAGCGCGGCCGCCGGTGCGCGACCAGGCCGCGATCCGGGCGGGCCTGCGGGCCGGGTTCCGGATCGAGGGCGGCGTGGCGCGAGGCGCGGCCTGGGACGGCACCGAGGCGCTGACGCTCGGGCTGCTGCCCGGCGACGGCCCCGGACCGTTTCCACGCGTGCTGCCCGACCTCCCGGACGGGTCCCTGCGCGACGAGGTGATCGCGCTGCGGCCCCTGACGCCGGACGACTACGAGGCCCACCTGCGGCACCGGTCGCGGCCCGAGGTCTACTCCGGTTCGGTCCTGCCGCTGCCGCCCAGCGCCGCCGAGGCCCGCGAGGTCTGCGAGTGGCGGGCGGCGGTCGCGTGGCTGCGCGGGCGCAGCGCCCTCATGGTCATCGACGACGGCGCGGGGTACCAGGGCACGATCGGCCTCTACGACGTCGCGCGCGTCGTCGGCACCGGCATGATCGGCTACGACCTGCGGCCCGAGACGCGCGGTCGCGGGTACGCGACGCGGGCGGTGCGACTGGTCCGGCAGTGGGCGTTCAGGGAGGTCGGACTCGACCGTGTGTGGGCCGGCACTGATATTCACAACACAGCGTCGCAAGCCGTGCTCCGGCGGGCGGGATTCCGCCTGGAAGGGGTCGAGAGAGGCGGTCTGCCGACCGTCGCGGGACGGCGGCGGGACACGCTCCTGTGGGCTTCGCTAAGTAGCGATTGACATGCAACCCAACCGGTAGGGCCAAGCGTCGAAGCTATAGTGATCCAGTCACTTCGCTTTGTGGAGGAACCCCCGTTGAAGCTCATGCCCGCCCGCGCACTGGCGGTGCTGTCCCTGCTGCTCATGGCCGGGGCCTGCGCCGCCCCCCAGACGGGGACGTTCACGCCGGCGCCGATCGTCCCGGCGGTGTCGATGGACGCCGTCGAAGACCAGGACCCGACCGCTCCGTTCACGCTCTCCGTCGTGGACGGCATCCTCGAAGAGGTCAACGTCACCTCCGACCGCTCCGAGACCATCGAGGGCGCGTTCTCCGAGGACCTCACCTCGTGGACCTCTGAAGGCATCATGGACGCCGGGTCCACCCACACCGTGGTCGCGAAGGCCGTCAGCTCGGACGGCACCGTCACCGAGTTCGAGCAGCAGTTCACCACCCAGGCCCGCGAGAGCTCGGGCTTCGAGGTCGCCGACGTCACGCCGGTGGCCGAGGGCGAGGAGGTCGGCGTGGGCGCGCCGATCATCGTGACCTTCACCGAGGACGCCCCCGACCGCGCCGCCGTCGAGCGGCTGCTGATCGTCGAGTCCGAGAAGGGCCACGAGGGCGCCTGGCGCTGGATCGACGACGACACCGTGATCTACCGGACCAAGGAGTACTGGGAGGGCCACCAGACGGTGACCTTCACCGCGGACTTCGAGGGCGAGTTCCTGGGCGACGACACGTGGGGCGGCGAGGACTACACCGCGCAGCTGAAGATCGGCGAGGCCAACATCTCCCGCGCCGACCTCGACTCCCACACCATGACCGTCGAGGTCGACGGCGAGGTCGCCCGCACCATCCCGATCAGCGGCGGCTCCGGCGCCGAGTACGAGTACTACACCGCGACCGGCACGCACCTGGTGATGGAGAAGTTCGAGAAGAAGACCATGGTCTCCCCCGGCAAGGAGGAGGGCGACGAGGGCTACTACTCGACGGACGTCAACTGGGCCACCCGCATCAACGCCACCGGCGAGTTCGTGCACGGCGCCCCCTGGAACGGCAGCCTCGGCGAGGCGAACCTCTCGCACGGCTGCCTGAACGCCAGCGAGTCCGACGCCGAGTGGTTCTACCACATGGCGCAGCGCGGCGACCCGGTCGAGGTCGTGGGCGAGTCGTCCCCGCGCCCGATGCCGTGGGACAACGGCTGGGGCTACTGGGTGATGTCCTACGACGAGTGGAAGGAAGGCTCGGCCCTCTAGCGAGCCGGACCCCCTGACCGCACCCCCAGACATGGATCGAGGCCCCGGGCGACAACGCCCGGGGCCTCGTCCCGTCCGGATGCCACCCCTCAACAACATCCGGACCGAAGAGGAAAGTCCCCCCTCTTCACCGCCGCGCGGCGGCGGTCCCGTAGTGGCTAGAGGTCGAGCCGCAGCAGGCCGTAGTCGAAGGCCCGGCGGCGGTAGACGACCGACGGGCGGCCGCTCTCCTTGTCGTGGAACAGGTAGAAGTCGTGGCCGACCAGCTCCATGTTCTGGAGGGCGTCGTCGACGGTCATCGGCTCGCCCGGGTGGATCTTCTCGCGGACGATCCGGCCCGGCAGGTGGTCCTCGACGAGGCCGTCGAAGTGGTCGACGTCCTCGGAGATGAAGTGCGCGGCTGCCACGTCCCTGACCGGGGACTCGGCGAGCAGGGTGCCGTTGACGGCGCCGTTGCTGCCGTTGGAGGTCGCCTGGGACACCGACATCGGGGCTTTGGTGCCGCCGCGGTGGACGCGCTTGCGGTCGGTGTTCTTGCGGAGCTGGTGCCCGAGCTTGGTCACCGCGAGTTCGAAGGCGGAGCGGAAGTCCGCGGCGCAGGCCTCGGCTCGCATCACCGTCCCCTTAGGACGGCAGGTGATCTCCACTCGCTGGGCGTGGTCAGCCTGGCGGGGATTGGGCTCGTGATAGAGCTCGACGTCGATATCGATCGCTTCCCCGTCGTAACGGGCGAGGTACTTGGCGATCTTGGATTCGATCTTCTCCTCGACGAGCTCGCGGTAGTGGTCGGGAACCTCCACGTTGCGGCCCTTGACGACGATGTCCACCTCTGAACCTCCCAGGTGCATCCTGCTCTGCGACGGCGGGATGCGAACGAAGTTGTGCATGCTGGGTCCGGAGCCGATGGTCCGGTACGGCGGAAGGAGCGACCTCCTCTCACGGATGGAACGACCAGGGATTCCGCACCACTGGAATTGGGGGCGTTCACCTTTCGGCCATCTGACCTCTGTCGTCTCGTTACCGATCTGAGATTTCGAGACTAACGCTTCACTCACCGAAAGTCGACCCTTCGGCTACCGGAATTCTCCAATGCGAATGGGCACGCCCGCGCGAAATCGCGCGGACTGGCGAATGCGGCTCGCGTTCGCGGACGAAGGGGGCGCACGCGGCCTGTCGCCTTGCCGACACCGGGAGGGGTACCCGCCGGTACCGCCACATGAACCACTCCGGCCCCACTATGCGGCGGCCACCGTGACGGCGGCGGGCACCCGCACTCCCGCGCCCCGCAGCACCCGGGCGGCGGCGTCGAGGGTGGCGCCGGTCGTCACGATGTCGTCCACGAGGATCACCGGGCGGCCGGTCGCCGCCAGGGCCGCGAGGCGGCGCGGGACGGCGTGCAGGCTCGCGGCGGCCGCAGCGGCGCGCTGGCGCGGGGCGAGGCCCACCGAGTCGGGCCGGGGCCGGGCACGCAGCACCCGGTGGAGGTCGCCGTGGCCGGCGCAGGCGGTGGCGACGTGGTCGAAGCCGCGGGCGCGACGGGCGGCGCGCGTGGGCGGAATCGGGACGAGGACGGCGTCGGGGACTTCTGCGGCCGCGACCGCCAGCGCCCGGGCGAGGACGGCCCCGAGCGCGGGGGCGAGTTCGCGCCGCGAGCGCTCCTTGTACTCGTTGAGGGCTTCGGCGAGCGCCCCGGCGTAGGGTCCGCCCGCGACGACGGGCGGCGCGGTGCGCACGGCCGGGGCGGCGAGGAGCGGGCGGAGGGCGAGCAGGTCGGCGGTGCAGTCGGCGCACAGACCGCTGCCCGCCGCCGGCGCGCTCCGGCAGGAGGCGCAGGCGGCGGGCAGGAACAGGTCCCGTGCGTTCTCGGTGAGTCTCACCGGGGACTAACGAGGCTGGGGGCGTGGCGGGCACCCCCGGGGCGGGGGCCGCCCGGCCCCCCCGCGGCGCCGCCCCCCCCGCCCCTCAGGCCCGGAGGGTGACCGCGGGCGGGATGCGGCTGGCGCGCCAGGCCGGGTAGACGCCGGCGACGACGCCGACGACCGCGCCGATGACGGGCCCGGCGGCGAACAGCATCGGGTCGAAGACGATCTGCCAGTCGCGGTAGAGCGAGACGAACGCGGTGACGTTGACGCCGAGGACGGTGCCGAAGAGTCCGCCGATGAGTCCGATCAAAGTGGACTCCCACACGAACTGCATGGCGACGGCGCGGCGGGCGGCGCCGACGGCGCGGCGCAGGCCGATCTCGCTGCGGCGCTCCATGACCGAGACGAGCGCGGTGTTGGAGACCGAGACGGCGCCGATGACGAGCGAGACGCCCGCGAGGCCGAGCAGGAGGGCCTGCATCTCGTTCTCCACGCCCTTGCGGAAGTTGCCCAGGTCCGAGGGCTTGTTGACCGAGAGGTTGTCGACGCCTTCGGGGAAGACCGCGGTCGGCGCGGTCTCGGCGACCTTCTCGGCGGCGCCCAGGTCGGTGCGGATGAAGACCTGCGCGGCGGCGAACTCGGGGTCGGCGCTGATGCAGGGCGTGGGCGGGATGATGACGGCGCCGGTGAGCTTGGCTTCGCCTTCGGGCGCGGTGTAGACGCCGACGAGGGCGTACTCCTCGCCGTCGAGGTAGATCATCGGACCGCCTTCGAGCGAGGCGTAGCCGAGGTCGCGGGCGGCGGACTCGTCGATCACGGCGACGCGGTCGTCGCGTGCGACGTGCCCTTCGTCGAAGGCGGCGCCCTCCACGAAGGTGAAGCCGAAGGCCTCCATGGCGCCCGGTTCCATGCCGAAGACCGGGACGTCGCGCAGGTAGTCCTGGTGCTCGGTGCGGGAGGCCTGGCGCTCTTCGGCCGAGGCGCAGAAGATCCCGGCGTCCTCGACACCGTTGATCCCGCGCACCCGCTCACTGGAGTCCAATGTGGGCGCGAAGCCGGCGTCGCGCATGTTGTTGGAGAACGAGACGGTGACCTGGGTGGCCTCGGTGGCGTCGAACCGCTCGGCGATGGCCGCGGCCGAGGTGGACGAGAGGCCCACGGTGGCGACGGTGGCCGCGATGCCGAGGGCGATGCCGATCGCGGTCATCCAGGTGCGCATGGAGCGCCCGCGCAGGGACTGGAAGGCCTCGTAGGCGATGCCCATGCTGCGGACCCCGAAGCGGCCCTGGCGTTTCGGCATCTCGCCCTTGGCGGCCGCGCGTTCGGCCTTCAGGTCGGCCTTGGCCGCCTTCTTGGCGGCGCGGCGGCCTCTGCGCCCCTGCGGTTCGGCCGCGACCGAGCCGTCCTCCGGGGCGATGTAGTCCAGGAGCTCGGTGTCGGTCTCAGGGGAGCGGCGCTCGCGGGCCATCAGGCGTTTTCCCGGTCGCGCCAGGCGATCACGACCTCGTCGTCCTTGGCGAGTTCGCCCTCGACGGGCTCGACGACGCCCCGGCCGTCGTGGCGGAGGGTGACCTCGACCTCGACGTGGCGCTCCTTCCGGTCCTCGCCTTCGACGACGGTGAGCATGGTGCGGCCCTCGCCGTCGGTCCACAGGGCCGAGAGCGGCACGATGAGCGCGTCTTCGGCCGAGCGGGCCTTCACGAGGGTGACCTCCTGCTCCTCTTCGGGGACGAGCTCTTCGACTTCTTCGAGTTTCTCGGCGTCGAACGCGAAGACGGCGTACGTGACCTCCTGGGTCTGCTCCTCGCCCTCTTCCCCCGGGTACATGCCGCCGTCTTCGCTCTCGGCGGCCTCTTCGCGGACCTCGAGTTCGAACTCGCCGACCTCCTGGCCCTCCATGGGGCCGTCCCCGAACTCGAGTTCGACCCCGTCCTTGGACAGCTCGGCGGCGGTCTCCTCGTCGAGCTTGGCCTCGAGCTTCCAGTCGCCGGACGCGAGCACCATCACGGGCTGGTCGGTGCCGACGGGCGCGGACTGCTGGGCGTTGATCTTGCTGACCTGCATGGGCAGGTCGGGCAGGAACACGACCTCCGAGGAGGGCACGACGACGCGCTCCACGGTGGCGGCCTGGCCGCCGCCGGTGTTCTCGTCCCCGCCGGTGTCGCCTTCGGCGCCCTCGTCGCCGCCGGCGGTGTCCTCTTCGCCGGTGTCCTCGGAGGCGACCTCCTCGGACTTGGTGGCGTGGTCGTAGCCGACGTTGTCGTAGAGCTTCTTGACGTCGGCAACGGTGCGCGCGTCGAACGTGCCGGTCTGCGGGGTGCCGTAGAGCTGCTGGAGCGCGAGCTGCAGCTGCTTGACGTCGGGCCCGGTGTCGCCTTCGGTGAGGTCCCGGTAGGCGGGCACGTCCCCTTCGAGGGCGATCATCGGGCGGCCGGAGACCTCCAGGATGACCGTTCCGGCCTTGACCTCGTCGCCGACTTCGAGCGGGATCTTCGAGGCCAGCGCGGTCTCGATGCCCTCGGGCGCCGCGGGCGCGGGCACGCTGAAGTCCCCGGTGCGGTTGAAGACCGCGTCGAATTCGAGTGTCTCGATCAGCTGGTCCTGGTCGACCCGGACGGTGATCACGCTGTCCTCGGGTTCGGCCGCTTCTTCGGCGCGCTGCGCCGGGGTCTGGGCCTGCATCGCGAAGTACCAGGCGGTGCCGGTCGCGCCGATCAGCGCTAGGGCGAGCACCCCGCTGACGACATGGCTTTTCTTGAGCCGCATGTTTGTGTCCTCCTCCACCGCCAAGACGCGTGGAGCGAAGGGTCCAGTTGCGGCCGAATCATCTCGATTCGGTAACGCCCCTTGCGTGACAGCCTCGGCGATGCTTGCGAGCCGTACACGAGCCGAGCGTCAGTTGTTCAAGCCGACGGATTTCATGCGGTCCTGGTGCGCGCGGGTGAGGCGGCGCAACAGGGCGTCGAGGGTGCCGCCGTCGCCCACGATGATGCCGGTGAGGCGCTCGTTGGCGGCGGCCACGCCCTGGGCGCGGTTGATGCCTTCGCCGACGAGGCGGCGGGCCCACAGCGAGAGGCGGCCGGTGACGGCGGGGTCGGACTCGACGGCGGCGCGGATCTCGGCGGCGGCCAGGTCGGAGGCGCCGGTCTCGGCGAGCACGGTCTCGATGAGGGTGCGGTCCTCGTCCTCGAGGCCGGCGGAGACGACGCGGAAGAAGTCGTCGGCGACGGCGTCGCCGAGGTAGACCTTCACCAGCGCCTCGAGCCAGTCGCGGGGCGAGGTGGAGGCGTCGAAGGAGCGGAAGGCCTCCTTGAACGGCGCCATGGCCTCGCCGGGGTCGGCGCCGAGCTCCTGCAGGCGGTCGGCGAGGCGCCGGTAGTTGCGAATCTCACCCACGGCCGCCTCCGAGAGGGCGGCGCGGCGGCCGAGGTCGGGGGCGAGGCGCGCGTCGTAGACCATCCGCTCGAACGCGAGGAGTTCGCCGAGGGCAAGCAGCCCAAGGAGATCGATGACGGCCTCGCGGCTCGGGGCCGCGGGGGCGGGGGTCGGCTCGTCGGTCGGCGCGGCGGGATCAGTTGTCTCGGACACGGGGGCAGGTTACCACTGGCCCGGAGCGGCCTTCGCCTTCGCGGGGTTGTCGGGAACCGAACCGCCGCATGCGTCTTCGCAGGTCGGCAGGGTCTCCCGACGGGGCGGGCCGGACCACGACAGTGTGAAATGCCCGACTCGCGAGGGTCGCCGGGGGCGTGATCGCAGCGTCGCATCGAGACAGAGGTGCGTCCAGGGCGTACGATGGACGGGAGCGACCGCGGCCATCTGGTGGCAGTCCCCTCGACGAAGCGCGCGAATCCTATCGGCAACGCGGGCTCGGCGGTACGAGAGCGGTCCTCGAACGCGGTACCGGCGTCAGGCGCCGGGCCGCTCCTGCGAAGCGGCGACTTCCCGAATCCGGCGGTCGTCGCCGCTGTATGACGAGAATGAATGTGGCGCCGAGTTCCCCGGATCTGGTGACGTCCTCCGCCACGAGGTGAACAGAGTGAACGAAGTGAACAACGACCGGCCCAAGAACGAAGGGCCGACCTTCGCCCAGCTGGGCGTGCGAGAAGAGACCGTCGAAGCGCTTGCGGCGCTTGGCATCGAGCGGGCCTTCGCCATCCAGGAGTACGCGATCCCGATCGCCCTCCGGGGCTTGGACATCATCGGCCGCGCCCCCACCGGCACCGGCAAGACCTTCGGGTTCGGCCTGCCGATCATCGACCGGATCCTTTCCGCCGAAGAGGGCGCGAGCGGCAAGCCGCAGGCGCTGATCCTGGTCCCCACCCGCGAACTGGGCCTCCAGGTCGCCCGCGACCTCGAGGACGCGGGCAAGACCCGCGGCATCCGGGTCCTCCCGATCTACGGCGGCCGCGCGTACGAGCCCCAGGTCGAGGCGCTCAAGACGGGCGTCGAGATCATCGTCGGCACCCCCGGGCGGCTGCTGGACCTCCACAAGTCCAAGCACATCAAGTTCGACGCCATCGCGCACTGCGTGCTCGACGAGGCCGACCGCATGCTCGACCTCGGCTTCTCCGAGGACGTCGAGAAGATCCTCAAGCTCCTCCCCGAGGAGCGCCAGACGATGCTGTTCTCGGCGACGATGCCCGACACGATCATGTCGCTCTCGCGCCGCCACATGCACCGGCCGATGACCGTCGCCGCCGACGTGAGCGCCCCGGACATCGAAGCGGCGAACAACACCCGCCAGCTGGTCTACATGACCCACTCCATGAACAAGGTCGAAGTCACGGCCAGGATCCTCC
The DNA here is from genome assembly GCF_017592475.1 of Glycomyces niveus. Taxonomy (GTDB): domain Bacteria; phylum Actinomycetota; class Actinomycetes; order Mycobacteriales; family Micromonosporaceae; genus Glycomyces; species Glycomyces niveus. The sequence continues at coordinate 139,989 of NZ_JAGFNP010000007.1, read as the reverse complement.
AGGCCCGCGAACGCGGCCTGACGATCCTGTTCTGCCGCACCAAGCGCGCCGCACAGAAAGTCGCGGACGAACTCGACTTCCGCGGCTTCGCCGTCGGCTCCGTTCACGGCGACCTGGGCCAGAACGCCCGCGAGCGGGCCCTGCGGGCCTTCCGCTCCGGGAAGATCGACGTGCTCGTGGCGACGGACGTGGCCGCGCGCGGCATCGACGTCCAGGACGTCACGCACGTGATCAACTACGACGCGCCCGAAGACGCCGACACCTACGTGCACCGCGTCGGCCGCACCGGCCGCGCGGGCGCCACCGGCACGGCGATCACCTTCCTCACGTGGGAGGACCTGCCGCGCTGGAAGATCATCGTCAAGGCCAACAAGCTCGACCTCGGCGAGCCGGTCGAGACGTACCACACGTCCGACCACCTGTACACGGACCTGGACATCCCCGAAGGGGCGCCGTCGGCGCTCCCGAGCGAGCTCCGCAAGCGCGACGGCCTCAGCGCCGAGCGCGAGGAGAACGTCGAGGGCGACAGCCGCAAGTCCGGCCGCGGCCGGGGCCGTGGGCGCAGTGACCGCAACCGGGGCGGCAGCGACCGCCGCGGCGGCGGCCGCTCGGGCGGGCGCGGCGAGCGCTCCTCGAGCGAACGCGCCACCGCCGACGAGCCCGCCGGCGACGCCGAGGCCAAGGCCCCGCGCAGCCGCCAGCGCCGCCGCATCCGCACCGAAGGCGAAGGCGCCGAGGTGCAGGCCCCGCGCGCCGTCAAGGACGCCGCTGCGCCCGCCGACAGCGCCTCGACCGCCGACGGCGACGCCCCGGCCCGCCGCCGGCGCCGTCGCCGCCGCCCCACGGGCGACAACGACCGCCAGACGAGCGCCGAATAAGCGCCAGGCAACACGAACGGCTCGGCCGGTGTTCCTCGATCGAGGAACACCGGCCGAGCCGCTTTTCGTCATACCCCCGCGACATCGTTGATTCAGGGGGCGCTCCGTTCCGCCACACCCGACCTCAGGTGCGGGACAACCCGGACAGCCGCCGAAACTGTCACACCCCCGCGCCACCCTTATATCGGGGGCGCTCCGATCCGCCGCACCCGACCTCGGGGGCCGCACGGCCCGCCAGCGCTAGGCTTCCCGCATGAGCGACCGCAACGAGTACGACGGCCCGCCCGTCAACGTGCCGCCGCCACCCGGCTGGCGGGTCGAGGCCGTGGCGCTGCCGAGCGATCCCCGGCCACTGCCCCCGCAGGACCACGACGCGATCGACGCGGCCGAGCAGCGCGCCCGTCTCGTCACCCACTGGATCACGCTGATCGGCGTGGCGCTCATGTTCACCGTCCTCATCGTCGGCCTCCTCAGCGCCGCCTAGCGAACGCGAACGGCCCCGGCCGGGCATCCGCCCGGCCGGGGCCGTCGTACGTCTCCTACCGGACCAGGCCGCCCCAGGTCATTTCGGCGCCCGCGTGCCCGGTCTTGAACAGCCACCAGGCCGCCAGCAGCAGCAGCGCCAGCGCGACCAGCCCGATGATGAACATGACGACCTTCCGCCCGCCCGACGCCGGGTCCGAGGAGCCCGCCGGGGTCTCACCGTCCTCGTCGGCCGCGGCCGCCGGCGCCTCGCCGTCGCGGGCCTGCGCCGCGCGCCGCCCCCGGTCGAGGCCGGCGAACAGGAACCACACCGGCACCAGGGCCACCAGTGTCCACAAGAGCCAGAACGCGTAGTCGTGGTGCTGCGAGACCGCCGCGGACCAGCCGTTCGGTTCGTTGTAGTCCGCGAGCTGCCGCCCGGTCATGATCCCGGCGAACACCGATGCGGGCGACACCAGCACGAGGGCCGCCACGGCCCAGCCGATGCGCTGGCGCAGCGGGGGAATCAGCACGTAGGCGACGCCGCCCAGGACGAGGAGTCCGACCAAGATGATCGGGGCGTGCACCACCAGCGGGTGCAGGGGCAGATTGAGAATCGTCGGCATGGGTTTATTGAACCCTAAACAATCACCAGGCGGAAGCTCCAGCAGAACTTTCGAAGAGTTCGACGTAGCCCATCACAGCATCCGCTATGAGCTGCACCGCGATCGCCGCCAGCAGCACGCCCGCGATCCGCGTCAGCACCTCGATGCCGCCGCGCCGCAGGATCTTCACCAGGAACCCCGAATACCGCATCACCAAGTAGATCGCGAAGTGGATCACCACGATCGCCAGCGCGATCCACAGGTAGTCCACACGGGACGGCGCCTGCTGCACGAACAGGATCACCGCCACGATCGCGCCCGGCCCGGCGAGCAGCGGCGTGCCCAGCGGCACCAGCGCGATGTTCGACGTGGCCGTGCCCGACGGCTCGTCGGCCTGACCGGTCAGCAGCTGCAGCGCGACCAGGAGGAGCAGCAGCCCGCCCGCCCCCTGCAGCGCTTCGAGGTCGATGTGGAGGTAGCTGATGATCTGCTGACCGAGCAGCGCGAACAGCGAGATCACGCCCAGGGACAGGAGCGTCGCCTGGAGCGCGGCCCGGTTGCGCTCGCGCTGATCCATCGTCCCGGTCAGGGCTAGATAGATCGGCACGATCCCCGGAGGGTCCATGATGACGAAGAGGGTCACCATGACCGTCAGCAAGTACTCGATTCCACCCACGCAGCGAGTATGTCAAGTCCGCCAGGTCACAGCCCCGGATTCGACCACGCGTGTTAGGTGTAGCTCAGCACCGGCTGCACCGCGCCCTCGGGCACCTCGAGTTCGGACACCACCGGCGTCTCGCCCGACGAGTCGATGAGGATCCACGTCTCGTCGCCCGGGTTGCCGGCGAGTTCCCACTCGCCCTTCGGATCGCTCCAGATGGACGAGGCGTTGTTGTACTCGCCCTCGTACTCCCCCAGGTCGAGCTCCGGGACTTCGATCATCGTGTCGAACGAGTACGACTCGACGACGCCCTGGACGAGCGGGACCGGGTCCGAGTTCCTGCCGGAGGCGACGTCGATCTGCGCCTGGACCTCCTCGTCGTCGATGAGCCCGCACTGCTCGCCACCGCTGGCGGTCCCGGCGGCGTCGAGGTCGGAGACGCAGACGAAGTTCGGGTCGGTCGTGTCGACGAGCACGGCCGACTCGTACCCGGCGGCGCTCACCGCCTCCAAGCCCAAGTCGTACTCCGAGTTGAAGTACCACTCGCCGGACTCGCCCGCCGCGCTCGAGTGCAGGTCGGTCGTGAACACGACGGTGCTCGCGTCCCAGTCCTCGAGGGTCATCACCGCGCTCGTCGTGAAGGTGGCGGTCTCGCTGAGGTCGGGGCTGGAGAGGTTGGTCACCTCGTAGTCCGACATCGAGTAATCCGTACTCGGGGTGTACATCAGGTACTGGTCGCCGGCCCCGTTGACGTCGATCGACGTCTCGGCCGAAGGCCGCTCGACGGCGGTCCCGGACTGGCCGTCGAAGCTGGCCGTCCACACCTCCGTCTCGGTCTCCCACAGGTACGCGGTGGAGAGCTTGTAGACGTCGCTCGTCGGCTCGTCGACGTCGAGCGGAATGGTGTCGCCGTCCTCGTTGAACACGTGGTACGCCTCGTCCTCGTAGACCACGAACTCCATGGCGAACTCGTCCTGCACCTCGACGGTGCTCGTGTCCGCCGCCATCTGGTCGCGGTCGCCGTCGCCGAAACCGATCCACGGGTTCCACACGAACGCCGCCGCGCCGAGCACGGCCAGCCCCGCGCCCCCCGCGGCGGAGGCCACGCGTCGGCGGCGGCGCAGTCGCCCGGCCCCGGCGATGGCCAGGTCGGCCAGTCCGGGGTCGTCGACGGTGGGCGCAGCGCCGGCCCGTTCGGCCATCCCGCTGCGCAGGAGGGCTTCTATGTCGTCGCTCATGCCGCCTTCCTCGGTTCCATCGTCAGGCCGAGCGCGGCGGACGGGGTGCCGAGACGCTTGCGCATGCCCGCGAGCGCGCGGGAGGCCTGGCTCTTGACGGTACCTACCGAGATCCCGAGGATGTCAGCGATCTGCTGGTCAGTGCGGTTCTCGTAATAGCGGAGGACGAGGACGGCGCGCTGGCGCTTGGGCAGGGCGGCGATGTGGCGCCACATGGCGTCGCGCACCGCCGAGTGCTCGGTGAAGTCGCGGGAGTGGTCCACCCGGTCCTCGAACACCTCGGTGGGCTTCTCGCGGTTGGACCGCTTGCGCCACCAGGAGGCGTTGGTGTTGTAGAGGATGCGGCGGGCGTAGGCGTCGACCGAATCAGTCGTCCTGATCCGGCTCCACGCCAGGTAGGTCTTCGTCAAGGTCGTCTGCACCAGGTCCTCCGCTGTAGCCCAGTTCCCCGTAAGGAGATACGCCGCACGGTGCAGCGCGGCGGAGCGAGCCGCCACGTACTCGCGGAACTCCTCGTCCTGGGACGATTTGATCTCGCTCACGAGTCTCCCTGGGGGGGTCGAAGAACAGACGACATCACCCCGGCGGGCGGTTGCTCCACCGGGCGGAATTCTGCCAAGAGATGGGTGTTCCTGGCAACCGAGAGTCGGATACAAACTGAGTATACGAAGTAGGTGCAACCCCTTGGGGCCGGGCACCCATAGCGGCGATTCAGGCCATGACCAGGACGAAGAACACCCGCCGACGGTGTCGGCGGGTGTGCGGACGGTGAAGAGGGCCGGCGCTAGGCCTCGGCGGGCTTGGGCGCGGGCTCGGCTTCGGGGATGAGGTCCTCTTCGGGTTCGGCCTCGCGTTCGTCGACCGCCTCGGGCTCGTACATCTCCTCGCACATCTGGAGGTAGAGCTCGTTGGGGTTCGGCAGGTGCGGGACGTTCCGCAGTGCCTGGTCCTGGCCGGCGGACTCGATGATGAACTCGCCGTAGTTGAGCATGCGGCCCATGGGCGTCTGGGAGTACTTCATGTCCGTGACGCGGCCGAGCGGCATCATGGCCACCGAGCGGGTGATGACCCCTTGGATGAGCATGATCCGCTTGTTGGTCAGGATGAAGCGGTCCATGTACCAGTCGAGGATCTTCCAGCCCACGAAGCCGAGGATGAGCAGCCATACGAGCACGGTGACCGTGAGCGCGGTGTTGTCGACGCCCGACTTGGCGAGCATGCCGGAGATCAGGCCCATGATGAAGGTCGCCAGCGTGCCGACGACGTACCAGGGCATGAGGTGGATCCAGTGCCGCCGCCATTCGCCGCGGTACTTCTCGGTCGGGAAGAGGTAGCGGGCGGAGATCGGCGATGGGACGTCGGGCACGGACGGAGCGCGCACGCCGCCGAGGAGGCCGCCGCCGCTGAGTCCGCTGTTGAGGCCGTCGTCGAAGCGAACGCCGTCGATGTCGCTCGCGGCGGTCGCCGGCGCGGATCCGGCCGTTCCCGGAGGGAAGGTGAATTCGCGCGTGGGTGCCGCGCCCGGGGCGGGACTGTCGGAGGGGGCGCGGGGAGCGGGGGGTTCGAGCGGCTCGGTGTCCTTGTTGTCCCCCGAGCCGCCTGCACCGGAATCGGTCATAGTGCCGTCGCGATCAGGTCACGAGGTTCGTGAAGAACGCCGCGAAGCCGTTTGCGGCATCGAGGATTCCGCCAGCGAGGTTCCCGACCACGTCACTGGCTTCACCCGGCCTGAAGGCCACAAAGAACACCAGGAACGCAAGTCCGCCCCAAGTCAGAAACTTCTTCAACTTCCTCACCCCTCCCGTCAAGGGTCCTGGCCGATCGTTCGTCTGGCGCAGGCTGGCACGAGTCTACCGTACGAGCATGACTCGGCTTTCAGTTTTGTTCTGGGCCCCAACCGGTGCGAACCGAGCGGCCCAATGCCGGGATCAGCGTAACGCGATGGCTCCACTTTCGCCCGACTCCGCCTATCTACCAGCGGATTCAACCTATTCGCTTGTACCACCGGGAGCTTACCCCAAGTAACCTGCCATTGGCTCAATGTAGGCGTAACGCCCTCCGTAACCCCATGGAAGCGTCAGGTATCCGACACCGAGCGTTCGCGAACGCCCCCATGGCGTACGCGGCGGCGAGCCCGCAGGACTCCGGAGCACGTGGGTGCTCCATTCCAGAGTGCCACCGGGATGCGACAGTGCGCGACCCCTGCGGGGGTCGGATTGCCGACGGTTTGCGGGAGGCGCTCTCAGACGGGACGCTGCTCGAACACATGTTCCCTCACCCAGGCGTGCATGGCGATGCCGCTGGCGACGCCGGCGTTGATCGAGCGGGTCGATCCGAACTGGGTGATGGAGCAGACCATCGAGCAGGCCTCGCGCACCGGCTCGGAGAGGCCGGGGCCTTCCTGGCCGAAGACGAGGACCGCGTTGCGCGGCAGCGAGGTCGTCTCGATCGGGACCGAGCCGGGCAGGTTGTCGATGCCGACGACGGCGAGCCCCTCGGCGGCGGCCCAGGCGACGAACGCCTCGACGGTGGGGTGGTGCTCGACGTGCTGGTAGCGGTCGGTGACCATCGCGCCCCGCCGGTTCCAGCGGCGCTTGCCGACGATGTGGACGGTCTTGGCGAGGAAGGCGTTGGCGTTGCGCACGACGGTGCCGATGTTGAAGTCGTGCTGCCAGTTCTCGATCGCGACGTGGAAGTCGTGGCGGCGCTCGTCGAGATCGGCGACGATCGCCTCGCGGGTCCAGTACCGGTAGGCGTCGACCACATTGCGGCGGTCGCCCAGGCGCAGCAGCTCGGGGTCGTAGCGCTCGTCCTCGGGCAGCGGGCCCTCCCAGGGGCCGACGCCGACCGCGTCGAGGTCGGCGTCGTACTGAGGAGCGGGTTCGGCGGGGCCGGTCGGGTCAGTCACGCCGCTTATTGGAGCACAGCCGCGGGCGGTCGGGGCGCGAGCGGCGGGAGGCATGGCGCCGCCCCGGCGGCTACGGGGGAAACCGACCGGGGCGACGCGTTGCATAGTAGCTCCCGGACGCCTGCGATCGGGCACACACTCCGTTGAATTCCCTTGCCGCGTAAGGAAATCGGGTTATTGAGCGTCCCTTGTCACTCAGGTTTCGGCCAAGGCCTGAGGAAGGCCTGGAGCGCGTCAGGGTTGGCCAGGGCGTCGCGGGCGATCGCCTCCTCGGCGGGCACGCCTTTGAGGATCTTCTTGACGGGGACCTCAACCTTCTTGCCGCTCAGCGTGCGCGGGATCGCGGGCACCTGCCGCATCTCGTCGGGCAGGTGGCGCGGCGAGAGCTGCTCGCGGAGGGCGGCGTTGATGCGGCGGCGCAGGTCGTCGTCGAGTTCGGCCCCCTCGGAGCAGGCGATGTAGAGCAGCAGCCGGTCCTGGCCGGGATCGTCCAGGTGCACGACCAGGGAATCGGCCACGCCCTCGATCGCCTCGACCACGGCGTAGAACTCGGCGGTGCCCATGCGCACGCCGCCGCGGTTGAGGGTGGCGTCGCTGCGGCCCGAGATCACCGCGGAGCCGCGGTCGGTGATGGTGATCCAGTCGCCGTGCCGCCAGATCCCGGGGAAGTCGGTGAGATACGTGTCGCGGTAGCGGTGCTTGAGCGGGTCGCCCCACAGCCCCACCGGCATCGAGGGCATCGGCGAGGCGATGACGAGCTCGCCTTCGCGTCCGATGCCGGGCCGGCCCTCGGGGTCGAAGGACTGCACGTCCGCGCCGAGGCACCGGCACGAGAGCTCGCCGCGCCAGACCGGGACGGTGGGCGCGCCGCCGACGAACCCGGTGCACAGGTCGGTGCCGCCCGAAAGGGACTGAAGCTGCGCGGTCTCGCTGACCGTTTCGTACACGTAGTCGAAGCCGACGGCCGGGAGCGGGGCGCCGGTCGAGCCGATGCCGCGGATCAGGGAGAGGTCGGCCTCCTCCATCGGCTTGATGCCCCTTGAGCGGCAGGCCATGAGGAACGGCGCGCTCGTCCCGAAGTAGGTGGCGCCGGACGCCTCGGCGAGGCGCCACATCCCGGCCGGGTCGGGCGCCCCGTCGAACATGACGATCCCGGCGCCCACGATCGGCGCCGACATCAGGTAGTTCCACATCATCCAGCCGGTCGTGGAGTACCAGAAGAAGCGGTCCCCTACGCCGAGGTCGTGGTGGAGCGAATGCATCTTGGCGTGCTCGATCGCCATGCCGCCGTGGGAGTGCACGATCGCCTTCGGCAGGCCGGTGGTGCCCGAGGAGTACAGGATGTACAGCGGGTGGTCGAAGGTGAGGGGCTCGAACGCGACCCCTTCGTCGTAGGCGCAGAAGCGGTCCCAGGTCTCGCCCTCGGGTGCTGCCGTGCCGAGGTACGGAAGGGTGATGAGCGAGCCGAGGCCTTCGAGGCCGCGCGCGACGCGGCGGACCTCGGCGGTGCGGTCGACGGTCTTGGAGCCGTATTTGTAGCCGTCCACGGCGACGAGGACCTTGGGCTCGATCTGCGCGAAGCGGTCGAGCACGGCCTTCGCGCCGAACTCGGGGGCGCAGCTGGAGAAGACCGCGCCGAGGCTCGCGGTGGCGAGCATGAGCGCGTAGGTCTCGGGGATGTTCGGCATCCAGGCCGCGACGCGGTCGCCGCGGCGCACGCCGTGGGCGACGAGCCCGGCGCGGGCGCGGGCGACGGCCTCGCGCAGCTCGCCGAGAGTCCACTCGACCGGTTCGCGGGCGTCGGAGTAGGCGCGCACGAGCACGTCGTCCTCGTCCACGCCGGGCGCGGTGAGGACGGCGCGGGCGTAGTTGAAGGTCTCGTCGGGGAACCACACCGTGTCGGGCATGGTCTCGTCGGCGAGGACGCGGTGCTCAGGGACCGTGGCGCCGAGGCCGAAGTACTCCCAGACCGCGCCCCAGAACGGGCGCAGGCGCTCCACGGAGTACCGCCAGAGGGCCGGATAGCCGGTGAGGTCGCGCTCCTCGCGGCGGGACAGCCACTGGCCGAACCGCCCGATGTTCGTCGTCTCCACCGCGTCAGGCCGCGGCAGCCACAGCACCTCGTTGGTCATATCCGCCTCCCGCATGCCACCTCAGTGTGGTCCACAGCACTATCGTGTCACGAGGAAGCTTCGTCCTGGCTTGCGGGTCCGCCCGTTTCGGCGGGTTCGTCCCGCTATTCAGTCTTCGTCGAGCTCGTCCTCGATGTAGCGCTCGCGGATGACGTAGAGGCCGCTGCAGAACAGCAGCACGGTCAGCGCGGCGACGAACCCGAACGGGACCGACCACGAGCCGGTGAGGCCGTAGACCCAGCCGACCGCGAGCGGCCCGACCCCGGCGATGAGGTAGCCGCCGGACTGGGCGAACGAGGACAGCGCGCTCGTCCCGGCCGGCGTGCGGGCGCGGAGCCCGAAGAGGGTGAGCACCAGCGGGAACACCGAGGTGCCGATGCCGAACAGCGCCATCCACAGCCAGGTGAGCGCGCCCCCGCCGTCGATCCAGAGGCCGGCGATCGCGGGCGGGTAGCAGGCCATGAGGATGAGGAAGACCGGGCGCGGGCCCCAGCGGACGGTGAGGATCGGGACGATCACCGAGACGGGGATCTGCACGATGGTCAGCAGGCCGAGCATCGACCCGGCGGCGGCCGCGGTCATCCCGTCGGCGGCGAGGATCGTGGTCGTCCATCCCATGAGGATGTAGGCGATGGCCGACTGGCAGCCGAAGAGCAGCAGCATCATCCAGGCCAGGCGCGAGCGGCGCACGCCGTGGAGGCGGCCGATCGGCGCGACCCCCGCGGCGGCGGGCGCGGGCCGCCACAGCAGCCACGGGACGATCGCGACCAGCGCGGGGACGGCCCAGACGGCCATCGCGATGCGCCAGTCCCTGGCGAGGTGGTCGATCGGGGCGGTGGCGGCGGCCGCGACGGCGGCCCCGGCCGCGAGCGTCGTGGAGTAGGCGGTGGTCATGAGCCCGATGCGGTTCGGGAAGTAGCGCTTGACGATCACGGGCACGGCGACGTTCCCGACCGCGCCGGCGGCGAGGGCCATGAGGCTGAACAGGAGGAACAGCGCGGTGTTCGGGGCCCAGGCGCGGGCGATCAGGCCGAGGCTCATCGTCAGGAGCGCGCCGGTGAGGAGGGCGCGGGGGCCGAAGCGGCGGGCGAGGCGCGGGGCGAGGGCGCCGAGGCCGGCGAAGGCGAGGACCGGGAGGGTGGTGAGCAGCCCGGCGACGGTCTCGGACATGCCGAGGCCGGCGCGCAGTTCGGCGAGGATCGCCCCGACACTGGTGACGGCGGTGCGGAAGTTGAACGCGGCGAGGACGATCCCGGCGACCAGGACCCAGCCGACCGCGACCGCCGTGCGCGGCGGCAGGGGGTCCGCGGTCTCGGCGTGCGGGGCGGGCGCGGGGTGCGCCGCGTCGGCCTGCTGGTCTTCGATCGCGGTGGCGTCGGTCGTCGTCACGCGGACGGCTCCTTCCGGGCGGCGGGAGGCGGGCGGTGGTCCGGTGAGGGGCGGTAACCGTTATCCAAGAGTTCGCGGCACTCGTGGTGGACGCTGAGCTGCTGCGATAGGATGGAGACAATTCATAGGATGAATTGACGGCCTGTCAACGGTATCGCGGCGGCTGTCTGCTTTAATCCTCCTAGTGTTGGGAAACACGCACCCCCCATGGCGGCCCCCGCTGGCCATGGACGCTCCGGAGAGGTCAGGTCCGTCAGTGGCATTGCAGTCGACACGCAAGTCCGCCCTCGTCGATCAGGTGATCGAGCAGCTGCGCCAGCAGATCAGCGACGGCGAGTGGGGCCTCGGCTCGCGCATCCCCACCGAGAGCGAACTCGCCGAGCTCCTCGGCGTCGGCCGCAACACCATCCGCGAAGGCGTGCGGGCCCTCGCCCACGCCGGGCTCCTCGAGATCCGCCAGGGCGCCGGGACGTTCGTCGTCGGCCGCAGCGAGGTCACCGCGGCCGTGCGCCGCCGCATCGCCGCCAGCCCCGCCTCCGACGCCATGGAGGTCCGCCGCGGCCTCGAGGTCGAGGCCGCGCGCCTCGCCGCCCACCGCCGCGACGAAGCCGACATCACCCGGTTGCGCATCCTCCTCTCCGAACGCGAAGCGACGCACGAGGTCAACGACACCGAGTCGTTCATAGCGGCCGACATCGCCCTCCACCAGGCCGTCGCCGAAGCGAGCCACAACAAGCTCCTCGCCGAGCTGTACTCCGAACTCGCCGACTCCCTGCGCGAGACCGTCCGGGCCGGGCTCGGCCCGAACCTCGCCGAAGAGCCCCACATAGACCACTCGCGCGCCATCGAGGCGATCATCGCCGGCGACGCTGACCTCGCCGCGGCCGAGACCGCCGCGTATCTGCGGCTGCTCATCGACGACTGAGCCGCCGTCGCTCACAGACCGGCCGTGAGCCAAGGGAGAAGCCGCTTGCAGAGGATAGAGTCGGTACGACCGCACGATTGATCCCGAAGGAGTCCTCATGCGCCTGTCCGCCCGCGTCGACTACGCACTGCGGGCCGCCGTGGCCCTCGCCGGGTACGGGGAGCGGTGGGTCTCCGCCGAGCAGATCGCCGAGGACCAGGGCATCCCCCGCAAGTTCCTCGAATCGATCCTGCTCCAGCTGCGCCGCGGCGGCATCGCCACCTCCAAGCGCGGATCCGAAGGCGGCCACCAGCTCGCGCGCCCCGGCGACGAGATCAGCCTCGCCGACGTCATCCGCGCCGTCGACGGCCCCCTCGTCGGCGTCCGCGGCGAACGCCCCGAGCAGATCGCCTACACCGGCACCGCCGCCGCCATGACGAACGTGTGGATCGCCCTGCGCGTCTCCGAACGCCACATCCTCGAATCGGTCTCCCTCGCCGCCGTCGCCAACGACGACCTCCCCACCTCCGTCACCAAACTCCTCGAAGACCCCGACGCCTGGGTCATCCGCGACTGACGGTCAATCGAGGTCGGTCGGGAGAATCCGGAAGAAGTCGAACCCCGAGTCGCCACCAGGAAGCGGCGCCAACCGCCGGAAGTCCGTCTCGTCAAGGGTGAAAATCTGATTCGTCTCCCAGTCGCGCGCAAGGGCGACCGCCAAGCAGTCGGCGAGGTCCAGCTCCATGTCGTCGTACTTGCCACGGAGTTCGCGAACCGAGAGGTAATCCTCAATCGACAGCTGGCCGACGTAGTCGGTCGCTCCGACGCCGGCCACCCGCTCGATCAGGTCCTCATAGGCCTGTTTAGCAGCACCGTAGTGAACCCGAGCCCGGATCAGATGGTCGAGTTCGGCAAAGACGAGCGGGGAGTACACGAATCCGCTCGTCGAATTGAACAGCTCCGCGCAACGCCCGTGGTCAGGATCCCGAGGATTGAAGACCGCCAGCAGCGCTGAGGTGTCGGCGACGATGATCACCGGCGGTCGGCCCGGTTCTCATACGCCTCGCCGATGATCCGGCGACGCTCTTCACGCGATACCGGTCCACCGAAATCAAAGGTCGACACACGCTTCGGGCGCACCGCCCGCTCCTTGAGGTAATCGGTGACCAGCTCATGAATCATCGCGGCCCTCGAAATACCGCGGGCGCGCGCGTGCCGGTCGAGCTGCGCCAGCTCGTCCTCTGTCAGATACGTCGACGCCTGCTTCATAGTTCATATGGTATCAACTACGGCAGCACTTGGCCTACGGCGCGGCTGACGCGTCGGGCCGCCGGAGCGCGCGCGGCTTTGGCAGAATCGGTTCGTGAAGTTCCCTGACTTGGGGGCCTGGTGGGACGGCGTGCTCCTGAGGGCTCGGAAGCGGTCCAACCTGGTGGACCACTCGTGGCGCGCCGGCGAGCGGTACGGCGAGGTGCACGGCGGCCAGCTGGCCGCCGCGATCTCGTACTACGCGTTCTTCGCGGCGTTCTCGATGTCGCTCCTGGCCTTGGCGATCTTCGGGTACCTGCTCAACTTCCCCGAGATCTACCGGTCCGTGGAGGACTGGCTCTCGACGAACCTGCCGGTGATCGACATCGGGGTCCTCGAGGACTCCCGCAAGTCGGTCACGATCTTCGCGTCGGTCGCGCTCGTCGTCGCCGGGGTCGCGTGGGTGCAGTCGGTGCGGGCCGCGATCCGGCAGATCTGGGGCCTCGACGCGCAGCCGGGGAACCCGTTCCTGCGGTGGGCGATCGACTTCCTGATCCTCATCGGCATCTCGACGCTGCTGCTCATCACGATCGGCGCGACCGCCGGCGCGGAGTGGGTGCTCGCCAGGTTCGAGCTCGACGAGGCCACCGGCAACCTGGCGACCGTGGTGCGGGCCGTCTCGGTCCTGGTGGGCCTCATCGCGAACGCCCTGCTCGCGATGGTCCTGCTCCAGGCCCTTCCCCGGGTCGTCATGCCCCTGCGGCGGGTCGTGTGGGCCTCGGTCGCGGTCGCGATCGGCATGGAGCTGCTGAAGACGGCCGGCCGCATCTACGTCCTCCACGTCTCCGACCGCCCGGCCTACCAGGCCGTCACCACGGCCGTGGGCCTCCTCGTCTTCCTCTACATCTTCAACGTCATGATGCTCCTCGCCGCTTCCTGGACGGCGACCTCCCTGCGCGGCAAGGCCATCGACCTCTACGAGCGCACCCCGATCCCCTACGAGCCCGGCCGCCTCCACAAACCCCAGCCGGACAAGTGAAACGGCCCGGACGCGATGCGTCCGGGCCGTCCCTTGTTCAGTCGGGGGTCATGCGGTGGCGCAGACCTGGCCGTTCATGAGGAACATGCCGGGGTCGTGCGGGTCGCCGGTGCCCTGGTAGCCGATCTGCTTGGTGTGGCCGGGCTTCAGGGGGAAGTTCCAGAAGGCCGGGTCGGCGGTCATGGAGTCGCCGTCGATGGCGATGGTGCCGCCCCAGTCGTATTCGACGGTGGTGACGCCGCCGGACTTCCAGGCGAGGTCGAACTCGTCGATCGCCGTGTCGCCGGTGTTGGTGATCTTGATCTGGACGACGAAGCCGTCGCCCCAGTCGGCGGCCACCTTGTAGTCGATCTCGCAGGACGCTGTCGCGTACGGCGCGGCGGCGGTGTCGCGGCCCGGGCCGGAGACGACGGTCTCGAGCTCGGGGGCCGCCATGTCGTAGCCGATGAAGTAGCTCGGCCACGGCGGCTGGTTGTAGGACACGTTCTGCCAGGACACGGCGAGGCGGTACTGCGGGTCGTTCATCAGCGTCGGCAGGGCGTGGTCGGACGCGATCGTGGTGGTGAACAGGCGCACGCCGTCGTTGGACTCCTTGCGCAGGATCACCTCCTCGCGCCAGTCGCCGAGCAGGTCGCCGGTGAGGACCGCGTTGCCCTTGGTGCCGTTGTTGGTGTCGACGCCCTCGGGGGTGAAGATCTCCTCCTGGGCGCCGGTCTCGTGGTCCCATTCCGCGATGTACGGGTAGACCGGGACGTAGTCGGGTTCGTTGAACTCGTGGTCGAAGATCTCGCGGCCGAGGTCGCCGTCCCACCAGACCATCGAGTTCGCCGACGGGATCGAAGTGCCGATGAGGGTGCCGTCGGCGGCGTGCAGCGCGCCCTCGCGGGCGTTCCACGCGCCGGTGGTCGAGACGGCCCAGCATTCGGCGCCCGCGTAGTTCGGGTCGATGTCGCCGCAAGTGCCGCGGCCGGTGTCCTTGGTGCCCGGGATGGACCAGAGGACTTCGGCGGTGTCGGCGTCGCGGAACGCGCCGGCCTTGTTGCCCGAGCACGACATGCACTCGAACGGGCTGAAGATCTCCAGGCCCTCGTTGGAGGGGTCGAAGTCGGAGACGTGCAGCGCGTCGCCGTGGCCGAGGCCGGTCGAGTACAGCGGCGTCCCGTCGTCGTTGATCGTCATGGCGCCGAACACGATCTCGTCGCGCCCGTCGTCGTCGACGTCGGCGATGGACATCTGGTGGTTGCCCTGGCCCGCGTACTTGCCGCCCCAGCGGTCGGAGCTGAAGTTCCACAGCTGCGGCAGGTTGTCGCCGTCCCAGTTCCAGGCGGTGATCTCGGTCTTGGCGTAGATGCCGCGGTTGGTGATCAGGGACGGGTGCACGCCGTCGAGGTAGGCGACGGCGAGCATGAGGCGGTCGCCGCGGTTGCCGTAGCAGTCGCCCCACGAGCAGATGTCGCCGCGCGCGGGCGCCCAGTCGGCGGTCTCCATGGCGGCGCCGGTCTGGCCGTTGAAGATCGTCAGGTACTCGGGGCCCTTGAGCACGCGGCCGTCGGTGCCGCGGTGGTCCGAGGCGGCGTCGCCGATGACGTTGCCCTCGCCGTCGACGGTGCCGTCGGCGGTCTTGAGCGCGACTTCGGCCTTGCCGTCGGAGTCGAGGTCGTAGGCGACGAGCTGCGTGTAGTGCGCCCCGGCCCGGATGTTCCTGCCGAGGTCGATGCGCCACAGGCGTTCGCCGCTGAGGGTGTACGCGTCGATGTAGACGTTGCCGGTGTAGCCGCTGCGGGAGTTGTCCTTGGAGTTGGACGGGTCCCACTTCTGGATGATCTCGTAGACGCCGTCGCCGTCCACGTCGGCCACGGCCGCGTCGTTCGGCGCGTACGTGTACGCGACGCCGTCGGGGGTCGTGCCGCCTTCGGGTCGCTCCATGTCGATGTCGATGTACTGGTCGTTCCAGACCTCGAAGGCCTTGGTGTAACCGGTCTCGACGCCTTCGGCGACGGTGGCGACCCAGTACGTCGAGTTCGCGGTGCCGCCCTGGTCGGTGAGGTTGGTCAGCTGCGTCGGCTCGGGCGTGATGAGCCGGCCGTCGCGGTAGACGTTGAACGCCAGGCCTTCCGGGTCGAGCGCGAGGCTGCGCCAGCTCAGGAAGTTCCCGCCTTCGACGCTGACGGCGACGGGGGCGCGGTCGAGGCTCTCGATCTGCTCGGCGCATTCGGTGCACGGCTCGTCGGGGCCTTCGTTCCCGCCGCCGGGGACGTCGCCGATGCGGGTGAGCTCGAGGCCGTTGAGGTGCCCGGTCTGGCCGGAGATGTTGATGTCGAGTTGGCCGTCTTCGACGGTGATGCCTTCGAAGTCCTTGGTGAGGATCGACCTCGAGGCGGCGTTGGCCGCGCCGTAGTCGACGCCCTCGAACTTGACGTTCGCGCGCGCCGAGCCGACGTAGTCGCCGGTGATGACGCGGGCGGTGTAGAGGCCGTCCGCGACGTCGACGGCGAAGTCGTAGGAGCCGCCGAACCAGGCCACGAAGTCGCTGCCGACCGGGTCGGTCGTGACGCCGCGGTCGCGGTCGATCGCGGTGGACATGTCGGTCGTGAAGCCGTAGCCGCGTTCGGCCGTGTAGGCGGTGCCGCGGTTGACCTCGGTGTAGCCCGGGGCCACGGTCTGCGAGGCCGGGCCGAAGTCGTACTTGAAGCCGGCGGTCGCGGTGGTGACGGTGAGGGACGCGGACTTCCCGCCTTCGCCCTTGCCGTTGACGCCCGCGACGGCGAACTCGTAGGCCGTGTCCTCCTTGAGGCCGGAGACGCGGCCGACGCCCACCGTGGCGGTGGAGCCGAGGCGCCATGCGCCACCGGGCTCGCGCACGAAGACGCGGTAGATGTCGGCGTCGTCGGCGGTGTTCCAGTTGAGGGTCACGCTGGCGTTGGCGACGGTGGCGGCCTTGAGTCCGGTGGGCGCGGCCGGAACCGAGGCCGGGGGCGCGACGTCGACGACGTGCTCGCTCAAGGGGAGGCCGAGGGTGGCGGTCTCCTCGGCGACCAGGCGGGCCATCTGGATGGCGCCGTACTCCTGGAAGTGCGTGTCGTCGGCGGTGCCGTTGGGCCGGTTCGGGTAGACCCCGGCCGGGACGTGCAGGAACACCGACTTGGCTTCCTCGGGGCCGATCTCGTTGAGGTAGGCGCGGGAGGAGGCCGAGAGGTCGACCATGGCGACGCCGGTCTCCTCGTGGAGCTCGTAGACCTTGTTCACGTAGTCGCCGAAGGACACGTTGAACTGGCCGGTCTCGGCGTTGAAGCTGCGGCGCGAGACGGGCGTGACGAGCACCGGGACGGCGCCCTTCTCGATCGCGCCCGCGATGTAGTGGTCCCGCAGGTACCTCTTGTAGTCGTCAGGCGAGGTGTACCGCTCGGGGACCGAGGCGGTGGCGTCGTTGTGGCCGAACTGGACGAACAGGTAGTCGCCCGGCTGGATCTCGTTCAGGATCGCGTCGAGGCGGCCCTGCTCGATGAAGGAGCGCGAGGAGCGGCCGCCGATCGCGTGGTTCTCTACGCGCACGTTCTCGTCGAAGTAGCGGTCGATCACCTGGCCCCATCCGGCCTGCGGCTCCCAGTAGGGGTCGTAGGTCTGGACGGTGGAGTCCGAGGCGAGGTAGACGGTGATGCCGTCGTCCTGGGCTTGTGAGGGGGCGCCCGCGGTGAGGACGCCCGCGAGCGCGGTGGCCCCGGCCGCCAGCACCGCTAGGGTGCGGCGCCACCGGGAGGCCGGAGGAGGAGCTGTGGGCCTCATGGTCACTTCCGTAGTGAGAGGAGGAGGGTGCCCGCCGGGCAAGGGGACCGAATCGTGGTAGATCACGATGATATGAATCGTTTCAATTCGGCGGTCGATTGCGGGGCAAGCGTTTACTACCAAGAGGGACCGTACCGAGTGGAACTTGAAAAGTCAATACATGTCGATACATGTGAGAAGCCCGGTGGGATTCCGGAGGGTTGCGGGTCCGCGGCGCCCGTGAGGGCGGCGCCGCGGACCCGCCGGTGCGGATCAGCGGACGTGGGGGCCCAGGGCGCCGCCGAGGGCCTTCGCGCCCTCGGAGACCAGGCGCGCCATCTGGGTCGCGCCGTACTCGTGGAAGTGCGTGGAGTCGGCGAGGCCGTTCGGGTAGTTCGGGTACTCCCCGACCGCGAGGTGCATGAACACCTCGGCCTGGGCCTTGGCGGGGGTGATGAGGTTGAGGTAGGAACGCGAGCGCGCGCCGAGGTCGATGAAGCGCACGCCGGTCTCCGCGACCAGCTCGCGGACCTTCGCGCCGTAGGCCGCGAACGACTCGTTGAACTGGCCGGTCGAGGTGTTGTAGTCGAGGCGGTTGACCGGGGTGAGCAGCACCGGGATCGCGCCCTTGGCGGTGGCCCCGGCCATGTAGTGGTCGCGCAGGTACATCTTGTAGTCGGCGGGCGAGGTGTAGCGCTCGGGGTTGCCAGTGCTAGCGTCGTTGTGCCCGAACTGGACGAAGAGGTAGTCGCCGGGCTGGATCGCGTTGAGGATCGTGGTGAGGCGGCCCTGCTCGATGAAGGAGCGCGAGGAGCGGCCGCCGATGGCGTGGTTGGCGATGCGCGTGTTGGCGTCCATGAAGACGCCGAGCTTCTGGCCCCAGCCGGTCATCGGGTACGCCGAGGAGTTGTAGGTCTGGGCGGTGGAGTCGGAGGCGATGTAGATCGTCGGATTGCCGGAGGCGGGCGCGGCGTCGGCGGGGACGGGCTTCCACTGCTGGTTCTGGCCGCCGCCGTTGTCGTACTGGGACAGGCGCGAGCCCAGGGCGATGTTCCACTCCCAGACGTCGAGGGCCTTGCCGGAGTTGCGGTTGACGAAGCGGAGCCAGGTGCCGTCGTCGATGATCTGCCACTGCTGGTTCGTGCCGCCGTTGCCCGTCCACTGGACGATGTCGGCGCCGTTGGCGGTGGACTTGGCGTAGACGTCGAGGGCGAGACCGGAGTGGCGCGCCTCGATGCGGTAGTAGCCGCCGCCGGCGTCGACGAAGCGGAACTGCTGGGCGGCGGCGTAGCTGCGCTGGCGCTGGACGAGCTTGGCGCCGTTGGCGGTCGAGGCGCCGTCGATCTCGAGGGCGAGGCCGTTATAGCGGTTCTGGAGGACGTACCAGGTGCCGGGGGTGAAGGCGGCGCCCGCGGTGCCCGCGCCGAGGAGGCCGCCCGTGGCGGCGCCCGCGCCGAGCCCGGCGAGGAGGCCGAGGGAGCGGCGGGAGAGTTTGGCGCCGAAGGGGTTCGGGTGGTCCGACGGATGGGTCATGTCTGCTCCTTCGAAGAAGGGCACGCGGCGGTGAAACGATTCAGAATCGCGCGGTTCGCGAGCCCCTGCGAAGGACCTCGAGCGGTGCCGGGTGCGCCAAAGGTTTTACATACTTATACATTTCGATGTGTTTTGGAGCATCGTAGCCTCAAGGCAAACGTTCGCACAAGACCTGAGCGGCGGGCGGCTACTACCTGAGGCCGAGTACCATCCCCAACCCCCACCCACCCAGGGGACCGTTGGGCTCCACTTTGGCGCGGGGGACTGACAAGACAGCGGTTTCACGCTGGCGGAAGTGGTGCGAGTCTCGCCCTCAGGCAGGCGGCGGCGCACTGGCCCCCGTCAGGCCGGCAGCAGCGGGGCGAGTCTCGCTCTCGCCGCGTCGAGGTCGATGCCCTGGGCCGCGACCCAGTCGTCGTCGAAGTAGGTGCCGCCGTACCGCTGCCCCGAGTCGCACAGCAGGGTCACGATGCTGCCGCCGCGCCCGGCCTCGCGCATCTCCGCGATGAGCGCGAGCGCCGCGACGAGGTTGGTCCCGGTCGAACCGCCGAGGCGCCGTCCCAGCCGCGCCGAGGCCCAGCGCACGCACGCGATCGACTCGGCGTCGTCCACTTTCACCATGCGGTCCACGAGCTCGGGGATGAACGACGGCTCGACTTTCGGCCGCCCGATCCCCTCGATGCGCGAGCCGCGCTCCGCGGTCGCCTCGGGGTCGCCCTCGCGCCACCCGTCGAAGAACGCCGAGTGCTCGGGGTCGACCACGCACAGGCTGGTGGCGTGCTTGCGGAACCGCACGTACCGCCCGATGGTCGCCGAGGTCCCGCCCGTTCCCGCGCCGACCACGATCCACGCTGGGACCGGGTGCCGCTCGAGCCGCATCTGCTCGAACACGCTCTCGGCGATGTTGTTGTTCCCGCGCCAGTCGGTGGCCCGCTCGGCGTACGTGAACTGGTCCATGAAGTGTCCGCCGGTCTCGGCGGCGAGCCGTTCGGCCTCGGCGCAGACCTCGCCGGCCTCGCGCACCAGGTGCGCCTTGCCGCCGTACGACTCGATGAGCGCGATCTTGGCGGCGCTCGTCGACTCCGGCATGACGGCGGTGAACGGCAGCCCGAGCATGCGCGCGAAGTACGCCTCGCTCACGGCGGTCGAGCCGCTGGAGGCCTCGATGACCGGCGTGCCCTCGTCGATCCAGCCGTTGCAGATGGCGTAGAGGAACAATGAGCGCGCGAGCCGGTGCTTGAGCGAGCCGGTCGGGTGGGTCGACTCGTCCTTGAGGTAGAGGTCGACGCCCCACTCGGCGGGCAGCGGGAAGGGCAGCAGGTGGGTGTCGGCCGAGCGGTTCGCATCGGCTTCCACCGCGGTGATCGCCCAGTTGGTCCACTGCCGCGGGCGTGCCCGGTCGACGGAGCGCATTCAGTCCTCCTGCTCGTACGGGACGGGCTGGGGCCGGTCCTCCCACTTGGTCGAGAGGGTGATGGTGGTGCGCGTCTGGGCCACACCGGGAATCGCGCCGACGCGGTGGATGAGCCGTTCGAGATCGCCCATCTTGGGCACCCGCACCTTGAGTTGATAGCACTCGACGCCGGCGAGGAAATAGCACGACTCGATCTGCGGAATGGCGCGCAGGCGTTCGCAGATGTCGTGATGGTCGGCGGCGTTGTCGGGGATGATGCCGATGAGCGCGGTGATGCCGAGCCCTATGGCCTCGGAGTCGATGACGGCGCGGTAGCCGGCGATGACGCCGTTCTTCTCCAGTTTGGTGACGCGGTCCTGCACCGAGGGCGCGGTGAGACCGACCCTCCGCGCCAGTTCGGCGTAGGAGGTACGCCCGTCGGTGCGCAGAAGGTTCACGATGGTCTGGTCGATCTCGTCCACTCGTCGAGGATAACCAGAGTTGCCACTTGCGCCCTGTGCCTACCTCATACCCGCGTACTCCTAGAGCGTCGGATTCAGCCCAGAGCGTCGTTGCCATACGCGTGGTACTTTCAGGCAATACCTACCAGCCGAAAGTATGTCCAAGAACTCATGGCAGGTTTGACTGAATAGTGGTGTAATGGGTTTAACGCACGAAGTGAGTCTTCATCACGGGGAGGAAGAAATCATGGAGACCGAGGACCGCCTACTCACACCAGGCGAAGTGGCCACACTGTTCCGAGTCGATCCCAAGACCGTGACGCGCTGGGCCGCCGCAGGCCGGATCGGGAGCATACGCACACCGGGCGGGCACCGTCGGTTCCGCGAGTCGGAAGTGCGGGCCCTGCTCGAGGGTGATTCTGGAGCCCAGGCCACCTTCGAGTCCGGCAGTGCCCAGTTAACGGCAGTGCCCTGCTAGCCCAGCCGTAACGCGCGGCCGCCTCAGCGACCGCGATTCCGTGAACTGAACGACCGTCCGGCACAAGCCGGTCCCGCGCAGCGCCCCACGTCCGCACACGGCCGAGGAAGGACGCGCCCGGTACCGGCTTTTCGCGTGCCTGGCCCCGACGCCGCGGAACTTTCGAGCCCGCGCCGCCGCCCGCATGAGCAGGAGGGGGCGCGGGCTTTTTCGCCGCCCGGGCATGATCATTTCCAATGTGGAGTGGATTTGTTCCATTGAGGGCATTTGTTCACTTTCTGAAGTCGGGCTAATACCGTGAGTCGCCATAGTTGCCGCCAAAGGGAAAAATCTGGATTCTCCGGGATCGAGACCCTTGACATCACAGTGAGACATAGGCAAACTTCGATGTAAAGTTTGGGAGCGCTTCCGTGTCCACCCGGTACGCACGGAGCCTCCTCTGAGAGCAGGCCCGTCAGCGCGGCTTCGCCGCGCTCGCCGACCGGCTGCTCTGTCAACGCCCGACGATCAAGGGAAGGCACATGACACTCAACCGAAGGAAGCAGCGCCTGGGCGCCCTCGCGGCGGCGACGCTCGCCGCCGCCGCGGTCAGCACCGTCGCGCTCAGCAGCGCCGGAGCGCAGGAACGGCCGGACGACGCCGGCATCGCCCAGGCGAAGGTCGACAACCCCTACGAGGGCGCGCAGGTCTACGTGAACCCGCTGTGGTCCGCGAACGCCGCGGCCGAGCCCGGCGGCGCGGCCATCGCCGACGAGGCGACCGGCGTGTGGCTCGACCGCATCAGCGCCATCGAAGGCAACGACTCCCCCACGACCGGCGGCATGGGCCTCAAGGACCACCTCGACGAGGCCCTCGCCCAAGGCGCGGACGTCATCCAGTTCGTCATCTACAACCTGCCCGGCCGCGACTGCGCCGCCCTCGCCTCCAACGGCGAACTCAAGGCCGACGAGATCGACCGCTACAAGAGCGAGTACATCGACCCGATCGTGGCGATCCAGGGCGACCCGGCCTACGCGGGCCTGCGGATCGTCAACGTCATCGAGGTCGACTCGCTGCCGAACCTCGTCACCAACGTCTCGCCGCGGGCCACCGCGACCCCGAACTGCGACACGATGAAGGCCAACGGCAACTATATCGACGGCGTCTCGTACGCGGCGGCCGAACTCGGCGCGCTGCCGAACACCTACAACTACCTCGACGCGGGCCACCACGGCTGGATCGGGTGGACCAACGACGACCCGCAGTACGACAACTTCCACGCCTCGGCGGCGACCTTCGGGTCGCTCATCGGGGAGAACGGCATGACGGCCGACCACGTGCACGGCTTCATCACCAACACGGCGAACTACTCGCCGCTCGAGGAGCCGCACTGGGAGGTCGACCAGGTGGTCGGCGGCAAGCCGATCAACCAGAACGGCGACGTCAAGTGGGTCGACTGGAACGCCTACAACGGCGAGATCGACTTCTCGACGGCGTTCCGCGACGAGCTGGTCGCGAACGGCTTCAACGCCGACATCGGCATGCTGATCGACACCAGCCGCAACGGCTGGGGCGGCCCGGACCGGCCGGCCGGTCCGTCCGCGTCGACCGACCCGGTCACCTTCGTGGACGAGTCGCGCATCGACCAGCGCCACAACAAGGGCAACTGGTGCAACCAGGCCGGCGCGGGCCTCGGCGAGCGGCCGACGGTCGCGCCCGAGGCGGGGATCGACGCCTACGTGTGGATCAAGCCCCCGGGCGAGTCGGACGGCGCCTCAGAGCCGATCGACAACGACGAGGGCAAGGGCTTCGACCAGATGTGCGACCCCGCGTACGAGGGCAACATCCGCAACGGGTTCAACATGAGCGGGGCGCGGGGCGAGATGCCGCTCTCCGGCCACTGGTCCTCCGAGCAGTTCGCAGAGCTCCTGGCGAACGCCTACCCGCCGGTGAACTGACCACTTCGTCTGTCCGGCAGGTAGAGGGCGAACCGGCACTTCGCCCGCATGAAGACGGCGGGGCCGCGCATGGCGCGGCCCCGCCGCCGCGCGTCCACAATGCGGACTCGAGGGACGGTTGTGCGCCAAAGTTTTTCTAAGGGACCCGTCCGGTTCCGCGCGGGAGCGTTTTCACTGATTCAAGCGCTTGCCAATCTGGCGACCGCCTTCGAAAGCGTTGGCCGAACACGCCTCAGGAGGGAATTTTCCTGGGCGACCTCTTGACAGTTCATCAATATATCGGAGATTATCAATGCACATCTTGGGAGCGCTTCCCTGGATGGGCACCCGTTCCGGGCCGCGTGACGTGGCCAATCAACCCCGAAGGAAATCGAAACATGCAACTTTCTCGAAGGAGAAGGAGACTCGCGCTCACGAGCGTCGCCGTCGGCGCGCTCGCCGCGACGGGTCTGACCTTCGCTTCGGCGAACCAGGCACTCGCCGAAGAGGGCTGCGAAGTCGACTACAACGTGGTCAGCTCGTGGGGCGGCGGCTTCCAGGCCAACGTCGTCATCACCGCGGACGAGCCGATCAACGGCTGGGAGATCAAGTGGAACTTCCCGGCCGGCACCACCGTCTCCAACGCGTGGAACGTCGGGTGGACCCAGAGCGGGACCGGCTTCACCGGCAAGGACGTCGGCTGGAACGCCAGCATCGGCTCCGGCCAGAGCCGCGAGGTCTTCGGCTTCATCGGGAGCGGGTCCTCTGCGACTCCGGGCCAGTTCACGGTGAACGGCGACGTCTGCAACGGCCCGTCGAACCCGACCACCCCGCCGACCGAGACGCCGTCCGAGACGCCCACTGAGGACCCGGGCGGCGGCGACAAGGTCGACAACCCGTACGCGGGCGCGCAGGCCTATGTCAACCCGATCTGGTCCGCGAACGCCGCGGCCGAGCCGGGCGGCGACGCGATCGCCGACCAGCCGACCGGCGTCTGGATCGACCGCCGCTCCGCGATCTACGGCAACGGCTCCCCCACCACCGGCAGCATGGGCATCGAGGACCACCTCGACGAGGCCCTCGAGCAGGGCGCGGACGTCATCCAGTTCGTCATCTACAACCTGCCCGGCCGCGACTGCGCGGCGCTCGCCTCCAACGGCGAGCTGGCGGCGGACCAGATCGACGTCTACAAGAGCGAGTACATCGACCCGATCGTCGACATCATGGGCCAGGCGAAGTACGCCGACCTCAGGATCGTCAACGTCATCGAAGTCGACTCGCTGCCGAACCTCGTCACCAACGTCTCGCCGCGCGCGACCCAGACGGACAACTGCAACACCATGAAGGCCAACGGCAACTACGAGGACGGCATCTCCTACGCCGTCTCCGAGCTGGGCTCGCTGTCGAACACGTACAACTACCTCGACGTCGGCCACCACGGCTGGATCGGGTGGACGAACGACGACCCGCAGTACGACAACTTCCACGCCTCGGCCGCGCTGTACGGCGACCTCATCGGCATGAACGGCATGACCGCCGACGACGTCCACGGCTTCATCACCAACACCGCCAACTTCTCGGTGCTGGAAGAGCCTTACTGGGAGGTCAACCAGAACGTGGGCGGCAAGCCGCTCAACCAGAACGGCGACGTCAAGTGGGTCGACTGGAACGCCTACAACGGCGAGATCGACTTCGCCACGGCACTCCGTGAAGAGCTGATCGACAACGGCTTCAACTCGAACATCGGCATGCTGATCGACACCAGCCGCAACGGCTGGGGCGGCGACTACCGCCCGACCGGCCCGTCGACCTCGAACGACCCGATCACCTTCGTGGACGAGTCCCGGATCGACCAGCGCTACAACAAGGGCAACTGGTGCAACCAGGCCGGCGCCGGCCTCGGTGAGCGCCCGACCGTCTCGCCCGAGCCGGGCATCGACGCCTACGTCTGGATGAAGCCTCCGGGCGAGTCCGACGGCTCCTCGCAGTACATCCCGAACGACGAGGGCAAGGGCTTCGACGAGATGTGCGACCCCGACTACCAGGGCAACATCCGCAACGGCAACAACCCCTCCGGTTCTCGCGACAACATGCCGCTCTCGGGCCACTGGTCCTCTGAGCAGTTCGCGGAGCTCCTGGAGAACGCCTACCCGCCGGTCAACTAGTCGGCCTTGGAGCTCCGCGAACCAAGAAGCACAGCGCGGAGCTCCTGCCGGCGAACTAAGGCGGAACGACGGCCCGGCTCGCCGGGAGGCGGTGAGCCGGGCCCCCTAGACCAGATCCTCGGTTCCTTCCGGTGACCGGGCCCCGCGGGACGGCGGGGCCCGGTCGCATCTGGTCGGAGGAACGGACGCGGCCTTCACGATCGGCGGATCGTGAAGGCCGCGATACGTTTGCGCGCCTTAAGAAGCCAGCGCGGTGCCGATCCCCTTCAGGAAGGAGTCGACGAGGCGCTCGATGGTGTCGGGCGCCTGGACGTCGGCGTACTGGCCGTACACGTAGATCGTCAGCAGCGGGCTGATGAACATGGCCACGGCCAGGTGCAGGTCGAGATCGGGCCGGGCCTGGCCGCGGTCGATCCAGTACGAGAACGTGTCGCGCACGAACTTGCGGCGGTGCTCGACGAACCGGTGGTGGTGATGCTGGTAGTCGGGGTCGTTGACCGCCAGCATCATGCATTTGACGACCTTCATGTCACGCGGGTCGACGACCCGGGTCATGCTGTGCGCCAGGTGGATCAGGTCGTCGCGCAGCGAGGTGCGGGGCATGTCGGCCGGGAGCGGGGCCTTGACGCTCTCCATGGCCGCGGCGATGATCTCGCCCTTGGCCGAGAAGCGCCGATAGATGGAGGCCTTGGAGACGCCGGAGCGCTCCGCGATGGCCTCCACGCTGACCTCGGTGACGTTCTCGTACTCGGCGATGAGGTCGAGGGTGGCCTCCAGGATGGCCTGGCTGACCGCCTCGCTGCGGGGCCGGCCCTTGTTGGGGGCCGGGGCCGCGGCGCCGCCGGGGGCAGTGTCGCCGGCAGCGCCGGTGGCGCTGTCCGGAGCGGCATGGTCCGGGACGGTCGGCGTCTCGCTGAGCTCGGCAGGCATGGCCCGATTCTCCCCTAGGCCTCGATGAGGGCGGCTTCGGCGGCCTCCGCAGGGGTCTCGGTCTCGCGGCGCTGCCGTCCGGGGAAGAAGAGCGCGATGATGACGAGGCCCACGAGGGCGACGCCGATGGCCGAGAACGCGGTGATGTGCAGGGCGTCGATGAACGAGCTGTCGGCCGCGCTGGTGACGGCTGCGGCGGCGTCGGCCGGGAGGGCCCCGCTCTCGAGGGCGCCGTACGTGGCGGCGTAGGACTCTCGGGCGGCGTCGGGCAGCTGCGGGGCGGCGTCGCCGATGCGGGACTGGTAGGCCTGGGCCATGACGGTGCCGAGCACGGCGACGCCGAGTGCGCCGCCGACCTGGCGGAGCGTGTTGGCGAGCGCGGAGCCGACGCCGGCCTTCTCCTTGGGCACCGAGGACATCAGCGTGTTCATCGCGGGCGGCATGAGGTTGGCCATGCCGGCGCCGGTGATGAGGAAGAGGACGATGACGACCCAGACGGGGGTGTCGGCCTCGAAGACGAGCGCGGTGACCGTGAAGTTGGTGATGACCAGGAGCATCGCGACGATGCCGACGGTCTTGGCGCCGAAGCGCTGCACGAGGGTGTTCGAGAGCGGGGCGAAGACGAGCATCGAGGCGCCGAACGGCAGGAACAGCAGACCGGTCTCCAGCGGGGTGTAGCCCTTGAGGAGCTGGAGGTAGAAGGTCATGAAGAACATCAGGCCCATCATCCCGAAGAAGGTGAGGGTGATGATGGCCGAGGAGGCCGAGAACCGGGTGTTCTTGAAGAGGTTCATGTCGAGCGAGGCGTGCGGGATGCGCTTCTCCCACAGGACGAAGCCGACGAGGACGATCACGCCGAGCGCGATGGTGCCCCAGACTTCGATGCCGGACCAGGAGCCGGAGTCGCCGGCTTCGATGATGCCGTAGGTGAGGCTGACGAGGCCGATCATGGAGAGGGCCATGCCGACGAAGTCGGCCTTGGCCTGGCTGCCCTTGGACTCGGGCGCGAGGATCGAGACGGCGACGATGCCGAAGACGACGATCGGCACGTTGATGAGGAAGACCGAGCCCCACCAGAAGTGCTCGAGGAGCGCGCCGCCGACGATCGGGCCGATGGCGCCGCCGATGCCGACCGCGCCGGTCCAGATGCCGAGGGCCTTGGGGAACTCCTTGGCGGAGAAGACGTTGCGCAGCAGCGACAGGGTGGAGGGCATCATGACGGCGGCGCCGGCGCCCATGAGGGCGCGGTACCAGATGAGCTGGTCGGGCGTGCTGGCGTAGGCGGAGAGCAGCGAGGCGAGGCCGAAGACGACGAGGCCGCCGATGAGCATGCGCTTGCGGCCGATGCGGTCGCCGATGATGCCGGAGGCGAAGAGGAGTCCGGCGAAGACGAGGGTGTAGGAGTTGATCATCCAGGCGAGGTCGCTCTGGCTGGCCTCGACGCCTTCGGGCGCGGGCGCGGCCAGGGTCTTCATGGCGACGTTGAGGACGGTGTTGTCGAGGACGACGACGATGAGGCTGATGACCAGGACGCCGAGGATGGCCCACCGGCGGGGGTGGCCTTGGTCCTCGACTTCAGGGGTCGGTTCGGAACGGGTGTCGCTCACAGGGTTTCCGTTTCTGTGTTTCAGAGAGTCAGTGCATCTTGGCGATGTCTCGCCGCGGCGCCGACCGCGGCTCGCGCGCGGCGGGCTCGGCCCGGGGCGCGCTGGTGTTCGACCGGCGGGGTTGTCGTACCCCGCTCGTATCGTGGTGTTGCCTCGAGCCTACGCCTTTTCGAAACGAGACGGTACCGTATCGTAATGTACCTCACAGGTGCAGTGCCCGCCATCACCAGGTCGAAGTAGAGCCCGGAAATGTGACCGCGGGCGGGTGGTTGAATGAACTCCGTGGCACCCAAGTTCCCGTACGAAGACCTGCAGGCGTTCCTGGCCGCCCTCGAAGCCGACGGCGACCTCAAGCGCGTCAAGGCCGAGGTCGACCCGCACCTCGAGATCTCCGAGATCACGCAGCGGGTGATCCGCGAGGACGGCCCGGCCCTGCTCTTCGAGAACCCGGCCGGCAGCCACATCCCCGTGGCGATCAACCTCTTCGGCACCGAGGCGCGCATGGCCAAGGCCCTCGGCGTCGACTCCCTCAACGAGATCGGCGACCGCATCGGCGCCCTCGCCAAGCCCGAGCTGCCGGTCGGCTGGGCGGGCATCCGCGACGGCCTCGGCAAGCTCATGCAGCTCAAGTCCGTGCCGCCCAAGAAGATCCGCAAGGCCCCGTGCCAAGAGGTGGTCTTCACCGGCGACGACGTCGACCTGGACATGCTCCCGGGCCTCCAGGTCTGGCCCGGCGACGGCGGCGTCTTCCACAACTTCGGGCTCACCCACACCAAGCACCCCGAGACCGGCAAGCGCAACGTCGGCCTCTACCGGCTCCAGCAGCACACCGAGCGCTCGATCGGCCTGCACTGGCAGATCCACAAGAACTCGACCTCGCACTACGCCGAGGCCGAGAAGCGCGGCGAGCGGCTGCCCGTGGCGATCGCGATCGGCCCGGACCCGGTGATGGCGTACGCCGCGACCGCGCCGCTCCCGCCGGACATCGACGAATACCTGTTCGCGGGCTTCCTGCGGGGCGAGCGCGTCGAGATGGTCGACTGCCTCACCGTCCCGCTCCAGGTTCCGGCGAACTCGCAGATCGTGCTCGAGGGCTGGGCCGAGCCGGGCGAGCGCCTGCCCGAGGGTCCGTTCGGCGACCACACCGGGTTCTACACGCCAGTGGAGCCGTTCCCGGTCATGCACATCGAGGCGATGACGATGCGCCAGAACCCGATCTACCACACGATCATCACCTCGGCCCCGCCCCAGGAGGACCACGGGCTGGGCAAGGCGACCGAGCGGATCTTCCTGCCGCTCGTCAAGATCATGATCCCGGAGATCGTCGACTACGACATGCCTGCGGCCGGGGTCTTCCACAACTGCGTGATCGTCTCGATCGACAAGAAGTTCCCGAAGCAGGCGCAGAAGGTCATGAGCGCGATCTGGGGCCTGCAGATGATGAGCCTGACGAAGCTCATCGTCGTGGTGGACGCCGACTGCGACGTGCACGACTACCGCGAGGTCGCCTGGCGCGCACTGGGCAATGTGGACTACTCGCGGGACCTGCTCCTCACCGAAGGCCCCGTCGACCACCTCGACCACGCCTCCTACCACCAGTTCTGGGGCGGCAAGGCCGGCATCGACGCGACCGCGAAGTGGCCCGAGGAGGGCTACACGCGCGGCTGGCCCGAGGCGATGCAGATGAGCTCGGCAGTCAAAGCGTCCGTCGACCGCCGCTGGAAAGAGTACGGACTTGACTGAGACCCTCACCCCGAAGCCCAACCACGTCAAGGACTTCCTGAAGCTCGTCGCCTTCGAGCACTCGGTGTTCGCCCTGCCCTTCGCGTACCTCTCGACCCTGACGGTCATGACCCTGGAGGACGCCTTCAGCTGGTGGGTCCTCGTCCTGGTCACCGTCGCGATGGTGAGCGCGAGAACCCTGGCGATGGCCGCCAACCGCATCATCGACCGGAAGATCGACGCGAAGAACCCGCGCACCGCGAAGCGGGAACTCGTCACCGGCAGAGTCTCGCTGAAGACCGCCTACATCGGCTGCGGAGTCAGCCTCGTGGCACTCCTCGCCTCGGCCTGGTTGCTGAACCCGCTCTGCCTGGCGCTGAGCCCGCTCGCCGTCGCCCCGCTCATCGTCTACCCGTACGCGAAGCGGTTCACGGACTACCCGCACGCGATCCTTGGCTTGGCCCAGATGGTCGCCCCGGTGGGCGCGTGGCTCGCGGTGACGGGCACGTTCGAGGGCTCGGCCCCTTCGATCGTCCTCGGCGCGGCCGTTGGCCTCTGGATCGGCGGCTTCGACCTCATATACGCCTGCCAGGACATCGACATCGACCGCGAAATCGGCGTCCACTCCACCCCGGCCCGCTGGGGCGTCAAGGTCGCCCTCCACGCCTCCACCGTGACCCACGCGATCGCCTGGGCCGCCTTCGCCTGGTTCGGCGCCCTGACCGGCTTCGGATGGATCTACTGGATCGGCCTCGCGGTCGTGGCGATCGCCCTCGCCTACGAGCACGCGGTCGTCAAACCGCACGACCTCTCCAAGGTCAACCGCGCCTTCTTCACCGCCAACGGCTTCGTGGCGGTGGCCCTCTTCGCCTTCGCCCTGGCAGACCTGCTGCTCCGCTGAGGAATTTTTCATGGAACTATAGTTCATGGAAGTATACTTCTATAAACTATAGTTCCATGAAAGACAGGGTAAGTGATGGACAAACCCGACCTTCTCTTCGCCCGCGATCGAGAGTGGCAGGCGCTCGACCAGTTCGTGACCAGCCCTGAACCGGATCTGACCCTCGCCATCGTCAGCGGGCGCCGACGCCAGGGCAAGACCTTCCTTCTCCAGGCGTTGACACGCGCCACCGGTGGCTTCTACTTCGCTGCGGAATCTGCGACAGAGCACGAATCTCTGGCCCAGTTCGGACAGGCGTTGGCCAGCTACCTGCAATTCCCGATGGCCTTCACCTTCGATTCATGGAAGGACGCCTTCGATCAGATGCTGGAGCACTGCCGCGGGCGAACCATCGTCATCGACGAATTCCCGTACATCCTTCGCGCCTCGCCGTCGGTGGCTTCCATGATCCAGCACCAGATCGACGGCCGTCAGCAACCGTGGAGCGACGCTGGCGGGACCCGCCTCATTCTTTGCGGGTCTGCGATGGCCGTCATGGGCGGACTTCTGAAAGGCAACGCCCCACTACGAGGCCGCGCCTCCCTCGAACTGGTCGTCAAACCCTTCGACTACCGGACCGCTGCCCGGTTCTGGGAGGCCGACGATCCTCGCCTGGCCGCGCTGCTCCACTCGGTTACCGGCGGTACCCCCGCGTACCGAACTCGGTTCGTCAGGTTTCAGACGCCGGCGGACCTCGCGGAATTCGACGAGTGGGTGGTCAGGAGCGTGCTCGACCAGGGATCGCCGCTGTACCGCGAGGGCCGCTATCTCATCGCGAGCGAGGGCGAGGTCCGAAGCGATTCGCTGTATCACGCAGTGCTCGGTGCAATCGCCTCCGGACGGCGCACTCGCAGCGGCATCGCCGAGCACTGCGGCCGACAGGCCGCCGACCTCACACATGCGCTGTCAGTACTGGAGGACTGCGATCTGATCCGCATCGAGCCCGATGCGTTCAGATCGAACCGTCATCTGTTCCGCATTAGTGAACCGCTGATCCACTTCTACGAGGCGATCATGCGCCCGGAGTGGTCGCGACTCGAACTCGGCAAGGCCGAAGCGGTGTGGCGCGAGAGCGCGCCGAAATTCGACAGCCGGGTCATGGGACCCCACTTCGAACAGCTCTGCCGTGCTTACGCCGCCACGACCGACCGCTTCGGCGCCTACCCCGCCGAAGTCTCCTCGGGAACTTTGACCGACAAGGAGACCAGGACCCCTATCGAGGTCGATGTCGTCGCAACGACAGCGGCTGATGCCAATCGGCCCAAGCGACTGCTGTGCGTCGGCGAGGCCAAGTGGGGCACACGCATGGACTTGCACCACCTCGCGCGCCTCGCCCGGGTCCGAGACCTGCTCGCGGCCAAGCACGACGTGTCGGAGGCCGCATTGGCATGCTTCGGCGCCAAGGGCTTCAGCGACGACCTCGTCGCGGCTGCCTCGAAAGACACGCGAATTCACTTGGTCGGCCTTGCAGACCTCTACCGATAAAGACAGGGCTCTGGATCGAAGCGTGGTATTCGAGCTCGTAGGCGCTGCTGTCGAGGATCATCTCGGTGACTTCGACGCAGCGGTCTTCGGCGTCGTAGGCGGTGCGGGTGATCGCGATGACCGGTGTGCCGCCGGGGAGTTCGAGCGCGGTCCGCTCCGCCGGGAACGGCATTCGGGCGTGCAGGCGCTCGGTGAAGCGGATCGGTTCACGGCCGATTTCGGCGAGGCGCGCGTAGACGCCGCCGGGACCCGTGTCGGTGTAGACGATCGGGGTGGCCCGGACCATGCCGACCGGGTAGAAGGAGTCGGCGAGCTGCACGGGCCGCTGCTCGACCGCGAACCGCCTCGAACGGCACAGGACCGGGTCCCCGGGCGCGATGTCCAGACAGGAGGCGACTGTCTCGCTCGCGGGCCTCTCGCCGACGGTCACCTCGACTACACGTCCCCGCTTGCCGGTGTCGGTGTCCTGGATCGCCTCGATGCTGGTCGTCCGCATACCCTTCGGATCCTTGGACGGCGATGTGGTCGTTGATGGGGTCGGCGAGCGCGGGAGCGGCGACCGCCCAGGACGCCATGGGAATGCCGACGACGGCCGCGACCAGGGCCGCACGGATCTTGCCTTCTTTGACCATTGTGTACTCACACCGTGGCGGCTAGGTCGAATAGGCGGTTGAAATACATGGCGGTCGAGGTCAGGCGGCTGCTTGCTTGTGGGCGAGGGCTGAGGGGGTTTGGCAGCCGACGATGGCGGGGGCCTCTTGGACGAGGGCGTCGTTGCCGGCGGCTTCGACCATGAAGAGGGCGAAGTCGGTGCGGCGGGTCATGTTGCTCTCGAGGACGGGGTCGCCGACGTGGCGGGTCCAGACGGGGAGGCCCTGACTCGGGCCTTCTTCGAGGTCGGAGCCGCGGACGACCGTCCAGCGGGTGCCGCTGTTGAAGATCAGGTCGGTGGCGCGGTACTGGTCGTCGAGGTCGATGAGGCGGGTGATCCGCATGAACCGGGCGAAGGCGACCTGGGCCTTGAGGAGCCGGGAGTACTTGTCCCGGCCGTCGCGGGTGATGTGCCAGCCGCACGAGAAGATCAGGCGCGCATCGGGTTTCGCGAAGTCGATCACGGCCCGGGCGGTGCCCGAGGAGTAGTCCTGGACACCCCAGGGCACGAGCACCGTCAGCACGGCGTCGCAGCCTTCGACGGCCTTCTTGATGACCTCGCGGTCGTTCGTCTGGCCGCCGATGATCGTGATGCGGTCGGCGTAGTCGGCGAGCTTCGGGATGCTCTTCTCGCGGCAGACGCCCACGACCTCGTAGCCCCGGTCCAGCGCGTGCTGCACCATGTAGCGCCCGAGCTTGCCGGAGGCGCCGACGATGCAGAGCTTCTTGCCCGTGTGCTGCTCGATGGGTTCCATGACGTGCTCCTCAGAGTGAAGGGTGGCTCGAACTCTTAATCCGTACCTTTACACTGTACAGGAAAACTGTACGGTGTAAAGTACGGCGCGGGAGACTTCGGCGGACCGGGAGTTCTGAATGACGGAAGAGGCTGCGCCCAAGCACGGCCGGGGGTCGTTGAGCAGGGAGAAGGTGCTGCGCGAGGCCGTCGCGATGGCCGACGCGGCCGGGGGCGAGGTGCCGAGCACCCGCAAGCTCGCCGAGCGGCTGGGGGTGCGGGCCATGGCGCTCTACCACCACTTCAAGAACAAGGACGAACTCCTCGACGGCATGGTCGACCTCGTGTTCGCCGAGATCGAGCTGCCCGAGGACGGCGTCGCCTGGGACGAGGCGATGCGTCGGCGCGCCTCCTCGATGCGCGACGCGCTCAACCGGCATCCGTGGGCCATCGCGCTCATGGACTCGCGGGCCGACCCCGGCCCGGCGACGCTGCGGCACCACAATGCGGTGATCGGCTGCCTGCTCGCGGGCGGGTTCACGATCGCCGGTGCGGCGCATGCGTTCTCGCTGCTCGACAGTTACGTCTACGGCTTCGCGATCCAGGAGCAGGCGCTGCCGTTCGAGAACGGCGCCGACATGGAGGAGGTCGCCGCGGGCCTCGTGACCGAGGAGGCGGCCGCGGCGTTCCCGCACCTCGCGGCAATGGCGCTCGAGCTCACCCTCAAGCCGGGGTACCGGTACGGGGACGAGTTCGCGATCGGGTTGGGGCTCATCGTGGACGGGCTCGCCGCGCGCCGCGAATCCTGGTAGGCCGAGCCGGGAGCTCATTTCGGCGGCAGGGCCGCCGCCGTGGCGACAATGGGTTCCGTGCCCCCGCCTGCCGGTTTTTCAACGGCATCGACACGGCCCCGGGTCTGGACTTTCGCAGGCCGCGTGGTCCAAGATGGGGCCATGTGGCCCCGATCGACCGATCCCTTCCCTTCGGGGAGGATCCCGTGCACCCGCTTATCGGGTTCCTGATCGCCGTGGGGCTGTTCGCGATCGGCCTCTACGGGGTCCTCACGCGCCGCAACGCCGTCCTCCAGCTCGCCGCCGCCGAACTCATGCTCGGCGGCGTGCACCTCGTGCTCGTGACCGCCGACCTCGTCCACAATGCCTACACCGGGCAGAGCTTCGCCCTGTTCATCGTGGTCATCGCCGCCGCAGAGGTCGGCGTCGGACTCGCGCTCATCCTCAACCTGTGGCGCGAGCGCGCCACGATCGACACCGACGACCTCCCCGAAGAACCGCCGCACGACGCCGGGAGCGGCCGATGACCCTCGGACTGCTCCTCATCGGCGTCCCCGCCGCGGCGGGCCTCGCCGGGCTGCTCATCCGGCACCGCGGCCTCGCGAGAGTCCTCGCGATCGCCGGACCCGCGGCCGCACTGCTCCTGGCGGCCTGCTGCGCCGTCGCCAACCCCCGGTTCGCCTTGACGCTCGCGGACTTCGGCTCGATCCAGGTCGACCTCGCGCTCGACCTGTCCGGGACGGCGACGGCGGTGGCTCTCGCGAGCGCATTCGTGACGCTCCTCGTCCAGGTCTACTCGGCCGCCTACCTGCGCGACGACCCCCGATATGCGCCGTTCGCGGCGCAGGTCAACCTGTTCTGCGCCGCCATGCTCCTCGTGGTGGCCGCCGACGACCTCGTGTTCCTCCTCATCGGATGGGAGGTCATGGGCGCCTGCTCCTACCTGCTGATCGCCCACTACGCGAAACTGCCCGAAGCGCCGGGCGCGGCGGCGAAGGCGTTCCTCGTGACGCGGTTCGGCGACGTGGCGTTCGTGCTCGGCGTGATGGTCCTCGGCGCGGCCGCCGGATCGTTCCGGGTCGAAGCGGCCGCGGCCGCGCCCGAAGGGGCCGCGGCGGCGGGCATGCTGCTGATCCTGTTCGGCTGCATCGGCAAGTCCGCGCAGTTCCCGCTGCAGATCTGGCTGCCACCGGCGATGGCCGGCCCGACGCCGGTGAGCGCGCTCATCCACGCGGCGACGATGGTCGCGGCGGGCGCGTACGTGCTGACCCGGCTGGCGCCGGTCTGGCCCGAGCCGCTGCTGCTCGTGGTCGCTCTAGTGGCGGCGGTGACGATGGTCGGGGCGGGCCTGTGCGCGCTGGCGGCGAGGGACCTCAAGGGCGTGCTGGCGTGGTCGACGGTGAGCCAGGTCGGGTTCATGTTCGCGGCCGTGGCGGTGAGCGCCGGGGACGCGGCGCTGTTCCATCTCGTCTCGCACGCGGCGTTCAAGGGGCTGCTGTTCCTCACGGCGGGCGTGATCATCGCGGTGGCGGGCACGAACGGCTCGCTGCTGACGACCCGGCTGCGGCCGGGCGACGCGCCGCTGGCGTTCGCGGCCATGACGATCGGGCTCGCGGCGATGGCGGGGCTGCCGCCGCTGGGCGGCTTCTACAGCAAGGAGGCGGTCCTCGGCGCGGCGTACGAGGCCGGGAGCCCGGCCGGGGTGGTCGTGTTCTGGGCCGGGGTCGGGGCGAGCATCCTGACGGCGGCGTATTCGGCCCGGTTGTGGCTGCTGCTGTTCTGGCGCGGCGCGCCCGAACGGGAGGAGCGGGCGGCGGTGCCGGGTGCGGAGTCGTTCAGCTTGTGGGCGTTGATGATCGCGACGGTGGCGGTCGGGGCGGTGTACTACGCGGGGCCGTTCGACGTGCCGGAGCTGCACTTGGACTTGATGGCGTTGCTGCTGCTGGTGACGGTCGGCGGGTTCGCGGTGATCGCGGACGCGTGGTGGCGCCGGCGGCGGGCGACCGGGATCGACCGCGACCCGGCGGGCGTCCTGGGCCGGACGCGGCCCGCGTTCGCGGAGGGCTTGTACGCGGAACGGATGGCAGGCAAGGCGACGCGGGCGCTGGCCCGGGGCGCGAGCGCGGCGGCGCGGGAGCTCGATGAGCGGCTGGTGGACCGGACGGTCGTCGAGGGGTCGGCGCGGGCGACGCTCGTTGCGGCCGAGGACACCGCGACCGGGCACCGGGGCGGGCTGGTGCGGTACCTGCGGTTGAGCGCGGCGGGGACGCTGCTGGTCGCGGTGGCGGCGATCGGGGTGAGCCTGTGGAGCTGATGCTGGTGCTCGCGGTGGCGGCGCCGCTCTTCGGGGCGGTGCTGGTCTGGGCTTGGCGCGAGCGGGCGGCCGCGCACTGGGTTGGCGTAGGTGCGGCGGCTGCGGCACTGGTGGCGGTGGCGTTGCTGCCGATCGGGCGCGGCAACGGGAACTGGATGACCTACGGGGCGAGTTTGGAGGGAGGGTGGTGGCACCAGGTCGATTTCACCTGGGCGCCTTCGCTCCACCTGGACTTCGCGATCGCGGTCGACGGCATCTCGTGGCCGCTCGCGCTGTTGACGGCACTGCTCGGCTTGCTGTGCTGCCTCCACAATGCCCTGGGTGCGGAACGGCACACTTCAGGTTCGCTTCAGGTCGGCGCGGCTAACGTTGCAACCGGGGGCCCTTCCCTGGCCGCGGGTAAGACGGTCGGCGTGCCCGGGAAACCGTCGCCCATGTTGACCGTGCTGCTGCTGGCGGTCCAGTTCGCTTCGACGCTCGTGTTCTTCGCGGACAACCTGATCCTGTTCTTCATCGCGTTCGAGGCCGTGCTCCTCCCGATGTGGGCGATGATCCGCCGGTACGGCGATCCGGCCGCGCGGCGGCATGCGGCCGCGAAGTTCGCGCTGTTCACCGTCGCCGGGTCGCTGCTCATGGCCACGGGCCTGTTCGTCGCGGTCGCCGACATCGGGACCGCCGACCTCGGGGCGATCATCGTCGCCGGAGGCGTCAGCCCGGGCCTCTCGCTCCTCGTGTTCGCCTTGCTGGCCATCGGGTTCGCGGTCAAAGCCCCGCTCTGGCCGCTCCACTCGTGGCTCCCCGACGCGCACACCGCCGCCCCCACGGTCGGCTCCGTGCTCCTCGCGGGCGTGCTCCTCAAACTCGGCACCTACGGCCTCATCCGAGTCGCCGGCGGCCTCGCCCCGCAAGGCGCGGCCGACGCCGCGCCCGTGCTCGCGGTGCTCGCCGCGCTCGGCATCCTCGTCGCCGGCCTCGTATGCCTGAGCCTCCCCGAACTCAAGCGGCTCATCGCGTACTCCTCGGTGGGCCACATGGGCTTCGTGGTCCTCGCGTTCGCGACCGGCACCGAAGCGGGCGTCAACGCCGCGCTCTTCGGGAACCTCGCGCACGGCCTCATCACGCCCCTCCTGTTCTTCCTCGTCGGCGCCCTCAAAGCCCGCACGCACACCGGCCTCCTCGGCTCCCTCGGCGGCCTCCGGCTCGCCGCGCCGATGCTCGCCGGGGTGCTGGGCTTCGCGGCGCTGGCGTCGCTCGGGCTGCCGGGGCTCGCGGGCTTCTGGGGCGAGGCCTTCACGGTCTACGCGGCGGCGGAACGCGGCGGCGCGTGGTTCGCGCTCGCCGCGGCGGCGGCGTTCGGGGCGTTCCTGGCCGCGGCGTACCTGCTGCGGATGCTGCGGCGCGTCAGCCACGGCCCGGTAGCGCCCGCGACGAAGGGCATCGGCGACGTCTCCACTGTGGAACTCGTGGTGTGGGCACCGCTCGTGGCGGGGACGCTGCTGCTCGGCCTCGTGCCGGGGCCGCTGCTGGACCTGTTCGGGGAGGGGCTGCTGTAGATGCGGGTCCAGGCGATCGACCACGTGGCGCTGCTGCCGCTCTACCTCGCGGCGGGAGCGGCCGTGCTCGCACTGTTCGCGGGCCGGGCTGCCAAGGGCTGCATGATGATCGGACTCACAGCGGCCGCGGTCGCGGCGCTGTGGGTGGGCGGCGGTGAGGACCGGTCGACGTTCGCGGTCGGCACCTGGCACTCGTTCGTCGCCGACGACGCCGCGATGGGCGCGGCGGCCCTGTTCGCCGGGTTGAGCGTCCTCGTCGCGGCGGTGAGCGGGCGGCAGTCGGGCGAGTACTGGTTCCTGCTGGCGGTCTCGGCGGCGGGCGGGATCACGCTCGCGGGCGCGCGCGACCTCATCACGCTGATCGTCGCGCTCGAGACGCTGACCGTGCCGCTGTACGTGCTCGTCACCAAGCCCGGCCGCGACGGCGCCGAAGCGGGCGTGACGTTCCTGATCGCCTCGATCGCCTCCTCGGCAACCGCGCTCATGGGCGCGGCGTTCCTTTACGCCGCAGCGGGAACACTGCACTTGGAAGGGCTCGCGGCGGGCCTGGCGGGAGCGGACCCGGCGCTCGTGGCGGCCGGCGCGGCGCTGCTGCTCGGCGGGTTCGCGTTCAAGCTCGCGGCCGCGCCGCTGCACGCGTGGGCGCCGCTGGTGCTCGAGCGGGCGCCGCTGCCGATCGCGACGTACCTCGCGAGCGCCTCGAAGCTCGGCGGCGCGATCGCGATCATCTGGGTGGTCTTCTTCGGGCTCGAGGCGGGTGCCGGGACGGCCACCGGGATCGTGGTTGCGGCGCTGAGCGTCGCCTCGATCGCCATCGGGAACCTGGGCGCGCTGGTGCAGCGCCGGACGGTGCCGCTGCTCGCCTGGTCCGGCATCGCCCACGCCGGCTACGCGCTCGCCCCGCTCGCGGTCGTCACGACGGCGACCGGCCGCGAAGACGCCCCGGCCGCCGCCTCGGCGGCCCTCGCCTACGCGGTGTTCTTCGTGCTGCTGGAGGCGGGCGCCTTCGCTTCCTTGACGGCGGTCAGGCCGGCCTGGACTTCGGACCGGGCGGCCGGAGTGGAAGCACTGGCCGTCGGAGAGCACGCCACGGGCGAAAGACGAGATGAGATCGCGATCGGCGAGCGTCGTACCCCTCTGGAAGGATTGAAAACGGGGGGTCCCCAGGGGTCCGATTTGAAGGCTAGCGCCGGGAACATCCCCGTCCAGGGGTCGGGTGAGGGCGGCGCCATCGCGGAGCTTTCCGGGCTTTGGCGCTCTGCTCCGCTGCCCGCTTCGCTCTTCCTCTTCTCGGTGATCGGGCTCGCCGGACTGCCGCCCGCGCTCGCCGGGACCTTTGCGAAAGTCGCGATCCTGGAGGTGCTGGCCTCGTCCGCGCTGTGGCTGGCCGTGATCGTGGCCGCAGGGGCGGTCCTCGGGCTCGCCTACTACCTGCCGCTCGCGCGCACCGTCCTGCTCGGCCGCGGGCCGTCGACCGCCAAGGGCCGCTTCGCGATCGCCCTCGCCGCAGTCGGGCTCGCGCTCCTCGCCATGACGCTCGCGCCGCAGGTCGTGTTGGACTTCACCGCCGTTTCTCGGTGAATTCCCAGCTCACGAAGAAATACTGGCCGTAACCAGGATGTTGCATTTCCCACAAGGAGGGAAACCAACCACCATGAAGCACCACAACGGCCTCAAAACGGCGGTGCTGCTCGGCGCGATGTCGGCGCTCGTGATCGCCGTCGGCTACCTGCTCGGCGGCTCGACCGGCATCCTCATCGCCGGTGTCATCGCCGTCGGCATGAACGCCTACGCCTACTTCAACTCCGACAAGATCGCGCTGCGCGCCATGCGCGCCCAGCCGGTCTCCGAAGCGCAGGCCCCGCAGCTGTACGCGATGGTGCGCGAACTCGCGCACCGCGCGAACCAGCCGATGCCGCGCCTGTACATCTCGCCCACCATGCAGCCGAACGCGTTCGCCACGGGCCGCAATCCCGAGAACGCCGCGGTCGCCGTCACCGAGGGCATCCTGCAGCTGCTCACCCCCGCCGAGCTGCGGGCCGTGATCGGGCACGAGCTGTCGCACGTCTACAACCGCGACATCCTCATCTCCTCGGTCGCCGGGGCGCTCGCCAGCATCATCACGATGCTCGCGAACCTCGCGATGTTCCTGCCGTTCTTCGCCTCCGACGACGAGGACCGGCCGAACCCGCTCGTGCTGCTGCTGACGATGATCCTCGGCCCGCTCGCGGCCGGGCTCATCCAGATGGCCGTGTCGCGCTCGCGCGAGTACGAGGCCGACGCCGACGGCGCCCGCCTCACCGGCGACCCGCTCGCGCTCGCGAGCGCGCTCGAGAAGATCGCCGCCGGGGTCGACCGGATGCCGGCGCGGTCCGACAGCCGCATCGCGGAGCAGTCGCACCTGATGATCGAGTCGCCGCTGCGCGGCGGCGGGCTCTCCAGTCTGTTCTCGACCCACCCTCCGACGGCCGACCGGGTCAGGCGGCTGCGGGAGATGGCCCGCGGCATCGTCCGCTAACGGGCGCGGCACTGAAGCAGGGCATGGCGAAAGCCGCGTCGACAGATGTCGACGCGGCTTTGTCACGGGTGCCGGCGGCACCGCTCAGTACGAGGAGCCGCCGCCGTGAAGGTCTTTGAAACCGGTCCGCACGTCCAGGAGGTACACCAGCGCCGCGGCGATCGCCACCAGGGTGAAGATGAGCCCCGATCCGGGGCTCGTCAAGCCGAACAGCACGGACAGACCCAGGCTCACCGCCAGGATGCCGAGCCAGGCGCCCTTCGAGAGGGTGCCGACGGCGTTGAACGCGTCGGGCTTCTGCACCGCGCAATGAGTGAGAGCGATCACCGAAAGCAAGGCAGATCCGAGTGAGATCGCCAAGTAGACGTAGGCGCGTACATCGAAGGCGAACGCTGCTGCGAACTCTGGCATGCGAACAGCCTACCCGCAGGTACTCGGGAGCCGGTCGACTCGGTTACTTGCCGAGCTTGCGACGCTGCACGCGGGTCTTGCGGAGCAGCTTGCGGTGCTTCTTCTTCGCCATGCGCTTGCGCCGCTTCTTGATGACCGAGCCCATAGAGCTTCCTCACAGATGTTCACTAGACAATTTTTCGAGCCCGACCAGCCTAACGCGCCCATCCGGCGGCCCCCGCGCCGGGCGAGCGGAACCGCAGGCCCCGTCACAGCTGGCGCGTGGCGGGACCTGCCGGGCCGAGGGGGATCAGTCGTCGGTCTGGAGCGCTTCGGAGAGGTAGGACTTGACCGCCGACTCGGGCACGCGGAAGGAGCGCCCGACCCGCACCGCCGCGATTTCGCCGTTGTGGACGAGCCGGTACACCGTCATCTTCGAGACGCGCATCAGCTCGGCCACCTCCGTCACCGTCAAGAACTTGACCTCGTCGAGGAGGTCCCCGGGTTCGCTCATGTGTCTCACCGTTCTGTCGAGGGCTGTTGCGAGCACTGCTGCAAGGACGTGGGGTTGTGTGATGTGTTTGAGGTGCGGCGGACGCGAATGCCCATATGAACCGAAACAAGTCGGTCGTCACAGACTGTGACGTTGATGTCTTTCGATTGGGATGAGGCTCATGTTACGGCAGTCCGGGCCACCCGGCAACACCCGATCTCACACGGTCTGGGCAATGAAGGCCGTAATCTCCTCCATCAGCTCCGCATAGCTCTTCCCGTAGATCTCGGGCGCCATGTCCACCGCCGGCTCGCCCTCACGCGCCGTCGCCCCGAAGAACTCGGTGAACTTCTCGACCCCGTACTCGTCGATCATGTAGTGCACGCCGAGGAACCCGCACCCGTACTTGCCGGAGCCGGCGAGCGTGTCGTCGTCCCCGTCGGGCGGGAGGATGTCGGTCTCGCAGCCGCCCTGCTCGACGTAGTCGCGCACGTCGAGCGCGCGGTCGTACTCGTCGAGCGAGCGGTCGCCGTGGTCGATGTACTCGGCGACGCCCTCGACCATCCACCACGTGTCGTCCGCGTACCGCTCCGACGGCGCGGCCCACAGCGTCACCGCGTGCCCCAGCTCGTGCCGGATCACCGAGGTGAGGCCGTAGCCCCAGCCGGTGCGGTCGACGCCCATCACCGTCGCGTACGTGGAGGGCTGGCGCTCGCCGTTCACCGTGCCGTTGAGCGGCAGCGCGAACCCGAGCACGTCCTCGGAGTCCCAGAACCCCCCGAACCAGGACTCGAACTCGGCGTCGCTCGCGATGTAGATGACGTACCGGTCGGGCTTCTCCCAGTACGCCCACTTGTCGGCGTTCACCGCGGCGGCCTCGGAGATCTCCAGGGCCTCGTCGAGGCGGTCGGCCATCTCCAGCGGCACGGCGGTCACGGTGCGCTCGCCAACGGCCGCAACGAGATCGGTGACCTCCCACGGGTGCGGGCCCTCGCCGTACTCGGAGTTGGCGACCTCGACCATGACCATCCCGTCGTCACCCGCGCG
Source organism: Glycomyces niveus (assembly GCF_017592475.1). Lineage (GTDB taxonomy): Bacteria > Actinomycetota > Actinomycetes > Mycobacteriales > Micromonosporaceae > Glycomyces > Glycomyces niveus. The sequence goes on along the minus strand of NZ_JAGFNP010000007.1, from coordinate 97,643 downwards.
CCAGCGCGAGTCGAAGACGATGTCGGCGGCCTTGCAGGTCTCGGCCGGCTCGACGAAGCAGTAGGAGAGCGCGACGGAGATGTCGTAGAGCGGGACGGCGCCCGACGCGTCCTCGATCGGGCCCGAGGCGATCTGGTAGTCGAAGCGGGAGACCTGCATCGAGGTGAGCGAGTCGAAGCGGCGGGTCATCTGGTCGTGGATCGTCGGGTCGTACGCGGCGAGCCAGCCGTCGAGGCTGTTGTTGAGCAGGGACTCGCTCTGGGCGTCGAGGACGAGCTGCGCCTGCTCCTTGAGGTAGGCCAGGATCTCCGCTTCGGAGGCGTTCGGGCCGGGGCTGGGGACGGTGCCCTCGCCGGGCTGGACCGCGAGTCCCTCGATGGTGCCGGTCTCGCCGGCGGGCATGCCCGGGCGCCAGCCGTTGACGAGGGCCCCGCCGAAGACGGAGCCCGTGACAAGGAGGAGGACGACGAGGATCGTCCCGAGTGGTGATCGTCGCCGATCGGGCCGCGGCGGGGGGAAGTGGACGTGGCCGCCGGGCCAGGGCGGCATGGCGCTGACCGGGATCGGGCCGGGCGGGATCTGGCCGGGCGGGACCGGGCCGCCCTGGTGCGGGACGGCCGCGTAAGGGGCGGTCGGGTAGCCGGGCGGCATCTGGCCGGGCATCTGCCCCGGCATGGGCGCCTGGGGCGGGACGGCGCCGGGCGGGAGCATGTCGACCGGGAGCGTCGAGGGCGGGGCGGTCGGCTCCGGGAGGGGCGGCATCGGGGCGGCCTGCGGGATCGCCGCGTTCCCCGTGTCCGCTTGCGGCAGCACCGGTTCCGGTGAGGTGCCGAGCGGCGTCTCGGACCCGGAGCGCTGGCCGGGCACGAGCGGGGCCGAGGCGGCCTGCCCGGGGCGGGGTTCGCCGGGGCGGTCGTTCTCGGGGGTGTCCGGGGTGAAGTCCTCGGGGGCTTGAGTCACGTTCGCAACTGTAGTCGCCGATCGCTACCCGTGCGAGCCCCGAACTGCGGGTGTGGCCTGGGCGTCCAGGGGTTGTGACCAGGACGATGCCGGGCCGCGGCCGCTCGGGTACGGCACGGTTCCTCAGAGGACTCCAAGGGACGCGGCGGGCGCGCCTCCGCCGGAGACGCGCCCGTGGCGGCTTTGCACGCGCCCTACGACTTCGTCCACAGTGAGCGGGCGAAGACGGCGAGGTTCGCGGGGCGTTCGGCCATGCGGCGCATGAGGTACCCGTACCACTGGTCGCCGTAGGGCACGTAGACGCGCACGCGGTAGCCCTCGGCGGCGAGGCGCAGCTGCTCGGTGGGGCGGATGCCGTAGAGCATCTGGAACTCGAACGACTCCTTGCCGCGGTCGTACCAGCGGGCCCGGTCGATGCCGATCTCGATGAGGCGCGGGTCGTGCGTGGCGAGCATGGGGTAGCCCTCGCCGGCCATGAGCGCGTTGATGCAGCGCACATAGGACCGGTCGACGTCGAGGCCGCGCTGGTAGGCGACGGTCTCGGGCTCCTTGTAGGCGCCCTTGCAGAGGCGGATGCGCGAGCCGGCGACGGCCTGGGACTTGCAGTCGTCCTCGGTGCGGCGCAGGTAGGCCTGGAGGACGGCGCCGGTGGAGGCGTGCGTCTCGCGGAGGCGCTGCACGATCTCCAGGGTGGAGTCGGTGACGGTGTGGTCCTCCATGTCGACGGTGACCGTGGTGCCGGCGTCGGCGGCGGCGACGCAGATCTCGCTGGCGCGCTCGTAGGCGAGTTCGGGGTCGATGCGCTGGCCGAGAGCGGAGAGTTTGACGCTGACCTCGGCGGAGGCGGAGAGGCCTTCGGCCTTGAGGGCGGCGAGGAGGCCGAGGTATTCGTCGCGGGTGGCGTCGGCCTGTTCGACGACGACGGTGTCCTCGCCGAGGTAGTCGAGGGTGGCGAGCAGTCCGTCGGCCGCGAGGGTCCTGGTGGTGGCGACGGCGTGGGCCGTGGTCTCGCCCGCGACGTAGCGGCGGACGAGCGATCGCGTCACCGGCGCGGTGCCGACGAGCCGTTCGATCTTCGATGACCGGGCGGCGGCGAGAATGACAGAACGCAGCATGCCTGCAGCGTAGCCGCCCGCGGCCCGCCGCCAGGTCACGGTGGCGTAACACGTGCGCCGCAACATTGGAAACCGCGCCTCAGGACGGGAATGATCGTCTCATTCCAAGGTTCTGAGGCGCGGATGCCTGTGTTCGAGCCGAGTGCTGGGTGGGTTTCGGGTGGTTTTGCGGGTTTCGTGGCTTAGAGCTGGCGGTAGGGGCGGGGGGCGGCGGGGCGGTCGGGGCCTTCGGGGACCGGGGCGATCACCGGGTGGTCCTGGTAGGGGCCGAGGTGGAGGGAGCGGGTGACGTCGAGGCGGGGGTGGCGTTTGGTGAGGGTCCAGCCGAGGGGGACGGCGGCGTCGTCGGCGAGGACGAGGCGGGAGGCCGTGTCGAGTTCGAGCGGGCCGAGCCGGCGGAGGGCGGCGCGGCGGACCGCGTGGGACCGCAGCGGCCGGTAGACCGGCCAGAACACGCGGCGGCGGAGCCTCCCGGCGATCTTGCGCTGCACCCGGCCCGCTTTGCCCGCGGCGCGGCCGAGCGGGCCGGGCAGGTGCTCGAGGCGGCGCAGCACGCCGCCGGGGATTCGCTCGACGAGCGCGGTGTAGGTCCACACGAAGGGCCGGCGGGATTCGGCCCGCCCCAGGGAGTACACCTCGACGCCGGCGGGGAGCGGAGGCGGGTTGTGCCAGCCGAGGCCGTCGGCGACGAGGGCGCTCACCCGCACGCCGCGGGCGGCCACGGCGTCGATGAAGGGGACGGCGCGGCGCACGGAGTTCTTGTGGAACAGGACGAGGACCACCCGGTCCGGGGCGGCTTCGCGGGGGTCGGTCATCGGGGCTTCCTCTCGGCCACGGTGTCGCGGGCCCACTGCTCGAACCCTTCGAGGGCGTTGCCGCGCGTGAACGCGGCGGCGTGGGCGCGGGCCTGGGCGGTGACGGCCGGGTCGGCTTTGCGGGCGGCGTCGCCGGCGTCGGCGAGGGCCGCGGCGATGTCGGCGGGGTCGAGGCTGGCGGGGACGAACCAGAGCGGGTAGCCGCGGAGCACTTCCTCTGCGGCGCAGCCGGGTTCGTGGATGGAGACGATGGGTTTGCCGGAGGCCATGTACTCGAAGACCTTCCCGGTGGTCACGTACTTCGAGCCGCCGGTGACGAACAGGAGCACGTCGGTGGCGTCGTAGGCCTCGGCGATGCGCGGTTTGGGGACGGCGCCGCGGTAGTTGACGCCGTCGATGGGGTCGGCGAGGCCGAGTTCGGTGCGGAGCACGGTCTCGCCGCCGGCGAAGAACCCGTAGTGGCCGTAGAGGTCGAGGGAGGCGTCGGCGTGGCGGCCGGACTCGCGCATGAGCCGGAACGCCTCGAGCATCTCGCGGATCGGCTGCACGAGGGTGATGGTGCCGATGAAGGAGAACGCGAGCGGCCGGTGCTCGTCGGCGGGCGCCGGGTCGGCGGTCTCGGCGAAGACCTCGGGGTCCCAGCCGTTGAGGACGACCTGCATGCGGTCGGCGGCCTCGGGGTACCGCTCGGCGTACCAGTCGAGCATGTTCCGGTTGACGTGCAGGGAGGCCGCGGCCGAGCGCAGGATGCGCCGCTCCCACTTCCAGGCCGGGTGGTCGGGCGGGAAGGCGGGCTCGTTCTTGAACTGGCTGAGGGTCCACGAGTCGCGGTAGTCGACGACGAACGGGCGGCCGGTGAGCTTCCCGAACGCCCACGCCGCCCCGAAGGCCGCGAACGGGTTCCCGGTGGCGACGACCATGTCGAAGGGGCGCTTGCGGTGGCGGCGCAGGGCCTCGCGGAGCGAGGAGACGCCCCAGGACAGGTAGTTGTCGGGGAAGACCTTCAGGTGCAGGAAGTCGTTGAGGCGGCGGGCGAGGACCGGGAAGTTCCCGCGGAAGCGCCCGTAGCGGCGCACGTCCGTCTCCCACTTGAAGTGGCTGACCGGCGGGGCCGCGATCTCGACGCGGGGGTCGACGGACGCGGCGAACTCGGGGTCGATCGAGCCGGTGACCCGCTCGTAGTAGTCGTCGGGGGCTTTGAAGACGGTGACGTCCCAGCCCTTGGCGGCGAAGTGGTCGGCGGTGGCGCGGGCGCGGAAGACGCCGCTGGCGCGCGAGGGCGGGAAGAAGAACGCCAGGTACAGCAGGCGGGGGCGGTCAGATCGCATGGGGGGCTCGCGGTTCGTAGGAGAACGTGGTGGTCAGTGCGGGCTTGGCGTCGAGCACGGCGGGGAGCCAGTCGACGGCGAGTTCCACCGCCTGGGGTTCGCACAGGACGATCCAGTCCGCGTCGTACTCGGCGACGGCGGCGCTGATGCGCTCGATGCGGCGGGCGACGCGCAGCGCCTCGGTGGCGCGGCGGCGGTCCTTGTCGCGCGGGTCGATCACGGTGCGCTTCCAGCGGCGCGCGACCTTCTCGGCCGGGCGGCGCAGCGGGCCGCGGCCGATGCGGCGCAGGCCGCCGAGCGGCAGGCGGCGCAGCAGCAGCCGCTGGAGGCGCGGCTCGGGGGTGTGCAGTTCGCCCGCGCTGATCCAGCGGACCTCCACGCGCGGATCGAGTTTCAGGCCCGGGTGCTCTTCGGCGACGACGCGCACGGTGTGGCCCTCGTCGAGCGCGAGCCGGGTCTCGAGGGCGAGGGCCTTGCGCCACACGCTCCTCGGGGCGATGAACAGGAGCTTCACCGGGGGCCTCCGTCGGTCCGGTCCCAGATCTCGAAGTGGCGCTCGGCCACCGTCGCATAGGAGTACTTGCCGCGCAGGTGCTCCCGCGCGGCCTTGAGGTCGGTCTTCTCGGGGTGGCGCTCGCAGAGGTCGCGGTAGGCGGCGACGAGCACGTCCGGGTCGTCGTCCACGTCGTACATGCCGCCGGCCTCGGTCTCGATGCCCTGCAGCACCTGGTCGGAGCCGCCGCAGCGGGAGACGAGGACCGGCAGGCCCGCGGCGACCGCCTCGACCACGACCACGCCGAACGTCTCGTACCGGCTGGTGTGGACGAACAGGTCGTGCGAGGCCATGAGCGACGGGACCTCCTCGGGGGCGACCGCGCCGAGGAACCGGACGGCGCCGGCGACGCCGAGGTCCTCGGCGAGGGCCTCCATCTCGGCGCGCTGCTTGCCGTCACCGGCGAGCGTGAGGGTGAGCCGCGGCCGCTCCTCGCGGCAGCGGCGGAACGCCTCGAGCAGGTAGTCGATGCGCTTGCGCTCGGTCATGCCCGCCACGGACAGCCAGTGGTCGAGCGAGGCCGGGGGCGCGGCGCGCGGCCCGTCGAACGCGATCGGGTTGGCGATGTACTCGAGCTTGTGCGCCAGGTGCGGGAACGCGGACGCGATCTGGTCGTGCAGGGGCTCGCCGACGACGAAGAACCCGTCCGCGCGGTCCAGGACCTCCTCGTACCGGGCCCGCGCCTCGGGCTGCTCGAGGACGCGGTCGAGGAAGGACGAGTGCTCGGTCATGTAGACCTTCGCGTCCGGGCGGGCGTTCTCGAGCGCCGCCCAGCCGCCGGTGATCGGCACGTGCGCGTGGACGATCGGCGCATCGAGCGGCTCGCCGCGCAGGGCGGCGGTCAGCCACCGCGCCGAGGCGTCGGAGTGCGCGATCCACGCCGGGTCGCGCGGGGTGAGCGTCACGACCCGGTGCAGGACCGCCCCGCCCGCGGTCGCCAGCGGCGCGTCGGTGCGGCCCAGGAGCCGGGTGTGCAGGTCGATGAGCGCCGGGTTCGCGTCCAGCGCGGCCCGCGGCGTCCCGACCGGCCAGCTCTTCAAGTGGTACACGGTGAGCTCGTCGCAGCCGGGCGCGACGGCCTCCACTTTGGCCTGGACGAACGCGCCGCCGTAGGCCACCTCCGGGTCGGGGTACCAGGGGGTGACGACCGCGACCCGCCGCCCGCTCACGCCCGGCCTCCGACGAGGCCGCGGTACACGCCGTCGAGGACGCGGGCCTGCGCGGCCCAGGTCCACTCCTCGAGCGGGACCTTCTCGGCGTACGCCCGCCGGTACGACTCGGGGTCCTCGAGGACCTTTTCGACGGCCCTGACGAAGTCCGCGGTGTCCTCGGCGCGGAACACCTCGCCCTGGCCGGTGCGGCGCACCTCCGCGGCGATGGTCTTCACGTCCGAGACCACCAGCGGCAGCCGGGCGTGGGAGTAGTCGAAGAACTTGGTGTTCAAGGAGATCTCGTGATTCTGGTGGTGGTGGTTGGGACTGACGCCGATGTCGGCGGCCGCGACGAACCGCACCACCTGGTGGTGCGGGACGTGGTCGAGCAGGTGGACCCGGTCGGCGACCCCGAGCTCGGCGGCGCGGGCCATGAGGGACCGCACGTACGCCCAGTGGTGCTTCGAGAGCACCAGGGCCGCATGCGCTTCCGGCAGTCGCGGCAGGGCCTCGACCATGATGTGGATGCCGCGCTGGACGAGCGGGACGCCGCTGTAGATCATGAGCGGCACCGTCTTCCCGATCCCGCACAGCTCGCGCAGGTCGGGGACCTCGTCCGCGTCCGACCAGTCGCCCTGCGGGGGGATGTCGGGGGTGTTCATGACGACCGCGGGCCGCTCGGCCAGGCCGTGCTCGGCGACGAGGAGGTCGGCGAGCGGCTCGGAGACGGTGACGACCGCGTCGGCGAACGGCGCGAACTCGCGCTCGTGCGCGACCTGCGCGGCGTGCCACCACGGGTGGTCCTTCCACGGCTTCATGCCCGGCAGGAACTCGTGCGCGTCCCACACGAGCTTCACGTCCCGTCCGGCCGCTGCCGCGCGCGCCTTGGCGCGGGCGCCGACGCCGAGCATCTGGAAGTCGTTGGCGTGGATGAGGTCCGGCTCGAGCGCGTCGACGACCGGGCCGAACGCGAGCTCGAGGTCCCACAGGGCCGGGTCGAGCCGCCGCCACGCCCGGTCGCCGAGCGCGGCCTTCCAGAACCGGAACGCGATCCGGTCGACCGGGGCGCCCGCCCGCTCGCGACGCTCGCGCACCCGGCGACTGAGCCGGGTGCGGGCCTTGATCCACCCGCTCGCGGCCTTCACCGCGAACGTGCGGCCCGCCAGCGCGAGCGAACCGGCCGCGCTCGGGTCGGCCTTCAGGCGGGCCTTCTCGTACGCGAGGTCGGCGTTCCAGGCCTGGACCTGCTTGCGGCGGTACGACTCGAGCGGCCCGGGCGGGTACGCGAACGGGCTCCGCAGCCAAGGGCGGCGCACTTCGTGGCGGCGCTTGTCGAAGTCGCGCCCGGTCGGAACGAGCCGGACGGTCGCGCCGCCGAGGTCCCATTCCTCGGCTCGTTTGTCGGTGCGTCCCAACAGGAACACCTCCCATCCCGCGGCGGCGGCCGAAGCGGCCTCCTTCTGCACGCGGGAATCGCCGACGACGCCGTTCTGGACCAGCATCACGATGCGGCCGGCGCGCTCAGTCATCTGTTCCTCCGAAAGTCCCGGCCGGAGGCGATCCGGCCGTGTTTCAAACGAAGATGATACGGAATCACTTGATTCACCTTTCGTTTTCCCGCAGTTGGCCGCTTATCCAAGTCGCGTCCGAATGGCGTTCTCTCACATTCGATTGGGTCGGATCCGAATCGGCGATCCGTATAATTCGCCCAGCGGGCGCCGGCCCTCTGCCGCGCCATTTCTCTATCGAAAGCAGCAAATGCCTTACAGGATTCAGGAATCCGCGCAAGTCGACCCGACGGCGAGCGTCGGCGACGGCTCCGCGGTCTGGGAGCTCGCGCAGATCCGCGAGCGCGCGAGCCTCGGCAGGGACTGCGTCGTCGGCCGCGGCGCCTACATCGGTGCCGGCGTGCGCATCGGCGACAACGTCAAGATACAGAACCTCGCCCTGGTCTACGAGCCTGCGACACTCGCCGACGGCGTCTTCGTCGGCCCCGCCGCGGTGTTCACGAACGACCACCAGCCGCGCGCGGTCGCCCCCGACGGCACGCCCAAGCGCGCGGCCGACTGGAAGCCGGTCGGCGTCGACGTCGCCGAGGGCGCGTCGATCGGGGCGCGCGCCGTGTGCGTCGCGCCGGTGCGGGTCGGCCGCTGGGCGATGGTCGCCGCCGGGGCCGTCGTCACGAAGGACGTGCCCGATTTCGCGCTCGTCATGGGCGTCCCGGCCCGGCGGGCCGGCTGGGTGGGCCGCGCGGGCGCGCGGCTCGAGGAGGACGGGGAGGGCCGCTGGCGCTGCCCCGAGACCGGTGCGGTGTACCGGGAGGCGGACGGCGCGCTGTCCGAGGGCGAGGAGGAGTCGTGAAGGTCGTCAGCATCGTCGGGGCGAGGCCCCAGCTCGTGAAGCTCGGCGCGGTCGCGCAGGCGTTCGCGGGCACGGACCACGAGCACGTCGTCGTGCACACCGGGCAGCATTACGACCCGGAGCTGTCGGACGTGTTCTTCGCCGAGTTCGGCATCCCCGCGCCCGACTACCACCTGGGGATCGGCTCGGGCGGGCACGGCGCGCAGACCGGCGCGATGCTCGCCGCGATCGACCCGGTCCTGGACGGCGAGCGGCCCGACTGGGTCCTCGTCTACGGCGACACCAACTCGACGATCGCGGGGGCGCTCTCGGCGGTCAAGCAGCACCTGCCGGTCGCGCACCTCGAGGCGGGGCTGCGCTCGTTCAACCGGCGCATGCCCGAGGAGCACAACCGGGTCCTCACCGACCACTGCGCGGACCTGCTGCTCGCGCCGACCGAGGAGGCCGTGCGGCACCTCGCGGCCGAGGGGCTCGCGGCGCGGGCCGTGAACGTCGGCGACGTCATGGTGGACGTGTGCCACCGCACGCGCGACGCCGTGCTCGCCGCGGGGCTGCGGCCCGAGCTGGGAGTCGACCCGGACGAGCCGTTCCTGGTGGCGACGCTGCATCGGGCCGAGAACACCGACGACCCGGAGCTCCTCGCGGCCCTGCTGGAGTCGATGGCGAACCTGCCGGTGCCGGTGGCGCTGCTGGCGCACCCGCGGCTGCGGGCGAAGGCGGACCAGTTCGGGCTCAAGCTCGCGCAAGGGTCGTTGGCGGCGGCGAAGCCGCTGCCGTACCGGGAGCTCGTGGCGGCCGTCCTGGCCTCCGCGGGGGTGCTCACCGACTCCGGCGGCCTGCAGAAGGAGGCGTACCTGCTGGGGCGTCCGTGCACGACGCTGCGCACGGAGACCGAGTGGGTGGAGACCTTGGAGGACGGCTGGAACGTGCTGGCCCCCAGGCCGGACCGCCTGCCGGTGGCCGAGTGGCACGCCCTCGCCGTGCGGGCGGCGCCGAGCGAGCGGCGCGGTGAGCCGTACGGGAACGGGCATGCCGGCGCCGCGGTCGTCGCCGCGCTGGAAGCGCACTTGCGCTGAGCCGCAACGTGAAGGAGGCCCCGCCGTTACCGGCGGGGCCTCCTCGCGTTCGCGGTTCTAGGCGCGTTCGGCGAGCGGGGTCGGCGTCATGCCGAGCAGTTCCTCGTAGAGGCGCTGGTAGTGGACGGCCTGGCGCTCCCACGTGTACTCGGCCATGAGTGCCTCGTCCTGGTAGGACACCCGGTAGGCGTCGGGGTCGACCAGGACCTTCTCGATGGCGGCGACGAGGCTGCCGAGGTCGCCGGAGGTGAAGACCTCGCCGTTGCCGAGGCGGCGGACCTCGGCGGCCATGGTCTTGACGTCGGAGACGACGAGCGGCAGTTTCGCGTGGCTGTACTCGAAGAACTTGTTGGGCAGCGCGATCTCGTGGTTGATCGGGCCGGTCTCCATCGGGTGGATGCCCATGTCCGCGGTCGACAGGTAGCGGGGCAGGTCCGCGTAGGCGACGTAGTCGAGCCAGTGGAGGCGGTCGTCGATGCCGTACTCCTCGCCGAGCGCGACGAGCGACTTGAAGTACGGGTCGTTCGGCCGGCTCGTCAGGAACGCGACGTGCAGCTCGGGGATGAGCCGGGCGGCCTCGATGATCGTCTCGATCTTGCGTTCCGGTGCGACCCAGCCGGAGTAGACCGCGAGCGGCGTCTCGGCGTCGAGCCCGCACGTGGCGCGCACGTTCCCGGGGTCGGGCCGGGAGGCGTCGGCGGCGAGCGGCGCGTTGAGGACCACCGTGGGCAGCCGCGGGAGGCCGTGGCGCTCCTGCAGCAGTTCGGCGAGCGGCCCGGAGACGGTGACGACCGCGTCGGCGTAGGGCATGTAGCGGCGCTCGTACCGGGTCATCCCCTCGAGGCGGTTCGCCGGGAGCGAGTCGCAGCCGGGCACGAACTCGTGCGCGTCGTAGAGGAACTTCACGTCGCTCCCCTTGCGGCGCATGGCGAGCACCGCGCGGGCGCACAGGCCGACCGGGATCATGTCGTGGGCGTGCACGAGGTCCGGTTCGAGCCGCATGATCTCGGGGCGCAGGGCCGCCTCGATGCGGATCGCGTCGAAGTCGAGCTTGCGCCAGACGCGGTCGCCGAGGAGCAGGACCCACCAGCGGCGCGAGAGCCGGTCGAGGAACCGGTCGTCGTCCTCCAGGGACCGGGCGCGGGCGCGGGTCTGGTCGATGCGGCGGCCGATCCAGAACCGCTGCACCTTGCGGCCGAAGCGCCGGGCCAGGCGCGGGACGCGCAGCAGGCCGTCATTGCCGCCGCGGCCGGCCTCGTCGCGGCTCGCCTCGAGCTCGATCCGCTCGACCTTGATGCGGGTCTGGCGGTGGTTGGCGCGCAGCGAACTCGGGTAGGCGAGCGGGTACCGCAGGCGCGAGAGCCGGTTGCGCAGGCTCTTGGGGGCGTTCATCTTCGGCACCTGGATCTTGTGGTACTCGACGTCGCCCTGGCGGTAGTGCTGGTGCTTGGTGGTGGTGAGGCCGACGAGGTGGACCTCCCAGCCGTTCTCGGCCATGGACTGCGCGGACTTCTGCACCCGCGAGTCGCCGTCGATCTGGTTGGCGACGACCATGACGACGCGCCCGGGCGCGCCCTCCGGCCGGGGGCCGAGCGGCCCGGGGTTGCGCGTCCCGCCGGCGCCGCTCATGCGCCGAGCACCAGGTGCCGGACGCCCTGCCAGCGCTCGGGGTCGGTGACGCGCCGCCCGTCGAGCAGCACCCGGGCCTCCGGGAAGTCCTGAACGGACAGTTCGCGGTACTCGGCGTGGTCGGCCTGGACCACGACGGCCGTGACCGTCTCGCCGCGGTGCGCGGGCAGCCCCTCGTGCTCGAGCTCCTCCACCGAGTACATCGGGTCGGACACGAACGGCACGGCGCCCTTGGCGCGCAGCGACTCCACGAGCGGGAACACGCCCGAGAACGCCGTCTCCTTCACCGCGCCCCGGTAGGCCGCGCCGAGCACGAGCACGTTCGCGCCCGCCAGGTCGCCGTAGGCGGCGGCGAGCACGTCGACCGCATAGGCCGGCATGTCCGCGTTCGCCTCGCGGGCCGCGCGCACCACCGTCGCCTCAGGGTCGTTCCACAGGTACATCTGCGGGTAGATCGGGATGCAGTGCCCGCCGACCGCGATGCCCGGCCGGTGGATGTGGCTGTACGGCTGCGAATTGCAGGCCTCGATGACCTTCATGACATCGAGCCCCTGCTTGTCGGCGAAGCGCGCGAACTGGTTCGCCAGGCCGATGTTCACGTCCCGGTACGTCGTCTCGGCGAGCTTCGCCATCTCCGAGGCCTCGGCCGAACCGAGGTCCCACACGCCGTTCGCCCGCGGCAGGTCCTCGCGCTCGTCGAAGTCGAGCACCGACTCGTAGAACGCCACGCCGGCCTTCGCCGACGACTCGTCCACGCCGCCCACGAGCTTCGGGTACCGGCGCAGGTCCGCGAACACGCGGCCCGTCAGCACCCGCTCGGGGCTGAACACCAGCGGGAAGTCCACGCCCGCGCGCAGGCCCGACCCGGCCTCCAGCATCGGCGCCCAGCGGCCCCGCGTGGTCCCCACCGGCAGCGTCGTCTCGTACGACACCAGCGTCCCCGGGCGCAGGCCCGCCGCCACGGCCTTCGTCGCCGCGTCCATCCACCCGAAGTCGGGCGTGCCGTCCGCGTCCACGAACAGCGGCACGACGATCACGACCGCCTCCGACTCGGCCACGGCCGCCGTCGTGTCGGTGGTGGCCCGCAGCGTCCCGTCCGCGACCGCGGCCGCCATGAGCTCCTCCAGGCGGTGCTCGCCCGGGAACGGCTCGCGCCCGGCGTTCACCGCCTCCACCACGGCCGGGTTCACGTCGGCCCCGACGACCTTGTGGCCCTTGGAGGCGAACTGGACCGCCAGCGGCAGCCCGATCTTGCCCAGGGCGACCACGCAGATGTTCATGTGATCCATTCTCTCGATTGCGATGTCAAATGCCGGCGGGCGCGGCGTCGGCCAGCGCCACCGTCGAACCGGTCTCGGCCGACAGCAGCATCTGCTCGGAGACCTCCACGGTCGCCAGCCCCTGCCGCAGCCCCACGATGTCGGACTCCTGGCCCAGCACCGCGTCCCGGAAGTGCTCGTGCTCGACCAGCAGCGGCTCGCGCTTGCGGATCGCGTACCGCACCATGTCCCCTTCGGACACGCCGCGGAACGCCCGCAGGGCCTCCCACTCAGTGTCGACCACGCCGTTGGCGTAGAACGTCAGGTCGGCCGTGAGCGTGTCGGCGATGAAGCAGCCCCGATCCCCGGTCACGACCGCGGTGCGCTCCTTGAACGGGCTCAGCCAGTTCACCGAGTGGTTCGCGATCGCCCCGCCCGACAGGCGCCCGATCGCCGACACCAGGTCCTCGTGCTCGCGGCCCGACCGCGACACGGTGCTCGCCGCGATCGACCGGTACGACTGGCCCGTCACCCACGAGGTGAGGTCGATGTCGTGCGTCGCCAGGTCCTTCACGACCCCCACGTCCGCGATGCGGTGCGGGAACGGGCCCTGGCGGCGGGTGACGACCTGCAGGATCTCCCCCAGCTCGCCCGCCTCGAGCCGCTCTCGCAGCGACATGATCGCCGGGTTGCACCGCTCGATGTGCCCGACCCCGCCGACGAGGCCCCGCGACTCGAACGCCTCCGCGAGGCGGCGCGCCGCCTCCGTCGTGTGCGCCAGCGGCTTCTCGATGAGCGCGTGCACGCCCGCCTCGGCCAGCGCCAGGCCCACCGGCTCGTGGTACGCCGTCGGGCACGCCACGACCGCGTAGTCCAGACCGAGCGCGATCAGCTCCTCCACCGTGGCCACCAGCTTCGCCCCGGAGGGGACGGCCGAGCCGTCCGCGACCGGGTCGGCGATGCCCACCAGGTCGACCCCGTCGAGGCCGCCCAGGACGCGGGCGTGGTTGCGGCCCATGGCCCCCAGGCCGATCAGGCCCGCTCGCAGCGTGCTCACAGCCGCCCCTCCAGTCCGGTCAGGGCCGCGGCGATCCGCTCGAGGTCGAGGTCGGTCAGCGACGGGTGAATCGGCACCGACAGCACCTCCGCGGCGGCCCGGTCCGTCTCCGGCAGGTCCGCTTCCATGTGCGCGTACGGCGCGAGCCGGTGGATCGGCGTCGGGTAGTACACCGCCGACCCCACGCCCGCCTCCGACAGGAGCTCCTGCGCGCGGTCGCGGCCTTCGGGGATGCGCACCGTGTACTGGTGGTAGACGTGCCGGGCGCCCTCGGCGACCGGCGGGGCGACGACCGCGGTGAGCTCCTTGAGGGCCGCGTCGAGGCGCGCCGCGTTGCTCCGCCGCGTCTCGGTCCAGCCCTCGAGCCGCCCCAGCTGGACCCGGCCGATCGCGGCGGCGACGTCGGTCATGCGCATGTTCGCGCCGACGATCTCGTTCTGGTAGCGCGCCTCCATGCCCTGGTTGCGCAGCAGCCGCAGCGTGCGCGCGAGCTCGGCGTCGTCCGTGGAGACCATGCCGCCTTCGAGGGCGTGCATGTTCTTCGTCGGGTAGAAGCTGAACGTCCCGGTCTTCCCGAAGGAGCCGACCGGCTTCCCGTCCACGGCCGCGCCGTGGGCCTGGCAGGCGTCCTCGATGACCGCGAGCGAGTGCCGCTCCGCGACCGCGGTCAGCGCCGTCATGTCGGCGGGGTTGCCGTACAGGTGGACCGGCATGATCGCGGCGGTCGCGGGGCCGACGAGCGCTTCGGCGGCGGCGGGGTCGAGGTTGAAGCTCGCCGGGTCGATGTCGGCGAACACGGGCTCGGCGCCGACGAGGCGGACGGCGTTCGCGCTGGCGGCGAAGGAGAAGGAGGGGACGATGACCTCGTCGCCGGGGCCGATGCCCATGGCCAGCAGCGCGAGCTGGAGCGCGGACGTTCCGGAGTTGACCGCGACGCAGTGGGCGGTGCCGGCGACGGCGGTGAAGCCCGCTTCGAACGCGGCGACCTCCGGTCCCTGGACGACCATCCCGCTGCGGAGCACCGCGACGGCCGCTTCGATCTCGGCTTCGCCGATGTGGGGCCGGGCCGGGGGGATGACCCCGAGTTCACTTGGCATCGGATCGCGCCTCTTCCTGTCGACGACGGCGTCTTTCGCTCCGTTATCTTTGCCAGGCGAGGGTTACATCGGGGGGAACGCCACCGGAAAAACCAGTGGCACGTGAATGTCGCGGCGGTGGCGACGGTCCATGAAGGATGTTCAACGGCAACGTTCGGCACCGTGTGTCACGCGGCGGGAAGCCTTGGCACGGTTCGGCAGCGGCGGCTTTTCAGGGCCGCTTGTCCGCGTTGAGGGCGTCGCGGGCGAACTTCACCGACTCGTAGAGGTCTTCGGCGCGCCGCGTGCGGTTGCCGCTCTTGCGGGTGCTCACCTCGACGGTGATGGAGCCGTCCCAGTCGGAGGCGCCGAGGGAGCCGAGCAGCTCGGCGCACGGCTGCGTGCCGCGCCCGGGGACGAGGTGCTGGTCGGCGCCCGGTTCGGTGCCGTCGCACAGGTGGATGTGGCGCAGGCCCTTGCCCATCCGCTCGGCCATGGCGATCGCGTCGGCGCCGGAGGCGGCGCAGTGGGAGAGGTCGAGGGTGTAGGAGTCGTAGCCGTGCCGGGTGGGGTCCCAGTGGGGGCGGTAGGGCACGAGCTTCCGCTTGCCGAGCTTGAGCGGGAACATGTTCTCGACCGCGATGGTCACGTGCGGGTAGCGGGCGCGCAGCCCGTCGAGGACGGTGGAGAACTTCGCGGCGTAGTCCTTCTGCCAGGAGAACGGCGGGTGGATCACGACGGTGGGCGAGTCGAGGTACTCGGCGGCCTGCACGGAGCGGCGCAGCCGCGTCCACGGGTCGGCGCTCCACACCCGCTGGGTGACGAGGAGGCACGGGGCGTGGACGGCGCCGATCTTGACGCCGTAGTGCTTGGCGAGGCTGGCCGCGGCCGCCGGGTCCTGGGAGACCCGGTCGGTGAAGACCATCAGCTCGACCCCGTCGTAGCCGAGCTCGGCGGCGAGCTCGAAGCCCACGGCGGTGGGCTCCGGGTAGACGGAGGTGGTCGACAGCAGAACCGGGACGGACTGGGTCACGACCTCCAGGGTACGCCGTAGTCCCTGTCGCGGTGGCGCGTCCCGTTCGAGACGGGTCCGGGCGGGTACCTTGGTGGGATGACCGACGAGGTGGCGCAGGACTTCGACCGCGAATGGGTGGAGTTCCTCGATCCCGACGACCCCGAGACGATGGTCCGGGCCGATCTCACCTGGCTGCTGTCGCGCTGGGGGTGCGTGTTCGGCAAGCACCCCGATGAGGGCGGCTGCCCCGGCATCGAGGCCGACCAGCCCGCGGACGGCTGCTGCCTGCACGGGGCGTTCTACACCGACGAGGACGACATCAAGCGCACCAGGCAGATCGTGAAGAAGCTGACGCCGGAGACGTGGCAGCTGCACCGGCGCTGGAAGGACACGATCGTCGACGACACCCTCGAGAACGAGGACGGCGAGGAGGAGCCGGCGAAGAAGACCGCGGTCGTCGACGGCGCGTGCGTCTTCCACAACCGCGAGGGCTTCCCGGCGGGCGCGGGGTGCGCGCTGCACCAGCAGGCGATGCGCGACGGCGTCCACCCGATGGCGTACAAGCCCGAGGTGTGCTGGCAGCTGCCGGTGAAGCGGGACTTCAAGACCGAGCACCGGGCGGACGGCACCGACGTGTCGGTCACCCTCATCACCGAGTTCGACCGGGCCTCGTGGGGCCCGGGCGGGCACGACTTCGACTGGTGGTGCACCGCCTCGCCGACCGCGCACACCGCGTCGGAGCCCGTATACCTCTCTTATGCGGTGGAGCTGACCGAGCTGCTCGGCCCGGCGGCGTACGAGAAGCTCGCGGACCTGTGCGACGCCCGCGCGAAGCTGGGCCTGGTCGCGCCGCATCCGGCGACGGTGCAGGCCCAGGCCGCGAAGGCGGCGACGGCGCTGGGGATGCCCGTCCGCCTCTGAGGTTCCGCGTGCGGTCCCGCGCCCCCGGCGCGGCGGCGGGTTGTGAGCCTGTTCTCGGCCGGACGGCCGGTGCGTGTCGGACAACCGTGCGAGCGAGTAAATTCACGGCAACATCCGGGAAAACGGACATCGTCGCGATGCTAAAATCCACCGCGACCCGGGGCCGTCGGTATCCGGCGCCTCCCGGCCGCCCCTGATCTCGCGACGCACCGGCCCGACCGCACCCGCGGGCCGTCCCAGGCGGCGACCCGCCGCCCACCGAGCAACCGTACGAGGCCTCCGGCCGCTCCAGTCCGGCCGGGCCGCACACCAGAGGAGGACTTGACTTGTCGAGTCACGGAGACAGCCGGCGCCCGGGGACCACCGCGGTGATCCTGGCGGGCGGCACCGGCCAGCGGGTCGGGCTGAGCATCCCCAAGCAGCTCATCAAGATCGCCGGCAAGCCCGTGATCCTGCACACCCTCGAGGCGTTCGAGGCGGCCGCCGAGGTCGACGACATCCTCGTGCTCATGGCCGAGGGGTACATCGACGAGGTCAAGGCCATGATCGCCAAGGCCGGGCTGCAGAAGGTCGCCGACGTCATCCCCGGCGGCGCCACCCGCTCCGACTCGACCAAGGCCGCCATCGCGCACGTCGAGGCCCGCCCCGACGCCGACGAGCGCCACCGCCTCGTCTTCCACGACGCGGTCCGCCCGCTCATCTCGCGCCGGGTCATCGCCGAGACCGTCGCCGCCCTCGACCGCTACGACGCGGTCGACGTCGCCATCCCGTCCTCCGACACCGTGATCGTCACCCGCACGCACGGCGACGACGGCGAGTTCATCACCGACGTGCCCGAGCGGGCGCGCCTGCGCCGCGGCCAGACCCCGCAGGCGTTCACCCTCGCGACCATCCGCGCCGCCTACCAGGCCGCCGACAAGGACCCGCAGTTCGAGGCCACCGACGACTGCTCCGTGGTCCTCAAGTACCTGCCGAGCGTCCCGATCCACGTCGTCGCCGGCGACGAGTGGAACATGAAGGTCACCCAGCCGGTCGACCTGTACATCGCCGACAAGCTGTTCCAGCTCGCCTCCACCGCGGTGCCGTCCCCGGACGACGCCTCGTACCGGGAGCGGCTGACGGGGAAGACCCTCGTGGTCTTCGGCGGCTCATACGGCATCGGCGCCGACCTCGCCGACCTCGCCGAGTCCTACGGCGCGGACGTGTTCCGCTTCGGCCGCTCGACCACCGGCACCCACGTCGAGGACCCCGCCGAGGTCGAGGCGGCGCTGAAGACCGCGCACAGCGCGACCGGCCGCGTCGACTACGTCGTCAACACCGCCGGCATCCTCCAGATCGGACGGCTGAACGAGACCTCGCAGGAGGACATCGACCAGACGTTCAAGGTCAACTACCTCGCGCCCGTGCAGATCGCCCGTGCCGCCTACCCGTACCTGGCCGCCACCCAGGGCCAGCTGCTGCTGTACACCTCCTCGAGCTACACGCGCGGGCGCCGCGACTACAGCCTCTACTCGTCCACGAAGGCCGCCATGGTGAACCTCACCCAGGCCCTCGCCGAGGAGTGGAGCGACGACGGCGTGCAGGTCAACTGCGTCAACCCCGAGCGCACCGCGACCCCGATGCGCACCAAGGCGTTCGGCTCGGAGAACCCGGACACGCTGCTCGCCTCCGAGACCGTGGCCCGCACTTCGCTCGACGTGCTGCTCTCGGCGCTCAACGGCGCCGTGATCGACGTGCGCAAGGACGACCCGACGACCGGCGGCTTCGAGCAGGCCATCGCCCGGGTCCTCGACACCGGCATCGAATAGCCCGACCGCCGCGGCCCGGCGCCTCCCGCGCCGGGGCCGCGGCGACCTCCAGCCAGACAGGAACCGACCAGCCCATGTCAATGCGCGCACTGTGGAACAGCCCCGCGGTCCAGGAGGCCGGGCGAGCCGGGCTCGGACTCACCGTCCTCATGCTGCTCACGTACCCGGCGATGCTCATCGCCGCGCTCGTGCCCTCCCCGGCCGCGTTCGCCGCCGCGCTCGTCGTCAGCTACGCCACCGACATCGTGCTCCACAGCCGCTACCAGGACCTCATCGTCCGGCTGCGGCAGCTGCGTTTCGGCATCTCGAACCGGTTCCTCGTCCGCGAACTGCTCGTCATCCTCCTGGTCAGCCGCCTCGCCGGCTCGCACGGCCTGAGCTACCGGGCGGTCCTGCTCGCCACGCTCGCGTTCGTGGCGCTCGTCGCCGTCCAGGTCCTCCACGGCGGCCTCACCGCGATGGTCCGCAAGACCCGGTCGCTGCCGTTCGCGGCCCGCAACATCGACCTGTCGACCCTGAAGATCTCGGACGCGCCGCCGCCGTGGCTGGAGAACCGCGCGGGCGAGAAGGTCCTCCACACCGACCTGCCGCTCGTCATCGGCCTCGTCGTCTCCTCGTTCACGCTCACGAACACGCCCGGGTACCTCGGTGCGGCCGTCACGTTCGCGCTCGCCCTCGGGTACCTCGCGGTCCTCAGCGTCTGGGCGGGCCCGTACCACCAGGTGCCGAGCCCGGGCCGGGCCATGAAGTGGCTGAACCAGTGGCTCACCGAGGGCTACCGGCCCACGGTCGCGCTCTCGTTCTCCGGCACGAAGGACGCGACCTACCAGGTCAACATGTGGCTCGAGACGCTCGAGCGCATGGAGGGCGAACGGCCCCTGGTGATCCTGCGCGAGATGCACTCCATGCCCGACCTCGCGCGCACCACCGTCCCGGTCCTCGTCGTGCCCAGCGCCGTCGACCTCATGAACATGGACTTCTCCACGGTGCGCGTCGCGCTCTACCCCGCGCACGTGGGCAAGAACCTGCACCTGCTGCGGGTCCCGACCATGAAGCACGCCTTCATCGGGCACGGCGACAGCGACAAGGTCGCCTCCATCAACCCGTTCGGCAAGGCCTACGACGAGCTGTGGACGGCCGGGAAGGCCGGGCGCGACCGCTGGGCCCTCGCCGACGTCGGCGTCCGCGACGAGGACATCGTCGAAGTGGGCCGCCCCCAGCTCGACGTCATCTCGACCGAGCCGCCGGGCCGCGACCTCCCCACGGTGCTGTACGCCCCGACCTGGGAGAACTGGACCGACGAGCCGGGCACGACCTCCGTGATCGTCCAGGGCGAGATCATCGTCAAGGCGCTCCTCGAGGCCGAGCCGCCCGTCCGCGTCGTCTACAAGCCGCACCCGTTCACCGGCACCCGCTCGGCCAAGGCCCGCGCCGCCGACCTGCGCATCAAGGCCCTCATCGAGGCCGCGAACCTGGCCTCCGGGGCCGCCCCGACCGCCGAGGTCCCGCCGCCGCCCGGCCAGGTCGACACCGACGCCGCCGGTCTCAAGTGGACGGATGCGGCCGCGTCGCGCGACGCCCTCGCCCCCCCCGAGCACGTCGCCGCCGAACGCGACGCCGCCCGCGCCTGGAACACCGCGTACTGGGCCGCCCAGCCCGCGAACCGGCACCTCGTCGTCACCGGCTCCCAGCCGAACGTCTTCGACTGCTTCAACGAGGCCGACGCGCTCGTCTCCGACATCTCCAGCGTCGTCTCCGACTTCATCGCCAGCGGCAAGCCCTACGCCGTGGTCGACTCCGCCGGCGTCGGCGAGAAGGCCTTCAAGGCCGCCAACACCGCCGTCCGCGCCGCCTACATCCTCGACCCGCAGGCCGAAGGCCTCGACGAGCTGCTCGCCGCCGTCCGCGACCCCGAGCGCGACCCGCTCAAGGCCGAGCGGACCGAGCTCAAGACCTACCTCCTCGGCCCCGACGAGCCCTCCTCGCAGGAGCGGTTCAACGCCGCCTCCCGCGACCTCGCCCGCCGCGCCGAGCAGCGCAACCGCGCCCAGGACGGCGACACCGACGAGGAGCCGGTGAGCCACGACGCCGAGACCGCCACCGCCCCGGCCACCGAGATCATCGCGCCCGACCCGGCCCCGGCCGAGACCAGCATCGACTAGGACGGCCGTGAACCTGCTCCGCAAGCTCCTGTCCCGCACCGCGACCACCGGGCTCGCCGCCGCCGCGCTCGCGGCCGCGCTCCTCCCGTGGGACTGGAGCGCCTGGGCCGCATGGGCGTGCGCGACCGCCGCCCTCGCCCTCGCGTGGCGGGCGCACCCCGAGCTCGGCCCCGACCGGGACCGGTTCGCGCGCGGCGCCGCCATCGCGGCCGTCGGCGTGCTCGCGGCGCAGCAGGGCCCGGTTCCGGCCGCGATCGCCGCGGGCGCGCTCCTCGTCGTCGTCGGCTTCGAACCGCTGCTCGCCGTCGCCGTCGCCACCGGACACATGACCACCGCCAACCTCGCCGTCCAACGCGACCGGGCCTGGTTCACGCCGCGCGTCACCGGCGAGGCGATCACCGCCGGAGGCGGCGTGTTCGCGCTCGCGGCCGCAGGATCGCTCATCACCGGGTCGGCCGGTCCGCTGTGGATCGCGGCGGCCGCCGCGATCGCCACCGCCGGCACCGCCGCCGCCGGCGCGGCGGGAGCACTCCTGCACCGCCGCCGCTCCGCCCACGCCGGGGACGGGGCCGTGATCGCGGCCCTCGAAGCGCTCGAACCGGCGTTCATCGTCCACTTCTCCGGCCCGCCCGGTTCGGTCTACCAGCTCGACATGTGGCTGCCCTACCTCGACCGGCTCGGCGACCCGTACGCGATCGTCGCCCGCGAGAAGGCCCACCTCGAGGAACTGCGCGGCCGCACCGAAGCGCCGATCATTGTCGCCCCCTCCATGTCCGAGCTCGAACGGCTCCTCGTGCCCAGCGTCAAGGCCGCGTTCTACGTCAACGGCTCCGCGCTCAACACGCACCTCGTGCGGTTCGGGCACCTCAAGCACCTGCAGCTGTTCCACGGCGAGTCCGACAAGGCCTCGAGCTTCAACAAGGTCACCTCGATCTACGACGCCGTGTTCGTCGCCGGGCAGGCCGCCGTCGACCGGTACCGCGCCCACGGCCTCGACCTCGACTTCCGCAAGGTCGGCCGCCCCCAGCTCGCCGCCGTCGCCACCGGCCCCCGCACCGCCTCCGGCCCGCGCCCCGTGCTCCTGTACGCCCCCACCTGGACCGGGCTCACCAGCGAGTTCGACTACTCCTCCCTCGCCATCGGCAAGCGGATCGTCGAAGAGGCCCTGCGCCGCGACCTCGCCGTCATCATGCGCGCCCACCCCTACACGCGGTTCAACCTCGCCGCCGCGCGCCGCCTCGACGAGATCGAACGCCTCCTCGCCGACGACGCCGAACGCACCGGCCGCGCCCACCTGTGGGGCACCCAGGCCACCGGCCCCAGCCTCGTCGACTGCGTCAACGCCGCCGACATCGCCGTCTGCGACGTCTCCGGCGTCGCCACCGACTGGATCGCCTCCGACCGGCCCTTCGCCGTGACCGACATGGCCGGACTCGGCGAACGCTTCCCCGACGAGGCCTGGATCGCCAAGGGCGCCTACCGCGTCGACCGCGACGCCGCCAACCTCGCCGCCGTCTTCGACGAGCTGCTCCACACCGACTCGAAGGCCGCCCAGCGCAAGGAGACCCGCGAGTACTTCCTCGGGGCGACCACCGGCGACGCGGCCGTCGAGCATTTCATCGCCGAAGCCCGCCGCGCCTACCGCGGCTAACTCGCGCGGCCACCACCGCATATAGACCGTCTTCATTAGGCAACCGGCGACCGCCGGACCAGCCCGAACCCCAAGTCACCCGCGGAAAATGCAACCTTCCGGGGGTGCTCGCGCGTATGCTCTCTAGGCCCGCGATCCCGCAGGCCGCGAGCAACCGTACGGGGGAGTCGTGAGACCGCCAGTCGTGTCAGTGATCATGCCGGCGCACAACGCCATGCCATACCTGCACAAGGGACTGTCCTCCGTCACCAGGCAGACCATCGGGGTGCGCAACCTCGAGCTCATCGCCATCGACGACGGCTCCACCGACGGCAGCGGCGACGCCCTCGACGCCTTCGCCGCCCAGCACCCCGGCCTCGTCCAAGTCCACCACCAGGAAGCCAGCGGCACCCCGAGCGCCCCCCGCAACCGCGGCATCGACCTCGCCCGCGGCGAATACGTGTTCTTCCTCGACGCCGACGACTACCTGGCCGACCGCGGCCTCGAACGCATGGTCGCCATGGCCGAGGCACACGACTCGGACGTCGTCCTCGGCAAAGTCGTGGGCCACGGCGGCCGCGGCGCCCCCCGCTCGATGTTCCACCACGACCAGCCCCGCGCCGACCTCTACACCTCCCGCGTGTACTGGACCCTCGGCCCCTGGAAGCTCTTCCGCCGCAGCCTCCTCGAAGACCACCACGTCCGCTTCCCCCTCGACCGGCGCACCGGCGAAGACCAGGTGTTCACCTTCCTCGCCTACTACCACGCCCGCAACATCTCGGTCGTCGCCGGCCACGACTGCTACCACATCGTGCAGCGCGACGACGGCGGCAACCTCACCAGCGGCGGCATGAAACCCCCCGCGCACGCCGAATTCAACCGGCAGACCACGCTCGAACTCATGACCGACCTCGTCGGCACCACCGTCCCCGCCGGACCCGGCCGCGACCACCTCATGAAACGCCACTGGGAGGTCGAGGGCGCCAACGAACTCGCCCGCCTCCTGCGCATGCGCACCCCCGAGGAGCAGCAACGCCACTTCGAGAAGCTCCGCGACCTCCTCGAACGCTGGTACACCCCCGGCACCGCCGCCACACTCCACCCCGACCTGCGCCTCGCCTACCACCTCATCCTCACCGCCGGCCTCGACGACGTCCTCGAAGCCCGCCGCCGCAAGGACGACATGGACCTCACCGGCGCCGCCGGCCGCCTCTGGGCCGCCCTCCCCGGCCGCGGCCCCGACGCCCTCGCCAAAGGCGACACCACCACCGGCCCCTGGGTCGAGGTCACCGACGGCGTCCCCGTCATGCAATGGCTCGACGAGGCCGCCGCCCGCGGCACCCGCCTCCACCTGCGCGGCACCGGACGCCTCGACGGCGTCCCCTCCGACCGCCTCACCCTGCACCTGGAACTCGCCCACACCGGCACGGGCGAGACCCACCGCGTCCCCGCACCCCACGAGGACGGCAAGTTCACCGCCGAATTCGACCTCTGCGACGCCGTCGGCCCGCTCGACGACGCCGACGGCGTCTGGGAGGTGCGCCTCAACGTCGCCGTCGGCGGCTACGAGACCACCGTCCCGTACGGGGTCCGGCTCGGCGGCCCCATGCGCCGCTACCGGCGCCTGCGCGTCCACCTCATGCCGCGCTGGCGCGGCCGGTTCGGGCGCGTGAGGGCCGAGCTGGGGTTCGGTCCGGACGGTGCGCTGCAGCTGCGCTGCGGCGACCGGGCGGTGCCGGTGCTGCGCGGGATCGCGCGGCGGCTGCGCGCCACTGGCGAGTCGCCCCACCACGTCTGATCAGGCAATTCCGGTTATCATCGATAGCCGCCCCCGCCACCCCCCAACGAGGAAAGTACGGAGCCAGGAAGCCCACATGGCCACACCCATCGTCTCAGTCGTCATACCCGTGCACAATGCGATGCCGTACCTGCTCAAGGGCATCGAGTCGCTGCTGGGCCAGTCCATCGGCAAGGACCGCCTCGAGGTCATCGCGGTGGACGACGGCTCGACCGACGGCAGCGGGGAGGCCCTCGACGAGTTCGCCGCCGCCGAACCCGACTGCGTGCGGGTCGTCCACCAGGAGGCGAGCGGGACGCCGAGCGTGCCGCGCAACCGGGGCATCGAGATGGCGCGCGGGAAGTACGTGTTCTTCCTCGACGCGGACGACTACCTCGGGGTCGAGGCGCTCGAGCGCATGGTCGAGATGGCCGAGGAGAACGAGTCGGACGTGGTGCTCGGCAAGCTCGTGAGCGTGAACGGCCGGGGCGTGGCCCGCTCCATGTTCGAGCGCGACCAGCCGCGCGCCGACCTGTACTCCTCCCGCGTGTACTGGAACCTGCCGTGCCTCAAGCTGTTCCGCCGCTCGATGCTCGAGGAGCACGGGCTCCGGTTCCGCACCGACCGGCGGTTCATCGAAGACCTGCTGTTCACCATCGAGGGGTACATCCGCGCCCGCAACATCTCCGTGGTGGGCGAGTACGACTGCTATTACGTGGTGCTGCGCGAGGACGGCGGCAACCTCACCAGCGGCGGCATGAAGGCCCCCGAGCACTTCCAGCAGTCCGAGGGCACGCACCTGCAGCTGCTCGTCGAGCTCGTGGGCGGCCTCCTCCCCGAGGGGCCGAAACGGGACTTCCTGCTGAAGCGCCACTGGGAGGTCGAGGGCCTCAACGAGACGCGGCGGCTCCTCAGCGACCCCACCGAGGAGTCGCGGAGGCAGCGGTTCGAGGCGCTGCGGGACCTGGTGCTGCGCTGGTACACGCCGGGCGCGGGCGCGAAGCTGCCGGTGATGCGCCGCCTGTACTACGAGCTCATCGTCGAGGACCGGCTGGACGACCTGATGCGGCTGCTGCGCGAACCCGCGGACCTGATGTTCGCCGGGCGCGGCGACCGCGTGTACGCGACGCTGCGCGGCTACGAGGACGCCGTCGCGCCCGAGCCGGGCCCGTGGCTCGACCTGAGCGAGTCGCTGGAGGTCCGCCACTGGTTCAAGGGCGTCCGGTTCACGCCGGAGGCGCTGCGCATCGAGGGCACCGGCCGCATCGCGCCGATCCCCTCGGACCTGATCGGGGTGCGGCTCGAGGCCGTCCACTCGGCGACCGGCGAGGTCGTCGCGGTCGACGCGGCGCATGAGGACGGGCATTTCACGGTCGAGTTCGACCGGGCCGCGCTCCTCGCGCAGGGCAAGGGCGTGTGGCGGTTCGAGGTCGTGGTGACCGTCGGCGAGACCGAGCGGCGGGCGCCGTTCGGCGGGCGCCTCGGCGGCGGCCTGCAAGGGAAGGCCCGGCCCCGTCCGGCGGCCGTGGCGGGCGGACGCCGCCTCGCCCTGGGCTACGCCAAGGGCGCGAACCAGCTGCAGGTGAGTGTGGAGCCGCGGTTCACCGCGCGGCGCATCGTGAAGGGAGCGGCGCGCCGGGCGGGCCTGGGCCGCGTGAAGGCCCGGCTCACGAAGCCGCGGCAGCAGCCGAGCGGCGTGCGGGCCGTGCGGGTCGCCCGGCCGATCTAGGGCGCCGCCGCGGGAGGCCGGAGCCTCCCGCGGCGGGCCGCTACGCGTTCAGCTCGGCGTAGTACGCCTGGCAGGCGTCCCACGTCGGGAGCAGGCCCTGGGCCTCGGCTTCGGCCAAGGTCGGGGCGGCGGCGTCCTTGTCGGACAGCAGCGGCTCGAACCCGGACGGCCATTCGATCCCGATCGCGGGGTCGAGCGGGTTCACGCCGTGCTCGCGTTCGGGCGCGTACCCTTCCGAGCACAGGTAGACCACGGTGGCGTCGTCGGTGAGCGCCATGAAGCCGTGCCCGAGCCCCTCGGAGAGGTACACCGAGTGGTGGTCCTGGTCGTCGAGGCGCACCAGCTCCCACTGCCCGAAGGTCGGCGAGCCGACCCGGATGTCCACGATGAGGTCGAGGATCGCGCCGCGCACGCACTTGACGTACTTGGCCTGGCTCGGCGGGACGTCCGCGAAGTGGATGCCGCGCAGCGTCCCCTTGCTGGAGACCGAGCAGTTGGCCTGGACCAGGTCGAGCTTGTGGCCGACCGCCTCGGCGAAGGCGGGCGCCTTGAACCACTCGTGGAAGGAGCCGCGGCTGTCGCCGAAGACCTTGGGTTCGAAGACCCAGGCGCCGGGGATGTCAAGCTGTCGCATGTGGAGTCACTTTCCGGTTCGGTGGGTTACAGCCGGGCGGCCAGGCCGCGCAGGCGCTTGCGCGCGGAGGCGGGCAGCTTGCGCGCGATCGGGACGCCGACGCTGCGCACGGCCCGCTTGAACAGGTCCTTGCGGCGCTTCGCGGCAATCTCGGCGAGCGTCGCCGGGTCGAGCAGGTCCACACCGGTCACCGCGAGGCGGCCCGAGCCGTCCACGGTCGCGCCGCACAGCCGCACCCCGGGCTTCTCGGGGTTGGTGAGCAGCGCCGTCAGGTCGTACTCGCCGGCGGGGACGCCGCGGACCTTCCCGGGCAGGCGCAGGTGCGCGCGGTCGAGCGCGGGCACGAGGGCGGCCTTGACCCGGTGCGCGCCTTCGGCGTTCGCGAGCTCGACGACGGTGTCGCGCGGCGCGGTGCGCGCGGACGTGTAGATCTCCAGCCGCAGCTCCGCCGGGTGCTCCGATGCCAGGTGCAGCGGCTTGCCCTCCATGACCTGCGAGAGGTCGCGGGCGCCGCGGGAGACGTCGAGCGTGAGGTTCCCGTACGGGTCGGTGAAGTAGGGGATGACGCGGCGCGCGGGCGAGCCGAGCAGCGCCGGGAAGCAGTTCGCGTCCAGGGCGGTGTCGCGGTCGGCGCCGATGCGCGCCTTCTTGACGACGCCGAGGCCGCGCACGGGCGCCCACACGTCCCACATGCCCTTGCCGATCCGGCCGCGGCCCTTGACCGCCTCGGTCGGCAGGTAGCCGGTGCCGCGCAGGACCACGCGCTTGCGGCCGCCGGCGGCGTCCTCGAGTTCGGCGGCGAACGTCGCCGGGCACGGCCACTCGACCGCGCTCTCGCGGTTGCGCAGCGAGAGCTCGGCGGCGAACCCGTCGAGTTCCCCGGTCACGTCCACCGGCTCGTCCGAGCCCAGCAGCTCCCGGGTGAGGTCGGGCGAGAGGAAGTAGCGGCCGTCCCGCTCCTCGAACTCGAACGGGACCTGCTCCTCGCCGTGCACGAGCTGCGCGCTCAGCGCGACGCGCATGCGCCCGTTCCCGGTCCACTCGGCGTCCTCGAGGCGCGCGGTCGCCTTCACGGAGGCGGAGAACCGCGCGATGCGGATGAGGCCTTCGCGGTCGTTCGAGCGCAGCAGGCTCGAGCGCATCCGCTGGATCGCCCCGAGCCCGTCGTGGACGCCCTCGGTGACGAAGTCCCGCTCCAGGGCCTGGATCTCGTCGATCATCTCGTCGCGGTAGTCGTCCTCGTAGCGCAGGATCGCCGGCTCCGAGATCCGGCCCAGCATCTCCACCCGGTAGAAGCGGCGCAGCAGCTTGTCGCGGAACTCGCCGGGCTCGGTGTTCGCCACGACCACGTCCAGGACCTCGCGGAGGTTCTTGTAGTAGCCCGAGGGCACCAGCTTCGCCGAGCCGGCGTTCTTGCCGTCGTCGCGCTTCGAGTAGTAGTAGCAGGTGTACGAGCCCAGGATCGAGACGACCTTCGCGGGGAAGTACGTCTCCATCATGTACAGCTGGTCCTCGAGGCGCCGCTTGCCCTCGGGGTAGGCGATCTTGTTCTCGCGCAGGAACGCCGTGCGGAACATCTTGTGCGGGGTGAGGCTGTCGTACAGCGGGAAGTTCGTGATGTCGACCTTGTCGCGGTCGGCCTTGAACACGCCGTGCGGGACGCCCCGGAAGTTCGAGGCGACCTTGCCGATGACGATGTCGGAGCCGTTGCGGTGCCCCATCTCGTACAGGCGGCGCAGCGCGTCCGACGCGAGGTAGTCGTCCTGGTCCAGGAACTGCACGTACTCGCCGCGCGCCTCGTCGACCCCGACGTTCCGCGGCTTGCCCGGCCACCCCGAGTTCGGGATGTGGATGGCCCTGAAGTGCGCGTGCTCGGCGGCGAGCTTGTCGAGCATCGCCGGCGTGTCGTCACTGGAGCCGTCGTTCACGAACAGCACCTCGAACTCCGACGCCGGCAGCGTCTGGCGCAGCAGCGAGTCGATGGCCGGTTCGATGTACTTGCCCGGGTTGTAGACCGGGATGATCACGCTGACCTTCACCGTCATCGGTTCGAGTCCTTCCGTTGGCATGGCATGGGTGGCTGCGGCGCCGCGCCTGGGCGCCGAGCGCTAACAGGTCTTCGGGCAGGGCGAGGGCGCCGTCGAGTCCGATGCGGACGGCGCCGAGCGGCAGGGGCGGCACGCCGCCCGGGTCGAGGCGCGCGAACAGCCGCCCCTCCCCCGGCGCGAGGCCGGCCACGGGGCCGGGCAGCTCCAGCCGCCAGCGGCCCTCGAAGGGGCGCACGGACGCCGGCACCTCGTACCAGTCCCCCGCGCCGTCCTCGACGAGCAGTGTCGCGCCGACCGGCGCGGTCGACGGCGACGTCGCCGCGTCCAGCAGCAGCGCCCGGTCGCCGGCCCGCGCGACCGCGCGGCCCGACAGGTGGTCGCCCAGGGCGCGGGCCTTCTTGCCGACGTCGATCGTCAGCTCGCCCTTCACCGCGGTGAAGAACGGGAGCACGCCGCGCGCGGGCGCGCCCAGCACCGCCGGACGCAGATCGATGCCCGCCTCGCGGTCGGCGCCGAGCCGCAGGTCGCGGGCGAGCCCGAAACCGGACAGCTCCAGGTGCGCGTCCCACAGGCCGCGCGACAGCCGCTCCCGCGCGCCGTCGGCCTCGGTCCGGATCGCACCGGACACCTTGAACGCCACCGTGACCACGCCCTCGGCGTCCGCGGCGAGCGTCCGCTCGAACCCGGCCGGGCACGGCCAGCGCAGGCCCTCCTCGCGGTGCGACACCGACAGCGCGCCGGTGAACGACTCGAACTCCTCCGTCACATCGAGCAGGTCCGCTTCGAGCGCGAACCGCTCCGCGAGCGACCGGTCCAGGAACACGCGCCCCTCGACCCGCTCGAAGCGGATCGGCGACCCGTCGGCCCACACGAGCCGCGCGGTCGCATCGAGCTCCAGGCCCCCGTCGGCGGCCCACTCGGCCCGCTCCAGGTGCGCGTCGACCCGAACCGCCCGCGCCAGCCGGTACCAGTCGGCGAGCCGGTCGCGGTCCCCGCGCTCCAAGAGCGCGGCCGCGACCCGCCCGAACACGCCCAGGCTGCTGCCCGCAGTGGACGGCATGTGGGCGGCCACGGTCTTGCGCGCCGCCTCGAACCACGCGTCGAACCCCTGCCCGGCGTCGACCCAGTCGATCCGCCGCGACAACTGCCCGTGCACCTCGGACTCGTACACGCGCCCCAGCGCCCGGTCCCGCGCGGGACCGGCCTCCAGCTTCGACGCGAACACGTCCATCAGCGCCGCCGCATGCGCGAACCAGGCCTCGACTTCGTGCAGACCGCCCGCGCCGCGCACCGCATGGTGCCGGCTGCGCCACTGGTACACCGGATAGTCCGCGTACACGCCGATCCGCTCCGTCGCGCAGTACGCCTCGGCGGCGAAGACCGCGTCCTCCAGCACCCGCTTGGACTCGTCGAACCGCAGCCCGCGCTCGGCCAGGAACGACCGCCGGAACAGCTGGTGGTCCGTCAGCGCCCACGCCAGGTCCGAGTCCCCCAGCCCGCACCGGGCCGCCGTCCGCCGGTACACCGGGTGCGCCGCCTCAGGGAACCCCGCGACCAGCTTCGGCTGCACGATGTCCGCCTCATGCTCGACCGCGAACTCGTACAACCGCCGCAGCGCGTCCGGCTCCAGGAAGTCGTCGTCGTCGACGAACAACACGAACTCGCCGCGCGCCCGCTCGAGCCCCAGGTTCCGCGGCCCCGCATACGAACCCGCGTGCTCGGACCGGATCACCCGCAGCTGCGCGTGCCCCGCGGCGGCCCGCTCGAGCCGTTCCAGCGAATCGTCGGTCGACCCGTCGTCGACGTACAGCACCTCGACATCAGTGCCCGGCATCGTCTGGGCCAGCATCGACTTGACGTTCCGGCCGATGTCACCCCCGATGTTGCGCACGGCCACGACGACGCTGACCTTGATCGCCAAGAGCTTCAGTCCTTCGGGAGCGCCGGGAACGCCGCGTCCAGGGCCTCGCGCCAGTCGCGGATCGGGTCGATGCCCGCCGCCTGCCACCGGTCGTGCCCCAGCACGCTGTACGCCGGGCGCGGCGCCGGGCGCTTGAACGCCTCGCTCGTGGTCGGCCGCACCCGCTCCGGGTCGGCGCCCAGCAGCTCGAAGATCCGCCGCGTCAGCCCGAACCAGGTCGTCTCGCCCGAGCTCGTGCCGTGGTACACCCCGGCGGGGGCCGTCCCGGCGAGCGCGCCCTCCCCGAGCCGCACGAGGCGGTCGGCGAGGTCGGCGGTCCAGGTCGGCTGCCCGCGCTGGTCGTCGACGACGTCGAGGGTGTCCTTGACGCCTTCGAGTCTGATCATGGTGCGCACGAAGTTGCCGCCGCCGGCGCCGTAGAGCCAGGCGGTGCGCACGACGTACCCGGTGTCGGGGAGCAGTTCGAGAACGGCTTCCTCGCCGGCGAGCTTGGTGCGGCCGTAGGCGCTGCGCGGCGCGGTGGGGGCGTCCTCGGCGTAGGGCGCGGTGGCGTCGCCGGCGAAGACGTAGTCGGTGGAGACGTGCAGGAGCACGGCCCCGGTCTCGCGGCAGGCCTCGGCGAGGCGGCGCGGGCCGTCGCCGTTGACGGCGAGGGCGGCGGCCTCCTGCTCCTCGGCGTCGTCGACGGCGGTCCAGGCGGCGCAGTTGACCACGACGGCGGGGGCGTGCTCGGCGAGGGCGGCGGCCACCGACGCGGGGTCGGTGATGTCGAGTTCCTTGCGGGACAGGACGACCGCGCGCTGCCCGGCGGCTTGGACGCGGGCCTCGACGTCTTGGGCGAGCATGCCCGCGCCGCCGGTGATCAGCCAGGTGCTCACAGGGCGGCCTTGTCCTTCAGGGGCTCCCACCACGCGCGGTTGTCGCGGTACCACTGGACGGTCTCGGCGAGGCCGGCCTTGAAGTCGGTCTTGGGCTGGTAGCCGAGTTCGGTGCTGATCTTGGTGCAGTCGACGGAGTAGCGGCGGTCGTGGCCCTTGCGGTCGGTCACGTATTCGACGGACTCGTCCCAGTCGGCGCCGCAGGCGTCGAGGAGGAGCTGCGTGAGCTCCTTGTTGGAGAGCTCGGTGCCGCCGCCGATGTTGTAGACCTCGCCGGCGCGGCCCTTGGTGCGGACGAGTTCGATGCCCTGCACGTGGTCGTCGATGTGGAGCCAGTCGCGGATGTTGCCGCCGTCGCCGTACAGCGGGACCTTCTTGCCGTCCAGCAGGTTCGTGATGAACAGCGGGATGACCTTCTCGGGGAAGTGGTGGTGCCCGTAGTTGTTGGAGCAGCGGGTGACGCGCACGTCGAGCCCGTGGGTCCGGTGGTAGGAGAGGGCGATGAGGTCGGAGGAGGCCTTCGCCGCCGAGTAGGGCGAGTTCGGGGCGAGCGGGTCGGTCTCGGGCCAGGAGCCCTCGTCGATGGAGCCGTAGACCTCGTCGGTGGAGACGTGCACGAACGTGTCGATGCCGGCGAGGTGGGCGGCGTGGATGAGGGTGTGGGTGCCGACCACGTTGGTGCGCACGAATTCGGCGCCGCCGTCGATGGAGCGGTCCACGTGGGACTCGGCCGCGAAGTGGACGACCTGGTCGTGCTCGGCCATGAGCTCGGCGACGAGGTCGGCGTCGCAGATGTCGCCCTGGACGAACGCGAAGCCGGGGTGGGAGCGGACCTCGTCGAGGTTCGCCGGGTTGCCGGCGTAGGTGAGCTTGTCGAGGACCGTGACGGCCACGTCGGCCGGGCCGTGCTCGCCGAGGACGGTGCGCACGTAGTGGGAGCCGATGAAGCCGGCCCCGCCGGTCACGAGGATCTTCGTGGTCATGAGGAAATCTGCACCTTGCTGTAGTCGCCGATGACGAGCCGGTGGGCCGCGGGGACGCGCGGCGCCGGGGTGATCTCGACGTTCCGTCCGATGAGCGAGGCCTCGATGCGGCGGACGCCGACGATCGAGGACTCCTTGAGCAGGATCGAGTACTCCACTTCGGCGTCCTCGATCCGGCAGTCGTCCGAGATGGACGTGAAGGGCCCGACGTACGCGTCCGCGACGACGGAGCCGGCGCCGACGATCGCCGGGCCGACGATGCGGCTGCCGGTGACCTTGGCGGTCTTGTGGATCTGGACGCGGCCGATGATCTCGCTGGCCTCGTCGATCTCGCCGTCGAGGGAGGGTTCGAGGGTCTCGAGCACGGTCCGGTTGACCTCCAGCATGTCGGTGACGTTGCCGGTGTCCTTCCAGTACCCGTGGATGGTGGTCGAGCGGACGTCCTGGCCCTGCTCGATGAGCCACTGGATGGCGTGCGTGATCTCGAGCTCGCCGCGCCACGACGGCTTGATGGAGCGCACGGCCTCGTGGATGTTGGGGGTGAAGAGGTAGACGCCGACGAGGGCGAGGTCGCTCTTGGGCTCCTTGGGCTTCTCCTCGAGGCCGATCACCTTGCCGTCCGCGTCGAGTTCGGCGACGCCGAACGAGCGGGGGTCGGAGACCTGGGTGAGGAGGATCTGCGCGTCGGGCTTCTCGGCGCGGAACTGGTCGACGAGGCCGGAGATGCCGCCGACGATGAAGTTGTCGCCGAGGTACATGACGAAGTCGTCGTCGCCGAGGAAGTCCTTGGCGATGAGGACGGCGTGGGCGAGGCCCAGCGGCGCGTCCTGGGGGATGTAGGTCACCTTGATGCCGAGCTCCGACCCGTCGCCGACGGCTTCGCGGATCTCCGCGGCGGTGTCGCCGACGATGATGCCGACCTCGGTGATCCCGGCCTCGGCGATCGCCTCGAGGCCGTAGAACAGGACCGGCTTGTTCGCGACCGGTACGAGCTGCTTGGCCGAAGTGTGGGTGATCGGCCTGAGGCGGGTGCCCGCGCCGCCGGAGAGTACAAGAGCCTTCATGTCGCCCACCCTAACAGTTCACGCCCAGGCCACCGCTCGTTCCCTCTCTCGTTCGAGCGATATTCACATCGCGCGGATTCCGCAGGTCACCGGTGCCGCGAAGGGTCCCCGGAGGGGGTCCGCGGCGGGGCTCGCCGGGGACTTCGGGCGGGGCGGGGGCGGCTAGCGGAAGCGGCGGTTGGCCTCGGTGAGGTCCTCGGCGAAGTCGATCTCGATGACGTCGTGGGCGGAGATGTCGATGGCCTCGAAGTGCACGCCGTCGTGCTCGATGGCCAGCTCGATGCCGCGCTCGAAGTAGTCCTGGTCGCCGACCTCGGCGAGCCGCTTGGCGAGGATCGCCCGGTCGCCGGAGGAGACGTAGTTGACGCCGACGGCCTCGCCGAGCGCGCCGTCGCGGACCTCTTTCGACAGGCGCCGGATGTACCCGTCGGGGCCGAGCGTGTACTTGATCTCCTCTTCGGCGACGGAGGCGGTGTTCACCGAGATGAAGGAGCGGTCCATGGCGATGTGCGGCAGGAGCGCGTCGAGGACCCGGGGGTCGAAGACGACGTCGCCGTTGAGCCACAGCACTCCGCCCGGGCCGAGGATCGTGAGGGCCTTGAGGAGGCTCTTCGCGGTGTTGGTGTCGCCGTACGCCTGGTTGTAGATGAAGCCGACGTCGGGCACCTCCTCCATGATGACCTCTTTCTTGAAGCCGACCACGAGGTGGATGGAGTGGCGGGAGAAGCGGGAGGTGAGCAGCCGCAGCGACCGGCCGAGGATGGTCTCCCCGGAGGCGAGCGGCGTCAGGGGCTTGGGGTGCGGCTTCCCGAGGCGGGAGCCGACGCCGGCCGCCAGGATCACGATGTTCGTGGACACGACGCTCTCATCCGTTTCAGTCACTCTGGCCTCAAACAGCACGAATGGCCCTCACGCTACCAGTGCGGGAGCGGGAGCCGTTCAGCCCACTGTACGGCCCCGCCGTGACTCGACCGCCCGCCGCAGGAGCGCCTCGTGACGTCCGACCACCGCGTCGGGCTCGTATTCGCGGGCCTTCGCCCGCCCGCTCTCGCCGAGCGCGGCGCGCAGCCCGGGGTCGCCCATGAGCCGGTCGAGGCCGGCGGCGAGCGCGGCGGGGTCCTCGGGGGCGACGAGCAGGCCGTTCTTCCCGTCTTCGACGATCTCCAAGGGGCCGTGCGGGACGGCCGTGCACAGCACCGGCAGCCCGGCGGCCATGGCTTCGACGATCACGAGCCCGAACGGCTCGAACCGGGAGGGCACGACCGCGATCGACGCGTCGGCGCGGGCGGCGTCGAGCGGCGCGACCCCGCCTTTCAGCGCGATCCGGCCCTGCATGCCGAGTTCCTCGACGCGCGCTTCGAGCCGCTTCCGCTCGCTGCCGCGCCCGTAGAGGTGCAGGGACCATTCGGGGCGGGCCGCGGCGAGGGACGCGAACGCGTCCACGAGCAGGTCGAACCCTTTCATGCGGGTGAGGCGGCCGACGGCCATGACGACGGGGCCGCGCTCGGCCGCGGACGCGGGCGCGGCGGGGATCGAGTTGGGGATGTGCGCGACGATGCCGGCGCGGGCGGGCGCGGCTTCGCGGTAGGCGGCGGCGTCGGCTTCGGTGATGGTGGCGACGGCGTCGAAGCGGCGGCAGTCGCGCAGGATGCGGCGGCGGACGCGGGGCCGGTAGTGGTCGAGGAAGAGGTGCTCCTGGGCGACGACGGGCATGCCGCGGCGGGCGTAGCGGGCGAGGTAGGAGTTGAGGTTGGCCTGGGTGCCGACGAGGACGTCCGCGTCGGCGGCGCGCACGTACCGCTTGACGCGCCGGTCGAGGAGCATCGAGACGTCGTCCATGTTGACGGCGCGCTGCCAGTGCAGGAACGACGGGAGCCTGCGGCGGATCCGGTCGGCGCGGGACAGGGTCTCGCCGCCCTGTTCGGGCTTGCGGATGTCCCAGAGGGATTCGACGCGGATGCGCGGGTCGGTGTCGAAGTCGGGCCGGACCTTGTGGCGGGTGCAGGAGACGATGGTGACCTCGTGGCCGCGCTCGACGAGGGCGTGCGCGGTGTTCAACGTGGTCTTGATCGTGCCGCCGAGACCCCAGGCATTGCGGAGGAGGAAGGTGATGCGCACCCGCCAAGCCTAGGGCGGCTCGGCAAGGCGCGCTCGGTTCCTCAGTCTTCCTGTGGCGCAGCCGCTTTCTTCGCGGCCTTCTTCACCGTCTTCTTCGCCGCCGCCTTCTTCACGGTCTTCTTCGCGGCGGTCTTCTTCGCGGCCGCCTTCTTCACTGCTTTCTTAGCGGCTTTCTTCGCGGTCTTCTTCGCGGGCACCGCCCCGGAAGCGACCTTCTCCCGCCGTTCGGCGAGGAGTTCGGCGGCGCGGTCGATCGTGAGGTCCTCGATCGAGTCGGTCTTGCGGATCGACGCGTTCGTCTCGCCGTCGGTCACGTACGGGCCGAACCGGCCGTCCTTGAGCGTGACCTCCTTGCCGGTGACCGGGTCGGGGCCGAGCTCTTTGAGGAGGGTCTGGGCGCGCTGCTGGCGTCCGCGCGTCTTGGGCTGCGCGAGCAGCTTCTCCGCTTCGTCCAACGTGAGCGTGAACAGCTGCTCCTCGTTCTCGAGGGACCGGAAGTCGCGGTTCTTCTTCACGTACGGGCCGTGCGGGCCCAGGCCGGTGCGGATCTCCTCGCCGTCGGCGGCGGTGCCGACCAGGCGCGGCAGCGTCAGGAGCTTGACGGCGTCGGCGAGCGTGATCTCGGAGAGCTTCTGGCCGGTCAGCAGGGACGAGGACTTCTCGCCGCTGGTGACGTACGGCCCGTACCGGCCGGTCTTGGCGAGCACGGGCTCCCCGGTCTCGGGGTGGGTGCCGAGTTCGCCTTCGTTCTCGGCGAGTTCGAACAGCTCCTGGCCCCGCTCCGGGGTCAGCTCGTCGGGCGCGAGGTGCTCGGGGATCGACGGCCGCTTGCCCGGCTCGGCCCCGTCCTCCTGCCCGGGCGTGGTGCGCTCGAGGTAGGGCCCGTACCGGCCGACGCGGGCGACGACGTGGCGTCCCTTGTCGTCGGTGTACAGCGGGATCGAGTTGACCTCGCGGGCGTCGATCTTCGCGAGCTCCTCTTCGATCATGTGCCGCAGCCCGCCGGAGGCGGCGACGGTGCCTTCCTTGTCCTGCCCGCCGAAGTAGAACTTGCGCAGGAACTCCTCGCGGGACTCCTGGCCGGCGGCGACCTCGTCGAGCTCGTTCTCCATGCCCGCGGTGAAGTCGTAGTCGACCAGGCGCGGGAAGTGCCGCTCCATGAGCCCGATGACGGCGAACGCGCGGAAGGCGGGCACGAGCGCCTGGCCCTTCTTGAACACGTACTCGCGGTCCTGGATGGTCTGCATGATCGACGCGTACGTGGAGGGCCGGCCGATGCCGCGCTCTTCGAGGGCTTTGACGAGGCTGGCCTCGGTGTAGCGGGCGGGCGGCTGCGTGGTGTGCCCGGCGGCTTCGAGGCCGCGTTCGGCGAGGTGCTGCCGCTCGGTGAGCTCGGGGAGGCGCTTCTCGGCGTCGTCGGCGTCGCCGTCGTCGATGGACTCGACGTAGGCGAGGAGGAAGCCGGGGTTGGTGATGGTCTTGCCGGAGGCGCCGAAGTCGGCCTCTTCCCCGTCGGCGGTGGTGGCGCGGGCGCGCACCGAGGTCGAGTTCCCGGTGGCGTCGACCATCTGGGAGGCGAGCGTGCGCCGCCAGATGAGGTCGTACAGCCGGAACTCTTCGGCCGAGAGCTGGCTCTTCAACTGGTTGGGGGTCTTGAACCGGTCCCCGGAGGGCCGGATGGCCTCGTGCGCCTCCTGCGCGTTCTTCACCTTCCGGGCGTACCGGCGCGGCTCGGAGGGCACGTACTGGGCGCCGTAGAGTTCGGCGGCCTGGGCGCGGGCGGCGTTGATCGCGGTGTTCGACAGGTTCGTCGAGTCGGTCCGCATATACGTGATGTGGCCGTTCTCGTAGAGCCGCTGGGCGACCCGCATGACCTGCGCGCTGGAGAGGCGGAGCTTGCGTCCGGCCTCCTGCTGCAGCGTCGAGGTGATGAACGGCGCGTACGGCTTGCGCCGGTACGGCTTCTTCTCGACTTTGAGGACGGTGAAGTCGCGGCCTTCGAGGCGGTGCGCGAGCCCGCGGGCGCCGGCCTCGTCGAGGTGGACGACGTTGCCCTTCACCTGCCCGGTGGCGGCGTCGAAGTCCTTGCCGGTGGCGACCCGGTCCCCGTCGACGGCGATGAGCGTGGCCTTGAACACCTGGTCGTCGTCGGTGGCGAGGTTCGCGGAGACGTCCCAGTAGTCGGCGGCGCGGAACGCCATGCGCGCCCGCTCCCGCTCGACGACGAGCCGCGTCGCGACCGACTGCACGCGCCCGGCCGACAGCCGCGGCATGACCTTCTTCCACAGGACCGGCGAGACCTCGTACCCGTAGAGCCGGTCGAGGATGCGCCGCCCTTCCTGGGCGTCGACGAGGTCCTGGTTGAGCTCGCGCGGGTTCGCGGCGGCCTCGGCGATGGCCTGCGGCGTGATCTCGTGGAACACCATCCGCTTGACCGGGACCTTCGGCTTCAGGGTCTCGAGCAGGTGCCAGGCGATGGCCTCCCCCTCGCGGTCCTCATCGGTGGCGAGGAAGAGCTCGTCGACCTCCGCGAGGTAGCCCTTGAGCTTCTTCACATGCGCGGACCGGTCCGGGTTCACGATGTACAGCGGCGCGAAGTCGTTGTCGACGTCCACGCCGAGGCGCGACCAGGCCTTGTCCTTGTATTTGGCCGGGATCTCCTTCGCGCTGCGCGGAAGGTCCCTGATGTGCCCGAGCGAGGAGTCGACGATGTAGCCGGGGCCGAGATAGGAGGCGATCGTCTTGGCCTTCGCCGGGGACTCCACGATGACCAGGCGCTTGATGTCCGCCACTGCTCCCACCGTTCACTCGGAAAATGCACTCGATTCGTTACGGTAGCTCACGCTTCCGCATTGCGTCCCCTGAGTATGGGTGTGCCCCGGTCCGATCGACCGGGGCACACGCGGACGGCATCCCAGATTCAGCGAAGTTCCGGACTGCGCTTGCGCTCAGCCGCTAGCCGACTTTCACCGACTCACGCTGCTCCGGGGCGGCGGCTTCCCCCGCCTCCACCACCGCTGAACGCCGCTTGGAGACGAGGATCGCCGCGACGAGGGCGGCGACCGCGACACCCGCGATGATCCACCGGACCGGGCTGTCGGCCTGGTCGCCGACGCCTTCGACCGTGTACACGACGACGGCCGGGGCGATGATGAGGCTCACCAGGTTCATGACCTTGAGGAGCGGGTTGATCGCGGGGCCGGCGGTGTCCTTGAACGGGTCGCCGACGGTGTCGCCGATGACCGCCGCGGCGTGGGCCTCGGAGCCCTTGCCGCCGTGGTTGCCGTCCTCGACGTCCTTCTTCGCGTTGTCCCACGCCCCGCCGGAGTTGGCGAGCATGACGGCCATGAGCACGCCGCACGCGATCGCGCCCGCGAGGTAGGCCGCGAGCGGGCCGACGCCGAGCCCGAAGCCGACCGCGATGGGCGCGGTGATGGCGAGGAGCCCGGGCGTGACGAGTTCGCGCTGGGCGTCGCGGGTGCAGATGTCGACGACGCGGCCGTACTCGGGCCGCTGCGTGCCCTCCATGATCCCGGGGAAGCGCGCGAACTGGTCGCGGACCTCGGTGACGACGGCGCCGGCGGAGCGGGCGACGGCGTTGACGGCGAGGCCGGAGAACAGGAACACGACGCTCGCGCCGATGATGAACCCGACGATGTTGACCGGGTCGGCGATGTTCAGCGTCTCGAACAGCGCGCCGCCGGCGAGCCCCTCGGAGACCACCGCGTCGGTGTAGGAGCCGAACAGGGCGGTCGCGGCCAGGACCGCGGTCGCGATCGCGATGCCCTTGGTGATCGCCTTGGTGGTGTTGCCCACCGCGTCCAGGTCCGTGAGCGTCTGCGCGGCGTCGCCTTCGACGTCGCCGGACATCTCGGCGACGCCTTGCGCGTTGTCGCTGATGGGCCCGAACGTGTCCATGGCGACGATGACGCCGACGGTGGTGAGCAGGCCGCAGCCGGCGAGCGCGACCGCGAACAGGCTCACGAGGAACACGCCGCCGCCGAGCAGGTACGCGCCGAGGACCGCGGCCGCGATCGTCAGCGCCGTGTACACGGCCGACTCGAGGCCGAGCGAGAAGCCCGACAGGATGGTCGTGGCCGCGCCGGTGCGGGTCGAGGCCGAGACGGTCTTCGTCGGCTTGTACCGCGTGTCGGTGTAGTAGCCGGTGAGCGCCAGGATCGCCGCGGCGAGCGCGATGCCGATGACGACCGCGACGACCGCGAGGACCTGCGGGTTCACGGGGATGCTGGCGATGTCCTCGGCGGCGATCTTCCCGCCGAGCTCCGTCCAGGACGAGGGCACGTACCAGAACACGGCGACCGCGGTCAGGGCCGCGGCGACGACCGCGGAGATGTAGAACGCCCGGTTGATCGCGGTCAGGCCCGACGCGTCCGAGGCGCGCATGCGGGTGATGATGACGCCGAGGATCGCGCACACGATGCCGACCGAGGCGACCAGCAACGGCAGGACCAGGCCGGTCTCGCCGAACGCCGCGCGGCCCAGGATGAGGCTCGCGACCAGGACCACCGCGTACGACTCGAACAGGTCCGCGGCCATGCCGGCGCAGTCGCCGACGTTGTCGCCCACGTTGTCCGCGATCGTCGCCGGGTTGCGCGGGTCGTCCTCGGGGATGCCCTGCTCGACCTTGCCGACGAGGTCCGCGCCGACGTCGGCGGCCTTGGTGAAGATGCCGCCGCCGACGCGCATGAACATCGCCAGGAGCGCCGCGCCGAAACCGAAGCCCTCCAGCACGACGGGCGCGTCGCCCTTGTACAGGAACACGACGACCGCCGCGCCCAGCAGGCCCAGGCCGACGGTGAGGAACCCGACCACGCCGCCGGTGCGGAAGGCCAGGTGCATCGCGGCGGTGGGCTTGCCGTCGCGGGCCGCGGCGGCGACGCGCACGTTCGCGCGTGTGGCCATGTTCATGCCGGCCCAGCCGATGAACGAGCTGAACAGCGCGCCCACGATGAAGAAGGCGCTGCGCCCGATCCGGACGTCCGTGCCCCCCTCAGCCGGGAGCAGGAACAGCAGGATCACCGCGATGACGACGAAGACGCCGAGCGCCTTGAACTGGCGGTTGAGATAAGCCGAGGCGCCCTCCTGGACGGCCCCCGAGATCTCCCGCATCTTGTCGGTGCCGGTGCCGGCCGCCAGGATGCTCTTCACGAGCGCGGCGGCGCCGCCCAAGGCGACCAGCGCGAGCGCGGCGGCGACCACGACGAGGCTCAGGTTCGAGCCCGCGAGTTCGCTTACGCCCTCGTCGCCGTTGGCGAGCAACGTATGCATGTAGTTCCTCCATATGCAAGACAGGTCCATGGCCCGGAGCCATGCGTCCCGCGGGGCACCGCGGGACCGGTATCGCAGTCACGTAGGGGGCCGCGGGACGGGTAGGACGGCGCGGCCGGGAGCCGGGCCTGCGGCCCGGCAGAACTTAACGTGCGGAGTGTAACGATGTGAGCGCTTTAGCAGTGGGGACGGTCACGCGCACCCGCGGGCGTGTCCAATCCCTCAGTGATCGGCGCCGGGACCCGAACCCGGTAGCGGCCACGACATGCTGACCGTCGTGCTCCCGTCCGCGCCGGGACCGGTCACGACCAGGTCTTCGACCAGTCCGCCCAGCACGATCAGGGTGATCTCCTCCGAGAAGGTGTCCTCTTCGATCGCATCGTGATCGTTCGCTCGCGCATCGCCGCCGCCCACCCCCGCAGGGATCCGCCCGTCCGAGCGCGCGCGCAGATCCTGCGCGTTATCCGTGATTTTCGCAACAAAACGATCACCGATCGCGAACTCTACGCGCACGAGATCCTCGATCCCCCGGTCCCGATGACGCAGCACCGCGCGCGTACACGCCTCGCCCACCGCCTGCCGCACCTCGTCCAGCAGCCCCGTCGCCACCCCCGCGTGCGCCGCTACGTCGGCCGCCACCAACCGCGCCGCCCGCACATACGCGGCCGCGGGCGTGAACGCGAACCGGACCGTCACCGCCTCGGCCCGTCCCGAGCGGTCGTGCCT
Source organism: Glycomyces niveus (assembly GCF_017592475.1). GTDB lineage: Bacteria > Actinomycetota > Actinomycetes > Mycobacteriales > Micromonosporaceae > Glycomyces > Glycomyces niveus. The sequence goes on along the minus strand of NZ_JAGFNP010000007.1, from coordinate 56,560 downwards.
CGAGCCGTTCACTCGCCGGGCACCGCTTCCCGGACATCGAGCACCTTGTCGAGACCGGTCAAGTCCAGCAGCTTCCGGATCCGCGGATTCGCGCACACCACCACGAGACTCCCGCCCGAATCCGACAGGCGCCGCCGCGCCCCGATGAGCACGCCCAGACCCGTCGAATCGCAGAACTCCGTCGTCGTCAGGTCGATCGCGACCCGCATCCGACCCTCCGCGGCCAGCTGCCGCACGGCCTCCCGCAACTGCGGCGCCGTGTACATGTCGATCTCACCGGTCACGCTGATGACCGCGTAATCGCCGACCTCGGAGAGGCCCAGCCCCAGCTCGGGCTCGGCCGCGCCATCACCTGATGTTCCCCTCACGCCGTCGCTCCCCTCTCTCGGCGAAACCCGCGGCCACGGCCGCGGCGGCGCGCGCAGGCGGGCCTCGGGCGGGCCCGGTCCCCGCTCGGGCCGGTGATCACTGTGTCTTGGCCCATAAGCGTACTGCGTTCCCAGTGGAGTGGAGCCGGGAGCGTATGACCGAATTGCGGGTGCCCGCCCCCGCCGCCGCACCACCCTGTCGGCGGGCTGCGGCATCATTGGACGGTGTCCGTCGACCAGCTGATCGCCGCCCTCGAAGCCGACGAGCCAATGTATGGCTCGCAAGCTTCGCCAAGGATGGGCGGCCTGCGCCACCTGCGCCGCCTCCCGCCGCGCCGACCCGTGCGCACCGACTGGCCCCAATGGGTCCCCGACACCGTCCGCGACGCCTTGGGCGACACCGGCATCACCCGCCTCTGGCCCCACCAGGCCGAAGCCGCCACCCACGCCCACGAAGGCCGCGACGTCATCGTCGCCACCGGCACCGCCTCCGGCAAAAGCCTCGCCTACCTCCTCCCCCTCCTCACCGAAGCCGCCACCCAAGGCGAAGGCCGCACCATCTACCTCGCCCCCACCAAAGCCCTCGCCGCCGACCAAGCCCGAGCCGTCGGCGAATTCGACCTCCCCGGCCTCATCCCCGCCATCGTCGACGGCGACACCCCCTTCGAACACCGCCAATGGGCCCAGCGCTTCGCCAACCTCGTCCTCTCCAACCCCGACCTCCTCCACCACTCCCTCCTCCCCCGCCACCGCATGTGGCGCTCCCTCCTCAAAAACCTCAAATACGTCGTCATCGACGAATGCCACGTCTACCGCGGCGTCTTCGGCGCCCACGTCGCCCTCACCCTCCGCCGCCTCCTCCGCCTCGCCGAGCACTACGGCGCCCACCCCACCGTCATCGCCGCCAGCGCCACCGCCGCCAACCCCGCCGCCTCCCTCGCCGTCCTCACCGGCCGACCCGCCGTCGCCGTCACCCACGACTACTCACCCCACCCCGGCGCCACCGTCGCCCTCTGGGAACCGGTCACCTACGAGATCGAAGGCGAACCCCAACAGGCCTCCACCCTCAGCGAAACCGCCCGCATGCTCGCCCAACTCACCCGCCGCGGCATCCGCACCCTCGCCTTCGTCCCCTCCCGCCGCGGCGCCGAAATCGTCGCCGCGGAAGCCAAATCCCGCCTCGGCGCCGACCCCGCCGCCGACCGCATCGCCGCCTACCGCGCCGGCTACCTCCGCGAACACCGCCGCGACCTCGAATCCGACCTCCGCGAAGGCCGCCTCCTCGGCGTCGCCACCACCAACGCCCTCGAACTCGGCATCGACGTCACCGGCCTCGACGCCGTCCTCCTCTGCGGCTACCCCGGCCGGCTCGCGAGCTTCTGGCAGCAGATCGGCCGCGCGGGCCGGGGCGACACCGAGGCGCTGGCGGTGATGCTCGCGAAGGACGACCCGCTCGACACGTACCTGGTGCACCACCCGGAGGCGATCTTCGACCGGCCGGTGGAGGCGAGCGTCTGCGACCCGTCGAACCCGTACGTCCTGGCCGGGCACCTGTGCCTGGCGGCGGAGGAGCTGCCGCTGAAGGACGCGGACCTGGACGCGATCCCGGGCAGCCGGGAGGTTGCGGAGCGGCTGTGCGAGCAGAAGCTGCTGCGGCGCCGGCCGGGCGGGCGGTACTACTGGATCGGGTCGGAGCGTCCCGAGGTCACCTTGCGCGGTTCAGGTCCCATGGGCGTCGACATCGCGGAGACGAAGACGGGCCGGCTGATCGGCACGATCGACACGGCGGCGTCGCACCGGCTGGTGCACCAGGGGGCGCTGTATCTGCATCAGGGCGAGTCGTACATTGTGGACGATCTCGATCTCGAGGACGGCCTGGCGCTGGTCCACGCGGCGAAACCGCCGTGGATGACGAGCGCGCAGGAGATCACGCACCTGGAGGTGCTGTCGGAGCGCGAGCGCCTGGAGATGGGCGACGTGACCCTGTGCCTGGGCGAGGTCGAGGTGACGTCGAACGTGATCTCGTACCAGCGCCGCAGGCTGCCTTCGGGCGAGGTGATCGACACGCAGCCGCTGGACCTGCCGCCGCAGACGCTGCGCACGGTCGCGGTGTGGTGGACGGTGGAACCCGAAGCGCTGGAAGGGGTCCCGGACCTGGCGGGTTCGCTCCACGCGGCCGAGCACGCCTCGATCGGACTGCTGCCGCTGGTCGCCACATGCGACCGGTGGGACATCGGCGGGCTGTCGACGCCCGCGCACATGGACACGGAGCTGCCGACGGTGTTCGTCTACGACGGCCACCCGGGCGGTGCGGGTTTCGCGGAGCAGGCGTTCCGCAAGTGGACGGACTGGCTGCGCGCCACGCAGGAGGCGATCGCGAGCTGCGACTGCCGTTTCGGCTGCCCGAGCTGCATCCAGAGCCCCAAGTGCGGCAACGGCAACGAGCCGCTGCACAAGAAGGGCGCGATCGCGGTCCTCAGCCTGCTACTGAAGGCGGGCGAAGGTCCGATCAAGTCGACGGTGTTCAGGGACAAGCCCGAACTCGAACCCGAGCCCGCCGAGGCGGACGACGACCTGTGGCCGGGAGACTTCTAAGCGCCCCAGCGCTTCCCAAAGTTATCCACAGGCAAGAAACTCGTCGTTGCCGCTCCGCAACAAGGCGTGACACGCTTGATGAATGCGCCGCACAACCGCCACCACCAGCCACGCAACCACGAAGCCCCGCAAGGCGACGGCGCGCGCTGCATCACACCATCAAGAAGTTATCCACAGCCGGAAACTTTCTGTCGCCGACCAATTGCGGAACGTGTCAGCCTTGAGGCAAAAAAGCCATCTGGCCCTGCGGGATGGCGGCGAGACAAGGGGATTCGCGAACGTCGCCATACCGAGACCGCGCGCGGGAAGCCACCCGCGCGCGGTCCCCGCACGGACTGCGCACCTCCACGTGGAGGACACCAGCGGGCGGCCGGACACACCAGCCCGGCCGCCCGCCACAACGAAATACTCGACGCCTACCCGGCCACGCGGTTCAAGCTGGCGCTCAAGTGGGGGCTCAGCGGCTTGCCTTCGGCGGCCATCTCCTGGGCGTACATGAGCGCGCCTTCCACGATGCCGTACAGCCGCTTGCCAGCGGTGACCTCTTTCGCCTGCGGGCTGCGCACCACCGCGTCGGTGGCGATCTCGATCTGCATGCCGTCCACGTGGCCGTAGTACAGGTCGAGGATCCCGGTGGGGTGCGAGAGGAGCACTTCGATCTCGGGGCGCTTGGGGTCGTCGCCCTTGACCACGCGCCACCAGCCGGTCTCCTGGGCCGCGGGGCGTACGGGCTTGCCGTCGGCGTCGATGATCCAGGAGCGCGCGTGGTAGCGCAGGAACGGCCGGCCGTCGTGGACGAAGCTGATCTCCTGGGCGTACAGGAAGTCCTCGGTGCCGGGGTAGCCGCCTTGGCCGCGGCCGCGCCAGCGGCCGACGAGGGGCAGCAGGGGCAGGAGGTCGTCGTGCAGGTTGGGCCCGCGGCGGAGGTCGTCGGTCTCCTCGAACGGGTAGGGCTCGACCTTTTGGAAGGTCGAGGCGAACTCTTCGGGTACTTCGCGCTCGCTCATTTGTTCCTCGCGGTTCGAATGGTCCAGTAGCCGAGTGCGCCCGCCATGGCGCCTGCGGCGATGACGAGCACGGCCGTCAATGCCGTCTCCACGGGCACCACTTTACGTCCGGTCCTCGTCGTTTTCTCCGAGCGATGGCAAGATGTTGAGCATGACTACACCTGGACCCTTCGACAGCTGGCTCTCGGACATGGACGGCGTGCTCGTCCACGAGGGCGTGCCGGTACCCGGCGCCAACAAGCTCATCGAGAAGCTGCAGACGGCGGGGAAGCGGTTCCTCGTCCTGACGAACAACTCGATCTACACTCCGCGCGACCTGCATGTGCGGCTGAAGAACTCCGGGCTGCAGGTGCCGGTCGAGTCGATCTACACCTCGGCGATGGCGACGGCGGACTTCCTGCAGTCGCAGCGGCCCAAGGGCTCGGCGTATGTGATCGGCGAGGCGGGCCTGACCACGGCCCTGCACGAGATCGGGTACGTGCTCACCGACTACCGGCCCGACTACGTGGTGCTCGGGGAGACCCGCCGGTACGACTTCGGGGCGCTCACGACGGCGGTGCGGCTGGTCAAGTCCGGCTCGCGGTTGATCTGCACGAACCCGGACACGACCGGGCCGAGCCCGGAGGGCTTGATGCTCGGTGTGGGCGCGGTTGCGGCGATGATCACTGCCGCGACGGGTTCAGAGGCGTACTTCCCGGGGAAGCCCAACCCTCTGATGATGCGGAACGCGTTGCGCCGCATCGGGGCCCACTCGGAGACGACGGTGATGATCGGCGACCGCATGGACACCGACGTGCTGTCGGGCCTCGAGGCCGGGCTCGAGACGGTCCTCGTTTTGTCGGGGGTCACTGACACTATGGAAGAAGTCGAGCGCTACCCCTTCCGGCCGAACCACGTCAAGGATTCGGTGGCGGACCTCATCGACTGGATCGAGTAAGGAGCTGCCCCATGCCTCCCGGCCAACGCCCCGCCGAGTCCGTTTCGCGTGCGCGCCAGGGAGGTGAGGAGCTCCTGCCGGTGCCGCGCCCTGCGCGCGGGCCGCATGAGGCCTCTCGTCCGGCACGGGAGGCGCCCCCGAAGCAAGCCGCTCCCCAGCGGGAGTCGCGCGAGCCCGAGTCGAAGCTGAGTGCGCTCGAGTCGCGGCTCCTGGCGTTCGAGGCGCGCTGGTGGCGCGCGTCGGGCGCGAAGACGCAGGCGATCAGCGACGAGCTGGAGCTCTCCCCCGAGCGGTACTACCAGCATCTGGCGCGGCTCATCGACCACCCGGAGGCGGCCGCGGAGCAGCCGGCGGTGGTCCGCCGGCTCAGGGCCGCCCGGGATCAGCGCCGCGCTGAACGGTAGACGCCAAGCAAGGCGGGTGCTGCGCCGGCGCGCCGCTTTGGTGAGCGGTGATGGCGGGCTTCTTCTTCGGCGCGTCCGCCGCCGCATCAGCGGCCGCGTGGTCAGGCTGTGCGCGTTCGGTGTTCGGTGATCGCGTACCAGCCGGCGCCTGCGGCGAATACGGCGAGGCCGCCGAGTACTGACGGGAGCGGGAGGCTCGCGGCGACGAGGAGGCATCCGGCGAGGCCGAGCCATGGGAGCGGGTCGCGCCGGTCGAGGGTGGTCGCGGAGGCGTTGGCGACGCCGTAGTAGACGAGGACGCAGAAGCTGGAGAAGCCGATCGCGCCCGTCAGGTCCATTGTGGTCACCAGGATGAGGACGAGGGCGCTCGCGGCGACTTCGGCCGCCCAGGGGACCCCGAAGCGTTCGGAGACGGCGGCGAGCGCGCCCGGGAGGCGCCGGTCGCGGGCCATGGCGAGTGCGGTGCGGCCGATGCCGGCCAGGAGGCTGAGGAGGACGCCGGCGACGGCGACGCCCGCGCCGATGGCGACGACGGGTTTGAGGGCGGGTGCGCTGGCGCCGGCGAGGTCGGCGAGGGGTGCGGTGGAGTCGGCGAGGGTGCCTGCGCCGAGGACGGTGAGGACCGTGATGGCGACGGTCAGGTAGACGGTGAAGGTGATCGCGAGGGCGATGGGGACGGCCCGGGGGATCGTGCGTTCGGGGTGTTTGACCTCTTCTCCGAGGGTGGCGATGCGGGCGTAGCCGGCGAAGGCGAAGAAGATGAATCCGGCGGCGGTGAGGACGCCCCAGGGGTGGGTGTCGCCGAGGGGCCTGGCGGCGGCGGGGCCGGTGGTGCCGGCGATGACGACGGCGGCGAGGACGGCGAGGGTGATGGCGGTGAAGACGGCGGAGGCGAGGGCGGTCTTCTTGACGCCGAGGAGGTTGATCGCGCAGAAGGCGAGGACGGCCGCGGCGGCGAGGGCGCGGGGGTGTTCGGGGAGGAGGTAGGCGCCGAGGGTGAGGGCCATGGCGGCGGCTGAGGCGGTCTTGCCGACGAGGAAGGCCCAGCCGGCGGTGAAGCCGGCGGCGGGGTGGAGCCTGCGGGTGCCGTAGATGTAGGCGCCGCCGGCTTGGGGGTGGAGGGCGGCGAGGCGGGCGGTGGAGCGGGCGTTGCAGTAGGCGATGACGCCGGCGATGAGGAGCGCGGTGAGGAGTCCGGGGCCGGATCCGGCGGCGCGGGCGGCGGGGGCCCAGACGGCGAAGACGCCGGCGCCGAGCATGGAGGCGAGCCCGATGGTGATGGCGGAGGGGAGTCCGAGGCGGCGCTGGAGGGTCGGCCGCTCGCGCGGCGGTGTGGGCATGTGTCGAAGATACCGTGCGGGTTTCGGGTGGCTCGGTTAGCGATATCGCCGTTCGGGTTCGAGCCAGAGGGGGAGTTCGACGGTGTCCCATGGGACGCGTTGGACGGTGCGGAGGATGACGATGCCGATGCAGAGTCCGGCGGGGGTGTCGGTGAACCAGTGGAAGCCGAGGTAGGTGGTGGAGAAGGTGACGATGATCGGCGGGAGGATGAGGAAGGCCCGCCGCAGGGCGGGGTGCCAGCGCGAGCCGACGAGGAACACGATGAAGCCGTACCAGATGATGGTGTTGAGGACGTGGCCTGAGGGGTAGGCGCCGGAGGGTTCGAGTCCGGAGAAGAGGACGGCTTGTGCGGCGTCGGCGTAGGGGGGGTTGGAGGCTTCGGGCCAGTGGGGGTAGACGCGGGGGAGGGTGTATTTGAGGGCGAGGACGGCGCCGGCCATGGCGTAGGCGGCGAGGAAGGCGATGAGGGGGCGGACGTTGCGGCCGCGCCAGGCGAGGATGGCGGCGATGCCGAGGGCGATGCCGCCGAGGAGGCCGCCTTGGCCGAGGCGGTTGGTCTGGATGGCGATGAGGTTGGCCCAGTCGGGGCGGTTGGCGTCGGCGAGGTCGCGGATCCAGATGTCGAGGTCGATGAGGGGGCTGGGCCAGGCGAGGGGGATGGTGATGGCGGTGAAGGCGACCGCCATGGCGATCTCGGGGAGCCATGAGCGTGGTCGTCTGAGGACGAAGGGCCGCCATACCTGGGTGTCGGTCTTGCGGCGCTGGTCTACGGCGGTCACGGGCTTTAGCCTAGCGACCGTGGTGCGGTGGTCGAATCCGATATCGGGTGCATGGGGGGAAACGGTGCAGGGGCGCTCCGTTGCGGGAGCGCCCCTGCGTCGTGTCAGTGGGGTTTAGAGTCCGGCGACGTCGGCCTGCTTGGTGCGGACGGCTTCGGCGGCTTCTTTGAGGTTGGCGAGTTCGGTGTCGGTGAGGGGGGTTTCGACGATGGCTTTGACGCCTTCGGCGCCGATTTGGGCGTTGACGCCGAGGTAGACGCCGGAGATGCCGTATTCGCCGTCGACCCAGGCGCAGACGGGCATGACGGCGCCGGAGTCTTCGGCGACGGCTTTGGCCATGCGTGCGGCGGCGGCGGAGGGGGCGTAGTAGGCGGAGCCGGTCTTGAGGAGGGCGACGATCTCGGCGCCGCCGTTGCGGGTCTTCTCGACGAGTTCGTCGATCTTCTCGGCGGGGAGGAGGTCGGCGAGCGGCTTGCCGTCGACGGAGGACTGGCTGGGGACGGGGACCATGGTGTCGCCGTGGGAGCCGAGGGTGAGGGTGGTGACGGATTTGACGGGGACCTGGAGCTCTTCGGCGACGAAGTTGGTGAAGCGCGCGGTGTCGAGCATGCCGGCCTGGCCGAGGACCCGGTTCTTGGGGAAGCCGGAGGCGAGTTGGGCGAGCGCGGTCATTTCGTCGAGGGGGTTGGAGACGACGATGATGACGGCGTTCGGGGAGTGCTTGACGAGGTTCTCGGTGACGCCGCGGACGATCTTGGCGTTGACTTCGAGGAGGTCCATGCGGCTCATGCCGGGTTTGCGGGGGAGGCCGGCGGTGATGACGATGACGTCGGAGCCGGCGGTCTTCTCGTAGCCGTTGCCGTCGTTGTCGGTGGTGGCGCCGACGACTTTGGTCTCGAAGCCTTCGATGGTGCGGGACTGGTTCATGTCGAGGGCGATGCCCTCGGGCTTGCCGTCCACGATGTCGGTGAGGACGACCTCGTCGAAGATGTCGTACTCGGCCAGGCGCTGGGCGGTCGTGGAGCCGTAGAATCCGGCGCCGACGACCGTGACTTTCTTACCCATCGAATGCTCCTCTGCATTAAGGCTGCCTGTGCGGTTCGCAGGCCCTCGGGTTGGTGGCGGCGGCGCGAGCGTCGCCTTGTGCCAGGTGAATGGCACGCTACGCGAGCGTAACCAGGTCTGTTCGTTCACGCTATGACGCTCGTCTCGGGGAGTGCATCCGGCCCCTGACCGGGTGGCGGAGGCCTCCAAATGCGGCGGTGCGCGGTGTGAGGTCGGGGGGTGGCGGGGGCGGGGGATGATGTGGGGACGGGTGGGTTCCCGGTGCCGTGTCTCATTGCGCGTCCCGAAGCGTGGGCATTCGTTGACTTGTCCTATTGAGCTGGTGGACTATTCAGGGGCCGTCCGTATCCGAGGGAGCCGCGCGTGCTGTTCGCGACCACTGTTCTGTATGCCGTCGCCGCGGGGTTCGTCGCCCAGCTGGTCGACGGCAGCCTCGGCATGGGCTTCGGCACGATCACGATGACGTTCCTGCTGGGTCTGGGTATCGCTCCGGCGGTGGCGTCGGCGTCGGTGAACGTGGCGACGATCGCGACGGGCGCGGTGAGCGCGGTGTCGCACCACCGGCTGCGGAACGTGCACTGGCCGACGACGTTGAAGCTCGGCATTCCGGGCGCGGTCGGGGGTTTCGCGGGTGCTTGGGCGCTGGCGTCGTTGACGCGTCTTGACGCGGCGACGCCGGTGACGAGCGCGATCTTGATCGCGTTGGGCGCGGTGATCGTGTGGCGGTTCGTGCGGGGCCGGGGCGCGGGTCATGGCCCGGTGCGGTCGGGGTTCGCGGTGCCGACGGGCCTGGTGGGTGGTTTTCTGGCGGCGGTCGGCGGGGGCGGCTGGGGTCCGGTGACGATGCCGATCACGTTGACGACGTCGCGGCTGGAGCCGCACCGGGTGGTCGGTTCGGTGTCGACGGCGCAGGTGTTCGCTTCGGCGGCGGCGGTGCTGGGGTTCTGGATGGCGGTGCCTGACACGTTGACGGTGCTGTGGCCGGTGGTCGCGGGCATGGCGGTGGGCGGGATGGCGGCGGCGCCGTTGGCGGCGTGGTTGACGCGCAGGATTCCTACGGCGAAGCTGGGTTCGACGATCGGGATGCTCGTGATCGCGTTGAACCTGCGGACGCTTCTGGGGAATTTCGCGGTGCCGTGGCCGGTTGTGACGGGCCTGTTCTTGGCGCTCGCGGCCGTCTGGGCGTTCGTGCTGGTGGCGCCGAGGCGGCGAGCGGCGCGGCGGGGCGCGGCGGTCGATCCGGACCCGGTGGAGGCCGAAGCGTAGCCCCGGAAGTCTTCGTGCAGGGCGTCCTGGACGGGTCGGTCCGGTGGCGCTCTTTGCTGGTGCCGCTCGGGGGCGGGAGAAAAGGCCCGGACCGATGACTGTCCGGGCCTTTTCCACTCGCGATGCGAGTCCTGGGTAGGTCTTAGAAGGCGTTGCCGCGTTGGAGTTCGCGGGCGATGACGATGCGCTGGACCTGGTTGGTGCCTTCGTAGATCTGGGTGATCTTGGCGTCGCGCATCATGCGTTCGAGCGGGAAGTCCTGGGTGTAGCCGTAGCCGCCGAGGACCTGGACCATGTCGGTGGTGATCTGCATGGCGGCGTCGGAGGCGAAGCACTTGGCGGCCGCGCCGAAGTAGGTGAGGTCGGCGTCGCCGCGCTCGGAGCGGGCGGCGGCGGCGTAGGTGAGTTCCCGTGCGGCGCTGATCTTCATGGCGGCGTCGGCGAGGAGGAACTGGACGCCTTGGAACGCGGCGATGGGCTTGCCGAACTGCTCGCGTTCGGCGGCGTAGGCGGTCGCGGCGTCGAGCGCGCCTTGGGCGATGCCGAGGGCCTGCGCGGCGATGGTGACGCGGGTGTGGTCGAGGGTGCGCATGGCGAGCGAGAACCCTTGGCCGACTTCGCCGATGAGGCGGTCGGCGGGCAGGCGCACCGAGTCGAAGTACACCTCGGCGGTCGGGGAGCCCTTGATGCCGAGCTTCTTCTCGGGCTTGCCGAAGGACACGCCGGCGTCGGCCTTCTCGACGATGAACGCGGAGATGCCCTTGGCGCCCTTGCCGGGTTCGGTGACGGCGAAGACGGTGTAGTACTCGCTGACGCCGGCGTTGGTGATCCACCGCTTGACGCCGTTGAGGACCCACTCGTCGCCTTCGCGCACCGCGCGGGTGGTCATCGAGGCGGCGTCGGAGCCCGCTTCGGGCTCGGAGAGGCAGTAGGAGAACATGGCGTCGCCCGCGGCCACGGGCGGCAGGTAGCGGCGCTTGAGGTCCTCGCTGCCGTCGAGGATGAGCGGCAGGGAGCCGAGCTTGTTGACGGCCGGGATGAGCGACGAGGACGCGCAGGCGCGGGCCACCTCTTCGATGACGATCGCGGTGCCGAGCGCGTCGATGCCCGCGCCGCCGTACTCGGCGGGGATGTGCGGGGCGTGCAGGTCCGCCGACTTGAGCGCCGCATAGGAGTGCTCCGGGAAGGTGGCGGTGGCGTCCGCCTCGGCCGCGTGCGGCGCAACGCCGGTGTCGCAGACATCGCGGGTGGCGGTGCGGATGTCGGCGTACTCTTCTGGCAACTGGTAGGGGCTGAACCCGGTGGACATCGATGGCTCCCGCGTTTGTTACTCGTCAGTAAGATAGGCCGAGTGTAACCCACCGCGGACCGGACCGGTGATGGCCGCCACCGCGAATTTTCTACGGCTTCGCCGCAACTTAGGACGAAGTTCATGCGTGAGGCTGAATATACGACTGCGCAGGCCATAGTCGCATTCACGTACAATTCGAGGTCGCCGCGCACGGATCCAACGCCGCACGGGCGGGCCCGCACCGGGCGCACCCGCCGCACGAACAGACAGGGCACGCCACAGCATGGTCAACGCGATCCAGACCCCCTCGCAGAACACCACCACCCGGCCCCGCATCGCCTTCCTCGGCTGCGGGTACCTCGGGGCGACCTACGCGATCTGCTTCGCGGAGCTGGGCTACGAGGTGATCGGATACGACGTCGACGCCGCCAAGATCGAATCGTTCAGCAACGGGGTCCTCCCCATCCACGAGCCCGGCCTGCCCGAACTGCTCAAGAAGAACCTCGAATCCGGGCGCCTGCGGTTCACCACCGACATCCAGGCCGTCGCCGACTTCGCCGACGTCCACTTCATCTGCGTCGGCACCCCGCAGCGCAAGGGCGAGCACGGCGCCGACCTGTCCTACATCGAGGCCGCCGTCGTCGACCTCTCCAAGCACCTGAGCCGCAAGGTCCTCATCGTCGGCAAGTCCACCGTGCCCGTCGGCACCGCCACGTGGGTCCAGGAGCTCGTCGACCGCCACGCGCCCGAGGGGCTCGGCGTCGAGGTCGGCTGGAGCCCGGAGTTCCTGCAGGAGTCGAACGCGATGCACGACGTCCTGCGCCCCAACCGGATCGTGTACGCCGCCCAGTCCGAATGGGCCTCGCAGCTGCTCAAGGACGTCCACCGCGGCATCCTCGAACTCGCCGCCGTCGAAGACCGCGAAGTGCCGGTCGTCGAGACCGACCTCGCGACCGCCGAACTCGTCAAGGTCGCCGCGAACGCGTTCCTGGCCACCAAGATCTCCTTCATCAACGCCATGGCCGACCTCAGCGAGGCCGCCGGCGCCGACGTCGTCGACCTCGCCCGCGCGATCGGCTACGACCAGCGCATCGGCAACAAGTTCCTGCGCGCCGGCATCGGCTTCGGCGGCGGCTGCCTCCCCAAGGACATCCGGGCCCTCTCGGCGCGCGCCGGCGAGCTCGGCGTGGGCGAGTCGTTCCGCTTCCTCGACGAGGTCGACACCGTCAACACCCGCCGCCGCTCGCACACCGTGCGCGCGGTCGCGAACCTCGCCGGGCGGACCACCGGCCCGAACGGCCCCGACCTGTCCGGGGTGCGGATCGCCTACCTGGGCGCGACGTTCAAGCCCGACACCGACGACATCCGCGACTCCCCCGCGCTCGACATCGCACGGCGGCTGCGGGCCGCCCGCGCCGACGTGGTCGTGTACGACCCGGAGGGCCTGGAGAACGCGAAGGCCGCCGCGCCCGAGCTGAGCTTCGTGAAGACCCTCGCCGAGGCGGTCGCGGGCGCCGACGTCGTGTGCGCGATGGTGCCGTGGGAGGAGTTCCGCACGCTCGACCCGGAGGCGCTGGGCCAGCAGGTCGCGGAGCGGCGCATCCTCGACGGCATGAACGCGTTCGACCCCGAGCGCTGGCGCGGCCACGGCTGGACCTACCAGGGCGTCGGCCGCTAGACTGCGAGACGCGAATTCCCCGAACCGCCCGGCGCGCACGACGCGCCGGGCGGTTCGCCGTCCACGGCGGCCCGATCCGGCCCGGACCCCGGTCAGGGCGCGGGGTTCACCCGCGTGAACGGCCACGCGTGGGGGGCGCGCTCGATGAGCTCCCCGGGCGGGTCGGGGAGGCGGCGGGGCGGGTTCGGGCCGACGGCGATGACGACGACGCGTTCGCCGGCGATGAAGACCTCCAGGCGCACCTCGGGTTCGGCGACGGCGTGCACGCCCTCGTCGAGCACCCAGCGGAGCAGTTCGGCCCCGCGGCCGGCAGCGGCCTTGGCCTCCCACATGAGCGTGTCCACCACTACTCCTCTTCCGCGTCAGGGCCTTGCAGGCCGTCCCAGCGCCGCGCCTTCGGCGACTCGAGCCCGAACTGGTCGAGCGCGCGCGCCACCACGTGGTCCACGATGTCGTCGATCGTCTCAGGCCGGTTGTAGAACGCGGGCACCGGCGGCAGCACGACCGCGCCCATGCGCGAGAGCGCCAGCAGGTTCTCCAGGTGGATCTCCGAGAGCGGGCTCTCCCGGGCCAGCAGGACGAGCCGCCGCCGCTCCTTGAGCGTCACGTCCGCCGCCCGCCCGATCAGGCCCTCCGTGTACCCGGTGCGCACGGCCGCCACGGTCTTCATCGAGCACGGCGCGATGACCATCCCGTCGGTGCGGAACGACCCCGACGAGATCGGCGCGGCCTGCTCCCCCGGCCCCCACGCGTGGTCGGCGAGCGCCGCGACCTCGGCAGGCGTGTACGGGGTCTCGAGGCGGAGCGTCGTACGGGCCCAACGGCTCATGACCAGGTGGGTCTCGACGCCGTCGAGGTCGCGGAGGGCTTCGAGGAGGCGGACGCCGAAGATCGCGCCGGTCGCTCCGGTGATGCCGACGACGAGTCGCATGTCCCCTCCAGCTTTCCCTGCATTGTGTCCTAAAACACTTACAATCACGACATGGTTCGTCACCAACTGTGCATTGCGGCCGCTGCCGCCGCGCTGCTCGCGCTCGCCTGGGTGTGGCCCGAAGGGGCGGAGCCTCCGGCGGACGCGGTGACCGCGAATGAGCCTACTGGGTCCGCGTCGCAGGCGCCTTCGAGTGCGGGCGAAGGGGAGGCCGATGACACGGCGGCCCCCGAGACGCCCGCCTCGTCGGCAGCGGCGCCGGAGCCGGAACCGGGGTCGAACGCGGCGAGCGACCCGGCGCCGTCCCCGCCGGGGGTCGAGCTGTCCGCGAACATGTACGACGGCCCGCTGGGGACCCGCAACCACACCGGGGACGAGCGGGTGGCGCTCACGTTCGACGACGGGCCGTCTCCGGAGTGGACGCCGAAGGTCCTCGACATGCTGCGCGAGCAGGGGGTCAAGGCGACGTTCTGCCTCATCGGGGCGTACGCGGAGGCGTACCCGGAGCTGGTGGCGGACATCGCGCGGGAGGGGCACACGCTGTGCAACCACTCGTGGTTCCACGAGTTCGACCTGGGCAGGTGGAGCGAGGCGGAGATCGGCGCGAACCTGCAGCGCACGAACGACGCGATCGTCAAGGCCGCGCCCGGCGCCGAGGTGCGGTACTTCCGGCACGCGGGCGGGCAGTGGACGGACCGGGCGATCGCGGTCGCGGCCGACCTGGGCATGGAGTCGCTGCATTGGACGGTGGACCCGTCCGACTGGGACGACCGGGTCACCGAGGCGCAGATCCGCGACCACGTGATCGACCGTTCGGCCCCGGGCGCGATCGTGCTGCTCCACGACGGCGCGTCGAACCAGAAGGACATGTGCGGGGCGCTCCGGTCGATCCTCGCGGAGTTCACGCGCCGCGGCTACGTGTACACGGCGATGTAGAAGCCGCGAGCCCGGGCGAGGCCCGGGCTCGCGGCCGTGACGTCACGGCAGCGGTTCACGGTGCGCGGCACCGGTTCACGCCTCGCGCCGGTCAGCGGAGGTCGGCGGGCATCTTCCGGCCCGGCAGGAGCGCGAGGAACGCGAGGGCGAGAAGCCCGACGCTCATGCCCGCCTGGAGGGGGAACGCGAGGCCGAGCAGGCCGCCGTCGCCGCCCCGGTCGTCGCCCCCGCCCTTCGGCCCGGTCTCGGGGGTCGCGCCGCCCGGGTCCGGGGTGCCGTCGCCGTCCGAGTCCGCCGGGCCGGTGCTGTCGGGGTCGGAGGTGCCGTCGCCGTCGTAGCTGGGGCTCGGGGTGGGTGAGCCGGGCGGGATGGGGTAGGTCTCGTCGACGTTCGTCCAGTCCACATGGGAAATACCGGAATGGCTTGCAGTGGCGGCATCGTTCGCGGTCGGGCTCCCGGGGATCAAGGGCAGCGAGAAGAGCCCCGCCACCCCGATCACGGTCGCGGCGAGCACCAGACGCGAGAGCCGGAACTTGCGCACAGGTACACCTTAGTCGTGGGAGACCAGCGATGCTCGCCTGTCGGGGCATGTAACCCGAACGAGTTCGCTTGGCGGTCAAGCATGACGGTCCGATCGGGCCGCACCGCGGTGCGGGGGCGGCGGTTTCGGGGCCGGGGCGGCGCGGTCAGGCGGCGGCCGCGCGGGAGGCGCGGACCGTGCCGGTGACGACCGCGCCCACGAACACCGCGGCGACGTACACCGCGAGCGCCCCGTAGACCACAGTGGCCACTGCAGGAACGGTCGCCACAGCGATCGCGGCCGCCGCGATCGCGATGAGGCTCCGGGCGGGCCAGCCGAGGCCGAGGTCGCGGCGCGCCACCGGGGAGGCGGCCTTGTCGAGCCCCGCGGCGAGGTCGTAAAAGTACAGGGCGATCACCGTCAGCAGCGTGTACAGGACCGGCCACGACACGCCCGCCGCGATCCCGGCCGCACTCACGGCCCCGAGCTCGACCGCGCGCAACCCGGCCGGGATGAACCAGTCGAGCAGTCCCTCATGGTCCGTGCGGGCCACCGAAGCGGCCAGGACCAGGGCCAGACCGGCGAGCCCGAACGGCACCCACGGCGGCGTCCCGAACGCGGCCGCGACCACGGCCGCACCGGCGGCGAGCACGGCCGCGGCGGTCGCCGCGAACGGCGTCATGTCCCCGCCCACGGGGCTGCGCGGCACGAGCTTCCCGAGCGGCCCGTCGTCGCGGTGCGCGGCCCGGTCGGGCCGACGCAGCGCCGCCGTGCGGGCCGCCAGGGACCGGAGCGTCCGCCCCGCGGTCGTATACCCGAGCGCGAGCAGCTGCCACACCAGGAGCGCCGCGAGCGCGGCCTGCGGCCCGAAGGCGACGGCGGCGACGGCGAGGAGGAGCCAGCGTTCGCCCACGGGCGCGACGATGGTCCGCTTGATCCAGTACAGGGGGGTGCGGTGGGCGCCCATGACCTGCTCGGAGGCGGAGCCGAGGCGCTGGCCGAGGTGGGCGGCCCGGCCCACGGGCGGGGCCGATTCGCGGGTGCGGGCCTGGCGGACCACGGCGGTGTCGAGGAGGACGGCGTACCAGGTGTCGGCGGTGTGCCGGATGGTCTGGGTGGCCATGGCGGCGATCGCGAGGCCCCACGCGGCGGGCGCGGGGACGCCGCCGGCGGTCGCGCCGGCGGCGAGGCCGGCGTAGATGAGGAACTCCTTGGAGCGGTCGGCCATCATGTCGAGCCAGCCGCCGAAGGAGGAGAAGTTCTGGGTGTAGCGGGCGAGCTGCCCGTCGACGCAGTCGAACACGAAGCTCGCGTACATCAGGAGGGCCGCGGCGAGGTACCACCAGGACCAGCCGGCGGCGAAAACGGCGGCGGCGCCGACGGCGAAGGAGATGGAAACCCAGGTGATGGGGGTGGGGGTCCAGCCGAGGCGGGCGCTGAGCTTCACCAGGTGCGGGGTCCAGGTGGAGACGGCGTACGTGGCGAAGAAGTCGTCGTCGTGCTTGATGGCGTTCTTGAGCCGCCACGCGTCCATGTCGACCGCTTCGAACGCGGCGATGGTCGCACGCGCCTCGTCGCCGGTGGCGACCTGCCGGTGCTCGAGGCCGGCGGTCCGGTAGGCGTTGACGGGAATGGCGCGGGCGTGGAGGGCCGCGAGCAGGGAGGCGAACGCGTCGCCTTCGGCGCGGCGCGGCCAGTGCCGGCGCAGGCGGGCGAGGTGGGCGGCGGAGACCTTCGCGAGGCCGCCGAGGCGCACCGGCCCGGGCCCGGGCCCGGTGACGAGGCCGCGCTCGCAGTGCACCGGTTCGGCGGTCGGGTCATCGCCGCCGACGAGGACGCCGGAGCGGCGCGAGGAGTCCGAGAGGACCGCCGCGATCGTGGTCGGGGAGGCGACGAGGTCGGCGCAGGCCACGAACAGGGCGCCGTCGCCGGCGAACGCGAGCTCGGCGAGGTGGCGCAGGTCCGCGGTCGCGTCCGCCGATTCGATCTGGGCGGCCTTCACGGGCCGGTCGGTGCCGGGCCGGGTGAGGACGGTGACGTCGTCGCAGCCGGCGTCGCGGATCTGCGCGATGAGCCGGTCGACGACGGTGGTGTCTTCGGTGATCTCGGCGTAGCCGCCCCGAGCCGGCAGGATGACGGCTCGGCTCACGTGGCCGCCTCGACCGCTCCCGGGACGGGGGCCGGAGCGGCGGCCTGCTCCGCGGCGGCCTTCGCCGCCTGCTCGCGCTTCTTCTTCTCGGCCTTGGCGTCGGCGTCGCGCTTCTCGGCGGCCTTGTACGCGGCGAGGGCCTCTTCGACGGTGCCGTCGGTCTCGAGCGTGCCGGCGTCGAGGAAGATCCCGCGCTTGCAGTACTTCTTCAGGTCGCCCTCGGAGTGGGAGACGAACACGAGGGTGCGGCCCTGCTCGAGCAGGTTCGCGATGACGGCCTGGCACTTGCGCTTGAACGCGGCGTCGCCGACGGCGAGCGCCTCGTCGACCAGGAGGATCGGGTGCGGCAGCTGCGTGATGACGCCGAAGCCGAGGCGCACCTTCATGCCCGACGAGTAGTGCTTCAAGGGCGTGTCCATGAAGTCCTCGAGCTCGGAGAACTCGACGATCTCGTCGTACTTGGCCTTGATCTCCTTGTTGGTCATGCCGTGCAGCGCGCCCACGAGGTTGACGTTCTCGCGGCCGGTGAGGTCGCCAGAGAAGCCCGCGGAGAGCGCGATGAGCGGGGCCACGCGGCCCTCGCGGCGCACGTACCCCTCGTCGGGGATGAGCACGCCGGTGATGAGCCGCAGCAGCGTCGACTTGCCGGTGCCGTTGCGGCCGATGATGCCGACGGCCTCGCCGGGGAAGATGTCGAAGTTGACGTGGCGCAGCGGCCAGAAGTCCTGCGCCGCGGCGCCCTTCTTGTTGGCGGAGCGCCTGACGAAGAGGTCTTTGACCCGGCCTTTCTTCTGCTTGCCTTTCGCGAAGCAGATCCCGAGGTCACGAGCCTGGATGATCGGCTCTTCCATGGGGGCGGCCCTCCCGGACAGGTGGTTGCTGTGCAGCTGGTCGATGGCGCGCCAATAGTACCGCCCGGCGGTTTTCGGCAGCTCGCGGCAGATCGGAGAGCTTCCTCATGTCCCCCCGGGGGCGCTCCGGTCAGGCCGCGCGGTCGCGTTCGGCGGCGCGCCGCCGCTCCGCTGCCAGGCGTTCGACCTCGAACGCGGCCAGGATGCGGCGCAGGGTGACCTCGGCGCGCTCGGCGGACGCGCGCGCCTCGAGGCGGGTCTGGCGGCTCTCGTTCCACACCAGCGCGAGCGCGCCCAGCGTGATCAGGCTCATCAGCGATGAGACGACCCACACCAGGCGCTGGCCGCCGAAGAGGGCGACGGCGAGGAGCGCGAGCGCCGCGAGGACCGCCGCGGCGGCGGCGACGTGCGCGGGCGCGGGTCGGCCGAGGCGGTTGTAGGCGGCTTTGAGGATCTGCTTCATCGCGGTCTCTCTCATCGGGCGACGGGACTGGGGCGGGCGGGCTGCTCGGCGACGGCCGCGAGGTCCGCGGCGACGTCTGCGCCGGCGGGTCGGGCGAGGAGGTCGGCCACGAGCCGGCGGTAGGAGTCGTGGCTGAAGCGTTCGCGGACGCGCTGTTGGGCGAGGGCGCTCTGGTCGAGGAACCGGTCGGGGTCGGCGTAGAGGCCGTCCACGAGTCCGGCCACTTCGGACGGTTCGCAGTAGAGGGCGGCGTCGCCGAAGACGGGCGCGAACCGGTGGGGCAGGATCGCGACGCATCCGGCGGCGAGCGCTTCGAGGACGGCGCGGCCGAACGCCTCGTACTGCTGCGGGTGGGGGAAGTAGATCCAGAAGTCGAGCTGGTACAGGAAGGATTCGACGTCGGTCTCGTCGAAGCCGTAGCAGGTCCAGGCGGTGGGCGGGTCCTGGCCGGTGATGCGGGCGACGGCGGCGGCGCCGCCCATGATGCGCACGTCCCAGCGGCCGTCCCCGGGGTAGATGAGAGAGAGGTCGGCGGCGGCGGGCCATTTGGTGCGGTCGTCGCGGGAGTGGCGGCCGACGACGGGGAGGACGGACCGGAACCCGGTGCGGGCGGGGGCGATCGCGGCGGCGTCGAGGATGCCGGGCATGTCGAAGTCGGCGAGGGTCCCGGCGGTCAGATCGGCGAGCGCTTCGCGCACTTGGGGTCCCTGCGGGACCCAGAGGGGTTCGACGCCGAACATGTCGACGGCGTTGGCGTGGCAGGCGTCGGGGACGTAGCGGGCGTCGGAGCCGTCGCGTTCGTGCGGGGCCTGGTTGGCGAGGACGATCATCCGCTCGGGGCGCACGTTCGAGCGCTCCCCGGACCGGAACTGCAGGATCGGCGGGTAGCGGAGCACGAGGAGGTCGCAGACGACGTCGTCGGTGACGAGGACCTGCTCCACGGCGCCGCTGTTGACGAGCCGCTGGAACGGCCTGCACATGGGCCGGTCCTCGACGGTCATGTGCCGCCACGACTCCAGGTGCATGACGGCGACGTCCAGGCCGGCGGCCTGGAGGGCGCGGATCTCCTCCAGCATGGACTTCTGGGGGCCGCCGAAGGGCCGCCAGTCGAGGCAGAACACGACGTCGAAGCGGCGCTGCCGCTGCTCGGCCCTGGCCACGGCCGCGTGGTAGGGGGCCCAGAACGGGCGCCGCGCGGGGGCTTTGGGCAGGTACGGGTCGGCGCCGGCGCGGATCGCGTCGTGCCAGAGGGGGTACGCGGACTGGTAGGCGCGGCGCGCGGGGTGCTTCCAGCCGGGCCCGAACTCGTCGCGGGAGAGCGACCCGGGCGCCTGCCGCATGATCGTGTCCCGCACGGGGAGGCGGCGGACCGCGCCGTCGCCGAACGCCGCCGCGACCCGGTGCAGGAACTCGGTGTCGGCGCCCTTGCGGACCTCGTCGTAGTAGCCGATCCGGTCGAGGATGCTGCGGCGGAACGTCATCGACGCCGTCGACACCGTCGTCAGCACCCGGCCGGGCCGGGTGACGGTGAGGTCCTCGTTGCACAGGAACGCCTCCCCGTACGTCAACTGGAGTCCCGGCTCAGCCAGGAGCGGCGCGACCGACCGCGCCAACCGGCTCGGCGCCGCCCAGTCGTCCGAGTCCAGACCGGTCACGAACTCCCCGGTCGCGGCGTCGAACGCGGTGTTGCGGGCCGCGAACGTCCCGCCGTTCACCTCCCGGCGTATCACCCGCACCCGCTCGTCGAGCGCCGCCGCCGCGTCGAGGACCGCGTCGAACTCCGGCCCCGACGCGTCGTCGACGACGAGGACCTCAAGGTTCGCCCACGCCCCGTCGAGCAGCGACCGCACCGCCGTCAGCAGCGCGCGGCCGGGCCGGTACGCGGTCATCACCACCGACACCAGCGGCCCCGAACGGACCTTCGGCACCGGCACCGCCCGCAACCGGTCGAACCACGGCAGCACCTCGCCGTCCGCTGAGGCCGGACCGAGCCGCAGCCCCCGCTGCCCCGACAGCGCGCCGAGCCGCTTCACCCACGCGACCTCGTCCCCGCCCGCGTCCGGATGCGCCAGATCCGCGGCCAGCGCCGCCCGCTCCAGCCCCGGCAGGTGCCTGCCGTAGCGGCGCATGAGGCTCCGGGCCTTACCGGGTTCGCCGAGGACGTACGCGAGCTGCGCGTGGACGGCGGCCTCGCGCGGGCTCACCCGGCGCACGCCGCCGGTGTCGAGGGCGAGGTCGAAGAGCGCCAGGGCGTCCCGGCGGTCCTGTTCGGCGCCGGTCTGGAGGCCGACGACGTACGCGAGGGACGCGAGCGCGGCG
Source organism: Glycomyces niveus (assembly GCF_017592475.1). Lineage (GTDB taxonomy): Bacteria > Actinomycetota > Actinomycetes > Mycobacteriales > Micromonosporaceae > Glycomyces > Glycomyces niveus. Next base: position 35,660 of record NZ_JAGFNP010000007.1, on the reverse strand, counting down.
GCGTTCACCTCCGGTTCCCTGTCGCGGGCGTGCGCGGCGGCGATGAGCGAGGGCAGGTCGAGCGAACGTGATGCGGCCCTGGCGAGCAGGTGCCGGGCCCCCGGGGAGCGGGTCCGCAGCGCGGTCGCGGCCATCGTGCCGGGCGCCCGCTCGCCCGCGCGCACCAGGAGGTCGTCGGTGAGTCGGCCCGGATAGCGCGCGGTCTCGTCAGCTGCGTTCATCTTGTCCGTTCATCTCCAGGTTGCATTCCGCCCAGATCTTCGCGTGTCCAATGGCAATAAGGCTGAATTGAATAAGAACAATGCTCTTCTCTCGCGTAAACAGCTGTTGAACTGGGAAGCCGGTCAATCCTCATTTACGGGCGCGGGATATCGTGGGCGCGAAATGAGCGACTCACCGAAACGCCCGCGCATCGTCCGCAACGACTATAGGGCCCTGCACCCGCCAGTTCCGGGTGATTGGAAGCCGAGTCTCGCGGTGAGCGTCATCGTTCCCGCCTATGGGGGACAGGGCGAACTGGACCTGGTATTGGCGGCGCTCGCCGCGCAGTCCTATCCGGCCGGCCTCATGGAAGTCGTCGTCGTCGACGACAATTCCGCGCCCCCCTTGCGCCTGCCCGAACTGCGGCCCGAGCACACGCGGCTCGTCGCGACCGCGGGCGAGTCCTGGGGGTCGGCGCACGCCGTCAACACCGGTGCGGGCCATGCCGACGGGCAGGTGCTGCTGCGCCTCGACGCCGACATGGTCGCCTACCACGACCACGTCGAGCAGCAGATGCGCTGGCACCACGCCGCCGACTACCTGGCCGTGCTGGGGCACAAGCGGTTCGTCGAGTGGGAGCCGGGGCGGTTCACGCCCGAGCAGGTGCATGAGAAGGTGGCCGCGGGCGAGGCGGAGGCGCTGTTCGCGGTCGAGGACTCGGTGCCGCACTGGATCGAGAACGTCATCGCCGACACGGGCGGGCTCGTCCAGCACCATCCCGGGATCTTCCGGGTCTTCGTGGGCGCCACCAACTCCGTGCACCGCGACTTCTTCAAAGCGGTCGGGGGGCTCGACACCGCGCTGCGGCTCGGTTCCGACACCGAGTTCGCGTACCGGCTGGCGCAGGCCGGCGCCGTGTTCGTCCCCGAGACCGCGTCCTCCGCATGGCATCTGGGCATGCCGCAGATGGTGCAGAAGTGGGACGAGGGCCGCCACCAGCGCGTCCCGTACATCGCGCAGCGGGTGCCCCTGCACGGGATGCGCCTCACCGCGCCGCCACGCGCGTGGCGGGTCCCGCTGGTGGACGTCGTCATCGACGTCGCGGACGCGACCGCGGCCGAAGTGGACGCGTGCGTCGCGCCCGTCCTCGCCGGGCAGGACGCCCGGATCACGCTCGTCACCGGGCAGGGCCCGGCCCCGCAGGACCGCGCCTCGATCCTCGCCGGCGACGGCGCGCAGCTGCGCCTCATCGAGGAGGCCTACGACGTCGAGGCGCGCGTGCGCATCGCGGCCGAGGCGCCCGCCGCCGACCCGGCCGTCCCCTACCGGCTGCTCCTCCCCCGGCCGGTCCCGCTGCACGCCAAGAGCATCGGGAAGCTCCTCGCCGCGATGGAACGCGTCGACGCCGGCCTCGTCCTCGCCGATCTCCCCGACGCGCCGCCCGCGCGGCTCGAACGCACCGCCGCGTTCGCCCGCGCCCGGCACATCACCGGTGGCACCGGCCTCGACCAGGTGGTCGCGGGCATCTGGGGCGCCGACCGGTACACCGGGCTCGCCGCCCGCGAACCCGGGCCGACGGTGTACGAGCCCGGCCCGCCTGACGCCGCCCGCCGGATCCTGCGCCGCTTCTTCGACGCCCGCCAGCGCGCGCGCCTGCGCGCCCTCCTGCGCCGGTGAACGCCGTGCCCTCGCCCGCGCTGCGCGGCAACGACTACGGGCCACTCGTGCGGCCCGGCGACGGCTGGGAGCCGCACCTCTCGGTCACGGTCGTCGTCCCGGCGCACGGCCAGCAGGACAAGCTCGACGTGACGCTCGCGTCCCTGGCCGCCCAGACGTATCCGGCGGCGCTGCTGGACGTGGTCGTCGTCGACGACGGCTCCGATCCGCCGCTGCGGCTTCCCGAGATCCGGCCCGAGTCGACTCGGATCATCGCGTCCCCGCCGGGTGGGTGGGCGTCGGCGCACGCCACGAACGCCGGCGTCGCCGCGAGCGGCGGCGACGTGGTGCTGCGGCTGGACGCGGACATGCTCGTCTTCGCCGACCACGTCGAGTCGCAGTTGCGCTGGCACCACGCCGCGGACTACCTGGCGGTGCTGGGCCACAAGCGGTTCGTCGCGTACCGGGCGGGGGACCTGGACCCGGCGGCGGTGTTCGACGCGGTCCGGGCGGGCAAGGCCGGGGACCTGTTCGATGCCGAGGCGTCGGAGCCGCAGTGGATCGAGCGGATCGTCGACGCGACCGCGGGGCTGCGCCAGGCGGACCACCGGGCGTTCCGGGTGTTCGTGGGCGCGTCGTTCTCGGTGCACCGCAGCCTGTTCGACGCCGCGGGCGGGATGGACGCTGAGGTCCTGCTCGGTTCGGACACGATCTTCGGGTACCGGCTGCATCAGGCCGGGGCGGTGTTCGTGCCGGACGACCGGTCTTCGGCGTGGCATCTGGGGCCGCGGCAGATCGCCGAGCGCGGCGCGCTTGCGAAGGCGTACCGGCGGCCGCGCATCGCGAACCGGGTCCCTGAACTGGATGTGAAGCGGCCCAGGGCCGCGCGTGGGTGGGCGACGCCGCTGGCGGAGGTGGTCGTCGATGCGGGCGAGGACCCGTCGCTCGACTTGGAGGCCACGGTGGACGAGCTGCTGTCGGGGTCGGTGCCGGACGTGCGGGTGACGCTCGTCGGCGATTGGCCCGAGCCGCACAGCGGCCGGCATTCGCCGCTGGACGACCCGGCGCTGGAGGCGCGTCTCCTCATCGAATCGTTCCGCGGCGAGACGCGCGTCGCGTTCGCGGCGGGGTGGGAGCCGGACCCGAAGGTGCCGTATGTGATCCGTCTCCCTGCCGCGGTGCGGCCGGGGCCGGACGCGGTGGCGTCGCTCGTCTCCTACGCGAACCGGCACCGGCTCGGGCTCGTCGAGGTCGCGACCCCGCACGGCGTGGCGAGCCTCGAGCGGACCGCCGCGGCGGCGCGCGCGGCGCGGTTGGGCGTCGGCATCGACGCGGTGTGGGGCAGTGCGAAGCTCACCGCGCCCGCCGACCGTCCTGTCAAGGGCGGCAGCGGGAGTGCGTTCAACGGTGCGCTCGCCGAGGGCGGCGGGTCAGGGCACGCGCGGGGCGGGCAGCGTGGGCTGCGCGGGAAGGCCCGGCGACTCGTCCGCCGCCTGCTGGGCCGCTGAAGCGCCGACGCCGCTCGGGGCGCCCATCGAGCTGTTCGCGGAGGACGCCTCGACTTCGGACGCGGTCGGCTCCGGTGCGGGCGCCGGACGGCCCGGCTGCCCGGACCGGTTGACGCGCTTGGCGATCCGGTACACCTGCCGGAACGCCTCGTATCCGAGGTAGGCGCGGGCGGCGAGGAGCCGCTGCTTGAGGCCGGTCACGCCCGCCGCGGGCTGCCAGGCCTCCGGGCCCGGGTGGTAGCGGCGGTACAGCTCGGAGGTGCGGCGGAAGAACGCACGCCGCTGCTTCGGCTCGACCCGCTCGGTGTTGCCGATGACGAGCAGGAGGTGCCAGACCATGTGGTTGAACAGGGCGACGCGGATGCCGGGGTCGTCGACGTCCTCGAAGTCGTCCCAGGTGCGCTGCCACTGCGTGAACACGTCGAAGTGGCGGTCGTCGCGGGTGCGGGTGATGGAGGACCCGGCCCTTTGGCGCCACTGGTAGCAGCATTCGGTGACGACCGAGATCCGCTCGGCGCGGCGCAGCAGCGCGTACGTCCACGGGATGTCGGTGTACCAGCCGGTGGGGAAGCCGAGGCCGGTGGCGGTGAGGAACTCGCGGCGGGAGACCTTGGTCCACGGCGTGTGGGTGTAGTCGACGATGCGGGGCCATTCGGCGAGTGTGAACCCGCTCGGGTCGGCCGGGCAGTGCTCGGCGAGTTCGGGGAGTTCGCCGGTCTCGATGGCGCCGGTGTCGCGGCGCTTCTCGTGCTGGACGAGGACGACGTCCGGCGGGCGGGGGCCGGCGACGGCGGCGAGGACCCGCTCGACGGCGCCGGGTTTGAGCTCGTCGTCGGCGTCGACGAACCAGACGTAGTCGCCGTTCGCCTGCGCCAGACCGAAGTTGCGGGCCGGGCCGGAGCCGGCGTTGGCGGGCGTGGTGATGACTTTGATGCGGCCGTCGCGGGCGGCGTAGCGCTCGGCGACGGCGCGGGAGCCGTCGGGCGAGCAGTCGTCGACGACGACGATCTCGAGCGCGTCCCCGCCGGCGCCGTCGCCGATGACGGTGTCGAGGCATCCGGGGAGGTAATCCTCGGCCTCGTATACGGGGATGACAATGCTCAGAGCGGGCATGGGTCGATAGTAGCCCCAGCCGCACACGCGGATTGGGCAGCGAATAGGGCGCGTGTCACGTCGCAGGAAGTGTATCGGCGCATGTAAACGGCGAATTTCCGCCGCCATTGGCGAACCATTCTCGAGTTCTCGCGGCCGCGCAATGAATGGTGAACTCTTTTCGAGCACCAGGTGAACAACCTGACAAGGCAACGAAAGGCTTGACCCGAGGTGTCCTCGGAATGAACGAGTGATCTACAAGGACCCCCATCTCACCTGGTCAGGATCGGAGTGTTCGCCATTGCTAATGTGGCCCGGAAGACTCCGAGACGCCTCTGAATCGCAAAGGACTCCACTGTGGCAACTGTTGACGAAGCAGCGCGCCCGATCGACCTGGTCGTGGTCGGCCAGGGCTATGTCGGCCTGCCGCTCGCCCAGGCGGCGATCGCCAAGGGCCTCACGGTCGTCGGCCTCGACCGCTCCCAGCGGGTGGTCGACGCGCTCAACGCGGGGTCCAGCCACATCGACGACGTCTCGGACGCCGAACTCGCCGCCATGATCGAGGGCGGGTACACCGCCTCGACCGACGCCGCGGTGCAGTCGCGCGCGAAGGCGATCGTGATCTGCGTGCCGACGCCGCTCGGCGAGGCGGGCGGGCCCGACCTCGCCGCCGTCATCGGCGCGTCGCACGCGGCCGGGCGGCACCTGCAGCGCGGGGCCCTCGTGGTCCTGGAGTCCACGACGTACCCGGGCACGACCGAAGAGGTCGTCGCCCCGATCCTGCGCGAGGAGTCCGGGCTCGAGGCGGGCGTCGACTTCCACCTGGCGTTCTCACCCGAACGGGTCGACCCGGGCAACCCGGTGTACGGGATCGTCAACACGCCCAAGGTCGTCGGCGGGCTCACCCCGGCGTGCACCGCGGCCGCGAAGGCCCTGTACGGGCAGTTCATCGACCAGATCGTGGAGGCGAAGGGGCCGCGCGAGGCGGAGATGGCGAAGCTGCTGGAGAACACGTACCGGCACGTGAACATCGCGCTCGTCAACGAGATGGCGGTGTTCTGCCGGGAGCTCGGCGTGGACCTGTGGGACGCGATCAACCTCGCGAAGACCAAGCCGTTCGGATACCAGGCGTTCTACCCCGGGCCGGGCGTCGGCGGGCACTGCATCCCGATCGACCCGAACTACCTGTCGTACAAGGTGCGCACGCTCGGGTACCCGTTCCGGTTCGTGGAGCTGGCGCAGGAGATCAATAATCGGATGCCCGAGTACGTGGTGACGCGCGCGATGGCGAAGCTGAACGCGAGCGGCCTCGCGCTCTCGCGCGCGCGGGTGCTGCTGCTGGGTGTGACCTACAAGCCGGACATCGCCGACCAGCGCGAGTCGCCGTCGACGCCGGTGGCGCGCAAGCTGCTCGCGGCGGGCGCGGAGCTGTCGTACCACGACCCGCACGTGCCGGCGTGGAGTGTCGGCGCGGAGCCGGTCGAGCGGGTGACGGAGCTGGCGACGGCGAAGGCGGACCTGATCGTGCTGCTCACGCACCACGCCGAATACCAGGCGGGCGCGCTGCCGGCCGGGGTGCCGGTGCTGGACACGCGGGGCGCGCTGCGCGGTGTCGAGGGTGTCGAGACCCTCTGACCCGCCTCCGGGCAGTCCCCCGCCCTCCCAGGGGGGCGTCCCCTGCTCAATTGTTTCGCGGGGGTCCGACAAGAAACCCCCGTTCTTACCGTCGTAAGGAAAAGTGTCACCCGAAAGCGTGAACACCGCCGCCGCGGGCCTGTTGGCCAGCGGCGGCGTTTCGGTTCCCGGTTTCCTTGGGGCCCTAGCGGATCGGTCTAGGCGACCGCGCGTGCGAACTTGCGCGTGGCCCACCACACGAGCAGGACCGCGAGCGCGCCGATGTAGGCCGCGGCCTGCCAGATGGCGTTGGCGCCCATGTCCCCTTCGAACAGGGAGCGGGCGGCCTCGACCGCGTAGTAGAACGGGTTGAAGTCGGCCACGCTCTGCAGCCAGGCCGGGGCCAGCGCCATCGGCAGCATGATGCCCGACAGCAGCATGATCGGCTGGACGAACGTGTTGAGGACCGGCGCGAGCGTGTCCTCGCTCTTGAGGACGATCGCGACCCCGTACGAGAGCGCGCCGAGCATGAACGAGGTCAGGATGATGATCCCGAACATGAGGAACACGCCCGGCCAGTAGATCGTCAGGCCGCCGATCGGCGCGGCCAGGACGACCAGGAGGAGCGCCTGGATGAGCGTGGTCGTGACCGTGGCGAGGGTGCGTCCGATGAGGAGCGCGGCGCGGCTGACCGGGGTGACCCGCATCCGCTCGATGACGCCCGCGCGCAGCTCGGCGATGAGGCCGAAGCCGACGAACGTGGAGCCGAACAGGGCCATCATGATGATGAGGCCGGGCACGAACGTCTCCATGGCGCCCGCTTCGAAACCGGGCGCGCCGTCGAGGCCGTTGAGCAGCGGGGCGAAGAAGATCAGGAAGTACAGCGGCTGGATCAGCATGACCACCAGCCACACCGGTTGCTTCAGATTGAGCGTCATGGCCCTCGCGTAGACGAGCCAGGTGTCGCGGAATGCCTTCATGTCAGTGCTCCTCTCGCAGCGAGCGGCCGGTCTGCTTCAGGAAGACGTCGTCGAGGCTGGGCCGGTGCAGCTCGATGGACGCGGGGGCGATGTCCTTGCCGTCGAGGGAGCGCAGGAGCTCCGGGAGCGCGGCGGCGCCGTCGTCGACGTACATGCGCAGGAGCGCGACGCCGGTGGCCGGGTCGGGCGCGCCCGCTTCGATCTCGCGGACGAAGTCCTTGCCGCCCAGGAGTTCGACCGCGGCGGCGGCGCCGTCGGTGACGCCGATGGCGACGACGTCCCCGGCGACCTCCTTCTTCAGGTCGAGCGGCGTGCCCTCGGCGACGATCTCGCCGTGGTCGATGATGGCGAGCCGGTCGCACAGCGCGTCGGCCTCGTCGAGGTAGTGGGTGGTCAGGAAGATCGCGGTGCCGCGTTCGCGCAGGGCGCGGACCTCGTCCCACATGTGCGCGCGCGACTGCGGGTCGAGGCCCGTGGTCGGCTCGTCGAGGAAGAGGAGCTTCGGCTCGTGCATGATGCCGAGCGCGATGTCGAGGCGGCGCTTCTGGCCGCCGGAGTACGTCTTGACGTTGCGGTCGGCGTACTCCTCGAGCTGGAAGGCACCGAGGACCTCGACGGCGCGGGCGGCGGCCCGCTTCTTGGACATGCCGTACAGGCGGCCCTGCAGGACGAGCTCGTCGCGGGCGGTGACCTCGCCCCAGGTGCCGCCCTCCTGGCCGACGTAGCCGATGTCGCGGCGGACCGCGGCCTGGTTCTTGGCGAGGTCGTGGCCGCAGACGCGCGCCACGCCGTCGGTGGGCTCGATGAGGGTGCTGAGCATCCGCATCGTGGTGGTCTTGCCGGCGCCGTTGGGGCCGAGGAGGCCGAACACCTCGCCTTCCTTGACGGCGAGGTCGACGCCGCGGACGGCCTCGACCTCCTTGCCGCGGGACTTGAAGGTCTTCTTCAGGCCCTTCGTCTCGATGAGCATGGGTTCCTCACGGGTAGTTGAACGGTAGTCCTATTTCCTTGTTCAAGTTTGACTATAACCATGGGGTAGCGGAGGGCACAACCAGGTATAAGCGAGTCCGTGAGATTAGTCAAAGGTATAATATTGCGGGCATGTGGAGTACGCGTCTTCTCGTCCTCGGCCTCGTCCGGTGGCTCGGTCCCGTCCACGGCTACCTGGTGCGTCGGGAGCTGGACACGTGGCGGATGCCCGGCAAGCCCGAGATCGGCGCGGGCTCGATCTACCACGCGCTCAAGAAGCTCACCGCGGACGGCATGATCGAGGTCGTGTCCACCGAGTCGGTCGACGCGCGCCCGGCCCGGACCACGTACTCCATCACCGCCCGGGGCGAGGCGGAGTTCCAGCGGACCCTGCGCGAGAAGCTGTGGGACGTCGAGGCCGGCGAGGACCCGTTCAGCACCGCGTGGTCCTTCGCGCAGGTGCTCACCCAGGCCGAGAACATCGCGCTGCTGCGCCAGCGGGCCGACGTCCTCTTCTCCCGCGTCGAGCAGGTCACCGCGCTGCTCGCGGCCACCACCCCCGAGTTCGTGCCCGGCGACGAGGGGTCCTTCGTGCCCGCGCACGCCCGCGCGATGATGAAGCGCCAGATCGACCTGTGGATCACCGACGCCGAGTGGTGCGAGGAGACCGCGGGCCGCATCGAGTCCGGCGACCTCGTGCTCGGCCCCGACCTCGACGCCGAGCACGCCGCCTACTGGCGGGAGGCCATCAAGGGCGACCGGTTCGTCGACCACGCCCGCGAACGCCAGGCCATGATCGAAGGAATCGGCTCCTCCGAGGCCCGCGACGGCTGACCGCGACAGGCCGGACTGCGCCACACCTGAACGGCCGTTTAGGAGATCACCCGAAAAAATCCACAACCCTCCTTATGGAGACCCTCCAAAACTTGTGCCGTTTATATCGTTTCGTCCGCTCTTCTGATGACGGCGTCGCCCCGCTCTCGGATATGCGGCCATTACACTGCGGAACGTGCGCAAGGTTTTGATCGCCAACCGCGGCGAAATCGCAGTGAGAGTCATCCGGGCCTGCCGGGACGCCGGGTACGAGTCCGTCGCCGTCTACGCGGACGGCGATCGCGATGCCCCCCACACGCTTCTGGCCGACGAGGCCTTCGCCCTCGACGGCCTCACCGCCGCCGACACGTACCTGCGGATCGACAAGCTCATCCGGATCGCCGAACGGTCCGAAGCGGACGCCGTCCACCCCGGGTACGGGTTCCTCTCCGAGAACGCCGAGTTCGCGCAGGCCGTCATGGACGCCGGACTCACCTGGATCGGCCCCACGCCGCAGTCCATTCGCGACCTCGGCGACAAGGTCACCGCCCGCCACCTCGCCATGAAGGCGAACGTGCCGCTCGTGCCCGGCACCAAGGACCCCGTCAAGGACGCCGCCGAGATCCTCGCGTTCGCCGACGAGCACGGGCTCCCCGTCGCCATCAAAGCCGCCTTCGGCGGCGGCGGCCGCGGCCTCAAGGTCGCCCGCGAACGCGACGAGATCCCCGACCTCTTCGAATCCGCCGTGCGCGAAGCCGAGGCCGCGTTCGGTCGCGGCGAATGCTTCGTCGAGCGCTACCTCGACCGGCCCCGCCACGTCGAAGCCCAGGTCCTCGCCGACACGCACGGCAACGTCATCGTCGTCGGCACCCGCGACTGCTCCCTCCAGCGCCGCCACCAGAAGCTCGTCGAAGAGGCCCCCGCACCGTACCTCACCGACGAGCAGCGGGCGACCATCCACAACGCCGCCAAGGCCATCTGCAAGGAAGCGGACTACCACGGCGCCGGCACCGTCGAGTTCCTCGTCGCCGTCGACGGCACCATCTCCTTCCTCGAAGTGAACACCCGCCTCCAGGTCGAGCACCCCGTCTCCGAGGAGACCAGCGGCCTCGACCTCGTGCGCGAGCAGTTCCGCATCGCCTCCGGCGAACCCGTCCCGCTCACCGAGGACCCCGCGCCGCGCGGCCACTCCATCGAGTTCCGCATCAACGGCGAAGACCCCGGCCGCGGCTTCCTGCCCGCCCCCGGCACCGTCACCAAGCTGCGCCTCCCGGCCGGCCCCGGCGTCCGCGTCGACACCGGCATCGAAGAGGGCACCGTCATCGACGGGAACTTCGACTCCCTGCTCGCCAAGGTCATCGTCACCGCCCCGACCCGCGAAGAGGCCCTGCGCCGCTCCCGCCGGGCGCTCGCGGAGATGGAGGTCGAAGGCCTCGCCACCGTGCTGCCGTTCCACAAGGCCGTGATCGAGGACCCGGCGTTCGCCGAGGACTTCACCGTCCACACCCGCTGGATCGAGACCGAGTGGGACAACACGCTTGAGCCGTACGGGGCGGGCGCCGCCGCGGGCGGCGAGAACGAGGAGCGCACCAGCCTCGTCGTCGAGGTCGGCGGCAAGCGCCTCGAAGTGTCGATCCCCGCCGGGCTGCTCAACCCCGTCGCCTCGGCCAAGCCGAAGAAGCGCGGCCCCAAGAAGCAGGCCGACGCCGGACCCGCGATCGGCGGCGACGGGCTGCCCTCCCCGATGCAGGGCACCATCGTCAAGGTCGCCGTGACCGACGGCCAGTCCGTCGTCAAGGGCGACACCATCGTGGTCCTCGAGGCCATGAAGATGGAGCAGCCCATCGAGGCCCACAAGTCCGGCACCGTCTCCGGGCTCGAAGTGGGCATCGGCGACGTCGTGGCCGCCGGGGCCCCCATCTGCCAGATCTCGGAATGAGGCGGGGAGCCGGTTTACCGATCTGTCAGATCGCAGACTTACAACGGGACGTTCGCGGAGGGACAATAGTCAGTGCTGTGCGTAGCACCACAAGCACTGCTCTCAACGACCGAAAAGGGTTAGGGTTCCCGGCGGCGGAATTCCCCGCCCGGCACCCGACCACTCCCTACAGGGGGACAGCCATGCGCTTCATCGACGGACAACCCGGCCACGACCTCACTTACGCGGACGTGTTCATGGTCCCGAACCGGTCGAACGTGGCGTCGCGCCTCGACGTCGACCTGTCGACCGCCGACGGCACCGGGAACACCATCCCGATCATCGCGGCCAACATGACCGCGGTCTCGGGCCGGCGCATGGCCGAGACCCTGGCGCGCCGCGGCGCGCTCGCGGTCATCCCCCAGGACATCCCCGTCGACGTCGTCGCCGACGTGATCGCCCGCGTCAAGTCCCGCCCGCTCGACTGCGACGCGGCCCTGACCCTCCCGCCCACCGCGACGGTGGCCGAGGCGATCGCCCTGTTCCCCAAGCGCGCCCACGGCGCGGTCATCGTCACCGACTCCGAGCGCCGCCCGCTCGGCGTGGTTACCGAGGCCGACTGCCGCGGCGTCGACCGCTTCACGCAACTCGAGCAGGTCGCCTCCGACCGGCTCGTCACCCTCCCCATGGGCCTCTCGGACGCCGAGGCGTTCAAGATCCTCGAGGAGGCGAACGTCAAGCTCGCGCCCGTGCTCGACGGCGAGGGCCGCCTCCACGGCGTGCTCACCCGCGCCGGCGCGCTGCGCAACACCATCTACACGCCGAACACCGACGCGAACGGCAAGCTCCGCATCGCCGTCGCCATCGGCATCAACGGCGACGTCACCGGCAAGGCCGCCGCGCTCGTCGAAGCCGGCGCCGACGTCATCGTCGTCGACACCGCGCACGGCCACCAGGAGAAGATGCTCGACGCGCTCAAGCTCGTGCGCGACGCCGCCCCGCACCTGCCCATCGCCGCCGGCAACGTCGTCACCGCCGAAGGCACGACCGACCTCATCAACGCCGGGGCCGACATCGTCAAGGTCGGCGTCGGCCCGGGCGCCATGTGCACCACCCGGATGATGACCGGCGTCGGGCGCCCGCAGTTCTCCGCGGTCCTCGAATGCTCCGCGACCGCGCGCCGCCACGGCAAGCACGTGTGGGCCGACGGCGGCGTCCGCCACCCGCGCGACGTCGCCCTCGCACTCGCCGCGGGAGCTTCGAACGTCATGATCGGCTCCTGGTTCGCCGGGACCCACGAGTCGCCCGGCGACATGCACTACGACGCCGACGGCCGGGCCTTCAAGGAGTCCTTCGGCATGGCGTCCGCCCGGGCCGTGAAGGCCCGCAGCGCCAGCGACTCCTCCTTCGACCAGGCCCGCAAGGCCCTGTTCGAAGAGGGCATCTCGACCGGCCGCATGTACCTGGACCACAAGCGGCCCGGCGTCGAAGACCTGCTCGACTCGATCGTGGCGGGCGTGCGGTCCGCCGCGACCTACGCCGGCGCGACGAACCTCGAGGAGTTCCACGAGCGCGCGGCCGTGGGCGTCCAGTCCGCCGCGGGCTACACCGAAGGCGCGCCCGTGCCGAGCAGCTGGTAAGCGCCGCAAGGCCTCTTGGTGCGGGCGCGTCGGCTGGTCGCCGACGCGCCCGCGCTTTTCACCTCGCGAGGTGTTCTGGCAGGAGCCGCGCGGGAGTGCACTCCCGCGCGGTCTTCGGGGGCGGCCCCCGGGGTTCCCACTTCGCCGCCAGTCCTGCCGGGACCGGTTCGCCACTCCGCACTTCCACCTCCACCGGCGAAGCAGCCGTTTTTGCTATTAACGATCACAGGTCCGGTGCTGGGTGGCAAGGACTGTTTTCTGCCTGTGGATAACTTTTAGGCCTGTGGATAACTTTTCCGCCACGGTGGGGTCAGCGTCCTGTGCTTCCAGCGTCCCTGGCCAGCATCGCCGCCTGGACTCGGTTGGTGCAGTCGAGCTTTGCGAGGACCCGGCTGACATAGGTCTTCACCGACGCTTCGCTCATGTGGACCCGGCGCGCGATCTCGGCGTTCGACAGCCCTTCCGCGACCGCTTCCAGGACTTCGCGCTCGCGGGCGGCCAGCCGGGCCACGCGTTCCACCGCGTCGCGCCGCCGCGGCGCCGACTCCGGGGCGACCAGGCCCAGGACCATGCGGGTCACGACCGGGGACAGGTACGCCTCACCCGCCGCCACCGCTCTCACGGCCGCGACCAGTTCCTCTGGCGCGCAAGTCTTCAGCACGAACCCGGCCGCGCCCTGCTCCACGGCGGCGAGCACGTTCTCCTGGTCCCCGAAGGAAGTGAGCACCAGCGCCCGCGTCCCCGGCGACGCCTCCCCCAATCGCGCGGCCACCGCGAGGCCGCCGAGGCCGGGCATGTGCAGGTCCAGCAGCGCCACCTCGGGCCGGGCCTGTTCGATCGCGGCCAGCGCTTCGTGTCCATTGTAGGCGGTCGCGGCGATGGTGATGCCGGCCGCTTCGAGGACGGTGCGGACGCCTTCGACGACGAGGGGTTCGTCGTCGGCGATCACGACGCGCGTCATCCGGCCCGCACCCCGGCGATGGAGGTGAGCGGGAGCAGCACGAGGAGGAGGACGACGGTGCCGACGGCGGCGGCGCGGGCGGCGCGGGTGAGCGGGGGGCGGGCGGCGGGGAGGGGCAGCATGGCGTTGAGGCGGAAGCGGGTGGCGTCGGCGCGGTGGTCGAGGAGGCCGCCGGCGGCGTCGACGCGTTCGCGGAGGCCGGTGAGGCCGTGGCCGCCGGGGAGGTCGGGGGGCGGTGCGGTGAGGGGGTTTTCGACGGCGATGAGGAGGGCGTCGGTCTCCCAGGTGACGGTGGCCGTGACGGGGGCGCCGGGGGCGTGTTTGGCGGCGTTGGCAAGGCCTTCTTCGAGGACGGCGTAGGCGGCGCGGGCGGCGGTGGCGGGGAGGGGGCCGGGTTGTCCCCGGTGGTGGAGTTCGACGGGGACGCCGGCTTCCATGAAGGCGGCGGCGATGGTCGCTGCGGCGGCGGGGTCGAAGGCGGTCGCGGTGTCGGCGCCGGTGCGGAGGAGGGCGACGAGGCCGTGGAGGTCGTCGACGGCGGCGCGGACGGTGTCGCCGACCTGTCGGGTCTCGGCGCGGCGGGCGGGGTCGGTTTCGCGGACCTCGAGGGCGGCGACTTGGACGGCGGCGAGGCCGAGGCGGCGGCCGATGCGGTCGTGCATGTCGCGGGCGAGGCGGAGGCGTTCGCGTTCGACGGCGACTTCCTGTTCGCGGAGGGAGCGGCGGTAGACCTGCCAGAGGGCGACGATGACGGCGGCGGCGAGGATGGCGAGGATGCCGGCGGGGAGGGGTCCGGCGGGCAGGAGGGCGAGCAGCGCGAACTCGGCGAGCACGATCGCGATGGCGCCGAGGAGTCCTCTCATACCGTCAGGGTACGCATCGGGTCGGGGTGGGCGGCGTTCACTTTCGTCTCGGGTTTCGGCGACGTTCGGCGACTGTCGGCGCGGGGCCGGGATTCCTACGGTGGCAATGTGATCGAAGTACAGCATTTGACGAAGCGGTATCGGGGCGGCACGGCCGTCGACGACCTGTCGTTCGCGGTGGAGCCGGGGCGCGTGACCGGTTTCCTGGGGCCGAACGGGGCGGGGAAGTCCACGACGATCCGGTTGATCCTCGGCTTGGACCGGCCGTCGGCCGGGTCCGCGGTGGTGAACGGGCGTCCGTATACGTCTTTGGAGCGGCCGCTGACGGCGGTCGGGGCGCTCTTGGACGCCGGGGACCTGCATCCGACGCGGAGCGTCCGGGAGCACCTGCGGTGGCTGGCGCGCACGAACGGGATCGGCGAGCGGCGGGTCGGGGAGGTGCTGGAGGCCACGGGGATGGCCGGGGCGGCGCGCAAGCGCGCTAAGACGCTGTCGCTGGGGATGAAGCAGCGGCTGGGTGTGGCGGCGGCGCTGCTCGGGGATCCGGGGGTGCTCATTCTGGACGAGCCTGTGAACGGTCTCGATCCCGAAGGGGTGGTGTGGATCCGGCATCTGATGAAGGGTCTCGCGGCGGAGGGGCGGACGGTGCTGGTGTCGAGTCATCTCATGTCGGAGATGGCGTTGACGGCGGAGCACCTGGTGGTGATCGGGCGCGGCCGGCTGCTGGCGGATACGTCCACTGAGGATTTCATCGCGGCCCATGCGGGCGCGGACGGCGGCGGGGCGAGCCTGGAGGAGGCGTTCATGCGGTTGACGGGTGCGTCGGTGGAGTTCCGGTCGGGGGGCGCGCGATGACGGGTTTCGTGCGGGCGGCGTCCGCGGAGTGGGTGAAGATCCGTTCGGTGCGGTCGACGGCGGTGACGTTGGGGCTGTTCGCGTTCGTGGCGCTCGGGCTGTCGTGGGTGATCGCGAGGGGGTTCAGTGCGGGCGGTCCGGAGTCGGATGCGCTGCTGCCGGTGTTCTTCGGGCTGCTGACAGCGCAGCTGGTGCTGGTGACGTTCGCGGTGTCGGTGGCGGGTGCGGAGTTCTCGACGGGGACGATCCGGGCGTCGCTGGCGGCGGTGCCGTCGCGGGGCCGGTTCTTCGCGGCGAAGATGACGGCGGTCGGGGTGACCGTAGCGGTGGCGGCGCTGGTGGTGGAGTTGGCGGTGTTCGGGGTCGTGAGCGTGATGCTCGGTGACGCGGCGGCGCCGCTGACCGAGTGGTGGACGATCGAGGCGCTGCTGGGCGGCTGGATCCATTTGACGCTGTTGAGCGTGTTCACGGCGGCGTTGGCGGTGATGCTGCGGAGCACGGTGCTGTCGCTGTCGATCCTGCTGCCGGTGCTGTTCCTGTCGGGGCAGGGGCTGGGGAACCTGGAGGCGCTGAAGCCGGTGGTGCAGTACTTCCCGGACCAGGTGGGCCTTGTCATCATGCGGATGACGGTGCCGGGCGATCCGCAGTTCGGGCGGGATTACGGGGCGTGGACGGGGATCGGGATCCTGGTGCTGTGGACGGCGGCGGCGCTCGTGGGCGGCTGGTTGGCGATGCGCCGCAGGGATGCCTGATCCGGGGAACCGGGACGGCCGCTGCGGCGATACGCCGCGGCGGCCGTCCGACGACACTGGTTTGTAGACAGTGCACAGTTGCCCGAACGAAGTTCATCGCTCTTCGTGTTCATATAGCTTCATTCTGTAATCGGCTCGGTTCGCCGGGCCGCGGACTTCGCGCGGCGTGCCGCGCGGCGCAGACCGAAGGAGCTCCAGTGAAACGCATTGCCAAGTTCGGGGCGGGTTCGATGATGCTCGCGGCGGCTCTCGCGGCCCTGCCGGCCGCCGCCGGGGCCGAAGCGGCCGACGCGAAGGCGAAGGAGGAGGCGAAGGACCTCCTCGTCACCGAGAGCTTCACCGGCGACGCGGTCACCGACCCCGACCTCCACTCCCTCAACGCGTGCCTGACGGCGGCCACCGTCCTCGGCGGCGCGAACGACTTCGACTCCTGCTCCGACCAGGCGGTCGGCCCCGTGCCCGAGTCCGGCAAGGCCCCCGGGTACCTCCAGCTCACCGACGGCGAGAACTACGACACCGGCGCGGTCATCCACAACGAGGCCCTGCCCTCCGAGAACGGCATCGAGGTGACCTTCGCGCAGTACCAGTACGGCGGCAGCGCCGCCGACGGCATCGCGTTCTTCCTCGTCGACGGCGACACCGACCTCACCGAGACCGGCGCCTACGGCGGCAGCCTCGGCTACGCCCAGTTCAACGCCGACGGCCACGTCAACGACGGCATCGACGGCGGCTACCTCGGGCTCGGCCTCGACGTCTACGGGAACTTCTCGGGCGACACCGAAGGCCGCGGCAACGGCTGCCCCGAGGGCCGGCAGGCGCCCGCGCATCTGCGGATCGAGACCAACAAGGCGCCCAACAACGTCGCGCTCCGCGGCCCCGGCCAAGGCCACGAGGGCTACTGCCTGCTCGCGACCACGGCCACCGACGAGCACGTCGGCACCTACCCCGACGGCGACATCTACGGCTCGAACCTCGCCGAAAGCCTCGGCGGGACGACGCTCGACGACGCCAAGCGCCTCGTCAAGCTCAAGGTCCTGCCCGAGGGCGACCACGCGAACGTGACCGTCGACATCGACTTCCAGGACGGCGACGGCTGGGTCCGCGTCCTGAAGGCCGAAGTGCCCGAGGCCCTGCCCGAGACGTTCAAGTTCGGGTTCGCCTCCTCCACCGGCGGCAAGACCGACGTCCACCTCATCCGCCACCTGCGGGTCGAGACCTTCCAGTAACCGAGACGACGAAGCGGCCCGCGGCATGACGCCGCGGGCCGCTGCCGTGTCCGCGGTCAGAACTCCATGAGCTGGCGCGCGGCCTCGGCCACCGAGCCCGACAGCGACGGGTAGATCGTGAACGTGCGCGCCACCTGCTCGACCGTGAGCCGCTGCTCCACGGCCAGCGCGATCGGGGTGATGAGTTCGGAGGCGCGGGAGCCGACGACGACGCCGCCGGCGACGATCCCCGAGGAGTTCCAGGCGAAGAGCTTCACGAAGCCTTCGGTGCGGTCGACCATCTTCGCGCGGGGGTTGGACGCGAAGGGGAGGAGGACGCCGCGGCAGTCCACTTTGCCGGAGTCGACGTCGGCTTGGGTGACGCCGACGGAGGCGAGTTCGGGGTCGGTGAAGACGTTGGCGGCGACGTGGGCGAGTTTGATGGGGCGGACGGCTTCGCCGAGGGCGTGCCAGATGGCGATGCGGCCCTGCATGGCGGCGACGGAGGCGAGGGCGTGGACGCCGGTGACGTCGCCGGCGGCGTAGACGCCGGGGACGTTGGTGCGGGAGACCTTGTCGACGGGGATGAAGCCGTGCTCGTCGACGGTGATGCCGTAGGCGTGGAGGCCGAGGTTGTCGGAGTTGGGGATGGAGCCGACGCAGATGAGGGCGTGGGTGCCTTCGATGACGGTGCCGTCGTCGAGTTCGACTTCGACGCCGTTGTCGGTGCGGCGGGCGGCGGCGGCGCGGGAGTGGTTGCGGACGTCCATGCCGCGGCGGACGAAGACGCGGCCGACGGTTTCGGCGGCTTCGGCGTCTTCGTGGGGCATGACGCGGTCGCGGGAGGAGATGAGGGTGACGCCTGAGCCCATGGCGAGGTAGGCGGAGGCGAATTCGGCGCCGGTGACGCCGGAGCCGACGACGATGAGGTGTTCGGGGAGTTCTTTGAGGTCGTAGAGCTGGCGCCAGGTGAGGATGCGTTCGCCGTCGACGGGGGCGGAGGTGAGGGTGCGGGGGGTGGCGCCGGTGGCGAGGAGGACGACGTCGGCTTCGGTGTCGTAGGGTTCGCCTTCGATGGGGACGATGTGGAGTTCGTGGACGTAGTTGTAGCCCTTGTCGACGCGGAGTGCGGCGCGGCCGTAGACGAGGTCGACGCCGGCATTGACGAGTTTCTGGGCGATGTCGGCGGACTGCTGGGTGGCGAGGCGGCGGACGCGGCCGTTGACGGCGGCGGGGTCGGCGGTGGCCTCTTTGGTGCCGATGCCGAGTTCGGAGGATTCGTGGATCTCGGTGAGGACGGAGGAGGCGGCGATGAAGGTCTTGGAGGGGACGCAGTCGGAGAGGACGCAGGCGCCGCCCGCTCCGGTGGCCTCGATGAGGGTGACGTCGGCGCCGAGTTGGGCCGCCACGAGGGCGGCTTCATACCCGGCCGGGCCTCCGCCGATGATCGCTACTCGTGCCACGGTGCGCCTTTCGGTTTCGGGATGCTTCAGTGCGGGCTGGTTTAAGGGTATCTTCGAGTCGTGCATCTCTATGCCGCGTATGGCTCGAATCTCGACCCTGCCCGAATGCGCGCCACGTGCCCGCGGTCGCCGCTTGTGGGGACGGGCTGGCTGGAAGGCTGGCGTCTGACGTTCGGCAACGCCGACCTGGGCTCGGAGACGGCGGTGGCCACGGTGGTGGAGTCGCCGGGCGAGCGCGTGTTCGTGGCGCTCTACGATCTGGATCCGGCGGACCGGCAGGTGCTGGACGAGCTCGAGGGTTTGAACTCGGGGCTGTACCGGAAGATGCACACCCTCGCCGCGACGCTGGAGGCGAACCGGCCGGTGTGGCTGTACGTGTTCGAGGGTTTCGAGGGCGGTCTGCCGAGCCAGTGGTATCTGGACGAGATCATGCAGGCGGCCGAGGCGGCGGGTGCGCCGCAGGATTATGTCGAGGCGCTGCGCAAGCGCCCGACCGCCGAGTAGACGACATGCGACAGGGGGAGCCGCGGAGCGGTTCCCCCTGTAGGTGTGCGGTCGTCTAGAAGGCGGGGTTCGCGGCGGCGGCGAGGACGGTGTGGGTCATGACGCGGATGCCGTGGCCGAGGGCGGTCTCGTCGATGTCGAAGTTGCCCTGGTGGATGTCGAGGTGTTCGCCGGGGCGGCCGACGCCGAGGCGGGCCATGGCGCCGGGGACCTGCTCGAGGTAGTAGGCGAAGTCTTCGCCGCCCATGGACATGGGGGCTTCGGCGACGGCGTCGTCGCCGAGGGCGGCGGCGGTGGCGCCGGCGAACATCGCGGAGGCGAGGCGGTCGTTGACGACCGGGGGGACGCCGCGGCGGTAGTCGATCTCGCATTCGACGCCGGAGGCGCGGGCGACCGAGCGGGTGACCTCTTGGACGAGGTCGGGGATCATGTCCCAGGTCTCGTGGCCGTGGACGCGGACGGTGGCGCGCGCGAGGGCCTCCTGCGGGATGGCGTTGGCGGCCTCGCCGGCTTGGACGGCGCCGAAGACGATGGCGACGGACTGGCGCGGGTCGAGGCGGCGGTTGACGAGGGCGGGCACGTCGACGACGACGCGGCCGATGGCGTTCACGAGGTCGGTGGTGAGGTGCGGGCGGG
Source organism: Glycomyces niveus (assembly GCF_017592475.1). Classification (GTDB taxonomy): domain Bacteria; phylum Actinomycetota; class Actinomycetes; order Mycobacteriales; family Micromonosporaceae; genus Glycomyces; species Glycomyces niveus. The sequence goes on along the minus strand of NZ_JAGFNP010000007.1, from coordinate 16,030 downwards.
AGGTGTGGCCGCCGCGGCCGCTCATGCGCACTTCCATGACGTCGCATGCGGCCGTCAGGGGGCCGTTGCGGACGGCGATCTTCCCGGCCGGGAACTGCGGGTCGCAGTGGAACGCGAAGATCGCGGCGACGTCGGTGAGCGCCCCGTACTTGATCATGGTGGGCGCGCCGGAGGGGAACTGCTCCTCGGACGGCTGGAAGATGAGGCGGAAGCGGCCGGGGAGGCCTTCGCGGCGGTCGAGTTCGGCGAGGACCCGGCCGAGGCCGATGAGCATCGCGGTGTGCGCGTCGTGCCCGCAGGCGTGGCAGACGCCTTCGACGGTGGAGCGGTACGGGACCTGCTTGGGGTCGTGGATGGGGAGGGCGTCCATGTCGGCGCGGATCGCGATGACGCGGTCGCCGGTGCCGATGTCGCAGGTGAGGCCGGTGCCGTCGGGGATGAGCTGCGGGTCGAGCCCGGCTTCGGCGAGCGCGGCGGCGACGTAGTTCGCGGTGTCGTGCTCCTGGCGGGAGAGGCGCGGGTTCGCGTGGATGTGGCGGCGGGCCGCGATGACCTCGCCCGCGTGGGCGGCGAGCCACCCGTCCAGGAACTCGGGCAGCGACGTGGGCATGGCCTGCTCCTCAGCGGGATCGCCGGAATGGTCGAACGAGGGAAGGGCACCGGGTACCAGGAGACACGATTGGGGCGCTATCGCGTCCGGAATCGGCTCATTGGATTTTGTGGCGGTACCCATGTCGACGACTTTCTCCGCAGTGAGCGTAAACATTCCTTCGCGCCTCGCAATTCGCGTTCGAGGATCAAACCGAGGGAGGAGCGATCCGGCTAGCTTAATCCGATCGCACTCCGTTGCCGAGCGCGCCGTGATTTGCGACGCCCCGGCGTCCGCCCCCAGGTCCCCGTGCCAGTGGTGACGGTCACGCGACATGCGGTCACGGCCCCTGAGGCTGTACCCGCCGTCATGAGGCATAACGCTTACCGGGGCGATAAGTTACGGCCGGGATCCGGTTTTCATTCCGAACACCGACACCGGAACCGGACTTGGACGCGTCCGCGGACCAGTCTTTCCAGCGATTGAGATTTCGGCGACAGACGCATTGTGCGCTTCGGCGATACGTGACGAACCGGTCACCAATTGTCGGTCGGAATGTACCGTCCCCATTCGGCGGCGAGCGCGCCGCAGACCTCGCCGACGGTGGCGCCCGCGGCGAGCGCGGCCTTGAGCGGGTAGAGGACGTTGTCGGTGCCGGCGGCGGCGGCGGTGACGGCGGCGAGCGCGGCGGCGAGGGCGTCGGCGTCGCGGCCGGCGCGGTGCTCGGCGAGGCGGGCGACCTGGGCGGCCTCGATCGCGGGGTCGACTTTGAGGGGCTTGTAGGGGGCTTCGGCGCCGGTGAGGGTGTAGGCGTTGACGCCGACGACGATCTGCTCGCCGGCGTCGATGCGCTTGGCGGTGGCGTAGGCGCTGCGTTCGATCTCGCTCTTCTGGAAGCCCGCTTCGATGGCGGCGACGGCGGAGCCGTGCGCGAAGACGGCGTCGATGAGGCGCAGGGCCTCGGCTTCGACGGCGTCGGTGAGGGCCTCGACGGCGTAGGAGCCGGCGAAGGGGTCGACGGTGTCGGTGAGGTCGGTCTCGTTGGCGATGACCTGCTGGGTGCGCAGGGCGAGGCGCGCGGAGGCGTCGGTGGGGAGGGCGATGGCCTCGTCGTACGCGTTGGTGTGGAGGGACTGGGTGCCGCCGAGGACGGCGGCGAGGGCCTGGACGGTGACGCGGGCGAGGTTCACTTCGGGCTGCTGGGCGGTGAGTTCGACTCCGGCGGTCTGGGTGTGGAAGCGGAGCTTCATGGAGCGGGGGTCCTTGGCGCCGAAGCGGTCGCGCATGATGTGGGCCCAGAGGCGGCGGGCGGCGCGGAACTTGGCGACCTCGGTGAGGATCGTCGAGCGGGCGACGAAGAAGAAGGAGAGGCGGGGGGCGACGGCGTCGACGTCGAGTCCGGCGTCGACGGCGCAGTTGACGTATTCGATGCCGTCGGCGAGGGTGAACGCGAGCTCCTGCGCGGGGGTGGCCCCGGCCTCGGCCATGTGGTAGCCGGAGATGGAGATCGTGTTCCATTGCGGCAGTTCGGCGGCGCAGTACGCGAACGTGTCGGCGACGAGGCGGAGGCTGGGCGCGGGCGGGAAGATGTAGGTGCCGCGCGCGATGTACTCCTTGAGGATGTCGTTCTGGATCGTGCCGCGCAGGGAGCTCGGGTCGACGCCCTGCTCTTCGGCGACGAGCTGGTAGAGCAGGAGGAGGACGGCGGCGGGGGCGTTGATGGTCATCGAGGTGGAGACCTCGTCGAGGGGGATGCCGCCGAAGAGGACGCGCATGTCGGCGAGGGAGTCGATGGCGACGCCGACCTTGCCGACCTCGCCGGCGGCTTCGGGCGCGTCGGAGTCGTAGCCCATCTGGGTGGGCAGGTCGAAGGCCACGGAGAGCCCGGTGGTGCCCGCTTCGAGGAGGTCGCGGTAGCGGCGGTTGGACTCGGCGGCGGTCGCGAAGCCCGCGTACTGGCGCATGGTCCAGGGCTTGGAGGTGTACATGGACGGGTGGACGCCGCGCGTGTAGGGGAAGGACCCGGGTTCGCCGAGCCGTTCCGGGAGGTCCTTCGCGGCGTCGTCGGGTCCGTAGACGGGCCGGATCTCGATCCCGTCGGAGCCTTGCGGTGACGACTGCATGGCTGCCATCCTAGGGGTCCGACCGCGTCTTCGGGAAGGTCCGACCCGCCTGCCCGGGGCGCCGCCGCGCCCGAGCCCGCCCGCCCCCTTACGTGCCTGTCGGGGAACCGTTACCTAAACCCGGTACCGACCGGTTGGCCCGGACACGGCAGACTAGTGGGGATCCCTCGCGAGGAGTGGCCGAATGACGTACTCATCTGACTACGGTCGCGGTGGTCCCGGCGCATATGAGGACCCCCGCCCCGACGCGGTACCGTCCCCTCGGTACTCCCCCGGACCCGAAGCGTCCCACGGGTTCTCCGGCTCATCGTACGGAGACGAGCTGGGCGGCGGTGATCCGCACCCCTCCTTCGGCGCCGGCGGTTGGAGAGGCGCGGCCACCGGATCCGACCCGTACCGCGGGCAGGGCCGGGAGCAGCCCGGCCACGGCCCGTCCGAGCCGGGCTACGGGCGGTCGAACCCGAACTACGGGCAGTCGAACCCCGGTTTCGGGCAGTCGAACCCGAACTACGGCCAGTCGAACCCCGGGTTCAACCGGGACGCGTACGGCGGCGACTCGTACGGCGACTCCTCGCACCGGAACAGCTCCTCGTACGGCAACTACGGGAACCTCGGGCAGAGCTTCGCCGTCGGCGGGCAGGACCCGCGCGGCGCCGGCCCCTCGCCCTCGGGCAACCGGGCCGGGCCCGGCGACCTCGTCGCCGAGCGGTACCGGCTCGTCGACCTGGTCGGCAAGGGCGGCAACGGCTCCGTGTGGCGCGCCCACGACATCGTGCTGCGCCGCGAGGTCGCGCTCAAAGAGGTGTTCCTGCCGCCGGACCTGCCCGCGCCCGAACGCGTCCAGCTCATCGACCGGTCCCGGCGCGAGGCCCAGATCGCCGCGGCCCTGTCGCACCCGTCGATCATCCGCATCTTCGACGTCGTCGAGCACATGGGCCTGCCGTGGATCGTCATGGAGCTCCTGCAGGCGCGCAGCCTCGCCGAGATCCTGACGCAGGACGGGCCGCTCGCGCCCCGCGTCGCCGCAAAGATCGGGCTCGCGCTCGTCGGCGCCCTCCAGGCCGCGCACGACGCCGGGATCGTCCACCGCGACATCAAACCCGGGAACGTGCTCATCTCCACCGACGGCCGCTGCGTCCTCTCCGACTTCGGCGCCGCCCAGCAGCACCAGGTCTCGGGCGGCACCACGCCCGGGAAGGTCCTCGGCTCGGCGCACTACATCGCGCCCGAGCGGGCCGTCGGCCAACCGGCCGAGCCCGCCAGCGACGTGTTCAGCCTCGGCGTGACCCTGTACGCGGCCGTCGAGGGCCGCCCGCCGTTCGACCGCGGCGACGCCGTCTCGACCATGCGCGCCGTCGTCCAGGAACCGCCGGAGAGCCCGCGCCACGCCGGGCCGCTCACCCCGCTCATCGGCGGGATGCTCGCGAAGGACCCGCAGCAGCGCGCGCCGCTCCCGCAGGTGCGCCAGGAGCTCCAGGCCCTGCTCGCCGGGCCGCTCGGCACCGGCGGCATCCCGCAGCAGTCCCCGCCGTTCCGCCAAGGGCCCCAGGGCTACCAGGAGGGGTCGCCGCCGCACACGGGCGGGCGGCCGCAGGTGCGCGAACGCGACCCGGAGCCCGACGAGCCGGCCGGGAACGTCTGGAAGTCCACTTCGGTCATCGCGGTCTGCGTCCTGCTCGTGCTCGTCCTGGGCTGGGGCGCCTACAAGTTCCTGTTCGGCGACACCGGCGGCGGCGAGGAGCCGGGCGCGTCCGAGAGCTCCGAGGGGGAGCCGTCCGGCGACGGCGGCGAATCCGAGGGCGGCGAACAAGAGGAAGGCCCGGCCTTCGAGACCGCGGCGCACGACGGCGACGGGTTCACCGCGAACTACCCGGCGGACTGGGACGCGGGCCAGGGCGACGAGGACTACGTCACCTACTACAACCCCGAGGACGACACCCAGTGGGTGCGGTTCTACTTCGGATCCGACAACGGCGCCGACGGGACCGAGGACTACCTCGGCGACTACTGGGACGGCCTGCCGGACGGCATGGAGGACCTCGACCAGGTCCGGCTCGAAGACGTCTCCTTCGCCGACATGGACGGCTCGGTCCTGGAGTACACCGGCACGAACCTCGACGACGGCGCCGACCGCCACTCGATCTGGGCGCTCGTCGACGCGGGCGACGGGACCACGTTCGGCGTCTTCGTCTCCGGCGACGCCGATGCATGGGACCTATCACAGCAGGTGTACGACGAGGCCGTGGCGTCGTTCCAGACCGGCTGAGGCCACACCGTCCACAACATCGGCCTCCCGTGACGCGGGTATGCGACGATTTCCGCATGACGGAGGAGATGAACCTGGATGCGCTGCGCGCCGACGTGCTGCAGTGGATCACCGACGACCCTGACAAGACCTCCCGCGACGAGCTGTACCGGCTCCTCGACGGCCTCCCCGCGACCGGCCCCGAGCTCGCCGACCGCTTCGCCGGGCGCCTCAAGTTCGGCACCGCCGGACTGCGCGGGCCGCTGCGCGCCGGACCGAACGGCATGAACCTCGCCGTCGTGCGCGCCGCCGCCGCAGGGCTGGCGAACTGGCTCGACGCCAAGGGCGCCGACGGGCCCGTCGTCATCGGCTACGACGCCCGCCACCTCAGCCGCGAGTTCGCCGCCGAGACCGCGCGCGTCGTCACCGGCTCCGGCCGCCGCGCCCTCGTCATGCCCGGCCCGCTCCCCACGCCCGTGACCGCGTACGCCGTCACGAAACTCGACGCCGCGGCCGCCGTCCAGGTGACCGCCAGCCACAACCCGCCGCAGGACAACGGCTACAAGGTGTACCTGGGCCGCGAACTCGGCGGCGACCTCGGCGCGGGCGCCCAGATCGTCCCGCCCGCCGACACCGAGATCGAGGCCGCCATCGAAGCGCTCGGCCCGCTCTCCGAGATCCCCCTCGGCGACGAGGGCGAGACCCTCGACGAGACCATCGTGGACCAGTACCTGACCGCGGTCGCCTCCGTCGTCGACCCCGACGACCCCAAGCGGCTCGCTTCCGTCGCCACCCCGATGCACGGCGTCGGCGGCGCCACCTTGGTCCGCGCCATGGAACGCGCCGGATTCCCCGCCCCCACGCTCGTCGCCCAGCAGGCCGACCCGGACGCCGACTTCCCCACCGTCGCGTTCCCCAACCCCGAGGAGCCCGGCGCGATCGACCTCCTCAAGGCCCTCGCCGTCGAGGAGGGCGCCGACGTGGCGCTCGCCCTCGACCCCGACGCCGACCGCTGCTCCGTGGCCGTCCCCGCCGGCGACGGCACCTGGCGCCAGCTCAGCGGCAACGAAGTCGGCGTGCTCCTCGCCGACCACTGGATGCGCAAGGGCCGCAAGGGCACCTACGCGACCACGATCGTCTCCACCACGCAGCTCAAGGCCATGTGCGCCAAGCGCGGCTACGGCTACATGGAAACCCTCACCGGCTTCAAATGGCTCGCCCGCACCAGCGCCGACCTCGCGTTCGCGTTCGAAGAAGCCCTCGGCTACTGCGTCGCCCCCGAGTTCCTGCGCGACAAGGACGGCATCTCCGCGTCGCTCATCGTCAGCGAGATCGCCGCCGGCCAGGCCGCCCGCATGGCGACCCTCCAAGACCGCCTCGACGAGCTCGCCGAGGAGTTCGGCGTCTACGAGACCGGGCAGCTCTCGGTCCGCGTCGAAGACCTCGGCGAGATCGCCGCGTGCATGAAGCGGCTGCGCGCCCACCAGCCGACCTCGCTGCTCGACGAGCCCGTCACCGAATACCTCGACCGGCTCCCCGACGCCGACGTCGTCACCATCACGACCGCCGACGCACGGGTCGTCTGCCGCCCCAGCGGCACCGAGCCGAAGCTCAAGGCGTATCTCGAAGTCCGCGAAGACGTCGGCGGCGACCTGGGCGCGGCCCGCGAGCGCGCCCGCGCGAGCGTCGAAGCGCTGAAGGCCGAGATCGCCGCCGTCCTCGGCGTGCCGCACTGAGGGCACGAAAAAGGGGGGCCGGTGCCGGCCCCCCTTTTTTGACGGTCAGAAGCGGCGGTAGGCGCCGAACTGGCGGTCGCCGGCGTCGCCGAGGCCCGGGATGATGTACGCGGCCTCGTTGAGCTCGGGATCCACGGCGGCGGTCGTCATGCGGAGGTTGAGGCCCGAGGCCTCGAGCTTCGCGATGCCGTCCGGCGCGCACAGGACGCTCACCAGGTCGATGTCGGTGCAGCCGCGCGCGGCGATCATCTCGCAGCAGCGCAGCAGCGAGCCGCCGGTGGCGACCATCGGGTCCAGCACGATCACGTGCCGACCCGCGAGGTCGTCGGGCAGGGACTCCATGTACGCGTACGGCTCGTGCGTCTCCTCGTCGCGGGCCAGGCCCACGAACCCCATCGAGGCGTCCGGGATCATCGACTGGGCCGCGTCGGCCATGCCGAGCCCGGCGCGCAGGACCGGCACGAGCACCGGCGGGTTCCCGAGCCGGAAGCCCTTGGCCGGGGCCACGGGCGTCCTGATCTCGTATTCGGTCACGGCCACGTCGCGCGTGGCCTCGTAGACGAGCATCATGGTGAGCTCGCGCAGGGCAGCCCGGAACCGCGGTGAGTCCGAGCGCTCGTCCCGCATGGCGGTGAGCCGTTCAGCGGCGAGCGGGTGTTCGACGATCTTGACATCCACGGTTCCCAACCTTAACGCCCAGTTCGCCGCGCTAATGTGAGCCTGTCGCCACACTCTGAACGTCACGTCACAGCGAACGGATACGATCGGGTCATGGGATCTATTTTGAGCGGCGCCGAGGCCGCGTCCCTCGTCCGCGCCCTCCCCGGCGTCGACGCGGTAGGCCTCGAAGCGCGCGCGGCGGGGCTCGCCACCCGCTCGGTCAAGGCCGAGTCGAAGGCCAAGGCCATCGACCTCGCCATCAGCATGATCGACCTCACCACCCTCGAAGGCGCCGACACGCCCGGCAAGGTCCGGTCGCTCGCGTCCAAGGCCATGCGGCCCGACGGCGACGCGCCCGCCACCGCCGCGGTCTGCGTCTACCCGGCCATGGTCGCCGTCGCCGCCGAAGCCCTCCAGGGCTCCGGCGTCAAGGTCGCCTCCGTCGCCACCGGGTTCCCGGCCGGCCAGGTGCCCCTCGACATCCGCCTCGCCGACACCGAGGCCGCCGTGCGCGCCGGCGCCGACGAGATCGACATGGTCATCAGCCGCGGCGCGTTCCTCGCCGGCGACCTCGAACGGGTCTTCCACGAGATCAAGGCCGTCAAGGCCGCCAGCGGCGACGCCCGCCTCAAGGTCATCCTCGAGACCGGCGAACTCGTCACCTACGACGACGTGCGCCGCGCCTCCTGGCTCGCCATGTACGCCGGGGCCGACTTCATCAAGACCTCCACCGGGAAAGTCGGCGTCAACGCCACCCTCCCGGTCACCCTGCTCATGCTGCAGGCCGTGCGCGACTTCCGCGCGCTCACCGGCACCCAGGTCGGCGTCAAGCCCGCGGGCGGCATCCGCAACACCAAGGACGCCATCAAGTACCTGGTGTGCGTCAACGAGGTCCTCGGCGACGACTGGCTCTCCAACGAGTGGTTCCGCTTCGGCGCCTCCAGCCTCCTCAACGACCTGCTCATGCAGCGCCAGAAACTCAAGACCGGCCACTACTCCGGCCCCGACTACGTGACGGTGGACTAAGCGATGTTCGAGTACGCGCCCGCACCCGAGTCGGTGCGGCCCCCGATCAAAGAGCACTACGGGCTCTTCATCGACGGCGAATTCAGGGACGCCGCCGACGGCGCCGTCTTCAAGTCCGTCAACCCCTCCACCGAGGAGGCCCTGTTCACCGTCGCCGAAGCCGGCGAAGCCGACGTCGCCGCCGCGGTGGCCGCCGCCCGCCGCGCGCAGGAGGCCGTGTGGGGCCCCATGAGCGGGACCGAGCGCGGCAAGTACCTGTTCCGCATCGCCCGGCTCCTGCAGGAGAAGGCCCGCGAGTTCGCCGTCGCCGAATCCCTCGACAACGGCAAGCCCATCAAGGAGACCCGCGACTTCGACGTGCCGACCGCGGCGCAGCACTTCTTCTACCACGCGGGCTGGGCCGACAAGCTCGCCTACGCCGGGCTCGGCTCGGACCCGCGGCCGCTGGGCGTCATCGGCCAGATCATCCCCTGGAACTTCCCGCTGCTCATGCTCTCGTGGAAGATCGCCCCCGCGCTCGCGTGCGGGAACACGGTGGTGCTCAAGCCCGCCGAGACCACGCCGCTGACCGCGCTCATGTTCGCCGAGCTGTGCCAGGAGGCCGAACTCCCGCCGGGCGTCGTCAACATCCTGCCGGGCGCGGGCGCGACCGGTGCGGCGCTGGTGGACGGCGCCGTGGACAAGGTCGCGTTCACCGGCTCGACCGCGGTGGGCCGCGCGATCGCGAAGTCCATCGCGGGCTCCAAGAAGAAGCTCACCCTGGAACTGGGCGGCAAGGCCGCGAACATCGTGTTCGACGACGCACCGCTCGACCAGGCCGTCGAGGGCATCGTCAACGGCATCTTCTTCAACCAGGGGCACGTGTGCTGCGCGGGCTCGCGGCTCCTCGTGCAGGAGTCCGTGGCGGACGAGGTGCTGGAGCGGCTCAAGGCCCGCGTGGAGACGCTGCGCGTGGGCGACCCGCTCGACAAGAACACCGACATCGGCGCGATCAACTCCGCCGAGCAGCTCTCGCGGATCCGGGACCTCACCGAGACCGGGGCCGGCGAGGGCGCCGAGGTGTGGCAGCCCGCGTGCGACCTGCCCGAGCGCGGGTTCTGGTTCCGCCCCACCGTGTTCACCGGCGTCCAGCAGTCAATGCGGATCGCCAAGGAGGAGATCTTCGGGCCGGTGCTCAGCGTGCTCACGTTCCGCACCCCCGACGAGGCGATCGCCAAGGCCAACAACACCCCGTACGGCCTCTCGGCCGGGGTGTGGACCGAGAAGGGCTCCAAGATCCTGTGGGCGGCCGAGCGGCTGCGCGCGGGCGTGGTGTGGGCCAACACGTTCAACCAGTTCGACGCCGCCAGCCCCTTCGGCGGCCTGAAGGAGTCCGGTTACGGCCGCGAAGGCGGCCGCCAGGGACTGGAGGCGTACCTCGATGTCTGATCGTCTGCGGGTCAAGAAGACCTACAAGCTGTACGTGGGCGGGAAGTTCCCGCGCTCGGAGTCCGGAAGGAGCTACGCCGTGAGCAGCCCGGACGGGACCGAGCTGGCGAACGCCGCGCTCGCCAGCCGCAAGGACGGCCGCGACGCCGTCGCCGCCGCCCGCAAGGCGCAGCGGCCGTGGGCGGGCCAGACCGCGTACCTGCGCGGCCAGATCCTCTACCGCGCCGCCGAGATGCTCGAGGGCCGGGCCGGGCAGTTCGCCGAAGAGGTCGCCGAAACCGGCGGGGTGGAACCCGGTGCGGCGCTTGCAGTCGTGGAGGCCGCGATCGACCGGCTCGTGCACTTCGCGGGCTGGACCGACAAGTACACGTCGGTGCTCGGCGGGGCCAACCCGGTCGCGGGACCGTACTTCAACCACACGACGCCCGAACCGCTCGGCGTCATCGCCGTCGTCGCGCCGCAGGACGACCCGTTCCTCGGCTTCGTCGAGGCCGTCGCGCCCGCGATCGCCACCGGGAACACCGTGGTCGTGCTCGCGAGCGAGTCGAAGCCGCTGCCCGCGTTGAGCTTCGGTGAAGTCCTCGCCACCTCGGACCTGCCCGGCGGGGTCGTCAACATCTTGAGCGGCAAGGCCGCCGAAGTCGCGCCGCACCTGGCCGCGCACGCCGACGTCAACGGGCTCGACCTGAGCGGCGTCGCCGACGCCGACCTCGCCGCGAGCCTGGAGGCCGCCGCCGCCGAGACCCTGAAGGTCGTGCGCCGCCCCGGGAAGCCCGGCACCTCGCTCGACCTGCTGCGGCAGTGGACGGAGTACAAGACCGTGTGGCACCCGGCCGGGATGGCCGCCGCCGCCGGAGGGGCGTACTAGACCCGTCGTTGCCACGGGGCCCTGCGCGAGCCGCGCAGGGCCCCGTCGGCGTATGGGACACCGGGTACGACCGGGCGTGTCGCGTCGTCGTAGGCTGTTCCCCAGCTAGATCACTACGGGAGGGACGCGACATGGCGGCCGATTCGGACGGGCCGGTGCGCAGCGCCGAGACGGACAAGCTCTGGAACGAGACGAGCGTCGACCCGGTGGAACTCCACCTGGGCAAGGACTCCGGTTTCACCCTGCGCGCGTACCGGATGTCGGACACCCTCCCGGGCGCCAAGACCGCTCCCGAGCCCGAGCCCGAAGAGGAAGAGGATGTCGAGGAGCCTCGCGGCAAGCACCGGGATGCGGACGACGCCGAACCCGAGGACGAGGACGCGCCCGAGCCCGACGCGGCCGACTTCGCCGATGAGGAAGAGGAAGCCGCGGACGACGACGAGGACGCCCTCGACGCCGAACCCGAAGAGGTCCCGGTCTTCCTGACCCGCAAGGGGAAGCTGCTCGTCTTCCGCGAGGCCGAAGCGCTCGTCGAGTACGTCAAGGCGAACGACGACCACGACCTCGCCGCGATCGAGGAGTACGCGGAGCTGCAGGAGCGGCTCACCGCCGCCGACATCGCGTGTGACGAAGACGACATCTACGAGCTGGACCTGGTGGTCGCCAACCTCCGCGGCGGCCAAGAAGGCTGGGAGCCCGAGCTGCTCATCAAGGCCGCCGAGGTCGGCCGCGACCTCGGGTACGCGCTCAAGAACGACTCGATCATCGCCTCCCTCGCCCCCGGCTCCCCCCTCGACGACCTCGACGAGACCTTCCGCGTCGTCGTCGACGGCGGCATGCGCGGCCGCTTCGCCAAGCGCCGCTTGAAGAGGAGCGACTCGCAGCAGGCGGCCATCGCCTGGCGCGGCGTCATCGCCAAGATCAACGACCATGTGGAATGGCGCGGCTAGCGCCGCCGCCATCGGCCGAACAGCCCATCGCGACTCATACTCCGAGTCCGATTCCCAGCGCCGCCGCGGCGACACGCGGTGGTGCCGGTGCGTTTTCCATCGTTATTCCACAAGGGAATCCCCTGGTGGGCACCGTCAAGGAATTGACGGAAATGCGTGTTATGGCCTTCCATCCCTTCGTGAACCCGCACTGTCCGTCCGCTTGCAGAACCGAGTATTCTGCGGAAAACTGATAACGGACTGGTAAATACTGGCGGGGCTGCGACCCCGCCGACAGGGCCGGCGCCCACCCCGGGCGCGCCCTACGAGAGGAGCCCCGCGGGTGCAAGTGTTCTGCGGCATCACCATCGACCAGCAGGTAGCAGGAGCCGGACAAGGCGACACCGCCTGCGCCGTCGCGCTCGTCGCGGCCGGCGGCGGCCTCATCGCCACCGACACCTTCGGCGACGACCCCCGCGGGTGGGTCCGCCTCAACAGCCTCTTCGCGCGATCGGCGCCCGGGCAGTCAGTCTCGGTGGCCGTCGACGGCGAGGTGGTCCAGCTGGCCGAGTTCGCCGCAGCCGCCGGACAGCTCGTCGTCCGCGCCGCCGGCCCCACCGGCCGCTCCAAAGACGCCCTCGACGACGCCATCGCGCTCGCCCGCCGCATGGCCACCGGCGAAGTCGGCGGCCAGCCCTTCGCCGCGCGCCCTGAGATGAACGCTCTGCGCCCCATCCTCGACACCGTGGCCTCGGCCGCCCGCGCCCGCCACGACGCCGCAGAGGCCCTCACATGCCTCCTGCGCGCCGTCTTCCCCGCCGCGCTCGCCGCCTGGGACGACCCCAGCGAGGCCAACGCCGTCGCCATCCTCACCCGGCTCCCCCAGCCCGGTGCGCTCCAGTCGATCTCGACCGAAGAGCTCGCCGCCGACCTCGCCACCGTCGCCGACCCCGGCCAAGTGGCCGCCATGGCCGGCGCCCTCACCGAGGCCATCCGCGAACTCGGCGGCGGCGACGACCCCTCCGTCGCCCCCTCCGTCTCCGCCACCGCCGCCGCGATCTCCGCCTGGGACCGCTCGCTCGAAGGCCTCATCGGGCTCCTCCAGGCCAAGCGCCCCCGCCTCGAGGCCGCGCCCCCGGCCCCCGCCGCCGCCGCGTACGACGACGACGAAGACCGCGCCCCGCGCCGCCACGGCCACGACACGCACACCACCGTCCGCCTCCCCGGCGACCTCCCCGACCGCCAGAGCCTCCGCGCCCTCGACCCCGCGTCCCAGCTGCACTCGGTCGTGGACCTCGAAGCGACGCAGGTGATCCCGGAGTCGATGGTGCAGGCGCAGCTCCCGGTCGACGGCGAGAGCCACACCCGCTCCATCCGCCGGCGCCGCCGGGCCCAGCCCGCCGAACTGCCGCAAGCCGAGGAGACTGAGCTGCATTCGCGTCCGGCGCTGGCCGACGTCTTCCAGTCCGAGAGCATGCGCCAACCGGACCCCGAACCGCGCCGCCACCCGTGGCAGCCGAAGGACGACGTCCACATCGTCGACGTCGCCAGCCTCATGGCCGACGACGACGGCCTCATGATCCTCGGCCAGGCCCGCAGCGCCTGGTTCAAGCGGCCCGAGAGCGAAGAGCCCGAACCGGAGTCGTGGAACCTCCCCGGCGACGAGGGCTGGCGCATGGCCCGCCACGTCACCGAAGCCCCCGAGACCGAGGAGCCGACCACGCCCGCCGGGCTGCCGCGCCGCAAGCCGCAGGCGAACCTGGTCCCCGGCGCCGTCGTCGCCGACGAGCACCCGCGCTTCGACGAGCCGATCGACCGCGACCCCGAACTGCTGGCCCAGAACACCGCCGGCTACTTCAAAGGCTGGGGCCGCGCCCGCGGCGGCCGCCCCGGCGCGCCCGCCCGCAATGAGCGGATGGCGACCCGATGAGCAACCTCGGCGTCTACGAGCGGTCCCTGAGCATGCTCCTGGGCTCTCTCGTGGCGCGCACCCCCGGCCTCTCACACGCCGTCCTCGTCAGCGTCGACGGCCTGCCCCTCGCCGTATCCGCCGGGCTCCCCAAGGAGCGCGCGGACCAGCTGGCGGGCATCGGGTCGGGCCTCCTGTCGATGGGCGAAGGCGCCGGGCGCTCGATGGACCACGGCCCGACCCAGCAGGTCATCGTCGAGATGGCCGAGGGCGTCCTCCTGGCCGCCCCGGTCGGCCCGCAGATCTGCCTGACACTCCTGGCGGTCTCGCAGTGCGACCGCGAGCAGCTGGGCTACGAGCTGGGCCAGTTCACGATGCAGGTGGGGCCGTTGCTGAACGAGGCGCTGACGAACACGGGCTCGATCCCCAGAGTCGTCTGAGACCAAGCGAAACGGGCCACGAGGCGACTCGTGGCCCGTGCTGCTACGCGTCGACTTTCTCCGGCAGGGTCATCGGACGGGTCCTCGCCGATCCGGTGCGGGCGTGAGTGGCGTAGAGCGTGAGGCCCACGAAAGTGAGACCGCCCACCAGGTTGCCGACGACCGTGGGGATCTCGTTCCAGATCAGGTAGTCGCCGACGGAGAACTCGCCGCCGAGCATGAGGCCCGCCGGGAACAGGAACATGTTGACGATCGAGTGCTCGAAGCCCATGTAGAAGAACACGAGCACCGGCATCCACATGCCGATCACCTTGCCGGGCACCGAGGTCGACATCATCGCGGCGACCACGCCCGTGGAGACCATCCAGTTGCAGAGCACGCCGCGGATGAACAGCGTGAGCATCCCGGCCGCGCCGTGCTCGGCGTACCCGACGGTCCGGCTCTCGCCGATCACGCCGAGCTGCTGGCCGATCTGGTTGGGCTCCACGGAGAACCCGTAGGTGACGATGATCGACATCATGAGGGCGACGGTGAACGCGCCCGCGAAGTTCCCGACGAACACCAGGCCCCAGTTGCGGAGCACGCCGCGCAGCCGCACGCCCGGGCGCTTGTCGATGAGTGCCAACGGGACCAGCGTGAACACGCCGGTCAACAGGTCGTAGCCCAGCAGATAGAGCATGCAGAACCCGACCGGGAACAGCAGCGCCCCCAACAGCGGCTGGCCGGTGTTCACCGAGATCGTCACCGCGAACGCCGCGCCCAGCGCCAGGATCGCCCCGGCCATGAAGGCGCGCAGGACGGTGTCGCGGGTCGACATGAAGACCTTCGCCTCGCCGGCGTCGATCATCCTGGCGGTGAACTCCGCCGGTTTCACATAGGACATGGGGGCTCCTCGGGGGTCGTCGGTTCGGCCGCGACGAGTCTCCCGATCCCTGATTTCCTCCGTGTGAACGGCGCACGTTCGTCATGTCACAAACGCCGCACCACAACGCATCCGGGCCCTGTGACCTCGCTAGCTGGCAGGGTCGTACATGAACTCGCGGACCTCCTGCGCACAGCGGCAGGCGGCGGCGATCTTCGCAGCCCACTCGTACGCCGCCTCCCGCGTCGGCAGCTCGAGGACGCAGTAGCCGCCGTTGGGCACCATGTGCCCCGGGTACGTCCCCTCGGTGACGCCGCCGTCAGCGGCGACGAGCACCGGCCCGACCTCCTCATTGAGCCCGCCGCCGAACACGTACACGCCGGCGGCCTTGGCCTCTTCGATCACGGCATGGGAATCGTCGACCACCGCCTGGAACTCCTCCTCGGGGAACACCATGGCCTCACTGGGAAACGAGATCAAGAACTTGGTCATGCGAGATCCTCCGTTGCGCTTCTCGGCACTGAAATGGCGTCGAGCCTGATTATGGCCTCGGGGTCCGACATCTCGGGGTCTTTCCGTTCGGCTGCGGGGTCCAATGGGCGCAAGGTTCAAGCGGCGGCGACAAAGAGGCCACGTATTGCCGGGGCAGGACTTCGGCCGCCCGGCCGATTTCGGATGCGGTTCAATCGGGCAGCGACAAAGAGGCCTGAGAACGGTTGGGTGTGCAGTGCGGCCGCCAGGCAGCGCGCGACTCGCCCTGATTACCCTGCGCCGCAGAGGATCCGACGCCGCCCATGAATGTCCCTCATGGAATGTTCACTCCTTTGAGTGATGACACCGATGCACTCACCTGTCATCATTGAAGTACGAACAGGCAAGCGAAAACAGGCAGACCATTCGAGAACAGTGGAAGGAGGCGAGCCCCCGATGAGCAGCTGCACCCCCACTCCCCCGGCCTCTGAGCGCGCGGCCGCCATCCGCACCGCCCTCGATGACGCCGCCTCCCTCATCAACGTCCAGCACGCCCAGGTCCTGTCGGCGGTGATCGAGATGAAGGAAGCCAACCTCCACCGCTCCGCGTTCGGGTTCTCCGCCCTGCGCGATCTGCTGGTCTCCCAGTTCGACTTCCACAACCGCACCGCCGCCGACATCGCCGCCATCGCCCGCCTCTCGGGAAAGTTCCGTCTCCTCGCTAAGGCGGCCACCTCCGGGAAG
>NZ_JAGFNP010000006.1:6994-270407 GCF_017592475.1 Glycomyces niveus | reverse complement strand
GACATCACCCACAAGACGAGAAGCCATTCATGTTCCGCCGGACCCTCCTGCGCCCCAAGGCAAAACACCGAGACCGGCCCCCGCGGTCGGGAGTGTCGCCCGCCCCGCAACCCACCCGCAGCCCGCCGCCCGACCCCACCCGTCGACCCGCCTCTTCGTTGCTGATTGCTTGAACCTCATCCAGAGACGAGCCGGGATAGGACGACAAAGCGCCCGGCGGGTCCTCCTGATGCCGTAGGAGGACCCGCCGGGCGCTTGCGTGAATGTGCCGTTAGGCGGCGATGGCGGCGCGGCCGGCCTTGATGGCGGCGGTGGTGGTCACGACGCGCTCGGCCTGAGCGGCGGCGGCGTTGAGGACGTCCTCCGCGACCGGGGTGCCCCAGCCGAAGTGGGAGACGCCGTACGGCGACGCGTTCGCGAAGGCGACCTCGCCGGCGTAGCCGGGGGCCACGATGATGCCGCCGAAGTGGTGGAACGAGTTGTACAGCGCGAGCAGCGTGGACTCGTTGCCGCCGTGCTTGCCGGAGGCGGCGGCGAAGCCCGAGTAGACCTTGTCGGCCAGCTTGCCCTGGAACCACAGGCCACCGAGCGTGTCGATGAACTGCTTGAGCTGCGAGGAGACGTTGCCGAATCGGGTCGGGCTGCCCATGATCACAGCGTCGGCCCATTCGATGTCGTCGGGGGTGGCCTCGGCGATGTCGGCGGTGGCCTTGACGTTCGCGGCCCACTGCTCGTTCGAGTCGATGGCCTCCTGCGGGGCCAGCTCGGCGACTCGGCGCAGGCGGACCTCGGCGCCGGCCTTCTCTGCGCCTTCGGCGATCTGGCGGGCGAGCTGGGTGACGTTGCCGGTCTGCGAGTAGAAGACCACAGTGACCTTGACAGGCTCGGACATGTTCCTACCTCTTCCAGGGGAGCGAGCATAAGTAGTTCAGATTTGAATTACCCATCGACCATACGGGTCTCTCGGGGAAGTTTCAAATTTGAACGATGTGTCGATGGCCACGTTGCCTCGCGTGCCCGGATGCCCTATGGGGCGGCGCATCCGCGGAAGGCGCTTGTTACGAGAGTGTTTCCGGTGGTTTCGTGTTGCAGGGGTGTTCGACTGTCGGCTTTATCACTCGGTCGGTGTGCGTCACCTCAGGCGCTCCCATCGCTTCCGCAACTCTGGTTCAGGTACGCCTGTATGCCTCGTGACCTCGAATAATGACAACTTAGGCGGACCTAAGTGACAGGGCGTAGATAGCGGAGTTCTAGACTTGCGGCAAACGCTTGTGAAGATCTTCACAAGCCGGATGGTCGTTAAAAGGATCACCGCCCGTTCGCCTGAGAGGACGCCCGTGACCACTCACGCAACCCCGGAGGCCGACGTCATCGTCGTCGGCGCGGGACCTGGTGGTTCGGCCGCGGCCTACCACCTGGCCTCCCGGGGACTCGACGTTCTGCTGCTCGAGAAGACCCGCTTCCCCCGCGAGAAGGTCTGCGGCGACGGCCTCACCCCCCGCGCCGTCGCGCAGCTGCTCAAGATGGGCGTCGACACCTCCGAAGCCGCCGGATGGATCCGCAACCGCGGCCTCCGCGTCGTGGCCGACGACATCGCCATCGAACTCGACTGGCCGACGCTCCAGGACTTCCCGGCCTACGGACTCACCCGTACCCGTTTGGACTTCGATCAAATCCTCGCCGACCGGGCCGTCGCCGCCGGCGCCGAACTGCGCTGCGGCGTCAAGGTCACCGCGCCGGTCTTCGACCTCGCCGGGCGCGTCTGCGGGGTCACCGCCGTCGCCGACGGCGAGCACGTCACCTACCGCGCCCCGCTCGTGATCGCCGCCGACGGCGTCTCCGGGCGGCTCGCGCTAGCGCTGGGCCTCAAGCGGGACGAGAAGCGCCCCATGGGCGTCGCGGTCCGCCAGTACTACAAGTCCGCGGCCAAGCACGACGACGAGTACCTGGAGTCGTGGCTCTCGCTGCGCACCGCCGCGGAACCCGATGTGCTGCAACCCGGCTACGGCTGGATCTTCGGACTCGGCGACGGCCGCGTCAACGCCGGGCTCGGCGTGCTCAACTCCTCCGAGGGGTACGGCAAGACCGACTACCGTGCGCTGCTCCGCGACTGGCTCGCCAACACGCCCGAGGAGTGGGGCCTGGCCGACGAGGCGAACGCCGACGGCCCCGTGCGCGGCGCCGCCCTTCCCATGGGCTTCAACCGGACTCCGCACTACAGCCGCGGCCTCATGCTCGTCGGCGACTCCGGAGGCATGGTCAACCCGTTCAACGGCGAGGGCATCGCCTACGCCGTCGAAGCCGGCGAGGTCGCCGCCGCGGTTGTCGCCGACGCGCTCCGCGCGCGGTCGGTGCCGCGCCGCGAAGCCGTGCTGCGCACCTACGCCGACCGAATGGACGACCTCTGGGGCTCGTACTACCGCATGGGCGGGATCTTCTCGCACCTCATCGGCAAGCCCACCGTCATGAGGCTGTGCACCGAGCACGGCCTGAAGCGTCCCGCGCTCATGCGCGTCGTGTTGAAACTGCTGGCGAACCTCACCGACCGACCCGGGCGCGACACCGCCGACCGGATCGTCAACGGGATGCGGATCGTCACGCCCAGCCTGGGCCGTGCTCATGTTCGGCTCGCGAGCTTCACCGAAAGGAGGGTCTGAGAACGTGGAAGTCTATGTGCCCGTCGTGATCATGTTCGCGATCGGCGCCGGGTTCGGCATCGTCTCGGTGGTCGCCTCGCGCATCACCGGCCCGCACCGCAGGAACCGCGCCAAGTACGACCCTTACGAATGCGGCATCGAACCGGCCCCCACCACCTCGGGGCCGACCAAGTTCCCGGTGAAGTTCTACCTCACCGCGATGCTGTTCATCGTCTTCG
The DNA here is from genome assembly GCF_017592475.1 of Glycomyces niveus. Lineage (GTDB taxonomy): Bacteria > Actinomycetota > Actinomycetes > Mycobacteriales > Micromonosporaceae > Glycomyces > Glycomyces niveus. Next base: position 267,532 of record NZ_JAGFNP010000006.1, on the reverse strand, counting down.
ACATCGAGATCATCTTCCTCGTGCCGTGGGCCGTCCACCACGACGTCCTCGGGATCTTCGGGTTCTGGGCCGTCTTCATGTTCATCGCCGCGCTGTTCGTCGCCTACGCCTACGAATGGCGCCGCGGCGGACTGGACTGGGACTAGGTGCCGCCATGGGTGTAGAAGAGAAACTGCCGCAGGGCATCATCCTCACTTCCGTGGAGGCCCTGGTCAACTGGACGCGCCGCGCGTCGATGTGGCCCGCCACGTTCGGACTCGCGTGCTGCGCCATCGAGATGATGGCCACCGGCGCGGCCCGCTACGACACCGGCCGCTTCGGCATGGAGGTCTTCCGGGCCTCTCCGCGCCAGGCCGACCTCATGATCGTCGCCGGGCGCGTGAGCCAGAAGATGGCCCCCGTCCTGCGCCAGATCTACGACCAGATGCCCGAACCGAAGTGGGTCCTCTCGATGGGCGTGTGCGCCACCTCCGGCGGCATGTTCAACAACTACGCGATCGTGCAGGGCGTCGACCACGTCGTGCCCGTCGACATGTACCTCCCCGGCTGCCCCCCGCGCCCGGAGATGCTGCTCGACGCGATCCTCAAGCTCCACGAGAAGGTCCAGCACGAGCCCCTCGGCGAGAAGCGCCGCCAGGCCCTCGCCGACCTTCCCGAGCCCGTGGTCAAGCCCGGCGCGATGCCCTCCTCGTACCGCTTCGACAAGCAGCGCAAGAAGGAGTGGGCCGAGGCCGTGAAGACCGGGACGGAAGAGCAGCTGCGCATCCGGAAGGCGGTGGCGAAGCGATGACCTCCGATCCCACGGGGACGGGCAGCGCGGCCCCGGACGACGTCCAGCCCGTCGGCATCCAGCGGCCCAAGGGCCTGTTCGGCGTCGCGGACACCGGTGACACCTCCGGCTTCGGCGGCCTCGTGCAGGCCCAGCCGACCGCCGGCGACCTCGTCTCGACGCCCGAACCGCTCGGCGGCTACTTCGACGAGGTCGTCGCCGCCCTGCGCGAATCGCTCGGCGACGACATCACCCGCGCATGTGTGGTCGACCGCGGCGAGCTCACCATCCACATCGCGCCCGACCGCGTCGCCGACGTCTGCAAGACCATGCGCGACGACGAGAGCCTGCGCTTCGAGCTCTGCAACTCGGTGTCCGGCGTGGACTACCCGGACCAGCGCAACCGGCTCCACGTCGTCTACCACCTGACCTCGATGACCTACCGCCGCCGCGTGCGCCTCGAGACCGCCGTGGGCCTCGAGCACCCGGTCGTGCAGTCCGCGACCGCGATCTATCCGACCGCCGACTGGCAGGAGCGGGAGGCGTACGACATGTTCGGCGTCGTCTTCGAGGGCCACCCGCACCTCACCCGCATCCTCATGCCCGACGACTGGGAGGGCTTCCCGCAGCGGAAGGACTACCCGCTCGGGGGCATCGCCGTCGAGTACAAGGGGGCCCACATTCCGCCCCCGGACGAACGGAGGGCCTACAAGTGACCGCCACCGACAACGGAACGTCCGCCGACGCCTATGCGGCCGAGCGCGACACGACCGAAGGCCGCGTCTACACCGTCACCGGCGGGGACTGGGACGAGCTCGTCGCCTCGGTCGACCCGGTCAGCGAGGAACGGCTCATCGTCAACCTCGGCCCGCAGCACCCGTCCACGCACGGCGTGCTCCGCCTGGTCTGCGAGCTCGAAGGCGAGACCGTCCGCTCGGTCCGCCCCATCGTCGGCTACCTCCACACCGGCATCGAGAAGAACCTCGAGTACCGCAACTGGACGCAGGGCACGACCTTCGTGACCCGCGCCGACTACCTCGCGCCGATCTTCAACGAGACCGCCTACTGCCTCGCCGTCGAGAAGCTCCTCGGCATCGAGGTGCCCCGGCGCGCCGACGTGATCCGCGTGATCATGATGGAGCTCAACCGCATCAGCTCCCACCTGGTCGCCCTCGCGACCACGGGCATGGAGCTCGGCGCGCTCTCGATGATGATCTACGGCTTCCGTGACCGCGAGAAGATCCTCGACATCTTCGAGGCCGTCTGCGGCCTGCGCATGAACATGGCCTACGTGCGCCCCGGCGGCCTCGCGCAGGACCTCCCGCGCGACGGCGTCGCGATGATCCGCGAGTTCGTCGACTACATGCCGCAGGGCCTCGACGACTACGAGGGCCTTCTCACCGGCAACGCCATCTGGCAGGAGCGCACCCAGGGCGTCGGCTACCTCGACGTCTCCGGCTGCCTCGCCCTCGGCGTCACCGGTCCCGTGCTCCGCTCCGCCGGGCTCCCCTGGGACCTGCGCAAGACCATGCCGTACTGCGGCTACGAGGAGTACGACTTCGAGGTCCCGGTGCACAACGGCGCCGACGCCTGGGCGCGTTACGTCGTGCGCCTCGAGGAGATCCGCCAGAGCCTGCGCATCATCGACCAGGGCCTCGACAAGCTCGAGCCCGGCCCGGTCATGGTCGAGGACAAGAAGATCGCCTGGCCCGCCCAGCTCGCCCTCGGCGCCGACGGCATGGGCAACAGCCTCAACCACATCCGGCACATCATGAGCCAGTCGATGGAGGCGCTGATCCACCACTTCAAGCTCGTCACCGAGGGCTTCCGGGTCCCGGCCGGGCAGGTGTACACCGCCATCGAGGCCCCACGCGGCGAACTCGGCATCCACGCCGTCTCCGACGGCGGCACGAGGCCGTTCCGCGTCCACATGCGAGAGCCCTCCTTCATCAACCTGCAGTCGATCCCCGCGCTCGCCGAAGGCGGCCTGCTCGCGGACGTCATCGCGGGCGGGGCCTCGCTCGACCCGGTCATGGGAGGTTGCGACAGGTGAACTACCCGGAGAAGATCCGCGAGCAGGCCGAGGCCATCCTCGTCCGCTACCCCGAGGGCCGCGAGCGCTCGGCGCTCCTGCCGCTGCTCCACCTGGTGCAGTCGCACGACGGCTACATCTCGGACGACGGCATCGCGTTCTGCGCCGAGGTCCTGGACATCACCAAGGCCCAGGTGCAGGCGGTCTCGACCTTCTACACCATGTACAAGCGCGAGCCGGCCGGCGACTGGCTGGTCTCGGTGTGCACCAACACCCTCTGCCAGGCCAAGGGCGGGCAGCAGGTGTTCGACGCGCTGAGCGACGAGCTCGACGTCGGCCACGACGAGACCACCGCGGACGGCAAGATCACGCTCGAGCACGCCGAGTGCCTCGCCGCGTGCGACTACGCGCCGGTCGTCACCGTCAACTACGAGTTCTTCGACGACATGGACGAGGCCAAATCCCTCGACCTGGTGCGGGAGCTCAAGGAGGGCCGCCGCCCGGCCCCCAGCCGCGGCGCTCCACTGTGCACGTTGCGTGAGATCTCGGTCCAGCTGGCCGGGTTCGACGAGGAGCGCACCGCCGGGCTCGAGGGCAACGCCCAGGGCGACGCCACGCTCGCCGGGGCGCGCCTCGCGGCCGAAGCGGGCATCACCGCGCCCTCGTACGACCCCGCCGCGCCGTTGCTGGCCAAGGAACCAGAGGAAGCGAAGTGAGCGTAACCGTGCCCGGTCCCAGGCGGCCCCGCGAGGACGCCCTCAACAAGCTCAAGCCCGTCGTCACCAAGCGCTGGTTGTCCCCGAACGCGTGGAAGCTCGACGTCTACGAGCAGCTCGACGGCTACAAGGCGCTCCGCAAGGCCCTCAAGTACTCCGAGGGCGACCTCATCGCGTTCATGAAGGACTCGGGCCACCGCGGCCGCGGCGGCGCCGGGTTCCCCGTGGGCATGAAGTGGCAGTTCGTGCCCGACGACGGTCAGGAGCACTACCTGGTCGTCAACGCCGACGAGGGCGAGCCGGGCACCTGCAAGGACCTGCCGCTCATGATGAACGACCCGCACTCGCTCATCGAGGGCATCGTCATCGCCTCCTACGCGATCAAGGCCTCCCGGGCCTTCGTCTACGTGCGCGGCGAGGCGATCCACGCGGCGCGCCGCCTGCGCAACGCCGTGCGCGAAGCCAAGGAAGCCGGCTACCTCGGCAAGGACATCCTCGGCTCCGGGTTCGACCTCGAGGTCGTGATCCACTCCGGCGCCGGGGCGTACATCTGCGGCGAGGAGACCGCCCTCCTCGACTCCCTCGAAGGCAAGCGCGGCCAACCGCGCCTGCGCCCGCCGTTCCCGGCGACGCACGGGCTCTACAACAAGCCCACGTGCATCAACAACGTCGGCTCCATCGCGGCCGTCCCGCACATCGTGCTCGGCGGCGCGCAGTGGTGGAAGGACCTCGGCTCCGAGAACGCCGCGGGCACGATGATCTACTCGCTCTCGGGCCGCGTCAAGCGCCCCGGCCAGTACGAGTGCTCGATGGGCACGACGCTGCGCGAGCTCATCGAGCTCGCCGGCGGCATGGAGGACGGCCACGAGCTCAAGTTCTTCACCCCCGGCGGCTCCTCGACCCCGATGCTCTCGGCCGACTCGATCGACGTCCCGCTCGACTTCGACAACGTCGCCAAAGCGGGCTCGATCCTCGGCACCACCGCGGTCATGATCTTCTCCGACCAGGACTGCCCGGTGGTCGCCTGCTGGCGCTGGATCAAGTTCTACGCCCACGAGTCCTGCGGCAAGTGCACGCCGTGCCGCGAGGGCAACTACTGGATGGTGCGCGTCTACGAGCGCATCCTCTCCGGCCAGGGCTCCCTCGGCGACCTCAAGCTCCTCGAGAGCGCGTGCAAGAACCTCCTCGGCCGCTCGTTCTGCGGTCTCGGCGACGGCGCGACCTCGTGCGTCACGTCCTCGCTGAAGTACTTCCGGCAGGACTACCTCGACTACATCGAAGGCCACAAGCCGGCCCTCTTCGACGCGGAAAAGATCGGAGCGCACTGACATGACCGATCAAGTCACGTTCACCATCGACGGCGTCGAAGTCACGGTCCCCAAGGGCACCTTGATCATCCGTGCCGCCGAGCAGCTCGGCATCGAGATCCCCCGCTTCTGCGACCACCCGCTGCTCGAGCCCGCCGGGGCCTGCCGCCAGTGCCTCGTGGACGTCCCCGACATGGGCAACGGGCGCGGCATGCCCAAGCCCGCCGCCTCCTGCACGACCACCGCCATGGAGGGCATGGTCGTCAAGACCCAGCACACCAGCGAGGTCGCCAAGGAGGCCCAGGAGGGGATCATGGAGTTCCTCCTGATCAACCACCCCCTGGACTGCCCGGTCTGCGACAAGGGCGGCGAGTGCCCGCTCCAGAACCAGGCCATGAGCACCGGGCGCACCGAGACGCGCATGGAGCCGGAGGACAAGCGCCGCTACAAGAAGGCGCTGCCGATCTCCTCGCAGGTGCTGCTCGACCGCGAGCGCTGCGTCCTGTGCGCGCGCTGCACCCGCTTCTCCGACCAGATCGCGGGCGACCCGTTCATCGAGCTGATGGAGCGCTCGGCGCTCGAGCAGGTCGGCGTGTACGAGGACGAGCCGTTCGAGTCCTACTTCTCGGGCAACACCGTCCAGATCTGCCCGGTCGGCGCGCTCACCGGCACCCAGTACCGGTTCCGCTCGCGCCCCTTCGACCTCGTGTCGACGCCCAGCGTGTGCGAGCACTGCTCGGCCGGGTGCGCGCAGCGCTCGGACCACCGCCGCGGCAAAGTCCTGCGCCGCCTCGCGGGCGAGGACCCGGCGGTGAACGAGGAGTGGAACTGCGACAAGGGCCGCTGGGGCTCCTCCTACATCGAAGCGGCCGACCGGATCACGAAGCCGCTGGTCCGCGACGAGGACGGCTCGCTGCGCGAGGCGTCCTGGCCCGAGGCCCTGCGCCGCGCGGCCGCGGGGCTCAAGGACGCGGGCAGCCGCGTCGGGGTCCTGCCGGGCGGCCGGCTCACCGTCGAGGACTCGTACGCGTACTCGAAGTTCGCGCGGGTCGCCCTCGGCACCAACGACATCGACTTCCGCTCCCGCCCGCACTCCTCCGAGGAGGCGGAGTTCCTGGCGCACGCCGTGGCCGGCGTATTCCCCTCGAGCGGCGCGGTCACCTACGAGGACCTGGAGAAGGCCCCCGTGGTCGTCACCGTCGGCCTCGAGATCGAAGAGGAGTGCCCGATCGCGTTCCTGCGCCTGCGCAAGGCCGTGCGCCAGCGCGGCCAGCGGGTGCACGTGGTCGCGCCGTTCGCGACGCGCGGCACGGCGAAGCTGAACGCGAACCTCATCGAGGCCCTGCCGGGGGAGGAGGCCGAACTCCTCGACGGCTGGAGGAGCGGCGGCTTCGTGCGCGACGCGCTGAGCGAGGACGGCGCGGTCATCCTGCTCGGCGAGCGGCTCTCCACTGTGGAGGGAGCGTTCTCGGCGGCGGTGCGCCTCGCGAAGGCCACGGGCGCGCGGATGGCGTGGATCCCGCGGCGCGCGGGCGACCGCGGCGCGGTCGAGTCCGGCTGCCTCCCCGGGCTGCTGCCCGGCGGCGGCCTCGCCTCGTACACGGCGGACCGCGACCAGCTGGCCGAGTACTGGGGCGTCGAGTCCCTGCCCGGCAACGACGGCCGCGCCGCGTGGGAGATCCTGCAGGCCGCCGCGGAGGGCGAGATCGACGCGCTCCTGGTGGGCGGCGTGGACCCGTACGACTTCGCGGACGGGCCCGCGGTCGAGGCGGCGCTGTACGCGGCCCGGTTCGTGGTCTCCCTGGAGATCCGGCATTCGGCGGTGACGCGGGTGGCGGACGTGATCCTGCCGGTCGCGCCGGTGACGGGCAAGCCCGGGGCGTACTTCGACTGGGAGGGGCGGCTGCGGACGTTCGACACGGTGATCCCCTCGGATCTCATGTCTGACCACGCGGTGCTCGACACGCTCGCGGCGGCGATGGGGGTCGAGCTGGGGCTCGCCGAGACCCGCACGGTGCGTGCGGAACTCGCGGGGCTGCCGGATCCGCTCACGCGCCAGCCGGCGCCTGACTGGGCGGTGGACAGGGCCGCGCACCCGCATGAGGACGGCAAGGCGATCCTCGCGACGTGGCGCCAGCTCCTCGACGGCGGTTCGATGCAGGAGAACAACCCGCACTTGGCGGGCTGCGCTCCCGACCCGGTGGTGCGGTTGAGCGCCGCGACGGCGAAGGCGATCGGCGCGAGCGAGGGGGGCGGTGTCACCGTGGCGACCTCGATCGGCGGGATCACGCTGCCGCTCAGGGTCACCGACATGCCCGAGGGCGTGGTCTGGCTGCCGCAGAACGCGCCGGGTCGCGGGATCTACCGCCACCTGGGCGCCGGTTCGGGCGATGTGGTCACGATCCGCGCCTATCCGAACGTCCCTCGCCCGGCCGCTCAGTCCGGTGAAGCCGTGGAGGCGGTCAAGTGATGAACGATCCGATCTGGCTCATGCTCGTCAAGGGCGTGCTCGTCTTCGTGGTGCTCGTGCTGCTGGTGCTCTTCACCATCTGGTTCGAGCGGCGCGTGGTGGCGATCATGCAGGTGCGGCCGGGGCCGAACCGCAACGGGCCGTTCGGTCTGCTGCAGTCGCTCGCGGACGGTTTGAAGCTGGCGTTCAAAGAGGACGTGATGCCGCGGACGGCGGACAAGGTCGTGTTCATCGCGGCCCCCGTCATCGCCGTGACGTGCGCGTTCACGGCGTTCGCGGTGATCCCGTTCGGGCCCGAGGTGAACGTCTTCGGGATCGAGACGGAGCTGCAGCTCACCGATTTCGAGGTGAGCGTGCTGCTGATCCTGGCGTGCTCGGCGCTCGGCGTGTACGGCATCGTGCTGGCGGGCTGGTCCTCCGGTTCGACGTACTCGCTGCTGGGCGCGCTCCGCGCCGCGGCGCAGGTCATCTCGTATGAGATCGCGCTGGGCCTGGCGGTGCTGACGGTGTTCTTCCAGTCGCAGCTGATGTCGACCGGCGCGATCGTCGAGGCGCAGGCCCAGGGCCTGCCGCTGACGTTCGGCGGCACGGAGATCACGCTGCCGGGCTGGTACTTCATCATCCTCGCGCCGAGCTTCGTGATCTTCGTGATCTCGATGGTCGGCGAGACGAACCGCGCCCCGTTCGACCTCCCGGAGGCGGAGTCGGAGCTGGTGGCGGGGTTCGCGACCGAGTACTCGAGCCTGAAGTACGCGTCGTTCTTCCTGGCGGAGTATGTCAACATGGTCACGATGTCGGCCCTGTGCGTGACGCTCTTCCTGGGCGGCTGGGCCGCGCCGTTCCCCGCCTCGTGGTGGCCGGGCGCGAACGAGGGGTTCATGCCGCTGGTGTGGTTCTTCGGGAAGGTCCTGGCGTTCCTGTTCTTCTACGTGTGGCTGCGCGGCACGCTGCCGCGCCTGCGCTACGACCAGTTCATGCGCCTGGGCTGGAAGGTCCTCGTGCCGGTGTCCCTGGTGTGGCTCATGGTCCTGGCGGCCATGAACATCGGGCTCGACACCGACAACGATCTGCCGACGCGCATCGCGTTCGCGGGCGGCGCGGCGATCGCCGTGATGGCCCTGATCTTCTTCTGGCCCAGCCGGAAGCAGTACGAGGAGCCGGCCGAGCCCGACACGGGCCTGGGCGGGTTCCCCGTGCCGCCGCTCGACCTGGCCGTCCCGCCGAGCCCGCGTTCGCTCACGGAGCTCGAACCCGCAAGCACTGCCGTTCCCGTCAACGGCTCCGGTCCTACCGACAAGGGAGAGGAGGAGTAATGTCCGGTTTCGCTAAAGGCTTCGGCGTCACCTTCTCGCACATGTTCAAGCCGAAGGTCACGGTCGACTACCCGGAGGAGCCCTCGAAGCTCCAGCCGCGGTTCCACGGCCGGCACGTGCTCAACCGTCACCCCGACGGGCTGGAGAAGTGCATCGGCTGCGAGCTGTGCGCGTGGGCCTGCCCGGCCGACGCGATCTACGTGGAGGGCGCGGAGAACACCGAGGCCGAGCGGTTCTCGCCCGGCGAGCGGTACGCCAAGAACTACCAGATCAACTACGCGCGCTGCATCTTCTGCGGCCTGTGCATCGAGGCCTGCCCGACCCGCTCGCTCACCATGAGCAACGAGTACGAGCTGGCCCGGGACGACCGCCGCGACCTCATCTTCACCAAGGAGGAGCTGCTGGCCCCGCTCATCGAGGGCATGGAGCAGCCGCCGCACCCGATGCGCCTGGGCGACAGCGAGAAGGCGTACTACGCCTCCGGCCCGACCAACCCGGGCGCGAGCGAGGGCGCGGAGTTCTCCCTCACGGAGATGCTGGCGCAGAACCGGAGGGGTGAGCAGTGATGATCGACGTCGCGCAGACCGTCGCCCAGAACGGCATCAGCGGCGAGTCGGTGTTCTTCTGGATCCTCGCGCCGATCGCGCTCGGCGGGGCCATGGGCCTGGTGCTGGCGCGCTCGGCGATCCACGCGGCGCTGATGCTCGCGGTCACCATGCTGTGCCTGGCGGTCTTCTACATCATGCAGGCCGCCCCGTTCCTCGGGTTCGTGCAGATCATGGTCTACACGGGCGCGATCATGATGCTGTTCCTGTTCGTGCTCATGCTGTTCGGGCGCGACTCGAAGGACTCGATGTTCGAGACGCTGCGCGGGCAGCGCCTCTTCGCGGTGCTGCTCGGCATCGGCATGGCGGCGCTCCTGGCCTCCGGCCTGGCGCGCGCCGTCTCGGGTATGACGATCGCGGCCGACCCGCGCTGGGCGACCGGCGCGCAGTCGAACGTCGAGGCGATCGCCGAGGCGCTGTTCTCGACGTACCTGTTCCCGTTCGAGGTCATGGCGGGCGCGCTCACCGTGGCCGCGGTCGGCGCGCTCATGTTCGCGCACGTCGCCAAGAAGGGCGGCCACCGCGGGCAGAGGGAGCACAGCCGCGAGCGGTTCGCGCCCGGCAGCTACCCGGGCCCCAGGCCCGGCCCGGGCGTGTTCGCGAACTCGGACTCGACCGCGACGCCCGCGCTGCGGCCCGACGGCTCGATCGAGCCCGCGTCGCTCTCGGAATACGTGCCGCCGCGCCAGCTCACCGCCGCCGAGGCCGCGCCGAAGCACACGGAAGGACGGGACGCATGAGCCCCGAGTACTACCTGATCCTGGCCGCCGCGCTGTTCACGATCGGCGCGGTCGGCGTCCTGGTGCGGCGCAACTCCATCGTCGTGTTCATGTGCGTCGAGCTCATGCTCAACGCCGGAAACCTGACCCTGGTCACCTTCGCCCGCACCAGCGGCAACATCGACGGGCAGGTGATGGCGTTCTTCGTGATGGCCGTCGCCGCCGCCGAGGTCGTGGTCGGCCTGGCGATCATCATGGCGATCTACCGGTCCCGGCGCTCCGCCTCCGTCGACGACGCCAACCTGCTGAAGGCCTAGAGGGGACACAGTGGACGACATCTCGTACGCACCCGCCGAAGGGGTCCTCTCGCTGGCGTGGCTGCTCATCGCCCTGCCCGCGTTCGGCGCCGCGGTCCTGCTCCTCGCGGGCCGCCGCTCCGACAAGTGGGGCCACTGGCTCGGCGTCGCCACGATCGGCGGCGCCTTCGCGCTCGCCGTCGCGATGTTCGCCTCGCTCGCGGGCCTGGAGAACAAGAGCGCCGAGCTCGACCTGTTCACCATCATCGCGGTGCAGGACCTCACCATCGAGGCCAACTTGCTCTTCGACCCGCTGAGCGCGGTGTTCTGCCTGCTCATCACCGGGGTCGGCTTCCTCATCCACGTCTACGCCGTCGGCTACATGGCCCACGACGAGGGCCGCCGGAAGTTCTTCGCCTACTTCAACCTGTTCGCCGCCGCGATGCTCGTGCTCGTCCTGGGCGGCAACTACTTCATGACCTTCATCGGCTGGGAGGGCGTGGGCCTCGCCTCGTACCTCCTCATCTCCTTCTGGCAGATGAAGCCCGCCGCGGCCACCGCCGGCAAGAAGGCCTTCCTCACCAACCGCGTCGCCGACGTCGGGTTCCTCCTGGCCATGTTCACCATGCTCGGCGCGCTGGGCACCGTGGACTTCGCCGGGGTCTTCAACGGCGCCGAGTCCCTGTCCACGGGCACGAGCCTCGCCATCGGGCTGCTGCTCCTCGCCGCCGCCTGCGGCAAGTCCGGCCAGTTCCCGTTCCAGACCTGGCTCCCGGACGCCATGGAGGGCCCGACCCCGGTGTCGGCGCTCATCCACGCCGCCACCATGGTCACCGCGGGCGTGTACCTCATCGCCCGCTCGCACGCCGTCTTCAGCCTCAACCCGGACGTGCAGACCGCCGTGGTCGTCGTCGGCGCCCTCACCCTCCTCTTCGGAGCGATCGTGGGCTGCGCCAAGGACGACATCAAACGCGTCCTCGCCTGGTCCACCGTCTCGCAGATCGGCTACATGTTCCTCGCCGTCGGCCTCGGCGGCGGGGCGTTCGCGCTCGGCATCATCCACCTGCTCGCGCACGGCTTCTTCAAGGCCGGGCTGTTCCTCGGCTCCGGCTCGGTCATGCACGCCATGAACGACCAGACCGACATCCGCCGCTTCGGCGGCCTCTGGCGCAAGATGCCGCTCACATACGCGACGTTCGCCGCCGGATGGCTCGCCATCATCGGCCTGTTCCCGTTCTCGGGCTTCTTCACCAAGGACCCGATCATCCACGACGCGTTCGCCCGCGAAGGCTGGCAGGGCTGGGTCGTCGGCGGCGCCGCCCTCCTCGGCGCGGCGCTCACCGCGTTCTACATGACCCGCCTGTTCGTGCTCACCTTCCACGGCCCCAAGCGCTGGACCGACGACGTGCACCCGCACGAGTCCCCGGCGATCATGACCGTGCCGCTGGTGCTGCTCGGCCTCGGCTCGCTCGGCGCCGGCGGCCTCATGGCCACCTCGGTGCCCGAATGGCTCGCGCCCGTCTTCGGCGAGCCCCACGAGGTCCACGGCCACCTGACCCACATGCAGGTCACCATCGCCACCACCGTCGTCGTGGTCCTCGGCGCCGGCCTCGGCTGGTTCCTGTTCCGCAACGGCACCGACGAAGTGCCGCGCGCCGCCGCCTGGCCGGTGCGCTTCGCCCGCGCCGACCTCGGCGGCGAGGCCGTCAACCGCGGCGTCTTCGAACGCCCGAGCCGACTCGCCGCCAGCGCCTCGGTCGCCATGGACGGCCGCGTCGTCGACGGCGCCGTCAACGGCCTCGCCGCAGGCGTAGGCGGCACCTCGCGCCGCCTGCTCGTGCTGCAGACCGGCTTCGTCCGCTCCTATGCCCTGTCCATTCTGTCCGGCGCGCTCATCGTGGTGGCCGCGCTCATGGTGGTGGTCGTCCAATGAACGAACTCCCGTTGCTGTCCGCGCTGGTCGCCGTGCCCCTGATCGGGGCCGTGGCCGTCGCGTCGATCCGCCGCGAGAACGCCGAAGCGGCCCGCTGGACCGCGCTCGCCGCCTCCGGCCTGGTCGCCGTGATCGCCGCGCTCGTGGCGATCGGCTTCGACTACTCGCCGGACGCGCCGTGGCTCCAGTTCACCGAGTCCTACGCGTGGGTCGGGGCCTGGGACCTCAACCTGTCGTGGGGGATCGACGGCATCGCGCTGCTCATGGTCCTGCTCACCGCGGGCCTGACGCCGATCGCGATGCTCGCGGCCTGGCGCGACCTCGACTCCGTGAAGCGCTCGGTCCCGGCGTTCTTCGCGCTCATCCTCGCGCTCGAAGCGGCGATGCTCGCGACGTTCCTCGCCTCGAACGTGCTGCTGTTCTACTTCTTCTTCGAAGCGATGCTCGTGCCGATGTACTTCCTCATCGGCTCCTACGGCACCGGCCCGAAGAAGCAGTACGCGGCCGTGAAGTTCTTCCTGTACTCGCTGCTGGGCGGCCTGCTCATGCTCGTCGCCGTGATCGCCCTGTGGGTGAACAACGGCGGGGTCTTCGACTGGCAGACCCTCGTGGACGCCGAGCCGATGGCCGCCGGGACGCTCCAGGACTGGCTGTTCATCGGGTTCTTCATCGCGTTCGCGATCAAGGCCCCGTTCTTCCCGTTCCACACGTGGCTCCCGGACGCGGGCGGGGCGGCGCCCGCCGCGGCCGCCGCGCTCCTGGTCGGCGTCATGGACAAGATCGGCACGTTCGCGATCCTGCGCTACTGCATCCCGCTGTTCCCGGACGCGACGCAGCGGTTCGCGCCGTGGGTCATCGCCATGAGCGTCATCGGCGTGCTCTACGCGGCGTTCGTCGCGATCGGCCAGACCGACCTGAAGCGGCTCGTCGCCTACACGTCGATCGCCCACTTCGGCTTCATCGGCCTCGGGATCTTCGCGTTCACGCAGGAGGCCGCGATCGGCGCGGTCCTCTACATGTTCAACCACGGCCTCGCCACGGGTCTGCTGTTCATGGTCGTCGGCTTCCTCACGATCCGCCGCGGCTCGGCGCAGATCGCCGACTACGGCGGGGCCGCCAAGACCCTGCCGATCCTGGCGGGCGTGTTCCTGTTCGCCGGGCTCGCGTCGCTCTCGCTGCCGGGCACCGCGCCGTTCATCTCCGAGTTCCTGGTGCTGCTGGGCGCGTTCAACGGCACGTTCGGCGGCAACGAGCCCGTCGCGGTCCTCGCGACCCTGGGCATCATCCTCGCCGCGGCGTACGTGATCTGGATGTACCAGCGCACCATGCAGGGCACCCGCAACCCGGTGCTCGACGAGATGCCCGCGATGAAGCGCGACCTCACCGTCCGCGAGAAGGCGCTCGTGGCGCCGCTGGTGGTCGCGATCCTCGTCTTCGGGTTCTTCCCGCAGCCGCTGATCGACGCGGCCCAGCCGGCCGTCGACAACACGCTCCTCTTCATCTCCGGCTCGCCGGAGGACCTGCCCGCCGCCGAAGGAGTCACCAATGAATGAGGCCCAGCAAGCGGGGCTCCAGATCGACTGGGCCGGACTCGCGCCCATGATCATCGTGTTCGTCGCGGCCTTCGGCGGGCTCCTCGTGGAGGCCGCGGTCCCCAAGGCCCGCAGGCTGGTCGTGCAGGTCGCGCTCGCGGTCCTGACGCTGGCCGCCGCGTTCGCGGCGGTGATCCTGAACGCGGGCAAGAACAGCGCCGCGTTCGAGATCGAGGGCGTCGGGATCGGCTCGGTGGTCCTGGACGGCCCGGGCCTGTTCCTGCAGGGCACGCTCGCGGTGCTCGCGCTCATCGCGGTGCTGCTCCTGGCGGAGCGGCGCACGACGAAGGGCGGCGACTTCGTGGCCGAGGCGGCCGTGGTCGCCGACTCCGCGGCGGACAAGGCGCAGCGGCGCGAGGACGGCGCGACCGAGATCTTCCCGCTGACGCTCTTCGCGGTCGGCGGCATGATGATGTTCGTGACGGCGGGCGACCTGCTCACCATGTTCGTCGCCCTCGAGATGCTCAGCCTCCCGCTGTACCTGCTGTGCGGGCTCGCGAAGCGCCGCCGCCTCATCAGCCAGGAGGCCGCGCTCAAGTACTTCCTCCTGGGCGCGTTCGCCTCCGCGTTCTACGTGTACGGCATGGCGATGCTCTTCGGCTTCGCCGGGACCGTGGACCTCGCCGGGATCAACCGGGCGGGCGTCGAGTCGGGCCAGCCGCGCCTGTTCCTCTACATCGGCGTCGCGATGATCGCGGTGGCGCTGCTCTTCAAGGCCGCGGCGGTGCCGTTCCACATGTGGACGCCGGACGTCTACACGGGCGCGCCGACCCCGGTCACCGCGCTCATGGCCGCGTGCGTGAAGGTCGCGGCCTTCGGCGGGCTCCTGCGCGTCTTCAACGTCGGCCTGTCGTCGTCGGCGTGGGACTGGCACCTGATCCTGACGGTCATCGCCGTGGCGACGATGCTGGGCGGCGCGATCTTCGCCGTCACGCAGCGGAACATCAAGCGGCTCCTGGCCTACAGCTCGATCGCGAACGCCGGGTACCTGCTCATCGGCGTGATCGCGCTCGGCGACGCGGTCGGCCAGACCATGTTCTACTTGGCCGCCTACGGCTTCACCGTGATCGCCGCCTTCGCGGTCGTCTCGCTCGTGCGCGACGGCGACGAGGAGGCGACCCACCTGGCCCGCTGGGCGGGCCTCGGCAAGAACTCGCCGGGCACGGCCGTCGTGTTCACCATCCTGATGCTCGCCCTCGCGGGGCTTCCGTTCACGAGCGGCTTCAGCGCCAAGTTCAACCTCTTCGCGGCCGCGCTGCAGGCCGACGAGGTCGGCCTGGTGATCGTCGGCGTCGTCTCCTCGGCGATCCTCGCCTTCCCGTACCTGCGGGTCGTCGTCCTGCTCTGGCTCAACGAGCCCGCGCCCGACGCCCCCACGGTCAACCTGCCGAGCCCCATGGCCGGCACGGTCGTCGCCGCCGGCGTCGCCGCCACGATCCTCCTCGGCATCGTCCCCGGCTTCCTCCTCGACCTCGTCGACCAGGCCAGCACCTTCCTCAACACCTAGACAGCGCCGAGAAAGCGGCCGCGGGAGAGTTCCCGCGGCCGCTTTTCCGTTCGGTGGCTAGACCGCCTTGGCGGTCTCGAGTTCGCCGGTCTCGGCGAGTTCGCGGTCGATCTCCTCGAAGAGCTCTTCGGCGGCGAACCAGGCTTTGGAGGCCTTGGAGCGCAGCAGGAGGAGGGTCGCGGCGGGGAAGGAGCCGCAGACGACGAGGAGGGCGGCGGCGCTGACGAAGAACGGCGCCTCGTCGGGGAAGGTCGCGAAGTAGGCGCGGCCGAGGATCCACAGGTACATGGCGGCCGGGACGATCGCGAGGGCCCACCAGGCGGCCTTCACGGCGTGGGCGCGGCGGCGGCCGAGGCGGGTGGCGATGAAGGGCATCGAGACCGTGACGGCGACGCTGAGGAGGATCGTGGCCAGCCGTTCGAGGTCGATCGAGCCGATGACGTCGAGCATCGAGTCGTGGCTGGAGGAGGACCGCGTCGCGTCGAACAGGAAACGCACGCCGATCGAGTAGAGGACGACGATCGCCGTGAACTGGAGCCAGATGACGCCTTGCGCGGCGAGGACGGTCTTCGGCTTGGCAGAGGGCCCGTGGTGTCGGGGTCGCACTGCGCTCCCTTCTCGGCAGCGGAGCGCTGGCCGGAGGATCGCTCGGCGGACGCGTCGGTCGACGCCGAGTGTCTGGAGGCACGGCTCGCAAGCCTCGCCGCGCCAGGGGGCGCCGCTTCCTGGGAAAGCGACCTCTGAACGATAGCGAACGCCGACCACCGCCAGGGACCCGGTGCGATCCAGAACACGTACGGACCGGTCACTGCGGCACCTTGACGGTCGAACCATCTCCCGATTCGACATAAACATCATGTTAATCTAGATGCATGGCAGTGTACTCGATCTCGGAGGCGCGACCTAAGCTCGGCGACATCGTCCGCCGAGCGGCCGCGCACCAGCAGACCGTCATCACCGACCACGACCGGCCCATCGCGCTCGTGGTGAACTTCAACGACTGGGAGGACATGGAGGACACGATCGCCGCCCTCCGCAACCAGATCGCCCGTGCCGAAGGAGTGCGGCCGGTGGAGCACGAGGAGGCCAAGCGGATGCTCCGTGAAGCGGCGGCCCAGGCCGCGCGGTGAGCTATGTCGTCCAGTGGGAACCGGTCGTAGTCGCGCAGGTCTCGCGGTTCATGGCGACCCATCACGGAGAGCTCGAAGAGCTCCTGGCGTTCCTGGACTTGTTGGAGGAGAACTCCCGCCCGGTGGGTTCGGCGGCGTGGGGTCCGGACTACCGGCGAGCCCGCATCGGCGCGTGGCGGGTGCTGTACCGGATCGACGAGACGGTGAGTGTCATCGGCATCGAGAACACCGGGCGCACCGGATGACCCGTGGAGCAAAGCGGTCGCTGTCGAGTCAGGCGTCGCGTTCGATCATGTAGTCGCAGATGTCGACCAGGGCCTTCTGGGCCGGGCCCTCCGGGAGCGCCTGGGCGAGGGCGCGGGCGCGCTCCTGGTACTGCAGCAGCGTGGCCTTGGCCTGCTCGAGGGCCTTCGAGGAGCGAAGCAGCTCCAGGGCCTCGGCCAGGTCCGACTCCGGGACGGGGCCGGCGACGAGTTCGCGCAGGCGCGCGTCGGCCGGGTCGTCGCCTCCGAGGGCGTAGATGACCGGGAGGGTCGGCACGCCTTCGAGGAGGTCCGTGCCGGGGGTCTTCCCGGAGGAGTCAGAGGCGATGTCGATGATGTCGTCGGCGATCTGGAACGCCACGCCGATGACCTCGCCGAACTCCTCGGCGGTCGCGATCGTCTCCTCGGAGGCGCCCGCGAACCACGCGCCGAACTTCGCGCACGTGGCGATGAGCGAGCCGGTCTTCTCCGAGAGGATCTCGAGGTGCCATTCGACCGGGTCGATGCCCTCGGGCTGCGGCATGGTCTCGTTGATCTGCCCGCGCACGAGCCGCGCGAACGTGGCCGCCTGCAGCCGCACCGCGTCGATGCCGAGGTCGGCCATCATCTGCGCGGCCTGGCTGAACAGGTAGTCGCCGGTGAGGATCGCGACCGAGTTGTCCCAGCGGGCGTTCGCGCTCGGGGCGCCGCGGCGCACGAGCGCTTCATCCATGACGTCGTCGTGGTACAGCGTCGCGAGGTGCGTGAGCTCGAGCGCGACGGCGGCGTCGAGGATGCCCGGCCGGGCCGGGTCCCCGAAGTGCGCGCACGCGAGCGTGAGCATCGGCCGGAACCGCTTCCCGCCGGCGTTGATGAGGTGGGACCCGGACTGGCGCAGCAGCGGCTGGTCGGTGTCGACCGCTTTCAGCAGTCGCTCCTCGACGAGATCGAGCGAGGCTCGGATCTCTTCGGCGAAGGCCTCGTCGGAGAAGGTCAGCGCGGTCTGTGCACGTCGGGTGGTCACCACAGCCTCACCTTATCGTGCGATACCCCGGCACCGCTCGGCACGGGAACCCCGGAGTCGCGCGCGCCGCAACGAGGAACGTCAATGCGCGAAGCGCCTGCCGACCGTGCTGCCCGCCACGATGAACAGGGCCGACGCCGCCATCGCCGCGACCGCGGCCGTCCACCCGACGCCCCACCCCGCGTGGTCGACGACGAGGCCGAACCCGATCGGGCCGATCGCGCCGCCGAGGAAGATACCCGTCTGGGTCACCGAGGTCGCCAGCGCCGGGGCGTCCGCGTACCGCTGGACGACGGCGTGGTTCATCAGCCCCGGCCAGGCCCAGCCGAGCCCGTACGCGGCGGCGGTGCCGACCGGCAGCAGCCACGGCAGCTCGAGCAGGTACGTGGCGACGCCCGCGGCCCCGGCCGCGAGCATGAGCGCGATGATCCGGAACTCGCCGCCCTTGCGGACGTCCGCGAGCGCCCCGAACCCGGTGCGGCCGATGACCCCGGCGATGCCGCCGACCATGAGCACCAGGCCCGCGTAGCTCTCGGAGCCGCCGATGTCGACGGTGAACGTGGTCGCGAACGAGCCGATCGGGGTCGCGGCGAGCGCGCCGAGGAACGTCGCGACCGCGAACAGCAGCAGCTGCGCGTCGAACGAGCGCGCGCCCTGGTTCCTGGGGCGCACGGCGGGCCGTCCGAGCCCGGCGAGCGGGACGAGCGCCAGCAGCACCAGGGCGGCGCCGATGACGAACGCCCACCGCCATCCGAGGGTGAGCGCGACGACGGGGACGCTGAGCCCGCCGAGCATGGTGCACAGCGGGACCGAGGCCTGCTTGGCGCCGAAGAGGAGGCCGCGCCGCCCGACCGGCGCCCATTCGCTGAGGACCGTGTTGGAGGCGAGCTGCCCGAGCCCGTTCGCGGGCGCGCACAGCACCATGAACACGGTGAGCACCACCGGGTCGTGCGCGAAGGCGGCGACGCCGAGGAGCCCGGCGGCGGACATGCCGATCGCGGTGCGGGCGGTGACGAGCGCGCCGAACCGGTCGACGAGCCGTCCTGAAGGCACCGTCGTGGCCGCGGTGACGGCGAAGTAGATCCCCGAGATCCACCCGATCGCGCTGACGCCCATGCCGAGTTCGCCGGTGATCTGCACGGCGAGCCCTCCGAACAGGAACACCGGGAGGACGGCGGCGACCTGGACGGTCATGGCGGCGGCGACGGTGGTGGACGTTCTAGGACGGGGTGGGGCGGAGGTGGACACGATGGCAACCGTACTCCGCTTATCTGATAACCCAAGCGGCTTTCACATGGCGGGAGCGGCGGTGCGGCAACCCTTCCGGGTAGGGAGTCTTGACTCCAGCACACAGCGTGTGCGAGTGTTGCACTTGAGCGACAGCACTTGTCAGACAGCGTTTCCTGACGGCAGCGGCCTGCGGACTTCCGGCCCGCACGTCGCCTGCGGTGCCCCCGGAACCGCCGCATCGCTTCCCCCGCAGGGGAGACGAAACGCGGCGGCCCTGGTGGGAGGGAGCCGCCGCGTTTCGGTTATTCGTATGTTCCGCGACGGCGACGAGGAAGTTTGGTGGGGACTCGACGCCGCCGCCGCGGGTTGTCCGCGACCGGCGTGTGCCGGACCGCGAACGGTGCTGACACATGAATACTGCCTTGTATGCGACCGTGACGCAACCGGCTGTTGTTTATATAGTTAGATCACGGCCGGTCCGACCGGCGCCGCACCCGGCGCCGACCGTCGGATCAACTGGTGCAAATTGGAGCGGCGGCATGGTGGAGCAGCGGCGACCAGGGGACGAACCGCAAGGCGGCGTCCCGAACTACAAAGGCGCGCCCCGGACCCGGGCGAGCAGGAACCGGCCCGCGCCGCCGGACCGCAAGCCCGCCAAGGGCGCCGCCTCGGCGGCGAGCGCGTTTCCGAGCCCCCAGGCCGAACCCACCAAGATGATCCAGAGCGTCCAGAGGGCACTGCGCATCATGGAGCTGGTGGGCAACCACCCGTCCGGCGTCACCGCCCCGCGCATCGCCTTCGAATGCGGCCTCAACCGGGCCACCGCCTACAACCTCCTGCGAACGCTCGTCTACGAGAACTACCTGCGCCGCGACGAGAACGGCCGGTACACGCTCGGTCTCGAGGTCTCCGACCGCTACTCCGAGCTCACCCGCGCCATCGCCGGGCCGAGCACCTGCGGCGAGTTCATGCGCCGCATGTCGAACGAGACCGGCTACTCGACCTTCATCGCCCGCTTCGTGGAAGGCCGCCCCGCCGTCACCGACGTCATCGAGGGCCACCGCAGCCCGCACGTCGAAGACCTCATCGTCGGCTTCGACGACGGCGCCCACGCCACCGCGCTCGGCAAGGCCCTCCTCGCCACCCTGCAGCCGCACGACCGCGCCAGCTTCCTCAAGTCCGCCGGGATGCGCCCGTTCACCCGCCGCACCCTCGTCGAGCCCGACGCGCTCGAATACGACCTCGCGGTCTACGGCGAGTCCGGGGTCTACGCCGAGATGGGCCAGTTCCGCGAAGGCGTCGGCTGCGCCGGCGTCGTCGTGCGCGAAGGGGACGCGCCCGGGGAGCGGATCGTCTTCGCCGTCGCCCTGCCCCTCGAGGAGATCCGCACTTCGTGGCCGCTGCTGACGCAGCGCCTGCGCGACGCCGCGGTCGAACTCCAACCGCTGCTCTAGCGCGGGCAACCCGCCCGGGGAAGGGACGCGTACTCAGGACGTCGAAGCCGTTTCGACGTCACCTGAGAGGAACGCGATCGATGCTACGCAAGACCCGGGCGGCCGCCGCGCTGCTGGCCCTGGCGGCGCTCGCCGCCTGCACCGACGACGGCAAGGGCGGCGGCGGCGACGGCGCGAGCCCGGAGTTCGAGGAGCCGCGCCTGGTCGACATGGTCAACGAGAGCAACCGGCTCCTGTACGAGCTGGAGGTCGCGGAGAACCGGATCATCCAGGCCTGCTTGGAAGAGGGCGGCCACACCGTCCACGACCAGTCCTGGTTCGACGTGCCCGAGCCCGAGAAGCAGGACGAGGTGTTCGGCGCCGACGACTGGGGGAACTGGATCCCGCCGGTCGAGGAGGCCGAGCAGTACGGCCTCGGCATCTGGTCGAAGATCGAGGAGGGCCTGGGCACGCCCGAGGCCGAGGAGTACGCGGCGTTCAAGGGCTACGAACTCGAAGGCCTCGGCGAAGCGGAAGCCGGCGGCGCGGGCCTGCCCGACAACGGCGAGTTCGAGGCCCTCACCCCTGAGCAGCAGTACGACTGGTACGTCGCCTACTTCGGCGAGGCGGCCGCGTCGCAGGAGTGGGGCTTCCTGGTCGGCGCCGAGGCCACGGACACCGGCGGCGGGGACGACGGCGAGATCGACCTCGGCGACGACTTCGCCTATGTGGAGCCCGAACCGGGCGGGTGCCGGCGCGAGATGATCGACGCGCTCTACGAGGGCGACCTGCGCCAGGTCCAGGACCCCGAAGGCCAGGAGTACCGGGAGTCGACCTGGGAGTGGCGGCCGGTGAACCCCGCCGACGACTTCGCGGCCATCGACGCGGCGAACCTCGCGTACGAGGAGGCGATCGCCGGCGTCAAGGGCGAACTCGTGCAGTGCCTCGCCGACAAGGGCCACCCGGGCTGGGAGTTCGACGAGGAAGGCAGCCTGCCGTACGTCGACTACCTCTACGAGTTGTACGAAGGCTCGTCCGATGTGCACGACCACCCGGAGCTGCCCGCCGACGCGCCCACCGACTTCGACGGCAAGAAGGAGTTCGAGATCGCCTTCGCCGTCGCGCTCGCCGAATGCGGTGACGAGACCGGCTACCGCGAGAGCGCCGAGCAGGCCTGGGGCGACTCCCGCGAGGCGTACTACGTGTCGATCGAGACGCAGGTCTACGCCTGGCAGGAGGAGGTCCGCGGCATCCTGACCACGGCCCAGGAAGTCCTCGAAGGATAAGCAGGGCAACGAGATCGGGCCGGACCCCGAAGGGTCCGGCCCGCTATCCGCTGACTTACAGCACGGTCCAGGTGTCTCCCGAGTGCAGGAGCCGGTCCAGGGCCTCCTTGCGGTCGACGCCCGCGGCGGCCTCGTCGACCTGGGTGCGCACGCCCGCGTCGTACGTGGGCCGCTTGACGTTGCGGAACACGCCGATCGGGGTGTGGTCGAGCGCGATGCCCGACAGGCGCGAGAGCGCGAACGCGTACGCCGGGTCGTCCACGTCGGACTTGTGCACGACCACGTCGGCCGCGTCCACCTCCGAGGCGTCCTTGACCTGCAGGCCGTAACCCGACTGCACGACGACCTTGTCGCCGAACGCGATCGGCTCGCCGTCCTGGAGGCGGATGATCGACTCGTCGCGGGTGTCCGGGTTCTTCAGGACCTCGAACGCGCCGTCGTTGAAGATCGGGCAGTTCTGGTAGATCTCGACGAACGCCGAGCCCTCGTGCTCGGCCGCGGCCCGCAGCACCTCTTGCAGGTGGGCGCGGTCGGAGTCGAGGGTGCGGGCCACGAACGTGGCCTCGGAGCCCAGCGCCAGCGACAGCGGGTTGAACGGCGCGTCGACCGAGCCCATGGGGCTGGACTTGGTGAGCGTGCCCGGCCCGGAGGTGGGGGAGTACTGGCCCTTGGTGAGGCCGTAGATCCGGTTGTTGAACAGCAGGATCTTCAGGTTCACGTTGCGGCGCAGCGCGTGGATGAGGTGGTTGCCGCCGATCGACAGCGCGTCGCCGTCGCCGGTGACGACCCACACCGACAGGTCCGGGCGGGAGACCGCCAGGCCCGTGGCGATGGCCGGGGCGCGGCCGTGGATCGAGTGCAGGCCGTACGTGTTGAGGTAGTACGGGAACCGCGAGGAGCAGCCGATGCCGGAGATGAACGCGATCTTCTCGCGCTCGAGGCCCAGCTCGGGCAGGAAGGACTGCACCGCGGCGAGGATGGCGTAGTCGCCGCAGCCGGGGCACCAGCGCACCTCCTGGCTCGACTTGAAGTCCTTGGCCTTCAGCTTGGGGGCGTCCAGCTTGACGTCAGCCATTCTTGATGACCTCCTCGAGGGCGTCCTGCAGTTCGTTGGAGGTGAACGGCAGGCCGCGCACCTTGTTGTAGCCGACCACTTCGGTGCCGGGGAAGTTGTTGCGCAGCAGCATGGTGAGCTGGCCCAGGTTCATCTCCGGGACCACGACCTTGTCGTACCGGGCGAGGACGCGGGCCGTGTTGTGCGGCATCGGGTTGAGGTAGCGCAGGTGCGAGCGGGCGACGGTGACGCCCTTCTCGCGCAGCGCCCGCACGGCCGCGCCGATGGGTCCCCACGTCGAGCCCCAGCCGAGCACGAGCACGCTCGCATCGCCCGTGGGGTCGTCGACCTCCAAGTCCGGGACCTCGATGCCGGCGATCTTCGCGGCGCGGGTGCGGACCATGTGGTCGTGGTTTACGGGATCGTAGGAGATGTCGCCGGTGCCGTCGGCCTTCTCGATGCCGCCGATGCGGTGCTGCAGGCCGGGCGTCCCGGGGACCGCCCACGGACGGGCCAGGGTCTCGGGGTCGCGCTGGAACGGGAGGAAGACCTCCTCGCCCTTGGCGTCCACGGCGTTCATCTCGGTCGCGAACTTCACCGTCAGGTCGGGCAGGTCGGCCATGGCCGGCAGCTGCCACGGCTCGGCGCCGTTGGCGATGTAGCCGTCGGAGAGGACCATGACGGGCGTGCGGTAGACGGTCGCGATCCGAGCGGCCTCGAGCATGATGTCGAAGCAGTCCGAGGGGGACTGCGGCGCGAGGACCGCGATCGGGGCCTCGCCGTGGCGGCCGAACATGGCCATCACGAGGTCGGCCTGCTCGGTCTTGGTCGGCAGGCCCGTCGACGGTCCGGCGCGCTGCACGTCGACGACGACGAGCGGCAGTTCCAGGGAGACGGCGAGTGAGATCGTCTCGGACTTGAGCGCGATGCCCGGACCCGAGGAGGTGGTGACGCCGAGCGCCCCGCCCCAGGAGGCGCCCAGGGCCGCGCCGACGGCGGCGATCTCGTCTTCGGCCTGCACGGTGGTGACGCCGAAGCGCTTGTGTTTGGACAGCTCGTGGAGGATGTCGCTGGCCGGGGTGATCGGGTAGGCGCCCAGGAACACCGGGAGGCCGGTCGCCACACCCGAAGCGGTGATGCCCCAGGCCAGCGCCACGTTGCCGGTGATGTTCCGGTACGTGCCGGCCTTGAGCTTGGCCGGCGGGATCTCGAAGCGGACGGCGAACGCCTCGGTGGTGTCGCCGTAGTTCCACCCGGCCTTGAGCGCGGCGATGTTGGCCTCGGCGATGGCGGGCTTGGACTTGAACTTGGCGCGCAGGAACTCCTCGGTCGCCTCGGTCGGGCGCGAGTACATCCACGAGACGAGGCCGAGGGCGAACATGTTCTTCGAGCGCTCGGCGTCCTTCTTCGAGACGTCGAAGTCCTTGAGCGCCTCGATGGTGAGGGTCGCGAGGGCCACGGCGTGCACCTGGTAGTCCTCGAGCGAGCCGTCTTCGAGCGGGTTCGCGTCGTACCCGACCTTGGTCAGGTTGCGCTTGGTGAACTCGTCGGTGTTGACGACGATGGTGCCCCCGGCCTTGAGGTCGCGCAGGTTCGCCTTGAGCGCCGCCGGGTTCATCGCGATGAGCACCTCGGGGTGGTCGCCCGGGGTGAGGATGTCGCTGTCGGCGAAGTGGATCTGGAAGCTCGACACGCCCGGGAGGGTGCCGGCGGGGGCCCGGATCTCGGCGGGGTAGTTCGGGAGGGTCGACAGGTCGTTGCCGAGTTTTGCGGTTTCCGCCGTGAAGCGGTCACCCGTGAGCTGCATCCCGTCGCCGGAGTCCCCTGCGAAGCGGATGACGACCCGGTCGAGCTGCCGGACGGTGTTCACCTAGTTCTCCTCATGCGGGTTCTGGGGCACGCAAGGACTGCGGCGTTCGGTCGCGGGGAGCGGGGCTCCGCCGTGTCTGCTACTTGCGATGCTACGCGGGCGTCACCTCGCGGTGCCAACCCTGCGACGCCACCGCGATGTAGGCGACACCACTTTCGCTCTTGGCGAAGCTTGCGAGCCATAAACTTGCAGAGACTGACTCACATGGTGAGACGGAGGCCGGTCCCCAGTGACCTGGACCTCTCGTTTCGGCTGTCTCAGGCGCGTTTCCGGGGCGGCGCGCCGTCCCGGATCGTGGACGCGTGAGGCTCGCCACGACACGCCGGAGTCGGGGATCCGACGCTCGCCGGGGCCCCCGCGGGGCTCCAATCAGGACCCGCTGGAGGCCGTCGACTCGGCGCTCTCGCCGGCGGTCGGCGTCTCGGCCGGGTCCGGGCTCGACGCGCTCTCGCTCGGCGTCGGCTCCGACGTCGACTCGTCCTGGACGGGCGAGAAGACCTCGGCGTCGGCGTCCCACGTGTACTCGAACGCGCCGGTGGCATCCGGGTGGCCCGGGGTCACCGCGTCGACCGCGATCACGCCGTCCTCGATCGAGACGACCGCGGCCGTGGAGGCAAGCGTCTTCGGCTCCCACACCCAGCCCAGCTGCTCGAGCGAGTCGCCGTCCTCGTTCCACGAGAACGCGGCCACGCCGGCGGTGAAGGCCTCCCCGCCCTCGGGGCGGCATTCGAGCACGGCCGCGACATCGTCGGCGCCGTCCCCGTCGACGTCGCCGAGCACCGGCCCGACGCCCGCTTCGGGGTCGAACGCGATCGCCCACGGCGTCTCGTCGGTGAAGGTCCAGTCCTCGACGTCGAGGCCGAGCGAGCCCTCGAGGCACGCGTCGCCGTACTCGCCGGGGTCGGTGATGACCAGGGTCGTCTCGGCCGGGATCGCGGCGGTCTCGGTCGGCTCCTCGCCGCCGGACGAGTGCGGGCTGGCCGGGTCGCCGATGCTGTAGCTCGGGGTCTCGTCCGAGGTGGCGACCTCGGAAGACGTGTCCCCGGTGCCCGAAGGCGCGGGGCCGAACGCGTTCGGGCCGATCGTCTGGGCCACGGCGAAACCGCCCGCGGTCACCGCGGTGCACGCGCCGAGGACCGCGGCCAGCGACATGAGCCGGCGGCGGCGCAGCGCGGCCGGGGCGCGGCCGAGCAGCTCGTTGACGGGCGGCGGCGGGAACTGCGCGGCGGAGTCCGCCTTCAAGCTCGCGAACGCCGCTGCGACCTTGTCGTCCTCAGGGTCGACGGTCATGAGCGGTCCTCCTTCACGGAAGCTCGGCGGTTCGCGGAACGGGGCCCGGGCAGGGCGCGCTTGATGCGGATCGGCATGGTGTCCGGGTCGGCCTCGGGGGCCTTCGCGGCCTTGGCGGGGGCCTCGGCGGCCGGGTCGGTGAGCAGCGCGGCCAGCTCCTTGCGGCCGCGGTGCAGCCAGGACTTGACGGTGCCTTCCTTCGCACCGGTCGCGGCGGCGATCGCGGCCACCGTCATGTCGGCCATGTAGTGCATGACCAGCGCCTGGCGCCGCTTGGCCGGGACCTGCTTCAGCGCGGCCACGAGCGCGACGTGGTCGGGGCTCGCCGCGGGCGCCAGCTCGGGCGCGGAGGACTTCTGGAGGAACTTGCGGGCGACCTGGTTGCGGCGGTGCCGGCTCGTGGCGAGGTTCCAAGCGACGCGGCGGACCCACGCGACGGGCTCCTCGTAGCCGCCGACCTTGTCCCAGCGCTGCCACGCCCGCAGGAAGGCCTCCTGGACGAGGTCCTGGGCTTCGGTGGCGTCGCCGAGGTAGGCGCATACCTGGGCCGCGAGCTCCGAGAAATGCTTCTCGTAGAGGTCGGTGAACTCCGCCTCCGTTCGCACATCCGCTCCAGCGCAGGTAGGTGGGACAAGGGAATCTTCCGGGTCATCTGGTTCGTGCCCGGCGGCAACCATTGTCGCGTTCGCGAAGGCGGAGATACGAGGCGGGGTCGCTATGTCGACAATCCTCTCAACGACCGGAGCGCCCGGGCCGTCGAAGGCCTCGCCGAGGTCCGCGGGCCGTTCGAGCAGCATCGTGGCGGACCCGGCGTCGGCCCGGGGCAGCGTCGGTGCGCCGGCGGCGGTCATGTGCGGTGATCCCATTCCTGTTACCTGTTCCGTTCGCCCGCTCAGCCCCTGTTCGGGCGCTTCGCGGCGTACGGAGTGAATCCTCTTCGTACAACAACACGCCGCTGCGTGCCGGGCGGTTGCGCGCGGTGCGGCGAAGTTCAGCGAAGTCGCCGCAGAATCGCGTCGAATCGCCCGCGCGCACGGGTATCGCGAGCCGCCGTGCGCCGCTATCGTGTCGGTATGGACACCACCGGGCTGAGCGATTACGCCGTCTTCGGGGTGCTCCTGCTCGCCGGTTTCGCGTTCGTGGCCGCCGCGATGACCGCCAATCGGCTCCTGCGGCCCAGTGCGCCCTCGAAAGAGAAGGGCAAGACGTACGAATGCGGAGTGGACCCGGTCGGCAAAGACTGGGCGCAGGTCCAGATCCGCTACTACGTCTACGCGTTCCTGTTCGTGCTCTTCGCGGTCGAGGCGGTGTTCCTGTTCCCGTGGGCCGCGGTGTTCCGGGCCTTCGGAGCGGCCGCGGCGGTCGAGATGGGCGTCTTCGTCGGCGTGCTCGCCCTCGGCCTCGCCTACGCCTGGCGGAAAGGGGTCCTGCGATGGCGGTGAAACTCCCGTTCCCTTCGCGCACAACGGAAACGAATATCCTCGGCGAGCCGATCCGGTTCGTCCTCAACTGGGGCCGGCGCTATTCGCTGTGGGTCTTCAACTTCGGACTCGCCTGCTGCGCCATCGAATTCATCGCCGCCTCGATGAGCCGCCACGACTTCATGCGCCTCGGCGTGATCCCCTTCGCGCATTCGCCGCGCCAAGCGGACCTCATGGTCGTCTCCGGCACGGTCACGGACAAGATGGCACCGGCGATCAAACGCCTCTACGAGCAGATGCCCGAACCGAAGTACGTGATCTCCTTTGGCGCCTGCTCCAATTCCGGCGGCCCCTATTGGGACTCGTACTGCGTCACCAAAGGCGTCGACCAGATCATCCCGGTCGACGTCTACATCCCCGGCTGCCCGCCCCGCCCCGAAGCGCTCCTCTACGGCATCGGCGAACTCCAGAAGCAGATCGCCAAGGAACCCCTCCGAAAGCCCAGCCTGCGCCCGCTCGTGAGGAGGCCCGATGCCTGAGACCTGGGAAGACCGCGTCCGCGCCGCCCTCGACCTGGAGGAACTGGGCGCCGACGGGCCGCGCGCGGTCGCCGACGTCGACGCCAAGGACTGGCATGAGGCCGTGCGCGCCTGCCGCGACGAGCTCGGCTGCGACTTCTTCGACTGGCTCTCCGCGGTCGACGAGGGACCCGCCGATGAAGGCCACGGCTTCCGCGTCGTCGCCCACCTCTGGTCCGTGACCGAGCGGCGCGGCGTGCTCCTGCGCGCGCTCCTCGCCGAAGGCGCGGTCGCCTCCGTCGTCGACCTCTACCCCGGCGCGGACTGGCACGAGCGCGAGACCCACGAGATGTTCGGCGTCGACTTCCCCGGCCACCCCGACCTCCAGCCGCTCCTCCTCGCCCCCGAGTTCGAGGGCCACCCGCTCCGCAAGGACTTCATCCTCGCCTCCCGCGTCGTCAAACCCTGGCCCGGCGCGAAGGAACCCGGAGAGGGGCACGGCACGGTCCGCAAGCGCGCTCCGAAGAAACCTCCGGGCGTCCCCGACGACTGGATCGAGCCCGAAGGCGGGGCCGACGCGCGCGCTGAGCACATCGACGGCCCGCAAGCGTCGCCGAAGGCGCGGCCCGATGCTCCTTGAGATCGCGGTCAAGCTCGCCGCCGTGCTCGCCGCGTTCCTGGTGCTGCCCTTGGTCGTCGGCCAGACCGAGCACAAGCTCATGGCCCACATGCAGGGCCGCCTCGGCCCGATGCACGCCGGGCGCTTCCACGGCTGGGCCCAGCTCATCGCCGACGGCGTCAAGTTCGCGCAGAAGGAGGACCTCGTCCCCGACGACGCCGACAAGCCCGTCTTCAGGCTCGCGCCCGCCGTCGCGCTCCTGCCGTACCTGCTGGTCATCCTCTTCATCCCGCTCGGTCCCGGCGACCTCGTCGGATCGAACCTCGACATGGGGCTGTTCATCGTCGTCGCGCTCGTCGGCGTCGGCGTGCTCGCGGTGCTCATGGCCGGCTGGTCCTCCGCGAACAAGTACACGCTCGTGGGCGCCCTTCGCGGGGCCGCGCAGCTCATGGCTTACGAACTGCCGCTCGTGCTTGCCGCCGCCTCGGTCGCCGTCGCGGCCGGGACCTTGAGCCTGCCCGCGATCGTCGAGGCCTGGAACCCCTGGTGGCTGCTGTGGCAGGCCCCGGCCGCGCTCGTGTTCTTCACCGCCGGGCTCGCCGAGATCCGCCGCCCGCCGTTCGACGCGCCCATCGCCGACTCCGAACTCGTCTTCGGCTACCTCACCGAGTACGCCGGGCTCCGCTTCGCGCTGCTGCTCCTCGCCGAGTACGTGGGCATCGTCGTCATCTCGGCCCTCACGGCCGTGCTCTTCCTCGGCGGCTGGAAAGGCCCCGGCCCCGAATCGCTCGGCTGGGTCTGGACGCTGCTCAAGACCGGCGCGCTGGCCGGCGTCGTCATCTGGCTGCGGGTGGCCTGGCCGCGCCTGCGCGTGGACCAGATCCAGGCCCTGTGCTGGAAGGCCCTCGTCCCGATCGCGCTCGCGCAGCTCGTCCTCACCACGGCGGTCGCACTGGCCCTCTGAGTCACATCCGTCCCGTTGGGAACAGTTGCAACCCGGACAACCCATTGGCGGGGTTCAGGCGTATTCCTCAGTATGGAGTCAGATCGAGACGACACCGGGTCCGCGGATCCCGGACGCACGATCAACTTGCGGCCCTTCAGGAAACGGCCCAAAGCCGAACCTGGGGAACCCTCGGTCAAGCCGCCGCGGGCGAAGCCGAAGCACCGCCGCAAGAAGCGCAAGATCGCCGCGCTCGGGCTCGCGGTCCTCATCCTCGTCGCCGCCGTCGCCGTGGTCGGCTCGGTCTTCTACGCCAACGTCGACCTCCCCGAAGCCCTCGACGACGAGCTCAGCCAGGGCTCCACGGTCTACTACAGCGACGGCGAGACGGTCCTCGGCGAACTCGCCGCCGAGCAGCGCACCTCCGTGGGCCTCGACGAGATCGCCGACGACGTCGAGCACGCCGTGGTCGCCGCCGAGGACGCCAACTTCTACGGGCACCCCGGCGTGGACGCCAGGGGCGTGCTCCGCGCGATCGTCAACAACGTCAAGGGCGGCGACCAGCAGGGCGCCTCGACCCTCACGCAGCAGTACGTGGGCCTCGTCGCCGACATCCGCGGCGACGGCTCCTACCTCCGCAAGGCCCGCGAGGCGGCCATGGCGATGAAGATGGAGGAGGAGTTCTCGAAGGACGAGATCCTCAACCACTACCTCAACATCGTCTACTTCGGACGCGGCGCGTACGGGGTGGAGGCCGCCGCGCAGGCGTTCTTCGGCAGCTCGGCCGCCGAGCTCTCCACCTCGCAGGCCGCGCTCCTGGTCGCCCAGATCAAGTCCCCGGACGGCCCCTTCGACCCGCGCGACCCCTACGGCCAGGGCGGCAGCACCGAGGCCGCGACCGAGCGCTGGGAGTACGTGCTCGACCAGATGGTCGCCACCGGCCGCCTCGAGCAGGTCAAGCGCGACGCGATCACCGTCCTCCCCGAGACCCTCGACCCGACCGACGACCCCGACGGGCTCGGCCCGGAGGGGTTCGTCACCAACGGGTACGTGCTGCGCGAGCTCGCCGCCGCCGGGATCGGCACCGACGAGGTCCTGCGCGGCGGCTTCGACATCGTCACCACCCTCGACGCCGACCTGCAGGAGCTCGCCGTCGAGCAGACCGGCATCCGCGAGGTCACCGCCCAGGACGAGGACATGGCCGCCGCGCTCACCGCCGTCGAACCCGGCACGGGCCGGGTCCTCGCCTACTACGGCGGCGAGAACGGCGCCGGGCTCGACCTCGCCGCCGACGTCGGCCACCGGCCCGGGACCGCGTTCAACACCGTCGTCCTCGCCGCCGCGCGCGAAGCGGGGATCGACGTGTGGTCCTCCGAACTCGACGGCTCCTCGCCCCGGCGGTTCGAGACCTACGTCGACGCCGAAGGCGAGCCGATGGACCTGGTGAACATCGGCGGGGCCCAGGAGTTCGAGACCAGCCTGGTCGAAGCGGTCGGCCTGAAGCTCGACACGCCCGTCTACGAAGTGGCGGAAGGCCTCGGCGGCGACGCGATCGCCCGCACCGCCGCCGCGCTCGGCATCGAGCGCATGTGGGACCCGCACGACCTCGACGAGCACGGCGTGGCCGCCGCGATCGACCCGGCGCAGGACTCCGGGTTCCACCCGGACATCGGCATCGGCGCGTACCCGATCACCACGCTCGACGCCGCCGTCATGCACGCCATCCTCGCGACCGGCGAGGTCGTCGAGCCCTACTTCGTGGAGAGCGTCGTCGGCCGCGAGGCCGGACCCTACGATGCCGACCCGTCGGCACCCGCCGAGTTCGGACGGGGCCTCGCCGCCGAGGCGTTGGCCCCGCTCTACGAGAACGCCATGGAGTACGGCGACTTCGAAGTGGCCGTCAACGCCTCCTCGACCTGGCACGCCGGCTTCTCCCACGGCCTCTCCCTCGCCGTGTGGGCCGGGGACGAGAAGCAGGAGGGCGACGGCTCCTCCCACCAGGGCACCATCGCCGAGAAGATCTGGTGGCACGTTATGAACGGCCGCTCCGACGAGTACCGCATCTCGGAGGAGGAGCGGTGGCAGGCCGAAGCGGGCGCCGCCTCCGAGCAGGCGAACGAAGAGGAAGAGGAGGAAGCGCAGGCCGAGCAGGACGAGCGCGACGACGCAGAGACCGAGGAGACCTCGGAGCCCGAGCCGACCGAGACCGACGTCGAGCCCTCAGAGGAGCGGACGACCGAGGCCGCCGAGGAGCCGCCCACCGAGTCCGAGGACGCGGGCTGGCCGTGGGGATAGGCCTGTGAACGCACCGGTGCCCGGCCGCTCGACGCGGCCGGGCACCGGCGGAAGTTCAGATGTTCGCGGCTCAGGCGGCCTTGGCGGCGGGCTTCGCCTCGGACTTGGCCGGCTTCGCCTCGGACTTCGACTTGGCCTCGCTCTGCTTCGCCCCGTTCTTGGAGCCGTTCGAGCTCAGCGAGCTGGAGTCGGTCGAGCGGGAGTCGGTGCGGTAGAAGCCGCTGCCCTTGAAGGTCACGCCCACGTTCCCGAAGACCTTGCGCAGCGCGCCCTTGGCCTCGCAGTTCGGGCAGTCGGTGAGGCGCGCTTCGGAGAACGACTGGTGTTTGTCGAACTCGTAACCGCACTCCTTGCAGCGGTATTCGTAGACAGGCACTTCACGGACCTCCAGCAGTCAACACAAATCCCGATCGAGATTAGCAGTCAACGCCGAAGAGTGCTAATCCCATCCCGTGCCGGAGGCGGTTCTCCAGCGCCGGGGCGCCGGGCGTGTGGCCTATCTCAACGAGGTGAACCCCGTGGCCGGGGTGATCACGCCCGTCACCGGCCGGTCGTGCGGCTCGACCGGGACCAGGAAGCCGAACTCGCCGTCGCGCAGCAGCGCCACCACCGGCACCTCCGGCCCCACCCGCGCCAGCGCCCGGTCGTACGACCCGCCCCCGCGGCCGAGCCGGATCCCATCATCCGAGACGGCGAGGCCGGGGACGATGACGGCCGCGGCCTGCTTGATCGCGTCCGGCGGGAGCACCGCGCCGCCCGGGTTCGGGCCGTCCCCGCCCTCGGAGTTCGCGTCCGGCTCCCCTTGCCCCCCAGGGCCTCCGGTCTCGCGCCAGGCGAGGTCCTTGTCGGGCATGAGCACCGGTTCGAGGACCTTGTAGACCACCGCGAGCCGTTCGGGCAGTTCGGGTTCGAGCGCCGCGCCCGGCTCCGAGCCGAACGGCCGGTACGCGGCCACGACGGCCCCTTCGTCCACGGCTTCGATGAGGAAGTCCCGCAATGCCTTCCATGTCGCCAGATCGGCGTAACCTCGTTGCTCCCCGGGCATCGCGTTCCGGGCCGCGAGCAGCTGCCGACGGGCCGCACTCTTCGCCTCTTGCATGCCGTTTCCTTCCTTGCGTGGCTTGTACCTGGGAGGATTCCCCTGAATGGAGTTCCCCACTCACCCTTTCGGTCAGTCCCGTTTACATGGCCCCGCCGTGTCGTGTCGAGTCGGTAGCTCTAGGTAGTCTTCTAAGTAGTGAACTTGAGGGGGATTCGGTGTCGCTGCGCTCACGGCTCACCACGGCGTTCCTCGTCGTCGTGCTCGGGCCGGTCCTGGTGGGGGCCGTGTTCGTCGCTGCCGTCATGTCCCACCTGGCGGACTCGCGCGGGGAGGCGCTGGCGAACTCGGCGGTGACGATGGTCGACTCGACCCTGGGCACCATCTGCGAGCGCATCCAGGCTTCGGCTGCGGCGGTGGCATTGAACTACCGTAACGGCGATCAGGAGAACGCGGTCGAAATGGCGCAACTCCTCGTCGACCGGGCGGTGGTCGACGGCGTCGTCTTCTCCAGCCTCGCCTCGGTGAGCACGAGCCCGGGCACCGACATCGGCGCCGAGGCCCCGGAGGGCTCGTGGGTCGACTGCGGCGAGACCGTCGCCTACGCCGGCTCCGGCCCGATCGTGGCGCTCGGCGCGCAGGCCGAGGTCCAGAACGCGGACGGCTCCACCGCGGTGTTCAGTGCCTTCCGCGAAGTCGACCAGGCCTTCCTGGCCCGCCTCGCGCGTGTCGCGGACGCCGACCTCATCCTCCAGGACTCCCGCCCAACCCCGCTCGAGGTCGGCAGCGCCGACGCGGGCCGCTGGGACTTCACGGACTCGTTCCTGCCCTTGAGCATCGGCACGGTCGCCACCGACGTGACCCCCATGTACTGGACCCTCGCCGCGATGGTCACCGCCTCCGCGGTGTGCGCGGTCGGCCTGGCCGCGTGGCTCGCCCGCTCCACGACCCGGCCCCTCGCGGAGCTCTCCGCCGCCGCCGAGCGCGTCGCCCAGGGCGACCTCAACGTGCGCGTCCCGGTGCACGGCCGCGACGAGGTCGCGCAGCTCGCGTTCGCGTTCAACCGCATGACCGCCCAGACCCAGTCGTACGTCAACGCCCTCACCGCCTCCCGCGACCAGATGCGCGGCCAGCTCGGCCGCCTCGGCCAGACCCTCACCGCCACCCTCGACCTCGACCGCATCCTCGAGGTCATCCTCGACACCGCGATGGTCACCGCCGGGGCCGAGGCCGGCGTCATCATGCTCGTCGACGTGGACGACGCCGACCAGCTCCGCGAGCGCGCCGGCGAAGGCGACCTCGGCCTCACCGAGCCCGCGTCCATTCGGATCGGCGAAGGCATCATCGGCTCGATCGCCGCCGGCGGCGTCCCCGCCCACGGCCGCATCATCGACGGCCGCTTCGAAGACCGCCACCGCGCCCCCACCGAACCCGACGCCCACACCATCGTCGCGGTCCCCTTCTCCGGCCGCCAACCGGTCGAACACGAGCGCACCGGCGGCTCCCGCTCCGCCGACTTCAGCGGCGCCCCCCGCACCGACGCCGGCGTCCTCGGCGTCCTCGTCCTCTACAACCGCATCGCCGGCGACGACTTCGAACCGGGCGACGTCGACACCCTCAAGACCTTCGCCGGGCAGGCCTCTGTCGCCGTCGAGAACGTGCTCCTGCACCGCCACGCCGAACGGCTGAGCCTCACCGACCCGCTCACGGGCCTGTGGAACTACCGGTTCATGCAGACCTCCCTGCGCCGCGAGGCCGAGCGCGCCCGCCGCTACCAGCGCCCCTCCGCGCTCCTCGCGATCGACCTCGACCGCTTCAAGACCGTCAACGACACCTACGGCCACCCCGTCGGCGACCAGGTCCTCACCGAGCTCTCCCGCCGCATCACCGCCCAGATCCGCGAAGTCGACCTCGCGTTCCGCCACGGCGGCGAGGAGTTCATGGTCCTGCTGCCCGAGACCGACGCGGGCGGCGCGTCCGTCGTCGCCGAGCGCCTCGGCCGGGCCGTGAACGCCCGCAAGTTCAAGGTCAACGACGCCTCCGGCGGCCGCGAACTCGACATCACCGTCTCCATCGGCGTCGCCGTCCTCGGCGAGCACGCCGACACCGCCACCGGCGTCCTCGCCGCCGCCGACGAAGCCCTCTACGCCGCCAAGGCCGCGGGTCGCGACACCTGGCGAGTGGCCGCCGTCTGAACACCGAGCGTCCACAAGGTTGCCGGCAAGCGGACCCTGCCGCCGGACCACCCGACATGAACGTTCACCCCCTGTTCGACAGGGTGGCTGACCGGCCACGCCGCGTGCGCACGCTACCCTCGCGGTATGTCTGCAACCGCGCCTCGTGCCACGAAAGCCGTCATCCCCGCGGCCGGCTTCGCCACCCGCTTCCTGCCGGTCACCAAGGCCATCCCCAAGGAACTCCTGCCGATCGTCGACAAGCCCGTCCTCCAGTACATCGTGGAGGAAGCCGCCGCCGCCGGCGCCGATGACGTCACCCTCGTCACCGCCCCCGGCAAGGACGCCATGATCGACTACTTCGACGCCCGCGCCGACCTCGACAACGCCCTCAAGGCCAAGAGCAAGAACGCGATGCTCGCGAAGGTCAAAGCGCCCGAGTCCATCGCCGAGATCACCGCCATCCGCCAAGGCGGCGCCAAAGGCCTCGGCCACGCCGTCGGCCGCGCCGCCTCCCACGTCGGCGACGAGCCCTTCGCGGTCCTCCTCGGCGACGAGTGGTGCCACCTCGACGACAAGCTCCTGCCGCGCATGATCGACCTCCAGTCCGAGACCGGCGGCATCGTCCTCGCCCTGATCGAGGTCCCCGACGACCAGGTCTCCCGCTACGGCGTCGCCGCCGTCCGCCCGACCGACGCCGAGGACGTCGTCGAGGTCACCGGCCTCGTCGAGAAGCCCGCCGTCGAAGACGCGCCGTCCAACCTGATCCTCATCGGACGCTACGTCCTCCCTGGCTCGATCTTCCCGGTACTCGAGCGGACCGAGCCCGGCAGCGGCGGCGAGATCCAACTCACCGACGCCATGGAGGCCATGCGCGCCAACGGGACCCCGGTCCATGCCGTCGTCTTCCGCGGCCGCCGCTACGACACCGGCGAGCCCGTCGCGTACCTCCAGACCCTGGTCGAGCTCGCAACCCAGCGGGACGACTTGCCCGGCTTCAACGCCTGGCTGCGCGAATTCAGTGCGACACTTGACTGACCCGGCGACCGCGAGGCGGCGCTGAGAGGAACTTGACCGACGGGGGGATGAGGAGTGAAGGGGACCGGCGAGGCGACGCCATTGGCCGACTTCCTGGCGAAGGCGCTGGCCCTGGTGCGTCCCCTGCCCCCGGTCGACATCGACATGACCCAGTCGACCGGGTCGGTCCTGGCCGAGAACGCGGTCAACCCCGGCCCGCTCCCCGCCTTCGACTACGCCGCGATCGACGGCTACGCGTGCAACGGCGACGACATCGCCGGCGCCAGCCCCGAACGCGGCGTGGGCCTCAAGGTCCTCGGCGACCTCGCCGCCTCGTCCTGGCGCCCCGTGCGCCTCGTCTCCGGCACCTGCTTCTCCGTCGCCGCCGGGGCCGCGCTCCCGGTGGGCGCGGACATGGTCGTGCCCCTCGCGTGGACCGACGAGGGCATGGCCACCGTCGACGTGCGGCAGGTGCCGCGCCGCGGACACGGCGTGCGCCGCATGGGATCCGAGCGGCCCTCAGGCGAGATCCTCGCCCACGAGGGCCGCCGCGTCACCCCCAACCTCATCGGCCTCCTCGCCGCCGCCGGCATCGCCGACGTCGTCGTGCGCCCCACCCCGCGCGTCGTCGTCATCGCCACCGGCGACGAACTCGTCGACACCGGCCGCCCTTCGCAGCCCGGCCAGCTCATCGACGTCAACTCCCACCTCGTCACCGCCGCGGCCTCGGAGGCGGGCGCGCACGCGTACCGCGTCGGCATCTGCGACGACGAGCCCGACGCGCTCCGCTCGGTCCTCGACGACCAGATCCTCCGCGCCGACCTCGTCATCACCACCGGCGGCACCGGCCTCGGCCCCGGCGACATGGTGCGCCGCACCTTCTCCCGGGACGGCGCGGTCGACTTCAACCCGGTCGCCGTGTACCTCTGCGAGACCATGGGCTTCGGCACGATCGGCCCCGAAGAGGTCCCCGTCGTGTGCCTCCCCGGCGACCCCGTCGCGGCCACGATCGCGTTCGAGGTCATCGCCCGCCCGCTCATCCAGCGCCTCGCCGGAGCCGAGCCCGTTTTCCGGCCCAGCGTGCGCGCCAACCTGACCGAGCCCGTATCCTCACCGAGCGGGCTGCGCGAATTCCGGCCCGTCCGCGTCGCCGAGAGGCGCGGCGGCGGCTACACCGTCGCCCCGCTGGGGGCCACGTCCTACACGCTCTCCGGACTCGCCGAGGCGACCGGCCTCATGACGATCGGCGAGAACGCGACCCGGGTGCCCGCCGGCTCGACCGTAGACGTGCTGCTCCTGGACCGGAACCGATGATCAACAAGCCGCAGCTGGACAACGAATGACCCTCTCCAACCCCGGTTGGCCCGTGCACCTCCACCACGGCGACGTCAGCGTCCGCCCCTTCCGGCGCTCCGACGCCGCACGCTGGTCCGAGCTGCGCCGCGCCAACGAAGCCTGGCTCGCCCCTTGGGAACCCGGCACCGGCACGACCTGGCACGAGGCGCACTCGCCCGCCGCGTTCCGCGCCATGCTCCGCGGCCTCAAGCGCTCGATCAAGGACGGCACGAGCTGGCCCCTCGCCGTGTGCTGGCAGGGCGAGCTCTGCGGCGGCCTCACGGTCGGCAACATCGTGCGCCGCGCCTTCGGCTCCGCTTACGCGGGCTACTGGATCGACCGCGGCCACGCCGGGCGCGGCATCACCGCGACCGCGCTCGCGCTCGTGGTCGACCACGCCCTCACCGTCGGCCGCCTGCACCGCATCGAAGTGAACATCCGGCCTGAGAACGGCCCCTCGAACCGCGTCGCCGAGAAGCTCGGCCTCCGCCGCGAGGGCCTGCACAAGCGCTACCTCTACATCGACGGCGACTGGCGCGACCACTACGGCTACGCCGTCACCGCCGAGGAGATCACCACCGAGCGCATGATCGATCGCATGGCCCGCCTGGCGAGGACCGAAGCGGACCACTGAGGCGCCGCCACGCCGTGGGGAACGCCTCACTTCAGCTGCGCTTCAGGTTCCGCGACCTAGCTTGGAAACCGGGGGTCCTTCCCTAGCCGAGCGATGCGTGTTCGGCGTGCCCGCCGGATCGCCGCTCGAGCCGTCCGCTCAGTCCCTCGCGGTGAGGATGATCGGCCCGTCCTCCGTGATCGCGACCGTGTGCTCCATGTGCGCGCCGCGAGAGCCGTCCGCGCTCCGCAGCGTCCACCCGTCGGGGTCGTAGACGATCTCGTCGGTCGTCTGCAGGAACCACGGCTCGATCGCGATGACCAGGCCCGGCTTGAGCTTCATGCCCCGGCCCGGGCGGCCGTCGTTCGGCACGTGCGGGTCGCCGTGCATGGTGCGGCCCACGCCGTGCCCGCCGAACTGCGTGTTCACGCCGAGGCCGTCGCCGCGCGCCACGGTCGCGATCGCGTGCCCGATGTCGCCGAGTTTGTTCCCCACCTTCGCCGCCGCGATGCCCGCCTCGAGCGCCCGCGCCGTGGTGTCGATCAGGTGCAGGTCCCGCTCGCTCGCGTTCCCCACCACGACCGAGAGCGCCGAGTCCGCGACCCAGCCGTCCACTTGGGCGGCGAAGTCGAAGCTGACCAGGTCGCCGTCCTTGAGCTTGTAATCGAACGGCAGGCCGTGCAGCACCGCGTCGTTCACCGACGTGCACAGCACCTTCCCGAACGGGCTCCCGCCGAACGACGGGTGGTAGTCCACATAGCAGGAGACCGCCCCGGCCTCCTTGATGCGGCGCGCGACCAGGTCGTCGAGTTCGAGCAGGTTCATGCCGACCTCGGCGGTGCGGGCCAGCTCGGAGAGGATCCCGGCCACGAAGCGGCCGGCCGGGCGCATCGCCTCGATCTCGGCGGGGGAGTAGTACTCGATCATGGCGGCCCTTCGGAACTCGGCGAAGCGTGTCCCCTCCATCATCACCGCTCGCGCCCGCCTCCGCCGCGAGCCCCCGCAAACTGCGACCGCCGAGACATCCCATCATCCTGTAAGGGTCCAGGTCACGCCACGTGCCGAACGCCGGGCCCGAGGTCGGGGCGGGCGTTACGCTCTGAGCCGTGGACGCCGCGACGCAACTTCCGACGGTGGGCATGATCGGCGCCGGTCAGCTCGCCCGAATGACCCACCAGGCCGCCATCGCCCTCGGCCAGAGCCTCAAGGTGCTCGCCGGCGACCCGGCCGAGAGCGCCGCGGTCGTCACCCCCGCGACGACTTTCGGCGACTACCGCAACACCGACGACCTCCGCGCGTTCGCCAAGGGCTGCACCGTGGTCACCTTCGACCACGAGCACGTCCCGCAGGACGCCCTCCAGACGCTCGTCGCCGAAGGCGTCGAAGTCCAGCCCCGCCCCGAGGCCCTGCTGTACGCCCAGGACAAGCAGGCCATGCGCACCCGCCTCGCCGCACTCGGCCTCCCCCAGCCGCGCTGGGCCCCGGTCGACTCCATCTCCGACGTCGAGGCCTTCGGCCTCCCGTGCGTCCTCAAGGCCGCCACCGGCGGATACGACGGCAAAGGCGTGTGGATGATCGACACGCCCGCCGACGCGCAGGCCGTGCTCGCCTCCGGCATCCGCCTCATCGCCGAGGAGCGCATGGCGCTCCAGCGCGAGCTCGCGATCCAGATCGCCCGCTCCCCTCGCGGCGAGACCGCCGTCTACCCCGTCGTCGAGACCGTCCAAACCGGCGGCATCTGCACCGAGGTCATCGCCCCCGCCCCGCGCCTCACCGACGAGACCGCCGCCGAGGCCCGCCGCATCGCCGAGACCGTCGCGAACGAACTCGGCGTCTGCGGCATGCTCGCCGTCGAGCTCTTCCAGACCTCCAAGGGCCTCTTCGTCAACGAGCTCGCCATGCGGGCCCACAACTCCGGCCACTGGACCATCGAAGGCGCCCGCACCAGCCAGTTCGAGCAGCACCTCCGCGCCGTCCTCGACTACCCGCTCGGCTCCACCGAGACCGCCGCGCCCTACACGGTGATGGCCAACGTCCTCGGCGGCGCCCCCGGCGGCCCCCGCATCGACGAACGCCTCCAGCACCTCCTCGCCGAGGACCCGGGCGCGCACGTCCACCTCTACGGCAAGGCCGTGCGCCCCGGCCGCAAGATCGGCCACGTCACCGTCTGCGGCGACGACCCCGACGTGCTGCGGCACCGCGCCCTGCGGGCCGCCAAATGGCTCCAGGAAGGCGAGTAATGGCTGAGCAGAAACCCCGCGTCGGCGTCATCATGGGCTCCGACTCGGACTGGCCCACCATGGAACCGGCCACCGAGGTCCTCACCGAGTTCGGCGTCCCCTTCGAGGTCCGGGTCGTCTCCGCCCACCGCACGCCCCACGGCATGCTCAGCTACGCCGACTCCGCCGCCTCCCGCGGCCTGCAGGTCATCATCGCCGGCGCCGGCGGCGCGGCCCACCTGCCCGGCATGGTCGCGTCCGCGACCCCGCTCCCGGTCATCGGCGTGCCCGTCCCGCTCAAATACCTCGACGGCATGGACTCGCTCATGTCCATCGTCCAGATGCCCGCCGGCATCCCCGTCGCCACCGTCTCCATCGCCGGGGCCAAGAACGCCGGCCTCCTCGCCCTGCGCATCCTCGGCGCGAGCGACGAGCCCCTGCGCGACAAGCTCGCCAACTACCAGGTCGACCTCGAGCGCATGGTCACCGAGAAGGACGCGAACCTCCGCTACCGGCTCGCGCACCCCGAATAACCCCGAAATCCGCTTCCTGCCCAACGGCAGCGGCCATAGACTCGCGGTGTGTCCGACACTGAACTGCACCCCACCGGGGGCTATGAGCACGTGACCGTGGTCGAGGCCGGGCGGCTGGCGATGCTCGCCGGGCAGTGCCCCGTCGACGCCGACCAGCAGGTCGTCGGCATCGGCGACCTCGACGCCCAGATCGACCAGACCGCCGCGAACTGCCTCGCGGCCCTCGCCTCGGTCGGCGCGGCCGTCGACGACGTCGTCCGCTCGGTCGTCTACGTCGTGAGCGCCGACAGCGCCGTGGTCGGCGCCGCCTGGCACCGCTTCGCCGAGCAGTCCGACCTCGGCCCCGCCTTCAAGGCCGCGAGCACCGTCGTCGGCGTGACCGCCCTGGGCTACCCGGGCCAACTCGTCGAAGTCGACCTCACCGCGCGCCTCCCTTAGGAACGGCGAAAGCCGGGCACCGCTCGCAGCGGCGCCCGGCTCTCCCCTTGTCAGCGTTCGCTCTCAGGACGCGGCCCGACCGCTTAGGCCTCTCGGCAGAGGATGGCGGCGTGGGTGTCGCCGAGGCGGGTCAGCACCAGGGTCGCTTCGTTGCCGCCCTTGAGCTTCAACTGCTTGCGCAGTGCCGCCGGGTCGATGCCGGTTCCTCGCTGTTTGATCGTGAGGCGGCCGATGCCCCGTTCTGCCAGCAGGGCCTTGAGCTTCTTGGGGTGGAGGGGCCAGACCTCTTCCGCCTTCCAGGCCCTCGCGAACGGCGTTTCCACAAGCCGGTCGCTATAGAGGTAGGCGATGGACTCGTACGCGGTGTGGGCCCCCAGCCGCTCCGCCAACTCGGCGACCAGTCCCGCCCGGATCACCGCGCCGTCCGGCTCGTACAGGTACGCCGCGACCTCGCCCACTGGGGCGCGCTCCTCGCCGCTGCCGGTCAGCTCGTGCCACTCGCCCGCCTTGCACAGGCTGGCGCGGCGCGGCACCTCGGCCGCGTCGCCCAGCCACAGGCACGCCTCGACCACGTCCCGGTCGACGGAGACCCATTCCGCTTCGGCCCCTTCGGGAATCCACTCGTGGCCGATGCCGGGGCCGAGCTTCAAGGCCGCGAAACGCGCCGAAGCCATGTGCTCGAGCAGCGGGTCCAGCGGCGGCGAGTATTCGGCCGGGTTGAAGTTGCGGCCTGCGCCCGAGCGGCGGGCCGGGTCCGCGAAGGCCGATTCGGCCAGCGGAGTCTGCAGCGCGTCGCCGACCGCGACCTCGACCGGAAGTCCCATCGCCTCGGCGTTCGCCCGCGCAAACGCGGCCGTCTCCTCGCTCATGTCCACCGCCGCGACCCGCAGGCCCGCCGCGGCGAACGCCAGGGCCTCCGTGCCGAGCCCGCAGCACAGGTCGGTCACCTCGCGCGCGTGCGCGGCGAAGCGCGCGGCGCGGCGCTCGGCGACGACCCACCGCGTGGCCTGCTCCAGGCCCGCCCGGGTGAAGAACATCCGCTCGGCGCGCTCGCCGAACTTGGCCTTCGCGTGCGCCCGCAGGTCCGCCAGGGTCAGGGCCGCGGCCGCCAGGTCGGGCGCGATGCCGGCCTTGCGCAGGGTGAGCGGGGCGCGGTCGCCGTCGTTCGCCAAGGCCGCGGCGGCCGTGCGCTGGAGGTCGGCGTCGGCCCGGAGGGCTTCGAGCAGGCTGGTGTCCACGTGCCTCATGGTATGACGTCCGAGACCCCATGTTGACGGTCCCCACCTGCGCGAACTAACTTGACCCTTAGCACTCGCAGACCGAGATTGCTAAGCGCTATGATCGCACTGGCACTCTCGCCTCGAGAGTGCCAACAGCCACGGGCCGGTGCCTCGGCACCCGCGACGACGAGACCCGCGCCGTCGTGGCGCACATCCGTATTGAACACGAAGGTTTGGAGAAACCAAGTGAGCAAGGCTGCCATCAAGCCGCTGGGCGACCGCATCGTTGTCCAGGCCAACGAGGCCGAGACCACCACCGCTTCCGGTCTGGTCATCCCCGACACCGCCAAGGAGAAGCCCCAGGAGGGCACCGTTCTGGCCGTGGGCCCGGGCGCCTTCGACGACAAGGGCAACCGCCTCCCGATCGACGTCAAGGTCGGCGACGTGGTCATCTACTCCAAGTACGGCGGCACCGAGGTCAAGTACAACGGCGAGGAGTACCTGGTCCTGTCCTCGCGCGACGTCCTCGCGGTCGTCGAGAACTAGTCACGTCCGGGGGCCATCGAAGATGGCCCCTTTCGTGTCTTAGGAAGGGAAACCATGCCGAAGATTCTCAACTTCGCCGAGGACGCGCGGCACAACCTGCTGCACGGCATCGACCACCTCGCCGACACCGTCAAGGTCACGCTGGGCCCGAAGGGCCGCAACGTGGTCCTCCAGCGCTCCTTCGGCGCGCCGCTGATCACCAACGACGGCGTGACCATCGCCAAGGAGATCGAGCTCGCCGACCCGTACGCCAACCTCGGCGCGCAGCTGGTCAAGGAGGTCGCGACCAAGACGAACGACGTCGCGGGCGACGGCACCACCACCGCGACCGTGCTCGCTCAGAAGATGAGCCGCGCGGGCATCAAGGCGGTCACGGCCGGGGCGAACCCGATCGCGATCCGCCGGGGCATCGAGGCCGCCGCGAACGCCGTGTCCGAGGAGCTGCTGGCCCAGGCCATCCAGATCGACTCGCACGAGCACATCGCGCAGGTCGCCGCCGTCTCGGCGCAGGACCCGGAGATCGGCGAGCTCATCGCGAAGGCGATGGACGCGGTCGGCGCCGAGGGCGTCATCTCGGTCGAGGACGGCTCCAGCCTGGAGACCGTGCTCGAGGTCACCGAGGGCATGCAGTTCGACAAGGGCTTCATCTCGCCGAACTTCATCACCGACCAGGACTCGCGCCAGACGGTCTTCGAG
The DNA here is from genome assembly GCF_017592475.1 of Glycomyces niveus. Lineage (GTDB taxonomy): Bacteria > Actinomycetota > Actinomycetes > Mycobacteriales > Micromonosporaceae > Glycomyces > Glycomyces niveus. The sequence continues at coordinate 224,088 of NZ_JAGFNP010000006.1, read as the reverse complement.
GACCCCTACATCCTCATCACCAACGCCAAGGTCGGCTCCATCGAGGAGCTGCTGCCGGTGCTGGAGAGGGTCGTCGAGACCTCGAAGCCGCTGCTGATCATCGCCGAGGACGTCGAGGGCCAGGCCCTCGCGACCCTGACGGTGAACGCCCTGCGCGGCACCCTGCGCGTGTGCGCCGTCAAGGCCCCGGCCTTCGGCGACCGCCGCAAGGCCATCCTGGGCGACATCGCGGCCCTCACGGGCGCCGAGGTCATCTCCTCCGAGGTGGGCCTCGAGCTCAAGGCCGCGGACCTGTCGCACCTGGGCCGGGCACGCCGCGTCACCGTCTCCAAGGACGCCACCACGATCGTGGACGGCGCCGGGGAGAAGGAGGCCGTCGACGCCCGCATCGCGCAGATCAAGCAGCAGGCCTCCACGACCGAGTCGTCCTGGGACCGCGAGAAGCTCGAGGAGCGCCTCGCGAAGCTCTCGGGCGGCGTCGCCGTCATCCAGGTCGGCGCGGCCACCGAGGTCGAGCTGAAGGAGCGCAAGCACCGGATCGAGGACGCGGTCAACGCGACCAAGGCCGCGGTCGAGGAGGGCATCGTCGCCGGCGGCGGCGCGGCCCTGGTGCACGCGATCAGCGTGCTCGAGAAGATCGAGCTCGACGACGAGGAGGCCCGCGTCGGCCTCAAGATCGTCGAAGCGGCGCTGTCGGAGCCCCTGCGCCGCATCGCGGTCAACGCCGGCGAGTCCGGCGACGTGATCGTGAACGCGGTCGAGGGCAAGGGCTGGCGCGAGGGCTGGAACGCCGCCACCGGCGAGTACGAGGACCTGGTCTCGGCCGGCATCCTCGACCCGGTGAAGGTCACCCGCAACGCGCTGCTCAACGCCGGTTCGATCGTCGGCATGCTGCTGACGACCGAGGTGACGATCGTGGACAAGCCCGAGGAAGAGGCGGAGGAGGCCGGTCACGGCCACTCCCACTCCCACGGCGGGCACGGCCACTCGCACTAGCGCCCGGCCGGTTCCGACCGGCAACCGAGCGAACGCAAGGCCGCCGACGATGTCGGCGGCCTTGCCGCGTTTTCCGGCTCCGGGTTTAGCCGCTGGTCGGGCGGGGGGTCGGAACCGCAAGTGTCAACATCCCGACAGTTAGTCGCACTACTGTCGGGAAACCGATAGAGTTCAAGTGCCTTCGCGGCCTTTGGGGATCGGAGCCGCGAAGGCGCTTTTTTGCCTGTGATCAGGCGTTTCGCGCCCCGTCCCGGCCCCCGGGTCCACAAGGGCCGCAACCTCACTCGCTCTGGCGCACCCGAAGCTCCCGCATCCGGTTGAGCGTCGCCGCCACCTCGTGCCGCCGCGGCACCGCCAGGTCGATGTCCCTGATCCGCAGCAGCTCCTCCTCGCCGCCGGCGTCCAGCGCCTCGTCCAGGCGGTCGAGGACTTCCGCGACGGTCGACTCGCCGTCGATCCAGCCGTGCCGCGCGGCCGCCTCGATCGCCAGCCCGATCCCGGTGGTCATCGCCGGGTCGGTGATCTGCTCCACCGACCGCACGTCCACATCGGACTCGCCGAACCGCAGCCCGTCCGTGCCCCCGGCCTTGATCTTCTGCTTCCCCCGCGACTCCGACGACACCGACCGCGGGTCGATCACGCGCGCCCGCGGCATCCGGAACCCCTCGGCCTCGACCTGGCGCCCGGTCGGCTTGGCCGCCAACGCCTTCGCCCGCTCCGTCACGTCCTCGGGCCGGTACGCGTCCATGAGGATCACCCGGTCGGCGACGTCCATGTAGTCGCCTGAGCCGCCCATGACGAGGATCGTCGCCACTCCGTGCTCGTCGGCCATCGACCGCACCAGGTCGACCAGCGGCGTCAGCGGCTCGCGGTCCTTCGCCACGAGCTCCTGCATCCGCGCGTCGCGGATCATCAGGTTCGTCGCGGCCGTGTCCTCGTCGATCAAGAGCGCCTTCGCGCCCGCCTCCAGCGCCTCGACCACGGCAGCGGCCTGCGAGGTCGAGCCGGACGCGTTCTCGGTCGTGAAATGCCGCGTGTCGTCGCCGCTCGGCAGGTGGTCGACGAACGCGTGCACGTCGACGCCGGTCACCGCGCGCCCGTCCTCGGCCCGGATCTTCACCGCCGACCGGTCCGCGACCACCAGGTCCCGGCCGTCCCCAGGGATGTGGTCCCACACGCCGGACTCCAAGGCCCGCAAGAGGGTCGACTTCCCGTGGAAGCCGCCGCCGACGATCAGCGTGACGCCCGGCCCGATCCCCATGCCGCGCACCGCACCCGCGTGCGGCAGCTCGAACTCCACCGCGAGCGAGTCCGGGCTCTTGAACGGCACGCCCGACTCCAGCGGCCGCTGGTCCACGCCCGAGCGCCGCGCGAGCATCGACCCGTCCGCGACGAACGCCACGAGCCCCGCCGCCGCCACGGACTCCCTGAGCGCCTTGACGTCGTCGGCGTGGCGCGTCCACACCAGCACGTCATCCTCGGGCACCGACAGCGCCTCGTCGGCCACGTCCGGCAGGATCTCGCACAGCAGCCGCGCGGCCTGCCGGCCCGCGATCCGCCGCCCGTGCCCGGGGAACTGCGCGCCGAGCCGGAACACCACCGACCCGTCCGCGCCCACGGTGCACGAGGCCCGCCGCAGGATCTCCTGCCCCCCGCCGTCGATCCTCAGGTCCCTTGTGGGGCAGGCCTTCCTGAACCGCTTGGCGAGCAGCACCGCCAGCGCGCGCCGCCGCTCCGGCGTCGCGTACCAGTCTTCGAGCAGGTCTGCGGCCTCGGCGTCGAACTCGAGGGCGACGCGGCTCGGCGGCGCGTACGGGTCCGACTGGACCCGGGAAATGTCCAGAATCGCCGGACCTGCCCACCATTTGCCACGCAAGGATTTATATCGGCCGTAACTCGTACCTTCCAGGGCCGTTAGTTCGTTAGACAGGTCATGGCGAGGTGGATGTGAACGATGGTCACCAAAATCGCGGGACTCGGCTCGGTACGGTCGTCCGCCTCTTCGCTGTGTCATGCCCCCAGTTTCCCATCCGGGACGAGGAACTCGCGTCAAGCGAGCCCCGAACACCATGCGTCCACGCGCCGCCCCGGAAACCTCGACAAGTCACTCGAAAAATCCGCGCGAACTCGCGTCATGGCGGCGGACCGCCTGCGTGCTGGTAACAGAGAGACACGCACGGCCTACCGCAGCGAAAGGTAGAACAAAGTGAGAACCGTACTGGTCTGTGTTAAGACTCCTCAAGCCGGACAGAAGATCTCGGCCTGCGCGACCCGCATGGGCCTGGCTCAGGCGGTCAAGTCGGTCGAGGGCTCGCCCGAGCTCTTCCTCGAACTCGGCCGCCGCCAAGTGGACGTGGTGCTGGTCGACGTGGCCCTGGCCGCGCCCGACCCGGTCAAGTTCGTCAAGACCGTCCGCGCCCGCTCGCCCCGCACCGGGGTCCTCCTGTCCGGCGCGGCCGACCCGCGCACGGCGGCCATGGTGGTCGCCGCGGGCGCCCGGGGCGTCATCCGCACCCCGTCCAACAACTCCGACGACCTGCTGGTCGCGCTGGCGCAGGCGATCATGTTCGCCTCGCCGACGCTCCGGCGCGTCACCGAGACCGTGCCGCGGCAGCGTTCCACGCTGCAGGGCATGAAGCTCACGGAGCGCGAGCTCCAGGTCCTGCGGGGCATGAGCGAAGGGAAGTCGAACGCGGAGATCGGGCGCGATCTGTTCGTCTCCGAGGACACCGTCAAGACCCACGCGCGGCGCATGTTCCGCAAGCTCGGCGCGCGCGACCGGGCCCACGCGGTGGCCGAGGCCTTCCGTTCGGGCCTCGTCTGCTGACCATCCGATCCGCGTCCCGACTGGCAGGAGAGGACGCGACCGTTCCCCGGATTTTCCAGGCGCGCAACAGGACCGCCGTGACCGGCAGGATCACGCCCGGCGACGCGCGACGCGGGTGGCCGACCAGCACCCGCTAGGCAGTACAGCTCTACAACGGTGACAGGACAGGACCGAGGGATCCGCGGGGCGAGGGGGCCCCGCGGCACGGCCCCCAGGATCCGTCACGGCTGCTTCACGATCGGGCCGACGACCGCGGCCGGGGACACCCATCGTCCCGAGCGGCACGCGACCGAAACCGGCGCGATGCGACCGTGCTCCGGCCCGCAAGGCCCCGCGCTCCGAGGGCGGCTCGCTCAGCGCAGCGAGACCGCCCGTGCCGCGCGGACCGCCGCGGCGACGGACTCCGGCTCCGCTCCAAACGAGACCGGCTCGAGCAGACGTTCGTCGCGCACGCTGGGCGGCATGCTCCGGTTCAAGCGAGGCTGCCCGCGATGAACCGGCTCGTCGTGGCCGCGAACGCCGGCCGACCGGGCTCGATTCGGCGCTGCCGTTGGCGGCCGGGCGAGTTCGAGCCGACGCTTGTCGCGCACGCCGGGCGGCATGCTCCGTTCCAAGCGAGGCTGCCCGCGATGAATCGGCTCGGCGTGGCCGCGAACGCCGGCCGACCGGGCTCGATTCGGCGCTGCCGTTGGCGGCCGCACGAGTTCGAGCCGACGCTTGTCGCGCACGCCGGGCGGCATGCTCCGTTCCAAGCGAGGCTGCCCGCGATGAATCGGCTCGGCGTGAGGGCGAACGCCGACCGAGCTGACTCGATCGATTCTCCGCTTGTGGTCAGGCGAGTTCGAGCAGGCGCTCGTCGCCGCCGGGGGCGGCCACGAGTTGGAGGCCGACCGGCAGACCCTCGACGGTGCCGGCCGGCACGGCCAGGGCCGGCGCGCCCGCCAGGCCCGCGATGCACGTCAACCGGACGATCGCCTCGCGGTTCGGCGCGTCGCCGATCGTGAACGCCGGTCCCGGCGTCGCCGGAATGGCCAGCGCGACGCCGTCCGGCAGCCGGTCCCGCACGAGCGCGGTGACACCGCTGCGGACCCGTTGGGCCGCAGCGACGTCGGCGCTGTCGAGCTTCGCGGCGTTCGCGAACCGCATCGCCACGCCGGGCCCGAACTCGGGCTCGTTCGCCTCGATCCATTCGCCGTGGGCCTGCCACGCCTCCCATGCCTGCAGGGTCGCGTACGCGACCCGCGCGGCCTCGAGCGGCGCGACATCGCCGCTGTCCGCGAAGAACGGCGTCCGGTCGATCGGCAGCCCCATTGCCTCGACCTGCGGCCACACCGCGGCCGTGGTCGCCTCCGCGATCTCGTCCCAGATGTCCTGCGGCGCCAGCAGTCTCGTGATCGGCCCCGCCTCAGCCGTGCCCTCCAGCAGCACGTCCATCGCCAGCCGCAATGTCGCCGCGTCCCGCGTGAGCACCCCGGCGGTGTCGAACGACGGCGCCAGCGGCACCGCGCCTTCCAGGCTCACCCGGCCGTGCGTCGGCCGCAGCCCGAACAGCCCGCAATAGGACGCGGGCACCCGGATAGACCCGCCCGTGTCCGTCCCGAGCCCGATGTCCGCCCGCCCCAACGCGACCGCCGACGCCGACCCCGACGACGACCCGCCCGGCACCCGCCCCGGCGCGGCCGGGTTCTCCGGGGTCCCGTAGTGCGCGTTCGTCCCGTTCAGGCTCCACGCCAGCTCATCGGTGACCGTCTTCCCGACCACTCGCGCCCCGGCAGCCCGCAACCGTGCCACCGCGACCGCGTCCTCGCTCGGCACCGCATGCGTCTCGAGCCACCGCGGGTTCCCCGCCCCCGTCGGCACCCCTGCCAGATCGAACAGGTCCTTCACCGCCAACCGCAGACCCGCCAGCGGCCCTTCACGTTCGGCGTCCTCGAAGCTCCTGATGAACGGATCGGTCACGGCTCGACTCCTTCAATCCCGGCGGCCCTGTCGCGACCCAGTGTTCACCAGCCGCCGCGAAACGTCGATGCGGCCCGCCGTGCCAGGGATACATCCCGCTACTGATCCACCCTCCGAACCCGACGTGTTTCGCCGCCGCACCGGAATCGGTGCGGCGGCGCGGGTGTCGCGTCTCCTAGGCGTTCAGCGCCTCGTTGATCTTCCGGCTCATCTCGGCCATGACCGGGCTCGGCTCGCCCTTGTGGGCGCGTTCCGCGGCGGCGATCGCGATGCGGACGACCGAGCGGAAGTTCTCGGCCTCGGCCGCGTCCTCGGCGGCCAGCAGCCGCACCGACTCGCTGATCGCGGGCAGCACCTGGTCGGCGATGGCCGCAGTCGACTTGCCCGGGAACTTCAGGTCCTTCGCCTTCGCCCCGGCGATCACGTGCCCGACGGCGCCGGTCGCGGCGGCGAGCGCCAGCGACGCGTCCGTGCCGATCCGGTGCGCCGACCCGGCGATCCCCGCTGACGACATGAGCGTAACGACGCCGTAAGCGGCGGTGCGGATGGTGGTCTCGTCCTGGGCGGTGAGGTTGATGGTCATCGTCTTGCTCCAATTCCAGTTCCGGTGAGGTCGCCCTCGTTGATGAAGCAACTATCGACGCCCCGCCTTGCACCGCCCTGACACCGACCTGACAGCCCTCCTGACACCCGCACCGGCCCGCCGCAGAACATCGTCGAGTGCCGGTCCGGGGTGATCTGTCGCCAAATAGTGGGACCTGTGCCCCCGCATGCGAACGTCAGCGTTTCGAGATGACAGCGCTGTGTCATCACGCGAAACCTGAAGGGCGCCAATGGAAGTGCGAAATGGATCGTGCTCGATGAACTCCGATGTGATCACGCACGTATCGACTGATGCAAAACTGTTACATCTCCTGGTCGTCGCCGGATTGCCTGGGAGTCCATGGTGCAATTCGGACCAATCCACATTGTCCGGCTTCTGCGGAAGTCCACAAATGTTGATAGCGTGTGCTTCGCTCGCGGTCACAGCCAGTGCCGAGTCAACCCCGTAACCCCCCGATGACACCCCCATCCTCAAACTGGAGAGCGAACCCCACGTGACGAGCCCCCACCCTCGCCGCGCCATCGCACGAAGCCTGACCATCGGTCTGGCTTCGGTGATCGCAGGTGCAGCACTGAGCACCCCACCCGCCCTCGCCGAAGAACCGAACGACGCTTCCTGCACGGCTCCCGACTCCGGGCTCCAGGAGAGCAACGAGGCTGACGCGCTGGCCCTCGCCGCGGCTTGCGATGCCGAAGTCCTGATCCGTGACATGCAGGACTACACCAGTCGCTCCTACGCCCAGCCCGATGGTTCGACGACCACCGAATTCCGCGCGGTGCCCGGGTGGGTGCCTGACGAGTCCGGCGATTGGGTCGAAGTCGACACCACCGTCGAGGTAGCCGAGGACGGCTCGCTCGAAGCGGTGGCGACGGTCATGGACCTGCGATTCGGTGCCGCTGGCACGACGGAATTCGTCTCAGCAGTGAGTGCCGACGGCGAGCAAGTGTCCCTGTCCTGGCCCGACCCGCTTCCCGCGCCCGTCGCGGAAGGGTCCACTGTCGTCTACCCCGACGTACTCCCCGACGTAGACCTCGAGGTCTACGCGGGAGTCTCAGACTTCTCGTACGCCTTGGTTGTCAAGACTCCCGAAGCCGCCGCCAGCCCGGAGCTCGAGCAGATCGAACTGGGGCTCACCACTGACGGACTGGCGGTCTCGTCGGATTCGGAGGCCGACACCGCGCAGTTGACCGACGCGGAGGGTGAGTCGGCGTTCGGCGTCGCGACCCCGCTGATGTGGGACTCGTCCGCAGCCGCAGAAGGCACCCCGGAGCTCGCGGCCGCGATGGAACTGGAGATCGACGCCGACTCTCTGACCGTGGTCCCCGACCAAACGCTGCTGGACGACCCGGACGCGCAGTACCCGATCTACATCGACCCGAAGTTCTACGACACCTCCGTGTCATGGACGAACTTCCTCTACGGCGAGGCCTACGCCAACGAGATCACCTGCGGCAACGGTGCCGTCATGTGCACTGGCCTGCAGCTGTGGGAAAACGACCCCACCTTGGGATACTGGCGGGCCGGCATGATCTTCAACGGCATCCAGGCCCTCGCCGACCGCGAGGTCCGTGATGCCGGCGTCTGGATCACCCAGACTCACACGGCAGGTGTCGGCAAAACCTACGACGTCAAGCTCGTTGCGATGAACTCCTTCAACGTCGACACCGCCGCCTTCGACGACGTGTTCAACTCCAAGGTCGTCGGCACGGTCGCCACTGACTCGGTGCCGACCTCGAACGACAATTACAACGAAACCGACCAGACTATCGCCTGGACGAGCACCACAGGTCTCAAGAACCGTATGCAGGCCTTGGCTGACGACGGTTCGAACACTGCGCCGTTCGCCGTCGTCTCCGGCGACGAAACCGATAGGTACCAGTGGCGCAAGATGGATCCGAGTACGGCGACGCTCCTGGTCACCCATGCGGCGAACCCGCCGAGGTCCCTCAAGACCGCCGGCAAGGACTGCTCGACTTCGGCCCCGGGCCTGACGCTCAACACCTTGCAGCCCGTGCTGACGGCGACGACTCCGTCGAATCTCCTCTCGTCAACGCATCTGGATTTCAGAGTCGTCGACCCCGGTCCCAGCCCTGACGTCACCATCGCGGAGATGACCGTCTCGGGTGTCGCCGAGAGCACCGCGTACTCTGCGACGGTTCCCTCAGGAAAGCTCGTGCGCGGCAAGAACTACTACTGGGAAGCACGCGTCAGGGATGCCGACAGCAGTCACGATGCAGTCGGGGAATGGACCGCGAACTGCCACTTCCGCCTGAACCAGCTGCCGACGACACCAACGGCTCTCAAGACCGAAGATCAAGCCTGCGGGACACAAGCGTCCCCGACGCTTGTGACCTCCACGACGCCGAAGTTTTCCGCACTACCGGGCGACCCCGACGACGGATCATCCCTCGTGACGCGCTTTCGCTTTTACGCGCAAACCGGCGATCACATCTGGGAGGACACAGAGACCCTGCTTGAGGGCGGAACATCAGCCATAACGCGCCTTTCCGCTAATGAGGCAACGGAAGGCCTCTACCGGTGGAATGCAAGGACTGAAGACGCGTTCACTCAGAGCGCATGGTCGGCCTACTGTTGGGTGCGGATAGACTCGACCCCTCCCAGCCCGCCCGATGTCGTTCAGGTAACCACGAGCCCACTTCCAGGCCAGACGGTTACGTTCGAACTCATCAGTGACTCGGACGTCAAGAGCTTCAACTATTCCTTCAACAGCGCGGCGGAGAAATCGATCCCCGCGACCGCCGGCAGGGCACAGCTTCAACTGACATTGCCGGCTACCGGGTCGATCCAGCACACCTTGCAGGTAACGGCGTGGGACGTCCCGGTAGGCAGCACCGGCAACCCCTCCAGCCCAACCACTCTCATATTCACTGCCATCGCTGCTCAGCCTGCTGAAGCAGTGGGGGCATGGCGCTTCGATGGCGATCTGCTTGACGACGCAGGCGAACACGATCTGACTCCGCTCGGAGCTGCGGTCACTGGACCTGACCGTGCGGGACGCCCCGATTCGGCTGCAGTCTTCGACGGCACCAGCGCGTCCTGCCTCAAAGCAGGCAGCCCGATCGTCGATACGAAGAGTTCGTACACCGTCGCCGGGTGGGTCAACGCCGCGTCCGCGCCTGCATCGGAAGCCGCGGTCATCGACGTGACCGGCGCGGTCTCGAGCAACATGAAGCTCCTGCTGACCACCAGTGGTAAATGGGGCGTTGCGATGAGCAACGCCGATGGTGGGACAACAGGCGTCTCAGTCGTCTCACCTACGACCGCTCAATTCGGGACATGGACGCATGTGTCTGCGGTTTACGACGCGGCGGCAGTTCGTCTGCGACTGTATGTCAACGGATTCCTGGTGGGTTCCAAGGAGGCTCCAGACGCATGGACTGCGAACGGGGTCTTCTCCGTCGGCTGCGGCGTCAAGGCGAGTGGCAGCACCTTCGGGCACTTCGCCGGTTCGGTCGACGATGCGGTGATCTTCGGCCAGCCACTGACCGGTCAGCAGATCGATGAGTCGATGGGTGGAGCCGGAATCCCGGCCGCGCTGCAAGCTTGGTACCCGCTTCGCTACGACAAGACGCCCGGTGTAGTGCCCGGTGCAGACTATTCGGGGCGCGGACCAGACCTGACCGCGATGCCGACGACCCCGGTGTGGGAGTCCGATCAGCACGGTCGCGAAAACAGCGCTCTGAAGTTTGACGGGTCGACTTGCCCCACGGCTGAGACGGTCCCGGTTCGCACTGACTCCGCGTTCACGGTCTCGGCCTGGGTTCGCCTTGACGCTGACCACCTCAACGCCCATCCGCGTGTCTTCAGCTTCCACGGCTCCCAGTACTTCTCGGTGATGGCCAAGTACAACGCCAGCACCGACAGGTGGAACGTGTCGGTGACCTCCGAAGACTCTGCCGCGCCCGACTGGGGCGAGGGCGCGGTCAGCACAGAGACCGGGGGCGCCACCGAGACCGAGTGGACCCAGATCACGGTGGCCGTCGACCCGGACCACAACCGGCTCGACCTGTTCGTGAACGGAGCATTCTCCGACAGCGGAGTCATGTCGACCGAATGGGACCCGTGGCGGGCCAGCGAGTTCGTCATCGGGTGCGGTGGCACCAGCGACGGAGCACGGTACACGCAATGGGACGGTGCGATTTCCGACGTCCGAGTCTGGCGCGGCGCGCTGGATGCGACCGAAGTCAACACGACGCACACTGAAGCTCTCGGCTGGTGGGAGCTCGGAGAAGTCCCTGAGGGCACGGACGCGTGGGGTGGTCACGACCTGACGTTGAACGGCGCCTATTCGTGGGAGCTTGACCGCTATAACTTCTGCTGGGCTGCATATGGGCTCTCGCTGGAAGGCCAAGGATGGGCGGAAACCGCTGGTCCGGTCATCACGACTGACGAGTCGTTCACGGTTGCTGCTTGGGTCCGCCTTGACGACACCGATGGCTACCGAACGATCGTCTCGCAGACGGGCACCACTTATGGTGCATTCAACCTCAGCTACAACCCGAATGCGGGAAGATTCCAACTCTCCATGCCGCAGTCCGACTCGGAGAACACGAAGTGGACGCGCGCTCTGGCGAACAGCTCGCCAGTAGTGGGGAAGTGGTACCACCTAGCGGCCCAGGTCGACCTTGGTGCCGGAACCATCCGGCTATACGTCGACGGAGTCTTGCAGGATCAAGTGGGGCAGCTGGTCGACTCTCCCTGGCAGGCAAACGGTCCATTGACGATCGGCGCAGCAGAGCAGTTCGGGACGATGGTGAACCAAATGGTCGGTGGTATTGACGAGGTTGTCGCCTTTAGCGGAGTCCTTGACGAACAAGCGATCAAGACTCTCGCCGAGGACAACCCCGGACCTGAACCGACAGGTGACCCAGAATGCACCGATCCCACTGACCCGCCCCCGGTCATCGACTGACGCCTTTAGGTGGGACGGCGCCTCAACGCCGTCCCGCCACCACTCGAAACCTCCGAGTCCCCCCTCGACACCCCCTTGAGAAAGGCCCTTCCATGACGCCTGGCACCCGCACCGCATGGTCGCGGCATGGCAAGAACGCCGTCCGCTACGTCTCTGCGATGACCTTGATAGCCGGCGCGGCGCTGTTCGCCTACCAGACTCCGGCCCAGGCGCAGTCGGGTGCGACCGACCCGGATGTGGGCACCCCGGTGTCGACCTCCCCGGTCGGAGGGACCCCAGTGGACCTAGGCGGCGAGGGGCTGACGACGGACTCGGGGAAGATCTCGATCCCGTCGGCCGGCGGCTCCGGGGGATCGACGGCGACCGGCGACTGGTCGGCCACCGACCTCTCGAACGCGGGCTCGTGGTCGCAAGGCGGCTCGACCGGCGGCTTCAACTACACGTACGGTATCGAATTGCCCCCGGCCGAAGGCCCAGTGCCATCGGTCGGTCTCTCCTACTCCTCCCAAGCGGTCGACGGGCACACATCGTCCTCCAACAATCAGTCCGGACTCATCGGCGACGGCTGGTCCTACACGCCGGGCTACATCGAGCGCACCTACGTGAACTGCATGTCGGACGACGACGGCGGCAACACCCCTGAGGCGACGGCCGACCGCTGCTGGGACGGGAAGTCCCCGTCGGTCACGCTGGTACTCGAGGGCGTCAACTCGACGCTCGTCCTCGACGACGACACCAACACCTGGACCGCCTCGGCGGATCCGGGCTGGAAGGTCGAACTCCTCGGATCCGCGGCGACTCCGACTGCGGCGACCAGCGAGCGCTGGCGCGTCACGACCACCGACGGGACGGTCTACAACTTCGGAGCCCGAGCCGCCAGTACTGGTTCACGCTTGACGGTTCCCGTGTTCGGCAACCACTCCGGTGAATCCTGCTACAAGGCCGATGACTTCGCCGGCTCCGACTGCGCCCAGGCTTACCGCTGGATGGTCGACGAGATCACCGACGTTCACGACAACCGCACCCGCTTCGAGTGGGCCACCGAGACGGGCCACTACGGCGCCGCCGTCGACGAGAACAACCGCGTCGCCTTCCACCGCTCCGCGCGGCTGACCCGCATCGACTACGGACTGCGTGCCGCCCCCGCCGCCGACGCCGGCGTGCAGGCCGGGCGTGTGTCTTTCACTTACACCGACCGGTGCGAATCCGCCTGCTACAATACTGACAACACCCCGAAGGCCGCCTCCTGGCCCGAGACCCCCTGGGACAAGAACTGCGCTGTCGCGCCCTGCACGGACCTGTTCTCCCCGGCGTTCTTCTCCTCCAAGCGGCTCTCGTCGATCGAGACCTACGTCCCCAACGGCTCGGGCGGCTTCACCAAGGTCGACTCCTGGGCGCTCACCCAGCAGTTCCTCGACTACGGCAACGCCGAGGACACTGTGCTTTGGCTCAAGTCGATCCAGCACACCGGGCACGTCGGCGGCACCGAGTCAACCCCGCCCGTGACGTTCAACGGCATCGCCTTCCCCAACCGGGTCGAGCACTCCGAAGGTACCCCCTCGATGTGGCGCACCCGCCTCACCGCGATCACTTCCGAAACCGGCGCCGTCACCGGTGTCTGGTATTCCGCACCGTCCTGCACCTGGGACGCCCTGCCGGACAAGCTGAACAACGCCAGCCTCTGCTACCCGGTGCTCTCAGAAGAAGGCACAACCGAGGAGTGGTTCCACAAGTACGTGGTCACCGAGGTGGCCGAGTTCGACACCACCGGAGGCCAGGTTCCGCTCCGCACGTATTACTCGTACTCGACCCTGGGGGGCGGCACGACTCGGCTTTGGGCCTGGGACGACTCCGAGCACACCGACGACAAGCTCCGCACTTACAACCAATGGCGCGGTTATGCCGAGGTCACGACCAGGTCCGGCGACCCGAGCGAGGGCCCGCAGCTGTCCTCCCGCACCCGATACCATCGCGGCATGAACGGCCAGCCGACGACGGCGACCGGCACCGGCTCGCTCGAGGTGTTGCTCACCGACTCCGAGAGCAAGACCGTCACCGACCACGAGGCGCTGGCCGGCGCAGTCTTCGAGACCGCCTCTTACGATGGCGAGCGCCTCATCTCCGCCACCGTCTCCGGGTACTGGACCAAACTTGCGGCCGAACGCACCTACGACGGCGGTTCCTGGAAAGCCTGGTACACCAGACAGGAAAGCTCCGAAACCCGGACGCTCCTTGATACCTCCACCGCGACCTGGCAGCGCACCCGGACTCTGACGACCTATGACGACCGCGGCCGCGTCAAGACCGTGTCCGATCTGGGTGACCTCGACGTCGACGAGGATCAGCGATGCTCGACGACCACCTACGCGGACAATGCGACCGCGAATCTCTACGGCCTGGTCCGAACGGCGGAAGTCGTCGCTGTCGCCTGCGGTGAGACTGCCGCTCTTCCGGCGGATCTGATCAGCAGCACCAAGTTCTACTACGACAAAGACACCACCGGCACCGCCGCGCCGACCGATGGCCTGCTGACTTCCACCCAGATCGTCAAGGACCACAACGGCACCAGCGCGACCTGGGTCGAGACGATGAGCGCTACTTACGACGGACTCGGTCGCGTTCTGACCACCTCGGACGCCCTCGACCGTACGACCACGACGACCTACGCCCCGACCAACGGCGGCGTCGTCACTTCAGTCACGACCGCGAACGCGCTCAATCACACTTCGACGGTGTACACCGACAAGTCCCGTGGCCTCCCGGTCAAGACCGTCGACGCCAACAACCGCGTCGCCGAGACGACCTACGACCCGCTTGGACGGCTCACGGCTGCATGGGGTCCCGGCTGGTCCAAGGCCTCGAACCCCAATCTCCCGACCGTTGCCTACGACTATGAGGTCTCCAACTCCGCCCCTTCATCAGTGACGACCTTCGCGATCACCCCGAACACCACGCAGCGGACCAACAGCGTCGTGCTCTACGACTCTCTCCTTCGAGAGGTCCAGACCCAGGTTCCCACCGCGCAAGGGGGACGCCTGATCACCGGGATCGAGTACGACACCCGTGGCCTCACCATGTGGGCCTCGGGACCGAACTGGGACTCAGAGAACGACCCCGGCAGCGACCTTGTCTATGTTGCGCAAGGTGAAGACCAGGCTCGCACGTTCTACTCGTACGATGGTGCCGGCCGGGTCGTCCTCGAAGAGTTCATGTCCCACCAGGAGATCCTGCACGCGACCGAGACGATTTACGGCGGCTCGAACAAGGGCTGGATGATCAGCGTTAACCCTCCCGCTGGCGCGACGCCGACCGCGACGATCACAAACGCCCAAGGCGAACTGATCGAGAAGCGCGACTTCCACGGCGACGCCCCGACCGGTGACTCCGACACCACGCTGTACAGCTACGACCACCGCGGCAACCTCGCCAAGGTCACCGACCCGGACGGCAACAACTGGTCGTACACCTACGACCTGCGCGGCCGCCAGATCTCGGCGACCGACCCCGACACCGGCACCACTACGGCCGCCTACGATGACGCGGGCCAGCTGATCCAGACCGTCGATGAGCGCGGCCAAATGCTGACCACCACTTACGACGCGCTCGGTCGCCGGTACAACCTCTATTCGGGCGACGCCAACGGCACTCGCCTCAACGCCTGGAGGTATGACTCTGTCGCCGGTGGCAAGGGACTGCCTTACCTCTCGGTGTCGTACATCGACGGCAAGGCTGTGACTACTGAAGTGCGGCAATATGACAGTGCCGGTCGACCGACCTCGATCACACAGTGGATTCCTGAGATAACCGGGTTCACCTCGCTGGACGGCTCCTACAACATCCAGCAGGACTACCGTGTCGACGGCTCACCTGCCATCACCAGGTTCCCGCAGGTCTCGGGCATTGGGGCAGAAGCTGTTGCATACCACTACAACGACCTCGGACAAGTGACCCGAGTTAACGGCAACTTCAACGATGGTGCCACCCCTTCGATCGACTACGTCTCCAGCGCCACATACACCGCATTCGGGGAGCTTGCTCAGCGTGTGCTCGGTAGCAACTCCGGGCAGAAGACGTACCAGACCTGGGCGTACGAGGATGGCACCCGCCGCCTCGAGCGGCACCGGCTCTCTCGTGACTCCGTGTCCGCGCCAGTCGTCGCCGATCTTTCGTATGAATACGACGATGCCGGGAAGATCCTGTCGATCGCCGACGCCGCAACGGGCTCACCGAGCGAACCTGAACGGCAGTGCTTCGTCTACGACTACCTCCAACGCCTTACTGAGGCGTGGGCTCAAGCCGGCACCGGCGCTTGTGCGACAGAAGCCGACCTGGACGCCAACGACATGGGCGGGCCCGGCGCCTACTGGACCAGCTACGACTACGACGTGACCGGCAACCGCACGTCCGTAACCGACCACGCTGCGAGCGGCACGAGCACGACGGCCACGTACGCCTACACCGCTGACGAGGCTCACCTCGTCGACAAGGTCACCATCGGCCAAACGGTCAACGACTACAACTGGGATGCCTCCGGAAACCTCACCGAGCGCACTATCAACGGCGAGAAGGAGGCCCTGACCTGGAACGCGGCGGGCAAGCTCACCTCAATCACCAACGACGCGGGCACGGCCACGACCGATGATGACGGCACCACTCGCATGCTGTACGACGGCGAGAACAACCGCATCGGCCGCATCGACGCGGACGGCACCCAGAACCTGTTCGTCGGCGGCCAGGAGCTAGTGGTGGATCCGCAGGGCGTTGTTCACGCCACCAGGACCTATAGCCACAATGGCGAAATGATCGCGACCCGATCAACCGACACCGGCCTGACCTGGATCGGCTCCACCCACCAGGGCACCGCAGCCTGGGCAATCAGCGCCGTGACAATGGTCCTCACCTTCAGGCGCCAAGACACCTTCGGCAACACCAGGGGAGAAGGTGCCGACTGGACTGCGACGCAACAGGGTTACCACACCGGCACCGAAGACCCGACGGGTCTTGTGAGCATGGGTGCCCGCTTCTACGACCCGACGACGGGACGGTTCATCTCAAGAGACCCCATCCAAGCCTTCACCGACAGTCAGCAGATCAACGGCTACGCTTACGCCCATAACAACCCCATCAACTCCTCAGACCCAACCGGGCTCTGGGACTGCAACTGGCAGTGCCAGCAGCAATATGAACAATCCAAAGCGAACTGCAATTGCAATATGCCCGACGATATCCGCGATAACGGCGATATCGAGCTGCCCGGGGACGAAGGATATGGTGTTCCGGACAATTACAGTCCGGACTGCGATTGCACCACGACAGATATCGGTGATGGCAATATTCTCATCGAGACGCCTGATGCTACGATTCTGAATGGCATAGATATTTCGGATCTCGGAAATATCGATGAACTTCTTGGCGATATCATGGACATGATGGACCAAGAAGGCCTCGCTGGAATGTGGGGAACCGCTGTCGCTATTGACCAGATCTGTGGTCGCGATATCGGAGAAAAATACAACTGTGACTGGTTGATCCAGAACAGGGATCTTATCGATCTATCCTATTGCGCAGCATACTCAGACGATTCGTGTGATGCCGAGGCATCTCTGCCAAATCGCAATGGAGAGCTGGTTAGGGTGTCCTATGGGGACATACTCGCAGATATGAAGGCTGTCGAACAGGCTTCGGGTGTCACTGGAGGAGACGGTTCGTATTCTTTGATGCGAGACGTCTATACCGGTATTGGTGTAGTTATGCCGAGCGTCTATTGTGCTTTCGTGTGGTATGCCTGTGCGGCCGGAGTCATTGGCGGAGTTGCATTTGGGCAACTAGGTGCATGTGAGGATCCGATGGGCAAGGGTTGCACAGGTGGTCTTACGAGAGCGATTACCTTGGCGGTATTGGGCGCCGCAGCAGGAAAGCTGGGAAGCTATATCCATAATAAGTATGACAAGAAAGGGTAACATATTAGCGCCGTCGGCGTTTCGGATCCTGAGTCTTGAGAGTTCATTGCGAAGCAAGGAGTGAAAGGAGGATGGGGCTCCGTGGGGAGGCTTGGATGGCTTGTAGTCGCCAGTTTGATTGTGGCGATGCTACTGACGATTCGACTATCTCTGCTATCGGCTCCGCGCTTGTTCAATGCGCTTGGGAGCGGGCCGATGTTCGTTGGGTCACTGGTAATCCTTGCGATTCTGAGTGGTGTGATGTTGAGTTTTCGGTTGAATGGAAGCATCGGTCCGACATTTGCCTGGGTCCTCAGTCTGGTCGGGTTCTCCTATGCCGGATTCATGTTCGGTTTTGGAGAATTCTTCTCAGGGCGAAATTCGGCTGTTTTTTTTGAAACCGGCCTTGCGTATTGGGGCATGAGCTTGGTTTTGATTGGGCAACTAGTCTTCTATCTCAGGAGAGATATTACGTTGAGTCGGAACTAGACTGGGCCGCTGGCCGCTACTACTTCCAGAAGAGGTGGTGCGTGACGCCGCTGGGGCTGGGGACCGCTTCGTGGTGGAAGCGGTCGGCGAGGTCGTCGGGGGAGTTCCAGAAGCGGACGCCGGTGCCGATCGCGACGGGGGCGACGACGATATGGAGGGTGTCGACCAGGTCGGCGTCGAGAAACTCGCGGATGGTGGTGCCGCCGCCGCCGAGGCGGACGTCCTTGCCCTCAGCGGCCTTCTTCGCCTCTTCGAGGACTGAGGCCGGGTCGGCGTCGGTGAAGTGGAACGTGGTGTCGGAGAGCGAGAACGAGGGCCGGAGGTGGTGGGTCATGACGAAGACCGGGGTGTGGAACGGCGGCTCGTCGCCCCACCAGCCCTGCCAGTCGTAGTTCTCCCAGGGGCCGCGGAACGGACTGAACTTGTTGGCGCCCATGATCTCCGCGCCGATGTTGTTCTTGAAGTCGCGCGTGAAGTAGTCGTCGAGGCCGCGGGTGCCGCCGGGGTCGGTGCGGTTGGGCCAGCTGGCCGTGGCGCCGGCCCAGGACATCAGCTGCCCGGGGTCGGCGTTGCCGAAGGGGTGCTCGAGGCTCTGGCCCTTGCCGGCGCCGAAGCCGTCGCTCGTGACGACGAAGTTCTGGACTCGGAGCAGCTGAGTCATGGTGTAGCCCTTCCTTGTTCTGCCTGGTGTTGCAACTGAGACCGCGCGCGCCGCGCGGATTCATCGGCGCGAGGATCGGTGTGGTCCATGTCACCGTATGCCGCTGATGCGGGTGCAGCAGGGGAATCGCCGGCGGCGTTTCGGAACTGCGCAATATGGTCGATCACGCTATCCTGAGGGCAATCCGATTCCGCCGCTCCTTCACACCCCCTGAGCGAGGCCGAATTGTCCGATACGTATGCCCACGATGCCGACCGGTACTGGAACGACGATCATCCTGTCCTTGAAGTGATACGGGCGCGCCAAGCTGCGGGTTCGGCGCCCGGAGCGCGCGCCGACGGCTGCAGGCTGGGCCTGGCCGTCGAAGGCGGCGGGATGCGCGGGGTCACCTCCGCCGCGATGCTCGTCGCCCTCGACGACCTGGGTCTGCGCGGCGTGTTCGACGCCGTGTACAGCACCTCGTCCGGTTCGATCAACGCCGCCTACTTCCTGGCAGGCGGCGACTGCTGGTACCCGCTGACCATCTACTTCGACGACCTGTGCACCCGCGAGTTCGTGGACGTGCGGAACGTGTTCACCAAGCGCCCCATGCTCAACCTCGACTACGCCTTCGAAGTGGTGCTGGAGACGGTCAAGCCGCTCGACTTCGAGCAGATCCTGAAGAACCCGGCCGAGTTCCACGTCGCGATCAGCCTGGTGGACAGCCTGACCGCCATCGGCCCGCACGAGTTCGAGTCCCGCGAGGACTTGAAGGCGGCCCTGAAGGCGAGCTGCTGGATGCCCGTGGCCGTCCCCGGGACGGGCGTCTTCCGCGGCGAGCGCGCCCTCGACGGCGGCGTGCTCACCGCCCACCCCTCCCTGCTGGCCATCGAAGACGGGTGCACCCACGTGCTCTCCCTCAGCACCAAACCGATCAAGGCGCCGCCGACGCGCCTCCCACCGGGCCGCCGCTTCTCGGTCGCCTACCTCGAACGAATCCGGAAAGGACTCGGCCAGGCCTACGTCGCCTCCCAGTTCCAATACCGCACGCAGCGAAAGCAGCTGCAGCGCTGGATGACCGAGCCCGGGGACGGTCCGCAGGTGCTCGACCTCGCGCCGCTGCCGTGGATGAAGGAGGTCGGGAACCAGACGAGGGACCGCGACGCCCTCATCGCCGCCGCCCGCCACGCGCACGCCGTCATGGCCGCCGCGATCCAAGGCGTCCCGGTCGCGGAGATCCGCGACGGGTCCTTCCGGTCCGTGCCCCGCATCGTCACCGTGAGGACCGCCAATGGCAAACGCATCGGCTAAACACCTCGTCGAAGCCTGCGCGCACCTCGCCGGGCGCACCGATGAGCGCGACGCCGAACGGAAACTCAACGGCTGGAGCGTCAGGGACTGGCGGACCGCGCTCCTCGACGTGCCGCTCGACGAGCGCGCCTACGCCGACCGCTTCCTGGTCGATCGGGTCGTCGAGATCGAGCGGCTGTGGACCTGGTGGACCGCTCCCGAGCCCGACGGCCGCGTCACCCCTGAAACCGCCGGCTACCTCGGACTCTTCCTGCTCACGCTCATCTCGATGCACCGCTCGGACCGGATGCGGTACCACGGCGACGCCTATGAGGCCGTTGCGATCGCGAACCAGTCGACGGACGCGCTGTGCACGGTGCTCGTCGCCGACCCCCGCGTCCAGGACGCCATCAAGCGGCTCTATGCGCCTCCGCCGCAGAAGGACAGGAAGGCGGCGTCGGTCTGGGGCCGGGTCGACTTCAGCACCATGGCCTTTCACCGGGGCGGCACGACGTCGTTCATCCTCACCGTGGACACCGTCCCCCAGCCGGGTGTCCGCACGTCGAGGTACGCCCTCAAATGCCTCATCTACCCCTACCTGCGCAATCCGGCGATCGTCAAGGCCACCAGCGACTACGACCGGGCGTTCGGCGGCGAGCGCGACGGCGACTCGCCCCTCGTCGCCGTCTGGGCCAGCCACGACAGCTGGATCATCATGGAGTTCCTCGAAGGGGCGACGCTCGCCGACAAGCTCCGGGAGGTCGCGAAGGGCCGCAAGGACCCGAAGTCCGAGCTCCTGCGGCCCGTCGACATCGAGCAGCTGCGCGTCCTCGGCCCCCTGCTGCTCAACGCGATGGCCGCGCTCGCGAAGGAGGTCGGGCACCACAACGACCTCACGCCGTCGAACATAATCGTCCAGGAGGAGAACGGCGCCCCGGTCAGGATGAAACTCATCGACCTCGGCGTGAACTTCCTCCATACGAGGACGCTCGTCGGCGCCGAGTCCCGCGAGTCCGTCTACATCGCACCCGAAGTCAAGGCCTCCGGTGTCGGCGGCGACCTCGCCGACCTCTACTCGGTCGGCATGGTGCTCATCGCGATCGGGGGAATCCCCCATAGCGCGCCGGGCACGGTTCCCGACCAGTTCTACGTCGCCTCGGTCGGTCTCGCGCGACTCCTCGAAGACCTGGTCGACGCCGACCCGGAGCAGCGCCTGGCCGTCTCCGGCATCGACCCCGGCCGCGGCCGCTTCGCCGAGATCCGCGACCTCTTCGCGTGCGAGATCGAAGTGCTGGAAGCGGCCGAGAAGGAGAGGCCGAAGACCCCCTACGAGCGGTTGAAGCACCTGCTGCCGGGAGTGAAGGCGGTCAATCGCCAGCGCGACATCTGGAAGGTCCGCCGCAGGCAGGCCGAGCGGATCGACGAGCGGGCGCATCCGATGCGGGCGCACCACCTGCGGCAGGCGCGGGGGCTCAAGCGCTGGGCCTTCGCCTGCGCGTTGATCTCGTGGGCGACGCTGGCGCTCATCCTGACCTGGTGGTCGCGGGACCTCGACTTCTTCTGGCAGGCGAAGTGGGTGGAGTACGCCAACGGCCTCCTCAACCGCTCCGAGGACCAGGGCATCCTTTTCCTCGACGACATCCGCGCCGCGGACTACCCGATCCCGGACGCGTGGGACAACCTGCCGGTGCGGATCGTGGCCGTCTCGTACGCGATCCCGGGCCTGCGGCTGTACATGAACGTCTTCGCCGACATGACGCCGCGTTCGGCGCTGCGCAGGCGCGGTTGGAGGGGCGTGCGCACGGCCGCGGCCTCGTTCATGATGCGGGGCGCGGCCATCTACCCGAGCGTGTACATCCTGCTGCCGACGCTGGTGCAGCGGAAGTGGTGGTTCCTGTTCTCCCCCTTGGGGGTCATCACGGTGGCGACGCTGATCACCGCGTGCCTGTGGTTCGCGCTCGACGCCAACGCGCGCGCCCGCGCCTGGGACGGCGGCAAGGGCCTCTCGACCGTCCCCAAAGGAGAGATCATGACGCTGCAGCGCCTGGTGTCATGGCAGCCCACCGCCTGGCTCTACGCCGTCCCGGTGGTCATCATCGGGATCTTCCTCTACAACGACCGGCTGCAGGACGAGCTCATGTACGCGATCATGATCGCGCTGATCAACATCGGCATCCAGACGTTCAAGAACACCGGTACCGACGCCCCGTACGTGCGGGCCGGGCTCACCCGGGCGATCCTCGCGGCCGAACGGCTCGACGTGCTCGAGCAGCGGGCGGCGAAGCGGAAAGCGCCGAAGCCCAGGGCCGACGAGCCGGTGAAGGAGGCCGAAGCGGTCGGCTAGACGGCGTCCTCGCCGTGCGTCATGATCCAGCAGTCCGAGAATCCCCGAGCGTAGTCCCAGGTCACGTAGTGGGCCGGGTCGGGATCGTAGGCGGGCTCGTGGACCTGCGCGCAGTTGGCCTCGAGAAGGCCGCGCAGGTTCGCCATGAGCAGGCCCCAGGTGAAGTAGTGCGCTTCGTCGCAGTCGGCGCAGTCGACGACGACGCCCCGGTAGCCCTGCGGTTGCAGCACCTTCTCGAACAGCTCCAGTTCGTGGAGGTCCTCGAGGAGGTCCGCGCGGTCGTCGTCGTCCAGGTCGGGTTCGAACGGGGCGATCGCCTCCGCGTGGTCGGGATCGTCGGCGAACGGGTCGCGTGGCTCCTCATACACATCTACCAGCCTAACGCTTGGCAACGACGTTGCCGGAAGCCCGCGGTGCGCGGGCGGTGACTCCCGGATGCGTGCCAGCCTCGGCTCCGCGTGCTGACACCGCGCGGGGCGCTCGTTAGGCTGGGCCGCAAGTCAACCCGCTAGCACTGAGGAGACGGCCATGGACGGCTTCGGCGAGAACGTAGAAGAGATCTTCGACGACGTGGTGGACGGCGTCGCGGACGCGGTCACCGACATCGACGCCACCGAGGTCTGGGAGGACGTCAGCGAGACCGCGGGCGACGCCTGGGAGGCCGTGTCGGAGTCCGACACGTTCGAGGCCGCGTCCGAGGAAGTCCAGGACCTTTTCTAGGGCAGAACGGTCAAACCCGTAACGGGCCTGTCGGCATCGCCGCCGGGCCCGTCCGGTCATCCCCCCAATGCGCGGTGTTTCCGCTGCGAATCACACCTCAAGGGGACGTGTGCGCTGCGGAGCGACGCAGATTACGGCTCTACGATTGGAGCATGGCGTTCTCAGGGGATTTCGGAATTCAGGGGCACGAGGGTGCCGCCGGTGAGCGGGTCGGAGGCACCACGGTGCCGATGGGCGCGGCCAGTGCCATTCCACTCGGCCTCACCTTCGACGACGTACTGCTCCTGCCCGGCGAATCCGACGTGATCCCGGCCAAAGTCGACACGTCTTCGCAGCTCACCCGCAATATCCGCATCTCGGTCCCGCTGCTGACGGCCGCGATGGACACCGTCACCGAGGCCCGCATGGCCATCGCCATGGCCCGTCTCGGCGGCTTCGGCATCCTCCACCGGAACATGTCCGCCGAGGACCAGGCCCAGCACGTGGACCTCGTCAAGCGCTCCGAGTCCGGCATGGTCGCCGACCCGGTCACCTGCTCTCCCGACGACACGCTCGAGCAGGTCGACAAGCTCTGCGGCAAGTACCGCATCTCGGGCCTCCCCGTCACCGACGAGGCCGGGAAGCTCGTCGGCATCATCACCAACCGCGACATGCGCTTCGAGACCGACCACTCCGTCAAGGTCGCCGGCGTCATGACCTCCCGGAACCTCGTCACCGCCCCCGAGGGCGTCTCCAACGAGCAGGCGCTCGAACTGCTGAAGCGGCACAAGATCGAGAAGCTCCCGATCGTCGACGGCGAAGGGTTCCTCCGCGGCCTCATCACCGTCAAGGACTTCGCCAAGCGCGAGGAGTTCCCGAACGCCTCCAAGGACGACTCCGGGCGCCTGCGCGTCGGCGGCGCGATCGGCGTCGGCGAGGAGCAGTACGCCCGCGCCGGCCAGCTCGTCGAGGCCGGCGTCGACGTCCTCTCCGTCGACTCCTCGCACGGCCACGCGCGCGCCGTGCTCGAGATGATCGCCCTCCTCAACAAGGACTTCGGCGACCGGGTCGACATCATCGGCGGCAACATCGTCACCGCCGCCGCCGCGAACGCCATGATCGACGCGGGCGCCGACAGCATCAAGGTCGGCGTCGGCCCCGGCGCCATCTGCACCACCCGCGTCGTCTCCGGCGTCGGCGCCCCGCAGATCTCCGCGATCATGGACACCGTCCGCGTCGCCCGCGAACGCGGCGTCCCGGTCATCGCCGACGGCGGCATCCAGTACTCCGGCGACATCGCGAAGGCCATCGTCGCCGGCGCCTCCACCGTCATGATGGGGCAGCTGTTCGCCGGCTGCGCCGAGAGCCCCGGCGAGCTCATCTACATGAACGGCAAGCAGTTCAAGTCCTACCGCGGCATGGGCTCGCTCGGCGCGATGCAGTCGCGCGGCGAGGCCAAGTCCTACTCGAAGGACCGCTACTTCCAGGGCGAGGTCGAGACCAACGACAAGCTCGTCCCCGAAGGCGTCGAGGGCCAAGTGCCCTATCGCGGCACCCTCGCACAGGTGGTCTACCAGCTCGTGGGCGGACTGCGCAGTGCCATGGGCTACACCGGGGCCGGTACCATCGAGGCGATGCATGAGCGCGGCCGTCTGGTCCGGATCACCGCTGCGGGCCTCAAGGAGAGCCACCCGCACGACATCCAGATGACCGTGGAAGCACCCAACTACCACACGCGGTAGTCGGGCCCTGTAGGAGGAGTGACTGTGCGGGAATTGGTCGAGATCGGCCCCGGCAAGATCGTGGCGCGCGGCTGGCGGCTGTCCGAAGTGGCGCTCGTGCCTACCCGGCGTACCCGGGACATCGACGATGTCTCGACCGAATGGCAGCTCGACGCCTACCGGTTCGAGATCCCGGCCGTGGGGCACCCGTCCGACGCGACGATGAGCCCGACGTCGGTGATCGAGATGGGCCGCCTCGGCGGCCTCGGGGTCCTCAACGGCGAAGGGCTGTGGTGTCGCTACGTCGACCCCAACTCGCTGCTCAAGGAACTGGCGGACACGCCGGTTGAAACCGCCATCGAGCGGCTGCAGGAGATCTACGCCGAGCCGGTGAAGCCCGAGCTCATCGCGGAGCGGATCGCCGAGCTGCGCGCCGGCGGGATCACCACCGCGATCCGCTTCAGCCCGCAGCACACCGCCGAACTCGCGCCGCTCGCGGTCGAGGCCGGGGTGGACCTGCTGGTCATCCAGGGCACGATCGTCTCGGCGGAGCACGTCTCCTCCGGCGGCGACGTCCTCAACCTGAAGCAGTTCATCGCCGACCTGGACGTCCCGGTCGTCGTGGGCGGGGCCACCAACTACAAGACCGCGATGCACCTGATGCGCACCGGCGCCGCCGGTGTCATCGTCGGCGTCGGCTCCGACGACTGGTCCACCACGGACACGGTCCTCGGCATCGACGTCCCGATGGCCTCCGCGATCGTCGAAGCCGCGGCCGCGCGCCGCGACTACCTCGACGAGACCGGCGGGCGCTACGTGCACCTCATCGCGGACGGCGAGATGACCAACTCCGGCGCGATCGCCAAGGCCATCGCCTGCGGCGCCGACTCGGTCATGCTCGGCTCGATCCTCGCCGACGCCGCCGAGTCCCCGGCCGCCGGCGCCTGGTGGCACTCCGCCGCCTCGCACCCGAAGCTCCCGCGCGGCCGCTTCCGCCCGGGCGACTCCGGCGACGTCGAGGTCCCCGACCTCGAGGCGATCCTCTACGGCCCCAGCAATTCCTCGGACGGCAGCCAGAACCTCTTCGGAGGCCTGCGCCGCGCCATGGCCAAGACCGGCTACACCACGGTCAAGGAATTCCAGAAGGCCAGCCTGGTCACCGCGTAACAGCGAACGAAAGGCCCGGAACGCTTCGCGTTCCGGGCCTTTCGCATCCGCTCCGCTCTGTGGGACCATCTCCCGATGCTGAAACT
The DNA here is from genome assembly GCF_017592475.1 of Glycomyces niveus. Classification (GTDB taxonomy): domain Bacteria; phylum Actinomycetota; class Actinomycetes; order Mycobacteriales; family Micromonosporaceae; genus Glycomyces; species Glycomyces niveus. The sequence continues at coordinate 198,394 of NZ_JAGFNP010000006.1, read as the reverse complement.
CACCGATTTCATCATCGACTGCCCCGAGCCCATGAAGCTCGCGGCCTTCTACGCCGAGGTCACCGGCGAGCCGGTCAAGCCCGACAGCACCGACATGTGGGCCGGTATCAAGTTCGGCGCGATCGAACTCGCCTTCCAGCGCGTCGACGACTTCCGCCCCTCCTCCTGGCCCGACGACGAGCACCCCAAGCAGTTCCACCTCGACTTCGAAGTCGACGAGTTCGAACCCGAACACGAACGCCTCACCGCCCTCGGCGCCACCCTCCAGAAGCGCTTCTGGAAAGGCGAAGGCTACGGCTGGCACATCTACACCGACCCGGTCGGCCACCCCTTCTGCCTCTGCCGCAACAAAGGCGTCGTCTGGCAGGACGGCACCCCGATCTGGCCGTCCTGACCGCCGGCCCCGGCTCCGGCGCTCACGGAGCCTCATCGGGGTCGGCTGGCTGGTGGTCGCGCTCGAACTGTTCGATGAACGTGCACCATTCGTCGCGCTTGGCTTCGCCGCGGTGGACCGGGACTCGCCGACGCTCACCGTTGGCGCGGACCTCGAAAAGCCTGCCGGTTTCAGCATCGAATTCGAGGCGGCCGAACCCTTCGCGCGGGTAGACCTGCCAGAATCCCCATACCCGATCACGGGCTTCGACGGTCTTCGACTGCGGGTGGTACACGAGGAGACGACTCCAGATGTGCGATTTCAGCCCAACGCCGAGGAACCCGCCGATGATCCCTCCGATGAGTCCGGGCCCGGGCCCGCCCAGAAACCACGGGAGCGCGGGGGCCGATTCAGGGTTGTGGAGGTAGAGGGCCACGACACCAGTACAGCGAGTACGAGCAGGCTGAGACCGACCAACAGCACTTTCGGGTTCCGCTCCCGGTGCACCTCGATCGGAGCGCTCACAGCCGGCGCTCCTGCAGGAGGTCGGTGAAGTGCTTCCAGGCCTTGGGTTCGATCTGCCAGGCGGCGGCCACGAGTCGCCGTCTGCCGTCGGCGCGGACTTCGTGGATCGCGTTGAGGGGTTCGGGGCTCGGGGGGTCGAGGGGTTGAGCCATGTGTGGGCTTTCGTTGTTCGAGGGGGCCGGAGGGGCGGCGGGGTCGGTTGGTTTTATCGGGATCGCGGCCGGTGGTGGGTTCTGCTGGATCGTCCGGTTCGGAGGGCAGCGAGGTGGGCCTTTTGGCTGATGGGCCGGTCATGCTCTCGGGGAAATGAGCTCTTGCACACAGGTATCTGTCAGCTAGGCCACGTATCCTTGCCAGCGTGAAGGCCAAGAACCACCCCATTCCCACAAGGAGTGGGGAACAACACACCCTGCCCACGGCGTTGGTGCTGCTGTGACCTGCCCATTCTGCTCCGTGCCCACTGTCCCTGGCGCGCGCTACTGCCACAACTGCGGAGCGCCCCTCTCCCCGGAGGCGACCGCCCCCCAGACCGAGCGGCGCTATGTCACGGTGCTGTTCGCCGACCTCTCCGACTTCACCACGTGGTCGGAAAGTCTGGACCCGGAGCGGGTCTCGTCCGTCACCGACCGGCTCTTGGCGGAGTGCGTCTCCGCGGTGAACGAGTTCGGCGGGCACGTCGACAAGCTCATGGGCGACGGCCTCATGGCCGTGTTCGGCGCCCCCCTGTCGCACGAAGACGACGCCGAGCGCGCTGTTCGCGCAGCTCAGGCCATGCAGAAACGGGTGCGGCGTCTGCTCAAAGCCGAGTCCGGTGGTGGTCTTCCCATCGGACTTCGCATCGGCCTCAGGTCCGGTCTCGTGGTCGCCGGGATGCAGGCGAACCTCGAGTACACGGTCATCGGCGACACGGTCAACACCGCGTCGCGCATCTGCGCGATCGCCTCGGTCGGCACCATCTGGGCCGGCGAGGAGACCCAGCGCGCCACCAAGCACGCCGCCGCCTGGCGCCGCCTCACTCCCGTGCGCCTGAAAGGCAAGCGTGAGCCCGTCGAGGTGTTCCAGCTCCTGGGTCTCGAGGACGAGCCCGGCACCCGCGCGAGCCTCGGCGACACCGCGCCCTTCATCGGCCGGGACGCCGAGATCGGCCGTGTCAACGGCCGGCTCGAGGCCGTCATCGACCGCGGTGAGCCGCTGGTGCTCATCCACACCGCCGAAGCCGGCATGGGGAAGACCCGGTTCGCCCGTGAAGTGCGGACCGTCGCCACCGAGCGCGGCGCGCGGGTCTTGACCGTGCGCGTCGCCCCTTACGGCGAAGGCCGACGCTTCGGGCCGCTCGCCGACCTCGTGCGCAAAGCGGCCGGTCTGCGGTTCGACGACGACCGCGCCACCGCCGAGACGAAGCTCCGGCGCATCGCCGACGGGCACGCCGACCACGGCGAGTGCCGCCTGAACATCACGCTGCTGCTCGGGCTCCTCGGGCACGGCCGCCCCGGGGCCACCGACCGCGTCGGCGGGTTCACCGGCCAGCAGTCCGACGCCTACACGATCCCCGAGGCCGTCGCCGAGCTCATCACGCACATGGCCACCCAAGGCCCGCTCGTGCTCAACATCGACGACCTCCACACCGCCTCCGCGGCCGGCATCGACGCCCTCGGCGTCGCCCTGTCGAAGATCCACGGGCCCGTGCTCGTGCTGCTCTACGGCCGCCCCGAACTCACCCGCTCCTCCGGTGTGCTCACGCGCATCTCCGAGGCCGAGGTCCACCCGCTCCCGCCGCTCGCCGGCGCCGACGCGGCGCGGCTCCTGCGCGAGTTCCTCGGCGGCGGACGCATGCCCAAGCCCGACGAGGACCGCCTCCTCGGCTTCGCGCAGGGCAACCCGTACTACCTCGCCGAGCTCGTCACGCTCCTCACCGAGCAGGGCCTGCTCTCCGGCGACGGCGACCACTGGCGCCTCGCCGCCGGGTCCCTCACCGGACGCGTGCTCTCGCGCGACCTCGCGCAGGTCCTCGGCGCCCGCATCGACGCCCTCACCCCCGCCGCCCGCGCGCTCCTGCGCGCCGCCTCGATCTTCGGCGACGCCGTGCCCCCCGAGGCCGCGCAGCTGCTCGAGAAAGAGGTCCCCGGCGAGTTCGAGGCCGCCCTCCAGGAACTCCTGGACCGCCGCATGCTGCGCCGCCGCTCCTACGGCGGCTACCGCTTCGTCACCCCGCTGCTGCGCCAGGCCGCCTACGCGCCCATCGGGAAAGCCGACGCCGCGCACGCGCACGCCGAGATCGCCCGCTGGGCCGCCGACACCGAGCTCGAGGGCCAGAGCGCCGACGACCTCGTGGTCTTCCACGCCGAGCAGGCCGTCACCCTCGCCAAGGAAGTCGAGATCGAAGCGCTCGACGAGGTCTGGAACGTCCTCCCGCTCGCCGTCGAGGCCGTCCGCAAGCAGGCGGCCCGCGCCATGGACGCCTCCGAGCCCGAGCGCGCCGTCGCCCTCCTCAACGGAGTCGAACGCCTCGCGCCCCTGTCGTTCGACGACCGTCTCCTGCGCGGCCGCGCGCTGACCCGCCTGGGCCGCACCGAGGAAGCCGAAGCCGAGATCGAAGGCCTCGCCATCGACATCGGCCTCATCGTCCCTGCCGACGACGACCACGCCGAGCACGAGGAGCACCCGTCCGGGCGCCTCTTCGGCGACGACTTCCCCGAGGACGAGGCCGAACTCGTGGCCCAGCTGCTGCTGCTGCGCGGCCGCCTCCACCGCTACAGGGGCGAGCTCCAGGACGCCCGCACCGCGTGGACCGCCGCGCTGGCGCTCTCGCGCCGCGAGGGCCTGGCGGGGCCGCGCTGCGACGCGCAGTGCCGCATCGGCCTGCTCGACTTCCTCGCCGGTCACCTGAGCGAGGCCGAGTCCCGCTTCCTCGACGCCTATGACGTCGCGGTCGGCGTCGGCGACGACAAGCGCCTCGCCTGGGCCCTGCAGCACCGCGCGTGGGTCCTGGTGGCCCGCGGCGACTTCGACGGGGCCGACGACGTGCTCCGCGAGGCCGCGAAAGCCTTTGCGCGCCAAATGGACCTGGTCGGCCGGGCCTGGGTGCGCGGCGTCTCCGCATTCGCGCTCCTCATGGCCGGGCGGTTCACCGAGGCCAAGCGACTGTCCGATGTGTTCATGCCGATCGGCGAGCGCTCGGGCGACGTGTTCGCCGTCGGGCTGCTGCGCGCCATCGGCGCCGCCGCCCAGGTGTCCCTGGGCCACCCGGCGGGCGCCGACGCCGCCGCGCGGGCCTCGTTCCGCGACTTCGAGCGCATCGACGACGACTGGGGCCGCGGCTTCGCGAAGTACGTGCGGGCCTTGGCGGCCCGCTCGATCGGCGCGCTCGACCACGCCCTCGACCTCGCCGCAGGCGCGGAGGAGTACGGCGCGAAGACCGGCCACCCGCTCCTGATCTCCTTGGCGCACAACCTCAGAGGCCGCTGCGCTCTCGAGCTCGGGGACGCGGCCACCGCCGCGGCCGCCGCCGAGGAGGCCCTCGGGCTCGTCACCGACGACGTGCTCGAGCCGGGCCGCGCGGCCAACACCGCGCTCCTGGCCGACGTGCGCGCCGCCAAGGGCGACCGCGCGGGAGCCCTCGCCATGCTCGAACCCCTTGCGGCGCATCATGACGAGCCCGCACTGGGGAGTCCGCGCCGGGCGATCGTGGCCCGTTACGCCCGCCTCCTGGACGAGGACGGCCAGGTCGAAGCGGCCCGCCAGTGGGCGATGACCACGCTGAAGTCGTTCGGGGAGGACCCGGGGGCCACGGCCTGGGCCGAGGGCTACCTCGAAGCCGCCAAGGTCTCATGAGCTGCGGCCGGATCGCCTGAAAGGGACGCACACCGTGTACGCCGCCACCGCCTTCGACGCTGCGATGCTTGCTGCAGTGGGGGCGACGCAGCGGGTGGACGGGCGGCCCTTTCGGGCCGAGGCCTTGCGGCACGGGGCCCGTTCCAGTCGGACCGCCCGTCCTCCCGCGCGCCACACGGGGGATGCATTCACTATGGGCTACCGGCAGTTCGCCCAGTGGAAGCGACATATCAACCGTTCGGCCAGTTATCGCTGGCTCTTCGTCCAGGGGTATACAGAATCGTGGGCGCGTTGCCGTAACGTTATGCGTCAAAGGTCCCATGACTCGGATCCCCCAGGCCCGAGCGCCGCGACCTAGGTCCGGAACGTCCCCACGCGCTGATCGCGACGATCGGCGCACCGACCTGCATCAGGCAATGACGCCAGTCACTCCCGCGCGTCGCCGAAGAACGGAGGCTGTACACAGTGGACACCATCTCGTCCTACGGTGCTCCAACCGACCCCCTCGCCCCCTCACCCCTCCGCTCCGAGGCCGACCCGGAATCCCTCTTCCAGGGCATCGAGCGCCTCACCGGCTTCCGCGAGATCGACCGCGGCGCCTTCTCCATCGTCTACAGCGCCACCCGGTACGACGACGGCTCCGAGGTCGCCGTCAAGGTCGAGGCCCGGCCGCTCACCGACGACGCCGCCCGCGAGCGCTTCCGCCGCGAGGTCCAGACCGCCGGACGCCTCTCCGACCACCCGTGCGTGGTCAAGATGCTCTCCGCCGGCCTCACCCACCAGGCGAACCCGTACGTCGTCATGGAGCGCTGCCGCGGCACCGTGGCCGACCTGCTCGACAAGCACGGCCGGATCCCGCCGCACCGGACCATCGAGATCGGCATCCGCATCGCGGACGCCCTCGCCGCCGCCCACGAGGCCGGCATCGTCCACCGCGACGTCAAGCCCGCGAACCTCCTCGTCGACCACCACGGCCACGCCGTGCTCGGCGACTTCGGCCTCTCCAGCCTCATCGCAGCGCCCCGCCCGGGCGAGCCCGTCTCGACCATGGCCACGCCCGCGTACGCGCCCCTGGAGGTCTTCCAGATGCGCGAGGCCGGCCCCAGCGCCGACGTGTACTCCCTGGCCGCGACGCTCTACACGATGCTGTCCGGCACGCCCCCGCGGTTCCCCGTGGACGGGGTCCTCGACATCAACGACGTCGCGGCCCTGTTCGATCAGCCGATCCCGGCGATCCCCGGTATATCGCCGCTCCTGCTCGAGATGCTGCGCACCGCGCTCATCAACAACCCCGACGGGCGCCCGACCGCCGTCGAGTTCCGCGAGTTCCTCGCGAGCATCCCCGAGGCCTCCACCGGCATCCTGCCCCGCGTCACCGACGACCCGCCCCCGAGTTCCCCTGCACCCCAAGGCGTCGGCGTCTTCGGGGCGTACTCCTCGCCGCCGCAGGAGTCGGCCCGCTCGGCCTCGCCCCCCGGCTACGCCCAGCTCGACCCGAGCTCGTTCCCCGACGCGCCCTCGACGCTCCGCCTCGCCCCGAGCAAGCGCCGGGGTCGCGAACCGCAGACGGCCCGGGCGGCCTTCAAGACCGGCCCCGAGGCGCCCTTCTCCTCCCCGGTCGTTCCCGACCCGAACGCGCGCATCCCCTCCCCGCCCGTGAGCCCCGCGGCCCCGCCGCGCGACGCCGCCGCCGAGACCACCGCCTGGAAGGCCTTCGCCTCCGGCGGCTCCCGCGACGAGAACGACCCGCGCCTCCCGGTCCCTGTGCCCCGCAACGAGACCGGCCTGACCCGCCGCGAACGCCGCCTCAAAGAGGGCGACACCGGCTCCAGCATCGGCCGCCTCATCGGCATGGGCGCGGGCGCCCTGGTGATCCTCGGCCTCCTCATCGCGGGCGGCATCTGGCTCTTCGACCGGGAGGAAGCCCCCGACCTCGCCGCGCAGTCCAACGCCGGCGACTACGTGGGCGAGTGCACGCTCCAGACCGACGGCGTCTCCTGCGTCCCGGAGCCCGCCTGCTACGACGCCGCGTTCGCCTCCACCGACTGCGAACTCGCCCACCAGTGGGAGGCCTACGCGACCGGCCCGCTCCCCGAGGGCATCGCCGACGCCGACGGGGCGAGAGCCGACGCGACGGTCGCGGCCGCCTGCGTCGACGCCCAAGTCGAAGGAGGCCCGCTCTCCCAGCTCATCGGCGGCGACTCCCTCGACTGGACCACGGACGTCTACGTCTCCGGCGACGGCACCTTCCAGTGCGTCGCCCAGCTCAAGGACGGATCCGAGGCCAACGGCTCCACCTTCGCCCGCGAAGGCTGAGGCGCGAGCGAAGCGACTGCGCCGCACGGACTCCCGAGTCCGCGAAGGCGGACGAGAACAAGGGCCCGACGCCACCGGCGTCGGGCCCTTTCGCTACGCAGAGCCGAATTCACGGCCCCGCAAGCGGTCGCCGCGCATGGGAGAGCCTGCGCGGCTTCGGATCAGAACTCCTCGTCGAGGTCGACCTTGCCTTCCACGGCCACTTGGTAGGCGGTCGGGCGACGTTCGAAGAAGTTCGTCAGCTCCTGCACGTCCTGGAGCGCCATGAACGGGAACGGGTTCTCCGAGCCCCACTTCTTGGGCATGCCGAGGCGCACGAGGCGCTGGTCGGCGGCGTACTCCAGGTACGACTTCATGTCCTTGACGGTCATGCCGGGCATGCCCTCGCCGATCAGGTCCTCGGCGAACTGCAGCTCGGCCTCCACGGCCTCCTGCAGCATGTCCGTGACCTCCTGGCGCATCTGCTCGTCGAACAGCTCGGGCTCCTCCTGGCGCACGATGTCGACCACGCTGAACGCGAAGTTCATGTGGCAGGACTCGTCGCGGAACACCCAGTTCGTGCCGGTCGCGAGCCCGTCGAGCAGGCCCCGGCTGCGAAGCCAGTACACGTAGGCGAAGGCGCCGTAGAAGAACAGGCCCTCGATGCACGCGGCGAAGCAGATGAGGTTGAGCAGGAACTTGCGGCGGTGGTCCGCCGTCTTCAGCTCCTGCATGTCGAAGACCTCGTCGATCCACTTGTAGCAGAAGTCGGCCTTCCGCTTGATCGACGGGATGTTGTTGACCGCGTCGAACGCCTTCGCGCGCTCCTCCGGGTCGGGCAGGTACGTGTCGAGCAGCGTCAGGTAGAACTGGACGTGCACGGCCTCCTCGAACAGCTGCCGCGACAGGTACAGGCGGCCCTCGGGGGAGTTCACGTGCTGGTACAGGTTGAGCACCAGGTTGTTCGCGACGATCGTGTCGCCGGTGGCGAAGAACGCCACGAGGCGGTGGATGAGGTGCTGCTCCTGGGGCGTGAACCCGGCCAGGTCGGTCAGGTCGGACGCGAGGTCGACCTCCTCGACGGTCCAGGTGTTCTTGATGGCGGCCCGGTACTGGTCGTAGAAGTCCGGGTACTTCATCGGTCGCAGGGTCAGGTTCATGCCCGGGTCGAGCAGCATTCGCGGGTCCTCTCTCGGTTCTGGTGGGCGGGGTGAAGCGGTGGGCGGGGTGAAAGCGGGGCAGGGCGTCTCCGCCCTGCCCCGACATGGTCTTACTGGCAGGCTTCGCAGCTCTCCGGGTTCTCCAGGGAGCACGCGATATCCGCGGGGATTACCTCGAGCTCGGTCGGCTGCGCGGCGGCGGGCTGCGCGCTGACCGTCGTCTGGTTGATCCGCGTGGCCGGACGGCTGCGCAGGTAGTACGTGGTCTTCAGACCCGACTTCCACGCGTACCGGTACATCGACGAGAGCTTGCCGATGGTCGGCGCGGCCTGGAACAGGTTGAGCGACTGCGACTGGTCGATGAACGGCGTGCGCGCCGCGGCCAGGTCGATGAGCGCCTTCTGCGGCAGCTCCCACGCGGTGCGGTACCGCTCCTGGAGCTCCGCCGGGATCGCGTCGATGCCCTGCACCGAGCCCTCGGCGACCACGATCGCCTGGCGCACCTGCTCGTTCCAGATCCCGCGCTCCTTGAGCTCGGCGATCAGGTGGCGGTTCACCTGCAGGAACTCGCCCGAGAGGGTCTCGCGCTTGAAGACGTTCGACACCACCGGCTCGATGCACTCGGCGCAGCCGGCGATCGAGGCGATCGTGGCGGTCGGCGCGATCGCGATCATCAGCGAGTTGCGCAGGCCGTGTTCGCCGATCTGCGCGCGCACCGCGTCCCAGCGCCCGCCCAGCGTCAGTCGCGCGTCCGAGAAGTGGTCGATGTGCAGCACGCCGTCGGCGGCGCGGGTCTCGGCGAAGTTCGGGTGCGCCCCGAGCTCGGCAGCGAGCTTCGAAGAGGTCTCGTACGCCACGATCGCGATGCGCTCGGCGATCGCGGTCGAGAGCGCGAGCGCCTCCTCAGAGTCGAACGCGAGCTTCAGCTTGAAGAACACGTCGGCGAGGCCCATGCAGCCCAGGCCGATCGGGCGCCACTTGCGGTTGGCCTTCTCGGCCTCCGCGGTCGGGTAGAAGCCGAGGTCGATGGTGCGGTCGAGGAACTTGACCGCGGTGCGCACCGTCTCCTCGAGACGCTCGAAATCGAAGCCCTCCGGCGTGGTGTGCTCGGCCAGGTTCACCGAGCCGAGGTTGCACACGGCCGTCTCGGAGTCGTTGGTGACCTCGAGGATCTCGGTGCACAGGTTCGAGAGGTGGATGACGTTCTCTTTGCGCGCGGTCTGGTTCGAGGTCCGGTTCGCGGTGTCGGAGAAGGTCATCCAGCCGTTGCCGGTCTGGGCGAGGGTGCGCATCATGCGTCCGTACAGCTCGCGGGCCGCGACGGTCTTCTTGGCCTTGCCAGCGGCCTCGGCGGCCCGGTACGCCTGGTCGAAGTCGTCGCCCCACAGGTCGACGAGCTCCGGGGTCTCCTTGGGGTCGAACAGGGACCACTGGGCGTCGTCCTCGACCCGGCGCATGAACTCGTCGGGGATCCAGTTCGCGAGGTTCAGGTTGTGGGTGCGGCGCTCGGTGTCGCCGGTGTTGTCGCGCAGCTCCAGGAACTCCTCGATGTCCGCGTGCCAGGACGCGAGGTACACGCACGCGGCGCCTTTGCGGCGGCCGCCCTGGTTCACGGCGGCGACGGACGAGTCGAGGGTGCGCAGCCACGGCACGATCCCGTTCGAGTGGCCGTTGGTGCCGCGGATGAGTGAACCGCGCGAGCGGACGCGCGACCACGCGATGCCGATGCCGCCGGCGTACTTCGAGAGGCGCGCGACCTGGCTGTATCGCTCGTAGATCGAGTCGAGCTCGTCCTTGGGGGAGTCGAGCAGGAAGCACGAGGACAGCTGCGAGCGGCGGGTGCCGGAGTTGAACAGCGTCGGCGAGGACGGCAGGTACGAGAGGGTCGACAGGAGGCGGTAGAGTTCGGCGGCCTCCTCGACCGACTGGCTCAGCCCGCACGCGACGCGGAGCATGAAGTACTGGGGGCGCTCGAGCACGGTGCGGTGCTCGGGGTGGCGCAGCAGGTAGCGGTCGTAGACGGTGCGCAGCCCGAAGTACTCGAAGCGGTCGTCGGCGGCGTCGTCGATGACGGCGTCCAGGGCCTCGGCGTTGGCGTTCACGAAGGCCACCAGGTCGTCCGCGAGCAGGCCGTTGGCGTTGCTGGCCGCGATGGAGGTCGTGAACGAGGTGACGCCCTCGCCCGCGGTCTCGTCCGCGATGTGCTCGGCGAGGAGCCGCGCCGCGAGCTTGGAGTAGGTGGGCTCGGAGGCGACGGTGGCCGAGGTGATCTCGATGGCCCGCTCGCGCAGGGCCTGCGCGGTGGCGCCGGGCCAGAGGCCGGCTTCGATCTGGGCGATGACCTTCTCGGCGTCCACGTCGGGCAGGCCGGCGGCGTGGGTGCGCAGGCGCTCGGCGATGAGGGCGGCGGGTCCCGGCTCGGGCTCCCGCTGCTGCGGTGCGGTGGTGGTGGCGGATGGCGTGGTGGCGAGCCCGGTCATCTCTGCATCCCCTCGGTGCTGGGCGATCTGCTGCGGATCGCGCTGGCGGCGCGGCGGCGCCGCCCTCCCCACGCCGTGGGAACGGGGGCTGACAGCACCGACCTGACAGAGCAGAAGCATACATGTAGTGGTCGGCCGTTGGGGTGGCCCCAAGATGTTGCGATTATCCGGTGTTTTAGTCACCGAACCCCCAGCGTGTCAGCTAGGCTCGAGGGTTTCCGCGGGGTCAGCCTAGACCCGGCTTCCGACATTTCTCCGGGGAAACGACCGGGCTCACCCGGGTGTGATCCTCACCGGCCAAACCGGGTGCGAGCCCGTGCCGTGCGACTGATAGCATCGTGGCGGCCTGTTCATCAGGCCATGCCTCCGTAGCTCAGTGGATAGAGCACTGGTTTCCGGGACCAGGTGTCGCAGGTTCGAATCCTGCCGGGGGCACTCGTTCTGAAAAGCCATCCGCGTTTGCGGGTGGCTTTTTGTTTGCCTGAGAGAATGCTCCGAAACTTCCGGAAGTTGGGTCGGTGTGGTTGGTCGAGTGGCTGCGTCGACGATGGCGGTTTTCGACGGTTCTCGTTCGGGTGTGGGATTGACCAGTGACTTTGATAGCGCTATCGCGGCGTTCGGTGGCGGAAAGTTCCGATAGTTTTCCGGAAGTCATTGACATGTTCCGATGTCCAGTCCACGATGGTCTCTATTGAGAGATAGATGTCTCTCGATGCGGCTCGTGTGCTCCGCGGGCCGTACGGCACCCTTCAGAGGAGTCAAGGATGGAATTCAACCCTCCCCCCAGCATTTTCAGCCGCCGCAATCTGCTGCTCGGCGGCGCGGGCGCGCTCGCGCTCGGCACGGCTTCGGCGCTCGCCCTTCCCGGCACCGCGAACGCGCAGACCCTGACGCAGAACGCGACCGGCACGCACAACGGGTACTACTACTCGTTCTGGACGGACACCCAGGGCCGGGCCTCGATGACCCTCGGTGCGGGCGGGAACTACAGCTCCCAGTGGAACGGCGCGAACAACTGGGTCGGCGGCAAGGGCTGGGCGAACGGCGGCCGCCGCATCGTGGACTACAGCGGCTGGGTCAATCACGGCAGCAACGGCTATCTCGCCCTCTACGGCTGGACGTCGAACCCGCTGGTGGAGTACTACATCGTCGAGTCGCACGGCCCGTACAACCCCAGCAGCGGCGCCTCGGGCCGCGGCACGGCCAACATCAACGGCGGCACGTACTGGCTCGGCCAGTCCACGCGCTACAACGCGCCTTCGGTGGAGGGCAACAAGACCTTCCAGCAGTACTGGAGCGTCCGCCAGGGCGCCCGCACCTCCGGCAGCATCGACACCGGCGCCCACTTCGACGCCTGGGCCCGCGCCGGGATGAACCTGGGCGCGTTCAGCTACTACATGATCATGGCGACCGAGGGCTACCAGTCCACCGGCAGCTCGAACATCACCGTCGGCTCCACCGGCGGCGGTGGCGGTGGCGGCGGGGCCTGCACCGCGACGCTCTCGGCCGGGCAGCGCTGGAGCGACCGGTACAACCTGAACGTCTCGGTCTCGGGCAAGAGCGACTGGCGGACGGTGCTGAACATCCCCTCGCCCGCCAAGGTGATCGCCACCTGGAACTGCAACGCCTCGTACCCGACCGCGCAGCAGCTCGTCGCCACGCCGAACGGCAACGGCAACAACTTCGGGCTCACGATCCAGGCCAACGGCAACTGGAACTGGCCCACGGTCTCCTGCGGCTAGAGCCGAACACCCCGGGGAACGGCGCGGCGGCCCGAGGCCGCCGCGCCGCTTCGCTTACGCGGGCTGTGCGGCGCGCTCGGCCGCGAGGAACTCGTCCTTCTTCGCGTGGTGGAAGAAGAACGGCGCCAAGGGGAGCACGGAGCAGACGAGCGCGACGAGCGTGGTGCCGAAGCCCCAGTCGAGGCGGCGGCGGATCAGGAGGGTCGCGAGGACCAGGAGCACGAACAGCGCGCCGTGCAGCGCCCCGAGGGGCATGACCAGGTCGATGTCCGAAATGCGGCTCAGGAGCGAGCCGAAGACGAGGAGCAGCACGAACGACCACCCTTCGGCGAGGGTCAGCATCCGGTAGCGGAACACGGGGTTCGCGAGCACGGCAGGGTCCTTCCGCGGGGTGTCACATGGGGTCTCCTGCGGCCGACACTAACGATGCGGCTCGGCGATCGTCAATGCGCACCGCCCCTGAGACCCGAACGCCCGCTGTGATCTTCACCGGTCCGGGTTTCACCTCGAGGTCTCCTCCCGGTGTCCGCGACGGCATAGGATCGGGCCATGCGATCGATTCCCCTCGTGGTCACCGCCGCCCTCGCCGTGTTCGCGGCCGCCGCCTGCTCGGGCGGCGACGACCTGCCCGCCGCCGACGAGATGCTCCCCGACGCCGCGGCCGCCATGCGCGAGGTCGAGAGCGTCCGCTTCGACCTCGCCGTCGAAGGCGACGTCCCCGGCCTCGACGTCAAGGCCGCGGACGGCGTCGTCACCGCGGACGGCTCCGCGCAGGGCACCGGCACCCTCACCGCGTTCGGCATGGACATCGAAGCCGAGTACGTCATCATCGGCGAGGACGCCTGGGTCAAGGGCCCCACCGGCGGGTTCCAGCAGATCCCCGTCGGCGACGACATGCTGCCCTACGACCCGACCCTCCTCCTCGACCCCGACTCCGGCGTCGCCACCCTCCTCGAAGCGGTCGACAAGGCCGAACCCGAGGACACCGAGAAGATCGACGGCACCGAGACCTACCGCTACTCGGTCGAGTTCGACCCCGCCGCGTTCGCCACGCTCATCCCCGCCGAAGGCGACTGGAACGCCGCCACCGTGTGGTTCGACCAGGAGACCTCCCGCATCGTCAAAGCCGAGTTCGCCCAAGGCGACGCGACCGTGACTCTGCACCTCTCGGATTACGACGAAGCGGTGACGATTGCTGAGCCTTAAAAAGCGATCCCCTCGAGGTCGGCGCCGGCTCGCCATCGGCGCGGCCGGCACCGCCGTCCTGCTCGGCTCGATCGACGCGTACGTGCTCGTCTCCGTGCTCGTCCACATGATCGGCGAGTTCGACATCCCCGTGAACCACCTGGAGCGGGCCACGCCCCTCGTGACCGGCTACCTCCTCGGCTACACCGCCGGGATGCCGCTGCTCGGGCGGCTCTCGGACCGCTTCGGCCGCAAGATCGTCATCCACGCCTGCCTGGCCGTGTTCGCGGTCGGCTCGGTCGTCAGCGCCACCGCCACCGAACTCGTCCCGCTCGTCGCCGGACGCGCCCTCCAAGGCCTCGCGGGCGGCGCCCTCCTGCCGGTCACGATGGCGCTCGCCGCCGACCTCTTCCCGCCCCGCCGCCGCCCGGCCGTCCTCGGCTGGGTCGGCGCCGCGCAGGAACTCGGCGCCGTCCTCGGCCCGCTCTTCGGCGCGGGCGTCGCCGCCCTCGTCGGCTGGCGCGGCATCTTCTGGATCAACCTGCCGCTCGCCCTGCTCGCCGGACTCGCGATCCAGTACGCCCTGCCGAAGTCCGAGACGAGACGCGACGGCGCACGGGTCGACCTCGTCGGCGGCCTGCTCCTCGCGACCGCCTTGGGGCTCTTCACCATCGGCCTCTACAACCCCGACCCGGCCGACGGCGTCCTCCCGTCCTGGGGCCCGCCCACCGTGATCGCCGGCACCGCCGTCCTGGCCGCCTTCGGCCTCCACCAGTGGCGTTCCCCCACCCGGCTCCTCGACCCCGCCGGGGTCGCCTGGCGGCCCTTCGCGGCCGGGCTCGCCGCGAGCCTCGCCGCCGGGGCCGTCCTCATGGTCACCCTCGTCGACGTCCAGCTCTACGCCCAGACCCTCCGCGGCCTCGACTCGACCGGCGGCGCGCTCCTCCTGCTCTGGTTCCTCATCGGCCTGCCGGTCGGCGCCCTCCTCGGCGGCTTCACCGCCTCCCGCCTCGGCGAACGCCTCCCCACCTTGATCGGCTTCGCCGCCGCCGCGGCCGCCTACCAGTGGCTCGCCGACCTCATCGCCAGCGACGCCGCGGGCATCGAACCCGCCCTCGCCCTCGCCGGGGCCGCCCTCGGCGTCACCATCGCCCCCCTCTCCTCCGCCGCCCTGCGCACCACCCCCGAAGACAGCCACGGCACCGCCTCCGCCGCGGTCGTCGTCGCCCGCATGATGGGCATGCTCGTCGGCGTCGCCGCCCTCACCTCCTGGAGCCTCCACCGCTTCCAAGAGGCCACCGCCGACCTCGACACGCCCCTCCCGTTCGGCATCCCCGAAGCCGAATACCTTGCCCTCCAAGCCGACTACCTCAAGGCCCTGGACGCGGCCCTCGCCACCCAGTACGCCGAAGTCTTCACCGCGGCCGCCGCCATCTGCGCCGCCGCCGCCCTCGTCGCCCTCGCTATTCCCGGACGTGTGCGAGCCCGCACATCCTCGCTGACCGCCGCCCCGCCTGGATAAGGTTGGCCGCATGGCGGATCTTTCTGTGGTCGAGAACCTCGACGAGAACCGGTACGAGCTGCGGGACGACAACGGGGCCGTGCTCGGCTACCTGGAGTACCTCACTCGCGAGGACTTCGTCGTGCTGCCCCACACCGAGGTCGACCGGTCGCTGCGCGGCCAGGGCTGGGGCGACCGGCTCGTCCGGCACGTCCTCGACGACCTGCGGGTCAAAGGCGCCAAGGCCTACCCGACCTGCCCGTTCGTGGACCGCTGGATGCAGCGCCACGAGGAGTACGAGGACCTGCGCTACCAGGCCTGAGCCCGATGTAGACGGCACCGCCGCGGACTGTTCACCTCCGCTTCAACTTCGGGTTCATCCGCAGTTCACTTAGGGATGAAGCATCTTCAATATGCGTCTCCCGGTCGCCGAACCCCGGCCCTCGTCCCGCCTCCGCGCGAACGGGGGCCGCTGATGCTTTCCGCGCTCATCCTCCTGCGCCACGTCGCCCTCCCCGCAACCGAACCCGCGCCGCTCACCGACGAGCAGTCCCGCCGCGCCTGGGCGCTCGCCGACTTCCTCCAGCTCTACAACCCCACGACCCTCCTCAGCGGCCCCGGCCGCGCCTGCGCCGACACCCTCGCCCCCCTCGCCTCCCGGCTCGACCTGCGCGTCACCGTCGCCGAGGACCTGAGCGCCGCCGCCCCCAAGCTCCCCGGCGCCGCCCACACCGCGGTCTGGCTGGCCGCCAAGGCGATCCGCGCCCTCCCCGACCCCCGCCGCACCACCGTCGTGTGCGCCGAGGGCATCGTCCTCGCCGCGCTCCTCGTCGCCGTCGCCGCCCGCGACGGCCACGACCTCGCCGGCCACGACCTCACCCTCCCCCTCGACGGCCCCGACACCGCCCCGCCCGGCGCCGGCTGGGTCCTGCACAAAGACGACGGGCGGCTCGTGGACGTCAAACCCCTCGCCGCCCGGTAAATCGATTGCTCCCGCAGGTCAGGCACCAGTAAGCTCGACGGTTCGTCTGCTTCAATCCTGTCCGAATCCACCGGGAGACAAGCGTGTCTGAGAACGAACTCCAAGCCGAACTCGACCACCACGAGCACGCCCGCGCCCAGATGGCCGTCATGCGGGACCTCACCGAAGGCATCCACAAGCTCTACGCCGGCGACTTCGACGAGTCCACCCGCAACCTCGGCCTCGGCGACGTCCGATCCGACCACCTCTTCGGCTGGGCCATGGCCAACTACACCGTCCCCCGCCTCGCCGACCTCGCCGACCGCGACATCGCCATCTTCTTCGGCCGCATCTGGATGGACGACGGCGAGGACTTCCACATCGGCCGCCGCCACATCCGCGACGAAGCCGGCGACCCCCTCGTCCTCGACTGGCGCGCCCCCCTCGCCGAGCAGTACTACCGCGCCTCCGCCCACGACCGCCGCGACGTCGCCCGCCGCCGCCGCTTCGGCTTCCAAGGCGCCCGCATCACCGGCTTCGAAGACGAGAACCTCCTCCTCGGCGAAGAAGTGGCCTCCGACATCCTCACCGAGGAGATCGAACGCCCCCGCACCGGCCCGATGCGCGACATCGTCGCCACCATCCAGCCCGAGCAGGACGAGCTCATCCGCCGCGAAGCCGCCGTCAACCTCTGCGTCCAAGGCGCCCCCGGCACCGGCAAGACCGCCGTCGGCCTCCACCGCGCCGCCTGGCTCCTCTACAACTACACCGAGAAGCTCGACAAAGCCGGCGTCCTCGTCGTCGGCCCCAACGAAGGCTTCCTCTCCTACATCTCCGGCGTCCTCCCCACCCTCGGCGAATCCTCCGTCTGGCAGGTCACCGTCCACCAGCTCACCGGCGCCCACACCGCCGGCGCCGCCGACACCCACGAAGCCGCCCTCGTCAAGCACGACGCCCGCATGGCCCTCGTCTGCGAGCGCGCCGTCTGGGGGCACGTCGGCACCGCCGCGGACGGCGGCGTCACCGCCGACGACGGCCTCCTCATCGCCGACGGCGGCTGGCGCTGGCGCCTCGGCCAGACCTACCTCGACGAAGCGATCCGCAACGCCCGCAAGCACACCCGCACCTACACCGCCGGCCGCAAAGCCGTCGAGGACGCGATCGTGCAAGGCGCCCGCCGCCAGGCCGAGATCCGCTCAGGCCACTCCCCGGACAACAAATGGGCCACCAAACTCAAGCGCACCGAGTCCGTACGCGACTTCATGGAAGCGGTCTGGCCCAAGCTCAACACCAAGACCGTCCTCAAGAAGCTCCTCACCGACGCCGCGTTCCGCGCCGACGCCACCCGCGGCATCCTCACCGAGGACGAGGCCGCCCTCCTCGCCGGGAAGCCCGCCAAGCCCACCCCCGGCGACCTGCTCATCGCCGACGAGATCGAGTCCCACATGAAGCTCCGCGAACCCTCGGAGTCATTCGGCCACATCGTGATCGACGAAGCCCAAGACCTCTCCCCGATGCAGTGCCGCGTCATCGCCCGCCGCTCGGGCAAAGGCTCGATCACCGTCCTCGGCGACCTCGCGCAGGGCACCACGCCCTGGGCCGCCGCTTCTTGGACCGACCAGATGCGCCACCTCGGCAAGGACGGCGCCGTTGACACGAGCACTGTCGAGTACACCGAGCTCACCACCGGCTTCCGCGTCCCCGCCGTCATCATCGCCCTCGCCAACCGGGTCCTGCCGCACCTCGACGTCGACGTCGCCCCCGCCCGCTCCATCCGCTCCGACGGCTCCTACGACCTGGTCGAGGCCCCCGACCTCGACGCGGGCGTCGAACAGGCCGTCGCGAAGGCCCTCGCCGAGGAAGGCCTCGTCGGCGTCATCGCCGCCGACGACCGCGCCGCCGGACTCAAGACCCTCCTCGAGGGCACCGAACGGGTGGAGGTCGTCGCCGCGAGCCTCGCCAAAGGCCTCGAATACGACCATGTCGTGGTCGTCGAACCCGCCGAGATCGTCACCGCCCCGGCCACCGGGGGAGCGACCATCGAAGGGGTCGGTCTCCGCCACCTCTATGTCGCCCTGACCCGCGCGGTCTCGCGCCTCACCGTCGTCCACTCGCGACCGCTGCCCCGCGAGATGGAGGCCTGATAACCCGAACGCGCGGCCGTTTGCCCGAAACTTCCCGAAACGGGCCCTTCCAGGTGTAACGATGATCCAATGGCGGGCTGTAGTGGCCCACAGTGGATGCACACACGGGGGAGTGGTCATATGCGACCTGCACAAGCGAGGGCTTTCGCCCTCGCCGGGACGGCGGCGCTGGCCGCCGCGGCGCTCGGCGCGTGCGGCGGCGGGAGCGATTCGGGCGGCGGCGACACCGACGTCACGTGGGGCGTGAGCTCGGGCTGGGAGTCGTGGAACGAGAACACCGCCGACGGCAACAACTCGTACATCCACCAGGCCCTGTCCCCGAGTGCGACCGCCCTCGGCGACTTCAACCAGGACGGGGACTGGGTCTTCAACGACGCGCTCCTCGCGAGCGCCCCGGAGCTCGCCGCCGAGTCGCCGATGACCGTGAACTACACGCTCAACCCGGACGCCCAGTGGTCGGACGGCGAGCCGTTCGGCCTCGACGACTTCACCTACATCTGGCACCAGATGTCGGGCAAGGCCGAGCACTGCGACCAGACCCAGTGCGTGCCCGCCTCCACCGACTGGGGCGCGAACGTCGCCTCGATCACGCAGGAGGGCGACGTCGTCACCATGACTTATGTGGACGGCTACCTCGACCCGGAGTGGCAGTACTTCCAGACGCCGATGTACCCGGCCCACATCGCCGCGGCCAACGGCTTCCCCGACTGGGCCACCGACCCCGCGCAGATGGGCGGCAGCGCCACCTGGTTCACCCAGAACCCGCCCACCTGGGGCACCGGGCCGTACAAGCCGGTCGACGCGGTCGCGGGCGACTACGTCACGTTCGAGCCCAACGAGAACTACCAGGGCTCGGTGAAGCCGGCCCTCGAGAAGCTGACGATGAAGGTCGTCGAGGGCACCGAGTCGATCATCACCGAGCTGCGGCAGGGCTCGATCGACGGCTCCTGGCCGTCCGAGTTCAGCCAGGAGGAGCTGGACAAGGTCGCCGACGACGACGCGGTCACCACCGAGGTCTACGAGGGCTCGATCTGGCTGCACATCGACACGAACACGCGCAACGAGTTCCTGGCCGACGACGTGCTGCGCCAAGCGGTGTTCACCGCGATCGACAACGCGGACATCATCGCCAAGGCCTACCCGGACACCGAGGTCACGGCCCGCAAGAACCACTTCTTCAACGAGCAGTCGGACTTCTTCGAGGACGCGCTGGGCGCGTCGGACCCGGTGCAGGGCTCGGGCGACGCCGAAGCGGCGAACGCGCTGCTGGAGGGCGCGGGCTACACCACCGGCGACACGCTCATGACGCCCGACGGCCAGCCCGTGACGCTGCAGTTCCGCTACGGCGAGGGCGACGCGACCCGCACGCTCGCCGGTGAACTCGTGCAGTCCTATCTGGGCGAGATCGGCATCGACGTGACGCTCGAGGCCATCCCGGACGGCCAGCTCGGCACGGTCCTCTCCGAAGGCGAGTTCGACCTGGTCGTCTTCGGCTGGTCGGGCACGCCCGCGTTCACGACCGCGCCGCAGCAGTACTTCGGCTCGGACTCGTCCTCGAACTTCGGCGGCTACACGCTCGACGGCCTGGACGAGGCGATCGCCAAGGTCCGCTCGACCACGGACATCGCCGAGTCCGCGCAGTTCGCGAACGCGGTGGAGGACATGGTGATCCCGCAGGCGTTCACGCTGCCGATCTTCGACGAGCCGCAGTCGGTGGTGTACCTCAACGGCAGCCTCGACGGGATCGTCCCGAACGGCAACAGCCAGGCCGGACCGATGTGGAACATCCAGGAGTGGAAGCCCGCGTAGGGCATCCGAGTACGGCAGGGGGCGGCCCGGTTCGGGCCGCCCCCTCTTGCGTCTCGGTCGGGTAACAATGATCCGCCAAATTCGTACCGATGCGTTCCTTTACCTCCTGTGACGTGGCACTGTGTGACACAGCACTTGCCGAGCGGCCGCCTGGCCCCTCCGCGACCCCCGCGACGGCGACGAAGCCCCAGCGGCGCATCGGGCGAACCCCCTCGGCCGGACACCCTATGGAGGAGACAAAGCACATGGCTTTGACACGTAGAGCATTCGGCGGCATGACGATCGGCGGTTCCTCCGCCCTCATGCTGGCGGCCTGCGGCGGCAACGAAGACGGTGGCAGCGAGACCGGCGGCGAACTCGTCTGGGCGGTCTCGTCGGGCTGGTCGGCCTGGAACCAGAACACCGGCACCGGCAACGCCTCCGCCACCAACATCGCCACCACCCCGATGAACCCGGTCGGCCAGGTCGGCTACGACTGGGACCCCGAGAGCAACGTCTTCTACGACGAGGCGATCTTCGAGGGCGTGCCGGAGCTGCTCAGCGAAGCGCCGATGCAGGTCCAGGTCACCCTGAAAGAGGGCGCCCAGTGGTCGGACGGCAAGCCCGTCCGCCTGGAGGACTTCATCTTCCAGTGGTACTCCACCTCCGGCGACCCGGCCCACGCCAACCAGGAGAAGGCCCTGCCCGCGGGCACCGCCGGCGCGAACATCGCCAGCATCGAGGAGCCCGAGCCGGGCAAGATCGTCTTCACGTTCAAGGAAGGCACCACCGACCCCGAGTGGATCTTCACCGGCGGCGTCTACCTGCCGAGCCACGTGGCCGAGGAGAACGGCTTCGCGACCTGGGCGACCGACCCGGAGATCATGGGCGACGCCATCAACTTCTTCAACGACGACCTGTGGACCGTCGTGATCGGCCCGTACAAGCCGGTCGAGTGGAAGGTCGGCGAGTACGTCATCTACGAACCCAACGACAAGTACCAGGGCAAGAACAAGGCCGCCTACGACAAGCTCACGATGAAGGCCATCGAAGGCATCGAGGCCCAGGTCACCGAGTTGCGCCAGCAGACCATCGCGGGCTGCTGGCCGAACGACTTCAGCCTCGAGGAGCTGCAGAAGCTCGACGACGGGCCCGACTTCAAGTACGAGACGTACGCCGGCGCGACCTGGTCGCACTTCGACATGAACGTCAACAACGCGTTCCTCAAGGACGTCGCGCTGCGCCAGGCGGTCTTCACCGCCATCGACATCGAGGAGATCAAGGCCCGCGCCTTCCCCGGGACCGAAGCCCCGTGGCTCGGCAACCACTTCTTCACCGAGGCGAGCCCGTACTACGTCGACTACACGGGCCCGGCGAACTACGGCAAGGGCGACCTCGAGGCGGCCAAGACCATCCTCACCGGCGCCGGCTACACCACCAACGGCGACGGCAAGCTCCTGAACGCCGAGGGCGAGCAGGTGCTGTTCAACTTCCGCTTCGCCTCCTCCAACGAGATCCGCAAGCTCACCGGCGAGATCATCCAGGCCCAGCTCGTCGAGTTGGGCATCGACCTGGAGCTCAAGGGCTTCGGCGACGACGAGCTCTCCACGACCCTCTCCGAGGGCGACTTCGACCTGGTCGTCTACTCGTGGGTCGCGAACCCGTCGTTCTCCACCTCGCCCGACCAGTACTTCTCGCCGGACTCGGACTCCAACCACGGCAACTACGACGACCCGGTCATCAACGAGCTGCTGCCGCAGGTCCGCGCCACCCTCGACCTCGACGTGGCGGCCGACATCGCGAACCAGATCAGCGCCCAGGCGGTCGCGCAGGCGTACACCCTGCCGCTCTACAACAGCCCGATGGCGATCTTCTGGAACAGCGCGATGGTCGAAGGCGTCGAGGTGAACGGGAACAGCCAGGCCTCGACACTGTGGAACGTCCGCGAATGGAAGCGCCCCTAACGCCTCCCGACTCCGGAGTGGACGGCCGGCCGAAACCGTAGTGGATTCGACACCATCCGTCCTGATAATTCAGTGAATTCCCCCGTGGGGCCGATGCCGCATCGGCCCCACGGTCCATGTCCCGCACCGGCTTCACGGCGCAAAGTCACGAATACATCACGAATAAACTCCAGTTGAGGACTCGGCCATGTCAATCCCCTCACGTCTGTGCAAGTGTTTGTCACAACACCGCCGAGGGCACCTGACGCCTTCCCCCACCCGCGATGCGGGCGCGAGGCATCGGCGCCTTCGCGAAGGCCCCTCGGCATCGATACCTGGAGGAGAACACTCATGGCTCTGACCCGTAGAGCTCTCGGCGGCCTGACCATCGGCGGCACGGCCGCCTTCACCCTCGCCGCGTGCGGCGGCAACGAAGGCAACGGCGGCTCCGGCGCCACCGAGCTCACCTGGGCGATCCCCTCGGCGTGGGAGTCCTGGAACGAGAACACCCAGGCCGGCAACAACTCGTACGGTCACCAGGCCATGTACCCCATGCGCTACGGCCTCGACGGCAACACCACCGGCGACTGGGACGAGAACGGCGAGTTCCACCTCAACGACGCCGTCTTCGCCTCCTCGGAGATCATCTCCGAGGCCCCCCTCCAGGTCCAGTACACCCTGCAGGAGAACGCGCAGTGGTCGGACGGCAAGCCCGTCCGCGTCGAGGACTTCATCTTCCAGTGGTACAGCATCTCGGGCCTCCCGGAGCACGCCGACCAGACCAAGGCGCTCCCGGCCTCGACCAGCTACGGCCCCAACGTCGCCTCCATCGAGTCCCCTGAAGAGGGCAAGATCGTGGTGACCTTCATCGACGGCTACCTCGACCCCGAGTGGCAGTTCAGCCCCACCATCTACCTGCCCTCGCACGTCGCCGAGGCCGAGGGCTTCGCCACCTGGCAGACCGACCCGGCCGTCATGGGCCAGGCCATCGAGTGGTTCGAGAAGAACCTCTCCGACGTCGTGACCGGCCCCTACAAGCCCGTCGACTTCAAGATGGGCGAGTACATCACCTACGAGCTCAACGACAAGTGGAACGGCTCGGTCAAGCCCACCGTCAAGAAGCTCACCATGAAGGTCGTCGAGGGCACCGAGGCCGTCGTCACCGAGCTCCGCCAGCAGACCATCGCCGGCGCGTGGCCGAGCGAGTTCTCCCAGGAGGAGTTCGACAAGGCCGCCGAGGACCCGGCGCTCGCCCAGGAGATCTACGAGGGCGGCGTCTGGCTCCACATCGACACCAACCTGAACTCCGAGCCGCTCAAGGACGTGGCCCTGCGCCAGGCGATCTTCACCGCCATCAACGTCGCGGACGCCATCAGCCGCGTATTCCCCTCGACCGAGGTCTCGCAGCGTCTCAACCACTTCTTCGGGCAGAAGAGCGAGTTCTTCCAGGACCTCCTCACCCCGACCGGCCAGGGCTCGGGCGACACCGCCAAGGCCGCCCAGATCCTCACCGAGGCCGGCTACACCGGCGCGGCCGAGGGCCAGAAGCTCGCCAAGGACGGCGCCGAGGTCCCGAACCTCGTCTTCCGCTTCGGCGAGGGCGACGCCACCCGCACCACGATCGCCGAGCTCGCCCAGGCCCAGCTGGCGCTCATCGGCATCACCGTCGACCTCAAGGCGATCCCGGACGGCCAGCTCGGCACCGTGCTCACCGAGAGCGACTTCGACCTGGTCATCTTCGGCTGGTCGGGCAGCCCCACGTTCGTGGCGGCCCCCAACCAGTACTTCAAGACCGGCGTCAACTACGGGAACTACTCCTTCCCCGAGCTCGACGCGGCCATCGACAAGCTCAAGACCACGTCGGACCAGGCCGAGGCCGCGGGCTTCGCCAACGAGGTCGAGGCGATCGCCGTGCCGCTCGCCCTGACCCTCCCGCTGTTCGACGAGCCGCAGGGCATCCTGTGGAACAAGAACCTCATCGAGGGCGTCGTCGGCAACGGCAACAGCCAGGGCGGCCCGATCTTCAACTGCGCGGAGTGGAAGACCGTCTAAGAGCTCAGTAAGCTGAGCGGCGGGGCCTCCCTGGGCCCCGCCGCTTCGGTGCTTCATGAGCCGAGGTTTCGGCGGCGTCGCAGTGAGGTGAACGCCCGCCGACCACCCCTCGCCCCACCCCTCTCCGCCTCCGGCCGCATCGTCGCGGCCGACCGGACCGACCCGCGGACCCCATCCCGCGGCCGGACCGGCAAGGGCGGACGCCCTGCGGCGGCGATGCCAGCGAGACGAGAGTTCTCGCTGGCAGACGGTGAATTTTCCGTTTATCGCCGCCATTCAGGGAATGAACGTCACGGGAGCATAACGAACGAAACTCATCTCGTGTTCGGTTGTCCGAAACCCGGGATTCCCGTGGAAGGCTGTACCTCGCGTCACTGACCCGCCGCCGTTCCCGCGCTCTCGAGCGCCCGCCCGGCGGCACGGCCCGGAGCGTCGACCCCACCTCGACGCCTCCCGCCTCGGTCGGCGGCGCAAACCTTCGAGAGGAACCATGAAGCGACACCACACGGCGGCCGTCGCCGCCCTCGCCTGCACCGCCCTGGTGCTGACGGGCTGCGGGCAGGGCGACGACACCGGCTCGTCCGGCCTCGAGGCGTGCCTGACCGACCCGGCCGGCTGCAACTCCGGCTCGCGGGCCGACGGCGGCGAGATCACCTGGGCCCTCGACGGCTCGTGGGGCACCTGGAACCAGAACACCTCCGAAGGCAACAACGCGTACGTGTCCATGGCGCTCGTGGGCCTGTGGCCCTACACCGGCCAGTTCGACCCCGAGGGCGAGTTCATCGTCAACGAGGGCATCTTCGCCTCAGCCCCGGAACTCGTCAAAGAGGACCCGGTGACCGTCGAGTACACGCTCAAGAACGGCGCGAACTGGGGCGACGGCACCGACATCGGCGTCGACGACTTCATCTACCACTGGTACGCGACCTCCGGCGACTCCTCGCTCTGCGACGGCTGCGACGCCGCGAACATCACCCGCGGCTCCCAGGTCGAGTCCATCACCGGCGACGGCTCGGCGATCACGGTGACCTACAAGGAGAGCTACCACTCCGCGGAGTGGGCGTACGAGGAAGTGCTCTCCGAGCCCGCCCACGTGGCCGAGGCGCAGGGCTTCGACTGGGCGAACAACCCCAAGGACATGGCCGCCGCCGAGCAGTACTTCGCGGAGACCGTGCCCACCTGGTCGACCGGGCCGTTCGAGATCCAGGACGCGAAGGCCGGCGAGTACGTCATCTACGTGCCGAACGAGGACTGGGCCGGCGACACCGAGGTGACCCTCGACAAGGTCACCTTCCGTGTCATCGACGGCCTCCAGAACATCGTCACGGCGCTGCGCAACGGCGAGATCGACGGGGCCTCCCCGTTCTCCGTCACCGCTGAGACCATCACGCAGCTGCAGGGCGCCGAGGGTCTCGAGTACGCCGTCGCGGGCGGGCCGTCGTGGGAGCACATCGACCTGAACACGAAGAGCGAGTTCCTCTCCGACCCGGTGCTGCGCCAGGCCGTGTTCACCGCGATCGACGTCGAGAACGTCATCGACCGCACCTACGCGTACGTGCAGTCCGACATCGAGCGCAAGGGCAACCACCTCTTCCGCAACGGCTCCGAGTACTACCAGGACCACCTCTCGGCGACCGGTCAGGGCACGGGCGACGTCGAGCTCGCCCTCTCCATGCTCCAGGAGGAGGGGTACGAGCTCAAGGACGGCGTCCTGCGCGACCCCGACGGCGAAGTGGTCGAGCTCGACTTCCGCTACTCCGAGTCCAAGGAGAACCGCCGCGTCACCGGCGAGCTCGTCCAGGCGAACCTCGCCGACATCGGCATCGAGGTCGAGCTGCGGTCCATCCCCGACGCCGACCTCGGCACCGTCCTCGGCGAGGGCGAGTTCGACATGATCGACTTCGGCTGGAGCTCCGACCCGGTGTTCGTCGCCTCCGCGTCCCAGTACTGGGAGACCGGCTCGGGCTCGAACTTCGGCGGCCTCTCCGACCCGGAGCTCGACGCGCTCATCGCCGAGGTCAACGGCACCCTCGACCTCGACGAGGCGGCCGTCCGCGCCAACGCCGCGGTCCAGCAGGTCGTCCAGGACGCCTATTCCCTGCCTATCGTGGACACACCGGTCGCGGTGATGGTCTCCGATAGGTTGGTGAACGTCCGGGACAATTGGGCGTCGCAGCAGCGATCCGCCTACAACATTGCCGAATGGGGGGTCGCTGCTGAGTGATCGGAGCGAGGCAATGAGTTTGGCAATGCTTTTGAAGGACAAGTGCCAGGGGCTCACGGACCCGGCCGCAGTATGGCGAGTCAAGTGAGCCGTAGGAGAAGCCGCGTCGCGACGCGGCCGGACCGGTCGGCAGGCGCACCGGTCCACACCAGAGAAACCGTTAACGAGGCATTATGGTTGTATTCATAATCCGGCGCACCCTGCTGATGATCCCGGTGCTGCTGGGAGCCACTATCTTGTGCTTTGTGCTGGTCGACGTCGTGAACGACCCCGTCCAGGACATGGTCTTCGAGATCCAGCAGTCCACCGGCGAGCCCGTGCCGCAGTCGACCGTCGACGCGCTCGAGGAGTCGCTCTACTACGACCGGTCCATCCCCGAGCGCTACTGGATCTGGCTCACCGGCATGGGCGACACCAACGGCGACATCGGCCTCCTCAAGGGCGAGTGGGGTCCCTCCATCGAGGGCTCGGCCATGGACATCGGCTACGAGATCTCCACCCGCTTCTGGATCACGCTCCGGCTGGTGCTGTTCGCGACGCTCGCCTCCATCGGCATCGCCATTCTCTCCGGTGTCGTCAGCGCGGTCAAGCAGTATTCGCGCACCGACTACACGCTGACGTTCCTGGGCTTCCTGTTCCTGGCGATGCCCGTGTTCTGGCTCGGCTCGCTGTTCAAGGAAGGCGCGGTGCAGCTCAACAAGATCCTCGGCTCCACCGTCTTCCAGACGTACGGCTCGGGATCGACCGGCTTCCAGGGGAACGGCTGGGAGGTCTTCGTCGACTCCCTGCCCTACCTGATCGTGCCGACCCTGGTGCTCATGCTCGGCGGCTACGCCGCGATCTCGCGGTACCAGCGCGCCTCGATGCTCGAGGTCATGAACTCCGACTACGTGCGCCTGGCCCGCGCCAAGGGCGTGCGCAACCGCACCGTCATGCGCCGCCACGCCCTGCGCACCGCGCTCATCCCGGTCGCGACCTTCGCGCCCCTCGCCCTCTCCGGGGCCATGGGCGGCGCGATGGTCACCGAGAGCATCTTCGGCTGGCGCGGCCTGGGCGTCTACTCCCTGGACGCGATCCGCGCCGGCGACACGTTCGTCGTCATGGCCTACGTGCTCATCTCAGGTCTCGTCGTCCTCATCGGCGTCCTGATCTCCGACATCCTGTACGGCGTGCTCGACCCGAGGATCCGCTATGAGTAACACCGCTTCACCCCGCCTCGACGCCGAGGCCATCACCACCAAGGAGCGCGGCCAGTGGGAGATGGTGGCACGCCGCTTCTTCCGCCACCGCGCCGCCGTGATCAGCCTCGTGATCTTCGTGCTCATCGTGCTGTTCGCGTACCTCGGACCGTTCGTGTGGAAATGGGACTACAAGATCCACTCGGAGATCCCCTCGTGGGCCGCCCCGAGCCTGGACCACCCGTTCGGCACCGACAAGGCCGGGCGCGACATGCTCGGCGCGATGATGCAGGCGACCAAGCAGTCCCTGAACGTCTCGCTCGTCGTGGCCATCGGCTCGACGGTCATCGGCGCGCTCTACGGCGCCGTCGCCGGCTTCTACCGCGGCTGGGTCGACTCGCTCATGATGCGCTTCCTCGACATCATGTTCGTGATCCCGTTCCTGGTCATCACCGGTGCCATCGCCGGCGCCATCGACTCCAGCGTCCGCTGGTACCACATGGCCTTCATCCTCGCGATCTTCGGCTGGACCTCGATCGCGCGCGCCGTGCGCGCCGAAGTGCTATCCCTGAGGGAGAAGGAGTTCATCGAAGCCGCGCGGTCCGCGGGCGGCTCGGACTGGCACATCATCGTGAAGCACCTGATCCCGAACACGATGAGCGTCATCATCGTCTCGGTGACGCTGCAGATCGCGTTCGCCATCCTGTCGGAGACGACCCTGTCCTTCCTCGGTCTGGGCATCCAGAGCCCCGACACCTCGCTCGGCCTCCTCATCGAGGCCGCGGGCGCGTCGGCGTTCAACGAGCACTGGTACCTGTTCTACATCCCGGGTCTCATGATCATCCTCATCGCGCTCACCATCAACTTCATCGGTGACGGCCTGCGCGACGCGATGGACCCGCGCCAGACGATGGTGAGGCGATAGCGTTGTCCAACATCTCAGTCAGCACCAACGGCGCCCCGCGCTCCGCGGGCACCAAGGGCGACATGGTCCTCGAGGTCAACGACCTCAACGTGTCGTTCCCGACCGACGACGGGCTCGTCCACGCCGTCCGCGGCGTCTCCTACGAGCTGCGCCGCGGCCAGAGCCTCGGCATCGTCGGCGAGTCCGGCTCCGGCAAGTCGGTGACCTCCATGGCGATCATGGGCCTGCTGCCCAAGACCGCCCAGATCACCGGCTCCGCCAAGCTCGAGGGCGAAGAGCTTCTTGGCCTCGGCGACGCCGAGCTCTCCCGCATCCGCGGCAAGAAGATCTCCATGATCTTCCAGGACCCGCTCACCAGCCTCAACCCGGTCTACACGGTCGGCTTCCAGCTGGCCGAGGCCATCCGCGTCCACTACCCGGACGTGAACAAGGCCGAGGCCCGCAAGCGCTGCGTCGACCTGCTCGACTCGGTCGGCATCCCGAACCCGCAGCAGCGGGTCGACGCCTACCCGCACGAGCTCTCCGGCGGCATGCGCCAGCGCGTGGTCATCGCCATCGCCATGGCGAACAACCCGGACGTCATCATCGCCGACGAGCCCACCACGGCCCTCGACGTGACCGTCCAGGCCCAGGTCCTCGAGGCCCTGGAGAAGGCCCGCGAAGAGGTCAACGCCGCGCTGATCCTCATCACGCACGACCTCGGCGTCATCGCCGGGCACACCGACGACGTCCTCGTCATGTACGCGGGCAAGCCGGTCGAGCAGGGCACTGTCGACGAGATCTTCTACGAGCCGCGCATGCCCTACACGCTGGGCCTGATCGGGTCGCTGCCGCGCATGGACGAGTCGCGGGGCCACCGCCTCACGCCCGTCCACGGCACGCCGCCGTCGATGCTGAACCTGCCGCCGGGCTGCCCGTTCCGCCCCCGCTGCCCGATGCACCAGGACATCTGCGCGGAGGTCGAGCCGGCGCTCATGCCGATCGGCCCCTCCGGGCACGTCTCGGCCTGCCACTTCTCGGACCAGCTCGAGGGCAAGGCCCCCGACGACGTGTTCGCGCCCGTGGCCACCGACCTCTCGGTCGAAGCGGAAGTCGAAGCCGCCGAGGCCGAGGCCGCCGCGCTCCACCAGGAGGAGGACAAGTGAACGCCATGCTCGACACGCCGCAGACCGCGGCGAGCCCGGTCATCCAGGGCAAGAACCTGGTCAAGGAGTTCCCCGTGCGCTCCAAGGGGATCCTCCGGCGCAAGGTCGGCGCGGTGCACGCCGTCTCGGGCGTGAGCCTGGAGATCGGCCAGACCGAGACCCTGGCGCTCGTCGGCGAGTCCGGCTGCGGCAAGTCCACGACCGCGCGGCTGATGATGAACCTCATCGAGCCGACCTCGGGCGAGATCCTCTACGAGGGCCGGGACCTGACGAAGCTCTCGCGCAACCAGATGCGGCCGATCCGCCGGGACCTGCAGCTGGTGTTCCAGGACCCGATGGCGTCGCTGGACCCGCGCATGACGGTCTTCGAGATCATCGCCGAGCCGCTGCGCGTGCACAACCTGTTCAAGAACGGCGGCCGCGACCGGGTCAACAGCCTGATCGAGATCGTCGGCTTGAACCCGGAGCACCGCAACCGCTACCCGCACGAGTTCTCGGGCGGCCAGCGCCAGCGCATCGGCATCGCCCGCGCGCTGGCCCTGCAGCCGCGCGTGCTCATGCTGGACGAGCCGGTGTCGGCGCTCGACGTGTCGATCCAGGCGGGCGTCATCAACCTGCTGGAGGACCTGCAGGACGAGCTGGGGCTGTCGTACCTGTTCGTCTCGCACGACCTCTCGGTGGTGCGGCACATCGCGGACAAGGTCGCGGTGATGTACCTCGGCAAGATCGTCGAGGAGGGGACGACGGACCAGCTGTTCGCGGGTCCGGCGCACCCGTACACGCAGGCGCTCATGTCGGCGATCCCGCTGCCGGACCCGCGCAAGGAGCGGTCGCGCGAGCGCATCGTCCTGCAGGGCGATGTGCCGAGCCCGTCGAACCCGCCGTCGGGCTGCCGTTTCCGCACCCGCTGCCCGCTCTTCAAGGAGCTGAGCGAGTCGGAGCAGGCCAAGTGCATTGACGTGGAGCCGCTGCTCCGCTCCGACCACGCGGGCCAGACCCGCGCGGCCTGCCACTACGCGGCGCCGAAGCAGCTCGTCTAGCGCGCAGCGTACCGGGCCGTTCCGTCCTTCGGGGCGGGGCGGCCCGTCTCGTTTCGCGCGGTCGCTTCGCTGGCCGGGCTCGGCCAGTGCGAGACTGCGGGCATGAGTTCATCGAAAGCCGAATCGACCGTGACCGCCCTGCTCGACGAGCTCGGCGACCGGTGGGAGACCCGCGAGAAGATCGCCGCCGCGCGCGAGCGCCTCATCGCGGACCTCCCCGGCTGGAAGGACCCGGCCGCGCACGGGCTGGGAGTCTACGACGTGTCGGGGGAGCTGGTCTTCGGCGTCACGAACGCGGGGGAGCATCTGCTCCCGGCGGTCGTGATGGCGACGGTCCTGCGCCACTCGGGCGGTTCGAAGTCCTACCCGGTGTACACGACGGCGCTGGAGCAGGCGATCCGGCTGCTCCGCCCGGCCGAGGCCTGCCGGGACTACGATCACCCGAACCTCGCGGACTGGCGGCGGGTCCTGAAGCTGCTCAAGGGGAATGGGCAGTTGGAGGCGAAGATGGTGTTCGTGGCCGACTTCGATGACTGGCGCGAGGACGACGACGTGGACGACCTGTGCGAGGCGGTCTACTACGACGCGAAGCGGAACGGGCGACCGGGCCGCGGCTGAGAGTCCCGCGGCCCGGTCGTGCTCACCGGGTCAGTCGACGTAGTACGACTGCAGGCAGCCGACGTGCGCGAAGCCCCACGTGTCGTGCCAGTCCACGACGATCCACACCTGCGACCAGGACCCGCAGGTCGTGTGCTTGCCGCCGTCGGTGAACGGCGCGCACCACGATCCGGAGACCCATTCGCCGGCCGGGATCTTCGGGCCGATCTGCCCCGCGCTCGCGTTCGGGTACTCGCGCACGACGGTGTCGACGCTGAACGAGGCGTAGCAGTACACGCTCTCGCTGTCCGCTTGGACCACCGGCTCTGCGGCGATCGGGTCCGCGGCCGCGGGCGCGGCCCCGACCGCGCCGATCGCCAGGGCTGCGGCCGCACTGGCCAGGATTCGTCGCATTTGACCACCTCACTGTGAGACGACGATGACGATTCATGCTCGCAGCGTCGGCCCTGCCCGGCGGCCGAATCCGGGCGCTGTCGGAAAGCCGATATCGGGGCCCTGATTTTCAGAAATCGACCGCGTCCCGCTCCAACGGGCAGGTCATGCAGTGCCCGCCGCCCCGGCCCCGGCCGAGTTCGGCGCCGACGATGGTGATCACCTCGATGCCGGCCTTGTGCAGGAGCGTGTTCGTCTGGGTGTTGCGGTCGTACGTCATGACCACGCCCGGCTCGAGCGCCACGGCGTTGTTGCCCGAGTCCCATTGCTGCCGTTCGGAGGCGTACACGTCGCCGCCGGTCTCGATCACCCGCAGCTCCGGCAGCCCGAGCGCTTCGGCGACCACTTCGGTGAACGCCTTGCCGCCGTGGTCGATGATCGCCATGCCCGGCTGCCGGTCGGCGGGGTACAGGGAGAAGGTGTGCACCGCGTCCATGATCTTCGGGTACAGGGTCACGACATCCCTGTCCGCGAAGGTGAACACGGTGTCCAGGTGCATCGCCGAACGCAGCTTCGGCATGGCCGCCACGATGACCCGCGTCGCCGCACCGTGCTCGAAGAGCGCCTTCGCGACTTGGGTTATGGCCTGACGGGAGGTGCGTTCGGACATGCCCATCAGCACCACGCCGTTCCCCACCGGCATGATGTCCCCGCCCTCGAACGTCGCCTGCCCCCAGGGCAGGTCGGGGTCGCCCCACCACACGGTCGAGCCCGTGAAGTCGGGGTGGAACGTGTAGACCGCCTTCATCAGCAGCGTCTCGTCATGGCGCGCAGGCCAATAGAGCGGGTTGAGGGTCAGCCCGCCGTACAGCCAGCAGGTGGTGTCCCTGGTGTACAGGGTGTTCGGCAGCGGTGGCATCAGGTACTCCCGCACCCCCGTCGACTCCCGCGCCAGCGCGATGTACGGCCCCCGCAGATCGTCCGGGAGCTCGAGTGTGGACAGGCCGCCGATGAGGTGCTCCGCGAGCTCCGCGGGTCCCAGCGACTCCAGGTACGCCCGGGTCGGCTCGATCAGGCCCAGCCCCACCTCGTTCGCGGTGATCTTCCGGTCGAGCAACCACGAACGCGCCGCCGGATCGGCCATCGTCGCACTCAGCACGTCGTGCAACTCCACGACCTGCACGCCTCTGGCCTCCATCTTGCTCACGAAGTCGAGGTGGTCGCGCTGCGCGTTCTCCACCCACATCACATCGTCGAACAGCAGCCCGTCCGCGTTCGTCGGCGTCAACCGCCGATGCGCCAGCCCCGGACGGCACACCAGCACCTTCCGCAGCCTGCCGACCTCCGAATAGACCCCGTAACCGTTGCTCATCGCATTCCTCCCTGTCCCCCAACGGGTCAGATGCTGATCCAGTTCATCCCGAGCGCGAGCACCCCCAGCGCCGCCGCCAGCACCGCGACACCCAGCAAGACCGCCTCGCCAGGGCTGAAGAGCCGCCGCCTCTGCTCGCGGCGGGACATCACGAACAGGATCGTCGCCGGCGCGTACACGATGAACGACACCAGCACGAACTTCGGCCCGGCCGCGAACAGCAGGAACGCCGTGTACACCGTCGCCAGCACCGCCACCGCGATCTCGGCCCCGCCGCCGCGGCTCCCCGCTCCCCGGTCCCAGCCGAACGCCACTTTCACTGCGAAGAGCGCCGCGAGAAGGAACGGGATCAGCGTGAGTGCGCTGGTCATGTCCAGCGCGAAATTGAACGCGTCCTCGGAGAAGTAGGTCACCACCAGGACCACCTGGGAGAGCGCCGTCGAGAGCACCAGCGCCGGGACCGGGACGTCCTCGGCCGTCGCCTTGGAGAGGAACCGGGGCATGTCCTTGTCCTTCGCGGCCACGAACAGCACTTCCGCCGCCATCAGCGTCCACGCCAGATACGCGCCCAGCACCGAGACCACCAGGCCGACCGACACGAACACCATGCCCCAGGTGCCCACCGCGTGCTCCAGGACTCCGGCCATCGACGGCTGGCGCAGCTCCGCGATCTCGCCCATCGGCATGATCCCGTACGACACGATCGTCACTGACGCGAACACCGCGAAGACCGAGAGGAAACCTGTGATCGTCGCCCGACCCACGTCCTCGCGGCGGCGCGCGTGCCGCGAGTACACGCTCGCGCCCTCGACGCCCAGGAACACGAACACTGTCGCCAGCATCGTCCCCTTCACCTGGGAGAACAGCGACCCCGCGTAATCCGCCCCGGCCCAGTTCTCCGCGAACACGCCCGGATCGAAGAAGAACAGCGCCAGGACCACGAACACGCCGATCGGGATCAGCTTGGCGACCGTCACGACCCGGTTGATCGCCGCAGCCTCCTTCACGCCCTGCTTGATCAGCAGGAAGAACCCCCACAGGCCGGCGGAGGAGAGCGCGATCGCGAGGACCGTGTCGCCCTCGCCGAGCGCGGGGATGAGCGCTCCCGCGGTGGACATGATGAGGACCCAGTACGTCACATTGCCCACGCAGGCGCTGGCCCAGTAGCCGATCGCCGAGAAGAACCCGGGGTACTCGCCGAATCCCGCTTTGGCGTACGCGTACACCCCCGCATCGAGGTCGGGGCGGCGCATGGCCAGGCGCTGGAACACGAACGCCAGCATCAACATGCCCG
Source organism: Glycomyces niveus (assembly GCF_017592475.1). Classification (GTDB taxonomy): domain Bacteria; phylum Actinomycetota; class Actinomycetes; order Mycobacteriales; family Micromonosporaceae; genus Glycomyces; species Glycomyces niveus. The sequence continues at coordinate 164,246 of NZ_JAGFNP010000006.1, read as the reverse complement.
TCCCGGCGATCGCCCACGAGATCAGCGCCCCGGCGACCCCGGTCTGCTGCGCGAACCGTGCGGGGAGGGAGAACACCCCTGCGCCGACCATGGAGCCCACCACCATCGAGGTGAGCGTCCAGAACGCCAACTTCGCGGTGGGACTGGTGGCCTCGGCGGTGCTGGTGGGCGGTGCGGGTTGCGCCATCGATCGCATCCTCGCTGGTCGGGCAGGCGGTACAGGCAATGAGACCTGAATATAACTCCGGCGGGAGGGCTGAAATGCGACTTCGCGCCGATGGCCCCAGAGGGGTGGCGGCACGTCCGGGTTCAAGCAGGCGGCGACTGAGGGGTGGGGGAAGGGCGGGCTCGGACGGCGGGCTCGGGCGGGCGGGTTCCCGGTTCAACCTGGCAGCGACAGAGAGGCAGGAGCAGGCCGGGCTCGGACGGCGGCCTCCCGGTCTGTCCCGGTCCTGGTTCAGGCGGGCAGCGACGAAGAGGTCTCCTGCTTCCCCGGTCAGACGGCGGCCGACGGGCCCGGACTGTTCCCGAAGGGCGTCCTGAGTGCCCCCCATCCGACCCCGGACATGCTGAGGGGCCCGGTCCCCCCTGGGAATCGGGCTGCGCTGGCATCGACCTGCGCTCCCCTCAGCAGTCGCCCGCTGAGGGCAGGGTAAGAACGGGGGATCACCCGGATCTTCCCGAAGGGCCACCGGCGCGGTCTCCTTCTTCCGGAACTGCTCTCGGGTCTTGGCGACCGTCAGCTCCATGCTCTTCTGGGCGTACCAGGCGGCATAGTCGGTCAGCTCCCGCCGATAAGTGGGCGACCATTCCGAGGAGTCATGCCCGTTCGGCAGATCCTTCAAGAGGTCGGCTTCCCATTCCCCATCGGTCAAGCCCGTGCGCTGGTGCCGAATCTCGGCCTTACCAGGACCGGTCTTCGCAATGTTCCATTTGCCCGTGTGGATTCTACTGTGGTGGAATCGGCAGAGCAGGATCAAGTTCTCGGCGGCGGTCAAGCCCCCGTCCGCCCAGTGCTCCAGGTGGTGCGCCTCGGTCCATGAGATCGGCGCCCGGCACCCGGACCAAGCGCATCCGCCCGGCTGCTCGAGTTCGAGCTTGTGGCGGAGGGCCGCGTTGGGGAGGCGCTTGGTGCGGCCCAGTTCGATGGCCTCGCCGGTGCTGTAGTCGAAGACCGAGGGGATGACGCCCGCTTCGCAGGCAAGGAGGCGGGCCTTGGAGACCGAGATCGGCTTGCCGTCGAGCATGGGGAGCCGACCGGTCTTCTCGCCCCGCAGGGTGGCCAGGTCGCAGGTGAGGTTCAGGGTCGCGGTGTGGCCGTGCCGCTTGGGAGCCGCAGGGTCGGTGCCGTAGGCGGCCGCCATCTGGTGCAGGGCTTCGGCATTGCGGCCGGAGACGCGGGGAAGCAGGCCGTCCTCATCCAGCTCCTCTTGGCGGGGAGGGGGAACGGCGGTCTTCAGGACGTTGCTGATGAGCTTCCCGGTGTCGTCGGTGAGCAGGCCTTCGATGTCCCACATGCCATCCGGGCGCTGGTTGACCTCCAGCCAGGCGAGGGACTGCTGGCTCATCGCATCGAGCAGGGACTGCTGGTCGAAGAGCTCGGCGCAGATGCGGTCCAGGTGCTCGGCGAGTTCGGAGCGGGTGGAGTGGATGCAGTACTCCCGGATCAGCTCCTCGGGTGTCCGACAGAGCGTTGCACCGTAGGGGGACTTGACCGGGGCGGGGTAAGGCACCCGGGAGTAGACGGCCAGGCCTTCGCGTTCGATGCGGCGCATGGCGTAGGCGATGGCGTCGATGCGGGCGAACCCCGAGAGGGCGGCCTCGGTGAGGTGCTTGAACTTCGGGGAGAGGCGGGCGATGGAGGCGATCTGCCCCGCGCAGGCCTCGTTGAGGTTGAAGGACTCCTTGATCCAGTCCCGGATGCCGGAGAAGCCGTCGCACTCCTTGTGCAGCCCTTGGGAGGTATAAGCGATGACCGCTTGCAGGAGATTGGCCTCGACAGCGCACAACTGAGAGGTGAGGGAATCGATCCGGGGGCGCAGGGTGGCTGCCTGGGAGATTCGGTCTGTGCCATTCATCCTGCTCACCCCCTTGGAGGTTATCCGTTTGTGGGTCTGACTGTTATAGGTCAATGGTGACAGGTATGGGCATCGGTGTCATCACTCGATCGGGTGAAATTGTGTCCAAAGTAGACTTGAGGCGGCCCCAGCCCGACCTCCAGTCCGCCGGCCGACCCCAGGATTGGGCTGCCTCTTCGTCGCTGCCGCTTGAACCTTGTGTACAGACGACGCCAATGTGGAAGTGGTGCGATGGAAGCACTCCCTCTCGTCGCTGCCGCTTGAACCGCAAGGGAACTGAACCTGCAAGTGTCAGGATCCCGACACTTCGGCGTTTCCTCAGGTGAACGCACTTGCGTCGCAACTCGGGGTGACCACGGCGCGCCGTTTCCCGCTAGCGTGGCAGCATACGGGCCCGAGTGGTGGAATCTGGTAGACACAGTCGGCTTAAAACCGGCCGTCGTGAGACTTGCGGGTTCAAATCCCGTCTCGGGCACGGCGTCGGGAACGAGTTGCCGGACAACGGGATCGGACGGAGTGGGGCCGTCCGGTCCTGGAGTGTCCTACATCGCACCTCTGCCGCCGCCGCTCGAACGGGTGATGAGTCGCCCTCTCTCCCAAGCCCTTCACTCTCCGTGTCGACACGCCTCCTGAGCTGCACTTCGTCCCTTCGGGCGGCGATCTCCGGCCGCACGGCCGATTGCATCTCCAGGTTGACTCGACAAGACAGCCATGCTATCCAGGGAACTGAGCGCTGATACCATTCTGTCGAAACAGCCGGTGGGGACATGGCTTTCCCTTCTGCTGCAACGACTTTGTGACTTCCCGGTATCACGGAAGCCGATTGGCCATGTCGTAAGGATGGCGATGCCCGAAACATCTCGGTCCACAACCCATACTTATCAACCCCCCGGGCCAGCGTCCCTCCCCTCCGGTTCGTACACCGGAGACGAGTCCGCCACCCCGGCCGACCTCAAGCCCCGCCTGCTCCGCATGGCCCTGCTGCCCCTCGGCGCCGCAGTGGTCCTCGGCGCCGGCGTCGCACTCTCCCTGACGCAAGCCCCACTGGACCGTCCCGCCTGGATGGTCCCTGTAGTCATCGGCACGGCACTGCTCCTTGCCGCCCTGATCGCCTACTTCGCGGCCAGCGCCGCCGCCAAGGCCGACGCCGACCTCAACCGCCGGATCCTCTCGGTCCGCCGCGCCACGGTCGAGACGCACTACAAGGTCTGGCACGTGCTCGACGACCTCCAGAGCGACCTGCCCGCCGAGCAGCGCTGGTCCGTCCCGCTGCCCAACCCGGGCGCCAGCGCGCCCACCACCGATGAGGCGCTTCGCCTCCTGGCGGCGGAGGCTCGGCACTTGCGGGCCGCCGCGGAGGCCGTCGCGGCCCGCGGCGCGCGCCGTCCGGCCCCGGTGCCCGCGAGCGCTCCTGCCGCGGCGGTGACGTCGGGTCCGATCGACGCGGTGGACGTGAACTCGCGCGTCGGCATCTTCGTGAACCTGGCCCGGCGGCTGCAGTCGCTGGTGCACCGGGAGATCGAGCAGCTCGACGAGTTGGAGAACCAGGTCGAGGACCCGGATCTCCTCAAGGGCCTGTTCTCGGTGGACCACTTGGCGACGCGGATCCGCCGCCACGCGGAGAACCTGGCGGTGCTCGGCGGTGCGACCTCGCACCGGCAGTGGTCGCGTCCGGTCAACGTGTACGAGGCGCTGCGTTCGGCGGTGGCCGAGGTGGAGCAGTACGCCCGCGTGAAGCTGGTGCGCCCCATCGACGGCACGTTGAAGGGGCACGCGGTCGCGGACATCATCCACTTGGTGGCGGAGCTGGTGGAGAACGCGACGACGTTCTCGGCGCCGAACACGCAGGTGCTGATCCGGGTGGCGCGGGTCCGGACGGGCCTGGCGGTCGAGGTGGAGGACCGCGGCCTGGGCATGGAGCCGCATGAGCGGGACCGGTTCAACACGATGCTGGCGACGCCGGACCAGGTGGACTTGGACGAGTTGCTGGCGGACGGCCGCATCGGCCTGTACGTGGTCTCGTCGCTGGCGCACCGGCACGCGCTGACGGTGCAGCTGCAGTCGAACATCTTCGGTGGGACGCAGGCGATCCTGGTGGTGCCCGAGGTGCTGCTGGGCGATGACACGCCGGCGCCGCCGAAGGCGCCTGAGCGGCGGGAGATCCCGGTCGCGGAGCCGATGCCGGTGCGGCAGCCGGGTGCGGCGACGCCGCCGCAGCTGCCGGCGATGCAGTTGCGTCCGCTGCCGACGGCGGGGACGGGGCGTCATCAGATGGCGTCGCCGGAGCCGCGCATGGACTCGCCCGTGTTCACGCCCGCGTACGCCGGCGCCAATGGCGCGCCTTCGGTCGACACTGGTGCCCTGCCGGTGACGGCCGAGCTCCAAGCCGTGACGAGCTACCCGGAGGACCGCGTGAACGGTTCCGATGGCGCCCATGCCTTCGAGTCGGACGGGCGTCCGGCCCTGCCGAAACGCAACAAGCAGACGCACCTGGCCCCGCAGTTGCGGGATGCTCCGCAGCAGGGGGCGCGCGGTTCGGAGGTCGGGCACGACCCGGGCTTGATGCGGGCGTTCCAGCAGGGCCAGCAGCGCGCGGACGCCGGTCCGCAGATCCCCGCAACCGACGGTTCCCCGTATAGGAATGAGGAGTTCTAATGGCAGGCGACGAGGCAGGCGTGCAGTCGGATCTGAGCTGGCTGCTGGCGGGGCTGGTGCGGAAGGTTCCGCACACCCGCAGTGCGCTGCTGCTGTCTTCGGACGGCATGAAGAAGGCGTTCCACGGGCTGGGGGTCGACCAGGCCGACCAGCTCTCGGCGATCGCTTCGGGCATGTTCAGCCTGGCGCGGAGCGCGGGCGCCCAGTTCGGTTCGGCGGGCGGCGTGCGTCAGGTCGTGGCGGAGCTGGACGACACGCTGCTGTTCGTCTCGACGGCGGGTCAGGGCGCGGTCCTGGCGGTGACGGCGGGGCGCGAGGCCGACGCGGGCGTGCTCGGTTACGAGATGTCCATTCTGGTCAAGAGCGTGAGGCCGTACCTGGAGACGCCGGTGCGCAGGCCCGCGGCCACGAGCGGCGAAATGGTCGGCTGATGGCCGAGTTCGAGCACCGGCCGCTGCTCGATGAGGATGCGGGGCCTCTGGTCCGGCCGTACACCGTCAGCAACGGGCGCACCGCACCCACCGCGAAGCTGGACCTGCTCTCGCTGGTCCGGTCGACCGGGCAGATGCGCCCTTCGCAGCTGGAGAACGAGCACGCGGAGGCGCTGCTCCTCTGCCACGAGCCCATCTCGGTGGCGGAGGTGTCGGCGCATCTGCGGCTCCCGGCGATGGTCATCAAGGTCCTGCTGTCCGATCTGGTCGACTGCGGGGCGGTCATCGCCCACGCGCCCGATCCCGCCGTCGATCCCACTGACAGAAACGTATTGGAGGCACTCCTCAATGGCCTACAACGGCGACTCTGACCGATCGCCCGCACAACAAACCGCTTTGCCCACCGCCATCAAACTCCTCGTCGCGGGTGGTTTCGGTGTCGGGAAGACGACGTTCGTCGGGGCGGTCTCGGAGATCGAGCCGCTGTCGACCGAGGAGACCATCACGATGGCCTCGATCGGCACCGACGACCTGACCGGCGTGGGGGACAAGGTGACCACGACGGTGGCCTTGGACTTCGGCCGGATCACGCTGGACGCGCGGCACATCCTGTACCTGTTCGGCACCCCCGGGCAGGACCGGTTCTGGTTCATGTGGAACGAGTTGTCCGACGGGGCGTTCGGGGCGGTGGTCCTGGCCGACACGCGGCGGCTGGAGGACTGCTTCCCGGCGCTGGACTTCTTCGAGCGGCGAGGCACCCAGTTCATCGTGGCGGTCAACGAGTTCGAGTCGGGCTTCCACTACGAGCCGGAGGAAGTCAGGTCCGCACTGGACCTCAAACCGAATATCCCGATCGTCTGCTGCGATGCGCGCGATCCTCGTTCCGCAACGTTGGTGCTGGTCACCTTGACCAAGCACCTGATGTCGGCCGCTGCTTCGAGCGTCCGGTAGAAGGAGCCCAGCATGTCTAGTCCCGAGCACGAGTTCCGTCTCACGATCACGCCCGACGACCCGGGCGCCTCCGAGCGGGCCAAGCGCCTGCGCGACCTGGGGATCGGCAATCTGCCCGACCCCGAATTCGACGAGCTCGCCCATGAGCTGACCGTGCTGACGGGCGCCCCGTACGCGATGGTCAACTTCATCGACGAGGACCACCAGTACTTCGCGGGGCTCGCGGCCCCGACTCCGGGCGCGGCGAACCAGGCGATCGCCGGGGCCGAGGACGCGCCGGAGGTGGGCCGGGAGATGGACCGCGACCACGGCTACTGCCCCCATGTGGTGGTGCGCGGCAAGGCGCTCGTGCTCGGCGACGTGTGCGACTACCCGCGTTTCGCGGGGAACCCGGTGGTCGACAAGATCGGCATCCGCTCCTATCTGGGGGCGCCGCTGATCGACGACGACGGGAACACGCTGGGGACGGTGTGCGTGGTCGACACGGAGACCCACGACTGGGGCCGGCCGGGCCTGGAGATCATCAAGGGCATGGCCGAGAAGGTGATGGACCGGATCCGGGAGCGCAACGCCGCTGAGCCCCCGGCCGATCCGTTCCAGGGGTAGACGCGAAAATGAGGAGGCCGCGTGAGCTGCCTCCTCGTTTTCGTCTGCGGTGTGGTCGCGCGACGGTCCGGCCGATCCTCCGGATCTCGCGCTCTAGTTGCGGGCGGTGACGGGTTCGCCGTGGACGATGCGCTGGGACCACTGGCCCTTGGTCCTGCCCATCGCGGCTTCGGCCAGTCGCAGCCGCTGGACGTCGGAGGTGCCTGCGGGGGCGAAGATGTGGTAGGCGTCGCGCAGGTACCGCTCGATCGGCCGTTCGGTGGTGAGTCCGATGGCCGCGTGGATCTCCATGGCCTCCCGGGCGGAGTCCATGGCCGATTCGACGTTGACGAGCTTGGCGTTCATGAGTTCGATGTCGCAGGGCTGGCCTTGGTCGAGCAGGTGCACGGCGTGGTAGGCGGTGATGCGGGCGGTCATGAGCCGGGAGGTGATCTGGCCGATCTTCTGCTTGATGTTGTCGAGTTCGGCGATGGGCTTGCCGTAGAGCTCGCGGCTGCCGGCGTACTCGACGGTGGCGTCGAGGATGGCCTGGTGGATGCCGAGGGACACGGCGGTGAGGTTGGAGCGGCCGTAGAGGGCCGAGGACGAGTACGCGACGGCGAGGCCGTCGCCCTCGCTGCCGAGCCGGTTGGCGGCCGGGACGCGGCAGTTCTCGAACAGGAGCTCGCCGAAGCTGAACCCGTGGAGGCCCATCGTGGACTGCTGCGGCGCCAGCGCGAACCCGGGGCGGTCGGATTCGACGAGGAACGCGGTGAGGCCCTTGGGTCCGAGGCCGGTGCGGACGACGACGCCGTGGACGTCGCCGACGTGGCTGTTGCCGACGAAGACCTTGTGGCCGTTGAGGATGTAGTCGTCGCCGTCGCGTACGGCGCGGGCGCGCATGCCGAGGACGTGTCCGCCGGAGGCGGATTCGGTGACGGCGATGGTGGGCAGGCAGGTGCCGCGGGCGACGTGGGGGAGCCAGGTCTTCTTCTGGGCGTCGGATCCGAAGTGCAGGATCTTGGCGACGCCGAGCTGGGAGGCCTGGACCATGGCGCCCATGGCGCCGGAGACGCGTGCGAGCTCCTCGATGATGATGGTCTTCGCCAAGTGGCCCATGCCCATCCCGCCGTACTCGGTCGGGATGGTCACGCCGAGCCAGCCTTGGGCGGCGATGCGGCGGGACAGTTCGTGGTGGACGGTCCGCCGCGCCTCCATCTCGGGGACGCGCGGGGCGATTTCGCGTTCGGCGAAGGCTCTGACCTCGGCTCTGAGGGCGTCGTGCCGTGCTGTGGTGAAATAACCGGTCAAGTGGTTACCCCCTGTGGGCTTCAGGCTCGTCTATGACCGCTCCGCAGCAGTCCCCACCAAGTGACAAGCTGTATATGCGAGTTGTTCTCGCAGTGACTGTAGCAACCGTTATCGCATGGGGCAAGAGACTGCAATGTGGACATTATGTTGTCGCAGCGAAGTAACGAGGCGTTGCGACGCAACGCATCACGTGCGGATTCATGCTTCCCAGATCCCGGGAGTGAGGGTGTGCGCACGGTCGCGGTGTGCTATCGGAAATGGTCTCGGGAGGGTTCCCCGGTCTTAGTGAAGCCGTTATGCTCAGTTGACCCGGGCGCAATCGTCCCATGATTGGATCACGATCGGGCGAATGCGCCCGCGCCGTCCCCGAGCCCCGTCACGTCCCCCTGGGAGAGCAATGAAGCCCAAACACAAGCGCCTAGCGGCGGCGGGAGCCGCCGCCGCGCTCGCCGCGACCACCCTCGCCGTCGGCGCCTGGTCCGCGAACGCCGGCCAGCCCGACCGCCATCGCGAGGTGGACCTGCAGCTGCTGGCCCTGAACGACTTCCACGGCCACATCGAGGCCAGCGCCTCCGACACCTACCCCGTCGACGGCGTCAACACCCCCGCGGGCGGCGCCGAGTACCTGGCGACGCACCTGGAGCAGGCCCGCGAGGGCGAGCGGTACTCGACGACGGTGGCCGCGGGCGACCTCATCGGCGCGAGCCCGTTCCTGTCGGCCGTGTACGACGACGAGCCGACGATCGAGTCCTTGAACGCGATGGGCGTGGAGGTCTCCTCGGTCGGCAACCACGAGTTCGACGCCGGTTTCGAGGAGCTCAACCGCATCATCGAGGGCGACGAGGACTTCGAGGGCGCGGACTTCCCGTACCTCGGCGCGAACGTCGTGGACGAGGCGACGGGCCGGCCGGTCCTGGACCCTTACTGGGTCAAGGACTTCGGCCGCGGGATCAAGGTCGGGTTCATCGGCATGACCCTCGAGGGCACGGGCGACATCGTCTCGCAGGCCGGCATCGAGGGCCTGGAGTTCACCGACGAGGTCGAGACCGCGAACAAGTACGCGGGCGAGCTGAAGCGCAAGGGCGTCAACGCGATCGTGGTGCTGCTGCACGAGGGCGGCGTGCCGGTCGCCCAGGACACGGGCCACGAGTGCGAGTCGCTCGACGGTACTGCCGTGGGCATGTCGGGCCCGATCGTGGACATCGCCGAGACGATGACCCCGCTCGTGGACGTGCTGGTCACGGGCCACACTCACAACGAGTACGTGTGCTCGGTGCCCGACCCGGCCGGGAACCCGCGCATGGTCACCTCGGCGTCGTCCTACGGGCGCGTGTTCACGCAGATCGACGCGACGTACGACCGGCGCACCAAGGACATCGTGCGCTCCTCAGTGACCGGTTCGAACACGGTCGTGACCCGCGACGTGGACCCGAACGGGGAGCAGTCGGACATCCTCGCCTCGTACATGGGCGACGGCTACGACGAGGTGGCGAACCGGCTCATCTGCTACATCGCCGAGGACATCAAGCGCGGCCCGAACAACGCCCGCGACGTGGAGTTCCCGCTGGGGAGCCTGATCGCGGACGCGCAGCTGTGGAACACCGCGGGCGCCGATGTCGGCGGGGCCGAGCTCGCGCTCATGAACCCCGGCGGCGTGCGCCAGGACCTCATCCACGGCGCGGGGACGCCGGGCGAGGTCACGTACAAGGAGGTGTTCGAGGTCCAGCCGTTCGCGAACTACGTCGTGACGCTCGACCTGACCGGCGAGCAGATCCTGGCGGGCCTGCGGCAGCAGCTGCCGATCCCGGGCGTCCGCTCGACGACGCTGCAGCTGCAGGTCTCCGAAGGCTTCACCTACACATGGGACAAGACGAAGACGGGCACCGACCAGATCGTGGCCGACTCGCTCATGCTCAACGGCGAGCCGATCGTCATGGACCGGACCTACCGGGTCACGATGAACTCGTTCCTCGCCGACGGCGGCGACTCGTTCTCGGCCTTCAAGGACGGTACGAACCGCCTCTTCGGCGAGCTCGACGTGGACGCGTTCGAGGACTACCTCGCCGAGTTCGGCACCGCCTCCGCGCCGCTGCAGGCGCCGGAGCCGGGCCGGGTCACAGTGATCTCCTAGCTACATAAAAGAATTCACAGGCGGCGGAGCAGGGAATGCTCCGCCGCTCTGTCGTGTTTCAGGCAGTGACCGGATAGTCTGGGAACCACCCTTGAACATCCAACGGAGGACCGCAGGTCATGGCAATGCAGAGCAGGAACTCATCCCTTCGCAATATGGTGAAGACCCAGTACAACCAGCAGCACATGGGTGCCGCGTACGGGCCTTACGGGCAGATGACCCAGGCGCCGCAGGCCGAGACCATGCGGATCGACGACGTCATCGTGCGCACCGTCGCCCTCGTCGGCGCGACCTTCGTGGCCGCCATGCTCACCTGGGGCATGTTCGTCAGCGGCGACAGCTCGCAGCTGGGCACCGCCGGCCTGCTGATGACGCTCGGCTCGGTGGTCGGCATCGGCATCATGATCTTCTCGATGTTCAAGCCGATCACGAACCCGTTCGTGGCCTTCGCGTACGCGATCGGCCAGGGCTTCCTCCTCGGCGGCGTCTCCGCAATCTTCGAGGCCCGGTTCCCGGGCATCGTCGTCAACGCGCTCGTCGGCACGATCCTGGTGTTCGCGGGCATGCTCGCGCTCTACAAGTTCCGCATCCTCAAGAACTCCCCGATGTTCACCAAGGTCATCGTCGGCGCCGGCTTCGGCATCGCGGGCCTGCTCCTGGTGAACTTCGTGGCGAGCCTCTTCGGCGCCAACCTCGGCCTGTTCGCCACCCCGGGCGGCGACCCGACGACCCTGCAGTGGATCATCGCGATCGCCTTGACCCTGTGGGCCGCGTTCTCGTTCATCCTCGACTTCGACATGATCGAGTACTCCGCCGCGAACGGCGCCCCGAAGAAGTACGCGTGGGCCGGGGCCTTCGGCCTCACCGCGGGCCTCATCTTCCTGTACTGGAACCTGCTGCGCCTGCTCTCCTACTTCCAGGGCGAGTAGCGCATTTGAGCACCGAACTCGAGCGGGCGATCAGGCGTGTCGTCGAAGGCACGCGCCACTGGTCGCCCGCTCGCTGGTCTTCCAGGGCAGAGGCCATGCACGCGCTCGTGCAGGCCCTCGCCGACCTCACCGCCGACGCCGAGGGCCGCCCCCGCCGCGCCGTCCCCCGCCTCCCGAGCGACCTGCACCTGCCCGACCAGCTGCAGGTGATCGCCCTCGACCTCGCCCGCGTCGAACTCACCGAAGCGCGGTACGCCGCAGCCGAAGCGGCGATCCGTACCGCGCGGGACGCCCTCTTCTAGTTCCAGTCGGCCATCAGCAGCGCCGCGTCGTCCAGGGCCTCGACGACGTTGTCCGACTCCCAGCGCAGCACGCTCCGCCGCGTCCGCGTCTCGCGGTCCTCGATCGCGGCCAGCCGGAAGTCGAGCCGCTGCACCGCCTCGCTCAAATCCACGCCGCGCGGCGGCGCCTCCCCGCGCGCCAGCGCCGCCAGCCGCAGGTACGCGGCGTCGAGCGAGTCCGCGAACGCGTCCACGCCCGCGAGCCCCTTCGCCTGCTCCTCGCGGCCGAGCGTCGCGTTCACCGCCACGAGCGCCCTTCCGGCCCTTGACAATGCTGCCTCAGCGCCGAGCGCGTCCGCCGACAGCGGCCCCGGCCCGGCGACCGGTTCGGCCTTCGCCTGGTCGGCCGCGCCGGTGAGCGCGGCCCGGCGGGCGCGGATGCGGTCGATCGCGGCGTGCATGACCTTCCGGTCGTAGTCGGCGGGATGCGCCTGCCGGTCGAGGGTGAGCCGCGCGTAGTCGCGGTAGGCGTCGACGAGGTCCCCGAGGAGGTCGCCGAGGCGGCGGGTCTGCCAGGTCGGGACGAGCACGTAGAAGCCGATCGCGAGCGCCGCGCCCACCAGGGTGCAGGCGCCCCGGTCGAACGCCGCGATCACCGGGCTCTCGCCGGAGAGGTCGATCTGGAACACCGTGAAACCCGAGACGGCCGCGGCGAACACGAGCATCGACACCGGCCGCGTCAGGTACGCGATGAGCGCGTACGCGAGCACGATCAGGCTGAGCCACAACTGGTCCTGCGGGATGAGCAGCCCCAGGAGGGAGGCGAGGACGACGCCGCCGGTGGTGCCGACGGCGCGGGTGACGCCGCGCGTGAGCGTCCCCGAGAAGTCCGCCTGCAGCACCAGCCAGGCGGTGAGCGGGATCCAGTAGCCGTGCCCGGTGGGCCAGGCGAGGCCGATCGTCATCGCCAGGGCGATCACCCCGGCCCGGCGCAGGGCGTGGTGGATGACCGGGTCGTGCCGGTGGAGGCGGCTGCGGAGCTGGCCGAGCGCCTGGCGGGCGGTGCTGGTGGCGTGTGCGAGGGCGGGGTCGGCGACGATGTCGTCGCCGCCGGCGGTGATGCGCTCGGCGAACCCGCCGGTCTCGTGGAGGGTGCGCAGGAGCCCGCCGATCTCGGTGGGCATCGTGCCCGTGGCGGTCGCCATCGGGTTCTGGGAGAGGCCGTCGAGGAGCGCGTCCCAGTCGAGGTCGACGGGCGAGCGGGCGGTGATCTGCTCCGCGAAGTGGGCGAGGAGCCGGGCGGTGAGTTCCAAAGCCTCCGAATAGAACTCGACGGTGTCGCGGTCCTGGGCGTCGGCGCGGGCGCGCGCCGAGGCGGTGTGGCCGATCGCGCTCGAGACCGCGTAGAGCTGGCGGCGGGCCTCGAGGATCGCGGCGGGCAGGGCCCGGCGGCGGTCGAGCTCCTGCGCGGCCTCGAACAGCGGTTCGGTGCGGAACGGCGCGTCCGGGTCGGCGGCGAGCGCGTCCGCTTCCTCGGCGAGCGCCAGCCACGCGTCGGCGAGGGTGCGCCGGTCCTCGGCCCACCGGAAGTACGGCGGCAGGAGCGCCGTGAGCGCCTGCACGGCGCCGCCCGCGGCGACCGCGAGCGCCGCGTAGAGGACGCCGGCCTCGGCTGTGAGGTGGTCGGCGAGGAAGAACATGATGCCGGAGACGGTGAAGGTGACGCCCGCGAAGTGTGTGACGGAGCCGATGAACGTGAGCGTGAACGCATAGGCGGCCGAGGCGGCGATGAGCACCACCGGGTGGTCGATCGAGCCGAGCACCACCCCTAGGGACCCGGCCGCGCCGACCAGCAGCGGCAGCGCCGGGCCGGTGCGCGTGCCGGGGGTGAGCATCGCGACGCCGCCCAACCAGGCGCCCATAACCGCAGCTGGGCCCCATGACGGGTGGTCGAAGAAGGCGACGGCGCTCATGGCGGCGGCGATGCCGAACGCGGCCCGGACGGCGAGCACGGGCACGGCCTCGCCGGGCGTCCACGACCGCAGGTCCCGGCCGACCCGGCGGAACGATTCGCGGACCCCAGGGTTGAGCACGTCATCAGGGTAGCCGCGCCTGCCGGTGTGAGCACCGCTACCGGTTACGCTGGTGTCATGCGACAAACGGTGCTGGTGGTCGACTTCGGTGCGCAGTACGCGCAGCTCATCGCGCGGCGCGTCCGCGAAGCGAACGTCTACTCGGAGATCGTGCCCTCCTCGATGCCCGCGAGCGAGATGCTCGCCAAGGAGCCGGCCGCGATCATCCTCTCGGGCGGTCCTTCGAGCGTGTACGCCGAAGGCGCCCCGCAAGTGGACAAGGCCCTGTTCGAGGCCGGCGTGCCGGTCCTCGGGATCTGCTACGGCTTCCAGGCCATGGCGAACGCCCTCGGCGGGACGGTCGCCAAGACCGGCCTGTCCGAGTACGGCGGCACCGAACTCGACGTGGTGTGCGCGTCGAAGCTCCTCGCCGGCCTGCCCGAGCACCAGTCGGTGTGGATGAGCCACGGCGACTCCGTCACCGAGGCCCCCGCCGGGTTCGAGGTCGTGGCCCGCACCGCCGGCGCGCCCGTCGCCGCGTTCGAGAACCTCGAGGCGCGCCTCGCAGGCGTCCAGTACCACCCCGAGGTCGCCCACACCCCGCACGGCCAGGCCGTCATCCGCCACTTCCTGCTCGACATCGCCGGCATCAAGCCGAACTGGACGAACTCGGCGATCATCGACGAGCAGGTCGCCGCCATCCGCGAGCAGGTCGGCGACAAGCGCGTCCTGTGCGCGCTCTCCGGCGGCGTCGACTCCTCCGTGGCCGCGGCGCTCGTGCACCGCGCCATCGGCGACCAGCTCACCTGCGTGTTCGTCGACCACGGCCTGCTCCGCGCGGGCGAGGCCGAGCAGGTCGAGAAGGACTACGCGCAGCTCACCGGCATCGACGTGCGCGCCGTGGACGTCTCCGAGCAGTTCCTCACCGCCCTCAAGGGCGTCACGGACCCCGAGGAGAAGCGCAAGATCATCGGCCGCGAGTTCATCCGCACCTTCGAGGCCGCCGCGCGCGAGATCGCCGAAGAGCAGGGCATCGACTTCCTCGTCCAGGGCACCCTGTACCCGGACGTCGTCGAGTCCGGCGGCGGCACCGGCACCGCCAACATCAAGAGCCACCACAACGTGGGCGGCCTCCCCGACGACCTGCAGTTCGCGCTCATCGAGCCGCTGCGGACCCTCTTCAAGGACGAGGTCCGCGCGATCGGCCTCGAACTCGGCCTGCCCGAGGCGATGGTCTGGCGCCACCCGTTCCCCGGGCCCGGCCTGGGCATCCGCATCGTCGGCGAGATCACCCGCGAACGCCTCGACCTGCTCAAGGCCGCCGACGCGATCGCCCGCGCCGAGCTCACCGCCGCCGGCCTCGACCGCTCGGTGTGGCAGTTCCCGGTCGTGCTCCTCGCCGACGTCCGCTCCGTGGGCGTCCAGGGCGACGGCCGCACCTACGGCCACCCGATCGTGCTGCGCCCGGTCTCCTCCGAGGACGCGATGACCGCCGACTGGTCCCGCCTGCCCTACGAGCTGCTCGCGAAGATCTCCACGCGCATCACCAACGAGGTCGCCGACGTCAACCGCGTCGTGCTCGACGTCACCAGCAAGCCGCCGGGGACCATCGAATGGGAATAGTCATTCCGTGATCACGCCGTACAGTTGAGGGATGCAATTCCGGATAGCTGCGTACGGGGAGGTCCGTGACGAGAACGGCCGGGTCCTGCTGACGAGGCGGACCCGCGGACGCGAAGCGGGCCCCTGGCATCTGCCGGGCGGCGTCATCGACCACGGCGAGCCCCCGAAACGGGCCGCCGGCCGCCTCGTCGGCGAGCACACCGGCTACGAGGTCGCCGTCGGCGCGCCCCTCGAAGCGGTCGCGGTCGCCAGGCGCGGCGTCCACACCAACGCGATCATCTACACCGCCACGGTCGCCGGCGGCCCCGCCGGGGACTTCGCCGGCGACGCCGCCGAATGGGTCGACCCCGCCCGGGCGGCCGCCGAATCACATTCGCCGTTCGTCTCGGCGACCCTCGGCCTGGCCGACGACCGGCTCGCCGGACGCGTCGACAAGGCCCCGCAGGAGACCCGGCCCGTCCCGCCCGCGAAGGCCAAGAAGGGCCGCCGCAGGCGCGGCCAGCGCTTCGGCGCGTACGGGGTCGTCGCCGACGGCGACGGCCGCATCCTCCTCGCCCGCATCGCCGAGGGCTACCCCGGC
Source organism: Glycomyces niveus (assembly GCF_017592475.1). Lineage (GTDB taxonomy): Bacteria > Actinomycetota > Actinomycetes > Mycobacteriales > Micromonosporaceae > Glycomyces > Glycomyces niveus. The sequence continues at coordinate 148,619 of NZ_JAGFNP010000006.1, read as the reverse complement.
GGCGGCACCTGGCACCTGCCCGGCGGCGGCGTCGACTTCGGCGAATCGCCGCGCGCGGCCGTCGCCCGCGAGATCTACGAGGAGACCGGCCAGGAGGCCCTGGTCGGCGACCTGCTCAACGTCACGTCCTTCCGGCACCGCCGCGCGATCGGCCCCGAGGGGTACCCGCTCGACTGGCACGGCGTGCGCGCGATCTACTCCGCCACGGTGCCCGACCCTTCGGCCGCGCAGGTGGTCGAGGCCGCGGGCGGCTCCACGAGCGAGTCGCGCTGGTGGAACGCGGACGCCCTCGACGACCTGCCGCTGTCGGCGGCCGTCGAGGACGCGCTGCAAGTCGTGGACTTGAAGAACCTGGCGGCTCAGGCTTAGGGGGTGTGTGCGCGTCCCCTGCGAGTCGGTATCCGAGTCCGTTTGTTCGCTCGCAAGGCGGAAGGCCCTCCGAATACCGGTGTTGTATTCGCAGGGCCGACAACGAAGCGAGCGGGCCGGATAACGGCTGCTGCGGACGCGCAGGCACCCCCTAACGCCACCTTGCGATCACGGTCTCTCCGGCGCGGACGGTCTCGCCCGGGTCGACCGCGGCTTCGGCGGCGCCTGCGGGCAGGTAGACGTCCGTGCGGGACCCGAACCGGATGAGGCCGTACCGCTCGCCCTTGGCGACGGCCGCGCCGGGCTTGGTGCGGTTGACGATGCGGCGCAGGAGCGCACCGGTGCGCTGGGCGACGACGACGCGGCCGCGCGCGGTCGACAGGACCGTGTAGCAGGCGGCGTTGTGCTCGGCCTCGGGCGCGCTCACCTTCGAGTAGCCGCCGCGCTCGGTGAACACGTCGACCACTTCGCCCGCGACGGGCGCACGGTTGATGTGCACGTCGGTGACCGAGAGGTACGCGCTGATGCGCAGCCACTCGGACCCGGCGGTGCCGGTGGCGGCGCCGAAGCGCTCGTCCACGACGGTCTCGACGGCCATGATCGTGCCGTCAGAGGCGGCCAGCACCGCTTCGGGCTCGTCGTCCTCGCCGCGCAGGTCCGCTTCGCGCTGCGGGTCGCGGAAGAACGCGGCCACGGGCACGGCGGCGAGCGCGGGCAGGACCCAGGCCTTCGAGGAGGGCCGAATCTTCTTTGCGGCCCAAGCGGTCCCGAGGAGCAGCCCGGCGGCGATGACACCGTTGGAGTCGAGGTGCATCGAGGGCGTGACGGCGACCGAGGACGCGCGCCAGGCGGGGGCGAGGTCTTCGGCGGGCGCGATCGCGTGCGGTTCGCCCTCGCGCTTCGCGGCCGAGCCGATGCGGAGCTTGTGGATGCGCACGGGCGGGAGCGACCGGACGATGAGGTCGGTGCCGATCCCGTACTCGGCGACGAGTTCGGCGATCTCCTCGCGCGCGGGTGCGGTGAGGGTCGCGGCGAAGGAGAGGACGCCGCCGGGGCTGACCTTCTCGCGCAGCAGCTCGATGTCGGCGATGAACGCCTCGGCCTCCACAGTGACCGGTGAGGCGAGCATGACCTCTTCTGCCGGTTCGGCGTCGGCGAGCGAGGCGACGGCGGTGACGTTGCCCGCGGTCCAGGAACCTTCGGCGGTCAGCGAGGCCTTGAGGTCCTCAATGGAGACCGGGTCGGCGACGACGGTGAGCCGGTCGGCGGGCATGAGCGCCTCGAGCGCGGCCGTCAGCACCGGGTTCCCCCAGGCCGCGCCCACGACCAGGCCGGTCTTGGGGCCCCTCCGGCGAGCGAATTCGTCGGTGATGCCGCGAGCGGCGGCTTTCGAGATCGGCATGACTCCGACTATAGAGCGCCGACCTGACGGGCCCGGGTCGCGTTCGCGTGTTGCCCGTGGGTGAGACATGACCCTTGTCCGGGTTTGGGATCGTACTTTCGGCGGGTTCTGCACATCGTTCGGTCGAGTGGCCGCGCCGTCACCGACAGTCCTCTCGTTTCCCCTCATGTCAGGTCGACCCGGCACTCCACTCACGACCCGCCACCTCAAGTCCGCTCCCAGGAGGACCGAACCACGATGAGACTCAAGACGATCCGCACTCCGCTCGCGGCGGCCGCCGCGCTCCTCACCGCTCTTGTGGGCGCTGTCGCCGCGGGCGCTCCCGCCCACGCCGAGGAGCCCGAGCCGGTCACCGGCGACATCGTCACCGCCCCGGGCCTGGAGCTGCGCGGGCGGTTCGCGGAGGAGCGCTACGACGTGTGGGCCAACGTCCTCGGCCTCAAGCCGCACGGCGGCGAGGAGGTGCTGGTCGTCTACTGCATCGACATCCACACCCCGCTCGACACCGAGCACCCGTACACCGAGGACGGCTGGGAGGAGTCCGGCGTCGCGAACCTCGAGGAGGTCCGCTGGGTCCTTCTCAGCGGCTACCCGGGCGTCGGCGCGGAGGACCTCATCGAGGCCGCGGGCGGCGAGGTGAACCCCGACTGGTCCGACGAGGAGGTCGCCGAGGTCGCCTACGCGGGCACGCAGGCCGCCGTCTGGCACTTCACCGACGGCTGGGACCTGTTGGAGGACAACCCGGTCAAGGGCGGCAACAGCGGCGAGGACGAGGCCGTGCTCGCGGTCTACGAGCACCTGACCGAAGAGCCCGGGCGCGTCCCGGACCCGTCCGAGTTCGCCGTCGACCTCGAGGGCGAGGAGCAGGCGAAGTTCGAGGACGGCCGCTTCGGGCCGTACACGATCCGCTCCAACGCCGGGCCGGTCGAGCTCAGCGCCGAGGGCGGCCGCCTCGAGACCGCCGACGGCGGCGACGTGGACTCCCTGAAGGACGGCGAGCAGTTCTGGATCGTCCTCGACGACGGCGCCGGCGAGATCACCGTCAAGGGCACGGCCGCGTACGACCTGCCGGTGGGCCGGATCTTCGTGGCCACCACCGATGAAGCGCTCACGGGCGACCCGGCCAACCCGATGACCGTCGGCGACTCGCAGCAGCTCATCCTCGCGCAGCCGCGCGAAGGCGAGGTCCCCGCCGAATGGCGCTTCGCCCTCGACGCCCCCGAGGAGAGCGCGCCGCCGAAGCCGCAGCTGCCCGTCACCGGCTCGACCTTGAGCGTCGCCTTCGCGGCCGGCCTGGCGCTCCTCGTTGGCGGCATGACGGTCATCGCACTCGGCAAGCGCCGCAGCGCCGACTTACGGCTCGCAAGCGTCGCCGAGAGAGTGGGCGACCACTAAGACCTGAGGGACGCGGGCGCCGCTGGCCGATGGCGAGCGCCCGCTGCCGCAGGAGCGTTCCGGACCACGTCGAACGGTCCGGACCCGGGCGCGCTCCGCGGCTCGACACAACGCCCGGCGCATGGTGCGGCCGGGACCGGAGGAAGCGATCCCCTCCGGTCCCGGCCACTCTGGTCACTCCAGTGACGACACCAGTACCCGATACCGAATCGTTATAGTGGCGCGGCTCTCTCGAGCCGCGCCTTTTCTGTTGCGCCGCAATCGAAGTGCAGCTGAGGAAATTTCACCGGAAGTATGCAACCGGCATGGTCCCGCTAACGTGTCGCATGAAGAGTCAACGCGTCAATCCCTCGGAAAAGCAAAGGGACTTCTACCAATGATGACCAAAGCCCTGAAAGGGACGATGGCCGCTGCCGCGGGCGTCGCGCTCGGCCTCAGCGGCGTCGCCGCAGCCCAGGCCCAGGACGAAGAGGCGGGCATCCTCGCCGCCGGCAACGTCGTGATCGAAGACGGCGGCATCCAGCTGTACGGCGAGGCCAACGGCGTCGGCAAGCAGCCGCACGCCTCCATGATCGCCCTCGACCTCGGCGACGAGGACTACCGCTCCGTCTACTGCATCCAGCTCGAGGTCGACCTCGAAGAGCAGTACCTGCACGAAGAGCGCCCGTGGGAGGACGTGCCCGTCGAAGACCTCCCGATGGTCCTCGGCGTCCTCCTCGTCGGCTACGACGGCACCAACGCCGGCGAGCTCCTCGAAGAGGCCGGCCTCGCCAGCGACGACTACGGCGACGTCACCCAGGACCAGCTGGCCTACGCCGCCACCCAGTCCGCGATCTGGTCGCTGACCGACGGCTGGGTCATCGACCCCAACGACCCGACCGAGAACGACGTCGCCGACGAGATCGTGCCGGCCCTCCAGGCCTACATCCTCGAGAAGGCCGAGCCGGTCGACGAGCCCGACCTCGAGCCCTACTTCGACGTCGACGACTCGCAGGCCAAGACCGAGGGCACCACCGTCGGTCCGTTCACCGCCTCGACCAACGTCGAAGCGATCAACTTCTCGCAGCCCGAAGGCGCCACCATCGTCGACGAGAACGGCGAGGAGCTCACCTCCCTCTCCGACGGCACCGTCTTCTACGTGAAGTTCGACGAGGCCAAGACCTCCTCGGTCACCCTCGTCACCGACACCTTCACCTGGACCACCCCGGCCGGGCGCACCTTCGTCCCCGTCGACGCCGAAGGCGTCGACGTCGAGGGCCAGCGCCTCATCCTCGCCGAGGAGTACACGGAGGAGTACAACGCCGAGATCGAGTTCGAGATCACCGTCGAAGAGGTCCCGAGCGAATCCCCGAAGCCGCAGCTGCCCGTCACCGGTTCCAGCCTGACCACCGTCGCCGTCACCGGCGGCGCGGTCCTGCTCGCCGGTGTCGTCGCGATGGTGCTCATGCGCCGCCGCGCCGCCCGCGCCGACTGGGGTTCGGACACGTAGTCAAACCGACGCTGCACGGCGACTGAACACTGCGATAACCGCCACACGCCCGCTGGTCAGACCGGCGGGCGTGTGGCATACTTGGCCCGTGACTCAGAGCGCGCGATTTTACTTTTACTACGGCCGGAACCGTCCGAGCCGTAGGTCTTCGCGCTGAACACAGACCTACAGGCCCCGGGCGAACAGCCCGGGGCCTTTTTCACGCCCAGGGCTACCCGCCCGGAACCAGTTTCCGCATCGCTCTAAGGAGAAGCCCTGATGACCGCCAGCACCGAAGTCGCTCCTGAAGAACTCCAGGAACTGCGCACCGAGATCGACGCGCTCGACGCCGAGATCATCCGCCTCTGGCAGCGCCGCGCCGAGGTCTCCAAGCGCATCGGCGAGATCCGCATGGCCAACGGCGGCACCCGCCTGGTCCTCGACCGCGAACGCGCCATCCTCGAGAAGTACCGCGCGGCACTCGGCGACGACGGCGTCCAGATCGCGATGCTCGTGCTGCGGTCCGGCCGCGGTCCGCTCTAGGGAGCGCTCGAAAGCGTCGATGCCGCGCCGCAGGAGTGTCGTACCCGGCGCGGCACCTGCGCCTCCGTTATGCCCTGCGAGCTGCGGCATAATTGACCGTGATGAACGACCTTCTGACCGGCCTCAACGAACCGCAACGCCAAGCCGTCGAGCACTCCGGGTCCCCGCTGCTCATCGTCGCGGGCGCGGGCTCGGGCAAGACCCGCGTCCTCACCCACCGCATCGGCCACCTCCTGGCCGAGCGCGGCGCGCACCCCGGCGAGATCCTCGCCATCACCTTCACCAACAAAGCCGCCGCCGAGATGCGCGAACGCGTCGACGCGCTCGTCGGCCCGCGCTCGCGCGCCATGTGGGTGCTCACCTTCCACTCCGCGTGCCTGCGCATCCTGCGCCGCGAAGCCCACCGGCTCGGCTGGAAGTCCAGCTTCACGATCTACGACACCGACGACGCCCGCCGACTGCTCACCCAGATCGTCAAGGACCTCGGCCTCGACTCCAAGAAGCAGTCGCCGCGCTGGTTCGCCGCCGAGATCTCCCGGCTCAAGAACGAGCTCATCGGCCCCGAGCAGGCCGCCGCGAAGGCCGACGACGCGCGCGGAAAGCTCGTCGCCGACGTCTACGCGCAGTACGACGAGCGGCTGCGCCTCGCCCAGGCCGTCGACTTCGACGACATCATCGGGTCCACCGTGCACCTGTTCCAGGCGTTCCCGGAGGTCGCCAAGTCCTACCGGATGCGGTTCCGGCATGTGATGGTCGACGAGTACCAGGACACCAACCACGCCCAGTACACGCTCGTGCGCGAACTCGTGGGCACCGGCGACGACCGGGCCGAGCTGTGCGTCGTCGGCGACGCCGACCAGTCGATCTACGCGTTCCGCGGCGCCACGATCCGCAACATCATCGAGTTCGAGCGGGACTTCCCCGACGCCAAGACGATCCTGCTCGAGCAGAACTACCGCTCCACGCAGACGATCCTCGACGCCGCCAACGGGGTCATCCGCAACAACACCGAGCGCGGCCGCGAGAAGCGGCTGTGGTCCGACGAGGGCCCCGGCGGGCGCATCCTCGGCCACACCGGCGACAACGAGCACGATGAGGCCGCGTGGGTCGCCAACCGGATCGACGAACTCGTCGACGCCGGCGAGACCAGCTTCGGCGACAGCGCGATCTTCTACCGCACCAACGCGCAGTCGCGCGCGTTCGAAGAGGTGTTCGTGCGCCGCGGGATCCCGTACAAGGTCGTCGGCGGCGTCAGGTTCTACGAGCGCAGGGAAGTGCGCGACATGCTCGCGTACCTCAAGCTCACCGCGAACCCCGACGACACCGTCTCGGCGATGCGCGTGGTCAACACGCCCAAGCGCGGCGTCGGCGACCGGGCCGTGGCCGAGGTCGAAGCGCTCGCCGCGCGGCTGCGGATCTCCTTCCCCGCCGCGCTGCACCGGATCGACGAGGCCCCCGGCGTCTCCGGGCGGGCCCGCACCGGCATCAAGCGGTTCTGCGAGATCCTCGACGAGGCCACCGCGCTCGCCCAGACCGCGCCGCCCGAAGAGGTGCTCGACAAGCTCATCGCCGACACCGGCTACCTCGAAGGACTCGAGCAGTCCACCGACCCGCGCGACGAAGGCCGCGTCGAGAACCTCCAAGAGCTCGTCGCCGTCGCCCACGAGTTCACCGAGGCCGTCGTGCGCGGCACGACCGACGCCGAATTCGAGGAGACCGGCGAAGCCGACCTCACCGCGGACGTGCCGTCCTTCCTGGAGCACGTCGCGCTCGTCTCCGACGCCGACTCCATCCCCGACCCCGAGGCGGAGGAGGGCGGCGTCGTCACGCTCATGACCCTCCACACCGCGAAGGGCCTCGAGTTCGACACGGTGTTCCTCACCGGGCTCGACGACGGCCTGTTCCCGCACGAGCGGTCCATGAACAAGCCCGGCGACATGGAGGAGGAGCGGCGGCTCGCGTACGTGGGGCTCACCCGCGCCCGCAAGCACCTGCACCTCACGCGTGCCGGGACCCGCAACATCTTCGGGCAGCCCGAGTACTACGCGGCCAGCCGGTTCCTCGCCGAGATCCCCGGCGACCTCATCGAATGGTCCGAGTCGGCCCCGCCGCCGCGCGTGGTCAAGTCCAAGTCCACCGCGAACTTCGGCTCGCCGATCGTCATGCGCAACGCCGCCGACATCCCCTCACTCGACGTGGGGGACAGGGTCACCCACGACAAGTGGGGTCTCGGCCGCGTCGTCGAGCTCAAAGGCTCCGGCCCGCGGGCCCAGGCCCGCATCGACTTCGGCGACGGCGAACCCAAATGGGTCATCCTCCGCCTCGCCCCCGTCAGCAAACTGTGACGCCCGACATATGTCGCACCGGCGTGGGACGCTGTCTTTTTCAACGGTAGTGGTGAAGGTGGGATCGGGAGGGTACCCGGGGCCGCCCGTACGCCCGCCGCTCAGCGGCCGTCAGCGCAGGTCGAGCCCGGCTTCCGCAAGGTAGTGCAAGGGCTCGACCGGCTGGCCGTCCACATGCACCTCGAAGTGCACATGCGACCCGAACGAGCGGCCCGTGTTGCCCGCGTTCGCGATCTGCCCGCCCGCGTCCACCCAGTCGCCCTCGTCCACGAGCACTTCCGAGTTGTGCGCGTAATACGTCTCCACACCGTCGCCGTGGTCGATGACCACGAGGTTCCCGAACCCCGACTCCCAACCCGCGTGCGTCACCGTCCCCGGATACGCCGCATAGACCGGGTCCCCCGTCTCGGCGTCGAAATCGACCCCGTTGTGGTTGCGGCCCCAGCGCTGCCCGAACAGCGACGTGATCGTGATGTCGTCCAGCATCGGCGTCCACTTGATCTGCGCCGCCTGCCCCGTCACCGGCGACGACCGCTCCACCGCGGCCACCTCCTCGGCCGTCGCCGTCCCGATCGGCGCATCCCCGGCGGTGGTACTGCCCGCCGCCGTCGACGCCGGGACGCTCGCCTCCTCGGCCAGCGCGGCGATGTCCGCCACCGCCCGCGACGGCCCCGGATCCTCTTCTCCGGCAGAGAAACCGGCCCCCGTCGCCATCGCGACGACCGAGGCACCGGCGACGGCCGAGCCGACGACGGCGGTGTAGCGGCGCTGCGTCCCCGACAGCAGCGGGGCGAGCTCTGCGGCCCACGAGGCGCGGTGCTGGCCCCTCGTGCGGTGCGGCCGGGCGGCGTGCCGCCTGATCGCAGCGGCGCGTACCGGTCCGGTATCGGACATTGAGACTCCGAGATCGTGGCGGTGCCCATCGGCGGCGCTTTGGACTGGGTCAGTCCTGGGGGGCCGGCCGTGGGCTTGGCAACCGCCACACGGTAACGCCGCGAACGCCGGACACGGGAGATTCGTCACCGCCCGGCGTGTCGCGACAATCAGGACAATCCCGGAAGGTAGTGCTCAGACGTCATCCAGCTGCGCCTTCGACTCGGTGAACAGCCGCACGATCTCCGGCCGCACCTCCGCGCGCTCCGAGAGCGGCGCGGCCCAGTCGATCCGGATCGGCACCTCCGCGCCGTCCACGACCGCCGCGAAATCCGCGCCCTCGCCGTCGAAACCGGTCATGCGGGCCGCCTCGGCGCCGCGCTGGCCGCCCGCGCCCTGGCAGATCACGAGCGTGTCGGCCACGTGGTCGGTGTTCATGTGGTGGCAGATCGCGGCGATCACCTTGGGTTCGAACGGGTTGCGGCCCAGGCTCTCACCGAGGGCCGCGAGGACGGCGCCGTTGTGGTCGTAGGCGAGGAGGACCTCCTCGATGACGCGCGCCTGGTCGGCCTCGGTGAGGTCGGCCGCGTCCAGGCGGGAGCGGTACTCGTCCTTGAAGTCCTTGGGGCTCTTGATGTCCGCGAAGTCGTAGAAGGACGCGCCCGCGTCCTCGAAGCCGTAGTTGCGGCGCGCGGCCTTGCCGAACGCCTGGCCGCCGGAGAGGTCGCCGAGGTAGCGGGTGTAAGCGTGGGCGATGTAGCCGCCGGGCCAGTCGGCCGCGACCTCGTTGATCCGGTCCACGTAGGCCTTGGTGGCCGGGAGGGGCTCGATGCCGGAACGCCACTTGGGGCCCATGAGGAACCGCAGGTCGGCCTCGATCGCGGGCACGCGGGCGAGTTCGGGGAACACGAACGGGCCGGCGACCGGGTCCGCCGCGAAGCGGGCGGCCGCGGCCTCGATCGCCTCGTAGACGAAGTACTGCTGGGCGTGCCAGCGGGTGTAGTCGTCGACAGTGAGAGTGCCGTCGAAGAGCCGGTCGAACACGCCGGGGGCCTGCTCGGCGTCGGCCGACGGGTCGAGCCCTTGGTGGCGCGACCAGGAGGCTTCGCGGATCCGGGCCGAGAAGCGGGGCGCCCCGGGCTCGCTCGCGGCGGCGGTGTCTGCAGGCATGTGCGTATTCCTTGTCGAACAGCGATCGTATTCTCGTGTAAGGCGAGCCTAACCTACATGATCGGGCGCGGGCGGGCGTGCGAACGCCCGACCCGTGAGCGAGGCTCGTGCGGGCATCGGCGAGAATGGTGTGAGCCGTGCTCACCCGTACGGCTGAACCGGAAAGAGCGCGAGAATCACGGTCGCAAGCCTTCCCCAGGAAGAGCCGACTGTGGCACCATGGGCTCTACTGGTCCCCTTGACAGCACATTCCCACACCTCACGGGAGGCCTCGTGAAACCCGCCAGACTGATCAAGAAAGCCGCAGCGGTGGTCGCGGCAGCCTTCATTGCGCTCGGCATCGTCGCCGGCACCGCCTCCGCCGCATCGGCGGACGCGGCTGACGCCACTGCCGTCGAATACCACCTGGCTGGCAACTCCGGCGACCTGCAGTAGCCGTCAGGCCCTGCACATGAGAGGGGTAGCTCATCGGTGATCCGCGAACTGCACCCTCGGATCTTCAGTGCGCTCGCGTGGACGCTGAACGGGCTCATGCTCGTCGCCGTCGCCGCCGCGCTCGTACTGACGTGGACCCCGGAGCAACTGCCTTACCTGGAGGCCGCCACATTCGTGGCGGCCTTCGTGGTCGCCCAGAACCTCCAGGTGATCCAGCACTTCCGCCAGCACCGCATCGCGTTCAACCTCGCGGACATCCCACTGGTGCTGGCGCTGTTCTACCTGCCGCCGTTCGCGGTGATCCTGGCCCGCCTCATCTCCTCGCTGATCTTCTTCGCGGGCAGGTACATCCGCTCCGACGTCGGCCCGCTCAAGCCGATCTTCAACGTGGGCATGTCGACCCTCGGCGCCGCTTCGGCCGTCGCGGTCGCCGAGTACGCCGGGCTGGGCGCCGGGCACGACCCGCGCACCTGGCTCGTCGCCGTCCTCGGCGTGTGCGCGGCCGGGCTCATGACGACGGTGCTCCTGTCGCTCATGCTGTTCATCCTCAACGGCTGGACGAGCATGCTCAAGGCCTGGTCGGGGTTCGCGCTCACGTTCATCGGGCCGATCATGGCCGCCTCGGTCGGCCTGATGATCCTCATCATGCTCGAGGCCACGCCGTGGTCGGCGATCCCGATCGTGATCCTCATGCTCACCACGATCGGCCTGGCCCGCAGCTACATGAAGCTGCGAAGGCAGCGGCAGATCCTCGACGAGCTCAACAACTTCACGCAGCTCGTGGCCGACTCCGTGCGCTCCAACCGGCTCATCGACGCGACGCTGGGGCGGCTGCGCGAGATCTTCGCCGCCGAGTCGGCGACCGTGTGGGTGCCGGCCGAGGGCCGCTACCCGGAGATCCGGCTCACCTCCTCTGTGGACGACGTGGGCCTCACCGACCTCGACCCGGTGCCCGAGGCGCTCCAGCAGGCCGTCATCGCCAGCGGCGGGCCCACGCTCATCGGGCCGCGCCACGGCAGCCGCGAGCAGCGGGCCGTGCTCGAAGCGGGCGGGCTGCGCAGCGCGATACTCGTGCCGCTGCGCTCGGGCGACGAGGTGTACGGCTGCCTCTCGGTCGCCGACCGCATCGGCGGCGAGATGTCGACGTTCCTCCCCGTGGACCTGCAGCTCTTGGAGACCGTCGCCGCGCACGTGAGCATCGCCGTCGACAACTCGCGCCTGGTCGACCAGCTGCGCTACGACGCCTACCACGACCCGCTCACCGGCCTCCCCAGCCGCCGCCGGTCCTTGGCGGCGCTCCAGGAGGCCCTGTCGATCACCGTCCCGAACGAGGTCGTGGCGGTGTTCATGTTCGATGTGGACTCGCTGCACGAGATCAACGACGCGCTCGGCCACGAGGCCGGCGACACCGCGCTCAAGGAGTTCGCCAAGCGGCTCCAGGACCACGCGCCCGCCGCGTCCTTCCTCGGCCGCATCGACTCCGACGAGTTCATCCTCCAGACCCGCCTGGCGTCCACGGACGAGGCGCTCGACACCGCCCGGCGGCTGCGGGCGGCCGTGCAGGGGCCGTTCGAGGTCGGCGGCGTGTCCGTCGGTCTCTCGGCGGCCGTGGGCGTGGTCACGCACCCGGACTTCGCAGCCGACGCCGACGAGATCCTCAAGCGCGCCGACGGCGCGACCCGGCAGGCCAAGAACGCCGCCGACGGCGTGCAGCTCTACCACTCCGGCCTCGAATCCGAGAGCCTGCGCCGCATCGGCCTCGCCGCCGACCTGCGCAAGGCCCTCGACCGGGGCCAGCTCGAAGTGCACTTCCAGCCGAAGGTCCGCCTGGACCGGGCCCTGGACGACCCCGGCGCGGTGATCGGCGCCGAGGCGCTCGTGCGGTGGCCGCACCCGACGTTCGGGCTCGTGGCCCCCGAGGAGTTCATCCCGATCGCCGGTTCCACCGGCCAGCTCGGGCACCTCACCGAGACCGTCCTCGACGAGGCCCTGCGCCGCTCGGCCGAATGGGCCGGCGACGACGGGCCGCTGCCGATGGCGGTGAACCTCTCGCCGCGCACCCTCGCGGACGCGGACTTCCCGGACAAGGTCGCGGCGCTCCTGGAACGGCACGGCGTCCCGGCCGGCCGGCTCACGTTCGAGATCACCGAGGACGACGTGGTCTCGGGCGAGCCGCTGCTCACCCCCGCGCTCGACCGGCTGCACGAGATGGGCGTGCGCCTGTCCGTGGACGACTTCGGCACCGGGTACTCCTCGCTCGCGTACCTGCGGCGGCTGCCGGTGCAGGAGATCAAGATCGACCTGCGGTTCGTGCAGGGCATGGCCACCGACGCGGACGATCGCGCGATCGTGGAGGCGGTCCTGGGACTCGCCCGGCACTTCGCGATCGACGTCGTCGCCGAGGGCATCGAGGCGCACCAGACCGTCGAGCAGCTGCGCGAGCTCCACTGCGAGGCCGGCCAGGGCTACTACTTCTCGCGGCCGCTGCCCGCCGACCGGTTCGCGGCGTGGCTGGAACATCAGGGCGGCGGCACCGGCCGGGCCCGCCTGCGGGCGGTCTAGCCGCCCTGTTGTGGCCCGCACCGCAGGGCCGCCCCCGCGTTCGATCTGGGCGGCCCGTCATGTACTCTTGTCAAGGCCGCGAGGGAAGCCTCGCGAACGCCCCCTTAGCTCAGTCGGCAGAGCGTCTCCATGGTAAGGAGAAGGTCTACGGTTCGATTCCGTAAGGGGGCTCGGAAGCACTCAGGAACCATTCGAGTGCTGTACTGCTCACACAGAGCCAATCTGTAGGCAGTGAGCGCACGGCGGTGTAGCTCAGTGGTAGAGCAAACGACTCATAATCGTTGTGTCGGCAGTTCGATCCTGCCCATCGCTACTTTGTAAAGCGTCAACCATTGAGATACGCTGGTTGGCGCTTTGTTTTGTTCAGCGGCCCGTCATCCCGGCGGTCCGAGCTAGAGGAAGGCACTCATCGTGGCCAAGGCTACTGACGTCCGCCCCAAGATCACCATGGCGTGCGTGGAGTGCAAGGAGCGCAACTACGTCACGAAGAAGAACCGTCGGAACCACCCCGACCGGCTCGAGCTCAAGAAGTACTGCCCCAAGTGCAAGGTCTCGCGGGTCCACAAAGAGACCCGCTAACCCCACTTTCGCGGTACATGCTCAACACTTCGTACGCAGGCAGGTCCTTGCCGCCCACTGAACCGGTGCAGATCACCCCGGCTTCGGTGACCCGTTTCGCCCAGGCCCTCGGCCTGGCCGACGACGGGACGGTTCCGCCTACGTTCTTGATCTCGCTCACGCTGCCCGCGGCGGAGCGGCTTGTTGAGGACCCCGAATTCGGGCTCGACTGGAGCCGCGTCCTGCACCGCGAGCAGCGTTTCGCGTACCACCGCGAACTGCGGGCCGGCGCCGCCGTGACGTGCGCCTCGACCATCGAGTCGATCAAGACCGTCGCCGGGAACGACCTCCTCGCGCTGCGCACCGACGTGGCCGACGAAGCCGGGCTGGTCGCCGAGGTGTGGACCACCCTGTTCGTGGCGGGAGACCCGCAGTGATGAAGCCCGAGCTCGAAGTCGGCCAGGTCGTCTTCACCACCTCGTTCCCCGTCGAGCGGGCGGACCTCCAGCGGTACGCCGACGCCTCCGGGGACGACAACCCGATCCACCTCGACGAGGCCGCCGCGAAAGCGGCCGGGCTCCCCGACGTGATCGCCCACGGCATGTACACCATGGGCCTGGTCTCCCGGGCGATCCTCGAATGGCTCGCCGCCGCCGGCGTCGACGCCCGGATCACCGAGTTCTCCACCCGGTTCGCCAAGCCCGTGGTCGTGCCCGCGGGCGGCACCGCCGTCGAGGTCGAGGGCAAGGTGCGCAAGGCCGAGGGGGACACCGTCGAGATCGCGATCACCGCGACCAGCGCGGGCGAGAAGGTCCTCGCCCCGGCGCGCGCGACGATCATCGCGAACTAGCAGACAACGGAGAACGGCGCGGACCTGCGGGTCCGCGCCGTTCCTCGTTGTCCACAGGCCTGTGGATAACTCGCTGTAGTCGTAGAAGCCCTTGCCGCTCTTGCGGCCGATCTCGCCCGCCGCGACGAGGCGGCGCAGCAGCGCGGGCGGGAAGAACTGCGGGTCCGCGGTGTCCTCGTAGATGTTCTCTGTCGCGTGCGTGATGACGTCGATGCCGGTGAGGTCGGCGGTGGCGAGCGGGCCCATCGGGTGGCCGAAGCCGAGCCGGCAGGCGGTGTCGAGGTCCTCGGCGGAGATGACCCCGTCCTCGACGAGGCGGGCCGCCTCGTTCACGAGGGCGCAGATGAGGCGCGTGGTCGCGAACCCGGCGACGTCGCGGTTGACGACGACGCAGGTCTTCCCGGCGGACTCGGCGAAGCGGCGGGCGGCGTCGAGCGCCTCGTCGCTGGTGTGGAGGCCGCGCACGAGCTCGCAGAGCTGCATCATGGGCACGGGCGAGAAGAAGTGGGTGCCGACGACCCGTTCGGGATGCGTTGCGGCGGCGGCGATCTCCGTGATCGGGATGGCCGAGGTGTTGGTCGCGAGGACCGTCTCGGGGGTGCAGACCGCCGAGAGCTTGCGGAAGACCTCCTTCTTGACGTCGAGGCGCTCGAAGACCGCCTCGACACAGATCTGTGAACCGGCGGCCGCTTCGATGTCGTGGGCGACGGTGATCCGGGCCTGGGCGGCCTCGGCGTCCTCCGCCGTCACCTTCTCTTTGGCGACGAAGCGGTCGAGTGAACCGCGGATCGCCGCCCGCGCGCGGTCGAGCGCGCCCGCGTCAGTGTCGATCAACCTGACGTCCCAACCGCCCAGGCTCGTGACCTGCGCGATCCCGGAACCCATGAGTCCCGAACCGATTACCGTGACTGTTGCCATGGGGCGAGGCTATATGGTCGGTGCATGGCGGTCAATCTCACCAGGATTTATACGAAGACGGGCGACGACGGCACGACCGGGCTCGCCGACTTCTCCCGCGTCCCGAAGACGCATGTCAGGCTCGCGGCCTACGGCGACGTGGACGAGGCCAACGCGGTCATCGGCGCGGCGCTCGCCCTGCAGACGGGGGAGATCGGGGAGCGGGAGCGGGAGATCCTGCTCGCGGTCCAGAACGACCTGTTCGACGTGGGCGCGGACCTCTCGACGCCGGTGTCGGAGGCCCCGAAGTACCCGCCGCTGCGGATCGACGACTCCTACGTGACCCGGCTCGAGGGCTGGATCGACGAGTGCAACGCCGACCTGGAGGCGCTGCGGTCGTTCATCCTGCGCGGCGGGACCCCGGGCGCGGCCCTGCTGCACCAGGCGTGCACGGTGGCGCGGCGGGCCGAGCGGAACACATGGGCCCTCCTCGAGGCCGAGCCGGACACCACGCATCCGGTGCCGGTGACGTACTTGAACCGGCTCTCGGACCTGCTGTTCGTGCTCGCCCGCTGCGCAAACCGACGGCTCGCAAGCAGCGCCGAGGGTGCGAACCCGGGCGGGGACGTGCTGTGGAAGCCGCGCGGATCGCAGGCCTGAAATCGCTATCTACGCTGCGATTTCATCGGCGTGTTGCTGAATCGTTACCGCTTTACAGCTGCTTTACGGCTTGACGAGACCGGTAACACAGGTGAGGATATGAGCGGTAACATGCGTTCACGCAAATATCCAAAACCCTCAGATTCAACACGCTTGAAAGGCGACCCCCAACGTGTTCAAGAAAGCTCTCGCCGGCATCGGCGCCGGTGCACTCCTCTTCGGACTGACCGCCTGCGGCGGCGGTGGTGACGACTCGGGCGACGGCGGTGGCGACGGCCTTGTCATCGGCTTCGCCCAGGTCGGCGCCGAGTCCGCTTGGCGTACCGCCAACTCGGCCTCGATCCAGGCCGCGGCCGAGGCCGCCGGCCACGAACTCAAGTTCGTCGACGCTCAGCAGGAGCAGGAGAAGCAGATCGCCGCGGTCCGCGACTTCATCACCCAGCAGGTTGACGCCATCGTCCTGGCACCCGTGGTCGAGACCGGCTGGACCGACGTGCTCCAGGAAGCGGCCGACGCCGAGATCCCGGTGATCCTCGCCGACCGCGGCGTCGAAGCCGCCGACGAGGACCTGTACGTGACCCGCCTGGGCTCCGACTTCGCCGAAGAGGGCCGCAAGGCCGGCGCGTGGGCGGCCGAGACGTTCGCCGACGACGCCGACGGCACCAAGATCCTCGAGCTCCAGGGCACCACCGGCTCCGCCCCGGCGAACGACCGCAAGTCGGGCTTCTTCGAGGTGCTCGACGCCGAGGGCCTGAACTACGAGATCGTCGACTCCCAGTCGGGCAACTTCACCGCCGAAGAGGGCAAGGCGGTCATGGAGACCTTCATCACGACCCACGGTCTCGACGGCATCGACCTGCTGTACGCCCACAACGACGAGATGGGCCTCGGCGCGATCCAGGCCATCGAGGAGGCCGGCAAGGTCCCGGGCCAGGACATCCAGATCATCATCGTGGACGGCTCGAAGGCCGGCTTCCAGGCCGGTGTCGACGGCAAGGTCAACTACATCGTCGAGTGCAACCCCGCCTTCGGCGACCAGCTCATGGACGTCGTCGAGTCGGTCGTGAACGGCGACGAGGTCGAGAAGTTCACGCCGGTCGAGGAGGGCGTCTTCGACGCCACCCAGTTCGAGGCCGAGCTCCCGAACCGCCAGTTCTAAGCGGCATCACCGAGGTCCGGGCGGGTCATAGCGGCCCGCCCGGACCTTTCCACTCAAGCGTCTTCCAACCCCACAGCGAAGGTCCAATCCCATGTCTGACGACCCGATCGTCCAGATGACCGGGATCAGGAAGGACTTCACCGGTGTCCGCGCCCTCGACGGCGTTGACTTCACCCTCAGGCCAGGAGAGATCCACGCCGTCATGGGGGAGAACGGCGCCGGGAAGTCCACTCTGATCAAGGTGCTCACGGGCGTCCACCACCCGGACGCCGGCGAGATCCTGCTCGACGGGAGGCCGGTCCGGTTCCACAGCCCGGGCGCGGCCCAGGCCGCCGGGATCTCCACGGTCTACCAAGAGGTCAACCTCACCGACAACCTGTCGGTGGCCGAGAACCTCTTCGCCGGGCGCGAGCCGCGCCTCGGCCCGTTCATCAACTTCCGCGCCATGCGACGCAAGGCGAAGGCACTCCTGGACGACATCGGGATCGACCTCAACGTCGCCGCGCCGCTGTCGTCGTACTCGATCGCGATGCAGCAGCTCGTGGCGATCGCCCGCGCCGTCGACATCGAGGCCAAGGTCCTCATCCTCGACGAGCCGACCTCCTCGCTCGACCGCGACGAAGTCGCGGTGCTCCTCGGGGTCATGCGCCGCCTGGCCGAGAACGGCACCGCGATGGTGTTCATCTCGCACTTCCTCGACCAGGTCTACGAGATCTGCGACCGGATGACGGTGCTGCGCAACGGCCAGCTCGTCGGCGAGTGGGCCACCGCGGACCTGCCGGAGAACGCGCTCATCGGGCACATGCTCGGCCGCGAGGCCGCCACGCTCGAGCAGATCGAGCGCACTGCCGCCGCGCACCACGTCGAGGACGAGGCGCCGCTGGTGCAGGCGACGGGCCTGGGCCGCAAGGGCTCCATCGCGCCGTACGACCTGGAGGTGCGCCGCGGCGAGGTCGTGGGCCTGGCCGGGCTGCTCGGCTCGGGGCGCACGGAGACGGTGCGGCTCATCGCCGGCGCCGACCGCGCCGACTCGGGCTCGCTGGTCTTCGACGGCGAAGCGACCGGGTTCCACAACCCGCGCACCGCTTCGGCGCGCGGGATCGCGTACTGCCCGGAGAACCGCAAGACCGAAGGGCTCGTAGGGGACCTGACGGTCGCCGAGAACATGATCCTGGCGATGCAGGCGTCGCGCGGGTGGGCCCGGTCGATTCCGGTGGCCCGCCGCGACAAGCTGGTGGCCGAGTTCATCGAGAAGCTCGACATCCGCCCGGCGAACCCGGACATGCCCGTCAAGAACCTCTCCGGCGGCAACCAGCAGAAGGTGCTGCTCGCCCGCTGGATGCTCATCGAGCCGAAGCTGCTCATCCTCGACGAGCCCACGCGCGGCATCGACGTGGGCGCGAAGGCCGACATCCAGAAGCTCGTCGCCGAGCTGTCGGCGGACGGCATGTCGGTGCTGTTCGTCTCCGCCGAGCTCGACGAGGTCACGCGCCTGTCTGACCGGATCGCGGTCCTGCGCGACCGGGAGCTCATCGCGGTGCTCGAAGCCGAGGCGGACATGACGACCGAGAAGATCGTCGACACGATCGTGGCCGGGGGGCACGGCAATGAGTAGTTACGCCAAACGGCTCATGTGGCCGGTGCTCGTCCTGGTGGCGCTCATCGTCATCAACGTCAGCGTCACCGGCTTCGACTTCATCGTGCCGCACGTCAACGACGGCCGCCTCTCCGGCGCGTTCGTCAACATCCTGCGGCGCTCGGCGCCGCTGCTGCTCATCGCGCTCGGCATGACGCTCGTGATCGCCACCAAGGGCATCGACCTCTCGGTCGGCGCGGTGTACGCGATCGGGGCGGCCATCGCCTGCCAGATGATCATCGACGCGCCCGACCAGTCCGCGGCCGGGCTCATCTTCTCCGCCATCGCGCTCGCGCTCGTCGTCACCGCCGTGATCGGCGCGTGGAACGGGACCATGGTGGCGTACTTCGGCATCCAGCCGATCGTCGCCACACTCATCCTCATGATCGCCGGGCGCGGCATCGCGCAGCTCGTCACCGGCGGGCAGATCCCGAAGGTCGAGGACTCGAGCCCGTTCACGCAGCTGGGCCGCGGGGAGCTCTTCACGGTCCCGCTGCCGATCGTCATCGCCGTGCTCATGCTCGTCGCGCTCGCGCTGCTCACGCGCCGCACCGCGCTCGGGATGCTGCTCGAATCGGTGGGCGGCAACCCCGAGGCGAGCCGCCTCGCGGGCATCCGCGCCAAGGGCATCACCGTCCTGGTGTACCTCGTGTGCGGGCTGTGCGCCGGCCTCGCCGGTCTCATCGGCGCGGCCAACCTCGGCAGCGCCGACGCCAACAACGGCGGCCTGTGGATCGAGCTCGACGCGATCCTCGCCGTGGTCATCGGCGGCACCGCGCTGCTCGGCGGCCGGTTCTACCTGCTGGGCACCGCGATCGGCGTCGTCATCATCGGCACGCTCGAGGACACGATCATCAACGTCGGCCTCTCCAGCCAGTGGCAGTTCACCGCGAAGGCCATCGTCGTCTTCGTCGTCGCGCTGCTGCAGAGCCCCGAGTTCCGGGGCTGGATCCTCAAGCCGTTCAAGCGGAGGCCCGCGGCCCCCGCGCCCGCCAAGGAGGTCGCGGCGAAATGAGCACGCAAACGCTGACGGAGCGACCCGCGCGCTCGACGCTGTTCGACGGCGTCACCAGGTACATCCCGATCGGCGCCACCGTGGCGCTGCTGCTCGTGCTGTACCTCGGCGGGATCGCCAGCTTCCCGAAGTTCGACAGCCCGCAGGTCGTCGCGAAGCTGTTCATCGACAACGCCCCGCTCCTGATCATCGCCGTCGGCATGACGTTCGTGATCCTCTCGGGCGGCATCGACCTCTCCGTGGGCTCGGTGATGGCGTTCTCGACGATGTGCTGCGCCTGGCTCACCGTCGACGCCGGGCTCAGCGCCCCGCTCGTGGTCGGGCTCGTGCTCGCCTTCGGCACGCTCTGGGGCCTCGGGATCGGCGCGGTGATCCACTACTTCAACGTGCAGCCGTTCATCGCGACCCTGGTGGGGCTCTTCCTTTTCCGCGGCCTGACGCTGCAGATCTCCGACACCGACGTCTCCATGCGCGACATCCAGTTCTTCCACTGGGGCATGGAGCACCTCGTCGAGGTCGGGAAGATCCGCACCGGCGGGTTCTGGCTGCCGAACCTCTCGTTCGTGGCCTTCGCCGTCGTGATCGTGGCGTTCGTGGTGCTGCACTACACGCGCTTCGGGCGCGGCGTGTACGCCGTCGGCGGCTCCGAGCAGTCCGCGCTGCTCATGGGCCTTCCCGTGGCGCGCACCAAGATCGGCGTGTACGCCGTCAGCGGGTTCTGCGCGGCCCTCGCCGGCGTCATGGCCGCCATGGGCACCAAGAGCGCCAACCCGCTCGCCAACGTCGGCGCCGAACTCGACGCGATCGCCGCCGTCGTCATCGGCGGGACGCTGCTCACCGGCGGCGCCGGCTTCGTGCTCGGCACCGTCGCCGGGGTCATGGTGTGGGGCCTGCTCAACACCCTGATCGCCTTCCAGGGGGACCTGTCCTCGTGGTGGGCGCGCATCGCGATGGGCGTGCTGCTCCTGGCGTTCATCCTGCTGCAGCGCGTGCTCGCCCGCTCGGGCGAGAAGCGCCGGACCTAGACCTCACTCTCCGCACCGCGAGGGCCGCCCACCAGCAGGTGGGCGGCCCTCGTCGTTATGGGATGGCGGAGTTCTACGGCGATATGTAGTATGTGTGCTATCAACGAACGAACTGCTACTGCGGAGAGTTGACCATGGGACACCCCCCGGCTTACGACGGGCCCGCCATCGCCGTGTCCGACCTGCGGATGCGCTACGGCGACAAAGACGTGCTCACCGGGCTCGACCTCGAGATCGAACCCGGCGGTGTCACCGCCCTCCTCGGCCCCAACGGCGCCGGCAAGACCACCACGATCGAGATCCTCGAAGGCTTCCGCGCCCGCTCCGCCGGTGACGTGAAGGTCCTCGGCACCGACCCGGCCACCGGCGGCGAGGCCTGGCGCGCGCAGCTCGGCGTCGTCCTCCAGGAATGGCGCGACAACGGCAAATGGAAGGTGCGCGACATCGTCGCCCACTTCGCCGAGTACTACCGGCCCTACGCCGAGCCCTGGGGCGCCGGCGAACTGCTCGAACTCGTCGGCCTCACCGCGCAGGCCGGGCAGCGCGTGCAGACCCTCTCCGGAGGCCAGCGTCGCCGCCTCGACGTGGCCCTCGGCATCATCGGCCGGCCCGCGCTGCTGTTCCTGGACGAGCCGACCACGGGCTTCGACCCGCACGCGCGCCGCGAGTTCCACGAGCTCATCCACCGGCTCACCGACCTCGACGGCACCACGATCCTGCTCACCACCCACGACCTCGACGAGGCCGAGAAGCTCGCCGAGCGGATCCTCATCCTCGCGGGCGGGCGCATCATCGCCGACGGCTCGCCCGACCAGCTCGCGCGCGCCGCTTCGACCACGGCCGAAGTGAAGTGGATCCAGGACGGGCGGCTCCAGATCCACGCGACCGAGGACGCCACCGACTTCGTCCGCAAGCTCCTCGCCACCGACGACGGCAAGGTCACCGAGCTCGAGATCCACCGCGCCAGCCTCGAAGACGCCTACCTGGAACTGGTCGCCAAGTTCGAGGCCGGGGAGACCGCGACCGCCGTCGACGCCTTCCTCGCCAACTTATGGCCCGCAAGCTTCGCCAAGAGAGAGGTCACCGATGAGCACCAACACCCTCCACGAGTACCGGACCGGCTGGAAGCGGGCGCTGATCGAGACGAAGGTCTCGCTGACGTCCCCGGGGGACCTGATGGGGTTCCTCATGCCCACCGGCATCGCGATCGTCGTGCTGCTCTTCATGCAGCGCGCCGACTTCGAGGGCGCACCGGTGTCCTTGGGCGCCATGAACATGCCGAGCCTCATCGGCATGAACGTCGTCTTCGGCGGCATCACCGCGATGGTCGGCGCGCTCGCGATGGACCGCACCAACGGCACGCTCCTGCGCGCCAAGTCGATGCCCGGGGGTATGACCGGCTACCTCGTCGGGCACCTCCTGTCGACCGCGATGTTCATCGGCGTCACCGTCGTCGCGCTGCTCGCCGTGGGCCTGCCGCTGTTCGACGGCCTCGAGTTCGGAACCCCCGACCGGTGGCTGCTGTTCATCGCCGTGCTGCTCATGGGGATCATCGCGGCGCTGCCGATCGGCGCCGTGCTCGGGGCGATCATCGACAACCCGCGCAACATGGGCCTCGTGATCTTCCCGGTCATGGGCCTGGTCGCGATCTCGGGGATCTTCTACCCGATCACGGCGCTGCCGGGCTGGCTGCAGGGGATCGGGCAGGTCTTCCCGATCTACTGGATGGGCCTGGGGATGCGGCACGCGCTGCTGCCGGACGCCATGGCGGCGGTGGAGATCGGCGGCGAGTGGCGCACCGCTACCATGTTCGCCGTGCTCGCGCTGTGGGCCGTGGCCTCGATGGCGTTGGCGCCCAGGCTGCTGCGGCGGATGTCGCGGCGCGAATCGGGTTCGGCGGTGGCGGCGCGCCGGGCCGACATGCAGAGGGACTGGTGATCGAGCCGTGGCGGGGGACGAGGTCTACAACCGGATCGCGATGCTGCGCGCCGAGCGGGGCGTCTCGCGGCGGCAGCTGGCCGACGCGCTCGGCGTCCACTACCAGACCGTCGGCTACCTCGAACGCGGCGAATACAGCCCGAGCCTCCACCTCGCCCTGAAACTCGCCGAGTACTTCGAAGTCCCGGTGGAAGTGGTCTTCTCGACCAAGCCCTTCCCCAGGATCGGCGCCTGAACCGCACACCCGCCCCGCTCCCCGGCAACACCACGGCGAAAGCCGACCGGGGAGCGGGGCCTTCTTTGTTCACCTCAGCGCCACTGCTGCTTCGTCCGCGGCTGGTTGGGTGAGGCTTGATCAACGAACCCCACGGTTATTGGAGACGACAGTGCAGATTGCTCGGCGGCGGCTGCTGGCCGCCGGGGCGGGCGGCGCGATCCTTCTCGGGACTCCCGGGATCTCGTACGCGTCCTCGCGCCCCCAGCTCACCCACGGCGTCCAGTCCGGCGACGTGACCGACCGCGGCGCGATCCTGTGGACGCGCGCCGACCGCGGCTCGGCGATGCGCGTCGAGCTCGCGACCCGCCCGGACTTCAAGCACGCCAGGGTCATCGACGGCCCGGCGCTCACCGAGGCCACCGACTTCACCGGGAAGGTGAAGCTCAGGGGACTGCGGCCCGGGCAGCGGTACCACTACCGCGTGCGGGCCGAGGGCGAGCGGGAGTCCGAGCCGCTTGAGGGCTCGTTCACCACGGCCGCTTGCGAACCCGCCGACATCACGTTCCAATGGTCGGGCGACCTCGCCGGTCAGGGCTGGGGGATCAACCCCGACTTCGGCGGCTACCGGATCTTCCAGGCCATGGCCGACGCCGAACCGGACTTCTTCCTCTGCTCGGGCGACTTCGTGTACGCCGACGGCCCGCTCGTCGAATCGGTGGCGCTGCCGGACGGCACGACGTGGAAGAACACGCTCGTGGACGAGAAGCTCAAGGTCGCCGAGACCTTGGACGAGTACCGCGGCCAGTTCAAATACAACCTCTTGGACGAGAACCTGCGCGCTTACTTGGCGCGGGTGCCGATGGTGAACCAGTGGGACGACCACGAGGTCACCAACAACTGGTACCCCGGGGAGATCTTGGAGCTGCCGCAGTACACCGAGAAGCGCGTCGACGTGCTCGCCGCGCGGGCGCGGCAGGCGTTCGCGGAGTTCACGCCCGGCGGGTTCGGCGCGACCGACGAAGCGGGCCGGATCTACCGGAGGATCGCGTACGGGCCGCTGCTCGACGTGTTCGTGCTCGACATGCGGACCTTCAAGAGCGCCAACCCGGACGCGGACGGCGCGACCGGCGAGGTGCTCGGCGCGACCCAGCTGGCGTGGCTCAAGCGCGAACTGCGCCGCTCGAAGGCGACGTGGAAGGTGATCGCGGCGGACCTGCCGGTCGGGCTCGTCGTCGGCGACGGGACCGGTGCGCAGGAAGGCGTCTCGAACGGCGAGGGCGGCGCGCCCGGCGGCCGCGAGACCGAGATCGCGGACCTGCTCTCGTACGCCAAGCGCGAGGGCGTGAAGAACATGGTGTGGCTGACCGCGGACGTGCACTACACCGCGGCCCACCACTACAGCCCCGACCGGGCCGTGTTCCAGGACTTCGACCCGTTCTGGGAGTTCGTGTCCGGGCCGCTCAACGCGGGCGGGTTCGGGCCCAACAAGCTCGATGCGACCTTCGGCCCGGAGGCGGTGTTCGTGCAGGCGCCGCCGGCCGCGAACACCTCGCCCGCGCAGGGCTTCCAGTTCTTCGGCGAGGTCGGCATCGACGCCGAGACCGAGATGTTCCACGTGTCCCTCAAGGACCTCGACGGGAACACGCTGTTCTCGAAGACGCTCGAACCGGCCGCTTAAAAAGCGGGAACGCCTCCTCCGAGGAATCGGAGGAGGCGTTCCGTCTCAGTCTCTGCCGCTGTAGAACTCGGCTCCGGGCGGGGCCGCTTCGAGCCAGGAGAGGAAGCCGGTGACCGCCGAGGTGGTCATCGCGAGCTCGACCTCGCCGGTCGTGCTCTTGCAGCGCAGGATCGCCACTTCCGGGGGGAAGATCTGCGCTTCGGGGCCGGCCGGCTTGCGGCGCTCGGAGACCTGCACGTCGTGGCGCAGGAGCGAGTAGCGCGGGCCGAACGCGAGGGAGAACATCCGGTACCAGCGGAGCGTGCCGCGCTCGTAGACGGCGAAGCCGGGGGCCCAGCCGCGCCCTTCCATGTGCCGGGAGAGCCTGGCGGCCATGGCCACCGAGCCCGAGCGGGACAGGAAGGAGCGGCGGACGTAGGTCAGCACCAAGAACACCGCGACGGCCGCCGCCAGTGCGGCGACGACGAGCAGTGCCTTCAGCATGCGCTACGCCGAAGCGGGGGCGACCGCCTCGGCGGTCTCGGCGAGGATGGTGACGCCGTCGGTGGTGACCGACAGGAACCCGCCCTCGATCTTCCAGGCCAGTTCGGCGCCGTCGACCGGCTGCACCCGTACGGTGCTGTCGACGCGCAGCTCGCCCAGCAGCGGCTGGTGCTTCGGGAGAATGCCCAGTTCGCCTTCGGTGGTGCGCGCGTACACGGCCTTGGCCGTGCCGGACCACACCTTCGAGTCGACTGCTACGACTTCGACGTTCAGTTGCCCTGCCACAACGCTCCTTCAGCAGACTCCGGGATGGTTACCGGAAGTCTAGACGGGCGCGGCCGCGAACGTCGAATCGGCCAAGGGGCGTGATCGAAGGATCACCCCATCGAGCTGGGCAAGTAGAAAGGCCCCCGGCATCGCCAGGGGCCTCAATGTTCATCCGTGAGCGTTACACGCGGGCGCGCCGAGCCAACCGCTCGGGGTCCATGATGATGACGCTCTTGCCGTCCAGGCGCAGCCAGCCGCGGCCGGCGAAGTCGGCGAGGGCCTTGTTCACGGTCTCGCGGGAGGCGCCGACCAGCTGGGCGAGCTCTTCCTGCGTGAGGTCGTGGGTGACGCGCAGGACGCCGCCGTCGCGGGTGCCGAAGCGGCTCGCCATGTGCAGCAAGGCCTTCGCGACACGGCCGGGCACGTCGGTGAAGATGAGGTCAGCCATGGAGTCGTTGGTGCGACGCAGCCGGCGGGCTATCACCCGGAGCAGCTGCTCGGCGATCTCGGGGCGGTTGGCCAGCCAGGGGCGCAGCGCCGTCTTCGACAGGCGGGCCAGGCGGGTGTCGGTGAGAGCGGTGGCGGTGGCGGTGCGGGGACCGGGGTCGAACAGCGCGAGCTCGCCGACCATGTCGGACGGGCCCATGACCGCGATCAGGTTCTGGCGGCCGTCGGCCGAGCGGCGGCCGAGCTTCACCTTCCCGGACATGACGATGTACAGACTGTCACCCGGCTCGTTCTCGGTGAAGACGGTCTGGCCCTTGTTGACGTCGATGTACTCCATCTCTTTGATGAGCGACTCGACAGCTTCGGGGTCTACGCCCTTGAACAGGGCGGCCCTGGCCAATACATCTTCCATGTCCGTTCGCACCTTTCTTCAACGCACCGCTAGTGCAAGTACTGAGTCTATGCCTCTTGTCCGCATTGCGGGAGCGAGACCCCCGTAAATCCACATGCGCACCGTAGACGCCGAAATCGACATTCGTATCCGAATGAATGCGTTCCGCCGGTTCCGAGCGTCACCCCGAGAGACTCACCACGCCGTCTCAGCAGGGTTTATCTTCCGGAAAACGGAAAGCGTCGACAGCGACCGGTACAGCCTACCTGCAATGTGACGCCACGCCCAGTACCAGGCAATGGCGTAATCCCACAGGAACCCACAGATCACGTGCACGATCCGGTGCCGACCGGACCCGAGGCGGTGCGCCCCGCGTCCAGGACGGGCGCGGACTCGTCCATGGTCAGCGCGTATCCGGTCTCGGGATCGTCGACCGCGGCGGCGAAGATGACACCGATCACCTCGCCGGCGGGGTTGAGCAGCGGGCCGCCGGAATTGCCGCCGATGATGTGGGCGTAGAGCTGGTAGACCTCGCGGGTGACGGTGCCGGCGTCGTAGATGTCCGGGCCGGTGACGATGCGGGCCTCGCGGACGCGCGCGGCCGTCGCCGTGTACGGGCCGCCCGCCGGGTAGCCGAGGACGATCGCGTCGTCGCCGGACGCGGCGGTGTCGGACCGGAGCGGGAGCGGCGCGGCGTCGAGCTCGGGCACGGAAAGGATCGCGAGGTCCTTCTCGGGCTCGAAGACGACGACCTCGGCGTCGTACAGGTCGCCGTCGGACTCGACCTGGACGTCGTCGGTGCCGGCGACCACGTGCGCGTTCGTGGCCACGAGGCCGTCGTCGTAGACGAAGCTGGAGCCCTCGATCTGGCGGTCGCACGAGGGCGCCGAGCCGTGGACCTTGAGGACCGAGTCCTCGGCGTTCACGACCACGCCGGACGCGGCGAGCTCGGGGTCGGGCGGCGCGACCGAGCGGGCCTCGGTCGGGTCGAGGCCCGAGAACACGTCCGGCATCCCGGAGGTGTTGAGCGATTCGCGCATCGACTCGTAGACGCCTTTGACGGCCTCGGGCATGTACTCGTCGATGCCGCTCACGAGGCTCGAGTTGCGCACGGCCGAGGCGACGGCGGGCATCGAGGAGTTCGCGAGCGGCGCGGCCGCGACCCAGGTGACCAGGAGGACCGCGGCGACCGAGACGATCGGGCCCGCGAGGTGGTCGAGGCGCTTGGAGCCGTCGCGGCGCAGGCGCTTGCGGAGCCGGTAACCGAGGGAGGTGGCGAGTGCCATGCCGCCCAAGGCGAGTGCGAAGACGACCAGGAGCGAGGCGATGAGCTTCGCGAGCGCCTCGGAGTAGAAGTCGGCGGCGAACGGCGCGAGGTTGATGCCGAGGATCGCCCCGCCGAGGAAGCCGATGAACGTGGTCGCGGAGGCGATGAAGCCCTCGCGGTAGCCGTTGATGGCGAACAGGAGCGCCAGCAGCACGATCACGACATCGACGAGGAGTCCCGCGGTGGTCGGCTCCATGCGCCCCTCCGTTCAGTGCCGTTCGAGCTCCATCGTCCGGCCGGTGTCCCAGGGGCGGGTCCAGCCGCCCAAGTCCAGGAGCCACGACAGTACCCCGGCGGTGAAGCCCCAAATCAAGGGCACGCCTTCGATCTGGAAACCGGGGCCGCTGCGCCCCGAGGGGAAGGTGACGGTGCCGCGGGAGGCCGGGTCGGCCAGGAGCGGCAGCGGGACCTGGTGCGCGGCCGCGACTTCGGAGGCCGCCTGCGGCGCGACCAGGTGCGGGCGCGTCCACAGTGCCAGGACGGGCGTGACCGCGAAGCCGGACACGGGGATCCAGAGTTTCGGGAGGGACCGGCCGACGGCCACCGAGTCCGGGTTCACGGCGAGTTCTTCGGCGGCTTCGCGCAGGGCGGTCGCGGCCGCGTCGGCGTCGCCGGGTTCGGTGCCGCCGCCGGGGAACGCGACCTCGCCGGGGTGGTGGCGCAGGGTCGCGGCCCGCTGCTGGAGCAGGACCGAGGGGCCGTTCTCGTCGTCCCGCAGGAGCACGAGAACGGAAGCGGTGCGGGCGTCGGCCTCCTCGTAGGCGAGGAGGTGGTCGGCGATGACGCGGCCGATCACGGGCGGCTGCGCCTCTTCGGCCGCTTTCAGCAGCGGCGGCCACCAGTCCGGTTCGTTCATGCGAGCTCCAGCCCGAACGCGGTCTCGGCGGTCTCGGTGAGGATCTCGGTGGTGACGCCCGGTTCGGCCACGAGCGCGGCGACCGTGCCGTCCGGGTTCACGAACGCGACGCCGGGCAGACCCGGCACGCCGAGTCCGATGCGAACGGCCTCTTCGGGATCGAACACGGAAGGAAAGGTCATGCCGAACTCCTCGGCGAAGGAGCGGCCCATGTCGCGGGTGTCGGCGGTGTCCACGCCGAGCACGTCGACCTGGTCGCCGTGCGCCTGGTAGAACGCCTCGACCTCGGGGGCCTCCGCCTGGCACGGCCCGCACCAGCTGGCCCACAGGACCACCACGAGCGGCCTCTCACCGGGACCGACCGAGGTCGGCGCCTCGTCGCCGAGGCAGTCGAGGTCGAGGTCGCCGACGCCGTCGATCGCGGTGGCGCCGGAGGCGCACGCGACGGACCAGGTCGGTTCGGGCGCTTCGGCGGTGCCGCCCGGCGCGGCCGGGGACTGGTTCGAGCAGGCGGCCGAGAGGAACAGTGCCGCGGCGGCGGTCAGGACCTTCTTCATCGGTTCACCGCGTCTTCGATGCCCGCCAAGCGGATCAGCTCCTCGACGTTGTCGCCCTTGAGGAGTTTCGCGGCCTCGGCGGGGTCGGTCGGGCCTTCGCCGTAGGAGGGGCAGATCGAGGCCAGCGTGCACGCGCCGCACGCGGGCTTGCGGGCGATGCAGACGCGGCGGCCGTGGAAGATGATCCGATGCGAGAACATGGTCCACTCGCGCGGCTCGACGAGCTTCTGGAGCTGGAACTCGAGCTTGACCGGGTCCTTGCCGTCGACCAGGCCGAGCCGGTTCGTGATGCGGATCATGTGGGTGTCGACGGTGATGCCGGGGACGCCGAAGGCGTTGCCGCGGATCACGTTCGCGGTCTTGCGGCCGATCCCCGGGAGCTTCACGAGGGCCTCCATGTCCTCCGGGAGCCGGCCGTCGTGGTGCTCGACGAGGGCCTTGCCGAGGCCGATGATCGACTTCGCCTTGTTGCGGTAGAAGCCGGTGGGCCGGATGATCGCCTCGACGTCCTCGGGGTTCGCCTCGGCGTAGTCGGACGCGGAGCGGTACCGCTTGAAGAGCGCGGGCGTCGTGAGGTTGACGCGGACGTCGGTGCACTGCGCCGAGAGGATCGTGGCGACCGCGAGCTCGAGCGGGTTGGTGTAGTCGAGTTCGCACTTGGCGTCCGGGTGGGCCGCCGCGAGCAGGCGGTCGGCTTTGCGGGCCCGGCGCTTCTTCGCCAGTTCGCTCTCGGTTCCCTTGCTGCGGGTTCTCGGAGCCCGGCGGGCGTCGGCGGCGGTCACCCCGCCATGGTACGCGGGCGGCCGGGCAGCCGGCCGCCGCTGCGGGTGCCGCGTCCGCCGCGCAACAGCAGCGCGGACATGCCGATGAGGCCGCCCCCGGCTGCCGTCGCCGCCGCGCTCCACACCGGGGAGAGCTGGGGCTCGGCGGGCTGCGCCGGCCGCGGCAGGACCTCGGTCGCGACGGCGGCCGCCACGTCGACGATGCCTTCGCCGAGGGCCGGGTCGCCCGCGGTCGCGGTGCCGGTGAGCGCGCGGCGCACCTGGTCGGCGCTCCAGTCCGGGTGCGCCGAGCGCACCAGGGCCGCCGCGCCCGAGACCACCGCGGAGGCGAACGACGTGCCGGTCACGGACTTGTACCCGCCCCCGGCCCGGGGCGCGTCCAGGTTCGCGCCCGGCGCGGCCAGGTCGGTCTCCGCGCCGGTGACGGCGGTCCGCCAGCGGTGCCCGTGCTCGTCGGAGCCGGTCACCGCGAGCACGTCCGAGACGCGCGCGGGGAACCACACGTCCTCGTCGGGGAGGTCGGCGTCCTGGTTCCCGGTGCAGGCCACGATGAGCACGTCGTGCCGCTCCGCGTACGCGATCGCCGCGGCGAACGGAGGCGAGTCGTAGTGGCCGCCGAGGGAGAGGTTGACGACGTCCGCGCCGTTGTCGACGGCCCACTCGACGGCCGCGCCGACCATCGCCGAGTCGTGGTACCGGTTCTCGTCGTCGAGGACCCGGACCGGCAGGATAGCCGCGTCCGGGGCGACGCCCGGGTGCCGCGACTCGGTGCTCCCGGCGATGAGCCCGGCGACGGCGGTGCCGTGCCCGACCGGGTCGGCCTGGCCGAACGCCCGCTCGTAGACCGGCCCGGGATCGGAGCCGAATGCGAGGAGGCGCGGCTCGTCGCCGGGGTCCACGTCGACGTAGCTGCGGCCGGGGAGGACCCGGCCTTC
Source organism: Glycomyces niveus (assembly GCF_017592475.1). Lineage (GTDB taxonomy): Bacteria > Actinomycetota > Actinomycetes > Mycobacteriales > Micromonosporaceae > Glycomyces > Glycomyces niveus. The sequence continues at coordinate 118,379 of NZ_JAGFNP010000006.1, read as the reverse complement.
GAGGGCGGGGTGGTCGGCGTCCACTCCCGAGTCGACGACGGCGACCGTGACGCCCTCGCCGGTCGCGACCGGCCACGCCTCGGGGGCCCGGACGGCGGCGAGGTGCCAGGCGACGGGCGCGGAGGCGCGGCCCGTGTGCGCTGAGAGCAAGAGCGCCAACAGCGTCGAGCACAGACAGGCGAGAACGTAGCGTGCAGAGCGGTCCCACATGAGAACCGGATCGTCACACAGCGACAGGCCCACAGCGTGGGAATGACACACGTTCTCCTTTATGAATTCGTTATTCTCGCCCTACTGACGGAAACTTGACAACCCCCTCGCGTTACGGTGACGATCGCGAGGGGACACCGCGTTCTCTCGACACGCTCGGCGAAGCTTGCGAGCCGCAGACGAGCGGCCTCGGCGAAGCTTGCGAGCCGTACATGTGCAAGGCCCCATCCAGGACCGGTAGGGGGGAAGGGCTGAGTGGGATCGATGTGGGAACCCAGTAACGAGATCGAGCACCGCCTCCGGGAGGCACTGCGAGGCGAGGACCAGGACGGATACTTCCGCATCCTGGCGCAGATCGAACTCGTCCTCCCACTGTCCTATGAGGACTCCAACGGTGCGGGAGCGGACACCTGGGCCACCTGGACCACCGACGACCGCACCCACATCCTCGCCTTCACGTCCGAGTCCGCGCTCCAGGTGTGCCTGCGCGACAACGCCGGCGCCTCCCGCCGCGTCTCGTTCGCCGCGCTCGCCGAGGCCTGGCCCGACGAGGAGTGGTGGCTCGCCGTCAATCCCGGCCTGCCGATCGAGGGGTACCTCCCGGCCTGGTTCGTATCCCAGGTCGCGCAGGGCATGACCACCGTTCCGGCCGACCCGGCACCCGTCCCGGAACCCGCCGCCGACCAGTACGGCGACACCTTTTCCTCTGGGCCGCAATCGTCTCCGTTCGCGGCGGCGCAGTCGGACCCGTTCGCGAACCCCATGGCCCCGGCCCCTGAGCAGCGCCGCGAGAGCTTCATGCCCCCGGCCCCGCCGGTGCCCGACGTGCCGCCCGCGCCGCGCCGCTCCTCGGATCTGAACGGCACCGCGCAGCAGCAGTCCACCGTCGGCGGCACCACCTCGGCGGGCCTGCCGCTGCGGCAGCCGCCGCGCGACCCCGAGGCGCCCGAGGCCGACCCGTTCAACGGGCACTCGTTCGCGTCCCAGCCGCCGCCCGAGCCCGAGCCGCCCCGCTCGCAGGGGTTCGGCTCCCAGCCCCGCGGCGCGGGCTCCCCGCCCCGCGAGTTCGGCTCGCAGCCGCAGGGCTACGGCTCCCCGTCGCCGGCCTACTCGCAGCCGCCTGCCCCGCAGGGCTTCCCGGCCGACGCGCAGTGGCCGAACCCGCAGCAGGACCAGTGGCCCGACGCGCCGGACTGGCTGCGCGAGCAGCAGCCCGACCCGTCCACGCTCCCGACCCGCTCGCCCGCGCCCCCGACCGGCGCGCCCGAGCCGTACCCGGCGGGCGAGTCCTTCGGGAACGCGGGCGCGTTCCAGGGCGGCGACTCGTTCGGCAACGACGCGTTCGGCGGCGAGGCCTTCGGCTCCGAGCCCCAGCGCTCCGCCGAGGCCTTCGCGTCCATGTCGAGCGCGTTCGGGCGACGCCCCGCCGAGCCCGAGCCGCAGCCCAGCGCCCAGGCGCAGGGCCGCCCCGTCGAGCTCTCCGGCGAGGAGGCCGAGCCGCTGCTCGCCGCAGCCGCGTCCTCCGGCGACACCGCCGCGTTCCTGCAGACCCTGCTGTGCGCCAGCGTGATCCTGCCGATCGGGGACCCCGAGGCCGCGCACCTGCGCGTCGGCGACCCGGCGTTCCGGTGGTCGAGCGACATCGTCGACGGCAACATCGGCATCACCGTCTACACGACGACTGAGCGCATGGCCGAGCGCGCGGGCGAGGACCTCGCCCACACGGTGGTCCCGTTCGGCTGGCTCATCCAGCACTGGCCCTCGCAGGACTACGCGCTCTACGTCAACCCGGGCACCTCGGTGGGCGCCAACATGAGCGGCCCCGAGATCGAACCCCTCATCAAATGGGCCGAAGCGAAGGACCTGCTGGCCTTCGCCACCGAGATGGAGCAGCGCCAGGCCGCGGCAGCGCGCGCCAACTCGCCCGCGCACAAGGTCCAGCCGGTCCTGTGGCAGAAGACCATCCCGCACCAGCAGGTGCCGTTCTACCTCGAGCGCGGCTACGACCGCGTCGGCGGCTTCGTGCACCCGGCCGGGGCCGTGGAGCACCTGCGCACGCCCGCGCAGCTGTACCTCGCGCTGGGGCTCATCCGCTCCAGCGAGGAGTTCAGCCCCGCCGACGACTCGGTGCACGTCCTGCGCTGGATCGGCTACCGCACCGACCTCTACCCGGTCGCGCTGGGCGGCAACGACTACGCGACGGCCGAGGCGCGCGGCGGCACCGTCGTCGAGCCCGGCCCGTTCCGCGGCGACGGGTTCGCGCCCTCCGAGGGCGACGAGCGCATCCCCGAGCACAAGGTCGACTCGGTGCGGCTCCCGCACGGCGCGAAGATCCTCCGGATCGACTCGCGCGGCGAGGTCACCGAGATCGCGCTCTACGACGCCGACTCCCGCGAGTGGACCCCGGTCGACGGCGCCTTCGGCGGCCCTGCGGCCATCGAAGCCTCCGCGACCCCGGCGCTGCCGTCGTCGCCCTCCGCGCCCGCGCCGAGCGGCCCGATGGGCGAGGCCTACGGCTACGAAGGCGCGCTCGGCGAGGCCTGGGGCGACGCCGACGGCCACTACGACCTGGTGCGGCCCAACCCCGAAGACCGGGCCGCGCACGTGCTCGACACCCGCGACCGGGAATGGAAGGACGCCTGATGCGCGACGGCTACATCGCCCGCTGGAAGGGCGCCGAGTACGACTCGAGCCCCGACGGGGCCCACGTGCGGCTCTACTCGCCGACCGGCGGCGACGGCTTCGTGGAGGTCGCCGACGGGCGGTTCCGCCGCGGTGTGCCGATCGGCGAGCTCGAGGACTTCTTCTACGTGCGCACGATCGCGACCTGGCGGGACGAGCCGTTCTTCGTGCTCGGCGCCTCGGGGGAGTGGCTGCGGCTCGAGTACCGCGGCGGCCGCAGCGACGTGGCCCGCGCGCTCGGGCTCGAGCCGTACGACAACGGCGTGTACCAGATCTGGGCGCCCGCGGACGAGGTCAAGGACATCAGCGAGCAGTACCTCTAGGGCTGTTCGACGCGAGCCCCGGCCGTTTGCGGCCGGGGCTTTTCCGTGTCCGGACCCGGCCCGAATCCCCACTCTCCGAACGCGATGTGACCGGTCCGGCGAAACTGTGAGGAGACCGCTTTCACATAGGTGTCGTTTGATGTATAGTTCAGGAAACAAAGAAAGCGTTTGCCTCGCCTTTCGGCGAAGCGTGCGAGCTGTAAACGGGCTCAGTTCGCGGCGGACGCTTCCGCAGCCACGTCGGCAAGGTCTGGAGCACTTCCCTATGGCAGAGAGAATCACCGTCGGCATCGCCCTCAACGGGGTGACCGGTCGCATGGGCTACCGGCAGCACCTCGTGCGCTCACTCCTCGCCATCCGCGAGCAGGGCGGCGTCGAGCGCGCCGACGGCAGCGTGATCTGGCCCGAGCCCACCCTGGTCGGCCGCAGCGCCGAGAAGCTCGCCGAGATCGCCGACCGCCACGGCCTCGACAAGTACACGACCAGCCTCGACGAAGCCCTCGGCGACGACAAGATCGACGTCTACTTCGACGCCCTCACCACCCAGCACCGCCTCGCCGCCGTCAACTCGGCCATCAAGGCGGGCAAGCACGTGTACACCGAGAAGCCCATCGCCACCAACCTCGACGACGCCCTCAACCTGGCCCGCGCCGCGCGCGACGCCGGCGTCAAGAACGGCGCGGTCGCCGACAAGCTGTACCTCCCCGGCCTGCGCAAGCTCAAGCGACTCGTCGACTCCGGCTTCTTCGGGCGCGTCCTCTCCGTGCGCGGCGAGTTCGGCTACTGGGTCTTCGAAGGCGACTGGCAGGAAGCCCAGCGGCCGTCCTGGAACTACCGCGCCGAAGACGGCGGCGGCATGGTCCTCGACATGTTCCCCCACTGGTCCTACCTCCTCGAAGGCACCTTCGACTCCCCGATCAAGTCGGTCTCCGCCCACGTCACCACCCACATCCCCGAGCGCTTCGACGAGCAGGGCCAGGCCTACGCCGCCACCGCCGACGACGCCGCCTACGCCCTCTTCGAACTCCAGGACGGCACCGTCGTCCAGATGAACTCCTCCTGGGCCACCCGCGTCGACCGCGACGAACTCGTCGAGTTCCACGTCGACGGCACCGAGGGCTCGGCCATCGCCGGCCTCCGCAAGGCCCGCGCCCAGCACCGCGTGCACACCCCCAAGCCGGTCTGGAACCCCGACATCGACCAGCCCATCCCCTTCCGGCAGCAGTGGCACGAGGTGCCGGACAACGAGGTCTTCGACAACGGCTTCAAGATCCAGTGGGAGGAGTTCCTGCGCCACGTCGTGGACGACGAGCCGTGGCACCACGACTTCCTCGCCGCCGCCCGCGGCGTGCAGCTGGCCGAGGCCGGCTACCGGTCCGCCCGCGAAGGCCGCCGCATCGAACTGGAGGACCTGGACCTGTGACCCGCGAGTTCACCTCCCGCGTCATCTACTCCGCCGCCCACGTGGTCGCGGACCCGCTGGCGGACAACGGCCCCGGCCGCCCCGCCGCCGTGGACTGGGACGCCACCCTCCGCTACCGCCGGCACCTGTGGGACCTCGGCCTCGGCATCGCCGACGCCATGGACACCGCCCAGCGCGGCATGGGCCTCGACTGGGAGGCCACCAAGCAGCTCATCCGCCGCTCGGCCGAGGCCGCCGGACCCGACGACCTCCTCGCGTGCGGCGTCGGCACCGACCAGCTCCCGGCCGCGCCGACCACCATGGACGAGATCCGCGCGACCTATCTCGAGCAGCTCGCCGTGGTCGAGGACGCCGGGGCGGGCACGATCCTGATGTGCTCCCGGGCGCTGGCCGCGAGCGCGAAGGGCGCGGACGACTACAAGGCCCTCTACGCCGAACTCCTCGGCGAGGTCAGCGGCAAGGCGATCCTGCACTGGCTCGGCCCGATGTTCGACCCGGCGCTCGAGGGCTACTGGGGCTCCTCGGACCTCGAGGCGGCCGCGGACACGTTCATCGAGATCATCACCGAGAACGCGGCGAAGATCGACGGCATCAAGATGAGCCTGCTCGACGCCGAGGCCGAGATCGCGGTGCGCCGCCGGCTCCCCGAGGGCGTGCGCTGCTACACCGGCGACGACTTCAACTACCCGCGCCTCATCGCCGGGGACGAGTTCGGTCACTCCGACGCGTTGCTGGGCATCTTCGACCCGCTCGCGCCGCTCGCCGCGAAGGCCGTCAAGCGCCTCGACGAAGGCGACGTGGCCGGCTTCCACGCGATCCTCGACCCGACGGTGCCCCTGGCGCGCAAGGTCTTCGAGGCCCCGACGTTCAACTACAAGACCGGCGTGGTGTTCCTGGCGTGGCTCGGGGGCTACCAGGACCACTTCAAGATGGTCGGCGGGCTCGAGTCGGCGCGCTCCGTCAAGCACTTCGGCGAGATCGTCGACCTCGCGCTCGAAGTGGACCTGTTCCCGGACGAGAACCTGGCGATGGACCGGTTCAACGCCCTGCTCAAGGTCGCCGGCCAGCCGAAGCGGACCCTCGCATGAGCATCATGGAGCGGTTCTCCTTCAACCACGCCACCGCGAAGTTCTGGGACCAGCGCGAGGCCGTCGAAGCCTGCGCACGCACCGGTTCCGGTATCGGGCTGTGGCGCGAGCCGGTGCAGGAGATGGGCCTCGAAGCGAGCGCGAAGCTCGTGAAGGACGCGGGAGTCGAGGTCACCAGCCTCTGCCGGGCCGGGTTCTTCACCGACCCGAAGCGTGAGGCGATCGACGACAACAAGCGGGCGATCGACGAGGCCGCGGCGCTCGGCGCCCCGACCCTCGTCCTCGTCTCGGGCGGCATCCCCGAAGGCGGCACGATCGACAGCGCTCGCGAGGGCGTCAAGGAGGCCCTCGCCGAACTCGCGCCGTACGCGGGCGAGCGGGGCGTGACCTTGTCGATCGAACCCCTGCACCCGATGTTCGCGAGCGACCGCTGCGTCGTGACGACGATCAACGAAGCGCTCGACCTCGCCGCGCCGTACCCGGCCGCGCAGGTCGGCGTCGTGGTCGACACGTACCACATCTGGTGGGACCCGCAGGTCTGGCAGGGCATCGCCCGGGCCGGGCACGAGGGCCGCATCGCCTCGTTCCAGTTCGCGGACTGGGTCACCCCGCTCCCGGCGGGCGTGCTGACCGGCCGCGGGCAGCTCGGCGACGGCTGCGTCGACTTCAAGCGCTACCTCGCCGAAGTGGACGCGACCGGCTTCGCCGGGCCGATCGAGGTCGAACTGTTCAACGACGCGCTCTGGGCCCGCCCGGGCGCGGAGGTCTTCCAAGAGACCAGGACCGCCTTCGAGCGGGTCCTGTCATAGGGCGCCGCGGGCGCGGCACCGGCTCAGCGGTTGGGCGAGCCGGGAAAGCGCCCGCGGTCGAAAGCCCCCTCGGTACACCGCGGGCGCTGGGTCGGCGGGGTCAAGCACCCGACCCGGCGCCCGCGGTCGCGTCTACCCGTGTCCCTGGGCGACGCAGAACTCGTTGCCGTCCGGGTCCGTGAGGACCGTCCACGAGAAGGCGCCGCCGGGGGCCTCGTGGTGCGAGACCTCAGCGGCGCCCGCCTCGACGAGGCGCGCGATCTCGGCGTCGGCGTCCGAGGTCACGAGGTCGAGGTGGATGCGGCCGGGCTCGGTGCCCGCGACGAACTGGAAGGCGAGGCCGGTGCCGTCGCCGAAGCCGACCATGACGTACTCGCCCCAGTCGGCGGTGATCTCGCCACCGAGCGCGGCGCGCCACCACTCGGCGAGCTCCTTCGGCCGGTCGGTGTTGACGGTGACGTTCGCGATCTTCAAACCCATGCGCGCGAAGATAACCGAGGGGTCCGACACTCCCTACTCGAAATGGTCGCGGCCGTGCAGGGGGCGGTCGCGGTCCTTTTCGGTGGCGTCGCGGTGGCCGGTGTAGGCGGCGAAGACGACGAGGTTCTCGGTGTAGTCGCCCGCTCTGCGGTCGAAGGCGCCGCCGCAGGTGATGAGGCGCAGGGCCGGTTCGGGCTCGACGCCGAAGACGTCCTCGTAGGGGAGGCGCCGCTTGGCGTAGGACTCGATCGCGGTCACCTCGTAGGCGACGACGACGCCGTCCTCGCGGGTGACCTCGATGCGGTCGCCTTCGCCGAGTTCCTTGAGCGGGTAGAAGACCGCGGGGCCGGAGCGCTCGGTGTCGACGTGGCCCATGAGGACGGTGGGGCCGAACTCGCCGGGGGTGGGGCCGGCCTCGAACCAGCCGGCCTCGTGGGGGCGCCACATGCCGGGGACCTCGAAGTCGCCTTCATAGTCGAGGCCGAGCGCCGTGAGCGGGGCGTGGACGTCGACCGCGTCGATGTCGACGCGGGTCGGTTCGGAGCGGTCGAGCCAGGCGCCGCCCGCGGGGTCGGCGACGGCGAACGGGTCGTCGCGGAAGGGGCTCTCGAAGCGCGGCAGCTCGATCGCGGGGAGGGTCAGGACGCTGCCGAGCATGAGCCCGAGGCCGCCGGCGAGCACGAACGAGAGCGCGACGAAGGCCACCGGCCGGAACGCGGGTTCCGGCCGGTGGACGGATCGCTCGGGCGAGGCGTCGCCCGCCGGTTCAGGCGGCAGTGACATTGCTGCGGCGCTTGAGCAGCCAGAGGCCCGCCGCGGCGACGAGCACCGCTGCGGCGCCCGTCCAGAGCACCGCGGTGGTCGCCTGCGAGGCGGTCGAGCCGCCGCCGGTCGCCGCGCCGGTTCCCGAGGTCACCGTGAACTTCGTCGCGGCGGTGTCGGAACCGCAGGTCACCGTCACCGTGTACGTGCCGGGCTTCATCTTCTCCGTGACGGTGAAGCTGCCCTGGGCGTTGTTGTTGTTCTTCGGCAGCTTGAAGCTCGTGTCGGTGTTCTCGACGTCGCCGGTCGCGTCCATGTCGCAGTCCGACGCGAGCACGTCCACGCGGGTGCCCACGGCGCCCGCCGTCGGCGAGAGCGTGACGGTGACGGCCGCGTTCGCCGGAGCGGCGGTGAGCGCGAGCACGAGCGCGGCGCTGAGGGTCAAGAGCATCCCTCGGATGGGCTGCGGCATTCGCATGGGCACGGTTCCTCCCCGGACGGCGCCGGGTCGCGCCCGGCACGTGACGTGTCGATGGCTCACGGTAACGGCTCTTGTGGACGCACCAGGCGGTTTCACGGGAAACCCGGCCCGCTCGGCCACGCCTGGGGAGTCGGGAATCGGACCCCGACGCAGCCGCGGAGCCGACCGCATTTCAGCCGCGAACCGCGGCTCGGGGTCTGGAAAACACCGCCGTCATCTGCCACCATGAGGTCATGAGGCTTCCCGGGAGCGGACTGGTCAGCGGTCTCGCGCAGACCGCGCGCACCGCCGCGCGCCGCGCCGTCACGAGCCAGTACCCCGAGAACGAGCCCGAGCTGCCCGAGCGCAGCCGCGGTGTGATCGCCCTCCACGAGCCGAGCTGCACCTCCTGCATGCTGTGCGCCCGCGAATGCCCCGACTGGTGCATCTACATCGACTCCCACAAGGAGACCATCGAGGTCGAAGGCGCGGCCCGTCCGCGCCAGGTGAACCTCCTCGACCGCTTCGACATCGACTTCTCGCTATGCATGTACTGCGGGATCTGCGTCGACGTGTGCCCGTTCGACGCCCTGTTCTGGGCCCCCGACTTCGCTTACGCCGAAGGCGACATCCGCGACCTGCTCCACGACAAGGAGCACCTGGGGGAGTGGCTGGGGAACGTGCCGGAAGCCGCCAAGACCGAGGCCGTGAAGGCCGACGAGGCCGCCGAGTGACCCTCGCCGACGTGCTGCTGCTGGCCTTCGGGCTCCTCGCGCTCGGCGCCGGGCTCGCCGTCGTCACCACGAAGCGGATCGTGCGGGCCGGGCTGTGGCTCGCGGTCGCGTTCGCCGGGATCGCCGGGGCCGCGCTTGTGCTCACCGCCGAGTTCCTCGCGTGGGTGCTCGTGCTCGTCTACGTCGGCGCGATCGTGGTCCTGCTGCTGTTCGCGACCATGCTCACCAGGGCCCCCACCGACCCCTCGGACGACCTCGACCGGGCGAGGCTCCCCGGCGCGCTCATCGCCGGCGGCGTGGGCCTCGGCCTCGCCGCGGTCGTCACCGGCGCGTTCGGCTGGACCCGGGCCGGGCTCGGCGAGCGCGAGAGCGGCGGCGCGGCCGTCATGGGCGAAGCGGTCTTCGCGGACTGGGTGCTCCCGTTCGAAGTGCTGTCGCTCCTGCTCCTCGCCGCGCTGGTCGGAGCGGTCGTCGTCTCTACCCGCCCGAGCAACAATCACGTAACGAAGGATTACTAGCCGCGCGGTAAGCTGACGGCCATGACCTCACCGATATTCGCTCTCGCCGACGAGTACACCACCGCGTACGCCCGGCTCCACCCGATGTTCGCCGGGTCCGCCGGCATCAAAGGCGACTTCGGCGTCGCCACCGACTTCAGCCCGGACGCCGTCGCCGAGCGCGCGAAGCTCGACGCCGACACCCTCGCGAAGCTGAACGCCCTGGATTCGACCGGCCCGGCCGACGACCTCGCCCGACTCCACATGGCCGAGCGCCTCGAGGTGAGCGCCGCGCAGCACGAGGCCGGCGAGTGGCGCCGCGCCCTGCGCGTCCCCTACGGGATGCTCCAGAGCCTGGTGAGCTACGTCGACCTGGCCCCGCGCAGCACCGAGAACGACTGGCGGCTCAACGTCTCGCGGATGCGCGCCATCCCCGAGATGCTCGCGACCTGGCGCCAGACCTTGAACGCGGGGATCGAGGCGGGCCAGACCGTCGCGCTCCTCCAGGTCACCGAGGGCGTCAAGCAGGCCCGGCGCAACGCCGAGTCCCGCACCTTCGACAAGCACCTCAAGGCCTACGGCGACGGCCCGCAGGCCCGCGACCTGCGCGAGGCCGCCGAGGCCGCGTACCAGGCGTTCGCCGCCGCCGCCGACTACCTCGAGCGCACCTACGCCCCGCACGCCGCCGAGCAGGACGGCGTCGGCGAGGAGCGGTACCTCCTGGCGGCCCGCGCCACCCTCGGCGCGGTCCTCGACCCGCGCGACGCCTACGACTGGGCCTGGGAGGAGCTGCACCGCATCGAGGACGAGATGGCCGCCGAGGCCGACAACATCCTGCCGGGCGCGGGGCTCGACGAGGTCATCGCCCACCTGGACGAGACCCAGGCCGTCGGCACCCACGAGGAGTACCTGGCCTGGCTCGTGGAGAAGCACCAGAGCGCGCTCGAAGCGCTCAACGGCGTCCACTTCGACATCGACCCGCGCCTGATGAACCTCGACGTGCAGGTCGTGCACGGCTCCTCTGCCGGGTCGGCCTACTACACCGGCCCCAGCGAGGACCTGTCCCGCCCGGGCCGCACCTGGTGGCCCGTCGCCGAGCGCGAGACTTTCCGCACCTGGGGCGAGCTGACCACGGTCTTCCACGAGGGCGTGCCCGGCCACCACCTCCAGATCGGCCAGACCAAGGTCACCGGCGACGCCCTCTCCCGCTTCGCCAAGGTCTTCGGCTCGGTCTCCGGCCACGCCGAGGGCTGGGCGCTGTACGCCGAGCGGCTCTCGGACGAGCTCGGCTGGTTCACCGACAAGGGCAGCCGCCTCGGCATGCTCAAGGGCTCGGCCCTGCGCGCCGCCCGCGTCGTGATCGACATCGGCTGGCACCTCGACCTGCCGCTGCCCGCCGCCGAGGCGAAGCGCCACGGCGAGCGCTGGAACTTCGACGTCGCCCTCGAAGTGCTCAAGACTCGCGGCCGCATCGCCGAGCACCGCGCCTACCCGGAGATCGTCCGCTACGCGGGCTGGCCTGGCCAGGCCATCTGCTACAAGCTCGGCGAACGCGCCTGGGTCGCAGCCCGCGCCGAAGCGCAGGCCGCCGCCGGCGCCGACTTCGACCTGAAGGCCTGGCACACCCGGGCCCTCAACCTCGGCCCGATCGGCCTCGACAACCTCGCGTCGGTCCTGCGCGGCTGACGCGGAGAGGAACGGCCCCAAAGCAAGAATTTTGGGGCCGTTCCCCGTCCCGTGTCACTTCCAGCGTTCGGCCATGTCGGAGGCCGCCCGGTCGATGTCCTCGCCCAGCTGGTGCAGGTGCTGCTTCTCCAGTTCGGCGAGGCTCGCCGTGAGCCGGTCGGCCCGGTCCGCGCCCGGCAGCCGGGTCAGCCAGTTGCGGGCGATCACCGCCTGCCGGTACCGGTCGAGCAGGTGCTCGAGGTCGGCGACTCGCGAGACGATCTCCGCCCCGGTCGCCCCGAGCGCGGGCGCGGCCGCCTCGGCGAGGTAGTGCGCCTCCCGTGCCGCGATGCGCGTCTCGTCCCGCGCGAGCACGAGATCGGTGGCGTAGCTGAGCTTCCCGTACGTCTCGAGCAGATGGTTCTTGGTCTGCGAGAGGAATCCCATGAGCGAGGAGGCGGGCTTGTCGCCGTCGCGCGTGAACTGCGCGTGCTCGGTGAACAGCCGCACCTGCTCCAGCAGGACCGCCACCCACGTCTGCGACGCGACGCCCTCAGTGTCGAGGTACGATTCGCGCATCTCGTCCTCAAGGGCCCCATACCATTTGGGGTACTCGGGGGTCACGAGGCCGAGCTGGTCGAACCGGTCCGAGAAGTGGACGCGGAGCCGCTCCAGGTCCTCGGTGCGCTTCAACGCCTCGAGCAGGTGGTCGAGCTCCTGGCTGCGCGGCGGCGTCTTGGTGAACAGGTGCGAGTACCCGCGGATGACGGTGCGGAGCCGGTGGATGGTGACGCGCACGGCCCCGGCGGAGCCGGGCGCCTGCCGCTCGAAGGCCGCGATGGCGCGGTTGAGCGCGTCGACATGATCGGAGATGTAGGTGATGACGACGGTGCCGGCGCGTGTGGACGCCGTCATCGGCTCAGGCCCGGCGTCGGCCGGCGCTGCGGATGGTGACATGGCTCCTCCCCCCGGAAGACCTGCTGGCTCAAGTATTCCAGGCGGTCTCCGGAGGGAGGAGCGGAAGCGGCGATATTTCGATGTTCGTTCAGGTTCCGGCCTCGCGGCCGTCGCCGACGCGAATCACCGCGTTGTCACGGGCCTCGTCAAGCCGGCATGCAGTCCATCGCCGGCATCGACGACAGGCTGCCGGTGACATTGAAGCCGAAGGTCGCCGTCCCGCCCGCGGCGATGGTCGCGTTCCAGCCGGACGGGCCGGCCATCTGCATGTCGCCCATGGTGCTGATCGTGGTGTTCCACGAGTCCCGGATGGCGACGCCGGAGTTCGCCGGCCACAGCCAGTGGACCATCCAGTTCCCCATGGTCGAGGTGCCGGTGTTCTTGACCGTGATGTTCACCGTCGCGCCGCCGGACCACGAGTGGACCGAGGCGGTGGCGGTGCAGGCGCCCGTCGGGTTCCCGGTCGGAGTCGACGTCGGCGTGGAGGTCGGCGTCGAGGTCGGGGTCCCGGTGGGCGGGTTGACCACGCCGCCGTCGTTGCCCGGCAGGTCGGCGCCGGGGCGGATGCCGGTGATCTCGCCGTTGCCGCCGTCGAACTCGACGTCGGAGCAGGCGTAGAAGTTCTCGCCCGAGTCAGAGCGGACCCAGTGCGTGAACACGATGTGGTAGCCGCTGCGCTGGGGCAGCGTCATGTTCGCGTAGTAGTAGTGGTCGTTGGTTCCGACCCCGCCGTTCGAGGGCGGGTTGGAGATGGTCTGGAACTTCTCGAGGTCGTCCCAGCCGATCGGCTGCGACGGGTCCCAGCCGGCCTTCGTGATGTAGAGGTCGAAGCGGCCGGGGTGGTGCGCCCAGTTGTTGTAGCGCCATTCGACCGTCGCACCGGCGGTCACGTGCGTGCGCGGCCAGTTGCCCGGGTCGTTGAACGGCTCGAAGTCGTACGGGCCCTTGCCGTTGCCGTCGCACAGGCGGCCGTCGGGAATGTAGCCGACGGTCTGGCCCGCGCCGTTGGAGTCGAGGTTCCCGAACCAGTTGTAGAACGGGGTGGGGCCGACCTCGTCGAACGCGGCCTGGCAGGCCTCGTTGTACGGGTCGAGCGAGCCGTTCTGCGTGAGCGCGTCGAAGTAGCAGAAGTACTGGCGCGAGCCCGGGAATACCGTGGCGCCGTGGGCTTCCGCCTCGTCCCTGCTGAAGAGGCTCGTGATGGTCAGGGCCGCGACGGCGGCCAGGACCATCGACATGACGGCGGCGATGCGGCGGCGTCTGCCGCCCAGCGCCCCCGTGGCGGTGGTGGACATGGAATTACTCCTCTGACGTACATGGAGCGCTCCCAACCTGACTCGTACGGAGTCAAAGCGATCTTGTGGACTGCTGCCGACGATATCGTGATATTCGAGTGTATCTATATCGATTGCCGGAACGCAACGGTACCGGGCGCCCCGGCCGGGAACGGTCCGATCCCGGAGGTCGCGGATACACTCGGCCTCATGGACACCGGAGACACCGCACCCGCATTCACCCTGGACGACGAGACCGGGCGGCCGCGCAGCCTCGAGGAGCTGCTCGAGGCCGGCCCGGTCGTGCTCTTCTTCTACCCGCAGGCGATGACGGCGGGCTGCACTGCCGAGGCCTGCCACTTCCGCGACCTCGCCGCCGACTTCAAGGCCGTCGGCGCCACCCCCGTCGGCATCTCCCACGACTCGGTCGACCGCCAGGCGGCCTTCGCCGCCAAGCACTCCTTCGGCTACCCGCTCCTCTCCGACCCCGAGGGCAAGGTCGCCGAGGCCTTCGACGTGCGCCGCAAGCTCGGCATCGTCGCCACCAAGCGCAAGACCTTCGTCATCGGCGAGGACCGGACCATCCTGGGCGCGTTCAAGAGCGAGCTCAACATGAACGCCCACGCCGACAAGGCCCTGGAACTCCTCAAGGCCCGGTAAGCGAAAGAGGCGGCCCGCAGGCCGCCTCAGTGCTAGATCTTGGTCGCCAGTTCCCTGAACGCCTTCCCCCGGTGGGAGATCGCGTTCTTCTCCTCGGCCGAGAGCTCGGCGCTGGTGCGGTCGAACCCTTCCGGCGTGAACAGCGGGTCGTACCCGAACCCGTTGTCGCCCCTCGGTCCACGCCCGACCGTGCCGCGCATCTCGCCGTGGACGACGAGCTCGCGCCCGTCGGGCCAGACGATCGCGGCGGCGCACACGAACTTCGCGCCGCGCAGGTCGTCGGGCACGTCGGCGATCTGGTCGAGCAGCAGCGCGTTGTTCGCCGCGTCGTCCTTGGCGCTCCCGGCCCAGCGGGCCGAGAGCACGCCGGGCATCCCGTTGAGGGCGTCCACGGCCAGGCCGGAGTCGTCCGCGATGGTCGCGAGCCCGGTGTGCTTGACGCCGTCGCGGGCCTTCAGCAGCGCGTTCCCGGCGAAGGTCAGCTCGGTCTCGGGGGTCTCGGGGTAGTCGGCGACGGCGTCGAGGCCGACGAGCTCGACCTCGGGGGCGGCCGCGGCGAGGATCTGCCGCAGCTCGTCGATCTTCCCGGCGTTGCGGGTGGCGAGGAGGACCCTCATGAGGTCAGCAGGGTCCGGGCCTGCAGGCCGGCGAGCTCCTTGCAGCCCTTGACGGCCAGGTCCAGGAGGGTGTCGAGCTCGGCGCGGTTGAACACCGCCTCCTCGCCGGTGCCCTGCACCTCGACGAAGTCGCCTTCGCCGGTGCAGACCACGTTCATGTCGACCGACGCGGCCACGTCCTCCTCGTAAGGCAGGTCGAGCACCGGGACGCCGTTGACGACGCCGACGCTGATCGCGGCCACCGAGGTCGTGAGGATCTTGTCCGGCTTGCGCGCGATCTTCTGCTCCTTGAGCCAGTCCACGGCGTCGTGCAGGGCCACGTAAGCGCCGGTGATCGCGGCCGTGCGCGTGCCCCCGTCCGCTTGCAGCACATCGCAGTCGAGCGTGATCGTGTTCTCGCCGAGGGCCTTGAAGTCGATGCAGGCGCGCAGGGAGCGCCCGATGAGGCGCGAGATCTCGTGGGTGCGGCCGCCGATCTTGCCGCGGATCGACTCGCGGTCGGAGCGCGAGTGCGTGGAGCGCGGCAGCATCGAGTACTCGGCGGTCACCCACCCCTCGCCGGACCCGCGCCGCCACCGCGGCACGCCGGGCGTCACCGTCGCGGTGCACAGCACCCGGGTGCGGCCGAATTCAACGAGCACCGATCCCTCGGGGTGGTCGGTCCAGGATCGGGTGAACTTCACGGGGCGCAGCTCATCGGCGGCGCGCTTGTCAGGTCGAGTCATCCCCACCAGACTACGGGACCCCCGGAGGGTGTGAAACACTAGTTGCTGCCCGCGTGCCGGACCCACCCGGTACGCGTTCCAGGCGCTCCGCGCGAGTGGCGAAACTGGCAGACGCGCAGGATTTAGGTTCCTGTGTCCTCGGACGTGGGGGTTCAAGTCCCCCCTCGCGCACATCGAGAGGCCCCGATCGATCGGGGCCTTTTCCGCGTTCAGAGACCGGTGCAGTGGACCGGGACGCGTTGGACGAGGTTGTTGGCGAAGCCGCCGCGGTTCCAGGGCTGCTCGAGGGGTTGGGTGCGGCCCTCGGCGTCGGTGGCGCGGGCGCACAGGACGCGGGTGCCGATGGCGGCGGTCCAGGTGAAGTGCCAGCGGCGCCAGGCCCAGCGGTGGTCGTCGGACGCTTCAAGGGCAGCCGGGTTCCAGGTGTGGCCGTCGTCGGTGCTGACGTCGACGGCGGTGACGGGCGCGTGGCCCGACCAGGCGCGGCCCTCGAGCGTGTGGTCCCCGGGGCGGACGACGCGGGCGCGGGACATGAAGTCGGGGAAGCCGGGCGGGACCATGAGGGCGCGCGGGGCGATGCGGGCGACGGGCTCGCCCGGTTCGTCGGGCTCCTGCCGGAGGCGGTAGGCGGTGGCCTGCTGGAAACCCGTGAAGGACTCGGCGGCGACAGTGATGTCGCGCAGCCATTTGACGTGGGCCATGCCGTACCAGCCGGGCACGACGAGGCGGAGCGGACGGCCGTGCTGGGGCGGCAGCGGGGCGCCGTTCATGGCGTAGGCGACCAGGATCTCGGGTGCGTCGCCGGTGGCCGTCTCGATGGGGAGCGCGCGCTGGTAGTCCTGTTCGACGCCGCGCTCGATGCCGTGGTCGGCGCCGGTGAAGACCGCGTCGACGGCGCCGTCCCGCACGCCGGCCTCGGCGAGCAGCGCGCGCAGGGGCACGCCGGTCCAGTCGGCGGTGCCGACCGCTTCGACGAGCCAGGGCTGGCTCACCGGGCGGGGCGAGAGGAGGGCGCGGCCGTTCCCGGCGCACTCCATGGTGACCCGCGTGGTGACGGCCGCGTATGAGCGCAGCTCGTCCATGTCCAGCCGGAGCGGACGCTCGACGTGGCCGCCGAGCGTGAGCTCCCAGTCGCCGTCCTCGGCGTACGGGATGTCGTAATGCGTGAGGACGTAGTGCAGGCCGGGCGGGGTGAGGTCGTAGCGGAGGGCTTCGAGCGGAAGGCCGTGGTTGCGGGTGGCGAGCGACAGCTCGTCCCGGCCGATGCCCTCGCCGGGTTCGGCCAGGCGGGCGGGAGTGCTGATGTCCTCGAAGCGGACCACGTGCTGATCGTATCGCCCGGCAGCGGTCGATAGGCGTGCTCAGCGCAAAGGCCCGGCAAAGGATGCTCTGCGCTGAGCTGAGCACGGTCGCGGTCAGAGCAGGTCGTCGCGGCTCCGGCGAACGCCCGTCCCACGACCGGACGTGAAACCCCCGGCGGGCGTTCCGCCGGGGGCCTTTGTGCTGCTTACAGGTCGAAGCGGTCGAGGTTCATGACCTTGGTCCAGGCCCGGTTGAAGTCCCGGATGAAGTGGGACTCGGCGTCGTCGGCGGCGTACACCTCGGCGACGGCGCGGAGTTCGGCGTTGGAGCCGAAGACGAGGTCGACGCGGGACGCGGTCCAGAGGACCTCGCCGGTGGCCCTGTCGCGGCCCTCGTAGGTCTGGGCGTCCTGCTCGGTCGGCCGCCATTCGGTGTCGAGCGAGAGCAGGTTGCGGTAGTAGTCGTTGGTGAGCAGCCCCGGCCGGTCCGTGAGGACGCCGACGGGGGAGTCGTTGAAGTTCGCACCGAGGACGCGCAGGCCGCCGATGAGGACGGTCATCTCCGGGACGCTGAGGCCCAGCAGGTTCGCGCGGTCGACGAGCAGGTACTCGGCGGGGAGCGGGTGCTCCTTGCCGAGGTAGTTGCGGAAGCCGTCCGCGGTCGGTTCGAGCGGCGCGAACGACTCGACGTCGGTCTGCTCCTGCGTCGCGTCGACCCGGCCGGGCGTGAACGGGACCTCGATGTGGTGGCCGGCGGCCTCGGCGGCGCGTTCGACCGCGGCCGTGCCGGCGAGCACGATCAGGTCCGCGAGCGAGACCTTCTTACCGCGGCCCCGCGCGTTGAACTCCGACTGGACGTACTCGAGCGCGAACAGGACGGCCGCGAGCGACTCGGGTTCGTTGACTTCCCAGTCCTTCTGCGGCTCAAGGCGAATGCGGGCGCCGTTGGCGCCGCCGCGCTTGTCGCTGCCGCGGAACGAGGACGCGGAGGCCCAGGCGGCCGCGATGAGCTGCCGGCTCGAGAGCCCCGACTCGAGGATGCGGTCCTTGAGCGCGGCGATGTCGGCGTCGTCGATCGGCTCGTAGTCCGCGGCCGGGAGCGGGTCCTGCCAGATCAGCTGCTCGGCGGGCACCTCGGGGCCGCGGTAGCGGACGATGGGTCCGAGGTCGCGGTGGGTGAGCTTGAACCAGGCGCGCGCGAACGCGTCCGCGAGCTCGTCCGGGTGCTCGAGGAACCGGCGCGAGATCGCCTCGTAGACCGGGTCGAACCGCAGCGACAGGTCGGTGGTGAGCATCGTCGGCGCGTGCCGCTTCGACGGGTCGTGCGCGTCGGGCACGGTGCCCTCGCCCGCGCCGTCCTTGGGCTGCCACTGGTGCGCGCCGGCCGGGCTCTCCTTGAGCTCCCACTCGTAGCCGAACAGGATCTCCAGGAAGCTGTTGTCCCACTGGGTCGGCGTGTTCGTCCAGATGCCCTCGAGGCCGCTGGTGATGGTGTCGTTGCCCTTGCCGGTGCCGTAAGCGTTGGCCCAGCCCAGGCCCTGCGCCTCGAGCGGGGCGGCCTCGGGCTCGGGGCCGAGGTTCGATTCGGGCGCGGCGCCGTGGGTCTTGCCGAAGGTGTGACCGCCGACGATGAGGGCGACGGTCTCCTCGTCGTTCATCGCCATGCGCCGGAACGTCTCCCGGATGTCGTGGGCCGACTCGACCGGGTCAGGGTTGCCACCCGTGCCCTGCGGGTTCACGTAGATCAGCCCCATCTGGGAGGCCGCGAACTCGTCCTGGATCCGGCGGTCCTCGCCGCGGCGCTGGTCGTCGAGCCAGTCCGACTCGGGGCCCCAGTAGATGTCCTCGTCGGCCTCCCACGCGTCGGCGCGGCCGCCGCCGAACCCGAACGTCTTGAAGCCCATCGACTCCAGCGCCACGTTCCCGGTGAGGATGAGCAGGTCGGCCCAGGAGAGGCTGCGGCCGTACTTCTGCTTGACCGGCCACAGCAGCCGCCGCGCCTTGTCGAGGCTGATGTTGTCCGGCCAGCTGTTGAGCGGCGCGAACCGCTGCTGGCTGGTGCCCGCGCCGCCGCGGCCGTCGCTGATGCGGTACGTGCCCGAGCTGTGCCAGGCCATGCGGATGAACAGCGGCCCGTAGTGCCCGAAGTCGGCGGGCCACCAGTCCTTCGAGTCGGTCATGACCGCTTCGATGTCGCGTTTGACGGCGGGCAGGTCGAGCTTCTCGAAGGCCGCGCCGTAGTCGAAGTCCGCGCCGAGGGGGTTGCCGATCGGAGGGTTCTTCGCGAGGAGTTTGAGGTTGAGCCGGTCGGGCCACCAGCCGCGGTTGCCGCCGCCCTGGACGGGCAGCAGCGCGCGGCTGTGCCGCACAGGGCAGCCGCCGGCTTCTTGGTCGGTGCCTTCTTGCTTGGCAGACATGGGAATCCTTCCGCGAGGTCGCTTCGGGGAGCCCGGTGCTCGAGTGAGGGAGCCCCCTCTGAGGTCATACCATGACAATGTCAACCTATGCCGCGAATTGCCGCTGCGTGACGAGAGGCTCCAGGCGATCGCAGGGACGACCCGTTCGGGGGCAAACCGGACATCGATCGTTGTCGCCGCGTCCGGTCCGGTTCACCTCCGGTTCGCCTCCAGTACGCCTTCAGAGTGGACGGTCAATCCATGAACACTGCTGACGCCAGTGCCGCCACCGACCTCGAGCGGGTCGCCGCACTCGCCCTCGCCGTCCAGCGGTCGGGGCTCCTGCCGCAGGAGGAGCAGGCGGCCCTCCTCGACCGGTACCGGCGCCTGCGCGAGCACGTGCTCCGCACCGGCGGCGCCGAGACCGCCCGCCGCCTCCGCGAGATCGACGGCGCCGAACCCGCCCTCACCCGTCCCTGACCCGGAGCGGGCCGCTACTCCTCGAGGCCGAGCTGCTTCTTCAGGCGCGCGACGTGGCCGGTGGCCTTGACGTTGTACTGCGCGAGCTCGATGTCGCCCTGCTCGTCGATGACGAACGTGGAGCGGACGACGCCGACGACCGTGCGGCCGTAGTTCTTCTTCTCGCCCCATGCGCCGTACTCCTCGAGCACCTTGTGCTCGGGGTCGGACAGGAGCGGGAAGGTCAGGCCGTCGCGCTCGACGAACTTGGCCAGCGCGTCGGGTTCGTCGGGGGAGATCCCGAGCACCGCGTAGCCGGCGGCCTGGAGGCCGGTGAGGCTGTCGCGGAAGTCGCAGGCCTCCTTGGTGCATCCGGGCGTCATGGCCTTCGGATAGGCGAACAGGATGACCTTGCGGCCCTGGAGGCTCGACAGGGTCACCGGGTCGCCGGTGTCGGTGGTCAGCGTGAAATCAGGCGCCGTCTCACCTGGCTGAAGTCGTACGTTCACAGGTGGCAACCCTACCGGCCGTCCCTGACAATCGCCTGGGAGCGCGCTTGACGGTCCCTGTTCGGCAGTGTGCCGGTTCCCGACACTCCCCGGTCCGGGTTGACGGCGACAGACCGGCTATTGCAAAATGATTGCAATAGCCTGACAGCGGGCTGTTGATTCCACGCGTGGGCGCCTTGCATCCGGCAGGGCGACCGCCACACCTCCCGGCCCCGCCCCCAGGCCCACAACCAGTCGAAAGGCGGCACTTGCCCGTGTCAGACCTGGCGCTGCACATCCCAGTGGACGTCGTCAACGGACCGACCTCCCTCGCGTTCGCGCTCCTCGCCGCCATCGCCGTCGGCGCCTGCGTCGTCGTGTCCCGCAGGCACCTCGACGAGCGGCTCGTGCCGCTCGCGGGCCTCGCCACGGCGTTCATCTTCGCCGCGCAGATGCTCAACTTCCCCGTCGCCGCCGGCGTCTCGGGGCACCTCCTCGGCGGCGCGCTCGCCGCCGCGCTCCTCGGCCCCTGGCTCGGGGCGCTGTGCGTCACCGTCGTCATCGTCATCCAGGCGCTCCTGTTCGCGGACGGGGCCGTCACGGCCCTGGGCCTGAACGTGATGAACATGGCCGTGATCGCCGCGTTCACCGGCTACGGCGTGATCGTCCTGGCGCTCAAGGTCCTCCCGCGCACGCGCTTCGGCCTCGGCGTCGCGGTCTTCGCGGCCGCCGTCGTCAGCGTCGTGGCCGCCTCGGCCGGGTTCGTCCTCCAGTTCTGGCTCGGCGGCGAAGAGGTCGGCCAGTCCTTCGGGGCCATGGCCGCCGCCATCCTCGGCACCCATGTGCTCATCGGCATCGGCGAAGGCGTCATCACCGCCGGCGCCGTCACCGCGGTGGCGGTCGCCCGCCCCGACCTCGTGCACGCTCTGCGCGGCACCCCGCTCGCCCGGACCGCGAAGGAGTCGGTGTGAAGACCAAACGTTTCTGGATCGCCGGCGTCGTCGTCACGCTGGTCCTCGCCGGGTTCGTGTCCCTGTTCGCCTCGGCCTCGCCCGACGGGCTCGAATCGGTGCTCCTCACCGGCTGCGAGACCGCCGACGGGGAGATCACCGGCGGCGCCTGCGTCCTCCAGTCCGCGGGCGACCACGAGATCGGCGGCGTCTTCGCCGACTACGGGATCTCCTTCCTGGACAACGAGATCCTGGGCGCGTCCCTCTCAGGCGTCCTCGGCGTCATCCTGACGCTCGCGATCGCCACGGGCCTGTTCCGGCTCCTGGCGCGCGGCAGGAAGCGCGAGAACGCGTGAGCCCGGTCGACGGCCTCTACCGGCCGGGGGACTCACCGGTCCACCGGCTGCGGCCGCAGGTGAAGATCGTCGCGCTCGTCGCCTTCACCTGCGCCATCGCCGCCACCCCGCGAGAAGCGGTGTGGGCCTTCGGCGCCTACGCCCTGCTCATCGCCGGACTGTTCGCGCTCGCGCGCGTCCCGCTCGGCTGGGTGCTCTCCCGCAGCCTCGTCGAATCGCCGTTCCTGGTGCTGGCCTTGGCGTTCCCGTTCATGGTCGAAGGCCCGGCGGTCCACCTCGGATTCCTCACCGTCTCCGAACCGGGTCTGTGGGCCGGGTGGAACCTGCTCGCGAAAGCCACGCTCGGCGTATGGGCGGCCCTGGTCCTCGCCGCGACCACCCCGATCGCCGGGGTCCTCGCCGGGCTCTCGCGGCTGCGCTGCCCCGAGATCCTGCTCCAGATCACCGCCTTCGCGATCCGCTACGCGCACCTCACGGTGGCCGAGGTGACCCAGATGCGCCTGGCCCGCCTCGCCCGCTGCGACGACCCGCGCTTCCTGTGGCAGGCGGGCGCCCTCGCCCGCAGCCTCGGCGTCGTCTTCATCCGCTCCTTCGAACGCGGCGAACGCGTCTGGCAGGCCATGGCCGCCCGCGGCTACACCGGGCGGCTCCCGCTCGACGTCGGCCCCGCGCCCGCCGGCGCCCTGCAATGGTCCGCCGCGCTCGCCGCTCCCGCACTCGCGGCGGGCATCGCGGCCTGGGCGGCGGTGTTCGCATGAGCGCCTTGCAGATCAGCGGACTCGAGCACGTCTACCCGGACGGGCACCGCGCCCTCGACGGCGTCGACCTGGAAGTGCGCGAAGGCGAACGCGTCGCCATCCTCGGCCCCAACGGCGCCGGGAAGACCACGCTCATGCTCCACCTCGCCGGGCTCCTCACCGCCACCGCCGGAACCGTGTCGGTAGGGGAGGTCAAGGTGGAGAGGAAGACCCTCGCCGAGATCCGCCGCCGCGTCGGCATCGTCTTCCAGAGCCCCGACGACCAGCTGTTCATGCCCACCGTCGCCGACGATGTGGGCTTCGGCCCCGCGAACCTCGGCCTGCGCGGGCCCGAACTCGCCGCGCGCGTCGCGGCCGCGCTCGCCGACGTGGGCCTGAGCGACCTCGCCGACCGGCCCCCGCACCACCTCTCGGTCGGCCAGCAGCGCCGCGCCGCCCTCGCCGGCGTCCTCGCCATGCGCCCCGACATCGTCGTCTGCGACGAGCCGAGCGCCAACCTCGACCCGGCCGCCCGCCGCGACCTCGCCGCGATCCTGCAGGCCACCGCCCCCACGCTGCTGCTCGTCACCCACGACCTGCCGTACGCGCTGCAGCTGTGCGAACGGGCCGTCATCCTCGACGCCGGCCGCGTCGCCGCCGACGGCCCCACCGCCGAGATCCTCGCCGACACCGAACTGCTGCAACGGCACCGACTCGAACTCCCCTTCGGCTTCTCCCTGGAGACCGCGCTGGCGGCGATGCGGGCATAGCGAGGGACCGCAACCGCCCTCGAGACCCCGTCCCGCGGACCTCGCCCCCCGTCGAGGTTCGCGGGACGGCTCGCCCGGGCACACGTCGCCGCCGACGCCGAAGGGGCGCAGCCGCTCATGCGGCTGCGCCCCTGAACATCTGCTTCGGTCAGCCCGCGTCGATCGCGGCCTGCACCTTCTCGGCGAACTCGGAGTTCTGGACCACTTCGCCGTCGACCTTCGCGGTCGGCGTCGCGGAGACGCCCTGGTCCCCGGTGGCGCTGGCGTTGCCCTCCTGGACCCAGCCCCGGTACCGCTCGTCCTCCACACAGGACTGCCAGGAGGCGTCGAGGCCGACGTCCTCGGTGCCGATGCGGATCAGCTCGTCGTCGCTCAGGCCCTCGCTGTTCTCGGCGGGCTGGTTCGCGTACAGCGCCAGCGTGTAGTCGAGGAACTGCTGCTCGCCGGCGTCGGCGGCGCACACGGCGGCGGCGGCCGCGCGGCTGGAGTACTCGGTGCCGTTGCTGAGGCGGTCGAGGATCGCGAGCGGGTGGTAGTTGACCGTCACGGTGCCGGCGTCGACCCACGACTGGATCTGCTCGGCGTAAGCGGACTCGAACTGGTTGCAGGCCGGGCACATGTAGTCGATGTAGAGGTCGACCTGGACCGGGCCGTCGCCGATCTGCACGCCGTACGTGTCCGTGGTCCGCGCGGCCGGGGTGTGCTCCTCGTACTCCGGTTTGCTGTTCATCCAGATGCCCCAGACGAGGAGCCCTCCGATGAGCACCACGGCGGCGCCGATCGCCACCCCGAACACGATCTTCCGGCGCCGCGCCTCCGCCGCCT
The DNA here is from genome assembly GCF_017592475.1 of Glycomyces niveus. Taxonomy (GTDB): domain Bacteria; phylum Actinomycetota; class Actinomycetes; order Mycobacteriales; family Micromonosporaceae; genus Glycomyces; species Glycomyces niveus. The sequence goes on along the minus strand of NZ_JAGFNP010000006.1, from coordinate 94,731 downwards.
GCTGCTTGCGCAGCGCCTCGGCGGCCTGCCGCCGGTCGGTGTTCCGGTTCGACTTCCCCATGTGCCTCGCTCACCCTTTCTCCGGTCCAACTCTCGATTCGCGAAGTGGATTCGAGTACGCTCAGCGGCGATGCGATCCCGATCCGACGACCGCCGCCCCGCCGCTCCAGCGACCCGCTTCGCCTGGTCGTCGCTCACGGCGGCGCTCGTCGGCATGCTCTTCGGCGCGCTGTGGGCCTCGGGGGCCTGGGCGCACGCCACGGCCACCAAGACCACTCCGGCCTCCGGTGCGCTCCTGGACGCGCCACCGAGCGAAGTCGTCGTCGAGTTCAACGAACCAGTCACCCCCGTAGACGCGGCCACCGGCGTGGTGGCTCCCGATGGTGACCGAGCAGACACCGGGGTCTCGCAGAACGCCGAAGCGACCACGTTGACGATCGCGGTCGACGCCGACCAGGAGGGCACCTACCTCGTCGGCTACCGGGTCGTCTCCCACGACGGGCACCCCGTCTCCGGCACCTTCACGTACTCCGTGGGCGTCGAGACCGAGGCGCCCGGCGCCGAAGCGCTCACGGCCGGAACCGATCCGTTCGTGCAGGCGCTCATCTACGGCAACCGCTGGTTCGGGTACGCGGGGCTCGCGCTCGCCCTCGGCGCCGGGATCCTGCTCGCGCTCGGCGCGCGGCCGCGCGAAGCGACCGCGAAGACGGTCGCCACGGGGCTCGCGGTCGTCGCCATGACCGCCGTGCTCGGGCTGCCGCTCCAGGCCGCCTACGAGACCGGGACCAGCATCTCCGGGCTCGACGCGGTCGGGCTCCAGTCGGTCATGGAGTCGAACGTGGGCCTCGCCGGGCTCCTGCGGCTGCTGCTCGTGCTGCTCGCCCTGCCGCTCATGCGGACCGTCGTCACCAGCGACGAGGACCTGAAGCCGCCGCTCATCGCCGCGCTCGCCGGAGTCGGCATCGCGCTCGCCGCGACCTGGCCGCTCGCCGGGCACCCGATGGCGACCGAGCCGGTCGTCGTCGCCTTCGTCGCCGACCTCGTGCACCTCGCCGCCTCGATGGCATGGGCGGGCGGGGTCCTCGCGATCCTCATCCTGGCTCTGCGCAAGGACACCGACATCCCCGACAAGGCCGCCGAGACCTGGATCGCCCTGGTGCCGTGGCTGGTCGCGAACGTGCTCGTCGCCGGCGTCGCCTCCGCGCTGCTCCACATCGACTCGATCGCGGCGCTCACGGACACCGCCTACGGGCGGCTCGTGCTCCTCAAAGCCGCGCTGTTCCTCGCGATCCTCGGCGCCGGCCTGTTCACGCGGCGCGCGCTGCTGCGCCGCACGGAGGCCGAGCGGCGCTTGCGGGTCGCCGCCGGCGTGGAGCTCGTGTTCCTCGCGGCCGTGATGGCCGCCGTGGCGGTGCTGGTGCAGGCGGTGCCCGCGAAGACCGCGCTGTTGGAGACCGAGACGAGCGAGGCGCAGTCCACCGAGACCGCCACGCTCGTCACCACCGACGTGTACTCGGCGCAGCTCGTGCTCGAACCGGGGCGGCCCGGCCCCAACAGCGTGCGCATCCTCGCCACCGACCTCGAAGGCGCGCCGTTCCCCGCCGTCGAGTGGACCGCTTCGTACGGGCCCGAAGGCGGCGAGGCCGAGGAGATGCCCCTCATCGAGCTGCGCACCGGCATCCTCGCGGGCGAGGTGAGCCTGCCCGACGAGGGCCGCTGGATCTTCACGTTCACGTTGACCGACGCCGAAGGCGACACCGCGACCGCCGAAGCGGCCGTCGACGTCAGCTGATCACCACTCCCCGAATGCGTTCTCGGTGTTGGCCCACAGCCGCTCGCACCAGGCCTCGAGGTCGCGGCCGAGGTGCTCGGCGAGGAAGCGGGCCGTGTAGTTCACGAGCGCCGGGTGGTTCCGGTGGCCGCGCACGGGGATCGGGGCCATGAACGGCGCGTCGGTCTCGACGAGGACCAGCTCCGGCGGGGCCACGGTGGCGGCGTCGCGCAGGTGCTGGGCGTTCTTGAAGGTCACGTTCCCGGCGAAGCTCATGAAGAACCCGCGGCGCGCGCACTCCTTCGCGAACGCGAAGTCGCCCGAGAAGCAGTGCAGGACGACGCGGTCGGGCGCGCCGTCGGCGTCGAGGATCGACAGGACGTCCTCGTGGGCGTCGCGGTCGTGGATGACGAGGGTCTTGCCGCGCTGCTTCGCGATCTCGATGTGCGCGCGGAACGAGCGCTGCTGGGCGGCGCGGCCGGACTCGTCGGTGCGGAAGTAGTCGAGGCCGGTTTCGCCGAGGGCCGCGACGCGGGGGAGCGCGGCGACCGCGTCGATCGCGGCGAGCGCCTCGTCGAGGTCGGCCTGGCGGGGCGCGTCGTTCGGGTGCAGCGCCGCGGCCGCGAGCACGCGCGGGTCGACCGCGGCGAGCGCGGCGGCCCAGCGGGACGACTCGACATCGGTGCCGACCTGCACGACCCTCGCGACCCCCACGGACTCGGCCTCGTCGAGGCGGGCCCGCACCTCGGGCGCGTCGTGCGCGGGCACCGGCAGGTCCTCCTCGGCGCCGAAGACGTCGACGAGGTCGAAATGGGTGTGGCTGTCGGCGACGGGATGCGGCAGCGGCTCGGGCAGCGGCGCGGGTTCGGATCGGTACACGCCTCAACGATGCCACGTTGCCTCGAACGGGTGAATCCGCGCCGCGCGCGCCGGTTTCGCGGCCGTTCTTGTCGGTGGGGCGCGAGACGATCGCGGCACCTTGTTTCCCCTCTGGTGGTGGGCGGGGGTTTGGGACGGCAACCGCGCCCCCCTCGCGCGAACCTCGCTACCCGACGCGTTGCGCACGTAATGCCGCCGACGTAACATCTTCTTCATTTTCCGGACATCCACGCCTGACACGGCGCGCTTACGTTGGCGGACAGTCGAACCACCGCCTGTGGACAAGCCACTACCGTCCGGCGGCAGCACCTCGCACCAACCGCAACACGACAGCGCGTCCACAACGACTGCGCATCCACCACGACAACGCCGTCGCACCCGCCGTCGCATCCGCGCAAGACGAATCGAGACGCACATGACCCGCGACCTCGCGTCCCGCCGCAACCGCGCCGCAGCGCTCCAGCAACGCCGCCCCGCCGTCCCGGCCGAACCGACGCCACAGCCCGAAACCCTCGTCACCGTCGAATGGCGCGGCGAGAAGTACCCCGGCCTCCCTTACGCCGACGGCGCCGCCTGGGAGCTGTTCTCCGCGCTCCCGCGCCCCGACTTCCTCCCCAACCCCCGCCCCGGCAGCGACTACCCCTACCGCCACTTCGCGCACGCCGGCGAGGTCCTGCGCGACGGCGTCCCCGTCGCCGTCGCCGACGACCGCTCCCTCACCGTGCCCCTCGCGCCCGGCCTCGACCTCGAGTACGTCCGCCGGCTCACCCAGACCCCGCACCTCGACCCGGCCGCGCGGGTCCTCCTCGACCGCGTCCGCCGCTCCGCCGCGGTCGCCCCGGGCGAACTCATGGAGCGTCCCGTCACCGCCCCGCAGATCGCCCGCCTCATGGAGACCGCCGCCGTCCCCGGCGGCTTCTGCTACCGCCGCTGGGACGTCGCGCACCTGCGCACCCCCGCGGCCCGCTCCGTCCTCGGCGGCGAGACCGAGCCGGGCGACCCGTGGGTGTTCGCACTGCGCTGGCCCGCAACGGATCCCTGGGACTACCAGGCGCCCGTCGCGCCCGAATACGAAGGCCTGACGGCGATGCCGTCCTCTGACCGGCGCGGCATGCCCGTCCTCGGCACCGGGTTCGCGATCTCGACCGCGCACCTGCTGCCCGAGCACGTCACCGCCGACCTCACCGACCTGCCGCTCCCCGAGGGCGCGCGTCTGCTCGCCTACACCGAGCAGGGCGCCGAGCTCGAGCTGTTCGCCTACGCCGGGCAGCAGTGGTCGCCGCTCACCCTCGAACGCCGCGTCGACATCCCGGGCGTCGAGCAGGGCCGCGTCCACCAGGTGCGGCGCGTCCTGCGCGAAGCGAACCACGTGGTGTGGAAGGGCGTCCCCGGGTCCCTCGTGGACGCCGACGACGACTGGGCCCGGTTCCGCCTCTCCCGCCCCAGCCCGGACGTCCTGTCCCGCACCGGGGCCGAGGCCGTGCGCCGAGGCGTCTACGAGAAGTGGGTCGAGCGCGGCGAAGTCGCCCCGGCGATCTGAGACGACGGAATAGGGCCTGGCATCAGCCAGGCCCTTCCGTTTGCGCCCTAAGCGTTCAGGCGCTCGATTTCCTCGTCCACGATGGACGGCTCGAGCTTCGTGAACACCGGGGTCGGCTTCTCCAGCACCGTGCCCGGCACCAGCGGCACGGACTCCCACTTCGGGGTGTCCGAGTAGTCGCCGGTGAGGATCGGGTACGGCCCGTCGGTCGCGCCGCCCTCGTCCAGGTCCGCGACCTCCTCGATGTACGGCATCGGCGCGAACACGCCCTCGCCGCCGAGCAGCTCGTGCACCCGCTGCGAGGAGTGCGGCAGGAACGGGCTCATGACCGTCTTCAGGTCCGAGACCGCCTGCAGCACCGTGTAGAGGACCGTGCCCTGGCGCTTCGGGTCCTCCTTCATCTTCCACGGCGCGGTGTCCGCGAGGTACTTGTTCGCCGCCGCGACCGCCTTCATGGTCTCGCCGATACCCGCGCGGACCTTGTTGGCGCCGATGAGCTCGCCCACGGTGTCGAACGCGGCCCGCGTCGTCGCCAGCAGCTCCCGGTCGACGTCCTCGAGCTCGCCCGGCTCCGGCACGGCCCCGAAGTTCTTCGCGGCCATCGCGATCGAGCGGTTCACCAGGTTGCCCCAGCCCGCCACCAGCTCGTCGTTGTTGCGGCGCAGGAACTCCGCCCACGTGAAGTCCGAGTCCTGGTTCTCCGGGCCCGCCGCGCAGATGTAGTAGCGCAGCGCGTCGGGGGAGTACCGCTCCAGGAAGTCGCGCACGTAGATCACGACGCGGCGCGAGGACGAGAACTGCTTGCCCTCCATCGTCAGGAACTCCGACGAGACGACCTCGGTCGGCAGGTTCAGCTTCCCGAGCGGGCCAGGCTCGCCGCCGCCCGCGCCTTCACCGTTGGCGCCCAGCAGCATCGCCGGCCAGATCTCGGAGTGGAAGACGATGTTGTCCTTGCCCATGAAGTAGTAGGACACCGCCTCCGGGTCCTGCCACCACTGCTTCCACGCGTCCGGGTCGCCCGAGCGCCGCGCCCACTCGATCGTCGCGCTCAGGTAGCCGATGACCGCGTCGAACCACACGTACAGGCGCTTGTCCGGCCGGTCGACCCAGCCCTCGAGCGGGATCGGCACGCCCCAGTCCAGGTCGCGCGAGATCGGGCGCGGGTGCATCTCGTCGAGCAGGTTCTTGGTGAACCGCAGGACGTTCGTGCGCCAGCCGGTGCGGGTGTCGAGCCACGCGTGCAGCGCCTCCGCGAACGCCGGCAGGTCCAGGAAGAAGTGGTCCTCCTCCACGAACTTCGGCGTCTCGCCGTTGATCCGCGACTTCGGGTCGATGAGGTCGGTCGGGTCGAGCTGGCGGCCGCAGTTGTCGCACTGGTCGCCGCGCGCCGAGTCGAACCCGCAGTGCGGGCACGTGCCCTCGATGTACCGGTCGGGCAGCGTCCGGCCCGTCGACGGGCTGATCGCCCCGAGCGTCTTCTGCTGCAGGATGTACCCGTTCGCGTGCAGAGTGGTGAACAGCTCCTGCACGGTCTTGTAGTGGTTCCCGGTCGTGGTGCGGGTGAACAGGTCGTACGAGAGGCCCAGCGCGTCCAGGTCCTCGACGATGACCCGGTTGTACTTCGCGGCGGCCTCGGCGGCCGTGAGCCCCTCCGAGTCGGCCTGCACCAGGATCGGCGTGCCGTGCTCGTCGGTCCCGGAGACCATGAGCACGTCGTGACCGCGCATGCGCATGTAGCGGGCGAAGACGTCGGCGGGGACCCCGAATCCTGCTACATGGCCGATGTGGCGCGGACCGTTGGCGTAAGGCCAGGCCAGCGCGGTCAATACGTGAGTCATGCGCCCCATGTTATCGGTCCGGATATCAGGACCGGCACTGTCCGGGGCCTCCTGCAGCGCCCGTCTCGCCCCACCCGACACGGCGATCCGTCCCCGATTGCGCCCCCGTCGGAGGATTCGGTGATGCAATAACCGTTATGTCTGGAACAAACCGCGCGGTCGATCCCCAGCAGCCCGCCTCCTCCGAGACGCCGGACGCGAACGCGCCCGTTCCCGAGCTCCCCGCCGCGTACGGCACCGTCGCGGATTACGGGTGGGACCCGGCCCCCGAGCCCGCCCCCCGCCCGGTCTCGCAGCGCGGCCCGCTCGGCTCCCAGGCCGACGGCATGGCCGCGATCCGGGCCGTCTGGGAGCGGGCCGCCGAGACCGAGCGCCGCCGCTCGGCCAAGGCCGGCCGGCCCCAGCGCCGCCGCGAGCCCAAGGCGTTCGCGCCCGCGCTCCTGGGCATCCTCGTCTGCGCGTGCCTGCTCATGTTCTTCGCCTGGACCGCCGCCCCCGCCCTGTGGATCTCGGTGGGCCACTACGAGTACGGCACCGTCACCGTCACCTCCTGCCAGGACGGGTTCGCGCCCGCCTGCACCGGCCGCTTCGAAGCCGACGGCTGGGCCAAGGACCTCCACCTCACCGGCGAAGTCGAAGCCGCCGACGTCGGCGGCACCCTGTTCGCCCGGTCCACCGGCCCCGACGCGCACAGCGCCTACGTCGGCGACACGGCCGGGCTGCTGCTGCGCTGGGCGCCCTCGCTCGTGCTGTTCATGGCCGTCGCGTTCGCCCTCGTGGGCGTCTCGGGCGCCACGAGGCTGTACGAAGGACGCTCGGGCGCGATCGGCCTGTGCTGGGCCTTCGCCGGCGCAGTCCTCGCGGCGGCCCTCGCGTTCGCCTGGTGAGCGACGAGCCGCGCGAATCCATGGCTCGCAAGCTTCGCCGAGAGCGGTCCGTCGCGCGCGATAGCAGCCCTGACACCCTGTGCGCGGGCGGCGCGCGAGCCCGGGACGGGCTGTAATGACGCCCACCCGGATCGGACGCCCCGCAGCCCGCGAGGCGCGGCGTCGTAGAGTGAACCCGCCCCCGGAACTCCGCCTGAAATGGCGCTACGGCGCGCCCATTTGAGAATTGACCGTATCCTTCCCCGGCTTCGGGGCTCTTCGGGAGACAGCGTGAGTGCATCTTCGAAACCGGTGGCGCAGACCTGGTTCGGCCCCATCACCGCAGTGCAGCGACGCGCGATGTTCGCGCTCGTGCCGGTGGCGGTCGCCTTCGGTCTCGTCGTCGGCCTCGCCTTCCTGCCGCTGACGAGCGCCTTCGGCGGCCTCGCCAAGGTCGGCTCCGAGACCGTGCTCGAACTCCCCGACGAGCTCGTCCTCCCGCCCGCGCCCGAGTCCTCGACCCTGTACGCCTCCGACGGCAAGACCGTGATCGCCACCTTCGGCGACCAGTACCGCGTGCAGCTCGAGTTCGACCAGATCCCCGAGTCCGTCGTGAACGCGCTCGTCGCCACCGAGGACTCGAACTTCTTCGAGCACAACGGCGTCGACCCCGAAGGCGTCATGCGCGCGCTCGTCACCAACCTCGCCGACGGCGGCACCTCCGAGGGCGCCTCGACGATCACCATGCAGTACGTGCGGCAGGTCCTCTCCTACACCGCGACCACTCCCGAAGAGGTCGCCGCCGCCAGCGAGGTCACCATCGACCGCAAGGTCAAGGAGATGGGGTACGCGCTGGCGCTCGAAGAGGAGATGACCAAGCATGAGATCCTCACCAACTACCTGAACACCGTGTACTTCGGCAACGGCGCGTACGGGATCGGCGCGGCCGCGCAGGTCTACTACGGGAAGGTCCCGGCGGACCTGACCACGGCCGAGTCGGCGATGCTGGTGGGCCTGATCCAGTCGCCGTCGAACTACGACCCGATCAACGGCTCGTCGGAGGCCGCGCAGGTCCGCCGCGACCACGTGATCAACCGGATGGTCGACGTCGGGTTCCTCACGGGCGCCGAGGGCGACGAGGCGAAGGCCGAGGGCCTGAACCTCAACCCGCAGGACGCGAACAACACCATGGGCGGGGCGATCGACTCCGACTACGGGTTCTTCGTCGACTACTTCGAGCAGTGGTGGAACCAGCAGGAGGACTTCGGCGACTCCGAGGAGGTCCGCAAGGCCCGCCTCTACCGGGGCGGCTACCAGATCGTCTCGACCCTCGACGTGGACCTGCAGGACGCGGCGCAGGAGGCGGTCGAGCGGCAGAAGGAGATGGGCTCGGAGTACGCGCTCGGTTCCGTGGTGGTCGAGCCGGGGACCGGCGGCATCCAGGTGATGGCCGTGAACCGCATCTACTCCAACGACACCTCCGAGAACGGCCCGAACACCTCGAACCCCGAGTACAAGGGCTCGTACCCGAGCACCACGAACCCGCTGCTGAGCGGCAACTCGGCGGTGCCGGGGTACCAGGCGGGCTCGTCGTTCAAGATGTTCACGATGCTCGCGGCGCTCGAAGAGGGCCTGCCGCTGGACACCACGATCTACTCGCCGTACCAGTACACGTCGAAGTACGTGGTGGGCGACGGCGCGGCCTCGTGCGGGGACTACTGGTGCCCGAAGAACGCCTCGAAGTCGGAGCAGGGGGACTACAACATGTGGACCGGCTTCGGCGAGTCGGTGAACACGTACTTCGTGCAGCTGGCCGAGCGGATCGGCGTCGAGAAGTCCATCAACGTGGCCGAGCGGCTGGGCATCAAGTTCCGGTCCCAGGAGGACCTCAACCTGGTGACGAACAGCCCGGAGACGTACGGGCCGTTCGTCCTCGGCGTCACGCAGACCACGCCGCTCGACATGGCCGCGGCGTACGCGGCGCTCCCGGCGGACGGCGTGTACTGCCCGCCGATCCCGGCGTCGAGCGCGACCACGCTGACCGGCGAGACGATCCCGTTCGAGTCGGCGTGCGACCAGGCCGTGAGCGTCGAGGTCGCCCGCGCCGCGGTGGACGCGGCCCGCTGCCCGACCGAGTACGGCGCGGCGGCCGGGAACTGCACGTGGGGCACGGCCCCGCAGGTCGGAAACGCGGTCGACGGCCCGGTCGCGGGCAAGACCGGCACCACCGACTCCAACTCCACCAACTGGTTCGTGGGCTTCACCCCGAACGCGGCCGCCGCGGCGTTCATCGCCGACCCGGACAGCCCGCAGAACCTCGTCGGCAAGGGCAACCTCGGCAAGCCCGCGAACGCGGTCGCCGAGATCCTGGCCGCGCAATGGGACATGAACGGCGAAGGCGACTTCACGCCCCCCACGGAACTCGTGCACTGACGACCGGACACTAGGGCCTGACGCGACTCGCCAGAGGGGGCGCTCAGGCCCTAGACTCACCCCGGTGAGCGCCACCGCAGTCCGGCCCGAGCAGCCGCCCGCCGCCTGGCGGCCGACCCCGCTCCCCGGCCCCCTCCCCGCCGTCCGGGCCCGCCTCGCGAGCACCCTGCCGGACGACCGCCGCCGCGCCCTCTGGGTGACCCTCGGGGTCACCGGGATCGCCGCGGTGCTGCGCCTGATCGGCCTGGACCACCCCAAGGGCCTGATCTTCGACGAGGTCTACTACGCGCAGGACGCGCACTCGATGCTCTCCCACGGCGTCGAGTGGGACCCGGGCGCGGACGGCTCCTCGTACGTCGCGCACCCGCCGTTCGGCAAGTGGCTCATCGGCCTCGGCGAATGGGCCTTCGGGTACGACGAGGTCGGCTGGCGCATCGCCGCCGCGGCCGCCGGGATCATCGGCGTCGCGATCCTCGTCCGGCTCATGCGCCGCCTCACCGGCTCGACCCTCCTCGGCGGCACCGCGGGCCTCCTGCTCGCCGTCGAAGGCAGCCACCTGGTGCTCTCCCGCACGTCCCTGCTCGACATCTTCATCGCCACGCTCCTCCTCGCCGCCATGTACTGCCTGGTGCGCGACCGCGACTGGCGCCGGGCCCGCTGGCTCGCCGCGATCGAGGACGGCCTCGACCCCTCCCGCCGCCGCCCCCGCCTCGGCCCCGCGTGGTGGCGCATCGCGTGCGCGGTGCTCCTCGGTCTCGCCATGGCCACCAAGTGGAGCGCCCTCTGGTACATCGTCATCGTGATCGTGCTGTTCGTCGTGTGGGACTGGCGGCTGCGCACCGACGCGGGCGCCCGCAAGCCCTTCCGGGACACGCTCATCTACGAGTTCTTCCAGAACCTGTGGTTCGGGCTCCTCGCGATCGGCGTCTACACGCTCTCGTGGACCGGCTGGTTCCTCAACGACACCGGCTCCTACCGCCACTGGCTCGCCGACCAGGGCCGGGCCGAGCCGCCCGTCATCGGCGCGCTCACCAACTGGATGCAGTACCACTTCAGCGTCCTCGAGTTCCACGAAGGCCTCTCCTCCGAGCACGCCTACCAGTCCGCGCCCTGGCAGTGGCTGTTCGACCTGCGTCCGGTCGTCTTCTACTGGAGCTCCGACGTCGACTGCGGCACGAGCGACTGCGCCGCCGAAGTCCTCCTCCTCGGCACCCCGCTGCTGTGGTGGACCTTCGTGCCCGCCGCGCTCGCCCTCCTCGTCTGGGCGCTCCACAAGCGCGACTGGCGCGCCTGGTTCCTCCTCGCCGGGCTCGGCGCGGGCATCCTCCCGTGGTTCATGTACCCCGACCGGACGATGTTCTTCTTCTACACCGCCCCCGCCGTCCCGTTCTTCATCGGCGCGGTCACGTGGTGCCTCGGCCTCATCATCGGCCGCACCGACCTGCGCCGCCGCGATGCGGGGCTGTCGTCCCTCGGCTCACCGGAGCGCCGCCTCACCGGCGCGCTCATCGCCGGGGCCTTCGTGGCCGTCGTCGTCCTGTGCTTCGCCTACTTCTGGCCGATCTACACCGGCGAGGCCATCCCCCGCGACGAATGGCACGCCCGCATGTGGCTCGACTCCTGGATCTGACCGCCGCGAACGAGACCCGGCCCACACGGCACCCTCGCGGCGCCCGTCCGCCGCTGTGCTAATCTAGTCGCCGCAAGGGGCTTTGGCGCAGTTGGTAGCGCGTTTCGTTCGCAATGAAAAGGTCAGGGGTTCGAATCCCCTAAGCTCCACCAAAGGGTTCTTACTTGAACCCTGACCCACAGGAAGAACGGCATCAGCCTCCGGGCAGGTGCCGTTTCGCCGTTCCCGGTCCCGGAACGCCACCAGCGGCGCGATGCTGGCGGCGGTAGCGCTCTGGCTGATCCGGGGTAGCCGGTCGGCGTCGGTGTCGATGTGAAGCCGGGTGAAGCAGATCGAGTTGAGCGTCTGCCGGTCCTCGTCTGCCAGAGACTCGTAGAGCCGCCTCGGATCCGACAAGAGCTCCAGGAACGGGGCGATGAGCGCTGCGGCCTGGTCGAGTCGCGGCAGGTCGGTGCCGGCGAGTTGGGCGTCGATGGCTTCGCGTTGCGCGGCGATGTCGCGGATCTTGGCGGTGAGCTTCTCGGTAGGCCAATCGGGGTCGCCGAGCAAGTCCAGGACCTGGTCTTCCAGGGTGTCGAGTCGGGCGCGCTCGCGCTTGAGGTTGCGCCGCAGAGTCTGCGCAGTCCGCTCATCGGTCTTCGCGACCCGTTCGAGCCCGTTCCGGGTCCGGCTCGCTTCAGTGGGCGTGAGCGCGATGGTGGCGTAGTGGGCGCTCACGGCGGCCTCGACATCAGCCACGGCGAACCGCGGGAGATCGCAGCCGCCGTTGTCGTTGCGGCCCATGCACAGGTAATAGAAGTAGAGGCGGCCGGTCTTGGACTTGGCGCGCTCGACGATCAAGCGGCGACCGCAGCGCCCGCACCACACGAGGCCTTTGAGGTAGTGGTCCCACTTGCGTTCGCGAACGCCTGCGCCCCGCTGCTCGGTCAGCACGGTCTGGACCTTGTCGAACAAGGCTCGGTCGATGAGAGCTTCGTGCCGGCCGGGGTACTCGGTGCCGTTGAAGGTGACGGTGCCGAGGTAGTACGGGTCGATGAGGATCTGCCCGATCTTGTGAATCGAGACCGGCGTTCCGGCCGGGTGCTTTCGGGTCGGCCGGGTCTTGAGCCCGGCGGCGGTGGCTATCTCGCGGAGTTCCTTGAACGAGTGCTGCCCGGTCGCGTACCGCTCGAACAGCGTCTTGACGATCGGGGCGCGTTCGGGATCGAGGGCGACGGTGCGAATTTCGCGGCCCTCAATGGTCTCCCGAGTGTTCAAGTACCCGAGGGGCGCGCGACCAGGCGTGCCACCTCTAGCAGCTTTCGCTTCCATCTTGTAGGCGATGTCCTGCCCTGAGACACGCGACTGGTACTCGTTGAACCCGTCGACCATATGCGCCATGAGGTCCCCGGTGGGCGAGTCATCGGTCGGATCCTTCACCGACAGGATCGCGACACCTAGGCCACGGAGTTCGCGTTTGGTGAGCCCGGCGTCGGTGGCATCGCGGAACAGCCGCGAGCGCATGTACACCACGACGTAGTCGACGTCATGCTGGTTGCGGATCCGACCCATCATCTTGCGGAAGGCGGGGCGACCGTCGATCGAGCGGGCGGACTTGCCCGGCTCGACGTACTCGTCCACCACGGTGAGCCCCATGCGCTCGGCCAGTTGCAGGCAGGCTTTCCGTTGGGCGGGGATCGAGTTCCCCTCGGGGTCGTAGTCGGTCTCCACTTGCCCTTTGGAGGACACCCGCAGGTACACCACTGCTCGCCCACCGATCGGGGTCACGCTCCTCGTGTCAGATTGCCCGTTCATGCCGCGTCCCTCTCGCTCCGAACTTCGTCGTCAAGGGCCGCATCCTGGTCCGGACACCCGGCGTCCGCTGCAGGTGTGTCAGCGACGTTCTGGGCGCGTCTGGCGGCGCGCAACAACAGTGCGGCCAAACGATCGGTGTCGATGACATCGCGACGCGCCCCAGTGACGCGAATCCTCTGCGGAAGCCCGCTCACCGCACCCACCACCAGGCAAAAGACCAGGTAGCGGCCCTGGTGGTGACCGTAGCGCGGACTCGCTGCGGGTACGAGCCTGCGGATGGGCAGGCCGGAAACGCTCGATGGAGCACTGGGCGGTGCGTGATGGCAGGTGTGGGCAAGGCGGGCGTCTCGCGCCGTCCTTAGGACCAAGGTCCCTCGAAGGTAACTCGTTCCTGGAGACGCTTCAAGATCACCGAAGGCCGGGCCGGGAGGCCGGTCGGCAGTTGCAGAGCAGGCCTCGCAGGCCGGAACGCTCAGATTCGGAGTAAATATGTCGGGGCGACTTTCGCTCCCTCCACGGAGCCTCTAGCGTAAGGCGTCTCATAGGCAATGACCTGGTTGATCGGGTGTCACAAACGGGTTGTGACAGGGGGTTGCGTCTCATCCTGCATGTCGATGGCGGGCGAGGGGGCAAGGTCAGACTCAGGGTCAAAGTTGTGGGGGAACGGAAGCGGTCACAACACAGGTGCTGTTCGCGGGGCGCGTCAGAAGTAGCCGAAGAACCGAGCCCACCAGTCGGGCCGCTCACCGTCCAGGTACTGCTTGCTCGGCCCTTCGTAGTCGCGGGTCAGCAGTTCCTCGGGAACTACGACGTATCCGAGTTCCCTCAGCGCTTGATCGACTTTCGCAAGGTCGTCGACGTGCAGTTCCCCCTCGTCAATTGCCTCGGCCGTGCCAAGGAACGCGCCTGGATTGTCGGCGCAGATGAGGGCCAGGTTTCCGAACTTGCTGATGCAAACGACCAGCCTGGAGCCGCGTTTCAGCGCCGCTGCAGGCACGTGGATGCGCCCGTATTCGCTGGAATCCTGGGTGTCTTGTTCAAACTCGCAGCCAACCGCGAAATCCTGTTCGAGCCGCGCCACCAGGCGCCCGAAGGGCTCGGCGCACTTCCTGCGGTCGTAGCCCTGCGGCCACTCCAAGTGGACAGGATCGTCAAGCTCGCACAGCAGCGCCAAGAGTTCCGATTCGCTTGAAGTCATGCAGTGATCATCAAGGAACACTCAGATGGGGCCTCCAGGGGGCACAGAGGAAGCGGCTGGGACCGGCCAACTATCGCCCCCACATCAGCTACCAGTCCTCGCCTGTCTCTTCCGAGAAACGCTGCTGGCCCGAGTACATAAGTTGCCCCACCATTTGGCCCTGCGCGAACGCCTCTCCGATCTAGCCCGGCACCCTAACTGACCTGCGCCTCTAGCTGTCACGAACGTTTGGTGACAGGGGCGGCATCTCTCCCGGCACCTAGTTGGCCGACGAGATGCTGGGCCAGACGCCGGGACAAACCTCCGGGTCGAACGGCCACTGTCACAGACCTTGGCTCGACCATCCGGATCGATAGGATCGTCGAGTGCAGTCGAGCATGGTCAGCAGTGCGCGCGCGCTCGCGGAGCGGAAACTCAGCGAGGCGTTGCCTCGACGATGGCGACATGTTCAAGCGGTGACAGCCAAGGCCGAACGGCTCTCCCTAGCGCTCCGTATCCAGCAGGATCGCGAGGCGCTTGTCGCGTCCGCAGCGCTCCACGACATCGGCTACTCCCCCTCGATCGATGCGACTGGTTTCCATCCATTGGACGGGGCGCGTTGGCTTCGCGAGATCGGGTTCAACGACCGGGTGTCCGCGTTGGTCGCCCACCACACCAATGCACTTGCTGAAGCCGAGCAGCGCGGTCTCGACAAGGAGTTGTCCGGGGAGTTCGACCGTGAAGCCTCACTCGTCGCGGACCTGCTTTGGTACTGCGACCTCACGACCGGCCCTGACGGACAGGCCTTCACTGTCGAGGAGCGGATCGCTGAGGTCCAGGAACGATATGAGCCTGATTCGGTCGTCTACGAGTTCATTACTGGCAGTGCCAGCGTGTTCGCAGAGGTCGCAAAACGAGTCGAATCGGTGCTGCCACCAGCTCACCCGATGTAGGGCTCAGCGTCTTTCGCGAATCCGTGCTCGATTCGGAGCCGCATCGACGGGTTGATCGGAAGAGCGTCAAGCTCATCTGCGCCAAGCCAGGCAACCTGGATCGACTCGGCACTGGTAGCGAGCGTTCCACCGACCGGTTTGGCACGGAAGGAGATCGAGAACTGCTGCCGGACCTCGCCATCGCTGTACTCGATCAAGTGACCCGGGTCGGTGTAGAGCCCGATAACGCCGGTGACCTCGATGTCCAGGCCGGTCTCTTCCTTCGTCTCGCGGACTGCGGTGTCCGCGATCCGCTCCCCCAGGTCGTGGCCCCCGCCAGGTAGGGCCCAGTCGCCGTTGTCCGAGCGCTGGATGAGCAGAACCCGGCCTTCGTCATCGGTCACGAACGCGACGGTCGAGGGCACGACGCTGTTCGGCTCGGGGGCATCGGGGTTGTTGATGTGGTCGATGCGGCTCATGGCCTCACCTTGCCATGGTCGCCGGTCCAGGCGTCACGTGAAGCGGTCCAGACTCGGTCGAAGCTGTCGGCGTAGGAATTGAACAGAGTGCCGCCAGCGAGTCGGCGCAGGTGCATGACCGGGGCGTGCGCTGCCGGGAAACCGTAAACGTGGGTGTTGACCAGCATTTCGTCGTCGTAGCGGTAGATGCTGTTGTACAGGGTCGAAGTGTGGAAGCCGACGAAGATACCTTCGGTGCCTCTGAGCTTCTCGTAGAACGCCAGGACGTTGCGGATCTTCGCAGCGAGCGCGTCGCCGATGCCCTCCTCGCGACCGCGGACGGCCACGGCTTCACAGTCAGGATCCCCGAGCAGGACCGTGATCTTGGTGCCCGCTTCGGCTTTGCGCTGCAACGCCTCGATCAGGTGCGGATCATGCTCGGGTAGGAACAGCCCGGAGTAGACCAGGATGCCGATCCGCTCGGTGGCGTTGTCGAACAAGCGCCGCCACAGCTCCGATGGCACTTGAAAGCGGCGCGGGTAGGTCCGGATCACCTCGGATTCCGACACACGCGCTTGCCGCTCGGCGGTATCGATGTTGGGCCACAGATACTCCTCGGCCTCGTCCAGCATCGCGGCGATGGCGGAGCGGTGCCGAGGGTACGGAGTGCGGCCGGTACTGATCCACCGCCTCACGGTCTTGGCATCGACCTCCAGCTCATCGGCCAGGGATTCCGGTGTCATCCCGGACGCTTGCAGGGCATCCTTCAATCGTTCATTCGGCATGAGCACTCCCAATCGGGACGACTTCGATGCTTGGGGACGTCTCTTCGCGTCCCATTGTGTAGTTCTGTCGTCCCGTTCTGTCAACCACCATGTTCATATGCCGCTTTTCCACCAGGTCAGATGAGTGGGCGGTTGAACGGATGACAGGGAGGAAGTCGATGACGCAAACACAGGTCACGGGTCGGACCGCCAAGCCCGAGGTGCTGGGCGAATGGACGACCAATCACGGCAACCGACTCACCCTCATGGCCCGCCGAGCGACCGGCTACGCCTCGATCTGGCTGAACCACCACGGCAAACCAGTCAAGATCGGCTACGCGGTCCACGCAGGCGGCGTGCTCCGCGAGGTCCGCTGGGAACCCCTCTGGAACGAGCAAACCGACGCCTGGAAGACCCAACAACGCAACCACATCGCAGCCCTCATCGCCGCCTGGCACGCCGAAGGCACGCCCCCTCCCCAACCCGCGACCTTGCCCGCGAGCGTGCTCGGCATCTTCGACTCCTTCGGCTTCCGCTTCGCCGTCGAACCGACCGCCACCGCCGAGCACGCCATCCTCAGCATCCTCAACGTGGCAGGCAGCCTCACACCCGTCGCCGACCTCCTCCACGAGCAAGGACACATCGCCGGCATCTCCACTCGCCCCGGCTGGAAAAGCACCCCCGACGACCGCAAACGCCACTGGCGCCACGAATCCGAAGCCATCCTCACCCAAGCAGCCGAACAAGGCCGCCTCTAAACCTTCCGCGCAGGGCGGGGCACGCAAGGTGGGGCGAGCCCCGCCCCTTCCGAAAGCTCGTAACCGGTTCCTGGAAGGGGCCCACCGCTAGCAGGTCACCGCCAGCCGTGGGCATAGACGACTCAGGAAGACTGGCATAATCGTCTCGTGGCGATAGATATTGGAGTACGAGATCTCCTCCGAAGGCGAAACGAGCTGGAACAGAGCTCGAAAGCTCTGAGGTCAGGCGACCGCGGGTCGAGTTGCCTTCTACTCTTCTATGCTGCAGAGTGTGGGCTCAAGGAGCGATTTCTCACGCGTCGAAGCCTTCGTGACACAGGCGGTCTTGATTTTCGAAACGATCTCCACGGGCACAACATCCGTGAGCTCGCGAAGGATCTGAGATTGCCACCAGGTTTGGTTGATAATCTCAAAGATTGCCGACGCAGAGATAAGAATAGGGATCCTGTGGCGCTCAAAGACGTTCACGAGGCGTGGAGGTACGGTGCAAACCTGAATCAGGTCGATGAACAGAAAGCAGCCGACGCGCTGGCCGCGGTAATCCAATGGTGTCAGCAGGACTAAGAAGGAGGCTAGACATGCCTGAGATGAGCCAACCACATATCATTGAGACTCCAGGGCGGGTTTTCACATGGGTTGATGTGGATGAGCATTTGGCGCATCTGGCATCTATTGAGAGTTGGCCCGGCTGGCTCAGATCTGTTAGTGGCTGGTGGGACGCGGTCGAATTGGCCGTGGAGGCTGGGACGACTCTCGAATCAGTAGAGTCCTGGCTGCAAGACGCCTTTGGCGCTGGCTCGATCTTCCGCAAGGGAGGCCAGCTCATGCTAAGCATGGACAGTATTGTAGCCGGGAAGACCGCAAGCCTGGAAATCATTATCGAGGAAAATGAGTCAGGCTCAGAATCTGCACGTCGCCTCCCTCTTTGGCGAGAACGTCGCATTGTACGGGAGATCGCGAATGAGCTAGACCGGCCTGAAGATTCATTCCTCGATGACATGCAGATCGTAGCATTTCACTCTTTCAAGGGTGGCGTAGGGCGAACCGTTCACGCAGTTGCCTATGCCGAAGCTGTGGCGAAGCAAGGCAAGCACGTTCTCCTTATAGATGCAGACTTGGAAGCGCCTGGTATCACCTGGATGTATCGCTCACAAGGGCGTCAGATCGATTTCGCGTACGATGATTTTCTATCCCTCGCTCACGGATCTAATGGCAATGACATCTCTCAGGTTGTCGATACTGCGGCAGAGTTTCTTCCTAATCAGCGAGTGCGGTCGTTTAACAACGGCGGCAAAATTACGGTAATGCCGTCGACTAGGAATTCAGACCTGACTCCTCCGCGAATCGAGCCTGCGGATCTGCTTATGCATCCGTCGCGATCGCCGTATTTTCTTACGAATACTTTGGCGGAGCTAGCAAGTAAGTTTGAGGTCGATCTTATCGTAATTGATCTCCGGGCAGGAATGTCAGAGTTGTCATCCCCACTCCTGCTTGATCCGCGAGTCCAGCGAGTGTTTGT
Source organism: Glycomyces niveus (assembly GCF_017592475.1). Taxonomy (GTDB): domain Bacteria; phylum Actinomycetota; class Actinomycetes; order Mycobacteriales; family Micromonosporaceae; genus Glycomyces; species Glycomyces niveus. Next base: position 76,372 of record NZ_JAGFNP010000006.1, on the reverse strand, counting down.
AACCACTCTTAGCGGTCAGTCACTCGACGGCACGGAAATGATGATTCGACAGTTGGGTAGGCGTGCTCCTTCTGTCCGAGGGCTGGATCCCGCAAGTTCTGTTGTGATAACTCAGTTCCGCGAGGACTATCATGGCTCGGAGGTCCAGGAAGCTAAAGAAAAAATTGGGCGTGCATTGTTCGACTCAATCGGATTGAGTCAGAACGAGGACCCCGCCGTCAACGCCACCGACGTCGAGGTGCTTGCTCAACCAATTCTGAGTCCTTTCCGCGAACAACTATTGGCATTGCCTCGTTCATGGGATGCTGTGGTCCGGATCATCAGTAGTTTGGAAATTGGCGACAAACTGGATCCAATTCTTCCAACCTTTCCTGAGGTTCATTCTGGCCCAGAACAGGCAACTTCTCACCCAGCAGACTTGTTGTCGCGTCGCACTCGACTCGCTCAGCATGCGAAGGCATTGGTTTTCGCAGAAAGAGTGGGTCTTTCAAATTCCAGTGGATTCCTCGCAATCGACCCCCTAAAATCACTGGTGGGTGACCACAGGACTGAGCTTCCGTTGGGTCTCGTAGTTGGCGCGAAGGGCGCGGGGAAGACATTTCTCTTCGCAAAGGCATGTGCGGCTGGCGATTGGAAGTCGTTTGCACGGGGCGCAAGCGTTGATGGTGTACGAGTAAATGCCCCCATTCTTCCGGTTCTCGAACCTACAAATCTTCAGTCTGAAGATCCTACGACTCAGCATCTGCGAGATGATTTCGCGCGGCGTTATGCTGGCGTTGATAACGGGGCGACTCAGATCGAGATTGCGGATTTGCTGAAGGACGGTCTACTCACGATCCGACCAGACGATGAGCTTCGTTGGCGTGAGCTCTGGGTTCGAACACTGCTAGCTGCTGCAGGTGTTCCCCTAAGTGCTGATCTGAGTCCTTTTGAGAGGATTATTGATCTCGGAAAGAAAGCTCGGGCGATATTTGTAATCGACGGACTTGAAGACCTGCTTCAATCTGTCAATAGTGAGTCGCAGCAGACAGCACTGAGAGTTCTCCTTACAGACGTAGTTGCATGGCTCCGATCACTGCATGGTCGACCCTTCGGTTTGGTCGTGTTTGTGCGAGGTGATTTGGTTCGCCGTGCCGTTCCGCAGAACAGTGGCCAGCTCCTGGACCGATACTCCCGGTACACCCTTCGCTGGGATAAGGAAGATGCCTTGCGCCTAGCATTGTGGGTGAGCATATACTCAGAAGCCTTGGTCTCGGACATTATTCCTGACGAAGTTCCTGGAATTGAGCTTCGAGAATTGCCCAGCAAGCTTTACGGACTCTGGGGCCAAAAAATGGGTCGTGAAAAGTCCCGCGAGGCTCGTTCATATCTTTGGGTGCCGGCCGCACTTAGCGATTTTCATGGTCAGGTCCAGGCTCGGGATGTAGTAGGCTTCCTTGCTGAAGCCGCAAGACTTTCTCAATCGCAAGCAGATTGGACCGATCGACTTTTGGCCCCACCCGCGATGAGGAGCGCGCTTTTCGAATGCAGTATTCAGAAGATCGATGCGCTCAAGCAAGAGTTCCCAGACGTGAGAGCTTCGTTGGAAAAGCTTCAGAATGCTGCTTCTGTAACAATTCCATTCACGCTCGATCAAGTGGACTTGCGAAGTGAAGAGACTACAGTCCTTGTCGAATCAGGGGTCTTGGCCCGGGATAGCGACGGCAGGTACTGGGTAGCCGAGATCTATCGACATGGTTTGAACCTGAAAAGCGAGCGACGTCCCAGGGTTCTTGGTAAACGTTAGATTCAGCTGGGTGAAATCTGACCCAGCATCACTCCGGATAGTCCCGATGTTGGGATGCTCTAGGAGCCTACGCCCGGCATCCTCATCGGCGTTCTCGGCGGCGGCTGGGGATGCCAGTCAGGATCCGTGTGATGCGTTGCGGTAGCGTCATGGGGTGGCAGGCGACTCCCTGATACCCGTCCCCCAGCGGCGGATTGCTTTTCCGGCCGGAGCTGCACCGACCGGGAATTGGGTTCAAGCCCAACCGTAACGGATTACGATTCTCGACCTAAGGCTGTCGAACTAACGGATCTCTGAACGTTGCCCGTGATTCGCTGGCAGCCAGATACTCGTACCTTCGGCCAGAAAAATGTAGCCGGCTCGCTGATCAATGTGAGACTCCGAAGAGCCAGCCCCACCTCTATGCTCGACTGATGATGGTTGAGAGCACCGATGAGCCCGGCGAAGTAGTCCCTGATCACATCCGCGAGTTCGCTTACATTGACTCAGTCCGCATCCGAGCACTGGCAGCGGATCTCGCCGGGGGGCTGCTCAGCAGTGTGCATGAGCAGGAGACCAAGGACGGCTTGAAAATCGGGGCCAATGCCCTGATAAAGGCGGAGAAAACATTGGGCGCCTCGCGCCAGTCTGGCACGACAACCAGTCGTGACCTTGATTCGCTCTACTGCGCAGCGTTCGAGGAAGACGCAGTGGCACTTGGCTTCATGAAGGATATTTCCGTTGAGGTCCAAGACTCCTCCATCTGGGAGTCGGGAGCCATCGGGAAGATTGCGCCACCATTCAGGGTCATTCGAATCACCGCACCTACTTTCCTAGCGGATCACCGTGCAACCATCGAGACCTTCAGTGAGTTCGCTGCGAGGTTTGCGCAGGCAGGCGCTGATATATTCCCCATCGAATTCCAGAAGATCATCCAGGCCATGGGGTCAACACTAACGGATGCGGTTACCGTCAGGATCGAACCCGTTAGTCTTGGTCTCCCTCATCATGGTTTCTTTGGAGTTCTCGAGAGCCAGTACATCGAGCATGAACGTTCGGCGATTCCGATCCGATACGGATACGATCCAGTTTCGTGGACCACTATTGCAATAGTAACCCGATACCCAGCCCGGGAATCTTTTACCGCTGATCAGATCGTGAAGCAGATGGTCTCGATGACCCCGCAGGGGGAGCAGGGAGTCGATTCAGCCCAGATGGCGACACTGATGCGCCTACTCGGCAAGTTCACGGCGGGAACGGGGTTCAGTGAGGACGTAGTCTGGCCTGGTGGCGCTATTACCCCGGTGGCGATTTACCGCCCCATCACCAAGCACGCCTAGATGCTCTGCAAGCGCAACATCGACCTTCGGGTCGGTTGAGGCTGCCGAGCGCGATTTCCGCGCTCGGGCCCTTGCGATGGTCGACGGCTGCCGCACTTGCACGACCGCGGCGCGCCGTCGGCGGTCGAGTAGGTAAGCGGGAGGCGCGGATCAGGCGCTTGATGCTGGAGAGGCTGACCTCGTAGCGGTCGGCGAGCACGTTTTGGCGGACACCCTCTCGATATGCGGTCACGATTGCCCTCCTGACTTCTTCGGACAGGCGGCTGTTCAATGCCCAGGCTTTGCTGGGGTTCTGGGGTGCTGGCGCGGGGTCAGGATTCGGGGCGGGGCGGGTGAGCAGGTCGGGGAGCTGGTTTGCGTGGGTGTTGAGCTGGGGCGGTGGGTTCAAGTAGGCCGTTGTCAGGTCCACAGAACCGGATATTGAGTAGGAGAGCGGTCATCGTGTCGATGACCGCTCTTTTGCGTCGAGAGCGTCCGTTGGGCCGTGCAAGTCCTGGTAGGGGTGCTTCGCATGTCGAAGTCGTGCCCAGGGTGGGCTCACAGGTCACGGGCCCTTGCCTTCGAATCATCAGCGAGTTGATCTGTAGCGGTATGATGCCGTTGCGCTACTGCGCTCTCCTATAACGGATCGTTTCGCCTGGAACTGCATGTACCCCAACCGGTCCGGCGAACCGATACCTTCGTGGTCAACCCCCTTCCTCTATCCCCCTAGTAGAAGGACACCCCTTGAGCGACAAGATGGCCATCGACCCGGACGCGGTCGACCAAGCCTCACAAGATCTCCTCGGCATCGCTGAGCATGTCTCGGCCGCCTCCGCAGCCGCTTCCGAAGATGTGGTCAATGCCCTGACCAGCCTCGGTGTCGGCATGTTCGCATTCAAGGACGCCCTCGGCGAGGCCACCGCGTTCTGGTCGAAGCGCGCAGGCGGCAGTAGGGAACGCCTCGAAGACGCCGCGGAATACCTGGCCACCAACGCCGCCGTGGCCCGCCAACACGACAACGACACCGCGGCCGACATGGTCGAACTCGAAGCCGATACCTACATCAGCATCGACCAGTACCGGCAAGACGACTACTACGAGCAGACCGGCGCCGCTCGTCCGGAACGAACCGGCGAAGACGGCGCCATGTCCACCGGCGGCGAGAGCGTGGCGGTCTGATGAGCGAGCTGACCTGGCAGATTCTGCGCGCCACTGACTTCACCGTCGTCGAGAATGCGGCAGCGTCATGGGCGACCTACATCCAGACCGCACTCGAGATCGAAGACGACGTGCTCAAGGACATCGACGTTCTGCGTGACGGCAGCACCGACTTCGAAGGCACCTCCGCCGATGCGCTGCGTGCCAATGTCCAAGGCACCGTGGGCGACTACATCGAAGGACTCGGCCTGTACGCAGACCCCATCACCCGCATTCTTCGCGCTGTCCAGGAAGACCTCACTGTCAAGAAGCAGGACCTAGCCGACCTCTTCGCCGAAGCCGGAGTCGAGTTGGTCGCCGCGGGCGGCATCGGCGAGGAACGCTTCGACATCGCCACCCAGGGCCCGAACGACTACCACTACACCGGTGGCAGCAACAATGCCGAGCAGCAAAACGAGCGCTTCCGATTGATTGAGCGAGCCGAGATCCTGACCGACGAATTCCTCGCGATCATGGCCGACGCCAGGGACATCGACGACACGTACGCAGCCGCGCTGCGGGCCCTCAACGACGATGCCGAGCCGCTCCCGCCCCGCATTGGCGAACCGGACTATGCCACCCGGACTGCGGAGTACTACGCCGAGCAGTACCAAGAATTCCTCGACAGGGTCGAATCCGGCGAGGCTAGTCCGACCGAGACCTACGGGCTGTGGTCCTCGCTCTCCCCTGAAGACCAAGCGCAGCTGCTCACCGACCGTCCGGAACTGCTGGGCAACACCGACGGCATCCCCTCCCAAGTCCGACACGACGCCAACATTGCCATGCTCACCGACTACGTTGCCACGCATCCACATGACGACGACGCGAGCGGACTGCTGCAGAAAGTCAACGACGAGAACCTCATGCTCCTCGGCTTCACCCCCGAGAGCATGGAAGTGGACGGGCGAGACGCCACCCACCACGACATGCAGTGCATCGTCGCGACCGGCGATCCTGACGCGGCTGACAACATCGCGATCTACATCCCCGGCGTGGGCAGCGATGAGGACTGGACTGAGGCGATGGCGAAGGCCGGCACCGAAACGTACGTCGACTATGCGCAGAATCTCACCGACGCAGCCGAGAGCCAGGATCCCGCGGCCAACAACGTCACCGTCATGTGGCTTGGCTACGACGCACCCGGGTCGTTCGCCGAAGGGTACTCGCAGGAATACGCAGAAGAGGGCGGCGAAAGGCTCGACCAGTTCACCACCGGCATCAGCGCCACCAACCAGGCCAGCGATGCCAACATCACCCAGATCGGGCACAGCTACGGATCCACTGTCACCGGCTACGCCGACCAGACCGGCGACACCTCCGACGCCGACCAAGTCGTGCTCATCGGTTCCCCCGGACCCGGAAACGAGGTCGACAGCGCGGCCGACTTCAATGTCGGAGGAGAAGACGTCTACGTCTCCATGAGCGACAACGACCCGATCAACGCCGCCGACGACGTCGTCCTCGGCGCCGATACGACAGACTCCGAGCTGTTTCCGCAGCGAGTCGATGGCGGCGACGGCAACCACATGCAGTACTTCACCGACTCCGACAGCCTGGACAATCTCGGGTTGATCATCACCGACCAAGGAGAACAGGCGACGCGATATGACCCGTCCTGAGCCTGGCAGCGACGCGGCACTGACCGTGCCGCCTAGGAAGTGGATCCGCATGCTGCAGGTCGTGCTGGTCCTGCACGCCCTGTACTACCTGCCGGTCACCGGCTACCTGATCTGGATCGTTCCGCAGCTGGCCACGATGATGTCCACCGAACCCTCGGGCGCGGCCCAGATTGTTATCGGCTTCGTCGTCGCGGCCACAATCGGCGTCGGCTCGCCGCTGCTCGTCCTCACCGCGATTCGGCTCCGGCAGGGGCCGAAACGAGCGTGGGTCATGATTCGAGCTTGCAGTGTGGTCATCGGCATTCATCTCGTCGGCTCGCTCGTACTCCTCGTCAACAGTGGTGGCGACTCCCTCGGCGCACTCGCATTGGCGGGCGGCTGCCCGGTCTTCGTCATCATCGAGGTCTTGATCCTGATCGAACCGGAGGTCCGCCGGTGGTTGCGTGAAGGAAACGCAACGACATCCAGCACATGATCAACGGGCTGCACCGAGGAGCGCGTCAGCATTTTGGCATCGGCCTCAGCGACTGAGTGCGCGGCGCGTTCTCGTTAGGCTGCCTTGGTGGATCGGTGGTCGGAAGTTGATGTGCAGGAACTCGGTTGGCTGATCGATGTCTGCGGGGAGCAAGTTTCTGGGTTCGGGCCTCCGCCTTATCCTGCAGGGCTTTGGATTCTGCATGCCACGTACGAGGTCGAGGCCGGCGAGAACGAGGCCCTTCACCGAAGCGCAGGCAACGAGGATGAGGTCGACGACGAGCCGGGGTGGCCTGCTGATCCAGGGCAGGGGTGGCAACGGCTGCGTTGGCGGGAGTTGGCCGAGCGGACTGGAGACCCGGTGGTGGCGCAGCACGTCGAGCCGCAGTATCGCGTGCCGCCGTTTCGCGCCTTCCCTTCCGTCAGGCAGGGCGATGGGCTGTGGGAGAGGATCAGGTGGGCGGAGTGGGGCAGCCTGGACCGTGAAAGTTTCGCCAGGCTCGCTGCCATTCTGCGGCGCTTCTCAGGGCCCGATGTGGCCGCATTCGCTCATCCGGCCTTCCTTCAAGACACTCAGGCGGGCTTGCGCGTGCTTCAGGGGCGGTTGCGAGATCTGGAGATTCTCGAGCAGCTTGACCCCTACCACAGCCCCGCCAATATCTGGCCTGCTGACCAATCCTGGCTGGTGTACACGGACTGGGACTTGTCGGGAACGAAGGTCTATGGCCCTCCAGCTCTGCTGAAGATGATCGAGGAAGACGAGTTCCTCGAAACGGTCTGGTTGCCGCTGCCGGGAGACGCCTCAATCGCGACGGTTTGAGTCCGGGCCATCGAGGATGCCTGGGCTCGCCGGATCCGCGTTGGCAGCCCTGCGCCTGCTTCGGCATGCTTAGGTGATGCAGCGGTTGGTTCGTGTCTTCGAGGACTTCGTCTACGACTTCGATGGTGGTGTCGATGTGCCGATGGAGGCGGCGCATGCCCTCGCGCGCGGCCTCGATACCCCTGCACTGGCTGAGCTCGCTGGGCTGGACCGCAGCCAGACACGCGACATCCGTGATCTGATTCCTGTCGTGGCCGAACAACTCGGGATCTCTCTTCCAACCCGTGAGGCCGTGGTGGACCAGCGAGTGAAAGAGACTTCGGCCAGCTACCTTGCGGGAAGCGCCGGGTTCGTCGACAGTCTCTCGAACGTGTTGTGGTGGTTCATGAGGTACTTCGAGGATGGATCATCTCGCTGCTGCGATTCGATGCTTTGGTTGGACCTATGGCTCTCGTCCGGAGAGCTTGAAGACGACTGGACATACTGGTACGGCTCGCAAGAAGTTGCCGAAACAGCATTCCGCGAGCATTGCTCGGCGGTCGTTGAAGGTCGATCGTGCCCGAAACTGGACCGGCGCTCACCAACAGCTAGACCATGGAAGCAAGCTCGCGCTGCGTGATCCCTCAGCTGTCCTAAGACGGGCGCGAGTCCGGTCGCTTTTCTAGCTTCCCTGGCGAGGCGTTTGACGCTGGAAAGGCTGATGCCGTACTTCGTTGCGAGCGTCTTCTGGAGTTCGCCTTCCTGGTACTCGCGCACGATCGCCGCGCGGTCTGCGCTGGTGAGGCGGCGGTCCAGGGACCAGGGTCTTCCGTTGGATGACCGGGGTTCGGTCGTGGGGCAGGGGTCAGGATTCCTGGTGGGGCGCTTGAACAGGTCAGGGAGCTGGTTTGCGTGGGTGTTGGCCTGGGGTGATGGGTTCAAGTAGGCCGTTGCCAGGTCCACAAACGGACATAGTGAACATGAGGGATCATCGCAGAGATGGTCCCTCTTCTTGCTTTTCAAGGCCCTCGTGTGCGTCGCAGTGTGTTGTTCACTTAATGTGACAATGGTCAATGTTTTTCTCAGTTTGCTCGCGGGCTGAGGAGGAGCGGCCGTGCCGGGGAAGCGGTTCAAGGCCCCGGGTCTCTGGTGAGTTGCGGCACCACGGCCTGGGCAACGAGTGCATCTGCGCGCCCTCTGCTGCCGCCTAAATTGCTGCGGCCGTTGGTGTTCGCGGTCGGGTCCAGAGGGCTGCGATGGGGGCGGCGATGAGGCGGTCGCCGAGTTCGAATGAACGTGGGCCTGTGTGGAGGACGGCCCCGCCGATGAACTTGTCGCCCAGTTCGTCGCGCAGCCATGCCAGGTGTCGGGCGTCCTTGGTCGACGCGGTCCCCGCCGATTTGAACTCGAAGCCGAACACGGTGCCGTCGCGGTACTCGGCGAGTAGGTCGATCTCGCGGTGCTGGTCGTTGGTGCGCAGGTGGTAGAGCGAGGGCCGCGATTCGCTAAGGCGCGCTTCGGCCCTGAGCTGGCTCGCTGCGAAGGTGTCGAGCATCCTTCCCATCAAGTCGCCGTTGCGGCGCAGCCCCGCGCGGTCGATTTCGAGAATCGCCCCGGCGATGCCGGGGTCGACGAGGTACCGCTTGGGTGCCTTGGCGAGGCGCTTGAGCCGATTGGTCCACCAGGCGGGCACTGCGTCCACTAGGAGCAGGTTGCCCAGCAGCCGGTCATAGGCCTGCGCGGTCCGACTGTTGATGTCGGCGGCTTCGTACAGACTCTTGGCGGCGACGACTCCGGCGGTGTTGAGGGCGACGGCCTGCAGGTACCGGCGGAGTTTGAGCGGGTCGCGGGCGCTGTCGATGAGTTCAGCGTCGCGGAAGACGACTTGGTCGACGTAGGCGTCCAGCCAGCGGCGCCGGGTGGTTTCGGAGGAGGCCAGGACCGCGTCCGGGTAGCCTCCGCGGAGGGCGAGGTCGAGGTAGTCGTTGAGCGCCAGGTCCGATCGCGCCGGGTGCAGGGACTGGATTGGATCGGCGCGCAGCCGGTCGAAGAGCGGGGCGAGATCGACCGCGCCCTCGATCTCCCTTTGGATGAGCCCGTACATCTCCACTCTGATCGCCCGCCCGGTCAAGGGCCAGCCGGCGGCTTCCAGGTCGGAGCGCACCGACCCGGTGATCAGGAAGGCGCCGGGGCCGGGGCGTTCGTCGACTGCCCGTTTGATCGCGCCGAGGATCTGGGGTGCTTCCTGCCATTCGTCTAGGAGCAGCGGTAGCGGCGCGTCGAGTGCGCCGTCGGGGTCGGCGCGGACGGCTTCGGCTTCCGCTTCACGGTCTAGGCGGATGACCGTCCGAGCATATCGGCGGGCGGTCGTGGTTTTCCCGCACGCGCGCGGCCCCACCACGAGCAATGCCGGGAAGTCCTGCATGAGCTCGCCGATGAGACGGTCGGCGATGCGCGATACGTATTCCCTATTCACGAGGATACGGTACCAAGATTCTGCGTCGATCAGTGCAAAGATTCTGAGCGTGTCGTTACGAATATTCTGCAGGCATGGACGCTCATCGGAACGGGTTCAGACATCCTCGACGGGTGCCGCGCGCGGCCGGTCGGCTCCGGCCGACGGATCACAGGTCCCGCCAAGGGGTCCATGGTTCTCCTCGCGCACTGGGAAACCGCAGACGACGGCCGTCCCCGAGGCCAACAGGGTGGGGCGGTTGAAGAGGTCAGGGAGCCGGTTTGCGTGGGCGTTGACCTGCGGCGATGGGTTCAAGTAGGCCGTTGCCAGCTCCACAGAATCAGACATCCAGCACATGAGCGGTCATCGCATAGATGACCGCTCATTCGATTCTCCGGGGTCGTTGTGCTGCGAAGACACTATTTGCGAGTTGAGGTTCGGCGCAGTATCTCCACTGGGAAGAGCGATCGGATTACCAAGCGCTGCAATCAATCTTGAAGTCCGGACTCTCGGCTATTCATCCTGCGTTGCGGGAGGGGCACGATGACGGCGGCGACAGCGATCGGGACGAGCGCGGAAAGCCACAGTACGAGTTGGAATGAGCCGGTCCAGTCGTGGAACAGGGAGCGCAGGAGCGGGGCGAAAGCGGCGGAGCCGATGGCAACCGAGGCGACGACGCCGCAGGTGGAGCCGATGTGGGTGGTGCCGACCAGACGCGGGGTCATGGCGGCCTCAATGGAGCGCAGCGCGTTGGTGGCGTTCCTGCTCGTCGGCACCGGGGCCGAGGTCGGAGATGACGCGGAAGTCGATGCGCTGCATGGCTGTGCCCCTGGCCGCGAGCGTATGTCTTGAGTCACACAGAATTCTCAGGATAGCGGGATCGGCTCGAGGGGGAGTATCACCGGAACGGTGGACTGGCTCTTGACACCCGGCCGGGACGAGACGACGAGCTGCGTTCGCCGGCTCGACGGCGCTGTCGAGTCGGCGTAGATCGTCCTCGTCGGGGCGGCCGGTGCCGTCCCTGGAAATGCTTCTCGGGTTGCTGTCTGATTCCTTCGCCGCCGTCCGTCAAGGAGATGCAAGGCAATTCCGGACGGCAAACACGGAGGAAGTCAATCATGGAAGCTCGCATGACCAGCCCCGCAATGGTGCTCCCCGACGCCTACAAGGCGATCGGCGCGCTCAACAAGGCCATCAGCGCGACCAGCGTCCCGGAGCCCACCCTCGAACTGGTGCACCTGCGCGCGAGCCAGATCAACGGTTGCGCCGGATGCGTCGTCTTCGGGATCGACCAGGCGAAGCAGCGGGGCGAGACGGACGACCGGCTCCACTCGGTCGCCGTCTGGCGCGAATCGCCGCTGTTCACCGACGCCGAACGCGCCGCGCTGGCGTTGACCGAGGCCGCGACCCGGATCGCCGATCGGCCGGACGCGGTCACCGACGAGATCTGGCTCGAGGCCACGAAGCACTTCGGGGAAGAGGAGCTCGCCGCGATCCTGCTGATGATCGGTATGACGAACCTCTTCAACCGCCTCAACGTCCCGACGAGGCAGCCCGCCGTCAAGAGCTGGTAGCCGGGAGGCCGGTGGCGCTGGTCAGCGCCACCGGCCGACGGTCAGCTCGTGAACGCCCACGGGCCGAAGCGCCCGATCGCGATGAATATGGCGATCGCCAGGTAGACGAGGTCGCCCACGGCGGTCTTCCGTTCGCCGCGGCGCAGACGCACGGTCGTCGCCCCGACGAACAGCAGGGCCACGCAGGTGGCGGTGATGGGGACCAGGATCGGGGCGATGTCTAGGGCGGCGGGGAGGATCAGGCCGATCGCGGCCAGGAATTCGAGGCCCGCGATGGTTCGCAGCGCGCCGGGGCTGAAGTCGAGGATCCATTCGGCGGCGGGCCCGGTTGCGGCGATCTTCTCCCTTGGGAGGAACGCCTTCACGGTGCTGACGAGGAGGGCCGTGGCGAGTAGGCCGGTGAAGATCCAGAGGACGAGGTTCATAGTGGGATCCTTTGCGGTGTCGGCGGCCCGGTCGGGCCTTGGGCGGGGTGGGGGACGGGGCCTGACGCGGTCGTCGTCTCGGTTTCCCCACGTAGGATTTCGTTCCTTGATCGCACTGACGGACGGCGAGGGGGAAACCAGACCGATGGAAGCAGCAAACTTGTCGACCGAGCGCTTCGAGGAGCACCGAGGCCATCTGCGCGCGGTGGCGTACCGGATCCTCGGTTCGCTGAGCGAAGCCGAGGACGCCGTGCAGGAGGCGTGGATCAAGGCCGCCCGCGCCGATGTCAGCGAGGTCGAGAACCTCGCGGGCTGGCTGACGACGGTGGTCAGCCGGTTGTGCCTGGACCTGTTGCGCTCACGCAAGTCGCGGCGTGAGGATTCGCTCGACGAGCGGCCCTCCGAGCCTGCGGTGCGCCTGTTCCGGCGGACCGATCCCGAGGCGGAGATGGTGATGGCCGATTCGGTCGGGTTGGCGCTCTTGGTGGTCATGGAGGCGCTGTCTCCGGTCGAGCGTTTGGCGTTCGTGCTGCACGACCTGTTCGCGGTGCCGTTCGCCGATATCGCGCCGATCGTGGGCCGGAGCCCGGAGACGACGCAGCGGATTGCGAGCCGGGCGAGGCGGCGCGTCCGGGATCAGAGCGAGCCTGGCGGCGCCGACCGGCTGCGGCGCTTCCGCGCGGTCGACGCGTTCATGCGGGCGGCTCGTGACGGCGAGTTCGAGACGCTGCTGTCGATGTTGGACCCCGATGCCAGCTACCGGCCGGATGAGGCGGCGCGTCTGCTGGGCGCCGGATCTGAGATGTTCGGTGCCCGGACTATCGCGGAGGAGTTCTCCGGCGCGGGTCATTGGACGCGGGCGGTGCTCCTGGACGGCGAGGTCGGCGTGGTGCTGGCGCCGCGCGGGAAGCTGCGGCTGGTGTTGACGCTGTCGTTCAAGGACGAAAAGATCGCCGCGATCGAGGCGGTCGCCGAACCGGGACGTCTGGCGGCGCTGGAGCTGCGGGTGCCCTGACTCCTCGGTTCGCTCAGGCGGCGAGGAGGTGCCAGGGCTGGGGTGCGCGCCGCAGGAACTCCTCGAGCACCAGAGGCGGTGGCCGGTGACATGCTCGATGGTCTGGCTGAACGCCGAGGTCTCGCCCGTCGCGATGGCCTTGTAGGAGCCGGCCGATGGTCGACGGCTGTCGCACCTGCAAGATCGCATCGCACCGTCGGAGGTCGAGTGGATAAACGTGAGGCGCGGATCAAGCGTTTGATGCTGGAGAGGCTGACGTCATAGCGGTCGGCAAGGACTTGTTGGCGGACACCTTCTTGGTGCGCGGTCACGATGGCGCTCCTGACTTCGTCGGATAGGCGGCGGTTCAGTGCCCAAATTTTGCCGGTGTTCCGGGGCACTGGTGCGGGGTCAAGATTCGCGGCTGAGCGGGAGAGTAGTTCGGGAAGCCGGTTTGCGTGGGTGTCGAGCTGGTGTGGTGGGTTCAAGTAGGCCGTTGCCAGCTCCACAGAATCGGATATTCGGTAAATGAGCGGTCATCAGGCTGATGACCGCTCATTGCTGTTGAGCACTTCGTGCTCGCCGATCCCGACGGGGGTCGGATGCGGGCGGGCTCGGTATGAGACCGCCCGCTGCCTCGGGAGCACCCGAGATTGACCTGTGTCGTGCCGCTAGCGCTGCAGTGTCAGCAGACCCGGGCGGTAGGGCAGGAGGCCGTAGTCCATGCCGTCAGAGCTCGGGCTGCGTCCCTGGTAGAGGAATTGCAGGTTGCAGGGGTCGATGGTCTTGGTCTGGTCGGGGTTGGTGCGCACCAGGTCGCCGTGGCTGATGTCGTTGGTCCACGTGGCCCCGCTGTTGGCCTTGCCCGCGAAGGGGTTGCTCTCCGTCGCGGCCTGCGGCGTCCACGTGCCGTTCAGGCTGGTGGCCGTGAACGAGCGGAAGAAGCGGCCCCGGCTGCCCATGGCCTCGACGATCATGAGGTACTGGTTCTGGCCCTGGACCTTGTAGACCTCAACCGCCTCGAACAGGTTCGCCTTCGTGTCGCTCATGACGAGCTGGTAGCTCGTGCCGAAGCTGCTCGGGAAGTTGCCGAGGGGCATGCTGGCGCGGTAGATCTGGCCTTCGTCGTTGGCGAAGAACAGGTACATGTTCTGGTCGTCGGCGATGAGGGTCTGGTCGATGGGGTTGTTCACGGGAAGCTGCCCGTTGAAGAGCTCCTGGTGCGGGCCCCAGCTGTTGGGGTCGGCGGGGTTGGTCGACGTGCGGTAGGAGAACTTGTACGGCCAGCCCCACTGGTAGGCCAGCACCCAGATGTTCTTCGGGGCGAAGTAGATCAGCGTCGGGGCCACCGGGTTGAAGCTCGTCACCCTGGTCTGGCTGGCCGAGGCCATGTCGGACCAGTTGGTGAACGGGCTGAAGACCACCGAGTTCCAGGCGGTTCCGGTGTCGTGCGTCGTCGCGTAGACGAGGTACTGGCCGTTGTGGCGGACGGCGGTGAAGTCCTTGAGCGAGACCTGCCCGTTCTTCGGCTCCGCGAGCGGACCCGTTGATGTCCAGCGGTACGTCGACGGAAGGCCGCAGGCGGCGCCGCCGCCGTCGACGCGGACGAGCTGCCACTGCTGGTTGGCCCCGCCCCAATCGCTGAACTGCACGACGGCCGCGCCGTCGTTGGTCGCCGCGTTCTGGACCTCGACCACCTTGTTGCTGTTGCGGTTGATCAACCGGACGTAGCCGCCGTCGGAGTCGGCCAGCCGGAACTGCTGGTTGGCGCCGCCGTGATCGGTCCACTGGTGGATGGCGGCACCGTCAGCGGTCGACCAGCCGGAGACGTCGAGCATCTTGCCCGAGTGCCGCGCCCTGATCCGGTAATAGCCGCCGCCGGCATCCACGAACTGGAACTGCTGGTTGTTGCCGTTCGTGCGGGTCCACTGTTGCAGCAGGGCCCCGTCGGCGGTGGAGGCACCGCTGACGTCCAGGGCCTTGCCACTGGTGCGGTTCACCAGCACATACCAGGCGGACGTGTCGACCGTGGCGGCCGCAGCAGCGTTGGTGAACGGGTTGAGTACGGTCGCGGCGGCGGCCCCGGCGAGCACGCCGGCTCCGCCGATGAGCATCCGCCTGCGGCTCTTAGGGGTTTCCATCCAGGCCATGATGGCCTCCTTAGCTGAGGTTCGTCGGGTCTTGGATATGCGGGTCCGTTGCTACGGGTTGGACCGGGCGATCGCGGACTGACGGGTGCCGGATCGGTCAGTCAGCGGAGGCCGCCGCGAGCGCGGCAATGCCTCGGGTTCAGCGGGACAGGATCGAGGAATCGGGCCCTCCTCACCGGTTGGGGGCGTAGGAAATACTTGTTATCGCTCACATATCGCAGTTCGACTCCGAAACATCTGATGTCTTTCCGGCGTTTCGAACTATAGAGAAGTATCGATGTTTAGTCAATGGCTGGACCGGCCGCTCCCCTTGTCGTTATCGCGCCGCCACGCGCTTGGCAGAGGAACGCGCGTTCACCGATGTGTTGTCGGGGACCTTCACTCCACTCCGGCACTACCAGGCCGAAGGATCGGGCACTGCTGCGGCGTCCTGCTCGGCACCGCTCAGGGCACGCGGTCACGATGGCGCTCTTGGATTCGTCGGACAAGCGTCGGCGCAGCGCCCAGGCTTTGCCGGCGCCGTGGGTGCCGGCGCGGGGTCAGGATTCGCAACCGGGCGGGTGAGCAGGTCGGGGAGCCGGTGCGCGTGGACGCTGAGCTGGGGTGGTGGGTTCAAGTAGGCCGCTGCCAGCTCCACAGATCAGAAGGCCGCAGGGTTCACCTGCGGCCTTGCTGCTTGTCCGGGAAGGGCCGCCGGGAGGTCCGTTCTGTTCAAGACCTGGGGGCCGTTGCGGGCCTAGCGTGGGGGCATGGGACGAATCACCGAGAAGATGACCGAACGGGCGGCCGAGTTCATCTGGCTGACCGGGAGCGTGCTCGACCAGCGCCGGCTGGAATGCCGGCTCGGCAGCGGCGGGAGGGACGCGGTCCTGGCCGCGCTCGCGGCGCATCGCACGGCTGACGGCGGGTTCGCGTTCGCGCTCGAGCCCGATGTGAAAGGGCCTGCGCCGCAGCCGCTCGCGGCGATGGCGGCGCTTGAGGTGCTGGACGACGCCGACGCGCTCGACCAGGAGACGGGCGGCCCGATCTGCGACTGGCTGCAGCGCCACACCGCGCCCGACGGGGGCGTGCCGGATCTGCTGCCGAGTGTCACCGCGTACCCGCGTCCGCCGTGGGTCGAGGCGCCGCCGCAGGACCGGGGCGGGCTGCTCACCACGGCACGGAGCACCGGGCTGCTGCTCGAGCACGGCGTGGAGCATCCGTGGGTGGAGGGCGCGACCGCGTTCTGCCGCAACCGGATCAGCGAGCTCGAGGCCTCCCATCCGTACGAGGTCTTCAGTGTCGTCCGCTTCCTCGACCACGCCCCCGACCGGGCGTGGGCCGAGGGGGAGGCGAAGCGGATCGGGGCGCTCGTGCGCGACGGCGGGCTCGTGCTGCTCGATCCGGCGAACCCTGAAGGCATCCCGACGCCGCCGGGGTACGCCGAGGAGGAGCACACGTTCCCGTGCGAGTTCGCGTCGGGCCCGCAGAGCCTTGCGGCCCAATGGTTCTCCGCAGAAGAGTTGACCATGTCGCTCGACCGTCTCGCGGGCGAGCAGCGGGAGGACGGCGGCTGGCCGATCTACTACCGGCGGTGGAACCCGGCGATCGAGCAGCAGGCCCGGCCCGGGTTCACGCTCGCGGCGCTGCGGACGCTCGCGGCCTGGGATCAGGCTTGAGCGAGTGAGCGCGGGGTCGCGCCCGACCAGCGCCGCACCTGGCGGCTCAGGTGCGCCTGGTCGGCGTAGCCCTGCTCGGCCGCGATGCGGCTCCAGTCAGGGGCGTCGGAGGCGGCGGCGAGGGCGCGGCGGAAGCGGAGGATCTGCTCGAGGGTCTTCGGCCCGTACCCGGTCGCGGCCTGGACGCGGCGGCGCAGGTGGCGTTCGGAATAACCGAGTTCCCAAGCGAGGCTGCCGATCGCGGGAGGGCGGGGCCGGTCGAGGGCGTCGGCGACGGCGATCGCGACCTCGTCGGGCGCATTGGCGCGGCACCGGTCGCCGAGCGCCGCGGCGAGGGCCGCACCGATACGCCACGGATCGCTTTCGGCGGCGATCGATGCTGAGAGTTGCAGGGCCGCATCGCCCCACAGGTCGCGCAGCACAGGTTGAGCGTCGGTGACCTCCGTGGCCGGCAGGTCGCCGAGGAGTGGGCGGGCGGCGCTGGGGCGGAGGCGGACGCCGACGATCAGTTCACCGGGGTCGATCGCTACGTCGCGGTGGCCGGTGTCGGGCCCCGCGACCTCGAGTCGGCCGCGCCGCCACAGCAGGTCGGTGCAGCCGTCGGGCACGACCCGTGCGAGCGCCGCCGCGCTGGAGGCGCGCCGGACCCACACGCAGGGCGACCACGGTCGCAGCGTCCCCTGCAGTGCGCGCTCTTCGTAACCCGGTTGCGCTGCCACGGTTCCACCGTAGCGCCGGGGTGCGACAGCGGCGGCGCTAGACAGCGCTGCCTGGCAGCGCTGTCAAACCGTGGCGGGGACGCGGCGCAGGTCCTCGACGACCGTGGCGTACGGAAGGTCGTCCAGGGGTTCGCGGTCGAAGAAGCGGACCATGAGGTCCACGAGCTGGGCCGGGCGTTCGAGGTGGATGAGGTGGTCGGCGCGGGCGAGTTCCACGTACCAGCTCTCGGGGCAGGTGAACGCGAGCTCGCGGCACAGCTCGGGCGGGGTGAGCGTGTCGTGCTCGCCGGTGGTGAACAGCGTCGGCACGGCGGGCGGGACCGACGGGTCGATGAGGTCGCGCGAGAGCAGCCGGTTGGTGTTGGCGATGAACTTCGCGAGGTCGGCGTCGTCGGCGGCGCCGAAGCGCATCGCGAGGATGCGGCGGACCACGGACTTCGCGGCGATGTCCGGGTGCGGGCTCATGAGGACGTCGACGGCGGCCGGCCCGAACTGCTCGCGCGGACCTCGTTCCGCAAGGGCCACAGCGGCGCGCATCATCGGCCGCGACGCCAACGGGATGCCGCCCATGGTCCCGGCCAGGACCATGCGGCCGATCCGGTCGGGATGGGTCTGCGCGAGCCGGTACCCCACCGACGAGCCGTAGGAGCCCGCGAACAGGTTCACGCGCTCGATGCGCAGGTCGTCGAGGAGGCGCACCATCGCCTCCGCCGGGATGTCCGTGCCGAGGTAGGGCGGCAGGAGGTCGGCGCCGCCCCAGCCGGGCAGGTCCGGGCAGATCACGTCGGCGTGCTCGAGCAGGCCCTGCTCGACCCGGCCCCAGTCCTCCTTGCGGTGCAGCGCACCGCCGATGAGCACGACGGGCGCGAGGCGCGGCGAGTCGGAGTAGGTGCGCCGCGACCAGTACGTGTAGCCCGCGAGGCGGTGCTTGTAGACCTGGGGGGTGGCGTTGCGCGGCATGAAGGCTCCCGTCCGAGATGCGCGGCGGCATCGGGGCCGCCGCAGGTACGGGAGATCACCCTAGTATCCGAAATGCGAATTTCTGGTATTTTGCGCCCTGATGGTGTACATGTCAGTCTTCCGTGGTGTGACGGCCCGGAGCGAAGACTCCGGGCCGATCCCGTCTCAGACCGCGACGCCCTTCCAAGCGCCCCACAGGCTCGCGTACGCCCCGCCCGCTTCGAGGAGCGCCGCATGGCTGCCCTCCTCGGCGATGCGGCCGTCGCGCACCACCGCGATCCGGTCGGCCGACTCGGCCGCCTGCAACTGGTGCGCGATCGCGATCACCGTGCGGCCGTTCAAGGCCGCCGCGAGCGACGCCTCCACGTTCCCCGCGCTGCCCGGGTCGATGCCCGCCGTCGCCTCGTCCAGGATCACCACGTCCGGGTCGGCGAGGATCACGCGCGCCAGCGCGAGCTGCTGCGCCTCGGCGAGGTTGAGCCGGTGGTGCTCGTCGCCGAGCATCGTGTCCAGGCCCTCGGGCAGGTCGGCCGCCCAGCGCGCGTCGACCGTGGCGAGCGCCGACAGCAGCGCCTCGTCGTCCGCCTCCGGTGCGGCGAGGTTCAGGTTCTCACGCAGCGTCGCGGTGAAGACGTAATGCTCCTGGGTCACCAGGATCACCTTGCGGCGCAACTGCTCCAGCGGGATGTCGGCGACGGGAGCGCCGCCGAGGGTCACCGAGCCGGTGCGCGGCCGGTCGATCCCCGCGACGAGCCGCGCGATCGTCGACTTGCCCGCCCCGGAAGGTCCGACCACGACGAGGCGCTCGCCGCGCCGCGGGTGCAGGCTCAGGCCGTGCAGCACGTCCGGGCCGTCGCCGTACCCGAACGTCACGTTGTCGAGCCGCACCTCCGCGCCCTCCGGCGCGGCCTCCCGGACCTCGTCGGGCATGAGGTGCACGCCCTCCACGCGGGCCATCGCGGCCCCGCCCATCTGGAACTCGCTGAGCGACATCATGGACCGGAACACCGGCCCGTCGAGGCGCAGCGTCAGCATCGCCACCGCGACCACCTCGCCCACGGTCACCCAGTCGTTCAGGTACCAGAACGCGCCCACGATCGTGACCACCACGGCCGGGGTCAGGAACGTCAGGTCCGTCGCCGGGAAGAACCAGGTCTGCAGCCGCACGATCCCCTTGAGCCGGTCCATGTGCGTCGCCGCCCGCGCGTACCCGGCCGCGCCGCGTTCCTCCTGCATCCGGTACGCCGCCACCGTCGCGGCCCCGGCCGCGGACGCCGTCGCCGTCTCGGCGATCTCGCTCATCGCGGCCCGCTCGCTCAGGAACACCGGGCTCGCCAGCCGCAGGTACCGGCGCCCGGCGAAGAACAGCATCGGCATGCCCACCACGAACAGCAGGCCCAGCAGCGGGTTCACCACGAACGCCGCCACGATGATGACCGTGCCCTCGATGATCGCGACCGCGACCTCGGGCGCGGTCTTGCGCAGCAGCTCCGCCACCGCGCCCACATCGCCCGACGTGCGGGTGGCGAGGTCGCCGGTGCCGGCGCGCTCGACCGTGCCCAGCGGCAGCCGCAGCACCCGGTCGATGAACGACTCGCGCAGCCGCGCCGCCGCCCGCTCTCCCAGCCGGTAGCCCATGCGGCGGCCGGTGCGCATGAGCACCAGCTGCAGGACCACGCACGCGGCGATCACGCCGCACACCAGGTCCACGCGGGCGGCGGTCCAGCCCGTCCCGATCCCGTCGATGACCTCGCCGAGCATCACCGGCAGCGCGGCGCTCGCGCCCGCCGCGAGCACGTACAGCGCGACGACGCCCGCGAACGCGCGCTTGTCCGACAGGACCAGCCGCTTGATCGCCTCGATCATCTCGGCCCGGCCCGCCACCGGCAGGCGGCCGCTGGTTCCATTGGCGCTCATCAGGACTCCTGCCTAGAGGTGAGGGACCGGTACTCGTCTTGCAGCGACAGCTCGGCGTGCGAGCCGGTGGCGCGGACCTTGCCGTCCACCATCCACGCCACGTGGTCGGCGCGCGCCAGCCACAGCGGCGAGGCCGTCACGACCGCCGTCGTGCGCCCCGCGCGGGCCGCTGCGACCCGCTCGGCGATGAGCGACTCGGTGTGCGCGTCGACCGCGGAGGTCGGCTCGACGGCGAGGAGGATCTCCGCGTCGGCCGCGAGCGCCCGCGCGAGGCGGAGGCGCTGGCGCTGGCCGCCGGAGAGGTTGCGGCCGGCGTTGTGGATCTCGCCGTCCATGGTCGAGCCGAGGCTGGAGTGGACGTCGCCCGCGCCGGCGGTGTCGATGGCGGCGAGCGCGCGGGCCTCGTCGACCCGCAGGGTCTCGCCGAGGGTCTGCGCGAACAGGTAGTCGTCGCGCAGGAGCAGGACGCGTTCGCGCACCTCGTCGAGCGCGAGGTCGGCGAGTTTCGCGCCGCCCCATTCGGCGGCGGATTCGCTGTAGCGGGCCAGGCGTTCCATCGCGGCCTCGGCGGGCTTCGCTTCGGCGCTGACGACCACGGTGAGCCGGCCCGGTTCGATCGCGAGCCCCGACTCGGGGTCGCGCAGCGTCCCGCCAGCGCCGGTGGCGGTGCCGTCGTCGGCGATGTCGCTGCGGGTGTTGAAGAACGCGGTGAGCCGCCGGGAGGCGACCTGTGCGGCGATCACGGACTGGGCCATGCCGATCATCGCGCCCGAGTGCTGGGCGACGAGCGCGGTCATGCCGAACGCCGCGGACAGCTCCCCAATTGTGATCGCACCGTTCAGCGCTAGGCGCGCGCCGACCCATGTCACCGCCGCGATGAGCGCCAGCGGCAGGCTCGCCCGCAGCCCCTGCACCCACGAGTCGGCGGTCGCGACGCCGTACCCGGCCTCGCGCAATTCCGCCGAAGCCGACCGGTACCGGTGCGAGAACTGGGCCTCGCCGCCGACGCCGCGCAGCACGCGCAGCCCGCCCACGACGTCGCTCGCCTGCCCGGTGAGCTTCGCGACCGAGGACCGGTACGCGATCTGGTGGTGCTGCAGGCGCGAGAGCACCGGTCCGACCACGAACCCGATGAGCAGCACGCCGATGAGCGTCGTCCACCCGAGCGCGGGGCTCGCCCGCCACAGCAGGACCGCGCCGACGGCCGTCATGACCAGGCCCATCCACCCGAAGCCGAGCTGGAAGATGAACGACCCCGTCTTGTGGGCGTCCTCAGTGGAGAGGTTGACCATCTCGCCGGGGGAGACCGCGCCGCGCACGCCCGTCCCCGCCCGGTTCAAGTGGTCGGTGAGGTTGCGGACCGTGCGCACCCGCGCGTGCGACTCGGCCATGAACAGCGACCGGTACCCGGCCACGAACACCCACGAGGAGGCGATCGCGACGGCCACGAGCGCCACCGACCAGCGCGCCAGCGGCTCGGCCGAGCCCGCCAGCAGCACTTCGTCGATGATCCTCGAAATCGTCCACGGCAGCAGGATCCAGGCCGAACCGGAGACGCTGAGCAGCACGAACCCGAGCGCGACCAGGCCGGTCTGGGCGCGGGCGACGTACCACAGGTACCGCCACGGGTCGGCCGGGATGTCCGCGGGGGACAAGGCAGGGGGGTGCAGTGGGTTGGGCTTCACAACTCACCAACGTAAGCACGGCCCTTGCCGGGCGGCAAGCAGAAATACGACGAAGCGGCGTGTGATCCGCGCCCGCGCGACCAGTAATTTCTTGCAGCCGGTCAGCGCTGCGCCCGCACCAGCGCCTCCGCCGCCGCGTGCAGCCCCGCCGTGAACCGCGGATTCGCGCCCATCACCGGCTCGGCCCGCGCCACCGCCCGCCACGCGTCGTCCTTGTACGTCTCGTCGCCCGTCACCTGGAACGCCTCCAGCATCGCGGCCGCCGCCAGCGCCCACCCCGACGCCGTCGGCCCGTCGTGCACGTCAGCAGGCCGCGTCACCAGTGCCTCCGCATCAGCGGCCGTGTCGAAGAACCCGCCCTCGAAGTCCGTGAAATGCTCCCGGATCTGCTCGATGAGCCCCTGCGCGCGCGCCGTCCAGTCCCCGCCGAGCCGCAGGAACCCCAGCGCCACCGCCGCGTAGTCCTCCAGAATCCCCGGCGCCGCCGACGCGACCCCGCCCAGCGACGCCCGCGCCAGACGCCCGTCAGCGCCGATGTGCACCCGCAGCAGCAGCTCGGCGGCGCGCTCCGCCGCCAGCAGCGAATCCCGGTGGCCCGTACGCGAGGCGTACTCCGCCAGCGCCGCGATCGCCAGCCCGTTCCAGGCCGCCACCACCTTGTCGTCCCGGCCCGGCTGCGCCCGCAGCCGCCGCGCCGCCAGCAGCCGGTGCCGCACCGCCTCCCAGCGGGCGCTGTCGTCCGGATCTCGCGGCAGCTCCAGGACGTTCGCGCCGTGCTCGAAGTTCGGACTCGCCGGATCGACCCCGAACACCTCCGCGGCCCACGCCGCATCCGGCCCGAGCACCGCCTCCAGTTCGGCCATCGTCCACACGTACGTCAAGCCCTCGACGCCCTCGGTGTCCGCGTCGAACGCCGCCGCGAACCCGCCCTCCGCCGTCGAGAACCGCTCCAGCACGAACGCCGCCGTCTCGTCCGCGACCCGCGCGAACAGCGCCCCCTCGCCGTACAGCCGCGAATACAGCCACAGCAGCTCCGCGTTGTCGTACAGCATCTTCTCGAAGTGCGGCACCGTCCACGACGCGTCCACGCTGTAGCGCGCGAACCCGCCCTCCAACTGGTCGTAGATCCCGCCGCGCGCCATCCGCTCCGCCGTCAGCTTCACATGACCCAGCAGCTCCGCGTCCCCCGTGCGCACGTACGCGTCGCACAGGAACCGCAGCGCCGGCACGCTCGGGAACTTCGGCGCCGCCCCGAACCCGCCGTTCACCCGGTCCGCCGACGCCAGCGTCGTCGCCGCGGCCGCGTCCAGCAGCTCCGTGCGCACCGGCGGCGCCGGCGGGCACGGGCCGTCCAGCGGGCAGGCCACCGTCACGTCCGCGAACGCCGGACCGCTCCGCGCACTCGCCTCCACGACCGCCGCACCTTGATGCGCCAGCTCCTCCCGCTGCGTCGCCCACGCCGAGTGCACCGCGTCCAGCAGCCGCAGGAAATGCGCCTTCGGGAAGTACGTGCCCGCGAAGAACGGCGTCCCGTCAGGGAACGCGAACACCGTCATCGGCCACCCGCCCTGACCCGTGATCGCCATCGTCGCCTGCATGTACACCGCGTCCAGGTCCGGCCGCTCCTCGCGGTCGACCTTCACCGCCACGAACCGGGAGTTGATCGCGTCCGCCACCGTCTTGTCCTCGAACGACTCGTGCGCCATCACATGGCACCAGTGGCACGTCGAATACCCGATCGAGATCAGGACCGGCACATCGCGCTCCGCGGCCTCCGCCAGCGCCGCCGCACTCCACTGGCGCCACGCCACCGGGTTCTCGGCATGCTGACGCAGATACGGGGACAGGGCTCCCGCCAACTCGTTCACCCCCCAAGCCTCGCACACCCGGCCGCCGCGCGCCCGGGAGCGGCGAACCCACCGGACCCCCGCGGTAGTGCAGGCCGTACCACCGGCCGGGTGCTGGCGGGGGGAGCGATTCGGGTGCCCGCGTCACTGATTCAGACGCCCGGTTTCGCGAGGCTTGACGGCATGATCATTCATGCGCCCCTTGGCGACAGTGCCACCACTGCGACCACCCTCAAGGGACTGACGACGGCCGGTTTCACCGCGCTCGCCGCCGGGTTCGCCGCGATGGTCGTCCTCCACGCGACCTCCGGCCTCAACCCCGTCGAGGTCGTCATCAGCCTCCACCTCTACACCCCGCTCGGCTGGCTCCTGCCCGTCGCGCTCGTCCTCTTCGGGCTCGGCGCCTGCGCCTTCGCCGCCGTCGCCCGCCGCGTCGAAGCCCCCCGCTGGCTCAGCCCCATGCTCCTGGTCTGGGCCGGCTTCCTCGGCCTCGTCGCCCTCTTCCCCACCGACCCGCCCGGCCTCCCCGAGGTCTCTCTGATCTCGGCGATCCACCGCTACGCGGCGTTCTGCGCCTTCAGCACCATGGCCGTCATGGGCCTCTGCTTCGCCCGCTGGGCGCGCGGGGCCGACTGCCCCGACAAGACCCGCAAGGGCGTCCTCGCCGCCAGCTGGATCGCCGTCGTCGCCCTCGTCGCCTGCTCCGCCCCGTACGTCGCCGAATGGTTCGGCGTGCCGCGCGAGCCCGGCGCGTTCGGCGCGGGCCTGCTGCAGCGCACCACCGTCGGCATGGAACTGGTCGCGCTGGCGTTCGTGGGGGCGTGGCTCAAGGGATCAGTAGAAGCCCTCGGCCTCGGATTTGGCCCAGGCGTCGCAGGGGGCGTCGTACCGGCCCTCGATGTAGTCGAGGCCCCAGAGGATCTGCGTGACGGGGTTCGTCCGCCAGTCGTCGCCGAAGGACGCCATCTTGCTGCCGGGGTAGGACTGCGGGATGCCGTAGGCGCCGATCGGGTTCTCGGCCAGTTCGTTCCAGCCGGACTCCTTGTCCCACAGGAGTTCCAGGCACGCGAACTGCTCGAGGTCGAACCCGGCCTCCAGGGTGAGCGCGCAGCCGGTGGCCTTGTTCCCGGTGAACTCGTCGCAGCTGGACGGGATCTCGACTGAGGTCGGGTTGTTGTTCGCGGCGGCCTCCTCTGCGGCCTGGTCGGCGTCCTCCTGGGCGTCGTTCAGGCCGTTCGCCTTGTCCGCGGCGTATTCGCCGACGGCTTCGGCCTTGACGGTGACGTCGGCGCCGGCGGTCGCGGCGATGTAGTCGCGGTGGTGGCCGCGCGCTTCCTCGTACGCCGCCTCGGCGTCGGCCTGCTGCTCGGCGGCGGCCTGGCCGGGGTGCTCCGCGTCGATCAGGGCGGGGTCGTCGGTGACGGCGTTGACGGCGATGAGGGCGCCGATCGCGAGCACCACGAGGGCGGCGATGCGGGCCCCGTAGCGGGTCAGCTTCGGGATCATGGGGTGGCTCCAGTAAAAAACGACCGCCGCCCGGGGGACCGGGCGGCGGTCGGGGTCCTAATACCAGCCGACTTCTTCGGAATGGTTCCAGGCTTCGCAGGGCGTGCCGTAGCGGCCCTCGATGTAGCCCAGGCCCCACTTGATCTGGGTGACGGGGTTGGTCTCCCAGTCGGAGCCGGCGGACTCCATCTTCGGTCCGGGCAGGGCCTGCGGGATGCCGTAGGCGCCGATCGAGTTCTCCGCCAGGTGGTTCCAGCCGGACTCGCGGTCCCACAGGGCCACGAGGCAGCCGACCTCGTCGAGGCTGAAGCCGCGTTCGACCGCCATGGCGCAGCCGGTGGCCTTGTTGCCGGAGTACTCGTCGCAGCTGGACGGGATGTCGACCGAGGTCGGGTTGGTGTTCGCCGCGGCGGCCGCTTCGGCCTCGGCGGCGGCCTTGTCGGCGTCCTCCTGCGCGGAGTCCAGGCCGGCGGCCTTGTCCATCGCGTAGTCGCCGACGGCCTCGGCCTTGACGGTCACGTCTGCGCCGGCGGTCTCGGCGATGTAGTTGACGTGGAGGTAGCGGACTTCTTCATACGCTTCCTCGGCCTCGGCCTGCTGCTCGGCGGCGGCCTGGCTGGGGTGCTGGGCGTCCTCTTCCGAGGGCTTGTCGTTCACGGCGTTCACGACGATGACGGCCCCGAGTGCGAGGACGAGCACGGCGGCGGCTTTCGCGCCGTAGCGGGTCAGCAGTGGGATCATGCGCTCTACTCCTGTGTCCCGGGCGTCTGTCCACAGACGCCCGGGACACAGCATGCCAGAGCTGGATCCCTAGCCTTCGAGCAGGTTGGTGACCATTTCCGCGATCTCCGAACGCTCACTGCGCGTAAGCGTCACGTGAGCGAACAGTGGGTGGCCCTTGAGCACGTCGATCACCGAGGCGACGCCGTCGTGGCGGCCCACCCGCAGGTTGTCGCGTTGCGCGACGTCGTGGGTGAGCACCACTTTGGAGCCCTGGCCGATGCGGGAGAGCACCGTCAGGAGCACCCCGCGCTCGAGCGACTGCGCTTCGTCGACGATGACGAACGCGTCGTGCAGGGAGCGGCCGCGGATGTGGGTGAGCGGCAGGACCTCGAGCATCCCGCGCTCGAGCACCTCCGAGATCACCACGTCGTTCGTGACGGCCCCGAGCGTGTCGAACACGGCCTGGCCCCACGGGCTCATCTTCTCGCCCTCGGAGCCGGGCAGGTAGCCGAGCTGCTGGCCGCCGACCGCGTACAGCGGGCGGAACACGATGACCTTCTTGAACAGCTCCCGTTCGAGCACCTGCTCGAGCCCGGCGCACAGCGCCATCGCCGACTTGCCGGTGCCGGCCTTGCCGCCGAGCGAGACGATGCCGATGTCGGGGTCGAGCAGGAGGTCGAGCGCGACCCGCTGCTCGGCGGAGCGGCCGTGGACGCCGAAAGCGTCGCGGCCCCGGATGAGGCGGATCTGCTTGTCCACAGTGACCCGGCCGAGCGCCTTGGAGCCGGTGCCGGTGAGGACGAGCCCCGTGTGGCACGGCAGCTCCACGTCGTGCGGCAGGTCCACGTCGCCGCCGTCGAACAGCCGGTCGATCTCCTCGTCGGACACCGCGAGCTCGGCCATGCCGGACCAGGTGGGGTCGGCGGCCTGGCCGTGGCGGTACTCCTCGGTGGGGATGCCGACCGCGGAGGCCTTGACCCGCAGCGGCATGTCCTTGGTGACCAGCACCGCGTCGGCGCCTTCGAGCCCCAGTGCCCGAGTGACGGCGATGATGCGCGAGTCGTTGGTGTCCACGGCGAACCCGGCCGGCAGGCCGGAGGTGTCGACGTGGTTGAGCTCGACCCGGATGGAGCCGCCGTGGTCCCCGACGGGGATCGGCTGGTCGAGGCGCCCGTGCTTGATGCGGAGTTCGTCGAGGCGCCTGAGGCACTCCCGGGCGAACCAGCCCAGTTCGGGGTGGTGGCGTTTGCCCTCCAGTTCGCTTACTACGACGAGCGGAATGACCACGTGGTGTTCGTCGAACCGTGAGAACGCACCAGGGTCTGATAGCAGTACCGAGGTGTCGAGGACGTAAGTGCGTTGCACTGGCACGGTCGCCTCCCGGGTGTCGATGTGTAGGGGGCGGGCCCCCGTTGGTACTCACACTCTAGTTGGGAGGTACGTCACTTCGCCACCGTTAAATGCATTGAAAGCAACACTCGTAGTCACGGCGGCGTCGGAAATCCGACAAAGCAGACACGCCGGGTTATCGTCCGATCACCGCATGTACGCGTTCGATCGGTGAGAATGAGCCTGTGTCCACCGTGAGCGTCGCCGAACTCAAGTCCGCCATCGCCGCTGCGCTCCAGCAGGTGCGCGACGGCCAGGCCGCCATCGCCTCCGCCAGCCAGAACATCGAAGCCGCCCAAGGGAGCCTGACCGCCGTCACCGCCGGCTCCGGCCACGACTCGGTCGCCACCGCCCAGGCCGCGCTCGCGCAGGCGGCCGCCGAGCTCGAGCAGTCGCTGGCCGCCACGTTCGCCGCCGCCGAGCAGGCCGAGGCCTACGCCGCGACCCTCTAGAACGGAGACCCCTGTGGACGTCGCCGCCCTCGCCGGGCGCCTCAAGGCCCTGGCCGCCGACCTCCCGCTGCCCGCCCTCGACACCGCCGACCAGTGCCTCGAAGCCGCCCAGGCGGAACTGAAGGAGGCCTCGCGCGAGTCCAACGCCGAGATCGGCCTCCACAAGCTCGGCGCCGCCCGCGAACGCCTCGACGCGGCCCGCGTCCGCCTCACCGAGGCCGCCACCGCGATCGACGACTACCTCGACGGCATCGGCGCCGGCGCCGCCGCGACCCCCGCAGCAGCCGTCCCCAAGGGAGCGCCCGTCAAACCGCCTCCCGTCGACCCGCGGCAGTGGTGGACCGACCGCGTCAACGATCTCTGCGACCGCACCGGCGCCGCCGACCCGCAGCAGGTGCCGCCCACGCGGCTCTTCAACGACCTGCTCAAAGCCGCGGGCGACGGCAACGCCGAGGCCTACTGCAAGCGCCTGCGCGACGCCGGGCCCCAGGCCGGCGTCAAACTCCCCGGCCTCGCCTGGCCGCTCGTGCGCACCCTCGCCGCCGAGCACCTGGGACGGACCCCCACCGCCCGCGACGTGCCCGGCCTGCGCGACAAATGCGCCGACAAGGTCCGCTCGCTCGTCCCGAAGGCCGAGCCGGACCACATCGGGGCCGCGCTCGCCTCGGCCTGCACCTTGGGGCGCAAGGGCACTGACGACGGCGGCGACGCGGCCCGGACCGCGGCGATGGGCCCGGCGCTGGTCGCGGCCCTGCACCGGTTGAGCAAGAGCGAGCGGAGGGCCTGACCATGAGCAGCTGGCGGCGACGACTGGTGGTGGCCATGGGCGACGAACTCGGGCGCGCCCGCGGCGAGGCCCGCTTCCTCGCCGAGCGCACCGCGGCCCACGCCGAGACCGAGCGGTCCGAGTCCGAGCGCGCGATCGCCGACGCGACCCGCAAGCAGGCGCAGCTCAAGGGCATCCACGAACGCATGCTCGCCACCCTCGAAGCCCGCAAGGCCGCAGCGGTGCAGGGCAGTCACGAAGCGGCCCTCGCCGCCGCCGCGCAGGCGGCGCCCGCCGCCGCCGGGGCACTGTGGACGGGATGGCAGCCCGAGTCGGGACTCGACCGCGGGGCGGCGCCGATGCTGCGCATCGGGCGCATCGCCGACAGCGAATCGACGTTCGAGCCGGAAGCCGGCGGTGCATCGCCCTTCGAGCCGGGGGCCGACAGCGAATCGCCGCTCGAACCGGGGCTTTCGGGGCCCTCCCTCCCCCCACCCCACCCACCCACCACCGCCTTGCCGGCCGCACTCTCGACCGGGCGCGCTCCGGTCGAGAGTGGCGATGCCCCCGGTGCCTCCGCGATGTTTCGGATCCGTTCCGGTGCAGCGGGTGCATCCGCCGGCAAGGCAAGTGTGGCAGGGGGGTACGACAATTCAGCACCCTCGGTGACCACGGTCTCACTGCCCGCACTCGTGCCGTTGCTCGACCGCGCGCACCTGCGCATCGATACCGATGCGGCCCAAGCACTTCCGGGACTGCTGCTGCGGGCCGTCGGGTCCGTGCCCGCCGGGCTGGTGCGGCTGCATGTGTACGACCCCGAGCATCTCGGCGGGTCGCTTTCGGCGTTCGCCGCGCTCGGCAAGGCGGGGCTGCTCTCGTTCATCGGCCCCTCGGGCTTGCGCGAGACCCTGGACTCGCTCGTCGAGACCGTGCGGCGCGTCAACGCCGACGTGCTCGCGGGGGAGCACGCCTCGCTCGCCGAGCTCGCCGCCGCCACCGGGCGGCGGCCCGAGCCGTGGCGGGTGCTCGTGCTTCTCAACGCCGACCTCGCCGCCTGGCCCGCCCACGACCAGGCCCAGCTCGCGCGGCTGCGCCGCACCGGCGTCGCCGCCGGAGTGCACCTCGTCGTCGTCGGCGACGACACCGCCGGACCCGCCGACCTGCCGCGCCTCACCAGGACCGCCTACACCGGACTCCCGGGCGCCGCCCTCGAACTCGACGCGCCGCCGCCCCTGAGCACCGTCACCGCCGCCGCCAAAGCCGTCGCCGAGAAGCACCGTGCCGGAAGGGAACCCGCCCGCCTCGTCGACCTCCTCCCGCAGCGACTCTGGGCCGCCTCCTCCGCCACCGGCCTCTTCGCGGCCGTCGGCGAGACCGCCGCCGGCGACGTGGCCCGCCTCGCCCTCGGCGACAACCCGCCCCACGCGCTCGTCGGCGGCCCTTCCGGGTCGGGCAAGACGAACCTCCTGTACGCGTGGATCGCGGGCCTCGCCTCCAACTACAGCCCCGATGAACTGGCGCTCTACCTCCTCGACTTCAAGGAGGGGGTCTCCTTCGCGCGCTTCGCCTCCGGCCGCCGCGACCCCACCTGGCTCCCGCATGTGCGCCTCGTCGGCGTCAACATCAACGACGACCGCGAGTTCGGCCTCGCCCTCCTGCGCCACCTCAAAGAGGAGCTGCGCCGCCGCGCCGAGGCCGCCAAAGCCCACGAGGCCACCAAGCTCGAAGAGCTCCGCGCCGCCGACCCCGAAGGCCACTGGCCCCGCATCGTCGCCATCGTGGACGAGTTCCAGGTGCTCCTCGAAGCCCGCGACGCCGTCACCGACGAAGCCGTGCAGCTGCTCGACGACCTCGCCCGCCGCGGCCGCAGCCAAGGCATCCACCTCGTGCTCGCCTCGCAGGACATCGCCGGCATCGAGGCCCTCTGGGGCCGCCCCAGCCTCGTCGCCCAGTTCACCCTGCGCATCGCCCTCCCCAAGGCCCGCAGGGTCCTCGCCGAGAACAACCACGCCGCCGACACCGTCGCCCGCTTCCACGCCGTCGTCAACGACGAGTCCGGCCACACCAACGCCAACAAGGTCGTGGCCGTCCCCAACGCCGGGCACGCCGACGCCTGGGAACCGCTCCAGAAGCGCCTCTGGGAAGCCCGCCCCAACGGCAACGAACCGCCCGCACTCTTCGACGGCGACCATGTCCCCGCGCTCACCGCGACCGCGCCGTCGCCCGAGACCGCGCTCCTCGGCCAGACCATCGACGTCGCCGCCCGCGGCGCCGAACTCGCGCTCCACCGCGCGCCCGGCCGCAACCTCGCCATCCTCGGCACCAGGGGAGCCGAAGCCGCCGACATCCTCGCCGCCGCCGCGCTCACCGCCGCGCAGGGCGCGAAGCGGCAGGGCCAGCGCATCGGCGTCGACCTGTGCTGCCTCGAACCCGACGCCGCGCCGTCCGCGCTCGCCCTCGCCGCCGCCCTCGAAACCGAAGGCGCCGAAGTCGACTGGCACGACGGCCTCGACGAGGTCTGCAAGGAATGGGACCGCCGCTGCGACGGCGCGCTGCGCCTCAACCTCGTCTACGCCGTCGACGCCGGGTCCGCCCGCCTCGACGCCGCCGGCACGGCCGCCTTGCGCGCCATGCTCATCGACGGACCCGAACGCCACCTGCACACGCTCGGCTGGTGGCGGTCCGTGCCGCGCCTGCGCGAAGACCTCGGCGGGTTCTCCGCCCGCTTCGACGCCGTCGACGCCTGGCTCGCCCTCGACGTTCAGGGCCCCGAGCTCGCGCCGCTCTCGCCCGCGAGCGGCGGCCCGGCCTGGTACCCGCGCGAGCGGCGCGGCCTCTACTTCGACCGCGCCCGCCACCGCGTCCCGCAGGTCGTCATCCCCTACAAGACGACCGCGCTGCTGCCGCGGCCCGAGGCGATCCTCGACCTGCCGTAGCCCGACCGCCCGCCGAAAGAGGTGCCACACGTGCCCACCGACACCGACACCGACTACGCCGCCGCCGTCGCCGCCTACCTCAAGGAGCGCGCCGACGCCGACGCCGAGATCGGCGCCGCCGTCGCCTCCTACCGCGCCGAGGCCGGCCGGCTCGCGGCCGCCGTCGAGGCCGCCCGCGCCGCCCGCGAGGACGCGAACAGCGCCGCGGTGAACGCCGCGGCGCTCGTGGCCGAGACCGACAAGGCCGTCGGCGTCCTGTGGCGCTCCCTCGGCGACTTCGTGGGCCACCGCCGCACCGGCCCCACTCCCTCTGCGGGGGAACCGGACCCGGACCCCGGCGCCGAGCGCGTGCGCGCCCGGATCGAACGCTCCGAACGCCTGCTCTCCCTCGCCCGACAGGGTGAACTCCCGATCGAGGCGCCCCGCCACACCGAGATCACCGCGGCCGCCATCGGTCTCGGCACCGGCGCCCTCGCCGTCTGGGCGGCGCTGGCGATCCTGTGGTCCGGGAGCCTCCCGTTCGCCGAGGCCCTCGCCGCGTTGACGCTGTTCGTCGGCATCGGGACCGGCCCGATCGTGTTGGGCGCGTGGCTGTCCTGGCAGTACCGGGTGCGGCCGCGCCCGGGCCAGACACTCGTGTGCGTCGGGGCGGCGATCGTCGCGGTGTGCGCGCTGGCGGGCCTGTTCATGAGGGGGCTATAGCGAACGGTTGACGCCATGGGGTACACCTGATGCGTCAACGAAACGTGAGGAGTCCCGTCAATGGCCGCCATCGACGACACCGGCTCGTGGCATTACGGCCCCCTGCCGTCCACTGACGACGCCCCCGCCTGGATCTACGGGATCGTCCCCGACGGCTGGATCGCCGGCATGCCCGATGTGACCGTGGACCGCGACGAGATGATCATCATCTGCCCGCTGCCGACCCCCGACCACCCCGCCGACGCGACCGAGTCCGACCGGGCCGCGACCGAGGAGGGCCGCATCTCGCGCTTCCGCGAGGCGACGCGCGACATGCGCGTGCAGATCGCGCAGCAGCTCCAGTACCGGTACCACCGCCAGTCCTCGTGGGGGGCGCGTTGCGGCTCCACCACGATGGTCTTCACCCACCAGTCGCTGCCGGTGACGACGCGGCTGCGCCAGCCCGAGCGGCTGGTGCTCGACACACTCGTCGGCTCGGGCGTGGCCGCGTCGCGCTCGGACGCGCTGGCGTGGTGCGTGCGCCTGGTCGAGCAGCACGCGGAGGACTGGCTCAAGGAGCTGCGCGAGGCCATGGTGAGTGTCGACGAGCTGCGCCGCCGGGGCCCCTCGGTCTGATCCGAGCAGCAAGACGAGGCGGGTGCGCGATCGCGCACCCGCCCTTCTCGTGCGCTCACCGCAGGAGCAGGTAGACCAGGACGATCGCCAGGACGAGGACGATCGCGATCAGGAAGCCGACCGTCGCGCCTCTGGCGCGGTGCGGCTGCGGTTCCGGTTCTCGGTGCGCCATGGCCCCCTCCCAACGTTTCGGATGCGGCTGTGCAGACCTGCATCTTCACCCCAAGACGGCCCGGCGTGCGGCGATTCGGGCCAAAATCCGGCGGACCCGTGCGCGAAACACGATCGCGACAGCGCGCTAACGCGCTCGTTCCATGATCGAAACCGATCGCATTAGTTGTGAGGAACGGTCAAATTCATGACAGTGTGCGCGGTACTGATTGGTCGCGCGGAAAGTGCAAGTAGTTGTGCTCGTTCCGAGCTCGAATACGCACTTGATCAAATTTCATGCATGCTGTCCCTGTTCAGGCCCGGACCGATCGAGCACGACTGCCTGCGCGAGCCCGCCGCTTCCCGTAGCGTCCGAAAGACCGGTTCCGGTTGGAGCGTCCGGGCTCCGACCGGCACGGCGGCGTCAGCCGCCACAAGCGGACCGCGCGCGCCGTGCACGAGAACAGCACCGAAGGAGCCACCGCCGTGAGCATCGAAGTCTCCGTAGCCAGTGACGATATGACCAGCGCAGCGATCGGACTCACCGATCCGCCCACCCGCCACCACCGGCTCCTCGCCTGGGTCGGCGAAGTGGCCGAGCTGACCGACCCCGACCAGATCGTGTGGTGCGACGGCACCCCCGCCGAATGGGAGCGCCTGACCGCCGAGCTCGTCGCCTTCGGGACCCTCGTCCCCGTGCCGGCCAAGCCCGACTCGTTCCTGGCCCGCACCGACCCCGGCGACGTGGCCCGCGTCGAGGAGCGCACCTTCATCTGCTCGACCGACCCCGAGGACGCCGGGCCCACCAACAACTGGACCGCGCCCGACTACATGCGCGAGACCATGACCGGCCTCTACCGCGGCTCCATGCGCGGGCGCACCATGTACGTAGTCCCGTTCTGCATGGGCTCGCTCGACGCCGAGAAGCCGATGTTCGGCGTGGAGCTCACCGACTCCGCCTACGTCGCCGCCTCGATGCACATCATGACCCGCATGGGCCTGCACGTGCTCGACGCCATGGGTAAGGACGCCGACTTCGTCAAGTGCCTCCACTCCGTCGGCGCGCCCCTCGCGCCCGGCCAGAGCGACGTCCCGTGGCCCTGCAGCGAGACCAAGTACATCTCCCACTTCCCCGAGGACCGCGAGATCTGGTCCTACGGCTCCGGCTACGGCGGCAACTCGCTGCTCGGCAAGAAGTGCTACGCCCTGCGCATCGGCTCCGTCATGGGCCGCGACGAGGGCTGGCTCGCCGAGCACATGCTCATCCTGCGCCTGACCTCCCCCGAGGGGAGGGTCTACCACGTGACCGGCGCGTTCCCCTCCGCGTGCGGCAAGACCAACCTCGCCATGCTCGAGCCGACCATCCCCGGCTGGAAGGTCGAGACCCTCGGCGACGACATCGCCTGGCTCCGCTTCGGCGAGGACGGCCGCCTGTGGGCCTCCAACCCCGAGTACGGCTTCTTCGGCGTCGCGCCCGGCACCGACTACAGGACCAACCCGAACGCCATGCGCACCATCGAGAAGGGCCACACGCTCTTCACCAACGTCGCGCTCACCGACGACGGCGACGTGTGGTGGGAGGGCATGGGCGAGGCCCCCGAGCACCTGATCGACTGGAAGGGCCGCGACTGGAGCCCGCGCTCCGAGGAGCCCTCCAGCCACCCCAACAGCCGCTTCTGCACGCCCATCAAGCAGTGCCCGGTCCTCGCCGAGCAGTACGACGACCCGCGCGGCGTCCCGATCGACGCGATCCTCTTCGGCGGCCGCCGCGCGAGCACCATCCCGCTGGTCACGCAGGCCCGCGACTGGGTCCACGGCGTGTACATGGGCGCGACCCTCTCCTCGGAGACCACGGCCGCCGCCGTCGGCCAGGTCGGCGTCGTGCGCCGCGACCCGATGGCGATGCTGCCGTTCATCGGCTACAACGCCGCCGACTACTTCGGCCACTGGATCGAGATGGGCAAGTCCGCCGCCAGCGAGGACCTCATGCCCGAGGTCTTCTACGTCAACTGGTTCCGCCGCTCCGAGGACGGCCGCTTCCTGTGGCCCGGCTTCGGCGAGAACGCCCGCGTCCTCAAATGGGTCGTCGAGCGCCTCGAAGGCCGCGGCGCCGCCGTCGAGACCCCGATCGGGTACTGCCCGACCCCCGAGGCCATCGACGTCGACGGGCTCGAGCTGACGAAGGCCGACCTCGAAGCCGCCCTCGCGGTCGACAGGGACGAGTGGGCCGCCGAGATCCCGCTGGTCGAAAGCTGGTTCGCGCGCTTCGGCGACCGGCTCCCGACCGTCCTGTGGAGCGAACTCGACGCCCTCAAGCAGCGCCTCGACCTGCAGTAACCACGCAGGGATCACAGCCACCGCCGCCCGCGCACACGGCACCGTGCGCGGGCGGCGGCGTGCGGGCGGGAGCCTACAATTGCCGGTTGTGGCGATCTCGAACCTGCTTTACCGGATCTACGAGCGTCGGCTCGCACGCGAGCTGACCGGCCAGCCGCTGCCCCGGCACATCGGCGTCATGGTCGACGGCAACCGTCGCTGGGCCCGCGACATGGGCCTGACCGACCCCAACGACGGCCACCGCGCCGGCGCCAAGCACATCGAGCGCTTCCTCGGCTGGTGCGACGAGCTCGGCGTCGAGCACGTCACCATCTGGCTCCTCTCCACCGAGAACCTCTCCCGCCCCAAAGAGCAGCTCGACCCCCTCCTCGACATCATCGACGAGCTCGCCGGCGAACTCGCCGAGGACGACCAGCCCTGGCAGCTGCGCATGGTCGGCGCCCTCGACCTCCTCCCCGAAGCCCACCAGACCGCCCTCAAGAGCGCCCAGCAGCGCACCGCCGACAAACGCGGCATGCAGGTCAACCTCGCCGTCTGCTACGGCGGCCAGCGCGAGATCGCCGACGCCGTGCGCGCCTTCATCCTCGAGCAGGCCGCCACCGGCGCCAGCCTCGAAGAGGTCGCCGAGTCCCTCGACGCCGACTCGATCGCCCGCCACCTGTACATGACCGGCCAGCCCGACCCCGACCTCGTGATCCGCACCAGCGGCGAACAGCGCATCTCCGGGTTCCTGCTGTGGCAGTCGGCGTATTCGGAGTTCTACTTCTGCGACTCGAACTGGCCCGACTTCCGCCGGGTCGACTTCCTGCGCGCGGTGCGGTCGTTCGCCATCCGCGACCGCCGCTACGGCAAGTAAGCCCCGTTTCACCCGAAAAAACTCGCGTTCGGCTGCGTCACTGGAGCCGGGTCCTTCGTGTGGAGAGTGCGATCAAACCCGACCGCACGTCATTTCCCTGGAATCGAGGAACCGGATGACTGCGAGCCCCGTGGTGCAACAGTCCACTGTGTCCCATACTGTCGCCGGCGACACCGTGTCCGCGGACCGCGCGGACTTCAACGGCTTCTACGCCGCGAACGTCGCCCAGGTCACCGCCCAGATCCGGGCCTACGTCGGCGACCTCGCCGAGGCCGAGGACCTGGTCGCGGAGGCCTTCTGCCGGGCGCTCGCCCGCTGGGGCGCGATCAGCGCCTACGACAACCCCGCCACCTGGGTGCGCCGGGTCGCCTGGAACCTGGCCACCTCGCGGCTGCGCCGCGCCGCCGTCGTCCGCCGCTTCCTGCGCCGGCAGCACCCCGCGACCACCGAAGGCCCCGGACCCGAGCGGCTGGACCTCGAGCAGGCCCTGTCCGAACTCAACGAGCGCCACCGCAAGGCCGTCATCCTCCGCTACATGGCCGGGATGACCTCGGCGGAGATCGCCGAACAGGAGGGCGTCGCCGAAGCGACCGTCCGCTCCTGGCTGACACGAGGAAAAGCGGCGCTCGCCGAGCGCCTGCGCATCGCCGACTTCGAGGAGCAACGATGAACACCCCCCAGCGCGACCCGTTGAGCGCCATGTTCGACCAGTACGCGGCGGCCACCGCCGCCGAGACCAGCCCGCCCACCACCGGGCAGCTGCGCCGCCGCCTGCGCCGCCACCGCACCGTCCGCGTCGCGGCCGCCGGCGTCGCCGCCGCGGTTCTCGCCGTCCCCGGCGGCTGGGCCCTCCAGCAGGCCGCCGCGACCGACCAGAGCGGTCCCGGCCCCGCCGACTCCGGCCCGACCTCCGAGGTCACCGAGACGCCCGGCTGCGACTGGCTTACCGACGGCCCCAGCGAAGAGGAGTCCTGGCCCGGCGAAGAGCCCACCGGCAGCGGCGAGGAGCCCACCGACGACACGCCCGCCTCCGAAGAGCAGGCCGAATACGGCACCGAACCCGCCGAGGAACCCTCGGAGGAGCACGGCAGCGACGAGCCCACCGAGTCCGGGCAGCCCACCGAGGAGCCCTGCGGCGAGGAGCCCACCAGCGACCGGCCGACCGAGGAGAGCGAGCAGCCCACCGAGGCCGAGGAGTCCTGGCCCGGCGAGGAACCCACGACCATCGGCGAGGAGGAGCCCACGGAGGAGGACGCCGAGTCCCCGTCCGAAGAGGAACCCACCACCATCGGCGAAGAGATGCCCACCCCGGGCGACGACGAGCCCAGCGAATCCGGCACCGAGTTCCCGACCGAGCATTCCACCCGCTGATCGCAACCGAGGCCCCCGCGAGCACCGCTCGCGGGGGCCTCGTCACGTCACGGGGTCAGGCGAGGGTCACGCCCGCCTCTTCGAGTTCCTTGAGTGCCTTGGCCTTCGTCTCTTCGGCGACCGCGGCCGTGTACTCGAGGAGCACGGTGGTCTCGAAGCCTTCGGCGGCGGCGTCGAGGGCGGTGGCCCGGACGCAGTGGTCGGTGGCGATGCCGACGACGTCGACCGCGTCGACGCCGCGTTCGCGCAGCCACTCGGCCAGGCCCGTCTCGCCCGCCGAGCCCTCGAAGCCCGAGTACGCAGCCTCGTACGCGCCCTTGTCGAACACGGCCTCGGCGACCGTGTGATCGAAGTCGGGGTGGAAGCCCGCGCCAGCGGTGCCGACCACGCAGTGCGGGGGCCACGAGTCGCGGAAGTCCGGTTCGGCCGAGAAGTGCAGGCCGGGGTCGATGTGCCAGTCGCGGGTCGCGACGATGTGCTCCCACCGGCCCGGGGTGGACCCGATGAGTTCGGTGACCCCCGCCGCGACGGCCGCGCCGCCCGCGACGGCGAGCGACCCGCCCTCACAGAAGTCGTTCTGGACGTCTACCACGATCAGTGCCCGGCTCATACCCCGATCCTAGTGAGGTCCCGCGGGGCGCGGAAGTCCCGGTGCGCGACTGTGCGCATATTTCCTCCGCGGGAAGCAGAAAGACCCGGGAGCAGCCGCTCCCGGGTCTTCCTCATGTCGTCGCTAGTGCCCCTTGACTTCCTTGACCAGGTGGCCCCACTTCTCGTCGAAGACGGGGCGCTCCGAGCGGATGCGCGGGAGGCGGTCGAAGTTGCGCAGCGGCGGCGGGCAGCTGGTCGCCCACTCGAGCGAGCCGCCGTAGCCCCACGGGTCGTTGGTCTCGACGACGCGGCCGGTCTTCCAGGACTTGAAGAGGTTCCAGATGAACGGCAGGGTCGAGAGGCCGAGGATGAACGCGCCGATCGTGGAGATCATGTTGAGCGTCGTGAAGCCGTCGGTCTCCAGGTAGTCGGCGTACCGCCGGGGCATGCCCTCGGCGCCGAGCCAGTGCTGCACCAGGAAGGTGGTGTGGAAGCCGATGAAGGTCAGCCAGAAGTGGACCTTGCCGAGCCGTTCGTCGTACATGCGGCCGGCGACCTTCGGGAACCAGAAGTAGACGCCGGCGTAGACGGCGAACACGATGGTGCCGAACAGCACGTAGTGGAAGTGCGCCACCACGAAGTACGAGTCTGAGACGTGGAAGTCGACCGGCGGGCTGGCGAGCAGGACGCCCGAGAGGCCGCCGAGGAGGAACGTGACCAGGAAGCCGATGCTGAACAGCATCGGGGTCTCGAAGGTCAGCTGGCCCTTCCACATGGTGCCGATCCAGTTGAAGAACTTCACACCGGTCGGGACCGCGATCAGGAAGGTCATGAGCGAGAAGAACGGCAGCATGACCGAGCCGGTGGCGTACATGTGGTGGGCCCACACGGCCATCGACAGGCCCGCGATCGCGAGGGTGGCGGCGACCAGGGTCTTGTAGCCGAAGATCGGCTTGCGGCTGAACACCGGGAAGATCTCGGAGACGATGCCGAAGAACGGCAGCGCCACGATGTACACCTCGGGGTGGCCGAAGAACCAGAACAGGTGCTGCCACAGGATCGCGCCGCCGGTCTCGGAGTCGAAGACGTGCGCGCCGAGCTGGCGGTCGGCCATGACGGCGAGGAGCGCGGCGAACAGGATCGGGAAGACCAGGATCACCAGGAGGCTGGTGATGAGGATGTTCCAGGTGAAGATCGGCATGCGGAACATGAGCATGCCCGGGGCGCGCATCGTGATGATCGTGGTGATCATGTTGACGGCGCCGAGGATGGTGCCGATACCCGAGATCGAGAGGCCCACGAACCACATGTCGGCGCCGATGCCCGGCGAGTTGACCGCGTTCGAGAGCGGCTGGTAGGCGAACCAGCCGAAGGAGGCCGCGCCGCCCGGGGTGATGAAGCCGGAGACCGCGAGGATCGAGCCGAGCAGGTACAGCCAGTACGCGAACGCGTTCAGGCGTGGGAACGCGACGTCGGGCGCGCCGATCTGCAAGGGCACCAGGTAGTTGCCGAACGCGAACACGATCGGGGTCGCGAACATCAGCAGCATGATCGTGCCGTGCATCGTGAACAGCTGGTTGAACTGCTCGGAGGACACGATCTGGAGGCCCGGCTGGAACAGCTCCGCGCGGATGAGCAGCGCCAGGACGCCGCCGATCGCGAAGAACGCGAAGGACGTCACGAAGTAGAGCAGACCGATCTGCTTCGCGTCCGTCGTGCGGAGCGTGCGGGCGAGCCAGGAACCGTTGGGCTCCCGGCGTACCGGCCAGGGGCGCGCGACGATAGGCGTTGGCTCAAGCTTCGGCTCAACCGTGGTCACCTGTGGGCCTCCATGATTCATTTCCAGGTAGCGAACGCAGCATAGCCCCGGGAAGGGGGGCCGATGCGGAGGGGCAACGCACTAGCGGCGTGGCGGTGCGTGACCGTCTGCAGCGTTCATCGTGGTTGTCGCAGGTCGAATGCGTGACTGGTGTTTCGGGGGAAGTGATCCCGCGGGACGCCCGATGGGTGCGGCGCCCGCGGGTGAGCAATCTCCTACAGTGCGGCTACAGGCTGCCGCGGGCGTCGGGCTCGAGCGCCGCGTAGACGCGCTTGACCAGAAGGGCGGTCTCGTAGCCGACCTGGCCGAGGTCGCAGCCGGCGTTGGCGAGGACGGCGAGCTGGGCGCGGTCGCCGACGGCCATGAGGAGCAGCACGCCCTCGTCCATGTCGATCACGGACTGGCGGATGCGGCCGGCGTCGAGGACCTTGGCCGCCCCCGTCGTCAGGCTCGCGAGGCCCGAGGTGATGGCGGCGAGCTGGTCGGCCCGGTCGGTCGACAGGCCGCGCGAGGCGGCGATGGCGAGTCCGTCGACGGAGACCGTGAGCGCCTCGGAGACGTCCGGGACCTTCTCCACGAAGGAGGTCAGGAGCCAGTCGAGTTCACCGACGTTCTTGTCCTTGTTGTCCATCTCGCTGCTTTCTATTGGCGTTGTTCGTGCGCGGCGGCCGCCGCGATGCCGGAGGCGAAACCGGCGAGCCGGTCCCTGATCTCGGCAGGGTCGAGGTCGGTTCCGCCGCCGCCCGAACGCGAGCTGGGAACGGAGCCGGGGAGCAGCCGGGAACCGGGTGCGCGGCGGGGCAGTTCCGCGCCGTTGACCCTGCCGGAGGTTTCGAGTGCTCGGTTCACTTTCCTGAAGGTAACATCCAGCGTCTCGGCGGCTGGGCCCGCAGGGGCGGCGGATCCGTTCCCGCCGTTGAGTGTCGTCCCAGCTACAGGCAGTGGTTCGGGGACGGAGCCGGCGCGGCGCGGCCGCGGGACGATCGGCTCGACGGCGCTCGGCGCACCCGACTCGGCGCCCGTCCCGGTCACCGGCAGGTTCGCGGCGCG
The DNA here is from genome assembly GCF_017592475.1 of Glycomyces niveus. Taxonomy (GTDB): domain Bacteria; phylum Actinomycetota; class Actinomycetes; order Mycobacteriales; family Micromonosporaceae; genus Glycomyces; species Glycomyces niveus. Next base: position 35,549 of record NZ_JAGFNP010000006.1, on the reverse strand, counting down.
CGCCGAGAGGGCGAGCTGCGCGGCCGTCCCGGAGCGGTCGGCGGGCGCGAGGCCGACGGGGTCCTCGGCGTGCGCGCTCGCGGGGATGCGCACGAGCGCGAGCGTGCCCTTGCCCATGGTGGAGTGCAGCTGGACGCTGATCGAGTGCTCGGCTGCGAGCCGCCCGACCACGAGCAGGCCCATGGTCGCGGTGAGTTCGGAGTTGAGCTGCGTCGGCTCGGCCAGGCGGCGGTTGATCGCGGCCATCGGCTCGGGGGCGAGGCCGATGCCGTCGTCGGCGATGGAGATGACGATCTCCGAACCTGAACGGCGCGAGGTGACCCGCACCGACTGGGTCGGCGGCGAGTAGGACGCGGCGTTGTCGAGCAGTTCGGCGAGGATGCGCACGAGGTCGCCGGCGGGTTTGGTCTCGAGCCGGGCCCCGACCTGGTTCTCGACCACGACGCGCCCGGCGTCCTCGATCTCGGCCACGGCGTCGCGGATGATCGCCTCGAGCCCGGCCGGGTGGTTGTAGCGGCGCTGCGGGTCGCCGCCGGCGAGCAGGAGCAGGTTCTCCTCGTTGCGGCGCATGCGGGCCAGCAGGTGGTAGACGCTGCGCCACTCGTCGGGGATCGCGGTCGCGGAGGTGCCCTCCACGAGGGACTCCATGACCTGCTGCTGGCGGCGGATGAGGCTCTGGCCGCGGCGGGCGAGGGTCTTCATCATCGCCTCGACGTCGATGCGCAGCAGGGCCTGGTTCGCGGTCTGGCGCAGCGCCTGGTGGTGGGCGGCGCTGAACGCCTCGGCGAGGGAGTCGAGCTCGTCGGCGTAGCGCGAGTCGGTCTGCAGCACCGTCTGCTGCTTCGCGGCCTGCAGCAGCCGGTCGACCTCGTTCGCGTTGGCGGCCTGGGACACCGCGGCCACGGTCTTCGGGAGCGTGTCGTACGCGGCGGTCAGGGTCGCCTCGCGGACGCCGTCGACGCGGAGGCTGATGCGCCGCGCCAGCATCGCCGCGGAGATGATCGAGGTCAGGGCCAGCACGAGCACGAGCGCGAACGTCGTCAGGAGCGTGCGCGAGGCGGCCTCGCGCATGAGGTTCACGTCTTCCTTCATGAAGTTGATGACCGTGTTCCGCGTCGTGTCGAGCGAGGCGACGATCGCGCCCTGCGCATCGAGGAACGCGGTCGGCGAGATGGTGGGGATGTTCCCGTTCAGGTAGACGCCCAGCGCGGTCTGCGCGTCCTTGACCTCCTGGGACTCCATGGCGGTCCGGTAGGTCGAGGCGGTCTCGGCGGACGCGTTCGCCTGGAACTCGGTGATCTGCTGGTCGAACTCCCCGGCGAGGCTCGCGACCTGCCCGAGGGTCTGGCGCGAGACGAGGACCGCGCCCTCCTCTTCCAGGAGCGCGAGGTCGGCGGTGACGGTGAACTGGATCGAGCCGGCGATGCGGCCCGCCTGCATGACCGCGGCCAGGGAGTCGAGGTGCGCCGAGATCTGCGCGTCGTTCACGAGGCGGGGGAGGATCGCGGCGACGCCCACGATCTGGTCGGCGGTCTCGCGGAAGGTCTGGAACGCCGCCGTCACCTCGTCGTCGAGGTAGGCGGCTTCCCCGGTGGCCATGTCGTCGAAGACGACGCGGGCGGTCCCGAGCTCGCCGGCCTTCTCGAACAGGTCCCCCAGGTCGTCCCGGAGCTCGGGGAAGCGGGCGATGGCCGCGTCCGAGGCCCCTTGCAGCGCATCGAAGGCGGCGTCGGTCTCGCGGCGGGCGACCGCGGAGTCGAACTGGCCGCCGCCGCCGTTGATCATCGAGGTGACGACCGGCCGCAGCTCGGCCTGGTGCCGGTCGAGGGCCAGGTCGAGCCCCTCGGAGAGCTCCGCGAGGACCTCCGCGTCGGTGGCGTTCTGGTATTCGTCCCACACCGTGACCGTCTGGAAGAGCCCGAGCACCAGCATCCCCATGAGCGCCGCCGCGATCGGCAGCATCAGCTGCATCCGAATCGGGAGACGACTGGTGCGCTGCCGGCTTTTACGGGCCATCGGGGGGCGTCCTTTCTGAGGGGCGAAAGCGCTGCGGCGAGTGCTGGTGACCATCTTCGCTTGTGCTTTCAGGGCTGCATGAGGCGGGGCTCACTCCACCGGTCGGCCGTTCAGCCCACGAGCGGCCGTCCTTCCGGGTATCGGTACAGGCGGTGACGCGAGCGCAGCGCGAGGGACGCGGCGAACAGTACCGGCCCGATGCGCCCCGTGTACATGGCGATCGCCAAGAGCCACTTGGAGGGTTCGGACAGGTCGTAGGTGACGCCGGTGGACTGGCCCAGCGTCGCGAGCGCGCTCGTGACCTCGAACATGATCGACATCAGGTCCAGGTCCGGCTCGAAGCGCTGCATCAGGAACACCCCGAAGGCGTTGCAGGCCACGTACACCAGCGCGACGGTGAGCGCCTCGCGGACCACGGACGGGTTGATGCGGTGCCGGAACGCTGTCACGTCGGGCTCGCCGCGCACCTCCGCCCAGATCACGAGCAGCAGCACGAAGAACGTGCCCACCTTGATGCCGCCGGCCGTCGACGCCGAGCCGCCGCCGATGAACATGAGGATGATCGACGCCAGCTGCGAGTCCTGGTTCATCGCGCCGATGTCGATCGAGTTCAGGCCCGCCGCGCGCACCATCGAGGTCTGGAAGAACGCCGGCAGGATCCGGTCGTACCAGGGCCACTGCCCGAACGTGGCCGGGTTCGACCACTCGAACGCCAGGAACGCGATCCACCCGCCGATCAGCAGCACGCCCGACCCGACCAGGGTCAGCTTGGTGTGCACCGACCACTGCTTGCGGCCCCACTTGCGGCGCGTGACCTCGAAGATCACGGGCATGCCGAGCCCGCCGATGATGGTGCTCAGGCACAGCGGCAGGCAGATCCACCAGTCGGTCGCGTAGCTCATGAGCGAGTCGGAGAACAGCGCGAACCCGGCGCTGTTGAACGCGCTCACCGCGTGGAAGATGCCGTACCAGACCGCGTCGCCGAGCCCGAACCCGTACGTGGAGAAGCGGATCGCGAGCACGAGCGCGGTGGCGGCCTCGACGACGAGCGAGAGGGCGACGGTCCGCAGCAGCACGTTCTTCACGTCGCCGAGGCTCAAGGCCTGGCTGATCTCGGTTCGGGTCGCCAACTTGGTCCGCAGCCCGAGCTTGTTCGAGACCAGTAGCCCGATGAGGACGGCGCTTGTCATGATGCCCAGACCGCCGAGCTGGAAGAGCAGCATGATCACGAACTCGCCGAACCAGCTCCAGTGAAACGGCGTGTCCACCACGGCCAGGCCGGTGACCGACACGGCCGACGTCGCGGTGAAGAGGGCGTCGGTGAAGTGCGTGACGTACCCGTCGGTCTGGGAGACCGGCAGCAGGAGCAGCAGTGTGCCGCTCAGGATCACTGACAGAAAGACCAGCGGGATGAGCCGCGCGGGGTGGCGGAAGAAGGCCTTGATGCGGGCGGTCATGTCAGGTCGTGGACGCGAAGTGCTCGACCTTGGTGGTGGCCCCGGAGACGATCAGCGTGTCCCCCTCGGCGATCACGGTGTCGGACGTCGCGTACGTGAAGTCCTCGCCGGGCTGCTTGACGCCGACCACGGTGACCCCGTACTTGCTGCGCAGCCGCGACTCGCCGAGGGTCTTGCCCACGGCCTCGGTCGGGGCCTTGGTCTTGACGATCGCGAAGCCGTCGTCGAACTCGATGAAGTCGAGCATCTTGCCGCTCACCAGGTGCGCGACCCGCTCGCCCATGGCCGCCTCGGGGTAGACCACGTGGTGGGCACCGGTGCGGTGGAGGATCTGGCCGTGCTTGGCGTTGATCGCCTTGGCCCAGATCTCGCGGACCCCGACCTCCTCGCAGGCCAGCACGGTGAGGACGCTCGCCTCGATGTCGGTGCCGATGGCGACCACGACGTGGTCGAACTCGCCGATGCCCAGCTGGTTGAGCACGGTCGACTCGGTGGAGTCGGCCTGCACCACGTGCGTGAGGGTCTCGGAGGCGCGCTGCACGATCTCGGGCCGCTCGTCGATCGCGAGCACTTCATGGCCGAGCCGCGTCAGGGACTCGGCGACCGCCGACCCGAAGCGGCCCAGGCCGATCACGGCCACGGTCTCCTCGGTCGGGCTCTCGCCCCTGCCGAACAGGTTCATCGGACTACCTCTCGCACGGGAGCTGGTGCTGACACGGTGTCTGATTCTGCCACCCGCCGTCGACGCGCCCGGGCCGTACCCGCGCCCGACTCGGGCGGCGCTGCCGTCCACTGAGGATTCCGGGGGAAAAGGAAGAGGGGGGCGGCCGATAACCCCTCATGGCCGCCCCCCTCGAACACCCCTAACACTCTCCAAGGATGGAGGAGACCTCAAGTCTACTCCGCGAGCACGGCCCGGAGGAAGTCCTGCGTCCGCGCTTCTCGCGGATCGGAGAAGATTTCATCCGGGGCGCCCTCCTCGACGATGACGCCGCGGTCGAACATCATCACCCGGTTCGAGACGTCCCGCGCGAACCCCATCTCGTGCGTGACGATGAGCATCGTGATGCTGGTCGTGTCGGCCACGTCGCGCAGCACCCCCAGCACGTCCGCCACCAGCTCCGGGTCGAGCGCGCTGGTCACCTCGTCGAGCAGCAGGATGTCCGGGTCCATCGCCAGCGCCCGGGCGATCGCCACCCGCTGCTGCTGGCCGCCCGAGAGCTGCGACGGGTAGCTGTCCACTTTGGCGGAGAGCCCCACCACGTCCAGGAGCTCCCGGGCCTTCGCCTCGGCCTCGTCCTTGGAGCGGCCGAGGGTGTGCACCTGCGCCTCGGTGACGTTGCGCAGCACCCGCATGTTCGGGAACAGGTTGAACGACTGGAAGACCATGCCGATCCTCCTGCGCACCTGCCGCAGGTGGCGCTCGTTCGCCACCACCAGCCTCCCGCCCTTCTCCATGTGGGACAGCGGCTGCCCCCCGACCCGGATGACGCCGCCGTCGGCCGCCGGGTCCTTCGTCGGGGTCACGTGCTCCAGCGTCATGAGCAGCCGCAGGATCGTGGTCTTCCCCGAGCCCGAGGGCCCGATGAGCGTCACGCGCTCGCCCGGGTCGACCGTGAAGCTCAGCCGGTTCAGCACCTGCAGGTCCCCGAAGGACTTGTTCACCCGGTCGAACTCGATGATCGGGTGGTCAGTAGTGGGATTTTGCAAGACGGTTCTCCAATCGCCGCATCGCGACCGCCACCGGGTAGGAGGCGGCCAGGAACAGCAGCCCCGCGATGGTGTAGCCCTCGACGGCTCCGGTGTAGTGCTGGCCTTGGTACTTCTGCGCCTGCGAGATCATCTCCAGCACGCCGATGATGAACAGGGTGGGGACCTCTTTGAACATCGCGATGATCCAGTTGGCCACCGCCGCGGTCGAGCGCCGCATCATCTGCGGCAGGATCACCGCGCCCCACACCCGGTGGGTCGGCAGGCTCAGTGCGGTCGCCGCCTCCCACTGCCCGACCGGGATCGCCTCGATCCCGGCCCGGTACGACTCGGCCGTATAAGAGGCATAGTGCACGCCCAGCACCGCCGAGCCGACCGCGAAGGCGCTCCAGTCCGGGTTGATGTACAGGCTCGTCGCCGTCCACACCAGCAGCACCTGCACCAGCAGCGGGGTGTTGCGGACGAACTGCATGACCGCGTTCACGGTGCGGCCCGCCGCCGGGTGCCCGACCCGCTGGACGACGGCGACCAGCAGCCCCAGCAGCACCGCGATCAGCCCGGCCACCACGGTGACCTGGAGGACCACGATGAACCCGTCCCACATGGCCGGGAAGATCTCCCGGGCGGTCTCATTGCTCCAGCCGGTCTGCATCAGCGCACGCCTCCCGCCGCGACCTCGGGGGCCAGTCGGCCCTTCACCGGCTTGACATCGACGCCCAGGCCGCGCTTGGCCTTGCGCTCGAGCGCGCGCATTCCGGTCCAGATCAGCCAGGCCAGGATGAAGTACATGACGAGCACGACGCTGTAGTGCACCAGCCGGTCCTGCCCGGCCTGCGAGCCGATGAGCCCGGCCAGCGCGGTGATGTCCATGACGCCGATGATCGAGACGAGCGCGCTGGCCTTGAGCAGCATGATCGCGAACGCGCACAGCGAGGGGATCATCTCGGGCCAGGCCTGGGGGAGTACGACGAGGCGCATCTTCTGCAGGGGCGTGAGGTTGAGCGCCGTCGCGGCCTCGAGCTGGCCCTTGGGGACGGCGGCGATGGCGCCGCGCACCACTTCGGAGCTGTAGGCGCCGTAGTTGAGGCCGAGCGCGATGATGCCGGCCGCGATGAGGTAGTCGAACTGGATGCCCAGCAGAACCGGCATCGCGAACGCGAACCAGAACAGCTGGACCACCGCGGACGAGCCGCGGATGAACTCGACGAAGGCGCGGGCTGGGGTGCGGATCGCGAGGTGCTTCGAACTCGTCATCAGGCCCAGCGCGAATGCCACGACGAGTGCGAACGCCGCGGAGGCGACGGTCACGACGATGGTGGTCAGCAGCGGCTCCCCGTACCGGGGCAGCGAGTCGACGACCGCTTGGAGGTCCATGGGGTCCCCCTACTGGTAGGTGTCCGGGCAGAGGTCTTCGGCGGTGAGGCCTTCGGGGTGGTTCTCCTCGACCGTGAACTGGTAGGGCGCGACCAGCTCCTCCCACTTCGCGGTGTCGGCCAGGAGCGTCTCGAGCTCGCCGTTGACCGCGTCGCGGAAGTCCGAGTCCTTCGGCTGGAACACGGCCGCGCCCGCGCCGATGATCTCCTCGCCGGTCTCGGGGTCGATGAGCCAGAAGCCGTCGGTGACCTCGACCTCGGCGTCGCCCTCGGCCTTGAGCTTGAGGTTCGCGGAGGTGAGGCCGATCGCGTCGCACCGGCCGGCCTTGAGCTCCAGGACGAGCGAGTCGAGGTTCGCCTGAACGTTGATCTGTTCGGCGGCGAAGATCTGGTCGGCGACCTCCTGCTCGGAGGTGCCGTTCATGACGCCCACGACGCCGTCGGTCTCGGCCATCGCGTTGAAGTCGGTGTAGCCGCCGGGGTTCCCGGCCGGGACCATGAGCGCGTCGGGCATCACGTAGTCGGGGTTGGCGAACGCGACGGCCTCGCAGCGCTCGGGGGTGACGTACATGCCGGCCACGACCATGTCGTGGTTGGTGCCCAGGCCGGTGATGAGCGATTCCCATTCGGTGAGCTTCCACTCGACCTGGTCGGCCTTGATGCCGAGCTTGTCGAGCAGGTACAGCTGCACGTCCACGGACTGGCCGGTGACCGAGCCGTCCTCGGCGGTGTAGGCGTACGGGGCCTCGTCCGCGTAGGCGATGCGGAGGGTGCCGCCGTCCTGGGCCTGCTTGAGCAGCCCGCCGTCGCCGCCCTGGTCGGTGCGGGAGCAGGCCGCCAGCGCGAGGGCCGCCGCTCCGGCGGTCGCCCCGCCGAGGATATGGCGGCGGTTGAGGTGCAGATGGTTCGACACGGTGGTCGCCTCCTGGTTCGGGGGTCGGGTACGTGGCCGAGACTAACGTTCTATTGTAAGTTTGTCGACAATACGATGATCGACGTTCGATAACAAAAAAGCAAGCATGTTGACGGGGGACGCAACCGGAGCTTGCACCGGAACGTGATGTACCGGCAGCGCTAAGATGCTGCCCAGAAGCGACAGAGGGGGAGCAGGCAGACGTGTCTGATCGCAGCAGCGGATTGAGCGGGCTCACCGGAGCCCGCCAGGTGGGGCGCCTCGCCCCGGTGCGACGCACCTCGACGGTGGACCTCATCGCCGACCGGCTCCGCGAAGCGGTCGTGGACGGGTCCCTCCCGCCCGGGGCCGCCCTCGGCGAAGCCGAACTCGCCTACCAGCTCGGCGTCAGCCGCGGCCCCCTCCGCGAGGCCATGCAGCGCCTCACCGCCGAAGGCCTCCTCGTCATCCCGCGCCGCCGCGGCCTCGCCGTGCGCACCATGACCCCCGAAGACGTCCGCGACATCCACTGGCTCCGCGCCCGCATCGAACCCGAACTCGGCCGCCGCATCCTCGCCCGCCCCCTCGCCGAGCGCAAGACCGTCCTCGCCGAACTCGGCACCGAGGTCAAGCGCATGCAGCGCGCCCTCAAGAAGGACGACGCCCGCGCCCTCGGCGACGCCTACCTCGACTTCCACCGCGGCCTCGCCGCCTGGGGCGGCTCGATCCGCCTGGCGCGCATGATGGCCACGCTCCTCATCGAGACCCGGCTGTGCACCTTCTCCATGTACGAGCACTTCGAAGTCGCCGTCGACCTCGTCCCCGAGCACGCCGCGTTCGTCGACGCGCTGGCCGCCGAGGACGCCGCCCGGTTCGAGGCGCTGATGTGCGCCCACCTCGACGCCGAGGTCCGCCGCCTGCTCGCCGAGCCCGAGGCGGCCAAAGAGGACGACGCCGACCGGCTCCTAGCCGAGACCCCGGACGAGCCGCAGCCGCTCGACCGCCTCGACCTCCCCGAGGGCATCTAGCTCCGCTTTCTCGCCGCCGGAACCCTTTGCCGCGCAAGCGGGAACGATGTTTGTCAATATCCTGACAATTCACGGTCCGTTGGTGGACCGTCCGTTACGAAACCTATATAAATAGGGCCCCGATTCCGGACAAAATTCGAGACGGAGCCCAAAATGTCCCACCCCCGACGAATCTCCACAATGGCGGGCGCGCTGCTCGCCGCCGTCGTATCCGTCACGGCCCTCACCAGCGGTGCCGCCCAAGCCCAGACCGTCGAGTACGTCGCCCTCGGCGACTCCTACGCCTCCGGCGTGGGCACCCGCGACTACATCGACGACTCCTCCTGCCGCCGTTCGGACGCGGCCTACCCCTCGCTCCTCGCCGACGCCATCGGCGCCGACCTCACCTTCGCGGCCTGCTCGGGCGCGAAGACCGGCGACGTCCTCGCCAACCAGCTCGGCGGCCTCTCCGCCAGTACCGACCTCGTCACGATCACGATCGGCGGCAACGACACCGGATGGACCGGCGTCGTCCAGAAGTGCGCGTACCCCTACCCGTGGACCTGCTGGAAGGAGATCGACGCGGCCGAGGCCTTCGTCCGCGACCAGCTGCCCGCCAAGCTCCATGCCGTCTACAACGCGATCGAGGACGCCGCCCCGAACGCCGAGGTGATCGTCCTCGGCTATCCGCTCCTGTTCAACGGCGAGGAGTGCAACGCCATCACCCGCATCAGCCCCGGCGAGCAGGCCGCCCTCAACGACGCCGCCGACCTCCTCGGCGACGTCATCGGCACCGCGGCCCTCAGCCACGGCTTCCAGTACGCCGACGTGCGCGCCGCCTTCGACGACCACGCCGTCTGCGACGACACCGAATGGATCAACGGCATCTCCTACCCCATCGCCGAGTCCTACCACCCCAACAAGGCCGGCCAGAAGGACGGCTACTACGAGCTCCTCAACGACCTCGTCTGACGCGCAAAACCGAAGGGCCCCACCGGAATCCCGGTGGGGCCCTTCGACGGTCCCGCTAGATGAGGCTGCTGCTGTCGCCGCAGACCTTCCAGGCGCCTTCTTCCTTGACCAGTTCGAGTTCGTACTCGTCGTCGAGCGGCATCTCGCCCATCTCGGGGATGTTCGCCGTGCCGGTGACCGTTACCGGCACGGTCGCCTTGTCGCCGTCGACGGTGGCCTCACCGGTCTCGTACGAGACATCGATCTCGGCCTCGGCCATCATGTCCTGGTACTCGGCCATGTCTTCTTCGCTCATGTCGGCGTCGTCGAGGCCGGCTTCCATCTCCTCGACCATCTCGGCGCACATGTACGGGCTCAGCTTGTCGGCCATGCCCTGGATGTCGGTCAAGTCGCCGGAGGTGACGATGTCGACCTGCAGGTCAAGGTAGTCCTTGGCGACGTCCTCAGGGGAGTCGGACTTGGACGGGCCGCCGCCACCGAACGGGTTGGCGATGAGCAGGACGATCGCGACGATCACCACGAGCGCACCGGCGCCGATGCCGACGATCAGGCCGGTCTTCGACTTCTTCGGGGCCGGGGGCAGCGGGCTCCCGAAACCGGGCTGTTGCTGCGGCGCACCGTAACCGGGCTGCTGGCCGTACCCGGCCTGCGGGGTCTGCCCGTATCCCGGCTGCTGCGGCGGCACGCCGTATCCCGGCTGCTGCGGCGCCTGGCCGTAGCCGGGCTGCTGCGGGACACCGTAACCGGGCTGCTGCGGCGGCTGCTGTCCGTACCCCGGCTGCTGGCCGTACTGGGGCTGTTGCTGGTTCGGGTCGAACCCCGGCTGCTGGGGCGGGTAGGCCATGACGCGATTCCTTGGATTGTCGGGAGTGGGTTGCGCCAGGTTAACACGCTCGCGCCACACCCACCTCCCTCCGAACTGGCCGCTCAGACGAACGACGCCGGGACCGTCCAGGCCCCGGCGTCGTCAACGCTTCCAACGGTTTCAGCCGCCGCCCTCGGCGCCCTCTTCGGGCTCGGTCTCGTAGACCGGCACGTCTTCGATGTTGGGCAGCATCTGTTTCCGGGCCTCGTACGGGTCGAGCTCAGGGCCCTCCGGGATCAGGACGACCATCGTGTCCGGCACCGAGACCGGCTTGACGCCGCCGTAGCCGAGCGCGTTCTGCGTCGTGTCCGTCGGCCCGTCGTCGACGATGCCGTGGGCGATGCCCTGGTCGCTGACCATGAACGTGAAACCGGAAACCGTCGCGCCCTGGTCGGTGCGCTTGTCGATCAGCGTCGCCGTGCCCTGCGGGAGGATCGTCTGCGCCTGGAGGTTGTCGATGGTCGAGAAGATCTCGCCGTTGTCGTCGACCTCGACCGACTTCGCGTTCTCGGTGAGCGTGTCCGGCGCCGTCTCGTACAAGGCGACCTGGATCTTCGTCGACTCGGTGTCCTGATTCGCCGGGTCGTACACCGCGCACACGGCCGGGCGGCGCGCGTCGGTGGTCCACAGGCTCTCGCTCAAGTCCTCCTTCGGGTAGGTCTTGGGCTCGAACACGGCCTGGTTACCGACGGTCGAGACCGTGGTGGGCTCGACCTCCTGCTCGGTGGCGACCTGCGATTGGAGCAGTTTGAACATGGTGTCGGAGATCGGCGCGAAGGCGTCGACGCCGTTCTCGTTCAGGAGCACGTACTGCTCGCCGGCGGCCCGCACCGGGGCACCGTAGGTGACCGTGCCGCCGCCGACGGCGGGCACCTCGGAGGCGTCGCCGAACTCGGACCTCGGGTCGGGCCAGATCGGCGCGATCGGCGGGATCGTGTTGAGCATGCTCTCGTTCAGCATCACCGCGTCCGCGACCGGAAGGTTGAGGCTGCTGATGATGCTCGTGGCGGTCTCCTCGTCGCCGATCTCGTACCGTCCGCCGTTCCACAGCAGGTAGTACTTGGGCGGAGCGTCGCTGCCCGGTTTCGGCGCGGTCTGCGCCAGCACCCACTTGTCGTCGCCGAGCCACGCCTCCGGGTCCGGCAGATCGGCGACGACGAGCTGCGTCAGCTGGAACTCGGCCGTGCCGCCCTCGACCCGCGACATCGAGCACGTGTTCCAGTTGACGTCCTTCTTCAGCAGCTCGCTCTTGTCCGGCGGCTGCGAGGGGATCCCCTGGATGCCGATGGTGAACGAGCCGCGCGGCGTGTCCTTGAGCGATGCCGGCTTGAGGTCCTGCACCTCCGGCATGCCTGACGAACCGGGCTTGGCGAGCAGCAGGGCCGACGTGTAGTTCGTGACCTGCCAGAGCCGGGCCTGGTTCTCCGGCGTCTCGTCCTTGCCGTCCTGCGTGATGTACACGTAGACGGCGTTGGAGCCCTTGATCGTGATGATGTTGCCCACGACCGGCTCCGCGTTGCCCTTGCCGAACAGGGTCGCGATCGCGAAGCCGCCGAAGATCAGCGCCAGCACCATCACCGAAGCGAAGATCGAGACGCCGATGCGCCGCAGCGGACGCTCGATCGAGTCGGGGTTGGCCACCACCAGCGCCTGGTTCATGCGCGAGGTGATGAACTTGTGGGCCTCCACCTGTTCGCGGCGGGAGCGCATCTGCGCCATTCGAATTCGCCTCTCTCGGAGTCGAGGGACTAGGGGACCGGGGCGCTAGCCGCGCAGTGCCAGGGCGATCGTGTACAGGCCGCAGACCCAGCCGACCAGCGGCAGGATCGACACGATCAGCAGCGCCTCGATGATGTCGAGGGCGCGGCCCCAGGTGGGGGCGATCTTCTTGCCTGCCACGGCGAGGCCGTAGACCATCGCGATGAGGGTCAGCAGCGTGAGCGCCCCGAGGATCACCGTGAGGCGCACCAGGATGCTGTCCTGGCTCGCCACGAAGATCGCCGCGAGCGTCGCGGTCAGGCCGCCCATGCCGCCGGTGAGCATCACGATGCGGGCGGCGCGGTCCTCGACCGTGCGCGACCGGCTGAGCAGCACCAGCGAGATGATCGTCGACAGGATGAGGCCGGGGATCTCGCCTGAGAACGCGAGCGCGACCGAGGAGACGAGCCCGACGACGGCCGCGAACGAGTACAGGGCCTCGAGGTAGTTCCCGGCATGCTCGGAGAGCTTGAGGATCCGCTTGCCGTCGATGGCCTCGGCGTCGCCCTCCTTGAGCTCCTCCGTGGTCGTCGGCAGCTGCGGCGTGGGCACCATCGCCATGGTCAGCGACAGCGACGGCGCGAACGGCAGGATCGCCAGCGCCAGCGGCGCGGCGATGGCCGCGGCGGTGGCGGCCGAGTCGCCCAGGGCCATCATCAGGGCCGTCGAGATGCCGAGCACGATCGCGCCGAGGATCGTCACGATGAAGACCGGGGCGGACGCCATGTCGCCGACGGCGACCATGGACAGGACGCTGAACAGCAGGATCGCCGAGGCCGCGATGAGCACGTGCGGGCCTTCGAGGTCGAACAGCCCGGTGTTCTGCCGGTCGGCGATGAGCAGGCCGCCCACGCCGCCGTAGAGCACCGCGGTGACGCCGAAGTACGTGGCCGCCCGCGAGTCGCCGACGGCGCGCGAGAGCAGGGCCGAGGCGCCGACCAGGATCGCGGCGACCGAGAGGCCGACGATCGCGGAGGCGAGGTGGCCGGTCAGCAGGATCGTGATGGCGCCGACGACCAGGGCCGCGGTGCCGACGCCGACGCTGAACCGCTTGGTGGCCAAGTGGTCCCAGCGGTTGCCGCGCTGTTCGGTGGCGGTGGCGATCGCGTCGATGATGTCGTCGAAGACCACCTCGGGCTTGGCGGCGTCGGCGGGGTTGAGGTACAGCATCTCGCCGTCGGTGATCCCGAGCTGCGAGCAGGAGTGGCCCGTGTCGAGGGCCTCCTCGCCGAGGCGGGTGAGGATCCAGCCGCCGTTGTCGCCCGCCTCGTCGATGTAGTACTCGCCCGCCTGGTGCAGGATCGTGGGCAGCAGGTCGGAGAGGGGGACGTCTGAGGGCAGCGCGAGGTCGATCCTGGTGCGGGGACTGACGATCGTCACCCTAGAAAGAGTGGCCGACTTGGTGCTCACCGTGCGAACCTCCGGGTCGGGTCGGTGATCGGGGGACCGTTCAAGGATAAATGCCGCATGCAACGGCGGGGGGACCGGCGTGGGCGTACCGGCAAAGGTGGCGCTGCGCCATTACCCTGTTAGTGCGATACTCGACAGAGCGCACTTACAACATTTATACGACAGCGCCCAAGTTACGGCCAGCAAGCGTCCCCGTGGTTGGCGCATCCCCCGGTGAGCACAAGGACCCTCTGTGACGACCAAACTCTTCCGCAGGCCTCCGCGCAAGCGCGGACCGCAGGCCCCCCGCGGTGACATCCTCCTGGAGTCGCCGCCGGACATGCCCGACCCGCAGCCCAAGAACATCACGCAGTATCTGATGATCCTGCCGATGCTCGCGGGCGCCGCGGCCATGGCGATGATGATGATGAGCCGCACGACCGGCGGCGGCAGCGGGGGCAACAACACCTTGCGCATCGCCATGGGCGCCATGATGGGCATCTCCATGGTCGGCATGATGGCCACGAGCATGGGCGGCAACCGCGCCCAGAAGAAGGCCGAGTTCAACGCCGACCGACGCGACTACATGCGCTACCTCAATCAGGTGCGCCGCCGCGCCCGCAAGGGCGCCGAGCGGCAGTGGCGCGCGGCCCGCTGGCGCCACCCCGACCCGAAGGCCCTGTGGTCGCTCGTCGGCTCCCGCCGCATGTGGGAGCGGCGCGCGAAGGACGACGACGCGCTGGACATCCGCGTGGGCGTCGGCAAGCAGCGCATGACGATGAAGCTCGTCCCGCCGGAGACCAAGCCGGTCGAGGACCTGGAGCCGATGACCTCGATGGCGCTGCGCCGCTTCGTGGCCGCCCACTCGAACGTCATCGACATCCCCCGCTCGATGAAGTACACCGAAGCCGCCCGCGTGGTCCTGCGCGGCGACCGGGCGCTCGTCGTCGACAACCTGCGTGCCCAGCTGGTCCAGGCCGCCGTGCTGCACTCGCCCGACGACTTCATCGTCGCGGTCGTGGCGGACAACGAGCGGATGGCCGAGTGGCACTGGATGAAGTGGCTGCCGCACCTCCAGCACCCGTCCGCCGAGGACGGGGCCGGACCGGTCCGCATGTTCTACAGCACCACCACGCAGCTGGAGAACTCGCTGCGCGAGCAGCTCTCGAGCCGCGGCGCGTGGTCGCCCGGCGCGACCGCGGGTGAGGGCCAGGCACACCTGGTCGTCATCCTCGACGGCGGCGAGGTCGATCCGACCGGCATCATCGCCGCCGACGGCATGGCCGGCGTGACCGTCTTCGACTTCTCCGGCTACCTGCCGCGCAAGCCCGGTCCGCAGATCAAGCTGTACGACGTCACGGTCGAGGAGATCTACACCGACCAGGCCGGGCGCCGCCGCGTGCTCGGCAAGCCCGACCGCATGTCGTACAACCAGGCCGAGGGCGTGGCCCGCTCGCTCGCGCCGTGGCGGCTGACGCTCAAGGGCGCAGCCGGGAAGACCGAGTCGGGGGACGAGGACCAGTCGCCGCTGGCGAACCCGTCGTCGCTGCCGGAGATGCTGGGCTTCAACGACGCCGCGGCGCTCGACCCGGCCGTGCACTGGCGCGAGAAGCCGATCAAGGACTACTTGAAGGTGCCGATCGGCCCGGGTCCGGACGGCGGCATCGTCGACATCGACTTCAAGGAGTCCGCGGTCGGCGGCATGGGCCCGCACGGCCTGCTCATCGGCGCGACCGGTTCGGGTAAGTCGGAGGTGCTCCGCACCATCATCGGCTCGCTGATCGCCACGCACTCTTCTGAAGAGCTCAACTTCATCCTCGTCGACTTCAAGGGCGGCGCGACCTTCGCGGCCCTCGACGACCTGCCGCACGTCAGCGCGGTCATCACGAACCTCGCCGACGAGATCGAGCTGGTCGACCGCATGGCCGACGCGCTCGAAGGCGAGCTCGTGCGCCGCCAGGAGGTGCTGCGCGCCGCCGGCAACTTCACGAACCGCTGGGAGTACGAGAAGGCCCGCAAGGCCGGGCAGGCGATGGATCCCATGCCGACGCTGCTCATCATCGCGGACGAGTTCTCCGAGATGCTGGTCGCGAAGCCCGAGTTCATCAACCTGTTCCTCCAGATCGGCCGCATCGGCCGCTCGATCGGCGTGCACATGCTCCTCGCGTCGCAGCGCCTCGAGGAGGGCAAGCTCAAGGGCCTCGACACCTTCCTCTCCTACCGCGTCGCGCTCCGCACCTTCTCGGCGCAGGAGTCGCGCACGGTCATCGGCTCGGGCGCGGCCTACGAGCTGCCGCAGGCGCCCGGCCACGGGTACCTCCAGGTCGGCACGCAGGACCTGGTGCGCTTCCGCGCCGCCTACGTCGGTGGCCCCTACAAGCCGCCGAAACGCGTCGCCTCGCGCGCCGAGCGCATCGCGGCCGTGCAGCACAAGGTGCAGCGCTTCCTCCCCGGATTCGTCGAGCTCCCGCCGGAGCCCGAGGTCGAGGAGGAGCCCGAAGAAGTGCTGGAGGCGACCGAGGCCGACGACGAGAACGAGAAGCTCTCGGATCTCGAGGTCATGGTCAACAACTGCCTCGGCATGGGCCGTCCGGCCCACGAGGTGTGGCTCCCGCCGCTCCTCGAGCCGCCGACGCTCGACCAGCTGCTGCCGACGCTCGAAGCCGACCCGGTGCGCGGCCTGTCCCCGAAGGGCTTCTCGCTCAACGGGAAGCTGCACGCCGTCCTCGGCGAGGAGGACCGCCCGTTCGAGCAGCGCCGCAGCCCGTTCGTCGTCGACCTCTCGGGCGCCCAGGGCACCGTGGCGATCGCCGGCGGCGCCCAGTCGGGCAAGTCGACGATGCTCCGCGGCCTCATCGGCTCGCTCGCGCTCCTCCACACGCCTCGCGAAGTGCAGTTCTTCTGCCTGGACTTCGGTGGCGGCACGCTGCGCGGCATCGAGGACCTTCCGCACGTCGCGGGCGTCTTCGGCCGCCAGGAGGAAGAGGGCGTGCGGCGGACCATCCAGGAGGTCACGACCATCCTGGACGAGCGCGAGAAGTTCTTCACGGACAACAAGATCGACGGCATGGGCTCCTACCGGCGCATGAAGGCCGACGGGCGGTTCCAGGAGGACCCTTATGGGGACATCTTCCTCGTCATCGACAACTGGATGACGCTGCGCGAGGACTTCGAGCCGTTCGTCGACCAGGTCCGCGCCATCGGCAACCGGGGTCTGGCCTACGGCGTGCACGTCATGGTCACCTGCACCCGCTGGGGCGACATCCGCATGAACATGCGCGACATGTTCGGCCTCAAGCTGGAGCTGAAGCTCTCGGACAACATGGAGTCCGAGATCGACCGCAAGGCGGCGGCGAACGTGCCGAAGAACCGCCCCGGCCGCGGCCTCTCGCTCCAGAAGCTACACTTCCTGTCCGGCGTGCCCCGCATCGACGGGATCCGCGACGGCGACGACCTGCAGCCCGGCGTCGAGGACTTCGTCAAGAAGGTCAAGCAGGCCTGGCGCTTCGCGCCCTGCCCGCCGGTGCGGCTGCTGCCGCGCCAGCTCCACGCGGCCGACTTCCTCCAGGCGGTCGACCGCTCGAAGCCGGGCATCCCGATCGGCCTCAACGAGGCCGGGCTCAAGCCGGTGTACCTCGACTTCCAGGCCGAGCCGCACCTGCTCGTGTTCGGCGACTCCGAGTCCGGCAAGACCAACCTCCTGCGGCACATCGCCCGGCAGATCCAGGCGACGTACTCGCCCAAGGAGGCCAAGGTCATCATGGCGGACTACCGGCGCGGCATGCTCGAGGAGATCTCGAAGCCGACCCTGCTGGACTACGCCATGTCGGGCAAGCAGTTCGAGAACTCGATCAAGAACCTCAAGGGCCCGATCGAGCGGCGGCTCCCCGGAGACGACGTCTCCCCGGCGCAGCTGCGCGACCGGTCCTGGTGGACTGGTCCGGACCTGTACCTCATCGTGGACGACTACGAGATGG
The DNA here is from genome assembly GCF_017592475.1 of Glycomyces niveus. Classification (GTDB taxonomy): domain Bacteria; phylum Actinomycetota; class Actinomycetes; order Mycobacteriales; family Micromonosporaceae; genus Glycomyces; species Glycomyces niveus. The sequence continues at coordinate 18,133 of NZ_JAGFNP010000006.1, read as the reverse complement.
TGGCCCAGCGGGTGAACCCGATGACCGCCATCGCCGAGCTCATCCCGCAGGGCCGCGACATCGGCTTCCACGTCATCGTCGCCCGCCGCGCCTCCGGCGCGTCCCGCGCGATGATGGACCCGATCGTGGGCCAGATCAAGCAGCTCGAGTCCCCGGGCCTGCTCATGAGCGGCCGCAAGGAGGAAGGCGCGATCTTCGGCAAGCTCCGCCCGAGCCCGCAGCCTCCGGGCCGCGGCACGCTCGTCCGCCGCAAGGACGGCGAGCAGCTGATCCAGACGGCGCTGCTCCCGCCGAACGGCACCGCCTAGCACCTGCGTTTGACGCAGATCTCGAGGCCGCCGACCGCAACCGGTCGGCGGCCTCGCGGCGTATTAGTGTCAGAACGGACGCGAATCCGGCTCGCGTCTCTGACACCAAGGCTCCGCATGAAACCGCTGCTCACCAACCCCGGGCTCGAACCCGTCCCCACTCCACACGGGACGACCGAGACGGCGGTCACGCGCACCCCGGCGGGCGTCCAGGTCCTGCGGCTCCTGCTCCTCGCCGCCACCGCATCGGTCATCGCGACCTGGCTCTGGGCCTGGCACGGCGTCCAGGCCTACGCGTGGCCCGGCGTCGACAACGACCTCACCGAACGCGGCCTCGCCTACCTCCTGATCCTCGCCCCCGCCGTCCCGGTGAACCTCATCGCCGCGATCCGCCTCGCCCGCGGCGGCTCCCGCGCTCGCCTCTACCTCGCGGCCGCCGGCGCGCTCGCCGTCGTCCAGACCCTGATCCTGCTCACCCCCAGCGCGATGCCCCTGGCCGACACCATGAGCGACGGCTCCACCGGCGTCGGCATCCGCCACCTCTTCACCGTCGGCCCGCTCCTCTTCGCCGGCCTCTGGATCGCCACCACCCCCAAGACCCGCGCCTGGCTCGGCGCCGCCCCCCGGCCCCGCCGCGCCTTCGGCCTCGAAGCTGCCGTCTGGTGCCTCGCCCTCGCCGCCGCCGTCTTCGCGGGCACCGAAGTCCGCGACTGGACCCGCACCGCCGCCGCACCCGCCGCCCCCGCAGGCGAATACACCGAAGCCGGCACCTGGGCCGCACTCGAACAGGCCGTCACCGAGACCACCGACGCCATCCCGGACTTCCCCGGCTTCACCACCCGCACCATCGAGGCCGCCTCCTGCGACTACCTCACCCCTGGGGGCCTGCCCACCTACCGCTACCTGCTCACCTACGAACTCCGCGCACCGGCCGCCGCCCCCATCGCGACCCGCTGGACCCAGGACGAGTTCCACCTCACCTACGACGGCACCGCCCTCGACGGCACCCGCCGCATCACCGCCGAACGCGCCTTCCCCACCACCGCCCCCGACGACGACCGGGCCGCCTACCCCACCGCGACCGGCCTCCACGCCCTCACCCTCACCTACACCGAGGCCCCCACCCCGACCCTCCGCCTCGAGAGCCCCTGCGTCGAGCGCACCACCGAACCGACGGCATGCATACTGCCCCAAGGCGACCCGGCCACCGACACCATCACCGGCATCACCTGCCGCGACTTACCGGGGCGGCTCCACTCCAGGCTGCACGAATCCGCTCCAACCACCCGGATCCGACGCTGAACGACTGAAGCCGCGCGGGCTCATGGGGCTGTGCTCGGTCCGGTATCTTGTGGGACAGAGCGGACCGCGCTGTAACGACCGGCATACGGAAGGGGTCTCACCCTATGGCCACACCTCTCACGCCAATCCCTCCGCGACACCGACCAGCGCAGCACCGAACCGGACTCCGCACCGCCATAGGTGCTGGATTCGCCGCCCTGGCCACAGCGGCCGTTGTCGCCGCCACGCCGGGTGCGGCACTGGCCCAGGATTCGACTTATGTGTCCGACAACGGCTGGGTCCCGGAACTGGTGCAGGCCCCGGCCGCTTGGGACACCACCAAGGGCGAGGGCATCACCGTTGCGGTGATGGATACGGGGATCGGCGACCACCCGTATTTCGATGATAAGGACATCCTGCCGGGATACACGGTCTTTCCTGACGAAGAAGACGGCCGAGGCGACACGGACGGCCACGGGTCTGCGATTGCAGCCGGAGTTCTTCTTGTCGCACCGGAAGCCACGATTATGCCGATCCGGATGGACACGGGTGCTACCGACTTCGGTTCGTCCGGGGATAGCGACGATGAGGCATTCCGGTGGGCTGTTGACAACGGGGCGGATGTACTCGTCGTTCCCTGGGTCATCAACGGCACTGGCTTCTCAGGCGAGGAGATCGAAGTACTGCAGTATGTCATCGATAAGGGCGCGATCATCGTCGCGTCCGCCGGCAATGACCCTGCAGGTGAGGTTGGGTATCCGGGGTTGGTGCCGGGCCTAGTCACGGTCACAGGTACCAACCGCAATGGCGACATCTGGTTTGACAACACCACCACAGGACCGGAAGTCGTAGTAGCGGCTCCGGCCGATGAAATGACAGCTCCTGTGCCTCAGGATCCGACCCTGGGAAACACTGAGCTCTATGCGAATGTCGTCGGCGGTACGTCGATGGGCTCAGGCATCGTCGGCGGCGTCGCTGCCTTGACATGGGCTGCGCACCCTGACCTCGACGCCAGCAATGTCATCCAGCGCGTGATCCAGACGGCCGGTGACGGAGGCGGCAACCGGAATGAGGACTTCGGCTACGGCCTCGTAAATGCAGACCAGGCGGTCCACGCCGAGGACATCGAGGAAGTGACGGAGAACCCGCTCGGTTACCCGATGGGTGAGGCCGGCGCCAGCGGCGCCACCCCGGATGACGCCGCTTCCGAGGACCCCGCCGAAACCGAAGCGGGTGTCGAGACCGGAGGACCTGCCGCCGGCGGTGCAGAGGCGAACAAGGAATCCAACCTCTCGACCATCATCGTGGTGGCCGCCGCAGTGGTCTTGATTGCCGCGGCGATCGCCGTATGGCTCGTGCTCCGTGGTCGCAGCCGCAAGAACGCCGTTGCGGCCGAAGGCGGTCCGTTCGGCCCCAACGACGGCCAGCCTCAAGGCGCATACCAGCAGCAACCTGCAATGCAGCAGCAGTACGGCAGCCCCCCGATGGGCGGCCAAGGATACGGCGGACCCCCGCCTGGACCGCAGGGCTACAGCAGCCCGCCGCGTGGCCAGCAGGGGTTCAACCCCCCGCCTGGCGGCGGTGACCAAGGCGCTCCCTGGCGGCCGAGCGATCCGAACAGGCAGTAGGCCTTAAATCAAGGGCCTCATGCGCGCCGCGCATGAGGCCCTTATGGTTTCGTCAAAGAAGCGAGGGGCGGACGGCCTAAGCCGTCCGCCCCTCACACGTCGATCAGCGGCTGTCAGTCGTCGTCATCGTCGTCGAGTTCCTCGCGACGGACGTTGTTCTGGCTCCAGTCGACATCGTCCTCCCGCAGCCAGGTCTCACGGGTGTAGGTCTCTTCGTCGTCATCGTCGTGGTACCCGGAGCGGGTGCCGCCACGGGGGTTGTTCCCGCTGCCGCCACGGCCGATCGCGTTGCGGCTCGACTGCGAGAGGCGGCTCCCGGTGTTACCTCGGGAGTTGCTGCCCGCGCCTGAACGAGCGGGGCTCGAGCCGGGCTTGCCGCCGTTCGCGCCGGCGCGAGCCGGGCTGGTCCCGGCGCCGCGGCCCGAGGTCGAACCGGCACCCTGGGACGGACCGAACAGCCCTGTGCCGCCAGGGAGCGAGGAGCCGCCCATGCCAGTGCCGCCAGAGGTGGTGACGGTGCCGCCACCACCAGCGGGAATGACGCCACCGCCGGCCAGACCACCGGTCACGTTGGTGTTGTCGACGTCGTCGTAGGAACCGTAGTTCCAGTCGCCCTCAACGGGATCGAGGTCGTCGCCGGGAGCGTCCGCGAAGCCGTCGCCGTCGAGGTCCGCGGACTGGTCAGCAGGGACACTCCCCGTCGAGTTCGACGAGTTCAGCGCGGTCTCGGAGAAGATGCCGCCGGTCGGCTTCGTGTAGGTGTTGTTGCCGGGCATGTCACTCGGAGGAGGCGGCGGCAGCTCGCCGAAAGTCTCCTCCTTCGCCCGTGCGTACTCGTCACCGAGGTCAGCAACGATCTGAGCCATGGCTTCGTGCCGATTGTTGAGGTCTGTCTGATACTCCTGCTGCCACTGAGTCTTCTTCGACTGCGCTTCAGCGCTTGCAGGGTCGACCTTCTTCTTGCTCTCGACCCAATCCTCGTACTCGTCGATGTACATCGGGTTGAGGGAGCCGAACTCGGGGTATGCGTTGGCCCGTTCCTGGGCGCTCTTCAGGTGTTCGGCTAGGCGGGGGATCTTCGTGTCCCCGGCCGTCTTCATGCCCTCTTCAGATTCGACGCTGTACTGCTTGACGAGTTCCATACGGCCGTGGAACTCATCCGAGGCAGGCCCGCTCCACTGCAGGCGCAGTGAAGAAACGTGCGTGGTGAGTTCCTCGCGGGCGGCCTTCATTCCGCTGGCGGCAGAGACCCAGATGTAGCCCGCTTGCTCGACGGTGTAGTCGTCGCCTTCGTGGAGCATGTCCCAGAGCTGCTGGTGGGTATAGGTGCTCTTGTAGTAGTCGACACCTTTGCCTTTAGCGACCATCTCGACTCCTTCCTTGGGGGGTCAGGTCTTCAACGATGAACGAGGACTAGAGCACCCGGGGCTGCTCTTCCGTGCCGGTGCCAGTCCCGTCGGCGCCAGGCTGGTTGCCGGTGGCGGGCATGTCGTCGCCGCGGGTGTTCTCCGAGCGGGCCTCGTCCACATCGCCGGCCGTGATGCCGCCGGCCTTGCTGTCGAACTCGCTCTGGATGTTGACCACGTCGGCCGAGACGTTGCCGTCGTTCTCCAGGTAGCTGTTCTTGATGTCCTCGCTGACCACGCGGCCCGTGTCCAGGCCGTGCACGACCCGGTCGAGTTGCTCTGCGCGCGAAGGGTAGAAGACCGTCCGGTACGCCTCCTGGAGCTCGAGCGCGTCGTCGAAGCCGCCGAGCTTGAGGTTGAGCGCGTCGACCTCCTGCATGGCGCCCATGCTGAGGTAGTCCTGGTTCCAGCTCTCGCGGATGGTGACGACGGTGCCGTCGAGGACGCGGTTCCGGAAGAGCCCGAGGTCCTGAATGGTCGTGTCCATCTTGGAGATGAACTCGTCGAAGGACTCCTCGGTCATCTGAGTCGTCTGGTTGGTCGCGGTGTTCGTGACCGTGTACAGGCCTTCGCTCGCGTCGTAGCTGGCCGTGTAGCCGACAGCGTCGGGGTCCGCCAACGTCATCACCTCAGTACAATCGTCGGGTTTACGGGGGATATCGACCCGGGCCGTTCGGCGTGACGCGGAGGGCAGGGTCGCTCGACTAGTGCTCATACCAGCATACCGAGCTGCGGCCACTGAGACCGAACAGGCCGTCTCGCATGGCACGAAAGCGGGAGCAGGTGGACACCCGCCGCCACCTGGAATGTTCTCTGCCTTCGGCGACATTCGGCGGCCGGCTCGCGCCCCGTTCTGCGGCCGACCGTTCACCCCGCTTGACCCGGTTTGCGCACCCCTTGCGTCGCAACCGAACATCCCGTCTCTCTGGCTCACCCGATCGGGGGAAACGGACCTGCGGAGCTGGCACAAAGTGGGGATACACGGCCTGGCCCGATGCTTGTAAACTCAGAGGCGCACCGCCAACCCGGTGAGTTTGCACGGACGGGTTATGGTGACTGCGGAATCGATCAAAAACTCACTGGGATACCCCTGCAGGCCTAGGTCCCTAGCGCCTCAGCCCCGGTTTATCACTTGGAGGTGAAATATGGCCGGTGTCGCAATGGACACAGAGACAGTCGCCCAAGCAGCGACTGACGTGGTCAACGCCAAGCTTTCGGTCGACGGCAACCTCGACCGCCTGAAGGCCCTCTGCGACGAGCTCGCCGCTTCATGGACGGGCCAGGGTGCTGCCGCGTTCAACCAGACCATGACGCTCTGGGACTCCGAGGCCGCGAAGCTCCTCGACGCGCTCCAGGACATCGCCGACAGCCTCGACTCCTCGGCTGCCCAGCAGGCCGAGCAGGACGCCGCGTCGCAGTCCGACTTCAGCGCCTTCGAAGGCGAACTCTAACTACTACTTCCCCGACCCTAAGGAAAGAGGTGAATCATGGGTTCTCGTATTGCCATGAGCTACGAGGAGCTCGATGCGGCTACCGCCGAGATCGCGTCGCAGGCTGGTGAGATGACCAGCACGCTCGCCGACCTCCGGACGCAGCTCGAAGCCCTCGACTGGGAAGGTGCCGACAAGGCGGCCTACGAAGAGGCCAAGGCCCAGTGGGACGCCGCGTACGCCAAGATCAACGACATCCTCGAAGCCGTCGGTCGCGCTGTCAACAACGCGAAAGAACGCTACGAGGAGACCGAGCGCGCGAACGCCTCTCGCTTCGGCGGGTAGCAGCTTCCCCAAGCTCGAAGACGACAGGAACCCGGGTAGTCCGCCAGGACGGCCCGGGTTTCTTCATGCCCGAAGCAGACACGACCGGAACCCGGATGAGGCACAGGAACGCGAAAGGGCGGGACCGCGCCGGCCCCGCCCGATCACCAAGCTTCGCTTACTCGGTCGCGGCCTTCGCCGGGACGATGTCGGTCTTCCGAGTGCCCGGCCTCCAGCCGCGCTTGCGGCCCTTCGGCACGATCTTCTTCAGCACCATCACGAGCGTGACGAGCACGATCGAGCCACCCACGCTCCCCCAGGCGATCGCCTTCTCGGTGCGCAGCGGGTCGTAGTCCGGGTCGAGCCAGGCCACGTACTCGCGGTCGTCCTCCGTGGTCGGGATCTGGGTCGGCTCTTCACTCACTTCGTCGGTCACCGTCGGCGAGGTGACCGCCGCTTCGTCCACCGGCGCGGTGAGCGCCGCGGCCACGTTCAGGATCCCGTGCCCCTGATACATGTTGAACTCGTTCGGCGGGTGGATCGCCGTCTGCTGCAGACGCTGCTGGATCCAGGCCGGTGTCGCCTCGGCCCCGAACTGGCCCTTGAGCAGCGCGGCCGCCCCGGCCACGAACGGCGCGGCGAAGCTGGTGCCGCTGCCTTCCTGCCACTCGCCCGCCGCGAACGGGTACGACAGGCCATGGCCGGGCGCGAGCAGGTCGAGGTTGTCGCCGAAGTTGCTCTCCGCGTACCAGTTCCCGTCCATGTTGTGCGCCCCCACCGCGATGACCTCCGGGTAGTTGGCGGGGTAGAACGTCTGCTTGTCCGCTTCGATGTTCTTGTCGTCCATGTGCTTCGTGTCGTTACCGCTCGCGGCCACGATGACGACATTCTTGCTGGTGGCGTACGCTACCGCGTCCGCGAGCTCCTGCGTCGCCAGCATCACCGACGACACGTTGACGACGTCGGCTCCGTGGTCGACCGCGTCCCGGATGCCCTTGGCGACTATTCGGCTCTTCTGCTCGTCGCCGCCGTCCCCGCCGGCGAACAACCTGATCGGCAAGATGTTCGCCTCAGGCGCGACGCCCACGAAGTCGTCATTGCTGCCGAGGCGGTTCCCCGCCGCGATCGCCGCCACCGCGGTGCCGTGCCCGTCCTCGGACGAATCGCACTGGCCCTTCGAGTTCTCGTCCCACCAGTCGTATCCCGACAGCAGCCGCGAACCGAACACGTCGGCGGCGCGCCGGGAGTCGACGCCGGAGTCGATGACGGCGATCGTCACCGGGGCCCCCTCTTTGCTGCCCGTCTCGAACGTGCCCCGGTTGTACTGCTGCGCCTGGTCCAGCCCGATGAACGTTCGCGCCCAAGGCCACTGGTTGAGCGACTCGCCGTCCTTCTCGATCGGAACGCACGGACCCCGCTCGTCTGCAGGCGCCATCTCGAGGTTCCACCCGTCCTGCTGCGCCTGAGCAGGTGTGGTGGCCAGCAGAAGCGTCCCGACCGCGGCCATTGCGGCAGCGGCGGAATAGAGAGGTATACGCGGGAGGAATCGCACCCGGTCAGTCTAACGCCGCGAAACCAGCGGACAGGTCCACCCGTATCCGCGCGAAACACCGGAAGGGCGGGGGACCAAGAGGTGGACTCGTCCGCATACGATGGATACGACCACTCACCTTCATCTTGGAGACGTCGCCCATGACGATGCTGCAGGCCCAACAGCAAGCTCGCGGCACCGCGTCCGTGCAAGCCCAGCAGGGGAACGGCCCGACCCCCGGCGAGTCGGTCGTGTTCACGACCCGTTCGACCGGCAGGCTCGGCCCGCTCACGGTCGCGCAGCTCATCACCATCGAGCTGGCGCTCACACTCGCGCTGGGGAGCTTCGCGTTCGGCATGATCCCCGGCGCCGCCGGCGGCGGCGTCGCGCTGATCATCCTCGTGATCGTGTTCTGGCGCAAGGGCGACTACTGGTGGTACCAGACCTGGCCGCTCAAGTCCCGCATGAAGCGGCGCATCCGCGCCCTCGACCCCGCGCAGCTCACCGAGGTCCTCCACCGCATCGCCCCCGACCTCGGCATCACCGGCATCGAGGACCGCGACGAAAACGTCGGCATCGGCCACGACAACGGCGGCTGGTTCTCCGTCATCGAGATCGGCACCACCGACGAAGGCACCAAGGCGATCCCGCTCGAGCGCCTCGAACGGCTCTTCGACGAGACCTCCGTGCCCGTCACCGCCGTCCAGCTCATCGGCCACACCACCCCGGTCGGCCTGAGCGCCTACGACAACAGCCCCGCCTCCCGCTCCTACCGCGAGCTCCTCGGCGACTACCCCGCCGTCGTCCACCACAAGGCCTGGCTCGCCGTGCGCCTCGGCGCCCGCGACGCCCGCGAAGCCACCGCCGAGCGCGGCGGCGAGGTCGACGGCGTGTACAAGGCGCTGGCGAGCACTTCGCAGCGCGTGAGCAAGCTCCTCGGGAACGTGGGCGTCCCGAACCGCATCCTCGACGCCGAAGGCGTCCGCGAAGCGGTCTCGCAGTCGCTCGGTGTGGCGTTCGCGCCGGTCCCGGGCGAGCGCACCGCCGAAGAGTGGAGCCACTGGTACGCGGACGGCCTGCGCCACGTCGCCTACCGGATCACCAAGTGGCCCACCGACGCCGTGTCCCTGCACCGCACCGGCGACGCGCTCTCGGGCGTGCCCGCCGCGTTCGTGACCGTCTCGACCGTCGTCACCGCGGGCGCGAACGGCAAGGTCAACCCCGACGGCCGCGTCACCGGGCGGCAGCTCGCCGTCGACGGGATCGTGCGCCTCGCCCTCGACCAGTCCTCCTGGGAGTCGGCCCAGAACCAGCTGCTGAACGTCGCCGACCAGCTCGGCGTCCGCCTGCAGCGACTCGACGGCGAGCACGGACCCGCCGCCTACGCATCCGCCCCCACCGGAGGAGGCCCCCGATGAGCGACCGCAACAGCAACGGCAACGTCTACGGCGGCGGCACCTACCAGGGCGGCACGTACCAGAGCGGCGCCCACCGAACCGGCCGTCACTCCGACGACGACGAAGAGCAGCAGGGCGGCCAGCGCCGCGCCGTCGACGACGAGTCGTCGGGCACCGCCAAGATCGGCCGCGCCGGATCGGCCACCCCTCCGCCGAGCGCCCGCGGCGGCGCGCAGCCCCCGCAAGGCGCCGTCTACGGCCAGCAGGGGCAGCCCGGACAGACCGGCAGCCAGCCTGGCCAGCAGGCCCAGCCCGGACAGACCGGCAGCCAGCCCGCGCAGGGCGCCGTTTACGGTGCGCGCCAGGGCCAGCAGCCCGCACCGCAGGGCCGCCCGGTCTCCCCGCCGCAGCCGCCAGTGAGCGCCCGCGGCGGCGCGCAGCCCCCGCGCCCGGCCCAGCAGCAGCCCATGTCGCCGCAGCAGCAGACGCCGCGCCCGCCCGAGATGCGCCCGCCGTCGCCGCAAGGCCAAGCGCCGCAACCGGCTTCGCCCCCGCAGTACCAGCAGCCGCAGCGTCCTCCGGCGCAGCCGCCGGCCCCGGCCCGGGCCACGCCGCCTCCGGCGCAGCCCCCGGCCGCACAGCCGCCCGCGGCGCAACCGCCCCGGCCGCAGCAGCAGCCGCAGTACCAGCTGCCCACCTCACCGCAGACGCAACCGCCGCAGCCGCAAGCGCAGCCGTCCCAGCCGTCGGTCGCGCCGGTCTCCGCCGCGCCCGTCAGCGCCCCCTCGGTCTCCCCGGTCTCCGCGCAGCCGGTGTCCGGCCAGCCCATCTCAGGCCAGCCGTTCTCCGCGCAGCCCGCCTCCGCCCAGCCCTACTCGGGCATGCCGTACTCCGGCGCGGCCCCGATCACCGGCGGCCCGGTCAGCTCCCTGCCGACCTCGGCCGGCCTCTTCGGCATCGGCTCGGTCTCCGCCGGCCCCACCGAAGGCACCGTCTACGGCCTCCCGGTCACCGACCGCGCCGTCGAGACCGCCAACGACGCGGGCCGCCCCGTCGAAGCGGTCAAGCCCGCCCCGCAGATCCCCACCCCGCGGGCTCTGGAGCTCATGACCTCCGCCAGCCCGCCCTCCGGCCTCGTCATCGGCCGCGACGCCGAGCAGGTGCCCGTCGTCGCCCCGTTCTTCCGCCCGGAGGAGACCCGCATCAACCTCATCGGCGGCGTCTACCTCGCCCGCCTGCTCGTCTTCCGCGCCTTGGCGATCGGCACCCGCGTCGCGGTCTGCACCACCCGCCCGCAGGAGTGGAACGGCCTGGGCGAGACCGCGACCGGCCGCAACGACCGCCTCGCCGTCCTGCACGGCGACCAGCCCGTCACGGTCGAGGCCAGCCAGCACTCCCCGGCGCTGTACGTCTACGACGTCGGCGAGCGCGGCTCCCAGACCAAGCCCGTCCTCGGCCCCTGGCGCACCCAGCTCACCGTGCTCCCGCGCCTGACCAACTACGCGGACGAGCTCACCGGCGAGGCCCACATGACCGTCCTGCAGCGGCTCACCGCCGAAGAGGCCCAGATCGCCCGCTCGGCGATCCGCGTCAACCAGGAAGTGCTGCAATGGCTCCAGATGCTGCACGACGACATGATCGCCATGCTCCGCAAGGGCCAGAAGGAGCGGTACCTGTGGTGCTCCCCGACCTCCATCGAAGCGCAGATGTTCGGCGCGCCCATGCGCACCTACTGACCGGGACGTGAAAGAGGGGCGGGGCCGATCGGCCCCGCCCCCCAATAACAGGCCCCCCCCAAAAAGCGGGGCGCCCCCTAGGCCAAGAACCCAGCGCG
>NZ_JAGFNP010000006.1:0-6984 GCF_017592475.1 Glycomyces niveus | reverse complement strand
TTGTTTCGGGGGGGGGGGCCCCCGCCCCCCCCCCCCTACACCCGGCCCCGCCGCTAACTCGCGTCGCGCCAGTTCGCCAAGTACCCGTTCGCGATCGCCAGCGCCAGGTCGGTCAGACCCTGCTGGTCCATCCCGGCGTCCTCCGCCACCGAGAGCCGCACCACCGTGTACGTGTTGTCGTCCTGAACATGGAGGTGGAAGTTCGAAGTCCCGCCGTCCTCGGGGACGCGCGACACGGCCGCCGACTGGTCGCCGATCTCAGGCGCCGGCTCCACCAGCGTCCAGGCCTCGCCCAGCTCGCCGATGTCGCTCGTGCCGAGCTCGAAGTTCACGCTCGCCTTCGCATCCGAGTCGAAGACCGTGCTCTCCACTTCGAGCAGCGCCGTCGCCCGCTCCGCCTCGCCGTACGTCATCGAGCAGGTCTGCACCCACCCGCGGCTCTTGTCCTGGGCGTCCCCGACCGCCGTCGGCTCCGCACCGTTCACGACCGCCTCGAGCGGACCCGCGTCCACCAGCGAGCACGGCTCGCTGCTGCCCTCGAACGTCAGGTTCGTCTCCGTGCCGCCCGTGGTCTCCGAGCCGTCGTCGCGGTTCATGAACCACCACACGCCGCCGCCCACGAGCGCCAGCGCCACGACCCCGCCGATGATCTTCGGGATCGGGCTCGACTTGCGGGCCCGGCTGCGCACCTTCTGGAAGTCCGAACGCCGCCGCGGCTCCTTCGGCATGTACCCGAGCCGCCCGATCGTCGTCGTCTCGCTCCCGCCGCCCCACTCGCCGCGGGACTCGTCCGCGAACGCGGTCTCCTCGAACGGCTGTTCCTTCCGCGACAGCGGCTCACCGCCCGGCCCCTTGGCCTGCGGCGCACCCGCGCCCTGAGGCGGCTGCGAGGGCGAACCGGCACGCGGCGGCGAACCCGCCCCCCACTGGTCCTGACGCTCGGCCCGCGGCGTCGCACCCGTCACCGGCCCCTGCGGGCGCCGCGACTCGTAACCCCCGTACTGCGGGGAGAACTGCTGCTGAGGGGACTGGTGCCCCGCGTAGCCCTGCCCGGGCTGCTGCGGCGACTGGCCCTGCCCCGAACTCTGAAAACCGCCCTGACCGCCCTGCTGCGGCCCGCGTCCCGCCGAAGGCCCGCCCCCGCGCGGCGCGCCGCCGCGCGGGTCCTGCGAGGGACGCCCCGCCTGCGGCAGCGGGCGCTGGCCTCCCTGGGGTCCGCCCGCTGTGGGGCCGCCGGCCTGAGGTCCGCCGGCCCTGGGGCCGCTCTGGTACGGACCGGGTTCGCCTTGCGCTCCCTGCGGTCTGCCCGCCCGGGGCCGCCACTGGCCCGTGCCCGGCCGCTGCCCGTCCTCGGGCTGCTCGTCATAGGCCGGGCCATAGGGTGGTGTGGCGCTCACGATGATCCTCCGCGAATGATTCCCGGCGTGTCGACTTGACGCCGCGGTAGTCACCGCCAGCTTAAAGGGAGCCGCCTAATTCGCCGCTCGGGGGAGCGCGTCGACGAGGCCCGCGCCCAGTTCCTCCGTCAGCTGCCGCACATCGCCGCCTTCGGGCGGCACGCCGGTGAAGAACAGGTTGATGCTGAGGGTCGCGTTGGCGATCTGGATGTGGAGCCGCACCTGCGTCTCCTCGCCTTCGGCCACGGTCACGACCGCGGCCTGCTCGCCGATGCCGCTCACGGCCTCGGTCGTGAAGCCCTTCGAGGCCTCGAAGTCGAGCACCCCGGCGTACGCGGCCCGCCCTTTCGCGGCGTCCTCGTAGACCTGCACGGTTGAGAAGAGCGTCACCAGCCGGTACGCGTCGTCGCCGGTGTATTCGGCCGAGTAGGTGCAGTTGAAGGTGCGCACCTCTTCTTTCGAGGTCTCCTCAGGGCTGCGCGCCTGCTCCGTATCGGCCCACGGCCCGAGCAGTTCGGGGTTCACCGAGATCGCGCACAGGTCGTCGATCTTCCCGGCCTCTACCGCGGGCTCTTCGTCCCCGCCCCCGGAGGACCAGTACAGGACCGTGGCGCCGGCGACGAGCAGGACCGCGACGACGGCGAGGACCCAGCCCACGCTCGTGAGCTGGCGGAAGAGGTCGGCACCGCGATGCCGCCCCTGGTAGGTGGAGGGTTTCCCGTCCGCCCGGGGCTCCTCGGACTTGTCCGAGTCGATCACCTGGAGTGCGATGGTCGTGTCCTTCTCTGAGGCTCGCTGCTGACGCGCCAGCAAACAGCTTATCGAGTACATGGGACACGGGCCACGCTCGAGCCGTGCCAACAACGAGGAGTCGTGTTTTCTCACCCGTTCGTGACGGCGCTCATTTCCGTCCCGCGGGCGGGCGACGTGGCGGTGGGCACCGGTCAGCTGTCCGGCTCGGCGAATGACGCAGAGTGTGCGATACTCGACCTTGTCGTACCGCACACAGCTACGGACGGTGCGACCTGGAGATGTCCTGTCCGCGTCCCTCACGACGGCGACGGACTTGACCACTCGGCCGGGATAGAGGTTGAATTCCCGGCGCGAGTTGAGGCTTTCAGTGCGGCCCGAACGGCATGATTTGAGCGCCGGAGCATGGCTCGCCAGCCTCTTGGGCGAAGCGAGCCGGATGTCGGCCTCGCCACGCCGGGAGGACCGCACTGCTGATGCCGCGCCCGTGCGGCAGCGGATGCACACCGCATCACGCGCCCGGGCGGCGGCTGGAATGGAGATTTATTCATATGCGCGAGAACGAGCCGCGCGAACAGGTTCCCGTGGTCGCGGTGACCTTCATGGCTCCTCAGAAACCCAAGAACGACGAGCCCCCGGCCGAGACGCCGCGGTCCGAGCGCCCCCGCGCCGCCGCCACCGTCGCGCCGATGTTCGCCCCCCCGCCGAAGGTCCAGCCCAAGGCTGCCGAGCCCAAGGCCGAACCCGCCAAGCGCGAGCAGCGCGAGGAAGAGCCCGAGCCGCGCCGCGGCCAGGCGAAGAAGACCCAGGCCAAGAAGGCGCAGCCCCAGGAGCAGCAGGCGACGCGCAAGCGCACCCGCAACCGCTCCGACAGCCGCGCCGCCGAGAAGACCGGCGACCGGGGCGGCCCCGAGCGGTCCGACCGCGCCTCCGAAAAGCCGGAGCCGAAGGCCGAAGCCCCCGCCGTCGAGGAGTTCGACGACGACTTCGACGACGATGACGACTCCGAGGCCGGCCGCCGTCGCCGCGGCCGCCGCGGCCGCCGCGGCCGGGGCCGCGGGAAGGGCGTCGACGGCGCCTACGACGACGAGGACGCCGAGGACGACGACGAGATCGGCGACCGTGAGGCCGACGCCGACGAAGACGACGAGGACTCGGAGGCCGACGGTCCCGAAGTGACCCGTCGCCGCCGTCGCCGCCGCCGCCGCGCCGGCTCCGAGGACTCCGACCGCTCGCGTCCCGACGACTCGGACGACGACGCCGAAGTGGTCGTCAAGGTCCGCACCCCGCAGCGCCGCACCTCCTCCAACGAAGAAGTGCGCGGCGTCTCCGGCTCCACGCGCCTCGAGGCCAAGCGCCAGCGCCGCCGCGACGGCCGCAAGTCCGGCCGCGGCCGCGTCCAGGTCGTGAGCGAGGCCGAGTTCCTCGCCCGCCGCGAAGCCGTCGAGCGCCAGATGGTCGTCCGCGTCCGCAACGGCCGCTCCCAGGCCGCGGTCCTTGAGGACGGCATCCTCGCCGAGCACTACGTGTCGAAGTCCGGCACCCAGGGCCTGGTCGGCAACGTCTACCTCGGCAAGGTCCAGAACGTGCTCCCGAGCATGGAGGCCGCCTTCGTCGACATCGGCCGCGGCCGCAACGCCGTGCTCTACGCCGGCGAAGTGAACTGGGACGCCACCGGCCTCGCCGGCAAGGCCCGCTCCATCGAGCAGGCCCTGCGCCCCGGCGACGCCGTGCTCGTCCAGGTCACCAAGGACCCGGTCGGCCACAAGGGCGCCCGCCTCACCAGCCACGTCGCCCTGTCGGGCCGCCACCTGGTCTACGTCCCGGGCGGCAACGCCTCCGGGATCTCCCGCAAGCTCCCCGACCGCGAGCGCACCCGCCTGCGCGCGGCGCTCAAGAAGCTAGTCCCCGAGAGCGCGGGCGTCATCGTGCGCACCGCGGCCGAGGGCGCCGGCCCCGAGGAGCTGGCCCGCGACATCTCCCGCCTCCAGATCGAGTGGGAGGAGATCCAGGCCAAGGCGAAGAAGGGCAACGCGCCGAGCGTGCTGCACTCCGAGCCAGACGTGCTCATCCGGGTGGTCCGCGACGTCTTCAACGAGGACTTCAAGGAGCTCCTGGTCGAGGGCGACGAGGCGTACGACGAGATTCACAAGTACCTCGAGTCGGTCTCGCCCGAGCTGCTGCCGCGGCTCAAGCGCCACACCGGCACGAAGGACGTCTTCGCCGAGATGCGCGTCGACGAGCAGCTGCTCAAGGCCCTGGACCGCAAGGTCTACCTGCCCTCCGGCGGCTCGCTCGTCATCGACCGCACCGAGGCGATGACCGTGATCGACGTCAACACCGGCCGCTTCACCGGCGAGGGCGGCAACCTCGAGGAGACCGTCACCAGGAACAACCTGGAGGCGGCCGAGGAGATCGTGCGCCAGCTGCGCCTGCGCGACATCGGCGGGATCATCGTGATCGACTTCATCGACATGGTGCTCGAGTCGAACCGCGACCTGGTGCTGCGCCGCCTGACCGAATGCCTGGGCCGGGACCGGACCAAGCACCAGGTCACCGAGGTCACCTCGCTCGGCCTCGTGCAGATGACGCGCAAGCGCGTCGGCCAGGGCCTCATCGAGGCGTTCTCCGAGCCGTGCGAGCACTGCAAGGGCCGCGGGGTCATGGTCCACACGGACGAGATCCTGGGGACCTCCCGCAAGAAGGGCAACGGCGGCGGGGGCGGCAACGCCAACGCGAACCAGTCCCAGGGCGGCCAGGGCCAGCAGAACCAGGGCGGCGGCAAGAAGAAGCGCGACCGCTCCAAGAAGCAGGACCAGCAGCAGAAGCAGCAGGACCAGCCTGAGCCGCACGTCAAGTCGGCCGCGGCCGAGACCGCGAAGATCGCCGCCGCGCTCGAGCACGGCCACGAGGACGTCGCGATCGTCGACGAGACCGACGAGCCGATCACTTCGGCGGAGTCCGACACCGCGACCGAGGTCGTCGTCGAGACCGAGCCGGTGGACCTCGCCGCCGCGACCGAGGAGGCCGTCCCCGCGGACGCCGACGAGGTCCTGGCCGAGGAGCAGACCGCCGCTGACTCGCCCACCGAGACAGCGGAAGCCGACACCGAACCCGGCGACGAAGCCGGATCGGCGGCGTCCGAGCACTAGGACGGCCCGGCGCCGCGGACTGTGACGTTCGCGGCGCTGAGCTGATCCCGATGCCGGAACCAGCGGGTACATGACGTACCCTAGTGAGCGGCCTATAGAGCCCTCAGCTTTTCCTCCCCGGACCGCCGGGGATGAACGCGGAGCTCGATCGGCGGGCCGGCCCAGGTGACGTTCGCGGAACCGCAGGCTGGCAGGTGCACGGCACCGCGAAATTGACAGAACACCGTTCCCCTGCGGGGAACTCATTTCCCCGCACCGGGGAGGACCCAAGGAGACCGCGTCGACATGTACGCAATCGTCAAGACTGGCGGAAAGCAGTACAAGGTCGCCGAAGGAGACGTCCTCGAAGTCGAGAAGCTTCAGGGCGCGCCCGGCGACACGCTTACGCTGCCTGCGGTGTTGCTCGTCGACGAAGGCACTGTGGTCACCGACGCCTCCGGCGTCACGGTGAGCGGTGAACTTCTCGAGCACACCAAGGGCCCGAAGATCAAGATCCACAAGTACAAGAACAAGACCGGCTACCACAAGCGCCAGGGTCACCGTCAGCCGCTGACCCGCGTCAAGGTCACTGGCATCACCAAGTAAGGGGTTGGACAGATGGCACACAAGAAGGGCGCATCCAGCTCCCGCAACGGGCGCGACTCCAACTCCAAGCGACTTGGCGTCAAGCGCTTCGGCGGTCAGCACGTCAGCGCCGGCGAGATCCTGATCCGTCAGCGCGGCACCAAGTACCACCCGGGCGAGCTCGTCGGCCGCGGCGGCGACGACACGCTGTTCGCTCTGGCCGAGGGTGAAGTCCTCTTCTCCTCCAAGCGCGGCCGCAAGCTGGTCAACATCGTCCCCACCTCCACCGAGGTCGCGGCGTAAGACCTGAGCGGCAACGCTCGAAAGCATGAACAAGGGCCGGGCCCGTCGAAAGACGGACCCGGCCCTTTCGCGTACCCGCCTCCCGGCGCCGGCCACTCGCTTCTCCTTCGCCGGCATATGAACACCGATCGCAACGGGTTGTTCACCGCGAGGACCCCGGAATGTCGGACCCTTCCCCTAGGTTCGAACCAAGGACCTCGCGACGATGCGCGCGAAGCCGGCCCTGCCGACGCACCCGTTCGGACCGCCTTCAGGCCGTTCGGTTGCGCCGCAGCGGTATCGCCGCAGCTCAGCGCCATCGCGATCGAAAAGGGGACCCCCTGTTTCATGCCCTCAGAAGGGCGTGTAATGTTGTCCTAGCCCGAGGGGGAACGGAACAGAGCCGAAACGGCCTGGTCCGGAAGCCGCCGGAGACCAGCGACAAGCTCACAGAGTTTAGGCGCGGTCCGGAAGCTGAATCTCGGGAATCTTTGAGACTCAATAGAGGCTCGATCGTATGTGACACGGGTCAAGCGGCCCGAAGTTTGCAGAGCGATCCGAGACTGTTAGAGTTGAGAGGTTGCTCCGGCTGAGGCCGAATCCTTTAAGTGGATCGACTTGGGTTGGCGTGTTGTTTGAGAACTCAACAGGGTGTTTGGATGGTCAGCGTGCGGGCTGACTGGGACGATCGGACAAGGTTTCGGTGGTTTCTGGTTGGTACTGTTTTTGACTGTCTTTTCCTTGGGACACTTGCTTGGTGTCCCGTTGAAAATCGGTCAGGACATGCTTCGACACATACCAAAAGTCGCCATGGTCTTCGGATGGTGGTGCGCAACAGG
>NZ_JAGFNP010000005.1 GCF_017592475.1 Glycomyces niveus | reverse complement strand
TCCTCCAAGGCCCGCAAGCTGGCGCTCGCGGCCCTCGAAGAGGTCGGGCTCGATGTCAAGCAGGCCGACCGGTTCCCCGATGAGATCTCCGGCGGACAGGCCCAGCGTGTGGCCATCGCCCGGGCGTTGATCGGCGAGCGGCGCCTGGTGCTGGCGGACGAGCCGACCGGCGCGCTCGACTCGCACACGGGCGAGGAGGTGTTGAAGCTGCTGCGCCGCCGCGTGGACGCGGGCGCGGCCGGACTCCTGGTCACCCACGACGCACGGCACGCGGGCTGGGCCGACCGGGTCGTGTTCCTGCGCGACGGCCGGATCATCGACACCTCCGCGCCGCTCGCCGGAGCGGACAGCCTGCTCGAAGGCGCGGGTTCGTAGCGTGAAGCGACTGCTGGCGAGCCAACGTCTCGCTTTCAGGATCGCGCGCCGCGAAGCGTGGCGCTACAAGGGGCGCTCGGCGCTCTCGATCACCCTGCTGGGACTGCCGCTGCTCGGCGTCGCCATCGGCGCCAGCGCGTTCGACACCGTCACGCTTGACGCCGAACAGGAGGTGGAGCAGTACGTCGGGACGAACGACGCGTACATCGAAGAGGTCTACCCCGGGCTGCCGATCTCCCAGCACACCTGGGACGAGAGCTACCCATGGTGGGACTGGGAGGACGCCGACACCGATGAGGAGCCCCCGGGGATCACCGAGGGGGGCATCCTCAACCAGCTGCCCATCGGGACCCGAATCACCCCTTACAGCACGTGGCCGGGCAGCGCGGAGCAGGCCGAGGTCGAGACGCCCAGCGGCATCGGCGAGATCGGCGTCATCGGCTACGACCTGAGCCACCCGAACTACGAGGCGGCCGGTTTCACGTACCTCGAGGGTTCGGCGCCGATCCGCGACCAGATCGTGCTCACCGAGGACGCGGCCGCGCACCTCGAGGTGGGCGTGGGCGACACGGTCACGTTCCTGGCCGGGCTGTCCGGCGAGGAGCACGAGGTCAGCGGGATCGTGGAGATCCCGTGGGACATCAACGGCGAGTATGCGATCGCCTCGTTCTTCCCGAACGACACCACCGGATGGCTGGTGGACACGCCTGAGGCGTTCACGCCCGAGGACGCCTCGGCGCTCAACGAGGTCGGGCTGACCGTGTGGTCGGGGGCGCTGCTGGACACGCCGCCCACCACCCCCGAGGGCATGTACTACGAGGACCCGATGGACTCGTTCTACCTCACGCTCTACGCGCTGATCGTGGTCTCCGTGGTCATGGAGGTCATCCTGCTGGCGGGTCCGGCGTTCGCGATCAGCGCGAAGCGGCGCACCCGCGAGTTCGCGCTCATGAGCGCCAACGGCGCGACACCTCGCCAGATCCGCGGCGTCGTCCTCGCCGGCGGCATCCTGTTCGGCATCATCGCCGCAGTGGTCGCGGTCCTCATCGGCATCGGCGTCGTCGCCGTCGGGCGGCCGCTACTCGAGCAGCTCGTCGGCCACCGCACCCCGGGCCTGGAGACCCTGCCGTGGCTGCAGGGCCTGCTCGTCCTCGCCGCCATCGCCACGGGCCTGCTCTCGGCGCTGGCCGCCGCGATCAGCGCCTCGCGCATCAACGTGGTCGCGGCGCTCATGGGCCGCACGCCGAACCGCAAGGGCTCGAAGCGCTGGCTCGTCATCGGCCTGGTCATGGTCGCGGGCGGTCTGGTCGCGGGCTTCGCGGGCATCTCGATCTGGAACATGCCGCTCATGGCGAGCGCGATCGTGCTGCTGCAGCTCGGCTTGGTGGCCTGCACGCCGGCGCTCCTGGCGGTGACGGCGAAGCTCGGGCGCTGGATGCCGCTCGCGCCGCGCATGGCGCTGCGGGAGGCCGGGCGCAACCGCGGCTCCGCGGCCCCTGCGATCGCGGCGGTCCTCGGCGTCGTGGCCGCCGGCATGGCGTTCACGCTGACGATGGCCGCGGACAACGTGCGCAACGAGGCCGGACAGGAGCGGATGCTGCCGGAGGGGACCGCGTCGCTGGTCCTCTACAACGAAACCGAGGAGTACGACCCGGAGACGGGCGAGCCGATCGGCGATCCAGACTGGGAGAGCGGGCTCGCGGAGTCCGAGGCGCGCCTGGCCCAGCACCTGGACGACCTGGAGCTGATCCCGGTGAATGCGGTGGGCGAATCGCAGACCTGCGGCAAGGAGGCCGACTTCCGGGAGGGCGCGGAGATCTGGTGCTGGCTGCAGCTCGTGCGGCCCGACGAGAACATGTGCGTGTACTGGGAGCTCCCGACCGAGACGGAGGAGCAGATCGCGGTGGCGGTGGAGCAGGCCCGCCAGGACCCGCACTGCGACGAGGAGTCGGACGCGTACGGGTACGGCATGTACGACGTCCCCGCCACCACCGACCCGGCGGTCGTCGCCGCGTACACGGGGCTCGATGGCGATGAGCTCGACGCGGCCGTGGCGGTCCTGGAGGACGGCGGCGTGCTCGTGGCCGACAAGTGGGCGGTCACCGCCGAGGGCACCGTGGTCTTCACGCAGGAGGTCTCGGAGATGGTCGAGGAGGAGGGGACTGCGTCCGAGCCGAAGGTCTACGAGGTCGAAGTGCCCGCCATGGCGGTGCACAAGGACCTGCTGGGTTACGGCGGGGTCATGTTCAGCCCCGGCGCGGCCGAGCTGGTGGGCATGGAGCCCTCGGTGTGGTCGCAGCGGTACCTGATCGAGACGTCCACGCCGATCGACGGGACGCTTCGCGAGGCGATCAGCGCGGACATGCGCGCCAAGCTGTCGGACGACTCGGTCTCGGCGGGCTTCAGCGTGGCCGACTACCGAGACACCGAGACGCTCTACATCCTGCTGGCCGTGGCCGGGCTGTGCGCGCTCATCACCCTCGGTTCGACCGCGGTGTCGACCGGGCTGATCATCGCCGAGCAGACGAAGGACATGACCACGCTCGGCGCGGTCGGCGCGGCGCCGGGCCTGCGCAAGCGGTTCGCGATGTGGCAGACGACGATGATCGCGGTGTTCGGCACGCTGATGGGCACGTTCGCGGGGCTGATCGGTTACGCGCTGATCCGCGAGGCGCTGAACCGGCCCATGACGAACAGCTACCCGTTCGAGACCCTCTAC
Source organism: Glycomyces niveus (assembly GCF_017592475.1). GTDB lineage: Bacteria > Actinomycetota > Actinomycetes > Mycobacteriales > Micromonosporaceae > Glycomyces > Glycomyces niveus. The sequence goes on along the minus strand of NZ_JAGFNP010000005.1, from coordinate 426,977 downwards.
GGCTGGGAACTGCCGTGGACGAGTTTCGCGATCATGCTGGTGGCCGTCCCGGTCATCGCCGCGGTCGGGGCGCTCCTGTTCACCAAGGCGCGGCTCCCCAGCGAGCGGCGCTTGACGTAGCCCTCCGGGGAGAGCTGAGGGCCCCAGTGCGGTTCGCACTGGGGCCCTTGGCCTGTCGCGGGGGCGGCGCCGGCTCAACCCCTCGGAGACATCGGCATCTCACGGACCGGCGCCGCCCGCGTCAGGGTAGGAACCCGCTGCCACTCAACGCTGGTGCTCGGGCGTTCCGGCCGGGACGCCGCTGGAGGGCATGGTCAGGATCTCGAAGCCGTCGTCGGTGACGAGGAGGGTGTGCTCGAACTGGGCGGTCCACTTGCGGTCGCGGGTGACGGCGGTCCAGCCGTCGTCCCACATCTCGTGCTCGGCGGTGCCGAGGTTGATCATCGGCTCGATGGTGAAGGTCATGCCGGTCTCGATCTCGACCTCGAGGCCCGGGTTGTCATAGTGGGGCACGTAGAGGCCAGAGTGGAACGCGGTGCCGATGCCGTGGCCGGTGAACTGGCGGACGACGCCGTAGCCGAAGCGCTTCGCGTAGGCCTCGATGACCTTGCCTACGACGTTGAGCTGGCGGCCGGGCTTGACGGCCTTGATGCCGCGCCAGGTGGCCGCCCAGGTGCGCTCCACGAGGTCGCGGGCCTCCTGAGAGACGTCGCCGGCGAGGAAGGTGGCGTTGCAGTCGCCGTGGACGCCGCCGATGAAGGCGGTGATGTCGATGTTGACGATGTCGCCGTCCTGCACCACGGTGGAGTCGGGGATGCCGTGGCAGATGACCTCGTTGAGCGAGGTGCAGCAGGACTTCGGGTAGCCGCGGTAGCCGAGCGTCGAGGGGTAGGCGCCGAGGTCGCACAGGTTTTCGTGGACGATCCGGTCGAGCTCGTCGGTGGTGACGCCGGGGGCGACGGCCTTGCCGACGTTCTCGAGGGCGTCGGCGGCGATGCGCCCGGCGATGCGCATCCGCTCGATGGTCTCGGCGTCCTTCACCTCGGAGCCGGTGAACGGGGAAGGCGCGGGCTTGCCGACGTATTCGGGCCGCTCGATCGCTTCGGGGACGTTCCTGCGGGGACTCTGCCTGCCTGGGCGCAGCGCGGGACGGGTTTCCATCCGCCAAGCCTAACTTGAGGGGTTCGCGGGGGCCGCCGCGGCGAAGCCCGCGGGCCGGCGCCGGGCAGTGTCGCCGTCACCGAGCAGCCGCGTAGAAATCGACCCGCGGACGCGAAAACCTCTTGCGTTCCCGCTCGCCAGGCCGCATGCTGGGACGACCGGCGCACCCCTGTCCGAATGTTCGGGCGGGGCGGTCCGGGACCCCGTGGCGGACTCTCCTACCGAGCCGGCGCGGGGCGCGGCTCCCGCGAGAGCGCCGCCGCCCGGCTCTGGCCGGACGCGGCAATACGACACCTCCCGCGGTCGAGCGCCCCGCCTGTCCAACCCAGGCGGCGTGCAGTCGCCCCGCGTCGGCTCACCACACCTCTACCCCGCGCAGCGCGAAGGCCCGCAGCCTTCGGATCGGCTGCGGGCCTTGGCGAAAGCCTCGTGATCAGGCGGCTTCGAGCTCCTTGGTGGGCGCTTCCGCGTCAGCCTCGGCGGCCACGTCCATGTCGGCGGTGCCGACCTCCCGGGCCAGCCGCTCCCAGAGCATCCCGCCGGAGTGGGCGAGCGCGCCGATGATCGAGGGCACGAACGGCAGCACCCAGTCGGCGAGGAACCCCGAGTGCGGCATGTTCAGCACGAGCATGGCCGAACCGGCGCACAGCAGGCCTTGGAGGGTGCCGCGCCAGGCGGCGCGGGTGCCGTCGACGACCGCCTCGCGACGCTCGGTCGCGGGGTCGTGGAACTCCGAGAGGCCGGCGGCGTCGCGGCGGCCGAGGTAGGCGCCGACGACCGCTTGGACGGCGGTGCCGGAGACGACTGCGGCGAGCAGGCTGTTCTTGGTGACCACGTATATCAGGGCGAAGAGCAGGCCGCCGCCGAGGACGGTGAGCACGCCTCGGATCCAGTCGGCCTTCTCGCCCGGGTACCAGTAGTACTTGGTGACGCCCTCGGAAATCTGCCGTTCGAACTTCCCCATGCCAGGTCGCCCTCCCCTTTCGCGGACGCAGCCGTCAGCTGCGCTTGACACGCACGGAAGTCATTATGCGCGGCACCGGACGGCGGTTCGGCGAAATCCCCTGTAGTCACGTTTGTGGAATTTCGCACAAGATGCGCTCGATGTCGGATTTTCCGTCGTGTCGCGAAGCCCTCAACTGGTGCTGCTGACCAGCCTAAAGAAGGATCGCCGACGGGTGAGTCGGCGATCCGACAGTTCCGTCAGTGGACTTGGACGACCGGTCCGGCCAGGCCCTTGAGCTCCTCGGGCAGGTCCGCGCCCATCGCCTCGGCCAGCTTCACGGCCTCCTCGATGAGCGTCTCCACGATCTGCGACTCCGGGACGGTGCGGATGACCTCGCCCTTGACGAAGATCTGGCCGCGGCCGTTGCCGCTCGCCACGCCCAGGTCGGCCTCGCGGGCCTCGCCGGGGCCGTTCACGACGCAGCCCATGACGGCCACGCGCAGCGGGACCGGCAGGCCCTCGAGCCCGGCCGTGACCTGCTCGGCGAGCGTGTACACGTCCACCTGGGCGCGCCCGCACGACGGGCACGAGACGATCTCCAGGCCGCGCTCCTTGAGGCCCATCGACTCCAGGATCTGGTTGCCGACCTTGACCTCCTCGACCGGCGGGGCCGAGAGGGAGACGCGGATGGTGTCGCCGATGCCCTCGGCGAGGAGCGCGCCGAACGCGGCGGCGGACTTGATGGTGCCCTGGAAGGCGGGGCCGGCCTCGGTGACGCCCAGGTGCAGCGGGTAGTCGCACTGCTGGGACAGGAGCCGGTAGGCCTTGATCATGACGACCGGGTCGTTGTGCTTGACCGAGATCTTGATGTCGCGGAAGTCGTGCTCCTCGAACAGCGAGGCCTCCCACAGCGCGGACTCGACCAGCGCCTCCGGGGTGGCCTTGCCGTACTTGGCGAGCAGCCGCTTGTCGAGCGACCCGGCGTTCACCCCGATGCGGATCGGCGTCCCGGCGTCCTTGGCGGCCTTGGCGATCTCCCCCACCCGGTCGTCGAACTGCTTGATGTTGCCGGGGTTGACGCGCACGGCGGCGCACCCGGCATCGATCGCGGCGAAGACGTACTTCGGCTGGAAGTGGATGTCCGCGATGACCGGGATCTGCGACTGCTTCGCGATGACCTTGAGCGCGTCGGCGTCGTCCTGGGTCGGGCACGCGACGCGGACGATCTGGCAGCCTGTGGCGGTGAGCTCGGCGATCTGCTGCAGCGTCGCGCCGATGTCCGAGGTGCGGGTGGTGGTCATCGACTGGACGCTGATGGGCGCGCCGCCGCCGACGAGGACGCCGCCGACGTTGAGCTGCCGGGTCGGGCGGCGCGGGGCGAGCGGTTCGACCTCGTGGTCGTGGCGCTTGGTGGGGATACCGAGGTTCACTGCGGTCATGTGGCCAGTTTCCACCCTGATTCGCGGGTTAGTTGAAGATAGTGATCGGGTTGACGATGTCTGCGGTGATCGTCAGCAGCATGAAGCCGCCCAGGAGGACGATCACAGCGTAGGTGAGCGGCATGAGTTTCATGTAATCGACACGCCCGGGATCGATTTTTCCTCGCTTCACGGCGATCCACGACCGGGCCTTCTCGAACCAGGCGATCGCGATGTGCCCGCCGTCCATCGGCAGGAGCGGCAGCAGGTTGAAGATGCCGATGAAGTAGTTCAGGACCACCAGGAGCATGAAGAACATCGCCCACTGGTCGTACTGGACCATCTCACCGCCGAGGCGCGAGGCGCCCACGACGCTGACGGGCGAGTCCGCGCTGCGCTCGCCGCCCATGATCGCGTCCCACAGCGGCGGGATCTTCGAGGGCAGCTGGCCGAGGGCGATGAACGTCTCCTTGAACATCTCGCCGGTGGAGCTGAAGGTCTCGCCGATGCCGTCGATCGGGCCGACCGCGACGGTCGGGGCGATCGCGGGGTCGCTGTACACGAAGACGCCGAGGCGGGCGACCGTCTCGGTCGTGCCGTCCTCCTTCTCGGCGGTGGCCGCGTACGGGACGACCTCGACGGTCTTCGCGGTGCCGTCGCGGTCGACGGTGACCTCGACCGGCTGCTCCGGGGTGAGGCCGGAGACGGTGGCGACGAGCGACTCCCAGTCGGTGACGGCGGTGCCGCCCACGGAAGTGATCGCGTCGCCGTCCTCGATGCCGGCGGCGTAGGCCGGGCCTTCGATCTGGCCTGCGGCACAGTCGCCCGCCGCGGGGGCGGTGGTGTCGGTGGACTCGACGCACGGTGCGACCGTGACCTGCGCGTTCTGCTCGGATTCGGTGATCCGCTCGGCGTAGGCCGGGTTGGCGACGACGCCGACGAAGGAGACCAGGATCCACAGGGCGATGAAGCCGATGATGAAGTGCGTGACCGAGCCGGCCGCGAGCACGACCGTGCGCTGCCACAGCGGCTTGCGCCAGAACACCCGCTTCTTGTCGGCCTCGGAGAGCTCCTCCTCGTCCTCCTCGAGCGGGGTCATGCCGGTGATCTTGACGAACCCGCCGAGCGGGATGCCCTTGAGGCCGTACTCGGTCTCGCCCTTCCGGAAGGACCACAGGGTGGGTCCGAAGCCCACGAAGTAGCGGGTGACCTTCATGCCGAAGCCCTTGGCCGTGAGCATGTGGCCGAATTCGTGCAGGCTCACGGAGATGAGGATCGCCAACGCGAACAGGACGATCCCGGTGATGTAGGCCAGCAAGTCGGTCTCCTTCTAACGCTCGGACGCGTCCAACACTAGCCGTCGGGCGCACGCGCGCGCCCAGTTCTCCGCCTCGAGTACGTCTGCGACACTTCCGGGTCGGCCGAACTCGGGAGCAGCTTCGAGAACGCTCGAAATCGTGTCGACGATGCCGAGGAACGGGAGCCGCCCGTCGCGGAAGGCCGCGACGGCCTCCTCGTTGGCGGCGTTGTAGACGGCGGGCATGAGGCCGCCGGCGCGGCCGGCGTCCTTGGCGAGGGCGACCGCCGGGAACGCGGTCGCGTCGAGCGGCTCGAAGTGCCAGTCGGCGGCCTTCGTCCAGTCGACCGGGCGGGCGGATCCGGGGAGGCGGTCGGGCCAGGCGAGCGCGTGGCCGATGGGCAGGCGCATGTCCGGCGGGGAGGCCTGGGCGATGGTGGAGCCGTCGGTGAACTCGACCATCGAGTGGATCACCGACTGCGGGTGCACGACCACCTCGATGTCGTCGTACGACACGTCGAAGAGCTCGTGGGCCTCGATCACCTCGAGCGCCTTGTTCACCATGGTCGCGGAGTTGATCGTGACGACCGGCCCCATGGCCCAGGTCGGGTGCGCCAGCGCCTGCTCGACCGTGACCTCGGCGAGCTCGCCGCGCGACCTGCCGCGGAACGGCCCGCCTGAGGCGGTGAGCACGAGCTTCGCGACCCGCTCCATCGAACCCGAGCGCAGGCACTGCGCCAGCGCGGAGTGCTCGGAGTCGACCGGGACGAGCTGGCCGGGCCGCGCGACCTCCCGCACGAGCGGGCCGCCCGCGACGAGGGACTCCTTGTTGGCAAGGGCCACTTGGCGTCCCGCTTCGAGGGCGGCGAGGGTCGGGGCGAGCCCGATGGAGCCGTTGATGCCGTTGAGGACGGTGTCGCAGGGCCAGGCCGCGAGCTCGGCCATGGCGCCGCGGCCCGCGATGAGCTTGGGCATGCGGGCGTCGCCGGAGGTCCAGCCCTGCTTGGTCGCGGCCGCGAACAGGCGCAGCTGCACGTCCTCGAGGGCCTTCGCGTCGGCGACCGCGACGACGTCGACGCCCAGTTCGATCGCCTGCTCGGCCAGGAGCGCCGGATTGCCGCCGCCCGCGCCGATGCCGACGACGCGGAAGCGGTCGGGGTTGCTGCGGACGATGTCGATGGCCTGAGTCCCGATGGAGCCGGTGGACCCCAGGAGCACGATCTCGCGTTGGTCAGTCACGGGCATGATTATCCGCTAGCGGAAAACCACCGTTTTGGTGCCGTTGATGAGGACGCGGTCGTCCAGGTGGGCGGCCAGGCCGCGGGCCAGGCAGGTCGATTCGAGGTCGCGGCCGGCGGCCACCAGCTCCTCGGGGCTGTGCGCGTGGTCGACGCGCGCGACCTCCTGCTCGATGATGGGGCCCTCGTCGAGGTCGGCGGTGACGTAGTGGCAGGTCGCGCCGATGAGCTTGACGCCGCGGTCGTGCGCTTGGTGGTAGGGCTTGGCGCCCTTGAAGCTCGGCAGGAACGAGTGGTGGATGTTGAGGATCTTGCCGGGGAGCTTGGCGCAGAAGTCCGAGGAGAGGATCTGCATGTACCGGGCCAGGACCACGGTGTCGATGCGCTCCTCTTCGATGAGGTCGAGGATCCGCTGCTCCTGCACGGCCTTGCCCTCGGGGCCGACGGGCAGGTAGTGGAAGGGCACGCCCGACGAGGCGGCCAGGTCGGCCCAGTCGGGGTGGTTCGAGACGACCGCGGCGGCCTCGCCGTGGAGGGCGCCGATGCGGAAGCGGTAGAGCAGGTCGTTGAGGCAGTGGCCCTGCTTGGAGGCCATGATGAGGACGCGGCGCTTGACGGCGCGGTCATGGAGCTGCCAGTCCATGTCGAATTCGCGGGCGATCTCGGTGAAGCCCACGGCCAGCTCGTCGCGCTGAGCGGCAGTGTTGAACTCGACCCGCATGAAGAAGCGGCCCGATCCGTGCTCGGAGAACTGCTGGGAGTCCTCGATGTTGGCGTCGCGGCGGGTGAGGAAACCCGAGACGGCGTACACGATGCCGAGGCGGTCGGGGCACGAGAGCGTGAGCACGAACTGGCTGGTCATCCTACCAATGATACGGAGGGCTCCGGGCGGGCGACAATGGAGTTCACTCACGGGCGGATTGTCACGGGGCGTCACGCTCGGGGCGGCGGGCCCTGGACAAGGAGGAAGGGCGGACTCTTTCAAGTTCGCCCTTCGACCTTCAATATAACACACTCAGAGTGAAATACAAGTCACCCTCAGTACTTGATTTTAGGCGCCGATCTCCGCGCTCAACTGCTCCATGAACGACGCCGTGGTCTCCTCGACCGTGGTCGAGTCGAAGATCATCGTCTCGAACACGCCGAGCATGATGTCCGCCGCCGAGCCCGAGCCGACCGGCGGCACCGGCGGGCCCGCGGCCAGGTCCGGCGTCAGGTCGGCGATGTACGCCGCACCCAGCGCCTGGTCCGCCGGCAGCTGCGGCAGGATCCGCTCCCGCTGCGCCATGTTCGAGGGCAGGCCCCGGTCGCCGAGCATGAGGTCCAGCGACTCGTCGCTGTTGAGCAGGAAGTCCACCAGCTTCGCCGCAGCGGCCCGGTCCGAGGTGGTCCGCGAGACCGACCAGAACATGGCCGACTTCAGGTACAGGCCCGGCTGCGAGCCCTCCGACTCCCCCGGCACGCGCAGCAGCACCAGCTCCGATCCGAGCACCTTCTGGAGCGCCCCGATCTGGTTCGTCCAGTAGAACTCGGTCGCACCGGCGCCGGTCGCCAGCGGGGCCTGGTCCTGGCCCGCGGCGAAGGACTCGACGATCTTGCTCGCCTCCGGAATGGCCCCGGAGTCGCGCAGGTCGATGACCATCTGCCACCAGGCGTTCATCGTCTCGGGGGTGAAGCCGAGCTTGCCGTCCTCGGTGTACAGGCTCTCGCCGCGCTGGCGGGCGAACACGTTGAACAGCGACTCGTTCGGGAACGTGATGGCCGAGTTGCCGATCGCCTTGCCGGACGCCGAGATGTCCGTGGTGAACTGCATGAAGTCGGCCCAGGTCCAGGTCTTGTCGTCGGGCATGGCCACGCCGGCCGCCTCGACGAGCGCGGGGTTGACCACGAGTGCCATCGCGTTCACGCCGGTGGGGATGCCGTAGGTCTTGCCGTCGAACTGACCGGTCTTGAGGGTGCCCTCCTCGATGTTCGACAGGTCGATGTCGAGCTCTTCGAGCGCGAGGAGCGCGTTCTTGTCGGCGTAGTCGCGCAGGTAGCGGTCGTCCTGCTGGAGGACGTCCGGCGCGTTGTTGCCCGAGACCGAGACGTTGAGGGCGTCCCAGTAGGAGTCGAACTCGTTCGGGCTGGGCTTGATCGTGATGCCCTCGTTCTTGGCGAGGAAGGCGTCGACGATCTTCTGGGTGTACTCGTGGCGGGGGTCGGAGCCCCACCACCAGAAGTCCAGTTCGCCGTCGCCCTTGTCTCCGCCGCCTTCGCCGCCGCAGGCCGCGAGGAGGGGAGCGGCCGCGGCGCCGAAGATCCCGGCTTTGGCGAGCGTTCTCCGAGAGACGCCCGAGGGGTTGGATGACTGCATTATCTGTCGTCCTTTCAGGACTGTGTGAGGGCTGGTTGCCGGATTTACTTGATGCCGGTGGTGGCGATACCCCGAACGAGGTAGCGCTGCCCGGCGAGGAAGAACCCGAAGATCGGGCCAAGAGCCACAATAGACATCGCGAAGAGCGCGCCCCAGTTGGTGGTGCCCGTCGAGTCCATGAACAGGCGCAGCGCCAGGGGCACGGTCTGGAGGTCGACGTCGCGCAGGTAGATCAGCTGCGAGTAGAAGTCGTTCCAGGTCCAGATGAAGGTGAAGATCGCGGTCGTCGCCAGCGCGGGCATGCACAGCGGCATGATGACGCGCAGGTAGGTGCCCCAGTAGCCGCAGCCGTCGATGGAGGCGGCCTCGTCGAGCTCCTTGGGCAGTCCGCGGATGAACTGGACCATGAGGAAGACGAAGAACGCGTCGGTCGCCAAGAGCTTGGGCACGATGAGGGGCCAGAAGGTGTCGACCCAGCCGAGCTCGTTGAACAGGATGTACTGCGGGATGATCACGACGTGGATCGGCAGCATGATGGTGCCGAGCATGATCGCGAAGAGCATGCCGCGCATGGGGAACTTGAGCCGGGCGAAGGCGTAGGCGGCCATCGAGCAGGAGACCAGGTTGCCGAGGATGGACCCGGCGACGATGACCATCGAGTTCCAGATGTACTTCTCGAACGGGTGCGGCAGGGCGTTCCAGCCGTCGGCGTAGTTGCCCCACTCCCAGGAGGAGGGGACGAGGCCGGGGTCGGAGAAGATCTCGTCGAGCGGTTTGAGGCTGGCCGAGAGCATCCACAGCAGCGGGTAGATCATGACCATCGCGGCGGCGATGAGCACCAGGTGGAAGACGAATCGTTTCAATCCGACCGTCGCGGAGGACTGCTTGGCGCGCGGCCGGGCCGGCGCGGGGGTCGGAGTCTCAGTCATTGTCGCCATAGAACACCCAGAATTTCGACATGAGGAAGTTGAGCGCGGTGAAGATCGCGATGATGGCCAGCAGGAGCCAGGCGATGGCCGAGGCGTAGCCCATGTCGAACTGGGTGAAGCCCTGGTCGTAGAGGTAGAGCGTGAGGAACATCGTGGAGTCGGCCGGGCCGCCCTTGCCGCTGGAGATGATGAACGCCTGCGTGAAGGACTGGAACGAGTTGATGATCTGCAGCACGAGGTTGAAGAAGATGATGGGGGTCAGCAGCGGCAGGGTGACGCTCCAGAACCGCTGCAGGACGCCGGCGCCGTCGATCTTGGCGGCCTCGTAGTACATGCTCGGGATCTGCCGCAGGCCCGCCAGGAAGATGATCATCGGTGAGCCGAAGGTCCACACGTGCAGGATGATGAGGGTGCCGAGGGCGTAGTCGGGGTGGGAGACCCAGCCTTCGCCCTGGATGCCGAAGAGCGCGAGGAGCTGGTTGACGAGGCCTTCGGTGCCGAAGACCTGCCGCCACATGATCGCGATGGCGACGGAGCCGCCGAGCAGCGAGGGCAGGTAGAAGACCGAGCGGTAGAAGGCCATGCCGCGCAGGCCGCGGTCGAGGACGATCGCGAGGAGGAGCGCGGCGGCGAGCTGCAGGGGCACCGAGACGAAGGTGTAGACGGCCGTGACCTTGATGGCGTTGGCCAGCCGCGGGTCGTCGAGCATGCGGGCGTAGTTCTCGCCGCCGACCCATTCGCCGTAGCCGAGGCTGTAGTCGGTGAACGAGAGGTAGAACGAGGCGATCATGGGGCCGATGGTGATGGCCAGGAGACCGATCAGCCATGGCGACAGGAAGCTCAGCGCGGCCCACCGCTCGCGGGAGCGGATCGTCGTGCCGGTCCTCCTGCGGGCCTGTGCCGGGCCCGGGGAGGGTGCGGAAGCGGCGTGCCCGGGGGGTGCTCCCGAGCTGCGCTGCTTCGGGCGCACCACAGCGACATCGTTGTCGGTCATAAGGTTTTGGGACCTTTCGGAGGGGGGGTCTGCTCCTAGATCACATCAGGCTATGCAACCGCTTGCCCCGTGTCAATGCTTCAACTTAAATTCATGGATATCTTTCGGGTCGCGGAGTGGGAACGTTCCCGTATAGAGGTTTCGCCACTCCCGCAACACGAGACGGCCCGCCCGGTTCACACCGGGCGGGCCGCTGATTCCCTAGTGGATGATCAGGGCTCAGACGTGGGCGTGCGGCCGCTCCTCGACGGGCGCGACCGAGTCGTCGCCCTCCTTGATGCCGTACTTGGAGTACAGCCTGGCGAGCGGGCCCGGGACCCACCAGTTGGCCCGGCCCAGCAGGCGCATCGTGGCGGGCACGAGCAGCATCCGCACCACGGTCGCGTCCAGGAAGATCGCGATCGCCATGCCCAGGCCGATCATCTTCATGAAGGTGATGCCGCTGAAGGCGAACGCGCCCACCACCACGATGAGGATCAGGGCCGCGGCGGTGATGATCGAGCCGGTGGACTGCATGCCGCGCAGGACGGCGGTGCGGTTGTCGGCGCCCTTGTCCCACTCCTCGCGCACCCGCGAGAGCAGGAAGACCTCGTAGTCGGTGGCGAGGGCGAAGAGCAGCGCGATCATGAGCAGCAGGTTCGACGGGTCGATGTAGCCCGAGGGCGTGAAGTCCAGCAGGCCCGAGAGGTGGCCCTCCTGGAAGATCCACACCACGATGCCCAGGGCCGCGCCGAGCGACACGGCGTTCATCAGGACCGCCTTGACCGGCAGCACGATCGAGCCGAAGGCCAGGAACAGGACCGCCATCGTGACGATGACGATGTAGCCGAGCATGTAGGGCAGGCCCTCGCCGATCGCGTCGAGCATGTCGACCCGGTCGGAGGCGCCGCCGGTCACGTACAGGTCGGCGCCGTCGATCTCGATCGCGCGGGCGTCCTCGATGAGGGCGCGGGCGTCGGCGCTGAACGGGTCGAGGTCGTAGAGGACGTCGAACAGGAACGCGTCGGCGGTCGGCTCTGCGGCGGGCACGACGTCGTCGACGTTGTCGAGCGCCAGCAGCGCCTCGGTGGCCTCCGCGGCCGCTTCTTGGCCACCGGTGACCATGACCTGGAAGCGTTCCTCGCCACCGCCGGGGAAGTCGGCGGCGATCGTCTCGGTGACCACGCGCGACTCCGCGTCCTTCGGCATGTCGCGCTCGTCGACGCCGCCGAACTGGACGCCGAGGATCGGGCTGGCGAGCAGCGCCATGAACGCGAGGACCGGCAGCAGCACGAGCACGGGGCGGCGCATGACGCCGGCCGCGAGGCCGTGCCAGAACCCGGAGTCGGTCTTGGGCTGCTTGTGCTTTCGCCAAGGCAGCCGGCCCTTGTCGACGCGGTTGCCGAGCAGATAGAGGACCGCCGGGAGCGCCACGAGCGCCGAGAGCATGGCGACGCCGACCGCGGACATGACGCCGTACGCGATGCCGTGCAGGAACGGCACGTCGACCAGGAGCAGGCCGCCCATCGACAGGACGATGATGATGCCGGAGACCATGACGGTGCGGCCGGCGGTGGCGACGGTGTTGAGCACGGCGGCGCGCTTGTCGCGGCCGTGCGCCAGCTCCTCGCGGAACCGGCGCAGCACGAACAGCGAGTAGTCGATGGACATGCCGAGGCCGATGATGGTGATGACGTTCGCGGCGAAGACCGAGACGTCGGTGAACTCGGTGATGACGCGGGTGATGGCGAAGCCGCCGAGGATCGACATGCCGCCGATGAGCAGCGGCAGCGAGGCGGCCACGAGCGCGCCGAAGACCACGATCATGATGAGCAGCAGGATCGGCATCGAGATCATCTCGGCGATCTCGAGGTCGTGCTGGACCTGCTCGTTGAGGTCGGCGAAGATCGCGGCGCCGCCGCCGAGGGAGACGGTGAGGTCGCCGGTGTCCCCGGCGTCCCGCAGCTCGTCCTCGATCGACTCGTAGACCCCGGCCAGCTCCTCGTCGGAGGCGCCGGAGAGCGAGACGGCCGCGTAGGTCGCGTGCCCGTCCTCGGAGACGAACGACGGGAGCTGCGTGTCGTAGTAGGAGGTGACGCTCTTGACCTCGTCGAGAGCGTCAATGTCGGCGACCGCGCCCTGGACGGCCTCGGCGAAGGCCGGATCGTCCGCGGTGAGCGTGTCGGACTCGTACAGCACCACCACGTCCGCCCCGATGGAGCCGAACTCCTCCTCGATCGCCTCGGCGTCGACCACGGAGCGGGAGTCCTGGGAGACGTATCCTCCGTCGGTGAACTCGTCGAACACGCCGAGGCCCCAGGTCGCGCCGATCGCGAACACGGCCGCGATACCAGCGACGATGAACCAGCGGGCCTTGATGACCGCTCTGCCTAGCAGGGAGTACATGTGCTTCTCCAAAAAAGGTGAGGCATTGACCGCTGGTGCGCGAGGGGCGTCCGGCGGTAGGATGGTGAGCGTTGATTAGTTAGCTAACGGTGTTCACTTTAATAAACGCCCCACGAAAGAGTCAACACCGTTAACTAAGTTGTAGCCTGAGGAGAGCAGTGACTTCGAACACCGCGGGAGGCCCGTCCCGTCGCGAACGGATGCGCGCCGAGACGATCGCCGAGATCAAGGCGAGCGCCAGAAGCCAGCTCCTGCAGCACGGCCCCAGCGGGATCTCGCTGCGGGCCATCGCCCGCGACGTCGGCGTCACGGCTGCAGCGCTCTACCGCTACTTCGACAGCCTGGACGCACTCCTCATGGAGCTGTGCTGCGACCTCTACGACGAACTTATCGCCGAAACCCGCAAGGCGATGGACGCATCGCCGCCCGAGGCGCACCTCGAACGGATGAAGGCCTGGATCTGGGCCTTCCGCGAGTGGGCGGTGACCAACCGCCGCGAGTTCGAGCTCATGATCTCCTTCCCGGAGGACCACAACGCCATGGCGATGTGCGCGCGGGCTGGCGAGGCGGCCGGGCTGCCGTTCGACCCGATCACCGCCAAATCGATGGAGCACGCGCAGCTGTGCGGCGGCGAGCTCGCGAAGTTCTACGAGGAGACGAGTTCGCAGGGCGGCGGTATCCCGCCGGTGCAGCTGCCCGAGCTCTCCCCCGGGCTGACCGCCGAGCTCCGGGACCGGTGCGCGCTGTTCGTCGTCGGCGAGACGGTGCCGCTGGCGTGGATCTTTTCGTTCGTCTCGGGCTGGGTGCGGGTGTTCGGCCTGGTCGTGATGGAGGCCTTCGGGAACCTGCCGGTTCAGGAGCACGTGGACGAGTTCTACAAGTCCCAGATCCTGATGATGATGCACGACTTCGGCATCGAGGGCTGAGGACGCGGAGAGGCCCGGACCGTCGTCGGTCCGGGCCTTCGCGCGTCGTCTAGGAGGCGGGAGCCTCTTCGGCAGGGCAGCTCCTGATGTCGTGCCCGACCGAGGTCATGCACTTGCCGGACTTCAGGTTCCACTTCCAGCCGTGCATCTGGCAGGTGAGGACCCCGTCCTCGACCTTGCCGAACACCGAGAGGTCGGCCTTGAGGTGCGGGCAGCGGCGCTGGAACTGCCAGCCCTGGACCGTGATGTCCTCGTCGTCGGGGCGCTGCTCGGCGTACCAGCCCTCGGCGTACTGCAGGCGCTCCTCGGAGAGGCACTTGAAGAACGCGTACACGTACTCGTTGTACTGGCCGATGCGCGCGGCCGTGAAGCGGCAGGAGAGGAACAGCGAGTTGACCCAGTCGACCTCGCGGATGTGCAGCAGGTGCTCGATGAGGCGCCGCTCGGTGCGGAAACGGTAGCGGACCTTCGCCCCGTCGTCGGGGTAGATCTTGCGCTCGAGGAAGTCGAACACGATCGACTCGACGACCTGGTCCGAATCGGGGGCGGTGAGGTCGAAGCGGACGGGTCCGCCGATGCCGGTGGCGATGTGCTCGGCCTGCGCCATCAGGGGCTCGATGCGCTCGCGCAAGGTCTCGAGGACGTCGATCTCCGGGTGCGACCAGGAGGCCTTCTCCGCTTCGAGGCGCGGCTGCATCCGCTCCTTGTACTCGTCCAGGTGCTGCTTCTTGTTGTCGAACCACTCGCGCAGGTCGTCGACCGGGTGCACGACCGAGGCCGAGCCGTCGGCGCTGATCTCGGCCACGGAACCGGGCAGCAGGATGATGTTCTGCTTGCGCCCCTGCTCCTCCAGCCAGTCCACATAGGCCATCTGGTCGGGGAAGATGTTGCCCTCGTCGCCGAACACGTCGTTGAACTGGTACAGCGAGTCGTCCAGGAAGCAGGGCGGGCCGGCGATCGGGAACACCCAGTCGCCCTTGACGTCGTCGATGTACCGCAGCGAGCGGTCGAAGCCGCGCTCGCGCTTCTGCTTCCCGAAGGCGCGCTTGGCGTTGTCGGGCAGCTCGTAGACCATCGGGAACCAGATCGCGCCCGAGAACTGCAGCAGGTGGGCGTGGATCTTGCCGTGCTGCAGGAACACGCTCATGTCCGTGGGGCGCGCGTCGTTCTGGTTGAGCATGCGGGTGCCGTCGGCGTCCTCGACCCACAGCGACGAGTCGCCGATCGGGCCGTCCGTGGGGCTCGTGAGCGCCTGGATCATGACCTTGACGCCGCCGGGGAGCTCCACGATCTCCTCGGAGACGGTCTTGATGAACTTGTGGAAGCCCAGGGCGCGCAGCTCGGTCTCCAGCTCCGAGGTGGGGTACTCGGGCAGCAGGACCGTCGTCTCCTTGCTGATGTGCTCCGAGAGGTTCTCCTCGTCGAAGTGGTCGCGGTGCAGGTGCGAGACGTACAGGTAGTCGGCCTGGCCGAGCGTGCCCCAGTCCAGCTGCGAGTTGTCGGGGAAGGGGAACCACGAGGCGAAGTAGGCGGGGTTCACCCAGGGATCGCACAGGATCGACCCCGCGGCGGTCTCGATGAACATGCTGGCGTGGCCAGTACCGGTGATTCGCACAGTGACCCTTCCGGACAAGAGGACGACGACGCCTTCCAGCCTACAAGTCACAGCATCGACGGGGCCCGGACGTTCGGGCTTGTGGCGTGGGAGACTGTGGCCGAACAACGAAGAGGTCGGAGGAAGTCACATGGCCGCAGAAGAGCAGGTGCTCTCGCCCGCGCAGCGCAAGCCCACCAGCCGCAAGGCCCTGTACACCGCGCTGAGCGTCGCCATCGTCATCAACCTGGCGTACCTGTTCGGCAACCACCAGGGCTGGATCGAGGACGTCTTCATCGGCATCACCGTCCTCGTGCTCCTCGGCGTCATCGTCTCCGACGCCTGGATGCGCAAGACCGGTCTGCGCTAGGCCGCCGCCCCGGGAACGGGGTCACGAACGCCGGAGGGGCGGGTCCGCTGTCGCGGACCCGCCCCTCCATCGCGTCTCACATCAGTGCATCATGCCGCGGCGGGCGAACATCTCGCGCACCTCGCGCAGGGCCGAATCCACTTCGGCCTCGAAGTACCCGCCCTGGACCAGGGAGAACTGGCTCGTGTCCAGTTCACGGTCGGAGAGCGGCACCGGGTTGCGCCCGGTCATCGCCGCGGAGACCGCGTCGAACATCTGGTCGACCTGGCTGGGGTCGTAGCCCGAGCCGAAGCGGCGCGGCTGGAAGGCCCGGCGCATCTGCTCGAGGCGCTGCACGTCGTCCGGGGTGAACGGGGAGTCGGACGCCCGCATCTCGGTCGTCATCTCCTCGCGGCCGTGGCGGCCGGGGGCCTCGAACGCGCCGCGGCCCTCGTACGGGTTGCGGCGGCCGAAGTCAGGCGGGGTCGCCGCGCCTCGCGGCGCGCCGCCCTGCTGGCCGAACCCGCCGGTGTTGTCGACGGGAGGCGCGGGCGGAGCGCCCTGCGGTCCACCTTGCGGGCCGAACCCAGGGCCGTCGGCGGGGCCGGGAGGCGGCCCGGCGGGCGCGCCGAAGCCGCCCGTCGGCTCGTGCTGCGGGCCGCGGTCGAAGCCCTGCGGCTGCATGGGCGGACTCGGGGCGGCCGCGCGGCGGCCGTATCCGGTGTCCTCCTGCGGCTGCTGGCCGCCCTGCTGGCCGAACCCGCCGCCGCCGGGCTGGCCGTAGTCGCGGCCGCGCGGACCGCCGTACGGGTCGGACTGCTGCGGCTCGGGGCGGCCCATAGGGTTCTGCCCCATGCCGTTCACGAGGTTCTGCGGGATCGCCTGGGTCGGCGCCGCGGGCGGCATCGGCTCGGGTTCGGGCGGGGCGTAGCGGTCGGCGCGCGGGATCGCGCCGGACGGCGGGCCCTGGTGGCCGCCCTGCATGGGCGGCTGCTGCATCGGGGGCTGCTGCGGCATGCCGCGGCGGCTCCCGGTGTCGCTGAACTCGTCGTCGTAGGCCGCGCCGAACCCGGGGGCGGGCTCGGGGGCGGAACGGCGTCCCTGGCCGTACACGCCCTCGCCCTGGCCGTAGCCGGGGCCGTCGTTCGGACCGAAGCCGCCGGGGCCGTCGCCGCCCGGGCCGAAGCCCGCGGGGGCGTCGTTCTGCCCGAACGGGGCGGGAACGTCGTTCGGCGCGCTCGGCTGTCCGAAGCCGCCGCCGCGGCGGGGGTCGGACTGGAGCGGCAGCTGCTCGGTGGCGCCGTGCGGGATCGGCCCGGCCTGCGGGCCGTCGTGCATCGGCATCCCGGCGCGGGGCACGGCCTGCGTCGGCGGGGCGAAGTCGCCGCGCGCCGGCTCAGGGGCGCGGGGCGCGCCGTACTCGTTGCCGAAGCCGGGCTCGGGGGCGCCGCCGCGCGGGCCGAAGCCGTTGCTGCCGTTGGCACCGCGCTGCCCGGCGAAGTCGCCTTGCGGCGGTCCGAAGTCGTTCTGCGGGGGGCCGAAATCGTTCGCGGGGGCGCCGAAGTCGGGGCCGCCGCGGCCGAAGTCACCCTGGCCCGGGCTGAAGTCGTTCGGACCGGGACCGAAGTCCTGCCCGCCGCGGCCGAAGTCCTGGCCGCCGCCGCGCTCGGCGCTGAGCCCGTGGTTCGCTCCGCCGCGCTGCGCGAACGGGTCGTCGTAGTCGTCGTCGGGAGGGCCGGCGAGGAAGCCGAAACCCTCGTCGTCACCGCCGCGCAGATCGCCGAAGCCCTCGTTGTCCTGGGGGGCGGGGGCGGCGGCGCGACCGCCGCGGCCGCGGCCGACCGGTTCGGGGGCGGGGGGCGGGGGGGCCATCTCGCGGGCGGCCATCATCTCGTGCGCGGGGATCGCTTGCGTCGCAGCGGGGATGACCTGGGTCGCCTGGGGTTCGGGGGCGCGTCTGGAGCCGGGGGCCGCCTGCATCGGCGGGGCGGGGGCGGCGCCGACCTCGGCCTTCCCGTAGTCGGGGGCGGGGGCGGTGCCGAGGACGCCGCGCTCCTCGAGCTCGGCGAGCTGGCGCGCGACCCGGTCGAGGTAGACGTCCACCTGCCACTCGTCGTAGCCGCCGAAGCGGACTCTGAAGACGACGTCGTCGACCTCGTCGGCCGACACGGGGCTGCCCACCGGCTCCCCGGCGAGGGTCGCCTCGACGCGGTCCAGGAACGCGTCGACCTCGTCGACCTTGTAGCCCCGGCTCAACGCCCGGCGCCGGAACCGGTCACCATGACTCGCCACTACCAAGCCACCCTTCTCCGCCTAATCCTCGGCGCCGGTGGCGCCGAGCGGCTTCGCGCCGGCGCGGCCGGGCGTGCCGGCCTCCCGGACCGAAGCGGCCAGCTGCCCGCAGGCGCCGTCGATCTCTTGGCCGCGCGTATCGCGCACCGTCGTGGACACACCCGCGGCCCGCAGCCGCCGTACGAACTCCGCTTCGACCGGCTTGGGACTGGCGTCCCAGCGGCTCCCCGGAGTCGGGTTCAATGGAATCAGGTTGACGTGCACGAGCTTGCCCGCGAGCAGCTTCCCGAGGAGGTCCGCCCGCCACGGCTGGTCGTTGACGTCCCTGATCATCGCGTACTCGATCGAAACACGACGTTTCGTCACCCGAGCGTACTCCCAGGCCGCGTCGAGCACTTCGGCGACCTTCCAGCGGGTGTTGATGGGGACGAGCTCGTCGCGGAGCTCGTCGTCGGGGGCGTGGAGCGAGACCGCCAGCGTCACCGGCAGGCCCTCTTCCGCGAGCTTCTTGATGGTGGGCACCAGGCCTACCGTGGAGACGGTGATGTTCCGCGCCGACATGCCGATGCCGTCCGGCACGGGGCCGGTGATGAGGTGCAGGGCGCTCTTGAGGCGGGCCCAGTTCGCGAGCGGCTCGCCCATGCCCATGAACACGAGGTTCGACAGCCGCCCCAGCCCGCGCTCCTCGGCGATCCGCGCGGCCGCGACCACCTGGTCGACGATCTCGGCGGTGGTGAGGTTGCGGGTCAGCCCGGCCTGGCCGGTGGCGCAGAACGGGCAGGCCATGCCGCACCCGGCCTGCGAGGACACGCACGCGGTCACCCGGTCGGGGTAGGCCATGATGACGCTCTCGACGAGCGCGCCGTCGTAGAGGCGCCACACGGCCTTGATGGTCTTGCCGTCGTCGCACGAGTCGACGCGCACCGGGTCGAGGAGCCGCGGGAGCAGCGCCTCGCCGATGGCCTCGCGCGCGGCGGCGGGAAGGTCGGTCATGAGGGACGCGTCGCCGACGTGGCGGCCGAAGTACTGCTGGCGCAGTTGCTTGGCGCGGAAGGCGGGCTGCCCGATCTCGGAGAGAACGGACTGGCACCCGGCCAGGTCGAGGTCGGCGAGGTGTCGCGGCGCGGCCTTGCGGGGGCGCGGTTCGGTCAACGTGAGTGCTACAGACATGTCACGACCTAGTCTCGCATGACAGGACCGGAACCCGCCAACCCCGGATCATGGAATTCACCCGGGCCCACCTCCAACGGATACACCAATCAGGACACATCACCCGAGCAGGTAACGGAACCACACGTAGGCCACGGGAGCGACCATGAGGATCGAGTCGAGCCGGTCCATGACCCCGCCGTGGCCGGGAATGAGATTGCTCATGTCCTTGATGCCGAGGTCCCGCTTCAGCAGCGAGACCGACAAGTCCCCCAACGTAGCGGCCAGGGCGACGCACACGCCGAACGCCACGCCCATGAGGAAGGGCACGTCGAAGAAGAGCCACAGCGTGACCGAACCGCCTATGGCGGCGGCCACGACGGACCCGCCGAGGCCTTCCCAGGACTTCTTGGGGCTGATGCGCGGCGTCATCTGGTGGCGGCCGATGAGGACCCCGGCGGTGTAGCCGCCGGTGTCGGAGCAGACGACCGTGAACAGGGCGATGATGACCTGCGCGGCGGCGCCGTCGATCCAGCGCGCCGAGTCGTTCTCGGCGGTCGCCAGCAGCATGATGAACCCGGCCAGGAACGGGACCTGGACGAGCAGGAGCGCGGCCGCTGCGGTGTCGGTGCGGTAGCCGGTGGCGCCTTCGGAGAGCCGCCACACGAACAGGGCGGCGACGCCGACGGCGGTCCCGAGCAGCAGGCCGGTGGCGCCGCCGAACCAGGCCAGGACCACGATGAGCGCGCCGGCGGCGGCCAGCGGGATCACCGGGACGTTCCTGCCGCCCTTGCGCATCGCGGTGCCGGTCTCCCAGCAGGCGACGCCGACGGCGATGACGGCGACGCCGAGGAACGCGGCGGGCCAGATCAGCAGGGAGGCCAGGACGACCGCGGCCATGCCGAGCCCGGCGCCGATGGCGACGGGCAGGTTGCGGCCGGCCTTGGCCTTGCGGTCGTCGTGGTCGGTCTCGGCGGCGCCGGACCCTCGCCCGTCCGGCGACGGGTGCGGGCGACGGCCGGGCGAACCGTCGGGAAGGGCGCTCATCAGATCTCGAGCAGCTCAGACTCTTTGGAGCCCATGAGCTCGTCCACGTTCTTCACGAAGCGGCCCGTGAGGTCGTCGAGCTCCTTCTCCGCGGAGTGCCCCTCGTCCTCGGAGACCTCCCCGTCCTTGACGGCCTTGCCGATCTCGTCCTTGGCCTTGCGGCGGACGTTGCGGATGGCGATCTTGGCGTCCTCGCCCTTGGTCTTGACCACCTTGATCATCTCGCGGCGGCGCTCCTCGGTCATGGGAGGCAGGTTGAGGCGCAGCTGGGTGCCCTCGTTGGAGGGGTTGACGCCGAGGTTCGAGTTGCGGATCGCGTCCTCGATGTCCTTCATCTGGGAGGCGTCGAAGGGCTTGACGATGACCATGCGCGGCTCGGGGATCGCGATGGAGGCGACCTGCGGGATGGGGGTGGGCGCACCGTAGTAGTCGACGGTGATCCGGTTGAACATGGCGGAGGAGGCGCGGCCGGTGCGGATGGCGGCGAATTCCTCCTTGGCGTGCTCGATGGCCCGCTCCATCTTCTCCTCGGCTTCGAGGAGGGCGTCGTCAATCACGGCTTTTCTCACAATCTCTCGCGGCCTGACAGCACTTCTGACCGTACCGTCCCGGCGGCGTGGCTCGGTGGCGTGGATGTCGATGGACGCGGCCGGTTTCGTGGGCGGCGTCCGCGAGTTCAGTCGTCGGCGGCGTGGATGAGGGTGCCGAGCTGCTCGCCGACGATGGCGCGGCGGAGGTTGCCGTCGTCGTCGGCGCCGAAGACGAGCATCGGCAGGCTGTTGTCCTTGCAGAGGCTGAAGGCGGCCTGGTCGACGACCATGAGCTCGCGCTTCAGGGCCTCGTCGAAGGTGATGTCGTCGAGGCGCTGCGCGTTGGGGTCGGTGCGCGGGTCGGCGGTGTAGACCGCGTCGACGCCGTTCTTGGAGACGAGCACGACCTGCGCGCCGATCTCGAGGGCGCGCTGCGCGGCCACGGTGTCGGTGGAGAAGTAGGGCATGCCCGCGCCGGCGCCGAAGATGACGACGCGGCCCTTCTCGAGGTGGCGGATGGCCCGCAGGGGCAGGTAGGCCTCGGCGACCTGGGCCATGGCGATGGCGGTCTGGACGCGCGTGTCGACGCCCTCCTTCTCCAGGAAGTCCTGGAGGGCGAGGCAGTTCATGACGGTGCCGAGCATGCCCATGTAGTCGGCGCGGGCGCGGTCCATGCCGCGGCGCTGGAGTTCGGCCCCGCGGAAGAAGTTGCCGCCGCCGACGACGATGGCGACCTGGACGCCCGCGGCGACGCCGGCCGCGATCTGGCGCGCGACCGCCTGCACGACATCGGGGTCGACGCCGACGGCGCCGCCGCCGAAGGCCTCACCCGACAGTTTCAGCACGACCCGGCGGTACTGGTCTTGACTCATGGCACTCCCCTGCTCTGACGTGTCCCTCGGTGGCTGCGCTGCCGTTGACCGTACTGCCCGCGCCCGTCCCGGCCCACTCCGGTGCTGCGTTCGGGGCGCTCCTGTTCCCGGGCATGGAACGGGGCGGCGGCCTGCGCCGCCGCCCCTTCCATGCGAATTCACAGTCGCAAGCTTCGCTGAGGAGGCTTACGGCTGGAGCCAGTGTAGTCCGCGCGTGCGGACCGCTCGCTACTCCTGGCCGACTTCGAAGCGGATGAAGCCGGTGACCTCGGTGCCCGCCTCGGCGAGCACCTGGGAGACGGTCTTCTTGTTGTCGAGGACCGAGTTCTGCTCGAGCAGGGCGAAGTCGCGGTAGTAGGCGTTGACCTTGCCTTCCACGATCTTGTCCCAGGCGCGCTCGGGCTTGCCCTCTTCCTTGGCGGTCTCGAGCGCGACGCGCTTCTCGCCCTCGATGATGTCCGCGGGGACCTCGTCGCGGGTGAGGTACTTCGGACGCATCGCGGCGGCCTGCATGCCGACCTGGCGGGCGGCCTCGGCGTCGCCGGTGTACTCGACGATGATGCCGACGGCCGGCGGGAGGTCGGCGGCCTTGCGGTGCATGTAGACCGCGACGTCGCCCTGGAGCGAGCCGACGCGGCCGAGGGCGAGCTTCTCGCCCAGCTTCACCGACTCCTCGGCGATGACCTCGGCGACGGCCTTGCCGTTGAGCTCGGCCTTGGCGAACGCCTCGGAGTCCGCGGGGCGGACCTCGTCGGCCAGCTCGACCAGCGTCTGGGCGAGCTCGATGAACGCGCCGTTCTTGGCGACGAAGTCGGTCTCGCACAGCAGCTCGAGCAGCGTGCTGCCGGACTGCGCGACCAGGCCCTGGGCGGTGGTGCGCTCGGCGCGCTTGCCGACGTCCTTGGCGCCCTTGATGCGCAGGGCCTCGAGGGCCGCGTCGTAGTCGCCGTCAGCCGCTTCGAGGGCCTTCTTGACGTCCATCATCCCGGAGCCGGTGGCTTCCCGGAGCTTCTTGACGTCAGCCATCGTGAAGTTGGCCATTGCTCCCCTTCTTACTTCTCGTCTTCGACGGTCTTCTCGCCGGACGGCTCGACGACCTTCACGGAGTCTTCGGTGTTCTCTGCGGAGAGGAGGTCCTTCTCCCAGTCGGCGAGCGGCTCGCCCTCGCCCTTCTCGACCTGGCCGCCGGAGCGGGCCAGCAGGCCTTCGGCGGCGCCGTCGGCGATGATCTTGGTCAGGAGGGCGACGGAGCGGATGGCGTCGTCGTTGCCCGGGATCGGGAAGTCGACCTCGTCCGGGTCGCAGTTGGTGTCGAGGATCGCGACGACGGGGATGCCGAGCTTGCGGGCCTCGTCGACGGCGATGTGCTCCTTCTTGGTGTCCACGATCCAGATCGCGGCCGGGGTCTTCTCCATGTCGCGGAGGCCGCCGAGCGTGCGCTCGAGCTTGTCCTTCTCGCGCATGAGCTGGAGCATTTCCTTCTTGGTGCGGTTGGCCGCACCGTTGGCCTCGATGATCTCGAGTTCCTTGAGGCGCATGAGGCGCTTCTGGATGGTCTGGAAGTTGGTGAGCATGCCGCCGAGCCAGCGGTGGTTCACGAAGGGCATCCCGACGCGCTGGGCCTGCTCGGCCACGGCTTCCTGGGCCTGCTTCTTGGTGCCCACGAACAGGACCTCGCCGCCCTCCGCGACGACGTTCTTGACGAAGTCGTGGGCCTTGGCCGCGTAGTCGACCGTCTGGCGCAGGTCGATGACGTAGATGCCGTTGCGGTCGGTGAGGATGAACCGCTTCATCTTCGGGTTCCAGCGACGGGTCTGGTGACCGAAGTGCACGCCGCTCTCAAGGAGCTGACGCATAGTGACAACCGACACGGTTGTATTCCTTTCGTTCCCTGGTTCATTCGCGGAGGCCGCCCGAAGTCCGGGCGTCCCGCGCCTGGCGCTCGCCTCCGGCGATCTGCAACCGGGAAAGTCCCGGACCTGGGAGATCGCTAGGGCCGGACCGCATTCCGCCGCAGTGCGCCCCTGAAGGGCGTGCGATGGAGGTCGGGCCGCGGCGAGCGCGCGAAGTCGGCTCGACGCACAGTGCGCCTTACCGCTCTGATCAGTGTACTCAGACCCCCGTGGGCACTACGAACGCGGTGGACCGCAGTGACAGACGCAATGGACGCCGGTCGGCCGACCACCCCGCCGAACCGCCCACCGACCTCGGGGCATACCGAACCGGACGAGCCGCCGACAACCCCGCGAACAAAGTTATCCACAGGCAAAAAACTTTCTGTTGCCGATACCCGGCACCCGCGCCAGCATTGAGTCATGCGACAACTACACAACGCGATGATCATCAGCCTCATAACCGCATCACTCCTGGCCGCAGCGGCCATCGTCACCCCCACCCCCGCCAAGGCCGAGCAGCCCACCGCCCCGCACGGCCCCGCCACCGGCCCCTGGCGCTCACCGGTCGGCGGCCTCGACCCCCTCACCCGCTTCGACCCGCCGCCCGAGCCCTGGCTGCCCGGCCACCGCGGCGTCGACCTCGCCGCGAGCACCGACCTCCCCGTCACCGCCGCGGGCGCGGGCACCGTCGTCTTCGCCGACGACCTCGCCGGCCGGGGCGTCGTCAGCATCGTCCACGCCAACGGCCTCCGCACCACCTACGAACCGGTCGAACCCCTGGTCGCCGCCGGCGACACCGTCACCACGGGCCAGACGATCGGGCACCTCCAGTCCGGCCACGACTCCTGCCCCGGCCAGGTCTGCCTCCACCTCGGGCTCAAACGCGGCCCGCTCTACCTCGACCCGATGCTGCTCTTCGGCAAGGGCAAAGTCCGCCTGCTCCCCCGCCCCGGCCGACCGGAGACCGGCCGATGACGCAGCAGACCGCCACCGCTCCGCACCCGACACCACCCGAGCCCGCCGTGAACCTGCGAAGGCTCGCCCCGCACCAGCTCGGCCGGCTCGGCGAGCAGCTCGCGGCCGCCCACCTCCAACGCGACCGGATGCAGATCCTCGCCCGCAACTGGCGGCACCGCCTCGGCGAACTCGACCTCATAGCACGCTCGGCCGACACCGTCGTCTTCTGCGAGGTCAAGACCCGCCGCTCCGACCGGTTCGGCGGCCCGCTCGGCGCGGTCGACGGCGAGAAGCTCCACCGCATCGAACTCCTCGCCCGCGCCTGGCTCAAACGCCACTGCCGAACCGACCAGCCCTGGCGGATCGACCGCATCGCCCTCACAGTGACCGGCCGCCGGCGCCTCGCTCTCGAACACCGCCAAGGGAACCGCCATGGGTTACGCGCGCACCAACACCGTCTGCATGATCGGCGCGACCGCCGTCGCGGTCACCGTCGAGGCCTCGGTCTTCAAGTCATCCGCGAAGGGCGCGGACACGGTCCGCATGTCGGGCCTGCCCGACAGCGTCGTCAACCAGGCGCAGACGCGGGTCCGCTCGGCGATGGCGAACTCGGCCCTGCGCTTCCCCGACAAATCGGTGTCGGTCAACTTCGGCCCGGCATCGATCCCGACCACCGGTTCAGCGGCGGACCTGGCCCTGGCGCTCACGATCATGTGCGCGGACGACACCCTGCCGACGGAGAAGCTCAACGACACGGTCCTCCTGGCGGAACTCGGCCTCGACGGCAGCCTGCGAGCGGTGCCCGGCACACTCCCGGCGCTGCTCGAGGCCCGCGAGTCGGGACTGCGCACCGCGATCGTCGCTCCGGCGAACGCCGCCGAAGCGTCCTTGGTCGACGGGCTGGCGGTCTACGCCCCACCCGATCTCGCGACCCTCGTGGCATGGCTGTTCGGGCAGACGGCCCTCGACCCCGTGATGCGAACACCGCCTGACGCGCCGCCACCGCTGCCCGATCTCGCCGATGTGAGCGGCCAGTCGAAGGCCCGCCGCGCCCTGGAGATCGCGGCGGCGGGTGGACACCACATGCTGATGGTAGGTCCGCCAGGCGCGGGCAAGACGATGCTCGCCGAGCGGCTGCCGTCGATCCTCCCGCCGCTGTCCGACGCCGAGGCGGTCGAGGTCACCTCACTGCATTCGCTGCGGGGCCGCATCTCGGGCGGTGCGGCGACGCTCATGCGCCACGCGCCGTTCGAGGCTCCCCACCATTCGATCACCATGCAGGCCTTGGTAGGCGGCGGCAGCGGCCTAGTCGGCCCGGGATCACTCGCGCTCGCCCACCGAGGCGTGCTCTTCATCGACGAAGCCCCTGAATGGAAACGGTCGGTCCTGGACTCACTCCGGCAGCCGCTCGAGTGCGGCGAGGTGCGCATCCGAAGGGCGAACACCTCGATCTGCTACCCGGCCAAGGTCATCCTGGTCCTCGCCGCGAATCCGTGTCCGTGCGCGCCGAACAAGCCGTACGACTGCACCTGCACTCCACAGGTGAAGCGGGGCTACCTGCCCAGGATCTCGCGGCCGCTGATGGACCGGATCGACCTGCGAGTCGACCTTCCCGCGGTGCCGCCCTCGGCGATCCTGGCCGAGCAGTCGGAGGCGGAGCCTTCGGAGCAGGTCGCGAAGCGGGTGGCGAGGGCTCGGGAGGCGGCTGCGGCGCGATGGTCCGAAGCGGGCGAGGCGTGGCAGTGCAACAGCGAGGTGCCGGGCCCGGCGCTGCGGTCGGACCGCTGGCGGCTCCCGGTGCCGGTGAGGAAATGCGTCGACGACCTGCTCACAAAGGAGCGGATCACGGCGCGCGGCTACGACCGCATCCTGAAGCTCGCGTGGACGATCGCGGACCTGATGGAACACGAACGCCCTACGGCCGAGGACATCACGATCGCCAGCGAACTGCGAATCGGCTACACGCTGAGCTGAGCACCCGAACCCACAACCCGACTCACCGACCCACCGACCCACCGACCCACATTGAGGAGGCACCGTGACGAACCTGCCCGACGATCCCCGCCTCGCCCTCATGCTCCTGTCATCGATGATCGAGCCCGGAGACGCGGAGCTCGACGATCTGCTGGACGAGGTCGACCCGATCGAAGTGGTCAAGCGCCTCTGGGAGGGCGACGTTCCCGACCGGTTGCGGCGCATCACGAGCGCGATGGTCTCGTGCACCCATGATCCGGCCGCTCGAGCCGCCGACATCGCCTCCGCGACAAGCGCATGCGGCGCCAGAGTCCTGATGCCCGGCGATCCCGACTGGCCCGACCAGCTCCGCGATCTGATGCTCGTGTGCGACGCCAACGAACCGCATGTGCGGCCGCCGCGCTGCCTCTGGGTCCGGGGCGAGCAAGATCTGGCGCGTCTGTGCCGCCGCTCGGTGGCGATCGTCGGTTCAAGGGCCGCAACCGAATACGGACAGCACCTCGCCGACGATCTGGCAGCGGACCTGACCGACGCGGGCTGGACGATCGTCTCAGGGGGCGCCTTCGGCATCGACAGGGCCGCGCATCTCGGAGCCTTGGCTCGGGGCGGTTCGACGGTGTCGGTGCTGGCCTGCGGGGTGGAGCTGCCGTATCCGAAGGGCAACCACTCGATGTTCAACCTGATCGCCGAGAAGGGCCTCATCATCAGCGAGTGGCCGCCGGGGACCACGGTCATGAAGCACCGCTTCCTGACCCGGAACCGGGTGATCGCGGCGCTGACCGCGGGCACGGTAGTCATCGAGGCGGCCCACCGCTCAGGGGCGCGCAACACGGGCCGGTACGCGGCCGAACTCGGCCGCGTCCTGATGTTCACACCGGGACCGGTGACCTCGTCGATGTCGGTCGGTGTCCACCAGCTGGCAAGGGAGCCATGGGAAGCCCGCCTGGTGACCCGGGCCGAAGAGGTGATCGAGGACCTCACCGGCATCGGCGGCCCACTCGCAGCTCCTCCGCCCCCGCAACGGCGCCCCTTCGACCGCCTGACGGAAATCGAAGCCCGCCTGGTCGAGTCCCTGCCGCGGGGTTACGTCGTCGAAACGACCCGCCTCGCGGCCGCCGCCGGCGTCCCCACGGAGATCGCAGCCGAAACCCTTGATCGGCTCCTCCGCACCGGCTGGGTCGACCGCATCGACAACCGCTGGCGCCTATCGAGAGGAGACCACTCCTGACCACGAACCGAGCCCGAGCCCCGCCCTACCCCGACAATCCCGCCGACCTGGATCGAACGACACCGCCCTCACAGAAAGGAGGACCCGCCTGAACAACCCCCGAGCGCCGCCTACGCAGCGCCACCACACGACACATCAGTAAATGCGGTGCGCACCGCATCCGATATCGAGGGGTGGGGTGGGGTGGGGGCGGGGGGGAGGGGCCCCCGGAGGGCGTAGCGGCGGCTTCGGTCGAGCAGGGCCGGCCGGCGTACGCCCACGGCCCGCGGCAGCGAGCGGTTGGGCGCCCCTGGAGGCGTCACACGGCAGGCCGCCGCAGCGAACCCGGTCGAGCCCGCCCATGGCAAACCACAAGGAGCCGGTCAGGCGAGGCCGGGTTGGTCGGGGTTGGGGTAGTCGGTCACGGCCATGCGCGGGTTCTCGAGTTCGGCGAGCGGGGCCCAGCATTCGTAGACGCCGCGCTCGACGCAGGTCGCGTCGGTGGTCATGATCGCCTCGAGATCGGGCTGGCTGAGCCGCACCCGCACCCAGTCCTCGTTGCGGCCGAGCGCGAGCACGTCGATGTCGCGCCAGCGCGCCCGCGTGTGGAACCGCTGCGGGCGGGTCACCGGACTGCGGCTCGTGGCGCCGCGCGCGTAGACGCTGAAGCCGTGGCCGGGGTCGGCGGTGACGGGGACGCGTTCGCCCTCGTGTTCACCGATGAGTCCAGCATGGACGGAGGGATCGGTGCGGAAGAGCGCGCGTCCGGTCTCGAGGCCGGGGATGCGGTTGACGAGGTCGCGGTGGCGGGCTCCGGCCATGCGGTCCCACACGTTCGTCTGCGGCTGGTACTGGAACAGCGAGATCTCCGCGCCGTCGAGCGTGTACGCCAGAATCTCGGCCCTTGCCGTCAGCGGCAGGTCCGCGAAGCCGGCGGTCGCGAACTCGGGGATGAGGTGCGTGCCGCTGGGGAGGAATCCGGTGCCGAGGATCATCGAGCCGCGCCGCTCGCGCCCGGGCACGCTGACGAGTCCCGGGAAGTTGGCGGCTTCGGTGCTCTGGTAGTCGCCGGGGCTGATCGCCTTCCAGCGCAGGGAGAACGCGATGTCGCGGGCGTCGTCGGGGTCGCCGGAGAGCACTACTCGGTCGTGGGGGGTGCGCAGGTGGGCGACGTCGAATTCGCGGAAGCACACGCCGGAGACGACCGGCGCGGAGGTGAGCTGCCGGGCCACCTGGTGGCGGCTGAGCGGCTTCACCATGCGGGTGCCGGCGGTGACGAATGCGGTGGCGCGCACCGCCGAGACGAGCGCGCGTTCGGCGGGGCCGATGCGCGGGTTCTGGCTGTAGCGGTGGACGGTGGCGGCGTCGACGCCCGGCATCACCGGGATCGCGAGCGGCGCGACACCGGCGAGGAGGAGTTCGCCGCCGGAGCTGGCCACCTCGGAAGCGTGCACATACCGGTGGAATGCGTTGCCGCTGGGGTGGAATCCGTCTTCGCGAGTGTCCGAATAGATCTCGAATGCGGCGCCGCCCGCGATCGCTCGCGCCCGGTATCGCCGTTCGTGCCAGACGATTTCAGTGGTGCCGGTCGGCGCGGCTGGTGGTGCCTGCATGACTCTGAGTGTAGGGAAACGGGTGAACATCTCGGTGAACCGAAGGTGAACACCCGCTTCGACCATGCCCGCCGAACTGGGGTCACACCGTCTCGGTGACCTTTTTGAGGCCCCTCGGCGCGTCGGGGTTCTCGCCGCGCTCGATCGCCAGATGCAGCGCGAGTTGTTGCAGCGGAAGGATATCGAGCAGTGCGGCGATGCGCTCGTCGACGGCCGGGGTGGCGAGTCGGGCGGTTTGTCCCGGGACGTCGGCGGCGCCGACGACGACCACGTCCGCGCGCTGTTTGCCGAGTTGGGTGAGGACGTTCCACATTGCATGACCGCCGGGGCCGGAGCCGACGACGGCGAGCACGGGCACGCCGGGGTCGGTCATGGCGAGCGGCCCGTGGAGGAGGTCGGCGCCGGAGAACGCGAGCGAGGGGAGGTAGGAGGTCTCCATGAGCTTGAGCGCGGTCTCGCGGGCGGTCGGGTAGGCGTAGCCGCGGCCGGTGGTGACGAACCGGGACGCGAAGCGGTAGCGGCCGGCGAGTTCGGCGGCGCCGGGGTTGGCGAGGACGCCGCGGGCGAGTTCGGGGAGTTTGCCGATGGCGGTGGCCTCGGCGGCGTCGAGGCGGCCGGTGCCGGTGCGGATGCCTTCGATGAGGAGCAGGAGGGTGAGTAGCTCGGCCGTGTAGGTCTTGGTGGCCGCGACGGCGCGCTCGTGACCGGCGCGTACGTCGAGGTGGAGCTCGGCTTCGCCGGCGAGGCGGGAGTCGGGGTTGTTGGTGACGGCGAGGGTGAGGGCGCCGGAGGCGCGGGCGGCGGCGACGACCTGGGCGAGGTCGGGTGATCCGCCGGACTGGGAGACGGCGATGACGAGGGAGTCGGACCAGTCGGGGCGGGCGTCGTAGACGGTGACGACGGAGGGGCTGGCGAGGCTCGCGGGCAGGCCGAGGCGGATCTCCGTGAGATAGGCCGCGTAGAGGGCGGCGTGGTCGGAGGTGCCCCGGGCGGTGAAGACCACCGAGCGCGGGCGCCGCTCGGCGATGACCGCGGCGATGCGGGCGATCTCGCCGGCGCCGTGGTCGAGCACGTCGGCGTAGACGTCGGGCTGCTCGGCGATGTCGGCGGCCATGCCCTTTCCGGGCTCGGTGGCGTTGTCGGTGGCGCCGACCTGGGGCTGGTTCACTTGACGCTCCTTGTGAAACGGGTACCGCTAAAATATTAAACAAACCTTTATAATGAAGCGTAGTCGACCGGCACCACGCGCGTCCACCGCACTCGGGCCTTCCCATCGCGCCGCTTCCGCTCCTTCAACCCTGCTACGACTCGCGTCGCCCGTCAATGAAGTGTGTCCACTGCCCTCCGTGCAGCCGCGCAGTTGCCGGTAAGGTTGACCCCTGAATTCCCGACCGAACTAGGAGGAAGCAGTGGCGAAAGCAGCCCGCAAGCGCAAGTCGCGTAAGAAGAAGTCCGCTAACCACGGGAAGCGCCCGAACAGCTAGCGCGTGGCGGGGCAGGCGGCCGAGGCCGCGACTGCCCCGCAGATCGCACTGGACACCCGGCGCAGAACGAGAATTGCCCACATGACCGAAGCGCCGCGCGAAGCGCGCGAGCAGCAACAGCCGAGCACCCGAGAGCGGATCCAGCGGACCGCGATCGCGCTCTTCAGCGAGCACGGCTACGAGCACACCTCTCTACGGGAGATCGCCGAGCAGCTCGGCGTCACCAAGGCCGCCCTGTACTACCACTTCAAGACGAAGGAAGACATCGCGGCCAGCTTCTTCGACTCCTACGCGGAGGACTTGGACCGCATCTGCGACTGGGGCGACACCCAGCCGCGGGGGCTGGAGACCCGCACCGAACTCCTGCGCCGCTACGCGGAGGTCATCCGCGCGCACCAACCGGTGCTCAGGTTCATGCAGAACAACCAGGCCGCGCTCACTCGCCTCGACCGCATGTCGGTCTTCAGGCTGCGGCAGCGGCGCCTGCACGCGCTGCTCGTCGAGTCGGACGCGCCGCTCATCCACCGCCTGCGGGCGTGGGACGCGATCACGACCCTCTACAGCAACTGGATCACCTATCCGCGCGTGGACGACTCCGAGGACGACCTGCGCGAAGCGTCGGTGCAGATCTCGATCGGCATGATCCGGGCCAACGCCGCCGAGGAGTCGGATTCCTGAACGCGGTCGGCGCTGCTGGACACGGTTCCCGGATTTCCGCGGCAGGCAGCGCGCACCGCGCATGGAGCGGCACGTCGACGGAAGCGCGGTCTTACGAGCGCTGCCGTTGAAGGTCGTTAGAAAGCGCAGTCGTTAGGAAAGCACAGTCGGGCCCGGGGTCACCGTCGGGCCCGATTGGCGTGTAAGGGAGCGGTCGGCCTCAGCGCTCGCGCTCAGCGACTTCGCTGAAGATCTCGCTGACCTGCTCGATGGCGCTGAGCTTCTGGCGCAGGCGCGCCTTCACCTCGTCGGGCGCCTTCTCCTGGCTGCAGCAGCGGTGCACGATGGTGCGCACCTCCTGCTCGATGCCGTACTCGGAGAGGCAGGGCGTGCACTCTTCGAGGTGGTCGCGGATCACGCCGCGGCGGCGGTCGGAGCACTCGTCGTCGAGGTAGAGGTAGACCTCTTCAAGGACCTCTCGACAGTCGAGTTTGGGCTTCTCCGGTTCGGCGGTCACTGCTGTACCTCCCGTGCGGGCGAAAGGCCGCGGTCCGCGGCGTACGAGCTCAACAGCTGGCGCAGCTGCCGCCGGCCCCGGTGCAGCCGGGACATGACGGTGCCGATCGGGGTGCCCATGATGTCGGCGATCTCCTTGTAGGAGAACCCTTCGACGTCGGCGAGGTAGACCGTCAGGCGGAAGTCCTCGCCGAGCTGCTGCAGGGCGTCCTTGACATCGGAGTCCGGCAGGTGGTCCAGCGCCTCGGTCTCGGCCGAGCGCAGCCCGGAGGCGGAGTGCGACTCGGCGTCCGCGAGCTGCCAGTCAGTGATCTCGTCGGTGGGCGAGGTCAGCGGCTGGCGCTTCTTCTTGCGGTACGAGTTGATGTACGTGTTGGTGAGGATCCGGTACAGCCACGCCTTGAGGTTGGTGCCCTCGCGGAACTGGTGGAACTTCGAGTAGGCCTTGAGGAACGTCTCCTGGACCAGGTCTTCGGCGTCGGCGGGGTTGCGCGTCATGCGCAGGGCGGCGCCGTACAGCTGGTCGATCAGGGGCATCGCGTCGCGCTCGAACCGCTCGCGCCGCTCCTGGGTGTTCTCGCTGCCTGCCTCGGTCACCGTCTCCCTCTCGTAGCCGACCAGTTCCGAGCCTACGGCAGGGGTCCGGGCGGGGGCGGAGGAAATACCGGCGGTCGTGACGCCGCCGACGCGGGTGGCGCCGTTGGGCGAAGGAGACCATTCGGGGCCGCTCAACAGGGCGGTCAGGCGCTCGTGTTCGCGTCCGCGGAGGGTGGTGGTCATGCGTTTGGGCTCCTTGCTTAGACAGACTTCGTGGCCCGTGAGCCCTTCGCCGCGGTTCGCGCGGCGGGTGGCCGGCGTGCCTCGACTGGAGACTCGTCCCGAACAACAGCACCGGGCGCGGCTTCATTCCGCCGTCCGCGAAACCTCCGTAGTCGTATCCGCCACACCACCCGGTCGGAGTAACCGCCTAGCCCGGAATTTCGGGCGAAGTGTACTAAATTCGGAATATCCCCCGAAATTATTACTTAATGGATCGAAACGGTAACTTTCGGCAAGGCGGAGTCGTTATCGTGTGTGGACCCGGAAGGGTCCTGATCGCACCGGGCGACCGGTGCGTGAACTCCCAGTGCCTGCCCCGGGCCGGCGAACCATGACACCGTCGCCGGTCCGGGGAGGCTACCTCCCCCGCTCCCCCGGACGACGAAAAGCCGCGACCTTCGCTGGGGCTGCAGCGGTCGCGGCTTTCGATTCGGCGGGCTCGGCTAGGCGCCGACCGCCAGGGGGTTGATGTCCTTCCAGACTTCGATCATCGCCCGGCGCTCGCGGGGCGCGGTGGCCCCCCAGACGCCGTGGCGGTCGCGGGCCTCGAGGGCCCGGACCAGGCAGGGGGTGCGGACCGGGCAGGACGCGCACATGGCCAGGGCCTCGTCGATGGGCTCGCGGGGCTCGGGGTACATGACGTCGGGTTCGGCGTCGGCGCAGTTGCCCTGGCGGAGCCAGGCGTCGCCGCTCATCCGGTAGGCGCCTCGGATGATCTCGTTGCGGTACTCGGCGGCATCGAGCAGCCGGGGGTCTCTCCGGGCTCGGGCCACCTCGTCGGGGCGGATTCGCCGCATTGCTGCCTCCCATGTTCGTTGTGGATGCAGAGCCTTGTGGTTGCAGGGGCGTTGCGCCGCCGGCCCCTCCCCGCGTCGATCAACTCGGCGCGGGAAGTGATTCCCTATGGCCGGCGGCGGCTTGTACACGAAAGACCGCCGACATGGGGTACAGATACGTTTCACCGAAAGTGATTGGGCTCACAGTCCAGGAAGGGTCGAGGGGCCTTCGTCGCCGTCGACGGGTTCGACCAGTTCGGGGCCCTCGTTGTCGGCGCGGCCGACCGCGCGGCCGACCTTGCGGATCTCGATGTCGTCCGGGAGCGACGGGGCGGGACCGGCGAGCAGCTCGCCCTCGCCGGCGGGCTCCTCCCCCAGCCACGCCGCGTACCGCTCGGGCGGCAGGACGTACGGCATGCGGTCGTGCACGGTCTCGAACGCCTCCCCCACGGCGGGGCAGGTGAGGACCGTGAAGGTCATGAGGTGGACATCGCCTCGGTTCCAGGTGTCCCAGAGCCCCGCGAAGACGACGCCGCCGGGGCGGGTGAAGAAGTAGGGCTGCTTGCCGCCGCCCGGGAGTTTGCGCCACTCGTACCAGCCGTCGGCCGGGACGAGCGCGCGCCGCGACGCGAACGGCCGCTTGTAGGCGCGCGAGGTCGACACGGTCTCGATGCGGGCGTTGAACATCCGCGACCCGATCCCCGGATCCGAGGCCCAGGGCGGGACGAGCCCCCACCGGGCCAGTTCGACCACTCGCTCGTCCTTCGACTTCGAGCGGCGGACCACCGGCGCGAGGGTGGTGGGCGCGATGTTGTAGAGCGGGGACCAAGCGCCCGCGATGAGGTCTTCGGCGTCGAAGAGCGCCGCCATGCTGGGGCTCGACTTGCTGTTGGCGTACCGTCCGCACATGCCCACACGGTAGCCCCCGCCACCGACACTCCGGCTCCTCAATTTCCGCGCGGCCGGCGCGGGCGGCCCCGGCCGCGCCACCCCCGATGCGCCGACCTTCGGGTGCGCAGCCCGCGGGCCTCTAGAATGGCGGGCGTGAACGCAACCGCCGCCCCCAAGAAGCGCCGCTGGGAGACTCCGTACGCCGAGGCCGAGCTGGACGCGGTCGTCCGCGTGCCCGGCTCGAAGTCGATGACGGCCCGCGCCCTCATCCTCGCCGCGCTCGCTTCCGGCCCCTCCACGATCCGGCGGCCGCTCATAGCCCGCGACACGCTCCTCATGGTCGAAGGGCTGCGGTCCATCGGCGTCGCGGTCGACACCGGCGACGACGACCTGTGGACCGTCGTCCCCGGGACCTTCAAGGGCGGTACCGAGGTCGACTGCGGCCTCGCCGGGACCGTGATGCGGTTCCTGCCCCCGGTCGCGGCCCTCGCCGACGGCCCCGTCGCCTTCGACGGCGACCCGCACGCGCGCAAGCGCCCCAACGACGGCGTCATCAAGGCCCTGCGCGACCTCGGCGTCGCCGTCGAGGACGGCGGCCGCCTCGCCCTGCCGTTCACCGTCGAGGCCACCGGCTCGGTCGAAGGCGGCGTCCTCGAGGTCGACGCCTCGAAGACCTCCCAGCTCGTCTCCGCGCTCCTCATGGCCGGCCCCCGCTTCAAGCAGGGCCTCGACCTGCGCCACGTCGGCGACAGGCCCGTCCCGAGCCGCCCCTACCTCGACATGGTCGTGCACATGCTGCGCCAGGCCGGGGCCGAGGTCGACGACTCGGAGCCCGACCGCTGGCGCGTCGCCCCCGGCGAGCTCCAGGGCCGCGAATGGGTCATCGAACCCGACCTGCAGAACGCCGCGCCGTTCCTCATCGCGGCCGCCGCCGTCGGCGGCCGGGTCACCATCGAAGGGTGGCCGACCGAGACCACGCAGGCCGGGGACAAGATCCGCGACCTGCTCGTCCAGCTCGGCTCCCGCGTCGAATGGAGCCGCGGCGGCCTCACCGTCGTCGGCTCGCCCTCGGTGCTGCCGGTCGAACTCGACCTCGCCGACGCCGCCGAGCTCACCCCGACGCTCGCCGCGCTCTTCGGCGTCAACAACGGCCCCTTCGCCATCCGCGGCGTCGCCCACATCCGCGGCCACGAGACCGACCGGGTCTCGGCGCTCGTCACCGAGCTGCGCAAGATCGGCGCGGACGTCGACGAGTTCGAGGACGGCTTCCGCGTCAACAAGGGCGGCCACGCGACCGGGACCTGGGCGACCTACGCCGACCACCGCATGGCCCACGCGGGCGCGGTCGCCGGCCTCGTCGTCCCGGGCCTCGTGCTCGACGACGTCGCCTGCGTCTCCAAGACCTGGCCCGACTTCGCCGAAGTGTGGGAGCAGGCCGTGCGCGGGCACGGGAACGCCGCACCGACCGAGGGGACTGACGCCTAGTGCCGCAGCCGGACTGGGACGCCGAAGAGGAAGACGAGTGGGACGAGGACGACGTCAGGGTGCGGCCGACCCGCCGCTCCCGGCCGCGCACCAAGATCCGGCCCAAGCACGAGCACGCGCAGGAGGGCTTCGTCACCGCGGTCGACCGCGGCCGCTACACCTGCCTGGTCGACGGCGTCACCGTCACGGCCATGAAGGCCCGTGAACTCGGCAAGCAGTCCATCGTCGTCGGCGACCGCGCCGCGCTCGTCGGCGACCGCTCCGGCGACCCGGGCACCCTCGCCCGGATCGTCAGGATCGAACCGCGCCACGGCGAACTGCGCCGCTCCGCCGACGACGAGAACGCCAACGAGCGCGTCGTCGTCGCCAACGTCGACCAGCTCGTGGTCGTCGCCAGCCTCGTCGACCCGCCGCTGCGGTACGGCTTCGTCGACCGCTGCCTCGTCGCCGCCTACGACGCCGGGGTCGCGCCCGTGCTGTGCCTGACCAAGCACGACCTCGCGCCCGAACTCGTCGCCGAGGTCCGCTCCTACTACTCGCAGCTCGACCTCACCATCACCACGACCGAGCCCGAAGCGCCCCTCGACGAACTCGTGGCACTGCTGCGCGACAAGGAGAACGTGTTCTTCGGGCACTCCGGCGTCGGCAAGTCCACCCTCGTCAACCGGCTCGTGCCCGGCGCCGGGCGCGCCGTCAGCGAGGTCCGCGCGATCGGCAAGGGCTCGCACACCTCGACGAGCACCATGTCGTTCCAGCTGCCCACCGGCGGTTGGGTCATCGACACCCCCGGCGTCCGCTCCTTCGGGCTCGCGCACGTCACCGCCGACTCGATCCTCAAGGCCTTCCCCGAACTCGAGGCGGTCGCCGAGGACTGCCCGCGCGGCTGCACGCACACGCCCGAGATCGGCGACTGCGCCCTCGACGCCGCCATCGGCCCCGACGACCCGCGCGCCGGCCGCCTCGCCTCGTTCCGCCGCGTCCTCGCCTCCCTGCACGAGGCCGACACCAAGAACTAGGCCGTTCACCTGTTCGTTGCCTCGCTGGTCGAGGCCTCCTCCAGGGGCTCAGTAGGATGTGCCCATGCCCACCTCCAGCTATAACGACGATCTCGGCCTCGCGCACCTGCTCGCGGACAGCGCCGCCCAGATCGGCAACAGCCGGTTCCGCTCCTCCGACCTGCGGGTCTCCTCCAAACCGGACATGACCGAGGTCAGCGACGCCGACACCACGATCGAGGAGGTGCTGCGCTCGACGCTCGGGCGCGCCCGCCCCCGCGACGGCATCTTCGGCGAGGAGTACGGCGACAACCCCGGGGCCTCAGGCCGCAAGTGGGTCATCGACCCGATCGACGCCACCCGCAACTACGTTCGCGGCGTGCCGGTCTGGGCCACGCTCATCGCCCTGTTCGACCGGGGCGAGCCCGTCGTCGGCGTCGTCAGCGCCCCGGCGCTCGGCCGCCGCTGGTGGGCGATGAAGGGCGCCGGCGCGTTCGCCGGGCGCGACCAGCGCGCGGGCAAGCGGATCCAGGTCTCGAAGGTCGCGAAGCTCTCCGACGCCTCGGTGAGCATCTCGTCGATCACGAGCTGGTCGAAAGTGGACCGGCAGGGGGCGATGCTCGGGCTGCTGCACGAGGCGTGGCGCGAGCGCGGCTTCGGCGACTTCTACTCGTACTGCCTGCTCGCGGAGGGCGCGGTGGACATCGCGGCCGAACCCGAAGTGGCCCTGTGGGATCTGGCGCCGCTGGCGCTGATCGTCGAGGAGGCCGGCGGGACGTTCACGGACCTGCGGGGCCGTCCCGGTCCTGACGGCGGCACGGCGCTGGCGACGAACGGGCTGCTGCACGAGCAGGCCTTGGAGCGGTTGAAGATCCGGGAGCAGTAAGGCGTACAGCGAAGGGGCGCGGCCGAAACGGCCGCGCCCCCTTTTGTTCGTCTAGCGTTCGGCGAGGAACTTCAGCTGCTCGGCGCGCTGGAGGATGCCGCCGCCTTCATGGCCGTTCCAGGGCCACACGGTGATCCGCTTCTCGCCCTGCCAGCGGTTGTAGGCCGCGAACACGGTCGAGGGCGGGCAGACGTCGTCCATGAGGGCGACGGAGTAGAGCGCGGGGGCGGTGCCGCGGGCGGCGAAGTTGACGCCGTCGAAGTAGTCGAGGGTCGCGAACGCCCGCTCCTCGCTGAGGCGCTGCCCGGCGAGGAACTCGCCGATCTCCCGGTAGGGGAAGGCGTCGGTGATGGTCGTGGCGCGGCGGAAGTAGGTCAGGAAGGGCACGTCGATCATCGCGCCGGCGAGGTCGTCGCGGAGGCCGCCCACCGCCTGGGCGATGCCGCCGCCCTGGCTGCCGCCGGCGACGACGACCCGGTTCGGGTCGATCCCGTCGAGACTCTTCGCGACGTCGACCGCGCGGACGGCGTCGGTGAAGACGCGCCGGTAGTAGTAGTGCTGGGGGTCTTCGATGCCCTGAGTCATCCAGCCCTTGTTGGTGGGGCCGGTGGTGCCGTAGGGGTCGCCGGTGTCGCCGGGCTGCCAGTGGCCGAAGCCCTGGCCGCGGGTGTCCATGACGAGCTGTGCCCAGCCCGCGGCGGGGATCGTGGTGTGCGAGATCGGGATCGAGCGGCCGCCGGAGTAGCCGATGTACTCGACGACGCACGGGAGGGGGCCTTCGATGCCCTTGGGCTTGACGAGCCAGGCCTTGATGGGATGGCCGCCGAAGCCGGCGAAGGTCACGTCGAACACTTCCAGGGTGACCAGGTCGGTCGCGAACGGCTCGAGCCGAACGTCGAGGTCGTGGGCGGAGGCGTCGGTGAGCGTGGTCTTCCAGAACTCGTCGAAGTCGGCCGGTTCGGGGACGTCGGGGCGGTATTCGCGGAGCTGTTCAAGGGGAAGGTCGAAAAGAGCCATGGAGAGTTTGTAGCACGACCAAACGAACTTCTGCAATCGTCGCGGGCGGCGGGGCCAGTCCCTGGGACACCACCGGTTGCCAGGCGACAGACGGGGTGGTCGCCGCATCGTGCGCCCCGTTTGCCCCTATTTCGGGGGTAGGTCTTGCAACCGCTGTCCAGCGGGGCTTACCGTCATATATAGAGGCACATCGATATTACGGATCGATCGCCGTGCCTCCCCATCTACGAAAGGACATCGTCAATGTCGACGATCACCCTCCATGCCAGGCGGGCCCTCGGGCTCGTCGTGGCCGTGGTGCTGACGACCCTGTCGATCAGCGTCTTCAACCCGGCACCGGCGCTGGCCCAGTCCGGCCCCATCGGCTACGCCTCCCTCAACGGCGGCACCACCGGCGGCGCCGGAGGCCCGACCACCACCGTCACCTCCGCCTCGGCGTTCGTCTCGGCCGTCGCGAGCAACTCGGCCAAGATCGTCCGCGTCAGCGGGACCATCGCCCTCTCGGGCATGGTCAACGTCGGATCGAACACCTCGATCATCGGCAACTCAGGCGCGACCTTCACCGGCGGCGGGCTCAACTTCGACTCCGACCGCAACGTCATCGTGCAGAACATGCGGTTCAACAACTGGTCCGACGACGCCATCAACGTCCAGGACGCCTCCACGAACCTGTGGTTCGACAACAACACCTTCGGCACCGGCAACGACGGCGCGCTCGACATCAAGCGCGGCTCCGACTACATCACGGTGTCCTGGAACCGGTTCAACGGCACCGACAAGACGATGCTCCTCGGCCACTCGGACTCCAACGGCGGCCAGGACATCGGCCACCTCCGCGTGTCCTACCACCACAACTGGTTCAACGGCACCAACCAGCGCACCCCGCGCGTGCGCTTCGGCTCCACCGTGCACGTCTTCAACAACTACTACGTCAACATCGGCGCGTACTGCGTCGCGACCACGATGAACGCCGGCGTCCTCTTCGAAGGGAACTACCTCGAGAACGCGGACGACGCCGTCCACATCGGCGAGGGCGACTCCGACCCCGGCCGGATCCTCTCCCGCAACAACCACCTGGTGAACACCGGCACCCCCGCCTCCAGCGGATCGGTGTCCGGCGTCCCCTACTCCTACACGCTCACCACGCCGTCGTCGGTCAAGTCCGTCGTCACGGCCAGCGCGGGCGCGAGCTAGCCCGAAGCAACGGGACGGCGCCGCGAAGGAACGCGGCGCCGTCCCTTCGCGTTCCTAGGCCCAGGGGAGGCCGAGTTCGCTGAAGAGCCTGCCCTGCTTGGCGGCGGCTTCGACGGCCTTGTCCGCTCCCTTGAGGATGGTCACAGGGTCGTCGCCGACGCGTTCGAGGTGCTCGGGGTCGACCAGGCGCGGGATCGGGTCGTTGAGGACGGTCTCGAGGACGCCGGTGAAAGTCTTGGCACGGCGCAGCCCGGAGATGAGGCCGACGCCCTTGTTGCGGTGGGCGAGCAGGTTGTCGAGGAGGTCGGTGCGGCCGTACTGCTTGGGCTCGGTCTCGCCGGGCAGGAGGAGCCGGTCGGTCGGGTACTCGAACCAGGCCTCGCCCTTGGTGCCGCGCACGTAGACGTCGCCTTCGAGCTTCTTGTCGCCGCAGAGGGTGACGGCGACGGTGATCTTGACGCCGTTCTTGTTCGTGGCGCGCCAGACGGCCGTGTCGTCGACTTCGATGTTCTCGCGGGTGCGCAGGCGCTCGAGTTCGATGGGGCCGTCGAGGGGCCAGTCGCCGGCGAGGGCGATGGCCTCCTGGGAGGCGTGGGCGAACGGGTTGGCGAGGGCGCCGTCGGCGATGAGACTGCCGTTCGCTTCGCGCTTGCCGGCCCACGGGGAGCGGCGGTAGTAGGAGTCGGGGCGCTGCCAGGAGCCGGCGACGGCGACGGATTCGACCTCGCCGAGTTCTCCGGCTTCGATGGCGTCGCGAAGGGCGTTGAACGCGTGGGAGCCGAGGGCTTGGAAGCCGACTTGGACGTTGCGGCCGGTCTCGGTCATGACGTCGTAGAGCTCGGCGTATTCGGCGAGGTTGGCGACGGGGGGCTTCTCGAGGTAGACGTCGGCGCCGTGGCGCATCGCGGCGCCCGCGATGGGCAGGTGGGTGGGGGGCGGGGTGGCGATGATGACGACGTCGGGGTCGGTGGCGTCGAGCATGGCGCGGTAGTCGTCGAAGACGGGGAGGTCGCCCACGGGGATCTGGTCGTCCTCGTAGATCTCTGCGGTGTCGCAGAGGGCGACGAAGTCGAGTTCGCCGCTGCGGCGGCGGGGTTCGAGGTTGTGGCGGTGGTGCAGGCCGTATCCGTTGGCGCCGACGAGGGCGATGCGGGGCGTGCGGGTTTCGGTCACAGGTGCTCCAGTGTGGTGGCGACGCCGTGCCGGTCGAGTTCGCGCAGCCATTTGGCGGCGGCCCGGCGCAGCTGGTGGTTCTCGGCGACGGTGGGGGGGACGATCTGGTGGAGCCCGAGGATAGCGTCGATGCGCGCGGCGGGGTTCCCCCCGGCGGCGGCGAGGCTCTGGCGGATCACGTCTTTGAGCGGGTCGTCGAGGGGCAGTTCGGCGCCGTCGTCGCTGCGCCCGGCGCAGAAGCGGGTCCAGGCGGCGACCGGGAGCGCGATGAGGTCGAGGTCGACGTGCGCTTCGGCGAGGTCCGCGATAGTGGCGAAGAGCCGCTGCGGGAGCTTCTGGGAGCCGTCCATGGCGATCTGGAGGCACCGGTGGCGGATGCCGGGGTTGTGGAAGCGTTCGAGCACGCCTTCGCCATAAGCGACGGTGTCCTGCCCGTCGGGCGGGGTGAGGCTGGGGGCGATCTGCTCGGCGATGAGCCAGCGCGCGAAGGATTCGGCGCCGGGCAGGGCGAGGGTCTCGCTGATGGTCTCCACGTCGGCGAGGGCGCCGAGGTAGGCGAGCGTGGAGTGGACGCCGTTGAGGGTGCGCAGTTTCAAGCGCTCCCAACCGGCGACGTCGTGGGTATAGGTGGCGTCCCAGGGGGGCCGGGGCCCGGCGAAGTCGTCTTCGATGACCCATTGGGTGAACGGTTCGGCTTCGACGGCGGCGAGGTCGGTGACGCCGAGGTCGGCGAGGGCGCGTTCGTAGGTGGCCTGGGTGGAGGCGGGAACGATGCGGTCGACCATCGAGGAGGGGAAGGCGACGTTCCCTTCGGCCCAGTCGCGGGTGGCGTCGTCGAGGAGGGGTTCGACGGCGGCGCGGGTGGTCTTGCCGTTGTCGGGCAGGTTGTCGCAGCACAGGATCGTGAGCGGCGGGCCGCCTCGCGCGGCGCGCATGGCGAGTCCGGCGGCGAGGAGGCCGGGGACGCCGGCGGGGTCGCGGTAGGCCTTCTCGGTCACGGTGAGGGTGACGACGTGGGTGGTCTCGGCGGCGACGAGGTCGACGGCGCGTTCGCGTTCGGAGGCGATGTGGACGGTGTCGGCGATGGCGCCGACGACGCGCATCGAGGCGCCTTCCGGTCCGAGGGTCGCGACCGAGAAGAGGCCGTCCTGTTCGGCGAGGGCGTCGATGACACCGCGCGAGTTCGGCGCGGCGACGGTGATGCCCCAGTCGGTGTCGTCGGTGTAGACGGCCTGGTGGGCGCGATGGAAGGCGCCCGCGCCGAGGTGGAGGACGCCGGCGGTCTGAGGGCGGTCCCCAGGGACTTGCACGTCCCCGGGGAGCCGCTTCAGGACCGAGCTGGTCAGGCGTTCCATGCCGGGCCGTTCGGGAACGAGAACTCGGCGATGGACTCGGGCTTGAGCGTCACCGAGTAGCCCGGCTGAGTCGGCAGCCGGTAGCGGCCGTCGACGACGGTGACCGGGTCGGTGTAGTGCTCGTGCAGGTGGTCGACGTACTCGATCATGCGGCCCTCCAGGGTCTTCCCCACTCGAAGGTATTCGAACATGCCGAGGTGCTGCACGTATTCGCACAGTCCGACCCCGCCGGAGTGGGGGCAGACGTCGACGCCGTGCTTGGCGGCCATGAGGAGGGTGGCGAGGACTTCGGGGATGCCGCCGACGCGGCAGGCGTCGATCTGGCAGACCTTGATGGCTTCGGCCTGGAGGAGCTGCTTGAAGATGACGCGGTTGGCGGCGACTTCGCCGGTGGCGACGCGGATGGGGGCGACGGCCTTGGCGATCTTGGCGTGGCCGAGGATGTCGTCGGGGTGGGTGGGCTCCTCGATCCAGTACGGGTCGAACGCGGCGAGTTCCTGCATGTTCTTGATGGCTTCGGGGACGGACCAGATCTGGTTGGCGTCCATCATGAGCAGGCGGTCGGGGCCGAGCACGTCGCGGATGATGGCGGCGCGGCGCACGTCGTCGGCGACGTCGGACGAGCCGACCTTCATCTTCGCGGCGGTCCAGCCTTCGGCGACGGCCTGCTCGGTGAGGGCGCGGACCTTCTCGTCGGAGTAGCCGAGCCAGCCCACGGAGGTGGTGTAGGCGGGGAAGCCGTCGGTCTCGAGGACTTTGAGGCGGTCCTCGTAGCCGATGCGGCCCTCTTCGAGGATCGCGACGGCCTCGTCGTAGGTG
The DNA here is from genome assembly GCF_017592475.1 of Glycomyces niveus. GTDB lineage: Bacteria > Actinomycetota > Actinomycetes > Mycobacteriales > Micromonosporaceae > Glycomyces > Glycomyces niveus. The sequence goes on along the minus strand of NZ_JAGFNP010000005.1, from coordinate 383,781 downwards.
AGCTCGTCCTCGATGTGCCGGTAGTCGATCTGGGCGGCGAGTTCGGCGGAGTCCATTTCGGCGAGGAGGCGCCACATGGGCTTGCCTTCGAGCTTGGCGCGCAGGTCCCACACGGCGTTGACGATCGCGCCGACGGCCATGTGGGTAGCGCCCTTCTCGGGGCCGAGCCAGCGGATCTGGGGTTCCTGGATGATCGAGCGGGAGAACTCGACCGGGTTCGCGAAGATCTCCTCGACGGTCTTGCCGACCACGAGGTGCTCGAAGGCCTTCACGGCCTGGACGCAGATCTCGGTGCCGCGCCCGCCGGTGAAGGTGAAGCCGGTCCCGGTGGGGCCGCCGTCGGTGAACAGCTCGACGTAGCAGGCCGAGTAGTCGGCGCGGTTGATCGAGTCGGAGCCGTCGCCGGCGGTCGCGGTCGGGAACCGTACGTCGTGGACTTCGAGTCGTTCGATCCGGGTCGTCACTTAGCTGTCCAATCCATAGATCTTGCGGGGCTGGTGGTAGGCGAGGTCGAGGGCGACCTCGGCGGCTTCCTGCTCGGTCATCCGGTGCTCGGCGACGAGGCGGGCGAGGTAGGCGGCGTCGATGCGGCGGGCCACGTCGTGCCGGGCGGGGATGGAGCAGAACGCGCGGGTGTCGTCGACGAACCCGGCCGTGTTGTAGAACCCGGCGGTCTCGTGCACCGCTTCCCTGAAGCGGCGCATGCCCTCCGGCGAGTCGAGGAACCACCAGGGCGCGCCGAGGAACACCGAGGCGTAGCCGCCCGCGAGCGGGGCGAGCTCGCGGCTGAACACGGTCTCGTCCAGGGTGTACAGGACGATGCGGAAGCGCGGGTGGTTGCCGAACGCGTCGAGGAGCGGCTTGAGGGCGCGCGTGTACTCGGTGGCGTTGGGGATGTCGCCGCCGACGTCGCGGCCCCAGCCTTCGTACAGCCACTGGTTGTGGTTGCGGTTCGCCCCGGGGTGGAGCTGCATGACCAGGCCGTCGTCGACGCTCATGCGCGCGAACTCGGTGAGCATGAGCGCGGGGAAGCGCAGGATCTCGGCCTCGTCCGCTTCGCCTTTGAGGGCCTTCGCGTAGATCTCGGCGGCGGCCTTCGGGTCGTCTTCGGTTGCGGCCGTGAGGTTCCCATGGTCGGTGCAGGTGGCCCCGGCGGCGATGAAGTCCTGGCGGCGCTGGCGAAGCGCGGCAAGGAATCCGTCGAAGGTCGAGGTGTCCTGGCCGGTGATCTCGGCGAGCTGTTCGACCCGCTCCTTCCAGCCGGGCCAGCCGGGTTCGACCATGTTGTCGGGCCGGAACGTGGTGACGACCTTGCCGCCCTTGCCGCCCCACTTGCGGCCGTTCTGGGCAGGGAGCGCCGCGAGCGCGGCGTGCGGTTCCAGGGAGTCCACGGGGGACTCGGTGGTGGCGAGCACTTCGATGTTGAAGCGGTCGAACAGGGCCCGGGGCCGGTAGGCCGGCTCGGTGAGGCGCGCGGAGAGGTGGTCGTAGAACTCGTCGGCGGTGTCGGGGCCGAGCTCTTTGTAGATCCCGAAGACCTCCGCGAAGGTGTAGTCGAGCCACATCTTCGAGGGCGTGCCGCGGAACAGGCGGTAATGCTCGGCGAAGCGCCGCCAGATCGTGCGTCCATCCACTTCAGAGGGTTCGCCGGTGACCGACGGGACGCCCATCTCGGCGGGGGTCACGCCCTGGCTGTAGAGCATCCGGGTCAGGTAGTGGTCGGGGACGACGAACAGCCGGGCCGGGTCGGGGAACGGCCGGTTCTCCGACATCAGACGCGGGTCGACGTGCCCGTGGGGGCTGACCAGCGGCAGGTCGGCGGTGCGCTGGTGGAGCTCCCGGGCGATGGCGCGCGTGCGCTCGTCGGCCGGGAACAGCCGGTCGGGATTCAGACTCATCAGTGTTTACTCCGGTTCGGGGAGAGGCGAGCGCAGCGAGCCGGCTGGGTGGGGCGACGGGTGCGGGTTCATTATGGGGCGCTTCCTACTTCAAGAGGTCGGCTACGTCGACCGGGAGGCCGGTCTCGATGGACGCGTTCGCGGCGAGGCCCGCGGCGAGGGCGTTGACGCCGTCCTGGGCGTTCGCAGAGCGGTCGTGCGGGTCGGTGTCGCCGTCGAAGAGGACGCCGAGCATCCGCACGTCGCCGCCGCCGTGCCCGGCGCGCTGGTAGTCGCCGAGGTCGATCTTCTGGGGCTTGGTCCAGAAGGGGTGGAGGGTGAGCTCGTACCAGCCTTCTTCGGGGGAGGCGTCGGTGCCGTGCAGCGAGGCGCCGTTGGGGCCCTTCAATGCCGGGTTGACGTGGTCGTTCTCGACGACGAGGAGTTCGAGGCGGCCCTGGGTGCCGTTGAAGTGGACCCGGTAGCCCTCCCACGGGGAGTAGGCGGTGAGCCGGTAGGAGAGCGTGACGCCGGAGTCGTAGTCCACGAGGGCCATCATGTCGTCGTAGATGGTGATGCCGGGCGCGAACACGGACTGGTCGCGGATGTAGCCGTCCTCGGTCTCGGCGTCGAGGTACATCTGCTTGAGGCCGGGGCTGTCCTCCATGTGGAGGGCGAACGGGTCGTCCGCGGCCTCCGGGGAGCCGTGGACGCGGGCGTAGCCGCGGTCGTGGCCGGTGCGCTTGCCGTTCTCGCCGTAGAACGCGAGCTTGCCTTTCGCGAAGGCGCGCACGGGGGCCGCGTCGAGCCACCAGTTGACGAGGTCGAAGTGGTGGCCGGACTTGTGGACGAGGAGGCCGCCGGAGTTCGCGGTCTCGCGGTGCCAGCGGCGGAAGTAGTCGGCGCCGTGGCGGGTGTCGAGGAGCCAGTCGAAGCCCACGGAGGCGATCTCGCCGATGGCGCCGTCGCGCAGGAGCTCGGCGACCTTCTCGTGCAGCGGGTTGTAGCGGTAGTTGAAGGTGACGGTGACCGTGCCCTTCGACTTCGCCTCAGCCTCGATGATCGCGGCGGCGTGCGCGCCGGTGGTCGTCAGCGGCTTCTCGCAGATGACGTCCTTGTCCGCGGCGAGAGCGGCGAGGATGTACTCGTGGTGCGTGGCGTCGACCGAGGTGACGATGACGGTGTCGGGCCCGGTCTCGGCGAGGAGCCGGTCGAAGTCGGCCGCGGCGTACACGGCGGGCGCGGGATGGCCAGCGGTTTCGATCGCTTCGACGTGGGCGGCGATGCGCTTGGGGTTGGTGTCCGCGAGTGCGACGAGGCGGGCCTTGCCGCTCCGCTCGGTGATGGCGTTGCGGTACATCGTGGCGCGAGAACCGGTCCCCACAAGGGCGTAGCGATGCGGCGTGCCAGTCATGTGACTCCTTCGTCGGCGAGTTTTGGTAAACGCTATCGGAGAAACTTGCCGCAATCAAGAGCCGGGTCTGGCTGGGCTTACTTCGGCGTGGCTTTCGTAAAGGGGGGCTTGACAACCCGAATTGGCAACCGGCGGCCACGCACATCGAGCTCAAGCTCGGCCCCCGGCTTGTAGGCCGCGTCGAGCAGGGCCAGCGCCACGCCCTTCTTCAGGGTCGGCGCGTGCGTGCCCGATGTGGTCTCCCCCACCACTTCGTCGCCGTCCATGACCGCCATGTGGGCGCGCGGGACGCCCTTCCCCGTCGCTTCGAGGCCCCACAGCCGCCGCTTCGGGCCCGCGGCGCGCTCCGCCTCCAGCGCGGCCTTGCCCCAGAACTCGGGCTTGTCCCAGCCGATCGCCCAGTTCAGGCGCGCCTGCACCGGCGTGATGTCGAGGCTCAGGTCCTGGCCGTGCAGCGGGTAGCCCATCTCCAGGCGCAGCGTGTCGCGCGCGCCGAGCCCGCACGGGGCCGCGCCCGCCACGAGGATCCCGTCCCACAGGTCCACGGCGGCCTCGTTCGGCACCACCAGCTCGAACCCGGTCTCGCCGGTGTAGCCCGAGCGGCAGACGATCACGTCCGCGTGGTCGACCAGGTGCTCGCGGAAGGTCATGTACTCGTGGTCGTGCGGCAGCCCCAGGTACTCGAGGATGCGCGGCGACTCGGGGCCCTGGACCGCGATCACCGCGAATCCGCGGTGCACGTCGCGCACCTCGATCCCCTCGGGCGCGGCCTCCTCCAGGCGGCGCGCGACCTCGGCCGTGTTGGCGGCGTTGGGGATCAGGAACACCTCGTCGTCCGAGAACCGGTACGCGATGAGGTCGTCGACCACGCCGCCGTCCCCGTCGAGGCACAGCGTGTACTGCGCCCCGCCCGCACCGATCCGGTCGAGGTCGTTCGCCAGGCACCGGTTCACGAACGCCGCCGCGCCCGGGCCCGTCACCCAGACCTTGCCCAGATGCGAGACGTCGAAGGCGCCGACCCCGGTGCGCACCGCCTGATGCTCGGCGAGCACGCCGCTCTCGTACTGGAGCGGCATGTTCCATCCCGCGAACTCGGCGAACTTCGCGCCGTGGGCGAGGTGGCGTTCGTGCAGGGGCGAGGTGAGCAGTGTCTCCGACATGGGACAGAGACTATCGTCCTCGTCCCAGTGACTAGGATCGGAGCATTTGGTCCCCAGAACAGCTAAGGATGGATCGTGACAGCTCTGAACGCCGCCTCAGGTGACATCGCCGCCGCCGAGGCCGAAGTGCTCGTCGTCGGCGTCTTCTCCGGCGAGGACGCCCCCGTGCTCCCCGACAGCCTCGCCGGGATCGACGCCGCCTTCGGCGGGCGCCTCGCCGAGCAGCTGGCCGTCCTCGGCAACACCGGTTCGGCCTCCTCGCTCACCCGCCTCCCCGCCCCCGCAGGCCTGAGCGCCAAGCTCGTCTACGCCGTCGGCCTCGGCGACGCCGGGGACCTCGACGACGAGACCCTCCGCCGCGCCGCCGGCACGGCCGTGCGCGCCGCGTTCGGCAAGGACACCGTCGCCATCGCGTTCGAGGGCGACCCCGAGGCCACCGCCGTCGGCGCCGCGCTCGGCGCCTACAAGTTCGAGGGCTACAAGACCGGTGACGGCGGCGACGCCGCCCCCGCCGAGGTCGCCGTCTACGGCGCCACCGCGGCCGCCATCGCCAAGGCGACCGTGCTCGCCGAGAGCGTCGCCCTCGTCAAGGACTGGGCCGACGCCCCCGCGAACCTCCTGCGCCCGCCGACGTTCGCGATCGAGATCGAGCAGGCCGCCACCGCCGCGGGCGTCGACGTCGAGATCCTCAACGCCGAAGCGCTCTCAGCGGGCGGCTACGGCGGCGTCCTCGCCGTCGGCGGCGGCTCCTCCGCCGAGCCCCGCCTCGTCCGGCTCTCCTACCGGCCCGAAGGCGCCACCCGGCATGTCGCGCTCGTCGGCAAGGGCATCACCTTCGACTCCGGCGGCATCAACATCAAGCCGGGCGCGGGCATGTGGGACATGAAGGGCGACATGGCCGGGGCCGCCGCCGTGGTCGGCGCCACCCTCGCCGCCGCGAGACTGGGCCTCAACGTGAACGTCACCTGCACCGTGGCGCTCGCCGAGAACATGCTCTCGGGCTCCTCGTTCCGCCCGTCCGATGTGATCACCATCCGCAACGGCATGACCGTCGAGGTGCTGAACACCGACGCCGAAGGCCGCCTCGTGCTCGCCGACGCGATCTCGCGGGCGCTCGAGGACGAGCCCGACGCGCTCTACGATGTGGCGACGCTCACCGGCGGCCAGCTCATCGCCCTGGGCCGCCGCACCATGGGCCTCATGGGCACCGACACCGAGACCGAGCGGCTGCGCCGCATCGGCGAGACCACCGGCGAGCACGGCTGGCCGATGCCCTTCCCCGAGGACATCGTGAAGCTCATGGAGTCCTCCATCGCCGACGTCTCGCAGTGCGCGACCGGCCTCAAGCGCGACGGGCACATGGTGCAGGGCGGGATCTTCCTGTCGAAGTTCGTGCCCGAGGACCTGCCTTGGGCGCACCTCGACATCGCGGGCCCGGCCGACTCCGACTCGACCTACGGCTACATCGCGAAGGGCGCGACCGGGTTCCCGGTGCGGACCCTCGTCGCGCTGCTCGAGGAGTTCGCCTCGTAATCACCCAGATGTGCAAAAAGGGCCCGGCTGCCGCCGGGCCCTTTCTCGCTTTCACCTTCCTCACCGCCAAGTGGCGGGACAGTGCGGTGAATATTGCGCAATCGTTGCGTAAGCGAGGGGTGAAAATTCTAGTGGCGACCCTGCTGCTCGAGCTTGCGGCGCGCGTCGTAGTCGCGCTTACGCTGCGGATATCCGGTCTTGGCGACCTCGTACACCGGGGTGTTGTACTTGCGGCCCAGGGCGAACGCGCCCGCCGGGCCGTCGACGCGCCGCCGCGTCCACTCGCCGTCGTGGGCGATGAGCATGACGGTCGTCTCGGTGACGGTGGTCTTCGGCTCGAGGTAGGCCTCGACGCCGACGCGCGTTTTGATGAAGTCGATGAGGTGTCGCTGGTCAGCGTTGTCAGAGGCACGGTCCAGCGTTCCCTTGCCCTGTTTCTTCTTCCGTCCGAACAAGCCCACGGCCGCTCCCTCCGCACCAGTTGAGGCGTGATTTCCAAGCGTACACACGCGCTAGGACACCTGTGTCCAGCCGCACACGAAGGGGACTTTCCGAATGCTCGCAGCAAGCGGTTGAATGGTGTTGCACACTCCAACCACAGGGTCTGGGCGATCACGAGTCGCCCCCGGTGGAAGGATGGGCCCCGAACCTAAGCATCGTTAAGTGGGGAGAGCAATGAGCGACCCGAACGCAGGATACGACGTAGTAATCCTGGGCGGCGGCAGCGGCGGCTACGCCAGCGCGTTCCGCGCGGCTGAGCTGGGGCTGTCGGTGGCCCTGATCGAGAAGGACAAGGTCGGCGGCACCTGCCTGCACCGCGGCTGCATCCCCACCAAGGCGCTGCTCCACGCCGGCGAGGTCGCCGACACCGCGCGCGAGTCCGAGCAGTTCGGCATCCTGGCCGAGTTCAAGGGCGTCGACATGCCGGCGGTCAAGAAGTACAAGGACGACGTCGTGTCGAAGTTGTACAAGGGCCTCCAGGGCCTGGTCAAGGCGCACAAGGTCGAGTTCATCCAGGGCACCGGCACGCTCGTCGGCCCGAACACGATCCAGGTCGACAACGGCACCACGGTGACCGGCCGCAACATCATCCTCGCCACCGGCTCCTACTCCAAGACCCTTCCCGGGCTTGAGATCGACGGCGAGAAGGTCATCACCTCCGAGCACGCGCTCGAGCTCACCGAGCTGCCGAACAAGGCCATCGTCATCGGCGGCGGCGTCATCGGCGTCGAGTTCGCCTCCGCCTGGAAGTCCCTGGGCGTCGAGGTCGAGATCATCGAAGGCCTCCCCCGCCTCATCGCGGCCGAGGACGCCGACTCCTCGAAGCAGCTCGAGCGGGCGTTCCGCAAGCGCGGCATCAAGTTCCACACCGGCAAGTTCTTCGAGAAGGTCGAGAAGACCGCTTCGGGCGTGCAGGTCACGATCCAGGGCGGCACCGTCGTCGAGGGCGACGTGGTGCTGGTGGCCGTCGGCCGCGGCCCCGTCACCGACGGCATCGGCTACCAGGAGCAGGGCGTCAACATGGACCGGGGCTTCGTCCTGGTCGACGAGAACCTGCGGACGAACCTCCCGAACGTGTACGCCGTCGGCGACATCGTCCCCGGCATCCAGCTCGCGCACCGCGGCTTCCTGCAGGGCATCTTCGTGGCCGAGCACATCGCCGGCCTGAACCCGGCCCCGATCGACGAGACCGGCATCCCGCGCGTGACCTTCACCGAGCCCGAGGTGGCCTCCATGGGCCTCAACGAGGACAAGGCGAAGGAGAAGTACGGGGCCGACAAGATCAAGTCGGTCAACTACAACCTCGCGGGCAACGGCAAGTCGAACATCCTCAAGACCCAGGGCTTCATCAAGCTCGTCGCGGTCGAGGACGGCCCGATCGTCGGCGTCCACATGGTCGGCGCGCGCATCTCCGAGCAGATCGGCGAGGCGGAGCTGATCTACAACTGGGAGGCTTACGCGAACGACGTCGCCCAGCTGATCCACATGCACCCCACCCAGAACGAGGCGATCGGCGAAGCGGCGATGCTGCTGGCCGGCAAGCCGCTGCACGCCCACGACTAATCCACAACCGCAGGAGTTGAACGAACGATGCCGACATCGGTAACGATGCCCGCTCTCGGTGAGTCGGTCACCGAGGGGACTGTCACCCAGTGGCTCAAGAAGGAAGGCGACACCGTCGAGGTCGACGAGCCGCTGCTTGAGGTCTCGACCGACAAGGTCGACACCGAGGTGCCTTCGCCGGTCGCCGGTGTGCTGCTGAAGATCGTGGTCCCCGAGGACACGGATGTCGAGGTCGGCGGCGAGCTGGCGATCATCGGCGACCCGTCCGAGGCTTCCGGGGACGCCCCGGCCGCTCCGGCGCCCGCGCAGGAGCCGCTGCCCGAGCCCGAGGCCCCCAAGGCCGAGGCGGCTCCGGCTCCGGCCGCCCCCGCCGCGGAGGCCCCGGCCTCCTCCGGCGGTGCCGCCGAGGGCACCGAGGTCCTGCTCCCCGAGCTGGGCGAGTCGGTCACCGAGGGCACGGTCACGTCCTGGCTCAAGGCCGTGGGCGACACCGTCGAGGTGGACGAGCCGCTGCTGGAGATCTCGACTGACAAGGTGGACACGGAGATCCCGTCCCCGGCGGCGGGCACGCTGCTGGAGATCCGGGTCGCCGAGGACGAGACCGCCGAAGTCGGTTCCGTGCTCGCGATCATCGGCTCCGGTGCCGCCGCGGCCGCCGCTCCGGCTCCGGCTGCAGAGCCGACCCCGGCCGTGAAGTCCGAGCCCGAGCCGGAGCCCGCTCCGGCCCAGGCCGAGGGCACGCCGACCAAGCCGGCCCCGGCGGAGCCCGAGACGGCTCCGGCCCCGGCCGCCGCTCCCGCCGCGTCGAAGCCGTCGGGTTCGTACGTGACTCCGCTGGTGCGCAAACTCGCCTCCGAGAACGGCGTGGACCTCGCCGAGGTCACCGGTTCCGGTGTGGGCGGACGCATCCGCAAGGAGGACGTCCAGGCCGTCATCGACGCGAAGAAGGCCCCGGAGCCCGCTCCGGCCGCCGCTGCCGCTCCCGCGAAGGCTGCTCCGGCTCCGGCCGAGGTCAGCCCGCTGCGCGGCCGCACCGAGAAGATGAGCCGCCTGCGTCAGGCCGCCGCGAAGGCGCTGCTGAACTCGATGCAGTCCACGGCGCAGCTGACGACGGTGCGCGAAGTGGACGTCACGAAGGTGGCGAAGCTCCGCGCGGCGAAGAAGGACGAGTTCCTGGCCCGCCACGGCGTCAAGCTCTCCTTCCTGCCGTTCTTCTCCATCGCCGCGATCGAGGCGCTGCAGCAGTACCCGGTCGTCAACGCCTCCATGAACATGGAGGAGAAGACGATCACCTACCCCGAGGCCGAGCACGTGGGCTTCGCGGTGGACACGCCGAAGGGCCTCATCGTCCCGGTCGTCAAGAACGCCGGCGACCTGAACATCCCGGGTCTGGCCAAGCGGATCGCCGAGATCGCCAAGAAGGCCCGCGACGGCGGCCTGGCGCCCGACGACCTGTTCGGCGCGACGTTCACCATCACCAACACCGGTTCGGTGGGCGCGCTGTTCGACACGCCGATCGTCCCGCTCGGCCAGTCGGCGATCCTCGGCACCGCCGCGATCGTCAAGCGCCCCCGCGTGATCAACGACCCTGAACTGGGCGAGATCATCGCGGTGCGCTCGGTCATGCACCTGACGCTGAGCTACGACCACCGCCTCATCGACGGCGCCGACGCGGCCCGCTACCTCGAAGCGGTCACGAAGCGGATCGAAGAGGGCAACTTCGAACACCAGCTGGGCCTGTAAGGTCGGCGAGCGACACCGGAAGGGGCGCGGCGGGATGATCCCGCCGCGCCCCTTCCGCGTGCGATCGCCGCCGTCTTGCAGCTGCGGGCGGCCTCCACAAGTCGCCACGCCTACCCGTAACCGGCAAAGCGTGTCCTCGTTGTTCCTACAACCCACCTTTTGTGACCCCACGCGGAAGTTAGGAACTCGAATGTCTATCGAGTACAACGAACTCCTCGCCATGCTGATGGAGACACGCCCCGAATTCGCCACCGAGCTGTACAACTGGACCGACGGGCCCGACCTCCCCGACCACGACGCCATCGCCGTCTCCCGCAGGACCATCACCCTCCCCGAACAGCCGAACCGGCTCCGCGTCTGCGTCGCCGCCGCGTACTCCAAGGGCGGCGAACGAGTCGTCGCCCTCCTGTTCGACGCCGTCCTCGAACCGGACCCAGCGCAGGCCGAATCCTGGCTTCGGTTCATGACCGACGCGCAGCGGGCGCTGAGCTGCATGGTCGTGTTCGTGGTGCTGTGCAGGGACGCGCAGACCGCCGACTGGGCGCTCACCTACAGCGCCGTCGGCGACATCGGCTGCTATGTAATGCCGGTGGTGATTCCCTCCTTGCTCGCGAACGCCTAGAATGGAACCCGGCCCTCGCCGCCGTCCCCACCACGGCAGCGAGGGCCGCTTGCATTTCGGCCGCACGTCACGCGATGTCGCACCCGTCTGGGACCGTTGAAAACGGGGGCCTCCCAGTGTCCGATATGAAGGCTAGCGCCGGAAATGGAATGACTTCCCGCTTAAACTCGTTGCGGCAGCGCCCGCACCCCGGCCACACTCTGACCCATGTCCCGATTCGGACCCACGGTCCCCTACGACGCCACCGCAGACCGCGCCACCTGGTCGACACTCCCCGCCTACGTCCAGGAGCGCATCATCGCCGAACTCGGCGGCAAGCCCGCCGACATCCGCATGGCCGGCGGCGGCTTCAGCGGCGGCTTCGCCGCCCGCGTCCGCACCGAATCCGGCGCCGAGCTCTTCATCAAGACCGCAGGACCAGATAACGCCTTCGCACTCAACGCATTCCGCCAAGAGGCCCGCGTCAACGCCGTACTCCCCCAAAGCGTTCCGGCCCCCCGCTTCGAGTTCGCGGCCGACTTCGAGAACTGGACCGTCCTCGGCTTCGAAGCCGTCGACGGCCGCGCGCCGACCCTCCCGATGAGCCCTCGCGACCTCGACCTCATGCTCGACGCCTGGGCCCAGGCCGCCGCCGCCCTGACCCCTGCGCCGCAGACGCTGCTCGACATCGGCGTCAGCGCTGTTCCCATTAAAGAGGACCTGCGGCGCTTCGCCCGAGTCGCCGCCGGTGCAGTAGACCCGTTCCCGGTTCCGCCCGCGCTGCAGGACCGCATCGACGAACTCGCCGCAATCGAGAGCGGCATCGACGAAGCCATGGCCGCCGACTCCGTCATGCACTTCGACCTGCGCCCGGACAACATGATCGTCGGCGCCGACCAGGCCTGGATCTGCGACTGGAACTGGGTCCAGGTCCACTCGACCTGGTTCGACACCGCGTGCTTCCTCATTGCGGCCCATGGCGACGGCCACGATGCCGACGCACTCTTCCGGGCCCACCCGACCGCCGCGGGAGTCACCCCTGACGAGCTCGACACCGTGCTCGCCTCGATCACCGGCTACTACCTCAGCCAAGCCGCGCAGCCGCTGATCCCCAAGGTCTCGCCGTACATCCGCACCCATCAGCGCTGGAGCGGGCTCGCCGCCGCCGACTGGCTCGCCCAGCGCCGGGGCTGGACGTGACGAGCCCCGCGCGGGCGTTCCGCGGTGCCGAACCACTCGACTACGCCGCCACGGCGATCCGGCCTTCGTACGAGTCGCTGCCGTCGCCGGTGCGCGCCCGCGTCGCGGCCGCACTCGGCGGCGCACCGACAGCAGTGACGGTCGCGGGCGGCGGCTTCACAACGGGCTTCGCGGGTCGCGTCCGGGCCGCGTCGGGTGCCGAGCTGTTCATCAAGGCCGCGGGGCCATACCCGCCGGAAGTCCATGGCCTCTACCGGGACGAGGGCCGCGTGACCGCCGCGCTCCCGCCCGAGGTGCCGGCCCCTGCGGTGCGGTTCCACGATGATGTCGACGACTGGACCGTCACCGGATTCGAAGCGCTCCAAGGCGAGCCGTTCACGCTTCCGATGCGGCCGGAAGCGCTCGACCTCATGCTCGAGGCATGGGCGGTGGCCGCGGCGGCCATCAACCCGCCGCCGCCGCCGCTCGTCGCGACGGGCATCCGCCCGAAGACCGCGGAGAACCTCCGCGTCTTCCAGAAGATCGCGAACGGCGAGGAGGCGCCGATCGCCCTGCCGCCCCAGCTGCAAGGCCGGTCGGCGGAACTGGCGGCCGTCGAGGCCGGCATCGACCGGGTCTTCGTCACCGACCAGGTGACCCACGGCGACCTGCGGCCCGACAACTGCTTCCTCGGCCGCGACCGCGCCTGGATCTGCGACTGGTCCAAGCCGAGGTACGCGCCGCCTTGGGTCGACACCGTGAACCTGCTGATCGTCGCCCACGGCGACGGCCATGACGCCGAACGGCTTTTCCGGTCGCACCCGACCGCTGACGGCGTCTCCGGCGACGAGCTCGACACCGTGCTGGCCGCAATCACCGGCGCACTGCTCGACGGCTGGGACGACGCACCGCGGACGATCGTCTCCCCCGCGATCCACACGCATATGCGCTGGGCGGCTCTGGCGGCCGCCGACTGGCTCGCGCGGCGGCGCGGCTGGGCCTAATCCTCTTCGAGCAGCTCCGACGCGCTCGATACGAACGGGGCCTTGAACAGCCAGGACTCCACGAGCGCGTCGTCGGTGCACGAGGACAGCCGGGCCCGCTCCTCATCGCTGAGCCGCACGCCGTTCCCGTCGAGGAACGCCAGCACTGCCCGGACGAGCCTCGCCCGCGTCTCGACCCGGACCGTCTGACGCCCGGCCTCGCGGGCCTCGGCGCGCAGGGCCATCGGAATAGTCACCATGGAATCACGTTAGGCGCCAACCCAACCAAGCCCGTGGTTCGCGACCCGTGTCGTATGTCAGTTTCGCGACATTTGCGAACCCAGCGCGCTCATTCCCATTATTCGGGAAGTAGCTCCCATATATTAAGCACTCTCCACTAGAGTCTCCTCATGGCGAAAGAGACCGCGACCTACATCCACGGCCACCACGAATCCGTCCTGCGTTCCCACACTTGGCGAACGGCGGAGAACTCGGCGGCGTACCTGCTGCCCGAACTGCGGCCGGACAGCACGATCCTCGACATCGGCTGCGGCCCAGGCACTATCTCGGCAGATTTCGCCGCGCTCGCCCCGGAAGGACACGTCACGGCGGTCGACTGCGTACCGGCCATCGTGGATCAGGCCGCGAAAGAGGCCGGGTCCCGCGGGCTGACGAATATGGCCTTCGCAGTGGCCGACGTCCACGCTCTCGACTACGCCGACGACACGTTCGACGTCGTTCACGCACACCAGGTCCTCCAGCATGTGGGAGATCCCGTCCATGCGTTGAGAGAAATGTGGCGGGTGGCCAAACCCGGCGGCGTGGTCGCCGTGCGCGACAGCGACTATCGGGCCTTCACCTGGTTCCCCGAATCCGACGGGCTCGGCGACTGGCTGGACCTGTACGAAGAGGTCGCCCGCGCAGGCGGAGGCGAACCGGACGCGGGCCGGCGCCTCAAGTCCTGGGCGCTGCAGGCCGGGTTCGAAGAGCAGTCCATCACGGCGACCTCTACGACCTGGACTTTCAGCGACGAGCGGGACCGGACCTGGTGGGGCGACCTGTGGGCCGACCGCGCCCTGCACTCCGACTTCGCAAGGCGGGCACTCGCCGGCGACCACGCCACTCAAGAAGAGCTGCAAGCGATCTCGGATGCCTGGAAGGCCTGGGGAGCGAGCCCCGAAAGCTGGCTCATGATCCCCCACGGAGAAATCCTGGCCAGAGTCTCCTGACATCCTCGGTGAGGGCGGAACAGCCCCGCCCTCACCCGCAGCAAACCTCACCGGAAGAAACCGTCAGTGGTCGCCTCTACACTTCCAGCAACGAGGCACCTCGCCTCACCACAACTGCACAACAATCGGAGGCCACGATGCCGGCAGTCTCTCCCGAACTCGACAACCTCGCCGAATCCATAACCGCACTCGCGGGAGCCCGCAAACGCATCCCGCTCAACCACCTGCTGCGCGAGACCGGGCTGAACATCCTCATCCTCTCCCGCATCGCCTCGAACCGCCTCGAAGACCGCCTCCGCCGCGAAGAGATCGAATCAGCCGCCGACCATCTGGTCACCCAACTCCGCCACGCCGCCTGGGAACTCCCGCCTCCGCCCCCAATAGAGGCACCGTCCCCACCCGATCCAGCACCGCCGCCCGCGACCTAACGCCAGGTCACTGAGACGGCCGCGACTGCTTCGTACTGGCGATGTGGGTCGCGGCCGTCCACTCCAGCAGCCACTCAGGCACCTGCAGGTCGGCCGGGAATCCTCCGACGACCTTCTCGAGCTCATCGTGCTCGACCGATCCGCCCGACTTCTTCAGGAACCGGGTCCGCACGAAGGCCCGGGCGTACACGGCATCACCGACGCAGAACGTCTGCTCGAGATACGCCCACCGCTCGTCGAACCCGAGCACCCGGGTCCGGATCTCGAACACCTGCCACGGCTGCAGCGACTTCTTGTACGTGATCGTCTGCCCGGCCACCACCGGGTACCAGCCCTGCGCCTTCATCTTCGCCCAGAACCCGGAGCGCACCATCAGATCGATCCGGCCCACGTCCATGATCGTCAGATAACGCCCGTTCGTCATATGCCCCAACGGATCCAAATCCGTCGGCACCACCCGGAACCGCGTCACCGCGACATCCCACAGCGCCAACGCCCCCGCCCGCCGCGAACGCAACCACAGCAGCAACAGCCGAAAGTAAAGATTCACCAGACCACCACCGAATCGACCCACAAGTTACCCGACAGTAGCATGATCAAGGGCAGCCTTCGACCAGCGCAACGCGCGGCCCGTAACCCGGTGAGACACCCCTACCTAGCTTTCACGGGCCAGCCGACGAACCGACCTTCCTCTTCATGGACCAGCTCGAGACCGACGGACTCGATCAGGCGCTTAAGATCGTCATGGGGAGCCTCCGGAAGAAGGATCGCCAGCGCAGCCGGGCTGGGGTCGATATAGCGCCGGTAGTCGAAGAGCTGTCCGATCGCCAGCCGAATCGAGTTCCGGTCGGCCTGGCCCTTGGCTTCGTAGAGGACGTTGTCGGAGACGTCGAAAACATCGCTTAGCAGCATCGCGTTGAGGCCCGGGATCGGGATCTGGCAGCGCTTCACCTCGTGGCCATCAGCTTCAAGCAGCGCCCGGAATCGATCGACCAGCTCTGCTTCGCGGCGCCGAACCATCGTTTCTTCGATGGCCTTTCGCACAAAAGCAGACGCGGCATTGTTCTCGGGCTCGACCAACTTGCTCGCGAGCACCTCAATCGGCTCAGGCTCAGCGGCTTCATGGAAGTCGGTGTAGGTGATGCCTGGCATGACCGGAACCATTTCGATCGAGGGTTCAGCGGTCGCGCCGACCGGTCGAAGCTGGAAGACGATCACCTTCCGGAGGTCACCGTTCTCGTCAGGCGCTTCTGCGTAGATGTGCGTGTTTGACAGGTCCAACCCGTACTCGCCGAGATACTTGTGGAGCCGAGCACTGGACCCGTTAACGTAGCCAACCGCTTCGAAAAGTCGGATCGCCCGACGGTCTTCGCGGTGGTTCAGGATCGCGGCATTGCCTTTGGCGAGTATCTGGTCGCCCACGCGGCCTTCGCCGGTGTAGCGAACAAGCGGTCCCTCATCGTCGTAGAGGGCAAGGTCGTCGATGTAGCCATAGGGCCGGCCCTTGGCAGGGTCGGAGAAGATCATCACGTTGGGCGTGGTCCTGGAGTGTGCGATCCCGCTGTATCGGGAGCCTCCCCAGTTGCTGTGGATCTCGTCGCGGTCGTAGACGCGGCCAAGTTCGAACTCGGGATCAGTCACGGGAGGTCATCACCTTGCGGGTTGAGACGTGAAGGGGTGCTTCAGCTTATGCGGGCTGCGGGCTGCTCGGGGCGCGGGAACGCGACGTCGGTTTTCGGCCAGCAAGCGATGTGGTGCGCGGGTTGGATTGAGATTCGAGCGAACGGCTGGAGGCTTTGATGCATGTGATCGTGGATTTGAAGGTGTTGTACTTCGGGACTCCGGTGGTGCTGTTGGGCACTTGTAATGAGGATGGGTCGGGGAATGTGGCGCCGATGTCCTCGGCGTGGTGGTTGGGGCAGTCGGCGATGCTGGGGATGGGGAACCGGTCGAAGACGATGGGGAATCTGGTGCGGGAGCGGGAGTGCGTGCTGAACCTGGCGTCGTCGGATATGGCGGGGGCGGTGGATCGGTTGGCGCCGTTGACGGGGGCGGATCCGGTTCCGGAGCGGAAGGTCGCCAAGGGGTACCGGTTCGAGAAGGACAAGTTCGGGGCGGCGGGGTTGACGGCGCAGGCGTCGGAGGTGGTGCGGGCGCCTAGGGTCGCGGAGTGTCCGATCCAGTTGGAGTGCGTGGTGGAGCAGGTGCACCCGTTCGGGGAGGGGGCCAGCGCGGTCGAGGTGCGGGTCGTGCGGGCGCATGTCGAGGAGCGGCTGGTGATCCCGGGGACGGATCATGTGGATCCGGTCGGGTGGGATCCGCTGATCATGAAGTTCTGCGAGTTCTTCGGCGGCGCGACGAACGTGCACGCCTCGGCGCTGGCGAGTGCGTGGAAGATGCCGCATCAGGGGGTGCGGCTGGCGGCGGCTGGTTGACGGTTACGGGCCGTCCTGGCATATTGGCGCTACGCGCCGGTAGGCGTTGTATCTGCTGCTGGGGAGGCGCGGGCGATGGACAGTGACGTCATCGTTGTCGGGGCGGGGCTGGCCGGGTTGGCCGCCGCGTCGGAGTTGGTCCGGCTCGGGAAGACCGTGACCGTGATCGACCAGGAGGGCGAGCAGTCCCTTGGGGGGCAGGCGTTCTGGTCGTTCGGGGGATTGTTCCTGGTGGATTCCCCCGAGCAGCGGCGGATGGGGATCAAGGATTCGCACGAGCTGGCGTGGCAGGACTGGCTGGGGACGGCGCAGTTCGATCGGCCGGAGGACGAGTGGCCGCGGCGGTGGGCCGAGGCGTATGTGGACTTCGCGGCCGGTGAGAAGCGGGCGTGGTTGCACTCCTTGGGGGTGCGGTTCTTCCCGGTGGTCGGGTGGGCCGAGCGCGGGGGCTATACGGCGCAGGGGCACGGGAACTCGGTGCCGCGCTTCCACATCACGTGGGGAACGGGGCCGGGGGTGGTGGCGCCGTTCGCGGAGCGGGTGCGGCAGGCGGAGCGGGACGGCAAGGTGCAGTTCAAGTTCCGGCACCGGGTCGATGGCTTGACGGTCACTGACGGGGCGGTCACGGGCGTCTCGGGGACGCTGCTGTCGCCGGACGAGTCGGCGCGCGGGGCGGCGACGACGCGGGAGGCGTTGGGCGAGTTCGAGATCAGTGCGGAGGCGGTGGTCGTGACGTCGGGCGGGATCGGGGGGAATTTCGATCTGGTGCGCAAGCACTGGCCCGCGCGGATGGGGCCGGCGCCGAAGCGGCTGATCTCGGGGGTGCCGGCGCATGTGGACGGCCGGATGCTGGGGATCGCGGAGGCGGCCGGGGCGAATCTGATCAACCGGGACCGGATGTGGCATTACACCGAGGGCATCGAGAACTGGGACCCGATCTGGCCGCACCACGGGATCAGGATCTTGCCGGGTCCGTCGTCGCTGTGGCTGGACGCGACGGGGAAGCGGCTTCCGGCGCCGCTGTTCCCGGGGTTCGACACGCTGGGAACGTTGGAGCACATCATGACGACGGGCCACGAGTACACGTGGTTCGTGCTCACGCAGAAGATCCTGGAGAAGGAGTTCGCGCTCTCGGGTTCCGAGCAGAACCCGGACCTGACGGGCAAGGACGTAAAGCTGCTGCTCAAGCGGGTGCTGCCGGGCGCGCCGGGGCCGGTGGAGGCGTTCAAGAAGCACGGGGCGGACTTCGCGGTGGCGCCGACGCTGCCGGAGCTGGTCGCGAAGATGAACGGGATCACGGGCGAGGGCCTGCTGGAGTACGAGACGGTGCGGGCGGCGGTCGAGGCGCGGGACGCCGAGATGGACAACAAGTTCACGAAGGACCTGCAGGTGACGGCGTTGCGCGGGGCGAGGAACTACCGGGGCGACAAGCTCATCCGGGTGGCGACGCCGCATCGGCTGCTGGATCCGAAGGCGGGGCCGCTGATCGGGGTGCGGCTGCATGTGCTGACGCGGAAGACGTTGGGCGGCTTGCAGACCGACCTGGACGGCCGGGTGCTGCGGGCCGACGGCTCGCCGCTGCCGGGGCTGTTCGCGGCGGGTGAGGCGGCCGGGTTCGGGGGCGGCGGGATGCACGGGTACCGGTCGCTGGAGGGCACGTTCCTCGGCGGGTGCCTGTTCTCGGGGAGGCAGGCCGCGCGCGGCGTCGCCGCGTGAGGTTCTCTGGGTGAGCGGAGTCACCGCCCGATGTGGGCGCGAGGGGCGCGGCTGCGTGAGCAGGCGCGGCCCGCTCCGCGTCCCGTGACGGTGACGGTGTGTGCCGTTTCGTCACGTGCGTACCGGTTGCGGTGTGGCAGTGGAGGTCTAAGGTGGTCGATAAGCGGCCTCCCTCACCCGCGGAACCGAGCACTCCTCGCCTACCGGGCGTGGTCCGCTAGCATCCAAGGTTCGGCGGGCGCCGGCCTGAATGCTCCTCTGCAGCGCTCGTCGAAGCCGGTCGCAGGCCGACGCCGCGCCTCGGCACCTGACAAACTCGTGGATGGTTGAGCATGAGCGACTTTCAGCACCCTGCCCCGCGCCACCAGGCCGGTCCCCCCTCGGGCCCGCCTTACGGCCCGCCCGCGGGTCCGCCGACCGGTCCGCCCGCGAGCCCGCCGATGCGGCCGCCGATGGGACCCCCAGCCGGGGCGTCGCCCGCAGGTCCGCCTCCGGGGAGGGTGCCGGCGGGTCCGCCCGCGGGAGGTCCGCCGGTGGGACCGCCTTCGGTGGCCGGCGGCGGCAACGTAGGCCGCGCGTCCGTGGTCGGCGCCGCCAAGCCCAAGCCCGTCCCGGGCGCGGCCAAGCAGGGTCGCAAGAAGAAGCGCATGTCCGTGCGCCGCCGCCGCGTGTACGCGGCCCTCATCATGACCTGCCTCATGCTCCTCGGCGCGGTCACCGTGGCCGGATCGTGGTTCTTCCAGAGCGTCCCGCCGCCCAAGGACCTGGTGTTCGGCGAGTCCACGACCTTCAAGCTGAAGGGCAGCGAGACCGCGCTCGCCGGATACGGCGAGTACACCCGCAAGCTCGTCGACACCTACGACCAACTCCCCGACGAGGTGATCTGGTCGCTGCTCGCCCTGGAGGACAAGGACTACTTCGAGCACGAGGGCGTCGACTACAAGGGCACCATGCGCGCCCTGGTCAACAACCTCAAGGGCGGGGACACGCAGGGCGCCTCGACCATCAGCCAGCAGTACGCGGGCATGGTCACCGAGATCCGCGGCGACATCTCGTACGGCCGCAAGGCCCGCGAGGCCGTCATGGCGATGAAGCTGGAGCAGGACACCTCGAAGGAGGACATCCTCCTCCACTACCTCAACCTCAACTTCTACGGCCGCGGTTCCTACGGCATCGAGGCCGCCGCCGAGGTGTGGTTCGGCAAGAAGCTCGAAGACCTCACCTGGGGCGAGGGCATGATGCTGGTCATGCAGGTCAAGGCCGGTGACGGCTCGTTCGACCCGCGCATCGCCGGGGAGGAGAGCACCGCCCCGCTCGACCGGTGGACGTACGGGATGAACACGCTGCTCACCATGGGCGACAAGCTGAAGGACGACGAGCAGATGGCCGAGATCCAGGCGCAGCTCGACGCCGGGATGCCCGAGACGCTCAAGGAGCTCGAGAACCCCGGCACCTGGGGCCACGACACCCCCACCGGCTTCATCACCAACCCGACCGACGGCTACGTCTGGGCCGAGCTGGAGAGCCGTTACGGGCTCACCAAGGACGACTTCTACGGCAAGAAGGCGGACACCGGCGGCTACACCGTCGAGCTCACCCTCGACCCCGAGGTCCAGGCCGCCGCCCAGACGACCGCCGGGCGCGGCGACCTCGTGCGGGTGAAGAACGAGGCGGGCGAATTCGTCGACGACGACAACCAAGTGGTCGACAACGCGGCCGCCGCCGCGGAGTACGTCAACGAGGACGGCTACTTCGAGTTCGAGAACGACAACGACAAGGCCGCGCTCGCCGACTACAACCTGTCGATGGCCAGCGCCGTCGTCGCGGTCGAGCCGGGCACCGGCCGGGTGCTGGGCTACTACGGCGGCCAGAACGGCCTCGGCATCGACAAGGCCGGCCTCGAGAACCCGCACCCGCCGTCGTCGACGTTCAAGATGATCACGGCGGCGACCGCGATCAACAACGGCGCGTCGATCGACTCGTGGTGGAACGGCGAATCGCCGCGCGAGTTCGAGTCCCTCGCCGACTTCGAGGACCCGACGATCTCGAACTCCGGCTCGGACACGGGCGGCGCCGACCACATGACGCTCACCGACGCGGTGCGCAAGTCCAAGAACACCCCGATGTACGCGATCGCCGAGAAGTGGGGGGCGACCGCGATCGTGAAGACCGCGGTGGACATGGGCGTGCGGCAGCTGACCCAGACCGAGGACGGCAAAGAGGTCACCTACCGGTTCTACCGGGCCGACGACGGCACCGTCACCTACTCGCGCCACGGCATCATCGAGAACGAGGACGGCTCGTTCGTGACCGACGACAACGGCAACATCGACATCGACGCGTCGCTGGACGGGTACGAGGACGACGGCAAGACGCCGAAGAAGACCGAGCTGGACGTGAACTCGAAGAACGACCCGTTCTACTACCACGTCAGCTTCGGGCAGTACCCGACCTCGGTGGCGTTCATGGCGAACGTGTACGCGACGATCGCGGCCGACGGCATGTACAACGAGATGCACTACGTGGAGGCCGTGTACGACCGCGACGGCAACAAGATGCCGGAGGAGCGGCCGCTGGAGTCGTACGCCGCCCTCGACTCGAGCATCGCCCGGAACCTCCAGTTCGTCGGTTCGACCATCACCGGTGAAGGCGAGCAGATCGACGGCGGCCGCCCGCTCACCGGCAAGACCGGTACGTGGCAGGCGGGCGACCAGTACGAGGACGGCGCCAACGCGCACACCTGGTATGTGGGCGCCATTCCGCAGCTGAGCATCGCGGCCTGGGTGGGCAACGCGACCGCCGAGTCGGCGCCGCTGCTGAACACCGAGGGCACCATTGAGGACACCTTCGGTTCGAAGCTGAGCTACCCGGTGTGGATCCAGTTCATGAACGACGCGATCGAGTCCGAGGGGTACGAAACGAAGGCCTGGAGCGACGCCTCGCATGTGGGCAGCGAGATGGTGGACGACATCCTCAACGAGAACGGCAAGATCGACGCGAGCAGCGCGTACTGCGTCGCGAAGCCGGGCGACCCCAAGTGCGAGCAGGCGGCGCCGCCTGCGGGTGAGACCTGCGACCCGATCTCCGAGTTCATGGGGCTCTGCGAGCCCGGCGCCGGTGGTGGCGGCGGAGGCGGTGGCGGCGGCGGCGGTGGCGGCGGTGGCGGCGGTGGCGGCGGTGGCCGCAACGACGACTGATCGCTGACGAAAGGGCCGGCCCGGCGGGAATTCCGCCGGGCCGGCCCTTTCGCGTTGCGGCGCTTAGGCGAAGGCGTGGCCTTCGCCGCGGTAGGTGGGGACCTCGTCGACGAGTTCGCCACCCCGCACCAGGTGGATCGTGTTGACGCGTTCGGCGAGCTCGCCGGCTTTGGCGTGGCGCATCCAGACGCGGTCGCCGATGGCGAGGGCGTCGGCGGCGCGGCCCTTGAGCGGGGTCTGGACCTCGCCGGCGCCTTCGGTCTTGGAGAAGCGCATCCCGGCGGGGAACGTCGGCTTGGGGAGCCGGTCGGGGCCGGGCGCGCCCGAGGCGACCCAGCCGCCGCCGAGCGCGGTGACGATGCCCGGGCGCGGGCGCCGGACCACCGGGAGGGCGAAGAACGCGGCCGGGATCGGGCGGATCGAGCGGTAGCCGTCGAAGAGCGCGGGCGAGTACAGGCCGGACCCGGCGGCGATCTCGGTGACCGAGGGGTCGGCGGCGGTCGAGACGACCGAGCCGGTGCCGCCGCCGTTGACGAACTCGAGGTCGGTGACGCGGCGGACCGCGGCGACGGCCTCGGCGCGGCGCTCGGCGAGTTCGGCCCGCGAGACGCGCTGCATGAGCCGCACCAGCGGGTAGCGGAGGGCGGCGGCGGAGAAGGCGTCCTGGACGCCGGCGATCTGGCCTTCGTAGCCCATGATGCCGACCAGGTCGACGCCCGGGCGCTTGTCGATCTCGTGGGCCATGTCGAGGGCGTGCTCGGGGGTGCGCACCGGGGAGCGGTGGGCGCCGATGTGGACGCGGCCGCCGAGCAGTTCGAGCGAGACGTCGAGTTCGAGGCACAGCCGCAGGGGTCGGGACGGGTTCGGCTCGACGTGGCGGCGCAGGAAGTCGAGGTGCTCGACCGAGTCGACCATGAGCGTGATGCGGGAGGCGAGCTCGTCGGAGGCGGCGAGAACGCGCAGCGCGTCGGTGTCGGCGGTCGGATAGGCGACCACGATGTCGTCGAATTCCTCTGCGAGCCAGAGCGCTTCGGGGAGTGTGAAGCCGAGGACGCCCTTGAAGCCGGGCTGGGCGAGCGCGCGGCGCATGAGGGCGCGGCAGCGCAGCGACTTGCTGGCGAGTCGCAGGGGCTTGCCGATGGCGTTGCGGCGCAGGATGGCCGCGTTGGTGTCGAAGGCGCCGAGGTCCACGACCGCGAACGGCGCCTGGAGTCCCGCGGTGGCGCGGCCCAGTTCGGCGAACCGGTGTTCGAGCGCGGCGGGGACATCGACCCCGGTAACTCGCTGGTAGCCCATCCGACTTCCCTTCGGCAGCTCAATTGGGGTTAGATGAAAGCTACCGTGAAGTTCGCCTCACATTCAACCGTCGTAGCTATGGGAGCTGCCGTGGGAACCTCGATCTGGCAGAACTGGTCGGGCACCGAGAACGCCGACCCCGCCCGCACCGTCAGGCCCGCGCGCACGGAGGAGCTGGCCGCCGCGGTCACTGCGGCCGCGGCGGACGGGCTGCGCGTCAAGGCCGTGGGGGCCGGGCATTCGTTCAGCGGGATCGCGGTCGCCGACGGCGTGCAGGTCGACATGAGCGGTCTCGACCAGGTCGTGGCCGTCGAGCAGCGGACCGGGCTGGTCACTGTGGAGGCCGGGATGCCGCTGTGGCGGCTGAACGAGATCCTGGACGCGCACGGGCTCGCGCTGGAGAACATGGGCGACATCGACCGGCAGACGATCTCGGGGGCGATCTCGACCGGGACGCACGGCACCGGGGACCGGTACCGGGGGTTCGCGTGGCAGGTCAAGGGGCTCAAGCTGGTCCTCGCCGACGGCTCGACCGTGCAGTGCACGGAGTTCGAGCGGCCGGAGCTGTTCGCCGCGGCGCGGCTCGGCCTCGGGGCGGTCGGGGTGATCGCGGAGGTGACGCTGCAGTGCGTGCCGGCGTTCCGCCTCAAGGCGGACGAGCGGCCCGAGCGGCTGGACGCCGTGCTCGACAACCTCGACGAGCTCGTGTCCGAGAACGACCATTTCGAGTTCTACTGGTTCCCGCACACCGACCGCACGTTGACGAAGCGGAACAACCGGTACGCGATGTCCGAGCCGAGCCGGGCTCCCAGCCGCCTCCAGTACTGGTGGAACGAGGCCTTCACCGAGAACACGCTCTTCGAGGCCAGCAACCGGGTCGGGGTGCGGTTCCCCGGGATGGTCCCGGGCCTCAACCGCCTCGCGGGGAGGGTGTGGAGCGCCCGCGAGTACACGGACGTGTCGCACCGGGTCTTCGCCTCGCCGCGCTCGGTCGTGTTCCGCGAGATGGAGTACGCGCTGCCGCGCGAGGCGCTGCCCGGGGTCCTGCGGGAGCTGCACGCGATGGTCGACCGGGAACGCCACCTCGTGTCGTTCCCCGTCGAGGTCCGGTTCGCCGCCGCCGACGACATCTGGCTCTCGACCGCGCAGGGCCGCCGCACCGCCTACGTGGCGGTGCACCAGTACCACAGGCACGACCACGAGGCCTACTTCAAGTCCTGCGCCGCGATCTTCGACGCCGCCGAGGGGCGGCCCCACTGGGGCAAGATGCACTCGCTCGACGCCGAGCGCCTGGGCGAGCTGTACGAGCACTTCGACGACTTCCTCGCGGTGCGCAAGGAGGTCGACCCTGACCGCCGCTTCTCGAACCCGTACTTGGAACGCGTCCTCGGCGACTGAGCTAATCGCTCCAGTCGAACGGGAGGATCTCGAAGGCGTCGAACCCGGCGGTGATCGGTTTGATGGCCCGGAAGTCGCGCTGGTCCAGGGTGAAGATGCGGTTGGTCTCGTATCGGTCGGCAAGCGCGACACCGACAGTATCGGCCAAGTCGAGTTTCAAGCCCCGATAGTCAAGGCGGAGCCGGTTGGCAGTCGCGAAGTCCTCGTAGCGGATCGTGGCGAGCTGGTACCGACCGCGATCGAACCGGACCAGCAGCGACTCGGCGACTTGAACGGCGAAGTCGAAGCCGCCTTCGCGGCGGGCAAGATGATCGAGCTCGGTCATGACGAGCGGTGAGACGAGCAGCGACTCGGTCTCCATGATCCGTTCGGCCGCTTCGTGGAACGGCTGGCTCTCATCGAAGGCGGCGAGCACAGCGGAGGTGTCGGCGACGATGATCATCGCTTCTGTGCGCGCCGTTTCATGCTCTGGTAGATCGCTTCGTCCATCTCTTCGACGGTGAGCGGTCGCCCGCTGCGAAACTTCGGCAGCGGGGGCAGCGGGGGCTCGCTTTCACCGGTGCGGAGCAGTCCTTCGTCAATGAAGCGCCGGATGAGCTCGGCCTTCGAAGCGCCGAGTTTCCGAGCGGCGGCTTCGAGCCGCATGTCGGCGGCTTCCTCTATGTAGACGGTGCTCTTCTTGCGACTCATGCCACCGATGGTACCACCCATGAGCTTCCAGCCGCGGCGTTGTCGGGGCCGTGGGCTAGGTTGTGGCCGTGGCAGAGGTGGTCTACCGAAAACTCGATGAACTGACCGACGACGAGGTGTACGCGGCGTACGCGCCGCCCGCCCCCGACTGGCTCAGGGTCAACTTCGTCTCCAGCGCCGACGGCGCGGCGACCCTGGAGGGGCTGTCCGGTCCCCTTTCGGGTGAAGAGGACAAGCGCGTGTTCAAAGTCCTGCGGGCGCGCTGCGACGTGCTCCTGGCCGGATCGGGGACCGTGAAGGCCGAAGGGTACGGGCCGCTGGTCCTCTCCCCCGAGCGGATGGCCTGGCGAAAGGCGCAGGGCCTGCCGGAGGTGCCGGTCATGGCGGTCGTCTCGCGCAGCCTCGCGGGGCTCGACCCCGCGATGGGGATCTTCACGCTCGCGCCGAGGCGCCCGATCGTCGTCGTCCCCGCCGACCTCCCCGAGGCGACCGTCGGGCCGTTCCGCGAGGTCGCCGACGTGATCGCCGCCGGGACCGGCGCGGTCGACTTCCCCGCGGCGCTCGCGGCGCTGCGCGAGCTCGGGCTGCGCCAGATCCTGTGCGAGGGCGGGCCGCGCGTCTTCGGCGAGCTCATCGCCGACGACCTCGTCGACGAGCTCGACCTGACCGTCTCGCCGCTCCTGGTCGGCGCCGGTCCCGTGCGGGTCGCCGAAGGGCCGGCCGCAAAGGACGCGCGGCCCCTGGAGCTGCGACACGTCCTCGAAGCCGGGGGCAACCTCATCCTGCGGTATCTGCGAGGATCGACCGATGAGTGAATCGGTGGGCCGCGTGCTCGGCACGGAGGACGCGACACCCCTGTCGTTCTGGGTCGGGGTCGGGCCCGAGGCGTACGCGCAGCTCGACGACGTGCTCACGACCGAGCGCCAGGTGCCCGGGGTCGGCACGGTCCGCATCTCCGGCGTCGTCACCTCGGTGCGCTCGCGCCACGAAGGGGCGCAGTTCGACTCGGACGTGTTCGACATCGCCGGAGGCCTGCTCCCCGCGCAGGTGCAGGAGGCCGCCGAGGTCACCGTGACCCGCGTCGAGCCCGAGGTGTTCGTCCCGCCGCGCCCCGGCGCCGAGGTGCAGCGCGCCGCCGGCGAGGACCGCGACCGCGCGCTGTACTTCGACGGCATGGCCCGCCAAGTGCCCCTGGGGTTCTCGCGCGACGGCCAGCCGGTGTTCCTCAACCCGGACTTCCTCGACGGCACCCGGGGCGCGCACGTCTCGATCTCCGGCATCTCCGGCGTCGCCACGAAGACCTCGTTCGCGACCTGGATGCTCTACTCGCTCCTGCACTCCGGCGCGCTCGGCGCCGAGGCCGCGAACACCAAGGCGCTCATCTTCAACGTCAAGGGCGAGGACCTGCTGCTCCTCGACCACGACAACACCAAGATCGACGAGACCGTGCGCGACTCCTACCGCCGCCTCGGCATGGAGCCCGGCGCGTTCAAGTCCGTGGAGGTGCTCGCGCCGCCGCGCGAGGGCGACTCCAACGGCGTCCCCGACGTGGCCTGCCGGTCCACCGGCGTGGACGCGTTCTACTGGACGCTCGCCGAGTTCTGCCAGCTGGGCCTGCTGCCGTTCGTGTTCGCCGACGGCGACGACGACCGTCAGCAGTACACGATGGTCGTCCACCAGGTCGCCGCCCGGCTCCGCAAAGAGGCCCGCCCCAAGGACAACGGCGCGATCAGCGTCGACGGGCAGCTGCTCACCAGCTACCGCGACCTCGTCGAGCTCGTCTGCGAGCGCCTCTCCGACGACGAGACCCGCACCGAATGGGCCGGGTCCGCGATCGGCCTGGGCACGGTGAACGCGTTCATCCGCCGCCTCATCGCCTCCGGGCGCGACATCGGGCGGCTCATCCGCGGCGACCTGCCGCCCAAGGGCGCGGTGCTCACCTCGGACGCGCAGGTCACCGTCGTCGACCTGCACAACCTGCCCGACCGGGCGCAGCGCTTCGTCGTCGGCGTCGTGCTCCGCACCGAGTTCGAGCGCAAGGAGAAGGCCGGCACCGCGCGCCCGCTCCAGTTCGTCGTCCTCGACGAGCTCAACAAGTACGCGCCGCGCGAGGGCACCAGCCCCATCAAGGACATCCTGCTCGACATCGCCGAACGCGGACGCTCCCTCGGGGTCATCCTCATCGGCGCCCAGCAGACCGCGTCCGAAGTGGAGCGGCGCATCGCCTCGAACTCCGCGATCCGGGTCGTGGGCCGCCTCGACGCCGCCGAGGCCACCCGCCCCGAGTACGGGTTCCTCACGCAGGCCCAGCGCATGCGGGTGCTCATGGCCAAACCCGGCACCATGTTCGTGGCCCAGCCCGAGCTCCCGGTGCCGCTCGTGGTCAACTTCCCGTTCCCCGCGTGGGCCACCCGCCCCGCCGAAGCCGGGTCCGCCCCGGCCGCCACGGCCCGCTCGGGCCGGGCGATGTCCCCCACCGCCAAGGTCGACCCGTTCGACCTCGCCGGGGACGACGAAGACGACATCCCGTTCTAGGCGATCAGAGGAGCACGCCGTGCGGATTCTCCACACGTCCGACTGGCACGTCGGCGTCACCATGAAGGGCCGCTCGCGCCTCGACGAGCAGCGCGCCGTCTTCAAGCAGATGGTCGACATCGCCCGCGACGAGGCGGTCGACCTCGTGATCGTCGCCGGGGACCTCTTCGACACCGCCTCGCCCTCGGCCGAGTCGCAGCGGCTGCTGTTCTCGGCGCTGTCCGCGCTCCGCGGCACCGGTGCCGAGGTCGTGGTGATCGCCGGGAACCACGACAACGGCAAAGCCCTTGAGGCGCTTCGCCACTGGGCCCACGCCGCAGGCATCCACCTGCGCGGCTCGCTCGGCAAGGCCGCCGACCACCTCGTCACCGGGGAGACCGAGGGCGGCGAGCGCTGGCGCTGCGCGGCCCTGCCGTTCATCGCGCAGCGGCACGCCGTGCGCGCCGCCGAGCTGTTCGAGCTCGGAGCGGCCGGGGCCGAGGCGAACTACGCCGACCACCTGCGCCGCCTCGTCGCCGCGCTCACGCAGGACTTCACCGCCGACACCGTGAACCTCTTCACCGGGCACCTCACCGTGGTGGGCGGCAAGGTGGGCGGCGGCGAGCGCGAGGTCCACACCGTCGCCGACTACGCCGTCCCCGCCGCGATCTTCCCGCCCACCACTTCCTATGTGGCCCTGGGGCACCTGCACAAGGCGCAGTCGATCGTCGGCCCCTGCCCGATCCGCTACTCCGGCGGGCCGCTCGCGGTCGACTTCGGCGAGGAGGACCACACGCCGAGCGTCGCCATCGTGGACGTCGCCCCCGGCGTGCCCGCCCGCGCCCGCACGGTCCCGCTCACCGCGGCCGTGCCGCTCCAGACCGTGCGCGGCACCCTCGAGCAGCTCGCGAAGGCCAAGGTGGACGAGCGGGCGTGGTTGCGGGTGTTCGTCACCGAGCCCGCCCGGGCCGGGCTTCGCGGCGAGGTCGCCGACCTCTTCCCGCGCGCCGTCCAGATCCACATCGACCCGGTCATGCGCGCCTCGGACGTCAAACCGCGCGAGCGACGCTCCGGCCGCAGCCCCGGCGACCTGTTCGCCGCGTACCTCACCGAGCACCAGCACGACGATCCGGCCGTCACCAAGCTCTTCGCCCAGCTCTACGAAGACACCCAGACCGTCGCCGAGGAGGCCTGAGATGCGGCCCATCCGACTGGACCTCCAGGGATTCGGCTCCTATACCGGGTCCGAGACCTTCGACTTCACCGACGCGGAGTTCTTCGCGCTCACCGGTCCCACCGGCGCGGGCAAGTCGACCGTGCTCGACGCGATCTGCTTCGCGCTCTACGGCCGCACGCCGCGCTGGCCCAAGTCGGCGACGCAGAACTCCCTCGCGCCGTCTTCAGTGGAGGGACGGGTGCGCCTGGTGTTCGGCGCGGCGGGCCAGCACTACGTGGCCACGCGCATCCTGCGGCGCGACCGCAACGGCAAGGTCAAGACCACGACGGCCGCGATCGAGCAGCTCCCCGAGGGCGTGGACCCGGCCGTGGACACCGAGCTCGTCGAGGGGCTCGGGAAGGCCTTGGGCGGCAGCCCGAACGAGGTCAACAACGCCGCCGAGCGGATCATCGGCCTGCCGTTCGAGCAGTTCACCAAGTGCGTGCTGCTCCCCCAGGGCGAGTTCGCGGAGTTCCTGCGCGCCTCCTCGGCCGACCGCCGGAACATCCTCGAGAACCTGCTGGGCCACAGCGTGTACCGCAGCATCCAGCAGCGCGCCCGCACCCGGTTCGTCGACGCCGACGCGAAGCGGCAGGCGTACGAGACGCAGCTGGCCGGGATCGCGCCGGTAGCGGAGGAGCAGATCCGGCTCACAGCCGAACGCGTGGAACTGCTGGAGAAGCTGTCAGAACCGGTGCGGGACAAGTCGAGCGCGCTCGACGGGCTCGCCGCGGCGGTCGAGGCCGCCCGCCGCAGGCTCGCCGACGCGGAGGCCAACCTCGCCTCCCTCACGTACATCAAGCAGCCGTCCGGGGTGGCGGACATCGCCGCGCAGGTCGCCGCCGCATCGGCCGCCGTGGCCGAGAAGGCGGCCGAGGTCGAGGCGACCGAGACCGAGGACGAGCGGCTGCGGTCCGAGCTGGACGGGCTCGACCTGGGCCTGCTCGAGCGCCAGCTCAAGGCGTGGGCCGAACTCGCCGAGACCGAGTCGAAGCTCAAGACCGGCCTCGAGCTGACCGAGGAGCTGCGCGACCAGTTCGCCGAGGCGAAGGAGCTGGAGGAGGCCGCCTCCGAGGAGGTCGAGATCCAGCACGCCGTGCTCCACAAGGTGCGCATGGCCGAACTCGCCGGAACCCTCAGGGCGGGGCTGGAAGTGGGCGACGAGTGCCCGGTCTGCGACCGTCCCGTCGACGAGGTGCCCGAGCACGACCTCTCGGAGTCCATGCAGCAGGCCGAGGAGGCCTCCCGGACGGCCACGGTCGAGTTCCGGGACGCGCAGGCCGCCGTGGTGGCGCTGCAGACGAAGCTGGAGAACTACGAGGAGCGGCTGACCGAGCTGCAGCTGGCCGAGCGGCGGCTGAAGAAGAAGCTCGAGAACGTGCCCGAGCCGGCGGCGCTGCAGCAGCGGCGGGCCGACTCCGAGGAGGCCCGGCAGCAGCTCGCGGGCACCGGGGCCGCGCTCAAGGCCGCGCGGCGGGCGCTGCGCGAGGCCGAGAAGCGCAAGGCGGCCGCCGACGAGCGGCAGCAGCGGGCCTGGAAGGAGTTCCAGCACGCCCGCGACCAGGTGGCCGTGCTCGGTCCGCCCGCGGCCGGGGACGACCTGGCCGGGAGCTGGGACCAGCTCGTCGCGTGGGCCGCCGCGTCCCTCGAACGGGCCGCGGCCGAGCGCGAGGCCGCCCGCACCGAGCTCGCCGGGCTCGACGGCCGCGCCGAGACCCTCCGCACCGAGCTGCGGTTCGCCTTGGGCGAGTTCAACGTCGACGTGCCGCGCAACGGCACCGGCGGCGACTACGTGGCCCGGCACGCGACCGCCGTGGAGGCGGCGCGCGCCGAAGCGGTGAGCCTCGCGGAGGCGCGGAAGCGGCGCATCGAACTCGACGCCGAGATGCGGCGCTTCGCCGGGGAGGCCCTGGTGGCCAAGGAGCTCGCGCGCCACCTCGACGCCCGCAAGTTCATGGAGTGGCTGCTGAGCGAAGCGCTCGACGAGCTCGTCGAGGGCGCCACCGTCATGCTCAACCGCATCACCGGCGGCCAGTACGACCTGGTCTACCGCGAGCAGGACTTCTGGGTCGTGGACCACCACGACGCGGACATGCCGCGCCCGGCGCGCAGCCTCTCGGGCGGCGAGACGTTCGCGGCCTCGCTGTCGCTGGCGCTCGCGCTGAGCGACCAGCTGGCGAGCCTGTCGCGGCACGGCGCGAGCCTGGAGTCGATCATCCTCGACGAGGGATTCGGGACACTCGACCCCGAAACGCTCGATGCGGTCGCGAGCACCCTCGAAGCGCTCACGCTTTCGGCCGGCCGCACCGTCGGACTCGTGACGCATGTGACCGAACTCGCAGAACGGGTGCCCGTGCGGTTCCGCGTCACCAAGGACGCCAAAGGGTCCCATGTGGAGAAGACCTGGTCTTAGCGCAGGTCAGCGCCTCTTGACGAATTTTTGACGGCCCCGTGGGGCTTCCGCGCGCCTTGAATCTGGCCGTCGCTCCGCGGCGGGAGTAGGTTCACTTCGTTGGCTTCGTAACGCCGCAACGGCACGCACACCGTTCGCGTTCCGTTCGCGTGCTCGCTCTCCGATCCGCGCGCAATGTCCGGATATGCCACAGGCCACATGAGCTTGATTCACCTGCACACGAACTTGAAGATTCAAGTACTTATGCAGATATGAGCACATTGCACATCCGCGGCGATCGCCGCACCCTCATCACCGGCGTCGGCACCCTCGGGCTCGGCGCGCTCCTCGTCCCGGCCCTCTCCGCCTGCGGCGGCGACGACGGCGGCATCGGCGGCGCGGACGCCGCCGCCCAGACCCCCGACGTCCCCGACCTCCACGGCCTCGAGACCGCCGAGGACATCTGGGACGCCCTCCTCGACGGCAACCAGCGCTGGGCCGACGGCAAGCCCGTCCACCCCCACACCGACGCCGAATGGCGCACCTCCCTCGCCGAAGGCCAGGAACCCGTCGCCGCCGTCTTCAGCTGCGTCGACTCCCGCGTCGGCCCCGAACTGGTCTTCGACACCGGCGTGGGCGACCTCATGGTCACCCGCACCGCCGGGAACGTCTTCGACCCGCTCGTCTCGGAGTCCGTCTCCTACGGCCCGGCCGCCCTCGAAGCGTCGCTCCTGGTCGTCCTGGGCCACCAGAAGTGCGGCGCCGTCACCGCCGCCCACGAGGCCCTGCTCGCCGCCGAAGAGGGCACCGAGCTGGAGGAGCACGACTACGCGCTCCCGGAGACCGTCGAGGCCCTCCGCCCGGCCTACGAGGCCGCCAAGGGGGAGTCCGGCGACCCGGTCGACGCCATGATCAAGGCGAACGTCCTGCTGACGATCCAGGCGCTCAAGGAGCACCCGAACCTCGCCGAGCTCGTCGCCGACGGCGAGCTCACCGTGGTCGGCGGCGTCTACTCGCTCGAGACGGGCCTCATCACCGAGATCTCCTAGCGTCCGCGCAGGCGTCGACGGAGAGCAGTACGCTGGGCCGCAATCGTTCCCGAAAGCAGGTGCGCCTTGCAGATCACCGTCGACGCCTGGGACCCGTCCTTCGCGGACAACCCCGAATCGCCCTCGCGCGCGAACCAGGCGATCGTGAACGCCGGCATCGAACTCGAGCCCGCCGACTGGCGGCCCGTCGACGCCCCGGCCTCCGGGCCGCGCCGCGTCGTCGTCGTCGACGGGGTGCGCCGCATCGACGCGCGCGTCGAACTGATCGAGGACGGGGAGCGCTGGCCGGGAGTGTGCGTCTCCTGGGCGGCCGGAGCGGTCGCGTGCGACCTCGACGGGCACGCCTCCCCCGAGGCCTCGGTCGTCGAGGTCGCGGTCGAGCGCGGGCTGTTCGCGGCCGTCGACCCCGGCGCGGACTTCGGCCGCTACCCGTTCCGCAAGGCGGAGTCGGCCGACGCCGGCGAGCTCATCGCCACCGCCCAGGCCGCGATGGCCGAACTGGAGGCCAAGGTCTCCTCGCTGGTGACGATGGACGCCGAGCTGTCCGTCCTCGACGGCCCCCTGCGCGGGCGCACCCGCCTGCCGCATTCGGTGGGGTACATCAAGAGCCACCACCGCTCCTATCTCCAAGGGGAGCTGAACGCGGTCGTGGAGCGGCTGCGGCCGGGCCAGCGCACCCCGGTCTTCCACCTCATGTCGGGCTGGCCCCGGTACACCTGGTACCTGCGGCTGCCCGGCACGTCCTCGCGCGGCTGGGCGGGCGTCGCGCGGCTCGAAGCGGCGGACGACCTGAGCGAGGAGGCGGCGATCGCGCTCGCGGACGCCACGGCGGCGGCGCTGCCGCCCCTGGGGTCGGCGGCGCATAAGGACGCGCGGGCGCCGCAGAACCTGACGCCGATCGCGGGGCTGGAGCGGCGCCTGAAGCGGATGCTCGGCGACCCGCGGCTGTTGCTGCGGTCGGTGCGGGCGGCGTCCATGGAGACGAACTGAGCCCTGGAACGTGCGAGAGGCCCCGGCGCGATGGCGCCGGGGCCTCTCTTGGGTCAGCGAACTCCGGGTCCGCTTTTCGTTGAGCTTAGGGGCGGTCTAGTACCAGCCGTTGGACTCGCTGTGCGACCACGCGCCGCACGGGCTGCCGTAGCGGCCTTCGATGTAGTCGAGGCCCCAGGCGATCTGGGTGGCCGGGTTGGTCTCCCAGTCGTCGCCGTTGGCGGCCATCTTGTCGCCGGGGAGGGACTGCGGGATGCCGTACGCGCCGGAGCTGGAGTTGTAGGCGCTCTCGTCCCAGCCGGACTCCTTGTCCCACAGGCTGATGAGGCAGCCGACCTCGTCCATGTCCCAGCCGGCCTCGAGGGTCATGGTGCACCCGATGGCCTGGTTGCCGGAGTACTCGGAGCAGTCGGCGGCGATGTCGACGCTGGGACCGGAGGACGAGGACTCGGTGCTCTCCTCGGCCGCGGGCTCCGGTTCGGGCTCGGGGACCTCGGCGGCCTCGGTCTTCTCGACCGGCTCGGCGGGGGCGGCCTCCTGGACGGGCAGGATGCTCTGCATCGGGGCGACCTCGTCCCACTGGCGGTCGGCGCTGCCGGCGTCGGCGACGATCTCGGCGGCGAGCAGCTCCTCGGCGGTCGGGTCGTCGGTGCCGATGATGGCGGCGCTCGCGCTGCTGGCGGTGCCGACGGCGACGAGCACGGCGGCTGCGGAGACGAGGACGCGCTTGCGGGCGGGGTGCCGCTGGGGGTCCTCGGCGCGGTGCTTCGCGCGGGAAGGCTTCATGCGGGTAAACATCGGGGCAACCCTAGGGGCCCCGACACGGCGGGCCGTACCGCTCGGTAATCATGCCAATACGGCACATCTCCACATGCGAGCGAAACTATCGGGTGCCCGTCTCGCCCGATAGTGCCGCTATCGCGCTTTCTGCCCCAGCCCTCCTGGGACCCGGCCGCCCGGCCTCCTCCGAACGGCCCATTGACACCCGAACACCCCGGCAGACCTTCTTCCACGGAGGTCCATAGAGATCAATGTCATAGTGGACCGAGCGTTTGACCGGCTTGCCCGGAAAGACCGGAAACCGGTCCCGACGCGAGGCGGGACCGGTGCTCCTGTCGCGCTACTTCGTGGGCGACTCGCCCGGGGTCGGGGTCGCCGACTCGGCCGCTTCGGTCGCGGGCTCCTCGGTCGGGCTCTCGCCGTCCGGAGCGGTGGCGGTCGGCCCATCGGTGGGGTCGGCCTCGGCCGTCTCGGCAGGCATGGTCGGCTCGCCCTCGGGGTCGCACAGCGGGTACTGGTAGCCCAGGTTCTCGTCCGCGCTCTGGACGGCCTCCTCGTACTCGTCGCCGTACGGCGACTCGGTCGCGAACGGGTCGCGGGCGGCGGTCGGGCAGGAGTACGGGTCGCCGAGCCAGAGCGGGTTGCCGTTCTCGTCGAAGAGGTACACGTCCGTGAGCAGGTTGCCGTGCTCGTCGTAGACGCGCACGTCCTGGACGCTCGGCGTGTCGTCGTAGTAGGTCGTGGTCTCGACGTACTCGACCGGGACGGAGAAGCCCAGCCACATGAACTGGTAGCCGGTGAACGCGACGAGCGCGAGCCCGCCCGCCGCGACCCAGCGGCGGCGCCGGGCGCCCCATTCGGCGGACTTGGCGCCGAAGCGCATCGAGGCCCAGACGCAGGCCAGGAGGGCGCCGGCGATGAGCAGGAGGCCGGGGATCGAGCCGAAGATCGAGTACCCGGTTACGCCGTACTGGGCGGCGGAGAGCCAGTAGACGAACAGTGCCGCGACGAGCGCGCCGCGCAGGACCCACCAGCCGGGGCGGAGCCGGTCGCGCAGTTCGGCGGCGTCGGTGAAGCCGGAGCTCACGGCGTACCGGTCGGCGGCGCCCTTGAGGCGGGCGAGGGCCGGGGCGGCGGCGTCGGCGAGGCGGCGGCGCATCCGGGCGCCGACGGGCTCCTTGTCGACCTCGGCGGTGTCGCGCAGTTCGCGGGCGTAGGCCTCGGGGCTGCCGAGGAGGTCGCGGAGCGCGTTGCCGGGCGGGAGGTCGGCGGCGACCTCGGTCAGGTGGGCGTCGAGTTCGGACATGAGGTCCTGCCTGATGTGCGTGGGCAGGTCGTTCAGGTGGCGTTCGACCGCGGCCAGGTAGGACGCGATCTCGGTGGACCGGTCGGGTGGGGTGGTCATAGGGCTGCCCTTCTTGGAACCGCGGTGGTCATGGCGAAGTCGTCGTAGTCGTCCTGGTACGGCGCCAGGGACGGGTGGTAGCCGAGGGCTTGGGAGGCGCACTGCTCGGGGCTGCCGAGGCGGTGCTCCAGGGTCTCGCCGGGGCGCAGGTCGGCGGCCGTGTCGGCGAGGTGGGCGCGCAGGCCGGCGGCGATGTCGCGGCGGATCTCGTCGAGGAGCGCGGCGAGGTGGCGCTCGACCGCGTCCCGGTAGGCGGCGGTCGCGGCGGGGGTGTCGGTCATGGTCGGCCTTTCGCGGGCACGTCGAACAGCACTCGCATCTTGTCGCTCACGTCCTCCCAGGCCTCGCGGGCCTGGCGGAGGTACTTCCGGCCGGGTTCGGTGAGCGAGTAGTACTTGCGGTGCGGCCCCGATTCGCTGGGCTGCACGTAGGTGGACAGGTAGCCGGCGCGGTAGAGACGCCGGAGCGTGCCGTAGACGGAGGCGTCGCCGAGGTCGTCGAAGCCCCCGGCGCGCAGCCGGTTGAGGATCTCGTACCCGTAGCCGTCCTGGCGCTCGAGGACGCGCAGGACGATGATGTCGAGCAGCCCCTTGAGCAGTTGCGATCTGTCCACGCAATCCACAGTACCATGCAATGCACAGTAGTAGAGGCGTGCAACCGCTCGCGGCCCCGCCGCCTCCGTTCACACGGAGGCGGCGGGACCGCTGCGCTTGCGCTGCTTAGAGGGTCGCGCGGGCCGCGCGCAGGCGCGCGAGGCTCACGTCCTTCCCGAGGAGCTCCATGGACTCGTACAGCGGCGGCGACACGGTCTTGCCGCTGATCGCCACCCGCACCGGGCCGAAGGCCTTGCGGGGCTTGAGGCCCAGGCCGTCGACGAGGGCGGCCTTGAGGGCCTCCTCGATCGCCGCGGTCGTCCACTCGATGCCCTCGACGGCCGCGATGGAGGCGTCGAGCACCTGCGCCGCGTCGTCCTTGAAGGTCTTCTTCGCGCTGTCCTCGTCCAGCTCGACCTCGGTGCCGCAGAACAGGAACCGCAGCATCTCCACGGCCTGCGAGAGGGTCGTGCACCGCTCCTGCACCAGCGGCACGGCCACGTCGAGGACGTGCGACTGCGCCGCGGTGACCTCCGCGCCGAGCAGCCCCGCGTCCTGCAGGCGCGGCACGAGCATCCCGATGAGCTCGCCGGTGTCGACCGCCCGGAAGTGGTCCGAGCAGATCGCGTCGAACTTCTTCTCGTCGAACCTCGCCGGGTTCGACTTCACGTCGTGCAGGTCGAAGGCCTCCAGGAACTCCGCGACCGTGAACACGTCGCGGTCGCCCGAGATCGACCACCCGAGGGTCGCCACGTAGTTGAGCACGCCCTCGGGGAGGTACCCGGCCTCCTTGTACTGCAGGAGGTTCGAGCGCGGGTCGCGCTTCGACATCTTCTTGCCGCGCTCGTCCACGATGAGCGGCAGGTGCGCGTACTCGGGCTCGGCGTCGGCGATGCCCAGCTCGACCAGCGCGCGCCACATGACGATCTGGCGCGGCGTCGAGGGCATCAGGTCCTCGCCGCGGGTGACCATGTTGACCTTCATGATCGCGTCGTCCACCGGGTTGGTGAGCGTGTACAGCGGCGAGCCGTCGCCGCGCGCGATCACGTAGTCCGGCACGGTCCCGGCCGGGGTGGTCACCTCGCCGCGCACGGCGTCGCGGAAGGTGATGTCCTCATCGGGCATCCGCATCCGGTAGACCGGGTTGCGGCCCTCGGCGCGGAAGGCCGCCTTCTGCTCCTCGGTGAGGTCGCGGTCGAAGTTGTCGTAGCCGAGCTTCGGGTCGCGCCCGGCGGCGCGGTGGCGGGCCTCGACCTCCTCGTTGGTCGAGAACGCCTCGTAGGCGTAGCCGCCGTCGAGGAGCCGCTTGATCACGTCGGCGTAGACGTCGAGCCGCTGCGACTGGCGGTAGGGCGCGTACGGGCCGCCGATGTCGGGCCCCTCGTCCCAGGTCATGCCCAGCCACGACAGGGCCTCGAGCAGCTGGTTGTAGGACTCCTCGGTGTCGCGCGCCGCGTCGGTGTCCTCGATGCGGAAGACGAACTCGCCGCCCTTGGCCCGGGCGTACCCCCACGAGAACAGGCAGGTGCGCACCAGGCCCACGTGCGGGGTCCCGGTCGGGCTGGGGCAGAAGCGGGTGCGGACATTACTCACTGGGAACCACCTTGTTGGACAGCGTGCCGATGCCGGCGACGGAAACGGAGACGGTCTCGCCGGCCTGGAGCGGGCCCACTCCGGCGGGGGTGCCGGTGAGCACCACGTCCCCCGGCAGCAGGGTCATCACCTGCGACGCGTAGGCGACGATCGCGGCGGCGTCGAAGACCATGTCCTTGGTCGAGCCGAGCTGGCGCACTTCACCGTCGACCTCGCAGCGGATCTCCGCGTCGGCCATGTCGACCTCGGGCGAGGTCTCGATCCACGGCCCGATCGGGCAGAACGAGTCGAAGCCCTTCGCGCGCGTGAACTGCACGTCCTGGCGCTGGATGTCGCGGGCGGTCACGTCGTTGGCGCACGTGTACCCGAAGATCGCGCTCTTCGCGGCCTCCCGGTCGAGGCCGCGGGCCCCGTGCAGGCCGATCACGACCGCGAGCTCGGCCTCGTGCTCGACCTGGTCGGACACGGCCGGGAGCCGGATGGCCTCGCTCGGGCCGATCACCGAGGTCGAGGGCTTGAGGAAGAGCAGGGGCTCCTTCGGGACCTCGTTGCCGAGCTCGGCCGCGTGGTCGGCGTAGTTGCGCCCGACGCACACCACTTTGGACGGCAGGATCGGGGCGAGCAGCCGCACGTCCTCGAGCGCCCAGCGCTGGCCGGTGAGCTTGATCTGCGCGAACGGGTGGCCCTCGATCTCGGCGGCGGTGGCGCCGGGGCCCTCGCCTTCGAGGACGGCGAAGGACATGCCGGTGGGTTGAGCGATCCGCGCGATCCGCACAGTCGGCCCCTCTCTGAGACTGGTTCGAAACCTTGCGGCCCCAGCTTAGTTCCAGAGCAGGGCGGGCTCGACGCGCTCTCGCGCGCCGCGCGAGAGGATCACGCCCAGGGCGAGTCCTAACGGACGAGCAGGAAGATGCCGCCGAGGAGGACGGTGCCGACGAGCGCGCCGATGACGACGCCCATGCCCATGCGGCGGACCTTGGCGAACAGGCCGATGAGGAAGCCGAGCGCGCACGTCAGCGGCGCGGCGACGAGCAGGGAGATGGCGGTGGCGCCGAAGCGGACCTTCATGGTCTCGCCGAGGTCGCCCACGAGCATGAACCCGAACACGAAGGCCGACACGATGAGGATCACGAGGCCGAGGAGGAACCCGGTCATGAAGCGGCGGCGCCCGTACACGGCCGAATCCGCGGCTCTGGCCGCCGCGCGGGCACGATCGGTCTTGTAGGAAGTCACACGTCAACTCTAGTACGAGCGCACCAGTTCGACGGTGACGGCATTGCCGCCGCACCGGGCCTGCGGACGCGAGCCGCGCTCCGCCTCCTGTGGAAAACGCCGTCCTGGTCCGAACGGGGAGTCACGTCACCGTGGCGCGCCGCGACGGAATGCGCGCTCAGGGGCGCCGCGCGTGCAAAACTGCCGTATGCGCCGTTTGATCACTCTCTTCGCATTGCTCGGGGCCCTGTTCATAGCCCAGGCGCCCGCCGGAGCGATCGACTCCAATCTGCCGCAGTCGTCCGCTTCCTTCAACGACCAGGTCTACAAGGTGGACTACGACGGCGACGTCGTCTACTCGGGCGGGGTCTTCACCCGCGCCCGCAACACGGACGGCACCTTCGCAGGACGCACCTACCTGGCGGCCGTGAACTCGGCCACCGGGGTGCTCCTGCCGTTCGCGCCGGTCCTCAACGGATCGGTCCACGAGGTCAAGACCAGCGGCGACCACCTGTACATCGGCGGGAAGTTCACCGAGGTCGACGGGGTCCCGCGGGCCCGCGTGGCCCGCTTCTGGCTCGACACGGGCAAGCTCGACACCGCCTGGAACCCGAAGCCCTCGGCGACCGTTTACTCGATCGAACCGGTCGGGTCCACGGTCTACCTGGGCGGCTCGTTCCAGTCCGTCGGCGGCTTCGCGCAGCCGATCCTGGCGGCGGTGACCGCCGAGACCGGCGCGCCCGTCACCGGGTTCAAGCCGACGGTCGCCGAGGGCGCGGTGCGCGACCTCCAGTACGGCCACGATCGCCTGTACGTCGCGGGGGCGTTCTCGATGATCGGTGGCGACAAGAAGTACGGCAAGCTCGGCGCGGTGAATCCGTCCACGGGCGCGGTCGACACCACGTTCGTGTCCAAGGTGTACGTCCTGACCCGTGAGGTCGAGGTCGCCGGGGAGCGCGTGTACGCGGCCCTCGACGGTCGCGGCGGCGAGATCCGGGCGTTCACCCGCACCGGCGAGACCCTGTGGTACCAGGCCGTCGACGGCGGCATGCAGACCGTCGAGGTGTGGGGCTCCACCGTCATCGGCGGCGGCCACTTCGACAAGGCCTGCGTCACCAACCACGCCGGGCCGCTGGGCCAGTGCGTGGACGGGGTGCGCGCCGAGCGCGGGAAGCTCCTCGCGGTCGACATGAACGGGAAGCTCCTGGACTGGAACCCGGGCGCCAACGGCGTCGTGGGCGCCTGGGACGCGACCGCGCACCCGTCGGGCACGAACCTGACCGTGGGCGGCTCGTTCACGACCTTCGGGGGCGGCACGCAGGTGCAGAAGCGCCTCGCGGTCTTCGACTAGCATTACGACAAGCAAAGGGCCCGACCTGCCGGTCGGGCCCTTTTTTCACTTGCCCTCCGCACGATCGGCGCGGTCCGGGCGCGGGCCCGGTCTCGTGGACCGGGCCGTGTCGGTGCCGCGCGGCGCCGCTGGTGGGACGCCGCGCGGGTCGGTAGGAGCTAGGACTTGGACGGCTTGCGCCGGTTGAGGCCATACGCGAGGCCGTCGGCCAGCGCGTTCCAGGAGGCCTCGATGAGGTTGGGGGCCACGCCGACGGTGGTCCACTCGGCTTCGCCGTCGCTCATGGAGACGAGGACGCGCGTGACCGCGTCGGTGCCCTTGGAGCCGGCGAGGATGCGGACCTTGAAGTCGGAGAGGGTGAGCTCGGCGAGGCGCGGGTGGCGGGCGGCCAGGGCGCTGCGCAGGGCTGCGTCGAGGGCGTTGACCGGGCCGTTGCCCTGGGCGGTGGCGATGACGCGTTCACCGTCCACGTCGAGGCGGACGGTGGCTTCGGCGACGGTGACGGCACTCGGGTCGTGGTCGACGATGACGC
Source organism: Glycomyces niveus (assembly GCF_017592475.1). GTDB lineage: Bacteria > Actinomycetota > Actinomycetes > Mycobacteriales > Micromonosporaceae > Glycomyces > Glycomyces niveus. The sequence continues at coordinate 343,211 of NZ_JAGFNP010000005.1, read as the reverse complement.
GGTAGGTGTCGAGTTCGAACGGGCGCGGGAGGCCGCCTTCGACCTCGTCGCGCACGAGCAGTTCGAAGGACGCGTCGGCGGCCTCGAAGGACCAGCCTTTGGACTCGAGTTCCTTGACGCGCTTGGTGATGCGGTCGAGCATGTCCTTGTCGCCGGAGAGGTCGATGCCGAGTTCGCGGCCTTTGAGCTCGACGGAGGCGCGGCCGGCCATCTCGGTGACGAGGATGCGCATGTCGTTGCCGACCACCGCGGGGTCGACGTGGTTGTACAGGGCCGGGTCGGCCTTGATGGCGGAGGCGTGGATGCCGGCCTTGTGCGCGAACGCGGCGTGGCCGGTGTAAGGGGCGTGCTCGTCGGGGATCATGTTGGCGATCTCGGCGATCGCGTGGGAGATGCGGGTCAGCTGCTCGAGGCCGCCTTCGGGGAGGACCTTGAGGCCGAGCTTGGTCTCGAGGTTGGCGATGACGCTGAACAGGTTGGCGTTGCCGGGGCGCTCGCCGTAGCCGTTCGCGGTGCCCTGGACGTGCATGACGCCGGCCTGGACGGCGGCGAGGGTGTTGGCGACGGCGCAGCCGGTGTCGTTCTGGGCGTGCATGCCGAGGCGTACGCGCTCGCGCGGGAGGACCGCTTCGAGGCGGGTGCGCAGGGAGGTGACGACGGCGGTGATGTCGGAGGGGATGCTGCCGCCGTTGGTGTCGCAGAGGACGACGGCTTCGGCGCCGGCTTCGAGGGCGGTGCGCACGACGAGGGTGGCGTATTCGGGGTCGTGGCGGAAGCCGTCGAAGAAGTGCTCGCAGTCGATGAAGACCTGGCGGTCGTGCTCGCGGCCGGTGCGCACGGAGTCGGCGATCATCGCGAGGTTCTCTTCGGGGGTGGTCTTGAGGGCCTGCTCGACGTGGCGCATGTCGGACTTGGCGACGAGGCAGAGCACGGGGGCGCGGGAGTCGAGGAGGGCCTGGAAGCCGGGGTCGGCGCCGGCGCTGGAGCCGGCGCGGCGGGTCATGCCGAAGGCGACGAGCTTAGCGTGCTTGAAGTTCAGCTCCTCGGCGGCGCGGGCGAAGAACTCGGTGTCCGAGGGGATCGCGCCGGGCCAGCCGCCCTCGATGTAGTCGACGCCGAGCTCGTCGAGGAGTTCGGCGACGGCGAGCTTGTCGGCGACGGAGTAGCGCAGGCCCTCCATCTGGGCGCCGTCACGGAGCGTGGTGTCGAAGACGTGGAAGTCCCCGCCGCTGTTCGCAGGTTCGCTGCCGGTTTGCGGTTCTGGTTGCGTCACTTGGTGCTCCAGTTTTCTACTGTCTTGGTCCGGCCGCTGCGGGGCCTACCTGAACGTTCGTTTGCCCTGAACGAAAAAGACCCCCTGCGGGCGCAGGAGGTCTGGCGTTCGGCGGGTCGCATCTAACGCTGATGCTCCGCGGAACGCCCGCAGCTAATCACGAGCTGGAAGGTCACGAAAAGTAGTATGCCATCGGCCGTGCACCCCAGCCATCATTTCCCGCATCGTGGGATTCTGTGTGTCGCGGCGGCCCGCGTCGATCGATTGCACGCCTTGGCCTCTACCAGTCCGAGCGCAGGGCGCGGCGGCGCTGCCACCACAGGACGAGCGCGGTGCCGCCGGCGAGCGCGACGATGCCGGCGCCGATCCCGGCGCCGAGGGCCCCACCGGTCGTCGGGAGCGAGGCGACCGGGACCGCGGCGGCTTCGGAGGGCGAGGCGCTGGGGTCCTCGCTCGGGGGCGGCGTGGCCTCACCGGGAGCCGGGGTGATCTCTCCGGGAGGCGGCGTGGCCTCGGTCCCGGACTCGGTGAGCCATTCGTGGAAGTGCATGCTGTCGCCCGGAGCCGAGTGGATCGCCAGCACTTCGGCGCCCTTGACGGCGTCGGAGCGCTCACGCAGGCCCAGGAGGTAGTCCCCGGGGGCGACGAAGCGGAAGTCCTTGTGGCCCGGGTTGTGGTAGATGATCGTCCAGGTGTGGGCGTTCGCGCAGTCGACGAGCGAGACCGGGGCGGTCTCACCGCCGCCGCCGGTGTCGGCGGCGAGGCACTCCCCCGAGGCCTGATGGACGATCTTGAACTCGCCGAGGTCCTGCATGGCCTCGCCGCTGAGCTCCCAGAGGTCGCCGGTCGAGGCGAGCCGGGGCTTGCCGTCGGCGGCCGCCATCGGGAGGTCCTGGTGGTCCTTGAGGTACAGCTTGACCGCGCCTTCGGGCACGGGCCCCTCGGGCACGAGCTCGGCATTGGCGGGGGCGCCGGCGGCCAGCAGGATCACGGCCGCGGCCGCGGCGGCCTTGAGCAACAGAGTCTTCACTGCAGAATTACATCAAATGAGACAAAATCACCTATAGGCCCGTAGGGGTCGCGCCCGCGCGGGGTGGACGGTCAGCCGTTGGCCTGCGGTCCCACGCTCCCGCGGATCTCGCTCGCCGCGTCGCCCGCGGCCCGCAGGCGATCCGCCGCGTCCGTGAGCAGATCCAGGGTCTCGTCGGTGTGGGCCGTCAGCGCCTGCTGCAGCCCGATCGAACCGGCCAGGCACTCCCCCGCCGCGCTCACCATGTCCTCGTACGCGGCCACGCCCGCCTCCAGGCGCTCGACCATCCGGTCGAGGTTCGCGCCCATCCCCGTGCGCTTCACCTCGGGCGCGATCTCGATCGCCGCCTCGACGTCCTTGACGCCCAAGGCGAGCCGGTACAGCTCCTGCCCGGCCTTCGAGGCGCCCGCGAGGATCGCGACGGCCTCGGCGTTCCCGTCGAGCCGCTTCGCCATCTGCTCGGCCGCGATCGAGGCCCGCTCCAGCCGCTCGTACGGCCCCAGCGCGCGGCTGCGGCGGAACTGCGCCCGGATGCGCCCGCGCCGGATCGCCTCGGCGGTCTCACCGAACAGGCCGCGGGCCTCCTTCGACAGCTGCGCCGGGCCGTGCAGCTCCAGGGAGTCGCGCACGTCCGCCGGGATCGCGCGGGCCAGCCGCCGGTAGTCGAGCCAGCGGACCACGGCCATCGCGGTCGAGAAGCCGGCCACGGTCACCCAGATCCCGTCGGGCGTGCCGAGACCGGCGTAGGGCACGAAGAAGGCGCTGCCGGCGGCAGCGCCTCCCGCGAACGTGGTCCAGGACTTGGCGGAGGACAACCGGGAGCGCAGGCGCTTGAGCGCGCGTTTGCGGTCCTTCGCGTCCACCGGGATCCCTTCCAGGTCAGCTCTTGGTCTTGTCGGCCTCGGGCTCGGCCGTGCCCTCGTCGTTGCCGAGGGACGCGCGGATGTCCGCGAGGCGGGCGTTCGTGACCGACTCCTTCGACTCGATCGCCGGGCCCGAAGCCTTGCCGCCGGAGAGCTGCTCGCCCTCGAGCGAGGCGCGGATCTGGTCCAGGCGCGAGGCGCCGGCCATGTCGCGGGTGGCGCGGTTGACCTCGAGGAGGCGGCCCTCCACCGAGTTCGAGGCGAGCTCGGCGCGGCCCATCGCGGAGGCGTAGCGGCCCTCGATCTTGTCGCGGATCTCGTCGAAGTTCGGCACGTTGCCGGGGGCGGCGGTCTGCGACATCGACTCCAGCGAGGACGCGATCGTCTCCTGCATCTTCGCCTGCTCGAGCTGGCCCAGCAGCTTCGTGCGCTCCTGCAGCTTCTGCTGCAGGATCATCTGGTTGTTCTCGACGGCCTTCTTGGCCTGGTCGGCAGCGGTGAGCGCCTGGTCGTGCATCACCTTCATGTCCTCAAGGGACTGTTCGGTGGAGACCAGCTGTCCCGCCAGGATCTCGGCGGTGGACTCGAACTGCTGCGCCTTCTGCTCGTCGCCCTCGGCGCGCGCCTTGTCGGCCAGCACCAGGGCCTGGCGCGCCTGCGCCTGCAGACGCTCCACTTCGGCCATCGAGCGGTTGAGCTTCATCTCCAGCTGGCGCTGGTTCCCGATCACAGAAGCCGCCTGCCCCACCAGCGCCTGGTGCTGCTTCTGCGCTTCCTCGATCGCCTGCTGGATCTGGATCTTGGGGTCGGCGTGCTCGTCGATCTTCGCACCGAAGAGCGCCATCATGTATTTCCAGCCCTTGACGAACGGATTGGCCATTATCGGGGTCCTTCCGGTGCTCCTTGGCGAAGCTTGCGAGCCATAGCTTTGTTCTGCAACGCCGACATGCCTCTAGTGTCGGACATCGGCGCCACTCGCGTGGGACAGGGTGACGCCTCAATCGCCAAAACTACATCATCGGTCGCGTCGGGCAGGAGTACAGTCAGGCCGCTGCGCGGACCACCGAATCGGTCACTTCGCCACGGCGGTGCCGGGACCGGACCTGCGCGATCGAAGCGGGCGCCGCCGACAGCGCACGGCGCCGGCGCAGCACCTCCTCCACGTCCCCCGCGGGCGGGTTCTCGGTGCGCGGCAGCGGCAGCACCGCGACCTGGCGGCCCGGCTGCTGCTTCTCCTCACCGCGCTCGTGGATCGCCACTTCGCGCGAGACCTCCGCCAGCACCTCGGACAGGCGCACCTGCAGTGCCCCGCACACCGAGGCCAGCAGCTCGCTCGAGGGCTCCTTGTGGCCGCGCTCGATCTCCGACAGGTAGCCGAGGCTCACATTGGCCTGCTTCGACACGTCCCGCAGCGTCCGCTTCTGCGCGCGGCGGCGGCGCCGCAGGGTCTCTCCCAGCAGTTCCCGCAACAACACCATGAGACTCTCCTCCGCGCCGCGATAGCTCAACTGAGCTTAGGTGGGTTCCGCAAGCCTATCTCGTCCGGTTCGGCTCGCTCTTCTTCGTTTTGAATGCTTTCCAGAGGTAATCCATTCCCGTCAGCACGGTGAGGACCAGCGCGGCGCCCATCAGCCACGGCCCGACCGCGTCCAGCGGGGCCGGCCACGGCCACAAGTACCAGGCCACGGCCGTGATCTGCAGGACCGTCTTGAGCTTCCCGCCCCGGTCCGCGGCGATCACCGTGCGCCGCAGCACCGCCATCCGCAGCGCCGTGATCCCAAGCTCGCGCACGAGGATGACCACGGTCACCCACCACGGCAACGCGTCGTAATAGCTCAGCAGCACGAGCGAGGTCCCGATGAGGACCTTGTCCGCGATCGGGTCGGCGAGCTTCCCGAAGTCCGTGACGAGGCCGCGCGAGCGCGCCAGCCAGCCGTCGACGAAGTCGGTGGCGGAGATGAACACGAACAGGGCGCAGGCGGCCATCCGCCAGCCCGCGTGCTCCATCCCCGAGAGGACCACGAACACCGCGAAGACGGGCACCAGGAAGATCCGGGCCACCGTCACCACGTTCGCGATGTTCCACGGCGAGACCGGCCGGTCCTCAGTGGTCACCAGGCCTCCTCGACGAGCTCCGCCACGAGGTCCACGCCGTGCGAGTCGATCACCTTCGCCGTCACGAAGTCGCCGGCCTCCAGGCCCTCGACCTCGCCCACGAGCGCGATCGTGCCGTCGACCTCCGGCGCCTGGTGGGCGCCGCGGCCGTCCACGCCGTCGTCCTCCACGGACTCGACGAGGACCTGCATGACCTCGCCCACCCGGTCGGCGGCGCGCTGGCTCACGAGCTCGTCGACGAGCATGGAGACGCGGGTGTGCCGCTCGGAGACGACGTCCTCGTCCACGTGGCCGTCGAGGCCGACCGCTTCGGTGCCGTCCTCGTCGGAGTAGGCGAACACGCCGGTGGAGTCGAGGCGGGCCTCTTCGAGGAAGCCCATGAGCTCCTGCACGTCCTCCTCGGTCTCGCCGGGGAAGCCGACGATGACGTTGGTGCGGGCGCCGGCGAGCGGGGCGACGTCGCGGATCTGCTTGAGCAGCGCGAGGAAGTTCTCGGTCGAGCCGAAGCGGCGCATCCGGCGCAGCACCTTCGCGGACGAGTGCTGGAAGGACAGGTCGAAGTAGGGGACGACCTTCTCAGTGCGGTGCATCGCCTCGATGAGGCTCGGGCGCAGCTCGGCGGGCTGCAGGTACGACAGGCGGATCCACTCGATGCCGTCGATCGCGGCCATGTTCTCGAGCAGGTGCTCGAGGGCCTGCGAGTCGGCGAGGTCCTTGCCGTACGAGGTGGTGTTCTCGGAGACGAGGTTGAGCTCCTTGACGCCTTCGGAGGCGAGCCAGGCCGCCTCGGCCAGGATCTCCTCGGGCGTGCGGGACACGAACGAGCCGCGGAAGGACGGGATCGCGCAGAAGGTGCAGCGCCGGTCGCAGCCGGACGCGAGCTTCAGGTTCGCGACGGGGCCGTCGGTGAGGCGCTTGCGCACGACCGCGAGGTGCTGGGGGGTGCCCGCACCGAGGGTCGCGGCGTCGGCCTGGGAGGCGCGGGAGTGGCCGGGGACGACGGCGGCGGCGCTCTGGCGCGCGGCCGGGGCCAGCGGCAGGAGCTTGCGGCGGTCCGAGGGCTGGTGGGACTCGACCGTGCGCCCGGCGAGGATGTCGTCGAGGCGGGCGGCCATGTCCGGGTAGTGGTCGAAGCCGAGCACGGCGTCGGCCTCGGGCAGGCTCTCGGCGAGTTCGCGGCCGTAGCGCTCGGCCATGCAGCCGGTCGCGACGACCTTCGCGCCGGTCGCGGAGGCGTCGAGGAGGACGTCGATGGACTCGGTCTTGGCCTGCTCGATGAAACCGCAGGTGTTGACCATGACGACGTCGGCGTTCTCGCCGTCGTCGCTGATGCGCCACCCTCCGGCGGCGAGGCGGGCGGCCAGTTCCTCGGAGTCGGTCTCGTTGCGGGCGCAGCCGAGCGTCAGGAGCGCGACGCTCTTGCCGGCCTCGCGTGCGGTCGATTCCTCGGAACGGGTCGAATGAGCTGCAGACACCAGGAAAGCGTACCTACCGGCGGGCCGCGAATGCCCCCGGCGGCGGGCCGGGCCACAGTGATACAGCTCAGCGCCGCCGCGGGGGCCGCAGGGCCGCATCGCGGAGCGCGTCCCGACAGGGCCGGTCCAAGCCGCCGAAAAGGCGACAATTCTCCCCATTGTGACCCGTCTGCGCAGGGACAACAGTGGATCACCGCACCTGGCGGCCATACCCTAGGCTTGTCCTATGTCCCCCAAAGGCATCGCCCCAGCCCATCGCCCTGCCTTCCGAAGGTCGGCATTCGCCCTGCTCGCCACCGCCGCCGTGCTGTCCGTCGCCGCGTGCGGCGAGACGCCCACCGGCACGCTCCACACGCGCGCCGGGTACACGCTCACCAGCGACGAGATCCCGGTCTCCGTGTGCCCCGCCGAAGACGCCGCGCGCTTCGCCGGCGACGAAGGCCTGCTCCTCGGCGCCCACTTCGAGCTGCGCGTCGAGTGCGTCGCGTCATTCGACGCGCTGCCCGAGGGCTTCCAGCTCGACTACCTCCTCGGCGAGCACGTGAACCTGTACTCGCCCGAGCCCGGCTACGAGTTCACGCTCGTGCAGTTCGCGCACGAGCCCGGCGACGCCGAGCCGTTCAACGCCGAAGCGGGCGAGCTCGCCGCGACGCTGAAGATCGGCGACCGCGCCTGGGACTTCGACGGCGAGGTGCCCGCCCCCGGCGCGGTCTACTTCACCGTGGCGAAGAAGGACGCCCCGATCACCCTCGAGGTGGTCGACGCCGAGCGGACCCAGACGATGGACCTGCGGGAGCGCACCCGTGAAGGCCTCATCCAGGCGCTCTACACCGGAAAGGCCTCGGTCGAGACCGAGGCGGCCAAAGGCTCGGTCGACGGCCGCACGACCCAGGGCAGCTACGAGTACTGGTTCGACGACTGGGAGTACGAGACGGTCTTCTACCTCTCCCGCGACGTCTTCCAGCCCGGCACGGGCTGGGTGGCCGAACCGGACCGGGCGCTCCTCACGGTCGAGTTCGGCTGGCTCCACTCCGCCAGCGGCCTCGAATGGCCCATCGACCCGAAAAAAGTCCTGAAGGTCTCGGGCCCCGAAGGCGAACTGGCGCCGGTCTCCTCGAACCACTCGGACGAGGACCTCACGGACGCCGTCTGGCGCACGTACACGCTCACCTACGACGTGCCCGCCGACGCGCTCGCGTTCACGCTGAACTTCCACCCGGTGGGTCCGGTCAAGTGGCCCGAGGAGGACGTATCGCTGCCGCTCTCCGGCGAGAAGAACCACGAGATCGCCGCCAGCTTCGAATAGGCGACCGCGAAGGGCCGGTCCGCAGATGCGGACCGGCCCTTCGCATTCTTGCTCAGCCCTGGAGCGAGGCGATGACGCCGTCCAGGTCCTCGGGCTTGACCAGCACGTCGCGGGCCTTCGTGCCCTCCGAAGGGCCCACGACCCCGCGCGTCTCCATGAGGTCCATGAGCCGCCCGGCCTTCGCGAACCCGACCCGCAGCTTGCGCTGCAGCATCGAGGTCGACCCGAACTGCGTGGTCACGACCTGTTCGATGGCCTGGATGAGCAGCTCCAGGTCGTCGCCGATCTCGGGGTCGATCTCGCGCGTCGAACCCGGCGCGGCGGTGACCTCCTCGATGTACTGGGCGTCCATCTGGGCCTTGACGTGCGCCACGATCGCCTCGATCTCGTCGTCGCCGACCCAGGCGCCTTGAATGCGCTCGGGCTTGGAGGCGCCCATCGGCAGGAACAGGCCGTCGCCTCGGCCGACGAGCTTCTCAGCGCCGGGCTGGTCGAGGATGACCCGCGAGTCGGCCAGTGAAGAGGTGGAGAACGCGAGCCGGGACGGGACGTTGGCTTTGATGAGGCCGGTGACGACATCCACGGAAGGCCGCTGGGTGGCGAGCACCAGGTGGATGCCTGCGGCGCGGGCCAGCTGCGTGATGCGAACGACCGATTCCTCGACGTCCCTCGCCGCCACCATCATGAGGTCGGCGAGCTCGTCGACGATCACGAGGAGATAGGGATGCGGCCGCAACTCACGACCCGACGCCGGATCGGTCTTCAATTCACCTGAGCGAACCTTGCGGTTGAAGTCGTCCACATGGCGCACCCCCGCTTTCGCGAGATCCTCATACCGCATGTCCATCTCCTTGACGACCCATTGCAGCGCATCGGACGCCTTCTTCGGGTTGGTGACGATCGGATGGACGAGATGCGGCACGCCCTCGTAGTTGGTGAGCTCGACCCGCTTCGGGTCGATGAGGAGCAGCCGCACTTCCTCAGGTGTGGCACGGACGAGCATCGACACGAGCAGCGTGTTGATGAGGCTCGAGTTGTGCGTGGGGATCATGGCGCGGCTCGCCAGGAACTGGTGGCTCGGACTGTCCACTTCGATGCACCGCACCGGCACCGACGGCACCGGCCGGACATCGACGATGTACCGCTCGCGAGTCGTCGGACGCACGGACTCGACTTGGCGCTCGCCCTTCCGGCTCAGCCGGAACACCTGGTCCGACGTGGTGAACGCGACAGAATAGCGGACCGAAGTCTCAGGTTTGCGGCCCTTGACGTTCCTGGTCGAGACGGTGGCCTGGTAGCCCAGACCGCGCACCAGTTCCAGGAAGTCGCTTGCGAGCCGCTCACTCGTCACGGCGAAGGCGATGTTCCCGCTCTTAGAGACCGTGCCGTCGGTGTCGAGCAGGCCTGCCAGCAGGTCGCGCCGCTGCGATTCGGACGCCCGCAGGTACTCCTGCGGAATGTGCTTCTCCCCGAGTTCCTTGAACAGTGCGCTCATCGATCGGCACGGTGTGCGCGCCGGGCCTTCGGGCTCGGCACCGCCGTTGCGGCCGACCGCAAAGCACCCCTTCGCCGCGGCGAACACCGCGGACTCTCCGACGCCCTGGTGCCGGGCGGCCCGAGTCAGACCGACGCCCTGTTCCGCCAGCCGGATCGCGGACCGGATCCGCTCATCTCGATCCGGGGCGTTCGAGATCGTGTACTGGGGCCGTGCGCCCGGATGTTTGGTGACGACATACCCGTCGGCTCGGATGCCGTCGAGGATCTCCTCATCAGCGGACGTGAATCCTGCGGATCCGGTAGTGCCGTCGCCCAGCCAGCAGCCGAGCGTGTACGGCGCGATCGGAAGGTCCGCAGGAGGAAGGTCAAGCGCGCCGGCGACCGCTACCGCGTGGTTCGCCCACGACTGCCCGCGGCCCTCCACGCGCAGCGTTGCGGCGATTTCAGCGGTCGTCGTGATGTGCTGCCGTTCCTGGCGGCGAGCGGATCGGCCCGGCATCGTGACGCGGTCGACCAGCGCCTGGTACATCGCGTGGCCGGAGCGAACAGGCGAACGCCTTCGCACGGTCCTGCCGCCGCGCTTGTAGAAGGTGCTCGCTTCGCCCTCGATCACCGGGATGTCCTTGGCGACCTGCAGGAGAACGGTCCTGTACCGTGCTCCGACGTCGTCGACGACCTGCGCGGTCGACATCGGAATGTCGGGCAGTCCGAGCACCGAATGAGCGCGCGTCTTGATCCAGAGGACCTCGTCCTCGGACCAGTACGAGTCATTCCTGCGGCGCCGTGCTTTGGAACGGTCGGAGCGCGTCGTGGTGACCCACTGGTGCTCGGCGTCCGCGACGATGACCGTGCCGTCCGAGAACTCCACCTCGTAGCAGGGTCGGTCCTCCATCACTTCGGTGGCTGCGATGACAGTGCAGGGTACGCCCCGCTCATCGAATACGCGGTCACCCACTCGCAGATCGCCCATAGTCGACCACCCTGCAGGTGTCGGGATTGGCTCGTCCAGCGACAAAGCTTTCCCAGAGCCGGTGGCTCCAGCCACCAGCAAGTGCGGAGTCTTGGTCAGGTTGGTGAGGACATAGCCGCCTTCGACGTCCTTGCCCAGGCCAACGATCATCGGATGGTCGTCGGAAAGCGCGAGTGGTGATCGCAGGACATCGCCCAGTGCCACATCGTCGCGGTCGGTGTTCGGGATCTCGACGCCGACCGCGCTCTTGCCTGGGATCGGGTTGATGATGCGGATATCCGAGCTCTTCACCGCGTACGCGATGTTCTTCGAGAGCTGGATGATCCGCTCGACTTTCACGGCGGGTCCCAGCTCCACTTCGTAGCGGGTCACCGTCGGGCCGCGCGTGAAGCCGGTGACGGCCGCATCGACCTGGAACTGCGCGAACACTTCCTGAAGCGCCGCAATGACCGAATCGTTGGCTTTGGAGCGCTTCTTGGCGGTCGGCCCGGTCGGGAGCAAGTCGATCGGCGGCAGGCGGTACTCGCCCTCGACAGCCGCACTGCCGTCCGAAAGGGTCGGCTGCTCGATGCGCTTGGGCGGTGGCGAGTGCTTCGGCGGCTCGCGCACCGGCTCGGGCTCGGGGATCGGCACGGAGTCGCGGGCCGAGACGTGCTCCGAGTTGAGCTCGGGCACCTCCTCGGGCGCGAGTCGCGGCAGGACCGTCGTGGGGTGGTGGACCCGGCGGGCCTCCTCCTCCTGGAGCTGCTTGGCCTCGCGGCTGGGCTTGCGAGCCTTCGGCTTCGGCTCGTCTTCCGCTTCCTCGTCGTCATCGTCCTCGTAGGAGTCGACCTTGCCCGTGGCGAGGTCCCAGAGGCGGCCGAGCTTGTACGGCACCTGGTTGAGCGGCGTCGCCGTCACCACCAGGACCCCGAAGAGCAGCAGGAGGATCAGCAGCGGGAACGCCACGTACGCCGAGACGCCCAGTGCGAGCCCTCCGCCGACGAGCCAGCCGATCTGGCCGCCCGCGACCATCCGCTCGCCCATGTCGGCCGGCAGGCCCGACATCAGGTGCAGCAGACCGAGGCTCGAGAGCCAGATCGAGGTCCAGCCCACGAGCGAGCGGCCGTGCGCGTCCTCCGGCGGGACCTGCCGCATCACGCGCAGCCCCCACAGGACGAGCAGCACCGGCAGCGCGCGGGTGGCCAGGCCCAGCAGCCAGTCGAGGATGAACGCCAGGCGCTCCCCGATCGGACCGGCCACATCGAACCAGACCGCGCAGGCCAGGACGATCGCGATGGCGATGAGGAAGAGCCCGAGGCCGTCTCGGCGGTGCGCGGGGTCGATGTCGCGGGCCGTGGCGGCCTCCTTGCCGACGGAGCGGGCCATCCAGCCCGTGGAGCGGGCGGTGCCGACCCAGAGCCCGCGCAGGCCGAGCCCGAGGGCCTCGAGCGGCCCGGGGACCGCGTCCATGCCCTTGCGCTTCGGGGCGGCCTTTTTGGCGGTCCGCTTGGCGGCCTTCTTGGCGGCGGTCTTCTTCGCGGTCGTTTTCGCCGCCTTGCGGGCGGCGGGTTTCGCGGGCGATCTGGCGGCGGTGGAGGCGGGCTTGCGGCGCGCCGCGGGCGCACTGCTCTTGCGAACGGTGCCCCCCTTGCGGGCGGCGCCGCCCGAACTGCCGCTCGTCCTGGCCATCATGCCCCATACGTTACCGCCCTCATGCTGAGCGGAGTCGGCCCGAAGGCAACCATGAAAACGGTTAATGTGAGGACATGTCGAAAACGATTCTGGTGACGGGCGCGGGCCGCGGCCTCGGCCGGACCCTGGCCGAGCAGCTCACCGCGCGCGGCGACAAGGTCATCGCGCACGCCCGCAGCGAGTCCGCTCTGGACGGTGTGCCGCACGACCGGAAGCTCGTTTTCGACCTCGGCGAGCCGGAGACGATCGCGGCCGCGGTCGCGGATCTCGGCCTGGAGCGGCTCGACGGCGTGATCCACAATGCCGGGATCGCCCACATCGCCGCCGTCGCCGACCAACCGCTGGAGCAGTGGCAGCAGACCCTCGCGATCAACGTGACCGCGCCCGCGGAGCTCACCCGGGTCCTGCTTCCGGCGCTGCGCGCCGCGCGCGGCCACGTTGTCTTCGTCAACTCGGGCGCGGGGATCAACGCGGCGCCGAAGTGGAGCTCGTACGCGGCGAGCAAGCACGCGCTGCGGGCGCTGGCGGACTCGCTGCGCGGCGAGGAGCAGCCGAACGGCGTGCGGGTCACCAGCGTGTACCCGTCGCATTTCGCCACCGACATGCAGCGCAGCGTGCGCGAGCAGTACGGCGCGGACTACGACCCGGCCCGCGCCACGAGTCCGGAGTCGATCGCGCAGACCATCATCGGCCTCCTCAACACCCCGGCCGACATGGTGGTGAACGAACTCCGTCTGGAGCCCCCGAACCCCCTGCCGATCCGAGCGCGAAACTAGGCGAATCACGCTTCAAGCCGATAAATCCCTCTTAAGGGACCCGGCCTCGGCGAAGTTTGCGAGCCGTAAGTTTGCGGAGCACAAAAATAGCGCGCCGGTACGACACTTTCCGTACCCGCAGGTCAGCGCCACCGCGCCACTAAAGCGAGCGAGCCTCACGCGTTTGGCAGGCACCCCTTAGGATGCTCTGTCGGATACCCGTGTCCCACAAGGCGACCCGTCTTCGCCTTGATACTCAGCCCATCGGATACCAGAGTTAGGTGTGATCTCTCTCTTGAGCGACCCCGCAGCCCAGTACCCGCAGTACGCCTCGCAGCCGCAAGCCCAGCCGAGCCAGCCGCAGCAGCCCGCGTACCAGCAGCTCCTCCCCAGCGGCCCGGACCGCCCGACGCCCGTCGGGCTCGGGCTCGCCGGGGCGGGCCTCCTGCTCCTCGCGGTCGGCTCGCTGCTCCCCCAGATCTCGTTCAGCGGCAGCGACGCCGACGAAGTCGGCGGCTTCGGCATCGACACCGCCGGCGTCGGCCTCCCCGGTCTCGCGCCCGCGCTCGTCCTCATCGTCCTCGTCGGCTGGGCCGCCGCCGGTGTCAAGCCCGGCCTCGCCTGGGCCGCCAAGCTCGGCGGCATCGGCCTCGCCGCGATCACCGTCGCCGCCGCGCTCCACCCGGTCATCGAACTCAACAGCGCCTTCAACGGCGACGCCTGGGAGGACGCCGACCTCGACGTGAGCGCCACCGCCGGCGGCGGCATCTGGCTCTACATCCTGGCCGCCGCACTCCTGGCCGGCAGCATCTTCCTGATGCGCTGGGCGCCCCCGAAGCAGCAGCCCGCCCAGCCCCAGTACGCACCGCAGCCGTACCAGCAGCAGGCCCCGCAGACCACCCAGCTGCAGGTCCCGCCGCAGCAGCCCCAGCAGCCCAACACCTGGCCGGGCCACAACCCCTAAGCGCGCCAGAGCAAAAGCGGCGGGGGCCCGCCCCCAACAAAGGCGCGGCCCCCCCCCCGCCCCGCACCCGAAAAAGCGGCGGGGCCGCTCCCTCAAGAAGGGAGCGGCCCCGCCGCATTCGTTCGCAGGCCTCAGACTTCCAACACGTGAGGCACGATCATCGGGCGGCGGCGGTAGGTGTCGTTGACCCACTTGCCGACCGTGCGCCGCAGGATCTGCTGGAGCTGGTGCGGGTCGGTGATGCCGTCCTGCGCCGCGCGCTCCATCGCGTCGTCGATGAGCGGCAGCACCCCGTCGAAGGCCTTGGGGTCCTCCGAGAAGCCCTTCGCCGAGACCGTGGGGCCGCCGACGACCTTGCCGTTCTCGGAGTCGATCACCACGGTCGCGGCGATGAAGCCGCCGTCGCCGAGGACGCGGCGCTCGTTGAGCACCGGCTCGCCGACGTCGCCCACCGAGAGGCCGTCCACATAGATCAGGTTGTTCGGGACGTGCCCGACGAGCCGCGCGCGGCCGTCGATCAGGTCGACCACGTCGCCGTTCTCGATGACGATGACCTGGTCGGCCGGGACACCGGACTCGATCGCGAGGCGCGCGTGCGCCTGCAGGTGCCGGGCCTCGCCGTGGACCGGGATCATGTTGGAGGGCTTGACGACGTTGAGCACGTACAGCAGCTCCCCCGCCGGGGCGTGGCCCGAGACGTGGACCTTCGCGACGTCCTTGTGGATCACGGTGGCTCCGGTGCGCGCGAGCCGGTTGATCACGCCGTACACGGCGGTCTCGTTGCCGGGCACCAGCGACGAGGCGAGGATGATCGTGTCGTCGGGCTCGACCGCGATGTGCCGGTGGTCGCCGGAGGCCATGCGGCCCAAGGCGCTCATCGGCTCGCCCTGGGAACCGGTGGACATGTACACGATCTCGTCGGCGGGCAGGCGCACCGCCTCGTCCATGCTCACCAGCAGGCCGTCGGGGACCTGCATCAGGCCGAGGTCGCGGGCGATCGCCATGTTGCGCACCATCGAGCGGCCCACGAACGCGACCTTGCGGCCGTGCGCGTGAGCGGCGTCCATGACCTGCTGCACGCGGTGCACGTGGCTGGCGAAGGACGCGACGATGATGCGGCCCTTCACGTCCTCGAAGAGCTTGTCGAGCACGGGCCCGATCTGGCGCTCGGAGGTCACGAAGCCGGGGATCTCGGCGTTCGTGGAGTCCGAGAGCAGCAGGTCCACGCCCTGGTCGCCCAGGCGCGCGAAACCGGCGAGGTCGGTGATGCGCCCGTCGAGCGGCAGCTGGTCCATCTTGAAGTCGCCGGTGTGCAGCACCAGGCCGGCCTCGGTGCGGATCGCGACGGCGAGCGCGTCCGGGATCGAGTGGTTCACGGCCAGGAACTCGAGGCCGAACGGCCCGAGCTGCAATGTCTCGTTCTCGGCCACGACGATCCCGGCGGGCTTGATGCGCCGCTCGCGGAGCTTGGCCTCCACCAGGGCGACCGAGAACTTCGAGCCGACGACCGGGATGTCGTTCTTGTGCTCGAGCAGGTACGGGATCGCGCCGATGTGGTCCTCGTGCCCGTGGGTCACGACGATGGCCTCGATGTCGTCGAGGCGGTCGAGGATCTGCGTGAAGTCCGGCAGGATCAGGTCCACGCCGGGCTGGTCGACGTCGGGGAAGAGCACCCCGCAGTCGACGATGAGCAGTCTGCCCTCGTACTCGAAGAGGGTCATGTTGCGGCCGATGGCGCCGAGGCCGCCGAGGGGGATGACGCGCAGCGCCCCCTCGGGGAGGGCGCCGGGCGCGCCGAGATTCTTGGGTCGAGTCAGGCCCATCAGGCCTCCTTCAGGTCGGCGAGGGCGGTGGCGATGCGGGCGCTGAGCTCGGCGTCGGCCGGGACGTGCGGCAGGCGCGGGTCGCCCGCGGGCAGGCCGAGGCCCTTGAGGCCGGCCTTGACGCCGACGAGTCCCGGGTTCTCGAAGAGGACTTCGGTGACCGGCAGGAGCGCGTCGTTGATCGCCGAGGCCTTCGCGATGTCGCCTTCGTCGAAGGCGTCGAACATGGCGTTGAGCTGGCGTCCGATGAGGTGGGCGGTCACGGAGACGATGCCGACCTGCCCGGTGGCGTACGCGGCGAGGTTGATCTCGTCGACGCCGCAGTAGACGGCGAGGCCGGTGGCGCGGCGGAGTCGCTGGCCGTGGACGACGTCGCCCGTGGCGTCCTTGACGGCGATGATGCGCTCGTGGCGGGCCAGTCGCTCGTAGGTGGCGTCGGCGATGCCGATGACCGAGCGGGGCGGGATGTCGTAGAGCATGACCGGCAGCTCGGTGGCGTCGGCGATGGCCTCGAAGTGGGCGGCGACGCCGTCCTGCGTGGGCTTGTTGTAGTAGGGGGTGACGAGCAGGAGCCCGTTGGCGCCGGCCTGCTCGGCGGCCTGGGCGAGGCGCACCGAGTGGCGCGTGTCGTACGTGGAGGCGCCGGCGATGACGTGGGCGCGGTCGCCGACGGCCTCGAGGACGGCCTCGATGACCTGGGTCTTCTCGGCGTCGGTGGTGACAGGGGATTCACCGGTCGTGCCGTTCACGACGAGGCCTTCGCAGCCCTGCTCGTCGACGAGGTGGCGGGCGAGGGCGGCGGTGCCGGGGACGTCGAGTTCGCCCGAGGGCGTGAACGGCGTGATCATGGCCGCGAGTGTTCGCCCGAAGGGGCGCGTTGCGTTGCGCATGTTGCTTTCACCAATGCTGGGTCCGGCGGCCGGGGCGCCTGCGCCCGGCCGCTCGCTGCGTTTTGTAACTGTCTCAAGTTTTTCCGCCGCACCACTGCGGTTCGGCGCTCGCGGCGGTGCCGGCGAGCCTTCCGAGCGGTGTGCGGATATGCGTCCGCGGCTCTAGCCCTCGGTGACGTAGGGGCTGGAGGCGACCTCGGTGCCGTCGTCGAGCTTCGTGATCTGGAAGTCGGCGAAGACGTTGGCGGCCTTCTCTTTGAGCTGCTTGAGGCATGCGATGGCCAGCGCCCGGATCTCGACGTCGGCGTGCTCGGAGGCGCGCATGGCGATGAAGTGCCGCCAGGCGCGGTAGTTGCCGGTCACGACGATGCGGGTCTCGGTGGCGTTGGGGAGTACTGAACGCGCCGCTTGGCGCGCTTGCTTTCGGCGCAGCGTGGGGTTGGCGACGTCGGCGAACTGCTTCTCGAGGCCTTCGAGGAGGTCGTTGTAGGCGCTCTGGGCGGCTTCGGCGGCGGCGAGGAAGCGCGCGTGGAGTTCGGGGTCGTTCGCGATGACGTCGGGTTCGACCATGGCGGCGTCGCGTTCGGGGACGTAGCGCTGGGAGAGCTGGGAGTAGGAGAAGTGGCGGTGGCGGATCAGCTCGTGGGTGAGGGAGCGGGAGATGCCGCTGAGGTAGAAGCTGACGGTGCCGTGCTCGAGGACGGAGAGGTGGCCGACCTGGAGGATGTGCTCGAGGTATCCGGCGTTGGTGGCGGTCTTGGGGTTGGGCTTGGTCCAGGACTGGTAGCAGGCGCGGCCGGCGAATTCGGCGAGGGCTTGGCCGCCGTCGGCGTCGGTGTCCCAGGGGACGTCGGCCGGGGGCTCGAAGTGCGTCCAGGCGATGAGTCGGACGTCCATCGGTACGATTTCGGGCATCCCCGCTCCCCCTCGTTTCATGTGCAGTGCCTGTTAGTGCTGGTGCTCGACTCCCTGAGGGTACTCGGCTGCGGAGTGTGGTCCGGCACGCGCCCGGGTTCGGGGGGTGTCGCGGAGGTGTGCGGGCGGCGGTGGTGGTTCGGATCGCACTGCCTGGTTTCACAGCGCCGGTTGACAGACGTCAGAAATGATGTCACCATGGTGTCATGGACTTGACGCCGTATATCGAATCGCTCCGCCGGAGCCTCACCGCTGCCGCCGCGCCCGGCGGCGAGGATGCCGCGCGGACCGCTGAACTGCTGGCCGAGGCGCTCGATGCGGGCGCTCGTCTGGCGCTCATGGAAGCACTCTCGGAAGCCGCCGCGGAGATCACCGCGGGGCTCGACCAGGCCGGTTCCTCGGCCTCGGTCGATCTGCGCGTGCGCGGCCGGGAAGTGGACCTGCAGGTGCGCGGTGGCGAGACCGCCGAGGCCGCGCCGCCGCCGGCCCCGCCGGTGGACGACGACGTCGCCCGTATCACGCTGCGTCTTCCCGAGTCGCTGAAGGAGGACGTCGAGAAGGCGGCCTCCTCCGACGGCGCCTCCGTCAACGCCTGGCTGGTGCGTGCGATCAACAACGCCGTCCACGCCTCGCGCACCTCGGGGCAGCCCGCCGGCGCGAAGTACAGCCAGCGCATCACCGGCTACGCCAGGGCTTAGGAGCACCGAGCAATGAACGAGTACACCGAATTCACCCATGACGGGCCGGTCACGGCGGCGATCACCCTTGCCGACGGGTCGGTCACCGTCACCGCGCACGAGCTCGACACGGTGCTCGTGGAGGTCAAGCCCGCGCAGCGCCGCTCGGAGGGCGACGCGGACGCCGCGGACCTGGCGCGCGTGGAGTTCGAGAACGGGCACCTGCGGGTCGTGGCGCCGGAGAAGGCGCAGAACTGGTTCTTCCGCAAGGAGATCGGCGTGCACCTCTCGGTGAAGGTGCCGGTCCGCTCGGAGGTCTCGGTCAAGACGACGTCGGCGCCGATCAGCCTGCACGGCAGGCTGGGCGCGGTCTCGATCAACACGGTCGCCGGTTCGGCGACGGTGGAGAACGCGACGAGCGTCCGCGCGAACACGGTCTCGGGTTCGATCAGCGTCATCGACGCGATCGAGGACTTCCGGGCGAACACCGCTTCGGGCCAGGTGCGGGCCGACCACGTCGGCGGGGACTTCTCCGCGAAGACGGTGGCCGGTTCGATCACGGCCGAGCGGGTCGACTCGAACGCGAACGTGAACACCCTGTCGGGCGGGATCGAGCTGAGCGCGCTTCGGTCGGGTTCGGTGCGGGCGAACACGGTCTCGGGCCGGATCAGCCTCGGGGTCGTGCCGGGCACGGACATCTGGGTGGACCTGGACGCCAAGGCGGGCTCGGTCACTTCCGAGCTGGCCACGGGTGACACGTCCCCGGCGCCGTCGAGCACGGGCACGAGCCTGGAGGTGCGGGCGCGCTCGGTCTCGGGCGACATCTACCTGCACCGGGCGAGCGCTTACGCGTAGAGCTGCAACCAACACCCACGAGAGGACCCGGTCGCCTGAGGCGGCCGGGTCTTTTCTCATACGTAGAAGAAGCTGAACGGCTCCCACGGCAGGTTGCGGGCGATGAAGAAGACGCCCCAGACGATGAGGAAGCCGGTGAGCGCGTTCGGGGTGAGGTGGAAGGTGGGGAGGCGCCAGGTGCGGCGCGTGACGAGGCGCGGCAGGGCCCAGGCGAGGTACATCCAGACGATGAACGGGGCGGCGAAGACGGCCATGAGGTGGTGGCGGGCGGCTTCGGGCAGGTTGAGGGTGGCGAGGTAGTAGAACGCGCGGGTGCCGCCGCAGCCGGGGCAGTCGAAGCCGGTGGCGACCTTGAACAGGCAGGTGCTGGGGCCGGTGTTGTCGGTCGGGTCCGTGACGACGATTCCGGCGGCGGCCGCCGAGAAGCAGCCGAGGATCGCGAGCGGCGCGAACGCCGGGTGCCCGACGACGCCGGCGACCCAGCGTTGTACGGGGTTGCCGCGCTTGGGTTCCGGGGCCGGGCCGGGTTCCGGCACCAGCGTGGCCTCATCGACTGCGCACACATCGCCTCCTCTCCGGAAAGCGTAGCCGGAGGAGTCGCGCGAGGTGGTTTCACAGGCGGGGCGGGAGCGATCGGGCTCGCAGTGGTGTGCGGCTTCCCCGCGGTTCGGCGCGCACGGGCGGACCATCAGGGTGCCGGTTCGCCGCCCCCGATACCAGGGTGGCAGGCGGGTGCGACATCGGCCTCCCGCGAGTCGGGCGAAAGCGACGAATCAGCGCTTTATCGGGCCTAAGCTCGGGGCATGCTGGGTCTGCTCACTCGCCGCGTGCTCCTCGCCGCCGCCGCACTCGGACTGCTCGTCGCCACGTCCGGGTGCCTCCGGCTCGACCTCGGCCTGCAGGTGCGGCCCGACGACACCGTGGGCGGCGAGTTCACCGCCGCGTGGAGCGACGAGTTCGCGGCCCAGGCCGCCGACCAAGGCCTCGACCAGGCGCAGCTCGACGCGTTCCTCGACGCCCTCCTCGACGGCGTCCCCGGCACCGAACGCACCCCGTACACCGAGGGCGGCTACACCGGCTACACCGCGACCTTCACGAACCGCCCCCTCGCCGACTTCGCCGACTTCGGCGGCGACGACTGGGGCTACCTCCGCCTCGACCACAGCGGCCGCGAGTACACGCTGGACAGCCACTGGGACCTCCGCGCCGCCGGGTTCCTCGACCCGGCCGCGTTCGAGGGCGCCGAGATCCTGGTCAGCGTCGACTTCCCGGCCCGCGTCACCGAGCACAACGGCGAGCTCGAGGGCCGCACCGTCACCTGGACCATGACGCCCGGCGACGAGTACGACCTCACCGCCACCGCCGTCGAGAACGACGGGCGCGCGTTCCTCATCATCGGCATCGCGTTCGTGGTGGTCGTATGCGGTCTCCTGTGGCTGTGGCAGTGGCGGCGTTTGCGCCGCTTCTCGGTCGGCAACCCGTCCGCACAGGGCCGTTAGCTCAAGCACAAACCGTAGCCGTCTCCTGCACGGCCCGTATTCTGGTGAGCCTGTCGGCGTAACGGATCTATAACACCAGCGGGGAGGGCCGGTGACTCAATACGAGTCGAAGAGCAAGGGGCACAAGCAACACGACCCCGCGATGGAGCTGAGCATCGGGCAGGTGCTCGCCGCCGCCGGCGCCACCGTCCTCGGCGCGGTCCTCGCGAAACTCCTCGGCCTGTGGGGCACCCTCGCCGGCACCGCCGTCCTCAGCGTCTGCTCCTCCATCGGCGCGGTCCTCATCCTCCGCGCGATGCGCCGCACCGGCGAGAAGATCAAAGCGCAGATCACCGCACTCGCCCCGGTCGCCAGAGGCAAGGCCGCGGCCGTGACCGCGGAGATCGAACCCGGCCGCGCCACCGCGACCGCGAAGATCCCCGACACCGAACGCCTTGCGGCGCTTCGCAAGGAGACCGCCGTCCTCGACGGCGCCGCGGTGGGCGCCGCCGACACCGACGAGATCGTGGTCCCCGCCGAGCCCGCCCCCGAAGGCCACATCACGAAGACCCAGTCCAACAAGCGGACCCTCGTGGCCATCGTCGTCTCGAGCGTCCTCGTCTTCGGTCTCACCGTCGCAGCGCTCTACCTCATCGGCGCGCTCACCGGCGACCCCGAGCGGTTCGTCAGCGACGGCACCGAGACGACCGTCATCGAGACGCAGGTCGAGAGCAGCGAGCCCGAGACCACGACGACCACGGTGGCGCCCAGCGAATCCGCGAGCCCGAGCGAGCAGACCACTTCGGAGTCGCCCTCCGCGAGCCCCAGCCCCAGCGAGTCCTCGACCACGACCGAGTCGCCCAGCGCCTCCCCCACCCCCGACGCCGGCACCGGCGGCTCCGACGAGACCGCCGGCCCCACACCGGAGACCGGCGCGACCCCCGAGAGCCCCGCCGCCGAATGAGCAGACGAAAAGGGCGGCCCGCTTCGGCGGGCCGCCCTTTTTCGCTTGCCTAGTCCAGGAGGTCGTCGAGGCCGATCGTCAGGCCCGGGCGCCGCAGGACCTCGCGCACCGCCAGCAGCACGCCGGGCATGAACGAGGCCCGGTCGAGCGAGTCGTGGCTGATCGCGAACCGCTCGCCGGGGCCGCCGAAGCGCACTTCCTGGCTCGCCACGTACCCGGCCGAGCGGACCGCGTGCACGCGCACGCCGTCGATCTCGGCGCCGCGGGCGCCCTGCGGGTCCGACTCGGTCGCGTCCGGCATGTCCGGCAGCCCGGCATCGGCGCGGGCCGCCGCGATCATGCGCGCGGTGTGCACGGCCGTGCCCGAAGGCGCGTCGACCTTGCGCGGGTGGTGCGACTCGATGATCTCCGCGTGGTCGAAGTGCTTGGCGGCCTTCGCCGCGAACTGCATCATCAGCACCGCGCCGATCCCGAAGTTCGGGGCGATCACGGAGCCGACTTCGGGGTCGGCCGCCAGGATCTCCCGGGCCGCCTCGAGGCGCTTGGCGTCGAAGCCCGACACGCCGACCACGGTGTGGATGCCGTGCTCGACGCACCACTCCAGGTTGCCCATCACGACGTCAGGCAGCGTGAAGTCCACGACCACGTCGACGCCCGCGAGCTTGTCCAGTGCCTCGTCGCGGCCCACGGTCGCGGCCAGCTCCATGTCCCCGGCGGCGTCCACCGCCTCGCACACGGCCTGGCCCATGCGCCCGTGCGCGCCGAGCACGCCCACCTTGATCATGCGAATTCCTTCTGGTCGAACGGCCCCACGGCCACGGTCGTCATCGGCTGCGAAAGGATCTCGGCGGCCACGGCCCGGATCTGCTCCACGGTGACCGCCTCGATGTCCGCGATCTCCTGCTCCAGGCTCCAATGGTCGCCGTACAGCAGCTCCTCGCGGCCCAGCCCGTTCATGCGCGAGCCGGAGTCCTCCATCGCCAGCACCATGCCGCCCTTGGCCATGCCCTGGCCGCGCCGCAGCTCGGCCTCGGTGACGCCCTCGGCGGCCACCTTCGCGATCTCGGCGAGCACCAGCTCGCGCACCTGGTGGACCTTGTCCGGGTTCGATCCGGCGTAGACGCCGAACATGCCCGTGTCCGCGAAGTACGTCGAGAACGAGTACACCGTGTACGCCAGGCCGCGCTGCTCGCGCACCGACTGGAACAGCCGGGACGACATGCCGCCGCCCAGGATGTTGTTCAGCACCTCGAACGCGTCCTTGCGCCGGTCGTGCCGCGAGAACAGCCGGCAGCCCACCACGAGGTGCGCCTGCTCGGTGTCGTGCCGCTCCACCAAGAGCCGCTCGGGCGCGGGGAAGCGCTCCTCGTCGTGGCGGCGGGGGCGCGGCGCACTCGCACCGCCCAGCAGCGGCGCGAACGCCTCCGACACGAGCTTCACGGTCTCGGCGTGGTCGACCCCGCCCGCGGCGCACACCGTCAGGTTCGGGGCCGTGTAGTGCCGCCGGTAGAAGTCGAAGATCTGGTCGCGGGTGAGCGCCCGGACCGTGTCCGGGTCGCCGGCGATGTCCCGGCCCAGCGCCCCGTCGCCGAACAGCGCCAGGGAGAACAGCTCGTGCACCACATCCGAGGGCTCGTCGGCGGACGCCGCGATCTCCTCGAGGATCACGTCGCGCTCGACCTCCACATCGGCGGCGGTCACGAGCGAGTTGCACATGGCGTCGCCGAGCACGTCGACGGCCATCGGCAGGTCGTCGTCGAGCACCCGGGCGTAGAAGCAGGTCAGCTCCCGCGCCGTGTAGGCGTTCGACTCGCCGCCGACGGCCTCCACGGCCTCGGCGATCTCGGTCGCCGTGCGCTTCTCGGTGCCCTTGAACAGCAGGTGCTCCAGGAAGTGCGAGACGCCGGCGAGTTCGGGGGACTCGTCGCGGGAGCCCACGCCGACCCACACGCCCACCGAGGCGGAGCGCATGTTCGGCACGGATTCGGTGAGCACACGCAAACCGCCGGGCAGCACGGTCACTCGGACCGTGCCGCCCAGCGGATCGTCAATCAGCGTGTGAGTCTGGGGACGACTCATCTACTCTTCCGAGCCTCCGCCTTCGTCGCTGCGGCGGGTGCGGCGGCGGCGGCGCTCGCCGTCGCCCGAACCGCGCTCGCCCCGGTCGCCGCCGCGCTCGCCACGGTCACCGCCGCGGTCGCCTCCGGAGCGCTCGCGGTCGCGGCGCGGGCCGCGGTCACCGCGGTCGCCCCGGTCCCCGCGGGACTCCTTGCGCTCGGCCGGGCGGCCCTTCTTGTACCCCTCGGGCTCCTGGCCCTCCGGGTACACCTTGTCCAGGTAGATCTTGCCGCGGTTGTCGATGTCGCCGATCTCGACCTCGATCTTGTCGCCGACGCCCAGCACGTCCTCGACCCGCTCGACGCGCTTGCCGTCGCCGACCTTCGAGATGTGCAGGAGGCCGTCGCGGCCCGGCGTCAGCGAGATGAACGCGCCGAAGTCGGTGGTCTTGACGACCGTGCCCAGGAACCGGTCGCCCACGTTCGGCAGGGTCGGGTTCGCGATGGCGTTGATCGTCTCGACCGCGGCCTGAGCGGCCTCGCCGTTCTCCGCCGACACGTAGATCGTGCCGTCGTCCTCGACGGTGATGTCCGCGCCCGTGTCGTCCTGGATCTGGTTGATCGTCTGGCCCTTCGGGCCGATGATCGCGCCGATCTTGTCGACCGGGATCTTCAGGGTCGTGATGCGCGGCGCGGTCGCGGCCAGCTCGCCCGGCTCGCTGATCGCGTCGAGCATGACGTCGAGGATCGCGTGGCGGGCGTCGTTCGCCTGCTGCAGCGCCTGCGCCAGCACGTCCGACGGCAGGCCGTCGAGCTTCGTGTCCAGCTGCAGGGCCGTCACGAACTCGGCCGTGCCGGCGACCTTGAAGTCCATGTCGCCGTAGGCGTCCTCGGCCCCGAGGATGTCGGTCAGCGTGACGTACTTGGTCTCGCCGTCGACCTCCTCGGAGATGAGGCCCATCGCGATGCCCGCGACGGGGGCCTTGATCGGCACGCCGGCGTTCATGAGCGACATCGTGGACGCGCAGACCGAGCCCATCGAGGTCGAGCCGTTCGACGCCAGCGCCTCGGAGACCTGGCGGATCGCGTACGGGAACTCCTCGCGGCTCGGCAGCACCGGCACCAGGGCGCGCTCGGCGAGCGCGCCGTGGCCGATCTCGCGGCGCTTGGGCGAGCCCACGCGGCCGGTCTCACCGGTCGAGTACGGCGGGAAGTTGTAGTTGTGCATGTAGCGCTTCTTGCTGACCGGCGACAGGGTGTCGATGGCCTGCTCCATGCGCAGCATGTTCAGCGTGGTGACGCCCATGATCTGGGTCTCGCCGCGCTCGAACAGGGCCGAGCCGTGGACGCGCGGGAGGATGCCCGCCTCGGCCGCGAGCGGCCGGATGTACGCCGCGAGGCGGCCGTCGATGCGGACGCCCTCGGTGATGACGCGGCGGCGGACCAGCTTCTTGGTGAGCGAGCGCAGCGCGGCGCCCAGTTCGCCTTCGCGGCCTTCGAAGTCGGCGCCGAGCTTCTCGAGCATGAGCGACTTGACGCGGTCGAGCTCGTCCTGGCGGTCGGTCTTGTCGGCGATCTGCAGGGCCTGGTCGAGCTCGGCCGAGACGGCCGCTTCGACGGCGGCGTACGCGTCGTCCTGGTAGTCGAGGAAGCGCGGGTAGTCGGCCTGCGGCTTCGCGGCGACGGCGGCCAGTTCGGCCTGGGCGCGCACGAGCTCGGCGATGACCGGCTTGGCGGCCTCGAGGCCGCCGGCGACGATCTCCTCGGTCGGCTTGGTGCCGCCGGCCGCGATGAGGTCGATGGTGTTCTCGGTGGCCTCGGCCTCGACCATCATGATGGCCACGTCGCCCGAGTCGAGGACCCGGCCGGTGATCACCATGTCGAAGGTGGCCTTCTCGATCTGCTCGAGAGTCGGGAAGGCGACCCAGGTGCCGTCGATGAGGACGATGCGGGTCGAGCCGAGCGGGCCCGAGAAGGGCAGGCCGGCGAGCTGGGTCGACATGGAGGCGCCGTTCATGGCGACCACGTCGTACTCGTCGCGGGCGTCGACGGCGAGGATGGTGCCGATGACCTGGACCTCGTTGCGCAGGCCGGTCTCGAAGGACGGGCGCAGGCCGCGGTCGATGAGGCGGCAGGTGAGGATGGCGTTCTCGCTCGGGCGGCCCTCGCGGCGGAAGAACGAGCCGGGGATGCGCCCGGCGGCGTACATCCGCTCCTCGATGTCGACGGTGAGCGGGAAGAAGTCGAAGTGGTCCTTCGGGTTCTTCGACGCCGCGGTGGTGGAGAGGACCACGGTGTCGTCCATCTGGACGATCGCGGAGCCCTGGGCCAGCTTGGCCAGGCGGCCGGTGCTGAAGACGATCTCGCGGGTGCCGAAGGCGCCGTTGTCGATCACGGCGGTGGCGTGGTGCTCCCCGAGGTTGAAGGCCTCAGGTGTCCGTTGGTTATCGGACATAGAGTGTCGATCTCCTTATGCAGTTGCTGCACTGCGTAGAACGGAATGCGGTTCGCCTGCGCGCTATTCCGGTCTTCGATCGAAGCACTCGGAAGCTCGGCCCCGCTGCGTGCGGGACGTTCCGGATGCCACTACCGAGGACCGGGGCGGTCTCTGGCGAGCCGCGTCGCCGCCTCGCTGCGAGGCGCCGACGAGCAAGGTGCTGTCGAGCACGGTGCTCGACGACCAGCTTACGTTACCGGGCCGACGCCGCGGCATTGGCGAACCAAAAGTGAGCCGCGACCGCCCCCCGGCCGGGGGACGCGAAAGGGAGCGCCCCTCACGGGGCGCTCCCTTGTCAAGACCGTGGTCAGGCGTTGTCGCGGATGCCGAGGCGCTCGATGAGGCCGCGGTAGCGCGCGATGTCTTCCTTCTTCAGGTACTTGAGAAGGCGGCGGCGCTTGCCGACCAGGAGGAGCAGGCCACGACGCGAGTGGTGGTCGTGCTTGTGCACCTGGACGTGGGCGGTGAGCTCGCGGATGCGGGCGGTGAGGATCGCGACCTGGACGTCGGTGGAGCCCGAGTCGCCCTCGCCGGTCGCGTATTCCTTGATGATCTCGGCCTTCTTTTCAGCGTCGAGCGCCATGTTCGAACACCCTTTCATGAATGGCGGCCAACCCGCGGTGTCGAGCAGGCTGGTCGATGGGACAACCTGTCCAGGCTAGCAGGGCGTCAGCCCAGGTCCAAGGCCCGGCGGGTGTCTGCGACGTCGGTCTCGATCTGCTTGATGAGCGGCTCGATCCCCTCGAAGGCGACCTGGCCGCGCAGGCGGGCGGTGAAGTCGAGGCGGACGCGCTCGCCGTAGAGGTCGCCGTCGAAGTCGAGGAGGTGGGCCTCGACGGTGCGGGCGGTGCCGTCGAAGGTGGGGTTGGTGCCGACGCTGATCGCGGCCGCGTGGCGGTGCGAGTCGTGGTGGAACCAGCCGGCGTAGACGCCGTCGGCGGGGACGGCCGCGCCGGGGGTCCATTCGATGTTCGCGGTCGGGAAGCCCAGGGCGGTGCCGCCGCGGCCGGCGCCGTGGACGACGGTGCCCTCGAGCCCGAAGTCGCGGCCGAGCACTTCAGCGGCGGCGGCGACCTCGCCCGCGGCGAGGAGGCCGCGCACGCGCGTGGACGAGAAGGGCTCCTCGTCTGCGGTCAGGCTCTGCGGCAGGACCTCGAAGTCGAACTCCTCGCCGAGTTCTGCGAGCTTCTTGACGTCGCCGGCGGCCTTGTGGCCGAAGCGCCAGTTCTCGCCGACGACGACCGCTGTGGCGTGCAGGCCGCCGACGAGGACGTGCCGGACGAAGTAGTCGGGGCTCAGCTGCGAGAGCTCCTTGGTGAACGGCAGCACGCACACGGCGTCGACGCCGAGCGCGCCGAGCAGTTCGACGCGCCGCTCGATGCTGGTGAGCTGCGGCGGCATCGCGTGCGGGGCGACCACGGCGGTCGGATGGGGATCGAAGGTGACGACGACGCAGCGGGCCTCGCGCTCGGCCGCGGCCTTGACGGCGGTGCGGACGAGGGCCGCGTGGCCGCGGTGCACCCCGTCGAACACGCCGATGGCGATTACCACTCTTGGCGACGCTTGCGAGCCATCACTTTGCCGAGCGGGCCAGCCCTCGGGGGTCGCGTCTATTCCACGCCAGGTTTCCACGGTGGAGATCTTGCCACTCCCGAAGGACGGGCGCCGCCCTGATCGGGCGGCAGTGATGCAAACGTGTTCCAGGCTCTAGAGCATCAGCGACTGGTCGGCGTTGCCGCCGGAGGCGAAGATGAGGAGCAGCAGGACCAGCACGGCCACCACCAGCAGCATGCCGATGAAGAGCCATCCGGTGCTCGCGGGCTCGGCCAGGCGGGGCTGCTCTTCGGCGAGCACTCGCGGTTCGGCGTGGTCGGGGTCCTGTCGGACCTGTTCGGCGAGGGTCCTGCGGAATTCCTCGGGCAGTTCTGCACTCATGCTCATGACGGGCTCCTACTGCGCTGTTCGGTGGGTACTGCCGGGTGGGGACCTCTCCATTGATTGTTGAGAAAACGTCGGCTATCCGACCGTCGTTTCCCAGAATCCGCCTGACAACAGCCCCATTTCACCCTCGTGGAAATTACACAGCCGTGAGCGCCCTACCACGCGAAACGTCCGGTAGCCGCCCGAAAGCCCGCCGCGGCCCCGATCCCGTGCCATGTTCATGTCTCAGGCGAAGAGAGATCGGAGGTCCGGCATGAACCGGAGAATCCTCGCCCTGCTCGCGGCGGGCGTACTGTTCGCGGCCGCCCTGACCGTGGCCGACGCGACGGAGGCCGACGCGGCCGCGACCGGCTGCGGACGCACCGGGAACTTCACCGTGTGCACCACGAACCCGAACGGCGCCAAGGACACCGCCATCGTCGACGAACTGACCAGACAGGTCGAGGCGACCGGGAAGGGCGACACCATCCGGCTCGCGGTGTACTACTTCTCGCTCGACAAGCCCATAGCGCCGCTCGCGGACGCGCTCGCGGCGGCCGAAAAGCGCGGCGTGGACGTCAGGGCCGTGTTCGGCACCCGCAACGACCGGCCCTCGCTCAACGACGCGGTCATCGCGAAGCTGAAGAACGCCGGGGCCTCGGTGCGCCAGTGCGGCGCCGGATGCCTGCCGAACTCGGGCGGCACCAAACAGGGGCCGATGCACAACCGGTTCTTCCTCATCGAGAAGGACGGCGCGCCCAACGTGCTCGTGACGAGCCTCAGCTTCGTGGGGTCGCAGCTGACCCAGGCGCACAACCTGCTCGGCGTCCACGGCGACCGCGCGGTCTTCGACTTCTACAGCGCGTACTGGAACCGGCTCTACGCCAAGAGCTGGGACGGCTGGACCGACGCCAACAAGGGCAAGACCGGCTCGATCGCGAAGGCGTGGGTGTTCCCGCGCTCGGCCGACCCGGTCGCGGCGGAGCTCTCGCAGATCACCGCCTGCGATGAGGGCGACCGCGTCTGGGTCGGCCACGCGAACTTCCAGTCCAAGCGCCCCGAGGCGCGGGCGCAGCTCGACCGCGTCCAAGGGCTCGGCTGCCAGGTGCGGGTCGTCGTGCGCTCCGGACCGACCGCCAGCCCCGGCTGGATCGAGGACAAGCTCGGGTCGAGCAACGTGCGGGTGCACGACGCGCACCGCAACAAGTACATCGTGGCCGAGGCCCGGTTCGGGGACAAGCACCGCGCGGTCGTGTGGACCGGCACACACAACCTCAACGGCAACGGGCTCAAGCACTCCGACGACAACATGATCCGCGTGATGAACCAGACGGTGGCCGACCGGTACATCGCGCACTTCCAGGCCCTGTGGAGCGGCGCCCACTGAGCATGAAGGGGCGGGGCCGCGCGGCCCCGCCCCTCGACTGCGTATCGCCTATCCCTTGACGGAGCCCGCCAGGAGCCCGCGCACGAAGTAGCGCTGCAGCAGCAGGAACACCAGCAGCGGCACGATGATCGCGATGAAGCCCGCCGCCGGCAGGCGGGTCCAGTTGTTGCCCCAGCTGCCGGCCATGTCGCCGAGGACCGCGGTGAGCGGGCGCGTGGCCTCGCCGCCGCCGAAGGTGCGGCCGACCAGGAAGTCGTTCCACACCCACAGGAACTGGAAGATCGCGATCGACGCGATCGCCGGGGTCACCAGCGGCAGCACGACCTTGCGGAAGATCTGCGAGTGGCTCGCGCCGTCGATCCGCGCCGCCTCCATGACGTCGCCCGGGAGCTCCCGCATGAAGTTGTGCAGCAGGAAGATCGCCAGCGGCAGACCGAAGATCGAGTGCGCGATCCACACCTGCACGATCGTGTTCACGCCCTCGAGCTCCCACGCGGGCGTGATGGTCACGTCGCCGATGTGCAGGCCCTGGCTGAAGAACGACAGCAGCGGGATGAGCGCCATCTGGAGCGGCACGACCTGCAGCGCGAAGATCGCGATGTACAGGAGGTTGCGGCCCCGGAAGTCGATCCAGGACAGCGCGTACGCCGCCATGGCCGCGAACACCACCGGCACGACCACACCGGGGACGGTGATGACGATCGTGTTGATGAGGTTGCGGATGAGCCCGCCGCCCTGCGTGTTCGAGTACAGGACGTAGTTGTACGTCTCCAGCGTGGCCGACCCGGGATTGGTGAAGAACATCCACCAGCCCGAGTCGTTGATGTCGTCCTCGGGCCGCAGCGAGGAGATGAACAGCCCCGCCGTGGGGATCGTCCACAGTGCCGCTATGACGAGGGCGACGACGCTGGCGACGCGGCTGGAGAGGACGCGCCGGATGCGCTCGCCCCGGCTCTCGCCGATGGTCGGGACCGCTTCCGGTGCTTTCGTGTCGATGCTCATCGGGTCTCCAGTTCCTGGCTGCGCATGTTGCGCACCTGGTAGATGACGACGGGGATGACGAGCGCGAACAGCAGGACGGCCATGGTGGCGCCGCGTCCGTCGTTGCCGAGCCGGAAGGCCTGGTCCCACATGTTGTGGGCGAGGACGTCCGTGCCGTGGTGGCCGCCGGTCATGGCCCGCACGATGTCGAAGAGCTTCAGCGTGGCGATGAAGACGGTGACGGCGACGACGACGATGGCCGAGCGGATCGACGGGACGGTGACGCTCCAGAAGATCTGCGACGGGCTGGCCCCGTCGATGCGGGCCGCCTCGACGATCTCGGTCGGCACGCCCTTGAGCGCGGCCGAGAGCACGACCGTCGCGAAGCCGACCTCGATCCACACCAGGACCACCATGAGCAGGAAGTTGTTCCAGGGCGTCTCGTTGAGCCAGTTGACGGGGTCGCCGCCGGACCACACGAGGACCTGGTTGAGCAGGCCGATCTGGTCCCCCGAGGCGTCGTACTCGTAGACGAGCTTCCAGATGATCGAGGCGCCCACGAACGAGATGCCCATCGGGAGGAACACGAGGGCCTTGTAGGCGCGTTCGCCCCTGCGGCCGTCGATGAGGACGGCGTAGACGAGGCCGACCACGGTGGACACGAGAGGGACGATCACGATCCACAGGACGGTGTTGATGAGGACTCGGAGGGCGTCGGGGTCGGTGACGGCCCAGGAGTAGTTGTCGAGGCCGACGAACTGCGTGCCGTCGCCCGAGAAGAACGACATGGCGACGGTGCGGATCGCGGGGTAGACGAGGCCGACCACCAGGAACAGGACGGCGGGGGCGAGGAACACGAAAGCGACCGCACGGCTGCGGTCGCGGCGCGAAGCGAGTTCGGCGAGCCCGTAGAGGGCGAGGAGGACCGCTGCGAAGGCGAGCAGGCCGACGCCCAGCAGGCCGAAGCGGTCGGTGTAATCGGAGATGTCCACGTTGTGTGACTCCAGTTGTCCGGGATGCAATGGGCCGAGCGGGGCCGGTGGGCCCCGCTCGGCTTCTTGTCAGCTACACGGCCGGGTTACTGCGGCCAGGAGGCTTCGATGTCGTCGGCCATCTGCTGCGAGGTCTTCGCGCCGTCGGCCCACTCGACGATGCCGGTCCAGAAGGACGAGGCGCCGACCTCACCGGGCATGAGGTCCGAGCCGTCGAAGCGGACGGTGACGGCCGGGTCGGTCAGGATCTCGGTGGCGAACACGTTCACCGGCGTGGTGGCGACGGAGGCGTCGACGCCCTGCTGGGCGGTGCTCCACGGGCCGGTCTGCAGGCGGGTGCTGTGGTAGAGCTCCGAAGCCAGGTACTGGCGGGTGGCCTCGGTGGCCTCCGAGTCGGAGAACGCGGCCACGAACTCGCCGCCGACCAGCATGGTGTTGTCGCCGGCGTTGGTCTCCGGGAAGCGGAACGCGAACACGTCGCCGTCCTCGGCCACCACGGTGTCCTCAGGCCACATGGCGCCGTAGAAGGAGGCCATGCGGTAGAAGGCGCACTCGTTGTCGAGGATCGGGTGCCCCGCGGTCTGGAACGCGGTGGAGCTGATGGTGTCCGGGCCGTTGAAGACGTAGTCCGGGTTCTGCAGGACCGTGCCGGCCTTGTCGATCGCCGAGACGATCTGCGGGTCGTTGAACGGGATCTCGTGGTTCACCCACTGGTCGTACACGTCGGTGCCTTCACGGAGGACGATGTCCTCGATCCAGTCGGTGCCGGGCCAGCCGGTGGCGCCGCCGGACTCGAAGCCGGCGCACCACGGGGTCGTCCCGGCGGCGGCGATCGTGTCGGACAGGGCGATCAGCTCGTCCCAAGTTGTCGGCACCGTGTAGCCGTTGTCGGCGAAGAACTGCGGCGAGTACCAGATGAAGGACTTGGCGTTCGCGGAGTTCGGCGCGGCGTAGAGCTGGCCGTCGATGGTGCCGTAGGCGAGCCAGTCCTCGGACCAGCCCTCGGTGGCGAGCGCGGAGAGCTCGTCGGAGGCCGGGACCAGGTCGTCCTTGAAGTTGGACATGAGGCCGGGCTGCGGGAAGAGCGCGATGTCGGGGGCCGTGCCGCCGTCGACGCGGACCTTCATGTCGGCCTCGAACTGGGCGGTGCCCTCGTATTCGATGTTGATGCCGGTGCATTCCTCGAAGTAGTGCCAGCCGGCCTGCATCTCGTCGGCCTCTTGGTCCAGGATGGACGCGAAGATGGTGACGGTCTCGTCCTCGAAGTCGCCGTAGGAGTCGTACTGCGCGCAGTCCTCGGCGGCGGCCGGGATCTCTCCGCGGATGTTGAAGCTTTCCTGTTCACTCTCGTCCGGCGCGCCGCACGCCGTGACGGCGAGCGCGGTGGCACTGGCGGCAGCCGCAAGGCAGGAGATTCTTCGTGTCTTGCTCATCGGGGTCATCCCTCTCTTCGCAGGTTTCCGTGCCCCCGGCGAGTCCGACTGCCTCCCTGCCCCCACCTGCGGTGAACCGCTCTCACGAGTTCGGCCCCTGGTGGGGACTGCCTCACCCGCCGTTGGGGCGACGCTGGCAATGGTGCTCTGGGTAACACTGAATGTCAAGTGTGCATTGCTGAATCGTTACCGGGCGCAATTGGATCGATATCTGTCGACACCCCATTCATGGGAGCGATTCCAATGACGTATCATTCCGAGGCCCGGCAACCGACCGCTGTTCAATAAAATACAGCCGATAGTTCGCGAAAGGTGCGAATCGATGACGCAGCTGACCTTCCCGCAGGGCTTCCTGTGGGGGACCGCCACGGCCTCCTACCAGATCGAGGGCGCG
Organism: Glycomyces niveus; assembly: GCF_017592475.1. Classification (GTDB taxonomy): domain Bacteria; phylum Actinomycetota; class Actinomycetes; order Mycobacteriales; family Micromonosporaceae; genus Glycomyces; species Glycomyces niveus. The sequence goes on along the minus strand of NZ_JAGFNP010000005.1, from coordinate 310,026 downwards.
GCGGGCGAGGACGGCCGGGGCCCGTCCATCTGGGACACGTTCTCGGCCACCCCAGGCAAGACGTGGCGCGGCCAGTCCGGCGCCGTGGCCTGCGACCACTACCACCGCGTCGACGAGGACGTCGCCCTCATGGCGTCGCTCGGCGTCGACACCTACCGCTTCTCGATCGCGTGGCCGCGCATCCAGCCCGACGGCACCGGACCGGCCAACCCCAAGGGCCTGGACTTCTACGACCGGCTCGTCGACAAGCTCGTCGCGGCCGGGATCAAGCCGATGCCGACGCTCTACCACTGGGACCTCCCGCAGTCCTTCGAGGACCGCGGCGGCTGGCCCGAGCGGGAGACCGCCGAGCGATTCGCCGACTACGCCGCGATCGTCGGCGCCCGCCTCTCCGACCGCGTCCACACCTGGTGGACCCTGAACGAGCCGTGGTGCTCGGCGTTCCTCGGCTACGGCAACGGCCACCACGCGCCGGGCCGCACCGAGCCCGCCGCCGCGCTCGCGGCCGTGCACCACCTCAACCTCGCGCACGGCCTCGCCGTGCAGGCGCTGCGCGGCGTCGGGGCCGAGCAGGTGTCCATCGTGCTCAACCCGACCCAGTGCCGCGGCGAGGAAGAGGCCGTGCGGGTCGTGGACGGCATCGCGAACCGGGTGTTCTTCGACCCGATCCTGCTGGGGCAGTACCCGGCCGACGTCATCGAGCGCACGCAGCACCACACCGACTGGTCCTTCGTCAAGGAGGGCGACCTCGAGGCGATCAACCAGCCGATCGACGTGCTCGGGATCAACTACTACAGCCCGACCTGGCTGCGCGCCAAGCCGGGCGAGCCGGAGAGCGACGTCGGCCCGGGCACGATCGGCGTCGAGGGCTACACGCCGGACGGCCTGGAGTTCACCGACATGGGCTGGGCGGTCGACGCCACGGGCCTGACGGACCTCCTGGTGCGCATCCACAAGGACTACGGCATCGCCACGATGATCACCGAGAACGGCGCGGCCTACCCGACCGGTCCGGGCGAGGACGGCGAAGTCCACGACGAGGAGCGCGTGGCGTACCTCCGCTCGCACATCGCGGCCGTCCACGACGCGATCGAGGCCGGCGCCGACGTGCGCGGCTACACCGCCTGGTCGCTCATGGACAACTTCGAGTGGGCCTTCGGCTACGACAAGCGCTTCGGCATCGTCCACGTCGACTACGCCACCCAGAAGCGCACCCCGAAGGACAGCGCGAAGTTCTACTCGAAGGTCATCGCCGACAACGGCCTCGACCGCTAGGCGAGCGCGTCCCGGATCCGACGCACCGCCCGCTCCGGGTCATGGGCGCGCATGACCGCGCCCATGACCGCGACCCCCGCCGCGCCCGCTTCCCTTGCGGCGCGGGCACGGTCGGGGCCGTCCACGCCGCCGAGCGCGTACACCGGAATCGGGCTCGCCGCGCATGCCTCACGCAGCGCGGCGGGCCCGATCGCCGGTCCGTAGCCGGGTTTGGAGTCCGAGGGCCAGACCGGCGAGTAGGTGCAGTAGTCGAGGCCCGGGTCGATCGGCTCGCCCGCGTGGACGGAGCGGCCGACGAGCGGGGGGCGCGGGTCCGGCATCGGGAATCGCGACGAGAGGTGCGCGGCCGCCACCGGTCCTTCCGGGTCGCTGACGATGAGCAGTCCTCCGGCGGCGTCGAGGAGCGGCTGCAGCGCCGCGGCGAGCGCGACCCGCTCGTCCCACCGCAAGTGCTTGTCGCGCAGCACGAGTGCGAACGGTCCCCCTTGGAGGGCGAGCGCGACCTGGGCGGCGAGCGGCCGGGGGCAGGCGGGGAGGTCGGAGACGACGATGAGCCGGTGTTCCACGCTCCGACCATAGCCGCGCGTGCGGCCGCTGAGGCGGGAGTCTCTTCGCGCCCGAGTCGCCTGTACTTCCTGGTTTTAACGCTTATGTATCGGTCCACGTCTCGAACTTGCGTAATTCACGACACAGGTGCGAAACTTCATGGGATGAACATCGGCGATCAAATCAACGGGCTGCGCACCGAAGGGGAGCGGATCGCTGTCGCTGGTGGAGAACTCGCATTGAACGCGAGTGTGCCCACCTGCCCGGGCTGGAACGTCAAGGACCTCTTGACCCACATCGGGACCGTCCATCGTTGGGCGGCGGCGATCGTGGGCGAAGCGTTGCCTTACGATCCACGGAAACAGGAGTTCCAGCGCATCGTGGGGCCTTTGCCGCACGACGACCTGCTGGTCGACTGGGTCCGCGAAGGGCTCCTGCGGCTTGCGGCCACACTGGAGGCCGCTCCTAGCGGACTCCAGTGCTGGCAGATGTTCCCCTCCGAGTCGTCGCGCCGCTTCTGGGTCCGCAGGCAGGCCCACGAGACCACCATCCACCGCGTCGACGCCGAACAGGCCCGGGGCGACGAGATATCACCGATCTGCCCCGAGTTCGCGGCGGACGGCATCGACGAGCTGCTGCTGGGCTTCCACGGCAGACCCTCGAGCCGGGTGCGGGCGCTGCGTCCGTCCGTGCTCCACATCCACGCCACCGATCTGCCGCCGGGGCGCGGCGACTGGTACATCCACCCCACCGACACGGGTCCGCTCGTGACGTTCAGCGAGGTCGAGACCCCGCACTGCGTCATCGAAGGCCCGGTGGAGCTGCTGTACCTGGCGCTGTGGAACCGGCTGCCGTTCGACGACCTCCTGGTCCGCGGGGACCCGGCACTGCTCCACTTGTGGCGCAATTACTCCGCGGTCCGGTGGGTCGATCCGGTGGACGTCTGAACCGTTCTCACTGTGGGCTACTGGAGCGCTACAGTACGGAGCCGCAGGTAGCCGACCGGGCATAGTCCGACATGTCCGGACGAATGGGGCCGGGGCGCGCTGCTGCGCGGCATCGGGGGCGCGGGATCGTAAGCTCACGTTCGTGAACCAGGACTCGCTGAAGCACAGCCACACGATTCCGAACGACGCCGTCCCGCGCGCCGCGCTGTGGATCCTGGTCCCTGCTGCGGTCGCGACCGTCCTGGGGCTGATCCTGCTGTGGCCCACGGGGGTCGAGGACGCCTCGAGCATCGAAGCGTACGGGACCGAGGTCGACGGCCACGTCATCGCGATCAACGAGACCGAATGCGACGAGGCCGACGCGGAGCTCAACGAGCAGCTGCAGGTGACGGTGTGCGGCGACGTCGTCGTGCATCTCCTCACCGGGGAGCACGCCGACGAGGAGGCGATCGTCGACATCCCCAGCGGCCCAGGGGCACCCGTGGTCGAGGTCGGTGACGACGTCATCCTCATCTACACGCCCGACTCGGTCTCGGGCCAGCAGTACCACATCATCGACCACGACCGGTCGAGCGCGCTGTGGGCGCTCGCGATCGCGTTCGCCCTCGCGGTGGTCGCGTTCGGGCGCTGGAAGGGCGTGCGGTCGCTGGTGAGCCTCGCGCTCACGTTCGCGGTGGTGCTGCTGTTCATGGTCCCGGCGATCCTCGACGGGTCCTCGCCGATCCTCGTCGCGGTCGTCGGCTCGGCCGCGATCATGCTCGTCTCGCTCTACTTGGGACACGGCTGGAACCGGACGACCACCGTGGCGGTGGTGGGGACGCTCGCGTCGCTCATCGTGACGGTGCTGCTCGCCGAGGCGGCCGTGAACCTCACGAAGCTCAACGGGGTCCTGGACGAGAACACCACGAACCTCGCCATGCAGTACCCGATCGACATGTCGGGCCTGCTCCTGGCGGGCATCCTCATCGGCGCGCTCGGCGTGATCGACGACGTGACGGTCTCCCAGGCCGCCACGGTGGACGAGGTCGCGAAGGCGAACCCGAAGTGGGGTCCGGCGCGGCTGTTCAAGTCGGGGATGCGGGTCGGGCGCGACCACCTGACCTCGGTGGTGAACACGCTCGTGCTCGCCTACGCGGGCGCGTCGCTGCCGCTGCTGGTGCTCATCGCCGCGGCGAACCGGCCGCTGGAGCAGGTGCTCACGAGCCAGATCATCGCCACCGAGATCGTGCGGTCCGTCGCGGGCACGCTCGGGCTCATCGCGGCCGTGCCGATCACGACCTGGCTGGCCGCGTACCTGGCGCGCTGGCAGCCGAAGCCGAAGGAGCCGAAGGCCCCCAAGGAGGCGCCGCGGCCCAAGCCGGAGGCCGCCGGGACGTGGGACGAGGGCGAGTCGCCCTACCCGCCTTCACATCTGCGTTGACTGCGCCTCTTAGAAGCGCTCTGCGGCGGCCATGAGCTTCTTGGCCGACTGGTGCAGGGCCTGGAGGACCGTCATCACCGCCGGGCGGCCCGTGGAGGCCGTCCGGTGGACCACGTAGACCTCCCGGCCCGGCAGGTCCTCGGCGACCTTCCGCACGGCCACGTCCTTGCGTTCGGCCGCGGCCATCCACGGCGCGACCGTCACCCCGAGGCCCTTGGCGACGAGGGTGAGGATCGTGTCGAGCCCCTCGAACTCGGAGACGGGCGCGCTGATGCCCTCGGCCCGCCACAGCCGCGCCAGCGCCATCCGCGAGGGCTCGCCCTCCGGGGAGGCGATCCAGGACTCCCCCGCGAGTTCGTGCGCGGACAGGACCTCCTTGTCCGCCAAGGGGTGCCGTACGGGCAGGACGGCCACGAGCGGGTCGTTCACGAGGTGGTGGAAGGTGAGCGGGCCCGCGGTGGGCGGGCGGCGCTGGCCCGACCAGTCGTCGATGAGGGCCAGGTCTATCTCGCCGGAGCGGACGCGCGCCAGGGACTCGGAGACGGTGTGCTGCTGGAGCAGGACCATCTGGAGCTCGGGGTAGCGGCGGAGGCGGCGCACGATGGGGCCGGCGAGGGCGACGGCGACGGTGGGGAACGCGGCGACGGTGACGCGCCCGCGGGGTTCGGCGGACTCGGCGGCGAGGTCGGTCTCGGCGGCGTCGATGGCCTCGAGGATGTGGGCGGTGTGGGCCACGAGGCGGCGTCCGGCGTCGGTCAGCTGCGCGGAGCGGGCGGTCCGTTCGAGGAGCGAGACGCCGGTCTCCTTCTCCAGGGCGGCCAGCTGCTGGGAGACCGCGGAGGCGGTCTGGCCGGTCGCCGCGGCAGTGGCGGTTATCGATCCATGGGCCGCGAATTCGTAGAGAAGCCGCAGGCGGCGCACGTCGAGCATAAGGAAATCTTACCCTCGGCGAAAGGTAGAAATACTTGCGATGATGCTCCGGGCGGAGGAGATTGGTCCACGTTGCTCGACCATCCAACAAGGAGCCACCCGTGACCGTCTCCGCCACCCTCGCCGCCAACGAAGCCATCGCCGCTCGCCGCGCCGCCGGGCAGGAGGTGCTCGCGCTCGGCTTCGGTGAAGCCGGGATCCCGGTGCACCCGTTGCTGAGCCAGCGCCTCGCGCAGGCCGCCGGGAGGATCGCCTACGGGCCGGTCGCCGGCACCGAGGAGGCCCGCGGGGCCGCCGCCGGGTACTGGACCCGCCGCGGCAACCCGACGGAGGCCGGCCAGGTGCTCCTCGGGCCCGGCTCCAAACCGCTGCTGTTCGCGCTGCAGCACGCGGTCGGCGGCGACGTCGTCCTCCCCCAGCCCGCGTGGGTGTCCTACGCGGCGCAGTCGCAGCTGCTCGGCCGCGAGCCGGTCCGGGTGCCGGTGCCGCACGGCGAGGGCGGCGTGCCCGACGCGGCGCTCATGACGGCGGCGGTGCTCGAGGCGCGCGCGGCGGGCCGGGACCCGCGGCTCGTCGTGGTCACGCTGCCGGACAACCCGACCGGCCGACTCGCCTCCGAGGCGTCGGTGCGGGCGCTGTGCGCGGCGGCGCGCGAGCTCGACCTGGTCATCGTGGCCGACGAGATCTACCGCGACCTCGTGTTCCAGCCCGGGGACTTCCCCTCCCCCAGCCGGTGGGCGCCCGAGCGGACGGTCACGACCACCGCGCTGTCGAAGAACTACGCGCTCGGCGGCTGGCGCATCGGCGCGGCCCGGTTCCCCGACTCCGATCGGGGCCGCGAGCTGCGGGAGACGGTGCGGGGCATCGCCTCCGAGCTGTGGTCCTCCGCGCCGCTGCCGATGCAGCACGCCGCCGCGTACGCCTGGTCCGACCCGGCCGAGCTCGTCGACCGGGTCGCCATGGCCCGCCGCCTGCACGGCGCGGTGGCGACCGCTGTGGCCGAGGTCTTCGCGGGCGTCGGCTGCGAGGTGCGGGTCCCGCAGGGCGGCTTCTACGTGTGGCCCGAGTTCGGACCGCTGCGCGCGGTGCTCGCCGAGCGGTGGGGGGTGCGCACGAGCGCCGACCTCGCCCGGGTCCTGCTGGACGAGTTCGGGATCGTGGTCATCGCCGGTGAAGCGTTCGGGGACGACCCGGCGGCGCTGACGATCCGCGTCGCGGTCACCGGGATCTACGGCGACTCCGACTCCGAGCGCCTGGCGGCGCTGCTCTCGGACGACCCTTTGGCGATGCCCTGGATCGGCGAGCACCTGGAGCGCCTGCGCGAGAAGCTGAAGGCCCTCGTCTCCTAGTAGAAGTGCTCGTAGGCCGCGATCGCGACCGCCACGCAGACGATCACCAGGACGACCGCGGCCAAGAGCAGCAGCGCTCCGACGAAGCGCTGGATCTCGAGTTCGCGGCCGTCCCTGACCGGTCCGCGCCAGCGGCCGTACCGCCAGTGGTCCCGGCCGAGCTCGTCGTCGCCGACGTCCAGCAGGAGCGTCTGGAGGTCGGCGACGCTGTCGGCCCTCGCGGCCAGCCGCCGCCGCAGACGGTACTCCGCGGCGTCGATCACGCCCTTGCGCCGGGCCCTGGCGAGTCGGTCGAGGACGATGCGCTTGTCGGTCCCGGAGGGCCGGGCGGCAAATGCGTCCATGGCGATGCTCCCACTGTGCTCACTTCATCTTCGCAGAGACGAAGGCCGGGGGTGTGCCCCGTTTTCGCAGGTCGTAAGCATCGCGGACGCATGCGCATCAGGGATGCGCAGCAGCCACTCCCGCACTAGTCCAGGAGGTCGCTGACCGCCCGCGCGAGGTCGGTGTCCTTGGCGGAGACTTTGTTCCCGGCGGAATGGGTGGTCGCGGAGACGCGGAGCTTGTTGTAGTTGATCGTGAGGTCGGCGTGGTGGCCGCGCTGCTCGTTGAGGAAGCCGACGGCGGTGGCCGCGGCGAGGGCCCGGAGGTGCCCGTCGAAGGTCCAGGTCTGCTCCAGGCGGTCGCCGACGTGGCTCCAGCCGGGGAGTTCCGACAGCGCGAGCTCGATCTCGGCCTCGGTCAAGGGTTGGTCGCTCATACCCCGATTCTGACAGCTCGTCGCGATCAGTTCTCGTCGATGAGGCTTACTTTGCCCGTGTCCAGGTCGTAGACCGCGCCGACCACCATGACACCGTCGAGGTTCTCCCGGCGGCTCAGGTCGGCGACGGTGCGGCGCACCTGGAGGCGCAGCGCGCGGGACGCGGCCTCCTCGGGGTCCTTCGTCTCGGTCCAGGCCTGCGAGGCGGGCTGCCACAGCTGTTCGACGAGGTAGTCGGTGCGCGGGTCGTGGGAGTCGTCCTCGACCGCGTGCAGGGCCGCGTTGATCGCGCCGCACCGCTCGTGGCCGAGGACCACTACGAGGGAGACGCCGAGCTCGGCGGCGCCGAACTCGAGGGAGCCGACCGCGGCCCGGTCGGGGACGTGCCCGGCCGTGCGGACCACGAGCAGCTGCCCGAAGTCGCAGTCGAAGACGCTCTCGGCGGTGACGCGGGAGTCGATGCAGGTGAACACCGCGGCGCTGGGCGTCTGGCTGGGCGCGGCCTCGCGGGCCGCGACGATGTCGCGCTTGTACCGCGGCTCGCCGGCGACGAATCGGCCGTTGCCTTCGATGAGGGCGGCGAGCGTACTGGCGGCCTGGTGGTGCTCCATCAGCGAGGAGGCGGTCAGTTCTGGCACGCCCTGAATGGTGCCGCAGGATCCGTCCCGGCGCAAGCGGGACCGGCCGCAGGACACGCACCTTTTACAGAGCGCACGTTACCGTTTCGAGATCTGTTGGTCATTAACCAGGACTAGACCTTCGCCTTACGGGACTTTAAGCTTGATACTGACTACCGCAATGGGATTCACCTGCGGTCTCTCCTCTCCCCCTGTTCGGATTGAAGGTGGAACCGTGCGCACCTACGGCGACGGCTGCCCGGCCGCCCATGCGCTCGACCTCGTCGGCGAGCGCTGGTCGCTCCTCATCGTCCGCGAACTGCTCCTCGGCCCCAAGCGCTTCACCGACCTTCGCGCGGGCCTCCACGGCGCCAGCGCGAACGTCCTGTCGCAGCGGCTGCGCGAACTCGAATCGCACGGCGTGGTCTCCAAACGCCGCCTGCCGCCGCCCGCCGCGTCCAAGGTGTACGAGCTCACCGAGTGGGGTCGGGACCTGGAGCCGGTGATCGTGTTCCTGCTGCGCTGGGGCGCGCGCTCGGCCGCGATCCCGCTCGACGCGCCGATGGGCGCTGACGCGCTCATCCTCTCCATGCGCTCGCTGTTCATGCCCGTGGCCGCGCGCGGCTTCGACGCGGCGTTCGAGCTGTGGGTCGACGACCGGCCGTTCATCGCCGAGGTCATCGACGCGCAGCTGCTCCTCGCGCCGGGGCGGCCCGAGCACCCGCACGCGGTGATCCGCACGGACGCGGAGACGCTGAAGCGGCTCACGCTCGGCGGCCGCAGCCTCGACGTCTCGCTGCACGCCGGCCGCGTCACCGTCCAGGGCGACCAGGCGATGGCCGAGCGGTTCCTGGGGCTGTTCCGGCTCCCGGAGCCCGCTCCGGCGTCGGCGGGGGCGACGCCGGGAGCGGTCTAGCGGATGACGCGTATCTCGCCGGTGCCGTTGATCTTCGCGCGCCGGTCGGTGATGAGCATGTGCCCGGGCGCGTGCGTGATCGCGAACGGCAGCTTGGCCTTGACCACCGCTTCCTGAAGCGTCACACCGCAGGCCCAGAACACCGGCACGTCGTCTTCGCGCAGCCGCACCGGGTCGCCGAAGTCGGGCTTGCCGAGGTCGCGGATGCCGATCGCGGACGGCCGCCCGATGTGGACGGGGGCGCCGTGCGCGTAGGGCATGTCGGCGGTGATCGCCGCCGCGTGGTCGGCCATCCGGGCCGGCATGGGCCGCATGGAGACCACCACGGGGCCGCGGAACCGCCTGGCGCCCAGGGCTTTCAGGTTGGTCCGGTACATGGGGACGTTGACGCCCTGCTCGAGGTGGCGCAGGGGGATGCCCGCGCGCTCCAGGAACGGCTCGAACGTGAAGGTGCAGCCGGTCAGGAGCGTCACCAGGTCGCCGCCCCACAAGTCGGCGACGTCGGTGCGCTCGGCGACCAGCTCGCCCTTGCTCCACACCCGGTAGGCCGGGAGGTCGCGGCGCAGGTCGGCGCCGAAGGCCAGGTCGGTCCAGAACCGGCCGGGCCCCACCACGTCCAGCAGCGGGCAGGCCCGCGGGTTGCGCACCGCGAAGCGACGCAAGGCGATCGCGTGCTGGGCCGGGACGGCCACCAGGTTGGCCTGCACGTACCCGTGCGACCATCCGCTCGTCGTGGCGACCAGCCCGGCGCGGAACCGGGCGCGGGCCTCTTGGGGCCTGGTCTGGGACTCGGGACGCTGTCTCGTGAACATCGCTCCTCCTTCGCTCGATACGTCGAGCTTCGCGGCGGCGGCGTCAAGACCTTCACGAGTCGTTCATGAGACACAAACCGGTAGCTGCATAGTCACGGTGCGCAAACCCCTTGCAACCGTTCCCAAACGATCATCGAATGCCCATAGACTGGAGTCGTTCCCCGCGCTTACGGCCGCACCTCGACTCCCCGGGAGGTGGACCGTGGACTTCGGCATCCTCGGGCCTCTGCAGCTGACCTGGGAGGGCCTGCCCGTGGCGCTGCCCGGGCGGGTCCTGCCGCGGCTGCTCGCCGTGCTGCTCCTGGAGGCCGGGCACGTGGTGCCCCTGCCGAAGCTCGTCGACGCCATATGGGAGGAGCTGCCGCCCGCGACCGCGAAGCGGCAGATCCAGAACACGGTCGCCAGCGCCCGCGGCATCCTGCTGCCCACCGGCACGAGCGAGATCGAGACCGTCGGCGAGGGCTACCGGCTGCGGGTGCGGCCCGAGAAGCTCGACTCGCTGCGGTTCCAGCGGGCCGTGCGGATCGCCCGCGAGCAGGAGGCCGCCTCCGAACCCGAAGCGGCCCTGGGCAGTCTGCGCGAGGCCCTCGACCTGTGGCGGGGGCCGACCCTGGCCGGGTTCGGCGGCCGCGTCATCGAGGCGGGCGCGCGGCGCTGGGACGAGGAGCGCGCCGCCGCCGAGGAGAGCCGCGCCGAACTCGAACTCGGGCTCGCCACCGGCGTTCCGGTGGTGGGCGACCTGCGGCGCGTGCTCGAGGCGCATCCGTACCGGCAGCACACGGCCGAGCTGCTCATGACCGCGCTCTACCGCGAGGACCGGCCCGCCGAAGCGCTCGACGTGTACGAGTCGATCCGCCGCCAGCTCGCCGAAGAGCTCGGCATCGACCCCGGGCAGCGTCTGAAGGAGCTGCACACCGCGATCCTGCGCGACGACTCGTCCCTCCGGGCCGCGGCGCGGACCGGGGCGCCGAAGGCGCGCGTGGCGCTGCCGGCACCCGCGCAGCTGCCCTCCGACAGTATCCACTTCACTGGCAGGGCAGGGGAACTCGACGTCCTCGACCGGCTCCTCGGGCCGGGGCCGCAGGTCGCGGTGCTCTCGGGGATCGGTGGTTCGGGGAAGACCACGCTCGCGCTGCACTGGGCGCACCGGGTGCGCGAGCGGTTCCCGGACGGGCAGCTGTACGTGAACCTGCGCGGGTTCGACCGCACGCCGTCACTGGCACCGCTGGACGCCCTGGCCGGGTTCCTGCGGGCGCTGCGGGTGCCGACCGAGGCGATCCCCTCGGACCTCGACGAGGCGGCCGCGCTGCTGCGCTCGCGCCTGGCGGACACGCGGACGCTGCTCATCCTCGACAACGCCCGGAACTCGGCGCAGGTGCTGCCGCTGCTGCCCGCCACGGCCGGGTGCGTCGCGGTCGTCACCAGCCGCGGGCGGCTCCCCGATCTCGCTGCGGCCCACGACATCCGGCAGATCACGGTGGGCGCGCTCGACGGCGGCGAGTCCGTGCGCCTCCTCGAGAGCCTCGTCGGCGGCGACCGGGTCGAGCGCGAAACCGATGCGGCCCAACGGGTCGCGGAGCTGTGCGGGGGCCTGCCGCTGGCGCTGCGGATCGTCGGCACCAACCTCGACGCGCAGCCCGGCACCACCTTGGCGGAGACCGCCGCGGCGCTGGCCGGGCGCGACCGGCTCTCGCGGCTCGCGGTCGAGGGCGACCCGACCACCACGGTGGCGGCGGCGTTCGACCTCTCCTACCAGGCGCTCGAGCCCGAGGAGGAGCTGCTGTACCTCAACCTCGCGTACCTGCCGGGCACGGACTTCTCGAAGGGCCTGGCGTGCGCCCTGGTGACGTGGGAACCCGAAGCGGCCGAACGGCTCCTGGCGAACCTGGTGGCCGCCCACCGCATCGACGAGTACCGGCCGGGCCGCTACCGCTTCCACGACCTGGTGCGCGAGTACGCGCGGCGCAAGGCCGAGTCCGCGTTCGACCCGGCCGCGCTGCAGCGGCTCCGGGAGCAGGCCGTGGCCTGGTACGCGAAGGGCTCGACGCGACTGCCGGTGCTGGAGTACCGCAACATCGTGGCGACCTTCCTCGAATGGAACGGCCACCCGCACGTCTCGCGGCTGCTCTCCCGGCTCATCGCGTTCGCCGACGCGGGCTACCGCGACGACGCCGCGAACCGGCGCGCGCTCTCCGACTCGCTCTACGAGCTGCCCGAGCTCGCGCATGTGGCCGAGCTGGGCATCGAGACGGGGACGCGCTCGGACGAGCCGATGGACGCGGTGCGGGCGTACGCGCTCGCGGACGCGGTGGCGTTCGCTTCGGGCGACCTCCACAAGTCGAAGGCGTACGCGGAGAAGACCCTCGAGTACCTGCGGTTGACGCCGCACGGGGACGCGACGGGCAAGGCCCGCAACGACCTCGCGACGACGCTGACGCAGCTGGGCCGGTACCGGGAGGCGGTGTCGCTGCTGCGGGAGGCGGTGATCGCGGCCGAGCGGTCGGGGAACCGGGCCGTGCGGGTGGAGGTGCTGACCTCGCTCGGCACCGTGTTGCGGCGCATGGGGATCTTCGCCGAGGCCGAGGCGCTGCTGCTGAAGGCCCGCGACCTCGACGCGGCCGCCGACGACGGGCCGACGACGGTGTACCCGCTGCTGTCGCTCTCGGAGCTGTACGTCGACCAGGGCCGCATCAGCGCCGCCGAGGCTTTGAGCCGGGAGATCGCGGAGATGCTGCGCGACCATCCGTCGAAGTACTACCGGTCGCGGCTCTACTTCCGGCAGTTCGCGGTCCACCGCGCGGACGAGGACCACCCGCGCGCGGAGGCGGCGCTGCTGCGCAGCCTCGAGCTGGTCGAGCAGTTCAACAACTGGCGCCACCAGTTGATCTACACGTACTGGCTGGCGGACCTGTACGTGGACACCGAGCAGTTCGAGCAGGTGCGGGACACGCTGGCGCGGGTGGCGCACCTGGACCGTTACGAGACCTCGGAATCGCTCGCGGTGCGGGCGCGGGTGATGTGCAAGCTGCACACCGCCGAGGGCGATCTGGGGCGGGCGATCCGCATGGGCCGCCAGGCGTGCGACGTGTTCGCGGCCATGCCCGACCCGCTGCGCCAGGCCCGCAGCCTGCTCGCCCTCGCCAACGCCTACCAGGCGGCCGGCCGCGCCGACCGGGCCGACCGGTGCCGCGACGAGGCCCGGACCCTGCTGAACGCGCTGGGTCTCGACCCGGGCTCCCCGAACCCGTGACGTTCTGCAGGGGCAGGTTAAGTCGGTCGACAGATGCAGGGCCAGTCGGCGCGTTCCTACAGTTGCATCAACACCCACCGATGCGGCGGCGAGAACGGCGGCGGCATCTGAAACGACAGCGAGGGATGACATGCACGCGATCCGGCAGCACGAATTCGGCGGCCCTGAAGTCCTGGTGTACGAGGAGGTCGCCGACCCCGAGCCGGGCCCCGGCCAGGTGCGCATCGACACCCGCGCCGCCGGCGTCCACCTGCTCGACACGACCTTCCGCAGCGGCGACAAGAACGGCCCGTACCCGCTGCCGCCGCTGCCGATGATCCCGGGCCGCGAAGCGGCCGGGATCGTCGACGCGGTCGGCGAGGGCGTTGACGCGTCCTGGATCGGCAAGCGCGTGGTCGCCCACTTGGGCTTCGCTTCCGCCGGGTACGCCGAGAAGGCGGTGCGCGAGGTCGAGAACGTGCACGAGATCCCCGAGGGCGCCGGGTTCCCGGAGGCGATCGCGATGATCGGCACCGGCCGGACCGCGCTCATGGTCCTGTCGGTCGGCCCGGTGACGGCTGAAGACGTGGTGATCGTCCCGGCCGCGGCCGGCGGGATCGGCACGCTGCTGGTGCAGGCCGCGAAGAACGCGGGCGCGTACGTGGTCGGCCTCGCGGGCGGGCCGGACAAGGTGCGGCAGGTCGCGGCGAACGGGGCCGACGCGGCGATCGACTACAAGGCGGCGGACTGGACCTCGGTGCTGGACAAGGCTTTGGAGGGCCGCGAGGCGACGCTGCTGTTCGACTCGGTCGGCGGCGACACCGGCCGCGCGGCCTTCGACCGCCTCGGCTTCGGCGGCCGCATGGTGGTCTTCGGCTGGTCGGCGGGCAAGGCCACGGAAGCGACGGTCGAGGACATCGTGGGCCGCGGCCTCACGGTCTCCGGCGCCCTGGGGCCGAAGCTCCTCGCGAAGCTGGGCGGCCTGCGAGCGCTGGAAGAGCGATCCCTGGCCGAGCTGGCAGCGGGACGCCTGCGCCCGGCGGTCCACACCTTCAAACTCAGCGAGGCGGCGGAAGCCCATCGCGCCCTTGAGAACCGGGGCACGACGGGCAAGGTGGTCCTGGTCCCCTAGCGCGAAGCGGACGCGTGCCGGCTGCTGCGAAGCGGCGGCCGCCAGCGCGAAGCGAGCAACTCGATGCGCGACGCGGCGACGCAACCCGCCGCGGGAGCGCTCGGGCGGTTCGGCGGCGGTCGCGAGGCCGCCGCCGCAGCCGCGGCACGCGGCATCGGAGACGGCACCGCCGCCCCGGCGGTCGGCCGGGGCGGCGGTGTTCGGGCCTCGATTCGGAGGCCCGTGTCGTTAGGAGGCGCGGGCGAGTTCGGCCGTGGTCAGGTGGGCCGGGATCATCGCTTCGGCCTCGGTGTGGGCTCGGGCGAGCGGGACCGAGAGGGCGAGGCCGGCGAGGGCCAGGCCGACGCCGACGAGGATCGGCGCGGTGAGGCTGAGGCCGGCCGAGAGGGCCAGGCCGCCGAGCCAGGCGCCGTTCGCGTTGGCGAGGTTGAAGGCCGCGTGGTGCAGGGAGGAGGCGAGCGACGGGGCGGCGTGGGCGCCGTCCAGCAGCAGCCGCTGCATGATCGGGCCGACCAGCGACGACGAGAGCGCCATCAGGAACACCCCGGCGATCGCCAGGACCGGGTTCGCCATCGTGAAGTACATCATCAGCAGCACTGCGGCGATGGTGGTGAACGAGGCGAACAGGCCCTGGATCGGGGCTCGGTCGGCGACCTGGCCGCCGACGATGTTGCCGGCCGTCAGGCCGAGGCCGAACACCGCGAGGGTGATCGCGACGGCGACCGTGCCGAGGCCGGTGACCTCTTCGAGGATCGGCGTCAGGTAGGTGTAGGCCGCGAACATGCCGCCGAAGCCCACCGCGCCCGTGACGAGCGGGAGCAGGACGCGCTTGGAGCGGATCGCGCGGATCTCGTCGGCGGCCTTGGTGGGCACGATGACACCGCGGGTGTCGGGCACGGTCGCCCAGATCGCGGCGGCGGCCACCAGGCCGAGCGCGGCGACGGCGGCGAAGATCCAGCGCCAGGAGAACTGGCCGATGAGCAGGGCGCTCACGGGAACGCCGATGATCGTGGCCACGGTCAGGCCGGACATGATCCCCGAGATCGCGCGGGCGCGCCGCTCGTAGGAGACCAGGCTCGCGCCGACCACCGCGGCCGCGCCGAAGAACGCGCCGTGCGGGAGCCCGGCGAAGAACCGGGAGGCGAGCAGGGTCCCGAAGTCGGGGGCCAGGGCGGTGACGAGGTTGGCGACCGCGAACCAGGCCATCAGGGCGATGAGCAGCGGCTTGCGGGGCACGCGGGTGGTGGCGACCGTGAGGAGCGGGGCGCCGAGGACGACGCCGATCGCGTAGGCCGAGACGGCGAGGCCGGCTTCGGCGAGCGAGACGCCCGAGGAGGCGGCCACCTGGGGCAGGATGCCCATGATGACGAACTCGGCGGTACCGATGCCGAACGCGCCGATGGACATGGCGAACAGAGGCATGCGCATGGGAAAGCAGCTCCGGAAGGAAAGAGTGGGGAGGGTGAGAACGCTGAGGCTGTCACCGGCTGCTTCCTTGCCGTACCGGTCGCTGTCAAGAGCGGGAGGCTCGCGCCTCCGCACCAATCATAAATACACTCGCCATCGGAGTAAAAGCCTTTGCGGTGAAATCCGAGCGTGATGTCCGTCGCCGGGCGGGTCAAGGACGGCGCACGGGCGCCTCGAGTGTGACCGGCGCCCGCTCCAGCAGCCGGGCGAACGCCGCCGAGGTCGGCGAATCCGGTTGCGGCACATACATGACCAGCCGGAGCGCCGTCCCCGGCACCTCCAGGACCTGGCAGTCCCACTCCATCGGCCCGAACTCGTGGTGGACCACGCTCTTGCGCTGCACCCGCCGCACCGCCACGCGGTGGTCGGCCCACATCACCCCGAACTCCGGGCTGCCCCGCAGCAGCTCGTCCACCAGCGCCCGCAGCTTCACGTCCTTCGGGCTGCGCGCCAGCGAGGCCCGCAGGTCGGCGACGCAGTCCTGCAGGAACGCCAGCGACTGCGGGTCGGCGAGCAGCTGGGACGCGTACCGGCCAAGGAAGTTGGTGCGCAGCAGGTTCCGCTGTTCGGGCTCCAGGTGGCTGAGGTACCCCATGAGCCGGTCCGCGGAGGCGTTCCACGCGAGCATGTCGTAGCAGGCGTCGATCGCGTAGGCCGGGTAGTCGCGCAGGCCGTCGAGGAGGTTCCGGATGGTCGGCGGGATCTCGCGGCTGGATTCCGATTCGGGCAGCTCGTCGGCGAGGAGGAACAGGTGCGCGCGCTGGTCCCGGTCGAGCATGAGCGCCCGCGCGAGCGCGCCGAGCACCTGCTTCGAGGGCTTCGGGCCCCGCGCCTGCTCGAGCCGGATGTAGTACTCGACCGAGATGCCCGCGAGCTGCGCGACCTCCTGGCGGCGCAGCCCCGGGGTGCGCCGCCGCGGCCCCTCCGGCAGGCCGGCGTCGCCGGGCCGGATCGCGGCGCGGCGGGTCTTGAGGAAGGAGGCGAGCTCGGTGCGGTCCATGCCGTCCATACTGCCCCGGTTCAGGCGCGAGAGACAGGCACCGGCGGTACCACCATAAACGGTCCTCTTTGCAAGGCAGGGAATCGCGCGCAGGCTCGTGCCATGACCAAGAACATCGCCGTCATCACCGGCGCCAACAAAGGCATCGGCATCGAAATCGCCCGCGGACTCGGCCGCAAGGGCTTCACCGTCCTCGTGGGGGCCCGCTCGGAGGAGCGCGGCGAGGCCGCGGCCGCCGAGCTCCGCGCCGAAAGGCTCGACGCCCGCTTCCTCCACCTCGACGTCACCGACGAGGCCGTGGTCGCTGCGGCCGCCAAGCGCGTCGAAGACGAGTTCGGCAGCCTCGACGTGCTC
Organism: Glycomyces niveus; assembly: GCF_017592475.1. Classification (GTDB taxonomy): domain Bacteria; phylum Actinomycetota; class Actinomycetes; order Mycobacteriales; family Micromonosporaceae; genus Glycomyces; species Glycomyces niveus. The sequence continues at coordinate 293,272 of NZ_JAGFNP010000005.1, read as the reverse complement.
GTCAACAACGCCGGGATCGCCCTGGCCGACGGGGACTGGAACACCAGCGAGCTCACCGTCGCCACCGCCCGGAAGGTGTTCGAGACCAACGTCATCGGGGTCGTCTCGGTGACGAACGCATTCCTGCCGCTGATCCGCCGGGCCGAGGCGGGGCGGATCGTGAACGTCTCCAGCGAGGTCGGCTCGCTGGGCTTCATGACCGGCGACTACCCGTTCTCGGGGATGCAGGTCGGCGCGTACGGCGCGTCCAAGTCGGCGCTCAACATGCTGACCGTCTCCTGGTCGAAGGAGCTGGAGCCCACCGGGATCAAGATCAACGCGATGACGCCGGGCTACACCCGCACCGACCTGAACGACAACCAGGGCACCCGCCGCCCCGAGGACGCCGCGGTCGCGGCCGTCAACCTCGCCCTCATCGGACCGGACGGCCCGAACGGCGGGTTCTTCCAGGAGGGCATCGAGTACTTCGACGACGAGGTCGTCCCCTGGTAGCAGCGGCGGCCGCCGGAATCGACGGCGCGGAGAAGGATTGAACAAGGAGGAAGGCCCCGCCGAGCGCGGGGCCTTCGTCGCCGTAGGGCAGGCAGGACTTGAACCCGCGACCCAGGGATTATGAGTCCCCTGCTCTAACCAGCTGAGCTACTGCCCCGAGCGGGCAATATCCTCTCACACCGCGTGGCCGGTCGGTGTCCGGAGGGGAACGCGGCGGGCGCGGGCGGGGCACAGGAACGTCGCGAGGACTTCATCGGGCCCGAATGCGGCGGCAATGGACGTAAGGAACGGTCGGGCGTCACGGAGGTGCTCGCCGGTAACATCTGAGCCACATTTGCAACGGTTCGATAACGACACCTGCGTTTGTGGGCCAGCTCTCCATAAGATCCGACTCACTCCCGTCGTTTCGTGTTTCTCGAACAATCCACGATGCGCGGGTTCCGACGCCCAAACCTCCCGAGGGGGCCCATTGAGACGTGCAGTGTTGTTGCTGTCGGCTGCGTTCGCCGGCCTGTTGCTGGGGCTGGGGGTGAACAGCAGCGCCACCGCCCAGGACGCCTTCGGCGTCCACGGCACCCTGGAGAACCAGCAGGACGAACCGGTCGCGGGTGTCTCGATCACCGTCACCGACGCCGCCGGCACCGAGATCGCCACGGTCCAGAGCGGCGAGGACGGCACGTGGGCCGTCCCGCTCGAAGCGGGCGGGGACTACGTCGTCACCCTCGACGAGTCCACGCTCCCCGACGGCCTGGTCGTGCGCAACGGCAAGCCCTCGCTCGAAGTCAGCATCAGCTCCGACCGGACCGTCCTGTTCCCGCTCGACGTTCAGGTGGTCGGCGGCTCCCCCGGCGGGGACGAGCCCTCCTCCGGCGGCGACGCGACCGAGGAGGCCCCCGGCGACGGCGAGTCGAGCTCCGAGGCCGACACGGCCGAGAACGGCGAGAACCTCGCCGAGATCGAGGACGAGGGCGGCGCCACCCGCGCCGTCAGCCTCCTCGTCTCCGGGCTCCACTTCGGCCTCATGATCGCCCTGGCCGCCGTCGGCCTCTCCATGGTGTTCGGCACGACCGGCCTCACCAACTTCGCCCACGGCGACCTCGTCACCTTCGGCGCGGTCATGGCCCTGCTGTTCAACCTCACCTTCGGCGTGCCCGTGTGGATCGCGGCGATCGCCGCCGTCATCCTCGGCGCCGCCTTCGGCTGGGTCCAGGACTGGGGCCTGTGGTCGCGGCTGCGCAAGCGCGGCACCGGCCTCGTCTCGATGATGATCATCTCGATCGGCGTCGCCCTGCTCATCCGCAACGTGACCCTGTTCTTCGTCGGCGGCGAACGCCAGCGCTACGACGAGTTCGTCGGCCAGAAGCCCTGGGACTTCGGCTGGCTCGTCGTCACCCCGAAGGAGGTCGTGACCGGCTCGATCGCGCTCGTCGTCTGCATCGCGGTCGGCATCGCCCTCGTCTACACGCGGCTCGGCAAGGCCACCCGCGCGGTCGCCGACAACCCCTCGCTCGCGGCCTCCACCGGCATCGACGTGAACCAGGTCGTGCGCCTGGTGTGGACGATCGGCGGCGGCCTCGCGGCCATGTCCGGCGTGTTCCTGGGCATCAGCGACGGCATCAAGTTCGACATGGGCCAGCACCTGCTCCTCATGGTGTTCGCCGCGGTCGTCCTCGGCGGGCTCGGCACCGCGTTCGGCGCGTTCGTCGGCGCCATGCTCATCGGCGTGTTCGTGCAGCTGTCGACGCTGGTGATCGCCCCCGAGCTGAAGTACGTCGGCGCGCTGGCGGTCCTCATCATCATCATGCTCACCCGGCCGCAGGGCATCCTGGGCCGTCGCGAGCGAATCGGCTAGGAGAGCGAAATGGATTGGCACTTCGTCTTCAGCCAGGCGCTCACGCAGGCCATCGGGCCGACCATGCTCGTGTACGCGCTCGGCGCCATCGGCCTCAACCTCCAGTTCGGCTACACGGGCCTGCTGAACTTCGGCCAGGCCGCGTTCGCCGCGGTCGGGGCGTACGGCCTCGCGCTTGCGGTGGTGGCCTTCGGGCTGCCGTTCTGGTGGGGCATCCTCGTCGGGCTCGCCTGCGCGGTGGTGCTGGCCCTGCTCATGGGCATCCCGACGCTGCGGCTGCGCGCCGACTACCTCGCGATCGTCACGATCGCGGCGGCCGAGATCGTGCGGCGGCTCTTCCGCGCGACGGTCTGGTCGGAGCACACCGGCGGCTCGGACGGCATGCGCGGGTTCTCCGACCCGTTCTTCGCGCTGAACCCGGTCCCGGAGGACGCGACCTGGACGTTCGGGTTCGTCTCCATGGAGAGCGGCCGCCTCACCGTCGACTTCGGGCTGTTCGACCTCCAGTACTCCCACCGCGACCTGTGGATCATGCTGATCGGCTGGGTGCTGGTGGCGTTCTTCTGCGTCGTCCTGGCCCTGCTCGTCCACAGCCCGTGGGGCCGGGTCCTCAAGGGCATCCGCGAGGACGAGGAGGCCGTGCGCAGCCTCGGCAAGAACGTGTTCGCGTACAAGATGCAGGCGCTGGTCATCGGCGGCATCATCGGCGCGGTGGCCGGGTTCGTGTTCGCGCTGAGCCGCGCGAACGTCCAGCCCGACACGTTCTCGACGGACTTCACGTTCTACTTCTACGTGGTCCTCATCCTCGGCGGCGCGGCCCGCATCTTCGGGCCCGTGCTCGGCGCGGCGCTGTTCTGGTTCCTGTACAACATCTTCTCGCAGGGGCTGAGCCAGGCCATCACCTCGGGCCTGATCCCCTCCGGGGCCATCAACCAGACGCAGGTGGGGCCGCTCGTGTTCTTCCTGCTCGGCCTCGGCATGGTGCTGCTGCTGATCTTCCGGCCGCAGGGCATCCTCGGCAATCGAAGGGAGCTGATGCTCGATGTCCGATGACACCCAGCCGGAGACCGAGGCGACGGCGCCCGCGGAGGCGGCGCCCGTCAGGGCCGGGATCTCGGCGGCGCGCGCGTCCCTCGCGGACGTGCCGCCCGAACCCGGTGCGCCCAAGCAGGACCCGATCCTCAACGCCACCGGCGTGCGCCGCGCCTTCGGCGGCCTCGTCGCCGTCGACGTCGCGCACCTGGAGGTCCAGCGGGGCACCATCACCGCCCTCATCGGGCCGAACGGCGCGGGCAAGACCACGTTCTTCAACCTGCTCACCGGTTTCGACCGGCCGAGCCGGGGCGAGTGGGTGTTCGACGGCCGCCGCGCCGACCGGATGCGCTCCTACCAGGTGGCGCGGGCGGGCATGGTCCGCACGTTCCAGCTGACGAAGGCGCTCACCCGCATGACGGTCATGGACAACATGCTCATCGGCGCCGGCAACCAGATCGGCGAGCGCTTCTGGGCCGGGCTCGTCCCGCCCCTGTGGAAGGCGCAGGAGGCCGCGAACCGGGCCAAGGCCATGGAGCTGCTGGAGCGGTTCAAGCTCGACCGCAAGCGCGACGACTACGCCGGGGAGCTCTCCGGCGGCCAGCGCAAGCTGCTCGAGATGGCGCGGGCGCTCATGCTCGATCCGAAGATGGTCATGCTCGACGAGCCGATGGCCGGGGTGAACCCGGCGCTGAAGCAGTCGCTGCTGGAGCACATCAAGGACCTGCGCGAGGACGGGATGACGGTCCTGTTCGTCGAGCACGACATGGACATGGTGCACGAGATCGCGGACTGGGTGGCGGTGATGGCGGCCGGGCAGTTGATCACCGAGGGCACGCCGGACCAGATCTCGGCCGACCGGCGGGTCATCGACGCGTATCTGGGCGCCCACCACGACGCGGCTCAGCATTAGGAGACGACATGAGCGACAACGAGACCGCGGCGGGGATCGGCCCCACGGGGGCGCCCCTGGACGAGGCGCAGGAGTCGGACACCGAGGTGTGCTCCCGGGAGGGGCACCTGGCGGCCTCGCAGGACGCGCTGCTGCGCGCCGACGAGGTGGAGGCCGGGTACCTGCCGGGCGTGTCGATCCTCAACGGCACCGACCTGTACGCGAACGAGGGCGAGCTGGTGGGGATCATCGGCCCGAACGGGGCCGGGAAGTCGACGCTGCTGAAGGCGATGTTCGGCCTGGTGGGGATCACCTCCGGCAAGGTGACCCTGCGCGGACAGGACATCACGAACAAGAAGGCGCACCAGCTGGTGCCGCTCGGCGTGGGCTTCGTGCCGCAGACGAACAACGTGTTCTCGGCGCTCACTGTCGAGGAGAACCTGGAGATGGGCGTATTCTTGCGTCCGAAGGCCTTTCGGGAGCGGTTCGGGTTCGTGACGGACCTGTTCCCGATCCTCGGGGAGCGGCGCGCACAGCGGGCCGGGTCCCTGTCGGGCGGCGAGCGGCAGATGGTGGCGATGGGCCGGGCGCTCATGATGGAGCCGTCGGTGCTGCTGCTGGACGAGCCGTCGGCGGGCCTGTCCCCGGCGATGCAGGACGAGGTCTTCTTCAACACCAAGCAGATCAACCAGACGGGTGTCACGGTGGTCATGGTCGAGCAGAACGCCCGGCGATGCCTCCAGATCTGCGACAGAGGCTATGTGCTGGACCAGGGCCGGAGCGCCTACACCGGTCCCGGCGCGAGCCTCATCGACGATCCGAAGGTGGTCGAGCTGTACCTGGGCACGCTCGGGAAGGCTCGCTAGAACACGGATAAAGGCGATGCCCCTCCGGTCCTGTGGTCCGGAGGGGCATCGCCGTTTCGAGCGGAGCTTTCGACTAGCCCTCGAGGCTGCCGAACTTGTACTCGAGGTTGATGAAGGTGTTGTCGGCCTGGTACTGGTAGATGCCGATGGTCGCGGCGGAGACGTCGCCTTCAGCCGAGAACTCGATGGGGCCGGAGTAGCCCTCGTAGTCGATGTCCTCGTCGTTCTCCAGGAGCTCGGCGCATTCGGTGAAGCCGTTGCACTTCGTGCCGCCGCGGCTGACGTCGATCAGGTTGTCCTTGATCGTGTCGGAGTCGACCTTGCCGCCCTGGATCGCGGCGAGCGCGGCGAGCACGGTGGCGTCGTAGGACTCGGGGCCGTACGTGAAGTCGGTCAGCTCCGGGTCCACTTCGAGCAGGCGGTCCTGGATGCCGGCGGTGTCGGCACCCGGGTAGGTGCCCTTGGCGCCCTCGAGGAAGCCGGCCGGGAACTGGTCGCCGTAGTTGGAGAGGTTGCCGTCGACGAAGTACCAGCCGAGGTCCTGGGCGCTCATGCCCTCCTCGGCGAGGGCCGGGGCGAGGTTCACGATCTCGTTGAAGGTGATGAGGACGACGGCGTCGGCGCCGGCGTCGGCCACGCGGCCGGCCTCGGCCGAGAACTCGGTCGCGGCCGGGTCGTACACGATGGTGTCGAGGACTTCACCGCCGAAGTCGGTGAAGTTCGTCGACACGGACTCGGCCAGGCCGGTGCCGTAGGAGTCCTGCAGCGCCAGGATCACGATCTTCTCGTGGCCGTCGGCGATGATCTGGTCGGCGAGGACGCGGCCCTGGAGCACGTCCGAAGGCGCGGTGCGGAAGTAGTAGTCGCCGTTGGGGTACGTGGTGAACTCCGGCGAGGTGTTCGCCGGGGAGATCTGGACGATCCCCTCCTGGTAGAGCTTGTCGATGAAGCTGAGCGACACGCTGGAGGAGGCGGCGCCGATGACGGTGTGGACGCCCTGGCGGATGAGGGCGTCGGCCGACTCGCTGGCGATGGGCGAGGTGGTGTCGCCTGAGTCCTGGTGGTAGACCTCGGCGTCGCAGCCGAGCACGCCTCCGGCCTCGTTGATCTCCTTGATGGCCAGGTCGACGCCGGCGAACTCGGGCGGGCCGAGGAAGGCCAGCGAGCCGGTCTGGGGCAGGATCGTGCCGACCTTCAGGGCGTCGCTTTCGCAGTCGGTACCACCGGAATCGGAGTCTTCGCCGCACGCGGTGAGCGAGAGCGCAGTGATACCCGCTGTGGCGACCGCCAGCAGTGCTCGGGGAAAGCGAGACATGAATGCTCCTAGTTTCGTTCGAGAGGTCACGCGGCATAGATATGGAGGTTTGCGTGATCCGAGTTACACACTATGCCGGTAGTGGAGGCGATGGCAGAGGTCGTGACCACACCCGGTCCTGTTTGTGATGAGTCCGTGACCTTCTCGAACAGGTATTGCAATCGCAGGTCGGCCGTGTTGCGGCCCGGGGTCGCCCTCCCCCGCGCGGTTCCCCCTCGCGGGGGAGGCGGTTCGCCCGCGCGCGGGAGGGAGCGGACCCCGGAATTCGCGAATCTGTAGGCATGACAACGCAACTGCCGCTCCAGCGGCCCACCCGCCTCGCCCGCGCGACCGTACTAGCCGCGTTCCTGTGGTCGCTCCTGGCCTTCCCGATCGGCCTGTGGCAGCTCCTCGACCCCGAGAGCGGCCCGTACTCGCACGACCTGTTCGACCCCACGATCCCCCTCCCCGCGGCGGTCCCCGACTGGCTCGCGCCGAGCGCGCTCCTCGCGGCCGGGCTCGGCGGGCTCCTCGTCGCCCGGGCGAAGCCGCGGCTGTGGCCGCTCACCGCGCTCTACGCCGCGGTGTTCGGGCTGCTGCTGACCACGATCTCGCCGATCTCACTCGCCGGGTACCTGTGCGCGTTCCTCATCCCGATCGGGGCCGTGACGGTGCCGGTGGTCCTGGCGCGCGGTGCGGCCGCCCGCCTCGTCACCGCCGCGGCCATCGCCGCGGTCCTGGTCGGCCTCGGCGTCACCGGCGTGGTCGACTACGCCGCGGTCGGCTCGTTCGCGGCGAAGCTCGGCCGGACCATGGCCGGGATGAGCGGCTACTTCTTCACCCAGATCTGGACGGTCGCAGGCGCCGCGATCTGGGCCGCGCTGACGCTGCACCTGGTGCTGACCCGCGGCGACGGCGAACCCGCTCCGGCCTGGGCCGCCCCGGAGCGCGCCGCGAAGTGGGGCCGGATCGCGAGCTGGACCGCGTTCGCGTGCGCCCTCCCCTACGGCCTGCAGCGGCTGACCTGGCTGACCCCCTGGCCCTACGTGGGCGGCCCGATCGACGACGACGCGGCGTTCCCGCTCGAGATCCGGATCTGGGGCCTGCTCCTCGGCACCGCCGCGCTGGGCGGCGGCCTGCTCTGCCTCGGCCTCACCCAGCAGTGGGGCGAGCGGTGGCCGTTCTGGATGTTCGCCTTCAAGGGCCGCCCGGTGCCGCCGATGGTCGCGATCGTGCCCGGCTCGATCATGGCCGCGATGTTCACCTTCATGGCGGTGCCCATGGCGGCCTTGGGCATCCGCAACGGCGACCCGGTGATGGGCATGCTGAGCTTCCCGTTCTGGCTGTGGGGCCCGGCGCTCGGCGCGGCGGTGCTCGCCTATGCGATCCGGCGGGGGCGGGTCAAGGTTGGATAGGGCTTGACCGATGGCGGGCGTCGACTTAAGGTCGATGCCTGCAATCATTTCCACTGTATCCTGCAATTTCTTGCAAAGGAATCACATGCTCGACATCCTGGTCGTCGGCGGCGTCGGCGTCGACACCATCGTGCGCGTCCCCGAGATCGCGATCGGCGACGGCGACTCGCTCGGCGTGGAACCGATCTACGACTACGTGGCGCACACCGGCAACGGGGTCGCGCTCGGCTGCCTCCACCTCGGGCTCGCCACCCGCTTCATCGACTACATCGGCGACGACGAGCAGGGCAGGCTGATCCTGCGCCACTACGAGCGGCACGGCCTCGACTTCCGCCATCTCATCTCCCCCAACGGGACCTCGCGCTCGGTCAACCTCGTCGACGCGGGCGGGCGCCGGTACTCCTTCTACGACTACCGCCACGACGCCGACCTGCGCATGCCCGCCGAGTTCTTCGGCCCGCACGTCGCCGAGGCCAGGCACGTCCACGTCTCGATCCCGAACCACACCCGCGACGTGCTCACCGCGATCCCCGAAGGCGTCACGGTCTCGACCGACCTGCACGGCTGGGACGGCGAGGCCGAGCACCAGAAGGCCTTCGCCCTCCGATCCGACCTCGTGACCCTCTCGGCCACCAAGCTCGGCGGTGACCCCGAGAAGGCCATGCGCTGGATCGTCGACAACGGCCGGGCCTCGGTCGTGATCGCGACCGACGGCGAGCACGGCGGGTACGTCCTCGAGCGAGGCGGCGCCCTCGCGCACTACGACGCGATCGACCCCGTCGCCGAACTCGGCGCGGCGGTGCCGGCCTGGGCCGACTGGGCGCCGGTGGACTCGAACGGCGCGGGCGACGCGTTCGTCTCGGGCCTGCTGTGGGCGCGGGCCCAGGGCGGCGACCTCGCGGCGGCCCTCGACGCGGGCCGCGTCGCGGGCGCGTACGCGTGCCGCTCGAAGGGCACGAGCACGGCGCTCATCACGGAGGCGCTGATGACCGAAAGCCTTGCGGCGCTCCGGAAGTAGACGACCAGCCCCGGCGCGAGGCCGGGGCCGGCCGCTATTCGGCGGGCTTGTTCGCGGTCATGGCCTTGGCGCGGGCGATCACGTCGTCGAACGGCGAGGGCTCGACCTCGACGGGACGCACCGCGTCGCGCCGCTCGGGCTGGACCACGAGCATGAACAGGCCGCCCACGACGGCCGCGACGACCGGTGCGCCCAGCCCGATCTCTACCGCGGGCCACACGCCGGTGGCCGCTCCGGTGGCGATGAGGAACGCGGCCCAGATCGGCACCGCCCAGGCCCCGGCGAGCACCAGCAGGTCGCGGCGGCGGCGCAGCTCGGGCCGGATGAGCCAGATCAGGAAGTCGAGCCAGGCGCCCGAGAGCAGGAAGATCCATACGTATCCGCCGTACTCGAACCCCGTGTACGCGCCGGCCATGACCGCCGGGTAGGCGAACGCGACCGTGAAGAACCCGAGGGGGAGCCGGAAGCGGCCGGTCATGAGCACCGCCAGCGCGAGCACGAGCACCGTGGTGAACACGATGCCCGCCACCGGGAAGCCCTCGAAGACGTTCGGGCCGCGCAGCGCCTGGGCGACCGCGAACGGGGAGTTCGTGTGCGGCACGAGGTAGGCGAGGAAGAGCACGAGCGCGGTCGTGATGTAGCCGAGGGAGAGGGCCGGGGCGGCCATGCGTGCCTCGAGCGGGATCGGCTCGGGTTCGGCGCCCCGGGCGGCGCGGCGCCAGGCCGAGAGCAGGGGCGCGGCGACGATGAGGACGCCGCCCGCGGCGAGCGTGAGGTGCGAGGGGCTGAAGAGGATCGCGAGGCTCGTTTCGACGCCGAGCACCTCGTGCCAGATCATGTCGGCGATGCCGGAGACGAGGAAGAGGGGCACGCCGACGACGGCGGGGCCGTAGCCGTGCGGGACGGCGGCCATGCCGGTGCGGCCGTCGGCGCGGTGGGCGCGCACGAACATCCACGCGATCCAGGCCGCGGTGGCGAAGAAGCCGGTGTAGAAGGCCAGGTGCCACCAGGTGAAGAAGGATTCGGCCCAGCCGCGGGCGTGGGCGTTGACGTCGAGGACGAGGCCGCCGAAGAACCACGCGGAGAAGGCCGCGGTGGTGAGGTCCTGCCACCAGGTGGCGTAGGCGCGAGGCTGCCGGGAGTCGGTCAAGAGGTGCATCTTGTACTCCAGCAATCGGTCCAGGGGTGTGATGGCCATGACCTCATCATGGCGTACCCGAACCTTCCGCGCAATTCCCGCTTGGCCTCTGGGTCTGTGCACTCAGGACGATAAGGTGGGCGGTTCCTCACGCGCGCTTAGGGCGTGCGGCCGGCCCGGCGCTGTTGCGCCGGGCCGGTCGGGAGGCGGCGTTACGCCTTGCAGAGCGCGGTGGCGGTCAGTGCGAAGAGGGCCTGGTCGAACGCGTCCCCGTCGCCGTATCCGGCCTTGTCGTCAATGCTCCAGGAGACGGTGAGGCGGCGCTCGCCGTCGAAGGAGTGGAAGGACTGGGTCTGGTGGCCGAGGCCGTCGCCGTGGTGGCCGTAGAAGGTCTCTTTCCCGGTGGGGCAGTCGATCTCGACGCCGCCGAGGCCGAGCCCGTAGTCGTGGCTCTTGCCCGTCTCCAGGAATGTGGCGGCTTCCGCGAACTGCTCTTCGGTGAGGAGGGTGCCGTCCGAGAGGGCCTCGTAGAAGTCGTTGAGGTCGCTGACCGTGGAGATCACGCCGCCCCCTGCCCAGGTCTGCGTGTTGGACAGCAGCGTGGCGTCGAAGTAGGGGCGGTCCGGGTCGCCGGTGGTGACGTACGGGACGGCGTGCGGGCCGCGGATGCCGGCGGTGTCGTCGCGCGGGAGGTAGGTGCGGTCGAGGTCGGCGGGTTCGAAGACGCGCGCCTCGAGTTCGTCGCGAAGCCTGTTGCCGGTGCGCTCTTCGATGAGCATGCCGAGGATCGTGTACCCGGTGTTGGAGTAGGACCAGCCGGTGCCCGGCCTGAAGTCGAGGTCTTCGGCGGTCGCTATCGCGATCAGTTCCTCAGGCTCGTGATGGGTCCGATAGCCCGCGTAGATCTCGGTGAAGTCGCCCTGGCCGAGGCCGGGGTAGGCGAGGCGGAGCCAGTCGGGGACGCCGCTGGTGTGCTGGAGGAGCTGACGGACGGTCGGGTCCGCTTCGTAGGGAAGGAGTCCGGGGAGGTGGTCGCCGATGGGGTCGTCGAGGTCGAGGAGGCCTTCGCCTTCGAGCTGGAGCACGACGGCGGCGGTCATGGACTTGGTGACGCTGCCGATGCGCACCCGGTCGCCCGGGCGCGCCGGGGCCGAGTCGCCGGCGAGGTCGCGGGTGCCGGCGGCGGCGGTCCAGGTGTCGTCGCCGTGCTCGACTTGGACGAGGACGGAGCCGCCGGCTTGCGCGGCGAACGCATCGAGTCGCGCCTCGAGGCGTTCGGTGTCGAGTTCGCGGGTATGGGCCGCGGCGCCCTGCCCGGCGGCGAGGACGCCGACGAGGCCGAGGGCCGCCGCGGCGGCGGGGATCATCTTGGTTCGCATGCCCAGAATCTATGGGCCGCAACGGCTTCAGACGATCCCGTGAACCCCCGCTTCCGCGGTACAGCCTGGGGTACCGGGGGCGGTGCCTCAGGCCGGAGCGAACCTGACGAGGAACAGCTTGGGCCAGTGCTTGCCGGTGAGGTAGAAGGTGCCCTCCTCCTCGCCGGCGGCGATGCCGTTGAGCACGTCGGCCCCGGCCGCGTCCTCCTCGGGGAGCAGCCCGGCGGCGTCGACGACCGCGCCGACCTCGCCGGTCTCGGGGTCGATGCGCACGATCTGGTCGGTCAGCCAGAGGTTGGCCCAGACCTGGCCGCCCACGCATTCGAGCTCGTTGATCTGCGCGACCGGCTCGCCGTCGAGCGTCACGTCGACGGTGCCGGTCTCGGCGAACGTGACCGGGTCGCGGAAGGTGAGGGTCGGGGTGCCGTCGCTCATGACGAGGCGTTCGCCGTCGTAGCAGATGCCCCAGCCTTCGCCTTCGTATTCGACGCTCTCGATGACGTCGAGGGTGACGGGGTCGCGGCGGTGGGCGGTGTGCTCCTGCCAGGTGATCTGCCACAGGTCGGTGTCGGTGAGGGTGAGGCCCTCGGCGAACTGCTCGACCGGGAGGTCCTGGGACGCGAGCACTTCGCCGGTGCCGGGGGCGACGATGCGCACGTCCGAGGCGCCGTAGAGCCCGGCGCTCTCGTAGAAGACGGTGCCGTGCTCGGGGTGCTCGGCGAGCTGCAGGCCCTGGGTGAACGAGTCGGGGTCGTGGTCGAAGGTCTCGAGGACCTCGACGCCCAGCTCCTCGACGCCGGCCTCGGCGGCCACGGTCACCTGGTCTTCGGCGGCGGCGTCGCCGGTGCCGCACCCGGAGAGGGCGAGCAGGCCGGTCGCGCCGAGGGCCAGGCCGCGCCGCGTCGCGCGTTTCTCATCGAACACTGATCTCATCTCCAGCCGGTACAGGGGTGCTGGTTCGTACCGTACTGGTCGAGACAAACGAGGACAAGTGCTCGGACGGGGGCGGCGGCGTTATCGCTTGCGCCACCGGGTCACCGACGCCGACACCGTGACGTCGATCCGCTCGGGGAGCGCGGCCACCGCCGCGGCGAGGGCGTCGGCGTCGAGGTGGCGGGCGCTCGGGCCCATGCCTACCAGCTGCAGCACCTCCTTGTGTCCCAAACCGATCGAATACGAGATGTCGTCGGTCCGCTCGGCCTCGAAGAGGGTCCCGAGCTGGTCGGCGGTCCGCTGCGGTTTCGCGGGGTCGACGCTCAGCAAGTCCAAGGCGTCGACGAGTTCGCGCAGGTGGTCCTGCCGGGGGGTGAGGACCACGAGTGCTCCTCGTGGGTGGAGCACGCGCGCGATCTCGTCGGCGTTGCGGGGGGCGAAGACGTTGAGGACCGCGGCGGCGGCGCCGTCGCGCACCGGCAGTCGCTGCCACGCGTCGGCGAGCACCGCGGCGAGGCGTCCATGGGTTCCGGCGTCTCGCCGCGGTTCGTCGCCTGCGATGACGCGCTTGGCGCAGCGGCGCAGCGCGTACTTCGAGGTGTCGAGCCCGATGCCCTCCCGGGACGAGTCGGCGGCCAGCGCGGCGGCGAGGTAGTGCCCGGTGCCGCAGCCGGGTTCGATGACCACGCCGGGCGCGTCGGTGACCGACGCGGCCGCGACGGCGGCCGTGAGCCGGTCGTAGACGCCCGAGCCGAGGAAGTCCTCGCGGGCGGCGACCTGGTCGGCGGTGTCGCCGGTGGTCGCGTTCGAGCCGGGCGCGAGCAGCGGCGCGTAGCCCTGCTTGGCGAGGTCGAAGGAGTGCCCGTCGGGGCAGGACAGGCGCCGGTCGGCCTGGGTGAGCGGCTGCGCGCAGTTGGGGCAGGCCAGCGCGGCGAGGGCGGGCAGAGTCATTGAGCCGCTTTCGGATCGAGGAGGCGCACGAAGGCCCGGAACGCGGCGGGCATGTCGAACGACTCGGGCTCGTGGAGCCACTGGAACTGGAGTCCGTCCATGATCGCGATGAGGAGCGGCGCGGCCTCCTCCGGGGTGAGCCCGGATGGGAGCCGGTCACCCCATTCCTGGCGCAGGCTCGCGGTGTAGGCCTCGCGGACGCGGCGGTAGCGGAGCTTGAAGAACTCGGCGGCGGGGTGCTCTTCGGTGACGGACTCGCCGAGGAGGGCCGAGAAGGTGCGCACGATGGCCTCGCGGTGGGCGTTGGCCTCGACGACGCCTTGGTGGGCGGCCATGGTCATCGGGTCGGCGATGACGTCGCGGCCGCCGGAGTCCCAGCGTTCGCGCATGAGGAGGACGCCGATGAGCAGGTCCTCCTTGCTCGGGAAGTAGTGGAGGAGGCCCTGCTGGGTGAGGCCGACCTTCTCGGCGACGGCGGCGAGGGTCGCGCCGCGGTAGCCGCGCTCGGCGATGACCTCGATCGCGGCCTTGACGATCTCGTCGCGGCGTGCCTGGCCGCGGGCGCTGTGCCGGGTGCCTTGCTGACTGGGCATGGGTGCTTCTCGAATCTGCGCGGTCGGGTGCTCCAGCATAGAGTGTCACAATTCGATAAACAAATCTACCGATCACTCGGTAGACATGGCAGACTCCGAGTCGTGACTTCCCCTCACCGCAGCGGAGCGGCCCGATGACACTCGACCTGACCCCGGCCCCGGCGCGGCCCGCGGCCGCCCCCAAGGGATTCATCGTGCGCGCGGCCCTGTCCAACTGGGGCCTGTGGACCGCGCTCATGACCCCCTCGATCATCACGCTCGCCGTCCGCGTCGAAGCTGTCGCCGGCGCCGACTACGAGGCCGTCTACGCGATGGTCCTCAGCGTGGGCGCGGCCGTCGGCATGTTCGGCGGCCCGGTCTGGGGCCGCCTCTCGGACGCCACCCGCTCGCGGTTCGGGCGCCGCCGGCCCTGGATCGCCGGCGGCATCGCGGCCGGCACGGCGGGCATCGCGGTGATCGCGTTCGTCCCGCAGGTGTGGGCGCTGGTGTTCGGCTGGGCGCTGGCGCAGGCGGGGTTCAACGCGGCGCTGGCCGGGACGATGGCCTCGGTGCCCGACCAGGTCCCCGCGAAGGACCAGGGCCAGGTCTCGGGCGCGTTCGGGGCGGCCGTCACCGGCGGCATCCTCGCCGGCTCCGGGCTCGCGGCGCTCACCCAGGACACGCGGCTGATGTTCATGATCCCGTGCGCGCTCGCGATCGCCCTGGCCGCGCAGTTCGTGCTCGGGTTCAAAGACCCCCAGGTGGAGGCCCCGCGGGAGCCGTTCTCGCTCAAGGCGATCGGTGCCACTTTCGTGTTCGATCCGCGGCGCCACCCCGACTTCGGGTGGGTGTGGCTGGCGAAGTTCCTGCTCGTGTTCGGCGGGGCCGCGCCCATGGTCTACATGGTGTACTTCACCGCCGCGCGACTCGACCTGACCCCGGCCGAGGCCAGCGGGGTCGTGGGCGTGCTCTTCCTGGCCAGCTACGCGCTGCAGACCGCGGTGGCGCTGGGCGGCGGCTGGCTCTCGGACCGGATCGGGCGGCGTCGCCCGCTGTTCGTCGCGTCAGGGCTCATCTCGGCGGCGGGCCTGATCCTGCTGGCGACCGCGTCGAACCTGCCGATGATCGTGGCCGCGCAGCTGGTGCTCTCGGTCTCCGGCGGCCTGTTCGCCGCCGTGGACGCGGTGCTGGTGTTCCAGACCCTGCCGAACCCCGACGCCCCCGCGAAGGACCTCGGGGTCGCGAACCTCGCCAACGGGTTCCCGCAGGTGCTGCTCCCCTTGGCCGCCACCGCGGTGCTGGCCGTGGGCGGCGGCGAGAACTACGCCCTGCTGTTCGCCGCTGCCGCCGCCGTCGCGGTGTGCGGCGCTTTGAGCGTGCTCCGCGTCAAGCGGGTGCGATGACCCCCGCGAACTGATACGACCGATATGACACACCAGAGAGAGGAACGGGAATGAGCGACTGGACGATCCCCGCCGACCGGCCCGAGTACGCGGCGGCCGTCGAAGCGGCCCTGGCGACGATGGACCTCGAGACGAAGGCCGACCTGCTGGCCGGGCTCGACATGTGGCGCACGATCGCCGTGCCCGAGGCGGGCCTGCGGTCGATGACCGTCTCGGACGGCCCGATCGGGGTGCGCGGGCGCCGCTGGACCGTCGCGGACCCGTCCCTGGCGCTGCCGAGCCCGACCGCCCAGGCCGCGTCCTGGGACCCGGAGCTGGTGCGCCGCATCGGGAACCTGCTCGCGGCCGAGTCGATCCGCAAGGACGTGGACGTGCTGCTCGCACCCACCATCAACCTCCACCGCTCCCCGCTGGGCGGGCGCCACTTCGAGGCGTTCAGCGAGGACCCGTACCTCACCGGGCGCATCGCCCAGGCGTACGTGGCCGGAGTCCAGGAGTGCGGCGTGGCCACCACCATGAAGCACTACGTCGGCAACGACGCCGAGACCGACCGGTTCACCGTGGACAACATCATCGGCGAGCGGGCTCTGCGCGAGCTCTACCTGCGGCCCTTCGAGATGATCACCGCCGCCGTGCGGCCGTGGGGCGTCATGACCGCGTACAACTCCGTCAACGGCCACACCATGACCGCGCACAAGGAGCTCATGGCGGTCCTGCGCGACGAGTTCGGCTTCGACGGCTTCAACGTCTCCGACTGGGGCGCCGCCCGCCACACCGTCGAGGGCATCGAAGCCGGGCTCGACCTCGCCATGCCCGGGCCGTTCACGGTCTACGGCGCGGACCTCGTCGCGGCCGTTCGTGAAGGCCGCACCAGCGAGACGTACGTGGACGACGCGGTGCGCCGCATGCTCACCCTCGCCGCCCGCGTCGGCGCCCTCGAAGGCGTCGAGGCCGCGGTCAGTGAACGCAACGCCGCCGTCACCGACCCGGAGTCGCTGCTGCGCGAGATCGCCCAGCGGTCCTTCGTGCTCGCCCAGAACGACGCGCCCGAAGGCGGCGAAGCGGCGATCCTCCCGCTCAAGGCCGACGCGGTCCGGCGGCTCGCGCTCATCGGCCCGGCCGCGGCCAAGGCCCGCATCCTCGGCGGCGGCTCCGCGACCGTGTTCCCGACCACAGTGGTCTCCCCGCTCGACGGCCTCACCGCCGCCCTCGGCGACCGCGTCGAGTACGCGCAGGGCGTGGACCTCTTCGAGCAGATCGAGGCCGCGGGCAAGGGCTTCGACCTCAAGGCGCGGCCCGTGCGCGCCGACGGGACCGAACTCGACCCCGAACCGCTCGCGAACGGCGACGTCAAATGGATGGGGTACCTGCCCGGCGACCTCGCCCGGGACGACTTCCGGCTGGCGCTCCTCGACGGCGTCTTCACCGTCGCCGAAACCGGCGACCACGTCTTCGGCACCAGGGGCCTGGGCCACCACAAGCTCGTGATCGGCGACGAGGTCGTCTTCGAGGGCGACCAGGACTACGCCACCGACGACCCGTTCGAGGCCTTCTTCGGCCCCGGCATCGAGCGCGCGACGCTGCACCTCGAAGCGGGCCAGGAGATCCCGGTCCGCCACGAGTTCACGCCGTTCTCGTTCCCGCCCGGGTTCCCGCCCTCGGTCCTGTTCGGGCTCATGCACACCCCGCCGCGCCCCGACGAGGACCGGCTCATCGCCGAGGCCGTCGAAGCGGCCCGCGACGCCGACGTGGCCGTGGTCGTGGTCTCCACGACCGCGCTCACCGAGTCCGAGGGCTTCGACCGGCCCGACCTGCGCCTGCCGGGCCGCCAGGACGAGCTCGTCGCCGCCGTCGCCGCGGCCAACCCGAGCACGGTCGTCGTCGTCAACACCGGCTCGCCGGTCGAGATGCCCTGGTCCGACGACGTGGCCGCGATCCTCCTCACCTGGTTCCCCGGCCAGGGGGGCGGCAACGCGCTCGCCGACGTCCTGCTCGGCGCCGAACCGGGCGGGCGGCTCACCACCACGTGGCCGCGCCGCCTCGAGGACGCGCCGGTCGTCAAGGTCGTCCCCGAGAAGGGCGAACTCCACTACGACGAGGGGATCTTCATCGGCTACCGCGCCTGGGAGCAGCGCGACGGCTACGAGCCCGCGTACTGGTTCGGGCACGGCCTCTCCTACACCGAGTGGACGTACGAGGACCTCACCGTCGCGGGCGACGAGGCCCGGGTGCGGGTCCGCAACACCGGCGCGGTGACCGGCCGCGAGGTCGTCCAGGTCTACCTCTCGCCCGAGTCCGGCGTCGACATCGAAGGCGGCATCGAGACCCACCGCCTCGCAGGCTTCGCCGCGATCGAGGCCGCCCCCGGCGAGACCGTCGAAGTGACCATCCCGCTCGAGGAGCGCTCGTTCCAGTTCTGGAGCGAGGCCCACCGCGCCTGGCGCACCGTCCCGGGCGCCTGGACCGTGGCCGCGGGCCGCAACGTTGCCGACCTGCGCCTCCAGGCCCAGGTCAAGCAGTAAAAAGTGCGGCGGGGGGGGGCCGCGGGCCCCCCCCCCCCCCCTCACCCCTAAAATTTGGGGGGGGGGGGGCCCCCCCCCCCCCCCCCCCCCCACTGCTCCCCCTAAGGGATTCAGAACCCTGGTGCGTCCTCGCGCAGCGCCCTGTCGCTCCGGACCGGCGTGGTCACCCCGGCGGAGTCCCAGGGCTCAGCTTTTGGGGGCTCGTCCGCGCTCGCGGTGAAGTTCTCGACGATCTCGCCGAACTTGGTGCCCTTGATCTTGTCCTGCGCCGCGTCCACGGCCTTGTTCGCCTGCGTGCGCACCGTCGTCGCGACCTGCTGCACCTTGTCGTTGCCGGTCACGCGCCTGGTGTAGTCGACGATCTGGTCGTAGCGCTCGCGCCCGGCCTTCGCCCCCAGGACGTAGCCGACCGCGAACCCGGCCACGAGATACCACTTCCGCATATTTGCCTCCTCGGCCGGCCCGAGGGCCGAACGCTGCTCTGGTTGCTGTGCTCTGGAGTTCACTGTGCGTCGCCGCATATAGCGGCCATTCTGCCCCATCTCGGGGTGCCCACGCGGCCCATGACGGAAACGCGCCGCCCGTTTCCACCCGATCTCGCGCCCGGATCGGACCCACACCACACCCACCCCGGTGGCACCCGCCCGCGCCGGTCCTGTACTGTCATATCCGGTTCGCACGGCGGAAGCCGAGCTGGAACCCCTTCCCCAATAGCTCAATTGGCAGAGCAGCCGACTGTTAATCGGCAGGTTCTTGGTTCGAGTCCAAGTTGGGGAGCAGACACAGAAAGGCCGGTCCCACGACCGGCCTTTCGTCTTCTTGTCGTATGGCGGTGCTAGTTTCCGGGCGGTACATACCCTCCGACCGTTGGATTCCCGATGCCCTTCACCACGCCTGACCGCCCCTTCGATCTCGCTGCCATGTGGCCCGAACTCGCCACGCTGGCCCGCACTGCTGTGCGGCTGCACCCGCGGCATGGCAAGCCGACAGCAGAGCAATCCTCGATCGGAGGGCCCTTGTTGTGGCCCATCGATGAGGCCTGGCCGACATGTACAGGCCCTCACGAGTGGGACTCGCTGGAGACGTTGGACGAAGTCTTCGAGGATCGGCGAATCAAGGACCTGGCATGGAGCACGCCCGGCGGAGGAACACCGGACACGTTCACGACAGAGGAACAAGCGTTCCTGGACAGCCTTCGCGAACCCGGGCGCGGTGATTCCCGGGGAGACGAGTTCCAAACTGCAGAGGCGCCGCTCCTCCCTGTGGCCCAGCTATTCACACGCGATGTACCAGGCTTGCCGTTCCGCGAACGCTTCGACCTTCTTCAGGTCCTGTGGTGCCCGTATGACCATCCCGAGACTGGGCCTTACGGGGCTTACGAGCCCGCAGTACATCTGCGGTGGCGAGACACCTCCCAATCCGTGCTCAGGCCCGTGTACCCGGCGCGGAACACGCTGGTCGGCTTCAAGGACTACGTGCCGAGCCCATGCGCGCTCGCCCCCGAAGAGGTCACTGAGTTTCCCCATACTGATCTGCTCTCCCCGGAGCTCAGGGAGGAAATCAAGGCGACCACTGAACGGTCGGAAGCCTTCGATTACCACGACAACGCACTGGCACCAGGATGGAAGGTGAACGGCCACGGAGCCGGATGGTGGATTATCGATGCCTTCGATGTCCGCTGCGAATGCGGAGCAGAGGCGAAGCCGCTGCTGACCGCCGCCACCGGAGGACTGGACTCTCCGACATCGCACTGGCGGCCCTTGGAGGAACGCGACGGCGCGGCAGAGGTTCCGAAAAGATACGGCTCCGTCGACGTCTACCTCGGTCGCGGCTACGACCTCCAGATCTTCCATTGCGGCCTCGACCCAGAGCACCCACCGGTCATGGAGATGGTCTGACCTGATCCAAGCCTCAAGCTTCGGCTATCGCGGAGTCGGGTTGGCCGGATAGACAGGCCGCTAGGCGGGTTCTCAGGGTTGCTACCTGCGGGGATAGACACGCATAGGCCTTGAGGAGGGGAGCCACCTTGAGACAGTGGGAACGGCCCGGACGGCGTAAGCCGGTCCGGGCTTTTTCGTTGTCCGATCGGGGCGCGCCGTGGCGGCTGTGGGGAATCGCGAGACGGGAAGCCGAAGCAGTCTTACGGTTGACGTGGCAGGTCAGGAGCCCTCGGCAGTGTTCGGGGCTCCTTCATTCAACGACCTCTGCGGCGGTCCCCGGCGAATCAGACGGGGCGCACGCGGCCGATTCTCTTCCATTCTTCAGTGGGGGCATTCGATCATGGGCGATCTCAGCGAAACGAAACTCGAGACACTGCGGGGCGCGCTGCGGGGCGACGTTGTGGCACCGGCGGATCCGGGATACGACGAAGCACGCAGCGTCTACAACGCCATGATCGACCGGCGCCCGTCAGCGATCGCCCGGTGCGTCGACGCCGCCGATGTGCGGGCGGTGATCGCCTTCGCGCAGGACGAGGGAGTCGATCTGGCGGTGCAGGGCGGCGGCCACAGCGGCCCCGGGCTCGGCGTGGTCGACGGCGCGCTCACGCTCGACCTCTCCGCGATGGACTGGGCGCGGGTGGACCCGGCGACGGGGCTCGCGCAGGTCGGCGGTGGCAGCCAGCTGGGCACCCTCGACCACGCGGCGCACACCTTCGGCCTCGGCGTACCCGCGGGCATCATGTCCACCACCGGGATCGGCGGCCTGACGCTGGGCGGAGGGCACGGCCACCTCACCCGCAAGTACGGGCTGACCATCGACAGCCTCGTCTCCGCCGACGTGGTCCTCGCCGACGGCACCTTCGTCACCGCCTCCGAGACCGACCATCCGGACCTGTTCTGGGCGCTGCGCGGCGGCGGCGGCAACTTCGGCGTCGTCACCTCGTTCACGTTCGGGCTGCACCCGGTCGCGAACGTCGGCGTCGGGCTGACCGTGTGGCCCGTCGAACGCACGCAGGACGTGATGCGGTGGTACCGCGAGTTCCTGCCCGCCGCGCCGGAGGATCTCAACGGCTTCTTCGCCGTCCTGGCGGTGCCGCCCGGCCCGCCGTTCCCCGAGCCGATCCACGGCCAGAAGATGTGCGCCGTGGTGTGGTGCTACACCGGCGGCTTGGAGGAAGGCCGCCTCGAGGAAGTGCTGTCGGTGGTGAACGAACCCGCGCCGCCGGCGTTCCATTTCAGCGCGCCCATGCCCTACCCGGCGCTGCAGAGCATGTTCGACGAGCTGATTCCCAAAGGGCTGCAGTGGTATTGGCGCGGCGACTTCTTCGACTCGATCTCCGACGCGGCGATCGACGTGCACGAGCGGTACGCCAGTGCGCTGGCCACCGACTCCTCGACCATGCACCTCTACCCCGTGGACGGGGCCGCGCACCGCGTGGGCGCGGACGACACGGCCTGGGCCTACCGGGACGCCGTGTGGTCGGCGGTCATCGGCGGGATCGATCCCGAGCCCGCGAACGCCGACCGGATCCGCCAATGGTGCGTCGACTACTGGAACGATCTCCATCCGCATTCCATGGGCGGCTCGTACATCAACTTCCTCGGCGAGCAGGAGGGCCCCGAACGCGTCCGGTCGACCTACCGCGGTCACTACGACCGCCTCGCCTCGATCAAGCGCATGTACGACCCGGAGAACTTCTTCCACGCGAACCAGAACATCCCGCCCGCGGCCGCATGATGCGGCGGCGCCTCACCCTTGCCGGAGGTCGGCGCGGGCCTGCATGAGGGCGAAACCGAGGAGGTTGAGGCCCTTCCACGTAGCGGGGTCGGCGGCGGCCGGGTCGGCTGCGGCGAGGCCGATGCCCCAGATGCGGTCGCGGGGGCTGGCCTCGACGAGGACGCGCTCATTTGTGCCGAGGAGGTAGGCCTGGAGGTCGGGGTGGCGGCCGAACTTGGCGAGGCTGCCGCGCACGACGATGCCGAAACGTTCGGCCTCCCAGGTCGCCTGGTCGAAGCCGCGGACCTTGCGGCCGAGCGCCTGCGCCTCGCCCGGGTGGCCGGCGGCGAGGATCTTCTTCGCGGCGGCGGCGTCGCCGAAGAGCCAGGCCTTGTGCGCCATCATGTAGTGCTCGGCCGAGGCGAAGCGGTGCCCGTCCTCGGTGAAGGCCGCGGGCCACCACTGGCTCAGGCACCCGCGCCCGGCGCTGCCGTCGGCTTCGGGCGAGTGGCCCCAGAAGTGCACGTATTTGAAGGACCGGCCGGCCGACGTCAGGGCGATCGCCTCGTCGACGTCGCGCGGCAGAACGAACGCAGACATGCGCCCCACCTTGCCATACCGACGAACGGCACGGACGGCGGTTACACCGGCGACGTAGGGTCGCTTCATGGGTGATCCTCAACTCGCCGCACTGGCGCAGCGGTACTTCGACTTCCATCTGGCCGACAACCCCACGGCGGCCAGCTTCTACGGCATTCCCGGCTATGACGACAAGCTGCCCGACCCGAGCCGCGAGGGCGACGCCGTCCGGCGCGCCCACCACGCCGAGATCGGCGAAGGGCTGCAACGGATCGACGCGGACGCACTGGACGGCCAGGACCGGATCACGCACTCGATGCTCGCGCGGCTCGTCGCCGACCAGACCGCGAGCATCGACGCGGCGCTGTCCGAAGTCGGGCTCTCGAACACCATCACCGGGCCGGTCTCCGCGATGCTCTCCTCGCTGCCGCGCATGAGCCTCGACTCCGACCAGCGCAGCCGCGACTACCTCGTGCGGCTCGGCTCGCTCGACGCGTACTTCGACGCCGTCCTGGAGCGGTACCGGCAGGCCGGCGCCGACGGGCGGCACCAGACCCGGCGCGGCGTGCTCGCCGTCATCGAGCAGATCGACGACTACCTCGGGACCGAGGTGACGGCCGACCCGCTGGTCTCGCCGACGCCGGCGGGGGTCGACTTCGAGGAATGGCAGGCCGCCGCCGAGGACCTCGTCTCGCAGCGGGTGCGGCCCTCGCTCGCCCGGTGGCGCGAGGCCTTGGAGGCCGAGTTCCTTCCCAACGCTCGGCTCGACGAGTACGTCGGGGTGTGCTGCACCCCCGGCGGATCGGACGGGTACGCGGCGGCGTTGCGGCAGTTCACGACCGTCGACCTGACGCCCGAGGAGATCCACCGGATCGGGCTCGAGGAGGTCGAGCGGATCCGCGAGGAGTTCGCCGAGGTCGGGTCGCGGGCGCTCGGCACGGGGGACACCGCCGAGGTCATCGCGCGCCTCCGCGACGACCCCTCGCTGCGGTACGAGACCGGCGAGCAGATCGTCGAGGACGTCACCCTCGCGCTGCGCCGGGCCGAGGCCGCGCTCCCGAAGGCGTTCCTGGAATACGACATCGCGCCCTGCACGATCGCGGAGATCCCCGCGGCGTCCGCGAAGGGCGCGACCCTCGCGTACTACACCGTGCCCGCCGCCGACGGCTCGCGCCCGGGCACGCACTGGGTGAACACCTACGCGCCCGGGACGAGGGCGAGGTACGAGTACGAGGCGCTGGCGTTCCACGAGTCGGTGCCCGGGCACCACCTGCAGTTCGCGCTGGGCCAGACCCTCGACGGGCTGCCGCAGTTCCGCCGGTTCGCGTACGTCACCGCGTTCGGCGAGGGCTGGGGCCTGTACACCGAGCGGCTGTGCGACGAGATCGGGCTCTACAGCGGGGATCTGCAGCGGCTCGGCATGATCTCGTTCGACGCGTGGCGGGCCTGCCGCCTCGTGGTGGACACCGGCATGCACATCCTGGGCTGGTCGCGGGAGCGGGCGGTCGCGTACATGCGCGAGAACACCGCGCTCTCGCAGGTGAACATCGACAACGAGATCGACCGCTACATCGCCTGGCCGGGCCAGGCCCTCGCGTACATGATCGGGCGCCGGCACATCGGGGCGCTGCGCGAGCGGGCCGAGCGGGAGCTGGGGGACGCGTTCGACCTGCGGCACTTCCACGACCGCATCCTCTCCAACGGATCGATCCCGCTGGCGGTGATGACCGGCGTCGTGGAGGACTGGATCGCCGAGGGGGCCTAGGGGTTTCGGGGCCTGACGGTCCGTTGTCGGATTGGTGACAGACAGTTCCGGCCCCGTATTGCACGATATGAGTCGCGGCGGTGGCTCCCCCCGGGCGCCGCCGCAACTCAGACTTCTTCACCGTGTCCGCAGCGTCTTCACTGCGACGTAGTGTGATTTATCAGTCCATATTGGACTTCATGGCGATGCCGCCGCGCGCGCAAATGCCTTGTGCGGGCAGCTTCCGCAAGAATTCGTGGAGAACGTCACCATTCGGGATCGGCCCTTCTGCGCGGACTTGATTTAGGTTAGCCTAACCTACACGTTCCCCGGCATTCCGAGAGACCTGTGCTCGTACGAAAGGTGACCCCCCGTGCTGACAAGCGCCGACCTCCGACCGGCTCCCGCGCCGCTCGCCAGTTCCGACCCGCCGGCCCTCCTGGGCCGCGAATCGGCCGCCGCCTACCGCGGCATGATCGCCGACGTCGCTGGCCGCCTTGCCGATCGGTTCGCCGCCGTCGACCGGCCCTGGACCGGAGCCGCCCCCGCCGACCTCGGCCCGGCCATCGCCGCGGTCGACCTCGACCGGCCTCTGGAATCCTTCGAGGACGCCTTCGACGAGATCGGCGACCTCTACCTCAAGGACGCGGTCTGGTTCCACCACCCGCGCTACCTCGCCCACCTCAACTGTCCCGTCGCGCTCCCCGCCGTCGCCGCCGAGACCGTGCTCGCCGCCGTCAACACCTCCGTCGACACCTGGGACCAGAGCGCCGGCGGCACCTTCATCGAGCAGCGTCTCATCGACTGGACCGCGCAGCGCATCGGCCTCGGCCCCGACGCCGACGGCGTCTTCACCTCCGGTGGGACGCAGTCGAACCTGCAGGCGCTCCTCCTCGCCCGCGACGAGGCCGTCGAGAACGCCCTCCTCAAGCACCGCCTCGAGGTCGGCACGCCCCTGCGCGGCGTCGAGGTGCTCCCCCGCCTGCGGCTCTTCGCCTCGCCGCACTCCCACTTCTCCGTCGTCAAGGCGGCCCGGCTGCTCGGCCTCGGGGAGGAGGCCGTGATCACCGTGCCCGCCGACGACTGGTTCCGCATGAACCCCGCCGCCCTCGACGCCGCCATCGAGACCTGCCGCGAGCAGGGCCTCATCCCCGCCGCCGTCGTCGCCACCGCCGGGACCACCGACTTCGGGTCGGTCGACCCGCTCGGCCCGATCGCCGAAGTCACCGCGGCGCACCGGGTCTGGTTCCACGTGGACGCCGCCTACGGCTGCGGCGTCCTCGTCTCGCGCAAGCACCGGGGCCTCCTCGGCGGCATCGAGCACGCCGACTCGGTCACCGTCGACTACCACAAGTCGTTCTTCCAGCCCGTCAGCTCCTCCGCGCTCCTCGTGCGCGACCGCGCCTCGCTGCGGCACGTCACGCACCACGCCGACTACCTCAACCCGGCCGAAGCCGTGTTCCCCAACCAGGTCGACAAGAGCCTCCAGACCACCCGCCGCTTCGACGCGCTGAAACTCTGGATGACCCTGCGCACTTTGGGACCCGACACCCTCGGCGACATGTTCGACCGCGTCTGCGCGCTCGCCGACCAGACCTGGGACTGGCTCGCCTCCGACCCTCGCTTCGAGGTCGCCGCGCCGCCCTCGCAGCTCTCGACCGTCCTGTTCCGCCTCGCCGGAGCCGACGACGACACCCACCGCCTCGCCCGCGAAGCCCTCGCGGCCTCCGGCGAGGGCATGGTCGCGGCCACCAAGGTCGAGGGCCGGACCGCCCTCAAGCTCACCCTGCTCAACCCGGAGACCGGGCTCGCCGACATCGTCCCGGTGCTCGAAGCGCTGGCGCGCCACGGCAAGAAGGCGCAGGAGGCGGCGTGAAGGTCTACGACTTCATCGGGATAGGCATCGGGCCGTTCAATCTCGGGCTCGCGGCGCTCACCGCACCGATCGACGGGCTCGACGGGATCTTCCTGGAGCGCAAGCCGAACGTGGACTGGCACCCCGGGATGCTCATCGAGGGCACCACGATGCAGGTGCCGTTCATGGCCGACCTCGTGACCCTCGCCGACCCGACCTCCGAGTACTCGTTCCTCAACTACCTCAAGGAGAGCGGGCGGATCTACCCGTTCTACATCCGCGAGTCGTTCTTCCAGCTGCGCACCGAGTTCCAGGACTACCTGCGCTGGGCCGCCGAGAAGCTCGACAACCTCCGCTTCGAGCGGACCGTGACCGCCGTGACCTGGGAGGACGGCGTCTACGCGGTCCACTCCGAGGGCCCCGCGGGCGCGGCGGTGGACCACGCGAAGCGGCTCGTGCTCGGGACCGGCACGCCCCCTTGGATCCCGCCCTCGTGCCGGGACCTCGAGAGCCCGACCGTGTGCCACGCGTCGTCCTATCTGGAGCACCGCGACCGGCTGCGCGAATGCGGCTCGATCACCGTGGTCGGCAGCGGCCAGAGCGCCGCCGAGATCTACCGGGACCTCTTGGGGGACATCGAGGAAGGCGGGTACGAGCTCAACTGGGTCACCCGCTCGCCGCGGTTCTTCCCGCTCGAGTACACGAAGCTGACGCTCGAGATGACCAGCCCGGAGTACGTCGACTACTTCCACGGGCTGCCGTCCGCCAAGCGCGATGAGCTCAACGCGGCGCACAAGAACCTCTACAAGGGCATCAACGCCGAGCTCATCAACGAGATCTTCGACCTGCTGTACCAGAAGCGGTTCGAGCGCGGGTCCGTACCGACCCGGCTCTTCACCAACTGCACCGTGGAGAAGGCGGCCGGATGCGGGAGCGTCAGGCTCAGCGTGCGCCAGCACGAGCAGGACCGGTCCTTCGAGCTCCAGACCGAGGGCCTGGTCCTGGCCACCGGCTACAGTTACCGCGTCCCGGAGTTCATGAACGAGGTCCGCGACCGGCTCCGCTTCGACGCCACCGGTCGGCTCGAAGCGCGCCGCGACTACAGCGTCGACGCCTCCGGTGAGGGCGAGATCTTCGTCCAGAACGCCGAACTCGCCACGCACGGCTTCGTCTCGCCCGACCTCGGCATGGCCGCCTACCGCAACTCCTGGATCATCCGGTCGCTGACCGGCCGGGAGGTCTACCCGATCGAACAGCGCATCGGCTTCCAGGAATTCGGAGCACCACTGTGAACCTCGAGATGCTGGCCCCCAGCACGTTCTACCACCATCACGCGCAGCTGGGCGACTTCGGCCTGCGACCGGTCGACCCGCCCACCGACTCGCCGCTCTTGCACGAATGGGTGACGCACCCGAAGGCGAAATACTGGATGATGCAGGACGCCTCCGTGGCCGACGTGCTCGCCGAGCACGAGGCCATCGAGGTGAACCCCGCGCACTTCGCCTACATGGGGCTCTACCACTACCGGGCCCGGTTCCTCGTCGAGGTCTACGACCCCGCGGAGTCGGAGCTGGCCGGCGTCTACGACCCGGTCCCGGGCGACATCGGGATGCACGTGCTCACCGCGCCGACCGACAAGCCGATCCCCGGGTTCACCAAGGGCGTCATGGCGACCGTGATGCACCTGCTGTTCGACGGCTTCGCCGCGAAGCGGGTCGTGGTCGAGCCGGACGCGGGCAACGAGGCCATCCACCGCCTCAACGAGTTCGTCGGGTTCAAGCCCGAGCGCACGGTGGAGCTCAAGGACAAGCAGGCGCTGCTGAGCTTCTGCACCCGAATCGATTTCGAGCGGTCCGCCGCGAGAGGAGTGCCCGCGTGAGCGCGATCGACCACCTGACCCCCGAACTGTGGCACCGGGCTACAAGGAACCTGCTGGCCAAGGCCATCGGCGAGTTCGCCCACGAGCGGCTGCTCGTGCCGGTGAAGGACGGCGAGGCGTACACCCTTTCGGCCGGGCCGGAGCGGTACCGGTTCACCGCGCACCGGCTCAAACTCGACCACTGGGTGGTCGACGCCGCCTCGATCGAGCGCACCGACTCCTCTGGCGAAGCGCTCGAGCTGGACGCGGCCTCGTTCTTCCTCTCGTTCAAAGGCGAACTGGGCCTGAGCGACGCGGTGCTGCCGGTTTACCTCGAGGAGGTCGCCGCCACGATCAACCGCGGGGCATACCAGCTCAGCGAGGGCCAACCCAGTGCGGAGTCGCTGGTGGACGCGGGGTTCCAGGCGATCGAGGCGGGCATGACCGGCGGGCACCCGTGCTTCGTCGCCGGCTCGGGCCGGCTCGGGTTCACCTCCGAGGACTACCTGTCATACGCGCCCGAGACCGGCGCGGGCGTGCGCCTCATGTGGGTGGCGGCGCGGCGCGAGCACGCGATGTTCGCGGCCTCGCCGGAGCTCGACTTCGCCTGGCTGCTGGAGACGCAGCTCGACGCGGACTCGCGGGAGTACTTCGCGTCGCTGCTCACCGACAAGGGACTGTCCTATGACGACGTCTATCTGATCCCGGTGCACCCGTGGCAGTGGCGCAACCGCATCTCGGTGACCTTCGCGCCCGAGATCGCCGCCGGGCGGCTCATCCCGCTCGGCGAGGGCCACGACGACTTCCAGGCGCAGCAGTCGATCCGCACCTTCTTCAACCGCTCCCGGCCCGAGGCCGACTACGTGAAGACCGCGCTCTCGGTGCTCAACATGGGGTTCATGCGCGGGCTCTCGACCGAGTACATGGAAGTCACGCCCGCGATCAGCGACTACGTGGCCGATCTCGTGCACGGCGACCCGACCCTCAAGCGGCACGGCGTGACGATCCTGCGCGAGCGCGCGTCCGTGGGCTACCGGCACCCGGCCTACACGGCGGGCGCGCCGAAGGGCTCGCCGTACCGCAAGATGCTCGCGGCCCTGTGGCGCGAGAGCCCGGTCCCGAAGCTCGCCAAGGGCGAACATGTCGCGACCATGGCCTCACTGCTGCATGTGGATGGTGACGGCAGTCCGCTCGCGTCGGCCCTCATCCGCCGCTCGGGGCTGCGCCCGGCCGACTGGCTGCGCGGCTACCTCGACGCCTACCTCGTGCCGGTCGCGCACTGCCTGTACCGGTACGGGCTCGTGTTCATGCCCCACGGCGAGAACGTGATCCTGGTGCTCAAGGACGGCGCGGTCGAACGCGTCTTCTTCAAGGACATCGGCGAGGAGTGCGCGGTCCTGGAGGCCGCGACGCCGGTGCCCGAGGCGATCGGGCGCATCCGGGCCGAAGTGCCCGACGACGTGCGGGCCCTCTCGATCCTCACCGACGTGCTGGACTGCTTCCTGCGGTTCCTGGCCGGGCACCTGCACCTCGACGGCGTCTTGAGCGAGGACGAGTTCTGGCGGGTCGCGGCCGAATCGCTGCGCGACTACCAGGCGGCGCACCCGGAACTGGCCGAGGCCTTCGCGCGGTTCCCGCTGTTCGAGGAGAGCTTCACCCTCTCGTGCCTGAACCGCCTGCAGCTCAAGAACAACCAGCAGATGGTCGACCTCGAGAACCAGGAGGAGAGCCTCATCTACGTGGGCAGGCTCGACAATCCGCTCGCCTCCTGGCGCTGAGCGGACCGCGTACGGCCGGATGGGAAGCACCCCGTCTCGATTCGGGCGAAACCCGCCGATCGGCGGGTGCGGGGGCGAGACAGGGCAAGCCATTATGGTCAGCATGCAACTGAACAGCCCTGTTCTCATCACCGGCGCCAGCCACGGCCTCGGCATGGCCACGGCCTCGGTGCTCGCCTCCGAAGGCGTCCCGCTGGCGCTCTGCGCGCGGAACGCCGCCCCGCTGAACGAGTTCGCCGAGAAGCTCCGCGCCGACCACGACATCCCGGTCGCCACCCGCGCGCTCGACGTCAACGACACCGAGCTGATGGTCGAGTTCGTGCACGAGGCCCAGCGCCGCCTCGGCGACCTCAAGGGCCTGGTCGCCAATGTCGGCGGCTCGCGCGGCCGCAGCATCGTCGACACCGAGCCCGACGACTGGGCGTACTCCTTGAGCGTCAACGTGACCAGCGCGATGACCGCCCTCCGGGCGGCCCTGTCGCAGCTGCGGCGCACCGGCGGCGCGGCGGTCCTGGTCTCCTCGATCTCCGGCACCAAGCCCTCTCCGGGGCTCGCGTACGGCTCGACGAAGGCCGCGCTCAACCACGCCGCCACGGTGCTGGGCCGCGAGCTCGGCCCCAGCGGCGTCCGCGTGAACGCCGTCGCGCCCGGCTCGATGCTCATCCCCGACCGCAACTGGGACCGTCTGCGCGTGGCCGACCCCGGCCGCTACGAGGCGTTCCTCGAGGAGTTCCCGAACCGGGAGCTGCTCGACCCAAGCGACGTGGCCGAGGTGATCGCCTTCCTCTTGTCGGACAAGGCGAAGGCGATCAACGGCGCGGTGATCCCGGTCGACGGCGGCCAGAACGCGCCCAGCGCGTACGGCTACTAGGCGGCTTCTTCGACCGGCTTCGGGCCGGTGAGCCGGCCCATGAGGAACGGGAACACGAGCAGGGCGACGACGGCGCAGAAGACGCAGAGCATGCCGTAGCTGGCGTATTCGACGATCGGGCCCGAGGCGAGTCCGGCGGCCATGGCGGCCAGGCCCATCACGAGGTCCGAGAAGCCCTGTGTGGACGGTCGTTCGGCCGGGGTGATCGCGCTCGTGACGAGCGCGGCCGAGCCGACGGTCATGGCCGACCAGCCGAGGCCGAGCAGGACCAGGCCGACCGAGAGCCGCACGTGGTCGCTCGCGGGCGAGGAGCCGGAGACCGCGCACGCGGCGACGAGGACCGCCGTGCCCGCGATGAGGGTCGGGCGAGCGCCGTACTTGTCGACGAGGCGGCCGATGACGGGCGCGAGCGCGTACATGCCGCCGATGTGCAGGCCGAGGATGACGCCGACGACGCTGAGCGCCTCCGCGGGGTCGGCCATGCCGTGCTTGATGTGGACGGCGGTCATGGCCATGACGCCGACCATCACGAAGTGGCCCAAGGCGGCGGCGATGACGCCGGTCCGCACGGCCGGGTTGGCCTTCGCGGTGCGGTAGCCGTCCGCGATGGAGCGCTTGGGCGCGTCGGTCTCACCGCTGATCTCGCGGGCGGTCAGGAGCGGGTCGGGGCGCAGGAAGACGAGGATGACCGTGGCCGTGATGAGGCAGAGCACGCCCATGGCGGCCATCGAGCCGACGTAGGCGGGGCCGCCGAACCAGCCGGTCCAGATCCGCTCGGCGATCCCGGCGAGGGACGGGCCGGCGACGGAGCCGATCGTGGTGGCCCACACGATGAGCGCGAGGTGCGAGCCGCGGCGGGCCGCGGGCGCGAGGTCCGCTGCGGCGTAACGGGACTGGAGCCCGGCGAAGGAGGCCGAGCCGAGCAGGAAGTAGCCGACGACCGCGAGCACGGCGTTCCCGAGGTGGATCGCGGTGGCGACGATGAGGGTGCCGGCGACCGCGCAGCCGTAGCCGAAGGCGAGCCCGCCGCGGCGGCCGAACCGCTCGGTGATGCGCACGGCCGGGACGACGACGAGCGCCGAGCCGCCCACGAAGAGGCTCTGGGCGAGGCCGGTGAAGGTCGCGGAGCCGGTCATCTCCTCCACGAGGAGGGCGCCCACGGCGATGCCGATGCCGACGGCGAGGCCGCCGAGGATCTGGGTCATGAAGAGCGTGCGCAGGACGCGCTTTTGCAGCGGCGCGGTGTCGCGCGCCTCGGCGGGGGTCACGGGCGGTTGATGAGCGGTCACGGGGGTTTCCTTTCTGCAGGTGGGTCCGGCCTGGAGCGGCCCGGTGGGGACCCGGGCCGCTCCAGGCCGGTCAGATCGGCGGCGCCGCCGGTCCGGAGGCCTGGGCCACGGCGTCGGCCACCGCCGCGGCGAGTTTCGGGTCCAGGCGCGAGGTGCTGACGCGGATGCCCTGGTGGCCGTGGAAGGAGTACGCGCGGCCGGGGGCGACGGCGTAGCCGGCGTCGCGCAGGGCCACGACGGCGGCGGTCTCGTCGGCGACCGGGACCCACACGTTGAGCCCGGAGCGGCCCCACACGTCGATGCCGTGCGCGGCGAGCGCTTCGCGAAGGGCGCCTTGGCGTTCGGCGTACACGCGGCCCGCGTGGGCGACCTGGGCCTCGACGGCCTCGTCGGTCCACGCGGCGATCACGAAGTGCTGCAGGATGCGCGAGACCCAGCCGTGGCCGATCTGCATGCGCCCCTGGATGCGGGCCTTCGTCTCAGGGTCGGCGGCGACGAGCGCGCAGCGCAGGTTGGGGCCGTAGGGCTTCGACACCGAGCGCACGAACATCCAGCGCTCGGCGGCATCGGCCACGAAGTGCAGCGGGACCTGCGAGAGCTCGGCCCAGTGGTCGTCCTCGATGACGAAGACGCCCGGGCGGCGGGCGAGGACCTCGCGGAGCGCGGCGGCGCGCTCGGCGGACACCGCTGCGCCCGTGGGGTTCTGGCCGCGAGAGGTGAGGATGAACGCCTTCGCGCCCGCGGCGAGGGCCGCGTCGAGCTCGTCGGGCAGCGGGCCGTCGCCGTCGATCGCGACCGGGGCGACCTGGTACCCGGCCGAGAGCAGCAGGTCGCGCCCGTTGGACCAGGTGGGCTCCTCGACGGCGACGGTGTCGCCGGGTTCGAGCCGGGCGGCGAGGCCCCGCTCGAATGCGTCCAGCGCGCCGGAGGTGACGGTGAGGTCGCCGCGCACGCCGTCGGCGGCGAAGCGGTCGCGGGCGAGGTCGAGCAGGTCGGGGCAGGGCCCGCCGTCGCGGTAGTTCCCGGGCGAGACCTCGACGCGCGGCAGGAGCGACGCGAGGTCGGGCAGCAGGGCGGGGTCGGGTTCGCCGGAGACGAGGTCGAGCACGCCGGAGGGGACCTTGAGGGTGCCGGTGGGGGTGAACGCGGAGCGCTGGCGGACGAAGGTGCCCGCGCGGCCGCCGGTCTCGACGACGCCGCGTTCGCGCAGGCGCCGGTAGGCGGAGGCGACGGTGCCGGGCGCGACGCCGAGGTCGGCGGCGAGCTTGCGGACGGGGGGCAGGGTGCGGCCGGGCGCGAGGTCGCCGGAGCGCACGCCGGACTCGATGCTGGCGGCGATCTCGGTTGCCGCCGACCCGGTGATCTGATACTGTACCGACATAACCAACTGATTGTATCAGTACAAAAATCGGCGATTGGAGCCACCCCCGATGTCCGCCCTCGAATGCCCCCACAGCAGCCAGTTCACGCAGACCGAGCGCACCACCCCCAAGCGCTCCCGCGAACGGGTCACCTATGAGCGCGAGGCCGCCTACCAGGTGCTCGACGAGGCGCTGTTCGTCGACCTCGCCTTCGTCGGACCGGACGGGGCGCCGCGGGTGCTGCCGACCTTCCATGTGCGCGTGGGGGACACGCTGTTCGTGCACGGCTCGACCGGGTCGAGCATGGGCCTGGGCGGGCGCGATGAGTTCGCCGTGAGCGCCACCGCCACGATCGTCGACGGGCTCGTCTTCTCCAAGAGCTGGTTCCACCACTCGATGAACTACCGCTCGGTGGTCGTGCACGCGAACGCGCGGCTGGTCACCGACGAGGACGAGCGCTGGGAGGTCTTCAAGGCGCTCATCAACCGCATGGCCGAGGGTCGCGCGGACCGCTCGCGGGAGGCGAACCCCAAGGAGAACGCGATGTCCGCGCTCCTGGCGATCCCGCTCGAGGAGGTCTCCATCAAGCAGCGGTCGGGTCCTCCCGTCGAGGAGCCCGAGGACGAGGACCTGCCGTTCGCGAACGGCGTGGCCCCCGTATCCACGGTGGTTGCGGGGCGGCTTTAGACTGCGATCCGCGCGGTGCCGGACCGGCCCCGGCCTCCAGACGACATGACCGTCCGGAGCGTGGGTCGTGGGAACTTCCCTTCGGGACCGGTCCGGCGCCGTCTGAGGCGCAGGAGGTGCACCGCGCGGATCGCTTTGCAATCGGGTGGGCCGAAGTTCGAGACGGCCCGCCCGATCCCTTGCTAAGCCGCTGCGGCTTCCCTTTCGCTCTCGGCCTTGTCCAAGCGCCACACGGCGATCGAGCCGCCGCCGGCGACGGCGACCACGAACAGGACGAAGGTCAGCGTGTACGGCCAGGCCGGGGCGGCGTCGTCCGAGTTCTGCACCATCGCGGCGTCCTCCCCCGCACCCCACCAGATCGCCTGGCGGATGAGCTGCAGGAAGTCCCGGTCGCCCCAGGTCTTGCCCTCGCCGCCCGGCGAGGCGTAGAAGACCGGCAGCTCCTCGTTCACCCAGGCGACCGCGTCACCCGAGCCGAGCTGCGCGAGGAGCGTCGAACCCGGTTGCGCCGGTTCGGGGTCGAAGAAGTACCAGCGCTCGGTGAGCTTCAGCTCCTCGTCGAGGCCCTCGGTGACCTGCGAGCCCGAATTGAAGTTCACGGACTCCTCGGTGGCCGCCTCGGCGCGCGGGAGCGCGGTCGCGCTGAGGGACTCGTGGAACCAGGTCCAGTCCGGCTCGCTCTCTATCGCGGTGTTGGTGGCGACGAGGCCGCCGCCCTGCTTCACGAACGTCTCGACCGACTCCTGCTGCGCCTCGTCGAGGAAGTCGCCGCCGGTGTTGAGGAACATGACGACGTCGTACGCGCCCAGGTGCTCGAGGTCCTCGGGGGTGCCCTCGATGAGCGTGAAGTTCCAGCGGCGCGCCTCCATGTGCAGGCGCTCGACCGCGTAGTCGGCCACCTCCTGCTCCTCGTTCCCGGTCGTGACGACCAGGACCTGCGGCCCCCCGGCGGCCAGGGCCGGAGCAGGGACGAAGGCGGGCGCGCAGGCCAGCGCGACGACGGCGAACAGTCGCAGCAGGGTTCTCACGCACCCAGCGTATCGGCTCTCGTCGAGGCCGATCGGGCAGGAGCCGGAGCCGGTGCGGAACGAGGCCGGCCGCGCTCCCCTTCGGCGGGTTCGCGATTCGAACGTGGGCTCAGGGGGAGCGCGGCCTGCTGCTTGACCTGCCTTCTATTTGTACAAGGCCTTCGCCAACCGCTTCTGCGCGATCCACATGCCCGCCACGCACAGCGCCATGAGGTAGGCGATGTGGACGAGCATCATGGGGCCGAGCTGGCCGAGGCTGAGGCCGCGCACCAGTTCGATGCCGTGGTACAGCGGCATGATGTAGACGATCGGCTGCGCGAAGCCCGGGTAGGCCTCGACGGGCGTGAAGGTGCCGCCGAACAGGAACATGGCGAACACGACCGCGTTCATCCAGTCGAAGTCGGGCCAGTCGCGGAAGATCGTGGCGAGGGTGAGCCCGATTCCGGCGAAGGCCAGCGCGATGAACACGCACGCGGGCACCGCCAGGAGGGCCCACCAGGAGTCGAGGAGGCCGAAGAGCCCCATGACGACCACGAACGCCCCGATGTAGGTGCCGCCGCGGATGAGCGCCCACCAGACTTCGCCGAGGGCGACGTCCCAGGGGCGCAAGGGGGTCGCGAGGATGCCGTCGTAGACCTTCATCCACTTGAACTTCGCGAACACGTTGATGGAGGTCTCGGCGAGGACGCCCATCATGGCGGCGTTCGCGAGGATCGCGGGGGCGACGTAGGCGGTGTAGGAGACGGTGGTGCCGTCGGGGAGGGTGATGTCCCCGACGAGGGAGCCGACGCCGAACCCGAAGGCGAACAGGAAGAGCAGGGACTCGACCGCGCCGGAGATGATGAGGATCCAGGCGCGCCGCATGGCGACCCAGTTGCGGTTGAGCAGGGCGCCCGAGGCCTTCAAGGAGGCGCGGGCGGCGCCGTAGGCGATGACCGACATGGCTGGGGCTCCTAGAAGTTCAGGCGCTTCTGGATCCGCCAGCGGGCGGCGTACCACCCGGTGACGGCCAGCGCGGCCAGGTAGGCGATGTGGGCGAGGGGCGGCAGCGCGGGCGCGACGTCCGCGGTGGCGGCGCGCGCGAGTTCCGTGCCGTGCCACAGGGGCGAGGCCCACACGAGCGGCTGGAGGAACCCGGGCATCTCGCCGGCGGGGAAGAAGACCCCGGAGAACAGCGAGATGGGTACGACGGCGAACCGGAAGATCATGTTGAGGTTCGAGTCGTTCTTGATGCTCGAGGCCCAGAAGTGGAGCCAGGGCGCGAGCGCGGCCGAGACGAGCGCGGCGGCGACCACGGCGAACGCGGCCCACCAGCCGTTGGTGTAGACCCCGAAGAAGGCCAGCACGATCGCGACGACCGTGCAGTTGGTGAAGGGGCGGAAGACGACCGCGTAGAGCAGGTGGCCGTTGAGGATGTCGACCGGGCCGAGCGGGGTGGCGCGCTGGGCGAGGTAGTGGCCGCCCCAGTCCTCGTAACCGCCGTGGACGGGGAAGACCATGTCGTTGCCGAGCATCATGACCGCGACGGAGGCGACGAGGCCGGGGGCGATGAACTCGGCGTAGGTGAGGCCGCCGACGGCGGACGAGTCGATGTACGCGCCGACGCCGATGCCGATCGAGACCATGTAGAGGACCGGCAGGAGGCCTGAGGTGAAGACGGTGCCGTGCCAGACGTGCTTGTACAGAGCCAGTTGGAGGTTGAAGGCGCGCCAGGCGGCCTGGGCCGGGGTCGGCGCGGAGCGGTCGGCGATCGCGGTGGTCACGCTTCGTCCTCCACGAGGGCGCGGCCGGTGAGCCGCAGGAAGACGTCTTCGAGGGTGGCGCGGCGGGCGAGGACCGAGGTGGGGTTGATGTCGCGGGCCTCGAGCGCGGCGTTGGTGTCGTCGGCGTCGTCGGTGTAGACGAGGATCTTGTCGGGCAGGGCCTCGATCTGGGCGCCGATGCCGCCCAGGGTGAGGGCGAGTTCGGCGAGCTCGGTGGTGTGGGCGGTGCCGAAGCGGAGTTCGACGACCTCCTTGGTGACGTGGGTGTCGATGAGCTCGCGCGGGGAGCCGGAGGCGATGATGCGGCCCTCGTCCATGACGACGAGGCGGTCGCAGAGCTGCTCGGCCTCGTCCATGTAGTGGGTGGTGAGGAGGATCGAGACGCCGCGGTGCTTGAGCTGGAAGAGCCGCTCCCACACCAGGTGGCGGGCCTGCGGGTCGAGGCCGGTGGTGGGTTCGTCGAGGATCACCAGCTCGGGTTCGTTGATGAGGGAGCGGGCGATGGCGAGGCGGCGCTGCATGCCGCCGGAGAGTTCGTTGACCTGGTCCTTGGCGCGGGAGGAGAGCTGCACGAACTCGAGGAGTTCGGCGGCCTTGGCTTTGGCGGCCTTCTTCTTGATCCCGAAGTAGCCGGCGTAGACCACCAGGTTCTCGAAGACCGTGAGCATCCCGTCGAGGGTGTTGTCCTGGGGGACCACGCCGAGGCGGGCGCGGATCTCGGCGCCCTGGGTGTGGGGGTCGCGGCCGAAGACCTCGAGTTCGCCGCCGGTCGGCTGGGAGACGCACCCGATCATCCGCATCGTGGTGGACTTGCCCGCCCCGTTGGCGCCGAGGAAGCCGAAGGCCTCCCCGCGACGGATCTCGAAGTCGACGCCGCGCACTGCCTCGTGTTCGCCGTAGCTTTTCCGCAGGTCCGCGGCGCGCACCAGGATCTCTTCGTCATGTGGCATGGGGTCACCCTAAGCCCCCGGGGCGACATTCTCCATCGCTTTTTGAAGCGAATCTTTCATAAATACCCGCCGGTAGGGGTAGTGCTTGCCCTACCCCTATTGACGGGTCAGCGGTAGTTACAAGTCACGGCGAAACGGGAAGGATTAAAGAGTCGCAGTTCCCGACAGATCGGACCTTCTCCATGACGCTCATCGCCGACCAGGCACCGTCCGCAGCCGCGCGGCCGAAGACCGGCAGCGACTTCGCCGAGCTCGGCCGGCGGATCAACGCGGCGGGGCTGATGAACCGCCGCCCCGCGTACTACGTGATCCGCTTCGCGGCCATGGCGGCGGTCTTCATCGGCGGCTGGACGGCGTTCGCGCTGATCGGCGACACCTGGCTCCAGATGTTCACGGCCGCGTTCATGGCCCTCGTGAGCGCCCAGATCGCGTTCCTCGGCCACGACCTCGCGCACCGCCAGGTCATCCGCAGCCGCGCCACCTCCGAGCGCATGGGCTGGTTCACCGGCAACCTCGCCAACGGCATGGGCTACGGCTGGTGGAACGACAAGCACAACCGCCACCACGCCAACCCCAACCACGAGGAGCTCGACCCCGACGTCGCGCCGGGCCTGTTCGTCTGGTCGAAGCGCCAGGCCGGCTTCGCGCAGGGCATCGCCACCTGGTTCGGCAAGTACCAGGCGCAGCTGTTCTTCCCGATCCTCACCCTCGAAGGCCTCAACCTCAACTGGTCGGGCATCAAGTCGGTCATGAAGCCCGGCCTGAAGAACCGCGGCATGGAGGCCCTCTTCCTCGCGATCCACTGGGCCGCCTACCTCAGCGCGCTGTTCATCGTCCTCTCCCCCGGCAAGGCGATCGTCTTCCTCCTGGTGCACAAGGCCGTGTGGGGCCTGTACATGGGCTCGGTCTTCGCGCCCAACCACAAGGGGATGCCGACCTTCGTCGGCGAGACCGAGCTGGACTTCCTCCGCAAGCAGGTGCTGACCTCCCGCAACGTCAAGGGCGGCTGGTTCACCAACTTCGCCCTCGGCGGCCTGAACTACCAGATCGAGCACCACCTCTTCCCGGCCATGCCCTCCGTGAACCTCGCCAAGGCGCAGCCGATCGTCGAGGAGTTCTGCATGGAGAAGGACATCCCCTACCACGCGACGGGCCTCATCCAGTCCTGGAGGGAAGCCCTCGGCGAACTGCACGAGCACGGCGAGCCTCTCCGGGCCGCCGCCCGAGCGGCCAAGGCCGCCAAGGCGTAAGCACGACACGAGAGCCGCCCGCGCATCGCGCGGGCGGCTTTTCGCTGCGCTCATTCAGCGGCCACGAACAAGCGCGGGGCTGAGGACCAGTAGTCCTCGACGCCGATCGCGGCGGTCTCCGCTCCCGCGCTCGGCACGGTGATGCAGTAGTCGCCGGTGGCGGTGCCGCCCGCGAACACCTCGGGGGCGTACGAGAGGTGGTCGGGGATGAACCCGCAGGCCTCGGTGTAGACGCTGTCCTCGATGAAGACCCCGAACAGGAGGTCGGCCCAGGCCGTGCTGGAGGCCTCGCCGTTGTAGGTCGCGTCGACCGTGAACAAGAAGAACTGGTACCCCTCGGGCGGGGCCACGTTGAACGGGTCCGACTCCATGACCTGGTCGGTCGCGTCGGGCACGACCTCGCTGATGACCACGGTCCAGTTCCCCGTGGTGACCTCGCTGCCCGCCGGGAGCGGCGCGGTCGGGTCGGTGCCGTCGACGACCTGGTCCTGCGGCGCGTCGCCGTGGCCCTGGTCCGAGTCCTCGCCGTCGTCGCTGGTCTCGTAGTCGGTCGGCCAGTCCTCGATGATGTCCTCGGCGGCCTTGCCCACGGCGATCGTGACGATCACGGTGACGATGAGCCCGACCACCGCGAGCGCGATGCCGATGATCGACATCAGCTTGTGGGACTTGAAGATCCCGAGGATGCCGAGCACGATCGCGGCGACCCCGAAGAGCCCGCCGATGAAGATGCCGGCGACCGGGATGAGGCCGAACAGCAGGGCCGCCGCGCCGAAGACGAGGGCCAGAACGCCGAGGGTCTTCGGCCGCTCGCCCCACTGCTCCGCCGGCGGGCCGGGCGGCGGCGGATAGTAGGGCGGAGGCCCCGGAGGCTCCTGCGGGAACGGCGGCGGTGAAGCCGGTGGCTGGGACATGACTCCCCCCAAAAGGTGAGTAAGTCTGCTACCTGCATCACAACATGTGAAATCGAGATTGTCTCGGATACCGCCGGGACCCGGCCCGGTCGGGCGCCCTCGGCCCGGGATCACTCGAAAGCGTTCGCCGCCTGGTCGCGCAGCGAGCGGACGTGCTGCTCCAGGCCCATGAGCTGGCCGAACAGCCTCATGTACTCGTCCTTGTCCGTACTCGGGTTGATGCGCTGGAGACGGCGCTTCAAATCCGCGACCTCGGCTTCGACCACGGGCCTCTGGATGCGCGCCAGGATCGTGCGGACGTAGAGGCCGTCGGGCTCGCCCGCGAGGCGCAGCTCCTCGACCGCCAGCTCGCTCACCAGGGCGCCCGCCGCGATCTCGGTGCAGGCGTTCTGCACGGCGGCGATCCAGTTCGGACCGGCCGCGGCATGCGCCGCTCCCCCGGCGGACGCGATCGCCTCGCGGACCGCCCGGTAGTTCGGGTCGGTGTACGGCGTGGCGTCCACGGCGTCGAAGTACGGCCCGGCGACCTGCGGCTGCTGCAAGGCGACCTTGAGGACCTCGCGCTGGGCGCGCAACTGGGTCGAGTCCGCGCGCGGCTCGCGCTTCGGCCCGGCCGGGGCCTCCGGCGCCTGGCCGGTGGCCGCGCCCTGCACCGCGCGGCGCAGCTCGGCCTTCTCCTTGCCGAGCCGCCCGGCGTAGACGCCGATGTACTCCTCGACCAGGCCGCGGTCCTTGACGCGGGCCAGCAGCGGCGCGATGGCGCGCGTGGCGTGCAGGCGGCCCTCGGCGGTGTCCAAGTCGTGCTTGGCGATCGCGCGTTCCAGCGCGAACTGCACCAGCGGCGTGTGCCGCTCGATCAGCTCGCGCACCGCCGCGTCGCCCGCGCTCTGGCGCAGCTCGCACGGGTCCTGCCCGCCCGGCGTGACCGCGATGTAGGTCTGCGAGACGAACCGCTGCTCCTCGTCGAAGGCCTTGAGGGCGGCGCGCTGCCCCGCCTCGTCGCCGTCGAACGTGAAGATGATGCGCCCGTCCGCCGACTCCGAGTCGAACAGGAACCGCCGCAGGATGCGGATGTGCTCGGGCCCGAACGCGGTGCCGCAGGTGGCCACCGCCATCGGGACGCCCGCGAGGTGGCAGGCCATGACGTCCGTGTACCCCTCCACGATCACGACCCGGCCCGTGCGCGCGATCTCCTTGCGCGCCAGGTCGATCCCGTAGAGCACCTGGGACTTCTTGTACAGCGGCGTCTCGGGCGTGTTGAGGTACTTGGGGCCCTGGTCGTCGTCGAAGAGCTTGCGCGCGCCGAAGCCGATCACCGAGCCCGAGGAGTCCCGGATCGGCCAGACCAGGCGGCGGCGGAACCGGTCGATGAGATTGCCGGTGCGCGAGGGCTTCGCGAGCCCGGCCGTGTTCAGCTCCTCGGCCGTGAACCCCTTGGAGCGCAAGTGCTTCGCGAGCGCGTCCCACGAGTCGGGGGCGTAGCCGCAGCCGAACGTGGCCGCCGCGTCCCGGTCGAAGCCGCGCGCGGTCAGGAACTGCCGGGCGGTCAGGGCCTCGGGCGACAGGAGCTTGGCGGTGTAGAACTCGGCCGCCGCGGCGTGCGCGTCGAGGAGGCGCTGCTTGAGGCCCGGCGCACCGGAGGGGCCGCGCTGCACCCGGCCGTCGACGTCCTCGTAGGTGAGCTTGAGGCCGGCGCGGGCCGCCAGCCGCTCGACCGCCTCCACGAAGGTGAGGCCGTCGAGCTCGGTGAGGAAGGTGATCGCGTCACCGCCGACACCGCAGCCGAAGCAGTGGTAGACGCCGCGCGCGGGCGTGACGTTGAAGCTCGGCGAGCGCTCGTCGTGGAACGGGCACAGGCCCTTGAGGTTGCCGCCGCCGGCGTTGCGCAGCGTGACGCGCTCGCCGATCACATCGGCGATGTCCACGCGCTCGCGCACCAGCTGGATATCGGCGTCCCGGATCCGCCCTGCCACTGTTCACCTCTTTTCGCTGCCTTCCCATTCTGCCCGGTCCCGCCGACAACCCGCTCGCAGACGCCGCCCGGTGTGAGCCCCGGACCCACTACGGGCGGACGCTCGGTAGCGCCCCGACCCCGGTGCGCAGCCGCAATGAGTGTTCGGCCACCATGGACGGGTCGCGGAGGTCACGTCGCGAAACGGTCCCTCGAAAACCGTTGGCGCAGATCAGAACCGGTGCGACACGCCGCTGTACCATGGTTCTCGCACGCTTCGTTCCCGACCACGCCTCACGCGAGCGCGGTCCGATCCGCTAGAGTCGCCTATCATGCCGGACCCATCGCCCGAGCAGCCGCCCTCCTGGCCTCCCACCAGTGAACCGGCGGCCACACCCACCAATCCGCCCCGCATCACCGCGCGCGGAGTGGGCCACCTGCCTTCCACAGCGCCGGACGACGAGCCGTCGGCGGCCGACCGGTTCATGCGACCCCCGCAGCGCCCCCAGCAGAGCGGCGGCCTCTTCGAAGAGGCGCAGCCGCAGCAGCCCGGGACCTTCGACGGGCTCGACCCCGAGGCGCAACGCAGCGAATGGGGCGCGTTCGACGACGCGACCCCGTCGGTGCCGCAGCAGCCGGGCCCCCAGCAGGCGCGGCACGCCGAACCGCAGTACGGGCAGCAGAGCGAGGCCGCGTACGGGGATGCGCTGCAAGGCGACGCCCCGTACGGCGGCGCGCAGCGCCAGCCCCACCAGAGCCAGCCGAGCACGCCCGAGCCGGGCCGCCAAGAGTCTGCGCCGCAAGGCGAATGGGGCGAGGCACCGGACTGGCCGCCGAAATCGAGCCAGGACTGGATGCACCAGCAGTCCCAGACCGGCTGGGGATTGACCAGCGGCGGTGCCTCCTGGACCGGCGCGGGCGAAGCCCCGCCGCCCGCGGCCGCACCCGCGCCCGAAGCGCCCGAGCAGGGCTTCGGGTCCGCGCCGCAGGGCTTCAACCAGCCGCAGCCCGCCCCCGAGCAGGGCGGCGACCTCGAATTCCCCGAGCTGCGCTCCGACCCGTACGAGGCGGACGTCTACGGCCACAACCAGTACCGCGGCGAAGCCGGCGGCCAGGACCTGTACCGGTCCGACCCGTACCAGGCCGAGCGGATCCAGGCCGAGGCCCAGCAGGCCCGCGAGGAGTACCAGGCCCAGCAGCAGTCCGCGCCGCCGTTCCCGCCCGTGCCGCAGCAGCAGGGCTCCTATGGGGACCAGCGCACCGGCGCCCCCTACGGCTCGGGCTCGGACGCGTTCGGCCCCGCCGGCGGCGAGCCCCCGCAGCAGCAACAGGACCCGTACTTCGGCGCGCCCGACCCGTACGCGCAGCAGGACGCCCCCGCCGCGCCGCAGTCCGCGTACGCCCAGAGCGGCTACGACCAAGGCGGGTACGACCAGCCGTTCGAGGACCCGGCCTACGCCGACCAGGCGGCTCCGGCACCGGAAGCCGTTCCCGCACAGCGCAGCGAACCGGCCGAAGCGCCCGAGGTCCCGGCCGAGCCCGCGCCGAGCAACACCCGCGTCGCCCCGCCGACGCACCGCGGCGTCCGCTACGCCATCTACGGCATCGGCGGGCTCATCACCCTCGGCCTCATCATCGGCATCGTGCTCATGCTCGGCGCCGAGCCGCCGCGGGAGCCGACCCAGCCGGGCAACGAAGGCGCGGGCGACGCCAGCGAGACCGGCGGCGCCGACGACGCCCTCACCCCCGAGCGCTACACGGAGCTCGCCGCCGCCGCGGGCACCGCCGAATGGTTCTCCTGGCGCTACGGCGACGCCGGCGAGAACGGCGCCGAAGAGCTCGCTGCCGCTTCGGGCGACGCGCTCGCCACCGAACCGCTGTTCGGCGACGCCGACCGCAGCATCCAGGGCCAGCTCGGGTACGTCACCGACGAATCCGGACTCAGCGGCATCGACCACGTCACCGTCGTCGAGTCCACCGACGCCTCGCTCGGCATCACGCCCCGCGCGGGCGGCAGGTTCACCGACGAGGGCCGGCCCGAACTCGAACTGCAGGAGGGCACGACCGCCGACTGCGTCGCCGGACTCGGCGGCGAACTCGGCAAGCCGGTCGCGCTCGCGCGGCCCGAGCAGAGCGCCGAGGTCAACGCCCACTCCGTGATCGCGTTCTCCTCGGGGATCATCGCCACCGCGGGCATCAGCGGCGCGCAGGGCGGCACCTGCCTCCAGCTGCCGGACGGGCAGGTCCCGACCGACGTGGCGCTCACCGACGGCAACGAGCTCGCGCTCGTCACCACGTGGACGCCCGAGACGCAGACCG
Source organism: Glycomyces niveus (assembly GCF_017592475.1). Taxonomy (GTDB): domain Bacteria; phylum Actinomycetota; class Actinomycetes; order Mycobacteriales; family Micromonosporaceae; genus Glycomyces; species Glycomyces niveus. Next base: position 249,659 of record NZ_JAGFNP010000005.1, on the reverse strand, counting down.
GCTCGCTCGTCGTGATCGCCCTGGGCGACAAGGCGGACTCGTACCAGTCCAGCTGGTCCGAGTCCTACCCCGGCCTGCCGAACCCCGGCCACTTCGGCGCCGCCGAGATCGCGGGCACCGTCGAGCTGCCGTTCACCGCGCCGACCTCAGTCGACGCCTGGTCGAACTCCGGCGGCTCGCTCTCGACCGAGCGCAGCGACGTCGCCGGCGGCGCGGGCCGCGACCAGGTCGCCACCGCGGGCTACGCGATCGTGGGCGACCTGAGCGCCAGCCAGGTCGCGGTCGTCGACCTCGCCTCCACGCTCGAAGGGCTTGCAGCCCAGCACTACGAGGGTGCCGAGTTCAAGTTCGACGCCGCCGCGGGCGACGCGGTCGGCTTCGACGGCGGCGTGGCCGACGTCGCCGCGGCCGAGGGCGCCTCGGCCGTCGCGACCGCCGACGGCAAGGTCCGCGAACTCGACGGCTCCCTCAAGGAGACGGCCGCGACCGAGGTCGGCGCGAACCCGACCTGCCTGGTCGTCGGCAGCCAGAGCGGCGCGTTCATCGCGACCAGCCGCGGCGACGCCAAGGTCAGCTGGGTCTCCGGCGGCGAAGTGCGGAAGGAGCTCGCGGACTCGCGCATGGCCGACCCGCTGTGCGCCTCCGAGACGCCCGCCTTGAACGCACAGGGCTACCACGGCACCGCCGCGGTGGTCCTGGTCACGGACTACACCGGGCAGAAGCTCCACTCGTACCTCGACGGCCAGGCCACGATCCCGGGCGGCGCCACCGTCGGCGGCGACGGGTTCTCCTACGCCGGGGCCTACGAGGTCGCGGGCAACCCGTGGGGCGCATCGGTGACCGTGGACCTCGAATAGACGCAGACCCGTTCGAGGGCCGCCCGGCGCACCGCCGGGCGGCCTTCGTCATATCGGGTACCTTGTGCGGCAAACCGAAACTCGATGGAAGGCAGGAATGGACGGCTACGGTTGGAACCTTGCGCTCGTCGGCGTGCTGGTGCTGTTGAACGCGCTCTTCGCGGGCAGTGAGATGGCGCTGGTGTCGCTGCGGGAAGGCCAGCTGCGGACGCTGGAGCGCGAGCCGGGCAAGGGCGGGCGCACCCTCGTGCGGCTCGCACGCGACCCGAACCGGTTCCTCGCCACGATCCAGATCGGCATCACCCTCGCCGGGTTCCTGGCCTCGGCCACGGCGGCCGTCTCGCTCGCCGAGCCGATCGTCCCGGCGCTGGGCTTCCTCGGCGGCGCGGCCGACGCGGTCGCGGTCGGCCTGGTCACGGTCGTGCTCACCTTCTTCACACTCGTGTTCGGCGAGCTCGCGCCCAAGCGCCTGGCGATGCAGTACTCGCTGCGGTGGGCGCTGCTGGCGGCCAAGCCGCTCGACTTCCTGTCCACGGCCGCGCGGCCGGCGGTGTGGGCGCTGAGCAGGTCCACGAACCTGGTCGTGCGGGTCTTCGGCGGCGGCGACGAGTCCGACGGCGAGCAGATGAGCGCCTCCGAACTGCGCGAGCTCGTCTCGGGGCAGCGGGCGCTCAACCCCGAGCAGCGCGAGATCATCGTCGGCGCCCTCGAGATCCACGCGCGGCGCCTGCGCGAAGTCCTGGTGCCGCGCCGCGCGGTGTTCGTGCTGCCCGCCGACACCGCGATCGCCGAGGCGCGGGCGCTGCTCGCGGCCTCGGGCCACTCGCGGGCGCCGGTGACGGGCGAGACGGGCCTGGACGACGTGCTCGGCGTCGTGCACCTGCGCGACCTCCTCGACGACTCGCAGGCGCTCACCGAGGCGATGCGCCCGGCCGTGGTGTTCCCCGAGTCGCTGCGGGTCTCGGACGCGCTGCGCCGCTTCAAGGCCGACCACGAGCAGTTCGCGGTGGTCGTCGACGAGCACGGCGGCATCGACGGCATCGTGACCCTCGAAGACCTCCTCGAGGAGTTCGTGGGCGAGATCTACGACGAGACCGACCGCGACGTGATGGCCGTGCAGCACCGCGCCGACGGGGTGATGACCGTGCCCGGCACCTTCCCGATCCACGACCTCGAAGACCTCGACATCGAGCTGGTCGACCAGCCCGAAGGGAGCTTCACCACGGTCGCGGGCCTGCTGCTGGCGCGCCTCGGGCGGCTCCCGGAGGCCCCGGGCGACACGGTGCGCCTCTCGGGCTGGGAGTTCGAGGTGGCGGACGTCGAGCAGCACGCGATCATCACCGTGCGGGTCCGCCGCCTCGCGGTCGGAGACTGACGTCACCGGGCGGGGCGGCCGGGCCGGTCCGCTGGAATAATGGACCGGTGACAAAGCAGCTCTCGCTCGCAGGCGCCACGGTCGACCCGCCCGTGGTGCTGGCGCCCATGGCCGGGATCACGAACCTGCCGTTCCGCAAGCTCTGCCGCGAGCAGGGCGCGGGCATCTACGTGTGCGAGATGATCACGACGGTGGCGCTCACCGAGCGCAACCCGAAGACCATGCGGCTCATCGAGTTCGACCCGGAAGAGCAGACCCGCAGCCTGCAGCTGTACGGCGTCGACCCGGCCGGGATGCGCAAGGCCGTGCAGATGGTCGCCGACGAGGACCTCGCCGACCACATCGACCTCAACTTCGGATGCCCCGTCCCGAAGGTCACCCGCCGCGGCGGCGGTTCGGCCCTGCCGTGGAAGCGCGGGCTGTTCCGCGAGATCGTCACGGCCGCCGTCAAGGCCGCCGGGGACCTCCCGGTGACCGTGAAGATGCGCAAGGGCATCGACGACGACCACCTGACCTACCTCGAAGCGGGGAAGATCGCCCAGGACGCGGGCGTCGCCTGGGTCGCGCTGCACGGGCGCACCGCCGCCGAGCGGTACTCGGGCACGGCCGACTGGGACGCCATCGCCGCGTTGAAGGAGCACCTGGACCTGCCGGTGCTCGGCAACGGCGACATCTGGGAGGCCGACGACGCGCTCCGCATGGTCGAGCAGACCGGCTGCGACGGCGTCGTGGTCGGACGCGGCTGCCTCGGGCGGCCCTGGCTGTTCGGCGACCTCGAAGCCGGGTTTCAGGCTCGCAAGCTTCGCCGAGAGGGCGAGGTCAAGCGCATCATGCCGTCCCTCGGCGAGGTCGCGAAGGTCATGTACCGCCACGCCGAGCTGCTCGTCGAGTGGATCGCGGGCGCCGAGTCGTACGAGGCCCGACGCAACATCGACGCCGAGGAGCACGGCTGCCGCGAGTTCCGCAAGCACGTCGCCTGGTACCTCAAAGGCTTCCCGGTCGGCGGCGAGCTGCGCCGCGAGCTCTCGATGGTCTCGCACCTCAACGAGCTCGAAGACCTGCTCGGCAAGCTCGACGCCGACGCGCCGTTCCCCGAGTCGACCATCGGCAAGCCGCGCGGCCGCACCAACAGCCCCGGCAAAGTGAGCCTGCCCGACGGCTGGCTCGACGACCGCGACGACCTCACGGTGCCCGCAGGCGCCGAGATCGACTCCTCGGGCGGCTGACCCGGCGCTCGCGGGAGAGGTCCCGCACCCGCTGTCGGCACAATGGGAATCGAACCCCATTGCCCCGAGAGGACGGTGCCACCGCATGACCGACCAGGCCTTCTACCCGCAAGTGCTCCCACCGTGGGTGCGCAGCCTCGCCGCCGGCGTCCCCGAAGCGCCCGAGGGCGAGGACCCGCTGCCGTACCCGCCGCTGGGCACGGTCTTCGCGCTCTCGGCCTACCGGGGCTGGGCGGTGCCGCCGCGCCCGTTCGAACTGCTCTTCGGGCGCGACAAGGACAACGTCAACCTCCCGCTCGGCGTCACCGACGACCGGATCAGCCGCCGCCACGGCCGCCTGATCTGCCACGGCGGCGAGTGGACGATGCGCAACGAAGGACGGCTGCCGATGCTGTTCCCCGGCGACGCCATGCTGCTCCAGGGCCAGGAGCGCCTGGTCGAGGACGCCTACACGCCCGTCTACATCGGCAACCCCCGCGAAGAGGTCCACTTCCTCGAGATCCGCGTCATCGGCGGCAAGCGCCCCGACGGCGAGGCCGCGCCCGAGGACGAGACCGCGGTCCCGGTGGTGCACCGGCTGAGCCGCACCGAGCGGCTCGTGATCGCCTCGCTGGCGCAGCGGTACCTGCGGGGCCTGGCGCAGCCGCAGCCGGTGTCCTGGAAGACCGTGGCCGGGGACATGGCCCGGCTCCCCGGCCCGAAGGACCGGGACTGGAACGAGAAGACCGTCGCCCGCGTCGTCGCGTCGGTGCGCGAGCGGCTCTCGGCCCCGGACTACCGGCACCGCGTCTACGGCCTGCGCCGCAGCGAGGTGTTCGGCGAACCGCTCGGCAACGCGCTCAACGACAACCTCATCCGCGCGCTGCTGCAGAGCACGACGCTCACGCCCGGGGACCTCGAGCCGTTCGACGCCGCCGAACGCTCCGGTGCCTGAGCGCGCGGGTCAGAGCTCCACGTAGCACATGATGTAGCGGATCCTGTCGACCTCGGGATCCCACTCGCGGCCGGACTCGTCCTCGTCGAGCGAGTCGTTCCAGTACCACTCGTAGTCGAAGTCGTACCCCTCTCCGCGGCAGGCCTCCCAGGCGGCGTCGTCGTGGTTGGGCTGCATGGGGTTCGGGTCCTCGGGGTTCATCACGATCTTGAAGATGAGCTCGTCCGCGAGCGGCGAGTCGCATGCGACCACGATCCAGTCCTCGGGGTGGTCGAGGACGCATTCGCCCTCGACCGGGCGGCGCGTCACCTGGGCGTCCCCCGTCACGGGCTCCACGGTCGGCGACGGCGGCTCGAGGTTCACGGTCGGCGACGCGGGAGCGGACGACGAAGCGTCGTCGCTCGGGAGGTCCGCGGCGGCGGCGTCGCCTTCCTCGGCGGTGAAGAGCTGGTACAGCAGCAGGCCGCCCGCGAGCGCGACGGCGAGCACTGCGGCCAGGACGCTGAGCAGCATGGTCCGGTGCTGCGCGGCGGGCGTCGGCGCGGACGCGGCGAAGGACGCGGTGCGGTCGCGGTCGTCGGGTCCGGTGCGGAGGCGGTCCTGGATGTCGCGCAGGATCGGCAGGGCCGCGCCGTCCTGGGCGACGCCGAGCGCCTGGGTGAACGCCACGGCGAGGTCGCCGCAGGTGCGGTAGCGCTGGTCCGGGTCTAGGTGCATGGCCTTGGCGACCACGGCGTCGACCTCGGCGGGGGCCTGGTCGCGGAGGGCGCTCACCGGTACGAGTTCGCCGCGGCGCTGCAGGTCGGCCGCGGCGATCCCGTCGGCGTTGTCGAAGGGCCGGCGGCCGGTGAGGCAGTGGTAGAGCACGGCTCCGAGCGAGTAGACGTCGCCGGCGCGCTCGCGCGGGGTGCACGGCAGCATGCGGGCCGGGGCGGGCTGGTCGGCCGCCGCGGCCTCGTCCGGCCGCGCGTCGAACACCTCCGGTGCCGTGTAGCCGCGGGTGCCGATGGATTCGCCTGTGGCCGTGAGGTCTTCGCCGAAGCGGTCCTTGGCGACGCCGAAGTCGGTCAGGTACACGTGGCCGTCGGCTCCGAAGAGGATGTTGCCGGGTTTGACGTCGCGGTGGACGACGCCGTGCCCGTGGGCGTGGTCCAACGCCCGGGCGGTCTGGGCGACGACGTCGGCGGTCTTGGCGAGGTCGAGCCGGCCCTCTTCGAGCAGCCGCTTGAGGTCGTGGTCGGCGCGGGGCATGACGAGGTAGAGCAGGCCGTGGTCGTACTCGCCGGAGGCGGTGAGCACGTACATGATGTTCGGGTGCTCGAGGTTCGCCATGAGCTGGATCTCGCGGAGGAACCGCTTGCGGTACACCGGGTGCTGGGCGAGGTAGTCGGCCATGATCTTGACCGCGACCTTGCGGTGGTGCAGCTTGGTGTCGGCGGCCAGGTAGATCTGGCTCATGTTGGTGGTGCTGAACGGTTCGGGGTCGAGGACGTAACCCGGCAGCGACCGGGCGAGTTCGTCACGGGGAGGGAACGGGGAGGCGGTGTCGTCCATCGGGGCGGTGCCTTCGGTTCGAGAGGAAGGGTGCGTTGTGCCGAACACGGTCGAAACCGGTTCCCCCCGGAGCAATTGCCATGTAACCAAATGAACGCGGGGTGAGGCAAGCCGCCCCACGCGAAAGGGGGACCTCCGGTGCCGGGAGGTCCCCCTTGGTTCTGTCGCGCCCTTACTCGGCGGGCGTCTTGCCGTACTTCTTGTAGAACTTGGCGACCCGGCCCTCGTCGTCGAGGACGCGGCTCTTGCCGGTCCAGAACGGGTGCGACGCGGAAGAGATCTGCACGTCGATCACCGGGTAGGTCTTGCCGTCCTCCCACTCGACGGTCTCGGCCGAGCCGGCCGTGGACCGGGTGAGGAAGGAAAAGTCCGCTGCTCGGTCGCGGAACACGACGTAGTCGTACTTCGGGTGAATACCTTGCTTCATTCCTGGTTCCTCTCCTTGCTTTCGAAACAACCTTCGAAGGGGTCGGGGTATTCCCGCCAGGCGGCGGTGCCCTCGGCCACTTCGGCGTCGGTGAGCAGGCAGGCGTCGAGCGCCGCGGTCAGCTCGTCGGCCTCGAAGTGGATACCCACGAACGCGAGCTGAATCTCGCGGTCGCCGAAATCGGCGTCCCAGTGCAGGTCGGCGTTGACGCGCCGCTCGGGGCTCGACTCCTCCCACTCCTCGTCGGGGGTGGCCGCGAGCCAGCGCCCCATGTCCCCCATCGAGACGCCGCCGCCGCTGGACTCCCAGGCCACGATCAGGTCGGGCTGGCCGGCGAGCCAGAGGTGGCCGCGGCCGCGCAGGGTGCGTCCGGTGAGGGTGGGGAGGGCCTGGTGGAAGCGCTGGGGGTGGAAGGGGCGGCGGGCGCGGTAGAGGGTGGCGACGACGCCGCAGTCCGGTTCGGGCTCATGGCATCCGACGGCGTACCCCTCGATGCCGCGGCCGTAGGGTTCGGGCGCTTCGGGGTCGAAGCGGCCGCTGCGGCGGATGCGGGCCGAGAACTGCGCCAATCTACGGCTCGCAAGCGTCGCCGAGACTGAGGGTTCAGGCATGTCGAGGACGAGGTGCCTGGCCCAGGGGTTGAGGCGCTGCAGCAGCACGGAGAGGCGGGTGTGCTCGTAGTCGGGTTCCGAACCCGGCGCCCAGAGCAGGACGGTGTCGGCGAACTCGATCTGGCGGGCGGCGACCTCGGAGACGGAGCGGGTGTCGTCGTCGGCGGCATGGAGGCCGCGGTCGGCGAGGTCCTGGTCGGAGTCGAGGGTCTCGAGGAGGGTGGCGGGGTCGCAGACGGCGACGACGGAGTCGATCCGGAGGGCGTCGGAGACGGGCGCGCCGTCGACGTGGCACCAGCCGCAGGCGGTGGTGACGGCCTCGGGCTCCATCGAGGGTGGGAGGACGAGCGCGAGGTCGCTGGCGGGCCGGGCGCGGGCGAGGCGCACGAGGGCGGGGAGGAGGTCTTCGCGGATCGTGCAGTTGATGCAGCCGTGCTCGAGGGTGACGCGCTCGTCCTCGATGAGTCCGCGGCCGTCGTGCACGGTGCGGCGGACGGTGCCGGCGTCGAGCAGTTCGGCGAGGTCGTAGGTGACGACGAGGAGGCCGGGGTCGGCGCGGGTGAGGAGCTCGGCGGCCTCGCGGGTCGCCTTGGGGGCGAAGCCGGTCAGGAGTGTCAGCGCCGGCCGCAGGTCGGCGGGTGAGATTTCGAAGCGGCCTCGGCGAAGCTCGCGAGCCGTAAATCTGCCCTGTTGTGCGTCCTGGCTCATGAGGCCTCCGATCTATTTGAAAACGATTGTCATTATACTGGTCGTTGTGAGAGGAGGACGACCGTGTCCAGAACATGCGAGGTGACCGGCGCCGGTCCCGGCTTCGGCAACAACGTGCCGTGGTCGAAGCAGAAGACCCGGCGCAAGTGGAACGTCAACCTGCAGCACAAGCGGTACTTCCTGCCCAGCGAGGGCAGGCACGTGCGGCTGCGTGTGTCGGCCAAGGGCATCAAGGTGATCGACCGCGACGGGATCGAAGCCGTCGTGGCGCGCCTGCGGGCGGAAGGGAAGAAGATCTGAGATGGCGAGCAAGAGCACCGATGTGCGGCCCGTGGTCAAGCTGCGGTCGACGGCGGGGACCGGCTACACGTACGTGACCCGCAAGAACCGCCGCAACGACCCGGACCGGATGGTCCTCAAGAAGTACGACCCGGTCGTGCGCAAGCACGTGGACTTCCGGGAGGAACGCTAGTGACGACCCCGAACATGAAGCGCAGCAGGGAGGACCGCTAGATGGCGAAGCAGAGCATGATCGCCAAGCAGCTGAAGCGGGAGGCGCTCGTCGAGCGGTACCGCGAGCAGCGGGCCGAGCTGAAGCGGCTCGTCTCGCACCCGGACACCGACCCGGCGACCCGCGCGGCGGCCGTGGTGAAGCTGCAGAAGCTCCCGCGCGACTCGTCGGCGACCCGCCTGCGGAACCGGGACGTCGTGGACGGCCGTCCACGTGGTTTCCATCGCAAGTTCGGACTGTCGCGTGTCCGACTCAGGGCGATGGCGCATCGCGGCGAATTGCCCGGTCTGCGTAAAGCGTCCTGGTAAGAATTCACCTCATATCAGACAAATGTCTCACATGGCCAGCGCTCTCTTGCGACTCTATGGAATGAAAGCGTTATACGTCCGTCGCAAGAGGGCGCTACCCTGGGGTTTGCGAGTGCGCTGTGAGACTGCTCTCAAGCCCGGAACCATGTGAGCTCCTCCTGCGTTTGACTCGGTGAACGAAGGAGCAAGAGAGTGATGGCCCAGCAATTGGAGACCGCGCCGGCCGAGGCGAGTGAGACCGAACCCCTCGCCGCGACCGCCGCTGACGTGCCCGCCAGCCCCGCCGCCCTCTGGGCGTCCGAGAGCCGCGCGAACTACTCCATCACGCACACCGATCAGGTCGAGCACGACTGGATCGACTGCGGCTGCGTCATCCACGGCGAATAGCCGCCGTTCATTCGTCGATCTCGACGACCGCCCGGCAGCGTTCCTCTGACAGGCCGTCGCCGGGATCGATCACGAACCCGCCTTCGTCATCGAAGGCGGCGTGCAGCCCGTTCACCCAGACGGGGCAGCTCACCAGCGCCGTGCGCGTCTCGCCGTCCTCGGTGATCTCGACGCGCGCCCGCGCCTCGCCCGCCACGGACGACTCGAGGGTGAACCCCGCCAGGTGCTCGTACCAGAGCCGGTCGGCGCTCACCTCGGGGTAGGACACCACTTCCCAGTGCTCGCCCGGGGCCAGCTCGATTTCGCGGTCCGGGTCCTCGGGGAACGCGAACGGGCAGCCCTCGCCTTCGGGGTCGGCGGCGCAGGCGTCGTAGAACTCGCGGATGGCCGCGTTCACCCCGTCCTCGCCCTCCTGGGAGACGACCAGCCAGGGCGTGGGCATCCAGGTGTCGACGTAGTCGTCCTCGATCGAGAGGAATTTGTTCCCGAGCGCGAGCATCGTGGGGCTGCCGTCGAGCTCCATCGTGGACGGCAGGTCGGGGTAGAACTCGTAGAACCCGGGCAGGAGCATGATGTACGCCGGCCCCTGGTCCAGGTCGATCGCGAACCTGACGCCGTTGAGGTCGAGGTAGTCCAGGGAGCCCCAGGCCTCGACCTCGATCATGGGCCGCCGGATCTCGGCCTCGCCCTTGTCGACCACCACGTGGTAGCGGTGGCCGATGCGGTTGCCGTCGAGGTCTTCGATCTCGGCGTAGACCTGTGCGTTCGCGTGGCCCTTGTCGCTCTCCTCGTAGGCGACCTGTTCGACCTCGGTGATCGCCCAGCTGGAGTCGAGCGCTTCGGGGACCAGGAAGGGGCCTTCGGCGTCCTGCTGGTCGGTGAGGGCCAGCGCGGCCTCCACGTCGCCCTCGTGGACGGCTTCGAGGAAGTCGAGCACAGTGGACTCGGCGACGGGCCGGTGGAGCGGGGACCATTTGACGGCGGCGATCACCGCGGCCGCGAGCGCGACGGCGACGGCCGCATAGGCCAAGGCGGCGTTGGGGATTCGCGGGAGGCGGCGGCCGGGCGCCGGGTCGGGGCCGGGAGCCGGGGCGGGTTCGCCGAGGGCTCCCAGATCGATCATGTGCTCCTCGCCCCACCGCTGCGGGGAGGGGGATTCGGACACCCTCGCTCCTGTGACTCGACTGCTACCGTTGTCTGTGGAAAGTGTAGCGGTCTCAGCAAGGAACCCCATGCCCTCGAACCGGTGGCCCAGTCGCACCGTCCGCGCGCTGCGGGACGCGGCGACGCACGCCCACATGCGGGCGGAGCTGCTGCCGCGCCTGCCGTTCGTCATCGCGCTCGTGGTCTCGGCCGTGGCGCTGGTCGTCGCGATCGAGCACCCGCCGGGGACGGACTCGAAGGTCGTCTCGGTCGACGAGGAGCCCTCGGGAGGGCCGGAGGAGCTCGAGGACTACAGCGACGACGCGGCGTACTACGAGGAGGAGGTCGAGCTCGAGATCGTCGAGTACGGCTTCAGCCAGGTAGCCGTCGACGGCCTCCACGTGGTGATCGTCGCCGTCGTGGTCCGCAACCCGCACGACGGGGAACTGCTGCCTGGCGGGCTGTCGATCCAGACCAAGACCGAGCGCGGCTACCCGGTCGACCTCGACACCATGTACCTCGGCTCGATCCCGCCGCGCTCGACCGCGGCGATCGGCTACGTGATGGCCGGCAACCCGAGCGCGATCGACCTCGCCGAGCTGGAGCTGGCGACGACCGAGCCGTCCATGCTGTACGAAGAGGACGCCTTCGCCGACGACGGGGTGCTCGGGCAGTCGGGCGATCCGCTGCCGGAGTTCGAGCTCGGCGAGCTCGAGCCGCTGGCGAGCCCCAGCGGGTACCGGGTGCACTTCACGGCCGACGCCGCCGTGGCGACGGAAACGCAGATCTCGCTGCTGTTCCGCGACGAGGAAGGGCGCTTGATCGGCGGGGTGCCCGCCGACATGGAGACCGAGTACTACTCGAGTTCGTTCCGGGCGCTGCCGGAAGGCGAGTCGGCGCAGTATGTCGACCTCACCGAGGAGTGGATACCGGAAGGGACCGACCTCGATCGGATCGAGATCGGCCCCAGCAGGTACTAGGAAAGCGCAGCCCAGTCGCTTACAGGCGCTCGAGCAGGAACCGCTCGACCTGGTCGATCGCGACGCGCTCCTGCTTCATCGAGTCGCGGTCGCGGATCGTCACGGCCTGGTCTTCGAGGGTGTCGAAGTCGACCGTGATGCAGTACGGCGTGCCGATCTCGTCGGCGCGGCGGTAGCGGCGGCCGATCGCGCCCGCGTCGTCGAAGTCGACGTTCCAGCGCTTGCGCAGGGTCGCGGCCAGGTCCTTCGCCTTCGGCGAGAGGTCCTCGTTGCGGCTCAGCGGCAGGACCGCGGCCTTGACCGGCGCCAGGCGCGGGTCGAAGCGGAGCACGGTGCGCTTGTCGACGCCGCCCTTGGTGTTCGGAGCCTCGTCGACGTCGTACGCCTCGATGAGGAAGGCCAGCACCGAGCGGGTCAGGCCCGCCGCGGGCTCGATCACGTACGGCGTCCAGCGCTCGCCCTTGGCCTGGTCGAAGTAGGACAGGTCCGCGCCCGAGTGCTTCGAGTGGGTCGAGAGGTCGAAGTCGGTGCGGTTGGCGATGCCCTCGAGCTCGCCGAACTCGCTGCCGGCGAAGTCGAACTTGTACTCGATGTCGACGGTGCGCTTCGAGTAGTGCGAGAGCTTGTCCTTGGGGTGCTCGTAGCGGCGCAGGTTCTCGGGCTTGAGGCCGAGGTCGACGTACCAGTCCCAGCGGGTCTGCAGCCAGTACTCGTGCCATTCCTCGTCCGTGCCCGGCTCGACGAAGAACTCCATCTCCATCTGCTCGAACTCGCGGGTGCGGAAGATGAAGTTGCCGGGCGTGATCTCGTTCCGGAACGACTTGCCGGTCTGCGCGATGCCGAACGGCGGCTTGCGGCGCGAGGCGGTCATGACGTTCGTGAAGTTCACGAAGATGCCCTGCGCGGTCTCGGGGCGCAGGTAGTGCGTGTTCTCGGAGTCCTCGGTGGCGCCGAGGAAGGTCTTCATCATGCCGTTGAACATGCGCGGCTCGGTGAAGGAGCCGCGGGCGCCGCAGTGCGGGCAGGTGAGGTCGGCGAGGCCGTTCTCGGGCTCCCGGCCGTCGTGCTTCTCCTGGTACGCCTCGATGAGGTGGTCGGCGCGGTAGCGCTTGTGGCAGGACTGGCACTCGGTGAGCGGGTCCGTGAACTCCTCGAGGTGGCCGGAGGCGACCCACACCTGCGGGTTGAGGACGACGGCCGAGTCGAGGCCGACCACGTCGTCGCGCTCGCGCACCATCGCGTTCCACCACTCGCGGCGGATGTTCTCCTTCAGCTCCACACCGAGCGGGCCGTAGTCCCAAGCGGAGCGGGTGCCCCCGTAGATCTCCGAACTGGGGAAGACGAAGCCGCGGCGTTTGGACAGGCTGATGAGCGCTTCGGTGCGGTCTTGGGACACGATGATTCCTCTCGATCCGGCTGGCGGTCGGTGAGACTGCGGATGGTTGTGTTCTCGAACCAGACTGTTCGAGCGGCGGCCCTCGGTCAAACCGGTTTCGCGACCGGTTCCGATCCTCGGAGCATGCGAGAAGCGTGCGTCCGCCAGTGAGCAAGCGTACCTCGCAGGGGCGGCGCGGCTCCTCGCGGCCCGCTCAGCGAGTCGCCTCCGCCTAGCTCTCTGCAGCGCCCTCGCGCAGGTCCGCCAGATGCTGCTCGAAACCCTCCCTGGCCTCGGCGGACTCCGGCGCGGTGAGCCAGGTCAGCGCGTCCTCCCCCACCGTGATCGCGCCCTGCGGGTCACCCAGCTCCGAGAGCAGCCACATCGTCTGGTGCGCGGTCAGGCTCGCCCGCTCCAGCAGCAGCGGCCCCTCCCGGAACACGGCCAGCGCGCGGCGCTGCAGGTCCAGCACCGGCTCGGCCTCGTCCCGGTGCAGGCCCTGCTCCCCCGCCTGGCTCTCCAGGAACTGGAAGGTCAGCTGCGCGTGCTGCCGGTAGGTCTCGCCGAGCTCGAACCGGGCCGCCTCGCGCAGCGTCGCGGGCGCCTCGGTGTCGGCGCGCACCGCGTGCAGCCGGGCGGCGATCTGCGCCATCGTCTGCAGTCCCTCGCCGAACGCGGAGTCGCCCATGATGGTGCGCAGGAGCCACGCTCGGGCGCGGCTCACGCGGGTCCAGGACGCGAGGTCGCCGACGGTGTCGGCGGCCTGGATCGCGCGCGTGTACACCTCGAGGGCGTGGTCGTGCTCCCCGAGCTTCTCGAGCAGCTCCCCCGTGAGGAACAGCGTGTCCGCGTACAGGTTGACGAGGTAGTCCTCCTCCGCCGACTCCATGAGCGCGAGCGCCGCGAGCCCGTGCTCGACGCCCTGGCGGGTGTCGCCCTGCCGGTCGTAGGACTCGGCGAGGTTGAAGCGCACGTTGCAGATCCGCCACAGCTCCTGGTCCGGCAGGTCGTCGAGGGCGGCTTCGAGGAGCGGCACGGCCTCGGCGCGGCGGTCCATCTCCACGAGCGCGACGCCCATGAGGTGGCGGGCGACGGCGGCCGGGACGGTCATCCCGGCGGCGTCGCAGTGGACGGACGCGGCCAGCGCGTGCTCGTACGTCGCGGCGTGGTCGGCCGCGCGCATCGTGAACTCCGCGGCCTGCAGGTGGAGCTTCGCGGCCACCGTGTGAGAGGGCTCGCCGCCGAGCGCCGCCAGGCCGTCGCGGCAGATCTCCAGGGCCGCTTCGAAATCGCCGGTGAGGCCGACCTGGTCGGCGAGGTCGGCGCTGGCGCGGGCGACCGCCCACCCCGCCTCGGCGGCGCGGGCGAGCTCGATCTGGGTGGTGAGGAGCGCGGTCTTCGCGGCCGGGTCGGTCTCGAGGCGGGCGCGCAGGTCGAGCAGGTCGCAGCGGCGGATGAGCGCGTAGCGGCGCTCGGGGTGGGCCGCGAGCTCGGCGTCGAGCACGCGGGCGCGGTCGTCGAGGTCCTCCGCGAGCGTGCCCGGCCGGGCGGTGCCCGCGAGGTACTCGGCGCGCATCGCGAGGACCTGGCTCGTGTGGTAGCTGCGGTCGTCGATGCGCTGCTCGGCGTTGAGGGCGCGGGCGGTCTCGGTGATGCGTTCGGCGCCTTCGCGGGTGCCCTCGGGTTCGCTCTCGGAGCGGTGGATGAGGAGGAAGGACTCGGCGACGAGCGCCCGGCCCGGCTGCCCCGCGGCGCCGAACAGCTCGATGGCGCGCGCCAGGCCGTCGGCGATCGCGGCGGGGTCGTCCGACTGCGCGGACTCGGCGTGGGCGATCTCGGCGCGGTGCTCGGCGATGAGCTCGATGCCGAGCGCGTCGGCGAGGGCGCCGACCTTCAGCCAGGCCTTCCAGGTGTCGGGCGAGCAGTCGTCGTACGCGGCGTACGCGGCGTCGATCGCGGCGTCCAGGTCGGGACCCTGGACCTGGTCGGGCGCGGGCGGCGCGATCACCGCGGCCGGCCGGGGCTCCTTGAGCCCCAAGTGGACCGGCTTGTCGTACGGGGTGGAGTCGACGACGCAGCCGCTCATCGTGGAGTGGTGGTCGTTGCCGTTGCGGGCGTCGAAGCGGGCGCAGATCGCCTTGCGCTCGGCCTCGGCCCAGTCGTGCAGCTCCGCGGCCCGCCACTCCTTGCCGCCGGGGCCGGGGATCGGGGTGTCGGCGTGCCCGAGGGCGGCGAGGCGGCGGCAGGTGAGGACGGCGACCTCCATGAGGCGCTGGCGGTCGCGCACGCCGAGGTCGAGGTCGAAGAAGCGGGCGTGGTCGGCGAGGATCTCGACGGCGCGGTGCTCGTTGCCGGTGAGGGCGCAGAACTCGACGTGCAGCGCCCACATCGCGACCATGTCCTCTTTGCCCTTGCACATCTGGTAGCCGCGCAGGTGGTTGGCGCGGGCCTCGTCGATGCGGCCGAGTTCGACCAGGGGCAGGAGGGAGAGCGCGAGGCCGTAGTGGGGTTCGTGGGCGCAGGTCTGCTCGCCGGAGAGGACGGGCTCGAGCATCTCCATGGCGGCGTCCGCGGAGTCCTCCTCGGCGTAGAACACGATGGTGGCCAGGGAGGTGTACTGGCAGGCGGTGCAGTCGGACATCTCGTCCTCCTCGGCCTCGCCGAGGGACTCGATCGCGGCGGCGACCCGGTCGTAGTCGCCGACGTGATAGGCCAGCTGCATCTCGTAGGCGGCCGGGGCGTGCATGGAGTAGCCGGCCTCGGCGTAGCGGCGGCGCATCTCCTCGAGCCAGTGCTCGATGGACTCGAGCGGCACGTCGGGCTGCTCGATCATCTTGTCGACGATCCACTTGAAGGTCCAGTACAGGGAGCGCGTCAGGTAGGCGTCGAAGTGCTCGGGATGGGAGTCGAAGTTGCGCAGGAGCCGGGCGAAGGGGACGAGGAGGCGGGTCGAGTCGCGGGAGAACTCGTAGGCGTCGACGAGGCCGTTGAGGGCGTAGTTCTGGAGCTCGGGATCGCCGACGGCGTCGGCGGCCTCGACCGCCCGCTCGAGGGCCGCGACCTTCGCCTCACTGGCCTCTTCGAAGCGGGCCTCGTTGAGCAGTCGCCAGATCTCGTCGGGGTCGGGAGTGGCCATACCAGGTCCTTAAATGTCCTATGTGAGGAGTGAGCCGTGCCGGGCGGTTCAGTCCTGCGTGATGTGTTCCAGCAGGTTCATGAACGAGCGGTTGAGGAGGGCGGTGTCGGCGCTGCGCAGCGGCCGGTGGCTCATCAGGAGCGCCTGCCCGTACAGGGACTCGACCGCGGTGCCCGCGAGCTGCGGGTCGGCGATCCCGGCGATGCGGCGGACGGTGGGGTTGCGGTGGTTGAGGACGAGCTGGGCGCGCGGCGCGTGCTGCTTGATGGAGGCGAGGATGCCGCCCCACAGGTCGTCGGCCTGCGCCTCGGCCTCGGCCCGCTGGCGCTCGCGCCGGGACTCGCGGTCGTCGAGGAGCAGGGCGGGCACCGAGACGGGGTTGAACTCGCGCACGACCACGTCGACGTCGACCGCGTCGAGGCGGGCCTTCGCGGCGTTGAGGAAGGACCGCAGCGCCAGCTCGGTGCCGGTGTCGACCGGGTCGAGGCTCGCCGAGATCACGCCCGGCCGCAGGTTCTCGACCTTGACCTGCGGGTCGAGGCGCGGCAGGGCCTGCACCAGCTCCGCGTCGTAGGTGTAGCCGCCGTTGACGACGCCGATGCCCTGCGCGGCGGCGATCGGCGCGACCTGCCGGTACTCCTCCACACTGGCGGCCAGGTAGACCGGCTGGTAGGCGCGGGCGAAGTCGGTCAGGTTGGTGTGCCCGGCGGTGGTCTCGAACCGCAGCCACGGCAGCATCGCCGCGAGCAGTTCGGGGTCGTGGCGGGCGAGGGCCTTCACGCCGAGCTCGTGCACGGCGAGGAAGGCCTCCAGGCGGGTCGGGTCCTCGGCGGCGAGGCGGGAGATCCACTCGCGGATCTGCGCGCCGATCGCGTCGCGCGCGACCGCGAGCGCCTCGTCGTCGTACAGCGATTCGCGGGACGCGGTGGGGCGCAGTGCATCCGTGTCGATCACGCAGCGCACGAAGAACGCCCATTCGGGGACCAGGTTGTCCGCGGTGTCGGTCAGGAGCATCTTCTTGAGGTGCACGCGGTGCGCCGGGCGCGTCGACGGCGAGGTGGCGTGCGGGAGGACGAACGCGACGCCCTTGATGCCGGCGAGCGGCACGTCGAGGTCGATCACGTCGAGCGGCGGGAAGCCGAGCACGCTCTCGCAGTAGGAGTTCAGCGCGAGGCGGCGCGCCGTCGGAGTCGGATGTTCCCGTTCCCACAGCGGCGGCGCGTCCGTCACTTCCACCGGGGTGCCGCCGTCGGAGACGGTGATGCGCACCGGCAGCAGCGACCCGTACTCGCGGGCCAGGTCCACGACCCGCTTGGGCTGCAGCCAGTCCTCGCCGCGGCGGGCCTCGAGCTCCACCGTGGTGCCGGGCTCGGGGTGCTCGGCGAGCGGCACTTCGGTGACCGTGTACGAGCCGTCGTCGCGGGCGGCCCACCTGACGACGGGAGCGGCGGGGTCCTTCGCCGAACGCGAGGTCACGGTGATGACCGACGCGACCGTGAAGCAGGCGAGCAGGCCGATGCCGAACTGCCCCAGGAAGTCCCGGCGCGCGCCCTCGATCTCCTCGTCGCGCTTGGAGGAGCCGCCGATGGTCGCGAGCAGCTTGTGGACCTCCGCGAGGGTCAGGCCCACACCGGGATCGGTGATCCGCAGCCGCCTGCCGTCGGCGACGACCGCCACATGCTGGTCCGCGGGCCGGAACCCGGGGTCGGCCAGGGCGCGCGCCGTGATGGCGTCCACCGCGTTCTGCAGCAGCTCGCGGACGTAGACCTTCGGCGAGGAGTACAGGTGGTGCGACAGGAGGTCCACCAGGCCGCGCAGGTCCACTTGGAAGGTATGGGAAGTGGGCGTTGTCTCAACCACAGCGCGTCCTGCTTCACTCGGAGGTCGTTCGGCGTCAGTCAGACTAGCAAACCGCCGCATCACGGGAACGCGTGAAAAGGACCCCCAGGACTAACCGGGACGAGGAGGCCTTGCGGCCCTTGGAACACGCCCGAATCCCCGCGAACCGGCGCGGACCGCCCGTTCGGGGAAGGTCCGGTAAGGTGGCCGCTACCGAAGCCCCAGAGCAAGAGGATGCCGCCCCGATGACCATGCCGCCCCCGCCCCCGGACCGGATGCACCTCCAGTACCAGCCCGCCCCGCCGCCTCCGCCCGGACCGCAGCAGATGGGCCCCGGCGGCGCGTACGGCCCGGCGCAGTACTCGCCCGAGCAACCTGTCCCGGGTCAGATCCCGGTCGGCTTGTCGATGGCGAAGCCCGGCACGGTCACCGGCATCCAGGTCATCCTCTACATCTTCCTGGCGATCAGCGCGGTCGGGAACGTCTTCTCGATCATGAGCATGGTCGAGCTGTTCAACCCGTTCAGCCTCATCGGGCTCGCGTTCGCCGTCTACTCGGCGATCCAGTCGCTCGCCAGCGGCGTGCAGATCGCGCGCGGCAAGCGCTGGGCGTGGATCTGGTCGCTGGTCAGCGCCATCCTCGGACTCGCCTTGAGCCTCACCGGGTTCGTCTTCGGCGTCGTCATGTTCGACTCCGGCGGCGACATCATGCTCACCGTCGCAGCGGTGCTCGTCGGGCTCTACGGCACGCTCCTGGGGCTGCTCTGCTCGAAGTCGGCGCGGCAGTGGATCCTCATGCACCGCATCCAGAGAGGCGAGGTGCAGGTGCCCGGGACGGCGATGGGCGGCATGCCCGCCGCGGCCCCCATGGGCATGATGCCGGGTGCGGCCCCGGCGCCGGAGCGGCCCGGGACGCGGCCCGGCGCGGCCACGTTCATGCTCGTGGTGCTCGGCCTGATGATGGCGATCAGCGCCTGGACGCTCTACGGCACCGTCCGCACGCTGATGATGATGCGGAACGCGATCGGGATGGACTACGACGACCCGGCCCTGCTGTACGGCTCGCGGCTCCCGATCATGGCGGGCCTGGCGGCGGTGCTCGTCCTGGTGTGCGCCCTGATCTCGGCGATCGGCATCCAGCGCGGCAAGGCCGGCGGGCGCGTCTTCACGCTCGTGTGGACGCCGGTCCTGCTGCTCGCGGCCGGGTTCGCGACGGTGAGCCTCACGCGGGAGGCGATGTGGTTCTTGGACGTGGTGCCGCCGCCGGCGCGCACGAACTGGATCATCGTCCTCGTCCGCGACTACTCGCTGCTGCTCATCCTCATCGCGTTCATCCTTGCTATGGTGCCCGGCGTGCGGGCGTGGACGCCCGGGAAGCCCCCGACCCCGCTCATCATGGTGGTGCCGGGCCAGCCGCAGGCGCCTCAGCAGGCGGGGCCGTACGGCCAAGCGCCGCAGCAGCAGTCGCCGTACGGCGGTTACTAGACGGCTCGCCAGCCGCAGACGCTCGTCGAAAGGCTCTCGGGCGTCTGCACGAGCTCGATGACCAGTTCGATCGCCGAGCCGTCGTCGAACTCGACGGTGACGGTCCCGGTGCGGGGATTCATGGGCTGGACCTCGGCGCCCTCGACGTACCAGTCGTCCCACTCCGCGGCGTACTCCGCGCCGGACCGGTCGCGGTAGTCCTCGCAGAGCATCGCGTAGGCGGTGTCCCAGTCGTCCTCGGCGATCGCGGCGATGAAGTCTTCGGCGGTGCCCTCGACCTTGTCGGTGACCGAGTTCCCGAACACGACCACGGCGAGCACGACGGCCAGGGCCACGCTGATGACGGCCAGCGCGCCGCCGCCGATGCCGAGGCCGAGCTTCAGGCTGAAGTACCGGGAGTGCCCGGTCGGCGGGGCCGCGAACGGGACCGGCACGCCGGTCGGCGGCGGCGGCGTCGAGGGGACCGGGGCGGGCTCGACCTCCTTCGTGGTCGGCGGCAGCGCCAGGGTCTCCTCGGTGCCGGTCGCGAGCGCGACGGGCGCGGCCGGTTCGGGCGAGACGGGGTCGGGGCCGGAGGGCTCGGGCTCCATCGGGATCGGCGCCGAGCCGGGTTCGGGGGCGATCTGCGCGGGGGCGGCCGGTTCGGCGACCGGTTGGACGCTCGTGTGCGGTTCGGCCGCAACGGGTTCGCGCTGGCGCGGCGACTCCGGTTCGGGCGCGGGTCCGGCGGTCTCCGTCGGCAGCGGCGGCGTCGGTTCGACCGGAACGGGTTCGACCGGGACCGACATCGGGACGGGTCGGGGGGACGCGTCCGGTTCGCGGTCTGCTTGCGGCCCTTCGGGGTTCGCCGGGTCGTGCGACCGGTCGGTCATCGGGCGGACTCCCGGGCCTCGGCGGGGTCGTCCGTTCGGTCCGAGCCGGCGCGGCGCGGTTCGCCGCCCGGGGCGCATTCGGCGAGCACTTCGAAACCGGAGGCCTCGGGCAGGGCGCGGGAGAGGAGCGGGGTGGACATCTTCACCTGGTAGTTCGATAGCGCCCGGCGGTAGGAGCCGACGTCGCGCCATTCGGTCCAGAGGAGCCAGGCGGCGTCCTCGCCGTCGGTGAACGAGTCGAGCGCGCGGCCCAGGCCGCCGCGCTCGTAGCCGTCGCAGGAGGCCAGCGCCGCGAGCGCGGCCTCGGCGTCGCGGGCGAACGCGTCCGTCTCGCCTTCGGTCACGGCGAAACGATATACAACCAGCACGCGCTACACCCTACTTGGCGCAGTCGGCGCAGAGGCCGTGGAGTTCGAGCGTGTGTCCGACCTCGGTGAAGCCGTGGTCGGCCGCGACCTTGTTGGCCCAGCGCTCCACCGTCGGCCCGGCGACCTCGACGGTCTTGCCGCACGAGCGGCACACGAGGTGGTGGTGGTGCTCCTCGGCCGAGCAGAGGCGGTAGAGGTGGTCGCCGCCGGGCAGGCGCATGACGTCGACGATGTCGGCCTCGGCGAAGGCCTGGAGGGTCCGGTAGACGGTGGTGAGGCCGATCTTGGAGCCGGCTTCGCGGAGGATCGCGTGGAGGTCCTGGGCGGAGCGGAACGCGTCGTCGTGCTCGAGCAGTTCGAGGATCGCGGTCCGCTGCTTCGTGGAGCGGGCCATGTTCTCGGCCGGAGGCTTGGTGGCCACTAGCGTTCCTCTCGGGCGTGGTGGACGGCGTCGGTGACGATGTGCGCGATGTGGTCGTCGATCAGCGAATAGGAGATCTCGCGGCCCGACCTGGTGCCGCGCACGATACCCGCTCCCCGGAGCACCCGCAAATGCTGGGAGACGAGGGGCTGGGTGACGCGCAGGGTCTCGACGATCTGGTGCACGTACTTCGGTCCGGCCGCCAGCTCCATGACGATCGCGATGCGCAGGGGCGCGGCGAGCGCGCGCAGGAGCTCCCCCGCCGCCTCGTAGTCGGCTGGGGTGGCCTCGGTTGGCTCGGTCTCGGTCCGCACCCCGCAAAAATATCGCGTCCCGTGGCCGTTCGCTGGCTCAGGTGTCGCGGGTCCCCCTCCGGTCATGCCTTCGCGGCGGGCAGTTCGACCTCCAGCGGCTCGCCTTCGGGCGGGAGGTGGGCGCGGCGGACCCGGCGGACGCGGTGCACGATGGCGGCGATGACGGCGGTCGCGACGAAGACGGCGACGCCGATGAGCACGATCGTCGACCCGGGCGGGACGTCCTTCGCGGCCGAGAAGAGGACGCCGGTGCCCGCGATGAGGAGGCCCGCGGCCATCGCGGCGAACATGGTGGCCTTGAACGAGCGCGTGAACTGCTGGACGGTGACGACCGGGATGACGAGGAGGGCGCTCACCAGGAGCAGGCCGACCGCGCGCATCGAGACCGAGACGGTGACGGCGGTGGTGATGAGCAGGAGCAGGTTGAGCGCGGCGACGGGCAGGCCGGAGACGCGCGCGTACTGCTCGTCGGCGCAGATCGCGGCGAGCCAGGGCCGGAGCACGAGCATGAGGGCGGCGACGACGGTGCCGCCGATCGCGATGGTCCAGACCTCGTCCCAGCCGGCGGTCAGGAGCGAGCCGAAGAGGTACTGCTGGAGGTTCGCGACGCCCTTGTCCGAGGCGATGCCGGTGAGGTAGACGCCGCCGGCGATGCCGCCGTAGAACATCATGGCGAGGGCGACGTCGCCGGAGGTCTTGGAGTGGCTGCGCAGGATCTCCATGACGATCGAGGCGGCGACGGTGACCGCGAGGGTCGTCCACATGGGCGCGGCGCCGGTGAGGAAGCCGATGGCGACGCCGGTGAGGGCGATGTGGCCGAGGCCGTCCCCGATGAGCGCCAGGCGCTTCTGGACGAGGAACACGCCGACGGCGGGCGCGCACAGTCCGACGACGAGGGCGCTGATGAGGGCGCGCTGCATGAACTCGTACTCGAAGTAGCCGAGGACCGTTTCGACGTTCATTTGCCGCCCCAGATGGCTTCGTCGGCGGCGTCGCCGTTGGCGTGCGGGTGTGCGTGCTCGTGGTGCGGGTCGGCGTGCTCGCCGACGGGGCGCGGCGGGGCGCCGTCGTGGACGACCTTGCCGTCGGCGAGGACCACGGCGCGGTCGAGCCGGTCGGTGAGCGGGCCGAGCTCGTGGGTGACGAGGAGGACCGCGCAGCCGGCGTCGATGCGGTCGGCGACCACGGTCGCGAGCGCGGCCTGGGTCTCGGCGTCGACGCCCACGGTGGGCTCGTCCATGATGAGCAGTTCGGGGTCGGTGGCGAGCGCGCGGGCGATGAGGACGCGCTGCTGCTGGCCGCCGGAGAGGGTGTCGACCGAGCAGTGGGCGTGGTCGGCGAGGCCGACCTCGGCGAGGCTGCGGGTCACGGCGTCGCGGTCGGCGCGCTTCGGGGGCATGCCGAGGAGCCGGTGGGCGAGGCGGCCCTGGGAGACGACCTCGGCGGCGGTGGAGGGGACGCCGGAGGCGGCGCCGGTGCGCTGGGGGACGTAGCCGATGCGCTTCCAGGCGCGGAAGCGCTTCTGCGGGGTGCCGAAGAGTTCGATCGAGCCGCCCGCGAGCGGGACGAGCCCGGCGACGGCTTTGATGAGCGTGGACTTCCCGGAACCGTTGGCGCCCATGAGGGCCACGGCCTCCCCGGGTTCGACGGCGAGGTCCACGCCGCGGACGACGGCGCGACCGCCGTAGGAGACGGTCGCGCCGCTGACGTTGAGAACGGGCATTGGAGTAATGCTGCCCTATGCCGCGCCCAGGGCGGTCTGCAACTCGGCCAGGTTCTGGCGCATCACAGTGAAGTAGTCGTCGCCGGCGTCGGCCTGCTCCTGGGTGAGGCCTTCGAGCGGGTTGAGGACGGCGGTCGCGGCGCCGGTCTCGGACGCGAGCGTGTCGGCGATGTCGGGCGACACGAGCGTCTCGAAGAAGATCGTGGTGACGCCGTGCTCTTCGACGAACGCGGCGACCTCGGCCATGCGCTGGGTGTCGGGCTCCTGGTCGGGGCTGAGGCCGGAGATGGCGACCTGGTGGAGGCCGTAGCGGTCGGCGAGGTAGCCGAACGCGGCGTGGGAGGTGACGATCTCATCGCTGGTGCGGGAGGCGAGGGCGTCGGTGAACTCGGCGTCGAGCTCGGTGAGGTCGGCGGTGAAGGCGTCGGCGTTGGTCGTGTAGTCGCCCTTGTGGGCGTCGTCGAGCCCGGCGAGGCCTTCGGCGATGGCGGTGCCGATCTGGCCGTAGCGGGTCGGGTCGAGCCAGACGTGCGGGTCGGTGCCTTCGAGTTCCTCGTCCTCGTGGTCGTGCCCGTCTTCGGTCGCCTCCTCGGAGGCGTCGTCCGAGGCGGTGTCGTCGGCGGCGGTCGGCTCCTCGGAGTGCTCCTCTTCGGCGTGCTCGTCCGCGTGCTCGTCCGCGTGCTCGTCGCCTTCGGCGTGGTCGTCCTCGAACGACTCGGTGGCGTCGTAGCCGATGGTGTCGACGGCGGTGAGCACGTCGAGGGACTTGTCGGGGGCGTACTCCTCGACGGCGGCGTCGAGCTCGGGGATGAAGCCCTTGAGGTAGACGACGTAGTCGGCCTCTTCGATCGCGGCGATGTCGGAGGGCGCGAGCTCGAGGTCGTGGGGCTCCTGGCCGGCGGGGGTGAGGTTGGTGACGGCGACGTGGTCGCCGCCGACGCGCTCGGTGGCGAAGGCGAGGGGGTAGAAGGCGGTGACGACGCTGATCTCGCCGTCGGCGGCGGGGTCGTCGGAGCCGGAGCCGCAGGCGGCGAGGGCGGCCGCCGCCGCGAGTCCGGCGACGGGCACGAGGATGAATCGGGAACGGCGCATGAGAGAACCTTGCCCACTCATGACAATCATTGTCAACATCTAATATGTGCACCCCGGCTGGGAGCGCCCCTCGCGAGCAGCGCAAACGCGAGCACCACCGCTTGCCCGAAGGCGGGCCGGATGACAGGCATCACGCGAACGGATGAAGCCGGCGGCCGCCGGGCCGGAACTGTCGCACCCCCCATGCATCGTTGAGAACCGGGGGCCCGACCCACCGGCTCCCGTGCACTGCCGGCGTGCCCGGCGCTACTGGTACTCGTTCTCCGGGGTCGGGATGTTCGTGATCGACTCGACCTCGATGTACGGCACCAGCTCGCCGTTGATCTCGTCGCGGCCCTGGCGGGTGGTGTACTCGCCGATCACCTCGACCCACTGGTCCTGCTCCAGGTCCGCGGGCAGCTCGCCCTCGAAGCCGATCTTGACCGGGCGCGCGTCGGCCGCGCAGCATGAGACGACCATGCGCGCCAGCTGCGGCTCGTCTCCCTCGTAGAGGATGAAGCCGCGCAACTGGATGCGGTGGCCCTCCAGGGTCTGGCCCTCGTCGAAGATCGCCCGCGCGGCGTAGTCCAGGAGCGTCAGCGGCACCGGGTCCACATCGTCCGGCAGCTCCGGATAGGTCGAGCGGTTCTCCTCCGCGCCGACCACAGTCCCGGTCCGTTCGGCCTCGTACGAGCCCAGCGCGTCCGGGGCCACGAGCAGCATCCCGACGACCGGCGCGAGCAGCAGCCACGCGACCTTCGGCTCGCCGTGGTGGCCGTGCCCGTCGTCCGCTTCCCGCTTGGCCCGCCATGAGTTCCAACCGGTGATCGCCGCGACCGCGATCAGGACGATCCCGGCCGGGACGATGAGCCAGAACGCGTACGGCTTCACGTAGTTGAGGTAGTCCCCGGTCCAGGCCAGGCGCAGCATCCCGCCGCCGACCAGGAGCAGGATGACCGCCTGCGCGTCGCGTCTCACAGCAGGACCACTCCCATCAGGGCGCTCGCGGCCACGGCCGCCACGAACGCGGTCGGCGCGAAACGGAAGGCGAACCGGCGCCCGAAGGTGCCCGCCTGCATCGCCGCGAGCTTCACGTCGATGAACGGGCCGACGACCATGAACGCCAGCTTCGCGGTGGGAGAGAACTGGGTCAGCGAGGCCGCCACGAACGCGTCCGACTCCGAGCAGATCGACACGAGCACCGCCAGGACCGCCAGCGCGAGCACCCCGAGCACGGGGTGGTCCGCGATCGGCTGGAGCCAGGTCTCGGGCACGAGCGTGTTGAGGCTCGCGGCGATGGCGGCGCCGATGACGAGGTAGCCGCCGGCGTGGAGGAAGTCGTGGCGGATGCCGGACCAGAGCGCGGCCCACTTGCCGTCGTCGTGGTGGCGGTGCTTGGGCAGGTTGAGCCATTCGGTCTTGCCGAGGCGGGCCCAGAGCCAGCCGATGCCGATCGCGGCGGCGAGGGAGGCGGCGACGCGGGCGTAGACCATCTCGGGGTTGCCGGGGAAGGCCACGAAGGTGGAGACGACCACGATCGGGTTGATCGCCGGGGAGGCGAGCATGAAGGTGAACGCGGCGGCGGGGGCGACGCCGCGGCGCACCAGGGCGCCGGCGACGGGCACGGACGCGCATTCGCAGGCGGGCAGGACGGCCCCGGCGACGCCGGCGACGGGGACGGCGAGCGCGGTGCGTTTGGGGACGACCTTGTGGAAGAACCCGGCGGGCACGAACGCGGCGATGGCGGCGGAGAGGACCACGCCGAGGACGAGGAACGGGAACGCCTGCACGCAGACGGCCACGAACCGGGCGGACCAGGCCTGGGCGGCAGGGGCGGCGAAGATCTCGGTGAGGCCGGGGCGGGCGGTGAGGCCGAAGATGAGCAGGAGCGCGAGGGCTTCGATGGAGGTGAGCCCGCGGCGTCTCGGGGGCGCGGGTGTGGCCGATGTCTCGGCGGGGGTCTCGGGCTTGGCGAGTTCGGCGCTCACGCTGCCATTGTGCGGCATGGCCGCAGGTGAACGGAAGGCCGCCCGGCTAACCCACCAGTACGTGAGGGTTCCGCTTTACTACTCTTGTGCCGTGCGCGTTCCCAGCCTCGGTACCAGTACCAGCCTCGTCCCGGCCGCCTGCCGGGCGCTGCTGGCGAGCCCTCGGTTCCAGATGGTGTCGATGGTGGTCATCCTGGTCAACGCGGCGGCGCTGGGGGCGATGACGTTCCCGCACTCGGCGGAGATGGCGCATCTCCTGCACTGGGTCGACCATGTGTGCCTGGGGTTCTTCGCGTTCGAGGTGCTGGCCGGGATGCTGTCGTTCGGGCGGCGGCCGTTCAAGTTCTTCAAGGACGGCTGGAACGTCTTCGACTTCGTGATCGTCGTCGCGTCGTTCATGCCGGGCCTGCGCGAGAACGTGACGATCCTGCGGATGCTGCGGTTGGCGCGGATCGTGCGGATCTTCCGGTCGCTGCCTTCCTTGCGGATCATCCTGGTCGCGGCCGGGAAGGCGCTGCCGAAGTCGGCGGGCGTGTTCGCGCTGACCGGCGTCGTCATGTACCTGTGGGCGATGGTCGGGTGGATCGCGTTCAGCGGCAGCGACCCCGAGCACTTCGGGACCGTGGGCAAGGCGCTGCTGAACCTGTTCCAGCTGGTGGCCTTCGACGACATGGGGAACGTCATGCGCAACAGCATGGCGAACAACCTGTGGACGCTCCCGTACTACCTGGTGTTCATCCTGTTCGGCGCGTTCGTGCTGGTGAACCTGCTGCTCGGCGTGGTGCTCGCGTCGATGGAGGAGGCGCAGCGCCTCGACGACATCGACGACCAGATCTCGGCGGACACCGCCGTGATCCTCGAGCGGATCGACCGGCTGCAGAACACGGTCGACAAGCTCCAGGCCGACCAGGAGCGCGGCCGGGGCTTCACCCCGTTCAGATAGGGGCACCGGGACGCGGTGCCCCGCTCCGTCTTCGCATCACGCCGACACCGGATTCGGCTCGGCGCCGCCGAACCTCCGGTCCCGGCTCGCGTAGACCTCGCAGGCGTGCCACAGGTGGCGGCGGTCGAAGTCGGGCCAGAGCACGTCGAGGTACACCATCTCGGCGTACGCCGACTGCCACGGCAGGAAGTTCGAGGTCCGCTGCTCCCCCGAGGGGCGCAGGAACAGGTCGACGTCCGGCAGGTCCGGGTTGTACAGGTACTTCGCGAAGGTCTTCTCGCTGACGCGGTCGGGGTTGAGCCGCCCGGCCTTCACATCGCGGGCGAGCGCCGCGGCGGCGTCGGCGATCTCGGCGCGGCCCCCGTAGTTCACGCAGAACTGCAGCGTGATCTTGTCGTTCTTCTTCGACATCTCCTCGGCCACTTCGAGTTCGGAGATGACGCTCTTCCACAGCTTGGGCCGGCGCCCGGCCCAGCGGATGCGCACGCCCATCGCGTTGAGCTCGTCGCGGCGGCGGTGGATCACGTCGCGGTTGAAGCCCATGAGCCAGCGGACCTCGTCGGGGCTGCGCCGCCAGTTCTCGGTCGAGAACGCGTACGCCGAGAGCGTCGAGATGCCCATCTCGATGGCGCCCTCGATGGTGTCGAACAGCGAGGCCTCGCCCATGGTGTGGCCCTCGGTGCGCTTGAGGCCGCGCTCCTTCGCCCACCGGCCGTTGCCGTCCATCACGAGCGCCACATGCCTGGGCACGAGCTCGCGCGGCAGCGCGGGCGGGACCGCCCCGGAAGGGTGCGGCTTCGGCGGCTCGTACGTGCGGCTCACAGGACCTCCATCGAGAACGGGGGCCTCGATATTAATCCGGCGCCCACCGAGGCCCACCGCACGCCCGCCCGCACGGCGGTGTCGGACCCTTCGGGCACCATCGAAAACGGGGGCGGCACCGAACCCGCGCCCTCCTCGCTTTTTCGTCGTGGCGCGACCGTGTGGGCTCTGTTACGTTCGGGCCGTGGAACCTCTCAACGTCGAGCACGCCGGCCGCACCCTCCGCGGCGTCCTCCACCTCCCCCACCCGCACCCCTCGCCGGCGCCCGCCGTCGTCCTCTGCCACGGCCTCGGCGGCAACCGCATCGGCTGGGGCAACGACTTCGTCCTCCTCTCCCGGCTGCTCGCGGCCCAGGGCATCGCCTGCTACCGCTTCGACTTCGCGGCGTTCGGCGAATCCGACGGCGACCCCCTCGACTTCAGCGTCTCCGACCAGGTCTCCCAGCTCAAAGCCGTACTCGCCCAACTCGAACGCAACCGCGCCGTCGCCCCCGACCGGATCTCCGTGCTCGGCTTCAGCATGGGCGCCCTGGTGGCCGTGCTCGCCGCCGGCGACCGGCGACTGCGCTCCCTCGCGCTCTGGGCGCCCGCCGGCGGGCCGCTCAACCTGCCGTTCTGGGAGTCGTTCCGCGATGAGATCCGCGAGCACGGCCGCGCCGACTACAACGGCATCGAGTTCGGCGACGCCTTCATCGACGACCTCCGCGGCATCGACCAGTTCGCGGCCGCGCGCCGCCACGAAGGGCCCGTGCTCCTCGCGGGCGGCACCGAGGACGGGCTGATGCGGGACGAACTCATCGACCCTTACCGCGAGGCCTGGGGCGACCGGCTCGAACAGCACTGGATCGAGGGCATGGGCCACGGCTTCGGGTCGCTGGCGAACCGCGACCGGATGTTCGAGGCCGCCCTCGCGTTCCTCTCACGCACCGTCTGACACCGTCAGCCCTGGTGCGGCACGTACTTCAGGGTCTTGAGGGGGCGCTCGGAGTGCCATTGGAAGTGGGCGGCGATGAGGCCGGCCGCTTCGGAGCGCTGGCGGGGGTCGGCCGCGGTCGCGTTCGCCCAGTCGCCCGCTTCCAGGGCGCGCATGAGTTCGAGCGAGGCGGGCTTGGGGACCGTGGCGCCGCCCGGGCGGCAGTCGCCGCAGACCGCGCCGCCGGCCGCGACCGCGAAGGCGCGGTGCTCGCCGTCCTTGCCGCAGGTCGCGCACTCGTTGAGCGAGGGCGCCCACCCGGCGGACTTCATGCCGCGCAGCAGGTACGAGTCCATGACGAGCACGGCCGGCAGGTCGGTCTCGGCCAGCGCCCGGAACGCGCCGAGGGTCAGCTGGAAGACGTCGAGGTCGGGCTGGTGGTCCTCGGGGACGAGGCGTTCGGCGGCCTCGGCGATCACGCACGCGGCGGTGTAGGAGGCCCAGTCCGCGGCGATCGCGCCGCCGGAGAGGTGGAGGCCGACGGCCTGGGTGACGGTGTGCAGCTCGGCGCGGCCCTCGATGAGCTGGAGGTCGACGTGGCTGAAGGGCGCCAGGCGCGCCCCGAACTTGGAGGAGGTGCGGCGCAGGCCCTTGGCCATGGCGCGGTAGCGGCCGCGCTGGCGGCCGAGGAGGGACACGATCGCGTCGGCTTCGCCGAGTTTGAAGGTGCGCAGAACGACCGCGTCGTCGCGGAACAGCTTCCTCGTGCTCACCCCCACGCGGCAAGCCTATCCGGAGGGGCCGACAAAAGCGTTTGAGGCGGCCGCGGGGCCCGGCTAGGCTCCCGCGCGTGAAGATCATCAGTGTGAACGTGGGCCGCCCTCGCGAGAACCCCTGGAAGCGACTGCCCGCGACGTACATCGACAAGCGGCCGGTCGAGGGGCCGGTGCGGGTCACTTCGCCGGGGCCGAAGGGCGACGGGTCGGTGGGGCTCGAGGGCGACCGGGTCGGCGACGTGGCCAACCACGGCGGCACCGACCAGGCGGTCTACGTGTACGGCAGCGAGGACTACGCGCATTTCAGCGGTCTGGTGGGCCGGGAGTTCGCGCCGGGCGCGTTCGGGGAGAACCTGACGACGACCGGGTACGACGTGAACGCGGCGCGCATAGGCGAGCAGTGGGCCGGCCCAGGCGGGCTGGTGCTGCAGGTGACCGGAGCGCGCATCCCGTGCGGGACGTTCCGGGGCTGGATCGACGAGCGCGGCTGGTTGAAGACGTTCACGCGGGAGGCCCGCCCGGGTCCTTATATGCGGGTCGTCTCGCCAGGGCATGTGGAGGCGGGCGCGGAACTGGAGGTCGTGCACCGACCCGACCACGAGGTGACCGCCGCCATGTTCTTCCGGGCCGCGATGGGCGAGCGGGAGCTGATCCCGGCGATCCTGGAGGTGCCCGAGATCTCCGAGGCCGAGAAGGACTTCTTGCGCTGGACCGCGAAGCAGTAGGCGAATGCCCCGGCCGGGACCGGCCGGGGCGTTCCTGTCGTTCAGGCGGTGACGGGCTGCGGTTTGCGGAAGTGGGCGTTCGCGCTGGCGCTGAACATGAGTCCGGTGGCGAGGAGGACGGCCGCGATGTGGAGGAGGCGGACGACGAAGAAGGCGATCGCGGCGTCGCCGTCGCCGCCGACCGCGGCGATGAGCGATTCGCCGTCGGCGAGCTGCATCGCGCTGGGCACGACCATCGCGGCGAGTCCGACCACGGACAGGAGCAGGGCGAGGCCGATCCTGGCCCAGCGGCGGCCGCGCGCGAAGAACCCCACGAGGACGAAGGCGCCGATGTAGACGACCGAGCGGACGCCGATGTTCATCCAGACGCCGGCGTCGATGCCCGACTCGCGGGCGATCTCGCTGACGGCGAGCACGGTCTCGACGATCCCGGCGATGATCGCGGTGGCCCACAGGAGGGTGGCGTGCTTGACGGTTTCAGGTTGTTCCATGCCGTTCACGTTATGGGCGAACGGAGCGCGGAACCATCCTGCGAGCGCCCCCTGCCGGGGTGGGGACGGCCCTACCGCGTGGTCATTCGATGGCGGCGAGTCGCCTGCGGCCCAACTGGTCCGCGGCGCGGATCGGCTCGGGGAGCCGGTAGGCGGGGGCGAGTTCGAGCACGAGGTCGCGGGCGGTGGCGAGGGTGCGGCGGTGGCCGACCGAGACGTAGACGGGCTTCACGCCGTCCTGGGTGCGCAGGGCGCAGCCGACGGTCTCGCCGCTCGCGGTGATCGGTGTCCACGCGCCGCGTTCGGGCGCGGGCGCGGCGACGGGGAGGTGCGGCGGGTTCTTGGCGACGCCGATCGCGGGCGCGTCGAGGACGACCCCGAGGTGGCAGGCGAGGCCGAACCGGCGCGGGTGGGTGAGCCCGTAGCCGTCGCACACGTACAGGTCGGGGGTCACGGTGAGCGCTTCGATCGCCTTGAGCAGCAATGGGAGTTCGCGGAAGGCGAGGAGCCCGGGAATGTAAGGGAAGTCGGAGGCGCCGTGCACCACCGTCTGGTCGAGGACGGCGAGGTCGCTCCGGCGCAGGACGACGGCGGTGGCGACGGCGGTGTCGCTGTCCTTGTCATAGGCGATGTCGAGTCCGGCGACCGTCGTGATAGGAGCGTCGTCGTCGGCGACGACCACGCAGCCGGCGAGTTCGGTCTGCATGGCGACCGCTTCGGCTTCGTCTCGGGGCAGGCGGGCGTACGCGGCTCGGGGTTGATCGTCGCTCACCCCGGCAGCCTAACGAGACGTGCCGGTCGGCGCCCGGTGGCCTCAGGCCGGTCCGAAGCCTTGGCCGAAATCGAGCCTGAACTCGTCGTCGCCCTCGTTGACGAAGTCGTGGTCGGGATCGAAGGCGGGCTCGGCCTCGATCCCGTCGTCCGCGCCCGCGACGTCGCCGTACTCGTACTCGTAGTCGTCGTAGTAGTCATGGTCGAAGGCGTCGTCGCCGAAGTCCTCCGCGTCGGTCTCGAAGCTGCCGTCGCCTTCGACCTCGTAGAGGAAGTGGTAGTCGTCCTCCCCCGCGCCTTCGTCGAAGGCGGTGCCGGAGTCGTACGCCGATGCGGAGTCGTCGGGGCTCGCCGCCAGGGACGAGAAGAACCCGTCGCCGAAATCGTCGTCCAGGCCGTCGGTCACGGCATCCTCCTCACCCTGCGCCTCTGCCTGCCTCCCACTGTATTCGGTCGGTGCGAGCCGCGCGCCCGACCGCGCCGCCCGATCCGCTCAAGGCGAACGCCGCTTGCCCGCCGTCCGGCAAGGGTCCATGCTCGAGGGATGAGCACCGAGAAGCAGATCCTCGTCCTCGGCGGGACCGTGTTCCTGTCCCGCACCATCGCCGAGCACGCCGTCGCGCGCGGCCACCAGGTCACCGTCGCCTCGCGCGGCGCCACCGGCGCACCACCCGAAGGGGCCGAGTTCGTCACACTCGACCGCGCCACCGGCGACGGCCTCGATGCCTTGCGCGGCAGGGCGTTCGACGCCGTCTTCGACGTCGCGCGCATCCCCGCGCACATCGGCCCGGTCCTCGACGCCCTCGCCGACGACGCCGGCCACTGGTCGTTCGTCTCGACCATCTCCGTATACAAGCACTTCGACATCCTCAGCGAGGAGCTCCACGAGCCGACCGCCGCCGACTCCACCGACGCGGCCCTGGAGGCGTACGGCCCCAGCAAGGTGGTGTGCGAGCAGCTCGTGCGGGAACGCCTGGGCGACAAGGCGTTCATCACCCGGCCCGGGCTCATCGTCGGCCCCGGCGACCGCAACGACCGCCTCGGCTACTGGCCGCTCCGCTTCGCCGAAGGCGGCGAAGTGCTGGCCCCCGGCCCGCGCGAGCGGCCGGTGCAGTGGATCGACGTGGACGACTACGCCGACTTCCTCCTGGACGCCGCCGACACCGGCGAACACGGCACCGTCGACGCCATCGGCGCGCCGGTCGAGTTCGGCGCGTTCCTCGATCAGGTCGGCGAGGCCCTCGTCGAGCATGGCGTCCTCAGTGCACCCCCCGAGCTCACCTGGGTCTCGCAGGAGTTCCTGCTGGAGCAGGGCGTCAACCCCTGGTCCGGCCCGGACTCGCTCGGCATGTGGGTGCCCACGCCCGACTACGACGGCTTCCAGACCCGGCCAACCGGCCCGGCCGCAGCGGCCGGGTTCCGCGCCTCGGACCTCGCCGACACCGTGAAGCGCTGGTGGCACGCGAACGCCGAAGCGCCGCACCTGAAAGCGGGACTCTCGCGGCAGAAGGAGGGCGAGGTCCTGGCCGCCTGGCACGACAAGCCCACGGCCGAAGGCCTCGCCGAGCTCGACGCCGAGCGCCGCTTCGCGGTGCCGCAGGCGGAGACGCCCGCGTACGACGGATAGCGGAACGGCCCCAGCGCTGACGGTGAATTCTGGGGCCGTTCGAGGTTCGCTACTGCTGCGGCGGAGGCGGCGGCTGCTGCCCGTAGGGCGGCTGCTCCGGCCCCTGCTGGCCATAGGGCGGCTGGCCGCCCTGCGGGGGCTGCGGCGGCGGCTGCTGGCCGTACGGCGGCTGGCCCATGTACGGCCCCATCGGCGGCTCCTCCTTGCGGAAGAACTCGTTCGAGGCCGGCACGGCGAGCAGGATGATGATCACCAGCGAGCCGACGATGAGCACGATGAGCGTGGCCCAGTCGATGGCGTTGACCCAGGCCGGCGTCGCGTCCTCGATCGCCTGCGTCGCCTCGTCCTGGTACTCCTGGCCGTTGACGTTCGCGGTCATCGAGCTGCTGACCTGCCCGATGAGCCCGCCGATGCCGCAGCACAGCAGGCCGATGCCGGAGAGGATCCAGCTGAGGATGCGCCCGGCCCGGTTGCCCTTGTTCACCAGGAGGGCCATGATCACGTAGAAGACGGCGAACACGACGTAGACGCCCGCGACGAGCGCGAACGTGAAGGTCATGAGCGAGCCGATGTTGTCGGGGGTCAGCCCCGAGTCCGCCAGTTCGGGGTCGGAGAGCAGCTGCTCGGTGACGGCGTCCTCCACAGAGGACATCACCGAGAACATGGCGATGCCGCTGGCGACGAGCAGCACGGCGGTGAGGATCTGGGTCCACACCACGGCGGTGACCGACCAGGGCTTGGTCTTCGGCCCCGGCGGGGGCGACTGCGGATACTGCGGCGCCGGCGGGTATGCCATGGCGGCCTCCGATCAAAGGCGGATCAATACGGGCGTTGACGGTCTCAGGAACCTCATCGTAGTGAGTCATGCCCGCTCCCGCCACCCATCCTCAATGGCTG
This sequence comes from Glycomyces niveus, assembly GCF_017592475.1. Lineage (GTDB taxonomy): Bacteria > Actinomycetota > Actinomycetes > Mycobacteriales > Micromonosporaceae > Glycomyces > Glycomyces niveus. Next base: position 216,082 of record NZ_JAGFNP010000005.1, on the reverse strand, counting down.
GTCACCGGGCCGGACACGGCGAACGCCGCCCTGACTGAGTTGTCAGGGCGGCGCGGGCAGCGGATTTCAGACTTCGAGGTTCAAGCGGTAGCCGCGCTTGATGACCGTCTCCACACAGGACCGCAGGTGCACGGCGTCGCGCAGGCGGGTCACCGCCATCTCGACGGCGTGGCCGTCGGCGCCGCGCGGCAGGTGCCCCAGCAGCTCGGCCCGGGAGAGGACCTTGCCGTTCGCGGACGCCAGCGCCCGGATGACGGCCATCGGGGCGGGCGGCAGCTGGAACGGCTGGTCGTCGAGGAGGACCATGTGGCCGCGCAGCTCGATCGAGTGCCCGGTCGCGAGCTGCAGCTTGCGCGAGCGCTTGGGCAGGGCCGAGGCCACGGTGCGCACGAGCGCCCCCAGGCGGGCGCGCTGGGGCTGCACCGATTCGACGCCGAGCCGCGTGAGCGGGGCGGCGGTGATCGGGCCGACCGAGACGGGGAGGACGCCGTTGTCCTCCGCCGAAGCGCGGAAGGCCTCGAGCATGTCGGCGGCCTGGTCGCCCGCGATGCGCAGCAGCGCGTTCGCGGCGGGCGCGGACGTGAACGTCACCGCGTCGATGCGGCGGGCGCAGATGGCGTCCACGAGCCGCTGCACCGGGGTGATGTCGGTGGGCAGCGTCCAGCGGTAGACCGGGACGGCGACGGCCGCGCCGCCGCCGTCGCGGACGGTCTGGATGAAGTCCTCGGCGGGGTCGCCGTGGAGCTGGATCGCGACGCGCTGGCCGTTGACGCCGCGCTCGCGCAGGTACTCGACGACCTCGTCGCCGGTCTCGCTCGGCGCGGTCCACTCCTCGGTGAGCCCGGCGGCGCGCACGGCGCCGAGGGCCTTGGGGCCGCGGCACAGGATGCGCGCGCGGCCCAGCACGGTGAGCAGGTCGTCGCCCATGCCCCAGCCCTCGGCCGCTTCGAGCCAGCCGCGGAAGCCGATGCCGGTCGTCGCCACCACGAGGTCGGGGGCCTCGCGGATGAGCTCCACAGTGGCCGCCCGCAGCGCCTCGTCGTCCGGGAGGGGGACGATGCGCAGGGTCGGGGCGACCACCGTGCGGGCGCCGCGGCGCTCGAGGAGGGTCGCCAGCTCGTCGGCGCGGCGCTGCGCGGTGACGGCCACGGTGTAGCCGGTCAGCGGCGCGAGCGCCGCGGGCGACTCGGCTTCGCGGGAAAGGGCTTGGGCTCCGGCCATCAGGCGCTCGCTTTCACTTCCGAGTTGACGCCGACGCGGACCTGCCCGTCGAGGACTTCGACGGCGAAGACCTCCAGGGCCACCGCCTCGTCGTCCAGGCAGACGCCGGTCTTGAGCGAGAACGCCTGCTTGAGCAGCGGGCTGGTGACGATCGGCTCGCCGCCGCGGTCGCCCACCAGGCCCCGGCTCATGACGTTGGCGTCCATGAACGGGTCCAGGTTGGACACGGCGTAGAGGCTGTCGTCCGCGAGGCGGAACACGGCGACCTGGGTGCCGTCCTCGAGGAGGGCGGCGACCCCGCGGCCGGGGATGATGCGGTCGAAATCGCAGATGGCTTCCATGCTGATCACTTCCTTACAGGCGTGCCGAGGGCGACGGGCGTGCTGTGCGAGCGGGCGGTGGTCCCGGCCGGGAACTTCTGGCCGCGGACCTCCTCGAACTCGATCTTCGGGTCAGGGGCCTCCGGCGCGTTGACGAAGGACACGAACCGCTGCAGCTTCTCGGGGTCGTCGATGACGCCCTTCCACTCGTCCGCGTAGTTCTCGACGTGCTTCTCCATGAGGGCGTCGAGCTCGCCGCAGATGCCGAGCTTGTCGTCGACGATGACCTCGCGGAGGTAGTCGATGCCGCCTTCGAGCCCTTCGACCCACTTCGAGGTGCGCTGCAGGCGGTCGGCGGTCGAGATGTAGAACATCAGGAACCGGTCGATGGTCCGCACCAGCGTCTCGGAGTCCACGTCGGACAGCAGCAGGTCGGCGTGGCGCGGCGTGAAGCCGCCGTTGCCGCCCACGTACAGGTTCCAGCCGTGCTCGGTCGCGATGATCCCGAAGTCCTTGCCGCGGGCCTCGGCGCACTCGCGCGCGCAGCCGGAGACGGCCGACTTGAGCTTGTGCGGGCTACGCAGGCCGCGGTAGCGCAGTTCGAGGTCGATGGCCATCTTCACCGAGTCCTGGACGCCGTAGCGGCACCAGTCGGTGCCGACACAGGACTTGACGGTGCGCAGGGCCTTGCCGTAGGCGTGGCCCGACTCGAAGCCGGCGTCCACGAGCTTGCGCCAGATCTTCGGCAGGTCCTCCACGCGCGCGCCGAACATGTCGATGCGCTGGCCGCCGGTGATCTTGGTGTAGAGGTCGAACTCCTTGGCGACCTCGCCGATGACGATGAGCTTGTCCGGGGTGATCTCGCCGCCGGGGATGCGCGGGACGACCGAGTAGGTGCCGTTGCGCTGCATGTTCGCCAGGAAGTGGTCGTTGGTGTCCTGGAGGGACGCCTGCTCGCCTTCGAGGATGTGCCCGTTGGAGAGGCTCGCGAGGATCGAGGCCACGGTCGGCTTGCACAGGTCGCAGCCCGCGCCGGTGCCGTACCGGGCGATGAGCTCGGAGAAGGTGGTGATGCCGGTGACCTTGACGATGTCGAACAGCTCGGCGCGGGACTGCGTGAAGTGCTCGCACACCGCGTTCGAGACCTCGACGCCGCCTTCCTTCAGCAGCTGCTTGAGCATCGGGATGCACGAGCCGCAGGAGGTGCCGGCCTTGGTGCAGGCCTTCAACGCCCCGACATCGGCGCAGCCGTCCGCGTGGATGGCGTTCATGATGTCGCCCTTGGTGACCGCGTTGCAGGAGCAGACCTGCGCGCCGTCCGGGAGCGCCCCTTCGATCTCGCCGCCGCCGAGGAGGTCCGCGAGCTTGCCGGGGACCTTGCCGCCCACCGAGGCCCGCAGCAGCGGGTAGGTCTCGGCGTCGCCCACGAGCATGCCGCCCAGGAGCGTCTGCGCGTCGTCGGAGAGGATCAGCTTGGCGTAGGTGCCGTTCGCCGGGTCCAGGTACGTCGTGGAGAGCGGGCCGTCCATCGCGCCGAACTGCGCGACGTCCACGCCGAGCAGCTTGAGCTTCGTCGACATGTCCGCGCCGGGGAACGTGGCCTCGCCGCCCGCGAGGCGGTCGGCGACCACTTCGGCCATCGAGTAGCCGGGGGCCACGAGCCCGTAGCACATGCCCTCCATCGCGGCGACCTCGCCGATCGCGTACACGTCGGGGTCGGAGGTGACGCAGGAGAGGTCGGTGATGATGCCGCCGCGCTCGCCGACCTCGATGCCGCACTCGCGGGCGAGCTGGTCGCGGGGGCGCACGCCCGCCGCGAAGATGATGAGGTCGGTGTCGTAGGCGACGCCTTCGCGGTTGGTCTCCATGCGCAGCCGGCCGTCGACGGCCTCGATCTTGGTGCCGCCGGTGCCGCAGTCGACGCCGATGCCGAGCTTCTCGATGTGCTGCTTGAGGATGCCGCCGCCGGCCTCGTCGAGCTGGCGGGCCATGAGCCAGGGGGCGAACTCGACGATCTGCGTCTCGAGACCCAGGAGCTTCAGCGCGTTCGCCGCTTCGAGACCCAGGAGCCCGCCGCCGATGACCACGCCGTGGCGCCGGCCCGCGGAGTGGGCCTTGATCGCCTCGAGGTCCTCGATGGTGCGGTAGACGAACACGCCGTCGAGGTCAGCGCCCTCCATCGGAGGCACGAAAGCGTAAGAGCCGGTGGCGAACACGAGCTTGTCGTAGGCGTACTCACCGTTCGCGGACCGCACGACCTTGGCCTCGCGGTCGATCGACACGGCCGCTTCGCCGAGCCGCACGTCGACGCCGTCCAGGTCCGAGGCGAGCGAGAGCTCCTCGGCGCTGACCCCGTCGAAGAACGCCGACAGGCGCACCCGGTCGTAGGCCGGACGGGGCTCCTCGCACAGGACCGTGACCTCCCAGGACGGGTCGCGCTGGGTGACCGCCTCCAGGAACCGGCGGCCGACCATGCCGTCGCCGATGACTACCAACTTGCTCATGCTGACACCTCATTCAATTGCTCGGCAGCCTGACCGATTCCAGCGACGGTGCTGTTCAGCCACTTGCACAGACCCGCGACGTCTTCGGCACACGTGCCGCAGCCGGTCGAGGCCTGCGTGGCCTCCGACAGGGCCTCGGGCGTGCGCGCGCCGTTGAGGAACGCTTTGCCCAGGACCCCTTTCGTGACGTTGTTGCAGCGGCAGACCACGGCCTCGTCGGACATGGACGCCGGAGTATCAGGGGCCACCGACACGGATTCGCCGGGGCGGCCCATCAGGAGGGTGCGGCGGTCGTGCGGCACCGGGTCACCGGTGTCGAACAACTGGACCACCTGGCCCACCATCGGGTTGTCGCCGAGCATGACCGCCCCCGCGAGGCGGCCTTCGGCGTCGATGACCAAGCGGGCGTAGGTGCCGCGCGTCGGGTCGGCGAACGAGACGACCTCGTCGCCGTCCACGTCGCCCATCGCGGCGAGCTCAATGCCCGAAGCTTTCAGTCGCGTGACCAGGCGCGAGCCCTCGTAGGCCGCGTCCGGGTTCACGTCGGTGAGGAGGTCGACCACGACATCGGCCTGCTCCCAGGCGGGACCGACGAGGCCGTACGGAATCCCGCGGTGCTCGGCGCAGTCGCCGACCGCGAACACGTCCGGGTGGGAGGTGCGGCACTGGTCGTCGATCTTCACGGCCCGCCCGCAGTCCAGGCCCATCGCCGCCGCCAGCTTCGTGTTCGGCTTGATGCCGCAGGAGACGACCATGAGCTGGCCCGTCACGGTGCGGCCGTCGGCCAGCACCAGGGTCAGGCCGTCATCGCCGTGGATGACCTTCGTGGTCTGCGCGTCCACGATCGAGTGCACGCCGACCTCGGCGTAGGAGTCCGCGAGGACCTTGGCGCCCAAGGGGTCGAGCTGCCGGTCCATGAGGTGCCCGGCCGCGTGCACGACGGTGACGTCCATGCCGCGCTTCGCGAGGCCCCGCGCGGCTTCGAGGCCGAGCAGGCCGCCGCCGAGCACGATCGCGCTGGCGCGGTTGGCGGCCTCGTCGAGGATCGAGCGGGCGTCCTCGATCGTGCGGAGCACGTAGGCGCCGGTGGGCAGCGGCAACAGCCCGGGGATGGGAGGCACGAACGCCTCGGCGCCGGTGGCGAGCACGAGCTTGTCGAAGGAGACCCCGTTGACGACCTTGTTCTCAAGGTCCACGGACTCGACCGCCTCGCCGAGGCGCACGTCGACGTTCTCGGGCGGGACCGGCAGAGCGATCTCGTCCTCGGTCTGCTTGCCCGCGATCATGCTCGAGAGCAGGATGCGGTTGTAGGCGGCCTGGGGCTCGTCACCGAACACGGTGACCTCGACGCCGCGCCGCCCGAGCTCGCGGGCGATGCGGGCCCCGGCCATGCCATAACCGACGATCGCGACCTTCACGCGCTGGACCTCCCGGTGCTGGACTGACTGCGTAGGCGGCGGTGGGCTCGCAACTCGCGTTTCCCGCAAGCCCGCCCGCCGCGCGCTGTCTGGGCGACGACGCTGTCAGTCCCCGACTGGGCTCTAGATTCGCCTGGACCTGTTACGCGATCGAGCGGTGAATGTTTCGCGTGTGCTAAGTAGTCCGCACGCTTTGCGCCCTACGACTGGACAGCTTGTGAACGGCACCGCACAGTAGGTGGCAACCGGTCAGCAGCGGAACGAAACGGACAAACATCGAGTGTCCGTGACGTGAAGGGCGTTTGAACGCCTGAGCTATCCTCGCCACGAATGAAACGCCGACACACCGCACATCGGCGGCGCAAGGAGTGATCGATCATGGACAGACGGGTACTGAGCGGCGAAGACGCCGTCGCCCGCCTTCAAGAACGCCAGGCGGCCTTCCAAAAGACGGTGGCGGCGACTCAGGAGATGGCGACGCGGATGCGGACCCTGACGGCCACCGCGAGCGACGCGAACGGACTCACCACCGTCACCGTCGACTCCAGCGGCGTCCTGCTCAAGGCCGACTTCTCCGCGCGCATCCAGCGCACCACCCCCGAAGCGGTCTCCCGAGCGCTCATGGAGGCCCTCGCCTACGCCAAGCAGCGGGTCGCCGAACAGACCCAAGCGGTCATCGCCGAGACCGTCGGCGCCGACTCCGACACGGGCCGGGCCGTCGCCCAGGACCTCCAAGCCCGCCTCGGCGGCCGCCAGTGAGCAGCGGCATCCAGGTCGACCCGGAGGAGCTGCGCACCCACGCCGGGCACATCGACAGCCTCATCGCGCGCTTCGAGACCGTCAAGGCGGCCTCCGCCCAGATCACGGCCGCGCCCGACGCGTTCGGGCCGCTCTGCGAATGGATGGCCGGAATCCTGGAGGACAAGCACCAGATGGTCGAGCCGCTGTTCGACAAGGGCAAGAGCAACCTCGGCACCCACGTCGAAGCCCTCCGGACCTGCGCCGACCTCTACGAGGAGTCGGACGCCAGCGCCGGCGGGGACTTCGACAAGCTCGGCGGTGAGATCTAGATGTCAGACAACCCCCTGGTCGCCGATGTCAAAGACTCGCACCACTTCTGGAAGGGCGCGGGCATCGGCGAGGACATCGCCGACATCGTCTCCGCGATCAAATCGGAAGAATGGGTCGACGCCTCCCTCGCTGGCGTGGGCGCCGGCCTCAGCGCGGTCGGCTTCCTCGACCCGCTCGGCGCGATCGTCTCCACCGGCGTCTCCTGGCTCATCGAGCTCATCGAGCCGCTGCGCGATCTGCTCGACGACCTCACCGGCGACGCCGACATCCTCACCGCCCACGCCCAGACGTGGGCCAACATGGCCGAAGAGCTCATGGCCATCAAGGACGAGCTCACCGGGTTCATGGAAAGCGACATCACCGGCTGGCAGGACGACGCCGCCGACGCCTACAAGGCCAACATGGCCCACAACGTCGACGGCACCGACGGCCTCGCGCAGCTGTGCGCGGCCATGAGCGCCGCGACCACCGGCGCCGGAACCCTCGTCACGGTCACCCGGGAGCTCGTGCGCGACCTCATCTCCCAGCTGGTCGCCACGCTGCTCATCCGCCTCCCGGTGTGGCTGGGGCTGTGCGCGACCGGCGTCGGCATCCCCGCCGTCGCGGCCCAGGCTGCGGGCATGATCGCGCAGGTCCTCGCGACGGTGATCGGGATCGTGATCGCGCTCGTCCAGAGCCTCACGGCCCTCCAGCAACTCCTCGACAGTTAGGCCAAGATGCGCGCTCTCGCCAAGCTCCTTGCAGTCGCCGTCATCGCCCTGGCGCTCAACACTCCCAAGCCGGGGCCGAAGCCCGGCCCCAAACCGGGCGTGCCCAAGGTCAAGCCGCCGGTCAGCGGTGTCTCCTCGGCGGTGAAAGCCGCCTGGGACGAGTACGACCAGGGCCAGGCCGGCGGCGGGAGCACCACGAACACGCCGAAGAACCCCAACACGCCGACCACCAGCGGCTGGACCCCTGAGCAGCTGAAGAACATGCCGAACCTCGGCGACACCTCCAAGCGCAAGACCCACATCCTCTACGGTGAGTACGGCACCGGCGGCGACCTCATCAGCGGCGGCCACGCCCCAGGGTCGGGCGGCGGCACCGAGTTCCCGGACAAGTGGACCGAACCCCAGATGATCGAGGGCATCGAGCACGTGGCCCGCAACCCGACCTCGATGACCCCGCGAGACGGCGGCGGCTACATCGCCACCGGCGTGCACAACGGTGTCGAGATCGAAGTGGTCCTCAACAAGGACGGGACCGTGTGGACCGGCTACCCGCTCCCGACCCCCGGGAATATCAGTCAAGGCGTCGTGGTGAACGACAAAGGCCTCTTGTTCTAGGAATCGAGGATCACAGTGCAGAACGACTACAGGACCACGCTGGTGGAGCAGGTGCGCAAGTACGCGCCGTCGCTCCCCTCGCAGGTGGTCGACTCGCTGCGCACGAAGGTCCTCGTCGGCGAACTCTCCCTCGCCGCCGTGGACTTCGTGAGCGCCCTCGTCCGCGCCCGCATCCCGGTCGCCCCCGAGGACATCCCCACCCTCCGGTGGCTCCTCGAAAGCGTCACCCTCCCCCCGGACACCCCCGCCGATCTGGCCGACAGGCTCACCGTCGCCTGACCCGGCGCCACCCGGCCACCAGGGCGCGCTTCCCGTCGTATCGGGAAGCGCGCCTTGCTTTTCTCCTGCTGCGACAGCCATGGTTCACCCGACTGGGGGACAGCGGCATCGTCGCGGAAGCCGTACTGTGAGTTGCGTCCGGAACAGCCGGCTTCGCCCTTCAGGGAGCGCTATGGCCAGAAATCACCCGTTCGAGCTACCCGTGTTCTACCTCCCGCATCCGGCCCGGCTGAATCCGCATGTCGAAGGCGCACGCGCGCACGCGCGGGTGTGGGCCAAGACGATGGGGATGCTCGACGCCCCGGCCGAGGGCGGCGGGGTCATCTGGGATGAGGCCGAGCTCGATCGGCACGATTACGGGCTGCTGTGCGCGTACACGCACCCGGACTGCGACGCACCCGCGCTCGATCTCGTCACCGACTGGTACGTGTGGGTGTTCTTCTTCGACGACCACTTCCTCGACGCGTTCAAACGCACCCGCGACATGCAGGGCGCCAAGGCGTACCTCGACCGCATCCCCCTGTTCATGCCCCTCGACCTCGGCGAGACCCCGGAACCGGAGAACCCGGTCGAGCTCGGCCTCATCGACCTGTGGCAGCGCACCGCGCCGTCGATGTCGATGGGCTGGCGCAAGCGGTTCCTCACCAGCACGATCAACCTGCTGTTCGAGTCCCTGTGGGAGCTCACGAACATCACCACCGACCGGGTCGCGAACCCGATCGAGTACATCGAGATGCGCCGCAAGGTCGGCGGAGCGCCGTGGTCGGCGGGCATCGTCGAGTACGCGGTCGGCGCGGAGGTCCCCGACTCTGTCGCGCACGAGCGGCCCTTGAAGGTCCTGCGCGACACGTTCAGCGACGCCGTGCACCTGCGCAACGACCTGTTCTCGTACGAGCGGGAGGTCACCGACGAGGGTGAGAACGCCAATGCCGTGCTCGTCTTCGAGCGGTTCCTGGGCTACGACACGCAGCGCAGCGCCGAACTCGTCAACGACGTGCTCACTTCGCGGCTGCACCAGTTCGAGAACACCGCGCTCACCGAACTGCCGGTCCTCGCCGCCGATCGCGGCCTCAGCCCCGCCGAGCAGACCGCGATCGCCTTGTACGCCAAAGGACTCCAGGACTGGCAGGCCGGCGGCCACGAGTGGCATATGCGGTCGAGCAGATACATGAACGACGCAGCCGACCGGGTCCTGGGAGGCCCCAACGGTATCGGCACGAGCGCGGCCCGCATCGCCGCCTCCGGGCTCAGGCAGCACCTCCGGACGCCGTTCCGCCAGGTCGGGCCGACCGCGCTGCCCGTGTTCCATCAGCCGTTCGAGCTCAGGCTCAACCCGCATCTGGACGCGACCCGCAGGAACGCGGCCGACTGGGCCGAGCGCGTGGGCTTCCTCGCGCCCGACCCCGCGCTGCCGGGCTCGGGGCTGTGGAACCGCCGCCAGTTCCTCGGGTTCGACTTCGCCCTGTGCTCGGCCGGGATCGATCCGGACGGCACCCCGACCGAACTCGACCTCTCCGCGGACTGGCTCGCCTGGGGCACGTACGGCGACGACTTCTACCCGGCCGCGTTCGGCCGCGGGCGGGACCTCAGCGCCGCGATCGAGCAGCACCGCAGGCTCCTGGCGTGCATGCCGATCGACGCCGGCACCGCGCCGCCCCCGGGGAACCCGCTCGAACTGGGGCTCCAGGACCTGTGGCGGCGCACGGCCGCGAGCTTCGACGAGCGCGCCCGCGCCGAGTTCCGCACCGCAGTCGAGCGCATGCTCGAAGGCTGGCTGTGGGAGCTGCACACCGAGGGGCAGAACCGCGTCCCCGACCCGGTCGACTACGTCGAGATGCGCCGCGACGCATTCGGCTCGGACCTGACGATGTCACTCGCGCGCCTGCGCGCCGGCCGGACGGTCCCTGACGAGGTCTGGAACGCCCGGCCGCTCAAGTGGATGGAGGCCGCGGCGATGGACGCCGTGTGCCTGCTCAACGACGTCGTCTCATACCACAAGGAGATCGAGTACGAAGGCCAGCTCGTCAACGGGGTCGTCGTCGTCGAGGAGTACCTGGGCGTCGACTCGGTCGAGGCGGTGCGGATCACGGCGGCGCTCGCCGACGCCCGCATCGAGCAGTTCGAACTGGTCGAGGCGAACGACCTGCCGTCCGTCGCCGAGGACTTCGGGCTCGATGCGGACGCGAAGGCGGCCCTTGAATCCTATGTGGATGATCTCAGGAACTGGATCGCCGCGATCCATAAATGGCACCTCGACGGGACGGACCGGTACGACGAGGCGACATTGCGCCGCCAGCACGACTTCGGACCCGGATCGACCGCGCCCCACGGCGTCGGCCGGTTCCTCGAAGCGGGCGGCGCAGCCGAGGCGCCCAAGGAGTTCAAGCTGCCCGCGACGGCGACCGCCGGACTGCGGCCGCCGTCGTGGCGCGACTACCTTCCCGCGCGGCCTGAGATCGCCGCTCCCCCGCCGAGCGCAAGTGCGAACGCGAACATGACGACCATCAACCGCTTCTTAAGCGTCGCCGAGTCGTCGTCCGCCGCATCGGCGGGCGCGGCCGCCTCTTCGACCGCGAGGGCCTCCGGCAGCGGGCCGGGGGCCTGCGGCGGCGCGTCCGCTTCGCTCGGCGCCACCTCGCTCGAAGGTGCTTCGTTCGACGGCGCCGCGCTGGACGGTGCCTCCTCAGCCGGCGGCTCCCCGGTCGGGGACGGGCCGGCGTCCGCCGTGCCCGTCGGCGCGGGGTCGGTGGGCTCGGGTGAGGGTTGCGGCCCGGGCGACGACGGCGCGGCGTCCGTGGGCTCGACGGGCTTCGAAGGGCTGGGCGGCGGGGGGCTCGCGGTCGGGGGCTCCGAGGGCTCGGGGTCCGGGCAGTCCAGCAGCGGCGGCAGGTCCGGCAGGTCGATCACCGGAAGCTCGACGCAGATCTCGACCCCCAGCGCCGCGTGCACCGAAAGCCGCTCGGGGTTCGCTTCCGGCAACGGCTCGGAGGCCAGCGCCAGCCCGGAGAAGAGGATCAGCGCCGCCGCCGCGATGACCAAGGCCACTAGGCGGCGCACGTATCCCTCCACGGGGTTTTGCGTTGTTCATCACGATTCATACGTCATATTCTGCTTTACGAAGTCTGGTGAGATCAATGCCCATCTGGTTGCAGGGACTGCTGTTCACTCTTTCGATAGTCGCGTTGGCGTGCGTGGTCGTCGCGCTGCTGCAGAAGTTCGCGCCGCCGACCGATCGCGCCCACAACAACGAGCTGGGCACGACGATCTTCGAGCTGCTGACGGTCCTGTACGCGATCGTGCTGGCGTTCGTGCTCATCACCGCGTGGGAGAACAAGAACGAGGCCGGGCAGGTGACCTACCGGGAGGCGAACGAGCTGGTCGACGTGTACTGGTCGGCGGCGGCGCTCAACCCCGAGCAGCGCGACCAGGTGCGGGACTCGGTGCGGGCCTATACGAACGAGGTCATCGACGCCGAGTGGCCCGCGATGCGCGACCAGGAGCCGGTCACCTCCGAGGGTCTGATGCTGCTCGACGAGATGCGGGCGCCGGTCGCGGGCGCGCAGACGGATGAGGACGTGGTCCAGTCACGGCTCGACGCGACCGAAGACGGCGTCCTGGCGATCTCCGAGTACCGGACCGAGCGGCTGTTCGCGGCCCAGAGCGGCCTGAGCGCGGCGATGTGGACGGTACTGGTGCCCGGCGCGATCCTGGTGTTCGCGGTGATGCTGACCCTCGGGACGCCGACCCGGAAATACCAGTTCGTGCTCGTGGGGCTCGTTTCCGGCATGGTCGCGCTGATGCTGTTCGCCACGTACCAGCTCGAATACCCGTTCAGCCGGAGCGGCGCGACCGATCCGGTGGCGTATCGGATCGCGATCGAACGGTTCGATGCGATAGACGCGAACTATGATCAGGAACAACTCTTTTGAGTGAATTATTGGCGTTCATGCCGAACAAGTCCATAAGATGCTCATCGAGCCATTACCGCCTCAACGTGAGGAAGCGTGAGTATGACCGACTCTGTCGTCGACAGCACCCCGGCCGTCCCCCAGCAGTCCGCGAACGGACAGCATCCCCAGACCAGCCTCAGCACCGCCGCCGCCCGCAACCTCGCCACCACCACCAAGTCCGCCCCGCAGATGCAGGAGATCACCTCCCGGTGGCTCCTCAAGGTCCTGCCGTGGGTCCAGACCCAGGGCGGCGCGTACCGCGTCAACCGGCGCTTGACCCACACGGTGGGTGACGGCCGCGTCGAGTTCACGACCGAAGGGGACGCCGTCCGCGTCATCCCCACCGAACTCGGCGAGATCGCGCCGCTGCGCGGCATCGACGACGAAGAGGTGCTGGAGGCGCTGGCCGACCGGTTCGAGCAGCGCGAGGTCGGTGCGGGCCAGCACCTGGCGCAGGAGGGGCGACCGGTCGACGGCATCCACCTGATCGCGCACGGCCGCGTCGAGCAGTTCGGCGCGGGCCCGTTCGGGGGCCAGTCCTCGCTCGGGCTCATGGTCGACGGCGACCACTTCGGCGAGGAGCTGCTCGTCGAGGACGGGCCCGTGTGGGACTGCGACGTGGTGGCCGCGACCCCGGTCACGGTGCTCTCGCTCCCGGCCGCCGCGGCGGCGGAGCTGGTCGAGCGCATCCCCGCGCTCGCGTCGCATCTGGAGCAGTTCAAGGCGAACCGTTCGGCGAAGGCCAACAAGCACGGCGAGGCGGCGATCGACGTCGCGGCGGGCCACACCGGCGAGCCGGAGCTGCCGCGCACGTTCGTGGACTACGAGCTGACGCCGCGCGAGTACGAGCTCTCGGTGGCGCAGACCGTGCTGCGCGTCCACACGCGCGTCGCGGACCTGTACAACCAGCCGATGAACCAGATGGAGCAGCAGCTGCGGCTCACCGTCGAGGCCCTCCGCGAACTGCAGGAGGACCAGATGATGAACAACAAGGAGTTCGGGCTCCTGCACAACGCGGCGCTGAACCAGCGCATCCCGACCCGTTCGGGCCCGCCGACCCCGGACGACCTGGACGAGCTCATCAGCCGCCGCCGCAAGCCGGAGGTCCTGCTCGCGCACCCGAAGGCGATCGCCGCGTTCGGCCGCGAGTGCACCAAGCGGGGCATCTACCCGTCCACGGTGGACTACCACGGGCACCACATCCCGGCGTGGCGAGGCATCCCGATGCTGCCGTGCAACAAGATCCCGATCTCGGGGGCGCGCACCACGTCGATCCTCTGCATGCGCACCGGCGAGTCGGAGCAGGGCGTCATCGGCCTGCACCAGACCGGCCTGCCGGACGAGTACGAGCCGGGTCTCTCGGTGCGGTTCATGGGCATCGACGAGAAGGCCGTCATGTCGTACCTCGTGAGCGCCTACTACTCCGTCGCGGTCCTGGTCCCGGACGCGCTTGGCATCCTCGAGCACGTCGAGATCGGGCGCTGAGATCCCCGGGCGGCCGCCTCCGCACCGAGGCGGCCGCCCGGGCCCGCGCCGCGACCCCACCGCGATCCCGTAGACCCCGCGCCGCCCAGGGAGGCCCCGCTTGACCGTCCTGACCGACCACACCGCCGCCCGCGAAGCCGTCGACGCCGGGCTCCGCGCCGCCGCCGCCCGGCTCCCCGCACCCGCCGCGCGCATCGCGGCCTACCACTTCGGCTGGACCGACGCCTCCGGCACGCCCGTCGAGGCCAACTCCGGCAAAGCCCTCCGGCCGATTCTGACCCTCTTGGCCGCCAAGGCGGTCGGCGGTGAGGAGGCCTGGCGGCAGGCCGTCCCGGCGGCCGTGGCCGTCGAGATGGTCCACAACTTCTCCCTCATCCACGACGACATCATCGACCGCGACAGCCTGCGCCGGCACCGCCCGACCGCGTGGAAGGTCTACGGCGTCAACGACGCCATCCTCGTGGGCGACGCCCTGCACGCGCTCGCCTTCGAGTGCCTGGCCGAGGCCGGCGGCGACCGCATCCCGGCGGGCACGAGCCTGCTCGCGCAGACCGTGCGGGCGCTCATCGAAGGCCAGCTCGCGGACACGCGGTTCGAGAGCCGCGACCAGGTGGAACTGTCCGAGTGCGTCGCGATGTCCGAGGCGAAGACGGCCTCGCTGATGGGCTGCGCGACCGCCCTGGGCGCGCTCTTCGGGGGCGGCACACCGCAGCAGGTGGACGCCTTGCGGGACTTCGGGTTCCGGCTCGGACTGGCGTTCCAGCACGTGGACGACCTGCTGGGAATCTGGGGCGACCCGGCCGTCACCGGCAAGGCGGTCTACTCGGACCTGCGCAACCGCAAGAAGTCCCTGCCCGTGACCGCTGCTCTCGGCTCCGGGCACCCCGACGCGCCCGAACTGGCCGCGATCTACAGCGCCACCGGGCAGCTCACCGAAACGGAACTGCGCCGGGCCGCCGACCTCGTCGAAGCCTGCGGCGGACGCCAGGCGAGCCGCACCTCCGCCGAGACGCTCACCGAAGCGGCCACCAACAGCCTCAACGTGGAAGGCCTCCGCCCAGAAGCCGTGGAGGAACTGACCGAACTCGCGGCGAGCACCGTCCACAGGGCGAATTGATGGCGCCCGAGCTTCGCCAAGAGGATCATCTCGGAAGTCCGCACTTGACACCCGTGCCTCGCCGGGTGCTCCTCCCCGCGCCGCGGTCGTTCTGCGCCGGGGTGGAGCGGGCGATCGAGATCGTGGAGCGGCTGCTCGAGGTGCACGGTCCACCGGTCTACGTGCGCAACCAGATCGTGCACAACGCGCACGTCGTGGCCGACCTGGAGGCGCGGGGCGCGGTGTTCGTGGGGGAGCTCGACGAGGTCCCCGACGACGCGCTCGTGGTCTTCAGCGCCCACGGCGTCGCGCCCGCGGTGGAACGCGAAGCCGCCGCTCGCGGCCTGGACGCGGTCGACGCGACCTGTCCGCTCGTCGCGAAGGTCCACGCGGAGGCCAAGCGGGCGGCCGACAACGGCGACACGGTGATCCTGATAGGACACGAGGGCCACGAGGAGGTCGTCGGCACGGTCGGCGTGGCCCCGGACCGCACGATCCTGGTCGACAGCGCCGACGCGGTCGCCGACCTGCGGGTACCCGACCCGGCGAAGCTCACCTACCTGAGCCAGACGACCCTGGCGGTCGCCGAGGTCGAGGCCATCGCCGCGGCCCTGCAGCAGCGCTTCCCCGCGATCAAAGGCCAAGGCGCCGAAGACATCTGCTACGCCACGAGCAACCGCCAGGCGGCGGTCGCCGCAGTCGTGGCCGAGGCGGACTTGGTCCTGGTGGTCGGCTCGGCGAACTCCTCGAACTCGAACCGCCTGGTCGAACTCGCGAGGACCGCCGGAGTCCCGGCCCACCTCATCGAGGACGCCGGCGCGATCGACCCGGCTTGGCTGCAAGAAGCGGAGACGGTGGCGGTCACCGCCGGCGCCTCCGCGCCGCCGCGCCTCGTGGACGAGGTGGTCCAGTCCCTCGCCGCCCTCGGCCCCATCGAAGTCATCGAACGCGTCCACACCCGCGAGACCCAGGAATTCCTACTCCCCCAACGTCTCCGCCCCCGCACAGCCCACCCGAACTGAGCCCGCGAACGCCGCGCCATCAAGCACGCCGAGGCATACCCGGCCGCCGCCCAACCACGGAGCTGACCTTTCCCCCCCCCCCGGCCCCCCCCCCCCCCCCCCCCCCCCACCCCGCACCCCGCACCCCGCACCCCGCACCCCGCACCCCGCACCCCGCACCCCGCACCCCGCACCCCGCACCCCGCACCCCGCACCCCGCACCCCGCACCCCGCACCCCGCACCCCGCACCCCGCCGAGAGTGTCGCTCCGCCAAGCGGATCCGCCGCTTCACCTGCTTCTGTTGACCGTTGAACGAAGCCGGTTGCGTCGCGTGCTCACGCCGCTAAGCTGACCGGATGACCGTGAACCTTCCTGGACTCCCCTTCCCGCTCGACTGGGAAGACGGCGTCGAACCGCCGAGGTGGCGGGTCACCGATACCGGGCTCGAAGCGACCGCCGGGCCCAAGACCGACTGGTACGTCTACGCTCCCGACCCGGCCCAGTGTGCCCCGGCCAACGGTGCGCGCCTCCTCGGGGCCGCGCCCGACGGCGACTGGCAGTTCAGCGCCCGTATCACCGTGGGCTTCAACGGGACCTACGACGCCGGCACCCTCTTCCTCCTCGCCGACGAGGACCACTGGTCGAAGCTCTGCTTCGAGTACTCCCCCGACGCCCAGGGCATGGTCGTCTCGGTGGTCACCCGGGGCACCTCCGACGACGCCAACGCCTGGACCGTCGAGGGCGACACCGTCTGGATGCGCGTCACCCGCCTCGGCCAGGGCTTCGTCTTCCACTCCTCGAACGACGGGCGGCGCTGGGAGTTCGTGCGCAGCTTCGGGTTCGGCGTCGACGGCCCGATCAAGGCCGGCTTCGGGGTCCAAGCCCCCGAAGGCGAGGGCTGCACGGTCCAGTTCAACGACATCGAGTTCAAGCGGGAGACCCTCCGGGAACTCCGCGACGGCTCCTGACCGAGGCCCCGCGAGAACAGCTGCGCACTCCGCCACTGATCGTCTTCGCTCGAGACCGGTCGGTGCTGTCGCCGTACTCATTTCGCCCTCCTTCCTTAGTCGGCGCCCGGCGGCGCCTCTCGTGCCCGGCCGCGCGTCGCGCGGCCGGGCCTGCTGTCTCCTTGTGCCGCTTACGGGTTGTGGAAGACGAGCTCGGGCCAGTCCGGGTTCGCGTCGAGTACCGGGGCTTCGTCGCCGCGCAGGTGGGCGTCGACGAAGCCGGTGACGAGGGCGCGCGCGATCTCGTTGGAGCGGTTGCCGTCGAGGTCGTCCTGGTTGAGCCCGGCCTGCTCGCCGAGCGGGCCGAAGTCCGTCATCGAGCTGTGCGTGGTGCCGTCGACGGTGATCCAGCGCTTCCAGCCGTCGAGCTTCTTCCAGGCCTTGTCCCAGGTCGTGTCGTCGCCGGGCTGGCCGTGCACTTCGGCGCCGACCATCATGAACGGGCGGTCGAGCTTGTGCGGGTCGAGGGCGAAGAAGGTGCCGTCGAGGTTGAACCCGGCGTCGAACCGCTCGTCCTCGTGCATGGCGCGGTGGCTGCTGGCCCCGCCGATCGAGTGGCCGCCCACGACGATCCGCTGGGAGTCGATGATGCCGGCGTCCTCCCAGGACGCGTCGTCGCCGGTGAGTTCGTCGAGGACGAACGACAGGTCCTCGGCCCGCTGGGGCACGACCTTCTCGACCTCCTGCTCGACGCAGGCGAGGCATTCGGTGGTGCGCCCGTCGGGGAAGGTGATGGGCGCTTCGTAAGTGTGGCCGACCAGGGCGACCGCATAGCCTTGGCTCGCCAGCTCTTCGGCCATGCCGGTGAGGGTGGCGCGGGGGAACGAGAAGCCCGGCGAGAGCACGACGAGCGGAAGTGTGCCGTCGTCGGCGAGCGGTTCGGCGTCGAGCACCGAGTTCGTCTCGACCGAGGCGAGGACTTCGCCGGGCAGCTGCAGCTGCGCGCCGAACAGGTCGCCTTCCTCAGGGGTCATGTACGGCGCGGTCGTGCCTTCGGTCTCGGCGGTGGGGTACCACATGCTGACCATGAGCTCCCGGTCCACTTCGGGCACCCACACGTCGGGGCGGCCCTCGTCGACGAGGTGGAGCTGCGTGGTGCCGGTGGCGAACTCGCCGCCCGGGGCGGGGACCGCCAGCGCCGCAGTGGTTTCGGGGGCGGGATCGGTGGTTTCGGCTTGCGCGGTGGAGATGGCGGCTACGGTCGCCCCGGCGGTGACCGCGAGGGCGGTCGCGCCGAGGAGGACGTGTTTCGCTTGGCGTCGCAACGTCGAGTTCCAATCGTGTCGGTGGTGCGGGCCCGTGCGGGCGCGCTCCGTCAACTCTGGCGCTCGGATTCGTTGCTGCCCTGGGCATTTCGTCCAGAGCTTCTAGGTATTTCGACCGGTTCTCAAGGCCCTGTACCCCTGTCGAAAGTCAGGGGTACAGGGTGAAGCGGGAGGTCAGGGGCGGGCGGCCGGGGCGATCTTGACCGCGCAGACCTTGAACTCGGGCATGCGGCTGATGGGGTCGAGGACGTCGGAGACGGCGGCGTTCGCGTTGGCCGCACCCGGGAAGTGGAACGGGCTGAAGACCGTGTCGGGCCGGATGTCGGCGGTCAGGCGCGCGGGCGCGGTGTAGGAGCCGCGCCGGGAGGTGATGCGGACCCAGTCGCCTTCGCCGATGCCGTGGCGCACGGCGGTGTCGGGGTGGATCTGCAGGAACTGCTCGCTGTCGGGCCCGTCGAGGGATTCGATGAGGCGGGTCTGCGCGCCGGACTGGTACTGGGTGAGGACCCGGCCGGTGGTGAGGTACAGCGGGTAGGAGCGGTCGCGGCGTTCGGCCGGGTGGCGGTGGTCGACGGCGATGAACTTGGCGCGCCCGTCCGGGGTGGGGAACTTGCAGTCGGCGAACATGCGCGGGGTGCCGTCGTGGTCCGGGCCGGGCACGGGCCACTGGAAGGTCTGCTCTTCAAGGCGCTCATAGGAGACGCCGGAGTAGTCGGCTTTGCCGCCGGCGGAGGCGCGGCCGAGCTCCTCGAAGATCGTCTCGGGGTCGGTGGAGTACGAGCCGGGGGCGTCGAGGCGGGCGGCGAGTTCTTTCATGATCCACAGGTCGGAGTGGACGCCGTCGGGGGCGCCGCGCAGGGACTTGCGGCGGATGATGCGGCCTTCGAGGTTGGTCATGGTGCCGTCCTCCTCGGCCCACTGCGTGACCGGGAGGACCACTTCGGCGAGGCGCGCGGTCTCGGACATGACGAAGTCGAAGGAGACGAGGCAGTCGAGGTCCTTGAGGCGGTCGGCGACGCGGGCGGCGCGGGGGGCCGAGACGACCGGGTTGGAGCCGAGCACGAAGAGCATCTTCACTTCGTCGCCGCATTTGCGCAGCAGTTCGACGGCGGAGACGCCCGCGCCGGGCAGGATCTCGGGGTCGACGCCCCAGACGGCGGCGACGTGCTCGCGCGCGGCCGGGTCGGTGATCATGCGGTAGCCGGGGAGCTGGTCGGCCTTCTGGCCGTGCTCGCGCCCGCCCTGGCCGTTGCCCTGGCCGGTGATGCAGCCGTAGCCGGAGCTGGGCTTGCCGGGCAGGCCGAGGGCGAGGGCGAGGTTGATCCAGGCGGTGACGGTGTCGACGCCCTTGGCGTGCTGCTCGGAGCCGCGCGCGGTGAGGATCGCGGTCTTCTTGCCGGCCATCAGTCTCGCGGCGGCGTACAGGTCGGGGACGGAGACGCCGGTGATGCGCTCGACGAACGCGGGCCAGTAGCCGGCGACGGTCTGGCGGACCTCGTCGAAGCCGTTCGTGTGCGCGTTGATGTAGTCGTGGTCGAGGTAGCCCTGCTCGATCGCGATGTGCAGCAGGCCGTTCGCGAGCGCGAGGTCGGTGCCGGGCGCGGGCTGGAGGTGCAGCTGGGCCTGCTCGGCGGTCGCGGTGCGGCGCGGGTCGACGACGATGAGCTCGGCGCCGGTGAGGAACCGCATGAGCGGCGGCATGGTCTCGGCGGGGTTGGCGCCGACGAGGACGATCACGTCCGCGTCCTTCAGGTCCTCCTTCGGGAACGGCAGGCCCCGGTCGACGCCGAAGGAGCGGTTGAGGGCGCCGGCCGCCGAGGACATGCAGAAGCGGCCGTTGTAGTCGATGTGCTTGCTGCCCAGGGCGAGGCGGGTCCACTTGCCGAGCTGGTAGACCTTCTCGTTGGTGAGGCCGCCGCCGCCGAAGACGCCCACGGCGTCCTTCCCGTGCTCGGCCTGGACCGCGCGGATGCGGTCGGCGACGTGGTCGAGGGCGGTCTCCCACGAGACGGGCTCGCCGCGCAGGAGCGGGGTGGTGAGCCGCTCGGGGTGGTCGAGGAGTTCGGGCGAGGTCCAGCCCTTCTTGCACATGCCGCCGCCGCGCGGCGAGGCGGTGACCTTGCCTTCCGCGTCCTCCTCCAGCCGCATGCCGCACTGGAGCGCGCAGTACGGGCAGTGGGTGTCGGCGGTGCGGAGGACGGGGAGGGCGGCGCGAACGGTCATGTCGCGAGTGTGACCGGGCGTCGTTTCGGCGTCACGTGAGCAATGTTTCCGGAATGCTAAGTGGCCCGCAATCGTCGTGAGTTGACGATTGCGGGCCAGGGGCTCGACGGCGACTCTGCCGTGTCCGGGGCGGGTCAGACCTTGGCGTGGGCGAGGCTGGGGGCCTTCTCCAGGAAGACCGTGCGCTGGTAGCACCACCAGTTGATGACCAGGAAGACCGCGTAGCCGACCACGAAGACCCACATGGCGGGAACGACCGAGCCGGTCTCCTCGTTGGCGATGCGGAAGCCCTGGTTGACGAGGAACCCGCCGAAGGCGCCGATCGCGCCGATCCATCCGAGGGCCGCGGCGGTGAGCTTCTTGGCCTTGACGATCTCGACCTCGCTGGCCTGGCCCCCGGCCGCGGCGTTGGCCTCGGCTTGGAAGATCGCCGGGATCGACCGGTAGGTGGAGCCGTTGGCGATGCCGCTCATCAGGAACAGCACCATGAAGGAGGTGAAGAACAGCGGGAACGAGTGGCTGTTGATGCCCCAGATCGCGCCGAGCGCTCCGATGCCCATGAGGATCAGCGCGACGCTGGTGATGGGGGCGCCGCCGCGCTTGTCGGCGAGCCAGCCGCCGAAGGGGCGGAAGACCGAGCCTACGAGCGGGCCGAGGGCGGCGATCCACAGAGCGTTGAACTCCGGGAACGAAAGCTTGATGACCAGGGGGAACGCGAAGGAGTAGCCGATGAAGGAACCGAACGTCCCGATGTAGAGGAAGCTCATGATCCAGGTGTGGCGGCGAGCCAGCGCGGGCAGCTGCTCCTTGATCGGAGTGCGCGCCACCGAGAGGTTGTCCATGAAGCGCCAGGCCATGAGCGCGGCGAAGACGGCCAGGAGCATCCAGAGGATGGGCACGTTGTGCAGGAAGATGCTCTTGCCCGCGTCGTTGACGCCCTGGGAGGCCCCGGCGACGCCGGCGACGATGAGGAACGGGCCGATGAACTGCACGGCCGGGACGCCGATGTTGCCGCCCGCGGCGTTGATGCCGAGGGCCGTGCCGCGGGCGCGCTCCGGGTAGAAGTAGGAGATGTTCGCCATCGAGGAGGCGAAGTTGCCGCCACCGAATCCGGCGGTGACGCCGGCGACGATGAACAGCCAGTACGGCGTGCCGGGCGTCATGACGCAGTAGGCCAGGAGCGCGGTCGGGATGACCAGGAGCAGCGCCGTGATGATGGTCCAGTTGCGTCCGCCGAAGATCGCCACGGCGGCCGTGTAAGGGATGCGCAGGAACGAGCCGACGAGGTTCGGCACCGCGGTGAGCCAGAACAGCTGGCTGACGGTGAAGTCGTACCCTGCCGCAGCGAGGTAGGGGGTGATGATGCTGAACATCACCCATACGGAGAAGCCCAGGTGCTCGGCGACGACCGACCAGATGAGGTTGCGCCTGGCGACCGACTTGCCGGTCGCCTTCCAGAAGGCCTCGTCGTCCGGGCGCCAGTCGGCGATCCAGCCCTTGCGGGCAGCGGTGGGCTTTTCAGCTGTCGATTGCGTCAGAGTCGATGTCATGGGCACTACATTCACGGAGCGGCGTTGCCTGGTTGTGCGGCACCTGTGCCGGTGCGATGAAGTTCGGCTCACGGTTCTGTTACGGAGGGTGTGAAAGGAGCGCCTGCCACCCCGGGTGTACGCGCCCGGACCGCCTACACCCGCAAGGCGAGAACCCGGTCACAAAGGCCGATGGCATAGCGTTAACGGCTATGGACGCCGCCATCGAGGTCGCCGACCTCCGCAAGACCTACCGCGGCCGCAGGACCGGCGAGGTCCGCGCGGTCGACGGCGTGAGCTTCCGCGTCGAACGCGGCGAGTTCTTCGGCATCCTCGGCCCCAACGGGGCCGGGAAGACCACCACCCTCGAGATCGTCGAGGGCCTGCGCAAGCCCGACTCCGGTACCGTGCGCCTCCTCGGCCGCTCCCCCTGGCCCCACTCCCCCGAATTGACCGGCCGCCTCGGCGTCCAGCTCCAGGCCAGCGCGTTCTTCGAGTTCCTGACCGCCCGGGAGCAGCTGGAGACGTTCGCGAAGCTCTACGGCGAGGGCCGCGAGCGCGCCATGGCGATGCTCGACCTCGTTGGCCTGGCCGACTCGGCGAACGTGCGCGCCGAGAAGCTCTCCGGCGGGCAGAAGCAGCGGCTGTCGATCGCGTGCTCGCTCGTCGGCGACCCTGAGCTGGTGTTCCTCGACGAGCCGACCGCCGCGCTCGACCCGCAGGCGCGCCGCAACCTGTGGGACCTGATCCGGCGCATCAACGACGAGGGCCGCACAGTGGTGCTGACGACGCATTACATGGAAGAGGCCGAGGCGCTGTGCGACCGGGTCGCGATCATGGACGCGGGCCGGATCCGCGCCACCGGCAGCCCGGCCGAGCTCATCGGGAGCCTGGACGCGCCGACCCGCATCGCGGTCGCCGCGGGGCAGCTCGACGCTGACCGGGCGGCGGCGCTGGCCGGGGGCGACCCGGTGCGCGAGGAGGACGGGCGGGTGGTCTTCGAGACCCGCGACCCGCAGAAGCTCCTCACAGAGCTGGCCGCCGACGGCGCCCTGCAGGGCCTGTCGGTGCGCACGGCGAACCTCGAAGACGTGTTCTTGGACGTGACCGGACGGGAGTGGCGCGAGTGAGCGTCGAGACGCGCGAGGCTGCTCGCGAGCAGGCGCGGGCCACGCGGCCCGGCGCGATGCCCACCTACCTGGCGCTGGTGCGGGCGCTGTGGCTGTCGTGGACGCGGGACAAGGCGCAGGTGTTCTTCAATCTGCTGCTGCCGCTGCTGTTCCTGATCCTGCTGGTGACGGTGTACGGCTCCAACGACGTGCCCGCGTCGCGGGTGCTCGCCGTCGGTGATGTGCCCGTGCTCGAGCAGGTCGCCGACATCGAGATCGCGAACGCCGGACTCGAGTTTTCGGAGGTCGCCGACGAGGATGCGGCGCTGGAGCGGGTCGAGAGCGGCGACGCGGACGCTCTGATCACGCAGGACGGCCAGTTCGTCAGGGTCATCTGGTCGCAGACGAACGGCACCACGGGCGAGCTCGCCGGGAGCAGGCTGCAGGCGCTCGTGGAGCACGAGAACGTGGAGTTGCTGGCCGAGCCGGGCGAGGGGCTCCAGGTCGGCAGCGGTGGAGCCGAGGACCGGTCGCTCGAGCCGGTGCAGTATCTGGCGCCGGGCATGCTGGCGTGGGGCATCGCGATCGCGGGCGTGTTCGGCGCGGCGGGGACCATCGTCGATCTCAAGCGCGACAAGCTGATCCGGCGCCTGCGGGTGACCCCGGCCTCGGCGGGGCGGTTCATCTCGGCGCGCATCAGCGTGAGCCTGATGGTGGTGGTGCTGCAGACGGTGGTGTTCCTCGGGGTGGCGGCGCTGCTGGGGCTGCGGTTGTCGGCGTGGACGTGGTTCGCGGTGCCGCTGGTGCTGCTCGGCACGTTCTCGTTCCTGGCGATGGGCGTCATCATCGGGACGATCGCGAAGACGAGCCCGGGCGCGGCGGGGCTGAGCAACATGGTGACGATGCCGATGGCGTTCGTGTCGGGCGCGTTCTACGCGGTGGACGCGCTGCCGGGCTGGATGGGCTGGCTCTCGCAGGTGTCGCCGATGACGCACCTCAATCTGGCGATCCAGGCGGTGGTCTCCCTCGGCGAGCCCCCGAGCACGGTCCTGAACCACATCGCCTACCTGGCGGCGTTCGCCGTGGTGATGAGCCTGATCGCTTGGAAGACCTTCAAGTTCGACGAGCTGTGAGCGGTCCTCGTTTCTTGTTCGAACCGGAAATGTCACACCCGAGGAGTACTTTTGCACCAGGGGTCCCTTAGGGGGTATATATCCGCTTATTAGCGGATATATGTGTCTTTGGCTCTCGTCCAGTGCCGCTCAGTCCGCTTTCAACACCGCGTCGTAGACGTCGCGGCGGCTGACGCCGTAGCGGACGGCGACTTCTTTCATGGCGAGTTTGCGGTCGGCGCCGGCCGCTTCGAGGACGGCCACGGCCGCGGCCATCGCCTCGGGGGTGGCCTCGCTCGCGTCCGGGCCGGTCCAGCCGGAGACGACGAGGGTGATCTCGCCGCGCGGCGGGTCGTCCGCGGCGCCTTCGGCGAGTTCGGCAAGGCCGCCGCGGCGGATCTCCTCGTGGGTCTTGGTCAGTTCGCGGCAGAGCGCGGCGGGCCGGTCAGCGCCGAAGGCGGAGGCCATGGCGCGCAATGTCTCCTCGACGCGCCGCGGCGACTCGAAGAACACCATGGTGCGCTTCTCCTCGGCGAGTTCGGCGAACAGCCGCCGCCGCTCGCCGTCCTTGCGCGGCGCGAACCCCTCGAAGCAGAACCGGTCGCAGGGCATCCCCGAGAGCGCCAGCGCGGTCGTCACCGCGCTGGCACCGGGCGCGCAGGTCACCGCGATGTCGGCGTCGATCGCGGCCTTGACCAGGCGGAAGCCGGGATCGGAGACCGAGGGCATGCCGCCGTCGGTGATGACGGCGACCCGCTTTCCGTCGTACAATTGTTCGATAAGGGTCGTCGTTCGGCCCGCCTCGTTCGCCTCGAAATAGGACGTTATCGCCGCGGTGGGAACGACATCCAGTTCACTGAGGAGCCGCCGGAGCCGCCGGGTATCCTCTGCGGCGATGACGTCGGCGCGGGCCAGCTCGGTCCGGAGCCGAGACGAGGCGTCCTCTGGATTTCCCAGGGGCGCACCGAGAAGCACCAAAACGCCTGTTGCGGAGTTCGACATCGGGCCAGTATCCCCCACCGCCGAGGGCGGGGCGGAGGCTCGGTGACCGTGCCGCGACGGGCCGCACATGCAGGATGCCGCGCCAAGCTGTCGGGTACCGGACATTGACCTTACGCGTGAGCGAACGGTAACGGATACTCATAGTCATGGCGAAGCTTGCGAGCCATGGATTTTGAACCGCCATGGCGACGCGTTCGCGAGCCATGTACTTGCACCGCTACATCACAGGCGACATAACGCTGACCGTCCCCCGGCGACGCCAGCCGTGAATCTGTCGAGCCCTCTCAACCCAGTGGAGGCCGCCTTGTCCGTGATCCTCAGAGTCGGAGCGGGAGTCGCCGCTCTCATCCTCGGTTATTTCGTTCTCGGATTCATAGCGGACCATTGGGCCTGGTTCGCTTCAGTGGCGATCCTGTTGGGGGGCACCGCACTCGCGGGCTGGTTCCTGTTCCGCTCGCGCGGGCACGAGCACCGCGACCGCGCCGTCGCCGCCGAGCGCCACACCATCATGCGCAGCGTCGACAAGATGAACATCCCCCAGTTCGACGCCATGGCGGGCCAGCTCCTGGTCGGCCTGGACGCCAAGCGCGTGAAGAAGTTCGGGCACCGCAAGAACGACCTGGGCTGCAACTTCGTGGTCACCTTCAACAACGGGCAGCGGATCATCGTGCGCGCCAAGAAGGACGACAAGACGATGCGGCGGCGCAACGGCAACCGTCACGTCCAGATCCTCGGCGGCGAGATCAAGGCCCGCTGGGACTGCGACGCGGGCGTGCTCATCACGAACGCGAACCTGCACTGGATGCACCACGCGGCGCGCAACGAGGCCGTGGCCGCCCAGCTGGGGGTCCTCATCGTCGACCGCGAGCGCCTCGCGGAGTGGATCGACACCGGGATCGCCCCGCCGCAGCTGCGCCCGGCCCGCGCCGCCCTCGAGCCGAGCGCGAGCACCACGGTGCAGTGAACGCCCAGGGCAGGCCCTGAGCTCCGCGAGGAGAGCGCCTTGGCGTCGTGATCGCGACACGGCGCCACGGCATCCCGCAGTGACGCGTGCTCAACGGCCCTTGAGCACGCGAACGCGGCCCCGAGCCATCTGGCCCGGGGCCGCGTTCGCGTCGTCGGTCAGGAGGCTTCGAGGGTCGCTGTGGTCTCGGCCTGCTGCTGGTCGCGGGTGTAGGTGATCGCGACCTCGGTGCCCGAGGAGGTGCCCTGCACGGCGGCGACCACTTCGGACGCGGTCGTGACGGGGGTCCCGTCGATCGCGGTGATCACGTCGCCCTCCTGGAGCCCGGCCTGGGCGGCGGGCGAGTCCGGTTCGACGCTGAGGACCATGGCTCCGTTGCCGTCGGTGTCGGCCACCGAGACGCCGAGGTAGCCGCGCTCGACCGAGCCGTTGTCGATGAGCTGCTGCACCGTGTCCTTGACGGTGTTCGACGGGATCGAGAAGCCGAGGCCGATCGAGCCGGAGTCGGTGGTGGCGATGGCGGTGTTGATGCCGATGAGCTCGCCGTCGCCGTTGACGAGGGCGCCGCCGGAGTTGCCGGAGTTGATGGCCGCGTCGGTCTGGATGAGGCCGCTCAGGGTCGAGCTGGACTGCTGGCCCATGCCCTGCTCGCCCGAGACGGTCATGGACCGGTCGAGCGCGGAGACGATGCCCGTGGTGACGGTGCCTTCCAGGCCCAGCGGGGAGCCGATCGCGACGGCGACGTCGCCGACCTGCACGGAGCTGGAGTCGGCGAAGGCGACCGGCGTGAGGTCGTCGACGCCCTCGACCTGGATGACCGCGAGGTCCTGGGTGGCGTCGGTGGCGACGATGTTCGCGGGCGCGGAGCTGCCGTCCGAGAAGCGGACCTCCACACTGCGCGCGCCGTCCACGACGTGGTTGTTGGTGACGATGTAGCCGTCCTTGGAGTAGACGACGCCGGAGCCTTCGGCCGCGTCGGTCACGATGGTGACGACCGAGGGGCTGACCTTGTTCACGATCTCGGTGTAGGTCATGCCGGCGCCGGCGTCCATCGAGACGGACTGGACGTTGGTGGTGCCGCCGTCGCCGTCGTTGAGGAACCAGCCCGCGATGCCGCCCGCGCCGCCCGCGATCAGCGCCAGTGCGAGCGCTCCGGCCACGAGCTTCCCGCGGCCTCGGGGCCGCGGCGGGCCGACGGGCGCGCCGGGCTGGTGGTAGATCGGCGGGACGGGTCCGCCGGGCTGCCAAGCGGGGGCGGACATGTGCGGTGCCCCGGCGGGCGCCGGTGCGGGCGTCCCGTGGAGGACCTGCGTGTGGTGCGTCGGTTGCGCGGCGCCCGCGGCGTCGGCAGGGTGGGAGGGTCCAGCGGCGGGCGCCTGCGGTGCGGCCGGGTGCGGTGCGGCCGGGTGCGCGGGGCCGATGACGGCGGTGTCTCCGGCAGCGGGCGCGGTGCTGGGCGGCAGGCTCGCGGCCTGCTCGGGGGCCGGGGCCGCGTCGGCGGCCGGCTCGGGTGCGGCGGGGGTGCGAGGCCCGTCGGGGCCCTGTGCTTCGGTCCCCTCGGGGCCCTTGGTGCTCTCAGTGCTGCTCATGTAAGGCAGCATGACGGGCGGACCTCTCGGCCCGCTGCGAAAACGCCTTAAAAGCCTTTAATGATCCGCGTCCAGTCCGGACACGGAGGCGCTGGTCAGAGCGGCCGGCGCCGCTTCGGTCCGCTTGCGGGACATCGACGTCCTTTAAAGCTTTCCAAGAGTGCCTAGTCGGTGGCGGGCGGCTCGGCCGTGAGGATCACGGTGAACGCGGTGCCTTCGCCGGGCTCGGACGCGACCTGGACGGTCCCGCCGTGGGCCTTCACGATCGCGGCCACGATCGCCAGGCCGAGCCCCGAACCAGGGTGGGAGACGGAGTCGGAGCGGAAGAACCGCTCGAAGACCCGCTCGGCGGTCTCGGGGGTCATGCCGGGGCCGTCGTCGGCGACGGTGAGCCGCACGGTCTCGTCCTCGGCCGCGACCTCGACGTTGATGTGGGTGCCCTCGGGCGTGTGCCGGACCGCGTTCGACAGGAGGTTGTCGAGCACCTGCCGCATCCGCGCCCGGTCGGCGGCGACCACAGTGGAGGCGCCGGGGGCGCCGGTGAAGCCGAACTCGTGGTCCTCGGCCATCACCGCGTGCGCGGCGACGGCCTCGTGGCCGAGCACGGCCAGGTCGACCGGCTCGGTCTCGACCGGCCGCTCCTGCCCGAGCCGGGCCAGGTGCAGCAGGTCGCCCACGAGCAGGCCCATGCGCTTGGCCGCCTCCTCGATCTGCCCGATGTACTGCTGCCGGTCGGCCTCGGGCATCTGCGGGTTGGTGCGCACGAGCTCGGCGTACCCGCGCACGCTCGTGAGCGGGGTGCGCAGCTCGTGCGAGGCGTCCGCGATGAACTCGCGCATCCGCTCCTCGGAGTCGTGCGCGCGCTGCTCCGACCATTCCCGGGCGCGGATCGCGCCCTCCACTTTGGTCAGCATCGAGTTGATGGCCCGCCCGACCCGGCCCACCTCGGTGCTCGGGTCGTGGTCGGGGACGCGCCGCGAGTAGTTCCCCGCCGCGATCATCGCCGCCGTGTTCTCGATCTGCCGCAGCGGCGAGAGGCTCGCGCGGACCAGGCCCACGCCGATCGCCGCCAGGCCCGCGAGCACGCCCGCCCCGATGAGCAGATCGACCCACACGAGCCCGGCCACGGTCTTGTCGAAGTGCGAGAGCTTGTAGGAGAGCACGTAGTACGAGTCGGGGTCGAGGTTGTGCTCCTCCGGCTTGTAGTCGACGTCCTTGCTGCCCACTTCGGAGCCCGGCAGGCCCAGCACCCGCCACCGCGTCACCCCGTCGGCGCTGAGCGCCGTGAACGCCTCGCCGCCTGCGGCCTGGAGCTGCTCGTAGTCGAACACGGGCGAGTCGGCGCGGTCGTCGGGCCGGTCGTAGCGGGTCCCGCTCGGCGACACGAGGCTGAAGATGTACTGCTCGGGGCTCACCCCGGGCGCCTCGTCGGTCTCGTTGAACAGCTCGGGCTCGAAGTTCTCGGGGCTGAACTCGATGAGCTGGGTCTTGAGCTCGTCGTCCACGGTGCCGAGGAAGTACGAGTGCAGCGCGAGGATGGTGGAGACGCTGATGAGGATGAGGGAGCCCGCCACGAGGACGAGCACGGCCGCGGTGAGCCGAACCCTCAGCGGCGTCCGGTCCCACTTGTCGCGGACGCCCTCGAATACGCGCGGCGCGCTCAACGATGCTGCTCCCGCAGGACGTAGCCGATGCCCCTGAGGGTCTGGATGAGTTTGGGCTCGCCGGTGTCGATCTTGCGGCGCAGGTAGGAGACGTAGGACTCGACGATGCCGTCATCGCCGCGGAAGTCGTAGCGCCACACGTGGTCGAGGATCTGGGCCTTGGAGAGCACCCGCCCGGCGTTGATCATGAAGTAGCGCAGGAGCTTGAACTCGGTGGGCGAGAGCTGCACGGCCTTGCCCGAACGCCACACCTCGTGGGTCTCCTCGTCGAGTTCGAGGTCGGCGTACTGGAGGCGCGAGGGCCGGGGCAGTTCACCGGAGGAGCGGCGCAGGACGGCGCGGATGCGGGCGACGACCTCTTCGAGCGCGAAGGGCTTGGTGATGTAGTCGTCGCCGCCCACGGAGAGGCCGGTGACGGTGTCGGCGGTGTCGTCGCGGGCGGTGAGGAAGAGGACGGGGGTGTGGTCGGAGCCCGAGCGCATGCGGCGCACGACCTCGAAGCCGTCGAAGTCGGGGAGGTTCACGTCGAGGACGACCAGGTCGGGGCGGTGCCGGGCGATGGAGCGGAGGGCTTCGTCACCGGTGCCCACGGCGTGGACGGCGAAGCCGGCGTACCGCAGCGACGTGGCCAGGAGTTCGCAGATGTTCTCTTCGTCCTCGACGACGAGCAGGGTGGCCTCGGTCTCGGCGTTCGGCTGGCTAGTCGAAAGCGGCATGGGCCTCTCACAGGTTCGGCGGGGTCAGCGGTCCGCAGGTCACGGGTGGTTGTGAAGCATACGCCCGCGGCTGGGGCGTGCCAAGCGGTCCGCTGCCGGGGCCGCCGCGGCGGTGACGCTGCGCACCCGTGTGGAACACGTTCGAGTGACCTTTATCGGAGGAGTGTGCGGCTATGCGGGAAACTGGCGCGCGCGAACTGTTTTCCGTCGTACCGGTCGGATAGACTTTGTGTCGCAGCCGGGCACGCTTTGCGCTCGGGACCCTACCGAATCAGGTGAGTTCATGACGCTGTCAATCGAGACCGCCACGACCGACGCCGGGGTCGTCACCGTCGAGCTTGCAGGCGAAGTCGACTACGCGACCGCGCCGCAGATCCGCGAGACGATCACCAACGCCCTCGAGGCGGGCGGGGCCACCGCCATCCGGGTCGACGTCGCCAAGGTGACGGTCCTCGACTCCACCGGTATCGGCACCATCGTGGTGGCCTACCGCATCGCCCGCGAGATGGGCGTCGCGCTGGCGGTGGTCAACCCCAACCGCTTCATCACCCGCTTGTTCACCGTCGTCGGCGCCGAAGAGCTCCTCGAGGAGCCGACCGAGACGTTCTCGAGCAAGGAGCGCAGCGCGGCCGGTTAGGCGCGCTCCGCATCACCCGCATTCGTTCTATCGCGCCCCGGCTCCGGCCGGGGCGCGAGTGCGTTCCGGGCGGCCGCGACCGCACAACCGCGCGCCCGGTGCTGTGCGAAACGCCGGTGTGGCGAAAGAGACTGGCACCTGCATCTGCCTGCTGCGCAGCACATTCGCAACGACCTGAGTGACCGGCCCCGCAGAGGCGTTACCGGTACTACACTTTTTCCTCCCCCCGGTTACCCTTGAGTCCGGGGACTGCCGTCCCCGTCCACGCAGCGTCAAAGAAGAGGCGATTCAGTCGTGTCGAGTGCGACTCCGGGCAATCCGTTGACCGATTTCGGTGCCAATGAATGGCTGGTCAACGAGATGTATGAGCGTTACCGCGAAAACCCCGACAGTGTCAGCGCCGGTTGGCGCGAGTTCTTCGGCGGCGATCCGACGGGCGCATCGTTCGCCGACGAGGGCGAGCGCAAGGTCGAGCCGGCCCCTGCCGTCGAGAAGCGGCCCGAGCCGAAGCCCGAGCCGGTGACCCCGGTCGTCGAGGCCGAGCCTGAGCCCGAGGTCGAGCCTGAGCCTGTCAAGGCCGCCCCCGCTGCGTCGACCCCCGTTGCAGAACCCGCGAAGAAGGCAGAGCCCGTCGTGAACGAACCCGTCTCCGCCCCTGCCGGCTCCGCAGGCTCCGCCGGTACCAAGCCGCTCAAAGGCGTCGCGGCCAAGGTGGCCCAGAACATGGACGCGTCCCTGGAGATCCCCACCGCCACGTCGGTGCGCGCGGTCCCCGCGAAGCTCCTGTTCGACAACCGGATCGTCATCAACAACCACCTCAAGCGCGGCCAGGGCGGGAAGGTCTCCTTCACCCACCTGATCGGCTACGCGCTGGTGCAGGCCGTGAAGGCCCACCCGGGCATGAACGCCTCGTACAAGGTCGTGGACGGCAAGCCGCAGCTCGTCACCCCCGAGCACATCAACCTCGGCCTCGCGATCGACCTCGCCAAGCCCGACGGCAGCCGCACCCTCGTCGTGCCGTCGATCAAGAACTGCGAGTCGATGGACTTCCGCGAGTTCTGGCAGGCCTACGAGGACCTGGTCCGCAAGGCCCGCAACAACAAGCTCACCATGGAGGACCACGCCGGGGCGACGCTCACGCTCACCAACCCCGGCGGGATCGGCACCGTCCACTCCGTGCCGCGCCTGATGAAGGGCCAGGGCCTCATCGTCGGGGTCGGCGCCATGGAGGTGCCCGCCGAGTTCGCCGGGGCCTCCGACGAGACCCTCTCCGACCTGGGCGTCTCCCGGATCATGACGATCACCTCGACCTACGACCACCGCATCATCCAGGGCGCCGAGTCCGGCCAGTTCCTCGCCACGCTGCACCAGCTGCTGCTCGGCGACGGCTTCTTCGACGAGGTCTTCCGCTCGCTGCTCATCCCCTACGAGCCGGTCCGCTGGGTCCGCGACGTGTCGAAGACCCACGAGGGCCAGATCGACAAGAACGCCCGCGTCATCGAGCTCATCCACGCGTACCGGGTGCGCGGCCACCTCATGGCCGACACCAACCCGCTGCACTACGAGATCCGCCGCCACCCCGACCTCGACATCCTGTCGCACGGCCTCACCCTGTGGGACCTCGACCGGACCTTCCCCGTCGGCGGGTTCGCGGGCCAGCAGCGCATGAAGCTGCGCGACATCCTCGGCGTGCTCCGCGACTCCTACTGCCGCCGCGTCGGCGTGGAGTACATGCACATCCAGGACCCCGAAGAGCGCGCGTGGATCCAGCGCCGCATCGAGGTCCCCTTCGAGAAGCCGAAGGTCGAGGAGCAGAAGCACATCCTCGGGCGGCTCAACGCCGCCGAGGCCTTCGAGACCTTCCTGCAGACGAAGTTCGTGGGCCAGAAGCGGTTCAGCCTCGAAGGCGGCGAATCGCTCATCCCGCTGCTCGACCGCGTCCTCAACGAGGCCGCCTCGGCCGACATCGACGAGGTCGTCATCGGCATGCCGCACCGCGGCCGCCTCAACGTGCTCGCCAACATCGTCGGCAAGAAGCTCTCCAAGATCTTCACCGAGTTCGAGGGGCACATCGACCCCAAGAGCATCGGCGGCTCCGGCGACGTCAAGTACCACCTGGGCCTCACCGGCAAGTTCACCTCCCCCGACGGGCGCAACGAGACCGTCGTCTCGGTCGCGGCCAACCCGTCGCACCTGGAGGCCGTGAACCCGGTCCTCGAGGGCATCGTGCGCGCCAAGCAGGACCGCCTCAACCTGGGCGAGGACGGCTTCACCGTCATGCCCGTGGCGATCCACGGCGACGCGGCCTTCGCCGGCCAGGGTGTCGTTGCCGAGACCCTGAACCTCTCGCAGCTGCGCGGCTACCGCACCGGCGGCACCGTCCACGTGGTCGTGAACAACCAGGTCGGCTTCACCACCGCCCCGGCCCACTCGCGCTCCTCG
Organism: Glycomyces niveus; assembly: GCF_017592475.1. Lineage (GTDB taxonomy): Bacteria > Actinomycetota > Actinomycetes > Mycobacteriales > Micromonosporaceae > Glycomyces > Glycomyces niveus. The sequence goes on along the minus strand of NZ_JAGFNP010000005.1, from coordinate 183,152 downwards.
CTGTACTGCACCGACGTCGCCCGCATGATCCAGGCGCCGATCTTCCACGTCAACGGGGACGACCCCGAGGCCGTGTGCGAGGTCGCGAAGCTCGCCTTCGCGTACCGGCAGCAGTTCAACAAGGACGTCGTCATCGACATGGTCTGCTACCGCCGCCGCGGCCACAACGAGGGCGACGACCCCAAGATGACCAACCCGCAGATGTACCAGGTCATCGACGGCAAGCAGTCCGTGCGCAAGCTCTACACCCGCGCGCTCATCGGCCGCGGCGACATCACCATGGAGGACGCCGAGGAGGCGCTCGCGGACTACCAGGCCCAGCTCGAACGGGTCTTCCGCGAGACCAAGGAGGCCCTGGCCGGGCAGACCGGCCCGCTGCCGTGGCGCCACCAGCCCGAGCCCGTCGCGAACATCGACACCTCCGTGGACGCCGAGACGATCGCGATGATCGGCAAGGCCCACACCACGCTCCCCGAAGGGTTCGGCCCGCACAAGGCCGTCCGCAAGGTCCTCGAGAAGCGCAGCGAGATGTCCACTTCGGGCATGGTCGACTGGGCCTACGCCGAGACCCTCGCGTTCGGCTCGCTCCTCATGCAGGGCAAGCCGATCCGCCTCGCCGGCCAGGACTCGCGCCGCGGCACCTTCGTGCAGCGCCACGCCGTCGTCGTCGACCAGGCCACCGGCGCCGAGTACACGCCGCTGGCCCACCTCGGCGAGCAGGCCGCGAAGTTCTTCGTCTACGACTCGCTGCTCTCCGAGTTCGCCGCTCTCGGCTTCGAGTACGGCTACTCGGTCGAGAACCCCGAGATGCTCGTCCTCTGGGAGGCCCAGTTCGGCGACTTCGTCGACGGCGCCCAGACCATCACCGACGAGTTCATCTCCTCCGGCGAGGCCAAGTGGGGCCAGCACTCCGGCGTGACCCTGCTCCTGCCGCACGGCCACGAAGGCGCGGGCCCCGACCACACCTCGGGCCGCATCGAGCGGTTCCTGCAGCTGTGCGCCGACGAGAACATGCGCGTGGTCAACTCCACGAGCCCGGCGAACTACTTCCACCTGCTGCGCCGCCAGGCGCTCGACCCGGTCAAGAAGCCCCTCGTGGTCTTCACGCCGAAGTCGCTGCTGCGCCACAAGGCCGCCGTCAGCCAGCTCGAGGAGTTCACCACCGGCCGCTTCCAGCCGGTCCTGCACGACACCGCCGTGGCGAGCGGCCAGATCAAGGCCGAGAACGTCAAGCGCGTCCTCCTGTGCTCCGGCAAGGTCTACTACGACCTGGCCGCCGCCCGCGAGAGCCGCGGCGTCACCGACACCGCGATCCTCCGCGTCGAGCAGCTCTACCCGCTCCCGGCCGAGGAGCTCAAGAGCGCCCTCGGGGCGTTCCCGAACGCGACCGACACCGCGTGGGTCCAGGAGGAGCCGGCGAACCAGGGCGCCTGGTCGCACATCGCGCTCAACCTGCTCGAGCAGCTCGGCGGGGTCCACCTGCGGCGCATCTCGCGCCCGGCCGCGGCCGCGCCGTCCACCGGCTCGCCGAAGGTCCACGAGGTCGAGCAGCAGGCGCTGGTCGACGTGGCGGTCCCGCAGCCGCAGTAACCGCGCCATACGCATAGAGAACAGGGGAGGCCGTACGGCCTCCCCTGTTCTGCGCTGTGCCGACGCGCCATTCCCATTGACCGGAACTTTACCGGTAACGTTTCGGCGTCAAGGCACTTTACGCAGGTTGCAATCCGGTTTTCTTCCGATGTCCAGCCTTGACCCGCGCTGATGAGAACGATAACAATGGCTCCACGGCCCACCCCCGGACCGGCCCCCCGACCCTGAATCACATTGGAGTGATGCATTGATGCCGAATCATCCCTCGCCCCCTGGCCCCGCTTCGAGCGCGGTCTCCAGAAGGGCACTCCTCACCGGCACGGCGGCGGCCGCCGGCCTCGGCCTGGCCGGCTGCGGCTCGCTCAGCGGCGGCCTCAGCGACAAGACCCGCGTCAAGCAGTGGAACCTCCTCGCCGGCGCCGACGGCGCGATCATGACCGAGATGCACGGCGACTTCTCGGCCGAGCACCCCGACATCGACCTCGAGGCCACCACCTTCGGCTGGGGCACCCCCTTCTACACCCGCCTCGTCATGGGCGCCTCGAGCGGCAACGCCTCCGACATCGCCACCATCCACCTCTCCCGGCTCAAGAGCCTCTCGCCCGCGACCCTCATGGACCCCATCACCGAGAGCGAGCTCAATGACCACGGCGTGGCCGCCGAGGACTTCGCCGACGGCGTCTGGGAGAAGTCCTTCGCCGGCGGCGAGCTCTACGCCATCCCGCTCGACACCCACGCCCTGGTGAACTACTACAACCGCACCGTCTGCGAGCAGGCCGGCGTCCTCAACCCCGACGGCACCCTCCTGGAGACCGACGGCGTCGAGGCGTACTTCGACCTGCTCCGCGCGGTCAAGGACGTCACCGGCGAGTACGGCACCTCGCTCGACACCTTCGCCGGATGGCGCCAGTTCTGGGCCTGGTACCGCCAGCAGGAAGGCGAGATGACCTTCGGCGACGGCGACTACGAGATAGACGACGACAAGGCGCTCACCGCCATCGAGATCATGTACCGCATGGCCGAAGAGGGCCTGTGCCCCACGTTCGCCGACGGCGGCCAGTGCGCGGCCAACTTCGAAGTCGGCTCGGCCGGGCTGGTGCAGGTCGGCAACTGGGAGATCAACCGCTTCCGCGCCTTCAACGAGGCCCAGGGCCTCGACTTCTCGATGACCGAGATGCCCTCGTTCTTCAACGGCCACCGGTACACGCAAGGCGACTGCCACGCGTTCGTCCTCCCCCGCCACAACACCTGGGACACCGGGGTCCGCGAGGCCACCCTCGAATACGCGGCCTACATGCTCCACAACAGCTTCCGCTGGGGCGAGGGCGGCGGCCACACCCCGGCCTACCTGCCCGTCACCGAGAGCGCCGAATACCAGGCGCTGCAACCGAACGCGGAGTACTCCGGCGTGGTCGAGAACGTCCAGTTCGACCCCGACGTGTGGTTCTCCGGATCCGCCGCCCGCCTCTTCGACGAGGTCGGCGGGGTCCTCAACCAGGTGTACGCGCTGGCGACGACCCCCGAGGACGCTCTGGCCCAGATCAAGAACCGGATCGAAACCCTCCTCGCCCTGCCCTCCCCGGTCGACTGAAACGTTGCATTAGGACTTCTGATGACAGTGAAAACAGAGGCACCACCCGTGCCCGCCGCAATGGTGCGGCCCCCCACCGACACGAAGAAGCAGTCGTGGACCGGCCTGTGGTTCGTGCTCCCCTTCGTCGCCTTCTACGCCCTGTTCCTGGTCTGGCCGACCTTCCTGGGCCTGTACTACTCGTTCACCGACAAGAGCCTGACCGGCCGCGCCGCCTCGTGGATCGGCCTGGACAACTGGTTCGAGGCCTTCGGCGACGAGCGCGCCTGGAACGCGCTGTGGAACACCGCCGAGTTCACGCTCTACTCGACCCCGCCGCTGGTGGTCCTCTCGATCGTCTTCGCGCTGCTGGTCAACCGCGCCCGCCGCATCGGCTGGTTCCTGCGGATGGCGTTCTTCGCGCCGTTCGTCGTGCCCGTCTCCGTGGTCACCATGATCTGGATCTGGATCTACCAGCCCGACGGCGGCCTGCTCAACCACTACCTGGAGCTGCTGGGCCTCCAGAACGCGGACACCAACCAGATCTGGGTCCAGGGCGAGGGCGGCGTCGCCATGTGGTCGGTGGTCATCACGACCGTGTGGTGGACCCTCGGCTTCAACTTCCTGCTCTACCTGGCCGCGCTCCAGACGATCGACCCGTCCGTCTACGAGGCGTCCTCGATCGACGGCGCGAACTGGTGGCAGCAGCTGTGGCGCATCACCCTGCCGCTGCTCAACCGCACCACCGCCATGGTGATCGTGCTGCAGCTCATCGCGTCGCTGCGCATCTTCGACCAGATGTACATCATGACCGGCGGCGGCCCGAACCGCGAGTCCGAAGTGGCCATCCACTACATCTACATCGCGGGCTTCGAGGGCTTCCGCATCGGCTACGCGTCGGCGCTGTCCTACGTCCTCTTCGTGCTCATCCTGATCATCTCCATCTTCCAGTTCCGGCTGTTCTCCCGGAAGGAGGACTGACATGACCGCAGTGCAAGAGAGGTCGACGGCCGCTGAGGCGGGCCGCCCGACCGCCGTCAGGCGCCGGCGGCTTTTCAAGTGGCGCGGCAAGAAGCCCTCCGTGGGCGCCGTCATCGTGTACATCGCCGCGGGCCTCCTCGGCGTGTTCTGGCTCCTCCCGCTGGTGTGGGCGGTGTCCACCTCGCTGAAGTCGGAGACCGAGGCCAGCCTCGGCCAGGACATCCACTGGATCCCCCGCGAATGGTCGATCGAGGGCTACAAGGTCCTGTTCGAGCGCGGCGACCACCTCACCTGGATGCTCAACTCGACCGTCGTCTCGACGATCGTGACCGTCCTGACCCTGGTGCTGTGCACGCTGGCCGCGTACGGGTTCTCCCGGTTCGACTTCCCGGGCAAGAACATCGTGTTCGGTTCGATCATCGCCGGCCTGATGGTGCCGGGGCAGGCGCTCATCATCCCGCTGTTCGACCTGGTGAACGCCCTCCACATGGGCGGCACCTACTGGGGCCTGGCGCTCCCGCAGGTCGTCGCCCCGGTCATGGTGTTCATCCTCAAGCGCTTCTTCGACGGGATCCCCCGCGACTACGAGGAGGCCGCGAAGCTCGACGGCGCCGGGCACTTCCGCATCCTGTGGAACGTGATCCTGCCGGTCTCGGGCCCGATCATGGCCGCGGTCGGGATCTTCACCTTCATCGGCTCGTGGAACAACTTCCTGTGGCCGATGCTCATCGCGACCGACCCGTCGATGATGACCCTCCCGGTGGGCCTCCAGGCCGTCGCCGGCGGCTACGGCCTGTTCTACGCCCAGACCATGGCCTCCGCGGTGCTCGGCGCCGCGCCGCTGCTCATCGTCTTCCTGGTCTTCCAGAAGCGGATCGTCGAGGGCGTCGCGGGCGTCGGCCTGAAGTAGGCGCAGTGCACGCATGAAGCGGGGTCCGGCGAATCGCCGGACCCCGCTTCGCGCTTCCCTCCCCTGTGCCTGGAGCCGTGCCCTTGCTGACTGCGCCGTGCCGGCGGCGCCGCTTGATCGCGCCTCGTTGCGGCGCTGCTCAGAAGATGCCGTCACTGACGAGGCAGGAGGCGGGCGTATAGCCGACCGTGTCGCCGTGTCGGACGTGGATCCACTCGGTCTCCCATTCCAGGCCGTTGCATCCCAGCGACTTCTCTCCCGTCGTGGACATGCACGAGCCTTCGAGCTCGGTGCCGTTGAGGACGCGCGCGAGGCGGCGCGAACTCCAGTCGGTCTCGGTGAAGATCGAGACGCCGAAGGTGGCGTCCACCGTGTAGTTGCAGAGGAAGAGCTGCTCGTCCGTCCAGCCCTCCGAGAGGATCGCCCGCTGCGCGGCGATCGGATGCGCCTCGGTCCCGGAGGCCTCCTCCATGCCCCCGATCTCGGACGCGGCGCTCTCCCCGTGCCTGGCCAGGGCGATGGCGACGACCATGATGGCGGCCGCGATCGCGACTCTGACCAGGAGCTTCTTCGTGACGACCCACGCGCTCCCGGCGGCGGATTTGAAACCGCCCTTGACCCGACCCATTACTGACATGGCCGCTCTCCCCCTTGTGCAACCCCGAACCTGTTCGACGGTGACATTCATTACAGGGTGAACGCAGGCGGGCCCGCCCGTAGGGCGAACCCGCCAGAAACCGACTCCAGTGTCGTACTTACGACGCTGGGCTTCACTCCACGGTGACGACGACCTTCCCGAAGGCCTCGCCGGAGTGCAGGCGCCGAAGTGCGGCTTCGGCGTCGGCGAGCGTATAGGTGGAGTCGATGACGGGCTTGAGCTCCCGTTCGGCGCAGAACCGGATGACTTCGAGCAGTTCGTCGCGGGTGCCCATGGTCGAGCCCAGGATCTCGAGCTGCTTGAAGAAGACGTGCCGCATGTCGACCTCGGCGACCGGGCCGGCGGTGACGCCGCAGCTGACGAGGCGCCCGCCGGGCTTGAGGGACTTGATCGAGTGCTCCATGACCGGCGCGCCGACGGAGTCGATGACGATGTCCACGCGCTCGGGCAGGCGGCCGCCGGCCTCGACGGGCTCGGCACCGATCGCGGCGGCCTTCTCACGCCGCTCAGGGTCGCGGCCGGTGGCGTAGACGCGCGCGCCGAGGGCCTTCGCGAGCACGATCGCGGCCGTGGCGACGCCGCCGCCGGTCCCCTGCACGAGCACGGCGCCCTCGGCGGGGAGGCGGCCGCGCGTGGTGAGCATCCGCCAGGCGGTGAGGAACGCGGTCGGCAGGCAGGCGGCCTCGGCGGCGGTCCACCCTTGTGGAGCGGGCACGAGGTTCCGCGCGGGCACGGCGACGGACTCGGCGAGCGTGCCCGGGTAGTGCTCGGAGAGCAGGGTCCGCTTGGGGTCCAAGGTCTCGTCGTCGAGCGAGGCGTCGCCGATGACGGGGTAGACCACGACGTGGTGCCCGGACGCGGTGCGCCCCACGGCGTCCGTGCCGAGGATCATCGGGCACTGGTCGGCACGAAGTCCGACGCCCGCGAGCGACCACAGGTCGTGGTGGTTGAGCGAGGCCGCGGCGACGGGCACCCGCGTCCAGTCCTCGGGAACGTCCGGGGGCTCGATCTCACCCACCGAGAGGGCGGCGAAAGGGTCCTCGGGGTTCACGGCACTGGCGTAGGCGGCGAGCATCTGGCATGACCTCCATGTTTGCGGCGCTTGCGGTGCCGGGCTGGTGGCGGCGGCGTTTGCACTGTCCAGCATGGTGTTCCGTGAGGGACGGTGCTGCGTCTCTAACTCTAGGGGCCGGGCCGAAATCGCCCTTCGGAGAGGTAGGGTCGGCGGTGGAATCACACCCACTGGAAAGAAGCTGGAGGGGCAATGTTCAAGCCTCTGTTCAAGCGGCTCATGCCGCAGATCTCGGCTTCGGCTCACTGCGACCTGCCGTGCGGGGTCTACGACCCGGCGCAGGCCCGCATTGAAGCGGAGTCCGTGAAGGCCATCTGCGAGAAGTACCAGGCCAACGAGGACCCGGAGTTCCGCACGCGCGCCCTCATCATCAAGGAGCAGCGTTCGAACCTGGTCAAGGAGCACCTGTGGGTGCTGTGGACCGACTACTTCAAGCCGCCGCACTTCGAGAAGTACCCGCAGCTGCACACCCTCGTGAACGAGGCGACGAAGCTGGCCGGCGCCTCGGGCGCCAAGGGCTCCGCCGACCCGAAGGTCGCCGAGGAGCTGCTGGCGAAGATCGACGAGATCGCCAAGATCTTCTGGGAGACCAAGCAGGCCTAGGCCCGCGAAGCCCCGCAGAGAGCGCCCGTCACCGCCGCAGGCGGCGGCGGGCGCTTCGCCGTACCGGGCCCCTCGCGGGGGATTTCAGGCGGGGTGTGCGGCGCCGGGGAGCCGACCCGATTATCCTTTGGGGCGAGAGGGCGGAAGTCCTTCGGCCCCTCAGTCACAGGAAGCGGCGATGCCGGTGAGCGATGAGCGCGAGGACGTGCTGCTGCTCGACGTGCCCTCGACGGGCGACTACCTGTCGGTCCTGCCGACCGCGACCGCGGCGGTGGCGACCCGCCTCGGGTTCTCGCTAGACGAGATCGAGGACCTGCGGGCGGCGGTCAACGCCGCCGTCACGCTCCTGATCCCCGCCGAGCACGGACGCCCGCGCCCGTTCCGCCGCAAGCCGAACGACCAGCCCCTCCACTGCCGCCTCGCGGTGGGCGAGGAAACCCTCCAGATCGCCCTCAGCCGCCCCAAAGGCGACCCTCTGCCCGACTCCGGGTCCTACCAGTGGCAGGTCCTCAGAGCGCTCACCGACGAGGTCGAAGCCCACGTCGAGGGCGCCACCACCACCATCACCATCTCCCAGCGCCGCCCGCCCACCGAAGCCGACGCCGACACCCAGCGCCACCAGATCTTCTGACCCCTCAGCCGGCCGAGCGCGAAGGAGTGTCGTACCCTCCGATAGCTTGGTTTGAAAGGGGGCCTCGCGAATCGCGAGGCGCGCTCATGTCCGGGACAAGCCTGAAGGCCCGGCGTGGTCGCCGGGCCTTCCAAGCTTCTGTTGTCGCAAATATCGAGGGATGGACTAAATCAAGGGATTGCGCGGTGCTGCTAGCCGACGACCTGGGTCGCCAGGGTGCGCAGCGCACCCGAGCGGCGCTTCAGCTCGCGGCGCTCGATCTCGCTCATGCCACCCCACACGCCCGCGTCCTGACCGGTCTCGAGCGCCCACCGCAGGCACTCTTCGGTCACGGGGCAGCGCCGGCAGACGTTCTTCGCCTGCTCGATCTGCGTCAGTGCCGGTCCGGTGTCCCCAATCGGGAAGAACAGCTCGGGGTCCTCGTCACGGCAGATGGCCTCGTGGCGCCAATCCATCAAAACATCTCCTTGCTAAGCATCAAGCATTTTGCTTTCACGGTGTTATGAACAGCTCTTGCGGTTCGGGCGTCTCGCGGGCCGCATCGGGCCGCGGCGGCGTTCAGTCCGCGCATCGCGTGGGTGCCGCGCCGCGTCCGTCACGGAGAACTGCTGTGACGGTCGCACCTTCACGGGCGGCATTGGCGAACGCTCGGCACGGATCGCGTTTCCCGACAAAGGGAATCGTTGTCACCGCGCGCCAGGAGCGCTCTCGCATCAGCGTCATTGCTGAACGCCAGGGCATCGGGGAGCACACCCGCACTACGGCGTCGGTCGCCCAAGTGGCGACTGAATGGGTCCGCACCTCTGACCCGACCTACCTTGTGAATGCTTTCACAAGCTCGGGATTTGTCAAGGGTTCGACTCCGGAAATCAGCTCGAAGTGAGTGAACTCACCGCGCTGTACCTCGAAGAAGACTCATGGAACACGTCCACCTTACCGCCGGAATCCCTACCGCGGATCCTCGTGGCGGCCTCCGCCACACTCGCCCGGAACCGAAAAGGTCGGGGTCGGTGACAGCGAGTCGAACCGGTTTGACACACTGGTACTCAACGTTGGCTTGCTCACCACTCGCCAGGGCTATACAAATTCATGGCCGCAAGCTTCGCCAAGGCGTGGGTACCCACCGAATGCCCGGTCTATACGCACCGAAAATACGATATTCGGTTGTAAGTCTCGTGCCGTCCCGGTAGGGATGGCGAAATCAACCTTGCCTGCTCACGGGCGACTTGTCAACACCCACCTTGAGGTTTTCCCAAGTTGTTAGCAGGCCACCCGCAGCGCCTCCGGAACCGAGCTCAGTTCGACATCGGTCCGCTCTCCGAGGTAGTCCCCATCGAGCTGGAAGGCCTGCGGCAGCGCAGCGCGCAGTCTGATCCTGGAGAGATCGTGGTGCGTCACCGCGTGTTTGCCGTCGGGCCCGTCCCGACCGACCAGCAGTGAAGCGGCGGTCTTCGCGGCGTCCGACAGGCCAAGTTTACGCAGAACCAGGACATCAAGTCCAGCATTAAAGGATGCCCGCGCGTTGAGATTCACCGGAAGGGTGCCGAGGTACGTCCACGGTGCGCAGTTCTGCACTACGACCATGCCTTCCGAAAGGTCCTCTTCACCGTTGGAAAGCGTCACCTCGATCGTGTCGCCTTCCACACCATGCTCATTCAGCTCCGCCATGACCGCGCGGGCGTAGTGCGCGCCGAGGTTCCGCTTCTTCCGGTACGACTCGACCTTCTTGATGATCGACGCGTCCCAGCCCAAACCCGCGCAGAACGTGAAGAGCCGGTCGACGTCGTCGCCGGTCGCCCGCCCCAGGCTCACCGTGCGCACCCGCGACTCCTCGATGGCGGACACGATCGCCAGCGACGCCCGGCGGCGGTCCCAGGGCAGCCCGAGTGCCCGCGCGAACACGTTCGTGGAGCCGGCCGGGATCGGCGCGAACACCGGGGCCTCCTCGGCCGGGCGGCCCCCGCCGACCAGGCCGTTGACGACCTCGTTCACGGTGCCGTCGCCGCCGAGGCTGAGGACCACGTCGTAACCCTTGTCCGCCCCCCGCTTCGCCAGTATCTCGGCGTGATCCCTCCGGCGGGTCACCTCGACGTCGAGATCCAGCACGTCGTCGAGCTTCTTCCTCACCCAGCGCGTGCGTCGGCGCGAGCCGGTGGAGGCCTTCGGGTTCACGATGAGCAGACCACGCTGTGGCGCTGCTTTCAGGTCGCGCATAGGCGCAGCGTAGCCCGGGATACGGTTGGCGTGTGAACGAAACCGATGCCGACATGGGCGCGGTCACCGAATCCTCCGGTTCCGGTGACCGTCCTTGGACCTTGACCGCCGCGTCGATCCTGTTCTGGCTCCTCGCAACGGGACTCGCCGCCACCGGGGTGTGGGGGCTGGCACAGATCGTGACAGGCCAGGTGGAGACGGTCAGCGGCGCCGTCGGCGTCGCCCTGATCGCGTTCCTCGGAGCGCTCTATTACTGGTTCATCGGGCGCCGGCTCCTGCGGATGCAGGACATCGTCGCCCAGGCGGTATTCCAAGGGCTCCTTTGGCTCCCGGTCGGCTACTACCTCCGCGAGGCGGCCCACCCGCTCATCGGCATCGGCTTCTGGGCTCTGGCGGCGGCGATCGTCGGCCTCGTCCTCAGCGGTCCCTCTCGGCGCGCGGTCGGGTTCGGCGAGCGCCGGCCCTTCGCCGGAGGCGAATGAGCCAGCTCAGCGGAGGGTCCGAGTAGCAAGGCTTGAACGCGTGACCTCCTGGACCACAACCAGGTGGTCTGCCGGCTGAGCCGGGTCACGCCGCTGCGGCGTGCTTCGAGATCAGGTCGATGAGTTCCGGTGCGGTGCCGAGCGGTTCGCCGACGTGGACGGCGCCGGCGTCGCGGGCGGACTCGATCGCCTTGTCGCACAAGAGACCCGGAGCGATGAAGTAGCAGACCGCGGCGATGCGCTGCGCCCCTTCGGTCTTGAGCGCTGCGACGGTCTCCCCCGCCGTCGGTCCCGGGCCGGAGGCGAAGCCAGGTCCGGCCGGGACGCCGAGCAGGCGTCCGGCTTCGGCGGCGACCGCCGCGACATGGGCGCGGCCCTCGTCGACGCGGGTGCCCGCCGCGCACACCACCAGGCCGTCGATGCCTTCCGGCAGACCGCGGACCAGCGCGGGGGCGAGCGACAGGTCCCCCACCGGGCGGCCGACGCTCACCGTGAGCCCCGGACGCTCCTCCTGCGCGCGCCGCGCGACCTCGGGAAGGTCGGTGCGGGAGTGGTAGGCGTCGGTCAGCAGCAGCGGCAAGGCGACCGCCGCGGTGAAGCCCTGGTCGGCGAGGCCGGTCAGGACGTCGACCGGGCGCGGGTCGTTGAACTCCAGGAAGCCGACGTGAGCGCCTGCGGCCGCGGCGATCTCGCGGACCGCCTGCGGTGAGCGCTCGTCGGGGCTGCCGTGGGCGACGAGGACGACCGGGCGTTCGGAGGGCGAGACGCCGGAACCCGACGCGGCGGCCGCGTCGGGTTCCGATCCGTGCAGGTCAGACATGCAGTCCGCACTCGGTCTTGTCGAACGCGGCCCAGCGGCCGGCGCGCGGGTCCTCGCCCGGCGCGGTGCGCCGGGTGCAGGGCCAGCAGCCGATCGAGCGGAAGCCGTCCTTGAGCAGCGGGTTGACCGGGATGTTGTGGCGCTCGATGTACGCCTCCTGGTCGGCCTCGGTCCACTTAGCGATCGGGGAGACCTTGACCTTGCGGCGGCTGATGTCGAAGTCGACGACGCGCGTGTTGGCGCGGCTCGGGCCTTCGTCCCGGCGCAGGCCGGTGGCCCAGCCGTCGTAGTCGGCGAGGGCCGCGTTGAGCGGCAGGACCTTGCGGAGGGCGCAGCATTCGTCAGGGGAGCGCGCGAACAGGCGCGGCCCGAACTCGGCGTCCTGGGCCAGCACCGACTGGTCGGGCTGGATGGAGCGGACGTTGACGTTCATCGTGGCGGCCACGAAGTCGCGGACTTCGAGGGTCTCGGGGAAGTGCAGACCGGTGTCGAGGAAGACGACGTCGATGCCGGGGGCGACCTCGCTGGCGAGGTGGACCACGGCGGCGTCGGCCATCGAGGAGGTCACACAGAAGCGCTCGCCGAACTCGCCGACCGCCCACTCGAGGATCTGGTGGGCCGTGGCGTCTTCGAGGCGCTTCCCCGCGTCCATCGCGAGGTCACGGAGTTCGAAAGGGTCTCTCTCTTTCCCTGTGCTCATGCTGCTTCACTCCGATCGGGGTGTATCACTCGGGCGCGGGGCCCGTGGGCGGCGCCGCGTACTTCGCTGCGGCGGCCATCCCGTGGTATTTGACGGCGAAGACGCGGGTGCAGTCCGCGCAATGCCATCCGCCCTTGATCTCGACGTCGCTGTCGAGTTCGGGCTCATACGGCGTGAGGTCTTCTTCGCCGCAGTAGGGGCAGTAGTAGGGAACGACGCGGCCGCTCACTGCAATTCCGATTCCTCGGCGCGGTGGACCCACTGGGCGAAGGTCTCCCCTTCCGACCTGGCGACGAGGTAGCGCCGGGTGAGGCGTTCCACATAGTCGCCGAGGTCGGCCGAGGCGACCTTGAGGCCGCGGGACTTGCGTCCCAGGCTCGCCGCGGCGGCGTGCCCGCCGCCGAGGTGGACCTGGAAGCCCTCGACCTGCTCGCCGTCCTCGTTGGTGACGAGCTGGCCCTTGAGGCCGATGTCGCCGGTCTGGGTGCGGGCGCAGGCGTTGGGGCAGCCGTTGACGTGGATGGAGATCGGCACGTCGAGTTCGGGGACGCGCTTCTCGAGCTCGGCGACGAGGTCGCGGGCGCGGTCCTTGGTGTCGACGATGGCGAGCTTGCAGAACTGGATGCCGGTGCAGGCCATGGTGTTGCGCCGCCACTGGGACGGTTCGGCCTCGAGGCCGATCGAGCGCAGGTCCTCCACGGCGTCGCGGATCTTCTCCTCGGGGATGTCGAGGACGAGGAGCTTCTGCAGCGGGGTGGCGCGGACGCGGTCGGAGCCGTACTTCTCGGCGATGTCCGCGAGCTGGTCGAGGACGGTGCCGGAGACGCGGCCGGCGACCGGGGCGACGCCGATGTAGTAGTTGCCGTCGTTCTGCTTGTGGACGCCGATGTGGTCGAGCAGCTTCTCGGGGACGGGCGGCTGCTCGAGGTCGGGCAGCTTGCGGCCGAGGTAGGCGTCGGACTCGAGGACCTCGCGGAACTTCTCGGGGCCCCAGTCCTTGACGAGGAACTTCAGGCGCGCGCGGGTGCGCAGGCGGCGGTAGCCCCAGTCGCGGAAGATGCGGACGACGTTGACCCACACGTCGACGATGTCGTCCTGGGAGACCCACACGCCCAGGCGGGGCGCGAACATCGGGTTGGTGGACAGGCCGCCGCCGACGTAGAGGTCGAAGCCGGGGCCGTGCTCGGGGTGGTGGGCGCCGATGAGCGAGATGTCGTTGGTCTCGTACGGGCTGTCGGGCAGCCAGCCGATGGTCGACTTGAACTTGCGCGGCAGGTTGGAGAGGCTGCGGTCGCCGATGAAGCGGTCGTAGATCTCCTGGATCTGCGGCGTGGCGTCGATGACCTCTTCGGTGGAGACGCCGGCGACCGGGGAGCCGAGGATGACGCGCGGGCAGTCGCCGCAGGCCTCCTGGGTGTCGAGGCCGACGGCCTCGAGGCGGCGCCAGATCTCGGGGACGTCCTCGACGCGGATCCAGTGGTACTGGACGTTCTCGCGGTCGGTGACGTCGGCGGTGTCGCGCGCGAACTCCTTGGAGATCCCGGCGATGGTGCGCAGCTGCGCCAGGTTGAGCTGGCCGCCGTCCATGCGCACGCGCATCATGAAGAACTTGTCGTCCAGCTCCTCCTCTTCGAGGATGCCGGTCTTGCCGCCGGCGATGCCGGGCTTGCGCTGGGTGTACAGGCCCCACCAGCGGAAGCGCCCGCGCAGGTCGGCGGGGTCGATCGAGTCGAAGCCGCGGTGGGCGTAGACGCCCTCGATGCGCTGCCGCACGTTGAGCGGGTTGTCGTCCTTCTTGGACTGCTCGTTCTTGTTGAGCGGCTCCCGGTGGCCCATGGCCCACTGGCCTTGGCCCTTGGGGCGGGACGGTTTGCGCGTTGGCGTTGGCACAGTTCTCCTCATGCGGACACAGGTGTGGCGTGGTTCGACGGCGGAAAGCCGGAAGGATTTAGCGGCGCATCAGACAGGCGGCGCTGAACACACGGCAAAGATCGACGTGGCGGCGTGCCACCAGTCGAAGCCCATGTGCGCGAGACATGCCTGCAAGCATGCCACATATCTCAGCCGATGACATCTGTCGTCCCGCTGCGTGGACCCTCCCTCGGCGGAGCCTGCGAGCCATAAGCCGGCAGCGTCGCACGCACATTCGCTCGCTATTGCAGTGCGAAGTCGACCACTGCTTCAGTGCCGCCCTCGGCGCGCGGGCGCATGTCGATCGTGCCGCGGAGTTCGCCGGTGACGAGGGTGTGCACGATCTGGAGGCCCAGCCGGGTGGAGTCGGCGATGCGGAACCCTTCGGGGAGGCCCTTGCCGTGGTCGGAGACGGTGACGCGGAGGTGGTCGCTGTCGCGTTCGACGCCGATGACGACCTCGCCGTCCTGGCCGGGCGGGTAGGCGTGCTCGACCGCGTTCTGGATGAGCTCGTTGACGACCATGACCAGCGGGGTGGCGTACTCGCTGGGGAGGACCCCGAACGTGCCCTCGCGACGGAGCGTCACCTTGGACTCGGCGACGGAGACCTCGACGGCCATGGAGGCGACGCGGTCGACGATCTGGTCGAAGCCGACCGACTCGTCGCCCGACTGCGAGAGGGTCTCGTGGACGAGCGCGATCGAGGACACGCGGCGCACGGACTCTTCGAGCGACTGGCGGGCCTGTGGCGAGCCGACGCGGCGGGCCTGGAGGCGCAGGAGCGCGGCCACGGTCTGCAGGTTGTTCTTGACGCGGTGGTGGATCTCGCGGATCGTGGCGTCCTTGGTGACGAGTTCGCGGTCGAGGCGGCGGACCTCGGTGATGTCGCGGACGAGCACCAGGGCGCCGGCGGCCTTGCCGCCCGGGCGCAGCGGAAGGGCGCGCATGAGCACGGTGGCGCCCTTGGACTCGATCTCCTTGCGGCGCGGGGTGCCTCCGGCGAGCGCGTCGGCGATGCGCCGGGCCGCGTCGGCGCCGACGTCGGAGTTCGACGGGAGGCTGCGGGTGAGTTCGGCGAGATCGCGGTCGCGCAGGTGCCCGGTGACGCCCATGCGGCGGTACGCCGAGAGCGCGTTCGGGGAGGCGTAGCGGACGAGGCCGTCGGAGCCGATGCGGACGAGGCCGTCGCCGATGCGCGGCGCGGTGGTCGGCTCGCCGGGCAGCAGCGGCGGCGGGAAGCCGCCGTCGGTGAGCATCTGCACCAGGTAGTCGGCGGTCTTGAGGTAGTTCAGTTCCAGGTGAGAGGGGCTGCGGGTGTCCGAGAGGTTGGTGTCGCGGGCGGCCACGGCGATGACTTCGCGGCGGTCGCGGCGGCGCACCGGGATCGCCTCGTGGCGGGCGGCGACGTCGCCACGCCAGACCGGGTCGCCTTCGCGGAAGATGCGGCCCTCGGTGAACGCGACGTTGAGGTGCTGGGCGTCGTCGCCTTCGAGGATCCGGCCGACCTGGTCCTCCTCATAGGCGGTGGGGCCGGTGGTGGGCCGGACCTGCGCGAGGCAGACGTACCGGCCCGGGTGGTCCTTGACGGCGCCCCAGAGCAGGAAGTCGGCGAAGGAGAGGTCGGCGAGGAGCTGCCATTCGGCCACGAGCCGCTGCAGGTGCGCCGCGGAGTTCGAGGTCAGGTCGGTGTGCGCGGAGATGACGTCGCGGAGTGTGGACACCCGACCAATACTAGCGGCGGTTCAGGGCCCGCATCCCGTCCTCGATCGGGCACCGGCGCAGGTCACCGCGGCCGGCAACGGCGCGCAAGCGTTCGCATGGGCGGGGCGGCGAAAAGCCCCGCCGCGGAGGACGGGGCGCGCTGCTGGTGACGGCTAGGGCAGGGTCATGTCGGGCTTGTCCAGCTCTTCAACGTTGACGTCCTTGAAGGTCAGGACCCGCACGTGCTTGACGAAGCGGGCCGGCCGGTACATGTCCCAGACCCACGCGTCGCTCATCTCGACCTCGAAGTAGGTCTCGGCCTCCGCCCCCCGCACATGGACTTCGACAGCGTTGGCCAGGTAGAACCGCCGCTCGGTCTCGACCACGTAGGTGAACTGCCGCACGATGTCCCGGTACTCCCGGTACAGCTGCAGCTCCATGTCGGTCTCGTACTTCTCGAGGTCCTCGGCGCTCAACGCTCCTCCTTCTCAACGACGGTTCCCACGATAGTGCGCGGGTGCCCCGGCCCGCTCGCGGCTTGCCTGTGCTGTCCGGGTTTCACCCCGGGAGGGGCCGCCAAACCCGCTCAAACCCGGGCGGCGGCGGTGCGTGCGGCGACGTTCGCGTAGGTCTTGCGATGTATCTCGCACGGACCGAACCGCTCCAGAGCGGCCTCGTGAGCCGCCGTGGAGTATCCCTTGTGGACGGCGAAGCCGTATTCGGGGTGGTCGCGGTCCAGTTCGGTCATGATCCGGTCCCGCGTCACCTTGGCGACCACGCCCGCCGCGGCCACGCACGCCGCGGTGCGGTCCCCCTTGACGACGCCGAGACTGCCGGGCAGGCCCGGCACCGCGAAGCCGTCCGTGAGCACGTACCCGGGCCGCTCGGGCAGGCGCGCGACCGCGACCCGCATCCCCTCGAGGTTGCACACGGCGATGCCGCGCCGGTCGATCTCCTCGGGTCCGTACGCGACCACGCTGATCGCGGCCTCCGAGCGCCGCAGCAGCTCGAAGACGCGCTCGCGGGCGGCCTCGGTGAGCAGCTTCGAATCGTTCAGCTCGTCATAACGGGCGTTCGGCGGCAGCCGCACCGCCGCCACGACCAGCGGCCCCGCGCAGGCGCCGCGCCCGGCCTCGTCCGCCCCGGCGACGGGGCCGAGGCCGCGCCGGTGGAGCGCTGCCTCCAGCGCGTACAGGTCGCTGTCACGCCTGATGCGGGAGGGGACGGGACGGAGCATGGTCTCAGGACGGCGCGGGGACGTCGTCGAAGGTCTCGGGGATCTTGAACCAGGTGAAGTCGTCGACCGGCCAGAACAGCACGAAGGCCTTGCCGATGACCGCGTCCACCGGGATCGTCGAGGACTCGACGTCGCCGCCGGTGCGGACGTACCGCTCCCGCGAGTCGCCCGAGGCCGAGCGGTGGTCGCCCATGACCCACAGGCGGCCCTCCGGCACGACCACGTCGAACGGGTCCTGCGAAGAGCGGTCCTGCTCCCCCGTCATCGGGTTGGTGTACAGATAGGACTCCTCGTCGAGCGGTTCGCCGTTGACGGTGATGTCGCCTTCCTCGTCGGCGACGATGTGGTCGCCGCCCACGGCGATCACCCGCTTGATGAACTCGTCCTCCTCCATGACCGAGCGCCAGGACTCGGGGGCGGTGAAGACGATGATCTCACCGCGCTCGGGCTCGGAGAAGTCGTAGACGAGCTTGTTGACGAGCACCCTGTCGTTGACCAGGAGGGTGTTCTCCATGGAGCCGGAGGGGATGTAGTAGGTCTGGACGACCCAGGTCCGCACCACGATCGCCACGAGGATGGCGACGCCGAGCAGGATCGGCAGTTCCTTCCAGAACGACCCCTTCTTCTTCGGCTGCTGTTCTTTGGAGGTCTCCTCGACGCTCTCGCCTTCAGCGCCGGGCGCTTGCCCTTCATCGATCACGGTCCGAGTCTACGCGCTCGCGCTCTGGGCTCAGGGGTCGCCGCCCTCGGCGACGCGTGCGAACCGGGCAGGTGCATTGTCGTGCCCGGCAAGGAAGGCGGCTGCTGCCAGGCGGTGTTCCAGGCGGCGGGGACGCCGTCGCCGACCCCTCCGGAGGCGGCCTGTTCGCCCGTTTCGGCGCTGGTCCCGGTGGTGCCGTCGAGGGCGTCGAACGCGTCGGGGATCTCGAGCTCCCGGGCGCGGTCGGTGGGCCAGACGAGGGCGATGGCGCGGCCGATGATGTTCTCCACCGGCACCGTCCCCGAGCACCGCGAGTCCGAGGAGTCGCCGCGGTGGTCGCCCATGACCCACACCTCGCCTTCGGGCACCGTGAGCTCCTCGAAGCGCCGGGCGCCGCACACGCCGGGCTCGATCTCGAGCGGCGAGTTCTCGTACACGTACGCCTCTTCGTGGAGTGAGACGCCGTTGACGACGACGTTGCCGTCCGCGTCGCAGCAGGAGACGGTGTCGCCGCCGACGGCGATCACCCGTTTGATGAAGTCCTTCTCGTCGGGCTTGGCGAGGCCGATGAGGTCGAGGACGCCGGTGGTGAAGGTCGAGAACGCGCCCTCGTCGGCCGCCGCGGGCCGGTACTCGGGGTCCCAGGAGTCGGTGCCGCGGAACACGATGACCTCGCCGCGCTGCGGGGTGCGCAGCGTGTTGGTGAGCTTGAGGACGAGGACCTTGTCGCCCTCCTGCAGGGTCTGCTCCATCGACCCGGACGGGATGTAGAAGGGCTGCACGGCGAAGGTGCGCAGCAGCACGGCGGCGGAGAAGGCGATGACGAGCAGCAGCGGCAGCTCGACCCACAGCGACAGGTACTGGCGCTTGTGCGGCTGCGAGAGGCGGCTCTCGGCGCTCTTGGCGGTCGTGCGCTTGTCGGCGTCGGGAACCACCCGGTCGTGGGAGGCGGAGGCCGCGGCTTTCGCCCGCTCGCGCTCGGCGGCCACGCGGTCGTGGGCGCCCGAGGCGGTCTCGGGACGACGGAAGGTGCGGGTCGCGTCGGGGTCGCGGAGGCGGTGGGTCGCGTCAGTGCCGCCGATCCCGGTGCCGGCGACGGGGCCGTCGGGGGGTGTGCCGGGGCGGCGCGACGGGGGCGGGGCGTCCGGGCCGCCGGGGCCCGGGAGTCGGTCCCAGTTGACGCGGCGGGGGCCCTTCGCCCCGCCGGGGGTGCCAGGACTCATGTGCCGAGGGTATCCGACTTCGCTCATGCCCGGTTGCCAAGCTTCGCCGACTCTGCTCATGCTCGGCTCGCAAGCCTCGCCGAGCGCGGCGGGCAGCGAAAAACCCCGGGCGATGTGCCCGGGGTTCTCCGAAGTACCTTGCGCGGCTTAGAGCTCGCGCTTCTCCTTGATCTTGGCGGCCTTGCCCTTGCGGTCGCGCAGGTAGTACAGCTTGGCGCGGCGGACCTTGCCTCGCATGGCGATCTCGATGGAGTCGACCATGGGGCCGTGCACCGGGAAGGTGCGCTCGACGCCGATGCCGTAGCTCAGCTTGCGGACCGTGAAGGTCTCGCCGAGGCCGGCACCGTGGCGGCGGATGACGACGCCCTGGAACACCTGGACACGGGACCGGGAGCCTTCCTGGACTCGGACGTTCACCTTGACGGTGTCGCCGGGACGGAAGTCCGGCACGTCGGCGCGCATGGAGGCGGCGTTCAGCTCATCCAGAATGTTCATTGGTTTCGGTCCTCTGTTTGGTAATGCTCAGAAGTTCGACCGGGAGAGGTACCGCTTGAACGAACGGCACGTCACGGGAACTCATCTACTCTGCCACACCCTGTCCGGGCAGGCGGAACCCGGCCCCTTCGAGGAGGAGCCGGTCACGTTTGTCGAGGCTACCCGGCTCCAGCCGCTCCAGCAAATCCGGGCGGGCCTTCGCGGTGCGAAGGAGCGCCTGCTCACGCCTCCACCGGTCGACCTTGCCGTGGTCGCCCGAGAGGAGGACCGGCGGGATCTCGTGCCCGCGCCATTCGGCCGGGCGGGTATAGGCGGGGGCCTCGAGGACCCCGGCGTTGTGCGACTCGTCGTCGAGGGACGCGGCGTTGCCGAGCACGCCCGGCACGAGCCGGGTGACGGCCTCGATGATCGCGAGCACCGCGACCTCGCCGCCGAAGAGCACGTAGTCGCCGATGGAGACCTCGGTGACCTCCATCCGCTCGGCCGCGTAGTCGACCACGCGCTGGTCGATGCCCTCGTAGCGGCCGCACGCGAACATGAGCCAGGGCTCGGCGGCGAGCTCGTGCGCCATCGCCTGCGTGAAGGGCCGCCCGGCGGGGCTCGTCACGAGCAGGCGCGGCTTCTCGTCACCGGGGATGAGCTCGTCGAAGCACTCGCCCCACGGCTGCGGCTTCATGACCATCCCGGCCCCGCCGCCCGCGGGGGCGCCGTCGACCGAGTGGTGCACGTCGTGGGTCCAGCGGCGCAGGTCGTGGACGTTGAGGTCGAGCATCCCGCGCTCGCGGGCGCGGCCGATGAGCGAGAGGTCCAGCGGCTGCAGGTACTCGGGGAAGACCGTGACGACATCGATTTTCATAGCAACTCCGAACGCGTCACAGCTCCAGCAGGCCCGGCGGCAGGTCGACCTTGATGACGCCGGCCTCGGCGTCCACCTCCTCGACCATGTCGGCGACGAAGGGGATGAGCGCGGGGGTCTGGCCCTTGCGCTTGACGACCAGGGTCTCGTAGGCGGCGCCGTGGTCGATGCGGCTGACGGTGCCGACCTCGCCGGCCTCCTTGTCGACCACGGTGAGGCCGATGAGGAGGGCGTCGTGGAATTCGTCGTCCTCCGGCTCCAGCTCCTCGTCGGCGATGTCGACGCTGAGGAGGATCCCGCGCAGCGTCTCGGACTTGTTCCGGTCCGTGACGCCCTCGAAGCCGATCATCGGGCGGCCCTGGTGCCAGCGCACGGTGACGGCCTTCATCGGGCCGTTCTTGGTGCTGTACTCGGCGCCGGGCCGGAACCGGCTCTCGGGATCGTCGGTGCGGACCTCGACGACGACCTCGCCGCGCAGCCCGTGCGGGCGCACGATCCGGCCGACCACCACTTGTGACAAGAGAAACCCCTTTTAAACACCCGAACGGCCCCGAGGGAACCCCCGGGGCCGTTCGGAAAGACTCAGTAGGAATCGACGACCTCGACACGAATGCCCTTGCCGCCGATCGAGCCGATGACCTGGCGCAGCGCGTTCACGGTGCGACCCCCGCGGCCGATGACGGTCCCGAGGTCTTCGGGATTGACCCGGACCTCGAGCCGCTTGCCGCGGCGGGAGTCGACCAGCCGGACACGGACGTCGTCAGGATTGTCGACGATGCCTTTGACAAGGTGTTCAAGCGCCGGTCGCAGCACGATTACTCCCCTTTGGTCTCAGAGGCCTCGTCGGCAGCGGCCTCGACCTCTTCAGTCTTAGCCGATTCGTCGGCCTTCGCGGCGGACTTCTTCGACTTCGGCGCGGCCTTGGCGGCCTCCTCCGAGACGTAGGCCTTCGAGGGGTCGATGCCCGACTCCTTGAGGGCGGCCACGTAGAGGGCCTCCTTCTCGGCCTTCGGCTCGGCGGTCTTCAGCGGAGCCGGGGCGGGCAGGCCCTTGAACTGCTGCCAGTCGCCGGTCTTGCGGAGGATGGCCTTGACGGTGTCGGACGGCTGGGCACCCACCGAGAGCCAGTGCTGGATGCGGTCGGACTTGACCTCGATCCGGGACGGGTTCTCCTTCGGGTGGTAGATCCCGACGTTCTCGATCACCTTGCCGTCGCGCTTGACGCGCGAGTCGGCGATGACGATGCGGTACTGGGGAGTACGGATCTTCCCCATTCGCGTGAGGCGAATCTTAACTGCCACGTTTTGTTACTCCTGTAGTAAGGATCACGTTAGCGCGCGCGTCGTCCAGGGGAATTACTCCGGATTCTCGCTCGCGCTGAAACTTGGCCTTGCGTCACGGTTGTTGAGAGGGCATCCGTCCCAAAGCTCATGTACAGCGACCGAGTCTAGCGCACCAGGTGCCTAGTACTGCCGGGCGAGGTAGGCGATGAGACCGGACTCATCCAGGGAGTCCGGCACGGAGCCGTCCTCGCGCTGGAGCACCCGCACGAACACGGCGGACTCGGCGGCCTTCGCCTCGCCCTCGACGCCGCAGGCGTCCCACGGGATGCGGGCGTACCCGGTCTGGGCGGCCTCGACCGCCGCTTCGAGCGTCGAGACGTCGGCGGTGTGCGACTCGCGGAAGGCGACGGCCTCGTCCCACAGCTGGTCCTGGGCGCCCTGCAGGGCGGCGGCGATGGCTTCGGCGAGCATCCCGAGGGGGACGGTCTGCTTGGTGCCCTCGACGCGGCTGGCGATGGTCGCCTCGCCGTTCTTGAGGTCGCGGGGGCCGATCTCGATGCGCACGGGGTAGCCCTTGAGCTCGGCGTCCACGGCCCGGCGGCCGAAGGCCACGTCGCCGCGGTCGTCGAGCTTGACGCGCACGCCGTCGGCCTTGAGCTCGTCGTAGACCTTGCGCGCGGCGGCCTGGACCTCGTCGGTGTCCTTGACGACCATGACGAGCGCCTGCACGGGCGCGAGCTTCGGCGGCACGCG
Organism: Glycomyces niveus; assembly: GCF_017592475.1. Classification (GTDB taxonomy): domain Bacteria; phylum Actinomycetota; class Actinomycetes; order Mycobacteriales; family Micromonosporaceae; genus Glycomyces; species Glycomyces niveus. The sequence goes on along the minus strand of NZ_JAGFNP010000005.1, from coordinate 160,762 downwards.
GAGGCCCGCGTCGTCGCCGTGGCCCATGATGAGGCCGCCGACCATGCGGGTCGAGACGCCCCACGACGTGGTCCAGCCGTGGTGCTGCTGGCCGTCGCGGCCCTGGAACTGGATGTCGAAGGCCTTCGCGAACTTCTGCCCGAGCTCGTGCGAGGTGCCCATCTGGAGGGCCTTGCCGTCGCGCATCAGGGCCTCGACCGCGAAGGTGTTGAGGGCGCCGGCGAACCGCTGGGCCTCGGTCTTGATGCCGCGCAGCACCGGCAGCGCCAGCACGTTCTCCATGAAGTCGGCGTAGACCTCGTGCAGGATGCGCAGCGTGAACGCGTGGGCGTCCTCATAGGACTCGTGGACGGTGTGTCCCTCCTGCCACAGGAACTCCGAGGAGCGCAGGAACAGGCGGGTGCGCAGCTCGTAGCGCATGACGTTGCACCACTGGTTGAGCAGCAGGGGCAGGTCGCGGTAGGAGTTGACCCACTTCGCCATGTACTCGCCGATGATGGTCTCGGAGGTGGGCCGCACGGCCAGCTTCTCCTCGAGCTCCTTGCCGCCGCCGTGGGTGACCATCCACAGCTCGGGCGCGAAGCCCTCCACGTGGTCGGCCTCGCGGGTGAAGTACGACTCGGGGATCAGCAGGGGGAACGACGCGTTCTCCGTGCCGGTCTCCTTGATGCGCTCGTCCAACTCGGCGACCATGCGCTCCCACAGGGCGAAACCGGTCGGTCGGATCACCTGCGAGCCCTTCGCCGGGCCGTTCTCGGCCAGCTGGGCCTTGGCGATGACGTCCTGGTACCAGCGAGGGAAGTCCTCGCCCTGCGGTGTGAGTACATTGGCCATAATCGGTGATTCTAGAGGTCGGGCCCGGTGGAGCCGCAATCGGATGAGCCCGCGCGGGACCCGCGTCTCCTCCGCCGGACGGCGGAGGAGCGAAAAGGGGCGGCTCCGTCGTTCGGCCGTGATACAGCGATGCAGTTGTCGCATAAGCTGTCGACGTGACAACACCCATGCTGGCAGGTGACCGCGGCCTGACTGCCGCCGAGGTGGCCGAACGCGTCGAGGCCGGAGCCGTCAACGAGGCCAAGCGGCACACGAGCCGCCCGCTCTCGGCGATCCTGCGCGCGAACTTCTTCACACCGCTCAACGCCGTCATCGGCGTCCTCGCCGTGATCGCGATCGGCTTCACCGCCCTGGAGGAAGGCTTCTTCGAAGGCCTCAAACAGGGCCTCTTCGCCGGCGTCATCATCGCCAACATCGCCATCGGCACCATCCAGGAGCTGCGCGCAAAGCGCACCCTCGACAAGCTCTCGCTGATGAACCAGTCGAACGCGAAGGTCCTGCGCGACGGCGAGGTCCAGGAGATCGCCCCCAACCTCATCGTCCGCGACGACCTCGTCTACGTCGAACCGGGCGACCGCATCGTCGTCGACGGCCCCGTCGTCGAATCCCGCAACCTCGAGATCGACGAGTCGCTGCTCACCGGCGAGGCCGACCCTGTCGCCAAGGCCCCCGGCGACGAGGTCCGCTCCGGCTCCTTCGCCGTCGCCGGCACCGGCCTCTTCCGCGCCGAGCAGATCGGCGCGGAGTCGTACGCCGCCAAGCTCGTCGAAGAGGCCAGCAAGTTCACCCTCGCCCGCTCCGAGCTGCGCGAGGGCATCAACCGCTTCATCAAGCTCATCAACTGGCTCATCGTCCCGATCGCGCTGCTGCTCATCGTCAGCCAGCTCGCCGACGCCGCCAACTGGCGCCAGATCATCGTCCGCACCGTCGCCGGCATCGTGCCGATGATCCCCGAAGGCCTCGTCCTCCTCACCTCGGTCGCATTCGCCGTCGGCGTCATCCGCCTCGGCGCGCGCCACGTCCTCGTGCAGGAGCTGCCCGCCATCGAAGGCCTCGCCCGCACCGACGTGCTCTGCCTCGACAAGACCGGCACGCTCACCGAAGGCGGCATGGACGTCGACCAGATCCGCCCGATCAACGGCACCGACGGCGAGGGCGTCAACACCGCCCTCGCGGCCCTCGCCGCCGCCGACGACAGCCCCAACCCGACCATGCAGGCCGTCGCCGCCCACCTCGCCGAGAACGCCGTCGCCGACCCGGGCTGGCGCGTCATCGACGTCATGCCGTTCTCCTCCGCCCGCAAATGGAGCGGCACCCGCTTCACCGACAACGGCACCTGGCTCCTCGGCGCGCCCGACATCCTCCTCGACCACGGCGACCCCGTCGCCCTCGAAGCGGACATGCTCGCCGCCCAGGGCATGCGCGTCCTCGCCCTCGTCACCGCCGAGTCCGCCTCCACCACCGGCGGCGTCACCGGCGTCAAGGCCCAAGCCCTCGTCGTCCTCCGCCAGCGCCTGCGCGAGACCGCGGCCGCGACCCTCGCCTACTTCAAGGAGCAGGGCGTCAAGGTCAAGATCATCTCCGGCGACTCCCCCGCCGCCGTCGGGGCCGTCGCCGCGCAGCTCGGCGTCGAAGGCGCGGCCGACACCGTCGATGCGCGCCGCCTCCCCGAGGACCCGGAGGAACTGGCCGACCTGCTCGAGCGGGCCACGATCTTCGGGCGCGTCAAGCCGCACCAGAAGCAGGCGTTCGTGAAGGCGCTCCAGTCGCGGGGCCACACCGTCGCGATGACCGGCGACGGCGTCAACGACGTGCTCGCCCTCAAGGACGCCGACCTCGGCATCGCCATGGGCTCCGGTTCGGCCGCGGCCCGCTCGGTCGCCCAGGTCGTGCTCCTCGACGACGAGTTCGCGACCCTCCCGCAGGTCGTCGACGAGGGCCGCCGGGTCCTCGGCAACATCGGGCGCGTCTCGAACCTGTTCCTCACCAAGACCGTCTACGCGATCTCGCTCGCCCTGTTCGTCGCGGTCGGCGCGATCACCGCGTGGATCATGGGCAACGACCCGCTGCCCTACCCGTTCCTGCCGATCCACCAGTCGCTCATCAACCTGTTCACGATCGGCCTCCCGGCGTTCTTCCTGGCGCTCGCGCCGACCTTCGAGAAGGCCAAGCCGAACTTCGTGAAGCGGGTGCTCAAGTTCGCGATCCCGGCCGGGATCTGCTGCGCGGTGCCGACGTTCATCGTGTACCTGCTCTCGCTCGCGCACGACGGCACCGACTCGAACCTGCCGCAGACGACCGCGGGCATCACGCTGTTCTGCCTCGCGCTGGCGGCGCTGGCGATCACCGCGAAGCCGTACGTGTGGTGGAAGGCCCTGCTGGTCTGCGGATGCGGCGGCGCGTTCCTTCTCGTGCTCTCGGTGCCGGTGCTCGCCGACTTCTACGAGCTGAGCCTGCCGGGCGTGTGGAACACCACGGTCGCGGCGATCGGCGTCGGCTCCGGTGTGGCGGCACTGCTGTTCTGGCTGGTGGTGCGACCCAAGCACCTCGCCGACTAGCGTTCCGAGCATCGCCGCGGCCCCCGCTACATCGGAAGTAGCGGGGGCCGTGGCGTGTGCGTAGCGCCTTCTGGATGAGAGCAGATGACCAGAAGGAGGCGGCGGACATGTCGCAGCGCGAACTCGCGATCCGGGCCGAGGGGCTCGTCAAGCACTTCAAGGACGTGAAAGCCGTCGACGGCGTGGACCTCGAGGTCCCGGCCGGCACGGTGTACGGCGTCCTCGGCCCGAACGGGGCCGGCAAGACCACGACCGTCCGGATGCTGGCCACCCTGCTGCGTCCCGACGCGGGGAGCGCGACCGTGTTCGGCCGCGACCTCATCGCCGACGCCGCCTCCGTGCGGTCCCAGGTGAGCCTCACCGGCCAGTACGCCTCGCTCGACGAGGACTTGACCGGCATCGAGAACCTGGTGCTGCTGTCGCGGCTGTACGGGTACGGGAAGCCGGCGGCGCGCGAGCGCGCGGCGGACCTGCTGGAGGCGTTCGGGCTGACCGCCGCGGCGGGCAAGCAGGTGAAGGCCTATTCGGGCGGCATGCGGCGGCGCCTCGACATCGCCGCTTCGATCATCGTGACCCCCAAGCTCCTGTTCCTGGACGAGCCGACGACGGGCCTGGACCCGCGCAGCCGCAACCAGGTGTGGGACGTGGTCCGCACGATCGTCGGCGAGGGCACCACGGTGCTGCTCACCACCCAGTACCTGGAGGAGGCCGACCAGCTGGCGAGCCGCATCGCGGTCATCGACACCGGCCGGGTCATCGCCGAGGGCACGCCGGGGCAGCTCAAGTCCTCGGTGGGCGCGGGCTCGATCCGGGTGCGGCTGCACCACGCCGACCAGCGCGACCACGCGCGGCAGATCCTCGTGGAGGCGCTGGCCGGGGAGGTCGAGCTCGACGACGACCCGGTGGCGCTGACCGCCCGCCTTGCCCCGGGCCAGGACACGGCCGTGCAGGGCTCGCACGCCTTGGGCGAGCTGGCGCGCGGGGGCGTCCTGGTGGACGACTTCTCGCTCGGCCAGCCGAGCCTGGACGAGGTGTTCCTCGCCCTCACGAACAAGGTCGACGCCTAACCCCCGGACTTCCAGAAAGGACATTGCAATGACCGTCACGCAGACCACTACGAAGTCCGATGCCGACGCACCGGCGCCGGTCGAGAGGGACCACCTGCGGCGCCTGCTGGCGACGGGCGAGCGCCCGGCGGCGCCGAGCGCGTTCGCTTCGGCGCGGGCGTTCGCCTGGCGCTCGATGCTGAAGATCAAGCACGTGCCCGAGCAGCTGTTCGACATCCTGCTGTTCCCGATCATGATGCTGCTGATGTTCACGTACCTGTTCGGCGGCGCTATCGCCGGCGGCACCGGTGACTACCTGCAGTTCCTGCTGCCGGGGATCATGGTGATGAGCATCGTGATGACGACGATGTACACGGGCATGAGCGTGAACATCGACATCAACAAGGGCGTGTCGGACCGGTTCCGGACGCTGCCGATCTGGCGGGCCGCGCCGATGGTCGGGTACCTGCTGGCGGACGTGTTCCGTTACGCCGCAGCGGGTGCGGTCATGTTCGGCACGGGCATGGTGATGGGCTACCGGCCGGAGGGCGGCGCGGCGGGCGTGCTGCTGGGCGTGGGGCTGCTGCTGGTCTTCTGCTTCGCGTTCTCGTGGCTGTGGACCTGGCTGGGCCTGATCACGCGGTCGGAGAAGACCGTCATGTCGATCTCGATGTCGATCATGTTCCCGCTGACGTTCCTGTCGAACATCATGGTGGACCCGTCGACGATGCCGGGCTGGCTGCAGCCGGTCGTCAAGAACACGCCGATCAGTCAGTTGGTCGACGGCGTGCGCGGCCTCTTCGACGGCAATGTGGACTCCGCTTCGGTGGCCACGACGCTGATCTGGTCGGCCGGTTTCATCGCGGTCTTCGGGTTCCTGACGATCAGGGCCTACAACCGCAAGTAGTGCTTCATTGAAAAACACCCGGCAGCGGCCGGGCGGGTCTGACCCGCCCGGCCGCTGCTGTTCACAGCTCCCATGGGGGCGGTTCGGTTTCGGGCCGGTAGACGCAGGCGGAGCCGGTGGCGACGGCGGCGCGCAGGTGGGCGGCGAGGGCCGGGTGGACGGCCTCGATCTTCTTGAGGGTGTTGCGGATGCGGTTGGTGACGCTCTTGCGGGCGCGTTCGGCGTTGTCGCCGAGGCGGCGGGAGCGGCCGCCGAGTCCCGTGGCGGCCTTGAGCTGTTCGATGAGGGCCTGGCGTTCGGCGTCGAGGCGGGCGGCGCGGGCGTCGTCGCGGAGGGCGGCGGCGGTATCGATCTGCTCGTCGAGGCGTTCGAGGTGGTCGCGGTAGCGGGCGCGGGCCTCGGCGTCGAGGAGGTCGTCGCCGCCGAGCCTCGCCTCGGCCGCGACCGCTTCGCCGCCTTCGGGGTCGAGGAGTGCGACGGCGGGGACTTCGACGCCCGGCTGCCGCAGGAGCCGGTGCAGGTCGGCGAGGCCCTTGGTGTGCGGGAGGTGGACGCCGCGGCCTTCGTAGCGGAGGGTCCAGGTGGCGCCTTCGCGGCGGAAGACCGCGCCGGGAGCGGCCGCGGTGCGGCGCTCGGGTGCAGGGGCGGCCGTGCCGGTGAGCGCGGCGGCGGCGGTGCGGGCGGCCTCGGCCCAGGGCGGGGCGTCGAGCCGTTCGGCCTGCTCGATCGCGGCGGCGAAGTGCGCCGCGGCGCGGTCGCGGTCGCCGGAGGCGGCGGCGAGCACCCCGAGCCAGTGGCTGATGGGGCCGTGGATGCTGGTGCCCCACAAGGCGACGAGCCATTCGCCTTCGTGGGGTTCGAGGCGTCGGCGCAGTGCCGCGATCGCTTCGGCGTCGCCTTCGGCGGCGGCGAGTTCGACCTCGAACCGCAGGCGCAGGGAGACCCAGGGGTCGTGCGGTTCGGCCTCGGCCTCGAAACGGGACTTGGCCCGGTGGGCCTCGTCGAGGTCGCCGCGGCGCACGGCGCTCAGGGCGGCGAGCAGGTCGAACTGCCACTGCCCGAAGGCGGCCCAACCCGAGTCCCGGATCGGCTCGGGCGCTTCGCCGCGCGCGAACGCCAGCTCCCAGCGGAGGTGGCGCATCATGTGGTCGTTCATGGGGTCGTCGCCGGTGGCGGCGTAGGCCTTGTCGATGCGTTCGGCGGCCGCGTCCCAGCGGCCCTGCACGATGTCGACGACGGCGTGGTCGATGTCGGCCCCGCTGTGCCAGCGATCGGAGTCGCTGCTCTCGGCGAGGGCGCAGAAGAAGTCGACCTGGGAGCGGAAGGCCGGGTCGCCCTGTTCGAGCATCGCGACCCAGCGCAGCGAGGCGGCGAACAGGCGCATGTCGACGTCGCCGGTGCGGCGGGTGATCTCGTCGAGCTCTTCGACGATGACCTGGCGGGCCGCGGCGGTGCCGGGGCCCCAGTCGACCGAGTGCGTGGCCCACAGCCCGAAGGCGACCTCTTCGTCGTCGCCGATCTTCCTGGCGGCCATGAGGAACTCGTAGTTCAGCTGCCGGGTCAGCCCGTCGTAGTCGAGGCCGGGGTCGGGCCGCTTCCCGGTGAGCGCTTCGTAGGCGTCGGCCTTGAGCCGACACAGGGCGTCGGGGCGTTCGTTCTGGGGCAGTTCGATGGCGGTGCGGGCGAGCAGCATCGGGTCGCCGGAGTCGCGGGCCTCGTACACGGCCTGGTCGTAGTGCTTCCAGGATTCCTCGTCGCGCTGCAGCCATTTGACGGTGGCGGCCAGCTCGAGGCGGAGCAGGACGCGGCGGCGCACCATCTCGGGGGTGCAGCGCTCGAGGGCGCGCCGGAAGTACTTCTCGGCGCCCGGGGCGCTGAGGCAGCCGCGCGATTCGGTGGCGGCCCGGCTCAGGAACTCGACGGCGATCGCGGGGTCGAGGTCGTCGCCGGCGAGCCAGGCGTGGTGGGCGATCTCGGTGGTGAGCATGAGCTTCTGGAGCGATTCGTCGGCGACGAGGGCGCGCACGACGCAGCCGTGGTGGTGGGCGGCCTCTTCGCTCGACATGGTGTTGTAGAGGGTCTCGCGCACGAGGTCGTGGACGAAGACGTACCGGTCGGTCTCGCGGCGCACGAGCCGGGTCTGGCAGGCGGCGTCGAGCGCGGATTCGATGCGGTGCAGGTCGAGTCCGGAGGCCTGGGCCATGACGCCGGCGTGGAATTCGCGGCCGCCGACGGAGGCGAGCGTGAGCATCCGCACGAGCGGTTCGGGGAGGTGCTCGATGCGGCGCTGGAGCGCGTCGCGCATCCCGGCGGTGGTGGCGTCGACGCGCTGCCCGGAGGCCCACAGCTGCGCGGTCTGCTCGACGAAGAACGGGTTGCCGCCGGTGCGGCGGGTGATCTCGGCGACCGTGACCGCGTCGGGCGCGTCGCCGACGGTGGTGCGGCAGAGCGCGGCGACGCCGTCCTCGTCGAGGCCTTCGAGGCTGATCATGGTGGCCTTGGCGACGAGCGGGAGCATGCGGGCGCGCAGGCGGTGGCCGGGGTCGATCTCGGAGTCGCGGTAGGTGGCGACGAAGAGGATCCGCTCGAACCAGGTGTGCTGCGAGGCGAATTTGAGCAGTTCGAGGCTGCCGGGGTCGGCGAAGTGGAGGTCGTCGAGGACGACGAGGAGCGGGCCGCGCTGGGACGCGGCGATGAGGAGCTGGGTGACGGCGTCGTAGAGCTCGAACGGGGCGGGCGCGGAGCCGTCGCCTTTGCCGAGGAGGGCGTCGACGGGCGGCGCGGGGTGGAGGGACTGCCAGGCCTCGTCGCCGAGCTGGGCGCGGAGCGAGCGCAGGACCTGGACCCACAGCCAGTGGTCGGGGACGGCCTCGGATTCCCAGGAGGTCGCGAAGGCGACGGTGAGCTCGCCGCGGAAGCGGGCGGCGACCTCGGTGACGAGGGTGGACTTGCCGATGCCCGCCTCGCCGGTGACGAGGGCGAGTCCACCGTGGCTCGCCACGGTGCGTTCGACGGCCGAGCGGAGGGCCGCCGTCGGATGGTCGCGGCCGATCAGGAAGGTCACCCGACCAGTGTGGCCGAAGGGTCCGACATGCGCCATGGGGTTCTGGGCCTAGGACGGGAGACCGAGGCGGTTCGGTGGATTGTCGACTATCGGACGATGGACCTCATGTTTCGGTGTCGCTCCAGGTCAGTCTCACCGATCGGGTTACATGTACGACAAAAGTGCGGATTGTTTCCTCGAAGCCGTGCGTTAGCTACGGACAGTCCTTAAAGTGCTACGGAAAGTCACACCTCGGTGCGACAGGCGGTCGAACCGCCCCTGCCGACGGTTCGCACAGGCCGCGACCGGACCGGGAGCACCGACGATCAACGGGGGCAATCCTCATGGCACAGTCCATGTTCGAAAAAGCACGAACCGACGCCGAACAGACCACCAAAGCAACCAAGAAGACCTGGCGGGCCGCCGCGATCGGGGCCGCCATCCCGTTCGCGATCTTCGCGGCCGCGCCGGGGGTGAGCGCCGCGGGCGCCGACCCGGTCGAGGCCGCGCCGGTCCAGACCGTCGAATCCGAGCAGCTGCCGCCGCTCCCGGTCGATCCGCCGGTCGACGTACCCGACCCGACCGCGCTGCTCGACCTGCAGGCGTGCCTCACCGAACTCCAAGGGCTCATCGCCCAGCTGCCCCCGCCGCCGGCCGATCCGCCGGTCGAGCCGCCGGTGGCGCCGCCGACCGGGTCCGAGCAGCTGCCGGTGCCCGCCCCCGGCGACCCGGGCGCCGATCCCGGGCTCCCCGCGGCGCCCGACGTCGGGGCGCTGACGGAGGTCTGCAAGCAGGTCGTGGAGGTCGTCAAGAGCCTGCTGCCGCCGGTGCCTCCGGTCGAGCCGCCCGTCGACCCCGGCCTGCCGGTCGACCCGCCGGCGGCCCCTTAAGGACTGCTGCCCGACGGCACAGCGAGAAGGCCCGCGGCTGCCAGCCGCGGGCCTTTCGTCGTGTCGGTAACCTGCGGCGCTGCGCGCCCGGCCTCACTTCAACCGCTGCGCGGCGTCGGCGATCGCCTCGTCCGTCGCGGTGAGCGAGAAGCGCACGTGCCGGTTCCCCTTGGCGCCGTAGAACTCCCCCGCCGCCGCGAGGATGCCGCGCTCGGCGAGCCACCGCACGGTGTCCCAGCAGTCCTCGCCGCGCGTGGCCCACAGGTAGAGCCCGGCGGTCGAGTGGTCGATGCGGAACCCGGCCGCCTCGACGGCGCCGCGGAGCACGCCGCGGCGCTCCTCGTAGCGGGCGCGCTGCTCGATCGCGTGCGACTCGTCGTGCAGGGCCGCGATCGTGGCCTGCTGGACGACCCACGGGACCATGAAACCCGAGTGGCGGCGGATCTCCAGCAGGTCCGCGATGAGCTCCGGGTCCCCCGCGAGGAACGCCGAGCGGTACCCCGCCAGGTTCGAGCGCTTCGACAGCGAGTGCGCCGCGAGCAGGCCGGTGAGGTCGCCGTCGTTCACGCGCGGGTCGAGGATCGAGACGGGCGGGTGGTCGTGGTCCCAGCCGAGGGTCAGGTAGCACTCGTCGCTGGCGAGCACCACGCCGCTGTCCCTGGCCCAGCGGACCAGGCCGCGCAGGTGCTCGACCGAGGCGACCTCGCCGGTCGGGTTGGTCGGGTAGTTGATCCACGCCAAGCGCAGGCGCGAGCCCGCCGCGTCGCGCGGGTCGGCCACCGGCACCGCGTCGGCCTTCGCCAGGATCGCGCCGATCTCGTACGTGGGGTAGGCGATCTCCGGGTAGGAGACGGCATCGCCCGGGCCGACGCCCAGCTGCAGCGGCAGGTTCGCGACGAGCTCCTTGGAGCCGACGGTCGGCAGGACCGCGACGTCCTCGGCCACACCGGTGTGCCGGTGGAGCCAGGACCGCATCGCCTCGCCGAGCGCCGGCGGGCCGGCCACCGTGGGGTAGCCGGGCCGCGCGGCGGCGTCGATGAGCGCCTGCCGGATCGACTCGGGCACCTCGTCCACGGGCGCGCCGACGGTCAGGTCGACGAGCCCGCCGGGGTGGGCCGCCGCGCGCTCCTGGTACGGGGCCATGCGGTCCCACGGGAAGCGCGGCAGCCGCCGGGCCGGGGAGGCGCTGTGGAGGCGGCGCAGCGCCATCGCGCTACTCCGACTTCGCGGGCAGCGCGGCCACGAACGGGTCGTCCTTCTCGATCTTGCCGACCTTGGAGGCCCCGCCGGGGCTGCCGAGCTCGTCGAAGAAGTCGACGTTGGCCTTGGTGTACGGGGCCCACTCGTCCGGGACGTCGTCCTCGTAGAAGATCGCCTCGACCGGGCAGACCGGCTCACATGCACCGCAGTCGACGCACTCGTCGGGGTGGATGTAGAGCATCCGGTTGCCTTCGTAGATGCAGTCGACGGGGCACTCTTCGATGCAGGCCTTGTCGAGGATGTCCACGCACGGCTCGGCGATTACGTAAGTCACGAGTCGTCCTTCCTACAGCGCGCAGCCGGGCGGGCTGCGCTGTGATTGAGACTAAAGCTTATTGCGGAATGTTGACCCGAAGGCTTGGGGTGGGCCAGATGCTGGGACCGGAACATGTCGGCCGTCGCGCGGCGGTGCGTATCAGGTTGCAATCTCCCGAACCGGGGCGCCGGTTCACGGACATCATCGGCGAGCTTATCGAGATCGGCCCGGACTTCTGGCGCATACTGCCCGACAATGTGGCGCAGTCTGGGGCCGCCGTCACCATCGCGACGGACGCGATCGTCGCGGCCCGGGCGATACCGCCCAAACCGACCCCGTTCTCCGAGATCATCGCGACCGAACGGCTCCTCGCCGCCACCTGGCCGGCGCCCGAGACCGCCGAAATCGGCGGCTGGCTGCTGCGGTACGCCGAGGGGTTCTCGCGCCGCGCGAACTCGGTCCTGGCGCTCACCGCCCCCGAGGGCGGGACAGATGCGGCGATGTCGGCCGTCGAAGCCTGGTACGGGGCACGGGGCGCGCGTCCGCTCGTAGCCCTTGCCGGGCCGGTGACGAAGCGCCTGGACGAGGAGCTGGCGACGCGGGGCTGGGAAGCCGAAGCCGAGACCGTCGTGATGACGAAGCCGCTCCGCGATAGCACCTATGACGGCGAGGCCGTGGTCGTGGACGCGCCGAGCGAAGCGCTGCTCGAACAGCTCGGCAGCGGCACCCCCGAGATCGCCGCGGCGGTCTTCGGCTCCGGCGAAGGTCGCGGGTACGCCGAGATCCGGCTCGGCGGGGAGCTCGCCGCCCGGGGCCGGGGAGCGATCGCGGGCGACCTCGCGGCGATCACCTCGATCGGGACCCTGCCCGCGTTCCGCCGGCAGGGCCTGGGCACCGAGGTCCTGCACGCGCTGGAGGCCTGGGGGTACGCCGCTGGAGCGCGGCGGGCCGCGCTCCAGGTCGAGTCCGACAACGGGCCCGCCATCGCGATGTACGGGCGGCTCGGGTACGCCGAGCGGTACCGGTACTGGTACCGGGGGCGTTAGGCGGCCTTCGGGTTGGCCTTGCGCTCCCAGGCGGCCTGGGTGGCCTTGAGTTCGCGGCCGTACACGTCGAAGCCGAGGGCCATCACGATGAGGAAGCCGACCCAGCCCGAGAGGGCTAGCAGCGCGAAGTAGATGAGGGTCTGCGAGAAGACCCCGTCGAGCGTCGGGTAGTCGACGCGGGCGATGAGGGGGTTCACCAGCACGGTGAAGAGGGTGGTGACCACGAAGATCGACAGCAGCTCGCCGGTGATCTCCTGGCGGCGGCGGCGCACGCCCCACCAGATCCCGGCCGCGATCGCGACGGCCGCCATCGCGCCGAACGTGTAGACGCCCACGAGGTCGCCGATCGCGGTGCCCTCGCCCCACTTGGTGGAGGCGAACCGGCCGGCGAGGTTGGCGGCGATGATGCCCAGGGCGAAGCCGTAGATCGAGGGCCAGTGCGGCATCAGGAGGCGGCTGAGGAGGGTCACGGTCGGGACTCCTTCGTAGCGGTAGGGGTGGCCTGCGCCGGCGGCCGGGGGCCGACGGCGGACGGGGCCTTGGCGTTCGGCCTGGGACGAAAATACTGCCACAGCGCGAGGGCGATCCCGGCGGTCCCCGCCAGGAGCAGCATGTAGCCGTTGAAGCCGCTGCCGATCACCAGCGAGCCGGCCCCGGTGGGCATGGACGCGAGCAGGACCACGGCGAACCACGTGAGCGAGGTGAGGATGACCGACCAGCGCCCGCCGGTCCAGTACACGGCCAGCGCCGCGAGCCGCCAGTTCGCGACGAACGCGATCGCCCCGGCGAGCGGGACCGCGATCCCGGCGATGTAGTACGGCACGAGGAAGGATTCGAGGACGGCCGCGAGCAGCGCCGCGGCGGTGACGACCACCGCCCCGCCGACGCGGATCGCCGTTTCCAGACCCTTCGCACGCACGGTGGCGATCCTACGGCAGGAAGCGAACCCGGCGGCGACTCGCCCGGGGTCCGCTGAAAGTCATTGCGGATCAACCATTCCGGGACAATCGCCTCATGACCACGATACGAGAGACAACTGCCACGAAACGCCGACGCTTCCGACAGCTGTTTCCCGAACGGTCCGACTACCTGCACCTCACCCGCCACTGGCACACCGACCTCCTCGCCGGCCTCACGGTCGCGGTCGTCGCGCTGCCGCTGGCCCTCGGCTTCGGGATCGCCTCCGGGCTCGGCGCGTTCGCAGGGCTCATCACCTCGATCATCGCCGGGGCGCTCGCCGCAGTCCTCGGCGGCTCGAACCTGCAGGTCACGGGTCCGACCGGCACCATGGCCGTGGTGCTCGTGCCGCTCGCGGCCACGCACAGCCATGCGGGCGTGATGCTCGTGGGCATCATGGCCGGGCTCATGCTCGTGGTCCTCGCGCTCACCGGAGCGGGGCGGTACGCGCGCTTCGTACCGGTGCCGGTGGTCGAGGGCTTCACGGCGGGGGTCGCGATCGTCATCGCGGTGCAGCAGTTGCCGCCCGCGCTCGGCCTGCCCGCGCAGAACGCGCACATCATCAGCGGCGCATGGGAATCGCTGAGCGATTTCGCGGCCGCCCCGAACTGGGCGCCGCCCGCGGTCGCGTGCGGCGTGGCCGCCGCGATCCTCCTCGGCTCGCGCCTGCACTCGCAGATCCCGACGCCGCTGCTCGCGGTCGTCGTCGCCACGGTCGTCACCTGGTGGGCGCACGCGGACGTGGCGATCATCGGGGCGCTGCCGCGCACGATCCCCGCCCCCGAGGCCGGTTTCCTCGACTTCGCGGAGATGCCCGAGCTGGTGGCGGCGGCCGTCGCGATCTGCGCCCTGTGCGCGCTCGAGTCGCTGCTGTCGGCGACGGTGGCGGACAACATGACCGTCGACCAGCACCACAATCCGGACCGCGAGCTGTTCGGGCAGGGCGTGGCGAACCTCGTGACCCCGTTCTTCGGCGGCATGCCGTCCTCGGGCGCGCTGGCGCGCACCGCGGTGAACGTGCGGTCCGGGGCGGCGGGGCGGCTGGCGTCGCTGACGCACGCGATCGTGTTGGCGCTCATGATGCTCGCGCTCGCGCCCCTGGTGGCGCACGTGCCGCTCGCGGCCCTCGCGGGGGTGCTGATCGCGACCTCGATCCGGATGATCGAGGTCGGTTCGATGCTGGCGCTGGCGCGGTCGACGCGCGCCGACGCGGCGGTCATGTGGCTGACGCTCGCGGCCACGGTGGTGCTCAACCTGGTGTGGGCGGTCGCGGTGGGCATCGCGCTCGCCGGGCTGCTGGCGCTGGGGCGGATCTCGCGGTCGGTCTCGGTCGAGGAGGAGCCGATCGAGCCGGCCGACCACCACGACGAGGAGGCGGCGCTGCTCCACGAGCACATCGTGGCGTACCGGCTGGAGGGACCGCTGTTCTTCGCGGCCGCGCACCGGTTCCTGCTGCAGCTCTTGGACGTCGCCGACGTGCGGGTGGTGGTGCTCCGCATGAGCCGGGTGTCCACTATGGATGCGTCGGGTGCAACGGTGCTCGCGGACGCGATCAAGCGCCTCGAGCACCGCGGCATCGCCGTCTACCTCTCCGGCCTCGAACCGATGCACGCCAAACCGCTTGCGGCCCTGGGCGTCCTGGAGCCGCTGTGGCAGCAGGGCCGCCTGTTCGAGCACACCAGCGAGGCCATCGCGGCCGCCCGCCAGCGCCTGAAGGCGGACGGGCTCCTAGAGCAGCTCGAAGCGGAGGCCGCTGCCGGGGAAGTCGAAGCGGAGCGCCCATAGCCGCTCGGGCCGACCGAGGTGGGTGGTCGTCTCGACGTCCTCGATGCGGACCGTGGCGGGGTCGACGCCGTGGAGGACGAGGGTGCCGCGCTCGCCGGTCCAGGTGGCGCGGTCGCCTTCGGTCTCGGGCCGGATGCGGCTGACGAAGGACTCGGTGAGCTCAGGCCCGGCGTCGAAGAGCTCGATGCCGTCCTCGGTCCAGGTGAACTTGCGCAGGAGCGCGCCGTCGCCGTAAGCGTCGATGTAGGCGTCGACGCCGTCGTCGGTGTAGACGAGTTCGGCGCGCGAGTCCTCGCCGACCTGCTGGGCGGCGCCTTCGACGGTGGGCACGGAGTGCCAGGCCGCGGAGGGGTGGACCTGCTCGTACCGCTCGTCGCCGAAGTAGGCGGCGGTGTACTCGCCGGCGCCGGGGTCGCACAGCAGCTGCTCGCCGTCGGCGGCGATGATGAACGACCCGAGGTCGAGGTGGTTGTGGGGCTCTTCGTTGTAGCCGCCCTTGACCGCGAGCGACCACATGCGGTGGCCGAGCTGGCGGCGTTCGACGTACCAGCCGACGTCGGGCAGGAGGGTGCGGCCGGGGGCGATCTCGCCGCCGAGTTCGCGTCCCCATTCGAGGGTGCGGGTGAGGTGGGCCCAGCGGGAGCAGTAGTCGTCGGCGAAGGTCGGGGCGTGCTCGATCGCGGGGAGGGGGACGCCGAGCCGGTCGTGGAGGCGGGCGAGGAGGCCGGGCGGGAGGGCCGGGTCGTGGTGGGCGTCGCCGAAGGTCGCGAAGGAGCGCGGGTAGAGCTGGACGTGGGCGGGGAAGGACGCGATGGCCTCGGTCCCGGCGAGGAGGTCTTCGCCGGTGGCGTCGCGCCAGGCCTCGGCGAAGTAGGTGAAGTAGCCGAAGCCGTAGACCCAGTAGTCGATGCCTTCGACGCAGCCGCCGTCGGGCCCGAAGGAGAACAGGTAGGCCTGGAGGGCGGGCAGGACGCGGCCGCGGACGACGTCGGTGTCGTAGCCGAGGGCGAGCGCGGCCATCCCGGCGGCGCCGGCGCACACGGCGGTCCAGTTGGAGAACCGCTCCTCCCACCAGAAGGGCTCTTCGGACTGGAAGAAGGGGTCGAGGACGCGGCGGCGGATCTCGGCTTCGACGCGCTCGCGGTCCTTCACGTCGTCGCGCAGGCGCAGGATCTCGGCGAGGGCTTGCGCGGTCTCGCAGGCGAAGAGGTCGACGCAGGTCGCGGGATCGCCGTCGTCCCAGTGGGCCGGGAGCGCCCAGGAGCGCTCGTCGCAGATGTCGGCGACGAGGCCGGAGAGGACGGGTCCGTCGCCGACGAGGGCGAGCGCGGCGAGGTGGCGGCGGCGCGCGAAGTACTGGTTCTCGAAGGGCAGGCGGCGGCCGGTCTCGGCGTAGTCGTCGGCGAGTCCCGGGTCGAAGGCGGGCACGGGAAGCGCGGCGATCTCGCGCAGCTCTTCGAGGAGTGCCGTACGAAGGTCGTTCAAACCGTCGCCTTTCCAGGTGGGGTGGGTACAAGGCGGGGGGTTCCTGCCGGGCTCAACGGTAACGCGGGCGCGCTTTCCGTCATAGACTCCCTCGTATGCGCATCGGGGAGCTGTCGGAGCGGACGGGCGTTCCGGCCGCCACCATCAAGTACTACCTGCGGGAGCACTTGTTGCAGGCCGGGGAGCACGGGGAGGGCAACACCGTCGAGTACGGTTCGGCCCACGTGCACCGCCTGACGCTGATCCGCGCCCTCTCGGAGACCGCCGGGCTCTCGGTCGCGCAGATCGGTGAAGTGCTGACTGTGCTTGGGCGCCATCCGGAGTCGGCGTTCCAGGCGCTCGGCGCGACCCTCGCCGCGACCCACCGGGACCCGAAGTTCTCCCTCGCCAGCGAGGGCACCACCGAAGCCGCCGAGCGCACCGTCGACCAGCTGCTGAACGAGTACGGCTGGGCCGAAGTGGCGCCCCCGAACTACCGCGACGCGCTGGTCACGGCCCTGACCGCGTTCTACCGCTTGGGGAATCCGGACCCGCAGGAGGTGCTGGGCCACTACGCGGACGCGGCGGCGGCGCTCGCCTCGGCGGACATGGAGGCGATCGCCGAGGCGACCCGGATCGAGGGCGTCAACGTGGAGCAGGCGGTGACCGCGACCGTGCTGGGCGAGACGATGTTCGCGGCGCTGCGGCGCATCGCGCATGTGGCGGCCTCGGCCAGGACGCAGGCGCAGCAGGGGCCTTAGGTCCTGCTCAAGGCCTCCTGCGCGAGGCCCTCGGGCACAATGGGTGCGTGACTCCGCCCGAGGCCGAACGGCCCGCCCTGCGCATCGACCGCGATCCGGACCGCCCGAACCTGCTCCACCTCGTCGCCGACGAGGTCGTGCAGGCGACCGTCGACCTCGACGACCCGTCCTATCTGGATGCCGAGTACATGCAGCGGATCGCCTACCTCGTCGACGCCATGGCCGAGCCGAAGCAGCCGCTGCGGGTGCTGCACCTGGGCGCGGGCGGGCTGGCGATGGCCCGGTACGTTGCGGCGACCCGGCCGGGCTCGTACCAGCAGGCAGTCGAGACGAACCAGGAGCTCGTGGCGCTCGTGCGCGCCGAGGCGCCGCTGCCGCGGGGCGTGAAGGTGAAGATCCGGCACATGGACGCGCGCGAGGCGGTCGAGTCCGCGCCGGACGCGAGCTACGAGCTGATCGTGACCGACGTGTACGCGGGCGCGCGCGTGCCCGCGCACGTCACGAGCACCGAGTTCCTGCACGAGGCGCACCGCGTGCTGCGCCCGGGCGGGCATTACGCGGTGAACCTGTGCGACGGCGGCCAGATGCGCTTCCTGAAGCCGGCCCTCGCGGCGATGGGCGTGGTGTGGCCGCATGTGGCGGTCATGGCCGAGCCCGCGGTCCTGCGCGGCCGCCGCTTCGGCAACGTCGTCGCCGTCGCGGCCGACGTCGAACTCCCGATCGCCGCCCTCCGCCGCCGCTGCGCCGGCGCAGCCTTCCCCTGCCGCGTCCTGGAAGGCACCGAACTCAAGGAGTACATCGCCGGCGCACCACCGGCCACCGACGCCACCGCGATCCAATCCCCGCCACCCCCGCGCTCCCTCCGCAGCTTCTGAACCCCGACCGCGCCGGGCGCGCCTCCCGACGGCGCCCGATGTCGTACCCCGCCGCGCACTCCTTCACAGCCCGGGGGATCCACGCCACGCCCCGTTGTCGTACCCCGCAGGCACTATCGAAACCGGGGGCGGATGCGAACCCGAGCGTTCCTCGCCCGCGCCGCCCCTCCCTCCCCACCTTCGACTCACGGCCAACCCTCCCTCGGCCGTTCGGGCAATAAATCCGCTGGATAGTGGCCCTCCCTCCCCGCGCGTCCCCACTGTCCGTTACTGGACCGTGGAGCGACTCACAGAGGGCTTGGCGATTCGGGTCACCATGCGTTAGCGTCGGCGCCTGTTCCGGTCGGGTCCTCAGGGTTCCCCCAGAGACCCACCCGCCCGGACCGCCGAGCCGCGCTCGCATGACGCCCGTTCCTCCCGGTTCCGGGCGAAACACCGATGCGCGGGCCGGGGACCCAGCCGCGTCCACGCCCCCAGTCGCGTGGACGCACGGGGTGAATCCCGCTGCAGCGCAGCCGCAGCGGGTAGGGCACCTTCCCTGCCCGAACCCGACAGCTAACCCGGTAGGCGGATGAGGAAGAAAGGCCACCTCGTGGCTCACGCCTGCTCTGAAACTGCACAACGTTCACGAACCAGCGCCATCCTTCGCCGCGTCGCGATCTACACGGGGGTCACCTGCGCCACCGTCGGACTCGTGACCGCCTTCTCCGGCACCCAAGCCGACGCGGCCGACATCGACTACACCGCCGCTTCCGCCTCCGAGATCGAAGCGCACCTCGCCGATCTCGAAGCGCAGCGCGACACCGCCGCCGCCGACCTCAAGGGCCTCCAGACCCGGCTCGACGCGGCCCAAACCGTCATCGACGCCGCCGCCGCGGAGTACGGCTCCTCGAATGCGCAGCTCACCGTCGTCACCGCCGCGGTCGAATCCGCCGAAGACGACCTCGACGCCAAGGTCTCCACCCTGGTGGCCTACGCGCAGGAGCAGTCCGACAAGTACGAGGAGGCGCAGACCGCCTCCGAGACCGCCGACGAGCTCACCGCCGACATCACCACGGTCGAGCAGCAGATCGCCGACCTCGACGGACAGATCGACGAGGCCGAGAAGGCCCACGACGAAGCCGAGGCCGCCGAAGCCGCGGCCGCGGCCGCCGCTGCGGCCGAGTCCGAGGCCGCCGCGTCGAGCGAGTCGTCGTCCTCCGGCTCGGACTCCGGCTCGACCCCGAGCTACAGCGCCGACGCCGCGACCGCCGCGGTCGAGTTCGCCCGCGACCAGCTCGGCGAGTCCTACGTCTACGGCGCCGCCGGCCCCGACACCTGGGACTGCTCCGGCCTCGTCCAGGGCGCCTACGCGGTCTCCGGAATCTCGCTGACGCACTACACGAACGCGATCTGGGACGAGACCAGCGCGATCGACCGGTCCGACCTGAAGCCGGGCGACCTCGTGTTCTACAACGGCCTGGGCCACATGGCGATCTACATCGGCGACGGCCAGGTCATCCACGCCCCCAAGCCGGGCGACGTCGTCAAGGTCGCCGACCTCGACATGGGCATGTCCATCGACGGCTACCGCCGCGTCTGACCGAAACCGCGTACGACGGAAGGGCCGGGGCTTTCGCCCCGGCCCTTCCGCCTTATATCGCTAGTGCCTGCGCGCCTTTAATGCCTGCGCAGTCAAGCCGCCTCGGCCATGACCTGGTCGTTGGCCAGCTCCTTGAGGCGGGCCAGCGCCTGGATCTCGAGCTGGCGGATGCGCTCACGCGACAGGTGGAACCGGTGCGCGACCTCCGTGAGCGAGTGCTCGCGGCCGTCCTCGAGCCCGTAGCGGGCCTTGACGATCCCCGCCGAGCGCTCGTCGAGGTGGTTGAGCATCATCTCGATGCGCTGGCGCTCCATGCCGGCGAGGACGACGTCCTCGGGGCTGGGCTCGTCGGAGTCGGCGACGAGGTCGCCGAGGTTGGTGTCGCCGTCGTCGCCGATCGGCGTGTCCAGCGAGACGGTGTCCTGGCTCCAGCGGATGAGCTCGTTGACCCGCTCGACCGTGACGCCGAGAGCCTTGGCGACCTGGTCGGGTTCGGGGTCGCCGCCGAGCTCGCGGGTGAGCTGGCGGGTGACGTTGCGCATCCGGTTGACGTCCTCGACCAGGTGCACCGGCAGGCGCACGGTGCGCTCCTGCTGGGCGATCGCCCGGCTGATGGCCTGGCGGATCCACCACGTGGCGTAGGTCGAGAACTTGAAGCCGCGCTGGTAGTCGAATTTCTCGACGGCGCGGACCAGGCCCGTGTTGCCCTCCTGGATCAGGTCGAGCATCGGCATCCCGGAACGGACGTAGCGGCGGGCGATCGAGACGACCAGCCGCAGGTTCGCCTTGATGAACTGCTCTTTCGCCTTGGCGCCGTCTTCGACCAGGCGCTTCAGGTCCTTCTCGGTGGCGTCGCCGAAGGTCTCCCCCTCGCCGAGCAGGTGCTTCGCGAACAGGCCGGCCTCGACCGCCTTCGCCAAGTCGACCTCGGCGGCGGCGTCAAGCAGCGGCGTCTTCGAGATCTCATGCAGGTAGACACCCACAAGGTCTCGTTCCTCAGCGACCTCTTCGGTGGTGAGGGTGGGTGTTGTCGTTTGCTCCACGCTCAAGGTCTCCTCCAGCTTCCTCGTCCCCCGACACCGCGTGAGCGGTGTACCAGTTACAACGACCGCTTCGTTGCGTGGAATTCCGTGCCCCGGTGTTCGATGCGCCACGGTTACGGAATCGATGCGGTTCGGTGGCCGCTGGGTTTTTCAGGCCCAGTGGCTCCGCACCGTTTCGAGTACCCGTTTTCATCGGCTAAGCTCGGTTCACGGCTCCTGTCTCTGAGACGGAGCCGCGTCGGCCCCATGATGCCTCTGAGACGGAGATCACCTCACCTCTGTCGAGGTCTGATGACCCGAGTCCTGGTCACGGTATCGTCTCCGGCTTGCTTCATCGCAAACCTTCAATCTCTAGGGGTACACGCGCCTTACCTTGAAAAAGTTGAGAGATCATCTTATTGCGGCCCTAATCACTGCGATACGGGCCGCAAAGGCGGCGACGCTCTGATACCCGCACCATAGCGGACGGTAGCGGTGACAAGCAACACCTTTCCCAGGCGTTGATGTCCGATTCCGAACACCCCTCGTTCTACTTCAAGTGTCCGCCCTCCGGCCCTCGCGCGGGGGCGCTTCCGACGCCGTGACACGTAGATCACCTCACGTGCTACTTGCGCGTAGAGTTGGCCCGGTGACTGAAGAACGCCTAGTGTGGGTCGACTGCGAAATGACCGGCCTCGACCCCGAGATTGAAGCCCTCATCGAGATCGCCGTACTCGTCACGGAACCCGACCTCACCCCCCTGGACGAAGGCATCGACATCGTCATCGCCTGCGAAGGCCGGGTGCTGGAGAACATGGGGGCGTTCGTCGCCGACATGCACGCCAAGTCCGGGCTCACGGATGAAGTGCGGGCTTCGCGAATCTCCTTGCAGGAGGCCGAGGACACGGTCCTGGAGTACATCAAGCAGCACGTGCCCGAGGCGCGCACCGCCCCGCTGTGCGGCAACTCCATCGCCACCGACCGCACCTTCATCACCAAGTACATGCCGCGCCTGGACGACCACCTGCACTACCGCATGATCGACGTGTCCTCCATCAAGGAGCTCGCCCGCCGCTGGTACCCGCGCGTCTACTACAACCAGCCGCCCAAGGGCCTCGCGCACCGCGCCCTCGCCGACATCAAGGAGAGCGTGCAGGAGCTCGAGTACTACCGCCGCACCCTGTTCGTGCCCCTGCCCGGGCCGAGCAGCGACGAGGCGAAGGCCGCGGCGGCGAGCATCGCCGGAACGCCCCAGGACTGAGACGGCCGACACCGAACCCCGTTGACAGGAACACGGGAAGCTTGGCTATGATTGTCGCCGGTCCCCGGGTTTCCCGGCGGAACCGGTCTTGGTGGTCGTAGCTCAGCTGGTAGAGCACCTGGTTGTGGTCCAGGAGGTCGCGGGTTCAAGCCCCGTCGGTCACCCCAGGCAAGAAGGCTCTGTGAGCAGGTGTTCAGCCGTTCACAGAGCCTTTTTTCGTAGCCCGGGTCCGGTGCGACATGCCGGCGCCGTGGCACCGGCCGTAGCACCACCGCTATCAGTTTCGCTTGCGGCGCAACCGCTCGCGGCGTTTGCGCTCCTCCCCCGGGCGGATGATGGTCCGCTCGGCGATCGTGAGCACCGTGGCCACGACCCCCAGCGGGATCGCCACCCACACCGGCCAGAAGTACTGGTGGCTGCCCGACAGGAAGAACACGAACGCCCACACGCCGGTGACGATGCCGATCGGGATCGAGACGCCCGCCCACAGCCACTTGATCCACTCGGGGGTCCCCAGCTTGTCGGGCGCGAACGCGTCGGCCTGGGCCTGCAGGACGCGCTGATAGGCCGGCAGGTCCGCGAGGACGACCTCGGTCTCCCCGACGGTCTTCGCCGCCATGAGGGTGTCGACGCGTTTCTCGTACTCGTCGAGGTCGATGTAGCCCTGGTCCACGGCGGAGCGCAGGATCTCGGTCAGGGAGGCTCGCTCGGCGTTGCCGATCCGCATCTCGTTGTCGCCGCCGAAGCGTTCGAGGGAGGACATGGGGGTGCTCCTTGTATTGGGGGGCAAGGGGGTCCGGTCAGTAGCGGTCGCCGCGGCGGCGGTCGCGCCGCCGGCGCTCGTCCTCGTCGTCACCGTCGTCGTCGCCGCCCCAGCCGCCGTTCACGAACTGCATGACGGTGGCGATGCCGAGGCCGAGGATCGGCCAGATCGGCCAGAAGTACGTCGGTTCACCGGTGCCGATCCACGTGGCGACCCAGATCGCGGTGGTGATGCCGCCGACGGTGATGAGACCGCGCAGGGCCGGGAACCGGTGGATCCAGGGCCGGCCGCCGTGCATGTGGCCGTGTACGCCCGGGGCGGGCGGCCCGGCCTGCTCGGACGGGACGACCTCGCCCGTCTTGGGGCGGCCGCCGGGAAGGTCCTCGAAGATGAGGTCGAGTTCGGCGTTCGTCTTCGCCTCGTAGGCGGTCTTGGCGCGCTCATCGAACTCGGCGAGGTCGATGCGGCCCTCGTCGAGGGCGGCCTGCAGCTGCGCGATCGCCTTGTCGCGGTCGGCGTTGGAGATGCGCAGCTTGCCTTGGTCTTCGGTCACGAAGCCAATTATGGCACCGGGGTCCTATTCGGCGCGAGCCGCGCTCGCGGCCGCATCGCCCAGCTGTTCGACGCCGCCGTCAGGGGCCGTGAGGACCCAGACGCCGTCCTCGCACAGGGCGATGGTGTGCTCGACGTGCGCGGCGACCGAGCCGTCGTCCGTGACGATCGTCCAGCCGTCGGCCAGCTCCGCGGTGTCCTCCGAGCCGAGCGTGAGCATCGGCTCGATCGCGAGGGCCATGCCCGGGCGCAGCTTCGGGCCCTCGCTGGGGCGGCCGTAGTTGAGGATGTGCGGGTCCTGGTGCATCTCGGTGCCGATGCCGTGCCCGCCGAAGCCCGTGACGATCCCGTATTCGCCCGAGTGCTCCACGGAGTGCTCGATGGCGTGGGAGATCCCGCCGAGGCGCTTGGCGGTGCCCGCGGCCTTGATCCCGGCCCACATGGCGGCCTCGCAGGCCTCGCGCAGAGCCGTCAGCTCGGGGGCGACCTGGCCGATCTCGATGGTGATCGCCGCGTCCCCGTGCCAGCCGTCGACGATCGCGCCGACGTCGACCGAGAGGAGGTCGCCCTCCTTGAGGACCGCGTCCTCCGAGGGGATCGCGTGGACGACCTGCTCGTTCACCGACGAGCAGATCGAGCCCGGGTAGGGGCCGTTGCCGATGTCGTAGCCCTTGAAGGAGGGCACGGCACCGCAGTCGCGGATGACGTGCTCGGCGATGCGGTCGAGTTCCGCCGTCGTCACGCCCGGGCCGGCCGATTCGCGCATGGCCTGGTGCACCTCGGCCACGACGAGGCCGGCCTTGCGCATCTTGCGGATCTGCTCGGGCGTCTTGTACTGGATGTGCTGGCGACGGCGGAACACGGCGGCTATTCCGCGGCGCCGATGGCGTTCAGGGCGCGCTCGGTGATCTCGGCGACCTCGCCGATCGCGTCGATGCGCACGAGCTTGCCCTGCTCCTCGTAGTAGCCCACGAGCGGCGCGGTCTGCTCGGCGTAGACCTTGAGACGGTTCTTGATCGTCTCGGGCTGGTCGTCCGTGCGCTGGTAAAGGTCGTCGGAGTCGGGGTCCGCGGGCGGGTCGAACTCCAGGTGGTAGACCTTGCCGGTCGACTTCGAGACGCGGCGGCCCGACAGGCGGCGCACGACCTCGTCGTCACTGGCGACCAGCTCCAGGGCCAGGTCCAGCGTGGCGCCCGCCGCTTCGAGGACCCGGTCGAGGACCTTGGCCTGCTCGGTGTTGCGGGGGTAGCCGTCGAGCAGGAAGCCCGCCTTGGCGTCGTCCTCGGCCAGCCGGTCGGCCACCATCTCGTTGGTGACCTCGTCGGGCACGAGGTTCCCGGCGTCCATGTACTCCTTGGCCTTGAGGCCGAGCGGGGTGCCGCCGGAGACGTTGGCGCGGAAGATGTCGCCGGTCGAGATCTTGGGGATGCCGAGCCGCTCGGCGATGATCTCCGCCTGGGTGCCCTTGCCGGCCCCGGGCGGGCCTACGAGTACCAGTCGCACAGTTGTTCCTCCCGTGTCGTCCCTATGAAGGTTTTCCTACGTCAGCGGAGGAAGCCCTCGTAGTGGCGCTGCATCAGCTGGGACTCGATCTGCTTGACCGACTCCAGGCCGACGCCCACCATGATCAGCACCGAAGTACCGCCGAACGCGAACTGTGCGAACAGCTGCTGGTTACCGAACGCGATGATGGCCAGATTGGGAAGGATAGCGATCGCGGCCAGGTAAAGCGAGCCCGGGAAGGTCAGGCGTGACAGGACTCGCTGCAAGTAGGTCGCGGTGGGCTTGCCGGGGCGCACGCCGGGGATGAACCCGCCGGCCTTCTTCATGTTCTCGGCGACGTCGTCGACCTTGAAGGTGATCGAGACGTAGAAGTACGTGAAGAAGATGATCAGGAACGCGTACAGCGTGATGTACACCCACGAGCCCTGGTTCAGCAGGTAGCGGTCGATGAAGCCGACCCACTCGGAGTCGCTGTTCTGGTTGAGCTGGCGGAACAGCGTCGGGATGTACAGCAGCGAGGAGCCGAAGATGACGGGCACGACGCCGGCCTGGTTGACCTTGAGCGGGATGTAGGTCGAGGTGCCGCCGTACATCCGGCGGCCGACCATCTTCTTGGCGTACTGCACCGGGATGCGCCGCTGCGACTGCTCGATGAAGATGACCGCGACCATGATCGCGATGCAGAGCCCGATGATCACGCTGAACATGAACCAGCCCTCGGACTTCTGCAGGGACCAGAACTGGCCCGGCATCTGCGCCGCGATCGAGGCGAAGATGAGGAGGCTCATGCCGTTGCCGACGCCGCGCTCGGTGATCTGCTCGCCGAACCACATGATGATCGCGGTGCCCGCGACCATGACGGCCACGACGACGATGACGGTCATCCAGTAGGGGATGTTCGCTTCCGAGTCGGACAGGTCCGGCAGGATCGGGGTCGGGCACTCGGCCTGGAACAGGATGCCCGAGCGCGCCAGCGCGATGTAGCCGGAGGCCTGGAGCAGGGCGAGGCCCAGCGTCAGGTACCGGGTGTACTGGGTGATCTTGACCTGGCCCGGCTGGCCCTCCTTGCGGAGCTGCTCGAGCCTGGGGATCACGACCGTCAACAGCTGCATGATGATCGACGCGGTGATGTACGGCATGACGCCGAGCGCGAAGACCGAGAGCTGGAGGAGCGCTCCACCGGTGAAGAGGTTCAGGAGCCCGAAGACGCCGGCCTCATCGTTGGGCTGCATGTTGAGGCAGGTCTGCACTGCCGCATAGTCCACGCCGGGACTCGGCATCTGCGCACCAAGACGATACAGTCCGATGATCATCAAGGTGAACAGGATCTTCTTGCGCAGATCGGGGGTCCGAAACGCGCTGATGAAGGCGGAGAGCAATGCGGTTCCTCCTGAACAAGACCCCCTGGCGGGGCCCTAGGCGTTGCGGGGCAACGCCTTTCGTAACCAGTGGGCGTGTGTAGTTCGTAGCGGGAGCGTCACTCGCCCGAGGAAGACGGTGGTGCTCGCCATGGGAGCCTAGCAGGCGCATTCGGACGCAGAGTATTCGGCATTCATTACGACGAAACGGGCCGGAGTTCCCTCCGACCCGTTTCGCGGATCTGGTGTTCGAACGGCTCGCGCCTGGGACTTAAGCGTCCAGGGCCTCGCCGGTCTTCTTGTCCACCACGGTGGCCGAGCCACCGGCGGCGGCGATCTTGGTGACGGCGGAAGCGGAGAAGGCGTGGGCCTTCACGTCCAGCTTGACGCCTTCGAGCTCGCCGGAGCCGAGGACCTTGATGAGCTCCTTCTTGTTGAGGACACCCACCTCGATCAGCTGCTCGGGGCCGACCTGGCCGCCCTCGGGGAAGAGCTCCGCGAGGCGATCGAGGTTGACCACGGTGTAGACGAGCTTGTTGTGCGGCTTGAAGCCCTTGAGCTTCGGCAGGCGGATCTGGAGCGGCTGCTGGCCGCCCTCGAACCCGGCCGGCACGGTCTTGCGGGCCTTGGTGCCCTTGGTGCCGCGACCGGCCGTCTTGCCCTTGGAGCCCTCACCGCGACCGACGCGGGTCTTGGCGGTCTTGGCGCCGGGGGCGGGCTGCAGGTCATGAATGCGGATAGCCATGACTACTCGACCTCCTCGACGTCGACCAGGTGACGGACACGGTGGACCATGCCGCGGTACTGCGGGAGGTCCTCTTTGTAGACGGTCTGGCCGATCTTGCGCAGGCCGAGCGTCTGGATGGTCGCACGGGCCTTCGGCTTCTCACCGATGACCGACTTGTGCTGGGTGATCTTCAAACGTGCCATGTCGAGTACCCCTAAGCCTTCGCGGCCGCGGCGGCCTCGGCGCGGGCGCGCAGCAGGCCCTGAGGAGCGATGTCCTCGAGCGCCATGCCGCGGCGGGCCGCGACGGCCTCCGGGGATTCGAGGCCCTTGAGCGCGGCCACCGTCGCGTGGACGATGTTGATCGCGTTCGAGGAGCCCAGGGACTTCGACAGGACGTCGTGGACGCCGGCGCATTCGAGGACGGCGCGCACGGGGCCGCCCGCGATGACACCGGTACCCGCGGAGGCGGGCTTCAGGAGCACGCGGCCGGCCGCGTCCTCGCCGAAGACCTCGTGCGGGATGGTGCCGCCGATGCGGGGGACCTTGAAGAAGTTCTTCTTCGCCTCTTCAACGCCCTTGGCGATGGCGGCGGGAACTTCCTTGGCCTTGCCGTAGCCGACGCCGACGTTGCCGTCACCGTCGCCGACCACCACGAGGGCGGTGAAGGCGAAGCGGCGGCCGCCCTTGACGACCTTGGCCACGCGGTTGATGGTGACTACGCGCTCGACGTGCGGGGACTTCTCGGCGCGGTCGCGACCGCGACCGCCCTCGCGTCCACCGCGCCCGCCGCGACCGCCGCGGCGGTCGCCGCCGCCGTCCCGGCCGCCGGCGGCAGCTTGCTGTTGATCAGCCACGAGACTGATTCCTTTCGTTCGCTCAACGCCAGCCCGAAATCAGGCTGACTCGCATGGAATTTCCGGATTCGAGACCCGGAGGAGCCGCGCCCAGGGCGCAACCTCTCGATTATGCCTGGTCAGGGGTTGTTCGGCGAACGGCGGGGTCGGGCTGAGGCCGGGGACACAGCGGGACCGCCGCCAGAGCAGCGCATGAGGCCGGCGGCGGTCCCAGTATGAGGCGGGCGCTAGAGGCCGGTCACGTCCCATTGCTGGCTCGTGGAGCCGTTGCAGGCGGCCTGCACGATGGCGGCGCTGTTGGCGGTGGAGGCGGGCTGGAGGCACAGCCCGGAGTGCTGGGCGACGATGGCGTAGTTGCCGTTGGCCGAGGCGCGCAGGGAGAAGCGCTGGTTGCCGCCGGCCCAGCAGCCCCATTGGCCGACGGGCGCGCCGCCGGCGGTGGACTGGTCGAGGACGTCCCAGCACTTGCCGGTGGCGGTGTTGGAGACGGCGCCGACCTTGGAGCCGGGGTAGACGGGGTCGAAGGTGAAGGCCTGGGGCGCGCCGTTCCAGCAGTCGTACTGGATGAGCTTGGTGCCGTCGGTGGACGAGCCCGCGGGCACGTCGATGCAGCGGCCGGAGGCGGCGTTGACGAACTTGGTGCCGTAAGGGCTGCCGTCCTCGGTGCCGACGACGCCCTGGATGGTGCCCGCGGCGGCGTCGATGTTGAGGGTGGAGTACCAGGTGAGGGTCATGCTGGTGTTGCTCGGGAAGCTGATGGGCAGCCACACGTACTCGCTGTCCATGGGCTTGCCGCCCCATTGCGGGCCCCAGCGGTCGCCCATGTAGAGGTAGCTGGTCCCGGCCGTGCCCTGCACGGTGGTGACGAAGGTCGGCTGGGAGCCGTAGGTGGTGGAGTTCCCGGCGTTGGTCCAGCCGGACCAGGCGCCTTCGGGGAAGTTCGCGGTGGTGGCGTACTGGGTCTGGTTGGCGTTCCAGCCGGTCGCGCCGGAGGTGACGAGGAAGTAGACGCCGTTGCGCTGGAAGACGGCCGGGGCCTCGCGGTGGTAGCCGTCGAAGACGTGGACCAACTCGTCGATGGCGAGGTAGTCGGGGGTGAGGCGGTAGACGTTGAGGTCGTAGTTCACGTCGGCGGCGGAGATGAGGTAGCCGGTGCCGTCGGAGTCGACGAAGAGCGTCATGTCGCGGGAGTCGTACCCGGCGGGCCGGAAGGAGCCCTGGTAGGTGTAGTCGCCGTCGACGGTGTCGGAGACCGCGACGGCCACTTCGGCGTCGCCGTAGTCGACGCCGTTCTCCTTGTGGGCCCAGAGGACGTACTTGCCGGTGCTGGCGTTGTAGATGACCTTGGGGCGCTCGATGTTGGACGGGGAGAGGTCGGGGTGGGACTCGGCGCTGAGGATGTCGTTCTCGAAGGTCCAGTTCACGAGGTCGGTGGAGGAGTACATGCTGACCTGGTCGAACAGGTAGCCGTTGCGCTGCTCGCCGACCAGGTAGTAGGTGTTGCCGACCTTGAGCATCCCGCCGCCGTGGGCGTGCATGAGGTTGCCTGCGGTGTCGGTGATGGTCTGGCCGTTGTCGAACGCGACCGGCGCCGCCGTGGCGGGGGCCGGGGCGGCCAGGCCGAGGGCCGTGGTCACGAGGGCCGTCGCGGCGGCGAGGGCGCCGAACCGCTTCCTTGTTGACATCGTCGTCTCCTTCGCGGGCGCCCCAAGGGAAAGGGCGTGATCGAATCATTTCGATATTTCCACAGATTCGAACCCTTGTAAACACCCTTCGACAAACCCGTTGATTAACTCCTTTCGGCGAAGCTCGCGAGCCGTCGATTCGCAGCGTGCGCTGGGGCGACGCACGACCGGTGCGGGTGAGTGCTACTTGATGGCCCCCGCGGTGAGGCCGGCCTGGATCTGGCGCTGGAAGAGCACGTACGCGATGAAGATCGGGATCATGGCGAGCACGGTCCCGGCGAACAGCGCGCCCGAGTCCCCTTCGTAGCCTTGGCGCAGCGCGAGGTTGGCCAGGCCCTGGGAGATCATCGCGTCGTCGGGGTTGCGGCCCAGGAGCACCAGCGGCAGCAGGAACTGGTTCCACTGGCCGATGACGTTGAAGATCGTGATCGCCACCAGCCCGGGCTTGGCCATGGGCAGCATGACCTGGAAGAACAGGCGGTAGTGCCCGGCCCCGTCGACGACCGCGGCCTCGGCCACACCCGTGGGGAGCGTTCGGAAGAACGCGGTCAGGAAGAAGACCGTGAACGGCAGCGAGTACGCGATGTACACGATCACCAGGCCGGTGTACGTGTTCAGCAGCGACACGTTCTGCAGGGTCTTGAACAGCGGGAACAGGGCCAGGAACACCGGGAACATCATCCCGGCGGCGAACCCGAAGTACACGACGCGGTTCCCGGGGAACTCGTAGCGCGCCAGCACATACGCGGCCATGGCGCCCAGGAGCATCGTGCCGGTGACGCTGAAGACCAGCACGGTCACGGTGTTGAGGAAGTAGCCGCCGATGTTGCCGTTCGTCCAGGCGTTCAGGTAGTTCGCCCAGTGCGGCGCCGCCGGCAGGCCCAGCGGATCGGAGGCGATCTCCCGCGTGGTCTTGAAGGAGGACATGACGATCCAGACCACGGGGACGATCACCATGAGCGCCCACAGCCACAGGAAGCCGTGGGAGAAGACGTTGAGCACGTTCCCTTCGGGGCGCGGGGCGCGCTGCGGGGTCCGCGCGGTCGGGGCCTCCGTGGAGGCCTCGCCTTCGGCGGTGCTGCCGGGGGCGGTGTCGGTTGCCATGTCGCTCCTCAGAACTCGATCCGCTCGCGGCGGCCGAACCGCAGCGACACGACCGCCAAGGACAGGGCGGCGAAGAACAGGACCACGCCCAGCGCCGACGCGAACGCCTGCTCGCCGTGGTTGAACGCGTACTTCCAGATGACGCCGCCGACCACTTCGCTCGCCGCGTCGGGGCCGCCGCGCTCGGGCGTCATCATGTAGATGAGGACGAACACGTCGAGGGCGACGATCGAGAGGTAGATCCACGCCGTCTGCACCGAGTCCCACAGCAGCGGCAGCGTGATCCGGAAGAACATCGGGCCGCGCCCGGCCCCGTCGATCACGGCCGCCTCGTAGAGGTCGCGCGGGATCGACGCCATCGCCGACGAGAAGAACACCAGGTAGAAGCCGACCGCGCTCCACACGAGCACGCCGATCACGGCCGCGAGCACGAACCGCGTGTCGGCCAGGAACCCGTTGACCGGGGCCGGGAGCCCCACCGCGGTCAGCGCCCCGGTGATGAGCCCGCCGAAGTTCTCGGGCGCATACACCTGCTTCCACAGGATGCCGATGATCGCCACCGACAGCACCTGCGGGAAGAAGTAGACGACCTTGTGGAACCGGGCCCCGCGCACGCCTTCGATGCGGCCCCGGCGGACCCGGCCGCCGAGGTTGAGCATGAACGCGAAGAACAGGCCCAGCGCGATCGTCACGAGCGGCAGCACCACCAGGATGATCCCCGTGTGCCGCAAGGCCGGCAGCACCAGCCGCTCGTCCTTGAACAGGTTCGCGTAGTTGTCGAACCCGATGTACTCGAACGAGTTCGACGACCCCGACCAGTCGGTCAGGGAGATCTGGAAGGCCTGGGCGAACGGCAGGATCACCAGCCAGGCGTACAGCCCCACCGGCAGCGCCAGGAAGCTCAGGATGAACGGGTACCTGCCGTGCTTCACAGCCCAGGCCCTCCTCTCGCGTTCGACTAGTCCTCGTGGGTGAACTTCTCGATGGTGTCGTCGGCGGCGGTCTCGTCCGCGACGGCCTGCATCCGCTGGAGGAACTCCTCGGGCGTCGACTCGGCGTTGATGAGCTGGCCGAGCGCGGGCCGCACCTCCTCGTTCATCTTCGTGTACCAGTACCGGAACTGCGGCTGGAACATGTCGTCCGGATTGGACACCAGCGCGTCGGTCATCTTGGCGGCCTCGTTGTCGAGCGCGACGCCCTTGACGACGGTGGCGGCCTGCACGGTGTCGCCGAAGATCTGCGAGCCCTCCTTGGAGAGCATGATCCGCAGGTACTCGTACGCGCCGGCGAGGTTGGTCGCGTTCTTGGGCACCACGAACGGCTCGTCGCCGCCCGCGCTGATGAGCCCGGGCTGGACGCTGCCGGCCAGCGCGGGCACGCCCATCGGGGCGTACTCGAAGTCGGCGGGCGCGATCGCCTTCTGCTCGTTGGGGAGCCAGGACCCGCACGGCAGGAACGCGGCCTCGTTGTTGTTGAAGGCCGTCTGCGACTGGATGTGGTCGATGCCCGCGCTGCCCTCGAGGAGGAACCCTGACGCGCCGATGCTGTGCATCGCCTCGGCCGCCAGCGCCACCGACTCGTGCTCCCAGGCGCCCGCCTTGAGGTTGTCGATGTCCTTGAGGACCTGGACGCCGCCGTGGCGGCCGGCGAGCATGAGGAACATGTCGTAGAGGTAGACGGGGTGCTGGCCGGCGTAGGTCCACGGCGCGATCCCGGCGGCCTTGATGGTGGGGCAGAGGGCGATCATCTCGTCCCACGTGGTCGGCGGGGTCCAGCCCTGGTCGCGGAAGAGCTTGGCGTCGTACCAGATCGTCCAGGCGTTGAACACGTAGTTGAGGGCGAAGACCTTGCCGTTGAAGGTGCCCGCTTCGAGCACGCCCTCGCGGAGGGTGTCGCGGACGGTGAGTTCCGGGTCGTCGTAGGAGGGGGCGTCGAGCAGCGGGGTGAGCTCGGCGAGCTCGCCGTCGCCGACGAGGGCGTCCATGGGGATCTGCTGGGCGCCGGAGTTGTCGAGGACGTCGGCGGGCTTGCCTTCGGCGAAGCGCGGCTGCTGGGTCTCGGCGATGGCCTGCGTGGCCAGGTGGGTGATCTCGGCGTCGGGGAAGGCGCGCTTGTAGATCTCCTGGTGGGCGACGGCGTACTCGTTGCCGAAGCCGCCGTCGAAGATGACGACGTCCAAGGGGGCCTTGGGGTCGACGCCGAAGGGGTTCTCGGCGTCCTCCCCCACGGTGACCTCGCCGCCCTCGTCGTCGCTGCCGCTGGTGGCGCAGGCCGCCAGCGAGGAGGCGGCGAGTCCGGCTGCGGTGGCGCCGAACAGGTTGCGGCGGTTGAATATCGGTTGCTTGTCGGCTGCAGTGTTCCTCATGGGTCGCTCCTTCAAGGGGTAGCAGGGTGGGCAGGACCGCTGGTGGACGGCGGGAGGGTCAGCTCGCCCCGTTCCGTTGTCGGGCCGGCCGGTGGCCGACCACGGCTCGGGCCCGGGACTCCAAGGCCTCGAGCGCTGCAGGGAAGCGCCGCTGCGCGACCGCGATGTGGACGAGGTCGGCGACGAGCAGCGCGGAATGCCGGGAGGCGAGCAGGTCGGCGCGGTGGCCGGTGCGGGTGGTGGCCGAGACGAGGCAGATGTCGGCGATCTCGGCGAGCGCGGAGTCGCCGTCGCCGGTGAGGGCGACGGTGAGGGCGCCGCGGCTGTCGGCCTCGGAGAGCATCTCGATCACTTCGGCGGTGGAGCCTGAGAGGGAGACGGCGAAGGCGACGTCGCCGTCGCCGAGGAGGGCGGCGCTGGCGAGGGCGTCGTGGACCTCCGTCCACACCCAGGCGGCGACGCCGGTGCGGTAGAAGCCCATCTGGAGTTCGCGGGCGACGATCGCACTGGTGCCGACGCCGTAGACGTCGACGCGGCGGGCGTCGCAGACGCTAGCGGCGACGCGTTCGACGGCGGTGAGGTCGAGGGTGTCGACGGTGTCGCGGAGCATCGCGGCGTCGATGGTGATGAGCTGCTTGAGGACCTGCTCGAGGGGGTCGGAGGGGGCTATCTCCTGCCCGATGTTGACGTCCCATCCGGTCTCGCGGCGGGCGGAGGCGCGACCTGTTTCGGTCGCGATTGCAACCCTGAGGGCGGCGTAACCGTCATATCCGAGATGACGGCAGAATCGTGTGATGGTCCCCGGGGAGGTACCGGAGAGCTCGGCGAGGTCCATGATGGTGGCTCGCGCAGCGGCTTCGGGGTCGGCCAGTACTTGGTCGGCCACTTTCGACATGGCTTCGGACAGTTCGGCTGCGCCGTGGCGGATCCGTGCGAGGACGCCGGCCGCGACGGGGGCTTCTGGGCTGGTTTGCTCCATTGGCATCCCCTTCGGGAGGTGGATGCAAGAAAAACTATTACCTATGCCACACTCGTGTCAAGTTCATGAGAATTATTTTTACTGGTTTGCACCGAAGGCGGATACTGCTGGTATCGCAAGGAGCGGGGACCCCACATGCACGCAAGACTCGCCGTCGGCCTTGACGCCGGCGGGACCAGCAGCCGCGCCGTTCTCATCGACGAAAGCGGCGCGGTGCTCGGCACCGGCGCGTCAGGACCGGCCAATCCGGTCGGCGGCGACCGGGAGATCGCGCTGTCCAACATGGCCTTGGCGTTCCAGCGGGCGCTGGGCGGCATCGACCCGGCCGAGGTCGGCGCGGTCTGCGTCGGCACCGCGGGCGCACTCTCGCTCACCGAAGAGGTACGCGAGCTCTCCGCGGACCTGAAACGGCGCTTCGCGACCGACTGCGAGGTCGAGGTCGTCTCGGACGCGGTGATCGCTTTCGCGGCCGGCTCGTCCGCGCCTGACGGCACGGTCGTGGTCTCAGGAACGGGCGCGGTGGCGTTCGCGATCCGCGACCGCACCCCGGCGCTGCGCTCGGACGGCTACGGCTGGCTCTTCGGCGACGCGGGCTCGGGTTTCTGGCTCGGCCGCGAGGCGGTGCGCGCCGCCCTGCGGCACATCGACGGCAACGGCCCCGGCGGACGCCTCGTCGAAGCCATCATCGCCGCGATCGCGCCGGACAAGCGCCGCTCAGGTGCGTTGGTGGCCAAGTGCATGGCGGACCCGCCGGTGCGGCTCTCGCGCTTCTCCGCGCTCGTGTGCGAGGCCGCGGACGGCGGCGACCCGGTCGCCGAGTCGATCGTCGCGCGCGCCGTCGGGCACCTCGCCGAATCGGTGTCCTACGTCGTCGACCGCGAACTCCCGATCGTCATGGCCGGCAGCCTCCTGACCCGCCCGACCCCCATCGCGGCGCTCCTCCAAGAGCGGTTCCGCCTCGTCTACCCCAAGGCCGGCATCAGCAAGGCCACCGACCCGGCCATCGGAGCGGCCTGGATGGCCGCCAGCGCCTTCGTCACGGACCCCGAAGCACGAGTCCGCCTCCACCGCCAACTCGCCTGGCGCTAGGGCGAAATCGTCTCACGCGAATCGAGTGTCGCACCCAGGTGCGACACTCGATTCGGGGGCGGCTCCGAATCGCCGCCCAGACAGACCACCCTTGCGCTCAAACCGCGCCCAGCGCCCCCGATAGACGCCCCTCGGCCGCCTCCAGTTTCGCTTTCGCTGCTGCCGCATCGACTCCGAGCTCGAGCATGACCACCGCGGTCTTGACGTGCTCGCCGGACGCCGCCAGGGCGGTCTCCGCCGCCTCGGCGTCGGCGCCGGTGATCTCGCGGATCATCCGCACCGCGCGCGCCGCCAGCTTCGAGTTCGCGACCCGCATGTCCACCATGTAGTTCCGGTAGACCTTCCCCAAGCGCACCATCGAGATCGTCGAGATCATGTTGAGCACGAACTTCTGCGCGGTCCCCGACTTCAGCCGCGTCGACCCCGCCACGACCTCGGGCCCGACCTCGACCTCGATGCGGTGCTCGGCCGCCGCCGACAGGCGCGTGTCGCGGTTGCACGAGAGCCCCACGGTGAGCGCCCCGCGCCGCCGCGCCTCCTCGACCGCCGCCACCACGAACGGCGTCCGGCCGCTCGCCGCCAGACCCACCACCGCGTCCTCCGGGCCGATGCGCTCGGCGGCCATCGCCGCGGCCCCGGCGGCCGCGTCGTCCTCGGTCCCTTCCACCGCACCGCCTTCGGCGGCCTTGCCGCCCGCGATGATCGCCTTCACCAGTTCAGGGTCGGTGGAGAACGTCGGCGGGCACTCGGCCGCGTCCATGACCGCCATCCGCCCGGCCGTCCCGGCCCCCACGTACCGCAGCCGCCCGCCCTTCGCGAGCCGGTCGGCCACGGCGTCGATCGCGGCGGCCACTTCCGGGAGCACCGCGGCGACCGCGGCCGGGACGCTCGCGTCCGCCTCGTTCATGGTGCGCGCCAAGTCGAGGGTCGAGAGCCGCTCGATCTCGGCGTAGCGGGGGTCGGCCTGCTCGGTCGCCAAGGCCGCCAGCTGCGTGCGCGCCTTCAGGCGCTCGGTCGTCTCACTCACAGTTGCGAGCCTAGCGCAATGAAGTGAATTTTCATCCATCTGCCTGGAAATGAAGAATCGCGCCGCACCTTCCCGAGTCCCCCGCAGGTGTAAGGTCTCGTCATGCCTGCCAGCCGCACCGACACGCCCAACCTCCTGGTGCTCATCAAATCCGTCCTGCCCTCGCTCTCGAAGGCGGAGACCAAGGTCGCCCAAGAGATCATCCGCGAACCCGAGGCCGCCTCGACCCGCACGATCACCGAACTCGCCCGCGCCGCGGGCACCTCCGAGGCCACCGTGGTGCGGTTCTGCCGCTCCCTCGGCCTCTCCGGGCACCGAGAGCTTCGCATGCGGGCCGCGCAGGCCGTCATCGGCACCGGGGAGGGCCCGGACCGCGAGATCGCGGGCGGCGACATCCCCACGGGCGCCGACATGTCCCGCATCATCGCCACGGTCAGCTACGCCGATATGGGCGCGATCACCGACACCGCCGCCGCCCTCGACACGGCCGCCTGCGAAGCCGCCGTCGCCGCCCTCTCTGGCGCGGGCCGCATCGACGTCTTCGGCGTCGAGGCCTCCGGAATCGTCGCCGCCGACCTCGTCAAGAAGCTCCACCGCATAGGCGCCACCGCGTACTCCTGGCCCGACGTGCACGCCGCGCTCGTCGCCACCGCGCTCGCCGGCCCGAAGGACGTCGCCGTCGCGATCTCCCACTCGGGCGCCACCACCGAGACCGTCGAGTTCCTGGAGTCCGCCCGCGACCGCGAGGCGACCACGATCGCCATCACCAACCACGCGCGGTCCCCGCTGGCGAAGGCCGCCGACCTGGTCCTCACCACGGCCGCCCGCGAGACCACGTTCCGCTCCGGGGCCACGGTCAGCCGCATCGCCCAACTCATGGTCGTCGACTGCCTCTTCGTGGGCGTAGCGGCCAAGCAGCGCAAGCGGACCGCGAAGGCCCTCGCCGCGACCGCCGCGGCCGTGTCGGGACGCCAGCGGGCCTGAGCACGACGAAGGCGGGGGCCTTGTGGACCCCCGCCTTGCACTGGTGCGGTTTAAGTGTTGTTGGCGAGGGCGATGAGGCGGTCCCTCGCGCCGTTGAAGTGGTCGCGGTCGACGTTGCCGGAGATCCCCGGGACCGAACCGGTCGCGGTGTACTGCCAGAACGTCCAGGTCGTGCTGCTCCAGCCGGCCGGGAGCGTCGGGGCCGCGGCGCCCCAGTGCGCGATCCACAGCGGGCTCTTGGAGGCCATGCCGGTCCACGAGCCGGTGCAGGTGTTCCACCACGAGGCGGTCGTGTAGATGACCACGTCGCGGCCGGTGCGGGTTTTGTACCGGTTGTAGAAGTCGGTGATCCAGGTGCGCATCTGCGTGGTGGTGAGGCCGTAGCAGGCCGCGCCCGAGGGCGGGGCCTCGAGGTCGACCGCGCCGGGCAGGGTCAGGCCGTCGGCCGACCACGCGCCGCCGTTGCTGGCGAAGTAGTCCGCCTGGGCGGTGCCGCTCGAGGAGTTGGGCCGGGCGAAGTGGTACGCGCCGCGGATGACGCCGGCGGCGTGCGCGGCCGGGTAGTTCGTGTTGAACCGCGGGTCCTTGTAGGTGGTGCCCTCGGTGGCCTTGATGTAGGCCCACTGGACGCCGGAGTTCCGGACCGAGGTCCAGTTGATGGCGCCCTGGTAGTTGGAGACGTCGATCCCGGCGATACGGGTCTGCGCCTGCGCCGGGCTCGCGACGGCGAGTCCGGCGGCGGTGAGCACCGCGGCCGTGAAGAGGACGACGGCGGCGCGGAGGCCGCGGCGGGGTCGCTTGAGGGTAGGGGAAGGCTTCACTATTACTCCCTGCTTGTGAGGAGATCAGTGGATTGGGGGGAGTGCACGGTTTTGCACCCGGCACCCAGTATGGAGATAAGTTCCACAGGGAGTCAAGCGTGTGAAAATAACTTTCTACTACGGGCGCGTGAACGGCTACGTGTAGTGCAGGCCGTGCCCGAGGGCGTACGCGATCGCGCCGTCCGGGCCCGGCACGTCGACCGGGAGGGTGCCGCTCGGATTGAGCGCGCCGGAGATCACCTTCGCCAGGGACGCAAGGGAAGCAGCGGTGTACGAGTAGGTCGCCAGGCTCGCGTTCACCACGGGCAGGCGCGCGGCGTCGTAGGGCGTGCCGACGGCGGCGGTGACGACCCGGGCGTTCGCCTTCAGCAGTTCGGCCACGAGGTTCGCCTGCGCGCCACCGGCTTCCACCTGGTAAGTGGCGACCACGACGAGGTCGCGGCCCGCGGCCGCGGCGACGGCGGCCTTGATCTGTTCGGCGTCCGGGGCTTCGCCGGTGAGCAGCGTTGCCGCTTGCAGCCCTTCGGCGTTGAGGGATTCGGTGAGCCGGGCGGTGGTGTTCTCGCCCCAACCGGTCACCAGGACCTTCCCGGCCGCGAGCGGCAGCGTCCCGTCGTTGGCCAATAGTGTGATCGAGCGGTCGGCGATGTCGGCGGCGACACGGTGGTGCTCGTCCGAGCCGACCACGCTCGTCTGCTGACCGGCTCGGCCGTCGACGATGCCGCGCGCGAGTTTGAGCGCGAGGATCCGGCGCACCGAGGCGTCGATGCGCTCCTCGGTCAACTCCCCCGCCTCGACCGCGTCGAGCACCGCCTGGTGCGCGAGCGGGAAGTTCGGCGGCATCAGCAGCAGGTCCACCCCGGCCTGCAGCGCCAGCACCGGCACCCGCTCGTCCCCGAACTCGGTGCGGACCCCCTCCATCTCGAGGGAGTCGGTGACGATCACGCCGTCGAAGCCGAGCCGCTCGCGCAGCAGGCCCGTGAGGATCGGCGCCGAGAGCGTGGCCGGCCGCAGCGACTCGTCGAGGGCCGGGAACTGCAGGTGACCGCTCATGACCATGTCGGTCCCGGCCGCGATCGCGGCCGTGAACGGCGGGGCGTCGATCCGCTCCCACTCCTCGGCGGTGTGCGTGATGACCGGCAGCCCCAGGTGGCTGTCCGTGCCGGTGTCGCCGTGGCCCGGGAAGTGCTTGGCGGACACCGCCACGCCCCCGGCCTGGTAGCCGCCCACCTGCGCGGTCGTGAACTCGGCGACGAGCGCGGGGTCGGAGCTGAAGGACCGCACCCCGATCACCGGGTTCGCGGGGTCCACGTTCACGTCCGCGTCGGGCGCGAAGTTCAGGTTGAGGCCCATCGCCCGCAGCTCCACGGCCGCCGCCTCGGCCGCCCGGCCCGCGGCCTCGGCGTCCCGGGTCGCGCCCAGCGGCATCGCCCCGGGAAACTGCGTCGCGGGCGCCCCGATCCGCACCACGGTCCCGTACTCCTGGTCCGTGGCGATGAACAGCGGCGTCTCCGCGGCCTCCTGCAGGCCCGCCGAGAGCGCGGCGATCTGGTCAGGATCGGACAGGCCGTTGGCCCAATCGAAGTAGATGATCCCGCCCGGCTTGTAGGCGGCCACGAACGCCGCACCGTTGTCCTCGCCGAGGCGCTGCCGGTTCGAGGCGACCGCGTCGACCTGGTCGGTATCGGCCGACTCCCCGTGCACGTACACGACGAACAACTGGCCCACCTTGTCCGTGAGGGACATCGACGCCAGCCGCTCCTCGACCCAGTCAGGCGTCACCGCGGGCTCCTCGGGTTCGTCCTCGCCCCGCCGCGAGGCCGCCTCGGCGATCACGGCGCCGCCGCCGACGACCGCGAAGGCCCCGGCGACACTCGAGACGAGCACGGTCTTGCGGGAGAGCTTCGGGGAACGCACCCGCCCATCCTGACGCAGAACCGCCACTCCGTCGACCCGACCCGCGTGGAGATCCGCGCAAATCACACCGAAAACGGCGAAAGCCGGGGAGGAGCGGATGCTCCTCCCCGTCGGCTTCAAGCGAGTAAGCCTACTCCGGGCTGATCAGCTCCAGCTTCGGAAAGTAGGTGTTGAAGCGACCGGCATCCCGCGTGAGCAGGCGATAACCGCGGACCATCGCGTGAGCGCCGATGTAGAAGTCGGGAAGGGGGGCGTACTTCGCGCCGCCGCGCTGGCGGTAGAGCTTGAACGCCTTCCCTGCCAGGAACGCCGCCGAGAACGGGATCGGCTCCCGGACCACGAGGTCGGGAGGAAGCAGGGCTTCAATGTCCTCGACCGCCTCGAACCGGACCGAGATCTCAGCGTAGATGAGCGCGTTGATGCATACGGGTCCGTCGTCGTAGACGGATGCGAGCGCCTGCTCTGACCACGTCTTCCACTCGGAGCCCTTGCCGAAGACGTCGAGCCAGATGTTGCTGTCGACGAGCGTCCAAACCGGCTCACTCACCGCGCAGCATCTCCATCAGCTCATCGGTGGTCTTGTCCATGTCCGCGGTCCCGCGTCCGGAGAGGCCTCGGACGAACCGCTGGCCGCGGGTCTCCGCCACGGGTAGCGGTCGGAGCACCACCTCTCCGTCGACCTCGACGAACTCGAACTCGTCCCCAGGGTGCCAGTCGTGGCGGTTTCGGATGTCGGCCGGCACGGTGACCTGGCCTTTGGTGTTCATGAGCATTCCCATTGTTGTCACCTCCCCAGGGTAGGTAATACCAGGTGTCAGTGATGACATTCTAGCTTCGGCGGCGTGTCGCGCGCATCGTTCGCGGGGACGCGAAAAGCCGGGTGGAGCTTTCGCTCCACCCGGCTTCACAAGCCGTTCCAAGAACTTAGAACTTCAGGCCGTTCTCACGGGCGGCGTCGGCCAGGGCCGCGACGCGGCCGTGGTACTTGACACCGCCGCGGTCGAACACGACCGCTTCGACGCCCGCGGCCTTGGCGCGCTCGGCGACGAGCCGACCGACTTCCTTGGACTTCGCGGTCTTGTCGCCCTCGAAGGCGCGCAGGCCGGGCTCCACCGTCGACGCGGCGGCCAGCGTGTGGCCCGTCACGTCGTCGATGACCTGGGCCACGATGTGCTTCGAGGACCGGAAGACCGCGAGACGCGGCTGAGCGGCCGTGCCCGTGATCTTCTTGCGGCCGCGGAAGTGGCGGCGGTTCTTGCCGATCCGGCGGCGCTCGGACACCGACCCGGAGGGGCGGCGGTTTTCGAGTTTGCTAGCCATTACTTACCTGCCTTACCGGCCTTGCGGCGGATGCGCTCGTCGACGTACTTCACGCCCTTGCCCTTGTAGGGCTCCGGCGGACGCAGTCGGCGGATGTTCGACGCGACCTGGCCGACGAGCTGCTTGTCGATACCCTCGACGTGCAGCAGGGTCGGCTTCTCGACCGTGAACGAGATGCCCTCCGGGGCGTCCACCTGGATGGTGTGGGAGAAGCCGAGGCTCATCTCCACGCCCTTGCCCTTGGCGACGGCCCGGTAACCGGTGCCGTTGATCTCGAGGGACTTCTTGTAGCCCTCCGAGACGCCGACGACCAGGTTGTTGACGAGGCTCCGCGCCAGGCCGTGGAGGGCCCGGGACTTGCGCTCGTCGTTGGGACGGGTGACCGAGACGGACCCGTCCTCGTTCTTCTCGATGCCGATCGGCTCGGGCAGCTCGATGCTGAGCTGGCCCTTGGGGCCCTTCACGGTCACCGTCGCACCGTCGATCTTGACGTCGACGCCGGAGGGCACCAGAATCGGCTGCTTCCCAATGCGGGACATGCTTATACCCTCCTGCTACCAGACGTAGGCGATGACTTCGCCGCCCACGCCGCGCTTGCGAGCCTGACGGTCCGTCAGCAGGCCCTGGGACGTGGACACGATGGCCACACCCAGGCCGCCGAGGACGCGCGGCAGCTCAGTGGACTTGGCGTAGACCCGCAGGCCCGGCTTGGAGACGCGGCGCAGGCCCGCCAGGGACCGCTCGCGGCGCTCGCCGAACTTCAGGTCGATGACCAAGGTCTTGCCGACTTTGCCCTCTTCAGGGTCCTCGACGCGCCACTCGGCGATGTAGCCCTCCTGCTTGAGGACTTCCGCGATGGAAGCCTTCATCTTGGAGTGCGGCATCGTGAGCTGGTCGTGGTACGCCTGGTTGGCGTTCCGCAGACGGGTCAGCATGTCTGCGATCGGGTCGGTCATTGTCATTTGCGTTGTGTACCTTTCTCACCCCGGTTCCCCGCCTTGTGAACCATGGCGGGGCCTGTGGCGATCGGAGCTATAGGCCTGGGATTACCAGGAGGCCTTGTGGACGCCCGGGAGTTCACCCGCGTGGGCCATGTCGCGCACGCAGACGCGGCACAGGCCGAACTTGCGGTAGACGGCCTTCGGCCGGCCGCACTTCTGGCAGCGGGTGTAGGCGCGCACGGCGAACTTCGGCTTCCGCTTGGCCTTCGCGATGAGGGCTTTCTTCGCCATTAGTCGTTCTCCTTGAACGGGAAGCCGAGCAGCTTCAGGAACGCCCGGCCTTCGTCGTCGGTCTTCGCGGTGGTCACCAACGTGATGTCCATACCGCGAACCCGGTCGATCTTGTCCTGGTCGATCTCGGGGAACACGCTCTGCTCGGTGAGACCGAAGGTGTAGTTCCCGTTGCCGTCGAACTGCTGGTCCGAGAGACCGCGGAAGTCGCGGATGCGCGGCAGCGCGATCGCCAGGAGGCGGTCGAGGAACTCCCACATGCGGTCGCCGCGGAGGGTCACCTTCGCGCCGATCGCCTGGCCCTCGCGCAGCTTGAACTGCGCGATCGACTTCTTCGCCCGGCGGACGAGGGGCTTCTGACCGGTGATGGTGGTCAGGTCCTCGAGCGCGCCGTTGATGAGCTTCGAGTCGCGAGCGGCCTCGCCGACACCCATGTTCACCACGATCTTCGTCAGACCGGGGATCTGGTGGATGTTGACGTACTTGAACTGGTCCTGCAGCGCCGGCCGGATCTCGGAGCGGTAAGTCTCCTTGAGGCGGGGCTGCACCTTCTCTGCAACGTCGGTCATTACAGGTCCTTACCCGTCCGCTTCGAAACACGGACCTTGCGGCCGTCGTCGCCGAACCGGTAGCCCACGCGGGTGGGCTGGTTGTCGGCGTCCAGGACCTGCACGTTCGAGACGTGGATCGCGGCTTCCTGCACCACGATGCCACCGGTCCTCGAACCGCGCGCGGTCTGCCCGGCCTTGGTGTGCTTGGTGATGCGGTTGACGCCCTCGACGAGCACGCGCTCGCGGTCGGGGTACGCCTCCAGCACCAGTCCCTCGGCACCCTTGTCCTTGCCGGCGATGACGCGGACTCGGTCGCCCTTCTTGATCTTCATCTCTTACAGCACCTCCGGTGCGAGGGAGATGATCTTCATGAACTGCTTGTCGCGCAGCTCGCGGGCGACCGGCCCGAAGATACGGGTCCCTCGCGGTTCGCCGTCCTTGACGAGGACGGCGGCGTTCTCGTCGAACTTGATGTACGTGCCGTCGGGACGGCGCGTCTCCTTGACCGTGCGAACGATGACCGCCTTGACGACGTCACCCTTCTTCACCCCGGCACCCGGGTTGGCGTCCTTGACGGAGGCCACGATCGTGTCGCCGATACCGGCGTAGCGTCGGCCGGAGCCGCCGAGGACA
Source organism: Glycomyces niveus (assembly GCF_017592475.1). Classification (GTDB taxonomy): domain Bacteria; phylum Actinomycetota; class Actinomycetes; order Mycobacteriales; family Micromonosporaceae; genus Glycomyces; species Glycomyces niveus. The sequence continues at coordinate 117,749 of NZ_JAGFNP010000005.1, read as the reverse complement.
CGGATGCACAGGATCTCCCGCGCACCGGTGTTGTCGGCGACCTTGAGCCGCGACTCTTGCTGAATCACGTCCCGATCCTCCTACTTCGCCTTCTCGAGGATCTCGACGATGCGCCAACGCTTGGTCTTGGACAGCGGGCGGGTCTCCATGATGGAGACGCGGTCGCCGATCCCGGCCTCGTTGTTCTCGTCGTGAGCCTTGTACTTCTTGTTGGACCTGATGACCTTGCCGTACAGCGGGTGCTTCTTGCGGTCTTCGACCTCGACGACAGCGGTCTTGTCCATCTTGTCGCCGACGACCATGCCCTCAAGCACCTTGCGCCGGCCGCGAGTCTGAGTTTCCTCGCTCACTTCTCAACCTCCTCCGGCGCGGCGCTGAGGCCCAGCCGGCGCTCGTTCATGACGGTGTAGATCCGCGCGATCTCCTTGCGGACCAGACTGAGCTCGTGGTTGTTCTCCAGCTGGCCCGTCGCGTTGCGGACCCGCAGGTTGAACAGCTCTTCCTTCTTCTCCACGAGCTTCGCCTGGAGTTCCTTGTCGTTGAGCTCGCGCAGCTCACCGGTGTCGATACCAGTAGCCATGACTACTCACCTGCCCCTTCACGAGAGACGATGCGGCACTTCATCGGGAGCTTGTGGATCGCCCGCTGGAGCGCCTCGTGGGCGATCTCCTCGGTCGGGTACGACAGCTCGAACATGACGCGGCCGGGCTTGACGTTGGCCACCCAGAACTCGGGCGAACCCTTACCGGAACCCTGACGGGTCTCGGCCGGCTTCTTCGTGATCGCACGGTCCGGGAAGATCGTGATCCAGACCTTGCCGCCACGCTTGATGTGGCGGGTCATGGCGATACGAGCGGACTCGATCTGCCGGTTGGTCACGTAGCTGTGCTCCAGCGCCTGGATGCCGTACTCGCCGAAGGAGACCTTCGTGCCGCGAGTGGCCTTGCCCTTGCGCTTCGGAGCGTGAGGCTTCCGGTAACCGCGCGGCGGTTTCCGTGGCATGAGCATGTCGCTTAGCCCTCCTGCTTCTCGGTCTCAGCGGCGGGCGCGGCGACGGCGGCCTCGGCAGGCTGAGCGGCGCCACGGCCGCCACGGCCGCGTCCGCCACGGGCGGCGCCGGCTCCGCCGCGGCCACCACGGCCGCCGCGGTCGGGACCGGAGTCCCGGCGACGCTGCACCTGCTCGGCCTGCTCCTTGAGCGTGGCCTCACCCTTGTAGATCCACACCTTCACGCCGATGCGGCCGAAGGTCGTGGCGGCCTCGAACAGGCCGTAGTCGATGTTCGCGCGCAGCGTGTGCAGCGGGACCTGGCCCTCGCGGTACTGCTCGGAACGGCTCATCTCGGCGCCGCCGAGGCGGCCCGAGCACTGCACCTTGATGCCCTTCACGGTCGGGTTGCGCATGGCCGACTGAATGGCCTTGCGCATCGCGCGACGGAAGTTGACACGGCTGGACAGCTGCTCCGCGACGCCCTGGGCGACGAGCTGCGCATCGATGTCGGGGTTCTTGACCTCGATGATGTTCAGCTGGACCTGCTTGCCGGTCAGCTTCTCCAGGTTGCCGCGCAGACGATCGGCCTCGGCGCCCTTGCGGCCGATGACGATGCCCGGGCGGGCGGTGTGGATGTCGACGCGGACCCGCTCGCGGGTGCGCTCGATGTCGACCTTGCTGATGCCGGCGCGCTCGAGACCCTTGGTCATGAGCTGGCGGATCTTGACGTCTTCCCCGACGTAGTCGGCGTACTCCTTGTCGGCGTACCAACGCGACGTCCAGTCGGCGCTGATGCCGAGGCGGTACCCGTGCGGGTGGATTTTCTGACCCATTAGGCGGTCTCCTCCTTCTCAGCGTTCTCGGACTTCACGTCGGCTTCCACCGGCTTCGGCGCGGCGGCCTTGGGCCGGCGAACCGAGGGAGAAGCGGACTGCTTGGCCTGGACCGACTCGACCACCACGGTGATGTGGCTGGTGCGCTTGTTGATCCGGTAGGCGCGACCGTGGGCGCGCGGACGGTACCGGCGCATGGTCGGGCCCTCGTCGACCTTGATCTCGGACACCAGGAGCGACTCCGGGTCCAGACCGAGGTTGTTCTCGGCGTTCGCCTGAGCCGACGCGATGACCTTGTAGACGATCTCGGCCGCGCTGAAGGGCGCGAACTCGAGAGTCGTCAAGGCCTCGTCCACGGGCAGACCACGCACGAGGTCGACGACGCGGCGCGCCTTGCGGGGAGCTACGCGGACGTACCGCGCCACCGCGCGCGCCTTCGGAGCCTCCTGCTCCACTGTTGCCATCGTTCTAAATCCTTCGTTCGTTTCTCATAGCCCGTGGCCTAGCGGCGACGGCTCTTCCGGTCGTCCTTCTCGTGCCCGCGGAACGTGCGGGTGGGAGCGAACTCGCCGAGCTTGTGCCCGACCATGTTCTCCGTGACGTAGACCGGAACGTGCTTGCGACCGTCGTGCACGCCGAAGGTCAGCCCGATGAAGTCCGGGGTGATCGTCGAGCGGCGCGACCACGTCTTGATGACGTTCTTGCTCTTGGTCTCGATCGCAACGTCCACCTTCTTCTGCAGGTGGTCGTCGATGAACGGGCCCTTCTTGAGGCTGCGAGCCATGGACTACTTCCCTCGCTTCCGGTTGACGTTGCGACGACGGACGATGAGCCGGTCGTTCGGGTGGTTGCGCTTGCGGGTGCGGCCCTCGGGCTTGCCCTGCGGGTTCACCGGGTGGCGACCACCGGACGTACGGCCTTCACCACCACCGTGCGGGTGGTCGACCGGGTTCATGACGACACCGCGGACGGTCGGGCGCCAGCCCTTCCAGCGCATGCGGCCGGCCTTGCCCCAGTTGATGTTGCCCTGCTCGGCGTTGCCGACCTCGCCGATGGAGGCGCGGCAGGTCACCTGGACCAGGCGGATCTCGCCGGACGGCATGCGCAGGTGCGCGTACTTGCCTTCACGGGCGAGGAGCTGGATCGAGGCGCCCGCGGAGCGGCCGAGGGCGGCGCCGCCGCCCGGCTTGAGCTCCACCGCGTGGACCGTGGTACCGACCGGGATGTGACGCAGCTCCAGCGAGTTGCCGGGCTTGATGTCGGCCTCCGGGCCGTTCTCGATCACGTCACCCTGCTTGATGCCCTTGGGGGCCAGGATGTAGCGCTTCTCGCCGTCCGCGTAGTGCAGGAGGGCGATGTTCGCCGTGCGGTTCGGGTCGTACTCGATGTGCGCGACCTTGGCGGGGATGCCGTCCTTGTCGTGGCGACGGAAGTCGATCACGCGGTAACGGCGCTTGTGGCCGCCGCCGCGGTGACGGGTCGAGATCTTGCCCGAGTTGTTGCGGCCGCCGGTCTTGGAGATCGGGCGGAGCAGCGACTTCTCGGGGGTCGAACGGGTGATCTCGGCGAAGTCGGAGACGCTCGAGCCACGACGCCCGGGCGTCGTCGGCTTGTACTTGCGAATAGCCATGCTTCTTGCTCCTACGAGATCTGTCCGCCGAAGATCTCACCCAGGCGACCGGGGTCGCCTTCCACGGTGATGATCGCGTGCTTGACACTCTTGCGCTGACCCCAGCCGGTGCGGGTGCGCTTGCGCTTGCCCGACCGGTTCAGGGTGTTGACGCTCTTGACGTCCACGTTGAAGATCTGCTTGACGGCGATCTTGATGTGGCTCTTGTTGGCGCGCGGGTCGACCTCGAAGGTGTACTTGCCCTCGCCGAGGAGGGTGTAGGTCTTCTCCGAGATGACCGGCTTGATGATGATGTCGCGCGGGTCGGCGACGGTCACTTCGCTCACGCCGCGACCTCCTGCTCAGTCCGGTCAGCGATGAACGCCTCGATGGCGGCCTCGCTGAACACGATGTCCTCGTTGTTGAGCACGTCGTAGGTGTTGACCTGGCCCCAGTCGAGCAGGTGCACCTCGGGCAGGTTCCGCAGGCTCAGGGCCGCGGTCTGCTCGTCGCGCGTCAGCACCACCAGGACCTTGGAGGACTCGGTGATCGCGGCCAGAGCGGCCCGCGCGGTCTTCAGCTTGGGCTCGTCGCCCTCGATGAAGGCGTCGATGACGTGCACGTTGTCACCGCGGACCCGGTCGGTGAGGGCACCCGCGAGAGCGGCGGCCTTCATCTTCTTGGGGGTCCGCTCGGCGAACGACCGCGGCTGCGGGCCGTGGACGACGCCGCCGCCGGTGAACTGCGGCGCGCGGATCGAGCCCTGGCGGGCGCGACCGGTGCCCTTCTGGCGGTACGGCTTCTTGCCGCCGCCGCGGACCTCCGCGCGGGTCTTGGTCTTGGCCGAGCCCGTGCGGGCGGCGGCCAGCTGCGCCGTGACGACCTGGTGCATGAGCGGGATGTTCGGCTCGACGTCGAAGATCGACGCCGGGAGCTCGATGGTCTTCCCGGTCTCAGCGCCAGAGGCGTTCTTGACGTTGATTTCGAGGCTCATGGTTATGCCACCTGCTTGACTGCCGTGCGGACGAGCACCAGGCCGTTCTTCGGCCCGGGGATGGCGCCCACGATGAGCAGCAGACCGCGCTCGGCGTCGACCGCCTGGATGCGCAGGTTCTGCGTGGTGTGACGGGCGTGGCCCATCCGGCCGGCCATGCGCATGCCCTTGAAGACGCGGCCCGGAGTGGCGCAGCCACCGATCGAACCGGGGGCGCGGTGGACCTTGTGCGCACCGTGGCTGGCGGGGAGACCGCCGAAGCCGTGGCGCTTCATGACGCCGGCGAAGCCCTTGCCCTTGGTGGTGCCGGTGACGTCCACGAGCTGACCGGATTCGAAGATCGTCGCTTCGACGGTCTGGCCGAGGTCGTAGTCGGCGGCGTCCGAGGTGCGCAGTTCGACGAGGTGGCGACGCGGAGCGACGCCGGCCTTCTCGAAGTGGCCCTGGAGCGGCTTGGTCACGTTCTTGAGTTTGATGTCGCCGAAGCCCAGCTGCACGGCCGAGTAGCCGTCGACATCGGGCTTGCGAACCTGGGTGACCACGTTCGGTCCGGCCTGCACCACAGTGACGGGCACGGCGCGGCCGTTCTCGTCCCAAACCTGGGTCATGCCGAGCTTGGTGCCCAGGATTCCCTTGATCTGCCTGTCCATTGGTCCCCTACAGCTTGATCTCGATGTCGACGCCGGCCGGGAGGTCAAGGCGCATCAACGAGTCGACCGTCTTCGGGGTCGGGTCGAGAATGTCGATGAGGCGCTTGTGCGTGCGCATCTCGAAGTGCTCGCGCGAGTCCTTGTACTTGTGCGGCGACCGGATCACGCAGAAGCGGTTGATCTCAGTCGGCAGCGGCACCGGCCCGGAGATGGCAGCACCGGTACGGGTGACCGTCTCCACGATCTTGCGGGCCGAGGAGTCCACGACCTCGTGGTCGTAGGCCTTCAGCCTAATGCGGATCTTCTGTCCCGCCATGTGTCCTAACCTTACGTAAATTGGCTGTTCAGACCGCTCCACGCGGTCGGGCGTGTCGCGAGTTCGAGACTGACTTGGGCACAGCTGTGCCTTCTGCTGGTCTCTTTGGCTCGCCCGCCTGCCCGCCATGAAACGGTCCCTCTCAGCACGGCAAGTGCCTACTCGGGCCCGCGGGCCGGGCGTGAGCACCGGTGTCCTGCGCAGTGCACAGCACTGGGGACGCCGGAGCGTACGCAACCTGAATATTATGCCTGCTCCCCCGTTCACCCAGCAAGCTGGGGTCGGGCAACAGTGGGACAGGTTACGCGTATGCGTGGTGTCCGCGTCTCGACCGCCGGACCGGAGGTTATCCCCGGTCACACTGCGTTCTCAGTGAGACGCAAGTAAACCGGGGTGGCTCACTGGTGAGCCACCCCGGCACTGGGTCTTACTTGAGGACCTTGGTGACGCGGCCGGAGCCGACCGTGCGGCCACCCTCGCGGATCGCGAAGAGCAGACCCTCGTCCATGGCGATGGGCTGGATGAGCTCCACCTTCATGTCGGTGTTGTCACCCGGCATGACCATCTCGGTGCCCTCGGGGAGGGTCACGACGCCGGTCACGTCGGTGGTCCGGAAGTAGAACTGCGGACGGTAGTTGTTGAAGAACGGCGTGTGGCGGCCGCCCTCGTCCTTCGAGAGGATGTAGACCGCGGCCTCGAAGTCGGTGTGCGGGGTGGTCGTGCCAGGCTTGACGACGACCATGCCGCGCTCGACCTCTTCGCGCTTGGTGCCGCGGAGCAGGAGGCCCACGTTCTCACCGGCGCGCGCGTCGTCGAGGGTCTTGCGGAACATCTCGATGGCGGTCACCTTGGTGGTGATGGCGCCCTCGCGGATGCCGACGATCTCGACTTCCTCGTTGGGGAGGAGCACACCGCGCTCCACACGACCGGTCACGACGGTGCCGCGGCCGGTGATGGTGAAGACGTCCTCGATCGGCATGAGGAACGGCAGGTCGGTGGCGCGCTCCGGCTCCGGGACCGAGTCGTCGACGGCCTGCATGAGGTCGGCGACGGCGTTGACCCACTTCTCTTCGCCCTCGAGGGCGCCGAGGGCGGAGACCTGGACGACCGGGGCGTCGTCGCCCGGGAAGCCCTGGTCGGACAGGAGCTCACGGACCTCCATCTCGACGAGCTCGAGGATTTCCTCGTCGTCGACCATGTCGGACTTGTTGAGCGCCACGACCACGTAGGGAACGCCGACCTGGCGGGCGAGGAGGACGTGCTCGCGGGTCTGCGGCATGGGGCCGTCAGCGGCGGACACGACCAGGATCGCGCCGTCCATCTGAGCGGCACCGGTGATCATGTTCTTGATGTAGTCGGCGTGCCCGGGGCAGTCGACGTGCGCGTAGTGACGCGCCTCGGTCTGGTACTCGACGTGCGAGATCGAGATGGTGATACCGCGCTGGCGCTCCTCGGGAGCGTTGTCGATCTCGTCGAACGGCGTGTACGGGTTCAGGTCCGGGAACTTGTCGTGCAGGACCTTGGTGATCGCCGCGGTGAGCGTGGTCTTGCCGTGGTCGACGTGACCGAGCGTACCGATGTTGACGTGCGGCTTGTTCCGCTCGAACTTGGCCTTTGCCACTTCGTCCTCCTGTGGACTGGTTAAATCTGGTTTGACTTATCTGACCTATTGCGTCGCTTTGGAACTCAGCGCCTCTGCTGGCAACAGGTGGTCAGCGCCGGGCGCCCAGGCTTGGGCGCCCGAAACGCTTACTCGCCTGTCGCCTTGGCGATGATCTCCTTGGCGACGTTCGCCGGGACTTCGGCGTAGGTGTCGAACTGCATCGAGTAGTTCGCACGCCCGGCCGTCTTCGACCGCAGGTCGCCGACGTAACCGAACATCTCGGACAGCGGCACCTTGGCCACGACCGTGCGGTCGTTGCCGCGCTCGCCCATCTCCTGGACCATGCCGCGGCGGGAGTTGATGTCGCCGATGACGTCGCCCATGTTGTCTTCCGGGCAGATGACCTCGACGGCCATCACCGGCTCGAGCAGCACCGGACGAGCCCGCTTCGCGGCCTCCTTCAGCGCCATGCGGCCGGCGATCTTGAAGGCCATCTCCGAAGAGTCGACCTCGTGGTACTGACCGTCGATCAGTTCCATCTTGACGCCCACGAGCGGGAAGCCCGCCAGGACGCCGTCCGGCAGCGCGTCCTCCGCGCCGGCCTTCACCGACGGGATGTACTCGCGCGGAATGCGACCGCCGGAGATCTGGTCGTCGAACTCGAAGACGGTGTCCTCGTTCGACTTCATCTCCAGGGGCTCGAGGTTGACGAGCACGCGCGCGAACTGACCGGAACCACCGGTCTGCTTCTTGTGCAGGTACTCGACCTTCTCCACCCGCTGGGTGATGGTCTCGCGGTAGGCCACCTGGGGCTTGCCGATGTTCGCCTCGACGCCGAACTCCCGCTTGATGCGGTCGACCATGATGTCGAGGTGGAGCTCGCCCATGCCCGAGAGCACGGTCTGCCCGGTCTCCTCGTCGGTCTTGACGCGGAAGGTCGGGTCCTCCTCGGCCAGGCGCTGGATCGCGGTGCCCAGCTTGTCCTGGTCGGCCTTCGACTTCGGCTCGATGGCCACGTCGATAACCGGCTCCGGGAAGATCATCGACTCCAGGATGACCTGCTTGTTCGAGTCGGAGAGCGTGTCACCGGTGGTGGTGCCCTTGAGGCCCTGCACCGCGATGATGTCGCCCGCCTGCGCCGACCCGCGCTCTTCGCGCTTGTTGGCGTGCATCTGGTAGATCTTGCCGATGCGCTCCTTGCGGCTCTTGGTCGAGTTGATGACCTGAGTGCCGGACTCGACCGTGCCGGAGTAGATCCGGACGTAGGTGAGTCGACCGAGGTGCTTGTCGGTCTGGATCTTGAACGCGAGGCCCGCGAAGGGCTCCTCGACGTCCGGGTGGCGCTCGGCCGGGGTCTCGTTGTCGGTGAGGGTCCCCTGGATCGCCGGGATGTCGAGCGGGCTCGGCAGGTAGTCCACGACCGCGTCGAGCAGGGGCTGCACGCCCTTGTTCTTGAACGCGGTGCCGCAGAGCACCGGGTTGATCTGGTTGGCGATGGTGGCCTTGCGGATCGCGGCCTTGACATCGGCGACCGAGATCTCCTCGCCCTCCAGGAAGCGCTCGGCGAACTCGTCGTCGACGTCCGAGAGGGTCTCCAGGAGCTTCTCGCGGTACTCGGCGGCCTGCTCGGCCAGATCCGCGGGGATCTCTTCGACCTCGTAGTTCTCGCCCAGACCGGTCTCGCCGCGCCACACCTTGGCGTGCATCTCGACCAGGTCGACGACGCCGATGAAGTCGGCCTCGTTACCGATCGGGAGCTGGATCACCGCGGTGTTCGAGTTGAGGCGGTCCTGCATCATCTCGACGCAGCGGAAGAAGTTCGCGCCCGTGCGGTCGAGCTTGTTGACGAAGCACATGCGCGGGACGTCGTACTTGTTCGCCTGACGCCACACGTTCTCGGTCTGCGGCTCCACGCCGGCCACACCGTCGTAGACGGCGATGGCGGAGTCGAGCACGCGGAGCGAGCGCTCCACTTCGACGGTGAAGTCGACGTGGCCGGGCGTGTCGATGATCTGGATGATGTTGTCGCCCCAGGAGCACTTGGTAGCGGCGGAGGTGATGGTGATACCACGCTCCTGCTCCTGCTCCATCCAGTCCATGGTCGCGGCGCCGTCGTGGACCTCACCGATCTTGTGCGACACGCCCGTGTAGTACAGGATGCGCTCGGTGGTGGTCGTCTTGCCGGCGTCGATGTGGGCCATGATGCCGATGTTGCGGAGCTTGGCGAGCTCCGCATTAGCTTTGTTAGCCACGATCTCTCAGTCTCTCTGCGACTACCAGCGGTAGTGCGCGAATGCCTTGTTGGAATCGGCCATCTTGTGCGTGTCCTCGCGCTTCTTGACCGCGGCGCCGAGGCCGTTCGAAGCGTCCAGGATCTCGTTCGTCAGACGCTCGACCATGCTCTTCTCACGGCGGTCGCGGGCGTAGCCGACGAGCCAGCGCAGGCCCAGCGTGGTGGCGCGCTGCGGGCGCACGTCCACGGGAACCTGGTAGGTGGCGCCACCGACGCGGCGGGAGCGGACCTCGAGGGTCGGCTTCACGTTGTCGAGCGCGCGCTTGAGGATCACCACGGGGTCCGAGTCGGCCTTCTGGCGGCAGTTCTCGAGGGCTTCGTAGACGATGCGCTCGGCGAGGCGGCGCTTGCCGTCCTTGAGGACCTTGTTGATGAGCTGGGTGACGAGCACCGAGTTGTAGACCGGGTCGGCGGTAAGCGGCCGGCGCGGCGCGGGACCTTTACGCGGCATGGCTTACTTCTCCTTCTTCGCGCCGTAGCGGCTGCGGGCCTGCTTGCGGTCGCGGACACCCTGGGTGTCGAGCGCGCCGCGGATGATCTTGTAGCGGACACCGGGCAGGTCGCGGACACGACCGCCGCGCACGAGCACGATGGAGTGCTCCTGCAGGTTGTGACCCACACCAGGGATGTAGGCGGTGACCTCGGTGCCGTTCATGAGGCGCACGCGGGCGACCTTGCGCATGGCCGAGTTCGGCTTCTTCGGCGTCGTGGTGTACACGCGCGTGCACACGCCGCGGGCCTGCGGGCTGCCCTTCAGCGCGGGCGTCTTGGTTTTGCTGGTCTTGACCTTGCGGCCGTTGCGGACCAGCTGCTGGATGGTTGGCACTGAGCCGAACCCCTCTCAACAGTCGACGGTTGCGTATTCCTGACAGTGCGGCGTCACCTGTTCACCCGCGCGCCTGCTGTCGGCCGTATAACGGCCCAGCTCAGCGGCGTGGGTTCCCGTCCCCCGCGTTCGGGCGTGTCGCGTCTCTCCGGACCCATACCCGCGCCCGGCGGACCGTAGATCCGCCAGATAGCGAGTTCAGACGCGTTCGTGAAGCGATCTCCTCGGAGACCGGCTAAAGAGCCGTGTTCACGAAGCCCCCAGTGCGAGGGATGCGTGCCGATGACGCCAGCCGACGGGATCAGATCCCGCCATCTTGCAGGCACGCAACCTGGCCTGGCTCTCACGGGGACCGAGCTGCCGGAGTTGACAGGGCCACCATGCCGCTCAAAGCGGTGTCCAGGCGCAAGGGAGAAGCCTACCTAGCCTAACGAACAAGGTCAAAGCCGTTTTCTGACCGCAAGGCATCCGTGTTCAGTGTCACGGAGTTGCACCAGAGCCCGGCTCGCAAGCTTCGCCGCGGCGGGGCCTTGGCCTGATTCGTTCGGTGCGGTAGACACACCGTGGCCTATATTAGCTCGCGATACGGGACGGTCCCGCGCGGGATGCCTCCCGAGAGGCGCTGTTCACCAGCAGTTCCCTCAGGCGTCAGCCTGAAACCGCGACGCTCCCGTCGTAGCTCGGCCCGCCCGCCGTCCGCGCGAGTTCGAGGACCCAGAACAGCAAGGCCGCCACCACGACTGCGGCGCCGATCCCGATCGCCGTCCAGGCCTGCCGCCGTATGGAGGCCAACCGGGAGCCGCCGAGCAGGAACCCTTCGGAGGCGCGGATGTCGGCCTCGGCCTGCCGGGCCAGCACGAGCGCGATGACCGCCGGGATCACTCCACCGACGAAGAGCGACAAGGCGACCCCGACTCCGGCCAGCAACCGGGCCGCCACCACCTTCGTCGACTCCACCGGCTCCGGATCATCCGGATGCCGGACTCCGAAAACCCCACGCACCTCAGCCACCCGCTCATCCTATGGGGCCGACGACCCGCGTGACGTGACACACCCTCGACACGCCCTCGGGAGTCCGCCTCGTGAGTTATACCTTCGGGTAGGAATTGAGGGTACGGTGATATGTATGAAGGTAAGCCTGAGCATCCCCGACGAGGACATTCGCTTCCTCGACAACTTCGCGCGCGACCACGGCATCGGCTCCCGATCCGCAGCGGTGCAGCACAGCATCGCGCTGCTGCGCGAAGCGGAGCTGGGCCACCAGTACGAGGCCGCCTGGGACGAGTGGTACGCCTCCGAGGACGCGGAGTTGTGGGACTCGGTTACAGGCGACGGGATGACCGATGAGGCGCGGTGACATCTACCTAGTCGATTTCGAGCCCGCACGCGGATCGGAGGTGGATAAAGCTCGCCCAGCAATCCTCGTGTCGAACGACGGCGCCAATCGCCAGGCAGAGCGTCTCGGCCGCGGTGTACTCGCGGTCGTACCGATGACCTCGAACATCAAGCGAGTATTTCCCTTCCAGGTCCGCATCCCAGCCACTTCAACGGGTCTCGACCACGACTCCAAAGCGCAAGCAGAGCAAGTCAAGGCGGTAGATTTCGACCGGTTCTTCCACCAGGTCGGTTCCGTCAGCGCCGAGTACATGGCCCAGGTCGACGACGCGCTCCGCGTTCACCTCGACCTGTAGCTTCAGCTCTCCCCCGGTACCGGTCTCGGAGCGCCCGCCCCCGGTTCACGGCGTCGATCAGCATTGCTATCAGGTACTGATTCAAGGTCTGCCCGCGTTCTTTCGCGTCCACGCCCAGTGCTTCGTACACGTCCCCCGGGACATCACGGATTTCTATCGTTGCCACGTTCATGTTCTACACGCGCCCGGCGGCTCGCCTCCGGTCGAAACGCCGGTGGGCCGGTGGCGCGAAAGCGCCACCGGCCCACCGGTTTCTTGCATGCCGTCGGGAATCGGCAGGTTGTTGCTCTAGAAGGAACCCAGGTCGTAGGAGTCCTCGAGGCTGACCGCGGGGCCGCCGCCGTAGGCGAAGGCGTTCGCGGTCGTGTCCTCGTAGCCGCCGAGGGAGTAGACCGCGGCCTTGGCTTCCTCGGTGGGCTCGACCGACACGTTGCGGTACTTGGCGATGCCGGTACCGGCCGGGATCAGCTTGCCCAGGATCACGTTCTCCTTCAGGCCGACCAGCGAGTCGGACTTGCCGGAGATCGCGGCCTCGGTGAGCACGCGGGTGGTCTCCTGGAACGAGGCCGCGGACAGCCACGACTCCGTCGCCAGCGAGGCCTTCGTGATGCCCATCAGCTGCGGGCGGCCGGAGGCCGGCTCGCCGCCGTCGGCGATCACCTTGCGGTTCTGCTCCTCGAACTCGAGGCGGTCGACCAGGGAGCCCGGCAGGAACTCCAGGGTGCCCGAGTCGATGATCGTGATCCGCTTGAGCATCTGGCGCACGATGATCTCGATGTGCTTGTCGTGGATCATCACGCCCTGCGAGCGGTACACGTCCTGGACCTGCTCCACCAGGTGGCGCTGGACCTTCCGCGGACCGAGCACGCGCAGCAGCTCGTGCGGGTCGATGGTGCCCTCGACGAGCTTCTCGCCGACCTCGACGTGCTCGCCGTCGCCCACGCGCAGGCGCAGACGGCGCGGCACCTTGTCGACCACGATCTCCTCGGACCCGTCGTCCGGGGTGATGATGATCTTCCGGCTCTTCTCGGCGTCCTCGATGCGCACGGTGCCGCTCGCTTCCGCGATGGGCGCCTTGCCCTTCGGGACGCGGGCCTCGAAGACCTCCTGGACACGCGGCAGACCCTGCGTGATGTCCTGCGAGGTCGCCGCGCCACCGGTGTGGAAGGTGCGCATCGTCAGCTGCGTACCGGGCTCACCGATCGACTGCGCCGCGATGATGCCCACGGCCTCGCCCAGGTCCACCTTCTCGCCCGTCGGCATCGACCGGCCGTAGCAGGCCGCGCAGACGCCCTGGCGGGACTCGCAGGTGAGCACGGAGCGGATCTTCACGTTGGTGACGCCGTTGGCGACCAGCGTGGCGATGTGGTCCGAGTTCAGCGGCGTGTTGCGCTCGAGGAGGACCTTGCCGTCCACCTCGACGTCCTCGGCGAGGTTGCGCGCGTCGATCGACGAGTCGACGATGTCGGACGCGACGAAGCGCCCATCGACCTCGACCGACACCTGGAAGTCCAGGGCGCGGTCAGTGCCGCAGTCGTCCTCGCGGATGATGACGTCCTGCGAGACGTCCACCAGACGACGGGTCAGGTAACCCGAGTCGGCGGTACGGAGCGCGGTGTCCGCGAGGCCCTTGCGCGAACCGTGGGTCGAGATGAAGTACTCCAGCACCGTCAGGCCCTCGCGCAGCGAGGACTTGATCGGACGCGGGATGATCTCGCCCTTCGGGTTCGCCACCAGGCCGCGCATGCCGGCGATCTGACGCAGCTGCAGCATGTTGCCTCGCGCGCCCGAGTTGATCATCTGCCACAGCGGGTTCTCCGGCTGCAGCGTCTGGTTCAGGTCCTCCAGCACCTCGGCCGTGGCCTTGGTCCAGATCTCGGTCAGCTCGCCCCGGCGCTCTTCGGCCGTCATGAGACCGCGCACGTACTGCTTGTCGATCTTGGCGGAGTCCGCTTCGTACTTCTCCAGGATCTCGGCCTTGTGCGCCGGCTCCACGACGTCCTCGATGCCGATGGTCACACCGGACCAGCCGGCCCAGCGGAAGCCCGCGGACTTCAGCGCGTCCAGGCAGGCGCCCAGCTGCACCTTCGAGTAGTGCTCGGACAGGTCGTGGATGATCTCCGAGAGCTGGCCCTTGCGGACCTCGTAGTTCACGTACTCGAAGTCCGGCGGCAGGCACTCGTTGAAGAACACGCGGCCCAGCGTCGTCTCGACCAGCAGCGGCTCGCCCGGCGTCCAGCCCTCGGGGGCCGTCCACGGCTCGGCGTTGCCGTTGTTGATCGTCTCGATCCCGTCCAGGCGGATCCGGATGGGCGCCTGGAGGTCCAGCTCGCCGCGGTCCTTCGCCATCTGGGCCTCGCCGACGTCCGAGAACGCCCGGCCCTCGCCGACGCGGCCTTCGGAGAGGTGCGTCAGGTAGTACAGGCCGATGATCTGGTCCTGCGTGGGCAGGGCCACCGGCTTGCCGTCCGAGGGCTTGAGGATGTTGTTCGACGCCAGCATCAGGATGCGGGCCTCGGCCTGGGCCTCAGCGCTCAGCGGGACGTGCACGGCCATCTGGTCGCCGTCGAAGTCGGCGTTGAAGGCGGTGCACACCAGCGGGTGCAGCTGGATGGCCTTGCCCTCGACCAGCTGCGGCTCGAAGGCCTGGATGCCGAGGCGGTGCAGCGTGGGCGCGCGGTTGAGCAGGACCGGGTGCTCGGAGATGACCTCTTCGAGCACGTCCCACACGACCGGGCGTGCGCGCTCGACCATGCGCTTGGCCGACTTGATGTTCTGCGCGTGGTTCAGGTCCACCAGGCGCTTCATCACGAACGGCTTGAACAGCTCCAGCGCCATCTGCTTCGGCAGACCGCACTGGTGCAGCTTCAGGCGCGGGCCGACCACGATGACCGAACGGCCCGAGTAGTCGACGCGCTTGCCGAGCAGGTTCTGGCGGAACCGGCCCTGCTTGCCCTTGAGCATGTCGGACAGCGACTTGAGCGGACGGTTGCCGGGGCCCGTCACCGGGCGGCCGCGGCGGCCGTTGTCGAACAGCGCGTCCACCGACTCCTGCAGCATCCGCTTCTCGTTCGCCACGATGATCTCGGGCGCACCGAGGTCCATCAGGCGCTTGAGGCGGTTGTTGCGGTTGATGACGCGGCGGTACAGGTCGTTCAGGTCCGAGGTCGCGAAGCGACCACCGTCGAGCTGCACCATCGGGCGCAGCTCCGGCGGGATCACCGGCACGCAGTCGAGGACCATGCCCAGCGGCGAGTTGCCGGTGGCCTGGAACGCGGCCACGACCTTGAGTCGCTTGAGCGCCCGGAGCTTCTTCTGGCCCTTGCCGGTCGCGATCGTCTCGCGCAGGCTCACGGCCTCGGCGTCCAGGTCCAGGTTCTCCAGCAGGTTCTTGATGGACTCCGCGCCCATGCCGCCGGTGAAGTACTCGCCGAAGCGCTGCTGCAGCTCCCGGTAGAGCATCTCGTCGCCGATGAGCTGGCGCACCTCGAGCTTGCGGAACGTGTCCATGACCTCGTCGAGACGGTCGATCTCACGCTGCGCCTTGTCGCGGATCTGGCGCATCTCGCGCTCGCCGCCGTCCTTGACCTTGCGGCGGACGTCGGCGCGGGCGCCTTCGGCCTCCAGCTCGGCCAGGTCGCCCTCGAGCTTCGAGGCGCGCTCCTCGATCGCGGCGTCGCGCTGCTGCTCCAGGTGGCGCTTCTCGGCGACGATCTCGTTCTCCAGGGTCGGGACGTCCCGCTGGCGGGCCTCCTCGTCGACCGCGGTGATCACGTAAGCCGCGAAGTAGATGACCTTCTCGAGGTCCTTCGGCGCCAGGTCCAGCAGGTAGCCCAAGCGCGAGGGAACGCCCTTGAAGTACCAGATGTGGGTCACGGGCGCGGCGAGCTCGATGTGGCCCATGCGCTCGCGGCGGACCTTCGAACGGGTCACCTCGACGCCGCAGCGCTCGCAGATGATGCCCTTGAAGCGGATCCGCTTGTACTTGCCGCAGTAGCACTCCCAGTCCCGGGTCGGACCGAAGATCTTCTCGCAGAAAAGACCGTCCTTCTCAGGCTTGAGGGTGCGGTAGTTGATGGTCTCGGGCTTCTTCACCTCGCCGTGCGACCACTGCCGAATGTCCTCGGCGGTGGCGAGGCCGATCTTCAACTTGTCGAAGAAGTTGACGTCGAGCACTGAACTCTTCCCCTTGATGGTTCTTAAGGATTGGATGAGACGTTGGCGAGGGCGGCACGCTGTGCAAACTTATGGCTCGCAAGCTTCGCCAAGACTGCTGCCGCCCTCACTCGACGTCAGGCGCTCTCGAAGTCCACGCTCGAGGGCTCTTCGTGGGACAGGTCGATCCCGAGCTCCTCGGCGGCGCGGAAGACCTCGTCGTCGCTCTCGGTCATCTGGATGGCCTGCCCGTCGGCGGACAGCACCTCCACGTTGAGGCAGAGCGACTGGAGTTCCTTGAGCAGCACCTTGAACGATTCCGGAATGCCCGGCTCGGGCACGTTCTCGCCCTTGACGATGGCCTCGTAGACCTTCACGCGGCCCACCACGTCGTCGGACTTGATCGTCAGCAGCTCCTGCAGCGCGTAAGCGGCGCCGTAGGCCTGCATGGCCCAGCACTCCATCTCACCGAAGCGCTGGCCGCCGAACTGGGCCTTACCGCCGAGCGGCTGCTGGGTGATCATCGAGTACGGACCGGTCGAACGCGCGTGGATCTTGTCGTCGACCATGTGGTTCAGCTTCAGGATGTACATGTAGCCGACCGAGATCGGGTCCGGGAACGGCTCGCCGGAGCGGCCGTCGAACAGCTGCGCCTTGCCCGTCGGGGCGACCATGCGCTGGCCGTCGCGGTTGGGCAGCGTGTTCGCCAGGACGCCCGTGACCTCCTCGGGGTGCGCGCCGTCGAACACCGGCGTGCCCACCTTCGAGTCGGCCGGGGCCTCGTCGGCGCCGATGGCCTTGAGGGCCTGCTGCCAGGCCTCGTCGAACCCCTCGAGCTTCCAGCCCGTCTTCGCCGCCCAGCCCAAGTGGACCTCGAGCACCTGGCCGATGTTCATACGGCCCGGCACACCCAGCGGGTTGAGCAGGATGTCGATCGGCGTGCCGTCCGGCAGGAACGGCATGTCCTCCTGCGGCACGACCTTCGAGATGACGCCCTTGTTGCCGTGGCGGCCGGCGAGCTTGTCGCCGACGCCGATCTTGCGCTTCTGGGCGATGTAGACGCGGACCATCTCGTTGACGCCCGGGGACAGCTCGTCGCCGTCCTCGCGCGAGAAGGTGCGGACGCCGATGACCGTGCCGGCCTCGCCGTGCGGGACCTTCAGGGACGTGTCGCGGACCTCGCGGGCCTTCTCGCCGAAGATCGCGCGGAGCAGGCGCTCCTCCGGGGTCAGCTCGGTCTCGCCCTTGGGTGTGACCTTGCCGACGAGGATGTCGCCGTCCTCGACCTCGGCGCCGATCCGGATGATGCCGCGGTCGTCCAGGTCGGAGAGCATCTCCTCGCCGACGTTCGGGATGTCGCGGGTGATCTCCTCCGGACCGAGCTTCGTGTCGCGGGCGTCGACCTCGTGCTCGTCGATGTGGATCGAGGTGAGCACGTCCTCTTCGACCAGGCGCGAGGAGAGCACGATGGCGTCCTCGAAGTTCTGGCCCTCCCAGGTGGTGAACGCGACGAGCAGGTTCTTGCCGAGCGCCATCTCGCCCTTGTCCGTGGACGGACCGTCGGCGATCGGCTGGCCGGCCTCGACGCGCTCGCCCTCGGTCACGAGCGGCACCTGGTTGATGCACGAGCCCGCGTTCGAGCGGCGGAACTTGTGCAGCAGGTAGGTGCGGCGCATGCCGTTGTCCTGCGCGATGGTGATGTAGTCGGCGGAGGCGTCCTCGACGAGGCCGTCGGCCTCGGCGACGACCACGTCCCCGGCGTCGACCGCGGCGCGGTACTCCATGCCGGTGCCCACCAGCGGCGAGTCCGTCTTGATGAGCGGCACGGCCTGGCGCTGCATGTTCGCGCCCATGAGGGCGCGGTTGGCGTCGTCGTGCTCGAGGAACGGCACGAGCGCGGTCGCGACCGAGGTCATCTGGCGCGGCGAGACGTCCATGAAGTCGATCTCGTCGGCGGTCAGCAGCTCGGCCTCGCCGCCGCGGCCGCGGGCCAGGACCTGCGCGTCGACGAACGAGCCGTCTTCGTTCAGGAGCTGGTTCGCCTGCGCGATGGTGAAGCGGTCCTCTTCGTCGGCCGTCAGGTACTGGATGTCGTCGGTGACCTTGCCGTCGACGACCTTCCGGTACGGCGTCTCGATGAAGCCGAACGGGTTGACGCGCGCGAAGGTCGACATCGCGCCGATGAGGCCGATGTTCGGGCCTTCAGGCGTCTCGATCGGGCACATGCGGCCGTAGTGCGACGGGTGCACGTCGCGCACGTCCATGGCGGCGCGGTCGCGCGAGAGACCGCCCGGGCCGAGCGCCGAGAGGCGGCGGCGGTGGGTCAGACCCGTGATCGGGTTGACCTGGTCCATGAACTGCGACAGCTGCGAGGTGCCGAAGAACTCCTTGATCGCCGCCACGACGGGACGGATGTTGATCAGGGTCTGCGGCGTGATCGCCTCGACGTCCTGGGTCGTCATGCGCTCGCGCACGACGCGCTCCATGCGGGAGAGGCCCACCCGGATCTGGTTCTGGATGAGCTCGCCGACGGTGCGCAGGCGGCGGTTGCCGAAGTGGTCGATGTCGTCGGGGCCGTAGCCCGGCTCGGCCGAGTGCAGGCGCAGCATGAACTCGATCGTCGCGGCCAGGTCGTCCTCGGTGAGCACGCCGGTCGAGATCGGCGAGTCCAGGCCGAACTTCTTGTTGACCTTGTAGCGGCCGACCTTCGCGAGGTCGTAGCGCTTCTTGTTGAAGAACAGGTTCTCCAGCAGCGACTGCGCGTTGTCCTTCGTCGGCGGCTCGCCCGGACGCAGCTTGCGGTAGATGTCGAGCAGCGCCTCGTCCTGCGAGTTGATGGTGTCCTTTTCCAAGGTCGTCATCATGAGCTCGGACCAGCCGAAGCGCTCGCGGATGCGGTCGTTGTCCCAGCCGATGGCCTTCAGCAGCACGGTGACGGCCTGGCGGCGCTTGCGGTCCACGCGCACGCCGACGGTCTCGCGCTTGTCGATGTCGAACTCGAGCCACGCGCCGCGGCCCGGGATGACCTTCGCGCTGGTCAGGTCGCGGTCGGAGGTCTTGTCGGGCTGCTTGTCGAAGTACACGCCCGGGGAGCGCACGAGCTGCGAGACGACCACGCGCTCGGTGCCGTTGATGATGAAGGTGCCCTTCGGGGTCATCATGGGGAAGTCGCCCATGAAGACCGTCTGGGACTTGATCTCACCGGTGGTGTGGTTGATGAACTCCGCCGTGACGAACAGCGGGGCGCAGTAGGTGAGGTCCTTCTCGCGGCACTCCTCGATGGGGGCCTTGACCTCGTCGAAGCGAGGGTTGGAGAAGGACAGGCTCATGGTGCCCGAGAAGTCCTCGATCGGGCTGATCTCCTCGAGGATCTCGTCGAGGCCGCTCACCGCGTCCTCGCCCACGCGGGCGCGGTACGCCTCGTTGCCGACGAGCCAGTCGAACGAGTCGGTCTGGAGCGCCAGAAGGTTCGGGACTTCGAGTTTTTCTTCGATCCTGCCGAACGAGATACGGCGAGGTGCGTGCTTGCTCTTGCTGGAGCTGGTCTTGCCAGTGCGGGAAGCTGCCAAGATTCGTCCTTCCGAGGACCTGATTGTTACGACGGCCGGCGCATGCCGCAGTCTCCGCACCGATGCGGGATCGACGAGGACAGCCGGAGACGGGCAACCGACCGGGCGTCAAGCCTGAAAGGCGTTGAACGTCGGTCGTCGAGCCTGGAATCCCCACCGTCCACGACCCTCACCGCGTCAAGAAGGCGTGAAGGAGGCAGCGCAAATTAATAGCTTAATGTACGCTCCGGCAACTGTCAACTTCCCCACCCGGTGGTGGGGTAAGTGGTGACGACAATCTCTCCCGCTGCCGAAGTTCCTTCCGTACATCGCTCTGAGTACCGGTTCGCACGCTCACCGGGACCGTCCTGCCTCCGGGCCGCCCCGCGGCGGGCCCGTCTGCGCTCGGTCCGCGGTGCCGGGAAGGCCCGGTGGGGGCGGACGTTGCGCGCGCCACGCAGTGGCGCTTGAGGAACTAGTTTGCAGGATCAAGTCACAGTTCGTCAAGTCAGGCGTCTAATTCGCCCGGATGCGCCCCTTCGGCCCCAGCGACTGAACCGGGCCCCACCTGAGTCGCGGCGGGCCGGCGAACCCCAGCGCAGCGGGGGCGCGGGCAGCCGCAGTGCGCGCGGGGCGGCGGGCGCCCGCGGCCCTTGCGAAGGGCCGCAGGACCATCAGGGCCCGGGCGTGTCGCGGGCAAGGCGCGCACCTCGGAAGAGTCGGACCCGCGGGGCGGGTCGTCGTGTTGCTGCGGCTGGTCGGAGGCGGATGCGGGTGGGGCATGCCCTGCGCCTGCCGATCCGCGAGGGAGCCGGGAAGACCCGCGGTTCGGTTCGGTGCGGGCACGGGACGCCTTTGCGTCGCCTGCCGCCGGTGCCGGGGCGCTCGCGCGTCCCGGCGCCCGGCCGCAATGCGGCGTCCCGGCCTCGCTCCTTCGGCGGCCGGACGAGCCGACCGCCTCGACCTGTTCAACGAGCGCGCACGGCAAAGGTGACGCGTCTTCGGCCCAGGACGGGCCCGAGGGCGGGCGCGGCCTAGTGGCCGTGCCCGCCCTCGGGGGTGTGTTTCCTTGCGGCTCTAGGGGGTACAGGGCGGCCCGGGCCGCGCCCCATCTGCGCAGCCCGGGCCTTTCTTCCCCGATAGAGAGGTGGCTTGTTAGTTGTCGAGGACCTCCTGCGCCTTGGCGATGGCGTTGTTCATTTCTTCCTGCCAGGCGTAGACGGGCTCTTCCATGGTCTTGTAGCCCTTGATGTTCGCCTCGTCATAGGCCTTCTCGGAGGCGTCGGCGTAGCCGATCTCCTCGCCGCACTCGGAGAAGTCGACGGCCGTCTGGATCTCGTAGGCCTTCCACTCCTCGTAGGTGCTGCCGGCGGCCTCGGGGATCTCCGGGACCTCGACGTCGGAGTCGCCGCCGTACATCATGTCCTTTTCTTCCTCGGAAGCGTTCTGGTAGTACAGGGCGCCGAAGAACTCCCAGATGGGCAGCGAGTTGTACTCGGTGAACTCCCAGCCTTCGTAACCGCGGGCGGTGATGCAGTCGATGAACTTGCCCTGCAGGTCGGCCATCGCGGCGGTGTACTCGGCCTCGATGGTCTCGTACATGGTCTCTTCGGGGTCCGAGTAGAGCGGGTTCTCCGGGCGGTACTCCCAGGTCTTGTCGGTGTAGGTCTCGCCTTCCTCGGCTTCCCACTCCGTCTCGACCAGGCGGGGCTCGCCGTAGAGCGCTTCGATCATCTCGAGCTGGCAGCCGCCCGGCTTGGGCTCTTCCCAGCCCATGTCCTCTTCGACGTCGATCTCGCCCGATTCTTCGGCGGCGGCCTCTTCCTCGAGGGCGGCGAGCTCTTCTTCGGTCATCTCCTCGTACGCGGCTTCTTCCTCGACCGCGCCGACGAACTCCTCGAGGGTGCCGTAGGACTCCTTGACATACTCTTCGCCCTGGTAGGCGACGTACCAGCTGTACTGCTCCTCAGGGGTGAGGGCGTCCCACTCCGAGGTGTCGGGCTCCTCGTAGTCGGTCTCCCCCTCTTCCTCCGCCCACTTCTCCTCTTGAGCCTTGTAGTAATCCTCGCTCGAGGGGTCCTCGGAGCCCTCCATGGAGTTGGCCCACTGCCCGAAGCCCCATTCCTTGGCCTCTTCGGCGGGAAGGAGGAACTCCTCGTGGGCGTAGCCGTAGGTGAGGGAGTCCGTCTCCGGCTCTTCGTAGACCTCCATCGCCCACGGCTCGTGGACGGTGTGCCCCTGCGCCTCCAGGCAGTTCTGGACGATGCGGTACTCGGCCGCCATGAGCTCGCTTTCGAGGCGGCGGCTCTCGTTGAGCATTTCGACGAGCCGTTGCTCATCGGACTGCTTCTCTTCGCCGCCACCGATACCGAGCATGCCGCAGCCGGCGGTCAGCGCGAGCACCGTAGCTCCGCCGAGCCCGGCCGCCCATCTCCTTGCGGACATCGTCCATCTCCTTGAGAGTGTGTCTGGGTGTGTCTACTCGCAAAGACGTGGCGATGGTTCGGTTTCGTTGCGCCCGGCCGGAATTCTTCTGAAAAATCTTGGAAGACAAGAAGACCGGGTCCGCGCCGCCGTCAGGCGGTGCGGACCCGGTCCACGTACAAGGGCTGGGAGGCCCCTTCATGCATTAAGGCGATGTGCGCGATTACTTGAGCGACACGGTGGCGCCGGCGCCCTCGAGGGCCTCCTTGGCCTTGTCCGCGTCGTCCTTCTTCGCACCCTCGAGGACGGCCTTGGGGGCGCTCTCGACGAGCTCCTTGGCTTCCTTGAGGCCGAGGCCGGTCAGGCCGCGAACTTCCTTGATGACCTTGATCTTCGACTCGCCGGCCGACTCGAGCACGACGTCGAAGGTGTCCTTCTCGACAGCGGCCTCGGCGCCACCGGCGGCGGGGCCGGCAGCGGCCACGGCGACGGGAGCGGCAGCGGTGACGTCGAACTCTTCCTCGAACGCCTTGACGAACTCGGAGACCTCGAGGAGGGTCATCTCCTTGAACGCGTCGAGCAGTTCCGTGGTGGAAAGCTTAGCCATGGTGTTGTCCTTTCTTTAAAGTCTCGGGCTAGCGGCGCTACTCGCCACTGGCCGCCTTCTTGTCCTGCAGCGCCGCACCGAGCCGGGCCACCTGCGAGGCAGGGGCGGCGAGCACGGAGGCGGTCTTCTGCGCGGTGGCCTTCATCGCGCCGGCCAGCTTGGCCAGGAGCACTTCGCGCGACTCGAGGTCGGCGAGCTTGGTGATCTCTTCGACGGAGAGGGCTTTGCCCTCCATGTAACCGCCCTTGATCACCAGGGCTTCGTGCGTCTTGGCGAAGTTGCGCAGGCTCTTCGCGGCTTCGACCGGGTCGCCTTCGATGAAGGTGATCGCGGTGGGGCCGACGAACAGCTCGTCGAGACCGGAGACTCCGGCCTCGCTGGCAGCGCGCTTGGCGAGGGTGTTCTTGGCGACGCGGTAGTGCGTCCCCTCGCCGAGGGAACGCCGCAGCTCGCGGAGTTCGGCAACGGTCAGGCCGCGGTACTCGGTGAGCACCGTGGCGTTCGCGTTGGAGAAGTCCTGGGCGAGTTCGGCGATGGCGGTCTGCTTACCCGCCGGGTATTCCCGTTCAGCCATAATTCCCTCCTTTCTCGGCTGATCAATCCTCAACCGTCGCGGAGGCGACAAAAAAATTAGGCGCCCCGCGGGACGCCTCATCACTGGGACCTGAGGCTGATCAAATCAGCCCACACCATGGTCGCTTCGAGTAGTCGCCCTACGTCGGTTCCGGGTGGTTTACAACCGCACGAGGCGGTAACCGAACGGTCTTTGGGTTGTTGGCTTCCAGAGTAGCAGGGCGTATAACCGAAGCCCCAGCGCAGGAGCCTGCGCTGGGGCCACGTCACACCTTGCGGTGCCTTACTTGATCTTGACCGCCTGCGGGTCGACCGGGATGCCCGGGCCCATGGTGGTGGAGATCGTGGACTTCTTGATGTACACGCCCTTGGAGCTGGCGGGCTTCAGGCGCTGCACCTCTTCGAGGGCCGCGGCGTAGTTCTCGGCCAGCTGCTCGGCGGAGAAGCTGGTCTTGCCGATCGGCAGGTGCAGGTTGGCGTGCTTGTCGACGCGGAAGGCGATCTTGCCGGCCTTGATCTCCGAGACGGCCTTCGCGACGTCCGGCGTGACGGTGCCGGTCTTCGGGTTCGGCATGAGACCGCGCGGGCCCAGGATGCGCGCGATCCGGCCGATCTTGGCCATCTGGTCGGGCGTGGCGACGGCGGCGTCGAAGTCGAGCCAGCCTTCGGAGATCCGCTTGACGAGCTCGTCCGAGCCGACCTCGTCGGCGCCGGCGTTGACGGCCGCTTCGGCCTTGTCGCCCTCGGCGAAGACGATGACGCGGACGGTCTTGCCCGTGCCGTGGGGCAGAGAGACGGTGCCGCGGACGAGCTGGTCGGCCTGACGCGGGTCGACGCCGAGTCGCAGGGCGACCTCAACGGTGGCGTCGAACGACGTCGCGGTGGTCTCCTTCGCGAGCCCGGTCGCCTCGAGGGGCGCGTAGAGCTGCGTGCGGTCGACCTTCTTGGCGAGGTCGGTGTACTTCTTGCTGCGCTTCATGTTCCATCCTTCGGATGTCGTGGTGAGGGCGGGCGCGCGCCCTTCCACTGGGTTGGTGCCGGCACGGGATGCCGACCGAGTTCTGGGGGCCTCAGCCCTCGACGGTGATGCCCATGGAGCGGGCGGTGCCGGCGACGATGAGCGACGCGGCGTCGAGGTCGTTGGCGTTGAGGTCGGGGAGCTTCTTCTCCGCGATCTCGCGCACCTGGGCCGAGGTCACCTTGCCGACCTTGACGCGGTGGGGCTCGCCCGAGCCCTTGGCGACGCCGGCGGCCTTGAGCAGCAGCTTCGCGGCCGGCGGGGTCTTGAGGACGAACGTGAACGAACGGTCCTCGTACACCGTGATCTCAGCGGGGAGGACTTCGCCGCGCTGGGATTCGGTGGCCGCGTTGTAGGCCTTGCAGAACTCCATGATGTTGACGCCGTGCTGGCCGAGGGCGGGACCCACCGGCGGGGCCGGGGTGGCCTGGCCACCCGCGAGCTCCAGCTTGAACGTCACAACGGCCTTCTTGTTGGGAGCCATCGTGTCCTTCTCTTGATCCTGGGCTTGCAGGGACCGGAGTCCCTGCCTTACATGCGCGCCCCTGCCTGAGCAGGTGCGCAACCTCTCCAGGGTACCCGCCGACCAGCGGGGTCCCTGAAGAGAGGTGTGTGAGCTGTAGCTCGTGCTACAGCTTCGAGACCTGGTTGAAGTTGAGCTCGACCGGGGTCTCGCGGCCGAAGATCGAGACGAGCACCTTGAGCTTCTGCTGCTCGGCGTTGATCTCGGCGATGGTGGCCGGCATGGAGGCGAAGGCGCCGTCCACGACCGTGACGGACTCGCCCTCGCTGAAGTCGACCTTGATCTCGACGTCGCCGCCGGCGGTCTCGGCCTGGGCCTCGTCCTTGGGCTTCTGCTCCGGCGGGAGCAGCCACTGGATGACCTCGTCGAGCGGGAGCGGGCTGGGGCGGTCGGTGCGGTCGACCACGCCGACGAAGCCGGTCACGCCGGGCGTGTTGCGCACGACCGAGTAGGACTCGGGGGTCATCTCCATGCGGACGAGCACGTAGCTCGGGAAGACCTTGGCCTCGACCTTGGAGCGCTTGCCGTTCTTGATCTCCACCTCGGTGTGGGTGGGGACCTCGATCTGGTAGATGTAGTCCTCCATGTCGAAGGACTGGATCCGGTTCTCCAGGTTGGAGCGCACGCGGTTCTCGAAGCCGGCGTAGGAGTGCAGCACGTACCACTCGCCGGGGGCGAAGCGCAGCTTGGCGCGCAGGGCCTCGGCCGGGTCGACCTCGGGCTCGGCGGGGGCGGCGTCCTCGTCCGTCGTGGGCTCCTCGTCGGCCTCCGCGACCTGCGCCGCGGCAGCCTGGGCCGCGACCTCGTTCTTCAGGGCCTCGTCGAACTCAGACACGCTCAACTCTCATTCCGGCTTCGACCTCGCTGCGGCGAGGTACTGCGACTGAACATTGTTACGGCGGTGCGCTCTCGACCGGACCGGTTTCTCGGAACGTCGGACGCGTCGATTCCCGCCTGTGAAGTCGCGCGCCGGCGGAACCGGCGCGCGTCATACCCACTAGGGTAGCCGCTCCGGACGGCGGCGCGTCTCAGGCACCGGCGAACCGGCGCAGGTCACGCGATCCGGCCGCGGGGGCGGAGGGCGGACGGGAGCGGGCGGCGGCGCGGGGAGCGCCGCGGCGGCCCTTAGGAGTCGGCGCCGAAGGCCCGGCGGACGAGGTCGCCGAAGAGCAGGTCGAGGCCGCCGATGTAGGCCATCATGATGCCGACGAAGACCAGGACGACGACCGAGTAGGTGATGAGCTGGCGGCGGGTCGGGTAGACGACCTTGCGGAGCTGCTCGACGACTTCCTTCAGGAAGCGGCCGAGCCGCTTGCCGGGGTTGCGCGACGCGGTCTTCTCGCCTTGCTTGCGCGTGGGACGACCCTTGTCAGCGGTCGCATCGGAGCGGCTGGTGTCGTCGGCCACGTCGGCTTCCTCCAGGGTTCGTCTGATCGGGGCGGTCAGGCTTGCAGCATACCGGAGCGGTATGTCCCCCATACCGGAGCGGTATGCCCCGTCACTCTCGCGGCGGCGCGGTGCGGCTGCGCGCCTCGTACGCTGCGACGAGTTCGGCGCGGCGCTCGTTCCAGCGGACCCGCATCTGCGCCATCTCGTAGTCGACGAACTCCATGAACGCGGCGGTCTGGGCGATCCGGTCGCGGCCGGGGCCTTCGGGCAGCGTCTCGACGCCTTGGACCGCGAGGTCGCGGTAGCGGTTGATGATCGGGGAGCGGTCGAGCATGATCGAGCCCCAGATGTCGTCGTCGTTGAGTCGGTAGACGTCGGCGCGGGTGGAGGGGCGGCGGCCCTTGATGAGGAGCCCGGCGGTGGTCAGCTCGCGCACGGCGCCGGAGACGGCCGCGAGGCTGATGCCCAGGCCTTCGGCCACTTCGGCGGCGGTGTAGGTGTCCTCGTCGTCGACCAGGATGTAGGAGAACACCCGCGCCGACATGCGCTGCAGGCCGCTGGCGTTGAGGAGCGCGGCGAACTGCTCCACGTACTCCAAGAGGTCGTTGCGCTCGTCCTGTTCCATCGATCCCCCGTCGTCGGCCTTGTGCCCAACATGATAGCCGGAGCCGCTTTAAGTTTTACAAATTCATGAAAACTGTGATAGCTTGAGCGCATGAACGCAGTGATCCGCACTGAGCAACTGGTCAAGCGCTTCGGCCACGTGACCGCCCTCGACCGTCTCGACCTCGAAGTGGCCCAAGGCGAGACGCACGGCTTCCTCGGACCGAACGGCGCCGGGAAGTCCACCACCATCCGCGTCCTTTTGGGGATGCTCCGCTCCGACGACGGCCGCGCCGAGCTCTTCGGCGCCGACCCCTGGAAGGACGCCGCGACGCTCCACAAGCGCCTCGCGTACGTCCCCGGCGACGTCGCCCTCTGGCCCGGCCTCACCGGCGGCGAGACCATCGACCTCCTCGGCCGCCTGCGCGGCGGCATCGACAAGGCCAAGCGCGACGAGCTGCTCGAGCGCTTCGACCTCGACCCGCGCAAGAAGGGCCGCTCCTACTCCAAGGGCAACCGGCAGAAGGTCGCGCTCGTCGCCGCGTTCGCCGCCGACGTCGACCTGCTCCTGCTCGACGAGCCCACGTCGGGCCTCGACCCGCTCATGGGCGCGGTCTTCAACGAATGCGTCAAGGAGGCCTCTGCCGCCGGGCGCACCGTGCTCCTGTCGAGCCACATCATGAGCGAGGTCGAAGCCCTCTGCGACCGGGTGAGCATCATCCGCAAGGGCGTCATCGTCGAGACCGGCACCCTCGCCGAGATGCGGCACTTCTCCCGCTCGCGCCTGCGCGCCACCCTCAAGAACCCCCTGCGCGGCCTCGGCGACCACGAGGGCGTGCACGACCTCAAGGTCGACGGCCTCGACATCGAGTGCAGCGTCGACACCGCGGCGCTCGACGACGTGCTCGCGCAGCTCGCCGTCGCCGGCGTCGCTGGCCTCACCTGCGAGCCGCCGTCGCTCGAGGAGATCTTCCTGCGCTTCTACGGCGACGAGCTCGCCGCCTCCGGCGTCCCGAACGGGGAGTCGAAATGACCGCCGCGGTCGCTGAACTCGAAGACGGCCTGGGCACGCTCGCCGGCACCGGCAACCTGCTGCGGTTCCAGCTGCGCCGCTCGCGGCTGTACCTGCTCGGCTGGCTCGCGGGGCTCGCCGGCGGCACCTGGCTGGTCGCCCAGTCCTTCCCCGGCCTCTACCCGGACGCGGCCGGCCGCGAGGCGTACGCCCTCACGGTGAACACGCCCGCGATGCGGTCCATGACCGGCCCCGAGACCTACATCGAGGCCTACGGCGCGAGCACCGGCGCGATGTTCGCCCACCAGATGATCCTGTGGACCGGGACGCTCACCGCCGTCATGTTCCTGCTCCTGGTGACCCGCCTGACCCGCGCCGACGAGGAGACCTCCCGCTCGGAGGTGTTCCGCGCCAACCCGATCGGCCGCCGCGCCGACCTCGCGGCGGCGCTCCTGCTGGCGGGCCTCGCCGCCGTCGCGCTCGGCGCGCTCATGGCCCTCGCGGTCGCGGCGCTCCCGGGCGGCCAGGACGGCAGCGCGATCCTCTTCGGACTCGCGCACACCGCGATCGCGGTGCTCTTCGCCGGGGTCGCCGCCGTCACCGCGCAGCTGGCGAGCTTCGCCTCGACCGCGAACGGCCTCGCGTTCGCGGTCATCGGCTGGTCCGCCTTCACCGCCGGGGTCGGCAACGCCCAGGAGAACTGGGCGGTCTGGCTCTCCCCGGTCGGCTGGGCGCAGGAGACGTTCGTCTACACGCCCGACCAGCGCTGGTGGCCGCTCGCGTTCGCCGGAATCGTCGCGGTCCTCACCGTCTGGCTGGCGTTCGCGCTGGTCACCCACCGCGACTTCGGGCAGGGCATGATGGCGGCCCGGCTCGGCCGGGCCGAGGCGAAACCGGGCCTGAACAGCGCGACCGCACTGACGTTCCGGCTCACCAAGGGCGTGTTCTGGGCCGGGATCATCACCATGCTGCTGCTGGGCGCGGCCTACGGGTCGGTGCTCGGCGGCGCCGACGACATGCTCGAAGGCCTCTCCGAGACCGAGCGGGCCGTGCTCGAACGCGGCGGGTCGAGCATCGAGGAGAACATCACGGCGACGTTCGTGGCGCTCAACGGCCTCTTCGCGAGCCTGTTCGGCCTGCTCATCGTGGGCCGGGCCCGCAAGGAGGAGACGCAGGGCCGCGGCGAGCTCATCGCCGCGGGCGCGGTGCCGCGCTCGGGCTGGCCCGGCTCATACCTGCCCGCCGCACTGTGGGCTGCGACGGCCGCGACCGTGGTCGCGGGGGTCTTCCTGGGCCTGGGCGGCGCGTCGTCGCTGGGCGACGGCTCGTACTTCGCGACCGGCCTGTGGGCGTCGCTGCTGCAGCTGCCCGCGGTGTGGGCGCTGACCGCGTTCGCGTTCGCCGCGTTCGCGTGGCTGCCGCGGCTCGGCTGGCTCCGCTGGCTGGCCTGGGTGTGGCTGTTCATCGTGCTCTACTTCGCGACGCTCCTGGAGCTGCCGGAGTGGGCGCAGGCCGTCTCGCCCTTCCACCACCTCGCGGCCTACCCGGCCGAGGACGTGGACTGGCTCTCGGCCGCCCTCGTGACCGCCGCCGCGCTGGCCCTCGCCGCGCTCGGCTACGCGGGCGCGCGCCGCCGCGACCTCAGCTTCAACTGACCCGCAAGGGCCGCAACACCAAGGCTGCAACTCAAAAGGAAACCAGGCGCCGCCGGTCCCGCTCCGGGGCCGGCGGCGCCGCTCCGCGCCGTGGCGCGGTCGGCTTCCGGGCGGTGTTGTCGTACCCCTGTGGTTCGCTGTGTTTCCATGGGCAACGTGTCCGATCTCAGGTTCGAGCTCACCGACCCGCCCGAGGCCGCAGCAGGCAGGGCCGCTCTCGAGAGAGCTCTCCTGGACCCTGCCCAGCTGGCGGTGGTCGAGCACGCCGCCGGGCCGCTGCTCGTGCGCGGCGGGCCGGGCACCGGGAAGACGGAGGCGCTGCTGCGCGCCGTCGCCGCGAAAGTCGAGGCCGGGGTCGACCCGGCCTCGATCCTCGTGTTCGGGCTGCGCCGCCAGGACACCGCGCACCTGCGCACCCGCCTGAACGCGGCCACCGCAGGGCTCTCGGCCGCCGAAGTGGGCGTGTACACGTTCGCGGCGTTCGCCTTCGCGCTCCTGCGCAGCTCGGCCGTGGCCGCGGGCCGGGACGAGCCGCGGCTGCTCACCGGCCCCGAAGCGGACGCGCTCATCCGGTCGATGCTCGAAGGCGAGGACTTCGGCTGGCCGCACGGTTTCGACGAGGCGGTGCGCACGTACGCGTTCGCACAGCAGCTGCGCGACCTCGTGCTGCGCTGCGGCGAACGCGGCCTGTCCGCGCCCGAGCTGACCCGGCTCGGCGGCGAGCACGACCGTCCCGAGTGGACCGCCGCCGCGCGCTTCTACGACCGCTACGTGACCACCCTCGCGCTCCAATCGATGTCGAGCGCCCTCTACGACTCCGCCGAGATCGTCCGCGCCGCCGCGTCCGCACTGCGCCGCGACCCCGACCTGTTCCCCAGGCCCGCTTGGGTGTTCGTGGATGACCTGCAGGACGCCACGCCCGCGCACCTGCGGCTGCTCGAACTCCTCGCCGGGGACGGCGCGAACCTCGTCGCTGCCGGCACCCCTGACGCGGCCGTCTTCGGCTACCAGGGCGGCGATCCCGAATCGGTGCGGGACTTCCCGTTCCGCTTCCCCGCGCGCGACGGGAGCGAAGCGGCCACCGTGCAGCTCAACGACACGCACGACGTGGCGCTCGCGCCGCTCGCCGCCACCACGACGCTCTCGCGGCGGCTGCGGGGCCACGACCGGGACCGCAAGCGCGGCACCGCCTCCGAAGAGCAGGGCCGCGTCGACGTGGTCTACCTGCCGTCGCCGACCCGCGAGGCCGTGTACCTCGCCGACGTCGCCCGCCGCTCGCACCTGCTCGACGGGGTCCCCTACGGCGACATGGCGGTCGTCGTGAAATCCGCGTCGGAGATCCCGCGGCTGCGCCGGGCCATGCAGCACGCCGGCGTCCCGACCCGCCAGGCCGCCGACGACGTGCCGCTCCCCGCACACCCCACCGTCCGCAACCTGCTGCACCTCGTGCTCGTCGGACGCGGGCGCGAGCGCCTGGACGAGACGAACGCGGCCGGGCTGCTGCACTCCGCGTTCGGCGGCGCGGACCCGTTCGAGGAGCGGCGGCTGCGCCAGGAGCTGCGGCGCCTCGCCGTCGCCGCCGACAACTTCTCCCCCGGCGCGGACCTCCTCGTCGAGACCCTGCGCGACCCCGAACGCACGGCCGCCCTGCCCGACGAGGACTGGGCCGAGCCCGCGCGGCGGCTCGGCGCCCTCTTCGCGGCCGCCCGCGAAGGCACCGGCCTCAGCGGCACCCTGTGGGCGGTATGGGAGGCCTCCGGGATGGGCGAGCGGCTCAAGCGCCGGGCGCTCTCCGGCGACCGGCGGGCGCAGCGCGCCGACGCCGAACTCGACGCCGTGATCGCCCTGTTCGACCTGGCCGCCGACTACGAGTCGAAGCAGCCCGGCGCGGGCGTCGAGGTGTTCTGCGAGCACGTGCTGCACCAGCAGCTGCCCGGCGACTTCCTCTCCGCGCGCGCCGAACTCGGCGACGCGGTGACCCTCGCGACCGCGCACGCCGCGCACGGGCGCCGCTGGGAGTTCGTTGTCGTCGCGGGCGCGCAAGAGGGCTCGTGGCCGAACCTGCGTCCGCGCGGCTCGCTCCTCGGCGCCGAAGCGCTCGTCGACGTCCTCGACGGCCGCGCCGACGTGGACCAGGTCGCGCAGCTGCTCGACGAGGAGCGCCGCCTCTTCTACAACGCCTGCACCCGGGCCCGGGTCAGGCTGCTCGTCACCGCCGTCGACTCCGAAGAGGCGCAACCGAGCCGGTTCAGCGCCGAACTCGGCGTCGAACCCGCCGCCGCGCCCCGCCGCGGCCGTCCCCTCAGCCTCGCCTCCCTCACCGCGCGGCTGCGCGAAGCGGTCGTCGACTCCGGCCACGCCGAACGCGACGCCGCGGCCGCAGCCCTGCGCCGCCTCGCCGACGCCGACGTGCCCGGCGCGGACCCCGCGAAATGGTGGGGCCTCGCCGCCGTATCCGACGAACGCGCGCTCGCCCTCGCCGGGGAGACCATCCGCATCTCACCGTCCCAAGTAGAGAAGACCCAGCAGTGCGGGCTCCGGTGGGTCCTCGAGGCGCACGGCGGCGACTCCGGCGACCTCCTCCCCCGCCACCTCGGCACCCTCCTCCACGCCGCCGCCGAAGCCGTCACCGTCGACCCCGCCGCCGACCCGAAGACCGTCATGGAGCAGGTCGTGAGCGAGCACTTCGACCGGCTCCCGTTCGAAGCGCCCTGGCACGCCGAGCAGCAGCGCCAGCGCGTCTCCGGCGCCGTCGAGCGCTTCGCGAAATGGCTGAGCGCCAACCGCAGAGAGCTCCTCGGCGCCGAGCGGTCCTTCCGGATCAAGCTCGAAGTCGGGCCGCCCGGTGTCGAAGTGGTCATGTCCGGGCAGATCGACCGGCTCGAACGCGACGGGGACGGCCGCCTCTACGTGGTCGACCTCAAGACCGGGAAGAGCACGGTGTCCAAAGCGGACGCGCAGACGAACCCGCAGCTGGGCATCTACCAGCTCGCGATCGCCGAGGGCGCGTTCGCGGAGGGCTCGGAGCCGGGCGGGGCCGAGCTGGTGTACCCGAACGCGAAGGGCGCCAGCGCGGTCGCCCGCCAGCAGGGGCCGCTCGGAGAGCACGAGAACCCGGACTGGGCGCGGGAACTCGCCGGGGACACGGCCGTGCGCATGGCCGGCTCGGTGTTCGAGGCCCGCAACACCAGCAAATGCGAGACGTGCTCGGTGAAGCGGTGCTGCCCGATCGCCGACGAGGGACGGCAGGTGACCGATGAGTGAGCGCTACACGGCCGTGGGCCTGGCCAACCGGCTCGGGACCCCCACGCCCACACCGGAACAGGCGCAGGTGATCGAGGCGGGGCGCGACCCGATGCTCGTCGTCGCCGGCGCCGGCTCGGGCAAGACCACGACGATGGCCGACCGGGTCGTGTGGCTCATCGCCAACCGGGTCGCCCGGCCCGAGCACATCCTCGGCCTCACGTTCACACGCAAAGCCGCCGCCGAACTCGCCGCGCGGGTGCGCGACAAGCTGCGGCGGCTCACCGAGTCGATCCCCGAACTCGCCGACCTCCACGGCGAGCCCACGGTCTCCACGTACAACGCGTACGCGGGGAGCCTCGTCGCCGAGCACGGGCTGCGCATCGGCATCGAACCGGGCACGCGGGTCATCACGGACACGGGCCGCTGGCAGATCGCGCGCGACCTGGTGTGCGCGTGGGACGGGCCGATGAGCGAGTTCGACGTGGGCGTCGACAAGGTCACCGAGCAGGTGCTGCAGCTCGCGGGGCAGCTCGCCGAGCACCTGCGGGACGGCGACGACCTGCGCGCGTTCGACCGGTCGCTCCACGAGACCCTGGCTGAGCGGCAGGGGAACCGGCAGTCGAACGACCAGTTCCGGGCGTTGATGTCGCTGCGGCTCAAGCGAGAGCAGCTGCTGCCGCTCGTCGAGTCCTGGGACCGGCGCAAGCGCGAGCTCGGGGTGATGGACTTCGCCGACCAGCTCTCGCTCGCGGCGCAGCTCGTCGCGGGCGCGCCCGAGATCATCAAGACCGAGCGCGAGCGCTGGCGGGCGGTGCTCCTCGACGAGTACCAGGACACGTCGTACTCGCAGGTGGCGCTGCTGCGCGACCTGTTCGGCGGCGGGCACCCGGTGACGGCCGTGGGCGACCCGAACCAGTCGATCTACTCGTGGCGCGGCGCCTCCGCGGGGACGCTCATGCGCTTCCCCTCCGACTTCCCCACGCCCGCAGGGGCACCCGCGAGACGCGTCGAGCTGACGAAGTCGTGGCGCAACCGGGCCGAGATCCTCGCGGTCGCGAACCAGGTCTCCGAGCCGCTGCGCGCGGGCGACATCCGCCCCCTCGAAGCGGGCGTCGACGGCCGGGGCCTGGTGCGGGCCGCGATGCACCTCACGGTCGCCGACGAGGCCGACTGGCTGGCCGCGAACCTCAAGGTCGTCCGGGACGCGATCGACGACGAGCGGCGCGCGAAGGACGGCGACGCCGCGAAGCCGGTCGAGGCGGCCGTCCTCGTGCGCAAGCGCCGCCAGATCCCCGCCCTGCACCGGGCCTTGACCGCCGCCGGGCTGCCGGTCGAGGTGGTCGGATCGCTCGGGCTGCTGTTCCATCCCGAAGTGGCCGAAGCGGTCGCGATGCTCCGGGCCGCCGCCGACCCGACCGACGGGCCGTCCCTGATGCGGCTCCTCGCGGGGAACCGGTGGCGCATCGGCCCGCGCGACATCGCCGGCCTGTGGGCGCGCGCCCGCGAACTCGCCCCCGACACGCGGGGGTTCGAGCCGGACGCGGGGCGCGAGGCGGAGGCGTCGCTGGCGGACGCGCTGGCCGATCCCGGTCCGGCGGAGCGGTTCTCGGCGCTGGGGTACCTGCGGTTCGCGCAGCTGCACGAGGAGCTGGCGTGGATCCGCGGGCGGCTGGGGCAGAGCCTGCCCGACGTGGTGGGCGATGTGATCGCGCATTCGGGGCTCGACGTCGAGGTGATGCTGCACCACGGCGACCTGTCGAACCTGGACGAGTTCGTGGACATCGCGGCGGCGTACGAGAACGACACGAGCGGGGCGAGCATCCCGGGGTTTCTGTCGTACCTGGAGACGGCGGCGGAGCGGGAGCGGGGCCTGACGGTGGAGGGCGCTTCGCCGGCGGGCGGGGTGGTGCAGCTGCTGACGGTGCACGCCGCGAAGGGCCTGGAGTGGGACGTGGTGGCGGTGCCGGGGCTGTGCGAGGGCATCCTGCCGGGCAAGGTGAAGGGCGACCAGACGTGGGTGAGCGACGCGGCGCGGCTGCCGTATCCGCTGCGCGGTGACGCCGAGAACCTGCCGGTGCTGTACCTCGACGAGGCGACGGTGCCTTCGGAAGTGAAAGGGGCCGTTGAGGAGTTCAAGCGCGACGACGAGGAGGCGCGGCTCGAGGAGGAGCGGCGGCTCGCGTATGTGGCGTTGACGCGGGCGCGGCAGGCGCTGCTGGCGTCCGGGTACTGGTGGGAGGCCGAGCGGCGGCAGCCGCGCAAGACCGCGCCGTACTTGAACGAGGCGGTGGCGGCGGGCGCGGAGGCGACGGTATGGGCCGATCCGGGGCCGACGAACCCGCTCGAGGAGGACGCGCGCACGGTCGAGTGGCCGAGCAAGGCGCCCTTGGGTTCCCGGCAGGAGGCGTTCGCCGAAGCGGCCGACCTGGTGCTGGCGGTCCCCGACTCCCTCGGTGTGGATGGCCCGCAGGCGAGCGCCTGGCACGACGAGGCCGCGCTGCTCCTCGCCGAACGCGAGGAGCGGGAGTCGGGCGTGGTGAGAATCCCGCGCCCGCAGCGGCTCTCCACGTCCCAGCTGATGGCGATGCGCGCCGACGAAGCGGCCTTCGCGGCCGAGCGCCGCCGCCCGATGCCGGTCCCGCCGCGCCCGGCGACCCAGCGTGGCACCGAGTTCCACGCCTGGGTGGAGGAGTTCTTCGGCGGCGGCACCCTCTTCGACCCGGCCGACCTCCCGGGCGCCGCCGACCCGGTCGGCCCCGACGCCGACCTCGACCGCCTCAAAGCCGCCTTCCGCGACTCGGCCTGGGCGAACCGCCGCATCGCGGCCCAGGAGGTCCCGTTCGTCGTCGAGTACGAGGGCACCGTCGTTCGAGGCCGCATCGACGCGATCTTCCATCGAGAGGACGGCGGCTATGACATCGTCGACTGGAAGACCGGCCGTCCCCCGCAGGGCGAGGCCGCCCGCCACGCGGCCCTCCAGCTCAAGGTCTACAAGAAGGCCTGGGCCCGCCTCCAGAACATCGACGAGTCGCGGATCCGCACGGCCTTCCACTACATAGCCGCCGACCACACCTGGTGGCCCGAAGACTGACAGCGCTCGACAACACGCATTTCGATCGCCGGCGGCGAATCGGCACCCGATCATCGACAGCATGACGAAACCGCTCATCGAACTATCAGACGATCTCGCGCGCTGGCTCGCCCGGGACGCGGCGCGTCTGCGCGCCTCCCGGCAGAACCTTGTGCTCGATCTCCTACGGCGAGACTACGAACGCTCGCTCGAGTTTGAAGCGACTCTCGATCGAATCCTGCAGGAGAACAGCGAGTTGCTTCGCCGCCTCGGCGAAGGACCTCCGGATTCACAAGACAGGTCGAATTAGTCGGAGCTTCCCATGGAAGAAGGCTGCGACCTCAATATCGACGAGGTTATCCACAGCCCCAAAAGCTTCTCTTGGCAACCCTTGGCACGCATGTGATTGTAGATATCAAAAACGACTGCTCGCCGGTGGTGGAGGAGAGCGAGTAGCCGGCCGGCAGCAGGACCGGCGGCATGGAAGAGGGAATCCCGGGAGCCGCCCCCGAAGACCGAGCGCGGGTGCACCCGCGCTCGGCTCCTGCAGCCCGCCTCGCGAGGCGATCGCGGGCGCATCGGCCACAAGCCGATGCGCCCGCATCAACCACAACGACACACATGCGAGCTGCGGCAAAGCCGGCCAACCGGCCCGGCCGCAGCGGCACGGCAAGCAGGCTGGCCCGGCCGCCTGCGGCGCCCGGGCCAGCCCATGTTCACTTGCGGCGCTTACTGCTTGATGACTGCGGCCTTCACCGTGGTCTCTCCGGCCTCACCGCTGGTGGCGGTGTCGGGGAGGTCGCCGAAGGCGAGGTCGAGGGCCAGGGTCTCGGCTTGGACGAAGTCGCGGTGGACTTCGATCGCGGCCTTGACGTCGGCGGCGGCGTCGAGCGTGACCGCGACGCGGTCGGTGACGTCGAGGCCGGCGTCCTTGCGGGCCTGCTGGATGACGCGCACAACGTCGCGGGCCAGGCCCTCGGCGGCGAGCTCGGGGGTGACCTCGGTGTCGAGCACGATGACGCCCGCGTCGTTCGGCAGGGCCTCGGTGTGCTCGGCGTCGACGGCGACCATCGTCAGCTCGAACTCGCCGTCCTCTAGGACCACGCCGCCGGCGGTGACCGTGCCGTCCTCGACCGACCACTCGCCGGCCTTGACAGCCTTGATGACCCGCTGCACGTCCTTGCCCAGGCGCGGGCCGAGGACACGAGGGACCAGTTTCAGGTCGGACTTCGAGTAGGCGCTCACGTCGGAGTCGAATTCGACGGCCTTGACGTTCAGCTCGTCCTTGAGCAGGTCGGCGAACGGCG
This sequence comes from Glycomyces niveus, assembly GCF_017592475.1. Classification (GTDB taxonomy): domain Bacteria; phylum Actinomycetota; class Actinomycetes; order Mycobacteriales; family Micromonosporaceae; genus Glycomyces; species Glycomyces niveus. The sequence continues at coordinate 80,814 of NZ_JAGFNP010000005.1, read as the reverse complement.
CGAGCCGCTCGGCGTGGCCGGTCGCCACGGTGAGCTTCGCGAGCGGCAGGCGCACGCGGAGCTTGCGGGCCTTGCGCATGAACAGGCCGACCGAGGCGATCTCGCGCACGGCGTCCATCGCCTCGACCAGGGCGTGGTCGGCGGGCAGCTCCTCGGCGTCCGGCCAGTCGGCCAGGTGCACCGAACGGCCGCCGGTGAGCCCCTTCCAGACGTCCTCGGTGATGAGCGGCAGCAGCGGCGCGGCCACCTCGCACGCGGTCTTCAAGGCCGTTGCGAGCGTGGCGAACCCGTCCTCGTCGCCCTCCCAGAACCGGTCGCGCGAGCGGCGCACGTACCAGTTGGTGAGGCTCTCCAGGTAGGAGCGGAACGCGGCGGTCGCGCCCGCGAGGTCGTAGTCGTCCATCATCGCGGTCATCGACTCGACCAGTTCCCGCGTCTTGGCCAGCAGGTACTTGTCGAGCCGGTGCTCGCTCGCCAGCGCGGTGGCCCGCGCCTGCTCCGGGGTCGCCTCGTAGCCGGCCGCGCCCGCGTAGAGCGTGTAGAAGTACCACACGTTCCACAGTGGCAGGACGATCTGGCGGACGGCGTCGCGGAAGCCGTTCTCGGTGACGGGCATGTCGCCGCCGCGCAGGACGGGCGAGGACATGAGGAACCAGCGGACCGCGTCGGACCCGTACGACTCGAACGACTCGCGCACGTCCGGGTAGTTCTGCAGCGACTTGGACATCTTCTGCCCGTCCTCGCCCAGGAGCGTGCCGTGGACGACGGCGGTGCGGAACGCGGGCCGGTCGAACAGGGCCGTGGCCAGGACGTGCAGCGTGTAGAACCAGCCGCGGGTCTGGGCGGTGTACTCGACGATGAAGTCGCCCGGATAGTGGTGCTCGAACCAGTCGGCGTTCTCGAACGGGTAGTGGACCTGCGCGAACGGCATGGAGCCGGATTCGAACCAGCAGTCGAGGACCTCGGGGACGCGGCGCATCACGGACTCGCCCGTGGGGTCGTCCGGGTTGGGCCGGGTGAGGTTGTCGATGACCGGGCGGTGCAGGTCGGTGACCTCGACGCCGAAGTCGCGCTCGAGCTCTTCGAGCGAGCCGTAGACGTCGACGCGCGGGTATGCGGGATTGTCGCTGGTCCACACCGGGATCGGCGAGCCCCAGAAGCGGTTGCGGCTGATGTTCCAGTCGCGGGCGTTGGCGAGCCACTTGCCGAACTGGCCGTCCTGGATGTGGCCTGGCGTCCAGTCGATCTGCCGGTTGAGCTCGACCATGCGGTCGCGGAAGCGGGTGACAGCGACGAACCACGCGGACAGGGCGCGCTGGATCAGCGGCGAGCCGCAGCGCCAGCAGTGCGGGTAGTTGTGGTTGTACGTGTCGTGGCGCAGGAGCCGCTGGGTGTCCTTGAGGTCCTTGATGATGAGCTTGTTCGCCTCGAAGACGTGGACGCCCGCGTACGGGGGCACCTCTTCGGTGAACTTGCCGGAGTCGTCGACGGGAACGACCGGTTCGATGCCGGCGGCGTCGGTGACGAGCTTGTCCTCTTCACCGAAGGCGGGCGCGATGTGGACGATGCCGGTGCCGTCCTCGGTGGTGACGTAGTCGGCGGTGAGCACCTGGTGGGCGTTCTCGCGGCCGGCGAAGAAGTCGAACGGCGGGTTGTACTCGAGGCCGACGAGGTCGGCGCCCTTGTAGCGGCCCACGACGTCGGCCTCGTCCCCGAGCTCGCGGGCGTACGCGCCGAGGCGGGCCTCGGCGAGCACGTAGCGGGAGCCCTCGGCTTCGACCACGACGTAGTCGACGCCGGGGTGGACGGCGGCGGCGAGGTTCGACGGCAGCGTCCACGGCGTGGTCGTCCACACCAGGAGCTTCGCGCCCTCGAGCGGGCCGGGGGTGGTGACGTCGAGGCCGACGGTCACGGCCGGGTCCTGGCGGTCCTGGTACGTGTCGTCCATCTTCGTCTCGGTCGCGGCCAGCGGCGTCTCGCACCGCCAGCAGTACCAGAGCACCCGGTAGCCCTCGTAGATGAGGCCCTTGTCGTACAGGGTCTTGAAGGCCCACATGACGCTCTCCATGTAGGTGAGGTCGAGGGTCTTGTAGTCGTTCTCGAAGTCGACCCAGCGGGCCTGGCGGGTCACGTAGTCGACCCATTCGCCCGTGAACTGGAGGACCGAGGCCTTCGCGGCCGCGTTGAAGCGGTCGACGCCGTACTCCTCGATGTCGGCCTTCGACTTGAGGCCGAGCTCCTTCTCGGTGGTGACCTCGGCGGGCATGCCGTGGGTGTCCCAGCCGAAGCGGCGCTCGACGCGCTTGCCGCGCATCGTCTGGTAGCGCGGGACGATGTCCTTGACGTAGCCGGTGAGGAGGTGCCCGTAGTGGGGCAGGCCGTTGGCGAAGGGGGGGCCGTCGTAGAAGACGAACTCGTTCGCGCCGTTCTCGCCCGCGTCGCGGGCGTCGATCGAGGCGGCGAAGGTGTCGTCCTTGGTCCAGAAGTCGAGCACGCGGCGCTCGACCTCCGGGAGGTTCGGGCTCGCGGGTACGCCCCGTGCGGGGTCGTCGAGTGGGTAGGCCATAGGACCGGTGTCTCCTCACACACACCTTGCGGACGTTCGGTGTGCGAGGACGAGTCCCGGCTTTTGAGGGCCCGGCCCGCGGTACCACCTCGCTTGGCGCCCCCGCTTCTGGTGAAGCCGGTGCGCCCGCTCGATTCGGCGGCGGTGACGGGCCGCGCCCGTCCGGTTCTACTGGGGCCTCGTCGCGGCGGCTGCCGCCCGCCGGGGCCGGTTCTTCCGGAAGCTCGCCGGTGATGGCCGGGTCGACGCTGTTGTCAGCAAGTGTAGCGCCGCGCCCCCGGCGGCCCCGAGCGAATATGGACGCGTCACCGCAGCGCACCGGCGCCGGTCCCACTGGCTGGGCATGTAGTATTCGGCCTGTGAGAATCCACGCCCGCAACTGGTGGTGGCGTCGCTGAGGCGGCGTCCCTGCTTTTGCGTGCAAGAAGCAAGCGACCGTCTCGGAGGCGGTCGCTTCGTCGTATCCGGGGTCGGCCGCCTCGAGTCGGGACCTGAAACCCATGGAGAGGGCCGATGACCAAGTTCTTGACACCCGCCGGAGTGGCGGTCGAACGCACCGTCGCCGAGCTCGACGACCCTGACCTGACGCCGATCGTCGCGCAGGTCGAGACGCGCCGCGGCGGGGTGCTCTCGAGCGGCATGGAGTACCCGGGCCGGTATTCGCGCTACCACCTCGCCTACGTCGACCCGTCGCTCGAGGTCGTGGCGCGCGGCCGCGAGGTGACGGTGCGCCAGCTCAACGCCCGCGGGTTCCTCCTCGTCGACGTGCTCGCCGACGCGCTGGCCGCGTCCGGGGTCGGGGAGGTGACCCGGGACGACCGCGAGGTGCGCGTCCAGGTGCCGACGCCGACCGGTCGCGTCCCGGAGGAGCTGCGCTCGAAGCTGCCGACGGCGTTCTCGGCGCTGCGGGTGATCCTCGACGCGCTCAAGTGCGACGACCCGTACCTGGGGCTGTGGGGCGCGTTCGGGTACGACCTGGCCTACCAGTTCGAGCCGATCCCGTTCGCGAAGGACCGGCCCGCGGACGCCCGCGACCTGGTGCTGCACCTGGCGGACGAGCTCTACGTGGTCGACCGCAAGCGCGAGACCGCGCAGGTGCGCCGGTACGACTTCTCGTTCGGCGGGCGCTCCACGAAGGGGCTGCCGCGCGAGACCGAGTCGCTCGACTACGTGCGGGCCGCGTCGGTGCCGGAGGGGCCGGTGCCGGGCGTGTACGCCGACACGGTGCGCCGCGCCCGCGAGGAGTTCAAGGCGGGCAACCTGTTCGAGGTCGTACCGGGCCATGAGATGTACGCCGAGTGCGATTCGCCGACGGCGTTCTACGAGCGGCTGCGGGTGGCGAATCCGGCGCCGTACGAGTTCCTGTTCAACCTGGGCGACCGCGAGTACCTGGTGGGCGCGTCGCCGGAGATGTTCGTGCGGGTCTCGGGCGACCGGGTGGAGACGTGCCCGATCTCGGGGACGATCGCGCGCGGGGACGACCCGCTGCACGACGCGGCGCAGATCAAGGCGCTCATCGGCTCCGCGAAGGAGGAGTCGGAGCTGACGATGTGCACCGACGTGGACCGCAACGACAAGGCCCGCGTGTGCGTGCCCGGGTCGGTGAAGGTGCTGGGGCGCAGGCAGATCGAGATGTACTCGCGGCTGATCCACACCGTGGACCACGTCGAGGGGCGGCTGCGGGAGGGCATGGACGCGCTGGACGCGTTCCTCACCCACATGTGGTCGGTGACGGTGACCGGCGCGCCGAAGACGTGGGCGATGCGGTTCATCGAGGAGCAGGAGACGACGCCGCGGCGCTGGTACGGCGGCGCGGTGGGCTTCGTCGGGTTCGACGGGTCGATGAACACCGGGCTGACGCTGCGGACGGCGCAGATCCGCGACGGCGTGGCGTGCGTGCGCGCGGGCGCGACGCTGCTGTACGACTCCGACCCGGACGCCGAAGAGGCCGAGACCCACTTGAAGGCGCGGGCGCTGCTGGAGACCGCGGCGGGCGGGATCGGCGCCGCGGCCGCGGTGCCCGAGCCGATCGAGGTCGCGGGCGGGCCTGCGGGCAACGGCCGCAAGGTGCTGCTGGTGGACCACGAGGACTCGTTCGTGAACACCCTCGGCGACTACTTCCGCCAGCACGGGTGCGAGGTGACGACGCTGCGGTTCGGGTTCGACGCCGCGGAGGTCCTCGACGAGACCGCGCCCGACCTGGTGGTGCTCTCGCCCGGCCCGGGGCGGCCGCGCGACTTCGGCACGGCGGGCCTGCTCGACGAGATCGAGCGGCGGGGCCTGCCGGCGTTCGGGGTGTGCCTGGGGCTGCAGGCGATGGTCGAGCACGCGGGCGGTTCGCTGTCGCTGCTGGACCAGCCGAGCCACGGCAAGCCCGGGAACGTGAAGGTGACCGGCGGCGGCTTGTTCGACGGGCTGCCCGACGAGGTGACCGCGGCGCGATACCACTCGCTGTACGCCACGCCCGACGAGGTGAAGGGCGATTTCGCGCCGACCGCGGCGATCGACGAGGTCGTCATGGCGATCGAGGCGCCCGGGAAGCGCTGGTTCGGGGTGCAGTTCCACCCGGAGTCGATCCTGACGGCGGCGGGCGCGCACGGGCACCGGATCATCGGGAACGTGCTGCGGTTGACCGCGTGAGGGTCGCGCATTGACGTGGAGGGCCGGGGAGCGCGATGGCGCTCCCCGGGCCCTTTTGCGGTGCGGGCTTTCAGGACGGCTACGAGGTGTACTCCCATTCGCTGACGCAGGACCAGGCGCTGTAGCCCCAGGCGCCGTTCCAGTAGACCTCCATCCAGTAGTCGCTGGTGAGGCCGCAGGCGCTGTACTCGCCGCCGGCGCGGCGCTCGCAGGAGACGGGGACCCAGGTGCCGGCCGGGATGACCTCGAGGATCGTGGCGCCGACTTCGGCGAGGCGGCGGTGGTTGACGCCCTCGGCGAAGCGGGCCCGGCAGGTCCGCTGCTCGACGGCGGCGTCCGGTACTTCGCCGTCGACCGTGGCGGTGCTCTCGATCCGCGACTTGACGGGCGTCGGCGCGTGGATGGGTCCGGGCGGGCGGACCGCGGTGGCCGGCGATGCGGCGGAGAGCGACAGCGCGAAGGCGGCCGCCATGACGCCGATGGCAGTGAAGAACTTCTTCATTACCAGGATCACCCCTTTGGTGGACTTGCTCGTGATCACGTCGTATGACGTGATCTCAACCTAATTACGATGAAGAGCGCTTTACTGCCTAAAACGGGTAGTGTCGGAAACCTGACATAACGGCGGGGCGCTTCGTCGGGAGCGCCGGTGTTCGCGGCGTGCGGCGCGCGGAGCGCCGCCCTCTCGCCTGACGGGTCTGCGGGAAGCTTCGACCGGCTTGGGCCGCAATGAGTCCCGTGACGTCCAGGGTGTTCGAACGGGTTCGGCGGCGGGGTGTCGGCGGTCCGTGATTGGCTGTCGGGATGGCGAAAACCGTGTACAACACAGCGACCAGCATCGACGGCTACCTCGCGGACCCGGAGAACTCGCTCGAATGGCTCTTCACCGTGCCGGGCGGTCACCCGGAGGATGAGGGCGGCGACACCGACACGCCGCTCGACGAGTTCGGCGAGTTCCTCGCCGGAGTCGGCGCGATCTGCATGGGCTCCACCACCTACGAATGGATCCTCGAGCACGAGCACCTGGTCGAGCACCCGGACAAGTGGCAGTACGAGGCGCCGGTGTGGGTGTTCACGACCCGCGATCTCCCTGCGGTGCCGGGCAAGGACATCCGGTTCGTCTCCGGCGAGGTGGCGAAGATCCACGCCGAGATGGTCGAGACCGCGGGTGACAAGGACCGGTGGATCGTCGGCGGCGGCGACCTCGTCGGCCAGTTCTTCGACGCCGGCCTCCTCGACGAGATCCGCGCCTCGCTCGCGCCGGTCTTCCTCGGCGACGGCGCACCGCTCCTGCCGCGCCGCATCCTCTCGCACCACCTCGAACTCACCGACGCGCGCAGCGTCGGCCAGTTCGCCTGCCTCACTTACCGAGTGAAGTGACGGCACTGGGGGGGAGGGCCCCTCCCCCCACCCCACCCACCCTGATGTGCGGAGCCGGGACCGGTCGCCGGCATGATGCTCGGCTTCCGGTCGGACCGGCTCGCTTTCGGTCTGCGGATCCGCGTTGCGGATCGGCGGCGGCCTGCGGTCGCTTCGTGAGGGCGAAGCCGTGAGGCCGCGGAGTCTCTTCTCGGTCCAGCGGCCTCCGTTCGTGGAGGCCGGAGCCCGGCCGAGTGCTTCGGCGACCGCCCGGCCCGCGAGGGGCCGGGCGGTGCTGTTCAGTTAGTCGTTGTCGTCGTCCTGGTCGTCGTTGTCATCGTCTTCGTCGCGGTCGTCGTCCGCGCCGTCGTCGTCGGAGCCGTTGTCGTCGTCGCCGTCATCGTCGTTCGCGTCGTCGTCGGAGAAGACGTCGGCGACCGTGCCTTCGAAGGCGTCGACCGCGACGTCCCATTCGGCGCCGTCGGCGTCCCGCACCTCGACGATCCAGACCGGGGCGTCGACCGTGCCTTCGAGGTCGGTGTCGTAGACCTCGCCGGGGACCTCCGCGAGCGCGGCCTCGACGGCGGCGTCTTCACCGATGGCGCCGTCCGGGAGGGCGAAGTCGTCGTCGTCCGTGCCGTTGTCGTCGTCATACCGGTCGTCGTCGTAGCGGTCGTCCGCGGCCTGCCCGTTGCGGTCGTCCCGGTCGTCGAGGTCGTCGGCGGCGAAGGCCGCCGCGGTGCCGCCGCCGAGGAGGAGGACGCCCGCGGCGCCGGCGATCACGAGGGTGCGCTGGCGGCCGCGGAAGCGGCGGCGCTGCGGGGCCTCGGGCTGGCCGGGGATCGGGGCCTGGGTGTCGGTCGGAGCGTTCATCTCGTGTCCTCTCGCTGGTGTGCTGATCTGATGTCGGCAACGATGCGCCCCCGAACCTGAAGCCAAGCTGAAGTCACCTGAAGCCGTCTTCAGGAAAGGGGTCATCAGGGGGCGGGATCGGGTGTTCTCCCTGGCAGGGGCCGGATCAGCGTGTCCGCGAGCGACTTCAGGTTGGCTTCAGGTTCGCTGTGTCAAGCTTCGGGACATGCGATTGCTGATGGTGGAAGACGAGCAGCGGCTGGCCAAGATGGTCGCCGCCGGGCTGACGGCCGAGGGCTACGCCGTCGACCTCGCCCATGACGGCCGGACCGGCCTGTCGATGGCCCGCATCGGCGATTACGACGCGATCATCCTCGACATCATGCTGCCGGCCATGAACGGCTTCCAGGTCTGCGCCGCCCTCAGGCAGGAGGGGATCGCCACCCCGATCCTCATGCTCACCGCCAAGGACGGCGAATACGACGAGGCCGAAGGCCTCGACACCGGTGCCGACGACTACCTCACGAAGCCGTTCTCCTTCGTGGTCCTCCAAGCGCGCCTGCGCGCGATGATGCGCCGCGGCCGGTCGGCCGCCGCCGCGCCCACCGTGTGGCGGTTCGGCGATCTCCAGGTCGACCCCGCGACCCGCTCCTGCCGCCGCGGCGACACGCGGATCGAGCTCACCTCCAAGGAGTTCTCCGTCCTCGAGTACCTCGCGAGCCGCGCCGGCGAGGTCGTGTCCAAGACCGAGATCCTGCACCACGTGTGGGACTTCGCCTTCGACGGCGATGTGAACATCGTGGAGGTCTACATCTCCAACCTGCGCCGCAAGATCGACGCCCCCTACCGGCGCGCCTCGATCGCGACCGTCCGCGGCGCCGGCTACCGGTTGGCGGCCGACGGTGGATAGGACGAAGCGCGAAGCGCGCGCGCTGCGCGCCGAGGTCCGGCGGGCCATGCGGAAGGCCGAGGGCAAGAAGCCGTTCTGGCGGCCCGATTCGGTGCGGGCGCGCGCCACCCTGGGGGCGACCCTGGTGGTCGCGGTCGCCCTCGTCGCCGCCGGGGTCCTGGTCGTGGCGCTCCTGCGCGACAACCTCTTCGGCCGCGCCGAACTCACCGCCGAGGTCGGCGCCCGGTCCGTCGCCAGTCAGATCGCCTCGGGCACCGCGCCTTCGGCGATCGAGCTGCCCGACGACGACGAACTCGTGCAGATCGTGGACGCGGCCGGCACCGTGGTCGCGGCCAGCGACGACCTCGCGGGCGCCGATGCGCTGGGCGACTTCGCACCCGAACCCGACCCCGTCGAGACCACCAGTCCCGCTGCGCCCGTCGAGACGAGCGACGACGCCGAGTCCGACGATGACGATGACGACGGCCAGGACGACGACAGCGACGACGACTCCGACGACGACGATGACACCCCCGCCTCCGGCGACACCGCAGCGACGCCCGCGGCCGAGACGACGACCTCGGCCGCCGGCGGCGCGGTCGGGTCGCGGATCGCCTTCGAGACCGTGACCGTCCCCGGCGAGGGCGAGCACTACCGGTTCGCCGCGCTCGCGGCCACCGCCCCGGACGGCGCGGAGTACCGCGTCTACTCCGGCACTTCCCTTGCCACCCAAGAGGAGGCGATCAACAGCGTCGAGGCGACCATGACCTGGGCGCTGGCGCCGCTGCTGCTCGTGGTCGCCGTGGTCACCTGGCTAGTGGTGCGTCGCGCCCTCAAGCCGGTGCGGGCGATCCAGACGAAGCTCATCGAGATCACCGGCGGCGACCTGAGCCAGCGCGTGCCGGTGCCCGCGAGCCGCGACGAGATCCACAGCCTGGCGAGGACCACGAACATGACGTTGGCGGCGCTCGACGCGGCGGTGGCGCAGCAGCGGCGGTTCGTCGCCGACGCCTCGCATGAGCTGCGCAGCCCGCTCGCGATCCTGCGGACGCAGTTGGAGATCGCGCGCGAGCACCCGGAGCTGCTGGATCTGGATGCGACGCTGGGCGATGTGACGCGGTTGCAGGACTTGGCCACCGATCTGCTGCTGTTGGCGCGGCTGGACGCCGGGGAGCGGCCGCCGCATGTGGACGTGCCGTTCACAGAGCTGGTGCGGGAGGAGGTGGCGCGGCGGGCGGCGACGGATCGGGTGCCGGTGCGGCTCGAGGTCGAGGAGGACTTGACGGTGTGGGGTGTGCGCGGGCATTTGGCGCGGGCGGTCGGGAATCTGCTGGCGAACGCGCAGCGGCATGCGGAGGCGGGCGTGTCGGTGCGGTTGGCGGGTGTTGACGAGGCGTGGGTGCGGCTGGAGGTCGCGGATGACGGCAATGGTGTGCCGCAGGGGCAGCGGCGGCGGATCTTCGACCGGTTCGTGCGGCTCGACGAGTCGCGGAGCCGCGATGAGGGCGGTGCGGGGCTGGGGTTGGCGATCGTGCAGGACGTGGTGTCGGAGCATCAGGGCCGGGTCTCGGTGCTCGATGCGCCGGAGGGCGGGGCGTTGTTCCGGTTGGAGCTGCGCCGCAACGGGTGGTGAGGGCGGCGTCGGTCGGGGGCGTTCGGCTGTGACCGGTTCTCGCGTCGGGGTCGGCCTTGCCGCGCGGCTGGCGGCGGTCCCTACGATGGCCGCATGAAAGCTTGGATCCCCCATGAGGCCGGGCTCGACCGGCTCGGTCCGGTGCCCGACGGTGTGGTCGTCGAGGTGTACGACGGCGGTGACTTCCCGTCCGACCCGGGAGGCGTCGAGTTCCTGGTGCCGCCCGCGGCGCCGAAGGCGACGCTGCCGGGCATGTCGTATTCGACGCCGCCGGTGCTGCAGGACATGCCGAATCTGCAAGTGGTGCAGCTGCTCAGCGCGGGCGTCGAGAACTGGGTGCCGCATGTGCCGGAAGGCGTGCTGCTGTGCAACAACCGGGGCGCGCACACGGAGGTGACGGCCGAGTGGGTGATGGCCGCGGCGCTGGCGTCGGTGCGGCGGTTGGACGTGTTCGCCCGCAACCAGTCCGAGGGCAGGTGGGAGGTGTCCTGGGGTACGACGCTGTCGGGGAAGACCGCGGTGGTCCTGGGTGCGGGGTCGATCGGTGCGGCGGTGGCGCGCCGGTTCGAGGCCTCGGGCATGAGGGTGTCGATGGTGGCGCGGTCGGCGCGGCCGGGGGTCGGGACGCTCGCGGACCTGCCGGGGCTGCTGCCGGAGGCGGACGTCGTGGTGGTCATGGTGCCGTTGACGCCGGAGACCGAGGGCCTGGTGGACGCGGCGTTCCTGGCGCGGATGCGGGACGGCGCGCTGCTGGTGAACGCTGCGCGGGGGAAGATCGTGGACACGGCCGCGTTGACGGCGGAGGTCGCTTCGGGGCGGCTGCGGTGCGCGCTCGACGTGACCGAGCCGGAGCCGCTGCCGCCCGGCCACGAGCTGTGGGGCTTGGAGGGGGCGATCGTGACGCCGCATGTGGGCGGCGCGGTCCACGGGTTCATCGAGCGGGTGTATCCGCGGGTGGGCGACCAGATCCGGCGCTTCGCGGCGGGCGAGCCGCTCCTGAACGTGGTCACCGACGGCTATTAGCGGGGTGCGGGTCGCGGCACGCTGGGCCTTTGATGGTTCGATGGTGCGGTGACGATGCGATTCGAGGAACTGGGCTGGCGTGATTCGCCGATGGGCGAGATCAGTCTGCGGCGGCGGTTCGACCCTGAGGTGCGGGCCGAGGTGTACGAGGTCAAGCTCGACGACGAGTTCCTGATGTCGAGCCTGTTCACCGTCGCGGAGCGGGAGCTCTCGCACCTCGGCCTCGCCCGGGTGGCGGCCGACGGCGACCTCGACGTGATCGTGGGCGGTCTCGGCCTCGGCTACACCGCGCTTGCGGCCCTTGAGGATCCGCGGGTGCGCGAGCTCCAGGTGGTCGAGTACTCGGAGGCGGTCATCGACTGGCATGAGCGGGACCTCCTGCCGGACACGGTGGGTCTCGCAGCGGACGAGCGGGTGCGGCTGGTGTGCGCGGACTTCTTCGCGGCGGCGATGAGCGCCGAGGGGTTCGATCCGGAGCGGCCGGGCCGGCAGTACGACGCGATCCTGCTCGATATCGACCACTCCCCCAGCCGGTTCCTGCATTCGCCGCACGCGGCGTTCTACACCGAGGAGGGGCTGCGGGCGATGGCCGCGCACCTGAAGCCGGAGGGCGTGTTCGCGATCTGGTCGGACGACCCGCCCGCGCCGGAGTTCATGACGGTGCTGATGGGGGTCTTCGCCGGGGTGAAGGCGAAGCGGGTCTGGTTCGACAACCCCTACACGGGCGGGCGTTCGTCCAACACGGTGTACACGGCGATCCGGGCTTAGGCGATCCGGGCGCCGAGCGGGACGTCGGCGTCGGGGGCCAGCAGCACGACTGCATCGGTGCCTTCGACGGGGACGCCGAGGACCAGCACCTCGGATTTGAAGCCCGCGATGCGCCGCGGCGGGAAGTTGGTCACGGCGACCACCATGCGCCCCACCAGTTCCTCGGCGCTGTAGCGGGCGGTGATCTGGGCGCTCGACTGCTTGACGCCGTGGTCGCCGAAGTCGATCCAGAGCTTGTAGGCGGGGACGCGGGCTTTCGTGTTCGGTTCGGTCTTGACGATGCGCCCGGCGCGGATCTCGGTGCGGAAGAAGTCCTCGGCGGTGGTCTCGGTGGGCGTCGCTGCGGGTTCGGTCATCGCCGCAGGATAGCGCTACGGCTCCTCGAAGCGCCGTCGCATTGCCGCGAGCGCCTCGTCGGTGAGGCGGCCGTAGAGGCGCAGGCGGGCCATGCCGCCGTCGGGGTAGATGTTGAGCCGCACCGAGGTCGCGGGCCGGTCGTTGGGGAGGACGAAGCGGTGCGGGGTGTCGGGTTGGAGTCTGGTGCGGGGCAGGAGTTCGAAGACGATGTCGCCGTCGTGGGCTTCGATCGCGGCCCAGCCGGGGGCGTTGTGCTTGAGGTGGGTGGTGTCGAGTTCGGCGACGCGGATGACGCCGCGTCCGGCGAGGCGCACGTCGAGCCATTCGTGGCCGGGTTCGCGGCGGCGGGCGGTCTCCCAGCCGTCGGCCTGGCTGGTGGGCAGGCCGGGCATGATCGCGCCGACGGGGTTGGAGTAGAAGGCGTTCGAGGCGCCGCTGATGTTGGCGCCGTTGGCGAGTGCGGCGAGGTCGAGGGGGAGGTCGGCGAAGCCGGCCGGGTCGGGCACGGGGGTGCCGTGGACGCGGAGGCGGGCGATGCCGCCGTCGGGGTGCATGTTGAGGCGGACGTGGGTGCAGCGGCGGGTGTCCTGGACGGCGTATTCGTTCACGCTGTCGCCCTTGGCGTCTGACACGGGTACGAGGGGGCGCCAGTCGGCGTCGAGGATCTCGGTGAGGCCGGGGTGGCCGTCGGCGCGGCAGGCGTCGACGGAGACGCGGGGCGGGTAGTTGCCGGTGAAGTAGGCGGTGTCGACGACGATGCCGGCGACGGTGCCGGGGGCGCCGAGGCGGATGATCGCCCAGTCGTGGCCGCCGCCGTCGCCAGTGCCGCTGTCGCGGCGGCGGCGGGTCTCCCAGCCGTCGTAGAGCTGTCCCTTGTGGCCGAAGGTGCGGGGCTGGTGGAGGACGGGGTAGGGGCGGATGAGGTTCTCCTTCTCGGCGAAGGAGTCGTCGTTGGCGGCGAGCACGGCGCCGCCGAGGGCGCGGGCGGCGAGGTCGGGCAGGGCCCGCCAGTCGTCCGGGCTCGCGGGGTCGGGGGGTTCGGGCTGGACGCCGTTCATCGGGGGCTCCTTCGCAGTCGGCGGCCGCGGGGGGCCGCGTCGGTGTCGACGGGTGCGCCGCGCAGCCAGGTCGAGACGACCTTGCCGGTGAGGGTCGCGCCGTCGTACGGGGTCACGGGGTGGCGGTGGAGGAGGTCGGCGGCGCGGACGGTCCACGCGTGCTCGGGGTCGAAGGCGACGAGGTCGGCGTCGGCGCCGGTCCGGATGCGGCCCTTGCGGTCGAGGCCCACGAGTTCGGCGGGGCCGGTGCTCATCCAGCGGGTGAGGTCGGCGGGCGCGAGGCCGCGCCGGCGCGCCTCGGTCCACATCACCGGGAGGCCGAGCTGGAGGGAGGCGATGCCGCCCCAGGCGGTGGCGAAGTCGCCGGTCTTCATGCCGGGCGGGCTGGGCGAGTGGTCGGAGACGACGATGTCGATGCGGCCGTTGAGGAGTCCCTCCCAGAGCGCTTCGCGGTTCGCTTCGCCGCGGATCGGCGGGCAGCATTTGAAGGCGGTGTCGCCGTCGGGGACGCGTTCGGCGGCGAGGGTGAGGTAGTGCGGGCAGGTCTCGGCGGTGATGCGGACGCCGTCGCGTTTGGCGGCGGCGATGTCGGCGAGGGCTTCGGCGGCGGCGAGGTGGAGGACGTGGACGCGCGCGCCGGTCGCACGGGCGGCGGCGATGACCTCGCGGATCGCGCTGGTCTCGGCTTCGGGGGGCCGGGTGGCGAGGAACCGGTCGAAGTCCCCCTTCGGCGACGCTTGCGAGCCGTCGATTTGCACTGCCGGCGGGGTGTCGTGGAGATGGGCGGGGTCTTCGGCGTGGACGAGGAGGAGGGCGTCGAGGGCGGCGACCGTGGCGCAGGCGCGGTGGAGTCCGGCGGTGTCGAGGGGCGGGAACTCGTCGACTCCGGAAGGGGCCGTGAAGCATTTGAAGCCGAAGACGCCGGCGTCGTGGAGGGCCTTGCGGTCGGGGTCGTTGCCGGGGACCGCGCCGCCCCAGAAGCCGGTGTCGACCCAGAGCCGGTCTGCGGCGGCGGCGCGCTTGGCGGCGAGGGCGGCGGTGTCGACGGTCGGCGGGAGGCTGTTGAGGGGCATGTCGACGATGGTGGTGACCCCGCCCGCGGCGGCGGCGCGGGTGGCGGTGGCGAAGCCCTCCCATTCGGTGCGGCCGGGTTCGTTGACGTGGACGTGCGTGTCGACGAGGCCGGGCATGAGCACGAGGTCGCCGAGGTCCTCGGTGCGGTGCGCCGGGATCGGTTCGTCGTAGCCGCCGATGACCGCGATGCGCTCGCCCGCAACGGCGACGGCGGCGGGCCGCTCACCGTCGGGAAGCACGGTCCGGCGGGAGCGGAGCACCAGGTCGTAGACGACAGGAGCGGCGATGTCGTAGGGGTCGGTCATCATGGTGACTCCAGGTGCTCGAATGGATACGAGAGGAGAGGGAGGGGCGGGCGGCGATCGCGAAGGCAAGCGCGGTTCGGGCGGCACCGCGCGGTTCCGGTGCGGTGGGCCCGTCCGATGGGCGCCTGGCGATCGGGGGCGGGCGCGCCCTCGGGTTGGAGCGCTGCCGGCGGCGCGGACCGCTGCCGGCTCGCAGCGGTCGCCGAACCGGTGCGGCGCAACGCGACCGCGCAGAAGCGGGCCTCGGGCCGCGCCTTGCGACCGGCCGAGCGGTTCCATGCGCCGGTGCGGCTCCCTGCGGCGGTGCGGGCGGTTCATGAGGCCTCGGCTTTCGCGGCGCGGTAGGCGCGCCAGGAGCCGTGGGCGGTGATGTCGATGAGTTCGGGGAGGGCGGCGCAGTCGTCGCGCAGCCGCATACCGAGCGCTTCGGTGCCGTCGGCCATGCCGACGACGCCGAGTTCGAGGTCGGCCGGTTCGGCCGGCAGGAGGGAGGTGCGCAGGACGGCGAGGTCGATGTCGTAGAGCTCGCCTTCGATCGCCGCGCCTTCGCCTTCGGGCGCGAGCTGGAGCGCTGGATGGTCGTCGCCGACTGAATGCAGGCGGTAGATCGGCAGCGTCTTCGCGGGGCCGACGAAGGGCGCGCCGCCGATGAGGTGGTGGAGGTTGCCGCCTTTCATGCCGCCTCCGTTGAGGAACATGTGGACCATCGTTGGCTCCTTCGGTATCGGATTCGGGTGGCCGTTTCAGCGGCGGTGAGCGCCTTGGCGGCCCGGTCGCCGCTGCCGCCCCGATCGCGGCGGCTCCTCCGGTGCCGACGCCGGTGCGGTTCGAGCCGCGGTTCGCGGTTTCCTCGGGTCGGTGGCGTTGCCGCTGCGAGCGGTGCGCCGGTCGCCGATGCTCGGCGGCGCTGCCTCCGCTCAGTGGTGGATCGGACCCTTCGCCTCCTTGAGGAAGCCGGCGCGGGCGTCGTTGCGGACGGCCACGATTTCGGCGACGATCGACAGTGCGGTCTCTTCGGCGGTGCGGCCGTTGAGGTCGAGGCCGATCGGGGCGCGGAGGCGGGCGAGGGCGTCCTCGCCGACGCCTGCTTCGCGGAGCCGGTCGAGGCGGTCGCGGTGGGTGGCGCGCGAGCCGAGGGCGCCGATGTAGCCGGCATCGGAGACGAGCGCGCGTTCCAGCAGCGGCAGGTCGAACTTCTCGTCGTGGGTGAGGACCACGATCGCCGTCCTCGCGTCCACCGCGATGCCCTCGAAGTGCCGGTGCGGCCACGCCACCTCGAGCGCATCGGCATCGGGGAAGCGGATCTCCGTGGCGAACACCGGCCTCGCGTCGCACACGGTGACCCGGAAGCCGACGCTCCGGGCGATCCGCACGATCGGCGCCGCGAAGTCGACCGCGCCGTAGATGAACAGGTCCGGAGGCGGCGTGTAGACCTCGACCGCGAAGCGGCCCACCCGGCCCGAGGTCGCGGGCAGGTCGATCGCGCCGAGTTCGAGGGGGCCGGTGAACCCGTCGGCGCTGATCGCGACCGCGGCGCCGAGGTCGTGGCCGTCCACGGCGCGCACGAGCGAGACCGCCTCGCCCGCGAGGATCGCGTCGAGGGCGGCGGCGATCGCGGTGTCGCCCGGTTCGACCCTGACCGAGAGCACGTCCATCGAGCCCTCGCACGTGATGCCCAGGAAGAACCGCTCCTCCTCGGTGGAGCCGAACGAGTCCGTCACGGCCGCACCGGTCTCGAGGACCTCCTGGCAGCGCGTGTACACGGCCGCCTCGACGCAGCCGCCCGACACGCCGCCCACCGCGGTCCCCTCGCCGTCGACGGCGAGCGCGGTGCCCAGCGGTCGCGGCGAGGAGCCGGTGGTGCCGACGACTGAGGCGAGCGCGAACGGCTTCCCGTCCTGCATCCAGGCGCGAAGTGTCGCGGCGATGTCCCTCATGGCTGCCTCCCGAAGTGGGCGGTCAGGTGCTCGGGCCTGACCGGGATCTGGTTGAGCGGTAGGCCGGTCGCGTCGCGGATCGCGGCGACGATCGCGGGCGTCGAGGAGAGCGTCGGCGGCTCGCCCGCCCCGCGGAGTCCGTAGGGCGCTTCGGGATCGGCGTTCTCGACGATGCGCAGCCGCATGCGCGGCATGTCGAGGATCGTGGGGATGAGGTAGTCGGTGAAGGAGGCGTTCATGACGCGCCCGTCCCGGGTGATCATCTCCTCCATGACCGCCAGGCCGAGGCCCTGCGCGGAGCCGCCGTGGATCTGGCCTTCGAGCGCGACCGGGTTCATGATCTTCCCGACGTCCTGCACGCACGTCAGGTCGACGACCTTCACGAGCCCGAGCTCCACGTCGACGTCCACAGTGGCGCGGTGTACGCACAGGGCGAGCTGGACGTGCGATTCGCCCTGGCCCGTAACGGGGTCCATGGGCTTCGTGGCGCGGTGGCGGAACACGCGGGTCGCCTCGATCGGGCCGTCCGCGAGGTCGCGGTCCCGCCAGAGTTCGCGCACGGCCTCGCACGCGGCCTTCACCGCGCCGCCGGTCATGTACGACTGGCGCGACGCCGACGAAGACCCGGCCGAGCCGGCCTTCGTGTCGTTCGGCAGCAGCTCGACCCGGTCGACCCCGAGCTCGGTGCGGGCGATCTGCGCCTGCAGGCTCCAATGCCCCTGCCCCACTTCGGCGGCGGCGGTGTGCAGATAAGCGACCGTCGCGCCGTCGACGAGTTCGAGCCGCACGCTCGCGGTCGAGTAGTCGTCGAACCCTTCGGAGTAGCAGACGTTCTTGAGGCCGACGCCGTAGCCGACGCCGCGCCGCACGCCCTCGCCGTGCGTCGTGTTGCCGGTGCCGCCCGGCAGGTCGACGATGTCGCGGCCGACCGGCACCGCCGGGACCGGGATGTCCTTGACGCGGCCGAGCATGTCGGCGAGCGGCGAGAACGGCCGCCCGCGGTCGGCCCGGCCCGGGTCGTACGCGTCGACGACCTGCCCGGTGATGAGCTTGGAGCCCTGGGCGACCGCGTTGCGGCGCCGGAACTCGAGCGGGTCCAGGCCGAGCGCCTCGGCGAGCGCGTCCATCTGCGACTCGTAGGCGAAGCAGGTCTGGACGCCGCCGAACCCGCGCATCGCCCCGCACGGCGGGTTGTTCGTGCGCGCGCCCCACGCGTCGACGGTCACGTGCTCGACCTCGTAGGGCCCCACCGCGAGTGACGCGGCGTTGCCGACCACGGCCTCGGTCGTCGAGGCGTACGCGCCGCCGTCGAGCACGATGCGGGCCTTCACATAGAGGAGCCTCCCGTCGGCGTCGGCGGCGTGCTCGTAGCGCATCCGGGCCGGGTGGCGGTGCACATGGCCGACGAAGGACTCCGCGCGGTCGTACATCATCTTCACCGCGCGGCCGGTCGCCAGCGCGAGCATCGCCATGTGGACCTGGACGGAGAGGTCTTCGCGGGCGCCGAACGCGCCGCCGATCCCGGCGATCGCCATGTGGACGCGGTCGGGTTCGAGGCCGAGGCAGGGCGCGAGCTGCTCGAGGTCGGCGTGGACCCATTGGGTGGCGACGTACAGTTCCACGCCGCCGTCGAGGGCGGGCACGGCGATCCCGGATTCGGGGCCGAGCGGCGCCTGGTCCTGCATGCCGACGACGTATTCGCGGGTGACGACGGCGGCGGGTTGCTGCGCGTCGGGGTCGCCGAGGCGCACGGGCTGGTACCGGAAGTAGTCGCCCGCTTCGACGGCGGCCTCGGGGTCGCAGCGGGGTTCGAGGACCTCGTAGTCGACGGCGACGGCCGCGGCGGCGAGGCGGGCGAGGTCGAGGGTGTCGGCGGCGATGATCGCGACCGGTTCGCCCTGGTAGTTGACTTCGTCGAGGGCGAGCACGGGCTGGTCGGCCTCGATGAGCCCGTAGTGGCGTTTTCCGGGGACGTCGGCGGCGGTGAGGACGGCGGCGACGCCGGGCATGGCGAGGGCGGCGGCCGGGTCGATGGCGCGGATGCGGGCGCGGGGGTGGGGGCTGCGGAGGGTGTGGCCCCAGAGCATGCCGGGGAATTCGAGGTCGGAGGCGTAGTCGAAGGCGCCGTTGACCTTCGCTTCGGCGTCGGGGCGGGTGGGGCTGGACCCGACGCCTCCGGGGCGTGGGGTCCCGACCCCGCCGGCTGCCCTTGTCGGCGGGGTCGGAGTCTGCGGGGGCGCGAAGGTGTTCGCGGCGGGTTCAGGCATCGCGGGCCTCCCGGAGGTTCGCGCTGGCGGCGGCGAGGTCGCGGGCGAGTTCGGTGGTGTCGGCGGTGCGGAGTTCGCCGCGTTCGACGACGGGGCGGCCGGCGACGGTGAGGAGGCGCAGGGGCGCGGGCGGGCCGAGGACGAGGGCGGCGACGGGGTGGGCGATGCCGGCGTGGCCGAGGCCGGTGAGGTCCCAGAGGGCGATGTCGGCCTGCTTGCCGGTCTCGAGGGAGCCGATCTCGGCGTCGCGGCCGAGGACGCGGGCGCCGCCGATGGTGCCGAGGCGCAGGGCGGTGCGGGCGTCCATGGCGTGGGGGCCTTTGCGCTGCCTGGCGGTGTAGACGGCCTGGCGGAGTTCTTCGCCGAGGTGCCCGGCTTCCTGGCTGGCGGCGCCGTCGACGCCGAGGCCGACGGGGATGCCGGCGTCGAGCATGGCGGGGACGTCGGCGAGGCCGGTGCCCAGGCGGGCGTTGGAGGAGGGGCAGTGGGCGACGCCGGTGCCGGCGGCGCCGAGGCGGCGCTGGGCGTCGGGTGAGAGGTGGACGGCGTGGGCGAGCCACGCGTCGGCGTCGATCCAGCCGACCTTCTCCATGTACTCGACGGGGTCGCAGCCGTGGACCTGGGCGCAGAACTCGGCTTCGTCGAGGGTTTCGCAGAGGTGGGTGTGGAGGCGGACGTGCTTGTCGCGGGCGAGTGCGGCGGATTCGCGGAGGAGGTCGGTGGAGACGGAGAAGGGGGAGCAGGGGGCGACGGCGATGCGGAGCATCGAGCCGGGGGCGGGGTCGTGGTGGCGGTCGACGGCTTCGGCGGTGGCGGCGAGGGCGGCGTCGATCTCCTCGACGAGGTGGTCGGGCGGGAGGCCGCCGTCGCTGACGCCGCGGTCCATGGAGCCGCGGGCGAGGTGGAGGCGCAGGCCGATCCGCCGGGCGGCTTCGATCTGGGCGTCGACGAGGTCGGCGGCGTGGCCGTTCGGGTAGATGTAGTGGTGGTCGGCGGCGGTGGTGCAGCCGGAGAGGGCGAGCCAGGCGAGGCCGGCGGTGTTGGCGGAGGCGACGTGCGCGGGGCCGATCCGGGCCCACACGGGGTAGAGGTCGACGAGCCATTCGAAGAGGGAGTGGTCGGTGGCGTGGCCGCGGGTGGCCCACTGGTAGAGGTGGTGGTGGGTGTTGACGAGGCCGGGCGTGGCGAGGCAGCCGGCGCCGTCGATCACCTGGGCGCCTTCGATGCGCGGGGCCGGGCCCGCGCCGACGGCGGTGATGACGCCGTTCTCGGCGACGAGGTGGCCTTGCCGGTGTTCGGTCCCGGCGGCGTCGACCGCGGCGATCGCGGCGTGCTCGATGACGAGGGCGGTCATGGCGCGTCCTCCCTGGAGTCGCCCGCGGTGCGCGGGGTGCCGGCGAGTCGGATCCACTGGTCGTGGCGCAGGTGGGCGCGGGCGGGCGCCTGGTCGGGTACCGCGCCGGCCATGGTCTCGGCGGCGGCGTGCACGGCGTCGATGATCTTCTCGTAGCCGGTGCACCGGCACAGGTTCCCGGCCAGCGCCTCGCGGATCTGCAGGTCGCTCGGGTCGGCCTCGCGGGTGAGCAGGTCGGCGACCGATACGAGGAGGCCGGGGGTGCAGAACCCGCATTGCACGGCGCCGCAGGCGATGAACGCGTCGCGCACGGGCCGGGGCACGGCCCCGATCACCGTCTTGACTTCGCGCCCTTCGCATTGCGCGGTGGCGACGAGGCAGGCGCATACGGGGTCGCCGTCGAGGAGGACCGTGCAGGAGCCGCATTCGCCCTGTTCGCAGGCGTTCTTGGTGCCGTAGAGGCCGAGCCGGTCCCGCAGGGTGGCGAGGAGGCTCTCCCCGGGCCGGTCGATCTCGGCGGCCGCGGGCTCGCCGTCGACGCGCATCTCCACTCTCATCGTCCGCTCCCTCCGTGCGCGGCGGTCCAGACCCGGCGCAGCGCCCGCGCGGCGCACACCGCCAGGGCGTGCCGCCGGTAGGCGGCGGTGCCGCGCACGTCGTCGATGGGGCGCGCGGCGGCCGCGACCCGGCGGCCGAACTCCTCGGCGAGGGCGTCGTTGAACAATCCGGTTCGCCCCCAAGGGAGTTCGATCAGGTTCGCGTCGGGCGCGGTGAGCGGGGTGGGCCCGGCCGAGCCGATGCCGGTGCCGAGGCGGCGCGCGTCGAGGTCGAGGGCGACCGCGAGCGAGCAGACGGCGATGACCATGGCGTTGCGGGTGCCCACTTTGAGAAACTGCTGCGGTCCGGCGGCTTTCGGCACCGTCACGGCGGTGATGAGTTCGCCCGGTTGGAGGACGCTGCGTTTGGGGCCGGTGAAGAACGCCTCCACGGGGACGGTGCGGGTGCCGCGGGCCGAGGCGATCTCGATGTCGGCGCCGGTCGCGAGGAGCGGCGGGTGGCCGTCGCCGGCCGGGGAGGCCGTGGCGAGGTTGCCGCCGAGGGTGCCGCGGTTGCGGATCTGGGGGGAGCCGACGGTGCGGGCGGCGGCGGCGAGGCCGGGCAGGACGGTGGCGAGCTCGGCGGTGATCCTGGCGTACGGGACGCCGGAGCCGATGCGGATCGCGTCGCCTTCGTCGGTCCATTCGCGCAGTTCGGCGAGGCGGGTGAGGTCGAGCATCGCGGCGGGCCGGGTGAGCCGGTAGTTGACGGCGACCATGAGGTCGGTGCCGCCCGCGACCGGGACGGCCTCGGGGTGCGCGGCGAGGAGCCGCAGCGCCTCCGCGAGGTCGGCGGGGGTGTGGAAGGGGGCGGTGGTCTGGCTCATGCCTCCTCCCTGCGGACGGTGCCTTCGATGAGCCCGTACGGCAGGTCTCCGGCCTGGAAGACCATGCCGGGGTTGTCGAGTCCGAACCGGTCGAGGTCGTACAGGTAGTGGTGCCGGTTCGGCATGGACAGCCGCACTTCCCCGACCTCGGGGATCGCCTTCAGTATGCGCTCGCCGACGGCGTAGAGGGTCTGTTGCAGCGAGAGCGAGTGCGTGTCCGCGAACGCGGCGAGGAGGGCGCCCCGCGCTCGGGTGAAGGCGTGCTCGTAGAACGCGTCGTCGGGGTCTTCGGCCTGGTAGTCCCAGGCGGCGGTGACGGCGGTGGCGAGGATGCGGTCGTCGGTCTCGGGCAGGGTCGTGTACTCGTCGACGAGGAAGCCGCTGAACGCGGAGTCGGTGGTGTTGAGCAGCAGCAGGTCGGTGACGCCCGCGGTGGTGGTCGCGGTCCGGCCGTCGTACGCGACTTCGGTGGTGCGCAGTTCGCCGCCTTCGCCGCGGGTGAAGGAGTGGTCGCCGATGCGGGTCCAGTGGTGCTGCTCGATCCGGACGCGGGCGCGGGTGATGGACGGGGTGGCGTCGACGAAGTGGCGGGCGAGGCGTTCGGCGAAGGTCTCGATCGCGTCGACGCCGTCGCGAGCGAAGGCGTACACGGTGTTCTTCTGGGTGTCGGTGGGGAGGACGCCGGTGTTGTCGCCGCGGTAGTGGGTGGCGTCGAGGTCGCCCGAGAGGGCGGTGTGCACGGTGAGGTCGCGCAGGTCGTGGCGGGAGGATTCGCGCCCGACGCGGACCAGGCGGATCCCGGACTTGCCGTAGTTGTTGGGGCCCAAGGTGAACGACATGGCTAGCTCCCCCGGTACGTGGAGTAGGCGAAGGGGCTGAGCAGCAGCGGCACGTGGCTGTGGCCCGCGGCGGCGGTGAACGCGACGGCGACCTCCGGGTAGAACGTGTCGACCCCGCGGGCGGCGAACCAGGCGCCGGTGTCGAAGCGGATGAGGTGGGGGCCGGGCGCGGTGGCCCAGCCGGTGATGCGGCCGTCCGCGTCGGTGGTGTCGGAGGCGATCGCGGTGAGGCCGTCGCCGTCCGGCCGGAAGAGGGTGACGGGGACGCCTTCGGCGGGGCGGCCCGCGACGGCGTCGAGGACGTGCGTGGAGATCGTGCTCGTGCCGTTCACGGCCGCGCCTCCTTGAAGAGTTTGGCGAGGCGGAGGTCGACGATCTTGCGCAGTTCGGCGGTCGCCTCGCGGTGCTCGGTCGCGTTGTCGTTGCCCAAGCGGCGCTTGGCCTCGGCGAGGATCTGCTCCCCGGTGAGGCCGGTGGCGCAGATGAGGAAGACCTGCCCGAACCGCCGCTCGTAGGCGGCGTTCGCCTCGGCGAGTCCGGCCCTGACCGCCTCGTCGGCGGCCAGCGCGCGGGACTGCTCGCCGCGCGACCAGTGGTCCTCGTCGGCGGGTTTGGGCCGGCCGATGGGGGCGTGGGCGGCGTGGGCGACGGCGAGTTCGGCGTCGTCGAGTTCGTCGAAACCAGCGAGGGCGGTGGCGCGCAGGGCCGCGAACGTGGCGTAGGGGCGGCCGGAGGCGAGCTTCGCGGCCCAGGCGCGGGAGGCGCAGCAGGCGGTGAGCGCGGCGATCGCGTCGCCGGTGCCGGCGGTGTTGAACGCTCCGAGAGTCCACATCGGCGTCTCGCGCTCCCTTCCCTGTAGACGGCGGGTCGCCCTCACCGTCGCACGAACGGGCCGTGTGGGATAAGTGAAGCGGAAACCCGGGGCCGGGGGCACTGTGTTCGGCTATGAAAGCTTGGTTTCCCGGCCGTTAAATGCTGGAGGATCGTCCAAAGGCGCCAGGTGGGCGGCGCTATGGTGGAGTGGCCTACCGCGTCCCGACGCGCCTGTGAAGGCCGGACCCCTGGGGGCCACCATGCGACTCCGTTCACTGCTGCAGATGCCCGAGCTGGGCTTGACCCTGGTCTCGGGCCGCCACCACCTCGACCGGGAGATCCGGTGGGTGGTGCCCACCGACATGCACGACCCGCGCCGGTACCTCTCGGGCGGCGAGCTGGTGCTCACCGGCCTGATGTGGCGCCGGGCCGAGGCCGATTCGGACGCCTACGTGCGCAACCTGATCGCGGCGGGGGTGACGGCGCTCGGCGCGGGCGACCACCCGGAGTTCCCTTCGGTGCCGGTGGACTTGGTGGACGCGTGCGCGCGGCACGACCTGCCGCTGTTCGCGGTGGACGCGGCGGTGGCGTTCGCGGAGATCACCGAGCGGATCGTGCAGCGGCTCTCGGCGGGCCGCTCGGGCGACCTGGCGTCGCTGCTGGACCGGCACCGGCGGTTGATCGCGGCCGACGGGATCGGGCAGATCCTGGAGCTGATCCGCGGTGAACTGGGCATGGAGTGCCTGGTGCTGTCGCCCACGGGCCGGGCGCTGCGCGGGGGGCTCGAACTCGGCGAGACGGACCGGGCCGCGGTGGTGGCGCGGGCGCACGCCTCGGAGCGGCTGCCGCAGAAGGTGACGCTCGACCGGCACCGGGCCTATTCGGTGTTCGGGATCGGCTCGACCCTCCACACGGGCCGGTTCCTGGTGATCGACGACGACCACACGCGGTGGGCGCCGGAGCGGCGGCTCGTCGCCGAGCAGCTGGCGGCCCTGCTCATGCTTGAACTCGACGACCCGGCGGTGCGGCCCGCACCGCACGTCGAACTTGTCACCGCCCTGCGCGAAGGCCGCGTCGACGAGCACCTGATGCGCTCGGCGGGCCTCCCTTCGGGCGGGAGCGTCACCGTGATCGCGGCCGTCGGCGAACCGGCGGCGCTGCGGGAGGTCGTGGTCGCGGAAGCGGTCGCGGTCCAGGCGGGCGACTCGCTGGAGGCGCCCGTCGCGGCCTGGGCGAGCTTCGGGGACGAGACGGTCGCGGTGCTCGCGGGCGAGGCCGGCTCGGCCGAGGAGCGGCCCCGGCTCCTGGAATGGTCCCGGCAGTGCGCGAAGGTCCTGTCCGGGATGGGCGGGGGCGGCGCGGTCAGCGTCGGCGTCGCCGACCCGGTGCGCTCCCCCGCGGGCCTGTGCGGGGCGCTCGAGCAGGCCCGGCACACGGCGGCACTCGCGCAGCCGCGCCCCGGAGGCGTCGACGTCGCCGAGCCCGACCACCTCGTGTCGCACCGGATGCTCCTGGCCGCGGTCCCCGCCGACGTCAGCCGGGCCTTCCGCACCCGCGTCCTCGACCCGCTCCTCGAATACGACGCCCGGCACCGCTCCGACCTGCTGCCGACCCTCCGGCGGTTCCTCGAATGCGACGGCTCCTGGCGCCAGTGCGCCGCGAGCCTCCACCTGCACGTCAACACCGTCCGGTACCGCATGCGCCGCGTCGAAGAGCTCACCGGCCGCGACCTGCGCAACCCTCTCGACCGGATGGACCTCGCCCTCGCGGTGAGCCTGGAGTGAACGCGGCCCCGACCCGGGGCCGCGGAAGGGGGGAACACATGAAGAACACCGCGGGGCTGGTGCTCGCCGCGGGCGCCGGACGGCGCTTCGGCGGACCGAAGGCCCTGGCCGAGTTCGACGGCCGCAGCCTGCTCGACCGGGCGGTCGCGACCCTGCACGCCGGCGGGTGCCGGCAGGTCCTCGCCGTCCTCGGCGCCGGGGCCGAGCAGGCGCTCGCCGCCGCCACCGAGGCGTTCACGCCGGTGCTGAACCGGCGGTGGGGGCAGGGGCTCGCGACCTCGCTGAAAGCGGGGCTCGCGGCGGTCCCGGAGCGGTACGACGGGGTCGTCGTGACCCTCGTCGACCAGCCGCGCATCGTCCCCGAAGCGGTCCGGCTCGTCATCGCCGCCGCCGAAGCGGGCGCCTCGGTCGCCGTCGCCACCTATGAAGGGCGGCGCGCGCACCCGATGTACTTCGCGCGCGAGCACCTGGACGCGATCGCCGCCGGCGCCTCGGGCGACCGCGGCGCGCGCGACTTCCTCGCCGCGCACCCGCGGCTCGTGCGGGAGGTCCCGTGCCCGGGCGACCCGCTCGACGTCGACACGCCCGAGGACCTGGCCGCGCTCATCCGTCCCACGTCACCGCCGAACCTGGTGGGCCGCAGCTGATCCCGTAAGAACTCCGTGCCGCTGCCAGCGTCGTCAGCGGCGCGGTCCTAAGACGCGAACCAGAGGTCGATCTCGCGCTTCGCGGATTCCTCCGAGTCCGAGGCGTGGATGAGGTTCTGCTGGTTCGACACGGAGAAGTCGCCGCGGATCGTGCCGGGCTCGGCCTTGCGCCCGTCGGTCGCGCCCGCCAGCTTCCGCACCACCGGGATCGCCTCGTCGCCCGAGACGACCAGGGACACCAGCGGCCCCGAGGTCATGAACGTCTTCAGCCCGTCGTAGTACTCGCGGCCCACGTGCTCGGCGTAGTGCGCGTCCGAGAGGGCCGCGTCCATCGTCCGCAGCCGCAGCTCCTCGACGCGCAGCCCCTTGCGCTCCAGGCGGGACAGGACCTCGCCGATGAGCCCGCGCCGGACGGCGTCGGGTTTGATCAGGACGAGCGTGCGCTGTTCGGCCACGGGAGGACTCCTCGAAAGTCTCGGTCGGATTCTGGCTGTCATCGTAAGGGATGTTGTGTCCGTTGCCTCACCCACGTACGATTCACGTTGCAACCCGGTTCTCCCAGTTGTGGATGAGGTGTCCCCGATGGCACGTGGCGGTAGCCAACCCCCGAGGCCGGCCCCGCGGCCTTCCAAGTCGCCCAGCAGGGGCGGCGCGAAAGGCGGGGCCGCGCGCGGCGGCGCGAAGGGCGGCGCCAAGGGCGCCGTCCCCAAGAAGGGCGCGCAGCCGGGCGCCCGCAAGGCCGCACCCGGCAAGGCGATGCCCCGCACCGGACGCCAGCCGACCGCCCGGGGCATGACCGCCGAGCAGCTCCGGCAGCAGCGGCTCCTGCTCGACCAGCAGCGCCGCTCCCGCGAAGCGCGCTGGTGGGCGATCAACCAGCACGCCATGAAGGACCTCCACGCCCGCCAGCACCACTCGGCCGGCGGCGAGGCGATCGGCACGACCCTCAACGGCGACAGGCGGATGCGGTGGCGCACCTCCCACGCGGTCGGCGCGATCACTTTACTGGTCGTCTCGCTCTTCCTGGCCTCCATGGCGGTCGGGGCGCAGAGCATCGTCATCGCCGTGTTCGCGTTCGCCTGCTTCGCGGGCTGCATCGCGTTCGTCACCGTCGAGCACTCGGCGCGGCGCTTCCCGCAACCGGTCCCGGTCCCGCCGCTCATCGGGCAGCACCGGCTCGAGGACCTCATCGTCGAAGACGACCCGCCGCGCCCCGCCGCGGTCAAGGAACAGGCGCCCGGCTCGCTGGACGACCTGTTCGAGCCGTCGCGCCCCGAGACCGCCCCCACGGCGACCGCGACCGCGCCGGTGGAGGAAGCGCTGAAGGTGCCGGCGCCGCAGCCCGAGCCGGTGCGCCCCCCCGAGCCGCCGCCCGCCGTCGTCATCGTCGAACCCGTTGAGCTCCAATCGGACACGGTCATCGCGGCCGCTCCTGGGCGGACGCTCATCACCGAACCGGTCGACGCCGAACTCATCGAGGAAGAGGAGGAGCCGCCGACCTCCGCGCCGCTCGCCGAGTCCGCGCCGCTGCCGAGCCCGCCGCCGAGCAGCCTGCCCGCCGGGGCGTTCACGCTCCCCAGCGAGCTGATCGGCGGCGACGCCAAGGGCGGCAACGGGAACGGCGGCACCGAGACCGCCGCCGCGCCGCCCGCGCCCGAACCGAGCCCCCCCAAGGGGCCGATCGCCGAAGCCGTCACGAAGCTGAAGGCCCCGACGCCGCCGCGCCAGCGCACCTCGGAGGAAGGCAGCAGCCTCGCCCAGGACCTGGCCGGCCTGCTCCTCTCCGAGCAGCGCATCAACGGCACCGACGTCACCGACGTGGCCGCCACGCTCGTCGTCGCCGACCTGCAGCGGTCCGTCGAGTTCTACACGGACGCTTTGGGACTCCACATCGCCGACCGCACCGACGAGGCCGCCGTCCTCGACGCCGGGTTCGGCAAGATCCTCCTGTGGGAGCGGCCCGACGCGCCGCCCGGCGAGACCGGGGTCATGCACCTGACCTTCGAGGTCGGCGACATCGACGCGACGTTCGCGGAGATGAACGAGGCCGGCGTCGAGTTCCTGCACCTGCCGCGCACCGCGCTGCTGGGCCAGAACTACCAGATGCGGGCCGCGGCCTTCCGCGACCCGGACGGCCACGGCCTCGCCATCACCGAACACCGGGAGCGCGACTAGCGAGAGCCTTCCCGCCCAATACGAACGGAGCGACCGCCCATGCTCGTCGTCGGCGAGATCCACACCGCCCTGCTGCCGCACTCGCGCCCGCTCACGCCCGAGGAGGCCCGCGCGGCCCTCTCGCTCGCGGTCGGCGAGAGCGTCGTCCAATGGGCGCGCCCCGTCCCGCACACCGCCTCCCCGGTGCTCCTGCACGGCGTCGACTGCCGGTTCCCGCTGGGCCCCAAGCCCGACAGCCAGCAGGGGGAAGCGGACGACCGCAACGGGTCGCTCCGCGCCGTCGGCTCCGTCGCCTCGCGCGCGGTCCTCACCGGCGGGCAGCTCCTCCAAGGGTCGGCGTGGGCGTCCGTGTCGCTCTCGCAGCACCCCCGCCGCATGCCCTGGTCGTACTACCTGTCGAAGCCCGGCACGCTCGAGACCATCGGGAAGTTCGACGCGCACCGCCTCGCCGAGGGGTACCTCATCGCCGAGCAGCGCGCCGACCGCGGCAAGCTCCTCGACACCGCCGCGGTCGCCCGGCACTCGATCCACGACGTGCTCGCCCGGCCCATGTTCGACCAGCGCCCGCCGATCAAGACCGGGTCCACCCGGCTGCGCTGGGCCGCGATCACCGACCCGTCGAAAGGCGAGACGGTGGCGTTCCGGCTGGCGGGCAACGACAGGCGGCGGCTGCGCATCGTCACCGGCCCGGTGGACCCCGAGCAGGTGGCGGCCGCCGCCGAGGACCTGGCCGTCCACGACTGGCTGCTCACCGCCGTCGCCGCGCGGGTCGCGCTCGCGAAGATCGGCGAGGACTCGCGGCACACGCTGCGCACGCTCCGGCCCGTCGTCGACCACCTCCTGCACCTGTGGTCGGCGGGCGCCCGCACCGCCCCGGAACTCGAGTTCGTTTGGGACGCACTGGAACGGCGGCCGGGCCTGACGCGGCAGTGGACGACGATGACCGAGCGCGTGCGCTCGCAGATCGACTACGGCGCGGCCGACCTCGCCGCGCAGATCCTCGACCTCATGGAGCAGCGGCAGCGGCAAGCGGGCGGCTCCGGCGGCGCGTACCGCTGAGATCTAAAGGGGCCCTTGGAAGATGTAGGAGAGGCGGTCGGTGATCTCGGCGGGGAGAACCAGGCCCTCCCGCTCCGCGGACTTGCGGATGATCTCGACCGCGCTCGCCTCGGGCCGCACCGAACCGCAGATGACCCGCACCGCGTGCTCGACCTCCAGGTAGTTCACCGAGAGGATCGAGACGGTCCGGTAGGCGGGGAACGGGAACGCCGTCGGCTCCAGCTGCAGGATCGGCGGCATCGCCTCCCACGTCTCGGGGAAGCGCGCCCGCGCGGGCCGGTCCGGGTCGTGGCCGTGCTCGTCGGGGACGACCGCTTCGACCGCCTCGGGCACGCCGATGCGGCGGCCCTGGTTGCGCAGCACGCCCAGGCGCAGCAGCTGCCACACCGCGGCGAGCATCGGGCAGGACCAGCGCCGGCCCTCCGCGCTGTCGCTCCACAGCTCGACGTCGAGGAACACCGAGTGGTCGCGTTTCGCGTTCTGGCTCGGCGGCTTCCACTCCCCCGGGCCGACCATCGCCACGCCCTTCGGCTTCGGGCTCGGCACGCCGTTGCACAGCCAGCCCGAGCGGGCCACGCTCGGCCGGGAGCCGTTCGCGCCCGGCGGCGGCTCGAACACGATCCGGTCGGCCACGAGCCCGGCGAGCTGGAGCGGGCCCATGGTGGCGCACGCGGACTCGCGGGCGAGGTAGTCGATGCGCAGCCCCGCGTCGGCGGCGGCCTCGGTGATGACGGCGATGAGCTCCTCGGGCGGGGGCATGCCCTGCTGGCTGTAGTCGTCGACGAGGTAGCAGGTGCTCACGCGCGGGCGGCGCCCGCCGAGCCGCTTCGAGAGGGCCTCGGTGGTGCCGTGGACCCAGGCGGCGGTCGAGGCCATCTCGGCCTTGAGCGTGTCGGGCCGGGCGAGGTCGTCGGCGTAGAGGTGGCCGACCTCGATCGACAGGTGCGACATGCCGAACCGCTCGGTCCGCTGCTTCGCGCTGGTCTCTTCGTACGTCATGGGTCCACTCAATCGATGCCGCGGGCGATGGCCTCGAGGCCGGGCACGAACAGCTCCTCGGCGGAGCGCACGGCCAGCTCTGAGAAGGCCCTGACGGTCTCCTGGTTGGCGATGTCGAGCGTGACGGTGTCGGCGTCGGTGATGATCTGCTCGCGCCATTGCAGGACCGGGTCGAGCGGGACCGACCCGAGCAGGTTCATGCGGCCCAGCTTGAGGCGGGCGGCCATCTGGTGCAGGTCGGCGTCGATCTTGCGCAGCCAGCGCACCTGGGTGGGCTTGAGGCCGGAGAGGTCGGCGCCGTCGGGGTCGACGACGGCGGTGCGCACGTAGCGGATCGAGGCGAGGAGCTTGCGCTGGTAGTCCTCGCCGAGGGCCTTGCCGGTCTCGACGAGGCCGCGTTCGCCGTAGACGAGGGAGTGGGCGGCGATCACGTGCTGCTTGGTCCAGCGGTGGTAGACGATCCAGCGCCAGGGGAGGTTGGCGAGCTCGGGGCGGGCGGTGGCGGCCATGACCATCTCGGTGGCGTGGGAGCGGCCCGCGGAGAGGTCGACGATGACGAGGTCGAATTCGCGCGAGAGCTCTTGGAGGAGGTTGACGCAGCGGTCGATCGTGGTCTCGTCGCCGGGGAACTCGGAGCCGTCGGCGTCGCCGGGGCAGAGGACGAGTTCGCCCGCGCCGTCGGGCCGGGCCCGGAGCTCGGCGCGGTCGCTGGTGGCCCATACGGAGTGGCGCTCGGGCTCGGAGGCGATGTCCTGGAGGTATTCGTGGATGCCGGCGCCGGGGGTGCCGTGCTCGAGGTCGTCGATGGCGAAGATCGCGCCCGCGGTCGGTGATCCGAAGTCGAAGTCCACATAGCATACGTTCGCGCCTTGGAGGGCGCGGCGGTAGGCCAGGTTGGAGGAGGAGACCGAGCGTCCGGTGCCGCCCTTGTCCGAGGTCGCGAACAGCAGCATCGTCACACTCCGGTCTCGGCGTCGCGCCCGGCGGCGATGAGCCGGTCGAGGTCGATGAGGGCCTTGACGCCGAGCGCGAACGCGGTGCCGGGGCGCTCGTCGACCACGTCCTTGGCGTGGCGGATGGTCAGGCCGACCGAGCGGATCTCCTGTGCGAGTGCGGGTCCGGCGGCGCCCGAGCCGCGCAGCAGCTCCTGGTCGTAGACGTGCTCGGCCTCGACGAGGAGTTCGTGCGCCAGGTCCTCCAGGCCGCGCGAGCGGGCGGGCTCGGAGGTCGCGAACTGGGCCGCGAGCACCATGGCCTCGACGACGCGGATGGTGAAGTGCCAGGAGGGGTCCTCGAACCAGTTGCCGAGCTCGCCGTAGACCTGCTTCGGCTGGTCCCACAGGCGGGCGGCCGCGCCTTCGCGGATGCGCCTGCGTGCCAGGTGGTCCCAGACGAGGTCGGCGACTTCGAGGAGTTCGGCGCGGGCCTCGATCGTCACGAGCAGGCTCGCGGCGTGGTAGAGGCGCTTGAGCAGCAGCGGCGCGAAGTCGACCATGTTCCAGACCATGGCCGGGCCGTCGAGCTTCTCGATGCCGGCGAGTTCGGCCTTCACGCCGGGGTAGTGCATCTCGATGGCGCGGTCCTCCCGGAGGGCGCGGCGGGTGATGCGGCCGCGGTTGCCGAGTTCGACGAGGACGTCGCCGAGGCGGATGAGGTCGTCGTCGCCGCCGCGGGAGGCCCCGAAGGTGTCGGTGGCGACCGCGCACACCAGCAGCGAGTAGTAGTCGTACTCGAGGGCGTCGGTGGTGCGCCAGGGGACGTCTTCGAGCGGCCACTTCGAGCCGCCGCCGAAGGAGGCGACCATGGCCCAGTAGCGGCGGGTGACGTCCATGCGCAGCTGCAGCGACTGCGCGAGGCGCTGCTCCTCCTCGGTGAGGAGGTTGCGGCGCATGACCCTGGCCGAGAACAGGGTCTGGATGGCCTCGAGGGCGACCACGGTGAAGTAGAGGTACGGGGCGTCCTCGGCGCGGCCGACGCGCTGCGTCGAGGTGTCGGATACGTCGGGGATGTCGGGGGCCTTCTCCACGACCGACCAGGACCAGCCGATCTCGAAGAGCTTCGTGGGCGCCTCGACGCCCGCCGTTCCGCCCGAGCCGACGGTGATGGTGCGCAAGGTGGCGATGATGTCGTCGGCGCTCTCGCGGAAGCGGCGCACGATCTTGCGGTCGGCCTGGCCGTCGACGTTGATGAGGGCGAGAAGCTGCTTGCCGAAGTCGTCGTCGGCGTCGAAGGTGGACACCGCGAAGGAGCGCAGCAGGCCGGTGATCGCGCCGAGGAGGCGCCGGTGGATGGCCTCCTGCACCTGCTCGAGCTCGCGGCCGAGGTCGCCGCGGCCCATGCGGTCCACCGTGGGCTGGAAGTCGGCGAGGAAGGAGAGGGAGGTCAGGCACAGCGGGATCGCGAGCGCGAAGCCTTCCGTGACGTCGATGGCGCGCTGCTCGGGGTTGGCCTTCTTGGTGCGGTCCTTGCGGTGCATGTTGGAGCCGCCGGAGTAGACGGGGACGCCCTCGGCGTCGACGTGCTTCTCCATGTACTCCTTGACCAGGCGCATGATCCGGATCGGGATCTCGACGGCGTCGCCGAGCCCGGCGAGGGCCTCGAGGACGGCGTCGCCGGTCGCGTCGGGGTCGGCGTAGTTGAGCTCGGGGAGCTCCTGGGCGGGGAAGAGCAGGCACAGCAGCTGCTGGGCGTCGCCCACGGCGTCGGACTGGTTGCGGCCGCCCCAGTGCCAGAACTTGCGCTTGCCGCCGTCCTCGGGCAGCCGCCAGCTGTAGGCCACCTGAGCACGCCAGATGTCGAGGAGCTGTTGCCGAGGCTGCATCTTCACAGGGGATCACCGCCGAGCGCTCGCAAGGGCCGAATCGGACAGGTCCACTATCGCACGCCCATGTGACGCGAATAGCCTCGCAGAACGCGTTTTGTCGCTTACCCGACAGATCCCGGGCGTCCGCTGGAGCGGCTTCGAGCGTCCTATGAGTAGGGTCGGCAAACCGGGCGTACCGGTACCCTTCAGGCGCAAGGAGTCGCGATGGTCGAACTGGTCCTGGCAGGCGTCATCGTCGCCACCGTCGGCGCCGCGGCCCTCATGACGGGTGTCCGCGACGCCCGCCGCCGCCGGGCCGAGCGCCTGGCGGCCGCAGCGGACCGCGAACGGCGCGGAGAGCCGATCCCCGGCGGCTGGCCCGGCAGCGGCGGCGCGGGGGCCCCGCCGGTGGCGCCGCGCCGCTAGCCTGGAGTTTCGCCCCCCACACCCCCAAGGAGGACCGATGAGCGGGTTCGCGGTGTTCATCATCGTCGTCGGCGTCATCGCGCTCGTGGCCGGGTTGGCCTCGGCCGGCGGCAGGTCGCACGACCCGGCGGTGCAGGCGTCCCGCCGCGCCGCACGCCAGCAGCGCGGCCGACGGCTCGACGCAGGCGGCCACGGCATGGGCTGGAGCAACAGCTCCTACAGCACGCCCGACGGCGGTACGAGCGGCTCCAACGACTGCGGTCCCAGCGGCGGCGATTCGGGCGGCGGGTTCAGCGGCTTCGGCGGAGGCGACTCCGGCGGCGGCTTCAGCGGCGGGGACTCCGGCGGCGGCTCGAGCTGCTAGAGCGGCGCCTTGAGTTCGTAGACGCTGCAAGGGACCTCGAAGCCCGGGACCACGGTCTCGCGCTCGAGGCTCATGCCCAGCTTCTCGGCGACGCGGACCGAGGCGGCGTTCTCGGTGTGGATGCAGGAGACGACGCGGTCGAGTCCGAGTTCGCCGAACGCGAAGCCGACGACGGCCCGCGCGGCCTCGGGCGCGTAGCCGCGGCCCCACCGGTCGCGGCCGATGCGCCAGCCGACCTCGGTCGCGGGCAGGATCTCCGGCAGGAACGACGGCGTCGCGAGGATGCCCAGGCCCACCAGATCGCCCGTGTCCCGCTCGCGCACCGCGAACGCGCCCCAGCCGTGCGCGTCCCAGTGCGCGGCCACCTTCGCCACGAGCGCTTCGGTCTGCGCGAGGTCGCGGGCCCCGCCGTTGCCGATGTAGCGCATGACCTCCGGGTCGGCGTTGATCGCGGCGAGCTCGACGGTGTCGCCGGTCGCCAAGGGGCGCAAAAGGAGCCGTTCGGTCTCGAGTTCGAGGGTCATCGTTTCGGCGGCTTCCCCAGGGCGATCTTGACGTACCAGCAGTAGGCCCACACGAGTCCGAAGACGACCCCGGCCACGCCGAGCGCCCAGTGGATCGGCCAGCACGCGATCACCGCGACCTGCAGCACCGCGCCGGCCTGCCACACCCACGGGCGCTTCGCCATGCCCGCCAGGACGATGCAGGCGAGCACCAGGACGAGGATCGCGACGATCGCGAACGTGCTGTCGTCCAGGATCATCCGCATCGGGACGATCGCCAGCAGCAGCGCCAGCGCCTCGAAGCTGAGCGCCATCGCCGCGAGGCTGCGGGCCGCGCGGGCGGGGTCCTTCAAGCCGGACCGGTCGTCCTGCGGTTCGGTCCAAGGGGCCTCGGCCTCTTCGCCGTGCTCGGGGTGCTCGTGCTCGGCCGGCTCAGCCACGGCGGCCCACCAGGAGTTTGCGGGCGTCGGCGACGGTGAAGACCGAGCCGGTGACGAGGACGCCGCCGCCGGACTCGTACAGGTCGTCGGCCTCCTCGGCGAGCTCGATGCCGCGCGCGAGCGCGTCGGTCAAGTGCGGGAGGACGGTGACGCGCTCCTCGCCGAAGACCTCCTTGGCGATCCTCGCGAGCGTCGCGGCGGGCATCGCCCGGTCCGAAGAGGACTTCGTGATGACGATCTCGTCGAGCAGCGGTTCGAGGAGTTCGAGCATGTGGTCGGTCTCCTTGTCCGCGAGCATGCCGACGACGCCGACGAGCTTGCGGAAGTTGAACTCCTCTTCGACGGCCTTGACCATGGCCTCCATGCCCGCCGGGTTGTGCGCGGCGTCGAGGATGACCGCCGGGGCGCTGCGCACGACCTCGAGGCGGCCGGGCGAGGTGAACTCGGCGAACGCCTGGCCGACCACTTCGGCGTCGAGGGCCTTCGGCTCGCCCGCGCCGAGGAGGACTTCGACCGCGGCGAGCGCGAGGGCGGCGTTGTGGGCCTGGTATTCGCCGTGGAGCGGCAGGAACAGGTCCTGGTAGCGGGCGGCGCGGGTCTCGATGGTGATGAGCTGCCCGCCCACGGCCACTTCGCGGGCGGTGACCTCGAAGCCGCGGCCCTCGGGCACGAGCTTCGCGCCGACGGCGTTGGCGCGGCGCAGCAGCGGCTCCATCGCGGAGCGCTCCTGCACGGCGGTGACGAGGGTCGAGCCCTCGTGGACGATCCCGGCCTTCATCGTGGCGATCTCGGCGAGGGTCTCGCCGAGCCACTTGGTGTGGTCGATGCCGATGGGGGTGATGACCGCGACCTCGGCGTTGAGGACGTTCGTGGAGTCGGTCTCGCCGCCGAGGCCGACTTCGACGACGCCGACGTCGATCGGCGTGTCGGCGAACGCGCCCATGGCGATCGCGACGGTCATCTCGAAGTAGGTGAGCGGCTCGGAGGCCTCGCGGTCGACGAGCTCGGCGAGCGGCGCGATCTCGTAGTACTGGGCGGCGAGCTTGTCGGGGGCGATGGGCTCGCCGTCGATCGAGATGCGCTCGTTGACGCTGTTGAGGTGCGGCGAGGTGAACAGGCCGGTGCGCAAACCGTGCCCGCGCAGCAGCCGCTCGATCATCCGCGAGGTCGAGGTCTTGCCGTTGGTGCCCGTGATGTGCACGGAGCGGAAGGACCGCTGCGGGTCGCCCATCATGTCGAGCAGCTGTTTGATGCGGTCGAGCGTGAAGTCCCAGCGGGAGAACCCGCGGGCTTCGAGGAGCGCTTCGACTTGCGCCAGTTCGGCGTTCAATTCATCCCCCTACTCGGCGACGCCTGCGCACGCACGCGGGCGCCGGTGCCGCGGCCGCCTTCGAGCGGCCGCGGCCTACCGTATTACGCCAGTCGTTCGAGCTGCGCGGTGATGCGCGCGATGTCCGCTTCGGCGGTCGCCTTGCGCGCTTTGATCTTGTCGACCACGTTGTCGGGCGCCTTGGCGAGGAACGCCTCGTTGCCGAGCTTCCCGTTCGCGCCGGCCAGCTCCTTCTCGGCGGCCTTGAGGGCCTTGTCGAGGCGGGCCCGCTCGGCGTCCACGTCGATCGAACCGGACGTGTCGAGCGCGACCGACAGCTGGTCGGAGACCGCGAGTTCGGCGGTGGGCGCGAAGCCCTCGCCCGCGGGCTCGAGCTTCACCAGGCCGCGGATGAACGGCTCCTCGTCGGCGAGGCCGACCGCGTCGAGGCCCGACAGGCGGGCCGGGAGCGGCAGGCTCTGCTTGAGGTCCTGGTCGGAGCGGAAGCGGCGCACCTCGGTGACGAGGTGCTGGAGGGCGGCCACGGCCCGCTCGGCGTCCTCGTCGGTCCCGGCCGAGGTCGGCCAGGCGGCGACGGTGAGCGAGTCCCCGCGCTCCTCCCCGCCGGTGAGGGTGAGCCACAGCTCCTCCGTCACGAACGGGATCACCGGGTGCAGCAGGCGGAGCAGCTGGTCGAAGACGTGGCCGATCACGCGGCGGGTGTCCTCCGCCCGCTGGCCGCCCGCGGCGAGCACCGGCTTCGTCAACTCCAGGTACCAGTCGAAGACGTCGTCCTTCGCGAAGTGGAAGAGCACGTCGATCGTCTTCGCGAACTCGTACTGCTCCAGGTACGCGTCGGTGGCCTCGATCGTCTTCGACAGGCGCGAGAGCACCCACCGGTCGATGAGCGAGAGATCGGTGGGCAGGTCGCCTTCGACGGTGGCGCCGCTCATGAGCGCGAACCGGGTCCCGTTCCACAGCTTGTTGCAGAAGTTCCGGGAGAGCTCGGTCAGCTCGATCGAGGCGATGCCGTCGGCGCCCGGGTTGGCCTCGCGCGCCAGCATGAACCGCAGCGCGTCCGCCCCGTACTGGTCGACCACCTCGAGCGGGTCGATGCCGTTGCCCAGGGTCTTCGACATCTTCACGCCGTTCTTGTCCCGGAGCAGCCCGTGCAGGACCACCTCCGAGAACGGCGCCTTGCCCATGGCGTAGGTCCCGAACATCATCATCCGGACCACCCAGAAGAAGATGATGTCCCAGCCGGTGATGAGCGCGGCCGTCGGATAGAACTTCTCCAGCGCCGGGGTCTCCTCCGGCCAGCCGAACGTGGAGAACGGCCACAGCCCCGAGGAGAACCACGTGTCGAGCACGTCCGGGTCCTGCACGTACCCCTCGGGCGCTTCCTCGCCCGGGCCCACGCAGACCTCTTCCCCGTTGGGGCCGTACCAGATCGGGATGCGGTGGCCCCACCACAGCTGGCGCGAGATGCACCAGTCGAGCAGGTTGTCCACCCACGAGAAGTAGCGCTTCTCCATCTCCGGCGGGTAGATCTTCGTCTCGCCGTTGCGCACCGCGTCACCGGCCGTCTTGGCCATGCGCTCGACCTTCACGAACCACTGCAGCGACAGGCGCGGCTCCACCGTGGTGTCGCACCGGTCGCAGTGGCCGACGGCGTGCACGTACGGGCGCTTCTCGGCCACGATCCGGCCCTCGGCGCGCAGCGCGGCGGCGATCGCCGAGCGGGCCTCGAACCGGTCGAGCCCCTGGAACGGTCCGTGCGCGGTGATCACGCCGCGCTCGTCCATGATGAGGATCGAGTCCAGGTGGTGGCGCTGGCCGATCGCGAAGTCGTTCGGGTCGTGCGCCGGGGTCACCTTCACCGCGCCGGTCCCGAACTCGGGGTCGACGTGCGCGTCGGCCACGATCGGGATGCGGCGGCCCGTGAACGGCACCTCCACAGTGGCGCCCAGCAGGTGCCGGTAGCGCTCGTCGTCGGGGTGGACGGCCACGGCCGTGTCGCCCAGCATCGTCTCGAGCCGGGTCGTGGCGACCACGATCGACTCGTCCCCGTCGCCGTACCGCATCGACACGAGCTCGCCCGCGTCGTCCTGGTGCTCCACCTCGGCGTCC
The DNA here is from genome assembly GCF_017592475.1 of Glycomyces niveus. Taxonomy (GTDB): domain Bacteria; phylum Actinomycetota; class Actinomycetes; order Mycobacteriales; family Micromonosporaceae; genus Glycomyces; species Glycomyces niveus. The sequence continues at coordinate 43,018 of NZ_JAGFNP010000005.1, read as the reverse complement.
GAGAGCGCGGTCATGCAGCGCGGGCACCAGTTGATGATGCGCTCGGCGCGGTAGATCATGCCGTCGTCGTACATGCGCTTGAACATCGTCTGCACCGCGCTCGACAGGCCCTCGTCGAGCGTGAACCGCTCGCGGTCCCAGTCGACGCCGTCGCCGATCTTCTTCATCTGCGAGGTGATGCGCTCGTGGTAGGCGTCCTTCCACTCCCACACCTTCGCCACGAACGCCTCGCGGCCCAGGTCGTGGCGGGACAGGCCCTCCTTGTCGGCGAGCTGGCGCTCCACCGCGTTCTGCGTCGAGATGCCCGCGTGGTCGGTGCCCGGCAGGAACAGGGCCTCCTTGCCGCGCATGCGCTCGCGGCGCACCATCCAGTCGATCAGGGTGTGGTTGAGCGCGTGGCCCAGGTGCAGCTGGCCGGTCACGTTCGGCGGCGGGATCACGATCGCGTAAGGGTCGCGGTCCGAGTCGTCGGCAGCCTTGAAGCGACCGTCGGCTACCCACTTCGCGTAGCGTCGCGCCTCTACCTCTACGGGCGCGTACGTCTTCGGCAGATGGGTTTCCATGTCCGGTGTCTTCTTCGCTGCGTCTGTCACCAGTCAAGTGTAAGGAGGGCGCGGGCAGGCACGCGAAGCGGTTTACGCGGTGTCGCCCAGAACCCTCCGGGCCGCGCTCGCCACATCCGTCTCACCGTTCGCCACCGCCTCCGCCAGCGCCTCCGGCACGGCGAACCGGGCGCGGAGCTCGGCGTCGACGCGGGCGCGGATCTCCGCCGCGGCGCGGCGGCGGCGCTGCTCGGCGAGGTGGTCGCCGCCCGCGAGCCAGTCGCGGTGCTTGCCGATCGCGGCCACCAGGTCGTCGATCCCCTTCGCCTCGGAGGCGACGGTGGTGCAGATCGGCTGCCGCCACTCGCCGGGCTCGCGGCGCACGAGGCTCATGAGCGCGCGAAGGTCCCGCACCGTGCCGTCCGCGCCGGGCCGGTCGGCCTTGTTGACCACGTACACGTCGGCGATCTCCACGACCCCGGCCTTGACGGCCTGGATGCCGTCGCCCATGCCGGGCGCGAGGAGCAGCAGGGTGGTGTCCGCGAGCGCCGCGATCTCGACCTCGGCCTGGCCGACGCCGACGGTCTCGACGATGACCACGTCGAAGCCGACGCCCTCGAGGACGCGCACCGCCGCGCCGGTGGTGGCCGCGAGGCCGCCGAGGTGCCCGCGGGTGGCGATGGAGCGGATGTAGACGCCCGGGTCGAGGGCGTGGTCGGCCATGCGGACGCGGTCGCCGAGGATCGCGCCGCCGCTGAACGGGCTCGAGGGGTCCACGGCGAGCACGCCCACGCGCAGGCCCTGCTCGCGCCAGGCGGCGATGAGCGCCGACACGAGCGTGGACTTGCCGACGCCGGGCGAGCCGGTGACGCCGACGACCGTGGAGTCGCCGCCCTTGACCAGGCGCGCGACCTCAGGGGCGGCGGGGGTGCCGTTCTCGACGGCCGTGATGAGGCGGGCGGTGGCCCGGCGGTCGCCCGCCCGGGCCGCCGCCACCAGGTCGGCGACCGACATCAGGCTCCCTTGAGGACGATCGCGTCGCCCTGCCCGCCGCCGCCGCACAGGCCCGCCGCACCCAGCCGGCCCGGGCCGAGCTGGCGGGCGAGCGTCTGGACCAGGCGCGCCCCCGAGGCCCCGATCGGGTGACCGAGCGCGATCGCGCCGCCGTCGGGGTTGACGAGTTCGAGGTCCACGCCGAGCGTCTCGGCCGAGGCGAGCACGACGGCCGCGAACGCCTCGTTCATCTCGACCGCGTCGAGGTCGGCGGCGGCGACGCCGGCCGCCGCGAGCGCCTTCGCGATCGCGTTGGCGGGCTGCTCGAGCAGCGAGTTGTCGGGCCCGGCGACCGTGGCGTACGCCAGGATCTCGGCGGTCCAGGACCAGCCGTTCGCGATCGCCGTGGACTTCTTGGCGAGCACGAGCGCAGAGGCGCCGTCGGAGATCTGCGAGGCGCTGGCCGCGGTGATCGTGCCGTTCTCGGCGAACGCGGGGCGCAGCTGCGCCAGACCGGCCGCGGTGGAGTCGGGCCGGACGCCCTCGTCGGCGGTCACGAGGCCTTTGCGGGTCTCGACGGAGGTGATCTCCTCGGCGAGCCGGTCGGCGGCCTTGGCGGCACGCTGGTGCGAGTAGGCGGCGAAGGCGTCCTGGTCCTCGCGGGTGATCGAGCGGCCCTTGAGGTGGCGCTCGGTGGACTCGCCCATCGAGATGCCGTCGTAGGCGTCGGTGAGGCCGTCGTAGGCGAGGTGGTCGAGGAGCACGGCCTCGCCGTACTTGAAGCCGCGGCGCGAACCGGGCAGCAGGTGCGGGGCGCGGCTCATGGACTCCATGCCGCCGGCGACGATGACGTCGGCCGCGCCGCCGCGCAGGAGCTGGTCGGCCAGGCCGACGGCGGTGAGGCCCGAGAGGCAGACCTTGTTGACCGACAGGGACGGGACGCTCATCGGCAGCCCGGCCGCGACGGCGGCCTGGCGGGCGGGGTTCTGGCCGCATCCGGCGGGCAGGACCTGGCCCAGGATCACCTGGTCCACGCGCTCGGGGGCGACCCCGGCGCGTTCGAGGGCGGCTCTGATCGCGGTCCCGGCCAGGTCGGTGGCGGGGATGTCGGCCAGCGCGCCGTTGAAGCGCCCGATGGGTGTCCGGGCACTGGCGAGGATGACGGTGTTGTCGTCGTTCATGGGAGACCTCCGTTGGTCGATACCCTGATCGTATGACGTTCACTGAGGGAATCGGCTTGCGGCGCATCGATCACGTCGGGATCGCGGTCCCGGACCTGGATGCGGCCTTGGAGTGGTATGCGGGGACGCTCGGCGGGACCGAGGTCCACCGCGAGGTGAACGAGGCGCAGGGCGTGGTCGAGGCGATGGTGGCCTGGCCCGAGGGCGGCGCGCAGGTCCAGCTCCTCGCGCCCCACGGGCACGGCTCGCCGATCGCGAAGTTCATCGACACGAAAGGGCCGGGGCTGCAGCAGCTGGCGTTCACGGTCGAGGACGTGGAGGCGGCCGCCGCGGCTCTGCGGGCAAAGGGGTGCCATCTGCTGTATGACGAAGCACGCCAAGGGACCGCGGGCGCCAAGATCAACTTCGTGCACCCGCGGGACGCGGGCGGCGTCCTGGTCGAGCTCGTCGAACCCGCCTAGGCACCAGGGGAAGTGGCCGGGAGTGTCGGATAGGTGACGCCGTTCGGGTGACACCTGGAGGACACTGAAACTTCACCGCGCACGAGTTCCGTGTCGTTTCAAGGATTTCGACCGTTTTGCGGCTAGTGTTGCGGGTGGTTCGCCCTCCACAAACCCCTGACCTTGCTGTCGACATTCCCAGTCGCGTCTGCGAGTATTGGTCCATGTCGCAGCAGCCCTCCAGCAGTACCTTTTTCGACAACGACCAATCGGTGCCGGAATTCCCCGTCCAGCTGCGGGGTTACGACCGGCACCAGGTGGATGAGTTCATCCAGAAGAACCTCGGCAAGCTGAAGCAGACCGAGTCGCAGCGCACCGAGGCCGAGCAGCGGATGACGGACGCCCAGCGTCGTCTGCGCCAGGCCGAGCAGCGCATCCAGGGTCTCGAGCAGCGCCTCGCGGAGCAGCAGAAGCAGCTCGAGGAGAACACCCGCCCGACGCTCTCCGGGCTCGGCACCCGGGTCGAGCAGATCCTGCGGCTCGCCGAGGAGCAGGCCAACGAGCACCGCGCCGAGGCCAAGCGCGAGACCGAGGGCATCCTCTCGGCCGCCCGCCTCGAGTCCCGCGAGATCACCGACGCCGCCCGCGGCGAGGCCGGCTCCCTGAAGCAGAACGCCGAGCGCGAGGCGAACACCCTCCGCACCCAGGTCGAGCGCGAGGTCGCCGAGCTGCGGACCAACGCCCGCCGCGAGTGCGAGACCCTGCGCGCCGACGCCGAGCGCGAGACCAAGCAGCTGCGCACCGCAACCGGCCACGAGGTCGCCGAGCTCAAGGCGTCCGTCGAGCGCGAGGTCGCGACCCTCCGCGCCACGGCGGACCGCGAGATCACCCAGCTGCGCGCCAAGGCCGCCCGCGAGGCCGAGGAGAAGCGCGCCGAGGCCGCGAAGCTCTTCGCCGAGGCGAAGGAGAAGCGCGACAAGGACCTCCAGGCCCTCGACCTCGAGCTCGCCGAGCGCAAGGAGAAGGCCGAGCGCGAGGAGTCCGACCGCCACACCCGCGCGGTCGCCGAGACCCAGAAGCTCGTCTCCGACGCCGAGAACCGCGCCCGCGACGCCGAAGAGCGCGCCAAGGCCGCGGAGACCCGCGGCGAGGAGAAGCGCTCCGAGGCCGACAACTACGCGCAGGAGACCACCTCCAAGGCGAAGAAGGACGCGCAGAAGCTCGTCGCCGACGCCAAGGCCGAGGCCGAGCGGCTGCTCGCCGACGCCAAGTCGGACGCCGAGCGCGTCACGACCGACGCCGAAACCAAGGTGGCCGAGCTCACCGCGAAGCGGGACCAGGTGCAGGAGACCCTGCGGAACCTCAGCGGTCTGGTCAGCGGCGCCCTCGGCGGTGCCCTTGGGCAGCAGGGCGACGACAAGTAGAAAAACAGGACGACAAGTAAACCTGGCGAATCCGCGTTACCGTCGAAGTCTGCGACAGTGAAGAATGATCGCAGGCGTCGGTCGACGGTGGAGGAACCACAGCTTCGGCCGCGTCCCGTCACATCCGGTCCCTTGCCGGGTGCGGCGGGGCGCGGCTTACGTGAGGATGAGGGTATGGCGCGTGAAGACAGACTGGACGACTCGGAACTGCTGACCGGATTCAACGAGGGTGGACCCGTCGAGTACGAGTTCGAGACCGCCTTGCGCGGATACGACAAGGGACAGGTCAAGCGGTTCCTGCAGCAGATGCAGCTCCAGATGGACACCCTCGCCGGCGAGCGGGCCGAGGCGGTCGCCCAGATCGACCGGCTGGTGATCCAGATCCAGCAGCTCCAGGCCCAGATCCAGGAGCTGCGGCGGCGCAGCGCCGCCGGCGACAAGGCCTCCTACCGGCATCTCGGCGTGCGCATCGAGCACATGCTGACCCTCGCCGAGGAACAGGCCGAGGAGATCAAGGCCAACGCGCACGCGCAGACCCAGCACCTGCACCACCACGCGGACAACCGCCTCCGCGAGGCCGAGGCCCAGATCGAGCAGGCCCGCAAGGACTTCGAGACCACGTTGAAGGCGCGGCGGGCCGCCGCCGAGAAGGCCGAGGCCGACCGGCGCGCGATCATCGACGCCGAGATCAACAAGCGGGCCCGCGAGGCGCAGGCCATGGTGGACCAGGCGAAGGAGCGCTCGGCCGCCCTCGTGGCCGAGGCCGAGCAGGACGCCGAGAACAAGCGCGCCGCCGCTGACGAGCAGACCCGGCAGCTGGTCGCTCACGTCGAACGCCTGCGCGCCGAGGCGCAGCAGCTCAAGGACGACGCCGCCCTCGCGGCCGAGCAGGCCGTCACCGAGGCCCGCGAGAAGGCCGACCGGATCATGGCCGAAGCCGAGGCCGAGGCCGAGCGCAAGCGCGCCGAGCACGAGGCGGAACTGCGGGACCTGCGCACCGAGGCCGTCGAGAACCTCGAGAAGTTCAAGCAGGAGACCGAGACCTTCGCCCAGACCGTGCGCACCGACGCCGAGAACGAGGCCACCCGCCTGCGGGCCGAGGCCGCGGACAACGCGACCCTGACGCGCACCGAGGCCGCCGACGAGGCCAAGCGGCTCCGTCTGGACGCCCAGCGGCGCCTGGAGGAGGCCGAGGCCGAGGCGCAGCGGCTCACCGCCGAGACCGACGAGAAGGTCGCGAAGCTCACCGCAGAGGCCGCCGAGGCCGCGCGCCTGGAACGGGAGGCCGCCGAGGCCAGCGCCCTGCGCATGGCCGAGGAGACCGAGCGCGAGACGCAGCGCCTGCGCGAGGAGGCCGCCGACGCGTCCCGTCAAGAACGCGAGGCCGCCGAGGCCGCCGCCCGGAAGCTGACCGAGGAGACCGCCGCCGAGGTGCAGCGCCTGCGCGAGCAGGCCGCCGCCGAAGCCGAGCGTGTCACCGCGGAGGCGGCCGCTGAGGCCGCGAAGCTGCGCGAGAACGCCGACAGGGCGCGCGTGGAGGCCGAAGCCGAGGTCGAGCGCGCCCGCGCCGAGGTGGCCGAGATCGAGGCCGAGCGCGAGCGGCTGCTCGCCGACGCCAAAGCCGAGGCCGCCCGCATCCTCGAGCAGGCCGGCCTGGAGGCCGAGCAGATCCGGGCCGAGCGCGACCAGTACGTGTCCGAGGCCGAGAAGAAGGCCGAGAACGCCAAGCGCCGCGCCGAGGAGCTCTCGAAGAGCGCCAAGCAGACCGCGCGTCGCGACTCCGAGGCGATCCTCGCGACCGCCCGCGCGCAGGCCAAGAAGCTCGTCGAGGAGGCCCGCGCGGGCCGCGCCGAGGAGCAGCCCGCCCAGCCCGAGCCGGCCGCCAAGACCGAGCAGGCCGCCCAAGAGGGCGCGCCCGCATCGGACGCCTCCGCGGTCGACAAGCCCGCCAACGGCCGCAAGCGCCCCCAGGGCGGCGGCAAGCAGACCAGCGAATCGGCCGAGAAGGTCAGGACCACCTAAGGCGACGCGAAGGCCCGGTGCGGATCGCCGCACCGGGCCTTCGCCGTTCCCGGACGTCGCCGCGTCGCCCCCTCACACCTTCGGGTGACACCGCCGCCGCGGAGCCCCGATTTTGTCGGACCCCCACGGAACGCTGGACAGTATCTTCCCCTCTAGTGGTGGGCGGGGGCTTGTGGACGGCCGAACGCGAAAGGGCCCGCAGCGCTGGCGCGCTGCGGGCCCTGCTCCTTGTACCGTCGGCCGACTACGAGATCGGCTTGTCGTCGGTCGTGGCGCTGACCGTGCCGGCCTTCGTGGAGCCCGCGTCGACGCCCTCCTTGGCCTTGCGCTTCGCGTCGCCCGAACCGCCCGGCGTGGTGCCGACGATCGGCGGCATGAGGCCGCCGCCGGTGGCGCGCTTCTTGTTCCACACGTCGAACAGCACGGCGGCGAGCACGACCAGGCCCAGGATGATCTGGACCGTGTCGGTCGCGATGCCCAGGACCTGCATGCCCTGGCGCAGGACGCCCATCACGAGACCGCCGATGACCGCACCGATGATGGTGCCGACGCCGCCGGTGACCGAGGCGCCGCCGATGAACGAGGCGGCGATCGCGTCGAGTTCGAACGCGTTGCCCGCGCCCGGCGTCGCCGCGTGCAGGCGGGCGGTCACGATGACGCCGGCGAGGCCGGACAGCGCGCCCATGATCACGAAGACCCAGAACGTGGTCTCCTTGGTCTTGACGCCCGAGAGCATCGCGGCCTTCTCGTTGCCGCCGCCCGCGTAGACGTGGCGGCCGAACACCGTGCGGTTCGCGATGAACGTGAACAGCAGCACCAGGCCCAGCAGGATCCAGCCGATGATCGGCAGGCCCTTGTAGGAGTAGAACGTGTAGGCGGCGGCCAGCATGACGGCGGCGATCGCCGCGGTCTTGAGCAGCCACGTCGTCTGGGACGACGCGGCGATGCCGGCCTTCACCTGGCGGTTGCGGCTGCGCACGGCGAAGAACACGAAGAGGGCCGCACCCAGGATGCCGACGACGAGGGTCGGCACGCGCAGGTCGACGCCCAGGAAGTGGTAACCGGAGGCGAGCTCGTTGAAGGTGCCGGTGGTGCCCTTGGTCTCGGCGTCCAGGACCTTCAGGGTCAGGCCGCGGAAGATGAGCATGCCGGCGAGGGTGACGATGAACGCCGGGATGCGCACGTAGGCGATCCAGAACGCCTGCCACACGCCGATGACGGCGCCCAGGCCGATCGCGAACAGCACCGCGACGTACCAGGGCCAGTTCCAGTCCGAGAGCGCGATCGCCGACATGGCGCCGCAGAACGCGAGGACCGAGCCGACCGAGAGGTCGATGTGGCCGTTGACGATCACCAGCATCATGCCGATCGCGAGGATCAGGATGTACGAGTTCTGCAGGATCACGTTCGTGATGTTGAGCGGCGTGATGAAGTTTTCGTTCTGCAGGGTCACGTTGAGGACCTGGAACAGGATCATGATCAGCACGAGGGCGATGATCATGCCGTAGGCGCGCAGGTTGATGTTGCGCACTGCCGAGATCAGGCTCGGCCGGGTCTTGGTCGGGACGGTGGTCATTGGCGTTGCTCTTCTCCCCCGCTGGCGGTCTCAAGGGTCATGAGACGCATCAGCTCTTCCTGTGTGGCGTTGGCCCGTTCGATCTGCCCGGTGATGTGGCCGGCGCTCATCGCGTAGATGCGGTCGCACATGCCGAGCAGCTCGGGCAGTTCGGAGGAGATCATGAGAACTCCCTTGCCCTGGTCGACCAGCTTGTGGATCAGCTCGTAGATCTCGTACTTCGCGCCGACGTCGATACCTCGCGTCGGCTCGTCGAGGATGAGCAGCTCGGGTTCGGTGAAGACCCACTTCCCGAGCACGACCTTCTGCTGGTTGCCGCCGGAGAGGTTCCCGGCGAGCGAGTAGACCGACGGTGCTTTGACGCCGAATTCGGTGCGCAGGCGCTCCGAGACGGAGTTGACCTTGTCCTGGTCGACGACGCCGCGCTTGGAGAGCCGGTCGAGGCCGGGGAGGGTGAAGTTCTCCCGCAGGTCGTAGTCGAGGTGCAGGCCGTAGTGCTTGCGGTCCTCGGTGGCGTACGCCAGCCCGGAATCGATGGCCTCGGGGACGTTGCGCAGGTGGAGGCGCTTGCCGTCCATCGTGGCCTCGCCGGAGATGTTGGCGCCCCAGCTGCGGCCGAAGACGCTCATCGCGAACTCGGTGCGGCCGGCGCCCATGAGCCCGGCCAGGCCGACGATCTCGCCGCGGGCGACGTTGATCGACGCCTTGTTGACGATGACGCGGTCGCGCTGCTCCGGGTGGTAGACCGTCCAGTCGTTGATCTCGAAGAAGACCTTGCCGACCTTCGGCTCGTGCGGCGGGTACAGGTGCTCGAGGTCGCGGCCGACCATGGACTTGATGAGCCGGTCCTCGGTGACGGCGCCGGCGTCGGTCTCCATCGTCTCGATCGACTTGCCGTCGCGCAGCACCGTGATCCGGTCGGCGACCGACAGGACCTCGCCCAGCTTGTGGGAGATGATGATGCTGGTGACGCCTTCCTCGCGGAGCTGGCGGAGCAGTTCCAGGAGGTTCTCGGAGTCGGAGTCGTTGAGCGCGGCGGTCGGCTCGTCCAGGATCAGCAGCTTGACGTCCTTGGAGAGGGCCTTGGCGATCTCGACGAGCTGCTGCTTGCCGACGCCGATCTTCTCGACCAGGGTGGCGGGGTTGTCGTGGAGGCCGACCTGCTGCATGAGGCGGGCGGCCTCACCGTTGGTGCGGTCCCAGGAGATGACGCCGCCGCGCTTGCGCTCGTTGCCGAGGAAGATGTTCTCGGCGATCGAGAGCTCTCCGACGAGGGCGAGCTCCTGGTGGATGATGACGACGCCGGTGGCCTCGGAGTCGCGGATGTTCTTGAACTGCGCGGGCGATCCGTCGAACTCGATCTCGCCTTCGAAGTCGCCGTAGGCGTAGACGCCCGACAGGATCTTCATCAGGGTCGACTTGCCGGCGCCGTTCTCGCCGACGAGCGCGTGGATCGTGCCCCGCTTGACCCCCAAGTCGACCCCGGACAGTGCGAGCACGCCCGGGAACCGCTTGGTGATCCCCCGCATTCGGAGGATGTCTTCAGACATTGCTTAGTCCTATTTGAAAGATTGGACAGCTCTGGGGAGAGGTTCAGGGACGCCCGTGGCGGGCAAGGGCGTCCCTGAGGAAGGTCTGGATCTCGCGGGCTAGGCCAGCTCGGAGGCGTCGATGTACCCGGAGTCGACGACGACTTCCTGGTAGTTGTTGACGTCCACGCTGACCGGCTCGAGCAGGTAGGCCGGGACGACCTTCACCCCGTTGTCGTAGGTCTCCTCGTCGTTGACCTCGGGCTTGCCGCCGTCGAGGACCGCGACGACCATGTCGACCGTGGTCGCGGCGAGCGCGCGGGTGTCCTTGTACACGGTCATCGACTGCAGGCCGTCGATGATGTACTTCACAGACTCGACCTCGGCGTCCTGGCCGGTGATCACGGGCATCGTGGTGTAGCCGCTGCCCTGGAGCGAGGCGATGATGCCGCGGCTGATGCCGTCGTAGGGCGCGAGGACCGCGTCCACGATCGAGCCGTCGTTGTAGAAGTTGGACAGGATGTTGTCCATGCGCTCCTGCGCGACGGCGCCGTCCCAGTTCTCGGTCGCGATCTGCTCGAGCGCGGTCTGGCCGGACTTCACCACGAGCTTGCCCTCAGTGACGTAGGGCTCCAGCACCTCCCAGGCGCCGTTGAAGAAGTACTTGGTGTTGTTATCGGTCAACGCGCCGGCGAAGAGCTCGATGTTGAACGGGCCGGGCGCGTTGGCCAGGTCGAGCGCCTCGACGATGTAGGTGCCCTGGAGGGTACCGACCTTGGTGTTGTCGAAGGACGCGTAGTAGTCGACGTCCGGCGTGTCGAGGATCAGGCGGTCGTAGGCGATGACCGTGATGTCCTGGCCCTTCGCCTGGGCGAGGACGCCGCTGAGCGACTTGTTGTCGATCGCCGCGATCACCAGGACGTTGACGTTCTGGCCGACCATGGTCTCGATCTGGCTCACCTGGTCGGCGGCCACATCGTTCGCGTACTGCAGCGTGACCTCGTAGCCCTCGTCCTCGAACGAGGCCTTGAGGTTGTCGCCGTCCAGAATCCAGCGCTCGGAGGTCTTGGTGGGCATCGAGATGCCGACCTTCTTACCGCCCGAGCCGTCCCCGCCGCCGTCTTCAGAGGCGCAAGCGGAGGCGACCATGGCGACTGCTGCCGCGCCGATGGTGCCGGTCATCAGGTGACGTCGGTTGACGTTCATTAGTACTCCTTCGTACCGGGCGGTTTCGGTGCATGACCTACGTCGCCCTGGGGTCAAGACGGAATCGATAGTTCAACGTTTTTCCACAACCGTCAACAGCGGATGCGTCTCGTGTCCGAATCGTTGCTTTCCAACTGCGCCGAATTCCGACACTCGGTTCCCTCCGTGCACATCGAACGCTCGATACCCCAACGATTATGACGGTCCGTATTCAATTCCTCACCCGATCGTGCCACATACCTACAGCCGACTACCACTCGACCGATCGGATGGGATAGCCTCACATTTAGTGCCAAATCACGACACCGAACAGCTGACCCCCCGGAGGAGGTGAGGATGTCGACCACCCAGACCATCGGTCCCGCCGCCGTGCACCGTTTACTGCACCGGGACACGGTGTGCAGCGTCTTCAGCGGCACCGTCGAGACGGGCCCGACCGATCTGCTGTGCGTCACCGTCGCCCATGAGCGCGTCGACGGCTCCCGGCGCGAGGTGTTCCTCGAATGGGCCGCGAAACTCACCGGCCTCCCCACCCACCCCCATCTGTCCCCCTGCACCGCCGTCGGGCTCACCGAGAACGGCCGCCCCTACCTCGCGGTGGGCACCGCCCGCCGCAGCCTCGCCGACCTGCTCGCCGACCAGGGGCCCATGCCGCCCGGGCAGGTGCGCGCCCTCGGCGTGGCCTTGAGCGACGCCGTCGCCGTCTACCACCGCGCCGGCCTCATCCACGGCGCGATCCAGCCCTCCCACATCCTCGTCGGGACCGGCCACCACCTGCAGCTCACCGCCTACGACGTCACCGCCCCCGTCCTGGCCGCGCCGCTCCCCCCGACCCCGTACACCGCCCCCGAGCACCTCGACGCCGCCGTCGCGGGCGAGGTCGCGGCCAGCCCCTCCGGCGACGTGTACGCCCTCGCCACGGCCCTCTACGCCGCGCTGGGCGGCCGCCTCCCCTGGGTCAGGCACGCCCGCGAGGAGGCCGCCGACCCGCTGCTGCGCGCCGCCCCCGTGCCGCACATCCCCGGCGTGGACGCCGAGCTCACCGACCTCATCGGCGCGGCCCTCAGCCCCGACCCCCGCCGCCGCCCCACCGCGGACGCGTTCCGCGAGCAGCTCACCAGGCTTTCACTGACCGGCCCGCGCGCCCACGGCGCGCGCCCTGACACCGTCGCGAACGGGCTCCTCCCCCGGCGCGGCCTGCGGCCCGTCACCGTCGCGGTCTCGACCGAGCTCGCCCCGTACCGGCCCGGCCGCGAACGCGTGGGCCTGCGCCCGCGCCTGCGCTCCATCGCCACGGCCACCGCCGGGGTCGCGCTCACCGGAGCGCTCCTGGGCGGCGCCGCGCTCGCGACGTACGCGGCCACGAACCCCGAGAGCACCGGGACGGTCTGCTCCGACCCGAACGTGCTGGGCGGCCGAATCGACGAGCAGCTGGAGGACGGCCGGATCGTCGACAGCTGGTGCGCCGGGGAGGGCGACTACGTGGCCGCCACCGTGGACTACCCGGGCGGTTCCGGAGGGGACGGCGACGGCCCCACCGAGCGCAAGGTGTGGCGCATCGAAGGCGAGAACCTGGTCGCGGTCACCGACTGCGCCGACGCGGCCCTCCCGGCCGCGATCGCCGACTTCCTCGAGTGCGCTTAGTCCCGTTCGGGCTTCGGCAGGAACCCTCCGAAGGCCGCCACGGTCTTGTTGGCGTAGGCGGAAGTGTCGCCGCGTTCCATGGGACCGTCCCAAGTGGTCGGCAGCGGGGCGTGATCGGGGAGGATGCGGGCCACGATGCGGTCCAGGGCCTCTTCGGCCTTGCCGACCCACAGGTGGCTGCCGTTCGCGATCTCGACGACCTCGGCCTGGGGCACGGCCGCGAAGCGCTGCTCGGCCTCGGGGTACTGGAGGTAGTCGTCCTGCTCGGGGATGAGCGCGAGGAGCGGGCGGCCGTCCTCTGACCAGCGCGCCAGGTCGTCCTCTTTGGAGTATCGCAGGGGCGGCGAGAGGAGCACGGCCCCTTCGACCCCCGGCTCGAGGCCGTACTTGAGGGTCAGGTCGGTGCCGAAGGACCAGCCGACCAGCCACACGCGCGGCAGCTCCGCGAACTCCGCGTACTCGACCGCGGCGGCGAGGTCGTAGCGCTCGCCCACGCCGTTGTCGAACGCGCCCTGGCTCGTGCCCTGCTGGGACTCGGTGCCGCGGGTGTTGAACCGCAGCACCGCCATGTTCGCGAGCGCGGGGAGCCGCCAGGCGGCCTTGCGGAAGATGTGCGAGTCCATCATGCCGCCGTGGGTGGGCAGCGGGTGGACGCAGATGATCGTCGCCTCCGGTTCGCGGTCGGCGGGCAGGGCGAGTTCGCCGACGAGCTGGAGTCCGTCGGCGGTTTCGAGGGTGAGCGCTTCGCGTCGTGCGGGAAGCATGCTCGCGGATCTGATGACAGCCACGCCGGAATTATCCCCGGAATCGGCGGAAGGCGATAGGACGTGTGGCGCACCTTAAGCGCGGACTGCCGTCCCCAGCCCTCACCCACCCTGGGGACTGTAGTGGCCAGCGTCCCGCGCGGGTACGACGAGAACGGGGTCCTGCGGCCCGCTTGTCACCCGAACGTGTCAGGGTGCATCGCGGGGCGGGGCCGTTCGGCCCCGCCCCGCGATGCGTTCGTTCGTCAGCGCCAGCGGCCGGGCTGGCGGCGGCTCCTGGCGTTCCAGCAGCCGGTGTGCCAGTGGCGGCGGTCGTCGCCGTCGCCGTCGTCGGCCCAGGCGACGACGTGCGGGGTGCCCGGCTGGATCTCGAGGTCGCAGCCGGGGCAGCGGTAGACCTTCTCGGCGTTGGAGCCGGGGATGCGGCGGACCCGGACTGGTCCGTCCGGGCCGTCGATGAGGCTCGGATCCTGGGCACCGGAGGTCGGCCGCCGGGGTTCGCTCTGGCGGCGGTTCTTGCGCGGCATGGTCGGGCCTTAAGCGCGGGCGGGGTCGTCTCGCCCGGCGTCGGTCGCCGCGGCGGCCTCCGCCTCGGCCGCTTCGCGCGCCACCCGCTCGTTCAACCGCCGGACGTGCTTGTTCATCCCCCGGATGAGGAGGATCGTCACGACGACGAGGAAGACCGTCACGAACAGCCCGAGCGGCCCGGCCATCGCCTGGTCGCGCTCCGGCCCGAACTCTTGCTGCGCCAGGATCTCGATCACGGTTCAACCGTATCCCGCGGCCCTAGGCCTCCTGCAGCGCCGGAAGCCGCCAGTCGACCGGCTCACCGCCCTGCGCCTTGAGGAGCTCGTTGGCGCGGCTGAACGGCTTGGAGCCGAAGAAGCCGCGGCGGGCGCTCAGCGGGGACGGGTGGGCCGATTCGATCGAGGGGATCGAGCCGAGGAGGCCCTTGAGTTCGCGGGCGTTGTTGCCCCAGAGGATGGCGACCGCCGCGCCGCCGCGTTCGCTGAGCGCGCGCACGGCCTGCTCGGTGACCGCTTCCCAGCCCTTGCCCTTGTGCGAGGCGGGCGTGCCGGGGGCGACGCTCAGGGAGCGGTTGAGCAGCAGGACGCCCTGCTCGGCCCACGGGGTGAGGTCGCCGTTGGCGGGGAGCGGGTAGCCGAGGTCGTCGCGGTACTCGTTGAAGATGTTGACCAGGCTCTTGGGGAGGGGGCGCACGTCGGGGGCTACGGCGAAGGAGAGGCCGATGGCGTGGCCGGGGGTCGGGTAGGGGTCCTGGCCGACGATGATGACCTTGACGTCGTCGAAGGGCTGCTGGAAGGCGCGGAGGATGTGCTCGGAGGCGGGCAGGTACTTGCGTCCGGCGGCGACTTCGGCGCGGAGGAACTCGCCCATCTTGGCGACGTCGTCGGCGACGGGGGCGAGGGCCTTGGCCCAGCCGGGCTCCATCAGTTCTTCAAGAGTTTTCTGCATGAGTCAGATGCTAGGACCCTCCACCGACACGAAATACCCCGCGTCGCGCAGGGCCGCAACGATTTCGGTCGCGTGTTCGGATCCACGGGTCTCGATCGAGAGGTCCACGGCGACTTCGCCCACGGAAAGGCGCGGGTCGCTGCGCTGGTGGTAGACGTCGACGATGTTGCCGCCGTAGGCGCCGACGAGCTGGAGGATCGAGGCGAGGGCGCCGGGGCGGTCGGCGCAGCGGAGGTTGGCGCGCATGAAGCGGCCGGAGGCGCCGAGGCCGTGTTCGATGAGCCGCATGAGCAGCAGCGGGTCGATGTTGCCGCCGGAGAGGACGGCGACGGTGGGGGCGTCGTACTCGACGGAGTAGTTGAGGAGCGCCGCGTAGGCGGTGGCGCCGGCGGGTTCGACGACGAGCTTGTTGCGCTCCAGGAGGGAGAGGAGCGCGCGGCTGATGTCCTCTTCGGTGACGGTGACGATCTCGTCGACGAGCCGCGCGACATGGGCGAAGGGGACGTCGCCGGGGCGGCCGACCTTGATGCCGTCGGCGATGGTGTTCATCTTGTCGAGGCGCACGGGCCGCCCGGCGGCGAGCGAGTGCGGGTAGGCGGCGGCGCCTTCGGCCTGGACGCCGATGATGCGGATGCCGGGCTTGAGCTGCTTGGCGGCCGCGGCGATGCCGGCGATGAGCCCGCCGCCGCCGACGGCGGTGACGATGGTGCCGGTCTCGGGCATCTGCTCGAGGATCTCGAGGGCGATGGTGCCCTGCCCGGCGACGATGTCGCGGTGGTCGAAGGGGTGGATGAGGGTCGCGCCGGTCTCGGCGGCGAAGCGGTGGGCCGATTCGAGGGCGTCGTCGACGGTGTGGCCGCCGAGGATGACGTGGGCGCCGTATCCCTTGGTGGCGGCCACTTTCGGGAGCGGCGCGGACTCGGGCATGAACACGGTGCAGCGGATGCCGAGCGTGGAGGCGGCGAGGGCGACGCCCTGGGCGTGGTTGCCCGCGGAGGCGGCGACGACGCCGAGGGCGCGTTCGGCCGCGCTGAGGTGGGAGACGCGCATGTAGGCGCCGCGGATCTTGAAGGACCCGGCGCGCTGCAGGTTCTCGCATTTGAGGTGGACGCCGTCGAGGACGGGGTCGCGGGAGGGTTCGAGGGGGGTGCGTCGCACGATCCCGGCGAGGTCTGCCGCCGCGGCGCGGACGTCGGTGAGTGTCACGAGTTCCGTCACGCCTCGATCGTAGTGCCCGCCCGGGGGCGGTCCCGGGACGCCGCCGGGGTGGGGCCGCGACGGGCCGCACCGAGTCGTACAACCGTGCCGGAAAGCGGTTACTGTAGACCGATATGCCGACCTTGAGCCCGCGTGGGCGTCCCGTGCGACCCACTGAAACCGCAGGTGGCACCAAGTGTGAACGCGCGTTCGCGTCTCGCGGAAACGGGTGACCGCCGTTACCCATCGAATAAGGAAGGCTTAAGCTACGAAGGGTCAATCCTTAACCAGGAAGAAGCCCGCGAGCCATGTGCGGCCGCCCGGACGCCCGCATTGCCCGCCTCGAACACCGCTCAATCCATCCCCTTAGAACCCCTGGAGTCAACGGTGACTGCTGTCACGCTGAAGAACGTCTCGAAGGTGTTCCCCGGCGAAACCCTGGCCGTGGACTCGCTGAGTATGGAAGTCAACCACGGCGAATTCCTCGTCCTCCTCGGTCCGTCCGGTTGCGGCAAGTCCACTGTGCTCCGAATGGTGGCCGGCCTCGAGACGCCGTCCGACGGCGAGATCCTGCTCGACGGCGAATACGCGAACGACCTGCCCCCGCGGGACCGCAACGCCGCCATGATCTTCCAGACCTTCGCGCTCTACCCGCACATGTCCGTCGCCGACAACATCGGCTTTCCCCTCAAGCTCGGCAAGCAGAACGGCGCCCAGTCCGTGCCCGACGCCGTCGGCGACATGGCCAGCGCCCTCGGCATCTCGGACCTGAAGGACCGCAAGCCCAACCAGCTCTCAGGCGGCCAGCAGCAGCGCGTCGCCATGGGCCGCGCGCTGGTGCGCCGCCCCAAGCTGTTCCTCATGGACGAGCCGCTGTCCAACCTCGACGTGGGCCTGCGCGCGGAGCTGCGCACCGAGATCTCCTCGCTGGTGCGCCGGCACGACGCGACGACGCTGTACGTCACGCACGACCAGACCGAGGCCCTGACGATGGCCGACCGGGTCGCGGTGATGCGCAAGGGCGTCCTGCAGGACGTGGGCACCCCGGACGAGGTGTACGAGCGCCCGGCGACGATGTACGTGGCCGCGTTCCTGGGCACGCCGCGCATGAACCTCCTCGAGGCGCGCGTCAACGTCTACCTCGACCGCTATGTGGCCCTTGACTTCGGCGAGCAGGAGCTGCGGCTGCCGTGGCACGACCTGCGCGGGCGGGCCGTGGCCCGCTACCACGGGGAGACGATCGTGGTCGGGATGCGGGCCGAGGCGCTGGCGCCGGTCGCGGAGGGCCACCCGGGCCAGTCCATCCAGGGCCGGGTGCGCTTCTACGAGCACCACGGCCACGAGACGCTGGTGTTCCTCGACATCGGCGCGACCGCGGTGGTGCCCGACGGGATCGGCGACAAGCCGGACCTGGCGCGCAGCGGCTCGAAGCCGCGACGCCGCCTCGGCGGCCTGTTCTCCGGGTTCGGGCAGTCACAGGTCGAGCACCGCGAGGCGGACACGGGCCCGATCCGCAAGCCCGCGGACCTGGTGTTCCGGCTCCCTCCGCACATCCCGGTCTCGGCGGGGCAGCCGATCACGGTCGCGGTGCACATGGACGCGCTGCACTACTTCGACAAGTACGGCAAGCGAATCGACGTCGGATGGTCGGCTCGCGCGTAGCAGACGAGAACGCCGCGGGCACCTGTGCAGGTGCCCGCGGCGTCGTCGTCTGCGCACTTATCCGTGCATCAGCCGGCCTCGGCAAAGCTTGCGAGCCGTACGTTAGCCCAAGAACTTCTCGGCGTCGATGATCTTCACCGAGATCTCGGTGTCCCGAGGGGTCTTGTAGGCGACGGTGTCGCCGACCTTGTGACCGAGGATGGCGGCGCCCAGCGCGGAGTCGGGGCTGTAGACGGTGAGGTCGGTGGTGGCGGCGATCTCGCGGGAGCCGAGGAGGAACTTCTCGGTGTCGTCGGGGTCGCCGTCGAAGGCGATGGTCACGACGGTCCCGATCTGGATCTCGTCGCTGTCCTTCGCCTCGCCGACCTTCGCGTTGCGCAGCAGGTCCTCGAGCTGGCGGATGCGACCCTCCTGCTTGCCCTGCTCGTCGCGGGCGGCGTGGTAGCCGCCGTTCTCCTTGAGGTCGCCTTCTTCACGGCGCGCGTTGATCTCGGCGGCCATGGCGGGACGGTTCGCGATGAGCTCGTCCAGTTCGCTTTTGAGGCGGTCGTAGGCCTCTTGAGTGAGCCAAGTGCCCTGGTTAGCGTCGGTAGCCATGTGATCCATATCCTCCGAATAGTGCGATCCGTACTGCGGGGTGCGGTCTTTCGTGATCGTCCCCGCGTCCCGGGTTACGACCCCGGATAGCGAAAGGCCCGCCGACCGAAACGCGGTGCGACGGGCCGAAAGTCAAGAGATTCAGTCCGTCTGCCAACACCTCAGGACCTCGCCGGTGTTGGGCACGCCCTCGACTGCGAGGGGGTACGACATCACCACACGGGTGGCATCGTCCGCCGGGATCTCGACCTCGGCGTACCCGATCTCGGCGCCCGCGAGGTCGCGGGACCTGACGGCGCAGACGGCGCCTGCTCCGGCCGGCTTGTAGACCTCGAACTCGACGGTGACCTGGCCCGGGACGGAGTCGTCGAAGCCGCGCAGGCGCTCGGAGACCTCGGTCTGGCCGTACAGTTCGGTGAGGCGCCAGGCGGCGACGAGCCCTGCCAGGACGACTCCGATCGTGAGGGCCGCGGTCACCGCCGGGCGGCGGCGCTGCGGTTCGCGGCGGCGACCGTAGCGACCGTCGGGAAAGGTCACGTCGGCCGTCACCGGCGCGCGCCCATCCGTGGTCTGCATCTCAGTCATTGCGTCGCTTTCCTTCGCGAACAGCGGTTTCACGCTGCGAGCCGCGGTTCTTGGCAGAACCGGGAAGTAATGATTATCGAGTATCGTTGCACAGAATGCCAGAGCCGACAACTACCGCAGTGCGCGAGTCGGTTCCAGTGCGCCGAGCCTTACCACCAGAAGCACCCGCCTGTGAGGTTGACCGACGTGACGAACCAGAGCAAGCTGCGCCTGATGTGCGTGCACGCCCACCCCGACGACGAGTCGAGCAAGGGCGCCGGCATGATGGCCCGCTACGTGCGCGAGGGCATCGAAGTGCTCGTCGTGACCTGCACGGGCGGCGAGCGCGGCGATGTGCTCAACCCGAAGATGGACCGGCCGGAGGTGCAGGAGAACCTGCCGCGCATCCGCAACGAGGAGATGGCCCGCGCCCGCGAGATCCTGGGCGTCGAGCAGCACTGGCTGGGCTTCATCGACTCCGGACTCCCGGACGGGTGGCTCCCCGACTCCGGGACCGAGCTGCCGGAGGACGCCTTCTACCTCGTGCCCACCGAGGAGGCCGCCGCGCCGCTCGTCGAGGTCATGCGCTCGTTCAAGCCGCACGTGGTCACCACGTACGACGAGGAGGGCGGCTACCCGCACCCCGACCACGTGAAGACCCACGAGATCTCGGTCGCGGCGTTCGCCGCCGCGGGCGACCCCGAGCGGTACCCGGGGCTGGGCGAGCCGTGGCAGCCGCTGAAGCTCTACTACAGCCACTCGTTCGGCAAGGCGCGCATCGAGGCCCTGCACTACGCGATGGTCGAGGCCGGGCTCGACTCCCCTTACAAGGAGTGGATGGACGCGGGCGACTGGACCCGCGACAAGAGCGAGCGCGTGACGACCCGCGTCGAGTGCGCCGAGTACTTCGACATCCGCGACGAGGCGCTGAAGGCCCACGCGACCCAGGTCGACCCTGACGGGTTCTGGTTCGCCGTGCCGCGCGAGATCCAGCAGAAGGCCTGGCCCACCGAGGATTACGAACTCGTCGAGACGCGCATCGATTCGCGCCTGCCCGAGGACGACCTCTTCGCCGGGCTCCGCTGACGACTCCGGCACCACTGCTTCACAACGGCCCCAGGGAACCCCTGGGGCCGTTCTTCGCACGCCAGACCACTGTGGCCACTTTCGTAGGCGCTCCCGCACCGCATCGTCGGGCCCCGTGCACCCTCAGTGAGGAAACAACTGTCGGGCTCCCGACACCACGGTGTATTTCCTCGGAAAGTGCGGGAACCTTGCTGCAAGCGCGCCCCCGCGGGTTACCGTGCCGGGAGAACCGGGCCGAACCCGAGCCGGGGACGGATTCGCGGAGGCGGGCGCAGAACGGAGGTGGACCCATGGTCAGTCGCGAAACAACACCGGCGCGCACCAAGTCGTTCGTCGGCAGTCTCCTCGTCGCCACGCCCACGCTGCAGGACCCCAACTTCGACCGCACGGTCGTCATCGGCGTCGGGCACGAGTCGGACGGGGTGCTGGGCGTGGTCCTCAACCGGGCCACCGAGCGGAAGGTCGTCCACTACCTCGACCAGTGGGCGGACCTGGCGGGGCACCCCGCGGTCCTCTTCGAGGGCGGCCCGGTGCAGCCTGACGCGGCGATCGGACTGGGCTGGCGGAAGGCCGACGCGCCCTTCAACGACGCGTTCCGGCCCGTCCTAGGACGCCTGGGCACGCTCGACCTGGCCCGCGACCCCGACGAGGTCGCGCCGCTCCTGGAGGGGATGCGGGTCTTCACCGGCTACGCCGGCTGGGCGCCGGGGCAGCTCGAGGCCGAGATCGACGCCGGCGCCTGGATGGTCTTCGACGCCCTCCCCGCGGACCCGTTCTCGGCCAACCCCGAGGAGCTGTGGGGCATGGTGTGGAAGCGCCAGGGCGGCATGCTCTCGGCGGTCGCGCAGTTCCCCGCCGACCCCGTCCTGAACTAGTCCCCCGGACTCGGCCCAGGCCGCGAGGAGCCGTGGATCAGCCTCCCGGCCGCCAGGCCATGAGGATCACGACCACGGCGTAGAAGACGAGGTTGAGCCCCGAGAGCGCGAGCAGGCGCCCGCGGTGCTGCTCCAGCAGTTCGCCGTCCATGGTGCCGTGCCCGTCCTGGAGCTCCTTGCCGATGCGCGCGAGCACGCCCGGGATGACGGCCGCGCCGTTGACGACCCCGACCGCGTACAGGGTCGAGGCGATGATGACCCACGGGTCCGCGAACGAGTACCACTCGCTCGTCATCATCGTCAGCACCCCGAACAGCGCCGCCGCGAGTGTGAGCGCGTTGAAGGCCATGCAGCGCCGCCCCGCGCGGTGCACGCGGTCGCCGTCGCGCTCGCGCAGCGCCCGCTCCGCCAGCCACGGCGTCAGCATGGCCGGACCGACGAACACCACGACCAACAGGACGTGCATGACCGACATCAGAGTGTGCATATTGTGATCTTACGGACAAATCACTCAGGGTCGTGCTCGACTCGGGCGCATGTACGGCACGAAAAAGGCCCGGACGTTTTCGCGTCCGGGCCTCTATGGCCGTGGAGCTGCAGGGAATCGAACCCTGGTCCTCCGCTGCATCTGTGAGACTTCTCCGGGTGCAGTCCGCTGTGCCTTTTATCGAGCCCCACCGATCACGCGGACGAGACGGTGTGGCGGGCTCTAATCGCCGAAGATCTCGGCCGGACGTCCCAGCGATCAAGACGTCGGCCCAGCATCCTTAAATGATGCCGCGAACCCAGAGCGGATGCGCCCCTGGAGCGGCAACTTCACGGTCGCTTAGGCAGCGAGAGCGAAGTCAGTGCGTTTTGCGTTGGCACTTATTGGTTTCCAACGTTGGTTTACGAGACAGCGTTGGCTTCCTCGACCCGCTTCCCTCACCTCAACATACGGAGTCGAAACCGATCAGCCCCGAGATTGGTGAGTGAGTGTTTCACCCTGTTCAGTTGTGCTGTGGAATTCTAACCCAGTCCAACGGCGGGCGTCGAACCGATATTCCCCGGCTCACTTCCCGCCGCGCTTGGCGGCGCGGCCCATGGCCCGCTCGATCTCGCGGTCGGACTCGCGCTTGGCGATGGCCTGGCGCTTGTCGTAGTTCTTGCGGCCCCGGGCCAGCCCCAGCTCCATTTTGGCGTACCCGTTGAGGAAGTACACCGAGAGCGGGACGAGCGTAATGCCCGACTCGTCGAGCCTGCCCGCGAGCTTCGCGATCTCGCCGCGGTGCAGCAGGAGCTTGCGGATGCGCCGGGGCGGGTGGTTGGTCCACGTCCCGTAGTCGTACTCCGGGATGTGGAAGTTGTGGACGCGCGCCTCCCCGTTGTGGATCTCGGCGAACGCGTCGACGATGTTCCCCCGGCCCTGGCGCAGGGCCTTGACCTCGGTCCCGGACAGGACCATGCCGGCCTCGTAAGTGTCCAGGATCTCGTAGTCGTGCCGGGCCTTGCGGTTGGTGGTCACCACCGAGCGCTCGGGACCCGAGTGCTTGACCTTCTCCTGCTGCTTCTTGGACACGCAGCAAGCTTAACGATCGAACAACTGTCTGTCGAAACCAATTCGCTCCTAGGCGAATCACTACCGGCAGAGGCACCCGGGCAGATACCCCACCGGGTTGACGCGCTCGCCGTGGACCCGCACCTCGAAGTGCAGATGCGGCCCGGTGCTGTCGCCGGTGCTGCCGACCGCGCCGATGCCCTCGTCGCGGTCGACGCGCTCGCCGTCGTTCACCCAGATCTCCGACTGGTGCGCGTAGCAGGTCGAGACGCCGCCGCCGTGGCTGATGCACGTCAGCTGCCCGTAGCCGGAGCTCCAGCCGGCGTAGACGACCGTGCCGGAGTCGGCGGCATGGATCGTCGAGCCCGTGCCGGCGGCGAAGTCGGTGCCTCCGTGGAGGCGGGTCGTGCCGTAGATCGGGTGGCGCCGCCAGCCGAAGTCCGAGGACTTCCAGCCGTCGACCGGCACCACGAAGCCCCCGCCACCGCCACCACCGCCGGAGGACGAGCCGCCGCCGGAGTCGTTGTCGTCGTCGTCCTCGCGGGCCGCGGCCTGGCGCAGCTGCTCGGCGATGCGCTCGGACTCGGCCTCGAGCTGGTCGTACTCGGACTGCGCCTCGTCGCGGGCGTCCTCGGCGACCGCGAGCGCGGCCTCGTGCTCGCCCACCAGCTCCTCCACGGCGAGCTGGGCGGACTGGGCCTCGCTGTAGCGGACCTCGGCCGCGGCGAGCGCGTCAGCGGCGGCCGCCTCGGCCGCCTCGGCCTCGCTCTCGGCGAGGGACGCGGCGTTCTCGGCGTCGGCGGCCTCGCGGCGGGCCTGCGTCACCTCTTCGACCGCCTGGTTCTTCCCCTCCATGAGGAACTCGAGGTAGGTCAGGCCGTCGACGGCGGTCTGCGGGTCGCCCGAGGCGAGCACCGCGTCAAGTGTGAGCAGTTCGGCGCCGCGGGCGGTCGCGCGGAACAGGGCGGCGCGGGCCTCGCGGGCGTCCTCGACGGCCGCGCGCGCGGCCTCGTACTCGGCCGCGACCGCTTCGAGGGCCTCGCGGGCGGCGTCGGCCTCGCGCTGCGCCTGGGCGGCCTCGGCCTGGGCCGCCGCGACCCGGCCTTCGGCGACGTCGACGGCGTGCTCGGCGCCGGGCAGTTCGGCCTCGGTCTGGGCGAGGACCTGGCCCGCGGCGCGCACCTCGTCCGAGGCGTCCTCGAGCTGCGCGGCCATCTCGGCCTTCTCGCGCTCGACCTTGTCGAGGTCGCGCTGGGAGACCCCGAAAGCGGGACTGCTCGCGGTCCCTGCCAGGAGCAGGGCCGCGAGCAGCCAGCCGATTCGCCTCATAAGGCCCGAATGTAGTCCATCTGCGACAGACGTTCAGGCCATTCGGGACATAGGTCCCTATCGATATAAGGTCAGACCTTGATGTTGAAGCGCAAGGTGATCCACGCCGTGATCGCGCTGATGACCGCCGAGACGCCGACGAGGATCGGCAGCTGGATGAGGATCGCCTGCATCGTGATCGGGGGCATGAGCTTGAACAGGTCCGCGAACTGGCCGTCGATGACCAGGAACTTCGCGGCGATGAGCGTGCCGAAGGCGAAGATCGAGCCGATGACGCCGGCGAAGACGGCCTCGAGCACGAACGGCGCCTGGACGAACCAGTTCGGCGCGCCCACGAGCTTCATGATCGCGACCTCGCGGCGCCGCGAGTACGCGGCGACCTGGATCGTGTTCGCCACCAGCATGAGAGCGGCGACGCCCTGGACGAGCGCGATGATGAGCGTGAGGCGCTGTGCCCCGCCGAGGATGTCGAAGACCTGCTGGAGGATCTCACGCTGGTTGGTGACCTGGAAGACGCCCTCGCGGCCCTCGAACTGCTTCTGGAGCTCCGGCGCGTCGGCGATGTCCTTCATCTTGACGCGGAACGCGGGCGGCAGGGCCTCGGCGTCCACGGACTTGACCAGGTCGGGAGTGTCCTCGAAGGTCTCCTGGAAGCGCTCGTAGGCCTCTTCCTTCGACTCGTACTGGACCTCGGCGACGAGGTCGCTCTCCTTGAGCTCGGCGTTGATCTGGTCGGTCGTGGCCTGGTCGATGTCCTGCTGCAGGTAGACGACGACTTCGAGGTTCGTCTGGTAGTGCCGCTCGATCACGTCGACCTGGTTGTACAGCAGGAGGCCCGCGCCGAGCATCGTCAGCGAGACGGCCATGGTGATGATCATGGCGATCGTCATGGAGATGTTGCGCCACAGTCCGAGGAAGACCTCGGACATCACGTACTTCGCGCGCATGTGCTCTGTATCTGCCTTCCGCTAGCCGTAGACGCCGCGAGCCTGGTCGCGGACGATCTGGCCGTTCTCGATCTCGATGACGCGACGGCGCATCTGGTTCACGATGTTGGAGTCGTGGGTGACCATGAGGATGGTGGTGCCGGTGCGGCTGATCCGGTCGAGCAGCCGCATGATCTCGATCGAGGTGTCGGGGTCGAGGTTACCGGTGGGCTCGTCGGCCAGCAGCAGGAGCGGCCGGTTGACGAAGGCGCGGGCCACCGCGACGCGCTGCTGCTCGCCGCCGGAGAGCTCGTGCGGGTAGCGGTGCTCCTTGCCGCCGAGGCCCACGAGTTCGAGCACCTCGGGGACGACCCGGCGCGCGACCGAGCGCGGCTTGCCGATGACCTCGAGCGCGAACGCCACGTTCTCGGCGGCCGTGCGGTTCGGCAGCAGCCGGAAGTCCTGGAACACGCAGCCGATGCTGCGCCGGTAGGCGGGGACCTTCCACCGGCGGAGCCTCGTCACGTCGGTGTCCCCGACGGTGATCTTGCCCTTGTCCGGAACCTCTTCGCGCAGCAGGAGCTTGATCATCGTGGACTTCCCCGCACCGGTCGGACCGATGAAGAAGACGAACTCTCCCTTGTCGATGAAGACGTTCACGTCCTCGACCGAAGGGCGGTTCGACCGGGGGTAGTGCTTGGTTACACCCTCAAGCTGAATCACGAGCCGGAGTCTAGCCGCCGGACCTCGGCGCCGGTCGGGCGGCTCCAGTACAAGCGTGGCATATTCCGCAGATTCAGCCCCATATGTCACGGCCGTGCAAGGGTTACGACGCGATTTCAGCCGAACGGTGGAAGCAGCTATGGTCAGGCGGCCCATCGATGCTCGGCGGAGCGTCATCGGGCGGCCACGAGCCGTCCACAGCGGATCGCACATCCTATAGGACGGGACCTGCGACGCGCCTAGTCGGCGCTCTTCTCGCCGCTCTTGCGCCAGCGGATGCCGGCCTCGAGGAAGCCGTCGATGTTGCCGTCGTAGACGCCCTTGACGTCGGCGGTCTCGAAGCCGGTGCGCAGGTCCTTGACCATCTGGTACGGGTGCTCGACGTACGAGCGCATCTGGTCGCCCCACGAGGCCGTGGCCGAGCCGCGCAGCTCGTCGACCTTGGCCCGCTCCTCGTCGCGCTTGCGCTGGAGCAGCTTGGCCTTGAGGACGCCCATCGCGGTGGCCTTGTTCTGCAGCTGCGAGCGCTCGTTCTGGCAGGAGACGACGATGCCGGTCGGCAGGTGGGTCAGGCGCACCGCCGAGTCGGTGGTGTTGACGCCCTGGCCGCCGGGGCCGGAGGAGCGGTAGACGTCGACGCGGATCTCGTCCTCGGGGATGTCCTCGATCTCGTCGGTCTGCTCCAGGGCGGGCACGACCTCGACGGCCGCGAAGCCGGTCTGGCGGCGGCCCTGGTTGTCGTATTTGCTGATGCGCACCACGCGGTGCGTGCCCTGCTCGACCGAGAGGTGGCCGTAGGAGTAGGGGCCCTTGACGGCGAAGGTCGCCGAGCGGATGCCGGCCTCTTCGGCGTAGGAGATGTCGTACACCTCGGTGCCGAAGCCGTGGGCCTCGGACCACCGCAGGTACATGCGCATGAGCTGCTCGGCGAAGTCGCAGGCGTCGGCCCCGCCGGCGCCGGAGCGGACGGTGACGACCGAGTCGCGCTCGTCGTACTCGCCGGAGAGGAGGGTGCGCACCTCGAGCTCGTCGACGGCCTTGCGGATCGAGTCGAGCTCGGCGGCGGCCTCGGCGGCCGCGCCCGGGTCGGACTCGTCGTCGGCGAGCTCGAACAGGACTTCGACGTCGTCCATGCGCTCGTGGAGGGCGGCGAGCTTCTTGAGCTCGGCCTGGACGTACGACAGGCGGGAGGTGATCTTCTGGGCCTGCGCGGTGTCGTCCCACAGGCCGGGGTCGGCGGCCGCTGCCTCGAGTTCGGCCAGCTCGCGCCGGAGCGCGGGCAGGTCGAGCACGGCCTCGACGCTGCTGAGCGTCGCCTTCAGGTCACGGAGATCGGCGGAAACATCGACACTGGTCACAACAGATCAGACTACGCCTGTATTCGGGCTCATACGAAACGGGACGCGAGCCCCCGCTGGGGCCGCGTCCCGTTACGTGCTTGATCGTCGTTTCCCGGGTCAGGACCCGGGCACTGCCGCTACCGCTTCTTCAGCCAGCTGAGGGCGGAGCGGTGGTAGCCGATC
Source organism: Glycomyces niveus (assembly GCF_017592475.1). GTDB lineage: Bacteria > Actinomycetota > Actinomycetes > Mycobacteriales > Micromonosporaceae > Glycomyces > Glycomyces niveus. The sequence goes on along the minus strand of NZ_JAGFNP010000005.1, from coordinate 16,202 downwards.
GCGAACTCCATCGCGATCGCCGCGTTCGGGTCCTCGTCCGCGTAGTCCTTCGCAGCGGCGCGGGCCTCTGCCAAGGCCTCCTGGTGCTGCTCGGTCGCGTCGGCGAACATCTCCTCGGCGGTGTCCTTGGAGAGGTAGTCGAGGAAGGCCGTGCGCAGCGCGACGGGGTCGCGCAGCTGGCCGATGCGGGCCGGCTCGTTGAGCCAGCGCGTGAACGCCCGCTTGCCGTTGGCGCTGATCGTGTAGGGCACCGAGGCGCGCGGCCCCGGCTTCCCGACCCGAACGAGGCCGCCTTCGGCGAGGGCGGGGAGTTCGCGGTAGACCTGGGAACGCGTCATGGTCCAGTACGGACCGAGGCGACGGGTCGCCTCCGCCATGAGTTGTCCGCCGGTCATCGGTCCTTCGTGCAGCAAGCCCAGCAATGCTGCTGAGGTTGCGTTGAGTTCTTTTCCTGCCATGCCCGACAGGATGCCATGTAGATGCCCGCATGACAAGTGGACAGCTCCAATGTGTCGATAGACCGTTACCGATACTTGACTGGGTGGGTTCACGGATTACGCTGCAAGCCTTGCGAAACGGCCGGAGTGGTCCACAGGATTGCAACGCCTGTTTCGAGAATTCCAATCGTGTGATCCCGATCGCGCCATGGGTTGCGATGACTCGGCGTTGCCCGGCGGTCACGGATCATTATCGACTGTCGCTATCGCTTTCAGTTGTCGGGCATGGGGGATCCGATGAGATCGGATCCGGGCGAGTCGTCGTCGGAACCGCCCTCAGTGGAATCATCGCCGTCGCCTTCCGATTCGGACATTTCATCCGAATTCCGGTCAGGTGATTCGCTTTCGGCGTCCGGCCCTTGAGGAGTGGCCGTCTCCTCACCGGGCGTCGCGCTCGGCTCGGGACTCGTTTCCGTTGCGTCGGGTGAGGTCTCGTCCTCCACGGGCGCAGACTCGCTCGTGCTCGGGGACGGATCGGCCACATCGTCCTCATCCGGGAGATCGGGGCGGGTGACGACCAGAAAGGCCCATACGGCCGCGATCACGACGAAGCCCGCCGCGGCGGCGAGGCCGATGATCCAGCCGCGCCCGAGTCTGTCGCCGTCCTTGCCGTACACCGCGCCCGCGCGGTCCCCGCCCGCGGACTCGGCGGCGAGCATCGCGCCGATCGCGCCCACCTCGACCTCCGGCGCGTTCGGGGTCACGGGGTCGTAGGTGAACGTCGCGGTCGCGTCCCGCTCGCGCAGCTCCGGCACGATCGGCGCGGTCGCCCGGTTCGACAGGCGCGGCGCGAGGCGGCGCAGTTCGGCGGCGACCGCGTCGAGGTCGCCGCGGGCGCGCGGGTCGAGGGCGAGCAGCATCTCCACGGTCCGCCACAGCTCGGCGTCCACCGCGGCCGGCTTGACCGGGATCTGCGTCAGGTGCCGCTCGACCACGTCGGTGATGGAGCCGCCGCGGTAGGCGCTGTGGGCGGTGAGCGCCTCGTAGAGGACGAGCCCGAGCGCGTAGTTGTCCACGCCGGGGCTCGCGGAGTCGCCCGAGGCGACCTCCGGGGCGATGTACTCGGGCGTGCCGTGCGAGGGCACGGTCTTGGACGCGGCCGCGCGCGCGATGCCGAAGTCGATGAACTTCAGGCCCTCGGTCCCGGACAGCATCAGGTTGCCGGGCTTGACGTCCCCGTGCCGGTACCCGGCGCGGTGGATCGCGGCCAGCGTCTCAGCGGCGCCCGCGCAGCGGCGCGCGGCCTCGGCGGCCGGGAGCGGCCCGTGCAGGCGCAGGTGCTCGCGCAGGTCGAGGCCCTCGATGAACTCGAGCACGACCGCGCACACCGTGTCGGTGACGATGAAGTCCTTGACGGACACGACCCCGGGGTGGTCGAGCGTGCGCAGGATGCCCGCCTCGGCGCGGAAGCTCTCGAAGATCTCCTCCTCGCCCCGCAGCTCCGGGCGGAGGACCTTCACGGCCACATGGTCGCCGGTGACCTGGTCGAGGGCCCGCCACACGACGCCGACCGCGCCGCGGGCGATCTCGTGCTCCAGGACGTACCGGTCGGCCAGAACCGTCTGCATGGGTGCTCCTAGGGGGCTGGCGAAGCGGGCTGAATCCACTGTAAAGGGGACGTCCTCGCAGCTCAGCACCGGCATGGCAGGCTGGCACGAACGGGGGATACACGCAGGTGCGGGCGGGGCGGGGCGCACCGGGATCAAGGGTCGGCAGCGGAGAGTGTCGGGACACTACACTTGCGCCCATGTCCCTCGAACGGCCAAGCTTTGAACAGACAGCCGAATCCCGGTGCGGAATCAGTGGTGATCGCCTGTGACCGAATTGCGTTGGCGCTACGGCGCCGCGACCGACGTGGGCAAAGTCCGCGACCTGAACGAGGACTCCCACCTCGCGTCGCGGCGGCTGCTCGCCGTCGCCGACGGCGTGGGCGGCGCGGCTGCCGGCGAGGTGGCCAGCGGGGTCACCATCGCCGAGGTGACACGGCTGGCCCGCCGCTCCCCCGTCGAGGCCTCCGCCGAGCTCGGCGCGGTCGTCGACGCCGCCCGCGACCGCATCAGGGCGGCGGTCGCCGAGAACCCCGAATCGGAGGGCATGGCGACCACACTCACCGGACTCTGGCTGGGCGACAACGCGGTCGACATCGTCCACATCGGCGACTCCCGGGCCTACCAGGTGCGCGGCGAGGACTTCGTGCAGGTGACCGTGGACGACTCCTACGTCCAGCACCTCGTCGACGAAGGCGCGATCACCCCCGCCGAAGCCCAGGACCACCCGTACAAGTCGGTGGTCACCCGCGTGCTCCAGGCCAACCCCGCCCCCGCGCACTTCGAGACCCGCCCGGCCCTCATCGGCGACCGGTACATGCTCTGCTCGGACGGGCTCAGCGACGTCGTCGACGACGCCGTCATCGAGAACGTCCTGCGCGACTTCGCCGACCCGCAGGCCGCCGCCGACGAGCTCGTGCGCCTCGCCCTCGAGGGCGGCGGGCCGGACAACGTCACGGTCGTCGTCGGCGACGTGGCCGAGCACAAGCCGGTTCGGCGCTGGCCGTGGGCGATCGCCGCGATCGGCGTGGTGCTCGTGATCGCGGCGATCGTGGTGGCGCTGGCGCTCAGAGGTTGAGCCGACTGGTGAACACGGCTTCGCCGCGTTTACCGGTCAGCTGCGGTGGTGGACGTAGGTGCCGCCCTCGCTCGGGTAGGTCAGGGTGAGCGTGTCGGCCTCCTGGTCGAAGACGAGTTCGACCTCGATGTACGTGCCGCTCTCGGGCTCGGTGCCCTCGAAGCGCTGCGGGTCGCCCTCGCTGAGGAAGACCTGACCCTCGAAGTCGCCGGTCTGGCTCGCGAAGGAGCGCAGTGTCGCGGTGCCGTCCTCGTTGATCGTGAGGGTCGAGCCGTGCGGGCCGACGTCCTCGTAGTCGGCCTCCCAGGTGCCGGCGGCCGCTTCCAGGACCGGGTCGACCTCGGCAGAGGGTGTCTCGGAGACGATCTCCCCCGCCCCGTTCGTGACCGTGGGGCTGACGTGCCCGTCCGATGCTTCTGGGCCGCAGGCGGACAGGCCCGCGAGGGCGATGACGGCGGCGGCGATGAGCAGTGGCTTGCGCATGATGCGCTCCTTTTCGTCAGCGGTGTGCTTGCCCTATCCAGACGAAAGGTCCGGCCGGTCCCCGTATCCCCGGATCGTGCCATGTCCTGCTGCGACACCGCCCTTTCAGCGGAACGCGAGTCCGAGCTGCGCGCCTTCGGTGCGCGCGGTGTGGTCGAAGAAGAGGGCGTCGTCGGCGGTGACGTTGGCGAGGTGGCCGTGCAGCTCGTAGCCGATGATGCCGACGAGGCGGTTCCAGGCGAGGATGAGCCGGGCGGTCTCGTCGGGGGTGAACGCCTCGTCTTCCAGGAGCACCAGCATCTCCGGGGTGATCGCTTCGGGCGGGCAGACCGGTCCCGCTGGGGGCGTGAGGTTCCCGTCCCGCTTGGCGGCGGCGGCGATGCGCGCGAGGGTGAGCGGCATGATCCCCGCGACCTCGACGGTGATGTGCGGGGCGACGTAGCCGGGGACGGGCGTGCCGAAGATGAGCGCGTACTCGTGGCGGTTGCCCAGGGACCAGGCGCGCGCCGCCCGCCAGACGGCGAGCCAGCGCTCCTCGGGCGCGGCGCCGGGGTCGTCGGCGCCTTCGGCGGCCTCGCCGATCTCGGTGTAGGCCTGGACTATCAGGGCGGTGAGGAGGTCGTCGCGGCTGGCGAAGTAGCGGTAGACGGCCGATGACGCCATGCCGAGCTCGCGGGCGACGGAGCGCAGGGAGAGCTGGGCGGTGCCGCTCTCGCGGAGCTGGCGGCGGGCGGCGGCGAGGATCTCGGCGGTGAGCTCGGCGCGGGCCCGCTCGCGGGCGGTTTTCGGCGCGTTCATCGGGCCAGTGTACCGAAACGAGAGCACCGCTCTTGCATTGTCGACGGCGATGTGCAATCATTGCTCTCAACAGAGAGCACTGCTCTCGAGTTTGAGCAGTGAACCCCCAAGGAGCAGACATGACCGTCCCCCAGACCCGCCAGGACCCCCGAGCCCGCATGGGCGCCTTGGCTTTCGCGCTCGCCGGCGTCCTGTTCGCGATCTACGAGGCGGCCGCCCCGCGCCTCGACCAGACCACGCTGGAAGGGGCCGAGTCCTGGACGAGCGTCGGCTGGACCGTGGCGCACCTCGCCGCGATCGTCGGCCTCATCTTGATCCCGCTCGGGTACGGCGCGCTGCGCGGCCACCTCGAGGGGACCCGCAACGAGAAGACGGCTTTCACGGCCGCGACGATCGGCTACATCGGCTCGGCCCTGACGATCTCGTACTACGGCGCGGAGGTCTACGGCCTCAAGGCGATCGGCGAACGGGCCGTCGCGGACGGCGACGCGACCCTGACCGAGGTGGGCGACGCGTTCCGCTACGACCCGACCGCCATGACCGTTTTCGCGATCGGCCTGGCCCTCATCGCGGTCGCCGCCGTGCTCGCGGCCGTGGCGGTCTGGCGCTCGGGCACCCTGCACAAGTGGAGCGGTGTGCCGCTCGCCGCGCTGCTGGCGACGATGCTCCCGCAGTACTTCCTCCCCCACGCCGGCCGCATCGCCTGGGGCGCACTGGTCACGGTCGCGGCCCTGTGGCTCGCAGCCGAGATGTGGAAGGCCGCGAAGCGGTCGTGACGGCAACGCGACGGCGGCGCCCGCGCCATACGCGGGGGCCGCTGTCGTTTCGTCTACGCGGACAAGGCGATGCCGTCGAGGATGTCGTGCTCGGAGATGAGCACCGAGTCGATGCCGCTGCGCTCCATGATGGTCCGCAGGACGAGTGCGCCGCCGATGATGACGTCGGCGCGGCCCGGGTGCATGACCGGGATCGCCAGGCGCTCCTCGTGGTCCGCGGCCGCGAGGTCGGCGGTCACCTGGGCGACCTGCTCGTAGGAGAGGCGCGTGCCGTCGATCGCGTCCGCGTCGTACTCCTTGAGCCCCAAGGCGATCGCGGCGATCGTGGTCGCCGTGCCGGCCACCGCGACGAGCTCGGTCGCCTCGCGGTCCGCGTCGGCCACCGCCAGCGCGCCGTCGGCGATGCCGGTGATGTCGGCGACGGCCCCGGCGATCTCGCCTGCGTGCGGCGGGTCGGATTGCAGGTGCCGTTCGGTCATCCGCACGCAGCCGACGTTCACGGAAATGGCCGCGACCACGTCGGCGCCGGTGCCGCGCACGAACTCCGTGGAGCCGCCGCCGATGTCGATGAGGAGGCGCTGTCCTTCGTGGACCGGCAGGGTCGCGACCGCGCCGGTGAAGGAGAGGCGGGCCTCTTCGTCGCCGGTGATGACCTCGGGATCCTGGCCGAGGACGGCCGTGACCATGGACTTGAAGTCGGCGGCGTTCTCGGCGTCGCGGCTCGCGGAGGTCGCGACCATGCGCACCGCCTCGACACCGTGCTCGCGGATCTGGGCGGTGTAGTCGGCCAGCGCGACGCGGGTGCGTTCGAGGGCCGCGTCGGAGAGGCGGCCGGTGCGGTCGACGCCTTCGCCGAGGCGCACGACCTCCATGCGGCGCACCACGTCGTGGAGGCGCCCGGTGTCGTCGATGTCGGCGATGAGGAGGCGGATCGAGTTGGTGCCGCAGTCGATGCCTGCTACGCGGCGGGTCATGCGCCGTCCTCCTGGGGTTCGGTGTGCCCGGTGGCGCAGCTGCCGCGCTGCCACCATTCGGGGAGCATGTCGATGGCCTCGTCGCCGAACGGGCTGACGCCGGGTCCGGCGGCGAGCGAGTGGCCGACGAGGGCGTGCAGGCACTTGACGCGGTCGGGCAGCCCCCCGGCCGAGATGCCCGCGATCTCGGCGACGTCGCCGAGCTTGGCGCGGCGGGCGAGGTAGTCCTCGTGGGCGGCGCGGTGCCGGGCGGCGAGGTCGGGGTCGGCGTTGAGGCGTTCGTTCATGTCCTTCATGACCCCGCCGCCTTCGAGCCTGCCGATGGCCGAGGCGGCTTTCGGGCAGGTCAGGTAGTACGTGGTCGGGAAGGGGGTGCCGTCGGGCAGGCGCGGTTCGGTCTCGATGACGGCGGGCTGGCCGCAGGGGCAGCGCCAGGCGACGGCGTGGGCGCCGCGGATCGGGCGTCCGAGCTGCTTGCGGACGGCTGCGGCGTCGGCCTCGGTGACCGGTTCCGGCTGCTGGGGCCATTCCGCGGGCTTCACCGGGCGCCGCCCTGCTGCGCCGTCTTCACTGCCGCGTGTCGTGGTTGCACAGCCTTCACTCCGCTGGTTCCTCTGTTTCGTCTGGTTCGAGCCGGTCGGCGTCTGCAAAGGTATCGGCCAGCTCGTCGTACCAGGTCCGGTCCTCGGCGGCTTCGTCGTCTGCGCCACCGGTGTGCTTGGGGTCGTCCTCGTCGATGACGATGACGAGGTCTTCGCCGGGGGGCACGAGGAGGAGGCTGGAGCGGATCTGGGCCTTGACGTACTCGGGGTCGTCCCATTTGACGCGTTCGGCCTCGAGCTCGTCGATTCGCTCGGACTGGGCCGACTGCTCGGCTTCGAGGCGGTTGATCTCGATGCGCTGCTCGACGTAGGTGCGGAGGGGGTAGGCGTAGGCGAGGGCCAGCGCGGAGAGGACGAGGGCGAGGATCGCGGCGCGGCGGGAGACCTTGCGGGCGGGGCGGTAGCGGACCCGCTTGACCTCGGCGCGGCCGGTCGTCCCGGGGGCGGGGCGGCGGGCGGCACGGGTGCGGCCGGGACCGGTGGATCGTCCTCCCGGGTGGCTGGGTCGGCGGCTCGCGTTCACGGGCCCAGCCTAGTCGATGCCTCCCGGTTCCGCGGCGCTCGAAGGCCCCCGCGCCATCGGCGCGGGGGCCTTCGATTCGCGAGCGGCTGCAGCCGCCTTCAGCTCCGCTTCAGGTTCACGTCGCTACGGTTGCAACCGGGGGACCTTTCCCAGCTGCCGGCGGCGCTTCCGGCGTGCGCTGAGTCGGCCGGTTCGCTACTTGCCGAACTTCGGGAAGGCCGAAGCGCCGGCGTAGCGGGCGGCGTCGCCGAGGTCTTCCTCGATGCGGAGCAGCTGGTTGTACTTGGCGACGCGGTCCGAGCGGGCCGGGGCGCCGGTCTTGATCTGGCCGCAGGACATGGCGACGGCCAGGTCGGCGATCGTGGTGTCCTCGGTCTCACCGGAGCGGTGGCTCATCATGCAGCCGAAGCCGGCGCGGTGCGCCATCTCGACGGCGTCGGTGGTCTCGGTGAGCGTGCCGATCTGGTTGACCTTGACGAGGAGGCCGTTGGCGGCCTTCTCGTCGATGCCGCGGCGGATGCGCTCGGGGTTGGTGACGAACAGGTCGTCGCCGACGATCTGGAGGCGGTCGCCGACCTTGGCGGTGAGCGCGGACCAGCCGGCCCAGTCGTCCTCGGAGAGCGGGTCCTCGATGGACACGAACGGGTAGGCGGCGATGAGCTCCTCGTAGTAGGCGCTCATCTCCTCGCCGGTCTTCTTCTGGCCCTCGAAGAGGTAGGCGCCGTCGGTGTAGAACTCGGTGGCGGCCACGTCCATCGCGAAGGCGATGTCGGTGCCGAGCTTGTAGCCGGCCTTCTCGACGGCGACCGCGATGAGGTCGAGCGCGGCGCGGTTGGACTCGAGGTTGGGGGCGAAGCCGCCCTCGTCGCCGAGGCCGGTGGAGAGGCCGCGCTCCTTGAGGACGGACTTGAGCGCGTGGTAGGTCTCCGCGCCCCAGCGCAGGGCCTCCTTGAAGGTGGGGGCGCCGATCGGGGCGATCATGAACTCCTGCACGTCGACGTTGGAGTCCGCGTGGGAGCCGCCGTTGAGGATGTTCATCATCGGCACCGGGAGCAGGTGCGCGTTCGGGCCGCCGATGTAGCGGTAGAGCGGCAGCTCGGCGGAGTCGGCGGCGGCCTTGGCGGCGGCCAGGGAGGCGCCGAGGATCGCGTTCGCGCCGAGGTTGGACTTGTCCGGGGTGCCGTCTGCGTCGAGGAGGGCCTGGTCGACGAGGCGCTGCTCGGAGGCCTCGATGTCGATCAGGGCCTCGCGGATCGGGCCGTTGACGTTGTCGACGGCCTTCTCGACGCCCTTGCCGAGGTAGCGGCCCTTGTCGCCGTCGCGCAGCTCGATGGCTTCGAAGGCGCCGGTGGAGGCGCCGGACGGGACGGCCGCCCGCTGCAGCGTGTCGTCGTCGAGCAGGATCTCCACTTCGACGGTGGGGTTGCCGCGGGAGTCGAGGATCTCCCTTGCCCGGATGTCTTCAATTGCAGCCACTGTCACTCCTGAAATAGCCGAATCTGACGATCGGCCCCGATTACGGGGCCGTGTCCGAAGGATTTCGGCCGACCCGACACTGCGTCGGCCACAGCTCCCGAGGATACGCCCCACGCCGCCCGACCATGCCTCCGAGCCGCGAAAAGGCCGCGCGGCGGCTCCACGTCGCCGAGAATTGGTGTTGCCCGCGACGTGGGCGCTCGTGTTACATGGGCCGTGGACGGACCGCTATAGGGTGGAGTCCTATCTCAGATCAGACACCTGTGCTAGGCGTGCCCCCCGGATGCCGGCCTCGGCGATGCTTGCGAGCCATAGATTTGCGCAGGCGCAACGGCTATCCCCCTCGCCTGGCGCAATGGAAGTGGAGCCCCATGATCCTGCAGAACCCCCTGCGGCGCTGCGCAGTACTGAGCGCGGCGGCGCTCCTGGCCCTCGCCGGATGCTCGGAGGGCGCGGGCGGCGACGAAGCGGCCTCGGAGGACCAGGCCGCGCTCACCGAGTTGAGCGGCCGCCTCGTCGAGGGCGACCAGCCCGCCTACACCGCCGAGTACCTCATCGAGGGCTCGGAGGAGTCGGTGCTGGTCGCGGTCGACCCCGAGGCGGGCACCGCGGCCGTCGTCGTCGGCGACCGGCCCAGCCTGTGGGCGGGCGACGACGTGGCCGGACTCACGGTGTGGCTGGACCAGGAGCTCGACGGCGTCCTGCCCTCGGAGGAAACGGTCGCCTCCTGGCTTTCGGCGACCGCCGTGGACTCGTCGGCCTCGACCGTGTTCTCGAACACCACGCTCGCGGGCGAACTGGCCGACTGCGTCGACGTGCAGGGCGCCGAGGACTCGCCGGTGGGCGCGTACGAGGTGTGCGTGACCACGGTCGGCGTCATCGCCAGCGTCACCGCCAAGGTCGGCGACAAGGCGTACACCGCGAAGCTCGTCAACTACCACGACGGCGTCGACACCGCCTGGCTCGACGAGATCACCGGTCAGGCGAGCACGGCCAACCAGTAGGATCCGCCGCCGTTCGCCGGCGGATCGCGTTACAGTCGCTCGGCGGGCCGAGGCCCGGCGCCACGGGGGTTCACCTGAGAAGGTGTCGGCGCCGGCCCGGCCCGCACCCGTTTCGGAGGCGCCCCAGGGTAGGCCGCGTCACAAGCGGTATCCCGGTTGCGGGACCCCCGCATCCTCCATGTAGAGTTGTCGTCGTTGCCGCGGCAAGCCGCGATCGACAAAGGCCAAGCTCCCGTCGTCTAGGGGCCTAGGACGCCGCCCTCTCAAGGCGGAAACGGCGGTTCGAATCCGCTCGGGAGTACCACAGTCAGACCACTTGAAGCCTCGGTTCACGCCGGGGCTTCCGTGTTTTTCACGCATGGTTCGCGTGTGGGGTGGCCGGGGTCCGAGGACCCCGGCCGTCTCCTTTCAGATGCTGGGCCATTCGGTGGTGTTCTGGCGGGCGCGGCGGAGCATGAGCCAGCCGGCCAGGGCTGCGGTGAGGGCGATGGCGGCGAGGGTGGCGTAGAGGATTGCGGAGCCGCCGGTGACGGGGAGGGCCGTGCCGGGCGAGGCGGCGGGGTCGGACGGGTTCGGGCCGGAGGGGCCGGGGCCGGAGGGGTCTTCGGAGGCGCTCGGTGTCGGGTCGACCGGGTCGGGGCCGGTGTTGGTGAGGGTGCACCTGATGTCCTGGCCGACTGCGACTTCCACTTCGAGTGAGGTGCCGTCGCCGGTCGGGAGGTCGGCGTCGGGCTGGCCGTGGTCGGTGCAAGCCCAGTCCTGGGTGTAGTCGGCGAGGTCGGTGCCGCCTTGCGCGATCTCGGAAAGGGTGAAGTCCCGGCCGCCGAGGGCGGCGAGGACCGTCTCGGACTCGATCGTGCCGGAGTCGCCGCCGCCGGTCGAGCCCTCGCCGATGACGTTGTCGTCTTCGTCCACGATGGACATGCCGAAGGAGTCGGTGTCGTTCACCTGGTTCACCACGGTCTTGTCCATGCCGACCTTGGCGGTGAGGACGCCGAAGGCCACGCCCTGGACGGCGTTCGCGGTGCGGTCGAGGAAGCCGATCGTCGCGGTGGAGGGGGCGACGGCGTAGAGGACGATCTCGTCGACGGGGAGGCCGCCGGCAGTGTCGCCCTTGCAGGTGACCGTGGTCGTGCCGAGCCCGGAGTACTCGCCGCCGCAGGCGGGCTGGGCATCCGGCATCGTGGCGCGGGTGAGCTCCTGGATCGGCTCGTCGGAGGTGAAGGTGAGGCCTTCGCCGCGGTTGGTGGTCTCGGCGTCGGCCATGACGATGCCGTAGCCGTTGAGGGGCGCGCCGGACGGGCCGGTGACGACGAGGTCCTCGATCGTGAGGGTGCCGAGGTCGCCGGAGGCGCCGGTGCCGGCGTTGACCTGCTGGTAGAGCGCGGGCTTGCCGGGCGTGCCGGTGTAGGTCGTATTGCCGATCGGGGCCTTGCTGTACGTCGGGAACGCGGTCGCCTGGAGCACGCGGTACCCGTTCGCGCCCGGATCGACCTTGAAGGTGAACGACATCGTGTAGTCCGGGGTCAGCTCGATCGTCATCGGCTGCCCGGCCGGGGTCATGGCGGTCGCCTGGTCGAAGCCGGTCATGTCGATCCAGCAGATCGTGCTGGCGAGGTCGCCGCCGGAGCCGTACCCGCACCCGTCGAGCTGCGCCGACGCCGGGGTCGCGAGCAGGACGCCCGCGCCGATGACGGCGGAGGCCGTCGCCAGTCTGGCAAAAGTCTTCACTGTGCATTCCCTGCGTGATCGCTGGAGAGAAACGAGACGCCGACTCCAGCGGCAACAAATGTCGCTTTTGTACAGTCGGCTGGGTCAGCTTAAGGGACGGCCGCGGCATGACCGGTGTCGCGAAACGCGAAGGGCGCGCCTCCGCGGTGGAGACGCGCCCTTGCAAGTGGTGCTAAGCGGCGAGGTGCTTCTCGAGGTCGTCGAGGATCAGGCCGGCGGCGGTGACGCCGATGCCGGTCATCCAGATCTCGTCGTCGACCGGGTAGGCCTTGCCGCCCTGGACCGCCGGGATCGACTGCCACAGTTCGCCGGCGGTGTACTCGGCGAGCATGGCCTCACCGTCGGTGCCGTACGCGCAGTAGAAGACCACGTCGCCGCCGACGGTGTCGAGCTCCTCCGCGGAGACCTCGCCGAAGCGGCGGTCCTCGGCGCCGTTGAGCTGCTGGAGCTCGGGGCGGGCGAGGCCCACGTCGCCGAGCACGATGCCCGAGAACGAGTCCGGGCCGTAGTAGCGGATCTGGTCGGGCATGAAGCGGACCAGGCTCACCTGGGTGGCGAGCGCGTCGCCGAGGGACGCGCCGAACTCGGCGGCGCGGGCCTCGTACGCTTCGAGGAGCCCCTTCGCCTCCTCGCCCTTGCCGAGCGCGTCGCCGTCGAGGAGGAAGTTCTCCTTCCAGGTGACGCCGACCTGCTCGGTGAACACGGTCGGGGCGATCGCGTTCAGCTCGTCGTAGAAGGCCTCCTGGCGGAACTTCGATCCGAGGATGAGGTCGGGCTCGAGCGCCTCGATGGCCTCCAGGTCGGGCTCGGCGGTGGTGCCGACGACCGCGACGCCGGAGAGGTCGCCGAGGTAGCCCGGAAGTTCGGCCTCGCTCGCGCGGGCCGCGCCGATCGGGGTGACGCCCAAGGAGAGCGCGGTGTCGATCTTGTCGGTGTCGAGCACGACCACGCGCTGGGGCTCGGCCGGGATCTCGGTGGCGCCCATCGCGTGCTCGATGGTGCGGGTCTCGCCTTCGGCCTCGTTGCGTTCGGCGGCGGGGTCAGAGGTCCCGCACGCGGCCAGCGCGAGCGCGCAGGCGGAGGCGGCTCCAAGGACCAGGAGTCTGCTTCTCATTTCGGGTTCCTTTCGTCAGCAGCAGGTAGATGAGGTAGACGCCGCCGAGCGCGGCGGTGAGGACGCCGGCGGGCATCTGGTAGTCGCCGAACGCGGTGCGGCCGATCCAGTCCGCGAGGACGAGGAGCACGGCGCCGGTGAGGGCCGAGGCGAGCAGCGGCGGGCGGGAGGTGCGGGCCAGGCGGCGCGCGATCTGGGGTGCGGCGAGGGCGACGAACTCGACGGCGCCGACTTGGGCGACGGCCGCGGAGGCGAGGACGACGCCGAGGACGGCGAGGGCGATGCGCTGGCGGGTGACGCGGACGCCGATGCCGGTCGCGGTGGGGTCGTCGAGGTCGGTGGTGTCGAGGGCGCGCTGGGCCCAGACGAGGGCGGGGAGGGCGAGGAGGAGGAAGGCGCCGAGGAACGCCGCTTCGGTCCAGCCGCGTCCGGCGAGGGTGCCGATGAGCCAGATCTGGGCGCGCTGGGCGTCGATGGCGTCGGCGGCGAGCAGCAGGATCTGGGTGCCGGACTTGAGGAGCACTGCGACGGCGACGCCCGCGAGGACGAAGCGGGGCGCGGAGAGCGAGCCGCGGGCGGCCGCGAGGAGGACGAGCGCGGCGGCGGCGAGGCCGCCGGTGAGGGCGGCGGGCGCGAGGAGGGCGTAGGCGAGTCCGGCGGTGAGGGCGAAGGTGGCGGCGAGGCCGGCTCCAGCGGTGACGCCGATGATGTCGGGGCTGGCGAGGGGGTTGCGGGCGACGGACTGGATGAGGGCTCCGGCGATGCCGAGGGCGGCTCCGGCGGCGACGGCGAGGACGGTGCGGGGCAGGCGCAGGACCTCGATGGTGCGGTCGTATCCCGTGGTGCCGGTGAGGGTGGCGATCGTGTCCGCGAAGGTGATGTACGTGTCGCCCAGGCAGAGTGCGGCGGTGACCGCGCCGAGGAGGGCGATGAGGAAGAGGGCGCAGACGAGGGCGCTGCGGCGGTGGACGGTGATGGAGAGGTCGCCGGAGCGGAGGACGGTGCGGCCGGGGAGCGGCAGTGTGCGGGGCTCGGACCGCTGGAGTTCGGTGCGGGTCATGCGGTCACCGCCGAGCGGCGGGTGGCGCGGGCTCCGGCGCGGTCCGTCGACATGCGGGAGGGCGCGTGGCGGGTGCGGGTCATGCGGTCACCGTCCTTGCTCTGCGCACCAGGATGATCAGGAGGGGCGCGCCGATCACGGCGCAGATGATGCCCGCGGGGGCTTCGCCGGGGACGATGACGCGGCCGATGACGTCGGCGGTCAGGAGCATGCAGGGGCCGAGCATGAGGCTCAGGGCGATCTGGCTGCGGTGGGCCGCGCCGACGGTCCAGCGGGCGAGGTGCGGGATGGCGAGGCCGATGAAGCCGATCGGTCCGGCGGCGGCGACGGCCGCGCCGGTCAGGAGGGCGACGGTGATCGCGGCGATGGCGCGGGTGAGGCCGACGCGGTGGCCGAGTCCGGCGGCGGCTTCGGCGCCGAGTTGGAGGCCGTCGAGGCCGCGGGCGGCGAGGAGCGCGAGGGCGATGCCGCCCAGGAGGAACGGGGCCATGCCCCACGCGACTTCGGCGTCGCGTCCGGCGAGGGAGCCGACGGCCCAGAAGCGGTACTGGTCGAAGGAGTGCACGTCGGTGGCGAGCACGGCGTAGACGATCGCGGAGAGGCTGGCGTCGAGCGCGGCCCCGCAGAGGGCGTAGGTGACGGTGCCGCCGCCGGTGTTCTTGGCGGCGACGGTGGAGACGGCGTAGCCGACGAGTCCGGCGGCGAGGGCGCCGGCGATGCCGAGCCACACGTACTGGCCGATGCCGGTGAGGCCCAGGACGCTGAGGCCGATGACGACGCCGAGGCCGGCGCCGGCGGCGACGCCGAAGATGCGCGGGTCGGCGAGGGGGTTGCGGGTGAGGGTCTGCATGAGGACCCCTGCGACGGCGAGCCCGGCGCCGGCGAGGAGGCCGACGGCGGTGCGGGGGACGCGCTGGTCCCACAGGACGGCGGCCGCGATGGGGTCGGTGCGGGTGAGGCCGTGCCAGAGTTCGGCGGGGGTGAGGTCGCGGGCGCCGAAGGCGAGCGAGGCGATCACGATGAGGCCCAAGGCGATCGCGGCGGCAATGATCGTGAGTGTCCGCCCGCGCGCGGTCCGGGCGGGGCGCGGGAGGGCGGCGGGGAAGGGCACGCACTAGAGCATAGGCGAGCCTAACCTAATGGGGAAGCGTCGTGTGCGGAATGTGACGTGTGTGCCGGAGTCGCAGGTCATTCGGGGTAGCGGATGCCTTCGGCGACGGCTTTGACCGCTTCGAAGCCCTTGCGCTCGAAGGGGTCGCGGACCTCGACGGCGAGGCCGGGCTCGATGAGGCGGGCGATCTCGCGCTCGCTCGCGAAGCCGTCGTCGCCGAAGTCGGTCGGGACCCAGTCGTCGCCGCGCTCGTGGTACTCGATGAGGAACGCCTTGAGGGCCTTGACGTCCTGGAGGCGGGGCGCGCGCATGACCTGCACCTGGAGGTCGACGCGCCACGAGCCGGGCTGGACCTCGGTCTCCCACACCCGCTGGGTGCAGTCGACGCCCTCCCACTCGGTCACGAAGTCCGAGGGGGTGCCGAGGTCCTCGGGCAGGTAGGTGAGGGCGAGGCCGTCCAGGCGCGATTCGGTGCCGCTGATCGTCATGCGGCGATCGTACCCAGTGGTCCGCCTCCGAAACCGGACTTGGCGGGACGCATGCCGCGCGAGCCCGGATGTCCACATGGGGATGATTTCGTAAGTTTGCAATGACCTGTAGGTAAAAGATGGCCTTCGCCCCTTGCGCTCCAATGACATCCCATGATTCGATGATTCGCGAGTGAACATCGCATTCGCGTGCGCCGTTCCCGCCCGTCCCCCTGAATCCGTCGGTCACTCCCCCACAGGAGCCTCCATGCAAGCAGTCAAGCGCGCCGCGAAGCGTGCCGTCGCCACCGCCGCGGCCGCATCGCTCGCCGTCCTCACCGTGCTCGTCCTCGACACCGCCCCCGCCGAGGCCGTGCGGCCCCCGGGCATCCCCTCCCTCTCCACCGTCCAGTCCGAGCTCAACCAGCTCACCGTCAGGAACGAGGCGAACGGCGACTCCTACGACCGCGACCTCTTCCCGCACTGGTCCTCGGTCGGCGGCGGCTGCACCGCCCGCCAGTACGTCCTCAAGCGCGACGGCCAGAACGTCGTTACCGGCTCCGACTGCCAGCCCGACTCCGGCCGCTGGCAGTCCGACTTCGACAACACCTGGACCACCACGGTCTCCAACGCCACCGTCGACCACGTCGTGGCGCTCTCCGAGGCCTGGGCCTCCGGCGCGAGCCAGTGGACCACCGCAGAGCGCGAGGACTTCGCGAACGACGTCAGCTCCCCGCAGCTGTGGATCGCCACCACGTCGATCAACTCCGCCAAGGGCGACAAGGACCCTGCCGAGTGGATGCCGCCGAACACCTCGGTGCGCTGCGACTACGTCAAGGCCTGGACCCACGTGAAGTACCTGTACGGCCTCTCCGTGAACTCCGCCGAGAAGACCGCGATCCATTCGCACCTGAACACCTACTGCTAGACGCGACGAGAACGGCGGCCGACTCGATCGAGT
>NZ_JAGFNP010000004.1 GCF_017592475.1 Glycomyces niveus | reverse complement strand
TCCTCCAAGGCCCGCAAGCTGGCGCTCGCGGCCCTCGAAGAGGTCGGGCTCGATGTCAAGCAGGCCGACCGGTTCCCCGATGAGATCTCCGGCGGACAGGCCCAGCGCGTGGCCATCGCCCGGGCGCTGATCGGCGAGCGGCGCCTGGTGCTGGCGGACGAGCCGACCGGCGCGCTCGACTCGCACACGGGCGAGGAGGTGTTGAAGCTGCTGCGCCGCCGCGTGGACGCGGGCGCGGCCGGACTCCTGGTCACCCACGACGCACGGCACGCCAATTGGGCTGACCGAGTGGTGAACTTGCGCGACGGCCGGATCGTGGACGAGGCCGCGCCGCTCGCCGGACGCAACGCGCTGCTCGAAGGGGCGCAGTGATGCTGGGGTCTCATCGTCTGGCCTTCCGGATCGCGCGCCGCGAAGCGTGGCGCTACAAGGGGCGCTCGGCGCTCTCGATCACCCTGCTGGGACTGCCGCTGCTCGGCGTCGCCATCGGCGCCAGCGCGTTCGACACGGCCCGGCTCTCCGAGGAGGAGACCGCGGCGCAGTACCTCGGATCGAACGACGCGTACATCGAGATCGCCCTCCCGGGCGTGCCGATCGAGCAGCAGAACTGGAACTCCCAGTGGATCATCTACGACGTCCCCGCCGGTACGGACGGGGACGCCGAGCGTCCCGTCGCCGACAGCGAAATCCTCGCCGCGCTCCCTGAAGGCTCCGCGATCGCCCCGTACAGCCTGCGGAAGGAAGGCACCACGCTGCAGGCGGAGACACCCGACGGCCTCGGGCAGCTCCAGGGCTACGGGTACGACCTGAGCGATGAGCGCTACGTCGCCACCGGGCTCGAATACCTGGAAGGCTCGGCGCCGGGCAGCGGCGAGGCCGTCATCAACGAGGCCGCGGCGGATCTCCTCGGCATCGGGGTCGGCGACGACCTGGTCGTCGAAGACGAAAGCCTCCCCGACTCGCTCAAGGTCACCGGCATCGTCGAGGTGCCGTGGAATCTCAACACGCCCTTCGTGATCGCCGACTCGATCCCGTCGACCGCGACCGGCTGGCTGCTGGACACGCCTGAGACGCTGACCAAGGACCAGGCGCTGGCGCTCAACGAACTCGGGGTCACCGTCTGGGCCGGCTCGCTGCTGCACGAACCGCCCGGACCCGGGTACACCGAGTCGTCCGCAGGGGTCGACCAAGCGCAGCTCATGATCTACGGGCTCATGGTGGTCGCCGTCGTGATGGAGGTCGTGCTCCTCGCGGGTCCGGCGTTCGCCATCAGCGCGCGTCGGCGCACCCGCGAGTTCGCGCTCATGAGCGCGAACGGCGCGACACCGCAGCAGATCCGCAACACCGTCCTGGCGGGCGGCCTCCTGTTCGGGATCGTCGCCGCCGTTTTGGCGCTGGCGATCGGCATCGGGCTGGTCGCGGCGGGCATGCCGTGGCTGGAGCAACTGATCGGGTACCGCACCGCGGGTCTGCGCGTCATGCCCGTGCTGCAGGTGGCGCTCGTGTTGGCCGCCATTGCGACCGGACTGCTGGCCGCGCTCACCGCCGCGATCAGCGCGTCCCGCGTCAACGTCATCGCAGCGCTCACGGGCCGCACGTCCCGCAACCGGGGGACGAGGCGCTGGATGGTCATCGGACTCGTCGTCGCGGGCGCCGGTGTGGCTGCGGGGATCGGCGGCGTGGTGCTGTGGAGCCTGCCGCTCATGGCCGCGGCGATCGTCCTGACCCAGCTGGGCCTGGTCACCTCCACGCCCGCGCTGCTCGCGGCCGTCGCGAAACTCGGCCGGTGGCTGCCCGTCTCACCCCGCATGGCGATGCGGGAGGCCGGCCGCAATCGCGGCTCCGCCGCCTCGGCGATCGCCGCTGTCATCGGCGTGGTCGCCGCCGGGATGGCCTTCTCCATGATCGCCACTGCCGAGGAGGTCCGGCGCGTCCAAGATCAGGAGCGGATCCTCCCGCAAGGGACGATGATGCTGACGATCGGCGACGTCTCCGAGGACGACCCCCTTGACTGGGACGCGGCCCTGACGGAAGCTGAAGCGCACCTGCGGTCGCGCCTGGGCGACCTTGAGCTCACCCCGGTCCCGGAGTACTCGGGCTGGGGCGGCTGCGGCGTCGCCGCCGATCAACCGGACCAGGACGTCAACTGCGCGTGGGGACCCGTGCGACCTGACGAGAACCAATGCTCGTACTGGGACGCCGACCGCTCGACCGAAGCGGCCGAGGCCGCCGCGATCGTGGCCGCGCGGCAGGACCCGCGCTGCGACGAACTGCTCTCCGAGTCGTGGAACTACGTCGAGGACCTCCCAGGGTCGACCGACCCCGAGGTCGTCGCCGCTTACACCGATCTCGAAGGCGCGGAACTGGACCGGGCCGTCGCGGTCCTGGAGGAAGGCGGCCTGCTCGTTGCGGACGAGTGGGCGGTGACCGATGCGGGCACGGTGCGGCTCCAGCAGCAGATCACCTTCTGGAACGGCGACGGCAGCAGCTCGAGCGAGCCGCAGCAGAAGTACCTCGAGCTGCCGGCGATGGCCGTCGAGAGGGGACAGCTCGGCCTGGACCAGATGTTCCTGAGCCCTGGCGCGGCCGAGGCGATGGGCATGGAGGTTTCGCCATCACGGCAGCACTACCTGGTCTCGACCTCCACTGAGCCCGATGCGGCCGACATGGAGGCGTTGGAGGCGGTCTTCTTCCAGACCATCGCCGACGGCGAGGCGTACGCGGCCGTCACGGTCGCCGACTACACCGACCCGTTCATGGCCTACCTCGTGCTGGCCGTGACCGGCCTGTGCGCCCTTATCGCGTTCGGGGCCACCGCGGTCTCGACGGGCCTCATCGTCGCCGAGCAGCGGCGCGACATGACCGTGCTCGGCGCCGTGGGCGCCGCTCCGGGGCTGCGCAAGCGGTTCGCGATGTGGCAGAGCGTCGTCATCGCGGTGTTCGGCACCGGGCTCGGGACCGTGGCCGGGTTCGTCGGGTTCGCGCTCATCCGCGAGACCTTGAACCGCCCGCTCCAGGCGAGCTACCCGTTCGCGACGCTGTACGGCTGGGAGCTGCCGTGGGCGAGCTTCGCGATCATGCTGCTGGCGGTGCCGCTCGTCGCGGCCCTGGGCGCGCTCGTGTTCACGAAGGCGAAGCTGCCGAGCGAACGCCGGGTCGCCTGAACCGACGGAAAGGGTTTGGGGCCGTGCGGGATCGCACGGCCCCGGCCGTTATGTGAAACCATTTCGCGACAGTCTTTACAGTGTGTGCGTTACGTCATAGAATTGCCGAGGACGGTGCCCCAGCCGCTCCGACCGGTGACTCCACGGCGACGCTCAGGGGAGTCGCGCGGTCCCTTCCCGCAGGCTCCCCGCTGCACCCGTGTCCGGTCGACATCCACACAAGATCCCCCGTCTGTGAGGAGCGATCACACATATGTCCAACGGACAGGCCATCCGAGGCACTCGCATCGGCGCCACCCCGGGCCTCCACTCGGAACGCGGCGAGCCGGTACCCCGCCAGCACATCAAGTACTGGTGCGCCAACGGACACGAGACCGCACTGTCGTTCGCGCTCTACGTCGAGGTCCCGCAGGAATGGGACTGCACCTGCTGCGGCTGGCCCGCCAGCCCCGACCAGGACAACCCTCCGGAACGCCGCACCGCCAAGCCCTACAAATCCCATCTCACCTACGTCCGCGAGCGCCGCAGCGAAGAAGAGGCCGAAGACCTCCTCGCCGAAGCCCTCGCCGCCCGCGCCGCCGCCCGCGGCGAACGCTCGCTGTTCTGACAGGCGCTGAGGCACCGCGTCGCTAGGTGGGGGGCGGCGCACTGCCGGTACGACGAAGGGCCGACCCGGATCGAACGATCCCGGCCGGCCCTCGCGCTTCGCCTAGAACTCCAGGTGCTTCAAGTGCGACGCCGCGTCCTTGTCGATGAGCCACCTGGTGTGGCCCACCGCCTTCACGCGACCCGCCGGCAGCTCGCCCTTCGACAGGGCCTCATCGACCGCCTCGGCCTTACCCTCGCCCGAAGCGATGATCCACGCCGCCGTCGCGCCGTTGATCGCCGACATCGTCAGCGAGACCCGCTCCGGCGGCGGCTTGGGGGAGTTGCGAACGCCCACGACCGCGCCCTCGGCCTCCAGCGCCGGGTTCCCCGGGAACAGGGACGCCACGTGGCCGTCCTCGCCGATGCCCAAGAGCAGCAGGTCGAACGCGGGCACCTGCGGCCCCAGCTCGGCCGCGTACAGCTCCGCGGCCGCTTCAGGCGTCGCCACCGCGTCCGAGGCCGCCATGGGATGCACCCGCGCCGGGTCCACCGGCAGGTGGTCCAGGAACGCCTCCCGCGCCTGCGTCTCGTTCCGCTCCGGGTCGCCCGACGGCAGGAAACGCTCGTCGCCCCACCAGAAGTCGACCTTCGACCAGTCCACGACCGTTCGGATCGGCGAGCCCAGGATGTTCTGGTACACCTTCGCCGCGATCCGCCCGCCCGTCAGGACGATCGACGCCTCGCCACGGTGCGCCTGCGCGTCCGCGAGCCGGTTGAGCAGCCGCGCCGCCACCGCCTCCGCGAGCACGTCGGCGTCGTTGTGGACGATCACCGCGCCAGAGCGGCTCATGCGTTCGCCCGCTCGGCCGCGTAGTGCTCCTGGAAAGTGTCGAGCACCTTCCGGTACGCGGTGTCGGGGTCGATGTGCCGCAGCTCCTCCGCGAGCAGCTGGCCCAGCGTGCGCCCCTGCAGCGTCTGGCGGCGCTTCGGCAGCCCCGCCTGGCGCAGCACGGTCGAGCCGTCCGCCGTCCGCTCGACCTCCATGGTCTCGCCCCCGGCCATCGTGAACGCCACGGAGGCGATCGCGGGCAGGTGCTCGGAGTTGCGCTCCACCTCGGTGTCGACGATCTCCGGCGCGACGCCGAGGCGAGTCTGCAGCCAAGCGGCCATCAGCTGCGCCGACGGGTCGTCGTCGTCCGCCTTCACCGTGATCTTCTCGACCGCCTGAGTCACCCCGTCGAAGGCGCTGGCGATGAGCGAGCGCCACAGGCTGATGCGGGTCCAGCAGATGTCGGTGTCGCCGGCCGCGTACGACTCGGCGCGGCGGTAGAGCGACTGCACCGGGTCGGCCGCGCGGGCCGAGTAGGTGATGCGGCGGTCCGCGAAGCTGCGCAGCTCGTGCTCCAGCCCGTAGCGGACCGGGTCGAGCAGCCACCAGGTGACGACGGGGACGTCCGACGCGAGCATCGGCAGCACGATCGAGGTCAGGTGGGCGGCGGCGGGTCCGTCGAGGCGCAGGATGATCGCCTCGGCCGAGCCGAGCCGGTCGCCCACGGTCACTTCGGCGTCGATGCGCGGCTCGGCGGCGTCCACGTCCCGCGGGATCGCCATGATGAGCCGGTACGGGTGCTCCTGCGCTGCGAAGGAGGCGGCCTTCTCGACCTCTTCGCGCTCGTCCTCAGTGGTCAGCGCGACCAGGTTGAGGGCGAGCCCGGAGGCGCCGCCGACCTCGTGCAGAAGCTTCCCCAGCGTCTTCATGATCTCGCCGGTGGTGGTGTCCTTCAAGTGCATTCCAGGACTCCCCTTCTAGGCCCGGCGCCAGCGGCGGCCGGACGATTGCAGCATCAGGTCGGCGCCGGACGGGCCCCAGGTGCCCGACTCGTACGGCTCGGGCTTCGTGTTGGCCCAGTACTCCTCGAGCGGGTCGACGACGGCCCAGGAGGCGTCGACTTCCTGCGCGTCGGGGAACAGGGTCTTGTCGCCCAGGAGCACGTCCAGGATGAGCCGCTCGTACGCCTCGGGGCTGGACTCGGTAAACGTCTCGCCGTAGCCGAAGCCCATCGAGATGTCCCGCAGCTCCATGCCGGTGCCCGGGACCTTCGAGCCGAACTTCACCGTGATGCCCTCGTCCGGCTGGACGCGGATGACCAGCTGGTTGTTACCGAGGGTCTTGGTGTCGTAGTCGGCGAAGGGCATGTGCGGGGCCTCCTTGAAGACCACCGCGATCTCGGTGACCCGCTTGGGGAGGCGCTTGCCGGTGCGCAGGTAGAACGGCACGCCGTTCCAGCGCCGGTTCTGGATGCCCAGCTGCACGGCCGCGTAGGTCTCCGTGGTGGAGGTCGGCGGGATGTTGTCCTCCGACAGGTAGCCCTTGACCGGCTGCCCCTGGACCCAGCCGTCCGCGTACTGGCCGCGGATGGCGGTGGCCTCGAGGTCGTCGTGGAGCTTGATGGCCCGCAGGACCTTCAGCTTCTCGGTGCGGATCTCCTCGGCCTCGAACCCGTTGGGCTGCTCCATGGCCGCGATGGCCAGGAGCTGCAGCACGTGGTTCTGGAGGACGTCGCGGGCCGCGCCGTTGTCGTCGTAGAACCCGGCCCGGGAGCCGATGCCGACGTCCTCGGCCATGGTGATCTGGACGTGGTCGACGTAGTTGGAGTTCCAGATCGGCTCGAACATGGCGTTCGCGAAGCGCAGCGCGAAGATGTTCTGCACCGTCTCCTTGCCGAGGTAGTGGTCGATGCGGAACACGTCGTTGGCGGTGAAGACGTCGTCGACGAGCTTGTTCAGCTCGGCCGCGGACTTGCGGTCCTCGCCGAAGGGCTTCTCGACCACGACGCGGCGCCAGCCGCCGCCGTCCTGGCGGTTGTCCGACATGCCGGTGCGCTTGAGCTGCTTGAGCACGGTCGGGAACGCCAGCGGCGGGATCGAGAAGTAGAACGCCGCGTTGCCGACGATGCCGTGCGAGACGCGCAGCTCGTCGACGGTGGCGTCGAGCTTGTCGAACGCCTCGTCGTCGTCGAACGCGCCGGGCACGAACTTGAAGTTGCCGGCCAGGCGGGCCCAGACCTCTTCGCGCCACGGGGTGCGCGCGTGGGACTTGGCGGCCTCGCGGGCCATCTCCTCGAACGTCTCGTCGCCCCAGTCGCGGCGGGCGAACCCGACGATCACGAACGACGCCGGGAGCAGGCCCCGGTTGGCGAGGTCGTAGACGGCCGGGATGAGCTTCTTCTTCGCGAGGTCGCCGGTGACGCCGAAGATCACCAGAGCGCAGGGCTCGGGGATGCGCGGCAGGCGCCGGTCGGCCGGGTCGCGGAGCGGGTTGCTGGTGTGCAGGGTGGTGCCCATCTAGCTCAGCTCCCTCACAGCGTGGAGCAGCTGGTTGACGCCGCGCTTGCGGTCGGTCAGGTGCAGGCGCACGAGCGGGCGCTCGCGCGACTCGAGGGCCTGGCGGTCCCCGGCGGCCTGCGCGGCCTGGAGCCCGGCGAACGTGTAGTCGCGGCCGGGGATGTCCAGGTCCTCGGCCGCGGCGCCGGTGATCTGCAGGAACACGCCGGTCTGGCGGCCGCCCTTGTGGAACTGGCCGGTGGAGTGCAGGAACCGCGGCCCCCAGCCCCACGTGACGGGCGCGCCCGTACGTTCGGCCAGCTCGGCCCGGAGCTTCGCCACCTCGGCGTCGTCGATCCGGTCGAGGTAGGCCATGACCGCGATGTACGCGTCGGCGGTGTCCGCGTCGGTGATCAGCTCGCCGAGCGCGCCGGCGACGGTCCCGGCGTGCGAGCCGTAGATCTCCACCGCGCCGTCGACCGCGTGCGGGCGCTCCTCCGGCAGGCCGTCGGCCAGGATGCGGTTGGTGTTGTTCTTCGACTCGGTGACGTTGGGCTGGTTGAACGGGTCGATGCCGATCAGGTAGCCCGCGTACGCGGTCGCGAGTTCCCACGCGAGGAACTGGGCGCCCAAGGGGCCGTTGACGACCACGTCGGGCATCGCCAGCGCCGAACCGGAGGTCGGCAGGCCCGTGGAGGAGCCCCCGACGGTGGCGTACACGCGGTCGGAGCCGCGCGCGCCCGCCGCGGCGGGTCCTTCGAGGACGACCGGGAGCGTGCCCTTGCCGTCCTTGCCGAGGGACTCGGCGATGAGCTGCTCGGCCCAGTCGCCCAGGCCCACGACGCCGGTGCCGTCGTCGGCGATGGTGATCGTCGGCTTGGCCGCGATGACCGCGCCGAGCACGACCGCCGGGTCGTCGTCCTCGCTGCCGATGGTGGCCGCGAAGGCCTCCGCCTGGTCGATCAGCTCGGAGACGTCGGCGCCGGCGAGCGCGGTCGGGACGAGCCCGAACGCGGTGAGCGCCGAGTAGCGGCCGCCGACCGTGGCGTCGGCGAGGAACAGGTGCGAGCCCTGCTCGTTCGCGAGCGATTCGAGCGCGGAGCCGGGGTCGGTGACGAACACGAAGCGGCCCGCGTGCTCGGTGACGCCGATGGCCTCGAACGCCTTCTCGAAGGCGCGGCGCTGGGAGTCGGTCTCGACGGTGGACCCCGACTTGGAGGAGACGACGACGGCGGTGCGCCGCAGCTTGGCCTCGCCGAGCTCGGCCAGGATCTGGCCGGGGTCGGTGGTGTCGAGGATGCTGATGCCCAGGTCGAGGGTGCGGGAGATGACCTCGGGGGCGAGCGAGGAGCCGCCCATGCCCGCGAGGGCGATGTGGTCGACGCCCTGCTCGCCGAGTTCCGCGCGGAGCTTCGCGAGCGGCGCGAGGAGTTCCTTCGACTTGACGAAGGTGTCGACCCAGCCGAGCCTGATCGCGGCCTCTGCTTCGGCGTCGGGACCCCACAGTGTGGCGTCCTTGGCGGCGACCTTGGCGGGGATGCCCTCGGCCCGCAGCCGCTCGACGGCGGCGTTCACGTCGACGCCGGTCGTGACCGCCAGGCCCCCAGCGGCTTCCATCTTGCCCATCGGATCGCTCACTTCTGTTCTCCGCTCTCACTGAGCTGGGATTCGATCTGGTCCAGGAGCTGCTTCCAGCTGACGATGAACTTCTCCACGCCCTCATCCTCCAGGACCTGCACCACGTCGTCGTAGTCCACGCCGACGCGCTCGAGCTCGAGCATGACGGTCGCGGCGTCCGCGTAGGAGGGCCGGATCGTGTCGGCCTCGACCTCGCCGTGGTCGGCGAAGTCCTTGAGGGTGCCCTCGGGCATCGTGTTGACGGTGCCGGGCGCGATCAGGTCCTCGACGTACATGACGTCGCGGTAGTCCGGGCTCTTGACCGAAGTGGAGGCCCACAGCGGGCGCTGCGGGACGGCCCCGGCCCCGGCGAGCGCCGCCCAGCGCGGGGACGCGAAGGCGTTCTCGAACTCCTGGTAGGCCAAGCGGGCGTTGGCGATCGCGGCCTTGCCCTTGAGGGCGAGGGCCTCGTCGGTGCCGATGCCGTCGAGCCGCTTGTCGATCTCCGAGTCCACACGGGACACGAAGAAGGAGGCGACGGAGCGGATCTGCGACAGGTCGTGCCCGGCGGCCTTCGCCGACTCGAGGCCCGCCATGTAGGCGTCCATGACCTCGCGGTAGCGCTCGAGCGAGAAGATCAGGGTGACGTTGACGCTGATGCCCGCCGCGATGGTGGCGGTGATGGCGGGGAGCCCGGCGCGGGTGGCGGGGATCTTGATCATCGTGTTCGGCCGGTCCACGGCCCACCACAGGGCCTTGGCCTCGGCGATGGTCGCCTGCGTCTCGTGGGCGAGGCGCGGGTCGACCTCGATGGACACGCGGCCGTCCTGGCCCCCGGTGGTCTCGAAGACCGGGGCCAGGACGTCCGCCGCCCAGCGGATGTCGAAGGTGGTGATGGCGCGAGCGGCCTCATCGACGCTCACTTTGCGGACCGCCAGGTCGGCGATCTGCTCGTCGTACGCGTTGCCCTTGGAGAGGGCCGCGGCGAAAATGGACGGGTTCGAGGTGACGCCCGCGACGGACGACCCGGCGATGAGGTCCTTCAGGTTGCCCGTCTCCAGGCGGTCACGCGAGATGTCGTCCAACCAGACGGCGACTCCCGCCGCCGAGAGTCCGGCGAGGTTCTCGTTCGCGCTCATCGGTGTTCCTCCAGCTTTCCAGCTAGTTCTTCGACGTTGCTACTGCTGTGCCTTCTTGATGGAGGAGCGGGCGGCGTCCGCCACGGCGGCGGCGGTGATGCCGAACTCCTCGTACAACTTCTCGAACGGCGCGGAGGCACCGAAGTGTTCCAGGGAGACGCTGACTCCCGCGTCACCCACGAGGTCCCGCCAGGACAGGGCGATGCCGGCCTCGACCGAGACGCGGGCCTTGACGGCCTTGGGCAGCACGGACTCGCGGTAGTCCTCGTCCTGCTCGTCGAACCACTCGATGGACGGGACGGACACGACGCGGGCCTTGACGCCCTCGCCGGCGAGGGTCTCGGCGGCCTTGACCGCGAGCTGCACCTCGGAGCCCGAGCCCATGAGGATCACGTCGGGGGTGCCCTCGGTGTCGAGGAGGGTGTACGCGCCCTTCGCGGCGCCTTCGGCCGGAGCGAACTTCGAGCGGTCGAACACCGGGATGTTCTGGCGGGTGAGCGCCAGCGCGGCCGGGCGGTCGGTCTTGCCGAGGAGGGTCTTCCAGACCACGGCGGTCTCGTTCGCGTCGCCGGGGCGGATCACGTCGAGGCCGGGGATGGCGCGCAGCGAGGCGAGGTGCTCGACCGGCTGGTGGGTCGGGCCGTCCTCGCCGAGGCCGATCGAGTCGTGCGTCCACACGTAGACCACGGGGGTCTTCATGAGGGCCGCGAGGCGGACCGCGCCGCGCATGTAGTCGGAGAACACGAGGAACGTGCCGCCGTAGGGGCGGGTCGGGCCGTGGAGCTTGATGCCGTTGAGGATCGTGCCCATCGCGAACTCGCGGATGCCGAAGTGGAGGGTGCGGCCGTAGGGGTTGCCCGGGTACGCCTTGGTCTGGCGCGACAGCGGCAGGAACGACGGCTCGCCGTCCATCGTGGTGTTGTTCGAGCCGGCCAGGTCGGCCGAGCCGCCCCACAGCTCGGGGAGGACCGGCGCGAGCGCCGAGAGGACCTTGCCGGAGGCCGAGCGGGTCGCGACGCCCTTCTCGGAGGCCTCGAACACCGGGAACGCGTCCTCGAAGCCCTCGGGGAACTCGCCCGCCCAGAGGCGGTCGTGCAGGGCCTTGCGCTCGGGGTACTCGGCGGCCCAGTTGTTGAAGTCGGCCAGCCATGCCGAGCGGTCGGCCTGGCCGCGCTCGATCGAGCCGCGGGTGTGGGCGAGGACGTCGTCGGCCACGTAGAACGACTGGTCGGCGGGGAAGCCGAGCAGTTCCTTGGTCGCGGCGATCTCCTCGGCGCCCAGGGCGGAGCCGTGCGCGGCGTAGGAGTTCTGCTTCTTGGGGGCGGGCCAGCCGATGATGGTCTTGAGGCGGATGAGCGAGGGCTTGTCCTTGACGGCCTTGGCCTTCTCGATCGCCTCGAAGAGGGCCTTCGGGTCCTCCTCGTACTCGTCGCCGGACTTCCAGTCGACGGTCTGCACGTGCCAGCCGTAGGCCTCGTAGCGCTGGGCCACGTCCTCGCCGAGGGCGATCTTGGTGTCGTCCTCGATTGAGATCTCGTTGTCGTCGTAGACGACCACGAGGTTGCCGAGCTCCTGCACACCGGCGATCGCGGAGGCCTCGTGCGTCACGCCCTCCTCGATGTCGCCGTCGGAGGCGATGACGTACACGAAGTGGTCGAACAGGCTCTCGCCCACGGCCGGCTCGGGGTCGAACAGGCCGCGCTCGCGGCGGGCGGCCATCGCCATGCCCACGGCGGTCGCCAGGCCCTGGCCGAGCGGCCCGGTGGTGGTCTCAACGCCGGCGGTGTGGCCCACCTCGGGGTGGCCCGGGGTCAGGGAGCCCCACTGGCGCAGGTTCTTCAGGTCCTCAAGCTCCAGGCCGTAGCCGTGGAGGTACAGCTGCACGTACAGCGTCAGGCTGGAGTGGCCGCACGAGAGCACGAAGCGGTCGCGGCCTTCCCAGTCGGGCTCGCTCGGGTCGTGGCGCATGACCTTCTGGAACAGGGTGTGCGCGACCGGAGCGAGGCTCATGGCGGTGCCGGGGTGGCCGTTGCCGGCCTTCTCCACCGCGTCGGCGGCGAGCAGCCGCGCCGTGTCGACCGCCTTCTGGTCGAGCTCGGTCCACTCGAACTGTGCCACTGGGATACTCCTTGATACTCGTCGTATTTGGGCCATTGACGTGTGCCTTCTGACCCTACCTACACAGGCTGAACTTTATGCGCAGTCTCTCGGAGGGCGGAATTTCGCGGGTTGTGAACCCGCCCACGAGCCAGTCTCGCATCACAGAAGCCCAGGTGGGACCCCCAACCCCGGCCCAGGCCACCACCTCACGGCCCGTATGGTGGGCGGTGATGAACGAGGACCCGACCCGCGCCCTGGCCGACCGCCCCCGGCCCCAGGCCCGCAAGCGAATCGAACTGCCCGCGCCCGAGGGCGAGGCCCCGGCCAAGCCGTCCCTGCGGCAGCTCGTCGGTGCCTATGTCTCCCTGACGAAACCGCGGATCGTCGAGCTGCTCCTCATCACCACCATCCCGGCGATGCTCGTCGCCGCCCGCATCGAGCACAACAGCCTGCCGTCGCTCAAAGCGGTCCTCGCCACCCTCATCGGCGGCGCCCTCGCCGCCGGGTCGGCGAACGCGATCAACTGCTACATCGACCGCGACATCGACCAGCTCATGGCCCGCACCTCGCGGCGCCCTCTCGCCAAGCACCAGATCCCGCCGCGCAACGCCCTCGTCTTCGGCCTCGTCATCGGCGCGATCGCGGTCCTCGGCATGGGCTTCCTCGTCAACTGGCTCGCCGCGCTCCTCACCTTCGGCGCCATCGTCTACTACGACGTCGTCTACACGATCTGGCTCAAGCGCACCACCCCGTACAACACGGTGTGGGGCGGCGCGTGCGGCGCGGCCCCCGTGCTCATCGGCTGGGCGGCCGTCACCGGCCACATGTCCTGGATGGCCTGGATCCTGTTCGCGGTCGTCTTCCTCTGGCAGCCCCCGCACTTCTACGTGCTCGCCATGAAGTTCAAGGACGACTACGCCGCCGCAGGCATCCCGATGCTCCCGGTCGTCGCCCCCGCCCGCCGCGTCGCCATCGAGTCCGTGGTCTACGGCTGGGCGATGCTCGCCGTCTCCGTCGTGCCCATGTTCCTCGAGCCCGGCACGACCTGGCTCTACGGCATCGTCGCGGTCGTCACCGGCGGCCTGTTCGTGCTCGAGTGCCACAAGCTCCTCGGCCGCGTCAACCGCGGCGAGGACCCCAAACCGATGCGCCTGTTCCACTGGTCCACCAGCTATCTGACGCTGCTGTTCCTCGCGCTGGCGGTCGACTCCTTCCTCATGTAGGACTGCCGTTCGCGGGCCCGGCCGAACGGCCGGGCCTGCGGCGTCTCCAGGGTTCGCGAGGGGGTGTCGTACCGCCGCTCTATGGTCTCAGGCAATGCTCCCTGACGAAGGACCCCTATGAACGACGTTGCGTCCCAAGAAGACCAGCTCGCGCTGCCCGCCGCCTGGAAGGCGAAGCTGCTGCCGTGGCGCGGGAAGCGCGCCGGGAGGCCGTTTTCGCCCGCGGGCCCCGAGGTGGTCGGGCGCCAGCGCCAGAAGATCGCCGCCCGGTACGACAAGGTCCGCACCGCGCTCGCGAAGCCGGAGAACGAGCCGTACGCCGCCGACGCGGAGGCGTTCCTCGCCGGCGAGGCCGACCCGCGCGGCGCGGCCGCGGTCGCGGCGCTGATCCTCGACTACGACGGCCGCTCCTCCGAGTCGTACCTGCGCCCCGAGCTCGACTTCTGGCTCCACGAGCACGGCACGGTCTTCGCGCTGGTCGCCACCGTCGAACGCCTCGCCATCGCCCCCACCACGAACCACTGGTACGGCGGCGGCGCCATCGCCGAGCGCGTCGTCTTCCACCACGACACCGAGCACCCCGAGACGTGCGTGCACGAACTGCTGTACGGCGGGATCGCGGCGGTGCGGTCGCTCCTCGCGTCGCTCCCTGACGACGAGTACGCCGAGGTCGTGGCGGCCGTCGCCGAGCACCGGGACACCGGCGCCAAGCGCATCGCCGCCATGCTGCTCTTCCCGGGCGAGGACGCGTGGGTCCTTGAGGCCTGCGCCGAGTTCGCGCAGGCCCGGGCCTACGATTCGCAGGCCGACGACCTGATCTGGCACTGCGTCAGCCGCCGTGAGCATCTGGCGGCCGCGGGCACGCTCTCGCTCGCGAACTACTACCAGGTCGATTACGCGAACGTCGCGGCCCTGATCGGCGGCCTCGGCACCGTGGCCCTGCCGGTGCTGCTCGACTCGTACGCGGACACGCAGAACTACGACGCCGACTTCCGCAAGCTCCTGTTCCGCGCGATCGCCTTGATGCCGAGCGACGAGGCCGCCGCGTTCGTCCTCGAGCACCTCGACCAGCCGAACGTGTGGGAAGCGGCGGCCGACACGGCCGCCCGCTTCCCCGTCCGCACCCTCCGCACCGCCGCCCG
Organism: Glycomyces niveus; assembly: GCF_017592475.1. Taxonomy (GTDB): domain Bacteria; phylum Actinomycetota; class Actinomycetes; order Mycobacteriales; family Micromonosporaceae; genus Glycomyces; species Glycomyces niveus. Next base: position 463,748 of record NZ_JAGFNP010000004.1, on the reverse strand, counting down.
CCTCGCCCCGAACGCGTCGCCCGCGCTGCGCCCGTGGCTCCACGCCGTCGCCCATCTCGTCGACGCCGACCTGCGCGCCCACCTCGACGAGGACGACCGTGCCGCCCTCGCCGACCTCCTCGCCGACTCCGGGCGCCTGCCCGACGCGGACCCGGCCGACCTCCCGCCGCTCCTCGTCGCGCCGCCGTGGACCGTGAAGCGCCCCAAGGCGAAACCCGTCGTCATCGAGGGCCTGGAAGCGCCCGCCGCGCGCCTCGTCTGGGCGGCGGGGGAGCAGGAGGCCTGGAGCGGAGTCCGCGACTACTACTACGACCCCGACGACGAGTACTGGACAGAACTGCCCGAGCCGTCGCCCGACGACTGGCACTTCCTCAGCTTCCTCGCCTTCGCTGATGCCGAGAGGGCCGAACGGCTGCTCGGCGCCTGGAACGCCGCGGCGAACCCCGGCGCCACCGTCGCGCTGCAGCGGATCCTCGCCCGGTTCGGCGAGCGCGTGATCGACCAGGTGCTCGTGCTCCCCGCCTCCCAGCACACCTGCCACGAACTGCCCGGCCCGATCCTCAACCTCGCCGCCGCCCGCATCGCCGCCGAACGCCTGGCCCGCTTGAAAGGCGCCCGCCCCAGCGCGGTCCGCTGGCTCGACCGGCACGGAATCGCCGTCGCGCCCTACCTGGTGCCCGACGCCCTCGGCGCGGACAAGAAGCGCCGCTCGTACGCCGAGGTCGCGCTGGTGTTCCTCGCCGGGAGGCACGGCCGGGACGCCGTCGCGGCGGGGGCCGCGACCTACGGTCCTGAAGCGGCCGAAGCGATCCGGGCACTGCTCGACGTGGACCCGCTGGAGCCGCGCGTCCAGGTCCCCAAGCCCGGCACCTGGGCGTCGCCGGCGGTCCTGCCGCAGGTGCAGCTCAAGGACGGCGAGCACGCGCTGCCCGACGCAGCGGTGAGGCGCCTGATCACCGTGCTGGCCTTGGGAACCCCGGACTACGCCTACCCCGGGATCGAGGTCGTCGCCGAGCACTGCGACCGCGCCTCCCTCACCCGCTTCAGCCGGGCCCTGTTCGAGCGGTGGACCGCGATCGGTTCGCCCGCGAAGGACTCGTGGGCGTTCACGCAGCTCATGCACTTCGCCGACGACGCGACCGTGTGGGACCTCGCCCCGCGCATCCGCGAATGGCCCGGCCAGAACCAGCACAAGCGGGCCGTCACCGGCCTGGAGATCCTGGGCGCGATCGGCACCGAGACCGCGATGCGCGCGATCCAGACCATCTCGGAGAAGGTGAAGTTCAAGGCGCTCAAGGAAGAAGCGCGCCGCCAGATCACCCGCATCGCCGAAGACCTCGGGCTCAGCCGCGAGCAGCTCGCCGACCGGCTCGTGCCCGACTTCGGGCTCGGCGAGGCGTCCGCGCTCGTCCTCGACTACGGGCCGCGCAAGTTCCTCGTCGCCTTCGACGAGCAGCTGAAGCCGTACGTCACCGACGAGGACGGCAAGCCCCGCAAGACCCTCCCCAAGCCCGGCGCGAAGGACGACCCGGAGCTCGCCGAAGACGCCTACCAGCGCTTCACCGCCTTGAAGAAGGAACTGCGCAGCGTCGCCGCCGACCAGGTGCGACGCCTCGAGACCGCGATGACGACCGGCCGAGACTGGTCCGCGGAGGAGTTCCAGCGGTACTTCGTCGAGCACCCCCTCACCGGGCACCTCGCCCGCCGCCTCGTCTGGCTCGCCGAGACCGACGGCGACCGCCTCGCCTTCCACATCGCCGAGGACGGCACCTTCAGCGACGGCGAGGACGACACCGCTGAGATCCCCGAGGGCGCGCGCATCCGCATCGCGCACCCGGTCCTCCTCGGCGACACGGTGCGGGGCTGGGCCGAGCTCTTCGCCGACTACGAAGTGCTGCAGCCGTTCGACCAGCTCGGCCGCCCCGCCCTCGCGTTCACCGACGACGAACTCGCCACGGGCCGCCTCAAGCGCTTCGAAGGCGCGAAGGTCGACGTGGGCCGCGTGCTCGGCATGACGGCGCGCGGCTGGCAGCGCGCTTCACCCGAGGACGGCGGCGTCTCGCCCGGCATCTCCTACCCGGTGCCCGGCGGCCACCTCGTCGTGTCCCTCGAACCGGGCATCTGGCTCGGCGACGTGGGGGAGGAAACCGAGCAGACCCTGGAGGCCGTCCGCCTCGCCGCGCGCGAGCAGTACTACTGGCCCGAACAGGACGACGCTTCCCGCGACTTCCCCACCGACATCGACCCGGTGACCGCCTCCGAGATCCTGGCGGCCCTCGAACGCCTCACGAGCGCGTGACATCAGCGGAGGCGACCGCCCCGGGCGGTCGCCTCCACAGTGGTCGACGTGAAGGCCTGTCGCACCTCGTGTGTAAGTTGACCCCCATGGCGAACCCCCTGCACCCCGAACTCCCCGCCGACTGGCGCCCTCTGCTCCTGCCGCACCGAGGACGGCGCCCAGGCGACCCGGTGGCCCTCGACCCCGAGGCCCCCAAGCGCGTCAAGGGGCTGCTCAACTGGTACGAACCGCGGTTGCGGGAGGCACTGGCCAAGCCGAGCAACCACGCGTTCGCCGCGGCCGGGAACGCCTATCTGGACGGCGAGGCCGACCCGCGCGGTGCGGCGGCCGCATCGGCGATCCTGGCCGGCAGTGAGAAGCGCCAGTCGAGCTCGATGCTTCGTCCCGAGCTCGACGCCTGGGTACCCGCCCACGGCCTGCCGTTCGCCGTCTGCGCCGCCGTCCAACGCATGACCATGTCGGCCGCGGGCCAGTACTACCGCTACCGCGACGAGGACATCCCGGCCACCGACCTCGTCGAAGGCCGACTCGCATGGCACTACTACTACGGAATCGGACAGGACCTCGCCGACGGCGTCGCCGCGATCCGCGGCCTGCTCGCCGCCGCGGCTGACGACGAGTACGCGGCCGCGGTCGCCGCCGTCGCCGCCCACCGGGGCACCCCCGCCCGGCGCCTCGCCGCCGCGTTCCTGCTCCCGGGCGAACGGGACTGGGTCGCCGAGTCCTGCGACGAGTACCGGCAGTTCCAGACCGACGGCCACCGCCGGCCCGACCCGCTGCTGTGGCTCTCGGCCGACGACCCGGCGCTCCTCGCCCGGGCCGGCCTGAACGCGCTCCCCGCCGACGACTGCCCGCCCGCCGTGGTCGCCGCGATCGTGGACAACCTCGGACCCGCGAGCCTGCCGGTCCTCACCGAGACCCTGCGCCGCAAGCCGGCAGAGGGCGCACGCCGGACCCTGCTCAGCGCCATCGCGTCCCTGCCGACGGACGCGGCGATCGGCCACCTCATCGGCCGGCTCAACGAACCCCTCGTCGCGGCCGCCGCCACGGCGTCGGCCGAGCGCTTCCCCGCCCCATTCCTCAGCGCCGCGGCCCGAACGAAGACCTCGCCCCGGCTCACCGCGATCGTCCGCCGCATCGACGCCGGAATCCTCTCCGCAACGGCGCTGGCCGACATGCAGCGTGTGCTCGACGCGGCCGCCCCGATACCGGAGGCGGACCCGGCGACCCTGCCGCCGCTGCTGACCGCGCCGCCCTGGACCGTCAAGCGGCCCAAGCGGAAGCAGGTCGTCATCGCCGGGCTCACCCCGCCGGACGCCAAGCGTCTCGAATGGAGCGACGGCGAACGCGCCGAACGGGAGTCGTACCGGCCCTTCCATCGCGAGGACACCTGGCGCTGGCGGCTCGAGCACCACGGCGGCGAGTACGTCCTCCGGTACCCGGCCTTCTACGCCGAGGCGCCGATGGAGCTCTCGCGTCCACTCTTCGAACAGTGGGACGGCGCATGCGGCTACACGATCGGCGACGAGCTCCAGCAGGTCCTGTGGCGGTTCGGCGACGAGGCGATCGACCGGATCGCCGTCGCGCTGCGGACCAGGACCGAGCGCCACGCCGCGCTGCCGCCGATGTTCAGCGCCGCGGCCGCGCGGCTCGCCGCCGACTGGCTCCTCCGGCTCAAGACCGCCCGCGTCAGCGCGATCCGCTGGTTCGAACGCCATGGCCTCGACGCCGTGCCGATGCTCGTCCCCGACGCGCTGGGCACCGACAAGAAGGCCCGCCAGGCGGCCGAGGCTGCGCTGGTGCACCTCGCGGCGCGGCACGGCCTCGATGCGGTGGCCGAGGGCGCCGGAGTGTTCGGCCCTGAGGCCGCGACCGCGATCCGCGAACTGGTCGACCGCGACCCCCTTGAACCCCAAGGCAAGCTGCCGAGCACGGATGGGCTCGCCGACCCGGAGCTGCTGCCGCAGGTCTTGTTGCGCGGCGGCGAGCGGGCGCTCCCCGCCGCCTCGCTGCCCCACCTGGTGACCGTGCTGTCGCTGACCAATCCCGACCTGCCTTACGCGGGAACTGAAGTGGTCGTAGACCTGTTCGACCCGGCCTCGCTCACGCGGTTCTCATGGGCGCTGTTCGAACTGTGGATCGCGAACGGCTCCCAGGCGAAGGGCAATTGGACGCTCACCCAGCTGGCCCGGTTCGCCGATGACGACACTGTGCGCCGCCTCGCCCCGATGATCCGCGAGTGGCCCGGCGAGGGCCAGCACAAGCGCGCGGTCACCGGCCTCGCCGTGCTCGGCGCGATCGGCACCGAGACAGCGCTGCGCGCCATCCAGGGCATCGCCGACCGGGTGAAGTTCAAGGGCCTCAAGGAGGAGGCGCGGCGCCAGATCGACGCGATCGCCGCGGAGCTCGGCCTCACCCGGGACCAGCTGGCCGACCGCTTGGTGCCCGACTTCGGGCTCGGCGAGGCCGGCGCGCTGGTGCTCGACTACGGCCCGCGCGCCTTCACCGTCGGCTTCGACGAGCAGCTGAAGCCCTTCGTCTTCGACGACGCCGGCAAGCCCCGCAAGAGCCTCCCCAAGCCCGGCGCGAAGGACGACCCCGAGGCCGCGGAGGCGGCGTACCGCCGGTTCTCCCTGCTGCGCAAAGACCTCCGCACCGTCGCGGCCGACCAGGTGCGCCGCCTCGAAGCGGCCATGGTCGCGGCCCGCACGTGGACCCCCGCCGAGTTCCGGCTGTGCTTCGCGGAGCACGCCTTCATGGCGCACCTCGCGCGCCGCGTGCTGTGGCTCGCCGTCGCAGACGGCCGGCAGACCGCGTTCAGGCTCGCCGAGGACGGCACGTACTCCGATGCGGCCGACGACGCGATCGACCTCCCGGAGGACGCGGTGATCCGGCTGGCCCACCCGCTGCACCTGGACGAGGCGGCCCTCGCGGACTGGGGGCAGGTGTTCGCGGACTACGAGATCCTGCAGCCGTTCCCGCAGCTCGGCCGCCCGGTCATGGAGTTCACGGAGGACGAGCTCGGCACCGGGGAGGTGACCCGCTACGACAAGGTCCAGGTCGAGACCGGCGCGCTCCTGGGCCTCACCGCGCGCGGCTGGATCCGGAGCCACCCCGAGGACGCCGGGGTCGAACCGGGCCTGTACTTCCCGCTGCCCGGCGGCGGCTCCCTCGTCATGCACGTCTCCGAGGGCTTCTGGGCCGGCGCGCTGGAGAACATGCCGCCGCAGACCTTCGAACTGCGCTGGTCTACAGGGGAGTTCCACGACACCGTCGACGGTGCGCATGCACAATCCATCATGGACAGTCTTGATCCGGTGACCGCCTCCGAGATCCTGCTGACCCTCGACCGTCTCACCGGCGGCCGCACGACGGGAAGCTGAGCGCATGTACGACGCCGCGAGCGAAGCGCGGTTCACCGTCCCCGCCGAATGGATCGAGCGGTCCCTGGTCACCGCTCGCCCCGGCAACGGCGTCCGCTACCCGTTCGAGCCCGGGCCGGAGACCGCCGCGTGGTTCAGCGACCTGGTCGAGGAGCACCGGGACGCCGCCATCGAGGCCTGGGAGGACCCCGAGTCCGATCCGGACCTCGCCGAAAGCGCCCTGGGCTACCTGCGCGGCGAGGCGACCCCGCTCGGCCTCTCACTGGTCTCCGCGCAACTGCGCCACGTCCGGAGCCGCCTGGTGGACTACCACCACCGCGACACCATCCACTACCGGGAGGAAGTGGAGGCGTGGACCCGCCTCCACGGCCTCGCGTTCGCCGCGGCCGCGTTCGTCGAAGGGCTCTCGCACGACCAGGTCTGGGGCGCGGAAGGAGAGTTCCCGCGCCGAGCCCCGGCCGCGTCGGAGGGCAACTGGTCGATCTGGATGCGGCCGACGGGGCCGGTCCCGCGGCTGCGGGCTATGATCGCGAACGCCGGTCCTGAGGAGTACGCGCGCGTCGTCGCCGCGGTCGGCGCCCGGCGCGGCACCCCCGGGCGGCGGCTGGCCGCCGCGTTCCTCCTGCCCGACGAGCACGAGTGGGTCGACGACGCCTGCGACGACATCAGATCCGGTGCGGTCGAAGCGATCTCGCTGGAGGGGCCGTGGCGGTTCGTGGGAACGCCGGACCACTTGAAGCGCCTGGGCCGGAAGAAGATCGACATCAGCGACCTGAACGAGGGGACCGTCCCCGAGCTCGTCGCGAACCTCGGCGCCGATGCGCTGCCGGTCCTGGTCGGGACGTTCAAGTACAAGAGCATCGGCGGGACCGTCCGCGCCAAGCTGTTCGACGGTATCGCCGCGATCCCGAGCGACGAGGCGATGGCCCACCTGCTCGACCGGATCGGCGAACCGCAGGTGGTCGAGGCGCTGGTGAAGGCCGTGTCCCGGTTCCCGCTGCGGGCCGCGCGCCTGACGCCGCCGCGCCTCGGTGGATACTCGGCGGCCGAACGGTGGAAGCTCGCGGGCGTCCTGCGACCCGCCGTCGACGAGGCGATCCTGGACCTGCTCGAACCCGAAGCGCGCGAAGCGGTCGAAGGGCTGCTCGGGGCCGGCCCGCTCTCCGAGGCGACCGCCGACCGCCTCCCGCCGGTGCTCGTCAGCCCGCCGTGGCGCGAGGCCCGCAAGGCCGCCGTGCCGCTGCAAGGCCTCGAGCCGCCCACCGAAGTCACGCTGCATTGGGAGCCTGAGGAATTCGAGCGGGCCATGGCGATCCGGCCCGCCTTCCGAGAGTGGGACGAGGAGGCCTACTGGGCTGAGGTCGTCGGCGACGTCCGAAACCGCGCCTCGCTTGAACTCCAGTCGGTCGTGCTCTCGGAGCTCGCCCGCGGCGGGGTCGCCGTCGCCGACGCGGTCGTGGAGAAGATCGCACGCAAACCCGCGTACGGCGCCGCGCTCGTGCCCGTCCGCAGCGCCAAAGCCGCGCACCGGGCCGCCGACTGGCTCGTGCGCCTCAAATCCGGGCGCGTCCACGCCCTCGACTGGCTCGACCGCCACGGCGCCCACGCCGCGCCCCTGCTCACGCCGGCGGCCCTCGGCGGCGACAAGCGGACCCGCCCGGCCGCTGAGGCCGCCCTGCGATACACGGCGCGGATCGCCGGAGACGCGGCGGTACTGGAAGCCGTTGCGGCCCAATACGATCCCGACGCCGTCGCCGCCGTCCGCGACCTGCTCGACACCCCTCCCGAAGTGCCGCTCGGCACCGCCCCGAAACCGGGGGACTGGGCCGATGCGCGCATGCTGCCGCCGGTGACGCTGAGAGACGGCTCCGCCGTGCTCCCGCACGAAGCCGTCGTCAACCTCATCGCGGCCCTGTCGCTCTGGTCGCCGCGCCTGCCCTACCCGGGCGCCGAAGCCGTCCGCGACCACTGCGACGCCGAGTCCTTGGAGCGCTTCAGCATCGCCCTGTTCGAACTGTGGCTCTCGACCGGAGCCCCCTCGGCCGACTCCTGGGCCGTCGACCAGCTCGGCTGCTTCGGAACCGACGCCACCGCGGTGCTCCTCGACGGCCACGTCGACGACTGGGCCGGCCACAGCCACGTCGACCGCGCCCGCCTCGGCCTCACCGTACTCGCCCACATCGGCACCGCCAGCGCCTTCGCGACGGTCCACCGCTTCGGGAGCCTCGACAAGTTCCCGGCCACCACCGGGTTCGCCCGCGGCCTCGCCGCCCGGCTCGCGGCCCGACACGGCACCGACCCCGAGGCCCTCGCCGACCGGCTCATCCCCGACCTCGGCATCGCCGACCCCGAGACCCTAGCCATCGACTACGGCCACAGGCGCTTCCGCGTCCAATTCGACGAACGCCTCAACCCGCGCCTGTTCGACCCGGCCGGACGCGAACGCAAGACCCTCCCCGCCCCCGGCGTCCGCGACGACAAGGCCACCGCCGAGGCCTCCCGCAAGCGGTACAGGCGGCTCCTCGCCGACCTCGAACGCCTCGTCCGCCACGAGGAGGCCCGCCTCGAGAAGTCTATGATGGACCGACGAACCCGCACTCCCGCCGACTTCCGCCGTCTCGCCGCGCACCCGGTCATGTCGACCCTCGCAAGGCGGGTCGTATGGGCCGCCGACGACGGCCGCAGCGTCACGGGCTTCCGCATTGCCGAGGACGGCAGTCTCTCCGATGTGGACGAACACCGCTTCGAGCTGCCCGAAGACGCCCGGGTCCTGATCGCCCACCCCGCGCTCATCCCCGCCGAAGTCGCCGCCTGGACCGAGATCCTGCGCGACTACGCGATCCTCCAGCCCTTCCCGCAGCTGACCCGCCCCACGCCGGCGTTCACCGAGGACGAGCGGGCGACCGGCCGCCTCCGGCGGTTCGAGGGTCGCACGGTGCGGCTCGGCGCGCTCGCCGACGCCGTCCCGATCATGCGCCAGTACCGCAGCCCCGACGACCACGAGTACGTCCACCCGCTGGTGCGACAGGTCTCCGGCGGCTGCCTCCTGGTCGACATCGATCCGCCCGTCACCGACTTCAGCCCCGACCCCGACGGCCTGCACCGCCTCGTCTCCGTCCACTTCGCCACGACCGCGAACCGCCACCCCGACTACGCCGAGCCCTTGCCGGGCGAAGCGATCGACCCGGTGACCGCCGCCGAGGTGCTCGGCGCGCTCACCGACGCCTGCGCCTCCTGATCACAGTGCACACCACAGTGAACCCCGTGTCGTACCCGGTTCCTAAGCTGTCGCCCATGACCGAAACCGAGACTCCCTCAACCGCCTCCGCCCTCCCCGACGAGGACCGCCTGGCCTTCCCCTCGACCTGGAAGCGGTTCGTGCAGCCCCGCCGCGGCGACTCGAAGGTGCGCAGGGTCAAGCTCGACCCCGAGACCGGGCGCGAGTACCTCGCGACGCATCTGCCCGCGCTCGACGAGCGCCTCGCCTCGGCATGCAACGAGGAGTTCCAGCCCGCAGCGAAGGCCTTCCTCGAGGGAAAGCGGGACGTGCTCGGCGCGGCGGCAGTCCTCCTGCTCGCCAACCCCTCCACGAACTCCTCGCCCGCGAACCTGCGGCCGCTGTTCGACCTCGTCGCGCACGAGCACGACCTGCCGTTCGCCTTCGCCGCCTACGTCGAAGCCATGACCTTCGACACCGCGCAGCACGGCAAGCACGCCGTGGGCCTGGAGCGGCGGCCGCTCAACTCCTACAACTGGTCCCGATACCAAGAGCGCCAGGAGATCCGCGACCTCCGGGCGATCGCGGCCGCCGCCTCCGACGCCGACCACGCCGCGATCCTCGCCGCCGTCGCCGAGCGCCGCACCGACCCCGGGCACCGGCTCGCCGCGAGTTTCGTGCTCCCCGACGAGCACGACTGGATGACGGAGGTCTGCGACGACTACCGCGCGCACCAGACGAACTGGTCCGTCTCGCGGCTGATCCTCGAAGTGGTCGCGTCCGCCGAGCACCTCGCCGCGCTCGACGTCGCCCTGCTCGGGCGGTACTGGGTGCCCACCGCGGAGATCGCCGACCTCCTGCACCGGCTCGGCGCCGAGGCCCTCCCGGTGATCGAACACTATCTGGAGGGCCACAACTACACCGACGAGCTCAAGACCCTCTACCGAGCGCTCGCCGCGATGCCGAGCAGCGACGCCTTCGACATGCTCCTCGACCGGCTCAAGGAGCCGCACGTCATGGGCGCCGCCATCGAAGCCGCCGCGAACTTCCCCCGGCGCGCCATCGCCCTCATAGCCGAACGCGTGCCAGGAGCCGACGAAACCGAGCGCGGTCGGCTCGCCGCGATCCTCCACTCGGACCCGATCCTCCTCGACGTCGCACTCCCGCTGGCCGACGAGGCCACCCGCGAGACCCTCGCCGTCCTCACCGCCGGGCGCGAATCCGTCCCCGAGGCCCCCGCCGAGGCCGTCCCCGCGCTGCTCGTCTCGCCGCCCTGGGCCGCGGGCGCCGCCGCGGCCGCGCCGGTCGTCCTCAAGCTCGACCCGCTCCCCGTCAGCACGGCCACCTGGGCCGAGGGCGAACGCGAAGCATGGTCCGCTGAGCACCACTACGCCTTCGAGCAGTACAAGGGCAGCGACGAATGGTCCACGGACCGCTGGATCCACGAGACTCGCGGATTCGAGGACAAGGACTCCTTCCAGCAGACGGTCATGCTCGCCCTCGCGCCCGTGGAGGTCGCCACCGAACTCCTGCCGCACTGGAAGACCGGCGGCAGCTACTACCGCATCGAACTCCTGCAGCGACTCGTGGCCAACCTCGGCGCCGCCGCGGCCGACCAGGTGCTGGCCGCGACCGCCTACGACGCCGATTTCCGCCGGACCCTCCTGCTGCCGCTCGCCAACCTCACCGCCGCCCGGTACACCGCCGACGCCCTCGTCCGCTTGAAGACCCTGCGCTCCTTCGCGATCGAATGGCTCGACCGGCACACCGCCGACGCCGCCGCGCTGCTCGTCCCCGACGCGCTCGGCAGGCCCAAGAAGCTCCGCGCCGGCGCCGAGGCCGCACTCCGCTACCTCGCCGCGACCCACGGACCCGACCTGGTGCACGAGGCCGCCGCCCGGTACGGCGACGAGGCCGCCGCCGCGATCGACGCGCTCGTGGACGTCGACCCGCTCATGCCCGTCGGCATCCCGGTCCCCAAACCCGCCCCGTGGGTCTCGCCCCTGCTGCTCCCGCAGGTGCTCTTGAACGGCCGCGAGCACGCGCTCCCGCACGCCGCCGTCCACAACCTCGTCACCGTCCTCGCCCTCGGCACGCCCGGCTTCGAGTACCCCGGCGTCGCGGTCGTCGCCGCGGCGTGCGACCGGACCTCCTTGACCCGCTTCTCGATCGCGCTGTTCGAGCAGTGGCTCACCGCCGGCGCCCCCTCCGAGGACGGCTGGGCGCTCACTCAGCTCGCGCACTTCGGCGACGACGAGGCCGTGCGCCTCCTCCAGCCCCTCGTCGCGAAGTGGCCGGGGGAGAACCAGCACAAGCGGGCCGTCACCGGCCTGGCGGTGCTCGGCGCGATCGGCACCGAGGCCGCGCTCCGTGCGATCAACCAGATCGCCGAGAAGGCCAAGTTCGCCGCGATCAAATCCGAAGCGGCCGACCAGATCCAGGCCATCGCCGCGAATCTCGGCCTCACCGGCGAACAGCTCGCCGACCGCCTCGTCCCCGACTTCGGGCTGCGCGACGAGGCCGCGCTCGTCCTCGACTACGGCCCCCGGCAGTTCCGCGTCGGCTTCGACGAAGCGCTCAAGCCGTTCGTCACCGACATGGACGGCAAGCCCCGCAAGAGCCTCCCCAAACCCGGCGCGAAGGACGACGAGCTGCTGGCCGACGCCGCCTACAAGCGGTTCGCGGCCCTGCGCAAGGACCTCCGCAGCGTCGCGGCCGACCAGGTCAAGCGCCTTGAACGCGCCATGGTCCAAGGCCGCACCTGGACACCCGCCGAGTTCGACGAGCACTTCGTGCAGCACCCGCTCGTGTGGCACCTCGCCCGCCGCCTCGTCTGGATCGCCGAGCACGGCACCGCCCGCACCGCGTTCCGCCTCGCGGAGGACAAGGGCTGCAGCGACGTCGACGAGAACGAGTTCGCGCTGCCCGCCGACGCCGCCGTCCGCCTCGCCCACCCCGCGATCCTCGACGACGTGCCCGCCTGGGCCGAGATCCTGGCCGACTACGAGATCCTGCAGCCCTTCTCGCAGCTCGCCCGCCCGGTCATGGCCTTCACCGACGAGGAGCTGCGCACCGGCCGCCTCGCGCGGTTCGAAGGGGCCGCCGTCCCGGTCGGCAAGCTCCTCGGCCTCACCAGCCGCGGCTGGCAACGCACCCCGCCGCAGGACGCCGGGATCGAACCGGGCATGTTCTGCCCGTTCCCCGGGGTCGGCTACCTCGTGTTCGACCTCGACCCGGGCATCACCGTCGGCTACGTCGAGATGTACGACACGCAGGAGCTCCGCAAGGTCGTCGTCTCGCGCAACGCGATGTACGGCTGGGACGTGCCCGCGCCGAAGACCGACTTCGGCCCGGTCGACCCCGTCATCGCCTCCGAACTGCTGTCCACACTGGCGAAACTCACCGACCAGGGCTGAGGCGGCCGCCTCCGGGCCGCCGCCTGTTCGAAAGGCGGTGGGCCGGAGGCGTGTCGCACCCCCCTCATATGCTCATGCGAGACGATCCCGCCCCACGAAAGCAGGCCATGGCCGAACACCTTGCGCCACAAGAAGAACGACTCGACGTGACCGTCCAGTCGCAGCCTTCCGGACTTCCCGTCGCGGCGCTCGCGGACCTCCCGAAGGTGCTCGTCGCCCCGCCCTGGACCGAGAAGCGCAAGAGCACCGCGCCCCGCGAGATCCCCGGCCTCGAAGCACCCGCGCCGCAACTCGTCGGCCGCGGCGACGAGTTCGAGCGCGCCCTCGCCCTCGAACCCGACCTTGTCGAATGGGACCCCGACACCTACTGGGACGGCATCGACGACGACCGGGTCTACAGCTACCGCCACGGCTTCAGTGTCGCCGACGGCGTCCGCTCCCAACTTGCCCGGAGTGGTCCCAAACTCGCCGACCAGGCCGTCGAGCAGCTCCAGGACCTGCCCTGGCACGGCGACGCCCTGCTGCCGATCCGCAGCACCCCCGCCGCAGCCCTCGCCGCCCACTGGTTCCTCCGCCTCGACGCCGGACGCGACGCCGGCCTCGACTGGTTCGACCGCCACGGCCTCCACGCCGCGGCCCTCCTCGTCCCGGAGGCCTTCGGTCCCAAGGTGTACCAGCGCACCACCGCGCGCGGCGCGCTCCGCCTCCTCGCTTGGCGGTACGGCGCCGAAGCCGTCGTCCAGGCCGTCGAGGTCCACGGGCCGGAAGCGGTCGCCGGCGTCGAAGCCGTCCTCGCCGACCCCGATCGCCCCCTCCTCAACAACCCCAACGTAGGCGGTCGGCTCAGGAACACGGACTTGCCGCCGGTGCTCACCGCGGACCGGAAAGCGGTCCTGCCGCGCGAAGCGGTGTCACATCTGATGAACGTGCTCTCGCAGTGGACGCCGCGCACCCCGTACCCGGCGGTCGAGACCGTGGCCGAGGCCTGCGACCGCGATTCGCTCGCCCGGTTCTCACTCGCGATGGCGCAGCGGTTCCCCTGGATGATCGGGCAGCTCGGGCGCTTCGGCGGCACCGAGGCCGTGGCGCTGCTCGAGGAGCACGTCAAGAAGTGGGGAGCCCGGCAACTCCTGCTGACCGGACTCGGCCTGGAGGCCCTCGCCGCCCTGCCCGCCGACATCGCGTTCCCGGCCCTCTACCGCATGTCCCGCGGCAAGCTGCACGACTCGGTGCGCGCACTCGCCGCCGCCAAGGCCGCCGCCGTCGCCGCCCGCATCAAGTCCGAAGTGGAACCGCTCGCGGACCGCGCCGCGCCCACCCTGGGCCTGGACGATCCGGCGCAGCTCGTGCTCGACTTCGGGCCGCGCGCCTTCCACATCAAGGCCGACGAGCGGCTCAAGCTCCGGATCGCCGACGACGCCGGGAAGCTCCGGGCGCGCCTGCCGCGCCCCGGGCTCCGCGACGACGCCGAGACCGCCGCCGCCTCGACCGCTCGGTTCCGCAAGCTCTCCAAGGACCTCACGGCCGAGCTCGCGTTCCAAAGCGACCGTTTGAAGGACGCGATGCTCGCCAGCCGAATCTGGGACGCGGACGGGTTCGCGCGCCTCCTCGCGAACCCGGTGCTCGCCTCGCTCGCCAAGGGCCTGCTCTGGATCGGCGAGACCCACGATGGGCCGCAAGGGTTCCGGCTCGCCGAGGACGGCAGCTTCGCCGACGTGAACGACAAGCCGCTGGAGCTCGCCGAGGGCGGCCGCGTCCGCCTCGCCCACCCCGCGCTCCTCGGCCCCGATCTGCCTTTGTGGACCGAAGTGTTCGCCGACTACGAGATCCTGCAGCCCTTCGACCAGCTCGCCCGCCCTGCCCTGACCCTCACAGAGGAAGAGGCCCGCACCGGCGTCCTCGACCGCTTCTCCGGCGCCACCGCGGCGTTCGCCGCGTTGCGCGAAGTCCTCGACTGGAAGCACCTGTACTGGGACGAGCCCGACAAGCCCATCGAACTCGCCTACCTGTTCGCGCGCGAGCTGCCGCGCGAGCGCCTGAACGCCGAGAGCGCCGCTGTCGTCGACAACGCGCACCTCCTCGCCGAGATCGACCCGAGCCCCGACTACCGCGACCCCGACCCCGACGGCCGCCACCGCATCCTCTGGGTCTGGTTCTCGCCCACCAAGAACCGCCGCCGCGGCGTCCCGACCCTGCGCGGCGACGCCCTCGACCCCGTCCTCGTCGCCGAGATCCTCGCCGGCCTCGGCCGCGCCACCGGCATCAACCACTGACCAGAAAGCCGCCATGACCACCGATTCCGTGAGCACCGTCGCCGAACCCAAGCTCCAGCGCCCGCCTGCCGAGCGCCGCTACGCCGTCGAGCTCGCCAAGCTCGCCGCCGAAGACGACTCGCCCCGCCCGCCCGGCTGGGCCCTGAGCCTCCAGGCCGCCCGCACCTTCATCGTGGGCGACGACTCGCGGGGCATCGCCCGCAAGTTCGTGGGCGACCCCTCGCTCATCGACCGCGCGCTCGTCACGCTCGCGACCAACCGCGGGCTCATGCTCGTGGGCGAGCCCGGCACGGCGAAGTCGCTGCTGTCCGAGCTCATCGCCGCTGCCGTCTCCGGCGACTCGACCCTCACCATCCAGGGCGGCGCGTCCACCACCGAGGACCAGATCGCCTACTCCTGGAACTACTCCCTGCTCGTCTCGGAGGGGCCGACGGAGCGCGCGCTCGTGCCCGCGCCGCTGCTGCAGGGCATGGCCGAAGGCCGCGTGGTGCGGTTCGAGGAGATCACCCGCTGCCCGCTCGAGGTCCAGGACTCGCTGCTGTCGCCCCTGTCCGACCGCGTGCTCGCCATCCCCGAGCTCGAAGGCGACTCGATGGTGTTCGCCCGCGAGGGGTTCAACATCATCGCCACCGCCAACACCCGCGACCGCGGCGTCAACGAGATGAGCGCGGCCCTCAAGCGCCGCTTCAACTTCGAGACGGTCTTCCCGATCGCGGACTTCAAGACCGAACTCGACCTCGTCGAAGCCGAGGCCTCTGCCGCCCTGGCCCGCTCCGGCGTGCCCGCGCCGCCCTCGCGCGACGTGCTCGAAGTGCTCGTGCGGGTCTTCCGCGACCTGCGCACCGGCGACGCGAACTCGGGCCGTCCGCAGGCCGTCATGTCCACCGCCGAGGCCGTCTCGGTCGCGCACGCCGTGGGCATCAAGGCCTGGTACCTGCGCGGCGGCACCGCCGTGGCAGGGGACATCGTGGACTGCATGGCCGGGGCCGCGGCCAAGGACAACGCCGAGGACCTGGCGCGCCTGCGCCGCTACCTCGAGCAGAAGGCCCCCAAACGCAAAGGCCCGCACTGGGAGTCGCTCTACCAGGCGCGGAACCTGCTGCCCGGATGATCGACCGCCTCCACGTCCAGGGCGTGCGGCACCACTCGCCCGCCTGCGCCCGCCTCGTCGCCCGGCGCATCGAGGAGCTGCGGCCCGCCGCGGTCCTCATCGAGGGGCCCGCGGACTTCAACGACCGCCTGGCCGAGCTCGCCCTCGAACACGAACTGCCCGTGGCGATCTACTCGTACGCGAGCGCCGACCTCGCGGTGCGCCGCACGTGGGCGCCGATGTGCGACTACTCGCCCGAGTGGGTCGCGCTCACCGAGGGCCGCCGGGCCGGGGCGGCGGTGCGCTTCATCGACCTCCCCGCCTGGCACGGCGCCTTCGACGGCGTCGAGAACCGCTACTCGGACGCCGAGCGGCGCTACACCGACGCCACGGACGCGCTCTGCCGCGCCTTCGCCGTCGACAACGTGGACGCCCTGTGGGACCACCTCGTCGAGGTCGCCGAGCCCGAGGGCCTCGCCGAACGGCTCGACCACTACTTCGACCTGGTGCGCGGCGAAGCGGACGCGGACGGCCGCGACACGGCGCGCGAAGCCTATATGGCCCAATGGATCCGCGCGACCCTCGCCGAGACCGACGGGCCGGTGCTCGTCGTCTGCGGCGGTTTCCACGCCCCCGCGCTGCGCCGCCTCGCCGCCGAAGGCGACACCGGGACCCCGGTGCTCCCCGAACCGCCGGAGGGCACCGAGACCGGCGGCTACCTCGTGCCCTATTCCTTCAAGCGCCTCGACGCGTTCGCCGGATACCAGTCCGGCATGCCGTCCCCCGAGTACTACCAGCGCCTGTGGGAGGCCGGACCGGAGGAGGCGGCGGCCACGCTCGTGCAGCGCATCACCACGCGCCTGCGCGAGCGGGGCCTCCATGTCTCCACTTCGGACCTCATCGGGGCGCGGAGCCTCACCGACGGGCTCGCGCGCCTGCGCGGCCACGCCCGGCCCGGCCGCACCGACCTCCTCGACGGCCTCGCCAGCGCCCTCATCAGCGACGACCTCGAGCAGCCGCTGCCGTGGACGCGGCGCGGCCTGCTCACGGCCGGAACGCATCCGGTGGTGGTCGAGATGACCGCCGCCCTCACCGGCGAACGCGTCGGCCGCCTCCACCCCGACACGCCCCGGCCGCCGCTCGTGGACGACGCCGTCGCCGAGATGGCCCGGCTCGGCCTCGACGGCGACGGCCCGATCCGCCTCGACCTCGCCAAGCCGAAGGACCTCGAGCGGAGCCGCGCCCTGCACTGCATGCGGCTGCTGCGCCTCCCCGGCGTGCGCCGCGAGTCGGGCCCTTCCGCGGGCGCGGACGTGACCGCCGAGGAGCAGTGGACGCTGGATTCGGGCGCGGACCGGCTCCCGGTGCTCATCGAGTCCGGGGCGCTCGGCGCGACCCTGGGCGACGCCGCCCAGACCGTCCTGGAGCAGCGCGCCGACGCCGAGCGGGCGCTGGACGCCTTGGCCGCCATGCTCTTCGACGCCGCGCTGTGCGGCCGCGCGCACCTCACCGACCGCCTCGGCACCGCCGTCGAGTCCGCAGTGGACGACAGCGGCGACCTCGGCGAGGTCGGCCCCGCGCTCGCCACCGTCCTCGCCCTGTGGCGCCACGACCACCTCTTCGGGACCGCCGGCAGCGACCTCTACGCCGCCGTCGTCACCGCCGCCGCGAACCGCGTCCTATGGCTCGCCGAAGGCCTGCACGCCGGGCCGGGCCCGGCCGACCAGGGCCGCCTGCGCGCCATGCGCGCGCTGCGCGACGCCGTCCGGCACGCGCCTTCGCTCACGCCGCCCGCCGCCTCCGTTGCCGCTGCGGCGCAGCGCATCGCGGTCGACGGCCAGGCCCCGCCGGATCTGCGCGGCGCCGCGCTCGGCCTCGCCTGGGCGCTCGGTGCGCCCGCGAACGCCGCCGAAGCCGCGGCGGGCGCTGCCGACCCCGACCGGCTCGGCGACTGGCTCTCGGGCCTCTTCGCGCTCGCCCGTGAAGAAGTGCTCGCTGAGGAGCAGGGCGTCGTATCCGCAGTGGACGAACTCATCGGCGACCTCACCGAGGACGAGTTCCTGATCGCCCTGCCCGCACTGCGCCAGGCGTTCGCGATGTTCCCGCCGCGCGAACGCGGCCTCATCGCCGAACGCCTCGTCGCCGCCCGAGGCGGCGGCGACTCCCGCGGCCTCACCAAGCGCCTCGACGTCAACCCGGTCGTCATGGCGTCGGCGATGGCGCTCGAAGCCCGCGTCGAGGCCGCCCTCGCCCGCGAAGACCTCGTATTCGGAGGGGAGTCCTGATGGGGGACCAGCACAACGGTGCTCAGCAGAACAGTGCTCAGAACGACAGTGCCCAGCAGGGCGGTGCCGACCTCGAGCGCTGGCGGCTCGTCCTCGGCCCCGCCGCCGAGAACTGCCTAGGCGGCCTCGGCGAGTCCAACGCCGCCCGCGACGCCGCCCTCGACTGGCTCTACAGCCGCGACGACGACCTCGGCAAGCGAGGCGTGCGCCGCGGCGGCGCCCGCAGCGACGGCCCGCGCGGCGCGGACGACTCGCCCTCCCAGCTCACCACCGTGGACTGGCTCGACGGCATCCACCGGCTCTTCCCCAAGGAGACCATCGAGCGGCTCGAACGCGACGCGGTCGAGCGCTACGAGATCCACGACGTGCTCACCAACCCCGACGTGCTCGAGCGCATCGAGCCCAGCCCGTCCCTCCTCAAGGCCGTGCTGCGCACCAAGCACCTCATGAACCCGCAGGTGCTCGCCGCCGCCCGCCGCATCGTCGAAGAGGTCGTCGAGCGCCTGGTCGAGAAGCTCTCCGTGCAGGTGCGCACCGTCTTCACCGGCAGCCGCACCCGCAAGCCCAGCTGGCACCGGCGCTCGCGCGACTTCGACCTCAAGCGCACGCTCCGCGCCAACCTCAAGCACTACCAGCCGGAGGACCGCCGCGTCGCCATCGAGCGCCCGCAGTTCCACTCGCGCACCTCGAAGCGGCTCGAGCAGTGGCAGCTCGTGCTCCTGGTCGACCAGTCCGGGTCCATGACCGGCTCGGTGATCCACTCGGCGGTCACCGCCGCGTGCCTCCACGCCCTGCCCGGCCTCAAGACCCACCTCATCGCCTTCGACACCGCCGTCGTCGACATGACCTCTGATGTGGACGACCCCGTCGAGCTGCTCATGAAGGTCCAGCTCGGCGGCGGCACCGACATCGCCCGCGCCGTCGAATACGGGGCCGGGCTCATCGAGAACCCCCGCCGCTCCATCGTGGCCCTCATCAGCGACTTCTACGAAGGCGGCAGCGAGGCCCGCCTCGTCCACCTCGTCAAGCAGCTGTGCGAGCAGGGCACCCAGGTTCTCGGCCTCGCCGCCCTCGACGAGGACGCCAACCCCATCTACGACCACAACATGGCCGCCCGCCTCGCGAACGTGGGCGCCCACGTCGGCGCCATGACCCCCTCCCACCTGGTCGAATTCGTTGCGGAAAGGCTCGGCACGTGACCGCGGAACCCAGGCACGACCTCCTCGCCCTCACCCCGGACGCCCTTGCGGCCCTTGCCAACCGGGGTCTCGTCAAACGCGCCGCCAAAGACCTCGACGCCGGGACCGCTCCTACCGTCGCCCTCGCGGACGACGGCACTCTCACGGCCGTCTTCCCCGACGGCGCCGAGACCGCGCTCCCCGCCTCCGGCGGCCTCGAAGCCTCCACCTGCACCTGCGGCGCCGCCGGCAAATGCCGCCACCGCATCGGCGCCGTCCTCGCCTACCAGCGCGCCCAGGACGCGCCCGCAGCGGCACCCGCCGAATCCGAACCCCTCGCCACCCCCGCCGCCATCACCGACGAGGAACTGCGTGAGGTCCTCGGCCACCACGCCCTCAAAGCCGCCGAGCAGACCCGCCGCGCCGGGTACACCGCCCGCCTCACCTGGCCGGGCCCCGACCGGCCCGCCGCCGCCGAACTCCCCGCGGCCAACGTCAGCTTCCTCGTCCCCGGCCTCGGCTACGTCCACACCGACGCCACCGGCCCCGCCCGCGACACCGCGATCGTCCTCGCCGTCTGGGCCTTCCGAGAGGCCGCCCAGGACGCCGCCACGGTCAGCGTCGGCGGCGGCGCGGCCGCCGACGGCCTCGACGAGGCGCTGACCCTCGCCGAAAGGGTCCTCCTCGACGGCGCCACCGGCGCCGACGGCGTCCTCCGCGCCGCCCTCCAACGCGAATCGAAGGCCCTCACCCGCCGCCGCGCCCACTGGCCCGCCGGCGCCGTCGACGACCTCGTCGACCAGCTCGAACGCTACGAGGACCGCTCCGCCTCCTACGACCCGCAGCGCCTCGCCGCGCTCCTCGCCGAACTCCCCGCCCGCGCCCGCGCCGCCCGACACCCTGAAGGCACCCCGGCCGCGCAGATCCTCGGCAGCGAGGAAGCCGACGCCACCCCGCTCACCCTCGTGCGCCTCACCGCCCTCGGCGCCCGCGTCGGCACTGAAGGCGAGACCCGCACCCTCGAGATCTACCTCGCCCAGTCCGAGACCGGCATGGTCCTCGCCGTCCAGCGCGACTGGCCGGTCCCCGCGGACGGCACCCTCACCGGCGCCGACCTCGCCTCCCGCCGTCTCGCCGGCTGCAAGATCGGGGCGCTGGCCTCGGGCAACACCGTCACCGAGGCCGCGTCACGCACGGCCGCCCGCGCCCTCAAGCTCGGCACCGGCCGCCTCGCCAAGACCCAGGTCCTGCCGCTCGGCCTGGCCTGGAACGACCTCCCGGAGTCGCTGCGCGCCACGAACCTCGACGCTCTCGCCGACGAGCTCGCAGCCCGCCCGCCCGCGCTCGTGCGCCCCCGCGTCACCGCCGAGTCCCTGCGCGTCGTCGCCGTCGAAGAGGCCCGCCTCCTCGGCTACGACCCCGCCTCGCAATGCCTCACCGCGGAGGTCGCCGCTCCGAAGGGCGGCACCGCCCTCCTGCGCGTCCCGCACCGCGCCGCCGCGCCCGGCGCGCTCGAAGCGGCCGAGAAGGCCCTGCTCAAAGGCATCACGGCCGTCGCCGGCCACGTCCACCGCCACCGCGGCGAGCTCATCGTCGAGCCCACCGCCCTGCTCACCGAGGACGGCCCGGTCGTCCCCGACTTCGCCCCCGGCGACGACACCGCCGAGCTCGCCGCCGCCGACGCGGCGGCCGACACCGACCCGGTGTCCGCCGCGATCGACGGCGCCCTCATCGCCTGCGCCGACCTCGCGCACCAGGGCCTGCGCAGCGCCCGCGAACCGTCCCGCCGCCGCGTCGAAGCCGCCGCCGCCGAACTGCAGCGGGTCGGACTCCAAAGGGCCGCAACGGATTTCGTGCACCTGTCCAAATCGTTGGCCGATGAGGACGACCCCGTGAAATGCGCCGCCTGGACTGCCGCCGCAGTCCGAATACTGGTCACCGCTGAGCTACACTGATGACCTGGGTCACCCCCAGTCTTCTCCAGCCACTCGTATCTCAGCCGGAGCCATCCGTTCGGCGTTCGCAGAGTCGGCGATCATCATCGAAGCAATGAGGCTTGACCAATGATCGATCTGCAAGACCCGATCTTCGTCGCCCACGAGGGCGGCAAACTGCGCACCTCCACCACCGTCCCCCTCGACAGCCGCGAGGACCTCTCGGTCGCGTACACGCCGGGCGTGGCCCGCGTCTGCGAGGCCATCGCCGCTGACGAGTCCCTGGCGCGGACCCACACCTGGCGCTCCAACGTGGTCGCCGTCGTCACCGACGGCACCGCCGTCCTCGGGCTCGGCGACATCGGCCCGGCCGCCTCGCTGCCGGTCATGGAGGGCAAGGCCGCCCTCTTCCGCCAGTTCGCCGACGTCGACGCCGTCCCGATCTGCCTGGACACCAAGGACCCCGACGCGATCGTGGCGGCCGTCGCGGCCATCGCGCCGTCCTTCGGTGGCATCAACCTGGAGGACATCGCCGCCCCGCGCTGCTTCGAGATCGAGGACCGCCTCAAGGCCCTCCTCGACATCCCGGTCTTCCACGACGACCAGCACGGCACCGCCGTGGTCGTCCTCGCCGCGCTCACCAACGCGATGCGCCTGCAGGACCGCCGCGCCGAAGACCTCACCGTCGCCGTCGTCGGCGCCGGGGCCGCGGGCGTCGCCATCACCAAGATCCTCGGCGAGGCCGGGGTCGGCGACCTCATCGTCTGCGACTCCACCGGCATCATCTACGAAGGCCGCGACCGCCTCAACCCGGTCAAGGCCCAGCTCGCCGCGAGCACCAACCGCTCCGGCCGCAGCGGCGGCATCACTGAAGCGCTCAAGGGCGCTGACGTCCTCGTCGGCGTCTCCGGCGGCTCGATCCCCGAATCGGCCCTGGAAGGCATGGCCGACAACGCGATCGTGTTCGCGCTCGCGAACCCGACTCCCGAGGTCGCCCCGGAGACCGCCGCGAAGCACGCCGCGATCGTCGCCACCGGCCGCAGCGACTACCCGAACCAGATCAACAACGTGCTCGCTTTCCCGGGCATCTTCCGGGGTGCCCTCGACGCCGGCGCTCCGCGGATCACCGAGGCGATGAAACTCGCCGCGGCCCACGCCATCGCCGACATCGCCGCCGCCGACCTCGCCGCCGACCGCATCGTCCCGTCCCCCCTCGACCCCCGCGTCGCCCCCGCGGTGGCCGCCGCGGTCCACGCCGCCGCCTGACGAAACCGAAGAGGGCGGCCCGGCGAAACGCCGGGCCGCCCTTTCGTGTTGCGAGGCAGCCACGTACCGCTCCGAAAGGGGACAATGCGAAGACGGGGGGACCACCGTGCTGCCCAGCGAGAGGACCCCCGGGTGCCGCGCCCGGTCCGTCATCCGCCGGTTCCGGGCTCAGGCAACGGGTTCCATCAGGTTCGCCAAGGCGTGGATGACTTCGCGGCCCTCCACTTGGGAGGCCCACTCCTTCGGCAGGGCCGCGTGGCCGTAGGCCGCGCCGTAGAGGTTGCCGAGGATCGCGCCGGTGGAGTCGGAGTCGCCGCTGTGGCTGACGGCGGCGGTGAGTCCCTTGCGGACGTCGTCGGTGCCGAGGAAGCAGTAGACGGCGATGGCCAGGGCCTCTTCGGCGACCCAGCCTTCGCCGAGCGGGGCGCAGGTGTTGGGTCCGGGCGGGATGTTGCCGGCGAGTTTGAAGGCCTGCTGGAGGGCGTCGGCGGTCTCGGAGCGGTCGATGCCGCCGCGGAGGTGGAGCAGGGCGGCGGAGACGGCGCGCTGCGGCGTCTCGCCGTTCATCAAGTGCGCCACGATCATCGCGAACGCCCCGGCCGAGGCTCCGGCGGTCGGGTGGCCGTGGGTCATCTGGGAGCACCGCTCGGCGAAGGCGTACGCCTCATCGGGTCCGAAGTGGAGTCCGAACGGGGCCGAGCGCATGACGGTGCCGCAGCCCTTGGAGTTCGGGTTGACGCCGGGCCGCCCGCCGTCGCGCAGGCCGGAGACGCAGGCGTTGCCGGGCGCGCGGCGCGAGTAGAGCCACGGCTGCGCGGCGAGGCCCTCGGATCCCAAGGGCGGCATCGGCTCCCGCTGGGTCGTGAGCCAGCGCAGGTACGCGAGGCGGATCTGCTCGACGCGGTCCTCTTCGCTGCCGCCGTCCGTCCCGAGGAGCAGGCCTTCGACGGTGAAGAGCGTCATCTGGGTGTCGTCGGAGATCTGGTTGTTGCGCAGTTCGGTCACGCCGGCCGGACCCCAGCTCGCTTCGATTCGATCCCAAGGAGTGAATTCGACCTGGTAGCCGAGGGCGTCGCCGACCGCCCCGCCGACGAGGCATCCGAGGACGCGGTCGTGCCGCGTGATCGCTTGAGTCACACGGGGATTCTATGGGGTCCGCGCCGCCGCGCCCCGGATTGCGCCGCGCCCCCGGCCATCGAACGCCTCCTGGCTGCGGCCCGAGGCCGTGTCGTCCCCGGCCATCGAACGGCCCCGGCCTGCGGCCCGGGGCCGTGTCGTACCCCTGTGGGACAGTGTCCTTTTCGCTGGTAGTGGTGCAGGTGGGAACGGGTGGGTATCCGGGAAACCCGGAACGCCCTCGCGACGGCCCGCGGCGGCCCCACGGGTGACCCCGGCCACGCTCGTTTGCGTTCGAGCGCACTCGAAGCCATAGCGTCGGGCCCATGACAACGACCTGGATCATCACCGGCGCTTCCCGCGGCCTCGGCCGCTCCCTCGCCCTCGCCGCACTCGCCAACGGCCACAATGTACTCGCCGCGGTCCGCGACCCCGAGACCGTCGCCGACCTGGCCACCGCCCACCCCGGCTTCGCCGCCGTCGCCCACGACGTGACCGACACCGAGGCCGCCCCGGGTCTCGTCCAGGCCGCGCTCGACCGCTTCGGCCGCATCGACGTCCTGGTCAACAACGCCGGCCGCGCCGTCGTCGGCGCCGTCGAAGAGGTCGGCGACGCGCAGCTGCGCGACCTCATGGCCCTGCACCTCTTCGGTCCCGCCGCGCTCGTCCGCGCCGCCCTCCCCTCCATGCGCGCGCAAGGGAGCGGCACGATCATCCAGATGAGCAGCCAGGGCGGCCGCATCTCGTTCCCCGGCGTCTCGGCCTACTCCGCCTCCAAGTTCGCCCTCGAAGGCTGGTCGGAGTCCCTCGCCGGCGAGGTCGCCCCGTTCGGCGTGCGCGTCATGATCGTCGAGCCCAGCCGCTTCCGCACCGGCTTCCACGGCGCGCTCGAGTTCACGGAGGCCGACGCCGTCTACGGCGACACCCTCGCCGCGGTCCGCGCCGACATGGCCGGGGTCGACGGCCGCCAGGAAGGCGACCCCGGCAAGGCCGCCCGCATCATCACGGATCTGGTCGCAGGCGAGGACCTGCCGCTGCGCCTCCCGCTGGGCGCCGAAGCGGTCGCACGCCTCTACGCCGCGCACCGGCGCGGCCTCGACGAGATCGAACGCCTCGCCGACCTCGCCCGCAGCGCCGACTTCGAAGGCATGGCGCCCTCGGTCCGGCCCGTCTAGGTTTGCGGCATGTCCACCGACGATCTGCTGACGCGGGCGCTCGAGGCCATCGGCGACGACCCGGTCTCCTTCGAGGCGATCCGCCGCCTCACCGACCCGGGTCCGACCGCCGAGGCGATGACCATCGCCGAGGTCGCCGACCTCCTGGACGTCTCGGCGCACACCCTGCGCTACTACGAGCGCGAAGGCCTCGTCACGGTCACCCGAGACGGCCTCGGCCACCGCGTCTACGACGCCGCCGCCGTCCGCCGCCTCGTCTTCCTGACCCGGATGCGCTTGTCCGGCATGCCGATGCGCGACCTCGCGCACTACGTCGACCTGGTCGACGCCGGCGACGCCACCGTCCCCGAACGCCTCGACATGCTCATCGAGCACCGCGACACCATCCGCCGCCGCATCCGCGAACTCACCCTCTCCCTCGCCGCCACCGAGTTCAAGATCGCCACCTACGGCGGCGAGGCCGGCCCCGATTCGATCGAGTGAACGCGAAGCGGCCCCGGGCGAAAACCCGGGGCCGCTCCACGAATCGACTAGGCGACCGGCGCTTCCTCCACCGCCGACTTCTCCACGATGCGGTCGCCTTCGCGGTCGCCGTGGATCTCGTAGTGCAGCGGCACCGCATCGGCGTGCGGCTCGCGCTTGCGGAGGCTGAAGGGCACCAGCACCGCGGCGACCCACAGCACGCCCGCGCCGAGCATGTGGAGGCCGACGAGGAGTACGGGCAGGTCCAGGTAGTACTGCGTATATCCGATGACGCCCTGCAGGAGCTCGACCACCAGCAGCGTGTACGCCGCGCGGACCGCATTCGCAGGCGCCTTGACCGCGTGCAGCGCCGCGATCAGCGCGATGGTCATGCCCAGCAGCAACCACACCAGATCGGCGTGCAGCTGCGACATCAGGGCCGGGTCGAGGCCGTTGCGCGGCGTCTCCGCGTCGCCCGCATGCGGGCCGGAGCCGGTCACGACCACGCCGAGCACGATCACCGCGAACGCCACGCCCACCAGGCCGCGGGCAAGAAGCCGCACCGGGTGGGGGACCAGCGGCACGATCTCGCCGTCGGGCTCGCCCGAGCGCACGTACAGCGCCACCGAGAGCGCCACGAGCGGGATCGACGCGAGGAAGTGCGCGCCCACGACCCACGGGTTCAGGCCCGTCCAGACCGTGATACCGCCCAGAATCGCCTGAACCGGGACATAGAGGCACGCGCCGAACGCCAACTTGACCAGCGAGGAACGCTTCGGCACCCGCCGCCACGCCGCCAGGAACGCGCCCACCGCGATCGCCACGAGCACCCAGGTCAGGACCCGGTTCCCGAACTCGATCGCGCCGTAGATCCCCATCTCCGGGGTCGCCACCAGCGAATCCGCGGTGCACTTGGGCCACTCCGGGCAGCCCAGGCCCGACTCGGTCAGCCGCACCGCGCCGCCGGTCACGATGATGCCGACGTTCGCGACCACGCTAGCGAGCGCCCATCGGCGCACCGCGCCAGGCCTGCTAAACCACCGCTGCAACAGGTTCACGCCGCGAATTTAGCCCTGCGACCCTGCGTCGCTGCCCGCCGGGTCTCGCGGTGTGGGCTGGAGCGACCCCCGGGGTGTGTGAGGTTAGGCAAACCTGCGTGCCCCGTCTCACGACTGGCCATCTCGACGTGCCACGACGAATTAAGTAACATTTACCTTGTGGAAATGGTGACGAGGGCGACCAGCCACTCGACGGACGGGGACACCCGCCGCCGAGTGACCCGTCTGCTGCTCGAACGCGGCCACGCCACGGCCGCCGACCTCGCGCAGGAACTCGGCATCACCGCCACCGCCACCCGCCGCCATCTCGACGCGATGGAGGCCGAAGGCCAGGTCGAGACCCGCGTGGTCAAGACCGCCGGACGCGGACGGCCCGCCAGGAGCTACCAGCTCACTCCCGCCGCCCGCACCTCCTTCGGCCACACCTACGACGACCTCGCGATGGAGGCGCTGCGCTGGATCCGCCGCTTCGAGGGCGAAGACGCCGTCGGCGGCTTCGCGGCCGAGCAGGTCGCACGCCTGGAGGCCCGCTGCCGGGCCGCCATGGACGCGGTCGACTCGGACGACTCGATGGCCCGCGCGCAGGCGCTGGCCACCGCCATGTCAGGCGAGGGCTACGCCGCCACGGCGTCGGTCATCGCGACGGGCGGGCAGATCTGCCAGCACCACTGCCCGGTGGCGGGCGTGGCCGCGGAGTTCCCGCAGCTGTGCGAGGCGGAGACGCGGGTGATCAGCCGCCTGCTGGGCGTCCACGTCCAGCGGCTGGCCACGATCGCCAACGGGGACGGGGTGTGCACCACCCACGTGCCCGGCACGAACCGCGGCCTGCGGGCCGCGGGCGCCGACGGTGGACGCGGCCCGGTGCCGCTGCCCGACCCCGAACGCGCAGACCGATAACCCGACAGGTCAAAGGTGAGACTTGAGATGACCGACACGCAGAAGAGCGAACCGCTGAGCCAGGCCGAGGCCCTCGCCTCCCTGGAGCGGTACGAGTACGGCTGGGCCGACTCGGACGCCGCCGGAGCGAACGCGCGCCGCGGTCTGACCGAAGAGGTCGTCCGCGACATCTCCGCGCGCAAGAACGAACCCGAGTGGATGCTCGACCTGCGACTGAAGGGCCTCAAACTCTTCGGCCGCAAGCCGATGCCCAACTGGGGCGCCGACCTGTCCGGCATCGACTTCGACAACATCAAGTACTACGTCGAGGCCTCCGAGCGCCAGGCGGAGTCCTGGGAGGACCTGCCCGAGGACATCAAGAAGACCTACGACAAGCTGGGCATCCCCGAGGCCGAGCGCCAGCAGCTCGTCTCCGGCGTCGCCGCCCAGTACGAGTCCACGGTGCTCTACCACTCCATCCGCGAGGACCTGGAGCAGCAGGGCGTCATCTTCATGGACACCGACACGGGCCTGCGCGAGCACCCGGAGATCTTCAAGGAGTACTTCGGCTCCGTGATCCCGGTGGGCGACAACAAGTTCGCCTCGCTCAACACCGCGACCTGGTCGGGCGGCTCGTTCATCTACGTGCCCAAGGGCGTCCACGTCGACATCCCGCTCCAGGCCTACTTCCGGATCAACACCGAGAACATGGGTCAGTTCGAGCGCACGCTCATCATCGCCGACGAGGGCTCGTTCGTGCACTACATCGAGGGCTGCACCGCCCCGGTGTACTCCTCGGACTCGCTGCACTCCGCGGTCGTCGAGATCATCGTGAAGAAGGACGCGCGCGTCCGCTACACCACGATCCAGAACTGGTCGTCGAACGTCTACAACCTGGTCACCAAGCGCGCGATCGCCGAGCAGGGCGCGACCATGGAATGGGTCGACGGCAACCTCGGCTCCAAGGTCACCATGAAGTACCCGGCCGTGGTCATGGTCGGCGAGCACGCCAAGGGCGAGGTCCTGTCGGTCGCCATGGCCGGCGAGGGCCAGCACCAGGACACGGGCGCGAAGATGACCCACGCCGCCCCGAACACCTCCTCGACCATCGTGTCGAAGTCGATCTCGCGCGGCGGCGGGCGCACCTCGTACCGCGGCCTCGTGCAGGTCAACGAGGGGTCGCACCACTCCAAGTCCACCGTCAAGTGCGACGCGCTGCTGGTCGACACCATCTCGCGCTCCGACACGTACCCGTACGTCGACATCCGCGAGGACGACGTCGACATGGGCCACGAGGCCACGGTCTCCAAGATCGGCGAGGACCAGATGTTCTACCTCATGAGCCGCGGCCTGACCGAGGACGAGGCGGCGGCGATGATCGTGCGCGGCTTCATCGAGCCCATCGCGAAGGAACTCCCCATGGAGTACGCCCTGGAACTCAACCGCCTGATCGAGCTCCAAATGGAAGGCGCGGTCGGTTAAGCGGCCCGGCTAGGACTAGGAACCAGAGATTTCATGAGCATCGAATTGGCCACCGGCACCAAGCCGCACACCCACGGCCTCGGCGAGGTGCCCCCGAAGACCAAGTCGCAGCTGCTGCGCTCCTTCGAGCCCGCGGACTTCCCGGCCCTGACCGGCCGCGAGGAGGACTGGCGGTACACGCCGGTCAAGCGCCTCGCCGGGCTCGACGACACCGAGACCGCCCCGGCGGCCAAGGCCGCCGAGTACGCGATCCGCAGCCTGCCCGCGGGGGTCACCGCCGAAGCCGTCGGCAAGGACGACAAGCGCCTCGGCTCGATCCTGACCCCGTTCGACCGCCCGAGCGCGGTCGCCTGGGCCAAGACCGAGAAGGCCCTGCTCGTCTCGGTCGCGCCCGAGACGCAGGTCGCCGAGCCGGTGTGGCTCGACGTCACCGGCGGCGGCCTCGACGGCGCCACCTGGGCCCACACCTACATCGAGGTCGGCCACCACGCCGACGTCACGCTCATCGTGCGGCACACCGGCCTGGCCCGCCTCGGCGACAACGTCGAGATCTCGGTCGGCGACGGCGCCCACCTGCGCCTCGTCGCGGTCGCCGAATGGGACCGCGAGGCCACCCACGTCGAGCACCAGAAGGCCCGGCTCGGCCGCGACGCCAAGCTCGACCACATCGCCGTCACGCTCGGCGGCGACCTGGTCCGCCAGTACCTGTCGGTCGACTACGCCGGCCGCGGCGGCTCCGTGGACGCCTTCGGCCTCTACTTCGCCGACGCCGAGCAGCACCTCGAGCACCGCCAGCTCGTGGACCACTCCGTCCCCGACTGCCACTCGAACGTGAACTACCGCGGCGCCCTCCAGGGCGACACCGCGCGCACCGTGTGGGTCGGCGACGTCCTCATCCAGGACGCCGCCACCGGCACCGACACGTACGAGATCAACCGCAACCTCGTCCTCTCCGACGGCGCCCGCGCCATCTCGGTCCCCAACCTGGAGATCGAGACCGGCGAGATCGTCGGCGCCGGCCACGCCTCGGCGACCGGCCGCTTCGACGAGGAGCACCTGTTCTACCTCCAGTCGCGCGGCATCCCCGAGGCCGAGGCCCGCCGCCTGGTCGTCAAGGGCTTCTTCAACGAGATCATCCAGAAGATCCCGGACGAGGACCTGCGCGAGGAGCTCACCGAGCTCGTCGTCGCCCGCCTCGACGCGGGCAAGTTCCTCGCACCCGAGGACATCGAGGCCGGTGCCACAGCATGAGTGAAACCGCGACCGATCCCGATTTCCTGCGCGTGTGCGCGCTCGACGAACTGCCGGAGGGCGAGGCCGTCGCGGCCGACATCCACGGCACGTCGATCGTGCTCGTGCGCCGGGGCGAGGAGGCGTTCGCCCTCTACGACGAGTGCTCCCACGCGGCCGTGGCGCTCTCCGAAGGCGACGTCGAGGACTGCCAGATCGAATGCTGGCTGCACGGGTCGAGCTTCGACCTGCGCACCGGCAAACCGTCCGGACCGCCCGCCACCGAGCCGGTCCCGACCTACCCGATCGAGGTCCGCGACGGCGACGTCTACCTCAGCCTCAAGCCCAAGACCACCGAAAACGCCTGAAGGAACCAGAAGTCATGAGCAAGCTCGAGATCCGCGACCTGCACGTCTCGGTCAACACCGACGAGGGCGCCAAGCCGATCCTGCACGGCGTCGACCTCACCATCAGCTCCGGCGAGACCCATGCCATCATGGGACCGAACGGCTCCGGCAAGTCGACCCTGGCCTACTCGCTGGCCGGGCACCCGAAGTACGAGATCACCGGCGGCGAAGTCCTCCTCGACGGCGAAGACGTCCTCGAGATGAGCGTCGACGAGCGCGCCCGCGCCGGCCTCTTCCTCGCCATGCAGTACCCGGTCGAGGTCCCCGGCGTCTCGGTCTCCAACTTCCTGCGCACCGCCAAGACCGCCGTCGACGGCGAGGCCCCCAAGATCCGCACCTGGATGAAGGACCTCAAGGGCGCGATGGCCGAGCTGAAGATGGACGAGGCGTTCATCAACCGCAACGTCAACGAGGGATTCTCCGGCGGCGAGAAGAAGCGGCATGAGATTCTGCAGATGGAGTTGCTCAAGCCCAAGATGGCCATCCTCGACGAGACCGACTCCGGCCTCGACGTCGACGCCCTCCGCATCGTCTCCGAGGGCATCAACCACGCCAAGGCCACGAGCAACCCGGGCGTCCTGCTCATCACGCACTACACGCGCATCCTGCGGTACGTGAAGCCCGACTTCGTCCACGTCTTCGTCGACGGCAAGATCGCCGAAGAGGGCGGCCCCGAACTCGCCGACAAGCTCGAAGCCGAAGGCTACGAGTCCTACGTCGGCACGAAGGCCGCCTAGCCAACCAGGAAGAAGGAGCCCGTGGAGGCTGCAAGCAAGCTCGACGTCGAGGCCATTCGCGCCGACTTCCCGATCCTGCAGCGCAGGATCGGGGACAAGCCGCTGGCCTACCTCGACTCGGCTGCGACCTCGCAGAAGCCCGTCCAGGTGGTCGAGGCCATGCGCCGCTTCACCGACCACTCGAACGCGAACATCTCGCGCTCGGTCCACACGCTCGGCGCCGAGGCCACCGAGGCCTACGAGGGCGCCCGCGCCAAGGTCGCCGCGTTCATCGGGGCCCCGAGCCCCGACGAAGTGGTGTTCACCAAGAACTCCACCGAGTCGATCAACCTGATGGCCTACGCGTTCCAGAACGCCGCCTTCGACCCCGCCGCCGACCCGCGCTTCAAGCTCGGCCCCGGCGACGAGGTCGTGGTGACCGAGATGGAGCACCACGCCAACCTCATCCCGTGGCAGCAGCTGTGCCTGCGCACCGGCGCGACGCTCAAGTGGATCGGCATCACCGACGACGGCCGGCTCGATCTCGAGTCGCTCGACGAGGTCATCACCGAGCGGTGCAAGGTCGTCTCCTTCGTCCACGTCGCCAACCTGCTCGGCACGGTCAACCCGACCTCGCCGATCACGCGGCGCGCCCGCGAGGTCGGCGCCCTGGTCGGGCTCGACGCCTCCCAGTCCGTGCCGCACCTCCCTGTGGACGTGACCGAACTCGGCGTCGACTTCATCGCCTTCACCGGCCACAAGATGCTCGGACCCACCGGCATCGGCGTCCTGTGGGCGAAAGCGGACCTGCTCGCCGCGATGCCCCCGTTCCTCACGGGCGGCTCGATGATCAAGACCGTCACGATGGAGCGCACCACCTTCGCCGACGCGCCGGCCAAGTTCGAGGCCGGCACGCCGCCGATCGCCGAGGCCGTCGGCCTCGCCGCCGCCGTCGACTACCTCGACAAGCTCGGCATGGCGAACGTGCGCGCCTACGAGAAGGAGCTCGCGGGCTACATGCTCGAACGGCTCGAGACCGTCGAAGGCCTCGAGATCATCGGCCCGCGAGTGCCGATCGGGCGCAGCGCCACCGTCTCCTTCACCTTCGAAGGGGTCCATCCGCACGACGTCGGGCAGATCCTCGACGCCGAGGGCATCGCCGTCCGGGTCGGCCACCACTGCGCCAAACCCACCTGCGAGCGGTTCGGCGTCAACGCCACCACGCGCGCCTCGGGGTACCTCTACAACACCCACGAGGAAATAGACCGGCTCGTGGAGGCGTTGGGCCAGGTGCGAAAGGTGTTCGGCTGATGAATCTCGACGAGCTCTACCAGGAAGTCATCCTGGACCACTACAAGCGCCCCCGCGGCGCGGGCCTGCGCGAGCCCTACGAGGGCGAGTCGCACCAGGTCAACCCGACCTGCGGCGACGAGATCACCCTCCGGGTCCACGTGGAGGGCGACAAGGTCGCCGACGTCTCCTACGACAACGTCGGCTGCTCGATCTCGAAGGCCTCCGCCTCCGTGATGTACGAACTCGTCAACGGCGCCACCGTCGACGACGCGCTGGCGAAGCTGGCCGAGTTCACCGAGCTGATGAACTCCAAGGGCCAGTCCGAGGGCGACGAAGAGTCTCTTGAGGACGCCGTCGCGTTCGCGGGCGTCTCGAAGTACCCGATGCGCGTCAAATGCGCACTGCTGGGCTGGAAGGCGTTCCAGGACGCCTTGATCCGCGCCGAAGCCTCCTCCGGAAGGACGAACGCATGACCGACACCGTGAAGGCCAAAGAGGACGACATCCTCGAGGCCATGAAAGACGTGGTCGACCCCGAACTGGGCATCAACGTGGTCGACCTCGGCCTCATCTACGGCGTGCACGTGGACGAGCAGAACGTCGTCACCCTCGACATGACCCTGACCTCGGCGGCCTGCCCGCTGACCGACGTCATCGAGGACCAGTCCCGCTCGGCCCTGTGCAGCGGGCCCGAGGGCGGCCTCGCCGCCGACCTCAAGATCAACTGGGTGTGGATCCCGCCGTGGGGCCCCGACAAGATCACCGACGACGGCCGCGACCAGCTCCGGGCACTTGGCTTCAACGTCTAAAGTCCGCGCGGCTTCAGGCGGTGGGAAGATCGTCGAGGTCGAGCCTGAACGGCTCCCGCGTTGGGTCGAGAACTTCGCGACCCGTAACGGCGGCATCGCCTCGCACCGAGCGGACGGCGACGCCTGGACGATCGAATCGAACGAAGGCGTGTCGGCCAGTGTCACTTGGACACTGGCCGGCGGCCTGCCCGCCGGCTGGCTGCTCGACGACGACCCCCTGAAAGCCGCCGCGCATCTGCGCGACTACGCCCTCGAGCCGCGCCGCATCGCCGTGCTCCTCGCGAGGAAGGGCGCGTACTCGGTCGGCATCCTCCAGGACGGCCGCGTGCAGGCCTCCAAGACCGACACCGCCTACGTCCAAGGCAAGACCAAAGCGGGCGGCCAGTCCCAGCAGCGCTTCGCTCGCCGCCGCGAAGGCCAGGCCCACGCCGCCGAGAAGCGCGCCCGCGACGCCGTCTTCGCCGTCCTCGGCAACGCCGAGTTCGACGCCCTCGTCACCGGCGGCCCGGTCGAAGGCATCCTCGAAGACCCCCGCCTCACCGGCCTCAAACCCGTCGTCCACTTCGGCGACATCGCCGAACCCAAAGCGGCCCTCCTCACCGCGACCGCCTACCGCGCCATCGGCTTCCGGGTCGCCCTCCCGAACTGACCGCCGGCGCTCGCGCAGCGGCTTCCAGGGACAAGACGACGGCGGATCCGCCCCGACCGGGGCCAGGCCCCGCTCATCTCCAGGTGAACTTAGCTAAGTCTGGCTAATTTGCTAGACTGGCTGTATGGCGTACGTCGTGAACATCCACGAGGCCAAGACCCAGTTGTCTCGGCTGATCGATCGTGCCGCCCGGGGCGAGCACATCGTCATCGCGAAAGCGGGCAAGCCGGTCGTCGACCTCGTCCCGCACCGCGACCGGCCCGTGGTGTTCGGGGGCTTGAAGGGCCGACTCGAGTACGACGACGCTGTGTTCGAAGTCGACCCCGACATCCAGGAGATGTTCTACGGAGACGCCGATGCTCCTGCTTGACAGCCAGACGGCGCTGTGGGTCATGAACGACAGTCCCCGGCTCGGGGCCCGGGCCCGGCAGCGAATCGAGTCGGCTGCGGCAGTACACGTCTCGGTCGCCACGATCTGGGAGCTGACCATCAAGTCGGTGCTCGGCAAGCTGAAGATCCCGGACGACTTCGCGGACCAGGCCGCGGCCAATGGGCTCGAGCTCCTCGAGATCTCGGCGGACCACGCCGAGGGCATCCGAGACTTCCCCGAGCTGGTCCGCCACGACCCGTTCGACCGGCTGATCGTCTCGCAGGCGTACCAGCACCGGTTGACCCTGATGACGGCGGACGCCGTCCTGCTCGGCCTCGGCCGCGACTTCGTGGTCGACTCGACCGTGTAGCGGGCCGCCCGGTTTCGTCAGGGTGCGAAGGTGAGGGCGGTGGACCAGTTGCCGCCGATCTCGCCTTGGACCTTCATGTGGAGCAGCTGTATCGACTCGAGGGCGAGGGCGTGCTTGAGGCCGCCCACGTCGATGGGGCGGAGGTCGGCGTCGGTGCAGAGGTTCGCGATCCGCTTGCGGGAGTCGAGGTCGTCGCCCGCGATGAAGACGTCGAGCCTGCCGGTGTTCGCGAGGCGGGACGCGAAGGTCGTGTTGAAGGCCTTGACGACGTGCGCGCCCGGCGCGGCCTCGGCGATCTCTTCGGCCGCCGACTTCCCGGGCGGGGTTACGAGGCTGTCGAAGGTCTCGTAGTCGACCGGGTTGCTGATGTCGACGACGATCTTCCCGTACAGCTGGCCGGCCCACATCTCCGCGACCTGCTTGTTGCTCTCGTACGGCATCGCGAGCACGATGACTTCGGCTCCCGCGGCGCTGTCGAGCGCTTCCCCGGAGGCGCTTGCTCCCAGCTCCTCGGCGAGGGCCGCGGCGCTGTCGGGTTCGCGGTCGGCGATGCGGACCTGGTGGCCGCCGCGGACGAGCCGCAGGCCGATGCCGCGGGCCATGCCGCCCGCGCCGACGATGAGTATCTCCATGGTTCCTCCTTGCGTTGCACTGAGCGTCGGTCAGGGGGCGGTCTCGGCCCGGATCTCGGCGGCCGCCGCGTCGGGGTCGCCCCCGGCGCGCGCGGGCGCGGCGCCGCGGAGGGTCAGGTTCGGCATGAACAGGGTGAGGACGATGGTCACGGCCGCGATGAGGGCGGCGACGAGGAAGACGCGGTCGAGGCCGTCGGTGAAGGCCTGCTGCACGACGAGCCGCACCGGCTCGGGCAGGTGCGCGACGACCGTCGGGGATTCCATGACGGCGGAGAGGTCCGTGCCGCCGAAGGCGGCGGCCTCGGCCGGGCTCAGTTCCGCGACGGCCGCCGGGAGGTTCGCGGCGAGCTCGCCGTTGAGCTTCGCGGTCATGACCGCTCCGAGGACGGCGGTGCCGACCGCGCCGCCGAGGGAGCGGGCGAAGTTGCTGGTGCTGGTGCCCGCGCCGAGGTCCTCGACCCGCACGATGTTCTGCATCGCGAGCACCAAGGGCTGCATGAACATGCCCATGCCGATGCCGAGCACCAGCAGGTAGAGGCTGGAGAGCCACAGCGGCGTGTCGACGTGCAGCTGCGTGAACAGGGCGAGCCCGGAGGTGATGACGACCGACCCGGCGACGAGGAACCACTTGTACCGGCCGAGCCGGGAGATCACGAACCCCGAGGAGACCGAGGTGAGGACCATCCCGGCCATCATCGGGATCATGAGCAGGCCCGACTCGGTGGGCGAGTAGCCGCGCACCATCTGGAAGAACAGCGGGATGTAGACGATCCCGGAGAACATGGCGACGCCGAAGACGAGCGCGATGACGGCGGCGAGCGCGAACGTGCCCTGCTTGAACATGCGCAGCGGCAGGATCGGCTCTTCGGCGCGGGTCTCGATGTAGAGGAACACGGCCGTGAGCACCGCGGCGGCCGCGAAGAGCCCGAGGATCACCACGGAGTTCCAGGCGTAGTCGTTGCCGCCCCAGGTCACCGCGAGAAGGAGGCATACGACGGCGGGGACGAGGCAGGCCGCGCCGAGGTAGTCGATGCGGCGCGGCCGGGTGGGGAAGCGGTGGCGGCGCAGGACCTGGTCGACGGCGACCATGGCGGCGAGGCCGAGGGGGAGGTTGATGTAGAAGATCCAGCGCCAGTCGACTTCGGAGAGCCAGCCGCCGAGGACGGGCCCGGCGACGGAGGAGATGCCGAAGACCGCGCCGAAGAACCCCTGGTACTTGCCGCGTTCGCGGGGTGAGACGACGTCGGAGACGACGGTGAACGCGAGGGAGATGAGGCCGCCGCCGCCCAGGCCCTGGAGGCCGCGGAAGATGATGAGCTGCAGCATCGTCTGGGAGAGGCCGGCCAGGGCCGAGGCGGTCAGGAAGATGGCGATGGCGACGAGGATGAGCGGCCGGCGGCCGTAGAGGTCGGAGAGCTTCCCGTACAGCGGGGTGGAGGCGGTCGTGGCGATGAGGTACGCGGTGACGACCCACGTGTAGTCGCCCATGCCGTTGAGGTCGCCCACGATGGTGGGCAGGGCGGTGCCGACGATGGTCTGGTCGAGGGAGGCCAGGAGCATGGTGAGCATGAGCGCGCCGAAGAGGGTGTACAGCTCCCTCTTGCTGAGTGCGGCGGGCGCGGGTTCGCTCATGTGGTCGAGCGTATGGCCCGCCTCCGTTGAGGCGGGCCGAAACTCCCTATTCGGGCTTGCGGTCGACGGCCCATGAGCCGCCGGGGACGATGACGTGTCCGACCTGGGCTTCCTTGTCGGTGTGGTTGATGATGAACCGCCAGGGGCCGCGGTCGACGACGTCGAGGCCGGGGCGGCCGGGCCCGGAGAGCTTGAGCTCTTCGAAGAGGCGGTCCCAGGCGTCGTCGACGAGTTTGCAGGAGACGTACCAGGCCTCGCCCTCGCCGAAGGGGTTGACGGTGACGGCGGGCTGGTTCTCGATGACGTCGCCGGTCGCGTACTGGGTGACGCACTGGGCGCCGCGGAGTTCGACGAGTTCGCAGAAGCGCTCGGCGGCGCCGAAGTTCCACAGGGCGCGGGGTTCGCCGGCTGCCTGGGGGAGGTGCTCGGTGACGCGGATGCCGAAGAGGTCGGTCATGCCGCCGAGGTACCCGTCGAGCCAGACCTGGCAGTGCTCGTCGACGGCGCCGGTGAGGTAGGAGGCGACGAGGCGGCCGCCTCCGGCGGTGAACCAGCGCAGGTTCTCGGCGCCGGCCCGGCTCAGGACGTAGGTGGTGGGGGCGATCACCGTCGTGTACTTGGAGAGGTCGCCTTCGGGGGCGACGAAGTCGGCGACGACGCCGCGGTCGCGCAGGACCCGGTGGATCTGGGCGACGTTCTCGAGGTAGTCGACGGGGCCGGGCAGGTGGGCGCCGCCGCCGGTGGCCCACCACGATTCGGGGCTCCAGAGGATCGCCACGTCGGTCTCGACGGGCGCCTCGACGGTGTGCGCGATCCCGGGGAGGGTGTTGCCGAGTTCGGCGACCTCGCGGAAGACGCGGGTGTTCTTGCCCGCGTGGGGGAGGAGCGCGGAGTGCCACTGCTCGGCGCCGCCGCGCCCGGCCCGCCACTGGAAGAACATGGCGCCCTTGGAGCCGCGGCTGATGTGCATCATGGAGTGGCGGGCCATGCGGCCGGGGGCCTTGGCGATCCGGCCGTCCTTGGAGTGGAGGGTGCCGGCGGCCTGCTCCATGAGGAGCCAGTCGCCGCCGCCGGCCCAGGAGCGGGAGAGGTCGGCGTGGAGGGCGCTCTGCTGCTCGGCGCGCTCGTCGGGCGCGGACGGGTAGGAGTCGAACGCGACGACGTCCACTTCGGACGCCCATTTCCAGTGGTCGACCGGAACCCACTGCCCGAACACGAAGTTCGTGGTGATCGGGACGTCTGGGTTCGCCGCTCTGAGGATGTCGCGCTGCTCCTTGTAGTGCTCGAGCATCGCGTCGGAGGTGAAGCGCTTGAAGTCGAGCTCGTGCGCGGGGTTGGCGAGGTACTGGGTGGCGCGCGGGGCGAGGATCTGCTCCCAGTCGCTGTAGTGCTGGCTCCAGAACGAGCCCCACCACGCGGCGTTGAGCGCGTCCAGGGTCTCGTACTTCGTCTGCAGCCATTGGCGGAAGGCCCGCTCGGCGTGCGCGGAGAACGTGGCGGAGCCGTACTCGTTGTGGACGTGCCACATCGCGAGCGCGGGGTGGTCGGCGTACCGCTCGGCGAGCTTCGCGGCGATCGTCCGCGAGGCCTCGCGGTAGGCGGGCGCGCAGATGTCGTAGGTGTCGCGGGAGCCGTGCACCTGCCGGACGCCGTCGGGGCGGGTGTTGAGCGCGCCGGGGTGGGCGAGGGTGAACCACGGCGGCGGGGAGGCGGTCGGGGTGGCGAGGTTGACGCCGATGCCGCCGTCGTGGAGCTTCCCGAGCACGGTGTCGAGCCAGTCGAAGTCGTACTCGCCTTGGCGCGGTTCGAGCCTGGCCCAGGAGAAGACGCCGACGCTGACGAGGTTCACACCCGCCTCGCGCATGAGCATGACGTCGTCGTCCCAGACCTCTTCGGGCCACTGCTCGGGGTTGTAGTCGCCGCCGTAGCTCAGTCCGCTGACGCCTTTGGGCCAGTCCATGGGGTTCTCCTCGCGCGCATCGCACAGGCGCGGCCGGGGCGCCGCGCCCGAAGGGGCAGTTAGTTGCCTGACAAAACTAACCGCATCTGGGTGGTTTCGCCAGCCTAAATGCGAGCGCGATGCGCGTTCCCCGGGGGCCGGTCTACTGCGCGGCCGCCAGCGCCCCGAACCGCTCGGCGCGCAGCCGCTCCGGCCACGTGTCGTCGATCGGCGGGAGCTGCGACGGGTCCACGCCGACCGCCCACGCCAGCAGCAGGTCCGCCAGGCGCGGGTTGCGGGCCAGGCCCGGGCCGTGCATGTACGTGCCGATCACGTGCCCCGCCCAGGCGCCCTCGGTGGTGCCGTCGTTGCCGATGCCCGCCGTCACGCGCGCGAGCGGCTGCACCGCCTCGCCCAGGTGGGTGCGGCCGCCGTGGTTCTCGAACCCGGTGATCTGCCCGATCCCCAGCTGCGGCGCCGCGTCGCCGGCGATCTCGCCGACGGCCCGCGACGGGCCTCGGTCCGAACGCAGGTCGAGGATGTTCAGGCCCTCGTAGGCGCGGCCGTTGGCGTAGAACGACGAGCCCAGGAGCTGGTACCCGGCGCAGATCGCCAGGATCGGCTTGCCCGCCTCGGCGGCCCGGTTCAGCGCGCCGTCCTGCAGCAGCCGGTCGGCGGCCACCGCCTGCGGGCCGTCCTCGCCGCCGCCGATGAGGTACATGTCCGCGGTGTGCGGGACCCGCTGGTCGCTGCGGACCTGCATGGGCTCCACGTCGATGCCGCGCGCGCGGGCGCGGTGCGCGAGCACCAGCAGGTTGCCCCGGTCGCCGTAGGTCGACAGCAGGTCGGGGTAGAGCCAGACGATGCGCAAAGTGCTCATGGCCACGGTGGGACGCTCTCTCTCGCTAGTTGACCCGGTTGAATTCGGCGCGGATGTCCTGGAACGCCGTGTAGTTCGCGACGACCTCCACCGGCCCCGGCGGCACCGCCGCGATCGCGGCCCTGATGTCGTCCACCACGATGAAGTCGACCCCGTCGACCTCCAGGCGCACCGCCAGGTCCGTGCGGCGGTCGCCGGTCACCACGACCTTGCGGCCCGCCAGCGACGTGAAGTCGACGTCGTAGATCCACGACGTGTCGAACCCGTCCACCTCGCGCGCGTTCAGCGACAGGACCACCGGCGGGTGCGGCTCGATCATGTCGAACGACTCGAGCCAGCCCGCGGGGTTCTTCGCCAGCAGCAGCCGCAGCTGGCGGCCCTCCCGCTCGACCTTCGCGTACCGGCCGGCCACCGAGGCGACCTCCGAGAGCCGGGGCGCCGCCTGCGCCGGGTCCACCCCGAACAGGCTCGCCACGGCCAGCGCCGTGGCCGCGTTCGCGCGGTTCACCCGGCCCGGGAGCTGGAGGTTCAGCTCGTAGCGGCGCCCGTCGGGGCCGACCACGGCCTCGCCCTCCTGCGCCACCGACCACTGCGGGCTCGGCCGGTTCAGGCCGCAGTTCGTGCACCGCCAGAACTCGCCGAACCGGTCGAGGTGCGAACCGCAGTTCGGGCAGATCGCCGAGTCCGCCGTCCACGATTGGCCCGCCGCGACCCACACGACGCGCTGGCAGACCGAGGCGGCCCACACGATGAGCGGGTCGTCCGCGTTCGCCACGATCGTCGACTGGCCCGCGGAGGTCTGCAGGGTCTGGCGCCACTTCGCCGCCAGCGCGGTGACCTCCATGGCCCGGTCCAGCTGGTCGCGCGAGAGGTTCAGCAGCGCGACGACTTTGGGGCTCGCCGCGTCGAGTAGCTGGCCCAGGTAGTGCTCGTCGCACTCGAGCGCCGCGTACTCGGCTTTGGGGGCCTTCGCGAGCGCCGTGGTGTGCCCGGTCGGCATGTTCGCGCCGAACGAGTTGGTCGCGACCTTCCCGATCGCCTCGATCGCCGCCGTCGTGAACCGGGTCGTCGTCGTCTTGCCGTTCGTGCCCGAGATGAGCACGACGTGGCGGCCTTCGGCCAGCAGCTCCAGCAGCCTCGGTTCGACGATCAACCCGACGCGCCCGCCGATCACCGAGCCGTCGCCGCGGCCCGTCGCCCGCGAGAGCGCCGCCGCGGTCCGCAGCAGCGTGGTGGCGAATTTCGCGCGTGGGGTCAGATTCGCGCTCATGCAGGCTCGCTTTCGGCTTGATCGGAACCGGTGACTATGCAGAAGAGTTTGTCACATGCGCACCGGAACGCGTGATGAGTGGCGGCCGAGCGTGAGGTGGAGCGGACGGGGCAACGCGAGGCAGCGACGAACGCCGATGCCCCCGGCGCACCTGGCAGCGGCGCCGCCCTCCACTCCCCGCCACCGGTCACTCCACAGTGACCGCGCCGCCGCGCACCGTGCCCGCGTCCCTGGCTCTCCGTGTCCGTCCCGTCGCGCGGATGCGGATCCCAAGG
This sequence comes from Glycomyces niveus, assembly GCF_017592475.1. Taxonomy (GTDB): domain Bacteria; phylum Actinomycetota; class Actinomycetes; order Mycobacteriales; family Micromonosporaceae; genus Glycomyces; species Glycomyces niveus. The sequence goes on along the minus strand of NZ_JAGFNP010000004.1, from coordinate 422,767 downwards.
GCCCCAACCCACCCGCGCGAGTGAACCGTGAACGAAATTCATATTCCAGGTCACGTGTTGCGCACTCGTCACTCCACCCCCCTCCACCAATCCTGACCAGCCCATACGCCACGTCCACCACGAATGCCACGCGGAAACAACCCCCAATGGTGGGGGAGAGTGGAGTAAGGTGGGGCGCAATGGTGGGGCCATCACCCCATCGACGCGGTCGGAGCGGCCGCGCAGCCTGAGAGTCACGGGGGGTGGCGCCGATGTTCCTCGGCACCCACAACCCGCGCCTGGACGACAAGGGCCGCGTCATCCTCCCCGCGAAATTCAGGGAAGGACTGGCGGAAGGCATCGTGATCACCAAGGGACAGGAGCGCTGCCTCTACGTGTTCCCCGAAGCGGAGTTCACGCGCATCGCCGAATCGCTCCAGCAGGCGCCCATGTCGAGCAAGACCGCCCGCGCCTACAGCCGCGTCTTCTTCGCCTCCGCCCACGACGAGGTCCCCGACAAGCAGGGCCGCGTCACCATCCCGCCGCGGCTGCGCGAGTACGCCGGCCTCGACCGCGAACTCACCGTCATCGGCGCGTCCAACCGCGTCGAGATATGGAACACCCCCACCTGGGACGAGTACCTGGAGGCCTCCGAAGAGGCCTTCGCCGACATCGAAGAGGGCGACCTGCCCGAAGGACTGTAGAGAAGGAGGTGAGCGGAATGAACGCGCCGCACATCCCCGTCATGCTCGACGAAGTGCTCGAGTACCTGGCGCCCGCCGCCTCGCGCCCCGGCGCGGTGTACGTCGACGCGACCCTCGGAGCCGGGGGCCACAGCGAGGCCATGCTGACCGCCCACCCCGGCCTCACGGTCATCGGCGTCGACCGCGACCCCAACGCCCTCGAACTCGCCTCCAAGCGCCTCGCCGGTTTCGGCGACCGCTTCATCCCGGCCCGCGCCGTCTACGACGCGATCCCGGAGGTCCTGGAGGACAACGGCTTCGACAGGCTCGACGCCGTCCTGTTCGACCTCGGCGTCTCCTCGATGCAGCTCGACCAGCGCGAGCGCGGCTTCGCGTACAGCCAGGACGCGCCGCTCGACATGCGCATGAACCCCGACGACGAGCTCACCGCCGAGATCGTCGTGAACACGTACCAGCCCGGGGAGCTCGTGCGCATCCTCCGCGAGTACGGCGAGGAGAAGTTCGCCACCCGCGTCGTCTCCGCGATCGTCAAGGCCCGTGAGAAGGCCCGCATCACTTCCAGCAGCGAACTCGCCGAGCTCGTCAAGGACGCGATCCCCCAGGCGGGCAAGCGCACCGGCGGCAACCCCGCCAAGCGCACCTTCCAGGCCCTGCGGATCGAGGTCAACGGCGAGCTCGACACCTGGGAGCGCGCGCTGCCCGCCGCGCTCGACGTGATGGCCCCCGGCGGCCGCGTCGTCGTCCTCTCCTACCACTCGCTCGAAGACCGCATCACCAAGCAGGAGCTCGCGAAGCGGGCCACCTCCACCAGCCCGGCGGGCCTGCCCGTCGACCTCCCCGGAACCGAACCCACCTTTCGACTCCTTACGAAGAAGGCCCAGCAACCGACACAGACCGAACTCGACCGCAATCCGCGCGCGGCGCCCGCCCGGCTCCGCGCCGCGGAACGCATCGCACCGTCCACAGGAGCAGGAGGCGCACCATGAGCGACCAGTACCGTCGCGCGCAAGCCGACCCCGACGAGATCATCAAGGCCGCCCGCCGCCGGGCCCGCGCCGCGTCCTCGCGGCGCCGGGGCCTCGTCGGCGACGCCGATGAATCCGCCGCGCCTGTGTTCGAGGGGAACCTCGCCGTCCAGCCCGCGACCGCGCCGGTCGAGGCGCCGCCCGTCGAGACCCCGGCCGCGCCGCAGCGCGAGACCGTCGTCATCCCGCGCACCCGCACGGAGACCAGGCCCGCGCCCGCGCCCGAGCCGGTCGAGGTGCCGCGCCCGGCGTTCGTCGGCGGCATCCTCGCGCTGGTCGTCGCCGGCATCTTCGGCCTGCTCGTGCTCAACACGGTCATCAACGAGGACGCCTACCGGCTGCAGGAGCTGCGCACCCAGGCGGGCGAGCTCGACCAGACCGAGCAGGCCCTCGAGGACGAGCTCGCGAACCTGGACACGCCGGTCAACCTCCAGGCCCAGGCCGACCTCTACGGCATGGTCCACCCGGACAAGGTGACCTTCCTGTACCTGCCCGGCGGCGAGACCGTCGAGGTGCCCTGGAACAAGGAGTAAGGACCTCGATGACCGAATCCGACCCCCGGCGGCGGCGCGACCCCTCCTCGATCAGTCGAGCCCGCCGCTACACGCCTCGCGGGCGCACCGTCCGCGAGGCGGCCGACGGGGCCGAGGACAACCGGGCCCGCGAGAACGGGGCGCGCGACCGCGAGGCCGCGCGCCGCGAGCGCAACCGGACCGCACAGCAGCACGAGACCGACGACCTCGCGGCGCGCAGGCGCCGCGAGGCCGCGGCCCGCTCCCGCGAGCGCCGCCAGCGCGAGACCGGCACCGTCACCGAGCCCCGCAAGCCCGAGGCCGAACCCCGGCGCACCGGCACGGTCCGCTCGGAACCGGTGCGCCGCACCGGCACCGTACGCCCCGGCCCGACCCGCCGCACCGGCCCGATCAACCCGCCGCGCCGCGGCGGCACCCGCGTCCGCGCCACCGGCCCCATCGAGGTCCGGCCGCAGGCGAGCCTCCCCCGCATCGGCAACCCCCGGCGGCGCCTGCGGATGGCCGCTGCCTTCGTCATGATCCTGCTCATCGTCTCCGGCGCGCGGCTCGTGCAGCTCCAGGTCACCGACTCCGCCGCCTACGCGGCCGAGGCGCTCAACCAGCGCCTCACCACCGAGCCGCTCCCCGCCGAGCGCGGCGCGATCCTCGACCGCAACGGCAACCGCCTCGCCTACTCCATCGAGGCCAACTACATCGCCGTCGACCCCGGCATGGTCAAGGGCGACCCGGCGGAACTCGCCGCGAGGCTCACCTCGCTCCTGGGCCGTCCCGCCTCCGACCTCGAGCCGATCATCGCCACCAAGGAGACCGCCCAGGGCGACCCGATCCGCTTCGCGTACCTCCAGCGCGGCGTCGACCTCGCCATCGGCGACGAGATCCGCGAGTTCGAGAACCCCGGCCTCATCATCGGCGAGGACGAGCGCCGCGTCGTGCCCGGACACGACCTGGCCGCCAACGTCATCGGCTTCACCGGCGGCGAGGGCAACGGCCTCGGCGGCCTCGAGGCCACCTACGACGACTGGCTCTCCGGCGAGGACGGCGAGGTCTCCTACGAGCGCAGCCAGTCCGGCCAGCCCATCCCCGGCGCGTTCTACCGCGAGGAGGAGGCGGTGCCGGGCAACGACCTCCAGCTCACCCTCGACGACAAGCTCCAGTTCCAGGTGCAGAACATCCTGCAGGACACGGTGAAGGAGCACGACGCCGAGTTCGGCTCCGCGCTGGTGATGGAGGTCGGCTCGGGCGAGATGCTGGCTATGGCCTCGACCCCGACCTACGACGCGGCCAACCCGTTCGACGTGGACGACCCGGAGGCGTACCGCGACTACGCCACGCAGGCTACTGTGGACCCCGGTTCGATCCACAAGGCGATCGTCTTCGCCGCGGCCCTTGAAGAGGGCTGCATCAAGCCGGACGGCACCATGCCCGTCGAGCAGACGATCACCAAGGGCGACACCGTCTACAAGGACGGCTACGAGCACGGCGACGCCGTGCTGAGCCTGGCCGGGATCATCGCGCAGTCGTCCAACGTGGGCACGATCCAGCTCGCCGACTGCATCGGCAAGGAGAAGCTGTACGAGTACCAGCTGGCCTTCGGCCTCGGCAGGCCCACGGGCGTGGGCATCGAGGGCGAGGCGGGAGGCATCCTGCAGGAGCCGCAGAACTGGTCCGGGACCTCGTACGGTTCGGTCCCGATCGGCCACGAGGGCACCGCGACGATCATGCAGATGGCCGCGCTCTACGGCGCGATCGCCAACGACGGCGTGTACGTCCAGCCCACCCTCATCGACCACAAGATCGAGGCCGACGGCACCGTGGTGGAGCAGCCCGAGCCGGCCACGCACCGCGTGGTCTCGCAGGAGACCGCCGAGAGCCTGCAGTACCTGCTGCAGGCCCCGATCGCGGCCGAGACCGGCACCGGCCGGAGCGCGCAGCTGGAGAACTACCACCTCGCGGGCAAGACCGGCACCGGCGGGCTCGTGGTCGACGGCGAGTACGCGCCGGGCAACGTGACCTCGTTTGTGGGATTCGCCCCCGCCGAGGACCCGCAGTACGTGGTGGCCGTGAGCGTCTACGTCCCCGGGGGCGGTGGCGGCGGTACGACCACCGGTGAGGCGTTCAAGGAGATCAACGAGTTCGCCTTGGGCTACTTCGGGGTTCGCCCCGCGACCGAGCCCGCGCCGGCGTTCGACGTCTGGGGCTGAGCGCGGCGGTGCGGGGCGGCGGGCGCGGGGGTGACGCCGCTCCGAACTTCTGCACGAGGGGGAATCGGAGGCGGGCGCCGGGCGTTAGCATCGAAGGCGTCAAGGAAGAAGGAGCCGATTGTTTTGAACGTTGACCCTTGGGCACTGTGCGAGGTCCTGGCGGAGCCGGCCGACGCGCGGGGAGCGGTGCTGCTGCACTTCCTCGACGGGTTCATGGACGCAGGCCAAGCGGGTCGCGGGGTGGTGGACCACCTGTTCAAGACCTGCGAGCACACCCCGGTCGCGTCGTTCGACGTCGACCAGCTCATCGACTACCGGTCCCGGCGGCCCAACCTCACGTTCTCGATCGACCGCTGGTCCGACTTCGAGGCCCCGCAGCTGGTCGTGTACCTGATGCGTGACGCCTCGGACAAGCCGTTCCTGCTCATGACGGGCCCTGAGCCCGACTTCGCGTGGGAACGCTTCGTGGACTCGGTGGAGGACCTGGTGGAGCATTGGCACGTGCCGCTCACGCTGGGCTTCCAGGGCATCCCGATGGGAGTGCCGCACACCCGGCCGCTCGGCATGACCGTGCACGCCACCCGGCCCGAGCTCGTCTTCGACAACCGCCCGGTGTTCAACGAGGTCACGGTCCCGGGCAACGCCGCGGGGCTGCTGGAGTACCGCCTCGGGGAGTCCGGCCGGGACGCGATCGGGCTCTCGGTCCACGTGCCGCACTACGTCATGCAGATGACGTACCCGGCCGCCACGATCCGTCTCCTCGAGGGCATCCGCGAGGCCACCGGCCTCGACCTGCCCTCGGACGAGGACCTGGAAGTCGAACGCGCCCAAGTGGACTCGGACATCGCCGAGCAGGTCGCCGAGTCCGACGAGGTCGCCGACGTGGTGAAGACCCTCGAGGAGCAGTACGACTCGTTCGCCGAGGCGGCCGAGGCCGACGAGATGCTGCAGGACGGCCGCATGCCGACCGCCGATGAACTCGGCGAGGCCTTCGAGCACTTCCTGGCGGAGCGGAACAAGCGCGACGACGACTAGGGGGCGAAAGAGCGGGCCCGACCGGAAGGTCGGGCCCGCTCTCGCGTTCAGGGCCTACTTGCCGTGCTTGGCCTTGGAGGCGGTGCGGCCGCGCTCCTTCTGGTCGAGCACGACCTTGCGGATGCGGACGGTGTCCGGGGTGATCTCCACGCACTCGTCCTCGCGGCAGAACTCCAGGGACTGCTCCAGCGACAGCGCGCGCGGCGGGACCACGTTCTCGGTCGAGTCCGCCGAGGCGGCGCGCATGTTGGTGAGCTTCTTCTCCTTGGTGATGTTCACGTCCATGTCGTCCGAGCGCGAGTTCTCGCCGACGATCATGCCCTCGTACACCTCGGTGGTCGGGCCGACGAACAGCGTGCCGCGCTCCTGCAGGTTGATCATCGCGAAGGCGGTGACGGCCCCGGCGCGGTCGGCCACGAGCGAGCCGTTGTTGCGCGTCTGCAGCTTCCCGAACCACGGCTCGTGCTTCTCGTAGATCGAGTGCGCGATGCCGGTGCCGCGGGTCTGCGTCAGGAACTCGGTGCGGAAGCCGATGAGGCCGCGGGAGGGCACCAGCCACTCCATGCGGATCCAGCCCGAACCGTGGTTCGTCATGGTCTCCATGCGGCCCTTGCGGGTCGCCATCAGCTGGGTGATCGCGCCCAGGTGCTCCTCGGGGGAGTCGATGGTCAGGCGCTCGACCGGCTCGTGGGTCTTGCCGTCGATCTCCTTGGTGACGACCTCGGGCTTGCCGACGGTGAGCTCGAAGCCCTCGCGGCGCATCTGCTCGACCAGGATCGCCAGGGCCAGCTCGCCGCGGCCCTGCACCTCCCAGGCGTCGGGGCGCTCGGTCGGGAGGACGCGGAGCGAGACGTTGCCGACCAGTTCGCGGTCGAGGCGGTCCTTCACCAGGCGCGCGGTGACCTTGTGGCCCTTGCCGCCCTTGCCGACCAGCGGCGAGGTGTTGGTGCCGATGGTCATCGAGATCGCCGGCTCGTCGACCGTGATGAGCGGCAGGGCGACCGGGTTCTCCGGGTCGGCGAGGGTCTCGCCGATCATGATGTCCGGGATGCCCGCGATGGCGCAGATGTCGCCGGGGCCGGCCTTCTCGGCGGGCTTGCGGGTCAGCGCCTCGGTCATCATCAGCTCGGTGATGCGCACGTTCTGCTGGGTGCCGTCGCGCTTGATCCAGGTGACGGTCTGGCCCTTGCGCAGCTCGCCCTCCATGACGCGGCACAGCGCGATGCGGCCGAGGAAGTTGTCGGCGTCGAGGTTGGTGACGTGGGCCTGGAGCGGCTTCGCCTCGTCGTACTCGGGCGCGGGCACGTGCTCGATGATGGTGTCGAAGAACGGCTTGAGGCTGTCGGAGTCCTCAGGGACGGTGCCGTCCTTGGGCTTGTTCAGCGAGGCGACGCCGTCGCGGGCGCAGGCGTAGACGATCGGGAACTCGATCTGGTCCTCGTCGGCGTCCAGGTCCAGGAACAGGTCGTAGGTCTCGTTGACGACCTCGTCGATGCGGGCGTCCGGGCGGTCGGTCTTGTTGATGCACAAGATGACCGGCAGGCGCGCGGAGAGCGCCTTGCGGAGCACGAAGCGGGTCTGCGGGAGCGGGCCCTCCGAGGCGTCGACCAGCAGCACCACGGCGTCCACCATGGACAGACCACGCTCGACCTCGCCGCCGAAGTCGGCGTGGCCGGGCGTGTCGATGATGTTGATGACCATCTCGGAGCCGTCGGCCGGGTTGGTGTAGTGGACCGCGGTGTTCTTCGCGAGGATCGTGATGCCCTTCTCGCGTTCCAGGTCACCCGAGTCCATGACGCGGTCGTCGACGGCCGCGCCCTCGCGGAAGGCGCCCGCCTGCTTGAGCATGGCGTCGACGAGCGTGGTCTTGCCGTGGTCGACGTGGGCGACGATGGCGATGTTGCGCAGATCAGAGCGTGTAGACACGACGACCATTGTCGCTTAAGCACGAGACGGACCTGGCGTCAACCCTGGTGATCGCGGACACCAGAAATCCCGCCACTGGGCCGAGGGTTGTTCACATTAGGCCTTTCCTATGACAGAAAATCCCTCCTTGCCTAAGCTGCCGTCTATGGGCGTATTCCATATAGCCATCCGATTCGTTATGGTTCTCGCGCTCGCCGCCGGGGCGATCCTCGCCGGCGCGCTGCCCGGACAGGCCAAGATCACCGGTGCGATCGTCACCACCGACGGCGGCACGCTCAACGTCCGCACCGGCCCGGCCACCGACCAGAAGACCGCCGGGACCCTCGCCAAGGGCGCGAACCCCGAGGTGCTCTGCATGGTCCGCGGCGAGGAGATCAGCGGTACCGTCCGCACCACCGCGACGTGGCTGCGCATCGGCAAGGACCGCTGGATCTCGGACGCGTACGTCACCTGGTCGCCCGCGCAGGCCGTGCCCTGGTGCTCCGCCGCCAGCAAGGCGCCGACCAACGCCGCCGTCAGCACCAGGGGCGGCGAGCTCAACATCCGCGCCGCCGCGAACTCCACCGCCGGCAGGCAGGGCACCTACCCCAACGGCACCGGCATCAGCGTTCAGTGCCAGGTGTGGGGCCAGGAGGTCGACGGCACCGCCCGCAAGACCGGGGCCTGGTACCGCATCGGCGACAAGCGCTTCGTGTCCGCCGCCTACATCAAATGGAGCGCGGGCGAGCCGTGGCTGCCCTGGTGCGGCCAGGACCCGCCCTCCGTGCCGCGCGGCGGCACCGCCGGGTTCATCAGCGCGCACGCGCCCGCCGCGCAGGCCAGCGACCGGGCCACCGGCGTGCCCGCCTCGGTGACGATCGCGCAGGCGATCCTCGAGACCGGCTGGGGCAAGGGCGCCCTGGCCCGCGAGGACCACAACCTGTTCGGCATGAAGTGCTTCGGCTCGCCCGGCGACCACGCCATCGGCTGCCGCGACTACGCCACCTTCGAGTGCAGCCCCACCGGCGGCTGCTTCGACATGGACGCCACGTTCCGCGCCTACGCGAACGTCGCCGACTCCTACCGCGACCACGGCGACCTGCTGTCGAACTGGTCGCGGTACGCCACGGCCATGGACCACGCGGACGACGCGAAACGCTTCGCCCAGGAGATCCACAAGGCCGGCTACGCGACCGACCCGGAGTACTCGGACAAGCTCATCGGGATCATGGACGACTACGACCTGTACCGGTTCGACTGAATCGCAGACTTCCTTCCTGCCAGCGGGGCGGGTCCGGTCGCCGACCGGACCCGCTTTCGCCTGCCGCACGGGTGAGTTGAAGGTCACATCTGCGGGTGAAACGGCACTACGCGGGGGAGTAGCCTCGTAGGGCGGCCCCGCTTCGAACAGCGGGCCTCCCAGAACTGTCGGACCCGAACGTTAGATTCCCACCGTGGCCAACGAGCACCTTCAGATCGACAACAAGACCCACGCATCCGGCACGATCGTCGTGCGCGGGGCACGCGAGCACAACCTCAAGGACGTCGACCTCGACCTTCCCCGGGACTCGCTCATCGTCTTCACCGGCCTGTCCGGTTCCGGCAAGTCCTCCCTGGCCTTCGACACGATCTTCGCGGAGGGCCAGCGCCGCTACGTCGAATCGCTCTCGGCCTACGCCCGCCAGTTCCTCGGCCAGATGGACAAGCCCGACGTCGACTTCATCGAGGGGCTGTCCCCGGCGGTGTCGATCGACCAGAAGTCCACCTCCCGCAACCCGCGGTCGACGGTGGGCACGATCACCGAGATCTACGACTACCTGCGGCTCCTGTACGCCCGCGTCGGCGTCCCGCACTGCCCGCAGTGCGGCGAGCCGATCGTCAGCCAGTCGCCGCAGCAGATCACCGACCAGATCATGGCGATGCCCGAGGGCACCCGCTTCCAGGTCCTGGCCCCGGTCGTGCGCAAGCGCAAGGGCGAGTTCGTCGAGCTCTTCGCCGACCTCCAGCAGCAGGGCTACGCCCGCGCCCGCGTCGACGGCGAGGTGTACGCCCTCACCGACGTGCCGAAGCTGAAGAAGCAGGAGAAGCACGACATCGACGTGGTCATCGACCGCCTCGCCGTCAAGGCCTCCTCGATCCAGCGCGTCACGGACTCGGTGGAGTCGGCGCTCGGTCTCGCCGACGGCGTCGTGGTCCTCGACTTCGTCGACGTGGACGCCGCCGACCCGAACCGCACCCGCCGCTTCTCCGAGAAGCTGGCCTGCCCCAACGACCACCCGCTCTCGCTCGACGAGCTCGAGCCGCGCACCTTCTCCTTCAACGCGCCCTTCGGCGCCTGTCCGGTGTGCCACGGCCTCGGCGTGCGCAAGGAGGTCGACCCCGAGCTCGTCATCCGCGACCAGGAGTCGACCATCCGCGACGGCGCGCTCGCGCCCTGGTCCTCGGTCGGCATGGGCGACTACTTCCTGTTCCAGATCGTCGCGCTCGGCGAGGCGGTCGGGTTCGACGTGGACACGCCCTGGGCCGACCTGCCCGACCGCGCGCAGAAGGCCGTCCTGTACGGCTACGACGAGACCCTGCAGGTCTCCTACCGCAACAAGCGCGGCCAGCGCCGTTCCTACGAGACGCGCTTCGAGGGCGTCGTGCCGTGGGTCGAGCGCCGCCACCACGAGACCGACTCGGAGTGGACGCGCGAGAAGTACGAGCAGTTCATGCGCGAGATCCCGTGCTCGACCTGCGAGGGCACCCGGCTCAAGCCCGAGGTCCTGGCCGTCACCGTGGAGGGCCTGTCCATCCACGAGGTGTGCACGCTCTCGGTCGCGGACTGCGCGGTGTTCTTCGACGCGCTCAAGCTCTCCAACCGCGACTCGATCATCGCCGCGCCGATCGTCAAGGAGGTCAAGGCCCGTCTGCGGTTCCTGCTCGACGTCGGCCTCGACTACCTGACGCTCGCGCGCGCGGCCGGCAGCCTGTCGGGCGGCGAGGCCCAGCGCATCCGGCTCGCGACGCAGATCGGCGCCGGGCTCGTGGGCGTGCTCTACGTGCTCGACGAGCCCTCGATCGGCCTGCACCAGCGCGACAACAACCGGCTCATCGCCACCCTCGAGCGGCTGCGAGACCTGGGGAACACGCTGATCGTGGTCGAGCACGACGAGGACACGATCCGCGTCGCCGACCACATCGTCGACATCGGTCCGGGCGCGGGCGAGCACGGCGGCCACGTCATCTACTCGGGCCCGGTCAAGGGCCTCGTGGACGCCGAGGGCTCCATCACCGGCGACTACGTGTCCGGCCGCAAGCACATCCCGGTCCCGGAGAAGCGCCGCCCGGCCGACCACGGCCGTGAGCTGGTCGTCAAGGGCGCCAGGGAGAACAACCTCAAGGGCATCGACGCGGCGTTCCCGATGGGCTGCCTCGTCTCGGTCACCGGCGTGTCCGGCTCGGGCAAGTCCACGCTGGTGAACGAGATCCTGTACAACACGCTGGCGGCGGAGGTGAACGGCGCGAAGATCGTGGCGGGCCGGCACCGCACGATCACCGGCATCGACGGGGTCGACAAGGTCGTGGGCGTCGACCAGTCGCCGATCGGGCGCACGCCGCGCTCGAACCCGGCCACCTACACCGGCGTGTTCGACAAGGTCCGCAAGCTGTTCTCGGGCACGCCGGAGGCGAAGGTCCGCGGCTGGGGCCCGGGCCGGTTCTCCTTCAACGTCAAGGGCGGGCGCTGCGAGGCGTGCAGCGGCGACGGCACGTTGAAGATCGAGATGAACTTCCTGCCCGACGTGTACGTGCCGTGCGAGGAGTGCGGCGGGGCCCGCTACAACCGCGACACCCTCAAAGTCCACTACCGGGGCAAGACGATCTCGGACGTGCTCGACATGCCGATCGAGGAGGCCGCGGAGTTCTTCGAGCCGATCCAGACGATCCACCGGCACCTGAAGACGCTCAACGACGTCGGCCTGGGCTACGTGCGCCTCGGCCAGCCCGCGCCGACCCTGTCCGGCGGTGAGGCGCAGCGCGTGAAGCTCGCGTCCGAGCTGCAGAAGCGATCGACCGGGAAGACCGTGTACATCCTGGACGAGCCGACCACCGGTCTGCACTTCGAGGACGTGCGCAAGCTCCTCGGGGTGCTCGACGGCCTGGTGGACAAGGGCAACACGGTGATCACCATCGAGCACAACCTCGAGGTCATCAAGTGCTCGGACTGGGTCATCGACCTCGGCCCCGAGGGCGGCGACAAGGGCGGCACGCTCGTGGCGGCCGGCACCCCAGAGGAGGTCGCGGCGATCGCGGCGAGCCACACCGGCGCGTACCTGCGCCCGCTGCTCGGCCTGGACGGCAAGGGCAACGGCGACGGCGCGGCGGCGCGCCGGGCCAAGGCGGGCAACGGCCGCAAGGCGGCCGCCAAGCGCTAGCGCGGCGGCGGTTGCCGGCTCATCCCGCCGGTCCTCTGGCGCGCAAGGGAAACGAAGATCACGGGCGACGCGGCCGAACTCGGCCGCGTCGCTCCCGTATTCGGCCGCAACGCGATGCGAGCATCGCACGGTGCTCATCCCCGGTGCTCTCTATATCGGCGCGGCCACGGCCGCCCTCCTCGCGGGTCCTGGCCTCGGCCGCTGCGTCGCCTTGGCGACCGACCGCCATCCCGACCCGCGCCTGATCAAGGCCGTCTGCCTCGCCGCGGCCCTCCTGATCGCCTGGCGCGCCGACGGACTGCTGCACGGGGTCGCGCTCGGCACGGTCGCGGCCGCGGGGGTGGCGGCGGGGTGGATCGACGTCTATCAGCGGCGGCTGCCCGACGCGCTCATTCTGCCCGCCTACCCGCTGGTCGCGGCGCTGCTCATCGCGACCGGCGAACCCGGAACGCTCCTGCGGGCCGCCGCCTGCGCGGCGATCGGTATGGCGCTCTACGGGATCGGCTGCGCGTTCGGCCAGATCGGCTTCGGCGACGTGAAGCTCGCCGGGCTGCTTGGACTCGTCTCCGGTTGGGCCTCTTGGGAGGCGGCGGCCCTGGCGCTCGCGGCCACGATCGTGATCGGCGGCGCGCAGGCGGCGGCGGTCGTGGTGACGGGCCGCCGGGACTTCCCGTACGGCCCGGCGATGCTCACCGGGACCGCGGCGGGCATCGCCGCGGAGCCGTGGGTCGTCCTGTACCCGGTTTCGTGAGCGACCGGTAAGTTCACTTACGAGTGAAATGTCCATGGGAACTCTGCGCGTTTTCCCGATCTCCCTATGGAACTCGGTGCAATGGTTATATTCGTGGCGGACCTAGTACAAAAGGGTCGAGAACGATACACCGAGTACTGAGAGGTGACAGTGATTCGCTTTATCGCAAAGGCCGCGGTCGCGGCGGCGGCCGCCGGCGTCATGGCGGCGGGGATGGCCGCACCGGCCATCGCGGCTGAGACCACCGCTCCCATGGGCGGCTACGAGAATCACGAGGTCGGCGGGATCAACCTCCTGTCGGACCTGTGCGTCGGCAGCCTGAGCAGCGATGTCGGGCTCATCTGGGACTGGAGCGACATCACCAGCCCCGACGTGATCGCCATGACCGACGTCGACAGCAGCTGCGACTCGCAGTCCCAGATCCTCATCGACATCGAGCCGTGAGGTCCCAGCCCGCGAACACACCTCGGGGCGGCCGCCGTGTCCGGCGGCCGCCCCGAGCTGTTCCCTTACGCCGCCGAGCAGGTCACCGAGGCGGGCGCGACCGCGGTACGGGCGTCCTTGCTCCCGATGAACCCGAACGTGAAGGTGCGGCCCGGCTTCAGTTCCTGGCCGTCGGCCAGGTCCGTGGCGGTCACCGTGTGGCCCTCCTGCACCAGCGCCACGCTCCAGGAGTGGACGATGGACTGGCCGGTGGGCAGCGCCCACCGCAGCGAGACGTCCCGCAGGGGCGCGTCACCGGTGTTGGTGACGAGGATCTGCGCGTTGAACCCGCCCGGCCACTGGCCGTTGATGCGGTACTCCACTTCGCACGACGGCGAGGCCGTGACCGAACCGGCCTGCTCGGCGGCGAAGTTCGCGATCTGCGCGAGCGGCGCGTTCCAGTTGATGGTCAGCTCGTTCGTGGCCCATGACCCGATGTCGTCGATGTAGCACCGCTGCGGGGCGCAGCCGGTCAGCCAGCGCTGCGCGACCGGGTCCCACGTCGAGGTGACGCTGTTCGGGCCGCCCGCGAGGGTCCCGGCGGGCGGGTTCGGCAGGCTCGGGTCGAGCTGGTTGGCGTACCAGCGGCTGTGCATGTTGTGCGAGTCGTGCGAGCCGTAACCGGTCACATAGGAGTTGCCGAGGGCGTTGCGGCCCAACAGGTAGTCGAGCCCGGACAGGACGCCGTCGCGGTACTGCGCGTCGCCGGTGAGGTCGAAGGCGGTCGCCACGACGACCAGCTCGTTGAGCACCGCGCTGTTCGAACCCCAGTCGAAGGTCCCGCTGGAACCGTAGGAGAGGTCCCACGGGCTCGCGGCCTGCAGCTCCAGGTACCCGTCGGCCCCGGCCACGACCTGCGCGACCACCTCGTCCCGGCCCGGGAGCGCGTTCGGCACCAGCGCCAGGTCGAGCTTGGCGAGGGCGGCCACGCCGCCCCAGTAGAAGGCGCCCGCGCCGAACGTGTCGGCGTCGTGCAGCTTCGAGCCCAGCACGGACTCCTCATAGGTCTTCTTGCCGGTGGTGAGGAACAGTTCCGCTGCGGCCCAGTAGAACTCGTCGCTCACGTCCGAGTCGCCGTAGGGGCCGCCGCCGTCGGGGCTGGTGTCCGGGGCGTACACGTCGGGGTGCGCGAGCGCGGCCTGCCAGGCGGTCTCGGCCGCTTCGAGGCACTCGGCCGCGAAGTCGGCGTCATAGGGCGCGAACAGGCGCGCGGCCTGCGCGGCGGCGGCGGCGAGGTTCAGGGTCGCGGCGGTCGAGGGCGGCTGCAGGTAGCGCGGCTGCGGGTCGTCGGCCGGCATGAGCGGCAGGCCAGTCCAGCGCTCGTCGTGGATCTTGTGGTGGGCCATGCCCGCCAGCTCCTCGCCCGCGGGCACCTGCATCGAGAGCAGGAACTCGACCTCCCAGCGGGCCTCGTCGAGGACGTCGGGGACGCCGTCGCCGTGCTCGGGGATGCGCAGGGTGCCGTCGCCGAGGCGGCTGGCGTCGCCGGTGGGGGCGTGGAGCGCACGCTCGTACACGGACATGAGCTGCGCGACCGAGATGCCGCCGTTGACGACGTACTTGCCGTGGTCGCCCGCGTCATACCAGCCGCCGGTCACGTCCAGGGTGTAGTCGCACGCGTCGGCGGCGCAGGGCACGGCCCCGTCGCCCTGGTTCGGCGCGACGTCCACGTGCCCGGCCTCGCGGCCGTACCCGGGCGCGATGGCGTCGTCGATGGCGATGCCCGAGCGCTGCGGGTAGTAGAAGGACATCGCGTCGACCGCCATGTCGCCGTAGGGGTTCCCGCCGATCGCGAACGGGTAGGAGGTCTCGCCGTCGGCGGTGAGCGTGAAGCCCTCGCCGGTGGCGGTCGCGCCCGAGAAGTCGATCACGTGGACCGCTTCGCCCGAGGTCGGCTCGTCGCCGTAGGGCGCGGAGTTCCCTTGGGCCACCAGTGATCCGGCGGCGTCGTGGAGCTGCCACGGGACGGGGTCGGCGGCGTCGGTGACGAGGGTGGCCCGCTTGGGGGCGTCGGCAAGGTATCCGACCTGGTTCACCCGCACGCGCGGCCCGGTATCGGGCTCGTACACGGGCGGTTCGGCTCCGGTGAGCAACTGGACCTCCGATAGGCAGAACCGCCACGGCTCGGCGTGGCGGCCGATCTGGAACGCGAGTTGCGCGTCGGTCCAGTCGGCGTTGGCGGTGAAGGCGTAGCTGAACTCCTGCGCCTCGGCGGTGAGCAGCGGGAACTCCTCGATCGCGGTCGGCCAGGGGTCGACCGGTCGCTGCACGAGGGCGCGCACGCTGACATCGGACGAGGCGCGCGCGGTGAAGCGCAGCTCGTAGGTCTCGCCGGTGACCAGCGGCAGGCCGTCCTGGCCCACGATGGCGTCCCAGGCGTTGGCGGTGCCGCCGGGGACGTCCACGCACCACTCGCCGTCCGCGACCGCGCCGGCCAGGTTGGCCGTGGCCCACCAGCCGTTCGTGCCGGACGCGAAGTCGCCGTTGGTGATGAGGTCGGTGGGCTCCTCGTCCTGGGCCTGGGCGGCGGGGGCCGCCGCGGCGGCCCCGAGTGCCAGTGCGGTCAGGACGGCGACGCCGAAGCGTCTCCGGCGAAGTGCGGTTCGCGGCATGGGGAGTGGCCTTCCAAAGTGATTGGGAGCGATACCACCAGCCATCTTGTCATCGAAGCATGTAAATGTCAATCACTCGGCGGCGGCGGGCGGACCGCTCGTCCCGCGCACGACCAGTTTCGACTCCAGTTTCAGGCACACGCCCGGTTCCCTTGCGCCCCTGAGTTGTTCGTCGGCAGCCTCGACGGCGAGGCGGGCGAGCCGGCGCGCGTCCTGGCGCACCGTCGTCAGGTCGATGTGGCTGAGCCCGGCGATGTGGCTGTCGTCGTAGCCGACGATCGAGACCTGCTCGGGGATCTTCACCCCGGCCCGCGTGAACACGTCGAGCAGCCCGATCGCGCACTGGTCGTTCGCCGCGAACACCGCCGTCGGCAGCGGCGCGTCCTCCTCGAGGAGCAGCCGCGCCGCGTCCGAGCCGCCCTCCTGGGAGTGGTTGCCGGGGATGACGCGGATGCGGTCGGCCAGGCCGTGCGCGCGCATCGCGTCCCGGTAGGCCCGCCGCCGCTCCGGCCCGCCCGGCCGGTTGCCCGCGTCCACGTGCACGATGTCGCGGTGGCCCAGGCCCACGAGGTAGTCGACCACCTCGCGCGCGCCGGGCCGGTCGTAGGAAGTCACCACGTCGATCCGCGCGTCCTTGATGTGGCGCCCGAGCACCACGGTGGGCACCCGCGTGCCCAGCTCGGTCACGTCCGCGTCGGGGATCGTGGGCCCGCACAGCAGCAGCGCCTCGCTGCGGTGCCCGATGAGCGCCTCGATCGCGTTGTGCTCGTTGCGGGTCGGCACCGTCGCGCTCAGCACCAGGTCGTAGCCGAGCTCCTCGGCCGCCGGGTAGATCGCTTCCACGAGGTCGACGTGGTACGGGTTCCGAGCCGTGAAGAGCACGCCGAGGACCTTGCTGCGGCCGCGGGCGAGCAGCCGCGCGGCCATGTCCGGCTTGTAGCCGAGTCGCGCGGCGGCGTCGAAGACCCGCTCGCGGGTGTCGGGGCTCGCGCCGGGCTGGCCGCGGAACACCAGCGACACCAGTGCCCGCGAGACGCCGACCTCCGCGGCGACGTCGGCCATCGTGGGTTTGCGAGACCGCGGTGCCGGGCTGCGGTCTGTGGATCTCCGCGCGTGCGGGGGGTTCATCGCACCGTCGTCCTTCCTTATGCAGCTTTGTTGAAAGTTCCAGTAATTGAGGGGTTGACCTGGGAACGAAGTGACCAGTGTAACCACCGGGTACCAGGAAGCCCGCCCCCGAGGACCGTGCGCGACCGTCAAGGCAAGCCCTTGCCCAGGTGATGGGGCACCGCCGAAACGTGAATACGACTCCCGATTCGGCCATAGACTCGACCCTGGGGGTGAACGCCATGCATCAGCTGGCAGTCAAGAGCTTCAAACAGCCCGACGAGACCATGGACCTCAGCGGCCACGGCCACCGGGACACGGTCATGATCGACGGCAGGCCCGTCGAACTCTCCGAGTTCGACAAGGGCTGGCGCTGGTCGAACGACGTCAAACCGATCGCGGGCACCGACTCGTGCCAGGTCCACCACCTCGGCTACTGCATCGAGGGGCACCTGCAGGTCCACATGAACGACGGCACCGACAAGGACATCAACGCCGGCGACGCCTTCGACATCCCGCCGGGCCACGACGCCGAGGTCGTGGGCGACCACAAGGTCGTCCTCGTCGACTTCGGCAAGGCCTTCGACGCGAAATAGCGACCCGATCGCCAGGCCGCTCCCGCACCGCGAGGGCGGCCCCACCTCGTGCCCACCCCCTGAGACACGCTTTCCACCAGGTGCCGGATCACATCCGGCCGGGTGGCAGACTTGAAGCGTGTTGCGATGGATGACAGCTGGAGAATCTCACGGACCCGAACTCGTGGTCACCCTCGACGGCCTGCCCGCCGGGATCGAGCTGACCACCGGGGCGGTCGCCGCCGAACTGGCCCGCCGCCGCCTCGGTTACGGCCGCGGCGCGCGCATGAAGTTCGAGGCCGACGCCGTCAGCTTCATCGGGGGCGTCCGCCACGGCCGCACCCTCGGCTCGCCGGTCGCCATCCGCGTCGGCAACTCCGAGTGGCCCAAGTGGGAGACCGTCATGGCCGCCGACCCGGTCGACCCGGCCGAGCTCGAAGGCATCGCCCGCAACGCCCGGCTCACCCGCCCGCGCCCCGGCCACGCCGACCTCGCCGGCATGCAGAAGTACGACCACGACGACGCCCGCCCGATCCTCGAGCGCGCCTCGGCCCGCGAGACCGCCGCCCGCGTCGCCGGCGGCACCGCCGCCAAGGCCTTCCTCAAGCAGGCCTTCGGCATCGAGATCGTCTCCCACGTCAAGGCCCTCGGCCCCGTCCGCGCCAAGGAAGGCCTCGTGCCGACCCCGGACGACTTCGCCGCCGTCGACGCCGACCCGCTGCGCTGCATGGACCCCGAGGCCTCCGCCCGCATGATCGCCGAGGTCGACGCCGCCAAGAAGGACGCCGACACCCTCGGCGGCGTCGTCGAAGTCCTCGCCTACGGCCTCCCGCCCGGGCTCGGCTCCCACGTCCAATGGGACCGCAAGCTCGACGCGCGCCTGGCCACCGCCCTCATGTCGATCCAGTCGGTCAAGGCCGTCGAGATCGGCGACGGCCTCATGCAGGCCGCCGTCCGCGGCTCCTCCGCCCACGACGAGATCGTCCCCGGCCCCGGCGGCGTCCAGCGCCTCACCGACCGCGCCGGCGGCCTCGAAGGCGGCATCACCACCGGCCAGCCGCTCCGCGTCTCCGCGATGCTCAAGCCCATCTCGTCGCTGACCCGCCCGCTGCGCACCATCGACACCGTCACCGGCGAACCCGCGGAGGCGATCAACCAGCGCTCCGACGTCTGCGCGGTCCCCGCCGGGGCCGTCGTCGCCGAGCACATGGTCGCCTACGTCCTCGCCGAAGCGGCCCTGGAGAAGTTCGGCGGCGACTCCGTCCCCGAATCCCGCCGCAACTTCGAGAGCTACCTCGAGAACCTGCGGGTGAAGTAGCGGTGCTCGTCGTCATCGTCGGGCCGCCCGGCTCGGGCAAGACCACGATCGGCCGCGCCCTCGCCGCCGCGCTCGACGCGCCGTTCCGCGACGTGGACGCCGACATCGCCGCCGCCGCGGGCAAGCCGATCCCGGACATCTTCGTGGACGAAGGCGAGGAGCACTTCCGCGCCCTCGAACGCGAAGCCGTGCGCCGGGCCGTCGCCGAGCACGACGGCGTCCTCGCCCTCGGCGGCGGCGCCGTCCTCGCCGAGTCCACCCGCAAGCTCCTCGCCGACGTCACCGTCGTCCACCTCCGCGTCGACCTCGGCGAAGCCGTCAAGCGCACCGAGATCGACAAGGGCCGCCCGCTCCTGCAGGTCAACCCTCGCGCCACGCTCCGACGGCTCATGGACGAGCGGCTGCCGCTCTACCGCGAGGTCGAGACCTTCGCCGTCGACACCACCGGAAGGGACGTGGACGACCTGACCGCCGAGATCCAGGCCCGCCTCGCCGTCCGCACCGTAGAGGTCCGCGACGCCGAGACCCCTTACCCGGTCCTCATCGGCCGCGGCACCACCGACCGCCTCCCCGAGTTCCTCGGCAAGGCCACCCGGGTCGCCGTGCTCCACACCACCAGCACCGCCGCGCTCGCCGAACGCGTCGGATCGCTCTGCCCCGAAGGCGTCGACGCCACCCTCATGGAACTGCCCGACGCCGAGGACGGCAAGACCGTCGCCGTCGCCGAGCAGGTCTGGGAAGCGCTCGGCGCCGAAGGCTTCACCCGCACCGACCTCGTCGTCGGCGTCGGCGGCGGCGCCGTCACCGACCTCGCCGGGTTCGTCGCCGCCTGCTGGCTGCGCGGCGTCGCCGTCCTCCACGTCCCGACCTCGCTCCTCGGCGCGGTCGACGCGGCGGTCGGCGGCAAGACCGGCGTCAACACCGCCGCCGGCAAGAACCTCGTCGGCGCCTTCCACCCGCCCCGCGCGGTCCTGGTCGACCTCGACCACTTCACGACCCTGCCGAAGCGCGACCTCGCCGCCGGCCTCGCCGAGGTCGTCAAGGCCGGCTTCATCGCCGACCCGGTGATCCTCGACCTCGTCGAAGCCGACCCCGCCGCGGCCCTCGACGCCCGGAACCCGGTCGTCGCCGAACTCGTCGAGCGAGCCATCGCCGTCAAAGCCGAAGTCGTCGGCTCCGACCTCAAAGAGGGGGGCCTGCGCGCCATCCTCAACTACGGGCACACCTTCGCCCACGCGGTGGAAAAACTCGAGCACTACCGCTGGCGCCACGGCGACGCCGTCGCCGTCGGCATGGTCTACGCCGCGCACCTGGGCGCCATCACCGGCCGGGTGGACCTCGTCGACCGCACCAAAGCCGTCCTGTCCTCGCTCGGCCTGCCGATCACGTACGAGGCCGGACGCTGGGACGACATCCTCAAGGTCATGAAGATCGACAAGAAGAACGTCGGCGCCACCCAGCGGTTCGTGCTCCTCGACGCGCTGGCCGCGCCGGTCGTCGTGGATGACGTGACCGCCGAGCAGCAGCGCGAGGCCTATGAGAGGCTGACCGGATGAAGACCTTGGTGCTGAACGGCCCCAACCTCAACCGGCTCGGCAAACGGGAGCCCGCGATCTACGGCTCCCAGACGCTCGCCGACCTCGCCGACCTGTGCGTCACCACCGGCAAGGAACTGGGCCTGGAGGTCGACTTCCGGCAGACCAACCACGAGGGCGAGCTCCTCGAGTGGCTGCATGAGGCCGCCGACAACGGGTACCCGGTCGTGCTCAACGCCGCCGCCTGGACCCACACGTCCGTGGCGGTCGGCGACGCGTGCGCCCAGCTCACCGCGCCGCTCGTCGAGGTGCACCTCTCGAACGTGCACCAGCGCGAGGCGTTCCGTCACCACTCGTACGTGTCGGCCCACGCCGTGGGCGTCATCGCCGGGCTCGGCCCGAGCGGCTACACCGCGGCCTTGCGTTTCATCTCAGAGCAGCACGGCATTTCCGAATAGCCGCTGCGCCGCCCACCACAGCCGGTGCGGCCGCGGCCCTGACCAGCTCGACCGCCCGCTACCATTGACGGTCGGTCAAGACAGAACCTCTACCGAAAGAGACGAACGCCCGTGGCATCCACGAACGACCTCAAGAACGGCATGGTGCTCAACCTGGAGGGCCAGCTCTGGCAGGTCCAGGAATTCCAGCACGTCAAGCCCGGCAAGGGCCCGGCGTTCGTGCGCACCACCCTCAAGCAGATCCCCTCGGGCAAGATCGTCGACAAGACCTTCAACGCCGGCACCAAGGTCGAGACCGCGAACGTCGACCGCCGCACCATGACCTACCTGTACAAGGAAGGCGACGACTTCGTCTTCATGGACACCGACACCTACGACCAGATCCCGGTCGGCCCCGGTGTCGTGGGCGACGCCTCGAAGTTCCTCCTCGAGAACTCCGACGCCACGGTGGCCCAGCACGACGGCAAGGTCCTCTACGTCGAGCTCCCCGCCTCGGTCGAGCTCACCATCACGTACACCGAGCCGGGCCTGCAGGGCGACCGCTCCTCGGGCGGCACCAAGCCCGCGACCGTCGAGACCGGCGCGACCGTGCTCGTCCCGCTGTTCATCGACAACGGCGAGAAGATCAAGGTCGACACCCGCGACGGCAAGTACCTCTCCCGGGCCTAGGCGTGGGGACGCAGAGCAGCAGCAGCCCTGACCGGCTCACCGCCCGCACCAAGTGGCGGATGCGGGCCGTCGAGATCCTGTACGAAGCCGAGAGCCGCGACACCGAGCCGTCGCGGGTCCTCGCCGAGCGCGCCGACCGCGCGTTCAAGGACCCGGAGGCCCCGCGCCTGCCGAAGTACGCCGAGGAGCTCGTGCGCGGGGTCGCCCAGCACCTCGACGAGCTCGACGCCGTGCTCGGCAAGGCCTCCACGAGCTGGTCGGTCGAGCGGATGCCCGCGGTGGACCGGAACGTCCTGCGCGTGGCCCTCTACGAGATCCGCCACGTGGCCGACGTCGACACCGCCGTGGCGATCAAGGAGGCCATGCGCGTGGCGCTCCAGATCGGCTCCTCGGACGACACGTCGTTCGTGAACGCCGTCCTCGACGCCGCCGCGAAGGCCGAATAGCCAAGGCGCGCAAGCAGGTACGCGAAAGCCGGGTCTCCCTCTTGAGGAGGCCCGGCTTCAATCGTTCCTAGGGCCTATTCGGCTTCCGAGGCGAAGAACGCCTGGAGGTCGTGCACGAGGACGCCGAAGTCCTCGAGCTTCTCGATCAGGCCCGAAGGCGTGGTCGAGTAGACCACGGCCAGGGTGTAGAGGTCGTCGGCGCGGATCGAGAGGATCCGGCCGTTGTAGTCGCCGCGGCGCTGCTGGATGGAGCGCGCCAGCTTGGCGACGTGCTCCAGCTCCGAGTCCGGGTGGTCGTACAGCGCCTCGAGGTTGAGGACGATCTTCTCCGCCTGCTCGACCGGGAGCGGCACGCCCTCGGGAAGCAGCTCGGAGACGGGGATCCGGTAGAAGTCCGCCAACTCGGCGAGACGGCTGACGGTGATCGACCGGTCGCCCCGCTCGTAGGAACCGATGACGACGGCCTTCCACTTGCCGCCGGACTTGTCCTCGACGCCTTGCAGCGACAGCCCCTGCTGCATGCGGATGTCACGCAGCCGGTTGCCGAGCGCCTTGGCGTAGTCAGATGTCGCCATGCTGGGATCAACTCCAATTTTCGGTACGAGAGGAATCCTATTGTTGACTACGGTCGGTGACCATCGGCCGGTGGGGTGCCCCCAAACAGTGTTCTTCGTCGCGTGAGACCCTCGCAACCGCCCGGCAAACCATATAGAATCCGACATCAATGCTGCTACCGACCCCGTGTTTTTGGGACCGGTCTTTACGCTCCGTCACCGGCGGCGTAGCATGGCCCGCGACGAAACCGTTCTTTAACAGACCGTCCAGTGAGGCGGAGAAGGAGGTTCGCGTGGTTTCCCCTGCCCTCAGGCAGTCTGAGGAAGACCCGTCGGGCAAGCAGATCCTCTCGGGCGACGACATCGGCCGGATCCTCGACCGCATCGCCCACCAGATCCTCGAGAAGACCAAGGGCGCCCCCGACACCATGCTCCTGGGCATCCCCACCCGCGGCGTGGCGCTCGCCGGCCGGCTCGCCGACCGCATCCGCCGCTTCGCCGACCTCGACGTCCCCGCCGGGACCCTCGACATCACGCTCTACCGCGACGACCTGCGCCGCAACGCCCTCCGGGCCCTCGGCCCGACCGACCTGCCGCCCGGCGGCGTCGACGACCAGCGCATCATCCTCGTCGACGACGTCCTCTACTCCGGGCGCACCGTGCGCGCCGCGCTCAACGCGCTCTACGACCTCGGCCGCCCCGCGAGCGTCCAGCTCGCCATCCTGGTCGACCGCGGCCACCGCGAGCTGCCGATCCGCGCCGACTACGTCGGCAAGAACATCCCCACCGCGCGCGACGAGTCCGTGGCCGTGCGCCTGACCGAGTACGACGGCCACGACGCCGTGGTCCTCACTGGAGGCCGGGAGCGATGAAGCACCTGCTCACCACCAAGGAACTGAGCCGCGAGGAGGCCGAGCTCATCCTCGACGTCACCGAGCAGATGGCCGAGGCCGTCACCGGCCGCGAGGTTCCCAAGCTCCCGGCGCTGCGCGGGCGCACCGTCGTGAACCTCTTCTTCGAGGACTCCACCCGCACCCGCACCTCCTTCGAGACCGCCGCCAAGCGGCTCTCGGCCGACGTCGTCAACTTCGCGGCCAAGACCTCGAGCGTGAACAAGGGCGAGAGCCTGCGCGACACCGCGCTCACCCTGCAGGCCATGGGCGCCGACGCGGTCGTCATCCGCCACCCCGCCGCGGGCGCACCGCAGCGGCTCACCGAGTGGATCGAGGGCGCGGTGCTCAACGCCGGGGACGGCACGCACGCCCACCCGACCCAGGCCCTGCTCGACGCCTACACGATGAAGAAGCGGCTCGGCGGCGTCGAGGGCCGCACCGTGGCGATCGTGGGGGACATCCTCCACTCGCGCGTGGCCCGCTCGAACATCTGGCTGCTGTCCAAACTGGGCGCGCACGTGCGCCTGGTCGGCCCGCCCACCTTGCTCCCCAAGGACATCGACGACTGGCCGGTGGAGATCGGATACGACCTCGACGCCAGCCTCAAGGGGGTGGACGCGGTCATGATGCTCCGCGTCCAGCGCGAGCGCCAGAACGCCGCGTTCTTCCCGACCGCGAACGAGTACGCCCGCCTCTACGGGCTCGACGAGCGCCGCCTGGCGCTCATGCCCGACCACGCGATCGTCATGCACCCCGGCCCGATGAACCGCGGCATGGAGATCGCCGCCGCGGTCGCCGACTCGCCCCGCGCCACCATCACCGAGCAGGTGACCAACGGCGTGTGGGTCCGCATGGCCGTCCTCTACCTCCTGCTGACGAACGGAGAGAGCAAGTGAGCAACGTGCTCATCAAGAGCGCCGACATCGTCGGCAAGGGACGCCGGGACGTCCTCGTGCGCGACGGCCGCGTCGCCGAGATCGGCTCGGTGTCCGAAAAAAGCACTGTCGCAAAGGACGTCGAGGTCGTGGACGCGGACGGGCTGGTGCTCCTGCCCGGCCTGGTCGACCTCCACACTCACCTGCGCGAGCCCGGCCGCGAGGACGCCGAGACCGTCCTCTCCGGCACCCGCGCCGCCGCCAAGGGCGGCTACACCGCCGTGTGCGCCATGGCGAACTCCTACCCCGTGGCCGACACCGCGGGCGTCGTCGAGCAGGTCGCCGCGCTCGGCCGCGCCGCCGGGTACGCCGACGTGCAGCCCATCGGCGCCGTCTCGATCGGCCTGGAGGGCAAGCGGCTCGCCGAGATCGGCGCGATGGCCCAGTCGGCGGCCGCGGTGCGCATGTTCTCCGACGACGGCCACTGCGTCCACGACCCGGTGCTCATGCGCCGCGCCCTCGAGTACGTGAAGACCTTCGACGGGCTCGTCGCCCAGCACGCCGAGGAGCCGCGGCTCACCGAAGGCGCGCAGATGAACGAGGGCGCCGTCTCGGCCGAGCTCGGCCTGCCCGGCTGGCCCTCGGTCGCCGAGGAGGCGATCATCGCCCGCGACGTGCTCCTCGCCGAGTACACCGGCGCGCGCGTCCACTTCTGCCACGTCTCCACCGCCCGCTCCGTGGACATCATCCGCGAGGCCAAGGCCCGCGGCGCGAAGGTCACCGCCGAGGTCTGCCCGCACCACCTCCTCCTCACCGACGAGGCCGCGCGCTCCTACGACCCGGTGTACAAGGTCAACCCGCCGCTGCGCCGCGAAGCCGACGTGGCCGTGCTGCGCGCCGCGCTCGTCGAGGGCGTCATCGACGCCGTCGCGACCGACCACGCCCCGCACGCCCCGCAGGACAAGGAATGCGAGTGGGCCGCCGCCCGCCCCGGGATGCTCGGCCTCGAGACCGCGCTGTCGATCAGCGTCCTCGCCCTCGGCGGACCAGCCGAAGTGGACTGGGACGTGCTCGCCGAGCGCACCTCCCGCACCCCCGCCCGCATTGCCGGCCTCGAAGCGCACGGCCGCGACCCGCAGCCGGGCACCGAAGCGAACTTCACCCTCGTCGACCCCTCCGCGACCTGGACCGTGGTCCCCGAAGGCCTCGCGTCCCTGTCGCGCAACACCCCCTACGCCGGGATGGAACTCCCGGTCACCGTCCAGGCGACGTTCCTCCGCGGACGCGCCACCGTGCTGAACGGGAAAATCGAAGAGGAGACCCACTCGTGAGCAGCAGAGCACCAGCGATCCTCGTCCTCGAGGACGGCCGCGTCTTCCGCGGCGAGGCCTACGGCTCGGTCGGCGAGACCTTCGGCGAAGCGGTCTTCAACACCGGCATGACCGGCTACCAGGAGACCCTCACCGACCCGTCCTACTACGGCCAGGTGGTCGCCCAGACCGCCCCGCAGATCGGCAACACCGGCTGGAACGACGAGGACGACGAGTCCCGCCGCATCTGGGTCGCCGGGTACGTCGTCCGCGACCCCGCCCGCATGGCCTCCAACTGGCGCGCCAAGCGCGGCCTCGAAGACGAGCTCGCCGCCCAGGGCATCGTCGGCATCAGCGGCGTCGACACCCGCGCCCTCACCCGCCACCTCCGCGAGGCCGGGGCCATGCGCGTCGGCATCTCCTCGCGCGACACCGACGTGGCCGCGCTCCTGGAGAAGGTCCGCGCCACCCCGCACATGGCCGGCGCCAACCACGTCGGCGCCGTGACCACGCCCGAGCCCTACACCTACGAGGCCAAGGAGACCAAGTACACGGTCGCCGCCCTCGACCTGGGCATCAAGCGGAACACGCCGCGCCGCCTCGCCGCCCGCGGCATCACCACCACCGTCTACCCGGCCACCGCCGAGGTGGAGCAGCTGCTCTCGGGGAACCCCGACGCCGTGTTCCTCTCCAACGGCCCCGGCGACCCCGCCACCGCCGACCACCAGGTCGCCGTCACGCGCGAACTCCTGCGCCGCAAGGTGCCCGTGTTCGGCATCTGCTTCGGCAACCAGATCCTCGGCCGCGCTCTCGGCCTCGAGACCTACAAGCTGAAGTTCGGTCACCGCGGCATCAACCAGCCGGTGCTCGACCGCCACACCAACAAGATCGAGATCACCGCCCACAACCACGGCTTCGCGCTCAAGGCCCCCGAGTCAGGGGAGTTCTTCGAGACCGACTTCGGGCGCGTCCAGGTGAGCCACGTCTGCCTCAACGACGACGTCGTCGAAGGCCTCACCTGCCTCGACGTGCCCGCGTACTCCGTCCAGTACCACCCCGAGGCCGCCGGCGGCCCGCACGACGCCGACTACCTGTTCGACCGCCTGATCGAACTCATCCAGGAAGGGGCCCCGACCCATGCCTAAGCGCCCAGACCTCAAGCACATCCTGGTCATCGGCTCCGGACCCATTCAGATCGGCCAGGCCTGCGAGTTCGACTACTCCGGCACGCAGGCCTGCCGCGTGCTCCGCGAGGAGGGCCTGCGCGTCACCCTCGTCAACTCCAACCCGGCCACGATCATGACCGACCCCGAGTTCGCCGACGCCACCTACGTCGAGCCGATCACCACCGAGGTCATCGAGCAGGTCATCGCCAAAGAGAAGCCCGACGCGCTCCTGCCCACCCTCGGCGGGCAGACCGCGCTCAACGCCGCCGTCGCCCTCCACGAGGCCGGCATCCTCGAGAAGTACGGCGTCGAGCTCATCGGCGCCGACATGGACGCCATCCAGCGCGGCGAGGACCGGCAGCAGTTCAAGGAGGTCGTCCTCAAGGTCGGCGGCGACGTGCCCCGCTCCGCGGTCTGCCACACCATGGACGAGGTCTCCGCCACCGTCAAGGACCTCGGCCTGCCCGTCGTCATCCGCCCCTCCTTCACCATGGGCGGCCTCGGCTCCGGCATGGCCTACACCTGGGAGGACGTCGACCGCATCGCCGGCAACGGCCTCGCCGAGTCGCCCACCTCCGAGGTCCTCATCGAGGAGTCCGTGCTCGGCTGGAAGGAGTACGAGCTCGAACTCATGCGCGACCGCAACGACAACGTCGTCATCGTCTGCTCCATCGAGAACGTCGACCCCATGGGCGTGCACACCGGCGACTCCGTCACCGTCGCCCCCTCGCTCACGCTCACCGACCGCGAGTACCAGAAGCTCCGCGACCTCGGCATCGCCATCCTCCGCGAGGTCGGCGTCGACACCGGCGGCTGCAACATCCAGTTCGCGATCAACCCCGCCGACGGGCGCATCATCGTCATCGAGATGAACCCGCGCGTCTCCCGCTCCTCCGCGCTGGCGTCGAAGGCCACCGGCTTCCCGATCGCGAAGATCGCCGCGAAGCTCGCCATCGGCTACACCCTCGACGAGATCCCGAACGACATCACCAAGGCCACCCCGGCCGCGTTCGAGCCCACGCTCGACTACGTCGTCGTCAAGGTCCCGCGGTTCACGTTCGAGAAGTTCCCCGGCGCCGACCCGACGCTGACCACCACCATGAAGTCCGTCGGCGAGGCCATGAGCCTCGGCCGGACCTTCCAGCAGGCGCTCCAGAAGGCCCTGCGGTCCACCGAGACCAAGCAGGCCGGGTTCTGGACCCGCCCCGACCCCGAGGGCGCCACCCTCGAGAACACCATGGAGGCCCTGCGGACCCCGCACGACGGCACCCTCTACACCGCCGAGCGCGCCCTGCGCCTCGGCGCCACGATCGGTGAAGTCCACGAGGCCTGCAAGATCGACCCGTGGTTCCTCGACCAGGTCGCGCAGCTCATCGACCTGCGCGGCGAGATCGAGAACGCCGCCGTCGTCGACGAGGACCTGCTCCGCAAGGCCAAGCGCGCCGGATTCTCCGACGCCCAGGTCGCGGCCCTGCGCCCCGAACTCGCCGGCGAGGACGGCGTGCGCCGCCTGCGCCACCGGCTCGGCCTGCGCCCGGTCTTCAAGACCGTCGACACCTGCGCCGCCGAGTTCGAGGCCCACACGCCCTACCACTACTCGACGTACGAGGACGAAACCGAGGTCGCGCCCTCCGACCGGCCCAAGGTGATCATCCTCGGCTCCGGCCCCAACCGCATCGGCCAGGGCATCGAGTTCGACTACTCGTGCGTCCACGCCGTGCAGGCCCTGCGCGAGGCCGGGTACGAGACGATCATGGTCAACTGCAACCCCGAGACCGTCTCCACCGACTACGACACCGCCGACCGGCTCTACTTCGAGCCGCTCACCTTCGAGGACGTCACCGAGGTCCACCACGCCGAGCACGAGTCCGGCCGCGCCGCGGGCGGCCCCGGCGTCGTCGGCGTCGTGGTCCAGCTCGGCGGCCAGACCCCGCTCGGCCTCGCCGAGCGCCTCGAGAAGGCCGGCCTCCCGATCGTCGGCACCAGCCCGAAGGCCATCGACAACGCCGAGGACCGCGGCGTCTTCGGCCGCCTCCTCGACGAGCTCGGCCTCGTCGCCCCCGCGGGCGGCACCGCCACCTCCTACGAGGAGGCCCGCGAGGTCGCCTCCCAGATCGGCTACCCCGTGCTCGTGCGCCCGTCGTACGTCCTGGGCGGCCGCGGCATGGAGATCGTCTACGACGAGGACACCCTCGCCGGGTACATCTCCCGCGCCACCGAGGCCAGCCCCGAGCACCCGGTCCTCATCGACCGGTTCCTCGACGACGCCATCGAGATCGACGTCGACTGCCTCTGCGACGGCGAGGACTTCTACCTCGGCGGCATCATGGAGCACATCGAGGAGGCCGGCGTCCACTCCGGCGACTCCTCCTGCGCGCTCCCGCCGATCACCTTGGGCGCCACCGTCATCGAGCAGATCCGCGAGTACACCGCGAAGCTCGCCTTCGGCATCGGCGTGCGCGGCCTCATGAACGTCCAGTACGCCCTCAAGGACGAGCAGCTCTACGTCCTCGAGGCGAACCCGCGGGCCTCGCGCACCGTCCCGTTCGTCTCCAAGGCCACCGCCGTGCCGCTCGCCAAGGCCGCCGCCCGCATCGCCCTCGGCGCCACCATCGCCGAACTGCGCGCCGAAGGCCTGCTCCTGCCCGAGGGCGACGGCTCCGACGCCGGACCCGACGTCCCGATCAGCGTCAAGGAAGTGCTCCTGCCCTTCAAGCGGTTCCGCACCGTCGAAGGCGCCGGGCTCGACGCCGTCCTCGGCCCGGAGATGAAGTCCACCGGCGAGGTCATGGGCATCGACTCCAACTTCGGCCTCGCCTTCGCCAAGGCCACGCTCGCCGTCTACGGCAAGCTGCCCACCTCCGGGAAGGTCTTCGTGTCCGTCGCCGACCGCGACAAGCGCGCCATCGTCTTCCCGGTGCGCCGCCTCGTCGACCTCGGCTTCACCGTCTACGCCACCGAAGGCACCGGCCTGGTCCTCAAGCGCCACGGCATCGACTTCACGCCCGTCGCCCGCCACTCCTCGGGCGAGGCCGTCGACGCCGTCAGCCTCATCGCCTCCGGCGAGATCGACCTGGTCATCACCACGCCCTCGGCGTCCTCGGGGCCCCGCACCGACGGCTGGGAGATCCGCTCGGCCGCCGTCGTCGCCGACGTCAGCTGCGTGACGACCATCCAGGGCGCCACCGCCGCCACCCAGGCCATCGAATCGGCCTCCCGCGGCGAGATCCGCGTCGCCTCCCTCCAGGAGCTGCACCAGCGCCTGCGCGGCGCCGAACGGGCCGCGGCATAACTCGGCACCGGGCGGGTGACGCGGCTCCCGTGGCCGTGTCACCCACCCGGTGCACTGACGTATACAGGAATGAGCATGCTGTACCAGAAACTGGCCCGCCCGGTCCTGTTCCGGATCGGACGCGGCGACGCCGAGCGAGCGCACGAGACCACCCTGCGCTGGCTCACCCGCCTGTCCTCCCAGCGGCAGGCCCGCAACCTGCTGATCAAGCTCAACCAGCTCAGCGCCCCCGTCACCGTCTGCGGCATCCCCTTCCCCAACCCCATCGGCCTCGCCGCCGGCATGGACAAGAACGGCATCGCGACCGGCGCCTGGCCCGCCCTCGGGTTCGGCTTCGCCGAGATCGGCACCGTCACCGCCCAGCCCCAGCCCGGCAACCCGCAGCCGCGCATGTTCCGCATGAAGCGGTCCGAGGGCATCGTCAACCGCATGGGCTTCAACAACGAGGGCGCGCAGGCGCTGGCCGCCCGGCTCACCGCCGCCCCCGCCGTGAACTGCCCGCTGGGCATCAGCATCGGCAAGTCGAAGGTGGTGCCGCTCGAGGGCGCGATCGAGGACTACCTGACCTCGCTGCGGTTCCTCTACCCCTTCGCGGACTACATCGCCGTCAACGTCTCCTCGCCCAACACGCCGGGTCTGCGCCAGCTGCAGGACGCGAACGCCCTGCGGGCGCTGCTCGGCGCGCTGCGCACCGAGGGCGTGCGCCTGGCGGCCGGGCGGCCCGCACGCCCGGTGTTCGTCAAGATCGCCCCCGACCTCACCGAGCCCGCTATGGCGCAGCTCCTCGAGGTCTGCCTCGAGACCGGCGTCTCGGGCGTGATCGCCACGAACACGACGCTCGGCCGGGACGGGGTCGACCCGAGCGAGGACGCGATCGCGGCCGAGCCGGGCGGCATGTCCGGCAAGCCGCTGACGCAGGTGTCGCGCGAGATCGTGCGCTTCGTGCACCGCGAGACGAACGGCACGCTGCCGATCATCGGTTCGGGCGGGATCATGACCGCCGACGACGCGCAGGCCATGTTCGACGCCGGCGCGAGCCTCGTCCAGCTCTACTCGGGACTCGTGTACAACGGGCCCGGCCTGGTGCGCAGCAGTGTGCGCCGCTACCGCTCCGCCGCCCGCAAGGGCATCCGCACCCCTCAGAACCGCTGACGACGAAGCCTGAACTCTTAAGGAAGTGCCATGCCTGCCAACAAGGACTTCGGCTCCCGGGCCTTTCACCTCTCGCAGGTGCGCGGCCCGCTCTGCGCCGGGATCGACCCGCACGGGGCGCTCCTGCAGCACTGGGGGCTCGACGACGACCTGGCCGGGGCCGAGCGCTTCGCCATGACGATCGTGGAGGCGACCGCCGAGTCGTGCGCCTTCATCAAGCCGCAGTCGGCCTTCTACGAGCGGTTCGGCTCGGGGGGCGTGGCGCTCCTCGAACGGGTGATCGCGGAGTCCCGCAAGGCCGGGGCGCTCGTCATCCTCGACGTCAAGCGCGGCGACATCGGCTCGACGATGGCCGCGTACGCGCAGGCGTACCTCGACCCCGCCTCGCCGCTCGCGGTCGACGCGATCACGGTGAGCCCCTTCCTGGGCACCGGCTCGCTCCAGCCCGCGTTCGACCTCGCCAACGCGCACGGCAAGGGCCTGTTCGTGCTGGCCCGCACCTCGAACCCCGAGGGCAAGCAGGTGCAGATGGCGAAGCGCCGCGACGGCAAGTCGGTGGCGCAGGGGATCATCGACGAGGTGAACGAGCAGAACGGCGACGCCGAGCCGATGGGCTCGTTCGGCATCGTCATGGGCGCCACCATCGGGGCCTGCGCGTCCGAAGGGGAGGCGCGCCTGCGTGAGTCGACTTACGGAATCACGCACACCACCGTGCGCCAACGTGACACCGCTCACGACTTGTCCCAGTTCAACGGCCCCATCCTGGTCCCGGGCATGGGAGCGCAGGGTGGACGCCCGAGTGATCTTCCGCGCGTCCTCGGCCCGGCTACGAACTTCGCAATCCCGTCCTATTCCCGACAAATCGCACAGCCGGGGCCAGCCGTGGCGAGCATTCGCACCGCCGTCGAGGCGTTGCAGGAGGAATGCCGCGCCGCGATGGGGGAATAAAGCCGCGGATTTCGGGCCCGGAATTTGCCCCACCCCCGGTCGCAGGCGTGTCGGACACTGGGGTTACCGTTCCCGAGCTGGGTATGCTTCACCGATACCCGCACGTCAAGGTCCACAGGGACGAAACCATCGACTGCAAGGAGACCCCGTGCCGCTCCCTAAACTGACTCCGGAACAGCGCGCCGCAGCCCTTGAGAAGGCCGCCGCGGCCCGCAAGGCCCGCGCCGAGCTCAAGGAGAAGCTGAAGTCGGGCGAGACCACCCTGGAAGCGGTCCTCAAGTCCGCTGCCACCGACGACATCTCGGGCAAGATGAAGGTCTCGGCCGTGCTGAAGGCCCTCCCCGGCATCGGCGACAAGCGCGCCACCCAGATCATGGAGAAGCTCAAGATCGCCGACTCCCGTCGGCTGCGCGGCCTCGGCGAGCACCAGCGCGCCGCGCTTCTGGATGAATTCAAGGGCGACCAGGCCTAAGTTCGGGTAGTTGTAGTCGCGTGAGCATCGATCGTCACCACGCAGTCCTGGCCCAGCGCCTCACGGTGCTGTCCGGCCCGTCCGGAGTGGGCAAGGGCAGCGTCAAGGCCCTCATCCAGGAGTACTACCCGTGGGTCTGGCTCTCCGTGAGCTGCACGACCCGCAAGCCGCGTCCTGGTGAGGTCGACGGCGCCGACTACCACTTCGTGTCGACCGAGCAGTTCGAGTCGATGATCGCCGCGGGGGAGTTCCTTGAGTGGGCCTCCTACGCGGGGAACCTCTACGGAACCCCCCGCGGCCCGGTCGAGGAGCGCCTGCGCGCCGGACTCCCGGCGCTGCTGGAGATCGAACTGCAGGGCGCCCGCCAGGTCCGCCGGGCCATGCACGACGCCCAACTGGTGTTCCTGGCGCCGCCGTCGTGGGACGAACTCGTCCGCCGCCTCACCGGGCGCGGGACCGAGGACGAGGCCACGATCGCGCGCCGCCTGGACGCCGCCCGCGAAGAGCTCGCCGCGGAGACCGAGTTCGATCACACAGTCACCAATGTGTCGATCGAGCAGGCGGCCGCCGAGCTGGTAGAGTTGCTCAGTTCTCCGGCTGTAGTCAAGACCGGAGCCCGCTAGCCCGGCATCCCGGAGCCAGCAGCAACAAGCAAGTCGCACACGAAGGATTACACGTGTCAGGGACTGTCGCCGACCCGGTCGGCATCACCAACCCGCCGATCGACGACCTGCTCAAGAAGAGCCAGTCGAAGTACCAGCTGGTCATCTACTCGGCCAAGCGCGCGCGCCAGATCAACGCGTACTACTCGCAGCTGGGCGAAGGCCTGCTCGAGTACGTGGGCCCGCTCGTCGAGACCACGCCCGAGGAGAAGCCGCTGTCGATCGCCATGCGCGAGCTCGACAAGGGCCTGCTCGAGACGAAGGCGTTCGACGACACCGAGGCTTAGCCGACACCGAGTGTCAATCGGCGTAAGCTTCGCGCGTGAACATCGTCCTGGGCGTGTCGGGCGGCATCGCCGCCTACAAAGCCTGCATCCTGCTCCGCCTCCTCAAAGAGTCGGGCCACGACGTCCACGTCGTACCCACTGAGGCGGCACTCAAGTTCGTCGGTGAAGCCACCTGGGAGGCCCTTTCGGGCCACCCGGTGGCTTCCGGCGTCTTCTCCGACGTCTCGGAGGTCAAGCACGTGCGGCTCGGCCGCCAGGCCGACCTCGTCGTGGTCGCCCCGGCCACCGCCGACCTCCTGGCGCGGGCCGCGCACGGCCGCGCCGACGACCTCCTCACCAGCACCCTGCTGACCGCGGCCTGCCCCGTCGTGTTCGCCCCGGCGATGCACACGGAGATGTGGGAGCACGCGGCCACCCGCGCCAACGTCGCCGCCCTGCGCGAGCGCGGAGCGCATGTCGTGGAACCTGACTCGGGCCGCCTTACCGGCGCCGACACCGGCCCCGGGCGCCTCCCCGAACCCGAGTCGCTCTTCGCCCTCATCAAGGGCTTCCTCCCGCACCCGTCGCCCCACCCGCCGGCGCCGCTTCGCGACGCCTCTCCCCGAACCGGAGTGAACGCTCTACCATTCACCCGCAAGCGAGACCTGGTGGGCCGCAAGGTCCTCGTCACCGCCGGCGGCACCCGCGAGCCGATCGACCCGGTGCGGTTCATCGGCAACCACTCCTCGGGCAGGCAGGGCATCGCCCTCGCCGCGGCCGCCGCCGCGCGCGGCGCGGAGGTGCACCTCATCGCCGCGCACATCGACGCGCCGCTGCCGGCCGGGATCAGCGTCGAGCGCGTCTCGACCACCGCCGACCTGTACGAGGCGACCGTGAAGGCCGCGGCCGAGGCCGACGCCGCCGTGCTCGCGGCCGCGCCCGCCGACTTCACGCCCAAGGAGTCCTCGGACCGCAAGATCAAGCGCAAGGGCGACCTCGACCTGGCGCTGACCTCGACCCCGGACATCGCCGCCGCAGTGGGCCGCGAGAAACGCCCCGACCAGGTGCTCGTCGTCTTCGCCGCCGAGACCCACGACGGACGCGAGCACGCGATGCGCAAGCGCGAGGCCAAAGGCGCCGATCTCGTCGTCCTCAACGACGTCTCCGGCGGGGCCGTGTTCGGCGCCTCGGAGAACTCGGTCACCGTGTTCGACGAACGTGGCGAAGTCGACGTCCGCGAGCACGCCTCGAAGGAGGCCGTGGCCGACGCCATCTGGGATGCCGTCTCCTCACGTCTCCCGCTGAGTGGACGCGATTGACACCGCGTGGCCGCCGCGTGCCGACTTGGTGGGAAGATCTTCACCGCATAGACTTGTGAGCTGCGAAGTCAGTCGAAATGCGCCGCATTGGCGGTGTGGAAGTGTTGAGGAGTGCCGT
Source organism: Glycomyces niveus (assembly GCF_017592475.1). Taxonomy (GTDB): domain Bacteria; phylum Actinomycetota; class Actinomycetes; order Mycobacteriales; family Micromonosporaceae; genus Glycomyces; species Glycomyces niveus. The sequence continues at coordinate 387,989 of NZ_JAGFNP010000004.1, read as the reverse complement.
GGCACGTCGCCTGTTCACCTCCGAGTCGGTCACTGAGGGCCACCCGGACAAGATCGCCGACCAGATCTCCGACGGGATCCTGGACGCCCTGCTGGGCGAGGACCCCGCGAGCCGGGTTGCGGTCGAAACCCTCATCACCACCGGTCAGGTGCACGTGGCGGGCGAAGTCACGACGCACGCGTACGCGGACATCCCGCGCATCGTGCGCGAGACGATCCTGCGGATCGGCTACGACTCCTCGAAGAAGGGCTTCGACGGCGCCTCGTGCGGCGTGAACGTCTCGATCGGCGGGCAGAGCCCCGACATCGCCCAAGGCGTCGACAAGGCCTGGGAGTCCCGCGTGGACGGGACCGAGATCGACGAGCTCGACATCCAGGGCGCGGGCGACCAGGGCCTCATGTTCGGCTTCGCGTGCCGTGAGACCCCTGAGCTGATGCCGCTGCCGATCGCCTTGGCGCACCGGCTCTCCCAGCGGCTCACCGAGGTCCGCAAGGACGGCACCGTCCCTTACCTGCGTCCTGACGGCAAGACCCAGGTCACCATCGAGTACGACGGCAACAAGCCCGTCCGCCTCGACACCGTCGTCGTCTCGAGCCAGCACGCGCCCGACATCTCGCTCGACTCGCTCCTGGCACCCGATGTCGCCGAGCATGTGATCGCGCCGGTCGTCTCGGGTCTCGACCTCGACACCGCCGACTACAAGCTCCTGGTGAACCCGACCGGCCGCTTCGAGATCGGCGGCCCGATGGGCGACGCCGGCCTCACCGGCCGCAAGATCATCGTCGACACGTACGGCGGCTACGCCCGCCACGGCGGCGGCGCGTTCTCCGGCAAGGACCCGTCGAAGGTCGACCGCTCCGCCGCGTACGCCGCGCGCTGGGTCGCGAAGAACGTGGTGGCCGCCGGGCTCGCCGAGCGCTGCGAGGTCCAGGTCGCCTACGCGATCGGCAAGGCCAAGCCCGTCAGCGTCGCCGTCGACGCGCAGGGCACCGAGACTGTGGACCCCGCGCGCATCGAGCGCGCCGTGCTCGAGGTCTTCGACCTGCGCCCGGCCGCGATCATCCGCGACCTCAACCTCATCCGCCCGGTCTACTCCAAGACCGCCGCCTACGGCCACTTCGGCCGCGAGCTCCCCGAGTTCACCTGGGAGGCGACCGACCGCGCCGCGGCCCTCAAAGAGGCCGTGAACTAAGCGCCGAAGCAAGTGACCGGGCGGCCCCGCGTGTCGGGGCCGCCCGGTATTTTTATTCGATGGACGAGTCCCCGGCACGATACGCAGCGGTCTGCGTAGACCACCCGTTGCCGCAGCTCAACCAGCTTTTCGACTACCGGGTGCCGGTCGAGCTCATGGACGAGGTGCGTCCGGGCTGCAGGGTCGCGGTGCGCTTCAGCGGGCGCAAGCTCAAGGCCACCGTGATGGAGCTGCGCGACCGCACGGACTTCCCCGGGAAGATCCTGCCGGTGCTCGAAGTCGTGCCGCCCGGGCCGGTGCTCACCGCCGAAGTGGCCGAGGCGGCGAAGCGCGTCGCGGACCGCTACGCGGGCAACCTCGCCGACGTGCTGCGTCTCGCGCTGCCCGAGCGGAAGCTGCGGGTCGAGAAGGAGGCCCCGGCGGAGGCGCTGCCCGTGGAGGTGCCGGACCAGACTCTTTGGGATAGATATATCGCTGGCGAGGCATTCCTTCGCGCGTTGCGCGAAGGCAAGCAGGCCCGCATCGTCTGGAACGCGATCCCCGGCGAGGACTGGGCGATCCGCCTCGCCGAAGCGGCCGCCACCACTGCCGCCGCCGGGCGCGGGGCGCTGCTCGTGGTCCCCGATCAGTACGACCTGGAACGGCTCGACGCGGCCCTGGCCTCGGTGCTCGGACCGGACCGGCACGTGACCGTCTCCAGTGCGATGGGCCCGACCCCGCGCTACCGGTCCTTCCTGAAAGCCCTGCGCGGCGAGGTGCGCATCGTCGCGGGCACGCAGGTCGCGATGCTCGCCCCCGTGGAGCACCTTGGGCTGGTCGCCGTCTGGGACGACGGCGACAAGAACCTCATCAGCCTCCACGCCCCGCACCCGCACGCACGAGACGTGCTGCTGACCCGCGCCGAACTGGCCGGGGCCGCCTGCGTCGTCGGCGGCTTCTCGCGGACGCCGCAGGCGCAGCTCCTGGTCGAGACCGGCTGGGCCGTCTCGGCCGCGGGGGAGCGCGACGCCCTCCGCGCCGCCGCACCGCGGGTCGTGCCCATCGGCGACGACGCCGACCTCGCCGCCGACCCGTCGAGTTCCACCGCCCGGTTGCCAACGGTCGCTTGGGAAGCCGCCCGCAGCGCCCTGAACGCCGACCTGCCTGTGCTGCTCCAGGTGCCCCGCCGCGGCTATGTGCCGGCGGTGTCCTGCCAGCGGTGCCGCACCCGCGCGCTGTGCCCCGACTGCACTGGGCCGCTTCGGCTCACGGGTCCGCGCCGCCCGCCGGTGTGCACGTGGTGCGGCCGCGTGGACGAGCACTACCGCTGCAAGGAATGCGGATCGACGCGGATCAGGGCGGTCGTGATCGGTGCGGCGCGCACCGCCGAAGAGCTCGCGAGCGCGTTCCCGGGCGTCGAGGTGGTCGAGTCGAACGCGTCGGAGCGGCTGGGCGCGATCGGAGAGGGGCGGCGCATCGTCGTCTCCACTCCGGGCGTGGAACCGACGGCGCCGCAAGGCTACGGCGCGGTGCTGCTGCTGGACACGTGGGCGCAGCTGACGCGGGCGGAGTTGACCGCTTCGGAAGAGGCGCTTCGGATCTGGATGAACGCGGTGGCCTTGTGCGCGCCCACGGGCACGGCCGTGGTCACGGCCGACGGCGGGCTGCCGGTGGTGCAGGCCCTGATCCGCTGGGACCCGGGCTGGTTCGCGCGCCTGGAACTCGAAGAGCGCGCGGAGCTGGGCTTCCCGCCGGTGATGAAGTTCGCCGCGTTGACGGGGCCGAACGGCGAGGCGGAGAAGATCGCGGCGAACCTCCCCGCCGACCTGGGCGCGGAGGTGATCGGGCCGATCCCGGTCGACGAGCACACGGAGCGGCTGCTGCTGCGCGTGCGGCGCCGGGACGGGGCCGCCCTCGCGAGCGTGCTCGCGAAGGCGGCGGCCGAGCGGGCGAGCGCGAAGGCCGAACAGGTGCGGATCCAGATCGACCCGCGCGAGATCGCTTGAGCCCGAACCGGGTCAGTAGTAGTAGTCGGTGGTGCCGACGCTGAGCACCAGGATGATGCGGAGCGCGATCCAGCCGACCGCGATCCAGCCGAGGACGATCCCGGCGGTCGCCATGCCGGCGCCGGCCTGGCCGGTCTCCTCGATCTGGCGCCGGGCGACGTTGCCGAAGATGATGCCGAGGAACCCGAAGCAGAGGCAGAGTCCGACGATGCCCACGACCAGCGCCGCGACGGCGAAGCCGTTGGTGCCGGGCTTCGGAGGGTAGTAGTACGGCCCGGGCGGGTACGGCGACGGCGGCGCGAAGTAGCCGGGCGCGCCGTCGGCGGTGGCGCCGGACGACGGTTCCGCGGGGTACGGGCTGTAAGCCGGACTGTCCGGAGTGGATTCGGGAGGTGAGGCGTCCGACCCGGACGAGGAGTTCGGTGCCGGTTCGGGGGCGGGGTCTGCGGGGCGGGATTCGTTATCGGACATGGCAGGTCCTTCACGTCAGGGGACCTTCATTGTCGCAGGATCCGGCCGGGAGGGGTCCCCGCCGCCGGTCGCGAGGCGCGGCTATTCGGCCTCGCCGCGGCGCAGCCGGGCGCGCAGGCCGTGCCAGGATTCGCGGAGGCGCTGGCGGAACAGGTAGGCGAGGCCGAGGACGATGAGGACGAACGGGATCGCGATCGGCAGGACCGTGGTGAAGCCGAGGAGCACGATGAGCGCTTCGACGCCGATGAACGACGCGACGCCCATGTAGCCGACCACGGTGAACGCCTGCGCGCGGTACACGAGGGCGGCGACGGCGCGGCGGACGCGGCCGGGCCGCACGTCGGTCATCGTTCATGTATACCAGCGGGTCTCGGCCCGGAGGGTTCAGCGAGGTCCGCCTTGCGCCCGTTTGCCGAGCAGTTCGGCAACCTCGGCGCGGCCGTAGGTGCCGATCTCGTCGTGAAGGCGCAGGGCCCTGGCCCAGTGGGTGCGGGCGTCCGCTTCGCTGCCCTGGGCCGCGATCGCGTTGCCGAGGCCGTGGTTGGCGCGGGCCTCCTCGTACGGGTCGGGGGCGGCTTCGGCGAGGTCGAGGGCTTCGCGGTGGAGGCGCTCGGCGGTGTCGGGGTCGCCGATCACGTTGAAGGTGAACCCGGTGTTGTTGAGCACTTCGAGGCGCAGTTCGACGCTGGTGACGGCGGCGGTCGCGTCGAGGGCCTGCCGGGCGAGGGTCTTGGCCTCGTCGTGGAGGCCCTGGTGGGCGCGGGCATAGGCGAGGCGGCTGCGGATGAACGCCTGGCCGAGGTCGTCGCCGGAGTCGCGGTAGGCGTGGAGGGCCTCGTCGAGGAGTTCGGCGGCGGTGCCGGGGTCGTGGTCGCGCAGGCGCAGGCGGGCGAGTCCGGCGAGGGCGGCGCCGAGGTTCTGGTTCCAGCCGCGGTCGGCGAAGGCCTTGACGGAGTGTTCGAAGCCGTTGCGGGCGTTCTCGTTGTCGCCGACGAGGAGGTCGATGTGGGCGAGGTCGTCGACGGCGTTGGCCTCGCGGACGGCGTCGCCGAGCTCGCGGAAGCCTTCGGCGACCTCCATGGCGCATTGGCGGGCTTCGGCGAGGCGCCAGCGCTGGCTGTGGCACCAGCCGAGGGCGGCGAGGGCGATGAGCTCGCGTTCGCGGTCGCCGAGTTCGGCGGCGAGGGCGCGGGAGGCGGCGAGGTGGTGTTCGGCGTCGTCGAGGGCGCCGATGGCGCGGTGGGTGCTGCCGATCTGGTAGCGGACGGCGGCTTCGTGGCGGCGGTCGCCGCTGGCCCGGTCGGCGGTGAGGGCGAGGTCGAGGCATGCGAGTGCTTCGGTGCGCAGGCCGCGGAGGTACTGGTAGCGCCAGAGGGCGGAGGCGAGGCGGCTGGTGTGGCGGTGGTGGCCGCCCGCGGCGGCGTGGCGGATGGTCTCGGTGAGGGCGCTGTGGCGGGCGTCGAGCCAGGTGAGGGCGTCTTCGGCGGCGGCGAATGCCGCTGGGGGAACGGCGGTCTCGGGGGTCTCCTCGGGTTCGAGTCCGAAGAGGACAGGCCAGGAGGCGGCGACGGAGGCGAGGTGCCAGTCGTAGAGGCGCTCGAGGGCGGCGTCGCGGTCGGGGAGGGCCGCGGCCTGTTCGCGGGCGTAGGCGCGGACGAGGTCGTGGACGTTCCAGCGGCCGTCGTCGACGGTGGCGGCGAGGTGGACTTCGGCGAGGCGGCGGAGTGCGGCGGCGGCTTCGGCGGGGGTGGTGCCGGTGAGGGCGGCGATGCCGGCGGGTTCGAACTCGGTGGCGGGGTGGAGGCCGATGGCGGCGAGGGTGTCGCGTTCGGCGGGGGCGAGGTGGTCGCGGGTGAGGTCGAGGCAGGAGCGGAGGCCGGCGGCTTCGTCGCCGGGGAGGTCGAGGTTGGCGAGGGGCGCGGTGGCGATGCGGTCGCGGAGTTCGCCGAGGGGCTGTTCGGGGTGGGCGAGGGTCTGGCAGGCGGCGAGCCGGAGGGCGAGGGGGAGGTCGCCGCAGGCGGCGGCGAGGCCGCGGGCGGCGGCGGGGTCGGTGGCGATGCGGTCGCGGCCGATCATGGCGCCGAGGAGGTCCATGGATTCGTCGCGGGCGAGGGGGTTGAGGCGGAGGTGGGGGGTGCCGTGGGTCGCGGTGAGTCCGAAGAGGACGGTGCGGGCGGTGATGAGGGCGGCGGAGCCTCCGCTGCCGGGAAGGAGGTCGCGCAGCTGCTCGGGGCTGCGGGCGTTGTCGAGGACGACGAGGACGCGGCGGTGGCTCAGGAGGGAGCGGTACATGGCGGCGCGTTCGTCGGCGTCGGCGGGGATCTCGTCCGCGTCGGTGCCGAGGGCGGCCAGGAAGCGCTGCAGGACCGGGGCGGGCGCGAGGGGGTCGGCGCCGGAGAAGCCGCGGAGGTCGACGTAGAGCTGCCCGTCGGGGTAGTCGTCGAGGGCGCGGTGGGCCCAGTGGAGGACGAGTGCGGTCTTGCCGATCCCGGCTGGTCCGGCGATGACGACGGAACGGGGCGCGCCCTCGCGAGTGTGCTCGCCGATGAGGCGCAGTTCCCGTTCGCGGCCGGTGAAGGCGTGCGGGGCGGGCGGGAGCTGGCGGGGGACCTGACCCGTGTCGGCGACGTCGCCGGCGGCGATCCGGGAGCACTGGGCGAGCCAGGCGTCGACGGTCGCCTCGTCGCCGCCGCAGGCGCGCACGAGGGCGGCGACGACTTCGGAGCGGGGGAGGGAGTCGCGGTTGAGGACGGCGGCGAGCGTGGAGGTGGGGAGCCAGTCGCCGTGGTCGCGGGCGCGGCGGCTGACTTCGCGGATGCTCAGCCCCGAGCCGGCGCGCAGCTCGCGGAGGAGGGCGACCATCTGGGGCGCGGAGCCGGCGGTGGAGGGGTCAAGGCCATTGGGGAAATGACGCACGTCACCGAGTCTACCGAGGCGCACCGGTCCCGTCCGCCCCCGTCCGGGACGTTCCGGGACACCGCAACCGTTGCGGCCCATGGCGATGCGGTGGTCCACTGGAAGCGTCCCAACGCGCTGTCTCCGCGCGGCGGCGACCTCTCAGGAAACCCGGGCCGGCCCGTGCTGTCGACGGTCCGAACCCCCGGCCGCTCCCGCTGCCCCCTTTTGCGGGAGCGGCCGGGGTTCCCGCGGTCCTCAGCGGGCCGGGGCCTCGGCCGTCGCCCGGGCGAGGTCGCGCACCAGCCCGAGGTCGACCTTCGCGGGGCCGGCGAACCGCAGGCAACCCTTGCCCATGTCGCGGCCCTCCAGGCGCTCGGCGAACGCCTCGCGCACGTCCGCGCGCATGAGGTAGAACGACAGGTAGCGCTTCTGGGACGCGAAAGCGATCTCGATCCCCGCAGCCGTGCCGTCGCGCGAGAAACCGGGCATCCCGTACACCATGAGCTCGGTGAACCCCGGCATCGCCGCCCGGCAGGCGTCCCTGATCGCGCGCACCGCCGCCCGGCGCTCCTCCGGGAGCTCCGCCAAGTACCCGTCCACCGTCGCCGCCTCGCTGCGCACCATGCCCGCACCGTAGCGCCGATCCGGGCCGAAGCGATGAGTTTCGGCGCGCCGCCTCGTCTCAACTGGTGCAATCGGCTTATATCGGATCCGCTCGGAAGGACGAACCGCCATGCAGAAGATCGTCACCAACATCTGGTACCAGGACAACGCCGCCGAAGAGGCCGTCGAGTGGTACCTCACCCTCTTCGACGACGCCAAGGTCACCAGCACCGTCCCGTACGTCGAGGACGCCCACGGCAAGGTCGGCGACGCCATGGTCGTCAACTTCGACCTCGCCGGGCAGTCGTTCACCGCCATCAACGGCGACGACTCCGCCAAGCACGACCACGCCATGTCGCTGCTCATCAACTGCGACTCCCAGGACGAGGTCGACCGCCTCTGGGACGCGTTCCTCGCCAACGGCGGCAGCGAGATCCAGTGCGGCTGGATCGCCGACAAGTGGGGCGTCAACTGGCAGGTCTGGCCCACCCAGGCCGACCAGTACCTGGGCGGCCCCGACAAGGAGGCGGCCGTGCGCGCCGTCAACGCCATGTACGCGATGAAGAAGATCGACCTGCAAGGCCTCAAGGACGCCTACGAAGGCCAATAGCACCCGCACGGGCAGGCCCGGTCCCCCGCGCGGGGGACCGGGGCCCCTCACCGGGGGGACGACGCCGGGCCGCCGCGCCTGGCAGGCTCGACCCGTGAACCGCCGCTGGCACAATGGCCCCATGCGCCTCCTCGCCCCGATCCGGTCCCGGGCCACCTACCGCGGCTGGGTCTGGATGATCCTGGGCGGCGCGCTCATGATGCCCTTCATGATGGTCGGCGCGATCGGCCGCAACTTCCTCGAACCCGAGAGCGGCTTCGACGGCATCCTCGAACCCGCCGTGTTCGCCGCCGTCCTCCCGCTCGTCGCCGCCACTTCGCTGCTTCTGCCCGACCGCGAGGTCGAGCGCACCGCCGCCCGCCGCCTCCTCGGCGCCGAGTTCGCCTCGCCCGCCGACGACACCACCTGGAACTCGCGCTGGCGCACCGGCTGCTGGTTCACCCTCCACGCCGCGGTCGGCGGCGTCGTCAGCGGCATCACCCTCGCGCTCGTCCCGTTCGCGGCCTACCTGCTCTACTACGGCGCCCTCACCGCCTTCTCCGGCCGCGGCGCGGTGCCCGGCTACTTCGACGGCCCGGTATCCGACTGGGGTCTGCTCACCGGCCCCCTGCTGCTCATCGCCCTCGTCCTCGTCGTCGCGGGCGCCACCGCCGCCATGAAGGCCCTCGCGCCGCTGCTCCTGGGCCAGGGCGCGAACGACCGGCTCGCCGCCTCCCGCGCCGAGGCCGCCCGGCTCGCCGCGCGCAACCGCATCGCCCGCGAACTCCACGACTCGGTCGGCCACGCCCTCTCCGTGGTCGTCGTCCAGTCCGAGGCCGCCTCCCGGCTCATCGCCCGCGACCCCGCGTTCGCCGCCGAGGCCATGGCCGCCGTCGGCGAGACCGCCCGCGGCGCCCTCGCCGAACTCGACGCCGTGATCGGGGCGCTCCGCGAGGACCGCGACGACGCGCGCGCCCCGCAGCGCGACCTCGCCGACCTCGCGTCCCTCACCGCCGAGTCCGGCGTCGACGTCGACCTCCGTGTCACGGGCGACCCCGGGACCCTGGGTCGCCTCGCCTCCCGCGAGGCCTACCGGATCGTCCAGGAGGCCCTGACGAACGTGCTGCGCCACGCCGACGAGCCGCGCGCCCGTGTCCAGGTGGACATCGGCGCGGCCGAGACCGCCGTGACCGTGACCAGCCCCGCCGCGCGCCGCCCGCGCGGGCGGCCCGGCGGCAGGGGCCTCATCGGCATGGCCGAACGCGCCGCCGTCCTCGGCGGCACCGCCGAGACCGCTTGGACGGCAGGGGAGTGGACCGTCCGCGCCGCCGTACCGACCGACACGAAGGGCCGGGAATGACCGCACCGCTGCGCATCGCGCTGATCGACGACGAGGCCCTGATCCGCACCGGCTTCGCCGCGATCATCGGCGCCGAACCCGACCTCGAGGTCGTCGCCCAGGGCGCCGACGGGATCGACGCGGTCGCCATCGCCCGCTCCGGCAAGGCCGACGTCCTCCTCATGGACGTCCGAATGCCTACAGTGGACGGCATCCAGGCGACCGAGCGGATCGTCGCCGAGATGGCCGCGCCGCCGAAGATCCTCGTCGTCACCACCTTCGACAACGACGACTACGTGTGGCAGGCGCTCCGCGCCGGCGCCGACGGGTTCCTGCTCAAGCGCACCCGCGTCGAAGACCTGCTCGTCGCCGTCCGCCTCGTCGCCCGCACCGACGCGCTCCTGTTCCCCGAGGCCGTCCGCCGCCTCGCCGCGGCCGCGCCGGCCCGCAAGGCCCCCAAGGGCATCGGCGATCTCAGCGACCGCGAACGGGAAGTCCTCGTGCTCGCCGCCCGGGGCCTGTCGAACCAGGAGATCGCCGCCGAGCTCTACCTCGGCCGCGAGACCGTCAAGACCCACCTCAGCGGCGTCTACGCCAAGCTCGGCGTCCGCGACCGCACCCAGGCCGTCATCGCCGCCTACGAGGGCGGCCTCGTCTGAACGGCGGCGTCCGGCCCCTCGGGACCGGACGCCCCCTCATGCGGTGAACGCCGTGGCCTCCCCGGGGTCGGCGCCCTCGACGGTGAACCCCTCGGCGATGAGGACCGTGCCGACCGCGCTCTGGTCGGCCGTCGGCGGCGCGGACAGGTCGGCCAGGTCGGACTCCGTGGTCGCGAGGCCCGCGGTCGTCTCCTCCTCGGCCTCGCCGCCGCTCGCCGCGACCGCGGTCAGCGCGGACTCCATGCCGTGCAGCGTCCCCCGCAGGTACTGGAGGTTCCGCCACGTGGCGGCGTGGAACTCCAGGTACTGGCCCGCCGCGTTCTCGGCCGCGCCCGGCGCGGTCCCGAACGCCGGGGCCCGGCTCAGCGTCCCGGTGCCCAGCACCGGGATCACCTGGTTCTCGAGGGCGTCGAGCAGTTCCAGCAGGAACAGCCGGTACTCCTCGATCGCTTCGGGGTCGAACACCCGCTCCTGTGCCATCGCGCGGTCTCCTCGCTAGTTGTACGGGTCGTCGCCGGGCTTCACGTAGCCCCAGGCGAAATCGGTCTCGCGGAAGGTCAAGTCCTCGTCCTCCGCTTCTTCGTCCTCTTCGGACTGCTTCTTGCGCTGCTCGGCCGCCGCCCGCTGTTGCTGCGGCGCTCCGGCGACCATCGCCGTCCGTGACCCGCCCGCGCCGCCGCCCGCACCAGCGGACGGTGCCGCCGCCGATCCGGGCGCGGTGAACGCCCCCGGCACCGTCGAACCGAAGCCCCCGCCCATCGGCGCCCCGCCGCCAGGAGCCGCGCCGCCCCCGGGCACGGACCCGAACCCGCCGCCGCCCATGCCGCCGCCGAACCCGCTCGCGAGACCGCCCGAGACGTCCTCGGCCGCAGTGGGCGTCGACTCCCAAGGGTCCGTTGCGGTCTCGGCATCGACCGGCGCCGTCGAGCCGTCGCCGCCGGGCGGCACCGGAGTCGGGTCCTGCGTCGTCTGCGGCGCCACCGGCGGCGCCGGCTGCTCCATCGCGGGCGACCCCAAGTCCATATAGGAGGTATCCGCGCTGTCCGGGTACGGCCGGTCCGAACCGGGCGTGGTCAGCGACCCCAGCTGCTCGCTCTGGCCCGAGCGCTTCTCGCCGATCGACTCGTCGATCGCTGCCTGCCGCTCGGTGTACGCCGCCAGTTCCGCAGCGATGCGTGACCCGAAGCTCGACTTCGCCTCCTCGCCCGCCGCCGCCCGCGCCTCCGAGACCACCGCGCCGACCACAGTCGAGGTCGCCTCGCCCGCCTTCTGCTCGATGAACGACCGCACTTCCGCCGCCAGCGCCGGATCGGCCCCGCCCAGCTCGAGCGCCCTCTCGGCCTCCTCGCAGGTCATCTGGATGCAGTCGCCGTGCCACCACGCGGGTCGCACGTGGATCGCGACGAGGTTCGTCCACTCGCCGTCCGCGCCGACCAGCGGTGCGGGGTAGGGGATCTCGCCGGAGTCGCCGCCCTGGAGGGTGTAGATCGCCTCTTCGCGGTGCTTGAGCTCCTGCGCGGCCGCCTCCACGTCGTCGAGGATGCCTTCGAGCAGGGCGCGGGCCTGGTCGGTCTGGTCGGCGAACGCGTCGAAGTCGGTTCCGGCCCAGCCAGTCGACAACGCGGTGAGCTGCGTCTTGAGCCTCGCGGGCCAGTCGCCGATGACGGCCGCGACCTCGTCGTTCCAGCCGGTCCGCAGCCGCTGCAGGGAGAACGAGTCGGGGTCGATGGGGCGCACCGCGCTCACCGCCGCCCGGAAGTCGTCCTCGGTCGGGTACGACATGCCCTCGCAGAACGGCTTGAACCGCCCCAGCTGGCCCTCGACCGGGACCGCCGACGCCAGCTGCTCCCAGTCGGTCTCGGCCGGGTGCGCGACCGGGTGCGGGCACGCGCCGGCCGTGCAGCCGGCGCGCTCGGCCTCGGGCGTCTCGAGGTCGGCGGTGTCGCCGAACGCGATCGTGGAGCTCGCGGTCGCCGTCTCCATCTCGGTGTACGGCACCGGTTCGTACGCTGTGGTCTCGAGCGGTGCCTCTTCGTAGACGAGGCCCGCGTCGCCAAAGGCGATCGAGTCCGACGATCCTGCGTCGAATTGGGTGACGAACTCGGACCCCGCGTCGCCGCCGGGGGCCGAGCCCTCGATCAGTCCTCCGTCGCTCATGCCGGTGCACCTCCCTGGTCTGCTCCTGGTCGCCGCCCCATGGAAGACCGGCCCGCCCCGGAATCGCCATGACTTCGCTCTAGCCGCGACAGGACGGGTCCGTGGCGGCGGGGTGCACATTGCAGGCAGTGCTCATCGAAAGACGTGCCGGATGCGAAGGAGGAGCGCGTGGACGAGGTGTACATGGAAGTGGAGCAGGTGCGCGGCGGCGGCGGCGACCTGCAGACCCTCGCGCCGAAGGCCAAGCTGGCCTCCGACCGCGTGGAGGCGCCCGCCCAGACCGCCGCGTCGAGCAACGCCGGGTTCATCACCGGCGGCGCGGGCGTGCAGTGGCACGGCCGGTTCGACACGGTCACCGCGGGCGTCGAGCGCCGCGTGGACTGGCAGGGCGCGCAGGTGACAACGAGCGCCGACGAGCTCGAGTCCTGCGACATGGAGGTGCGCGGGAAGTTCCGCGCCCTCGAACGCCGCATCCCCGTCCGCCGCGAGCCTTAGGAGGAGCCGTGCCCGCATATGAGGAGGCGCTGGCCGCCGATCCCGCTGCGTTCGTCGACTGCGCGAGCGAGATGAGTGCCGCCGGGACCGATCTGGGCGACCACCGCTCGGAGTACGGCGCGAAGGTCGCCGAGATCAACGGCGGCTGGCAAGACCGGGCGAACACCGCGTTCAACGACGACGTGACGATCGTGGACGAGCATGTGGACCAGGTGGTCTCGCAGGTGGGCGAGGCCGCGGAGGCGCTGGACACGGGCGGTTCGGCGATGGTGTCGCAAGTGGAGCAGTTGAGGGAGGCGGACGCGGCCTACAAGGGCGCGGGGTTCGTCGTGCAGCCCGCGCCGAAGGTCGAGCTGGGGCCGGCCCACTGGGCGGCGATCGCGGCCGCCGGGCCGTTCGGGCCGGTCCTACAGGCGATGTTCCAGGCCCGGGCCGACGAGGGCACGGTGCGGCTGACGACCGGCCTGGCGGTGCTCACCGCGACCGATGCGGTGACCGGGACCGCGCTGACGGCGGCCGCTGAGGCGCTGCAGCCCTTGGAGGACAAGGGACCCGGCGCCACCGACTGCCTGCCGGTGCGGCCCGAGGAGGCCGACGGGAACCTCGAGAACGTGGAGCAGTCGACCGAACGCAAGCAGGGCAAGGACACCGGCGACACCACGGGCAAGGACGAGGACGCCGGCAATGACAAGGACGACGAGGACGAGAAGGACGAGGACGAGGACGGCAAGGAAGACGACAAGAAGGACGACGAGGACCAGGACAAGGACGAGCAGGAGGAGGACCAGCAGCCCGAGGACCCGCGCGCGGACGCCGACCAGCCGCCGAACGAGCCGCCCGGGAACGAGATCCCCGGTTACGAGCCGACCGACCCGGTGCCGGAGGTCCCGGACTTCACGACCGACCCGATCGACCCTCCGACGCCCGACTTCGGCGACCCGTGGAAGCCCGCCGAGCTCGAAGACGCCGAGCTGCCCTCCGGCGGTCTCGCCTCCGGCGGTGGTGGTGGCGGCGGCCTCGGCGGTGGCGGGCTCGGCTCGCCCGACGTCTCGACCGGTGGACCGGGCATGGGCACGGGCATGATGTCGACCGCCGGCGGCGGCACGCCAGCCGTGGCCGCAGGGGCGGGCGGCAGGCCCGGCCTCGGCGGCGGCCTCATGGGCGCGCCTGGCGCGCGCGGCCCGGTGAACCCCGACGAGGAGTTCGAGCGCGAGTCGTTCCTGACCGAGGACCCGGAAGAAGACGTGTGGGGGATCGGCACCGACGAGGGCAACCCTTACGTCGACTACCTGGAGGAGCAGCCGAAGCAGCCCGATCTGCCCCCGCTCCCGCCGATCGACGAGCTGCCCCCGATCTCGCTGCCGGGCTTCGACCTACCGGAGCCCAAGGCCTGAAACCGGGAGCGAACGGCCCGCCGTCCCTCGTGGACGGCGGGCCGTTTCGCGCTGCGGGGGCAGCGGGCTCGAACGGCACCGTCGATCGGTGCAGCGCGATCGCGCGCTCGCACCGCTGAGTGGTCGGGGGACATTCGGCGGCGTCTTCGCTTTCGCCTTATCGCGATGTGGCTTCGAACAGGGCCGAGAGCCGGTCTGAGGCGCGGCGCTGTGCCAGCTCGATCGCGGCCGAGACCGCCGCCGAGAGGGCTTCGTGGTCCGATTCGACCGTGGCGTTGGGGACCAGGAACCGGAAGGCGGTCAGCCGCCCCGCGAAGGTCACTTCGGCCTCGCACAGGTCGTCGTCGGTCGCCTCGCTGGTGAACCGCTCCGGGGAGCGTTCGATCCACTCCCGCAGGTCGGCCGAGCGGGCGTCGGGCTGGGAGCGGGCGAGCAGGTCCGCGGCCGTGCGCTCGGCGCGCATCACCTGTTCGGCGCGGGCCGCTTCGGCTGCGTCCCAAGCGGTCTGCACGGCCTTGGCCACGGCCCGGCTGCTCATGCGGTCGACCGTGGGGCTGAGCGCGAGGGAGCCGAGCCGCCCCGTGTAGTCGAGCCGCAGCCACACCACGCGGCCCGGGTCGGTGCCGTCGAACCCGGCGCTCATCAGCTGCGCGGCCATCGCGCCCGCCTTCGCGGCGGCCTGCTTCGCGTCGTCGAACCGCTCGCGCGTCGGCGCCGCTTCCAAGGCCCGCAGCGCGTTGTCGCGCACCGGCCCCTCAGGCAGCCGCGTCACGGCGGCGTGGGCCGCCCGCAGGCGGTCCTCGTAATCCTCAGGGATAGCGATCCGGTCCATAGGGGACTCCTCCTCTAGCGGTGTCCCCGCATCGTCGCCCCGGCCGCCACGGATCCGCCCTCGAATCGCCATGCCTCAGGGCGGCACCGCCCTCACCGCCATGTGGGACAATGGAGTCCCCCGAACCGCGGTGCTGAAAGCGACGACGCCATGACCCTCGACGTGCGGCTGCTCGGACCCCTCGAAGTCCGCGTCGACGGCCGCCCCGCGTCCTTCCCGCGCGGCAACGCCACCACGATCCTCGCCCTCCTCCTCGACGACGCCGGACGCGTGATCCCCATGAGCGGCCTCGTCGCCGGCGTCTACGGCGACGACTTCCCGCTCGACCCCGAAGCCCAGATCCAGAACACCGTCGGCGTCCTGCGCCGCCAGCTCGGCACCGCCCGCGACCGCATCGAGACCGTCGGCCGCGCCTACCGCTTCCGCATCGACACCGCTGAACTCGACACGCTGCGCTGCAAGGCGAAAGAAGCCCAAGCCCGCGCGCTCCGCCGCGAAGGCGACAGCGACGCGGCCGCCGAGGTCCTGCGCGAGGCCCTCGCCGAATGGCGCGGCCCCGCCCTCGCCGACCTCCCCGGGCGCGCCGCCGGAGCGATCGGCCGCCGCCTCGACGAGTACCGGCTCACCCTCCTCGAGCAGCGCATCGACGCCGACATCGACGCAGGCCGGGCGCCCGCCGCCGTCGAGGAGCTGCGCCAGGTCCTCGCCGTCCACGACTCCCGCCAGCGCCTCGTCGGCCTCCTCATGCGCGCCCTCCACGCCTGCGGGCGCACCGCCGAGGCCCTGGACGCCTACGCCGCCTTGAAGGAGCGGCTCGCCGACGCCCTCGGGGCCGACCCCAACCGCGAACTCGTCGACCTCCACACCGCGATCCTGCGCGACCAGCCCGCCGAACCCGCCCCGCCCGAACCGGTCGAGGCCGTCGCCGCCGCGGTCCCGGCGATGCTGCCGCGGACCACGCGCCGCTTCACCGGGCGCGAGAACGAGATCCGAGCGCTGGACGCGTTCCTCATAGACGCGGGGTCCGAAGCGGGGCTCGCGGCCGTCACCGGCATGGGCGGGGTCGGCAAGACCGCGCTGGCCGTCTCGTGGGCGCACCGCGTCGCGCACCGCTTCCCCGACGGCCAGTTGTACTTCAACCTGCGCGGCTTCGACCCGACGGCGCCGGGCGCCCGCCCGGAGGACGTGCTCCGCGAAGCGCTCGCGGCGCTCGGCGTCCCTGCCGCGCGGCTTCCGGCGGGGCTCGACGAGCGGGCCGGGTTGTACCGCACGATCCTTGTGCAGCGGCGGGTCCTCATCGTGCTCGACAACGCCCGGGACGCCGCGCATGTGCGCCCGCTGCTGACCACCGCGCCCGGCTCGTTCACGATCGTGACCAGCCGCGACCGGCTGACCGGCCTCGACATGAGCGAAGGCGCGGAGGTCGTGCACCTCGGCCTGCTCTCCGAGGCGGACTCGCAGGCGCTGCTGGCGCGCCGGCTCGGCCCCCAGCGAGCGGCGGACGACCGGGCCGCGGTCGACCGCATCGCCGCCGCCTGCGGGCGGCTTCCCTTGGCGCTCACCCTGGTCGGGTCCTGGTCGGCGGCCGACCCGGCGCTCACCCTCAACTCGCTCGCCGACCGGCTCGCCAGCACCGGGAACCTCCTCAACGTGCTGGCCTCCTCCGACCACGCCTCCGACCCGCGCGCGGTGTTCGACAGCTCCTACCAGCTGCTGAGCGAGCGGGACGCGCTCGCGTTCTGCCTCTTCGGGCTGCATCCGGGGCCGTCGCTCACGCCCGCGGCGCTCGCCAGCCTCATGGGCGCGCCGCTCGCCGAGGCCCGTGCGGCGCTGGCCGCGCTCGCCGAGATCAACCTGATCAACCGCTTCCCCGGCGGCCGGTACGGTGTGCACGGGCTGATGCGCGACTATGCCGCCGAATGCTTCGTGGACGAGGTGCTCGACGTGGAGCGCCGCGCCGCCGCGATCCGGATGCTGGAGCACTACCTGTTCGCCGCGCACCGGGCGGACCGGCGCGCGGTGCACCGGTTCGACCAGAGCCGCCTCGATCCCGGCGCCCCGGCGCCGGGGGTCTTCGTCGAGCTGGTCATGGACCCCGCCACGTGGTTCTCCGCCGAGCACGCGGTCCTTGCGGGGCTGCTTCGGGTCGAGGCGGGATTCGGGACCGACCTGCGGGTCTGGCAGCTCGGCTGGATCCTCGCCGAGCGCGCGATCGACGCCCCGGACGAGCTGCTCGCGGTCCAGACCGCCGCGCTCGCGGCCGCCGAACGGCGCGGCGACGCGTTCGAGCAGGCGGTCTCCTTGGGCTACTTGGCGATCGCGCACCACGGCCGCGGCGACACCGCCGCCGCCCTCGACTGCGCCGAGCGGTCGGCGGGCTGCGCCGAGCACGACGGCCGCACCTGGGCCCGCGGCTTCGCCGATTACGCCAGCGCCGTCGCGTGCGGGCGCGACCGCGAGGCCCGGACCTTGCGCGCCCGGCTCGCGTCCCTGCCCGTCGACCCGCGTATGCCCTAGCTCTCAAACGCACGCGAAACCGCAGCACTGCAACGCTTTTCGCCGCCGAGGCCCGACCGGACAGGTCGGGCCTGGTGGGCTCGCGCGCCCGTTCGAGTTGACACGCGTCGGCGCACACGTGCTATGGTTCATTAGTCAACTAATGAACCTCTGAACCAACCAACCTTTCCCACTAGACGAAGGAGGCGAGATGTTCGATGACGGCACACCGATCTACCGGCAGATCGCCGATCAGATCAAGGCCGAGATCATGAACGGCTCGCTCGAACCGGGAGGCAAGGTCATGTCGACGAACCAGTACGCCGCCTTCTACAAGATCAACCCCGCCACCGCGCAGAAGGCGTTCCGGGAGCTCGTCGACGAAGGAGTCCTCTACAAGCAGCGCGGCGTCGGCATGTTCGTCGCCGACGACGCCCGCGAACGGCTCGCCGCCGACTTCCGCGAGCGGTTCTTCGAACGGGTCCTGGCCCCGCTCGTCCAAGAGGCCCGCCAGGCCGGCATCGCGATCACCGACATCATCGACTACCTCGAAGCACAGGAAGGCGCCCGCAAATGAGCTTCACCGCATCCCTCCGCGACGTCACGTTGAAGTACAAGGACACCGACGCGCTCGCGGACGTCAACCTCGAACTCGAGGCCGGCAAGATCTACGGCCTTCTCGGCCGCAACGGCGCCGGCAAGACCAGCCTGCTCAGCCTCCTGGCCGCCTTCCGCAAGCCCACCAGCGGCGAGATCCTCATCGGCGGCGAACCGGTATGGGAGAACGCCGCCGTCGTCTCCCGCGTCGCCCTCATCCGCGAAGGCGGCGACTTCGACGACGCCGACACCGTCAAGGCCGCCATCGACACCGGCCAGATCCGGCCCGGCTTCGACACCGAGTACGCCCTCAAGCTCGCCGAGCGGTTCGAACTGCCGCTCAAGAAGAAGGTCCGCGAGCTCTCCCGCGGCAAGCGCTCCGCCCTCGCCGCCGTGTGCGGCCTCGCCGCCCGCGCCGAGCTCACCATGTTCGACGAGGTCCACCTCGGCATGGACGCCCCCACCCGGGACGCGTTCTACAAGGAGCTCCTCGCCGAGTACATGGACCGCCCCCACACCGTCATCCTCTCCACCCACCTCATCGACGAGGTCGCCAACTACCTCGAAGAGGTCATCATCGTCGACCGGGGGCGCATCCTCCGCCACGAGGAGCTCGAGGTCTTCCAGGGCATGGGCGCGACCCTCACCGGCCCGGCGGCCGCCGTCGACGCCGTCGCCGCGGGCCTCGAGGTCCTCGCCGAGCAGCAGCTCGGCGGCACCAAGGCCGCCACCGTCGCCGCCCTCGACCCGGGCGCCCGCGAGCGCGCCGCCGCGTCCGGACTCGAGATCGGCCCCGTCGGCCTCCAGGACCTCTTCATCCACCTCACCGAGCCCACCCGCAAGGGAGCCTGACCATGCCCGCCCTCCAGCACCTGACGCTTCCCAACCGTCGCTTCGCGCTCGGCGCCGGCTTCGCCGTCGAGGCCGTCAAGTACTTCAAGTACTGGATCCTCGCGGCCGTCGCCATCGCCTTCCTCGGGCCGCTCGCGCTCTCCCAGTACCGCGACATCGACCTATCGACCTGGTACTACACCGCGAACATCGCCAAGTGGTTCACCTCGTTCGTCGCCGGCGGCTTCCTGTTCACCCTGGTGCCCAACATGATCGCCGCGGGCATGACCCGCCGCGAGCTCAGCGTCGCCATGGGCGTCTTCGGGCTCCTGTGGTCGGCCGCGCTCGGCGCGCTCGTCTTCGCCGGGATCCTCGCCGAACGCGCCTACTACGGCGCGATGGGCTGGAGCCAGGGCATCGACGCCCAAGGCACGATCAGCGCCATCGGCACCTGGGGCGAGACCGCCGCCTTCGCCGCGGTCTACCCGCTCATGTATCTGGCGTACTTCGCGGCAGGGGCCGTCATCGGCGCCGCCGCCTACCGCTGGGAGAACAGCGGCTGGCTGCTCCTCGTCCCGATCCTCCCGGTCGTGTTCAGCCTCGACAACGCCGTCTACGACACCGAGCCGTTCGGCCCGGCCTGGGCGGGCGTGCTCGGCCGGTTCATGGAGGACTGGGGCCGCGGCGTCGTCCTCACCGGGGTCGTGATCGTCGCCGCCGGCCTCGCGGTCGCCACCCGCCAGATCCTCCTCGACATCCCGCTGCGCAGTAAGAAGGCCTGAACCATGACCACCGCACTCGCCAAGCGCCGCTACCGCCTCGGCTGGCGCCTCTTCAAAGGCACCGTCCTCTGGGCCCGCCTGTGGCTGCTCGCCGGCGCCGCGCTCACCCTCATCGCCTCGGCCGTCTTCGCCACGGCCATCGAGACCGGGATGTGGCCGGTCGCCGCCTCCGTGCTCCAGTGGTTCGCGGCGGTCGCCGCCAGCGGCCTGCTCTACGCGCGGCTGCCGGTGTGGATCTCCCAGGGCTGGACCCGCCGCGAGATCACCGTCGGCTTCGCCGTCTTCGGCGTCCTGGCCTCCGTCGCACTCGCCGCCTTCGTCACCGCCGGGTTCGCCGCCGAGCACGCCGTGCTCGCCCTCATCGACCAGGCCCCCGGCACCTGGGGCGACGCCCTCGCCTCCGGCGCCCGCTACCTCGCCGTCACGCCCATCTACTTCTTCAGCGGCGCCCTCATCGGAGTCCTGGCGGCGCGCTTCAGCGGTGCGGCCTGGTTCACCGCCGCCGCCCTCGTCGGCGCCGCACTGCTCTATACCGTCGTCCTCTCCTTGGAGTTCGGCGTCGTCTGGTTCGAGGGCGCGCTCTCTCCCGCGGCCTGGACCGCCACCGCCCTCGCGCTCATCGCCGCCCTGCTCGCGGCATACGCCTCGACCCTGCGCACACTTCCGATCCGAGCAAAGGCCTGACCATGAACGCCGTTCTCACCCAACGCAAGTACCGACTCGCCGCCCGACTCGCCACCGACACCGCCCGCACCTTCGGCCTCTACACCGTCATCGCCTTCGGCGTCCTCCTCGCCGCCTCGCTCCTCTGGCGGCAGATCACCGGCGAATACGCGGATTTCGCCGCAATGCTGATCTTCGCGGTGCCGCTCATCGTCACCGTCATCGCCTGGGCGCACCTCGCCAAGTCCTACCCGCTCGCCATCGCCACCGGCCTGACCCGCAAGGAGTTCCTGGCCGCCTACGCCCTCTTCGGGCTGGCGACGGTCCTCGTCACGGCCCTGCTCACACAGCTCGGCCTCGCGGTCATCGACCTCTTCGACACCTTCCGCGGGGTCGAGCACCACATGGGCTTCTACGGCCAGACCCCGCTCGAGTCGGTCGTCCGGCCCGCCCTCTTCTTCGCCTGCGGCGCCGCCGCGGCCGCCGCGAAGCTCCGCTTCGACCGCGCCTGGATCAGCGCCCCGCTCGCCGCTGTCGTCATCGCCGGCGTCGTCTACCGGTCGGTCGCCTACTTCGCCCTGATGAAACTCGTCGGCATGGAGAACAGCAGCACCGACGGCACCGTCTTCGAATACCCGAACGTCGACCTCTCGGCCGTCATCCCCTACCTCGACGCCGTCCTCGCGGCCGTGTTCGCCCTCATCGCCTGGGCGCTCCTCGCCCGCGCCCCGATGCGGCCGAAGGCGAACTGAACCATGGGACTCCTCAGCGTCGCGGTGCCCTTCCCCCTGGTCGTCCTGCTCGTGTGCGCCACCGCCGTCCTCGTCGCCTCACTCCTGCTCGCCGCCGACCGCGCCGCCGCGGCCCGCCCCGCCGCCGGCCCCGGCGAGCGCCGGCGGCCCCGGCCCGCACCACACCCGCCGCCGACCCCTCACGGAGAGCCCCCGGAGGGTGGGACACTGGTGGACGGCCAGTACACGCATCGGAAGGTCAGCACATTGTCGATCCAGCCCATCCGCATCTTCGGCGACCCGGTCCTGCGCACCGCGGCCGAGGAAGTCGACACCTTCGACAAGGAACTGCGGGGCCTCGTGAAGGACCTGCTCGACACCATGCGCGACGAAGGCGGCGCCGGGCTCGCCGCGCCGCAGCTCGGCGTCAGCAAGCGAGTGTTCTCCTTCGACGTCGACGACGTCATCGGCCACATCGTCAACCCCGTGCTCGAATTCCCCGACGAAGAGGAGCAGGACGGCCCCGAAGGCTGCCTCTCCCTCCCCGGGCTCTACTTCGACACCGTCCGCCGCCAGAACGTGGTCGCCAAGGGCTTCAACGAATACGGCGACCCCCTGCAGATCGTCGGCACCGGCCTCATGGCCCGCTGCCTCCAGCACGAGACCGACCACCTCGACGGCATCATCTTCATCGACCGCCTCGACACCGAGCGCCGCAAGGCCGCGATGGCCGAGATCCAGTCCCAGGACTGGTACAACGAAGACGTCAAAGTCAAAGTCACCCCCCACGATGCCAAGGGTGTGTTCTTCAAGCGATGAAGATCGTCTTCGCCGGGACCCCGGAGGTCGCACTGCCGACCCTCCAGGCCCTCCACGACTCCGACCACGAACTGGCCGCGGTCCTGACCCGCCCCGACGCGCGCACCGGCCGCGGCCGCAAGGTCTCCCGCTCGCCCGTCGCCGCCTGGGCCGACGAGCACGGCATCGAGGTGCTCACCCCCGCCAAACCGCGCGAACCCGAATTCCTCGACCGCCTGCGCGAACTCGACGCCGACATCGTCCCCGTCGTCGCCTACGGCGCGCTCGTGCCGCCCGCCGCGCTCGCCATCCCGCGCCTCGGCTGGATCAACCTCCACTTCTCGCTCCTGCCCGCCTGGCGCGGCGCCGCCCCCGTGCAGCACGCCGTGCTCAACGGTGACGCCATGACCGGCGCCTGCGTCTTCCAACTCGAAGAAGGCCTCGACACCGGCCCCGTCTACGGCCGCCTCACCGAACCGGTCGAACCCGGCGACACCTCCGGCGACCTCCTCGCCCGCCTCGCCGTCGCCGGCGCCCGCCTCACCGTCGACGTCGTCAACGCGCTCGAGGCCGGCACGATCTACGGCGAACCGCAACCCGAGGACGGCGTCTCCTACGCCCCCAAGATCACCGTCGAAGACGCCCGCGTCCGCTGGAGCGACCCCGCCTTCGCCGTCGACCGCCGCATCCGCGCCGTCACCCCCGCCCCCGGCGCCTGGACCGAATTCGACGGCCAGCGCCTGCGCCTCGGCCCCGTCCGCCCCGACCCCGACGGCCCGCGACTCGCCCCCGGCCATATCGCCCTCGCCAAGCACCACGTCCACGTCGGCACCGCCACCGACCCGGTCCTCCTCGGCCAAGTCCAGCCCGCCGGCAAGAAGCCCATGGACGCCGCCGCATGGGGCCGCGGCCTCCAGACCGAGAGCCCGGTGTTCGCATGAGCGACAACAGAAGGAACCGCCGCCGTGAGCCTGACCGCGACCGCCCGAAGGTGAACCCGCGCCGCGTCGCGTTCGACGCGATCAGCGCCGTCACCGCCGACAACGCCTACGCCAACCTCGTCCTGCCGCGCATGCTCGCCGAGACCGACAACACCGGCCGCGACGCCGCGCTCGCCACCGAGCTCACCTACGGCACGCTCCGCAGCCTCGGCACCCTCGAAGCGATCCTCGCCGCCGCCTCCGGCCGCGACATGCGCCAACTCCAGCAGGACCTCGTCGACGCCCTCTGCCTGGGCGCCTACCAGCTGCTGTACATGCGCGTCCCCCCGCACGCGGCCGTCGCCACCACCGTCAGCCTCGTCAAGGCCGCCGTCTCGCCGCGCGTCTCCGGGCTCGCGAACGCCGTGCTGCGCAAGGTCGCCGCGAAGGACCTCGAGGAGTGGACGGCCGAGCTCGCCACCGGCGACCGCCTCCACGACCTGTCCCTGCGGCACGCCCACCCCGAGTGGATCGCCGCCGAGTTCGAGGCCGTCGTCGGCCCCGAGGAGCTGCCGCCCGCGCTGGCGGCTGACAACGTCGCGCCCCCGGTGCACCTGTGCGCCAAGCCGGGCCGGATCACCAAGGGCGACCTGTCGCGCGAGACCCGCGGCGGGGAGCACGGCCAGTGGTCGCCGTACGCGGTGTACCTGCCCAGCGGCGACCCCGGCCGCATCAAGGCCGTCGCCACGGGACTGGCGCATGTGCAGGACGAGGGCAGCCAGCTGGTCGCCGTGCAGCTCGCCGAAGCCGCTCTCGAAGGCCCCGACCAGGCCTGGATCGACCTGTGCGCCGGTCCCGGCGGCAAGACCGGTCTCCTCGGTGCCCTTGCGGCCCAACGGGAAGCGACGTTGGACGCGGTGGAGATCCAGGCGCACCGGGCCGAGCTCGTCGCCAAGGCGGCGCGCGGCCTGCCCGTCACCGTCCACACCGGCGACGGCCGCACCTTCGGGAAGTCGAACTCCGCCGACCGGGTGCTCGTGGACGCCCCGTGCTCAGGGCTCGGCGCGCTGCGCCGCCGCCCGGAGGCCCGGTGGCGCAAGCAGCGCAGCGACATCGACGACCTGGTGCCGCTGCAGCGCGAACTGCTCGCCTCGGGGCTGCGCCTGGCGCGCCCGGGAGGGGTCGTCGCGTACGTGACCTGCTCACCGGTGGCCGCGGAGACCTCCGAAGTGGTCGAGTCGGTGCTCGCGGCCGGGGGAGCGGAGCTCGTGCGCCCCGACTGGCTGACGAAGCGCGTCCCCGGCTCGGAGCGAGGCGACTTCGCTCAGCTGTGGCCGCACCGCCACGGCACCGACGCGATGTTCCTTGCGCTGCTTCGCAAGACCGGCAACCGGTAACACTCCAGCTCGAGGGCCTTCTGCCGCGTACCGGTGCGAACCGGTCGCGGCGGGAGGCCCGGTTTTTTCGGGTGGGGCATCGAAACCCACCGATTTGGAAGCGCTACCATTTATAGATAGGGGTAAATATTTCCCCGGGTTACCGGCACGACGACCCAAGGAGCACCAGATGAAACGACGACAGCGCCTCGCGGCGATCGTCGCGGGAGCGGCCACCGCGGTCGCCGCCGCACTCAGCACCGGCTTCCTCCTCGGCCCCACCGCGGGCGCGCAGGAGGACGTCACCGCGCAAGCCCAGGCACTATGGACGAACCCGAACACCGGCGCGGCCCGGTGGGTCGCCCAGAACCCGAACGACTGGCGCGCGTCCATGATCCGCGACCGGATCGCCGAGACCCCCGCGGGCACCTGGTTCACCCAGTACAACCCCACCGGCGGCATCGCCGCCCAGGTCGCCGCCGTGGTCGACGGCGCGGCCGCGGCCGGCGCGGCCCCGACCATGGTCGTCTACGGCATCCCCAACCGCGACTGCGGCGGCCACTCCGGCGGCGGCGCGCCCGACCACCCGTCCTACCGGCGCTGGGTCGACCAGATCGCGAACGAGATCGACGGCCCCGCGTACATCATCATCGAGCCCGACATCCTCGCGCACGACTGCCACAGCGCCGCCGAACGCGCCGAGATCAACGCCTCGCTCTCCTATGCGGCCCAGAAGCTCAACGCCGCCGACCCGGCCGCCAAGGTCTACCTCGACGCCGGGAACTCGGCCTGGCTCACCGCCGCCGAAGCCGGCAGGCGCCTCCAGGCCGCCGGCATCCAGTACGCGGACGGCTTCGCGCTCAACGTCTCCAACTACCGCACCACCGACGAGGCCACCGCGTACGCGCAGCAGATCCGCGGCATCGTCGGCACGAGCAAGGGCGCCGTCATCGACACCAGCCGCAACGGCAACGGCCCGCTGAACCCGCCCAACCCGAACGACTGGTGCGACCCGCCGGGCCGCGCCATCGGCAAGTTCCCGACCACCGCCACCGGCGTCACCGGCATCGACGCCTACCTGTGGATCAAGCTCCCCGGTGAAGCCGACGGCTGCGCCGGATCGGCCGGCCAGTTCATCCCCGACCTGGCCTACCAGCTCGCCAACAACGCCGGCAGCGGCTGGCCCGGCCAGGTCGAGCCGACCGACCCGGTCACCAGCCCGACCTCGAGTCCGACGGGCAACCCCACCACGGGCGGACCGGGCGCCTGCACCGTCCACATCGACGTCGTCAGCACCTGGAACGGCGGCTGGCAGGGCAAGGTCTCCATGACCCCCGCCCAAGCAGTCAACGGCTGGACGGTGAAGTGGACCTGGCCCTCCGGCCAGGCGGTCACGAGCAGCTGGAACACGCAGCTGACCTCGTCCGGCGCCAACGTCACCGCCAAGGACGTCGGCTGGAACGCCTCCGTCGCGGCGGGCCAGACGAAGGAGCTCTTCGGCTTCGTCGCCTCAGGCTCGGCCGCCGACATGGACGTCCCCTGCTGACCTGACATCGCCACCGACACCCCGGGCCCTATGTGAGGACCATTCGCCGGGCCCTCACATAGGGCCCGGTGTCCGGCCTGCGTCGCGGTTCCGCGACCTACACTGTCCGTGTGGCACAGTTCCGAACGGCGCAGGCCGACACCGTCATCGCCCCGTCCCTGCTGGCGGCGGACTTCGCCCGCCTCGCCGAAGCGGCCGACGCGGTCGAGGGGGCCGTCGACTGGCTCCATGTGGACGTCATGGACAACCACTTCGTTCCCAACCTCACCCTCGGCCCGCCGATCGTCAAGTCCCTCAAGGCCGCCACGGACATCCCGCTCGACTGCCACCTCATGATCGAGAACCCCGACCGCTGGGCCCCCGGCTACGCCGAACTCGGCGCCTACAACGTCACCTTCCACGCCGAGGCCGCCGAGGACCCCGTCCGCCTCGCCAAGGACCTGCACGCCGCCGGCTCCAAAGCCGGGCTCGCGATCGACCGCGACACGCCAGTGGAGGACTACCTCGACATCCTCCCGGCCTTCGACACGCTCCTCATCATGACGATCAAGGCCGGCTTCGGCGGCCAGGCGTTCATGCCCGAGCTGCTCGCCAAGGTCCGCACCGCCCGCGCCCACGCCGACTCCGGCCACCTGGAGCTCCGCATCGAGGTCGACGGCGGCATCGCCGACGACACCATCGCCGCCGCCGCCGAAGCCGGAGCCGACGCGTTCGTCGCCGGCACCGCCGTCTACGGCGCGGCCGACCCCGCCGAAGCGGCCCGGCGCCTGCGCGCCCGCGCCGACGCGGCGCGATCATCCGGATGACACGCCATGCGCCCGCCCGTCACCCACCCCCGCCCCGCAGCGAGTAGGCGCTGTGGCTAACACCCCTGAACTCGTCCTCATCAGCGACGCCGACCCCGAGATCGCCGAATTCCTCGCGGCGCGGCTGCGGGCCGACGGCTTCGACACCGCCCTCGCCCGCGACGGCTACCAGGCGCTCGCCGGCATCGCGCTCCGCCGCCCCGGCATCGTCCTGCTCGAAGCCGACCTCCCGTTCATCGACGGCCTCGCCCTCACCCGCCAGCTTCGCGCCGACCCGGCAACCGCGAGCCTGCCGATCATCCTCCTCGGCGCACAGCCCTCCTCGGCCGACAAGATCGCCGGGCTCAAGGCCGGCGCCGACGACTACATCGCCAAGCCCTTCGACCCCGCCGAGGTATCCGCTCGCATCGACTCGGCGATCCGCCGCCACCGCGAGGTCCGCGAGTCCTCCCCGCTCACCGGCATGCCCGGCAACGACCGGATCCTCCGCGAACTCCAGTCCTGGATCAAGCGCGGCGACCCGTTCGCCCTGTGCTACATCGACATCGACCAGTTCAAAGCGGTCAACGACGTGTACGGGTTCGTGCGCGGCGACGAGTTCATCCGCGCCCTCGCCGAATGCGTCTACGCCGCCGCCGGCGACGCCGGCGCCGCCCCGGTCTTCCTCGGCCACGTCGGCGGCGACGACTTCACCATCCTGTGCCTGCCCGAGCACGCCGAAGCCGTCACCGGCTTCCTCAACGACCACTTCGCGCGCCGCGTCCGGGCCCTGTGCGAACCGCGCGACGTCGAACGCGGCTACATCGAGCACGCCGACCGCACCTCCCGCCGCCTCACCCGCTCCCGCCTGCCCACCCTCTCCACCGGCGTCGCCCTCTCCACCGTGCGCCGCTTCGCCGACGCCTACGAGGCCGTCGCCGAGGCCACCACCCTCAAGAGCGTCGCCAAGTCCCACCCCGGCAACTACGTGGCCTTCCCCGAGGGCCGCACCCCCGGCCGCACCAACCGCCGTCCCGTCTTCTGGACGAACGACCGGTGATGACGCCCCGGATCAGTAGGGTGCGTCACAGAGGGGATCGCGGCGGAATAATGCCGTGGCACAATTCCTTGTAGCAAACGCGCGTCAGCGGGGTCGGTGAAATTCCGAGCCGGCGGTGAGCGGCGACAGCCGCGAGTCCGCGACCCGTCCGCATCCAGCGGACGGTTGACCTGGTGAGAATCCAGGACCGACGGTCAAAGTCCGGATGGGAGCAGACGCAACGCGGGAGGCCACTGGTGGCCCCTGCGAGCCTTTCCCTTGCCCCCGCCTGCGTACCGAAGATTCGAGTCGCAAGGTAGGGAGATCCACACGTGTTCACCGGAATCGTCGAAGAACTCGGCGAAGTCGTCAAGGCCAGTGAAGCGTTCCTGGCCGTCCGCGGGCCCATCGTCACCTCCGACGCCGCCCTCGGCGACTCCATCAGCGTCAACGGCGTCTGCCTCACCGTCGTCAGCGTCGAAGGCGACGTCTTCACCGCCGACGTCATGGAGGAGACCTACCGCCGCTCGGTCATCGGCAAGCTCGAGCCCGGCGACCGCGTCAACCTCGAGCGCGCCGCCACCCTCACCACCCGCCTCGGCGGGCACCTCGTGCAGGGCCACGTCGACGGCGTCGCCGAGATCGTCAAGCGCACGCCCGCCGCCGAATGGGAGGAAGTCACCTTCCGCCTCCCCGAAGGCCTCGCCAAGTACGTGGTCGAAAAGGGCTCCATCACCATCGACGGCACCTCGCTCACCGTCGCCCACATCGAAGGCGACGAGTTCACCGTCGGCCTCATCCCCACCACGCTCGAAGCGACCACCCTGGGCCGCAAGCAGGTCGGCGACCAGGTCCACATCGAGACCGACGTCGTCGCCAAGCACGTCGAGAAACTCCTCCAGTCAGCCGGGAGCCTGTCATGAACGAGATCCGCCTGGACTCCATCGAAGACGCCATCGCCGCGATCGCGGCGGGCAAGCCCGTCATCGTCGCCGACGACACCGACCGCGAGAACGAAGGCGACATCGTCTTCGCCGCCGAGGACGCGACGACCGAGCTCCTGGCCTTCACCGTGCGCTACACCGGCGGCTACATCTGCGTCGCGATGCCCTCGGACACCGCCGACCGGCTCGACCTGCCCCCGGCGCACCACACCAACCAGGACTACAAGGGCACCGCGTTCGCCGTCTCCGTGGACGCCCGCAAGGGCGTGACCACCGGCATCTCGGCCGCCGACCGCACCCAGACCATCCGGGTCCTCGGCGACCCCGAGACCCTGGCGACCGACCTCAACCGGCCCGGCCACGTCGTCCCGCTGCGCGCCAAGGACGGCGGCGTCCTCGTCCGCCGCGGCCACACCGAGGCCTCCGTCGACCTCGCCCGCCTCGCCGGGAAGCAGCCGGTCGCCGCCATCTCCGAGATGGTCAACGACGACGGCTCGATGATGCGCCTGCCCGAGCTGCGCGCCTTCGCCGACCAGCACGATCTCGTCCTCATCACCGTCGCCGACCTCGCCGAGTGGCGCCAGCGCAACGAGGTGCACGTCAAGCGCCTCGCCGAAGCCCGCCTCCCGCTCGAGTCCGGCCAGTTCACCGCCATCGGCTACCGCGCCGTCTTCGACGGCAACGAGCACGTCGCCCTCGTCAAGGGCGACATCGGCGACGGCGAAGACGTGCTCGTCCGCGTCCACTCCGAATGCCTGACCGGCGACGCCTTCGGCTCCCTGCGCTGCGACTGCGGCCCCCAGCTGCAGGCCGCGCTCCGCGCCGTCGAGGCCGAAGGCCGCGGCGTCGTCCTCTACATGCGCGGCCACGAGGGCCGCGGCATCGGCCTGGTCCACAAGCTCCAGGCCTACCAGCTCCAGGACCAGGGCCGCGACACCGTCGACGCGAACCTCGAACTGGGCCTGCCCGCCGACGCCCGCGACTGGGCCATCGGCGCGCAGATCCTCGAAGACCTCGGCGTCAAGTCGATGCGCCTGCTGACCAACAACCCGGAGAAGCGCGCCGGCATCGAAGGCCACGGCCTCGAGGTCATCGACCGGGTCGCCCTGCCGACCTACGCCACGCCCGACAACCTCGCCTACCTGACGACCAAGCGCGACCGCATGGGCCACCTGCTCAGCGGCCTGCCCGCGCCCGTCCTCGCCACCAAGGGAGCCGCATAGCCATGGCCGGACACGGAGCACCCGAGATCAAGGCCCCCGACGCCGCCGGGCTCACCCTCGGCATCGTCGCCACGGACTGGAACACCGAGATCGTCGGCCAGCTGCTCAAGCGCGCCCTCGACGCGGCCGCCGACGCGAAGGCCGCCGACGTGAAGGTCCTGCACGTGGCCGGGGCCGTCGAGCTCCCGATCGCCGCGCAGGCCCTCGCCCGCCGGTACGACGCCGTGGTCGCCCTCGGCACCGTCATCCGCGGCGGCACCGCGCACTTCGATTACGTGTGCAAGTCCGTCACCGAGGGGCTGACCCGGGTCGCGCTCGACGAGTCGACCCCGGTCGCCCACGGCGTGCTCACCGTCGACAACCAGGAGCAGGCCCTCGCCCGCGCCGGCTACCCCGAATCCACTGAGGACAAGGGCTACGAGGCGGTCGTCGCCGCCCTCGGCGCCGCGCTGGCGATCCGCTCGCTGGACTAGGAACGCGAACGCGCGGGCACTGCCGATTTCGGCAGTGCCCGCGCGCGTTGGTTTTCGGTTCGGTCAGCTGGTCAGTCCCATCTGCCGCATGAACTCCGATTCGTCGAAGTAGAGATGGTGCTCGGTGATCATGCCGTCCTTCACGGTGGCGATGTCGCAGCTGCGCAGCTTCACCTTCTTCCCGGTCGCCGGGATCGTCTCGCCCGTGGGCGTCTTCATGTCACCGGTGTTGGTGCCGATGAAGTAGCCCTCGTCGACGGCCTGCCCGTCGGTCTCGAGTTTCGCGATCGTCTCGTAGGTGCCGTCGGGGAACGCGTCGATGAACTGGTGCCAGTACTCGGCGATCTTGTCGTGGCCCGTGATGGTGCCGGCGTCGGGCGTCACGATCACGGCGTCGTCGCTGTACAGGTCGACGGCCGCGTCGACGTCGTGCCTGCCGACGGCCGTTTCGGTCATCCGGTCCAATACCTCTCTGGCTTGTCCCATGGTCCTCACCTCCTCAAACCCGATTATTCTTCGTTTTCGGAGGGCTGGGCCTCCTTCGCGCAAAGCCGCCTAGCTGTAATGCTGGAATTCCACCCACAGCCGGTCCCACGAGCGGAGCGGACCCTCGCAGACCGCCACGACCGCGCCCTGCTCCTCGTTGTCGATGCCGAGGCCGTGGTCGAGCTCGACGGCCTTCTCGCACGAGTCGAAGTAGGGGAGCAGCGCCTCGATGTCGAGCCCGACCGTGACGACCGTGCCGACATCGGCCGGAGGCGGGCCGTACGCATGGAGGGCGTTATGGCCGCTGAAGACCGGCGGCAGGCCCTCCCCGTATCGCACCAGCGCCCCGGCCTCGCCGTAGTTCGCAGTGATGACGGCTCCGGCATCGGGGGTCGCTGCGGCGACGGCCTCCACCTGGTCGGTGTAGGTCCGCCAGCCCACGCCATCGGGCACGGAGCTGTTCATCGCCGCGATCGGCGTGCTGCCGACGATGCCGATGGGGAGCAGCGGCAGCGCGACCACGGCCGATATCGCGCTGTTCAGCACGACGGCGGTGACCAGCATGCCGCGCCGGCCCCGCGTCGCCGCCCAGGCCGCGACCGGGACGCACCCGGCCGCGTACAGGGCGACGACCAGGCCCATCGGGTAGTAGAACTGGCCGCCGCTCGCCAGCGTGACCGCCAGCAGGACCGGGTACGCGACGGCGAGCGCCCGCACCGGCCGCCACTCGGGCCGGCGCAGGAGCGCGGTGATCCCGGCGATCCAGACCGGCACGAGGAACAGTCCGAGCAGCAGGAACTGGAAGGGCAGCAGCAGGATGCGGTTCTCGGCGCCGTCGGTCTCGTTGATGGCCGCGGCCATCTCGAGCTGCGGCCAGCCGTTCAACGCCTGGTAGACCAGGTTCGGCGTGCCGATCACCAGCGCAAGGGCCGCCCCGGCCCAGAGCCATTGCGAGACCAGGGCCTTCCGCGGTCCGACCGCGAGCAGCGCCAGGCCGAGGCTGAGGAGCAGCAGCACGACCAGGTGCTTGTTGTACAGGCCGATCCCGGCCACCGCGCCGACCGCGAGCCACCACCGCTCCTCGCGCAGGAGCGCCCGCGCCGCGAACAGCAGTGTGGCCGTCCACACCAGCAGGTCGACCGCGTTCGTCGTGAGTTGGTGCCCGAACGCGAGCGCGACCCCGGCGAACGACAGGCCCCATGCGCAGAGGGCCTGCGCGGCCCTGCCGCCGCCGAGTTCGCGCGTCAGCAGCGCGCCGATCCACAACAGCCCGACCATGCACAGGATCGAAGGGAACCTCAAGGCCCACAAGGAATCCCCGAGCACCGCGATGGCGGCCTTCCCGAGCAGCGGCGTGAGGGGCGGCTGGTCCACGTACCCCCACGCGGGCTCGAGCATCCGGAAGTACAGCTCGTC
Source organism: Glycomyces niveus (assembly GCF_017592475.1). Lineage (GTDB taxonomy): Bacteria > Actinomycetota > Actinomycetes > Mycobacteriales > Micromonosporaceae > Glycomyces > Glycomyces niveus. The sequence goes on along the minus strand of NZ_JAGFNP010000004.1, from coordinate 356,269 downwards.
GCGGTGGTAGTCGTAGCGGCCGTTGAGCGCGGCGAGCACGGCCGCGAGCACTGCTGAGGCGGCCGTGAGCTGGGCGCGGTACAGGGGAGGGGGCTGCATGGGCGGGCCTTCGTGTCGGGGGTGGCCCCGATCCTGCCGCAGTGGACGGACGGGCGCAACCCGCCCGCCCGTCCCGAAACGGCCGGGACGCCTACTTCGCGTCGAGCCGCGCGAAGTACGCGTCGACCAGGGGCTTGCCGATCCCGGTCATCCACTGCTCGAACGTGAGCAGGCCCGGGTGGATCTCGCGCAGCGCCTCGATGTCGACGGGCAGGGGGTGCGCGTTGAGGATGCCCAGCATCTTCGCGGTGGACGGGCTGTCCGCGGCGACCTGGTCGACCGTGATGCCGATGTAGGGCACCTCGCGCCCGACGACGCGGCCGATGAGCGCGGCCTTCTCGGTCTGGCCGAGGTTGTCGCCGGCCAGCTCGTACACCTGCCCCCGGTGCCGTTCCGGGTCGGCGAACGCGATCGCGGCGAAGGCGGCGATGTCGTCGGCGGCGATGTGCGGTTCGAGCGTGTCGGCGTTGAGCATCGAGACCAGCGCGCCGTCCTGCAGCTCGCGGAAGGAGTCGAACGTGTTCTCCATGAACGAGCTCGGGCGCAGAATCGTGTGCGGCACCCCGCTCGCGGCAATCGCGCGCTCGGCTTCGGCCTTGCGCTGCAGCATGTCCATCACGGCTTCGAGGGGGCCGCCGACACCGATCGAGGACGAGTGCACGAGGTGCGCGACGCCCGCGGCCTTCGCGGCGGCGCCGATGTTCGCGGCGCTGCGGCGCTCGTGGTCGAGGTCGTGGCCGTAGGGGCCGCCCTCGTAGGCGCCGGCGTGCACGCTGAAGACACCGAAGGCGCCCGCCGCGGCGGCGTCGAGCGAGGCCCGGTCGTCGAGGTCGCCTGCGACGACTTCGGCCCCGGCCTCCTTGAGCGCCTTGGCCTTCGCGCCGCCGGGGTCGCGGGTGAGGGCCCGCACCCGCCAGCCGTCGGCGAGCAGGCGGGCGGCGACGGCCCCGCCCTGGCGGCCGGTCGCGCCGGTCACGAGGACGGTCTTCTCGGATGCAGGCATGGGTGTTCCTTTCGGTGGAGGGGTGCGCCGACTACTATCGGGAGCGGCGACCCGGTTTCTGAAACGGAACACTACACCCGTTTAAGTGAGTCCACGAGAGGGGGACCCATGCCCGCCGCAACACAGCGCGCCGAACGCTCCGACTCCCAGCGCAACCGCCAGAACGTCCTCGAGACGGCCGACCGGCTCTTCGCCGAACGCGGCGCCGCGGTGTCCCTCAACGAGATCGCGGTCGCCGCCGGCGTCGGCGCGGGCACCGTCTACCGCCACTTCCCGACCAAGGACGCCCTGCTCGCCACCGTGCTCGACCAGCGGCTCGGCCAGCTGGGGGAGTACGGCGAGCGGGCGCTGGCCATGCCCGACCCGGAAGCGGCCTTCTTCTCCTACCTGCGGTTCATCACCGAGCAGGCCCTCGCCAACCGGGCGATCTGCGAGGCCCTGGTCGCGCGGGGCGACTGGCAGGAGCCCTCGAAGGCGATCGGCCGCTGCGTGCTCGACTCCCCGCTCTCACTCCTGCTCGCGCGGGCCCAGCGGGCGGGCGTCGTCAGAGGCGACCTCGACGTCGAGGACGTGCGCGCCCTGCTCACCGGCTGCACGGCCAGGATCGACGATCCCGCACGCGCCCAACGGCTTCTCGAAGTCCTCTGGGACGGCTTCCGTGCGCAACGAAACCCCGAGGTTCGTAACGAAACTCCGGCGGTTCCCGAACTCCGTAACGAAACGAAACGGAACTGTCCCGTCTGCGGCGGCCCGCTTCCCGAGACCGCCACCGGGCGGCCCGCGAAGTACTGCTCGGCGGCCTGCCGCCAGAAGGCGTTCCGCAAGAAGCGCAAGACCACGTAGTCACAGGTCGGTCTCAAGGCCTTCCCCTTTGGCAACCGCTCGCCTAGGATCGGTCCCGCATCTGCCGAGACCACCGGAGGAGGCCGCCATGGCCCGCAGGTTCGCCACTCACGAGCGGCGCGAGGTCGCCGCGCTCGACGGCATCTGGGACTTCACGTTCCTGGGCGAGGCCGACCCCGACGCCGTCGAAGTCGACCGGATCGAGTTCGACGCGTTGATGGCCGTGCCCGGCTGCTTCGACGCCTCCCCCGCCTACGCGGGCAGACGCGGCCTGGCCGCCTACCGCATCCGCACCGACGTCGAGGCCGGGCGCCAGCGCCTCGTCTTCGACGGCGTCCAGCACTGGTGCCGCGTCTTCTGGGACGGCGAACTCATCCGCGAGCACGCCGGCGGCTTCTCGCGCTTCACGGCCGAGACCGAGGCCGACGCGGGCACCGCCGAGATCGTCGTCCTCGTCGACAACCGGTTCGACGAGCGCTCTCCGCTCCACATGGAGCACTTCGACTGGTACGCGTACGGCGGCATCTCGCGCAGCGTCGAGTTGCACCGGCTCGGCCCCGTTCGCGTCGAGGGCCTGCGCATCGCCACCGCTTCGACCGCCGACCGGCGCGTCAGCGTCCGGATCGACTACGCCGCTGACGCCCCGGCCTCGGTGCCGCTCGAGATCGAGTGCGACGGCCGCGCCGTCCTCACCGAGACGGTCGCGCTCGACACCGCCGGCAGCCTCGATCGCGTCCTCGAACTCCCTTGGGCCGCATCGTGGTCGCCCGAGCACCCGAACCTGATCACCGTGAGCGTGCGCCTGGGGGAGGACGACCTCCGCGAGCGCTTCGGCCTCCGCGAGGTCCGCACCGAGGGCGCCCGGATCACGCTCAACGGCGAGCCCGTCACCCTTCTGGGCGTCAACCGCCACGAGGCCCACCCGCAGTTCGGCCACACCCAGCCCGAAGCGCTGCTCGTCAACGATGTACAGCAGCTCAAGGACCTCGGCTGCAACTTCGTGCGCGGCAGCCACTACCCGCTCGACCCACTGTTCCTCGACCTGTGCGACGAGGCCGGCATCCTCGTCTGGTGCGAGTCGATCGGCTGGCAGTACCCGGTCGAGCACCTCACCGACCCCGCGTTCATCGACGCGCAGCTCGAGCACATCGGCGAGATGGTCGCCGCCTCGCAGAACCACCCGTCGATCATCCTGTGGGGCATCCTGAACGAGTGCCCGAGCTGGTCCGACGAAGGCCACCCGGTCTACGAGCGGCTGCTGGGCCGCCTGCGCGAGCTCGACCCCGACCGGCTCGTGACGTACGCGAGCATCAACGCCCACGACGACAAGTGCCTCGACCTGGTCGACGTGGTCGGCGCGAACACCTACCCCGGCTGGTACTACGGCGACCTGCCCGACATCCCCGGCGAGCTCGACCGCATCAGCGCGCACGTGGACGCCCTGGGATTCGCGGACAAGCCGCTCATCATCTCCGAGATCGGCGCCGGCGCGGTGCCCGGCTGGAACGACTCGCACGGCTCGCTGTGGACCGAGGACTACCAGGCCCGCCACCTCGACACGGTGGTCGGGCACCTGCTCGACGGCCAGGACCGCATCTCGGGGCTGGCGATCTGGGTGCTCGGCGACTTCAAGACCACCGAGCTGCGGCGCATGGCGCTCACCCGCCCGCGCGGCGTGAACGACAAGGGCCTCATCGACGAGTACCGCCGGCCCAAGCAGGCCTACCGGGTCGTGCAGGGGCATTTTCGAAAAGAGCGCAGCCCGCGTGCCGAGCAGGCCTGACACGGCGGGCGCTCAGTTCAGCGGTCGGTGACCCGGTGCAGGACCTCGCGTCCGCGCTCGGGCAGTTCGGAGGCCGCTGAGAGGAGCGCGTCCCGTGCGTCCTCGAGCGCCGAGACGGCGCGGCGATAGCCGCGGGCGGACTTGCGGCGGTCGTAGGCGATCTTGCCGCCGATGACGGCGGCCGCGACCAGCACCGCGCCGACCGCGACGAGCGCCAGTCCGCGGCGGACTTTGCGCGGGGCGGGCCAGAGGTCGTCGTCAGGGGCGTAGGACTCGTCTAGCGCTTCGACGGGGACGGCCTCGTTCTCGAGGTCGGACAGTCGCAGTGCGTCCGTCTCGCCCGCCGCTTCGGTCTCGTTCGGCTTCTCGTGCTTCGACTTCATGGTCGCGCCTCCCTCGGTCGGTCACTGGGAGTTTACCCAGGACGGCAAGGAAATAGGCGTCTTGCGCCGCAGATTCGCGGTGCAAGACGCCTTCGGACTCAGGCTAGGTCCAGAGCGAGTAGCTGTTCATCCGGAAGTCGCGCCCGCCCGAGGACGAGGTGATCTCCCAGCCGAGCTGGATCTGGTCGATGCGGACGTTCGGCATCCGGCCCTGGTTGACCAGCCACTGGCAGATCGGGGTGATGTTCACGGTGCCGCTGGTGAACTGGCTCGTGGCCATGAAGCTGTAGACGGGGTTGGCGCCGTTGTGGCCCTGGTGGTAGTTCCAGTTGCGGCCGCCGAGGTTGACGTTGGTGACGTAGCCGCCGATGGGGCCGACGTTGGACGTCCACTGCGTCCAGATCATGATCTCGTGGGCGTGCCCGTTGCCCCACACGTCGTAGGTCGTGTTGTACGCCAGGCCCGAGCCGGAGCCGGGGACGGTCGCGTTGAAGGAGCTGCCGACGTTCCCCATGTTGGAGACGGTGCGCCCCAGCGTGTAGGAGACGTTCGGGTACGACTTGATGCCGCCGGTGTTGGGGTGGTTGGCCCACACGCCCCAGTTGCTGTACGAGTTCGCCCAGATCGACTGGGGGCCGTAGCCGTTGCCCCAGACATTGTTGTAGAGGGTGTAGGCGCCGTTCTGCCAGCTGCCCCACCGGTCGGAGGAGGACCAGTTGGCGGCCTGCGCGGGGGACTGGAGGGCGCCGACGGCGCCGGCGGTGGCGAGGGGAGCGGCCAGCGCGGCCGAAAGGAGCGATCTGCGTCGCATGAGGGCACGCCTTTCTTGAGGTCATGGTGTCAGCCGTCGACACCTCGTCATATGTTGACGAATGTCGATACGTTAATTAGAGCATGTGCCCCAATTAATGTCTAGTTCCGATACGCCCGTTATCGGCGGTGTTCCCTCGATCGGGTGGTCGCCCTGGGGCAAAAGTTGCGAAACGGGGCGAATGCCAATGACCGCTGCTGCGAGCCCGGTCTCACCGTCCCGGCCAGCGGTAAGCGCGGGCGGTTCGCGGTCGCCCCGGCCAGGCCCGCCACGTAGAATTCCGGCCGTGAAGACCTTCGAGCAGCTCTACGCCGAACTCGCCGACAAAGCCGCCACCCGACCCGAGGGATCGGGCACCGTCGCCCAGCTCGACGCCGGCGTCCATGCCATCGGCAAGAAGATCGTCGAAGAGGCGGCCGAGGTCTGGATGGCCGCCGAATACGAGTCGGACGAGGCCGCGGCCGAGGAGATCTCCCAGCTCCTCTACCACCTCCAGGTGATGATGGTCGCCCGCGGCATCAGCCTCGACGACGTGTACCGGTACCTCTAACCAGCTTCCGAAAGGCCCATCCGCATGCTCCGCATCGCCGTGCCCAACAAGGGATCGCTCTCCCAGGGCGCCACCGACATGCTCACCGAGGCGGGTTACCGCCAGCGCGGCTCCAGCCGCGACCTCCAGTCCCTCGACGCCGCCAACGACGTCGAGTTCTTCTACCTGCGCCCCAGCGACATCGCCACCTACGTCGCCTCCGGCGACCTCGACCTCGGCATCACCGGGCAGGACCTCGCCGTCAACTCCGGCGAGGAGGTCGAAGAGGTCCTCGCGCTCGGCTTCGGCCGCTCCACGTTCCGCTACGCCGCCCGCCCGGGCACCGTCGACACCGTCGCCGGGCTCGACGGCAAGCGCATCGCGACCTCGTTCCCCGGGGTCGTGCGCACCGACCTCGAGAAGCACGGGGTCAAGGCCGAGATCGTCAAGCTCGCGGGCGCGGTCGAGAACGCCATCGCCCTCGGCGTCGCCGACGCCATCGCCGACGTGGTCGAGACCGGCACGACCCTCAAGCAGGCCGGGCTCGCCGTCTTCGGCGACCCCATCATGCGCTCCGAGGCCGTCCTGGTCCGCAAGGCCGGCAACGGCCAGTCCCCGGCCGTCGAGCAGCTGCTGCGCCGCCTGCGCGGCGTGCTCGTGGCCCGCTCGTACGTGATGCTCGCCTACGACGTGCGCGCCGAACTCCTCGAGGCCGCCGTCGAGCTGACGCCCGGCATCGAGTCGCCGACGGTCTCCCCGCTGCATCGGGAAGGCTGGGTCGCGGTCCAGTCGATGACCGAGCGTGCCGACCTGCACCGGGTCATGGACGCCCTCTACGAGATCGGCGCCCGCGGCATCCTGGCCTCGAACATCGACGCCTGCCGGCTCTGATCAGCTGAGCCGCGGCGCTTCGAGCGCCGCGGCCGCATCGGCCCGCTTCCGCAGCTCGGCGGCCATCGCGACGGCTTCACCGACGTCGCGGTGCGCCGCCCTCGCCGTGTGCCCGATGCCCCCGGCGGTCATCGCGTGCACCGTCGCGAGCCCCTGCAGCCGCTGGATCGGCCCCTGCACGACCCGCACCGACTGTATTCGCGCATACGGCACCGCCACATGCGTGTTCACCCACCAGCCGTGCCGCACCACGAACACCTTCTCGTCGAGCCCCGCACCGGTCCGCTTCCAGCGCAACGGCATCCGCCACCGCGCCCGGCGCGGCGGCCGCTCCACCGCGAACACCGACGGCAGCTCGGGCACCGCCTGGGCGGCCACGGTCGCGACCTCCGTCGGCTCCCCGACCGGCAGTGCCGTGGTCGACCTGACGACCGAACCGCTCGCCTGCGCCACCGCCGCCGTCCATACCTCGACCCGCCGCCAGTCCTTGCGCCGCCACAGGATCGGCTCGTCGAAGCTCACCGCCGTCACCCGGTCCACCGGCACCGTCTCGTGGCTCGTGTCGGTCAAGCCCCGCTCGATGAGCAGGTTCCCGCCGTCGCGAGTGATCCGGAACCGGCAGTTGCGCAAGAACCGGTTCACCGTCGCGACGGTGCTCTGCACGTAGCCCAGCAGCGCCGGGGCGAGGAAGCCGAACCACAGCGCCGTCGCGACCTTCGTGAACCCGAAGATCGACCCGATCACCGTGAACGCCGTCCCGAAGATCAGCAGCGCCGTCACCTGCACCGGCAGCGCCTCCAGCAGCGACGCGAGCGCCAGCTTCCGCACCGTCACCGGCGGGACCAGCGGCGCCGGACCCTCCGATACCTCCTCTGCGGACGCCTCAAGGTTCTCGGCCCGCGGCGCGGCCCCGGGCCTGCCCGCGATCGAGAGCAGCTCAGAACGCAACTCCAGCGCCCGGTCGTGCTTGAGGTACGCCAGCCGCGCGTCCGTCCCGTCCCCGCCCGCGACCTCGATGTTCAACTGCGCCAAGCCGAACACGCGTGCCCGCAGCGGCCGCACCAGGTCCACCGACTGCAGCCGGTCCAACGGCACCGTGCGGTGGCTGCGCGTGAACACGCCCCCGTAGATGTGCAGCTCCCGGCCCCAGATCACGAACCCCCGGAACTGCAGCGCGATCAGGCTCGCGATGCCGCCCACGACCGCCGCCGCCACCGCCGCGTACACCGCGAACAGGAAGTTCCGCGACGTGAACATCTGGATGCCCACCGCCGCCGCGGCCGCGGTCAGGAACCGCACGCTCTCCAGCAGCGGCGTGAGCGGGTGCAGGCGCTGGCGCTGCATGCCCTCGGGCGGCGCGCTCGGCGTGTACGGCGCGGGGCCGAAGGGCGCGGGCGCCAGTGGGGGAGCGGGCTCGTCGCCGCGGACCTCTCCGGCCTCCGCGCTCACAGCCCCTCCCGGACCTCGGCGGCGCGGACGGCGAGCCGGTCGCGCAGCGCGGCGGCCACCTGCGGGTCGAGCCCGGGCACCTCGGTCGTCGAGCCGAGCGCGGCGGTGCGCACCTGCACCGTGGTCAGCCCGAACATCCGCTCGATCGGCCCGGCCGAGAGGTCGATGAGCTGGATGCGGCCGTAGGGGACGATGCTCAGCCGGCGCGTCAGCAGCCCGTGCCGCACCAGCAGGTCCTGGTCGCGTTCGGCGTACCCCCAGGTCCGCACCGTGCGGGAGACGGCGAGCGCGCGCAGGCACGCGAGCAGCACGTACCCGGCGAGCGTCCACAGGAGGCCGTCCCAGCCGAGCCAGATCGTCAGCGGGACCGCGGCGATCACGGCCAGGATGAGGACGTTGAGGAGGCTCCGCAGCACCCACACGGTGCGCAGCTTCGGCGACATGGGCTGCCAGGAGATCCCGTCCGGCCACAGGTCCCACACCGGGACGGCGCTCGCGTTCATCGCTCGATCATTCCACGCTCGGTCATGCCAACCTCTGAGTCTCGCAAGGGAATCCGCGCGCCGTGAGGAATTCGCGCAGCATCGGCTCGTGCTCGTCGCAAGCGGCCCAGCGCTTCACCCGGTCGCTGCCGTGGATGCGCGGATTGCGCCACAGCAGCATCCAGGTCGCCGTCTCGCGGCAGCCGCGCGACGAGCAGACAGGTGCTTCGGCCGGCGCTACTGGATCTGAAGTCACAGCGCGATTGTCCGCCAAGTCCCGCCTCGGCGGCGCTCGCGAGCCGCAAATGTGGACCGCCTCATCCGGTGCGGGGCCATACCGCGGTGTCGATGAACGCCTCCACGGCCTCGATCACGTCCGCCATCGCGTGCGCCGACTCCACGAGCGGCCGACCGCGGATGAACATGCCGTGGTCGGCCCCGCGGATCTCGCAGACCTCGCCGGGCAGTTCGCGGGCGAGCGCGGTGTTCCACGCCGGGTCGGTGGTGCCGCCCACCAGCAGGTACGGGGCGGTCGAGCGGCGCAGGGCCTGCACGATCGGGTAGTGCTGGAGGAACGGCGTGAACCAGATCGCCGGGAGCCCGTGGTGGGCCGCGAGGATCGCGGCGGCCGTGCCGAGCGACTTGCCGACCAGCAGCGGCGGGTCGTCGTTGTGGACCCGGTCGAGCACGGCCTCGGTCTGCTCGCACACGCCCTCGATCATGCCCTGCGGGTCGGCCGCGAGCTGGTCCACGCCCTTCCACACCAGCGGGTACGTATGGGCGCCACGGGACTGCAGGGCCACGTGGGTGTACATCAGCAGCGGCCCTTGGACGCTGTAGTTGCGTCCGGGGAGCAGCAGGGCCTGGCGGCGGCGGGGCATGAGGGGAATTCTAGTGCCGCTGGGGCGGCTGCGCCTCCCACGGAAACCCGGCGCGCTGCGGCGCGGCGTTGTCCCGCATGGTCCGCGCGGCAGGTTCCGGGCAGCAAAAGACCCGCGCGACCACGGGGGAAGTCGCGCGGGTTGGTGAAAGCATAGCGCTCCGACATTTCGCAGCAACGGATTGAATCCGCGCGGCGTGTCACGCTTCTGGGCAAATACCACGTCACCGTTTGCCGAGCCGAGGCCATGGCAGTCTAGACTCCCTGCGCTGCAAGGGGATCGGCGAGAACTGTCGGGTTCCCGACAAATCGCGGTGCGGCCGCACTCAGTGCCGGCTCGCAAGCTTCCCCGGCCGCACTCAGTGCCGGCTCGCACGCTTCCCCGGCCGTACTCAGCGCCGGCTCGCAAGCTTCGCCGGTGTGCCGAACCGGTCCGTGAAGCCCCCTGCCATCCTCGAACGGGCGAATTAGTATCGACAGCACCAGACCGACCGCTCGCGAAGGAACCGACATGGGATCAGCCGAGGCCGACCGCTCCGACCGCAAGTCCGGGTCCTCCACCCCGGCAGAGAACGCCGCCCTGCTCGAGAAGGCGCTGTTCGAGATCAAGAAGGTCATCGTCGGCCAGGACGCCCTCGTCGAGCGCATGTTCGCCGCGCTGCTGGCCCGGGGCCACTGCCTCATCGAAGGCGTGCCCGGCGTCGCCAAGACCCTCGCCGTCGAGACCATGGCCCGCGTCGTGGGCGCGGACTTCCAGCGCATCCAGTTCACGCCCGACCTGGTCCCGGCCGACATCGTCGGCACCCGCATCTACCGCCAGTCCTCGGAGTCCTTCGACGTCGAGTGGGGCCCGGTCAACACCAACTTCGTCCTCGCCGACGAGATCAACCGCGCCCCCGCCAAGGTCCAGTCCGCGATGCTCGAGGTCATGGCCGAAGGCCGCATCTCCATCGGGGGCCAGACCCGCGTCCTGCCCAAGCCGTTCCTGGTCATGGCCACCCAGAACCCCATCGAGCAGGAGGGCGTCTACCCCCTCCCCGAGGCCCAGCGCGACCGGTTCCTGTTCAAGATCAACGTCGGCTACCCCACCGACGCCGAAGAACGCGAGATCGTCTTCCGCATGGGCGTCGACACGCCCGTGCCCGAGCGCATCCTCACCACCGACGACCTCCTGCGCCTCCAGCAGGCCGCCGACGGCGTGTTCATCCACAACGCCCTGGTCGACTACGCCGTGCGCATCGTCATGGCCACCCGCAGCCCCGCCCAGGCCGGCCTCGGCGCCATCGCGCACCACATCCAGTACGGCGCCAGCCCCCGCGCCTCCCTCGGCCTCATCCGCGCCACCCGCGCCATCGCGCTCCTGCGCGGCCGCGACTACGCCCTGCCGCAGGACCTCGACGACATCGCCCCCGACGTCCTGCGCCACCGCCTCGTCCTCTCCTACGACGCCATGGCCGACGGCGTCGTCACCGACCAGCTCGTGGGCCAGCTCCTCGCCGCCGTCCCCGCCCCCACGGTGAGCCCGCGCCAGGACGCCGCGCCGCGGCCCGAGTCCCCGCCGCCCTACCAGCCCCAGCAGCCGGGCGCCTGGTGAGGACCGCGGCACCCGTGGAACACGACCTGCGCGCCCTCGACCGCCTGCAGCTCAACGTCACCCGCCGCCTCGACGGGCTCCTGCACGGCGACTACCTCGGCCTGCTGCCCGGGCCCGGCTCCGAGCCCGGCGAAGCCCGCGAATACCGCGCCGGAGACGACGTGCGCCGCATGGACTGGCCCGTCACCGCCCGCACCACGGTGCCGCACGTGCGGACCACCATCGCCGACCGCGAACTCGAGACCTGGCTCGCCGTGGACCTCTCCCCGAGCCTCGACTTCGGCACCGTCGGCATGCTCAAGCGCGAACTCGCCGAAGGGGCCGTCGCCGCCTTCGCCTACCTCGCCGGACGCGGCGGCAACCGCATCGGCGCCGTCGTCACCGAAGGCGGCCCGGCCCGAGCCATCCCGCCGCGCCCCGGCCGCGGCGGCGCCCGCTCCCTCCTGCGCACCGTCACCACGCTCCCGCGCGGGGAAGGAGCGGGCGATCTGGCCGAACTCATCGACAAGACCCGCCGCCACGCCCGCCGCCGCGGCCTCGCCGTCGTCATCTCCGACTTCCTCGAGGATGAGGACCACCCGAGCGACTGGACGCGCGAGCTGCGCCGCCTCGCCGTCCGCCAGCAGGTCCTCTGCGTCGAGATCCTCGACCCCGCCGAACTCGCCCTCCCCGACGTCGGCGTCCTCGACCTCATCGACCCCGAGACCGGGGCCACCGTCGAAGTCCAGACCGGCAACGCGCGCTTCCGCGCCCGCTACGCCGAGGCCGCCGCCGAGCAGCGCGACCGCATCGCCGCGGGCATCCGCGCCGGCGGCGCGGCCCACCTCCGCCTCTCGACCGGCTCCGACTGGCTGCGCGACATCGCCGCGTTCATCGCGCAGCGCCGCCACCTCGCCGCCTACCGCTAGCGCCGCCTACCGACCAAGGAGAAGTGTTGATCCGCCTGCTCGAACCGATGTGGCTCCTGGCGCTCATCGCCGTCGCCGCGCTCGCCGCGGTCTACGTCTGGGCCCAGTTCGCCCGCCAGCGGATCGCCGTCAGGTTCGCGAACGCCTCGCTCCTGGCGAAGCTCGTGCCGAAGATCCCCGGCTGGCGCCGCCACCTCCCGGCCGGGCTCCTCGTCATCGCGCTGGCGGTGCTCGTGGGCGGCATGGCCCGCCCGGCCGTGGACGTCGACGAGCCGCAGGAGCGGGCCACGATCATCCTCGCGATCGACGTCTCACTGTCCATGATGTCCGAAGACGTGTCGCCGACCCGCATCGAGGCCGCGAAGGAGGCCGCCGCCGGGTTCGTCAGCGACCTGCCCGAGCAGTACAACGTCGGCCTCGTCTCCTTCGCCGGGTTCGCCTCGGTGAACGTGCCGCCCACCAAGGACCACGCCAGCGTCGCCTCCGCGATCCTCGGCCTCAACCTCGCCGAGGCCACCGCCACCGGCGAGGCGGTCTTCGCCTCCCTGCAGGCCGTGCAGCAGGTCCCCGCCGACGAGTCCGGGACGCTCCCGCCCGCGCGCATCCTGCTCATGTCCGACGGGTACCGCACGGCCGGGCGCACCGTCGAGGAGGCCACCGAGGCCGCCTCCGCCGCGAACATCCCCGTCTCCACGGTCGCGTTCGGCACCGACGAGGGCGTGATCGAGCTCGACCAGGAACTCGTCTCCGTGCCCGTCGACCGCGACGCCCTCGCCGCGCTCGCCGACGGCTCCGGCGGGAACTTCTACGAGGCCGCCACCGCCGAGGAGCTGCGCTCGGTCTACGAGGACATGGAGTCCTCGCTCGCGCACCAGACCATCGCCCGCGACGTCTCCCAGTGGTTCATCGGGACCGCGATGATCCTGCTGTTCGCGGCCGCCGGACTCAGCCTCGCCTGGACCTCCCGCCTCACCTGATCCTGAGGCCCGAACCACACGGCGCGTGAAGGCCCCTTCGCCGCGGAAGGGGCCCGTCGCTACGATCGTCGGTGGCTTCATACAAATAAACTTGAGGAGTTCGAACAATGGCGCGCACGGTCCTCGTCACCGGAGGCAATCGCGGGATCGGTCTCGCTATCGCCAAGGCCTTCGCGGCCCAGGGCGACAACGTCGCCGTCACCCACCGCGGCACCGGCGCCCCCGACGGCCTCTACGGCGTGCAGTGCGACATCACCGACACCGCCTCGGTCGACGCCGCGTTCACCGAGGTCGAAGACAAGTTCGGTCCCGTCGAGGTCCTCGTCGCCAACGCCGGCATCACCGACGACACCCTCCTGCTCCGCATGAGCGACGAGCAGTTCGAGCGCGTGGTCGACACGAACCTCAAGGGCGCGTGGCGGGTCGCCAAGCGCGCCTCCTCGAAGATGCTGCGCGCCAAGTTCGGCCGCATGATCTTCATCTCCTCGGTCGTCGGCCTCTACGGCAACGCCGGGCAGACCAACTACGCCGCTTCCAAGGCCGGGCTGGTCGGCCTCAGCCGCTCCATCACCCGCGAACTCGGCTCGCGCAACATCACCGCGAACGTCGTCGCCCCCGGCTTCGTCCAGACCGACATGACCGACGCGCTCCCCGAGGCGCAGCGCAAGGCCTACCTCGACTCGATCCCCGCCAAGCGGTTCGCGACGGCCGAGGAGATCGCCGGGGCCGTCACCTGGCTCGCGGGCGACAACGCCGCCTACGTCAACGGCGCGGTCATCCCCGTCGACGGCGGCCTCGGCATGGGCCACTAGCCCCCTCGCGGGCCACAGTATTTGCAAGCACGAATAACGACGGAGGAACAGATGACTGGATTCTTGGACGGCAAACGGCTGCTGATCACCGGGGTGATCACCGAGCAGTCCCTCGGCTTCGGCGTGGCCAAGTACGCGCAGGAGCAGGGCGCCGAAGTGGTCCTCACCGGCTTCGGGCGCATGTCCCTGGTCGAGCGGATCGCCAAGAAGCTCCCCACGCCCGCCCCCGTCATCGAGCTCGACGCCACCGACCCCGAGCAGCTCGCCGGGCTCGAGGCGAAGGTCCGCGAGCACGTCGACGGCATCGACGGCGTCCTGCACGCCATCGCCTACGCCCCGCCGTCGGCGCTCGGCGGGAACTTCCTCAACACCCCGTGGGAGGACGTCGCGACCGCACTGCAGGTCTCGACCTTCTCCTACAAGGCCCTCGCCATGGCCTGTCTGCCGCTGATGGGGAACGGAGGCTCCATCGTCGGCCTCACCTTCGACGCCAGCCAGGCCTGGCCCGTCTACGACTGGATGGGCGTCGCCAAGGCCGGCCTCGAGTCCGCCAACCGCTACCTCGCGCGCGACCTGGGCCCCAAGGGCATCCGCGTCAACCTCGTCTCGGCGGGGCCGCAGCGCACCATGGCCGCCAAGTCCATCCCCGGCTTCGAGGCCTTCGAGGAGGCGTGGACCACCCGCGCCCCGCTCGGCTGGTCCCTCACGGACTCCGAGCCGGTCGCCAAGGCCTGCGCGGCGCTCCTGTCCGACCTGTTCCCGGCCACCAGCGGCGAGATCCTGCACGTCGACGGCGGCTTCCACGCCGTCGGGGTCGAGCGCACCGAGCAGTAGCGGAGCCGCCATGACCATGAATGGCTACGACGCCGTCCTGCTCGTCTCGTTCGGCGGCCCGGAGGGCCCTGGCGATGTGCTCCCGTTCCTGCGCAACGTCACCCGCGGCCGCGGCATCCCCGACGAGCGCCTCGCCGAGGTCGCCGAGCACTACTACCACTTCGGCGGGATCTCGCCGATCAACCAGTGGTGCCGCGAAGTCCTCGAGGCCCTGCGCCAGGAGTTCCGCGCGAACGGGATCGACCTGCCGATCTACTGGGGCAACCGCAACTGGCCGCCGATGCTCGTCGACGCCGTCACGCAGATGACCGGCGACGGCGTCAAGCGCGCCCTCGCCCTGTGCACCAGCGCCTACGGCTCGTACTCCTCGTGCCGCCAGTACGTGGAGGACATCAACGCCGCGCGCGCCGCCGTCGGCGACACCGCGCCGGTGATCGACAAGATCCGCCACTTCTTCGACCACCCGGGCTTCGTCGGCGGCTTCGCCGCGCAGCTCAAGCGGAGCCTGGGGGAGATCGAGGACCAGTCGAAGACCCGCGTGGTCTTCACCGCGCACTCGATCCCCGACGTCATGGAGGAGTGCTCGGGCCCCGAGGGCGCCCGCTACTCCGACCAGGTCGCCGAGGCCGCCGCGCTCGTCGCGTCGCACGCCGGCTGGACCGGGCCGTTCGACGTGGTCTGGCAGTCCCGGTCGGGTCCGCCGTCGATGCCGTGGCTCGCGCCCGACATCAACGACCACCTCAAGGTCCTCGCCTCTGAAGGCGTCGACACCGTCGTGGTCAGCCCGGTCGGGTTCCTCTCCGACCACATCGAGGTGCTGTGGGACCTCGACAACGAAGCCAAGGACACCGCCGCCGAACTCGGCCTGCGCTACCTGCGGGCGGGCACGCCCGAGGTCGGCGCGGACATCGTCGGCATGTTCCGCGACCTCATCGCCGAACGCGTCCAGGGCGCGCCCCTGCAGCGCCTCGGCAAGCTCCCGGTCTGGGACCCGATGGTCGAGGGCTGCTGCCCCGCCCGACGGCCCCCGGCTCCCGAAAAGCACCGCAGCCGCTAAGCGCTGATCGACCGGGCCCGCGTCCGCACGGACGCGGGCCCGGCCCGCAATCACCGCAGGTCGCTCCCCTCGGCGACGCTGGCGAGCCGGAAATGTGCTCCGCATGACATGCTTGTGGTGTGGAACCTGTCTTCTATTGGATCATCGCCGCTGTGATCCTCGGCGCCATCGAGCTCTTCACCGGCACCCTGGTCCTCGCCATGGTCGGCGTCGGCGCCGTCCTCGCCGGCATCGGCGCCTCCCTCGGCGCCCCCTTCTGGCTCCAGGCCGTCCTCTTCGGCGCCGGCTCGGTCGTGTCCGTGTTCGGTCTGCGCCCCTTCCTGAAGCAGGCCCTCGAAAACGACGCCCGCGGCGACAGCACCCCCCGCGCCTTCGGCTCGCGCGCCATCGAAGGCGCCCAGGCCCGCGTCGTCAAGAAGGTCGACGCCGACGGCGGCCTCGTCGAGATCGAGGGCGCGAACTGGACCGCCTTCCCTCTCGAGCCCGACCAGTCGCTGGAACCCGGGATGAGCGTGACAGTGGTAGAAATCAAGGGAGCCAGCGTCATCGTCTGGAAGCAGAGCTGACTGGTAGCCCCCGTATAGCCTTGCCGCACGAAGACCCGAAGCCAAGTGAAGAGCCCGCCGATCCCAGACACTGGAGGCTGAGAACAATATGGACGCCGTAGGCATACTGCTGCTGATAGTCGCGATCTTCTTCATCATCGTGCTGTTCCGCTCGATCAAGATCGTTCCCCAGCAGTGGAACTACATCATCGAACGCCTCGGCAAGTACCGCCGCACCCTCGAGCCCGGGCCCCGGCTCCTGGTGCCGTTCGTCGACAACGTCCGCGCGAAAGTGGACCTGCGCGAGCGCGTCGTCAACTTCCCGCCCCAGCCGGTGATCACCGCCGACAACCTCGGCGTGCAGATCGACACCGTCCTGTACTACATCATCACGCAGCCCACCGCGGCCGTGTACAACATCGACGACTACCTCGCCGGCGTCGAGCAGCTGACCACCACCACCCTCCGCAACGTCGTCGGCTCCATGGACCTGGAGAAGACCCTCACCAGCCGCGAGGAGATCAACGCCCGCCTCGCCGCCGAGCTCGACAAGGCCACCGACAAGTGGGGCCTCAAGGTCACCCGCGTCGAACTGCGCTCCATCGAGCCGCCGCTGAGCATCCGCGACGCCATGGAGAAGCAGATGCGCGCCGAGCGCGACCGCCGCGCCGCCATCCTCAACGCCGAGGGCACCAAGCGCTCCTCGATCCTCATGGCCGAGGGCGAGCAGCAGTCCGCGGTCCTGCGGGCCAAGGGCGAGCGCGACGCCGCGGTCCTGCGCGCCGACGGTGAAGCCAAGGCGATCCAGACGGTCTTCGCGGCCATCCACAACGCCAAGCCCACCGACCGGCTCCTGACCTACCAGTACCTCCAGACGCTGCCCACGATCGCCCAGGGCGACGCCAACAAGGTGTGGGTCATCCCCGCCGAGCTCACCAAGGCCCTCGGCGGCATCGGCAACGCCTTCGGCGGCGCCGACTCCTCCGGCCCCGCCCAGGAGGAGGAGGTCGAGGTCGACACCAGCGCCCTCGAACTCGACGACTCCGCCGCCCAGGCCCTCGAAGCGGCCCAGCAGGCCGCCCGCGAGGTCCAGGACCTCGGCGAAGGCAAGACCCGGGACGAGCTGCCGCCCGCCCCCGCTTAGCAGCACGAGACGCCCGGGGAGCCGCTCCCGAGAGCGGGCACCCCGGGCGTTCGCGCACCCGTAGGGCAGAATCACCGGGTGCCCGACGTCATCACCATCGAAGACCCCGAGGACGACCGCCTCGGCGACTACCGCGCCCTCACCGACCTGGCCCTGCGGACCCGCTTCGAGCAGCCCCACGGCCTCTTCATCGCCGAGGGCCACCAGGTCATCGGCCGGGCGCTGCGCGCCGGCTACCGGATGCGCTCGATGCTCATCGACGCCAAACGCGCCGACCAGCTCGCGCACCTCGCCGAGGACGCGCCCTGCTACACCGCCGGGCCGGACGTCCTCGAGTCCGTGACCGGCTTCCACGTGCACCGGGGTGCGCTGGCCTCGTTCCACCGCAAGGAACTCCCCGCGCCGGCCGACCTCCTCAAGAGCGTCGAACGCCTAGTCGTCCTCGAAGGTTTGAACAACCACACCAACATCGGCGCCGTCTTCCGGGTCGCGGCAGGACTTGGTTTCGACGGCGTCCTCCTTGCCCCCGATTGCGCGGACCCGCTGTACCGCCGGAGCGTGCGCGTGAGCATGGGGGAGGTGTTCGCGGTCCCGTACGCCTACCTGGAGCCGTGGCCGAGCGGCCTCGCTCAAATCCGCGAGGCCGGCTTCACCCTCCACGGCCTCAGCCCCTCGCGTGGTGCGATCGACATCGGCCAGGTGACCGCCGAGGAGCGCGAGCGCCCGGCCCTGATGTTCGGCGCGGAAGGCCCCGGACTGACGGCGGCAGCCCTGGACGCGTGCGACCGCACCGTGGTGATCCCCATGCACGCGGGCGTCGACTCCCTCAACGTCGCCGCGGCGACCGCAGTGGCCTGCTGGGAGCTGTCGCAGCCCACGCCCCGCTAGAGGCTCACCGTCGCGAACTCGGACTCGCAGGGCGGACCCCACGTGTACGAGAACCGCTTGGCGTCCAGTTCCAGGTGCGCGGCGAACGCCGTATGCGTCTGCAGCTCAACGGGATCGGTCTCGACCGGGTGACGGCAGAGCCCGAGCGGCCCGCCCTCGTGGTCCCGCATGGCGGCGTACAGCCGCTCGCGGGACACCGGCGACTCCTTGGCGAGCAGGGTCTCCATCCGGTCGCAGCGGTGATAGGTCGACACCCGCCCCGTCTCGAGCCAGCTCTCATAGACCCCGAGCGCGGCAGGATCCCGGAAGTGGTTGGCGTGCACCAGGGGAGCGACCCCGTCCTCGTAGATCACCCGAGACCCCAGGGGAGAGGTCTCAACGGTCAGAACCCCGTCCGCCGCGCTCCCCAGGAAGAAGTTGGCCGAGCAAGCGGGCCGAGGCGCGAGGGCATGCCCGACGGCCTCCCCAAGACTCGAGGACTCCAAGACCCGCTGCGCCCGAAGATGGAACGGCACGGTGTCGAGCCGCCAGTCGTCGGCTGAAGCCCCGAGTCCGTTGATGCACAACCCGATCCCATGGCTGTTGAGCCCGATCTTCGCCCCGGCGACACCGGCCTCGGTGAACCCGATCACCGTCGTGTCCCCGTGCTCCCACTGCAGGAGCGCCCCTTCGACCCCGGTGAACCAGTCCCAGTTCTGCCCGATCTGGGTGCCGCCGGAGGTGAACACGCCGTCGGAGCCGCCGAACGAGGTGCACTCGGACCGGATGCTGTCGACCGTGGGCCGCCCGAACTCGCTCCAGGCGCTGTACAGCAGCTCATACCGGGCGTTGAGCAGCACGATGTCGAGCAGATCCTGCCCCGACCCTTCGGCGATCCCGTCCATGGTCGCCCGGTAATCCGCGTCATACCGCGTGAACTGCTCTAGAAACCGCTGCGAACGCTCCGCCAGCTCCTCCTTCGGCACGCCTGAAGTGAGCATCCGGGACCGGTACACCGCGACATTGGTGCGGATCGCCTCCCGCAGGGCCTCGCCGTGCTGCAGCCCACGCTCGAGCGGGCCGCCTTCTAGGTGCAAGAGCGGAAGAGAAGTCATGGATCCGATTGTGACAAAAGCAATACGGATAATCCAGCGACTTCCTCAGCGGCCCATCAGGGCCTGCTCCACCTGCGAGTAGTGGATCGTCCACCACTTCACGAGCCCGGTTTGGCCCGGCAGCAGATGGTCGCATGCCGAGTTGTGCCGCACGTAGTGCCACTCGATGACCCAGTTGTCGGTCAGCCGGTCCCACCACAGCTGGTGCGTGGCCAACCCGATCTCGGGCTCCCCGACATCGAAAACCGACCGATAACCCCCGGCGAACGCCCGGATCCGATCACAATCCAGCCCCCGCTCATCGCCATACGTGAAGTAGAACACCGCCGCTCGCGCCATCTCCCTGGCGTACGACGACACCACCAACCGGTCCCAGTCCAGGATCGCCGAGATCCGGTCGTCCGGCCCGTGCAAGACGTTGTGCGGATGCAGGTCCCCGTGCGTATACCCCGTGTACTGCGGCAGCAGATCCGGCGGCCGCCGGTCCCCGAGCCTCACCAGCAGCCCGCGCTTCAATCGCAGCGTCTGCTCGGCAATTGCCTCGAACCCGGTCTTGTCACCCCGCCCGGCCGCGACCAGCTCCAACAACCGGTCGACCTTCTGCAGCGCCGCTTCAGTAGTCGGCGGATTCTCAGCCTTAGGAGCCCGATCAGCAGGAATGGAAGCGTGCAACGTCCGATGCAACCTGCCGATAACCGACCCGAGATCCCGGCAAGCCTCCCTCGACATGGACAAACCGGACCGGTGCCGTCCCCCCACCCACGGGAAGACGCCGAACTCCTCGCCCTCCAGAAAAATGGTGGTCCGCCCGTCCCGGCTGAGCACCGGCAGCACCACCGGCACTCCCGAGCCCCCGAGAGTCTGCAGCACATGGAACTGAAACTGCAGCTCAGGGCCGGTGACGTCCCGGAACAACTTGAGTAGATAAGACCCGGACGACGTATCGACCCGCCACGACCGGTTCATCAACCCGGTCTGGACCCGCTGCATCTGGTAGATCTGCCCGAGATCCCAATGTGTCAACGCCGCGTCGGGGAGTCGAGGCGCGGTCACGGTCATGCCCCCCAGCCTAGCCGCCGCCGGCACCCCCACCCGACCGCGAACCCCCCTTGGCGAACCCCCGAAAGCATCGTGTAAAGTTTCATCTCGTTGCCGGGGTGATCGAAAAGAACAAACTGGCAGCTCAACACAACCACATATAGAATCACTGTGCACGCGCGGGTGGCGGAATGGCAGACGCGCTAGCTTGAGGTGCTAGTGTCCTATTATGGACGTGGGGGTTCAAGTCCCCCCTCGCGCACAGATTAAAGGCCCTGGTAACAGGGCCTTTTTCGTGTCTTCGGGCGGCCCCGCGTGATGCCTTTGTAGAGGGCCGCGGGGAGCCAATAGGGGAGCCATTCGAGCCTGTTTCTGGAGCCGTTCCGAAGGCGCCGTTGCTGATCGGCTGTTGCTGGTCACGAGCAGGTCTGCCCTTGGACCGGGTTGAGGTGAGTATGGGCCCACTCCAGGGGCCGGGCTTCCTCGGTGCGGACGCCGGTGAACATCGACAGCGCGATGTATGCGTGGATCGGGCGGCCCTTGCTGGCTGACAGGAGCGCCTTGCCCTGGCGCATCGTTGGCGCGGAACCGCACCAATGACCACTAGTCCGGTCAACATGTCGCATCATCCTCGGCGATACGGGGTGATCGCCGAGGTCTCGATGTAGCCGCCGTCGCCGATCACCGTCGCATTGCGGACCGCGTGTTAGATGCCGGACTCGGCGAAGGCCGAGAAAACTCGGTGAGGAGTCGTGTTCCTGCAGGTTGGGGCGTACGGACTGTGACATGACCCGGGCGGGAGTTCAACCAATCGGGAAGAGCTAAGACCCAGTGCTCGACTCGGGGGTGCGCGCCGTGCATTCCTCTATCGCGGCGGCGACTTCTGGGTCGGCTTCGTCGAGCTGGGACTGGTCGTCGCCGAGTTCCACACCGCGCCCCGCGAGGCAGTCGCGGTAGGCGGCGGGATCATCGGGCTCGTCCGAGCCCGGAGCCTCGCCTCTGGGGAAGCCGCCGCCCACGGGCATCTCGTCCGTGCAGGCTTCTTGGGCCGCCTGCCAGTCCTCGTCGCTGACGCCTTCAGGGGCTTCGACTCCGCCGCCGAAGCCGCCGGAAGGCATGTCGCTCGGCATCCCCCCGGACATTTCAGTGGGCATATCCGTCGGCAGGTCCGTCGGAGCATTCTCAGGATCGAAGCTCGGCATTCCGCCGCCGAGGTCGGCCGCCCAGCCCTCGGGCAGCTCGATGCCCTGTTCCTCAATGCAGGCGACATAGGCGCTCATCGCGTCGCCGCTGGTAGAGGCGCTCTCGTCGGGGTTCTCGTCGGTTTCGACTCCGGATCCGCAGGCGGTCAGGAGAAGGCCGGCGGCCGTGAATGCAACCACGTGCAGGAGATGCCGCGGCAAGGAGGAAATGGTGCGCATAGCGGCATACTGTCCGCCCTTGACGTTGAGAACTGCTCGAACTCGGCTCAAGATCAGCTAGGAGTCGGATTCCGAGTCGGCTCTGAGGTCGGCTTGAGCCCGCACCCAGGAACGAAGTCGAAGATCTCCTGCATGGGATTGTCCTCAGCACAGTGATCCTCATATCCGCACCGGGCTCCTTGCTGCGACGCCTCGGCCGAGCCGGACACCAATGAACGGACTTCAGGGAGGAGCTTCGGTGAGCATCTCGCCTGAGCGCAAAGACCGAATTCTGGTCGTCGACGACGAGGAGAACATTCGCGCGCTGCTGTCGGCCACGCTGCGACTCACCGGCTTCGAGGTCGAGGTCGCCCAAGATGGTACCGAATGCCTGCACGCCGCCGACGAATTCGAGCCCGACCTGGTCATCCTCGACGTCATGCTGCCCGATATGGACGGCTTCGCTGTGGCCGAGCGGTTGCGTGCCGAGGGACGCCAGACCCCGGTCCTGTTCCTGACCGCCCGCCACTCGGTGCGCGACAGAGTCACCGGGTTGACCGTCGGCGGCGACGACTACGTGACCAAGCCGTTCGACCTCGAAGAGGTCGTCCTGCGGGTGCAGGCGATCCTGCGTCGCGTCACCTCCGCACCGATCGTCCTCGAACAGGAGGTGCTGCGCTACCACGACCTCGAACTCGACGACACCGTGCACGAGGTGCGCCGTGCGGGAAAGACGGTCGGTCTGTCCCCCACGGAGTTCAAACTGCTCCGCTATCTGATGATCAACGCCGGCAAGGTCGTCAGCAAGGACCAGATCCTTGATCGGGTGTGGGCGTACGACTTCGGCGGCAGCGGCCGCATCGTCGAGTCGTACATCTACTACCTGCGCAAGAAGATCGACATGGTCGACCCGCCGCTGATCCACACCGTCCGCGGCTTCGGATACTCGCTCAGGCTCCCGAGGGCCGATCAGTGAGACCCGCGCTCCGCCGGTGGCGACACTGGACGGTCCGCACTCGCATGGCCGTCACCACCGTCGCACTGTGCGCGCTCGCGCTGGCCATCGCCATAGTGTCCGCCACAGCCCTCCTGGAGGGGGTGCTGACCGACCGGATCGACGAACAGCTGCGGGGCGCCGCCGAGATTGCCGAACGGCGAGCCCCTGTCGACGACCTGCCCGGCGGTGGCCCAGTCCGTGACCCGTTCGCTCCGACCACCGACATGCCGGAGGTGCCGCGCGTCTATGTCTACGACGCCGACGGCGCCTTCGTGAACGCCATCGGCGACGGTGACGAGGAGGTCGACTTCCCCGCCCTGACTGATCTGGGAGACCTGGGGGAGCACACGGAAAGCGCGGCGCCTTACACAGTCGAGGACACCGACGGCAATGCTTGGCGTGTCCTCGTCGAGAAGGACGGCGACACCGGCTATGTCGTCCTCGCACTGTCGGTCGAGCACGTGGAGGCGGCCACCGAGAGCTTGCTGCTCATCGGCAGCGGTGTCAGCCTCGCCATTCTCGCGCTGCTCGCGGTCGGCGCGCTGTGGGTGGTCGGGATCGGTCTACGTCCTCTCGACCGCATGGAGGTCACCGCAGTGCAGATCGCCGAAGGGCGGCTCGACGAGCGCGTGGCCGACACCGATCCCCATACGGAGACCGGCCGGCTCGGCCAGGCGTTGAATATGATGCTCGCGCGCATCCAGGCTGGTCTCGACGACAGCGCGGCATCCGAAGGGCGACTGCGTCAGTTCCTCGCCGACGCCTCCCACGAGCTGCGTACCCCGCTCACCTCCATCACCGGCTTCGCGCAGCTCTACCAGCGCGGCGGCGCCCCGCCCGGCCCGGTCCTCGACGAGGCCGTCGGCCGCATCGTGGCCGAATCGCAGCGGATGCGGCTCCTGCTTGACGACCTCATGCTCTTGGCCGCGATCGACGAGCAACGCCCCTCCGGGCGAGGCGAGGTCGATCTCCTGGGCATCTGCGCCGACGTCATCGGCGATGCGCACCTGCGCGAGCGAGGCCGCTTCGTCTCCCTGGAGCCGTTGAGTGGAGGTACTGAAGACCTGCTTGACGCAGTCGCCGTCGTCGGCGATGAGCCGCGCCTGCGTCAAGTGGTCACCAACCTGGTGGCGAACGCGTTGCGGCACACCCCGTCTCAGGCTCAGATCGCCGTCCGCCTCGGTTGGAGCGGCAGTGCCGGACCGCCATGCCTGGCGCAGGTAGGGGAGGTGCCGCCGCCGCCTTGCGCGGTGGTCGAAGTCGTTGACACCGGCCCCGGTATTGCTGCCGAGCACGCCGAAGCCGTCTTCGAGCGGCTTTACCGCCTCGATCCCGGCCGCGCCCGAGTTACGACTGCAGATGAGGGTGGCTCAGGCCTGGGGTTGTCGATCGTGGCCGCGATCGTCACCACCCATGGCGGTTGCGTGCGCTTGGCGTCCACCCCTGGCGGTGGTGCGACGTTCAGGGTGCTGCTGCCCGAGAGGTGAACCTCCGAATTGCCTTCGAGGCCGCTCCGGAGCCCTGTCGAGGTGGCGGTTGCGGAGCTCTCCGACCAGGTCACCGCCACCGGGAAGGCAGGAGAGGAAGGCACGGTGTCAGCGAATGACGGGACCGAGATCGTCGCGTATCGCATCGACCGAGGGGCCGACGGATTACGTAGCGTCATCCCTTCCGCATGGATATTCCTTATATGGGTGTTTCTCTGAGGCAACTTTGAGTTCACCATGAGTTCACTGAAACCTTCGCCGGGTTGACTCGTCGACGTTCCCAAGCATTCAAGGAGCGTTGATGAGCCAACTCAGCGGAGGAGAAGCCGCGCACCTGCGCCGCACCGCCAGCGCGCTGCACTCGTTCAACCGGTTCGAGATCAAGTACCTGCTCGCGTACGACCAGGTGCCGAGGCTGCGCGAGGAGCTGCGGGCGCGCATGGAGGCCGACCCGTACACCGTGCGCGGCGGCTACCCGGTGACCAGCCTGTACTACGACTCGAAGTCCCTGCGGTACTACTGGGAGAAGATCGAGGGCCTGCACTTCCGCCGGAAGCTCCGCGTCCGCGCCTACGGCGAGCGGCACGAGCTCACCGACGAGACCCCGGTGTACGTCGAGATCAAGCAGCGGGTCAACCGGGTGACGCAGAAGCGCCGGGTCAAGGTCCCGTACCTGCTGGCCCGCAGGCTCTGCGACGAGCGGGTCCTCATCGACCACGAGCCGGAGCAGGGGCCGTTCCTTGAAGAGGTCCTCGGGCTGGTCGAGGGGCACGGACTGCGTCCGACCGCGATCACCGCCTACAACCGCGAGGCCTATCTCGGCTACGACGCCGATCTGGGGCTGCGGGTGACGATCGACCACCGCGTGCGCGGCCGCGATCGGGATTTCCACCTGGGGGCCGAGGTCGAGAACCGGCTGATCATCCCGCCCGCGAGAGCGGTGGTGGAGGTCAAGGCCAACGAGCGGGTCCCGTACTGGATCACCGACCTCTCGGCCCGTTTGGGCATGGCGGTCGTCCGCGTCTCCAAGTACTGCCAGAGCATCGAGGCGTTCGGCCAGGCGCCGCGCTCGGCGTTCCACGTTCCTGTCGAGGACGACTTCGCCGTCCACGCCAAGCAGGAGGGCGCCGGCGCACCGGCGGTCTCCGCTGTCCAGTAACCGATCGGGCATCGCCCACTAACTGCGGAAAGCAGCCGTCCAGATGGATTTCCTGACCAATTTCACCGACCTCTCGGGTGAGTTCAGCGTCGCCGACATCGCGATCTCGCTGTCGCTCTCGTTCGTGCTCAGCTGCGTGATCTCGCTGGTGTACCGCCGGACCCACCGGAACGTCTCCTACAGTCAGTCCTATGTGCAGACGCTGATCATCATGGGGATGATCATCGCGATGATCATGCTGATCGTCGGCTCGAACGTGGCGCGGGCGTTCGCGCTCGTCGGCGCGCTGTCGATCATCCGGTTCCGGAACGCGCTCAAGGAGACCCGCGACGTCGGGTACATCTTCCTGGTGATGGGCGTGGGCATGGCCTGCGGCACGCGGTTCTACCTGCTGGCGATCATCGCGACCGCCGTGATCTGCCTGGTGCTGCTCATCATGCACCGTTTCAACTGGTTTGCGCACAGCGTGGAGCGCCAGGTCGTCAAGGTGCAGGTGCCGGCGCACGAGGACCTGGCCGGCGAGGTCGACGACGTCCTGATCCGCCACGCCGACGAGTACGAGCAGGTGAGCATGGAGACGATCAGGGGCGGGGCGCTGACGGAGATGACGTTCACCGTGAAGCTCAAGTCCGGGAAGAAACCCGCCGACCTGCTCGCGGACCTGCGCGATGTGACGCAGGGCCAGCAGGTGACGGTGCTGACCGGCTACGACCAGACGGACCTGTAGCCATGAGCGCCAAGGCACTGCGGCACCGGATCCCGGTGAGCGTCCGGCACTACTGGCGGCTCATCGCCGGGTCGATCGGCCTGGTCGCGGTCCTGGTCCTGGCGGTCGGCACGATCCGTGTCAGCGCGGTGGTGACCTCGGAGGCGAACGAGGGGTTCGTCGTCACCAACGATGTCCAGGGCACTGTGGACCTGTTCGACACGACGGTGGCGCATGAGATCAGCCTCGAGTACAGCGAGGACGACTACCAGCAGATGATCGACACGTTCCAGGACTCCGGTGAGAAGGAGTGGGTCAAGGCCGACATCACCATTGACGGCGTCACGATCAACGACGTGGGCATCCGTCTGAAGGGCAACTCGACCTTGGCGAGCCTCGGGGGCGAGATCACCGTGGGCGGCCAGGAGATGCCGGAGAACATGGAGATGCCCGAAGGCATGGAGATGCCCGAGGGGATGGAAATGCCGGAGGGCATGGAGATGCCCGGCGGCGGCGAGGGCGGCTTCGGCGGCATGGGCAGTTCGCTGAGCTTCGAGGACCCGGAGTCGCTGCCGTGGCTGGTGGACTTCTCCAGGTTCGTCGAAGGCCAGGTCTACCAGGGCAACCAGCAGATCACGCTGCGCGTCGACTCGGGGATGGGCGGTTCGACCCTGACCGAGTCGGTCGCACTCGAGTTGATCGAGGCCAGTGGCGAGCCGAGCTACGACTGGACCTACTCCAAGGTCTCGGTGAACGGCTCCGAGGCGGTGACCCGCAGGGTCGTCGACGCGATGGACGTGACCTGGGCCGACGAGGAGTACGGCGCTAGCGAAGGCGTGCTCTACAAGGGACGGGCTGGCGGCCAGTTCGCCTACCAGGGCCAGGACCCGAGCGAGTACGAGGACGATTTCAAGCAGGTCACCATGGAGGGCTCCGCGGACGTGCAGCCGCTCATCGACTTCCTGGAGTGGCTCGACTCGGCCGACGACGCGACCTTCGACGCCGAGCTCGCCGACTGGGTCGACGTGGAATCCTTCGCGAACTACACCGCGCTGCAGAACTTGATCGTCAACACCGACGACATGGCTGGGCCCGGCAGCAACTACTACCTCTGGTACGACTACGACACCGGCCTGATCTCGGTCATCACCTGGGACCTCGACCTGTCTCTGACCAACGCCGAACTGGCGCCCGGCGAGTCCGGGTCCATCATGGGCGGCGGCGGCATGGGCGAGATGCCCGAGGGCATGGAAATGCCGGAGGGGATGGAGATGCCCGAAGGCATGGAGATGCCCGAAGGCGGCATGCCCGAGGGGATGGGCGGCGGGATGTCCGCCGGCGCGGGCGAGTTCAAGCAGCGGTTCCTCGACTCCGAGGCGTTCCAGGAGGTCTACATGGAGGCCTATAACGACCTCTATGAACGGATCTACGCCAGCGGCGCGGCCGAGGAGGCGGTCGACACCGTCTCTGCGGCGGCGGAACGCAACGGCGCCGCCGATGTGGCGTCGTCCGCGGAGTCGCTCAAGACGGTCATCCAGCAGCGCGAGGAGTTCCTGGCAGTACAACTCGAAGCAAGCTGAGGGATGGTCCGGCGCGACGGGGGCTCAGGCAGGGGGGATTGCTGCCGGCCCCCGTCGCGTCATCCGAGGCCGACCCACAGGCCGAACTTCGTACAAGCGCCGGTGCACGGTCCGCGCCAGGCGGCGGATCCGGAGCGTCGGCAGCCTGGTCGGCCGTCGCGATCAGGCCCCGTTCGTCTCGATCGGCCAGGAGCGTCGGTGCAACCCGGCGGGGAGGGCCCCGGTCTGGCCTGACGCGTGCTGGAGGATGCCGTCGGCGCCGAACGGGATCTGAACCTCGACCTGGAGGGCGTCCTCCGTGCGGGTCCAGGCGATCGAGGCGCGGCCGTACGGGGTGTCGTGGGCGGCCTGCGCCGCGGTGAGCCCGGTGACGGACTGGTGGCGATGCGCCGCTTCGACGACCCCGACGGGACCATCCTGATCTACACCCCCAACGAATGGCAGGCGTTCGTCGCCGGAGCCCGCGACGGCGAACTGAACCTCGCCGTGCTTGCGGCTGACGCCGAACAAGCCAGAGCTTCATAGGTTCGCCTGATAATCCATAGCCATAAGGACGCGCCGAGGGGACACCACGGCGCGTTCCTTTTGTCTGCTTCTGGGGTCCGGTTGCCGAACCGGCTGGCGGCGTCCGGCCCGCCATGCACGCCAGAATCAATGGTGGCGTCGATGTTCGCGCAGGTCATAGGCTCACTGGCATGAACGGGATCCATGATCTGACTGAGCGCGCCGCCTGGGACGAGCGGCTGCCGCACATGACCCGGCTCGGCGCCGACACTCTCGAACCTCGCGGCGGTCAGGGGTCCGGGGAGTCTGGCGGCTCCCCGGACTCCGCTCCAAGCCATCGACCGCGATATCTGGCCGTGGTCTTTTCAGAACTTCTATCCGACACCGTTCCGGGCCGCGCTCAGGTGGGGGCGCGGCGCGAGGTCACGGTGTCATGCTGCCTGTGCCCCAAGACGATCCGGTTCCCGGCCTCCGGCTACGGGGACATGGCTCGCAAGGCGCAGGCAGTGGGTTGGCAGTACACGCCAGGGCACCCTCAAGGTGAACGCGCCTGGTGCCCGGACTGCCGTCCCGATGCTGAGAGCGGGAACCGATGAGACTCGACACGACCGCTCCGGCATCGCCAGCCGCCGCTCCGGATACTGACCTGGAGCGGCGGCCGGAACCCAACGAAGAACCTCTTCGAAGTCTCCGCGACCGGCGAAGGCGAGCGTTCCACCAACGCCGGAGAGGTGCGCTTCTGTGACGGCTGAACCGAAGACACGAACACCGACTGGTGAGTACCTGGGCAGGTTCCAGCGAGCGCACGTCAAGTTCGTGGTCCTTCGGACCGCACCCGATACATACCGGGTCGACTGCGACGACGGAGTGGGACCGCGCGAGGTCTGCACCTTTACCGGCAGTGCGGAGCACCGCCGGTCTGGCGTGGCGCTTGGAACGGTGACGCGTGGTGCGCCTGGATATTGACTGAAGCCCGCAGGATCGTTCGGAACGCTCCGAGGTGAGACGGCCCCAGCCCGTCATCTACCTCGGGGATGGGCTTGGGGCACTTTCGGGTCGGCCGGTCGGTGGGGACCGGCCGACCCTTCGTCACCAATCAGGCGCGGTCGGTGCAGAAGAGGGTCCGGCAAGGGTTCGCCGCTTTCGGCGTTGGTGGTCAAGAGGGCGCCCTACTCCTCGCAGCGGATGCCAGTGATCTGGTCGGCTTCGGGCGGGATGCCGCCTTGCGGATCGAGGCAGGGCAGAGTGCCGACCCGTTTGACGCACCCGGTCTGAAGGTTCAACTCCATCGGGTCGTCCACGCCCAGGCCCTCGTAGACAGCCAGGCGCAAGTCCTCATCGTCGTGGACGACGATCGCCCAGTCGCCGTTCTGGTTCTGCCTGTCGAACTGCGCCTCGTACCCCTCTCCCAACCAGTATTCGCGCGCGGCCAGCCTGTACTCCGAACGGACCGCCGGGTCGGCTTGTACCGCATCCGAGAACTCATACGACAGCTCGTACCGGAAGTACTCGCCGCCACCGCGAAACTCTCCACCGCACTGGTTGACCTCGAGCGTCCGTGACCTGAATCCGTCGAATCCCGTGAACACAGGGACGACATCAGCCGCGGCGTCTTCGAGGTTCGACCACGCCTCGGACTCGTCGAAGTCGTGATCGCCGCGCTGGCCGGGGAACAAGATGAAGGACCAGACCAGCGCGAGCACCGACGCGATCACCGCGACAGTTCCGAGGAAGACCGCCAGATCCGTAGCAGCAGACTTGAATCGCCTCTTCGTGCCCGATCCCTCACCACGCGTCAGCCAGAGTTGCACTTCTGCTTTGGCGGCCAGCACGAATCCAGCAATCACGACGCCTGCGACGAGCACCGCTCCGCACAGGATCATCGGTACGGCGATGAGCCCAATCGCGTACAAAGCGAGCAGCAGGGCCTGCAGCGCGGCGACTACGCCAGCCATGAACAGGTACACGCGGGCCTTCCGCGGGTATCGATTGAAGTTGTACGCGGCCAGGAAGTTCAGTGGGGCCGATGGCCCGAACAGTGCGAGAAATAGCACCGCGGCGGATTGACCGCTATCGCCGACCATGGCGCTGAAGGCCAGAGTCAATAGCCACAACGGGAACCCGACTAGGACCGACAGCACGCCATGGATCATCAGCAGCGCCTTCAAGGTCAGTGCCGATTCCGGGTACGGAACCGCCGCCGCGCGGTCGGTGACGGATTGGGACGCCGAAGGTGCAGAGTCGATCTCACTCATGAAGAGTCCTCCGGTAGACAAGGGGTGGACAGATGGCTGAACAGGATTCAGGAAAGGGCCAGGCTCGTCAACCCGGGCGCCTTGATTCCAATCAGTACTGCGTACAGCACGGCCATCGCGGGCGAACCAGCGCTGTAGGCAGCAATGATCCGCTCAATCTCGGCCCGCTGCGCCTCGTTCATCGGCTCCACTGTGTGGTTGCCCGTTAGGCCGACGACGGGCCGAAACGATCGCGCCGCTCGGCTCCAGCGGAGAACGGAATTACCGCGGCTTGTGAGCCCTCGAACGGAGCGATCGCATCCGCTTCCGCAGTCGGCTCGTCGTAGTTTTCTCCGCAGGCTCGTCGACCCGCAATGTCGTTTTCGGGGGTCACGCCGCCAAGCGGTGGTGGGCACTCCGATGCGGGTGCCGTCTTCACGCAACCGGACTGGACCGTGAGAGAGACATAGTTGATCGCCCTGAACCAGTAGTTGATGCCGTCAGGACGGGTGACGTCGAGTTCGTAGAAAGCCGGTTCGCCAAATGCCTCGTCACGACGGATGTCGTAGCCTGCCTCGGTCCATTGCTCGCGCAACAGGTTCACGTAGTCCTCGTGGACGAGGTCAGTTGCGGAGTCCTCAGCACTGAATGTATAGGTGAGCTCGAATTGGGTGTACTCCTCGTCGGCCTGGCCGTTGCGGGTACAGCTAAGTTCAAGCAGCTTGCGCGTCTCGAATCCAGGAAAGTCCGGCAGGTCTGCAATCGCTTCGGCGGCGGCTTCCTCCATGCGGCTCCAGGCGGTGGACTGATCGAAGTCACGCTCTGGTGGCGTCTGGACAGGGTTGTCGTTGTTCATACATCCTCCCGTGATGATCGTTGCCAGCGCGGTGACAGTGAGAAGGCGGTGTCGACGCCATGAGGGCCGTCGGGTTTCTTTGGCGGAATTCACTGCTACTCTCCCGGCGGTTTGATGAATTCGGATTGGCCGGTGAGGATGAGCGCCATGTCCTTACGGGCGGCGTTGCCCTCGTCCCAGTAGCCGCCGTGGATTTCACCACCGTCCGCACCGCTTGCGGTGCTGTTGAAGACGTTCCCGCCGAAGTTCTCTCCTGTGGGGTCGTTGCCGTGGATCATTGATTCGCCCGCGGGGAAGGCAATGGCATCGCCTTCGGCCATCGTCGCCCACACGTTGTCTTCGCCGACAGCAAGTTCTGAAGCGCGATCGACGCCGAAACCGGGGGCGGCGACGCCGATGACTTGGTCAGCCCCGGTGTTCGGGTCTTGAGCAGCCTCGCCGACTAGTAGGCCACCGTAGGAGTGTCCGGCGATGGTCGTGTTGGAGGGCTCCCCCTCGTGGGTGGCGTCGAGTCCGTTGATGAAGTGATTGAGCGTTTGCGCGCCTTCCTCGGCCGCCGCGCCATCGCCGGCCTCGGGAGCAAGCTTGCTCAAATCCCACGTATCGCCCTTGAACGCTTCGAGGGGACTGGCCGATTGTGGTGAGTCGTAGTCGAGCCAGGCAATCACCGCGGTTTCCTCACCTGGAACACCGTAGTCCTGAGCATCGCTGGCCATTGCCGTGGCTCGTTCCAGCGCGCCACCGTTGCCTCCGAAGTTGTCGAGGGCCGAGAAGGTACCTGGTACGAAGATACCGGTGTTGGTGGCAGTGTCGGGGTTGCCGATCGAGACGATCGCGCCGCCGTCGTCTTTGGTGTCGAAGCCGAGCAGGTAATGATCCTGGCCGGTCGGTGCTGAGCCCGAGACCGCTTCCTGGAGGTTCGCCAAGGCGTCACGTTCATCGCGCTGTTCTTGCAGCTCGGCGAGTTGGGTTGCGAGCTCAGCGTATTCAGCGGATTGATGAGGGATACCTAGATTCCCCTCGTTGTAGTCGTATTGCTCTCCGTTGGCTTCCATCTCGGCGAGCTGCGCCTCCAACTCGGCGATGTCGCTGTCAAGGCTGGGGCTAAAGCGGTTGATTGCGGTGTCGAGCAAGTCGCGGTTGGCGGCGTCGCGAGTGTCGGTCGGGATGCCATCGACACCCGCGATGAGTGCCGGGTTTCCTTCGAGGATGCCGAGCTGTTCGGTCTCTGAGAGGTTGTTCCACCACTCGTTGATCGCCTCCGGAGAGGCGCCTGAATCGATGAGTTCCTGGAGTTCGCCCGCCTCGTCTTCAGCGTCGTGTGCCAACGCGAGACGTTCCGACTCGCTGAACGTCTCAGCCCACATGCCGACAGCAGCTTTTAACACCTCATTGGCATCGGTTGCCCGTTCCAGAGCAGCGGTGATGCGGGATTGAATGCCCTCGGCGTAGTAGATGTTGTCGGTTCCCGTTGAGGTGTCAGGGATGACCGAACCCGTGTCTGTCAGTGCAACGCGCTCACTGCCGATTTCGGATATCACGTCATTCAGATCTGCCTGGGCACCCTTGAACTCTTCTGCAGCGTCAGCTATGGCGACCGAGACTCTTCGGGCCGCAGCGGAGCGCTCGTCGAGAGCTAGGACGACGTCACGCACACGTTCGCGAGCAGCTTCCCCGGACTGGCCGTCCCAATTGTCGATGCCGAAAGGCGCGTCGTCTTTGCTCTTGAGCTCGACGAGTATCGCGGCTTGGTCGTCGAGGACCTGGTAGAGGTTCCTCCAAGATTCGCCGGTGGCTTCCAGCGCAGTGAAATCGGCTTCCAACAAGAGGTTGTACGTGATGGTCATCGGTTACACCGCCACGCTCTCGCCACCGCGCGGCATTTGGGTTGACGGGTCCGGGGCCGGGCGTTCGGGTGCCGGAGTTGTTCTGCCTTCGGGGAAATATGAGTCGGCGTACTCGCTGAACATCGAGGAGACGTACGTGTCGACCTCTTCGCTGCTCGCGGCACTGACCGCCGCGCACAAGGCGGCATCCTCGATGTCTGCTCGATGCACCGCGATGTAGTCGGATTCCCAGAGCTGCACGGCCTGTACGCATTCGGCGATTCCAGCGAACCCTCCCGCTTCAGCGGTTCCTTCGAGCTTGCCTGAAGCTTCCGCGAGGGTGTTCATTGCCCTGTAGATCTCTTCTGAAGCGGCACCAAGTGTTTCGGCACCTGACTGCACAATCTCGGGAGAGATGCTGAATTCACCCATTGCACGCTCCAGCGCTCGGTAGGTCGCAGTTAGTCAGCGACACTTTGAGTGGTCGTGTGGTGCTGGTCATGTTGTAGCTCAACTGGACTCCTCCTCAGCGACCTTCTGGGCGACGTGCTTCGCGGCGGCTTGGTTGTATAGCGCTTTGATCGCGGCCTCGACATATGAGATGCCATCCTCGGCTTCGGCGCCGAGGTGGTCGATGTCGATGGCGCAGACTCCGTCGGCTTCCAGGATCAAACGCACGAGGCCGTCGGAGGTGGTCTCGTCGAACCGCTTGGGGCTCTCGGGCGCGGGAGCACCTTGGGCGAGCACATCCAGGAGACGGCGCATGCCGGGGCCGGTGTGGAGTTCGGGATTCTCAGGCATCGAGTGATCCTCGGAATGTGCCGATCGCAGCTAGCACCTGGCTGCGAGCTTCGTGACAGGCGGAACGAAGCTCAGTCAGCAAAGCTCCGGCGGCCTGACCGACTTGCTCACAAAAGGCCCAATCCCGGGCGGTGTCGACGGGGAGGTGAATCGCCTCCAGGTGCAGCGCGAGGTTCATCGTGGCGCTGATCGCGAAGGTCGGCGTGGCGGCCGTGACGAGTGTCGAGGCAAGGCAATCCTCGACGACCTGGTCGACTTCGGCCGGGGTCAAGTCTGGGGTGAGGTCTTCAAGGCGTTCGGCGGCCTCGGTCAGGATCTGATCGAGGCTGGGGAGGTTCACCGTCATGGGGGATGCGGATTTCCTTGCGAGCGTCGGGAAGCAAGCCGGAGCGGCTCGCGACTGGGCCTGGCGGTCGGATCGGGGAGGATCGCGCCTGAGCCGCGTTCGACGTTGAAGCACGGCGGTAGGGGCACCGCTACCAGCGGTCAAACCATGATGGCACATTCGAGAGGGCTTGTGTGGTCCGGTCGGTTTGTCGCCTCTGGGTGTCCAGCCCCCACGATCGAACATTTTTGCCCTATTGTGGGTGTCGGTTCGCGTGACCGGCCGCCTACACCCACGAGCGGCACACGGTCCCAACCGTCTCCCACTGCTCGATCGCGACCACCCCAAGGAACCCTTTGTGAGCGACTACAACGACATCGTCGATGCCAATGGCGAAATCATCCACGTCAGCGCCGACGACTCGGCCGATGGCGTCAGGATGACGCAGGATGGCGAGCAGCTGGTGTTGGTCGACGAGGATGCCATCGCCGCGTTCACCACCAGAGCCGCCACCACGTTGACCGACCTGGACACCGCCCGCAGCGTGCTGACCGTCGGCGACATGAACGCGGTCGCGGGCTTGCCGTTCATCGGCGACTCCGTTTTCGTCCAGATCGACGCGAAGAATCTCAAGATCGGGACCTTCCCCGAAGCGCATGCGCTCGCGGAGGCGTACTTCCAGAACTTCTACCTGTCGAGCGCCGACCAGGTCGAGCGGATCTACCACGGGATCGGGACTGGCAAGACCGTCGCCGACGAGACCATGACCGCGTACTTGGACTCCGACGGGAACGTCTCGGCCGACATGTCCGCTCTCGCAGGCGAGTTCACCACGGCTGGTGGCGGTTTGACCGAGGCGGACCTGGCGGAGATGAATACTCACGAGGTCGCCGAAGGCGATGGCACCGGCGGTGAGACCTCGACCGACGGCGGTGCCGGAAACGACGAGGACGTTCGCATCATGTAGCGCTGCTTGGAGCTCCTACCTACCGTGCTCCTACTTGAACTCGCCGCGCTGCGGCTCCGAACCCCCGGAAGGAAACACCTGCGATGGCCGAACCGCTCGGTTTCGCGCACTACCGCGACAGCTACACCGACGAACAACTCTGGGACATGCTGGTGTCCCAGGGCAATCCCCAAAGCGTCAACCTCTCCACCTCGATTTGGCGGACTGCCCGCGGCAGCACCGCCGGCGTCCGCGAAGCGCTCGACGCGCACCTCGCCGAATTGGCGGAGTACTGGAGGGGGCCCGCCTCAGAGGAATTCCAGCACCGGATGCGTCTGGTGATCCAGTACAGCTCGGCTGCCGAAGCACGTATGGCGTTGGCGGAAAGCGAATACCTTCCAGGTCTAGCAGGCAAGTTGGCTGCTGCGCAATCGCGGGCCAAGGGTGACAACACGCTCGGGGAGAGTCTCGACCCAGCCACGGATATCACCGATGCCGAGGTGTGGATGGAGGAGGTCAAGGGGCTCTCGCGCGAGCAGATCGCCGCTCTCGACCCCCAGACCCGCACCACCTACAACAACCAGCACGCCGCCTGGCGCCAAGCTCGCCATGACGAGCTTGCGCAGACCGTCGCCGACCTCGGCGCGCAGTACGCCGACTACACGAACGGCGTCTTCGCTGAACCAGCCGAACCCGCCCCCGACGGGATGCCGGGCAACAGCACCTACCAGCAGCCAACCACCGGCGTCTTCGCTCCGACCACGGTCGACTCAAGCAGTGCCCCGACTGGATCGAGCACGAACTCGAGCACCCTGCAGCCGGAGGCGCCGGTCATCGGAAGCAACGATGATGACGATGTCGCCGATCCCTGGGAACTGCCCTCCTACACCGACATCGACGAACCCAACGGTGGTCTCGCCAGCGGCGGCACCGCTCCAACAGCACCGGTCGGAGGAGCGGGCCCGATAGGCGGCACCCCAGGAACCAGCGGCGGGACCCTCCCTGCAGGCGGGGGCAGCCTATTCGGCCCCGGACGCCCCAGTTCCGGGACCGGCGGCCTTCCCGGTCGCGGCACCGGCAGTACTCTCGGGCGCGGTCCGGCGACCACCGGGCCCACACGGGGATCTCAACCGGCCACGCCTGGTCGAGGCGGCCAACCGGGAACCCCAGGGCGAGGCACCTCCGGACGCGGTGGCCAGCCGGGAACACCGACGCGCGGCAGCACTGCTGGACGCGGTGGCCAGCCCGGAACCCCTGGGCGCGGCACTGCCGGACGCACAGGCACGACCGGGCGCGGGAACCCGCCGGGAACTCCGGGTCGCACCGGCAACACCGGCCGCAATAGCCAGCCGGGAGCCCCTGGTCGTGGCGCTTCCGGTAGTAACAACGGCGCCACCAGCCGCGGTAGCGGCACCCGAGCGGGAACCAGCTCCGGCGTCGGGAAGAACGGCAGCCCGGGCGCGAACTCGAAGCGCCGCAATGGCGAGAGCGAGGACGAAGAAACCCAGGCACGGGAGGCGAAGTACGTCCAGGCAGAGGACATCTTTACCGCCCCCTTCGACCCTGCCGTTGGCCCCGCACACGAGGGCGCGAAGCACCAGCGGGCCTGGAACAAGGAATACGACGCCTGGAAACGTCGTCAAGAAGAGGACGGTGGCAAGGACCGCGCCTGACCGGGCGTGCGAGAGACCGGATGCCTGGTAGCGGGGACCGTGCACCCCGCCGCCAGGCATTCTCATGCCTTACAAGGCAATACGCTTACTGCCAAGGCTGCACTCGGGCCTTCGAGCGAGAACGCGACCTGAGCACCAGCCACACCACCACCGCCGCTGCCACGAGCAGCAGTGCGACCGCGACGGCCATAATCGGCGTCAACCCCGAACCGGAGTCTGCTGCATTGTCTGCCGCGGCGTCGCTCGTTGACACGACTTCTTCGCTCGCCTCGGAGCCGGGCTCCTCGTCCGGGCTCGCGCCTGATGCGCCCGCTTCGCCCATCGGATACCCCAACGGGTTCTCAGCGACCGTTTCCACATCGGTGGCGGTGACCGCCGCTGCGGCATCGACCAACCCGAACCCAAGCTCCTCAGTCCGGCCCTGGCCGCCGTCATCGGCCGTGGTGATGAGCCGCTGGATCACGTTGCTCGCATCCAGATCCGGATGAGCCGCCCGCACCAGCGCCGCCGCGCCCCCGACAATCCCCGACGCTGCTGAGGTCCCAGCCGCCTGGAAGTACAAATCCTCTTCACCGAAGCTGACGATCTGCGGAATGGGGAAGATCATGGTGTCCGCTGGCCCTGCAAGCACGATTTCGGGGCCGGTGGTGTTCATCGACCAAGCATTGCCGTCCTTGTCGGTTCCGCTCACCGCAATCACGCCGGGAAACGAGGCGGGGTTCGGGACTTGATCAAGCTCAGGGTCGTTGCCGCCACCGGCGATGACCACGATGTCCTTGTCAATCGCGTACTGCACCGCCTCGAGAAACTCCGGAGCCGGCTCCCGATCCTCGCCCGCCATCACCTCGATCCACGGGATCACCATGACATTGGCTCCATTATCGGCCGCCCACCGAATCCCATCGAAGCGGTTCTGTCCAGCACCGGTGCTGAACCCGATATCGGCCGTTGTCGGATACACCCTCACCGGCAGGACAGTGGCCTCGGGCGCAGCGTAGAGAACCGCAGCTGAGACGCCAGTGCCGTGGCCATCGGTATCGAACCTGGCACTGTCCTCTTCGCTGAGTACAAACGACTCACCGTCGAGGATGTTCTTGTCCTCCAGGAACGGATGCTCCTCGGCGATCCCGGTATCGACTACCGCGACCGTCATGCCTTCGCCTTTGGTTGTCGCCCAAACATCTTCAGCATTGACCTGGTCAATCGCCCAGGCATTCTCGGCATACAGATCCCACTCCTCCTGCGCCAGCGCCGCCGATGGGAAGGCTGCGACTCCCGCGATCAAGGCAGCAGAACTGAGCGCGGCCCCAACGGTCACGGGTCGTGGAAGAGCAAGGGGTGGGGTCATCGGGGTGGCCTTTCCGTAGGTGCGCGGTTACGGCAGTGTCCGTTCGGGCCAACGATATCGTCATAGAACGTCCCTCGCGGTACCCGCGCTGCTCACTGTCTGCCGCCGTGATCGCGAAGGACTCGCTGGATGCTGCTGACGCTGATGTTGAACTTGGCCGCGAGGTCCTTATGGATGGTTCCGGCGGCGTAGAGGCGGACGATCGTTTCGATGTTGTCCGAGGTCAGGCGGTCATAGAGTCGCCATGGGCGTGTGGGGCCCGCCGCGACTGCTGTATTGGAGTCATCCAGGCGAGTCACCGCCGGGCCCGGTACGGCCGGTTTTGCGGGCGGGGCCGCCAATAGTGCCGTCAGGCGCGAAACCAGGGCCGTGACCTGCGGTGGCAGGTTCAGATAGGCCGTTGAGACGTAGCGCATATTAAAGGCCCTGGTAACAGGGCCTTTTTTGTGTCCCTTGGGGATCGGCACGGCCTTCTGCCGCACCGCTCGCGAGGGGCCTCAGGCAGCCAAAAAGCCAGCCATTCGTTTAGGTTTGAGGTCCCCGGGAGCCGTCCCGGAGGCCTCGGCGGGGAGTTGGGCGTCCTCGGTCAGCATTTGGCAATGGTGGTGACAGGAGAAGTTGCAGCAGGGCGCCGCGGTCGCGGCCCCGGTGAAGCCGGAGGACACGGGACGGCGCTGGTGACTGCGGGCCTCACATGGCCGGTTGCTACACGGCGGCCCGCCCCATAGTCACTCATTCAGTTTGCGCCGCAGCGGCTCTCGTCAGGATAAGCTCTGACCTGCTGAGCACTTCCAGCGAAAGACCCGTATCGTCGCACTCCTTCGCAGCAAGGTCCCGAAGCTCCCGGTGGATTGCGTCGGTTGCGGCCATGAGGTACACATCCGAGCCCAGCCGCTGAGCAACTGCCACATCCTTTCTTACCTGTTCGGGAGTAAATTCGGTCGCCTTGGTCTTCACCTCGCCGCAAACGACCCGACCATGCCAGATGCCGTAGATGTCAACCTCGTTCGGCTTCTCGGAACCCGGGAACTCGACCAGCACTCCAGGTAGCAGCGATGAATGTGGGGCCGCGGCCATGACGGTCGCAATGACCATCAGGTGGGGAAGGACTCCCTGGTCAAGTACCCTGTCGACGAGTGTTGAGCCGGTAGTAGAGTCAGCGTCGTTTGCGAGGCGTCAAACGCGGCGGGGGACTGGCACCCATCGGACTCACCCCTTGCACGACGTCGCGATTCTCCTCTCATGATCCCTCCCGACCACGTCCCGACCATGACGGGACCGGTTCAGAGCAAAGTGCGTCGGCACCGCTGAACGGGCCTCCATACTGTGGATTAGGCCGACTCGCTGGAAGTGCCCGCGTGCGACCGCGGTCCTGTGGAGCAACCCGGAACGGTCGCCCGCACCATCGCTGAGGGGCTCACCCCCGGATCTGAGGAGGGACCGCTCATGGCATTCATTTGGTTCATTGTCTGGTTCATTGCGAACCTTGTCGGTGCCCGCGAGCCGCTCCTGTTCGACCCGGTCAACATCTGGGCAGGGACTCTGATCTTGGCCATCGCTCTCGATCTGTCCGCCGCGCATGCCAGCGGGGCATCCAAGAGGCGGGGATGATCCGCCGTAACTGAAGTAAGGCCCCGAGGTTGAGGTCTGACGGAGTCAAGGAGCAGCGTCATGGACAGACTTGCAGGGCGAGTCGCCTTGGTGACCGGGGCAGCCAGCGGGATAGGGCGAGCCACCGCGATGAGGCTCGCCGACGAAGGCGCAACCGTGATCGTCGCCGATGTCCAGGATGGTCCCGGACAACAGGTCGCCGAGCAGCTGGCCGGCACCGGCGGCCCTCCGTCCTACCAGCACCTCGACGTGTCCGACGAGGCGGCTTGACGGGCAGCCGTGGATCGGGTGGTCGCCGATTTCGGGCGGCTCGACATCCTGGTCAACAACGCGGGCATTGGTGACATCGACACGATCGAGGAGACCTCGAAGGACGACTACGATCGCACGATCGCGGTCGATCAGACCGGCGTGTTCCTCGGCATGAAGACCGCCGCCGCAGCGCTCAAACACTCCGGGAACGGCTCTGTGATCAACATCAGTTCGATCTTCGGCGCCTCGGGCGGCTTCGGAACCTCCCCGGCGTATCACGCCGCCAAAGGCGCAGTGCGGATCCTGACCAAGAACGCGGCCCTGCACTGGGCACGACAGGGCGTGCGGGTCAACTCGATCCACCCGGGCTTCATCGACACCCCGATGCTCGACGTGGCCAAGGGGACCGAATTCGAAACGCAGATGATCGCGGCCACGCCAATGGGCAGGCTTGGTCGACCAGAGGAGGTCGCCGCATGCGTCGCCTTTCTCGCCAGCGACGACGCGGCTTTCGTCACCGGCTCTGAGCTGTACGTTGACGGCGGATACCTGGCACGTTGAGATGCCACAGCTTGACACGGGCACTTCCGGACCGTCGATTTCGAACAATGAGAGCTCGGCATCGTCAGTCCTGCTCCGTGCGGGCCGTGCTGACCGAGGTCGCTCCGCTGTCGATGACGATATCGCTGCTGGTGGAGCAGCCTCTGCCGATTGCCTGATCGGTCGGTCGCCCGGACGTAGCCTGGATTCGACGGACTCTGACCCCGTCGCCGCCTCGAAGAGGGTGATTCACAGACAGGGAATTCTGGAGTACTTCAGGCCAGAGTTCCGCCGGGCTCTTGTTGCTGCAAACGGAGGTCGGGGCGCAAAGCGAACATCGAGTATCGGTGTCGGTACACCTTCCAGGTGGGGGCGAGGTCCTTGTGGCCGAGCAGGTCGGCGATGAGCTCGACCGGGCGAAGCGCCCATCAGATCGCCCCTGCGAAGGAACGCCATCGTTCGCGCAGCGAGTGGGCCGGGTATGAGTCCTGCCAGGGCTTGTTCGGACCGGCGAAGTGCAGGATCTTCGCGTGCGCCTCGTCGGCGAGCAGGTCCTCGAGAGGGCCGGCCTCGGCGTTGTGGACGAAGTCGGGCAGCTCGGTCAGCGGCGAGGTCGCGAAGACGTTCCAGGCCGGGTCGAGGCGGTGCCAGTCGTCGTCGGCGGCGACGTTGAGCGCGTCTTGGTCCCACAGCTGCAACTGGTCGGGGTGTTCGTTCAGGAAGCGGGTCGCCTTCGTGAACAGTCCCGTTGCGGCGCAGCGGTCAAGGTCGAAGAGCATGACTCCGGCGTTGAAGTAGGTGCGTCCGGCGGGGATGCCGAGCGCCTCGTGCCCGGGCAGCGCCCAGTCGTCGCCGACGATCGGGTTGTGGGCGTCACGGACCGCGCCGAACGGTGCGCCGCCGAGGTCGGCGTCCAGGAGCGGCCGCAGGTCGGCCTGGACGAGCATGTCGCAATCGAGGTAGAGCACCCGCTCGGCGCCGGCGGCGGCTTCGGGGATCGCAAGACGCAGGTATGTGGCGGGGGAGAGCCACCCGCCGACAGGGTGTTCCGGTTCCGCTTCGACCTCGTAGAAGTCGAGGCCGAGGCGGATACGCGCGGCGAGGTTGGCGATCTCGCGGCGCGCGGCGCCGGTGAGTTCCGCGTAGATCACCCGCATGCGCAGCGACGCCGTGGCGGGGCCGTGCGCCGCGGCGATGGATCGCATGAGGGTTTGGAGGGCGTGGGCGTACCGTTCGTCGACGCCGCAGATGATCAGTGGGGTGGTCAAAGCCTGGACTCCTTCGGGTCGTGGTGACAAAAAACGGGTCGGATCGCTGCAGAGGACGTATGCCCGATTTAGCGGCAATCGTCTCACATCTGCCGTTACCATCGAAATGCTCGGCGGGCAGTGCGCGAGGAGGGCGCGGCGCTCGCCGCGCCCTACCCTCATGCGCTCAGGCGGTGATGCGAATGGTGTTCCAGCTCATTGCGGGAAGCTCGATGGTGATCTGGCCGTCCGCGACGGCGATCGACTTGTTCTCGACCGGGACGACCCGGTTCTGGTCCTCCAGGGTGTTCTTGGCATGCGGGTCTTCGTCGGTCAATGTGGAGCAGGTGACCGAGCCGACCGAGGCCGTGCCGGCGTCGAGGGTGAGCGACAGCGGGGTCTCGAGATCGCGGTTGACGGCGAAGACCGTCACTGAGCCGTCCTCGCCGGCCACGGCGACCGAGTGGAGCGAGGCGACGTCGCCGTACTTGCCGGTCGTAAAAATGGGGGAGTCGGCGTTGACGCGCAGGACCTTGCCGCGGCCGAACTCGCTGGCCTCCGCGAAGGGGTAGAAGGTGGTCTGGCGCCAGGCCGGGCCGCCCGGCTCGGTCATGATCGGGCCGATCACGTTCACCAGCTGCGCCAGGCACGCGGCGGTGACGCGGTCGCAGCGGCGCAGCAAGGTGATCATCAGAGAACCGAACACGACCGCGTCCATTGCCGAGTACCGGTCCTCGAGTTGCCGGGGCGCCTCGACCCATTGAGCGTGCTCGGTCGTCTCCCACTCGTCCTGGTACCAGACGTTCCACTCGTCGAATGCGATGTTGATCTTCTTGTCGGTCTTGAGCTTCGCGCCCACTGCGTCGGCGGTGGCGATGACGTCGTCGATGTACCGCTCCATGTCCTGCGCGCTGGCCATGAAGCTCGGGACGTCGCCGTCGCCGGGGTGGTAGTAGGCGTGGGCCGAGATGAAGTCGACCGATCCGTAGCAATTGGCGAGGACCTCGGACTCCCATGCTCCGAAGGTCGGCATGCCGTGCCAGGAGGAGCCGCAGGCGACCAGGTCGAGGTCGCGGTCCATCTTGCGCATGGCGCGGGCGGTCTGGTCGGCGATGCGGCCGTACTCGGTGGCGGTCATCTGGCCGACCTCCCAAGGACCGTCCATCTCATTGCCCAGGCACCACAGCTTGATGCCGAACGGCTCCTCGTCACCGTGGGAGCGACGCAGGTCCGACCAGGCGGTCCCGGAGGGATGGTTGGCGTACTCGATGAGGTCGAGCGCCTCCTGGAGTCCGCGGGTGCCGAGGTTGACGGCCATGTTCGGTTCGACGCCGGTGGCGCGGCAGAACTTC
The DNA here is from genome assembly GCF_017592475.1 of Glycomyces niveus. Classification (GTDB taxonomy): domain Bacteria; phylum Actinomycetota; class Actinomycetes; order Mycobacteriales; family Micromonosporaceae; genus Glycomyces; species Glycomyces niveus. The sequence goes on along the minus strand of NZ_JAGFNP010000004.1, from coordinate 313,381 downwards.
ATGAACTCCGAGAGCCCGAACTGGTTGGTCTCGGTGACGCCCCAGCTGTAGTCGAGGCGGCGGGGCCGGTCCTCCTTGGGGCCGACCGAGTCCTCCCAGCGGAAGCTGGAGACGAAGTTGCCGCCGGGGTAGCGGATCATGGTCGGGCCCAGTTCGCGCACCAGGTCCAGGACATCGCCGCGCAGGCCGTCCTCGTTCGCGGTGGGGTGGTCGGGCTCGTAGATGCCGGTGTAGACACACCGGCCCAGGTGCTCCACGAAGGAGCCGTAGAGCCGGTCGGGGACCTCTGCGACGGTGAAGCGGGGATCGAATTCGATGCGGGCCTGCTGTGTGGCCATGCGTTGCCTTTCAAGGTCGGGGCCGCATCCAGTGCGCGGTTCACCGCTGAACACGAGCCGATTTTCGGTAGGAGGAAGTTCAGTGCTCTCCGTGCCATTGCCGCCAGAGCCGCGCATAGGCGCCCTCGGCGGCCACCAGTTCGTCGTGGGTGCCGATTTCGGTAATGCGTCCCTGTTCGACGACGGCCACCCGGTCCGCGTCCTGGGCGGTGTTGAGGCGGTGAGCAATGCTGATCACCGTGCGGCCCTTGAGCAATTGACGCAGGCCGTGCTCGACGTTGCTGGCCGCCGCGGGACTGAGCATCGATGTCGCCTCGTCGAGCACGATCACTTCCGGGGAAGCGAGGGCCAACCGGGCCAGGGCTACCTGCTGGACCTGCGCCGGGGTCAGAGGATGGTCGCGGCCGCCGACCCTGGTGTCGAGACCTTCGGGTAGCGAGTTCGCCAGGTCTCCCGCGCCGACCGAGTCCAGAGCCCGATGCAGCTCGGCATCGTCCGCGTCCGGTGCGATCAGCCGCAGGTTGCCGGCCAGGGTGTCCGTGAACAGGTGGAACTCCTGGGTCGCCAGCAGCACGAACCGGCGCAGGAGAATCGGATCGATCTCGGATGCAGGTGTGCCCCCGATCCAGACCTTTCCGGAGTCGGGCGCGTGGATTCCGGCGATCATCCGTCCGATCGTCGACTTTCCGGCCCCGGTCGGGCCGACCAGCGCGATCCGTTCACCTCGGCGGATGCGCAGGTTGACGTCCTGCAGCACGCGGCGGTCCGCGGTATATCCGAAATCGACTCCGGACAGTTCCACGATGGATTCGATCTTGCTGTCGGGTCGGGGCCCCGCGGCGGTCGAGGCGGGGCCGGCCTCGATGCCGATGAGCCGGGCCAGCGACACCGAGCCGCGCTGCACCTCCTCGAGCGCCAGGCAGATGTCGACGGCCGGCGTCGTGGCCATCTGCATGAGGAGCACGATGGTGGTGACCTCGGCCAGGCCTACCGCGCCGGTGGAGGCGAGCAGGCCGCCGAGGAGCAGGGTCGTCAGGCTCGGCAGCAGGACCGAGAAGTCCAGTACCGGGAAGAGGACCGAACGCAGCCGCAGCGTCGCGCGGGTGGCGTCCCAGACCGCATCGATGTCGCGTGCCGTGAGGGAGCGCCGTCGCTCCTGCCAGGACATGGCCTCGACGGTCCGGGCGCCGTCGATGGTCTCGTTCACCGTGCTGGTCAGGTCCGCCTGCCGAGCCTGCAGCTTGTGAAAAGCCCGGGTCGCGCGGGCGAAGTACCAGCGGAAAGCGAGGATGAGCGGGGGGACCGCGAGGAGCGCGCTCACGGTCAGCAGCGGTGAGATCCACAGCGCGCCGATGAGGTACACGGCCAGGGTCAATGTGCCGGCAAAGAAGCGCGGGACCTCGCCCGTGATCGCCATGTTCGTCTGGGCGACGTCCAGTGTGGTGCGAGAGAGCAGTTCTCCGGTTCCCGAACGCTCCACTTTCCCCAGCGGGAGTGCGGTGACGCGTTCGACGAAATCCTCTCGCACGTCGGCGGTGATCATCTGCCCCAGGGTCAGCACGCTTCGGGCCGCTGCGAGGGCGAGGAACGCCTGTGCGGCGATGGCCGCGGCGACGACCAGCAGCCGCCAGACCACCTCACGGGTTGGATCGCCGCCCGTACCGCTGAGGTGGTCGGCGAGTGTTTGGGTCATCTGCCCCAGCAGGTACGGCACGGCCATGGCGGCGAGTGCGGTGCCGACCGTGAGCACGACCGCTGCGGTGAACCGTCGCCGGTGGCGTCGAATCGCCTGCCGGACATAGGTCCGGGTCTGTGCCGGCGTGGCGATGGCGAAGTCGCTGGTCATCGGTTGACGACCTCCCTGTAGGCGGATACGGCCAGCAGTGTCCGGTGGGTGCCTTCCAGGACCGTGTCGCCGACGAAGACCACGCGATCGCACTGGGCGAGCAGGGCGGGCGAGTCGGTGGCGACGATGGTCGTGGAGCCGCCGCGGTGGGATCGCAGCCGATCGGCGATGCGCGCGTCGGTCTGAGCGTCGCAGGCCGAAGTGGGGTGGTCGAGGATCAGGACCTCGGGATCGGCGAGGAGGCCGCGGGCGAGGAGCAGACGCTGCCGCTCGCCTCCTGAGAAGTTCCGGCCGCGCTCCCCGACGATCAGGGTGAGGTCGTAGCCGTCGTCGGGGACCGCGTCGCGCTCCAGCCATGACGGGTCGAGGCCGACGATGTCCACCGCCGAGGCAGTGTGCAGCGCGCGCATGATGTCGGCGTCGGAGCGGGTGCCGTCGACGTCGAGCTGGTCTCGCAGGACCCCGCTGAACAGCTGCGCGTTCGCCTCGAGCAGCAGGACCCGGCGGCGGAGCAGATCGATCGGGAACGTGTCGAGGTCGTGGTCGCCGATGCGCGCCCAGGGCGTCGGTCCGTATCCGCCGAGGCGCTCGAGCAACGCGCGGCTCTCGGCTGCGTCCGGCACCATGACCCCGGTGATCAGGCCGGGCTGTGCTGTGACGCCGGTTGCCGGGTCGTGGAGTGGTTCGTCGCCGCCCCAGACCGGTCCTTCGTCAACGTCCGTTGCGCCGTCCGCGACACGGTGCAGGTGCTGGAATCGCCGCGCCGCCACTACCGCCCGGGTGAAATCGTCGATGAACAGGATCGTGAACGCCAGCGGGCGGATCAGGGAGATCATGTACCCGAACAGGGCTGCGAACTGGCCGACCGAGATATCGCCCGCCAGCGCCATGGCGGCGCCGACCGAAACCAGCAGCAGCGTCAGCGCCCCTGGCAGCGTGATCCTCGCGAACTCCAGCCAGGCGAGCGCGTGCCCCACCCGGATCCCGGCGTCGCGGGCCGATCGGGATGCCCTGCGGTAGCGGTCGGTGAAGTACCGTTCGCCACCGACCCCGCGGAGCACCCGGAGCCCGGAGACGGCGTCGGCGGCGATCGCGGTCTGCTCGCCGATGAGCTCGCGGCTCCGGCTGATGCGCGCTTCAAGATGCAGGAAGACCGGCCGCAGCGCCAGGATCAGCAGCGGCATGCCCAGGCCGATCGAGAGCGCGAACAGCCAGGACTCGGTGCTCAGGATCGCCACTGCCAGCGCGAGCGCGAACGCTGAGGCCAGGAACCGGACGAAGTTGCCGACGAAGTAGCCGAAGGTCGACGTGTCGGCGGCGGAGATCGCGACCACCTCGCCGGCGGCGATGCTGGCTCGCAGGCGCGAGCCGATTTCCATGACCGTCTCGACCAGGCTGCGCTGGGCGCGGAAGTTCGCACCGAGGTTCTCACGCGTGATCAGCAGGTTGCTGCCGACGCCGGTCGCGGTGACGATCAGGATGACCGCGCCCAGGGCTCCGGCCCACAACAGGAGCGCGTTGCGGTCGCCTGCCACGAGACCGAGGTCGATGGCCTTGCCGAGGATGAAGGGGACCAACTGGAGACTGCCCAGGAACAGGCACGTCACCGCGGTCGCGATCGCGAGGCGCTTCCATCGGCCGCGCATCAGCCAGCGCAGCACCTCCAGGACGGGGAATCGGGCGATCGGATCGGGGCGTCCCGGTCGGTCCGACGCGGCCGTCCCACTGTCCTCCTGACCGTGGCGGGTCTCGATCGAAGTGCTCATCGTGGTGTGTCGATCGAGCGGGATCGGCGGCTCCGGTCGCTCATGGCTCCGGAGGTATTGCGGCCCTGCGGATTTCCCGTATGCCGATGCGTCATCGCATCACAACCCTTCTTCTCCGGAGGGCCGTGCCTCATCGTGAGGTGTTGCGGCCACTCGCAGTCAGTCGGTTCGCTTCATCCTTTGTCATGTCTCACGGCTCGTCGACGCACTCGATGCGTCGCAAGGTGATCGAGTGGGAAGAGCGAGTCGGGAGGGCGGTCCAAAGTAGGCGCGGGGATCGCGAAACGATTTGGGCGCATGGATTCACATGTCTCCCAAGGAGTCTCGTTTGTCATATGTTGGCATAGAAACGTTCTCCGCGCAAACTTCCAGGTCACCCCGGAAATCTCCATCAGATTCGTTGCAGCCCTGGAAGAGTGATGTTGACAACGTCGATGAACTATGTTTCGATCGCATTCGTCGGTTTTGTGATGAGATGACCACGGGAGGATCGTGAAGGATCAGCAGTGGCCCACGAGTCGAGACGGCGAGGCGATCGCGGTCCTCCGAGGACTGATCCTCGACGCCGCCGCGACAGCCGGTTCCGGTCATAGCGGGACCGCCCTCGCCTTGACGCCGTTGATGCACGTGCTCTTCACCCGTTTCCTCGCACACGATCCAGCAGACCCGGACCTCGAGTCGCGCGACCGGTTCGTGCTGTCCGTCGGCCACGCCGGCCTGGCGCTTCATGCGCTGCTGTACCTGCGGGGGATCGGGGTTGGACTCGACGACCTGCGGACTTATCGCCGCCGCGGCAGCAAGGTGCCGGGGCATCCCGAGAGCTGGATGACCGAGGGAGTCGAAGTCACGACCGGCCCTCTCGGCCAAGGCGTCGCCAACGCCGTGGGGATCGCGGTCGCGCGACGGATCGCGGCCGCCCGCGACGGCGTCGACCCCGAACGGGTCTTCGTCGTCTGTAGCGACGGTGATCTGATGGAGGGGGTCGCACTCGAGTCCGTTGCTCTGGCCGGCCATCTTGGACTGTCGAATCTCGTTGCGGTGCACGACGACAATCGCGTGACCGTTGACGGACCGGTCGAGTTGTCCCGGAGCGAGGACACCGCCGACCTGTTCCGCGCCTTCGGATGGCGCGTGGTGCGAGCCTCCTCGGCAGAGGAGGTGCCCGCATTGGAATCGGCACTGGCGCAGGCCTGTCAACCGGACGATCGACCGACGTTGGTTCAGCTCCCGTCCGTGATCGGATGGCCTTGCGCGGAGATCGCGGGCACGAGCGACGCCCACGACGCCATCGTGGACTCGAACCTGGTCGCCTCGACCAAGAAGGCTCTCGGTCTCGAAGGCAGGGCACCGTTCCATGTGCCCGCCGACCTGGCCGACGCGTACCGGAGATTCGTATCCGTGCCGCCGCGTCGAACCGCGTCCGCTGAGCGCGCATCGTCGCAGCGGCGGGCACCGGTCCCGCCGCTCTGGGCGGCCGGTGAGCAGCTGTCGACGACGCTCGCCGCCATGTCGGCCGCGCGCTCCGCGTCCGAGTCGATGCCGCTGCTGCGCGGCAGCGCCGACCTGTCGGGTGACTTCAAAGTCGCCGGCGACGTGGCGCAGTCGCGCCGCACCCCGGAAGGGACCTTCATCCACTTCGGAGTGCGAGAGCACGCCATGGCGGGCATCATGAACGGTGTGGCGGCCGACGGTGCCTTCACTCCGGTCTGCTCGACGTTCCTCGCGTTCTCCGATTACATGCGGCCGGCGGTGCGACTGGCCGCCATGTCCGGGCTCCGCAGCATCTACCTCTGGAGCCATGACTCGCTGGCTGTGGGGGAGGACGGTCCCACCCACCAGCCGGTCGAGCAGCTCCCGTCATTGCGCGCGACGCCGGGCCTGACCACGTACCGACCGGCGGACGCCAACGAGGCGTCCCGGCTGCTCCACCTCGCGCTCGACCGTCCCGGACCCGCCGCATTCGTACTGACGCGCCAGAAACTCCCGGTGCTCGCCGGGACCGATCGCGCGCCGGTCGAGCGGGGCGCCTATGTCATCGAGGGAGACGACGCCGCCGTCCTCGACCTCATCGCCACAGGAAGCGAGGTGGCACTTTGCATCGATGCCGCCCGACTGCTCGAGGCACGAGGCATACCGGTGCGGGTGATCTCGATGCCCTCGTGGGAGCTGTTCGAAGAACAGGACGCGGGCTACTGGAACAGCATCATCCGGTCGGGGGTGCCACGGTTGGCGGTCGAGGCCGCCGCTGCTCAGGGGTGGGAACGCTACGCCTCCGCGGCGATCGGCGTCAGCTGGTACGGGCGCTCGATGCCGGGACCGGACCTCATGCGGGAAGCGGGTTTCAGCCCGGAAGCAGTGGCAGAGCGGGCGAGCGATCTGCTCTCGGAATGGCGAGGTGCTGGTGGCGCGCGAAGGAACAGCGAAGGGCATCGGGGTTCGGGAGCATGAGTGACGGCGACATCGGAGGCGTTGTGACCGAGTATCGGAAGCAGCGCTACAACGACATCGAAGTCAGCTGGCTGCCCGAGCTCGACGGCGGAGGGCGGCACTTCGGGCAGGACTTCATCCCTGTCGTCTCGCGGTTGTTCGGCAAGGCGGGACGGGTCTTCGAATTCTGCTCCGGCCCCGGGTTCATCGGCTTCTCGTTGCTCGCGCACGGACTGTGCGAGCACCTCACCCTCGCGGACGTGAACCCACGTGCCGTCGACGCCGTCATGGCGACGATCCGCTCGAACGGTCTGGAGGACGTCGTAACGGTGCACCTGTCCGACGGCTTGGACAGCGTCCCGATCAGAGCGCCGTGGGACCTGGTCGTCGGGAACCCACCGCACTTTCCCTTCCCGGTGGGGCATGTCGTCGGGGACAGCGAGCCGGTCCTCCTCTCGGAGGACCTCGACTGGCGGCTGCACGAACGGTTCTTCCTCCAGATCCGGCCCTATCTCGCCCCCGATGCCTCGATCCTCCTGCAGGAGAGCGGCGAGGGCAGCTCGCCGGCGACCTTCCGCGACCAGATCGAGGCGGGCGGGCTCATCCCCATGCCCTCCTTCCGCTACGTCTCGGATCCTGACGTCGGCGATAGGGCCGACTCGCCGCGGAGCACCTACTACCTATGGGCGCGGAACGGCATCTCGGGCCTGAACTTCGACACGCCGACGCGCGTCGATCTCGCGGTGCCGCTGGAGCAGACGGTCACCGTCCCGGCAGGTGCGCCAGTCGCCCTCCACCTCACGAACCGTTCCACCGAGAGCATGGTCGTGCAGCTGTGCGAGGCTGATGGGAAGCCCATCTTCTGGCTGCCCGTCAGCCCGCTGCCGCCCAGGTCCCGACGGCTCCTTCCGGACGTCGTCCTGCCGCCCGGGACCTACCGGCTCGTCGACATCAGCGAGGCCCGCGCCGAGCAGAACCGAACCCTGGCGTCGATCCACGCCGGCCTGACACCGCCGTTTCAGCACGGATGACTTCCCCAGGGGGTGAGCGATCATGTTCGATTTCAGCGGCAAGACCGCCGTCGTGACCGGAGCGAGCCGCGGCATCGGCGCGGCGTGCGCGCGAATGTTCGACGCCGGGGGCGCGCGCCTCGCGCTGGTCGCCCGCGGCACCGAGGACATGGAGACGTTGACGGCCGGATTCGCGCGTGCCTCGGTGGTGGTCACCGCTGACCTCGGCGACGACGGCGATGCCGCTGCGGCGCAGGTGCTCTCGATGGTCGACGGCGTCGATGTGCTCGTCAACAACGCCGGCGTGAACTGGAACGAACCGCCCGAGGCGATCACGGGTGAGCGGCTCGACGTCCAGTTGAACGTGAACCTCCGCAACCTCATCCTGTTCACGTCGCGACTGCTGCCGTCGCTCATCGAACGTCAAGGGGCCGTGGTGAACATCTCGTCCGTGGCGGCCTGGGGCGGTGGCAGGGAGGAGTCCGTCTACGCGGCGACGAAGGGCGCGGTCAACGCCTACACCGCCAACCTCGCAAGAGCGCTAGGCCCCAAGGGCGTGCGCGTCAACGGCGTCGCGCCGGGCCTGATCGACACGGCCATGTGGAGCACGCGATTCGCGACAGGTGGCAGGCATGCCGTCATGCGAGAGCTCGCCGAGGAGGTGCCGATGCGTCGCTGGGGAGCGGCCGAGGAGGTCGCGTCCGTCGTCGGCTTCCTCTGCTCCGGCGCGGCCGCCTATGTCACCGGCGAGACCGTGCGCGTCGGCGGTGGGCTCGCATGACCTCGCAACCGATGCCTCCGCGGCGGATCGCCGTCGTCGGCGGCGGCCTGGCGGGACTCGAGGTCGCGGTCGCGGCTGCCGAGGGCGGCTCCGACGTCGAGGTATTCGAGCCGGGGCCGCGAACCCGGACACGACATGTCTACTGGGACACCACCATCCACGCCGGGGACGAGAAGACCCGGTCCTGGACGAGCGAAGGCTGGGCCGCGAGTGGCGGGCTGTCCGAGCGGCTCGGCGGGCGTTCACTCTGCTACCACGGCGTGCTCCTCGGCCTCGAACCGAACGCGCTCGCGAGCTGGGATCCGGTGTGGGCCCGCCGGCTCGCCGGCGGCGGCGGCCTGTACGCGTCGGTCCTCGACGGTCTGCGCGCGGACTTCCCGGAGCTCGTGGCGAAGGAACCGTATCCGGAGCTCGAAGCCTTGGGCCTCAGGCATGTCGCCCAGGCGGCGCGCCTCGACGACGCCGGTCGTTTCGAGGCGTACGGCCCGCTCGCCCGCACGCTCGAGCTCGCGGCGGCGGGCCGCATCCGACTCACCCGTGCGCGAGCGCACGCGGTCGCCTCGGAACCGGAAGGCTGCGCCGTCCAGATCGAGCGTCCTTCGGGGACCGAATGGCGACGCGGCTTCGACGCCTGTGTGCTCGCCTCGTCCGCCGTCGGCAACGTGCAGCTCCTGGCCGCGTCGCTCGGCCGCGACATCACGACCTCTGTGACCGATCACTTCTGCGTCGGGGCGATCGTGCGCCTCCCACCGGGGCCTCCGCTCACGCCGTTCCGCCACGCCATGCTCTGGAGCGGCTTCGTGCCGCTTCCTGAGATCGGCACGAACCTGTTCTTCCTCGAGCGACCGCCGCTGGCCAGCGGCGACCGGATCGTGGAGCTCAACGCGGTCGTCGAGCAGCAGGGTGAGTTGCGCTCGTTCAGCGAGCTCAGCGTCCAGGTGCTGCCTGACGGCATGCGCTCGCACATCCGGGCGCGGGTGTCCGACGCGAGCGCCGCGCTTGTGGACGCCGCACGCGGCGAGGTCCGCCGGTGGGCCGAGCGTCTCGCGGGCGGTGCCGTCACCGAAGTGGTCCGGGACCCGTCCCGATCGGCGGCGCGCGGCACTGCTTCCTGGTCCGACCATCGCGAGGCGCTCGAAGCGATCGCCGCGGCGGCCGCGGGCGCCTTCTGCGAGTACGAGGTCCCCTACGGCGCGTTCGAACACGAGGCGTGCACGCACCCGATCGGCGTCGGCGGTCCGGTGCCGGTCACGCCGGATCTCGAGGTCGTCGAGCTGCCCGGGGTGCACGTCGCCGGGCCGGGCGCGTTCCCGCGCCTCGGCGCCGCCAACCCGGCGCTCACGATCATCGCCATGTCGCGTTGGCTCGGCGAACGAGTGGGGCGCGGCAAGGTGAGCGCGCCCGGCATGCCGACATGACGCGACAAGAGTCTCTGACCAAGCAACATGAGGTGAAGGAGCCTACGAGATGTTCACTGTCCTCGGGTTGAACTTCGGCCACGACGCGTCCGCCGCGGTCGTCGAAGACGGCCTGGTCCTTTCATACGTGGCCCGGGAGCGCCTCTCGCGAACAAAGCACGCCCTCGGGCTGGACATGCGGGTCATCGACGTCGCCCTCCGGGAAGCCGGAAAGCAGCTGTCCGACCTGGACGCGGTAGCCGTGACCTCCACGCAAGGCATCGAACTCATCAGCGACGATCCGAGCAGGCTCGCCGTCCGCTACGCCGGCGCCGACCCGTTCGGCCGCCCGTTCTGCGACAGGTTCGCGGGACTCGACCATGACGCCATCGCGGCGATGGGGGTCCGGAGCCTGGGGGCCCTGAGCAAGGACCCCGCGGAACGGGACACGCCGTTCGGCCGCTTCTATTCGCAGGTCGTCCTTCCTGAGGACGCCGAGCGCCTGCCGCGTGGCGACGCCGTGCCGTGGCTCGACACGTTCGTCGTCCATCCGCAGTGGGCGGCACCGCTCACTTTGGACGAGCTTGACGGGGTGACGCCGGAGGCATCCGAAGCGCTCCGCTACGGGTTCCACGTACCCGTCGTTGTCACGATCGACGGCCACGAGCTCAATGGTTACGGGATCCATCACCATCTCGGGCACGCGGCGAGTGCCTACTACCTCTCGGGCTACCCCTCCGCCGCGGTCTTCACTCATGACGGGTACGACCTGCTGCGGGGTGCCGCGCACGACATGCAATACGACGGCGGCATGTTCTACCTGGGGTCCGAGCAGGCGCTCTATCCGATTTGGCCGCACGGGCTGGCCCTCGGCCACCTCTACGACCGCGTGGGGATCGAGCTCGGTCTCTCGGTGGTCGGGGCCTCGGGGAAGCTGATGGGACTCGCCGCGTATGGGAGGCCGACGGATGTCGACGACCGGTTCGTGGACAACGCGAGCGGCCTCAGCGCACGTTTCGCCGACCCCGAGCGGGCATGGCTCGACCATTGCACGGCCGCGGCGAGCGCCGCCGTCGACTCCGGCGCCGCCGACGACCACCCGGGAGTGAACGCCCACGATGCGGCCGTCGCAGCCAGTACGCAGGCCCTCTTCGAAGTGACGCGCCGCAAGGCCGTCCGGAGCTTGAAGCGGATGCTCTCCAACGCGGGCTGGTCCGCGGAGCGACTGTGCATGAGCGGCGGGACGGCCCTCAACTGCCCTTCGAACTCCGAGATCGCCGCGTCCCCCGATTTCGACGAGGTGTTCGTGGAGCCGGCCTGCGACGACGGGGGACTCTCCGTCGGGGCGGCGCTCGCGGTGACCCACAGCATCCTGGACAGACCCCTCCCTGAACGGGCGGGCGCCAACAGGTCGCCCTACCTCGGGCCGAGATACGGCGAGGAGGACGTGGCGCGGGCACTGGAGCAGCATCGGGACACCGTCATCGCCGTCCGTCCCGCCGACGCCGCGCGAGCCGCCGCGGAGGATCTCGCGGCGAACCGCCTCGTCGCCTGGTACGAAGGCCGCAGCGAGATCGGTCCCCGCGCGCTGGGGCATCGTTCGCTCCTCGCCGATCCCCGCCGCGCCGAGAACTGGGCGCGGACGAACGTCGCGAAGGACCGGGAGCGGTGGCGGCCGTTCGCCCCGGCGGTGTTGGAGCAGCATGCCGAGGAGTGGTTCGCGGGTGCGCCCTCTGCGTCGCCCTACATGCTGTTCAACGCGAAGGTGAAGAGCGCCGACATTCCAGCGGTGACGCATGTCGACGGGACGGCCAGAATCCAGACCGTCGCCGAATCCACTGGCGGCTTTTATCGCGTGCTGCAGGAGTTCCATGAACTCACGGGCGTGCCGATCGTCTTGAACACGTCGTTCAACGGCCGCGGCGAGCCGCTCGTCGAGAGCCCGCTCGACGCGGTCAACTGCTTCGTGAACTGCGGCATCGATGTCCTGTACCTGGAGGGGTATCGGGTCACGAGACGAGAGAACTAGTCTCCGCGTCCGTTCGGTTTCGATGAAACCTCAAGGGCCCCAAAATATTCCATATTGACGTAGCCCGGATTGTCACTTATAATTACGAATATATCGATACGTACCAGATACGCAGAGATGAGGCGACTCGGAATGAAACCAGCTGCCGAACCAAGCACATCGATGATCGAGATCCAGCCCGAAGAAGCCGACGCGCTCTGGGGCGCGATCAGCCGGCTGATCGACGGCAGGGACCTCGACACGCTCACCCCGGACGAATTCGTCGATCTTGCCCTTGAGGCGAACGTGCTCCTGCCGGCCGAACTGCGCCGCCGCGTGATCGAATACCGGCGCTACGCACCGGAAGGGGACGTGGTTCTCCTGCGCGGGCTCCTGCCGAGGGACGTGGCGTTCCCGCCGACCGCCGAGGCCCCGTGGGCGCGGACGACGGGTGCCGGGCAGCAGGCGGCACTGCTGCTGACCTCCGTGACCGTCATGCTCGGCGAGCCCTTCACCTACTCCTCCCTCTACGAGGGTCGCATCGTCCAGAACATGGTCCCTGTGCAGGGCATGGAGTTCACCCAGACGAGCCAGAGCAGCACCGGGATCCTCGACTGGCACTGCGAGGACAGCTTCCGCGACGACCGGTGCGACTACGCGGGCCTCATCTGCCTGCGAGGCGACCCCTCGGCCGCATCGATGTACGCCCCGGTCAACGCCGTCGAGCTCGCGCCCGAACTGGTCGCGACGCTTCGGGAGCCGCGCTACAACGTGCGTCCCGACCCCGCGCACGTGCTGGCCGACGCGCCGCTGCGCCGCGCGTCGATCCTGTCCGGGTCGGACGAATCGCCGGAGATCGCCTACGACACGCACCACATCGCACCCGATGAGACCGACACGGAAGCGGCGCATGCACTCCGGGAACTGGGCGCAGGCCTCGACAAGGTCGCCATCTCGCACGTGATGGAGCCGGGCGACCTGCTGATCTTCGACAACAAGCGGGTCGTCCACGCCCGCACGCCGTTCGCCGCACGATTCGACGGGACCGACCGGTGGCTGATGCGGAGCATGATCTGCGCGTCCGCCCTCACATACCGACGCTGGGGCACTCGCATTCCCGACTAGCCGATACTCGGGCGGCGGATTCGCACCGCCCGGTGATGACCGACTCGTGAGTTTCAAGAGGAGCCCGGCCGGCGGAGGTCTCGGCGACGAGACCGCTCCGCCGGCTCGGCACGCGGGCAGAAGGAGCACATCACATGGTAGATCTGCAAGGCACGCACACCGCGGCCGATTCCAGCGCCGCCCACGGGGCGAAGGCGGTGAACTCCTGGGACGAGTTCTCGCCGCTTCGGGAGATCATCGTCGGCGACGCCACCCGCGCGGGGGTGCCGCCCCAGACCGACGTATCGGCCTGGCTGAACGACTACCCCGAACTGTCGCCGACGGAACGCGAACAGGTCGGTGGTCGCTTCCCGCAGCAGGTCATCGAAGAGTCGAACGAGGACCTGGCCGACCTGGTGACCACCCTCCGCGACATGGGGATCGTCGTCCACCAGCCGCCGACGGCGGACAACGAAGCGGAGTTCGGCGGACCGGGCTGGCGGACCCGCGGTCGCCATTCGTACTGCCCCCGCGACCTCGCCCTCGTCGTAGGCTCCGCCATCATCGAAACGCCCAGCCCTTCGCGCGCCCGGTACTTCGAGTTGTCCAACCTGAGGGGACTCTTCCAGGACTATCTCGAGCGCGGAGCGCAGTGGCTGGGCGCTCCCCGGCCCGAGCTCCGCGACGAGCTGTACCTCACGGACGCGTCAGGCGCTCCGGTGCTGGGCGAGGTGGAACCGGCATTCGAGGCCGCCAACGTCGTGCGACTCGGACGGGACGTCTTCTACCAGGTATCACGCAGCGGCAACGAGATCGGGCTGCGCTGGCTGCAGTCGACCCTGAAACTGCTGGGGGACATCCGAGTGCACCCGCTGCGCGGCCTCTACCAAGGGACGCACATCGACAGCACCATCTGCTTCCTGCGCCCGGGGCTGGTCCTGCTCAACCCCGAACGCGTGCGGCCGGACACCATTCCGGAGGTGCTGCGCAACTGGGACGTGATCTGGTGCCCGCCCATCGAGGAGCCGAAGGCACCGCTCCTCTCCAGGACCCTAAGCACGCCTTGGGTGGGCATGAACCTACTGATGGTGAGCCCTGAAACGGCGATCGTCGACGGCAACCAGACGGAGCTGATCCGCCTGCTGGAGGCGAAGGGCATCACCGTCGTCCCGCGCAGGCTCCGCCACTCTCGAGTGCTCGGCGGCGGATTCCACTGCGTCACATTGGACACCGTTCGAGACGGCGGACCCGAGAACTATCTAGATTAACCAAAGTAGACAGACGGGGTGGATCAGGATGAACACCCATGACGCGAGGCGGTGGAAGTGGTGACAACCGTACGTTCAGGCCGACGACCGATCTTGAGCTTGGCGGACCTCAGCGCGGAGGACATAGCGGAACTCGGCGAGATCGCGTTCCGATACGGACAGGCACCACAGCTGTTCGAAGAGCGGTTGACGGGCACGCGGGTGGGTCTGGTGTTCACCGCACCGTCCACCCGGACCCGGACGTCGTTCTGGAGTGCCGCGATGACCCTCGGCTGCGATGTGCTGCACCTGGGCCGGGCCGATCTCCAAGTCTCCACCGGCGAGACGTGGAGCGACACGGGCGCCATGCTCGCGAACTACCTCGACATCGTCGTCGCCCGCACCAACGGCCCGCAGCACGAACTGGTCGAACTGGCCTCCCAAGTGCCGGCGACCATCAACGCCTTGACCTACCACGAGCACCCCACCCAGGCGATTGCCGACCTCTGCGCGCTGCGCGAGCATTTCGGCAAGACCGAGGACCTTCGATTGGCCTACCTGGGCGAGGTGAACAACACCGCCCGGTCGCTGGCGCTGCTCGTCAGCACGCTCCCCTTCAAGAGGCTCGACGTGTACAGCCCGGCCGGCACGGGCTTCACTGCCGAAGAGATCCAATCGCTCAACGCCATCCGCGGTGGAGAGGCGGTTCGCCAACATCACCACGTGCCCGACTCACCTGACCCCGTCGACGCGGTGTACACCACGCGCTGGCAGTCGATGGGCGAGCCGCGCAAGGAACCCGACTGGCTCTCCCAGTTCGCCCCGTTCGCCGTGACCAAGGAACTGATGGATCGTTTCAGCGGATCGACCGAAGCGGTGTTCATGCACGACCTGCCGGCGGTCCGCGACCAGGAGGCGACCTCGGACGTGCTGGACGGGAAAGGCACGACCTCCCTCGTGGCCCGGCAAGCCTTCCACAAGGCCTCCGCCGCTGCGGCGGCGCTGCTGTGGTCGATGGAGACGTCGTGAACCCGGTTCCGGCCTGAATCGGCATGCCACCCCATTCTTCAACGCGATCCCCGCGACATCGACAGGCGGATTTATCCATTGAGCATCTTCGAGCGGCGAGAGTCAGCCGTGCGCAGCTACAGCCGGAACTGGCCTGTCGTGTTCGACCGGGCCGAGGGCAGCTGGCTCTACAGTGTGGACGGCACACCGTACCTGGACTTCTTCGCCGGAGCCGGCACCCTCAACTACGGCCACAACGACCCCGTGCTCAAGCGGGCGCTCATGCGCTATATCGAGCAGGACGGGGTGACGCACGCCCTCGACATGTGGACGGCGGCCCGCGCGGATCTTCTGGAGGCGCTGGAGGAGCAGATACTCACTCCCCGCGGACTGGACTATACGGTCGTCTTCCCCGGCCCCGCGGGCGCGAACGCGGTGGAAGCGGCGCTCAAGTTGGCGCGCAAGGCCACCGGAAGACAATGGGTGGCCTACTTCGAGAACGCGTTCCACGGCATGACCATGGGCGCGCTGTCGGTGAACGGCAACCGAGCGGTACGCCGCAGCGCCGGCATCCCGCTGTCGCACAGCGCCCAACTGCCCTACGACGACCACCGCACCGACGTCGCCGGCATCGAGGCCCAGCTGGCGTCCAGCGCCGGCGGCCTCACCGGGACGGCCGCCGTCATCGTCGAGACCGTCCAGGGTGAAGGCGGGATCCACGTAGCCCGAACCGAGTGGCTGCGCGAGCTCGCCACCGTGTGCAAGCGCCACGGCATCCTCATCATCATCGACGACATCCAGATGGGCTGCGGCCGCGTCGGCTCCTTTTTCAGTTTTGAGGAAGCCGGCATCGAACCGGACATCGTGTGCCTGTCGAAGGGCATCAGCGGATACGGACTGCCGATGGCGCTCACGCTGATCCGGCCCGAACTGGACATCTGGAAGCCCGCGGAGCACAACGGCACCTTCCGCGGGTTCAACCTCGCGTTCGTGACCAGCGCCGCGGCGATGCGCGCGTACTGGAGCGACGACGAGTTGGAGCTTTCCGTGCGGGCCAAGGGAGCACGCGTCGCCGAGGGCCTCGAACAGATCGCGGCCTCCTTTCCCGAGGCGACCCCGACGGCCCGGGGCCGCGGTCTCGCACACGGCTTGCATGCCGCCAGCGGCGAGATCGCCAAGCGGATCAGCACAGCGGCATTCGAGCGCGGCCTTCTGGTTGAGACCTGCGGCTCGGACGGAGCGGTCGTGAAGCTCCTGCCCCCGGTCACCGTCTCCGGCGGTGATATCGACCGGGCACTGGAGATCCTCCACGCGTCCGTGAAGGGCGCGCTCGCCGGGCATATCGGCGCCGGCGACGACGGGGGCGCGCCTTGAGCGGCGACGACATCCTGGTGCTGACCACCAGGGAGAAAGAGTGGTGGCTGAGCCTTCAGGAGATCATCCCGGCCATCGACCGCGTCTGGGCGGCCGTCGGCCGGACCGGGCTCGAGCACGTCCGCACGCTGTGCGTACCACTGACATCGGAACTCGAGCAAGAGCTGCACACCTCTGCCGCGCAGTTGAAGCGCATCGTCATCACCTCCGTGACGCCCGGGACGGTCGAGGTCGCACTCCTGCTGCGGTCGCAGCTGAAGGCGGCGGCGCCGATGACCGTCTACATTCACGGGGACGCCACGGAAGGCCTCGAAGCCTTCCGCGGCCTCTCGGACATCGTGAGCGAGAGGGACACGTTCGTGGTGTCGTGCCAAGCGGAAGCGGTCGCGATGCGCGCCTGTTTCCCGAACGCCAGGATCGAGGTCATCCCGTTCCCCCTGGTGGACCAGTTCAGGGTGCGAAGCGGCGGGCGGGATCCCGAGCACGGGACCACGCGATTGGCCTACGTCGGGCGCATCTCGGAGCAGAAGAACCTGCACACCCTGCTGTTCGCCCTCTGGCTCATGCGCACCGTCCTCGACGGCGCGCCGAACGTCACCTTGGACGTGTACGGCGGCGAAGACGATCTCGGAAGCCCGAACATGGGCCTCAAGTTCCCCGGCTACGGCGCCTACCTTCGCGAGCTCACCGAGTCGCTGGGCCTGGCGGACGTGGTGCGGTGGCACGGGCCCAAACCCCGGGACTGGCTCTTTTACAACGTGCATCAAGAGCCGCATGTCTTCGTGTCGCCGACGGTGCATTCCGATGAGAACTTCGGCTCGTCGGTACTGGCGTCCCTGGTCAACGGCCGTCAGGTCGTGACCACGGCGTGGGGCGGTCATTTCGGGTTCCGAGAGTGGTTTCCCCGGCAGTTGACTCTGGTGCCGGTGCATCGATCGACGATGGGCCCCGTGGTGCATCCTGTCTCGCTGGCAAACGCCATTATGGAAGCGGTCGAGAGCAAGCCGACGGCTGCGGACGACGCCACGCTCGATCGGGCTCGCGTTGAGTTCTCGGAGCGCGAAGTGGTGGCACGCACCATTGAAATGCTCGGCAGGCCCGACGGCGATCCCGTGCCGCTGAAGAGGTCGACGACCCAGGACTACCTCGACGCGCGGAGGGCCCGGTTCGGCGGGACGCGCAAGATATACGCCGGCTATGAGGATCCCATCGCGCGAATCTTCTTCGAGGCGTACGGCATGGAGGAACCGCTCGCCTTCGACGAGCGGTCGACCTACATCCTCGCGCCCTGGGTGAGCTATTCGGCCGGGCTTTTGCTCATCGCCGATCCGCATCGCGGACTGCGACCGGTCCGCCTCGGCCCTGCCGACTCGAATCCACTGAAGGTCATCACTTGTCCATCCATGGATACATGGCGTCTGCCGGAAGACGTCGTCAGGAGCTTGGCGGCGCAAGGGTCCGCGTTCGCACTTCCGTCGACATGAGCGACACCGGCAATCCACACCGAGCGAAGGAGCACTCGCATGGCGATCGCTTACGGCGCCGACTACAACCCCGAGCAGTGGCCGCGCGAGACCTGGGCCGAGGACATGCGCCTGATGCGCGAGGCGGGCGTCAACCGCGTCACCGTCGGCATCTTCTCCTGGGCGCTACTGGAACCGGAAGAGGGCCGGTTCGAGTTCGGATGGTTCGACGAGCTCCTGGACCTCCTCGCCGCCAACGGGATCGAGGCCTGCCTGGCCACCCCGACCGCGTCCCCGCCGCCGTGGTTCGCCGCGACCTACCCCGAGGCGGTCATGGTCGACGCCGGGGGCCGCCAATTGACGCACGGCTCCCGCCAGGGCTTCGACCCGTCCTCGGACGTGTACCTCGCCAAGGCCCTCGCCGTGACCGAGCAGCTGGCCTGCCGCTACTCGGCGCACCCGGCACTCGCCTTGTGGCATATCCACAACGAGTACGGCTGCCATAACGCCCGCTCGTACACCAAGGCCGCCACGGCGAAGTTCCGGATGTGGCTGCGCGAACGGTACGGCGACCTGGACGGCCTCAACGCCGCGTGGGGCACCGCGTTCTGGTCGCAGACGTACTCCGCGTGGGACCAGGTGTACGCGCCCCTGCCGACCCCCACGATGCCGAATCCGGGCCTGGTGCTCGACTGGAAGCGCTACTGTTCTTGGCGGCTCAAGCAGAATTACCTCGCCGAGGCCGCGGTCATCGGAAGGTATTCGGACAAGCCGATGACCACGAACTTCTTGACCGGCGCACACGAGAACACCGACTTGTGGGAGTTCAGCGGGGCCGTCGACATCGTCTCGACCGACCACTACCTCGAGGGCGAAGACCCGCACGTGAACCTAGGTTTCGCCGCGGACTACGCTCGGTCGCTCGGGAACGGCAGGCCGTGGATCCTCATGGAGACCTCCACCTCCGCCGTCAATTGGCAGGGCCGCAACCGGGCGAAGGCCCCGCGCGAAATGCTCCGCAACTCGCTCGCGTATTTCGCGCGCGGCGCGGACGCGATCATGTTCTTCCAGTGGCGGGCTTCGAAGCAGGGCGCCGAGAAGTGGCACTCGGGGATGGTCCCGCACGCGGGCACGGACTCCAAGATCTGGCGCGAGGTCTGCGAGCTGGGCACGCGCCTGGGCGAGCTCGCCGAGGTCGAGGGCTCGCGGGTGGACGCCGACACCGCGATCCTGTGGGACTTCCCCAATCGGTGGGCGCAGGAGCACGAGACGCGTCCGACTGACGAGTTCACGGCGCAGGGCATCTTCAATGTCTACTATGCAGCTTTGTGGCGAGCAAGGCTCACTGTCGATGTCGCCGAGCCTGAAGGGGACCTGTCGAAGTACAAGTTCGTGGTCGTTCCCGCAATCTATTTGATGTCGCGCAAGGGCGCGCAGAACCTGCGGCGGTTCGTGGACGGCGGCGGCACCGTGCTTGTCACCCCATATTCGGGGATCGCGGACGAGACCGACACGGTCTACCTGGGCGGCTACCCTGGCGCGTTCCGCGACGTGGTCGGGGTGCGCAGCGAGGAGTTCTACCCGCTGATCGGCGGAAGGGTCGAGCTCGCCTCGGGCGGGCACGGCACGATCTGGAGCGAGGCGGCCGAGCCGACGGGTGCCGAGGTCCGTGACACGTATGCGGACGGGAGTCCGGCTTGGCTGGTCAACCGATTCGGACAGGGCACCGCGCACTATCTGACGACCTTCCCCGACGATGCCACGCTCGATCGCATCGTCGCCGCGGCCGCCGCCGATGCCGGGGTCGCGCCCGTGGCGGAGGCGCCGCTGGGCGTTGAGGTCGTGCGCCGCGCCCACGAGGACGGCCGCAGCTGGCTGTTCTGCATCAACCACACGGACGCCGACGCGAAGGTCAAGAGCTCCAAGTCCGTGGTCGACGTGCCAGCTGGCGAAGTCGTCGTGCACCGTGAGCGCAAGGATGCACAGCATTAGCCCATCGGCAGGTCCGAACCGAGCTGCCCGACGCGGGCGAGAAAAGGAACGGCCACTGGCCGAAGACCCGAAACCGCGGTGAGGCGAGCGCGAGCCCAGCACGAGTGACGCTGTGCCCCAGCCGGTGCCGGCGGCCGTATTCAAAGGACCATAGGAACGGGAACGTCAGCGCAAGCTCCCGGCAAGCAGGGCTACCGGGTCTGGATCGCGGGCCGCAGCATCGACAACGGTGAGTCCGCCGTCCAACAGCTCCGTCCCGATTGCTCTGCCGGGGTGGCGTTCCTGCCGTTGGACGTGACGCGGTTCAAGGGGATCGAGGAGTTCGTCCGGGAGCTGCGGCCGCAGCTCGGCGGTCGGCTGGTCAACTGTGGCGGGTTCGGCCTGTTTCCCCTCTCTTGAGAGATCACAATGGTCGGCCTACCAAACACGAACTCGCTCATAAGTCCGGTGTCAGCCTCAGCACCGTCAAACGCATCCTCCGCATCCCCTCCACGGACGAAAGAAAGGTGCTTCGACAGGATCCCTGCTCGGATCCGAGGGCCGGCGTCTGCGGAGGGCGCTAAAGGATTCTTTCGGTGCCGCCCACTGCGAGGTTCCCGGGTTGAGAGATTCCGGAACTGGAGACAGTCCCGACCGACCGCCACGTACCGTCGGTCCGGCGGATGGAGAACCTCACGACTTGGGTGTTACTGGCAGTGATCTCGATGATTCCGACATGGATTTCGCCGCCGATGTCGGCGGCGCAGATCTCGAAGGGATGGTAGTTGGCGAAGACGCTCAGCTTGCTGAACTTCCGCCAGGAGCCGTCACCATTCCGGACGGCGTGGTAGGCCACCCCGCCGTTCTGACTGAGCGCGAAAACATGGAGCTGACTGCCGAGTCCGGCCAAGGCCACCCGGTAGAAGCCGCCGATCTCACCTGCCGCGCTCCCGATGTTGCCCCAGCCGGTCCATGTCCCATCGGGGGCTTGAATGGAGTGGCGAAGCACGTCATCTTCGGTGAGGACTGCGGTGTCGATCGTCGTGCCGACGCGGGTGGTGGCGACCTGCCTGATGCTCGAGAAGGACCTCAGGGCCGTCCAACTGGGCGACCAGTTCCCATCCTGGTTCCGGACGGTTTGGTACAGGGTGGTTCCTCCTTCGGAAGCGCCGAAGACATGGAGTTGACGGGAGCGCGCGGTCACCGCGACGCTCGGGATACCCGTCGGCGGCGGGCACAGCAAGGAGCGACCGGGTGAACGTCCGACGGGCTAGTGGGGCCATGTCCGACTCCTAGGTAGTTGAATGAAGTCGCGAGTCGACGCATTGCAGTACGTTTCAATGCGTTTCGCAGCCAGGAAGGCGATCTTGGCGCAGGAGGCCGAGTCGATCAGCACCAGTCTGATGGCGAGCAGCGTCGTTTACAAGGCGAGATACCGGCAGAACAGCGGCAGCAACTGGTGTCGAGGCGGCGAGTCTTAAGGGAGCGCTGTTGGTCGTTGGTTTTGGAGCCGTTTCCGAAGCCGCCCTTCGGATCGGGTCATCCTGGGGCATGGCGGGCGTTGCGGGGCCGTAGTGGTCCCGGGGCGTTGGAGAAGCGTTCGAGTAGCTCCGCCGGTGAACGCGCCCTTTCCATCGCCGAGTGGGAACGACCCGGCAGCGGTCGTGCGCGAACGCACCGCGCCGTTGCCGGAAGAACACGAAACCCCTGAGGCCGGACCCGTCCGCTCGCTCCTCGAAGCCGCCGGACACCGCGTGGTCGTGGTAGACGCGACCGCCGAACACGTCCGCTCCGCCGGCCTTCACGTGATCCGAGCGCTGGCGCCGGGTCTGCCGGGCATGCAGCCGGCCGCCTTCCCGTTGGCACCGGACGGACGGATCGCCCGCGCACAACAGCTGGGCTGGGCCGGCATCGAGATGGAACACCTGCCTTATCCGGGCTGGTGATCCGAGACCGCCGGCCCGCCCGCGGCATGACCGGGTCGGAGTGGAGGAAGTCGGTCTTCTCCGGCGATTTGTCAACCGGCCGGCGTTCGCGGCTCAGGTCGGCCGGGAGCCACCAGTTCCCGCAGCACCGGGCACTCGTCGACCGGATGGGCCCCAGGGCAGGTCAAGGCGTGCTCGAGGAACGCCGCGGCTTCCGTGAGGCCCTTGATCTGCGCGTGCACGCGCTCCAGGCCCGAG
This sequence comes from Glycomyces niveus, assembly GCF_017592475.1. Classification (GTDB taxonomy): domain Bacteria; phylum Actinomycetota; class Actinomycetes; order Mycobacteriales; family Micromonosporaceae; genus Glycomyces; species Glycomyces niveus. The sequence goes on along the minus strand of NZ_JAGFNP010000004.1, from coordinate 291,458 downwards.
CTGACGGCGGGCCGCCAGTCCCGGCCCGATGCGGGACCGTGGAGCAGCTGCGCGATCTCGTCGAGGTTCAGCGTCCCGGCCCGCTGGAGCGTCCGCACCACGGCGAGCCGGTGGAGTTCGCCGGGCCCGTAGTGGCGCTGCCCGCCCCGGCGGGCGGCGGGCCGGACGATGCCGCGCTCGTCCCAGTACCGCAGCGTCGCCACCGAGACGCCGGTCCGCTTCGCCGCTGTCCCGATCGGCACGAGGTCGTCGTTGTCCATTTCGTTATTTGACCTCAAGCCGACTTGAGGATGCACGCTTACCCCATGGTGTTCTTGGTAACGATTGTCAATACTGCCCGGCGGTCGCCATGACGGCCCCGACCGCCGCGACCCGGATCGGCGACCTCACCCGCCCCGTGCGCGGGCGCCTCTGGGCCGGGACGGCGCTCGCCTTCATCGCCTCCGCGGCGGGGCTGCTCCCGTACGCCGCCATCGCCGAGATCGCCGCGCTCCTGCTGGACGGCAACGGTTCACAGGCCTGGGCATGGGCGTTCATCGGCGCGGCGGGCGTGGCCGTCCGGCTCGGCCTCGGGGTCACCGCCGCCCTCATCACCCACTACGCCGACGCCGACCTCCAGCGCCACCTGCGGCTGCGGCTGGCCCGCCACGCCGCCTCCGTGCCGCTCGGCTGGTTCGGCGGGCGCGGCTCCGGCGAACTGAAGAAGGCCGTGGACGACGACGTCGAGGACATGCACCACCTCGTCGCCCACGCCTCCCTCGACATCGCCGGCGCGCTCGGCCTGCCGCTGGCCGCCATCGCCTACCTCGCCGCGGTCGACTGGCGCATGACGCTCGTGACCCTCGCGCTGCTGCCCATCGCGACCTACACGATCCAACGCGCCCACCGCACCCTCCCCGACCGCATGGCCGAGCTGACCGCCGCGCAGCTGCGGATCAACAACGCCGTCATCGAGTACGTCGACGGCATCCAGGTCGTCAAGGCCTACGGCCGCCGAGGTCGCCGCTACCGGCGCTTCGCCGAAGCGGTCGACGACTTCGGCGACACCCTCGCCCGCTGGACCGCCGAAGCGGGACGCGCGATGTTCGCGAGCCTCGCGATCCTCTCTCCCGCGGCGGTCCTCCTCGTCGTGGCCGGCACCGGTACCGGCATGATCGCCGCCGGATGGCTCGCGCCGGTCGACCTCCTGCCGTTCCTGCTCGTCGGCGTCGGCCTCCCCGCGCCCTACATGACCCTGCTCCAGAGCACGCAACTGCTGCGCAAGGCCCAGAACGCCGCCGCGCACGTCGGCCAGGTGCTCGCCGTGCCGCCGCTGCCCGCGCCCGCCGCTGCGCGCACTCCGCAGGCGTTCGACCTCGCGTTCGAGGATGTGTCGTTCGCCTACGACGACGACGCGCCGGTCCTGCGGGGCGTCTCCGCACGCTGCCCGGCCGGCTCCACCACCGCGCTGGTCGGCCCGTCCGGCTCGGGCAAGACCACCCTCGTCCGCCTCATCCCGCGCTTCTTCGACCCCGACGCCGGCACGGTCCGCATCGGCGGCACGGACGTCCGCGACCTCGACCCCGCGACCCTCCTGCGTTCGGTCGCGATCGTCTTCCAGGACGTGACGCTGATCCGCGACACCATCAGGGAGAACCTGCGCCTGGGCGACCCGGACGCCAGTGACGCCGACGTCGAGGCGGCCGCCCGCGCCGCCCACCTCCACGAGGCGATCCTCGCCCTCCCCGACGGCTACGACACCGTCGTCGAGGCCCACGGCGGGGCGCTCTCCGGCGGCCAGCGCCAGCGGCTCACCATCGCCCGCGCCCTCCTCCAGGACGCGCCGATCGTGCTGCTCGACGAGGCCACCGCCCACATCGACCCGGAGAACGAGGCCGCCGTGCGCGCCTCGCTCGCGCGGCTCACCGAAGGGCGCACCGTCATCGTCATTGCCCATCGGCTGCACACGATCACCGAGGCCGACCAGATCCTCGTCCTCGACTCCGGACGGGTCGCCGAGTCCGGCACTCACGAACGGCTGCTCGCCGCCGACGGCGCCTACGCGCGCGCCTGGCGCTCCCAACACGGAACGGAGACCGACCGATGATCCGACAGCTCCTGCGGCTGTGGCCCCACGCCGCCGAGGTGCGGCGCCTGACCGCCGGATACGCCGTCGTCGGCGTCCTCCAAGGCGCCCTGCTGCTCGCCCTCGTCCCGCTGCTGCGGGCTCTGCTGGCCGACCCGGCGCGGACGGGGGAGGCGTTCGCGTGGCTCGCGGTCATTCTCGGGCTGGGCGGCCTCTACCTCGCCGCGCAGGCCCGAGTGCGGGTGGCCGCGTACCGCACCGCCAACCGCGTCATGCGCGACCTCCAGCACAGCGCGGGCGACCACCTGCGGCTGCTGCCGCTGGGCTGGTTCGTCGGCAACGCCTCGGGACGGCTGGCCCGCGCCGTCGCGCAGTCGGCGCCGACCGCGGCGGGCACCGTCTCGCACATCTGGCCCGAACTGGTCGCCTCCATCGCCACGCCCGCCGCCGTGATCGTCGGCGTCTGCCTCCTGGACTGGCGCATGGGCATCGCGTTCCTCGTCGCGGTCCCGCTCGCGATGCTCGTGCTGCGCCGCTCCGGACCGGTCGTGCGCCGCACCCAGGCGGACATGGACGCCGCCTCGGCCGAGGCCGCGGGCCGGACGATCGAGTTCGCGCAGGCCCAACCCGTCCTCCGGTCCACCGGCCGCGCCCTGGCCGGCTTCGCGCCGCTCGAACGCGCCCTCGAAGGGCAGCGGCGGGCCTTCCGCCGGTCGCTGACGCTCCACACCGTGCCGCAGTTCGCGTACACCGCGATCGTCCAACTCGGATTCACGGCGGTCCTGCTCGCGGGCGTGTGGCTGGCGGTCGGCGGGCAGCTCGCCGCGGCCGATGCCGTCGCGCTGCTGGTGCTCGCGGCCCGCTTCGTCGAACCGCTCGCCGTCGTCGCGAACCTGTTCGGGGCGATCCGCGCCGCCGAGGTCGCGATCGACCGCATGGGGGACATCCTCGAAGCCGAGCCGCTGCCCGAACCGGCGCATCCGCGTGAGCCCGCGCCCGGGTCGGGCGCCGCGATCGAGTTCGACGCGGTCGACTTCGCCTACCGGGACGTCCCGGTCCTCACCGGACTCACGCTGTCGGTGCCCGCCGGGGCCTCCTGCGCGCTCGTCGGCCCCTCCGGTTCGGGCAAGACCACGATCCTGCGGCTCATCGCCCGATTCTGGGACGTCGACGGCGGCGCCGTCCGCCTCGGCGGCGTCGACGTGCGGGAGCTGTCGACTGCGACCCTCATGGAACGCGTCGCCATCGTCTTCCAGGACACCTACCTGTTCGACGACTCCATCGAGGAGAACCTGCGGATCGCCGCCCCCGAGGCGACGCCCGCGCAGCTGCGCACGGCCGCCGCGGCGGCCCGCCTGGACCAGGTCGTCGACCGGCTTCCCGACGGCTGGTCCACCCGGGTCGGCGAAGGCGGGACCTCCCTCTCCGGGGGCGAGCGCCAGCGGGTGGCGATCGCCCGGGCCCTGCTCAAGGACGCCCCCGTCGTCCTCTTGGACGAGGCCACGGCCGCGCTCGACGCCGAGAACGAGGCGGCCGTGGCGGCGGGCATGCGTCTCCTGTCCGCTCAAGGCAAGACGGTGCTGGTCATCGCGCATCGACTGTCCACTGTCACCGGAATGGACCAGATCGCGTTCGTGGAGGACGGCCGTGTCGTCGAACAGGGCGGCCACGAGCGACTGCTGCGAGCGCGAGGCCGCTACGCCGACTTCTGGAACCGCCGCACGGGAGCGCCCGCAGCGCTGCCGGCCGAGGCCGGAAAGACGCGTTGATGTGGCTCTTTCGCCGAGTGTGGGCGCTGCCGATCGCTCACCCCTTCGTCATGCGGATGACCGCGGTGCCTCCCAGGAAGTCGAGCTTTCCGAGGACGAGCACGCCGGCCTCCGCCTCCGGTGCTGGCGCCTCTCGCCGCGATTCGACGGCACCTTCTCTCAACGCGGTACCGCTGCTGCCGACGGCTAGAGTGGGCGCATGTGCGAGCAGAAGCGGTGAGACCATGCCCTTGACGACGTCTTCACCGACCTGGGGGCGGCAGACCGAACGATGGTTCGTCCGGCAGGGGATGCCGACGATGATCGAGGGGTACGGCTTCGTCTCGCATGTCCTGCCCCGGATGCTGCCGGCGCTGGCGTTCGTGACGCTCGCCAGCCTGGTCTGGCTGGTGCCGCTCAAATCCCTGGGCTCAGAGCGCTGGGTCGCGCTTGCGGTGGTCGCCGTGGTGACGGTGGCCGTGTGGCAGGCGGTCTCGGTGTCCGTCCGGCGCCGACCACGGTTCTCGCGCCCAGCCGCCGCGGTCGTCCTCGTCGTCTACGCCGCGATGCCGATCGCCGTCCCGTTGCTGCAGTTGCTGGTCGACGACGCGATCACGCCGCCGGGGAACAGCACGGTCGGGCTGCTGGGCTTCGTGATCTTCTTCGCGGTCGCGTTCCTCGCCACCGCGCTGGCCACGACCTACGGCTTCGGCACACTGCTTCGGCGGGCCATCCGACACCTGCGGTACGACCTGCGCAACAGTCTGCATGTGCTGGGCCGGGCGATGCCCGCGATCCTGTTCGTCACGCTCTTCCTGTTCTTCACCGGTGAGATCTGGCAGGCGATGAACCGGCTCGCGTGGTGGCGGGTCGCGCTGGTGGTCGGGCTGTTCGCCGCGATCACCGTGCTGGCGGCGTCGACTCGGCTGCGCGATGAGATCGGACGAGTGGAGCAGGACCTGCGCCCGTCCGTGCTGGAAGCGGCGTGCAAGGGGACGCCGCTGGCCGCAGTGCCGATCGACCGGTTGACCGATGGCCACACCCTTCCGGCGACCCGGCTGAACCGGCGCCAGGGCCGAAACCTGCTGGTCATGCTCGCGATCCGCCAGTTGGTGCAGGCGGCGTTCATCGGCGTCGCCTTGTTCGCGTTCTTCCTCCTGCTCGGCATCGCCGTGGTCATGCCCGAGACCGCCGAGCAGTGGATCGGGGCACCACCCGTGTATTCGACGCTGTGGCCGCAGATGCCGGTCGCGTTGCTGCGCAACTCGACCCTGTTCGCGGCGTTCGGCAGCATGTACTTCGCGGTCATCTCCATGACCGACGCGGAGCACCGGCGGGAGTTCTTCGCTCCGATCATCGACGACGTCGAACGCACCCTGGCGGTCCGCGCGGTCTACCTGGCCGTGCGCGCCACCCTCAAGCCTTCGCATTCGGAGTCAACGCCGGCCTGAGGGGCGGCGGGAGCCTCACGCGCTCTACCGGCGGGCGGTGACAAGGTAGTAGTCGATCAGGCCGTTCTCGTAGCAGCGCAGCCAGTTCCGGGCCCAGGAGACGCGGAACTCGGTCTGAGCGATCCACCGGTCGAGCTGTCGCCATACGTGCTCGCCGATCGACTCGACGGAGACGTCGGTGAATCCGGCGGCGGTCAGGTCGGCGGCGAACTCGCCTACCGGCCGGATCACGTCGGCACCGGAGGCGACGGTTTCGAGGAGATCGGCGACAGGAGCCGCATCCGCGCCGTCGGGCGCGAAGAACGTCGCGGCCGCGAAGCGCCCGCCGGGCTTGAGGACCCGGTGGGCCTCGCGCGCCACGGCGGCGAGGTCGTCGACGTGCTGAAGCACCTCGACGGCGTAAACACCGTCGACGGTGGCGTCGCCCCAGGGGAGATCGGTGACCGAGCCCTGGACGAACGAGAGCGCGCCGCCCAAGGCCTCGATCGCGTTGGCGTTGATCGCCAGCGCCCGTCTGAGCTGAGTTGCGGAACGGTCCATGCCGGACACGAGTACGTCGTATTCGGAGGCGACCAGTGCGGTGCCGACACCGAGGCCGCAGCCGAGCTCCAAGAGGCGGTCGCCGGGTTCGGGTCGGAGGCTCGTCGCCACCTTCCGGTACAGCTCGGCATGGCTCTCGACGCGCTCCTCCGCGGTGATCTCACGATCGGGTTCGAGGTCGCCCCAGTACCCGAAATTGATGAACGATCCCGAGAAGATCGACAGTGATCCGAGGTCGAATTGGCCGTACATGAGATCGCGCTGCGCCTGAGCATCAGATTCCGGTTCCATATCGCCCGATTCTGGCATGAACCCGATCCGGGTACCCGAACTTTCGCGTGTGCCCGATGGCTGGACGCGCGCGAGCGCGACTAACGATGAGCGTCTGCGGGTTGGTGGACCGGGGGCAGGCGGTAGTCGGCGCACTCGGCCGGTATCCGCACCCCGGCGAATCGGAGCTGTGCCAAGCGCGCGTAGAACGCCGCCCCGCGGAGAAGGCGCCCGGCGACTTCGGCGACGTGCCGGTTCCCGGGCTCCTCCAGGGCCGTTGACCGGGTCCAGAGGTTGAAGGCGCCCATGGCCGGGCCGCACCAGATCTGGTAGTCGCTGGACCGGGTCTCGTCGCCTGCGGCCGCCCGGCGGGAGCTCATGCCGAGGTAGGAGCGGAAGAGCAGCGCCATCCTGTGCCGCCCGTCGGATTCGGCCCGTCCGAGTTCGGCGGGCTCGTGGTGGCGGAGGTACGCCTCCACCTCGGCCCAGGCCCGGTCGAGTCCGTTGGGGAACACGTTGGCCAGCAAGCGGTCGAGTTCGATTTCGGGTAGGTCGTCAATGCCGTTGTATTCGCGGTAGAGCCGGTGGAGGCGATCGGCGCGCTGCGCAAAGAGGGTCCCTTTCTTAAGGACCTGCACGGTCGCACCGGCCTCGAACATGAACGCCGAGGGTGCCAGCGCGCAGGTCGCGCTCCGAGCCGTCGAACAGGACGCCCTTCACCATCCGGAAGCCCCGTAGGATCCGGTGCCGCCCTTACGCAGATTCCTTTCCCTGGGAAGGCTCAGTGTTTCGAGGTGGACTTTCGGCCCCGACCGGCACCGGTCGCGCACGGCTGCCGACACCCCTCCCCTCCTCAGTCCGAGTCCGGCCATGGGTCAGCTCGCTCTGCAGCACGAGGGCCGCTGCGCCGATCGCTGCTGCGTCGGGGCCGTTGACCGACGGCATCACCCGCACCGGGTGCGTCCGCCAGGTGACGGTGCGGCGGTCCACTTCCTCCTGGATCACGGTCTGGTAGATGGAGCCTGCTACCGCGAAGCTTGGACCGGCCAGGACGATCGCGTCCACATCGAACAGCATCGTCATGGTGACGGCGGCGGCACCGAGGTAGCGGGCCGACCGCTCGATGAGGCGACGGGCGGCCGGATCGCCGGCGTTGGCTGCAGCCGCGATCCGCGCGAACTCGGTGAGGAAGTCGGCGGTGTCGGGGTCGGGCGCCAGTCGCTCGGCCAGCGCGGGCGTGGCCGCGGCCTGCCGGACCAGGGCTGACGGGCCGGCGTAGTTCTCCAGGCAGCCGACGTTGCCGCACGGGCACTGGTCGCCGTTGACGTCGATCGACATATGGCCGAGTTCGACGCTGTTGGAGGAGCTGCCCCGGTACACCTCGCCGGCGACCACGATCCCGCCGCCGATCCCGCTGGCCATGTAGATGCAGCCGTAGGTGCTTCGTCGGTCGACCGCGCCCAACCAGTATTCGCCGATCGCGGCGGCCGCGGCATCGTTGTCGAGCAGCACGGGCAGGTCGAGGCTCTGCGCGAGTCGCTCCGCGACCGGGTATTCGAGCCATGGCTCGGAAGGCTGCGGGCTCAACAGCACCCCCGCGCGGCGGTCCTGCGGGCCGTAGCTGACCAGCCCGACCCCCAGCACCCGGTCGCGGTCGACGGCAGCCGTGGCCAGCAGGGCGTCCACCTGCGAGGCGATCATCGGCAGCGCCTGGTCCGGCGGCATCGACGCCACACCGTGGAACGAAGTCCGGGCCACCGGCCGTCCGGCCAAGTCGACGATGACGACGACGCAGGCGTTGCGCTCCATCTGGACTCCCACGCTGTACCGGGCCCGGGGATCGAGCTGTACCAGCGTGCGCGGCTTGCCGCCGGTCGGCGCACCTCGCCCGACCTCGACGACCAATCCGTCGTCGATGAGCTCCCGCACGAGCTCGGAGATCGTGGCTCCGGTGAAACCCGTCGCTGCGGCGAGCTCCACCCGGCTGATCGTGCGGGCCGCGCGGATGGCGTCCAGGATCAGGCCCCTGGTCCTGGATTTGTTCGTCCACGTCGGGCTGAGCGCCACGTGCGCCTCCTTCGATGTCCTTTGTCAGGCTGCCTTACTCACCCGCCTGCTTGCCCGTTCGTCCATTTCGCCCGATCGGCCGCACGATGATCACCAAGCATAGGTCCATCTAAATTCTTGACTTTCTTAGGGTGCCTAACTAAGGTGAGAACGGAAGCGCTCCCATACCTCCCTCACGAAAATCAAGGAGCTTAGATGCGACATCGTCAAACACTGTTGGTCGCCGGCGCCGCCGGCGCACTGGTACTGGGCGGCTTGGCAACCACCCTTCCCGCCTCGGCGGCCACTTCGGGCTGCGAGGTCACCTATACCGTGCAGAGCGAGTGGCCGGGCGGGTTCCGCGCCGACTTGGAAGTCACCAACCTCGGCGACGCGATGTCCGACTGGACATTGACCTTCGACTTCCCGAATGCCGGCCAGCAGGTCACCCAGGGCTGGAGCGCCGTCTGGACCCAATCCGGCGCCGGCGTCTCCGCCGCCAGCATGAGCTGGAACGGGTCACTGGACACCGACGCCTCCACCTCGCTCGGGTTCGTCGGCACCTGGCGCGACGCCAACCCCGAACCGGCGTCCTTCGCGCTCAACGGCACGCCCTGCACCGGCTCGACGACACCTACCGGGGGCCCGACCACCACCCCCAGCGAGGACCCGACCACCACCCCGCCGGACGGTCCGGCGCCGCAACTCAGCGTCTCCGGCAACCAGATCGTCACCGAGGAGGGCGAGCCGTACCGGCTGCTGGGTGTGGACCGGTCCTCCGCTGAGTTCGCGTGCGTGCAGGGCAAGGGCCTGTTCGACTCCGGCCCGGTCGACCAGGCCTCCGTCGACGCCATGAAGTCCTGGAACATCCACGCCGTGCGCCTCCCGCTCAACGAGGAGTGCTGGCTCGGCCTCAACGGCTCACCCAGCGGCGCCGCCTACCAGGAAGGCATCAAGGACTACGTCGACCTCCTGGTCGCCAACGGCATCAACGTCATCCTCGACCTGCACTGGACCTGGGGCGCCTACACCACAGGACCGGACTGGCATTGCACCGATGTGCACGCCACCTGCCAGAAGCCGATGCCCGACGCGCAGTACGCCCCGCAGTTCTGGGCCGGCGTCGCCGACACCTTCAAGGGCAACGACGCCGTCGTCTTCGACCTGTTCAACGAACCGTATCCGGATATGGCCAGCAACTGGGACAAGACGTTGGGCTGGCAGTGCCTGCGCGACGGCGGCACCTGCGCCGGCATCGGGTACGAGGTGGCCGGCATGCAGGACCTCGTCGACGCGGTCCGCGACACCGGCGCCACGAACATTCTCATGGTCGGCGGACTCGAGTGGACCAACGACATGCGGGAATGGCTGGCCTACATGCCGAACGACCCGCTGGACAACATCGCCGCGTCCTGGCATTCGTACAGCTTCAACCGGTGCGTGACCGAGTCCTGTTGGGACGCCGAGATCGCCCCGCTGATGCAGGAGGTGCCGGTCGTGCTCGGCGAGTTCGGCCAGGACGACTGCGGGTTCGACTACATGCAGGGGCTGGTGGACTGGGCCGACGCGAACGGCATGAACTACCTGGCGTGGACCTGGAACCCGTGGGGCTGCACCGGTGGCGCGGTCCTCATCAAGGACTGGTCCGGCACTCCGGAGCCCGGTGTCGGCGAAGGCTACCGGAACCACCTGCTCACCCAGAGCCCCTACCTGTGACCCGATGAGACGCTTGGGCCGTGTTTGCGGCTGAGAAGGCCTCCTGTTGAGTTCCGTTGTGCTACAGCGGAACTCAACAGGAGAGCTGCGATTCCGCCATCTCACCTGAGTTGTTCGGCTGGGGCACAACATCAACCAAAGGGGGCGGGGTCGTTCAGGCATCTCCGGCGACTTCGATGTAGGTGATCGCGGTCCGGTACGGGGCGCGTCTCCACTCGCCGGCGATGCGGTCAGTCCGAATCAGGTCCCAGGCTTCCGCCAGCGCAGCGGCGGCCTCCGTCGGCCGATGCTGCTTCCAAAGCGCCGACCCTAGTTCGTAGGTGGCCTCGTGGAACAGCAGGTAGAGGTCCTCGCTGTGCTCGTATGCGCGGCGGTGGCGGAGACGGTCCAGGCATTCGCGCAAGACCGTCTCCGCCTTGCGAGGCTGCGCCGTCGCGAGATAGCACTTGGCAAGCTGCAACCGTTCATGCGAGAGCATGAACAGTTCGTCCTCCCGCAAGTCCGCGCCGTAGCGCACCTTGTCCGCCGCGAGCACTTCCTCCAGCATGGGCAGCGCCTTCACGACCTCGCCGTGACGGTCGAAGAGTCGGAGTGCTGCAGCACGCGTGAAAGCGATCTGGAGGGCGGGGTCGAGCCCGACCCGCTTGCCTTCGTTCACCACCCGCACGCAGTTCTTGACCGCCGAGAAGTACTGGCCCCCATCGAGGAACAGGTCGGCAAGATTCATGATCGCCAAGATGTACCGGTGCCCGGGCTCGGCCTGGCTCTGCAACATCTTGTGTTCTTCGATGGCCCGCTGGAGTTTCCGGGAAGTGCGCTTCGAGGAGCCGGAGTAGGTCGACCACTGGACCGTCCGCAACCGCTCCACCAAGGCGTGATCAGGGCCGTGCGTCTCGCAGACCTGGTGGACGGTGACGCCTATGGTCTCTTTCACCGTCACCGAGTTCGGCCGCGCGAGTTCATGGATTTCAAGGAATCGGGCCCGGGCCTCGCCGAACAGCGGGTCGAGCCGCGAGACGCCCGCATGCAGGTCCCGTACCGCCGCCTTGGCCGCCTTGAACCGCTGCCCCGGCCGCATGGACGCCCCGCGGTCCTCATCCTCGGCCAGGAACGCCTGCAGCCGCTGCTGCCGCGCCCTGTACTCATCCCGGTCCCGCATCGCTATCCCTCCAGCATGTCTCGACGTCGGGAACGGTACCCACGATGCCCCGGGAGGGGTCCCTGCATATACCGGCTGCTGTCCCGTCGGCAGTCACTCGGTCGCGTACGAGCGGGCTTGGAGGCCCCACAGCTCCGCGTACGCCCCGCCAGCGGCGACGAGGTCGGTGTGCGGCCCGAGTTCGATCAGTTTGCCCTCCTCGAGTACCGCGATCTGGTCGGCGTGCACGACCCCTTGGAGCCGATGAGAGATCAGCACCGTCGCGGCCCGTCCCGCGCGGGCGCGCAGCGTGTCGAACAGGGCGGCTTCGGCGCGTGCGTCGAGCGCAGCCGAAGGTTCGTCGGCGACCAGAAGGCCGTCGTAGTCGCGGTACAGGCCGCGAGCGGACGAGAGCCGCTGCCATTGCCCGCCGGAAAGGTCCGTGCCGCTGCGGTACTCCGCGTCGAGGAGCTGGTTCCAGCCGTGCTCGAACCCTTCGATCAGGTCGAGCGCTCCTGCGTCCCGAGCGGCCGCCACCAGGCGGTCCCGATCGGCGGGCGCGTGCGAGCGGCCCAGGCGCACTGAGAGTTCCGCGGTGAACGGCCACCGCTGGACCTGCTGCGCGATCACGGCCACGTGGCAGCGCCACCGGGCCGGGTCGATCAGTGCGATATCGACGCCGTCCCAGAGGATCTGCCCGCTCGTGGGCGTGTACAGGCCCGATAGGAGCTTGGCGACGGTCGTCTTCCCCGAGCCGTTCTCGCCCACGAGCGCGGTCGTCTCGCCGCGCCGGATCGCCAGCGAGACACCGGTGACGGCGTCGGCGTCCTTTCCCGGGTAGCGGAACGACACGTCGACGAGTTCGATCACTTCCGGGACCGGGAGCGGATCCTGCTCCGTTGCCGAAAGTGCGGTGAGATGCGGTTGCGCGGCGATGCGTTCGGCGGCGATCGCGTCGAACTCGTGCCGATCGGCGGCGTACAGGCCGTCCTCGTAGACGGTGTTGACCGCGATCAGGAGATTCGACATGGCGACCGACCCTTGCCCGAGTGCGACCACGGCGGCCGCTGCGACCGCGAGCGGCACTGTACCGGTCGCGAGCAGCCACAGCAGGACCCCGTAGACGGCCGCGACCGCTGCCCCTGAGATGACCTGCCCGACCGCGCGAGTGACCGTCTGCGAGCGGATGACCTCGAAGTCCGCCTGCGTCTCCGCGTCGACCATGGCCTGATGCTGTCCGCGCAGCCACGGACCGGCTTCGTGGTAGCGCAGGTCGTCGGCGGTCCATCGATTGTCCATGAGGAACTCGACCATCCACAGCCGACGCCGGCGCGACACCCGGGAGCGGTTGGACACGTACATCAGCCGCGCCGACCGGACCGCCGCCCAACCTGTCGGCAGCGCGGCCGCGAACAGCATCGGGATCAGGACCGGTTCGATCACCGCGAGCGCGACCGCCACCGCGGCGACGGTGACGGCGGCGGTCACCAGGTCGACGACATCGCCGACCAGGTCGACCACCGCCCGTGAACCGCGGTCCTTGGCGGCCTTGAGCCGGTCGGCGAACGCGTCGTCGTCGAACGCCGCACGCGGCACGTCCGTGATCAGCTGGTAGAACTCGCGCTCGGTCCGGTTGAGCACCAGCGGGTTCAGGCGCTGCTGCGCGAACCCGGCGCCGATGCCGAGCCCCGCGCGGGCGGCGGTCGCAGCCGCGAGGAGCACCAGCGACGGTGACGCCGCCAGCACCCGCTCCCACGTGGGCGGGGCCGCGAACAGCGTCCCGGTCACATCCGAGACCGCGAGCAGCGCGGTCGTCGTCGCGACACCGGCCACGACATTGAGCCCGACCGCGGTGGCCGTCCACGCCGGCGACGCCGCCCAGGCGGTCGCGAACGCCTGCCGAAGCAGACTCGGGAGCTTGCGCGCCATCCGCCAGAACGACGCCGTCTCGGCATCTTCCGCATGCCGGTACCAGGCGATGTCCTCGAGCACCGGCAGATCCCGCTCGCCTGTCGCTGATGCCTTCCGCTGCCGTGGAATTCGGATCCGCCACCACTTCCGCGCCATGTGCCGCGTCCTCCTGTTGTTCGGCCCCAAGCGGGCAGCATGGCAGGCCGGACCGACAATCGGGGACGTCAATTCCGGTACAGGGCAGCGGAAACGCCTGTCGGGTTACCGACACGATGAAGTCGCGCTGCTCACCGGAGAACGGGAGGTCCGGGAGAACGACCTGGCCGCACTCATCCAAACCAATAGGACGCGTATAGCTGGAACTGCGGTTTTAGTGAGTTTCCGGGAAATTCGCGCCGGTTCGACCTAGCCTCAGGAGGTCGTTTTCCTACTTCGGAGGGTCTGCAGAGCAGATGACCATCATCACCAAGAAGCAGCAGCGGGCGAGGACTGCCCGCCGTGTGACGGCCGCCGTGGCCGCGGGCGCGGTCGTGGGCCTGGCCGTCACGGGAGTCGCCGTGGCAGCCAAGCGCACCGAACGGGTCCTGCCCAAACTGCCGGCGCCAGGCGCGACCATCGACGCCGAGCTGATGTCGAAGGGCATCGAACTGTCCGTCGCGGGCGAGCGGATCCGCACCGGCCCCCTCCAGGGCCGCGCCGTCTTCGAGATCGAGGAGCACGCGGGCGGCCGGGCCGCGGTGCGCACCAGGATCAAGGAGTTCCGCCTCGCGGCCTCCGACAACCGCGGCGAAGTCACCGTCACGGTCGAGCCGCGCCCGATCGCCGGGCAGGAGCCCTCGGTGCTGGAGCGCGCCGCCGCCGAGTCGCTCCGCTTCCAGCACACGCTGCGGATGGCATGCGTCATCACCATCGCCGACCCGCGGGCGTTCGGGCTGCGCGGCGATGTCGACAAGCCGCTGAAGCTGAAAGCAACGATCCCGGTCGAGCTTTCCGGGAAGCCGCTCGGTTTCCCCGACGACCGCGCCCGATACGGGCTCAAGCACAAGACCGCTCTTTCGGTAGTCAAGGGAACGCACCGCGAAGCGTCCCTGCTGCGGTTCCCGCTGAAGATCCAGCAGTTCTAGCAGCAGCGGTGGTGCTGCCGAGCGCAAGACCAGCAGCACCACCGCCGTCCCTCTCCCGCCGAGGCGCGCTCCACCGTGCAGGGTTTCCGGTGCGACTGCGCACGTCAGCGGGGTAGCGTGACGGTAGAGGTTCAAGTTCATGGATATGACGCACGAGGTGCCACCGCAGCCGGGGAAGGCTGCCATGGATTACGCCGCATTGTTCGCGGCGACGCCGAGCCCGTACCTGGTGCTGGGTTCGGACCTGGTGATCGTGGAGGTCAACCAGGCGTACCTGGCGGCCACCAACCGTACCCGCGAGGACCTGATCGGGCGGCACATCTTCGACGCCTTCCCTTCGAACCCGGACGACCCCGAGGCCGACGGCGTGCAGAACCTGAACGCATCGCTGCATCGCGTCCTCATCTCACGGGAGCCCGACACGATGGCCCTGCAGAAGTACGACATCCCCGTCATGGGCCGACCCGGTGCGTTCGAGGAGCGCTGGTGGTCGCCGATCAACACACCGCTCCTGGCCCCGGATGGGACGGTCCAGTGGATCATCCACCGAGTGGAGGACGTCACCGCGTTCATCCGGGCCCACTCTCCCGACAGGCGGACCTCGGTCGAGCGGGAGGCCCTGGAGGCCGAGCTGTACGCGCGGGCCCGCGAGCTGCAACGCGTCAATGAGGAGCTGCGCCTGGCCAACAAACGCGAGCGCCAGGTCGCCCTCACCCTCCAAGAGGCCATGCTGCAATCACCGGACCTGCGCCACCACACCGACGTCGCGGTGCGATACCTGCCCGCCACGGGGCCGCTGAACGTGGGCGGGGACTGGTACGACGTGGTCGACCTCAGCGACGGCTGCTTCGCGGCAGCCGTCGGCGACGTCGTGGGCCACGGCCTCGAGGCCGCCGCCGTCATGGGCATGCTGCGCAGCGCGCTCAGTGCCGCCATTCGCGCCGTGGAGCGGCCCGCCCAGGCGCTCGAGGTGGTGGGCCTGTACTCCCGCTCGGTCGACGAGGCATTGAACAGCACCGCCGTCAAGGTGATGGTCGATCCCCGCAGCAACCTGATCACCTACAGCAATGCCGGGCATCTGCCACCGGTCCTGCTGCGTCCGAACGGTGAATGCGAGCTGCTGAACCAGGCCGTCGACCCCCCGCTGGGCGCCCTCCCCCTGCACGTCCCCCGCTCACAAGCCGGGCACGCCTATGCCCCCGGCGACACGCTCGTGCTCTACAGCGACGGGTTGATCGAACGGCGCGGCGAGGACATCGACGTCGGCATCGAGCGCCTCATCACCTTGCTGGGGCGTCACGGCACCGACGCTCCCGAGCGCCTGGCCGACGCCGTGCTGGCCGAACTCGGCGTGGAAGGCGGCGCACCCGACGACATCGCCTTGGTCATCATCCGGCTATGACCGCTCAGCGCAGCGGCTTGGAGTACCGCTCGAGCATGACCCCCACCGTTGGCGTCAAGACCGACTGACGACGCGCCTCAGCGGTCTCATGCACCCGGTCGCATCGGGACCGGTCCCGACTCGGGCGATCTACGATTCCCGTCTTCCGCCGAACCGAGGCCAAAGAGGGGCCGCCATGCGATACCACGTCCTGTCGATCCCGCTGGTCGCATTGCTGCTCGCGGCATGCGGCTCCAAGGGTGCGGAAACGCCTTCGGAGCCTTCGGCCTCTCTCTCGGCGTCCGCTGAGGCCACCGAGGCCACCGAGGCCGAGAGCACGGCGCCCCCCGAGCCTGCCTCCGTGTTGCCGGTCGGGATGGACTCAGCCCTCGGCATTTCGTACTCCGATGCGGGTGGGGGAGCGGACTTGGAGTTCAACTTCGCGGTGACCGAGGTCGAAGCCGTCACCGAGGGCAGGTCCGATTTCGTGGTGTTCACCGTCGGCGTCGAGGTCGTCAAGGGCGAGATGACGTTCATGTTCGGCTTTTGGGCCGAGCCGGCGCTGGCACCGGCCCTGATCGACTCCGACGGCATCGAGTACCAGACCTCCATCCAGCCGGTCGGCACCATGCTCGATGGCACTGTTCCCGAAGGAGAGTCCATAGCGGGGCACATCGCGTTCGAAGCCCCGCCGAACGTCGCCGACTCAGGCACCTTCCAGCTTGAGATCCCCTCTCCTGAAGGTTCGGACCTCCTCCACTGGACCTACTGAAAGGGGCCCGCGCCGCGGTGCGGCGCGAGCCCCATGCCCGTCATTCAGGTCAGGCGTCGGCCTCCAGTTCGAAATCGGCGCCGATGACGGCGTCGGCCTCCACTTCCGCTTCGGCGGTGCCTGTGGTCCAGCCGTCAAGGGCCGCTTCCAGGTTCGCCGATCCGGCGGCGGTGAAGAGGACGTAGGCGCCGTCCGCTCCGGTCACGGCGGCGTTGCCGGTGGCGGGGTCGGTGACCACCGCGCCTTCGATCGGGTCGCCGGTGGCGGCGTCGGTGACGTTGCCGCGCACGAGGCCGCCTTCGAGCTCGCCGCAGCCGATGCGGACGTTGTCGACCATCCACCAGTAGGCCCACGTGTCGTGGTCGTCGAAGTGGAACTTCAGCTGCACGGCGGTCTGGTCGGCCCAGGCGGCGAGGTCGACCGCTTCGACCGTGGCCTCCAGGTCCTCATTGGTGTACCAGACCTGCTCCCAGGTCTCGCCGCCGTCGACGGAGAGGAGCACCTCCGCTTCGGAGCCGATGCCGTCGTCCACGAAGAAGCTCGCGAACGACAGGGTCGGGTCGTCGGCGGCGCTCAGGTCGAACACCGGCGTGACGAGGTCGGTGTCGACATGGTGCTCCGGGTCGGCCGCGTCGGAGTTCGCCTCCGCGAAGCCGCCCGAGCCCGGCGTCATGTTGCCGTACCCGAACGGGTCGTCGAAGACCCAGCCGGTGGTCTCGCCGCGGTCCACGACCTCCCAGTCCGCGGGGAGCCCCAGCGAATCGAAGGTCTCGTCGAGCACGTCGGATCCGTAGCCGGGCGCCAGGCACCCGGGCAGGACGGGCACTTCGACCAGGCCCGCTTCGGCCGGATCGACCTGGATCACTTCGTACCCGGGGTAGGCGGTCTCGACGGTGAGCGGCCAGTCGCCCTCGGCCGGGACCTCCATGCTGAACGCGCCGGTGTACGGGTCGGTGCGGGCGACGACCTCGTCGCCCGCGGTCGACACGGACGCGTCGAGCGCCCATCCGTGCCCGCCGCCGTCCACGACCGTGCCCTCGACGACCTGCGTCGCCTCCTTCTGGAGCTCGGCGTCGAAGACGGCCTCACCGTTGTTCTTGATGCGCACGGAGCCGGTGACGGTGCCGTAGAGGAACTTCGAGACCGTCACGTGGTAGCGCCCGGCCGGGATGCGCGCGAACTCGTAGGCGCCGTCGGCGCCGGTCGTGGCCTCGCGGACGACCGCGCCCTCGAACACGAGCCGGGCGCCCGCGACCGGCTCGCCGTCCTGGTCCGTGACCGCGCCGGAGAGCGCCCCGAACTTGCCCGCGGGGGCTTCGTCGACGGCGTCCTCGACGTTGACGCGGCCGTGCCCGTAGACGTTGTTGGCCTCCTTGTCGCCGGTGCACTGGTCGTCCGCCGTGTCGACGGCCGTGCCGGTCAGCGTCTCGTAGACCGCCTCGTAATCGCCTTCGAGCGTCGGCGAGGCCGACATGAGCAGGGCGATCGTGCCCACCACGTGCGGTGCGGCCATCGAGGTCCCGTCGCCGAGGCCGTACTCGTCGCCCGGGAGCGCCGAGCGCACGGCCACGCCCGGGGCCGAGAGGTCCGGCTTCAGGACGCCGTTGAGGCCGTGGCCGCGTGAGGAGAACTCGGCGATCTCGTGGTTCTCGTCGTAAGCGCCCACGGCGATCACGTTCTCGTACACCCCGGGGGTGCTCATGGTCAGGCACGCCGGGCCGTTGTTGCCCGCGGCGAAGACCGGGATGATGCCCGAGGCGTGCCACAGGTCGACGACCTCGGCGTAGATCGGGTCGTAGCCCGGGATCGTCGAGCCCCAGGAGTTGTTGACCACGTGCGGGGCCTTCAGCGGGTCGGGGTTGCGGCCCTCGGAGTCGGTGGGCGCGGCGAGCCACTGCCCGGCCAGGATCAGCGTCTCGATGTCGGGGCAGCAGCCGTTGACGGCGATCCACTCCGCGCCGGGCGCGACGCCGATCCCTTCGGAGCCGACCATGGTGCCCATCGTGTGGGTGCCGTGGCCGTCGTCGTCGCACGGCGCGTCGCCCGGGCAGACGTCCTGGATGTCGTAGAAGTTGTAGTCGTGCGTGAAGGTCCCGTCGCCGTTGTTGCCGCGGTACTGGCCCACGAGCGCCGGGTGGTCGTACTGCACGCCGGAGTCGATGCTGGCCACGACGATGCCCTCGCCGGTGAAGCCCTGCTCCCAGACATCGGGCGCGCCCACGTCCTCGACGCCCCATTCGACGGCGGCCTGCTGGACCGCGTCCCACGTCTGGAAGTCGTTCTCGGGCTTGTCGTCCGGAGCGATCGGCTCGATCATCGAGTAGTCGGGGGCGGCCACGACCGCCTCGACCTCGTCGAACGCGACCAGTTCGGCGAGCAGGTCGGCGTCGCCCACCACCTTGACGGTGGAAGCGCCCCAATAGGACTCGTATTCGACGCCGGACTTCTCGAGGGCCGCGATCACGTCGGCCTGCGATTGCTCCGCGTACTCCTTGGCGGCCTCGACGGCCGCGGTTCCCTTGGCCTCCTTGGTGTCCGCTGCGAGCGCGGTGCTGTAGTCGGGCGACCCGGCGAAGAGGAGCCACAGCTCCGCGTCGCCCTTGTCGTCGATCTGCTCGAGCAGTTCGGGGGCGACCTTCTCCTCGATGAGGATCTCGGTCTCGGATGTTTGGGCCGCGGCGCCGGAGGCGACCGCGGCCGGGACGAGCGCGCCGGCGAAGGCGGCGGCGAGGATGCGGCGTGAACGCCGCTGTGCAAATGTCACGAACTCTCCTTGTTGGGGGTGGCCCCGCGGCGCCGGCCGCGAGACCGGGGGTGGTCTCCGAGAGGAATGAAATTGGTGACTATGGACAGATTCGCTGGGGTAGCTCCACATTGGCGACCCTGAAATCGGTACGCCCCGAAGGACCGGGACGGTTGCATGCGTCACGATTTAGGCACACCGAGATCCGGCGGCGGTCCGCTCGAGGGCATGAGAAAACCCTGGGCCGCAACGCGGTCCAGGGTCGGTAAGGCCAGGTGAGGGCTGTCAGAGCCCGCTGATGTCGCTTCCGGCGTGGAGCCGGAAACTCGGTGCGGTGTCGTGTTCGGCTAGATCGATGCGGCGGCGGGCACCAGCCCCAGGCCCCGCCGCATCGGGGCGACGTCTCGCGGTGGCGAAGGCGGTGGCTACTCCGGTGCGGGAGTGAAGGTGTGCTGCTCTGTCTCCGAAAGGAAGTAGAGGTGCCTGGAGGTGATCTGGCCGCGGAGGAGGCCCAGCAGGAAGCTCGTGACCGGGCCCGAGTGGAATTCCCAGCTGCCGTCGCGCGCGACGTCGAGTGCGAGTCGCCACGAGGCGGGGTCCTGGCCGGGTTTCGCGACCCAGTACATGTAGTAGCCCAGGGTCGAGTAACCCCAGAGGACCGGCTCGACGCCCGGCTCGTTGAACACGGCCGGTTTCGAGATGAACTCGGGCGGGCCGTCGAGCTCGGTCTCCCAGATCTCGGCGAGACCGGCGCGGCGCTCCCGGTGGACGCCGATCTGGTCGTAGTCGGAGTCCGGGTGCCCTGGTGCCAGTAGTACGACGTCGGTGCCGATGTCACCCGGTCCGAATGCGTTGACCAGCGCCCGGAAGTCGGCGGGGATGTTCGCGCCGATCGCGGCACTCGCGGCTTCCCAGTTGAAGGGAGGGCCGCTGTACGCGGGCGCGCCCAGGAGGTCGCGGAGGTCGTCGATGTCGGTCATGCCCTGCCTTCCTAGGGTTTCTTGTTGTCGATGGTCACGACGTCGACCTTATTACCCTTGGGGTGCTCCAGTTGGATCGGATTCCCGTTGGAGTCGGTCAGGGTGATGGTGACGCTCTCCGGGATGTAGTTCGGGGTGCCGTCTGCGTTGTCCGGCGGGTAGTTCGGCGTGACGGAGTACGTGACGTCTTCGTTCGGGTTGGCCTTCATGTAGTCCCGGACCTGGTTTTCGACACCGAGCATGGTCGGCGAGTTCACCGGCCGGTAGAGGGGTGTGAAGTTCCGCGCGTCGAAGTTCGAGCCGCCGAACTGCGCGCCGAGGAGGTGGCCCTTGTTCATCTTGCCGACCATCCCGGGAGGGATGTCCTTGGCCCTGGTCGGGTCGGTTTCCTGCCGCATGTCTTCGCGCACTTGCCAGTTCATGGTGATGCTCATGCCGGTGGCGCGCCCGTGCTTGTCGAGGTCGCCGTACTGGGGCTGGTGTTTCGGGTCCTGCTGCGACCAGTCGTTGTCGTTGTCGTTGGTCTTGCGGTCGCGTGGTGTGGTGCTGCCGGTGCGCACCTCCCGCACCCGGCCGGCGTGGAACTGCCCGCCGGAGTATTCGAGGATGCCGGTGACGGTGCGCTGTCCGCCGGTGGCGGTCGGGTCGACGACCTGGAAGTCGCCCTGATTCGGGTTGCTGGGGTTGGAGCCGGAGTTGGAGTGGCGGACGAGCAGGGCGGCCGAGAGCACGAGAAGCCCGAGGGTCTGTCGTATGAAGCGTCGCATGTGGATCAGACCCCCAGGAGCGCTTTGAGCGCCATCAGCGAGTCGAAGAGGTCGGTGATCACCCCGTGGATCCGGCCCGTCCACTTCAGGATGAGCGCGGGGATCTTCGCGAGGACCAGCGGCGGGAACACGAGCTCGATGAGGATGCTGATGGCCTGCCCGACGGCTTCGGCGATCATGTCCCGCACGAGTTCCCGGGTGACCGCAACGAGAGTCCCCGCCCCTTGCGTCGCCGCGGCCATCGCCGCAGCGGCTCCGGCCAGCGCGGCGGTCCCGGCGACGTTCGCGTCCATGGTCGTGAGGTAGCCGTCCTTCGCATCGCCGACCCACTCGCTCGAGAGCTCGCGTGCGAACCCGTCGAGCTCGGTTGCGAGCGTGTTGAACCGCTCTGCCATGTTCGACCAGGTCTGCGCGTGCGCGGCGACGAGATCCGGTTTGCCGGTGAGCTTGTCGAGCACTTCCGTGAGGGGTTCGAAATGCTCGATCAGGAACGACGCCGCGGTGGAGAAGAGATAGCCGACCGGGTCGAGGGCGGCTCCCGCCACTTCGAGACCGGCGCCGACGATGGAGAGGCTGCCCTGGACCCAGTTGCCTTCGGAGAACTGTTGGGCGAGGTCGTAGCCGGTCTCCATGGCGGAGATGCCTTTGAAGGGCTGTGTCGGGTCGGGTGCCGGGGAGGCGACGAGATCGCTCATTCCAGGCTCTCCCCGAGTGCTTCGAAGTCCAGTGCCGCGTCGTCGTCGGCACTCTCGTAGCTGTTGGCGGTTCCCGTGATCGCTCCGGACAGGAGCTCCATGTTCTCCTGCCCGTAACGGACCATCTCGTCGAAAGCCTGGTGGCGGTCTTCCAGAATGGCTGGGATCCACTCGCACAGCAGCCCGTATGCCTCGTCGTCTTGGGAGATCGCCTGGGAGGCCGACAGGATCGAATCGAATTCGGAGGTGAAACCAGAGAAGCGGGCGGCCAGTTGGCGCAGCTGGTCGGGGTCGACCTGGAACCCTTCACCCATCTCAGTTCTCCTCGGAGCGGCCGGAACCGGCGTTCTCGACGAGAGCTCTCGTGGTCGGCGAGTCGGCCCCGAAGTGGCGCGAGGCGACTTCCTGGGTCTTCTGTGCGGCCAGGGCCTTCGCGGCTGTGAGGGCTTCCTTGATCTGGCGGGCGGTGACGTCTGGGGCTTGGCGCTGCACCCGAGTGGAGAGGGTGAGGTCTTTGAGGTTCCCCGAGGAGTCGACGATGACGGTGACGACCCCGTTCGGATCGGTATACGTGGCCTCGACCGCTGCGAGCTCGGTGTTGGCCGCCTGCAGGTTTTCGGCGTGGGCCACCATCCGGTCCCGCCACTCGTCCAGCTGCCGCCGCGCGTCCTCGATGTCCGGCATGGGATTCGCCTCCGTCCCCTTCGTGTTCGCTCAACCGAGAGTAAGTGACTGATGCTCGCATTTGAGTACTGGCTCGCGCACCAGAAGCGCTGCGGCAGACTGGAATGCAGGATCAGGGCTCGAGGAGCGGCCGATCCAGAACGCGCTCGTCAGGCCGTTCCGCGTGGGCCGGGACCCCTCCCGGGCCCGCCGGGCTACAAAGACGGCACCGGCACCGTGCCGTTCAGCCCGAGGAGTTCTGATGAGCCGCAACTTGATCGCCCTTCCCGCCGCAGTCGTCGCCGTCCTGGCTGTGACCGGCTGCGGCAGCGGCGAACCCGCTGAGGAGGCTTCGACCTCCGAACCGGTCGCGACCACCGAAGCGCCCAGCCCCACGGAGGAGCCCTCGCCGACTGAGGAGCTTTCGCCGACCGAGGAGGCCCGACCGATCGACGACACCCCGCTTGAAGCGGCCGATGGCACCGACCTCGACGCCTGCTTCGACGGCACTTGTGAAGTGGTCGTGGAGGCCGGGACGGGCATCGGGTTCGACGACAAGTTCGACGTCGGCACCGTGCAGGTCACCGCGATCACCGATGACGGCGTCACGTTGGTCCTCAGAGACGGCATGAGCAGCACGTCCTTCGGCGTCGGGGGCGGCGGCGCCTCGGGCGGGGCCGATGGGACCGAGCTGCTCGCATACACCCTCATGTCGGTCTCCGGGGACACCGCGATCATCGCGTTCTACCCTGAGGCGCGCTAGCGCAGCGGATCTGTGGTGGTGAGACGGCCGCGTAAGGAGCGCGAGCGCGGCGCGACCACGGTCGTCGACATACGCGAGTCGCGGGCGTGTCCGGGAAAATCCGGCATTGCAGGCAACCCTAGGCCCGGGCCGCTGCGTATTTGGTTGAGCGCTCGGTCCAAATCCATTGGGGCCGAACGCGTTCGCCGCCTTCGCCCGACTTGGATCGCGGCACGACCATCAGAAAGGCATCCTCCATGCGCAACCGCTTCGCGGCGCTCCTCGTCGCACTCGCCATCCCCCTCTTCGCCGTCCTAGGGCTCGCCACGCCGGCGCTCGCCGCGTACGAGCAGGACTGGACGACCAACGTCACCTGGTACGAAGACAGCTCCAGGGAGTGCGTCGAGAACCGCTATGTGTCCGGCTGCGTCCAGCCGTACGGCGACTACATCTGGCTCAAGAACAACGGCTCGGCCAACTACGTCGTGAAGATCACCTGGTGGGACCTCGACGGCGACCGCGAGGGCTACTGCACCAACAACTTCGCCCCATCGGCCGGGTGGACGGTGTGCAACAAGGACTTCCCGGAGGGCCACCGGATCGCCTGGTACGTCGTGTACCACGCCGACGGCCAGTGGTGGTCCGGCTCGACCCAGACCACGACGGTCTAGTCACGGTGGGCGGGGCCGCGCAGCGGCCCCGCCCAGCACACCCGGCTCAGGTCGTCCGCAATCTGGGGCAGGCGGGTGCGGCCATGCCTGCTTGACCTTCTCGACTCAGCACCACCGATGAATTCCGGGCGTACGGTCGGTCATAGGTGGTGAGACGGTTCGATGGGAACCGGATCTGTCGAGAGGACCACCGCGATGACCGAGTCGACCCCGCAGCGGCCCGTGACGGGACGGGACGTGCCCGAGGACGGGTTCCGGACGTTCCTCCAGGTGCTGGTGAACACCGCGATCGCCAATGTGACGACCAGTTTCCTGTGGTTCGCGCTGACGTTCTGGATCTACGTCGAGACGCGCAATGTGATCGCCACGGGCGTCATCGGCGCGTCGTACATGCTCTTCCTGTCGCTGTTCGGCATGTTCTTCGGGACCCTGGTCGACCGGTTCCGCAAGAAGGCCGTGATGGTGTGGGCGACCCTCGCCGCGCTCGCGGTCTTCGTCCTCGACGCGGCGTTCTTCTTCGCGATCGGCGAGGACGGCATCAAGGACCTCGGGCTCCCCTGGTTCTGGGTCTTCGCCGTCGTGATGCTGGCCGGCTCGGTCGTGGAGCAGCTGCGGGGCATCGCGCTGTCGACCACCGTCACGCTGCTGGTGCCCGAGGAGCGCCACGCGAACGCCAACGGCATGGTCGGCACCGTCCAAGGCGTCGCGATGCTGGTGACGAGCGTGTTCAGCGGTCTGTCGGTCGGATTCCTGGGCATGGGGTGGACGCTCGTGATCGGCATCGGCGCGCTCGCGCTGACCCTCGTCCACCTGGTGCCGCTGCGCATTCCCGAGGAGCGGCCCTCCGGATCGGAGACGAGCGAGGCTTGGGTGGACGTCCGCGGCGGTTGGCTCGCGGTGCGGGCCGTGCCTGGCCTGCTCGCGCTCGTGCTGTTCACCACGCTCAACAACCTCTTCGGCGGAGTCGCCATGGCCGTTATGGACCCGTACGGCATCGACATGTTCGGTGTGGAGGGCTGGGGCATCTGGTTCGCGGTGGCCTCAACGGGATTCATCGCCGGCGGCGCGATCGTCGCGAAGCGGGGCATCGGCAAGAACCCGATCCGCACGATCCTGATCGTCGTCATCGTCCTCGGTGCGGCGGGCGCGATTTCCACCGTCCGGGAGTGGGCCTGGCTGTACATCGCCGGCGTCTGGCTGTTCATGGCGCTCATGCCCGCGGCCGAGGCCGCCGAGCAGACCGTCATCCAGCGCGTCGTCCCGTTCGAGAA
This sequence comes from Glycomyces niveus, assembly GCF_017592475.1. Classification (GTDB taxonomy): domain Bacteria; phylum Actinomycetota; class Actinomycetes; order Mycobacteriales; family Micromonosporaceae; genus Glycomyces; species Glycomyces niveus. Next base: position 266,764 of record NZ_JAGFNP010000004.1, on the reverse strand, counting down.
GCAGGGCCGCGTCTTTGGATTCGCGGTCACCTTCGAGGCCGCCGCCGCGCCGGTCACCGCGCTGGTGATCGCCCCGGTCGCCGAACTGCTGGTCATCCCGTACATGGAGACGGATGCCGGTCAGCGGCAGTGGGAGTGGCTGCTCGGCACCGGCGACAGCCGGGGCATCGCCTTGATCCTCCTCATCGGCGGCGTCGCCACGGCCGCGTTCGGCTGCATCGCGCTGCTCACTCCGCAGTACCGCCAGCTCAGCGAGAGCTACCGGGCGGCGAAGGCCACCGTGCCCACCGCGACCGCCACGGCCACCGAAGCGGATGCGGCGGACGGGACCGGAGACCGCGAGCATCTGGAGGTCTAGCACGACAGCTGTTTTTCTTGCAGCTGCTCAGTGCCTTGAGGGGCGGCCGGCCCCTTCGACGTGTCCGGGAGTGATGTGGTCCTCAGCGACCTCGCTTGACAAAATTACTGAGTCGAGTCATTATTGAGTCAATTCAGATTGAGTCGGCGGGGCGCGGCCTCGGAGTAGGAGCAAGGTGTCATGAAGGCGTTCGTGGTCGGGGGGTACAAGGACCCGCTGGAGTTCGCGGCGGTGGCCGAGCCGGTCGTAGCCGAGCGGGAGGTGCTCGTCGAGGTGGAGGCCGCCGGGCTGAATCCGCTCGACGAGAAGATCCGCAGGGGCGAGTTTCGGCAGATCCTGCCGTACAAGCCGCCGTTCGTCCTCGGCCACGATCTTGCCGGCACCGTTGTCGCGGTCGGCTCGAAGGTCCGCGGGTTCCAGCCCGGTGACGAGGTGTACGCCCGGGCCGCCGATCACCGGATCGGCGCCTTCGCCGAACGGATCGCGGTTGCCGAGGCCGATCTGGCGCGCAAGCCCACCTCGGTCAGCATGGGCGAAGCGGCCTCGCTGCCGCTGGTCGCGCTGACGGCCTGGCAGGCCCTCGTCGAGCGGGGCCGTCTGCGGGCCGGGCAGCAGGTCCTCATCCACGCCGGGGCCGGAGGGGTCGGGTCGATCGCGATCCAGCTCGCCAAGCACCTCGGTGCCACCGTAGCCACCACTGCGAGCGCCCCGAACGCCGAGTTCGTGCGCGAGCTGGGCGCCGACGTCGTCGTCGACTACCGCACGCAGGATTTCGAGCAGGCGCTCGGCGGGGTCGATCTGGTGCTGGACAGCCTCGGCGGGGCCAACCTCGAGAAGTCCCTGCGCATCCTGCGCCCCGGCGGCAAGGCGATCGGGATCGCCGGACCGCCGGACGCGGCGTTCGCTCGCGAGATCGGTGCCGGGACGGCACTGCGCCTGGCGACGAGCGCGCTGAGCGCCGGCATCCGCCGCCGGGCTCGCAAGCTCGGCGTGACCTACGAGTTCCTGTTCATGCACGCCAGCGGCGACCAGCTCCGCGAGCTCACCGCCCTCATCGACTCGGGCGCGATACGCCCGATCGTGGGCAAGACCGTCCCCTTCGACCAGATCCCCGCGGCCCTCGGGGCCCTCGGGCACGGCGGCATCCGAGGCAAGACCGTCGCCGTAAAAGTCTGACCGGGCCAACCGGCCGTCAAAACGATCAATCACGCAGGAGTCATCATGAATATGCATACACCGGTCACGTCGTACGCCGAGGCGCCGACGAACACCATCACGGCAAGCAACGGGGTCGCCTTCGTCTACCGCGAACTCGGACCCAAGGGCGGCATCCCGGTCGTGCTCTTCGTCCACCTCGCAGCGACCCTCGACTACTGGGACCCGCTAATCGTCGACGCGATCGCGAAGGACCGCCACGTCATCGCCTTCGACCAGCGCGGGGTCGGCGCCACTGCCGGCGAGGTGCCCGACACGGTCGAGGCGATGGCCGAGGACGCCTACGCGTTCATCACCGCACTCGGCTTCGACCAGGTCGACGTCTTCTCGTTCTCCCTGGGCGGGATGGTCGCCCAGGCGCTCATCGCCGCCCACCCGGACCTGGTCCGCCGACTGGTGCTCACCGGAACGGGTCCCAAGGGCGGCAAGGACATCGACAAGGTCGCCGGTCCGACCTACCTCGACATCCTCAGAGCGACGCTGACGCGCTCGGACCCGCGGGAATTCCTGTTCTTCAACCGCGACAAGGTCGGCAAGGCCGCCGCGAAGGCGTACGTCGAGCGCACCACCGGTGCGCGCACCGAGAACCGCGATGCACCGATGAAGCTGCGAGGCTTCCAGACCCAGCTCAAGGCCATCAAGAAGTGGGGACGCAGCACTCCGCACGACCTCTCGAAGCTCACGCAGCCGACATTGATCGCCAACGGCGACAACGACCGCATGGTGCCCTCGGTCCTGTCCGAGGACATGCACCGCCGCATCCCCGGCTCCGAGCTGGTCATCTACCCGGACTCCGGGCACGGCGGCGTCTTCCAGTTCCACGAGCGGTTCGCGCCGCTCGCCGCCGCGTTCCTGAACCGGTGAACGCCGCCCGGACCGACTGAGACCGATCCACCTCAGGAAGCCGGAGGGCATGGGCGCCGGCGCCGCTCGGAGCATCCTCGCGAATCGTTGGGGTCGGAGCCGACGTGGGAGAATCGACCGGCGCACCGGCGCTCATACGACGACGGCCGAACCCGTGACCGCGTGCGGTCACACGATTTCACGAAGGATGCACCCATGCCAGCCGCCCCGAAACGGGTCGGGCGACGTGAGCGGAACAAGCAGGAGAAGCTCGACCGCATCATGGCAGCCGCCGGCGAACTCTTCGCCGAGCACGGCGTCGACGAGGTCACCACCCAGCAGATCGCCGAGAAGGCCGACATCGGCGCCGGCACCCTGTTCCTGTACGCCAAGAACAAGGGTGAGCTGCTGCTGCTCGTGCAGAACTCGACCTATGCGGACGCGCTCCGCGAGGGCACGGCCGCCGCCGAGACCACTCCCGACGCGCTCGAAGCGGTGATGGCGATCATCGGCCCGGTCGTCGCGTGCAACCGCAAACAGGTCGACAACGGCCGCACCTACCTGCGAGAGATGGTCTTCGGCGACCCGAGCGAACCCCACCACGGCGCCGCTCTCGACCTCACCGTCCAGACCGAGCAGGCCATCACGGCCGTGCTCCAACGCCATGAGCAGATTGACCTCAAGACCGCGGCGACGCTCGCGCACATCATCGCGGCGATCATGTTCATCAGCATGGCAGTCACGGTCAACATCGACCGATCCGTCGACGACATACTCCGCGAAATCCGCGAGCAGCTCCAGGTGCTGCTGCCCCGCTGACTTGAGACACCGAAGGGCGCCACTCGTTCGGTGCGGTGGCCTGTCGGATTCGGCGGGCGACGACGGCCCCGGCACCCCCGCATGGCCGCCTCGACCGCCCCGCTCCTCATCGCCACCGTCACGACCTTCGAGAGGTAACGAATGAGCACCACCCGTGAACTGCCGCTGGACGCGCGGGAGCGCCTCGACCTGTGCGACTTGCTGGACGACCTCGGTCCCGACGCTCCGACACTCTGCGAAGGCTGGACCACGCTCGACCTCGCCGCGCACCTCGTGCTGCGCGAGCACTTCTCCAAATGGACCGAGCCCAAGCTGACGGTGGAGAAGGCCAAGGGCCTTCCCGCCCTGACCGCCCGCCTCCGCGCGGGCGCCCCGCTCATACCGTGGCGGATCCCGGGCCTGCGCAACCTGCTCAACGGCACCGAATACCTCATCCACCACGAGGACATCCGCCGCGCCAACGGCCTCGCGCCCCGCACCGACCGCCCCGACCTCGACAAGATCGCCTGGGCCACCGCACGCCTCACCGCCTGGGGCACCGCCCGCAAGATCCGCCCCCACGGCCTCGAACTGCGCACGCCCGCAGGCGAAACCCGCCACTACGGTCCCGCAGGAGGAGCCGTCCTCACCGGCGCCCCGGTAGAACTGCTCCTCTACCTCAGCGGCCGTCGGGAAGCCGCCCTGGCCGAACTCACCGGCGACCCCGAAGCCGTCACCGCCCTGGACGACTGACGTGCGCCACGGCGCTCGATCCTCGTCCGTCCGTTTAGAGGAATCCGAGAAGTTTCACGGCGAGTACGACCCCGCCCAATGCATCCCGAGAAGCGGCGGCGACAACGAGTGCCCCGGTGGATGACGGCGCCGTCATCGACCTGCTAAGGCCATCGACTTCAAGGGCACGCGCAGCGCGACCCTCCAGCCTCCGAGGAGCGTCGGCCCCGCTTCGAAGGTTCCTCCCAGCAGTTCCGCGCGCTGTTTGAGGCCGATCAGGCCGTGCCTTGCGCTTGGCAGGGGGACTACAGGTCGTACCGGCTCCGCGTTGACCACCTCTGCTTGGACCGCGCCGTCGTCTTGGGCGACTTGGATGTGGACTGCCGCGCCGGGGGCGTGTTTGCGGGCGTTCGTCAGTGCTTCCTGGACGGTGCGGTAGATCGCGCGCTGAACCGGGGGGCTGAGTTCCGGCAGCGGGCCCGTCTCGAGGTGCGCCTCCATGCCGGCGTTGGCGACGAGTTCGCCGAGCTGGTCGAGCGTGGGCTGGGGTGCGAGGCCGTTCCCCGAGCCGCCTCCGGCGCGCAGGACGCCCACCATGTACCGCAGCTCGTCCAGGGTGCGCGCCGCGAGCGTGCGGATCGTGTCGGCGGCTTCGACCGAGACCGATTCCCGGGTGCTCACCTGGAGCGCTCCGGCCCGCACCGCGATCAGGCTCACCTGGTGGGAGACGACATCGTGCATCTCGCGGGCCAGGTGGGCGCGCTCCTGCGCGAGCACCTTCTGCGTCGCGAGCGCCTGCTCGTGTTCGCGGACCTCGCTGATCTCCTCCAGGCGGCGGGACAGCTCCTGCTTCGTCTGGAGCAGTTGGCCCAGGAACACCGCGGCTCCGGCAGGCGCCAGCGAGTACACGCCCCACACCGGCCAGGCCGATTCGGCCAGGATGTCGCCGCCTCCCCACCACGGGGCGATGGTCAAGCCCGCGTAGGCCAGGGCGCATCCGCTCAGCAGCCAGCGGTTCCGGGTCGCGGACGCGACCGTGAACAGCGCGATGAGCGATGCCGCGGACTGGCCCATGAGCAACGGCATCGGGAGCGTGGCGATGAAGACCGCCAGCGGGAACCGGCGGCGCACGGCCAGCGCGAGCACGCCGGCCACCAGGACGATGTCGTCCCACCAGTTCCCGGGCATGTAATTGAACGCCAGGTCGGCCCCGGCCACGGCGATGAGGGCGACGTCGAGGAGGACGGCGGGCCAGCGGGAGCCCGAGTGCCACCAGGCCGCGATGCGAGCCACGAGCGAGGTCATCGCCGCTCGCCCTTGTCGGGATCGGCGCTGTCGAGCAGGCCCGCGCGTTCGGCCATGAGTGCGGCCTGGACCCTGTTGGCGACCTGGAGTTTGGCGAGGATCGCCGAGACGTGGTCTTTGACGGTGCCGACGCCGAGGTAGAGGCGGGCGGCGATGTCGGCGTTGGACAGTCCGTCCGCGAGGTGCACGAGGACGGCCCGCTCCCGATCGGTCAGGGTGTCGATGAGGACGGTGTCGGCGGGCTGCCTGCGGGTCGACGCGAGGTAGCCGTCGACGACGGTCGAAGTGACTTTGGGGGAGAGGACCACGCCGTCGGCGGCGAGGGTGCGCACCTGCAGGGCCAGGTGATCGGGAGCGGTGTCCTTGAGCAGGAAACCGGCCGCGCCCCGGTGGAGGGCCGCGGCGACGTACTCGTCGTTGTCGAACGTGGTGAGCATGGCGACCACGGGCGGCGACGGCCTCGCGAGCATGCGGTCGAGCACGGTCAGACCATCCACATCGGGCATTCGAATGTCGAGCAGCACGATGTGGGGGTGCAGCCGTTCGGCTTCGGCCACCGCGCGGGCGCCGGTGACCGCGCCGACCACCTCGATGTCCGGGGCGGCGTTGAGGATGAGCTCGATACCGCTGCGGATCAGCGCCTCGTCGTCGACGATCAGAACCCGGATCACGGCCGCTCCTCCATTGTCGTTTCCACGGATCGATTCGTAGCACGCCCGGACCTCGTCGCGCTCGCGTCGCAGCCGTTCCGCGGCGTTTCCCGCCGGTCGGCGGGGGTCCTTCGGACGGTCGGCGGGCGAGCGGTCCCCGCCAGGAGGGAGCGGTTCCCGCCGTCTGCGGCAGCGCGCCGGACCTTCGCCGGATGGGAAGTGCGCCCGCGCCGCCGCAGGCTGTATCCATGACTGACACCGACACCGTACGGAGCGAGCGGACACTGCGGCTGATCCGCACCGGCCGCGAGACGCCGCCCGAACCGACACCGCAGCGAGGCGGCACGCTCGGCCGCGTGCTGGGGCTCGACCTGGCCCGGGCTCTCGCGATCTTCGGCATGTTCTACGCGCACGTGGGACCGATGCAGGAGTTCAAGAACCCCGTCGTCAACACGATCATGCAGATCCCGCACGGCCGCGCGTCGGCCCTGTTCGCGGTCCTGGCCGGCCTGTCGCTCGTCCTGCTCGCGGGAGGCCGCCGAACGCCGCCCGCGCTCGAACGACGGCAGCGGATCGTGAAGATCGTCATCCGGGCGGTCCTGCTGATCGCCCTCGGCACGGCGCTGACGCTCTGGCTGCGCACCGACATCGTCATCCTGGCGTTCTACGGCCTGTTCTTCCTGCTCGCGCTGCCGTTCACGCGCTGCGGCGTCAAGACGCTGGCGGTCCTCTCGGCCTCGTTCGCGGTCGTCGGCTCCGTGGTCTTCTACTGGATCTCCATGGCGCAGCCGGCCTTCGTCACCGCGCTGAACGCGCACGACCCGATCACCCGCATGGGCGCCGACGGCCTTGGCCGACTGCTGTTCACCGGCCTCTACCCGGCCGTCCCGTGGCTCGCGTACATCTTCGCGGGCATGGCGATCGCCAAGCTCGACCTGTCCGCCAAACGGGTGCGCATCGGCATGGCGTCGGTCGGCGCCGGCCTGGCGCTGGCCGGTTACGGACTCTCGTGGGTGCTGCAGAAGGTCCTGTTCGCCGGAGGCGGCATGGGCGGCAGCGGCTCCGGTTCCTCCGGTTCGGGTATGGCGTCCGCTTCGACGGGCTCGGGCTCGTCCGGGATGAGCGGTTCATCCGGCACGTGGTCCGATTCGATGAGCGGCTTCGATCCTTGGTCGCGGGACATGCTGCAGTTCCTGCTCTCGGCCTCGCCGCACTCGGGCACCGCGTTCGAGCTGCTGGGCAACATCGGCATCGCGATGCTGGTCATCGTCGGATCGGTCGCCCTGCTCGACCGCTCAGCCCTCGCCCGCAAGCTCCTGACGCCGATCACGGCGGCCGGTGCGATGTCCCTGACCCTGTACGTCGCCCACCTCTGGGCACTCAACCACGTCCCGTCGAACAGCGAGGGCGGCGCGGTCACCGCGGCACTGGCGGTGTGGGGCTGGTTCTGCGTGGGAGGCATCGTGTTCGCCTTCGTGTGGTCCCGGTTCTTCAAGCGCGGGCCGCTCGAATACGCGATGCAGTGGGCCACGAGCCCCGCCAAACTGATGCGCTGATCGACTGCGGCGCTGTCGCAACGGGGGGCCGCTGGGCCGGAGCACTCGCTCCGGCCCAGCGGCTTCCCTCCACTCGATACAAGGAGCACGACATGACCGTCACTCTCGCCCGTGCTCACGAGGCCGACCTCCCGGCCTTCCGAAAGGAACTGCAGCGGGCGTTCACCGAAGAGGCCGCAGCCTACGGCATCGGCGGCCAGGAGGTGCCGATCCCTCCCGATGAGGACGTGCGCGCCTCGTTCCGCGCGCCCGGAGCGGCGGTGTACCACGTGCTGCTGGAGGGGGAGAAGATCGGCGGCGCGGTGCTGCAGATCGACGAAGGGACGCAACACAACTCGCTCGATTTCTTCTACATCGCCCCGGAGCACCACGGCCTCGGGATCGGACTCAAGGCGTGGCGGGCGATCGAGGCCGCGTACCCGCAGACCGAGGTGTGGGAGACCGGGACGCCCTACTTCGAGCAGCGCAACATCCACTTCTACGTCAACAAATGCGGATTCCACATCGTCGAGTTCTTCAATGAACACCACCCCGACCCGCACGACCCGCATGGAGCGGCAGCCGACGAGGACCACCCCGAGGAGCCGGACGGCGAGGGGTTCTTCAGGTTCGAAAAGGTCATGCGGCCGTAAGACGGCGGGGAAGCCGGACCCGGCTTCCCCGCCGATCGGGGTCGCGGTTCCCGCCGATCGGCGAGTCGGAAACCGCGAACTGCCGGGTGGTTCGCGCCGTTCCTTCACCACAGAGTGGAGACATGACGCATTCGCAACCGCCGCAAGAGAAAGCGACTCCTCAGGAGCACGCACCGCCCTCGCCCCGGACCCCGGGCGAGCCCGACGACCCCGCCATGACCGCTCCCCCTTCGAAAGGCGACGCCTCGATGGGACGCCTCGTCGGGGTGGACCTGGCCCGCGCGCTGGCCGTGTTCGGCATGTACATCGTGCACGTCGGACCGATGCTCTCGACCACGAGCGGGGTCGGCAGCTGGGTCCGGTACATGGCCGACGGTCACTCGTCGGTCCTGTTCGCCACGCTCGCCGGCTTCTCGCTGATGCTCATCGCCGGCCGCAAGGCACCGAAGACCGGCCTCTCCGGGCGGAAAGCCAAGGCGCGCATAGCGATCCGCGCGATCGTCCTGCTGGCCTTCGGCACGCTCCTGGCGAAGTTCTTCGGCGACGTCATCATCATCGGCTTCTACGGGGTGTACTTCCTCGTCGCCATGCTGTTCCTCAAACTGAGCGGGAAGGCGCTCGCGATCACCGCGGCCGCGCTCGCGATCGTCGGGCCGCAGTTGGCGTTCGTCGTGCGCCCGCTGCTGAGCGGCTCGTTCCAGCAGACGGTGGACGCGTACGACCCGCTGGAGAAGCTCAGCGGCGTAGGCGTCATCGACCTGCTGTTCACCGGCTTCTACCCGACGATCCCCTGGATCGCGTTCGTGGTCGCCGGCATGGCCCTGGGACGCGTCGACCTGTCCGCCCCCGCCAACCAGCGGCGACTCGCCGCCCTCGGTGCCGGGCTCACGGCGGTGGCGTACGGCCTGTCGCTGCTGCTGGCGGGCAAGGGCGCGCTGCGCAGCATGGCCGAGGACGGGTCCTCCGGCTCGTGGTCGGGCTCGGGCTCGGGGTCCTGGTCGGGTTCTGGTTCCGGGTCCTGGTCGGGCTCGTCGAAGCCGCCGATGGACAGCGGGTCGTTCGAGTACCAGCCATCGGTCCGCGACCTGTTCGTGGCGGGGCCGCACAGCGGCACCACGTTCGACATCATCGGCAGCGTCGGCATCGCGATCCTGGTGATCGTGGGTGCGACGTTCGTGATGGACCGACTGCCGCGCCTGCGCCGCCTGATGAAGCCGGTCGTCGCGGTCGGCACGATGTCCCTGACGGCCTATGTCGGCCACTTCGTCGTCATGACCTGGTTCGCCCTGCCCGGCGGCGGCGTCCGCGGGTCCTGGATCCCGGTGCTCACGCTCATCCTCGGAGCGATCGTGTTCGCCGCGGTCTGGTCCCTGTTCTTCAAGCGCGGCCCGCTCGAGTACCTGCTCAACCTCACCACCAAACCGGTGAAATACCTCAAGTGAGACGGCGGAACGCACGACAAGCGCCTAAACCATCCTAAACGGACTGCGGGGCGCCGAATCGAAACAACGGTTCGGCGCCCTCAGTGTGGACACCCAGGACCTCACGGCCGGCAGCGAGCGATCCTCCCTTCTGGGCAATTCAGGTCGAAGCGCAGCCGGTGTCGGTACGTATTGTTATTCTTTCGCCACTTTGTGTCGTCAAATAGAGGCCGAGGTGGCGGCAGTGAACCCAACCGCTCAGGTGCGGCGCGCGCTGATGCTCGTGACAGCGATCGTCATCGCGGCGGTCGGCGTGCTCGCCGTCCCGGCTCCCGCGCGGGCGGGCACGTTCAGCTCCGACATCACCGGCGTCTTCCTCACGCCGACCGGCCACCCCGGCCTGTGCGTCACGGCCACCTCGTCGCAGGCCGCGTCCCCCCTGCGTCTTCGGCCCTGCGGTGCCGACGATGCGCTGCAGCAGTGGACGGTCACCACCGACGACCGGATCCTGCTCACCTCGAACCCCTCCCGCTGCGTCGGCAACCCGAACAACGCCAGCAGTCAGGACACCTCGCTCGCCCTCACCTCCTCGTGCTCGGCCGGTGCCAACAACGCGACCTGGCCGTATCGGCTGGCGGCCGGTTCCGGCGCTCCCGCCGGTGCGTTCATGAACTCGTACGCGGGCGTCTGCATGACCGTCAGGGACGCGAACTTCGCCGACGGCGAGTGGGTCGTGCGCCGCACCTGCGGCAGCGGCAACGATCACCAGCGGTTCTCCATCGGCTCCGCCGACATGCGGGTCAGCGCCGTGACCAACCCGACCGGCAACGCGGGTGCGATCGTGCAGGCGCAGTTCCGCATCGAGAACCTCGGCCCCCAGGCGGCTCTCCGCAACAGCCTCGCGGTCACCGCCGACACCGGACTCAGCATCGGGAGCGTGCAGCGGTTCGACGCCGCCAGCACCGGCTATGGCGCGTGCACGGTCGCTTCGGCCACCGCCGCGTCGTGCCCCGGAGGCGGCGCCTGGGCGTCAGGCGGCACCGCGACCGTGTCCGTCAATGCGACGATTCCTCAGGACGCCGCTGCCGGCACCGTCTACCAGGTCTGCGCGGTCAACACGCTCGCCCCGGCCAACGACCGCGACCAAGGGAACGACTCCGCCTGCGCCGAGGTCACCGTCAACCACCGAGTCTCCAACCTCGCGATGACCTCCGCCGTCACCGGCGGCCAGACCGCCGGCGCCGAAGTCGAACCCGGTGCCGCCGTGCAGGTCCCGTTCACCCTCACCAACCACGGCCCCGACACCGCCGGCGTCCCCAAGGTCACCTTCGAGGTGCCGGCCGACTTCACCGTCACCGGCCTCACCACACCCGCGTCCGGCTGGACCTGCGTTCGCGCCGCCCGCACCTGCACCGGCCCCGCCGACACCTTCGCGAACACCCTCACTGCGGTGTTCACCGTGGCCGGGACCATCGCTTCAGGACTCAGCGCCGGTGACCCCCTCGGCGACATCACCGCCACTGCCTCCGTCTCCGGCAAGTCGAGGGACACCGAGTCCGGGGACGACACGGCCACCACCACCCTCACCGCCGACCCGGACGTCACCGTGGACGTCGCCAAGACCGGCGCCGCCACCGCGGACCCCGGCGGCCCCATCGAGTACACCGTCACCGTCGACAACACCGGCGCGACCGGACTCGTCGGGGCCAGCGTCACCGACACCGTCCCCGCCGACGTCAGCGTCACTTCCTGGTCCTGCACCGCCACTGGGTCCGGCGCCTGCGGCACCGCCTCGGGAACCGGGAACGACATCGCCACCACCGTCGACGTTCCCGCCGGCGAACAGGCCGTCATCACCATCGGCGGCACCGTCGAAACCGCAGCCGCCGGGACCACCGTCACCAACGCCGCCACCGTGACGATGCCCTCCGGCATCGGCGGCGGCAGCGTCACCGGGTCCACGGACACCACCGTCACCGACTTCACCGACCTCGCCGCCACGTCCGAGCCGGTCACCCTCGCGCCCGGCACCTCCGGCACCGTCACCGCCACCGTTCGCAACGAAGACCTGACCAACGCGGCCGGCGCCGCCACCGTCACGCTCACGTTCCCCGACGGCGTCACCGTCTCAGGCCTCGACGCCCGCTGCACCGACAACGGCGACGGCACCGCAACCTGCACGATCCCCGCCGCGACCCTCACCGCAGGCGCCACCACCGACCTCGCCTTCACCGCCGCCCTCCCCGCCGACACCGCCACCGGCACCGTTCTCACCGGCAGCGCCGCGATCGACTACGCGCTCGACGACGACACGGGCGACAACACCGCCGATCTCACCGTGAACGCGGGCGACGCCGTCGTCGACTTCGACATCACCGCCTCCGACGCCGACACCGTCGTCCCCGGAGAGACCGGCACCGTCACCTTCACCCTCCGCAACAACGGACCCTCCACTACAGACACCGCTACGACCGCGACCCTCCGCGCCCCGCCCGCCGCCACCTGGGACGGCGGCCAACCCGCCGAGTGCACCGCCACGGCCGACCGCGAACTCACCTGCACCCTCCCCGCCGGAGCGGCGCCAGGCTCCGAGACCGAACTGACCCTCGCCTACACAGTGGACGCCGCAGCACAGGAAGGCACCGCCGCCGGCACCGGACTCGTCCACAACGGCCAAGACACGACCGCCGCCAACGACGCCGCCGAATGGCAGATCGCCATCGCCGCTCCCGCAGCCGACCTGAGCATTGACAAGACCGCCGCCTCCAGCAGCGTCACCCCCGGCGACCGGTTCGACTACACGCTCACCGTCCACAACGACGGCCCCTCCGCCGCCGTCGACGCCACCGTGACCGACGCGCTGCCGCCGCAGCTGACCTACGTCGCCGCCACCGGGACCGGCGCGACCTGCGAAGCCTCCGGCCAGACCGTCACCTGCGCCTACGCCTCGCTCGCGCCCGGCACCCGGACCATCACGCTCACCGCGCAGATCGACCCCGCCTACACCGGCAGCGGCACCGACCTGCCCAACAGCGCCACCGCCACCGCCGCCACCGCCGACCCCGACACGGCGAACAACACCTCGGGCACCGTCAACCCCGCCGTCGGCGCCGCCGCCGCGGACCTCGCCCTCACGAAGCAGACCACGACCGACACGCCCGTCGCCCCCGGCGAGACCTTCGCCTACCTCCTCGAAGCCGTCAACGACGGACCCTCGACCGCCACCGGCGCGGTCGTCACCGACGACCTGCCCGCCGCGCTCGCATTCGTCTCCTCCGAGTCCGGATGCACCGGCACCGCAGGCGAATACGGCGGCAGCGTCACCTGCGCCCCCGGGACGATCGCCGTCGGCGGCGAAGTCGAACTCCTGGTGGTGGTCCAGCTCGACCCCGCCTACGCGGGCACCGGATCCGACGCCGCCGTGACCAACACGGCCTCGATCAGCGCTGACACGCCCGACCCGGACGCCGGGAACAACGCGCCCGCCGCGGGGCTGCCCGGAGGCGCCCTCGCCGCCGCACGCACGGACCTCTCGGTCAGCACGATCGCCCGCACCGCCGATACGGTCGCGCCCGGCGAATCCATCGTCTACACGATCACCGTGGCGAACGACGGGCCCTCGACCGCCACGGGCATCGCAGTCTTTGACACGCTGCCCTCCGGGACGGTCTTCGCGTCCTCACCGGACGGGTGCACCGCCACCGGCCAGACCGTCACCTGCCCGCAGATCGCCTCGCTCGCACCGGGTTCGGCCGCCGCGTTCGAAGTGCTCGCGAACGTCGCGCCCGGTTACACCGGCGACGGCGCCGACCTTGCGAACGCGGCCACCGTGACCTCGCCGAACACCGTCGACCCGGACACGGCGAACAACACCAGCTCGGCGACGCTCGCCGCAGGCGGTGTGACCGCTCCGTCCGCAGACCTGGCCATCACCAAGTCCAGTGCGGGCGACGCCGGAGGCGTCGCCCCCGGCGAGACGTTCACCTACACGCTCACCGTCACCAACCACGGCCCGAGCGACGCCGCGGACGTCACCGTCACCGACGACCTTCCCGCCCCGGTCGCGTTCGTGTCGGCCGACGGCTGCACCGGCACCGGCGGCCTGTACGGCGGCACCGTGACCTGCGGGCCGCTCGCCGCCCTGCCCGCGACACAGGGGAGCAACACCGTCGAGTACGTCCTCACCGTGCGGCTCAACCCCATATACGAGGGCATCGGCACCGACGTGGTGAACGCCGCGTCCGTCACGGCCGACACCGCCGACCCCGACAGCGCCGACAACAGCACCGACCTGAGCGGCGTGCCGAGCCTCGCCGCCGGCAGCGCGGACCTCGCGGTGGACAAGACCGTGGTCGGCTCGCCCACGGTCGCCCCGGGCGAGACCTTCGACTACCGGATCAGCGTGAGCAACGCCGGTCCGTCGGTGTCCGTGAATCCGACGGTCACCGACACCCTCGGCGCGGGCATGTCGTGGGAGACCCATCCGAGCGGCTGCACCGTCGACGGACCGACGCTCACCTGCCCGCCGAGCGCCCTGGGGGCGCTCCAACTCCCCGTGCTCGGGACGGCCGGCTTCGACACCACCGTCAGAGTGGACCCCGGCTTCGAGACCGGCACCTTGACCAACACGGCGACCGTTGCGGCCGACACCGCCGACCCCGACAGCGCCGACAACAGCGTGACCGTCACCGGCGGCGTCACCGTGAGCGCGGCCTCCGCCGACCTCGACACCACGACCACGCTCGTCACCGCGGGCGAGGTCCCGCCGGGCGGCACCCTCGAATACGCGATCGCGGTGCACAACGCCGGACCCTCGGACGCCGCCGAAGTGACCACTGTGGATGAACTTCCGACCGGCCTGACTTTCGCAGGCGCGCCGAACGACGCCTGCACCGCGGACGGACAGACCGTGACTTGCGCCCCGAGCGCCACCGTCCCGGCCGGGGAGACCGTCAGCCGAGTCTTCCGGGCCACCGTCGACCCCGCCTACACCGGCACGGGATCCGACCTCGGCAACAGCGCGACCGCCACTTCCGCCTCCACCGCCGACCCGGACACTGCGGACAACACCTCCGCGGAGGTGTTCCCGAGCATCGGCGCGCCCTCGGCGGACCTGCGGATGACCAAGCAGATCAACACGACCGGTGCCGTCGTGCCCGGCGGCACCTTCCAGTACGCGCTCACCGTCGAGAACCAGGGCCCGTCCGTCGCCGCGAACGCGGTCCTGACCGACACGCTCGACGACGACCTCGCCTTCGTCTCGTCCACACCGGACGAATGCACGGCCTCCGGCCAGAACGTCACCTGCGCCCACGCGGAAGCGCTGCCGGTCGAATCGCACACCTGGGTGCTCACCGTGCGCCTCTCGCCGGACTACACCGGGGACGGCTCCGACATCGCCAACACCGCCGCGGTCGCCGCGGACACCGCCGATCCTCAGCCTGCGAACAACACCGGCACCGCCGCGGCCGGGACCCTCACGGTCGCCGCTCCGAGCGCGGACGTCGCCCTCGCCGCGGCCGCAGCCGGTACCGACGCGGTCGCCCCCGGCGAATCCTTCGACTACACGCTCACCGTCGCGAACGCCGGGCCTTCGACCGCCACCGGCGTCGCCGTCACCGACACTCTTCCCGCCGGCATCGCCTTCGTCTCCAGCGGCGACTGCACCGCCAACGGCCAGAACCTCGACTGCACCACAGTGGACTCGCTCGCGGTCGGGGCGCAGGCGGCCCTCACGATCACCGTGCGCGTCGACCCCGGCTACACCGGCACCGGCGACGACCTCGTGAACACGGCGACCGCGACACCGGCCACGGCCGATCCGGATCCTGTGAACAACACCGGGACGGCGACGGTCCCCGGCGGCGCCGTGGCAGCCCCGCGCGCAGACGTGAGCCTGACCAACGCCGTCGTCGGCACCGACCCGATCGTGCCCGGCGGCACCTTCGACTACACGCTCACCGTCGCGAACGCCGGGCCCTCGACCGCCACCGGCATCGCCGTCACCGACACGCTGCCCGCCGGCATCGCCTTCGTCTCCAGCGGCGACTGCACCGCCGGCACCAACTACGGCGCCACCGTCACCTGCGCCACAGTGGACTCGCTAGCGGTCGGCGCCGAAGCCGCGTACACCCTCACCGTCAAACTCGACCCGACCTACACCGGCACCGGCGACGACCTCGTGAACACGGCGACCGCGACACCGGCCACGGCCGATCCGGACACCGCGAACAACACCGGCACCGCCACCGTCCCCGGCGGCTCGGTCGCCGCCCCCGAGGCCGCCGTCTCGATCGCCAAGACCGGGGGCGGTCCCGTGGTCGCGGGCAGCGCCGGCGAATTCACGATCACCGTCGCCAACGCCGGGCCTTCGGCCGCCCAGGACGTGACCGTCACCGACACGCTCCCGACCGGCCTGGCCTTCGCGTCCGCCGCCGGCGTGACCTGCACCGCCGACGGCGGCGTCGTGACCTGCCCGCTCGGCACCGTGAACGCCGGCGATCAGGTCGCCTTCACCGTCGTCATCGGCGTGGACGCGGCCGCCGCCGACGGATCGGTGCTCACCGCGGCGGCCGAGGTCGCGACGAGCACCGCCAACTCCTCCGGCGACACGACCGCGAGCGCCGACTTCGCCGTCACGGCCGAAGCGGGCGTCTCGCTCGCGAAGACCCCGCCGGCCTCGATGACGGCGGGCGGGCAGGCCGTCTACGCCTTCACCGTCCAGAACCAGGGGCCGTCCGACGCGACCGGCGTCTCGCTCGTCGGCGCGCTCGACCCCTCGCTGACGTTCGTCTCCGCCGCGGGCGCCAGCTGTTCGGTCGCCGGATCGGACCTCACGTGCGAGGTCGGCACCGTCGCCGACGGCGCGACGGCGTCGGTCGAGGTGACCGTCCGGGTCGGCTCCGGCACGCCCGCGGGCACGCAGATCGGCCTCACCGCCACGCTCACCACCGCGACCGCCAACACGTCCCCGGACACGACGGCGGTCGCGACCGGCCCGCCGGTCAGCGCGAGCGCCGACCTGGCGGCGTCGATCACCAACGTGCGCACCACCCCCGTGGTTCCCGGGGAGGCGTTCGAGTACCGGTTGCGGGCCACGAACAACGGCCCTTCGGTCGCGGCGGGCTCGGTCGTCACCCACCAGCTCCCGCGGGCGCTCGCCTTCGTGTCCTCACCGGACGACTGCACCGGCGACCCGGGGGTCTATCGCGGCGCGGTCGTCACCTGCCGTGCGGACGGCACGCTCGAGGTCGGCGAGAGCGCCGAGTTCACGGTCATGGTGCGGCTCCACCCGGCGCTGCAGGGCAACGGCTCCCGCGTCTTGAGCCGGGCGACGGCGGCCTCCGACACGCCCGATCCGGTGAGCGCCAACAACACCCGGTCCGCGCGCCTGCCCACCGGGGCGGCCGCCGCGCCGCTCGCCGACCTGTCCATCGTCAAGACGCTGGACGCCACGGGTCCGGTCACGCCCGGCGACACCTTCACCTACTCGATCACGATCGCCAACGCCGGGCCTTCGGCCGCCGCGGGCGTGACGCTCACCGACACGCTGCCCGACCCGCTCACCTGGGTCCAGGCCGACTCGGGCGTCTCGGCCCCCTGCCAGGCCGAAGGCCAGACGATCACCTGCAATACGAGCGCGCTGATCCCTGTCGGCTTCAGCCGGACCCTCAACATGACCGTCACACTGGACCCCGCCTATACCGGCGACGGCTCCGATCTCATCAACAGCGCGTCCATCTCGTCGGCCACCGCCGACCCGCAGCAGGGCGACAACACCACGACCGCCGACGCCGTCGCGGTGGACGCGCCCAGCGGCGACCTCATGCTCACCCAGGGCTTCGCCGCCTTCCCTGGCAGCCAGATCGCGCCCGGCCAGACCACGGACAACCTGCTGAGCCTCAACAACTACGGGGTCTCGACGGCGACGAATGTGGTCGTCTCGCACCAACTGCCGCCCGAGCTCGCGTTCGTGTCCTCGTTCGACGGCTGCACCGGTGAGCCCGGGGTCTACGGCGGCACCATCACCTGCCCGACGATCGACCGGCTCGAACCCAACGAGTCCGTCTTCTTCATCGTCACCGTCAGGCTCAAGCCGGACTACGTCGGCGACGGCGGGGACATCGACAGCGACGCCAATGTCGACTCCGCCAACGACGACCCGGCCCCGCCGAACAACACCGCGCCGGCGGACATGGACGGCGGCGTCAGCGTGCCCCGTTCCGACCTGTCGATCACCAAGACCGCCCCGGACGCGATGATCGCTGGCCGGGAGGCGACGTGGACGATCGACGTGGGCAACAGCGGCCCCTCTACGGCCACCGGTGTCACGGTCACCGACGAACTCGATCCGAACACCGAGTTCGTGGCGGCGTCGCCGGACGTCTGCTCGGCCGCGGGCGGTCAGGTCACGTGTGACCTCGGCTCGCTCGACCCAGGGGTGACCTCCACCATCGACCTCACTGTTATGGTCGACGGCGAGGCCGACAGCGGCACCATGATCGCGAACACCGCGTCGGTCGCAGCCGACACCGACCCCGAAGGCGACACCGACACCGCGGTCGGCCCTCCGGTGCGGGTCGTCACCGACCTCGCCATCGCCAAGGAGCTCGACCCCGACACCGCCGGTCCGGTCACTCCCGGCACCGACTTCGGCTACCTGGTCACCATCGAGAACCTCGGCCAAGCCGAATCCGCCGAGAACGTGACCTTCACCGAGTCGCTGCCCGCGGCGCTCGACTTCGTCGAAGCGACGAACGCCGACACCGGCGAGCGGCTCGACTGCGAAGCCGAAGGCGACACGGTCGCGTGCGCCCTCGCCGAGTCCCTAGCACCAGGCGCTACGGCGACGGCCGCCGTGACCGTGCGCCTCGACCCCGCTTACCGGGGCGGGGGCGACGACGTCACCAACACGGTCGGCGTGTCCTCCGACGCGGTCGACCCCGACAGCGAGAACGACACCGCCTCGGCCACCGGCGTGCCCGGCGGTGTGGGAGACCCCGTCTACGACCGGGTGGTCACCGTGACCGAAGGCCGGCCGGCCCCGCCCGGGGGCACGACCACGGTCGACGTCGCCGTCGAGTCGACGGGACCCTCCACCATGGATGGTCCGACCACCGTGACGATCGGGATGCCCGAACACGTCGGCGCCGACGGCGCCGAGCTGCCGTCCGAATGCGCCGACGCCGGCCGCGACACCGTGGTCTGCACCATCGACACGGACCCGGCACCGCAGTCCGAAGCCGCTGCGACGCGCCAGACTGAGGCGGCGGTCGCCGAAGCGAGCCCGGTCGCGCGTTGGACCGGCTCGATCACGCTCGCCGTCGATGACGACGCCGCACCGTCGACGTACCTGGCCGGCGGTATCGCGGAACTGAACGCGGACCCGAACGACTCGGACGGGACGACTGACACCATCGTCTGGGGCGTCCGGACGGCGGCCGCCGCTGTGGACGGTGAACGCCCGGTAGGAGATGGGGATTCGAACGACAGGGGTTCGAACGACGGAGCCTTGGTGACGACCGGCGGCGACTCGCTCGCCATCGCCCTCACCGGAGTCGGCGCGATCGTGACCGGCCTGGTCATCTCTGCGGCGGTGACGCGCCGACGCGGCGCGCGACGGTAACGCCTGACTTCGGTCGTGTCGTCCGCTCCAGGGGCGCGCGGTGGGCTACAACAGAACCCGGAACCGAAGGGGGAGGGGCCATGCGGCACTGGTATCGAATGGCGGCGGGCGCGGTGGGACTCGCGGCGGTCCTGGGAGCCGCCCCGGCGCAGGCGGCCGACGACGGTCCGATCGCGATCACGATCGTGCGCGAAGGCGACCCGGGCGCCGACATCCGCGAGGGCGACCTCGTCGACTATGCGATCACGTTGGAGAACACCGGCGAAGCGGCCCTTGAGGGTCTGCAGGTCTCGCACCTGCTGCCGGCCGGTTTCGCGCTCCGCGACGCCCAGCCGTCCCCCGACCGCTTGAACGGGGCCGTCGGATGGACCGTCTCGCTGGGACCGGGGGAGCGGATCGCGATCGCCGACAGCGTCGAAGCGGGCACCGGCGACCAGATCGAACAGGGGCAGCTCGTCGTCGTCGAGCAGCCCGACCGGTCGGCCGCGTCGGGCGACGGTACGGGCTTCACCACCACGGTGTGCGTGGCGGCCGCCGACGGCGGCGAGATCCTCGGCTGCGCCAGCGACCAAGCGGCCCTGCTCGACCCGGAGCCGGCGACCGGTCCCGCCTGGTGGTGGTGGGCGGCGGCAGCGGTGGCCGCGGCGGCCCTAGCGGCGGGCGGCGTGCTGCTCGGACGGAGAATCCGCAAGACCCGCACGCGGAACGCGTGAGCGGGCGGGTTTCGGTCCGTCCGAAGGAGTGAGACGGGGAAGGCGGATCTGCACCGGTGTGCGGCGTCCAGTTCGAACGGTACGCTCCGCTCCGCTGGACGCCGCGCACTCGGTGACGCCTTACGTGGTGATGAAGAGCATCCGGTTCGGGCTGCCGGCCGGATCGATGACCTCATTGGCGGTGGCGTTGCCGTTCAATGCCGACGCCACGGTCGCCGGGCTCGCGGTCGGATTGGCCGCCAGGTAGATCGCCGCCGCTCCGGCCACGTGCGGCACCGCGATCGAGGTGCCGGACAGCCTGGTGGTGACGCCGAAGAGGAAATCCGACCGGACGTTGACCCCGGGCGCGAACATGTCGACGCAGGTGCCGAAGTTCGAGAACGAGGCGCGCACGTCGGTCGAGTCCGTGGCCGCCACGGTCAGCGCCCCGGTCACTCGCGCCGGCGAGTATCCGCAGGCGTCGACGTTGCTGTTGCCGGCGGCGACCGCGTAGGTGACCCCCGATGCGATGGACGCCGTCACCGCGGTGTCGACCGCTTGACTCGCGCTCGAGGTCAGGCTCATGGTGGCGACGGCGGGCTTCACGGCGTTCGCCGTGACCCACTCGACGCCGCCGATGATCGAGATGTTGTCGCTCGTGCCGGAGCAGTTGAACACCTGGACGGGCACCAGCTGCACCTGCTTGGCGATGCCGTAGAGCGTGCCCCCGACCGTGCCCGCGATGTGGGTGCCGTGGCCGTGGCAGTCCCGGGAGCTCCCGTCGGGGACGATGGTGCTGTACCCGGGATCCAGTCGGCCCGCGAAGTCCGCGTGGTCGAGCCAGATGCCGGTGTCGATGATGTAGGCGTGCACGCCCGCCCCGGTGTTGGGGTAGGTGAAGGACGCGTCGAGCGGCAGCGTGCGCTGGTCGACCCGGTCCTCGCCCCAGCCCGGCGGGTTGAGCTGCGTGGCGGCGAGCTCGACCCGCTTGTTCTGCTCGACGTAGTCCACGGCGGGATCGGCGGCGAGGCGCTCGGCGTCGGCCGCGTCCATGTGGACGGCGACGGCGTCGATGGAGTCGAAGCGGGTCTCGATTCGGCCTTCGTACCGGGACACGAGCGCGTCGAGCGCTTCGACCGTCTCGGCGGTGTCCTCGAAGGCGACGATGTACTCGCCTCGGATGGCGTTCGGATCGTCGGCGCCGATGACCTCGGCGGCGCGTGCTTGGACCGGCGAGGCGGCGAGCGCGATGCCCACCCCCACCACGGTCGCTGTGGCGATGAGATAGCGGATCGATTTTCCGGACTTGCGGCTGCCCATGGGCATCACCCTTCTGCAGGAACCAGTAATAGGCTCGGCTCGCAGGGACGCTGAGCCTTGTCAGACTCGTCCAACTCCAAGTCAAGCTACTCCCAGAGCAGAGAGGACAGTCCACAAAAGAGTGAATTTCAGATGGTTCCGACTCGATGGGGTGAGGGTCGGTCCTACGAGAAAGTGGATGGTCCGATATGGGGTGGCACCACCAGGACTTTCGGTATTGATTGAAAAAATTTCTGTGGTTACCGTCACTTTTGCCTGCCCCGCTCGTTACACCTCTTATGACCCCCGGGTGTGACCGGCGACCCCGCGGGTCCGCATGACGCGAATCGAACGCCGCCCGACTCGGCGGCGGTTCGGCGCCCTGCTTCCCGTCCCCCGCGGGCGGGAAGTTCCGTCCGCGGGAGATGCACCCACCATGAAAGGACCTCGTGACGTGAAAACCATTGTCGTCTACGTCAAGACGCCCGGAGCCGGCCAGCGCATCGCGGCCTCTGCGGCCGAGACGGACCTCAAGCCGAAGGTCAAGGTCGTCGACTGCGCTCCGGCGCTGTTCATGGAGCTCAGCCGGGGCGGCGTGGACGTCGTCCTGATCGATGCCGCCCTCGCCGTCCCCGACCCGGTCAAGTTCACCCGCTCCGTCCGCACCCGCTTCCCCTCCGCGGGTCTGCTGTTCACCGGTGCCGCCAACCCGCAGATGGCGGCCGCGCTCGCCGCCGCCGGAGCGCTCGGGGTCATGCGCGCGGTGAACGGGGGCGACGACCTGCTCGTGGCCTTCACGCACGCCGTTGTCCTGGCCCGCCAGCGGCTGAAGAACACCACCGCGCCGGCGAAACGCCAGCGCCCGCGTCCGGCGGCGGCGGTGCTGTCCGATCGCGAGTTCCAGATCCTCACCGGACTGACCGAGGGCAAGCGCAACGCCGAGATCGCCGGCGACCTCCTGGTCTCGGAGGACACGGTCAAGACGCATGCGAAGGGGCTGTACCGCAAGCTCGGCGCCCGCGACCGCGCCCACGCCGTGGCGATCGCCTTCCGCACCGGCCTGGTCGCCTGAGGCGCATCGGCCGTGAACCGTTGCCGCCCTAGCGGTGGCCTCTAAACGACAGGAGGGGTTTCCCTGCCACCTTCATTATCTATCACTCCGAGCGCGGAACCTCCTGTACCGGGGGCCGGATAGAGCGTCTGACCTGCTGCACAATGGGCGGACGGGGCCAAGCCGCTCGAACAGAGGAGCCATGGAATGCGCGTACTGCTCGCCTCCCGCGGGTCTCGCGGTGACATCGAACCGCTCGCCGGACTCGCCGCCCGCCTGGTCGCCAGAGACGCCGAGGTGGTGGTCGCCGCGCCGCCGGACCGCGAGATCGCCGACCTGGTCGCCCGCGCCGGCGCGCGGCACCTCCCGGTCGATGCGCCGATCCGCGAGATGGTCCAGTCCATCGCGAAGGGGACCGGCCCCAGCATGCAGCAGCACATCCGGGAGATCCTCGAGTCGCACGGCCCGGCCCTCACGGAGATCGCCGAGTCCGGATGCGACGCGATCGTCGCGACCGGCCTGTTCCCCGTGGTCGCCGCCGCCCAGGCGGTCGCCGAACGGTTCGGCATCCCGTTCGCCAGCGCCGCCCTCCAGCCGACGACCCTGCCCTCCCACGCGCAGCGGCCGTCTCCCATGCCCGGCTGGCCTCTTCCCGAAGGAGTGAGCGACAACCGCGAACTCTGGGAATGGGACAAGCGGAAGATGCAGGCGACCTTCGGCGAGCCGGTCAACGGGTACCGCACCGCGATCGGGGTGCCCCCGACCGAGGACGTGCGCACCCGCACCCTGACCGACCACCGCTGGCTCGCCACCGACCCGGTCCTGAGCCCGTGGGAGCCGACCGACCTCATCGAGGTCGAGCAGACCGGCGCCTGGATCCTCCCTGACGAGCGCCCGCTCCCCGCCGGTTTGGAGGCGTTCCTCGAGGCGGGAGAGCCGCCGGTCTACGCCGGGTTCGGCAGCATCCCGGTCCGCGACGCCGAGGAGGCGGCCCGCGCCGTCGTGGAATCGATCCGAGCGCATGGGCGCCGCGCGGTCCTCTCGCGCGGCTGGGCCCGCCTCGCGCCGATCGACGAAGGCGAAGACTGCTTCGTCGTCGACGAGGTGAACCAGCAGGCGCTGTTCGCGCGAGCCGCCGCGATCATCCACCACGGCGGGGCCGGCACGACCCACACCGCGACCCGCTCCGGGACGCCGCAAGTGGTCGTGCCGCAGGTCGTCGACCAGCCCTACTGGGCCGGCCGCGTCGCCGCGCTCGGCATCGGCGCCGTCCACGACGGGCCCGTCCCCGCCACCGAGACCCTTACGGCCGCACTGGGAACGGCCCTCGCGCCCCAGACGCGCCGGCGCGCCGCCGAAGTCGGCCCGATGATCCGCACCGACGGCGCGGCGGTGGCGGCGGACCTCGTCCTCGACATGTCCGTCTAGGCCGGCCGGCGCCTGAGGCTATCGCGGCCGGAGTCCGGATCGGTAGGCTGTGGAAGCCGCGCATCACCCCGCGCGGCTCACCCCGGCCTGCGGGCAGGATGGACCCCCGTTGGGAACGAGTCTTTTGGAGGGCGTGCGTGGCGAACACGGCTGACAAGCCGAACATTCGGCAGGTGGCGCAGATCGCCGGCGTCTCGCACATGACCGTGTCCCGGGTGCTCAACAACTACCCGCACATCAAGGAGGCCACGAGGCGCCGCGTCCTCGAGGTCATCGAAGAGCTCGACTACCGCCCCAACATGGCCGCGCGCGCCCTCGCGACGCAGAAGAGCCAGCGCATCGGCGTCCTCGTCGAGAGCACGGTCGGGTTCGGGCCGACCAGCACCCTGCGGGCGCTGCAGTCCACCGCGCGCGCCTCCGGCTACGCCGTCAGCTCGATCGCCCTCGGGGACGGCGACGAGCTCTCCCCGCAGCAGGCCCTCGACAACCTCACCACCCAGGGCATCGACGCGCTCTGCGTCGTCGCCCCCCGCTCGTCCTCCATCGCGGCCCTCCGCAAACTCTCCATCGGCATCCCCGTCCTGGTCGTCAAGCCGGACATGGACCCCTCCTTCCTCACCGTCTCGGTCGACCAGCAGCAGGGGGCCGCGCTCGCCGTCGACCACCTCGTCTCGCTGGGGCACCGCGACATCATCCACGTCTCCGGCCCCCTCGACTGGCTCGACGCGCGCGCCCGCGAGCGGGCGTTCCACGCGCGCGCCAAGGCCTGGGGGGTCCGGGAGCGGCCGATCGTGGTGGGCGACTGGACCGCCGACTTCGCCTACGACTTCGCCAAGGGCATCCGCGACCTGCCCGATTACACGGCGATCTTCGCCGCCAACGACGACATGGCGGTGGGGCTCGTGCACGGCCTGCACGATCGCGGTTTCGCCGTCCCCGACGAGATCAGCGTGGTCGGGTTCGACGACATCCCGTTGGCCTCGCACGTCCTCCCGCCGCTGACCACCGTGCGGCAGAACTTCCGGGCGCTGGGCGTCTCGGTCCTTGACATGCTGCGCGCGGCCATCGAGGATCGTGAGATCCCGCGGATGACGAAGATTCCCGCCGAACTGCTGGTGCGGTCCTCGACCGCACCTCCCCGGGGGAGGGGCCGATGAAGCTGGGGCGGCCCGTCGTGGAGATGACGGGCATAACCGTGGAGTTCTCCGGTGTGCGCGTGCTCGACCGCGTGGATCTCACGCTGCGCTCGGGCGAGATCCACGCGCTCATGGGCGAGAACGGCGCGGGCAAGTCGACGCTCATCGGCGCGCTGACCGGCACGCTCCCGATCCTCGCGGGCGAGGTGCGCATCTACGGCGAGGAGCGGACGCCCGCGGGCGTCGCGCGCAGCCGCGCCGAGGGCATCGCGACGGTCTTCCAGGAGACGCACCTGAGCCCGCACCTCACTGTGGCCGAGAACGTGATGATCGGCAACGAGGTGCGCGGGACGTTCGGCATCGACTGGAAGGCGAACCGCGCCCGCACCGCCGAGGTGCTCACCCGACTCGGGCTCGGCGACCTGGACCCGGGCCGGTCGCTGTCGTCGCTGTCGCCGGCGGTGAAGCAGCTCGTGGCCGTGGCGCGGGCGCTCGTGCTGGAGCCGCGGGTGCTCATCCTCGACGAGCCGACCTCCAGCCTCGACGCGGCCGAGGTGCAGACCCTCCTGCGGGTCGTGCGCGGCCTGCGCGACCGCGGCGTCGCCATCCTGTTCGTCTCGCACTTCCTGGAGCAGGTCTTCGAGATCGCCGACCGGATGACGGTGCTGCGCGAGGGCCGGTTCGTGGGGGAGTACCTCGCCGACGACCTCGATCATGCCGACCTCATCTCGAAGATGATCGGCGAGGACATCGCCGCGCTCAAGGCGCTGCGGTCGGAGCGGCTCGCGCACCACTACTCGGCCTCGGGCGATCCGACGCTGCGGGCTTCGGCCCTGGGCCGGCGCGGGACGCTGGACCCGACGGACCTGGAGCTCTCCCGCGGCGAGGTCGTGGGCTTCGCGGGGCTGCACGGTTCGGGCCGGACCGAGCTGGCCCGCCTCATGGGCGGCGCCGAGCGGGCCGACAGCGGCGAGCTGTGGGTCGACGGCGTCCGCGTGCACCTGCGCAGCCCGGGGGCCGCGCTGCGCTCGCGCATCGCCCTGTCGACGGAGAACCTCCGCGAGGAGGGGATCATCGGCGGGCTCACGGCGCGGGAGAACATCGTGCTCGCGCTCCAGGCGATGCGCGGGTGGTCGCGCCCGCTCTCGCGCGGGGAGCAGTCCGCGCTCATCGAGACGTACCTCGAGGCGCTGCACCTCTCGCCGCGCGACATCGACCGGCCGATCGAGGAGCTCTCGGGCGGCACGCAGCAGAAGATCCTGCTCGCGAGGCTGCTCGCGACGCGCCCGCACGTGCTCATCCTGGACGAGCCGACGCGCGGGATCGACATCGGCGCGAAGCTCGACATCCAGCGGCGCGTGGCCCAACTGGCGGGCGACGGGGTCGCGGTCGTGTTCATCTCCTCGCAGCTGGAGGAGGTCGTGCGGCTGAGCGACCGGATCGTGGTGCTCAAGGACCGGGAGAAGATCGGCGAGCTCAGCAACGGTCCCGGCGTCACCGTCGACACGATCGTGGAGATGATCGCGGCCGACCTCGACGGGGCGCCGGAGATGTAATCCGGTAACGGTTAGGACAACGCTCTTGTGTTCCGGATTTTGTTCCCGGTAACATAATTTTCGCCACGCAGCCCTGCCCCTCCGCTTCATCAGAACCGGCAGCGAGACCGCGTGGATTCGAACCCCGTCGGACGGACCCGCGTCCGACATCTCAAGGAGGAGAACCATGTCCGCAAAGCAGCGCATCGTCCAGGGGCTCGGTCTCGCGACCGCCGGCGCCCTGGCCCTCGGACTCACCGCCTGCGGCGGCGGCGAAGGCGGCGACGACGACGGCCTGACGACGATCGGCTTCGTCGCGGTCGGCCCCGAAGGCGCGTGGCGCGAGGCCAACGAGGCCAACATCCAGGACACCTTCACCGAGGACGCGGGCTACGAGCTCAAGTACGCCCCCGCGACCAACCTCGACCAGAAGTCGCAGATCGACGCCTTCACGTCGTTCGTCGACGAGGGCGTGGACGTCATCCTGCTCTCGGCCACCGAGGCCACCGGCTGGGAGGACTCGCTCAAGCGCGCGCAGGAGGCGGAGATCCCCGTGATCCTGCTCGACCGCGGCATCGAGCCCGACGACACCGACCTGTACGTCACCCGCATCGCCCCCGACAACATCGAGGTCTCCACCGCGGTCGCCGACTGGGCCGTCTCGGCGTTCCCCGACGGCGCGAACTACTTCGTGCTCGAAGGCCCCGCGGGCGTCTCCGTCGTCAATGAGCGCAACGAGGGCTTCGACGCCGTCGTCGGCGGTCAGCCGAGCCTGGTGAAGGTCGGCGCGCAGACCGCGAACTGGTCCACCGAAGAGGCCAAGGGCGTCGTCGAGACCGTCCTGAAGTCGAACAACAACGACGTCCAGTTCATCTTCGCCCAGAACGACGAGATGGGCCTCGGCGCCGTCCAGGCCGTGCAGGAAGCCGGCCTCACCCCCGGCGTCGACGTCAAGATCGCGACCATCGACGGCACCAAGAACGCCCTCACCGCGCTCGCCGCGGGCGAGCTGAGCTTCGTCGCCGAGTACAACCCGCTCTTCGGCGAGACCACCCTCGAGGTCGTCGAGCAGGTCCTCAACGGCGACGACGTCGAGTCCAGCATCGTCGTCCCGAGCGCGACCTTCGACTCGCCCGAGGCCGCCGAGACCGCGCTCCCCGACCGCAAGTTCTAGTCCCAGGACCGCAGTCAACCCCCGGTGCGGGGCCCTTCGGGGCCCCGCACCCAGACCACCCCGCGGCGCGTCCGCGGCGACAGGATGTGGAGCACGCGATGCCAGAATCGCTTCCGATCGTCGAGATGGTCGGCATCTCGATCTCGTTCCCGGGCGTGAAGGCGCTCGACGACGTGGGGTTCCGCCTCTTCCCCGGTGAGGTGCACTCCCTCATGGGCGAGAACGGCGCCGGGAAGTCGACGCTCATCAAGGCGCTCACGGGCGTGTACAAGATCGACGAGGGCGAGATCCGGATCGCGGGCGAACCGCGCCGCCTCGGCGGGACCGCCGACGCGCAGAGCGCGGGCATCTCCACGGTCTACCAGGAGGTCAACCTCTGCTCGAACCTCACCATCGGCGAGAACGTCATGCTGGGGCACGAGATCAAGGGCGCCGCCGGCATCAACTGGCGGGCCACGCACCGGGCCGCGCGCGAGACGCTCGAGAAGCTCGGTCTCGGCCACCTCGACCCCAAGCAGTCGCTCGCGACCCTGCCTCTGGCCGTGCAGCAGCTCGTCGCGATCAGCCGCTCGATGGTCGCCAAGTCGAAGGTGCTCATCCTCGACGAGCCGACCTCCAGCCTCGACGCCAACGAGGTCGAGCAGCTCTTCACCGTCATCCGGCGGCTGCGGGACCAGGGCGTGGCGATCCTCTTCGTCTCGCACTTCCTCGACCAGGTGTACGCGATCAGCGACCGGCTCACGGTCCTGCGCAACGGCCGTTTCGAAGGCGAGTACCGCACCGAGGAGCTCGACCGGGCCCGGCTCATCGCGACGATGATCGGCAAGGACATCGCGACGCTCAAGTCCCTCGACGCGAAGGCCTCCCGCCGCGTGCGCTCGGACGAGCCGCCGCTCTACTCCGCCAAAGGCATCGGCCGCAAAGGCGCGATCAGCGAGGTCGACATCGACCTCCACCGCGGCGAGGTCGTCGGCCTCGCCGGCCTCCTCGGCTCGGGCCGCACCGAACTGGCCCGCCTCATCTACGGCGCCGACCGCCCCGACTCCGGCGAGGTCACCCTCGACGGCGAGAAGGCCGAGATCACGACGCCCGCGAAGGCGCTCGCCCGGCACATCGCCCTCTCCAGCGAGAACCGCCGCGACGAGGGCATCATCCGCGACCTCAGCGTCCGCGAGAACCTCGTGCTCGCCGTGCAGGCCCGCCGCGGCTGGGCCCGCCCGCTCCCGCGGCGCGAGCAGGACGCCCTCGTCGAGAAGTACATCGCGGCGCTCGGCGTGCGCCCCGCCGACCCCGAGCGGCCCATCCGCCTGCTCTCGGGCGGCAACCAGCAGAAGGTCCTCCTGGGCCGCTGGCTCGCGACCGAACCCGAGCTGCTCATCCTCGACGAGCCGACCCGCGGCATCGACGTCGGCGCGAAGGCCGAGATCCAGGAGTACGTCGCGGCGCTCGCCGACGACGGCCTCGCGGTCGTCTTCATCTCCTCGGAGCTCGAGGAGGTCGTCCGGCAGTCCGACCGCATCATCGTCCTCAAGGACCGCAGGAAGATCGCCGAAATCGAAGGCGGGCACGGGGTGTCCGCCGATTCCATCGTCACGATCATCGCCGAGGACGCCCTCGGCGACGAGCGCGCGGACGCCGTCGTCCGCGAGGAGGTCACATCATGAGCGCGAACGCGCGCGGCCCGGTCGAGGCGCTGAAGGGCCTCGTCCGCCGCCAGTACTTCTGGGGCATCGTGGCCGTCGCGCTGCTGCTCCTCGTCAACCTGGTCAAGGACCCCGGCTACCTGGCCGTCTCGATCGGCCCCTCCGGCAACCTCGCCGGCAACGTCATCGACATCCTGCGGGCCGCGGCGCCGGTCATCCTCATCGCCGTCGGCATGTGCCTGGTCGTCGCCACCGGCGGCATCGACCTCTCGGTCGGGTCCGTCATGGTCGTCGCGGGCGCCGTCTCGATGGAGTTCCTCAAGGACGCGCCCGACACCGTAGGCTCGACCTTCACGGCCCTCGCCCTCGTCATCGCCGTCAGCGCCGCCCTCGGCGCGGTCAACGGCGTGCTCGTCTCGGTGGTCGGCCTGCAGCCGTTCATCTCGACGCTCGTCATCATGCTCGCGGGCCGCGGCCTCGCGAAGGTGATCACGGGCGGGCAGAACACGGCCGCGACGAACGAGACGTTCCGGTGGATCGCCAACGGCTACGTGTTCGGCCTCCCCGTCGTGTTCCTCCTCGCCCTGCTCGTGGCAGTCGGGGTGGGACTCCTCGTGCGGCGCAGCGCGCTCGGCCTCATGCTCGAGGCGATCGGCATGGACGCCAAGGCGGCCCGGCTCGCCGGCGTCAACCGCCGCGCGCTCCTGTTCACCGTCTACATCTTCGGCGGCGTCCTCGCCGGGTTCGCGGGGGTGTTCGCGACCGCGAGCGTCATGACCGTGGACGTCTCGCGCACCGGCTACCAGCTCGAACTCGACGCGATCCTCGCCGTGGTCATCGGCGGCACCTCGCTGGCGGGCGGCAAGTTCAACATCACCGGCGCGGTCGTCGGCGCGATCCTCATCGCGACGCTCGACAAGACCGTCGTGTTCCTCGGCGTCTCGTCCTCCGCGACGCCGGCCTTCAAGGCCATCGTCATCGTCGCGCTCTGCCTCCTCCAGTCGGAGCGGGTGCGGCGCGTGTTCCGCCAGCGCCGGGCCGCGGGCACCGCCCGCCCGGCCGAGCGAGAGGTCGTCGCAGCATGAGCACGCTCACCAGCCCTTCGGCCGAGGCGGCTCCCACGGGGATCCGCGCGCTCGCCAAGCGCGTCACGCCGCAGCTCGACACGCTGCCCACGGCGGCGGCGGTCGTCATCTTCGTCGGGATGATCGTCTACGGCGAGGCCGCGTACGGCCGCATCGTGCAGTTCAACACCTTGTCGAACCTGCTCATCAACAACGCGCACCTGGTCATCCTGGCCGTGGGCCTGACGTTCGTGATCGTCACCGGCGGCATCGACCTCTCGGTCGGCGCGGTCATCGCCATCAGCAGCGTCGCGGGCGTCATGCTCATCAACGCCGGTTGGAACCCGTGGCTGGCGATGCTCCTCATGGTGCTCATCGGCACCGCGTTCGGCACGGTCTCGGGCATCCTGATCCAGTACTTCCACGTCCAGCCGTTCATCGCGACGCTGGCGATGATGTTCCTCGGGCGCGGCCTGGCGTCGATGCTCAGCACCGAGCCGGAGCGGGTCCCCGACGACTCGCCGCTGCGCTCGCTCGGCGAGCAGCTGAAGATCTACGACGGCCCCAAGGTCAACGACATCGTGCTCACCCCGGGCGTGCTCATCGCGGCCGCGGTGGTCGCGGCGGCGTTCTTCATGCTCCACCGCACCCGCACGGGCCGCACGGTGTACGCCATCGGCGGGTCCGAGCAGTCGGCGGCGCTCATGGGCCTGCCGGTGGCCAAGACCAAGATGAGCGTCTACATCATCAGCGGCTCGCTCGCGGGCCTGGCGGCCGTCGTCTACACGGCGCGGCTGGGCAGCGCCCAGAACATCACGGGCATCGGCTGGGAGCTGGACGCGATCGCGGCCACGGTCATCGGCGGCACGCTCCTGACCGGCGGGGCGGGCTTCGTGCTCGGCTCGGTGGTCGGCGCGCTCGTGCTCGGCCTCATGAACGTCCTCATCACGCGCGACGGCGGCATCCCGCCGGAGGCGACGACCATCATCACCGGGGGCATCCTCCTCGTGTTCGTCCTGCTGCAGCGCGCCGTGCTCGCCCGGCGGCGCGAGTAGCGACACCGTCCGACCCGGCGTGCCGCCGCCCATCTCGGCGGCGCGCCGGAATCCCTACCGCACCTTCCCTTCTCAATGACGAGAGAGGTTCCCTCATGCATTCCTTCCTCCGGCCCGCGGCGCTCGGCGTCGCCGCCGCCCTCGCGCTGGGCGCGGTCGTCACGGCCTCCCCGGCCGCGGCCGCCGCACCGGCCCCCCTCCTGCACTACTCGTTCGATGAGGCGCCGGCCGACGGCGTCACGATCGCGGACGACTCGGGCAACGGCAACGACGGCGTGCTGCGCCAGTCGGGCGCTTCCTTCGCGGACGGCGTGCTCTCGCTCCCCGGCGGTTCCGCCTCCGGTTCGGCCGCGTACGTGGAGATCCCGACGGACGACCTCGAGGGCCTGACCGATGCCACCGTCTCGATGTGGGTGTCCGACCGCTCCGGCGCGGGCAACGTCGCCGCCGCGTTCGTCGGCGCGCCCGTCGCCTCGGGAGCCTCCTTCTCCAGCGGCTACTGGCTGCTCAACCCCTCCAACCTGAGCGGCTACGTGAAGTCGGTCGTCACCAACACTGTGGACGCCTCGGCCCCGTGGGGCACCGAGGTCGGCGCGGGCGCGACGGGCACGCCCACGGCCGGTGTGCGGACGCCCGCCGGCATGGCGCTGTACACCACGGTCATCGACGGCACGAACGACAAGCTCACCTTGTACGTCAACGGCGTCAAGACGACTGAGCACGCCATCGCGCGCGACCTCGCGAGCTTCGGCGACCTCGTCGCCTACCTCGGCCGCTCGACCTACCGGGACGCGTACTTCGCCGGCGACTTCGACGACCTCGCGGTGTACGGCTCGGCGCTCAGCGACGCCGACGCGCAGGCGCTGTACGCCGAAGGCGCGCTCGACCGCGCCGTCGCCTCGGTCGCCGTGGGCGGCACGGCCGACGCCGACTTCGCCTTGCCGACCACCGCGTACGGCGCTCAGATCACCTGGGCCTCAGACGATGCCGCGATTACGGTCGACGGCGGCGCCGCCGCCGTCCATCGCCCTGCGCCCGGTTCGGGCGATGCGGTCGTCACCCTCACCGCCACCTTCACGGCCGCGGGCGCGACGCGGACGGTCTCCTACACGGTGATCGTCCCCGAAGACCTCACCGACGACGCGAAGGCGCAGGCCGACCTCGACGCGATCAGCATCGCGAACGCGGCTGACGTGCGCACCAACGTGTCCGTGCCGACCAGCGGCGCCGAAGGCGCCGTGATCGAGTGGACCCTCCCCGCCGGGGCACCGGCCTCCCTGCGCGCAGGCGCCGCGTCGGGCACGCAGACGATCGTCGTCGAACGCCCCGCCGCGGGCGAAGCCCCTGTGGAGGTCGTCGCGACCGCGACCGCGCGCGTCGGTGACGCCGTGCGCGCCAAGGACTTCACCCTCGTCGTCCAGCCCCTGGCCGCGGCCGCCGAGGAGGAGGCCTACGTGTGGGCGTTCTTCACCGGCGAGGGCGACGGCGCCGAGCGCGTCAGCCTCGCGGCCTCGCGCGGCAACGACGCCCTGAGCTGGAACACGCTCAACGACGGGCAGCCGCTCTTCACCTCCGACCAGGGCACGCAGGGCCTGCGCGACCCGTTCATCCTCCGCTCGGCCGAAGGCGACAGGTTCTACATGCTCGCGACCGACCTCAAAGTGGCCGGCCTCGCGGGCGGCTTCGACGCGGCGCAGCGCACCGGCTCCCTCTACATCGAAGTGTGGGAGTCGAACGACCTGGTCAACTGGTCGGCGCAGCGCCACGTGAAGGTCTCCAGCGACTACGCGGGCAACACCTGGGCGCCCGAGGCGTTCTGGGACGAGGAGCTCGACACGTACGTCGTGTACTGGGCCTCGAACCTGTACGACACCACCGATCCCGCGGCGCGCACGGCCGTGACCTACAACCGGATGATGTACGCGACGACCGACGACTTCGTCCACTTCTCTGAGGCCAAGCCGTGGGTCGACGTCAAGCGCGGCACCGGCCGCGGCACCATCGACGCGACCATCGCGCAGGTCGACGACACGTACTACCGGTTCATCAAGGACGAGGCGTCCATGACGATCCGCCAGGAGCGCTCCGACGACCTGCTCGACACGGTCGCCGGCGCCCTCCCCGGCGCGACCGGCCCCGCCGACGAGTGGACCCTCGTCAAGGACCGGGTCGCCACCGGCCTACCGAACGGCGAGCCCGGCGGGACGTTCACGCAGGGCGAGGGCCCGAGCGTCTTCCCCGCCAACCAGGGCGACGTCAACGGCTACGAGTGGTACCTCTTCATCGACCAGCCCTCCTACCACGCGGGCCCGAACTACTACATTCCATTCGCGACGGAGAACATCGCCGACGGGAACGCCTGGGAGCCGGTCGGGGCGACGCTCCGCGAGAACCTGCCGCAGAACGCCGACGGCGGCAAACCCCGCCACGGCACCGTCATCCCGGTCACCCGCGCCGAGTACGAGGCCGTCCTCGCGGCCTTCGCGCCCGACATCGCGGTCGCGGCCGCCGACCCGATCAGCGTGACGACCGAGTCCGGCACCGCGCCCGTCCTGCCCGGCGCGCACCTCCGCAAAGCCGACGGATCCCAAGAGGACGTCGCGGTCGACTGGGAAGCGATCGACCCCGCCCTGTACGCCCGGCCGGGCAGCTTCACCGTCTCCGGTGTGGCGCAGGACGACTCGCGCGTCACGGTGACCGCCACGGTCACCGTCACCGCCCCGATCGCGGTGACCGTCTCGACCAGGTGCCTCGCCGGCAAGGCGACGCTGGTCGTGCGGGCCGTGAACGAGGGGGACACCGCGCTCGACATCGCGCTCTCGTCCTCATACGGCGACAAGGCGATCACCGCACTGCAACCGGGCGCGGCCGCCTCGGTCGCGTTCAGCACGCGGCAGGCCGCCGTCCCCGCCGGGCAGGTCACCGCGACCGCCGACGGGTCCACCGTCACCGCCGCGTACGCCGCCGCAGACTGCGGCTGAGCCCTACGGCTCGGCCTCCTCCCAGGAGGCCGAGCCGTACCCCTCTTGCCACGGAGGGTCACCCCCGCTACTATCTGATACCGGTAACAAAGTTGTTGCCCGTCCCCTCGAAGGAGAGCGCATGGTCGCCCTGACCCGCGCGAGCCGCCCAGCTCGCCGCGTCCTCATTGCAGCGACGGCCGCCGCCGTCGCACTGGCCGGGGCCAGCCCGGTCCAGGCCGCGCCCGAAGACCATCTCGTCGCGCACTACGCCCTCAATGAAACGACCGGCACCGTCGCCGCCGACAGCTCCGGCCACGGCCGCGACGCCCAGATCGTCGGGGGCGCGACGCTCACCGGCGGCGAAGGCCTCCGCCTCGACGGCGCCGACGACCACGTCAAGCTGCCGAACAACCTCATCGCCGGACTCGCCTCGATCACCGTGAGCACCGAAGTGCTCGTGCGCGCCGAGCAGGGCACGCCGTACTTCATCTACGGCCTCGGCAACCCCGCGACCTCCAACTCCGGCACCGGGTACCTGTTCTCGACCGGCAACGCCTACCGCACCGCCATCACCACCGGCAACTGGTCGGGGGAGCAGAACACCACCAGCGGCGCGAACCTCGCACGCGGCGTGTGGAAGACCATCACCTACACGCTCGACGACGCCACCGACACCGCGACCCTCTACCTCGACGGCGTCCAGGTCGCCCAGAAGACCGGCGTCACCGTCACCCCCGCGCAGATCGGCGGCGGCACGACCACCGCGAACTACATCGGCCGCTCGAACTACGCCGCCGACAAGCACCTCGCCGGCAGCGTCCGCGACTTCCGCGTCTACGACGTGGCGCTCTCGGCGTCCGAGGTCGCGGCGCTCCATCCCTCCGACGAGACGAAGGTGCAGCGCGACGTCGCGGCACTCTCCCTCGGCGACCTCTCGAACGTGACGTCCGACCTCGCGCTGCCGACGGCGGGGTCGAACGGCTCCCAGACCACCTGGGCCACCAGCGACGCCGCCGTCATCTCCAGCACGGGCCGCGTGACACGACCCGCGAGCGGCACGGCCCAGGTCACGCTCACCGCGACGGCCACCAAGGGCTCCTCGACGGCGACGCGCGACTTCACCGCCACGGTGCCCGCGACGGGTGAAGCCGATCTCCGAGCAGACCTCGATGCCATCACCATCCCGAACGCCGACGACATCCGGGGCAACATCACGCTTCCCGAGACCGGTCCCGTACACGGGAGTGCGATCACCTGGACCGCCTCGCCCACCGGCGTCGTGTCCACCGCGGCCGAAGGCGAGATCGCGCCGGGCGTCGTCACGCGCGGCGCCACCGACCAGGACGTCGTTCTGACCGCGACCGCGGGCGGGCTGACCCGCGAGTTCCCGGTCACCGTGCGCGCCGCGCACGAGCAGGAGGAGTACGAGGGCTACGCGTTCGCGTACTTCACCGGGAACAGCGTCGCGGGCGAGAACATCCACTTCGCCGCGAGCGAGGGGAACAACGCGCTCGCCTGGAACGAACTCAACGGCGGGCTCCCCGTCCTGTCCTCGCAATACGGCGAGCAGGGCCTGCGCGACCCCTTCATCATCCGCTCGCCCGAGGGCGACAAGTTCTACCTCATCGCGACCGACCTCTCGATCGGCTCCGGCACTTCATGGGACACCTCCCAGCGCCAGGGCAGCCGGTACCTCGAAGTGTGGGAGTCGCACGACCTCGTGAACTGGTCGGCGCAGCGGCACGTGCTCGTCTCGCCCGAGACGGCGGGCAACACGTGGGCACCTGAGGCGTACTACGACGAGGGGCTCGGCGCGTACGTCGTGTTCTGGGCCTCGAAGCTCTACGCGGCGAACGACCCGGGGCACACCGGCAACACCTACAACCGCATGCTGTACGCGACCACCCGCGACTTCGTCACCTTCAGCGAGCCGCAGATCTGGCAGGACGGCAAGTCGCGCATCGACTCCACGGTCACGCTGCACGACGGCGTCTACTACCGCTTCACCAAGGACGAGGGCGCCGGCACGACCGGATGCTCCGACATCATCCAGGAGTCCTCGACCTCCCTGCGCGCCCCGCTCACCGAGTGGACCATGATCGACTCCTGCATCGGCCGCGACGCCGGCACGAGCGCGGTCGAAGGACCCTCGATCTTCCAGTCCAACCCCGGCGACGTCAACGGCGGCGGCAAGCACTACCTCTTCGTCGACGAGTACGGCGGGCGCGGCTACATCCCGCTCACCACCGACGACATCGCCACGGGCGGCTGGAAGGTCGCCTCCGACTACGACCTCCCGGCCAGCCCGCGCCACGGCACGGTCATCCCCGTGACGGCCGCCGAACTGGCGGGCCTGTACGAGGGCCGCGCGCCGATCTCCTCCAACGAGGACGGCGAGGTCGTCCGCTACGACTTCGCCGACGGCTCCGGGACCACCCTCACCGACGTGTCCGGCAACGGACGCCACGCGAAGATCAACGGCGCGACCTGGGCCGACGGAGCCCTGACGTTCGACGGCACCGACGACTACGTCGACCTGCCCGACGACCTCATGGGCGGCCTCACCGACATCTCGGTCGACGCCGACGTCTGGGTCGACCAGAACCAGTCCGGCAGCTACTTCATCTGGGGGCTCGGCAACACCGACGCCGCCGGCGCCGGCCGCGGGTACCTCTTCACCACCGGCAACGGCTCGTACCGCACCAGCATCACCGCCGGCGCGTACACCTCGGAGCAGACGGTCAGCTCGGGCTCGGCGCTGCCGCGCGGACGCTGGGCGCACCTGACCTACACGCTTCAAGGCGACACGGCCCGCCTCTACCTCGACGGCATCCTCGTCTCCACCAAGGACGACGTGACGATCGACCCCGGCGACATCTCCGGCGGCGAGACCTGGGCCAACTACCTCGGCCGCTCGCTCTACGAACAGGACTCCCGCTTCAAAGGCAAGTTCAAGTCCTTCGCGGTCTACGACCGCGCGTTGACCCCCGCCGAAGTCCTCGCCGCGGCGGGCGCCACCGGCGCGGTCACCGACGTGTCGCTCGGCGACCCCGCGGCGCTGGCGACCGCGCCGCTCATCGACGCGGAGGCCCGCACGGTCGTCCTCCCCGTCGTGCCGGGCACCGACGTCTCGGCGCTGCGGCCGACGTTCACCACCGCAGCCGGCGCCGTCGCCTCGCCCGCATCAGGTTCCACAGTGGATCTCTCCGCGCCCGTCGAGTACACGGTGACCTACGGCGGCCAGACCACGACGTGGACGTTCTCGGCCCAGGTCGTGAACAGCCCCGTCCTGCCCGGCCTCTACGCCGACCCGAACATCGCCGTCTTCGGCGACACCTACTACCTCTACGCGACCACCGACGGCTACCCCGGCTGGGGCGGCAAGGACTTCTACGTCTGGTCCTCGAAGGACCTCGTCGACTGGACCCGCTCCGAAGAGCCCATCCTCACCCTGGACGGCGCGAACGGCGACGTCCCCTGGGCGAGCGGCAACGCGTGGGCGCCGACGATCATCGAGCGGGACGGTAAGTACTACTTCTACTTCAGCGGCCACAACACCGCCTTGAACCGCAAGACGATCGGCGTCGCGGTCGCCGACAGCCCCGAAGGCCCGTTCACGGCGCAGCCGCAGGCGATGATCCTCAACAACGAGGCCGTCACCTCGGGCCAGGCGATCGACCCCGCGGCCTTCCGCGACCCGGTCTCCGGGAAGTACTACCTCGCGTGGGGCAACGGCGGACCCTCGAACGGCCCGGTCATCGCCGAGCTCAACGACGACATGGTCTCCGTCAAGGCCGGCACCTTCAAGCGGATCTCGGGCCTCACCGACTTCCGCGAGGGCGTCTTCCTCAATTACCGCGACGGCCTGTACCACCTGACGTACTCCATCGACGACACCGGATCGGAGAACTACCGCGTCGGCTACGCGACGGCGACGAGCCTCGACGGGCCGTGGACCTACCGCGGCGTGATCCTTCAGAAGGACACCTCGCTCGGCATCAAGGGGACGGGCCACAGCTCGATCATCAACGTGCCCGGCACGGACGACTGGTACATCGCCTACCACCGGTTCGCGCTCTCCGGCGGCGACGGCACCCACCGCGAGACGACGATCGACCGGCTCGAGATCGGCGCGGACGGACTCTTCCAGCCCGTCACCCCGACCCTCTCGAGCGTCCCGCCCCAGACCGTCCCCGAACCGGGGCCGGCGGTCGCGGTGACCTCCGGTTCGCGCTGCGCGGCGGGCAAGGTCGTGCTGACGGTGACCGTCGCGAACCACAGCGGCGGCCCGGTGTCCCTCGTCATCTCGACGCCCTACGGAAACAAGACGATCGCGTCCCTCGCGGCCGGGGGCAGCGCATCCACCGCGTTCACCACCCGCGCCGCGCGGATCGCGGCGGGCGAAGTCACCGTGACCGCGACGGACGCCGCGAACGCGGCCTCCGAGACCACGGTCGCCTATGCCGCCGCGAACTGCGGCTGATGTTTGCGGGCGGCGGCCACCCGGCTCAGCCGCCTCCCGCCCCTTCCGGCCTCTCGGCCGGTGAGTCTGCCGCGCGGCACGATCCGTGCCGCGCGGCCCGGGGGGCGAACGCCGCCCCGTTGCGAATTGAGAAAGGTCTCCAATAATGAAGCGTGGCATGGTGAAACGCGTGTCGGTGGCTGCGGCCGGCGGCGCGATGCTGGCGGGGGTCGCAGGTGCGGCCTTCGCGCAGGAGCAGGTCGGTTCCGGCTCCGATGTGGATGTGAACGTCACGATCGAGGACATCGACGAAGGCGTGCTGGCCATGAGCGTGGCGGGTACGACCGCGACGCTGGTCGAGGACGGGTCCACGGGCACCGTCCGCCAGTTCACGGGCGACCTGCCGACCGTGACGGTCACTGACACGCGCTCGGCCGACGAGATCCCGGACGGCGCGTTCTGGTGGGTCGAGGGCACGGCGTCGAGCTTCACCGGCGACGCCGGCCAGGAGCCGATCGGCGCCGAGAACCTGGGCTGGTCGCCGTCCCTCGCCGACGACGGCTCGGGCGCCGTCGCGGTCGGACCGGACGTCTCCCCGGCGCTGGACGCCGACGGGGCCCCCAACAACGTGGGCCTCCAAGGACAGGAACTCTTGGCGATGGCGCTCACGAGCGAAGAGGCGATCGGATCGTGGGAGGCCGGTGCGACCCTGACGCTCCAGGTCCCGGCCGACGTCGAGCCCGGCTCGTACTCCTCGACCCTCACGCTCTCCCTGTTCGAATGAGGACGGTAGGGCGGGCGCCAGCCGGCACCCGCCCCGCCGCCCGCTCCCGGAAAGGCCGACGATGGCGCTCACCTTCACTTCCCGTGCGGCGCAAGGCCTCCTCGCCGCAGGCGTGGCGCTCCTCGCCGTCGCGGCCCCCGGCGCACCCGCCGCCGCCCAGACCGACGCGGACACCGTGACCTGGTCCGTGCGCCCGGCCGACGCCTCCGGCGAGGACGGCCGCGCCTGGGTCGAGCAGGAACTGGACCCGGGCGCCACCGCCGTCGAGCACATGGCGGTCCGCAACCTCTCCGACCAGGAGGTGACCTTCCGCCTCTCGGCGGCGGACGGCTACTTCGGCGACAACGGCCGGTTCGGCATGCTCCCCTCCGACCAGGAGTCGGTCGACGCCGGACTCTGGATCGAAGTCCAGGACTCCGTCACCGTCGGCCCGGACGAGACGGCGATCGTGCCCTTCACGACCACCGTGCCGCAGAACGCGACCCCCGGCGACCACGCCGCGGGCATCGCGGCCTCGGTCCTGTCCGAACAGGTCGCCGAAGACGGCACCACGGTCGGCGTCGAATCGCGTGTCGGGTTCCGCGTCATGACCCGTGTGACCGGCGAACTGACCCCCTCAGCCGCAGTCGAGGCGGTCGCGTCCTCTTACGACCTGTCTTGGAACCCGCTCTCGCCCGGCACCGCGCAGGTGACGTTCGAGGTCGTCAACACCGGCAACGCCCGCCTCATGATCACCGGCGCCGTCGCCGCCGGCGGCCGCGAGGTCGCGTTCCCCGGCGAAGACGAGATCGACCAGGAGCTGCTGCCGGGGGAGCGCCGGACGTTCACCGTCACCGTCGACGACGTGTGGCCCTGGTTCTACGTGCCCGCCTCCCTTGAAGTGACCCCCGCCGTGATCGGCGAAGGCGAAGGCGCCCAAGTCGACCCCGTCGCGGCCGACGCCGGGTTCTGGGCCGTCCCCTGGCCGCACCTGATCGTCCTGGCGGGCATCGCGCTCATGATCGCTTCGAGCCTCTGGGGCCGTCGCCGCTCGAAGGCGCGCCTGCAGGGCCTGCTCGAAGAAGCCCGAGAAGCGGGCCGTCGCGAAGCGGCGGAAGCGCCCGCCCGACCGTAGGACCGCCTGGGCGGCAACCCGGTTTCCCGGGATCTCTTTCATTTATGTATCTGCATACTTGACTTCAATCTCGTGTTATGGATAACATCGACTTTGTTACCGGTATCAATATGTCGCGGGCAACGCACGCAGAAAGGCCGCATGCCATGTCCCCTCGCCTCTCACGCCGAACCGTCCTCCTCGGGGCCGCCGCCTCCGCGCTCAGCGCCCCGCTCTTGACCGCGGCCCCGGCCGCCGCCCAGCAGGCGCACACCGCCTACCTCATGGCCCACTTCACCGGCCAGCATTCAGGCGGCGAGCAGATCTACCTCTCCTACAGCGACGACGGCCTGCACTGGACCGACCTCAACAACGGCCAGATCGTCCTGCGCTCCACCGTGGGCACCCGCGGCGTCCGCGACCCCGCCCTCATCCGCTCCCCGCAGGGCGACCGGTACTGGATCATCGCCACCGACCTGCACATCGGTTCGGGCACCTCCTGGCCCGACTCCATGGAGCGCGGCAGCACCGCCCTCACCGTGTGGGAGTCCACCGACCTCGTGAACTGGTCGGCGCCCCGGCTGCTCGACGTGGCCGGGCCGATCGCCGGGGCCGGCAACGCCTGGGCGCCCGAGGCGATCTACAACCGCGACACCGGCGACTACGTCGTCTACTGGGCGACCAACTCCACCGTCGACGGCGAGCGCCAGCACCGCATCTGGTACTCGCGCACCACCGACTTCCGCACGCTCACCGCCCCGCAGGTCTACATCGACCGGCCCGGCACGACCGGCCTCATCGACACCCAGATCATCGAGGTGACCGGCAGCGTCGGAGGCTGGCGCTACTACCGGGCCTCCGGGGACGGCCAGTTGACCATCGAGGCCTCGGACTCGATCCTCGGCACGTGGACCCGCCTGGGCGACCTCTCCCACCTCGGCCTCACCGGCAGGGACGTCGAAGGACCCATGTGGGCCAAGTTCAACGACCGAGACGAGTGGGTCCTGTGGCTCGACCAGTACCGGACAGGCCGCGGCTACATGCCGGTGTCCTCGACCAACCTCGGCAGCACCCAGAACTTCCGGGTCCGCTCGGACTACCAGCTCGGCACGACGCACAAGCGGCACGGCTCGGTGCTCAACCTGACCGCCGCCGAAGCGGACCGGGTCCGCGCCCGGTGGGGGAGCGTCCCGCCCAACCGGCTCCAGTCGTACAACTTCCCCGACCGCTATGTGCGGCACCGGAACTTCGACGTGCTGCTCGACGCGAACGTCTCACCGGCGGCCGACGCGCAGTTCCGGATCGTCCCTGGCCTCGCCGATCCCGCCGCGGTCTCCTTCGAGGCCGCCAGCCACCCGGGCCACTACCTGCGCCACACGAACTTCGACTTCGCGCTGGCCCGCGGCGACGGCTCGGCCGCGTTCGCCGCCGACGCCACGTTCACCCGCGTCCCCGGGCTGGCCGACGCCGCCGCGGCGTCGTTCCGCTCCGTCAACCACCCCGACCACTACCTCCGGCACTACGCCTACGCGCTGCGCCTCGACCCGATCACCACCGCCACCGGGCGCGCCGACGCCACCTTCCGCGTCACCTCCTGACCCGGTCCCGGACCGCCGCAACCGTTCCGTCACAACGAAAGGCGACATCCAATGACCTCTCGCCGCCTCATGCTCACCACCGCGCTCGCCGCGGCCGCGGCCGCCGTGATCCCGGCCGCTCCGGCCGCCGCGCAGACCAACGCCGCCTACGCGATGGTCTACTTCAAGGAGTCCCCGAACCAGACCGACGACAGCTACGCCCTCCACTTGGCCGTGAGCGACGACGGCCTCAACTGGGCGCCGCTCAACCAGAACCGGCCCGTCGCGGTCCCCACCGCCGGGACCGGCGGCCTGCGCGACCCGTTCATCATGCGCAAGCAGAACGGCGGCTTCGCCGTCCTCGCCACCGACCTCAAAGGCCGCATCTTCAACCAGAACAACCAGTACATCCACGTGTGGGACTCGGCCGACCTCACCGCCTTCACCGGCTACCGGCGCGTCCGCCTCCACGAGATGGCCACGCACTCCTGGGCGCCGACCGCGTTCTGGGACCCCTCCCGCAACCAGTACGCGGTCGTCTACTCCGCCAACAACGGCACCCGCGACGTCTTCATGGTCAACTACACCAGCGACTTCGTCACGATGAGCGCGCCGCAGCTCTACTTCGACCCCGGCTTCGACGTCCTCGACGGCGACGTCCTCGTCCACAACGGCGTCTACTACCTCGCCTACAAGAACCTGAACGACCAGAACCTCTACATCGCCCGCTCCTCCACGGGTGCGCCGAACTCCTTCACCACCATCACCTCCGGCCTGCGCCAAGGCCAGGGCATGGAGGCCCCGCTCCTCGTCGCGTCCACTTCGGGACGCACCTTCTGGCTGTGGGGCGACTCGTACTCGCCGGCCAACGCGGTCTTCTACGCCTGGCAGTCCACCGACCTCGCCGGGAACGCCTGGTCGGTGCTCGACCAGCGCGCCTACACCGCTCCGATGAGCGCGAAGCACGCCGCGATCGAGCCGATCACCGCCGCCGAACGCGACGGCGCCGTCTCCCGCTGGGGCATGCCGCAGTGGAACCGCCTCAAGTCCTACAACTTTCCCGACCGGTACGTGCGCCACGCGAACGGGCTCGGCCGCATCGACCCGTTCCCGATGGAGCCGCCCGCCGACCAGCAGTGGCGGCTCGTGCCCGGGCTCGCCGACGCCGCCGGCGTCTCGTTCGAGTCCGTGAACTACCCGGGCCGGTTCCTGCGGCACGCGAACTACGCGGTCCGCCTCGATGCGAACGACGGCTCCTCGCTGTTCGCCCAGGACGCGACCTTCCACCGGGTCGCCGGTCTCGCCGACGGCGCGTGGGCCTCGTTCCGGTCCCACAACGTCCCCGACCGCTACCTGCGGCATTACAACTACGCGCTGCGGATCGACCCGATCGGCACCGCCACCGCGCGCGCCGACGCCACCTTCCGAGTCACCTACTAGGAGGCCGCCATGTCCGACACCGGGCCGCGCCGACTCCGGCTCGTCGCCAACGTCCTCCTGGCGCTCGTGGTCGCCTTCGGCACCATCGTCGTCTCGAGCGCCGGCGCCCAGGCGCAGACCGCTACCTTCACCAATCCGCTCAACTCGTCCGGCGCCGACCCCTGGATGACCTACTACCAGGGCAACTACTACCAGATGACGACCCCTTACGCGGGGCCGATAACGATGCGCCGGGCCGCGACCATCGCCGGGCTGAAGAACGCCGCCGCGGTCCCGGTCTTCAACGACTTCCCCGCCGGCCGCAACCGCAACGTCTGGGCGCCGGAGTTCCACTTCCTCAACGGCCCCAACGGATGGCGCTGGTACATCTACTACTCGGCCGGGAACGGCGACATCGAGGGCCAGCGCGTCCACGTCGCCGAGAGCGCCGGCACCGACCCGATGGGCCCCTACACCTACAAGGGCATGGTGTTCGGCGCCGACGACTGGTGGGGCATCGACGGCTCGGTCGTCACGATCGGCGGACAGCTCTACTTCACCTGGTCGGGCGTTCCAGGACGGTGGACGGGGAACGACCCGAGCATCTACATCGTGGCGATGGGCAACCCGTGGACGGTCACCGGGGCGCGCACGCAGATCTCGACGCCGCAGCACGACTGGGAGGTGCAGGGCACGCCGATGAACGAGGGGCCGGCGGCGCTGCAGCACGGCGGCGACACGTTCATCACCTACTCGGCCAGCGCCTGCCAGGGCCCCGACTACAAACTCGGGCTGCTGGAGCTGACCGGCACGAATCCGCTGAGCGCCTCCGCGTGGACCAAGCTCCCCGAACCGGTCTT
Source organism: Glycomyces niveus (assembly GCF_017592475.1). Lineage (GTDB taxonomy): Bacteria > Actinomycetota > Actinomycetes > Mycobacteriales > Micromonosporaceae > Glycomyces > Glycomyces niveus. The sequence goes on along the minus strand of NZ_JAGFNP010000004.1, from coordinate 222,394 downwards.
CGAACGGAACGACGCGGCAGGCGTCTACGGGCCCGGACACAACGGGTTCTTCACCTCGCCGGACGGCACCGAGAACTGGATCGTCTACCACGCCAACACCTCGCCGACGCAGGGCTGCGGCGGCACCCGCACCACCCGCATCCAGGAGTTCACCTGGAACGCCGACGGCACGCCGAACTTCGGCACGCCCGTCTCGGTGGGCACGGTGCTGCCGGTGCCCTCCGGCGAGACCGTCGGGGCGTACAACCGGCTCCAGTCCTACAACTTCCCCGACCGCTACGTCAGGCACGCGAATTTCGACGTCCGCATCGACCCGTCGGTGACCCCGGCGCAGGATGCGCAGTTCCGGATCGTCCGCGGCCTGGCCGGGACGGGGACGGTCTCGTTCGAGTCGGTGAACTACCCCGGCCACTATCTGCGCCATTCGAACCACGACTTCGCCCTCGTGCCGAACGACGGCACCGCGCTGTTCGCGGCCGACGCCAGTTTCCGCCAGGTGGCCGGGCTCGCCGACGCGACCGCCGCCTCGTTCCAGTCCTACAACCACCCCGACCGCTACCTCCGCCACTACGACTACGCGCTGCGGCTGGACACGATCACCACCGCGACCGCGCGAGCGGACGCGACCTTCCGAATCCTCTGATCAACCCCTCGTCCGCCCTGGGCGGACCGCTGGTGCCCCGGCCGACTCCTCCCGGCCGGGGCACCGCGCTGCACTTCGTTGGAGCCGAGCTAGCGGTCTCCGGCGCCCTCGTGGTGCGCCAGGCGGCGCTTCGACTCCTCCAGCTCGTCGCGGAGGCGCTGGTTCTCCACTTCCATCTCCATGACGACCTTGATCCCGGCCAGGTTCAGCCCGCCGGCGAGCAGCTCGGCGATGTGCCGGATGCGGGCGAGGTCGGCGTCGCTGTAGCGCCGGGTGCCGCCCTCGGTGCGGGCCGGTACCACCAGGCCTTTCGCCTCGTAGACGCGCAGTGTCTGCGGAGCGAGCTCCAGCAGCTCCGCGGCGACCGAGATGCCGTACACGCCTTGTCCGGACGGCGGCCGCCCGAGCCCTGCTGGATCGACCACCGCGCGCTCCTCTACCGAGATCAACCGAGAACACCATCATTTTACCTCAGGCTTCCGCTAGACAAAATCTCAATCCTGCGCTATATATTTATTGTCTTACCGGACCGTAGATCCAACTTCTGGAGGTGACTCAGATGCTGGTGCGCTCGGACCCGTTCCGGGACATCGACCGGATCGCACAGCAGATGCTCGGGCTGAACGACTCCCAGCTGAGCATGCCCATGGACGCCTGGAAGGAAGGCCACACCTTCAACATCCAGATCGACCTCCCCGGCGTGCGGGAGGGCGACATCGATTTGGAGGTGGAGCGGAACGTCCTGACCGTCAGGGCCGAGCGGCGCGCCGTCGAGGCCGGCGACCGCGAGATCATCCACGCCGAACGCCGCACGGGCAGCTTCGCGCGGCAGATCCTCCTCAGCGACGCGCTCGACACCGAGCAGGTCGAGGCGACGTACCGGGACGGCGTGCTCACGCTGCGGATCCCGATGGCCGAGCAGGCGAAGCCCCGCAAGGTGCTCATCGGCGCCGGGGCCAAGGAGATCGAGCAGTAAATCCAGTGCCCATCGAAACCCCCGCCTGGCGCGGGCCCAGCGCTCGCGCCAGGCGGCCGTTCCGGAGCTGACAATGAGCGGACACATCTACGAATTCCATGGCGGCGCCGTCGAGTACGAGCTGCGCTGCGACGATTGCGGCCGCGTCTTCCGCTGCGGCGACGACTCCTACTTCAGCTGGCCGGTCCTGTGCGACGCGGCCGAGGCCGACGGCTGGCGCGTGAATCCCGGACTCGCCGACGATCACACCTGCCCCCGCTGTGCCGCCCGCGACGCAAGGCCCGCCCTTCCGAGACCCCTCACTACGACCGCAGTCGGCTGAGGGCGGCGAGAGAGCCGATCGGGTGCGGGGTACCCCGCCGTTGCCGGGTGCTCGCCCAGCCGCCGGAGGCATGCGGAGGTGTGTCGCAGCTCGCGTGTGTGTCTTAATAAACTGACATTGATTGTCGTTTCGGTTAGCATCGGACCGCCCTTCGCCGCTCCGGCTTCGCCGGGCCGTACCCCCGCACCCGAGCAGGACCATGACCACTCGACAACGCAAGATCACGGCGCGCGCGCCGCGCTCACTGGCCGCCTCCGCCACGACGGCCGCGCTCCTCATCGCTGCTGTCGGCATCGTGATCGTCTCCGGCGCGACCGGAACGGTCGAGGTCACCGTCGCCGAGTCGTTCAAGATCGTCACCGGACACGTCCTCCCGGGCATGCCTTGGATGTCGGACGGCAGCCTGACCTCGCTGCAGGACCAGGCCGTCTGGCGGTTCCGGTTGCCCCGCACCCTCCTTGCTGGCGCGGCGGGAGCCGGGCTCGCGCTGGCCGGAGCGCTCATGCAGGCGCTGGTGCGCAACCCGCTCGCCGAGCCTTATCTCCTCGGGGTCTCCTCCGGAGCCGGGGTCGGCGCGGTCGTGGTCATCACGCTCGGGGCCGCCGCGGCCGGGTTCACGCTGAGCGGGGCCGCGTTCGCGGGGGCGCTCGCCGCCGCCGTCGCGGTGTACCTCCTTGCGCGCCAGGGCGGCGTCGTCGCCCCGACCCGGCTCGTCCTCTCCGGTGTCGCGCTCGGGTCGCTGCTCAGCGCCGTCACCAGCTACCTGACGATCACCACCGACGCGCAGAACGTCTTCAGCATCCTGTTCTTCCTGCTCGGCAGCGTCGCCGCCGCGACCTGGCCGCAACTGGCCGTACCCGCTGCGGCACTTGCGATCGTGTTCGCGTTCGCGCTGCTGCGCAGCCGCTCCCTGAACGCCCTGCAAGTGGGGGACGAGACCGCGACCGCGCTAGGGGTGGACGTGAACCGCTTCCGCAGCCAGCTCCTCGTCGCCTGCGCGCTCCTCACCGGCGCAGTGGTCGCCGTCAGCGGCGGCATCGGGTTCGTCGGCCTCGTCGCCCCGCACGTCAGCCGCATCGCCGTCGGCGCCGACCACCGGCGCATGCTGCCCGTCGCCGTCCTCGGCGGGGCGGTCTTCCTCATGGCCGCCGACCTCGCCGCCCGAACGGCCGCCGCGCCCACCGAGATCCCCATCGGCATCGTCACCGCCGCCGTCGGCGCTCCGTTCTTCCTGTGGCTCATGAGAAGGGGACGCGCCTCCGGCGCGGGGATGCACCGATGAGGCTCGCCGTCGAAGACCTCTCGGTTGAACTCGGCGGACGCCGCGTCGTCGACCGCGTCTCGCTCGAAGTCGAACCGGGCCGCCGCCTCGCCCTCTTGGGGCCCAACGGGTCCGGCAAGTCCACCCTGCTGCGCAGCATCTACCGGGTGCACCGACCCGCGGCGGGGACCGTCCGCGTCGGCGGCGACGACCTGTGGCGCCTCGGCGCCCGCGATGCCGCGCGCCGAGTCGCCGTCGTCGCACAGGAGGGCGGCGCCGAACACGACCTCACCGCGTTCCAGGTCGTCATGCTCGGCCGCGTCCCCCACCAGCGGGGCTTCGGCGCCGACAGCCCCGCCGACCTCGCCGCCGCCGAGGCCGCGCTCGAACGCGTCAGCGCACGCGACCTCGCCGACCGTCCCTTCGCGCTGCTCTCCGGAGGCGAGAAGCAGCGGATCCTTCTGGCCCGCGCCATCACCCAGAACTGCCCGGTGCTCGTCCTCGACGAGCCCACCAACCACCTCGACGTCACGTTCCAACTCGAGCTCATGCAGATCGTCGCCGACCTGGGGCTGACCACCGTGGCCGCGCTCCACGACCTCAACCTCGCCGCCACGTACTGCGACACCGTCGCCGTCCTCCGCGACGGCCGCCTCGTCGCCTTCGGCGACCCCGACGACGTGCTCACCCCGGACCTCATCGCCGACGCCTTCGCCGTCCGCGCCGACCGCATCCCCCACCCCGCCACCGGAAGCACCCACTTCGCCCTGAGTCCCCTCAAAGACTCCCCGACCGAGAGGAAGCTATGAACACCCGACCGATCCCTCGCGCCGCCGCCGCAGCGGCAGCGCTCACCGCCGCGATCGCCTTGAGCGCCTGCGGCTCCGATGTCACGAACACCAATGACGGCGGCAGCGCCGAAAACGTCCTCACCATCGATAACTGCGGCCGCGAGATCACCGTCGATGGCGTCCCCGAAGCCGTCGTCGGCCTCAGCCCCACCCAGACCGAACTCCTCCTGCGCCTCGGCCTCGCCGACCGCATCGTCGGCCAGGCCCAGACCTCGACCGCGCCGCTCAGCGAAGCGGTCGCCGGCCTTGCCGCCGACATCCCCGTCCTCAGCGAGGACACTCCGCCCTCCCGCGAAGCGCTCCTCGAGGTCGAACCCGACTTCGTGTACTCGCCGACCGACTACGAGTTCACCGCCGAGCAGGGCTTCGCCAGCCACGACCAGCTCGCCGAAGCCGGCGTCGCCGCCTACACCGCGACCGGCGGCTGCCCCGACCGCCGCATGCAGGGCACCGTCGACGACCTCTTCACCGACCTGGCGAACCTCGGGGCGGTCTTCGACGCCGAAGACGAGGCCGCCGCGCTCGCCGACGAGGCCCAGGCGACCCTCGACGACGTCGAGTCCCGCATCGAAGGTCTCGAGAAGCCCACCGTCGCACAGGTCTTCGTCGAAGGCGGCGCGCTCACCGCCATCGGCGCCGGCATCGAGTACGACATGATCCGCCGCGCCGGCGGCGAGAACGTGTTCGGCCCTGACGACCCCGAGTTCGCTTCGTTCTTCGCCGCCCAGATCAACCCCGAGGCGCTGGCCGCCGAGAACCCGGACGTCATCGTCTTCGCCGCCCGCGACGCCGAGCACGAGCAGGCCACCCGCGACTACCTCGCGCAGACCCTGCCCGACGTGAGCGCCGTGGCGAACGACCGCATCGTCGTCATCTCCGGCTCCGACGTCTACCCCGGGTCCCTCGGCAACATCGACGCCGTCCGCACCATCGCCGCAGGCCTCTACCCCGAGGCCTTCCAGGCATGACGACCGCCGAGCGCGCGGGCCGCGAACTGCTCGGCCACACCGGATTCCGGCGCTGGTACGCCGCCCGCACGACGAGCCTCGCCGGTACGGCCGCCTCCGGGGTGGCCGTACCGGTCCTCGTCTGGGAGGCGACCGGTTCGGCCGCCGCCACGGCCGCTTCGTCCGGGCTCTCGCTCGCCCCCTACCTCCTGTTCGGACTCATCGCCGGGGCCTACGCGGACCGGGTCGACCGGCGCCGCCTCATGGTCGGCGCCGACGCGGCCGCCGCGGCCCTCCTCGCCACGGTCCCACTGGCGGGAGCGCTCGGCACGGTCTCGGCCGCGCACATGCTCGCCGTCGTCGTCCTCACCGGCACCGCGTTCGTATGGTTCGACGCCGCCGCATTCGGCGCGCTACCGCAGATCGTCGGCAGAGACCGGCTCCAGCAGGCCAACTCGCTGATCTTCGCCACGACCACCGTGGTGGGCATCGCCGCCCCCGCCCTCGGCGGCCTGCTCGCGGCGACCGCCGGACCCGAGGCCGTCATCGGCGCCAACGCCCTCACCTTCGCCGCGTCCGCACTCCTCCTGCGAGGCATCGACATCCCAGCTCAGCAGCGGGCCGAACGCACCGCCATCCGCGCCGACATCGCCGAGGGCCTGCGCTACATCTGGACCGAAAAGCGCATTAGGGCATTGACCTTCGCGGGCTTCGGGATCGCCTTCACCGGCGGCGGCGCGCTGGGCCTCATCGTCGTCCATGCCGACGAACTCCTGGACGTGCGGGACTGGAAGCTCGGCCTGCTGTACAGCGCCACCGCAATCGGCTCACTCCTCGGTGCACTCCTGTTGAGCCGCATGACCTCCCGCTTCGGCCATGGCCCGGTCTCCATCGCCGCCTATACGGTCGAACTCGCGATGATCACCGCCCTCGCCGCGGCCGGCCCCGGCTGGGCCGGCTACGCGCTGGCCGCCGCGGCCTGGGTCGTCTGGGACCTCGCCCACACCACTGCCGTCGTCAACGGCATCACCGTGCGCCAGCTCCTCACCCCCGACGCCTTGCAAGGCAGAGTGAACACGACCGGCCGCATGATCGCCTGGGGCGGCGCCCCCATCGGCGCCATCGCCGCCGGCGCCCTGGCCGACGCCGTCGGCGTGCAGCACGCGTTCCTTCTGCTCACCATCCCCGTGGGCGTCGGAATCCTGCTGCTCGTCGCCTCTCCCGTACGGCGCCTGAAAAAGATCGAAGGCCCATGAACCACCGGCGGGTGCGGAGCGCCCCGTCCGGTTCCCGCGCCTATGCTCGGGACATGGCACTCATCTACCGAGCCACCGTGAGCCCCACTAAACTCGAGCTGCTGGCCGCCTGGCTCCCCGCACGGCCCTGGTACACCGGTCCGGCCGGTGACCTCGAACAGGTCGCCGCGTACCGCTTCGACGACCCGGCCGGCGAGGTCGGCATCGAGACGCTGCTGGTCCGCTCCGGCGACGGACCCGTCCACCAAGTGCCGCTCACCTACCGGGCCGAGCCCCTCGCTGGCGCCGAGGCGTGGCTGGTCGGCACGACCGAGCACTCGGTGCTCGGCGAACGCTGGGTCTACGACGCCACGGGCGACCCGGTCTACGCCGCCGCGCTCGCCGGAGCGATCATCGCCGACACCGGCCAGGCCGAACAACTCGTCCTCGTCGAAGACGACCGGCTCGAGCCGCGCGAGCTGCACATGGACATCGCCAGCACGACCCTCACCCCGGACGCGACCGCGCCGGCGGTGCACCGCATTGAAAGCGTCGAAGACGCCGACCCCGCGGTGATCGTCACCGACACCGTCACCCTGTCGGTAGTCCGCAACCTCGAAGCGGGCGACGACTTCACCGCACCGGCCCTGACCGGCACCTGGCCCGGCCAACCCAAACCGATCCACCTCGCCACCGCCACACCACAAGGCTGAGCCCTACAGGGTGGCGGCCGCCGGACGGTGACTCGATCGCCGTCCGGCGGCCGCCCTTGTCGATCCGTGTCAGGCGGCGCGGAGCTTCCAGCGCGCCCACCAGGCGATCTGGAGGAGCGCGCCCAGGACGATCGAACCCATGAGCACGTACAGCATCACCTCGTCTGCGACAGCGAGCTTCGAGTCATTGATGGCGTACCTCCATTGCGGCACTTGGACGCTGGCCGCGAAAGCCGCGCACCCCAATGCGGCCGCGCCGTAGGCGATGCGTCGGCTCGGCACCGGCCGGGCGGCCGCGATGAGCACCGCCGCGGCGGCGGCGTACGCCACGGTGAAGCCCACCGGCGCCGCATGGTCCGGATTGGAGCCGAGCAGGAAGTACACGGCGGTGACGAACAGCGAGAGCAGCATCGCGGCCAGCGCGCCAGCTTCGGCGAGGTACGTCTTCACCCGCGGGCGCGGCATCCGCCATGAGGCCCAGAGCAGCCAAGGCACGGGCAAGGCCAGGATCACGATGCCGAGTGCGGTCTGGAGCGCGGCGGACAGGGTGCCGTCCAGATCGAGCCAGCCCAGGAGCAGGAAGAACCATCCGAACGGGGCGAGCCCCCAGACGATGGCGGGCGCGACGCCCTTGGAAGCAGCGGTCTGCTGTGTCGTGTTCATGGGGCCAGTGTCGCAACCATGCGCAAGCGTCCCACTACCTAAATCGCGCCACTGTTGTAGCGTTCCTACAAGGATTCCCCGCGTTCCTCTCCCAGTGCTCCCGTTTTTTCTCGGATTCCCACAACCTGCGTCTATGCGATCGCGACCTTGGGGCGCCGCTCGCCCGGGCCGCGTTCAGAGGCGCGGGTCCACCGGTTCGGACTCGAGGGCGAGGATCGCGAACGCGTACTGGTGCACCTGCCACAAGGGAGCGTGCTTGGCCGCGAGGTCGAGCGCTTCGAGGCCGAGCGCGTACTCGCGCAGCGCCTGGGAACGCTTGTGGTGCAGCCGGCGTTGGCGCAGTCGGTCCAGCTGGGCCAGGTCGGTGTAGTCGGCGCCGTAGATGATCCGCAGGTACTCGCGCCCCCGGACCTTCAAGCCGGGCTGGAGTTTCGGCCGGGTGTCGAGCACCGGCTTCACGACCATGCCCTCGCCGCCGGCGGCGCACAGGTCGGTCCACCACTGGGTCGCTTCGGCCTCGTCGGCGCTGCCGAGGGTGACGAAGCGCCGCTGGGTTCCCATGAGCGTCCCGGTCGGGTCGGCCGCCACGAGGGCGTCGATGAGCTCCAGGTGCAGGTCGTGCCGGTGGTCGGCCCGGTTCTCGCCTTCGGTGGCGAGGATCTGGAACGGGGCGAGCCTGATGCCGTCGAGCCCTGAAGTGGGCCAGGAGTAGCGCTGGTACACCGCGGCGAATGCCTCGATGTTGGCGAGGCGGGACGCGGTGCGGGCCTTGAGGTCGGCGACGTCCAGGCCCGCTGCGGATGCCGTTTCGAGCGCGGACAGGGCGGCAGGGAGGGCCGCCGTTCCGGCCGCGGCCACGGACGCGAACTGGTCCTCGATCATCGATTGGGCCTTGGCCGACCAGGGGAGGAGCTCGCAGTCGAGCAGCATCCAGTCGGTCGCCAGGCGGTCCCACAGGCCGGCGCCCTCGGCGGCGGCCGCGACACGGGCGAGCAGGGCCTCGGTGAGGGCGTCGTCCTCGAAGAAGGCGCGGCCGGTCCTGGTGAGGACCGCGCCGGCCGGGCCGGTGTCGAGGCCGAACCGCTTGCGCGCCACCTCGGGGTCGCGGCAGACGAGGGCCACGGCGCGTGAGCCCATGTGCTTCTCTTCGCAGACGACGCGGTCGGTCTTGCCGCGGTACTGCGCGAAGGCCTGCGCCGGGTGCTCGAGGAAGCCGTCCACATCGGAGGCGTCGACGGGCGCCATGGTCGGCGGCAGGTACAGGATCCGCCGCGGGTCCTCCGCGAAGCGGCTCATGACCTCCAGCGCGGCCGCCGCGTTCTCGGCCCGGACCTTCACCGTGCCGAGGAGACGCGTGTCCAGGTACCGGTCGCCCGCCACGTCGTCGAAGTCGAGGGTCGCCGGGTCGCGCTCGGCGGTGACGGGCGCGAGCGGGCGCACCGGCGCGTACCACTCGCGCTCGGCGTCGACCGCGACGATCTCGCGCTCGGGGTAGCGCAGGGCGGTGAGCTTGCCGCCGAAGCAGCATCCGGTGTCGAGGCAGATGGTGTTGTTGACCCACTCGGGTTCGAGGACCGGCGTGTGGCCGTACACGACCGCGGCCGCGCCGCGGTAGTCCTCGGCCCACGGCAGGCGCACGGGCAGACCGTACTCGTCGGTCTCGCCCGTGGTGTCGCCGTAGAGCGCGAAGGACCGCACCTTGCCCGAGGCGCGGCCGTGGTACTCCTCCTTGAGGCCGGCGTGCGCCACGACCAGGTCGCCGCCGTCGAGCCGGTAGTGGCTGACCAGGCCGTCCATGAAGGACTTCGCGCGCTCGCGGAACGCCTCGTCCTCGTGCGCCAGCTGCTCGAGGGACTCGGCGAGGCCGTGGGCGACCTTCACCTTGCGGCCGTTGAGGGACCTGACGAGCTTCTGCTCGTGGTTGCCGCACACGCTGAGCGCGTTCCCGGACTCGACCATGCCCATGACCAGGCGCAGGACGCCCGGGGTGTCGGGGCCGCGGTCGACGAGGTCGCCGACGAAGACCGCGGTGCGGCCCTCCGGGTGGGCGGCGCCGACGGCGCGGCCCTCCTCGTCTCGCGCGATCTCCCAGCCGAGTTCGCCCAGCAGCGTCTCGAGTTCGGACCGGCAGCCGTGGACGTCGCCGATGATGTCGAAGGGTCCGGTCAGCTCGGTCCGGTCGTTCCAGGACTTCTCGTAGACGATGCGCGCGTTGTCGATGGCCTCCCGGCCCTGGAGCCGGTGGACGCGGCGGAAGCCCTCCTTGTTGAGCCCCTTGAGACTCCGCTTGAGGTCGCGGTGGTGGCGGCGGACGACGGCCTCGCCGAAGTCGCGGTCAGGCCGCGCCTCGTTGCGGGCGACGGCGACCGACGGCTCGACGTCGAGGACGATCGCGTCGACCAGGACGTGGTGCTCCTTGGCGAGCTTCACGAACGCGGCCCGCGCGTGCGGTTGGACGTTCGTCGCGTCGACCACGGTGAGCAGGCCGCGGCGCAGCCGCACGCCGGCGATGTGGTGGAGCAGGTCGAACGCCTCGGTGGTCGCGGTCTGGTCGGACTCGTCGTCGGAGACCAGGCCGCGGCAGAAGTCGGACGAGAGCACCTGCGTCGGCTTGAAGTGCCGCGCGGCGAACGTCGACTTGCCGGAGCCGGATACGCCGATGAGCACGACCAGCGACATCGCGGGCACGCGGATCTCCACTGCGTCAGTCACGGTCGAACACTCCCATCTGGGTTGGGGCGCCGGCCTCGGGGTCGGCGGCGCCGACCCCCTCGATCCGCACCCGGTAGCCGTACCGGGCGGCGACCGCCTCGGCCCAGGCGGCGAAGGCGGCGCGGTCCCATTCGAAGCGGTGGTCGGCGTGGCGCATCTGATGCTCCGCCATGCCGTACGTCGCGTTGTACTCCACATTGGGCGTGGTGACGACGACGGTGCGCGGCCGCGCCTCGGCGAAGACCACGCGCTCCATGGAAGGGAGGCGGCCCGCGTCGAGGTGCTCGATCACCTCCATGAGCACGGCCGCGTCGTGTCCCTTGAACCGCTTGTCGCGGTAGACGACCGAACCCTGGAGCAAGTGGAGCCGGCGGGCCTGCCGGTCGGGCATGCGGTCGAGCCGCAGGTGCCGCTCGGCGAGGTCGAGGGCGCGCGAGGAGACGTCGACGCCGGTGATCCGCGTGAACCGGCGGTCTTCGAGCAGTGCCGACAAGAGCTTGCCCGAGCCGCAGCCGAGGTCGAGGACGGAGGCGGCGCCGGACGTGCGCAGTGCCGCCGTCACCGCGGCGATGCGGATGCGGTGCAGTGGCTCGGCGCGCTCGGCGCGCTCGGCCTCGGCGGCCTCCTCCTCGACCGGGGCCTCCAGCTCCTCCTGGGCGCCTTCGGCTTCGGCGAGCCTGGCGACGGCGGCGCGCTCGTACGATTCGCGGTGGGCGAGGTACCGGCGGGTGATGAGCGAGCGGCGCGGGTGGCCGGCGGGCCAGTCGCCGCCGGAGCGCACGAGCTTGTCGACCTCGCCGATGTCGACCCAGTAGTGCTTCGCGTCGTCGAGCACCGGCAGCAGCACGTACAGCTGGCTCAGCGCCTCGGACAGGCGGGCACGTCCCCTCAGTCGGACCTTGACGTGCCGCGAGTCGGCGTCGAACCCAGGCAGCGGCACCGGCTCCGCTTCCACGTCCCAGCCCAAGGGCGCGAACAGCTCCCGCACCAGGTTCGGCCCGCCCTTGCACGGGACCGCGGGCAGGGCGATCTCCAGCGGCAGCGCGGCCGCGGCCAGGTCGGGCCGGTCCTCGCTGACGCCCGTGCGGGCGGTGGAGAAGACCTTCCCGAGCGCGACGGCCAGCAGTGAGGAGGCCGCATACGGCCGGTCGTTCACGTACTGGCTGAGCGAGGCGTCCCCTGACCCGCCGGAGCGCAGCCGCGCCAGCCGAGCGGAATCGACTTCGAGCAGCAACGCCACCGTGCACCGCTCGGCCGTCGCCTCGGGGTAGAACACCCATGCGGTGCCGAACGACTGGTCGAACGACTGCACCCGCTCAGGGTGCTTGCGCAGCAGCCAGCTCAAGTCGGTCGCGGGGTCCATGGTGGTCGTGATGGTCAGGAGCACCCGCCGATCATGCCACCGGCCCACGGCCGCCCGCCAGCCGATATGCAGGGAGCGCCCGGCTTCGAGACCGGTCGTCGTCGCGGCGGTCCTGCCAAGGGGCGCAAGGGGCTGCGGCCGGAGCCTTCTCGCGGGCGGCCCGGTGACGCCCGCGTGCAACCGGACGGGGCCCGGCGGCGTATGGGACTTGAGCGAAACGCGCTGCGCCACACCGCTGGGAGTCGACATGTCCGCCGATGCACGGGAGTTCCGGGTGCTGGGGCCGGTGGAGCTGGTCGTGGGAGGCCGGCCGGCGGCCCTGGACGCCGCCAAGCCCCGGACGCTGCTGGCATTGCTGCTGCTGCATCTGAACCGGCCGGTCGGGCACGACTGGCTGATCGATCAGCTGTGGGGCGAGAAGCCTCCCCGGACCGCCGAGGCGACGCTGCGGTCCTATGTGTACCAGTTGCGCAAGCGCCTGCTCGGCGACGGCGACAGGACGGTGATCCGAAGCCGGAGCAAGGGCTACGTGCTGGAGTCCGAGGACGAAGCGATGGACGCGCACCGCTTCGAGACGCTTGCGGTGCAAGGCCGACAGTTGCTGCAGCACCGGCGGTTCGACGAAGGAGCGGCGCTGCTCCGGGAGAGCCTGGGGCTTTGGCGCGGCGCCGCCTCGTTCGCCGACGCCGAGGCCGAGGCCGTGCGCGACAAGGCCCGGCTACTGGACGAGCTGCGCTTGGAGGTCGTCGAGCAGTGCCTGGCGGCGGAGCTGGAGTCGGGCTCGCCGATCGCCACCCTCGCCGAACTGGAAGCGCTCACCACCGAGCATCCCGTGCGCGAAGGCCTGTGGCGCCTGCTCATGCTCGGCCTCTACAGTGCCGGACGGCAGGCCGAAGCGCTCGAGGCCTACCAGCGCCTGTACCGGCTCCTCGACATCGAGCTCGGCATCCGGCCCTCACCGCCGATCGACGAGCTGCACCGCCGCATCCTGCGGGACGACCCCGGACTGCGACCCGCCGTCCCGGAGAGCGTCTCGGCCGGCAGGGCGACCCCCTCACGTCTAGCGGCACCGCGGCAACTGCCGTCCTCGGTCGGTCACTTCACCGGACGCGAAACTCAGTTGTCCATATTGGATGAACTGCTCGTCGCCCCCGTCGAGTCGGCCGGAGCGATGGTCGCTGCCGTCACCGGCACCGCCGGGATCGGGAAGACCGCCCTCGCCGTCCACTGGGCGCACCGGGTCGCCGACCGGTTCCCCGACGGGCAGCTGTACCTCAACCTGCGCGGTTTCGATCCTGTCGGGCAGCCCGTGTCGCCGCGCGAAGCCCTGCGGCACTTTCTCGAAGCGCTGCACACCGCCCCGGCGCAGATGCCGAGCGATCTGGAAGGCCAAGCCGCCCTCTACCGAAGTCTCCTGTCGGACAAGCGAATCCTCGTGCTCCTCGACAACGCCCGCGACCTCGACCAGGTCCGCCCGCTCCTGCCCGGCACTGCTGCAAGCCTGACCCTCGTCACCAGCCGCAACAGCCTCTCGGGGCTCGTCGCCCACGGCGCCCGGTCGATCGCGCTCGCGGGCCTCGACGACCAGGACGCCGGGCGTTTCCTGCAGCGCCGCATCCCCGACGGGCGGCCCGCCGCCGAACCCGAGGCCGCCGCGAGGATCATCGAAGCCTGCGACGGACTCCCGCTCGCGTTGGCCATCGTGGCCGCGCGCGCCACCACCCGCCCGGATTTCTCACTGACCGCCCTGGCCGCGGCGCTGCACCGCACGGACGAGCGCCTCGACGCGCTCGCCGACCCCGATCCCAGGGTCGATCTCCGCACCGTCTTCTCCTCTTCGTACCGCGACCTCACGCCCGCCTCGGCCCGGCTGTTCCGGCTCCTCAGCGTGCATCCGGGGCCCGACATCACGCCGGAGGCGGCCGCCGCCGTCGCAGGCGGCACCGCGTCCCGCGCGGGACGCCTGCTCGCCGAACTGACCCACGGCAACCTGCTCACGGAACCGACCCCCGGGCGGTTCGCCTTCCACGACCTCCTGCGCGCCTACTCCGCCGAACTCGCCGCAACCGTCGACACCGCTGGGGACAAGGAAGCGGCGACGCTTCGACTGCTGGACTTCTACCTCCACACCGCCTACGCGGGCAGTCGTCTCATCGATCCGAACAGGGACCCCATCGCACTCCCCGACGTGCCTCCCGGCATCGCGCCCGTCGGGCTCGCCGACGCCGAGTCCGCCATGGCGTGGTTCGCCGCCGAAGGCGCGGCGCTCACCGCCGCCGTCCATCACGCGGCCGAGCACGGCTTCGACGCGCGCTGCTGGCAACTGGCCTACACCCTGCGGGACCATCTCGACCGCGGCCCCTGGCAGGACCAGTCGGTCATGTGGCAGACGGCCATGGACGCCGCCCGCAGGACCGGGGATACCGGAGCCGAAGCCCGGGTGATCCGCCTGCTCGCCGAGGCGCACAGCCAGCTCGGGCGCACCGAGGAAGCCCAAGCGCTCCTCGACCGGTCGCTCGCACTGTGCGAGGACCTGGACGACCGCGTCGGCCAAGCCCACGCCCACCTCATGCACGGCCGGCTCTGGATGCGCCGGGGACGGACCGCCGAGGCGATGGACAGCGCGCACCGCGCACTCGACCTGTACCAGGCGGCGGGCCATCGCAGCGGGCAGGCCAACGCGCTCAACGGGATCGGGTGGAGCCATGCCCAGTCCGGCGATTACCGGAAGGCACTGGCCTACTGCGAGGCGGCCATGGCGCTCCTGACGTCGATAGGGGACCGCCACGGCCAGGCCGCCACCGCGGACAGCCTCGGCTACGCCCATCACCGCCTCGGGCTGCAGTCCCAGGCCATCGCGTTCTACCGGCGCGCCCTCGCCCTGTACCGCGACCTCGGCCATGCTCAAGGCGAGGCCGCCACCTTCGTCAACCTGGGCGACGCCCAGCATGCGGGCGGCGACACCGCGGCGGCCCGGCGGTCGTGGCGGCGGGCCGCGGCCATCTTCGACCACCTCGGCCACGCCGACGCGGAGGCGGTCCGGGCCAAGCTCGCCGCGCTGCAATAGCGGAAAGCGGCGGGAAGCAATGCGCTTCCCGCCGCTCTATGCGGTGTGCTTACACGCAGGACGTCTCAGCGTCCATAGTGGTCATCTCGGCCTGGGCGGCGGCGTCCGGCACCGCGCTGTTCAAGGCGCTGACGAGCGCGTCGGCGCCCTCGCCGACCAGCAGCTCCTCGATGCCCTGCTCGACGACGTCTTCGTCCGACGCGGCGGCGAAGGCCGCGGCGTCCTGCACGGTGCCTTCGGACTCGCCGTTGCCGAGCGTGCCGTCGTCGTAGGGGATCTCCGAGCCTTCACCGAGGCCGCGCCACTGCGCCGGGGTGTACTCCCCGTCCTCGTCGCAGATCGCCTTCTCCCAGCGGACGGCAATCACGTACTGGTGGCCGACCTCGACCCGGGGGAAGTCGTGGAGCGCCATCTCGACGGTCGCGGAGGTGTCGCCGTCGGCGAAGTACCAGCCGAGGCCCGAGTACTCCCAAGTGGAGGGTGCGGCTTGCGGGGCGCCCTCCCTCGACCAGAGCACGTCCTCGACCGTGAGCGAGACGACGCGGCCGATGACGCCCTCGCCGCGCTCGACTTCCGCCGCGGTCGGCTCGAGGGCCCGCTCTGAAACGGCCTCGACGACGAGGACGTGGTCGGCGTAGGTGACCCAGTCGGTCGCGGTCACGCTCGGGAGGTGGTCGCTGCCGTTCCCCAGCAGCACGTCGGACTGCGCTTCGAGGCCGGTTTGGGCAGTGGGGTCGGATGCGGGGGCGGCGAGTGCCGCGACGATGACGCCGGTGACCGAGGCGGCTGCGATGAAGCCGGCGGCGGCGGCGATGCGGGTGCGGTTGCGCATGGGTCCTCCTCAGTAGGTGGCGTTGATGTTCTCGATGTTGTTCGCTTGGAGCCCTTCGTCATTGCTGACCGGCGTCTCCATGCAGCCGAGCTTCTCGTCGGTCCTGCTCTTCCTCGGCGACGCGTCGTCGCCGTGGGTCAGGCCGACGGCGTGCCCGGTCTCGTGGCATACGAGGCCCTGCCCGTAGTGGCCGCCGCCGCGAATGCGGATGTACTGCTGGTCGCATTTGAGCGTGGTGGCGGCGTTGTTGCAGAAGGTGTAGCCGTCGACGCTGGAGGACAAGCCCGACGAGCTCTCCTCGAAGACGATGTCGGTCTCCGCGCTGCCGGAGAACGAGGGGGACGAGTCGTACGTGACGGAGAGGTCGGTCGGCTCGTAGATGTTGTTCATGACGTTGTTGACGACGGAGCGGTCGCCGGCCTCGAGCTTGTTGCTGCCGCCGCTGTCCATGTAGTACGTGAGGTCCTTGTTGTCGGTCTGGCAGAAGCCCGACTGGTGGGGTCCGCTGACGCTGAAGCAGCCCACCGTGAGGTACTGCGTGGGGTACATGTTGTCGGTGTAGGCCGCCCAGGCGACGCCCGCCGTGACCGCCACCGTCGTGAAGGCGGCGACGGCTATGCATGCGGCTCTGAGGCTCAGACGTTTCGCAGAGGTTCGTGGCATGGGGAATGTTCCCTTCCTGGCCGATCAGGGGTGCGATCGCTGGTTCGAGCGGGGAGCGGGGGAGCGATCACGCGGAGTCGCACCAGTCTCGCGCGGCGGCGTGGAGCCGTTGTGGAGGGAAAGTGGTGCGGCCGACCGGAAGCGCGTCGGCGCGGTATAGTTGGTCAATCGTATTGGACGATCGACCAAGAAGGTGGACGTGGCAGGCCCGACCAACGCCGAACGCGGCCGCGAAGTGCGCGCCCGGCTCATCGCCGCCGCTCAGGAACTCATCGCCGAGATCGGATGGAACGCCGTGAGCACCCGCCTCCTCGCCGAGCGCGCCGGCATCCGGTCCGGCCTGGTGCACTACCACTTCGAATCGCTGCAGGCACTGCTGCGGCAGGCCGCGGTGGAAGGGATGCGGCCCCTGCTCGAGGGCGCCGCCGCCGGACTGGACGCCGCGCCGGATCCCCCCGGTGCCGTCGAGGCGCTGCTGGTCGAGGTCGACCGGTACACCGGCGCCGACCCGGCCTCGCTGCTCGTCATCGAGGCGTACCTCGCCGCCACCCGCGACCCGGACCTGCGCGACCGGATGCGCGAGCTCATGGACGACTTCCGCGCCCACCTCTCCGCCATGCTCGCCCGCGCGGGCCGCACCGATCCCGAGGAGGCGGCGACCCTCATCATGGCCGCGATCGACGGCCTTCTCCTCCACAAGAGCCTCGACGCGCGGCTGTCGGCCGCCCGGCTCGCGCCCCTCCTGCGCCACCTCACCCGACCCTCGAACGGAGCAGCACAATGAGAGCCGTCATCTGCGGCGCCGGCATCGCCGGCCTCGCCCTCGCCCACCGCCTCCACCACCACGGCTGGGACGTCCACCTCGTCGACCACGCTCCCGGGCCGCGCCCGCAGGGCTACATGATCGACTTCTTCGGCCCCGGACACGAGGCGCTGCAGCTGATGGGCCTGGGCGACGAGATGAACCGGCACGCCAGTCCGGTCGAGGAGTTCCGCTACATCGACGACCGCGGCCGCACCACCGTCCGCATCGACTACACGCTCTTCGCGAAAGCCCTCGGCGGCGAACTCGCCAGCATCATGCGGCCCGCCCTCGAGCGGCTCCTGCGCGAAGCCCTTCCCGACCAGGTCGACCTGCGCTACCGCACCACGATCGACACCATCGACGACGACCGCGTCCACCTCTCCGACGGCACCACGGTCGACGCCGACCTCGTCGTCGGCGCCGACGGCATCCACTCGCGCGTCCGCGCCCTCGCCTTCGGCCCCGAGCAGGACTGCCTGCGGTACCTCGGGATGCACACCGGCGCTTACATCTTCACCGACCCGGAGATGTTCGCGCAGGTGCGCGGCCAGTTCGTGCTCACCGAGACCCGCAACCGGCAGATGGGCTTCTACGGCCTCACCGACGACCAGGTCGCCGTCTTCGCCGTCCACCGCGCGCCCGGCACCACCCTGTCCGACGACCCCCGCGACGCCTTCCGCGCCGCCTACGCCGGCATGGGCGACCTCGCCGAACGCGCCCTCGCCGCCTGCCCTGCACCCGACCAGGTCTACTACGACCAGGTCGCCCAGATCGACCTCCCGCAGTGGAGCAAGGGCCGCACCGTCCTACTCGGCGACGCCGCCCACGCGGTCTCCCTCATCGCCGGGCAAGGCGCCTCACTCGGCGTCGCGGGCGCCTACCTCCTGGGCGAGTGCCTCGATCGAGCCTCCTCAGTGGAGGAAGGCATCGCCGAATACGAACGCCGCTGGCGCCCCGTCGCGGGCGACGTGCAGCGCGCGGCCCGCGACCGCGTCACCGAATGGTTCCTGCCCCGCACCTTCACCAGGCTCCTCCTGCGCCGCTGGGGCTTCCGCGCAATGCAGCTCCCAGGCCTCGACCGCCTCCTCGTCGGCCCCCTCTTCCCCAAGGGCCGCAAACACGTCGCCGAACTCGCCGCCTGACGGGGAGATCCTCCCGTTCGTCCTTGCCGACGGCCCGTCGTGGCGGTGGTCGACCCGACCGCACCGGCATGCGACGCTTGACGCATGCGCCGCATCAACGTCCCGCCCCCGGTCCTGCAAGCGGCGGCGTGGTCGCAGCGCCTGTGGTGGCGGGTGGCGAAACCCGCCACGTTCGGCGTGAAGGCGTTCCTGACGCTGCCTGACGGCCGGTTCCTCGTGGTCCGCCACGCCTACGGCGACACCGCGAGGTGGGGGCTTCCTGGCGGCGGGTACAAGCCGGTCCGGGAGATGCCGAAGCAGGCCGCGGCCCGGGAGATGTGGGAGGAGCTCCGCATCGCGATGGACGCCGCGGAGTTCACCGTCCTCGATCGCGCCCAGACGGCCGCGGAGGGCAAGCGGGACACGGTCACCATCGTGACGGCGCCGGCGCCGACGGCCCATTTCCACCTCGCCTCCGAGATCGCCGAAGCAAGGTGGATCCGCAGCCTCGACGAACTCGGCGGCGCCCCGGTGTCCCGCTGGCTCAAAGCGGCATTGGCGCTCACCGGCCGCTGAACCCCGAACGCGTCGAACGGAAGGCAGGCCTTAATGGACTCTGAAGTCATCGTCGTCCACGCCAACGAGGCGCCACCGACATCGTGGGACGCCGCGGTGTTCCTCGCCGGTCCACTGCCGCGCTCGGCCGACGTGCCCGCGTGGAACCGCGACGCCGTGGCCTTCTTTCAGGAGCAGTGGCGCCACGACGGCCGCCTGGTCGTGTTCACGCCCGAGCTGCGCGAAGGCGTGCTCGCCGACTACACCGGCCAAGCCGACTGGGAGTCCCGGTGGATGCACGCGGTCGACGTGATCGTGTTCTGGGTCCCCAGGGACATGGCCACCATGCCCGCGCTGACGACGAACATCGAATACGGGGCGTGGGTCGCTTCAGGGAAAGTGGTGTTCGGGGCGCCGCCGACCGCGCCGAAGAACGAATACCTGCGGCACCTGGCAGAGGCGAACGGCGTCCCGGTCCGCGACACGCTCGCGGACACGGTCCGGGCCGCGCTGGCGCAGGTGGGAACCGGTGCGCACCGCACCGAAGGCGAACGCACCGTGCCGCTCCAGGTGTGGGCGACCGACAGCTTCCAGGCCTGGCACCGCGCGCAGCGGGCCGCGGGCAACCGCCTCGTCAGCGCCCGCGTCGAATGGACGTTCCGGGTCGGCCCGGCCCGCGACACCGTCTTCTACTGGGCCGCGCACGTCGAAGTCCATGTGGCGGACGAGAACCGCGTGAAATCCAACGAGGTCGTGCTCTCGCGCCCGGACGCCGCGCAGGTCGCGCTGTACCGCCCCGGCCGCACCCTGGACGACACCGTGGTCGTCCTGGTGCGCGAGTTCCGCTCCCCGGCAACGACCGTGGACGGCTTCGTCCACGAACTCCCCGGCGGCAGCAGCACCCGGCACGACCCGACCGCATGGGCCGTCGACGAAGTCCGCGAAGAAACCGGTCTGGTCCTGGACGCCGACCGTCTCCGTCCACTCGGGGCACGGCAGGTCGCCGCGACGGTCTCGGCCCACCGGGCGCACCTGTTCGCCGCCGAGATCACCGGCGCCGAACTCGACTGGCTGCGCGCACGCCAGGACGTCCCCGGAGGCGACGGCGGCGGTTCGGAACGCACCTGGATCGAGATCGCCACCTACGCCGACATCCGCGACCAGCGGCTCGTCGACTGGGCGACGCTCGGCATGATCACCCAGGCGCTGGCGGACTGAACCCGCCGATCGGCCGGATCGTGGCGCGTCGAGCGGAGTCCGGTCGAAGTCATCGAAGTCCAGAAAGGAGACGACGCTTCGGGCTCGCAGTTGCCTGAGCGCTCTCCGACGGGCCGCGAGCGGTATCGCGATCTCCTTCGGCGACAACAACGCGAGATCGACCGGAGGCGGCGCCCCATCCGTCCCCGTCCGAGTCGCGGAACATGGCCGGGCCGACGGCGTAGACAACGGCATTGCGGTACCAGAACGGCTGCATGGGGGCTCCTTCGGCGGTAGGTCACCGAGGGCCCTGCGAGTGTCCGACCGCGCCCGCCGGGAATCCCGGGCGCTGCGCGGGACCGCCGGTTGCCGGCGGCCGCCCGGTTCGGCAGCGTGAAGGTTCACCCATTACGCTCCACCACGAGACGGGCGCATCCGGCACGGGCCGCTATCACGAGCCCGACAGCATCGAAGGGACGGGACCGTGGCCAAACGCGTGACGATCCTCGACGTCGCCGCGGAGGTGGGCGTCTCCCGCCAGACCGTGACGCGCGCGATGAACGGCACGGGCCGCATCAGCGAGGCGACGCGGCAGAAGGTCCTCGACGCCGCCGAACGCCTCGGCTACCGCGCGAGCCGCTTCGCCCGCAGCCTCGTGACCCGCGAGAAGACCCCCGCGATGGGCTTCGTGGTCGCCTCCTTCCGCAACCCCTACTACACCGACCTCGCCGCCTCGCTCCTCGAAGCCGGCGCCGACCGCGGCTGGCAGATCATGGTCGCCTCGACCGAACGCGGCATGGACGAGGCGCTGGCGATGCTCGCCCCGCAGGTCGACGTCATCGTGGGCCACCTCGCCGGCGCGGACGCCCACCTCCGGCGGGTGTGCGGGGGACTCCCCCTGGTGCGACTCGACGCTGAGTTCCGGTCCGGGTCCGACTCGGCACCCGGCGTGCACGCGGTCGGCGTCGACCTCAAGACCGGCGTCGAAGAGGCGGTCGGCGTCCTGCGGGAACGCGGCGCCCAGACCTTCGGCATGGTCGACTCGGCGAACTACCGGCGCCACTTCGGAGGCGACACGGTATCACCGCGCCGGCGGTGGTTCGAAGACGCCGTGGGCGACGACCTGACCGGCGTCATCGTCGGCGAGGAGTCCATTTCGGGCGGCGGCAGGGCCTTCGCCGAGCTGATGGAACGCCACCCCGGCACCGACGCGGTGCTGATGTTCAACGACCTCATGGCACTCGGCGCGGTCCAGAGCGCGCACCACCTCGGCATCGAGGTCCCCCGGCACGTCAGCATCGTCGGCGTCGACGGCCTGGCCCTCGGCGAAGCGGTCGATCCGCCGCTCACCTCCATCGCCATCGACCGAAGCGAGTTCGCCGGCCATGTCATGGACGTCGTCGAAACCCTCGCCAAGGCCGAGTTCGCCCGCCTCGAACCGATCCGGCGCCGGGCCGCCTCCCGCGTGCTGTGGAGGGGCAGCGCCTGAGCACGCGGGCCGGACGCGTCTCAGCTCCTTAAGAGCGTGAACCTTCACTCAAGCGATCACCGACCCGACCGATTTGAAACCGAGGAACCCGTGAACCCTTCCGCCGCAGGCCAGCACCTGCCCGACCTCATCGTCGGCGCCAACTACCACCCGCACGACTCCGACCCCGCCACCTGGCGCCGCGACGCCGCGATGATGCGCGACGCCGGCATCCGCATGGTGCGCCTCGGCCACCTCGCCTGGGACACCTTCGAGCCGAGCGACGGTGCATTCACCTTCGAATGGTTCGACGAGGTCATGGACCTCATGCAGGCCAACGGGATCGGCGTCATCCTCGACATCGCCGTCCGGCCCGCGCCGCTGTGGCTCCACCGCAAGCACCCCTCCATCGACGTCGTCGCCTCCGACGGCGGCCGGCTCTACCCCAACCACCGCTACATGGACGACGTCGGCGACCCCGCCTTCCGCTCCCACGCGATGCGCTTCGCCGACCGGCTGACCAAGCGCTACGCCGGCCACCCCGCGCTGGCCGCCTTCGGCATCGACAACGAGCCCGGCGACGGCCCGATCTCCTACTCCGAGACCGTGCGGGCGCGCTTCATCGCCTGGCTCAAGGACAAGTACGGCACGGCCGAAGCGCTCAACACGGCCTGGGCCGGCCACCGCTGGTCCCGCCGCATCGGCGACTTCGCCGACGTCGGCCTGCCGCAGTCCGGGACCTACACCGGCGCCCCCGAACGCGTCCTCGACTTCCGCCGCTTCATCTCCCACGAGGTCGAGACCTACCTCGAAGCGCTCCTCGACGTGGTCGAGGCGAACGCTCCGGGCATGCTCACCACCACGAACATGTGGTACTACGCCGACAAGAAGCACTTCGACTACGCCCCCGCCGCCTACAGGGGACGGATCACGCGCGCCGGGAACGGCTTCTACCCGGGCGGCACGATCATCGACAATGAGGGCCTGCGCGGCGCCCTGTTCGGCATGGCCCGCATCCAGTACGAGAACACCACCCCGTTCTGGTGCACCGAGTTCACCACGATGACCGCCGTCCCCGGCTCGATCCGCAAGTCCGCCTACGCCTCCCTGATGTTGGGCAACCAGCTCGTGTGCGGCTGGACCTGGCAGACCATGCACGCGGGGGAGGAGCAGTTCCTGCAGGGCATGGTCGACTGGGACGGCCGCCCGAACCGCAAGCTCGACGAGTACCGGCGGATCGCCGCCGAGTTCGCGAAGCTGGAGGGCCGCGGCTTCCCCTACCGGCCGCGCGCCGAGGTCGCGGTGGCGCTGGACTTCCCCAGCCAGATCGCCAGCGCGGTCTTCCCCGAGCGCCACGACCGGCAGGCGCAGACCGCGTTCGAAGCGGTCGTCAGCCGCAACCTCGACGTGCGCATGGTCGACCTCGCTCACAGCGCGCTCGACTTCAAGCTGCTGATCGTCCCGGGCGTGCTCGTGCTCGACGAAGCTGCCGCCGACCGCATCCGCGCGTTCGTCGAGCGCGGGGGCACCGTGGTCATGACCTCGTATTCGGCCACATTGGACGCCGACGGCCAGGCCTTCGCCTCGACCCGCCCAGGCGGGCTCGACGACGTCTTCGGCATCCGGGTCGGCTCCTACGAGGAGACCGCGATGCTCAACGAACTCGCCCACGGCCGCACCGGGAGCGAACGACTCGACCTCGACTTCGACGGCCGCGCCGTCTCGGCCGCGACACCGCGGTTCGACCTGGTCGAGCCCACCACCGCCGAAACACTCGCCCGTGCAACGGGCCTCGACGCGGACTACCCGCTCATCACCGCCAACCGCTACGGCTCGGGCCGGGCGGTGTACGTCGCCCTGCCCGCCCGGCGCGAAGTCCTCGACCCGCTCCTCGAAGCCGAGCTCGCCCTGCTCGAGGTCCCCGCCGGACCGGAGGTCCCCGCCGGCGTCATGGCCCGCGCCGTGGACGACCGCCACGTGCTCTATCTCAACCTCGACGCCGAACCGAAGCCGATCGCATTCCAGGGCAAGGCCACCGGCGTCCTCTCCGAGGCCCGCTTCGACGGCGGGTTCCTTCTCGGCCCCTACGACGCCGAGGTGGTCGAACTGGACTGACCGCCGTCCTCGTCGCCGAAGGCGGCGGCGATGCGGTCCCGGAGCGGGCGGCGCCCGATCGCCTCCGAAACCTCGATGAGCAAGTGCGCCAACGGCATGGAGAGTTCCGTGTCGAGTTCGTCGATGGCCGCGGTGGTCGCCTCCCACTCCGCCGTGATCTGCGGGACCATCCGCCGGGCCTTCGGGGTCAGGGAGATCAGGCGCCGGCGGCTGTCGTCCGGGTCGGCGGTGTGGGCGACCAGGCCCGCGCGGGCCATCTGGATCGCCGTCTGGCTGGCCGCGGAGTGGGTGACGCCGACCTTGGCGGCCAGGTCGCGGACGGACTGGGGGCCTTCGGCGAGGAGGACGCGGACGACGGGGGAGAAGCGGGGGCGGTATTCGGGGAGCCCCCGCTCCCGGTAGCAGGCGGCCACATCGCCCTCGAGCTGCTCGAGGACGTGGCGGAGGAGGGTGCCCAGGGCGGCGGGATCGGGATGGTGCTTCACACTGTTATTCTAACAGCGCTGTTATAAATGCGAAGGAGGAGCGATGACCGGTCTCTATCCCCCGGTGGAGCCGTACGACCAGGGCATGCTCGATGTGGGCGACGGCAACCTCGTGTACTGGGAGGCGTGCGGGAACCCGGAGGGCAAGCCCGCCGTCGTGCTGCACGGCGGTCCCGGTTCCGGCGCGGGCTCGTTCTGGCGCCGCCTGTTCGACCCCGAGGCCTACCGGATCGTCCTGTTCGACCAGCGCGGCTGCGGGCGCAGCGTCCCCGACGCCGCCGACCCGGAAACCTCATTGGCCGCCAACACCACCGCGCACCTGATCGCCGACACCGAACGCCTCCGCGAGCACCTGGGCGTCGAGCGGTGGCTCGTCATCGGCGGCTCCTGGGGCGTCACGCTCGGCCTGGCCTACGCCGAGGCGCACCCCGACCGCGTCTCGGAGCTGGTGCTGTTCAGCGTCACCAACACCACCCGCCGCGAGGTCACCTGGGTGACCAGGGACATGGGCCGGATCTTCCCCGAGGAGTGGGCCCGCTTCCGCGACACCGTGCCCGAGGCCGAACGCGACGGCAGCCTCGTCGACGCGTACGCCCGCATGCTCGAGGACCCCGACCCGTCGGTCCGCGAGACGGCGGCCCGGGAGTGGTGCCGCTGGGAGGACGTGCACGTCTCCACCGACCCCGGTCACGAGCCCGACCCCCGGTTCGACGACCCCCGCTTCCGGATGCGGTTCGCCCGCCTCGTCACCCACTACTGGCGCCACGCCGGCTTCGTCGAGGACGGTGCGCTGCTGCGCGATGCGGCGAACCTCGCCGGGATCCCCGGCGTGATGATCCACGGGCGCTTGGACATCAGCGGCCCGGCGGACATCGCCTGGAACCTCGCGCAGGTCTGGAAGGACGCCGAGCTGGTGCTCATCTCCAATGAGGGCCACGGCATCTCCGGCGACGCGACGGCGGAGGCCATCGTGGCGGCCACGGACCGGTTCGCCCGGTAACGCCGCCGTCCGATCGATCGCTTGCGAGACCGACGGCCCCACGACACGCTAGGTTGAGGTCAACCCAGACCGAAGGAGGGCCCCGTGGGCAGAGTGGTCATGTACGCGTCGGTGTCGGTCGACGGCTTCATCGCCGACGAGAACGACTGGCCCGGACCGCTGTTCGAGTGGCTGACCAACGGCGACGTCCCCTTGGACGACAGCGGCGCGATCACGGTGTCGCAGACGTCCTACGACTACACCCGCCCCTACTGGGACCAGGTCGGGGTCACGATCGCCGGCCGCCGCGTCTTCGACCTGACGGACGGCTGGGACGGCGAGCCCCCGGGCGGGATCGACCACGTGGTCGTCGTGACGCACCGGCCCCCGCCCGAAGGCTGGGACCCCGAGGCGCCGTTCCACTTCGTCGACGGCGTCGAGGCGGCCGTCGCCAAGGCGCAGGAGCTCGCGGGCGACCGCCTGGTCGAGGTCGCCGCCGGCGACGTCGGCGGCCAGGCGCTCGCCGCGGGCCTGGTCGACGAGGTGCGCATGGACGTCGCCCCCGTCGTCTTCGGCACCGGCAGGCGCTACTTCGGTTCGGTCGACGTGCAGCACCTGCTGGAGGACCCCGACACCGTCCTCCAAGGCGACCGGGTGCTCCACCTGCGCTACCAGGTTCGCCGCTGACGGTCCGAACGCGACGCCGCGGCGGCGATACGCTCATGCCATCGTGAAAGGAGCGTCGATGCGCGACTGGAACTGGCGGCGCCTGCGCGAGCGCCATCGGCTCGCCACGGCCGCGCCGCGGCCGGACGCCGTGTTCGAGAGCCGCTGGGCCCGCGTCGACGGCGTGCGGCTGCACTGGCGGGCGACCCGCGAGGACCCGCCCGGAACACCGGTCCTCCTGGTCCACGGCATGGCCGTCTCGCACCGGTACCTCATGCCGCTGGCCGCACGGCTCGCCGAGCGGTACCCGGTGCGGGCGCTCGACATGCCGGGCTTCGGATTCAGCGGCGACCCGGGCGCCCCGGCCGACGTCTCGGCCCTGGCGAAGTGGATCGCCATGTGGCTCGAGGCGATCGGGGAGGGGCCCGTCGCCGTCGTCGGCAACTCCTTCGGCGCGCAGGTCGCGACCGCCTTGGCCGAAGAGCACCCGGCGCTCGTGCGGAGCGTGGTCCTGGTGGGCCCCACGATGGACCCCGCCTACCCCACCAAACTCCGGCAGACGTGGCACTGGGTCCGCGGCCTCCCGTACGAGGACCCGGGCCAGCTGCCGGTGATCCTGCGCGACCTGGCCGACGCCGGCCTGCGGCGCGCCTGGCGCACCTTCGACATCGCCCTGGCCGACCGGATCGACCGGCGCCTGCCCCGCGTGCAGGCGCCCGTCCTCATCACCCGCGGCGCCAAGGAGACCGTGGCCTCCCAGCGCTGGATCAGCGAACTCGACCGCCTGCTGCCGCAAGCCGAGACCGCCGTCGTCCCCGGCGCCCCGCACGACGCGAACTACACCACCCCCGATGAACTCGCGGCCCTGGTGATCCCGTTCCTCGAACGCACCGCGCGCGAATGAGCCCGCCCGACCGGGGGAGGACGCCTCCGTGCGCGGACCGGTCGTGTCAGCCGAGTTCCTGGATCAGCCCGATGATGACGCCTGCCGGTCCGCGCACGTAGCCGTACCGCACGTAGTCCTCGTACTGCGCGATCTCGCCGACGAGCTCGGCGCCGTGCGGGCGCAGCTGCTCGATGGCCTCGTCCACATCGTCGACGACGAACGCGAGGCGCGGGATGCCCGGCGTGCTCACCGGCTCCCACGGCGCCGGGGCGGTCGCCTTGGGGCTGTGGATGACCGACAGCTCGACCTGGCTGTTGCCGTCCGGGGTCCGCAGCATGGCGATGTCGGCCCGCAGGCCCTCCAGCGCGGTGAGCCTGTCCGCCCATTCGCCGCTCACGGGCGCCTGCCCCACCAGCTCCATGCCGAGCGCGGTGAAGAAGCCGATGGCGGCCGGGAGGTCGTCGACCACGATGCCGGTGTGGTCCATTCGCTTGAGTGCCATGGTGTCTCAATCCCCTTCTTAGTAGCGGTGGACGCTGCTGCCGACCCGGCCGAGGTCGGTGCCGTAGACGTGCAGCGAGACCGCGTTCTCGCTGCTATCAGTCCAATGCCAGATCACCTAGAAACCCCATAGATACCATCGATACATGCTGAGAGCCCTCGTCCCCGAAGCGGCGCGGCGATGCGCGGCGAGCACCCGGGCATCCGCATCGAACTGTTCGAGGCCCACCCGTGCCGGCGCTCGCGATGCTGCGCGCCGGCGAGGTCGACGCGGCCGTCGAGGCAGTACCAGGCCTGAGACCGGTCGACCTTATTGATAATCGTTGTCGAACTCGGTAGTTTGGGCGGATGGAGATCGATCACGTCGTACTCGCCACCCGCTCACGGCAAGAGGCCGAGCAGGCGCTGGCCGAAGCCGGTCTCGGCATAGCGCGGGGCCGGGAACTGCCGGGTCTGGGTCTGTCGAATCTCGTTGTGCCGCTGCGGCACGGGCAGCTCCTTGAAGTCCACTACCCGAACGGGAAGGCGCCCGCGCCGGGCGCCCCGCCATTGCTGCGGTTCGATTCGGAAGCGCTCGAGCTGCATCCCGAGGACACGTTGATCCCGGTGGCCTGGCTGGTCGCGGTCGAGGAGGAAGCGCGACTGCGCGAACTGGCGGCGCGGCATGCGATGTCGCTCATCGAGGCGCCCGCGGAAGGACCGGGTTTCCCTCCGTACCTGCTGGCCGGGTTCGGGCAGAACTTCGCACGGCGCTATCTGCCTTGCCTGATCCACTGGTCGGAGGGGTTCCCGCCGCTCCGGGCCGAGCACGGCCGCGAGCCGGTGGGCATCACCGGGATCGATGTGGCCGGGCCGCGCGATGTCATCGAGGACTGGTGCGGTGACCGGCCCGCTGGGCTGCGAACGGTCCCAGGGACCTCGGGCGCCGTCCGTGTCGAGATCGGATTCGCCGACGGCGGAACGGTCACCCTCGGGGTCACTTCGACGGCTTGACGACCGTCAGGAACGGGGGTGCGGGCCGGGCAACCGGCCCGGACCCCCGGGCCGGTCACACTCGCGCCTGAATCTCCTGCAACGTGGCGATCTCAGCGGTCTGCGCCTCGATCACGGCGTCGGCGATAGCGGTGGCGTCGGCGTTCTCGCCTTCGGCGTGGTGAGCCTCGGCCATGTCGACGGCGCCCTCGTGGTGGACGATCATGAGGTCGACGAAGCGCTTGTCGAAGTCGGCGCCGCGGGCGGCGGCGAGTTCGGCCATCTGCTCCTCGGTCGCCATGCCGCCCATGGACATGCCGCCGTGGTCTTCCATCTCGGTCGGCTCGCCCCACGCTTCGAGCAGCGCGGTCATCTGGTCGATCTCGGGCTGCTGCGCGGCGGCGATCTGCCCGGCGAGCGCGACGACCTCGGGGTCCTCGGCGTGCTCGGCGGCCAGCTCCGCCATCGCGACGGCCTGCTCGTGGTGCGGGATCATCATCTGGAGGAACGTGACGTCGGCGTCGTTGAACGCCGCGTCGGCGGTCGCGGACTCGGACTCCATGGGGTCCATGTCGTGGCCGCCCTCGTCGCCGCTGCCGGAGCAGGCGGCGAAGGACAGCGCGGCGAGGGCCGCGGCGCCGGCGGACAGCGCGCGGCGCACGGTGAAGGTCTTGCGCATGGTGGAGAACTCTCTTTCGAAGGTGTTGTCGCGTGTACGGGTCGAAGTGGTTCGGGGACCAGCGGTTCGGCCTATATGCGCAGCACCGAGAGTTCGAGATGGGACAGTCGGCCCCCGGACGGAAGCGGGACCGGCGGGGCCCAGGGGCCGGCCCTGCGGCGCGTCGCGGCCGGGTCCTCGCCGGCGATCGGCGCGAGCCGCCGGATCGCCCACAGCGACACCGCGATCGCGAGCCCGGTGAGGATCGCCATGCACACTTGCAAGGGGCTCATGCCGGTGCCCATCGGGTGCTCGTGGCGGTCTTCGCCCTCAGTGGCGGCGTGCTCGTCGGCGACCGTCGCGACCGAGGCCGTCTCGATGTGGCAGGCGGCGCCGGTGCAGGCGTGCCCGGTCGAGTGCATCAGCGCGACGCCTACGGCCACCACGATGAGGGCGGCCTTCCAGAGCGATCGCAACCAGGTCAATTCGCCGACCTTCCAAAGGCACGTGACGGGCTGGACCGCCGCTGCCGGATACGGCGCGGCGGGGACGACGCGCCCATGGTAGTCGACCGGCCGCGGCCGTCGCAGCGGACCTGAGGCCGCCTCCTATGTCCGGTACAGGGACCGCAGGCTGGCCACGAGCACCTCGGGCGCTTCCGCGGCGGTGAGACGGCCGGCGGTGATCTCGTCCGATGCGGCGTGGACGAGGCTGTAGAGGGAGGTGACCAGCCAGGACACGGGAAGGTCGGTGCGGAAGGCGCCGTCGTCCCGTCCGCGGGTGATGAGCTCCTCGATGCGCCGCAGGATCGGGTCGTGCCGGGCGCGCAGCCACTGCGGGGAGACGTCGCCGATGACGTTGTCGCGCAGGTTCCTGTTGCGCTCCATGAGGTGCCACTGCTCGCGCACGACCCTCGCCAGCGCCGCGTCGGCCGGTCCGGAGGTGTCGACGCCCTCCCAGGCCGCTTCGGTCTCCTCGAACGCGCGGTCCATGAGGGCCTTCGCGAGTTCGGTGCGGGAAGGGAAGTGGCCATAGAGGGTCACGCGCCCGACTCCGGCGGCTTCGGCGACCTCGGCGACGCTGACGCCGGGCCGGGAGCTGTAGAGCTTGAGCCCCGCGTCGAGGATCTTGTCCATGTTGCGCTGGGCGTCGGCACGGCGCTGCCCGCTGGGCCGCCGTGCCGACGCGGTGGTCTTGCCGTCGGCCATGCCTGAAGGGTAGCTAGTGCCCGTGCGGGCCGCCGCTCGTCTCGACCTTCCCGCCGGGGACCAGGACCAGTGCGACGATCGCCGCGACGCCCGAGGCGACGGCGCAGACGAGGAACGCGTCGGTGAACCCCGAGAGGGTCGGGGCGCTCGCGCTGATGCTCGCGGCCGCCACGGTCGACATGACCGCGACGCCGACCGATCCGCCGAGTTCGTGGAACGTGGTGATCATGCCCGAGGCGACTCCGGCCTCGTGCGGGTCGACCCGCGACAGCGCGGTGGCGTTCGCGGTGATGAACAGCGTGCCGAGTGCGAACGCCCCCAATGAGAGCCCTGCGACGACGGCCGTGGCGCCGCTGCCGGATTCCAGCGTCGCCAGCCATCCCGAAGCGGCGGCGGCGATCACCATGCCGGCAACCGCGATCGGACGCGGCCCGGTCTTCCCGATCAAGTGGGCGGCGAGTTGCGCGCCGATCGTGGTGGCGACGGCGACGGGCAAGAACAGCAGGCCCGTGCGCAGCGCGGAGTATTCGGCGAAGCCCTGGAGGTACAGGGACCCGAGGAAGAAGAACGAGATCAGCAGCGCCGTCGCCATGAGCATGAGGAACGCGCCGGTGACGACCGTGCGCCTGCCCAGGAGCGCCACTCGCATGAGCGGTGCGGCCGTGCGCCGTTCGACGAGGCCGAAGACCGCATAGAGCACGACCGCCGCCGCGAGCGAACCGAGCGTCGCCGCCGACCCCCAGCCGTCGTCGCCCGCCCGCACGAGGCCGAAGATGAGCGCGGCGGTCGCGGCGGTGACGATCAGCGCACCCGGCACGTCGAGCCGTTCCCGTTGCCCGCCAACCGGATCGGAAGGCAGCGTCACGGGCAGCAGCACCAGGATGACCGCGCCGATCGGCACGTTGATGTAGAAGATCCACTGCCAGCCGGGCCCGGCGGTGAGCACGCCGCCGACGAGGACGCCCAGGGCGGCACCGCCTCCAGCGATCGCCGACAGCAGTCCGAGCGCGCGGTTGCGCTCGGTGCCGTGGAACGCGGTCGTGACGGTGGACAGGATCGCGGGCGCCATGAGCGCCGCACCGAGCCCCTGCGCGAGACGCCCGCCCAGCAGGACCGGCCCGGTCTGGGCCAGCCCCGCGGCGAGCGATGCCGCCGTGAAGAGTGTCAGGCCCGTGAGGAGCATGCGGCGACGTCCGAAGAGGTCGGCGAGCCGTCCACCGAACAGCATGAGGCCGCCGAAGACCAGGGTGTACCCGGTGACGATCCAGGTCAGCGCTTCACGGTCGAGCGAGAGTTCGGCGCCGATCGTCGGCAGCGCGATGTTGACGACGGTGATGTCGATGATGAGCATCGCCTGCGCGGTGCACAGCAGCGCGAGCATGACCCAGCGCCGCGGCAGCGGCGGCGCTTCGCTCTCAGTTTCGGGGTGGTGGACGGTGGACACGGTCACTCCTTAACTCGAACAGTCATGTACGAGTTCGAGCGTACCCTCGATCCTCTAAAACTCAAACAACAGTGTTCACGTTCCGCCGAATCCTCTGCGGCGGAAGGTGCGGGGGTGGTGTAGACCATGGGGGCATGGTTCTGTCCGATGTAGTCGTCGCGCCGAAGATGGTGGAGCAATCGCCGAAGCCACCCGCGCCTGACCGCCGCCCCCGTTCCCACTGCAGGCGTCAGTCCAACCGAGGGACCGAGCGGCCCCCGCCGTGGATGAAGCGCGCCCGGCCCGCCTCATCCGAGTCCAGGAACTCCAGGAAGCCGCCGGCGGTCCCTGCCGAGCCGACCGAGGCGAACAGGTCGCCTTCGACTCGGCGGATCTCGGTGACGGACGGCTGCGGCGACAGGCCCGCTCGAGTCATCAAGTGCGCACCTTCGCCCGTGGTCGTGTGCGTGAGCTGCAGCCGTCATGCAGTTGGTCGACGAGGGACTAGTCGAGCTCGACGATCCGGTGCGGGTCCAGCCTGCCACCGGAGCGACGCTAAACGCGCTCGCGTTCCCGGCGGTGCCGCGCCATACTCAGTGGTCGACGGGCCACTGCGATGGCCCTGGGGCTGAAGGAGAACGGTGCGGCTGGAAGGACGCGAGTGGCGCGCGCTCGTCACTACCGCCCGGCTGGGCGGCGAGCGCTTCCGGGTCATCAGGCCAGAGCGGGTGCCCGGGCATGCGGTGCTGCACGACGACCTCGTCGGCAAGCAGCTCTCGGTCGACAAGACGGCGGCGGCGGAGACGGCGATCGCCTGGTGGCTCGCGGCGCATTCGCCCCGGAGCCTCGTATGGCTGCCGCTGCGCTCGAGCCCGGCGTCGTGCGGGTCCGATCCCGGTGCCCGACGGCTCGACCTGGTGCTCCTGCACCACAGCCTGCACTTTCCGGCGTCGCGGTGGAAGGACGTGCGCTCCCGCCTCGCTGAGCCGAAGCCGCACAAGGTCACCATGCCGCCGGGCGCCCTGCCCGACTTCGACCGCCCCGATCATGATCGGCGCTGGCACCGCGAGTTCCGCGACGTGTTGCGCTGGACCGTCGCGGCCGACACCCTGTTCGTCGTCGGGAGCCGCCTCGCCTTCGAACTCGAGGGCTGGAAGCTCCGCAGGCTCGCGGAGGAGGGACCGGCTGACCTGGCGACGCGGCCGGAGGCGCACGTCTGCGCCGAGATCGAGCTGGGGCGCTGGCGGCATCGGCCGGACGACTGTTTGGAACTCCACGTCGAATGCTGCAACCGCCACTGGTAGCAGTCAGCGAAAAATGCCGCAGTCGCGAATCGTGCGGGCATTTCGTCACTCGGTCGTTGTCGTACCCAGGTGACAAGATGGACCCATGATCGACAATGCGACCACGCCCCTCGACCTCTCCGACGAGCCCGCATACCTGGACGCGGTCGCTTCGGCCCGCACCGCCGCCGAC
Source organism: Glycomyces niveus (assembly GCF_017592475.1). Taxonomy (GTDB): domain Bacteria; phylum Actinomycetota; class Actinomycetes; order Mycobacteriales; family Micromonosporaceae; genus Glycomyces; species Glycomyces niveus. The sequence continues at coordinate 189,631 of NZ_JAGFNP010000004.1, read as the reverse complement.
GCCTACTACGGTTCCGGCGAGTCCGGAATGGACGATGCAACCTACGACCGGCTCATGCGCGCCATCACCGCTTGGGAGGACGCGCACCCCGACCAGGTCGCCCCCGACTCGCCCACGCAAGCGGTCGCGGCGGGCGTGGTCACCGGCGATGTCGCCCACTCCGTGCGGATGCTCAGCCTCGGCAACGTCTTCTCCGCCGAGGACCTCACCGAATGGGCCGCTTCCCTGCAGCGCCGCCTGGGCGGCCGTGAGGTCGACGGCTGGGCCGTCGAACCGAAGCTCGACGGCGTCGCCCTCGCCGCCCGGTACCAGGGCGGCCGCCTGGTCCAGCTCGTCACCCGCGGCGACGGCTCGACCGGCGAAGACGTCTCCCACACCATCGGCAACCTCGCCGGTCTGCCCATGGAGCTGACCGAGCCGGTCACGGTCGAAGTGCGCGGCGAAGTGCTCATGACCGAGGCGCAGTTCGCGGCCGCGAACGAGGCCCGCGTGGCCCACGGCGGCACTCCGTTCGCCAACCGCCGCAACGCCTCTTCCGGGTCCCTCCGCGCCAAGGACCGCGCCTACCAGGTCGAGCAGACCTTCATCGCCTACGACGCCCTCACCGACCCCGAGCACACGAGCGACCCGCGACTCGCCGAGCTCACCCACGCCGACCTCATCGCCGCGCTGGCCGGATACGGGCTCGGCACGACCCTCGGCACCGACATCGAGACGCGGTCCTGCGCGACCCTCGAAGAGGTCCAAGCGCGCATCGACCACATCGGCGCCGTCCGCGCCGGCCTCGACATCGAACTCGACGGCGCGGTCGTCAAGGCCAACGACCCCGCCGACCGCGCCGCGGCCGGGTCCGGCTCGCGCACCCCGCACTGGGCCACCGCGTACAAGTTCCCCGCCGACAAGAAGATCACCGTCCTCCTCGGCGTCGAATGGAACGTCGGCCGCACCGGCATCATCGCCCCGCGCGCCGTCCTCGAGCCAGTCGAAGTCGGCGGCACCACCATCACGTACGCGACGCTCCACAACCCGGCCGACATCACCCGCCGCGACCTCAAGATCGGCGACCGCGTGTACGTCCTGCGCGCCGGAGAGGTCATCCCGCGCGTCGAAGGCGCGATCGCCGCCACCCGCACGGGCGAGGAGCAGCCGATCGCCTTCCCCGAGACGTGCCCGAGGTGCGGCTCCGACATCGACCGCAGCCAGGAGCGGTGGCGGTGCGTGCGCGGCCGCGGCTGCGGGCAGATCGAGTCGATCAAGTACGCCGTGGCCCGCGACTGCCTCGACATCGACGGGCTCGGCGAGAAGATCGTCGTCCAGCTCGTCGAGCGCGACCTCATCGAAGACTTCGCCGACCTGTTCACCCTCACCCGCGACCAGATCCTCTCCCTCGACCGCATGGGCGACACCAGCGCCGACAAGCTCCTGGCCGCGATCGCCAGCGCGAAGACGCAGCCGCTCAACCGCGTCTTCTGCGCCCTCGGCGTCCAAGGCACCGGCCGGTCGATGTCGCTGCGCATCGCCGCGTACTTCGGGTCGATGGACGCGATCCAGGCCGCGGACGCGGTCGCGCTGGAGCGGGTCGACGGCATCGGCGGTGAGAAGGCGCCGGTCATCGTCGCCGAGGTCGCCGAGTTGGAGGCGGTGATCGCCAAGCTCAAGGCCGCGGGCGTCAACATGGAGCAACCCGGATGGACGCCGCCCGCCGTCGACGAGGAGGCGGGGGACGAGGCGAACGAGGGGCTGCCGCTCGCGGGCCTCGCCGTCGTCGTGACCGGCGGCATGAGCGGCCCGCTCGCCGACTACTCCCGCACCGAGATGAACGAGCTGATCACCCGCGCGGGCGGCAAGGCGTCGTCGAGCGTGTCGGCGAAGACGAGCCTGGTCGTCGCGGGGGAGAAGGCGGGCTCGAAGCTCAAGAAGGCCGAAGGCCTCGGCATCGAGGTGATCTCGCCCGAGGCCTTCGCCGAACGGCTCGCGGACCTGCTCTGAGGCGGCGGGGGCCGTTCTCGATCAGGCCGACTCGAGGTGCGCCCGGATGCCGGCGACGATCAGATCGTGGTCGTCCATCGAGGACAGTCCTGAGGCGGTGGCGGCCGCGACCACGCCGACGCCGCGGACCCGGATCGGGAACGAGCCGCCCGTGACCGCGTACTCGGCCGGGTCGAGCCACCCGGTGGCGGCGGGGTCGACGCCTTTGGCCTTGATGCGTGCGGCGGCGAGCGCGCTGCTCGACTCGATGCGCAGCACGACCGCGGCCTTCCGGGCGATCCACGACTCCTGGTCCGGGGTGCTCCCGGGCAGCGCCGCGCGGAACAGGATCAGGCCGGGGCGGCGGATGTCGATGCCGACCGGGTGGCCGGCGTCCCGGGCCGTCGAGGCGATCCGCGAGCCGAGCCGCCACGCGTCGGTGTGGTCGAAGGAGTCGAAGACGAGGTCGCGCTCCTGCTGCTCCAGTGCGGCGATGAGGTCGGACATGAACGGTCCCTTCAGGGTTCACTGATCTCGGCGCGGGTCCGGCCGGTCACGTCCAGGATCGCCGCGGTCCCGTCGAGTGTAGGGACGGGAGGGCGGCTCGGTGCGGTCCTCGCCGGCGCCCCCCGAGATTGATACCCCTATGGGGTATGCTGTCGGGCAGTGACCGCTCGGTTTTGTCGGCACGCCGACCGGAGCCCTGGATCGAAGGCACTGCCATGCGCACACCCCGCACCCCCGTCCTCGTCAAGCTCCTCGTCGCCGGGGCGGGCATCATGAGCCTCGCCAACTCGGTGACCATCCCGTTCCTCGCGGTCTTCCTGCGCCGCGAACTCGGGCTCGAACCCGCCGCGGTCGGCCTCGTCATCGGCTCGTCGGTGTTCTTCTCGATCGCCGCAGGGTTCTTCGGCGGGACCCTCTCCGACCGCTTCGGCCGGGTCCCGGTGCTGCTCACCGGGCTCGGCGGGGTCGTGGTGTCCTTCGCGGGGTTCGCCGCCGCCGAGCACCTCGCCGCGGTCGTCGCCGCCAATGCCGCACTCGCCTTGTCCAGCAGCGTGTTCGCGCCGGTGAGCAAGGCGTTCCTCGGCGACCTGCTGCCCGAGGGCACGCGGGTGCGCTGGTTCTCCCACCAGTACCTCGCCACGAACGCCGGATACGCGATCGGCCCGCTCCTCGGCGTCGCGCTCGGGCTCTCCGGCGACCGCATCGCGTTCGCCGTCGCCGCGGTCGTCTACGGCCTCTACCTGGCCGTGCTCGCCGCCGTCGTCCGGTTCACGCCGGTCCCCGCGAGCGCCGCCGCGAGCGAGGCGGGCGGGACCGAGCGGCTCCTGGGGAGCCTGCGCGCGGTCGCCACCGACCCGCGACTGCTGGTGCTCCTGCTCGCCGGGCTGCTGCTCGAGTCGGTGCAGCTGCGCGTCTCCGCGCTGCTCGCGCAGGACCTCGACATCCGGTTCGAGAACGGCGCGCAGATCCTCGCGGCGACCATGACCGCGAACGCGGTCACCGTCGTCGCGTTCCAGCTCCTCGCCGCCCGGTACGTGCTGCGCCTGCCGCCGGTCGCCGCGATAACCGCGGGCGGACTGCTCCTGTTCGCCGGGATGGCGGGGTTCGCGTTCTCGGCCTCGTGGTGGCACTTCGCGGCCGCGATGGTCGTCTTCAGCTTCGGCGAGGTGTTCATCGTGCCGTCCGAGTTCGCGCTCATCGACCGCATCGCCCCGGCCGCCGCCCGCGGCGCCTACTTCGGCGCCCAGTCCTTCACCCAGCTCGGCGGCTTCGCCGGGCCGTTCCTCGGCGGCCTGATCCTCGCGCAGTGGAACGGCACGGCCATGTACCTCGGCGTCGGCGCGCTCGCGCTCGCGGCCGCGAGTGTGTACCTGGCCGCCGGGCGCCGCATACCGGGCCTCCGGCACCGGGAAGAGGTGCTGGACGGCGACCCGGTCGAGCGCTCGGACAACGCCGTCCAGTGACGGCAGCGGGCTCGTGGTGAAGCTGCGGTAGGGTGTGGCCTGGTGTGCCGGGAAGTCTGGTCGGCGGGAATGTGACCCTGCCCTTGATCGGAGCCCGTGCCCGTGCAGTCCACGAAAGAGCCCTGGACCTCGCCCCTGTGGCGTTCGCGCCCCGCGTTCCTCTACTCCCGCAGACCCCTCGCGCGCTTCGTCGGGCGCCCTGCCGCCGCGTTCTTGCACATCGAGCCCGCTTCGGGGATCGTGCTGCTGGTGTGCGCGGTCGCAGCGATGGTCTGGGCGAACTCGCCATGGGCCGCCTCCTACGAGGCGGTGTGGGGCCTGGACATCACGCTCCACATCGGCGACTTCGAGCTCCACCACTCGCTGCGGGACTGGATCAACGACGGCCTCATGGCGATCTTCTTCTTCGTGGTGGGCATGGAGATCAAGAGCGAGATCGTCTCCGGTGAACTGCGCAGCGTCAAAAGCGCGGTCGCCCCGATCGCGGGCGCGATCGGCGGCATGGCCGCCCCCGCGCTCATCTACACCGCGTTCAACGCCGGTGGTGCGGGCGCGGGCGGCTGGGGCGTCCCGATGGCCACCGACATCGCCTTCGCCGTCGGGGTGCTGGCCCTGTTCGGCTCCCGCATCCCTTCGGCCGCACGGGTCTTCCTGCTCACGCTCGCGATCGTCGACGACCTCGGCGCGATCGCGGTCATCGCCGTGTTCTACACCGACGACATCCGCAGCGGCTGGCTGACCGCCGCCGGGGTCGTCCTCGCGATCGCGATCGTGCTGCGGCTGCTCAACGTCTGGTCCGCGCCGGTCTACCTCGTCGTCGGCATCGCCCTGTGGCTGGCGATGCTCGAATCGGGCATCCACGCGACCATCGCGGGCGTCATCATGGGCCTGATCATCGCCGCCAAGCCGCTGTTCGACCCCGCCGCGGCGCACGCGCGGGCCCAAGAGCTGGCGAAGGAGGGCCTGACGGCGGAGGAGACCGAGCAGCTGGTGCGGTTGCGCCGCGACGCTCTCGCGCCCACCGAGCGGCTCCAGGCCGCCAACCACCCGTTCTCCTCGTTCGTGGTGCTGCCGCTGTTCGCGCTCGCCAACGCCGGCGTCGCACTTTCGGGCGACCTTGTCGCCACCGCGGCGTCCTCGGCGGTCACCGTCGGCATCGTGCTGGGGCTCGTGGTCGGCAAGACCCTGGGCATCACGGTGACCACCTGGATCGTCGTCAAGCTCGGCATCGGCCGCCTGCCCGAGGGGACCGGCTGGCCGCTGCTGACCGGCATCGCCGCCGTCGCCGGGATCGGGTTCACCGTCGCTTTGTTTATCACCGAACTCGCCTTCCACGGCACCGAAGCGCTCACCGCCGAAGCCAAGATCGGCGTCCTCGCCGGGTCGCTCATCGCCGCCCTCCTCGGCGCCGCACTCGTCGCCCTCACCGCCCCGAAACGCCCGCAAGACGCGCTCGAGGACTTATCCGCTTGCCCGAACCGCTTGCAGCCGTGAGGATCGTGCCGTGACACGAACCTACGACCCGGCCGCGCTCGACGGAGAGACGCTCGACGCAGTCCTCTACGACCGCCTCAACCCGTGGGGCGCCGGCGACGCCTTCTACCTCGACCTGGTCATGGCCGCCGAGCGGGTGCTCGACGTCGGGTGCGGGACCGGGACTCTGCTGCGGCGGGCCCGGGCCGAGGGGCACACCGGGCATCTGGCCGGCCTCGATCCCGACACCGCCATGCTCGATCAGGCCCGCGAGAGCGATGCGGCCGAATGGCGGCTCGCCACCGCGGCGCAGACGCCATGGACCGGCGAATTCGATCTGGCAGTCATGAGCGGCAACGCGTTCCAGTTCCTGCTCGACGACGCCACTGTTCACGACTCGCTCGTCGCGATCCGCCGCGCCCTGGCCAGTGGCGGACGGTTCGCCTTCGACACGCGCAACCCGGCGTGCCGCGAATGGCGGCACTGGAACCCCGACCACCCGTACGAGGTCATCGATCCGGCCGGGGCCCGATTGCGTGTGCACCACGAGGCGAGCGAGCCCGACGAAGACGGCGTGGTCACCGTGGCCACGGTCTTCACCGGGCCGCACTGGGGCCGGCCGCTCACCGCTTCCGGCGCCCTTCGCTTCACCTCAGTGTCCGATCTGGACCGACTCTTGGCGGAGTCCGGGTTCACGGTCGCCGAGCGGTACGGCACCTGGGATCGCGACCCCTTCCACCCGGACGATTCCGGTTCGATCATCACCATCTGCGGGAGGCCGCTCAGTCCACGGTGACCGTGATGCTGTGGAGTCCGGTGGCGCCGTCGGGGATGACGCCCTGGACTTCGCTGGTCTGGACGATGCCGTCGCCGTCGGTGGCGCGAACGGTGAGGGTGTGGTCGCCGGGGGAGGCGTCCCATTCGAGGAGCCACTGCCGCCAGGTGTCGGTGGTGGCCACATCGGACAGTTCGCACGGCTGCCAGTCGCCGTCGTCCACGCGCAGTTCCACGGCCGAGATTCCGCGGTGCTGGGCCCAGGCGACGCCAGCGACGGCGACGGTACCCGACTCGGCCTTTCGGCGGGGCGTGTCGATGCGGGACTGGGTCTTGATGGGCCTGGGGGTGGACCAGCCGCGGGTGATCCAGTACGCGTCGTAGGCGTCGAAGGTGGTCAGTTCGAGTTCGGTGAGCCACTTGGTGGCCGAGACGTACCCGTACAGGCCGGGGATGACCAGGCGGGCGGGCCAGCCGTGGTCCACGGGAAGGGGCTGGCCGTTCATGCCCACGGCGATGAGGGCGTCGCGCCCGTCGAACACGAGGTCGGTGGGGGACCCGGCGGTCCAGCCGTCCGACGAGCGGGAGACGAGCTGGTCGGCGGCCGGGTCGACGCCGGCTTCGGCGAGGAGGGCCGGGAGGGAGACGCCGAGCCAGCGGGCGTTGCCGACGAGGTCGCCGCCGACCTGGTTGGAGACGCAGCAGAGGGTGATGTCGCGCTCGACGAGCTCGCGGCCGAGCAGGTCGTCCATAGTGAACTCGAGTTCGCGGTCGACCATGCCGTGGACGCGGAGCGTCCAGGTGTCGACGTCGACGCGGGGCACGGTGATCGCGGTGTCGATGCGGTAGAAGTCGCCGTTGGGGGTCAGGTAGGAGGAGAGGCCTTCGGCGTCGAGGTCGGCGCGGGGGCCGGGTTCGACGGCGGGCGCGTCGGGTTCGGGCAGGACGAGCTGGTCGCGGTCCGCTTCGATCGCGGCCGGGCCGACCCTGGAGGCCCACCACGAGCCCGCGAGCGCGGCCGCGCCGACGCCGCCCGCGACGGCCAGGAACCGCCGCCGGCCCGCGGCTTCGGTCCGGTACCGGTGGTCCCACCACTGGAGTCCCGCGAACGCGACCGCCGCGGCGAAGATCGAGGGGACGGCCGCCGAGGCGCCCAGGCCGGGGAGGGCGACGGCCGCGGCCGCGCCGACGGCGGCGAAGACGGCGAGGGCGGCCCGCGCGGCCCAGGGTCGGGTGCGCCAGAGTGCCCCGATCGCGGCACCGGCGGCGGCGACTCCGAGCCCGATGCCGATGATGAGCAGGGGTTTGTCGAGGGTGCCGACGAGTTCGATGAACCAGTGCGACACCTCGAGGGGCACGACCGCGATGACGGTGTCGGCGAGGGCCGACAGCGGCGCGGCGCGCGGGGCGGTCAGGGCGGCGGCGAGGTGGCCGACGGCGAGGCCGGCGAGCGTCGCGACGAGGCCGGCCGCGGCCCAGGCGCGGCGTGAAGCGGGGTGCGCGTTGTCCATGCCTCCATGATCGCGCTTGTTCCGCCGCGGAACCGGCGATGGCGCTTACGATCCGCTAAAATCCGCGGCCGCATCAGTCGCCGAGCGCCTGCGCGAAGTCGGCGACGAGGTCGTCGGCCGCCTCGATCCCGGCGGAGAACCTGATCAGGTCGTCCGGCACGTCCGGGTGGCCGTCCGCCTCCACGCGTGTCACCAGCGATTCGACGCCGCCGAGGCTCGCCGCCGCGTACGGCAGCCGCAAGGCCTTGACCAGGGCGTCCGCCGCCGAGGCGCCGCCGACGGGCCGGAACGACAGGACCGAGCCGAAGCCGTCGAACCACGCTGCGGCCCGCCCGTGGTCGGGGTGCGCGGCCAGGCCGGGGTAGCGCACCTGCTCGATCGCCTCGTGCGCGGCCAGGAACCGGGCGACCGCGAGCGCGTTCGCGTTCTGCTGCCTGACCCGCAGCGCGAGGGTCTTGAGCCCGCGCGAGAGCAGGAACGCCGCGTGGGGGTCGAGCGCGGAGCCGTAGGCGCACAGCACCGACCGGACTCGTTCGATCCGCGCGCGCGAGCCGGTCACGGCCCCGGCGGCGATGTCGGAGTGGCCGTTGAGCGCCTTCGTCGCCGAGTGGCACACCAGGTCGAAGCCGACCGGGTGGGGCCGGAAGACGACCGGCGTGGCGAGCGTGTTGTCGATGAGGGAGGCCAGCCCGTGATCGCGGGCGAAGCGGGCGGCGCCGACGAGGTCGCCGACCCGGATCGTCGGGTTGGTGATCGTCTCGGTCAGGAGCGCGGCGGTGCGCGGGCGCAGCGCCCGCCGCCACGCGTCCGGGTCGCCGGGGTCGACCAGGTCGTACGCCCAGCCGAGGCGGGCGGCGTGCTCGGCGAGGAACCGGCCGGTCCCGCCGTGGAAGACGCCCGCGGCGATGAGGTGGTCGCCCGCGCCGAGGACGCTGTGGAGCGCGGCGGTGATCGCGGCCATGCCCGAGGCGGTGGCGGCGGCGGTCTCGGCGCCTTCGAGGGCCGCGAGCCGGTGCTCGAGGTGGCGCTGGGACGGGTTGGTGCCGAGCCGGATGTACGGGGCGTCGCCCGAGTCGGCCTCGAAGACGGTCCCCTGGAAGAGGGGGAAGACCACCGAGCCGTCCGCGCCGGGCCGCGGCTCGCCGCCGTGCACGGCCAGGGTCTCGAAGCGGGTTCGCTTGTCGCTCATGAGGCTGACGCTACGGTGGACGGCGCCCGCCGTTCAACGAAATGCCCTTACATTTCGCTTACGTTCCCGCTGGTCCGGAGATCGCGGCGAGTTTCGGGACCGCCGCGTACAGGAGCTCGCGCACCTTGTGGAGGTTCGCCTCGAACACCGCGAGCACGGCCGCGTCGGTCACGGGCGCCACTCCGGGGTCCTCGTCGAGCCCGGCGTCGTAGTCGGTGACCAGGGCGATCCCCGCGAAGGGGATGCCGGCCTCCATGGCGAGCGGCGCCTCAGGCGACTGGGTCATGTTGACGACGTGCCAGCCGGATTCGCGGTGCGCGCGCGATTCGGCGCGGGTGGAGAAGCGGGGGCCGTTGATCACCACGACGGTGCCGCCGTCGTGCGCGGTCACGCCGGTCTCGCCCGCGGCCTCTAGCAGGACGCGGCGCAGCCGCGGGTCGTACGGCTCGGCGAACGGGATGTGGACCGGGCCGTCCTCGAAGGACTCGTAGAACGTGGACGGCCGGCCCCAGGTGCGGTCGATGAGCTGGTCGCAGACGACGAACTCCCCGGGCCGGATCTCGGGGCGCAGCGACCCGGCCGCGAACGGGGCGATGAGCGCCCGCACGCCCAGCTGCCGCATGGCGTCCACATTGGCCCGGTAGTTGACGCGGTGGGGCGGGTACCGGTGGTCGGCGCCGTGCCGCGGCAGGAACGCCACCCGCGTCTCGCCGACGCGGGCGATGGTGACCGGCGCTGACGGCGGCCCCCACGGCGTCTCGGCCTCCCAGGTCTCGGCGTCGGCGGCGAGCGTGTAGAAGCCGGAGCCGCCGAAGACGCCGATGTCGGCCCGGGGCTGTCCTTCGTGCACGGTGTGCTCCTTCATCCTTGTCCCGCTTTGAACCGCGCCAGCTGCGCCCGCATGTCCTTGACGGCGCGGAGGGTGCCCCCGAGCGTGCCGGTCACCTTGCTCCTCCCCGTGCGGGCGCGGTAGGGGACGGGCCGTTCGGCGATGCGCCAGCCCGCGCTGCCGGCCCGCAGCACCATTTCGAGCGGCCAGCCGGAGCGGCGGTCGGCCATGCCGAGCCCGAGCAGCGCTTCGCGGCGGGCGGCCCGCATCGGCCCGAGGTCGGTGAGGGGCACGCCGAAGCCGCGGCGGACCTGCCGGGCGAGATAGCGGTTGGCGAGGCGGTTGCGCAGCGGCTGCGCCCCCGCTTCGGCGTCCCGCGCGCCGAGCACCAGGTCGGCCTCGCCGTCCAGGACCGGCCCGCACACGCCGGGCAGGTCGGCGGGGTCCAAAGAGGCGTCGCAGTCCATGAACGCGACGACCGGCGCGGTGGCGGCGGCGAGCCCGGCATAGCAGGCCGCGCCGAAACCGCGGCGCGGCTCGGCCACCACGCGCGCGCCGAGACGGGCGGCGACCTCGGCGGACCCGTCGCGCGAGCCGTTGTCGACCACGATGGCGCGGTAGCCCTCCGGCATCCGCTCCAGCACCCAAGGGATCGCCTCGCGCTCGTCGAGCACGGGAAGAACCACGTCGACCGCGGCGGGCTCGAGCAGCTCGCGCACACGCGCGGCCGTGCGCGTGGCGGGGGCGAGCGCGGCGACGGCGCGGGCGTCCCCGATGTCGTCGATGTCGCGCAGCACCGGCAGATCCGCGACCGCCAGCCCGATCGCCTCGAGCTGCTTGCGCTGCAGCAGACCGGTATCCGCCCGGCTCATCGGCACGCCCTCGAACGCTTCGGGGTGCGGCCGGACCAGGCCCAGCGCCCACCAGCCGCCGTCCTCAGCGAGCCCGAGCGCCGCTTCAGCCCCGTCGAGGACGACGGCCAGCGCCGCTTCGAGCAGTTCCGGCGTCACCTGCGGCGTGTCCATCCCGATCTGCAGGCCGGGCCCGCCCGCGCGGGCCCAAGCAGCGGCCAGCCGATCGTTGAACGACCCCTCGACCTGCGGGAACACTTCGAACCCTGCGGGCAGCCACGGCCCCGGTTCGCCCTCGAGCGCGAGGAGGCGCCGCTCCGCGCCGCACCCGGCCACCGCTTCGAGCGTGTCGGCCAGTGCGGCCTCGGCGACCGAGGCGGCCTCCGCCGGCGTGAGCGGGGGCGAGAGCCGGGTCTTGGACCGGCCCGCGACCGGGGCCTTCGCCATGACGAGGAGGTGCGTCCGCTGCATGCACCCGATGCTACGGACCGGACCGGCCCCAGAACCCGCGAAGATCCTTACGGTATGCGAAAGTCTCGGCCCGTCGGGTGACGCGGGCCCGGGCGATCGGGCATCGTAGTGCCATGAGCTCCGAAGCCGACGTGCGCGTCCTCGTCGTCGACGACGACCCCGCGCTCGCGGAGGTCGTCGCCCGCTACCTGCGCCGCGACGGCTACGAGGTCGACTACGCCCCCGACGGCGAAGCCGGGCTCCGGCGGGCCCTCGCGACCCTGCCCGACCTGGTCGTCCTCGACCTCATGATGCCCGGCATGGACGGCTTCGAAGTGTGCCGCCGCCTGCGCGAGGCCACCGCGATCCCGGTCGTCATGCTGACCGCCCGAGGCGAGGAGAACGACCGCATCGCCGGACTCGACCTCGGCGCCGACGACTACGTCACCAAGCCCTTCTCCCCGGGCGAACTCGCCGCCCGCGTCCGGGCCGTCCTGCGCCGCTCCACCGCCCCGCCCGCGCCCGCCGCACTCCTCACCGGCGGGGACGTCGAGATCGACACCGTCGCCCACGTCGTGCGCCGCAAAGGCGAACCGATCACGCTCACCACGAAGGAGTACGACCTGCTCGTGTGCTTCCTGACCCACCCCGGGCGGGCCTTCCGCCGCGAGGAGCTGCTGGAGACCGTGTGGGGCTGGAGCATCGGCGACACGTCCACCGTCACGGTCCACGTGCGCCGCCTGCGCGAGAAGGTCGAGGCCGACGCGTCCGCGCCCCGGCACCTCGCGACCGTGCGCGGCGTCGGCTACCGGTGGGAGCCGTGATGGCCCACCCGCGCCGCTTCGCCGGATCCCTGCTCATCCTCGCGGTCGCGCTCGCCGCCGCCACCGTCCTCGCGTTCGCGTTCGACTTCCCGCCCAAGGACATCGCCGTCCTCATCGCCGTAGCCGCGGTCGCCTCCTCCGTGGCCGGCGTCGGCGGCGGCCTCGTGCTCCGCCGCCTGCGCAGCCGCCCCGCCCGCGTCCAGACCATGACCGTCGCCCTCTCCTCGGTCCTGGTCGCCGCCACCGGCGTCGTCACCGCCGCCCTCGCCATGTTCATCTCCTTCCACGACCTCGTGCTGCTCTTCGTGGTCCTCATCGTCGCCTCCGGCGTGGCCTTCGGCGCGGCCTGGCAGCTCGGCGACGACATCGGCGCGGGCGCCGAACAGGTCGGCGCCTACGCCCGCACCATGGTCGGCAGCGACGGCCGCATCAGCGCCGCGTCCGCCCCGCCCGTGACCGGCCCGGGCGAACTCGCCTCGCTCGCAGGCGAACTCGCCGCCGTCTCCCGCCGCCTCGACGAGTCCCAGCGGCGCGAGCGCGCCCTCGAATCCTCGCGGCGCGAACTCATCGCCTGGGTCTCGCACGACCTCCGCGCGCCCCTCGCCACGATCCGCGCCATGGCCGAAGCCCTCGACGACGGCGTGGTCGACGATGACGCCGCCGTCAAGCGTTACCACTCCCAGATCCGCACCGACGCCGAACGCCTCACCGCCCTCGTCGACGACCTCTTCGAGCTCTCCCGCATCAACAGCGGCTCACTGCGCCTCGGCAGCGAGAAGGTCGAAGTGTGCGACGCCCTCGCCGACGCGCTGGCCGGAGCCGGCGCGGCCGCCGAGGTCAAGGGCGTCACCCTCGTCGAACGGGTCGCGCCGCTCCCGCCGATCGAAGTCGCCGCGCGCGAGTACTGCCGCGCCCTGGACAACCTGTTCGACAACGCGATCCGGCACACGCCGCCGGGCGGCACCGTCACCGTCGAAGCCGCCGCCTCCGCGGAAGCCGCGATCCTGCACGTCACCGACGAATGCGGCGGCATCCCCGACGCCGACCTGCCGCGCGTGTTCGACATAGCCTTCCGCGGCGACCAGGCCCGCGCCCGCGACGACCGCGGCGGCGGCCTCGGCCTCGCGATCAGCCGCGGCCTCATCGAAGCCCACGGCGGCGCGGTGACCGCCGCGAACGCCGACGGCGGCTGCCGCTTCACCGTCACCCTCCCCAGCGGAGCACGATGACCGGCCGCCGGGCGGCACTCCAGGCCGCGTCCGTCCTCACCGCATGGGCACTGCTCCTGGCCCTCGTCTGGACCCTCGGACAAGAGAAGCTCGCGAACGCCACCGGCAACCTCCAACTCGGCGCGATGCCGCTCTACGGCAGCTGGGAATGGCACCTCGACGCCGGGCTCCTCGCCCCTATCGCCATGGGCGCGTTGATCATCGCGTTCCTGCCCCCGATCTGCGCGCGCTGGCGCTGGCGCTACGCCCTGCTCGCGACCACGCTGGCGGGCACCGCCTTCAGCCTCGCAATGGCCCTCGCGCACTCGCACCCGCTGACCTGGATCGACCTCGACAACCACTACGCGGGCCACACGAACCTCGTGGACGAGGCGGGCGGATTCGGCCCGTTCCTCGAGGGCTACACCGAGGTCCAGCTCGCGGGCGAGGTCCCGGTCCACATGCAGTCGCATCCTCCCGGGCTGGTCCTGTTCTTCTGGGGTGCAGCACAACTCGGCCTCGACGGCCTCGTCTTCCAGAACACGGTCGTCAAACTCGGCGTCGCGGCCGCGATCGCCGCGGCCCTGACGATCGGCCGGGACGTAGCCGGAGAGCGCCTGACCCGCAGGGCGGCACCGTTCCTCGCCCTCGCGCCCGCGGCGTTCTGGCAGAACAACGCCGACCTGGTCTTCGCGGGCGTCACCCTATCCGCCGTCGCCTGCCTCGTACTGGCCACGAACCGCACCGGCGGCCGGGCCGCGCTGCTCACCGCCGCGGGCGGACTGCTCGCGGGCGCGGCGCTCATGCTGACCTTCTCCGCCGCGCTGCTGGCGGTCCCGCTCGTCGCGGTCGCGGCCTGGCGCCGCCGCTGGGGCGTGCTCCTCGGCGGCGGCGCGCTGGCCGCGGCGGTCGTGCTCCTGCCGCTGGCGTGGGGCTACTGGTGGCTCGAAGGGCTGCAGGCCACGCGGGTGCGGTACTACGCGGGCGTGGCCGCGCTGCGCGGGTACTGGTACTTCCTGCTCGCGAACCTCGCGGTGTTCGAGCTCGCGCTCGGCCCGGCGACCGCGGTGGCGCTCGCCCGGCTGCGCGACCGCCGCATGTGGCTCGTGGTCGGCTCGTGCCTGGCGGCCGTGGCCGCCGCGGACCTCTCGGGCATGTCGTCGTCCGAAGTGGAACGTATCTGGCAGCCGTTCATGCCCCTGGTGCTCCTGGCCGGATGCGCCCTGACGCGCCCCCGCGCGTGGCTGGCGCTCCAACTGGCCGTCGCCGTCGTCATCGCCGCCGCACTGCGCGTGCAGTGGTGACCTGAGAAAGGACCGAACATGCGTGTACTCGTGACCGGCGGCGCCGGGTTCATCGGCGGCGGAATCGTCGAGCGGCTCGCCGCGCGCGGCGACCGGGTCGTCGTCCTCGACTCCCTCACCGCCCACGAGAAGGCCCCCGACCTGCCGGACCCGGTCGAGCTCATCGTCGGCGACCTCAACGACGAGGACGCCGTGCGGAACGCGACCGAGGGCGTCGACGCCGTCTGCCACCAGGCCGCCCGCGTCGGCCTCGGCGTCGACTTCGACGATGTGACCGGCTACGTGGCCGACAACGACCTCGGCACCGCGACCCTGCTGCGGGCGCTTTGGCGGCGCTCGTTCGCCGGCCGCCTCGTCGTCGCGTCCTCGATGGTCGTCTACGGCGAAGGCCGCTACCGGTGCCCAGAGCACGGCGATGTGCGCGCCGAGCCGCGCCGCCGCGCCGACCTCGACGCGGGCCGGTTCGACCCCCGCTGCCCGCACTGCGGCACCGCCCTTGCCTGGGCGACGGTCACCGAGGAGGCCCCGCTCGATCCCCGGAACGTCTACGCCGCCACCAAGGTCCACACCGAGCACCTCGCGTTCCTGTACGGCCGGGAGTCGGGCGCGCGGGTCTGCGCCCTGCGCTACCACAACGTCTACGGCCCCCGGATGCCCCGCGACACGCCGTACGCCGGGGTCGCGAGCATCTTCCGCAGCGCGCTCGAGTCGGGCGGCGTGCCGAGGGTCTTCGAGGACGGCGCCCAGACCCGCGACTTCGTGCACGTCCACGACGTCGCCCGAGCGAACGTCCTCGCCCTCGACAGCGACTGGACGGGCGCCTGCAACGTCGCCAGCGGCGAACCGCACACCGTCGGCGACATGGCCCGCGCCCTCGCCGCCGCGTTCCCGGGTGCCCCCGAACCGGTGGTCACGGGGGAGTACCGCCTCGGTGACGTCCGCCATGTCGTCGCCTCCCCGGACCTCGCCGCCGCGGCCATCGGCTTCCGCGCCGAGACCGCGTTCGCGGACGGCATGCGCGCCTTCGCGAGCGACCCGCTCCGCTGAATCACCGCCCGTCCTGCAGGACCCGCTCCGGTTCCTTCGCCCGCCGCCGCAGGTAGACGAGCGCGAGCGCGGCCACCGCGAGCGGGATCAGCAGGTACCAGCCGAGCGCCGTGGCGATCGCGGCCGTGCACGCGGTGGCGAACGCCGCGCCCCAGCGGGCGCGCCCCTGTAGGAGCTTCACGGCCGCGGCGCACGCGAGGACCGTGACCGACGCGAGCGCGGCCGAGGTGGCGCGCATGAGGAAGTCGAGGTCGAGGCGCAGGATCACTGCGAGTGCGAGGACGGCGGCGGTCGCCGCGGCCTGCACGGCGAGGCTGCGGTGGGGTGTGCGGCCGGGCTCGACGCCCTTGGCGAGCGGCGCGGGCATCGCGCCGTCGCGGGCGAGGGCCGCGCCGAGCCGGGACGACCCGGCGATGAAGGTGTTCATGGCGCCCAAGGCGAGCAGGCCCGCGCACACGGCCGTGACCGGCCCGGCGGCCGGCCCGAAGGCGTAGGCGAGCAGGTCCGCGAGCGGCACGGGGGAGTCGGCGGCGGCAGGGCCGAGCACGCCCGCGGTCGCCGATGCGAGCGCGAGGTAGATCGCGGCGACGATCGCCAAGGCGAGGGCGGTGACGCGGCGCAGCTGCCGGGCCGGGTCCGTGAACTCGCCGGAGAGGTGGCTGGCGGCCTCCCAACCGGAGAAGGCGTAGAACAGGACCGCGGCGGCCGAAAGCACCCCGGCGAAGCCGTTGGGCGCGAACGGGGTCAGATTGCCGACGTCGAAGTGCGGGAGCGCGGCGGCGCAGGCGCCCGCGAGGAGCACGATGAGCAGTCCCATGAGGACGAGCTGCGCGCCGCCCGAGAGCCGCAGGCCGATGTGGTTGGCGGCGAACGCGATCGCGAGGAGCGCGACGGCGATAACGGTGATGCCCGCGCCGCCGAGTCCGGCGGCGTCAGCGATGTAGGCGGCGCCCACGAGCGCGGCCGAGGGCGCGCCGACCGGGATGACGGCGTAGAACCACCAGCCGCAGACGGCGGCGGCGCGGTCGCCGAACGCGGCGCGCGTGAAGGTGGCGACCCCGCCCGCGTCGGGGCGCTGGGTCGCGAGCGCGGCGAACGTGGCGGCGACGGGGATCGACAGGAGCAGCATCGCGGCCCAGGCGACGAGCGCGGCGGGACCGGCCGCCGCGGCGGCCAGGCCGGGCAGGGCGAGCACGCCGGGGCCGAGCACGGCCCCGAGGTAGAGGGCGGTCCCCCGGGACGTCCCGAGCGAACCGTGAGGGCGGAGGCGGGTGGTCATGAGACCAAAGATTAGGCATCCATTCGGCCTGATCGTGATCCCGCCGAACGTTTGACCGGAATCGGCGGGACAATACGTGGATGGACGAACTTGACGCGTCGATCGTGCGCCTCCTCCAGACGGATGCGCGGCTCTCGAACCGCGAACTCGCCCGCCGCATCGGCGTCGCGCCCTCCACCGCGCTGGAACGCGTGCGCTCCTTGACGAAGCGCGGGGTGATCCGCGGCTACGGCGCGGAGGTCGACCTGGCCGCCATCGGCCGCAACGCGCAGGCGCTCGTCACGGTCCAGCTCGGCCAGCACCAGCGGGCCGCCTACGAGGGCTTCCGCGAGACCGTCGGCTCCTGGCCCGAGGTCCTCACCCTCTTCGTCGTCTCCGGCAGCGGCGACATCGTCCTCCATGTGGCCGTGCAGGACACCGAACGGCTCCACTCGTTCCTGGTGGACCGCTTGGCGACCCGGCCCGAGGTGGCCCGGTTCCAGACGTCGATGGTGTTCCAGCGCCTGCACAACCGGATCGTCGAACCGCTCGAGTAACCGTCACAGCGCCGGGGCCGCCTCCTCGAGCCGCGGCGGCGCGCCGCCGCGCAGGCGGTCGAGCCAGTCGTCGGCCGGGCAGCGGCGCAGGTCGGTGTACCGGCGCCGGAACTCGGCGAGGCGCGAACGCAGCCGCTGCGGGGCGTCCGCCCGCACCAGCGCCTCGGCCGACGCCGCGAAGCACGCGAGCGCCGCTTCGTGAAGCGTGTCGTCCGCCAAGCCGATGCGCGCGGCCTCCTCCCACATGTGCGTGGGCGGCTGCGGCCGCCCTTCGCACAGCGCCTCGGTCGCCTCGTACGCGGCGGCGGCCGCCCGCCGGTCGTCCATGAGGGTCGCCGCGACGATCGCGGGCACGATCCAGCCGTCGCCGTGCTGCTGGTCGATCATGCGCAGCTCGAGCCAGCCGCGCGGCCGCACGGGCGGGAAGAGCGTGCTCATGTGGTACTCGACGTCGTCGCGCGTGGGCCAGCGGCCGTCGTGGCCGTGCCGGATCCAGTCGCGCAAGGTCATGCCCGCCGGCACGTCCCACGGGCGCGGCGGGTCGCAGCGGTGGCACATGACCTCGGAGCCGAGCACCCACTGCGCGAAGTCGCGCCGCAGGTCGCCCTCCTCGGAGACCGCGCGGCCCCACCCGGGCAGCTTGCCCCACAGGGCCTGGCGGGTGGAGTTCCAGCCGCTGGGGCGCCCGTCGAGTTCGGGCGAGTTCGCGAACGAGGCGATCAGGACCGGCCCGAGCCGGTGCGCGAGGTCCCAGCGGCGGCGCAGCTCGGCGTCGTCGTCGCCCGCGTCCAGGTTGACCTGGACGGATGCGGTGCCGCACATGACCATGCGGCCCCACGGCCCGTCGCGGTCGTAGTACCGCTCCATGGTCCGGTACCGGTCGTCGTCGACATAGCGGACCGGGTTGACGGAGCCGTCGAAGCCGCCGCCGCGCACGGTCTGGCCGCGCGTGGCGAGGGCCGCTTCGAGCGCGGCCTGGTCGGCCTCGGCGGAAGCGATGCACGCGGCGAGGTCGTCGCACGGCGCGGAGCTCATCTCGACCTGGCCGCCGGCTTCGCGGCTCACGCCGCCGCCGTTGGGCAGGTCCCAGCCGGTCTCCAGGTCGCCGCGCGGTTCGACGAGCCATTCGAGCTCGACGCCGACGCGCCGCGAGGGCCCGGTGACGAAGCCCCGCCACCCGATGAAAGCGGCCGCCTCGTCCGCGGTGAACGGCGTGTCCATGCAACCTCTCCTTTCGGAGCCGAGATGCAGAGCGTCCCGTGCGGGATCACCCGTCGGGAGGCATCGGGAGGATGCCCAGAACGGCGCCCGTTAAGCCGGGCCGGACAGGCCTGCGCGGCCTTCGGAACACCGATATGAAGGTAACTTGTGTTTCCGGGTGGGTCGGTCACTTTGCCAGGACTGCCGCCAGGAACGCGGCCAGCGCCGTCGTGACCTGCCCGGGAGCCTCCTCGGCCATGTGGTGGCCCGAGTCGACGACCGCCCGGCGCACCTGCTGCTCGCACCACGTCTCCCAGATCGCACCCGGGTCGCCGTACCGCCGCCCGGTGTCGTCCCGGCTCGACCACATGGCCAGCACCGGTGCCCGCACCCGCCGCCCGGCCTCCCGGTCGGCCGCGTCATGCCGCGGGTCGACGGCCAGCCCGGCCCGGTAGTCCTCGACCATGGCCCTGACCGTGCGCGGATCGGTAACGGCGGCACTGGTGTAGGCGTGGTTATCGGCGCCCATCGCGGCCTCGTCCAGCCGGTACCACGCCAGCGGGTCGGCGGTGATCACGCGCTCGGCATGCGGCGACGCGCCGAGGAAGAACCAGTGCCACCATGCCGCGGCGAAGGCCGCGTCCGCCCGCTCGAGCGTCTCGACGATCGGCACGCCGTCGCACACCGCCAGCGCGCTCACCCGCTCCGGATGGTCCATCGCGGTCCGGAAGGCCGCATACGCGCCGCGGTCGTGGCCGACGACGGCGAACGCCTCCCGGCCCAGCGCCGACATGAGAGCGGCGAAGTCGCCCGCCATCGCCCGGTCGCAGTAGACCAGGTGCTCATCGTCCGGTTCGGGCTTCGAGGAGCTGCCGTACCCGCGCATGTCGGGGCAGACCACGAAGTAGCCCTGCTCGGCGAGCGCGGGAGCCACCCGGTACCAGGTCGCGTGCGTGCGCGGGTGCCCGTGCAGCAGCAGCACCGCGGGCCCTTCGCCGCCCGATCGGCCGTGCAGCGCCACACCCGGCGCGGTCTCGATGTCCCATTCGTCGAATCCGCTGAACATGGCCGTTGAGATACCCGCCCCGCCGCGTCCGACACGTCGATCAGGGCCGGGCCAGGGCCTCGTCGAAGATCCGGCGGTGCGCGAAGAGGTGGGCGTGTTCGCGCCTGCTCCACGCGATGCGCTCGGCCGTCTGTGCGGCCGTGGCCGGCGCGGTCGCCGGTCGGGCCTGGAACCCCGCCCAGAACCGCACGTTCCGCGCCTGCCGCTCGAGCACGCAGTCGACCAGGACCTGCCGCTGCGGCGAAGCCAGCCCGTACGCGTCGGCGATGAGCCGCACCTGCCCGGCCTGCCGGGCCGGCGGCATCGTCCCCGTCGAGGAGATCGACCACGTCCAGGCCAGGTAGGCGACATCTTCGAGCGGGTCGCCGGGCGCGGCCTCGGCGAAGTCGATGAACGCCGCGGGCACGCCGTCCTGGAAGACCACGTTGTTCGGGCCCGGATCGTGGTGGCAGACCGCCTCGAAGCGCCCGGCCAGCCCACTGCCGCGGGTCGCGTCGTGCATCGCCCGCAGCAGCACCGCCGCCGCCCGCACCTGCCCGTCAGACCACGCCTGGAACCGCGAGGGCACCGTCCCGGGAATGAACGACAGCAGGTCCGCCCCGCCCTCCTGCCCCAGGTACCGCGGCGCGCCGGTGAAACCCCGGTCCTCGAGCAGTCGCAGCAGCGCGGCCATGAAACCCGATCCCTCGCACACCGGTCGTCGCACGGTTTCACCGACCCGGACCACACCGGCCGCGATCCGCCCGCCGGTCAACGGCACCGCGCCCTCGGAACTCAAACCGCACCACCGGAATTCAGTACACCGGACTCAAAGACGATGCGACGATCCACGCCCCGACCCTACCGGCCGCGGCTCAGGTCGCGAGCAGGTAGACGATCGCCACCGTGCCGATGGAGGCGATGATGCCGCGGAGTGCGGACGGGGAGAGTCTGCGGCCGACGCGGGCGCCGACGATCCCCCCGAGAGCCGATCCGACGGCGATGAGGGCGACCACGAGCCAGTCGACGCTGGCGGGGGCGATGATGAGGAAGGTGACCGCCGCGATCAGGTTCACGGCCATGACGAGCAGGTTCTTGATCCCGTTGAGGGACTGCACGGTCTCGACGGTGAGCAGGCTCAGCAGCCCGACGATGAGGATGCCCTGCGCGGCGCCGAAGTAGCCGCCGTACACGCCCAGCAGGAACACACCGGCGAAGGTGACGATGTTCATCCACACCGGAGTCCCTGTGGACGCGGGCCGATCGGCCGCCCGCCGGGCGGCGCTGCGCTGCACGAGCGGCCCGAGGAGGACCATGGCGATGCCGAGGGTGATCAGCGCGGGCACGATCAGTTCGAACGCCTCAGACGGCAGCACGAACAGGAGCGCGGCGCCGCCGATGCCTCCGGCCGTCGAGGCGGGCAGCAGCAGCCGCGCCAGATGCCGGTTCGCTCGCAGTTCCCTGCGGTAGCCGATGGTCCCGGACAGGCTGCCGGGCACGAGCCCGAGCGTGTTGGACACGTTCGCGACGACGGGCGGGTAGCCGAACAGCAGGAGCACGGGGAAGGAGATGAGCGTCCCCGACCCGACGACCACATTGATCATCCCGGCGCCGAACCCGGCCGCCAAGATCGCGCTCAATTCGAGCCAGCCCGAAAGGCCGCTGGTCAGGTCGATGGTCGCGGACATCCGGTGCTCCCACGGTCGGCGGCTATGGTCGCGCACTTGAGGGACGGTGCGGTCCGAAGTCTGCGCTATGCCCGCGAGCCCCGCGCGAGCGGGCCGAGCGGATGTGCCGTGCACGCTTTCCTTAAGGGCCGCTCCCGGACCGCGGGTCCGGGAGCGGCCCGCCGCCACTACAGGTCGTGGCTGGCCAGGAAGTCCAGGACCGTCTGGTGCCAGGCCTCGGGCTGTTCCAGCATGAGCACGTGCCCGGCCTTGATCTGGGCGTGCTCGGCCCCGGGGATGCGCTCGGCGAGGTACCGGTGGTTCGCGGGATCGACCAGCAGGTCCTCGGTCGCCTCGATCACCAGCGTCGGCACGTTGATCCCGGCCAGGTCCCCAGTGGTGTCGACCCGCCCGACCAGCGCCGCCTGCGCCGCGGTGCCGCCCGGGATCGTGGCGGCGATGCCCTCGATCGTGGGGGCGAGCGCTTCGGGCGGCATGCCGTTGGCGAACGCGGGGCTGAAGGCCGAGGCGAGGACGAAGCGCGCGAAGGAATCGCGGTCGTCCGCGGCCAGGAGCGCGCTCCACAAGTCGAGTGCCAGGCGCAGCCGGTTGTCCGGTCGGGCGAGGCCTGCGGCGAGCACGAGGCCGGTCACGCGTTCGGGGTGGCGGGCGGCGGCGCGGACGGCGACGGCCGTGCCGAGCGAGAAGCCGATGATCGTGAACCGCTCGGTGGCGGCTTCGGCGACGAGTGTGTCGGCGAGGGCGTCGAGGTCCAGCGGCGTGTCGTCGCCCGGGAAGTCGGAGCCGGTCACCTTGTGGCCCTTGGCCAGGAGCGGGATGAGGCTGCCGAAGTTCGCTTCGATGCCGCCGCCCGCGCCGTGGGCGAGGACGATGCCGGGGAGGGAGCCGGTGGTCTTGGTGGTGAGAGAAATGTTCGCCATGGCGGCGACGTTATGGTTTGACACCGGTGTGAAGGTCCAACGTTTGTGTCGGAGGTCATGGTGCTGATCGGCGAGCTGTCGCGCCGCACGGGAGTGAACGCCCGTCTGCTGCGGTACTACGAGGAGCAGGGACTGCTCGTGTCCGACCGCGACGGGAACGGCTACCGCCGATACGGCGCGGACGCCCCCTCCCGGGTCGAGCGGATCCGCGAACTGCTCGACTCCGGCTTGTCCAGCAAGGAGATCCGCGAGCTCCTGCCCTGTGCCGTGGATGACGGCATCCGCCACTGCGACCATTCGCGCGCCGTCCTCGGCGAAGGCCTGGAGCGGCTGGAGGACCAGATCGCCGCCCTCGAGACGAAGCGCCGCCTCCTCGCCGTCCAGGTCGCGGCCGCCGCGAGCCGCCCCCTCGAGGACGGCCCCGACCTTCCGTGACCCCGACCGCGCGAGATCGGCACCGCGAACGCGGATTGGCCGGTGCCGGACCGGGTTAACCGCCATCATGAGCGGGAAGGAGGTTCCGATGACCGACCAGGACCAGGGATACGCGCAAGGCGACGACGAGCCGTTCGGCTTCGTCGACGACGACGAGGAGGAAGGAGAGGAGCTCGAGGAGGACATCCTCGGCTCCCGCGACTACGCCGAGGCCGACCGGTACGGGATGACGCAGGAGGAGCAGCGGCGCGGAACGCCCCTGAACATGGAGCTCGCGGCCGAGGAGCGCGAGGTCTGGGAGGACGACGGCGGCCCCGGTCCCGGCGATCCGGTACCGGACGAGCCCGCCGAGCCGCGGGACCTCGAGGGCAGTGAACCGGCCGCTGAAGACGAGCCGCCGCGGGGCTAGGGGAGTCGCCGCTCCAGCGCGATCATCCGCATCCACGACTCCAGAGTGGAGATGCACTCGAAGAGATCGGTCGTGGTGCGCGAGGCTATTTCATGCTCCCAGTCGGGGTCGAGGACGGCGATGCGAAAACCGTGGCCGCCGTACCAGCCGGCGTCGATGCTGATCTCCCGCGCTTGCGGGCCGCCGCGCTCGGCCGCCTCCTCTGCGCTCAGCCAGGGCGGCCGTGCCGTCCGCGCCCAGTACAGGTCCTCGGAGTCGTTGGCCTCCAGCCTGCCATCAGGCAGACGCCTGGCCGAGAGCTCGTTGTAGACGACGTTCCAACCGGCCGGCACCCGCAGCGGGAGCAGCCCCCAGTCCGCGGAAGCGGCCGCGGCCAGCGGTGAGCCGGCCGGGAGCCGGAAGATCGGATCCATGCGCCGCAGCGTACCCACCGGCGCCGGGAGCGAGAGATGTCGATGCCCGCATTTGCCGGCCACGCGGCCGCGCCCCTCTCCAGGATGGCCATGTCCGCGTTCACCGAGGAAAGGGCCGGCGGCTACATGAGCATCGGCATCGAAGTGTCCACCGTCATCGAACGGCCGGTCAGCGACGTCTTCACCTTCTACGCGGACCACCACGTCGAGAACCACCCGCGCTGGGACCCGGACATCGAGCTGTGGTTGGACGAGGACGAGCCGATCGGCGTCGGCACCGTGATCCGCAGGCGGAACAGCAGATCCGGCACGCCCGTGGAAGGCACCATGGAGATCGTCGAGTTCGAGCGCGACCGGTCGATCGCCGCCAAGATCGTCGACGGCCCCATGCGGGTCGAGGGCCGCGCCCGCTTCGAGTCCTTGGGACCGGCCACCACCAGGCTCACCGTCGGCGCGGACTTCCCGGTCGACGACTCGATGAGGGACTTCCTCGAGACCGCGATGCGGCGCAGCCTCACCAACATCGAGCGGCTCATCGAGGAAGACGGAGCTTGAAGGCCGCGCGATCAGATCTGCGTCTGGTGCAGGGTCTCCTGGATCGGCTTGTAGATCTTGTCGTAGTGTCCGCTCTCGATGAAGGGGCGGTACCGCTCGAGAAGATTGAGATTGTCCTCGAGGTACGTCTTGGAACCCGAGCCGTGCTTGATGAACGACGCGAGTTCCCCCTCCTGCTCGGGGCTCAGCGGTGTCGTCGAGCCGGGGCCGCGGCTCGTGGCGGCGATCGCGGCGAAGGTCTGGTGCACGTCGATCGCCTCGGGCAGCAGTGCCTCGATCGCCAGCTGGCACTCATCGAGTGCGATGAGCATTTCGTTGGCAGTGCGCCGGGCGGCCGCGCGCGTTTCGACCGCCTGAGCGGCCCCTTCCAACCCGAGGGCGCGCATATCGATGGTCAGATCGCGCTCGGCGCGCTCGAGTTCTTTCACCGTCCTGCCGATCTCGCGCATCTTCTCGTTCAGCGCCAGTGTGGCCTTGGTGAGCGCATGCTCGGCCGCCTTGATCTCTTGCTCCGCTTCCAACGTCTGGATCTCCAGCAGCAGGCGGTTCGTCTTCTCGAGTGTTTCCTCCATGTTCTTGATTCGCGGCTGCTTCGACAAGATCCACTCGGCCAGCTTTGTCGAGGCCTCCTTGGCGAATTCGATGCCGACATCGGCCGCGTCCTTGCCGGTGACGAAGACCTTGAGGCTCTTCAGCGTCAGGTCGACGCCGGTGCCGATGTCCTTCGCGTAGGTTTCGATCCGCTTCTTCTCGGCGTCGACCGCCCCCTTGGCCTTGCTCTGCCAGTCCTGCACCCGCACCTTCGCCGCGGCGTCGACCTTTCCGTAGAGTGCGGCCGTGGCCTCGTCCACCGCCCGCGTCTCGACTTCGGGTACAGGGGCGACCTCGAGGGCCTCATAGGCTTTGAGGTACGTCTCGGTGGCCTTCTCGATCGCCTGCGTCCCGGGCTTGTCGCTCTCGTGCCTGATCCTCGTGGAGGCCTGCTTCACGACCTCGGCGTCGATGCCGGCGGTGTCACCGAATTGCTTGAGCGCCACGGCCAGGTCGCCGCATCGGCCGATCTTCGGCACCACCTCCGTGTTGATCCGGCCGACGAGTGCATTGTGCTTGCCCTTCACCAGGTCCATGGAGAAGATGCCGACGTGGGAGGGCAGCTCGCGCTGGACCGAGACGGGCGGGCCGGCGGAGCGCTGGAGCGACGGCTGATTGCCCTGGATCAGCTGTCCGACAGCGCGGTTCCCCATGCGGCGCTGCAGGCGCAGCAGGTCGGTCTGCGAGCTTCGGGCGTGGTCCTCGCCGTGGGTCTCGGAACGCGAGTTCCCGTTGCCGCGGGAGCCCGCCGACGCACGCTCATCATCACGGTCGACGGGCCCACGCTTCACCATTTGTCCAGGCTATGGGCGTTGGGCCCGGAATGCCATGGAAGTCGGTGCCGGCGTTCGGGCAGGCCAGTTTGCCTTATGGTGCAACCGGAGTCCGGTCGGTGCCGGGGTCACGGCACCGACCGGATCCGTTTTCAGGCCCGGTCGGTGAGCCGGGTGAGCTTGGCCAGGATTTCGGAGGCGGTGACGGGGTCGAGGTCGCCAAGCGGTGAGGGCTTGCGCTCGTCGAACCACCACCGCGGTTCGCCTTCGGCGACCGTCGCGTATTCGACGGTCTGCTCCGGGGATTCCTTGGCGTTCCCGGCCCAGATCCCGGGCCGCAGCGCCACCGCGACGACGACACCGTTGGCAAGGGTGCAGGAGATGCCCGGCTCCACGCCGGCGTCCTCGGGCTTGGCGCGTTCCCAGCCCTGGCTGGACGATCCGAGGATGCGGAGGGCCTCGACCTCGGCGCCTTCGAAGCGCGTGAGGCGGCCGGTGCGGCGCTCCTCCGGGGTGAGGGCCATGACGGACCTGGCGAGCTGGTCGAACGGCTGCAGGATCTCGTAGTCGGCGAAGAGCTGGATCCAGTCCGCGGTCTCGTCGCCCATGAGGACCGGGTGGCTGAGGCGGATCACGGCGTCGTCGGGCAGCTCGACCGGGTCGTCGTGCATGTCCGAGTAGGTCAGGTCCTCGGCGATCCGGAAGCCCGTGTTCGCACCGCCGTTCTCGAACGACCACACGAGCCGCCGGGCCAGGTGCCGGTTGAGCGGGTGGCCGACGAAGTACCGCTCGTACTCGTCCTTGGTCCAGGTCCGGGCCGCGACCATGGCAGCTTCGAGGCGGCGCACCTGCTCGGCGGCCACCGTGCGCAATTCCTTCTTCAACGCGGTGAACCGCTGGTAGGCCGCGTTCGCCTTCTCGGCGTCGTCTTTCACGCCCGGTTTCGGAAGCGCCTTGAGCGCCTTGCCGGTCTGGTCGGTGACGCTCGGCGCCAACTGCTCGTCGAGCGCCACGGTGAAGCTGCGGGCTCCGTAGTCGAGCACGAGCGCGTCTTGGTCGCCGAGCCCGAGGTCGGGGACGAGGCGGTCGGCGAGCTGCTCGCGGTTGAGGCCGAGGCGTGCGGCGATCACGGTGATCCGGCTCGTCGCCTCCGCTTTGAAGGCCTTGAACTTCGTCCGGTCGGCGATCTGCTGGAGCGCCCGAATGGCGTCCTCGGTGCCGATCTCGGCGAGCACCTCCAGGCCCGCGACGGCCCGCTTGTGGTGTTTTTCGTCCGGCCATCGAGGCACCCGCTCGGCGAGCGCCGCCACCGTCTCGGCGTCGGCGAAGTGGACGAGCTGCCGAAGTGCCCAGCCGTCCTTCGCGGGCGAATCGGACGCCAGCCACCGCTCGAACAGGGCGAGGCTGAAGCGGGTGAGGGATTCGGGGTCGCAGGCCTCGGCTGCGACGTCGAGACCCGGGTAGTGATAGTCGGGGTCGGACAGCGCGAGCACCGTGATCAGGTGCGGGACCGAGTCGGCGGGCAGCGCCCGGTCGCGTCCTTTGAGGAGGACCTGCGGTAGCGCGGACGGCACGGCCCACTTGCCGGGCTTGACAACCTTGACGCTCGGGGTCAGCGGGTCCTCGCTGAGCTGCGCGCCGACGGCTTGGGCCGCTTCGGTTCCGAACAGTTCGGTCGCGGCCGCCACCGCCGCCTTGCCGTGCCGCACTGCCAGATGGTTCAGGGCGGCTTCGGCGTACCGGCGGCGGTCCTTGTCCGCGTCGAGGGCGTCGGGCACCAGGTAGGGGACGGCGGCGAGACCGTGCCGGTCGAGCCAGCGCAGCGCGTGCGGCCGGGCCGCCTTGACCCGCACGAGGCGTTCGGCTGTGATGCGTGCGGCCTCGAGGTTGAGGATGGGTCCCGGCAGTTCGTAGCAGAGGTCGTACTCGAGGGACAGGCGCTGCACGCGGTCGAGGATGCGTTCGCCGAACCGGGCGAGGAGGCGCTGCAGGTCGGACGGGTGGTCAGGCGCTCCGGTGCCGTCCCACTGCTCGAGTCGGGGCTCGGCGAGCGAGAGGTCGCCGTTCGCGAGGAAGGTCGTCAGGCGCCAGCCGTACGCGTCGAGATCGGGCAGCGAGCCGAAGTTCTCGAGCCAGAACTCGTTGTGGCGGTCCGGGTCGGGGATCGCGTTCCAAGCTTCCTGTTCGCCTGCGGCCCAGACAAGGTGCGTCTCGGTCGGTGGTTCGAGACCTGGGATGGTGACGGCCTTGGGGCGCCTGCGAGTCCATGGTGGAGTGACGAGCAGCGGCGGCAGGTCCTCTGGTCCGGCCTCGGGGACGAAGCCGGTGGCCGCGAACAGGTCGTCGAGGGCGGTCTGCTCGGTCGCGTCGAGGTGGGCGCGGAGCGCGGGGTCGGGGAGGGCCGCGATGGCGACGAGGCCGGCGCGTTCCTTTGCGGACATCGTGGGCGCGAGGCGGGCCGCGGTGCGCAAGGTCCTGAGGGGGAAGTTCGCGGCGGCCTTGGTGGCGAAGCCGAACGCGGACGAGCCCTTGAGGCGCGACAGGAGGTACGTCATCGCCTCGTCGCTGGGGAGCAGTGAGACCGCCTCCAGTACCTGCTCGCGGAACCTGCTGCGGAACATGCTCGTGCGGGTCATGCCGGTCAGGATCCCGAAGGCGTCGACGCCGAGGTGGGCGACCAGGGAGACGAGGGCGTTGTACCCGATGAAGTGCTCCCCGGCCTCGAGGATGCCCACGGCCGCGATCTGCTCGGCGCTGCTCATCGAGTGCCACACGATGTCGTCGTTGTAGCTGTTCTCGCGCGCCTTCATGAAGTCCGCGCAGCCTTCGAGCACCCATTGATGCTCGTCGGGGAGCAGGACCATCGCGGCGATCCGCGCGGCGGCGGTCGCACGGTGACCGGCGACGGCCGCGACGACTTGGGCGTACTCGTCGTCGCCCGCCCTGGCCAGCAGGGAGCGCGCGGCGGCGATCCCGTCGTGGTCGAGTTCGCGGTCGAGCACCTCGACCTCCTCCGCGGAGCTCTCGACGAGGACCCGCTCCGCGATCGGGGGCCGGTCGCGATAGGTCTCGGTCTGCTCCTGGACGGCGAGGAACTCCACCGCCGCGGCCACGGCGAACGCCAGGCCGTGGTCGGTGAACCAGGCGTCGAACGCGGGCCGCATCCACGACTTCCCGTACAGTTCCTTCGGCTCGACCAAGAGCGCCGCGACGACGGCCGCGCCGCGCGGATCGGCGGCGCCGTCGAGGTACGCCCTGCCCGCGGCGGCCCAGGCCTCGTTCCCGACGAGGGCCAGCGCGGCACGCAGGTCATCGGCCTTTTCGGCCTGTTGCCGGGCGACCTCCGCGACCGCCTCCGGGTCGGCGGGTTTGGCCGCCTTCTTGTACGGCGTGCCGCGACGCGGCAGCACGCGGTTCTTCCAAGACGCCGGAAGTTTGAGCTTGTCCTCTTGGGGCGCAACGGCTTTGGTCATCATCGTCCTTCGTGCGGCCGGGAATGTCGTCGCCGAGCATAGGAAGCCGGTGCGACATTCCCGTTCTGTCACAGGTTGCGCACTATGGGAGATCGAGTCGAAAACCCTTCGATGCGGGGCGGCGCGGCCGCTACCCTGGCCGCATGCCTGGAGAGTCGCCGGTCGCCCGCTTCTACGACCAGCTCGCGGCCGACTACCACCTGATGTACGCGGACTGGGACGCGAGCATGGAGCGGCAGGGGCGCGCCTTGGACGCGGTGATCCGGGCCGGACTCGGCATGGAGCGAGCCGCGGTCCTGGACTGCTCGTGTGGCATCGGCACGCAGGTGATCGCCCTCGGGCGGCGCGGCCACCGCGTCACCGGCACCGATATCAGCCTCGCCGCGGTCACTCGCGCGGTCCGCGAAGCCGAACGCCGCGACGTCGCCTTGGCGGCGGCGGTGGCGGACATGCGGCGGCTGCCGTTCGCCGACGACCGGTTCGACGTCGTGGTCTGCGCCGACAATTCGCTGCCCCACCTGCTCGACGCGGAGGCGGTGCGCGGGGCGCTGACCGAGATGCGGCGGGTGCTCCGGGACGGGGGACTGGCGGTGGTCAGCACGCGCCCTTACGACGAAATCCTGGCGGCCCGCCCGGCCTCGACCCCGCCGCAGGTCAGCGCCGGACCCGACGGCGGCAGGACGGTCACGTTCCAGTTGTGGCACTGGCACGACGACGGCGAGCACTACGATCTCGAGCACTTCCAGCTCGTCCCTGACGGCTCGGACTGGTCGGTGCGCGTGCGGCGAGCGACCTACTGGGCCGTCACGCAGCGGCAGCTGACCGGCCTCGCCCTGGAAGCGGGATTCACCGAGCCTGAATGGAAGTCCAGCGAAGACACCGGCTTCTTCCAGCCAGTCTTCACTGCGCGGGCCTGATCCCTTCGCCGCGTGAGGCGGCTTTCGGGCCACCGTCCGAGCGGATGGCGTTCACACTGGGGTGGGCGCCGATCGCCGGTGCGCCGGGGGAGCAGAGGAGTGAAGAATGATCGTCAATGTGGACCGTTCGAGCGTCGCGATGGGGGACGACACCTACCCGCACGCGCAGCAGATGGAGATGTCGGAGGGGAGCACCATCGCCGAGGCCGTCGCGTACCTGCGAATCCACAAGTTCCTCGCGTACATCGCGGGAGGGCGCGCGACCTGGCTCCTCGAAGTGAACGGCAGGCCCGCGGCCGTGATCGCGCAGCAGTGGGCCGAGCCGAAGTTCGCGATCGACCCTTCCACGGAACTCGGCTCGTTCGGCCCCGAGGTCTCGCTCATGTTCAGGTACCGGGCGCAGATCGACCCCGACGACCTCTACGACACCCTTGCCGGCGACTGACCGACTCGGCAATGGTGTTGAACTCCCGCAACAGAATCGGATAAACCTGACTTCATGCGCGCCACCGAGTCCGACACCGGACCGCTCGAGCGGGCGGCTCTCCCGCGAGTGCCGAGGCGCGTGCTCGTCGCGCTCTGCGCCACTCAGATCACGAGCTGGGGCGTCCTGTTCTACGCGCTTCCGGTGCTGCTCGCGGACATCACCGCGGACACGGGATGGTCGACCGCCGCTGTCATGGGCGCCTTCTCGATCGGGCTCGCCGCCTCAGCCCTCGCCGGGATCGCGGTCGGCCATCTCCTCGACCGGCGCGGCCCGCGCCTGGTCATGACCGCGGGATCGGTCACCGCCGTGGCGGCGGTCGCCGGCATCGCGACCGCGCCGAACCTGTGGTGGTTCACGGCCGCCTGGGTCCTCTCCGGGATCGCGCAGGCGGCGGTCCTCTACAAGCCCGCCTTCGCCGCCATCACCGTCTGGTACGGGCCCCACCGCGTCCGGGCATTGACCATCCTCACCCTCGCCGGAGGCCTCGCCTCCACGGTCTATGCGCCCTTCACCGCGTTCCTCGCGGGCCGCTTCGACTGGCGCGGCAGCTATCTCGTGCTCGCCGCGATCCTCGCCGTCCTGACGATCCCCGCGCACGCCATCGCCCTCGACCCGCCCTGGCCCGGCCACCGGCCGCACGATGAAACGGGGGAGGAGCGAACGCCCGGGCTGGACCGCCGGGCGATCATCGCCTCGCCGGCGTTCATCGCGCTCGCCGCCGCCATCGCCTTGGGCGCGTTCGCGATGGGCACCTCGAACCTCTACCTCGTGCCGCTCATGACCGGCCGCGGCATGGACACGACCACGGCCGCATGGGCACTGGGGCTCTGCGGCGCCGGGCAGCTCCTCGGCCGCGTCGCGTACGCCCCGATCGCCGCCCGGACCGGGCCGACCGCCCGCGCGGTCGCGATCATCGGCACCGGGGCGGCGATGCTGCTCGCGACCGCGCTCATCGCGGGCCCTGTCGCGCTCGTCTTCGCCACGGTCATCATCCTCGGCGCCACGCGCGGCGCGTTCACCCTCCTGGACGCCACCGTCATCACCGACCGGTGGGGGCCGCACGGCTACGGCACCCTCCACGGCATCCTCACCGCCCCGGCGACCATCGCGGTCGCCCTGAGTCCCTGGGCCGGAGCCCAGCTCGCCGCCTTGACCGGCGGCAACGCCTCGATGTTCGCCCTCCTCGCCGGCCTCACCGCGGTCGCCGCCGTCATCGTCCTGGTAGAAGGACTCGGCGCCCGCCGCAGACTGACTCCGCCGGTTGGCCCGACCCCCTAACCTGTGAAGATGACCGACGGTTACCGAGCCTCAGTCCAGCGCCCGCACCGGCGGATCATGTGGCAGGCACTGGAGTGGCCCGGCTGCGAAGACCTCGACCTCGCGTTCGACGGCACCGGAGTCGTCGCCGACGGGCTCGTCATCGCCCGGGTCGACGGCGAAGCGGTCCGGATGGCCTACCGCGTCGAATGCGACGAGCACTGGCGCGCCCGCGAGGTGACCATCGGCCTCCACGGCGAGACGCCCCGGACCTTCGCCGGCGACGGGGCGGGCACGTGGCTCGAGGACGGCCGCGAACGCGCGGACCTGGCCGGCTGCATCGACGTCGACATCGCGCTGACGCCCTTCACCAACACGCTCCCGATCCG
This sequence comes from Glycomyces niveus, assembly GCF_017592475.1. GTDB lineage: Bacteria > Actinomycetota > Actinomycetes > Mycobacteriales > Micromonosporaceae > Glycomyces > Glycomyces niveus. The sequence continues at coordinate 157,866 of NZ_JAGFNP010000004.1, read as the reverse complement.
CCGCCTCGCCCTCGCCGAGGGAGCCGCCTCCGACCTGGACGTCGTCTACTTCCTGCCCGCCCCGCGACTCGATGTCAGCCGAGCGGCACAGCGCTACCGCCGCACCGGCTCGGGCTACCGGTACGAATCGGGATCCTTCAGCGCCGACTTGACCGTGGACGGCGACGGCCTGGTCACCGACTATCCGGGTCTGTGGGCCATAGTGGACAGCGGCGAACCCGCACCCTGACCCGGACCCTAAGCCGCAGCTCCGGGCGAAGGCCCAAGCGCCCTCGCCAAGGCATACTCGAGCGCGGCGCGCGCGTCCTCAATGGTGCGCTGACCGACCGCGACGTCGACGCCGAAGCTGACGGCCAGCGTCAGCAGCAGATCCGCCTCCCGCTCGGGTGAGAGCCCCGGGTCGGCTCGCCCCGCGTCCTGCGCCTCGTGCACGGCCGCGGCCCCCAGCTCGCGGATCTCGTCGTCGCCGTCGGTGAGGATCGCGGCGACCTTCGGCTCGCTGGCGAGACGCCCGAAGAACGCCTGGACCGCGTTCCCGTCCGTGCCCGAGAGCGGCGGCTCCGCGACCGCCGACCTGATCGGCAACACCGTCTTCGCGCTCATCGCGATCCTCATCTTGCTCGCCGCGGGCCGCGCCGTGTCGCGCCCGAACGCCGGCTGAGCCGTCCGAACGATGTTCCGGCTTATGGAAGCGCGCGCGTGAGCCACACGATCTCACCTCGGTCGTCGGTGGTGACGTGGTCGCGTTCGAAGCCGATCTTGTCGAGGACCCGGAACGACGCCGTATTCCAGGTGCGCACGGTCGACCAGAGCCGCTTCCGCCCGGTCAGGGCCGCGGCTTCGAGGACGGCGGCGGCCGCTTCGGTGGCGTAGCCGTTGCCGTGCACGCGTTTGAAGAGCTCGTACGCGATCTCGGGTTCGTCGAGCGTGGCCCGGCCGACGGTCAGCCCGCAGTAGCCGATGAAGTCGCCCTCCTCCCGGCGGCGTATCGGCAGCAGGGCGATCCCCGTCTCGGCGGCGGAGGCGAGTCCACCTTCGATGATGCCGCGGGTCTCCTCCACCGTCGGCGTCCACCCGCCGCGTTCGGCGTGGAGCTCGCGGAGCGCTTCGGCATCCCCCTCGACCCAGGGCTGCATGGTCAACCGGGCGGTCGCCAGGTGGAATGACATCGGCTCGTATTCAGGCATGGCCCTACTGTGCCATCGATGCGGCGCTGAGACCAGGCTGGTGTGGTGGACTTGGATCCGCATTGCCGCATCCGCCTACCGAGAGGAAGTCCATGAACCGGGCGAGCGACTTGACCGCACTCGAGCACCGTTATGGGGCGCACAACTACCACCCGTTGCCGGTGGTGCTGGCCGAGGGCGAGGGTGCGTGGGTCACCGACACCGAGGGCAACCGGTACCTCGACTGGCTCGCGGCGTACTCGGCGGTGAACTTCGGGCACCGGCATCCGCGCTTGGTCGCGGCGGCGAAGGCCCAGCTCGACCGGCTCACGCTCGCCTCCCGGGCCTTTCACACGGACGCGCTCGGCCCGTTCCTGTCAGGACTCGCCGAGCTGTGCGGCAAAGAAGCCGTCCTGCCGATGAACACCGGCGCCGAGGCGGTGGAGACCGCGATCAAGGCCGCCCGCAAATGGGGCTACACGCGCAAGGGTGTCGCCGCCGGGAAGGCGCGGATCGTCGTGTTCGACGGGAACTTCCACGGCCGCACCACGACCATCGTCGGCTTCTCGTCCGACCCGGACGCCCGCGAAGGCTTCGGGCCCTTCGACGGCGGCTTCGACTCGGTCCCGTACGGCGACATCGACGCCTTGCGCGCGGCGATCGGCCCCGACACGGTCGCCGTCCTCATCGAACCCGTCCAAGGCGAAGCCGGTGTGGTCGTCCCGCCCGGGGGCTACCTGCGCGCGGTCCGCGAGGCCTGCGACCAGAGCGGCGTCCTCTTGATCGCCGACGAGATCCAGTCCGGGCTCGCGCGCACCGGTCGCACCTTCGCCTGCGACCGCGAGGCGGTCGTGCCCGACGTCTACCTGCTCGGCAAGGCCTTGGGCGGCGGCATCGTCCCGGTCTCGGCGGTCGTCGCCGACCGCGAGGTCATGGACGTCTTCACTCCCGGCACCCACGGCTCCACGTTCGGCGGCAACCCCCTCGCCGCCGCCGTCGGCACCGAGGTCGTCGCCATGCTCGCCACCGGCGAGTGGCAGCGCCGCGCCGCCGAGCTCGGCGAGCACCTCGAAGCCGCGCTCGCCAGACTCGAGGGCGTCGACGCGGTGAGGGTCTGCGGTCTCTGGGCAGGCGTCGACCTCGCCGACGACGGCCCGACCGCACGAGAGGTGTGCGAGCGCGCCGCCCGACTCGGCCTGCTGTGCAAGGAGACCCAGCGCAGGACCGTCCGCATCGCCCCGCCCCTGGTCATCGAACCCGCCGAGATCGACCGCGGCATCGCGATCCTCGCCCGCGCCATCGCCGGTAGCTGATCCGGACCCGGCTGAGCGGCTGCGGCAGTCCCTGTTCGTAAACGGTTCGTGCGCATGACCGACCACTTCGCGGGGGACGACCGGATGATGCGCTGCCCCGGTGTCACGATCGGCGACAACAGCGCCGTCGGTGCGGTCGTCACCCGCGACCTCCCCGCGAACGTCGTCGCCGTCGGCAACCCCGCCAAGGCGGTCCGCGCTCCGGAGCCGTGACCGGCTCAGTCGGACAGGCGGGCCACGGTGATGAGGACGACCGCGTCTTCGAGGACCTCGAGGTCGTAGTCGCCGACGTCGGGGACGGCGATGAGGTCGAAGGGGACGCCCGTGGTGGACTCGCCGTTCGCGGTGAGGCGGACGCGGCCGCGGATGACCAGGAAGGTCGTCTCGGCCGGATTGGGATTGTCATCGAGGGACGCCCCCCGGTTCAGGGCGATGAGGGTCTGGCCGAGAATCCGCCCGCTGCCGCCGTGCACGGTCCGCCCCGCCCGGCCCGAAGGCGAGGCCGAAGCGGCCTGCACGAGTTCTTCGACCACGGTTCCTGCTGCGCTTATCTGCATAGGCCGATGCTAAATCGCTAGCACGTTTCACGTTGCCGTAAGCGGAAATCGGCGACGACAGTGCGCGAAACCCGCATGTCCGGCCCCTCGGCGGTACATCATCGAGGTCCGCCCGGGTACCCGAGCGCGGACAGGAGGTGCCGAGGATGACGGAAGCCGAGACGTTCGACGCGGTCGTGGTCGGGGCGGGCCCGAACGGCCTGGTCGCCGCGAACCTGCTCGCCGACGCGGGCTGGGAGGTGCTGGTCCTCGAAGCCGCCCCCGAACCCGGCGGGGCCGTGCGCACCACCGAGATCGCCCCCGGGTTCCGCTCCGACCGGTGCAGCGCCTTCTACCCGCTCGCCGCCGTCTCCCCGGTCGTGCGCGGCCTCGACCTCGAACGCCACGGCCTGCGCTGGCGGCGCGCACCGGAAGTCCTCGCACACGTGCTCCCCGACGGCCGCGCCGCCGTGCTCTCACAAGACCTCGACCGCACCGCCCAGTCCCTCGACGCCTTCGCGCCCGGCGACGGCGGCGCGTGGCGGACCGAGTTCGAACGCTGGCAGCGGGTCCGCGAGCCCCTGATCGAGGCGATGTTGCGCCCCTTCCCGCCCGTCCGCGCCGGCGCCGGGCTGCTGCGGGCACTCGGCGCCGCCGGCGCGCTCCGCTTCGCCCGCGACCTCATGCTCCCCGCCCGCCGCTTCGGCGACGTGCGCTTCACCGGCGAAGGCGCGAAGCTCCTCGTCGCGGGCAACGCCATGCACAGCGGCCTCGGCCCCGACCAGGCCGGGAGCGGCCTGTTCGGGTGGCTGCTCTCGATGGTCGGCCAGGACGTCGGCTTCCCGGTGCCCGAAGGGGGCGCGGGCCGGCTCACCGCGGCGCTGGTCGCCCGCCTCCACTCGCTCGGCGGCCGCCTCGACTGCGGCAGACCCGCCGCGAAGATCCTGCACGCCAGGGGCGTCGCCGTCGGCGTCCGCGATGCCGAGGGCACCGACATCCGGGCCCGGCGGGCGGTGCTCGCCGATGTCGCCGCCCCGCACCTGTACCTCGACCTCGTCGACGCCGACCACCTCCCCGCCCGCCTCTCGGCCGACCTCAAGGCGTTCGAATGGGACCCGGCCACGATCAAAGTGGACTGGGCGCTGAACGGACCGGTCCCCTGGACCGTTGCCGGCGCCGCTGACGCCGGCACCGTCCATTTGGGCGCCGACCTCGACGGCCTCTCCACGATGAGCGCCGACCTCGCCTCCGGTCGCGACCCGCAGGCACCCTTCCTGCTCATGGGCCAGATGACCACCACCGACCCGACGCGCTCGCCCGCCGGGACCGAGACCCTCTGGGCCTACACGCGGCTGCCCCGCGGCGGCGGCTGGAACGCCGACCGCGTCCGCCGCGGCGTCGAACGCATCGAAGCGGTCATCGAGCGCCACGCCCCCGGCTTCGGCGACCGTGTCACCGCCAGGCTCGTCAGCGGCCCCCGCGACCTCGAAGGCCTCGACCGCAACCTCGACGAAGGGGCCATCAACGGCGGCACCGCGGCCGTGCACCAGCAGCTGTTCTTCCGGCCCGTGCCCGGCCTCGCCCGGGCCGACACCGTCCTGGACCGCCTCTTCCTCGCGAGCGCCTCCGCTCACCCCGGCGGTGCGGTCCACGGGGCCGCGGGCGCGAACGCCGCCCGCGCGGCCCTCGCCCGGAACGGCGCCGCGGGCGAGGCCTACCGCGCCGCGATCGCCTGCGCGCACCGCGTGCTCTACCGCGACGACTGACCGGCTCCAGGCCCGTGACCAGGTTTTACGGCCCGCCGCGGCGGGTACCTCCACTTGCGCGGAGCACGCGGAGTCGCGTCCTCCGCACCGGACGAAGGCGGTGCACGATGAGTCGTAAGACGGCGTCAGACGCGATGGAGCGAGGCGTCACCGCGCGCGTCTCGGCCACCCCGGAAGCCGTGTTCGCGGTACTCGCGGACGGCTGGAACTACGCGTCCTGGGTCGTCGGCGCCTCCAGCATCCGCGACGCCGACGAGCGCTGGCCCGCCAAGGGCGCCCGCATCCGCCACAGCATCGGGCCCTGGCCGCTGGTCATCAAGGACTACACGAGCGTCGCCGCCGTCGATCCGCCGCACTTGCTCGTCCTCGAGGCCCGCATGTGGCCGTTCGGGAAGGCCCGCGTGCGCTTCGACATCGCCCCCGACGGCGAGGGCGCCACGATCAGGATGACCGAACTTGCCGTCAACGGGCCGGTCGCCGCCCTCCCGGACCCGTTGCAGGCCAAGCTGCTCGCGCCCCGCAACCGCGAGACCCTGCGCCGCCTCGCGCGCCTGGCCGAGGCCAAGGCGAAGTCCGGCTGACCACGGCCTCCGGGCGGGGTCGGCCGTGACGGGCGCCGCGGGGAGGCATAGCGGCCGCCGTTTCGGGGAAGGCGTGCCGGATGGAGCCGAACGCTGTCAGCAGCGGCGTCCGCGGCGACCTGCGCGGGGCATGGCGGTTCGCGCGGGCGGCCGCGCGGCGCGACACGTGGGCGCGCGAGACGGCGCTGCAGGCGCTCAAGGCCGCGGTCACGGCCGTGCTCGCGTGGTTCATCGCCTCGCAGGTGCTCGCGCTGCCGCAGCCGTACCTCGCGCCGTGGGCGGCGCTCATCGTGGTCAGGCCGACCGTGCACTGGTCGGCGCTCACCGGCCTGCGTCAGATGGCCGCGGTCGCCATGGGGGTTGCCGTAGCGGTTGCGGCCGTCGCCGTCACGCCCGGCAGGGAGCTGGCGCTCGCGGTCTGCGTGCCGGTCGCGCTGCTGCTGAGCCACTGGCCGCGCCTGGACGACCAGGGCCTCTACGTGCCGTTCACGGCGCTCTTCATGGTCGCTGTAGACAATGTGGACGAACCTTACGTGCTGGCGCGCCTGGTGGAGACCGCGCTCGGGGCCGGCGTCGGGATCGGACTGAACCTGCTGCTCGTGCCCCCGGGCCGGGTGCGCGCGGTCGGCACCCGCCTCCACCGCGACGCCGCCGCGACCGCCGGCCTCCTGCGGGAGGTCGCCGCCGCGCTCCGCTCGGGCCGCGACCGCACCGAGGACGGCGACTGGTCGGCGCGCGCGAAGGCGCTCGAGACGCGCGGAGCCGACACTGCGGCGGCCCTCGACCGGGCCCGCAACAGCCTCCGGCTCAATCCGCAGTCCACCGCCGACGAGTACGCCGTCCTCGACCGCTGCCAGGCCGCGCTCGAACACCACCAGCGGGTCGGCAACGCCGCCAAGACCCTCGCCGACCTTCTCGACGGCAGGACCCGCCGCGCGATGCACGAAACCGCACTCGACCCGGCCTACCGGCGGGCCTGCGCGGCAGCGCTCGAAACCGCCGCTGACGCCCACGAGCGGCAGGTCGCGCACCTGCTCCAGCATCCCTGCGACGACGCGTCCCCGGCCCCCGCCGACGCCTCGCCACTGGAGGCGCTGGAGGCCCGGGCGCACGACGGGGAGGCCGGACCCGCGGTGAGCGAGCTCCGGGCGACCGTCCTCGCCGCCGTGCGCCGCCTCTTCCACGAACTCGCGGCCTGACCTGCGGCGGGCCTTACCTCCCGAGCGGCGGCGCCGGCTCGCCCGGGACCGGCTGATTCGGGTCAGGGTCGGTCGGCTCCGGGTAGGGCGGCGTCGGGCTGGGATCGTTCGGGTCCGGATACGGCTGGATCGGATCGGGCCGCGTCGGCCCGTCCGGCACCGGATCGCCCGGGACGGGCTCCTGCCGCTCGCCGCTCTCGTTCGCGCGCCATTCGGTCATGGCTCCCCCTTCGCTAGGACCCGTGGGGGTACCCGACCGGGGAGCGCCCACGCATGCGCGGCGCTGCGCTCCGCCCGCGCCAGCCGAGGCGGCCGCGTGTCGCCGCGAGCAGGACGACGGCCAGGACCGTGAAGGCCGCGAGCTGCACGACCTCGTAGCGGAGGCTGTTGTCGACACCGGGGAAGAGGACGGGCAGCAGCGTCACGTTGAAGAACGTGTGCGCGACGATCGCGATCGGGCCGCTGCCCTCGGTGCGGTTGTACAACCACGTGAACAGGTAGGCGATGGCGACCGTGAAGCCGAGGAACACCAGGTACGGGACGATCGTGGCGGAGAGGTCGCGCCCGGCGTGGTTGTAGCCCTCGATCAGGAACAGCGGCAGGTGCCACAGCCCCCACATCACGCCGAGGACGAACGTGCCCAGCGCGGGACCGAACCGCTCCTGCAGGCGGGGGGTGGCGAAGTTGCGCCAACCGGGCTCCTCGCCCAGCGGGCCGCCGACGATGAGGACGATGACGAAGCCGACCGTCCACTCGGGCACCGCGGCAGGCTCCAGCCGGAAGGCCGCCAGCGCGCCCGGCAGGGGCAGCACGCACAACATGAGGAACGCGGGCAGGCCGAGCGCGACGAGGGCGTACCAGCGGGCGCCGACCCGCCAGTGGACGAGGTCGCGCAGCAGCGCCCGGGTGCCGGCGCGGCCGTCGGCGGCCGCGGTGACGACGAAGGCCGCCAGGAACGGCCCGATGAACGGCGCGGCGAACATCCACGGCACCAGCGGGAGCCGCAGCACGAGGATGCACACGATCTCGTACGCGAACGACGGCGCGAACGAGAGGACGAAGAAGCTCAGCAGGGGCCGGGCCGCGATCAGGCGGGCGAGCGGGCCGCGGCGCGGCGGGGACAGGGTCGGGTTCATCTCGATCTCCTTGGGGAACAGCGGAACCCGTCCAGACTGCGTTTCCGGAGGCCCCGTCGTGCATCCGTCATCGGAGGGATCGCGCGGACGGAAGATCCGTCTTTCGGCAGAGGTCGCGGGTCGCCGCCGCTGGGTACGGTTCCCGGCATGGTCAACAGGTCAGCAATGCGCCGCGCGCTCGGCGCCGGCGTCTCGGCCGCCGCGGTGGTCGGCGGCGCCGTCGCCGTCGCGTCGGCGCCATGGACCGCGGTGCTCCCCGCGGTCGCCGCGACGGTCCTCCTCGCCGCCCCCGGCGCGCAAGCGAGCCGGTACCGGCGCACCGGCGTCGCCGCCGGTGCGGCCGCGGCGGTCTCGCTGCTGTGCACCGCCCTGCACCGCGGCCCCGTCTCAGGGACGGCCGGTGCCTGGGTGCTGCTCGAACTCGCCGCGCTCGCCGCCTTGGCGGTGCTCGCCGTGCGGCACGCGCCCGCCTGGCCTGCGACCGGTGCCGCCGTGCTGGTCACGGCCGCGCTCGCAGTGCAGCCGCTGCGGATGCTGCGCGACACCGACGCGACCTGGACCGAGCACGTCTTCTTCACCGCCGCTGGGACTTTCACAGCCCTGGCCACGATCGGGGCCGGCGCGGCCTGGCGGTTCGCGGTCCGGCGGCGGGAGCGGACGCGCGCCGAGACGCGGCGGAACGAGCGGCTGGCCCTGGCCGGGGACCTGCACGACCTGGTCGCGCACGACGTCACCGGGATCGTGCTCGAAGCGCAGGCGACGCGCGCCGAAGGCGACCCCGCGCAGGCCCCCGAAGCGCTCGAACGCATCGAACGCGCCGGCCTCGAAGCCCTCGCCGCGATGGACCGGACCGTCGGCATGCTCAGGGGCGAGACGCCCGACACCCGCACCTACGGCGTCGCCGACGTCCCCGAACTCGTCGACCGGTTCGCCGCCACCGCAAGGACTCCGGTCCGCTTCGACTTCGACCCGGACCTGGCCGACCGGGTCCCGCGCGAAGCCGCCGACGCGGTGTACCGGCTGGTCGCCGAGGCGCTGACGAACGTGCGCAGGCACGCCCCGCACGCCGGCGCGATCGAGGTCGCCCTCACCGCCGATCCGGCGGCGCTGGCGGTCCGCGTCGCCGATGCCGGTGCCCGCGAAGGCGTCCGGCACCGGCTCCCGCGCCTGAAGGGCCACGGCGGCACCGGCCTGGTCGCCCTCGCCGCCCGGTTCGAAGCGCTCGGCGGCGAACTGCGGGCAGGACCCCACAGTGGAGGGTGGCTCGTCGAGGCGACGCTGCCGCTGGCGCGGGAGGCCGTGTGACGATCCGGGTGCTCATCGCCGACGACCAGGACACGGTCCGGCGCGGCCTGCGCCGCCTCATCGACGCCCAGCCCGATATGGGCGTCGTCGCCGAGGCCGCCGACGGCGTCCAGGCGCTCGCTCTCGCCCGCTCCGTGCGCCCCGACGTGGCCCTGGTGGACATCCGGATGCCCCGCCTCGACGGACTCGACGTGACGCGGCTGCTGGCCGCCGACACCGGGCCGGCGCCGGTGCGGGTCGTGGTCGTCACGACCTTCGACCACGACGAGTACGTCCACGCCGCCTTGGAGGCCGGCGCGTGCGGGTTCATCCTCAAGCGCTCGGGCCCGGCGCTCCTCGCCGAGGCCGTCCGGGCCGCCGTGGCGGGCGAGTCCCTGATCAGCCCCGCGGTGACGGTCCGCCTGCTCAAGCACCTCGCCCCGCGCAGCAGCAAAGGCGCAGAGGCGAACCCGCTCACGCCGCGGGAGACCGAGCTGGCCCGGCTCGTCTCGCGCGGGCTCTCGAACGCCGACATCGCCGCCGAGCTGTTCATCTCGGTCGGCACGGTGAAGACCCATGTGGCGAGCATCCAGGCCAAGCTCGGCACCGCGAACCGGGTCGGGATCGCGGCCTGGTGCTGGCGCACCGGCCGCGCCGACCCCTAGCGGCCTAGTCGTACTCGTTGAACCGCAAGGTGTTCCCGAACGGGTCGACGAGCGTCATCTCCCGGGCGCCCCACGGCACGTCCTCGACACCCGGGTTCAGGTACGGGTAGTCCTTGGCCGCGAGTTCCCGGCGGAACGCGTCCAGCCCGGTCAGCGGCACGAAGACGGCGGCCCCCGGGCTGCCGTCGCCGTGGTGCTCGCTCAGGTGGAGCACGGTCCGGCCGCGTTCGACCTGCAGGTACAGCGGCATGCCCGGCTCGAACCGGTGCTCCCAGGCGACCCGGAAGCCGAGGTAGTCGAGGTAGAACTCGCGGGCCTTCGCCTCGGAGAAGATCCGCAGGATCGGCACGGGCGAACCGAGGGCCGCCCCGCCGGGGCGGGCCGGTTCGGCGGCGAGCTTGGCGGCCAGGGTGTTCCAGTCGTCGAACCCGAACTGGCGGGCCACGATCTCGAGGCTGCGGCTGTGGGTGAGCCCGGTCGGCCCGTGCCGCTCCAGCTCGGCGCGCAGGGTCTTGGCCATGGTCTTGGCGTCGCGGAAATCGCGCATGAGGTCGTCCTTCTCGCAGCGAAGGTCATGTCCAGTGCCTGCGTTGCCGTCATGTTCGCCGCTGGGAAGGAGGGGAGGCCGAACGGATCGCGATGCGTTCACCGTCCCCCGGAGGGTGCAGGCGGCCGGCCGCATCAGCCGCGGCCAGCATAGCGACCGCGGTCGGTCCCGGTCAACCGCCGCCGGCGTCACCCGCCCAAGACGTCCTGGGCGGCCGCGATCACCCCGCGCAGGTCGTCCTGGTACGCGTACAGCTCCTCGTCCATCGTGAGGAACAGGTCGAGGTGGACCCGGTGGTAGGCCGCCTCGGCGGCCTCGCGGTAGCCGGTGGTCTCGGCGCAGTCGATGAAGCCCAGGGCCATGTCGATCTCGTACGCCTGCTGCGATTCGAGGTCGGACGGCAGGTCGTCGGGCGGCTCGGGCACCGAGCCGGGTTCGACCACGAGGCCGTCCTGGACGGTGATGATCTCGCTGTCGGGGTAGTAGATCTGGTTGAAGTACGCCGCGACCGGGAGGCCCCCGGTCCGGTCGAACTCCCAGTCGCCCCAGCCGCCCGCGGCCACGCACTCGAGGAACGCCGCCTCCGGTTCGATCACCGCCTCGCGGTAGGCCTCGCGCAGCGCCTCCCAGTCCGCGGCCTCCTGCGGCGAGCGCGGCCCCCAGGTCCAGACGGTGCCCACGGCCCCGCCCGTAGCGGGTACGGCTTCGGCCTCGCCGTGGACCGCCTCGACCATCTCGAGGAGGCAGCCGCCGGGCGCGACGGCCTCCTGCAGCTCGGGGTCGATCACGATCGCACCGTCGTCGCCGCCTTCGGTCGAGTCGTCGTCTGCCATTGCGCCACTGGAGAACGCGCCGATCGACGCGGCGTACTCCTCGCCGCCGAAGGCCGCGTACCAGGCGCGCTTCTCCTCCAAAGCGAGGTCGTCGAACGCGGTGTTGTCGAGGTCGAGCCACGGCTGGTCCGCGCCGGTGGCCTCGTTGAACGCATCGCCGGCGCCGCTCGCCCAGCCCTCGCCGGAGTAGGCCCACTGCCCGTAGCCCCACTCGGCGGCGGCCTCGGGATCGGGCAGGAAGGACGCGAACGGGTAGTCCTCGACCAGCGCCTCTTGCTCGGCCACATGCCAGCGGGTCGCCAGTTCCACCTGGTCGTGGACGGGGAAGCCCTGCTCTTCGAGGCAGTCTTCGACGAGGCGGCGCTCGGACTCGGCGAGTTCGGCTTCGAGCCGCCGATTCTCGTTGACGACCTCGAGGAGCTGGGACTCATCGTCGATGGAGGCGCGCCGATCCTCCTCGGGGCCGGTGCAGGCGGCGGCCGCGACCAGGGCGAGGACGAGGACCGGGAGTCGGACGAAGGGTGTCGACAAGGGGTGCTCCGTTCGGTTGCCGTTGCCCTGCAAGGGTACGGCGCGGCACGGTTCGGTACGGGCCGCGCTCCCACGGTCGCACGCTTTGGGATTGACAACCGTGACGGGTTCACTACGCTGAGGGCACGCTTCCCGAATCGAGGTGCCCCCATGAGCGACAGCGATCTTCCCGAGACGGTCTGGGCCGTCCACGACCAAGTGGTCACCGCGGACAGCGAGGGCTTCAGTCAGCACTACACGATCGGCCTCGCCGAGGTCCGCGACCCGGGGGACGAGGCGTTCCTCCGCGGTCCGGACCGGCTGCGGATACTCCAGGGCATGGTGTTCCCCGACTCGCGGCTGAAGGAGTGGGGCTGGGAGCCGGTGGGCGACTGGACGACGATCATCACCAAGACCCGCCCGCCGGTCGAGACCCGGTTCTTCGGGGTGATCATGCCGTACCGGGACGTCGTCCAGGTGCGGCGGATCGCGGAGGCCGGCGAGGCTGCGGGCGGCTCAGAAGCCGGGAGCGGCTGACCGCGCCCCGCCGGAACTCGGCCGCTAGCGGTACCAGCCGTAGAAGCAGTTGGTGGGCCCGCCGGCGTAATAGGCGTACGTGGTCCGCCAGGTGTTGTACGGCGAGTTGCCGGCGTTGATGTTGTTCATGCCCGGCTTGGCGCAGAAGTGGTCGTCGTCGCCGAAGACGTGCTCGACGGTCAGCATGACGTTGGTGTCGCCGCAGTGGTTGTAGTCCTGCGTGCCGTCGCCCTGCCAGCCGCAGGGCGCGGCGGACGCCGGGGCGGCCAGCGCCAGGCTGCCGGCCGTCGCCAGGGCGGCGGCGGCGAGCATGGTCGCGGCGGTCCGGTCGAACCTCATCGAGTTTCCCCCTTGCATCAATGTGGATGGTCGCGAGCAGGCTAGCACTGGGCGAATCAGGACGAGTAAGCACCAATGGGGCGGAATGACAGGCGGCCCGCCTGGCCCCGACCTGCGACGAGATGGCGCAGGGCTCGAACGCGAACGAGAGCGCATGGCCCGGTCGATCGAAGAGCTCAAAGCCGCGCACGCCATGCTCGAGTCCATCATCCGCGCCGACGAACCGGTTGCGGCGCAAGCGGACTGAAAAGCGGTGGTCCGCCCGGGCCGCAGCCGCTACCGTGTGCGGGGATCCTGAGGAGGCACCATGCGGACGCCAGAGCGGTTGCGCGCGATGCGAGCGGCGACCTCGACCGCGGCCGGGCTCGGCCTCGCCGCCGACGACGCGGTCGTCCTGCACGATTCGAACAAGCTCGCGCTGCGGCTGCTGCCCGGCGACGTCTTCGCCCGGGTCGCGCCCGCCTCCTACGGCGACGCGGCCTTCGAACTCGACATCGCCCGGCGCCTCGCCGAGGCCGGCTGCCCGGTGGCGGCGCCGGATCCGCGCGTGCCCCCGCGCGTCTACGCGCGGGACGACTTCGACATCACCTTCTGGCAGTACTACGAACCCGTGGGACCCCAGACGATGCCGCCCGACGAGTACGCAGCGGCGCTCGCGCGGCTCCACGCCGGCATGCGCGAGGTCGACGTCCCGACACCGCACTTCACCGACCGGGTCGAAGAGGCCCAGCGGCTCGTCGCCGACCCCGAGCAGTCGCCCGAACTGGGAGCCGCCGACCGCCGGTTCCTTTCGGACACCCTGCGGGACATGCGGGACGCCGTCACCGGGCGCGGCGCCGACCAGCTCCTGCACGGCGAGCCGCACCCGGGCAACCTCATCGCCGCCGCGGGCGGCCCGCGGTTCATCGACTTCGAGACCTGCTGCCGAGGACCGGTCGAGTTCGACCTCGCCCACGCCCCCGACGCGGTCGGCGACCACTACCCCGGGGCCGACCGGGAGCTGCTGCGCCGCTGCCGCCTGCTCATGCTCGCGATGATCACGGCCTGGCGGTGGGACCGCACCGACGAGTTCCCCGACGGCCGCCGCCTCGGCATCGAATGGCTCGACCAGATCCGCGCCGCGAGGGCACGCGACTAGGCGGGACCGGTTGCGGTGCAAGGCTGTCCGGCACGGCGAAAGAGGGACGCGGACCGGCCTTATAGGACGATGGCCTCCAGTTCGGCCAGCGAGCCGATACGGTGGCTCGCCCCCGAGAAGTCCTGGCCGCCGGTGAAGTCGTTGTGGACCACGGCGCAGTCGATGCCGGCCGCCACGGCCGAGCGCAAGCCCCGGGCCGAGTCCTCGACGACGAGGGCGTCCGCTTTCGCGGCGCCGAAGCGCTCCAAGGCGGTCAGATACGGCTCCGGGTGCGGCTTGGAGCGCTCGTAGTCGTCGCGGACGAGCACGAACGCCATGAAGTCCCTGATGCGGCGGTGCTCGTGGATGAGGTCGAAGTCCGCGCGCTTCGCCGTCGTCACGATCGCCATGCGCACGTGCTTCGACAGCGCCGCAAGGGCTTCCATGACGCCTTCGATCTCGATGGCCTCGGTCCGCAGGTACTCCTGGTAGTACCCGTCGCGGACGAGGCGCAGCCGGTCGACGGTCGCCTCGTCGACGCCCGCCGCCCTGGCCTGGGCCCAGATGCCGACGCCCCGGCCCATGTCGCGCAGGTACTGATCGCGGTCCGGGGCGAACCCGACCTCGGCCAGCGCGCGCTCCCCGGCCCGGAAGTACCACCCCTCGGTGTCCACCAGGACGCCGTCGTGGTCGAAGAGGACGAACTGCTTCACCTGCTGCCTCGCTTCCGTCGGCTTGCGCGGGAAGTCTAGCCGGGCGGCGGCCCGGCCGCCGCCGCTGCAAGGCCGAGTTCGCCACCGGCTCCGGCGCTACCGGGTTGACGGCGAGGAGAAGGGCGTGTTCACTCGCGAAAGGCCGAAGTCGGCGGGATGCGCGCTGCGCCGTCGCCGGACCGGCCTCGACGGGCGCAGGCCCGGCCGACCCGCTTAGGAGCACGCTTTGATCATCGACAGAGCCGAAGTCATCGTCACCAGCCCCGACCGGAACTTCGTCACCCTCAAGCTCACCACCGACGAAGGCCTTACGGGCCTGGGTGACGCGACCCTGAACGGCCGCGAACTCGCGGTCGTCGCCTATCTGAAGGACCATGTGGTGCCCCTGCTGCTGGGCCGGGACGCCCACCGCATCGAGGACACCTGGCAGTTCCTGTACCGGTCCGCGTACTGGCGGCGCGGCCCCGTCACCATGGCCGCGATCGCCGCGGTCGACATGGCGCTGTGGGACATCAAGGGCAAGGCCGCCGGGATGCCCGTCTACCAGCTGCTCGGCGGCGCCTCCCGCAACGGCCTCCTCGCGTACGGCCACGCCTCGGGCAAGGACAACGAGGCGCTGTTCGACTCCATCCGCTCCCACCAGGAGCAGGGCTACAAGGCGATCCGCGTCCAGACCGGCGTCCCGGGGCTGAAGTCCATCTACGGGATCGCCTCCAACGCCACTTATGAAGCGATGGAAGGCGTCCGGTACGACCACGAGCCCGCTCAGCGCGGCGCGCTGCCCAATGAGGAGGACTGGGACACCCGCTCCTACCTGCGGCACGTGCCCACCGTGTTCGAGGCGGTCAGGAACGAGTTCGGGCCCGAGCTGCCGCTGCTGCACGACGCCCACCACCGGCTCACCCCGATCCAGGCCGCGAAGCTCGGCAAGTCCCTGGAGCCGTACGACCTGTTCTGGCTCGAGGACGTCTCCCCGGCCGAGAACCAGGAGGCCCTGCGCCTGGTCCGTCAGCACACCACGACGCCGCTCGCGATCGGCGAGATCTTCAATACCGTCTGGGACTACCAGCAGATCATCCGCGAGCAGCTCATCGACTACGTGCGCTCGGCCGTGACCCACACCGGCGGCATCTCGCACCTGAAGAAGGTCCTCGACTACGCCTCGCAGTACCAGATCAAGTCGGGCATGCACGGCCCCACGGACATCTCGCCGGTCGGCATGGCGGCCGCGATGCACCTGGGCCTGAGCATCCACAACTTCGGCATCCAGGAGTACATGCAGCACGGTGCGAAGACCGACCGGGTCTTCCAGCAGTCCTTCACCTGGGAAGGCGGGTTCCTCCACCCCGGCGACCGGCCGGGCCTCGGCGTGGAGCTCGACACCGACGAGGCGGGGAAGTACCCGTACGTGCAGGCCTACCTGCCGTACAACCGCCTCGCCGACGGAACGGTCCACGACTGGTGAGCGGGAACGGGATCGCGGTGGTGGTCATGGGCGTGGCCGGCTCCGGGAAGACCACGGTCGCGAACCTCCTCGCCGAACGCCTCGGGGCCGACATGGTCGACGCCGACGACCTGCACCCCGCCGCGAACGTCGCGAAGATGGCCTCGGGCACGCCGCTCACCGACGAGGACCGCTGGCCCTGGCTCGAAGCGGTCGGCCGGGCCGTCCGCGAACGCCTCGCGGCCGGCCGGTCCGTCGTGGTCGCCTGCTCGGCGCTGCGCCGCGCCTACCGCGAGGCCATCGCCGCGAGTGCCGAAGCGCCCGTGCGGTTCGCGCACCTCGACGGCTCTCGCGAGCTCATCGCCGCGCGCATGGCCGCCCGCGCCGGGCACTTCATGCCCACCGGGCTCCTCGACTCGCAGTTCGCCGTCCTCGAACCGCTCGAGGCCGACGAACCGGGCTTCACCGTCGCCATAGACGGCACGCCCGAGCAGACCGCGGACGCCATCGCACTGCGCCTGCGCCGCAACGGCGCTCCTCCGACCGGCTCGTGACCCCGGCCAGTGGCGGCCGGCCGGCGCCGGCCGCGATTCAGTCGGCGAGGAGTTCGCGCGGCAGTGCCGCGGCCCACCAGGATTCGACTCGGTCCGGGCTCCACGAGCGGGTTTCGGTGAGATCGGTGTAGACGTCGATGCTGCACAGAGCCGCGTATACCTCGACCGATTCGGCCACATCGGTTCTGAGGGCGCCATGAGGCCAGGAGGCGAAGACTTCGGTGCGGAAGGCGTCGGCGCGGCCGCGCGCATCGCGGTAGACCGCGGCGAGTTCGGGCTCGGTGCGGCCGGCGTCGCGGACCATCGCGATGAGGTCGCCCGAGCGCTCGAACAGGCGGCGGTCGTACGCGGCCATCGCCGCGATCTGCGTCGGCGTCTCCCACGGCGTCGTTCGCACCCGCCCTGACCGGTGTTCGGCGACGGGCGCCATCGCGGATCGACGCCACTTCGCGGACGGGGAGTCGCGGCCCGGCTTGATTTCGGGTTGGATGCCTTCATGGGCATGCACTCCTTCCACCTCGCGCGGGTACCGCTCGGCCGGGCACTCGGGGCGCTGCTGCGCGCGCCCGCGGCGCCGGGGCTCGTCCATGTCGAAGTGCTCGCGGGGATGCAACTGGGCGCACCAGTGGTGTCCCCGCGGCGGATGCAGGTGCGCAACCTCGCGGTGTTCGCCGAATGGGACGACGAGGCAGCGCTCGAAGCGTTCCTCGCCGAACACCCGCTCGGACGGGCGCTCAGCAGCGGCTGGCATGTGCGGCTCGCCTACCTGCGCCGCTGGGGCGAGGTCCGCGAGCTCGCGCACCTCCCCGCCGAGACCGGCCGCACCGACCCCGCCGAACCGGTCGTCGCCGTCACCCTCGCCCGGGTGCGCCTCCCCGAACTGCCGCGGTTCATCCGCTGGGGGCGGCCCGTCGAACGCCAAGTGCGCGACCACCCCGAGACGACCCTCGCGCTCGCCGCCATGCGGCCGCCGCGGACCGTCTCCACGTTCTCGATCTGGACCAGCTCCCGCGCCATGACCGGCATGGTCTTCGGCCGCGACCGCGGCGACACCGCCCGCCGCCACCACGAGGCCATGGCCGAACGGGACCGGCGCGACTTCCACCGCGAGTTCACCACCCTGCGCTTCCGGCCCCTCTCCGAACACGGCTCGTGGCAAGGGAAGTCGCACTTCATCCCGCCCCGCCCGGACGCTCAGCCCCGGACCGGCGCGGACGCGCGACGCCGGTTCTTCACCTGATCGGCCGCCGCGATTCAACGAGATCTCATGTGCGGGCCCCACAGTCAGACGCATGCTCATACTCGCCATAGCCCTCGCCACCGCAGGAGCCTGCTGCCTCGCCCTCGCCGCCCGCCTGCAGCACGGCGCCGTCACCCGCTCCGCGACCGGCCCGGTTCTGCGGCTGCGGGCGCTCCGCACCGTCCTGCGCACGCCCGCCTGGTACGCCGGGACCGGCCTCGTCGTCGCCGGCTCCGGGCTCCACATCACCGCCCTCGCCCTCGCGCCCCTCGCCGTCGTGCAGCCGATCGGCATGATCGCCCTCGTCCTCACCGTCGTCTTCACCGGCACCGCGCTCACCCGCCCAGTGATCGCCGCGCTGGCGCTGAGCACCGCCGGCATCGCCGGACTGACGGTCCTCTCCGCCATGCCGATCTTCGGCTCGAGCGGCGACGCGCGCGTCACCGCGCCCGCGGCCGATCTCGCCGCCGCCCATTGGACGCTGCTCGCCGCAGTCGCGTTCGCGGCGGTCGCGCTCGCAGTCAAGGGCCGATGGCGGAGCCCGCTCCTCGCCGTCGCCGCCGCCGTCCTGTTCGGACTCACCTCCGCGCTCGTGCGCGCGGCGGCCGCCGTCCCGCTGCCGCCCGAACTCACCGCCGCCGTCATCGCCGAAGCCGCCGTCGCCGCGCTCGCCGGGGCCTGGCTCGTGCACCAGGCGTACGCCGCCGGACCGGCCGCCACCGTCGTCGGCGCCGTCACCATCGTCGACCCACTCGTCGCAGTCCTCATCGGCGCCTTCGCATTCGACGAGACCTCCGCCGGCACGCTCGCCGCCATGGCCGTGCCGGGCCTCGCCGCCGTCGCCGGGCTCGTCGTCCTCGCCCGCGCCCTCCCGCCCCGCCCTACTGACCCCGCGCCCGCCCGCCGCAAGCACGGCGGCGGCCCGCTGCGCATCGCCCTCACCGCGGACACCTACTGGCCCGACGTCAACGGCGCCGCCAACTTCGCCCACCGCCTCGCGACCGGCCTCGCCGCCCGCGGCCACGACGTCCACGTCGTCTGCCCCTCCACCAGCGGCAAGTCCCGCACCGTCACTGTCGGCGGCGTGACCATGCACCGCATCGGCGCCCTCCGGACGCCCTTCCACCCCGACTTCCGGTACTGCCCGCCCTGGCGCGCCGCCACCGCCGTACGCGCGCTGCTGCAACGAATCGACCCCGACGTCGTCCACACCCAGGCCCACTTCATCGTCGGCCGCGCCGCCGTGCGCGCCGCCACCGCCGCCGGCATCCCGGTCGTCGCCACCAACCACTTCATGCCCGAGAACCTCCTCGGCTTCGGCCCGCTGCCGCGCTGGACCCACCGGCACCTCGCCGACCTCGCCTGGCGCGACCTCGCCCGCGTCTACGGGGCGGCCACCGTCTGCACCACCCCGACCCCGCGCGCCGCCGAACTCCTCGAACGCAACGGCCTCGACCGGCCCGTCATGGCCATCTCATGCGGTATCGACCGCGCCCGGTACGCAGGACCGCAAGCCAACCCGGACGGCCGCCCGACCCTGCTCTTCGTCGGCCGCCTCGAAGCCGAGAAGAACGTCCACGAACTGCTCGAAGCCGCCGCGCTCCTCCCGCCTGACGTGCGCGTCGAGATCGTCGGCGACGGCAGCGTCCGCCCCCGCCTCGAGGCGCTGGCCGCCCGGCTCGGCCTCGCCGAGCGGGCGACCTTCCACGGCTTCCTCACCGATGACGAAGTCGTCGAGGCGTACCGGCGCGCCGACGTGTTCGTCATGCCCGGCACCGCCGAGCTCCAGAGCATCGCGACGATGGAGGCGATGGCCGCGGGCCTGCCGGTCGTGGCCGCCGACGCCATGGCGCTGCCGCACCTGGTCCGGCCGGCCCGCAACGGTTGGCTCTACCGGCCGGGCGACATCGCCGAACTCGCCCACCGCCTCAGGTCGATGCTCGCCGACGAGGCGGGCCTGGCCGCGATGGGCCGGGCGAGCCTGGAACTCATCGCCGTGCACGACCTCGAGTCCACACTGGTCGACTTCGAGCGCGTCTACCTCGACATCGCCGCGGTGCCGGAGGCGCCGGCCCCGCTCGCCCTCGCTCGCTGAGTCCCGTTGCGGCGCGGCCGATTCCAGGACGAGCGCCGCCGTCGGTGCGGACCTGTGCGGGGGCACGGGCCACAGTGCCGCGCCGATGGTCCGGTCGGCGTAGCGTGTGCGGGCGAGCGCAGTCCCGTCCCCTGAGAGGCCTTTCATGACCGAGCTGATCCTGTCGGTGTTCGGCATCGCCGTGAACACGGCCGCCGTCGCGTACGTGGCGACGAAGCTGCTCGACGTGCGGTACACGGTGTGGCGGCTGATCGTGGTGAGCGTGTGCGGCTACAGCGTCATGCAGTACGGGCTGCTCGCGGCCCTGATGGAGCCGTTCCGGTACCGGGAGCCCACCTCGGAGGAGATGCCGGGCGCGTTCGCCCTGTGGGGCCTGGTCTTCGTGACCGCGCCGGTGATCGCGATGATCATGCTGGTGGTGTGGGAGGCGGTGGTCCCGACCGGGGCGGTGCCGCCGGTCCGCACCTGGTTCAAGGGCCTGCGGACGCGGTCGCGGCGCACCCGCCGGTACGTGCAGATCCTCGGGATCGCGGCGCGGCACGGCCTCACCGGGCTGCTGCGCGGGCGCCGCCAGGCCGAGCAGGACGCGGAGATGGCGCGGGCGCTGCGCCGGGCGCTCGACGATGCCGGGGTGACGTTCGTGAAGCTCGGGCAGATCCTGTCCACGCGGCGCGATCTCCTTCCCGCCGTGTACATCGCGGAGCTCGCGAAGCTGCAGGACCAGGCCGCGCCGGTCCCGGGCGAGGGCATGGTACCGCTGGTCGAGGCGGCGGCGGGCGCGCCGATCGGCGAGGTGTTCGCGAGCTTCGATCTCGAACCCGTGGCGGCCGCG
Source organism: Glycomyces niveus (assembly GCF_017592475.1). GTDB lineage: Bacteria > Actinomycetota > Actinomycetes > Mycobacteriales > Micromonosporaceae > Glycomyces > Glycomyces niveus. The sequence continues at coordinate 137,459 of NZ_JAGFNP010000004.1, read as the reverse complement.
TCGATCGCGCAGGTCCACACCGCCGTCCTGCACGGCGGCGAGGCCGTCGTCGTGAAGGTGCGCCGCCCGGGTGCCGAGCAGGCGGTCGAACGCGACCTCGACATCATCCGCCGCCTCGCACGCAGCCTCGACCGCCACACCTCATGGGGCCGTTCGATGAACGTCCTCGGGCTCGCGGACGGCTTCGCCGAGGCCCTGCGGGAGGAGGTCGACTTCACCGTGGAGGCGCGGAACCTCGCGCAGGTCGCGGCCGCGCACGACCGCCGCAGCGCCGAGGTCCGGGTGCCCCGGCCGCACGCGGACCTCTCGGACGAGCAGGTGCTGGTGATGGAGCGGCTGCCGGGCGTCCCGCTCGGCTCGGCCTGCCTCGCCGACCGCGGCGTCGACGGCCGCGAACTCGCCGCGGCGCTGCTGCGCGAGATGTTCGACGAGATCATGGTCGACGGCATCTTCCACGCCGACCCGCACCCGGGGAACCTCATGCTCCTCGACGACGGCCGCGTCGGCCTCATCGACTACGGCTCGGTCGGGCGGCTCGACAGGGAGCTGCGGTCCTCGTTCGAGGCGATCCTGCAGGCGGTCGACCGGCAGGACGGCCCGGCACTCGCGGACGCCCTGATCAGCGTCTCGAGTCGGCCGGACGAGCTCGACCAGACCGGGTTCGAGCGCGCACTCGGCTCGTTCATGGCCCGCCACCTGGTGCCGGGAGCGAACCCGGGGCTGCGGATGTTCACCGAGCTGTTCCGCATCATCGCCAAGTACCGCATCGTGATCCCGCCCGAGCTCGCGGCCGTGTTCCGCAGCCTCGCCACGCTCGAGGGCTGCCTCACCGCGGTCGACCCGGGCTTCGACCTCATCGCCGAGGCCCGCGACATCGGCCAGCGCTACGCCGAGCGGCGGCTGCGTCCGGCGGCCGTGCAGGACCTGGTGGTCGAGGAGGTCCACGACCTGCTGCCGGTGCTGCGCAAGCTGCCGCGCCGGCTCGAGCGCCTGCTCGCCTCGGTCGAGGCGGGCCAGGTCTCGGTCAACTTCCGGCTCTTCGCGAAGGCGGAGGACCGGCGCACGGTGACCGCGTGGCTGCACCAGACGCTGCTGACGGTGCTGGCCGCCGCGGCGGGCCTGATGGCGGTGATGCTGCTGGGCAACGACAACGGCCCGGCGCTGACCGCGGAATTCACGCTGTACCAGTTCTTCGGGCTGTCGCTGCTGCTGATCGCCTCGGTGATGGCCCTGCGGGTGCTCGCGGACATCTTCACGAGGCGTTCGCGCCAGGACTGATCAGTCGCCGAGGCCGAGCGAGCGGGCGAGGTCGCGCAGCTCGGCCCGGTAGAGCCGGGCCGGATCCCTCGTCTGCGAACGCAAGTGGCCGTAGACCTCCAGTGCGACGAGCCCGTGCATTCGGCCCCAGACCCGCAGGGCGAGCGCGACCGCGGCGGGCGGCAGGCCGGGGAACTTCTCCTGCACGAGGTTGGCCAGACCGGGGTCGAAGTCGTCCCATGCGTACTCGTCGGCGTCCGCTCCGGGCGGCGGCCAGGCGGCGGCGACGAGACCGGTGAGCCCGGCGCAAGCCCGGGACGCGGCCTCGGGGGCGGCGCCGCCTTCGGGCACGCGGTAGCCGCGCACGGGGTCGCCGTAGACGAGCCGGAATCCGGCCGGGTGGTCGACCGCCCATGCCCGGAACGCCTCGCCCCACGCGCGCAGCCGCGCGGCGGGCGCCTCGGTCGGGTGCGCGTCGCGCGCGGCCTCGGCCCGGTCCACCAGCGCGGTGTACATATCGCTGGTCAGCGCGGTGATGAGGTCGTCGCGGGTGGCGTAGTAGCTGTACAGCGCCCCGGCGGTCATGCGCATCTCGCGGGCGATGGCCCGCAGGGAGATCGCGTCCGGTCCGCCTTCGGCCAAGAGCGCCAAGGCGACCCGCTTGATCTCGGCGGTGGTGTCGAGCCGGAGCTGCTGCCGCCGAGTCGGGGCCGCGGTGGGCGCAGTGGCCGGGGGAGTCGTGTCCGTCACGTTGACAGCATACCCCGTGCGGAAACTATGCTCCGTGTTGAAACTACGCGGCGTTCAATCTTTACTCGCCGTTGAATCTTGAGAACGGAGCACCCCATGCGGATCGGAGTCTTCGGCGCGACCGGCGGCATCGGCGGGCGGATCGTGGTGGAAGCGGTCGAGCGCGGCCACCAGGTCACGGCCTTCACGAGCAGCCCGGAGCGGGCCGGCGAGGAGAGCGCAGCGGTGACCTGGCGCGTCGCCGACGTCCTCGACCACGCGAGCATCGCGGCGGCCATCGGCGGCCTCGACGTGGTCGTGCAGGCCATCAACGCCGGGCGCGGTGTCCCGGACACCATCGCCAACGCCGACGTGTTCCCCAGGGCCGCGAAGGCAATGGTGAAAGCCCTCGAATCGCATCCGGACACCCGGCTCATCGTCATGGGCGGCGCCGGGAGCCTGGAGGTCGCGCCGGGCCTCATGGTCGTCGACGTGGAGGGGTTCGCCGAGGGCCTGCCCGACGCGCTCGGCGTCCCGGTGGAGTACGCGAACGCCGTCAGGGCCGGGGTCGACGCCCTGGCCGTGTACCGCACGTCGAACCGGAAGTGGACCTACATCAGCCCGTCCGCCGGGCTCATCCTCCCGGGCGAGCGCACCGGCCGGTTCCGCGTGGGCGGCGACCAACTGCTGGTGCGGGCGGACGGCACGAGCGACATCAGCCTCGAAGACTTGGCCATGGCCGCCGTCGACGAGGCCGAGACCGCCCGCCACGTGCAGCGCCGCTTCACGGTGGGCTACTGAGCGCGGCGCGGGCGGACCCCCGCCCGCGCACCGCTTCGCCGTCGCATGTGTCGTGCGCGGCGTCAACGGGTAGCCGACCGGCTCCAGGTGATGCGGTCCACGCACGCCGCGACCGAAGGAGGAAGACGTTGAGCACGATCACCGAATCAGTGGACGTCCATGTCCCGGTCTCCCGGGCCTACAACCAGTGGACGCAGTTCGAGACGTTCCCCCAGTTCATGGACGGGGTCGAGCAGGTCCGCCAGCTCGACGACACCCACACGCACTGGGTCACGAAGCTCGGCGGGGCCACCCGCGAGTTCGACGCGACCATCACCGAGCAGCGCCCGGACGAGCGGGTCGCGTGGCGGTCGATCAACGGGCCGACCCACGCCGGCGTGGTCACCTTCCACCGGCTCGACGACGACACGACGCGGGTGACCGCCCAGATGGACATCGATCCCGAGGGGTTCGCCGAGGAGACCGCCGACAAGCTCGGCTTCATCGACCGCCGGGTGAAGGGCGATATGCGCCGCTTCAAGGAGTTCATCGAGGAGCGCGGTGTGGAGACCGGCGGCTGGCGCGGCGACGTCGACCCGCCCGGCATGCCCTGACCTCGGCGCGCACATCACGGTCGCCCGGCCCCGCCGGGCGACCGCGCTCGTCCGGGGCGCGCCCGCCGAGCCCGCCATTGAAGCCACAGCCCGCCCTGCTTCAGCGGCGACCAGCGCTATGACTGCGGGGTGAAGAACTTCTACGTGCGGGCCTGTCTGACCAACGCCGCCAACGAAGACCACCACTGCGGCAGAAAGGAGCAAGGGGCCGGGCCTGAGGGCTTCGCCTCACGCCCGGTTCGAGGACCACCAGGTGGCCGGGGCGGCCGCGGCGAAGCCCAGCTTCTCGTATAGCGGCACGCCGAGCTTCGAGGCGGTGAGGGTGACCGGGACCTAGGCGAGGGGCGCGAGCGAGCCGAGCATGACGGCGCGGCCGATGCCCTTGGAGCGCGCGGCCTCGGTCGTGCCGACCCAGTAGTGGCTCGCGAAGCCGTTGGCCGCCACGGTGACACAGGCCCCGGCGACCTCGCCGCCGACGCGGGCGGTGAAGAGCGCGACGCCCGGTTCGTCCAAGAGCGCCTTGGGGAACAGCTCGCCGGGCCGGTAGGGCTCGAAGCGGCCCAGGCCGAAGCTCTCGATGACGGCCCGCTCCGCCCCGTGCAGGTCGGCGTCGTCCGCCACCGGCGCGACCGCGACCGCGGGGGCCTCGACCGGCGCGGGGAGCCGCAGCATCACCGGCATCTGCCACGAACCCATGCGCAGATGCCCGAGGTCCGTGGCGCTGAACGGGTCCTCCATGTCGACCGGTCCGGTCGCCGCGACGGCGAGGTCGGCGATCTCGGCCAGATCCTCGGAGGTGAGCTCCGGCTCCTGGATGAGGACCCGCAGGCCCGCCCGCTCGTCACCGGCGACGGCGAGGAAGCCGCGCCGCCGGATCACCTCGTGACCGCGCGAGCGGCCGGTCGCGGCCCAGAACGCGGCCGAGTTGCGGGCCTGGAGGCGCGGCGCGTTCGCGAGCGTCGCATCGAGCACGGGGAGCGGGATCGTCATGCCCGCAACGATTCCCTATCCGCCGCGGAACCGCCACCCGGGGCGCGACCAGCCGCGCCGCAAGACGCCCCTGCGGCGCAGCGGCCCGCGCTACCCGGGCACGACCAGCCGCAGGCGGTGGTCCGCCAGCCCGATCGTGATCTGCTGGCCCCACGTCACGGTCAGGTGGTCCGACTCGACCCCGTCCGCGAACACCACGAGCCGCTCGCTCTCGCACACCAGCCGCAGCTCCTCGCCCCGCTGCAGCATGCCCGCCGTCAACGTCGCGCCCGTCGCCGGCGACGGCCACGCCTCCCGCACGAACCACGACAGCGACGGCGACTCCGGCTCCGGCAGCGCCCCCTTCCAGCCCCGGTCGGCCGCGATCGACGCCGTCCAACCCGTCGCACCCGTGCCCGTGCCGACCAGCACCCCGGACGAGGACTGGCGCTCGCCCCACCCGTCCGCGCCGATCAACCGGTACCGCGCCGACTGGTGCGTGCCGTGGCCCGCGTACACCTCGTTGAGCCCGGCCAGCACCTGCCCGTCGTCGAGCCGCGCGGCCACCATCGTCAACGGCCGCACCGCCGCCGCCTGCGCCTCGACCGCCCGCAGCGCCGCGCCGACCTCGCCCGCGCCGAACCTGACCAGCACCCCGGGGTTGAGCCCCGGTTCCGGATCGACCCCCAGGACCGGCTGCCCCGCGAGGTACTTCGCGAGGTTCGCCACGAGCCCGTCCTGCCCGACCGCGACCACGATGTCCTCGGGCCCGAACAGGAACCGCGGCAGGTCGTCCCGGTCCACCCGGCCCCGCCGCCAGTCGGAGGGGACCGCCGCATCCACTGTGGTCAACGCGGCTTCCAGCGCCTCGTGCCGCGCCGCCACCTCGTCGAGGTCGCGGCCGCGCTGGCGCAGGAAGTGCTCGGCCGCCGCGCGGGTGCCGTGCCGGACGAGGAGCTCGTCCAGCTCGCTGCGGCGGCTCACGACCACCACGCGCGGCGCGAGCGTCGCGCTCATCGCGGACCCTCGGCCAGCCGCGAGAGCGTGCCGGTCAGCAGGTCGGGCGTGATCGTGATCTGCCCGATCTCCGGCAGCTGCCCCGCGAGTTCGCGCAGCGCCAGCGCCTGCAGGACCGAGGGCGGCAGGTCGCGGTAGGCGGCCAGGCGGGCGGCCTCCGACTCGGCCTCGGCCGCGCCCACGGCCCGCACCTTGTCCGCCTGCGCCGCCGCGAGCGTCCGTTCGCGCTCGGCTTCGCCTTGGGCCGCAGCGAGACTCGCGGCCGCCGTCAGCTCGGCCTGTCGCTGCGCGTTGGCGCCGCGCTGCTCGACGAGCTGCTGTTCGCGCCGGGCCAGCTCGATCTTGTTCTGCAGCTCGTTCTCGGCGATGGCCCGCTCCTGCTCGACGGCCTGGGCCCGCCGCGAGTACGTGGCCTTGTCCGCGTCCTGCTGCACCGCTTCGCGGGTCGGGGTCTGGAGCGAGCGCTCCAGTTCCGGTTCGGGCCGGACGGCGACGACACGGGCGCTGACGACGGCTACGCCGATGTCGGCCAGGCGGGCGTCCTCGGCGAGCGCGGCGGCCACGTCCTCGCGCAGTTGCGGGACGGCGCTGGTGAGCGCCTCGGCGAGGGGCAGGCGGGCGAGGAGGTCGATCGCGGGCTGCTGCGCGAGCTCGGTGAGCAGGGTGGCGACCTGGTCGAGCGGGCGGGCGCGCGCCTGTCCCTTGTAGGGGTCGACGGAGAAGTCGAGGCGGGTGGCGGCGAGCGCGGGGTCGGCGATCCGGTAGGTGACGGTGGCCTGCACGGTGACGTCGGCGAAGTCGGCGGTGCGGGCGTGGAACATGAGGGGCAGTTCGCGGTCGTCGACGGGCACTTCGGAGAGCACGGCGGCGAGCGGGCGGTACCAGAACGACTGGCTGGTGCCCTCGCGGGCGGTGCGGCCGCGCTTCTGGCACCGGACCCAGACGGTGGGGGTGCCGCGCAGGTGGCGCAGGAACAGCAGCTTGGTGACATCGGCCATGGGGAGGGCCTCCTTTTCTCGTCATTCTGACGATAATCGATGTGCTAGGTTATCGTCAAGGTGGTGATAATGAGTTATCCGGTGTTCGCCGTCACGGTCGACCTCGTGGTCCTCACCGTCCGCGATGGAGCGTTGCACGTCCTGCTGGTGCAGCGGGGCTGCGAGCCCTACCTCGGCCGGTGGGCGCTGCCCGGCGGTTTCGTGCACGCCGACGAGGACCTGACGACCGCGGCCCGCCGCGAACTGGGGGAGGAGACCGGGCTCGACGGCCCGGCCGGCCATCTCGAGCAGCTCGGCAGCTACGGCGACCCGGGCCGCGACCCGCGCGGCCGCGTCGTCACCGTGGCCTACCTGGCACTCCTGCCCGACCTGCCTTCGCCCACGGCGGGCACGGACGCGGCGGCCGCCGAATGGGCGCCGATCGGCCGGCGCGGCCTCGCGTTCGACCACGACCGCATCCTCGCCGACGGCGTCGAACGGGCCAGGTCCAAACTGGAGTACACGCCGCTCGCGACCGCGTTCTGCCCGCCCGAGTTCACCATCGGCGCGCTGCGCGGCGTCTACGAGGCGGTCTGGGGCGGGCCGATCGACCCGCGCAACTTCCACCGCAAGGCCACGACCACGCCGGGTTTCGTGGAGCCGACGGGACGCTCGACCGAGGGGGAGCCGGGCCGCCCCGCGCGCCTCTACCAGCGCGGCGAGGCGACCCGTCTCAATCCGCCGATGTCGCGGTAGCTACTCCATGCGCAGCTTCTCGACCATGCGCGGGTAGTCGCCGAACGCCTCCTCGACCTGCTGCGGGTCGAGGCCGTAGCGGGCGAGCTCGTACTCGTGCTGGCGCCCGATGCCGGGGCGGGCGAGCACGGAGTCGAGGGTGCGGGCGTCGGCGTCGGTCCACTCGGCGCCGAGGCGCTCGTAGAGCAGCGGCACCTTCTGGTGCGGCTCGGCCGCGAGCCACGGGTAGGGGACGTCGACGAACGCGGCGCGGGGCCAGTCGACGCGGGCCTTGCGGGCTCGCTCGATCGCGGTCGCCTGGATGCGCAGCCAGGTCGCGCCGATCGCGTGCAGGTCCGGGTTGCGCTCGTGCATGACCTGCGAGGACTCCACGAGCGAGCACAGGGAGCCGAGCACCGTGATCGGGTCGCGGTGCGTCCACACGATCTGGGCGTCGGGGAACACCTTCCGGATCTCGGGCAGATGGTCGAGGTGCATGGGGGACTTGAGGATCCACCGCTTGCGCTCGCGCCCGTACTGGAGCACCTGGAGGGCGAGCTTCAGGTACTCGTAGTCGGGCAGCGCGTCGTGCCGCTCGATCCACTGGTGGTACTTCGGCATGTGGACCCGCGCGAGGTGCTGGGTGCCGTGCGGCAGCAGGTAGTTGCACTCGTCGGGCTTCTGCGCGTTGAGCGGGTGGATGACCTGGAACGCCGGCGCCAGCCGCATGAAGGTGCCGACGAGTCGTTCGGTCTGTCGGATGCGGCGGCGCCGGGCCTCCTCGCCCCGGTCGATGTCGGTGAACATCCACTCCCACAGGGCCGGGCCGCGGTGGGCGGGGGACTTGGCGATGATGTTGTGCGCCAGCGTGGTCGCGGTGCGGGGGAGGCCCACGATGAACACGGGCCGCTCGATCGGCTCGGCCGCGATCTCGGGGCGCTCGGCGACGAGGCGCTCCACCCGTAGGCGGTTCTCGATGCGCAGGCGCAGGTCGCCCTGCACGCTCTGCCAGCCCATCGGGCTCAGGCGCGGGCTCGCGGCGAAGCACCGCGTCAGGTACCGCATGCCTTCGAGGAACCCGGGCACCGCGGCGCGGTCGCCGCCGGTGGCTCGCTCGGCCTTCGCGACGATGCCGTCGAAGATCTTGTCGGGGTCGCGGCGGCCGCCCATCGTGGGCTGCAGCAGCACGTTGAGGACGCTGGTGGTCATGGACTTGCGGCGCATAGGGGTTGCTTCCCGTCCGTAGGGGTCTGAACGGGCGCCATTCTCGCAGGGCCGCCGTGCCGTGTCCAGTGTCGAGCCGGGCTGCGGTACGTTCGCTCAGATGAGCACGACTTCCGTCGCCGAGGCGGCCCGCTGGTTCGCCGAGGCCGCCTCGATCACCGTCCTCACCGGCGCGGGCGTCTCCACGGACTCGGGCATCCCCGACTTCCGCGGCCCCCAAGGGGTCTGGACCAGGAACCCCGCCGCCGAGAAGCTGTTCACCATCGACAACTACCTCGCCGACCCCGAGGTCCGCCGCCAGGCCTGGGCCGCGCGCCGCACCAGTCCCCTCTGGACGGCGGAACCGAACGCCGCGCACCGCGCCCTCGCCGACTTCGAGCGCACCGGGCGGCTGCGCGCCCTCGTCACCCAGAACACCGACGGGCTCCACCAGGCCGCCGGGTCCGGTCGCGTCATCGAACTCCACGGCACCGCCCGCGAGGCCGCGTGCCTCGACTGCGGCGCTCGGATGCCGATGACCGAGGTGCTGCCGAGACTCGAAGCGGGCGAAGCGGATCCGCCCTGCCTCGAATGCGGCGGCATCCTCAAGTCCGCCACGATCTCCTTCGGCCAACAGCTCGACGGCGACGTCCTCGACGCGGCCGCCGAGGCCGCTCGCGACGCCGACCTGTTCGCCGCCATCGGCACCTCACTCGGCGTCTACCCCGCCGCGGGACTCTGCGATTACGCGGTGGCCCACGGCGCGCGCCTCGTCGTGGTCAACGCCGAGCCGACGCCCTACGACGATGTCGCGGACGCGGTGCTGCGCGAGCCGATCGGCGACGTGCTCCCGCGCCTCCTCGGCGTGTAGTCGTGGAGCTCAGAATGATGCGAACAGCCCGCGGATGTACGCGGCCTGGCCGGTGTGCTGCTGGTTGTCGTTGACGACGCTGACGAGGCGCACCCCGAGGGTGACGGCCGGGTCCCAGTTCGTGTCCACGATCCGGTCGAGGTCGGCGGGGGCGAGGGTCGCGACGTACGCGAGCGTGGCGCGGTGCACGGCGTCGTAATACCCCTGCAGGTCGGTCGCCTTGACGCCCTTGACCTCAGCCGCCTGCCCGCTGGTGTGCCCGTACCCGGTCGCGTCCGCCGCGAGCGGCAGCCCGAAGCGCTCGTGCCACCCTTCGGCGGTCCAGGTCTGCTCGCGCCCCGCCGCCTCCGCGACATGGTCGTCCTGCACCCGCGATGTGCCACACGAGCCACGCGATCGAGTTCGCCCCCGGACCGGGCCGCGCGTCCAGGTGCACCTGCGAGATGCCGTCGAGCACCGCGTGCACCTCCTCCTGCACCCGCGAGAACGCGTCCGCGAAAACGGCGCTGACTTCCATCGCGACTCCTGACCCTGTCATCCGACATCGATGTCCGCCCCCATCCTCGCATCAGCCCCGCCGGAGCACCGCGAACCCGGTGATCCACAACGCGAGCGCGGAACCGAACCCGGCCACCGCCCCGGCGGCCAGGACGCCGCCCGTACCGGCGGCGACGCCCGCAGCGCCCGCGAGGATCATCGCGTACCCCGTCCACCGGTACTTCGGCTCGTCGAACGCCGGCGCCAGCGGGATGAAGTGCGCGCCGACGATCGCCGCGATCGTGCCCGGCAGGAACGCCGTGAGGTCCAGGCCCCTCAGGGCGAGGATGGCGGCGACGATGAGCACGACCTCGAACCCGATCCAGATCCCGTACCGCCGCGCCCAGTCCTTCGGCAGTTCGCGGGGCCGTTCCCGCCGCGACGCGACGCGCGGCACCGCGGCGACGAGCCCCACGCTCACGGCGGCCGCGAGCGCGAGCCCGATCCAGTACGCGGCGCCGTCACCGAGCAGCCCGGCGCCGCCGATGAACCAGCCGAGTCCGAAGAACGCGCAGATCGTGACGCCGTTGCGGCGCATGTTGCGGCTCATGGTGTCAGGGGCGGTAAAGGTCTCCACAGTCCTATTGTGGCGGAACGAGACCGGTGCTCGCATCGAGGAGCGCCTTGAGTGCTCCGGCGAACTGGGTCGGGCGCTCGACCGGCCCGAGGTGGCCGCCGGGGAACTCGGTGAGCGGCAGGCCGAGCCGGGCGGCGAGGGCCGCCGCGGTCTGGAACGGCAGGTCCCGGCCGGAGTCGGCGCCCACCGCGAGCACGAGCTGTTCGGCATGCGTCGCAAGGGCGGTCAGGTCCGGATCGTATCCGGTGAACTGCACGAGCACGTGCTCCAGGAACAGCGGTTGCAGGTCGCCGAGGCGGCCGAAGAGCTCCAGCAGCTCCGGGGTCGGGGGTTCGGGCCGGGTTCCGGCGTACCCGTCGGGCCAGCCGCCGAAGCGCCGCAGCGCGGGGGCCGTGAACCTGATGTCGGTGTCGATCATCAACTCGGTCATCAGCTTCCCGGCGGCCTCCAAGTCTCCGACGCGCGCCGACTCCCGCACCTCGGCGAGGATCGACCGCAGCCGCGCCGCCTCCGGCAGCAGGTTCACGAGCGGCGGTTCGTGGACCACGGCGAGGCGCACCCGCTCGGGGTGGTGGGCGAGCAGATCGAGGGCGGTGATCGCGCCGGCGCTGAACCCGAGCACCACCGGCGGTTCGTCGAAGAGCGCGTCGATCACGGCGGCCGCGTCTGTCGCGTGGACCTTCGGAAGCTGGTCGCCCAGCGCGGTGCCGGGCCGCCGCGTCGAGGCGACGCGGGTGCTCATGACCGCGACGCCGTAGTCATCGGCGAGCCGGTCGGCGAGGCGTTCGAGGACGCCGCCGTGGCCCGAGCCGCCGGGGACGAGCAGCAGCGGCGGCCCTTCGCCGCGGCGGTAATAGTCCACTGTGGTTTCTACAAGGTCGAGGTGTGGCATGTGGTCGGCTCCTGTCAGCGCTGCGGCCAGTCGGTGAGGATGCGGTGGAGCGCGTCGACCGCGCGCCGCCATGACGCGTCCAGGGAGCGGTCGGCGGTGAACCCGCCGGTCGCCTCCAAGTCGCTGAACCCGTGGAAGGTGCTGCGCAGCAGCCGGACCGCGTCGGTGGCGTCCGGTTCGGGCAGGTCGTAGCCGCGCAGCAGCGCGTAGCAGGCCTCGATGATGCGGGCGACGCCCTGTGACGCCGCGAGCCGGTCCGGTGCGATCGGGTACCGGGTCGCGGCGTACCGGCCCGGATGGCCGGTCGCGAAGGCGCGGTACGCATCGGCGAACGCGGTGAGGGCCGCGTGCCCGGAGCGCCCGGCCACGGCCCGGCCCAGCACGTCGGCCCACTCGTCGTGCGCGAGCAGCGCCACGCCCTCCATGAGGTCCGAGAGCCCGCGCACGTGGGCGTACAGGCTCGCGTCGCGCACGCCGAACCGCTTGGCCAGCAACGCGAGCGTCAAGTGCTCGAACCCGATCTCGTCGGCGGCGTCCGCGGCGGCGGCGATCAACGCGTCACGGGTCAGTCCAACACGAGGCATGGCTTCCTAACCTTCCTAGGTTTCAACCTAAGATACCTAGGAGAGCTCGCGATGCCAAACGCGTTTCAGCGCTGCTCTTCCAAGGCCGCCTGGAGGAGGCGGGCCGCTTCGGGGAAGCGGTCCGGGGCCGGGCCGGCGAAATTGACGCGGGCGTAGGGGCCGGGCGGTTCGGCCGGGAACCATTCGGCGCCGGGGGCGATCAGGAGGCCCCGGGACTCGCAGTCGCGCACCAGCCGCTCGGCGTCGGTGCCGTCGGGCAGGCGCAGCCACAGGTTCAGGCCGCCCGCCGGGACGCGCTCGAGCTGCGCGTCCGGCGTGTGCTCGCGGAGCGCGTCCACCAGGAGGTCGCGGCGAATCCGCACCTGGTTCCGGAAGGCGCGCAAGTGGTGCCGCCAGCCCGGCTGCGTCACCACGTCGAGGGCCGCCGCCTGCAAGACCCCGCTGACGTACATCGCCTCGGCCCCCTGGTCGGCCGCGATCCGGTCGCGCACCGGCCCGCGCGCCACCACCGCCCCCACGCGCAGCGCGGGGGACACGCTCTTCGTCAGCGAGCGCAGGTACACCACGTGCCCGCCGTCGTCCTGCGCCGCAAGGGGAGCGGGGTCGGCGTCGATCGCCAGGTCGTGCGCCCAGTCGTCCTCGATGAGGAACGCCCTGTGCGCGCGCACCACCTCCAGCAGCTCCCGCCCGCGGCTCGGCGACCACTGCACGCCCGTCGGGTTCGCGAACGTCGGCTGCGCGTAGAACGCCCGCGCCCCCGTCCGCCGGAACGCCCGGTCCACCTCCTCCGGGTCCGGACCCTCAGGGCCGCTGGGGATCGGCACCAGCGCGAGCCCGGCCTGCTCCGCGCCGAGGATCGCGCCCCAGTACGTCGGCGACTCGATCAGGAGCGGCCTGCCGGAGCCGACGACGGCGCGGAAGACCGAGCCGAGGCCGCTCTGGCTGCCCGACACGATCATCACGTCACGGGCCGTCGGCGGTGATACTCCCGCGGCCCCGCCCAGCTCGGCCGCGAACCACGCCTGCAGTTCGGGCAGGCCGCGCACCGGCGAACGCGTCAGCGCCGCTTCGGACTTCGCCGCCCGCGCGAGCGCGGTCCGCACCATCCGCTCCGGCAGCAGCTCCCGGTCCGGGTACCCCGAGTGCAGGCTGATGGCGTCCGGCGCGGCCGAGCGCTGGGTCGAGGACACCTTCGGGAACCGCGAATGCGGCGAGCCGAGCGCGGCGGTCTGCCAGCCGAAGTCCACCGCCCGCGGCGCCCGCGCCGCGCGCGTGAACGTCCCCACCCCGGGCCGGGTCTCGATGAGCCCCAAGGCATTGAGCGCGTGCATGGCCTTCTGGACGGTGACCGGGCTCGCCCCGTGCTCGGCCATGAGCTCACGGTTCGTCGGGAGCTTCGCGCCCGGCGGGGCGGCCGCGATCCACGCGCGCAGGCCGTCCACGATCCGCTGAGTGCTACTATTCGACATGAAGATAGAGAGTAGCACTATCGTCACTTCATCCCCGGCGCTATCGCAGCGATCGGGCCTGTGGTGGGGCTTCCTCGGCGTCCTGGCCTTCTCGTTCACCCTCCCGTTCACCCGCATCGCGGTCGAAGGGCTCTCGCCCCTGTTCATCGGCTCCGGCCGCGCCGTCATCGCCGCCGCGCTCGCGGGGCTCGCGCTGGTCGCCACCCGCCAGTGCCTTCCCGATGCGGCCCAATGGGGTCGGCTCGCGCTCGTCGCGGGCGGCGTCGTGGTCGGGTTCCCGTTCCTCACCTCGTACGCGCTCACCACCTCCTCGGCCGGGCACGGCGCGGTCGTGGTCGCGCTGCTCCCGGCGGCGACGGCGATCATGGCGGTGCTGCGGGTGAAGGAGCGCCCGGCGGCCTCGTTCTGGGCGTTCGCCGGGCTCGGCGCGGCCGCCGCGGTGTGCTTCGCGGCCCTGCGGGGCGGCGGGATCGGGTCGCTCGGCGGTGCGGACCTGCTGTTCTTCGGCGCGGTGCTGGCCGCCGCCGTCGGGTACGCCGAGGGCGGCCTGCTGGCGCGCGAGCTCGGGTCCTGGCAGACGGTGTCGTGGGCGCTCGTGCTCGCCGCCCCGGCCATGCTCGCGCTGACCGCCGTCTCGGTCGCGCAGGAGCCGCCGACCGCGACGCCGGTGCAGTGGCTCGCGTTCGCCTACCTTGCGGCCGTGAGCATGTACCTCGGGTTCTTCGCCTGGTACCGCGGGCTCGCGATCGGACCGATGGCGCAGGTCAGCCAAGTGCAGCTGACCCAGCCGGTCATGACGATCGCATGGGCCGCGCTCCTGCTTGGCGAACCGCTCACCTGGACCACGGTGGGCGGCGGGCTGGCGGTGATCGCCTGCGCGGGCCTCGCCGTACGGGCCCGCCTCGGGGGCGTCAGGCCGAGGCCGGCCGTCCGTACCCCTCGAGCAGCCGCAGCCAGATCTCACTGACCGTGGGGTAGGCCGGGACGGCGTGCCAGAGCCGGTCGAGCGGCACTTCGCCGACGATGGCCGTGGTCGCGGTCTGCACGAGCTCGGCCACCTCGGGGCCGACGAAGGTCGCCCCGATCATGACGCCGCGGTCCTCGTCCACGATCATCCGGGCCGCCCCCTGGTAGTCGTCGCGGGCGATGCTCGATCCGGCGACCCAGCCGAGGTCGTAGTCGACGACGCGGATCCGCTTCCCTTGCGCGCGCGCCTGGTCGGCGGTCGGGCCGACGCTCGCCACCTCCGGGTCGGTGAAGACGACCTGCGGGACCGCGCCGTGGTCGGCGGTGGCGACGTGCGCGCCCCACGGCGCGTCGTCGACCGGCCGGCCCTTCGCGCGGGCGGCGATCACGTCGCCCGCCGCGCGCGCCTGGTACTTGCCCTGGTGTGTCAGCAGCGCCCGCCCGTTCACGTCGCCCACCGCGTACAGCCAGTCGAAGCCGTCGACGAGCAGCGTGTCGTCGGTGGCGAGCCGCTCGGCCGGGTCGAGGCCGATCGACTCGAGGCCGAGGTCGGCGGTGTTGGGGCGGCGGCCGGTGGCCACGAGGAGCTCGGCGGCGGCGATGGTGCCTTTGTCGGTCTCGAGCAGGACGTCGCCGTCGGTGCGTTCGACGCGCGTCGTCGTTGCGTGCGTGAGGATCTCGACGCCTTGTGCATGCAGCGCCGCGGTGACGCGCTCGGCCGCGAACGGTTCGACCGTGCCGAGGAGGCCCTCCTTGGCGATGACGGTGACCGCGGCGCCGAGCGCCCGGAACGCGGTCGCCATCTCCACGGCGATCACGCCGCCGCCGAGGATCGCGAGGGACTTCGGCACCGACTTCGCGCTGGTCGCCTCGCGGCTGGTCCACGGTTTCGCCTCGCGCAGACCGGGAATGTCCGGGATGACCGGGGTCGATCCGGTGACCAGTGCGACCGCGTGCCGGGCGCGCAGGACCACAGTGCCCCCGCCTGCGGCGGTCACGGTGACTTCGCGTTCGCCGCTCAGCCGCCCGTGCCCGCGCACGAGGCCGATCCCGGCGCTGTCGAGCCAGTCGACCTGGCTCTGGTCGTTCCAGTCGTGGGTGATCGCGTCCCGCCTGCGCAGCACCGCGGGCACGTCGAGCCCCCCGCCGACGCTCACGCCGGGGAGCGCCTGTGCGGCGCTGAGGACCTGGACCGGGCGCAGGAGCGCCTTGGACGGCATGCACGCCCAGTACGAGCATTCGCCGCCGACGAGCTCGCCTTCGACGATCACGGTCTCGAGCCCGCCTTGGACGGCCCGGTCGGCGACGTTCTCGCCCACCGCTCCGGCCCCGATCACGACCAGGTCGACCTCGCGTACTTCGGCTGTCATCCGCCCGCCCCTTCCGATGCGTCCCAAAGAGGAAGCCTACGCGCCTCGCGGATTGACCGTCGGCGTTCGGGGTGTTGCGCTGCGGCGCAAGCGGAACCGGGCCGGGGACGCGCCCGGCCCGGTCAGGGTCCGCTAGTAGACGCTCGCTCCGATCCAGTCGTCGTGGCCGTAGCCGGCCGGGTCGGCGTAGTCGCGGTCGGCGAGGCCGAGCGCGCCGCCGGGGGGGCCGCACTGGGCGAGCACCAGCGGAGCGCCGGTGCCGGTCCCGTCGAAGCCCAGGCAGAGGTTCGAGTGCCCGGCGGGGTGGATGCCGGTGCCGTCCACGGTGAACCGCTGGTTGAGGCCGCCGTGGCAGTCCCACAGGATCAGCGCGGACCCGGCCTGCACGCGGCCGCCTTCGACGTCGACGCAGCGGTCGTGGCTGAGTTCGACGTGCAGCGAGCCGCGCTCGGGGTCGAGCCAGAAGCCCTGGTTGCGGGCGCCGTTGCAGTTCCAGGCGATGAGGTCGGTGTCGTTGCGGGAGTCGTAGCCCTCCGCGTCGGCGCACAGGCCCGTCGTCGGGTGCTTGAGGTCCTGGAACTCGAGGAGCCCTTCGTAGAGGACCGCGCCGCCGGTGCTGGCGGGGTCGACGCAGGTGGAGGTCGCCCAGTCGGGGTGTTCGTAGAACTCGGTGATGCACTGCGCGAAGGCGCCGTGCCCGAGGTAGTTGGGGTGCAGGGACTGTCGGAAGGCGTGCTCGGAGGGCAGTTCGCCCACTTCGACGTAGACGCCGCGCGCCCACGGCTGCTGCTCGCACACGCCGTGGCCGTCGAAGAGTCGCTGCGCGTCGAGGTAGCGGACGCCCTTGCCCAGGGCCGCTTCGCGGATGCCGGCTTCGAACAGGGGCACGGCCTTGTTGCGGGCGAAGGCCGCGTCGGCGAGGTAGAGGAGGCAGCCGCCGGCGTACCAGCCGGGGAAGTCGGGGTTGTCCTCGACGTCGGGGCCGCCGGGGCTGGGGTAGGACATGACGACGAGGTCGTAGTCGGCGGCGAGGTACCCGGCCTCGGTCATGGTGCGCCGCACGCCGTCGATGGCGTTCTCGACGCCGTCCCGGCTGACCTCGACGCGGGCCTCCCAGTCGTCGGTGTGGTTCGGCCAGCACGGGCCGAGGAAGAGGATGCGGTTGGTGGCGCACTCGGTGGCGACGGGGCCGAACTCGATGCCGCCTTCGTCGTTGGCGCCCACCACGATCCACACGAGCTTCACGTTGGTGTTGCGGGCCTTGATGGCGAGCTGGTCGCCCTGGTTGAGCTCGTTCCACTGCTGCTGGCCGGTGCTCTGTACCAGGTGCGGCGAGGCGGCGCCGGAGCACGCGACGTTGTACTGGAGGTCGCTCTCGATGCCGGTGCGGAAGAGCGCCTGGTCGAGCGAGCGGTCGCACCAGTTGCCGTCCTCGTGCGTGCCGGGCTCGTAGTTGCCGACGCCTTCGCCGGAGATCTCGCTGTCGCCCATGGAGACCAGCGAGGTCGAGCGCTGCTCGAGGGGGCGGATGCCGGGGCTGCCGTAGAGCGCGGTGGCTTCGGCGGCGCGCACGGCTTCGAGGTGGTCGGGCAGCGGAACGGGGTCGGGCCGTTCCGCGGCCTGGGCCGATGAGGCCATTGTGGACAGTGTGAGGGTGGTGAGCACCGCTGCTGCCAGCGCAGCGGTGATCCTGTTCCGGGGAGTGGACATGGCAGTCTCCTGTTCGGAAACATCGCTGTCGACGGATCGTAGTAGGGAGACTACCGTTACTCCGCGGTAATGTGAAGATTGTCGGATTGATCAATTTCAATATTATTGAGGGGCGGTCCACTCCGCGTGAGCGGTCAGCGGCACCAGCTCCGGACGCTCCACCGTGGTCAGCACGTCCAGGCGGCCGCCCGTCTCGGCCGCGCGCAGCAGCGAGGTCATCACCTCGAGCACGTGCAGCGCCAGCGCGCCGCTCGCCCGCGGGACCCCTTGCGCCCGAGCCATGTCCACGATCCCGACGCCCCGGCCCGACTCGGCGTACCCGGCGCTCGGCGCGAGCACCTCCCGGTCGCCCCCGATGCGATGGAGGGCGACGTCGCCGGCGAAGTGGTTCGGGTCGGGCACGCCGATCGAGCCGTCCGTGCCGTGGACCTCGATGTTCGGTGCCTGCGTCGCGTGCCCGTCGAAGCTCATCACCACGGTGCTCAGCGCCCCGCCCGCGTGCTGGAGGATGCCCGTGACGTGCGAGTCGATCGAGACCGGGATCAGTTCGCCCGCACGGGGACCGGAGCCGATCACGCGCTGGTCGCGCGAGCGGCTGGAAGCGCCGGTGACCGAGACGACCGGGCCGAGCAGGTGCACGAGCGAGGTCACGTAGTACGGGCCCATGTCGAGCAGCGGCCCGCCGCCCTCGGTGTAGTAGAAGTCCGGGTTCGGGTGCCAGCGCTCGTGGCCCGAGGCGATCATCGTGGCCGTCGCGAACGTCGGCGTCCCGATGTCGCCCTTGTCGATCGCGGCCCGCGCGGTCTGGACGCCGGTGCCCAGCACCGTGTCCGGCGCGCAGCCGACCCGCACGCCCGCCGCGTCCCCGGCCTCGACCACCCGCTGCGCGTCCGCGAACGTCGCCGCGAGCGGCTTCTCGCCGTACACGTCCTTGCCCTCCGCGATGGCCCGCAGCGCGATGTCCGCGTGGGCGGCGGGAATGGTGAGGTTGAGGACCGTGTCCACTTCGGGGTGCGCCACGAGCTCGTCGACGCCGAGCGCGACGGCCCCGGTGGCCTCGGCGACCTCGGCCGCGCGGGCCTCGTTCAGGTCCGCCACCGCCGCGATCCGGATGCCCGGGCACGCCTCGAAGGTGTGGAGGTACTGGCCGGAGATGGCCCCCAGGCCGACGATGCCTACGCCGTGCGGGTCGCCCACAGCATGCCCCTTTCGATGATGGTGCGCACGTTCTCGTCCTTGAGGACGTCGACGCTGTGGCCGGGGGTCGCGACGAAGACCCTGCCCTCGCCCCACAGGCGCGTCCACACCGCCGGGGAGGTGATCGGCCGGTGCCACGGGTGCCACGGCTGCACCGGGTGCGTGGTCGTGGCGAGCACGTCGATGAGGTCGTCGTGCAGCACCCAGTACTGCTCGGTGTCGAGCTCGAAGTCCGCCATGCCCGCGGTGATCGGGTGCTCGCGGCCGAGGTCGGTGAACTCCACCGTGTACTTGAGGTAGTTGTCCTCCTGCGAGCCCTTGCACTGGCCCGGCTCCTTGGAGGGGTGGGTCGCGAACTGGCCGCCGATGAGCTGCAGGTAGTCCGAGGAGTTGCGGTACGAGTCGGCGATGCCGCCGTGCCAGCCCGCCATGCCCGTCCCCGCGGCGACGGCCGCGCGCAGGCCCTTGAGCTGGTCGTGGCTGATCTCCGACATGGTCATGCTCTGCACGATGAGGTCGGTCGCCGCGAGCGCGTCGGCGTCCGCGTACACCTCCGGGGACTCCTCGATCCGCACCTCGAAGCCCTGCTCCCGCAGGAAGGGCAGAAACAGTTCAGTAGCCTCGACCGGCGCGTGCCCCTCCCATCCGCCTCGGACGATCAGCGCTGTTCGCTCGCTCATATGGTTCCTTCGCCGGTGCTCTGACACCGCTTGTTGTCGTCGTTTTCGGGTCGCGGCTCCGACCGTAGCCCATGCCGCGGACGACCGCAACGGGCTTCCCGTCGATGGACGATCGAATAGTGAAGGAAACAGTTTCAAGAGCGGGCGAGCCCCGGACCGACTGCGCGGTCCGGGGCCCGCCCCGGTGTCTAGGCGGTCGCCGGACGCGGGTCCGGCACCGTCCACTCGTACTCGCCCGAGCCGACCTCCTCGGCCCCGCGCCCCGGCAGCGACACCACCGCACTCGTGTTGGGCGGCACCGTCGCCCGCACCACCAGCGCCTCCCCGTCCGCCTCCCAGCGGACGGTCGCCCGCCCGTACGGCGTCTCGTGCTCCGTCGCCGCCCAGTCGAGCCCCGCCAGCGGCAGCGGCGCGACCGCGAACCGCCGGTACCCCGGCTCCAGCGGCGCCAGCCCCGCCACCGCCCGGTGCATCCAGTCCGCGATCGCCCCGAACGCGTAGTGGTTGAACGAGGTCATCTGCCCCGGATTGATCGTGCCGTCCTCCAGCATCGAGTCCCACCGCTCCCAGATCGTGGTGGCCCCCATCGTCACCGGGTACAGCCACGACGGCACCCCCGTCTGCAGCAGCAGCGCCCGCGCCGTCCCCGCATGGCCCGTCCGCACCAGCGCGTCCTGGATCAGCGGCGTCCCCACGAACCCCGTCCCGATCCGGTGGTCCGCCCGCTCCACCAGCACCGCCAACCGCTTTCCCAGCCGCGCAAGCAGATCCGGGTCCCGCGCCAGCCCGAACATGATCGCCAGCGCGTACGCCGTCTGCGCATCCGACACGATCCGGCCCGCCGGCGTCACGTACTCCCGCAGCCACGCCGCCCGCACCTCCTCGGCGTACGCCTCGTACCGCTGCGCGTCCTCGTCCAGGCCCAGCACGCCCGCCGCGTCCGCCACGAGCCGCGAGGACCGGTGCAGGTAGGCGCTGGCGACGATGTCGTGGTCGGTCTTCGCCTGGCCGGGCTCGTCCGGCGGGGCGTTCGGGTCGAGCCAGTCGCCGAACTGGAAGCCGCCCTCCCACAGCCGCCGCTCGCCCGCGAGCGCGGCGACCTGGTCGACCCAGGCCTTCATGCTCGGGTACTGGCGTTCGAGCACGCCGCTGTCGGCGTACCGCTCGTAGAGGACGGAGGGCACGACGGCGGCGGCGTCGGCCCAGGCCGCGGCCGGGGTCTCGGCCCAATAGAGCACGTTCGGCACGATGAAGGGGACGCCGTCGATCGCCTTCTGCTCGAGCGCGAGGTCCTCGAGCCACGAGGCGAGGAACCCGGCGGCGTCGTACAGGTAGGACGCGGTGGGGGAGAAGACCTGGATGTCGCCGGTCCAGCCGAGCCGCTCGTCGCGCTGCGGGCAGTCGGTGGGGATCGACAGGAAGTTGCCGCGCATGCCCCACACGACGTTCTCGTGCAGGCGGTTGAGCTGCGGGTGCGAGGAGTCGAACCAGCCGGTGCGGTCCATGTCCGAGTGGACGACGACGGCGGTGACGTCGGCGGGGTCGAACTCGCCCGGCCAGCCCTGGATCTCGGCGTAGCGGAACCCGTGGAAGGTGAACGCGGGCTCCCAGGTCTCGACCCCGTCGCCCGCGAGGGTGTACCGGTCGGTGGCCTTGGCGTGGCGGAGCGGGCGCACGCCGAGCTCGCCGTGCTCGAGGACTTCGGCGTGCCGCAGCACGACCGTGTCGCCCTCCCCGCCCGAGACGCGGATGCGCAGGTGGCCCACGAGGTTCTGCCCGAAGTCGAGCACGGTCCGTCCACTGGGAGTGGTGATGACCTCGGCGACGGGCAGCTCCCCGGTGGCCCGCACCGGCGGCGCGGTGCGCGGGACCGGGACGATCGCCTCGGCGGTGTCGGTGCGCGCGTCGAGCCAGGCCCGGTCGTCGAAGCCCGGCGAGGACCAGCCCGGCATGGCGCGGCGGGCGTCGTATTCCTCGCCCGCGTAGATGCCGCTCGCGGTGATCGGCCCGTCGGCGGTGGCGCGCCAACCGCCGTCGCCGGTCGCGACGACCTCCTCCGCGCCGTCGTCGTATTCGAGGACGAGCTGCGCCGCGAAGCTCGGGTACTTGCCGTAGAACGGCCTGGTCTCGCCGTGGAAGCCGAAGCTCTCGGTGTACCACCCGCCCGCGAGCGCGGCTCCGATCGCGTTGGGGCCCGCCGTGAGCAGGGCGGTGACGTCGTTCGTCTCATGCACGAGGCGGCTCTGGTACGCCGTCCACCCGGGCTTGAACCGCTCGTCGTCGACCGCGACGCCGCCGATCTCGACCTGGAACAGCCCGCGCGCGGTGCTGTACAGCGTCGCGGCCCGGAGCCCTCGGCGCACTGCGAACTCCCGGCGCAGCAGCACGGGCTGCCCGATGTCGGCGGGCTCGGGCACGGTGAGGAACCTCGCCCGCCATTCGCCTTCGGCGAGGAACCCGGCGCGGATCTCCAGCGGTTCGCTCCAGTCCGAGGCGCTGCCGTCCGCGCCCTCCGCGCGGACGCGCAGCCGGCCGCGCTCGCGGGGGAGCAGCGACTCGAACGGCCAGGCGGTGAGGACCGACTCGGGCCCGTCGACGCGGGCGACGGCGGTCGCTTCGCCGCGCCGCCATTCGATCTCGGCCCCGGCCTGGGTCCAGCCGGGGGCGGCGGTCTCGGTCTTCCACGACAGGCGCGGCCGGCTCGCGCCCGTGTACGGCGAGTCGGTGCGGTACTCGGCTTTGACACTGTGGACAGTCGGTTGCATGCGGGTGGCTCCTAGCCCTTCATGTCCCGATTGGAACGATTCATTTTCGCGAGGGATCGTGTATGCAGTTGTGCTCGTAAGGCAAGGATTCAGTGGTCGCCGAGCGCGCTCAGGCGCGTGGCGGCACCGCACGGGCGCGGCGGCCGGGTGCTGGAGCGGACGACGAGGTCGGGTGCGATCACCTCGTGCCGCGCCTCGGTACGCCCGGCGATGCGTTCGAGCAGGAGCTCCACGGCGAGGCGGCCCATCCGCTCGCCGTCCTGGCGGACGGTGGTGAGGGAGATGCCGGGGTGGCCGGCGATCTCGATGCCGTCGTAGCCCGCCACCGAGACGTCGTCGGCGGTGAGCCCCGCGTCCGCGACGGCGCGCAGGACCTCGAGCGCCGGTTCGTCGTGGCAGGCGAAGACCGCGGTCGGGCGTTCAGACCCCGAGAGCATCCGGAGCGCGGTCGCGTGCGCGTCGGCGGTGACGTCGGCGGCGCGCGCGACGCTGATGCGGTCGCCGAATCCGGCCTCCTGCATCGCCGTGCGGTACGTGTGGAGGCGGATCGTCTGCGGCACACCGGAACCGTTCGTGGCGTGGTCGGCCTCCCCGGTGAGGTGGGCGATGTCGCGGTGCCCGAGTTCGAAGAGGTGCCGCATGACGGCCCTGGCCCCGGCCTCGTCGTCGCTCACGACGGTGTCGTAGCCGTCGGCCCGGTCGTGGCGGCCGAGCATCACCACCGGCACCGTCGCCGAGAGTTCGGTGAGCCACGCGGGCTCGACCAGCGGCGAGACCGCGATGACCCCGTCCACCTGCCGGTCGACGAGGGCCCGGATGGCCCGGTAGCCCTCGGCGTGCGCGGGGTCGGCCGGGGCGATGATGAGCTGGTAGGGCGAGCCGGAGAGCGCCGCGGTCGCGCCCGCCAGCAGCAGCGGGAAGAACGGGTTGGAGAGCTCGGGTATCTCGATGCCGAGGGTGAACGTCTTGCCGCGCATGCCCCTCGCCGAGATGCTGGGGCGGTAGCCGAGCTGTTCGACGGCGGCCGTGACGCGCTCGCGCATCGCCGGGCTGACGCCGTAGGCGTCGCGGATGACCTTGGAGACCGCGGCCCGCGAGACGCCCGCCGCGCGCGCGACGTCCTCGATCGTGACCGAACCGGCCGGGCCGCGAGCCGCCATGCCAACCCCCGTCGTGTGTAGTGGCGATCAATCTACACATGTTGTAGAGCGATCTACAAGACCCGAGTCCGGGAACACTTCGGGGCCGCCCGCGCCTGCGGACGGCCCCTCGCACGATCGCGCTGCGGCGCTAGGTCATTCGGCGGTCAGGTGGATCATGACCGCCTGCACCGGCCACAGGCTCGGCAGCTGCAGGCCGACCTCGCCGAGGACGCGGCCGGGCACCGTCACGGCGTCCTTGCCGAGCCACGGCGGGGTCGTCCAGCCGTGCTTCGCCGCGCCGATCTCGTCGCGCACCCGCAGCGTGTAGCGGCGCTCGGGGTCGAGGCCGTCGAGCCGGACCCGTTCGGGCAGCGCGTCTTCGAGCGAGGCGACCGTGGCGACGGTGAAGACCGCTTCGGAGCCGTCGGGGGCGACGACGCCGCGCACGCGCAGCGCCGGGTCCACCGCGTCCGGGTGCACCACGGCGCCGGTGTGCAGCAGGCCGCGCAGCTCCTTGTAGAGCGCGCCGAACGCCTTGATCTGCTCGGTCTCCTCCTCGGTGCAGGAGAGGATGTCCCATTCGAAGCCCGCCGAGCCCTGCATCGAGGTCGCGATCCGGTAGGCGAGCGGCGTGGCGCGCCCGGAGGAGTGCGCGGGGGAGGGGCCGACGTGCGCGCCGATCATCTCGGGCGGCAGCACCAGCTCGGTCCAGCGCTGGATGTCCTGGCGCTCGACCGGGTCGTTCGAGTCCGAGGCCCACACGCGGTCGGTGCGGGCGAGGATGCCCAGGTCGGTCCGTGCGCCGCCGGAGGAGCACGACTCGATCTCGAGGCCGGGGTGGTCGGCCTTGAGCCGGTCGATGAGCCGGTACGCGGCGAGGGTCTGGGGGTGCACGCCCGGCCGTCCCCCGTGGACCGCTTCGACCAGGTCGCGGTTGTGGTCCCACTTGATGAAGGCGATGCCGAGCCGGTCGACGAGGGTCGACATCTGCGAGCGGATGTGTTCGAACGCATCGGGATCGGCGAGGTCGAGCACGTACTGCGTGCGGTACGAGAGGCCCTCGGGCGAGGGCACGGACGCGGGGTTGGCGAGCAGCCAGTCCGGGTGCGAGCGGGCGAGGTCTGAGTCGAGGTTGACCATCTCGGGCTCGAACCACAGCCCGAACTGCATGCCCAGGCTCCGCACGAGCTCGGCGAGCGGTTCGAGGCCGTCGGGCCACACGGCCGGGTCGACCTCCCAGTCGCCCAGGCCGGCGCGGTCGTGCCGGCGTGCCGTGAACCAGCCGTCGTCGAGCACGAACCGTTCCACGCCCACTTCGGCCGCCTTGCGCGCCAAGGCTTCCACGCGGGCGGGGTCGTGGTCGAAGTACACGGCCTCCCAGGTGTTGAGCACGAGCGGGCGGGCGGTCCGCGGGTGCTGCGGGCGGGCGCGCATCCAGGTGTGGAAGCGGGCCGAGACACCGTCGAGCCCGGTGTCGGACCAGGCGAAGTAGGCGGTGGGCGTGCGGTAGGTCCCGCCGGTCTCGAGGCGGATCTCGCCGGGGCGCAGCAGTTCGCCCGCGCCGATGAGCGTCACGTGGTCGGTGTGGCGGTCGGTGCGGTGGCGCACGTCGGCGCTCCAGCCCAGGTGCACGGCCCACACGTCGCCGCTGCGGTTGCGCGGGGATCCGTTGGAGGCCAGGGTGACCCACGGCGAGTCGTGGCCGCCGCGCCCGCGCCGCGATTCGCGCACGGTCGAGCCGCGCGGGATCGCGCCGGTCGCCGGGGCCTTCTCCCGCGCCCAGCGGCCGGTGAAGGAGGTGAGGTGGTCGGCGGTCTTCGGCATCGGGAGCACCGTCTCGAGCCAGGCGACGTCGACCGTGCCGCCGCCGTCATTGCGCAGCTCGTGGTCGACCAGGACGAGCCCGCCCGCGCCGATCTCGAGCCGGGTCGTCAACGTCAGCCCCGCTTCGGCGTCGACGGCGGTGACCGTGGCGGCCGTTTCGCCTTCGGGCGCCACCGTCGCGGTCCAGCGCGGGAAGAGCGGCATCCCGTCGCGGGTGGCGAGGAGGGCCGGACGGCCCGACCAGCCCTCGGACTCCTGCGGCGCCAGCGAGAGCCGCCACGCGGCGTCGAGCGTGCCGGGCGCGGTCTGGCGGCCGGTGAGGCGGTCGAGCCCGTCGAGGTCCGCGGCCGTGAGCGGGCCGAGGTCGGCGCCCCAGTGCAGCACGGCCGGGAGCCCTGAATCCGGGGCGCTGAGGATGAGGGCCACGCCGTCGCGGCGCAGGAGGGTCGGGGTTCCGTGGTTCACGTTGCTCCTTCGGGTGCGGACAGTGCTTGCGGCGCTTGCAGAGTGGTCGGCGGCAGCGCCGCCGCGCGTCTCGCGCGGTGAAAGTCGCGGCGGAAAGGCGCGGTCCAGGGGCACGCTACAGGGCTTAACCGGGTTAACGAAACCGGATTCTCAACCCGTTCCAATGATATGTGATATGTGATATGTTACTGCGAATCCGACGGCGTGAGGCAGCACGCAAAGGGTCCAACGGCACGCACCCTCCCGCGCACCCCCCTGCATGCCAGCGCGAACTAGCGATTGGAAATCCCCCCATGATCAGAAGAGCAACCCGCGCGGCGGCGGCGCTCGCGGCGGCGGCGCTGCTGCTCACCGCATGTTCCGGCGGCGAGAGCGGCTCAGGCGGCGACGGCCCCGGCGGCGAGCCGCAAAAGGGCGGCACCGTCCACATGCTCCAGAACGCCGACTTCTCCTACCTCGACCCGGCCCGCGGCTGGGACGGCGGCGTCAACGCCTTCTACCGCCTCATCTACCGCGGCCTCACCATGCAGGCCGCGGGCGACGCCGAGGACCCGAACGCCGTCGTCCCCGACATGGCCGAAAGCCTCGGCACCGCTTCGGAAGACGGGCTCACCTGGACCTACACCCTCAAAGAGGGACTGAAGTTCGACAGCGGCGACCCCATCACCTCCGCCGAGCTGAAGTTCGGCATCTCCCGGGCCTGGGACCCCGAGATCGGCATCGGCTCGCCCTGGCTCCGGAACACGATCGAGGCCCCCGAGGACTACAAGGGGCCGTACCAGTCCGGCGAGCACCCCGGCATCGAGACCCCCGACGAGCGCACGATCGTCTTCCACCTCAAGGCCCCGTTCCCCGAGTTCGACAACGTCGTGGCGCAGGTGAACGCCGTGCCCTTCCCGGTCGGCACCGGCGCGGGCGACGAGTTCATCAAGGACGTCATCGCCTCCGGCCCCTACACGCTCGAGTCGTACACGCCCGGCAGCTCGATCAAGCTGGTGCGCAACGAGCACTGGGACCAGGCCACCGACGACGTGCGCAAGGCCTATCCGGACGCGTGGGACTTCGAGATCGGCCTCGAAGGCGCCACGATCGACGAACGCCTCCTCGCCGGGCAGGGCTCGGACGTGAACGCCATCTCCGGCAAGATCCAGCCCGCGACCCTGGCCCGCCTCCAGTCCCCGGAGCTCCAGGACCGCGTCGTCAGCGCCGAGGCCTATTGCGTCACGTACATGGGCATGGACACCACACAGGCCCCGTTCGACAAGCTCGAGGTGCGCCAGGCGATGAACTACGCCGTCGACCGCACCTCCCTGCAGACCGCCTCGGGCGGCACGCAGCTCGCGCTCCCGGCGACCACGATCATCCCGGACGCGGTGAACGGCCACAAGGACTTCGACCTCTACCCGAGCGAAGGGAACAACGGGGACTCCGAGAAGGCCAGGGAACTGCTCGAATCGGTGGGGCTGGGCGGCGGCTTCTCGTTCGTCCTCGACATCCGCTCGAACCCGATCATGCAGGCGCAGGCCGAGTCGATCCAGCAGGCCCTCGCCAAGATCGATGTGGAGGTCGAGCTCAACGTCATCGACACCTCCACCTTCTACGAGACCATCGGCACCCCGTCGCAGATGCACGACGCGGCGATCACCGGCTGGTGCCCGGACTGGGCCTCCAGCTCCAGCACCATGGTCCCGCCGCTCGTCGACGGCCGCGTCATCACCGAGAAGGGCAACACCAACATCGCGCAGATCAACGACGCGGGGCTGAACGCCCGCATCGACGAGATCCGGGCGATGACCGACCTCGGGGCGGCGAACGTCGAGTGGGGCGAGTTCGACGAGGAGGTCATGGCGCTGGCGCCGATCGTCCCGCTGCTGCAGGAGCCGAGCGTGTTCCTGCCGGGCGAGAACATCGCCGGCTACATCCCGAACACGAGCATGACCGACCTGACGATCATCGGCCTGAGCGACCCGTCGCGAGGCTGATCTCCGATGACCTTCACTCCGACCGAGCTCGAAGTCGAAGGCGCGGCGGGCGGCGAGGCGGTGCGTGAGGGCGCCGCCGCGCCGCCCGCCCGCGGGCGGCACCTCGTCCGCGCCTTCCTCCGCGACCGCGCGGCCGTGGCCTGCAGCGTGTACATCCTCCTCATCGTCCTGACGGCGCTCGCCGCGCCGCTGCTGGTGAAGCTCAGCGGCTACGGGCCGCTGGAGTTCGACCAGGACGCCGTCGACCCGAACCTGGGCGGCATCCCGCTCGGGGCCGCCGGCGGCATGGGCGCCGACCACTGGTTCGGCGTCGAGCCGGGGAACGGGCGCGACATCTTCGCGCGGATCGTCTACGGCGCCAGGGTCTCGATGCTCATCGCGATCTCGGCGACGGTGCTGACGGGCGTCCTCGGCGTCGTCTTCGGGCTCGTCGCCGGCTACTTCGGCGGGCGCGTCGACATGGTGGTCTCGCGCGTCATGGAGTTCCTGATGGCGTTCCCGGCGCTCATCTTCATGATCGCGGTCCTCTCGGCGCTGCCCGCCGAGAACCGCCAGGTCCTGCTGGTGCTGGTGATCTCGTTCTTCGGCTGGCCGTACTTGGCCCGCATCGTGCGCGGGCAGACCATGTCGCTCAAGGAAAGGGAGTTCGTGGAGGCCGCGAAGGCCTCGGGGGCGACGAGCGCGCAGATCATCTTCAAGGAGATCCTGCCGAACCTGACCTCGACGATCATCGTCATGACCACGCTCGCCGTGCCCGGCTACGTGGGCACCGAGGCGGGCCTGTCCTTCCTCGGCGTGGGCGTCGTCCCGCCGACCCCGTCCTGGGGCCAGATGATCGCGAGCTCGGTGCCCTGGTACGCGGTCGACCCCGCGTACTTCCTCATCCCGGGGTCCTTCCTGTTCCTGCTCGTGCTCTCCTTCACCGTCCTCGGCGACCGCATCCGCAAACTCCTCGGGGAGGGGGCCGCATGATCCGCTTCGTCGCGAACCGCGTGCTCGGCATGCTCGTGGTGCTGTTCCTGGTATGCCTGTTCACGTTCGTGATCTTCTTCGTGCTCTCGCCCGACCCGGCGGTGCAGATCTGCGGCAAGAACTGCACGCCCGAGGCGATCGACCGGATCCGCGCCAACCTCGGCGTCGACCGGCCGTTCTGGACCCAGTTCGGGACGTTCCTCGCCGGGCTCTTCGCGGGCCGCACCTACGGGACGGGGGCGAACGCGATCGAATGCGCCGCACCGTGCCTGGGCTACTCGTTCCAGTCGAGCCAGGCCGTGACGGACATGATCGTCCAGCGCCTCCCGGTCTCGGCCACCGTGGCGGTCGGCGCCGCCGTGCTGTGGCTCCTCGCCGGCGTCGCCGGGGGCCTGCTCAGCGCCGTGCGGGAAGGGAAGTTCGCGGACCGGTTCATCGCGGGCCTGACCCTCACGGGCATGTCGATCCCGAACTACGTGCTGGCGCTCTCGCTCCAGTTCGTGCTCGTGGTGACGCTCGGCTGGCTGCCGTTCCCGCAGGCCGTGCCGTTCTCCGAAGACCCGCTGCAGTGGTTCCAGAACTTCCTCATGCCCTGGATCGTGCTCGCGATCGGCATGGCCGCGGTCTACACCAGGCTCACCCGCGCGAACGTCATCGAGACGCTGCAGGAGAACTACGTGCGCACTGCCCGCGCCAAGGGGCTCAGCCCAGGCCTGGTGTGGCGGCGGCACGCGCTGCGGCCGGCGCTCACGCCGATCGTCACGATCTTCGGCATGGACTTCGCCGGCCTGCTCGGCGGGGCCCTCATCACCGAGACCGTGTTCGGGCTCAACGGCATCGGCAAGATGGCCGCCGACTCGATCACCAAGAACGACCAGCCGGTCATCATGGGCGTCACGCTGCTCGCGGCCTTCCTGGTCGTCGTGGGCAACATGGTCGTCGACCTGCTGTACACCGCGATCGACCCGCGAGTGCGAGTGGGGAGCACGGCATGACGGACACACTGCTGCGCGTACGGGGACTCACCGTCTCATTTCCCAGCGCGAACGGCCCGGGCGAGGTCGTCAAGACCCTCGACTTCGACCTGGCGCGCGGCGGCGCGCTCGGCATCGTCGGCGAATCGGGCTCCGGCAAGTCCATGACGAGCCTCGCCATCATGGGCCTGCTCCCCAAAGGCGCCGAGCGGACCGGCTCCATCGAGTTCGACGGCGCCGAACTGACGGCGCTGCCCGAACGCGCCATGCGCTCCTACCGGGGCGACCGGATCGCGATGATCTTCCAGGACCCGCTCTCGTCCCTCAACCCGTACTACACGGTCGGGACGCAGATCGCCGAGGCCTACCGCTCGCACCGCAGCGGCGTGACCCGCCGCCAGGCCCGGGCCGTCGCCATCGAAGCGATGGAACGCGTCCACATCGCCGACGCGGCAAGGAGAGTGGACCACTACCCGCACCAGTTCTCCGGCGGCATGCGCCAGCGCGTCATGATCGCGATGACCCTCAGCATGGAGCCCGAGCTCATCATCGCCGACGAGCCCACCACCGCCCTCGACGTCACCGTCCAAGCCCAGATCCTCGACCTCCTGGCCGAGATCCGCGCCGACACCGGGGCCGGGCTCATCCTCATCACCCACGACCTCGCGGTCGTCAGCGAGGTCGCCGACCACATCGTCGTCATGCGCGACGGCGACCTCGTCGAGCAGGGCACGGCCGAGCGGATCTTCACCGACCCGCAGGCGCCCTACACCCGGATGCTCCTCGACGCCGTGCCGCGCATCGACGACGAGATCGGGCTGCTGCGCACCCTGACCGAGGAGGCCCGATGACCGACACCCTGCTGCGCGCCCGGAACCTGGTCAAAGAGTTCACCGTCTCCGGCGGCGGCCTCCTCGGCCGCTCGGGCAGATTCCGGGCCGTGGACGACGTCTCGCTCGATGTCCGCAGAGGCGAGACCCTCGCGCTCGTCGGCGAATCGGGCTCGGGCAAGTCCACCACCGCCCGCCTCATCGCCCGCCTCATCGACACCACCAGCGGCACCATCGAGTTCGACGGCCGCGAGGTCCACGCGCTCACCGGGAAAGCCCTCCACGCCTTCCGCTCCGAAGTGCAGATGGTGTTCCAGGACCCGTACTCGTCCCTGAACCCGAAGCACACCGTGGAGCGGATCGTCACCGCCCCGCTCGTCTACCAGCGCCGCCCGATCCCCGGCGGCGCACGGGCCTTCGCCGGCGCGCTCATGGAACGCGTCGGCCTCGACCCCGACCACGCCGGCCGCTTCCCCGCCCAGTTCTCCGGCGGGCAGGCCCAGCGCATCGGCATCGCCCGCGCGCTCGCCGTCTCGCCCAAGCTCATCATCGCCGACGAAGCGGTCTCCGCCCTCGACGTCTCCGTGCAGGCACAGGTCATCAACCTCCTGCGGCGGCTCCAGGAAGAAGAAGGGTTCAGCTACCTGTTCATCGCCCACGACCTCGCCGTCGTCCGGCAGATCGCCACCCGCGTGGCGGTCATGAACGGCGGACGCATCGTCGAGACCGGCGACCGCGACACCGTCTTCGACGCCCCGCAGGACCCGTACACGCGCAGGCTCCTCGCCGCCGTCCCACGCATCCGACCCGAATGGGACGCTGCCCGGAGGCGGAACGAACAGGCCCGCCGCGAACGAGAGGAAGCCGAACTGTGAAGGACCCCAAGGCGGAGTACCAGCTGCCCGGCATCTGGGTGCGCGAGCGGCACACGACCGTCCCGCTCGACTGGTGGCGCCCCGAGGCCGGCACCATCGAGGTCTTCGTGCGCGAGCTCGTCGACCCCGACAAGCGCGGCGACGACCTGCCGCTCCTCACCTACCTGCAGGGCGGCCCCGGCGGCGCCAACCCGCGACCGCTCGAACCCGGCGGATGGATCGAAGAGGCCCTCCAGCACTACCGGATCGTCCTGGTCGACCAGCGCGGCACCGGCCGCAGCACCCCGCTCGACGCCCAGATCCTGGCCGCAATGGACGCCGAAACCGGCGCGGACCACCTCGCGCGCTTCCGGGCCGACTCCATCGTCCGCGACCTCGAGCACGTTCGCACCCACGTCTACGAAGGACGGAAATGGGCGACGCTCGCGCAGAGCTACGGCGGCTGGCTCACCCTCGCCTACCTCTCCCACGCGCCCGAGGCGCTGGCCGCCGCGTACGTGTGCGGCGGCATCCCCGGCAACCCGATGAGCGCCGACGAGGTCTACCGCCGCACCTTCGACCGCGTCGCGGCCAAGACCGCCGAGTACTACCGCCGCTACCCGCACGACGTCGAGACCGTCGCCCGCATCGCCGACCGCCTCGCGGCCGAACCGGTCCTGCTCCCCGACGGCGACGTGCTCACCGTGCGCCGCTTCCAGTCACTCGGCATCGACTTCGGCATGAAGCCGGGCTTCGAGCGCATGCACTGGCTCGTCGAGGACGCCTTCGTCACCGGCGACCGCCTCTCCGAGGGCTTCCTCGCGGGCGTCCTCGCCCGCACCTCCTCCGCCGGGAACCCGCTCTTCTGGACCCTCCAGGAGTCCATCTACGGCGACGGCCCCAACGGCCCCACCGCGTGGGCCGCCCAGCGCGAACGCGACCGCCGCCCCGAGTTCGGCGAGACCGTCCGGCCGCTGCCGTTCACCGGCGAGATGGCGTTCCCGTGGATGTTCGAGGAGGTCCGGCTCCTGCGCGGCTTCGGCCCCGCCGTCCACGCTCTCGCCGCCCGCGAGGCCTGGAGCCCGATCCTCGACCCCGAACGCTTGGCCGCCAACGAGGTCCCCGTCGCGGCCGCCGTCTACTTCGACGACATGTTCGTCGATTCCGGACTGC
Source organism: Glycomyces niveus (assembly GCF_017592475.1). Lineage (GTDB taxonomy): Bacteria > Actinomycetota > Actinomycetes > Mycobacteriales > Micromonosporaceae > Glycomyces > Glycomyces niveus. Next base: position 105,344 of record NZ_JAGFNP010000004.1, on the reverse strand, counting down.
AACTCGACACCCTGCGCGGCATCGGCGGCGCCCAAGCATGGGTCACCAACGAATACGAGCACGACGGCATCGGCGCCGAGCGGGTCTTCGCCCGCCTCCGCGAACTGGTGCGCGACCGAGGAGGAGAACGCCGATGACCGGCCAGAGGCCGCCCTACGCGGGCACCCGCTACCCGAAGATCAAGGACGTCAAGGGGTTCACCGACTTCATCGCCACCGGCTGGGGGACCGACCCCGTCCCCGCCGCGCCCGTCGCCGGTGCCGCCGAAGCGGCCGCCGACCACCGCCGCCGGCTCAGCGAGCGCCTCCCCGGCGAGACGCTCGTCGTCGCCTCCGGCTCCGCTCCCACCCGCAACGACGACAACGCCTACCCGTTCCGCCCCGACAGCGACTTCGTGTGGCTCACCGGCTGCCAGGCCGAGGACGCCGTCCTCGTCATGACCCCGCGCCCCGGCGGCCACGACGTCCGCCTCTACCTCCCGCCGCCCTTCCGCCCCGGCGAGACCGGATTCTTCGGCGACGTCAACCACGGCGAACTGTGGGTCGGCGCCTCCCCAGGCCTCGCCGAATGGGCCGACGCCCTCGGCCTCGACGTCGAGCCCGCCAAGCACCTCGACGACCTGGACATCAAGGGCGCGTTGACGATCCAAACCACCGATGCGGCCTTCACCGCTGCACACGGCCTCGAACCCTCCGCGCTCCTCGACCGGCACCTCTCAGTCCTGCGCATGGTCAAGGACGCCTGGGAGATCGCGCAGATGCGCCTCGCCGTCGACGCCACCGTGGACGGCTTCGCCGCCGTCGCCCGCGAGATCCCGCGCGCCGTCGGCGAGGGCCTCGGCGAGCGGTGGCTCCAGGGCACCTTCGACCGGCACGCCCGCACCCACGGCAACGGCACCGGCTACACCACCATCGTCGGCTCCGGCCCCAACGCTCCAGTCCTCCACTGGGTCCGCTGCGACGGCGCCGTCCTCCCCGACGCCGCCCTCCTACTCGACATGGGCGTGGAGGCGAACAGCCTCTACACCGCCGACGTCACCCGCACCCTCCCCGCGAGCGGCGCCTTCAGCCCGCAGCAGCGCGAGGTCCACGACCTCGTCGAAAAGGCCCACCGCGCCGGCATGGCCCAAGTCCGACCCGGCGTCCCCTACCTCGACTTCCACTTCGCCGCCATGGAGGTCGTCGCCCAAGGCCTCCACGACTGGGGCCTGCTCCCCGTCTCCGTGGACGAGGCGCTCTCCCCGCCAGGACAGCAGCACCGCCGCTACCTCGCCTGCGGCATCGGCCACCACCTCGGCCTCGACGTGCACGACTGCGGTCACGCCGAATACGAGGAGTACATGGGCGCCGACCTCGAGCCCGGCGTCGTCATGACCGTCGAACCCGGCCTCTACTTCCACGCCCACGACCTCACCGTCCCGCCCGAACTGCGCGGCATCGGCGTGCGCCTCGAAGACGACCTCCTCGTCACCGCGGACGGCGCCGAAGTCCTCTCCGGCGCCCTCCCCATCGACGCCGCCGGCGTCGAGGCATGGACCCGGGCCCGCCTCAAGGAAGCCCCATGACCGCACCCTCTTTGCGGCCCTTCCCACTCGGCGCGGTCCGCATCGACGACGCGAGCGTCTTCGCCCGCGCCCGCGACGAGATGCTGCACCTCGCCCGCGCCTACCCCGTCGACCGGCTCCTCGCCGTATTCCGCCGCAACGCAGGCCTCGACACGCGCGGGGCGCTCCCGCCCGGCAACTGGGAGGACTTCGGCCACCCCGACGAACGCCCCTGGAACGAGGCCGACTACCCCGGCCGCGAGCACGCCCCCACCGCCAACCTCCTGCGCGGCCACTACGCCGGGCACTTCCTCTCCATGCTCGCCCTCGCGGCGGCGGGCGAACGCGACCCCGCCCTGCAGGCCAAAGTGGACGAGTTCGTGGCGGGCCTGGGCGAAGTGCAGGCCGCGCTGGCGGCCACGGGCCGCTACTCGCACCCGGGCTTCCTCGCGGCCTACGGCGAATGGCAGTTCTCCCGCCTGGAGGACCACGCGCCGTACGGCGAGATCTGGGCGCCCTACTACACCTGCCACAAGCTCATGGCCGGGCTGCTCGACGCGCACGAGCTGACCGGCAGCGCCGAGGCATCGGCGATCGCGACTGCGATGGGCCACTGGGTCCACCACCGCCTCGCGCGCCTCGACGCCGCACGCCGCCAGCGCATGTGGTCGCTGTACATCGCGGGGGAGTTCGGCGGCATGAACGAGACTCTGGCGCGCCTGAGCGCCGCCGCGAACGAGCCGCTGTTCTTGGAGACGGCCGCGTACTTCGACCAGGAGAACGTCCTCGAAGCGGGCGCGAGCGGGATCGACATCCTCACCGACATGCACGCGAACCAGCATCTGCCCCAGCTCATCGGCTACGTCGAGACGTACGAGCAGACGGACGAGGCCCGTTACCTCGAAGCGGCGCAGGGCATCTGGCGTCAGATCGTGCCCGGCCGCATGTACGCCCACGGCGGCACCGGCGAGAGCGAGCTGTGGGGTCCGCCCGGCACGGTGGCCGGGGACGTGGGGCACCGCAACGCGGAGACGTGCGCCGCCTACAACCTGCTGAAACTCGCCAGGAAGCTGTTCGCGCACACGCTCGACCCGGCCTACATGGACTACTACGAGCGCACGCTCCTCAATCACATACTGGGCTCGCGCCGCGCCGTCAGTTCAGCGACGAGTCCCGAGGTCACGTACATGTTCCCGGTCCACCCGGGCGCGTTCCGCGAATACGGCAACACCGGCACCTGCTGCGGCGGCACCGGCCTGGAGAACCACGTCAAGTACCAGGACACGGTCTACTTCCAGGGACCGGACGGCCTCTACGTGAACCTCCCGATCGACTCCGCACTCGACTGGGAGGAGGCCGGGCTCCGCATCAGGCTGCGCTCCGGCTACCCGCTCGGCGAGGGCGTCACGCTCGCCTTCGACGGCGACGCCGCTGCGGAGCGCAGCGTGCACCTCCGCGTCCCGGCTTGGGCCGCAGGCGATCTCGAACTGCGCCTCAACGGCGAGCCGACCGGAGTGGACCCCGTTCCCGGCCGGTACGTCGCCGTCACCCGCGCCTGGAAGTCCGGCGACGAACTGCACCTCGCCACCCCGGCCCGGCTCCGCGCCGAGCCGGCGAGCGACGACGAGCGCCAGTGCGCGCTCTTCCTCGGCCCGACCCTGCTGCTGGCCCGCTCGGAGCTGACCACGCCGCTGCCGTTCCCGCTCGCGGCCCGACGCGACGAGCACGGCCTCCCGAGCGGTCCGGAACCGCTGGCTGAACTCGCCTCGGCGGGCGTCGTCACGCTCGACGGCGTCGAGTTCGAGCCGTGCTGGTCGGGGCTGGACACGAAGTACCACATGTACGTCCGCTCCCACGAGGCCGAGATCGCCTTCGACGGCGTCGGCTCCGGCATGCCCGGCGTGGCCATCGAGATCCTGACCGAGCCGGCCCCCTCGGGCTGGTATACGACCGCGCCCGCGGTCCGCCTCCACATCCTCGAAGCCGAGACCGCGGCGGCCGAGAGCGTGGAATGGCGGCTCGGCGACGCCGACTGGCGGCCCTACACCGCGCCGTTCACCGTCGAAGTCGAAGGCGTGCAGCGCATCGAGGCCCGCGTGCGCGACAGCGAGGGCCGCACCGCGGCCACCGCCCGCGAGATCAGCGTGGACACGGCGCCGCCGGTCTCCCGCGCCACGGTGAAGGAACTCGGGTCGAGCTGGGAGATCACGCTCCACGCCGACGACGGCGTGTCCGGTGTGGAGCGGATCCAGTGGGAGGGGCCCGGTACGTTCTGGGGCACCTTCCAGGAGGCGTTCGTGCGCGCGCTCGGTCCCGAACCGCAGGTCATCGAATACGCGGCGACCGACCGTGCGGGCAACGAGGAGCCGCGGCGGCGGCTCGTGATCCCCGGGACGGGCAGCCCGCGATGAGCGGCCGCCGCCTCGAGCCCGGCGAGAGCCTGCGCGTGCGCGTGGGCCGGATGCTCTCGCTCGCGATCATCTCGGGCGAGCTGGCGCCCGGCACGCTCATGACCGTGCCGCGGGTCGCCGAGCAGTTCGCGGTCTCGGCCACCCCGGTCCGCGAGGTCATGCTCGACCTCGAGAAGCGCGGCTTCGTGGAGACGGTGCGCAACAAGGGCTTCCGGGTCACCGCCGTCAGCGACGAACTGCTCCAGGACATCGTCGAGATCCGCCTGCTCCTCGAACCGCCCGCGATGGCCCGCGTCGCCCGGGACTTCCCGGCCCACCGCCTCGCGGACTTCCGCGCCCAGGCGGACGCGATCGTCGCGGGCGCCCGCTCCGGCGACCTCCCGGCCTACCTCCTCGCCGACCAGCGGTTCCATCTTGAGCTCACGGCGCTGCTCGGCAACGGCGTCCTCGTGGAGACGATCGCGGACCTGCGGGAGCGCACCCGCCTCGTCGGGCTCGTCTCCCTCGTCGAGTCGAGCCGCCTCCACGTCTCGGCCGACGAGCACCACCGCCTCCTCGACCACCTCGCCGACGGGGACGCCGAGGCCGCCGAGACCCTGATGCGCCAGCACATCCGCCACGCGACCGGCTGGTGGGCGGGCAAGACCGAGGACCCTCGCCCGCGCGGCTGAAAGTTTTTTCGCTCCTCCTGTCACAAACCGCGGAGCTGCCTTGTCCTAGCTCGTATCGGGGCGGCGAACCGCTCCTGCGAAGAGGAGGACATCATGAAGATCGCTGTCATCGGCGGCACTGGGCGCGTCGGATCGCAGGTCGTGGACCTGCTGAACGGCCACGGCCACGAGGCGGTGCCGCACTCGCCGTCGACCGGGCTCGACGTGCTGACAGGGAAGGGCATGGCGGAGGCGCTGGACGGCGCAGACGTCGTGGTCAACCTGACGAACTCGCCGACCTTCGACGAGGCGTCGTTCGAGTTCTTCCAGAAGAGCATGGACAACATGATCAAGGCCGCCGACGAGGCCGGGGTCGGCCACGCGCTGATCCTCTCGATCGTCGGCGTGGACCTCGTGCCCGACCTTGATTACTACCGGGCGAAGACGCTCCAGGAGGACCTGCTCAAGGCCGGGCCCGTGCCTTACACGATCGTGCGGTCCACGCAGTTCTTCGAGTTCATGGAGGCGACGATGTCCTGGACCTCGGACGACACCACCGTGCGCTTGCCCGCCACGCCGATGCAGCCGATCGCGGCGGCGGAGATCGCCGCGGCGGTGGCCAAGGCGGCGGCGGGCGCCCCGCTCCAGGGCACGCGCGACGTGGCCGGGCCCGAGGTGTTCACCCTCGACGAGATCGGCCGGATCACCCTTGCGGCCCATGGCGACTCGCGCAAGGTCGTCGTCGACGACACGGCCGGGCTGTTCGCCGCCGTCAAGGGCGACGCCCTGGTGCCCAAGGGGGACGCCGTGATCACGAAGACCACCTACCGGGAGTGGCTCGCGCGTTAGCCGGTCGGGCCCGCGTCCAGGCCTGTCCTGCGGATCGATCCGATCGTCATACGGCTCCGCAGGACAGGCCCGAGCGCGGGCCCGCCTTTCAATCCCGTCGCGGCAGCGCCGTCAGCTTCTCGGGGTTCACCATCCACAGCACCTGGTTGATGCCCGCATCGGAGGCGCTGACGGTGATGACCCCGTACACCTCGCCGTCGCGGCGCAGCACCGCGCCGGTCTGGCCGTTGACCTCGACCAGCTCGATCTCGAGGGCCTCCCAGAACCAGCTCGCGATGGCCACGAGGAACTTCGCGACCCGCACCGCGCCGACCACCGGCCGCCGCGAGACCTGATGCGCGCCATTGCCGTCGGACAGGCTCGTCACGTCGGCCGCGAACAGCTTCTCGAGCTCGCCCATGTCGCCGGACTTCGCCGCGGCGAGGAACGCGGACAGGAGCCGGCGCTGCTCGTCTCGCTGCACCGGCGTGCGCCGCCCCAGCGCCACGTGCTTGCGCGCCCGGCTCACCAGCTGCCGCACGGCGGCCTCATTCACCCCCACGATCTCCGCGATCTGCGCGTACGGGTAGTCGAAGGCCACCCGCAGCACGTACGCGGCGCGCTCGTTGGGGGAGAGCCGTTCCATGAGCAGCAGCGACGCGAACTCCAGGGCCTCGCCGCGCTCGGCGCCCAGGTACGGGTCGGCCTCGGTGTCGACCGGTTCGGGCAGCCACGGCCCGATGTAGGTTTCGCGCCGGGCCCGCGCCGACTTGAGCGCGTTGATGGCGAGGCGCGTGGTGGTGGTCGCGAGGAACGCCCCGGGGTGCTCGACCCGCGCCCGGTCGTATGCCTGCCAGCGGAGCCAGACCTCCTGCACGAGGTCCTCGGCTTCGGCGGCGCTGCCGAGCATCCGGTAGGCGATGCCGAACAGGCGCGGCCGCACCTCGGTGAAGACCGCCGCGGCCTCGTCGAGCGCGTCGTCCGGCCGCCGCTCCGCCTCAGTCGACACACCGCGCCCCTTCCGCTCGCCCGCTCCGGAGCGTACTCCGCGGGCGGGCGGCGCCGCCCCGCGCGCACACCGTATTCATATACTTGACTACGTTAATTAAATCTCGCTACGATCTCCGGGAGCGCTCCCGAAAGGACGTTGCGATATGGATGTCAAACGAAGCAGGCGGCTGGCCCTCACCACCGCCGCGGTCGCGGCCCTCGGCGCAGGCGCGCTGACGATCGCCACCGCCAACCAGGCCCAGGCCGAGGACGGCTGCGAAGTCGAGTACAAGGTCGTCAGTAGCTGGGGCAGCGGGTTCCAGGCGAACGTCGCCGTCACCGCCGCCGAACCGATCGACGGCTGGGAGATCACCTGGGACTTCCCGGCCGGAACCACCGTCTCCAGCGCCTGGAACGTCGACTGGAACCAGTCCGGCACCGGTTTCAGCGGCGCCGACGTCGGCTGGAACGCGCAGATCGGCTCCGGCCAGACCCGCGAGGTCTTCGGCTTCATCGGCTCCGGCAGCACCGCCGCACCGCAGGGCATCGCTGTCAACGGCGATCTCTGCGACGGCCAGTCCGAACCCACCGGCGGACCCACCGACCCGACCGCGACACCCACCGTCGACCCGCCCGGCGAGCCCGTCACGATCATGCCCCTCGGCGACTCCATCACCGGCAGCCCCGGCTGCTGGCGCGGCAACCTCTGGGACCTCCTCGACCAGGCCGGCCACGAGGTCGACTTCGTCGGCTCCCTCTCCCAGGCCTGCAACCCGGCCGGCTCCGACCCCGACCACGAGGGTCACGGCGGCTTCCTGGTCACCCAGTCGGTGAACAACGGCAGCGTGCGCGGCTGGCTGGAGCAGCACACCCCCGACGTGCTCATGATGCACTTCGCCACGAACGACGTCTGGTCGGCGATCCCGCCCTCGCAGATCCTCGCGGCCTACACGCAGATCGTCGCCGACCTGCGCGAACTCAACCCCGACGCGGTCATCCTCGTCGCGCAGATCATCCCGCTCCACCCCGACCCGTCCTTCGGCTGCACCGACTGCCCGCAGCGCGCGATCGACTTCAACGCCACCATCCCGGGCTGGGCCGCCGGGCTCACCACGGCCGAGTCCCCGATCGTCGTGGTCGACCAGTGGACCGGCTTCGACCCCGCCGTCGACACCTACGACGGCGTCCACCCCGACGAGGACGGGTACGTCAAACTCGCCGCCAACTGGTTCGAGGCCCTCGACCCGATCCTGTCCTAGCCCCACGGCCCGGCACCGCCGCCGGGCGCCGAGCAGGGCGCCCGGCGGATGCTTTCGCGTTCCGCCTGGGTACGGCACGCCCTCGTTCTACCGTTGACGCATGGCGCCGCTCACCCGGCGGGTGAGCGGCGCTGACGTTTCGTGGCGGTCACTGGCTTTCGCAAGCGATCCCGTCACTGTCGCCGTCCAGGTGCTCTGCGTACCGATCGTCGGTCGCGGGGATGTCGTTCGCCCCGTCAGCGCGAGCCTCGGTGCAGTTGTCGTACTGGGAATCCTGAGGAGCCTGGCCCGATCCCTCGGAGTCCTGCCCGGTTCCGGTCCAGTTCTCGCATCCGACGCCATCGTTGTCGGCGTCCAGGTGCTCGCCGAACCCGTGTTCGCTTTCGAGGACGGGAGCCGCTCCCGCATCGCGAGCCGCGTCGCAGTTCTCGTACTCGAAGTTCGGATCCGACTCTGCGGCCGATTGTTCGTCGGTGTCGTCCATCGACGTTTCGCCGGAGGCGCCGTCGTCCGACTCCTCCATCATCGCTTCCTCGTCTAGCGGCTGGAAGTCGACCAGTTCGAAGTCGCGGGCGACTTCCCGGTCTTGCGTTCGTTCTCCGCCTGCGGGCGAAGCCGCGATGACACCCAGGGCGAGCGTCATGACCCCCGCTGCTTCGAGCAGCACTCGAGGCAGTAGACGATTGCGGTGAGGTTGCGTTTCGTGCCGTCTGTTGTGGACTGACGGCGAGGACGGTGATCGCATCACTACCTCCAATAGCATCGCTTTCGTGCTATTCGACGACCCCTCTGGGGCCTCCCTCGAAGGATAGGTCGGCGACTGCGGTCGAGCACGCAAGATTCGAAATCGAAGTGCGGGCCCCCTGGTCGCGAAGGGCGATCGGGTGCGGCCCGGCTGTTTTCGGCACGGGACGACCATGCCGAAAACAGCCAAAGCGCGCTGGGCTGGAGAGGCGCTTTAGAGCACCACGCCCTCGATCTCGAAGGTCTGCACCGTGTTCGCCGGGAACGCCCGCGAGAAACGCTTGGAGGCGACCTGCGTGTCCGTGTACCGCGCGTACCGCTCGGAGCCGCCGGTCTGGGTCGACCAGCGGGTGACGGTTCCATTAGGGACAGTGGCGAAGCGCGAGAGGTCGTACGTGATCGTTTGTGCCGTGCCGTAGTTGGTGGTGACGAGCACGAGCCGCCGCGCGGCGGCGTCGTAGGCCGCCACCGTGTTGGCCTCGCCGCCGTCGATGATGCGCATGCCGGGGCGGATGTGGCGGGCGTACTGGGCGTACACAAAGTACTTGGCGTTCGCCGAGCCGAGCGTGCCGGTCTCGTTGTTGGCCTCGATGAGGCCCCAGCCGCCGCCGTCGAGGACCTGCCAGTAGCACCACGCGGTCGGGTGCAGCCAGCGGAAGTCGAGGTTCAGGTTGCGCGCCAAGCGCATGCCGGTGGCGTCGCTCTCGCCGTACTCGGAGTTCCAGAGCTTCTTCCCTGCGGCGCTGACGGCGTTGTACACCGAGTCGCGGCGGCCGTTCTCGTACTGGTAGCCGTGGACGTTGACCTTGGTGATCTTGCCCTTCGCGGAGGCCGTGAGCCCGTTCCAGGTGCTCACGGCCTGGTCGTACAGGGACTCGTCGGAGGCGGTGATCGGCATCCACGAGAGGCCGCGCGCATCGAGCTCGGCCCGCAGATGGTCGATGACGATCGACTGGGTCGCGACGTTGAAGTGGCAGCCCTCCTGGGTGCCGGTGGCGGTCCACCAGTTCGCGATGGGCTCGTTGAAGGGGTCCACGTAGTCGAAGTCGACGCCCCAGTTGTCGTGGGCGTACTTCGCGATGGTGGCCATGTAGACGGCGTGCTGCCGCCGGTTCCAGGACTGGAGGTTGTCGGCGTTCCCGTCAGCGCCGCCGGAGGGGTTGTGGTTCACGCACATCCACCACATCGGCGAGTTCGAGAACAGCTCGAAGATGTTCGCGCCGCGGTCGCGGGCCTTCCACACGAGGTTGCGCTGGGCGCTGTCTACGAACCAGTTCCAGCTCGCGGACGCCGGGTCGCTGGAGTTCCAGTCGAGCCAGTAGCCGTCGATCTGGCGCGAGCGCATCATGTTGGGCGAGACGACCATCGACTCGCCGTTGATCGAGTTGGTGGAGCACGCGCCCGCGTTGTAGCGCACGATGTTGAGGCCCAGGCCCGGCAGGTTCGCGCCGCCGAAGGCCACTGTGTTGCGGGTGAACATGATGTCCGCGAGGTCGTTGCGGTTGCCGAAGGCCTTGCCCCACCAGGCCAGCGAAGTGCCCCAGCCTTCCCAGGTGCCCCAGTTCGTCGTCGGCACCGGGGTGGTCGTGTAGTCGGCCTGCGCCGAGGACGCGACGGCCCCCGAAGCGACGGCGCCGACTCCGGCGGCGGTGATGAGTGTGCGGCGACGCATGCGGGCCTCCATTGGCTCGGGCGGTGAGAGAACCCGATGATCGCACCCGCAATCGAGAAAGTCAACTCCTTCGATAAAGCATGAGAAGAAGTGGAACCCTAGCGCACGGACGCGATCGGATCGACGAATGTAAATTCGAATCCAGGCGCTCGCGGTCCGGTCCCGGCAGAGCCGCCACCCGCGACGCGCACAACGGTAGGGTGGGGCCGTCAGCGACCGAAAGGGGTTTCACGTGAGCGTCAGCGTGCTGTTCATCGGCGGTACCGGCCGCATCTCCACCTCCTGCGTGCGCGAGGCCGTGCGCCAGGGCATGGACGTCACCGTCCTCAACCGCGGCCGCACCGCCGAGCGCACCCTCCCCGCCGAAGTCGCCATCCTCACCGGCGACGCCAACGACCCCGCCTCCGTCCGCGAAGCCCTCGCCGACCGCACCTTCGACGCCGTCGTCAACTGGGTCAACTTCACCCCCGCGCAGGTCGAGCGCGACATCGAGCTCTACGCCGACCGCACCGGCCAGTACCTCTTCATCAGCTCCGCCAGCGCCTACCAGACCCCGCCCGCGTCCCTGCCCGTCACCGAGTCCACCCCGCTGCGCAACCCCTACTGGCAGTACTCCCGCGACAAGATCGCCTGCGAGGACCTGCTCGTCGCCGCCTACCGCGACACCGGCTTCCCCGCCACGATCATCCGCCCCTCCCACACCTACGACGAGACCATGCTGCCCTTCGACGGCGGCTGGACCGTGGTCGAGCGCATGCGCCAGGGCAAGCCCGTCATCGTCCACGGCGACGGCACCTCGCTGTGGACCATCACCCACGCCCGCGACTTCGCCGTCGGCTTCACCGGCCTCCTCGGCCGCGACGACGCGATCGGCGAGGCCTTCCACATCACCGGCGACGAGGCCCCCACCTGGAACCAGATCTTCGGCTGGGTCGCCGAAGCCGCCGGCGCCGAACCCCGCCTCGTGCACGTCCCCAGCGACGCCATCGCCGCCGCCGACCCCCACTGGGGCGCCGGCCTCCTCGGCGACAAGGCCCACTCCATGGTCTTCGACAACGCCAAGGTCAAGCGCCTCGTGCCCCAGTTCGGCCTCGGCGCCACCCCCTACAAGCTCGGCGCCCGCGAAGTGATCGAGTGGTACGACGCGCACCCCGAGCACCAGACCGTCGACGCCGAAGCCGACAGGACCATGGACTGGCTCGCCGACCGCTACACCCCCAAGGCGATGTAGCGACTAGTCGCCCGCCAGCTCCCAGCCGTCCGGCACCAGGTCCGCGTCCTCGCACAGGAGGGCGCGGCCCTCCTTCACCCGCACCTTGTCGACGTACACGCCGCGCCCCTGGTACGCCGGGTCGCTCGTGTACCGCCACCGCACCCGCGCCGTCCGGTCCGGCAGTACCGCCTCCGCCTGGATCCACTGCCGCCCCGCGAACCCCGAGAACACGCCCTCGGTCCGCCAGCAGTGGTCCTCCGTGCGCAGCGACAGCGGCACCGCCGTCCACGTCGCGCCGTCGGCGCTCGCCTCCAGCACCGCCTCGTCAGTCGCCTCGGTGTCGTACCACAGCGCGAACGACGCCTTCGCCCCCGAAGTCGCGCGCGGCAGCACCGCCGTCAGCGTCGCGGTCACCGCATCCGCCTGCCCCGCATACCAGGCCGTGCGCCCGGTCTTCGGCTTCACCGGCACCGCCCGGCCCATCGGGCGGCTCGCCGCCCGCCGGTACGCGCTCGCCGTGCCCCAGTTCCGCGTCGGGTGGACCCGGTTCGTCAGCAGCACCAGCATCGTCCCCGCCAGCGGGTCGAGCACGAGCGACGTGCCCGTGTACCCGGTGTGCCCCACCGTGACCGGCGAGCTCATCGCGTCCATGTACCAGCGCTGGCCGAGCTGCCAGCCGAGGCCGCGCGCGGCGCTGTCGCCCATGCCGGCGTTCATGTCGGTGAAGACGAGCCGCGCGGTGTTCTGGGTGAGGACCTCGGCGCCGCCGTAGCGGCCGCCGTTGAGGATCATCTGCCCGAAGACCGCGAGGTCCCAGGCGGTGGCGAAGACGCCGGCGTGCCCGGCGACGCCGCCGAACGCCCACGCGTTCTCGTCGTGCGCCTCGCCGTGGACCATGCCGCGGCCGGTCCAGGGCTGGTACTCGGTGGCGGCGGTCCGCGCCCGGTCGGCCGGGTTGTACCCGGTGTCCTTGAGCCCCAAGGGTTCGCAGATGAGCTCGTTGACGAGCGCGTCGAGGGGCTTCTCGGCCACGATCTCGAGGATCTTGCCGAGCACGATGAGGTTGAGGTCGGAGTACTCGTAGCCGCTGCCGGGCGGGCGGCGCAGCGGCCGCGCGTAGATCGCCTCCATGCGCGCCTGCTCGTCGGGCAGGCTGTACAGGTTGATGAAGGCGATCATCCCGGAGGTGTGGGAGAGCAGGTGCCCCAGGGTGATCGGGGTCTTCTGCGGGTCGAGCGCGTCGAAGTCGGGCAGGTACTCCACGACGGGCAGTTTGAGGTCGATGAGGCCCTCGTCCATGAGCGCGCCGGTGACGGTGGCGGTGAACAGCTTCGAGATCGACGCGAGGTCGTAGACCGTGCCGGTCTCGGCGGGCAGCCACTCGGCGGGCGGCAGCTCGATCGCCGTCTTCGCCGCCTCGTCCCAGCCGGAGTAGCGCAGCCGGTGCCCGCCGGCCGCGTGCTCGACGACCACGCCGTCACGCGCGGCGAGCACGGTGTAGCCGGGGAACGCGGGCGCCGGCCCCGACATGAACGACTCGAGGCCGGGGGTGATTCGGGCGATGTGGGCGGTGGTGAGGCGGGCGTCGCCGCACGAGCCGTACCGCAGCTGAGCAGGGTTTTCAGGGAACGTCACGTCGTAGGGGCCGGCCGTTGGCGGGCCGGTGAGTTCGGGCATGGAGGGGATCTCCTCGGCGTTGGCGCGGGAGGCCAGCGCGAGCGCCAGCGCCGCCCCCGCCGCGCCCCCGAGCATGGTTCGACGCTGCATTCGTGTCTCCTGGTTATCGTGCCATCACTAAGCGGTGCGGCGATAGAGCAAATACGACTCTCTTTGCTCGGAAAACGCATCCAATTCCTCGGCCCACAGCGTCGTCACCTCGTCGACGTCGGCGCCCGCCTCGATCGCCAGGCGCACGGCCTGGTTCCCTGTCAGCTTGTCCAGCCAGAACGAGGTCGTGTCCTGCGAGCGCCACCCGTACTGCGGGAAGGCCCGCCGCTGCGCGATGATCATCGCCAGCGCCGTCCGGATCGGGTCGAAATCCCTCCTGGAGGTCACCTGCAGCTCGACGCCGCCGCAGACCTTGCCCGCCCACTTCGAGAACGTAGGCGTGAAGTACGCCTCGCGGAACCGGGCGCCCGGGAGGCCTTGCACCGCCTCGGCCCAGGCGTGGTCGATCCCGGGAGCGCCGAGCAGTTCGAACGGCTTGGTCGTGCCGCGCCCCTCCGAGAGCGCGGTCGCCTCGAACAGGCACGTCCCCGGGTAGGCGAGCGCCGTGGCCGCGGTGGGCATGTTGGGGGACGGCGGCACCCACGGCAGGCCGGTCTCCTCGAAGTGCATGTCCCGCTTCCAGCCGCGCATCTTCACGACGGTGAGGTCCGCCGGGGTCGCGACGAACTCGCCGTTGAACAGGGACGCGAGTTCGCCCACGGTCATGCCGTGCCGCTGCGCGATCGGCTTGAGCCCCACGAACGTGGCGTGCTCGGGGTGGAGGACCGGCCCGCTCGCCTCCCGGCCGGTGACCGGGTTCGGCCGGTCGAGCACGACGAACCGCAGTCCGAGCTGCCCGGCCGCCTCGAGCGCGAGGTACATGGTCCAGATGTAGGTGTAGAACCGCGAGCCGACGTCCTGGATGTCGAAGACCAGCGTCTCGACACCGGCCTCGGCCAGCAGCGCTGCCATCTGGTCCTTGTTGTTGTAGGCGTTGTAGACCGGGATGCCGGTCTTCGGGTCGAGGAAGAAGTCCTCGCCCTCGCCGGCCTGGGAGACCCCGCGGAAGCCGTGCTCGGGTCCGAACACGGCCACGAGGTCCACTCGGCCGCTGGCGTGCATGAGGTCCACTTCGTGGCTCAGGTCGGGGAGCACGCCGGTGGGGTTGGAGACGACGCCGACCTTCTGGCCGGCGAGTGCGGCGAAGCCGTCCTCGGCGAGCACTTCGATGCCGGTGCGGACCCGCCTGCCGCCCGCGGCGGCCGGGACGGCGGCGGTGGTCGCGAGCGCGGCCCCGGCCAGTGCGCTCCCCAGGAGCCTCCTGCGCTGCATGACGATCCCCTTCACTAGTACGAGAGGCCGTGGCCGAAGGCGAACAGGACCGATTCGGGGTCGTCCGCGCGCGGGATGTCGACGGGCAGCCGCCCTTGCGGGTCGAGGTGGCCGAGGACGGCGGCGACGGCCGATTCGAGCCCGTCGGCCGAGTACGAGTAGGTCGCCAGGTAGGCGTTGACGTCCTCGGTGAGGTGCGCGATGTCGTACGGGTTGCGGACCCCGAGCGCCACGACCGGCACGCCGGTGGCGGCGAGCGCCTTGACGAGCGCGACCTGGCCGGGGTTGTCGCCGACCCCGTTGGTGCTCACCACGATGAACGCCTTCCCGTCGGCCGCGGCGACGGCCGTGTCGATCTGCGCCTGGGTCGGGGCGATGCCGGTGACGACGCGGGTGGGGGAGAAGCCGCGCTCGGCGAACTCGGCGGTGAGCACGTTGGTGGTGGTCTCGCCCCAGCCGGTGACGAGGAGCGCGCCGCCGTCGGTGGGGATCGGCAGCGTCCCGTCGTTGGTGACGAGGGTCGTGGTCCGGTCCGAGAGCGCTTGGGCCGCTTCGAGGTGCGCGGGGACGCCCACGATGGAGGCGACCTCGCCGGGGTCGGCGTAGGGGTCGTCGTAGAGCCCGAGCCGGTACTTGAGGCCGAGGATGCGTGTCACGGACTCGTCGATGCGGGCCTCGGTGAGCTCGCCGGAGGCGACGGCGGCGAGGACCGCGTTGTAGGCCAGGTCGAGGTCGACGGGCATGAGCAGCATGTCGATCCCGGCGAGGAGGGCGAGAACGGGGATGCGGTCGTCGCCGTAGCCTTCGCGCACGCCTTCCATGGCGAGGGAGTCGGTGACGATGACGCCCTCGTAGCCCAGCTCCTCGCGCAGCAGTCCGGTGAGGATCGGCTTGGAGAGGGTGGCGGGCGTCAGTGTCGGGTCGAGGGCGGGGAACTGGATGTGGGCGCTCATGATCGCGCCGACCCCGGACTCGACGGCGGCGCGGAACGGCGGCGCGTCGATCGCCTGCCACTCCTCGTAGGTGTGGTCGATCCGCGGCAGGTCGGTGTGGCTGTCGTCCTCGGTGTCGCCGTGCCCGGGGAAGTGCTTCACCGTCGCGGCGAGGTCGCCGCGCGCCTGGTAGCCCTCGACCTGGGCGGCGGCGAATCCGGCGACGTGCTCGGCGTCGGACCCGAAGGAGCGCACGCCGATCACCGGGTTCGCCGGGTTGACGTTGACGTCCGCGTCCGGCGCGAAGTTCAGGTTGAGGCCCATGGCGCGCAGCTCGGTGCCGCTGATGACGGCCGCGTCGTAGGCGGCCGCGTTGTCGTGGGTCGCGCCGAGCGCCATCGCGCCGGGCAGCTGCGTCGCGGGCGCGGTGATCCGCACGACCAGGCCGTGCTCCTGGTCGGTGGCGATGAGCAGCGGCTCGCCGCCGTCCGCTGTAGACGCGGCCTGGAGGCCGTTGGAGAGGCCCGTGATCTGGGCGGGGTTCGCGACGTTGTTCGACCAGGTGAAGTAGATGATGCCGCCCACTTTGTAGGCGGCGATGAGCTCGGCGGCGTTGTCCACGCCGTGCGTCTCCTGGTTCTTGGCGACGTCGGCGGCGTCCGTGGTGTCGGCGGTGCGCCCGTACGCGTACACCGTGAACAGCTGGCCCACTTTCTCTTCGAGGCTCATGGCCTTCAAGCGGCGCTTGACGAACCGCTTCTCTCCCTTGTCGCCGTGGGCTTGGGCGGCGCTCGCGGTGGCGGCGGCCGCGGCGGCGCCGAGGGCGGCTGCGAGCACGGTCCGGCGGGGATGCGTCATGGGCTCCTCCAGGTGGGGCGGGTCCTTTTTTGACCTACTTGACCCGATCGGCTCATCCTGGCAGAAAACTTCACGTGAAGGCAAGACTACGGAAAGAATTTTCAAAAGTGTTCAGTCGAGGGCAGGCTCCGCGAAGTGGAGGGTCCCGGCATCGGCGTCCAAGGTCGCCCTGAGCCCCAACGGGATCGACAGCGAACCGGCGCAGTGCCCGAACCCGAACTCCTCGACCACCGGGAGGTGCAGTCCCGCGAAGCGGTCGCGAAGGACCGCGCGGACCTCCTCGTACGGCCCGCAGTCGGCCCACGAGCCGAGCAGGACTCCGCCGATGTCGTCCAGGTACCCGGTCCGTTCGAGCTGGGTCAGCGCCCGGTCGATCCGGTAGGGCGCTTCGCCGACGTCCTCGAGGAGCAGCAGGCCGCCGCCCACGTCCTGCCGGTGGTGGTACGTCCCGGCCTCGGCGGCCAGGAGCGTCAGCGTGCCCCCGAAGGTGATCCCGGTGGCCGTGCCGCCCCGCAGCGGCTTCGCTGTGGGCGACACGATCCGCTGCACCCGTTCGGGTTCGAACAGTGTCGCCCGCAGGTGCTCCCGCATTGCCGCGTCCGATGCGAACAGCGACCAGCTCGGCATCGGCCCGTGAATGGAGGCGACGCCGAGTTCGAGGGCGATCGCCTCGTGCATCGCGGTCATGTCGCTGAAGCCCACGAACGCCTTCGGTTCGGCCGAGGCCAGCGCGGCCCAGTCGACGAGCTCGACCATCCGCTGCGAGCCGTACCCGCCGCGCGCGGCGACCACGGCCGCGAAGGACGGGTCCAGCCAGGCCTTCGCGAAGTCCGCGGCCCGGTCGGCGTCTGCGCCGGCCAGGAACCCGGTGCTCGCGTCCGCATGGGGCATGAGGACCGGCTCCAGGCCCCAGCTCCGCAGGACCGCGAGCCCGGCGTCCAGCGCGCCCTCGGGGTACGGGCTCGCGGGGGAGACGATCGCGACCCGGTCGCCCGGGACGAGCCGCCTCGGACGGCGCAGCGGCTTGAGGCTCAAGGCTTCAGCTCCAGTTCGAAGTCCGGGCCGGGGAACGCGAAGACCCGCGCGTACAGGGCGTGTTCGGCGAGCACCGCGTCGATGACCGTGGCGTCTCGGCGGAAGCCGTGCTGCTCGCCCTCGTACGTGCGGTAGGCGTGCGGCACGCCCCGGCCCTCGACCGCCCGGAGCAGCCGCTCGGCCTGCTCGGGCGGGCAGATCTCGTCGTCCAGGCCCTGCAGCAGCAGGAACGGGACCTCGATGCGGTCGGCGTGGTGCACCGGCGAGCGCAGGAATGAGCGCTCCTCGAGCACGTCCGGCCCGCCCACGAGCGAGTACACGTACTGCGACTCGAAGTCGTGCGTGCCGTTCCCGGTCCAGCCGGAGAGGTCGAGGATCGGGTACTTCACCACCGCGCACGCGTAGACCCCCTGGGCCGCAGGGGAGGTGAGCGACGCGGCGGCGGTCCAGCCGCCCGCGCTGCCGCCCCGGATCGCGATCCGCGCGGGATCGGCGGTGCCCTCGGCGGCCAGCGCCCGCGCGACGGCCGCGCAGTCCTCCACGTCCACCTCGCCCCAGCGTTCGCGCAGCCGCTCCCGGTACTCGCGGCCGTAGCCGGTGGAGCCGCCGTAGTTGACCTCGACGACGCCGATGCCGCGCGAGGTGAAGTAGGCCAGCTCCATGTCGAGCACCGCCCGCACATGGCTGGTCGGCCCGCCGTGGACCCACACCGCAAAGGGCGGCAGTTCGCCTTCCGGCCCTTCGTAGTCGGGGTTGCGGGGCGGGTAGACGTGCGCGTGGATCTCGCGCCCGCCCGGCCCGGTGAACGTCCGGTCCTCGGGGACCGGATAGTACGCCCGGTCCACGATGTCCTCATTCGCGGCGGCGATGACCCGCGCCGTGCCGTTCACCGCGTCGACCTCGACCACCTCGTAGCCGGTGTGCGGGGTCGCGGCCAGGCCGTACACGCGGTCGCCGACCGCGGCTATCCCCGGCGCCCACTCGGTCCAAGCCCCGTCGACGAGGTTCATCTTCCGGTCCCACGCGTCGAACACGCCCAGCCGGCCCTCGCCCTTGCCGTGCACGGCCGCGATGTCGCCGCTGGCGAGGATCTGGAACCAGCGCTTGCCCAGGTCCCACATCGGCCCCGCGAACTCCGCCTCGGCCTCGTGGACCGTGCCGGACTCGCCGGTGAACGGGTCGATCCAGTGCAGGTTCCACCAGCCGGTGCGGTCCCCGGTGAACACGAGCGTGCCGTCGCGCGACCACTCCGCCTGCGCGATCGCCTCGCCCTCGCCCCCGGCGACCGTGCGGACCTCCGCCAGCGACCCGTCCCCGGTGACCTCCGCGACCCGCAGTTCCGTCTCGTCCCAAGGCATGTGCGGGTGGTTCCAGGCGATCCACGCGACCGAGCCGCCGTCCGGACTGAGCTTGGGGCCGGTGAGGAACCGGTACGCGTCGTCGGTCAGCTCCCGCACCGCCGCCGCTTCGCCGCGGCCGGTCAGGCCCACGGCGGCGAGCACCCGCCGCACGTCGGTCGGCTCCGGCCCGGTGTGCTGCTCCATGACAGCCCACGCCTCGAACCGCTCGAGGTCGATCACCGGATCGGACCAGCGCAGCCCCCCGGGCCGCTCGGGCGCGGGCGAGACCGGCCGTGGCTCGCCGCCCCTGTCGGGCTCGAACACGTACAGGCGCTGGTCGTCGAAGTTCGTGAAGACCACGATCGGCGAGCCGTCCTCGAGGATCGCGCCCGCCCACGGCCGCCCGCCGTACTCGTGGACCCGGTTGCGCACGTTCCACGGCGGGGGCAGGACCGACACGGCGGTCCCGTCCTCGGTGCGGCGCATCAGCGCCCGCCGCCCGCCCTCGTCGGGGCGCGGCTCGGTCCACCACAGCTCGCCGCCGACCGCGCCGAGGTGCCCCGGCCGCCCTTCGGCGGCCGCGACCATCTGCACGGTGATCGGGGATTCCCAAGCGCCGTAAGGGGACTGCTTGCTCATGAGCGACCTTTCTCAGGCGTTGCGCAGGAAGTCGTCCAGGACCTTGAGCCCGAACCGCAGGCCCTCGACCGGGACCCGCTCGTCGACGCCGTGCGCGAGCCGACCGTACCCGAGCTCCGCGGTCTGGCCGAGCGGGGAGAACCCGTACCCGGTGATGCCCAGCTGCGCGAACTGCTTCGCATCGGTCCCGCCGGACATGCAGAACGGCACCGGGAGCCCCTCGGGGTCGAACTTCCGCACCGCCGCGCGCATCGCGGCGAACGTCGGGGAGTCGACCGGCGCGGCGAGCGGCTGCGTGCGGTGCTGGTACTCCCAGCGCACGTCGGGTCCGCACAGCTCGTCCATGGTCGCCTCGAACTCGGCCTCGCCGCCGGGCAGCACCCGGCCGTCCACTTCGGCATAGGCGTGCTCGGGGATCACGTTGACCTTGTACCCGGCCCGCAGCACGGTCGGGTTCGCGCTGTTGCGCAGCGTCGACTCGACCAACTGCGCGGCCGGGCCGAGCTTCGCGAGGAGCCCGTCCACGTCGTCGAGGTCCGGTTCGGCGCCGTACACCGCGGCCAGCTCGGTGAGCGCCGCCCGCACCGTGGGCGTCAACCGCAGCGGCCACTCGTGCGCGCCGATCCGCGCGACCGCGGCCGCCAGCTTCGCGACCGCGTTGTCCGGGTTGGCCTTCGAGCCGTGCCCGGCCGTGCCCCCGGCGGTCAGCCGCAGCCACGCCGTGCCCCGCTCGCCCGCCGCGATCGGGTAGAGCCGCAGCCCGTTCCCGCCGTGGAACGTGAACCCGCCCGACTCAGAGACGCCCTCGGTGCAGCCCGCGAACAGCTCCGCGTGCGCGTCCGCGAGGTACCCCGCCCCGTACTCGGCGCTGGCCTCCTCGTCGGCGGTGAACGCCACGACGATCGGCCGCCGCGGCTCGACCCCGGCCTTCGCCCACGCGCGCACGGCCGCGAGGACCATCGCGTTCATGCTCTTCATGTCGATCGCGCCCCGGCCCCAGAGCATCCCGTCGCGGACCTCCCCGGAGAACGGGTGCACGCTCCAGTCAGCGGCCTCGGCCGGGACCACGTCCATGTGCCCGTGCACCAGCAGCGCCGGAGCCCCCGGGTCGGTTCCCTCGATACGGGCGACCACATTGGACCGGCCCGGGGCCTTCTCCAGGATCTGCGACTCGACGCCGACCTCGGCCAGCTTCGCGGCCGCGTACTCGGCGGCCTCGCGCTCGTTCCCGTCCCCGCCACCGTGATTGGTGGTGTCGATCCGGATCAGCTCCGACGTGAACCTCACGACCTCGTCGAGCGCCTCCTCGCCGATCGGCTCACCCATATTGCTCCTCCATCGCCGCCGAGGCGATCGTCGTGACGGCCTTGAAGCACCGGATGGCCTCGTACATCGTGGGCAGTTCGAAGCCGACCCGCCGCTCACCGCACCGCTCCACGCCCGGGATGACCGTGACGGCCGCGGCCAGGTGCTCGGCGTCGAACTCGACCTCGATCCGGTGCGGCTCGACCACGGCCTCGCGCCGCCCGGCCAGCGCCACCGCCTCAGCCGCGCCCTTGCGGATCGCGCGTACCGCCCACTTCGGAGTCCGGCACGCCGCCGCATACCGCGAGATGCAGTCCTTCACCGCGATGCCGACCGCCTTGGGCGCGTACCCGTGCGCGTCCTCGATCGTCTTGTCGTCGCCGGTCACCATGATCACCGGCACCCCGAACTCGGCCGCCACGGCCGCGTTCAACCGGCCCTCGCTCGCGCGCACACCGTCGAGCCACACGCCCGTGATCGTGTTCGCCAGGTAGGTGTGCGCGAGCACGCCCTCCAGGCCCGCCCCGGCGTGGTAGCCGAGGAACACCACCGCGTCCGCGTCCCGCACGCCCTCTATCATGGACAGGTCCTTGTGCCGGCCGCTGATCACCGTCACCGGCCACTCGAACCGCTCGGGCATGAGGTTCCGCATCGACCAGTGCGCGTCGTTGACCACGACCTCCCGCGCCCCGCCCCGGTGCAGCCCCTCCACGGCGGCGTTCACCTCGTCGGTGAACAGCGGCCGCATCCGCTCCCAGCCCGGGCCCCCGGGCAGCACGTCGTCGGGACAGGTGACGCCCGTGGCGCCCTCCATGTCGGCGCTGATCAGAATCCTCACACTTCGATCCTCGCATCCGCGTGCGACGAGCGGTCGAGATGGCACGCGACCAGATGCGGTTTCGCCTCCGCCCCAAGGACCTCCGGGTCCTCGCCCGTGCACTGGTGCAGCACCGGCGCGGCGTTCCCTGACGCCACCTCCTGGCAGCGCGGCCGGAACCGGCACCCGCCCGGGATCTTCGACGCGTCCGGCAGCTCCCCGGCCAGCACGATCGGCTCGGCGACGGGCGAGTCCGGCAAGACCGACACCAGCGCCCGCGTATACGGATGCCTCGGAGCCGTGAGCACCTGCTCGACCGGCCCCTGCTCCACGATCCGCCCCAAGTACATGATCGCGATCCGGTCCGCGATGCTCCACGCCAGACCCAGGTCGTGCGTGATGATGAGCGACCCCAGGCCCTGCTCCTCCTTGAGCCGCAGCAGCAGCGCCAGGATCTCCCCGCGCACCGACGCGTCCAGCGAGGCGACCGGCTCGTCCGCGATGAGCAGGCTCGGCTCCAGCACCAGCGCCCCCGCGATCACCACGCGCTGGCGCTGCCCGCCCGACAGCTCGTGCGGGTACGCCAGGAAGAACTGCTCCGGCGGGCGCAGGCCCGCCCGCGACAGCGCCGCCGCCACCCGGCCCGGCTCGTCGTCACCGATCCCGTGGATCCGCAGCCCCTCGGCCACCGCGTCGTACACCGTGTGCCGCGGGTTCAGCGCGCCCGTCGGGTCCTGCAGCACCAGCTGCACCCGCCGCCGGTACGCCTTCAACGCCCGCGACGAGTACCGCAGCGGCACCCCGTCGAACGCGACCGTGCCTCCGGTCGCGCGCTCCAGACCCAGCAGGGTCCGCGCCAACGTCGTCTTGCCGCAACCGGACTCGCCCGCCAGCGCCACGATCTCGCCCGGCGCCACGTCCAGGTCCACCCCGTCCACGGCCCGCGCGACCCGCCCGCCCGGCAGCCCGAACTCGACCCGCAGCCCCCGGGCCGTCAACGCCCTCTCCTCAACCGACAACGGGCATCCCTTCCTGCGCGACGAAACAAGCGCTCACCCGCGCCGCACCCACCTCGAGCAGCTCCGGCGACTCGGCGCCGCACCGCTCCACCGCCACCGCGCAGCGCGGCCGGAACGAGCACCCCTCCGGCAGCCGCAGCGGATCCGGCGGATCGCCCGCCAGCCCGCCCGGGTGCATCCGCGCCGCCGGGTCCCCGATCACCGGGAACGCCGCCCCCAGCGCCGCCGAATACGGGTGCCGCGCCTGCGCGAACACCTCGTGCGCCGGGCCCTGCTCGACGATCCGGCCGGCGTACATCACCGCCGCCCGGTCGCACACCGCCGAGAGCACCGACAGGTCGTGGCTGATCATCACCAGGCCCACGCCCCGCTCCCGCACCAGATCCGAGATCAGCCGCAGCACCTGCGCCTGCACCATCACGTCCAGCGCCGTCGTCGCCTCGTCGGCGATCAACAGGTCCGGGTCGCACGCCAGCGCCATCGCGATCATCACGCGCTGCCGCTGCCCGCCCGACAGCTCGTGCGGGAAGCTCCGCGCCCGCGACGGCGGCAGCCCCACCCGCTCCAGCAGCGCCTCCGCGCGCTTCGCGGCCTGCGCCGGCGTCGTCTTCGGCTCGTGCACCAGGATCGGCTCGGCGATCTGCCTCCCGATGCGCTGCACCGCGTTCAGCGAGTGCATCGCCCCCTGGAACACGATCGACGCGCCCGTCCACCGCACCGCCCGCAGCCGCCCCCACCCCATCGCGAGCAGGTCCTCGCCGTCGAGCAGGATCTGCCCGCTCACCTCGGCGCTCTTGGGCAGCAGCCGCAGCACCGCCATCGCCAGCGTCGATTTCCCGCACCCCGACTCCCCGGCGATCCCCAGGGTCTCGCCGGCGTCGACCGCGAGGTCCACGCCCCGCACCGCCGGGAGCCGCCCGCGCGAACCCCGGTACGTCACCCGCAGGTCCTTGAACTCCAAGAGCGTCATGACGACTCACCCCGCAGCCTCGGATTGAACACGGCCTCCAGCGCCCGGCCGCACATCATGAACGCCAGCACCACGACCAGGATCGCGATGCCCGGCGGCAGCAGGTACCACCACGCGTGCGCCGAGACCGCCCCGTTCTCCGAGGCCCGGTTGAGGATCGACCCCCACGACACCACGCCCGGGTCGCCCAGGCCCAGCCACGCCAGGGACGACTCCATGAGGATCGCCGAGGGCACGAGCAGGGTCGCGCTGGCGAGCACGAGCGGGAGCACGTTGGGGAGGATGTGCTTGGTCATCTGGTGCCAGTGGCCCGCGCCGAGCGCCTTGGCGCGCTCCAGGTACGGGCGGGACTGGACCGTGAGCGTCTGGGCGCGCACGAGCCGGGTCGTGCCGGGCCAGGAGACGAGGGCGATCACGGTGATGGTGGTGGCCATGCTGCGGCCGAGCACGGCGAGGAGCGCGATGGCCACGACCAGGCTGGGCAGCACCATGAACCAGTCGGAGAGGCGCAGCGCGACCCACCCGTACCAGCCGCCGATGTGGCCGCTGGTGACGCCGACGGCGGTGCCGATGACGATCGCGACGACGGTGGCGGTGAGTCCGATGAGGAGCGAGAGGCGCGAGCCCCAGACGGTGAGCGCGAGGATCGAGCGGCCGGTCTCGTCGGTCCCGAGCGGGTAGCCCGCGCTGGGCGGGGCCATGCGCTCGCCGGTGGCGCGGGTGACGCTGAGCGCCGACTCGTCGATGAGGACCGGCGCGGCGAGGGCGATGACCACGATGGCGCCCAAGAGGACGAGCCCCCACATGCCGGTCCTCTGGCCGCGGTAGGCGGCCCAGGACCGCTGGAAGGACTGCCGCCGCCGCGCCCATGTGAGGGCGCGCGGGGAAACGGTGGTCGTACTCGTCATGACCTGCGGATCCTGGGATCGATGAACCAGTAGAGGATTTCGGCGCACAGCACGGCGACGATGGTCGAGCTGGAGAACAGCACGAACAGGGCCTGCAGCACGGGCCGGTCGGGGTAGAAGATCGCGTTGACGAACAGGGTCCCGAGGCCGGGCCAGCTGAAGACCGTCTCGGTGACGATGGAGCCGTTCACGACCGAGCCGAGCGCGAGGAACACCAGCGTCACGGTGGGCAGCAGCGCGTTCGGCACGGCGTGCTTCTGGCGAACCTCGTCGTCGCGCAGGCCCTTGGCGCGCGCGGTCGTGAGGTAGTCGCTCCCGATCTCGTCCAGGATGGACGAGCGCATGATCATGAGGTACCCGGCGTAGACCACGGCCGTGTAGGTGAGCACGGGCAGCACGAGGTGGTGGCCGATGTCGACGGCCTGCGACCAGAAGTCGGGCGGCGTGCTCGGCGAGCGCATCCCGTTGACGGGGAACAGCCCCAGGTACCGCGCGAAGACCAGGATCACGATCATGCCGAGCCAGAACGTGGGCGCCGAGTAGAGCACGAGCCCGGTGGCGACCTGGCCCTTGTCGAACCGGCTGCCCTGCTTCCAACCCGAGCGCGTGCCGATCCAGAATCCGAGCAGGACCGCCAGGACCATGCCGGTGCCCGAGAGCAGGAGCGTGGCGGGCAGGCGCTCGACGATGAGGTCGAAGATCGGCCGCCGGTACTGGAAGGACTCGCCGAGGTCCATGGTGAGCGTGCCGGTGATGTAGTCCCAGAACTGCTGCCACAGCGGCCGGTCGAGGCCGAGTTCGGCCCGCATCGCCGCCCGCTGCTCGGGCGAGACCGGCCGCTCCTTCGTGAGCTGGTCGATCGGGTCCCCGGCGATGAGCCGGAAGATGAAGAACGACGAGAACAGCACCAGCAGCAGCGACACGGCCGCGCCGCTCACGTGCTTGAGCAGGTACCGCCCGAACCCTGTTGAACTGCGCCTTTCGACAGCGCGGGCGGCACGCCCCGCGGACGGCGCCTCGGTGGAGGCGCCGTCCGCGGGTGGGAGCGGGTCGGTCATTCGCGCTCGTCGGCCGTCTGCTTGCGCCGCATCACGAAGAACACCGCGGCGGCCGCGGCCAGCACGGCCGCCGCCGCGACCGCGATCCACACGCCCATCGGGACGCCGCCCTCTTCGTCGGCGTCGGCGGGCTGCGCCGTGTAGTACGACCAGGTGAAGCCCTGCTGGCCGGTGTACATGCCGCCGCTCGGCTGCGGGGACATGCCCGTCACGCGCTCGTGGTTGAAGGCCTCCATGACGTTCTGGTAGTACAGCCAGATCACGGGGGTGTCGGTGTAGAGCAGTTCCTGCTGGCGCTTGACGAGCTCGGCGCGGGCGGCCGGGTCGGACTCGACCTTCTGCTGCTCGTGCAACTGGTCGAACTCGGCATTGCAGTAGGAGTTCTCGCTCGAGCGCTCCGAGCCGTCCGTCAGTGTGGGCAGCACCGCGCAGGTGTGCATGCCCAGCTGCTCGGTCGGGTTGGGGCCCACGCCCCAGCCGGAGAACGCGATGTCGAACTCGCCGAGGTAGGCCAGGTCGTTCAGGGTGCCCTGCTCGATGGCCTGGGCCTCGACGGCGATGCCGAGCTCGGCCCACCACTCGGTCACGAACTCCACGATGGTGGCGTACGCGGTGTTGTCGGCGTGGTGGTAGAAGCGGAAGTTCAGCGGTTCGCCGCCGCCGGGCATCGTGCGGATGCCGTCCGCGCCGCGGGCGTACCCGGCCTCGTCGAGCAGCCGGTTCGCCTCGTCGAGGTCGAACTGCACCAAGGCGTCGCCGCCGTCCCAGTGCCACTGCTCGAAGATCGCGGGGATCAGCGAGGTGGCGGGCTTGCCGCTGCCGTCGAGCACGGTGTCCACGAGGGCCTGCTTGTCGATCGCGGTGTGCAGCGCCTGCCGCACGATCGGGTCCTTGAGCGCGGGGTGCCCGTCGCCGAACTCGGTGCCGTCCTGCGTGACGGTGCCGTGGTTGATGGTGAGCGAGACGTACCGGCGGCCCTGCACGTCGTTGGTGGTGATGTGCTCCTGGGACGCGAGCGCCCCGATCTGGGCCGGGTTCAGCGCGCCCTGCATGCCGTTGCCGACGATGTCGACCTCTTCGGCCTCGAGCGCGGCCACGGCCGCGTCGGTCTCGAGGTAGTACTGGTAGACGACCTCGTCGAAGCCGGGCGCGCCCTCCCAGTAGTCCTCATTGGCCTCGAGCCGGATGAACTCGTCGGTCCGGTACTCCACGACCTGGAACGGGCCCGAGCCCACCAGCGGCAGCTGGTTGGCGTCGTCGGCCGAGGGGTCGGGGTACTGCGACCAGATGTGCTCGGGGACGATGTAGACCTCGCGGCTGAGCACCTCGGCGGGCGCGGGCTCGGCCAGCGTGAGCACGAACGTGGTCTCGTCGGTCGCCTCGGCGCTCACCAGGTTCGCGGCGAAGTCGATGTTCCAGTCGTGGATCGCCTGGTTCTCGATGAGCAGGCCGTACGTGTAGGCCACGTCGTCGGCGGTGAGCGGCTCCCCGTCGGACCAGGTCGCGCCCTCGCGGATGGTGAACGTCCACGTCAGGCCGTCCGCGGACTCCTCCCACTCGGTCGCCAGGCCGGGTGTCGGCTCGTAGTTGTCGGCGCTCATGCGGACCAGCGTCTCGTACGTCATCATGCTGGTCTCGTAGGTGATGACGAACCGCCGCTTGAACGGGTTGAAGGTGTCGACCTCCTGGTTCGTGGCGATCCGGAGGGTGTCGACGTCCTCCTCCTGGGCGGCGGCGCCGGGCGCGGCCACCGCGAGCGCGCCGGCCGAAAGGGCCAGCGCGGCGACGGCGGAGAGGCACCGCCGCATCAGGGCATGGGGATTCATGGGGTGCAAGGTCCTCGCATTCGGTTCCAGGAGGCGGGCACGCCGCCGGTCCTCGATGTACCGACCAGAATGACGGAATACTTCTCGAGTTGTCAATGAAGTGAAGAAAGTTTTCATTGCTGCAACATCGTACGACCCCGTCGCCGCGAATCCGACGAGCGAACCCACGCTCTGAGTGCCCCGCCCGTACGAGAGTCAGAGCGTCCAGGCGCCCTTGGCGTTCAACAGGATCGAGTACACCGAGTCGGTCGCGGTGATGAAGAGCCGGTTGCGCTTGGGACCGCCGAACACGAGGTTCGAGACGGCGGGCTGGGGGATCGGCAGGGTGCCGAGGTGGGTGCCGTCGGGGTCGAAGCAGTAGACGTCGTCCGCGGCGGCCCACACCCGGCCCTGCGTGTCGACGCGCAGGCCGTCGAGCCCGCCGCCCGGCGACTTGCAGAACTCGCCGCCGCCCGAGAGCCTCCCGCCGTCCACATCGAACGCACGGATGTGCCCGCCCTGCGTGTCGGCGATGTAGAGCACGGACTCGTCAGGGGAGAAGGCGAGGCCGTTGGGGCGCTCGAAATCGTCGGCCACGAGCTCGACCGCGCCCGTGTCGGGGTCGACCCGGTAGACGTGGCAGCCGTCGATCTCCGGTTCCGCCCGGTGCCCTTCGTAGTCGCTGAGGATGCCGTAGACCGGGTCGGTGAACCAGACCGCGCCGTCGCCGGAGACGACGACGTCGTTGGGGCTGTTGAACCGCTTGCCGTTCCAGCGGTCGGCGATGACGGTGACCGATCCGTCCAGTTCGGTGCGCTCCACGCGCCGCTCGCCGTGCGAGCACGAGACGAGCCGCCCCTGCCGGTCGAGGGTGTGGCCGTTCGTGTACCCGGCGGGGGAGCGGAAGACGCTCACCGAGCCGTCGGTCTCGTCCCAGCGCAGGATCCGGTCGTTCGGGATGTCGCTGAACAGCAGATACTTCCCGGAGGGCACGTACACGGGGCCTTCGAGCCAGCGGCCGCCGGTGTGGAGGCACTCAAGGTAGCGGTCGCCCTTGATGGCGAAGCGCTCGTCGAGTTTTCGGAAACCCACCGGAGCATTGTGCATCGAAACTCCTCGATATAGCCTGATTCGTGTGAACGTGAACAGCAGCTGTTCCGGTCACCGGTTGCGGCCCTTGGGGGCCGCATTCACGTTAGCCGAAGACAAGGCGGCCGGAATGGACCGGCCGCCGCTATGAGACGGGAAACGAACATGGGACCGGCACTCCCCAAACGAAGGCGCCTGCGCGCCGCGATCGCCGCGACGGCGGCGGCCGTCGTCGGCGCGGGCGCGATGGCGTTCACGATGCAGGCGGCCGAGGCCGCCACCGCCGGATGCGATGTCGACTACCAGGTCACCGCGCAGTGGTCCGGCGGCTTCAACGCCAATGTGGAGATCACCAACCTCGGCGACACCGCGGTCGACCCGTGGAGGCTCGAATGGGACTTCCCCGGCACGCAGAAGGTGACGAACGCCTGGAACACCACCGCGACCCAGTCCGGCGCGCACGTCACGGCCGTCGGCGTCGAGTACAACAAGCGGATCGCCCCCGCCGCGACGTCGAGCTTCGGCTTCAGCGGCACCTTCACCGGCAGCGCCGACGCGGTGCCGACCTCGTTCAAGCTCAACGGGGTCGCGTGCACCGGCGACACCGGACCGTCCCCCTCGAACCCGCCCACGAACGTCACCGCCTCGCCCACCGAGGTGCCGACGGGCGGCCCGGGCCAGATCGAATGGAACCCGCCCTCGCACCTCGTCCAGCCGCTGGGCGAGGTCTGGGCGCACGTCGAGGACACCTACAACCTGAACTTCCGCAACTTCGGCTGGGACCAGATCATGGCCACCAGCGGGAAGATCAACTACTGCGTCCGCTGGGACTCGCAGAACACCGTCACCGTGCAGACCCGCGACGCGATCGAGGCGAAGCTCCAGCAGCAGTACGACGTCTGGTTCGACCAGATGGCCGGCTTCAGCGAGTTCCCCTTCGACCAGATCGACGTGAACGTGGTCGGCTGGGCCGCGCGCGACCGCAACCTCCTGCAGTGGAACGACTCCTCAGTGGACGTCTACATCGGCGACATCCGCGAGAACGCACCGCAGTGCGCCGAGACGTGCGGGCGGTTCTTCCATCAGGACGGCAACTACTCGCAGTGCCCGGGCGGCGCTTCGCGCCACTACGACCAGAGCCTGTGGCTGACCCAGGGCATGGGCGGCGGCGCGGGCGGCGACTGGGGCCAGCGCATGGGCCAGGAGTACTTCGTCAACTCGCTGAACTCCAACCAGATCACGATCTACCTGCATGAACTCGGCCATACCTTCGGCCTGGACGACTTCTACGACTGGACGCCGACGGGCCAGTGCTGCTTCATCATGAACGCCGGCTCCTCCGCGACGGTCACCGAGTTCGACGTGTGGATGCTGCGCGACTGGTGGCGTCACCTCAAGAGCCGTTACGGCTACTAGTTCCCGATTTCCCACGGCGGCGGACCTCCGGGTCCGCCGCCGTCCGCGTATCCCGAATCCCCCGAAAGGCGGACACGGTTGGTCGGCAAGGACCGATAGCGTTTAGCATTGTCGAACGGGGCACTGCCTGAACGGGCGCTGCCGGGTGCGGCATCGTCAGGTGCGGCACCGCCGAAGGGGACTCGGCCGCGTCGGACACCTGAGGAACGGAGGCGTGCTGGTGGCCAAGAACATCCAGTCGCTGGAGCGGGCGGCGGCCATGCTGCGGCTGCTCGCGGGCGGCGAGCGCCGCCTCGGCCTGTCCGACATCGCCTCCTCGCTCGGCCTGGCGAAGGCCACGGCCCACGGCATCCTCCGCACCCTCCAGCACGAGGGGTTCGTCGAGCAGGACCCCGGCTCGGGCCGCTACCAGCTGGGAGCGGAGCTGCTGCGCCTGGGCACGACCTACCTCGACGTCCACGAGCTGCGGGCCCGCGCCCTGGTGTGGACGGACGACCTCGCGCGCTCCTCGGGTGAGGCGGTCTACCTCGGTGTGCTGCACCAGCACGGCGTGCTCATCGTCCACCACGTCTTCCGCCCCGACGACAGTCGCCAGGTGCTCGAGGTGGGCGCGATGCAGCCGCTGCACTCGACGGCCCTGGGCAAGGTCCTGGCCGCCACGGACCCGGTGGCGCACGCGGAGCTGGTGGACGCCAAGCGCGAGCCGTTCACGGCCCGCACGGTCACCGAACTCGACGAGATCGAGCGGGAGCTGGACCTCACCCGCTCCCAGGGCTACGCCACGGACAACGAGGAGACCCTGGAAGGGGTCGCCGCGGTGGCGGCCCCGATCTACGACCGGCGCCGCCTCGCGGTGGGCGCGGTCGGCATCACCGGCGCCGTCGAGCGGGTCTGCCGCGACGGCGAGCTGCGGCCCGAGCTCATCGCCGCCGTGCGCGACACGGCCCGCTCCGTCTCGCGCGATCTCGGGGCGAAACCCTTCTAGCGTTTCGTCCGTTTCCTGCACTTCCCTGCGCTTCCCGTGTGACCCTGGTATGCCTGTCTTGCAGGCGTTTCGGGTGTTTCATGATTGGAAAAGTGATGGACGTCACATATTACTTGACGGGTCGGTACGGAAGGAGAACACTTTCGTACATCGGTCGGCATTGTCGAACGCCTAACGGCTTCGGTGCTCGATCCGCCGCCCGTGTCGAAACAAGCCCTTCCAACGAGGTCGAAACCCCCAGTGTCGGCCTCGGACGCAGACAAAGGAGTCGGTGTGTCCAACTCAGACATCATCCTCGGCGAGGTCGTCGGCACCGCGGTGCTGATCCTCCTCGGCGCGGGCGTGTGCGCCGCCGTCACGCTCAAGAAGTCCAAGTCCCAGAACGCGGGCTGGCTCGCCATCGCCTTCGGGTGGGGCTTCGCGGTCCTCACCGCCGCCTACATCGCCGCCCCGATCTCGGGCGCGCACCTGAACCCGGCCGTCACCCTCGGCCTCGCCGTCCAGGGCAACGTGCCGTGGGACCAGGTCCCGGTCTACATCGTCTCCCAGGTCGTCGGCGCCCTCCTCGGCGCGGTTCTCGCCTGGGCCGCCTACTACGGCCAGTTCCAAGCCCACATGGCCGACATCGCCCACCAGGCCGACGCCGTCGAAGGCGCCAAGGACGCCAAGGCCGGCCCGGTCCTGGGCATCTTCTCCACCGGCCCCGAGGTCCGCAACGCCGCCCAGAACCTCGTCACCGAGATCATCGCGACCTTCGTGCTGGTCTTCGCGATCCTGACCCAGGGCCTCAACGACGCCGGCAACGGCCTGGGCACGCTCGGCGTGCTCATCACCTCGCTCGTCGTCGTGAGCATCGGCCTCTCGCTCGGCGGCCCCACCGGCTACGCCATCAACCCCGCCCGCGACCTCGGCCCCCGCATCGCCCACGCGATCCTGCCCATCAAGGGCAAGGGCCGCTCCGACTGGGGCTACGCCTGGATCCCGGTCGTGGGCCCCGTGGTCGGCGGCGTCCTCGCCGGCCTCCTCTACAACGTTGCCCTCGGGTAGCGATGAGGACACAATCGACGTATCCCTCGCCGACTCCCACCACGACAACGACGTTCTGGAGCGAACCATGACCGACACGCACACCGGCCCGTTCATCGCGGCCATCGACCAGGGCACCACCTCCTCGCGGTGCATCATCTTCGACCGCGACGGCCGCATCGTCGCCGTCGACCAGAAGGAGCACGAGCAGATCTTCCCCAAGCCCGGCTGGGTCGAGCACGACGCCGCCGAGATCTGGAAGAACGTGCAGGACGTCGTCGCCGGGGCCATGGTCAAGGCGGGCGCCTCCCGCGAGGACATCCTCTCCATCGGCATCACCAACCAGCGCGAGACCACCATGCTGTGGGACAAGCGCACCGGCAAGCCCGTCCACAACGCCATCGTCTGGCAGGACACCCGCACCGACGTGCTCTGCAAGAAGCTCGGCGGGGAGGTCGGCCAGGACCGCTGGCGCCAGGAGACGGGCCTGCCGCTCGCCGCCTACTTCGCCGGCCCCAAGATCGCCTGGCTCCTCGACAACGTCTCCGGCCTCCGCGAGCGCGCCGAGGCCGGCGAGCTCCTGTTCGGCACCATGGACTCCTGGGTCATCTGGAACCTCACCGGCGGCGTCAACGGCGGCGTGCACGTCACCGACGTCACCAACGCCTCCCGCACCCTCCTCATGAACCTCGAGGACCTGAGCTGGAACGAGGCGATCGCCGAGGAGATGGGCGTGCCCATGCAGGTGCTGCCCGAGATCCGCTCCTCCTCCGAGGTCTACGGCACCGTCACCGGCGGCCCCCTCGGCGGGCTCCTGGCGGGCGTGCCCGTCGCCTCCGCCCTCGGCGACCAGCAGGCCGCCCTGTTCGGGCAGACCTGCTTCGCCACCGGCGAGGCCAAGTCCACCTACGGCACCGGCACGTTCATGCTCATGAACACCGGCGAGAAGCTCATCCACTCCGAGTCCGGGCTCCTCACCACCGTCGGCTACCGCATCGGCGACCAGGACCCGGTCTACGCCCTCGAAGGCTCGATCGCCGTCACCGGCTCGCTCGTCCAGTGGATGCGCGACCAGATGGGGCTCATCAAGACCGCCGCCGAGATCGAGACGCTGGCGATGTCCGTGGAGGACAACGGCGGCGCGTACTTCGTCCCCGCCTTCTCCGGGCTCTTCGCCCCGTACTGGCGCTCCGACGCGCGCGGCGTCATCGCCGGCCTCACCCGGTACGTCACCAAGGCGCACATCGCGCGCGCCGTCCTGGAGGCCACCGCCTGGCAGACCCGCGAGATCACCGACGCCATGACCAAGGACTCCGGCGTCGAGCTCTCCGCGCTCAAGGTCGACGGCGGCATGACCTCCAACAACCTCCTCATGCAGTTCCTCGCGGACGTCCTCGACGCCCCCGTGGTGCGCCCGATGGTCGCCGAGACCACATGCCTCGGCGCCGCCTACGCGGCGGGCCTCGCGGTCGGCTTCTGGGAGAACGTCGAAGACCTGCGCGCGAACTGGCGCCGCGCCGCCGAATGGACGCCCGACATGGACCCCGAGGTCCGCGATCGGGAATACAAGAACTGGCTCAAGGCCGTCGAGCGGACCATGGGCTGGCAGGACGAGTAGAGGGAGCATCGCGATGACCACCTTGCAGCACGTCTCCGGCCCGGAGGCGAACCCGACCGGCCCCGTCCGCTTCACAGCGAACGTCGGCCGAGCCGAAGCACGCGAGCAGCTGGGGAGCGCCACGTTCGACCTGCTCGTCATCGGCGGCGGCATCCTGGGCATCTCCACGGCCTGGCACGCCGCCCAGTCGGGGCTGCGGGTGGCCCTCGTGGACGCCGGCGACTTCGCCGGCGCCACCTCCTCCGCCTCCTCCAAGCTCCTCCACGGCGGCCTGCGCTACCTGCAGACCGGCGCGGTGAAGCTGGTGGCGGAGAACCACTTCGAGCGCCGCGCCGTCACCCGCCAGGTGGCGCCGCACCTCTCCCGCCCGCTCAAGTTCTACCTGCCCGTCTACAAGGGAGGCCCGCACGGGGCCGCGAAGCTCGGCGCGGGCGTCTTCGCCTACTCCGCGCTCTCCGGCTTCGGCGACGGCGTCGGCCACCTGCTCAGCCCCGCCAAGGCCCGCGCGGCCGTCCCGGAGCTGCGCGTCAAGGACCTCAAGGCCGTCGCCGTCTACGGCGACAGCCAGATGAACGACGCCCGCATGGCCCTCATGACCACCCGCGCGGCGGTCGAGGCCGGCGCGTCGGTCCTCAACTACGCCGAGGTCACCGGCCTTCGCTTCACCGACGGCCGCGTCACCGGCGCCGACCTGCGCGACAAGGTCGACGGCACCGAGTTCGGCGTGAACGCCCACGTCGTCCTCAACGCCACCGGCCCGTGGGTCGACCACCTGCGCCGCATGGAGGACCGCGGGGCCGACCCGTCCATCCGGCTCTCCAAGGGCGCGCACCTGGTGCTCAAGCGCACCGCCGACTGGGGCGCGGCGCTGGCGACGCCGGTCGACAAGTACCGCATCACGTTCGCGCTGCCGTGGGAGGACATGCTCCTGCTCGGCACCACGGACGAGGTCTACGAAGGCGACCCGGGGCAGGTCTCGCCCACGAAGGCCGACTTCAAGCAGATCCTCGACGAGGCGAGCCTCTCGGTGCGCTCGCAGCAGCTCAATCCCGAGCTCATCACGTACGCGTTCGCGGGCCTGCGGGTCCTGCCGGGCGGCCCGGGGGCGACCGCGAAGGCCAAGCGGGAGACCGTGGTGACCGAGGGCCGCGGCGGGATGCTCTCGGTGGCGGGCGGCAAGTGGACCACGTTCCGTCACATCGGACGGACCGTGATGAAGAAGCTCGCGGCCCTGCCGGGCTACTCGCTCGGCCAGGAGATGGAGCCGATGGCGAACCTGCCGCACCGCCTGCCGCTGCCGGGCATCGCGAACCCTCACGCGGTCGCGCACCGGCTGCTCTCCGACGGCGGCGCGCCGCTGCCGAACCTCGGCGAGGACACCGCGAAGCACCTTGCGACGCACTACGGTTCGCTCGCCTTCGACATCACCCGCCTGGCGGGGGAGCACCCGGAGCTCGCCGAGCGCGTCCACCCGGACGCCCCGGAGATCATGGCCCAGGTCGTCTACGCCCGCGACGTCGAATGGGCCGAGACCGCCGACGACGTCCTCCGCCGCCGCACCACCCTCATGATCCGCGGCCTCGACACACCCGAGGTCCGCGCCAAAGTCCAGGCACTGCTCGACCGAAAGTAAAAGAGGGAGCGGCAAGGCCGCGACGCGAACCCCATTCGCGTCGCGGCCTTGCCATGTGCTGTCGCACCCCGATGGGACCATGGAGATCGGGGGGTCCCCGGGTGTCCGATTTGAAGGCTGGCGCCGCAAAGGCCCGTTAATCCCGGCCCGCGTCCGGGTGGATCGCCGTGAACAGCGAGTAGGGCTTCGCGTCCGGCCCCGGCTGGATCGCCGCCAGCTCGTCGAAGAGCACCTTGAACTTGCGGGTGACCTCCTCGTACTGCTCCTCGTTGAGCCGCATGCCGAGCCGGCCGATGTTCACCTTCGACGGGTCGCCCAGCTGCGCGACCTCGGTGCGGAACGCGTCCATCATCGCCGTCGACAGGTCCGACCAGTGCTCCTCGCCCAGCCGCAGCGCCCACGACTTCCGCGTCGCCAAGTACGGGATCTCCCGCGACCCCCGCGCGCCGACCCGCTCCTCCTGCGGCGCCAGGAACCCCGTTTCGACCAGCTTGCGCACATGGTGCAGCACCGTCGCCGGGTTCGACTCGAGCCGCTGGGCGATCTCCTTGTTCGTCAGCGCCTGGTCGAGGCACAGCCGCAGGATGCGCAACCGCACGGCCGACGCCACCGCCTTGGCCTCCGCCTCGGAGGCCAGCGGCCGGTCGTCCTTGAACCCCTCGGTCTTGCGCTGCTCTGCCACGCCTTCATCCTAGCGGTCCGAGTGATTGACAGAACCCAATTGATTGGGAATACTCAATCGCATGATCTCCCCCGGTGACGGCACTGCCGTGCCCCGCGACCGCCTCGGCCTCCTCCGCGAACGCGACTTCCGCGACCTCTTCCTCTCCACCACGGTCGCCCAAGTCGGCTACCAGATCACCTCGCTCGCCCTGCCGCTCGCGGCGGTCCTCGCACTCGACGCCGGCGAGCTCGAAGTCGGCGTGCTCTCCTCGATGACCATGGTCGCGTTCGTCCTCATCGGACTCCCGGCGGGCGCCTGGATCGACCGGATGCGCCGCCGCCGGGTCATGATCGTCAGCGACGTCGTACGCGCCGCCGTCCTGCTCACCGTCCCGATCGCCTGGTGGACCGGCACGCTCACCATCTGGCAGCTCTACGCCGTGGCACTCGTCATCGGCGCCTTCACCGTCTTCTTCGACGTCTCGTACCAGAGCTACCTGCCCCACCTCGTCGGCCGCGCGAACCTCGTCGAAGGCAACGCCAAACTCGAGACCGTCCGCTCCACCGCCCAGCTCGGCGGCCCCGTCCTCGCCGGCCAGCTCATCGCCTGGCTCACCGCGCCCGTCGCGCTGGCCTTCGACGCCGTCGCGCTCGGCGCCTCCGCGCTCTTCCTCCTGCGCATCCGCCGCCGCGAACCCAAACCCGAAGTGGCCCAAGGCTCCCGCATCGCCGCCGAGGTGAAGGAAGGCCTCGCGTTCGTCTTCAAGAACCGCATCCTCGCCTCGATCATCGCCTGCACCGGCTCCTGGAACTTCTGGATGGGCGCGTTCATGGCGATGATCGTGGTCTTCCTGCCCCGCGACATGGGCCTGACGCCCGGCGAGATCGGCCTCTTCTTCGCGCTCTTCGGCATCGGCGGCGTGGCGG
Source organism: Glycomyces niveus (assembly GCF_017592475.1). Lineage (GTDB taxonomy): Bacteria > Actinomycetota > Actinomycetes > Mycobacteriales > Micromonosporaceae > Glycomyces > Glycomyces niveus. The sequence continues at coordinate 68,952 of NZ_JAGFNP010000004.1, read as the reverse complement.
GCGTGCTCGTCGTCGGCCCGGCCACCCGCCGGCTCGGCCAGGGCCCTGTCGTGTGGATCTCGGTCGCCGCGACCTCGCCGTGGATCCTGCTCATCCCGCTGGCCGAACCCGGTTGGCGCGTCTGGCTCGGCGCGGTCGCGATGACCTTCGTCGGCATCGGCGGCGTCGTCTACAACGTCACCCAGGTGAGCTTCCGCCAGCGCCTGACCCCCGACCGGATGCTCGGCCGGATGAACGCGACGGTCCGCTTCATCGTCTACGGCGCGTACGCGGTCGGCTCGCTCCTCGGCGGCGTCCTCGGCCAGGCCCTCGGCGCCCGCGCGACCCTCTGGATCGCAGCCGCCGGCATCTGCTCGGCGTTCCTGCCGGTCTTCTTCTCCCCGCTGCGGAATCTGCGCACCCTGCCCGAACCGGAACGGGAACGCGAACCGGTCGCGGCTTAAGGCGTCCTCGCGGGCAGCCCGTCGACGCCGCTGGCCGCGGGGAGGTCGCGCGTGCGCGCGACGTCGATGCTGGTGCGCACGAACGACCCGTCCACCGTGCCGCCGATGATGGCCGCGATGATGAGCAGCGGCAGGAGGACGGTGCGGATCACCATCGCCCACGGGCCTTTGGCGCCGATCCGCCCGCCGTCGCGCAGCCGTACCAGCCGCGTGCCGGTGCACAGCGCGCCGAGCGCGCGGCCGTCGGTGTAGCAGAGGCCGTAGAGGAGCGGCACGCCGAAGAGCAGCACCGCCATGCCCAGCACGAGCATGCCGCCGCCGAGGTGCAGCGCGTCATCGAGCGCCGCCAGGGCCCCGACCCCCATGAGCAGTCCGAACAGGACCACGATCGCGTCGATCAGCCACGCGAAGGTCCGCGCCCAGCCGCCGGCCTCGACGTACCGTGTCCCGTTGCCGAACGCCTTGACTCTGCTCGCTGCCATGCGTACCAGCGTATCCGCGCGTGTCGAGTCCGCTGTCTGGCGAGCGGGCGGCTCAGTTCTGGGCGTCGAAGCCGGGGGAGTAGGTGTAGGTGCCGCGCAGGTCGTCGCGCCAGTTGGCGAGCCTGCGGACCTGGAACGCGGGCTCCCACTCGGCTTCCTGCGGGTCGATGCCGTACCGGGCGGCGGGCTCGAAACCGAAGCGGCCGTAGTAGTCCGGGTTGCCGAGGAGGATGATCATGGGCTCGTCGCGCGCGTCGGCCGCCGCGATGGACGCGTGCATGAGGGCCGACCCGATCCCCTTGCCGTGCAGCGCCGGGTCGACGCCGATCGGGCCGAGGCCGAGGACGCGCTCGCCGGCGAGTCGCCCGTACGAGCACACGGCGTGCCCGACCGGCTTGCCGTCGATCTCGGCCACGAGCGAGAGCTGCGGCACCCAGTCCTCGCTCCCGCGGAGGGCGTCGACGATCGCGGCCTCGGTCCCGGAGGCGTAGGCGACCGTGGCGAAGGCGGCGTCGTGGAGGGCGTGGATGAGGGGCCCGTCGCCCTCGATCTCGCGGCGAATGAGAGTCATGGGGCCGAGTATCACAGCCTGCCCGAACGCCCGCAACGGATTTGGCGGGCCGCCGTCGGCGAGGCCTTGTCACGTTCGCGGTTCCCGGCGGGTCAGTACAGTGGGGCAGGCCCGAATGGAGGATGCGATGAGTCAGAGCATTGCGGTGGAGGCGCGGCGGTTCGAGGCGCACCGCGAGCACTTGCGGGCCGTGGCGTTCCGGATGCTCGGCAGCGCCGCCGAGGCGGACGACGCGGTCCAGGAGGCGTGGCTGCGGTCCGCGCGCACCGACACCGCCGACGTGGCGAACCTGCGCGGCTGGCTCACGACCGTGGTCTCGCGGGTCTGCCTGAACCTGCTGCGCTCGCGCCGCCACCGCCAGGAGGACGCGCTCGAGGCCGACCTGCCGCTGGCCGCGGGGCCGGGAGCGGGCGGCGACCCGGAGTCGGACGCGGTCATGGCCGACGCGGTCGGCTCGGCGCTCCAGGTGGTCATCGAGGCGCTCGGCCCGGCCGAACGCGTGGCGTTCGTGCTGCACGACCTGTTCGGCGTGCCCTTCGACCGCATCGCGCCGGTGCTCGACCGCACGCCCGAGGCCACCCGCCAGCTCGCCAGCCGCGCCCGCCGGCGGGTCCGCGCGGGCCGCGACCGCGCCGAGGCGGATCGCGATGCGCGGCAGCGCAAGTCGGTGGTCGACGCCTTCCTCGCCGCCGCCCGTGAAGGCCGCTTCGAGGACCTGCTCGCCGTGCTCGATCCCGACATCGTGGTCGTCGCCGACGAGGATGCGGTCGCGACCGGTTTCTCCGGCCGCGAGGTCATCGGCGCCTCCGCGGTGGCGGCGATCTTCAATGGCCAGGCCCGGGACGCGGTCACCGTGCTCATCGACGGCCTCGCCGGAGTCATGTGGGCCCCGGGCGGCTCGCCCCGCTCGGTCCTGTCCTTCGCCGTGGTCGACGGCAAGGTGACCAGCATCGAGATCATGAACGCCCCCACCACGATCGCGGGTCTCGCCCTCGAACCGGCCGGCGCCTGACAGACCGTAGATGAAGCCGCGCGCCTCGCGCGGCGGGTTTCCTCCGGCCATCGTCCGATGCCTGAGGGGCCGGCTCGACTCCGCGGCCGTCCCCGGCGCAGCCCTCTGCGCGGCGTTTCCCGGGCAGGGCTGACGCCATCGGCGCCCGGGAAGAAGTGCCCTTATGCAACGATCGCTCGGGGGTACGACATTTTCGGGTCCCTGAGTGCGGTAAGGGCCGGTGGTCTCGCTCACTGAGCTTCGACCACCGGCCCTTTCGAGGCTGTTCAGGAACAGGCGCCTACTGTTCGATGAGGACCTTCACGTCCCACGGCCCGAGCTGCAGGACCGCGCCCGCTTGGTGGGCGGTGTCGTCGATCGCGTCGGTCGCCGCCGCGGGCAGCGGGTAGTCGATCTCGTTCCAGGACCAGTTGTGGATGAACCGGACCGTGCGGCCTTCGGCCGTCACGCCGCTGGTGGTGGTCACGCTGGGGTGCTCGGGGCGCCATGCGTTCTCCGGGGCGATCCACTCGAAGAGCGCTTGGCCGAAGGCCGAGTTGGGGATGGTGCCGACGTACGTGACGCGGCCACTGCCGTGCGCCTTCGTGGTCGCCGCCGCGAAGCGGCCGTAGTGCGGGTGCACATATTCGGCGAGCGGTTCGGCGCCTTCGACATTGAGGCCGTCGGCCCACTTCACGGCCGCCGCGCCTTCGGGCAGCGCCAGCGGCGAACCCTCCGGCGAACGCAGGGTGAGCGCTTCCTTGAGGTTCGCGAACTCGTCGTACCAGACGCCGGCGGCCTCGGTGAGGCGCGCGGGCTTCACGTCGCGGCGCGCCCGCGCCTCCTCGTCGGCGTAGGCGGTGCGCGGCCCCACGACGAGGTGCCCTCCCGCCGCCGCGTAAGCGGTGAGCCAGTCGAGCAGGTCGTCGTCCTCCGCGTAGAGGCCCGCGGCCACGAGGACCGGGTACTCGGCGGCCGCTTCCTCCGGCGAACCCAGCTGGCTGGTGTGGACGATGCGGGCCTGGAGGCCGGCGTCGAACGCGGAGCGGTAGAACGGACCGTGGATCGCCTCGAACGAGCGGTGCTCGGGGCCGCCGTCGTCGTTCTGGATCTGCGGCTCGGCCGCCAGAGCCCATTCGCTGCGCTTCGAGTACAGGATCGCCACATCAGCGCTCGGCACCATGCCCTGCAGGGCCTCGCCGGTCTTGCGCAGCTCCGCGCCGATCCGGGCGAGCTCGCGGTAGGTCCGCCCGGGCTGCCCGCTGTGGGGCAGCACCCCGCCCCAGTACGTCTCGGTGCCGAAGTGGAGGGTCTGCCACTGCCAGTACTCGATCATGGCCGCGCCGCGCGAGACGAGCGCCCAGGCGGCCTGGCGCCACTGCCCGTCGAAGGCCGGCTCGTTCCACCACGGCATGCCGATGGCCTGCGCGTTGGTCTCGGTGACCAGGTACGGCGCCTGCTTCGAGGAGTACATGCGGTCGGCGGAGTGGTAGAGCGCCCACGCGCCCTTGGTGTTCCAGTCGATGGCGCTGCCGCCGTCGGCGGCGGGCATCGCGAGGCCGTCCTGCATCGCGTAGTACGGGTTCCCGGCGGTCACGTCGAGGTCCGCGGTGAGCGCGGGGTCGTCGATGCCGGGGCGCGAGTAGGAGATGCACGTGGTCACGAACTGGTCCTCGCGCGCGTACTCGCGGGCCAGCTCGGCCTGCCAGTGGATGAACTCGGTGGTCAGGTCCGCCTGGAACTGCCGCCACGCGAGCGTGTACTGCGGCTGCGCGTTCCCGTCGGGCCGCCACAGGTCGGCCCACGTGCTGAGCCGGTGCGACCAGTAGACCAGGCCCCATTCGCGGTTGAGGGTCTCGACGTCGCCGTACTTGGCCCGCAGGCGGTCGACGAACTGCTGGAAGACGCCCTCGTTGTGGAAGATCTGGAGGCCGGGCTCGTTGTCGACCTGGAAGCCGATGACGGCCGGGTGGTCGGCGTACCGGGCCATGATCTTGCGGATGACGCGCTCGGCGTGGAACTTGAACGCGGCGTGCGTGTAGTCGACCTCCTGGCGTCCGCCCCACGGGATGCGCTCGCCGGTGCGGCGCTCGCCGGCGATCTCGGGGTAGAGGCGCACGAGCCACGGCGGGACGGCGTACGTGGGGGTGCCGAGGATGACGGCGATGCCGCGCTCGTGCGCGCCGTCGAGGACCGGCTGCAGCCAGTCGAGGTCGAACCTGCCGTTCTCGGGCTCCCAGGTGCTCCAGACGGATTCGCCGACGCGGATGACCGAGAACCCGGCGTCGACCATGAGGTCGAGGTCGGTCTTGAGCCGCGCCCGGGCGGCCTCGGTGTCGAATCCGCCGACGGCGTCCGGCTGGTATTCGAAGTAGTACGCGGCCCCGAACAGGATCGGGTTCGGCCAGTGGGACATCTGCGGCTCCTTCTGACTACGTAGTCAGCCCGTACCGTACGCAACCCCGGGAGCGTATGTCAACCCCTATCCCGCCGCCCCGTTTCCGCACCACAGCAGGCGAATGCAAAGGGCCGCCCGCATCCGCGGGCGGCCCTCAGTCCATTCGATGAATATTCGATGCCGTCAGTATTCGACGCCCAGCGCCCGGCCGGACTCCTCGGCGTCGATAGGCGACTCGACCGGCTCCTCCTCGGCCAGCTCCGCCAGCCGGATCGGGGACGCGATGGGCCGCTTCGCGAATCCGGCGGCGTCGACGCCCGCCAGCTCGGCCACGTTCCGGCCGCACACCCGGCCCTGACACAGGCCCAGACCGGCGCCGCTCACGAGCTTGAGCGAGCGCACCGCCTCCACGTCCCGCTCGTCCACGGCCCGGTAGAGCGCCGCCTTCGTGACCTCTTCGCACCGGCACACGATCGTGTCGTCGCGCAGCCAGCCCTGCCAGCCCGGCAGCACCGGGTACGCCGCGTTCAGCGCCGCCGCGAACTTCCGGCCCGACCGCACCCGCGCCATCGCCTTCAACGGCGGTTCGACCGCCGCGCCCACGAACTTCGCCGCCGCCGCGCCCGCGACCTCGCCCTCGGACGCTGCCAGCGCCGCCCCGCCGATGCCCGTCAGCTCTCCGGCCGCGAACACGCCCGGGGCCGAAGTCCCTTGCGCCGCATCGACGACGACGAACCCGTCCTCGACCCGGCACCGCGCCGCCAGCGCGAGCTCCAGCTGCGGCGTGAACCCGAACCCGACCGCCACGGCGTCGGCCTCGATGCGCCGCTCCGTGCCCGGCACCGGGTTCCACAGGCCGTCGAGCCGCGCCACGGTCACCGACTCCACGACGTCGATGCCGTGCGCCTCGATCACCGCGGACCGCGACCGGTACGGCACCCGGTGCCGCGCCAGCGCCGCCGCGAACCGCATCAGCTCACCGGTCTTCGACCAGCCCGCCAGTGCCCCCGGCGGGTCGGAGAGCCACCCGGTGACCGCCGCATTCGCCTCCGCGACCTCCACGACCCGCGCGCCGGCGCCGATCAGCGAGGCCGTCACCGGCAGCAGGAACGGCCCGGTCCCGCCGACCACGACCCGGTCGCCGACCGCCACGCCCTGGCCTTTCGCGAGCGCTTGCGCCGCACCGGCGGTGAACACCCCCGGCAGGTCCCAGCCCGGGAACGGCAGCGCCCGGTCGTACGCGCCCGTGGCGAGCACGAGCGCCCGCGCCTCGACCGCCCGGCCGTGGCGCCGCGGACCGTCGGCGGGGCCGATGCGCAGGTGCACGCGGTGCCCGCCGTCGACCGGCTCGATCGCCCACACGGTCGCGTCCGCGACGTGCTCGACGTTCCCCGGGAGGACGAACGCGTCGCCGGGCGCGAGCGCGTCCTGCCGGTGGTACTGCCCGCCGAGCTTCGCGCCCGCGTCGATGAGGACCACGTCGACGCCGTGCCGCGCGGCCGCTGCGGCGGCCGCCATCCCGGCCGGGCCCGCCCCGACCACCACGATGCGCCTCATGACGGCAGCTCCGCCCCGGTCTGGGTGCGGATGTCGTCGCCGTCGGCCACGACCCGCTGGCAGGCCCGCACATCGGGCACGCCGTTCACGTTCACCAGGCAGTCGAAGCACACCCCGATGCCGCAGAACAAGCCGCGCGGGCGGCCCGCGCCGCGCGTGGTCCGCCACGAGCGGACCCCTTTCGCGAGCAGGACCCCCGCGACGGTCTGGCCCTCCTCGGCCTCGAACTCTTCGCCGTCGAACAGCACTCTCACGTCCGCACCTCCGCGATCACCGCAGGCCTGTCCACTCTGAACCGGGTCGGGTCCACCACGGGCGCCCGCCCGTACATCAGGTCCGCCAGCAGGCGCCCCGTCGCCGGCGCCAGGCCGATCCCGGCGCCCTCGTGGCCGGAAGCGTGCCACAGCCCCCGGAAGCGCGGGTCCTCGCCGATCACCGGCAGGTGGTCGGGCGTGTACGGCCGGAACCCGCCGTACGCGCGCATCACCGGCACGCCCGCCAGCACCGGGAAGAGCTTCACGGCGCTGCGCGCGAGCCGCCGCAGCACCTCCACTTGCAGGGCCTCGTCGAAGCCGACGCGCTGGCGGCTCGAACCGATGAGGACCGTGCCCGTCGCGGTCGACTCCACGACCGCCGACACCTGCAGGTCCACGTCGGAACTCGCCACGGCCGCAACGTAATCGGCGGCATAGACCTTGCGGCTCACGACGTGGGGGAGCGGGGCGGTCACCAGGACCATGCCCCGGCGCGGCAGCACCTCGACGGGCGCGCCCGCCGCGGCGCCGAAATGCCCCGCCCACGGCCCGCAGGCGTTCACGACCGCGCCGCACGCGATCGTCCCCTCGCCCACGCGCACGCCCGCGACCTTGCCGTTCACGACGACCAGGCCGTGCGCCTCGGACCAGCCGCGCACGTCGCCGCCGCGCGAGCGCACGGCCGCGAGCATCGCGGTGGCGGCGAGCACGGGCTGCAGCTGCGCATCCTCGGGATAGTGGACCGCGGCGGCGACGTGCTCGGTCAGGTGCGGTTCCATCTCGCGCGCCGTGGCGGCGTCGACGGCGGTCGCCTGGACGCCCGCCCGGCGCTGCGCCTCCGCGAGGATCGCGAGCGGGCCCCGGGCGTCGTTCTCGGTGGCGACCACCAGGCCGCCCTTGGGCTCCCATTCGACCCGCGCGATCTCGTCGCCGAGCTCGGCCCGCAGCGACTCGATCAGCTCGGGCCACAGCCGCCGCGACGCGACGGCCAGGTCCAGTTCCGGCCCGGGGGCCTTGTCCGACAGCAGCACATTGCCCTCGCCCCCGGCCGTGGTCCCCCCGGCGGGGGCGCCGCGATCGACCACGAGGACCCGCATCCCGGAGGCGCTGAGCGCCTCCGCACACGCGGCACCGATGATCCCGGCCCCGATCACGACGACGTCAGCGGTCTCGATGCGACTCACCTGCCCCTCAACACACGCACGATCAGAGAGTATGCCCGCTCCCGGACCCGGTTACACGGCGGTCCGCGGACCGGGCCGCGCCTCCCGCATGGTGAAAACGGCGCGACCGCCCGCGCCCGCTGCCCTTACCCTTCCCGCAGCGACGACGAAGGACGATGCCTTATGGAACCCCCGATCGACGGCCCCGTGCTCCAAGGCGACCGCGTGCGCCTCGAACCCCTCGCGCACGCGCACGCGGCGGACCTCGCCGCGGCCGCAGAAGAAGGCCGCGACCGGTACGGGTTCACGTGGGTCCCGCGCGCCGACGAGGTCGGCGACTACATCGACCAGCAGCTCGAACGCCAGTCCCAGGGCCGGCTCGCCCCGTACGCCCAGATCGACCTCGCCACCGGCCGCGCGGTCGGCGCGACCGCCCTCTGGGACCCGCGCCACCTGCCCGGCCGCGGCCTCTACGCGATCGAGGTCGGCTTCACCTGGCTCGCCGCCTCTGCCCAGGGCACCGGCCTCAACGCCGAAGCGAAGCTCCTGCTCTTCCGCCACGCCTTCACCGTCCTCGGCGTCGAACGCGTCGACCTCAAGACCGACGCCCGCAACGCCCGCTCCCGCGCCGCCATCGAGGCCGCGGGCGCGAGGTTCGAAGGCGTCCTTCGCAACTGGTCCCGCTCCTGGGCACCCGGCGAGGACGGCCTCCTCCGCGACTCCGCGATCTTCTCCATCACCCGCGCCGAATGGCCCGACACCGAAGCGGCCCTTGAGAAGCGCCTCGCCCGCATTCGCGAGCGATGCGCATGAGGGCCACTGTGGCGCAACGCCGCTAATCTGGCGCGCATGAGATCGAACCAAGGGCCGCCCGACCTCGACGGCGGGTCCGGTCCGCGATGGCCTTCGCGGCTCGGCCGCGCCCTGGGCATCACGGCGCTGCAGATCCTGGCCGCGGTCGCCGTGTTCGCTCTCTTCCTGATCCCGGCCGCCAACGCCACCTCGGACGGCCCCGACGACTGGCCCGGATTCGAGTACCTCGTCATTGGCGTGTTCGCGGCGCCCGCCGCCGCGGCGATCGTCGGCATGCTCGTCGCCGCCCGCATGCGCATGCCGCTCTACGGCCTCTACGCGCTGCCGGCGCTGATGGCACTGGCGGGATTCATAGCGTCGGTCACCGGCAGCCGACTGCTCCTCCCCGGCCCGTGGATCTTCATCGCCGGCAATCTCCTCATCGCCCTCGCCACCGTCCACATGCCACGCCGGCCCAGGAAGCCTCAAACCGGCGTCTCTCATTGACCAGAGCCGGCGGCGAGTGCGCCTTCCGAATGCCAATGCCGCCCTCGTCATGAATGCCGGATGAACTCCACGGTGCCGCCGACGATCTGCCCGCCCGCCTTCTCCAGCAGCCATTTGGAACCCGGGTTGGCCGCGTCGCACTCGGTGGCCACCGTCTCGTGGCCGCGATCGCGCAGCACCCGGAACGCCGTGCCCAGCAGCGCCGCCGCGACCCCGCGCCCGCGGTACGGCCGCGCCGCCGCGACCAGGCCGAGGCGCGGCCCCGACGCCACCATCCAGACCCGCACGATCCCGGCGAACCGCTCGGCCGCCGGGTCCCAAGCGATCGGATAGACCGCCGGGTCGTAGGCGGCGTCGCCGTGCTCGCCCTCCCAGAACGCGGCGTCCGAGCGCCATCCCCGCAGCCCCGGGATGTCGGCGCGGATCTCGTCGTCGAAGCGCCGCACCGCGTCCATGCCGAACGTCTCGGGCGAGCCGAGCGTGAACCCGGCCAGCGCCGCGTCGTCCCAGTCGGCCGCCGTCGCGACCGGCAGCGTCCAGTCGTGCTCGTACCGCTCGCCCACGAAACCGGCCGCAGCGAGTTCCCGCTGCAGGCCCCGCTCGTGCACGTCGGCCAGGGTGTGCACCGGTCGGTCCGCGCCGATCGCCGCGCACAAGGCGGCGATCAGTTCCGCGTCGATCGGGTCGAACCAGGCGAAGCGCTTTCCGTCCGGGCGGTCCCACACGTGCGCCGTCCCGACCCGGCCCGATCCATTACGGACTTCCCAGCGGTCCTCGACCTGCTTGATCTCCATGCTGCTCCTAGCCGCGCCTGGGCGGGGTGCCGTAGACCGGGCGGTATTCGGCGAACTCGGTCGTGAAGAGCGCCAGGCCCTCCGTGATGCCCGGGAGGCGCCGCTCGACGCCGTGGACGGCTTCGGTCGGCATGAACCCCGAGACGTAGCCGGTGGTCTCGGTCGAGAACTGGCCCTTGATGTTCGAGCGAGCCTCGCCGAGGGTCTTGAGCACCGCGTTGCCGGTTCCGGACGGGAACTCCACGTGGAAGCTGTTCACCGGCTCGCAGACCACGGTGCCGGCCTCTTTGAGCATGAGGTCGAGGAGGAACGCGGTGACCTCGCGGAAGTCGTTCGCGGTGCTGGCCCGGCCGATGTAGCCGGTGGCCGTCAACAGGACCCGGCAGTCGGTCACCGCCCAGCCGTACAGACCCCGCCTCAGGACCTTGTGGACGGTCTCCTCCACGGCGTTGCGGAGCGCCCGCGTCAAAGAGCCCCGCTCGACCTCGAGCCCGTAGTGCAGGCCGGACCCCGGCTCGCCCGGCTCCAGCCGCAGGCCCACGGTCGCGATGTGCGGGGTCTGCTGCCACGGGCCCATCTCGTGGAGCGCCTCGACCGTCCGGGCCGGGCGCTCGACGTGGATCGCGCGCGTCTCCTCGAACTCGACCGCGATGCCGAACTCCTCGTCCAGCAGCGAGGCCACTACTTCTTTCTGCACCTCGCCGTAGAGCCGCACCGCCATCTCCTCGGACAGCTCGTCCAAGTGCGGGTCGACCAGCGGATCCCGCTCGGCCAGGCTCAGCAGCGCCCGGTTCAGCGGGATGCGGTCGTGCGGATCGGCCGGGCGCACCACCGTCTCCAGCGTCGGCGGCGTGAAGAACCCGCCGCTCGCCAGCGCGTCCTCCGAGCCGATCGCGTCGCCGATGCGGACCTCGGTGAGGCCCTTGACCTTCGCGATGCTCCCGGGCTCGGCGACCGCCGTCACCGTCTCGGTGCCGGTCGCGAAGACCTCTACGGCGGTCACCTTGCCCTCGAAGGACTCGACGGTCCCGTCGACGCGGCGGAACGTCGTGAGCTGCTCCCGCGGTGCGATCCGCCCGCTGCGCAGCCGCACGTACGCCACCTTCTGGCCCGCCGCGGCGTGCTCGACCTTGAACACCGTCCCGACCGGCTCGCCCTCCGGGTCCCGTTGCGGCACAGGAAGATACCGGCGGATGCCGTCGGTCAGCGCCGCCACGCCCGCGCCGGTCACGGCCGACCCGAAGTAGACCGGGTGGGCCCGGCCAGTGCGCACCTGCGCGGCCAGCTCGGCGTCGCAGTCGAGCGCGTCGGGGTCGTCGAGGTACGCGGCCAGGAACTCGTCCGAGCCCGCGGTGAGCATCTCGACCGCCTGCTCGGTGAAAACCGGGTCGCCGAACCCGAACGGCGCCACTTCGGCGTCGCCGGTGCCGATCGCCCGGACCGTCCCCATCGGCAGCAGCCGCGGGCTCAGCATCTCGGCCAGGTCCCGCATGAGGTCGTCCTCGCGCGCGCCCCGGCGGTCGACCTTGTTGACGAACAGGAGCGTCGGCACGCCCAGCCGCTCCAGCGTGCGGAACAGGACGCGCGTCTGCGCCTGCACGCCTTCGACGGCCGAGACCACGAGCACCGCGCCGTCGAGCACGCGAAGCGCCCGCTCCACCTCCGCGATGAAGTCGGTGTGACCGGGAGTGTCGATGAGGTTGACGGTGAGGCCGTCCAGCTGGAACGCCACGACCGCCGACTGGATGGTGATACCGCGCCGCCGCTCCAAGTCCATGGAGTCGGTCTGCGTGCTGCCGGAGTCGACGCTGCCGACGCGGTCGATGATGCCCGCGTTGAACAGCAGCCGCTCGGTCAGGCTGGTCTTACCGGCGTCGACGTGGGCGAGAATCCCCAGATTCAGAAAAGGCAAAGCAGGTCCTCGAGAGTGAGATCGTCTGGTTTCGGATGAGGCACTCCGAGATTTGGCGCATGGCGATCTCCTGCTCAGGCGAGGACTGACACGTCTGGACCGACGATCAGCCGAGGGTAGGACCCCTCAGGGGACCGCGCAAGCGAATTAGCGCGCACCGGACCGCTAGCATCCGGTGCATGGAGCAGACCACCCTGCAAGACGCGCTCAACGCCGACGAGATCGCCGCCGCCAACGAGCTCACCCGCAGCTGGCTCACCGGCCGCGCCGAAGTCCCCGCGGTCGCCTCCGGGCTCGGCATCTGGCCCCTGCTCGCCGTCCTCGCGACCGGCGCGGTCGAAGCCACCCTCGACGAACTGCTGGAAGCCGCCGGGCTCGACATCGGCCAGGCCGCCGACGTCCCCGCCGCCCTCCTCGACGCGGTCAAGTCCGCCCCCGCCCTCAACCTCGCGCTGGCGGCCTGGGCCGGACCGAGGGTCACCCTCGACCCCGACTGGATCGGCGGCCTCCCGGTCGACGCCATCGGCGCGCTCACCGGCGACGCCGCCGTCGACAAGCCCGCCCTCGACGCCTGGGCCTCCCGCAACACCGGCGGCCTCATCGAGCGGATGCCGGTGAACCTGGAGGAACCGATCGAACTGCTCCTCGCCAGCGCGCTGTCGGTGCGCACGACCTGGCGCACCCCCTTCGACGAGCGCGCGCCCTTCCGCAGCGGCCCTTGGAAAGACGCCGGCACCGTCCTCACCGCCTGCTACCGCGAAGCAGTCCTGCGGGTCAGCGCCGACACGGCCGTGCTCACCGTGCCCGGCGGCGACGACATCGACGTCCTGCTCGCGCTCGGCCTCGAAACGACCCCGCCCCGAGACGTCCTCTCGACCCTCATCGACGCGGCCGCCGACCCCGCATGGGGCCGCCCCGCAACCGAACTCACCGCGGAAGCGCAGCCGATCGGCGTCACCCTCCTCGAGTACCCGAGCCCCCAGCCGCAGACCGGTCCCGAGATCAACGCGATCGTGCCCGCGTTCAAGCTCGACAGCGACCTCGACCTCCTCGAAGACGCCGCCTCCCTCGGCCTCGAACTCGCCTCCGACGACGAGTTCGCGCAGTTCGACCGCCTTGCGGCCCAACGCCTCTACGTGAGCCAGGCCAAGCAGACCTGCACCGCGGTCTTCAGCGCCACCGGATTCGAGGCCGCCGCCGTCACCGCGTTCGGCATGGACTGGATGGGCGCGGCCCCGCCGCAGGAGATGCACCGCCACCGCGCCGTCGTCGTCACCTTCGACCGCCCCTTCGCCTACCTCGCCCGCCACCGCCCCTCCGGCCTCATCCTCATCGCCGGCTGGGTCAGCGAACTCGGCGCATAGTCCGCAACCGCCGGGCGCGGCGGCACGACCGGGTTAGCATCCAGGGCATGGGCACCGAGACGACGATCCAGGACGCACTCGCCGAACGCGAGGTCAAGGCCGCCAACGAGTTCACGAGGCGGTGGCTCGCCTCCCGCGACTCGGTGCCGGCGGTCGCCTCCGGACTCGGCATCTGGCCCCTGCTCGCCGCGCTGGCGACCGGCGCCGTCGAGGACACCCGCGACGAACTGCTCGCCGCCGCCGGCATCGACGCGGACCAGGCCGCGAAGGTCCCTGCGGCGCTGCTCGAAGCGGCCCGGACCAGTCCGGCGATCCGCCTCGCCATCGGCGCTTGGGCCGGCGGCAGGGTCACGCTCGACCCCGAATGGGTCGCCAAGCTCCCGGTGGAGGCCGTCGGGTCGCTCACCGGCGACCCTGCAGCCGACAAGGCGGCCCTCGACGCGTGGGCGTCGCGGAACACCGACGGGCTCATCGAGCGGATGCCGCTGGACTTCCAGCAGGCGATCGACCTCGTCCTCGCCAGCGCCCTGTCGGTGCGCACCACTTGGCGCACGCCGTTCCGGGACGCGAGCCGCGCCTTCGACCGCGGCCCCTGGTCCAAGCTCGGCCGCTGCCGGGCGCTCACCGCGACGCTGAATGACGACGTCCTCCGCGTCGCCGAAGACGCCTCGGTCCTCACGGTCCCCGGCGACGGCGGCATCGACGTGCTCCTCGGCCTCGGGCGCGAAGGCCTTGCGCCGCAAGCGGTCATGAGCGCCCTCATCGACGCCGCGACCGATCCCGGCTGGGGCCGCTCCTCGACCGAACTCGAGGTGGGCGAGCGGGCCGTCGGCGTCGAAGTCGCCGAGTACCAGGGAATGCGGCCGCAGACCGGCCCTGAAGTGAGTGTCCAGACGGTCCGCTTCTCGCTCGACAGCAACCTCGACCTCCTCGAAGACGCCGAAGCGCTCGGGCTCGTGCTCGCCTCCGATGAAGAGCGCGCCCGCTTCGACCGCCTTGCGGCCCAGCCGGTGTACGTGACACAAGCCAAGCAGACCGCGATGTCGGTGTTCAGCGCCATCGGTTTCGAGGCCGCGGCCGTCACCGCGATCGCCATGACCCGCGCCGGGTTCTTCGCGAAGCCCCAGCACCGGCACGTGCGGGCATCGGTCCGCTTCGACCGCCCCTTCGCCTACCTCGCCCGCCACCGCCCGTCCGGCCTGATCCTCATCGCCGGCTGGGTCGACGAGCCCGAGCGCGGCTAGTCTCGATTCCCTCCCTTACTTTCCCTCCCTTACGTCCTCGATCGGTGGAAAGTCGTTCCGCCTCCCACGCACACCTCATCGCCTGGGCGAGGTGTGTCCGCCAGTCTGGACACCGTGGCGCTCAGCTGGTCGGAGTGATTGCTGCCTCGCATGAGGGCAATGGGTAGACCGGGTCCTCCAATGCCGGCCGGCATTGCCATTCACGCTGGCGGTCTTACGAGTTCGTGTGCCTCGTTCCGGGCACTGCCGCGGCCGAGGTGATCCCGACCGTCGATCTCCCGCCCAGCACGCCCCCGAAGGGCCGTGGTCAGCTGCGGATCCCGATAGCACCTGGGGCTGAGCGGTCGCGCTCGGAATCGGTCCGGTTTGGGTTTCGGCCAGAGGCTTGTCGTAGTCTGCTTGCACCTACTCGCCACCTGTACGTTTTCCGTACCCCTGTGCGTACCTCGATTGTCTCGCGAACAGCCTTGCCTGCCATCACCCACAAGTCGAGAAGATATTCATGTTTCGCCTGCCTGCCTGGGCCCCAAGGCAAAGCGCAAGGGGGTCCCTGCGGGTCGGGAGGTCGCCTCCAGCCACCCAGCGGCAAGCCCCCGAGCGCCCTCCGTCGCCGACAGGGGTAAGCGAGACCAGCGCAGTTCCCGACCATCGAAACCACCCGGCACCACCCTCGCCCCGTCGGCATCACACCAACGGATCAGTCGCCCTGCCACGCGTGCCAGAGTCCGGCGTAGACCCCGCCCGCCGCGAGCAGCGCGGCGTGCGGGCCCTCCTCGGCGATCCGGCCGTCCTCGACCACCGCGATCCGGTCCGCCGAAGCCGCCGCCTGCAGCTGGTGCGCGATCGCGATGACCGTGCGGCCCTCGAGCGCCGCCGCCAGCGCGACCTCCACATTGCCCGCGCTCGCCGGGTCGATGCCGGCCGTGGCCTCGTCGAGGATCACGATCGGCGGGTCGGCGATCACGACGCGGGCGAGCGCGATCTGCTGCGCCTCGGCCGTGGTCAGCTGCCGGTGCTCGGGGCCGAGCATCGTGTCGAGCCCGGTCGCCACGGCCCAGCCCGCATCGACGCGGCGCAGTGCCGCCACCAGCCGCGCGTCGTCCGCGTCAGGGGCGGCGAGGATCAGGTTCTCGCGCAGAGTCGCGGTGAACACGTAGTGCTCCTGGGTCACGAGCACGACGCGGCGGCGCAGCTCCTCGACCGGGATGTCGCTCACGGGGACGCCGCCGAGTGTCGCCGTCCCGGTGCGCGGCCGGTCGATCCCGGCGAGGAGGCGCGCGATCGTCGACTTGCCGGCCCCGGAGGGCCCGACGACGACCAGCCGCTCGCCCTGCCGCGGATGGAGGCTGAGGCCGTGGAGCACGTCGGGGCCGTCGCCGTATCCGAAGGTCACCGTGTCGAGCACCAGGTCGTTCCCGTCCGGAACGGCATCGCGGGTCTCGGGCTCGATGAGGCCGACGCCCGCGATGCGCGCCAGCGCCGCCGCGCCCTGCTGGAACTCGCTGAGCTGGGTCATGACCGAGTTCGTCGGGTTGGCGATGCGCACCACCACGGTGATCGCGGCGATCGCGGTGCCGAGGCTCATGCCGCCCTCGAGGTACCAGAACCCGGCGGCGACGACGACCAGCACGAGCTGCAGCCGGTTGAGCCACAACAGGAAGAAGAAGAACTCGACCTGCAGCCGGATGAGCCGCTTGAACCGCTCGAACAGGGTCTCGGCCCGGGCGTGCCCGATCGCCCGCCGCTCCTCCTGCATCGCCAGCGCCGCAACGGTCCTCGCGCCGCTCCCGGACGCGGAGAGCGTCTCGGCGGCCTCACTCATGGCCGCGCGCTGCTCGGTGAACACCCGGTTCGCCTGCCGCAGGTACCGGCGCGACGCCAGCAGCAGCGGCGGCAGCGTCAGCAGCGAGACCAGGCCGAGGAGCGGGTCGACCACGAACAGGGCGATGTACAGGACCACGACCTCGATCAGCGAGGTCACCATCGAAGGGCCGTTGTCCCGCAGCAGGTCGGCGACGGTGTTGACGTCGGCCGATGTGCGGGTGCCGAGGTCCCCGCGCCCGGCCTGCTCGACCCGGTCCAGCGGCAGGCCGAGGACCCGCGCGACCACGTCCTCGCGCAGCCGCGCTGCCGCCCGCTCGCCGAATCGGTACCCCGCGCGCCGGCCCGAGCGGCTGAGCACGAACTGCACCGCGACGCAGGCGAGGATCACCGCGCAGGTCAGGTTCACCTCGTGCGCGCCCCAGCCCGCGCCGATCCCGTCCACTACCCGGCCCAGCAGGACCGGGATGGCGACGCTGAACCCGGCCGCGAGCGTGTACATGATCAGGACCTGCACGGCCGGGCCCTTGTCGGCGGCGAGCAGCCCGCGGAACGCCCGGCGCACCTGCGCCGGGCTCGCGATCGGCAGCCGCTCGTGGAGGTCGGTGGCGCTCATGCGGTCTCCCCTCCTTGGCGAAGCTTGCGAGCCATGAATTCGCGCGGTGACGCGAGGCGGCGGTAGGCGGGGTCGGCCAGCAGCTCGGCGTGCGACCCGGTGGCGTGGACCTTGCCCTCGACCATCCACACCACCCGGTCGGCGTGCGCGAGCCACAGCGGCGAGGCCGTCACCACCAGCGTCGACAGCGACGCCCGGGCGGCGGACACGCGGTCGGCGATGAGCGACTCGGTGTGCGAGTCGACCGCCGAGGTCGGTTCGACCGCCAGGAGCGTCTGCGGTGCGGCCGCGAGCGCGCGGGCGAGCCGAAGGCGCTGGCGCTGGCCGCCCGAGAGGTTCCGGCCGCCTTCGGCGACCCGGCCGTCGAAGGTGCCGCCGAGGCCGGTGTACACGTCTGCGGCGCAAGCGGTCTCGATGGCGGCGAGGGCGGCGTCCGGCCCGACCCGCAGGGTCTCGCCGAGGGTCGCCTCGAACAGGTGGTCCTCGTCGGTGAGCAGCATGATCCGCTCGCGCACGTCGGCGAGCGCGTACGACTCGAGGGGCCGCCCGTCCCACACCGCTTCGGAGTCGCGGTGGCGGGCGAGCCGTTCGCAGGCCTCCGCGGCCGGGGCGGTCTCGGCGGTGACGAGGACGGTGAGCCCGGACTCGGGCACGACCAGGCCCGAATCGGGGTCGCGCAGCTCGCCGATCCCGCCCCGGAGCGTCCCGTCGTCGTCCACATCCGTTGCGATGGCCAGGAACCGGGTGAGCCGACCGGCGGCCACCCAGCTGGCGACCAGGTAGTTCGCGGAGATGATGAAGTTCCCGGAGACGGCGATGAAGATGGTCGCGAAGCTGAACGCGGAGGCGAGGCCGCCGATGGTGAGCGCGCCGTCCACCGCCAGGAGCGCGCCGACCCAGGTGATGACCGCGACGAACACGATCGGCATCGAGTGGCGCAGGGCGTGGATCCAAGAGCTGGAGTTCGCCACGGCGTAGCCGCGGTCGCGCAGTGCCGTCGACTGCTCCCGGTACCGGTCGGTGAAGAGCAGGTCGCCGCCGATGCCGCGCAGCACGCGCAGGCCGCCCACGATGTCGGCCGCCTGGGCGGTGAGGCCGCCGATCATGTCGCGGTAGTCGGCTTGACGGCGTTGCAGGCGTTTGAGGAGCGGCCCGGCGACCAGCGCGGTCGCGCCGCTCCCGGCGATGATGATGACCCCGAGCAGCGGGTGGATCGACCACACCAGGGCCGATCCGATGAGGAACATCGCGAGGTTGTTCGCGACGAAGCCGAGTTCGGTGACGGTGTGGGCCGCCTTGCGCATGTCCTCGCTGGGCAGGTTCACCAGCTCGCCGGCGGAGACGCGGCCGCGCACGCCGGTCCCGGCGGTGTTGAGGTGGTCGGTGAGCCGCCGCACGATGGCGCGCTGGCCGGCGGCGTCGGCGGTGTTGAAGAGCCGGAAGCCGAGCACCCAGAACGTCGGCTGCACTGTGACGGCGAGGGCCATGAGCCCCAACCAGAGCGCGAACGCGCCCGCGTCGCGGGCGATGAACCCCTCGTCGATGATCCGGCCGACGATCCACAGCCCCGACATCGAGGCGCCGCCCGCGAAGAGGAAGAGCAGCGAGCCGAGTGCGAGCCGTCCCGCGTGCGGCCTGGCCAGGCCGGTCAGCAGGCGCAGCGGGGTGAGCGGTGGCGGTGCGGAGGGCATGGGTACCAAGCTTACCGGCCGACCGGTATTCGAGAAAGCGCTTAAAGTGTCGCATTCCCGGCTGTGCCGATTTCGGCCGCGTCCTGTTTGCACCGCTTCGATCCGGGAACCCGGTGTCCAAGAACGACAGACACTAGACCGAACGGAATCGTCATGGCCCACGTCGTCACGCGCTACAACCCCCTGATCGTGCACATCATCACCGCGGTCTTCGGTGCGATCGCGCTGATCATCCTGCTGCACTTGGGGTTCGTCCTCCTCGAGGCCAACCCCCACAACCCGCTGGTGAACTTCATGGCCGACCTCGCCAACTGGTTCTCCTGGCTGTTCCGCGACATGTTCACCGGCATCGAGGACCCGAAGGTCCGCGCCGTCGTGAACTACGGGATCGCGGCCCTGGTCTACCTGGCCATCGGCGGGCTCTTCTCCGGGTTCGGCCGCCGCTGGCACGACTGACCCATACCCGCTTGAATTGAAGTTTCAAGTTAATGTGCGGAGCACCACGTTGGCGGTAGCGCGCGCGAGCCATTAGGCATGCCTTACCTAATCTGCTCGCGTGCTCGACGCCCAGCCCGCCACCGCCGCGGTCCCCCGCCGCACCCCCGCGCGCACTGCGGGGGTGTTCGCCGCGGGCATTGCGGCCCTTGCGGTCTGCGCGGCGCTCAGCCTCGCCCTCGGCACCCGCCCGGTGCCGCTCGGCACGGTCGTCGACGCGCTCTTCGGTGACGACACGAGCCGCGACGCCCTCGCCGTCACCGGCATCCGCCTGCCCCGCACGATCACTGGCCTCGTCGTCGGCGCCGCGCTCGGCCTCGCCGGTGCCGTCTGCCAGGGCGTCACCCGCAACCCCCTCGCCTCGCCGACCACGCTCGGCGTCAACGCCGGCGCGGCCTTGGCGGTGGTCACCGCGATCCACCTACTCGGCCTCACGC
Organism: Glycomyces niveus; assembly: GCF_017592475.1. Taxonomy (GTDB): domain Bacteria; phylum Actinomycetota; class Actinomycetes; order Mycobacteriales; family Micromonosporaceae; genus Glycomyces; species Glycomyces niveus. The sequence goes on along the minus strand of NZ_JAGFNP010000004.1, from coordinate 49,420 downwards.
GCCCCGCCGAGTTCCTGCCCTTCGCGCTCGCCGGAGCCGCCGTCGCCGCCGTCGCGGTCTTCGCCCTCGCCCGTGGCGCGGGCGACCTCGACCCGGTCCGCTTGGCGCTCAGCGGCACCGTGCTCGCCTCGGTCCTCGCCGCCTGGACGTCGGCGGTCCTCCTCACCTCCGAGCAGACCCTCGACGAGGCCCGCTTCTGGCTCGTCGGCTCGCTGGCGAGCCGCAGCCTCGACATGCTCGTCCCCGTCGCCGCCCCGCTCATCGCCGGGACCGTGCTCGCCTTCCTGGTCGCACCCGCGCTGAACGCCCTGAGCCTCGGCGACGACGCCGCCTCGGCACTCGGCGTGCCCGTCGCCCGGACCCGCCTCATCGGCGGCGTCGCCGTCGTCCTCCTCGCCGCATCGGCCGTCGCGGTCGCCGGACCGATCGCGTTCATCGGCCTCGCCGCGCCCCACCTCGTGCGCGCCGTCGTCGGCCCCGACCACCGCCTGCTGCTGCCGGGCTGCCTCCTCGGCGGCCCGATCCTCCTCCTGGCCGCCGACGTCCTCGGCCGCATGATCGTGCGCCCCAGCGAGATCGAAGTCGGCATCATCACGGCGTTCCTGGGCGCGCCCCTCCTCGCCATCCTGGCAAGGAAGGCCGCCCGATGACCGGCGATATCGGCCGCAACGTGCGGTGTCCCGGCGGCGCGACCGCAGCGCTTTCGGATCGCTCGCCTGCGGAGGCCGGCGAACGCGCGCGCTGCGTCGCGTCCCTCTCGCTCGCCAAGTCCGTTCGCTTCGCGGGGAAGGCCGCCCGATGACCGCGCTCGCCACCGACACCGCCCCGGCCGCCCGCCGCCTCGGGGCCATCGCCCGGCAGCGCCGCCGCGTCGCGGTCCTCACGCTCGCCGGGCTCGCGCTGCTCGCCGCCGCGATCCTCGCCGGGATCTGCCTGGGGGAGAACATCCTCACCCCCGGTCGCGCCCTCAACGCACTCTTCCTCGGCACCGGCGACCGCGGCGAAGTGCTCCTCGTCGGCCGGTTCCGCACCCCGCGCGTGCTCAGCGCCGTGATCGCCGGAGCCGGGCTCGCCGTCGCCGGAGCCGTCCTCCAGCGCGTCGCCCGCAACCCCCTGGCGAGCCCCGACGTCGTCGGCATCACCGGCGGCGCCTCACTCGGCGCGACCGCCGCCGTCGCCCTCGGACTCGCCGCGCCGCTCACCCCGCTCGCCGCACTCGGCGGCGGCCTCTGCGCCGCAACCATTCTCGGCCTCCTCGCAGTACAACTCGACGGCTCGCACGCTTCGCCGAGACTGAAAGGCGGCATCAACCCGACCCGCCTCGTCCTCGTCGGCCTCGCCGTCCAAGCCGGCCTCACTGCCGCCGTGAACCTCTTCATCGTGCGCTTCCCGGCCGAACTCGCCTCCTCCGCGCTCCACTGGACCACCGGCTCCCTCTACGGCCGCAACTGGAACGAGACCATCGTCGGCGCCATCGCCACGACCGCCGCCCTCACCGCCGCCTTCGCCCTCCACCGCCGCGCCGCCGTCCTCGACCTCGGCGACGACGCCGCAGGCGCCCTCGGCGTCCGCCCCGGCACCGCCCGCCTCCAGCTCCTCGCCGCAGCCGTCGTCCTCGCCTCCCTCGCCGTCGCCCTCACCGGCCCGGTCGGCTTCGTCGCGCTCGCCGTCCCGCACCTCGTCCGCCGCCTCGCCGGCCCTCCGACCGCCGGAACGCTCGCCCTCAACGCCCTCGCCGGAGCGCTCCTGCTCCTCACCGCCGACCTCGTCGCCCAGCACGCACTGCCGCTCGACGGCCTCCCCGTCGGCGTCGTCACCGCCACCCTGGGCGCGCCGTTCCTGCTCGCCCTCCTGGCCCGCCAGAACCGACCCGACCCGAGGACCGTCCGATGACGAACGCCCCCAACGCCATCACCGCCGCCGGCCTCCGCATCGGCTATGGCCGCAACACCATCGTCACCGACCTCGACCTCACCCTCCCCGGCGGCCGGGTCACCGCCATCGTCGGCCCCAACGCATGCGGCAAGTCCACCCTCCTTCGCGGCCTCGCCCGCCTCATCGCCCCCGAGACCGGCACCGTCACCATCGACGGCGACGACGTCCACCGCATGAGCGCCCGCGCCCTCGCCCGCCGCCTCGGCCTCCTCCCGCAGCAGCCCACCGCCCCCGAAGGCATCAGCGTCGAAGCGCTCGTCCGACTCGGCCGCTACCCCCACCAACGCACCCTGCGCCCCTGGTCCCCGGCCGACACCGCCGCCGTAGAGAACGCCTTGGCCCGCACCGGCACCGCGGCCCTGCGCGACCTCCCGGTCGACCACCTCTCCGGCGGCCAGCGCCAGCGCGCCTGGATCGCGCTCGCCCTCGCCCAGGACACCCCGCTGCTCCTCCTCGACGAGCCGACCACCTTCCTCGACCTGCGCCACCAGATCGACGTCCTCGACCTCGTCTCCGAACTCAACGCCACCGCCGACCGCACCGTCGTCATGGTCCTCCACGACCTCGGCCAGGCCGCCCGCTACGCCGACCACCTCGTGGTCATGCGAGACGGCGCCCCCGCCGCGACCGGCGCGCCCGCCGACGTGCTCACCGCCGAACTCGTCGAGGACGTCTTCGGCGTCCCCTGCCGCGTCGTCCCCGACCCCGAGACCGGCACCCCGCTGGTGGTCCCGCGCGCCAGCGCCCGGCACCGCCGCTCCTGATTCCCTTGACACCCCTTCCACCCGAAAGGAATCCATCAAGAATGAAGACCACGATCCGGGCCGCGGCGGCCCTCCTGGCCACCGCCGCGCTGGCCGCCACGGCCGCCTGCGGCGCGGCCACCGCCACCGGCGACGCCGCCGAGCAGCAGGCCGACGCGACCGGCGCGTTCCCGCGCACCGTCACGCATGCCATGGGCGAGACCGAGATCCCCGCCCAGCCCGAGCGCGTCGTGGTCCTCGACTCCGGTGAGCTCGACGATGTGACGCTTCTCGGCATCGAGCCGGTCGGCGCGGTCGCCCCGCATTTCAAGAGCGGCGGCGGCTTCCCCGACTACCTGGCCTCCATGACCGAGAACACCGTGGACGTCGGCCCGATGGAGGAGCCCGACCTGGAGAAGATCGCCGAGCTCGCGCCCGACCTGATCCTCTCCTCGAAGATCCGCCACGAGGCCATCTACGCCGACCTCGCCGCGATCGCCCCGACCGTGTTCACCGAGACCACCGGTGTGGCCTGGAAGGAGAACCTCGCGGTCCACGCCGAGGCCCTCGGTCTCGAAGACGAGGCCGCCGGCGCCCTCGCCGCGTACGAGGCCCAGGCCGCCGAGCTCGGGACCGCCATCGAGGCCGTCTACGGCGAGGTCCCGACCGTGTCGATCGTCCGCTTCGTCGCCGGCCCGACCCGCCTCTACCAGAAGGCCACCTTCTCCGGCGTGATCCTCGAGGACGTCGGCGTCGCCCGCCCCGAGTCGCAGGACGTGGACGACTTCGCGCTCGAGGTCGGCCCCGAGCAGATCGATCTCGCGGACGCGGACTTCCTCTTCGTCACCGCCGCCGACGTCCCGGAGAACACCGAGCAGGAAGCGGCCATGGACAACCCGCTGTGGGCCGAGATGGAGGCGGTCAAGAACGACCGCGTCTTCAACGTCAAGGACGAGATCTGGATGAGCGGCATCGGCATCCAGGCCGCCCGCCTCGTCCTCGCCGACCTGGCGAGCGCCACCGGCGTCGAACTGCCGAACGCCGAGTAGCAGACCCGGGCCGCGCCCTCCTCGAACGGGGCGCGGCCCGTCACTCGCTGCAAACCGTCTTGCCGCCCGCGCCCGGCGATGCGAAGCTGGGGGACATGCCCGGTCCGATCGAAGCGCTGCGCGCCCGCTACCGCTCCCACACGTGGGAGCCGGTCGGGATCGGCCATTCCGACGCGCTGGTGTGGCGGCTCGCCGGGCCGACCGAGCTGTTCGTCAAGGTCGGCAACCAGCTCGAGCGCGAGGCCGAGGCGCTCGCCTGGCTCGCGGGCTTCGATACGGGCACCCCCGCGATCGAGGCCGCAGGCGCGCTCGACGACGGCCGCGCCTACCTCGTCACCACGGCGGTCCCCGGCCGCTCCGGTGCCGAGCCCTGGCCCGAGCCCGACCGGAAAGCGGTCGTGCAGGCGATCGGCCGCTACCTCGCCCGCTTCCACACCCTCCCGGTCGACCAGTGCCCCTTCCGAACCGGGACGGACCCTGAGGACCCCGTCGTCTGCCACGGCGACTACATGCTCCCCAACGTCATCCTCGACCCGCGGACGCTCACCGTCAACGGCGTGATCGACGTGGGCGCCCTCGGCGTCGCCGACCGCGGCCGCGACATCCACGACATGGTCTGGAGCCTCACCGCCGGGCTCAACCCGCAGTACGGCGAGGCCTACGCCGACCGCTTCCGGGCCGCCGCGACCTCAGTCGCCGCGTGAGTCGTACGCTTCGCGGCTGGCCAGGACCTCCTCGATGTGCGACTCAGCCCAGTGCTTGATGCCGAGACACAGATGATGCAGTGAGACACCGAGATCGGTCATCTCGTACGTGACCGTCGTCGGCACCGTCGGGGTCACCGTCCGGGTGATCAGCCCGTCGCGCTCGAGCGAGCGCAGCGTCTGCGTGAGCATCTTCTGGCTCACCCCCGCCAGCTTCCGCGACAGTTCGGAGTACCGCATCGGCTGCGACTGCCCGACGCGGTCGGGGTCGGCCTGCGGGTCGTCGCCGCCCAGCGCCGCCAGGATAAGCGCCACCCATTTGTCGGAGATCCGGCCGAGCATCTGGCGGCTGGGGCACGCGGCCAGATAAGCGTTGTACTTCATCTGCGCCTCTTCGCGCTGTTGCGCCGCGGTCCTCGTAGGCATGCGCCGGTCCTTCCTACTTCGGGGTGACCTACGCACTTCGAAGTGCGTACTTCCCAATAGAGAGTTACCCGAGCAAAGTAGAGCTGTCAAGCCGGAACAGCAACCACTGGAGCGAATCCATGAGCACGTCCACCTACCGCGCCGCCGTCGTCCGCACCCCGGAAGGCCCGGACTCGATCGAGATCATCGACGTCCCCCTCGCCGAGCCGGGCCCCGGCCAGGTCCGCGTCGCGGTCGCCGCCGCGCCGGTCAACCCCACCGACCTCGGTGTCGTGGGCGGCTTCTTCCACACCATGGGGATGATCGACCAGGCCGAGCACACGGGTCTGGGCTGGGACTTCGCCGGGACCGTGGACGCGGTCGGACCCGGGGTCGACTTGCCCGAAGGCACCCGGGTCGCGGGGATCGTCGTCGGTTTCGACCGCGACTTCGGCACCTTCGCCGAGCGGCTCATCGTGGACGCCGCCGACCTCGCCGCCGTCCCTGACGGCCTCGGTCTGGACGCCGCCTCCACGGTGCCGCTCAGCGGGCTGAGCGCGGCGCAGATCGTCGACCTGCTCGGCGACGTGCCCGCCGAGGGCGCGCGGCTGCTCGTGGCCGGCGCGGCCGGGGCAATCGGCGCGAATGTGGTCTCGCTTGCGCGCGAACGGAACTGGCGGGTGACGGGCCTGGCCCGCGCCGCGGACGAGGCGTTCGTGCGGGGCCTGGGCGCCGACTTCACGACCGAGGCGGCACCCGGCTGGGATGCGGTCGTCGACACCTCTTCCCAGCAGGAGTGGGGCATCGCCCCGGTCCGGGACGGCGGCGTCTTCGTCGGCGTCCGCCCCAACATCGTGCCCGAGCCCGAGCGGGGGATCACCGTGCGGACGCTGATGGTGCAGTCCGACGGGGCGCGGCTGGGCGAGCTCCTGGCGCTCGCCGCGTCTGGCCGCCTCGCCACCCGGGTGCACGCGGTCATGCCGCTGAGCCAGGCCGCCGACGCCTACAAGGCCACCGCCAAAGGCGGTCTGCGCGGCCGCTACATCCTCAAGCCGTAATCCCGGCCTAGCACTCAGCGCCCTGATCGGCAGGGATTTGAGGAGTTCTCGGAAAGTCGGACAGGGGTTGCGGCCCGCGGTGCAATGGGAGTGCCGACCGGTGCCACGACTGCCCGAAGCGCCGTCCGCCGGTCCGGCGACCAGGAGGATGAGCCCGATGCGCATGTGTATGAAGGCGCAGGTCCCGGCCGACGGAGCCACCAATATCTCCGACGAGGAGTGGCCGGCCAGGCTGAAGCAGATGCTCGACATGCTCAAGCCGGAGGCCGCTTACTTCTTCCCGCAGGACGGCATGCGGACCATGATGATCTTCTTCGACATGGAGGACGTGTCGATGATGCCGGTGATCTCCAATCCGATGTTCGACGACGTGCACGCGAAGATCACGTTCTCGCCCGCCATGAACCTCGACGACCTCATGGCAGGGTTGAAGAAGGCGCAGAACAACCGCTGAGCGTGACTGCAAGGCAACGAGAAAGGCCCGGCCGCTTGCGGCCGGGCCCTGCCGTTCGGGTCAGGAACCCGTCCGCCAGGTCAGGTCGGCCGAGCCGACCACGGCGCCGAACCGGGGGAGGTCGAGGGTCACCGCCCCTTCGTGCTCGGCCGCGCTGAGCGCGCTCATGGCGTCCTCGGCGAACACCAGGTCGTAGCCGTGGTCGGAGGCGGCCCTCGCGGTCGACTCCACGCCGAGGTTGGTCATGACGCCGGCCATGACCAGGGTTCGCGCGCCGAACCGGCGCAGCGCCTCGTCGAGGTCGGTGCCGTAGAAGCCGCCGATCGAGCGCTTCACCACGACCGTATCGGCGAGCTTCGCGACCGCCGGGGCCAGTTCGCTGCCCGGCGGCTGCGCCCCCACGTTCGGTCGTTCCACCCGCACCGCCACCACGGGCGCACCGGCGTCGCGGGCGCTTTCGGCGAGGGCGAGCGAGGCTTCGAGGACGGCGGGTCCGGTGCGGGGCTCGAGGTCGAGTTCCAGGAGCCGGGGCATCAGGTCGATGAGGACGACGGCGCTCTGCCGGGGATCAAGGGAGGTCACGCCGTCCACACTAATCGGGGGCGGCGACGGCTCGAGCCCGGCCGCGACGCGGCCGGGCTCGCAGCGTCCACTCAGTCGGCGTCGCGCATCCGCAGGAGCTTGCGCGCCTCTGCGGTCGTGATCGCCGGCCGCTGCGCCAGCGCGGCCGCCGCAGCGGCCCGCTCCACCAGCTGGTCGTTGCCCGTGACCGGCTGCCGGCGCGCGAACGACACCGTGTCCTCCATGCCCACCCGCAGGTGCCCGCCGTGGGCCAGCGAGGCGAACATGACCGGCAGCGTCGCCCGCCCGATGCCCGTGGCGGAGAACGTGGTCCCCTCCGGCAGGTACCGGCGCACGCCTTCTGCGAACGCGGTCACGGTCGAGGCGTCCCCGGCCGCGCCGCCGGGCACGCCCAGCACGAAGTCGACGTGCACGTGCCCGCCGAACGGCAGGCCCTCCTTGTCGAGCAGCCGCTCGAGCGCCGCCAGGTGCCCGAGGTCGAACAGCTCGTACTCGGGCACGACCGCCTTGTCCTGCATGCGCTCGTGCAGGCCGACGATGAACTCCCAGCGGTTCATGAAGACGTCGTCGCCGAAGTTCACGGTCCCCATCGTGCAGGAGGCCATGTCGGGTTCGGCGTCGAGCACCGCGAGCCGGGCGGCCTCGCCGTCGCGCACCGAGCCGCCCGTCGAGAGCTGCACGATGAGGTCGGTCGTGTCGCGAAGGGCCGCAACGGCATCGCGCAGCCGGACCGGGTCCAGCGTCGGCTTCGCCTCGTCGTCGCGCAGGTGCACGTGGATGATCGAGGCTCCGGCCTGCTCGCACCGCTTCGCGGCGTCGACGAGCTCGTCCAGGGTCACCGGGAGCGCCGGGACTTCGGCCTTGTCGACCTCGGCCCCGGTGGGCGCCACGGTGATCAGGGTGCCGGTCATGCGACCTCCGCGGCCGCGTCCTGGTTCGCGACGGCCTGCCGGGACTGCGCGGCGGCCGCGTTCCCGGCCTCCTTCGCGAGGACCGGCGGGTGCATGTGCCGCCACCACTCCTGGCCGGCCTTGGGCAGGGTGTCGATCGGGTCGTAGAACGGGTACCGGCGGGTGAGGGCGTCGGGGTCGTCGGCCTCGATGGAGGTGCGGTAGTTCTTGGTCCAGTAGGAGATCCCGAGCTCGCGGTCGTACTCGGAGAGCTGGTGGACCCAGCGCTTGCCGACCATCGGCACGTCGCAGATGATGCGCGGGGTCGCGTACCCGGGCAGGTAGCCCATGATCGCGGTCTGCAGCTCCTGGGCCTGCGCGACGGAGGTGCGCCAGTGCTCGGCGTTGGGGATCATGTCGCACATGTAGAAGTAGTACGGGAGGATGTTCGCCTCGCCCTGCAGCGCGAAGCACAGGTCGAGCAGGTCCGCCTGGGTGTCGTTGACGCCGCGCATGAGCACGCCCTGGTTGCGCACGTCCCGCACGCCCGCGTCGAGCATCGCCGCCGCCGCCCGCGCCACGGCAGGGGTCACCGAGTTGACGTGGTTGATGTGCGTGTGGATCGCGAGGTTCACGCCCTGCCCGGCCGCGCGCTTGGCGACGCGGGCCATGCCCTCGACGATCTCGTCCTGGAGCCAGTGCTGCGGCAGCCCCATCAGGGCCTTGGTGGCCAGGCGGATGTCGCGGATGGTCTCCACGTCGAGGAGCCGGTCGAGGAACCGCTCGAGCTGCTTCCACGGCAGGTTCGCCACGTCGCCGCCCGAGACGACCACGTCCCGCACGCCCGGGTGGGTCTCGAGGTAGTCGAGGATCGCCGTCTGCCGGTCGACCGGTTTGAGCGCCAGCCGTCGCTTGTCCACTGTGGGGGTCGAGTTGCCGACGAGGTCCATGCGGGTGCAGTGCCCGCAGTACTGAGGGCAGGTCGAGAGGAGCTCGGCGAGCACCTTCGTCGGGTACCGGTGGGTGAGGCCTTCGACGGCCCACATGTCGTGCTCGTGCAGGGAGTCGCGGGTCGCGAACGGGTGCGAGGGCCAGTCGGCGTGCCGGTCGGAGGCGACCGGGAGCATGTACCGGCGCACCGGGTCGGCGTAGAACGCGTCGGTCCACGAACCGGGCGCGGTCTCCTCGATCGCGGGCGCCATCGTGTTGAGCATCTGCGGCGGCAGCAGCATCGACATGGTCGCCGAGTGCGCCATGTCCGCCGCGAGGTCCTCGTAGAACGACTCGTGGAGCCGGTCGCCCACGACCTCCCGGAGCTGCTTGACGTTCTTGACGCAGTGCACGCGCTGCCACTGCGCCGAGGCCCAGTCGGCCTCGGCCACGTCCGCCCAGCCGGGGAACCGCGTCCAGTCCGGCTCGTCGAGCCTGCGCCGCCGGTACTGGTAGGGCTGCTCGATCACGGGCACCTTCGGCGACGCTTGCGAGCCGTCAACGGGCGCGGTGTCTCCCGTAGGTCGATCCGACACCTTCTCACCTCCATGTCCGGGCTGTTGGCCCGGGGAAACCTCGCAGACGGGGATGACCGTCCTTGTGACGAGGATAACCTTCCGTTACTGTTGTGCGCTAGGTCCCGCATATTGAGACTCTATAAACTCCCCGCTACCAGAAAGGGCGGCAACGATGTCGACAGGCTCACCGGTCGGATCGCACCGAGTCGTCAGCCCCGCCGGAGCGCTGCCACAAGCAGCCGACCGGCTCGACCCCGACCCCGATATCGCCGACGACGAGGTCCGCATCAGCGTCGAGCGCCTCAACCTCGACGCGGCCTCCTACCGGCAGCTCCACGACGCCCACGGCGGCGACGGCGAGGCCATTCGGGCCGAAGTCCGCGCCATCATCGAGCGGCGCGGCAAGATGCACAACCCCGTCACCGGCTCCGGCGGCATGCTCATCGGCACGGTCGACGCCGTCGGCCCCCGCTCCCCGCTCGGCCTCAAGACCGGCCAGAAGGTCGCCACCCTCGTCTCCCTGACCCTCACCCCGCTGCGCATTGATGATCGTTTGGCGCGCTGGGACGGCAGATCCGAGCAGGTGCCGACCAGCGGGCACGCCATCCTCTTCGCCCGCTCCATCGCCGCCGTCCTCCCCGACGACCTGCCCGAACACCTCGCGCTCGCCGTCCTCGACGTGTGCGGCGCGCCCGCGCTCGTCCGCCGCGTCGTGGGCCGCCGCCCCGAAGGCGCCGCCACCGTCGCCGTCATCGGCGCGGCCGGGAAGTCCGGCTCGCTCTCGCTCGCCGCCGCCCGCGACGCCGGCGCCGCCCAGGTCGTCGCGGTCGTCCGCGACGAGATCGAGGCCGCCCAGCTGCGCGGCTCCGGACTCGCCGACGAGATCGTCGTCGCCGACGCCACCGACCCGCTCCTCCTCGCCAAAAAGGTGAACAAGGCGCTCGACGGGGGCGGCGCGGACGTCACCGTCGTCTGCGTCGACGTCCCCGGCTGCGAACACGGCGCCATCCTCGCCACCGCCACCGGCGGCACCATCGTCTTCTTCTCCATGGCCACGTCCTTCCCGGCCGCCGCCCTCGGCGCCGAAGGCCTCGCCGCCGACGTCGAGATGCTCATCGGCAACGGCTACGTCCCCGGCCACGCCGACTACGCCCTCGAACTGCTCAGGGCGAACCCGCACCTGAAGGACCTCTTCATCGACCGCGTCGACCACGCGAACCGACAGCTCGCAAGCCTCTCCGAAGAGGAGCAAGCGTGACCGCCGAACTCCCGCTCGACCCGGCCGTCGTCGCCAAGGCCCGCCGCCTCGCCGCCACCGCCGCCCAACCCGTCGTCGACCTGGCCCGCAGCCACACCACCGTCTCCGTCGAACGCGCCACCCTGCGCCTCGCCGGACTCACCGGCGCCGACCCCGACGGCATCCCCTGGGTCAACCGCCTCGCCGACGCCGTCCAAGAGCAGGTCGGCATCGAGCACGGCATCGCGCTCCCGGTCTTCCACGCGCTCAAGGACTTCCCTGACCTTGAACGCCTCGCCCACGCGGCCGCCGCCGACGGCGCCCGCTTCACCCTCCCGACCGGCGGCGACGCCGAGGCCGCCCGCACCCGCGCCCAAACCGCCGTCCGCCGCGGCTTCGACCGCATCGACCGGTCCCGAATCAGGCGCGACGAACTCGTCGCCGAGATCGGCGACCCGCCCCAGCGCCCCTGGATCTACCTCATCGTCGCCACCGGCGACATCTACGAGGACATCCCGCAGGCCCAAGCGGCCGCCAAAGCCGGAGCCGACGTCATCGCCGTCATCCGCTCCACCGGCCAGTCCCTCCTGGACTACGTGCCCGAAGGCGCCACCCGCGAAGGCTTCGCCGGCACCTACGCCACCGGCGAGAACTTCCGGCTCATGCGCGCCGCCCTCGACGAGACCTCCCGCGAGGTCGGCCGCTACATCCGCCTCACCAACTACGCGTCCGGGCTCTGCATGCCCGAGATCGCCGCGCTGGCGGGCATGCACCGGCTCGACATGATGCTCAACGACTCGATGTACGGCATCCTGTTCCGCGACATCAACCCGATCCGCACCTTCGTGGACCAGCGGTTCAGCCGCCAGGTCCACGCCCGCGCCGGGATCATCATCAACACCGGCGAGGACAACTACCTGACCACCGCCGACGCGGTCGAAGCCGCGCATACGGTCACGGTCTCGCAGCTGCTCAACGAGCGGTTCGCGCACGAGGCCGGGCTCCCGGACCCGCTGCTGGGCCTCGGGCACGCCTTCGAGATCAACCCCGAAGTGCCCGAGTCGTTCCGGCTCGAGCTCGCGCACGCGCTGCTGGCCCGCCAGCTGTTCCCGGACGCGCCGCTGAAGTGGATGCCGCCGACCAAGCACATGACCGGCGACGTCTTCCGCGGCAACCTCCTCGACGGGTTCTTCAACCTCGCAGGGGTCATGACCGGGCAGTCGATCCTCTTGGTGGGCATGATGACCGAAGCGGTCGTCACCCCCTGGCTCTCCGACCGCGACATCGCACTGCAGAACGTGCGGTACGTGCTCAGCGCCTGCGCCGGCCTCGCCGAGGACTTCCATCCGCCCAAGGACGGCTTCATCGCAGGCCGCGCCAACCAGGTCCTCGGCGAAGCCGTCGACCTGCTCGAGCGGATCGTGGACGACGGCCTGCTCAACGCCATCGCCGACGGCACCTTCGGCATCATGAAGCGCCCCGCCGACGGCGGGCGCGGCCTCGACGGCGTCGCGAAGCGCGCCGACGACTACTGGAATCCGGCCGCAGAGGAGTTGGACCGGACGAGCCCCGACCAGGACGCCCCGCTCGCCGGCGCGCGGAAGGAGGCCGCCCGATGAGCCGCATCATCAGGCCTTACGGGGACACCACCGGCGACGGCATGGTGCAGCTGTCCTTCACCCTGCCCGTCCCGCACGACAAGCGCGCCGAGGGCGCGGCCCTCCAGCTCGCCGCGAAGATGGGGCTCGACGGCGCGATGCTGGTGCACGCCAAGGCCATCGGCGAGGGCTACACGTTCTTCGTGGTCTACGGCGCCTCCACGCACCTCGTCAACCTCGACGAGGTCAAAGTGGTCGAGAAGGACTACCCGCACTTGAGCCCCAAGGACGTCAACGACGCCATCCGCGAGAAGCTCGGCCGCAAGCTCTGCGTCGTGGGCGCGTGCATCGGCACCGACGCGCACACCGTCGGCATCGACGCGATCCTCAACATCAAGGGCGTGGCGGGGGAGAAGGGCTTGGAGTACTACCGGGAACTGCGGGTCGTGAACCTCGGCGCGCAGGTCGCCGTGCCCGACCTCGTCAACCGCGCGGTCGACGAGGAGGCCGACGCGGTGCTGGTGAGCCAGGTCGTGACGCAGAAGGACGCCCACCTGCACAACACCCGCGAGATGTCGGCGGCCTTCCGGGAGGCGCTGCCGCCGGGGCGCCGGCCGCTGCTCGTCGTCGGCGGCCCCCGCTTCGACGAGGGCGCCGCGACCGAGCTCGGCGTCGACCGCATCTTCACCCGCGGCACCACACCGTCCGATGTGGCCTCCTATCTCGTCCACCGTCTCGTCACCATGAAAGCGAACGCATGAGCGCCAACCACGACGGTGTCTCCGTCACCCACCGCCGCTACATCCCCCACGGCCACGCCCACTACGGCGGGAACCTCGTCGACGGGGCCTACGGGCTCGGCCTGTTCGGCGACGTGGCCACCGAGCTGTGCATCCTCACCGACGGCGACGAGGGCCTGTTCGCGTCCTACGCGGACGTGCAGTTCAAGGCGCCGGTGAAGGCCGGCGACGTCGTGGAGGCCACCGCCACGGTGGTCCGCACCGGCCGCCGCAGCCGCACCATCGAGTTCACGCTCAAAGTGGTGTGCCGCGCCGACCCCGAGCGCGGCGACTCGGCGGCGTCGCTGCTGGACGAGCCGATCACCGCCACCACCGCGACCGGGACGGTCGTCGTCCCGTGACCGAAGCCGTCGTCTGCGTCGACGTCGGATCGACCTACACCAAGGCCGCCGCCGTCGACGCCGGCTCCGGCGCGCTCCTCGGCGGGGCCTCGCGCCCGACCACGATCGGGACCGACGTCATGGACGGCCTCCGCGCCGCCGTCGCCGAAGCAGTCCCCAAGGGCGCCAAGGTGATCGACACGCTCGTGTGCTCGTCTGCGGGCGGCGGTCTGCGGCTCGCCGTCATCGGCAACGAGCCCCTGGTCACGGCCCGCGCCGCCTACCGGGCCGGGCTCAGCGCCGGCGCCAAGGTCGTTGACGTGCGCGCAGGAGGCCTGGCGGCGGGGGACTTCGTGGAGCTCGCCGCCGCCCGCCCCGACGTGATCCTCCTGGCCGGCGGCACCGACGGCGGCGACGAGACCGCCCTGCGCGCCCACGCCGAAGCGCTCGCCGAGTCCGGTTTGCGCACCCCGGTCGTCCTGGCGGGCAACGCGGACGCCGCCGAGGACGTCGCAGCGGTGCTCACCGCGGCCGGGATCGACACGACCCGCGTCGCGAACGTCCTGCCGCGCATCGGGGTCCTCAACCCCGTCCCCGCCCGCACCGCGCTCCGCGAGGTCTTCCTGCGCCACGTGATCGCCGGGAAGCACCTCTCGGCCAGCGCCGAATTCACCCGCATGGTCAAGGCCGCCACCCCCGACGCCGTGCTCACCGGCGTCGAACTCCTCGCCGAGATCACGGGCGCGGACCTCCTCGTGGTCGACGTGGGCGGCGCGACCACCGACGTCTACTCGGTGCTCACCCCCGACGCCGAACGCGAAGGCCCGCGCGCCGAAGTCGCCGGGACCGCTTGGCGCTCAAGGACCGTGGAAGGCGACCTCGGCGTCCGCCACACCGCCGTCGGCATCGTGGAGGCCGCCGACGAGGAGGACCTCCCGACCGGCTGGGGCCTCCCCGAGGCCGCCCGGCTGCGGGCCGCGAACCCGGCGTTCCGGGCGAGCGATCCGGCCGACGACGCCGAGCTGAGCGCCCTCGCCGCCCGCATCGCCGTGCGGCGGCACGCCCGCGGCGAGCGCATCGGCGGCCCGACCGAGCCGCTGCGCGGCGGCAAGGACCTCGCCGCCGTGAGCCTCGTCGTCGGCTCCGGCGGCATCCTGCGCCGCGACCCCGATGCGGCCGTGTGGCTGCGCGAGGCGGTCGGCGCGGACACCTCCGGCGGGGTGCGGCCCCCGAAGGGCGCCCGCTTCGCCGTCGACGCGGACTACCGGCTCGCCCCGGCCGGGCTGCTCGCCGCCAACGGCCGCCGCGGACTCGCGATAGGACTCCTCAGGTCCACTTCGTTCTGATCCGCGGGCAACCGCTCGCCCCGCTCCGGGCGTACCTGTGATGGAACATCCCTCAGCACCTTGCAAGCCAACGAAAGGCGACCATGGAACGACGCGATGTAATCAAGCTCGGCGCCGCCGTGACCGCTGGCGGGGCCGTTCTCGGCTCCGCCTCCGCCGCGCACGCGGAGCGGTCGACCGCGCAGGCCACCACGACCGCCCAGGCGATCAAGGCGGTCTGGGACGCCGAGACCGCCAAGGCCGGCGGCACCTGGCAGGGGTACGTGACCCTGCTCAACGGCACCGCCGCGCCGGTCGTGGCCGTGAACCAGAACTCCGCGAGCGTCCAGACCGCCGCGAGCATGAACAAGCTCGGCATCGCGCTCGGCGTGCTCGACAAGATCGACCGCGGCGAGCTCGCCCTGGACGACCGGATCACCCTGACCCCGGACATCATCCTCACCGGCTCGGGCTTCTACTTCCACCAGACCGCGTACGGCGACGAGATCACCGTCGCCAACGTCCTGGTCGCGATGCTCCTGACCTCCGACAACACCTCGGTGCGGCTGTGCGGCCTGGTCTGCCCGCCCGCCGAGATCAACGAGACCCTGGCGGCCAAGGGCTTCACCGACACCCGCGTGATCCCCAACCCCGCCAACCCGAACCGCATGTGGCTCGGCGACACCACCACCATCGAGACCAACAAGCTCCTCACCCGCCTGGCGAAGGGCGAGCTGCTCTCGGCGAAGGGCACGAGCTTCTTCCTCAACATCCTCAAGGGGCTCAGCGGCTACCACGACGGCTTCCGCCGCAACATGTCCTCGGTCGAGCGCGCCCGCGTCGCCATGAAGTACGGCGCGGACGACGCCACCCGCAACGAGTCGGGCGTCGTCTACAGCAGCGCGGGCGCGCCCGCCCTCGTCTACTCGTTCATGGCTCAGTTCACCAACCACTGGGGCAACTACGGCGCGACCCACCCGGCCGTGCAGGCGCACGCCGCCATGGGCCGCAAGATGTTCGACATCGTGAACGCCGCGGGCACCGCCGCGACCAACGCGGTCGAGCTCGAAGTGGAGCAGGAAGCCCTCAACGGCGGCCTGACCCAGTAAGCGATCCAGGAGGTCCCGGCCGCGGTGCGGCCGGGACCTCCGCACGTCCGCTGCAAACGTTAGCCACCGTGCAGACCGCGCTCACCGGGCCGCTACGATCCGTTCACCGCGCGCCGCGAGAGTGATGCTCACCGATGTTCCGCGGCGCCGCCCCCACGGCCGCGAGGCCCTGCCCTCCGCACTGAATCGAGCACAACATGCCAGGACAACAGCACACGATTGGCCGCCGCGCCCTCCTCGCCGGCTCCGCCGGGATCGTCGCCGCCGCGGTCGCCGCCGAGCACGCGGCCGCGAACGAGCTGCCGACTAGCGCGCTCCAGTCCACAGTAGAGTCAACCCCGACCGGGACGCCCCCCGTCACCGCCCAATGGGCCCAGTACGACGGCCCGGCCTTCGTGGACACCTACACCACGAACGTCCCGGTGAACACCACCGCGGAGACCAACGCGGCCATCCGGGCGCTCAGCGGCTTCGAGGAGATCTGGCAGACCGGCCCGACCTGGGACACCGGCACCGTCATCGACGAGCGCGTCCTCGAGGACAACATCGACTACAGCGTCGAGGTCACCACCGACCGGCCGCTCGCCGTCGCCAAGCAGTCCTTCATCTTCGACCGCCAGCACCAGAGCTACAGCGCCATCGGCGGCCTCGGCCCGCTCGCCGCCCACTACAAGACCGGCGCGAAGGCCGTCACCTCGATCACCGCCGCCCCTGACGGCGTCCCCGCCGGCAAGATCGACGACGCCGTCCCGGCCGACGCCCCGGCCGGGTCCGCCATCGGCGCCGGCGCGGCCGACTCGGACCTCGGCAAGGTCGTCGCGCTCATGAGCACCCTGCGCGGCACCTACGCCTCCGGGAACCCCAGCAAGGCCGCGTACATGTACCCGCGCCCGTGGCGGATGAACCGCGACAGCGAAGTGGCGCCCACGGGCGGCATCCCCGTCCTCGGCGTCCCCGCCTACGAATCGCCCGTGGTCGTCGCCCCGCAGCTGCTCCGCCACAAGTCCACCACCCCGGCCACGGACGGCGGCTTCCCCTCCGGCCACGCGAACGCCGCCTGGATCTCCGCGTACGTCTACGCCTACGCCGTCCCTGAACGCTTCCAGGAGCTGCTGGTGCGCGCCTCGGACGTCGCGCACTCGCGGATCACCTGCGGCATGCACTCGGTGGTCGACGTCGTCGGCGGCCGCCTCCTCGGCACCGCCCTCGCCGCCGCCACCCTCCACGACCCGGCGAACGCCACGGTCAAGGCCGAGGCCCGCGCCCAGGCCCTGGCGTACTTCACTGCCGTCACGGGCGTATCGGCCGACGAGCTGTACGCGTACGCGCACCGCGAGGGCCCCGACACCGACGAGTACGCCGACCGCGAGGCCAACCGCGAGCGCTACCGCGAGCGCCTCACCTACTTCCTGGAGCGGTCCGGCTCTGACACCGCCATGGTCGTCCCCAAGGGAGCGGAAGTGCTTCTGGAGACGCGACTGCCCTACCTGGACGCCGACCAGCGCCGCGAGGTGCTGCGCACCACCGCCCTCAAGGGCGGGTACCCGATCCTCGACGGTCCCGAGTACTGGGGCCGCCTCGACCTCTTCACGGCCGCAGACGGATACGGCCGCTTCGACGCGGACCTCACCGTCGCCATGGACGCCGAGAAGGGCGGCTTCAACGCCGCCGACACCTGGCGCAACGACATCGGCGGCAGCGGCAAGCTCACCAAGACCGGCTCCGGCGCGCTGACCCTCGCCGGCGACAACTCGTTCTCGGGCGGCGTGGTCGTCCAGGAGGGCGTGCTGCGCGCCGCCTCGGCGAACGCCCTCGGCAAGGGCGGCACCACGCTCACCGGCGGCACCTTCGCGGTCGACGCCGCCCAGCTCGAACTGCGAGCGCTCGCCCAGTCGAACGCCACCCTCCAGGTGGTCCTGAACGACGGCGGCGAACCGGCCCTCGACGTCTCGAAGCAGGTCACCCTCGGCGCGGGCGCGGTCCTGCGGATCGCCCTCGACCCCCAGCGCCCGCCCGTCGCGGACGTGGAGCTCCCGGTCGTCAAGGCCAAGGAGGTCAAGGGGAAGTTCGCCGAGGTCGTGCTCGACGTCCCCGGCTACACCGCCACTGTGGAGTACGAGAAGCAGCGCGTCAACGTCCGCATCGGCGCGGCTTAAGACCCGACTCATCCCGTCCTGCCCCGGCCGCCGAGCGGCCGGGGCAGGCGCGTCTTCCGTTCGGCGTCCGCTCGCCGCCCGTTCCCCGGCCATCCGCCTAGAAATCGACGTATCTCGATGTTTGGTGGTGTGGAACCCTTGTCCTCCAGCGGATCGGGACAGGATAATTGCAGGCGTTCCTGCATGTTCACGGGACATCGATCCATCGTCACGCCCTCATGACGACTAGGGCCCTCACCCCTGGGAGTTCGTCGACGCCGACTGATGCGCCGTACCCCGGTACGCCGCCGGCCTCCGCCGGCCGGTGCGCCGGGCGACACCCCCAAGGAGGCCGACCATGCGAAGCCGCATGCGAACGCTCATCGCCACCCTGTCCGCCCTCGCCCTCGCGATCGGCACCGCCGCCATGGTCATCGTCGCCGCCGCGTCGCCCGCGCAGGCGCAGACCTGCAACGGCTACGTCGCGCTCACCTTCGACGACGGACCCAGCTCGGGCACCACTGCAAACCTGCTCAACGCCCTGACCTCCAACGGCCTGCGGGCCACCATGTTCAACATCGGGCGGAACGTCGCCGCCAACCCCTCGCTGGCCCGTGCGCAGGTGAACGCGGGCATGTGGATCGCCAACCACACGCAGACCCACCCCGACCTGACGAAGCTCTCCTCCTCCCAAGTGGCACAAGAGATCTCCAGCGCCCAGCAGGCGATCCGCCAGGCCACCGGGGTCACCCCGGTCCTCTTCCGGCCGCCCTACGGCGCCACGAACGCCACGGTCAAGTCCGTCGCGGCCCAGCAGGGGCTCACCGAGATCCTCTGGAGCGTGGACTCGCGGGACTGGGATTCCAGCACCACGACCGCGCAGATCGTGCAGAACGTCCGCAGCGTCCAGAGCGGCGGCGTCGTCCTGATGCACGACCTCTACCAGAGCACGATCAACGCGATCCCGCAGATCGCCGCCGACCTGCGCTCGCGCGGGCTGTGCGCCGGGATGATCTCCCCGAGCACCGGCCGGGCCGTCGCCCCCGACGGCTCCGGCGGCGGCACCGACACGGACATGCTGCGCAGCAACTCGGCCGGCAAATGCATCGACGTGCCGAGCAGCAACACCGCCAACGGCACCAAGGTCCAGCTCTACACCTGCCACGGCAACGCGAACCAGCAGTTCGCGTACACCGCGGCCCAGGAGCTGCGCATCCTCGGCAAGTGCCTCGGGGCACCTGCGGGGAGCAACGGCACGCAGATCCAGATCAACGCCTGCGGCGGCGCGGCGAACCAGAAGTGGACGTTCAGCTCTGACGGCACCATCCGCAGCGTCGCCTACGCGAACATGTGCCTGGACGTCTACAGCTCCTCCGACGGCGCCCCCGTGCAGCTCTACAGCTGCTGGGGCGGCGACAACCAGAAGTGGACCCGCGTCTGACGGAAGCGAGTGGCCTCCGGCCGACACCGGCCGGAGGCCCGGCAAAATTCCCACAAATTCAAGCCCGCACATTTGTACGATTGAATTTGGAAGAATAGGCACGAATTTCCTTAGGCTTCAAGGCACTCCACCGAAAGGAACGCCATGAGCGCCAGTGAAGTCCTCGCCTACTACACCCAACCGGGCCCGCTCTCCGACGCCGGAGCCCACCGCGACGCCCTCCTCGCCGTCCCCGGCGACCTCCCCTCGATCCTCACCGCCGTGCAAGGCGTCCTCGTCCACCAGGCCCTCACCCACCTGTACGGCTTCGAACTCGCCGAAGCCCGGCGCGAGACCGCCCACCTCCGCGCCGCCGACCGCATCCTCGGGCAGATCCTCGACGACGACGCCCGGCCGCTCGCCGACCCGCGCGAACCGCAGCACCGCCTCGCCTGCACCTGCCGCACCTTCACCCTCATGACCGTCGCCGCCTTGCGCGCCCACGGCGTCCCCGCCCGCGCCCGCTGCGGCTTCCTGCACTACGACCCGGCCTCCGAGTGGTACATCGACCACTGGGTCGCCGAGCACTGGAACGGCGAACGCTGGATCCTCTCCGACGCCCAGATGGACCCCGTCCAGGCCACGGCGTTCAAGATCGACTTCGACCCCGCCGACGTGCCCCGCGACAGGTTCGTCGTCGCCGGGCAGGCCTGGACCGCCTACCGCGCGGGCGAACTCGACGCCGACAAGTGCGGCCTCCCCGGCATCCCCGGCGAGAGCGGTCCCTGGTGGATCGCCGCCAACCTCATCCGCGACGCCGCCGCACTCACCAACATGGAGCTTCTACCTTGGGACGTATGGGGCCGCATGCCCGAACCCGAGGACGAGATCGGCCCCGACCTCCACGCGCTCCTCGACGAACTCGCAGCCGTAACCGCCGACCCGGACACCGCCGCCGACGTCCGGTCGCGCTACGAAGCCGACGAGCGACTCCGCGTCCCCGAGCAGGTCCTCAATGCGGTCCGGCAGACCGCCGAACCGGTCATCCCGGTCGACTGACCGCCCCGTGCGGTACGGTTCGGTGCGTATCCCACACAAAAGGAGTCACAAAAGTGGACGTGGAGCGCACCGAGCTGCCCGGAATCGGAGTGCGGTTCGAATTCGAGACCAAACGGCATGTCCGCCTAGGCATCGTCGCCCACCGCGAAGGCCGCCGCGACTTCATCATCTACGACCCCGACGATCCCGACTCGATGCTCGACTGCATCGTCTTCTCCGCCGACGAGTCCGCCGCCATCGGTGAACTCCTCGGCGGCGCCCGCATCGTCGAGAAGCTCAACCGCCTCCACCACGAGATCGACAACCTCGTCTCGCGCCAGCTCAAGGTCGACGCCACCAGTCCGTACGCCGAACGCCCCCTCGGCGACACCCGCGCCCGCACCCGCACCGGCGCGTCCATCGTCGCCATCGTCCGCGCCGACGGCGTCGAGACCGGCCCCGCCCCCTCCGCGATCCTCCACGTCGGCGACCGCCTCGTGACGATCGGGACCCAGGAGGCCGTCGACGAAGTCGACCGAATTCTGCGCGGTTCCGCCTAATGCACGGGACCGTCGCGCTCCTCCTCGAACTCGGCCTGCTCATCGGAGCCCTCGGTCTGCTCGGCGCCGTCGCCGGCAAGTTCGGCATCTCCGCCATCCCGCTCTACCTCCTCGCCGGCCTCGCCTTCGGGCACGGCGGCATCTACGAGATGCACGCCATCACCGGCTTCCTCGACGTCGGCGCCGAAGTCGGCGTCGTCCTCCTCCTCTTCACCCTCGGCCTGGAGTACACGCCGCGCGAGCTCCTCGGCACCATGAAGACCTCCTGGCTCGGCGCCGTCGTCGACCTGGTCCTCAACGCCGCCCCCGGCGTGGCCTGCGCGCTCCTGCTCGGCTGGGGCCCGGTCGCCGCCGTCGTCTTCGGCGGCGTCACCTACGTGTCCTCCTCCGGCATCATCGCGAAGGTCCTCAGCGACCTGGGCTGGCTCGGCAACCGCGAAACGCCCACGATCCTCGCGCTCCTCGTCGCCGAGGACATGATCATGGCGCTCTACCTGCCGATCCTCACCACCATCCTGGCCGGGCTCGCGTTCGCGCAGGCCGCCGTCGGCCTCGGCGTCGCCCTCCTGGCCGTCGCCGCGGCCTTCGTCATCGCCTCCCGCTTCGGCGGGCTCCTCTCGCGCTTCCTCGCCTCGCCGAACGACGAGATCCTCATGCTCAAGGTCATGGGCATCGTCCTCGTCGTCGCCGGACTCGCCGAGCAGGTGCACGTCTCGGCCGCAGTCGGCGCGTTCATCGTCGGCATGGCCCTCTCCGGCGAGGTCTCGCGCCAGGCCGAGGAGACCCTGGAACCGCTCAAGAACCTGTTCGCGGCGGTCTTCTTCGTCAACTTCGGGCTCGAGACCGACCCGACCGCGCTGCCGCCGGTGCTCCCGGTCGCCGTCGCGCTGGCGGTCTGCACGATCGCGACGAAGTTCGCCACCGGCTGGTGGGCGGCGGGCCGCTCCGGCTCCGCCTTCACCGGCAAGCTCCGCGCCGGGCTCGTGCTCCTGCCGCGCGGCGAGTTCTCGATCGTCATCGCCGGTCTCGGCGTCGCCGCCGGGCTCAATCCCGCGCTCGGTTCCGTCGCCGCGGCGTACGTGCTGATCCTGGCCGCCGTCGGCCCGCTCGCACCGCGCCTGGCCGGACCGATCGTGGCCAAGCGCCGCAAGAAGAACCGCGCCCGGCGTCTCGCCGCGGCCGCGTCATGACGAGGCGGTGGCGGGAGTGAAGAGTGCGACTCCCGCCACCGCGCACCGCGAACCCTTATCCGGGCTTGATAGAACTCATGGATGGCTGAAACCGCGAACCCGCCCCGCCCGCAAGACGAGGTCGTCGACATCGCCCGCGACCTCATCCGGATCGACACCACCAACACCGGCGACAACGCGACCGCCAAGGGCGAGCGCGCCGCCGCCGAGTACGTCGCGGAGAAGCTGGCCGAAGTCGGCCTCGAACCGAAGATCTACGAGTCCGCGCCCGGCCGCGCCTCCGTCGCCTGCCGCTACCCCGGCGCCGACGCGAGCCGCGGCGCCCTCCTCCTCCACGGCCACCTCGACGTCGTCCCCGCCGAGGCCGGCGAGTGGACCGTCCACCCCTTCTCCGGCGAGATCAAGGACGGCTACCTCTTCGGCCGCGGCGCGGTCGACATGAAGGACTTCGACGCGATGCTCCTCGCGCTCGTGCGCGACTGGAAACGCCGCGGCAAGGTGCCCCCGCGCGACCTCGTCCTCCTCTTCACCGCCGACGAAGAGGCCGGCTCCGACTACGGCGCCCGCTTCATGGTCGAAGAGCACCCCGAGGTCTTCGAGGGCGTCACCGAAGCGGTCGGCGAAGTCGGCGGCTTCTCCATGACCCTTCCCAACGACCTGCGCGTCTACGTGGTCCAGACCGCCGAGAAGGGCCTCGACTGGCTGCGCCTGCGCGCCACCGGCCGCCCCGGCCACGGCTCGATGCTCCACGACGACAACGCCGTCACCCGCCTCACCCGGGCCGTCGCCAACATCGGCGAGCACCGGTTCCCGGTCGAGATGACCCCCACCGTGCGGCAGTTCCTCGAAACCGTCTCCGAACTCACCGGCATCGAGTTCGACCCGAACAACCCCGACGAGACCGTCGCCAAGCTCGGCCCCGTCGCCCGCCTCATCGGCGCGACCCTCCGCAACACCGCCAACCCCACCCGCCTCAACGCCGGATACAAGACCAACGTCATCCCCTCCACCGCCGAGGCCGTCCTCGACTGCCGCTCGCTCCCGGGCCGCAACGACGAACTCGAGGCCACCCTGCGCGAACTCGCGGGCGACGGCATCGACTTCGAGTACGAGATCCGCCAGCCCGGCTACGAGACCGGCTTCGACGGCGTCCTCGTCGACGCCATGGCCGAGGCCATCCGCCAGGCCGACCCCGGCGCGCGCACCGTCCCGTACATGCTCTCGGGCGGCACCGACGCCAAGGCCTTCGCGACCCTCGGCATCCGCTGCTTCGGCTTCGCTCCCCTGAAGCTCCCCGCGGACCTCGACTTCACCGCCCTCTTCCACGGCATCGACGAGCGCGTCCCGCTCGACGGCCTGAAGTTCGGCGTCGACGTCATGGACCGCTTCGTCTCCCAGTCCTAGCTGAAGCCCAACGGCCCCAAGCCAGTGAGCACGCTCACCGGCTCGGGGCCGTTCGAACTCTGGACACCGCACCCCGATCGCCGCTACCATTGGCGGCGATGTTGATTTTCCTTTAGAAAGCAGCCAGGTCCCGCGTAGAGCCGAGCTCCGCGAGGACCGCCGAGGCACGCATCGCAATCCACTGAGCCAATGGGCTTCTTCTGTGCACGCGTGCCGTTCCTCTCCCTTTCCCGAACAGGACTGCTTTCTGGAGGCGCGCATGCTCCGCCATGCCCAACTGTCCCTTGTAGAAGTAACCAAGCGCTACGCCGACCGCCTCGTCCTCGACCGCGTCTCCTTCACCGTCAAACCGGGGGAGAAGATCGGCGTCATCGGCGACAACGGATCCGGCAAGTCCACCCTGCTCAGGCTCATCGCCCAGGCGGAGGACCCCGACAACGGGGAGCTCACCGTCGTCTCACCGGGAGGCATCGGCTACCTGCCGCAGCAACTCGACCTCCCCGAGCACGACACGGTCGCCGACGCGATCGACCTCGCGCTGGCCGACCTGCGCGCGATCGAACGCGCCATGCGGCGGGCCGAGCAGCGGATCGCCGCCGGCGACGAGACCGCCGGCGACGCCTACGCCGACCTCCTCGCGGACTTCGAAGCCCGCGAAGGCTGGGAGGCGGACCTCCGCGTCGACCAGGCGATGGCGGCCCTCGGCCTGCCCGCACTCGACCGCGACCGTCCCCTGGGGACGCTCTCGGGCGGGGAGCGGTCGCGGCTCATGCTCGCCGCGACCCTCGCGTCACGGCCCGCGCTGCTGCTGCTCGACGAACCGTCGAACGACCTCGACGACGACGCCGTCACCTGGCTGGAAGCGCAGCTGCGCGACTGGCGCGGGACGGTCGTCGCCGTCACCCACGACCGGGCCTTCCTGGAGGCCGTCACCACCACCATGATCGAAGTGGCCGACCGCAGAGCCCGCCGCTACGGCAACGGCTACGCCGGCTACCTGAACGCGAAGGAGACCGAACGCCTGCAGGCGATCGAGGCCTACGAAACCTGGAAGAGCGAAGTGGACCGCCAGGAGGGCATCGTGGACCACAACGTGGTCCGCATGGACGCCATCCCCCGCAAGCTGGAGAAGGCCGGCTTCGGCCACGGCGGCTTCCGGGCTCGAGGCCGCACCCACGGCGCGAGCAGCCGCATCAAGGTCGCGAAGCAGATGCTCGAACGGCTGCGGGCCGACCCGGTGCCGCAGCCGCCCGAACCGCTGCGATTCAGCGCCGAACTCGCCGTCACCGCCGCCGAGACCGACGCTCCGGCCCTGCGCTGCGAGGGCATCCGCGTAGGCGACCGCCTCAAGCTCGACTCCCTCTCGATCGCGAGAGGGGAACGAGTCCTCATCACCGGCCCGAACGGCGCGGGCAAGACCACGCTCATGCGAGTCCTGGCCGGTGAGCTCGAACCGGACGAAGGCATGGCCGATCGCAACGGAGCAATCGGCCACCTCCGCCAACTCGCCGCACCCGGCTCCGACCGAGCGTCCGTCCTCCGGGCGTTCGCCTCAGGCCGCGTCGGCACGCTCGATGAGCACGCCGAAGCACTCGATCGCCTGGGACTGTTCACGCGCGAGGAATTCGGCAAGCCGGTGGCGACGCTCTCGGTGGGCCAACGCCGCCGTCTTGAACTGGCGAGACTGGTGAGCCGCCCAGTCGATGTCCTCCTTCTCGACGAACCGACCAACCACCTGTCCCCGCTGCTCGCCGAACAGCTCCAAGAAGCCTTGGCGGACTATGCCGGGACCGTGATCCTCGTCAGCCACGACCGGCGCCTCCGCGATGCGTTCCGAGGCCGCCACCTGCGAATGGACGCAGGAGCGATCGAGTAGACCGCGACGCGATCGGCCGTGACCGGTGTCCGCCCGTGCGGGCGCGCGCAACCGACCCCGGGGTCTCCCCGGGCGGGAACGCCGCTCGCACCGGCGGTCTTCGCGTGTCAGCAACCCGAGGGGATCCCGATCACACGCAATGTGCTTGCCGTGCATGGCGGTGGTAGGGAAGACCGGGTCCTCAATTGCCCGGCCGAGCCTCACCGTTCATGCCAGCGGTCGTGCAGTGATGTGCCTCGTTCTGAGCACCGCCTCCGTTCGAGGTGATCCCGACCGGCGATCTCCCACCCAGTACGACCCTGCGGGCCGTGGTCAGCTGTGGGTCCCGATAGCACCCGGGGACTGAGCCGATGAGCTCGGAATCGGTACGGTTTGCGTTTCGGCCAGAGGCTTGGCTGAGTCTGCTTGCACCTACTCGACACCTGTACGTCTTCCGCATCCCTGTGCGTATCTCAATGATCCCCGACATCGCCCCGGATCGTCATCGCCTACAGGAGTAGAAAACCCTCACGTTCCGCACCGGACCCACGGTGTCGCAAGGACACAGCGACGCCCGACCCCCGCGCCCGGGAGTGTCGCGAGCGCCCCGAGGCCGCAGACGAACCCCACTCCGCAACCCACCTCTCCGTCGCCGCCCGCCTGAGCCCCGACCGAGTGCGACCACGCCCCGGCAACGCACCCGGTCGGCGTACCCGCCCTCATCGCTCTCAGCGGTGGGCGGCGACCAGTTCCCTTCCCGCCGTGGCGCACTGCGCCGCGTACTCGGAGGGCGGGAAGCCGATGAGGTCTTTGAAGTCGTGGGTGAAGTGGGCCTGGTCCGACCAGCCGAGCTCGGCCGCGAGCCGGGCGAGGTCCGCGCCCGCGTCCTCGGCGAGGCGGTCGGCCGCGTCGTGGATGCGGTAGCGGCGGATCAGGGTCTTGGGTCCGAGCCCGATGTAGTCCTGGAAGAGGCGCTGGAGCGTCTTGGGGGACATGGCGAACCGGGCCGCCACCTCGTCCACCCGGGTGACCGTGCGGTCCTCCAGCATGGCCTTCACGACCGCGAGCGCCCGCCCGTACCGGGGGTCGGGCCGCTCGGGCATGCGGTCGGCGAGGAACCGCGAGGCCACCCGGATCGCGTCGATGTCGTTGCCGTTCATGATGATCGCGTTCAACTCGTCGACCTCGGGGCCGAACACGACCGCCGCGCCCGCCGACCAGTCGGCCAGTGCGGCCGCTTCGACGCCGCTGAACGCGGTGAACCCGCCGGGCCGGAACTTCACGCCGAAGACGCGGCCGCCGCCGGTGAGCGGGTGCCGCGAGACCGCGATGCCGGGCCCGTGGACCTCCGCGCCGAGGACCGGCATGAAGCTGAGGTTCACGCACGGGTGGGGGATCACCACGGACTCGTACGAGGCGCCCTCGGGCAGGTCCCAGCGCACCGACCAGTACCGTTCGACGTACTGGCCGAGCAGGCCGGTCTCGCGGTACCGCCGCAGGTCGATGAATCGCGCGGCCTCGTGCGGCCGCAGCAGGCCCTTGTCGCTCGCGGTTGCTCCGTTCACGTCCCGAATATTAGAGCGGGGGTGTGTCGTTTTTTCACAAGCGCGAGGTCAGGGGCTCGGCGAGACTGGCCCCATGAACGAGAACAAGGTCAATCCCATCCCTGACGGCTACCACTCGATCGTGCCGTTCATCGTCGTGAACGAGGCGGCGAAGGCCATCGAGTTCTACAAGGAGGTCTTCGGCGCGCAGGTGCTGATGCGCAACGACGGACCGGACGGCTCGGTCATGCACTGCGACCTCAAGATCGGCGACTCGGTCCTCCAGCTGGGCGACGCGAACCCGCAGTGGGGCCTCGAAGCGCCGAACGCGGAGCAGATCACCGGGTCGCTCGCCCTCTACGTCGAGGACTGCGACGCCGTGTACGCCAAGGCGGTCGAGGCGGGGGCGACCGTGCGCGAGGAGCCGTCGGTGTTCCTCACCGGCGACCGGTACGCCTCGATCGCCGACCCGTTCGGGCGCCGCTGGTCGATCATGACCCGCGTCGAGGACGTCTCGCACGCGGAGGCCGAGCGCCGCATCGACGAGTGGATCGCTTCGATGGGCCAGGAGTCCTAGGGAACGCAGACCGCCCCGCGCGCCCGCGCGGGGCGATCTTCACTGCCCTCTAGTAGCTCTCGGGGTAGCCGACCGTCGGCGCGGACACGTCGTCGAGCGCGAGGCGGATCTCCGGCGGCAGGAACAGCTGCTCGGCCGCGAGCGAGGCCCGCAGCTGCGTCGCGTTGCGCGCGCCCACGATCGCCGACGCGACCCCCGGCTGGTCCCGCACCCACGCCAGCGCCACCTCGAGCGGGCTCACCCCGAGCCCCTCGGCCGCCGTCGCGCACGCCTCCACGATGCCCGCCGACCGCTCGTCCAGGTACACCCCGGCGAACCGCGACCACTGCGCCGACACCGCCCGCGAATCCGCGGGCCGCCCGAACCGGTACTTGCCCGTGAGCACCCCGCGGCCCAGCGGCGACCACGCCAGCACGCCCATCTCCAGGGCCAGGCACGCCGGCAGCACCTCCCGTTCGACCCCGCGCTGCAGCAGCGAGTACTCGACCTGGCTCGCCACGATCGGGGTCCGCCCCGGCCACGCCGACTGCCACGCGAACGCCCGCGCCGTCTGCCAGCCCGTGTGGTTCGACAGCCCCACGTACCGGACCTTCCCGCTCGACACCGCCGCGTCGAGCACCGACATCGTCTCCTCCAGCGGCGTGTCCGGGTCGTACACGTGCAGGATCCACAAGTCGATGTAGTCGGTCCCCAGCCGCCGCAGCGACCCCTCCAGCGACCGCATCAGCCACCCTCGCGAGGTGTCGCGCTTGCGCGGCGCGCCGTCCGTGCGCACCCCCGCCTTCGTCGCGATGTGCAGCTCCGAGCGGGCCACGATCTTGCCCATGAGCTGCCCGATCACCGCCTCGGCCGCGCCCTGCCCGAACACGTCGGCGGTGTCCACCAGCGTGCCGCCGGCCTCCACGAACGTCTGCAGCTGCGCCGCGGCGTCCTCGAGACCGGCCTCGTCGGTGGTCCACGTCATCGTCCCCAGGCCTAGCGAGGAGACCTCGATGCCGCTGCGTCCAAGTGGTCGGCGTTCCATGACCACACAAGTTACATCGAGCAACCTTCGCATGAAAGCCTCAGGTGCGCTTGGAAGGACAACAAGTACGTCTCGGTCGCCGATCTCCGGCACTGGCCGGGCGGCCGGTATTCGAAATAAGATCGCGGGCATGGATTCCTGGACCGCACCGCACCTGCCCGCCCTCCCCGGCCAAGGCCCCGCCCTGCGCCTGCACGACACCGCCTCCGCGGGCGTGCGCGAGACGGTCAAGCCCGGCGCCGAGAGCGCCTCGATGTACGTCTGCGGCATCACCCCCTACGACGCCACCCACCTCGGCCACGCCGCCACGATGATCACCTTCGACCTCGTGCACCGTTACTGGCTCGACCAGGGCATCGACGTCAACTACGCCCAGAACGTCACCGATGTCGACGAGCCCCTCTTCGAACGCGCCGAACGCGACGGCACCGACTGGCAGGTCCTCGGCCTGCGCGAGACCGCCCTCTACCGCGAGGACATGGAGGCCCTGCAGGTCCTCCCGCCCCGCCACTACATCG
The DNA here is from genome assembly GCF_017592475.1 of Glycomyces niveus. Lineage (GTDB taxonomy): Bacteria > Actinomycetota > Actinomycetes > Mycobacteriales > Micromonosporaceae > Glycomyces > Glycomyces niveus. Next base: position 20,438 of record NZ_JAGFNP010000004.1, on the reverse strand, counting down.
GCGCCGTCGAGTCCATCCCCGCCGTCGGCCGCGCCGTCGCCCGACTCCTCGAGAGCGGCGCCGCCTACCGCCATGAATCCGGCGACGTCTACTACGCCGTCGAAGCCCACACCGCCTTCGGCGGCGAGTCCAACTACGACCGCGAGACCATGCTCCGCTACGCCCGTGAACGCGGCGGCGACCCCGAACGCGAAGGCAAGCGCGACCCCCTCGACGCGATCCTGTGGAACGCCCCCCGCGACGGCGAGCCCTCCTGGGACTCGCCCGTCGGCCCCGGCCGCCCCGGCTGGCACATCGAATGCGCCTGCATCGCCCTCGACTACCTCGGCGACACCATCGACGTCCAAGGCGGCGGCAACGACCTCATCTACCCCCATCACGAGTTCTCCGCCGCCCACGCCGAATCCCTCACCGGCGCGAACCCCTTCGCCCGCGCGTACGTCCACACCGGCATGATCGGCCTCGACGGCGAGAAGATGTCGAAGTCCCTGGGCAACCTCGTCTTCGTCTCCAAGCTCCGCGCCGAAGGCGTCGACCCCGCCGCCGTCCGCCTCGCCCTCCTCGCCGACCACTACCGCTCCGACCGCCAGTGGAGCGCCGCGAAACTCGCCGAAGCCGAACTGCGCCTCGGGCGCTGGCGAGAGGCTGTCGCCCGCGAACTCGCTGCCCCGGCCGGCGCGATGCTCAAGGCCGTGCGCGAACGCCTCGCCGACGACCTGGACACCGCCGGGGCGCTCGCCGCCGTCGACGCCTGGGCCAATGACACGCTCGCGAACGGCGGCGAGGACCCGTCCGCGCCCGACCTTGCCCGCGACACGGTGCGAGGACTGCTCGGAATAGACTGCACGCGCTGATTGTGCGAAATGCCGAGTATCGGTACGCTCACAGTTGAGCGTGGCCGACTCCCCATCCTCCTGGAGTCGAATTGAAGATCCTGCTGCTCGCGTCCGCGTTCAACGGACTCACCCAGCGCGTCTGGTGCACCCTGCGCGAGCAGGGGCACGAGGTCGGCGTCGAGCTCGCCCCCGCCTACCGCGCCCCCGAGGCGCTGACCCGCGCGGTCGAGCGGATCGACCCCGACCTCATCCTGTGCCCCTTCCTCAAGCACCGTGTGCCCGAAGAGGTCTGGAAGCGCTGGACCACCGTGATCGTCCACCCCGGACCGGTCGGCGACCGCGGTCCCTCCTCCCTCGACCACACCCTGCTCGGCCAGGGTCCCCGCTGGGGCGTCACCGCCCTCTCCGCGGTCGAGGAGATGGACGCCGGACCCGTCTGGGCCTGCTCCACATTCGACGTCCCCGAGGGCATCACCAAGTCCGCCCTCTACAACAGCCGCGTCGCCGACGCCGCCATGGACTGCGTCGCCACCGTCCTGCGCAAGGTCAAGAACGGCGAGCGCCCCGTCCCCGCCGCCGAACTCCCGCTCCCCGTCCCCGGGACGGGTGAACTCCCGCTCCTGCGCCGCGACGCCTTCGCGCTCGACTGGCGCGCTTCGGCGACCGAACTCGCCCGTCGCATCGCCGCCGCCGACGGCGCCCCCGGCGCGCCCGCCCTCATCGACGGCCGCACCTACTGCCTCTTCGACGCCGCCGCCACCACCGAGCACACCGGCGCCGAACCCGGCGCCATCGTCGGCCGCGACTGCGAATCCATCGCCTTCGCCACCGGCCGCGGCACCCTCTGGGTCGGCTACGCCGCCCTCCTTGAGAAGCTGGACTCATCCTCGGGTCGCAAGCTCCCCAAGCGCGGTCCGAAGCTTCCCGCAGCCATGGTCATCGACGCCTCCCGCGCGCCCTTCAAACCCGCGCCCGAGGCCATCGCCGAGTCCGTGTACCGCCGCGAAGGCGACATCGGCTACCTCTCGATCCGCTCCTACAACGGCGCCATGCACACCGAGCAGTGCCGCCGCCTCACCGGCGCGGTCGAGAAGGCCCTCACCGAGGACACCCGCATCCTCGTCATCACCGGCACCGAGCACGCCTTCTCCAACGGCATCCACCTCGGCGTCATCGACGCCGCCCCCGACCCCGCCGCCGAGGCCTGGGACAACATCAACGCCATCGACGAGCTGTGCCTCGCCATCGCGCAGGCCGAGCAGCTCACCGTCGCCGCCTTCTCCGCCAACGCCGGCGCGGGCGGGGTCATGGCCGGCCTCTGCGCCGACGTCACCGTCGCCCGGGACGGCACCGTCCTCAACCCCTACTACGACATGGGCATCTACGGCTCCGAGCTGCACACCTGGTCGGTCGCCAACCGCGTCGGCGAGGCCACCGCCGCCCGCCTCCTGGGCGACAAGCTCCCGATCTCGGTCGCCGAGGCCAAGCAGATCGGCCTCATCGGCGCGGTCGGCCCCCGCGACTGGGACGAGTTCCAGCGCTGGCTGCGCGCCGTCGCGATCGGCTACAACGAGCCGGTCACTCGCGGGCGCATGTTCGCCGCGAAGGCCCGCCGCCGCGCCGAGTCGAAGCCGCTGTCGTACTACCAGACCATCGAGCTGGCCGAGATGGCCCGCGACATGTTCGACGACCGGCACGGCTTCCACGCGAAGCGCCGCGCGTTCCTGGGCAAGGCGGCCCCGGCCGAGACCCCGGGGAAGCTGCGTTTCCCCTAGTCGGGGGCGGAGAGGGCTTGCCAGTCTCACCACCGCGTTGACAGCGGCCGTCCCACCTGATGGACTGTCCCTATGTTCGAAGAAGGACAGTACTTCGCGCCGGTCAACACCGACGCCGACGGCACGGTCGTCGTGGAACTGGGTGAGAACCACCCGGGCTTCGCCGACCCCGAGTACCGCGAGCGGCGCAACGCCATCGCGGCCCTCGCAATGGACTGGGAACCCGGCCTACCCATGCCGACCGTTTCCTACTCCGACACCGAGCACGAGATCTGGCGGCTGGTCAGCGCCGAACTCGCCGTGAAGCACCAAGCCCTGGCCGTACACGAGTACCTGGAGGGCGCCGAGCGCCTGAAGCTCCCCGCCGACCACATCCCGCAGCTGCACGAGGTCTCCGAGTCCCTCGCGCCGCTCACCGGCTTCAGCTACCTGCCCGCGGCGGGGCTCGTGCCCCTGCGCGAGTTCTACGGGGTGCTCGCCGACGGGAGGTTCCACGCGACCCAGTACATCCGCCACCACTCGGTGCCGCTGTACACGCCCGAGCCCGACGTCATCCACGAGGTCATCGGCCACGCCAACGCCCTCGCCTCGCCGCGTTTCGCCGCGCTGTACCGCGCCGCGGGCGAGGCGGCCCGCCGCGTCCACTCCGAGGACGCGCTCGAGTTCGTCTCCCGCGTCTTCTGGTTCACCCTCGAGTTCGGGGTGATGAGTGAGAAGGACGGCCTGAAGGCCTACGGGGCGGGCATCCTCTCCTCGTACGGGGAGATCGACGAGTTCCGCGGCATGGAGATCCTGCCGCTCGACCTGGTCACCATGGGCACCATCGACTACGACATCACGAAGTACCAGGACCACCTGTTCGACGCGGGGTCGATGGAGCAGCTCGAGGACGTCGTGGGCGAGTTCTGGACGACCTGCGACGACGACTCGATCGCCCGCCTGAAGGCCGAGCGGGAGTAGCCGCGCGCAGTGAAGCGGCCGGGCGCATCGCCCGGCCGCTGGAGACCCCCGCGTCATTTGCCTGACTTGAGCGCGGCCATGCGCGCCTCGATCTCGGTTTCGTCGGCGAGCCCGTCGAGGCTCTCGAACTGCTTGTCCAGCGAGGACATCGACAGCTCCGCCTGCCCGCGGACCTTCGCCTCCTCGCGGCGGACCTTCTGCTCGAAGCGGTTGACCTCGCTGAGCGGGTCCATGATGTCGACGCTGCCGACCGCCTCGTTCACCTGCCGCTGCGCCTGCGCGGTCTTGGCGCGGGCGGTCAGGCTGCTGCGCTTGGACTGCAGCTCGGAGAGTTTCGACTTCATCTGGTTGAGCGCGTTCTTGAGCTTGTCGACGACCTCCTGCTGGGCCTGGATGGTCGGCTCGGCGGTCTTGATCTCCTTCTCCAGCCCGAGCTGCTTGCCCAGGGCCACCTTGACGAGGTGATCGAACTTGTCGGCCTCGGCGGTGTTCCCGGCCGCGCGCAGCTCGTCGGCCTTGCGGCTGGCGTTGCGGGCCTTGTTCTCCCACTCCTGCGCGGCCTCCCTGTCGGCGGCCGCGTCCTCCTCCATCAGCCGCAGGTTGCCGATGGTCTCGGCGATCGAGCTCTCGGCCTCGGCGATGTTGTTCTTGTAGTCGCGCTCCATCTGGGCGAGCATCTTCTCCGGTTCCTCCGCGGAGTCGATGGCGTCGTTGATGTTCGCCTTGAGCAGCTGGCCGATGCGGCCGAAGATCGACTGCTTCTGTGTCATGGGTCCCCATGCCTTTCGGTTCGTTCCGGTAGTCGCTTGCGCCTCGCGGTCGTCAGAATCGGCCACCACCGCCCCTGCGGGTGCCCGCGCCGCCGAAGGACCCCGGCGAGGGGCCGCGGCGGCGAGAGGAACTCGGCGCGCCGAATCCGCCGCCGCGCCCGCCTCCGTTGAGGATGCCGCCCAAGAGGATCCCGCCGAGCATCGCGCCGGCGTTGCCGCCCATGCCGCCGCCGAACCCGCCGCCGGGTCTCGCCGGGTTGCGGTAATCGTTCACGTCCTGCTGGGCGTGGCGCGACGCGGCCGCAGCGAGCTGGTCGGCCCGCTGCGCCTTCGCGAGCGCCTGCACCGGATCGCCCGCGGCCAGGGCGCGAGCGGTGTCGAGCTCCTGGTTCGCCTCGTTGAGGCGGGTGCGGGCCTCAGTGCCGACGCCGCCGCGGTTGGTGTTGATGTAGTCCTCCACCGCGGCGGCCGTGGCCGCGGCGTTCGCGATCGTCTGCGCCAGTTGGGCTTTCGCGCTCTCGCGCTGCTCCTGCTCGTCGCGCACGGCCTGCAGCTCCCCGCCGAGGTCGGCTTGCGCCTGCTCGAGGCGGCGGGTGCTGTCGAGCGGATCGACCGGTCCGGCCGCCTGGGCTGCCCCGACCGCTTCGGTCACGGCCCGCGCGTTCGCGGCAGCGCGGCGCAGCCGCTCCCCGCCGGGCGAGCCGTCCGCTTTGCGTTCGGCCTCGCCGATGTCCTGGTCGAGCGAGGCGAGGAGCCCGGGCAGCCCTCGGGCGGCCTCGGCGAGTTCGGTCTGCCGCCCGGTGACGGCGTCGAGCAGCTGCTTCGCCTGCGCGAGACCGCCTTCGGCGGCGCGCACGCCCACCGCGGCCCGACCGTTCTCACCGGCCGCGAGCGCGTCGCGGGCCTCGGCGAGGCTCCGGTCGGCGAACCCGAGCCGGTCCTCGGCGTCGGCGACATTGGCGGTGACCGTGTCGAACGCCGACGCGGGGTACGCGGCCGCGAGCGACGCCAGCGCCTCCTTCGCCGGCCCGGTGCGCCCGGCGAGGGCCTGCGCCTCGGCGGTGAGCTTCTCGATCGCCTCGGGCGCGCGGCGGCCGAGGTCGCGCAGCTGCTCGAACTCTGCGGCGGCCCCGTCGAGCTCCTGGTCGGCCTTGGTGAGCCGGTCGACGATCTCGGTGAGCATCGCGCGGCGCTGCTCCTCGGTCTCGGGCACTTCGTCGTCGAGGGACTGGCGGATGCGGAAGGCCGCGGCGAGTTCGCTCCTGGCGGTCTCGAGCGCGGCCGAGAACTTGGCGGTGTTCTCCTGCCCGAACTCGGCGACGGCGAAGCCGAGGTCCTGGTCGCTGGTGCGGACGGCGTCGTCGCCCTCCACCAGGAGGCGGCTGGCCTCCCGGTCGAGGTTCTGGGTCGACATCCGCTGCACCTGCTTGCCCGAAGGGACACCCTGCCTGCCGCGACGCTTGCGCCACACCAGAAACACGATGACCGCGACGGCGACGAGGACGAGCAGGAGCACGATCCAGCCCGCGCCCCCGCCGCCCGAGCCCCCGGCCGCCTCGGCCCGGTACCCGTCGGCGGCGGCGATGGCCGCGCCGGCCCAGTCGTCTCGCGACAGTTCGGGTTCGATCGCCGAGGTGGCGACCTCGTTCAATTGCGAGTCCGACAGCGGGAACCCGGACGCGACCGACCAGGCGTAGCGGCGGTCGCCCGTGGCGACGGCGAGCAGGATGTCGTTGGTGCCGAGGCCGCTGTTCACGGCGGTCTGGTCGGCCCAGTCCTGTGGGGCCCACCCGGAGAACGAGTCGACGTACGCCACGTACAGCCCGATCGCGGCCTCGGACCTGAGCCGGTCGATCGCGGCGTCGACCTCCGCGCCCCGGCCCCCGACGGCGCCCACACGGTCGGTGACGGCCCCGGAGTCGAGTTCGATCGGCGCGACCGCGGCGGCGGTGGTGGCACCGGAGAGGGCGAAAACGAGGGCGGCCAGTACGGCCGCCGCGTATCTCACTGTTGCCGACATCGGCGCCCCTGCGTCTTCCCTGCCCTGAGCTGCGGATATTGCGAATCTCAGCGTAGGGAAGAAACCTCGCGGGTAGCGCGGTTCGGTGAAAGAGCCCGCCGTGTCCGGATCGGCGGAGCGGGTGCCGCTAGTAGAGGCCCGCCTCGTACTTGGGGCCGTACTTGTCGATCAGCTGCTCCAGCGTGGCCTCGACGACCTGGGTCTCCTTGACGAGCTGGGCGTGTTGGGGGACCGCGTCGGGTGTCCACGTCTCGGGCTTCCAGATCCCGGCGCGCATGGCGGACTTGCCGCAGTGGAAGTAGATCGTGTCGATCTCGATCACGAGCGCCAGGATCGGCTTGTGGCCCTTGACGACCATGTCCTCGAAGAAGGGCGCGTCCGAGACGATGCGGGCGCGGCCGTTGATCCGCAGCGTCTCGCGCCGCCCGGGCAGGAGCGAGAGCAGGCCGACGTGGGGGTTGGCGAGCACGTTGTGGTAGCCGTCGGCGCGGTGGTTGCCGGGCCGCTCGGGGATCGCGAGGGTCGAGTCGTCGAGGACGTGCACGAGCTTCCCTGCCGGGTCGCCCTTGGGGGAGGCGTCGCAGTTGCCGTCGGCGTCGGCGGTCGCGATCACGCAGTAGGTGGAGGCGGCGAGCCATTCGCGGTCGCGCGGGTGGAGCTTCGCGCGCTCCTTCGTGATGGCCTGCGGCATCACCTCGCCCACGATTTCGCGGAGCTTCTCCGGATCGGTCAGTTCGGTCCACATGCCCATTTCCGTGGCGTCCATGTGTGTCCCTTCTCAAACGATCTCGTTACGGACCGAGCCTACGCGCGGTACGAGGCCGGGGCCAGCTCGATCCACGCCTCTGCGAACTCCCAATCCCTGAAACCCGATTCCCATCTGGCGGCACCGGCCAGTACCCTGGAGCCGTGTCTGCGAACAGCCTTTTCCTTGATGTCCTGAGCCGCCGCGTCGTGATCGCCGACGGTGGTATGGGCACCATGCTGCAGACCTTCGACCCCACGATGGAGGACTACGACGGCTTCGAGGGCCTGACCGACATCCTCTGCATCACCCGGCCCGACATCGTCCTGGGCATCCACGACGCGTACCTGGCCGCCGGGGCCGACTGCATCGAGACGAACAGCTTCAACGCCAACTACGGCGGCCTCGTCGAGTACGACATCGTCGAGCGCGCCCGCGAGATCGCCCGCGCCGCCGCCTCGCTCGCACGCCAGAAGGCCGACGAGTACGCCACCCCCGAGTGGCCCCGCTTCGTCCTCGGCTCCATGGGCGGCGGCACCCGCCTGCCCACCCTCGGCCACGCGCCGTCTGCGCTCCTGCGCGACCACTACCAGGAATGCTCGATCGGCCTCATCGAAGGCGGCACCGACGCGCTCCTCGTCGAGACCGCCCAGGACCTCCTCCAGGCCAAGGCCGCCGTCATCGGCGCCAAGCGCGCCAACGCGGCCCTCGGCACGAACGTCCCGATCATCGCCCAGGTCACCGTCGAGACCACCGGCACCATGCTCGTCGGCGGCGAGATCGGCGCCGCCCTGACCAGCCTCGCCGCCCTCGGCATCGACCTCATCGGCCTCAACTGCGCCACCGGCCCCGAAGAGATGAGCGAGCACCTCCGCTACCTCTCCCGCCACTCGCCCGTTCCGATCTCGGTCATGCCGAACGCGGGCCTGCCGACCCTCGGTCCGAAGGGCGCGGTCTACCCGCTCACCCCCGAAGAACTGGCCGACGCGCACGAGGAGTTCGTCAAGAACTTCGGCGTCAGCCTCGTCGGCGGCTGCTGCGGCACCACCCCCGACCACATCCGGGCCGTCCGCGCCCGCCTCGGCGGCGCCCCCGGCACCGGGGACCCGGTCGTCCCCAAGGAGCGCACCCCCGTCCTCGAACCGGGCGTCTCCTCCTCCTACCACCACGTCCCGTACCTCCAGGACGCTTCGATCCTCAACGTCGGCGAGCGCACGAACGCCAACGGCTCCAAGGCCTTCCGCGACGCCATGCTCGCCGCCGATTACGACCGCTGCGTCGAGATCGCCCGCGAGCAGGCCGGCGGCGGCTCGCACCTGCTCGACCTCTGCGTCGACTACGTCGGCCGCGACGGCGCCGAGGACATGCGCGTGCTCGCCTCCCGCTTCGCCACCGCCTCCACGCTGCCGATCATGCTCGACTCCACCGAGCCGAACGTCGTCGAGGCCGGGCTCGAAGCCCTCGGCGGCAAGTGCATCGTCAACTCGGTCAACTTCGAGGACGGCGACGGCCCGAACTCCCGCTACCAGCGGATGATGCCGCTCGTCGCCGAGCACGGCGCGGGCGTCGTGGCCCTGTGCATCGACGAGGAAGGCCAGGCCCGCGACCGCGACTGGAAGGTCCGCGTCGCCGCCCGCCTCATCGACGACCTCACCGGCAGGTGGGGCATGAAGATCCAGGACATCTTCGTCGACGCCCTCACCTTCCCCATCTCCACCGGCCAGGAGGAGACCCGCCGCGACGGCATCGAGACCATCGAGGCCATCCGCGAGATCGCCCGTCTCTACCCGGGCATCAACTTCACCCTCGGCGTCTCCAACATCTCGTTCGGCCTCAACCCGGCCGCCCGCCAGGTCCTCAACTCCGTGTTCCTCAACGAATGCGTCGAGGCGGGCCTGACCAGCGCGATCGTCCACGCCTCCAAGATCCTGCCGATGGCCTCGATCCCCGAGGAGCAGAAGCAGGTCGCCCTCGACATGGTCTACGACCGCCGCACCGAGGACTACGACCCGCTGCAGAAGCTCATCGAGATCTTCGACGGCGTCAGCCTCGCCGGGACGAAGGAGGCCCGCGCCGAAGCGCTCGCCGCGCTCCCCCTGGACGAACGCCTCGCCCAGCGGATCATCGACGGCGACAAGAACGGCATGGACACCGACCTCGACGAGGCCCTCGCGAGCGGCAAGCGGCCCCTCGACATCATCAACGACAACCTCCTCGAAGGCATGAAGGTCGTCGGCGACCGCTTCGGCTCCGGCCAGATGCAGCTGCCGTTCGTCCTGCAGTCCGCCGAGGCCATGAAGTTCGCCGTCGCCCACCTCGAACCGCACATGGACAAGGCCGACGCGGCCGACAAGGGCACCATCGTCCTCGCCACCGTCCGCGGCGACGTGCACGACATCGGCAAGAACCTCGTCGACATCATCCTGTCCAACAACGGCTACACCGTCGTCAACCTCGGCATCAAGCAGCCCATCAACGCCATCCTCGACGCCGCCGAAGAGCACCAGGCGGACGTCATCGGCATGAGCGGCCTGCTCGTCAAGTCGACGGTCATCATGAAGGACAACCTCGCCGAGATGATGGCCCGCTCGATGCACACGCGCTGGCCGGTCCTCCTCGGCGGCGCCGCGCTCACCCGCGCGTACGTCGAGGACGACCTCCGCGAGATGTTCGAAGGCGGCCAGGTCCACTACGCGCGCGACGCGTTCGAAGGCCTCGACCTCATGAACAAGGTCATGACCGCCCGCCGCACCGGCGTCCCGATCGTCGACGCGGAGAAGGAGGCGAAGATCGCCCTGCGCCGCGAACGCCGCGCCAAGCAGGCCACGATGGTCGCCGACACCCTCCCGGACTTGAACGACACGTCGGTGCGATCCAACGTCGCCACCGACGTCGAGGTCCCGGTCCCGCCGTTCTACGGCTCGCGCGTCATCAAGGGCATCCAGACCTCCGAGTACGCCGCGCTGCTCGACGAGCGCGCGACCTTCCTCGGCCAGTGGGGCCTCAAGCCCGCCCGCGGCGACGGCCCCTCCTACGAGGAGCTGGTCGAGACCGAGGGCCGCCCGCGCCTGCGCTACTGGCTCGACCGGCTCGCCACGGACAACGTCCTGGAGGCGAAGGTCGCCTACGCGTACTTCCCGGCCTACTCCGAGGGCAACACCCTCGTCGTCCTCGACGAGAACGGCCACTCCGAGCGCGCCCGGTTCACCTTCCCGCGCCAGCGGCAGGGCCGGCGCCTCTGCCTCGCGGACTTCTTCCGCGCCAAGGACGGCGGCCAGCTCGACGTCCTCGGCATGCAGCTGGTCACCTTGGGCTCCAAGGTCTCCGAATACACGAACGAGCTCTTCCAGGCCAACGCCTACCGCGACTACCTGGAGGTGCACGGCCTCACCGTGCAGCTCACCGAGTCGCTCGCCGAGTACTGGCACCGGCGCATGCGCCGCGAATGGGTCCTGCCCTCCGGCGGCACCGTCGCCGACTCGGACCCCGGGGACCTCAAGGGCTACTTCGACGTCGACTTCCGCGGCTGCCGCTACTCGTTCGGCTACCCGGCCTGCCCCGAGCTCGCCGACCGCGCGACCCTCGTCGAACTCCTCGGCGCCGAACGCATCGGCGTCGAACTGTCCGAAGGAGACCAGCTCCACCCCGAGCAGTCCACCGACGCGATCGTCCTCCACCACCCCGAAGCGAGCTACTTCAACGCCAAGTGACCCCGGGAGGTGCCCGGCGCCGATAGGGCGCCGGGCACCGAACCCGCGGCCGAGTTCACCCCCGCGACACCCACCCGGCACCATAGGTGCCATGTCGCACGAACTCGTCGCCTACCTCGGCGTCATGGACGCGGGGAAGTCCACCCTCGCCCTCCAGTACCACCACTCCCTCGGCGGGCAGGGCGTCGTCTACACCTCCATGGACCGCGGCGGCGAAGGCGTCGTCTCCAGCCGCATCGGCCTCAGCCACGAGGCCCGCGAGGTCAAACCCGGGTTCGACATCTACGACGACCTCGCCGCCCTCAAACCCCCGTACGTGATCGTCGACGAAGTCCAGTTCCTCGAAGCGCCCAAGCAGATCAACCACCTCGCCGACGCCGTCGACGGCCTCGACCTCGACGTCTACGCCTTCGGCCTCAAAACCGACTTCCTCGGCCGCCTCTTCCCCGCCACCCAGCGCCTCATCGAACTCGCCGACCGCGTGGAAGAGCTCCCCGTCCGCGTCAACTGCTGGTGCGGCGAACGCGGCACCCACAACGCCCGCGTCCGCGACGGCGTCATGACCTTCGCCGGCGACGTCGTCGAAGTCGGCGACATGGACTCCTACACCGTCCTCTGCCGCCGCCACCACCGCGCCGGCCTCGCCTAGCCCCTGTGTGAGCCGCCTCGCGGCCCCGCCGCGAACCAGACCGCCCCAACGGCCCCGCCCGTACTGTTGACACCGTGACTGACCGAACGGAAGCCGCGTTCCCGCAAGCCGTGCTCTTCGACATGGACGGCACGCTCGTCGACAGCGAGATCATCTGGGACACCGGCGTCGAAGAACTCGCCGGACTCCTCGGCGGCGCCCTCGACCCCGAAGTCCGCTCCCGCATGGTCGGCACCAACGAGGACGCCTCGGTCGTCATGCTCCTCGAAAGCCTCGGCATCCCCCTCACCGAGACCCCGCACCACCAGACCTGGCTGCGCACCCGAATGAAGGAACTCTTCGCCGCCGGCGTCGCATGGAAGCCCGGCGCCCGCGAACTCCTCCTCGAATGCCGCGCCGCCGGCATCCCGACCGCCCTGGTCACCTCCACCCCGCGCGAGCTCGCCGACATCATCATCGGCCACGTCGGCCCCGACAACTTCGACCTCACCGTCTGCGGCGACGAGGTCGAACGCCCCAAACCCGACCCGGTGCCCTACCTCGCCGCCGCCGCGAAACTCGGCGTCGACATCGAACGCTGCGTCGTCATCGAGGACTCCGTCTCCGGCACCAGCTCCGCGCTGGCCGCCGGCGCGGTCACCCTGGCCGTTCCCGGCGATGTCGAACTCCCGGCCGAGATCGACGTCCCCCGCGTCGACTCCCTCGACGGCGTCGATCTGGCCTTCCTCCGCGCCCTGGAATAGCGCTCTGCGGGCATGGGATCAGAAGTCCGATGGTCGCAGATTCGAAGAAAACGCGTTGACGCCCTGGGGGACCGGCACCAGTCTGTCCCCATGACCGTTCCATCGCATGACGCCGGCGACCTCATCCTCAAGGCCCTCGCCGACCCCGAACGCCTCCGCGTGTTCGCGGACATCGTCCTCACCGAATCCGGCACGACCGTCACCGACCTGCGAGCGCGCCATCCGCGCGCCGAGAAGGCCCTCCACCGCCTCTTCGAAGCCGGCCTCGTCACTCGGGACGGCAGCATCCGCGCCGCGCCCGACGCCTTCAAGACCGCCGCCGCGGCCGCCCGCGAGGCCCGCCCCGACGCCCCGCCCGGCGTCAGCCCCGAAGTGGCCCACTTCTATTCGAACGGGCGCATCACCACGATCCCCGTCAACCGCCGCACCCGCGTCAAACTCCTGCGCGACCTCGCCGAACGCCTCTTCGCCTTCGACCGGGTCTACACCGAGCTCGAGGTCAACGAGACGCTCGCCGCCGAATACCACGACCCGCTCCAGCTGCGCCGGGACCTCATCGACGAACTCCTCCTCGAACGCAACCTCGGCGGCAGCGAATACCGCCGCCGTGAAGCTCCGCCCCTTTAGATCACCGCCCGCTAGGGCACTTCGACGTCGGCCCGCGACAGCACCTCGTCGCGGTGCCGGTCGCCCCACGCCTCCAGCGGCTCCAGCGCCTCGTTCAACGAGCGCCCCAGCGGCGTCAGCGAGTACTCCACCCGCGGCGGCACCTCCGCGTACAGCTCCCGGTGCACCACCCCGCTCGCCTCGAGCTGCCGCAGGTTCTCCGCGAGCACCTTCTCGCTCACCCCGTCGAGCTTGCGCCGGATCTGCCCGAACCGCACCGGCCCCTCGGCGAGCACCCACATCAAGTGCATCTTCCACTTGCCGCCCACGACATCGATCGCAATCGACATCCCGCACGTTTGATCTGTGTCACTCATCGCCTGCATCGCTGCGCTCCCGACCATATTGCGAACGTCCCGGTAAGTAACCCCACCTGCAAGTGCGGTCTTGCGATCCTACCCGCCCCGACCGACGATGGATCTCGTCAAGCGACGCAAGAAACCATCACTTACCAAGGGGCACAACATGTCTGCTAGGAAGTCCGTCTCCGTACTCGGCCTCGGCCCGATGGGTCAGGCCACCGTCAAGATCCTTCTCGCCGCCGGCGTCGACGTCACCGTCTGGAACCGCACCCCCGGCAAGGCCGAGGCCCTCGCCGAACTCGGCGCCAAGCCCGCCGCCACCGCCGCGGAAGCCGTCGCCGCCAACGACACGATCCTGCTCTCCCTCATCCACTACGACGCCATGTACGGCGTCCTCGAACACGCCGACCTCGCCGGCAAGACCGTCGTCAACCTCTCCTCCGACTCCCCGGCCAACACCAGCAAGGGCGCCGGATGGGTCCTCGACCGCGGCGCCCGCTTCCTCACCGGCGCGTACATGACCCAGAGCGACGACATCCAGCACCCCGTCTCCCGCATGTACGTCAGCGGCCCCGGCGCCCTCCACCAGGAACTCCAGGACCTGCTCGAACTGCTCTGCCCCACCGAGTACCTCGGCGAGGACTACGGCATCGCGCAGCTCTACTACCAGGCCAACCTCGCCATGTTCCACGCGTTCCTGATCTCCCTGGAGCAGGCGGTGGCCATGATCGAGCGCTCCGGCGGCGACGTCGACCGGTTCATGGCCCTGCGCGAGAACGAGCCGCAGAGCCTCAAGGACTTCTCGTACTTCTTCGTCGAGGCGGCGAAGCAGGGCGGCTGGGGCGACCTCGCGAACCTCAAGATGATGCACGCCGGCGCGCAGCACGTGATCGACGCCAGCGAAGAGGCCGGCGTCGACGCCGAGATCACCAAGACCATCCAGCAGTACTACCAGCGCGCCCTCGACGCGAGCGAGCAGGCCGGACGCGTCGTCCCCGTCCACCAGATCTTCAGCCGGAACGGCTGAACCGCACCGTTATGCGGGGCCGGGCCACCGGCTTGGCCCCGCACGGAAAGGCACGATCATGACCCAGCCCTCCACCACGATCCTCGGCCTCGGCGCCATGGGCTCGGCCGTCGCCGCCCGCCTCCGCGAGACCGGCTACGCCACCACCGTGTGGAACCGCACCGCCGCCAAGACCGAACCGCACGTCCAAGCCGGCTCGAACACCGCAGCGACGGTCGCCGAAGCCGTCCGCGCCGGCGAACTCGTCTTCGTCGTCCTGCTCGACCACGCCCGCGTCCGCGAACACCTCGAACCGGTCGCCGCCGACCTCAAGGGCCGCACCGTGGTCAACCTCGTCACGACCACGCCCGGCCAGGGCCGCGAGACCGCCGCCTGGGCCGCCGAGCACGGCATCCCGTACGTCGACGGCGCCATCATGGCCGTCCCGTCGATGATCGGCGACACGAGCGCCCGCCTCCTCTACTCAGGCGACCAGCACGCGTTCAACACCGTTCGGCCCGTCCTCGAGACCCTCGGCACCGCCGAATACGCGGGGGAGGACCCCGGCGTCGCCTCGCTCAAGGACATGGCCCTGCTCTCCGCCATGGACCTCATGCTCCTCGGCTACGTCCAGGCCATCGCCATGATGCGCACCACCGGGACCTCCGCCGCCGACACCGCGGGCGAAGTCGAAGCCTGGCTCGCCGCCATGCTCCCGCACGGCAGGGAACTCGCCGCCATCGTCGACGGCGGCACCTACGACACCGGCGGCCAGAGCGTCGACTTCGACCGCTTCGGCATCCGCTCGCTCATCACCGCCAGCCGCGAACAGGGCGTCCGCGCCGACCTCCTCGAGCCCCACCAGAAGCTCCTCGAAGAACTCGCCGCCACCGGCCACGGCGACAGCGACTGGATCCGCATCATCGAACGCCTCACCATCCACTGACCCGACCGCACCCACCAGGGAGACCAGCAATGCCAAAGGGAACCGTCACCATCCTCGGCCTCGGCGCCATGGGCTCGGCCATCGCCGCCCGCCTCCGCGAGACCGGCTACGCCACCACCGTGTGGAACCGCACCGCCGCCAAGACCGAACCGCACGTCCAAGCCGGCGCCACCGCCGTCGCCACCATCGCCGAAGCCGTCCAGACCGGCGACATCATCCTCGCCGTCCTCCTGGACCACAAGAGCATCCACGACAACCTCGAACCCGCGGCCGCCGAGCTCAAAGGCAAGATCCTCGTCAACATCACCACCACCACGCCCAACGAAGCCCGCGCCACCGCCGCCTGGGCCGCCGAGCACGGCATCACCTACCTCGACGGCGCCATCATGGCCGTCCCGGAGATGATCGGCCGGCCCGGCTCCCGCCTCCTCTACTCGGGGGACGAGAACGCCTTCGCCATCGCCAAACCCGCCCTCGAGACCCTCGGCACCGCCGAGTACCAAGGCACCGACGCGGGCCTGGCCTCGCTCAAGGACATGGCACTGCTCTCCGCCATGTACCAGACCTTCGGCGGCCTCCTCCAGGCCGTCGCCATGATGCGCACCGTCGGCACCCCGGCGGCGCAGACCGCCGAAGACGTCATCAACTGGCTGACCGCGGTCCTGCCCGTCATGGAGAGCCTGGCCCCACTCATCGACGAGCGGAACTACGACCCTGCCCCAGGCCAAGACGTCGCCTTCACCCGCCCCGCCGTCGCCTCGATCATCACTGCCAGCCGCGAACAGGGCGTCAGCGCCGACTTCCTCGAACCGCTCAAGAAGCACCTCGACGAACTCGCCGCCACCGGCCGCGGCACCGCCGACTGGATCAGCGTCGTCGAGCAGCTCACCATCAAGTAAGCAGCGCAACCTGGGGACGGGGGCCTACCCGCCCGTCCCCAGCAGCGCCAACTTCTCGTACCCGTCCGTCCCCGGCGCCGCCGTCAGCGTCACCAGCATCTGCCCCGAACCGTCCGCCACCCGGAACTGGTCCTTGTACAGCTGCAGCAACCCCACCATCGGATGGTCGAACCGCACCCAGCCGATGTTGCAGTCCTTCACCTCGGCCTGCGCCCACATCTCCGCGAAATCCCGGTGCGCCACCGACAACTCGCCGATCAGCGCCGTCATCGTCGCGTCCTCGGGGAACAGCGCCGCCATCTTCCGCAGCTGCGCCACCGTCTCATGCGAGCACACCGCCTCCCAGTCAGGGAAGTACTCCCGCGAATCCTCGTCGAACAGCAGCCGCACGAAGTTCGGACCCGCCTCCAGGTCCCACCCGAACCCGCCGTACAGCAAGCGCGCCAACCGGTTCGAAGCCAGCACATCCTGCCGGTGGTTCATGATCAACGCAGGGAACGCGTCAACCGCCGCCAGCATCGTCTGCAGCGACGGCCGCACCCCCGCACCCGCCTGCAACGGGCTCAACCGCGAGTTCCCCGCCAACCGGTGCAGATGCGCCCGCGTCGTCTCGTCCAACCGCAGCGCCCGCGCCACCGCATCAAGCACCTGATCAGAAGGCCGCTTCGCCCGCCCCTGCTCCAGGCGCGTGTAGTAGTCCACGCTCACCCCGGCCAGCAGCGCCAGCTCCTCCCGCCGCAGCCCCGGCACCCGCCGCCGCGCGTCCTCCCGCAGTCCCACGTCGGCCGGGTTCACCCGCGCGCGCCGCGCCTGCAGGAACTTGCCCAGATCGGCGACATCCTCGAGCTTGTGGATACCGGTCGCATCAGCTGACATCACTCAAACCTCCACGACAAGTATCGCCGCCATCGAGCCGAACTGCCTAGGTCTGTCAGTCCTAGGGTCGAACGGCCCCAGGTCGAACAGACGTCTGGCAGCCCCGCCGCAACCGCAGCAGCATGGTCCGCATGAGAACTCACATCGTCTACGCCCACCCGCACAACGGCTCCCTCAACGCCGCCCTCCGCGACGAAGCCGTACAGACACTCGAAGCCCTCGACCATACCGTCACCGTCTCCGACCTCTACGCCATGAACTTCAAGGCCGTAGCCGACTTCGACGACTTCGGCCCCACCGAGAGCGAGACCTTCATCGACGCCGCCGCCGAAGCCTGGGAGAAGGACGCGCTGGCCCCTGACATCAAGGCCGAGCAGGAGAAGCTCCTTGCCGCCGACAACGTCATCCTCCAGTTTCCGCTGTGGTGGTTCACGGTGCCCGCCATCATGAAGGGCTGGATGGACAGGGTCTTCGCCAACGGCTTCGGCTACGGCACCTCCCGCGCCTGGAAGCGCTACGGCGACGGCGTCCTCGCCGGCAAGCGCGCGATGATCGTCGTGACCACCGGCGCGGCCGACGCGCACCTCTCCGATCGGGGCGTCAACGGCGACATCAACGACCTGCTGTTCCCGATCCAGCACGGCGTCCTCTTCTACACCGGCATGGCGATCCTCCCGCCCGTGGTGATCACCGGAGCCGGCTGGCAGTCCGAGTACGCCGACATGGTCAAGCACCTGCGCGAGCGCCTCGAGACCCTCGCTGAGACCGAGCCGATCGCCTACCGCAGGCAGACGGACGACTACGACGAGCACAAGCGCCTCCTGCCCGGCCGCGAAGCCCCGGGCACCACCGGATTCGCGCTGCACATCGCCCAGTGACGAACAGGCACGAGAAGGGCCGGAGCGGTCTTGCCGCTCCGGCCCTTACACCTTGCCTAGCGCCCTACTCGAACGGGAACTTGTCCGCGAACGCCGGTTTCAGGTCGTCCACCCACACCGCCGTCTCGTCGTACTTGGCGAAGAACGGCCGCCCGACGAGGTCGGGGTCCCGGGCCTGGAGCATCCGCAGTGCGAACGCCTTCTCCCCGCCGATCTCCACGACCCCGTCCACCGCCACCTTGCCCGGCGTGGCCGACATCGACGGGCCGCGCACGGTCCGGCACAACCCCGACACCTGGCTGAACGCGTCGCGGAAGATCTCCCACGCCCGCGCCAGCGGCACCGAGAAGTAGTCCTGCGGCCCGGTGTCCCGCTCCACGAACATGTAGTACGGGACCATCCCCATCCGGTGCTGGGTCCGCCACATCCCGGCCCACTGGTCCGCGTCGTCGTTGATCGTCCTGATCAGCGGCGCCTGCGTCCGGATCACCGCGCCGGTCGAGCGGATGCGGCGCACCGCGTCCTGCACGATCTCCGACTCCAGCTCCTTCTGGTGCGAGAAGTGCGCCATGAACGCCAGGTTCTTCCCCGACGCCACCACGCGCTCGAACAACCGCAGCGTGTCGTCCGCGTCGGGGTCCGACACGAACCGCTGCGGCCAGTACGCCAGCGCCTTCGACCCGATCCTGATCGACTCCACGTGGTCGATCTCCAGCAGCGGCTCGATGTACCGCCGCAGGACCGGCTCTCCCATGATCATCGGGTCCCCGCCGGTCAGCAGCACACTGCTCACCTCGGGATGCTCCCGCACGTACCCCGTCAACTGCTCGACGTCGTTGTTCGCCATCTTCAGGTCGGCGATCCCCACGAACTGCGCCCAGCGGAAGCAGTACGTGCAGTACGCGTGGCAGGTCTGCCCCTGCTGGGGGAAGAACAGCACCGTCTCCCGGTACTTGTGCTGCAGACCCGGGATCGGTTCTTCGCCGGCCTTGGGGATGTTGAGCGCCAACTGCCCGGCCGGATGCGGGTTGAGCCTGAACCGGACCTCATTGGCCGCAGCCGTGAGCTCCTGCTTCGAAGCGTCGTTCTTCAACAGCGCGGCGATGCGGTTGACGTCCTCGACCGGCAGCATGTCCTCCTGCGGAAAGACCAGCCGGAACATCGGGTCCTCGAACGGATCGTCCCAGTCGATGAGCTCATCGACCACGTAGGCGTTCGTCCGGAACGGCAGTACAGAAGCCACCGCCCTGGTCCGGAGCCGCTGCTCCTCGCTCAAGGGCGCTCTCTGGAGCAGCTCGTCCAGGTGGCGAATGGTGTAGGCGTGGAACCGCCTACCGGTGTTGTGGTCTTCAGGAGCAGTCACGAGAACTCCCTCCTCTGCATGTCGGTTCGCAACTGGGCAGGCAGGCCTGGTTACAAACAAGTGCGCGAAACCAACGACCACCGTGCCGCCGACAGGCGATACCGCCTGCGATCGGCTCCGTGACATATCGGCCACGGATGGTGCACCCGATGCTTTCGCGCACACTGTGCGTGAATATGAAATTTTCAGGCGTTTGTGACGACCCTAACCCAGCGTTGCTTCGATCGAAATCGGGACCGCCTTCAGGGCCTGGCTCACCGGGCAGTTCTCCTTGGCGCCCTGCGCGATGGTCTGGAACTCGTCGTCCTCGATCCCGGGGATGACGGCGTTGACGGTCAGCGCGATGTCGGTGATGCCCGTGCCGGGCTTGAAGGTGACCGCGGCTTCGGTGACGATCTCCTCCGCGGTGTACCCGGCCCTCCCCAGCGCGCCCGAGAACGCCATGGAGAAGCAAGAAGTGTGCGCCGCGGCGATGAGCTCCTCAGGGCTGGTCTTGCCCTCGGGGTTGTTCGTGCGGGCGGCCCACGTGACCGGCGTGTCCGGCAGCCCGGAGGACACGAAGCTGGTGACGCCGTTGCCTTCCTGCAGGTCGCCGGTCCAACGGGTGCGTGCATTGCGAGTGGCTGACATGCCTTCTCCTCTGATCGGAAGTCCTTCGCTCGCAGGCTAACAGCCGACCCTGCGCGCCAAAGTCGATCCGCGACGGCGGCCGGCCCGGCGGCCCGACAGCGTCTTCGCGGAAGCCCTTGATGTCTCCGCTGGTCAGGCGTATCGTTGAACCGAAGGTGACCCCCCTGGATTTGGCCCCTTCGAGGGTGTGTATATTTGTCTTTGCCCGCGGGGGAACGGAACGGCCGAGGAAAACGAGGCCGGTCCGGAGATCACGGAGGCACGCGACGAGCTCACGGAGCTATGGCGCGGTCCGGATCGAGGCGCGGGGATCACCTGAGACTCCATAGAGGCTCAATCGCATGTGATGAGGGTCTACGACCCCCAGTTAGACAGCGCGGTTCGAGACTAGTAATGTTGTTCGGGTTGCTCCGGCTGAGGCTGAATCCTTTAAGTGGATCGACTTGGGTTGGCGTGTTGTTTGAGAACTCAACAGGGTGTTTGGATGGTCAGCGTGCGGGCTGACTGGGACGATCGGACAAGGTTTCGGTGGTTTCCGGTTGGTACTGTTTTTGACTGTCTTTTCCTTGGGACACTTGCTTGGTGTCCCGTTGAAAATCGGTCAGGACATGCTTCGACACATACCAAAAGTCGCCATGGTCTTCGGATGGTGGTGCGCAACAGG
>NZ_JAGFNP010000003.1:501051-565011 GCF_017592475.1 Glycomyces niveus | reverse complement strand
TGGTTTGTTTGGTGGTGAGAGCGGAAGTGACACACCCGGTCCCATTCCGAACCCGGTCGTTACGGCTTCCAGCGCCGATGGTACTGCACTCGAGAGGGTGTGGGAGAGCAGGACACCGCCAAACATTAAACGTATAGAAAGGGCTCGTCGCTAACGCGGCGGGCCCTTTCTCTATTCTGGTATTCAGGGCTTCGCCATTGGCGGAGCCCTTTTTGCGTGCCCTCGATTCGGGTCGGCACGATAGGATTTGGCTGTGGTTGACCGGCCGGTTCGAAGTATCGGGATATTCGGGGGGACGTTCGATCCTCCGCATCTGGGGCACCTTGTGGCCGCCAGTGAGGCGGCGTTCCGGTGCGCGCTCGACGAAGTGGTCTTCGTGCCTGCCGGCGATCCTTGGCAGAAGCATCACTTGAAGGTGACCGATGCCGGTGCGCGGCTTGCGATGACGCGTTCGGCCGTGGAGTCGGATCCGCTGTTTCGGGTGAGCACCTGTGACATCGATCGGGCTGGCGCCACGTATGCGGTGGACACTGTCGCCGATGTGGGGGCAGAGTACGACGAGGAAGTGGACCTGTACTTCATCATCGGTGCGGACTCGCTGGAGAACCTGCACACCTGGCATCGGGTCGAAGAGCTTTGCAGGGCAGTGAGGTTCATCGCGTTGAACCGTCACGGGCACTCGCGCCGGGAGGTCGACACCTCGTTCGGGGCGAGGGTGGAGTTCATCGACATGCCGGCGGTGGACCTGTCTTCGACGGAGTGCCGCCAGCGCGTGCGCGACGAGCAGCCGATCCGATACCTCGTGCCAGAGGCGGTCGAGGCGTACGTTCGCGAGCACGGGCTTTACCGCGGTTGAGCGTTGGGACGCTTCGCACAGCGACTGGCGTGAAACAGGGAAGTCGTCGTCGTACCCCGCGTGTAAGACTAGAGCTGCGCCGGTGACCTCCGGCGGGAATCCCATGTCAGGAGCGTTCGTGACCGCAAGTGAAACCGCCAAGACCCTGGCTTTTTCCGCTGCCCAGGCGGCGGCTGACAAAAAGGCCTTCGCCATCAACCTTCGGGACGTCACCTCGAAGATCGCCCTCACGGACGTCTTCGTGATCGTTTCGGCCTCGAACGAGCGGCAGGTCCACGCGGTCGTCGACGCGGTCGAGGAGAAGCTCATCAAGGAGCACGACACGCGTCCCCTGCGCCGTGAGGGCAAGGGCGGCGAGCAGTGGGTGCTCTTGGACTACAACGAGATCGTGGTGCACGTCTTCCACAAGGAGGCCCGGGACTACTACGGCCTCGACGGTCTGTGGAAGGACTGCCCCGAGATCGAGTTCGTCGACGAGACCGAGGCTGAGCGGGTCCGTCGTGCCGAGGCCGCCGAGGGCGATGGCGAGGACGTCGAGTGAACCGGCTGCTGATCGTTCGGCACGGACAGACCGCGTGGAACATCGAGGGCCGCATCCAGGGCTCGACTGACATCGACCTCGACGCGACCGGGGTGGCGCAGGCGGCTGAGGCCGCTCCTGAGCTGGCCGCGTACGAGCCGACTCGGATCATCTCGTCGGACCTGCGCCGGGCGGTGGACACGGCGCGGCCGGTCGCCGAGCTGACGGGGATCGAGATCGAGCTGGACAAGCGTCTGCGCGAGCGTGCTTACGGCCCTTGGGAGGGCCTGACGCAGCGCGAGATCGCGGAGCAGTTCCCGGAGGAGCACCGGCGTTGGCGCGCGCAGGAGCCCTTGCAGCACCCCGAGATCGAGACCTGGGGCGACCTGCATCGCCGGACGGGCGAGGCCGTGCGTGACATGGTCGAGTCGGGCGTCGAGGGGACCGCGATCGTGGTCTGCCACGGCGGTTCGGCGCGGCAGATCGTGGGCGGGGTGCTCGGGTTCGACGAGGCGTCGGCGAGCAGCCTTTCGGGGATGGACAACGCGCACTGGGCTGAGCTGCGGCGGATGCGTTCGGGCAAGTGGCGTCTGTTCGGGTACAACCTCGGTGTGCCGGCTCCGCACACGATCGGGCAGAGCCCGCTCGCGAAGGGGCAGCAGGCGGCCCGGTAGGGCGGCGGTGACCTCGTGGAACGCTGGACTGGGTTCGCCCGGGCGTCGTAGGCTTCGATCAAGGTGCAACCGCGCCGGGCTCGGAGGCGTCAAACCGGCATGAATACGCAGACTTCGCGCGTTCGACGGATGGCGGGCCTGATCGGTCCGCTCGTCGGCGTGCTCATGACGGCCGTGCTCGCCGCTTGCGGTGCGGGCGACGGCGGTTCCGACGGCGAGACGTCGACGCCGGTGACGTCGGCCGAGCCGACCAGCGCGCCCGAATCGACCGAGGAGAGCCCCGTGCCCGATGAGACCACCCCCTACCTGGATCCGTCGCTCGGCGACTCGTCCAAGCCCGGTTCGTCGATGACGATCAGCGGGACGGTCGAGGCAGGGGTCGAGGCCGGCTGCCTGGTGCTCGAGCACGAGGGCACGGTGTACGGGATCTTCGGGAACTACGACTCGTCGGTGGTGTACGCCGGGGCCTCGGTGACACTGACGGGCAGCGTCGATGAAGGGATGATGACGACGTGCCAGCAGGGTACGCCGTTCGTGGTGGAGGATGCCCAGCCCTCGGATTAGGTAATGTGGCCGCGTGACCGTCGTCGTCGTTACCGATTCCACTTCGGCTTTGCCCGAGCCGCTGCGCGCTGCGCGCGGCGGCTTGACGGTGCTCGGGATTCCGGTGCTGGTCGATGGCGTCGAGTACCGCGAGGGCGAGGACATCGGCGGTGAGGTGATCGTCCGGGCGATCCGGGAGGGCCACGAGGTGACCACTTCGGGCCTGCCGCCGGAGGAGCTGCGGGCCACGTACACGCGGCTGCTTGACGAGGGCGCGAGCGGGATCGTCTCGGTGCACTTGTCGGGGCGGCTCTCGGGGACGGTGGCTGCGGCGGAGGCCGCGGCTGCGGGGTTCGGTGGGCGTGTCGCCGTGGTGGATTCGCTCGGCGCGGGCATGGGGGTCGGGTATCCGGCCCTGGCGGCCGCCGAGGCCGCGGAGAATGGTTCGGGGCTGTTGGCGGCCGCGGCGGCGGCGCAGTCGGCGATCGGACGGACCTCGACGTACTTCTATTTGGACACGCTGGAGTACCTGCGGCGCGGCGGGCGGATCAGCGCGGCGCGCGCGATCGTGGGGACGGCGCTGTCGGTGAAGCCGATTCTCGGGGTCGAGGACGGACGGATCGACGTGGTCGAGAAGGTACGCACGCCGACACGCGGGCTGCAGCGCCTGGCGGCGCTCGCGGTGGCCGACGCGGGTGAGGCGGAAGTCGAGATGACCGTGCACCACTTGGGCGCGGAGCGCCGAGCCGAGGCCTTGGCAGGCTGGCTCGGCGAGCAGTTCGAAGGCCGGTTGCGGCGTATTGATGTGACCGAGGTCGGTGCGGCGGTGGGAGCCCATTGCGGGCCTGGTCTGGTCGGTGTCATTACCCGACGGCTTCCTTGAGTGCTTGATTAGCGGAGCAGCCGACTGTTGATCGGCAGGTTCTTGAATCGGACTGGGCGGGAGTGCCGCGTTGCGTCGCTTCGCGTTGGGCGCGACGCGCGCGGCGGGTGTAGGGCATGCCCTTTCCCACCCGCATCCGCCTTCCGACCAACCGAAAAGGACCACTGTCGCATGGGGGTGCGACATTTGCCGATTCGGTGTGGGGTCGCATTATGGCGTCTCTCGTGGACTGCGTCCACACTTGTTGGGGTTATCCACAGGGTTGATTCGGGTTATCCACAGGGCGAAAAGATCGCAGTCACGGCCGTGTCCTTTGCTCGTTGAGCCCGGCATGGAACGCGAAATGCCACCTGATGACGCCGCTCTGGCCGCGAGGCTTCGTATGCGGCTCAATGACTCCTCTGAACCGCGGGTCTGCAAGGAGACCGTCGACGCGGATTCTGGCGAGGCGGCTCCGGAACCGGTCCTCAAGTCGCCGCCGCGTCGGCGCTTCGACGAACGGCTTGAGCGGCTGCAGCACCGCTTCGGCCTCTCGCACCTGAACCGCTGGGTCCTGGTGATCGTTGCTCTGCTGGTCGCGGCCGTGGGGCTGGCGGTGACGATCTTGTCCTGGCCCGACAGCGAACCCGCCGCCACCGTGCCCACGGCACCCGTCGAAGCGACTGCGGCCGAGCCGGAGACGATCATCGTGTCCGTCGCCGGGGCGGTCAATGAACCCGGGATCGTGGAGCTCGAGGCCGGCGCTCGCGTCGCCGACGCCATCGAAGCGGCGGGCGGTCTGACAGAGGGCGCCGATCCCGGATTCCTCAATCTTGCGCGGGTCGTCGCCGACGGCGATCTCGTCGCGGTCCCTGACGCCTCGGCATCGGGGGCTGCCGTCCCGGCTCCGGGAGGTGACTCGGCCGGCGCGGGCACTGGCGGGCTCGTGAACATCAACGTTGCGGGTGCGGCGGAACTGGACGCGCTCAACGGCATCGGCCCGGTCCTCGCCGAGCGGATCATCGAGTACCGCGAGGCGAACGGCAGTTTCCAGTCCCTCGACGAGCTTTCCGAAGTCTCAGGCATCGGCGCTTCTCTGCTCGAGCAGCTTCGCGACCAGGTGACGCTATGAACGCGGATGAGGGGTCTGTTCGCCAGTCGGGAGAACCGGCTTGGGCAGGCTGTGCGGGCGTCGGGCCGTCCGCGGGCGGGCTTGGGCGGTGGGTTCCTTGAGTTGCGAGTTCGCGCTGCGGCCTCCGCCTTCTGAGGTGGTGCGGCGGGATTGGCGGCTGCCGCTCGTCGCGTCGGGTGTGTGGGCTTCGGCGTTGGCGGGCCTGTACGGGAACGTCTCCAGCGGTCTGCTCTTGGCGGCCGGGTGCGCTGTCGTTGTCGTGCTGGGGCGCAACTGGAAGCGTGGGCTTTCGGCGGCCGTTGCAACCGTTGCCTTCGGGGGTCTGCTCGGGGCGGGCGTTACGGCGGTGCATGTCGCCGCCAGAGATCACGGCGGTCTCGCGGCTCTGACCGAGGCGGAAGCCCATGGGGAAGCGGAGCTGGTGCTGCATACCGCTCCGAAGCCGTCGACTCGCCGCCCGGAGTTGGTCACTGCGACTGCGCGGCTGCGGTCGTTCCAGACCGAGGACGTCGCGCTCGACGGCCATTGGCAGGTGCTGCTCGTGGCCAGCGGCGAGGAGTGGGGCGAAGCTCAGGCGGGGCAGCGGCTTACCGTCCCCGCTGTGCTTCATGAAGCCGACGGTGGGCGGCTGACCGCTGCGATCGTCAGTGCTCGTGGACCGCCTGAACCCATTGGGGCGCTGGCGTTTCCGCATCAGGTCGCGGCGCATGTGCGAGAGCGGTTGGGGACCGCCGTCGAGGTGGTGCCGCAGCCGGAAGCGGGTCTGATCCCTGCGCTCGCGGTCGGCGATACGACGATGATGGATCCGGAGCTGGCCGCGGATTTCCGGACCACTGGACTGGTGCATCTGGTGGTGGTCTCGGGATACCACCTGAGTTTGGTGGTCGGGGCGGTCCTCGCGGTCGCGCTGGCGTGCCGGGCGGGGCCTCGCCGGAGGGTGGCGGCGGGTGCCGTGGCGATAGCCGCGATCGTGGTGGTGGCCGGGCCGCAGCCGAGTGTGCTGCGGGCGGCGGTGATGGCGGGGATGACGCTGCTGGCGTTGGCCGCCGGGCGGCCACGGGCCGCGATGCCGGGGCTGGCGACCGCGGTCCTAGTGGTGGTCCTGGCGGACCCGGACATGGCGGCGCAGGCGGGGTTCGCGTTGTCGGTGGCGGCGTGTGTCGGCTTGCTGTTCTTGGCGTTCCGGTGGGCGCGGCCGCTCGAGCACCGCGGCTGGCCGCAGCCGGTGGCGCTGGCGGTCACGATTCCGCTGGCGACGCAGGTGGCGGTGACGCCGCTGCTGATCGGTCTCGGAAGCGGCGTGAGTCTGGTGTCGGTGCCGGTGAACGTGTTGGCGGCCTTGGTGGCCGCGCCGGTCGTGGTGCTGTCGGTCGGGGCGGCCGCGGTGGCAGCCGTGTGGGTCCCGGGTGGGGAAGTCGCCGCGCGGTTGGCGGCGGTTCCTGCGCGGTGGCTGATCTGGTTGGCGCGCAACGGGGCCGAGATCCCGGGCGCGCTGATGCCGGTACCTGGCGGCGTGTGGTGGGGTCTCGGGTCGGCGGCGGTGCTGGCAGTGCTCGTCGTGCTGCTGCAGATGCGCCGGTTCCGGGCGCCGTTCGTCGCCGTGCTGCTGGCGGCCTCGCTGGGGTCGGTGCCGGCGTGCTTGATGACCGGCGGGGCGCCGTCAGGGTGGGTGCTCACCATGTGCGATGTGGGGCAGGGCGATGCGCTTGTACTGCCCGCTGGGGACGCGGTGGTGGTCGTCGATGTGGGGCCTGAGCCGGTGGCGGTCGACGCGTGCCTGGACGAGTTGGAGGTGGAGCGGATCGCGCTGCTCGTGTTGTCGCACTTCCACATCGACCACACGGCCGGGATCGCCGGGGCGATGGAGGGCCGCGAGGTGGATGCGATCCTGGCGCCGCCGCCCGGTGAGGCTCGGTACGGGTATGAGCTGGTGGAGGAGCGGGCTGGGGCGGTGCCGGTGCTCGAGGCCGTGCCGGGGGAGGTGTTCGCGTTCGGGTCGACGCGGTTGGAGGTGCTGGGGCCGCCTGTGGAGCTGCTGAGCGGCACGCGGTCGGACCCGAACAACAACTCGGTGGCGGTGCGCGCGGAGGTCGCGGGGACGAGCGTGCTGTTGACCGGCGATGTCGAGCTGGAGGGTCAGCGCGCGCTGCTAGGGAGTGGGGCGGTGCTCGGCGTGGACGTGTTGAAGGTCCCGCATCACGGGTCGTCGTTCCAGGTGCGCGAGTTCCTGGAGGCGGCCGACCCGGCGGTGGCGCTGGTCGGGGTGGGGCGCGGCAACGAGTACGGGCACCCGGATCCGGGGCCGCTCGGTGTGCTGGAGGACGGAGGGGCGCTGGTGTTCCGGACTGACGAGGCGGGGCGGATCACGGTGGTGCGCAAGGGAGATGGATTGGAGGTGATGACGGGTAGGTAAGTCCCGGCGGTGCGCGGTAGCGGGGCAGAGCGGGAGCGGATGCGGCCATCATGAGCCCGCCTGAGGGGTGCGCGGCGTCGGTCGAATACGAGTGGCGGCCTTGCGGGCGATGCGTGGTATTGCGGGGACGGAGTGTCACCTTTCGGGTGAAAGGGCGGAGGACGGTGCGGCGCGATCCGACATGATCGGGCAGCGCAAGGGGGTCGTGCGGGAGACGATGGCCCGGTCGAAACCCGAGGGTCCGCGGGCGGCATGGGAGGATGGTCCGGTGGCTGCACTCGAACCCATCCGCCTGATACAGGGCGACGACGAATTCCTCGCCGAGCGGGCCGCCGCCGACTTCGTGAAGGCGGTGCGCGCCGAGCTCCCGGAAGGGGAGACCCCGCCCGCCGTCAACCGCATCAGCGGCGGCGATCTCACCGCGGGCGCCTTCGCCGAGCTGACGAGCCCGACCCTGTTCGGCGGCGCGGTCGTCGGCATCATCGAGTCCGGGCAGGACGTCGACAAGGACCTCGCGGCCGCCGTGCTCGCCTTCGCGAAGCAGCCCGCCCCCGGCATCTACCTCGCGGTGTGCCACAACGGCGGCAACAAGGGCAAGGCCCTCGCCGAGGGCTTGAAGAAACTCGACGTCGAGGTCGTGCGCGTCTCGAAGATCAAGCGCCAGCCCGACCGGGTGGCGTTCGTGCGCGGTGAACTGCGCGATGCGGGGGCCTCGCCGCGGTCGGCTTCGGCGGAGATCGCCGACACCATCATCCAGGCAGTCGGCTCCGACCTGCGCGAACTCGCCTCGGCGTGCGCGCAGCTCGTCGCGGACACCGACGGGAAGATCACACAGGAGAGCGTGGCGCAGTACTACTCCGGGCGCGCGGAGGTCACGGGGTTCGCCGTCGCCGACGCGACGATCGCCGGGGACACGGCGGAGGCGCTGGGGTCGCTGCGGTGGGCGATGCAGGTCGGCGTGGACGCGGTGCCGATCGCGGACGCGCTGGCGATGGCCGTGCGCAACCTGTCGCGCGTCGCCGCCGAGCGCGGCGGGGCGGCGCAGCTCGCCGGGCAGCTCGGCATGGCGCCGTGGCAGATCGAGAAGGCGCGCAAGCAGGCCCGCAACTGGACCGCTGACGCGCTCGCCGAGGCGATGCGGGTGTGCGCGCGGTTGAACGGCGAGGTGAAGGGCGGCGCGGACGACCGGGGCTGGGCGCTCGAGCACGCGATCCTCGAGATCACCCGATTGAGCGCCGCGGGGAAGGGCAGTCGTGTCTGAGTACCGTCACGGACGAGTGTCGAGGCCGCGCCGGCCCTGGTATGCGCGGGCGCTGCGGTTGCGGCACCTGTATCTGTCGAACGCGTGGTGCGTCGTGCTCTTCGAGGGCTCGATCGCGCTGGCGGTGCTGATGGCGCTGACCGAGCTGGTGACGTGGTGGGTGGTGCCGGTGCTGCCGCTCGCGGTGGCGGGCATGGTGAAGCTCAACGACGTGATCGCGGGGACGATGGAGCGCTACGGCTGAGGGTTGCGGCTGGCCCCCGGGGTCGGGTGTGTCGGTTCGCGACCGCCCCCGTTTTCAATGGTGCCCTGAGGGTGCGACAGGTCGCTGCCGCGGATTTCGGGATGGGCGCTGCGCGGCGTCGACGGAATTCGGCGGGCACGCCGAGCGTGTTCGGGGCCGGGTGGGTTGGGCCCCCGGTTCTCAATGGTGCCGTGTGGGTGTGACAGTGCCTGGGATGCGATCGGTGCTCGGGAACGCCGAAGGCCCAGGGGCGTGAACCCCTGGGCCTTCTGAAGCTTTGCTGCTGCTCGTTCGCTCGCTTAGGCGGCGGCGGAGAGCTTGTTGAAGGACGCGGCCAGCTTGGACTTGCGCTGGGCGGCCTGGTTCTTGTGGATGACACCCTTGGTGGCAGCCTTGTCCAGCTCGCGGCTGGCGGCGCGCAGGTGGGTCTCGGCAGCGGCGACGTCGCCAGTGGCCGACGCTTCACGGAACTTCCGGACGGCGGTCTTCAGCGACGACTTCACTGCCTTGTTGCGCATCCGGCGCTTCTCGTTCGTCAGAATGCGCTTTTCTTTGGACTTGATGTTCGCCACGCGTGAAGCCTCAGTTTCGTGATTGCTTGGTTCCTTAATTGATCGCGTCGGAGGCAGAGGGCACTCCGAGCGCCTGTCAACGTTACCAGGAGCCGAGCATCGCACACGCCCTGGGAGCATGACCGCGAACCAGGTTACACGAGGTCGGGGGCGCGGCGCGAATCCCGGTGCCCGGCTGTTACCCGCGATACCCGAACCCGGCCCCGGGCGGCGCCGACTCGTGTTCTTGCGGTGGCCGGGTGGGTGCGCCGCGATGGTTCAGACGGTGGCGCCGCGGGCCCTGAGGGCGGGGAGGATCACCTGGTCGAGCATCTCCTCGATCGCGCCGGCGTCGACGTGGCCGAAGAGGATGAACTCGTTGCGCATCAAGTCGATC
Organism: Glycomyces niveus; assembly: GCF_017592475.1. Taxonomy (GTDB): domain Bacteria; phylum Actinomycetota; class Actinomycetes; order Mycobacteriales; family Micromonosporaceae; genus Glycomyces; species Glycomyces niveus. The sequence goes on along the minus strand of NZ_JAGFNP010000003.1, from coordinate 555,558 downwards.
GGCAGCCGCGCCAGCCGTTCGGTGAGGTGCTCCTCGGCGAGCTCGCCGCGGGCGATCGCCCGCGCGTAGACCGTGCCGCTGAGTGCTTTCGAGAGGTTGTTGACGATGCCCTCGATGAGCACCTTGCGGGCCTCGGGGTCGACGCTGACTTGGGCGAGCATGCTGAGCATCGCCGTCTGGCCCACGATGCGCATCCGCTCGTGGGCGAGTGTGAGCAACGCAATGGTGTCGCCGCGCAAGGTGCCGGTGTCGGGCACCGACTCGGCTTTGGGAACGCGGCTCGCCGCGCACGCGATCATCAGCTCGACCGGGCTCGACCAGCGCCGATACAGCACCGGCTTGCTCGTGCCGGCCCGTTTCGCGACGCCCTCCATCGTGAGCTTGGAGAAGCCGACTTCGCGGAACTCGTCCCAGACGGCGTCGAGAATCGCCTGCTCGAGTGCTTCACCTCGACGTCTGGACGTCGCTTTGCGTTCCAACCGGGCCCCCTAGATACTCGCCGTTTCTTATGTTAGCGTGAGGGCAATCAAGATACGGACCGTATCTTGCGGATGAATGGAAACCATCATGGAAACCACCCCCCAGGCAACCCCGATCGGCCGGGTCATCAGCCTCAGCGCGGCCCTCGCGCTCATCGTCGGCGTGCTGACCCTCGCCTTCGCCTGGCCCTCCGCGGGCATGGGCCCCAACGAGGTCCCGATCGCGGTCATCGGCCCCGACGAGGCCGCAGGGCAGGTCCAGGCCCAGCTGGACGAGGCCGAGCCGGACGGCTTCGACGTCACCGCCGTCGCCGATCCCGCCTCGGCCGAAGCCCTCATCAAGGACCGCGAGGTCTACGCGGCCTTCGCGATCACGCCGACGTCGGTTGACCTCTACACCGCCTCGGCCGCGTCGCCGACCGTGGCGCGGCTCGTGACCGGCATCGCCGACCAGATGGCGGTGCACATGGGCCAAGCCGCCGGTCAGCCCGTCGAGGTCAATGTCGAGGACCTCGTGTCGCTGCCCGCCGACGACCCGAACGGCGCCGGACTCGCCGCCTCGGCCTTCCCGATGGCCATGGGCGGCATCGTAATCGCCGCGCTCATCGCGCTCAACGTGCGCGGCTCGGGACGCCAGGCCGCGGCCGCGGTCCTCGCGCCGCTGGCCGTCGGCGCGGGCGTCGCGGCGATCTTGATGTACGTGCTCGAATCGATCGACGGCGATTATGCGGCGATCGCTGGCGCGCTGGCGTTGACGATGGCGGCGACCGCGTGGGGCATCCTCGGGCTCGCGAAGCTTCTGGGCCGGGTCGGGATCGCGCTGGGCGCGGTGATCGTGATGCTCGTGGGCAACCCGCTGTCGGGCATGACCGGCGCGCCGGAGCTGCTGCCCGCGCCGTGGGGCGGGTTCGGGCAGTTCCTGTCGCCGGGCGCTGGCGGGACGCTGGTGCGCTCGACCGCGTACTTCGACGGCAACGGCGGCGAGGCCGCGATCTGGGTGCTCGCCGGCTGGATCGTCGTCGGTGTGCTGCTCTTCACCATGGGCGCGGTCCGCGCCAAGGTCAAGAGCGTGAGCGACGAGACGAGGGAGCCCGCCGCGGCTGCGGTCTAGCGGCGGGAGCAAGGAACTTTCGGCGGCTTCGGGCCCGCGCTGCCGCGGGCCGGGGCCGCCGAAGACGTGCGTGAGTCGGTGTTTTTGGGCGAGAGGTGGCCATTAGCGCGGCGATTCGGAGCCGCCCCCGGTTCCGATGATGCCGGGAGGGTCCGACAATTCAGGCGGGCCGGGGTGCCGTCGGCGGGCGGGTGGGTTTTTCGCGGGCGCCGCGGGTGAGCGGGGCGCCTTTTCTTGCTGGGTGAGCGGGGGTGCGCGGGAGGGTAAGGCAGAATTGGCTAGCCACCCATCCGACTGGGTCATCGGCCGGATCGCGAGCGATCCGATTGGGCCGTCGTTCGGATCGCAAGCGGGCTTGGCGAAGCTCGCGAGCCAAACATTGGTACCGCCGACAAGGAAGGCCACCGTGACCAACGCGCCAGGCTCGACCGCTCCGGAGTCGATCCGGAACTTCTGCATCATCGCGCACATCGACCACGGCAAGTCCACGCTGGCCGACCGCATGCTGCAGATCACCGAGGTCGTCGACGCCCGCCAGATGCGCGCGCAGTACCTCGACCGGATGGACATCGAGCGCGAACGCGGCATCACCGTGAAGTCCCAGGCCGTCCGCATGCCCTGGACGGTCCGCTCCGGCGAGTCCGAGGGCCAGGGCTTCGTGCTCAACATGATCGACACCCCCGGCCACGTCGACTTCACCTACGAGGTCTCCCGCTCCCTCGCGGCCTGCGAAGGCGCGATCCTCCTCGTCGACGCCGCCCAGGGCATCGAGGCGCAGACCCTCGCGAACCTCTACCTCGCGATGAGCAACGACCTCACGATCATCCCGGTGCTCAACAAGATCGACCTCCCCTCGGCCGACCCCGACCGGTACGCGGAGGAGATCGCGAACCTCATCGGCTGCGAGCCCGAGGACGTCTTCCGCGTCTCCGGGAAGACCGGCGTCGGCGTCGCCGAGCTCCTCGACGCGGTCGTCGCGCAGATCCCCGCTCCCGTCGGCGACCCGGACGCCCCCGCCCGCGCGATGATCTTCGACTCCGTCTACGACGTCTACCGCGGCGTCGTCACCTACATCCGCGTCGTCGACGGCAAGCTCAACGCCCGCGACCGCATCCGCATGATGTCGACCCGCGCCGACCACGAACTCCTCGAGATCGGCGTCATCAGCCCCGAGCCGGTCGTCTCCAAGGCCCTCAGCGTCGGCGAGGTCGGCTACCTCATCACCGGCGTGAAGGACGTGCGCCAGTCCAAGGTCGGCGACACCGTCACACTCAACCGGAACCCCGCCACCGAGGCCCTGCCCGGCTACACCGAGGCCAAGCCGATGGTCTACTCCGGGCTCTACCCGATCGACGGCTCCGACTACGGCAACCTCCGCGAAGCCCTCGACAAGCTGCAGCTCAACGACGCCGCGCTCCAGTACGAGCCCGAGACGTCCGCCGCGCTCGGCTTCGGCTTCCGCGTCGGCTTCCTCGGCCTGCTCCACCTGGAGATCATCCAGGAGCGCCTCGAGCGCGAGTTCAACCTCGACCTGATCTCGACCGCGCCCAACGTGGTCTACCAGGTCGTCAAGGAGGACGGCGAGGAAGTCGAGGTCACCAACCCCTCCGAGTTCCCCGAGGGCAAGATCTACTCGATCACCGAGCCGGTCGCCAAGGCCACCATCCTGACCCCGAAGGAGTACATCGGGCAGGTCATGGAGCTCTGCCAGACCAAGCGCGGCGTCCAGATCGGCATGGACTACCTCTCGACCGACCGCGTCGAGATCCGGTACACCCTGCCGCTCGCCGAGATCGTCTTCGACTTCTTCGACCAGCTCAAGTCGCGCACCAAGGGCTACGCCTCGCTCGACTACGACATCGAGGGCTCCCAGGAGTCCGACCTGGTGAAGGTCGACATCCTGCTCCAGGGCGAGAAGGTCGACGCGTTCGCCGCGATCGTCCACAAGGACCAGGCCTACGCGTACGGCGTGCGCCTCTCCGAGCGGCTCAAGAAGCTCATCCCGCGCCAGCAGTTCGAGGTGCCGATCCAGGCGGCGATCGGCTCGCGCATCATCGCCCGCGAGACCATCCGCGCCCTGCGCAAGGACGTGCTCGCCAAGTGCTACGGCGGCGACATCTCCCGCAAGCGCAAGCTCCTCGAGAAGCAGAAGGAGGGCAAGAAGCGCATGAAGAACATCGGACGCGTCGAGGTCCCCCAGGAGGCGTTCATCGCCGCGCTGCGGACCGACGAGAGCTAGCGAGCAGGAAAGGGCGGCACCGATCCGGTGCCGCCCTTTCTGCTGCGCTGCTTACATCTCCGGCGGGTAGCCGTTCGGGTGCGTGTGCGTCTGCGACGGCGGCGGGGGCTGATGCGGGTAGCCGTGCGGCGGCGGCTGGTGCGGCGGCTTCGGCTGGTTGCCCGGCCGCGACTTCAGGTACTGCTCGACCTCGGGCTGGAACAGCAGGAAGAACCCGCCGCCGACCGCCGCGAGTTTCGCCAGGCCCAGCAGGGTGCCGATCGCGGCGTACCAGCCCAGACCCCAGCCGCCGAAGAAGCCGCCGAGGGAGAAGAAGCCGAGGAGGCCCAGCCCGACGTACAGCGGGACGCGCGGGTCCGCCGCGCCGAACACGCCGAGCTTGTCCTTCGTGACGTACCAGGCGATCGCGACCGCCAGCGCGCCGAGGATGAGGCCGAAGACGGCGCCGCCGACGATGAAGCCCGTCGCGAGATACCAAGGCGCGGTGGCGGAGGCGATGAGCGAGAAGAGGAAGATCAGCACCGTCGCCGCGGCGTAGACCCACAGCAATTGCGTGAACTGGTTGACCTTCTTGGGTCGGCCCGGATTCTCCTTGATGCCCCATTGGGCGGCGAAATCGCCCTGCCCTTGGGCGGGGCCTCCGGCGGGCGGCGGTCCGGCAGGGCCGCCACCTGGGGAGGCACCGTACGGATTCGATTCGGGCGGTTGCGGCGGGTACGTCATGGTCGCTGCTCCGGGCAAAGAGAAGGGCGTGCTTTCACTGCTCACTGTAGCCCTTCGCCGCCCGTTCCGGGGTCCGTCGAATCTGCCCGAAAGCAATGGCGGATATGGCAATTCGTGGCAATTTCGAACGCCATTCGAAAGAACCCGAACTGGTCACGGTGAAGCGCGAGGGCGGCCCCGGGGTCGCCGGGGCCGCCCTCGGGCGGGACAGGTCAGTTCAGGTAGTCGTCGGCGAGCTCGTCCGAGCCGGCGAACGGGCTCGTGTTGGTCGTCATGTTCGCGGTGTCCACCGGGCGGTCGTAGGTCTGGTGGAGGGCGCGTTCGCGGTCGGCGATCGTGTAGGAGCGGCGCGTGTAGACCGGGGCGTCCTGGACGGTCACCTGCGGCACGACTTTGAAGTCGACGTCCATCTGGTCGGGGGTGATGACCGTTTCGACGTAGCCGCGCTGGGCGTTGCGGAATTTGATGTGCGGGTTGATCTTGAGGACCGAGTTGTCCTCGGGCACCGAGTCGACGCCGTTGCCGCCCGAGGTGATTGAGGTGGCGACGAGTTCGACGCCGACGGTCTCGCCGGTGATGTCGGGGAAGCCGGTCTTGATCTCGCCGGCCCAGTGGGTGTGCACGTCGCCGGTGAGCACGACCGGGTTGCGGACTCCGGCCTCGAGCCAGCCGTCGATGATGCGCTGGCGGGAGGCGGCGTACCCGTCCCAGCCGTCCATGCTGGTGCGCAGCACATCGGCGGCGGCGGTGTTGTCGCGTTGGGTGAAGAACACCTGCTGGCCGAGGATGTCCCAGCGGGCGCGCGAGGAGTGGAAGCCGTCGATGAGCCATTCCTCTTGGGCCTCACCGGTGATGGTGCGCGATTCGTCCCAGGCGTCGGCGCAGTTGCTCTGGGTGCCGTCGCCGCAGGCCTGGTCGTCGCGGTACTGGCGTGTGTCCATCATGTGGAAGTTGGCGAGGCGGCCCCAGCGGACGCGGCGGTACAGCTGCATGTCGATGCCTTCGGGTACCGAGGAGCGGCGCAGGGGCATGTTCTCCCAGTACGCCTGGAACGCGGCGGCGCGGCGGGCGAGGAAGTCGGCGGGGGTCGGGGTGTCGGAGCCGGCCTCGGGGATCTCGTCGGCCCAGTTGTTCTCGGTCTCGTGGTCGTCCCAGACGACGAGCCAGGGGGCGGCGGCGTGCGCGAGCTGGAGGTCGGGGTCAGCCTTGTACTGGGCGTGGCGCTGGCGGTAGGTGGCGAGCGAGACCGTCTCGGGGCCTTCGTGGTCGCGCACGTTGCCGTCGGGGGAGTTGTAGACCTTGGCCTTGTACTCGTATTGGTAGTCGCCGAGGTGGAGGATGAGGTCGGGGCGGGATTCGGCCATGTGCCGGTAGGCGGTGAAGTAGCCGTGCTCGTACTGGGAGCAGGAGGCGAAGGCCATGCGGAGCGCTTCGGGCATGGCGTTGCGCGGGGGTGCGGTGACGGTGCGGCCGACGGGGGAGGTCCACTTGCCGGTCTTGAACCGGTAGTAGTACTCGTGGCCGGGGCGCAGGCCGTCGACCTCGATGTGGACGCTGTAGCCGATCTCGGCGGCGGTCTGGACCTCGCCGCGGGCGACGCGGTGGCGGAAGCGGTCGTCGCGGGCGACCTCCCATTCGACGTCGAAGGCGGCGTTGGGCATGCCGCCCATGCCGTCTTCGGCGAGGGGGTTCACGGCGAGGCGGGTCCAGAGGACGACGCCGTCGGGTTCGGGGTCGCCGGAGGCGACGCCGAGGGTGAACGGGTCGCTGTCGAGGGTGGGGTGCGTGTTCGATTGTGCCCAGCCGGTGGCCGGGACCGCGGCGGCGGCTCCGGCGGCGGAGGAGGCGAGCAGGATTCGGCGCGACAGGCGCATATGGACCTCGCTTCGGGGGAGTTGCGCGGGTTTGTGACCCGTACAGCCCAACAAGCGAGCGTGGATGCGCCGAGACTTCTGGAGGTCGCGCCGGTGAACCGGCGCCGAACTCTGGCGGCCCTACTCCGGGGCGGTGAACGTGATGATCACGGCGGTCGAGTCGGCGACTTCGACGACCTGCGCTTCACCGTCCACTTCGGCGTCGGGTTCGGTCCAGTGCTCTTCGCCCGGGGTCCAGACCATGCCGTTGAAGGAGACTGACGCGATCGTGTGGTCGTACGCCCTCGCGACCGCCCAGGCGGCCCGGTTCCAGCCCTCCGCCGCGCCGCCGGCCTCGATCACGATCCGCGTCTCGTCTACATCGGACACTTCCGTGCCCCACTGGTACGCGTAGGCCTCGGCGAGGGCGGCCGGGTCGGCGGCGGGCGCATCGGCGCTGCCGGAGATGCAGGCGAGCCCGGCCTCCTCGCCGCCGGCGAAGGCGTCGGCGATGACCTCGGCGTCGCTCTCCCACTGCTCGTAGAGCTCGGGGTAGGCGCTGATCTGGACGGCCTGGGCCGCCTCTGCCAGACGCATGTTCTGCCAGCCGTCGGTGCGCTGCAGCTTCTCGTAGAACTTGAAGGAGGCGTAGACCGGGTCCATGAGCTCCTCCTCGGAGCCCCAGCCCATGCTCGGCCGCTGCTGGAACAGCCCCAGCGAGTCGTCGTGGCCGTAATTGACGTTGATGAGCTCGGACTCCTGCATGGCGGTGGTGATCGCCACGGCCACGGCGTGCTCGTCCATGCCGTCGCGCATGCCCACCGCCGCGATCGTCGCCGCGTTCGAGGCCTGCTCGGCGCTCAGGTGCACTTCCCCGCCGCTGCCGAGGTAGCAGCCGGTCTTGCTGGGGCGCAGGGCGTCCCGGGCGTCGTCGGTGCAGGCGGCGAGGGTGGCGAGGAGAAACAGCGAGGTCAAAGCGGGGAGCGCGCGCAACGGTGACTCCGATCTGGTCGGTCGGCGGCTGATCAGCCTACCCAAGAAGGAGGACGCTTCTCAAGGAACGAACGGGTGCCTTCCCTCCCCTCTTCGGAGAAGAAGTAGTCACCCGTCACGGCAGCCGCTTTCCGCAACTGGTCGCGCAGATCCGGTGTGGCCGTGAGCGCCTTGATGCCCGCTTGTGCGGAGGGGCCGCCGAGCTTCAACCGCTTGACCAGGCTCTGAACGACCGCGTCCAGGTGCTCGTCGTAGACCGCGGTCGTCACCAGGCCCCAATCCGCGGCGTCCTCAGCGGTGAAGACATCCGCGTCGCCCTCGTCGAGGACGAGCCCGCCTCCGGCGAGGAACAGCTCCCGCATCCGCGCCGGGGTGATCCGCCGCGCCACCACCGGGCCGATCACGGCCGGGACGACGCCCAGCCTGACCTCGCTGAACGCCATCGGGACCTCCAAGTGGGCCACGGTGAAGTCGGCGGCCGCGATGAGTCCCAGGCCGCCGCCGCGCGCGGCCCCGCGCACGACCGCGACGACCGGTTTCGGGGCCTCGGTGATGTCCGCCAGCAGCTCCGCCAGGTGCGCGGCCGGGAGGGCCGCGAGGCTGTGCGCCGCGACCGACTCCTTGAGGTCGGCGCCCGCGCAGAACACGGGCCCGGCGTGGTCGATCACGACCACCCGCACGTCGCGGTCGGCGACGGCTCGGGCGAGCGCGGTGCGCATCTCGGCGATCAGGTGGGTCGAGAGGGCGTTGCGCCGTTCGGGCGCGTCGAGGGTAATCGTCGCCACTGCCTCTTGGGCGCGGTAGGCGATCGGTGCGTCATTGCGTTCCACGCCAGTACCGTAGTGGGCGTGCCTGCCGTCTCGCCAGTAGCCGACCCGAATTCGCCCGCCGCTTCCGTCGCGGCGGCCGCCGCCGACCCTGCGACGGGTGCGGCCGGGTTCGGGTTCTACGTGCACGTCCCCTTCTGCGTCTCCCGCTGCGGCTACTGCGACTTCAACACGTACACCGCCTCGGAACTCGGCGCCGGGGTCTCCCGCGACACGTACGCCTCGATCGTGCGCGCCGAGATCCGCTCGGCCGCAGCGCAGTTCGCCACCAAGCCGAAGGTCGACACCGTCTTCTTCGGCGGCGGCACCCCCACCCTGCTCTCCGCCGCCGACCTCGCCTCGATCCTCGCCGAGATCGACGACGCGTTCGGTCTCGCCGCCGGCTACGAGGCCACCACCGAGGCCAACCCCGAATCCGTCGACGCCGACTACCTCGCCGAACTCCACGACGGCGGCTTCACCCGCCTCTCGGTCGGCATGCAGTCCACCGCCTCCCACGTGCTCAAGATCCTCGACCGCGAGCACTCCCCCCAGAAGGCCCTCAACGCCGTCGCCTACGCCCACAAGGCCGGCTTCGAGCACGTCAGCCTCGACCTCATCTACGGCACGCCCGGCGAGACCGCCGCCGACTTCGAAGCGAGCCTCGATGCGGCCGTGGACGCCGGGGTCGACCACGTCTCGGCGTACGCGCTCATCGTCGAAGACGGCACCGCGCTGGCCCGCCGCATCCGCTCCGGCCAGGTGCCCCAGCCCTCCGACGACACCGCCGCCGACCGCTACCTCGCCGCCGAAGCCGTCCTCGCCGACGCCGGCTTCCACTGGTACGAGGTCTCCAACTGGGCCCGGAACGAAGCGGCCCAGTGCCGCCACAACCTCCTGTACTGGGAAGGCGGCCACTGGTGGGGCGCCGGGCCTGGCGCGCACTCGCACCTGCCGGGCGTGCGCTGGTGGAACCACAAGCACCCCTCCACCTACGGCGTCGCGCTCGCCCAGGGGCTGCCCGCCGCCGGGCACGAGGAGCTGACCGACGACGACCAGTACCTCGAGCGCATCCTCCTGCGCACCCGGCTCGCGAGCGGACTCCCGCTATCGTTGCTGCGTCCGACCGGCAAGGCAGCCGCCGAACACGCGGCCGACGACGGACTCGCCGTCATCGAGGACGGCCGCCTCAAGCTCACGCTGCGCGGTCGTCTCCTCGCGGACGCGGTCGTGAGAGACCTCACCTCCTGACGGCGTTCCGGCCGGTCACCGCTACATTCGTGAAGGCGGAGCCTCATCCGCCTTCACCGTGCCGCACTCCGCGCGCCTCCCCCTAGAGGCCGCGGCGCCCCCCAGGCGATCCCCCGCGCACGGACCCCCATATGAATCCACCCGGAGCCAGCCACCCATGCGCACAATGCCCACACTCGGCCGCCGAGGCCTTCTTGTCGCCTCCGCCGCCGGCGTCGCCGCGGCCGCAGCCGCTTGCAGTGAGGAAGAGCCGACGCCCCCGGTCGAGGACGAAGGCGGCCAGGCCGCCGAGGAGCCCACCACCGAGGCCCCCTCGCCCGAGCCCCGCGAGATCACCATCACGCACGTGGGCGACACCATGCCCGGCTCCTACCCCGACCAGATGGCCTCCGACGACGGCGCGAGCTTCTTCAGCGGCGTCACCGACCTCCTCACCGGCGACGTCGTCATCGCCAACCTCGAAGGCGCCCTCTCCACCCTCGAGTTCGACAAGTGCGGCGGCGGCGAGTGCACCTACTTCCGCCTCCCCGCCGAATACGCGCAGGTCTTCGCCGACGCCGGCTTCCACGTCCTCAACCAGGCCAACAACCACGGCTGGGACGCCGGACCCGACGGCGCCACCGAGACCCAGGACGCCGCCGAAGCCGCAGGTATGCAGGTCAGCGGCATCAAAGACGAGGTCTGCCTCGTCGAGACCGACAGCGGCCTCACCGTCGGCATCGTCGGCTTCGCGCCCTACAGCTTCTACACCGACCTGCGCGACCTCGACGCCGTCGCCGCGCTCGTCGCCTCCGCCAAGGAGCAGGCCGACATCGTCGTCGCCACCGCCCACGTCGGCGCCGAAGGCACCGACCACCGGCACGTCCCCGAAGGCGTCGAGAACTACCTCGGCGAAGACCGCGGCAACACCCGCGAATTCGTCCACACGTGCATCGACAGCGGCGCTGACATCTTCGTCGGCCATGGACCGCACGTCCTGCGCGGCATCGAGTGGTACAACGGCAAGCTCATCGTCCACTCCCTCGGCAACTTCGGCGGCGGCCAGAACCTCTTCAACACCGACGGCCCCCTCGGCCGCTCCGCCGTGCTCTCCGTCACCATCCGCGAGGATGGCACCCTCACCGCCGCCAACGTCACCGCCACCCGCATGGACGGCGACGGCTACCCGCAGCCCGACGAGGACAACGGCGCGTTCGACGACTTCAACGAACTCTCCGAGGATTTCGGGGACGCCGGAGTGACCGTCGACGACGACGGTGCGCTCGTGCTCCCCTCTGCCTGACCGCACACGTAGACTGGCACTCTCGGACCGGGAGTGCCAGACTTGAGTCCGGCCGACTGAACCCGGGTCCGGTCCGGGACACACCGAACGACGGAGGGGACGTGGCGGCGATGGACGATCGCAAACTCGAAGTGCTGCGCGCCATCGTCGAGGACTACGTGGCCACACAGGAACCCGTCGGCTCCAAAGCCGTCTCCCAGCGCCACGCCCTCGGCGTGTCCGCGGCGACCGTGCGCAACGACATGGCCTACCTCGAAGAGGCCGGGTACATCCAGCAGCCCCACACCTCGGCCGGGCGCATCCCGACCGCCAAGGGCTACCGTCTCTTCGTCGACCGCCTCGGCAAGATCAAGCCGCTCTCGGCCGCCGAGCGCCGCGCCGTGCACCGCTTCCTCTCCGAGGCCATCGACCTCGACGACGTCGTCACCCGCACCGTGCGGCTGCTCGCCCAGCTCACCCACCAGGTCGCGGTCGTCCAGTACCCGAGCCTCAACCGCTCCTCCGTGCGCCACCTCGAGCTCGTCTCGCTCACCCCGACCCGGCTCATGGTCGTCATGATCACCGACACCGGCCGCGTCGAGCAGCGCTACGTCGAGACGCCCGAAGAGCTCAACGAGGACAACGTCCTCGAACTGCGCCGCCTCGTCAACGAGCAGCTGCAGGGCAAGCCGCTCGCCGACGCCCCGCGCATCATCGCCGACCTCGCCGGGCTCGCCCGCCCCGAACTGCACCCGACCGCCTCCGCGCTGGCCCGGGTGCTCCTGGAGACCGTCGTGGCGCGCACCGAGGAGCGCGTCGCCGTCGCCGGCGCCGCGAACCTGACGCGCCCCGGGAACTTCTTCGCCGGGTCCCTGCGGCCCATCCTCGAAGCCCTCGAGGAGGAGGTCGTGCTCATGCAGCTGCTGGGCCGCGCCGACTCCAACGCGCTCCTGACGGTGCGCATCGGCGACGAGAACCACCTCGACGACTTCCGCGAGACCACCGTGGTCACCGCCGGATACGGACCGGGTTCGGTGGTCGGCCACATGGGCGTCCTCGGACCCACCCGCATGGACTACCCGGGCACGATCGCGGCCGTCCGCGCCGTCGCCCGGTATGTGTCCGAGATTTTGGAACAGAACCGCTGACAGGACAGAGCGCACGTGGCTAAGGACTACTACGGCATTCTCGGCGTCGACCGGAACGCCACCGACGACGAACTCAAGAAGGCGTACCGGAAGCTGGCGCGCAAGTACCACCCCGACGTCAGCGACGAGCCGGACGCGCAGGAGCGCCTGCAGGAGATCAACGCCGCCTTCGAGGTCCTCATGGACCCGCAGAAGCGCGCGATCGTCGACGCCGGCGGCGACCCGTTCGCCCGTGGCGCGACCGGCGGCTCCGGCGCCCCCTTCATGGGCTTCGAGGACATCATGGACGCCTTCTTCGGCGGCTCCATGGGCGGGTTCGGCCGCCGCGGCCCGCGCTCGCGCACCCGGCCCGGCAACGACGCGCTGCTCCGCTTGGACCTGGACCTCGACGAAGTCGCGTTCGGCACCGAGTCGACCCTCACGGTCGACACCGCGATCCTCTGCGACTCCTGCAACGGCAGCTGCACCGAAGGCGACGCCGAACCGCAGACCTGCTCCACCTGCAACGGCTCCGGTGAAGTCCAGGTCGTGCAGCGCACGATCCTGGGCCAGGTCCGCACTGCGCGCCCCTGCTCGGCCTGCTCGGGCTACGGCACGATCATCACCGACCCGTGCCGCAAGTGCGGCGGGGAAGGCCGCGTGCGCTCGCGCCGCCGCATCACCGTGAAGGTCCCCGCGGGCGTCGAGGACGGCATGCGCATCCGCCTCTCCGGCGAGGGCGAGGTCGGCCCCGGCGGCGGCCCCGCCGGCGACCTCTATGTCGAGGTCCACGAGAAGCCGCACGAGGTCTTCACGCGCGAAGGCTCCGACCTGCGCTGCCGCGTCCGGGTCCCCATGACCCAGGCCGCGCTCGGCACCAAACTCACCATCCACACCCTCGACGACCAGGTCGAAGTCGAGGTCGCCCCGGGCACGCAGCCGGGCACGATCAAGAAGGTCCGCGGCCACGGCGTCCCGCGCCTGCGCGGCGGCGGCATCCGCGGCGACCTCTATGTCGAACTCGACGTGCGCACCCCCACCAAGATCGACGCCGAGCAGGAAGAGCTCCTCAAGAAGCTCGCCAGCCTCCGCGACGAGGAGATCAAAGAGGTGAAGGGCGGCAGCGGGTTTTTTAGCCGCATGCGCGACGCATTCAACGGGCACGCGTAGCGGGTTCGTTGAACGGGTAGCGCAGCACGGGCACGCGTAGCGCCGCAAACGAACCTGCGATCCGGACCCGCACCTTACGGCGGCCGCGTTGACGAGCCCCGTCCCGAACCCGCCGAGCGCGAGCGGTGGGCGGGGCTCCACTACACTCCGGCCGCGTGATCCGCCTCGACCCCGCCTCCCTGCTGTTCCTCGTCCTCCTGCTCGCCGCGGGACTCGTCGTCCTCGTCGTGGTCCTGCGACGTCGAGCCGCACCCGCCCCAGGCCGGCCCCGCCTCGACGCGCCCCCGCCCGCCGGAGGACCGCAGATCGGCGAGCGGTGGAAGGCCGACGTGCCCTTCGAAGACGAACCGCGGCGCTCCAAGGAACGGCCCTGCCTCGTCATCGGCTACTCCGGCCGCGGCTACTGGGTCGTCAAATGCACCACCCAGGCGCCCCGCGACGCCGCATGGCGCGTCCGCGTCCCCGCCTCCCGCTGGGACCCGCCCGCCGACAAGGACGGCTACGTCGACCTCGTCCCCGTCCACCTCCCGAGCGCCCGCCTCCTGCACTCCTTCGGCCGCATCGACGACCGCGGCCTGTACCGCGAGATCACCGGCAGCCTCCGCTGGGAACGCGCCGTCGACTTCACCCGCTGACCCCGGACTAAGCTGTCCCGGTGAGCGCACCGGTCTTCCTCGTCGACGCCGTCCCGGCGGCCGACGACTACACCCTCGACGGGCCCGAAGGGCACCACGCCGCCGACGTGCAGCGGCTCCAGCCCGGCGAGACCCTGATCCTCAGCGACGGCTCCGGCGGTACCGCCGCCGCCCGGGTCACCCACGCCGAGCGCGGGTCCGTGCGCGTCCAGATCGTCGACCGGCGCACCGTCCCCGCCCCCGACCCGAAGCTCACCGTCGTCCAAGCCCTCCCGAAGGGCGACCGCGGCGAGCGCGCCGTGCAGATGCTCACCGAGATCGGCGTGGACGAGGTGATCCCCTGGGCCGCCTCGCGCTCCATCGTCCAGTGGAAGGGCCCGCGCGGCGACAAGGCCCGCGCGAAATGGGAGGCCACCGCCCGCGAAGCCTCCAAGCAGGCCCGCCGCCCGCACCTCGCGCACGTCGCCGAACTCCACACCACCAAGCAGCTCGTCGCCCGCCTCCGGAACGCGAGCCAGGTGCTCGTCCTCCATGAAGAGGCCGACTTGCCGCTCTCGCAAGTCGCGCTCCCTGCGGCCGGCGAGATCGCCGTCGTCATCGGCCCCGAAGGCTCCATCAGCCCTGACGAACTCAGCGCCCTCAAGGAGTTCGGCGAGCCGATCCGCCTCGGCGACACGGTGCTGCGCACCTCCACCGCCGGCCCGGCCGCGCTGGCGGTACTCCAGGCCCGTCTCGGCCGCTGGTGACTAGGATGCGGGGCATGACCGACGCCGATTGCATCTTCTGCAAGATCGTGGCCGGGGACATCCCCTCCACGAAGGTCCTCGAGAACGACCGCGTGCTCGCCTTCCGCGACCTCTACCCGAAGGCCCCCACGCACGTGCTGGTCATCCCCAAGGACCACTACGCGAACGTCGCCGAGCTCACCGTGGCCGACCCCGCGCTCGCCGGGGAGCTCCTGCGCGCGACCGCCGAGGTCGCGGCCTCCGAAGGCATCGACGAGTCGGGCTGGCGCCTGTTCGCCAACACGGGCTCGGACGGGGGACAGGACGTCTTCCACGTCCACTTCCACGTCGCGGGCGGAAAACCGCTCGGACGGATGCTTTCGAATTGAAATCACACCGCGTCCGCGATTACTCGTTGTCGCGTGTCGCAGGCGGCAACTACCATTGAGGCATGTCGAACAGCGGCCTCCGGGCCGCTGGCAGTCTCACTTTTGGAAGCAGGTGGCGAACAGCCCTCAGCGGGCGAAGCCTATGACCGACCGCTCTGACAACGGCCAGCACACATCGACGATCACGTCCACGATCACCGTCGGCGACCAGAGCTCGCTCATGGCACTGCTGGGCCGCGCCGATGAGAACCTCCGCTACATCGAACGCCGCAATCCCGGCGTCGACCTCCACGTGCGCGGGGACACCATCACCCTCACCGGACTCAACGGCGCCCTGCACGCCGCCGAACGACTCGTGAAGGAACTGCTCGCTTTGATCGAGAACGGCGAGAGCGTCGACCCGGACATGATCCGGCGCACGGAGAACATGCTCAAGTCCGCTCCCGGCGAGCGGCCGGTGGACGTCCTTTCGCAGAACATCGTGTCCAAGCGAGGCAAGGCGATCCGCCCCAAGACCATCGGGCAGAAGCGCTACGTCGAGGCCATCGACAACAACACGATCGTCTTCGGCATCGGCCCCGCCGGCACCGGCAAGACCTACCTCGCCATGGCCAAGGCCGTGCAGGCGCTGCAGGCCAAGGAGATCAACCGGATCATCCTCACCCGCCCCGCCGTCGAGGCCGGCGAGAAGCTGGGCTTCCTGCCCGGCACGCTGTTCGAGAAGATCGATCCGTACCTGCGGCCGCTCTACGACGCGCTCCACGACATGATCGACGCCACGTCGATCCCGAAGCTCATGGAGGCGGGCACGATCGAGGTCGCTCCGTTGGCCTTCATGAGAGGTCGCGCCCAGCCTGTATTCAGCAACGTCCTGACCCCAGATGGATGGCGCCCGATCGGCGAGCTTGAAGTCGGCGACCTCGTAGTCGGCTCGAATGGCGAACCCACGCCGGTGCTCGGTGTCTTCCCGCAGGGAAAGAAAGAGATCTTCCGGGTCATGACCCAGGATGGTGCGTACACGCTGGCCACAGCGGAGCACCTGTGGGCGGTCAAGACCGCCTCGGATAAGCGCCGCGGCAAGCCGCACCGAATCCTGGAGACCCAGGAGATGATCGACGACGTCCGGGTCAACCACCAGCGAAAGTACGAGCTGCCGCTCATCGGCAAGCCGGTGGAGTTCCCCGAGCGTGAGGTACCGATGGACCCTTATGCTCTCGGGCTGCTACTCGGCGACGGTTGCCTCACCGGTACGACCACGCCGTCGTTCAGCACCGGCGACCCGGAACTCGCGGTCGCGCTCGAGGATGCGATCCCGGGCATCGACGTTCGCCACAAGGCCGGACCTGACTACGTGCTCAACCGTGTTGCGGAGCCCGGTGACGTCATCACCATCGCGAACCCGGTGACCGCGGTGCTCCGTGAACTCGAGCTGATCGGCACGAAGTCGCACAACAAGTTCATTCCGGATGACTACCGCTTCAACACGCCTGCGGTCCGCCTGGCCCTGCTCCAAGGTCTGCTTGACTCCGACGGTGGGCCGGTCACCCAGAAGGACCGCACCTGCCGGATCCAGTACACGACTACCTCGATCATCCTTCATGACCACGTGATCGAGCTGGTGCAGTCGCTCGGAGGTATCGCTTACAGCCGCCGTCGGCCGGCCGCCGGACGCAAGCCTGGTCGCGCCAACGGTCGCGACGTCGCCTACCTCCAGGATGCGCATGTCATCGACATCCGCCTCCCCGAAGGCATCGAGCCGTTCCGGCTCGAGCGCAAGGCCGCGAAGTACCGCGAGTTCGGTGGCGGCGGCCGCCCCATGCGTTTCATCGACTCGATCGAATACGCAGGTGAAGAGGAAGCGGTGTGCATCCAAGTCGCCGCCGCGGACTCGCTTTATGTCACCGAGGACTACCTGGTCACGCACAACACGCTGAACGACTCGTTCATCATCCTCGACGAGGCGCAGAACACCACGCCCGAGCAGATGAAGATGTTCCTGACGCGGCTCGGCTTCGGCTCGAAGATCGTCGTCACTGGCGACATCACCCAGGTCGACCTGCCGAACAACGCCACCTCCGGGCTGCGCGTCGTCCGGGACATCCTCGAAGGCGTCGAGGACGTGCACTTCGCCACCCTCCGGGCGGAAGATGTCGTCAGACACCAGCTGGTCAGCGATATCGTGAACGCCTACGAGAAGTGGGACGCCCGCACGGGCGACCCCAAGAAGGGGCAACGAGGAAACCGTGGGCATCGAGATCATCAATGAGTCCGGGCGCGAAGTCGACGAGTCGGGCATCCGTGCCGTCTCCGACTTCGCCCTCCACGAGATGGGCGTGAACCCGCTCGCCGAACTCTCGATCCTCATCGTCGACATCGAGCACATGACCGAGCTCAACAAGCGCTGGATGGGCGGCACCGGCCCCACCGACGTGCTCTCGTTCCCGATGGACGACGCCATGCCCGGCCGCCCCGACTCCTCCGAGCCGGGCACGCCGATCCTCGGCGACCTCGTGCTCTCGCCCGAGGTGGCCGAGGCCCAGGCCAAGGACGCCGGGCACTCCACCGCCGACGAGATGCACATGCTCACCGTCCACGGTGTGCTCCACATCCTCGGGTACGACCACGCCGAACCCGAGCAGGCCAAGGAGATGTTCGGCCTGCAGAACCGGCTGCTCGACGCCTGGCGTGCGAAACGCGACGCCGCAGCGGAGAGTTAGGCCGGCATGATCCCGTATTCGCTCCTGGCCGCGGCGGTCGCCCTGACCGCCGTCGCCGGGGCCGCGGCCATGGTCGACTCGGCCCTCACCGCCGTCTCGCCCGCGCGCGCCGCGGAGCTCGCCGAGCAGCGCCAGCGCGGCGCCGAATCCCTCGTCAAGATCATCGAGGACCTGCCGCGGCACCTGAACCTGCTCATCCTGCTGCGCCTCGCCTGCGAGGCGGCCGCGATCGCGATCGTCGCCGTCGTCGCGTTCGACTCCTGGCACGACTCGTGGCTGGCCGTGGGCATCTCCGCGGTGGTCATGACCGTCGTGTCGTTCGTCGCCATCGGCGTCGGCCCGCGCACGCTCGGGCGCCAGCACGCCTACCCGATCGTGCTCGCCGTCGCCGGTCCCGTGGCCCTGCTGGGCAAGGCCCTCGGCCCGTTCGCGAAGCTCCTCATCCTGGCCGGCAACGCCGTCACGCCGGGCAAGGGCTTCCGCGAGGGGCCGTTCGCGACCTCGGAGATCGAGATCCGCGAACTGGTGGACGCCGCCGAGGCGCAGGGCACCGTGGACCATGAGGAGCGCGACATGATCGCGTCCGTGTTCGCCTTGGGCGACACCGTGGCCCGCGAGGTCATGGTGCCGCGCACGGCGATGGTGTGGGTCCCGGCGGACATGTACGCCGACGAGGCCGAGCAGGTCGCGCTGCGGTCGGGGTTCTCGCGCATCCCGGTCGTGGGGGAGGACCTGGACGACGTGCGCGGCGTGGTCTACCTCAAGGACCTCGTCAGGCTCGACGACCGCGTCAACCCGCATGTGAGCGAGGTGATGCGCGCGGTCTCGTTCGTCCCCGACTCAAAGCCGGTCGACGACCTGCTGCGGGAGATGCAGACCGCCCGCATCCACATCGCGACCGTCGTGGACGAGTACGGCGGGACCGCCGGTCTGATCACGATCGAGGACATCCTCGAGGAGATCGTCGGCGAGATCACCGACGAGTACGACAACGAGCTGCCGCCGGTCGCCTGGCTCGACGACCGCACCGCCCGCGTCACCGCCCGGCTCTCCGTGCAGGACCTGGAGGAGCTGTTCGGCGTCAGCCTGCCCGAGCTCGACGTGGACACCGTCGCCGGGCTGCTCGCCGCCGAGCTCGGGAAGGTCCCGCTCGCGGGCGACCGGGCGCGCCTGGGCGGGCTCGAACTGACCGCTGAAGGTACCGTTGGCCGCCGCAACCGCATCGAGACGGTGCGCGTCGCGCGCCTGCCCGAGACCGGCGACGCCCCTGCGGCCGCTGTGAACGATGAGAGGCACAAGATCAATGTCTGACCTGACCGTCGACGCCCTCGACGCCGAGGACGCGAAACTCGCCACGCTGGCCCGCGGGGCCGCCGGGCGGGTCCAGCAGACCACCGGTGCGGCCGTGCGCGACGGCATCGGCCGCACCTACGCCTCGGCGGCCGTCGACCTCCCCTCGCTGCGGCTCACGGCCCTCCAGGCGGCGGTGGCCCAGGCCTACGCGGCCGGGGCCGACAAGCTCGAGGCGGCGGTGCTGTTCGGCGCCGCGGAGGACGCGGACGGCATCCAGGCCGCCCGGGAGATCAGCGCCGACCTCACCGTCTGGTCGGTCATTCGCAAAGAGGTGACCCGTCTTGCCTAGCAACGACTTCCGTTCCGGCTCCAACGGCTTCAGGGCGGGCTTCGCCTGCTTCGTGGGGCGTCCGAACGCGGGCAAGTCCACCCTGACGAATGCGATCATGGGCCAGAAGATCGCGATCACCTCGAAGCGCCCGCAGACCACGCGCCACGTGGTGCGCGCGATCCTGCACCGCCCGGACTCCCAGCTCATCCTGGTCGACACGCCCGGCCTGCACCGCCCCCGCACGCTGCTGGGCGAGCGGCTGAACGACCTCGTCCGCCAGACGTGGTCCGAAGTGGACGTCATCGGCCTGTGTCTGCCGGCCAACGAGAAGCCCGGTCCCGGCGACAAGTTCATCGCCGGCGAGATCGCGAACCTGAACGCCAAGGTCGTCGCGGTCGTCACCAAGATCGACCTGGTCTCCAAGGACGCCCTGGTGCGCCACCTCACGAACGTGGCGGCGCTGGCCGACTTCGCCGACATCGTCCCGGTCTCGGCGAAGACCGGCGAGAACCTCGACGAGCTCGTCGGCGTCCTCTCGGACAAACTGCCCGAATCCCCCCAGCTCTATCCGGACGGGATGATCACCGAGGAGCCCGAGCGGGTCATGATGGCCGAGCTCATCCGCGAGGCCGCCCTGGAGGGCGTCCGCGACGAGTTGCCGCACTCCCTGGCCGTCGTCATCGAGGACGTCGAGGACGAGGACTCCGACGGCGGGCCGCGCAAGAAGATCTGGGCCGAGATCTACGTCGAGCGCGACAGCCAGAAGGGCATCATCATCGGCAAGGGCGGCGAGCGCCTCAAGCGCGTCGGCACCAAGGCCCGCAAGGGCATCGCCCAGCTCATCGACAGCCGCGTCTACCTCGACCTCCACGTGCGCGTCGCCAAGGACTGGCAGCGCGACCCGAAGATGCTCGAACGCCTCGGCTTCTAACCTGTCGTGCGCCCGGCCCGGCCTCCCGACCGCGGGAATCCGGGCCGTTCGCGTCCCTCATCCCACGAAACACCAGGTGAACACGCGGTGACTGCGCTCACGGACCCCGCTGTGGCAACGGCTAAACGGGATCATGTACTCTTTAACTACCGACGCGGGATAGAGCAGCTCGGTAGCTCGCCAGGCTCATAACCTGGAGGTCGGTGGTTCAAATCCGCCTCCCGCTACCACGAAATACCAGGTGAAACCCGGTTTCCTCGAAAGAGGGAGCCGGGTTTTTCCATGCCTGTTGCTCGTTCGTTGCTCGGATGAACCATGATGGCGCGGGACTCTTCGGAATGGCTAGACCTTGGTCTAGTGATTCAAGCCACTTTGCATGAAGGGTCGGCGACGCCCGGGGCAAAAGAGTAGAGCGGCGACTTTAAAGCGGGCAGGAATCCAGGGTGCGACCAGGAACTATTGCGGCGGCTTTCTCAGTTCTTTGTCGCCCAAGCCGGCGATGACCTCGGCAACCCGGGCTGGTGCGAGGCTGGTCGCCGCGTGGCCTTGGTGGCGCATCAGCACGCGTTCGGTGTTCGGCATGGCGCGTTCCAGCGCGTCGAGCCGCGCGCCCAGGTGCGCGGGGCTTCGCTCGCCGCCAAGCAGCACGATGGGCACATCGATTCGCGCGTACTCCTCCAGCCGGAGGCCGATCTCGTCGATGGCCGCGCAATCGTCGAGTTGGTGCTGGGCGAGCCGACCCATGCGGGGAACCAGCGGGATGGCGGCCGCCGACATCCAGGCGGCCCATGCCGGGGTCTCCACGATGTCGCGCATGAAGATCGCCAGCGCCCTTCCCGGCTTCCCGGCGTCCATGGCGACCTGTGCCCTGGCCAGCACCTCGCCGCCGAGCGGCGGTCCGATCACGCAGGGTGGTTCGTACAGCACCGCGCCTGCGAACGCCTCGGGCATCGCAGCCAGTGCCTCCAGCGCCAGCACCGCACCGGACGAGTGCCCGACGATCAGCGTCGGCCGGTCGATGAGCTTCGTCAGGGCGCGGACATGCTCGACCTCCTCCGCCATTGTGCATCTTCCGCCGGTCTTGAGGTCCGGCCGGTACTGCCGGCGGTGCAGTCGCAGTGTTCTGAATCGTGGATTGAGGCGGGCGGTGACGAGTTTCCATGACGCGCCATCGTCCATGCCGCCGTGGAGGAGCAGGATCGCCGGGCCCTGTCCTTCGTCGTAGGCGCGCACGCTGGTGCCGTCGAGTGCGGTTGTTGTGACCACTGTTGGAGCCTTTCCGTTCAGGCCTTTTGCGAGGCGAGTCGTTTGAGCAGCCACCAGCCGATTCCGCCTGCGTAGACCGTGCCGGCCGTCAGGTAGGGCCATGGGTTCCCGCCGTCCCAGACTTCCCAGAAGGCTTTGGCGGGCCAGTAGGTCGGGATGAGCCCGAAGCCGAGCATCGCGGGGTGGTCGAAGAAGAACGGGACCATGGGGAGCCCGAACAGCAGCATGCCGATGGCGCGGACGATCGCCAGTCCTTCGACCTTGTTGCGGGCCAAGGCGGCCAGGCCGAAGCCGACCATTGTGGCGTTGAGGCCGCACAGGACGGTGATGGGGACGGAGGCGGCGATGATTCCGGCCGGGACCTGCCCGGTCAGCGCCATCGCGGCCACCAGCGAGACTGCGGTGGCGGCGACGGTGGTCGCCGCGCGGTAGAGCGGGTAGCCCATCGGCGGTGCGGGGGTCACCCGTAGCGCCGCGAGTGTTCGCTGGTCCTTGTCGTCCATGAGCAGCATCCCGCAGACGGCGCCGAGGACGGCGATGGGTCCGATGACGATGAAGGCGCTGAGGATGAGTCCGTGGTAGGGGACCAGGTCGAAGCCGTGGTCGCGGTCGAGGTAGCGGGTGAACATGGGCAGCAGCCACATCGTGGCCGCGTAGATGAACGGGCCGAAGACGATCCCGGCGAGCAGGCTGTCGCGGCGGATGTTGCGCAGGTCGTTGCGGCCGAAGGCCGCGATGGCGCCGGGCATGTCACCGGCCTCCTTCGCTGGCGGCGATGTGCCGGTCGAACATCTTGCGGGAGAGGAGGCCGAGCACGGCGAGCGCGGCGACCGGGTAGGCGAGGGCGTAGGCCCATTGCCAGGCGGTCAGGTCGACTTGGCCGAACGAGTGGCCCATGAGCAGGAGCACCCCCTGCGTCGGGATGAGGTAGGTGATCGGGTGCTCCCACAGGCCCGAGTAGTTGATGAGCGGGACGTTGAGGACCGCGAGCACCAGTGTGGAGGGGATGATCCACTCGCTGATCGAGGTGAACGGCGTCGCCGAGATGAAGCTGCACGTCAGGAACAGCAGCGCGCACAGCACCACCCCGGCCGTGAACGTGAGCGGCTCGAAGTCGAGGCCGACGCCCGAGAACGCGATGACCACCGACAAGAGCAGGCTCAGTGCGGCGAGCGCGGTGAGCTTCGCGGTGTAGTAGTCGCGGAAGCGCAAGGGGGAGACCAGGAGCGCGAAGAGCGTGCGCTCGCCGCGTTCGAAGAACACGGCCCCGGCGATGAAGAAGAACCCGACCAGGGCTAGGTCGCCGAAGATGATGTAGGTCATCGAGACGGCCTTGAGCTGGGCGGGGATGAGGTAGACGACGACCTCCCAGAGCAGCGCCGAGAACGCCGCCGCGTACAAGAACCCGTACCGCCATTGTAGGCGCAGTTCGAGCCGCAGGGCTTGGGCGAGGACGCCGGTCATGACAGCTTCCTCCCGGTGACGTCGATGAAGACGTCCTCCAGGTCGGCCTCCTGGGAATGCACGGATTCGATCGCGGCCTCTTGCAGGAGCGAGCGGAACGCCTCGTCCTCGCCGAGTCCGTCGAGCGGGAAGTCTTTGGTGGCCAGGTCGTCTGAGCCGACTGCGCGGTAGGTGACGGTGACCTGGCGCCTGCTGCGGGAGAGCTTGTGCTCGGTGGGGGAGGCCAGGGCGGTGATGCGGCCGTCGACGACGAAGGCGACCCGGTCGCACAGCTGGTCGGCGGTGGTCATGTCGTGGGTGGTGAGGAAGACGGTGCGGCCCTCGGCTCGCAGTTCGCTCACGATGTCCTTGACGATGCGGGCGTTGGTGGGGTCCATGCCGGAGGTCGGTTCGTCGAGGAACAGCAGTTGCGGGCGGTGCAGGAGGGCGCGGATGAACACCAGGCGCATCTGCATGCCCTTGGAGTACTTGGCGACGCGGGTGTGTGCGGCGTCGGCGAGCCCGACCCGGTCGAGCAGTTCCATGGGGTCCTCGGTGGGGCCTTTATAGAGCGAGGCGAAGAACTGGAGGTTCTCCAGGCCGGTGAGCTTGAGGTAGTGGTTGGGCAGTTCGAAGGAGACGCCGATCCGCTCGTAGTACTCGGATTTCCAGGCGGCGGGGTCCTTGCCCCAGACCGCGACCGAGCCGCCGTGGCCCGTCAGCAGCCCGGTGAGGATCTTCTGGGTGGTGGACTTGCCGGCGCCGGAGGGGCCGAGGAAGCCGAAGATCTCCCCGGCGTCGACGGTGAAGTCGATGCCGCGCACTGCCGGCTCGGGGGACTTGGGGTAGGTGAAGGTGAGGCCTTCGATGTCGATGACATGGCTCATCGGGGTCACTGCTTTCGCTGTTCGTGCCAGAGGGTTTCGATGCGTCCGTACTGCTCGGCGAGGAAGGTGTACATCTCGTTGGCTTCCTCGAGGCGTCGGCGGGACTCAGGGGGCGCGTCGGCGAGGAGTTCGAGGCCGCGTTCGGTCTGTTTGATCCACTCGCGGGCCTGCCTGGCCTTCTCGGCGGCCTCGTCGAGCCAGAAGCCGGGGCGCAGCCGCCAGTGGGTGCGCCGCGATCCGGGGACGGCGTGGCGCACGACGGCCTTGTTGGCCGCCAGCATCTTCATCGCCATGCTCACCGAACCGCGGCTGATGTCGAGTTCTTCGGCGAGTTCTTCCGCCGTCTGGTGCGGTGGCTCGCAGACCAGGAGCCAGCCGAGGATGCGCCCGGGGATGCGGGGGAGGCCGTAGTTCTCGAAGTAGAGGCCGATTTCGTCGGCGTATTCGTGGCGGCCGGTGCGTTCGCCGCTCATGGCGTCTCCTTTCGATCGCGGCTTCGACCGTACTCCTAATGGTCAAATATTTCAATAATAATTGAAATTTTTGAGATGTCACAGCCAAGCCAGGTGGTACTGAGGTGCGCGAAGAGACTCTGAGGGCGGCGCGGTCCTCGGCCGCCGGTTCAGCTCGGTTCAGGGATGCAGTCGGGGTGTTCCTTCGCCAGCCAGGCCGCCATGTGCTCGCGTAGCTCGCATCGCAGGTCCCACTGGTCGCCGGGGTTGGCCGCGGAGACCAAGAGCCGCACCCGAATCACCCCGCCGGTGGCGTCGAGTACCGCAACGCTCGCTTTGCGTCCGTCCCAAAGCGGATTGCCGTCTAGGAACCGGCTCAGCTCCTCGCGGACCTCGGCGACCGGCAGCGCCAGGCCCGCGTCGAAGACGACCGAGCCGAGCACTTCGGGCGTGTCCCTGGTCCAGTTGACGTATGGGTGCTGCGTGAAGTAGGAGGTGGGGAGCACCATTCTCCGGTCGTCCCAGATGCGCACCACCAGGTAGGTCAGGGTGATCTCCTCGATCGTGCCCAGTTCGCCCTCGATCACCACCACGTCGTCGAGGCGAAGGGCGTCGCCGAAGGCGAGCATGATGCCCGCGAACAGGTTCTGCAGCATGGTCTGCGCGGCCAGGCCCGCGATGATGCCCGCGACGCCGGCGGCGCCGAGCATTGAGATGCAGACTTCGCGAAGCGCGGGGATGTTGAACAGCACCAGCCCGATCGCGACCGTCCAGACGATGACCGAGGCGAGCCGGTAGAGGATCACCATCTGCGTGCGACGGCGCCGCCCTTCCACATCGTCTTGTTCGAGCCCGTCCCAGCGTCGGTGGATCGGCTCTTTGGCGACGCTGAGGAGATTGGAGAGGAGCCACGCGCCCGAGGCGGCAGTGCCGAACAGGAGGGACTGGCTCAGCACGGCGTTCCAGTCGCCGCCCCAGCCCTGCTGCCCGTGCTGGGCCGAGAGCAGGATCTGCAGGCCGCCGGTGACGGCCATCAGCTGGGCGGGGCGCAGGGCCTTCCCGATGAGGCGGGAGGCGTTGGCGGAGCGGTGGCGCAGCAGCAGACGAGTGGTCGCGAGTTTGGCCGCGCTCACGGCGAGCGCGCATGCGATCGCCACGAGCGTGATGATCAGCCAGGGGGCGGGGGTCGGCATGTCCACAGCGTAGCGGCGAATGCGACGAGTGCTCGGTCCTCAACTAAGGTCCCACGGGCGCTCGGTCGGCTCCGCCGGTCGAGTGGTTTTGCTGCGGTAGTGTCGGGGTTGGTGTGCCGGGAAGTCTGGTCGGCGTGGTTGTTCGCTGCCCGACGATCGGAGCCCATTTGCGCACTCTCTACAGGTCCAAGGCCGACCGTGAGGTCGTCGCACGGTGGTGCCGTTCCCGGCTCGACGCCTGGGCCGTGCCGCACCGCTGCGAGACGGTCGATGTCGCTGACGCCCGGGTGCATCTGACCTTCGTCGGTTCCGGACCGTTCCGCGTCCTGTTCGTGCCCGGCACGAACTTCAACGCCGCCAGCAGCCTCACGATCGCCGAGTCCCTCGCGCGCCGTTGGGGTGTCATCCTCGTCGACCTGCCCGGGCAGCCGGGCCTCGGCAGCGGCGAGCGCCCGCGCGCCGCGCATCGGGGTTGGTACGGGGGCAAGCTCGCCGAGGCCCTCGACGCGATCGATGCCGAACCGGTGGTGGGACTGGGTCATTCGCTAGGCGGCTCGGTGCTGTTGGCGTGCGACTCCGATCGGATCGCCGGACGGGTCCTCCTCGCCCCGGCCGGCATCGTCCCGCTGCATGTCGACTTGGGCATGATGGTGCCTTCGCTGCGGTGGCTAGTCGCTCCGACACTCGAGCGGACCGAGTCGATGCTGGGCGGCTTCACCGCGCCCGGCAATGTGCCACCGGCGGCGGTCGCGCGATGGCTGTACTTGGTCGCCTCCCATTGCCGGTCCACGCTCGCGCCCCCGCCGCTGCCGGACGAGACGCTGCAACGGTGCGTCGACTCACCCCTGATCGTTGCGACCGGCGCCCATGACCGGTTCCTCCCTCCCGAACGCCTCGGTCCGGCAGTCAGGGAGCAGCTCGGGGTCGATCTCGAGGTGATCGAGGGCGCCGGTCACCTCGCCGGAGACGAACGCCCTGAAGCGGTCGCCGATCTGGTCGACGTGCTGATGAACCGTGTCGACTCCCGAGCCGACCGTGCTTGAACCGATACTCCTCGCCCGCCGCCGACCGACCACCCACTCCACCACCGAATGAAACCGGAGCATCGATGACCGACACCGACCCCGCACCACCCGCCTACACCAGCGGGTGCGGCAACGTCACCATCGTGGACGGCGACAGTCCGACCCCGACCGTCCGACTGACAACCGAGGCAGTGCGCATGCCCGCACGCGACCTCGCCGAACTCATCACGTACACCGCGCGGGACGCCGCTGATGCGGCGCGGGCCGCGCAGGCCGCCACAGACTCGTCCCCGGGTTCGGCCGCCGATGCGCTGGCTGAACTCAAGGACCTGCGTGACGGACTGCGGGAGAACGGATTGAACACCGTCATCGAGCGCAATCGAGCCCGGTTCGGCGCCGACGACGACCTGCCGCCCGAGGACCCGCAGGTCCAATCGCGGTCAGCGCTCAGCTCCGAATACCCCATCGGCAACCTCGACATGGCGATCGCGATGCTCGAACGATTCCAAGGCGTACAGGGAGGCCAGACACCCGAGGCCGCACCCGACGAGTCCATCGGCACCGCCACCAGCCCCGAAGGCGACGTGACGGTGGAGGCGACCGGTGAATATCCGATCGCCCGCCTCCTGCTCGGCATCCACGCCCGCGAGCTTGGCCCGGACGCCCTGGCCAAGGAGATCAACGAAACGACCGCGCGCGCCGCAGAGGACCTGGCGGAGCGTCAGCGTGCGGGCATCGACGCCATGGGACTCCCGTTGACCATGGACCAGGTCGACGGCATGCCGGCCGAAGCGCAGGCATTCGCGCGCAAATCGATCGGGCAGGCGGCGTTCCTGCGCCAAGACCACGACGAACAGATCCGCCGGATCCGAGGACAGTGAGGATGACATGCCGAAAGTAGACCCCGAGACGATCCGCCAGCTCGGCACCAACATCAAGAGCAACGTCACCCCCACTCTGGAGGAGGCCAACGAGCTCCTCCCGAACCTGCGCGGCATCGACCAGGCGCTGTACACCTCGGTGGACGTCTCGCTCGCCGCGGTCTACACCACGGCCGTGAGCTACATGAACGAGATGGTCCAGGGCGCCGCCGAGTGCTTCCAGACCATGAACGACAACCTCGAAGGCTGCGCCACCGCTTGGGAGGACGCCGACACGGCGGGCGCCGCCGACTTCAAGTGACCACCGAATCCCTCTGAACCGCAAAGGAACCGCTCGATGTCAATCGGCGCACCCGAACCCGAGTCTTTCCAGGGCATGATGGACACGTTCGCCGTCATGGCCCCGGCCGCGGCGGTCGAGATCGTCCTGCCCGCCTTCACCTTCGGCGTCTCCTGCACGCAGATCGCCCGCATCATCTACATGAACCAGTGCAACCCCGGCCAGATCATGATGGTCGGCGCCTACTGGTTCCAGCTCGCGGAGAAGTACATCACCGCCGCCCAGGCCCTCCAGGACGAGATCGACGCGATGGACGCCGAGTCCTGGGAAGGGGACGACTGCCAGGCCTTCATCGACCAGGCAGGGAAAGTCAAGACGCAGCTGTGGACCATCGCGCTCTTCGCGATCGAGGTCGGCATCGGCCTGTTCTCGATCGCGGCGCTACTGGCGGTCATGGTCACCGCCTACACCGCCCTCGCGACGATCCTCATGGCCATGGCGCTGGTGTACTGGCCGCTGCAGGCGTTCCCGCCCACTGCGGCCGCCGCGCAGTCGGTCCGGGCGGCGGCGATGACCGTCGCCGCCACCGGACTCACCATCTTGAAGGCCCTCGACACCGCGCTCACGGCTCTGGGCAAGGGACTCGCAGCCGCCATCGGTGCGGGCATGGGCGTCTCCTGGATCGCGCTGGCGACCCAGGGCAACGTGGTCAACCCGCTCGACCTGGTCGGCCCCACCGCGTTCAACATGGCGCAAGGGCTCGCCCAGTTGGGACTGCGGAACGCGCTGGCGCCCTCGGGCGGCAGGCACGTTGCCCCGGGGCTCGGGCACCTGTTCGTGGGCGGCCAGGGTGCTTACAACACCGGGCTCAACGTCAACGACCTGGCGCAGGACGGCAGTGTCGACGGCAAGAACGACCCTCGGGGCGAGACCGGTCTGGATCCGGGCAACCTCGACTTCATCCCCACCATCGAGGCCCCCGAGTGGGCCGACGACGACGCCCCTGACTGGGGCTGACCGAAACCATGACGGGAGAGCCGGTGGCGCATGAGCACTGACGACCTCATCGGGTTGGGTTTCGGCCTGCTCGCCATCGCGCTGCTCGTCTCCTGGCCGGTGCTGCCCGGAACGCGGCGCTTCGCGGGGTTCAAGACGTTCCCGCCGTTCCGGGCCTGGGCCGCCCGGCCGCATCCCGATGCGACCGTGGCGGTCCAGGCCGGGCGCCGGATCGACCTGTCGCCGAGCGACACCAGCGCGGCCAATGCCACCGTCGTCGTCCGCACCGCCTGGGGGAACCAGCACTCGCGCGAATGGAGCCCCTCCCTGCGAGTCTCCCGGCCATTGGTGCCCGTGGTCGGCGTCGACGGCGTCCCGGCCTCATGGGGCTGGGGCACTACCAAGCTGACACTGCCGCCCGGCGAGCACCTGATCGCGGTCACCAGCAGCCATTCGCGCTGCTACAAGACCGTGAACCTTGAACGCGGCCAACGCATCGACCTCGACTACACGAGCATCATCGGTGCCACCGCCCACCGCCACTACGAGGCCGGCAACCAGGCCCACGACCTCACGCGGTTCCGTGAACGGCGCCGCGGCCCGGGCAGCACCGGCTGGTACTTCCTGATCGTCCTGGGCGGCATGGCGATCATGGGCGGCGCGACAGCGGCGGCGATCGCGAACCCGTCCGGATTCTCGGCCGCCCTCGGCAACACGGCCGTCATCGCCGCCATCGCCGTCGGGCTCGGCGTGGGCGTCGCCGTCATCGCCGGATCGCTGGCCAAGCAGGCGCGACTGCGCCGGACGACGGTGGCCGACCCGCCCGCGGACCGGGACCCGCAGGGACCGCGCATCCTTGATGCCGATGCGCCCGAACGGATCGCACCTGCTCCGGGATGGGCCGGGCTCGGCATCCACCTGCGGTTCATGATCGACGCGTATGCACCGGAGGTGCTGGCGGCGCTCGCGGGAGGCGGGAGGCCGGGCCTGATGCAGCGGTGGCGGGCAACTCGCATCGGCGAACCCGAAGCACCGGTCTGCAGGCCATGGATCCCCGCGCCCGAGGTGTTCGTCGACGGCAAGGCGGTGTGGGCGAGCTGGACCCGGATGTGGCTGCAGCTCCAGCCCGGTGAGCACGAGCTGGTGGTGCGCGTCGCGGCGCCGCGGCAGCAGATCGGCTCGCACACGGTCGTCAACCTGAACCGAGCCGAGTACCGGCGGACGATCCGCCTGACAGCCGGAGAAACCTACGAGGAAACCCTCACCGCCGAGATCACCGCGGTGCCGCGACCCGATCGCCCGGAACTGGCCGAGTTTCGCGCCCGCCTGCACTGAAACGGGTTCCCGGGGCTCACCGCCGTTCGTGGTCCCAGCGGTCCATGAGGGCGGGGAGTTCCTTGGCGAGCCAGGCGCGCCGGCCGAGTCTCCGTTCGCTCATTTCCTCAGTATGACCACTCGCAACGCACTGGCGCCGTCCGACGGCAGGCACGTCGCCCCCGGACTCGCGCACCTCACGAACGACCTCGCCAGTGACGGAGTGCCGCTGGAGCCGTGCTGATAATTCAGCGGCTCGGTGGGTGTCGGTCCGTGTCGCGGTACGGCTTGCAGGTCATGATGCGCTGGTCCTCGGGAGCAGGTCGGCGGGCCGGGCGTCAAGACCGCGTATGGATTCGCGTCGGCTCGTATGGACGCCGTCAAGCCCTCTAGGCATTCGCCGCAACTGGGGGTTCACTCGGATTCGCCGACCTCTGTTCCCCCAGTCGGCGACGCGGCAACGGCCGCGCCCCTTGATCCAGAAGAGAAGGACGCAATGCCCGATCTCGCTTATCTCGCCCTGACGGTGGTCTGTTTCGTCGTCCTGGGTCTCATCGTGAAGGCGGTGGAGAAGCTGTGAGCGCCGTCAACGCCATCGGCCTCGTCCTCGCCGTGCTCATCGGCGCCTACCTGGTGTACGCCCTGCTGAAGCCGGAGAAGTTCTGATGAGCGAGACCACCGCGGGCGTCATCTTCATCGCCGCGCTGATCGCGGTGCTCGCCTTGAGCTACAAGCCGCTCGGCGACTACATGTACCGAGTCGTGACCCGCGAGCACCACCGCAAGGTGGAGCGCGGGATCTACCGCGTCATCGGCGCGCGGCCGGAGACCGAGCAGAATTGGGCCGGATATGCGCGCAGCATCCTGGCATTCTCGGCCGTCAGCATCGTGGTGCTCTATGTGTTCCAGCGCATCCAGCACTGGCTGCCGCTGAGCAACGGCTTCTCCGGGGTCGAGCCGGGCCTGGCCTGGAACACCGCGGTCAGCTTCACCACGAACACGAACTGGCAGGCCTACTCCGGCGAAGCCACGATGGGCATCCTGATCCAGGCCGCGGGTCTGGCGGTGCAGAACTTCGTGTCCGCCGCGGTCGGCATCGCCGTCGCGATGGTCCTGGTCCGCGGGTTCGCCCGCAAGGCGACTGACAAGCTCGGGAACTTCTGGGTCGACCTGACGCGCATCATCTTGTGGGTGCTACTGCCCCTGAGCTTCGTCGCCGCGATCGTGCTCATCGGCGGCGGCGTGATCCAGAACCTCACCGACGTCACGTCCGCGACCACCGCGGCCGGGGACACGCAGTCGCTCACCGGCGGGCTCGTCGCGAGCCAAGAGGCCATCAAGGATGTTGGCACCAACGGAGGCGGCTACTTCAACGCCAACGCCGCTCACCCGTTCGAGAACCCCACCAGTTGGACGAACTTCATCATCATCTACCTGCTGCTGGTGATCCCGTTCTCGCTGCCGCGCACCTTCGGGCGCCTGGTCGGACAGAACCGGCAGGGCTACGCGATCGCCGCGGTCATGGGCGTCCTCGCCATCGTCTCGGTGAGCCTCGTCGTCGGTTTCGAGAACATGGCGAACGGCACCGTGCCGCAGGCCGTGTCCGCCGCGATGGAGGGCAAGGAGGTGCGCTTCGGCGTCCCCGACTCGGGGCTGTTCGCCGCCGCGACCACGTTGACCTCCACCGGGTCGGTGAACTCGTTCCACGACTCGTACACCTCCTTCGGCGGCGGCGTGCTGATCCTGAACATGATGCTCGGCGAGGTCGCGCCCGGCGGCGTCGGCGCGGGCCTCTACGGCCTGCTGGTCCTCGCGGTTATCACCGTGTTCATCGCGGGCCTCATGGTCGGACGCACGCCGGAGTACCTGGGCAAAAAGATCGGTGCCCGCGAGATCAAGCTCGCGAGCCTCTACTTCCTCGTGACGCCGGTGCTGCTCCTGGCAGGCGTGGCCGCCTCGATCGCAGTACCGTCCAATCTGGAATCGATGCAGGAAGCGGGCCCGCACGGGCTCTCGGAGATGCTCTACGCCTTCGCCTCCGCCTCCAACAACAACGGGTCCGCGTTCGCCGGGTTCGGCGCGAATACGCCCTGGTTCAACACCGCGCTGGGCCTTTGCATGATCTTCGGCAGGTTCCTGCCGATCATCCTCGTGCTCGCCCTCGCCGGATCGTTCGCGAAGCAGAAGCCCATCCCGGCCACCGCCGGCACCTTCCCCACCCACAAACCGCTGTTCGTCGGCATGGTCGTCGGCGTGACCCTCGTCCTGGTCGCGCTCACGTTCCTGCCCGTCCTCGCCCTCGGCCCGCTGGCCGAAGGCCTGCAATAGGAGTCGTCGCAATGTCATCAATGGCAACCAAGCCATTCAAGACCGTGGCGCCGCGTAAGAAGGCGCAGGCCTCCAACGGCCTGCTCGACCCGAAGCAGTGGGTCAAGTCCGCCCCGGCCGCGTTCCGCAAGCTCGATCCGCGCCTGATGTGGCGCAACCCGGTCATGCTCATCGTCGAGATCGGCGCCGCGTTCACCACGGTGCTGGCGATCGTCGACCCGAGCGTGTTCGCCTGGACCATCACCGTATGGCTGTGGCTGACAGTGCTGTTCGCGAACGCCGCCGAGGCGATCGCCGAAGGCCGCGGCAAGGCCCAGGCCGACAGCCTCCGCAAGGCCAAGACCGACACGGTCGCCCGCAAACTGCAAGTTCAGGACCATCAGATCGACTCCCCCGACGTCGCCACCGTCGACGTGCCCGCCACCGATTTGCACCGGGGCGACCTGGTCCTGGTGGTCGCCGGGGAGACGATCCCCGGGGACGGCGACGTCGTCACCGGCATCGCCAGCGTGGACGAGTCGGCGATCACCGGCGAGTCCGCGCCGGTGATCCGCGAATCGGGCGGTGACCGGTCGGCGGTCATGGGCGGCACGAAGGTCCTCTCGGACTGGGTCGTCGTCAAGATCACCGCTGAGCCCGGGAAGTCCTTCCTGGACCGGATGATCGCCCTCGTCGAAGGGGCCGAGCGTCGCAAGACGCCCAACGAGATCGCCCTGAACATCCTGCTCTCGGCCATGACGCTCATCTTCCTGTTGGCCGTGGTCACGATGCAGCCTGTGGCGATCTTCTCCAAGGACTTCATGGCCGCCGCTCCCGACACCGCCGTGCTGAACGGCAACGGCGTCACCGGCATCGTGCTGGTCTCCCTGCTGGTGTGCCTGATCCCGACCACCATCGGGGCCCTGCTGTCGGCGATCGGCATC
The DNA here is from genome assembly GCF_017592475.1 of Glycomyces niveus. GTDB lineage: Bacteria > Actinomycetota > Actinomycetes > Mycobacteriales > Micromonosporaceae > Glycomyces > Glycomyces niveus. Next base: position 522,537 of record NZ_JAGFNP010000003.1, on the reverse strand, counting down.
GCGGGCATGGACCGGCTCGTGCAGCGCAACGTCCTCGCCATGTCCGGCCGGGCCGTCGAGGCCGCGGGCGATGTGGACACGCTGCTGCTCGACAAGACCGGCACCATCACCTACGGCAACCGCCGGGCGAGCGCGTTCCTGGCCGTCCCGGGCATCGCGGGCTCGCATCTGGCCAACGCCGCGCAGTTGTCGAGCCTGGCCGACGAGACCCCTGAGGGCCGTTCGATCGTGGTGTACGCCAAGGAGGCGTACGGGCTCCGCGAACGGGACACCGGCGAGCTCGCGCACGCCGAGTGGATCGAGTTCACCGCCCAGACCCGCATGAGCGGCGTCGACGTCGACGGCACGCAGATCCGGAAGGGCGCTGCCGCCTCGGTCATCGCCTGGGTCGGGGACAACGACGGCAGCCCGAATCCGCACGTCGACGACCTCGTCGACCAGGTCTCGCGCGAAGGCGGCACGCCGCTCGTGGTCGCCGAACGGCGCGAAGGCTCCCCCGCCGAAGTCCTCGGCGTCGTCTACCTCAAGGACGTCGTCAAGGAGGGCATGGCCGAACGTTTCGCGAAGCTGCGCGCCATGGGCATCCGCACGGTGATGGTCACCGGCGACAACCCGCGCACTGCCAAGGCGATCGCGGCCGAGGCCGGCGTCGACGACTTCCTCGCCGAGGCCAAGCCCGAGGACAAGATGGCGCTCATCAAGCGCGAGCAGGAGGCCGGGCGCATGGTCGCCATGACCGGCGACGGCACCAACGACGCCCCCGCGCTCGCCGCCGCCGACGTCGGCGTCGCCATGAACACCGGCACGTCCGCGGCCAAAGAGGCCGGGAACATGGTCGACCTCGACTCGGACCCGACCAAGCTGATCGAAATCGTCGCGATCGGCAAGCAGCTCTTGATGACCCGCGGCGCGTTGACGACCTTCTCTATCGCCAACGACATCGCCAAGTACTTCGCGATCATCCCGGCGATCTTCGCCGTGATCTACCCCGGGCTCGATGCGCTGAACATCATGCGCCTGGCCAGTCCCGAATCGGCGATCGTCTCGGCGGTGATCTTCAACGCGATCGTCATCATCGCGCTGGTCCCGTTGGCGCTCAAGGGCGTCGCCTACAAGCCCGGATCGGCCTCGGCGCTCCTGCGGCGCAACCTGCTGATCTACGGCCTCGGCGGGATCATCACGCCGTTCATCGGCATCAAACTCATCGACCTGCTGGTCGCACTCATTCCAGGGATCGCTTAAATGGCACGTCTTCCTCGCTGGATCTCGCAACATCTGGCCGCCCTGCGGGCCGTCCTGGTGTTCACCGTCCTCACTGGCATCATCTATCCGCTCGCGGTCCTCGCGGTCGCCCAGATCCCCGGCTTGAACGATCGGGCCGAAGGGTCGCTCATCTACGACGCCGAAGGCAATGTCGTCGGCTCCTCCCTCATCGGACAGTCTTTCACCGATGACGACGGCGAAGCCCTACTGCCGTACTTCCAGTCGCGGCCCTCGGCGGCCGCGGGCGAGGAGGGCGACTACGACCCGCTCGTCTCCGGCGCCTCGAACCTGGGGCCGGAAAACGTCGTGGACGCCCTGCCCGATCCCGCGCTCGGCTGGGACGGCGACGAGAACGCGTCGAAGAGCCTGCTCACGCAGGTGTGCGAACGCAGCCTCCAGATCGGCGAGCGTGAAGGCGTGGACGGCTCCCGTCCGTACTGCACCGACACCGGCGTGGGCGCGGTCCTGGGCGTCTTCTACTCCGAGGGCACCTCTGGCGAGGTGACCCGGGCGGTGAGCCTGAACGAGGAATGCGGCACCGCCCAGGCGCCGTTCCTGGCCGAATACGAAGGCGTGCAAGTCGAATGCGCCGAATACGGCGAGGACTACGCGGCGGCGATCATCACCCCGATCGAGGGCGATGCGCCCGAGGAACCGGCCGTCCCAGCCGACGCCGTCACCGCCTCGGGCTCAGGACTGGACCCGCACATCAGCCCCGAGTACGCCGACCTCCAGGTCGAGCGGATCGCGGCCGAGCGGGACGCGAGCACCGAGGACATCGAAGCGCTGGTCGAGGAGCACACCGCCGGCCGCTTCCTCGGGTTCATGGGCGAACCCGCGGTCAACGTCGTCGAGCTCAACCTCGCACTTGACGAGGAATATCCGGTTAGCTGAATGCAGGACGAACGACAGTGGTCCCGAGAGGATTCATGAGCACTGTGCCTACGACACGTGGACAACTCCGGATCTATCTCGGGGCCGCACCGGGCGTCGGAAAGACCTTCGCCGCGCTCGAAGAAGCCCACCGCCGCGCCGACCGCGGGACCGACGTCGTGATCGGCTTCGTCGAGACCCACGGTCGCCCCTCGACCGCCGAACTGATCGGCGGCCTCGAAGTGGTCCCGCGGCAGACGATCGAGTACCGCGGCTCGTTCTTCGAGGAATTCGACGTCGACGCCGTCATCGCGCGGGCTCCCGCTGTGGCGCTCGTCGACGAGCTCGCCCACTCGAACGTGCCCGGTTCACGCAACGAGAAACGCTGGCAGGACATCGACGAACTGCTGGAGGCCGGGATCGACGTCATCTCAACGGTCAACGTGCAGCACCTCGAATCCCTCAATGACGTCGTCGCGGCCATCGCCGGGGTGCCGCAGCGTGAGACCGTCCCCGACGAGGTCGTCCGGCGCGCCGACCAGATCGAACTCGCCGACATCACCCCCGAGGCGCTGCGCCGCCGCATGGTCCACGGCAATATCTACCCGCCCGAGAAGGTGGACGCGGCGCTGTCGAACTACTTCCGGGTCGGCAACCTGACCGCCCTGCGAGAGATCGCGCTGCTGTGGCTGGCCGACAAGGTCGAGGACCAGCTGGAGCAGTACCGGACCGACCAGGACATCACCGCCACGTGGGAATCGAAGGAGCGCGTGGTCGTGGCGCTGTCGGGTGGCGACGAGGGCGACACCCTCATCCGCCGCGCCGCCCGCATCGCCGCGCGCTCGGGCGGCGCCGACCTCAGAGCCGTGTACATCGCTTCGGGCGACGGGCTCACCAGCGCCCGCGCCGCCCGCAACCTCGCCCGCCAGCGCACCCTCGTCGAGGACCTCGGCGGCAGTTATCACCAGGTCGTGGGCGAGTCGATCCCCGAGGCGCTGTTGGAGTTCGCGCGTGGCGTGAACGCGACGCAGCTCGTGCTCGGGGCTTCCCGGCGCGGCCGGTTCGCGCAGGCGATCTCACGAGGCGTGGGTGTGACCACGACGGCGAAGTCCGGGCCGATCGACGTCCACCTGGTCACGCATGAGCATGTGGCGAAGGTCCTGCGTTCTCGGCCGGGTCGGGGTCTGATCGGCGCGGGCCGACGCCGACTGGGTCTCCTTCTTGCGGTTCTTGGCATCCCCGCGATCGTGGCGGCCCTGACTCCGTTCCATCAGGAGCTCTCGTTGACGACGATGATCCTCATCGTCCTGACCGCAGTCATGGGTCTGACCCTCGCTGGCGGGATGTGGCCCGCCCTGCTGGCCGCGCTGCTGGGGTTCTTCCTGCTGAACTTCTTCTTCACCGTCCCGTACTACACGTTCAAGGTCAACGACCAGGAACAGCTGATCGCCCTGTTCATCTTCGTGGCACTCGCCCTCGGCGGGGCTGCGGTGGTGAACCTGTCGGCCTCGCGGGCGCGCCTGGCAGCGCGGGCCAGCGCAGAGGCACAGACCCTCGCCACGCTCGCCGGGAACGTGCTGCGCGGCGGGAACCGCCTTGACGACCTCCTCGAACAGCTGCGGGAGACGTTCGGCTTGGAGTCGGTGACACTCTTGGAGCGGACCGAGCCGGGCGCGGGGCCTGCAGAGCGTCACGAGGCCAAGTCCTGGCGGCCGGTCGCGTGCGCCGGGGAGGCCCGCGCGAATCCCGGCGACGCCGACAACGACATCCCCATCAACGACGACCTCGCCCTCGCGCTGCAGGGGCACACGCTCGAAGCGGCGGACCGGCGCATTGCACAGGCGTTCGCGATGCACGCGGCGGCGGCGCTGGAGCGCGAGCGGCTGCAGCACCAAGCCGAGGCCGTGCAGCGGTTGACGGACGCGGACAAGCTGCGGACCGCGCTGCTGGCGGCGGTCTCGCACGACCTGCGGACGCCGCTGGCGTCCGTGCGCGTCGCGGTCTCCAGCCTGAAGTCCACAGGGGATCTGTTCACACCCGCAGAGCGGCGGGAGCTCCTGGACTCCGCGGAGCAGTCGCTCGCGCGCCTGACGAGCCTGGTCGACAACCTGCTCGACATGAGTCGACTCGAGGCGGGCGTGCTCGGTGCGAACCTGGTGCCGATCGCCCTCGACGAAGCAGTACCGACCGCATTGGACGAACTGGACGAACCGGCGGCCGAAGTGCGGCTCAACATCCCCGTAGAGCTGCCCGAAGTGATGGCCGACCCGGGCCTGCTGCAGCGGATCCTGGTGAACGTCATCGCGAACGCACTCCGCTACAGCCCCGAGGGCCAGCCGCCATTGCTGGTCGCGAACGTCCACGGCGCAGAGGTCGAACTGCGGGTGATCGACCGCGGCCCGGGCGTCCCCGACGAGGACCACGAGACGATGTTCACCCCGTTCCAGCGCCTCGGCGACCGCGACAACACCTCGGGGGTGGGGTTGGGTCTCGCGCTGTCGCGGGGCCTGGCCGAGGCCATGGGCGGCACGCTCACACCGGAGGCGACCCCCGGCGGAGGCCTGACGATGGTGCTGGCACTGCCTCGATTCGAAAACCACCGCGAGAGCGAGGACGAATGATCAGGGTACTTGTAGTCGACGACGAGCCGCACATCCTCCGGGCGCTGCGTATCAACCTGGCCGCACACGGGTACGAGGTGGCGACCGCCGACACCGGCGCCACCGCACTGCGAACGGCCGCCGCAATCAAACCGGACCTCATCGTGCTCGACTTGGGCCTGCCCGACATGGACGGACGGAAAGTGATCGAGGGCCTGCGCGGCTGGTCCAAGGCGCCGATCCTGATCCTGTCAGGCCGGGCGGCGAGCGCCGAGAAGATCGCCGCCCTGGACGCGGGCGCTGACGACTATGTCACCAAGCCGTTCGACATCGGGGAGCTGCTCGCACGCGTGCGAGCAGCGACCCGCCGGACCGGCTCGGACCCCGAATCGCCGATCACGATGATCGGTTCGGTCACAGTGGATCTCGCTGCGAAGGAGGTCATCCGCGACGGCAAGGAGATCCGATTGACGCCCACCGAGTGGCAGATCCTGCAGATCCTCCTGCGCAATCCGGGGAAGCTCGTGAGCCAGCGCGCGCTCCTCCACCGGGTCTGGGGCCCGAATTACGACTCCGAGACCCACTACCTGCGCCAGTACATGGCCCAGCTGCGCCGCAAACTCGAAGCCGACCCGTCCCGACCGGTGCACTTCCTGACCGAGCCGGGCATGGGCTACCGCTTCCGACCATAGAGGACTTGTAAGTCGGTGCATGCGGCTCAGATCAGCAGTTGACGGCTCCAACCGCCGGCCGGACGTCCCGGCAACCGGCCCTGCCGGGGCCGTCGGGCGTTCAAGCGCGTCCGTTCTCCCAGCGCTCCATGAGAGCTGGAAGTTCTTTGGCGAGCCAGGCGAAGAACTCGTGCAGGTCCCGCAGGCGCTCGCCGCGCTCGGCTGGGGCGTCCTTGAACAGTGCGAGGCCGCGGGCGGTGACGTCGGTGAAGGCCGCGTACTGGGCGCTCTGCTGCTTGACGAGGTCGGCCATGGCGCCGGATCGGATGGTGTAGAAGTCGCCGCGCACTCCCGGTTTGGAGGTCTTGCCCACCCATCCGGCCGTGGTGAGGAACTTCAACGCGGTCGAGATCGAGCCCTTGGAGGCCTGGAGGGCTTCGGCGATCTGACCGAAGGTCTGGGCGGGCGGGTCGCACACCAGGAGCCAGCCCATGACGCGGCCGGTCATACGGACCAAGCCGAGGCGTTCCATGGCGAGCGCGAAGTCCTCGACGAACGCGAGTGTCTCAGGATCGGCGCCGGTGGCCGCTTGATCGGGGTCGGACATGGGATCAGTATCCCTTCCTTCGCCGGTGAACGTGAAAAGCGGGGTGAACCGGCCTGCCGGCTCACCCCGCTCGGGCGCTTCAAACCTCGATCGGCCGCTTCTCGGCGCTCCGGCCAGGGTAGAGCGGGATCCTGCGCCACTTGGCGAAACCTATGGTGAGGGCGTTGATGACCGCGAGGGCGATGGCGTAGATCGGGACGACGTGCATGAAGCCCGCGAAGTCGGTGTTGACCCATACCCAGGCGGCCTTGTAGGCGATGCCGAGGTTGATCGTCCACAGGCCGATGCCGATGGAGTGGCGCCAGAACGCCCAGATGCAGGCCCCGATGAAGATCGGGATGGTGCCCAGGCTCGCGGCGGTCTGCCAGCCAGGTTGGGCGAACAGCTCGGCTTCCATGTCGAGGATGGACTGCGCGGCCGGGTCCACTTCGGCTGGTTCGGGAAACCAGAAGAAGCTCGAGAGCATCGCGACGATCGAGAGGGTCATCCACCAGCCCTGGCGGCGCCAGGCGAAGACTGCGATGGGAATGAAGAACAGCGGACGGATGTACCAGCTGATCGGGTTGAGGTGGCGGGGCCAGGCCCATTCGAAGAATTCGGTGACCAGTTCCATGACGTGTTCCTTCCGAGGGAACGCACCCTCAAAGTTCCGCAAGTGCGATAAGTTCAGTAAACACTGAACTTACAGAACTATCAAGAATTCAGCATCGTTTCATGGCAGCACCGGCCACCGGCCTGGTCACGTCGCCCCCGGCGTCTAACCGACCAGTGGGCGCTCCTCGGGGAAGGAATAGCGGCGTTGCCTGCTGTGCAGCGCCAGTGCAGCCGCGAACGAGACGATGCCGACCCTCCCGGCGAACATGAGGACGATCATCACGAGCTGGCTGCCCGGTGGCAGTGCGGCGGTGATGCCGGTCGACAGACCGACCGTGGCGAACGCTGAGATCGACTCGAACAGCACCTGATCGAGCGTGAATTCGGTGTCGATCATGACCAGGGCGGTCCCCACCGCGACGACCGCGACGCCGAGGAGTGCGACGGTCAGGCCCTGGCGCTGGGTCGGTCCGGGGATCTTGCGGCCGAAAACTGCCACGTCGGGTTCGCCGCGGATCTCGGACCAGATGACCACCGCCAGCAGTGCGAATGTGGTGACCTTGATGCCGCCGGCGGTGCTGGACGAGCCGCCGCCGATGAACATCAGCGCGTCGGTGACCATCCACGTCTCATGCGTCAGGTCGGCCATCGAGAGGTTGTTGAAGCCCGCGGTGCGGGGCTGGACCCCCGCGACGAAAGCCGCCCAGAGCTTCTCTCCAGGGTTGAGCGGTCCGAGGGTCGCCGGGTTGCTCCACTCGAAGACCGCGTAAGCGCCGAAGCCGACCAGCAGCAGGATGCCGGTGGTCAGCAGCGTCAACTTGGTGTGTACCGACCAGCCCGGACTGGGCCGACGACGCCGGTCGCCCCGTATTGCACGCGTCAGGCGGGACTTGCGCAACACTTCGACGATCACCGGGAAGCCGATACCGCCGATGACGATCGCCACGGTCAGCGGCAAGGTTACGACCGGGTCGGTGACCCACTGCATGAGGCTGTCGGCCTCGAGTCCGAACCCGGCGTTGTTGAACGAGGAGACGGCGTGGAAGACCCCGTACCACAGCGCTTCGCCGACCGGGAAGTCGTAGTGGTAGCGGAACCGCAGGAATAGGACGAGCGCCACGACCGCCTCGACAGACACGGTGATAAGGGCGATCCGCCGCACCACTCCGCCGATGTCGCCCAAGCTCAACGCCTGGTTCTCACTCGCGGCCAGCAAGCGCCCGCGCAGCCGCATCCGTCCGGCAGTCAAGAGCCCCAACAAGGTCCCGGCCGTGATGATGCCGAAGCCGCCGACTTGGATCAGCACTGTGATGACGGCCTCGCCGAACCCGGACCAGTAGGTCGAAGTGTCGACTACGACCAGGCCGGTCACGCACACCGCCGACACCGATGTGAACAGTGCTGTCAATGGCGGCGCGGCCTCCGGGGTTTCGGTGGACACCGGCAGCATGAGCAGCACCGCCCCGGCCAGGATGAACGCCAGGAAGGCCAGGGGCACCAGTCGCGCCGGATGTCGCAGAGCTCGTCTCACAAGCGCTGATTATGCTCGGCCGCCCTTCCCCTGACGCGCGAACCGTGATGACCTAAACCGCCAGGCAGATGCGGTCGGCACGCCCGGATACGCCATCTAGGAGAAGCGTCAAGAAAACGTATGGATTTACGAAGGTCCGGTGTAAGCGGCCGGGCAGGGCGGGAGGCTGCCAACCCCAGAGGCGATCAAGCGCTCTTGCCGAGACCTTCGCGAACACCGCCGGCGACATGAGCCGCAACGTCAGCGACAGGAGCCGCCGACTCAGCGCACTGCCCATGAGCGCGTCGTGGCCGTTCTTATGGGCGGCCTTCGCTACCCACTGCGCGCGCGGTCGCCGTTCCAGGTCGTATCGCGCGAGCGCCGTTACCGGGTCACCGGTCTCGGCGAGGGTTGCGGCCAGTACTACCGCATCCTCGATCGCCATACCCGCACCCTGACCCAGATCCGGGCTCATCGGATGCGCCGCGTCGCCCAGCAACGCGATGCGGCCGTTCACGAAAGTCGGCAGGGGGGCATGGTCGAGGTCGGTGATGTCGTGGTGCAGCACCCGATCGACCGGCGTCGCGTCCAGGAGTTCGTGGACCAGGCCATGCCAGTCGGCGACCCGCTCGCGGACCGCTTCCCGCTCGTCCGGATACCGGACACCGGGAGCCTCCGCCTGGGCGCCGAGCGCCCAGTAGACCCGGCCGCGGGTCAGCGGCATCGTCAGGAGGTACCGGTCCGCGCCGAGGGTCATGCACCCCTCATGTGCGGCCAGGTCGAGGTCGGCGATGCCGCGCCAGACGGTGTAGTTCCAGAACGTGGTCTCGGGCGTGTCCGGCCATAGGAGTCTGCGGGCGGTGCTGTGGATGCCGTCAGCGGCGACGACCAGGTCGGCGCTGAACGTCTCGGACTCGGTCTGGACCTCGGCCCGTTCCGCGGTCTGTGCGAAGCCCGTCACTTTCATTCCTGTCCGGATCGACTCCGGCGGAATGGCATCGCGGAGAATGCCGTGCAGGTCGGCGCGATGGAAGCCCAGCAGCGGATGCGGGACCCCCGAGGGGGCGCATCAGATAACGGCCCGAGGGCTCGCGGAGGTTGGTCGTGGCGAAGAACGGCGTCCCCGCAGCACGTGCCCGGTCGCCGACACCGAGCGCGTCCAGCGCGCGCAAGGCGTTGGGCGCCTGCGACATCCCGGCCCCGATCTCGCCCACTTCGGGCGAGCGCTCCAGCACGGTCACGTCCCAGCCGATGCGGCGCAGGCCGATCGCGGCGGCCAGCCCGCCGATGCCCGCCCCGACGACGATCGCCGTACCGCTCATCGCTTGCCTCCCTTGCGCTCTGGTGGCGGAGCCAGTTCGAAGACCTCGGCCATCCAGTCGAATACGTCCTGCGCTTCGCGCACGCGGTCGGCGCGTGTGCTTTCAGTGCCCAGTAGTGCCAGGCCGTCGGTGGCGACCTCGCGGAATGACACGAGCGAGGCGATCTGGCGGCGCACCACTGCTTCCCAGGCGCCGTCCTTGAGCCGGTAGTAGCCCGTGCGTTCGCCCGGCCGAGTCCGCCGCTCGACGAAGCCGACGGTCATCAGCACGCGGATGTTCGTCGTCAGCGATGCCCGGCTGGCCCCGATCGCCTCGCTGATCTGGCCGGCCGACTGCTCGGCGGGCTCGCAGACCATCAGCCAGCCGAGCACCCGTCCCGCGATCGGCGGCACTCCGTCGTTCGCGAGGAACATCGCGACCCGCTCAACCCAGTGGAGCAGCTCATCATGCGAGGGCCCATCGTCCTCGGATGGCTGCTTCAAGGAAGATTCACTACTTACATCACTTGCCATGAATTTCAGCATAAACCGAAATTAGGTTTGCCACAAGAATCCCACCTGAGCGGGCCCGCTACCGGCTCGGGGCCAAGCGTTTCTGCCGATGTCGCTGATGTGCAGCGTGATGGAGTAGTCCCACGCGGTACCACCTGTAACCGACGGTGTCGGGGCGGCGGTGTGTCTGCGGTAGGGTGTGGCCTGGTGTGCCGGGAAGACTGGTCGGCGTGAATCGATCGACCCCACGTCCCGAACGGAGCCGCACCGTGCAGTCCACGAAAGAGCCCTGGACCTCGCCCTTGTGGCGTTCGCGCCCCGCCTTCCTATACTCCAGCAAGCCGCTCGCCCGCTTCGTCGGACGCCCGGCCGCCGCGTTCCTGCACATCGAACCCGCCTCCGGGATCGTGCTGCTGGCGTGCGCGGTCATCGCGATCGTCTGGGCGAACTCGCCCTGGGCCGACTCGTACGAATGGCTGTGGGGCATGGACATCACCCTGCACATCGGCGGCTTCGAGCTGCACCACTCGCTGCGGGAGTGGATCAACGACGGGCTCATGGCGATCTTCTTTTTCGTGGTGGGCATGGAGATCAAGAGCGAGATCGTTTCCGGTGAACTGCGCAGCATCCGCAACGCCGTCGCCCCAATCGCGGGCGCGATCGGCGGCATGGCCGTCCCCGCGCTCATCTACACGGCTCTCAACGCCGGCGGCGAAGGCGCGGGCGGCTGGGGCGTCCCGATGGCCACCGACATCGCGTTCGCCGTCGGTGTGCTGGCGCTGTTCGGCTCCCGGATCCCCTCGGCCGCAAGGGTGTTCCTGCTGACTCTCGCGATCGTCGACGACCTCGGGGCGATCGCCGTCATCGCCGTGTTCTACACCGAGGAGGTGTCCCTGGGCTGGCTCGCCGCCGCCGGGGTCATCCTCGTGATCGCGATCGGGCTGCGCCTGCTCAACGTCTGGTCCACGCCGGTCTACCTCATCGTCGGCATCGCGCTGTGGCTCGCCATGCTCGAATCCGGTGTCCACGCCACGATCGCGGGCGTCATCATGGGCCTGATCATCGCCGCCAAGCCCCTGTTCGACCCGGCCGCCGCGCACGCGCGGGCCCAGGAGCTGGCCAAGGAAGGACTCACGGCCGAGGAGACCGAGCAGCTCGTGCGGTTGCGCCGCGACGCGCTCGCGCCGACCGACCGGCTCCAGGCGGCCAACCACCCGTTTTCCTCGTTCGTGGTGCTCCCGCTGTTCGCGCTCGCCAACGCCGGGGTCGCCCTGTCCGGAGACCTGATCGCGACAGCCGCGACCTCAGCGGTTACGCTCGGCATCATCTTGGGGCTCGTGCTGGGCAAGACGGTCGGCATCACGCTCGCGACGTGGATCGCGGTGAAGCTTGGTGCGGGCCGCCTGCCCACCGGGACGGGCTGGCCGCTGCTGGTCGGCATCGCGGCGGTCGCCGGGATCGGGTTCACGGTGGCGCTGTTCATCACCGAGCTCGCCTTCCGCAGCGGAGGCACGGAACTGCTGACCGACGAGGCCAAGATCGGCGTCCTCGCCGGGTCCCTCATCGCCGCACTCCTGGGCGCCGGCCTCGTCGCCCTTACCGCCCCCAAACACCGGCCCGCACAAGCTGCGGCAACCAAATCCTGATCTGGACAGGCGGCGCAGCGGCGGTCCTCATGCTCGCCGTCGCCCCGTTCCCGATACTCACATAGGGCGCCCGACCGAAGAGACTTCGTTGATGGAGGGGCTCAACGGCATCGGTTCAGTCCAGGCGCGGCTGACGGGGTGTTCATCGTGATGGCCCGCGGGGTCGTCTGGCTCATCGACCTACATCCTTTACTTCTAGCGAGCAATCGCTGGGCCCGTGGCCGGATTGCTTGTCAACCGGAAGCGTCGATGGTGGGCACGATCGTGGAAACATATCTCGGAGCACAAGGGAGATGGAGAAGCAGGAGGACGCATCACGGCCGCGGAGGAGTGATGGAACTGACGGGCTTCTGCGCAAGCGTTTGACCCATGTCGGTCTCCTGCTGCTCAAAGGATTTGCCTCCATGCAGGACTTCGCTCTGACCTTCTGCTGCGAGATGCGGAGCCGTGATCCGAAGATCGGAGGCAAGTTCCGGCGTCAACAATCCACGGCTGGACAAAGCATGGACAAGATCCACGGCCAGGACGGACTGGGTTGCGGCCACTGACGGGTCTCGTGCAATCAACAGCCAGGACGGTCCCACTGTAGTCGCGATCAGGTCATGGATTGCTTCGCGCTCGGTTGAAGGGAGCGCGGCGTAGGTGTCGTGCGCGATGGCGATCGTGAGCTGCTGCTCTGCAGTTTCGGCGAGGCCGGTACTGCCATTGGCCGCGTCTGGGTTGTCGATGGTGAGGGCGGCGCTTGCCGCGGCCCACCAGGAGTAGTGCCCAGACCGGCCGGATTCGAGGTACGGGCCGAATGGGTGGTCCGGGTCGTCGGTTTCGACGCGAAGCTGGTCTCGGTGCGCGGCGGCGAGCAAGATGGCAGTGCGCCATCGGTCGTGGGCGGCCTCTTCGGTGGGGGCTTCACCGAACGCGGTCGTCCAGGTGGGTCGCTCGGTGACGGCGCTCTCGGTGAGGTGGTTGGCGCGGGCGGTGATGGCGTCGGCAACCTGGTCAAGGTAGTCGCGGAGTTCCGCGGGAACGGCGTCGCTGTGGTGCATTGAGTTCGGTGCTGCGGCCCAGGGGAGGGGGTGGGTTGTGGTCTCGGTGGCCTGGAGCCGTTGGTGCCAGGTGAGTTCGTGGCCGGCTTCGAGGGCGATTCCGGTGAGGGTGCGGTTGGGGGCGAGATAGTTGATGAGTTCGGCTGGATCACCACCGGCGTTCTCCCAGGCTTTGACAGTCCAGGCGAGGGCGGGCCAGGCTTGGCCTGTATGGGTGGGGTCAAGTTCGATCAGGCGGGTCTGGCGTTCGATGCGCCAGGCGAGGTTGGGCGCGATCGTGTCGAGGCCGTCGAAGTCACGTTGCGCGGCAGCACGATGGAGCGCTTCTGAGGAGTATTGACCCGCTTCTTCGGCTCGTCGCAGGGCCCCGATGACCGCAGGCCAGGCCCGCTCGGCGGTGACGCGTTCGGCGAGACCGGTGCCGAGGACTTCGGTGAGCTCTGCCCGGAAGCGGTCGGTGGCCCGTGTCGCTTCGGCTTCGTGGGCGGCGTTGGCTGGGGACCTGACGGGCCTGGGATGGAGCGCGGCCTCGGGGGAGAAGTCTGCGTCGGGGTAGTGGGGGCGGAGGAGTTCGCGGTAGCGGTTGAGGTCGTCAGCGGTGGGTTGTGCACCCGCTGGTGGTGGGGTGTGGTTTTCCATGTGGCCGTTGATGCGGCCGATGAGGACTGCGGTGACGGAGTCGGCATCGTCGAGCGGTCCGCGGGCGATGGCGAGGGTGAGGATCTGCTCGGGATTCCAGCCGGCGGCCTCAGCTTTGGCGAGGGTTCCGGCGAGGGCGCCGCGGCCATTGGCTTCGATGTCGGCCAGGTGTTCTGCGGCGTGGCCGGGAGAGAGGACGCGGGTGATGAGGTCGGCGTAGTGGTGGTCGGCGGCCATGTCGGTGGCGGTGCGGTAGCGGGCGACGAGTTCGTGGAGGTCGCCGGCGCGGGCGGTGAGACGCTGGTCGGTCTCGGTGGCGGAGAGGTTCTCAGCCTCCTTCGCGAGGATCTGTTCGGCGACTTCGCGCGCGGCGGTGGCGTCGGGGTCCCACTTGGGTCGGTCGAGTTGGTGGTCGGGGTCGGCGGGGATCTCGGTGTGGGTGACGGCGTAGAGGGTCGTGGTCTCGGCGGCTCTGGTGGCGGCGACGTAGAGAGCGTCGCGGCTCATCTGGTCGGTGAGGATCGGGTGGGCGGTGTCGACGGTCATGCCTTGGCAGCGGTGGACGGTGGAGGCGTAGGCGAGTTCGACGTGCTCGGCCACATACTCCGCGGGGAGTGTGAGAGTGCCGCCGGATTCGCGGGACTTGACCTTGAGCGAGCCATCTCCGCGAGTCTTGAGGACATCCCAGGTGGCGCCGTTGCGGACGAAGTCCTTTCCGCCGCAGTACTTGAGGTCGTACTGGTTCTGGCGGGTGACGATCCAGTCTCCGCGCCCGGCGGTCTGTCCGTTCCCGAGCACCACCCCGGCCTCGGCGACCTGGCCGGCCGCGATCCGGTCATTCCTCGCCCAAGTCGACAGCGTGGTGACGTCGGTGTTGGCGTAGGCCATCATCAGACTGGTCTTCCCGGCCGCGACATCGTGCTTCCATCCGGCGTAGGCGGACTGGAGCATGGCGTCTCGGGAGCCGCCCTCGAGTCGGCCGCGGTCTTCGAAGTAGTCGAGCCCGGCCGCCTCGCCCTCCCTCAGGCGGAGCGAGGCGGCGGCGTAGGCCGGGTCTTGGAAGCGGTGGAGGTCGCGCAGTTCGGTTGCGCCGACTTCGGCGGCGATGAGGCGGAGGACGCCGCCGGAGGCGACGGCGCCGAGCTGGCAGTCGTCGCCGAGCAGCCTCACTTGCGCGCCTGCATGGTCGGCGAGGGAGGTGATGCGGTCGAGGTTGAACGTCCCGGCCATCGATGCCTCGTCGACCAGCAGCACGTCACCGGGGCGGAGACCATGGACCGGGGTCAGGAGGACCTGCAGGTCGCTCTCGGCGTGTTTGTCGGCCTGGGTGGCCTCGATCCGGCGGAGGGTTTCGACGAGCTCGGGGCCGTTCAACAGGTTCCCGGGGTTGATCTGCCACAGGAACTTGTCGATCGTGTCGCAGGGGATACCGAGGTCGGCTTCGAGGACCTTCGCGGCCTGCGCGGAGGGGGCGAGCCCGATCAGACGGCGACCCTCGCCGGCCAGGGTCTCCTTGTAGGCGCGCATCGCGGTGGTCTTCCCTGATCCGGCGGGCCCGATCCCGACCGTCAGCAACCGGTCGTCGGTAGTGAATGCGGTAACGAGTTGTCGCTGCCCCTCGTCCAAGTTCCGGCCATGCCGAGTCTCGAAGGCGGCGATCCGCTCAGCGACGGCCTCGGCCCCCGCCGACCACACAGTGGGCGTCTGTGCGGCCTTAACGAGGCGCTGTTCGGCATCGAGGACGGCCTGCGACGTGAATCGGTCGGCTTCGTGCCGCTGGAACACGGAGACGCCGTCGCTGCGCTGCAACAGCTCCGGCTCGGTTACCGGCGCGGCTCCTCCGAGCCGAATCGACTTCCCCTCGCCTAGTGCCGATTCGACGATTCGACCGATCGCGTGGTGCTGCGCCTCGGGGCGGAGCGAGTCGTGTTCGGTGCGGATCATCCTGGCGGCCTCGGCGTGAAGATTCCACCGGCCCCAGGTCGCGCGCTCTTCCCTGATGCGCGCAATGACCATATCGGCGAGCTGCGCTACCTCGTCGGCGTCGAGCCCGGCGTGCACCTCGGGGCGTGCGGAACCGGGGACGGTGCTCTGGATTTCACCGATGATGGCTGGTCCGAATCGGGCGACGGCTTGGTCCGTCCAGGCCGTGCGCATCTGGTCGAGCCGGCGCGGCGCGGCCTTGCCCTCGCGGGTCTCCAGCGTCGCCTGCTGCGCGAGTTCATAGGCGACCCGGGGGTCCGGGTCGCGGCCGTGCCGGGCACGATAGTCGGACCGGAGGGCGCTGTAGCGGGCCTCAATCGCGGTGCGGCGGGCCGAGAAGTGCTTCAGGAGGGCGGGGTCGATTCCCTTGATCTCGCGGACGGGCCGGTTTGACTTCGCCGGCCCGGGCCGGTCGATGAAGGTGACTCCAAGCCGTGTGGTGAGCTCGGCTTGGATGGCGGCGTTGTATGTCTCCGAGGCCGCGACACCGACCGCGTACACTGCGGTCCCGTCGAGCGAGCGCCACTTCCCGTCGCGGCCTTGGATCTTGTTCGCGACGGCGAGGTGGGTGTGGAGGTCGGGGTCGCCCGAGCGCGAATCGTGGTGGTCGAACGCGGTCGCCACGAGCCCGTTCGTCTCGATCTGCGCAGCGCCGCCCGCGCCCGAGCGTGTGAACGCCGCATGCTCCTCAATGAGCGCGACGGCCCGGCTCACGGCGGCGTCATGCGCGGCCTTCACCTCGGCGCGCACTGACTCGTCCGGATGCAGCGCCCACAGGACCGACACCGACTTCACTGGTGTGAAGACCAGGTCGTAGCCCGCAACGCCAGCGCGCTGCCGTGCGGCCTCCTCGCGCTTGACCTTCGCGACCTCCGCCGGAGTAGCTTCCCGGCCGGTCTCTGAAGCGATGTCCTCCAAGCGCTTCCGCACGCGTTCCTCGAACGGGTCGAGCACCTTGTAGGCGGGAAGCTTCTGGCCCAGCTTCGCTGCTCGCTCCGCCGCGCCCTTGACCCGGTGCTCTTGTGCCGCGGTGAGTCCGGGGTGCAGGTGCTCGGCGAGGTAGGCGTCCTGGATCGCCTCGGCATCGGGGTGCAGGCCCTCGCCGAACAGGTTCCGCATTTGCTCCTCGCGCACCTGCTGTCCCGGCTCCAGTCCGAGCGCGGCGATCCCGGAACCGGTCCACCGGCCCGGTGGATTCCCCGCCTGTGTCTAGTAGTCCGCAGCCGACTGACCGGGCGCCCGCGGGACGTCGCCGCCAGCGGTCTGGCGGGTGAGGTAGGTGTAGCCGTCACCGACCGAGAGCTTGTGGACGGTCATCACTGCGAACCACCCCCGCCCCGCCGATCCGACAATTCCAGATCGTCAAAGCTAGCTATTCGTGATCGGCGTGCCAATACCGAATGGTCCTGATTCACGAAACGTGCAAGAGGTGTGTCATCCATATGTGGCTGGAGGCATGTATCCGGGTATCGATGCTGGTGATAGCGTAGTAGTACCAACGGGTGACTATTCTGGTACTGGAGAGTCATTGGGAGGTCCGAGTGGTACCGAAGGCTCCTGAATTCGCGGAATAGCACAGTTGTCGCGGGCCGGTATTCGCGTTTATCGTCGCCGGTATGAACGATTCAGGAAATGCGCAGCAGCCGAGCAAGAAGATCCTCGCGGTCCGGCGCGCTGGCGAGATCCGGCGTCGCCGTATCGCGGCAGCGCGCGAGCGCGAAGCACAGATCGAACAGATTGTGGTCGAAGTGATCACCGCCCATCTCGCGATCGAGGAAGCCAATGCAGCGATCAGCAGCGGCGTCATGGAGCTGCGGGAACTCGGAGAGACACCCGAGGGCATCGCGGAGTTGTGCGGGATGCGCGTCGTCGATGTCCGGACTGCCCTTGCCGCGGCGAAGAAAGCCGACCGGGAAACGACCGGGCCCGCAGTGCAGCCCGCGTGACGTGTTGGCCGGTGCTGCGGCTTCACTCGGGTTTCGTAGTGGACTCGCCGTCGCCGTCGCCATCGAATAGTTCAGGCTGGATGTAGCCGGTGTCGCCGGTGGCGTGGCGGCGGACCGCGGCGCGGAGGGATTGGGTGGTGACGGTCGGCGGGAGCATCGCCCGCAGCTCGGTCAGGTCTTCGGCCGTGGTGAGCGCGGCCCAAATCGAGGCGTAACGGTCGGCCTCGGCTTCCTTGAGCCGGGCCCGGGCTTGCTGGAAGGCGTCCTCGGCGAGCGCGAGGGCATCGAGCGGATGAGTGCGAGTGTCGGCGGCGTTCACAGGAACCTCCCATCGGACAGAGCAGGGCCCCGCCCGCACGTTCACGCGCGGGCGGGGCCCTTTCGGCTGGGGTCAGGCGCTGGCGGGCTCGGCGTCGAGGCATGACATGTTGCTCAGTGCCTTCGGGGGGATGCCGGCCTGGAGGGCGGCCAGGAGCATGTGCGCCAGCCGGTAGAACGGGCTCGACTTGAGTGCGGCGTTGAAGGCTTCGAGGGCGAGGACGCCGTTGCCGGTGCGGTAGGCGCACCAGCCTGCGATGGTGAACGCCGGAGCGGCCAGTTCCTCGTCGAGGTGGCGGGCGACCCACAGCCATAGGTCCGTGGCTTTGTCTGGGTCGGTGTCGGAGGCGATGAGGGCGTGGTCGCGGACGTCGAGGTCGCCGACCGCGAGGCCGAGGGTCGCGATGTCGGTGGAGGAGTCGGGGAGATCGGCGGCGGCCAGCCACTGGTCGACCGTGGCGACGTCCATGCGGCGCTGTTCGCCCCATGACAGCGTCGCCTCCTGCACGATCGCGTCATCGACTGCGGTCGCGACGGCCGCCCGGCGGTCGGGTGTGGCCGGGGTCAGCAGGGCGGTGATGGCGTCGCGGTCGGGATGGCGGTTCGCGCCGGCGGCCACGAGGGCGGCGCCGATCGCGGAGTCCTCGGGGAGCGGGAGCCCTTCGGGTGGGCAGCAGGGGTCGGTGCAGGTCGGGTTGTAGTAGCGCCCTTCCGTGACCCGGAGGGCGTCGAGGACGTCGATGTCGGCCAAGGCGTAGTCGATGAGCGCCTGGGCGAGGCAGGCGGTGGTGATCTCGGCCTCGCCGTACGCGATGAGGACCACGGCGGTGCAGTCGTTGGTGCGGACGGGTTCGATGAGGGTGTTGAGACGGTCGAGGTGGTCGAGTGAGCCGGGCAGGTCGACGCGGAAGGTGCATTCGAGCCCGCGGTCTTTGAGGCCGACGGCGACCAGGGAGTGTTCGGGTGCGAACCCGAGCAGGTACGGGACGGCGGCGATGAGGTCGGTCGGGCCGTTGATCGAGAGCTTGGCGGTGTCGGTCATGACGTCTCCAAAGAGGCAGTTGAGGGAAGCAGATGCGGAGCGGGTGCGGGGCGGCCCGAAGGCCGCCCCGCGAGGAATGGTTCAGGCCGCGGCAGGCTGCGGCGCGGGGGTTGCGGTGGCCCAGGCGTCCTCGACGGTGACCGGACGGGTCTCCCCGTCGGCGGTCCGGACCTCGGCGTTCGCCACTCGCTCCTTGCGGGCCGGAGTCACCGTGCCGAACCTGAGCGAGGCAGAGACGTTTTCGGCGGTGACCTTGAGGTGGGCGAACCCGCCCGACTCCTGGGCGAAGAGGGAGCGGGCGGTGACGATGACGGTGTCGTAGCGCTCGAAGCTAGCGAGGACGTTGTCGGCGAGGTGGCCCCAGCAGGTGATGTCGAAGAACTGGGTCTTGCCCTCGACCCACTTGCCCGAGGCGTCGCGGTAAGTGGGCTTGTGGGCGAGCTCGAAGCGGACCCCGGCGTTGCCGCCCGAGGTCGCGAAGACCTCGGGGTCGCGGCGGACGATCTGGCCTTCGACGGCGAAGTGGAACTCCATTACGTGACTCCTTCTGGATGGCGGCTGACGTGGTTGCCGGGGAATCGCCCCGGGTGGTGTGCCGCTGTGGTGAGTTCGCGTCCATCCCGGCGGGGAAGCGAGGGACGTCAAGGGGGTCCAGCATCTTTGTTCGCAGCGACGGAGTCGCGCTCTGCGAAGAAAGTGCGCAGGCGCGCTTGCGAGCGACGAAGGAGCGTGCCGGAGCGGCCGTCGGGTAGCGTGCTCACACCACAGCCGCGCACCCGGGCAGACGAACCCGACCTCGTCAGCGATCCGGCTGGAAGCGTGGGAGTTCTACGACAGGGAGGGTCAGCAGGCGCGGGCTTAGGGTCCTCCGAATCACGGCCTGCTGGATACGCTGAATGAACCCCGATCCCCGAATTCGGCACCGAGGTTCGTGGCTGAGTGAAAGCAGGTCGAGATGGCTGAATACGGAGTCGACTACCTTCGACGGCTGGACGCGGCAGTCGCCGAATTTCAGACCGCCTTCGACGCGTGGATGACGACGCAGGTCGAGATTGGATTTCAACCGCCGTATGGGCTGCTCCCCACGGTTCGTATCAAAGAAGGGCAAGATCGCGGCGAGGAGCGTCGGCTTGCCCTCGATGTGGCCGAGACGGCGGGAAACGCGGCGAGAGCGATGCAGGTGACGGGCACCTCCGTTCAGGTGCAGGGCTTGGGACTGCTTGATCCGATCGCGAACTGGTCGTTGATGTCCTCGCCGAAGGCGGTGCTCGAGCCGCAGGACATCCGAAGTGCTGCGGTCTCGGCGCGCGGTCGGCTCCGCGCGATGATCACCGACGCCGAGGCTGCAACCGATTCTGACCTTCCGGCTTTCGCGCCTTCGTCGTTCCACCCGGTGATCTGGAGCGCCGCGGCGCCGTACTGGACGACTCACCAATACCGGGTCGCAGTGCGTGAAGCCGCGGAGGGGTTGACCGAGTTCTGGCGCAAGAAACTCGGCCGCGGGGGTGTCAACGGCACGACCTTCTGGGAACAGACACTCGCGACACCGAAGACGCAGCGGCCCAAGGGCGCAGCGGACTGGCCGCGTCTGGTTTGGCCGGGGAAGCCTGACGACCAGACGGTCACGAGCATGCGCAACGGCCTGCCGCCGCTCGCCGCCTCACTCAAGGGACTCGCTGAAGGGTTGAACCAGACGGTGCGGAACCCGACCTCGCACTCCAGTGACGAACTCAGCGAGCAAGAGGCGATGGAACGGCTCGCCGCCTACTCCTTCCTCGCACGACTCCTCGATCAGTGCGAGATTCAGGTGCCCGCAAGCTCCGCTACGGCACCAGTCGATGAGCCACGGCCGTAGGGCCACAGCTCCGTACTCGCGCCTGCCCCCGCGCCAGGCTGCGGTGACGTGGAGCCGGCACGGATCGAATCGCCCTGAACCCCACCGGCGGCCCTCATTCTGTCGCAGCCCGAGACACTGGCAGGAGGTGACGGCCATCCACGCATCGAGTCGCGGTGTCGGCTGGTGCTCCAGCCAGATGATTGCGGTGCCGGACCGGGAGGCGCGTGAAGCCGCACTCTGAAGTTGGCGAGCTGTGAATCCTTGTGTTGAGGCGGCTAGGAGCGGGATGCCCTCGCAGAGCGCGCCGACCGCGGCAAGCCGACCCTCGACGCCTGGGGTTTCGACCAGGGCGAGGCGTTCGAGGTTAACGCCCACGGCAACTGCTGAGAGCGGGTAAAAGCGCGGCTCGTCCACGACCGCGCACCACAGCCCCTTGGACGTGGCGGCGGCAAGCAGCGCGAACAGGAGCGTGGTGGCGCCGCGTCGGCGGGCGTCGATGCCGAGCTGTCCCGAGAGGCCACCGGCAGGCAGGAGCGGCGCGAGCGCATCAGCCACCGGATGCACCGCCTGTGACGGCGGCAGGCCAGGAACGGCTGGGACAGCGCCGGGACGCAGCTCGGCGCCCAACCGCATCCCCAGCAACGCGGCCAGTTCGGCCGGGCTCAATCGCGCCACGCTCCCCGACATGCCCCGCCTTCACTGTATCGAACACTTGTATCAATGAGTCAGGCTAGCTCGGGATCAGGGTGTTGTCACCTCGGTTGCGGATCAAAGGAATCCCAGCCAAACCGCTGCTGAAGGCAGCAGCCTCTCCGATGCGATGCCGCAGGGGAGGCGCTTGAGGGCGGGGTGGATGCGCGTCATATGACGGTAGTGCGCGGCCGGGTCCGCTTTTCAACCCCACCGGTCGACAAGAACTCCCGACCGCGCGCACCGACCCTAGCTGTTCTGTAGCCGCAAGCGAGGGAAGCACATCCGTCGGCATGGCGGGAACCGGCGGGCGAAAGATCGTGAGAACGTCGGGGCGGCACCCCGGTAGCGGGGCCGCCCCGACCGGCAGTCAGACCGCTTCGAGCCCCTGTACGGCGTCGGCGCCCCAGA
>NZ_JAGFNP010000003.1:0-501041 GCF_017592475.1 Glycomyces niveus | reverse complement strand
GTGGGGGGCGCGGGGGGGCTTCCTGTTTGGTCGTGGGGGGGGGCGCCCCCGGGGGGCCCCCCCCCCCGCGACCGGCTGTCAGACCGCTTCGAGCACGTGTCCGGCGTCGGCGCCGCTGAGATCACCCGAGTCCGGCTCGATCTCAGCGAGGTCGACTTCGTGCTCCTCAACCGCCTCGGTTTCAGAGTCGGCGTCCGTCTCCGAGGCGTCGCCGTCACCTTCGTCTTCCTCGGCGACCACTTCTTCGTCGTCCTTCATCTCCTCGGCGAGGCGGTCGGTGATCGACTGGTGGATCCCCGATTCGACTTCGGCCAGCTCGTACCCCTCGGCTACGAGGAGGTCGAGGTAGGTCAGGGCGTGGCCGAGGTCGCCCCACCGGCCAAGGACGAGCCCGGACAGGTTCTCCTCGCACCGCGCGAGCCAGCGGGCGACAGTGGCGCGGGTGAGGCGGTCCATCCCGGCGTTCTCGGGCAGCTCGCGGATCGGGCACCCGCACAGGGCGTCAGCGAGCTCAGCGTACTGGTTGAACGGCATGTCCATTCGCGTGCCCGCCAGTTCGCGTAGCGCGGGCCGGAACAGCGTCTTCGCGCCCTTCGCGGTGCCGTACTGGGAGAGCAGGAAATCGGTCCGCACGGCCGTGGCGGCCTCCCACCCCTGGCGCCGCGCGGCGGCCTCGGCGTCGCGGGCCTCCCGCTCGGTCCGGTGCGCGGCCTGTGAACCCGGGGCCGGGCGGAATCCGACCGCGGCGGGGTCGGGGCAGTAGAACTCGGCCTTGGCGCCGTAGTCGCGATTGATGTAGGCCGCGAATCCCGGCTCGCTCTTGACCGTCTCGGGGTCGACGGAGTTGCCGTCGGCGTCAACGAGGTGGTGGAGGGGCACAGCGGTGCCGCCTTCGGTGAGGAAGTGGGGTCGGGCGGTGACCTTGACGCCGTCGAGGACGAGTTCGGCCTTGAGGCGGTCGAGCTTGTCCTTCTCCTGCTGGCGGTGTCGTTCCTCGGCGATGAGGTGCTGAACGCTCCAGTGCCCGCCGGCCTTCTTCATGATCCGCTCGATCACCTTGGGGTCGTGCGCGAACTCCGTCAAGGCGGCGGCCGAGACCAGGTCCACCTGGCCGGCGTGTGCGGCCTGTTGGACGTGTTCGGGGAGGGTGTGGAGGGTGAGGGACTGCTGGACGCGGTCGAGGTCGCGGCCGGTGGCCTGGGCGATGCGTTTGGGCTCCCAGTCCAGGAGGGCGAGCTGCTGGTAGGTCTGGGCTTCTTCGAGGACGGTGAGGTCGTCGCGGTGGAGGTTTTCCACGAGCATGGTGACGAGTTGGTCGGCCGCGCCTGGGTCGTCGACGACCACGCACGGCACCGCCTCCAGTCCGACCTGGAGTGCGGCGGCGTGGCGGCGGTGCCCGGCCACGATCGTGTGGCGCCCTTCGTCATCGGCGGGGAGGACGACGAGTGGTTCGATGATGCCGAGGTAGGCGACTGTCTGCGCGAGGGCGTCGATGCCGCGCAGTTCGGAGTGCGCGTTCTTCTCGTGGGGAACGAGCTGCGCGGGTGGAATCTGGGTGAGCTCCACGGGAGCCTCCAATCGGATCGGCCGCCGACGTGTTGATGGAGTCGGCGGCGCTTGCTGTGGGCCCGGTCCCCAGCCGCGAAGCGGCTACCCTTGGGCCGGCCCAGCAAGCGCCGCAGAAGAGGCCGTCCGGGTCGGAAGCCCATGGCGATCAGGTTGGGTTTGGAAAAACCGGAAACTCCACGACTGCCAGTCCACTTGAGGGCCGGATGAAGAGTTATCCTCTTGAAACCCTCGTGCCGCATGGAGATCAAGATGAAGTTCGAAACCGTCCCAGTTCAAGTCGCATTGCGCCCTCCCCGCGTTGTCATTCTCTTCGACGGAGGCGAGCACTGGAACTACTGGGCGAGAACGGCTTTTCACTGCGCCACAAGAGTATGGGGCGGACGTGGATTCGTCGTAATACCGCATCATGACGGAATAGTGCGACCTGACCTTCTTGCAATGGTTCGTGCATATGATCCGGATTATGTACTCACACTTGAGCGAACCGTCGCCGACATGGAGCAGATCTCGCCCGGATCTTGCATCAAGCTGGCTACTGAGACCTCGGAAGCAGAACGGGAACAGCGACTCTCGGAGTCAGGCGCATTTCCCATCGAAGATCCCTCCGACCGGGCGGCGCGGGATCAGGTCACCGAATTCTGTTCTCCATATCGCCGCAGAGAAGAAGGCGGAGCCTGGGACGAGGCTGCGACCCATATATCCGCCACTGAGGTGTGGCATACCCTGACAGCGATCGAAAAGTCTACAAATCAACCAGAATGGCCACAGGTATATATCTCAGCACCCGAGCATTGGGGCGGTGCGCTTGGCGTCGCCCTCGCAGCCCGGTGCGGCGCGGGGAAGCGACCGCTAGCTGGTACTGATCCGAACCTTCCAAGGGACCAGGAGCACGTGCTCTGGAACTGGCTCTTGAGTAACGACCGCAATCCAGGCGACCAGCTCAAGCTGGTCAACCATGAGCTGGCTTACTGGACACATCCTCAAGCCGGCCATCCGAGCGGCGGTGACCATCAGTATCCGACGGCATTTGTGAGGACGTTGAGCGGGCTCACCCACATCTACAACGCGGCTGAGCGTCGGAAAACCGTTGACCTTGTGCTCGGCGACACCGCAGACGATTTCGCGCTTGCCCACATCTCCGAACGTCTCTACGGTCGCTCTGTGTGGCTGCCGTACTCCCGGTGGAGCGAGATGCAAGAAGACCCCTCATACGATCACCTCCATACGCTCGTCTCCGGACTCGCCCGCAAGAGAAGAGCGCTCGCCATTTCATCGTTCTCACAACCGGATGAGGAGCTTCAAGCTCTTGCGGTGAGCCTTCAAAACCCGCCTTTTGTTGCACTGGTGAGCGAGCAGCAGCAGGCACTCGTAACTCGCCACCAGCAGGCAGTTCGCGTGGAGCCTGCGGCGGCACTGCCTGAGTCTGCGTGGTTTTTGGCGGTGGAGGAGCAATACGATATCGAGCATCCTGTCGGTGTCCATCGGACCGCACAAGGTGCCATCGAGATGGTTGCAGGACAGCGATACCCCGATATCGCCCACCCTCACCTTGTCGGGTGCGACGAGCTCCAGTGGCAGGTCGAGGTGTTCTTCATCCCCAATGGTCTGCCTGGCGGGAGAGGCATTGACGGCCATGATCTCCTCGCTTCGGGGCAGAGTCGTCACCACACCTGGATGCGAAGCGGTCGCGATGGTATCTCGTTCGAATCGGGGAAGTGGGACCTCGTACTCTCGGGTTCATCGAGAGCCTCTTCACTAGCTCGACCGCGACTTCGACAGCCTTCGCTTGCCGCGTGGGCCGACCTCGTGGCAGCGGAGTCCGCGATGACCATGGAGTACTCGCCAGCCGGCTCGAGATTCCTAGCGCTTGCCCGCCTCTGGGGATCACCAGAGGCCGTCGCCGAGGCAATAGCCAGTCCGATGCGGAAGGTCTTCAAGGCTTTCAGTCCCACAGGAAAAGCCTCCAAGGATGCCTATCCGAACCGCGAGGGCGTCGTCCTTGGATCCCCCGGGTTGACCGACGGGACCCGAGAGGGGTACCTCTGCTTCGATGGAATGCTGAAGTATCGAGGCATCGAAGACGTCGGGCTGCTGCGGGGCGAAGTCGATTCGCTCCTGGAGCTCGGCGTCTTGAAGAGGGGCCTCATCCTCAAATGCGCGCACTGCGGACGCCCCGCTTTCATTGCGATCGACGCGCTCGCCCAGCTCAACAAGTGCCTTCGCTGCGACGGATCAAGCCAGCTTGTGAGCCCGAGCTGGGGAAAGACCACTGAGCCGCCCTGGTTTTACGACCTCCACCCCATCGTCCGTGACTTCCTCAACGAAAACGGAGACGTTCCTGTCCTGCTCGCCCATCACCTCAGAGGCAACTCAAGGACCTACACCGATGCGCCCGAGATGGAACTGTTCTCCGAAGGCAAGCGCAAAGCCGAAGCCGATCTCATCGCGCTCAGCAACCGAAAAGTCCTGATCGCGGAGGCGAAGAGCTCAAACACCCTTGGGGCCGACAGGGGGCAGAGGAACGACGCTGCTCGCAAGAAGGCACTTCTTGCAGACGTGCTGCATGCCGATGAAATCGTGCTTGGGACGACACACGACACATGGCAAACCGCCAGTATCCAAGCGATCCAAACCGCAGTCGCCGAGAGGAAATGGAGCTGGGCCGTCGCCCGCATCCGAACGGTCACGGGCCTTGGGACAGAGCACATCGAAGACACTTACGTGAGGTGAACCGTCGACTGGATTCGCCAGCCGATCTCAGGCGCTCGTTGTGCAGTTCGAGTTCGGTCGGCTCACGCATCAGGGGCCTCCTCAGAGGTCTGGTAGTCGTCGGCGGCGCGGTGAAGAAGCGGGATGATGACTTCGGGGTACTGCTCGCTGGCGTCGCCGAGGCGGTTGACGACCCACGCCTGGACGGTCTCGCACAGCGGCTGCGCGGGTAGCAGGTAGGCCGCCAGGTGGTCCAGGACGTGGCCCGTACGGTAGCGGTGTTGTCGAGGCCGTAGGCCGCGCACAGTTCCAGCGTCAGGGCGCGGATTCGGCAGGTCAGCTCGGTGGTTCCGTCGAGCTCGCGTTCGGCCAGTGAGCGGGGTAGTTCCGCCAGGACGAGCGCGGTCAGACCGCGGGTGATCCGGGCTGGATCGTGCTCCCGGGAAGAGGCCAGGGCGGCAGGCTCGGCGATGACGGGCAGGCATGGCAGTATTTCGGTTGCGACGCAGCGGTATCCGTCGCCGCAAGAGGTGATGCCGTGCCAGGCGAAGGCGGTGTCATACCCACTCCTCTTCGGACTCGTAGGGGCTGCCGAAAAGGTCGTAGACAAGCGTCCAGGTCGTCTCCTCGAAGTGCGGGATGCCTTCGGTGATGCGGTCGCGCAGGCCATGCCGCTCAGTAGAGGTGGCGTCGTCGGCTTCGAGCTTGAGGTGGAGGTACTGCATGGTCGCCACGGCCGCGGCCGGGCGGGCGGCGCTGATGTGCGCGGAGACCAGGCGGGCCGCGATCCGGGCAGTGCAGGCACCCTCCTTGGACTGGTGGAACCGGATTGCTTCGTCCGCGGTCGCGGACTTGTGGCGGAGGATCGCGCCCCGGCAGTCAGGGCAGATGCCGATCGGGGACAGATCGAGCGCAATGAGTCGGCGCAGGTACTGTCGTTCGCGCTCGTCGCGTGGGACGTCAGGGCGACCGCGCATGGCGGCGATCAAGCCATCGCCGGTCATGACCGCGCTCCTGCGTCCATGGCGTCGAAGAGGGTCGGGGCGGGAGCGAGGGTGCAGGTGATGCGCTCGCCGTGGTGCATGCCGCGGCATTCGACGCTGTCGAGGGTGCGGGTGTGGTCGGTGAGCTTGCGGCGGGTCTCGGATTCGTGATCGTCGATCCGAGATCCCTCCAGGGCTTCGTGGTTCTCGCTGGCGGGGATGAGTTCGGGGAAGTCGGGCAGGCCCGCGGCTCGCCACATCCGGAGGTACAACCCTGACGCCGCCGACCGGAGCGGTGCGATGAGGCTGACGTCGTGGAGGGTGCAGCAGACCTCGGCGGCCGTCCCGATCCGCGTGTCGCCTCCTGTGGCGACGCGGTGGAGGATTTCGCGGCAGTGCGCGCGGTAGACCGGCTCGTACTCCATCCGCTCGTGGGAGGGCACGAGGAGCTTGAAGGAGTGGTAGAGCCGGTCGCTGGCGTCCGGGTGTCGCTTTTGAGCGGCGGCGATCTCCTCTTCGGCGATGTCCATGCGCTCGAAGATCCCGGCCAGGCCGAGGTGATCCATGAACGCGGCGGCGAACTCGCGCGGACCGGTCGCCTTCTCCAGCAGGGCGTCGAACGAAGTCGGTGGTGTCATGGCGGTGCGCCTTCCAGGGCCGGGCGCGGCGACCCTGGTGGCTGCCGCGCGGTGCGGCGCCATTACCCGGCGGGGAAGGGGCGAGGACGCAGTCCAGGGCGCAGCCCGGTCGCCCCGGCCGTCGGGTAGCGTCCGCGCGCGCGAGCGGCAGCCGCCACTTGCCTCCCGCTCGGCAGGTGGGCCCCGGGAGAAGCTCGAAGCTCTAGAATTCGAGGATGAAAAGGCGGTCCCCTCACCCCTCAGGCACACTGAAGTCCGTAGTCGTCCGAGTGGCGACCCGAATGGCCTCCCGATCGGTTCTCTCAGGTGTCGTGGTACTGGCCGCGGCACTGCTCCTTGGGCTATTCGGTGCGATTCCGCTGCCGCTGCCCTGGTGGATTGCAGGCACGGTCCTCCTCACGGCCGCGGGGTACTTGTGGGCCGAATCAACCAGGGCCGACCTGGACAGCCGGGCACGACAGATCCGTCTGCATGCCACGGTGATGTGCTTGGTGCTGGTGATCGCGGGGGTCTGGATCTTCAATCGAGTGGCCGCAGAGACGCCGGATCGGGTGTACACCTACGCGCTCAATCAACAGACCGAAGGCAAGCTCTACTGCTTCCAACCCGCCACGTACCCAGGCGGAAACGCCGGAACGGAGGCGCTCTGCTCTGACGAAGTATTCGGCGTTGTTTGTTGGGAGACTGGCCCCGAGGGTGGCCGTTGGATGCGAACTCCATCCGGCCTCTGGTTGCCCGAAGCATTGATTCGACCCTCGTCCACAAGCTCGTATCCCGACATGCCCAAGTGCGATCACTGACGAAGAAGACATCCTGTTGTCCATTAACGGCTGCCACCAAGACCTCGGACTCGGGTGAGTGGCGTCAGGTGCGGTTCGGGGTGCCGGAGTGCTTCGGGTCGGGCGATGCCATAGGTCTTGGTGAGGAAGGGGGGCAGGGCGGTGCGCAGCATCTGCTCGAACGCGCCGTGGGCCCGAGCGAGGTCCACGGATTTGCCTGCGCCTCGTCGAGAATCTGGGCCAGCGGCCAGGTCTGGAACGAGGCGAACCGCGGTGCGTACAGGCCGAGGCTGTGGATCGTGTACGTGTCGGAGAAGTCCATCAGGGCGTAGCCGAGGACCTGGAACAGGTCATTGCTGTCGAACTTGAGGGCGCGGCTGCCGTCTTTGCGCGGTGGGCCGCCGATGGTGGCCTTGCACTCGATGAGGCAGTCGTCGGCGATGAGGTCGGCGTCAGCGGGCAGGAGTCGGGAGCCGTCGAATGTCGGACCGGCGATGACCGGGCCGGGTGGCAGATGGGGCACGAAAACCTCGACCGGCGAGTCGCGCAACTAGGAGCGCGAGTACGACGCACGCGCGAGCCTGGACCTCATCCTCGAAGTCCGGCAGTCGTCCCGCGGGCCCGGATCCGGCGACGGTCGTTGCTTGCGGGTTCGGTGAGGCCGAGGTCGACGAGGCAGTCGAGGGCGGCCTGCTCCAAGAGCGTCAGTGCAGAGGGGACGAGGGTCGCGGTGTAGCGCGGGTCGAAGGAGGTCGAACGCGAATCGCAGATCGGCGCTGGGCTCGCGGGTCGGTGGATCAGGTACCGGGTTTCGGGCCTGGTAACGAAGTTGCCGTGGCAGAACGTCAAGTGGAGGTCGCCTCGGATCTCGCGGGCGGTGTGGACGTGCTGTTGTGGGAACAGCAGGAAGTCCCCGCGGGCGAGGTCGCTGGCGGAGACGAGACGGAGGGCCCCGGGGAAGCGGCGGTTGTGGAGGGTGCGGGCCGTGTGTTCGGCGCGGCGGTTGCCGAGACCGTCGAGGTCACCCTGGAGGCGGTCGATCAGGGCGCGCGGGTCGCGCAGTGATTCGTTGGGATCGCAAGTGCCGCAGTCGCAGTCGAGGGCGTGCAACGACTTGACCGAGAAGCCTTGCTCTCGAGGCCAGGGGGTGATGACCTGCTCCCAGGCGTCGTCCGCGTGCTGATGTTCGAGGAATTCGACGATTGCACCGTCGTCTCCGAAGAGGCTGGTGATCCGGGCCGGGTAGTAGAACGGCCAGGCGAACGGCCGCGAATCCGAGGGGGTCCGCGGGGCCAGGAGGTGCGGGCGGGCCTTGACGATCTCGCCTTCGGCGAAGCGGTGGGTGGACATAGCGAAACGCTCCATTCAAGCGTGCTGGGATGGGACATAGAAAGGGCCGACCAGCAGGAGGCTGGTCGACCCGGAGTAAGGCGGCAGTGCGATGTGGACGGGTCCTGGCGATCAACTCACCTGCGCGGCAGTGATCTCGCTGCTGAGGTGCTTGCCGATGAGGGCGGCGAGGTTGCGGGCGAGGTCAATCGGGACGCCATCGAGCTTGATGGTGGCCTCGGTGGCGCGGTAGTGGAGGCGGAACGAGCCTCGGAATAGGTTCGGTCCGCTGAATTGCACGGAGCCGTCAGAGTCGTGTTGGGACTGGTAGGCGCCGGGAATGAGGGCCTGGAGCTCGGCGACTGCGGTCGCGAGGACGGTCTTGCGGTCGCGCTCAGCGTCGAGCGCAGCGAGGACTTCGGTACAGGCCGCGTCGTAGGCGTCTGTGAGCAGTCGGCGCTCGACTTGGCGGGCGATCTTGTCGGCTGGACGGTCGGGAGCGACACTGGTCCGCTCGACCTCCAGTCGAGTATGGGATTGGTAGCCCTGAGGTAGATCGGCGGTGATCTCCACCCGCCAGAGTGCGGCCTTCCGTTCGGGGCGGATCGTCAAGCGCCGCTCGCCCGACCGGAGGGCCACCAGGTGCTCGTGCGGATCGCACCGGACCCACTCACCAGCCAGATGTTCGGCGAGGCCCGCGGCGCACGACTCGGCGATAGTCGCTCGAAGGTGCTGTTCCTCGCTCCAGGACAGGATCTCACTCATCGGTCGCCTCCGAGGCGGCTTGCGCTTGGTCGGTGGCGGGCGAGTCCGTCAGGGGCTCGGGAGGCAGTGACCAGGCGCGGTGGCGGATCGTCGTGATGAGCTGGTCGGCGACCTGCTCGATCTCGTCGCGCTCGGCCCGGTCCTGGAGGCGGTTCGAGGCGATGCGGGAGATGATGAGCAGGTTCAGAGCGGACTCGCGCAGGAGCTTGGCGGTCGGGATCTGAGTACGGACGCCGGCGAGCTTGGTGATGGTGTCGGCGAGCGCATTGAGGACCTGCTCGGGGGAGCCGTCGGCCGGTTCGGTGTCGCTGAGATGGCGGCCGACGATGTGGATGATGCTGCGGGTGAGGTCGAGCGGGAGATTCCGCAGGTGCAGGTCCGCGGATTGCACGTCTAGTCCGAGGCGCATGCTTGCGCTGAAGGCGCCCGGACCTCTGCTGCTGACGGCCGTGGCGGGATGGTGCATGTCGGGCACGCCACCCGGCATGGTCTCCAGGAAGTAGTCGACGATCGAGGATGTGATGGCCTTGCGCTGCTCTTCCCGCTCGAGGGCGTCCCGTACTTGGGCGGCCCGCTCAGCGTGTGCGGGCAGGAGGCGTCGGGCGATGTCGGTGGCGATCGACTCGATGGAGCGGTCGGCTCGGACGGTGATCTCTGGCGGCGCAACTCCGTCGATCCCGGCCCACCCGTCGGGGAGCTGGGCCCGGATGGACAGGCGGGCGGTCCCATCCTGCTCGTACCCCCACAGGTACAGCTCGCAGTCCTCGCGGGCGATGCTCGCCTCGGTCTGGACGGCATCAGTCCGGTGCCAGTCACCGGCGAGATACCCGCACAGCGCGTGGGCGTGCTCGATGGCGATGCGCTGCAGCGCTTCGTGGTCATAGTTGGACATGGTTCCTCCTTCGGGTCGGGGTCGCGACCTGTTGATCGGTCGCGGCCGGATTGACCCGGCCGCCCACCCGGCGGAGGAAGGGAAGGGGTGCACCGGAGCGGCGACGAAGGAGCAGCCGGTGCGAGCGCAGCGGCCCCTGACCGGCTGCCGGGTATCCTGGCGGCGGAAATCCGAGCCGTGACTTCGACACGAGGGCAGTGAACGAAGCAAGGACGATTTCCGGAATGTGGAGGATCCGGGATCCTCCTAGATTTCCGGGTCGTCGGGTTGCACGAGGTACATGAACGGTTCGCGTGGTTGTCCCCGAATATCGACCGGATCAGCTTCTCGTGCAACCCAACCAGGGGGCCATGCCCGGCGAAAGAATCCGGTTGGGTCGCTAGTTGCCCGAGCTCCTGTGAGGTCAACCGCCGGCTTCCCGGCGAGCTCGCAATCCTCAAAGACAGCGTAGGTTTCGAACCACGAATCTCGGAGGTCCAGGGTGCGCGTGAGCACTGCTCGTTCAAAGCGGACACCACCACTGAATTTCGCGTTCCTGAAGGTCACACGATCCAGAAATGTCGCTTCCAGAAACGACACGTCGTCTGCAAGGTGCGTGTCAAAGAAGCTCACCCCTCCGTGGAACTTCGACCGCTCAAGCAGAACCTTGCTGGTGAACACGGCGCGATCGAACTGGGCGCGCCGGTGGCAGCGCAGGCCACCCGCATCGGTTCTGGGGAAGACACAATCTCGGAAGTCCATGCTGACCAGCGTGGCCTTAGTGAGATCGATCCGCTGGAGGTCCCAGTACTCCTCCGAGGCAGGCGGCCGCTCGCCGTTTCTGAGCTCGGCGGGGCGAGGATCACGAAGGTGTCGGGCAAGCAGTCGCTGCGCCGTCGCACGGACCTCGTACTCATCCAATGCTTCCAGCTCATCGGCCCCTCCTGGCCCTGCCTCGCCATCGAATTGAAGATCGAGGGCGTCATCTGCACTGGTTCCCAGCAACACGGCACGTGGAGGTCGATATCGGCGCCGCAGATATGCACACCAGACCTCGGAGATCATCTGCCGCTGTTCCGGGTGGTTGCGGCCGAGCCGGTCAAGCGCATAGAGGCCCGCAAGCCTCACCGACGCGCTCTCATGGCCCAACAGCTCGACGGCCTTAACGTACTGCTCGGTGATTCGACGTTGCTCGGCGTCGTACTGGGCTTCAGCGGCGACTGCCCGGTCATGCTCATGGACGCGTTCCTGGTGCCACTGCCGACGCGCGAACAAGGCGAGAGTCGCAACCCCTCCGAATCCGAACGCCAATGTGAAAGTGGCCTGGAGTGCGCTTGCCTTATCAGCAGGCGTCTCTGCGGAGAGTGGATCGACCAACCACCATGCGCCGACACTCACGCCGGCAACGACAATGCCAGCAACGGCCACGACCCAGATCCATCGACCGCGGCCAGGAGTCTCGCGCGTCTCGCCCATCTCGACAGTGTCTCGCAAATCGCTGAGATTGGCTGTACCGGTTGATGACTGAGAACTCTGAAGCACCGGGCGTGATCGGCCGGATCGCGCCGGGTGCGGTCCCCACACTGCCTCGCTCGTGCGATTTCAAGAGCTATGCGAAGTTCACCAGGTCTGCCATGGTGGCGCGGGCGAGCACAGGGTCGAGATGATGGTCCTGGTTGCCGTCGGTCGGGTCGGCGAGGGAGCGGTCAAGAAAGGTCGGCCCGCCGGGCGGACGTTCGATCTGGACGCTTACGTCGCCGTAGACCAGGAGTCCGGTGAGGCCTGGGGTTTCGTTGAGCTGGTCTACTACCGCACCATACAAGTCGAGGTGCGCGCGGTAGTACTCCTCGGTCGAGAGGGACTTGCGGAGTTCGAAGGTGATGATGGAGAGTTCGCCGGATTCGCCGATCCCTAGACGGGCGGCTTCCTCGTCGAACTCCTCGGCGGAGTCGAGCAAGTAAGTGCCCCACCAACGTTCACCGGTAATCGGGAACGGGTCTTGCGCGGAACTGCGCTTCAGGCCGAGGCGCGCCGTGAAGTACGCCGAGAGCTCCGCTTCGGGAGCAGCGGGGCGATAGTAGGTGTAGTCCAGGGTCATGCTGCTCAACCCTCCAGATCCAGGTCACGGACACGGCCGTCCTTGATTACCTTAACTTCCTTGAGCCCGTCGACCGGTTTGCGCTGCAACAGCGCCTCCACGGTTTCAGGCGTCAGCGAGGTTCCCTGGCCTGGCCCTCTGGAGTCGAAGTTGAGGACGATCCTGCTCGCCTGCACCGGCCCGTGTTTCGGGTTGGCCTTCTTGCCGATCGACTTCCGCACGCGCTCGGGGTTGTCCGTGCTGACGGTGTAGCAGTCCCAATAGTCACCCTCCATGAAGTAGTCGGGTTCCTTCCCGTTGGCCTTTGGCGGGGGGTTCTGAACGATCTCGTATCCGCTGCGGGCAAGGACGGCTGCCGCCTCGTTCTCTGATCGGATATCGCCCTGGTTCCCGGACTGAGATCCCTTGTTGACCTGGGCGGGAGAGCCTCCCGGCTTCCGGTTCAGATCAGGCGGCAGGGATGGCCGAGTGAACTTCGATCCGCTGTCCTGGGACGGAAGGGGAGATGGTGCGTTGCCTCTTGCGCTGGCGAGTAAACCGCGCAATGCCTCGATCTGGGCACGGAGGGAGTCGAGAGCATCGGCCAACCCGTTGGCATGACCTGCGAGTTCCTCCGCGCGTGCGCTCGCTGCCCGGGCCTCGCTGGCCTTGGCGCCGACGCCAAGTGCGGCCATGGCACCGGCGAGGGAGTCGACGATCTCCTTGGAGGCGGTGATGCCGTTGACGAGTTCGCGGGCCTGTTCGGCGTTGCCACCGACGGCCCCGGATGCCTCATCGATACTGGTCACAGGGGCTCCTCTGATGCGGGTTTATCAGCACACGTGACTATACGGTTGTGCCGCAGTCAGGATGAAGTGGGCAAGATCAGCCTTCAGTCTCTTTTGCCATACGCCGCATAGGGTGTCCAGACCACGCTCGTGTCGTTGGCCATCACGGAGTCGAGCCGGAGTTTGAACTGCTCTGCTACACCGGCGCTGCTGGCGAGGAGCGGCACCCCGCCGACCACGAAGGTCAGCTCGCGAGCTTGGCGGAGGATCGGCCAGGCAGGGTCGGAGGTGATGTCGAATCCGTAGGACTTGACGAGCCGATCGTGTTCACCGGTCGACGCGAACCAGATTTCGGCCGCGGCGACAGCCGCCAGGTCGACTCCCGAAGGGCCTAGGCATGTGGAGTCGAAGTCGCACAGCACGACTCGACCGTCGGGGCGGCGAAGCAGATTGCCTACGTGGGCGTCGCCGTGCACGAGGGTGCCGCTTGAGGCCTCGACTAGCGTGCCGATCTCGGGCTCAAGTCGGTCACACCAGTCCAGGAGCGTCTGCCGATCGCCATCCTCGAGTGCTTCGGCATCGGCGATGCGCTTTCTGGCGGTTCCGACCGGGTCCCATCTGGGGAGGTCGATGGTGGGCGCGGGCAGGTTGTGGAACTCACGCAGGACCTTCCCCAGATCATCGGCGTCGGGGGCGTCGGGAGCCGGCGGGACGTAGTTCCAGACCGTCGCCAGCAGGTCCTCGTACACCAGCGGCTGGTTCGGATATGGGGCGAGGCGGATGGTCGGTGCGTCGACGTCGGAGAACCAGCGGCCGAGGCGGGCGCCTTTGCGGACGCGGTCGTGCAGCGTGTTGGAGCGGGTGATGCGGAAGACGATGCCGGCGCTGGGGAGCGCGTAGACGGCGTTGTTCGCCATGTGGAGGGTTCTGGCGTCGCTGGCATCGATGTCGAGCTGGTCGGCGAGTGCGTTCAGGGCGGCGCGCATGCGCTCCTCGGTGAACCGGCCGTTGGACACCGTGCTCCTCTCGTCTTCAGATGGAGGTGATCTCGTTGATGAAGTCGTCGACATCCGAGCGACCGGCGCACGCCTGCGCGTCACGGCCGAGATTCACGATCCGCTCTCTGATCCTCGCCGAATGTACCCGGTCGGCGTTGCCCAGCAGCCCGGCGCCGATCTCCAAGGCCGCGTCCGCCTCTCCGGCCAGGAACCAGGCCGAGCACAAACCGACTTGGTTGAGCACGCTGCTGCGCTGCATGCCCTCGTCGAAACCGTCGACGGCTCGCCGCGTCCAGGTGGCCGCCTGTTCGGCGAAGGCGCGATCCTGCCTTGCGAAATCGCGGTAGACGCGGCCGAACTGGGCCGCGAGTTCGGCTTGGTCGATCCAGCTGATCCAACTGGGCTCGTCGCCGGGAATCATCCGCTCGAAGGCATCAGTGGCCTTTGTGAGCGCGGCATCCGCTCCGGTGCGGTCACCGAGGGCCGCCAGCGAGGGAGCGATCGTGGCTTCGAGCACCGCCTTCGTACCGGGCGTCGAGTGACGGTCAAGACGCTGCTGGGCGAGGCGGAGCACGTCCACGGCATCGCGATTGTGCCGTAGATGTTGAAGCTGCCGCGCCTGGCAGTAGTGCACGTACGCCGTCAGGCTCGTGTTCTCGGCGCGGATAGCGAGCCGCTCAGCCGCGGCGAAGTGCCGCTGTCCGCTCGCGTGGTCGCACATGTCGAAGGCGGTCCAGCCGGCAAGAAGGCGAAGCTTCGCGACGGTGTTGATGAGGGTCGGACGGAGACGATCGGGGCAGGAGCCGTCGAGCATCGCGGCCGAGGCGTCCGCGATCGCGTTCAGCCTCTCGTAGACCAGGCCGCCGCCGTACTGGTAGTCGATGGACTGATAGAGGTCGTGAACGGCTCCGAGACGGGCGAGATCGGCTCGGCCGATGTTCCGCTGATTCGCCATCTGGACGCAGGCTGCGGCGATCTGATCGATCTGGGTCATGAGGTCGGTGGGCAGCAGCGATTTCGACGCGACGGTGCTGTCTGCGAGGGCGGCACCGACGACCAGACCTGCGCTCGTGGCGAGGAAGCTGCGTCGATCCAATGAATCTCCTGGGCCGGTTGACGATTGGGACTCCAGCATCTCTCCGACGAGCGGGTGGTCGTCAACGTTGAGGCCGCTCCTTCGGGAACTGTCCGATTCCCGGACGGACTTGTCCGATTCAGCCGCAATCAGGGGCCAGGAGCGCTCAAGTACTCCGCCGGTGTCCAGAGCCTGGTCGAGGCGTCGAGCGAGGTCGAGCGGGCATCGTCGAGCCGCGGTCTCGATCTTGCCGATTTCCGAGCCGGACACGAAGACTCGCTCGCCGAGTTCGCTCTGGGAGAGCCCCTTGGACTGGCGGTGATGACGGAGTTCAGCACCGAACCAGTCAGCAGGTCCCTTCGCGGGGTCCAGCGGCTTCAGGGGGCGCGGCATGACCGTCTCCTCGGTTCGAATCGGACAGTTCGAGTCCCGTCGCCGTGTCCGATTCAAGTGCTTGTCCGTGCTTAGGCTTGTGCTCCAGGCTACATACATGGCAATCAATTACGCGCTCCCCGTGTCCGGGCGGTCGTGTCGAACGAGTCGGCAGGCCGATCTCGTCGCTGCTGCTCCGGTGCGTGCTGAGTTGCCTGAGAACGAACTCGAACGCAAACGTGCGGAACTGTGCCGGCATCTGCTCGACTGCACAGGTTGCCGTGACTCGCGGCGGCGGCGTGGGCCCTGCTCCCGCGGAACCGAGCTCCGCGCGTTCGTCGAAGGGCACCATCTGCCTCAGATTGAGGACGGCGATCGTCGATGAGCGTGACCAACGATCTTCATTGGATTGAGCTTGACGTGAACACCATGAGCTTCCCTCCCGGGTGGAGGTGTGAGCTCGGAATCGGTTCTGGTCCTGATGTCGAGGTGGGGACACAGGATTACTGGCCGGATTCCATGAAGGCGGCTGCGGTGGCGGAGAGGAATCCTCCCGGCGCTGCCGCAGCCGCCACTCTCGAACCAGATTGCCGTGATGATGCCGGAGGGGCAGTGGAATGAAGGTTTCGACGAATCACCTTCAGGCGCTGGGGCCGTCTGCACCTTCAGCCGATCCGACGCAGGCGGCCCTCTCACGGCGGGGTGTAGCCCTCGGCGCGAACGGAGATTCGCCTGCAGCTCCCGGAGGCAAGTTCCTGCGGCCGACCCCGAAGCCCGGAAGCGAACTCGGGTGCTGCTACTTCCGAGAGGAGTGGTTGACCGTCTATTTCCACAGCTCGCGTGCGATGTGGGTCTGCCGTCCAGGAGGTTTCACCGAGACCGTCGGTCTCGTCCGATGGGACCCGGGGCAGAGACCTCGGCTGGTGCCGGATCCACGCGAGGCGTGGATCGAGCACTCTGAGGAGATCGAGTTGATTGACTTGGCGACCGTCGTGTGGTGGGGCGCCGTCCATGGGCAGCAGCTCGATCCGCAGTTGCCTGTGGCGGTTCACCCGGACTGGCGCGCGGCCGCATCTACTGATCAACGTCCGAAAGATGTGCGGAGCTCGGGGCGGGCCTCGCACCAAGTGAGAACCGACGGCACTAACGAGGAGGCAGACCTCCTCAATGGCTGACCAAGAAGCACTTGAAGAGTTCGAGCGCGAGGGATTCGTTTTCACCGTCCTGCGCGACGGCGAAGTCCACAGCGTCGAGGTCCGAAAAGGTGACGAGCGAGCGATTCCGGTTTGCGCCATCTATCACCGCAAGATGCCAGCGAACTGGTCGTTGCCCTGGGCTATCGACCCCTGGAGGCCGTGGATCGACCAACAGGCCCGCCGGATCATCGCCGAGGCCGAACACACCAAAGACGACCGACCAGCGGTCGCCAACGACAACCAGAACCCCTAGCGGCCCGCGACGCGATCACCGCGCCGCCCCAGGCGGCCGGAAGGTCATCGCGAACCCGCTGTCATCACCACCGCAGAACTCGGGTGCTGCGGCATCTCTGGCGGTATCCCTCCGGTCCGCCAGCGCCGCCGTACCCGACTCTAACCGGAAACGGAGTCTTTCCCGAATGCACGACCCCGACCCCAAAACGACCGAGCCCGATACTGGGCCGCCCGGCCTACCGAAGGTCGTTCGGACTCGAGCGAGAATGCTCGCGCTTGCCCCGATGATGGTCCTGGCCGCGATCATCGGGTGCATCAGCCTCTCGGTCGCCGCGGCCGTCGTCGCGATCAGCGACCCGCCCGGATCGGGCGGCGAGGCAGTCGTATGCGGCATCATCGCCGGCGCCTTCGGCATCGGCGTCCTCGCCACGGCCGGCAGCGCGGCGGACCTCTTCGAAGCCATCGTGGAGGAACTCGACAAGCTCGAAGACTCCGAGGGAGGGCCGGCGTGATGAAGTCCGGCATCGCCCCGATCGTCGCCGAGCACGGCCACATCGCCGTGATCTCCCAACACCACAGGGAGATTCTGGTGGCCTACCGCGAGGGCGACGGGGGTGGCGGGCATTTCGACCTCGCCGTCAGCGGCGGCTGCCTCGCCGACACCCCCATCGGCCACATGAGCGTCACCACGGGACTGATCAGCGCCCACCTGCTCCCGGTCGCCGACCGACTCGGCCTCCAGGCCCGCTCGCGTGCGCACAGCGACCTGCGCGATGCCGTCGCCGAGCTGTCGACCTTGATCGACACCGCCGCAACGATGCGCGACCTCGGCGTGACGCTCACGCCAGGCGGGTACCGGCTCCTGCGCGGCCCTCGCTCACGGGGAACGGTGACGCTCGTATGACCACCGACCCGAAGCGGCGCGTCCGCGCTGGGCAGCGTCTGGCGATGTTCCTTCATTGCAGGCGCACCATGATCCTGTCCGCCGTCAACGATGGCGGCACCCACCTCGAGGTCACCGCGCACGAGGCCGGTGAACTCGACCGGACCATCGCCGCTTTCGAGCGCCGCGAGGACGGCACGCTGGTGGACGAATGGACCATCGCGGCCTACACGATCGGCCTCATTGAGGGGTCGAAGATGCGCGAGGGCGTACTCCAGGCCGTGACGGCCGCGGTCGCGGCGATCTTCGAGGGCGCCTACCTGAGCCCGAAACTGAGCATCGCGCTCATCGTCGACGACGAACCGGCACCGGAGGCGGCATGACCGCCTCTGGCTTCGGCTTCCTTGTGGGCGTGACTTACCAGGTCCCCCGGCTGGCTCGCGACATGCTGACCGCGATCGGCACCCGGGTCGGCGACCCGCTCGCGAAGGTGCTCGACCCGCATCTCACCTTCGTGCCTCCCACCCCGATCGACAGTGCCGGCATCGTCGACTTCGCCGTCCATGTCGACAAAGTCGCTGCGGCGACGCGCCCGTTCCGCATCGGCCTGCATGGGGCCGGGACGTTCCGGCCGGTGACCGATGTCGTCTACGCGCGCCTCGCCAAAGGGGTGGCTGAATGCTCGGCGCTGGCCGAGGAGCTACGGTCGGGGCCGGTGGAGGCGGTGTTGGAGCACCCGTTCCACCCGCACGTCACCGTCGCCCAGAACCTGCCCAAGGCTGCGCTCGACCGCGCCGAGCGGGAGCTGGACGGTTTCGTCGCCGAGTGCTTGGTGGGCGAGATCGTGGTGTCGATTCGGGTCGCGGCCGAGACGGCGGGGGTGTGGACGCCGGTGGCGCGGTCCACCCTCGGTGCGGCCCCACGACTGCAGGAGCGGCCATGAGGGCGCGCGGCCCCGTGGCGGAGGTGATCGAGCTCGAGACGGTCGAGATCGGCTCCCGGCTGATCACCGGCCGCGTCTACACCGCCGAGCCCGCCACGGTCCTGCTCTACGACATCACCGGCCCCAGTCCCTACCCGGTGCCGCTGGGCTGTCTTGACATGCTCGACCGCGTCGCGGAGACAGCGTTCCTCGCGGCCGAAAGCCGCCACCGCGCCTGGTCGCCCGACCAGCAGCGCGAGCTGGTCAACGCCGTTATTCCCGCCGCCCTCGGTGCCACTTCTTCACCCTCTCCCTGCAGGTATCCGCCATGTCCCACCCGATCGCGACCGTCATCGTCGCCATCGTCATCGTCGCCGCATGGATCGGCGCCGTCTTCTACTCCCGGCACCGCTACCCACTCGAAACCTGTGCCGCCTGCCGCGGCTCGGGCAAAGACTTCGAGC
Source organism: Glycomyces niveus (assembly GCF_017592475.1). Lineage (GTDB taxonomy): Bacteria > Actinomycetota > Actinomycetes > Mycobacteriales > Micromonosporaceae > Glycomyces > Glycomyces niveus. The sequence goes on along the minus strand of NZ_JAGFNP010000003.1, from coordinate 482,389 downwards.
CCGTCTGGCTGTCCTGGGCCCGTCTCTCACGGACCAGACGATTCCGGCCCTGCCCGGTCTGCGGCGGTGCGGCGAAGTTCAACATCCACGGCAACTAGCGCTTCGTGCCCAGGCCCTAGGGAAGCGGGTGCGGCGTGAGCGTGATCGTGTCGCTCGTGCTGCGAGCCGTCCCGTACCTGACCCGGCTGTTCTGGCCGGGCCTGGGTACCGGCGTGCTCACCGGGCTCGCCGTCAAAGTCGCCCTCGACGCCGAGAACGGCACCCTCGATGTGCCGTACGCGCTCGTCGTCCTCGGCGGCATCGCGCTCGGCATGGCCGCCTGCATCGTCTGGGGCGCAGGCAGCATCCGCGAGTACCGCCGCGCCCAGCCCCCGCAACCACCGCTCTGAACCAACCAACCCAGATTGATCCACAATGGATGAGAATCCCGCCCAGATGCTCCGCGACATCGAAAGCGCCCCCGGCGCCTGCCTCGGCGTCATGCTGCGTCATCGCAGCGTTCCTCGTGTTCAGCCCCTACTGGAAGGGCCGGACCAAACACCTGCGCGACAAGATCGCCCTCATGTTCGGCGTGGTCGTCCTCGTACTCATGATCGGGTCGACCCTGGTCACCACCCTCATCCCCTGACTCCCGGAAGGCAGTTCGTCATGCACCGCCGCACCCATCCCGCGCTCCCGGCGATCAACGCCGGCCTCAGGCTATTGACGCCCCGTATCGACGCTGGCCGCGTGCTGCGCAACGCCATGGAACGCCACGACATCCGCATCACCGACGCCGACGACCACGAGTTCTTCGCCGACATGCGCGTCCTCCTCGGCGAGGTCGCCGAGGTCGAGCGGCTCTCGCCCGTGGGCTGGTATGCCTTCGCCTCCGATGTCCAAGGGCGCCTGGCCAACCGCGCCCGGGTCCGGCGACTCATCGCCGAGCACCCGGACATCGCCGAGGAAGTGATCTCGCGGCCGATCGTGGTCGTCGGGCTCCCACGCACCGCCACGACCCTCACCCACCGCATCCTCGCCGCCGCCTCCCGCGCACGCGGCCCCAGGCTTTGGGAGTGGATGCACACCAGCCTCGCCCTGCCCGAGCGCGACGAGCGCCGGATCATCCGCGGCGTCAACAACGCGCTCAACGTGGTCACCGCGTTCGCTCCCGCGATGCGCGACATCCACCCCCAGCGGGCCGAGCATCCCGATGAGTGCGCGTTCTTCCTGCCCCACGGCGAGCAGCACTTGGCGCGCGCGCCGCTGCCCGGCTATGAGGCCTGGCTCGCCTCGCACGATTTCGAGCCCGACTACCAGTACCTCAAACAGGGTCTCCAAGTCCTGCAGCACGGGCGCGAGCGCGCCCGCTGGGTCCTCAAATGCCCCACCCACCTCGGCCACCTCGACCTGGTGCTGCGGATGTTCCCCGATGCGCAGATCGTGTGGACGCATCGCGACCCCGTCGACGTGGTCGGCTCGATCTGCTCGCTGGTCGAGACCAGCAGGGCACTGCACCTGCGCCGCCTGGGCGAGGACGACCTCCACGACATCGGCCGCATGGCGATCGCCACCATGTCCGGTCTGGTCGAACGCGGCCGGGACGCGCGCACCCGCATTCCCCGCTCGCAGATCATCGACCTGCGATACCCCGCGCTGACCGCCGACCCGCTCGGCGTCATCGAGCACCTGTTCGGCTCGCTCGACCTCGAGTGGACGCCGGCCGACCGCGAACGCGTCCGCCGAGCCACCGAACGCCGTCCCGGCCGCCCCCACGAATACACCCTCTACCGATACGGCATCAACGAGACGGACGTCCAGGGCGCCTTCGGCGACTACGGGAGATTGGCCGACCCGCCGACCTTCGGCAGCTCCGTTTGAGCACCCCCCAGGCATGGCAACCAGGGCCGGGCGACGGCCCCTCAACGACGATCTCGTGATCGCCCGGTTCGGGGTCGACGGCAGGAAGCTGGCGGTCGAACGGACCGCCGAGGAGCGCGAATACACCCGGGCTGAGTTGACCTGGTCGAAGGGCGCGGCTTGGTGCGTTGCGGAAGAGGGGCCCTCGGCAAGCGTGCGAGTAGGCGTGCCCTACTCCTCTTACCAGGGCACCGGATGCCCACATTGGAACGCCTGGTGTCGGGTTGCTGACATCACTTGGTGCCGATGTTCTCTCGCTACTACTTCTGCCCTGAATGCCCGCAGCGGGCCTACCGCGCTGGGCAGGCGGCAGTCGCCCGCCTCAGTACGCTCGGGGAGGTGAGCACTACCCCGCCACCCAGTCGCCAGATCAGCACCGGCAAGCTCGTCGGGCTGTTCTTCGCGGTAGCTGCAGTTCTCGGATTCATCGTCGACGTCTCGACCGTCGGCGGTTGGTTCGGCGGCGACGAGCCGTTCACCAAAGGCGACTATGTCAAGTACCTCAAGGACTGCGCCGCGGACGGGTACTGGGCCGACCAGTGCCAGTTGTACTGGGAGACCGACAGTTCGAAGCGCTGGAGCGGCCCGCCCGACCTCGATGACGCCTCGGAGACGCCGGCAAACCAGGAGAAGGCCTACCTCGACGCCTGCGCGTATGCCGGATACACCGCCGATCAATGCGCCACCTCCTGGTCCAGCGACCCGTCGTTCGTGTGGACCGGCCAGCTCTATCCAGTCGAATCCATCGACCAGGCGGAGCCCGCGGCGCTGACCTCCCAGGAGATCTACGTCGCGGACTGCCAGAACGCCGGATATACGGCTGCCGAATGCGAGAGTTCATGGACCAACGATCCGTCCTACACCTGGACCGGCACCCTAGCGGGCGGCGGTTCTGTTTCGGATCAGCGGGGGGTATATCTCTCCGAATGTCAGGACGCCGGCTACACGGCATCCGACTGCGAGAGCTCCTGGACCGACGACTCGTCCTATACCTGGACCGGGCAGCTGTTCGGCGACCGAACAGACTACGTTGCAGCTCAACGGGAGACGTACATCTCGGACTGCGTCTACGCGGGCTACGGACAGTCCGAGTGCGAGGGCTCGTGGACCAACGACCCGTCCTACACCTGGACCGGGCAGCTGTACTGACCCGGCGTCTCGCTCGAATAGCGGGTGAAAGGCCGACCGGAGACCGGCGATACGGCGAGCCTTGACGCCCTAGACCGTAAGCGTGAGTCCGACCGAGAGTCCTAGAGTTTCGATCGCCGCTGGAATCCGAACGGGTTGACGGAGAGCCTTCGACGTCGTCGAGGATGCCGAGCTCAACCTCGTCCCTGCTCGCACGCTGCCAGCGATGCATTGAGGACTCGCCACAGGTGGGCTACCCCCGAAAGTGGACGTTTGCGAGGAGTGCCCATATTCAACCTGTTTCACCATCGCCGCCACGTGGCGCATCTCGTTCGATCACACTGTGCAACACGACGATGGAGGCGCCGAATGCCCCCATGCCATAGAGGACGGCGCTCAGGGGAGAATGCGAGTCGAGGTAGTTGAGGCCTCCGGTGAGCACGCCGAATACCGTGGCCGCGAAGACGATGACCGAGGTTCGAATCGAAAACATGAGCCCTCTCCGATCGGTTTGCAGTTCAAACTGACGGCGCTCTTATGTCTCTCGTGGGCACAGACCCCACGCCGCGGCCAGGTACTGAAACTCGCAGAAAAAATCTGGATGAGCGCGTGGGGTGAACACCGTCCTCGGACATAGAAGAGGCGATGCCGCTGACCGCGGCAGGCCGCACCCCAGGATCAGAAGGAGCAGGCTTTGGCGTTGTCCAGTGGCGACGGGGTTCCAGTCCCGCGCGCCATCGCCGGGAGCGCGCTAGAACCTGCAAAAGTTGACAACGACTGCAAGCCGGACGTACACGCGGGCGACGTCGCCGACCTCGGGGCGACGCCCCACACCGATGAGGCCCACCGGCGGCGAGGCAACCTCGATCGACGCCTCGCAGACGAAGCCCTGGTCGGCAAGTTCGCCGCCGATGACTTCTCGGGACCGGCCTATCGGAACTTTCAAATCGAACTGGTCCGCTACGGCCTCGCGGTCATGCGAGCATGGCTGTACTCCGGTCGAGCGTTCACACTGCTGAACGAACGACAGATTTGGCTCCGACCGACCGTGTGGGAACTGGAGCGGTTGCACCGGGACCCTGACGCCCGGGGTGAGATCGCGGATTTCACGATCGCCCGCGCACTCCCGATATTCGAGGAGAAGGCGCTGCGCCAGGGCGGATGGCAGGCTTCCGGCGGAGCGTCACTACCGACTTACTTCATCGGGTCGTCTTTGTACCAGGTACCGAATCCGTTCCGGCAGTGGAGCAGGCACGAGCGCAGACACTCGCAGCTGGAACTCCATGAAGCTCCCGAGCCTGCGGCCACCTACCAGAACGTCGACCCGGCAACGCAGGCGTGCAACAACGACATGCTGCTCCGGACCCTCAACCGTGTGCCTGAAAAGCAACGGCAAGCCCTCCTTCTCAGCACCAAGGGCTACCGGCAGAGCGAGATCAAGGAGATCCTGGGACTCACGTCGGAGCGAGCCGTCGAAGGACTCATTCACCGAGCTCGCACCAACCTCAAGCAGATCACGAGCACACCCGTGGAAGGGGGACGGTAATGGACCCTGAAGAGTCCGGTGAACTGCTGGAACGCTCCTCACTCGGCAGTGTCGGAGCACGTTCCCTGCGAGATCGCATCACCAGAGACGAAGCCGAAGACGTGCTTCGCACTGCCGCTCTGACAGCTACCGCGCAAACTCCCCCGCAGGACCGTGAACCGGAAATCCCCTCGCCACCCGTTGAGGTCCGAAGCGGGGAAGATCAACGGCCAGCGGCAGCGTCGGGTGCTCGATCGATTTCAGCGTCGCCCTCGGGCCCGGACACTGCGGTGTGGAATGCACGCTCGCAAGCTGAACCGACCAAGATGATCCAGAGCGTCCAGAGAGCATTGCGCATCATGGAGCTTGTCGGCCGCCATCCCGAAGGCGTCACCGCCGCGCGCATCGCGTTCGACTGCGGTTTCAGCCGAGCGACTGCTTACAACCTCCTGCGCACCCTCGTCTACGAGGAGTATTTGCGCCGCGACGAGAACGGCCGCTACAAACTCGGCCGAGAAGTCTCTGCCCGCTACTCTCAACTCACCCGCGCCACCACCGGACCGCTGACCCTCGCCGAATACATGGACCGCTTCTCGGTCGAAACCGGCTACTCAACCCTCCTTGGCCGCTTCGTCGAAGGCCGACCAGCCATCACCGATATGGTCGAAGGCCTCCGCACCCCGCACGTTGAAGAATTCGCCGCCGGCTTCGACGATGGCGCACATGCCACTGCGCTCGGCAAGGCGCTCCTCGCGACCCTCCAGCCCGCCGACCGCGCACGTTTCCTGCGGTCCGCCGGGATGCGCGCGTTTACACGCCGCACCCTCGTCGAACCGGACGCCTTGGAATATGACCTTGCCATCTACGGCGAGTCCGGGGTGTACGCCGAAATGGGCCAGTTCAAGGATGGTATGGCCGGGGCGGCCGTGCTCGTCAATGCCAAGGCGAGCCCGGACAATGCTGTCGCCTTCGGGGCGATGATCCCGCTCAAGGAGATCCGCACGTCATGGCCGCGCATCACTCAGCTGCTCCGGGACGCTGCACGAGACTTGATGTCCATCCCGGACTTGGGGAGACTGTCGGGTCGAAAGTCGAACTCGACGAACTGACTGAGCGTTGTTCCCGCTGAACAAGCTAAAGCAGCGGATCGCCGAAAGCGCGGAGGCGAAGCGACACGGAAACAGCCCGAACAGCTAATTCAGCTCGTGGTGACGACGTAGCCCTCATGCCATACTCGGGACATTGACGTTGTCGGTACGGCAGCGGCGGCGCCACCATGGACCCGGTGGCCCGAAGCCACGCGAGCGGCCGCCGATAGTGGCCTGAACATTGTATTGGTCCAGTTATGCTCAGCCGAGTGCGATGGTCACTGAGGCAGTCGCCGCCGTCCTCGTGACCGCCGCAGGCATGTACTGGCGGGCCGTCGCCACTTCGCCTGCTAGGAGCGGCCGTTGTGTCCCGGACGTTCGATGCCTCTCAGATCGATTCCCAGGCGCTTCGACAGCGCTTCAGCCGAGCGCAAGACGTCTTCCGAGGGACTTCCTTCTAGGAGTGCAGCCGCGTACTGCAATGCCTGAGCACGAAGCACTTCGGCAGCCGAAGCGGCCTCGTCGGCGTGGGAGGCGAGCCGAAGCGCCAGGGCTTGGGCTCGCTCGTCGAGGTCGCCCCTGAATCGGCCGAGTTGCGCTTCGTACGGGTGATGCTCGGCGTAGGCCGACTTGCTGGAGCCAGGAAGGGGTGCAGTGCCGGTCATCCAGGCGTTGAACCGACTGGGTGAGACCTGCACCCCGGGTGCCGGCTGGATCTCTTCATCGCTGTCGGTTGGCATCGTCTGCAGCGCAAGCGGAGACACGCCGAGGGCCGCGGCAATGGCGAAGAGCGTGTCGACGTGGAGTTTGGTGCGGCCGGAGACCAGGTTCCAGAGCCGGTTGTCGCTGATGACGAAGCCGTGCTCGAGGAGGCGCTGGGCGAGCGCTGAGATCGAGAGGCCCTGGCTCTCGGAGATGGTGCGAATGCGTCGGAGGACGATGTCCGACGGCGTGAGCGGCCCTGGAGTCGCTGAGTCTGATTTCGGGCGTGCCATCTGGGGTCCTGTCGTTTTTGCGAAACGTCTGTCGGTCATCGTAGCGGCGGGCGCACCATCAATGCAGGTAAGCGGACAGGTTCGAAGCGATCCTGTCGAAACTGCGAGATTTGGAGGCGTCATGCAGCGTCGAACCTTGACCAGGAAGCCGCCGCGATTCAGCGCGAACCGCATGTGGCGGCGTGAGGAAATCGAAGCGCTCGGCACCACGTGCCCGCTCATGACGGCGGCGGACATCCTCAGCATCAGCCGCAACACCGCGTACGAGCACGCGAGTGCCGGGACGTTCCCCGTGAAGGTCCTCAAGCTCGGCGGCCGGTGCCGAGTGGTGGTCGAGGAACTCCTCGACTTGCTCTACGGCGGCGACGATCGAGCGGAGGTCGAGCGGTGAGCTGCCGACGAGAAATCTGGGAGGAGCTGAGCCCCGAATTGCCGTACGAGGCGCCCGAGGAGATCACGCTGGAAGAGGCGGTGGGTGATCCCGAGGAGTTCATGGCGGTCTGGGAGGAGCTCGGCGAGCTCGGAGACCGAGTTTCCCTGGCAGAGTTCACAGGCCGCTGGATGCGGCTCGGCGAGCACGCTGCACAGCTCCGGGCCTCGTGTTTGACCGCCGGCCTCGGCGAGCGCCTGACCGAGCGGATGATCTCGGGATTCCTCGAGGAGCTCGCGCCCCGGTGGGGGGAGCCGGAATGCCGGTGATCAACGCGACCATCCCGGTCGGCCGTGCTGGGCGTACCACGACGGCCGGGTCAGGACGAGAAGCTGATCCCGCGCTCGGCAAAGTACGAGAGCGGATCGGTCGCGTCCGCGCTGGAAGCATCGTGGGTGGTGTGCGCCTCGAGGTGGAGATGAGGGCCGGAACTGTTGCCGGAGCTGCCGACGTAGCCGATGATGTCGCCGGCCTCGACGGCGTCGCCGACTTTGAAGAGCGGTTCGCTCACCATGTGGCAGTACCTCGTCAAAGTCCCGTCAGGATGCGCGATCTGCATGTACCAGCCGCAGCCCCGCACCTCGGGGGAACCGTCGATGTCGCACGAGTAGTCGGCGCCGTAGAGGGTCGCGTTGCAGCGGACCCGGTTGACGGCGCCATCGCTGGCGGCATAGATCGGGATTCCCTTGTCGGCCCACAGGTCGATGCCGTCGTGTTCGGGCCGGTCACTAGAGCGGTACTCGGAGACGAGCGGTGCACCCGGGAGCGGGTTGGTCCAGGCGCCTTCAGGCAGGTCGGCCGATTCGCAGTTGACGATTGTCGCGAGCAGGTCGACGGCGAGCCGGGCGAGCGGCTCCCACTTGGCATAGGCGTCGGGGAAGGCGCTGATCTGGACTGCTTGAGCGGCGTCGGTGACAGCCATGCCCTCCCAGTCGCCGATGGTCTCGAGCTTGTCGTAGAACTTGGTGGAGGCGTAGACCGGATCCTGGATCTGTTCGGGCGTGCCCCATCCCGAGGACGGGCGCTGCTGGAACAGACCGAGGGAGTCGTGGTCGTTCGCCTCGCCCAGGTGGCCGAGATTCCGAAGGTTCGACTCCTGCATCGCCGTCGCCAGGGCGATGACCATCGCCTGTTCGGGGAGGCCGCGCTCGGCGCCGACGGAGTAGATCGTGATGGCGTTCTGGATCTGTTCATCGGAGAGCTGGGTCGCCTCGATCAAGGCCGCCGACCCTTCGGCCTCGGTGCGGCAGGTGTAGAACCCGCCGTCGACCAATTCGGGAGCGCTGGCCGCCGCGGTGAGGACGATGAGTCCGAGGGCGGCGACGAACGGCAGGGCCAACAATGCGGCCAGCGGGGCGCGAGCGTTCATATGGGGTACCGGGATCGTCGGGGACGGGGGAGCGGACTGCGTGGAACTCGACCGAGCAACACGCAATACGGCGCTCCAATATAGGCGGCCTCCATGATTGACCGTCAATACCGACGGATGCCATTTTGCAATTCTGCTACTTGAAACAGTTTCCGGTGAATGGTATTTGAGACTATAAGTTACCGGCTGGTACTAGATGGGTCATGAGTACGCGGGATGGTCGTTCGGTGACTGAGGGATCGATTAGTTCGAAACCTCTCAATCAGGAACAACTGGTCATTTTAAATCGTATCTAGGCACGAGCAGAGTGTAACGTGTCCATCATGGGTACCGCTTGACCTGCTGATTTGATGTCACAAGATGGTAACGATCGTTTTCTCACCGTTGTCACTTGCTGTGACGGCCGCTACGTTAGTCCACCAGCAGGCGTCTTGCGGATCGATGCAAACGTCAATGCGAATTCCGGGTTTGATGTTCATGTGTCAGGCCTTGTTATTGCAATCGCCCCAACCCAGGAGTGCCTCTTATGGACCTCACCACTGCGATTTCGACCGTCAATGGAACGGCCGATCTTCTCGCTCTCGTCCCCAACCCCGCACCGGTAGACCCGACCGGCGGATCGGAGGGTGTCAGCTTCCTGATCTCATCGGCGAAGTACATCGTCCTCATCATCTGCGGCATCATCGGAGTCGTTGCGGGCGCGCTGATTGCGATCGGCGGCGCGAGCAAGCGCCCCGACACCGCAGATCTCGGCAAGAAAGCCCTCCTTTGCTCCTTCGTCGGCATCGTCGTGGCCGGAGTCTGGATCGTCGTCACCAACACGACCTGGTCCTTCGTCGCCTGAGCAGGAGCAGAACCTATGGGACGCAATGCCTTCCTCGCCCGATCACGTTGGGGCGGCCGAATCGCCCTGCCGCTGGCACTACTGCTGGCGCTCGGACTAGCCGGAGTCCTCGCTCTGGCTGCACTGAAATCCAGCGGCGAAAGCGACCCGTCAACTGGAGGCGAAGCTCCTGCAACCGCAGAGCCCAGCGCCGAATCGAGTCCGGTAGTACCGGATGAAGATGTGCCGCAAGTGCTCGTGCTGGACACCGTCGGGACCGAGCTGGTCTCGGGGATGTGGACCGGTTTCGACCACGACCTCACCGGTGCGGTCTCGGCCGGCGTCGAGTACTGGTCGGCCTACTCAGGCAACCTCGACCCGGGCCGCGGCGAGGAGCTCGGAGCGTCGATCTTTTCCGAGTCGATGCTCGCCGAGTTCGACACCGAGGGCTTGCGGGCCAAGGCACTCGATTCACGCGAATCCCTCGGCATCCCTGCCGAAGGCGAGGTCCCCGAAGGAACTGACCTGATCGTCGCGTTCTCGAACTACCAGACCTACGGGTACGAGGCGGACCGTGTGAATCTCCTGCTGCTGGGCGAGGCGACCGTCTATGTCGACGACGGCGTCCCGCAGACGTCTCCGGTACTCGCCCCGCTGGTCATGGTTTGGGAAGGCGGCGACTGGAAGATCGATGGCTTCCCCTTCGGCGACCTCGACTACCAATCGCTCGTGGCCGAGCCCGGATCGCTCGAGGCCACAGAACTCGGCTGGTTCCGCCTCACCCGCTGACCCGTCCCGCCACGAACCGCACCCCACCTCCAGGAGCACTCCGATGTGCGATGACTTCGACCCCACCTCAGTCTCCGACTACGTCGTCTGCAGCCCTGTCAACGAATGGGCGATCGACCAACTGGCATCGAACGCCGCCGACGAAGCCGGCGATGCGGTCGGCAGCTCAATCGGCAGCACCGTGATGGGCGACCTCGCCCGCGACGCCGCCGCCGGGATGATGCAGATGATGGAGTGGTTCGCCAACGCCTTCGTCGAGTTCCCGAACATCGACCTCGCAGGCGGCGGCATCTCCAAGGTCTACGCCATCAGCATGGGTATCGCCGCCATCGTCTCGGTCTTCATCATGTTCATCCAGGTCATCCGGACCGCTGTGACCGCAGAAGGCCGACCAATAGCCGAAGCTGTTGTGGGCCTGGGCAAAGCACTCCTGGCCGTCGTGACGACGCTGACCATCGGCTCGATGGCGCTCGTCGCCTCGGACGAACTCGCCAGCGGCATCATCGATTACACCTTTGAGGACGGCGACGCCGAGCTCCGCGATAAGCTCGCCGCGTTGTTCGCCTTCGGCGCCAGCCCGGAGCTGGCGGTCACGCTGGTCTTCCTCATTTCTCTCGCGGGCATCGCGCTGCTGTTCGTGCTCTGGGGCGAGTTGATCTTGCGCAATGCGGCCATCGCCGTGCTGATCGCCACCAGCCCGATCGCCGCGGTCGGCCAGATGTCCCACACCACCAAGCAGTGGTGGAACAAGTTGGTGAGCGCCACTATCCAGCTCATCATCATGAAGCCGCTGATCGCGATCATCTTCGCCGTGGGCTTCTCGCTCATCGGTGAGACCGAAACGGAAGACGGCACCGGCGCGACCGACATCGCCACCCTCCTCAGCGGCATGCTCGTCATCCTGCTCGCCGCTCTCGCCTGGCCTGCGCTCGCGCGATTCATGACCTTCACCTCCACCCACGTCGGCGGCGGTTCGGGCCTGGCGGCGGTTGCCGGGGCCGGCGCCGGATTCCTGAGCGCGCAGACTGCTCCCGCAATGGGCGGGAGCGCCAGCTCGCTCCAGTTCGGACAAGGAGCAGAGGCCCGCACGATGGCGGCTGTCGGGGGTCGAATGGCGATGGCCGGCAACAAGAGCGGAGCGATCGGCGGCGGTGCGATGAAGGCAGCCGGGGCGGCGGGGCCGTGGGTTGCCGGTGCCGCGATGGCGATGCGCGCGGTACAGCGGGGCGCGAACTCACTGACTCAGCGGATGGAGCAGACCGCGGCCCGCGCCGGCATCGAAGGCGCCAACCCGTACGCGCTCCCGGGTGGCTATCCCGGGTACCACCAGCCGGTCCCGCGGCCGCCGGGTCCGGACACGAACGGCGAGCCGCGGCCTGGTCACGGAGCACCGCAGGCGGCACCGCCGCCCCCGGACCACGGCAACCCGAGTAGCCCGACTCCGCCACCGCCGATCCAGCCACCGCCCCCCAAACCCACCGACCAAGGAGGTAACCGATGAGCGAGCAGACGAAGCCCGAAGTGCGCACCTACTTCGGCTGGCAAGTTGAGCGCGTGGCCTTCATGTTCGGCATGTCCGGACCGCGCGTGCTCATGCTCGGCGCCGCCTCGCTGCTCGCGGTGTGGCCCTTCACGGTCGCCGACCTTCTCTTCGGCGTCATCGTCTGGCCGATCGCCGCGATCACCATCGGACTGGCGTTCTTCCGGGTTCGCGGACGCACAGCTGACGAATGGATCAGCGGATACGTCTCCTACCAACTCGGGAAGCGGCGCGACCTCCACAAGTTCGCCTCCGGCGCGCTCGCTCCCGACGCGAGCCCGATCATCGACACCGCCGACCTCGAAACCGAAGCGGCAGAAGAGGAAGCTGCATCGGACGCGGAGCCGATCACCGCCCAGCACGGGCACGGCCCGGGACGGAAGCGCAAGCGCGCCGACCTGCCCGGCGTCCTGGCGCCGATCGAGATCCTCGAGGACGAGTTCCCCGACGGGACGCCGATCGCCATCGTCCATCACCGGATCGACAAGACCTTCACCGCGGTCGCCCGCATCACCTACCCCGGGCTCGGGCTGGTCGACACCGACCGGCGCGAGCAGCGCGTCGCCGGATGGGGCGGCCTCCTGGCCGGACTCTGCACCGAAGGCAACCCGATCATCCGCGTCCAGGCGTTCCAGCGACTCCTCCCCGAATCCGGTGCGGCACTCCGCCGTTGGCACCTCGACCACGTCGATGCCGAAGCACCGGAGGTTACGCAGGCCATCACCGAGGGTCTGCTGTCGACGGCAACGCTGGCTACTTCCAGCCGGGAATCGTTCCTGGCCTTCACCATGGACGCGCGCCGCGCGGCCTCGGCGATCCGCTCGGCCGGCGGCGGAACCCGAGCCGCTTCGACGGTGCTTGCCCGCCACGTCATCTCGCTGACCGCGTCGATCGGCGGTGCCGATCTCGCCGTGCAGTCGTGGCTTCAGCCGCGGGAGCTCGCCGAAGTCGTCCGCTCGGCGTTCACCCCCAACATGGCGCGCTCGCTCGCCGAGCGCCGCGAAGCCGCCGACATGGGCGGCTTGGAAGCCGGGATCGATCCGGTCCTGGCGCGGCCGGCCTCGGCCGAGGCCCGACCCGGATACTACCTGCACGACGGGTCGGCCTCGATCACGTACTGGGTGTACGACTGGCCGCGCTCGCGCACATACTCCACCGTGCTCGCGCCCCTGCTGGGCGAAGGTCAGCATCGGCGCACGTTCTCCATGCACCACGAGCCGCTCGGCCCGCGCAAGGCCGAGAAGGAGGTCATGAAGGAGCGCACGGCCCGCTCGGTCGCGGTGCGGATGCGCCAGCGGACCGGCCAGATCGTGCCCGAGCACGAACAGGCCGCCCTCGACCGCGCCGCGCAGCAGGATGTCGAGCGCGCCAACGGCCACGGTCTGGTCCGGTTCACAGGACTCATCACCGTCACGGTCACCGACTTCGATGACAACAGCGAAGCCTCGCACCGCGAACTCGAGGACGCCGCTGCCGCGCTCGAAGCGGACGCGGCTGCTGCCCGCATCGAAGTCGACCGGATGTGGAACACCCAGGACATCGGCTTCGCCATGTCCGCCCTGCCGTTGGGCTACGGCCTGCCGAAGGCCCGGTGGTCGCAGTGATGAAGCAGGCCCTCGAACGCCGACGCGAGGCCAAGGCCGCACAGCATCTCCCGCATGCGGACCTCGGCGATCTCCTCGCGCCCCCAACCGAACCCGAAGCGCCAGCACCACAGCGGAAGCGCCGCGAGCGCCCCGAACCGATCCCTCCCCGGCGGGGCTTCGCCAAACCGTTCAACGGTCGCGCGCCGCGCATCCCGAACCTGCCCGCGTTCCGTTCCTCGACCGGGCAGGTCCAGGGACTCTACCCATGGCTGTACGGGAAATCGCTGCCGCCGGTCGGCGCGTACATGGGCGTCGACTGCTTGACCGGCGGCGCCTTCTCCTGCCACCCGATCGAATGGCTCCACCACGGCCTCATCACCAACCCGAACCTCCTGATCACCGGCGTGCCGGGGTCGGGGAAGTCGGCGACCATCAAGGGCCTGGCGTTGCGCCTGCTCACGTACGGCGTGAAGACGTTCGTGCTGGGCGACATCAAAAATGAGTACGCCAAGGTCGCCCGCGCGCTCGGTGTCGAACCGGTCGAGCTCGGACCAGGGCTCCCGACCCGGCTCAACCCGCTCGACTCCGGACCCCTCGGCCAGCACCTCCCGACCGACCCGATCGAGCTCCGTGATCGGCTCGCCGAGATCCACCGCCGCCGCATCACCCTGCTCTCCTCCCTTCTGGAAGTCCGGCTCGATCGCAAGCTCGACCCGACCGAGGAGGCCGCGCTCGCGTACGCCATCAAGGACATCTCTGGCGAGCACGACGGCAACTCCCACCTCGTCGACCCGACCATCCCCGAGGTCTGGGCCGTGCTCCGCGACCCCCACCCCGTCATGGTCGAAGAGTTGCGTGCCGACTCGGTCAAGGAACTGCGCGAGCGCATCCGGCCTGCGGCCGACGCGCTCGGCAACATGGTCCAAGGCAGTCTCTCGGGCCTCTTCGACGGCCCCACCACAGTGCGATTGGACTTCGACGCCCCGATTCAAACGGTGAACCTCGAACGGATGAAGGGTCGCGGTGACGAGACCGTCGCCATGACCCTCGCGTGCGCATCGAGCTGGGGCCAGACCGCCATCGACGACCCGAACGGCCCGGTCCGCCTGGTCATCCGCGACGAACTCTGGCGCGCCATGCGCATCCCAGCGATGGTGCGCAAGCTCGACGCCGACCTGCGGCTGTCGCGATCCAACGGCACCATCGAAGTCCTCTCGACGCACCGGCTCTCGGACTTCGAGGCCGTCGGCGCAGCCGGCAGCGAAGAGGTCGCCATCGCCAAGGGCCTCATCAGCTCCTGCGACGTCCGCATCTGCCTCGCCCAGGACACCGCCCCGCTCGCGATGACCCGCGACGCCATCGGCCTGACCGACACCGAATGCCAGCACATCGCCTCCTGGACCGGCCAGCACAAAGGACGCGCCATCTGGAAAATCGGCCGCTCCTCCTCCCACGTCGTCCAGATGATGCTTACCCCCATCGAGCAAGAACTCACCTGGACCAACGAGCGCATGTCCTTGTAGGACAACGGAACCCTTGACATGAGTACCAGCACCGGCAGCACCACCTCGGGCAGCGACACGATCTTCCTCGCCTGCGCCTACATCGTCATCGGCCTCCTCGCCGGCGTCTGGCTGACCGCCCAGCTTGCGGCCTTGCTCTTCTCCTGGACGTGGATCAGTGTCGGCGTCGAGGAGACGGTGCAAGCCGCGTTCGCGCTGCCCGCCACCATCACCGACCCGGCTCAGGCATGGCCGGCCGACATCCGCGGCCACCTGCCCGGCCCCGTCGGCTTCGCCGTCGCCGCGGTCCTGGCGTTCGCGGCGATCATCGCCGCCGGTGTCGGCCTCATCAAGCTGTTCGCCGGTATCGGCGAAGCCAAGGGCTTCGCGACCAGCGCCCAACTCGACCGCGCCCTCTCCCACCGGGCCGCCTTGAAGAAAGCGAAGCGGCTCCGCCCTGGGTTGAACGGCCGCATGGATATCAGCGAAGTCGCCGTCGACCTCGGCCGCACTGTCGGCATGGGCGCCAAGCGCCTCGCCGCCAGCATCGAGAACTCGATCCTCGTCCTCGCCGCGCCCCGACAGGGCAAGACCAGCCAGGTCATCATCCCGTGGCTGCGGCGCTGGCCCGGTCCGGCGCTGACCACCTCTATCCGACGGGACGTCGTCCTTGCCACGCACGAGCTCCGCCGCAAGATCGGCCCCGTGGCCGTCCTCGACGTCTCCGACACGGAATGGCCCTACCCGCTCCGGTGGAGTCCCGTGGCCGGGTGTGAGGACTACGACCGGGCTCGCCGGAGGGCGAACGTCATGGTCACCGTCGGCGGCGACGGCGCTTCCGATTCCAAGAACTCCGGCTACTTCCGCAACAACGCCGTCAACCTGCTTGCCGCATGGCTGCACATCGCCGCCCTCGAAGGCCGCACGATGGACGACGTCGTCCGCTGGGCACTAGACCCCCGCGACGACGAGCCGATCACCCTGCTGCGTGCCAACCCCGGCGCGGTCACCGGCGTGGCGGGCAACCTCTTCTCCCTCTACACCGGGGACTCCGACTCCAAGGGCGACCTGTTCAACACCGTCCAGACCGCCATCACCCCGCTCCTGTCCGCCAAGGCGCGCCGTCTGTTCTCATGCCACCCCAACGAGTCGATCGACATCGAGCAGTTCCTGCGCGACTTGGGCACCATGTACCTGCTCGCCCCCGCGATGCAGACCAGCGAGCTCGCTCCGATCATCAACGCCCTGGTCGACGAGGTCAACGAAGTCGCCCTCCGCCTCGCCGACCAGTCCACCGCCGAACGCCTCGACCCGCCACTCGGAGAATTCCTCGACGAGGTCGGCAACGTCATCGCCCTCGAAAACCTCCCGGCCCTCATGTCGTACTCGGCCGGGTCGGGCATCTTCATCGTCGCGGTGCTCCAAGAGATCGCCGCCGCCCGCAAACGCTGGGGCCGGGACGGCGCTGACATGCTCTGGGGCGCCTCCACCCTCAAGATCGCGCTCGCCGGCCTCGCGGGGGAGGAGTCCAAGTGGTTCGCCGACCTCGCCGGGACCTGGCGCGAGCAGGTCGTCAACGAGCAGCACGGCCCGAACGGCACTTCGCGGTCCCGGGCCGAGCACGAGCGCTCGACGATCACTGCCGCCGAGGTCCGCACTCTCGACGCCGAACGCGGCGAGGCCCTGATCGTCCACGCCTCCACCCCGGCAGTGAAGACCTACATGCGGCGCCACTACCAATCGCGCGAGGCCAAAGCGTACGAACGATCGGCCGAGGAGACCAAGCGGATGCTCGGCCGTGGCGCGCCCGTCGCCGAACCGGTCGGCGCCGCGGCCTGGGAGCGCCCTGGCCATGCGACCGAACGAAGGGACTGGCGATGACCGAGCCTGCACACCCGAAGCGGCCCACGACACCGACCGTGCGCCGCGGCCGCAGTGCTGCCAAGGACGAGGGCGGAGGCTCGCAAGGCGGTGGCGCAGGTGTCCTCGCCATCAAAGGGCGCCTGATCGAATGGCACGCCATGACCGACCAGCAGCGCAGTGCCGCGTGGGCGGGCCTGGTCGAGTGGGTCGCCTGGCTCCACGACCGCTACGAGCTGTCGATCCAATCCCGGCTCCCCGAATGCTGGCCCCAGCACCCGGGGATCATCGAAGAGCTCTGGGCGCTGAAGATGTGGCGCGAAGCCCTCTACACCACCGACACCCAGACCGGCGTCCTCACCGGCCACGAAGCCGGCGGCCTCGCCCAGCACGCCCGCTACTGGCACACCGACCTGCGCAACCTCTTCACCCAGATCACCTTCTACGCCGAACGCTGCGCCGCCGAACACGGCGGCGGCCGACGCCTCGCCGACCGCTCCAAGACCGACCTCAAAGCCCAATGGCTCACCGCCGACCCCACCTGCGGCATCCCCGCACCGGCTACGAGCACTGCCGCCGTGGCACCGGATCGGGCACCGCGCCTCGCCGCCGGGGACATGCACCGCCGCCTGGAACTCGGCACCGCCCGCGGACTCGACGGCCCCGACAGCGACCACGTCCACTCCTTCGGTGACTGGTGGACCCGCGACATCGAGACCCGGGACTGGGTCAAGATCACCGACGCCGAGATGCGCCGCCGCCTCGACAACCTCGCCGCCGCCGAGATCACCGAGTAAGGAACGAACCGATGTCCACACTCATCACTGAGGCCGAACGCCGCTACCTCGCCGCCGTCCTCGAACGCCCCGAACTCGCCGTCGACGCCATCGAAGCCCGCGACCTCGCCCACCCCGGATACGCCGCGGTCTACCAAGCCGTCCAAGAACTCCACCGCGAACAACCCGAACTCCGCGGCGCCGACCTCACTCGCGCCGCGGCC
The DNA here is from genome assembly GCF_017592475.1 of Glycomyces niveus. Classification (GTDB taxonomy): domain Bacteria; phylum Actinomycetota; class Actinomycetes; order Mycobacteriales; family Micromonosporaceae; genus Glycomyces; species Glycomyces niveus. The sequence continues at coordinate 464,855 of NZ_JAGFNP010000003.1, read as the reverse complement.
GAACGCGCCGACGCCCCCGGCCTCGACGCCGAACGCCTCGAACGACTCCGAGCCGACGCTCCCGCCGACTCCGAGATCCCCTTCTATGTCGGCATGGTCCTCGACGGCAGTGCCCAAAGGGACCTCGCCACCTACGCCTCGACCGCACTCGCTTCCGGTGAAACCGCGGACCCGGAGACTCCGCGGCTGAATGCACGTCACGCCGAGCAATACCGGCAGCTCTTCGATACCCCCTGGCCTGACCAAGCCGTAGCTGCGATTGCCCCCGAGACCGCGACCCGCACCGGCCACGAAGAACTCCTCGTCGCCGCCCTCATGGCCTACCCCGAACAGGCGCGGGCCCTCGTCGGCATCGTCCCGCCCGAAGCAGTCCAGGACTTCCGCTGCCGCGTCGCCTACGAGGCCGTCGCCTCCGCAGGTTGGGACGGCGACTTCACCACCGACATCAGCTTGGTCTGGCAGATCGCCAAAGCCCGCGAGATCGCCATCGGCCTCGGCGACACCCCACCGGGCTACACCGAACCCGACGCCGCCTTCGTCGCCCGCCTGGCCCGCACCGAGACCGACCAGAAGACCGGAGTCGACACCGCCAAGCATCTCCTCACCGAGGACATCAAGGCCAGCCTGACCGCCGAGCGGCAAACGCCCGAAATGATGGACCGGTCCACCAGCCCCGCATCGGTCTTCCACCACGCGAACCAGATCGACCCCCACGCCCCACCCGAACCCCAACACCGCCAAGGGCCGACACAGAGACCGGCCGGAGGCACGCGATGAACCGCCGCCCTTCCCCGACCGAGATCCCCTCCCACCGCCTGCCGAAGGTCATGACCGCGACCGAGATGCGAAAGCGCTGGCTCGACCGCGAGGTCACGCCCCTCTCCCCGATCCTGGACATGACCGTCAAGTACGCCGGCCACTGGTGGAACCTCGACGGCACCGACGCCTGGGTCCGCGCCACCGACCCCAACGCCATCGCCCTCTACGAAGCCACCCAGAAGCGTGCGGCAGAGGTCCTCGCAGAGATCCAACGGACGCTCCGACATTGACATCGGCCGGTGAGACGGATGCGGTCTACGGAGACGCGATGCTATCAAGGACGACAGGCATATCTCATCTCTGGATAAGAGAATCTGGCATCGCTGATGTTGGAGAGCAGTGGAGTGTATAAAAGTCGGATTCAAATGACTTCGGCATTAAGTGTGTGCCAATATGACTCTGCGTTTGGTCCCAGGGGCATCGCTTTTTTCGAGTTAACCGATCAACATTAGTTCGTTCAGCCCTCAACGGGCCCAAGTTGACTGCCGAGTAATGTGCCGCTGGACACGACCGTGTGAAGGAGTGCGGCGCTCGGGAAGAAGGAGGAGTAGTGTCCTGCTGACATCGACTGCTCCTATCGGAACTCTTGGGTTCGGCACTCAAGTGTCTGGTCGAATTTACTATCCTTATCGGACATTTAGATTTTCGACATTCTTCAAATACCCCCTAGTCGAAGCCTCTGTGATTAAAGGTCGCAAGGGTGCTGAAATGGAGTCCACGTGGCAGTATCGGTTGCCGCAGAGCCGATCCCGGGAACTGCTGGAGCGGTGTTCTGGCGCGTCGATCTGCATGTGCACACGCCCGCTTCTCCAGACGCCGAACACTACGGCGCCTCGAGCGCCAGCGAGATCCTCGACGCCGCTGAGCGTGTCGGCCTCAATGCGATTGCGATCACCGACCACAACACGGCCGAGTGGTGCGATGCGATGACCGAGGCCGCGCTCGTGCGTGGTGTCATAGTGCTTCCGGGCGCCGAGATCAGCACCAGCGAGGGTCACTTGCTGGGGATCTGGGAGGAGGGGACCCCGGCTGCGCAAATCACCGCTGTGCTGCACCAGCTCGGGTTCACCCCTCAGCAGCTCGGCCGCACCACCGAGTGCTCGAAGTTCGGGTTCGCTGAAGCTGGCGCAATTATCACGGACTCAGGCGGCCTGGCGATCCCCGCTCACATCGACAAACCGAAGGGCCTGCTCGGACTTCCCGTTCCCTTCCGGATCAAGGAGGTGCTCCGGTCCTCGGGGATCGCCGCCGTGGAGGTCACCGACCTCGCGACGGTCTCAGACGTGCAGAAGAAGATCGGTGGGAAGCGCGTCCTCGCCTGCGTGCGCGGTTCGGACGCACCAAGTCCCGAGGAGACAGGGGGACACTCAGCTGTTGGTATCGGCGCCCGAAGCACCTGGATCAAGGCTGCCAGGCCGGACTTGCGCGGTCTTCAACACGCCTTCGACGATCCGGCGTTGCGCGTGCGTCTCGATGCACCGGAACCGGCCGTGCATCCGGCGATCACCTCGGTCTCGGTCACCGGCGGGTTCTTCGACGGTGAGACGTTCGAGTTCTCTGAGGACCTGAACTGCCTGCTCGGCGGCACCGGTACGGGGAAGTCGCTCCTGATCGAGATCATCAGGTTCGGCTTGGGGCAGCAGACCTCACGCGAGTCGTTCCCGAAGATCCGTGAAGAGGTGGACTCGCGACTCGACCGTGCCCTGGGCACCAACTCCACCGTGCGCATTGACCTCAAGATCGGGGAAGCGGAGTTCACCGTTTGCCGGGCGTACTCCGGTGCGGATTCGCCTGCCCCCGAAGTCGAGAGCGTGCGAGGCGCGGCTAAGTCCGTCGATGCCGGCCTGATCAAGCTCCGGGCGTTCTCGCAGAGCGAGATCATCGAGTACGCTCGCGAGCCTGTCGGCCGGATGGACCTGGTCGACGCGGCGCTGGACCTGACCGACCTCGACGAGCGGGAAGAGGAAGCAGCCGTATCGCTCGAAGCCAATGGCGCGACGGTTGTCAAGTTGTGCCGCCAGATCGAATCGACCGAGAACGCCCTAGAACGACTGCCCGAAGTCGAACGCAAGCTCGCTGAACTCACGCGCTTCTTCGACTCGGGCATTGTTGAACAGCAGCAGGCATGGAGCCAGGAACGCTTGCGGCTGGGCGGCCTCACAGAGCGGATCGGATGTGCCGCGATCGCGACCATAGCTAATGTGGAACCGTTTGACCACGCCGTTGCCAACAGCGAGAACGAAGACCTCTACAACCGTGCCACTTCAGCCCACACGGCACTCAACGAGGCGATTGACCAGGCCAACGGTGCAGTCAAACGCGCCTCAGCGAACGCTCAGGCCGAACTCGCGGCCATCGCAGACGAGTGGCGGGAGCGCAACAGTGCGTTTGAAGCGCGCTTGGCTGCACGACTTCAGGAATACGACGGCGGCAAGCTCGGCCTGCCCGCGCTGCAACGCCAGTTGCAGGAGCTGCAGACGATCAAGGCCGAGCTCGACGACACCTCCGACCGGCTTGACACCCGGCTTCGACCTTCGCTTCGGACGGCTTTCGTCGAACGCGATGAGATCACGTCGCAGATCGAGGAGATCCGTCGAGAACGGCGGGCCCGGCGGCAGGAACGGATCCAACACCTCAACGCCCTTATGAAGGACGAGGTGCTCATCAAGCTCGAAAAGGAAGCTGAGGACAAGGCTTTCGGAGAGGAACTGGTCAGGCTCGGCAAGGGATCGAACCTGCGGAAGCCCACGTACGACCTGCTCCGCAAAAAGTCCGATCCTGTCCGCCTTGTTCGCTCTTACCTCAACGGGGATGCCGCGGCAGTCGCAGACGCCACCGGCGCGCCGCTGGTTGACGTCCAGAAGCTGTTCGACACCATCAAGACGAAAGGCAAGGAAACCGAGCTTCTCGAACTCCAGAGCTTCGAGCTCCACGACCACCTAATCGTCAAGTTCCGGCCCGCTGGAACCGGGCAGTATGAGGAGATCGAGCGGCTCGCTCACGGCCAGAAGTGCACCGCGATCCTTATCCTCGCCATGGCTGATGGAACCGAACCACTGATCGTCGACCAACCCGAAGACGCTCTGCACGCTCCGTGGATCGAGGAGCACCTCGTCGACCGGCTCCGCGACCTGCGCGGTGCCCGTCAGTACATCCTTGCCACCCGCAGCCCCGGCCTGGTCGTCTCCGCCGACGCCGAAATGATCATTACTTTGGCAGCGGTCGCAGACAAGGGCGGCCTGGAGGCCAGCGGATCACTGGAGCGCCACGACCTCAACCGGCTCGCGCTCTACCACCTTGAAGGAGGCCCGGTTCCATTCCAACGCCGTCACGGCAAGCTCGCGGTCTCGGTACGGCAGAGATAGTCAGAAACGGCAGGGGCGATGCTGCACAGCACCGCCCCGAATCTCAAACTACCCGCCAGAGTACGAGTTCCCGAGGAGTCGTCTTCGATCCGCGGGTATGAACAGATCTGGCGCTCCTTCTACTTGGATCTTGCCCACGAGAAGTGACAGGTCGAGGTCCCAGTCGAAACGTCGGCGCCACCGGTACCGCTCATCGGCGTTGTCGAGTGCGAGGCTGACCTCATGGTCCGTCCAGGAATTGACCACTCGAAGCTGACTGACGACCATCGAAAGCTCACCATGAACTGAGGCCCGGCCGACATGCTGAATGCGGTGGCAGTCCGGGCACAGGGCGACAAGTCGAGCGAGCCGCTGAGCTGCCGAGGTTGATGAGACCTCGAAGTGCCACAGTTCGTGACAGTCGGGGCGTCGCGATCTGTCGGTGTCAGGGTCGTATCCCGGCTGGCCGCAGACCTCGCAGCGGTTTCCCGCCGCCTCGCATACGGGTATGCGCAGGCGGTCCCAGTCGGCCTTGGGGAGGATGCCGCGGAGATTTGAGCCCCAGACGTTCTCTGGCAGCATGTCCGGGTAGATCAGGCCGGGACCGATGGGGAGCGCGTCGATGTAGAGGGCTTTTGTCGCGGGAATGGCACTCTTCCTGCGCTGGTGGCGGTTCCTGCGACCGAAGCTTGGCAGTTTCATCATGCCGCGGCTCCTGCCTCTCCGCCGCTCAGTCGTTTGGTCAGCTCGGCTTGTAGGGCCGCCATCTGTGTGAGGAGCTCCTCGTTTGAGAGCGGTTGGCGCTGGGTCGGGATGGTCCGGAGATTCCGGTCATCGGGTTGAGAATCCCGGTGCTGGTGCTTGCGCACCTTGTCGAGGGCGGCGAGAGCGGTCTCGTCTGCGTTGTGGACCGTGTGAAGGTAGCGCTCGGTGGTGGTGATGCTGCCGTGGCCGAGCCGTTCCTTGACGACCATGAGGTCGGCGCCTCCGTTGAGGAGCCAGGACGCGTGCGCGTGGCGCAGGAGGTGCATCCGGATGTCGACCTTGATCTCGGCCTTCTTCAACGCAGGCTTGATGATCTGCTCGCGGAACCAACGGTTGGGGATGTGACCGTCGGTGTCCCAGCGGCGGCCTGGACGCGGATTGTCCAGTCCTTTGGTACGACGGGAACGCCGGTAGGTCGCCATCGCCTTTCTGCAGTGAGCGCAACGGCACTTGCCTGCGGTGTAGGCGCTCATCGTGCCGTGAGCGTAGGTCCGGCCTCTCGCGCTCGGCTTCGTCCTGCCCGATGGGGGAGCGAGACAGTGTGCCGAGTTCGGGATGCTCGACCCATGGCGTAGCGGTGTGTACCAGAAGAGGAGGTTGTCCTCCTTCAGTGCATGCGCCGTGATGTGGGCATCGATCCTCGTAGCGAGATGGGGTGCCACCTTGACGATGCGGTAGCCGCCCTCCTTGGGGTAGTCCTTGACGAAGAACCGTTTACCCTCCGGGTGGAACTCCGGCCGCACCTGGACTACCGCGCGGCTGATCGTGAAGGCACGCTGATCGGCGTTCCAGTCCTTGACGCGGAACTCGGTCAGCTCGCCCCAGCGCCCGCCGGTCTCGATCCCGGTCTCGACGAGCAGCTTCGACATCTCGTCCGGCAGTGCCTCGTAGAAGCTGTTGAACTGGTCGGGGGTAATGATCTTGAGCGGCTTCTGCGCGACTGGGTCGGTCTTGACCAGCAGGCAGGGGTTCTCGACGATGTACTTGTCATCGACCGCGCTGCTGAGGATCGAGCTGAGAAGCTGCTTAAGGCGCTTCCTAGTGGTGGCCTTGACGCCCAGCTGCTTAAGCTCGGTCAGCCACTCCTTGATGTCGGTGGAGTAGATGTCGAGCATCGGCAGGTCGCCGAAGAAATCCAAGATGTGTGCGTAGAGCTGGTAGGTGTAGACCTCGCGGGTCTTGACCTCGACCGTGACGTTGGGGAGCCAGGTCTCTTCGACGTAGATTCGGAAGGCGACCTGGCCGCGGACGAGGTGGTCGCCGCGCCGTGCGTTGACTTTGGCCTCGGCGTCTTTCCAGGCCTTGTCGGCTTCCTTCTTCGTGGCGAACGTGCCGGCGGATCGCCGGTCGCCGCGCCGGTCGAAGTACACGGCGGTCCAGCGCCGCTGGCCCTTCGAGTTGAGGCGCTTCAGCGAGCATCCCATGGGGGTTCCATCCTGTTCTCGTTGCTGGTTCGTTGCTCCGATGAACCGCGATCGAGCGGTACCCGCTGGTGCTCCTCGGTACGGGATCGAGGTGCATTCATGCAGGTCAGGATGGAAGTTATTCTGGTTTCTCGCTGGCGCCCAGGGCCTTCGCAATTACGACAGGACCGGGCTCATAACCTGGAGGTCGGTGGTTCAAATCCGCCTCCCGCTACCAATGAAGACCCTGGTCAACGATTAGTTGACCAGGGTTTTTTGTTGTCCTGGAACGGCTTTGGCCCGGTGGTGGAAGTCAGACTTCGGGGGTTCGTCTGCCGCGTAGGGCGAGGGTGGCGAGTTTGGTCGCCAACATGGCGATCAGGAGGAGGATCGGGAGGCTGAGGAGGCCGAAGAGGATGACGAGGGGGAGGTACGTCATCCATTGGCCGGCTTCGGAGGCCCAGGCGCGAGGTTCGCCGTAGCCCGTGAAGGGGGAGGGGTGGCCCTCGATGAGGCGGACGTTGAACCGCTGGCCGGTTTCGCAGCCATCCGGAGTCTCGATGCGGGTCTCGACAGTGGGGCCGCCGTCGGCGGGAGTGAAGGTGCCGGTGCAGACCGGGCCGTGCCGGGTTTCGACCGCGGTTTCGACGGTCGCGGTGCCGGGGACGCCGCCTTGGCCGTGGGAGGCGCGGTAGCCGTTGATCATTTCGGCGGCATTGGCCCACAGTGCGATCGGGAACGCCAGGAGGATCATCGCTACGACGGTCACGAGCACCGCGGCAAGGACGGGGTGCTGCTGCTTGCCGGCGGGGGCGGCGCTCATCTCGGCTCCACGGCTCGGTCGGATCGGTCCGGTACAGGATGGCCCGCCGCTGCCACCCCGGGCGCGGGGGCTCGCTCCTCTTGCGGTCGGTTCAGTGCGGCGGGCGCGGTGGACGGGTACGGTCGGGTCGAGGAGTCCGTGCTGTGCAGATGGGAGCTGGGATGAGTTTGCGGCCGTTCGATACTGGGGACTTTGCGGAGCGGATGCGGCGTGGGGCCGAGGCTGCTGCGGCGGCCGGGTTCGACGGGTTGCTGGTGGCTCCGGGGCCTGATCTGCAGTACTTCACGGGTTACCGGCCGGCGGTGACCGAGCGGTTGACGATGCTGGTGCTCGCGGCGGGGCGGAAGCCGGCGTTGATCGTGCCGAAGCTCGAGCGGCCTGATGCCGAGCACGCGGCGGGCGCGGGGGCGGTCGTCATGGCTGATTGGACGGATGGGTCTGATCCCTATGCGGCTGCGCTGCCCCTGTTGGGGGACGGCACGCGGTTCGCGGTCTCCGACAACGCTTGGGCGATGCACCTGCTGGGGTTGCAGCGGGCCGTGCCGGGGTCGTCGTACGTGGCCCTCACCGAGAGCCTGCCGATGCTGCGCGCGGTCAAGGACCGGCATGAGCTGGAGCGGCTGGCGGCGGCGGGTGCTGCTGCGGACAAGACGTATGAGGACATCCTGAATGTGCGGTTCGCGGGCCGGAGGGAGTCGGAGATCGCCGCTGACCTGGCTTCGCTGCTGCGCGAGCATGGGCACGAGCAGGTGGACTTCACTGTGGTCGGTTCAGGGCCGAACGGCGCGAACCCGCACCACGAGGCGGGGGAGCGGGTCGTCGAGGCCGGTGACGCGGTGGTGCTCGACTTCGGCGGGCTCAAGGACGGGTACGGGTCCGACACGACCCGGACCGTGCACGTGGGCGATGTGATCGACCCGGAGGTGCAGCGGGTCCACGACCTGGTGCGCGAGGCGCAGCAGGCGGCGTTCGAGGCCGTGCGGCCGGGCATCGCGTGCCAGGAGGTCGACCGGGTCGCCCGCGAGGCGATCACGGCGGGCGGGTACGGCGAGTACTTCATTCACCGTGTGGGCCACGGGATCGGGCTGACCACGCACGAGCCGCCCTACATGGTCGAAGGCGAGGAGCGCGAGGTCGTGCCCGGCATGTGCTTCTCGATCGAGCCCGGCATCTACCTGCCGGGGCGGTTCGGCGTGCGCATCGAGGACATCGTGACCGCGACCGAGACGGGTGCGGAGCGGTTCAACAACACGCCGCATGCCATGGCTGTCGTCCACTAAGGATTCAATGAGAGGCGGGCCTGCCGTCGCCAGGGACCACAGGGCGAGTACGGACAGGGCTATCAGGACCACCGACCAGCCTGGTTCTATGGGGAGCCAGAGGAAATTGGAGAGGAACGAGGCCGTCGCCATGGCCAGGCCGAGCAGGCGGGCCACCGGGCTGCCTCCCATGACGCCGATGCCGACCGCGATGGCGAGGACGCCGACGGCCAGGTGCACGAAGCCCCAGGCGGCGATGCTGAAGCCGAAGTCGTAATCGGGCGGGGCGTCGAAGTACCCACCGGTCGCGAGCGCCGCGATGCCCTGGAGCGACTGCGCGAGGCCGCCGAGTATGAGCAGCAGCGAGCCGGGCAGCACCCGCTTCGGGTCGATCCTTCGTGACTCCATGGCTCCCCCGATCCGAATCGTCACGCTCGATCATCGCCCGGCGGGAGGGCGGGCGCAGGCGGGTCGGCGAGAGCGGTCCGGGAAATCAGCCGACACGCCTGAGCGGCCGCTGGAACGTTGTGGTCGCATTCCTGCCAGCATCGGCTTCCGTTTCCGGGTGGAGTTGGGCGTGGATTGTTCGCCGCTCCACGACGGGAAGACTGATCTTGAGCACTGCAACCGCGACCGCCGTCCGCCCTAGGCACGCCTGGCCCGCCGTGTTCGCCGTGATGGCGGGGATTTTCGTCATCGTCACGGCCGAGATCCTGCCGATCGGCCTGTTGACCTCGATCGGTTCGGGTTTCGCGGTCTCGGACGGCGTGGCGGGGCTGACGATGACCATGCCCGGGTTCCTCGCGGCCGTCGCCGCGCCGCTGGTCACTGTGGCGACGGCGAGGCTGGACCGGCGGGTCGTGCTGTGCGGGCTGATGCTGGTGCTGCTCGTCGCCAACGTGCTCGCGGCGGTCGCCACGGCGTTCTGGGTGCTGCTGGCTTCGCGAGTGCTCGTCGGGGTGGTGATCGGCGGGTTCTGGTCGGTCGGCGCCGGTCTCGCCGCGCGGCTGGTGCCTCCCGTTACAGTGGGTCGGGCGACCGCCGTCGTCTTCGCCGCGGTGCCGCTCGGCTCCGTGCTCGGCGTCCCCGCCGGGACGCTTATCGGGGACCTCGCCGGGTGGCGCTCCGCGTTCGTCGTGCTCGCGGCGTTGAGCGCGGTTGTTCTTGCGGCGCTGGTGTTCACGCTGCCTCGGCTGCCCGCTGGGGCTCCGACCCGGCCGGCCGTGCTCTTGGGGCTCCTGCGGGGTGGCGGTACGCGGGTCGCGTTGGCGGCGACGTTCCTGATCGTGCTGGCGCATTTCGGTGCTTACACCTATGTGACGCCGTTCTTGGAGCAGGTCACCGGGGTCGGGCCGACGGCGGTGACGGTGATGCTGCTGGTTTACGGCGCGGCTGGGATCGGCGGCAATCTCGTTTTGGGCGCGATGGTCGCGCGGTTCCCTCGGGCCGCGTTCGCGGCCGCTGCGGTGGCGATCGCCGCGGCGACGCTGCTGCTGCCGGTGCTCGGGCGCGATCCGGTCGGCGCGGTCGTGCTGCTCGTGCTCTGGGGAGCGGCGTACGGCGGTGTGCCGGTCTGCTCGCAGACCTGGTTCGCGAACGCTGCGCCGGGGGCGCGGGAGGCCGCGTCGGTGCTGTTCACGGCGTCGTTCCAGGCGACGATCGGGGTGGGCGCGCTGCTCGGCGGGGCCGTGGTCGACCGCTCGTCGCCGTCGGCGGTCATGGCCGCGGCGGGCTTCGTGGCCCTGGTCATGGCCGTGCTCGTCGCCGCGCGGAAGGCCGCCTAGCGGGGCGGGGCGGTCGAGGCGCGGACGACGAGTTTGGCGTCGCAGACGGTCTCGCGCGCGGGGAGGGCGCTGTTCTCCAGGCGTTCGACGGCGTTGCGGACGGCGTGCTCGGCGATGCCGGTGGCGTCCTGGCGGACGGTGGTGAGGTTGATGTGGGACAGGTGGGAGAGGTTGCTGTCGTCGTAGCCGACGATGGAGACCTGGCCCGGGACGTCGACGCCGCCGCTGCGCAGGGCGTGCATGAGGCCGATGGCGCACCGGTCGTTGGCGGCGAGCACGGCCGTGGGCAGCGTGTCCTCGCCGAGCAGGAGCATTCCGGCCGCGATGCCGGCGTCCTCGTCCTGGGCGCCGGGGATCACGCGGATCTCGTCGGCGAGGCGGTGGCGGCGCATGGCGGCGCGGTAGGCGGTGCGGCGGTCGGCCGAGCCGGGGCCTTTGCCGCCGTCGATGTGGACGATGCGGCGGTGGCCGAGTTCGACGAGGTGGTCGACGGCCTGGCGGACGCCCTTGGCCTCGGCGGTGTGGACGGAGTCGACGCCGGGGGTGGCGGCCTTGCGGCCGACGACGACGGTGGGGACGGCGCCGCCGAGCTGCTCGGTGGAGTGCGATTCGGGGTCGGAGACGAGGAGGACGAGGGCTTCGCAGCGGTGGCCGAGGAGCGCTCCCGTGGCCATGTGCTCGTCGCGGCCGGGCGCGACGGCCGAGAGGAGCACGTCGTAGCCGAGCTGCGCGGCGGCGGGGTAGATGGCCTTGACGACCTCGGCGTGGAAGGGCTGCTCGAGGTTCATCAGGACGCCGAGGGTGCGGCTGCGGCCGCGCGCGAGCATCTGGGCCGCGCTGTCGGGGCGGTAGCCGAGTTCGTCGGCGGCCTTGAGGACCCGCTCGCGGGTCGCGGCGCCCGCGCCGGGGCGGTCGCGCAGGACGAGGGAGACGAGGGTGCGGGACACGCCCGCGCGGCGGGCCACGTCGGCCATCGTCGCGCGCTGCGGGGAGCCCTGGTGGCGGGCCGGCTGCTGCTGCGGCTCGAGCGCTTCGTCCAACGACTCTTCCTCTCCTGGCCCCGGTAGGTGACCGGTCGGTAATCCGAGTGTATTTCCGACCGGCCGGGCGGCTTGACGCGCGGCCCTGGATGTGAGTATATTGCAAATCACTGTCGCGCGACAGTAACGCGCGACAGTGGAGCGCGCAAGACACACGAGGAGGTGCGCCTGTGGCCGCGACGCATGACGTCGTCACGATGGGCCGGGTGGGAGTCGACATCTACCCGCAGCAGATCGGCGTCGGCCTCGAGGACGTGGAGTCCTTCGGCAAGTTCCTGGGCGGCAGCCCCACGAACGTCGCGGTCGCGGCCGCCAGGTACGGGCGCAGCGCCGCCGTCATCACCAAGACCGGCGCGGACCCCTTCGGGACTTTCGTGCGCAACGCGCTCCGGGGCTACGGCGTCGATGATTCGCTGGTCGGGACCTCTGAGGGCCTGCCCACGCCGGTGACCTTCTGCGAGATCTTCCCTCCCGACGACTTCCCGCTCTATTTCTACCGGTTCCCCAAGGCTCCCGACCTCGACATTCGTCCTGAGGAACTTGATCTTGAGGCGATCCGCAGCGCTGCCGTCTTCTGGGTGACGGTGACGGGCCTCTGCCAGGAGCCTTCGCGTTCCGCGACCCTTGCTGCTCTTGAAGCGAGGGGCAAGCGCGGCATCACCGTGCTCGACCTCGACTACCGGCCGATGTTCTGGGACTCGCCCCAGGACGCCCGCGAGTGGGTGAGACTGGCCCTGCCGCACGTCACGGTCGCGGTGGGGAACCGCGAGGAGTGCGAAGTGGCCGTAGGCGTCCACGACACACCCGCCGAAGCCGCGCAGGCGCTCCGCGCGGCCGGCGTCTCCCTCGCCGTCGTCAAGAAGGGCCCGAAAGGCGTGCTGGCCCTCGACGACACCGGCCAGGTCGAGGTCCCGCCCGCACCGGTGAAGGTCGTCAACGGCCTCGGTGCGGGCGACGCCTTCGGCGGCGCGCTCGTCCACGGACTGCTCGCCGGCTGGGACACCGAGCGCATCATGCGCTTCGCCAACGCCGCGGGCGCGCATGTCGCCGGGGAACTCGCCTGCTCCGACGCCATGCCGACCGAGGCCGAGGTCGAGCGCAAACTCCAGGAGGCGACCGATGCGGCCTGACCGCCTCGCCGAACTGGCCCGCACCCGGCTCACCGACCCGGCCGCGATCCGCCGGGCCGCCGACGCGCGCAAGCGCGCCACCAGCCCCGTAGGCCCTTCCGGAAAGTGCTTCGTGATCGCCGCCGACCACCCCGCCCGCGGCGCCCTCGCCACCGGCGGCGACCCGATGGCCATGGCCGACCGCGGCGACATGCTCGACCGCCTCGTCACCGCCCTCGAGAACCCCGGCTGCAACGGCGTGCTCGCCACCGCCGACATCCTCGAAGACCTGCTCCTGCTCGGCGCCCTCGAGGGCAAGGTCGTCTTCGGTTCGATGAACCGCGGCGGCCTCGCCGGGGCCGCGTTCGAACTCGACGACCGGTTCACCGGCATGAACGCGGACGCCATCGCCCGCATGGGATTCGACGGCGGGAAGATGCTCACCCGCATCGACCTCGACGACGACCGCACCGCGCCCACCCTCGAAGCCTCCGCGCACGCCGTCGACGCCCTCGCCGACCTCGGCCTCATCGCGATGGTCGAGCCGTTCATCTCCCGCCGCGAAGGCGGAAAAGTCGTGAACGACTTGACGACGGAGGGGGTCGTCAAGTCGGTCGCGATCGCCTCCGGGCTCGGCTCTACCTCCGCCCACACCTGGCTGAAGGTCCCCACCGCGCCCGACATGGCGCGCGTCGCGGCCGCCTCCACGCTGCCGATGGTCGTCCTCGGCGGCGAAGTCGAGGACCTCGCCGCGCAGCGCGAGAGCTGGGGCCGGTCCCTGACACTGCCCAATGTGGTCGGCCTGACGGTCGGCCGCTCGCTGCTCTATCCGGCCGACGGCGACGTCGCCGGGGCCGTCGACGCGGTGGTGAGCCTGCTGTGAACTACTACCTGCCTTCCAGGTCCACGGCCGACGGCCGCTACGACACGGTCGTCACCCCCGAATCCGCCGGCTGGGGCTACTCCGGCCTGAAGGTCCTGGCGCTGGAGCCCTCCGGCACCGCGACGTTCGCGACCGGAGACGCCGAAGCACTGGTGCTGCCGCTCTCCGGGAGCTGCACCGTCACCTGCGACGGCCAGACCTTCGAGGTCCAGGGCCGCCGGAACGTCTTCAGCCGGGTCACCGACTTCGTCTACGTCCCAAGGGACGCCACGGTCACCGTCACGAGCGGAAGCGGCGGCCGGTTCGCTCTGCCCTCCGCGAGGTGCGAGCGCCGCCTCCCCGCCCGCTACGGCCCCGCGGAAGCGGTGCCGGTCGAGCTGCGCGGCTCCGGCCAGGCCTCCCGCCAGGTCAACAACTTCTGCACCCCCGAGACCTTCGAGGCCGACAAGCTCATCGCCTGCGAGGTCATCACCCCCGGCGGCAACTGGTCCTCCTTCCCGCCCCACAAGCACGACGAGGAGAAGGAAGGCGAAGCCGAACTCGAGGAGATCTACTACTTCGAGGTCAGCGACCCCGCCGGGTTCGCCTGGCAGCGCGTCTACGGCACCCCCGACCGGCCCATCGAGGTCAGCGAAGAGGTGCGCTCGGGCGATGTGGTCGTCATCCCGCACGGCTGGCACGGCCCCAGCGCCGCCGCCCCCGGCTACGACCTCTACTACCTCAACGTGATGGCCGGTCCCGGCCAGGACCGCGCCTGGCTCATCAGCGACGACCCCGCCCACGGCTGGGTCCGGTCCACCTGGGCCCCTGAGGATCTCGATCCGCGCCTGCCCCTGTCCTCGACCGTGGAGAAGGAGGGCACCGATGCCCGCTGAGACCGTACGCCTCACCACCGCCCAAGCGCTGGTGCGGTTCCTCGCCGCCCAGCACTCCGAGCGCGACGGGAACGAGCAGCGGCTCATCCCCGGCGTGTGGGGCATCTTCGGGCACGGGAACGTCGCCGGGCTCGGGCAGGCGCTCCTCCAAGCGGCGCAGACCGGCGAAGCCGATCTCCCGTACTACCTGGCGCGCAACGAGCAGGCCATGGTCCACGCCGCCGCCGCGTACGCCAAGATGAAGAACCGGCTCCAGGCCTTCGCGTGCACCGCCTCGACCGGCCCCGGCTCCACGAACATGATCACCGGCGCGGCGCTGGCGACCACGAACCGGCTCCCGGTGCTGCTCCTGCCCTCCGACATGTTCGCCTCGCGCGTGCCCGACCCGGTGCTGCAGCAGCTCGAGGACACGCGCGCCGGAGACGTCAGCGTGAACGACGCGTTCCGGCCCGTCTCCAAGTACTTCGACCGCGTCAGCCGCCCGGAGCAGTTGATCCCCGCCGCGCTGGCCGCGATGCGGGTGCTCACCGACCCGGTCGAGACCGGAGCGGTCACGTTGTGCCTGCCGCAGGACGTGCAGGCCGAGGCCTTCGACTGGCCTCGCGAATTCTTCCGCAGGCGGGTGTGGCGCGTCGGCCGGGTCGCGCCGGAACCCGCCGCTGTGGAGCGGGTCTCGGCACTGCTGCGCAGTGCCGAGAAACCGCTCATCGTCGCCGGCGGCGGCGTGGTCTACGGCGAGGCCGAGGCCGAGCTGCGCGCCTTCGCCGAAGCGACCGGGATCCCCGTGGCGGACACGCACGCCGGGAAGGGCGCGGTCCCGTGGGACCACCCCGCCGCGGTCGGCGGACTCGGCTCGACCGGCACCTCCGCCGCGAACGCCCTTGCGGCCGAAGCGGATGTCGTGCTCGGTATCGGCACCCGGTACTCGGACTTCACCACCGCCTCGCACACCGTGTTCGGCAATCCCGACGTCACCTTCGCGAACCTCAACGTCGCCCGCCTCGACGCGGCGAAGCACTCCGCGGAGATGCTGCTCGCCGATGCCAAGACCGGCATCGCCGCACTCGCGAAGGCCCTCGACGGCTGGAGTGTCGCCGACGAGTACCGCGCCGAGACCCGCCGCCTCGCCGAGGAGTGGCAGGCCAAGGCCGACGCGTGCTTCGACCTCGGGCACGGCCCGCTGCCCGCGCAGACCGAGATCCTCGGCGCGCTCAACGCGGCCCTGGACGACTCGGACGTGGTCATCAACGCCGCCGGCTCCATGCCCGGCGACCTCCAGATGCTCTGGCGCGCAAGGGACCCGAAGGCCTACAACGTCGAGTACGCCTTCTCGTGCATGGGCTACGAGATCGCGGCCGGGGTCGGCACCAAGATGGCCGCGCCCGAGCGCGAAGTGGTCGTCCTCGTCGGCGACGGCTCGTACCTCATGCTCGCCTCCGAGATCGCGACCATGGTCTCCGAAGGCCTCAAGGTCATCATCGTGATCGTCCAGAACCACGGGTTCGCCTCGATCGGCTCCCTCTCCGAATCCCTGGGCTCCCAGCGGTTCGGCACCAAGTACCGCTACCGCGACGAGAAGTCCGGCCTCCTCGACGGCGACGTGCTCCCCGTCGACCTGGCCGCGAACGCCGCCAGCTTCGGCGCCGAGGTCATCAAGGCCGACAGCGTGGCCACCTTCCGCGACGCCATCGCCAAGGCGAAGGCCAACGACCGCACCACGGTCGTCCATGTCGAGACCGACCTGACCGGCCCGAACCCGCCCGGTTCGGCCTGGTGGGAAGTGCCGGTCAGCGAAGTGTCCGAACTCGACTCCACCCGCGCGGCCTACGCCGCCTACACCGACCACAAGCGCGACCAGCGCCACTACCTCTAAGGAACCACCGCAATGCAGATCATCGAGCACTGGATCGGCGGCAAGCCGACCGCCGGCGAATCGGACCGCCTCGCGCCCGTCTGGAACCCCGCGACCGGCGAGGAGCAGGCGCAGGTCCGCCTCGCCACCGTGTCCGATGTGGATGCAGCAGTGCAGGCCGCGAAGACCGCCTTCGCGTCCTGGGGCCAGCAGTCGCTCTCCAACCGCTCGCGCGTCATGTTCCGCCTCCGCGACCTGGTCGAGCGGCACGAGCTGGAACTGGCCAAGATCGTCGCCGCCGAGCACGGCAAGGTCATCGACGACGCGCGCGGCGAGATCGTGCGCGGCCGCGAGGTCATCGAGTTCGCCTGCGGCATCACCTCGGCGCTCAAGGGCGGCTTCTCGAACGACATCTCGCGCGGCGTCGACTCCTACGACTTCCGCCAGCCCATCGGGGTCTGCGCCGGCATCACGCCGTTCAACTTCCCGGTCATGGTCCCGATGTGGATGCACCCCATCGCCATCGCCACCGGCAACACCTTCGTGCTCAAGCCCAGTGAACGCGACCCCTCCGCCAGCCTCTTCATCGCCCAGCTCTACGCCGACGCCGGGCTCCCGGACGGCGTGTTCAACGTCGTCAACGGCGACAAGACCGCCGTCGACGCGCTCCTCGACCATGACGACGTCGCCGCCGTCTCGTTCGTCGGCTCGACCCCGATCGCCAAGTACATCCACGAGCGCGGCCAGGCGGCCGGCAAGCGGGTCCAGGCCCTCGGCGGCGCGAAGAACCACGCCGTGGTCATGCCCGACGCCAACATGGACTGGGCCGCGAACCAGCTCACCGCCGCCGCGTTCGGCTCGGCCGGCCAGCGCTGCATGGCCATCTCCGTCGCGGTCGCCGTCGGCGACGCCGCCGACGAACTCGTGGGCCTCCTCAAGGAGAAGGCCGAAGCGGTCGTCGTCGGCGCCGGGGACGACCCCGAGGCCGAGATGGGTCCCGTGGTCACCGAAGCCTCCTGCGAGCGCGTGGTCTCCTACATCGAATCCGGTGTGGCCCAAGGCGCCGAGCCCGTCGTGGACGGCCGCGGCCTCCAGATCGAGGGGCACCTCGGCGGGTTCTTCGTCGGCCCCAGCGTCCTCGACAAGGTCACGCCCGACATGGACGTGTACAAGGACGAGGTCTTCGGGCCGCTCCTCGCGGTCGTGCGCGTCGACACCCTCGAGGAGGCCATCGACCTCATCAACGCCAACCCGTACGGCAACGGCACCGCGATCTTCACCTTCGACGGCGGCGCGGTGCGCACCTTCGAGCGCGACGTGAACGTGGGCATGGTCGGCGTGAACGTCCCGATCCCGGTGCCGACCGCGCACTACTCGTTCGGCGGCTGGAAGGACTCCCTGTTCGGCTCCAGCCACATCCACGGCCACGAGGGCGTGCGCTTCTACACCCGCGCGAAGGTCGTGACCTCGCGCTGGCCCAAGCACACCGAGTCGCAGGCCGCGCAGCTCAACTTCCCCACCTCCAGCTAAGGAGCACGTCAATGTCGACTCAAGCCCCGAATCTCCGACTCGGCTCGGCCCCCGACTCGTGGGGCGTGTGGTTCCCCGAGGACGATCGGCAGCTGCCGTACGAGCAGTTCCTGGACGAACTGCAGGGCGCCGGCTACGAGTGGCTCGAGCTCGGCCCGTACGGGTACCTGCCGACCGACCCGGACGTGCTCGCCGACGAGGTGGGCAAGCGCGGCCTCAAGGTCTCCGGCGGCACCGTGTTCGGGAACCTGCACCGGCCCGAGAAGTTCGACGAGACCATCGGCATCGTCTCGAAGGTCGCGAAGCTGACGGCCTCGCAGGGCGCGAAGCACGTCGTGTTCATCCCGCCGCTGTTCCGCGACGAGAAGACCGACGCGATCAACGACGTCACCGAATGGGACGCGACCCAGTGGAAGACCGTGCACGCCACGGCGAACCGCATCGGCAAGCAGATGTTCGAGGAGTACGGGGTCACGATCGCGCTGCACCCGCACGCGGACTGCCAGATCATGACCCAGCCGCAGATCGAGACGTTCCTGGACGGCACCGACGCCGATTTCGTCTCGCTGTGCCTGGACACGGGCCACGTCGCGTACGGCGGCGGCGACAACGTGGACCTGATCCGCCGCTACGGCGAGCGCATCGGCTACGTCCACATCAAGCAGATGGACCCCGAGATCCTGCGGCAGGTGGCCGACGAGGGCCTGGGCTTCGGCGAGGCCGTCAAGCGCGGCGTGTGCGTCGAACCGCCCGCGGGCGTGCCGAACCCGGCCGACATCGTCACCGAACTGTCCAAGTTGGACGCCGAGCTGTTCGTGATCGTCGAGCAGGACCTCTACCCGTGCGAGCCTGACGTGCCCTTCCCGATCGCGGTGCGCACCCGCAAGTACCTCAACGGCTGCGGGCTCGGCGCGAGCCGCCAGCAGTCCTAAGCCAACCCGAACGAAGAGGAGCACCATGAGCATCGGCATCGGCCTGATCGGCACCGGCTGGATCGGCGAGCAGCACGTGCACCGCCTGGCGAACGCCGTGGCCGGGGCGCGGGTTGTCGCGGTCTCGGACATCGACCCGGCGTCGGCGCAGCGGGTCGCGGCGTCGGTCGGCGCGCGCGTCGTCGACTCCGCCGACCGCCTGATCACGGACCCGGAGGTCGAGGCGGTGGTCGTGACCTCATGGGGCCCTGCGCACGCCGAGCAGGTGCTGGCCTCGATCGCGGCAGGCAAGCCGGTGTTCTGCGAGAAGCCGCTCATCACCGAGATCACGGACGGCCTGCGGATCCTCAAGGCCGAGCAGGAGGCCGGACGCCGCCTCGTGCAGGTCGGGTTCATGCGCCGTTACGACGCCGGGTACCGGCAGATGAAGCGGGTGCTGGACGCCGGGGAGATCGGCGAGCCGCTGATGGCGCACTGCGTGCACCGCAACCCCTATGTGCGCGAGGCCTACACGACCGAGATGGCCGCCAAGGACACCGCCGTGCACGAGGTGGACGCGCTGCGCTGGCTGCTGGGCGAGGAGTTCGCGTCGGTGCAGACCGTGCTGCCGCGCAAGACCTCCAAGCGGTTCCCGCACCTGCAGGACCCGCAGATCTTCCTGTTCGAGACCGCTTCGGGTGCCCGCGTGGACGTCGAGGCGTTCGTGAACTGCCAGTACGGCTACGACATCCAGTGCGAGATCGTGGGGGAGGAGGGCGCGGTGCGCCTGCCGGACCCGGCCGCGCCGGTGGTCCGCAAGGCCGCCAAGGCGAGCACCGAGGTGCTGCAGGAGTTCGGCGACCGGTTCGCCGACGCCTTCGACGTCGAGCTCCAGGACTGGATCGACCACCTGCTCGCGGACGAGGAGCCAACCGGCCCGAGTTCGTGGGACGGGTTCGCGGCCACGGTGGTCGTGGACGCGGCGGTGCGCTCGCTGCACTCGGGCGAGATCGTGCCGATCGAGCTGCCGGAGCGACCGGACTTCTACGCATAGAACGGGGTCGGGAGGCGGCCGGTCGGCCGCCTCCCGCCGCGACTGCTTGTACAACGTTAAATATATCGATAATATCGAACCATCTCTATTCCTCACTATCTAGAGATGGGTACCCGAATGCACACGACTCCCTTGCGGCGCAAGCGCAGATCCTGGCTCGCCGGGCTCGCGGCCGCCGTCCTCGCCGCTGCGGGCCTGGCGTTGATCGCGCCGACCGCCGCCAGCGCCGCCATCGACACCGATGCGAACTACGTCCTCACCAGCCGCCACTCCGGTCTGGCTCTCGACCTCGACGCCGCCTCGACCGCCGACGGCGCCGGTCTCATCCAATGGAACCGCACCGACGCGACGAACCAGCAGTTCCGGTTCGTCGACGCGGGCGGGGGCTACTACCGCATTCAATCCCGGCACAGCGGCAAAGTCCTCGGCCTGCAGAACCAGAACACCGCCGACGGCGCGACCGTCGCGCAGGAGACCAGCACCAACGCGACCGACCAGCAGTGGACCGTGACCGAATCAGGCGGGTACGCGAGCTTCGTGAACCGCCTGTCGGGCAAGGCGCTCGACGTGTGGGAGTGGTCGACGGCGGCGGGCGGGCGCATCTCGCAGTACACCGTCACTGGCGGCACGAACCAGCAGTGGAGCCTCTCGCCGATCGGCGGCACGCAGCAGCCGCCGCCCAACGACTGCGCGAGCGGACCGACCCAGCCCGCCTCCATCGGCGGCAGCCTCGGCGCGCACGACCCCGCGCTGTGGGCCGGATGCACCGGGCAGCCCTGGTTCGTCTACGCGACCGGCGACGGCCGTTTCGGCGGCGGCACGCCCCCTGTCTTCCGCTCCACCAACGGCGGCCAGACCTGGCAGAACGTCGGCACCATGTGGAACGCCAAGCCCGCGTGGACGACCCAGCAGATCCCCGGCGTCGACAACCTGTGGGCGCCCGAGATCCACTACGACGCCACGCAGGGCCTGTACTACCTGTACTACTCGGTTTCGACGTTCGGCTCGCAGCGCTCGGCGATCGGCCTGGCCACAAGCCGGACCCTCGACCCGGGCGCGTCCGGTTACGGCTGGACGGACAAGGGAGTGGTCTTCCAGTCGTACGAGGGCAACGCGTACAACGCGATCGACCCGAACATCATCGTCGACGCCTCCGGCCGGCACTGGATGGTGTTCGGCTCCTGGTGGCAGGGCATCCACATCCTGCAGCTCGACTGGCCCTCCGGGAAACCGGCCGCGGGCGCGACCCCGATCCGCCTGGCCACCAAGGGCGGCGGCATCGAGGGGCCGTCGATGACCTACCGCAACGGCTACTACTACCTGTTCACCTCGATCGGCACCTGCTGCGCCGGGGCGAACTCGACCTACAAGATCACGGTGGGCCGCTCGACCTCGCCGACCGGGCCGTTCGTGGACGCCGCGGGCGTGGACATGCGCAACGGCGGCGGCACGGTGCTCCTCGGCGCTTATGGGAGCAACGTCGCCGCGGGCGGCCAGTCGATCCATAGAGGATTCATCTCGTACCACGCGTACGGATCGAACGGCGGCTTCGCGCTCGACATCGAGCAGATCGAGTGGAACTCGGCGGGCTGGCCCGTCTTGAACGGTTCATAGCGGGATCGGGCCGACCCCTCCCCTGGTGTTTGCTAAGGTCACGCTGATCAAGGCCCCTGCCGGCAGGCCGGGGCCTTCTCCGTGTCCGAGAGTCCGTGAAGGTTCGCCAGCCGATGCAGCAGTACGCGATGTTGATATCGCCCTCCGCCAACCGCGTCTACGCGCGCACCGCCGCCCGCATGGCGGCGAACGAGATCCGCGTCTTCAGCGCCCACGCGCTCGACGGCGACATCGCCGAGGTCGAGGAGGCGCTCATCGGCGGCGTCCCGTACCTGACCTTCCGCTCCGACTCGCTGAGCGGGCGCGACCTGCGGCTGCTGGCGAACCTCTCGTCCCTGTTCGCGCTGTTCGCGGTGCGCGGGGAGCTGCTCGAGCCGATCGCGGTGGAGCGGCTCGACCGCTACGACGACGACCTCATCTCGATCCTCAAATATGTGGGGAAGACGAACGAGCAGTTCACGAAGCTGCTGCTCAACGTGACCGCCGCGGTGGCGCTCGAGCCCGACCGGCTCCTCGGCGGGCCGGTGAAGGTCTTCGACCCGATGTGCGGCCGGGGCACGACGCTCAACCAGGCCGCGATGTACGGCTGGGACGCGTTCGGCGTGGAGGTCGACAAGCGCGACTTCGAGGCGTACGGCGCGTTCGTGCAGCGATGGCTGAAGGACAAGCGGCTCAAGCACACTGCGGTGTCGAGCCGGGTCAAGCGCGAGGGCCGCGGGGTCGGCCAGCGCACCCGGGTGGAGTTCGCGGCGACGAAGGAGCGCCACCGCGCGGGGGACCTGCAGGTGCTGGAGATCGTCAACGCGGACACGGTGCGGTCGGGCGAGGTGTTCAAGCGCGGCGCGTTCGACCTGGTGGTGACGGATGCGCCGTACGGGGTGCAGCACGCGGCGGTGAAGGATACGCGGGCGCTGACGCGCAAGCCGACGGAGGTGCTGGAGGCGGCGGTGCCGGTGTGGGCGGAGCTGCTGCGCCGGGGCGGGGCGATGGGGATCTCGTGGAACCGGTACACGACGAGCCGCCCCGATCTCGTTGCGATCCTTGAGGATGCGGGCCTGGAGGTGATGGACGCGGCGCCGTTCCTCGACTTCGAGCACCGCGTCGATCAGGCCATCAACCGCGACCTGATCGTGGCGCGCAAGCCGAAGTAGGGCGGCCCCCGGGGCTTGGCAGGGACGCGAGGGTCCGTCACGATAGGACGGTGTCGTTCTTCTGGAGGATGCGGCCGGGCCGCGAGCGGAACCCGTTCACCCTGGGCCGCTTGATTGGGCAATTGTGGCGATTCGGGCTGCTGGAGGCGCGCGCGTGCGTCTTCGCGGTGGCGATCTTCCTCGGCCTGGCGGCCTCGGCGGTCGTGCCGCTGCCGATGGAGCGCGGCGACGCGCTGTTCGTCTACGGGATGGGCATGACCCTGTTCTTCCTGCTGTTCAGCTCGGACACGTGGAAGGAGCTGCTGCTCGTCACGGGCTTTCACGCGCTCGGCCTCGGGTTCGAGCTGGTGAAGGTGGCGCTCGGCTCGTGGACGTATCCGGATCTGGGGGTGCTCGCGGTCGGCGGGGTGCCGCTGTACAGCGGGTTCATGTACGCGGCCGTGGGCAGTTTCGTGTGCCGGTCGTGGCGGCTGCTGCGGCTGCGGATCGAGGGGTACCGGCTGTGGGCGACCACGGCGGTGAGCCTGCTGATCTACCTGAACTTCCTGTCGAGCGGCTGGCTGTTCGACATCCGGCTGGCGCTCACGGTGCTGCTGCTGTTCATCACGCTGGGCACGTGGGTGCATTTCACGGTGGGCGACGCGGAGTACCGGATGCCGCTCGCGCTGTCGTTCACGCTCATCGCGGTGTTCCTGTGGATCGCGGAGAACATCGGGACGTATTTCGGCGCGTGGGTGTACCCGCACCAGGCGGACGGCTGGGAGCCGGTGCACCTCTCGAAGCTGTGGGCCTGGGCGCTGCTGGTCACGGTGTGCTTCACGCCGGTGGCGGCGTGGAAGGTCCGCTCGAGCGCCGCGCCGCTGCCGAGCGAATAGGTGGCCGAACGTAATCGTGGTGCCGACCGGGCACCACGAGAACCTGTATTCGATCCCCGCCGATGCCTACGCGGCCGTCGGCGACCTGGTCCGGGAGGTCGCCGTGGCGATCCGCGCGACCTACGGTTGCGACGGCGTCTCCACACGCCAGCACAATGAGCCCGCCGGGAACCAGGACGTCTGGCATCTGCACGTCCATGTCTTCCCGCGTTACGAGGGCGACCGCCTCTACAAGACCTCGCCGCTGTCGGGCTGGGCCGATCCAGCTGACCGGCAGGTGTACGCCGAACGGCTGCGCGGCTACTTCACGTCCTCGTCCTGGTCCTCCACAGGAGCCAGATGAAGTAGGGGGCCAGGACGCAGGCGAGGCCCGCCGGGATCCGCGCGGGGGAACACGATCCCTGGTGCGCACGATGCGTTATGGGCAATGAGTCCCATTCGCGCCCAAATGATCTCCTCCAAGTGAGGAATCGGATACCACGCGTAAGAGTGAATTCCGGCGCGGCACTCTGGACTTGGCGGTGCCGGGTGGGGTCGACTGGTCCTAGGCGTCACCCGGCCGATGCACCCCGTGTCGGCCCGGCGCGCCAGAGAGGACCAACATGACACCGAATGCGAAGGTGGGGCCTTCGGATGTCGTCATCGACGAGATCTGGACCGTCGAGCGAGTCAAGTCGCTCGGGGTGATGACGAATGTCGAGACGGCCGCGCAGATCCTCGGGATCGGCAGGACGGTCGCCTACCGGCTGGCGAAGGAGGGGCAGTTCCCCGTCCAAGTCCTCCGGATCGGCCACAGCTACCGGGTGCCGGTGCTGCGGCTGCTGGAACTGCTCGGCGCCCCCGATTCGGCGAATGAGCGCGACCGGGTGCTGATCAACTAGGAACCGCACGCGAAACGGCGGCGCGCCTCGGGGGAGGGAAGCCGCGCCGCCGTTCTGCAAGCCCTATCGCTTCTTGCGCTTGTCCTTGTGCTGGAAGTGGACGAAGAGCCGACCGAAGTTCTTCGAGTCCTTGTCCACCCGGTGGTACAGGGCCTTGATCTCCTTCTGGTCGAGGAACCGCAGCACCTTCTTCTTCAACTGCCCCGAGCCCTTGCCCGGGATGATCTCCACGAGGTCGATCTTCTTGGCGACCGCCTCGTCGATGACGTCGCGCAGCGCCTTCTCGATCTGGTCGCCCTTGTTGAAGATGTCGTGCAGGTCCAGCACCAGTTTGGCCATGGTCCGAGCCTAAGCGCCCGTGCGCGGGATGTCCGGCTCGATGTAGATGATCTTCGCCTTCGGCACGGCCGCGCGGATGCGCGCCTCGGCCGCGTCGATCTGCGAGGCCACCTGCTCGCCGGTCGCCGCCGTCGCGATGCCGACCTTCGCGGCCACCAGCAGCTCGTCCGGGCCCACGTGGAGCGTCTTGAGGTGGATGAGGGTGTCGCCCTCGCCGTCGTTGATGGCGTTCTCGATCGCCGCGATGTCCTCGAGGGTCGCGGACTCGCCGATGAGCATCGAGCGGATCTCGATCGCGAGCACGATGGCGATGAGCACCAGCAGCACGCCGATGCTGAAGGTGCCGAGCGCGTCGAAGAGGATGTCCCCGGTGATCCACGAGAGGCCGACGCCGATCAGGGCCAGGATGAGGCCGACGAGCGCGCCGATGTCCTCCAGGAGGATCACGGGCAGCTCGGGCGAGCGGGAGCCCTTGATGAACTGCGGCCACGTCTGCTTCCCGCGGACAGCGTTCGACTCCTTCACGGCCGTGCGCAGCGAGAACGACTCCAGGATGATCGCCACGACCAGCACGGCGACCGCGACCTGCGGCCACTCCAGCTCGCCGCCGTGGTCGCGCTCGTGCCATTTGTGGTAGCCCTCGTACAGCGCGTACACGCCGCCGATGGAGAACAGGACGATCGAGACGATGAACGCGTAGATGTACCGTTCGCGCCCGTAACCGAACGGGTGGGCCGGGCTCGCGGCCTTCCGCGAGGCCTTGCCGCCGATGAGCAGGAGGACCTGGTTGGACGCGTCGGCCACCGAGTGGACGCCCTCGGCCAGCATCGACGCCGAACCCGTGATCCCCGCCGCGACGAACTTGCTGACCGCGATCCCGGTGTTGGCCAATAGGGCCGCGACGATCGCCTTGGTGCCGCCTTCTGCTGACATCTGCTCGCCATTCCTTCCGTATGTGTGCGTGACACGCAGAAAGGAGTCTGTCATGGCCCCGCCACTCCCGACGCGACGAGGCCGCGGCTTCCCGCCAGGTGCACGGGCGGCGGATGAGGCGAACTTCACCATTCCGGTTCGGCCGCGGCGGCGCTACCCTAGATGACAGGCGACGCCCCAGAAGTACATCGAGCTTCTGGCCAGGGTAAACGCACGTACACCGCCAAGGGAGCCTCCGCTCCCGGCCGAACGCCTCCTCGCGAGGCCCACAGCCCCTGTACGCGCCGAAACCCGTGTCACCGAGCGCGGACCGAGTGGTGGACCGGTTCCGGCAACGAGTCTCAGGACTCCGACCCGAACCGAAACCGCTTGGAGCCACAGCCGTGACCACCCTCGACGAACGCCAGACCTCTCTTCCCACCGCGATCGGCACCGCCGCGCCCGAGCGCGCCACCGTCAAGCAGTGGCTCGCCGTCGCCGCGGTCGCCCTCGGCGTCTTCGTCGTCATGACCTCCGAGGTCCTCCCGGTCGGCCTCCTCACCCCGATCGGCTCCGAGCTCGGCGTCACCGCCGGCACCGCGGGCCTCATGGTCACCGTCCCCGGCCTCGTCGCCGCGATCGCCGCGCCGCTGAGCATCGTCTTCACCCGCCGCGTCGACCGCCGCCTCGTGCTCATCGGCCTGGCCGTGCTCGTCGCCGGCGCGAACGTGGGCGCCGCCCTCGCCTCGGGCTTCGAACTGCTGCTCGCGGCCCGCGTCCTCGTGGGCCTCTCGATCGGCGCGTTCTGGGCCGTCGCGGGCGGCATCGCGCTGCGCCTGGTGCCCGCGCGGGACGTGCCGCGCGCGACCGCCGCCGTCTACGGCGGCATCGGCGCCGCGACCGTGCTCGGCGTCCCGGCCGGCACCCTCATCGGCGACCACTTCGGCTGGCGCGCCGCCATGTGGGCGCTCGCGGGCCTCGCGATCGTCGCCATGGTCGCGATCGCGCTGCTCGTGCCGAAGCTCCCGTCGCACACGACGGTCTCCTTCGCCTCCCTCCCGAAGCTGGTGCGCGCCAACAAGGGCGTGCGCATCGGCCTGGCGCTGACCTTTTTCATCGTCACCGGCCACTTCATCGCCTACACGTTCGTCAGCCCGATCCTCCAGGCCAACGGCATCGCCGCCGGCCAGGTCAGCGGCCTGCTCCTCGCGTTCGGCGCGGCCGCGCTCGTCGCGACGGTCGCGTCCGGCTCGCTCATCGGCACCCGCCTGCGCGGCACGCTCGCCGCGCTGGGCGTTGCGATGGCGGCGGGCATGGCGCTCATGGCGTTCGCGGTCGGCGACCTGTTCTCCGCGACGGCCGTGCTCGTGCTCTGGGGCATCGGCTACGGCCTGGTCTCCCCGGTCCTGCAGACCTGGTACATGAACTCGGTCGAGCCCGGCGAGGTCGAGATCGCGACCTCGCTGAACACGGTCATGTTCAACCTGTCGATCGCGGTCGGCTCGTTCGCGGGCGGCTATGTCGTGGACGCGACCGCCCCGAGCGGCGTGCTGTGGATAGGCGCGCTGCTGCTCGTCCCGGTCGTCCTGATCGCGGTCCAGGCCCGCAAGCGCGCCAAGGCCTAAGCGCCGCAGCTTCCGGTCCGCCCACGCGGCCCGACGAGGATCCGGCCGAGCACGGTCGCCAGCGGCGCGAAGTCGAGTTCGACCAGCGGGAGCAGCACGGTCACGTACACGAGCCCGGTGATCGCGATGCCCAGCAGCGCATCGAGGTGCAGGACCCGGAACGCCGCGCTGTCGCGGCCGGGCCGAACGCGTCAGACTGGCACGGCTTCGCGCTGGAACGCCGGCACCGCCGGGTCGCATGTGGGTGCTCCCTTGCGGAAGCGGCCGGGCGGCTGCCCGAAGTCGCGTTTGAACGCGGCCGCGAACGCGAACTCGGAGGCGTACCCGACCTGCCGGGCGACGGCGGCGAGCGGCGCGTCGGTGTCGGCGAGGAGCCGCGCGGCGAGGGTGAGCCGCCAGAACGTCAAGTAGCTCAACGGAGGCTGGCCCACGAGCTCGGTGAACCGGCGCGAGAACGCCGACCGGGAGAGCCCGGCGACCTCGCCGAGCGAACTGACCGTCCACTGCCGGGCCGGTTCGGCGTGGATGGCCTGGACGGCCGCGCCGATGGAGCGGTCGGTGACCGCGGCGGCCCAGCCGTCGAAGCCGCAGTGGCGGTCGTTCCCTTCGAGGACGGCGCGCAGCAGGTACATCAGGACCGCGTCGAGCAGGGCGGGCACGAGGGTGTCGCCGCCGCCGCGCTCGGCGCGCAGCTCGGTCTCGAGCATGGCGATCGCGTCCGCGAGTCCGGGCCGCGCGGCCGGGTCGGCGGGGAGGCGCGTGAAGTCGGGCATGGCCCCGAGCAGCGGGTGGGCGCGGCCGGGCGCGAGCTCGTAGGCGAGGCACACCATCACATGCGAGGCGTCCGGGTCGTCGGCGGAGCGGAGGATGAGCCCGGCGGGAGTCTCGCCTTCGCATTCGGCGACGGGTTGCGCGCCAAGCGAATCGGAGACGACGGTGTGGGCGCTGCCGCGGGGCGTCACGAGCACGTCGCCTTCCCGCACCTCGATCACCTCGCCGTCCTCGGTGGTCACGAACGCGTCGCCGCGGACCATGACCTGGACGCCGAAGCCGTGGGGGTGGCTGCGCCGGTGGTCGGCGAAGGGCGCGTTGAGCGAGAACCGGGCGGCGAAGGGCCGACCGGTCCGCAGCACCGCCAGTACGTCGCTGAGCACATCCATGCCGCAACCCTAGCCAGCGGGGACGCCGTGCGGGAGGGCCGAGGACGATCGCGTATGAACCAGGGACGCTCGATGATGGGCGGCACCGGCTCCCCGCCCTACCTTCGAAAGCGTTCCCCCGAAACGTAACTCAAGGCAGTGGAGTCGACATATGTCCAAATTGGATGAACAAGCGCCCGTGAAGGTCGCCGCCCCGGTCTGGCGCACCCGCCTGCTCGCCCTCGGCGCCGCACTGGTCGCGACCTCGCTCGCATGGGTCGTCGCGTACCTCGCGGGGGTCGAGCTCACCGCGAGCCAGCCGGGCATGGACGCGGTGCCGATCGGCGTCGTCAACGTCGCCGCCTCCGTGCTGCTCTTCGGGGGCCTGGGCTGGCTGGCCCGCGCGGTCCTCGACCGCTTCGCGAAGCGCCGCGCGGTCCTGGTCTGGCGCATCGGCGCGGGCGCGGTCTTCGTGCTCGAGTGGTTCCCGGTGATTCTCACCGACGCCACCTGGGGCACGAAGGCGTTCCTCGCGGTCCTCCACCTGATCGTCGCGGCGATCCTCATCCCCGTCCTCGGGAAGCGCCTCCCCGAATCCTGAGACGCGCCGACGCCTCCCGCCGCCGGCGGGAGGCGCTCGCGCTCAAGCGATCGGGTGCAGGTCGACCTCGGGATCGCGGCTGGTGATGCAGTACTCGAGGCCGCCGGGGTCGCGCATCACCTGCCACCAGTGGTGGCGGCGCACCGCCTCGGCCCCGAGCCCGACGTGCCGCTCGGTCTCGGCGTCGATATCCGAGCAGGCGAGGTCCATGTGCGCGGTCGCGCTCTGGCCCCGCTCGGCGAAGTCCAAGCGCTGCAGCAAGAACTGCAGCGGAAGCTCCGGCGGCGGCAGGAGCCGCCGGAACTCCCTGGTATCGGTGAGGGTTCCCCGCCAGGTGGTGAACATCTGCCAGAACGCCAGCTCGTGGTCGAACGCCTGCGGCGGGATGTCGACGCAGATCTGGTCGGTGCGGCTGCGCTGCCCGCCCGGCCAGGCGAGCGACGGCGGCACCGCCGTCTCGCCATGATGCCTGACCAGGCAGAACACGAACCCGGCCGGAGAGTTGAGCACGACGAGCCCCGGCTCGCGGTGGACCACGCTCGCGCCGAGCTCGATCGCGCGCTCGGCCTCGGCTTCGACGTCGTCCACATGCAGGTCGAGGTGGCTGCCGCCCTTGCCCTCCCGGATGCGCTGCACCCGCAGGTACGGGTCGCCCTCGGCCGGAATGAGGGTCGCGAACTCGCCGTCCGGGCCGCGCCGCTCCGACAGGGTCGAGTCGGTCACCTTGAGCCAGAACGCGGTGCCGCTCTCGAAACCTTCATCGGGGTAGTCCCAGAACGCGGTGGTCCATCGAATCGCCATTCCCGCAGTCTAGGGATCGCGAGGCTCCCTCGCGCCTGTTTTGCCGCAACCGAACCCGCGCGCCGCTGCGTGCATCGGGGCGGCGCATACTGCGGCGATGGCAGTTGCTATCCACCACATCGTCATCGACGCGCACGACCTGCCCGGTCTCGCCCGTTTCTGGGCCGCGGTCCTGGGCTGGCAGGTCGTCTCCGAACGCGAGCGCGAGGTCATCGTCGGCCCGGACCGGGACGCCGCCTGGGGGCTGTGCTTCATGCCGGTCACCGAGCCCAAGCGGATCAAGAACCGCCTGCACTTCGACCTCAACGCCGACAGCGCGGAGGACCGGCTCGCGGAGATCGAGCGCATCATCGAACTCGGCGCCACCCGCGTCGACATCGGACAGACCGGCGACGAGACCTGGACGGTCCTGGCCGACCCGGAGGGCAACGAGTTCTGCGTCGTCCGCCCCAAACGCGACCTCGTCGGCTGACCGCCAGGTAAACCGCTTCCCTTGCCGCGCAAGGGCTGCTAGACAACGGAGATGACCGAAACACAGCCGCTCGCATACGAGGACGCCGTCCGCATCGCCGAAGCCGACCCCGCCGTGGTCGGGCTCTTCCTCATCGGCTCCCAGTCCATGGAGGGCCTGCCGACCGAGCACTCCGACCACGACCTGTTCGTGATCACCGCCGAAGGCGAGGAAGCCGAACTCGCGCGGCTCCACGGCATGCGCAGCTCCACGCTCGACCTGAACGTGGTGCCGCTCAACGACCTCCTCGGCGATGTCCTCCCCGAGTACACGCGCTATGCGCTCGCCCGCAGCCGAGTGGTCCTGGACCGCACCGGAGGCGCCATCACCGAGTTCCTCGCGGCCAAGGGCCGGCTCGACGAGCGCAAGGCCTTCGCCGACGCCGCCGAGCACCTCGACGCCTACCAGAACATGCTGTACCGCTCGGTCAAGAACCACCGCGACGGGCGCGCCCTGGCGTCCCGCCTCGAAGCGGCCGAGAGCGTCGGCTACCTGCTCAACCTCCTCTTCACCTTGGAACTGCGGCCGCGCCCCTACAACAAAGCCCTCGTATGGGAGCTCGAGCGCCACCCGCTGCGGGACTGGGACTCGGCCGCGCTCCTCGACGCCATCAGCCGCATCACCGCCACCGGCGACACGACCCTGCAGCGCCAAGTCTTCGCCCAAGTGGAACCCTTGGCCCGCAACGCAGGCCACGAAAAGACCCTCGACGAGTGGGGCGACGACCTCCTCCTCATGCGCCCGGCCGGCTAGGCGCCGAGAAGGCTCCCGCTCGCTCCCGGAACCCCGCGCCTAGCAATGGCCCGACCCCGCATACCCGCAGCAGTTCCACCTCGACTTCGCGGTCCCCGACCTCGATGAGGCCCAAGCGGAAGTCATCGCCAACGGCGCTGTGCTGCTGGACGACCAGCAAGGCTGGCACGTCTACGCCGACCCCGCCGGCCACCCCTTCTGCCTGGTCCGCGACCGGTGGACTGAACAGGGCGGGCACCAGATCCACCGGAACGCCTGAGGAAGGCCGCCCGCCCTGAGATTGCGGCGAACTGGCGCTCGCCGCAGACCTCGCGATTCGGTGGCGGCTCCAGCGGTTCAGTTGCCGGGGAGGTATCCGAGCATCGTGGCCTTGCGCCCGTCCGAGGTGAACGCCGCCTCGATCGCATTGCGGGTAAAGCCCGTGAGCTGATCCAAGCTCAGACCGAGTTCGGCCGCGCGGGTGTACTCCTGCTCGATGGTCGTGCCGAGCTGGATCGGATTGTCCGTCCCCAGCGTGACCGCGACCCCGGCCTCGACCAGCCGCAGCAACGGATGTTCCTCGAGTTCGGGCAGCACGCCGAAGTACTCATTGCACGTCAACGCGCACTCCAGCGTCACGCCGCGGTCGACCAGCAGCTTCAGCAGCTCCGGGTCGGACGCGGCATGGACGCCGTGCCCGATCCTGGTCAGCCCCGGCATGTTCGCGGCGGCGGCGATGTTGGCCGTGGACAGCTCGCCCGCGTGCGCGGTGATCCCCAACCCGGCGGCGGCGAACCGCTCCGCCAGCCGGTACATGGGCGCCCAGTCCGCCTCGGAGTCATAAGGGGAGTAGAGGAAGTCGATCCCGGTAAGACCTTCGTGGGCGGCGCGGATGCAGGCATCGGCGAACACGTCGGCGCGTTCGCGGTCCTGCCCGGCTCCGATGACGATCGCCATCGCCTCGGCGTGGAATCGCGGATACTCGGCGCGCACCTGTCGCTCGGCCTGCCGGAACATCGACATGAACCCGTCGCGGGTGGCGATCTCACCGCCGCAGCGGATCTCGACGTAGCACGCCCCGGCCGCGGCGTGGTCGCGCATCAGGGCCGCGAACCGCCCGATGAACAACTCGTCGTCGGAGTCGTGGTCGATCGAGACCGGCTGCATCGAGCCGATCTGCTGCAGGCGTTCCTTGCCGGGAGGGACCTCGGCCGCTAGCCGCCGGCGCCAGGCCGCCCAGTCGTACGGGTCCCGGCCCTCCCGCTCGGCGAGGATGATGTCGAGGTAACGGGTCGCTTCCTGATGGACGTGCAAGTCGGCTTTGGGCAGGCGGGCAAGGGCATCCGAGGTGGTCATCGACCGACCCTACCGAGTCCCGACGGCCCGACCTCTGGGCGGAACCGGTGAGCGGGTGGTGTGTTGTAGGTCGACGAGGGCGCTCCTGCTTCGTTCCTGCCCGATGCCCTTGCCGGCTATTCGGCGGAGACGATCCGCCCGCCCGGGATTGCGACGATCCGGGCGCTGGCGGCGTGTGCCGTGATTGGAACAGGGAAGCGCGCGGCGATCTCATGCGCCCGCGCCCTGTCCGCGACTCGCATCGCAAGCGTGCAATGCGGCATGAGCGAGCCAGGTCGGTAATACGGCCAGACCTCTTCGACCAGCGGTTCCACTGCCTCATGAACCGCCCTGTGCAGCTCAAGCAGGCGAGGCGAGGGGATTACTCCGAGAAACATCGGAGACTCATCCGAGACGAAGAACCCCAACGACGCCAAGGGAAGCGACACGCCCGAAGCCGTAGCGAGCACCGGCCCGATCTGTGCGGCGACTTCGCGGACGTCCTCGCAATCGAACACCGACAAGCTGACATGCGGTCGAGAGTCGGCACCCGCTGCACTGGCGAGCGACGGAACCCCTCCCGCGTCGAGCGCGGCCCAGATCCGACGGACCTGGCGGTCGGCACGGTCGTCAAGAAACAGTTCGATCGCGTACAGCATGCTTCTCCTTCAGTGCTCGAGCCTGGAGCGGGACTCCGCTGCGCGGGGCGGAATGCGGGAGGGGCCGCCGCCGCGGATTCGCGGCGACGGCCCCGTTGGCTCATTGCATTGGTGCGCTGGGTCAGCTGGTCTTTGCCGCCGGCTTGGTGCGCTCGTAGATGAAGAAGTCGGAGATCGAGCCCTCCAGGTTCTCAGGAGACCAGGGGCGCGGGTTCTCGATACGGGAGGTGAGCCGCCACTCAGGAAAGTACTGCTCCACATCTCGAAGCACCGGGTGATGACGGATGTGAGGAGCGAACTCCCCATCCATCCCGGGATCATCGGCGTCGCTGGTGTACAGGACCACGTACTTGTGAGATGCCCCGAAGACGTGTTCCATGTGCGACCGGTAGACATCGTCCTCGGTGAGATGGAAGATCACGTCGAGCGAGAGTGACAGATCGGCCTTGAGGAATCCGGCCTGGTCCGAGAATCCTTCGGGGTTGTAATGCACGAAGCTCTTCGACGGGTCGTCCGCGAATCGCTCCATGGTCCGCCGCAACTGCGTGGAGGACACATCGAGACCCAGGTAGCGAGGGTACTTGGCGATTGCCAGCTGTACCCCGTCGCCGCAGCCGAACTCGATGACCGATTCGACGCCGTTCGCCTCCACGAAGCGGTTCAGCACCTCGGCCTTGAACTCGGCGTGTTCGCCACGAGAACCCGCACCGGAGTTCCCACCCTTGGCGTAGCGGTTCTCCCAGTACGCGGCCGAGCCGGGGAAGCTCTTCTTCTTCTCTTCGACGTCCATCATTCGGCTGCCGCAAGGAGTGCCTTGAAGTCGACGGCCGCGAGGTCGAAGACCGGGGAGCCATGCCCGAGCTTCGAGTCCCGGACCTGGAAGCCGCCGGTTTGTGAGCGTGCCTCGAGGCAGCTGCTGTTGTCACCGCCGCCACTGCGAGAACTCTTCCGCCAGGTCACGCGGCATTCCACGCAGTTGCTGTCGTCGCCGCTGCCGCTCCGAGAGCTCTTGCGCCAGTTAGTGAACCCAGTCATCCAGGCGACCTCCGATTCGCGATCCAAAAGACCACATGTCTTTGACCCCGCCATGGTACAACTCGACCTTCTCCGACTCCTCGATGTGGCGGCTCTGATCCATGGCCTCGACATAGATGAAAGGCGGCGGCGCGTCTTTCAATCCGCCGGGCAGGTAGATATCGAATGCGTGCTCGACCCCCGGGTGCAGCCCCTCCAGGAGGCGGATTTCGCACCCGGGTCGCTGGTCGAGATCAAGCAGGTGTCGCCATGCTTCCGCACCCCACTCCCAGCCGATCAGCGGGCGCAACGCGTTGGTGCTGATCAGGTATTTCATGGAGGGTGCGGGCTTGCGGTTGAAGATCCTGAGGTGGCGGCGCTTCTTGCGCTGCCAGTTTGCGGCGAGTCGCGGAGTCTTATCCGGCTGCAGTTCCATGTGGTACTGCTCGAGTTGGAGCGGCCCGGGGATGTACCAGGGATCGAACTTCCAGAACTCTCCCGAGGTCGCCTCGGCCCGCTCGACGATGAAGATGTTTCGCTCCTCCAGATCGGACACGATTCTGCCGCGATCCATCTGGCTGATGACATGGATTAGGAAGTCGGCTCGTTTCTCGCTGGCGCCGCAGACCTCGGCGAACTTCGCTGCCATCGCGAGTTTCGGTCGGGTCTCGCCGGTCAGGTAGTTCCCGATGGTCCTGACGCTCACGCCGAGCTTGGTGCCAATCTGTCCGTAGGTGAGTCCGGACTCGGTATAGAGCGCTTGGAGTTCCGCTGGGACATACCAGTCGGCGAGGTGTGACAGCGGCATTCATGCCTCCCGAAGTTCGTCGGTGGAAACGCACTGTAATGAGACGGTACCCTCGCGCGATTGTGTGATGCAATGCGGAGTCCGATAAGGAAAGGATTGGGGTGCAAAACTTTCCGGTCGGTTTCTGCCGGAGTGCCCCTGCGGGGCAGGTAGTGCCACCAGGGTGTTCTTTCGAAAACCCATGGTCGAGGCCTAGATTCAATGCATCAGGAAGCGCCGCGAGGTTCCCGATTCTGTCGGGAATGCGACAGCTCGAAAGAGAGGTAGGGCATTGGCCATTCAAGGCAACGGTCTGGAGCGGGGTGAGTTCCGGGATAGCTTGCGCACTTATCGGGTTCGCGTGTCAAGTAATGAAGCACCGGACTCGTTCCAGGTGTACACGGGGCAGAGCGAAGACATCGTCCTCATCGTCTCCGGGATCAACTCCGGCAACCTGAAAGCGACTTGGGGCCCGGGTTGGCGTGGGGCGGAAGAGGACTGGAAGGTGTGGGTGGAGGAGTGCGCCTTCAGTCTCGTGATCGTGGGCGCGCACGTCGGGGACCGGCTGGGGGAGCGGGCGCGGCCGGCGCGTCCGTCGCCGATGGGGCGGCACATGATCGAGCGGAACCCGGCGTCGGTGAGGTTCTGCGATGGCTGACACCGCTGTCGCCGCGGCGGCGGCTCCGGATCCGCGCTCGCGGTGCGGCCGCCGGTCGGACGGCGGGCTCGCGACGCTCGGCTTCCTCGGGGACTTCGCTAGGGGCCATGCGCTGTTCTCGGTCTACCGCCTCGGCCCGGACCAGACCCGGTACCCGAACGGCCCCTGCGAGTACCTGATCGACTGCGACGACGGCGTGGGTCCGCACGAGGTCTGCCGGTTCGACGGCGCGGATTTCGCGCCGCGATGGCACGGCACATGGAACGGCGATCCGTGGTGCCCGTGGCTCATGAAGCGCGCCAAGGAACTCATCGCCGAATAGCGACCGGTCGGCCTTGGTGGGGGCCGACCGGTTCTCTCGATTGGTAGCGTTCCCGCCACGCCTGACGCGATTCCGATCGATGCAACACGCCGCATGATTCGCCGCATCGGGGCCGAAAGACTCGTAAAGTAGCTGCCCATGACCGGTTTGCCCGAAATCAAAAGCCGCCAGTCTGTGCCCGGAACCAGACAGAGCGAAATTGCCGACCACGACGATGCAAGGCAAGCGGTGCGCCAAACGAACGTCGATGCCCTGATCGAGCGGGCGCTCGATTCGCTGGGTTCGGCGCGCTGCAAGGACATCCACGAGTGGGGCCAGTACCACAATTCGCGACTCGCGTTGCGGGTTCTGGCACAACTCGCTTTCCCCGATGATCCCGATGCGCTTCTCACGCTTCGCGAGCGCGTTCCGCGACTCGCGAAGGCCGCGCTCAACCTGGAAGCGCTGTGCGCGCTCGCCGCATCCGTCGCGATGAAGGCCACGACCGACGACCAGCGCACGCACGCGCTCGCCCTGTTCGACCTCGCCTACCGCAGGCTCGGCGCGCAGATGCCCCGCGAGTACCGTGAGCTGCATGTGACGACCGCGCACCTGCACGGCCGCAAGCGGCTGGTGCGGCGGCTGCTGCAGTCCTACAGCGGGATCAGCGCCATGCTGATCGACTCGATCGACTGCCAGAACGCCCACCCCCGCCTCGGCGGCAGCGTGCGGGCGTACCTGCGGAAGTTCAGGCGGTTCACCGACTGGACCGAACTCAAAGCGCCTGAACGCGGTGCGCCCCTGCACTTCGACGGGTTGCGGACCGCGCCGCTGAAGCCGATCGAGAAGGGGCCGATGATCTCGGTCGTCATGACCTGCTTCCAGCCCGGGGAGGGGCTGCTGACCGCGGTGCGGTCGGTCGTGGCGCAGACATGGCAGAACTGGGAGCTGCTGCTGGTCGACGACGGCTCCGGCCCCGAGTACGAGCCGATCCTGCTGGAGGCCGCCGCGCTCGACCCGCGGGTGAAGCTGCTCATCCAGCCGGAGAACGCCGGCACGTACCAGGCGCGCAACCGGGCGATGGCCGTCGCCAAGGGGAAGTTCATCACCGGGCTCGACTCGGACGACTGGTCGCACCCGACGCGGCTGGCGAAGCAGGTGCGTCCGATGCTGTCGAACGACGGGCTCGTGATGGTCGAGTCGCGGTGCATCGCTGTCGCGGAGGACCTGTCGCTGATGATCGATCCGCAGATCGCGCTCATCGCGGCGCGGTCGACGCCGATCATGATCCGGGCGGAGGCGGTCCTGAAGAAGGTCGGCTTCTACGACGAAGTGCGCAAGACCGCCGACTCTGAGTACCGGTTCCGCGTCAAGGCGGCGTTCGGGGACCAGGCGGCGCTGCGGATGGGCGGCGGGCCGCTGACCGCGGTGCGGTACAACGGGTCCACGCTGTCGGCGGGCGAGGTGTCGCGGCACTGGATGCTGCCGAGCCGGTTCGCGTACCACTCGGGGTTCTCGCGGTGGCACCGCGCGATCGGGCGGGGGCAGGCGTCGCCGTTCATGGCGTCGATGCCGCGGCCGCGGCCGTTCCCGATCGCGAACGACATCACGCGGTCGAACGCGGAGAACCGCGCGATCGTGTACGGCCGCATCTATGCGGCGGACTGGAGCGCGCTCGACGCGAAGCGGCGCATGATGCTCGACGAGGCGGCGAACCGGGCGGACGAGGGCGTCGCGGTCGGGCTGCTGCACTGCCCCGACTGGGTCGGGGTGTGCGCCGAGCAGGCGCTGATGGACCGGACGGTCCTGAAGGTCGCCGCCGCGCATGGCCTCGACTTCGTGGAGATGGAGGCGCGCCACAAGGCGCCCGTGGTCGTCCCGACCGCGGAGTACGCCGAACTGCTCTGCTTCGAACACCCCGTCCTCGACGCCCGCCGCATCGAGATCATGCCCGAGTGCACGGCGAGCGCGCCGAACACGCGCTCCGCGACCAGAGCCGCAGAGGAGGGCGACTCGGCGAGCCCCGCGAACGCGCAAGACGATGCCGGTCCAGTCGCCTCGGCCTCGGCCCTGTCCGACGCCGCCAAGGAACGCGACGCTGTCTCGAATCCGGACGAATGTCGGATCCCTGTGAGACAGTCATCCCATTTCTTCGGTAGGTCGGAGGTGGATGCGGGTGGGAAGGGACATGCCCTATACCCCGCCGCCGCATCCGCGGCCGACGCCGTATCCGCGTCCGGCGCTGCCGGAGCCGCATCCGACGCGACAGCCGCCGTCGCCCTGGCGGCCGCGACCGCCGCAAGTGCCGAGTTCGCGGTGGGCGTGGCGGGTGCCTCGACTGTCTCGGCCACCGCGGCCGACCCCGCATCCGGACGTCCACTGCTTCGACGGGCGCAGCCCGAGGCGGAAGACCGCCGGCAGGATCGCCGCCTGAGCTCGTTCCGCGATGTGCGTCGCGGCGACGTGCTGCTCATCACCGGCGGGCTCGCGTCGGCCGCCGCCTCCGCGTTGGTCGCGAAGGCGATCGAACCCGCCGCCCTGACCTGGGTCGTGGCGGCGGGCCTCGCGGTCTGGGCCGGGTCGCTGCTCGCGCTGGCCGCGTGGCGGGCCGTCATCCTCCCCGCCGTGGCGGGCTGGCCGCCGAGCGCCCCGCCGCGCCCGAAGCCGATCGTGCCTCAGCCGCGGAGCGGCAAGCGCAGCCTCCTCCGGAAGGTCGCAAGAGGCCTCGAGAAACGGCCGCTGTGGACGACGGCGGCCATCGCGCCGCTGCTCCCCCTGCTCGGGGTCCTGGCGCCGCAGTCGTGGCTCCCGGCCGGCATCGCGCTCACGGTCCTGTGCTTCCTCGCCGCCGGCATGCAGTCGCGCCTGGTCGGCCTGCTCGACCGCGGCCGCGCCGACGCGGCCGGACCCGAGTCGGTCAACGCCGCCGACATCGCGACCGTCTCCGCCAAGAAGCTCGCCCTGGTGGAGCCCTGGGAGGTCAAGCTGAACCACGGCTGGTCCACCTCCGCCAAGGCCCGCCTCGAGAAGTTCGCGCGCGGCTCCGCGCGGGGCCATACCGAGACCCAGATGCACGCGCTCGCCGCGCTCTGCGCGTACCGCGCCCGCGTCCGGCGTCCGGCCCGCACGCTGCACGTCGACATCGTCATCGTCTCGACGCTGAACCTCAAGGGCGGCACCACCTCCGCCAACGAGGCCGAAGTCCTCGCCTACCGGTCGGCCGGGCTCACCGTCGGGCTCGTCAACCACCCGGTGAAGGAGCGCGCCGCGGGTCGGCCCGTCGACCCGAAGATCCGCGCGCTCTTCGACGACGAGGGCGTCTTCGAGATCGGCCCCGACGACACCGTCCACTGCGATCTCGCGATCATGCGCTTCCCGGTGGCCTTCGAGGACATCATGGAGGACCGGCCCGAGATCAAGGCGGCGCGGACCGTGCTCCTGGTCAACCAGACGCCCTTCGAGGAGTACGGCCCGACCGGCGGCTACGGCACCGCGTGGAGCATCGGTGCGGTGCACCGCAACGTCACCGACTGGGTCGGCCCGCACACCTGGTACGCGATCGGCCCGGCCGTGCGCGACGTGCTGCGCACCCACCACGCCGAGGAGATGGCCGACATCGACCTCGCCGAGGACTTCTGGTACGAGACCATCGACATCGCCGACTGGACGCCGCGCCAGCGCCGACACCGGGCCGAGGGCGAGCCGATCCGGCTCGGGCGGCACAGCCGCGACCATGTGACCAAGTTCCCGAACATGGCCAAGCGCCTCCGCGCCGCCTACCCGGACGCCGAGGGCATCGAGGTCCACATGCTCGGCGCCCATGATGCGCTGCAACGCATCCTGGGCACGATCCCGGAGCGCTGGACGTCGCACCCGTTCGGTTCGATGTCCGCCGTCGACTTTCTCGGCGAGGTCGACGTGTACGCGTACTTCATCGACGAGAACCTGCTCGAAGCCTTCGGGCGGGCGCCGCTGGAGGCCATGGCGGCGGGGGTGCCGTGCCTCCTCTCGCCGGACTTCGCCGAGCTGTTCGGCGACGGCGCGATCTACTGCGAGCCCGGCGAGGTCGAGGCCCGCGTGCGCGAGCTGGGCGCGGACCGCGCGTACTACGCCGAGCGCGCCGCGGCGGGCCTGCGGGTCGTGGAGGAGCGGTTCTCGCCGGACGCCTTGCTGCGCAGGGTGAAGGGGCTGGGCGTCAAGGTCGACGCGAAGCCCGCGACTGTTGACGGGGCGGGCGCCGGGGCGGTGGCGGGGGCCGTCGCTGCGACCGAATCCGAATCCGCTGTTCGACCGAGCCTGGGAGGCGCCCGATGAAAGCCGCTGCCATTGCGCGTCGTGTGGACCGCCGCACCGCCGTCGCCTTCGCGGCGGCCGCCGCGACGCTGCCGCTGCTCATGCTCGACCCGCTGTACGCGGCTCTCGCCGCGGGCCTGGTATTGATCGTCCTGATCGGACTCAATTGGGGCACGGTGCTGCGCATCCGGCTGCTGCGCCGCGACATCGCGGCCAAGCGGACCGCCGCCGAGCGGGTGCGTCCGCTCGACGACGCCGACCCGCGGCTGCGGCGCATCTTCGAGGCGCTGAACGGCGGGTTCCCGCAGTCGGCGATACGCGAGGTGCGGGCCGTCGCCCGCAACACGCGCATCCCGATCGGCGACCGGTACGCGGTGCTGCAGGCGGTCGCCGCGTGGCAGACCGAGCATGAGAGGACGCGGCGGTCCGAGCCGGAGCGCTCGGCCTTCGACGTCGTCTTCATCGTCGGCGGCGAACCGGGCGGTGCGGCCGCGAGCGCGGCCCAGATCGCCGTCTGCCGGGACCTCGGCCTCAGCGTCGGGGTGCTGCACCACCCGGTGTACCGCGCGCACCCGAACCCTCCGCTGCCCCGCCGCATCCAGGCGCTCGTCGACGGGGGATCGGTGCGCCGCATCGGCCTTGACGACGAGGTCGAATGCGCGCTCGCGGTCGTGCGGTCGCCGCTCGCGCTGATGCACCCGCTCGAGCGGCGCCCGCGGATCGCGGCCGGGCGCACCGCGGTCGTCGCCGACCGGACGCCGTTCAAGCGCTACGGCGAGACGGGACCGCGCGACCAGGTCTGGAGCGTCGAGGCGGTCGCACGGCATGTGACGGACTGGCTGGGGGAGCACACCTGGTACGCGGGCGGGCCGCTCGTCCAGGCGGTGCTGCGGGAGCACCACGCGGAGGCGTTCGCCGACCTCGACCTGGCGGCCGAGCCGTGGGGCGAGGTCGTCGAGGTCGACCAGTGGCGGCTGGACGGCCGCCGCGTCCCGGACGGCAGCGTCCGCATCGGCCGCGCCGCCGCCGACCACGGTCTCAAGTGGCCGGAGGAGCGAGAGGTGCTGCTGGAGTGCTATCCCGACCGGGAGCCGTTCGAGATCCACGTCCTGGGCGGTGCGGAAGCGCCGGCGCGGCTGCTCGGCGGACTGCCGGAGAACTGGGCCGTGCATATGCCCGCACCGGATATGTTGGGCACCAGGGAGTTCCTGGCGGCGATCGACGTGATGGTCTGCTTCACCGAGGCCGATGCCATGGGCGCGTGCGACAGGGCGCCGCTCGAGGCGATGGCGGCAGGGGTGCCGGTGATCATGGACCGGCGATTCGCGCCGGCGTTCGGACCGGCCGCGGTCTACTGCGAGCCGGGGGAGGTCGCGGCCGTCGCTGAGCGGCTGGCCGGAGACGCCGCCGCGTACGCGGCGCAGCAGGCCGTGGCCTGGGCGCACTTGGCCGACCGGTTCTCGGCGAAGGCCCTCATGGACCGGCTGCCGCTGGCTGCGGCGGCCGGTGTGCCATCGGGTGAGCGCCGTCAGGCGATCGTCATCGAGTTCCAGCCGTAGTCGATCACGGGCGAGCTGAAGAAGCTGCCCGTGCCGTCTCCGTGGAACAGGTAGAGATGGTTGTGGTCAGGGTCCTTGCCGACCCAGTCGAGGTGGCCGTCGCCGGTGAAGTCGCCGACGGCGGCGGCCCCCTCCAGCACGTCCCAGCCGCAGTCGAACAGGACTCCGGGCTTGAATTTCTCGCTGCCCGGTCCCGCGTAGAAGTACATGCAATCGGCGACGTTGCGAACCGCGACGACGTCCGGGTGGCCGTCCTCGTTGGTGTCCCCGACTGCGGTCAGCTCGTGCAGCTGGTTCCAGCTCGATCCGATGTTGAGCCGCGGGGCGAATGTGACCCCCGTGCCGGTGCCCGGGTAGAGCCACAGGGTGCCGGTGCCGGCTTCCACGGCGATGATGTCGACGTTGCCGTCAGCGGTGTAGTCGTGCCCGGAGACGATGGCGCTCATGACCTCCCACCCGCGGCCGATCGACTGGAACGGCGAGAAGGTGCTGCCGTTGCCGGGGTAGAAGTACAGCCGCCCGGTGCTCGCCTCCCTGGCGATGAGGTCGGCCAGGCCGTCCCCGTTGAGGTCGCCCGCGGTCTCGATGAGGTTCATGGCGTTCCAGCCGAAGCCGACGGTGTAGCGGGTGCCGAAGCCGCTGTTGCCGTTGCCCGGCCAGACTTCCAACGCCCCGGTCGAGTTTCTGCGCGCCACGATGTCGGCGAGCCCGTCCCCGTTGTAGTCGTAGGCCCCGGAGGGGACCTGCTGGGGCGAGGCCGCTTCGGCGCCGTCGTCGGATCGGGCGAACGCCGCGTTCGGGACGATGAGGACCGCAACGCTGACGATACCTGTGCTCCAGACGAGGAGCCTGCGCCGGAACCCGGCGAGGCGCCCGCGGATGGTGCTGTCTTCCATGCTGCTTCCTTCGTGATCGGGGCCGAAGCCCACTTCGAATGCCTGTACAGGCGATTCTCATTCAACTAGACATAGTGGATTCGGTCCTGATTCCTGAAAGGATGAGCGACGCCCATGTTCAAGAGTTTCCGCTGAATCGGCCTGCCCCCGGAACGTTGTCGCTATCGTCCGGTAAGGAACGACCTGACCGAGCTCCAAGAGGAACAGGAGCGGCCTCATGGCACCTGCATCGGCCGAACGGCGCACCGGACGCGAACGCTCCGTCCTGCGCGGGCGCCGGCTGTCCGTAGTCGCGATCGCGGCGCCGATCGTCATCTTGCTCGCCGCCACCTTGACCGCAGCGGCGCCT
This sequence comes from Glycomyces niveus, assembly GCF_017592475.1. Lineage (GTDB taxonomy): Bacteria > Actinomycetota > Actinomycetes > Mycobacteriales > Micromonosporaceae > Glycomyces > Glycomyces niveus. The sequence goes on along the minus strand of NZ_JAGFNP010000003.1, from coordinate 422,372 downwards.
CCCTCTACCTGGCAATCAATGCTGGGGGAGCCCGAGCAGACCGTGGACGAAAGTCCGAACTACCGGCGCGTCTCGCTGTCGAGTCCGGGGGCGACGATCGAGATCCTCGGGCAGACCGAAACGTTCACCACCGGAGGGATCACCGGCGAGGTCGACCTCGCGAGACCTGAGGGGGACCAGGCAATGGTGGCCGCGAACCTCGTGGGCTCGTCGGACGAACTCGCAGACTTCGGCCAGGTCTACCTCGCGATGCGCCCCGGCATCCCGGTGGATTTCCAGTACGACACGTCGACCCAGTCGATCATCTTCAACCCCGGCATCGAATTCAAAGTGGACCTGGTCCCGGGTCTTACCAGCGGCACGGACTTCCTCTACACCCAGCCGATCAGAATGCTGCCGACCCAACCCGTCGCGGACCCGCCGTTCCCTCCGGTGGAGCAGACCTTCGCCATACCGAGCCTGGCACTGCTCTGGGAAGGTCAGGAAGGCGTCACCGGCTCCGAACCGATCGGCATCATCACCGAATTCGAGCTGACCATCACCCACCCCGGCTGAACGACCATTCCACTAGGGAGAGAGGAAACGACATGCGCTTCGCAGCACGCGGACGGCTTCTCGTGAGTGCCTCCGGACTGCTCGCCGCCATGATGGTCGGCCTCCCCTCCCAAGCCCAGCGGAGCCCTGCACCGGTCCTCGAATTCGCCACGGCGACCTGCGGCGGTGCGGGCGACCTTGAGGTGGAGTTCCTGCTCGCCGATGACATCGACGCCCCCGCCCACCCGGAGTACCGCTATACCGTCGCCGGCACCGACGTCCAGACCGGCCCCGAAACGAGCCCCTGGCGGGAAGGCGATCTCCAGGGCACCCTCCAACCCGGCGCCGAGGTGCCGCCGACCGGCGAGGGCGCGCTCTCGGGAATGACGATCGTCCCCGGGGACACCGCCCACGTCGTCCTGAAAGCGGAGATCGACCGCATCGCCGCGGACGGGAGCCGCCTCGAGACGATCGTGGTGCAGGGCGAGGCCGATCTGGAGGAATGCGCACCGGTCGTCCCGGAGCAGGCCGAGATCCCCGACAGGGTCTGGGGGCCCTACGGCGGGAAGCGAACGATCCCGACCCAGCAGGATCTCGGCGGCGGACAGACCACCCACCCGGCCGTCATCCGGGTGCCCGGCGGCTGGAACGGCTACGAGTACTGGATGGCGCACACCCCTTATCCCGGAAGCAACTCGGCCTGGGAGGACCCGAACATCGCCGTGTCCAACGACGGCGTCAACTGGGTCGTGCCCCCGGGCCTCACCAACCCGATCGACGACCAGCCGGGCCTGCCCGGCCCCTACAACTCCGACACCGACCTGGAGATGGGCCCGAATAACACGCTGTACGTGTTCTGGCGCGTCGTGATCCCGGACGCGGCACAGGAGCGGATCAAGTACTCGACCTCGACCGACGGCGTCAACTGGTCGGCGCCGACGGAGGTCATGCGGAGCTCCATGCCCGAGCGCCGCCCGCTGTCGCCCGCCCTCATCTACGAGAACGGCCGCTGGGTCATGTGGGCGATCGAGATCAACCGGTCGCCGAACCGCATGGTCTACTTCGAAGGCGGAGCGACCCCCGCCAAGGCCAACTGGGGCGCCATGCAGACGGTGAGCCTGGGGGCCATGCAGAACGGCAAGGAGCCGTGGCACCTGGACGTCGCCAAGAACGGCGACTCGTACATCGGTCTGCTGAACGACACCGACATCGCCTCCACCGGCCGCAACGGCGACCTGCTGTTCCTCTACGGAACGACGCCGACGAGCTTCGCGAGCCAGCGCTTCTCGGCCGTGCCGAGGCTCAAACCGGCGATGCACGACCACCTGTACCGGGCGACCATGTACGCGGACACCGAGTTCGGCAAGCCCGGCTACCGGGTGTGGTACTCGGCGCGGATGGCCCTCAACCCGGACGTGTGGAACGTCCAGCAGACCTTCCTCAACGGGGCCGCCGTCCACGGCGCGCCCTAAAAGGATCGATGGGAGTTCTCCAAGAACCGGCGAATATGAGAGTTTTCCCAGGTTAACGCGGCCCGATTCTGGCTATGTTGAACTCATGGACGACATAGGGGCCGCGGGGAACGCGGTGCGCGGCAAGAGCCGGATATGGGTGCCGCTCGCGGTGGTCGCAGTGCTGCTCGCGCTCATCGGCGCCGAGACCGCCTTCGAGCGGTCGCAGCCCGACGCGGTGCAGCTGGTGCCCGACACGGTGATCGAGTTCGGCGCGGACCGGGACGCCTCGGTCCAGGTCGGGGACGGCTGGGCCGTCGACAACGCCCTGAGCGACCTCAACTCCCGGCTCGTGCTCGTGCACGGAGACGTGATGGTCGAACTCACCAGCGTGACCTACCCGGACGGGACCACGCCGGACGAGATGTGGACCGGCCTCGACCGGCTCCTGGACATCGAACGGCACCAAGGCATCCAGGTGCGGCTCTCCGAAGCCGCCGAGTACCGCAACGCCGCGGGCCTCACCGGGGTGCAAGGCGACATCCAGATCGGGGACCGGGCCGGACAGGCCTTCGTGCTCCCCGACGGCGAAGGGGTGCGGGCCGTGCAAGTGCAGGTCCTCGCGCCCGCCCAATCAGAAGAGGACTCTCGTGCCGCCGCGACCGCCCTCGTCGACTCGATCGCGTTCGAGGAGGAGTCATGACCGTCTACAACCATGTCGTCATGCCGCGCCCGGTGACCGTCAGCGGCCGGACCGTCGGATTCTGGACCCTGATCGGTTTGTCCGCCTTCGGGCTGTGGACGCTGAACAAGGACTTCCTGCCGGTCGTGCTGGCCTTCCCCGGGAGCGCCGTGCTCGACATCGTGGTGCTGGCCTTCAGCCTCGCGGTCGCCCTCTGGGTGGCGCGCCGGTTCCTGCGTCCCGTGCAGGCCCCGCCGTGGGCGGGCACCTGGCTCGCGCTCATGTGGGGTGCCTTCGCCGCATGCGGCATGGCCCTGCTGCTCAACGGGCTGCTCCTCACAGCCTGGACCGAGGCACTGGGACTCCAGACCGCCGCCGACTGGGCCGCGGCGATGACCGCCCCGGTCAATGAGGAACTGGTGAAGACCGCCGGCGTGCTGCTCCTGGCGTGCGTCTCGACCCGGCTCGTGCGCAGCGCCGCCGACGGCTTCGTCTACGGCGCGCTCATCGGCTTCGGCTTCCAGATGATGGAGAACTTCACATACGGACTCAACGCGATCGGCATGTCAGGCGGCGTGGACCCGGTCGGCGCGACCGGGCAGGTGCTGTGGATCCGCATCCTGCTCACCGGGATCGGCTCGCACTGGGCGATGAGCGCCGTCGCGGGCGCCGGGATCGGATACCTGGTCAGCGCCTCCGGCCGCACGCTCTCGCGGCGCGTGTGGGTCGCGGTTGGGTGCCTCGCGCTGGCGATGGGCATGCACTGGCTGTTCGACAGCCCGCTGTTCGGCGGGATCGCGGGCGCGATCGGCAAGCCCCTGGCGAACTTCGCGATCCTGGTGATCGTGTACCTCGTGGTGCGCCGCCACTTCCGCACCCGCTGGGCCGAGGTCTCGGCCGAGGAGGTCCAGGCCGGGAGCCTCGCTCCGATCGAGGCCGAGACGCTGTCGCGGCGGCGCTCGCGGCGGCGGTTCCTGCGCAGCTTCGGGCCGGTCCGGGTGGCCCAGGAACGCCTGCAGCAGTTGGAACTCGACCTGCTCGAGGAACGCGTGCCCGAAGGCGTCGAACCGGCCGCCGCGCAGCCGTGGCGGGACGCCGTCGCCGCGGCGCGGCAGGGGACCTTGGTTGACCGGACGCCGCCGGTGCTGTGAAAGAGAGGGCCGGGCGGTTTCGCCCGGCCCTTTTCACTGGTGGAACACGACCTCGGCCCTGTCGAGATTCACCGAACCGGGGCACAGGAACGAGCCCTTGACCTTCTTCGCACCGACCGGGCCGCCGCCGTAGGAGCGAGACACGCCGTCTCGCTCCAGGGTCACCCGGGCGGCCTCGTACGTGCAGGTCACGCCGAACTTCGTGGCGGCGATGCGCACCTTCTCGGCCGTCGCGGTGCCCGCCGCGTCGTCGAACGCGAACGCGGTGTCGGCGGCGAAGTCGAACCGGGTGCTGCCGCTGCAGTCGAAGTCGATCTTGTCGGTGTCGATCGCGACGGTCGCCGGCGGTGCGGCGTCGACCTGGACGCGCTCGACCGCGCACCTGCCGTCGCCCTCGGCCAGCACGATGTCGACGTAGTCGGCGGTCTCGCCGGACGCCGCGGCGGAAGCGGCGACGGTGGTGCAGAGCAGGAGCGCCGCAGCGGCGGCGAAGGCGGTAGGGCGGCGGTGAACTGTTCCCGACACGGTCCGGGCCTTTCTCGCGCGCGGCGCATCTCCATGGCCGCGTTCCGGATCGAACATTTCGGACGCTAGCCGAGCCGCATCCCGTATGCGGCATTTTCAACGGTTTGCGAGTACGGGCGGCGATACTTTCGTATCGGCCCGGCGGCGTCCCGCGCGCCTTCGGTATCGACCCGCGCGAAACCGCTCCTTCCTTGGGCTCGTTCTCAACCGGATCGTTTGCGCAGCTCAAGCAGCGTGGATACGGTCGTTCGAGATCGACGGAAAGGCGAGCCCAATGCCCACCGACAGCACCCGCACCGGCGACACCGCCACCGTGGCCGACGCCCCCTGGATCGGCCCGGCCTTCCTCACCGGCCTGCCGCTCCTCGGCGCCGGGCTCGGATGGGGGCTGACGTTCATCGCCGAATGGATCACCGGCCTCGCATGGTTCCCGTTCCAAGGCCTAATCGAACGGTTCACCGACCTCTCCCCGACCCTCCAGCTCATCGTCGGCATCGGCGTCGGTCTCATCGCCGGACTCGTGCTCGCCTTCTTCGTGATCCACGAGATGCTCACCATCACCGTCGGGCGCGACCGCATCGACCTCAAACGCGGCGACTACGAGCGCGGAGCCGACCGCGCCGACGTGCGCGGCGTCTTCGTGCAGGACAAGCGGGTCGTCGTGCTCGGCCACCGCCGCCAAGAACTCGCCAACGTCGAATTCGACCTCGACCGCGACAAGCTCGCCGCCGCCCTCCGCAGGCACGGCTACGCCTGGCTGCCCGACGGCGACCCGTACGCCGCCGAATACCGGCGCTGGGTCCCCGGCGCCGACGGCCTCCCGCAGGGCGCGAACGCCGTGCTCAAGGCTCGCCAGCACGCCCTCGAGAAGTCCAACGGCGACGACCTGCGGGAACTCCTCGACGAACTCGACGGACTCGGCGTCGTCGTCCACGACAAGGACAAGAAGCAGTACTGGCGGCTCGCCGACCCGGCCTGAACCCGGTCACCGAACCCCGTCACCGTGCTGATGCGGCCACCGCCCGAAACGCGGAGCATGGTGGTCGACGCACTGCACAAGGGGGAGTCCATGACCACGCTGCTGCTCTTCGGCCTGGCGATCCTGCTCGCCGCCATCGTCCCGGGACCCGACTTCGCGATGGTCGTGCGCAACACCGTGCTCTCCGGGCGCGTGAGCGGGATGTGGACCGCCGTCGGGATCGGTCTCGGCATCGTCGTGTGGGTCGTCGCCACCTCGATCGGGCTCGCCGCGCTCCTCGCCGCCTCGGCGCTGGCCTTCACGGCCGTCAAGCTCGCGGGCGCGGTCTACCTGGTCTACCTGGGCCTGAAATCGATCCGGGCGGCGATCAGAGAGCGGCGGCGGCCGGTCGCCGAGATCGAACTCGACCGGCCGATGAGCCACTGGGCCGCGTTCCGCTCCGGCCTGATGTGCAACCTGCTCAACCCGAAGGCGGTCGTGCTGTTCACGGCGCTGATGCCGCAGTTCCTCGGCGGCGGCGGATCGCAGGCCGTGCTCATCGGCGAGCTCGCGGCGGTCGGAATGGCCGTCTGCGGGCTGTTCTACATCGGACTCGCCAACCTGATCGGACTGTTCCGCGCCGTGCTCGAACGCCCCCGCGTGCGCGCCTGGCTCAACGGCGTCACCGGGGCGGTCATGGTCGCGCTCGGACTGCGGGTGGCCGCCAACTGAACCGCGGCCCCGCGCGGCGGCGGCGGTCGGGCATGAGGTGAGATAACAGCGCGGCGGCCAGCCGACCGACCCTTCGGGCTTGCGGGAGCGCGACGGGACGGCAGACCGGCCGCCGTTTCCGCGCCCGGAACCAGATAGCGATTTCTCTGCAGCTCATGCAGAATGATCGCCATGAGCACTTGGGAACTTGAGACCGAGATCGAGGCGTACTACGAACGCGGCGGCGAGCGCGAGCGCCTGACGCGCAGCGCGCGCGGACGCCTGGAGTTCGCCCGCATGCAGGACCTGCTGCGTCGCAAGCTCCCCGGCGAGGCGCTCGACGTGCTCGACGTGGGCGGCGCGACCGGCATCCACGCCGAATGGCTCGCCCGGGACGGGCACCGCGTCACCCTCATCGACCCCGTCGCGAGCCAGGTCGCGGTGGCCGCGGAACTGCCCGGCGTCACCGCCGTCGTCGGCGACGCCCGCGAACTGCCCTGGGACGACGCGAGTTTCGACGCCGTGCTGCTCATGGGCCCGCTCTATCACCTCACCGACCGCGAGCACCGCGTCCAGGCCATCGCCGAAGCCGCCCGCTGCACCCGCCCCGGCGGCGTCGTCGCGGCCGCGACCATCAACCGCAGCTCCGGCTGGTGCGACTGGCTTCTGTTCCAGTCCAACGACATCGACCGCAAGATCAGCGCCGAGGACAGCCTCCGCATCCTCCGCGAAGGCGACCTGCGCTTCTACGAGCAGGACATGTTCACCACCGCGTACCTCTCGCACCCCGGCGAGGTCGCCTCCGAGTTCGCCGACGCCGGCCTCCCCGGCGCGGCGCAGTACGCCGTGCAGGGCTTCCCCGGGTACCTCCCCGAACTCGAGCGGCTCATCGACGAGCCCGAGGCTGGCAAGCACCTCATGGACGGCCTGCGGGTGATCGAAGCCGAGTCCTCGCTGCTCGGGGCGAGCAACCACCTGCTGACCGTCGCGAACGTCTGAGCCCTGTCGCCCGCCGGCCCCGTCTGGCCGGCGGGCCGGGATCTGAGAAGGTTTACGCGGCCGTTACCGGTTGCCGCTAACGTCCAGTGCATGTGGGACCGCAGCTTTCTCATCCTCCACGGCGTGGAGAACCGCCGCCCCGAAGGCCACTGGGAGCGCGAGCTCGCCATGGACCTGCGCGAGCGCGGCGAGCAGGTCTTCTACCCGCAACTCCCCGACACCGACCGGCCGAGCCTCGCGGACTGGACCGACGCGATCCGCTCCGAGCTGGCGCTCATGCGCGGCGAGAAGGTCGTCATCGCCCACAGCCTCGCCTGCGCCGCTTGGATGCACCTCGCGGCCGCCGACGCCGCCTCGGCCAATCCACTTGCGGCCGACCGGGTCCTGCTCGTGAGCCCGCCCGGCCCCGCGGCCTACGACTGGGACGTGATCGCCGGCTTCACCACCGTCGGCCTCGACCTGGCCGCGCTCCGGCTCGCATCGAAGTCGGTGCGGCTGGCCTGCTCCGACGCCGACCCGTACTGCACCGAAGGCGCCGCCGAGCACTACGGCCGGCCCCTCGGCTGCGAGGTGGACGTGATCCCCGGCGGCGGACACATCACCCCCGACGACGGCTACGGACGCTGGCCCTCGGCCCTCGCCTGGTGCCTCGACGAGTCGGAACGCCTGGTCCCCAACGCCTGACGGCAGCCGGCCGGCCCTGCGGGCCGCGCAGTGTCGTACCCCTGAGGCACCCTGAAGACCGGGGCGTCGCGTTCCGACACACCCGACCTCGGGGGTGCCAGCGGCGTTTGCCGCCCGCGAACAACGTCGCACCCGCGAGGCACCCTTGATGATCGGGGGCGCTGCGACTCGACACACCCGACCTCAGGGCGCTGGGCGAGACCTCTTCACACGGTCGTTCCCCAGTGCCAGACTGAGATCGGTCGGGCTCGCGTACCCCCTGCGGGCCTTTGGATCGGCTCGCCGGGAGGCCTCATGCGCTGGGTTCGGATCGCCATCGTGGGCGTCTTCGCGCTGGCCGCCGCCTCGGCCGCGCTGGCCGGGACCCTCGCGAGCCCGCGCGGCGCCGAGCCCGCCGCCGTCTCCGACCCGCCCGTGCTCTCCGCGACGGCCGAGATCCGCCGCATGTTCATGAAGCCCGGCCAGTTCGCGGTCGCGGTGACCAACGGCGGCGACGCGTCCGTGCGCGTCCTCAGCGCCGAGGTCGTCACGGATTCTTTCGCGCCCTTGGGCGTCCAGGAATTCGACACCGAGGTCCCGCCCTACGCCGCCGCCCGAGACCTCTTCGTCCAGTACGGCGACGCCCGCTGCCCCGACGGCACCGCCTCGATAGCCGACCCCGCCTCGGTGATCCTCGAAGTCGAGACCCAGGACCAGGCGGTTCACACCGTGACCCTGGAATTGTCGCACCCGAACGGCACACTTGACCGATTGATCCGGGAGGCGTGCGCGGCGAAGGCGGTGGCCGCGAGCGCCCGCATCGAGCTGGGGGAGCTGGCCGCGGCCGCGGATGGCACCCTCGAAGGGAGGCTGAAGGTGACGCCGCTGGGAGAGGCGGCGCTGGACGTGTCCGAGGTGCGCGGAAGCGTTCTGTTCGAGATCCGCGCGGAAGCGTCGGAGCCCCTCGAGGGCGGCGGCGTCTCCGTGCCGCTGATGTTCGACGCGCACCGCTGCGACGGGCACGTGGTGGGCGACGCGAAGCACCCGTTCGGGTTCACCGCGTGGATCGTGATCGACGGCGGCGAACCGGTCGCCACCCCGATCGACGTGCAGGAGGACCGGCGCGAGGCGCTGTGGGCGATGCTAGACGCCCGCTGCGCCGAGCGGGAGTGAGCGGTGGAAGCGTTCCAATCGCTGGAACTGGGGGAGGCGGACGTGGCACATCGGACGTACGCTGGAAGATGTGGGTGATCACACCGATACTTCCGGTAACGAGGCGCACCAGCTGCGCACCCGCCTCGTGGGGAGCCTGCGGTCGCGCGGGGTGATCCGGAGCGGGGCGGTGGAGACGGCGATGCTGGCCGTGCCGCGCCACCGGTTCGTGTCCGAGGCGCCGCTGCGCATCGCCTACGCCGACGACGTCTACGTCACCAAGCGGAACAGCGACGGCGAGCCCGTCAGCTCCGCCTCGCAGCCCGCGATCGTGGCCGAGATGCTGGAGCAGCTCGACGTGCGGCCCGGCCACCGCGTGCTCGAAATCGGGGCCGGTACCGGCTACAACGCCGCCCTGCTCGACGCGCTCGTCGGCCCCGAAGGCGCAGTGACCACTGTGGACATCGATGCTGAGACGGCCGGGCGGGCGCGCAGGGCGCTCGAAGAGGTCGGCTCCGGGCGCGTGCGGGTGGTGCAGGGCGACGGCGAACTCGGGTTCGTCGACGACGCGCCGTACGACCGCATCATCGCCACCGTGGGCACCTGGGACCTGCCCCCGGCCTGGTGGGACCAGCTCGCAGAGGGCGGCAGACTCGTTGCGCCCCTGAGTATCCGCGGGTGCGAGCATTCGGTCGCGTTCGACTACTCGGACGGCGCGATGCGCAGCCGCTCGATCGTGAGCTGCGGCTTCATGCCCATGCGCGGCCTCGGCAGCCAGGAGGGCCAGGCCGTCGAACTCTCCGAGGGCCGCATCATGACCTTCCATGTGGAGCACGAAGTCGAGGCCGACGGCGTGCGCGGCGTGCTCGACGGGCGGGGCACGACCGTATGGACCCCGGTGCAGCTCAAGGTGAACGACGATGCCACGCAGCTCTCGCTGTGGCTGGCCTGCGCGTTCGCCGGATACGGGCGCATGAGCGCGCCCTTCGGCGACCACGGCCTGCAGCGGCTGCTGCTGCGCTGGGCCAACCCGGCCGTGGTGGAGGGCGAGGACTTCGCGTACCTGGTGTGCCGCAGGACCGGCGGCGGCATCGAGATCGGGGTGCGCGGCCACGGGCCGCACGGCCCGGCGCTCGCCGCGCGCGTCGCCGAGGAGGTGCGCGTGTGGGACCGCGAATGCCGCGACGGCGTGAGCCTCCAGATCACCGCCTACCGCAAGGGCACCGGCCCGGAGGTCGAGCCGCGCTTCACCGTCCCGAAGCGGCACACCCGCCTCGCGATCGAAGTGGCCTTCGAAGGGAACGGCTTCGAGTAGTGGACGAGACCCCAACGGCCGCTTCGGGATTGGCGGCTGGGGGCGTTGCCCGCGCATTGCGTGCGAACCGATCTGAGCGGCCGTCCGCAACCCTCCCGTTCCCTGCCTTACGGTTCGAACTAGGGTGGGAAGGCGTCGTCGCCCGACTCTCGCCGCGTCCACCCCCTGGCGCCTCCTCTGGACCGGGCGACCCCGTGTAGCGACATCACTGCGACCGGTCGCAGTGGATGCAATGCAGTAATAGTGGCTGACGCCCCGGAAATACTCCCGGCCCCACTCGCCTCCGCCCCGAGTCGGCCGGTCGAAAGCCGTTCCCAGAAAGGACGCCCCATGTCCGAGCCGACGTTCAAGCAGCGGGCACGCTATTGGTTCGACAACACCATGTCGAAGGGCACGAAAGCGCTCATTGGTTGGCTGACCGTAATCACCTTGGCGCTCACCGCGATAGGCGCGCTATTCCTCGCGATCGCAGGAGGGGCCGACGGCTTCGGCGGTACATTGTGGAAGTCGTTCATCCACATCCTTGACGCCGGGACCATTACCGGCGACGAGGACGGCGGCCCCGCGATGGTCGTCATGTTCGTCACCACCATCGGCGGCCTGGTGATCCTGTCGTCACTCGTCGGTGTGCTGACCACCGGTCTCGACGCGAAACTCGAGGACCTCCGGAAAGGCCGCTCGCTCGTCGTTGAGAAGGATCACACCGTCATTCTCGGATGGTCCGATCAGGTCTTCATCGTCATCTCGGAATTGGTGGAGGCCAACGAAAGCGAGAAGCGCGCCGTCATCGCCATCCTCGCCGACCGCGACAAAGTGGAGATGGAGGACGAGATCCGCACGAAGATCCCGAACCTCAAGTCCACACACGTCGTCTGCCGCACCGGCGACCCCGCCGACCCCGACAGCATCGCCCTCGTCAACGCCTCGCAGGCCAAGAGCGTCATCATCCTGACCTCCGCCGAGGACGACCCCGACGCGCAGCTCGTGCGCTCGCTCCTCGCCGTCACCCAGGGCGGCAACGGCATCAAGTGCCACGTCGTGGGCGCGGTCGTCGAAGGCCGGAACCTCCCCGCGGCCCGCCTCGCCGGCGGCCGCGCGGCCCACATCGTCGACGCCAACGACCTCATGGCCCGCCTGATGGTGCAGACCTGCCGCCAGTCCGGCCTCTCCGTCGTCTACACCGACCTGCTCGACTTCGGCGGCGACGAGATCTACATGGTCGAAGAGCCCGGCCTCTTCGGCCGCCCGCTCAGCCAGGCCCTGCACTCCTACCGCACGTCGTCGTTCATCGGCGTGCTCACCAAGGAGGGCCGCTGCATCATCAACCCGCCGTCCTCGGCCTCGCTCCAGCCCGGCGACAAGCTCATCCTCATCGCCGCCGACGACTCCGCGATTCAACTCGACGGCTCCCGGCCCGTCATCGACGAGAGCGCCATCGTCGCCCGCGCCGACCACGGAAACCGGCCCGAGCGCACCCTCATCCTCGGCTGGAACGCCATGTCGCGCATGATCCTCGAACAGCTCGACCAGTATGTGGCGCCCGGTTCGGTCACCGACGTCGTCTCCGACCACCCCGACGCGCCCGACGCGATCCGCAAGATCGGCCCCACCATGCGCGTCCAGGGCCTCAACTTCAAGGAGGACGACACCACCGACCGGGTCCTCCTCGAATCGCTCAACCCCGGCTCGTACAACCACATCATCGCCCTGTGCTCGGACGACGTGGCCCCGCAGCTCGCCGACTCCAAGACCCTCGTGACCCTGCTGCACCTGCGCGACATGGCCCAGCGCAGCAACAGCCGCTTCAAGGTCGTCTCGGAGATGGCCGACGACCGCAACCGGACGCTCGCCCAGGTCACGCAGGCCGACGACTTCATCGTCAGCGACAAGCTCATCAGCCTCCTGCTCACCCAGACGGCCGAGAACCCGCACCTCTCGCAGGTCTTCGGGCAGCTGTTCAGCCCGGACGGCTCCGAGATCTACCTCAAGCCCGCCGAGCACTACGTGCGCCCGGGAGTGCCGGTCAACTTCTACACCGTCGCCGAGTCCGCGCGCCGCCGCGGCGAGACCGCCATCGGCTACCGCGTGGCCGCCCTCGCCAAGCAGGCCCCCGACTACGGCGTGCACCTCAACCCGGACAAGGGCGTGCAGTTCATGCTGCAGCCGGGCGACAAAGTCATCGTCCTCGCCGAGGACTGAACCGGTCGCGCCGGTCGGGGAGCGGCTCTCGTCGCGGACGGTCACCGTCACCCGACCGGCGTACGACCATGGTCGTAGGACGCTTGTGACCTTCGGCCGATGCCGGTGTCAGGGGCCGCAGGTAACTTCGATGGAGACCGCAGCACCCAGCGGAGGAAACAGGAAATGACCGACACCACCACACCCGCCCCCGACGCGGCCGAAGCGCCGCCCGCGCGGGCCCCGATCACCCGATTGTGGGCCTACGCCCGCCAGCACCTGCGCCTGCTCATCATCGGCGGCGCGCTCTCCTTCGCCGGAGGCCTCGTCGGCCTCGTCCAGCCGCTCATCGCCATGGACGTCATCGACACCCTCGCGGCGAACGAATCGCTGACCAGACCGCTGCTCTACCTCGGCGCGGTCGTCCTCGTCGGCGGCGCGCTCGGCGCCCTCGGCCCGTACCTCATGCAGATCGCCGGGCAGGACGTCGTCCTGACCGTGCGCAAGCAGCTCATCGACCGGCTCGTGCGCCTGGAAGTCGCCGAAGTCGACCGCCTCAAACCCGGCGACCTCGTCTCCCGGCTCAGCTCCGACACCAACCTCCTGCGCACCGTCGCCAGCACCACCGTGATCGGCGGCGTCACCGACTCCTTCATGATCATCGGCGGCATCGCCCTCATGGCCTGGCTCGACCTGGCCCTGTTCGGCACCACCATGGCCATGGTCGTGTTCGTCACCGTCATGATGCTGTTCATCATGCCGCGCATCCAGAACGCGACCGTCGCCTCGCAGAAGGCCCTGGGCGACATGGGGTCCCTGCTGGAGCGGATCTTCAGCGCGTTCCGCACCGTCAAGGCCTCCAGCGCGGAGTCCCGCGAGATCGAGCGGCTCAACGGCGCCGCCACCGTCGCCCGCGACACGGGCGTGAAGGCGTCCTTCTGGGAGGCGCTCGCGGGCGTGGTCGCGTTCCTGCCGGTGAACATCGCGTTCCTCATGGTCCTGGGCGTCGGCGGCGCGCGCGTCGCCTCCGGGGCCATGGAGGTCGGCACCCTCATCGGCTTCCTGCTGCTGCTGTTCTACCTGATGGGGCCGATCAACGGCCTCGTCGCGTCGCTCTCGCAGCTGCAGACCGGCCTGGCCGCGATCCACCGCGTCGAGGAGGTCGCGAATCTCGACGCCGAGGACTCCTCCTCCGAGGGCAACCTGCCCGAGGCCGTGCGCATCCCGGTGAGCTCCGGTCCCGCGCAGGTGGTATTCGAGGACGTCACCTTCCGGTACGCCGACGACCTGCCGTACGTCCACCACGGCGTCTCGTTCACGTCGAGCGGACGCGGGCTGACCGCGCTCGTCGGCCCTTCGGGCGCCGGCAAGACGACGGTGTTCTCGCTGATCGAGCGGTTCTACCCGGCCACCACCGGCTCGGTGAAGGTCGACGGCGTCGACGTCGCGGACTGGCCGCTCGAGGAACTGCGCGGCCTGATCGGCTACGTCGAGCAGGACGCGCCCGTCCTGGACGGCACGCTCCGCGAGAACCTCGTGATGGCCTCGCCCGATGCGAGCGATGCGGACCTGGACGAGGTCGTGGAGGTCGCGCGGCTCACCGAACTGGTCGCCAAGCTGCCGGACGGGCTCGACTCGCGCATCGGCTACCGGGGCACCACCCTCTCGGGCGGCGAGCGCCAGCGCGTCGCGATCGCGCGGGCACTGCTGCGCAAGCCGCGCCTGCTGCTGCTCGACGAGGCCACCTCGCAGCTCGACGCCGCGAACGAGGCCGCACTCAAGCAGGTGATGCTCGACGCGGCGGAGCGCACCAACGTTCTCGTTGTGGCCCACCGGCTCTCGACGGTGACCAGCGCCGACCAGATCGTGGTCTTCGACGCCGGGCTCGTGCGGGCCGTCGGCACGCACGCGGAGCTGGTGGAGAAGGACGAGCTGTACCGCGACCTGGCCGCTTCGCAGCTGCTCACGGCCGTTTAGGAAAAGCGCTGACGAGCGCCGGACCCCGGCCGGGGTCCGGCGCCGAGTAGCGGAGCGCCGCAGGGCGATGCGATGGCCGTGCGGTCATCGCCGATGCGTTAGACGGAGCCTGGGCGGGCGTGCCTGCGGCGCTGGTTCAGCTTCGCCTCGCGGTCGTTAGGCGAGACGGCCACCTCCTACGGCGCTGGTGCAGTTTCGCCGCGCGCGATTGCCGAGCGAAACGGCACCTCGCGGGCGTGCCTGGGGGCGCTGACTCAGCTTCGGCTGGGGGCGTTGGCGAGCGCCTTGCGGACCAGGCCGGCGAGCTCGGTGTAGTACTCGTCGACGTAGTGGTACGGGCCGATGCCCCAGCGGTGGCCGGGGTCGGCGACACGCAGCGAGGCGTCGACTTCGACCGGCGGCAGGGCACGGTCGTCGAGGGCCGCTTCGAGGAGATCGTAGGCGCGCTCGAGCCAGGCGTTGTTCCGGCGGGTCCGGCGCAGGTCGCTGACCGGCTTGCCCGCCGTGTCGAGGGCGGCCCAGAAAGCGCGGTGGATGAGCACCGGCCGGGCGGGGAGCCGCTTCACGAACTCCCTTGTGGCCGTGGCGAACGGGCCGTCGTCGGCGAGCTCGGTGTCGTTGGGCACGAGCGTGTTGCCGGGCCGCTCTTCCAGGCCCGCGTTGCGGAAGTAGATCGTCGAGGTCACCAGCCCGGAGCCGGTGTCGATGAGCTGCCAGCGCTCGTCGATGAGGTCGATGACGATCGGGTGGTCGATGCCGGCGAGCGGGTTGAGCGCCGTCTTCTGGTGGTCCTCCACGATCGTGCGCCGCTGGAAGGCCGAGTCGAGCTTGATGTCGTCGGGATCGATGGGGCTGGGCGTCGACACGAGGCTCTGGATGCGGGTGCGCGAGACGAAGTGCACGGGCGGAGGCAGCGGGTCGCGGCCGAGGTCGGCGGCGTCGCGGCTGACGCAGCAGCCGATCAGCGAATAGGTCGGCTCCATGGGGGGCTCCGTTCCGGTTGCGGGCGCGAAAATGTCCAGTGTGCAGGACCGGGGCGGCGTGCGGAAGTGCTGGAAGAGGCCACTTCTGTTGTTCCGCCGCAGGCAATCTGCGCGCAACCTGGCGCCCGTCTCGGCGCAACCGGGGACATTCGAGCGCTTCGATGCTTGACGTGCGGGCGCGGATGGGCCAAGATGTCTTAGAAAACGGTTCCTATCAATATATGGATCGTTTCGGGGAGGTCCAGCCTCCCCGGCTTCCCTTCCGGAGCGCCGATCTAGAAACCGATACCTGCGGCTCGCGACCTCGGGCATCGGATCGCGGCATCCCTGCCGCGATCGGACCGGCCGGGAGGGGACCGAACGGGAGGCCGTCGCCTCGGTGACCGTACCGATGGTCAGGGTGGTGCATGCCGGGGTGGCCACCACCGCCGAGGCGACGGCCTCCCGCACGGCCGTTCATCGTCGTGCCGCTTTGCGTGTCCGCCACCGCCGCGCGCCGGATTTCTGACATCGTTCAGGCACCGTTCATGTTCGCGCCGAACGGGTGACGACCGCGGCCGCTTGACTGAAGGCCCATCCCCGATGGAAACCGCGCCGAAAGGCCGCGCCGTCCCCACGAAAGGACCTTCATGTCCCTCAAGAGCGTGCTCCTGCGCGGCGCGGCCGTGCTGACCGCCGCCGGAGCCCTCGCCGGCCTCGCCGCCGCCCCGGCCGCCGCCAAGCCCCACCACGACGAACCCCTCGTCATCGCGCACCGCGGCGCCAGCGGCTACCTGCCCGAGCACACGCTCGAGGCCTACGCGCTCGCCGTCGAGATGGGCGCCGACGTCATCGAACCCGACCTCGTGCTCACCAAGGACGGCGAACTGCTCGCCCGCCACGAGCCGGTCCTCGACGAGACCACCGACGTCGCCGCGCACCCCGAGTTCGCCGACCGCAAGACCACCAAGCTCATCGACGGCAAGCCCGTCACCGGCTTCTTCGCCGACGACTTCACCCTCGCCGAGCTCAAGACCCTCCGCGCCGAGGAGCGCCTGCCGGCCCTGCGCCCGGGCAGCGCCGAGCACGACGGCGAGTTCGAGCTGGTCACGTACGACGAAGTCCTCGACTATGTGGCGACCCTCGACCGCAAGGTCATCACCTACCCGGAGATGAAGCACCCGTCCTACTACGGGGACAAGGGCATGAGCATCGAGGACGCGCTGGCCGACCTGCTCGAGGAGCGCAAGCTCGACAAGAAGCGGTCGCCGGTGTGGATCCAGTCGTTCGAGTACGAGAGCCTGCTCAACATCGATGAGCGCGTCGACAACCGGATCGGGCTGAACATCGACGGCCAGGGCGCGATCCCGGACGCGACGCTCGACGAGTACGCCGAGACGCTGGACACGGTGAGCCTCAACAAGAACCGGATCTTCCCGCGCGGGGCGGACGGCTCGATCTCGGAGCCGACCGACATCGTCGAGCGCGCGCACGAGCGGGGGCTGGACGTGCACGTCTGGACGTTCCGGGCCGAGAACTCGTTCCTCCCGGCGAATCTGCGCGAGGGCTCCGACCCGGCCGCGTGGGGCGATTACGAGGCCGAGTTCGAGCTGTTCTACGACCTGGGCGTGGACGCGGTCTTCAGCGACTTCCCGGACCTGGCGATCGCCGCGCGCGACTGCTAGCCCGGGGCCGACCCAGGATTCGCACAGAGAAAGAGGGGCCGCCCTGCCGCCGGGGCGGTCCCTCGGCGTTTCCCGGACCCGCCGCGTGGCGTCTTGCGGCCTCGCCTCGCCGCGCCGCGCGCGGCGCGGCCGCGCTGGGCGCGTAGGGCGTGCCCCTTCCCACCCGCATCCGCCTTCCGACCAACCGAAAAAGACCACGGTCTCATGGGGTGTGACATGTGAGGGTGGTTCGCGGATGGGGTCAGCGGGGGATTTGCAGTTCGAAGTGGACTGTTTGGAAGGGTGCCTCGGGGGTTTCGGGGCGCATTTCGTTGATGGCGATGCGCTCGTCGAAGAGGATGGTGCCGCGCTTGGACCAGAATTCCACGGCTCCGGGGGTGCGGGCGTCGGTGTGGAGGTAGACGGCGGTGTAGCGGTCGCGGCCGGCGATGAAGTCCAGGCAGGCGTCGACGAGGGCGGCGGCCAGGCCGCGGCGGCGGTGCTCGGGGCGCACGTAGACGCGGTAGAGGGTCGCGGTGCGGCCCTCCTCGAAGCGGTTGGTCACCTCGGGCGGGTGCGGCGGTGAGACCGGGGTCTGGCCGCGCACTCCCGCGGTGGCGGCCACGACGCCGTCCTGGGCTGCGACGAAGAGCGTGTTGTCCTCGGGCGCAAGGTAGTACGAGTCGATGTCGATGATGTCGGAATGCCATTGCGGCAGGTAGCCGTGCCCGAAATCCCGGTAGACGGTGTCGAGCATCACCGATCGCGCGCCGGGGAGGTCCCCGGGTTCGGCCTGCCGGAGAACGTAACCGTCTACACCTCGGGCTTCACGCGTCACAGCGATATCTGACATGTGTGCCATTATTGCATTCGATTTGCAATAGGAAACCCCTAGCGATAAGAGACGAGGCTCACGCCATGCCGCTCTCCCGGCGCTCCCTCATCACCGCAGCCGCACCCCTCGGCCTCGGCGGCGCGCTCGCCACTTCGGGCTGCTTCTCCTCTGGCGCAAGCGAATCCGGCACTCTCGTCTTCGCCACCGCGCTCACCTCCGCGGCCGGGCTCTCGCCGCATTCCGAGGACGCGTTCCTCCTGGCCCGCTGGGCCGTCGCCGAAACCCTGCTCGGCCTCGACGACAACGGCCTCCCGGTCCCGAGACTCGCCCTCGACTGGGTCCAGACCGAGCCCACCGCGTGGGACCTGACGCTTCGCGAAGACGTCGTCTTCCACGACGGCTCGCCGCTCGACGCCTTCACCGTCGCCGTGGCCCTCAACTCGGCCGCGCAGTCCGCGAGCGTGCCCCGCGTCATCGACGGCATCGGCCTCTCTGTCGACGACACCGGCGAACACACCCTCCGTCTCACCACTGATCTGCCCGACCCGGTGCTGCCGCAACGACTCTCGAGCCCTTACCTCGCGATCCTCTCCATGGGCGCCTACGCGAGCGACCCCGTCGACCCGGTCGGGCACGCCACCGGGCCGTTCGCCATCACCGAATCTACGACCACCGGGGTCGTGCTCGAACGCAACGACGACTACTGGGGCGAGCCCGCCAAGATGGCCGGCTTCCGCGCCGACTACGTGCCCGACGCCGCCACCCGGGTCGCCGCCCTGCGCTCCGGCGAAGCCCATGTCATCGAGGCGGTCCCCTACGCGCAGATCGCGAACCTCGACCCCTCGCAGCTCCAGGACGCCCCGACCGGCCGCACCGTCAGCCTCTACCTCAACACCGCGAACGGCCCCCTCGCCGACCCCGCGCTGCGGGCCGCCGTCGCCGCCGCGATCGACACCGCGCCGATCGTCGACGACATCTACGAGGGCCGCGCCGACGCGCCCGAAGGCCTCTTCGGCCCCGCCCTCGCCTGGGCCGCCGACCACCGCGGCTACACGCTCCCCGCGGCCGGCACCCCGAACGGCGAGGCCCTGACCCTCGCCACCTACTCCAACCGCGCCGAGCTCCCCGAAACGCTCACCGTCCTCGCCGCCCAGCTCGAGGCCGCCGGATTCCAGGTGGAAACCGAAGTGCGCGAATACAACGACATCGAGCCCGACATGCTCGCCGGGGACTTCGACGCGTTCCTCATGTCGCGCTCGGTCGTCCAGGACTCCGGCGACGCCTACACGTACCTCGACTCCGACTTCACCAGCGACGGCGGCTTCAACGCCGCCCTCCTCGCCGACCCCGCCGTGGACGTCGCCGTCGCCTCGATCGCCGCCGCAGCGGAGCCCGGCATGGCCCCCGAGGACGCCGCGGCGGCGCGCCAGAGCGCCGTCCTCGACGCCGAGGCCGTCGTGCTCGCCACCGTCGCCGTCATCCCGATCGCCCACGAACGCCTGGTCACCGGTGTCGCGGGCGGCGCCGCGAACGTCACCAGCGACCCGCGCGAACGCGAGATCATCACGGCCGCAACCACTATGGAGTAGCCAGTGGCGCTCCTGCGGGCAACCCTGACCCGGGCCGCGGTCCTCCTCGCCGTGCTCGCCGCCATCGGCCTGCTGCCGTGGCTCGCCGACCGCGACCCCGCCCTCACCGTCCTCCGCGCCCGCTACCCGGGCCGCGAAGCCACCGGCGGCGCGCTCGATGCGATCCGGACCGAACTCGGGCTCGCCGCCGGGCCTGCCGCGATCCTGCGGGACTGGCTCTCGGGACTGGCGCGAGGCGACCTCGGGACCTCTTGGACCAGCGGGGAAGCCGTCGCCGAAACGGTGCTGCCGGCATTGGGGACCTCGTTGACGGTGATGACCGCTGCCTTCGTTGTCACGTTCGCTGTCGCGGCCCTTGCCTGTGCGCCCGCGCTGCGGCGGGCCGCTCAGGGGCGGCCGATCGGAGCGAGCGGTGTCGCGGTCGCGTCGTTCGCGGCACTGCCCGACTTCCTCATCGCGACATTGGGCGTGGCGGTGTTCGCGACCTGGGCCGGCGTGCTTCCGGCGTACGGATTCAGCGGCCCGGCCCATCTGGTGCTTCCGGCCCTCGCGATGGGCCTGCCCGGCGGCGGGGTCCTCGCCCGGCTCGGGCGCGACGCCATCGGCCGCGTCGCCGCCGAAGACTGGGTCCGCCAGTGGCGCGCCGCCGGATACCCGCGGAGGCGCATCGCGCGCGGCCTCCTGCGCCGGGCGCTGCCGCCCGTGCTGCCGCAGTTCGCGATCATCGCCGTCTCGATCACCGGCGCGGCCGTCGCCGTCGAGACGATCTTCGCCGTCCCGGGCCTCGGCCGCGCCGCCCTCGCCGCCGCCGACGCGCAGGACCTCCCGGTGCTGCAGGCCTGCACCGCCCTGCTCATCGCCTTCGGTTTCGCGGCCGGACTGATCGCCCGTCTCGCCGTCCGCGCGCTCGACGGGCCTGCCGCCGAAGCGGCGGCCCCGGTCGCCCCGCCCGTCTCCGGCGGACGCGGCCGCCACTACGTGTGGATCGCCGCCGCCGCACTGCCCGTCCTCCTCGCAGTCGTATACGGCGCCTTGCGCTCCGGCGAGATCGCCACCGGTCCGCGTCTCGACGGGCCCTCCGCCGCGGCTTGGCTCGGCACCGACGAGCTCGGGCGGGACGTGCTCGCCCGCCTCGGGCATGGCGCGCTCTGGACCGCCGGGGCCGCGCTCCTCGCGTGCGGCCTCGCCTATCTGCTCGCGCTCGCCCTCGGGTTCGCGCCGCGCCTGGCGCATCCGCTGGCCGAGGCGTTCAACTCGTTCCCCATCGCGATCGCCGGGATGATCGTCGTCGTGGTCCTCGGCCGCGGCCAGTTCGGGGCGGTCCTCGCAGTCGCGGCCGTCTCCTGGCCGCCGCTCGCCGCGCACGCCGCCGAACTCGTCGCCCAGGCCCGAGGCGCCGGGCACCTCGAAGCGCGCCTCGCCCTCGGTGCCGGCCGGTGGTGGATCCTCCGCAGGCACACCCTGCCCCTGGTCGCCGGACCCCTTGCGGCGCATGCCGGTCTGCGCCTGCCCGGCATGGCCCTCGGCGTCGCGTCGCTCGGATTCCTCGGCCTCGGCGCCGCCCCCGACAGCCCCGAATGGGGCGCGAGCCTCGCCCGCTCGCTCCCGTACCTCGAACGCGCGCCCCTCGCCGTCCTCGCCCCGGCCGCCGCGATGGTCGCCCTCACGCTCGCCGTGATGGCCGCCGTCTCGATGCCGCGCCACCGCCAAACTCCTGCGAGCCGTCGGCGGGCCGTGGGAACGTGAGTGGGTTCGATCCCGCATGCGAAGGAGCAGCGCCATGACCTCGATCCCGGTGGGTGCGCCCGTCTGGTCCGACTCCCTGACCGCCGACCTCGCCGCCGACGTCGCCTTCTACGAGTCCCTGTTCGGATGGAAGTCCGTCGACGCGGGGGAGGAGTTCGGCCACTACACGACCTTCGGTATCCCCGACGGGACCGAAGGCGGCCGCGCGGTCATGGGCATCATGCCGTGCCCGCCGGACGCGCAGCCGAGCCATGTGTGGAACGTGCACTTCAGCGTCGAGGACTGCGACGCGGTCACCGCCCGCGCCCGCGCACTCGGCGCGGACGTCATGATCGAACCCGAGGACATGGGCGGGCGGCTCCGCTTCTCCATGCTCAAAGACCCGCAGGGCGCGGAATTCGGGCTCGTCGAGATGCGCGAGGCCGGCAGCGGCTTCGGCGTGTGGGGCGAACCCAACAGCGTCGGCTGGATCGAATACCGGCTCGACGGCGTGCCCGCCGAAGCCATGCGGTTCTACACCGACCTCCTCGGCTGGAAGATCACCACACCGCCGTGGGAGGACAACGCGAACGACAAGCCCTACGCGGCCTTGAGCGCCGTCGGCGACGAGCGCGAATTCGGCGGCTGCCACGCCTCCGAAGGCTTCGAACTCGGACTCCCCGCCCAGTGGACCGTCATGCTCGGCGTCGAGGACGCCGACGACGTGTGCGAACGCGCCGTCGAACTCGGCGGCTCCATCGCGGGCCAGCCCATGGACGTGCCCGGCCTGCGCATCGCCGGCATCGCCGCCCCCAGCGGCACCATCGCGGGCATCATGTCCCCGCGCCCTTGGGAGTAGCGCCCGGCGCTCAGTCCATCTGCTTGCTCGACATGATCGTGAAGTGCGCGCCCGTCGGCGACACCAGCACCGCCATGCGCCCGCCCGGATCGTCGACGGGCGCCACCGCGACCCGTCCGCCCAAATCGACCGCCTTCGCGGCCGTCAAGTCCACCGAGTCCGTGCCGAAGCACACCAGCCAGTGCGGCTTCATCCGCACCTCCGGCCCCAGCGCCATCCGCGCCCCGCCGAACTCCACCGAACGCTCCGTCAGATGCTCGTGCGTCCACAGCCCCACATACGGCGCGTCATGCGACGGCTCGTCCTCGCCCGGCACCCGCACCGACCAGTTCAGCAGCTCCGAATAGAACTGCATCGCCTCCACCGGCGCCCCGTCGTACACGTACTCGAACCACACCGCCGCGCCCGGCTCCCCGTACGCCGTGAACCCGACATGGTCGCTCATCGGCTCGAACAGGCCGAACGCCCCGCCGTCAGGGTCCTTGAACGCCGCGTACACAAGATCGTCTCCCACCCGCACCGGATGGCTGACGACGTGGGCGCCCAGCTTCTCCGCGTCGGCCGCCGCCCGGAAGCAGTCGGCCACATGGAACGCGACCCCCCACGCCGACAACGCGTCAGGATCCCCAGGCGGGTTCGGCGCCAGGCCGCCCACCGCCCTCGCCACCGACACCGTCGAACCCAGGCACAACTCCGTGTAGTGCCCGAACTCCTCCCCGGTGCCGAACGTCGACCACCGGAACAGGCGCGTATAGAAGTCCAGGTCCCGAACCAGATCGGGCGTGTTCGCATCGGCCCAGATCGGGGCCCCGAGCGGAATCTTGGTAGGCATTCGGCTTCCTCCACAGTCGGATCGGCTGCACTCACCGTCCCACGGGGGTACGACGCGGGCAAGACCCCTAGTGCGGCCGGACCAGCCGGTTACCCGACCTCCCGGCCCCGGAAACGCCGCGGCCCGCCGGCGCAGCGCACCGGCGGGCCGACCCGGAACGCCTAGGCCCGGTTGCCGTTCTGCTGCCGCAGCAGATCCCGGATCTCCCGCAGCACTTCGATCTCCGCCTCGGCGTGCACCTCGTCGACCTCCTCGGCCACCGGCGCGAACCGCTCGCGCAGCTTGTTCATCGGCAGCACGACCACGAAGTACACCGCCAGCGCCGTCAGGAAGAACACCAGCAGGCCGTTCAGGAACAGCCCGTACGGGAACACCACGCCGTTCACCGTGAACTCGCCGCCGACCTCGGCCCCGCCCGTGACCAGCGTGATGAGCGGGTTGAGGAACGCGTCACCGAAGGAGGCCACCAGCGCCGTCATCGCCGCACCCATGACCACCGCGACGGCGAGCTCCACCACGTTGCCGCGCATCAGAAAATCCTTGAAACCTTTGATCATGCGAAGAGTCTCGCATCCGCCCCGACCCGGTCCGCCGCCGAGAAACCCTGTGTCGACGTGGCGCACGCGACATCACTCGCACGGAACAATGCGGCCGGTCAAGTGGTTGCACCGAAACGTGGGCCGGACTCGACTCCCGGCCGCCAACCCTGAAGCACGGCTTGAAAGGCACTCCCCATGAGCGACATCGTGATCGGCGGCGACCTCCAGGTGAACCGGCTCGGCTACGGCGCCATGCGCCTGACCGGCGACCCCGGCATCTTCACCCCGCCGAAGGACCGCGCGGCCGCCGTCGCGGTCCTGCGCCGCGCCGTCGAACTCGGCGTGAACTTCATCGACACCGCCGACGCCTACGCCTTGGGCGACAACGAGAAGCTGATCGCCGAAGCCCTGCGCCCGTACGCGGACGGCGTCGTCATCGCCACCAAGGGCGGCAACACCCGCCCCTCGCCCGAGGAGTGGGTCGCGGTCGGCAACCCCGCCTACATCCGCCAGCAGGTCGAACTCAGCCTGCGCCGCCTCGGCGTCGAGACCATCGACCTCTACCAGATCCACCGCCTCGACCTGGGCCTGCCGATCGCCGAGCAGATCGAGACGGTCGCCGAGCTGCAGCGCCAGGGCAAGATCCGCCACATCGGCCTCTCCGAGGTCACCGTGGACCAGCTCAAGGAGGCCCAGGCGGTCGCCCCGATCGCGAGCGTCCAGAACCTCTACAACCTCATCAACCGCCAGAGCGAGGCCGTGCTCGACTACACCGCCGAGCAGGGCATCGCGTTCATCCCGTGGTTCCCGATCGCCGCGGGCGAGCACGCCGGCCCCGACGGGCCGGTCGGCAAGATCGCCGCCGAGATCGGCGCGACCCCGGCGCAGACCGCGCTGGCGTGGCTGCTGCGCCGCTCGGACAACATCGTGCCGATCCCGGGCACGAGCTCGATCGCGCACCTGGAGGAGAACGTGGGGGCGCGCGAGCTCGAGCTCACGGACGCCCAGTTCGAGGCCTTGAACGCGCTCGCTTCGGCGTAACCGCTGTATGGAGGACCCGCGCCCAGCGCGGGTCCTTTTGCGTCCCTTAGGGGTTGATCGGGGCGATGCGGAACCGCTCGAATTCGGCGGTGGGGCCGTCGGGGTTGGCGAAGACGATGGTGTTGCGGCCTTCGCGCAGGTCGACGATGACCGGGTAGGTCCAGAAGTCGTTCCAGGTCCAGGTGCCGCGCATGGGGTAGCGGCCGGCCTCTTTGCCGTTGACGGCGACGGCGCAGTGGCGGGTGACGATGTCGACGTTGTACTCGTGGCCGTCGGTGCGCTCGTCGTTGGCGTAGCTGATGAGGAGCGCGTGGGGGCCTTCGGCGGTGTCGACCTCGATGGCAGCGGTGGCGCCGCGGCCGTTCCAGCCGATGACGTGGCCGCGGTGGGCGAAGTCGTTGACGACGAGGCAGGAGCCGCCGGCGCGGGCGACTTCGGCGGCGTCGACCTCGATCGGCTCGGGGCCGGTCGCGGGGGCGACGAGGAGGGAGCCGTCGATCGCCTCGGTGCGGAGGCGGTTGATGCCGGCGTGGAGGAACACGGGCCGGGCGAGGTCGACGAGGACGTCCTGGTTCTGGGGTCCGGCGAGGATCGCGGTGTCGGCGCCTTCGATGCGGTGGTAGCCGGCTTCGGCCGCGTAGAGGTCGAAGACGAGGCCGTCGCCGTGGAGGCGGGCGAAGGCGGCGTCGTAGCAGACGCGGCCGCCGCGGCGTTCGGTGAGTTCGAGCTTGTCGAGGGCGACTTCGCCGTTGGCGGTGCCGATGGCGCCCGATTTGGACAGTTCGACGGTGTTGGAGCCGGCCCGCAGGGTGAGGGGGACGCGGGCGATGGAGCGGTGGCCCCAGTTCATGGTGCTGGGGTAGTCGAGGAGGCGTTCGGCGCCGTTGACGGTGAGGACCTGCTGCGCCGGTTGGGGTTCGGTGGCCTCGGCGCCGCGCCCGTACATGTGGGAGTAGAAGACGGCGAGGTCGTATTCGCCGGCTTTGGGGACGACGACCTGGAAGACCACGGCGGAGTCGGTCTTGTTGAGGCCGCACACGTCGTGCTCGCCGGAGGCGGCGAAGGCGTTGCCGTCGTCGGCGTGGCCGTGCCGGGTGATCTCGCCGGAGGTGATGTCGGCGGCTTCGGCGTCCCACTGGCCCTTCCACGGCGGGGGGCCGATCACGGCGGCCTCGCCGGGGGTGAGGGTGATCCAGTAGGCGGCCATGCGGTCGGGGCCGTAGACGGGGATCTCGAGGTCGGCGGGGTCGGCGACGACCTGCGCGATGGGTTGCGGCGGGCCGGAGGCGCCTTCGTAGCCGGTCCAGTCGATGCGGTGCACGGTGGCGGTGACGCGGTCGCCCCACAGCTCGGGGTCGAGCCCGGTGGCGGCGACGGTGAAGTCCTCGACGGTGCCGCCGACGAGGATCTGCGCGGTGCCCCGCTCGGCGTCGAGGCTCGCGAGCCCCTGCAGTGTGTCCACAGTGTTCGGATGGGGCGGGACGACGCGCACGGTCTGGCCGGTCATCCCCGAGTACGCCTTGAGGAACCACCACGCGCCGTTGGGCAGGTTCGGCTGCGGGGCCGCGCCCGAGTAGCCGCCGGCGGCGGTCCAGTACGCCATGTCGGCGTGGACCTTCGCCTCCTCGAACATCGCCGCCCACTGCACGAGCTGGCCGGGCACCGAGAGGTCGCGGTTGTTGCCGTACTCGTCGATGTTGACGCGCCGCGGCGCGATCCCGAGCGAGCGCTCCAGGCCGCGGTAGGCGGCGTAGTGGCCGCGGAACTCGGCGAGAGAGCGCGGCGAGAGCTCGTGCCAGGTCATCCACTCCGGGAGCGTCCCGGTGTCCCTGGCGCGCCTGAGGAAGTGCGGCAGGAACTCGGGGTGGTAGTAGGCCTCGTTCGGGCCGGCGATCGGCACGCCCGGCGCGAGCCCGCGCAGCAGCTGCACGGTGGTGATCCAGTCGGCGAGGAACCGGTCGTACTTGGCGGGCGCGTTCTCCTTGAGCGAGTACCAGATCCAGTCGGGCTCGTTGAACGGCACCCACACCAGCCGCCCGGCGTTCTCGGGCGTGAGCATCGGCGGGACGACCGCGCACAGCCGCTCGTGGTAGACGTCTATCCCCGCGTCCTCGTACGGCCATTTCGCGAACAGGTCCTGCAGGTACACGAACGCGAGGCCGTCCCCGTTGCGGCGCAAGGCGTTCACCACGCTCGAGGCGTCGCCGCCGGGATGCTGCGCGCCGCCGTCCGGCTTCACCCCGAGCGTGGTGATGTCGAGCGCGTCCAGCAGCTCGTCGCCGGGCACGCCGTCCTCCGAGAGGCCGTACAGCGACCCGGCCGCGCCGTGCAGCACCGGACCGGTCGGGGCGGCGAAGTCCGCGGTGAGGCGGGCCGCCCCCTGGGGGAGGGGGGTGAGGGCCATGGCCGGGCCTTTCGCGTCAGGATCGGGGGCGGGGCGGGCCCGAGGTCTCGCGGACGATGAGCTCCGGTTCGGGCCAGCTCGGCTTCGGCCGCGGGTTCGAGCCGTCGATGCGGTGGCGCAGCAGCTCGAACGCGCCGCGGCCCACGCTCTCGAAGTCCTGGTTCACGGTGGTCAGAGCGGGCGTCGTGTAGGCGGTGAACGGCGTGTTGTCGAAGCCGACGATCGAGAGGTCGCCGGGGACGCTGCGCCCGGCGAGGTGCGCGGCGCGCAGCGTCGCGAGCGCGAGGTGGTCGTTGCCGCAGAGGATCGCGGTCACCGAAGGGTCGGCGACGAGCGGCTGGACCGCCTTGAACGCCTCGGCGAACGTCCACCCGGAGGGCACCGGGTCCGGCACCTCGCGTCCGGCCTCGCGCAGGGTCCGGGACCAGCCCTCGGCGCGGTGCGCCTTGCCGCCGCCGAACGTCCCCGTCGAGGTCGGGATCGCCAGGTGGTGCACCGTCTCATGCCCCAGGTCGAGAAGGTACTTGGTGGCCTCGGCGGCCGCCTTGCCGTCGTCCATGCCCACCAGCCACGGCGAGGCGGCCAGCTCTTCGGCCGTGTACGGGCCGATCGCGACCATCGCCTGCGGCTGCGTGTCGAGCAGGACCTGCTTGGCCCTCATGCCCGGCTCGTCGTGGGCCATGATGATCGTCGGTTCGCCGGCGCGCGGCAGGCGCGCGATGATGTCGGCGTCCGAGTGGGTGTCGGCGGGGTCGAGCACGGAGATCTGGACGCTCCAGTCGAGCGACCTGGCCGCCTTCTCGATGCCGCGCAGGGCGGCCTCCGGTCCGTAGAGGGAGGTGTCCGCTGCGAGGACGGTGACGGACTCGACCGCGCCGCCCGCGAGGCTGCGGGCCAGCCGGTTGGGCCGGTAGCCCAGTTCGGCGATGGCGTCCAGGACCTTGTCCCGGGTGGCCGCCGCGACCCGCGGCGAGCCGTTCACGACGCGGGAGACGGTCTGGTGGGAGACCCCGGCCAGCCGCGCCACGTCCCAGATACTGGCTGCCTTCTTCGGTTGCGCCATCGCTGCAGGTTCTCTTTCTTGTCCGTCGCAGGCCGTCCCAGGGGTCCGGGCCGTCCCGGTACCAGTGTGGCCGTTGTCCCATACGACGATACGCCGAGTGATGTTAACGATCACTCGAGTTATGCGTCAAGAACAGTACAACACAGTTCTGTAACGGAGTGGTCATGTCGAGGTCACGGTTTCAAAGGCCCCCGCAAACGCCCCAAACGGCACAACCGCCGCTTCAGTTCCTCCGGTAGCGGCCTCCGGCAAGCTTGTGAGGCCGAGTTCACACACTCGAAATCTTTGGCGACAACTTCTTAACACGCAGGCCCGGGTCGCGTAACACGTCTTGGTGAAGCTGGCTTCACTCCGGTAGGTAGGAGCATCACGCGCCGGCCGCTCGTCGGTCGGCGCGTGACACACGCCTACGCCGAGCACCGTCGCTCCCCTCACGCCGGAAAGCCCTGAAGCCCGCAGTACGTACTACCTATCTCTGGAGAGAGGAGGCGGCCATGCCCGAGCTCGACACCGGCAGCAATGCCTGGATCTTGACCTCCGCCGCCCTTGTTCTGCTCATGACCCCCGGTCTGGCCCTGTTCTACGGCGGTCTCACCCGGGCCTCGAGCGTCCTCAACATGATGATGAAGTGCCTCGTCGCCATCGGCGTCGTCTCCATCGCCTGGGTCCTCGTCGGCGAGTCGATCGCGATCGGCAACACCGACCCCGAAACCGGCTCCGCGGTCACCAACTCCTTCTTCGGCGACCTCAGCAGCTCGTTCGGCCTCGACTACCTGACC
Organism: Glycomyces niveus; assembly: GCF_017592475.1. Taxonomy (GTDB): domain Bacteria; phylum Actinomycetota; class Actinomycetes; order Mycobacteriales; family Micromonosporaceae; genus Glycomyces; species Glycomyces niveus. The sequence goes on along the minus strand of NZ_JAGFNP010000003.1, from coordinate 393,784 downwards.
GACCTCGCCGGCGTCACCGCGGGCGTCTCGAACGGCGCCCTCTCGGCCTTCGGCATGATGTTCGCGATCATCACGGTCGCCCTCATCGCCGGCGCCGTCGCCGACCGCATGAAGTTCTTCTCCTGGGTCATCTTCGCCACCGTCTGGGTGGTCGTGGTCTACGCTCCCGTGGCCTTCTGGGTCTGGGGCGGCGGCTGGATCGAGGACTGGGGCGTGCTCGACTTCGCCGGCGGTTCCGCGGTCCACGCCAACGCCGGTGCCGCGGGCCTCGCCCTCGCGCTGGTCGTCGGCCGCCGCATCGGCTGGAAGGACGGCAACTTCGCGCCGCACAACCTGCCGCTCGTCGTCATCGGCACCGGCCTGCTGTGGTTCGGCTGGTTCGGCTTCAACGCCGGCTCCGCCTTCGCCTCCAACGGCACCGCCGGCCTGGCTCTGCTGAACACGCAGGTCGCCACCGCCGCCGCGATCCTCGCCTGGCTCATCGTCGACCGCATCCGCGGCATCAAGCCCTCCGTGCTCGGCGCCTGCTCCGGCGTCATCGCGGGCCTCGTGGCCATCACCCCGGCCGCCGGTTACGTCGCCCCGGTCGGCGCGATCGCCATCGGCGCCGTCGCCGGCATCATCTGCCCCTTCGCCATCGGCCTGAAGCACAAGCTCGGCTACGACGACGCGCTCGACGTGGTCGGCCTGCACATGGTCGCGGGCATCTGGGGCTCGATCTCCGTGGGCCTGTTCGCGGTCTCCGAGGTCACCGTGATCGCCGGGGTCTACGACGAAGGCGTGGACGGCCTCCTCTACGGCGGCGACGCCTCCTTCCTGGGCAAGCAGGCCGCCGCGGTCCTGGCCGTGGTCGCGTTCTCCTTCATCGCCTCCCTCATCATCGCCTTCATCCTGAAGTTCACCGTCGGGGTGCGGATCAGCGAGGAAGAGGAGCTGGCGGGCATCGACGCCGCCCAGCACGGCGAGGCCGGCTACGACCTGCCCCTCAACGGCAACACCGGCACGGGTCTGCCCGAGACCAACGCCGAGGCCGTCGAGAAGCTCAACGCGTAACAACCGACTTCACGTCACCGCCCTCTTGGCGATGCGTGCGAGCCATAAATCAATTGGGAACGGCCGCCTCCCCCCGGGGCGGCCGTTCCGCGTTCCCGGGTTCAGGTCACGCCCGATCCGGGCATCACCGGGCGGCAGGCCCGCCGCCATCCCCGTTAAGCTCGTAGGAGTCCAGCGCGCCCGGCGCCCGCTGGAGCCGCGCCCCACGGGGCCAGCTGCAAATCCGTACTGCACCATCGAGAGGTTCGCCCGTGTTCGACGCTCTGTCAGATCGACTGTCCGGGATCTTCGAGTCGATCCGCGGCAAAGGCCGCCTGACCGATGCCGACATCGACGCCACCGCCCGCGAGATCCGCCTCGCCCTGCTCGAAGCCGACGTCGCCCTCCCGGTGGTCAAGACCTTCATCAACGAGATCAAGGAGCGGTGCAAGGGCGCCGAGGTCTCCAAGGCCCTCAACCCGGCCCAGCAGATCATCAAGATCGTCAACGAGGAGCTCATCGCCATCCTCGGCGGCGAGACGCGGCGCCTGAACTACGCGAAGCAGGCCCCCACGGTCATCATGCTCGCGGGCCTCCAGGGCGCCGGCAAGACCACGCTGGCCGGGAAGCTCGCCAAGTGGCTCAAGGGCGACGACCACTCGCCGCTCCTCGTCGCCGCCGACCTCCAGCGCCCCAACGCGGTCGGGCAGCTCCAGGTGCTCGCCGAGCGCGCCGGCGTGGCCGTCTACGCGCCCGAGCCGGGCTCCGGCGTCGGCGACCCGGTCAAGGTCGCGACCGACTCGATCGAGGAGGCCCGCCGCAAGGGCCACGACGTGGTCATCGTCGACACCGCCGGCCGCCTCGGCATCGACGAGGAGATGATGCAGCAGGCCCGCGACATCCGGGCCGCCGTCAACCCCGACGAAGTCCTGTTCGTCATCGACGCCATGATCGGCCAGGACGCGGTCAACACCGCCGAGGCCTTCCGCGACGGCGTGGGCATCACCGGCGTGGTCCTCTCGAAGCTCGACGGCGACGCCCGCGGCGGTGCCGCGCTCTCGGTGCGGCACGTGACCGGGCAGCCGATCATGTTCGCGTCCACCGGCGAGAAGCTCGAGGACTTCGACGTCTTCCACCCGGACCGGATGGCCTCCCGCATCCTCGGCATGGGCGACATGCTGACCCTCATCGAGCAGGCCGAGGCCGTGTTCGAGGAGGACCAGAAGGAGGAGATGACCCAGAAGCTCCTCAAGGGCGAGGACTTCACGCTCGAGGACTTCCTGGAGCAGATGCAGGCCATCCGCAAGATGGGCCCGATCGGCAACGTGCTCAAGATGATGCCGGGCATGGGCCAGATGCGCCAGCAGATCGACTCCATCGACGACAAGCAGATCGACCGCACCTCGGCGATCATCCGCTCGATGACCCCGGCCGAGCGCCGCGACTCGTCGCTCATCAACGGCTCGCGCCGCCTGCGCATCGCGAACGGCTCGGGTGTGACCGTCTCCGAGGTCAACCAGCTCCTGACGCGGTTCAAGGAAGCGCAGAAGATGATGCGCGGCATGACCGGCGCGATGGGCCTCGGCGGCGGCACGAAGGCCACCAAGTCGCCGTACAACAAGCGCAAGGGCAAGAAGGGCAAGAAGAAGCCCGTCGCCCGCGGCGGCCGCCCCGCGCAGAACGCGACGCCGCAGCTCCCCGCCGGCATGCAGCTGCCCCCGGGCATGCCCGACCTCTCGCAGCTCAACCCGGGGGACCTGCCGAACATCGACTTCGAGAAGTTCCTCAAGGAACAGAAGAAGGACAAGTAGAAGCCGTTCTAGTGCACCGGGAGCACTCGTTCCCGGTGCGCCGGTGAGGCGACCGACGAACATCCGCTGAGGCCGGATCGCGCAACGCGCGATCCGGCCTCGCGTGTTCTCGGACACGGTGAATGCGGGGCATTGGACGGCGTCGCCGGTCTGCGCGCCCCCGTTGCACCTGCGGAACCGTCCGGGCGATACTGCGAGGCGATGAACGCACTTGCACCGCTTTCGCCCGCGCCGCTCGAGCCTTTGCACTTCCGGGTCGTCTGGCTGCCCGACGACACCGTGCGCGACGTGTACGTCGACGGCGACCGGCTCGGGTTCGAGCCCGTGCCCGGCGCGCGCACCGTCGCCACCGCCGGGTTCGCGCTGCCCGGGCTCGTGGACGCCCACTGCCACATCGGGATCCGCCGCGGCCCCGTCCCGATCGAGAGCCTCGACGAAGCCCGCGAGCTGGCGCGCACCGATCGCGACACCGGGGTGCTCGCCATCCGCGACGCCGGGTCGCCCTACCCGTACCCGGAACTCGTGGGCGAGGAGGACCTCCCGCGCCTCATCCGGGCCGGGCACCACATCGCCGCCTCCCGCCGCTACCTGCGCGGCATCGGCCTCGAATGCGAGCCGCACGAGGCCGTCGCCGCCCTCGCGCGCCAGGCGAAGCTAGGCGACGGCTGGGTCAAGCTCGTCGGCGACTGGATCGACCGAGGCAAGGGCGACCTCGCCCCCTCGTTCGAGCCCGAGATCCTCACGGCCGCAATCCATGCCGCCCAGGCCGAGGGCGCCAAAGTCGCCGTGCACACCTTCTCGGAGGAGGCCGTCGCCTGCGTCGTCGAAGCGGGCGTCGACTCCGTCGAGCACGGCACCGGGCTCGCGCCCGACCTCCTCGACCGCATGGCCGAGCGCGGGATCGCCTTGGTGCCCACCATGATCAACATCGAGACGTTCGACGACATCGCCGCCGGCGCCGACGTCAAGTTCCCCCGCTACGCCGACCACATGCGCCGCCTCAAGCAGGGCTTCCCCGAGGTCGTGCGCGCCGCCTGGGAAGCGGGCGTGTCCGTCTACCTCGGCACCGACGCGGGCGGCGGCATCGACCACGGCCTCGCCGCCGAGGAGATGCAGTTGCTGCACGAGAAGGCCGGCATCCCGGCCGCGGACGTCGTCGCGGCCTCCTCCTGGCGCGCCCGCGAATGGCTCGGCATCCCAACGGATCTGGGCGACCTCGTCGTCTACGAGCGCGACCCGCGGGCCGACATCGCGGCCGCCCGCGAGCCCGCGGCCATCGTCCTGCGCGGCCGACTCCTCAAGGCGCCCAAGTAAAACGCCTGACCTGCGGCTTTTGCGGCTTTCCCGATCCGGCCGTGTCCCCGCGCGTGGCGACTGTCGGCTATCGTGAACGTCCCCGCGCCGTTTCCGCCCGAGCAGAGAGTTACAGCGATGACTTATCCTCCGCCTCCTCCGGACCAGTCCGGTCAGGGCGGCTTCCAGTACGACCCGTACGGCAGCCAGCCCGGTTCCCAGCCCCAGAACCCCTCGCAGCCGCAGCAGCCCGGCTACCCGCCCCAGCAGCCCGGCTACGGCCCCGCGCCGCAGCTGCCGCCGCAGGCGCCGGGCTACCCGCCGGCGTACGGCGCGCCGGGCTACGGCCCGCAGTTGCCCAAGGGGCAGGCGATCGCTTCGATGGTGCTCGGCATCATCGCCGTCGCGGGCCTGTGCATCCCCTACGTCGGCAGCTTCGCCTCCATCGTCTGCGGCATCATCGCCGCGATCCTCGGCGGCATCTCGCTCAAGAAGATCAACGCGGGCCTGGCGGCCGGCAAGGGCCAGGCGATCACCGGCCTCGTGCTGGGCATCGTCGTCTGCGCGATCGCGGTCATCATCCTCATCGCGGTCGGCTCGATCCTCGCCACGTTCGGCACGGGCGCGGCCACGACCTACTAGGCACACGCACTTGCGGCGGCGCGGGCTCCGGCCCGCGCCGCTTCGTCGTTTCAGCGGTTCACATGGTGACGAGGCAGAACGGGTGCCCGGCCGGGTCGGCGTAGACCCGGAAGGTCTCGCCGCCGCCCTCCAGCCGCCGCGCCCCGAGCTCGAGCACCTGCTGCTCGCCCTCGTCGAGCGAGCCGACCTTGATGTCGAGGTGCATCTGCTGCGGGATCGAAGGGTCGGGCCAGGTCGAGGGCGTGTACACCTCGGCCTGCTGGAAGGCGATCCCGGGCTGGTCGGGGGCGGTGCCGATGACCACCCAGTCGCCGTCGTTCTGGACTTCGACCATGCCCAGGACCTGCCGGTAGAACGCGGAGAGCGCGTGCGGGTCGGGGCAGTCGATGATGAGGCCGTGCCATGTGCCGATCATCCCCGCAGTGTCGCACGGGGGACCGACAGGCGCTACCGGCTCAGGTCACGTCGTCGAAGCTGGCGGCGCGGTCGCGCGCGGGCTCGGCGGCCGGCTCGGCCGCGGCGTCGGACCCGTTGACCGCGGAACCGTTGGTGCCGTGGGTCTTGCGGGTGAGGCTGCCGCGGTTGACCTCGCGGCGGGTGCTCTCGATGTCGCGCGTGGCGTCCGTCAGGCCCTCCTTGAGCGGCCTGGTGCCGTCCTGGAGGTCGCGCATCGTGGACTTGAGGGGGCTCGTCAGCATCTCCTGGTCCTCTTCGGTCAGGATGTGCTTGCGGACGAAGGTCTTGGGGTTCAGGTCCTCGGGCCGGATGTCGGTGCCGATCTCGCGGCTGAGGTCCGCGGCGGCGTTCGACGCCATGTTGCGGGCCTTCGAGATGAACCGGCGGAGGTTCGCCAGCGCCTTGGGCAGCTTGTCGGGACCCCACAGGAAGATGGCGATGAGGATGATGACCAGGAACTCGGTTCCGCCAAAGCCTCCGAACACGCTGATCCTCCTACTGCCCGACTGTTGTACCTGCTGATACCTGAGAAACCTCCGCCTAGAGTACTCCCACGTCAGTCGGTGGCCGCTTCCAGCGTGACCTGCGCACTGTGCTCCTCGCCATTCCGCTCGTAGACGACGGTCACAACGGTGCCCGGCGCGAGCTTGCGGATGAGGGCGATCAGTTCGGTGTTCTCGGCCACCATGTTGCCGTTGAAGCTGGTCAGGACGTCGCCGTCCTTGAGTCCGGCGTCGGCGGCGGGGGAGCCTTCGAGGACCTTGCTGAGGGTCACCCCGATCCCCAAATCGGATTCTCCGAGCTCGGCGCCGAGCACGGTGTGGCTGGCGGTGCCGGTCGCGATGATCTCGTCGGCGATGCGCTTGGCCTGGTTGATCGGGATGGCGAAGCCGATGCCGATGTTGCCGGCCTCGCCTTCGGCGGCGGTGGAGGCGATGGCGGTGTTGATGCCGATGACCTGGCCGGCGATGTCGGTGAGCGGCCCGCCGGAGTTGCCGGGGTTGATGGCGGCGTCGGTCTGGATCGCGGCCATCACGGACTCGACCTCGCCGTTGTTGTTCTCGGTGAGGACCGGCCGGTCGATCGCGGAGACGATGCCTTCGGTGACGGTGGAGGAGAGCCCGAGGGGCGCGCCGACGGCGAGCACGGGGTCGCCGACGGCGACCTGGTCGGAGTCGGCGAGGACCATCGCGGGGTGCTCGTCGCCTTCGATGCGGAGCACGGCGACGTCGGAGTCGGGGTCGGAGCCGATGACTTCGGCGGTGGTGACGTTGCCGTCGCTGAAGAGCACCTGGAGGGTCTCGGCGGCCTCGGTGCCGCCGCCGACGACCACGTGGTGGTTGGTGAGGACGTAGCCGTCGTCGGAGACGATGAAGCCCGAGCCGTTGCCGCCGTCGGCGGTGAGCACCGTGACGACGGAGGGCATGATCTGCTCGACGACGCCGGCGACGGAGTCGACGTCGCGTTCGACCTGCGGTTCGGCGCCGAGGAAGCTGCCGTCGCCGGAGTCGGAGCGGGTGGCCCAGATGCCGATGGCCGCGCCGAGGATGCCGGCGATGAGCGCGGTGACGGCGGAGACGGCGATGACGAGGCCCAGCGCGGGCCTGGTGCGCGGTGTGCGGGCCGGGAGCGGTTCGGGTGCGGGCGAGTGGGGGACCGGCCGGGTCTCGATGACGGCGCGGCTGCCGGGGTCGCGCCACGGGTCGGACGCGGCGGCGGGGTTCCACCACGCGGACTGGTTCGCCTGCGGGGCGGCGTACGCGGGGCGGTACTCCGGGTTCGGCGCGGGCGGCTGCATCTCGGGCGCGGTCCCGTACGCGGACGCCGGGTCCTGAGGGTAGGCGGCTTGCGAAGCGGCCGGATCCTGCGCGGCCGGGTAAGCGGTTTGCGGCGCGGCCGAGTCCTGCGCGGAGGCGGGCGCGGCCGGTGCTGCCGGCACCGGGGGCTGCATGTCGGGTCGCGGCGCGGTCTCGTGCGGCGGGCTCGCGTTTGCCTCGGGGTGGTGCGGATTGCCCGGATCTGCCTGGGGCGGCTGGGTGCCGGAAGTCATGACTGAAAGTCTATGCCGGATATGCCGCTCGTTCACCTGCCCCGGCATTCCGCCCGATGACGGATGGTCCGTCCGGATGCCGCGCGGTGGCGTGCGGAGCGCACGGGAAGAGCCCGCCCCGAGAGCGTTCGAGGCGGGCTCGCAGACCGTTTGGCGGTGGGGTCGGTCGCCGGGGGTGGTTGGGAGTCTCGATTACTCGAGGGCTCCTTCGAGCTCCTTCTGCAGGGTTTGGGCTTCCTCGGGGCTCATCTCCACGACCAGCCGACCGCCGCCTTCGAGTGGCATCCGCAGGATGATGCCCCGGCCCTCTTGTGCGACTTCAAGCGGTCCGTCACCGGTCCGCGGCTTCATGGCCGCCATTTTGGTCTCCCCTCGATCCAAGGCCGCAGGTTGCGACTCGACGTTGCTAGATCAAGTTTCCCTGATGAGCAGGCCGACGGCCAACTCGCCCCTCCGAGTATGTGACAAAGTTGCGTAGAAATCAGCTGAAAAGTGCCTTTTGCGACTTGCGTGATTTTTCTTAACGGAGTGTGACCTGAGTCACTTACTCCTCAGGGTCCTGCTCGTGCTCGACGCCCAAAAGGAACGAAGTGCCCTCAAGTTCCCTTCCGTACGGCGAAACGAAGGTCGGCAGCTCCTTCGGGCCGAGCGAGCGGATGTACGACCAGAACTGGCGCACGGCCTCGGCCTTGTCGACCGCCTCGATGGGCATCGAGAGGGTCACGAGCCAGTCGCTGCGGCGCTCGGGGGTCGGCAGGGCCCGGACGAGGTTCTCCCACGCCTCCGGGTTGAGCTCGGTCCAGCCCTCCTCGGCGTCGGCCTCGGCGGAGCTCGCGGAGCCGTAGATCTGCTCGGTCTCGACCGTCTTGGCGGGCGCTTCGAGGCGGCGGCGGTACACGATCGCCGCGCCCTTCACCTCGCCGAGCGCGAACACGCCCTCCGGCCCGGCCAGGGCCACCTCGTCGCCGTCCGCGGTGCCCTCGGCGCGCGCTGAGGGCTCGACCGCTTCGACCTCGTAGGCCTGTTGCTCGGTGTACTCGTCTTCGTTCAACGCCAGCAGCCAATAACGCATGGGCATATCCCATCACGCCTCGCTGCGCGTCGCCGTCTCCCCAGGCTCCTCGCGCCCTGCCTCACTGTCGGAGGCGGCACCCTCGGGGACGGCGCTGTCGAGAGCGTCAGTGCCGAGGTCGCCCGTCGTGCCCTCGTTGGCGATCCGGAGCGCGTCGTCCTCCTCGGGGGAGAACAGCTCCCCGGTGTCCGCGGTCCCGTCGAGCCGCGTCCGCATCTCGGCGAGCAGCTCGTCGCGGCGGCCGATCTCCCACGCGAGCCGGTTCAGCGCCGCGTCCACCTGGTCGGTGCGGTAGCCGCGCATGCCGGTGTCGAACCTGACGGAGGCGACCGCCGCCTCGGTGACCGGCTCGCCCTCGCCGAGGCCGAGCGGGGGCACCGCCGGGGCGATGTCCAGAAGCGAGTCGCGGCCGGTGGCCCACACGACGATCGCGAAGGCGATCCACACGCCGATGGCGGCGACGACCAGCGGCAGCGCGAACTCCATAAGCAAGCTACCCACGGGGCTCCTCCAAGCGGTTCTAAGCGAAGAACGCGAAATAGGCGAACAGCGCCATTGTGCAGACCGCGAGGGTCACTCCCAGACGCGGGTTGTGGGGGACGACCGCCTTGATGGGCTTGCCGGTCCGGTCCAGCATGGGCAGGCGCGGCCGGTTGGCCATCCCCACCAGCACATATCCGACGAGCGTGGCGATCACCGGCAGCAGGAACGCGACCCACAGCGCGGACTCGCCCCCGCCGCCCGACGCGGCCAGGTACACGAACTGCACTGCGAGGCACGCGACCATGCACGAGCCGTACACCAGCAGTTCCCGCACCACATGGTGGGACTTCGGCAGCAGCGTCGGCCGCTGCGCGGCCCGCGTCGTCGCCGTCCGGGCCGCCTCGGCCTCCCGCAGCGCCGTCTTCGCCCGCTCCAGCACGAGGTCCGCATCGGGCTCGCCTTGCCGCCCAGGCAACTCGCCCGCAGTGTCGTCGACTTGCCGCGCCGTGAAGTCCGGCGTACTGTGCCGCAACCGCGCGCACAGCTGCGCGAGGTCGACCATCTCCTCGTCGATCCCCGACCGCACCTCCCGCAGGGCCTCGCGGCGTCGCTCCAGCGCCCGCGTCGCCTGCGCGGTGCTCGCGGTCGTGTCCGCGTCGAGCCGCGCCAGCTCGTGCACCAGGTCCTCGTATGCGCTGAGGCTCATCGCGACTCCACCTTCCCGGGGATGTCCTGGACCGGCAGGCCGTCGAGCCGGCCGGGCCGCACGTACGGCACCGCGAGCGTCTCGGTGCCCGCGTGCCGGTCGATCACCAGGCACCGGTTCGTGCGCGCCTCCCAGGTGCGCTCGTATCCGCCCGTGATCGCCGCCAGGTCGTTCCCGGCGATGTTGAGCGCCACGACCCCGGCGCAGTGCTCGCGCCCCGCCGAGCCGCCGATGTCGTCCAGGAACCGCCGCGCGCCCCGCCACCAGCCGATCACGTGCACGCCCTCGGCCGGGCCGTGCAGCAGCAGGTCCCGCAGCGCCGCGGGCTGCCCGTCGGCGCCGTCCGCGCCGAACCACACCAGGTACGTCGGCTCGCCGCGCTTCCCGCTCAGGATCGACCCCGGTGCGAGCTGCCGGCACTCGTGCCCGCCCGCCTCGAGCTCGGCCAGCACCTGCCGCGCCGTGTCCTCGACGCCCACGGCCGTCGCCACGACCTCGAACGCGACACTCCCCGGCTCATGCTGGCGCCCAAGCGAAATCGCGGCCGCCGCGACCATGTCCGCGGCCACCGCCGACGTGCCCAGCACCGCCAGGTGCCGCCCCGGGCTGCGGTCGAACTGGTAGCCCACCGACGACATGTGCACGTCCACCGCCCGCCCCAGCAGCGCCACCGGCGCATGCGTCGGCGCGAGCGCCGCGAACCGCGGATCGTCCTCCAGATGCTGCTCGTCGAACCCGCGGAACACCACCGGCTCCACGTCCGAGTCCCGCCGCTCCCACAGCTGCCGCCGCAACCCCGTCAGCAGCTCCTCCGCGCTCGACGCGTCCGGGAACCGGCAGGTCCGGTTGCGGCCCTTGATGCCTCCGGCGTCGTTGATCACCGCCTGGCCGACGCTGATCCCGTCCGCCGCGTCATTGCCCTCGTCCAGCAGGTGCTTCGCGCCCGGCAGCGCCACCCGCAGCGGGAACTGCCCGAAAATCGAGTCCTTCTTCGAGTACAGCGCCTCGATCCCCGAGATCGTCTGCGACGCCAGCACCAGGTGCACCCCGTACGAGCGGCCCTTGCGCGCCAACTCCTCCAAGTGCGCCACCGCTTCACCGGCGAGCCGGTCGTTCCCGGCGAACAGCACGTGGAACTCGTCCACCACCGCCACGATCCGCGGCAGCGGCAGATCCGGCCGCAGCTCCCGCAGCCGCGCCAGCCGCGTCGCCCCCGCGCGCTTCATCAGCCCCGCGCGCCGCGACAACTCCGCCCGCAGCGCCCCCAGCACCGCCACCCCGTACTCGCGGTCGGACTCGACCCCGACCGCCCGCACATGCGGAATCCACGACGGGTCCAGATGCGAGGGCGTGAACTCGGTGAACGAGACGCCCTCCTTGAAGTCCAGCAGGTACAGCTCCAGCTCGGCGGGGGAGTACCGCGTCGCGAGCCCGTACAGCACGTCCAGCAGGAACACCGTCTTGCCGCCGCCGGTGCGACCGCCGATGAGCCAGTGCGGCGTCGCGTCGTCGAACGCGACCTCCACATCCCCGCCCGTCGACGACCCCGCCTGGTCCCGGCCGATCACCGTCGACAAGCCGTCCCTGCTCGAAGCCGACCACAGCACCTCCGGCACCAGATCGCCCACACTGAGCTCCCCGGCCTCCTTGCGCTGCTGCGCCCGCGACCCGTACACCGCGCGAGTCAGCGCCGGCGACGGCGCCGCGTCCAACCGCACCGGCAGCGGCAGGCTCCCCAACCGCACACCGCTCTCCTTGCAGGACAAGTACGTCGCGTGCTCGATCGCGGGCAGCGCCTCCCGATGCGGCAACTGCCGCCACCCGCACAGCACCAGATGGCAACGCGCCGAAGGCCCCGCATGCGCGAGCGCCGCCAGCCGCTCCCGGACCGAATTGCCCACCTCGGGCGGCAGCCCCGCGATCACGATCAGATGGAACGGCCGGTCCGCGATCGACTGGCCCCGCGCGGCGATGTCGCGCAGCTCCGTGAGCCGCTTCTCCGCGGCCGTGAGGACCCGCGCGAGCGCGAGGTGGTCCGTGGCCACCGGACCGGCGATCCCCGCGTCCACGAGCGCCGTGGCGGGCGCGAACACCTGCCCGAGGGTCACGCCGTCGACCAGGCTCAACTCGAGGTTCGGGTGCGCGGCGACGTTCCGCAGCAGCAGCGACTGCAGCATGCCGGCCACGCGCGGGTCGGCGGCGTCCCCGTCGCACACCAAGTGGCCCTTGCCGAGCAGCCCGGCGAGCGCCGGGAACGCGGGCGCGTCGTCGATCTCGGCCGTGCCGATCCGCACCGCCTCAGTGGACGGCGCGTCCGTCCACAACGGCGTGCCCGGCGCGATCGCGGCCAGCTCGTCCCCGAGCCAGCCCGTCGCCGCGGTCGCGGCGACCCCGCGCAGCCGCTCTGCGAGCTCTGCGCGCCGCGCCTCGACTCCCGTTGCGGCCAAACGCGAAGCATCCTGCCGAAGCAGATCCTCGGCCTGGTCGGCGGCGCCGGCGGCGTCGCGCAGACGCGCGGCCGCCCGCTCCAATTCGGTCCGCCAAGTCAAAGCGCCTCCCGGGGTGTAGCAACGGTCTCACCATACCGGGGAGGCGTGTTCTAGTGGGTGAACAGCCCCAGCGCCAGATCCGCGAGCAGACCCGGGTCCTCGGCCCCGCACAGCTCACGCGCCGAGTGCATCGACAGGATCGGCAAGCCCACGTCCACGGTCAGGATGCCCAGCTGCGTGCCCGAGATCGGGCCGATCGTCGTCCCGCCCGGGATGTCGTTGCGGTTCACGTACGTCTGCCACGGAATCCCGGCCTTCTCGGCCGAGCGCCGGAACAGCGCCTGCTCCTCCGCGCCGCTCGCATACCGCTGGTTCGCGCTCACCTTGATCATCGGACCGCCGCCGGGGATCGGCCGGTGGCCCGGCTCGTGCTTCTCGGGGTAGTTCGGGTGCACCGCGTTGCCGGTGTCGGAGGACATCATGGCGCTGGCGGCGATCGTGCGGGCGTAAGCCTCGAAGTCGTCGGCCAGGAGCCGGCGGAGCACGGTTTCCAGGAACGGGCTCTGCGCGCCCGAGTAGGTCATGGAGCCGACCTCCTCGTAATTGAACGAGGCGAGGACCGGGACGTTCGCGCCGGTGTCCTCGGCGGCGATGAGGGCCGCGATCCCGGCGTGCGTGCTGGTGAGGTTGTCGAGCCGCCAGGCCGCGAACAGCTCCTCGTCCTTGCCGAGGTAGGCGGGTTCGTCGAGCGCGACGGTGAAGAGGTCGTGGCCGAAGACGTCGTTCGCGTCCACTCCGGCTTCGGCGGCGATGAACTCGAGGAACTCGCCGTCGCGGGGCTGCCCGAGGCCCCAGATGGGGGTGAGCTGCGATTGGGCGTTGAGCTTCTGGCCCTCGTTCACGCCCCGGTCGAGGTGGATGGCGAGGCGCGGCACCCGCAGGAGCGGGCGGTCGACGTGGACGAGGACTTCGCGGCCGTCGCGCATGACGAGGCGCCCGGCGACGGAGAGGTCGCGGTCGAGCCAGGTCTGGTGGGGCACGCCGCCGTAGACCTCGACGGCGATCTGCTTCCAGCCGGCGCTGCCGGTGTCGGGGCGGGGCTTGACCTTGAAGGCGGGGGTGTCAGTGTGGGCGCCGAAGATTCGGAAGCCGTCGATGTCGGGGTCGTTCACGCGCCACGCGATGATCGAGCCGTCGCGCACGGTGTAGTAGCCGCCCACTTCCAGCTGCCATTCGCCGGTCTCGTCCAGTCGTTCGAACCCGGCCGCCTCGAGCCTGCGGCCCGCCTCGGCGCACGCGTGGTACGGGGTGGGGCTGGCTTTGATGTACGCGGCGAGGTCGTCGGTGTGCGACCGGTCGAAGCGGGGCATCGGGTGGCTCCTTCTGGTGGCGGGTGGCCGTGGCGGCTGTCAGCATAGACGGATGCGAGCGTTGAAACTGGGCCGACGGGTGTTCGATGAGGGCGACTACGCGGTGATGGCGATCGTCAACCGCACGCCTGACTCCTTCTACGACTCGGGGGCGACCTTCGCGTTCGAGGCGGCGGTGGCCGCGGTGGACAACGCGGTCGCGCACGGGGCCGACATCGTCGACATCGGCGGAGTGAAGGCCGGCGACGGCCCCGAGGTGTCAGCGGCCGAGGAGATCGAGCGTGTGGTGCCGTTCATCGCGGCGGTCCACGACAGGCACCCCGACCTGGTCATCTCCGTGGACACGTGGCGCGGCGAGGTGGCCCGGGAGGCGGTCGCGGCCGGGGCGGAGCTCATCAACGACACGTGGGCGGGCTGGGACCCGAGCGTGATCGAGGTCGCCGCGGACACCGGCGCGGGATTCGTCGTCTCGCACACCGGCGGCCTGGAGCCGCGCACGGTGGCCGCGAAGGCGGTCTACGAGGACGTGGTCGCCGAGGTCCGCGCCGAGCTCGTGGCGCGAGCCGAGGCGGCGGTGGCGGCCGGGGTGCGCGCGGACGGCATCCTCATCGACCCGACGCACGACTTCGGCAAGACCACGTACCACTCGCTCGACCTCACCCGCCGCCTCGACGAGCTCGCGGCGACCGGCTGGCCGGTGTTGGTGGCCTTGTCCCGCAAGGACTTCGTCGGGGAGACCCTGGACCTGCCGGTGGATCGGCGGCTGAACGGGACCCTCGCGGCGACGGCGATCTCGGCGTGGAACGGCGCGCGCGTCTTCCGTGCCCATGATGTGGCCGCGACGCGGGAGGTCCTCGACATGGTCGCCGCCATCAAGGGCGACAAGCCGCCGAAGGCCCCGCACCGCAGCCTGTGACGGCGGCTAGCGGCTGCGCCGCATGTGGTCGACGGCCTCGTCGAGGTCGTCGGTCATCATGAGCAGGTCCACGTCGGCCGGACTGATCTTGCCCTCGTTGAGCATCGATTCGCGGATCCAGTCGTAGAGCCCGCCCCAGTAGCGCGAGCCGATGAGCGCGATCGGGAACTTGCCGACCTTCCCGGTCTGCACCAGCGTCAACGCCTCGAACAGCTCGTCCATGGTCCCGAAGCCGCCCGGGAGCGCGCAGAACCCGGACGAGTACTTGAGGAACATGACCTTGCGGACGAAGAAGTACTTGAACTCGAGCTCGATGTGCACGAACTCGTTGATGCCCTGCTCGAACGGCAGCTCGATGCCGAGCCCGACCGATTTCACGCCCGCCTCGACGGCGCCGCGGTTCGCGGCCTCCATCGCGCCGGGGCCGCCCCCGGTGATGACGGAGAAGCCGGCCTCGCCGAGCTTGCGCCCCAGGTCGACGCCGAGCTTGTACTCCTCGGAGTCGACCGGGGTGCGGGCCGAGCCGTAGACGCAGATCGCTTCGCCGAGGTCGGCGGCCTCCATCGCCTCGAAGCCTTCGACGAACTCGGCTTGGAACTTCATGACCCGCCAGGCGGCGCGCTGCTTCCACTCCTCGCGGTGTGCGTCGTCGAGGACCTTCTCGTCGGCGGTCACTCGGCGGTCGGCGGTCATGATTCCTCCACATAGGCTCGCAGGGCATCCGCGCAGGCGCGGATGCGCGGGATCTCGACGCGTTCGTCCTGCTTGTGGGCGAGGTTGGGATCGCCCGGCCCGTAGTTCACGGCGGGGATGCCCAGTGTCGCGAAGCGGGCCACGTCGGTCCAGCCGAGTTTCGCACGGAACTCGCCTCCGGCGGCGGCGACGAACTCGGCGGCCTCGGGCCTGTCGAGCCCGGGGCGGCAGGAGGGGGCGGTGTCGGAGACGTGCACGTCGAATCCGGAGAAGACCTCGCGGACGTGGGCTTCGGCGGCGGCCTCGTCGCGGTCGGGGGCGAACCGGAAGTTCACGTCGACCCAGGCCTCGTCGGGGATCACGTTCCCGGCGACGCCGCCGCCGATGAAGACCGCGTTCAGGCCCTCCCGGTAGGTGCAGCCGTCGACCTCGACCTCGCGCGCCTCGTATGCGTTCAGCCGCTCCAGGACGGGCGCGATCTTGTGGATCGCGTTCTCGCCCTTCCACGACCGCGCCGAGTGCGCCCGCTTCCCGCTGGTCTTCACCCGCACCCGCATGGTGCCCTGGCAGCCGGCCTCGACGAGCCCGTACGTGGGCTCGAGGAGGATCGCGAAGTCGGCGGCGAGGAGTTCGGGGCGGGTCTGGGAGAGCTTGTTGAGCCCGTTGTGCTCGGCCTCGACCTCTTCGCGGTCGTAGAACGCGAAGCTCAGGTCGAACTTCGGGTTCGGCACGGTGGCCGCGATCCACAGGGCGAGCGCCGTGCCCGACTTCATGTCGGAGGTGCCCAGGCCCCACAGCACGTCGCCGTCGAGGCGGGTGGGGAAGTTGTCGTTGACCGGGACCGTGTCGAGGTGCCCCGCGAGCATGACGCGCCGCCCCCGGCCCAGTTCGGTGCGGGCCACGAGCGTGTTCCCGACCCGCTCGACCGTCAAGTGTCCCAAGCGCTTGAGGGCCGCCTCGACCTCGTCGCAGATCTCCGCCTCGTTCCAGGACACGGACGGGATGTCGCACAGGGCCCTGGTCAGCGCGACCGGGTCGGCGAGGACTGCCTCACTCAAAACTGTCACATCCGCAGACCTTACTCGCCGCGTCGATAGGCTTTTCGCATGAGTGATTTCCTGACTGAAGGTGCATGGGGCGTCGGGGTGGCCACGGTCGCCGCTGACGGCACGGTCCTCGACGTGTGGTTCACCCGCCTCGGCCTCGGCGAGGCCCCCACGGGGATCGGGACGCCGGACCTCGAGCGGGCCAACCCGACCGGCACGACCTCGAAGGGCGTGTCGATCACCGTCAAGTCCCTCGCGGAGGCCCCGGAGGACACGGCTGACGTGTACCTGCGGCTGCACCTGCTCTCGCACCGCTTCGTCATCCCGCACTCGATCAACCTCGAGGGCATCTTCGGCCTGCTGCCGAACAACGCGTGGACGAACTTCGGCCCCGTCCCGGCCGACGCGGTCAACGCCGCCCGCCTCGAGCTGCGCGGCCAGGGCCAGCAGCTCGAGGTCAAGTCCCTCGACAAGTTCCCGCCGATGGCCGACTACGTGACGCCGTCGGGCGTGCGCATCGCCGACGCCTCCCGTGTGCGCCTCGGCGCGCACCTCGCCGAGGGCACCACGGTCATGCACGAGGGCTTCGTGAACTTCAACGCCGGGACCCTCGGCAACTCGATGGTCGAGGGCCGCATCTCCGCGGGCGTGCTCGTGGGCGACGGCTCGGACATCGGCGGCGGCTCCTCGATCATGGGGACGCTCTCGGGCGGCGGCAAGGAGGTCATCTCGATCGGCGAGCGCTGCCTCCTCGGCGCGAACGCCGGCATCGGGATCTCCTTGGGCGACAATTGCGTCGTGGCCGCCGGCTGCTACGTGACCGCCGGGTCGAAGGTCACCACCCCGGACGGCGACGTGGTCAAGGCCGCGACCCTCTCGGGCAAGGACAACCTGCAGTTCTGGACGAACACGCAGACCGGCAAACTCGAGGTGCGCCCGCGCACCGGCACCTGGGGCGAGCTGAACGCAGCCCTGCACAGCGCCCAGTAGACCCGTCAGCGCGAAGGCCCCGGCTCCGGCCGGGGCCTCTTGTATTCCCAGGGTGTAGTACCCGAGTGCTACACGCCTTTCCCAGGTTCATCCCGAAGAGCGAGGTGCGCCCCCGGTTCCTTGCATAGCCTGGTCCACATGGACAGAGTTGGAGAGTTCGGCGGCGCCAATCCCACTACGTCGGGGTTCGTGGTCGTGACGACCGAGAAGGCGCCGGGCTACGAGGTGCTCGACACCCACGGCGAGGTATTCGGCCTCACGGTGCGGTCCCGGAACTTCATCTCCGACTTCGGCTCGGGCGTCAAGTCGCTGCTCGGAGGCGAGCTGAAGGGGCTGACCAAGGCCCTCGCCGCGTCGCGCGAGGAAGCCCTCACGCGCATGGTCGACCAGGCGAAGGCCCTGGGCGCCAACGGGGTCGTGATGATGCGCTTCGACGTCTCCGATGCCCGCGACATGGGAACCGAAGTGTGCGCCTACGGCACCGCCGTCACCGTCCGCAAGCTTTGATCCGGAAACTGGGGAAATAAGAGCGGCGGCCCTCAACACCCGGGGGCCGTCGCTCAAAAACTCCGTGTCATACCCCTGTGTCAGGTTTGTTGTCGGGGCGCTGCGAATGCCCGTTTTGAAGGCTAGCGCCGGAAGACTCTCGTTTCCGAATCCAGGCTCAGCGCCTAGACCGGGCTCAGCCCCAGCTGCTTGCCCGCCAGCGACACCTTCCGCACCGCCAGCTGGTCGGCGATCGCGCGGATCGCCCGCGACGCCTCGCAGTCGGGGTCGGAGATCACCAGCGGCACGCCGGCGTCGCCGCCTTCGCGCAGCTTCGGGTCGAGCGGGATCTGGCCGAGCAGCGGCACGTCCGCGCCCACGTCCCGGGTCAGCGCCTCCGCGACGGTCTTGCCGCCGCCGGAGCCGAACGGCTCGATGTGCGACCCGTCGGGCAGCTCCATCCACGACATGTTCTCCACCACACCGGCGAGCTTCTGGTGGGTCTGCGTGACGATCGCGCCCGCCCGCTCGGCGACCTCGGCCGCCGCCTGCTGCGGCGTGGTCACGACGACGAGCTCCGCGGTCGGGAGCAGCTGCGCGACCGAGATCGCGATGTCGCCCGTCCCGGGCGGCAGGTCGAGCAGGAGCACGTCGAGCTCGCCCCAGTACACGTCGGCGAGGAACTGCTGGAGCGCGCGGTGGAGCATGGGCCCGCGCCACACCACGGCCGTGTTGCCGGGGGTGAACATCCCGATGGAGATGACCTTCATCCCGTGCGCCTGCGGCGGCATGATCATGTCCTCGACCTGCGTGGGCGCGCCCTCGACGCCGAGCATCCGCGGGATCGAGTGCCCGTAGATGTCCGCGTCGGCGATGCCGACCGAGAGGCCCTTCTGTGCCAGGGCAGCGGCGAGGTTCACGGTCATCGACGACTTGCCGACGCCGCCTTTGCCGGAGGCGATGGCGAACACGCGCGTGCGCGACTCGGGCAGGTTGAACGGGATCACCGGCTCGGTGCCCGCGCGGCCGCCGCGCAGTTTCGTCTGCAGGTCGGCGCGCTGCTGCTCGCTCATGACGCCGAACTCGAGCTCGAGTTCGGTGACGCCTTCGACGCCGTCGACGGCGCCGGCGATGTCGCGCTGGAGCGTGTCGCGCATCGGGCAGCCCGCGACGGTGAGGAGGATTTTGAGGGACAGGCGACCGCCGTCGACCTCGACGGTGTCGACCATGCCCAGCTCGGTGATCGGGCGGCGGATCTCGGGGTCGTTGACGTGCGAGAGCGCTTCGTGCACGGCCTCGACGACGGCAGCGTTGTCAGACATGACTCAATCGTAACGACGCGATTCGCTGCGGCAATGTGAGCGTCGCCTTACCGCCCGGAGCCCGCGATCGCACCGGCCGCTCCTTGCGGCGTGCCGCGCTATAACTGGCCCATGCTTCCTTTCGCGATCTACGACGTGTTCTCCGACCGCGCCTACGCGGGCAACCAGCTCGCCGTCGTCTTCGACGGCCAGGCCCTCACCACCGCGCAGATGCAGGCGATCGCCCTCGAGTTCAACTTCTCCGAGACCGTGTTCGTGCTCCCGGCCGCCGCCCCCGGCGCGGACTATCTCGCGCGGATCTTCACCCCTGCGGAGGAACTGCCGTTCGCCGGGCACCCCACGATCGGGGCGGCCATCGCCGCCGTCGCCTCCGGCCGCGTGGAGCCGGACGGCGGCACAATGGTCCAGGAGTGCGGCGCGGGGCTCATGACCGTCGCCGTCGACGGCGGCACCGCGAAGCTCACCTCCACCGCGATCAGCGTCGGCCTCGAACTCGACCCCGTGACGGCCGCCGCCGCGATCGGCCTCGACCCCGCCAAGATCATCGGCACCCCCAAGAACGCCAGCGCCGGCCTCGACCACAACTTCGTGCGCCTCGCCGACGAGGACGTGCCCGCGGCCGCCGATGTGCCCGGGCACCTGGAGAAGGTCTACCTCTTCAGCTTCGACGAGGACTCGAACGCGGTGCACGCGCGCCTCTTCCACCGCGGCGTCGGCGAGGACCCGGCGACCGGTTCGGCGGCCGTGGCGCTCGGCGTGCACCTGGTCGACCAGGGGCTCATCAGCGGCGACGGCGTGCACGCGTACGAGATCGCACAGGGCGCCGAGATCGGGCGCCCCTCGACGCTGCACGGCGAGGTCGTGGTCGAGAACGGTGCGGCCGTCTCGGTCTCGGTCGCTGGCGCGGCCGTGAAGACCGCCGAGGGCACCCTCGTCACGCTGCCCTAACCGGAGAATTCGCGGGCGCCGTAGCGTTCGGCCGCAAGGCCATCGGGCCAGGCGGCCGAACGCAGCTCGGTCGTCCACAGGTGGCGCGGCCAGCGGCCCTTGCGCAGCAGCGCGGCCACGAACCGGTCGGGTTCGGGCAGGCTCCCCCACACCGACGGCAGGAACGTGGCGCGCCGGCCCCCTTTGTCCTTGAGGGTCAGGCCGTCCTGGCCGGGCCGGAGGTGGTCGAGCAGGGAGGTGAAGGCGCGCACGGCGATCGGCTCGGACGGGGACAGGACCGTGACGGTGACCTGAAGGGATTCGACTTCGGCTTCCTCGACGGGCGGCAGGCGCGGGTCGCGGGCGGCGAGCCGAGCGTTGCGCACCACGTCGATGCCCAAGGGCCGCAAGGCCGTCAAGGTCCCGATGCAGCCGCGCAGGCGGCCGTCCCGTTCGAGGGTCACGAAGGTCGCCTCGCGCTTCGCGAGCGCGGCGGCATGTGCCGGAGCCTTCGGTTCGGCGCCGATGAGGGTGGCGGTCCCGGGCGGCCTGCGCGCGAACGAGGTCGCGACCGCGCTGCGCGCCAGCGCGGTCAGCACCGGACCGAGGCCGGACTCGGGGTGCGGGTCCATCCCTCGATGGTGCCACGGGCCGCCCGCGGCGCTGACACGTTCGGGTGACACGGGGGCGGCGGGGGCCGTGTCTTGTCGGACCCGGGTGCGAGGGTGGGCTGTATCTTCCCCTCTCGTGGTGGGTGGGGGCTTGTGGACGGCCTGATGGCGGAGCCTCCGCGAGCGTGCCGGTTCGGCATGGTTCGGCCTGCCGGTCATCTGTTTGATAACGGTGCCGTGAGAGACTGCGGGGCATGAGTGAACCGCGCACGAGCGCCGACGCATTCGATTCCTCCTTCGACACCGACGATGCCTACGCCACGGTCGACCGGGGCGGCCTCGCCGACGTGATCGACCTCCCGTCGACGGGCGGGGGGCAGGTGACGCAGGCGTCACGCGGGCGGCTGCAGGAACTCGACTCGCTCGCCGGGAAGATCGCGCTGGTCACCGGGGCGGGCGCGGCGGACGGCATCGGGTTCGCCATCGCGACGCGGCTGCGCCTGGCGGGCGCGGCGGTCGCGATCGTCTCCACCACCAAGCGGATTCACGAACGCGCCGAGGAGATCGGCGCGATCGGGTTCGTCGCCGACCTCGCCGACGAGGCGGAGGTGGGCGGTCTCGCCGACGCGGTCGCCGAGGCGATCGGGGAGGTCGACATCCTCGTCAACAACGCGGGCCTGACCTCGAAGACCGATCCGGCCGTGGTGAAGCCGGTCGCGCAGCTGTCCTATGCGGACTGGCAGACGGAGCTGACCCGCAACCTCGACACGGCGTTCCTGGTCTCGCGCGCGTTCGTGCAGTCGATGGCCGAGCGCGGCTGGGGCCGGATCGTGAACGTCGCGGCCACCACCGGCGTCGTGAACGCCGTTCCGGCCGAGGCCGCCTACGCCGCAGCGAAAGCCGGCGTCACCGGCCTCACCAAGGCGCTCGCGACCGAGGTCGTCGCGGACGGCGTCACGGTGAACGCGATCGCGCCGGGCCTCATCCGCACCGGCTCCTCGACCGTGCCCGAGCTCCAGAAGGGCCTCGACGGCCCGATGGGCCGCCCCGGCACCCCCGAGGAGGTCGCGGCCGCGGCCGTGTTCTTCTGCGCGCCTTCGGCTTCGTACATCACCGGGCAGACGCTCGTGGTCGACGGCGGCAAATCCCTGCGCGCCTGAACCATCACATGACGGCCGATCGTCCGCAACCTGCGCGGGCCGCGGTCGTTACCCTTGCGTGAACACGATTGCGGCAACGGCGGTCCGGACGGCCGGTACGGAGGAAGCGCGGATGGACGAGGCTTTCGGCGAGAGCGGCCGCGAGGCCCGGGGTCGCGCCGTCACCGGGCTCGTCCTGCTCCTGGGCGGCCTGGTCGGACTGGCCGCCGCGTTCGACCTCACCTACGAGCGCATAGCCTCGCTCATCGACCCCGGGCACGCCATCTCCTGCGACTTCAACCCGGTGCTGTCGTGCGGCACCGTGATGAACACCTGGCAGGCCTCGGTGTTCGGATTCCCGAACCCGATGATCGGGCTCGTCGCGTTCCCGTTCGTGGTCTTCATGGGCGCGCTGTGGCTGTCGAAGGTCTCGCTGCCGCGCTGGATCGCGCTGGCGTTCAACGTCGGTACGCTCGGCGGGCTCGTGTTCGTGTCGTGGCTGATCTACCAGTCGGTGTACCGGATCGGGGTGCTCTGCCCCTGGTGCATGGCGGTGTGGGCCGTGGTCCTGCCGATCTTCTGGTTCACCACGGTGCGCAACCTGCGCACCGGCGCGATCCCGGTCGGCGAGGACTGGCGCGACGCCGTCGACGACCTGCTCCGCTACCACTGGATCGGCCTGACCCTCCTGTACGCCGCCGTGATCATGATCGTCGGCACCGGCTTCTGGGACTACTGGTCGACCCTGTTCTAGGCAATGGGAAAGGCCCCGGGCGGAAGCCCGGGGCCTGCTTCCGTCTTTAACCCAGCCGCAGCCCGGTCGGCTCCAGCCAGCCGCCCTCGGAGAGGTACTCGAGCACCTGCTCCACGCCTTCCCCGACGGTGATCTCGCTCGTGTCGATCGTCAGCTCCGCGGCGGGCGGCTCCTCGTACGGGTCCGAGATGCCCGTGAACTCCGGGATCTGGCCCGAGCGCGCCTTCGCGTACAGCCCCTTGCGGTCCCGCGCCTCGCACACCTCGAGCGGCGTGGCGACGTGGACGAGCACGAAGTCCGCGCCCGCCGCCTCGGCCATGCGCCGCGCCTCGGCCCGGTCCGCCTCGTACGGCGCGATCGGGGCGGCCATGCCGATCCCGCCGTGTCGCGCCACCTCGGCCGCCACGAACCCGATGCGGCGGATGTTCACCGACCGGTCCGCGCGCGAGAACCCGAGCCCGCTCGACAGCAGCCGGCGCACCACGTCGCCGTCGAACAGCGACACCGTGCGCGTCCCGTCCTCCAGCAGCGCCTCGTAGACGCCCCGCGAGATCGTGGACTTGCCCGAACCCGAAAGGCCCGTGAAGAACAGGACGAGACCGCGCTGGCGGCGCGGCGGCCGCGCCTTGCGCAGTTCGGCGGCGACGCTCGGCGGCGTGTGCCATTCGGGGAGCCCGAACCCGCGGTCGAGCATGTCGGCGATCTCGGCGTCGCTCAAGGCGTTGCGCCGGAAGGGCGGCTCGATGTCCTCGATGGGCCGCCACTGGCCGTCGCGCGTGTCGTACGCCAGCTCGCGCGGGACCATCGACCGCACGCCGTCGCCGCCGCCGAGCCCGTCCCGGCCGGTCATGATGTGGGTCGCGCCGTACGCGGCCGCGACCTTCGCGGTCAGCAGGCCGTCGCGGAGCTTGTCGCCGCGCTTCGACAGCGGCACGGTCAGCACCGTGGCCGTCGGCAGCCGGTCCTTCGCGGCCAGCACCGAGCGCACCAGCGCCGCCGTGGGCAGCCGCAGCTCCCGGCCGCCGTTGGTCTCGTCGCCGGTGGGGATCATGACGAGCACGTGTGCGGCCAGGTTGTGCGCCGCGCGCGCCAGCTGCGCCAGCTGCGGGCGGTGCAGCGGCTGGTCCGCCACGAGCGCGAGCACCCGCGGCTTCGTGTAGGTCGTCTTCGCCTGCTCGGGCGTCGCCCGCAGGCCCGTGAACACCCCGTGCGCGGCGTCGGCGATGCGCCGCACCGGCCCGCCCACGCGCACCATGTCCGGCCCGAGCGCGTCCAGGCTGTGGCACTCGACCGCGGCGACCGGCGCCCCCTCCGGGTCAGTGATGCGAAGCACACGCCGCTTCGGGTCGGGGTTGTCGAGGAGCTGCGCGGTCGCGATCGGCACGTCCAGCGTCACCGGGACCGGCCACGCCGTCCCGTCCGGGAGCACCCCGGTCCGCGTCACCGCCCGCGCCTCCGCGTCGCCCATGAACCCGCGCAGCGGCGCATAAGCGCCGTACAGCAGCAGTTCAAGGTCGGCGAGTTCGTGCGGCAAGGGGGTGTGGCTCGGCGCCTCGGCGAGGATCTCATCGGGCAGTACCCAGTCAGACATCGGCGGTCGGGATCCCTTCGCAGTGCTACGGGCAGGGGCGGCATCGGATTCGGTCGCACCAGCGTAAGCCACGAGGCCGTCACTCTGCTCACCCGCGCCAGGCGCTTATGAACCGGATCGTCCCGCATGGCGGACTGAGAAAGTGGCGCGGCCATTACCGGTAAGTTACGCTGACAGCGCTTTACCTAGACCCTGCAGCAGCGTCTAGGAGCACTAGTGCAGGACCGCGGACAAGGACGTCGGCGCGGCCAACCCCTTGGGTTTGCCCAGACCACCAGTGGAGACCTCCATGGACTACTTCGACTCCTCCAGCGGAACCGACGACAAGCAGCTCCGCCGCGACATCCGCCGGCTCGGCAACCTCCTCGGCCAGGCACTCGTCCGCCAAGAGGGTCCCCAGCTGCTCGAGCTCGTCGAAGAGGTCCGCGGCCTGGTGCGCCACCAGCCCGAGGCCGTCGCCTCCCGCCTCGCCAAGCTCGACGTGAACGAAGAGGTCGACCTCGCCCGCGCGTTCGCCACCTACTTCCACCTCGCCAACATCACCGAGCAGGTCCACCGCGCCCGCGACATGCGGCGCTCCCGCGCCGAGAACGGCGGCTGGCTCGCCCAGGCCCGCGCCGAGATCACCGCCGAGGACGTCCCGGCCGACCAGATCGCGGCCGCCGCCGAACGCCTCGAAGTGCGCCCCGTCTTCACCGCCCACCCCACCGAGGCCGCGCGCCGCTCCATCCTCATGAAACTCCGCGGCATCGCCGACCTCCTCGACGCCGAGACCGCCGAGCGCGCCGTCCTCGGCTCCGCCGACGTCGACGCCGTCAACTCCCGCCTCGCCGAGATCATCGACCTCCTCTGGCAGACCGACGAACTCCGCGTCGAGAAGCCCGAGCCCACCGACGAGGCCCGCAACGCCATCTACTACCTCACCGACCTCTACCGGGACGCGGCCGCGCGGGTCCTCACCGACCTCAACGCCACCCTCACCGACCTCGGCGGCTCCCCCCGCCCCGGCTCCGCGCCCCTCAAGTTCGGCACCTGGATCGGCGGCGACCGCGACGGCAACCCCTTCGTCACCCCCGAAGTGACCAAGCAGGTCCTCCTCATGCAGCACGAGCACGGCATCGCCGCCGCCGAAGGCGCGGTCGCCGGGCTCATCAACGAGCTCTCCGTCTCCCAGACCGTGCGCCCCGCCTCGCAGGAACTCCTCGACTCGGTCGCCGCCGACTTCAAGGTCCTCGACAACATCCCCGAGCGGTACAAGCGCATCTACGCCGAAGAGCCCTACCGGCTCAAGGCCCGCGCCATCGAGGCCAAGCTCGGCAACACCCGCGCCCGCCACGCCGAAGGCCTCCCGCACCGCGCCGGCTTCGACTACGCCGACGGCCGCGAACTCCTCGCCGACCTCCAGGTCATGCGCGACTCCCTCGCCCGCCAGCGCGGCCAGCTCCCCGCCAAGGGCGTCCTCGACCGCGTCATCCGCACCGTCGGGGCCTTCGGCCTCCAGCTCGCCACCATGGACGTGCGCGAGCACTCCGAGGCCCACCACGCCGTCCTCGGCGAGCTCTACGACGCCACAGGCGAACTCGACAAGCCGTACGCCGACCTCACCGCCGCCGAGCGCGACGCGCTCCTGGAGAAGGAGCTCTCGGGGCAGCGCCCCCTCGCGCCCGCGAACGTAGAACTCGCCGAGCGCAACCGCAAGACCTTCAACGTCTTCCACGCGATCCGCGACGCCCAGGTCCAGTTCGGCCAGGCCATCGTCGAGTCCTACATCATCTCGATGACCCACGACCCGGCCGACGTCCTCGCCCCCGCGATCCTGGCCCGCGACGCCGGCCTCATCGACGTCGCCCGCGGCCGCGCCGACATCGGCTTCGTCCCGCTCATGGAGGAGGTCGAAGACCTCGCGGGGGCCGACACCCTCCTCGACCGGCTCCTCAGCCTCCCCGCCTACCGCGCGATCGTCGCCGCCCGCGGCGACGTCCAGGAGGTCATGCTCGGCTACTCCGACTCCAACAAGGACGCCGGCATCACCGCCAGCCAGTGGAACATCCAGAGCGCCCAGCGGCAGTTGCGCGACGTCGCCCACAAGCACGGCGTGCGCCTGCGCCTCTTCCACGGCCGCGGCGGCACCATCGGCCGCGGCGGCGGCCCCACCCACGAGGCGATCCTGGCCCAGCCGTCGGGCACGCTCGACGGGGCCATCAAGATCACCGAGCAGGGCGAGGTGCTCTCGGACAAGTACACGCTGCCGGCGCTGGCCCGCGAGAACCTCGAGCTCACGGTGGCGGCGTCGCTGAAGGCGACGCTGCTGCACACCGAGCCGCGCCACCAGCCGGACGTGCTGGGCCGCTGGTTCGGCGTGATGGACCAGACCTCGGAGGCCTCGAAGTCGGTGTACCGGGAGCTGACCGGGCAGCCGGGCCTGGCCGACTACTTCTGGGCCGTGAGCCCCACGGAGCTCTTGGGCGCGTTGAACATCGGTTCGCGCCCGTCGAAGCGCCCGAACACGGACGCGGGCCTCGGCGGCCTGCGCGCGATCCCGTGGGTGTTCGGCTGGACGCAGTCGCGCCAGATCGTGCCGGGCTGGTACGGCGTGGGCTCAGGGCTCGCGGCCGCCCGCGAGGCGGGCCTGGGCGACGACATCGCCGAGATGTACGAGAAGTGGCACTTCTTCCGCAACTTCGTCTCCAATGTGGAGATGACCCTCGCGAAAACCGACCTGTCGATCGCGGGCCAGTACGTCTCGACGCTGGTCCCCGCCGAGCTGCAGCCGATCTTCGACGTGATCAAGGCCGAGCACGCGCGGACCGTGGCCGAGGTCCTGGCCCTCACCGGCGGCGAGAAGCTGCTCGACGCGAACCCGCAGCTGTCGCGCACCCTCGAGGTCCGCGACCGCTACCTCGCGCCGCTCCACCACCTGCAGATCTCGCTGCTCAAGCGCTACCGATCCGAGGGCGGGGCCGACGGCGACGTCGACCCGCAGCTCAAGCGCGCCCTGCTGATCACGGTCAACGGCATCGCCGCGGGCCTGCGCAACACGGGCTGATCCGGACTCGGGAACGGCCGCAGCGGCTTTGCCGCTGCGGCCGTTTTTTGTCTGCGCCCTCCTCAAACTTGACAACACATTGTCAATATGACAAGCTGTTGTCAAACGAACGAAGGGAAGCACCGCGATGACGCAGTACGTGCACATGGCCGTCTACGACACCCTGGCCGACTGGGAGGTCGGCTACGCGACGGCCCACATCAACGGCGCCGACTGGCAGCGCGAGCCCGGCCGGTACGAGATCCGCACCGTCGGAGAGACGCTCGCACCCGTCAGGACCAAGGGCGGCATGGCGATCACGCCCGACCTCGCGCTGGACGGACTCCGCGTCGAGGACAGCGCGATGCTGCTCCTGCCCGGCGCGGACACCTGGCTCACCGGCGGCAACGCGGCCTTC
This sequence comes from Glycomyces niveus, assembly GCF_017592475.1. GTDB lineage: Bacteria > Actinomycetota > Actinomycetes > Mycobacteriales > Micromonosporaceae > Glycomyces > Glycomyces niveus. The sequence goes on along the minus strand of NZ_JAGFNP010000003.1, from coordinate 366,462 downwards.
GCCAAGCAGGCCCGGCGGTTCCTCGACGCCGGCGTCCCGGTCGCGGCCATCTGCGGGGCGACCGGCGGGCTCGCCGCCGAAGGCCTGCTCGACGACCGGCGGCACACCAGCAACGCGCCCGAATTCGTGCAGGCCTTCGGGTCCAAGGGCGCCGACCTCTACTGCGACGTCCCGGCGGTCACCGACCGCGGGCTCACCACCGCCTCGGGCACGAAGCCGGTGGACTTCGCCCGCGAAGTGCTCGCCGTCCTCGACCTGTACACGCCCGAGGTGCTGGCCTCCTGGTACAAGCTCTACGGCCTCGGCGACCCGGCCGGGTACTTCGAACTGGTCGGCGAGGCGGCATGAGCGACCGGCAGGAGCTGCTGTCGGGCATGGCGGTCACGGTGTTCAAGCTCAACGGCCAGTTCCTCCACGTCGCGGAGGGACTGGCCAGGCCGGTCGGCCTGACCGCGGCGCACTGGCAGGTCCTCGGGGCGGTCACGCGAACGCCGCTGCCGGTCGCGGGCATCGCGCGCGAGATGGGCATCACCCGCCAGGCCGTGCAGCGCATCGCCGACCTCCTGGCCGAGAGCGGCATGGTCGAGTACCTTCCCAATCCCGCCCACCGGCGCGCCAAGCTCGTCACGGCGACCGTGCAGGGACGGGAAGCGGTGCGGCGCATCGGGCCCGCCCACGCCGCTTACGCGGACCGACTCTGCGAGGCGCTGGGTGACGACCGCGCCGCCGCCGTCCACCGCCTGCTGCGGGAGCTGTCGGACACCCTCGAGCGCTTGGCGGCGGAGGAGGACGGCCGCTGATGGTAGGTTCTGCCACACGTTCCTCCCCGACCACCTGAAAGCCGGAGACCATGTCGAGAACCCTGCGGGTCAGTGTGCGCAACGCCAAGTACCAGCAGTGGGAGACCTTGCTGCGCAACCGCACCAAGCGCCACCGGGCCGGGTCGTTCCTCGTGCAGGGGGTGCGGCCGATCTCGCTCGCGGTCGAGCACGGCTGGACGATCGAGGCCCTGCTCTACGACGCCGACCGCTCGAAGCTCTCCGACTGGGCGCGCGGCCTCCTCGAGCGTCCGCACATCGAGCAGGCGGCCGTGTCCGGCGTGCTCCTCGCCGAACTGGGGGAGAAGGACGAGCAGGCGCCCGAACTCATCGCCCAGGTCAAGATCCCGCAGCAGAAGCTCGCCGACATCGCGACCCGGCCCGACTGGCTGGGCATCGTCATCGACCGGCCCACGAGTCCCGGCAACGTCGGCTCGCTGATCCGCTCGGCGGACGCGTTCGGAGCCGACGCCGTGGTCATCACCGGCCGCAACGCCGCGGACCCGTACGACCCCAAGGCGGTCCGCGCTTCCACCGGGAGCCTGTTCGCGATGCCGGTGGTGAGCGCCGCTTCCGCGCACGAGGTGGTCGAGTGGGCGCGCAAGCAGGACCACGCGCCGATCGTCATCGGCACCGACGAGGCCGGCGAGCGGGCACTGTTCGAACACGACCTCCGCGGCCCGACCCTGCTCGTGATCGGCAACGAGACCGCGGGCATGGCGAAGTCCTGGTTCGAACTCGCCGACGCCACGGCGCGCATCCCCATGTCGCCCAAGGCCGCCTCGTCGCTGAACGCGGCGAACGCGGGTTCGGTGGCGCTCTACGAGGCCGCCCGCCAGCGCAGCGCGGGCTAGCTCAAGCGGAGGTCTTGCTCGCGGCGGCCGCGTCCTCGGCGAGCTTGCGTTCGTGCTGCTCGACCGCCTTCGCCCACAGTGCCTCGACCTCGGCGTGGGCGAGCGTGAGGTTGAAGCGGCCGCGCAGGTGCGCGGCGAACTCGGACGGGTCCTCGATCACCTTGACGGACTTGCCGTCGGGGAGCTTCGGGTCGTAGACAGTGAGGGTCCGGGCGCGCAGGACCCAGATGTCGTGCTCGCCGGGGTTCTGCACGGTCAAGGTCTTCACGAACGGCGAGTCGGGGGAGGTCGAGAGCTCGGTGCACTTCGCCTCGAACTCGGCCACTTCGCGGGCGGCGAGGGTGAAGTCGAAGGTCAGATTGGTGACCCGGGGGTCGATCGAGCAGCGCCACTCGTCGCCGCCGAGGTTCCAGACGCCGAAGTTGAAGGGGCCGACCCGGTAGCTGCCGCTGCGGATCGGGAGCGGGTCGCGGAAGCCGGTGCCGATGCCCGCATCGGCCAGGTACTCCTCGCCGTTCGGGAAGCGCACCACGAGCGGCATGTGGTTCCACCAGTTGCCCTCGCCCTCGGTCTCGCGGGCGACGCCGCCGAGGACGCGGCGCACGTCGAAGCCCATGGCCTCCAGGGCGTGGGCGAGCGTGCCGTTGTGCTCGTAGCAGTAGCCGCCGCGGCCGCCGTCGACGAGCTTGGCGAACAGCGAGTCGGTGTCGAGCCGGATGGGCCGGCCGAGCTGGATGTCGAGGTTCTCGTACGGGATGGCGCCGACGTGCGCGCGGTGGATGCGCCGCAGCGCGTGGAGCGTGGGGCGCCGCGGGGCGGTGATCCCGACGCGCTTGAGATAAGCCGCGAGCTGCGAGGAGTCGAACACCCCTCGACGATAGCGCGGGACGCCCCCGCAGGTAGGCGTCGTGATCGTACCGATACGGGAATGATGTTGCGGGGCTGGAGGTCTGCCGCGCCTGGGACCGCAGTTGTCGTGCGCGTGTGGGATAGTCTCCACAGCTTGCAAGCAGGCTCTGCTTCCGAACACCACTGCTCCCACACTGCCCTTGAAGGAGTCCCCACTATGGTCATGGGCCCGACCCACGCCATGTCCGGCGCCGCCCTGTGGCTCGCGGGCTCGGCGGTCGCCGACATCGCGTTCGGCATCGACCAGTCCTCCGCCGAGCTCATCGTCGGCACGATCGTCGCCTCCGGTGCCGCCCTCTATCCCGACATCGACTGCGCCGGCAAGGTCACCGAGAACAAGGGCGGGTCCACTGTGGCCCGGTCGTTCGGCGTGGTCTCCCTGTTCGTCGCCGAGATCGTGGAACGCCTCTGCTACTGGTTCTACCTCCTCACGAAATCGAAGAAGGACAAGAAGCGGAAGAACGGCCACCGCACCTTCACCCACACCGCCGTCCACGCCGCACTCGTGGGCACCGGCACCGGGTTCCTGGCCTACCAGTTCGGCAAGCCGGCGGTGATCGCGATCCTGTTCGTGCTCACCGGTCTGGCGGTGCGCGGCCTGCTCGCCGAGACCGTGGAGAAGAAGGGCTGGCTCGTCACCACCGGCGTCGCGCTCGTCGCCTCCTACGGCATGTACCGGTTCCTGCCCGAGGGCCGCGACTACTGGGTGCTGGGGCTCGCGATGGGCATCGGCTGCTTCATCCACATCCTCGGGGACATGATCACGAAGATGGGCTCGCCCCTGTTCTTCCCGATCCCGATCCAGGGCCGCCGCTGGCGCGACATCGGCCTGCCCAACAAGGTCGCCCTCCGCGCGGGCGGCAAGGAGGAGAACCGCATCCTCCTGCCCGTGCTCACCGTCCTCGTCGTGATCGGCATGCTCTACAACGTGCCCGAGGTGCAGCACCTGCTCTTCGACACGAGCACGGGCCAGGGCGCCTCCGAATAATCTCGGTCGGCCCGCCCTCGGCGACGCTTGCGAGCCGTAAATTAGCACCCTCGGCGACGCTTGCGAGCCGTAAATTAGCGCTGTCGGCGCGAGGTAGACTCGACCGGTTGCCGGAATCGGACCCCATGCGGGCCTGGATTCCGGCCAATCGTCGTGCCTCGAGCACAGCCAAGCCCGGAACCTCGCAGGAGTCCGCATGTCCGAAGGCCGATCCGTTCCGAAACTCGCGAGCCTGCTCACGGCCGCCGCCAAGGCGCCCAAGCTGGCCCGCATCGCCGAGCTCGCGTCCTCGTCCGACCGCCCGGTGGACGTCGTCGCCGTGCCCGGCGCGCGCCCCCTCGCCCTCGCCCAGGCCGCCGCCCACGCCGGCGGGCCCGTGCTCGCCGTCACCGCGACCTCCCGCGAAGCCGAAGAGCTGGCCGAATCCCTCGCCTCCTTCATCGCCGAAGAGGACATCGCCCTCTACCCCGCCTGGGAGACCCTGCCCCACGAGCGCCTCTCCCCGCGCTCCGACACCGTCGGCGCCCGCCTCGAACTCCTCCACCGCATCCACGCCGGGAACCTCCCCCGCGTCATCGTCACCCCCGTGCGCGGCGCCCTCCAGCCCCAGCTCAAAGGCCTCGGCGAACGTGAACCCGTGCAGCTGCGACGCGGCGACGAGACCGACCTCACCGACCTCGCCGCCCACCTCGTGGACCTCGCGTACGAGCGCGTCGACCTGGTCGAGAAGCGCGGCGAGTTCGCCGTGCGCGGCGGCATCCTCGACGTGTTCCCGCCCACCGCCCAGCACCCGCTGCGCCTCGAGTTCTTCGGTGACGAGGTCGACTCCATCCGCGAGTTCTCCGTCGCCGACCAGCGCTCCCTCGACGAAGCCCCCGAGCTGCGCGCCGTCGCCTGCCGCGAACTCCTCCTCACCGACGAGGTCCGCGACCGCGCCGCCGCCCTCGGCGACGCCTACCCCGGGCTCGCCGAGATGTGCGCCAAACTCGCCCAGGGCATCCCGGTCGAAGGCATGGAGTCCCTGCTGCCCGCGCTCGCCGGACCCGAAGAGCTGCAGCTGTTCCAGGAGGTCCTGCCCCGGAACGCGCTCGTCGTCGCGATCGAGCCCGAGCGCATCCGCACCCGCGCGCTCGACCTCGTCGCCACCTCGAACGAGTTCCTCGAAGCCTCCTGGGCCGCCGCCGCGGCCGGGGCCGAAGCGCCCGTCGACCTGCGCCACGGCGGAGCTCGCGACGCCGTAAATCTGTTGAGTGCCGGCACCTTCCACGACCTCGCCGAAGCCCGCACCGCCGCGCTCGCCAAGGGCCAGCGCTGGTGGACGATCTCGCCGTTCGCCGTCGCCCCCGAGGAGGACGCGATCGCCGCGGAGCTCGCGGCCATCACCGGCGAACCGCTCCACTATGGAGAGGTCTCGGCCGACGACGCGGTCACCGTGGACCTCGGCATCACCGAGACCCCGCGCTACCACGGCAACACGCCGCAGCTCGTGGCCGACATGCAGGCCTGGACCCGCGAGGGCCGCGCCGTCGCCGTGGTCTACCCGGCCCTCGGCGGGGCCGAGCGCGCCGCCGAGCAGCTCAAGGCCGAGGGGATCGGCGCGCACCTGGAGCCCGCCCCGGCGGCGTTCCGCGCGGGCGAGGTCGTCGCCTGCACCGGCACGCTCGCGCTCGGGTTCGCCGACGCCGCTTCGGGTCTCGTGGTCGTCACGGCCGCCGACATCGCCGGCGGCAAGGCCCTCGCGGCCCAGAAGCCCCGGAAGGGCAAGGCCGCCAAGCGCCGCGGCGTCGTCAACCCACTCGAACTCTCCCCCGGGGACTTCGTGGTCCACGACGCGCACGGCGTCGGCAAGTACGTGGAACTGGTGCGCCGCGCGATCGGCGGGGCCGAGCGCGAGTACCTGGTGATCGAGTACGCCGCCTCGAAGCGCGGCCAGCCCGGCGACCGGCTGTTCGTGCCCACCGACTCGCTCGACCAGCTCACCCGGTACGTCGGCGGCGAGCAGCCCACCGTGCACAAGCTCGGCGGCGCGGACTGGCAGAAGACGAAGCGCCGCGCCCGCAAGGCCGTGCGCGAGATCGCCGCCGAGCTCATCCAGCTGTACGCGGCCCGCCAAGCGGCGCAAGGGCACGCGTTCAGCCCGGACACGCCGTGGCAGCGCGAGCTCGAGGACGCGTTCCCGTACATCGAGACCCCCGACCAGATGTCGGCCATCATGGACACCAAGGCGGACATGGAGGCGCGCGTCCCGATGGACCGCCTCGTCATGGGCGACGTGGGCTACGGCAAGACCGAGGTCGCGGTGCGCGCGGCGTTCAAGGCGGTGCAGGACGGCAAGCAGGTGGCGGTCCTGGTGCCGACCACGCTGCTGGCGAGCCAGCACTACGGCACGTTCGTCGAGCGCATGGGCCAGTTCCCGGTGAAGATCAAGCAGCTCTCGCGGTTCCAGTCGGCGCGCGAGGCGGCCGAGATCCAGAAGGGCATCGCGGCCGGCGAGGTCGACATCCTCGTGGGCACGCACCGGCTCCTCCAGGCCGAGACCCGCTTCAAGGACCTCGGTCTCATCATCGTGGACGAAGAGCAGCGGTTCGGCGTGGAGCACAAGGAGAAGCTGAAGGCGCTGCGCACCGCCGTGGACGTGCTCACCATGTCCGCGACCCCGATCCCGCGCACGCTCGAGATGGCGGTGACGGGCATCCGCGAGATGTCGCAGATCCAGACCCCGCCCGAGGAGCGGCACCCCGTCCTGACGTATGTGGGCGCGTGGGAGGGCAAGCAGGTCGCCGCCGCGATCCGCCGCGAGCTGCTGCGCGACGGCCAGGCGTTCTACCTGCACAACCGGGTCGAGTCGATCGACAAGGCCGCGCAGCGCCTGCGCGAGCTCATCCCCGAGGCCCGCGTCGCGGTCGCCCACGGCAAGATGACGGAGTCGCAGCTCGAGCAGATCATGCAGGGCTTCTGGGAGGGCGAGTACGACGTGCTCGTCTCGACCACGATCATCGAGTCGGGCATCGACATCCCGAACGCGAACACCCTCATCGTCGAGCGCGCCGACCTCCTCGGCCTCTCGCAGCTGCACCAGATCCGCGGCCGGGTCGGGCGCAGCCGCGAACGCGCCTATGCGTACTTCCTGTACCCGCCGGAGCAGCCGCTCTCGGAGACCGCTCACGAGCGGCTCGCGACGATCGCGCAGCACTCCGAGCTCGGCGCGGGCATGTACGTCGCCATGAAGGACTTGGAGATCCGCGGCGCGGGCAACCTGCTCGGCGCCGAGCAGTCCGGGCACATCGCCGATGTCGGCTTCGACCTGTACCTGCGCATGGTCGGCGAGGCGGTGGCGTCGTTCAAGGGCGGCGCCGAGGAGCCGCCCGCGCCGGTCAAGGTCGAGCTGCCGCTGGACGCGAACATCCCGTTCGACTACGTGGAGGTCGAGCGGCTGCGCCTGGAGATGTACCGCAAGATCTCCGAGGTCCACAGCGAGGCCGAGCTGGACGAGGTGCGCGAGGAGATGGAGGACCGGTACGGCCCCGCGCCCGACCAGGTGCAGACGCTGTTCCATCTGGCGCGCTTCCGGCTCCTCGCCCGCAACCACGGCCTGACCGACGTCGCGTTGCAGGGCAAGAACCTCCGGTTCTCCACCATCGAGCTGCCGGACTCGAAGCAGCTGCGCCTGAGCCGCCACTACCCGGATGCGCACTACAAGCAGCCGGCCGGCCTCATCAGCGTCCCGCGCCCGACGACCTCGAAGATCGGCGGCAAGCCGCTCGAGGGCCTGGCGCTGCTCCAGTGGTGCGCCGACCTCATCAAGGACGTCATCCCCGAGGCGGCCGCCTCGCGCTGACGCGCTTCCCGGTCTTCCTGGGCGAGGGGCCGCGCCTCTTCGGCGGGGAACCGCCCGAATGCCGGTGGCGGCTCGGGCGAGGACGGCGGGGCCGGACCCCGGCCCTCGCGTGCGCCCGGTCGGACGGTCCGGAAGCGGCTCGCGAGGGCCGATTCCGAGGTACGTTCCGAACATGGGGGCGACCCTGAAACTCGGCACCGTCACCGGCGTCGCGATCGGCGCGCACTGGAGCGCGCTCGGCACCGTCGCGCTCCTGTTCGCCGTCGCCACCTCCGGCTTCTCCCACGCCTATCCCGAGCAGCCGGCCGCCGCCCGAGTCGCGGCCGGCCTGCTCGCCGCAGTGCTGTTCGCGGCCTCGCTCTTCGCGCACGAGATCGCCCACGCGGTGGTCGCCAAACGCCAAGGGCTCGAGGTCGAGGGCATCACACTCTGGCTCCTCGGCGGCGTCTCCACCATCCGCGGCGAGGCGGCCCGCCCGCGCGCGGAGTTCGCCATCGCCATCGTCGGACCCGCGGCCAGCCTCGCCTCCGCCGTCGTGTTCGCCCTCGTCGCCTGGGCGCTGGCGGCAGTGGGCGTCGGTCAGCTCTGGGTCGCGGTCGCCTCCTACTTGGCGGTCATCAATGTCCTGCTCGCGGCCTTCAACCTCGTGCCGGCGGCGCCGCTCGACGGCGGGCGCGTCCTCCAGGCGGTGCTCTGGGCGATCCGCGGCGACCGCGCGAGCGCGGCCGTCTGGGCCGCGCGCATGGGGCGCGGCTTCGGCATGGTCCTGGTGCTCCTCGGCGGCCTGGAGTTCCTGTTCGGATTCGGATTCGGGCTGTGGTGGCTGCTGCTCGGCTTGTTCATACTGGTCATGGCCGGTGCCGAAGAGCGCCAAGCCCGCACCGGGGCCGCCTTGGCGGGGGTGCGGGTGCGGGAGTTGATGACGCCGGACCCCGAGACCGCCTCCGGAGGCGTGAGCGTCGAGGCGTTCCTCGGCGAGTACGCCGCCTCGCGCCGCCACTCCGCTTTTCCGCTGGTCGACGATCTAGGACGCGTCGAAGGACTCATCACCTTCAACCGGATGATCGCCGTGCCGCACGCCCGGCGCGCTTCCACCGCGCTGCGGGAGGCCGCCTGCCCGCTCCCTGAGGTCCCGCTCGCCGATCCGGACGAGCCGGTGACGGGCCTGATCCCGCGCCTGGCGGCGAGCCCCGACCGCCGCGTCCTGGTGTTCAGCGCGGGCCGCCTCGTCGGCATCGTCACCTCGAGCGACATCAGCCGCGCGGTCGCACTGCACCTGCACCGCACGTGAACCCCCCGCGCCTCACGCCTGCTCGAAGTAGAACGACTTGATGAAGCAGTCGCGCGGCTGCCCGATCGCGAACTTGACGCAGTCGACCACGGATCTCGCGGAGAGGGCGTCCTCAGGGCCGCGCTCGGCGTCCCATTCGGGGCTCAGCGGGTCGGGGTTGTCGAAGTCGGGCGGGTAGAGCGAGATGACGCGCACGCCCTTGGGGCGCAGCCGCTTCGACAGCACCTCGGTGAACCCCGCCTGGGCGGACTTCGCCGCGTAGAACGCCTCGTGCGCCTCGGACCGGTGGTTGCCGTACTCGCCGCAGCCGGAGATCATCGTGACGATGTCGGGCCGGTCGCTGCGCAGCAGCAGCGGAAGCAGTGCCTTGGTGACCAGCACGGTCCCGGTCGCTCCGGCCGCGATGGTCGCGGCGACCTGCGCGTCGCCGGCCTCGAGGAACCCGCCCGTGTCCAGGTACGGGGCGCCGTTGTTGACGAGCACGTCGATCCGGTCGGCGACCTCGCCCAGGGTCTCGGCGAAGTCCCGCACCGACCCGGGGTCGGCGAGGTCGCATTCGAAGGCGTGAGCGCGCCCGCCGACGTGACGCACCTCCTCTGCGACCGCTTCGGCCGCTTGGAAGTCGCGGGCGCCGAGGAACAGCTCCGCGCCGTCCCGGCCCAGCGCCACCGCCAGGCTCCGCCCGAACCCGCGACCGGCGCCGGTCACGACCACCCGATACCCCTGGAACCGCATGAGCGACCTCCCATATGTGAGAGTCTCAGCTTCCCACCGGTGTCCTCGCGATGGAATCCTCGGACGGTCCTAGTCCCTGTCGGCGCATCCGACGCCGGTCGCCCTCTCGGCGATTTCGGGGGCGCTGTGGACGTATGCTGCCGGAGTGACGACTGAGGAAGGCCCCCAAGCCGATGCGCTTCGCTGGGCCGCAGGGAGGGTCGGCGACGCTGCGAGGGTGGTGTCGGCTACCGGGCTGCGGGAGGGCGGCAACCCCTGGATGCTGCGGATCGAGCACGACGGCCGGACCACCGAGGTTGTGCTGAAGACCGCCGCTCTTGACGGCGGTGAGGGGATGGCGACCGAGGTCGCCGCATTGCTTCTGGCCAACCGGGCAGGCGTGCCGGCGCCGCGCATCCTCGCGGTCGACGCCGACGGCGAAGCCGCTGGGACGCGGGCCGTCCTGGAGACCGCGCTGCGCGGCCGCAGCCGCATCCCGCTCGTCGCCACCCCGGAACGACTGCGCGGCCTCGGGGCTGCGGCGGCCGCTCTGAACGCGGTCACGACCGAGCCCTCACCTGTGCTGCCGCAGCGGACCCGTCCGATCTCGGCCAGCGATTTCGCCCGCGACCGCCGCGAGGGCAGGGAGTCCTCGACGCCGTTGCTGGACGCCGCTGACGAGCGGGTCAACGGTCTGCCGGCCCCGGACGGCGCGCCCGTCCTGGTCCACGGTGACCTCTGGCAGGGCAACACGATGTGGGACGGCGACCGCCTGACGGGCCTGCTCGACTGGGACATGGCCGGAGTGGGCCACTACGGGATCGACCTGTCCTCGCTCCGGCTGGACGCGGCGCTGACGTTCGGACCGGACGCGGCCGGACCGGTGCTGGAGGGCTGGGAGGAGCGCTTCGGCGGCGAGGCCGAAGACGTCGCCTACTGGGACGCCGTCGCCGCCCTCAACCTGCCCGGAGACATGGCGGAGTTCGTGCCGGCCGTCCACGACCAGGGTCGAACCGACTTGAGCGCGAAGGAATTGAACGCGCGCCGGGACGCCTTCCTCCGCGCCGCGCTCGACCGGCTCTGAGCCGCCTTCGAGCCGACCGGTCTCAGTCCTCGGCGGCGCCGAAGCGCTGGGCCGCGCGGGCCTTGGCCTTGGCGGCCTCGACCTCGCGGTCCTTGGGCGGCGCGGTCGTCACCAGGTTGTCCAGCAGTTCCTGGGTGGCGGCGGCGATCGCGGCGACGGCCGCGTCGAAGGCCTCCTGGTTGGCGTGCGAGGGATGGGTCGAGCCGCTGATCTTGCGCACGTACTGCAGCGCGGCGGCGTGGACCTCTTCGCTCGTGGCGGGCGGATCGAAGTTGAACAGGGTTTTCACACTGCGACACATGCCTCAATGGTGGCACGCCGGTACGACACCGCGCCGAATGCGCAAGAAGGGCGGGACCGCGAACGCGGTCCCGCCCTCTATGCGCTCACCGGGCGATTAGACCGGTTCGGGCAGGGGTTCGGTGGCGGGCTTGACCTTCTTGACCAGCTCGGCGATGCCCCACATCTCGTTGGTGCTCCAGGACTGGCCGGTCGGGTCGTACCAGGTGTGCGCAGAGGTGCGGACACCGTCGGTGGCGTCGTTGACCTGGAGTTCGAGGCCGTGCTCGGCCCCGATCACGCCCTCGCCGTCGGCCAGCGCGATCGCGATCTCGACGGTGTAGCCGGTGCTCGTGACCTTGGCGGCGCTGGTGATCGCGCCCGCGCTCGGTCCGTTGCCGCCCAGGGTGACCACGTTGTTGAAGCTGACGCGGTACTGGCCGTCGGCCTCGCCGTAGCCGCCCTCCTTGGTGTTGCCGGGGTTGAGGAACACCTCGACGGAGTCCTCCTCCCAGGGGTTGGCGCTGGTCTCGTCAAGGGTCGGGTCGGTGACCTCGAAGAGGGCGTAGATCGCGTCGTCGTCCCACATGAGCTTGACGTCGGCCTTGGCGCCCTCGGCGCTGCCCGCGACGGTGACGCCCGTGGCGACCGTGGCGGCCTTCTTCCAGGCCTTGTCCTTCACGCCGTCGATGACGGGGGCGTTCTTGGCGAACGGCACTTGGACGCGGGCGTACTCGGGTTCGGGCTCCTCGGGGATCTCGGGGAGGCGGGTCGGGTCGACGATGCCCCAGTACGCCCACTTGGCCTGGAGGTTGTCGTCGAAGGGCAGCGGGGACTCGAGCGGGCGGGTGCCGTTGAAGCCGCGCAGCCAGGAGCGGCCGTCGTGCAGGCCCCAGACGGTGACGGACTCGAGGTCCTTGGTGCGGAGCATGGCGAACAGGTCGCGGTAGTAGTGGCCCTGCTCGACGATGCGGGCCTGGAGTTCGGGGAACTCCACGCCTTCGACGGGGGCGCCGATGGCGACGTCGAGTTCGGTGACCGCTTGGAGGACGCCGAGTCCGGCGAACTTGTCGATGCTCGTCTCGATGTTGGTGAGCGGGGTGTTGAGGCTGATGTGGGTCTGGTGGCCCACGCCGTCGACCGGGACGCCGTTCGCGAGCATGCCGGAGACGAGGTTGTAGAGGTTGTCGCGCTTGGCGGGGTTGTCGGTGCCGTAGTCGTTGATGAAGAGCTTCACCTCGGTCGCGCCGACGGCGTCGAACTGCTCGCGGGCGATGCGGAAGGCGTGCGAGATGTACTCGGGGCCTTGGAAGATCTGGTACCAGCGGCTGTTGCGGTAGACCTCGGCGGCGTTGTCGCTGATGACCTCGTTGACGACGTCCCAGGCCCAGATGCGGTCGCCGAAGTGCCCGGCGAGGGCGGCGGCGTGCGCTTCGAGGCGGTCGAGCATGATCTGCTGGTCTTCAGCGGTGCTGCCCAGCGGCTCGCCGGCCTTGGGGTGCCCGGCCGGGTAGGTGAACCACCAGTCGGGGGTCTGGCTGTGCCAGAGGATGGTGTGGCCGTAGGTCTCCATGCCGTTGGCCTCGGCGTACGACAGGAGTTCGTCGGCCGCGTTGAAGGTGAAGGTGCCCTCGGTCGGCTGGATCGCCTCGACCTTCATGTGGTTCTCGGCGGTGATCTGGTTGAAGTGCTTGTTCAGCAGCTCGGCGTTGGGGCCGGAGAGGTCGCGGGGGTCGACGGCCGCGCCGAAGCGGAAGTCGGCGGCGACGACGTCCTTGAGCGACGGGATGTTCGGGTCGACACCGGGCGGGGTGAGCTCGGTGATCTGCACGTCGTCGATGAGGTACGAGGCTTCGGGGGTCGGCGACTCCACGTAGAACGTGAGGGCGTCGGCGGCCGAGCCGATCGAGTACTGGCCGGTGAGCGTGGTCCACGCGGTGCTCGCGGCGGCCTGGTAGACGACGCTGTCGTAAGAGGTGGTGCCGCCGGCTTCGCGCTGGACGGTGGCGCTGACCTGGTTTCCGGCGCTGCCGTCGGCGAGGCGTACGTCGAGCGAGATCTCGTAGGTGCCGCCGGGGGCGATGATCCCGGTGAGGTCGAGGGCGGGCCCGTTCCAGTCGGCGGTGCGGCCGGTGGTCAGGAGCGCGCCGTCTTGGACGGCGAGGGTGACCGGGCCGCGCGGGGTCCAGTCGCCGACGCTGCCGTCGTCGAAGTTCGCGCTGTAGACGACGGTGCCCTCGTCTTGGGCGGCTGCGGGCTGGCCGAAGGCGAGCGCGGCGGGAAGGACCAGCGCTCCGGCTCCGGCGGCGATGGCGCGTAGGCGGCTGCGCCGCGCGCGGGGGTGGTGTTCCATGGTTCAGCGACTTCCGTTGCGGAGGAGGGGAAACGATCGCCCGAAAGTTTCGGAGTTTCCATGAAACTTTCGGAGATGGACGCTGCAATGGTAAGTGCGATATCAAGGCTTGTCAATTCCCGGATCGGCGTTCAGCCCTTGACCTGGAGGTACCGGCTCACCAGCGCCGCCGCCTCCAGCATCGCCATCCCGCGCTCGGTCAGCCTGCGGCCCCAGCCCTCGAGCGCGAGCGCCAGCTCCTCCGTGCCGCCCGCGGTCCGCACCTGCCGCACCACCGTCGCGATGCGCTCCAGCGGGTAGTCGCCGCGCCGCAGCAGGTGCGCGAGCTCGGCGTCGCGCACGTCCTCGTCCTGGAACATCCGGTACCCGGTGCCCGGTTCCCTTTCGGGCGTGAGGATCCCGGCCTGCTCCCAGTTCCGGATCGTCGCCGCCGTGACGTCGAGCCGCCGCGCCAGCTCGCCCACGGTGAGCGGGGGACCGGTGAACCGCGCCGGCGCGGGCTCGGCCGTGAGGTGCCCGATCGCGCCACGCACCGCTTCCAGCGTCTCCCGGTCCCGCAGCAGCCGCAGGTGCCCGCGGTCGATCAGCTCCAAAGCCGCTTCCCGCTCACCTGCATTGAGCGCGTTCATGATCCGGCCCGCCGCCGCGTGGCCGTACGCCCGGATCAGCGCCAGGAACGCCCGCAGCGCCGCCGCGTGCTCCTCCGTGTAGACCCGGTACCCGCTCCCGGTCCGCCGCGCCGCCGGAATGAACCCGTCGCGCTCGTAGTTGCGCACCGCCTGGGTCGAGAGCCCGTGCTCGCGGGCGAGATCGGAAGGTCGCAAGGTGTCCACTGGTCACCGACCCTAACGGACCCTCGCGCCCCGGGCTCCGCCGAGCGGCCGGTCTTCACCCGTATCGCCCGGGCCGCAGAACCCCTATCATTGGAAGGGCAACGGCCAGTTGGCACTTCGGCGCCACCTCGAAGCGGGCCGAGGCCCCGGCACCCCTTGGAGCCCGTGATGAGCACACCCACCGACCCGGAAGCCCTCTACGACAAGCCGCACTCGGTCGACCTCGCCCAGGTCATGATGGTCTTCCAGTTCTTCATGGTCGTCAGCGTGAGCGTCGGCATCGGCCCGCGGCTCTTCAACTGGTTCAAAGGCGAGACCGAGGACGTGCCGCTCCTCTCCGACATCGAAGCGGCCATCGACGTCGGCACGAGCTACCCGCTCGGCGTCGTGGTCCCCGCCCTCGTGGTCTACACCGTCCCGTACGTGTGGGCCGTGCTCGCCCTCGGGATGGGCCGCCAGTGGGCCAGGGCCTTCGCGCTCCTCATCGTCCCGATCAACGTCATCGTGGGCATCACCGGCGTCGTGCGCACCTACGGCGAGGTCTTCGCCCTGATCGTCTTGCCACTGTGGATCGTCATCGCCCTCTGCGTGCTCGGCGGCCTCGCCGCCCGCAGCGCCCGCCAATGGTTCCGCCAAGGCGGCTGGGAACCCTGGTACGTGCGGTACGAGATCGACCAGATCCAAGGCCTCCGCCGCCCCCGACCGCGCCCCCGGCGCCGCCGCCGCACCCGGGTCGCCCACGATCCCAACCAGGCCGACGCCGACTGACCTACTCGGGACTCGCGACCCGCGCCAGCACCACCCCGCTTGAGATCAGCACGAGCGCCGCGATGCGCCCCGCGGTCACCGGGTCCCGGTTGACGACGATCCCCAGCACCACCGCGCCCACCGTGCCGATCCCCGTGAACACCGCATACGCGGTCCCGGTCGGCAAGTCCCTCACCGCGACCGACAGCAGGAACGCCGCGAGCCCCATCAGCGCCACCGACAGCACCGTCGGCCACAACCGCGTGAACCCCTCGGTCGGCTTGATGCTCATCGCCCAGGCGATCTCCACTACCCCCGCCGCGAGCAGCCACCACCAGCTCACCGCCCGCCCCCGATCGACCGCGCCGCCTCCAACGCGGCCGCCCGCGACCGCTCGTGCTCGTCCCGCCGCCCGGCCAAAGCCGGATCGACCAGCGCGTTCACCATCTCCGAGCCCACGAACACCGCGTCCTCCACCGCGAAATGCCCCGCGAAGAAATCCCTGAGATACCGCTCGTGATGGTCGAACGGCTCGCGCGGCTTGCCCGGCCCGTACGCCCCGCCGCGCGCATACGCGACCACGAACTTCTTGCCCGCCAATGACATCCGCGGGAACGTCACCTGGTCGATCCACGCCTTCAACGCCGCCGGGACCGAGAAGTTGTACATCGGCGCCGCGATCAGCACCGTCTCGGCCGCCACCAGCTCGGCCAGCAGCGGCTCCACCACGGCCCAGGCCTCCGCGTGCTCCGGGGTGCGCACCGCCTCCGCGTACCGCGCGGGATCGGTGATCTGGTGCTCCAGCACGTAATCGCACAGCTCGGTCCAGGCCTCGCCGATCGGCGGCGGCGGATCGGCCGCGAGATCCCGGTGCACGTACGCGGCGGCGGGACGGGCCGCCCGCCACGCGGCGGCGAAGGTGTCGCCGATCTCGCGACTGAACGAGTTGCGACGGGCGCTGGCGTCGAGATGCAGGAGCATGAGCCCTCCTCGAATAAGCGGACACGATGTCCATTTAAGGATCGCCCATAACCGGTCACCGTGTCCAGTTACTGTTAGAATCGCCACCATGAAGGAAGAGCGCGCCGACGCCGCCCGCAACCGGGCCAAGGTCCTCGCCGCCGCCGCCGAGGTCTTCGCCGCCAAGGACCCGCGCGCGGTCACCATGGACGACATCGCGAAAGCCGCCGGCGTCGGCCGCGGCACCCTCTACCGCCGCTACCCCGACGTCGCCTCCATCGCCGTCGCCCTCCTCGACGAACACGAGGCCGCCCTCCAGCGCGGCCTCCTCGCCGGCCCCCCGCCCCTCGGCCCCGGCGCCCCGCCCGCCGAACGCCTCGCCGCCTTCTACACCGCCATGGCCGACCTCCTCGAAGCCCACGGCGACCTCGCCCTCGCCACCGAGATCGGCGGCCGCCGCTTCGAGATCGGTGCCTACGGCTTCTGGCGCGCCCACGTCCTCTCGCTCCTCCGCGAAGCCCGGATCCCCGCGCCCGAAGCGCTCGCTGACACCCTCCTCGCTCCGCTCGCTCCCGAGGTCTTCAAACACCAACGCGCCCAGGGACTCTCACTGGCGAAAGTAAAAGGCGCCCTGTCCCGCCTCGCCACGGTCGTCGAAAACCGACCGGGCTAACGGAGACAGAGCGCCCGAAAGGGTCCGGGCCGCAGCACGGACCCCCTGTCACGCAATGGCGGGGTATGCGGAAACGCCGCCGTTCGGGTCCGCCGCGAGCGCCGCGTACTCGTTCACGACCCACGGGGCGACGCCCGGAGCCGTCTCGGCGTCGGCACCGGTGAGCGCGTCGAGCACCACCGGACCGTTCTCCGTGCTGCCGTAGATCGCGCCGTGGAACACGGCGGTGATCCCCACGCTCGCGCGCTCGGCCGAAGGTTCCTGCTCCCACACGAACTGCCCGGTCTCGGTGTTCACCGCTCCGAGCCAGCCCCAGGTGTCGTTGCAGACCAGCGTGGTCTGCCCGTCGAACCGGCAGGAGCCCGAATCCTGCTCCTCGGCCTTGAGGCTCGTGACCTTCCCGGTCGCGGCCTCCACCAAGTACAGTCCACCGTCGATGTGGTCCCAGCCGCCGAAGCCGTAGACGTACTTCGACCCGGCCGGACCCACGGTCTCGTAACCGAAGTCCGGGTCGTCCCACTTCACGGAGCCGTCCACGATCGACAGACCGCCGAAATGCCGGTTCAGCTCCCGCTCGCCGGGGTTGCCGACCACGGTGTCACCCGCGACCGCCGAGGTCGAGAAGACCGCTTCCCAAGCCACGGACTGCTTGTTCAGATCAACGGCGACCGTGTAACCGGTGTAGATGTCGAGGTCGACCACGACCACGCCATCGGTCGCGCCCTTGGCGACGGCGTTCTCGTACGTGGAGCCGTCCTCCGCGAGCGGCAGTTCGTGCACCACGCTGAACGCCTGCTCACCGGACGCCGGGTCCACCGCGATCACTTCGAGGCTCTGGCGCGCAACGGCAGTGCCCGCGGCCTCGCCGGTGGTCAGGAACGGCACCACCACGAGCTCCTTGCCGCCCACGTCAACGACGATCGGGGCCTGGATCGGGTTGTCGCCCGCGAACACGGTCAGCGCCGGGTCCATGGGCGTGCCGGACTGCGGGGCGATCGCGGGCAGCACCTCGGCGGTGCTGGTGTCCACGATCTGCAGCTCGTTCGCCACGGCGATGAACGCCTTGGTCCCCGACAGGACCACCGGGAGCGGCTTGACGGCGCTCCCGGCCATGTTGATGTTCCCCGCGCCGGCCTCCTCGGGCAGCGGTACACCCGCCCCGGTGTCGAACTGCATCGGCGGGTCGAACGCCTCGGCGCTCACTTCCTCTTCGGCCGCTTCAGAGGTCACGGCCTCCTTGGTCGGTTCATCGATGGTCGCGTCGTCTTTGCTGCACGCGCTCAGGAACAGTCCTGAGGCGGCCAGACAGCACAGCGCTGCTCTGAGCTTCATGATGGGGATGTCCGCTCTCTTGCCGGGCACTGACGAAGAAACACCCACAGTGTATGAACCGGCCACCACCAACGGGGTCCCGCGAACTCGTAGCGCCAAGCCCTAGAGCGGGCGTCACCTATAGTGCTCATCGGGCGACGGCCGTTGACCTGTACCCCTCAACGGCCCCAACCGGAACGGAGCTCGATCATGGACAACCCCCTCCTCGACGTCGAAGGCGCCAGGGAACGCCTGGAGGCATGGAAGGCCCGAGCAGAGCAGCGCGCCGCCGACACCCAGGCCGCCGCAGAAGGCCTCCAGGCGCTCCGAGTCACGGCGTCCGACGACAACGGCATGATCACTGTGACGATCAGCCACAGCGGCGATCTGCTCGACGTCCAGGCGAAGGACCGCATCACCCGCCAGCCTGCCGAATACACAGCGAGGGCGATGCTCCAGGCGTACCAGAACGCGAAGCGCCAACTGGCCGAAGCGGCGGCGGCCGTCGTGCGCGAGACGGTCGGCGACGACTCTCCGACCGGACGAGCCCTCATGGCGGGCTTCAAGACCAGCGCCCAAGAGGACCGGTAGCCGTGGCCGCCAAGGAAGTCGATCCCGAGGAGCTGCGGTCCCACGCCTCGCACCTGCGCGCGCTCAATGAGCGATTCGCCGCGATCAAGGAGGCCAGCTCGCACATCGCGATGTCAGACGATGCCTACGGCAAGCTCTGCGCGATGCTGCCGCCGCTTATGGAGCAGCGGCACCAGGACCAGGACTCGGGCATGGCCTCGATGGCCGAGAACTTCGTCCTCCTCGCACAGGCCATCGAGGAGTGCGCAGCCGCATACGAGGACGCGGACACCCAGTCGGCCGACGACTTCACCCGACTCGAATCCGAGATCTGACACTCGAACCCCTTGGAGTGACCCGCATATGAACGACCTCATCGCCACCTCGGACCAGATCAAGGAAGGCCAGGCCGGCTACCGTGACGCCGGAACCGGATTCGGCTTCTACGAGGATTACACCGGCATCCGCGACGCGATCAAGGAGGGCAGCTGGATCGACGGGTCCATCGCCGGCCTCGGCGCGGCCCTGAACGTCGGGTCCACGCTCATCGACCCGTTCAGCACGCTGCTGTCCATGGGCATCGAATGGGCGATCGAGCAGGTCGAGCCGTTGAAGGAAGCCCTCGACTGGCTCGCCGGCGACCCGGAGACCATCGAAACGGTAGCGATGACCTGGGACAACATCGCCAACGAGCTGTTCGCCATCGGCGAGGAGTTCGAAGCCGCAGTCGACTCGGAGATCCCGACGTGGCAGGACGACGCCGCCGAGGCCTACCGCGATATGGCCGACTTCAACGTCGACCTCGTGGGGGCCTTCGGCGCGACCGCGCTCGGCATGGGCGAAGCGGTGCGGGGCGCGGGGAATCTCGTGTCGATGGTGCGCGAGTTCGTCCGCGGATTCGTCGCCGACTGCATAGCGAAGGTGGTGGTCTGGCTCGCGGAGGTCGTGTTCACCGCCGGCGCGGCCGCGCCGATCGTTGCGGCTCAGCTCGCCGCAGCAGTGGTCAAGTGGGTCGGCAGGATCTTCGGCTGGCTCATGGGCCTGATCACCTCGATCCAATCCCTCCGTGCTCTCCTCGACGTCTGAAAGGCCGCTCATGCAGCGACGCACCCCTGGAGCCTTCCGAGCTGCGATCATGTTCGCGGTGCTCCTGGCGCTCACCGGTCTCCATGCGCGGAAGAACAAGAACCGGAGACCACCGAAGCCGCCGGTGGGCGGCCAGATGGATCAGAACAAGCAGGACGCCGAGAGCGACAAAGCCCGTCCGAAGGGCGCCGACGACCCGAAGGACCCCAAGGACTCGGACGATCCGAAGGACGACGACTCCACGACGCCCAAGTCCGACACGGAACGGGCCGCGGAGCTCGGGTACACCCGGCGGATCCCGGCGCAGAAGGCGGAGTTCGACAGCCACGGCCAGACGGTCTACTACAACCCGAAGACCAAGACGTACATCTCCCGCGACATCGACGGGCACAACACCTCGGACGGCTGGAAGATGTTCGACCGGAAGGGCCGCCGCATCGGCACGTACGATTCCGATCTGAACCGCCTCAAGGACTAGGGAGCCAGGCAGCCAATGTTCACCGTCACCGCTTCTACGCACGCAGCGGACGCGAACCAGTACTTCGCCGGAAGCCTTGCCTTCCCGAACGGCGATGTCGAGTACTTCCAGGCCTCCCTGGACCACTGGGACCTCCAGCAGTACACCGAAAGCTGGCGGGCGCAGCTCGCCAAGGTGTCGAGCGGCGGCGCGGTCGGGGTGCTGCTGACCAACGTGCAGGACCCTGCGTCCGCGAACTTCTTCCGAGGCTGGACGATCTACAACCCGGGCGACGGGTTCTTCTACCTCCAGGACGGGCTGTTCTTCGTCGATGAGCTCCCTGCCGGCTGGACTCTCGACGATCCGAGCACGCTCGCCGAGGAGCGGGAGACGGTCACCGAGGACGGGCACCAGATCTCGGAGTGGCGGATCGACGAGGCCGACATCGACCCGTATCGGTCGATCGTGGTCACTGACGCCATGCTGTAGACGAGCGAACGGCCCCGCCGATCTGGCTGGGCCGTTCGGGGTTGTCTGTCGGGCTACCGGTCGGCTCGCTGGAGCAGCGCGGTGAAATCGGCGGTCTTCAGGTCGAAGATCGGGGAGTCGTCGCCAAGCTTGCTGTCACGGACCTGGAAGCCGGTGCCGGCCGAGCGAGCCTCGACGCAATCGCTATTCGCGGTGCCTTGGCTTCGGCTCGACTTGCGCCACGGGGTAACTCGCAGCTCAACGCAGTTGCCGTTCTCGCCCTGGCTCCGACTCGACTTTCGCCACCCATCTTGGCTCATCGGTTGAACTCCTTCAGAGACTTGGCCTGTCGGAGCCCTCCCTCGAAAATCCGGTGGTAAGTGCCTACGGCGTCGCTGTTCTCATAGAACCGGTGCTCGTAGGGGCTCTCCAGATACACGATGCTGGGCTCCTCGATGTTCCTGAAGGATAGTACGGAGAAGGGCACATCCAACTTCAGATATGGCCCGTCTGCCAGGGGCAGGTACTTGATCGTCACGTTCGGGTGCTCGTCGAGCTCGATCATCTTCTCCAGTTGCTCCTGGTCGCAGCCTCCGTGGAGGACCCCCTCGTACAAGAGGAACCGCCTTCGGGTCGATTCGAGCCGGTTCATGAAGTCGTCCTGTCGAGCCAATCGGTCCTCGATCAACTCACGGTGCCCTTCGCGGGCGATGTCGCCGCGCTCGAATCTTCTTTGCATGTAAGCCCTTGTTTGTGCCAGACCCGGCACGTGCATGGTCTCGAACTTGTCCAGGCCGACCGACAGGCGCTCGAACTCCAGGTAGACGTCCCACCCCGAGTTCTCGACCGCGTGGCTCGGCTGAGCCCAGATCTCATCGTCAACGAACCGCCAGATGCGTTCCAGCTCGAATCGCGTCTGCCTCGGCGCCCCGTAGTACTCGGCGAGCCGGCCGATGACCACGAAGGTCACCCGCACCTTGATGCCCGCCTCAATCCGTTTGAGCGTCCGGGTCGATCCCACGATCGCGGCCGCTTCCTTGTCGGTGACCTTGATTCCCGCGAGTTCCCGTTGCGCCGCAAGCTCGCGACCGACCTGCCTGCGAAGTTCAGATGCCGTCGACATCAACTCAGTATCGCAACCACAACGGATTGTGCAACCTCAAGCAGTCGCGCGTTCCGAATGGCAGTTTGGCAGACCATACTGCCACATGCTTGTGTCCCAATGTATTTCACTGTCGGATTGCCAACAGTCCTACCTGGCCTTTCGCCTTGAGACAATCCTCCTTGCTCCCTACTCTCGACTCAACACCGCTGATGCGGATGGGAGGAGATCGAGTGATGCGAGAAGAACTGAGTGCGCGGCAGGGCGCGCAGGACCCGCTGACTCGGGGTCGATTCAGTGACGGGCAACGCCAATTCACGGTCCGCGCGTCGAGTGCCGATGTGCCCGACTCGTTCCAGGTGTACTCGGGCGGGGACCCGGCGGACATCGTGGTGATCGTCTCGGGCCTGGCGTCCTGGAACCTCAGGGCCACATGGGGAGACGGCTGGCGCTCGGCCGGCGCCGAATGGAAGTCCTGGTGCAAGGACCAGGCGTTCATGGTCTTCTACAACGGCCGGCCGCCGGCGTCCGGGAATGTGCGGGTGTGCAATGGCTGAGACCGGAGACAAGTACCTCGGCAAGTTCCAGCGCGGCCCCGCCACTTTCACGGTGTACCAGACCGCCAAGGACCCGAACGTGATCCGCGTCGACTGCCACGACAACGGCGGCGGCCCGAATCCGGCCGCGACCTTCGAGGAGGGCGTCGGCGAATCGCCGTACTGGCACGGGGCTTGGAACCGCGACCGCTGGTGCCCCTGGATCGTCGCCGAGACCCGCAAGGTCGTCAAGAAGCACCACTGAAAAAGAGGAGCGCCCCGGCCCGGCCCCAGGCCCGAGCCGTCGCGAGCGCCCCTTGCAGGGCCGACCGATCTGGTGGGGACCGGTCGGCCCGTCCTCTTCCTACTTCAAGGCCATGAGGAACTGCGTCGGAGTGACGAAGGTTCCGAGCACGGACAAGGCGAGCCCACAGACGGCGATGCGGTTCTGCGGTCCGGTGAACCATCCGGCGAACGCTTCGCGGATCCGCTTGACGTTGAACAGGTCCTGCAGCTTCTGCCAGCGGTGCTGGCGGAGACTGCACCCCATCAGGAGGCCGTAGGAGTTCTTGCGGCAGCTGTCGCCGGAGCGGGTTTCCGCACCGCACCAGAGTGGGGCCAAGGTCAGCGTCCAGACTCCCGTCAACAAGAACGCGATGAGCGCCAGCCCGGGACCGATGTCTCGGCTCGCCCAGAAGACGATCGCGAGCACTAGGAGCAGGTAGCCCCAGTTCTTCACGAGGAACGATTGCTTCTTTCTCGACATGACTGCGAAAAGTAGCGAAACCAACTCATCTCGTGAACCCTCATGTCGGAATTCGGACAGGTCTCCTGGATCGGGCGGGGTGGGGGGATTGTGGAGGAATCTTTGGTGAGGCTAAGGTCACAGGGGCAGTCGAGTGGAAGGGAATTGCAGTGCGCAAACTCAGGCTTGTCGCGGTGGCGTCGATCGGGCTGTTGGCCTTGGGGGCCTGCGGCAGTCAGCAGGGGGCCGCGATGTTCGTCGGCGACCAGCGCGTCACGGAGGCCACACTCGACGGTTATGTGGACGGCGAGATCGACGCGTACCTCGAGCAGGGGGCGACCCTCGCCGACATCAGCTACGGGGACAGCCGGACCCAGGCCGCTGCCATCGTGCTCGTGGCCGAGCTCGGCCGGGCCATCGGGCTGGAGGCCCCGGACACGCATGGCGCGGCGAACGAGCTCGAGGCCCAGCTCATCGAGGCCGGGAAGTATTACGACGAGCTCACCGAGGCGGCCGAGCCCCGAGAGCTGACCGAGACTGAAGACGACGTGCTCATGGCGACCGTGATGCCCGACCAGAACCTGCTGCAGCGCGTGGTCGAGGAATGGGCGACCTCCGAAGGGCTCACCCAGGAGGAGTTCACGGAGTTCACCATGGCCGCGCAGTCCGACCCGACGGTGATCGAGGAGGTCGTGCGCGCCTGGGGCGAGCAGCAGGCCGGGCTCGCCGACGACCTGAACGGGTACATCGCCGAGTACGACGTGTCCGTGAACCCGCGCTACGGCGCGATCGACATCAGCCCGCTGATCGGCGTGTTCAAGGTCGAGGTGCCGCAGCGTTGAGCGAGATCACCTGGCTTCTGACCTCCCCGCGCATTCCCGCCGGGCTGCTCACCGTCGAGGCGTGGGACGCCCTGCAGGACGCCGAGGCGGTGGCCGCGTTCTTCGAGAGCCCGACCGTCGAGGCCGTGCGCGACGCGGGGATCGACGTCGAGCTCGTGGAGGACGCCGCCGAGTTCATCGAGACCGGCGGGGTGTGGATCGTCGGCGAGGAGGGCGACGAGGAGCTGCGCGAAGCGCTCGCCGAGTACGTGGCGGGCGGGGAGGTCGAGCTCGAAGTCGTCTACGGCTCTTGGGATCCGCCCGGCGCGCGCCTGCTCGACCTGGTCGAGGCCGTGGCGCGGCTGCACGCCGAGGAGGACGGCTGCCCGTGGCACAAGGAGCAGACGCACGAGACGCTCGGCCCGTACCTGCTCGAGGAGTCGTACGAGGTCCTGGACGCGATCAGCGGCGGCGACCCGGACGAGCTGCGCGAGGAACTCGGCGACCTGCTGTTCCAGCCGCTCCTGCACGCCTCGCTCGCCGAGGACTTCGACATCGACGATGTGGCGGGCGACCTGGTCGAGAAGATCATCCGCCGCCACCCGCACGTGTGGGGCGACGCCGACCCGGACGACCTCTACCAGCACTGGAACGAGGCGAAGGCCGCCGAGAAGCCGCACCGGGACCACCCGGCCGACGGCGTCTCACGGCAGCTGCCTTCATTGTCGTTGGCCGCCAAGGTCATCGAGCGGTTCCACGACCAGGGCGAGCCGTTGGAACTGCCCGAGTTCCCGGCCGACATCAAGCTCGAAGCCGACGAGGTGGGGGACTTCCTGCTCGCCGCCGTCGCTGCGGCGCGGGCCGCGGGAGTGGACCCTGAACTGGCGCTTCGCAAGGCGATCACCGAACGGGCGGGGCTCGAGCGCCTCGACCCGCTCGGGCACGTCGCGGAGGACATCGAACGCTAGATCATTTATTCGGTACTTCACAATATCGTTCCCGTGGACTTAACAATCGTGGCTTTCTTTGCTACGGTCGATCGCATGCCATCCGGTGACGCAAGTGACATAGGCCCCAAAGGCCCGGCCACCCAGGTCAAGGACTACATCGATCCCGACGGGGACCTGAGCTTCGGCTCGCCGACCCCGACCGAAGGGGCCGAACTCTGGAACCTCGCCCGCGAGACGGGGAACCTCGACGTCAACAGCAGGTACGGATACGTGCTGTGGTGCCGCGACTTCGCGGCCACCAGCGTCGTCGCCCGCGATCCGCTCGGCGTGATCGCGGGATTCATCACCGGCTACCGCAGGCCCGACGCGCCGGACGTGTACTTCGTCTGGCAGGTCGCGGTCGCGCCCGGCTTCCGCCGCCGGGGACTGGCGCGGCGCATGCTGGACCACGCGGTCCTTCGCATGCGCTCCAACGGAGTCCGCTACGTCGAGACGACGGTGACTCCGGACAACAAAGCGTCGATGCGCCTGTTCGAGTCGTTCGCCCAGGCGAACGGTGCGGACCTGACGCGCGACGTGCTGTTCTCTGAGCAAGAGCTCGGCTCCGGCCACGAGCCGGAAGTGCTCCACCGCATCGGGCCGTTCGCAGGCCCGGCGCGGACGCTCGAAGGCGCGCTGCCGGACTGAGCCCGGCCCTACCCGGGCACCGACATGTGCCGGCCCGGGTATGCGCCCGGCGTCCGAACCCAAGCAGCGGGCGCCGGGAAGCGGAGGACAGCTCAACCAGGCCGACCCAGAGAGATCATGCAGGTTTTCGAACAGGTCGAATCAGAAGTCCGCTCCTACTGCCGCAACTGGCCCACGGTGTTCACCACCGCCAAGGGCAGCCGCATCGACGACGAGCGGGGAAGGTCGTACATCGACTTCTTCGCCGGTGCGGGCTCGCTCAACTACGGGCACAACCACCCCGTTCTCAAGGAAGCCCTCCTGGGCTACCTCGCCGAGGACAACGTCGTCCACACCCTCGACGCCTATTCCAGCGCCAAGCGCACCTTCCTGGAGACGTTCCGCGACGTCGTGCTCGCCCCCAGGAACCTCGACTACAAGGTCCAGTTCCCCGGCCCCGCGGGGAACAACGCCGTCGAGGCCGCGCTCAAGCTGGTGCGCAAGTACACCGGCCGCGAGACCGTCGTGTCCTTCACGAACGGCTTCCACGGCATGACCCTCGGAGCCCTCGCGGTCACCGGGAACTCGATGAAGCGCGGCGGCGCGGGCGTACCGCTCAACAACGCCGCGACCATGCCTTACGACAACTACATGGACGGCCAGACCCCCGACTTCCTGTGGCTGCGCAGCCTCCTGGAGGACTCCGGGTCCGGGCTCGACCAGCCCGCGGCCGTGATCGTGGAGACCGTGCAGGGCGAGGGCGGCATCAACGTCGCCTCCGACGCCTGGCTGCGCGGGCTCCAGGACCTGTGCCGCGAGCACGACATGCTGTTCATCGTCGACGACATCCAGATGGGCTGCGGCCGAACGGGACCGTTCTTCTCGTTCGAGCGGTCCGGGATCTACCCGGACATCGTGACCCTCTCGAAGTCCCTGTCCGGCATGGGCCTGCCGTTCGCGCTCACCCTCATGAAGCCGCACCTGGACGTGTGGGAGCCGGGGGAGCACAACGGGACCTTCCGCGGGTTCGCGCCCGCGTTCGTCACGGCCACCGCCGCGCTCGAGACGTTCTGGCGCGACGACGAGTTCACCGCCGGCGTCGACCGCGACGCCGCCTGGCTCGACGCCGAGCTGACCGACATCGCCGCCAGCCACGCCGAACTCGGCGTCTCCACGCGCGGGCGCGGCCTCGCGCGCGGCATGGCCTTCGAGGACCCGGCGCACGCGGGCCAGGTCTGCCAGGAGGCCTTCGCGAACGGCCTGCTCATGGAGACCTCCGGTGCCGAGGACGAGGTCGTCAAGTTCCTCCCGCCGCTCACTACGAGCCGCGCCGACTTCGAAGAGGGCGTCGCCATCGTCCGCGAAGCCGTTGCGACCGTTGCCAAGGAAGCCGCCGCGAAGGGGTCCGCATGATCGTCAGACGACTCCAGGACCTCATCGGCACGGACGCTGACGTCGAAGGGCACGACCGCGACCAGGCCCGCGGCACGTGGCGCTCGCGCCGGCTGCTGCTCGCCCGCGACAAGGTCGGGTTCTCGCTGCACGACACCGTCCTGTTCGCCGGGACCTCCACCACGATGCGCTACGCCAACCACACCGAGGCCGTATACGTCATCGAAGGCTCCGGCAAGCTCCGCGACCACGAGACCGGCGACGTCCACGCCCTCACCCCGGGCACCATGTACCTGCTCAACGGCGGCGAGCGGCACACGCTCGACGTCGAGGAGGACCTGCGGTGCGTGTGCGTGTTCAACCCGCCGGTCACCGGCCGCGAGGTGCACGACGCCGACGGCACCTACCCCCTGCTCACCGAAGACGACTAGCTCACCGAACTGCCGATCAACGCGCCGCTCGCCTTGCGGCGCAGTGAGGAGCGAACGACCATGCAGTCCACCGACCTCTACCCGACGCGGCGCTTCAAGGAGCCGCGCCTCGTCTACCGCACCGAGGACCCCGCCGTGTGGGGCAAGCCCGGCGACGGGCCGCTCGACGAGGCGCAGCTCGGCGCGCACGAACTCGACGGGTTCACCGCGATCCAGGCGCTGCTCGAACCGGGCGAGCTCGCCGCCGCCCAGACCGAACTGAACCAGATCCTGCGCGACCCGGCCCTCGACGGCGACGAGCGCGTCATCCGCGAGCGCAGCACCGACGAGATCCGCTCGGTCTTCGACGTGCACCGCCTCTCGGCGCACTTCGCCGAGCTCATCCGCGACGAGCGGATCGCCGGGATCGCCCGCCAGATCCTGGGCTCGGACGTGTACGTGCACCAGAGCCGCGTCAACTACAAGCCCGGGTTCGGCGGCGCGCCGTTCGAATGGCACTCGGACTTCGAGACCTGGCACGCCGAGGACGGCATGCCGCGCATGCGCGCGGTCAGCCTCTCCCTGGCGCTGACCGAGAACTACCACTTCAACGGCTCGCTGATGATCATGCCGGGCTCGCACCAGACGTTCGTCTCGTGCGTGGGCGCGACCCCCGAGGACAACCACAAGGCCTCGCTGGTCAAGCAGGAAGTCGGCACGCCCGACCACGACTCGCTGCGGATGCTCGCCGACAAGCACGGCATCCACCAGTTCACCGGCCCCGCCGGCTCGGCGATCTGGTTCGACTCGAACTGCATGCACGGCTCGAACGGGAACATCACGCCGTTCCCGCGCTCGAACCTGTTCATCGTGTTCAACAGCGTCGAGAACGCCCTGGAAGCGCCGTTCGCGGCCGAGAAGCACCGCCCCGAGTACCTCGGCTCCCGCGACTGGACCGTCCTGAACTAGGCGGCGCGCAGCGCCGCCGCGACGGGGGAAGGCGCGGGCCCGGCTCGATGAGCCGGACCCGCGCCTCGTTCGTGCTCCGAGGGGGTGAGCGGACCTAGCCGGCCGGGATCTCCGGCACCTCGTCCTCGTCGTAGACCGGGGCGGGCATCGCCACCAGGATCTGGCCGATCATGTCCGCGTCGATCGGGGTGTCGCCCGTCCAGCTGACATGGATGCTGGCGGCCCAGCCGTCCGGGTGGAACATGTGGAGCTCGAGCACGTTGTCGGTGTAGGCCTCCCAAGTCTCGCCCGCGCCCGGCTCGTACGTCGTGACCACCGACTCGGAGGCCCAGGACAAGCCGTCCGGCCCCTCCCAGTACTCGCACGTGGCCGTCTCGGTGCAGCCCGCAAGGGACGGCCCGCGGTCGAGGAACTGGTTGATGCCCGGCACCCACCCGCCGGGCAGGTAGTAGCGCAGCTCGAAGTTGACCGGACCGGTCATCTCGTCGATCGTCGTCTCGTAGGGCAGCGTCCCGTAGCCGTGGTAGCTGCGGGTCGTGACCAGGCCCCGGCCCGTGATGCCCAGGGTGCGGGCCGACGGGTCGCCGAGCGTGGCCTCGGGGTAGACCTGCTCCAGTGCCTCCGCGGCGCCGATGACGCTCGCGGCGGCGCCGTCGATCGCCTCGGGGGTGTACTCCCACCCGGTGTCGTCGACCCAGCCGGTCGGGACGTCGATGAGCTCGTCGACGGCTTCGAGCGTGCTCGTGTCGAACTCGTACTGCGGCATCGCCAGCGCCGCGTCGGTCAGGTCCGCCAGCTCGACCGGGTGCGGGTCCCCGTCGCCGCAGTCGACGTCCCACGTGACGCGCAGGCCGGTGCCGTTCGGGTAGACCACGGCGATGTCGTAGGCGCAGCCGTGGTCGGCGGTCATGAGGGTCCGGCCGTCGTCGAGCGTGGAGGTCTCGAAGTCGGGGGCCTCGTCGGTGTAGTACGCGCCGTCGCTGATCAGGTGCTGCGGGAACAGCTGGTCGGTGATCGGGCCGGGCTCGGGAGTCCAGCCGCCCGGCCACAGGACCTCCACGTTGAAGGTGGTCCGGAGCTCGTCGCCGGCTTCTTCGGCCGCGCCCCCGGTGTAGCTGCGCAGGTAGGTCTGGCCGTAGTTGCCGGGGCGCTGGAGCGGGGAGACGTGGAGGCCGGTCTCGACGTCGTCGCATTCCTCGACGTTCTGGCCCGCCTCCGCGAAGTACTCGCACTCCCCGGTGTCGTTCGTGTTCACCGGGTCGGCCCAGATCCCGGCGTCGGCCAGGAGCTGCCCGAACGCCTCGGTGGCGTCCGCGCCGACGGCCTGCGCCTCTTCGGGCGCGACGATCGCGTTCGTCTCGGGGTCTTCGGGATACTCCCAGGCGTGGTCGTAGGGGTAGCCGGCCATCGACAGGTCTTCTATCGACTCGGCCGCGGGCGGGTCGGCCTGCACCGTCCGGTTCTCCGCGGGGTCGGCCTCGCCGATCGGCAGGCCGACCACGCCGATGACGAGGAGGCCGGCCACGGCCATCACACCGGTGGTCGCGGCGCCGCCGAGGAGGGCGCGGTGGCGGCGGCGCGCGCGGTAGCCGTCGCGCACGATCTGGTCGAGGTCGAGTTCAGCGGGCGGAGGCGGGGCTTCGGGCAGGACGGTGCGGAACATCGCCCCTGGATCGTTTTGCAGGTTCATCGGTCTTCAACTTCCTTCCGCTAGACCCGGGCCAGGACGGGGGAGTCGTGAAGGAGCTCCTTGAGCTTGCGCAGGCCCTTGGCGGACTGGCTCTTCACGGTCCCCGGCGAACAGCTCATGGCGGTCGCGGTCTCATCGACGGACAATTGCTCCCAGTAACGGAGCACGAGCGTCGCGCGTTGCCTGGCGGGCAGCAGGTTCAACGCCGCCACCAGCTCCAACCGCACGTCCACAGCCTCTTGTGGACGGTCGAGTTCCTGAACGGGCAGTTCGGAACTGGTCCGCTCGCGGCGAACCCAGGCCAAGCGCCGATGGGAGATGTACACGTTGGTGACGATTTTGCGGACGTACGCCGGAGCACCGCCCGGCTCGACGCGCCGCCATGCCGCGAACATCTTCGTGAGCGCCTTCTGCACGATGTCGTCGGCCTCGAACCAGTCCCCGCAGAGCAGGTACGCGTACCTGCGCAGGCTCTCGCGCTGGGCGATGGCGAAGGAACGGAACTCGGCCTCTTGCTGCTCCTTGGTCTTCACGGGGGCCTCTTTCAGGTGACGGGTCGGGGCCGGGCCGGCCGCGGTGTGGTGGATTCGGCGTGGCCCGACACGCCTACTACGCCGGAGCCGCCCCTGGGGTTGCCCCTCACCTGCACCGAATCCCCCACGTTGCCTCCATCACAGGAACCCGTTTGTAGCCGCCGCTGCGCATCCGGTACAGTTACATCCCGTCGGCGCCGCAAGCTTCGAGGCGCTAACACACCATTGGGGTATGGTGTAATTGGCAACACGGCTGATTCTGGTTCAGTTGTTCTTGGTTCGAGTCCAGGTACCCCAGCAACATAAGACATTGAGTTTATGAGCGGTCATCAGGTTGATGACCGCTCATTTTCGTCTAGCACATTTGCCTCGCACGTGCCCCGGTGCTCTGTCGCGGTCGTCGCGTGGGTGCTTCGCCTGGCGCACGGCCCGGTCAACGGCCCCGCCGCTTAGGCCGCGCTGCTCGGGCTCCTCGTTCGACCGTTTCCACCGCCTCGTCGGGGCCGCTATAGATCCGTCAGGGCGAGGAGTCGGTCCATCTGCGCCACAGGCAGGTTCGGGTTGCCCGCCGCAGTCTTCGCGACCCACGCGGACGGGTCGTCGAGCAGCCCCACCAGCACGTCCGCCGGTAGCCGCACATGGGTCGCGGTCACGGCCCGGACTGCTTCGTGAGGATCGGCCGCCAGCTGGCGGAGCAGGCCCTCCGGCAGATCGGGGTCCCGTGGTGCGAGTTTCCGCATCCGCGGTTCCGGGTCGGCGGCAAGGCGGCGCAGTGCCTCCGGCGGCAGTGGGAAGTCGTCCGCCGGACGCCAGTCCATACGTTTGAGCGGCCGGTAGCCGCGGTCGATGCGTTCGGCGGTGGCCGGATCGATCCTGTCGCGAGCATGCAACGCCATCTCGGTGCGAACACTGCTCTCCGCGTCGTTCAGGAGACGAGTGACCTCCGCTTCCGGAAGGTCGTCGCACATCGCCGCCGAGACGCGGAAACATGCATAGGGCGAGTCCACATGAGGCAGAGGATCGGCGGTCACCCATGGCAGGCTCATCGACCAGAACTCGATCCGGGCCATCTCATCCGAGATCCGCCGTTCGAACGCCGCATCGTCGTCTTCATCCAAGTCCTCGAACTGGGCCACCGAGAGCGGTTCGGACGGGATCCGCGCATGGATCTCAGCGCGCAGCGCCTCCGGGGTGTCCTTCCTGGCGAAGATGCCGAGCGCCACAGTCGTATCGGGGTCTGCGGCGAGCACGGCGCGCAGCCGCCCCGGGAGGTCCGGATGGCCAGCGATCTGCCTGCGCACCTGCTCGTCCGGGTCCGCTGCCAACCGGTCGGCCGTATCGGCGTCGAGCACGCAGTGCCGGATCACTCCGGCCCGGGTGGCGGGGTCAGACAGCAATGCCGGGATCAGGTCGGCGGGGGGCACCGGGTGGGGCGTCCTCGCGTAATAGGTCGAGCAGGCCGCCTGGCGCACCTGCTCGTCCGGATCGGTCAGGAGACGCCGGCGCACCGGTTCCGGCGCCTGCGTGAACCATTGAGCGAGCTTCGCCCGGACGGCCGGGTGCGGGTCCTCCGCAAAACGGGCGAGCAGATCCTCCGGGACGTGCTCACTTCTCGCCAGGTATTCGCGGACTTTCGGGTCCTCGTCCCCCGCCAGCCGCTCGTACAGCTCGCGAGGGAACTCGACCGAGCGCGAGGCCAGGGCCCTGCGGATCGCCGCCTCGGGGTGCTCAGCGAGCTGCATCCGGAACGCGTGGGGAAGCGCTGGGTTGCACGCCAGCGTATGCGTGAGCCGGTGGTCGTTGGTCGCGATGATCGCGGCGATCATGTCCTCGGTCAGATCCGGGCGCATCGCGACGTCGCCCATGCCTTTGCGGATGAAACGCCGGACCATGCCCGCCGGTAGGGCCGGATTCCCGGCCAACCCCTCGACCACGCTGCGCAGCTGCGGCGGTACTTGTTCTGCATCCGGCATGGCAGACGTCCTCCTCAGCTGCGGGCCGACTCACGATCGGCGACGATGGGCGTCAGATGTTGCAGCCCCGACCATTCTGCGGCATCAACGACCAGATCGGGTTTGCAGGACCCCGCTCATCGTGGCCGACCACTACCAGGAAGCGAATTTCCTCAGAGCTCCCACCTGAAGGTCAATGGCCGGTCCGCTCCCCGAACCAGGGGTGTAGTGCGTTGTGCCTATAATCGCCGGATATGATCCTCGATCCTGTTAACGAGTGATGCCTGGTTCGCATACGCCGCGATTGCCCCAGCAACATAAGACATTGAGTTTATGAGCGGTCATCAGGTTGATGACCGCTCAGATGTCTTTGAAGCATCCCTTGTCAAGCAACGCTTTTCGCGTCTTGGTCCTCGCGTCGGGCCCACTTCCGGCCCCTGAGTCGACCTGCCTCCTCACCTCAGCGGTCGCGCGACGGTTCCCGATGCGTGTGGCGCCAGGCGGGAGTGGAAACACCCTGGAGCACCGTGTCGACGATCCGCTCGGCGATGTCCTGATCCACCGGCAGATGACCGAAGAGGACTCGGTAGTACACGGTCGCGCCGAAGAGATCCAGGAGCAGATCGATGTCGGCGTCGGGGACGAGGTCGCCGCGTTCGATCCCTCGCCGCAATGCCTCGGCGGTCGTCGCCCGGCGTGGGTGGAAGTAGCGTTCCAGGAAGACGCGGTCGAGTTCGGGATCGCCAGCGAGGTCGGCCACCAGGGCGGGCAGGACGGTGCGGCCGATTTTCACCGGGTATGCGGCACCGAGGGTGCGAATGCCTTCCACCAGGTCGCATCGCGTGCAGCCCGTGTCCGGAGTGGGCGCGGTCCCGACGATCGCGGCGAGCGCGTCCACGACCAGATGAGCGCGGCTCGGCCACCTGCGGCGAAGCGCCGGCTTGCTCGTGGAGGCCCGGGCGGCGACGGCTTCGAACGTCAGCCTTGCGTACCCGACCTCGTTCAGCAGCTTCGCTGTCGCTTCGATGACGGCCTGGTCGATGCGCTCGTCGCGGGGCCGCCCGGTCCGTGTGTCTGTCACGTCACATAGTCTAGCATTTACATTCCGTTCCGCAACGGAACATAATTTGTCTCATGATGCATTCCACAGCAGCAACCGGCGGAGTGCTCTCTGCCGCGCACCGGTCCCGCACCGTCGGCGTGACCCTCACCGTGAGCCTCGTGGCGTTCGAGTCGCTCGGCATCGCGACGGTGCTCCCCGGCATCGCCCGCGATATCGGTGGACTCGGGTCGTACGGCTGGGGCCTCGCCGCGCTCATGCTCGCCAGTCTCATCGGCACCGTGCTCGCAGGACGCTCCTGCGACCGCCGCGGCCCGCACCGGCCGCTCCTCGTCGGGCTCGCCGTGTTCGCCCTCGGCTGCGGCATCGCGGGCAGCGCGACGTCGTGGCCGCTGTTCCTACTCGGACGTTGCGCCCAGGGCCTCGGTACCGGCGCCTTGATGGCCATGGCCTACACCGTCATCGGGCTCACTTACCCCGAACGACTGCGGGCCCGCATGTTCGCACTGCTGTCCTCGGCCTGGACCGTGCCGTCGCTCGTCGGGCCCGTCGTCGCCGCCGCTCTTGCTTCGGCCGCAGGGTGGCAGTGGGTGTTCGTGCTGATGCTCCCCCTCATCGTCCTCGCCGGGGCGCTCACCCTTCCCGGCCTGAGGCGGCTCGACGGCCGGGCGGACGACGCGGCCCGGACTCCCCGGTGGCGGGGACCCGCCGCGGCCAGCGCCGCGCTCGCAGCGGGCACCGCGCTCCTGCTCTTCGGGTTGCAGCTGCGTCATCCGGCTGCCGCGTTCCTATGCGTCGCAACGGGTGCGGTCGTCGCCGTCGCCGCAGTCCGAGTCGTCACCCCTGCGGGGACACTTACCGCACGGCGCGGCGTGGCGTCCGGCGTCATCGTGCGGTTCCTGCTGTGCGCCGTGTACTTCGGCAGTGAGGCGTTCCTCCCGCTCGGGCTCACCGAGCTTCGCGGCACCGGCGAACTCGAAGCCGGCCTGGGGCTGTCCGCGGGCGCGCTCGCGTGGGTCGCCGGCTCGGTGCTCCAGGCCCGGTGGGACACCGGGAGAGTACGCGCCACCGTGGTGGGGTTCGGGGTGCTCGCCGCCGGACTCGCCATCATGGCGTTCGGCGTACTCGCCGGACCCGGCATCGTCGCGGTGCTGGGGTGGGCCGTCGGAGGGATGGGCATGGGCATCGCCTTCAATGCCGCCACCACCGAAACCGTCAGCCAGACTCCGGCTGCGGGCCAAGGCGAGGTCAACGCCGCGCTGCAACTCGCGCAGACCCTCGCCACAGCCGTGGTGAGCGGTCTCGGCGGCGCCATAGTCGCGCACTCCGGCCCTGTGCCTCAGGCGTTCCTGACGACGTTCCTCGTCACCGGCCTCCTGGCCGTACTCGGCCTTGTACTTGCGCCCCGACTGCGCGCCAGCGGGGGAGGATCGGTGCAGGCCGGATGAGGGCGGGCTCGAGCTTTTTTGAGACGTTTTCCGCGTTCGCCTCACTCAGGAGGCATAGGTGATGCGGTGTGAACCGGTGACTCTCCATCAAGCTGTTCTCCCAGCATCCTTACGAGTGCCGCTTGGTTCGCATACGCCGCGATTCCCCCAGCCAAATTGGTCTTATCCAAACAAGCAGGCCCGCTGAGCGGGCCTTGTTTGCCCTGGTCAACGACTGCGCGACTTGGCGCTTGTCTCAGTTGGCGAGTTTCTTGTAGCAGGTCATGGCGGTGCCGCCGTGCTCCGAACCCTTCCAGGCCCGGAGCACGGCGGTCAGGTCACCTCAGGCCATAGGCCGCGATGGTCTTCTGCACGACTTCGACGCCTGCGGCATCGGTGGCGGTCATACGGACCGAGACATGCTTGGCGTCCGCAGGGTGGTGGAGGATGGCGGTGGCGGTGCCGACGGCGAGGTCGGCGTCGAGTTCAACTGGGGACCAGGTGTTTCCGTCGTAGGAGACTTCGAGCCCCATCGCCGCGGCTTCGAGCCCGTCGCCGTCGGCGTCGACCAATTCGAGGGTGATCGGCTGCGCGCGGTTCGACGTCGACCCGCCCACGACGTCCGGGGCGGTGAGCACCACGGCCGGGAGGACGAGTTCCTGCTCCGTTCCGGGTTCGACTGCGGCCGGGTCGAAGTCGAAGCTCCAGTCGATGAAGGACTTGAAGGCGTACGGCCCGCTCAGCGGCTCGCGGGAGCCGCCGATGCTGAGGTCGTAGCGGCCGGATTCGGCGAGGTCAAGGCCGAAGCCGTAGAGAGGGTCGATCCCCGAGACCGTGTCCACCCGCTGGCCGTCGCGGCGCAGCTCGACGTCGCCGTTGTAGCCGATGAGGACGACGGCTTCGCCGTTGCTGCTGGCACCCAAGGGAACAGACATGTCAAGGGTGACACGAGCCGAGCCCCTCGGTGTTGGCGACTATGGCGTCGGAGGCTCCGGCCGTCAGGGGGCCGCGCGGAAAGCTCCGCTCGGTCTTGCCCGGCGTATGCACAGTGCCCTCGGTCTTCTCGGTGAAGCCGTCGATCACCTCCAGACAGCGTGAGACCGTCGCACTTGTATCAGGGGACGTCTCGCGGCTCTTGATGAGGTGGTCAGGGGCGCTTGGCGAAATATTTAGGTTAGCTCGTACCGGCCCAGCATGTGAAAATCGGGTGCCTGAGGGAGGCGCATCGATGAGTCATGACCTGACGCGGTATCACGAGACGCCGCGTGACGACAGCATCTGGGTCGGCGGGCGGCCCGAGCCGGTGGCGATCGCCATCGCCGCATACGATCCCGTCTGGCCGGCACTTTTCGAAGAGCTGGCCGCGCGCGTCAGAGCGGCGCTCGGTGACAAGGCCCTAGGCGTCGAGCACGTGGGATCGACATCGGTGCCCGGCCTTGCGGCGAAGCCGGTCATCGACATCGCCTTGACCGTGGCGGACCCGGCCGACGAGCCGGCGTACCTGCCCGAGCTGGAGGACGCAGGGTTCATGCTCGTCATACGCGAACCCGCCTGGCATCAGCACCGCGCCCTGAAATTCGCACGCCCGAACGCGAACCTTCACGTTTGGGGTCCGGGCTGCCCCGAAGTCGAGCGGCAGCGCATGTTCCGGCAGTGGCTCATCGACCATCCCGAGGATCTGGCCACGTATCAGGATGCCAAGATGGCCGCAGCCTCCGCGGCGAACGAGGCGGGCGAGATCGTCACCGAGTACAACCGCCGCAAGCAGCCGGTGATCCTGGAGATCTACGATCGGATGTTCCGCTCACGTGGATTGATCTGAGTACATCGGTACCGGCACGCGCTCGACATCGCGGACGAGGTGGGCCTCACCAAGCTCGCGCATCGCTCATCTGCTGGAGACGCTTGGCGCACAACGTCATTCGGACCTGCTAACACGATCCCAAGCGGGAATTCCCTGGCCCGCCCCACCTCCCGATTGCTACATTCAGGCGATGGAGGACACGACATCCGTGATCACGATTCGCCAGGCTACCGGCGCTGATGCGGCCGAACTGGCTCGGCTGCGGTGGGAATTCAAACTCGAAGAGGAGCCGGTGGCACCGGAGGTCGGAGCGCAGCAGGCGTTCCTCTCCAACTGCGAGGCATGGCTGCGCACCCGGCTTGCCGGTACCTGGAAGGCGTGGGTCGCCGAGACGGCCGACCAAATCATCGGTCATGTCTTCGTTTCGGTCGTCGAGCGGATGCCGTCACCCACCGGTATCGACGCGCCGATCGGATACCTCACCAACTTCTTTGTCGTACAACAGCATCGCGGTCGAGGCGTTGGCGCCAGTCTGCTGGAAGCGGTCAACGACCACGCCAGGAAAGCACCGCTGTGCACCGTGATCGTCTGGCCATCGGAACGCAGCGATCCCCTCTACCGGCGCCACGGGTATGCGGTCAGCGACGAGCTACTGGAACAACACCTCATCCACGACTGACAACTTGAAGTACGTTCTTATCCAGCGTTGGAGTTCGGGGACCCCTTCTCGCTTCCGCACCTCGAGATCGCCCGCTCCTCGCCCCTTGCCCTGCGGCCCTGGGGTCCCGTCTCGGGCGACGGGTTGAGGCCGGTGGCGCGCAGGGTCAGGTTGAGGCGGCCGGTGAGGCCGAGGCTGCTGGGGGCGGTGCCGGAGAGGATGCGCGGCACGCCGTGGAAGGCGAGGCGCGAAGGGCCTCCGAAGACGAAGAGGTCGCCGCTGCGCAGCTCCAGGTCGGTGTAGGGGCGCGAGCGGGATTCGGTGTTCCCGAAGCGGAAGACGCACGTGTCGCCGAGGCTCAGCGAGATGACCGGGGCCTTCGACAGTTCCTCCTTGTCCTGGTGCATGCCCATGTGCGCCTTGGCGTCGTAGAAGTTGAGCAGGGCCATGTCATATTCGAGGCCGTCGCCCGGCGCGCCGCCGTAGGCGTCGATCGCCCGGCGGGCAAGCTCGCGGAGTTCGGGCGGGAACGGCTTCACCGGGGAACCGTCATCGGCCGTCTTCGAGAAGTGGTACGGGCGCCAGTGCCAGCCGAGGCACACCACTTTCGCTGACATGACGCCGCCGCCCGGCGTGCGCACGGTGCGCATGCCCGCCGGGGGCCGGGCCCATTCGCGGCATGCCGCGACCAGCTCGCGCTGTCGCTGCTCGTCGAGCCAGTCCGGCAGCAGCACCGCACCCGGGGCGACCTCGGTGCGGTCCCTCGGGAACAGCTCGCCGTCCATATCTCCGAGCGTAACCGGGGGCTCTGACATCGTCGCCGGGCTGCGGAGTGCTGGTAAAGATCGGATGAGTGTGGCTCTATGCAGCGACTCCGCGTGTTTTGTCCGTGTTCAGAGCGATCTCTTGACGTCATACATCATATGTAAGTACGATGAATCATTACATTGATGTATTTCGATTGAAGGCCTTCGGTCTTCATGGCGCGCAAGGAGATGCGGCTGTGTTGCATAGAAGAGAACGGTCCGTGCGGGGGCACGGGTACGCCCCGCGCCGGCTGGCGGCGCTGATCGGCGCCATGGTCGTGGCGGTCGTCGGGGTGCTCGGCGCGCCGTCGGCGCAGGCCGCCGATCCGGCCGCGGATGTCGCGCCGCTCGCGGCGAGCGCAGGTTGTGGGAGCGCTCCGACTCTGTCGAGCGGCACGCACACGATCCAGAGCGGGGGCACGAACCGCTCGTTCATCCTGAGGGTCCCCGACAACTACGACAGCAGTCGGAACTACCCGCTGATCTTCGCGTTCCACTGGAACGGCGGCACGGCCGGGGACGTGGCCGGCGGCGGCACCGACGGCCAGCTGTGGTCCTACTACGGCCTCCAGCGCCTGTCCAACAACAGCGCCATCTTCGTCGCGCCGCAGGGCATCGGCAACGGCTGGGCCAACTCGGGCGGCCGGGACGTCACCTTCGTCGACGACATGATCGCGCGCATCGAATCCGGCCTCTGCGTCGACACCGCGCAGCGCTTCGCCCTCGGCTTCAGCTACGGCGGCGGCATGAGCTACTCCCTGGCCTGCTCGCGGGCGACGGTCTTCCGTGCGGTCGCGGTCTACGCCGGCGGGCAGCTCAGCGGATGCAGCGGCGGCACTCAGCCGATCGCCTACCTCGGCATCCACGGCATCGGCGACAACGTCCTCAACATCTCCGCGGGGCGCTCGCTGCGCGACCGGTTCGTCGCCAACAACGGCTGCACCCCGCAGAATGCGCCCGAGCCCGCATCGGGCAGCCGGACGCACATCGTCACCAGCTACTCCGGCTGCCGGGCCGGCTACCCGGTCCAGTGGGCCGCGTTCGACGGCGGCCACACCCCCGGTCCGATCGACGGGACCTATGAAGACGGCTGGGAGACCTGGACTTCGGCAGTGACCTGGAACTTCTTCTCCCAGTTCGGTTCCGGCGACCCAGGCGGCGGCGACGGCCAGATCGTCGGCGCGCAGTCGTCGCGCTGCCTCGACGTGGCGGGCCAGTCCCAGAGCAACGGCGCCCAGCTGCAGCTGTGGGACTGCAACGGCGCGGCCAACCAGCAGTGGACCAAGACCGCCGCCGGTGAACTGCGCGTCTACGGCGGCAAGTGCCTCGACGCCGAAGGCGGCGCGACCGCCCCCGGCACCAGGGCCATCATCTGGGACTGCCATGGCGGCGCCAACCAGAGGTGGAACGTCAACTCGAACGGCACCATCACCAGTGTCCAATCGGGACTCTGCCTCGACGCCTCGGGGAACGCGACCGCCAACGGCACCAGAGTCGTCCTCTGGACCTGCAACGGCGGCGCCAACCAGCGCTGGACGGTCGGCTGAGCCCGAACACCCGAACCGGAGCGGGGGCGCACCCCGGCCCCCGCTCCCCGTAACCCGCTCCCCGGAACCCATCAGCCGGCACGCGCTCCGAACCGCTGCGTGCCTGAACCCCTAGGAGACCCTCATGTCCGATGCATCCGCCCGGCGTGCCCGCGCGCGCCGCCGAACCGTCCTGGGGAGCGGCCTCGCCGCCCTTGGGAGCGCTACGATCCCCGCTGCGGCCGCGGCGTCCACCACCCCGGCCGAAGTCCGGCCCGCGGCGCAGGTCGCACCCGAGAACGTCACGGCCGCATGGACCGACCCGCCCAACGGCTACCCCGAGTGGAACAACAACATCGGGATCTTCGAGGTCGGCGCCGAGCCCCCGCACGCCACTCTCATGCCCTACGCCGACCTCCCGCAGGCCCTGCGCGCCGACCGCACCGACTCGCCCTATCGGCTCGACCTCGACGGCGACTGGCGGTTCCAGCACGCCCAGCGCCCCGCCGACCGCGACGCCGAGTTCTGGCGCACCGACCGCGACGACACCGGCTGGGACACCATGCCGGTCCCCTCCAACTGGCAGCTCGCTGGCTACGACTTCCCGATCTACCTCAACTTCACCTATCCCTGGTGGGGTGCCAACGGCCAGAACGAGAACGCCCAGCCGCCCTTCGCGCCCACCCGGTTCAACCCCGTCGGCCAGTACCGCCGCACCTTCGACCTCCCCAGCTCCTGGCAGGGCCGCCGGGTCCTTCTCCACTTCGAAGGCGTCAAATCCGGGTTCTACCTGTGGGTCAACGGCACCAAGGCCGGCTACCGGGAAGGCTCCTACACACCGTCCGAATTCGACGTCACCGCCCACGTCCGCCCCGGCGCCAACCTCATCGCGGTCGAGGTCTACCGCTTCCCCGACGGGGACTGGATGGAAGACCAGGACATGATCCGCCTCTCCGGGATCTTTCGACCGGTCTTCCTCTACTCGCTCCCCACGATTCACTTGCGCGACTTCAAGATCGACACGCCGCTGCGCGACGGCTACACCAACGCCGACCTGGTGGTCGCCGCATCGGTCCGCAACAAGGGAGCCCAGCAGTCCGGCACCTACACCGTCGAGACCCAGCTCTACGACGCCGGCGGCCAACCGGTCTGGGCCGCACCGCTCACCGCGCAGGTCGACATCGGCTCCGTCCCAGCGGGCCGCGACGCCGTCGCCCGCGGCACCAAAGCCGTCACCGGCCCGAAGCTCTGGTCGGCCGAGCACCCGAACCTCTACACCGCCGTGCTGCGGCTGCGCGACCCCTCCGGGACCGTCACCCAGACCGTGTCCGCTCGGATCGGCTTCCGCGAGTTCGCGATCCGCAGCGGCCTCATGCGCATCAACGGCAAACCGGTCTCGCTGCGCGGCACCAACCGGCACGAGATGGACCCCGACCACGGCGCGGCGCTGACCCGCGAGGACATGGTCCGCGACATCACGGTGATGAAGCGGCTCAACGTCAATGCGGTCCGCACCGCCCACTATCCCAACCACCCCGACTGGTACGACCTCGCCGACGAGTACGGCCTGTACGTCATGGACGAGGCCAACCTCGAGACTCACGGCGTCCGCGACAACTACCCGGCGTCCAACTCGGCCTGGACCTCCGCGGTCGTCGACCGGGCCGCCCAGATGGTCCACCGCGACAAGAACCACCCCTCGGTCATCATGTGGTCCCTCGGCAACGAGGCCGGCGGCGGCTCCAACTTCGTCGCCATGCGCGAGGCGATCCGAGCGGCCGACCCGACCCGCATCATCCAGTACGAAGGGGACAGCCGGCCCGCGGTCAGCGACATCCGCACCCAGATGTACAACACCGCCGCCGGGATCCGTGACCGCGCCCTCGACACCGGCGACACCAGGCCCTACATCCTCGTCGAGTACTCCCACGGCATGGGCAACTCCAACGGCGGCCTCAAGGAGTACTGGGACGTCATCCGCCAGTACCCGATCCTGCAGGGCGGCTTCCTCTGGGACTTCGCCGACCAGGCCCTGCGCTGGCCGATCCCGCTCGGCGGCGGCAGGACCTACCTCGCCTACGGCGGGGACTGGGGCGACAACCCCAACGACGGCAACTTCAGCGGCAACGGCTTCGTCCTGGCCGGCCGCGAACCGACCGGCAAGTCCGCCGAGGTCAAACGGGTCTACCAGGCGATCAACGCGACCGCCGGGAGCAACATCGCCGCAGGCGACGTCCGGATCGCCAACGAGTACGCCTTCGCCAACGTCAACGAGTTCGACGGCGCCTGGTCGCTGGTCGCCGACGGCGCGGTCATCCAGAGCGGCCGCCTCACCGCGCAGCAGCTCGACATCCCGCCGCTGTCGAACAAAGTGATCCAGGTGCCGATCCAGCGCCCGGCCACGATCGCCCCCGGGACCGAGCACTTCCTTGAGCTGTCCTTCACCCTCAAATCCGCGACCGCCTGGGCCGACGCCGGACACGAGGTGGCCGTCCAGCAGCTCCCGGTCGACTTCGACAGCCCGCCGGTCGTGCCGCTCCCGCTCGCGCAGGTGCCGACGCTGACCGACGCGCAGACCAGCGACCGGTTCACCATCACCGGCAACGGCTTCAGCGTCGCCGTCTCGCGGACGACCGGCGAGATCGTGGCGTACGAGGCGATGGGCATGCGGCTGATCAACTCCGGCCCGGTCCCCAACTTCTGGCGGGCACCCACGGACAACGACCGCGGCAACGGCCACCCGACCCGCAACGGCACCTGGCGGGCCGCCGGGCGCAACCGGACCGTGACGGGCGTCGTCCTCGAGCGGCCGTCCGACCGCTCCAGGCGGATCACCGTCACCGGCACGCTGCCGACGAGCACGCAGTCGACCTTCCGGACTACGTACACCGTCTACGGCAACGGCGAGATCAGAGTGGACGGCTTCCTCCATCCCGGCTCCTCGAGCCTGCCGTACATCCCGGAGATCGGCACGATCCTCCTCCTGCCCTCGGCGCTGGAGCAGATGCACTACTACGGGCGCGGCCCCGAGGAGAACCACTGGGACCGCCGCACGGGCACCGACGTCGGCGTCTACGCCTCCACGGTCTCGGACCAGTGGACCCCTTACCTTCGGCCGCAGGAGAACGGCAACAAGACCGACGTCCGCTGGGTCGCCCTCGTCGACGGCGCCGGGCGCGGCCTGCTCGCGACCGGCGAGCCGCTGCTGGAGGTCAACGCCTCCCACTTCACGCCGGAGGACCTGTCGGTCGGCACCCGCCACGACTACCAGCTGACCCGCCGCCAAGACGTGGTGCTGCGCCTGAACTACCGGCAGACCGGCGTCGGCGGCGACAACAGCTGGGGCGCGCAGCCGCTCGACCAGTACAAGCTGTTCCCCAGCCGCGACTACTCCTACACCTACCGGCTCAAGCCGCTGCCGAGCGTCGGCCAGGCGATGGCGCTGTGGCGCAGGCCCACCGAGACCGGTGGCGGCAACGCCGGGCCGGTCGAGCCGGGCGTGCACTACCGGCTCGTGGCGCAGCACAGCGGCAAGGCCGCCGACATCAACGGCGCCTCGACCGCCGCCGGTGCGGCGCTGATCCAGTGGACGCCCGGCAGCGGCTCGAACCAGCAGTTCGACTTCATCGACGCCGGCGGCGGCTACTGGCGGATCAGGGCCCGGCACTCGGGGCTCGCCCTCCAAGTGGCCGGCACGGGAACCGGCGCGGACATCACCCAGCAGCCGATCAACGCCACCGCCACCGCTCAGCAGTGGGCGGTCGTCGACCACGGCGGCGGCACCGTCAGCTTCGTCAACCGCGCCAGCGGCCTGGCGATGGACGTCTGGGGCGCCGCCACCGCCGACGGCACCCGGATCTCGCAGTGGAACGTCACCGGGGGCGCCAACCAGCTGTTCGCCCTGCAACGAGTCTGAAAACGCAAGAGACCGGGCGGCCTTCGGGCCGCCCGGTCATCGTCTTCCCTTATCTAGGTGAGGGTCCACTGCTGGTTGGCGCCGGTGTGGCAGGACCAGAGTTGGACTTTGGTGCCGTTGGCGGTGGCGGCCCCGGCTACGTCGAGGCAGAGGCCGGAGGCGGCGTTGGAGAAGGTGCCGTTGGCGTTCTTGGTCCAGCGCTGGTTCGCGCCGCCGTGGCAGGACCAGATGATCGCCGCTGTTCCGTTCGCCGTCGAGCCGCCTGAGGCGTCCAGGCACTTGCGGGTGGCGCCGGAGTAGACGCTCAGCTCACCGGCGGAGGTGTAGGTCCACTGCTGGTTGGCGCCCGACCAGCAGTCGTAGATCTGGAGCTGGGTGCCGTTCGTGGTCGACTGGTTCGGGACGTCCAGGCAGCGGTTGGACGCCGTGTTGCGCAGCTGTCCGGAGTCGTCGCCGCCGCCGGGGCCGCCGCCGCAGTCGGCGGTCGGGTTGGTATGGGTGATGAGGCCGAGCCGGTAGGGGAGCTGCGAGTACTCCATACCGTCCGAGCTCGGGTTGCGTCCCTGGTAGAGGAATTGCATCTTGCATGGATCGATTTCCATGGTCTGGTTGCCGCCGCGCACCATCTCGCCGTGGCTGATGTCGCGCGTCCAGGTGCCGCCGGGGAAGGAGACGTTGGCGGCGCCTGCGAAGGGGTTCGACTGAGTGTCGGCCAGCGGGACCCACTCGTTGAAGTTCGCGTTGAGCTTGTTCGAGGTCCAGGACCGGAAGTAGCGGACGCCGCCCGAGCCGATGCCCTCGACGATGAGCAGGTACTGGCCGGTGTCGCCGACCTTGTAGACGTTCGTGGCCTCGAACAGG
Source organism: Glycomyces niveus (assembly GCF_017592475.1). Classification (GTDB taxonomy): domain Bacteria; phylum Actinomycetota; class Actinomycetes; order Mycobacteriales; family Micromonosporaceae; genus Glycomyces; species Glycomyces niveus. Next base: position 322,405 of record NZ_JAGFNP010000003.1, on the reverse strand, counting down.
CTCTGGCTGGAGCCCTTCATGAACATCTGGACGTTGCCGAACCCGTTCGGGAAGTTCGCCACCGTGGTCTGGGCGCGGTAGAACTCCTGCTTGTCGTTGTTGAAGAACAGGTAGCAGTTCACGTCGTCGCAGATGATCCAGTAGTCGAGGATGTACGACGAGTTGGCGTCGGCGACGCCGTGGTTCGACATGAAGTTCTTCGGCGCCGAGGCGCTCGTCGGCTGCGACGGGTGCGTCAGGGTCGAGAACGACGGAAGGCCGGTCTGGTACAGCAGGTACCACTGGTTCTTGGGCTCGAAGTAGAACACCTGCGGGGCGGCCCGGTAGCCGCCGCCGACCGCGGTCGTGGAGAGGTGCGTCTGCCTCGCCTGCCCGGCCTGGTTCCAGTCGGTGAAGCCGCCGAAGGAGGTGAGGGACCAGCCGCCGTTGGTGTCGGCGGTGGTGGCGTACACGTAGTACTTGCCGTCGACCTGGACCACCGAGGGGTCCTTGATGGACACCAGGTTGCGGCCGGGGGCGGTCTGCTGCGGGGCGACGAGCGCGCCCGTCGAGGTCCATTGGAAGTTCGAGGGCAGCGGGGCGGCCTCTGCCGGGGCGGCCGTCAACGTCGCGGCGGCCAGGGCCGCGACCAGCGTCGCCGCCAGCATCGCGATCCGCGACCGCCATCGAGTGGTCTGACTCATGGGCTGTCTTTCTACTCGTGGCCATGGTGGCCATGGCCGGTGGTATCGCTAACATCTCCAGCTGTCGAAAGTTTCGAAGGATGCGCCGAAACTTTTATGTGCACACAGGATAGCCAGAAGTCTCGTCATATGTAAATAGATCGATGTGAGTGAGCGCTGGAGCGGCGTGCGGCCCGCGGGCCGACGCGGTGCGCCGGCCCGCGGGCCGCGGTTGAGGTGGGTTCCCTAGGTCACCTCGAGGTTGGCCATCATCCCCATGTCCTCGTGTTCGGCGTTGTGGCAGTGGAAGAGGTACCGGCCGCGGTAGCCGTCGAAACGGGTGATGATCTCCGCGGACTCGCCGGGACGCAGGGCGATCGTGTCCTTGAGGCCCGCGTCGTGGGGGAGGGGCGCGCCGCCGCCGCGGGAGAGGACGCGGAAGCCCACGAGGTGGAGGTGGACCGGGTGGTGGACGTCGGCGATGAGCCGCCAGACCTCGACGTCGCCGAGACGGGTCGTGACGTCGGTGCGGTTGGGGTCGAACGGGAGCCCGTCGATCACCCAGCCGTGGCGGCCGTTCATGCGGCCCGCGCGGAACGCGAAGTCCCGCACGGCGACCGCCTCCGAACGGTCCCACTCCGGCAGATCGGTCGCCAGGGTCTCCGGGATCGCGGCGCGCCGGCCCGCGCGGACGACGTGGAACTGCATGACGTCCTTCATGCGGCCCTCGCCGAGCCGGTTCGCCAGGCGGACTTTCGAACCGACCGGCAGTTCGCCGAGGTCGAGCAGCAGGTCGTAGCGTTCGGCCGGAGCCATCGGCAGCCGCTCGTGCCGCACCGGGGCCGCCAGGAGCCCTTGGTCGGCGCCGATCTGAACGAGCGGGAGGCGGCGTCCGGTGTCGGTGACCGCTTCGAGCTCGTAGTGCCTCGCGTTGGAGGCGTTGAGGACCCGCAGCCGGTAGAGCCCCGAGTCGACCTCGTGGACCGGCCAGGGCGCGCCGTTCACGAGGACCGCGTCGCCGAGAACGCCCGCCGTGAACCGCTCTTCGACGCCGATCTCACCGGTCAGCGTCGGGTCGAGCGACGGGTACTTGAGCTGGCCGTCGCTGTCGAAGGCCCGGTCGGCGATCATCAGCGGGACCTCGTGGTCGCCGCGCGGCAGGTCGAGCGCGTCCTCGACGTCGTCGCGCACGAAGTGGAGCCCGGCGAGGCCGCGCCATATCGCCGGGGCGGTGAAGTCCATGCGGTGGTCGTGGTACCAGAGCATCGCGGCGCGCTGGTCGAGCGGGAACCCGTACTCGCGCTGGACATTCGTGACCACGGCGAGGTCGTCGGCCATGTGCCCGCCGTGGCCGTGCCCGGCCGTCTCGGACCAGTCCTGGGGGAGGACGAGGTCGGTCGGGTAGCCGTCGGAGGAGGCCGGGGTGCGGCCGCCGTGGAGGTGGACGACCGTGGGGACCGGCAGCTCGTTGCGGTGCGCCACGGTGACATGGCGTCCGCGCCGCGATTCGATGGTAGGCCCGGGGAACGTCCCGTTGTACGTCCACAGTCGAGTCGAGTAGCCGGGGAGGATCTCGGCTTCCGTCTCCACCTGCACCATCTCGTACCGGTCGCCCTCGGCGGCGGACGCGACGGGCTCGAGCACCTGCGGCAGGGGCAGCGGGATCGTGAACGCCTGGGGCAGCGGCACTTCGCTCACCAGCTGGTCACCGGTCTCGGCGGGTCGCCGCGCCCACGCGGCCGAGAGGGCCAGGCCGCCGGCCGCGACGGCGCCGAGTACCGCGCCGATGCCGAGCAGCCGCCGCCGCGAGATCGGTTCAGCCATCGGTGCGCACCTCCTTGCGGCGGCGGGGCAGCGGCCGCATCCACAGGGCCGCGACCACAATGGCGATCCCGGCGATGAGCGCCACGCCGAGCGGCAGGTGCAGCCAGAGCGCGCCTTCCATCCCGGCGACGTACTGGGCCGACACCCCGACCAGCAGTCCGAGCGACGCCCAGAACGGCCAGGCCCGACGCACCCGGATCCAGACCGCGACGGCGGCCCCGAGCTGCACGAGGCTGATGGACGACACCAGGTCCGCGCCCATCACATGCCAAGAGAGCCCGTCGAAGTCGCCGCTCAGGTACACGCCCGCGAACACCGGCTGCCCGAAGCCGCCGATGAGGAAGAGCGTCGCCACCGCGCGCAGCACCCAGCCGCTGGCGGCCGTCCGAGGTTGCAGGGTTGTTCGTTCCACGCCGTCGACGATATGACCGCTTGGTTAAGACATCAAAGACCAATATCGCTATGGTGTTATAACCCTGGAGGCATGAGAGGACGTCGATGGACCTGAACTCCCTGCACCAGTTCCTCACGGTCGCACGTGAGGAGCACCTCAGCCGGGCCGCCGCGGAGCTCCGCGTCGCCCAGCCCGCGCTCAGCCGCACCATCGCGCGCCTCGAGGCCGAGCTCGGCACGCCGCTGTTCGACCGCGCGGGTCGACTGCGGCTCAACCCGACCGGTGCGCTCTTCCGCGACTATGTGGAGCGAGCCCTGGGCGAACTCGAGGCCGGGCGCCGCGCCGTGGCGGAGGCCGCGCTCGGCGGCGCGGGCAGCGTGCGGCTCGCGTCGGAGACGTTCCTGCCGCTCACCGGGCCGATCGCCGCGTTCAAGGCCGCGCACCCCGAGGTCGACGTGCGGCTCCATCAGATGGCGCCGCACGAGATGGAGCAGGCGCTGCGGTCCGACGAGGTCGACCTCTGCCTCGCCTCGCAGCCGGTGAGCGCGCCGCGCATCGCGTCCCAGGTCGTCCATGTCGAGCAGGTCTGGCTGGCGACGCCCGCCCGCCACCGCCTCGCGGCCGAACCGCGAGTGACGGTCGAGGACCTGGCCGCGGAGCCGTTCGTCATCACCCGGCCCGGCCAGTGGCAGCGGCGCCTGCTCGACTGGCTCTTCGCCGACCGCAACCTCGAGCCGCGCATCGTCTGCGAGATCGACGAGCCCGCAGCGACCTACACGCTCGTCGGCGCCGGGCTCGGCCTGAGCCTGTTCCCGGAGATCGCCCGCTTCACCCTTCCCGAGCCTGGCGTCGCGTGGGTGGCCGTCGACCATCCGCACTGCAACCGCACGTTGAGCCTGCACTGGGCGGGCGACGACCGGCTGCCCGCGGCGGCGCGGCTCATGCGCGCCCAGATCGCCGAATGGGACTGGAACGGCGGGGCCGGGGTGGGCGCTAGGCGCGCTTGACCGCAGCGGCGACGCCGTCGAGGATGAGGTCCAGACCGGAGAAGAAGTCCGTGTCCGCGGTGTCCTCGCCGGTGTCTTCGAATGTGGCCGAGGCGAACAGCGCGGCCGCGTCAGGGAAGCGCTCGGGCGAGACGAGGGTGAACATCGCCCGGCCGTAGGCCTGCTCGGCCGCCGCCTGGTCCTGGCCCGAGCCGGCCCGGCCGGCCTCGAGGCCTTGCGCCAGTTGGGCGTTGCCCCGCACGTACTCGCCCACGAGCATGACCGCGCCGACCTTCGCCGCCCAGTCGAGCTCGGTGGTCCGCAGGGCCCGCAGCCCGGCGTCGAACCAGCCGATCAGGTTGGGGCCCTTGGGCGGTCCCGAGACGGGCGAGGCCGCGAGCCACGGGTGCCGAGCGAAGAGCGCGCGCTGCTCGGTGGCCCACAGCCGCAGCCGCTCCCGCCACTGACCCGTACCGTCCAATGAGGATGGAACCGGGCCGGACGCCGCGTCCTGCATGAGGGCCAGTAGCTCGTCCTTCGAACCGACGTGCCGGTAGAGGGACATCTTCGTGACCCCGAGGGCCTCGGCGACCCGCGGCAGCGTCGCCGCCGCGAGCCCTTCGCGGTCGGCGAGCGCGACGGCCGCGTCCACGACCTGGCCGACGTCGAGCTTCGCGGGCCGCCCGCGGCGGGACTCCGCGGGGATGCGCCACAGCCTCGCCAGCTCATCCGGCACCGGTGCCTCGTCCATGCGCCGCGGCCACCTCCGTCCCTCCGTCGCCCGGGCTTGCGCGACATCATCGCACATGCTATTAATATCTCAAGGATAGTATCTCAGAGATATTAATTCAATCGATCACGAGACCCCGAAGGATCGACATGACCGCCACCGTCACACCCAGCCTCGCCGCGGAGCCGCGCATCCGCCGCGGCCCCGTGCGCCCCACCGAAAGGGCGCTCGCCCCCGACCTCGCCCGCGGCGCGATGCTCCTGTTCATCGCCCTCGCCAACAGCGCCGGCTACTTCCTCGCCAGCGCGCCCGGCGTCGAGACCGACCCGCGCGGCTTCGAGCGCTTCTACAACTTCTTCATGGTCGAGTTCATCCACGCGCGGGCGTTCCCGCTGTTCGCGATCATGTTCGGCTACGGCCTCGTCCAGCTCGCCCGCCGCCAGGCCGAAGCGGGCGCGACCCCCGGCCAGGTGCGGCGGGTCCTCCTGCGCCGCAACGCCTGGCTCTTCGTCTTCGGCATCGCCCACGGCGTGCTGCTCTACTCGGGGGACTTCCTCGGCGCATACGGCCTCATCGGCATCGCGTTCACGCTGCTACTCCTGCAGCGCACCGACAAGGTACACCGCTTCGCGCCCTGGTACCTCGCGGTCGGCGGGCTCTACGTCCTCGTGCTCGCCGCGGTCGTCGCGTTCGGGTTCCAGGTGGGCGACGCCGCGATCCCCGTGTCGCCCTTCGGTTCCGTCGAGGCCGGCACGTACCTCGCCTCGGTGGGCGAACGGCTCGCCGAGTGGCCCGTGCACACCGCGACGCTGCTGCCGATGATCCTCATGGTCTGGGTCGGCGCCTGGGCCGGCCGCCGCCGCCTCCTCGAGGAGCCCGAACGGCACCTGTCGCTCCTGCGCTGGACCGCGATCGGCGGCATCACCGTCGCCGTCGCCGCCGGGATGCCGATGGCCCTGCTCAGCGGCGGTTTCCTGCACGCCAGTGAAGGCACTGCGGCCGCGATGAAGCTCCTGTACGAGTCCTCCGGCTTCTTCGGCGGCATCGGCTACGCGGCCGTGTTCGGCCTCCTCGCGCACGTCCTCACCCGCAAGCCCGCCGGGACGCTCGTGACCGCGGTGAGCGCGCTCGGGCAGCGGTCGCTGAGCGGCTACCTGTTCCAGTCGGTGGCGTGGCTCGTGCTCGCGACGCCGTTCCTCCTCGGCCTGGACGACCGGGCCGGTAGCCCGCTGCTGGCCTCGCAGGCCTGCGCGCTCGCGGTCTGGGCGCTGACCGTGTGGGGCGCGTATGCGGCGCACCGCCGCGGCTACCGCGGCCCGGCCGAGACGCTGCTGCGGCGGCTCACCTACGGCCGCAAGCGCTGATCGCCCTTGATTCGGGGCCCGCCAGGCGGCGGGCCCCGTTGCCTTAGTCGACGGTGAGCACGAGCTTCCCGGTGGCGCTGCCGTGCTCCATCGCCTCATGGGCCTTGGCGAAGTCCTCGAGCGGGAACGTCTCGGCGACGTGGACCCGCAGCTCGCCCGCGTCCGCGAGGCGGGCCAGGCCCTGCAGGCCGATCAGATCGGGTTCGACGAGCATGAAGTCGGTGCGGATGCCGCGTGCGACGGCCTCGGGGAATTCGGCGTCCCGCAGGGAGTAGTAGAGCTGCGCGAGGACGCCGCCGTCGCGGATCACCGAGACCGAGCGCTCCGCGTAGTCGCCGGAGAGGGTGGTCAGGGCGACGTCGACGTCCTTGACGACAGCGGCGAAGTCGACGGCCTTGTAGTCGATCACCTCGTCGGCGCCCAGCCCGCGCACGAAGTCGTGCTTTCCGGCGCTCGCGGTGGCGATGACATGGGCGCCGATGGACTTGGCGATCTGCACGGCCAGGTGGCCGATGCCCCCGGCGGCGGCGTGGATGAGCACGCTCTGCCCGGACCGCAGCTCCGCGTTGTCCACCAGGGCCTGCCAGGCGGTGAGTCCGCACAGCGGCAGCCCGGCGGCCTCGATGTGCGAGAGCGAGGCTGGCTTGCGGGCGAACTGGCGGCTCGGCGCGGTGACGTACTCGGCGTGCGTGCCCGCCTGGTGCGGGAAGCGGGGCATGCCGAAGACCTCGTCGCCGGGCTTGAAGCGGGTGACGCCGATGCCGACCTTCTCCACGACGCCGGACACGTCCCATCCGAGGATGAACGGCGGTTGCCCGATATAGAGCCCGATCTCGCGGGCCGCCGGGTCGACGGGGTTGACGCCCGCCGCGCGGACCCGCACCTGGATCTCCCCGTAGTACGGCTCCGGCCGCTCGACCTCGGTCAACTCCAGCACCTCCGGCCCACCGAGTCGGTGTTGGGTCACGGCGCGCATCATCTCGGGCACGGCGGGGTCCTTGTCTGTCGGCACTGGAGTACGAATAGGGCTCGATTCTAGGCCCGGCGGGCCCCGCCGCCCCGACCGCCGCCACTGGCAGAATACTGGCCGTGCCCATCGCGATCGCCCATCTCAAGGACCAGCTCGCCGCCTACCTCGTCCGCTGGCCCGAGGACGCCGAGTCGATCAGGCCGCTCTTCGCCCTCACCGGCCCGGAAGGCTTCGACCGCACGACCATGCCCGGCCACGTCACCGCCTCGGCGATCCTCGTCAACGACGCGGGCGAGGTCCTCCTCATCCACCACAAGACCATCGGCCGCTGGTTCCAGCCTGGCGGCCACATCGAACCCGCCGACGACTCGCTCCCCTCGGCCGCCTTCCGCGAAGCCGTCGAAGAGACCGGCATCGAACCCTCGGCCCTCACCCTCGCCGACCCGGTCCCCATCCACATCGACGTCCACCCCATCCCCGCCAACCCGCGCAAGAACGAAGACGCCCACTGGCACTACGACGTCCGCTACCTCTTCCACTGCGCCGACGCCGACCCCAACCCCCGCACCGAAGAAGTCCACGCCGCCGAATGGCGCCCCCGGACCGACCTCGACAGCCCCGACCTCGCTGCCCGCTTGAGAGCCCTCAACTGACCGGAATTCCGGCCAGTCCCTCCGCACCAGCGCAGGAACCTGGACCCAGATCACCGCGGTCGAAGTACACGCCGCCTTCACGACGGTCCGCAACCTCACCGTCGCCGAAGACCACACCTTCTCTGTCGCAGCGGCAGAATCCGACTTCCTCACTCATAACTGTGGGTCCGATGCTGAAATTCCCGACACTGTATATCGAAGTGATACGCGGGAACCAGAGGAGATCTTTGAATCCGGCTTCGAGCCTCTGGGCGATAATATGAGTCTGGAAGAGCACGTTGCCGGTGTTTCCGGTCAATACACCCCTGCATCAGGGTATGTCTCAACCACGACCTCTGAGGCGCATGCTCTTAGCAGGAACGGGCATACTTATACGATCCAAGGTGCAACTGGGGGAATTGACGTGAACGCTATGATTCCTGACAATCGTCATGCAGATGAGATGGAGATCGCATTTCCTGGAGCAATCGACCCAAGCTGTATTGTTGGTTGCCGAACGACGAGCGGTGACTGGATTCCGAATCCGGGATTTGGGAGGCGGTAGTGGCAGAGCGGGTTTCGATTGCAGCAGTTGTCGCGAATGGAAGTGAACTCCGCATCGAACTTGAGGTTCCGGAGCGGCGCCCGCTGAGGCTCAAGATACTCCAGCCAGTGGAACTCGCAGAAGAGTTTGAGGCGAATGACCTGTTCAGTTGCCTCCTGAAAGCACGGATCTCATTGGAGGAGAAAGGAATTGTCCTCTGCTGCCAAGGCTCAAGGCCGATTGTCTTTCCGTCGGGGATGCAGCGACAAATGGGGGATGGGAGATACGCGTACGTTCTCGCTGATGGCGAATTCAGCGCTGCTTCGACTGAAGTGGATATATTTGCCCCCGCGGATCGCTGGGAAGTTGGAAGCGTGGCAGACCAGAAGGACATGGTTATGCGTTACTTTGGTTTCTCCTGAGGCGCGGTCTCAGGCGGGGTCGCGGTTCCAGGTCCAGGCGTAGTTCGTGTCCTCTACGTCGAGGGCGGGTTCGCAGAGTTCGAGGGGGCGGAAGGTGTCGACCATGACGGCGAGCTCGTCGAAGTAGTCGGCGCCGATGGAGCGTTCGGGCGCGCCCGGCTGCGGGCCGTGGGTGAAGCCCGAGGGGTGCAGGGAGATCGAGCCCTGCTCGATGCCGGAGCCGCGGCGGGCCTCGTAGTTGCCGCCGCAGTAGAACATCACCTCGTCGGAGTCGACGTTGTGGTGGTTGTAGGGCACCGGGATCGCGTCCGGGTGGTAGTCCACTTTGCGCGGCACGAAGTTGCAGATGACGAAGTTCGGGCCCTGGAAGACCTGGTGCGCGGGCGGGGGCTGGTGGATGCGGCCGGTGATCGGCTCGAAGTCGTGGACCGAGAACACCCAGGGATAGAGGCAGCCGTCCCAGCCGACCACGTCGAACGGGTGGTGGGCGTACGTGAACTTCGTCCAGAGCGTCGCCGACCCGCGGCCGCGGTGCTGCACGTACACGTCGACGTTCTCGCCGTCGACCAGCAGCGGCTCGGCCGGGCTGCGGAGGTCGCGCTCGCAGTACGGGCTGTGCTCGAGGAACTGGCCGCGCACCGACAGGTACCGCTTCGGCGGCGTGATGTGGCCCGTCGACTCCACGACGAGCGTGCGGAGCGGTTCGGTGCCCGTGGGGATGATCCGGTAGATCGTCGACATCGGCATGATGAGGTAGTCGCCCTGGCCGATGTCGATCGCGCCGAACGAGGTCTCGACGCGCGCCTCGCCGGACTCGACGTAGATGCACTCGTCGCCGATCGCGTTGCGGTACAAGGGTGAAGGCTTCGTGGCGAGCGCGTACGAGATCCGACAGTCCGCATTGGACAAGAGGTGGTTGCGGCCGAAGACCGCGTCCCCCGCGCCGTCGAGCTTGTGGGTGCGGAAGTGGCGGGGCTTGAGCGGGTGGTTCGGGACCGGCTCGGCCTTCTCGGGCCGGTGCTCGGTGCTGGAGGAGATCGCCGTCGGCCGGTACCGGTGGTAGAGCAGCGACGAATCGGAGGAGAACCCCTCCTGGCCCATCAGCTCCTCGGAGTACAGGCTCCCGTCGTCCTGGCGGAACTGCGTGTGTCGCTTGTCGGGGATCTGCCCGACGGAACGGTAGAACGGCACGTCGACTCCTTTGTCGGTTCGCTCGCGGGCGAAGGTGTCGCCCGTTCGGCGGCTATGTCCTGAGGATAGCCTTCCAGCCGTTCCGTTTCGGCCGGTCCGCGCGCACCCGCGCGCGGCGCGCGCCCGATCGCGCACCGGCTGCGCGGAGCGCTGGACCCGGGCCGCCGAAAGGCCCTAGGCTCGGCACATGGCCGGACCGATACCCGCGATGCTGCGGGGCCTCATCGACGACGCGGCGCTCTTCCCGCCCGGCAGCGCGCCCATGGCGGCGGCCGTACCCGCCCACCGCGGATACCGCCAGTCCTGGTACGAGGCCATGATCGGGCCATTGCTCGTGCCCCAGTCGCGCCTCGCCGACCTCGAACCCGGACGCGGCGAACTCGCCATCGGCGTCGTCGTCGACAGCGACCTCGAGCAGGTCGAACACGACGTCGCCGCACTCCCGCCGCAGGTCACCGTCGTCCACTACGAGTCCCGGCACGCCCTCGAGCACCTCGCGAAGACCGCGCCCGCCTGGGGCAAGCCCGTCTACGCCGAACTGCCGTTCGGCCCCGACGCCCTCGACGCCGTGCGCGCCACCGGCTTCACCCCGAAGTTCCGCACCGGCGGCCTCGCCGCCGAGTTCTTCCCCGACCCCGAGACGCTCGCCGAGACGATCGCGGGCTGCCGCCTCCGCGGTCTCCGGTTCAAGCTCACCGCCGGTCTCCACCAGGCCGTGCGCCACCGCGACCCCGAGACCGGCTTCGAGCACCACGGTTTCCTGAACGTGCTGGTCGCCGCCGCCGAGGCCGCCCAGGGCGCCCCCACTGAAGCGCTGGCCCGGACCCTCGCCGAGACCGACGAACTCGACCTCGCCGACCGCGCCCGCCGCGTCCTGCACCGCCCCCGCGCCCTCTGGACCGGGTACGGCTCGTGCAGCATCGAAGAACCGCTCGCCGACCTCACCCGCCTCCGGCTGCTGCACCGAGGAGACCCCGCATGACCGCCACCAGCTGGGTCGAAGGGGCCGACGACGGCCCCTTCGGCCTCGACCACCTCCCGTACGGCGTCTTCTCCACCGCCAAAGACCCCGCCGCGCGCATCGGCGTGCGCATCGGCGACCAGGTCCTCGACCTGCGCGCGCTCGCCACCGGCACGTTCTTCCTGCCCTGGATCCGGCCCGCCTTCCACGAGCACGCCCTGAACGGCTTCATGGCCATGGGCCCGCCCGCGTGGCGGCTCGTGCGCCACCAGCTCACCGAGCTCCTGAGCGACCGCCGCCACCAGGACCAGTCCGCGACCCTCCTGACGCCGGTCGCCAAGGCCCGCATGCACCTGCCGTTCCACGTCGCGGACTATGTGGACTTCTACGCCTCCGAGGAGCACGCCACGAACCTCGGCCGACTCTTCCGCCCCGACTCGGATCCGCTGCTGCCCAACTGGAAGCACCTCCCGGTCGGCTACCACGGCCGGGCCGGGACCGTCGTGCCGTCGGGGACGCCGATCGTGCGCCCGCGCGGGCAGCGCAAGTCGAAGGACGCACCGGTCGAGTTCGGGCCGAGCGCGCGCCTCGACATAGAGACCGAGGTCGGGTTCGTCGTAGGCGTCGGCTCCGAGCTGGGGACGCCGGTGAGCCCGGACGACTTCGCCGAGCACGTGTTCGGCGCGGTCCTCGTCAACGACTGGTCCGCCCGCGACATCCAGGCCTGGGAGTACGTGCCGCTCGGGCCGTTCCTCGGCAAGTCCTTCGCCACCACGATCGCGCACTGGGTCACCCCGCTCGACGCGCTGGCGGGCGCGAAGACCGCTGCGCCCCTGCAGGACCCGGAACCGCTGGCCTACCTGCAGGAGGCCGCGCGGTTCGGGTACGACCTGCGGATGTCGGTGCGCTGGAACGGGACCGAGGTCGCGCGGCCGCCGTTCGCGGGCATGTACTGGACGCCGGCGCAGATGCTCGCGCACATGACCGTGAACGGCGCGTCGCTGCGCACCGGCGACCTGTTCGCCTCTGGGACGGTCTCCGGCCCCGAGCCGGACCAGCGCGGCTCGTTCCTGGAGCTGACCTGGGGCGGGAGGGACCCGGTCGCGGTCGGCGAGGGCGAGGAGCGGCAGTTCCTCGAGGACGGCGACACGGTCGTCATCGGCGCGACCGCGCGGAGCGTGAACGGCGGCGAGATCGGCCTGGGCGAGGTCTCGGGCACGATCCTGCCCGCGGTCATCTGAGGTCCGCCGCCTGCTTGACCAGGGGCAGCGTCCGGTAGGGGATCTGCTCGGCCAGGGCGATCACCGTGGTGGCGCGCTGGACGCCCTCGCTGGCGAGGACGCGGTCGATCACGCCCTGCAGCTCGGCGTTCGTGCGCGCGACGATCCGGCACAGCATGTCACCCTGGCCCGTGACCGTATGCGCCTCAAGCACTTCCGGGATCCGGGCGAGCCGCTGCGCCATGTGCTCGTGCCCGACCGCCTGCCGCAGCTCGAGGGTCACGAAGGCCGTCACCGGATAGCCGAGCGCCGCGGGCTCGACCCGCGGCCCGAAGTCGCGCACCACCGCCCGCTCCGTCAGCTTGTCGAGCCGCGCCTGCACCGTCCCGCGCGCCACGCCGAGCCGCCGCGAGCACTCCAGCACCCCGATCCGCGGCTCGGCCTCGAGCAGTTCGATGAGTCTGGCGTCGAGCGCGTCGATGCCCACTTCCTTGGTCATATTGACCAGTGTATGCGCAGTCATTCTGGAAGATCTGCGCAAGTTGCCCAGCCGTGTGCCTACTGCTTGCCCAGTCCCAGGATCTGAACAATGATCAAGTCGACCGCTCGTCCGGCGACGCTTGCGAGCCGGGAACGCGCACTGTTGACGAGGAGGCCGCCATGGTCGACACTGCCAACCGCTCCAGCGACGCCGATCTGGTCGGAGCCGTGGAGCACGACATCCGCGAGGACGCCTTCCCGATCAAGGGCTGGGACCACGTCCGCTACTACGTCGGCAACGCCCGCCAGGCCGCCCACTACTACTCCACCGCGTTCGGAATGACCCTGGTCGCCTACCGCGGCCCCGAGCAGGGCTACCGCGAGCACGCCGAGTACGCGCTCAAGTCCGGCGGCGTCGTCTTCGTCCTCGCCGGCGGCGTCACCGCCGAGGCCGAGGCCACCCGGCACTACGCCGCCCACGGCGACGGGGTCGTCGAGGTCGCCCTCGAAGTGCCCGATGTGGACGCCAACTACCAGCACGCGATCAAGCAGGGCGCCATACCGGTCGAGGAGCCGCACGACCTCACCGACGACCACGGCACCGTCCGCCGCGCCGTGATCGGCACCTACGGCGAGACCCGGAACGTCCTCATCGACCGGTCCAGCTACGACGGCCCGTTCCTGCCCGGCTTCGTCGCCGCCGAGCCCATGGTCGCGCCGCCCGAGAAGCGCTTCTTCCAGGCGATCGACCACGTCGTGGGCAACGTCGAGCTGGGCAGGATGCGCGAGTGGGTCGGCTACTACGAGCGGGTCATGGGCTTCACGAACATCGTCGAGTTCGTCGACGACGCCATCGCCACCGAGTACTCGGCGCTCATGAGCAAGGTCGTCGCCAACGGCACCCGCAAGATCAAGTTCCCGATCAACGAGCCGGCCGAGGGCAAGAAGAAGTCCCAGATCGACGAGTACCTCGAGTTCTACGGCGGCCCCGGCGTCCAGCACATCGCGCTCGCGACCACCGACATCCTCGCGGCCGTCGACGCCATGCGCGAGCGCGGCGTCGAGTTCCTGGAGGCCCCGGACGCCTACTACGAGGACCCTGAGCTGCGGGAGCGCATCGGCGAGGTGCGGGTGCCGATCGAGGAGCTGCAGGCGCGGCGCGTCCTGGTCGACCGCGACGAGGACGGCTATATGCTCCAGATCTTCACCAAACCGCAGCAGGACCGTCCGACAATGTTCTACGAGATCATCGAGCGGCACGGCTCGCTCAGCTTCGGCAAAGGCAACTTCAAGGCGCTCTTCGAGGCCTTGGAGAAGGAACAGGCGAAGCGCGGCAACCTGTGACGGAGAGGCGATACATGCACGCACCACACGGCATCGACCTGCACTGCAAGACCTGGCAGGCGGAGGCGGCCTACCGGATGCTCCAGAACAACCTCGACCCCGAGGTGGCCGAGCGCCCCGAGGACCTGGTGGTCTACGGCGGCACCGGCAAGGCCGCGCGCAGCCGCGACGACCTCAAGGCCATCCTGCGCACGCTCCTCACCCTCGAAGCTGACGAGACGCTGCTGGTGCAGAGCGGCCGCGCCGTGGGCGTCATGCGCACCCACGAGTGGGCGCCGCGCGTGCTCATCGCGAACTCGAACCTGGTGCCCGACTGGGCCTCCTGGCCCGAGTTCCGCCGGCTCGAGTCGCTGGGCCTGACCATGTACGGCCAGATGACGGCCGGTTCGTGGATCTACATCGGCACGCAGGGCATCCTGCAGGGCACGTACGAGACGTTCGCGGCCGTTGCTGAAAAACGCTTCGGTGGCAGTCTCAAAGGGACGATCACGCTGACGGCCGGGTGCGGCGGCATGGGCGGCGCGCAGCCGCTCGCCGTCACGATGAACGGCGGCGTGTGCCTCATCGTCGAGGTCGACCCCGAGCGGCTCGAACGCCGCGTGCGCACCCGCTACCTCGACGCGGTCGCGTCCGATCTGGACGACGCGACCGCGCAGGCCGAGGCCGCCAAGCGCAGCGGCGAGGCCAAGTCGATCGGCGTCGTCGGCAACGCCGCCGAGGTCTTCCCCGAGCTGCTGCGGCGCGGCGTCGCGATCGACGTCGTCACCGACCAGACCTCCGCGCACGACCCGCTGTCCTATGTGCCCGCCGGTGTCGGCCACGCCGAGGCGGCCGAGCTCGCGAGGGCCGACGCGGACGGCTTCACCGACCGCGCCAGGGAGTCCATGGCCTACCACGTGGCCGCGATGGTCGGCTTCCTCGACGCCGGCGCCGAGGTCTTCGACTACGGCAACTCCATCCGCAGCGAGGCCTTCCTCGGCGGCTGCAAGCGCGCCTTCGCGTTCCCGGGGTTCGTGCCCGCGTACATCCGGCCGCTGTTCTGCGAAGGCAAGGGCCCCTTCCGATGGGCGGCGCTCTCGGGCGACCCGGCGGACATCGCCGCCACCGACCAGGCCGTGCTCGACCTCTTCCCCGAGAACCGCAGCCTCCGCCGCTGGATCACCCTCGCGCGCGAACGCGTCGCCTTCCAGGGCCTTCCGGCCCGCATCTGCTGGCTCGGCCACGGCGAACGGGACATCGCCGGGGTCCGCTTCAACGAACTGGTCGCCGAGGGGATCGTCAAGGCCCCCATCGTGATCGGCCGCGACCACCTCGACTGCGGCTCGGTCGCGAGCCCCTACCGCGAGACCGAGGGCATGAAGGACGGATCGGATGCGATCGCGGACTGGCCGCTGCTCAACGCCCTCGTCAACACCGCCTCGGGCGCCAGCTGGGTCTCGATCCACCACGGCGGCGGGGTCGGCATCGGCCGCTCCATCCACGCCGGGCAGGTCACCGTCGCCGACGGGACCGCGCTCGCGGCCGAGAAGCTCGCGCGGGTCCTCGCGAACGACCCTGCCATGGGCGTCATTCGGCACGTGGACGCCGGTTACGAAGAGGCCGAGGCGGTCGCGGAGGACCACGGCATTCGCGTGCCGGTGAGGGAGTCCTGAAACCGGCGGCCGCATCTGTGAACGGGGATTGACATGGACACGGGCGAATTCCGTCGACTTTGGAATGAAATCGAGCCGATCGGCCGCGCCGACTCGGGCGGCTACCTGCGGTTCTCCTGGACCGAAGCCGACCTCGAGCTGCGTCAGTGGTTCCACACGCAGGCGAAGCGGCGCGGCCTGCGCTACGAGGAGGACCGCAACGGCAACCTCTACGCCTGGTGGGACGCGGCGAAGGAACAGGTCATCGACCCCGACGCGCCCCACCCGCACGGTGCCGTCCTCACCGGCAGCCACTTCGACTCCGTCCCGCACGGCGGCGCGTACGACGGCCCGCTCGGCATCGTCTCCGGCTTCCTCGCGATCGACGCACTCCGGTCCGCCGGCGCGGAACCGAAGCGGCCCATCGGCATCGCCGCGTTCACCGAAGAGGAAGGCGGGCGCTTCGGCGTCCCCTGCCTCGGCTCCCGCCTCATGACCGGCGCCATCGACCCCGAACGCGCCCGCGCGCTCACCGACCCCGACGGCACCACGCTCGCCGAGGCCATGAACGCCGCCGGGGCCGAACCCGACCTCATCGGACCCGACCCCGAACGGCTCCAGCGGATCGCGGCCTTCATCGAACTCCACATCGAACAGGGCCGCGCCCTCGACGGCGGCGAGTCGCCGGTCGCCGTCGCCAGCGCGATCTGGCCCCACGGCCGCTGGCGCGTCACCTTCACCGGGGTCGCCGACCACGCCGGGACCACGCGCCTGCCCGACCGCCGCGACCCGATGCTCACCTTCGCGTTCGCGGTCCTCGCCGCCCGCAAGGAGGCCCGCCTCGCCGGCGGCGTCGCCACGGTCGGCCGGGTCGAGGCGGAGCCGAACGCCACCAACGCGATCGCCTCCACCGTCACGGCCTGGCTCGACGTGCGCGCGCCCGACGAGGCGGTCCTCAGTGAGATCCTGAGCGGCTTCGAGTCCAAAGTGACCGAACGTGCCGGTCGTGACGGCACCGAGGTCGCGATGAGCGCCGAGTCCGAGTCCCCGATCGTCGAGTTCGACGCCGACCTGCGCGAGCGCGTCGCCGAACTCCTCGGCGGCGCGCCGGTGGTGCCGACCGCCGCCGGCCACGACGCGGGCGTCCTCTCCGCGCATGTGCCGACCGCGATGCTGTTCGTGCGCAACCCGACCGGCGTTTCCCATGCGCCCGGCGAGGCCGCGAGCGACGAGGACTGCGCCGCGGGCGCCGCCGCGCTCGCGGCCGTGCTGCGGGACCTCGCGTGCTGACGTTCTGGGCCGAGCACGCCGTGCTCCCGGCCGGCCCGGCCGACTCGGTGGCGATCGAGGTCGCCGACGGCCGCATCGCCTCGGTCAAGCCCGGCAGCCGCCCGCGCGGCGACGTCCTTGCGGGCGTGACGCTCCCGGGGTTCGCGAACGCGCACTCGCACGCGTTCCACCGGGCTCTGCGCGGACGCACCCACGCCGGGCCGGGCACGTTCTGGACCTGGCGCGAAGGCATGTACGCCCTGTCGGAGCGACTCGACCCCGACTCGTACTTCCGGCTGGCGCGGGCGGTCTACGCCGAGATGGCGCTGGCCGGGATCACGGCGGTGGGGGAGTTCCACTACCTGCACCACTCGCCGGGCGGGCGGCCGTACTCGGATCCGAACGCCATGGGGGAGGCGCTGATCCAGGCCGCCGCGGACGCGGGCATCCGGATCACGCTGCTCGACACGCTGTACCTGGCGGGCGGGTTCGGGCTGCCGCTCGAACCGGCGCAGCGGCGGTTCGGCGACGGGAGCCTGGAGGCCTGGCTCGACCGCGTCGACAAGCTCAGCCCGCCCGACCACGCGGTGATCGGCGGCGCGGTGCACTCGGTGCGGGCCGTCCCGGAGGAGGCGATCACGGCTTTCGCGTGCTCGACCGAGGGCCGCCCGGTCCACGTGCACCTCTCCGAGCAGCGCTCCGAGAACGCCTCCTGCCGCCTCGAACACGGCTGCAGCCCCGCCGAACTGCTCGAGCGTTGCGGCCTCCTCGGCCCCGACCTCACCGCCGTCCACGCCACCCACCTGGCCGGGCACGACATCGACCTGCTGCGCCGCTCGGGCACGACCGCGTGCTTCTGTCCCACGACCGAACGCGACCTCGCCGACGGCCTCGGCCCGGCGCGGGCGCTCGCCGAAGCGGGCGTGCGGCTCTCGCTCGGCACCGACAGTAACGCCATTGTGGACATGTTCGAGGAGGCGCGCGCGGTGGAGATGCACGAGCGGCTCGTCAGCGAGGAGCGCGGCCGGTTCACCGCCGCGGAGCTGCTCGACGCGATGACCGCCCACGCCAGCCTCGGCTGGGCTGACGCGGGCCGCATCGAGGTCGGCGCGCGGGCCGACCTGGTCACGGTCGGCCTCGATTCGCCGCGCACCGCCGGGATCGACCCGTCCGGGGTGGTCTACGCCGCCACCGCCGCGGACATCACCGACGTGGTCGCGGACGGCCGCCGCATCGTGGCGGACGGCCGGCACCTGCGCATCGACGCGGGCGCCGAACTCGCCGCCGAGATCAAGGGGCTGTGGGCATGACCGCCTCGCATCTCGGCGCCCGCCGGACCGGGCACTCGCGATCGGCGCGCCGCCTCCCCCGGACACGAGGCGAACGCCGGCTCAGCGGCGACTCGGCCGCCCGCGCCGCCGCGATGGACCGTTGCGCCGCATCGTCGCCGAGGGCCTGCGCATTGACGCGGGCGCCGAACTCGCGGCCGAGATCGAGCGCTTGTGGGCATGACCTCCTGACATCGCTGCGCTCGGCTGCGCGAGTCGCCGCCACGGACCGTTGCGCCGCAACGGCCGGCCTCACGGCGGCGGCCGCTCACAGAAAGGGCCTGCGATGAGCCTCCTGATCGACGGCATCGGCGAGCTCTTCACCGCCGACGACGAAGGCACCGTCCACTATGACGCCGCGGTCGTCATCGAGGACGGTCTCATCGCGTGGGTCGGCCACCGGCTCAACCGGCCCGCCGCCGACGAATACCTCGACGTGGGCGACCGGGCCGTGATCCCCGGTTTCGTCGACAGCCACGCCCACCTCGTCTTCGCGGGCGACCGCACCCCGGAGTTCAACGCCCGCATGAGCGGCGAGCCCTACGACGGCGGCGGCATCCGCACCACCGTCGCTGCGACCCGCCTCGCGCGCGACGAGGGCCTGCGTGAGAACTGCGCCCGACTCACCGGCGAAATGCTCCGCCAGGGCACGACCACCGTGGAGATCAAATCCGGGTACGGGCTCACCGTCGCGGACGAGGTGCGCTCGCTGCGCATCGCCCGCGAGTTCACCGCCGAGACCACGTATCTCGGCGCGCACACCGTCCCCACTGGAGTCGACCCGGACGAGTACACCGCGCTCGCGGCCGGCCCCATGCTCGAAGCCTGCGCGCCGCACGCGAAATGGGCCGACGTGTTCTGCGAACGCGGCGCCTTCGACGGCGACCAGGCCCGCGCGGTGCTCACCGCGAGCGCGAAAGCCGGTCTGGGCCTGCGCGTCCACGCCAACCAGCTCACCGCGGGCCCCGGGGTGCGGCTCGCCGTCGAGCTCGGCGCCGCCTCCGCCGACCACTGCACGCACCTCACCGACGCGGACGTGGACGCGCTCGCGAACTCCGGCACCGTCGCCACCCTCCTGCCGGGGGCCGAGTTCTCGACCCGCTCCCCGTACCCCGATGCGCGCCGCCTCATCGACGCGGGCGCCCGCGTCGCCCTCGCGACCGACTGCAACCCGGGCTCGTCCTTCACCAGCAGCATGGCGTTCTGCATCGCGCTCGCCGTCCGCGAGATGCGCATGACTCCCGCCGAGGCGCTCGAAGCGGCGACTGCCGGCGGCGCCGCCGCGCTGCGCCGTGACGACATCGGGCGCATCGCGGTCGGTGCGCGCGCCGACCTCGTCGTGCTCGACGCCCCCAGCCACGTCCATCTGGCCTACCGGCCCGGGACGCCCCTAGTCGGCACGGTCGTCCACGACGGCGTCGTCATGAGTTGAGGAGGAACGATGTCCACTGTCCACATCAAGCCGGTCCCGGTCACCCCCGAGGAGGTCATCGCGGTCGCCCGCGACCGCGCCCGTGTGGTGATCGACGCCGAGGCCCGCGAGGCCATGGCCGCGAGCCGGGCGATCGTGGACGCCATCGAGCGCGAAGGCCGTCCCGTGTACGGCGTCTCGACCGGTTTCGGCGCCCTCGCGAACACCTTCGTGGCCCCTGAGCGCCGCGCCGAGCTGCAGCACGCTCTCATCCGCTCGCACTCGGCCGGCGTGGGCGACCCGATGCCGGACGAGGTCGTGCGCGCGATGATGCTCCTGCGCCTGCGCTCGCTCGCCATGGGCCGCTCGGGGGTCCGGCCCGAGGTCGCCGACGGGCTCGCCGCGCTGCTCAACGCGGACATCACGCCGTGGGTCCCGCGCCACGGCTCACTCGGTGCTTCGGGCGACCTCGCGCCGCTCGCGCACTGCGCGCTGGTCATGCTGGGCGAAGGCTGGGTCCGCGGCGCGGACGGCACCCGCCTGGAGGCCGCCCCGGTCCTCGAACGCGCGGGCCTGACCCCGATCACGTTGTCGTCCAAGGAAGGCCTGGCGCTCATCAACGGCACCGACGGCATGCTCGGGATGCTCATCCTGGCCGTCGCCGACCTGCGCCACCTCTTGGCGATGGCCGACGTGTGCGCCGCACTGTCCAATGAGGCCATGCTCGGCTCGGACCGGCCGTTCCAGCCCGAACTGCAGGCGATCCGGCCCCAGCCGGGTCAGGCGAAGAGCGCCGCGAACATCCACCTGCTGCTGCAGGACTCCGAGGTCATGGACTCCCACCGCAACGACCTCGCGCACGCCGTCCAGGACGCCTACTCGATGCGCTGCGCCCCGCAGGTCGCCGGCGCGGCCCGCGACGTGCTCGCCTACGCCGAGACCGTGGCGGCCCAGGAGCTGCGCTCGGTCGTCGACAACCCGGTGGTGATGCTCGACGGCCGCGTCGAGTCGACCGGGAACTTCCACGGTGCGCCGCTCGGCTACGCGGCCGACTTCCTCGGGATCGCGGCGGCCGACGTCGGCTCGATCTCCGAGCGCCGCGTGGACCGCCTGCTCGACGTCACCCGCAACCGCGGCCTGCCCGCGTTCCTCAGCCCCGACCCGGGCGTGAACTCCGGGCTCATGATCGCCCAGTACACGGCCGCGGGCATCGTCGCGGAGAACCGCCGCCTCGCCGCCCCCGCCTCGGTCGACTCGGTCCCGACCTCCGGGATGCAGGAGGACCACGTCTCGATGGGCTGGGCCGCCGCCTGCAAGCTCCGCACCATCCTCGACAACCTCGCCACCCTTCTCGCCGTCGAGATGCTCGCCGCGACCCAGGGGCTCCAGCTGCGCCTGCCGCTCATCCCGTCCCCGGCCGCCCGCGCGGCGACGGCCGCCGTCGCCCCGATCGCCGGCAAGCCCGGCCCCGACCAGTTCCTCGCCCCGGTCATCGAACAGGTCAAACACCTCATCGAAGGCCCCGCCCTCAAAGCCGAGATCGAAGCCGCGGTCGGCCCGCTCGCTTAGCGGACCCGAACGGGAACACCGCGAACCACAGCGCCCCGCTCCCGGGATCGGTGGCGGGGCGCCGTGCTGTCTAATGAGAGGCCTGTCGACCGGGGAGGGCCGATGTCCGAGACACCAAGCGCCGCAAGCGCAGTGCACGCCTACTTCATCTCGCAGGCCGAGACGCTGCGCCAGAGCCGGGAACCGGTGATGCGCCGCGAACCGGACGCGGTGCACCGCATGCGGGTCGCCACCCGGCGGCTGCGTTCGCTCCTGCAGACCTACCCGGGCCTGTACGCCGAGCCGCCGCTGAGGCGGCGTCGCCTGCGCTGGCTCGCCACCGAACTCGGGCATGTGCGCGACCTCGAGGTGCTGCGCACGCGCTTCGCCAAGCGGCTCGGCGACGACCGGCCCGACTGGTTCGAGGCCCTCGCCGAGCAGGAGCGCCTCGCCTACGAGCCGCTGATCGAGGCCTGCTCCCGCGAGCGGACGACGAACCTGCTGGCCGCCGCGGGACGCATGGCCGAGGCCCCCGTCTTCACCGAAGCCGCAGGACAGCCCGCCGAGGACGTGCTCGCGCCGATCGTCGAGGCCGCCCGCCTGGACCTGGCGGCGTCCTTGGCCGCCATCGCGTCCTCGCCCGACCCGGACGGGGCCCGCCACGCGGCCCGCAACACCGCCAAGCGGGCCCGCTACACCGCCGAGGCCGCCCTGGTCCTCGGCGAGAGCGCCGCGGCGGTCGCCGCCGACGCCAAGAAGGTCCAGAACGTGCTCGGCCGCTGCCAGGACGACGTGGTCGCGATCCGCTACCTCGAGGTCCACGCGCCTGATTCCCCGGTCCTGGAACGCGAGCACCGCGCCTACGCCAAGCACCTCGCGAAGGCGGAAGCGGTGCTGGCGGAGCATTAACCGAACGGGTTCAGCAGGCGTGCTCCGGTCTGCTCGAAGTCCTCGACGTTGCGGGTGACCAGGACCATGTCATGGACGATCGCGGTGGCAGCGACATACGCGTCGATGATCGGCAATGGGCCGGGGTCGTTGAGCTCGCCCCAGACGTTCGCGACCTCAGGCGTGACGGGCAGGTCGCGCGACGCGTACGGAGCGAGCAGGTGGTCAAGTCACAGCGCCAGGGTCGCGGCGCGTTCGGAGTCCTTGTGGCGCAGCCGCGCCATGCCCTTCCGGAATTCGCCGATCGTCATGACGCTCAAATGCATGTCGGTGTCGGCCGTAGCGTCGTACCAGCGCATGACGCCCTGGTCCGGTTCGGGCCTGCGCGGCTCGCTCAGCACGTTGGTGTCGAGCAGGTACCTCACAGGTCGAACCCCAGATCCCGTTCGCGCGGCAGTTCCGCGCGGAGATCGGAGGTGTCGGGCGCGGCCTGCGGTCGCGGCTCTGTGAGCGGCCTCTCGTCAGTATGCGGAACGGCCCGGCGGTCTGCGACCGCCGGGCCGTTGAGGGGTTCACGATGAAAGGGGTTAGAGGCCGGAGAGCTTCTGGCCGGCTCGGATGACGGCCATGCCGAGGCGGTCGCCCGGGCGGCGTCCCAGGCGCTCTATCGGGCCGGACACCGAGATGGCGGCGACGACGCGGCCGGTCTTGTCCCTGACCGGGGCCGAGACGCTGACCACACCGGGCTCGCGCTCGGCGACCGACTGGGCGAAGCCGCGGCGCCGGACCTCGGCGAGCGTCTTCGACGAGAAGCGGCACTTGGGCAGCAGCGGCAGGATCCCCTCCGGCGGCTCCCAGGCGAGCAGCACCTGCGCGCCCGAGCCGGCCGTCATCGGGAGGCCCGCGCCGACGGGCACCGTGTCGCGCAGCCCGGAGGCGCGCTCGGCGGCGGCCACGCAGACGCGTTCGTCGGCCCGCCTGCGGTAGAGCTGGGTCGATTCGCCCGTCTGGTCGCGGAGGAGGTTGAGCACCGGTTCGGCGGCACTGAGGAGGACGTCGGCCGTGGACCCGGCGAGCTCGCCGAGTTTCGGGCCGGGGCGCCAGCGGCCCTCGTGGTCGCGTTGCAGCATCTCGTGGGCTTCGAGGGCCTGCGCGAGCCGGTGGGCCGTGGCCCTGGGCAGTCCGGTCTCGTGCACGAGCTCAGCCAGGCTGGCGCCGTTGGTGCAAGCCGTGAGGATGAGCACCGCCTTGTCAAGGACGCCGACTCCGCTGATAGTATTCGTTCTCACGAGCTGAACATTACCTCCCATATTTCGAGAAGTCCAACGACTGGGAACAGAGATGTCACCTACACCACACGAATCCGAGGGAACGGCACCGCGCACCCTCGCGCAGAAGGTCTGGGACGCCCACGTGGTACGCACGGGCGGCCAGCAACCCGACCTGCTCTACATCGACCTGCACCTCCTCCACGAGGTGACCAGCCCCCAGGCCTTCGACGGCCTGCGGCAGGCCGGGCGCAAAGTCCGCCGGACCGATCTCACGATCGCGACCGAGGACCACAACACGCCCACCGACAACCTCTTCACCATCGCGGACCCGACCAGCCGCAAGCAGATCGAGACGCTCCGCGCCAACTGCGAGGAATTCGGCGTCCGCATCCACTCGCTCGGTGACGAGAACCAGGGCGTCGTCCACGTCGTGGGACCCCAGCTGGGACTCACCCAGCCGGGCATGACCGTCGTGTGCGGCGACTCCCACACCTCGACCCACGGCGCGTTCGGCTCGATCGCGTTCGGCATCGGCACCAGCGAGGTCGAGCACGTGCTCGCCACGCAGACCCTGCCGCAGGCCAAGCCGAAGTTCATGGCCGTCACCGTGAACGGCTCGCTGCCCGAAGGCGTCTCGGCGAAGGACCTGATCCTCAAGGTCATCTCCATCACCGGCACCGGCGGCGGCAAGGGCCACATCGTCGAATACCGCGGCCAGGCCATCGAAGAGCTGTCGATGGAAGGCCGCATGACGGTGTGCAACATGTCGATCGAGTGGGGCGCCAAGGCCGGCATGATCGCGCCGGACGAGAAGACCGCCGCCTACGTCAAGGGCCGCGCGCACGCGCCCAAGGGCGAGGACTGGGACGCCGCCGTCGAGTACTGGAGCACGCTCAAGACCGACGAGGGCGCCGTCTTCGACAAGGAGATCGTCATCGACGCGGCCTCCCTGAGCCCGTTCGTCACCTGGGGCACCAACCCCGGGCAGGGCGTCGAGCTCTCCGGCAACGTCCCCGCGCCCGAGGACTTCGCGGACCCGATCGCGCGCACCACCGCCGCGGGCGCCCTGGAGTACATGGGCCTCCAGGCGGGCACGCCGATGCGCGAGATCGGCGTCGACGTCGTCTTCCTCGGCTCGTGCACCAACGGCCGCATCGAGGACCTGCGCACCGCCGCCGAGGTCATCAAGGGCCGCAAGGTCGCCGAAGGCGTCAACATGATGGTCGTGCCCGGCTCCGCGAAGGTCCGCGAGCAGGCCATCGCCGAAGGCCTCGACAAGGTCTTCATCGAAGCGGGCGCCGACTGGCGCTTCGCGGGCTGCTCGATGTGCCTGGGCATGAACCCGGACCAGCTGACGCCCGGCCAGCGCGCCGCCTCCACCTCGAACCGCAACTTCGAGGGCCGCCAAGGCAAGGGCGGGCGCACGCACCTGGTGAGCCCGGCCGTCGCCGCCGCCACGGCCGTCACCGGCCACCTCGCCAGCCCGGCGGATCTGTAGGAAGGGCAGGGAATCATGGACAAGTTCACGACCCACACCGGCTGCGTCGCGCCGCTGCGGCGCTCGAACGTCGACACCGACCAGATCATCCCGGCCGTGTACCTCAAGCGGGTCACCAAGACCGGCTTCGAGGACGGCCTGTTCGCGGAGTGGCGCGAGGACGAGAAGTTCCTCCTCAACCAGCCCGAGTACGCGAACGCCACGATCCTGGTCACCGGCACCGAGTTCGGCACCGGCTCCTCGCGCGAGCACGCCGTCTGGGCACTGAAGGACTACGGGTTCAAGGCGGTCATCGCCCCGCGCTTCGGAGACATCTTCCGCGGCAACTCGCTCAAGAACGGTCTGTTGACTGTGGAGCTGCCCGAGGCGGCCGTCGAGGAGCTGTGGCTGCTGGCCGAAACGCACCCGGAGTCGGAGATCACCGTGGACCTCGTGGCGTGCGAAGTCCGTGCGGGCGACCGCACCTGGGGCTTCGAGTTCGACGAGTTCCTGCGCTGGCGCATGATGGAAGGGCTCGACGACGTGGCCCTGACGCTGCGCGACGAGGACAAGATCGCGGGCTTCGAGTCGAACCGGGACGCTTGGCGGCCTAGGACTCTCCCCGTTCAGGTCTAGTGTCCGCAGGCCGATCCAGTTAGACCTCACGTACGGAGCCGGTGGCGATGCCACCGGCTCCAGGCGTGTTCGGGTCCCTCCCAACGGGGTTGCGAGCGTCGATTTCGGGCACCTGAATAAAAATTCCCTGCGACACAACGGGTCTATTTTCGCGGAAACAGTTGCGTTCGCTTTCGAAACGTCATAACGTGCGCTTAACAAGCTGGTATGGCTTCAAGGACTATCGGGAGGGTAGGACTCGTGAACAAGGCAGAGTTCGTCGAACGGATCGCCGCACGCACTGGCGACCGGGCCGCCGCGAAAGAAGTCGTGGATGTCGCGATCGACGAGATACAGCGCGCGGTGGTGAAAGGGGAGAAAGTCTCCTTCGCCGGTTTCGGCGTCTTCGAGAAGCGCCAGCGGGCCGCTCGCATGGCGCGCAACCCGCGCACGGGGGAAGCGGTGAAGGTCAAGAAGACCGTCGTGCCCGCGTTCCGCCCCGGCACCGGCTTCAAGGAGCTCGTGACCGGCAAGCGCAAGGCCGCCAAGTCCGCGACCGCCAAGAAGGCCGCGCCGGCGAAGAAGGCCACCGCGAAGAAGACCACGGCCAAGAAGACGACCGCGAAGAAGACCACGCGGGCCGCCTCCACGGCGACCCGGTCGACCGCCACGAGCCGCGTGGGGGCCAAGAAGACCGCGGCGAAGAAGACGACGGCCAAGAAGGCCGCGACCGCGAAGAAGGCCGTGCGCAAGACCGCGGCGAAGCCCGCCGCGAAGAAGACCGCGGCGAAGAAGACCACGAGGCGCGGACGCTGATGCCGCGGCCCCGAACCGGTTCGGGGCACGGTGAGGCACCCGTCCGACTCGCACGGGGAAGAGGGCATTCAGGAACCACCTGAATGCCCTCGCTGCTTTACACGGAAGGGTGCCTCAGACGGCACGCTTCACTCGTTCGCGGCACCGCCCGCGACTGCGTCCGAGAAGTCATTGGCGAACTTCCCCTCTGGATCGACACGAGCGCGAAGTTTCTCCCAGTCGCCCATTCGCGGATAACGCGAGCGGACATCACTCATTGGTATCGAAAACAATTTGCCCCAATGCGGCCGCGGTGAGAACGGTTCCAAAGCCGCCTCCGCCGCCGCCATCACCGGAGCGACCGCCGAGAAGTCACTCACCCAAGTGAAATGCAGGCCCACAGTGTCGCGCCCGAATGCGGGAGAGAGCCACAGGTCGTCCGCCGCCATCGTGCGCACCTCGCAGATCTGCACGACCGAGCCGAGCGCCTCCCCGATCCCCGCCAGCGCCTCCAGCGCCGCGGGCGCGTCCGCCCGGTCGATCAGGAACTCCGACTGCAGCTCGTCGCCCGCGCTGGGCGTGAACTCGGGCTTGAAGTGCGGCAGGCGCTCGTGCCACGGGCCGGTCTGGCCCTGCTGCACCGTGCACGCCTCCGGGTCGACGCCCGGCACCGGATGCCGCTTCCCGTCCGCGAGCGGCGCCCCGAACCAGTTCGCCTGCGGGAACGGGTGGGTCTGGTCGGCGGTGCGCTGCTTGACCCAGTACTGGAACACCGGCGCCGCGCCCCACGCGGTGAACAGGCTCGTGCTGTACGCCGACGAGGTGAGCTCGTCGAAGTGCGCCACGGCCTGGTCGAACGCGAGGCCGTCGTACACGTACTGGCGCATCTCGAAGCCCGGCAGGAGATCCAGGGTCACCGCGTGCACGACGCCCAATGCCCCCAGGTGGACCACGGAACCGGGGAAGTCCGCGTCGCCGCGCGCGACCGTGCGCAGCTCCCCGTCGGGGCCGATGAACTCGACGGCGGCCACGGCGGTCGCGAGGTTCCCGTTGCGGTCCCCCGAACCGTGCGTGCCGGTCGCGATCGACCCGGCGACGGAGATGTGCGGCAGGGACGCCATGTTGTGCAGTGCGAAGCCGGCCCGGTGCACGGCGTCGCTCAACGCGGCGTACGTGATCCAGCCCGAGACGCGGACCGTGCCCGTCAGGGCGTTGATGTCCACCTCGGGCTCGATGCCCGCGAGGGAGACCATCGTGGCGTCGGAGGCCGCGATCGCGTTGAACGAGTGGCCCGAGCCGAGCACGCGCAGGCGCGGCGCGGCGGCGACGACCTTGCGCGCCTCCTCGAGCGTTGCGGGGGCCTCGAAGCGGCTGGGGGAGAAGGCGATGTTCCCGGCCCAGTTCTGCAGGGCGGTGGGGGCTCTGTCCGGCACGGCGGCATTCCTCCTAGTCAGTGCGCCCCGCAAGGGGGGCTGCGGCGCGCACGGTGCAATGAGGCGGCCAACGGTACCGCGAACGCAGTGAGAGGAGCGAAGGCCGCCCGAGGGCCGGGACGGGCCTCCTAGAGGCGCTCCACGCCCACGAGCTTCCGGCCCGAGAGGGACAGCACCCAAGCCTCGCCCGGCCTCGTCGAGACGTCCGGGGTCTCCACGCCGTCTTCGTCGGCGAGGATCGCGACCGTGTCGCTCACGACTTCCGGCTCGGCGCAGACGATCGCCGTGCCGCCGCCGCCCGCGAGTTCGCGGAGGCGGTTGCTGGAGCGCTCAGGGTTGCGTTCGTGCGCTTCGGTGTCGAACGCCGTGTCCCCGCTGAGGCGGCACCGCACCGCCTGCGCGATCGGCTCCACCGTCTGCACGCTCGCCCGCCCGGTCGCGCTGAACGCCCGGTCCGGCTGGTACAGCGCCGCGAGCGCCGCCACCCGCACCGCCTGGTCCTGGCCGCGCCGACTCAGCGGCCGGCTCACCTCCGGCCCGTCCCAGTCCTGCTCGACCTCCGCGGGAGCCACCAGGATCACCGTCGCGGTCACCGCCGGCAGCGCCGCGAACGCCTTGAGCACCTGCTGGTCCCGCGGCCGCGTCAGCGTCTCCCGCGCCTGTGCCAGCGTGATCCAACGCCGCTCGCCGATCTCCTCGTCCGCGGTGAACGCCGCATCCGGCTTCTCCGTGCGCATCGACCAGTAGTCGACGTACTTCAGCACGTCGCCCGCCGGATTGGGCAGCACGTACGAGGCCCGGCACAGCCGCATCTGCGGGATGACCGGAATCCCGGTCTCCTCCTCGACCTCCCGGCACGCCGCCGTGAGCGGGTGCTCGCCGGGGTCGAGCTTGCCCTTCGGCAGCGACCAGTTCCCGACCTTGGGCCGCCACACGGCGATCACTTCCACGAGGCCGCGCTCGCCGTTGCGCCACAACAGGCCGCCAGCGGCGGCGATCTGCCTCTGCGGCGCCCCGTTCCCGACAGTGTCCTGTTCCACACTCACGCTTCATACGGTACTGGGACTCACCCAATCGCGGGAAGTGTGCCACTCGCGCGGGGTAACGCGGCCCGCCGCGCCTAGGCGCGCATCGTGGGGATCCGGACGGCGACGACGCGCCCTTCGGCGTCGGTCTCGAGGTCGACGCGCTGGCCGACGCGGAGGAACCGCAGGCCGGAGACGGCGAAGGCCGCCGCGTCGAAGCCGACGCGGCGGCCGCTCAGTTCAGAAGGACTGTCGAGGACGACCTCGCCTGAGGTGTCCTCGTTGAAGTTCGAGACGGTGCCCTGCATGGTCCCAGCTTGGCCCATGTGGGCTCCGAATTCCAGGCGCGACTGCTTCCGGCTGTGCTGCCTTTCCGGAACTGCTTCCGGCTGTGCCGCTTTTTCCGGAACTACTTCCGGATCTGGGGGTTGTTGCGGCCGCCGAGGGCCTTCTTGGCCTTGAGGCCGAGCCAGACGACGCCGCCGACGATGGCGATGAAGAGGGCGAAGTTGAAGATGAAGGCGAGGATGCCGCCGATCGCCCCGAGCACGAATTGGATCACGTTCACCACGATGATGACCGCGAGGACCGCGCCGCCGAACAGGGCCGCGAGCCAGCCGAAGAGACGCCAGTTCATGTCACTCACTCCGAGTCGAGTCGAAATCCGAGCCGGCCCGTCCGGTCGGCAGGGTAGATGTCATTGTGACTCTATGTTGACATCATAGCGGATCCGGCGCAACCCTCGGGTACCGCCGGAACCGGTCGGCGCGTACCGGTCCGCGCGTCGTGTACCTGGGGGTTCACGCGACGTAGCGGTCCACCCCGCAGCGGGAGTCAAACCCCACGCTTTGCTTACCGTCGCCTGAAGGGCGTGGCGCGGGCGTTAGAGTGCAATGCACTGACGATCCCGTACACGACGGCACAGGCCGAGCCTATGCGGCCGAGGCCCTCCCCGAGAAAGCGAGCCCACAGGTGACCGAGCCGAGGCCCGAGGCGCAGTACACCTTCCGCCGCCGCGGGGGTGACGCCCTCCGCTTCGACGTACGCGTCTACGCCAACATCGTCAAAGGCGGCATGCTCGGACTCAGCAGGCGGTCCTGGTCGGGCATGGAGAACATCCCGCTCGAAGGCCCCGCGATCCTGGTCTGGAACCACTACTCGGACATCGACCCGCTCCTGGTCGTCCACTACGTGTACAACGCCGGCCGCCACCCCCGGTTCCTCCTCAAGGAGTCGATCCTGCGCGTCCCGCTGGTCGGCCCGCTCGTGCGCAGCACCGGCCAGATCCCCGTCAAGCGCGGCAGCGCCGAAGCGGCCGACTCGCTGCGCACCCTCGAACGCGAACTCGCCCAAGGGCACGTCGTCATCATGTCCCCCGAAGGCACGGTCACGAAGGAGCCCGACCGCTGGCCCATGCGCGGCAAGACCGGCGTCGCCCGCCTCGCCCTCGATTCCGGCGCGCCCGTGATCCCGATCGTGCAGTGGGGCGCCCTCGGCATCCACGACCGCAAGCGCGACCCCAAGTTCAAGCTCGGCCGCAAGCCCGTCACCGTCCGGGCGCTCCCGCCCGTAGACCTCTCCCCTTGGCGGGACAAGGAACCCACGCGGGACGACCTCGTCGAGGTGACCGACAGGATCATGGAGGCCCTGCGCGCGGGCCTCGCCGAGATCCGCGGCCAGGAAGCACCCCCTCTGTTCGACCCCCGGCAGCAGCGAACTGAAGAAAGCGGGTCTTCCGAGTGAGAGCAGCCGTCATGGGGGCCGGTTCCTGGGGAACCGTGTTCGCCAAGATCCTCGCCGACGCGGGCACGCAGGTCACGGTGTGGGCCAGGCGGGCCGAGGTCGCCGAGGCGATCAACACCGGCCACCGCAACCCGGACTACTTCCCGGACATCGAGCTGCCGGGCCTCGTGAGCGCCACCGCCGACGCGGCCGAGGCGCTGCGCGGCGCCGACCTCGTGGTGCTGTCCGTGCCGAGCCAGACCCTGCGCGGCAACCTCGCGGCGTGGGCCGAGCACCTCGAGCCGGTCGCGACGCTCCTGAGCCTCATGAAGGGCATCGAGCTCGGCACCACGATGCGCATGACCGAGGTCATCGCCGAGGTCACCGGGGCGCACCAGTCGCGCATCGCGGTCCTGTCCGGCCCGAACCTCGCGCGCGAGATCGCCGAGCAGCAGCCCACGGCCTCCGTCGTCGCGTGCGTCGACCACGGCCGGGCCGTCGACGTGCAGAAGGCCGTCACGACCTCCTACTTCCGCCCTTACACGAACACCGACGTGGTCGGCTGCGAGCTCGGCGGCGCGGTCAAGAACGTCATCGCCCTCGCCTACGGCATGGCCGCCGGCATGGGCATGGGCGACAACACGAAGGCCACGATCATCACCCGGGGCCTGGCCGAGACCACCCGCCTCGGCACGCGGCTGGGCGCGGACCCGACCACGTTCGCCGGGCTCGCCGGCCTCGGCGACCTCGTCGCGACCTGCTCGTCCCCCCTGTCGCGCAACCACACCTTCGGCGAGCAGCTCGGGCTCGGCGCGACCCTCGAAGAGGCCGCCCGCGTCACCAAGCAGACCGCCGAGGGCGTCAAGAGCTGCCGTTCCATCACCGACCTCGCCCGCAAAGTGGGCGTGGAGATGCCGATCTGCGACGCCGTGGAGCGGGTCTGCCACGAGGGACTCGACCCCAGAGCCGCGGTCGCCGAACTCATGGGACGCGAGACCAAACCCGAAACCGACAGTTTGAGGTCCGACAAATGACTAAACCGACCGTCGCCGTGTTCTTCGGCGGGCGCAGCGTGGAACAGCCCGTCTCCTGCGCATCCGGCTCCGGTGTGGCCAAGGCGCTGCGCGACAGGGGTTTCGACGTCACCACCATCGGCATCACCCGCAGCGGCGAATGGGTCGAGCTCTCGCCCGACGTCACGTTCGCGATCGACGCTCCCGACGCCCTCCCCGAGGTGACCGCCGAAGCGGGCAAGGCCGTCGCGATCGACCTCGGCCCCGGCGCGCAGCCGGTCGCCGACGTCCTCTTCCCGGTCCTGCACGGCCCCTACGGCGAGGACGGCACCATCCAGGGCCTGTTCGAGATGGCCGGGACGCCGTACGTCGGCTCCGGCGTGCTCTCCAGCTCCCTGTGCATGGACAAGGAGTTCAGCAAGCGGCTCCTCGCGGCCGAAGGCGTTCCCCAGGGCGCGTTCGACGTCCTCAAGCCCGGCGAGGAGCTCGACGCCGAAGCGGTCATCGGCAGGCTCGGCCTCCCGATCTTCGTCAAGCCCGCGCGCGCCGGCTCGAGCCTCGGCATCAGCAAGGTCAACTCGGGCGCCGAACTCGCCGAAGCGGTGGCGAAGGCCCGCGAGGTCGATGACAAGGTCGTCTTCGAAGCGGCCTTCCGGAACGCCCGCGAGATCGAGATGGGCGTCGTCGAGACCCTGGACGGCGACCTCGAGATCACCTTCCCGCTCGAAGTGCTCGCCATGGGCGAGGACGGCTGGTTCGACTTCGACGCCAAATACCTCGACAACCCCGAGCCGTTCAACCTCCACCCCGACTACCCCGAGGGCGTGGCCGAGCAGGCCCAGGCCCTCGCCCGCAAGGTCTTCCGGCTCCTGGACTGCCGCGACCTCGCCCGCGTCGACTGCTTCCTCGGCGAGGACGGTGTCGTGTACCTCAATGAGGTGAACACCATGCCGGGCATGACACCGATGAGCGGCGTGCCGCAGGCCTTCGCCGCCTACGGCATCTCGTACGGCGAGCTCGTAGAGCGCCTGGTCACTCTTGCCGCAGCCCGGGTGGGCGGCGGCAAAGAGGCCGCGTAACCTGGTCGGGTGCCGAAGTCTTCCCTCGGGAAGGTTCCTTCCCGAGAAGACCGAAGCCACGGCGCCTCCCCCGGGAGGCACCGGACTCGCATCACCGTGTGCGCGCCAGGCCCTGACTGTGCTTCTGAGCGACAGTCTTCAGGTGCATCCCTGAGCGCGCTACACTCACGCGTTTCTGCTGGTCAGAGACGTATTATGCCTCGTATGTCGTTCGAGGCAACGCATGAATTACTGGAGAGATCATTGCAAGCTAAGGCGAAAGTCAAGCTTTCCCGATCCCTCGGCATCGCTCTGACGCCGAAGGCCGCCAAGTACATGGAGCGCCGTCCCTACCCTCCGGGGCAGCACGGCCGCGGCCGCAAGAAGGAATCGGACTACAAGAACCAGCTCGTCGAGAAGCAGCGTCTGCGCGCGCAGTACAACGTCTCTGAGCGTCAGCTCCGGAACCTGTACGCCGAAGCCACGCGTCGCCCCGGCAAGACCGGTGAGGTCCTGGTCGGCCTGCTCGAGTCCCGCCTGGACGCCTTCGTGCTCCGCGCCGGGTTCGCGCGCACCATCTACCAGGCGCGCCAGTTCGTCAACCACGGCCACTTCACCGTGAACGGCCGCAAGGTCGACATCGCGTCCTACCGGCTCAAGGCCGGCGACTTCGTGCAGGTTCGCAAGAAGTCCCGCGAGACCACGCCGTTCCAGCTGGCCGCCGCCGGCGCCTGGGCGGGCGAGACGACTCCGGCTTACATCGAGGCCCACCTCGAAGGCCTGATCGCCCGCTTCCTCTCGGTGCCCGAGCGCAAGCAGATCCCCGTGATCTGCGACGAGCAGCTCATCGTCGAGTACTACTCGAAGTAACGCCCGAGCGAGCAGTGAGTGCCGCCCGGGTCTCCGGGCGGCGCTCCGCTCTCTGTCCAGTGCCCTCCGTCACGGTCAACCCCCTGGTAGGCGGTATTGGGACGCGAGTAGACTCGCTCAGTGGTGCAGTGCGTCCCCATGTGGGTAGCCATGCGCTTCGGGTGTCGCCGTGCACTCGGACGCCGTTGGCGAAGCGCCGCGCCATTCCAATGCCGACCCGACCTAGGGTCGGCGTGCCAGTAGCTCCGACCTGTCATGGGTGCGGGGTTTTCAGACCGAGTTGTCACGGTAGCGGAGGACATGCCGAAAAAAGACGGTGCCATCGAGATTGAGGGCAAGGTCGTCGAGTCCCTCCCGAACGCTATGTTCCGGGTGGAACTCACCAACGGCCACAAGGTACTCGCCCACATCAGTGGCAAGATGCGCCAGAACTACATCCGAATCCTCCCCGAGGACCGGGTCGTGGTGGAGCTCTCGCCGTACGACCTGTCGCGCGGGCGGATTGTCTACCGCTACCGCTGACCTGACGACTACACGTAAGTAGGACTCGTGAAAGTCAAGCCGAGCGTCAAAGTGATCTGCAAGAACTGCCGCGTGATCCGCAGGCACGGACGAGTGATGGTTATCTGCTCGTCCGACCCGCGTCACAAGCAGCGTCAGGGCTAAGCAGCACAACGCCAGCAATGAAAGGCCCCAGTAGGGGAAACCGCCGCCAGTGCGCCAGCACAACCCTCGGCTCGGAGGCCGGGGCTCGCATCGCCCATCAGGGCAGGGGAATCAGAACCCCGGCGAGAAGGCAGTGGTCAGACCTCCGACAACACTAGGAGTACGCCTGTATGGCACGCCTGGTTGGAGTCGACCTCCCGCGCGACAAGCGCCTGGAGATCGCACTCACCTACATTTTCGGCATCGGCCGCACGCGCTCGCTTGAGACGATCGCGGCGACCGGCCTCGACCGCGACAAGCGCGTCAAGGACCTCACCGACGAAGAACTGGTGCAGCTCCGCGACCACATCGAAGAGCACTACCAGGTCGAAGGTGACCTGCGCCGCGAGGTGCAGGCGGACATTCGCCGCAAGATCGAGATCAACTGCTACCAGGGTCTCCGTCACCGCTACGGCCTTCCGGTCCACGGTCAGCGGACCAAGACCAACGCCCGTACTCGCAAGGGTCCGAAGAAGACCGTCGCGGGCAAGAAGAAGGCACGTTAGGAGACCAGCTGATGCCACCTAAGACTCGCGGCGGTTCCAAGAACCCGCGCGCCAAGAAGAAGAACGTGCCCCACGGGCACGCCCACATCAAGAGCACCTTCAACAACACCATCGTGTCGATCACCGACCCGACCGGTGCCGTGATCTCCTGGGCCTCCTCGGGCCAGGTCGGATTCAAGGGCTCGCGCAAGTCCACCCCGTACGCCGCGCAGATGGCCGCCGAGGCCGCCGCCCGCCGTGCGATGGACAACGGCATGCGCAAGGTCGACGTCTACGTCAAGGGCCCGGGTTCGGGCCGCGAGACCGCGATCCGCTCCCTCCAGGCCGTCGGCCTCGAGGTCGGCTCGATCAACGACGTCACCCCGCAGCCCCACAACGGCTGCCGTCCTCCGAAGCGCCGCCGCGTCTAACGGCCGCTTCAGCGGAGAACGTCACCGCCAAGGCGAAGCTTGCGAGCCTTGCCGACGGCAACGTCCAAGTGTCTAGGCGTCAAATAGCGGGCGCCCCGAACGAAGGAAACACCGAAAAGTGCTTATCACTCAGCGGCCCACGCTCACCGAGCAGCAGATCAGCCCGACCCGCTCCAAGTTCACCATCGAACCCCTGGAGCCCGGTTTCGGCTACACGCTCGGCAACTCGCTGCGGCGCACGCTGCTGTCGTCCATCCCGGGCGCGGCGGTCACGTCGATCAAGATCGACGGCGTCCTGCACGAGTTCTCCACCATTCCCGGCGTGAAAGAAGACGTCGTCGAACTGGTGCTGAACGTCAAGCAGATCTGCGTCTCCTCGGAGAACGACGAGCCGGCCACCATGTACCTGCGCAAGGAAGGCCCGGGCGAGGTCCTCGCCGGGGACATCCAGCCGCCCGCCGGCGTGCAGGTCCACAACCCCGAACTCAAGCTCGCGACCCTGAACTCGAAGGGCCGCATCGACATGGAGTTCGTGGTGGAGCGCGGCCGGGGCTACGTCTCGTCCCCGGCCAACAAGGGCGAGACCAACGAGATCGGCCGCATCCCGGTCGACTCGATCTACTCGCCCGTGCTCAAGGTGGCCTACTCCGTCGACGCGACCCGCGTCGAGCAGCGCACCGACTTCGACAAGCTCACCGTCGACGTCGAGAGCAAGCCGTCCACCACGCCGCGCACCGCGCTGGCGTCGGCCGGCTCCACCCTGGTGGAGCTGTTCGGCCTGTACCGCGAGCTCGACACCGAGGCCGAGGGCATCGACGTCGGGCCCAGCCCGGCCGACCAGCAGCTCGCCGCCGATCTGGCCCTGCCGATCGAGGACCTGGACATGACCGTCCGGTCCTACAACTGCCTCAAGCGCGAGGGCGTCAACACCGTTGGCGAACTCATCAACCGCACCGAGGCCGACCTGCTCGATATAAGGAATTTCGGGCAGAAGTCGATCGACGAGGTCAAGATGAAGCTCGCCGGCATGGGCCTGAGCCTGAAGGACTCGCCCGGCACCTTCGACCCGAGCGAGGCCGCTGTGGCCTACGGCGGGTCGCCGGTCGCCGAACACGACGAGTACGAAGAAGACGGTGAAGATCTCCGCGAGACCGAAGAGCTCTAAACCGCTCGATTTTTCTGGCGGTCGGTTCCGTAAGACGGCCGGCCGCGACAACGCAATTGGAGTTAGAAATGCCTAAGCCCACCAAGGGCCCGCGTCTGGGCGGTTCGCCGGCGCACGAGAAGCTCATGCTCTCGGGCCTCGCGGCCTCCCTGTTCGAGCACGGCAGCATCACCACCACGGTGACCAAGGCCCGCCGCCTGCGCCCCTACGCCGAGCGTCTCATCACGTACGGCAAGAAGGGCACGCTGCACCACCGCCGTCTGGCGCTGGCCAAGCTGCGCAACAAGGACGCCACGCACGACCTGTTCGAGCAGGTCGCGCCCCGCTTCGCGAACCGCGAGGGCGGCTACACCCGGATCATCAAGGCCGGGAACCGCAAGGGCGACAACGCTCCGATGGCGATCATCGAGCTGGTCGACTAAGCAGAGTCGGTTGAACCGCGCGCAGGGCATATGCTCTGCGCGCGGTTCGCTTTATCCGGGAGGACATCGCTGTGGACGAGGTTGTGGACAGGACGCGGCTGCGGCTCGGCGTCGCCTACGACGGGGCCGCGTTCTCGGGCTGGGCGCTGCAGCCGGGGCTGCGGACGGTGGCCTCGGAGGTCATCCGCGCCCTGGAGCTGCTGTTCGGCGAGATCGCCGACTTCACCGTGGCCGGTCGGACCGACGCGGGCGTCCACGCGACGGGGCAGGTCGTGCATGTGGACGTGCCCACGGCGAAGTGGGAGGCCGTGGGGGAGAAGCTGCTGTGGCGGCTGCGCGGCATCCTCCCGGCCGATGTGCGGGCGACCTCGGTCGAGGCCGTCGACCCGTCGTTCAACGCGCGCTTCGCGGCGCAGTGGCGGCGGTACCGGTACCGGGTGGCTGACGCGACCTGGGGCGTGAACCCCTTGCGGCGCTTGGACACCCTGGCCTGGCAGCGGCCGATCGACGTGGAGCGGATGCACGCGGCGTGCCAGCGCCTCATCGGCGAGCACGACTTCGTGGGCTTCTGCAAGCAGCGCGAGGGCGCGACGACGATCCGCGAACTGCAGCAGTACGACTGGACCCGGGACGAGGACGGCGTGGCGGTCGCGACGGTGCGCGCGGACGCGTTCTGCCACTCGATGGTCCGCAGCCTCGTGGGCGCGGCCCTCGCGGTGGGCGACGGCCGCCGCGACGAGGACTGGCTCGCCTCGATCCTCACGATCGGTCAGCGCGCCAACGACGTGCATGTGGTCGGCCCGCACGGTCTTACCCTCCTTGAGGTCTCGTACTCGGAGGACCCGAAGGACTGGCAGGCCCGGGTGGACCTGACGAGGCGTGTCAGGACTCTTTGAGCCGCACTGTGGCGGTCGCGATGAACTGGTAGCGCATCGAAGTAACGGCGGCGCCTGCGACTCCCGCAGGCGCCGCCGCGGCGTATTCACCTGGAATCGCCGGTGCGTTCATCGCGGTGTCAGCCGCGGCCCCGAAGCTGAGGCGATGAGACGCTTCCTCACTGCCGGCGCGGTTGCGGCGGTCGCCGCTGCCGCGTTGTTCGTCGCCCTGCCCGACCCCGCCGACGCCCATCCGCATCGCGAGTTCGACCTGCAGGCCCACCGCGGTGGGCTCGGGTTGGTCGTCGAGAACACGTTGCCCGCGTTCGCGAACGCGCTCGAGCTCGGGGTGAGCACGCTCGAGTTGGACGTGCAGATCACCGAGGACGGCTTCGCGGTCGTCACGCACGATCGGCGGGTGAGCGGCGCGAAGTGCCTCGACACCGCACCCGCGTTCGAGGGCGACCCGGAGTACCCGTACGTCGGGAAGTACGTCAAGGACCTGACGCTCGCGCAGGTGCGCACGCTCGACTGCGGGAGCCTCGCGCAGGCCGCCCACCCGAACCAGGAGACGCACCCGGGCGAGCCGATGCCGCTGCTGAGCGAGGTGTTCGACCTGGTGCGCGAGTGCCGCGCGCGGGGCGTGAAGCTCAACATCGAGACGAAGGTCGAGGCCGGTGCGCCGCACGAGACGGCGCCGCGGGAGGCATTCGTCGAGACCGTGGTCGCGGACATCCGCGAGGCGCGGATCGGGCGGCAGGTGACGATCCAGAGTTTCGACTGGGGCGCGCTGATGCTCATGCGCGAGACCGCGCCGGAGCTGCCGATCGTGGCGCTGACGAACATCTCGTTCCTGCAGACCGGGCAGGCCGGGGCGTCGCCGTGGCTGGGCGGCATCGACATCGACGACTTCGGGGGCGACCCGATCGCGGCGGTGGACTCGTTCGGCGCTGACGCGTTCTCGCCGGTGCACGGGACGCCGCAGAACGGGAAGGTCACCGACCCGGGGTACGTGCCGTACGTGACCGAGGCGATGGTCGACCACGCCCACGAGTACGGGATCGAGGTCGTACCGTGGACGGTCGACGACGAGGCGACGATGCGAAAGCTCATCGACGACGGCGTGGACGGCATCATCACGGACTACCCGGACGTGCTCAGCGAGGTCATGGCGGGCTACGGCCTCCGCCTGCCGAAGCGGTACTGCGAGCGGTAGCGGCCGAGCCTGAGGGACGGCGCGAGTCGCCGTTCCTCAGGCCGGGCGGCGCGGCGCGGCGCCGCCGGAGCCCGTTCGGAGAAAAATTGAGCGCTGCGGTCTCGGCGTCCTAGCCGCTCGGCCGGATGCCGAGGTCCGGGCGTGTATTCGCTGGTCCGGAAGTTTTTGAACACGTTCGATCTCATGTTCCGAGGGCTTGTGAATGCATTCACAAGAGCGTGCTTCCGGGATTTCGAGGCCGTAGCTTCGAGGCATGGATGCAACCCAGCTCCTCGCCCAGGCGTCCGATGTGGTCGCCGCCGCCGACCCCGCGGGCCTCATGCCCGCGCGCCAGCAGATGGCGCTGTCCCTCGGATGGCACATCATCCTGGCCTGCTTCGGGGTCGCCTTCCCCGCCATCATCTTCGTGATGCACCTGCGCGGCATCCGCAAGAACGACCCGGTCGCGCTCGACCTCGCCAAGCGCTGGGGCAAGGCCTCCGCCGTGCTCTTCGCGATCGGCGCCGTCTCCGGAACCGTGCTCAGCTTCGAGATGGGCCTGCTGTGGCCCGGCCTCATGGGCACCTTCGGCGACGTGCTCGGCCTCCCCTTCGCCTTCGAAGGCCTCGCGTTCTTCCTCGAAGCGATCTTCCTCGGCATTTACCTCTACGGCTGGGGCAAGATGCCCCCGAAACTGCACCTGCTCATGGTGCTGCCCATGGCGATCACCGGGGTCATCGGCACCTACTGCGTGCTCGCGGTGAACGCTTGGATGAACGCACCCACGGGCTTCGACATCGTCAACGGCGAGGTCGTGAACATCGAGCCCTGGGCCGTGCTGTTCAACCAGCACGCCTTCCTCGCCTTCGCCCACATGTGGCTCGCCGCGTACATGGTCGCGGGCTTCTCGATCGCCGCCGTCTACGCCGTGGGCATGCTCAAGGGCCGCCGCGACCGCTACCACCGGCTCGGCTTCATGGTGCCGTTCGCGTTCGCGACGATCGCGGCCCTCGCCCAGCCCTTCGCCGGGCACTTCCTCGGCCACGACCTGGCCGAACGCCAGCCCGCGAAGCTCGCCGCGTTCGAGTTCGCCGACGAGACCGCCGACGGCGCCACGCCGCTCACCATCGGCGGCATCTACATCGACGGCGAAGTCAGGTGGGCCATCGAGATCCCCTACCTCAGCTCGGTCGCGGCGCTCAACTCCTTCACCGAGCCCGTGCCGGGCCTCGACCAGTTCCCCGAAGAGGACGAGCCGCCGGTCAACTTCGCGCACTACTCGTTCCAGGCGATGGTCGGCATCGGCCTCCTGCTCCTGGCCACGGTCGCGCTGTACTGGTTCCTGCGCTGGCGCAAGGTCGACCTGCTCAAGAACCGGTGGTTCCTGCGGTTCATGGCGGTTTCGGGCCTCCTCGCGGTCACCGCGATGGAAGCCGGGTGGATCGCCACCGAGGTCGGGCGGCAGCCGTGGATCGTCTACGGCGTCATGCGCACGCCTGAGGCCGCGGCCGACCACGCGGGCGGGCTCTGGCTCGTCTACGGCGGCTCCGTGCTCCTTTACGGCGGCATGACGATCGCCGCGATCGCCATCCTCCGCTCCATGGCCCGCCGCTGGCGCGA
The DNA here is from genome assembly GCF_017592475.1 of Glycomyces niveus. Classification (GTDB taxonomy): domain Bacteria; phylum Actinomycetota; class Actinomycetes; order Mycobacteriales; family Micromonosporaceae; genus Glycomyces; species Glycomyces niveus. The sequence continues at coordinate 282,429 of NZ_JAGFNP010000003.1, read as the reverse complement.
AGGCGCCGCCGACCTGCCGAGCCCCTATGGGCCGAAGCTGCTCGCCGCGGACGGGCCGGCCGAGATCCGCGACTGCGCCGATGTAAAGGACAGGTCCGCCGAGAAGGACAATGCCGAGCAGGAGGCCGCGAAATGATGACCCTCGAATTCGCCGTCGCCGCCGCGCTCTTCGCCGGGGTCGTCGCCTACGCCCTCTTCGGCGGCGCGGACTTCGGCTCGGGCTTCCACGACCTCACCGCGGGCGGCGCCCGCCGCGGCGCCCCGCTGCGGACGCTCATCGACCACAGCATCGGCCCCGTCTGGGAGGCCAACCACGTCTGGCTCATCTACGTGATGGTCATGTGGTGGACCGGGTTCCCCGAGTCGTTCGCCGCCGCTATGACCACCCTCTACGTGCCGTTCGTGCTCGCCCTGGTCGGCATCGTCCTGCGCGGCGCGAGCTTCGCGTTCCGCAAGTACAGCGAGACCCTGTGGCAGGCCAAGCTCTTCGGAGTCATCTTCGCGACCTCCTCGGTGCTCGCGCCGTTCTTCCTCGGCACCATCGTCGGCGCCCTCGCCTCGGGCCGGGTCCCGGCGGGCGGAAACGGCGACCCGTGGTCGTCGTGGATCAACCCGACCGCGCTGTTCACCGGGGTCATCTCGGTCGGCACCTGCGCGTTCCTCGCCGCGACGTTCCTGACCGCCGACGCGGCCCGGCGCGGCGAGACCGCGCTGGCCGCGCAGCTCCGCATCAGGTCCCTTGTGGTCGGTCTCGCGACCGGGATCGTCGTCTTCGCCGGGCTCATCCCGATCGAGCGCGACGCGCCGACGTTCTGGGACGGCCTGACCGGCCGCGCCGCGCCGGTGATGGCCCTCTCGGCGCTCGGCGGTATTGCGACGCTGGTCCTCTTGTGGCGCAAGCGCTTCGGTCCGGCGCGGCTGACCGCGGTGGTCGCGGTCGCGGCGGTCATGGCCGGGTGGGGGATCGGGCAGTACCCGTGGGTGCTCGTCGACCAGGTGAGCATCGCCGAGGGCGCGGGCGCGACCGCGACGTTGCAGGGGCTCTTGGCAGCCGTGGGCATCGCGGCGGTGATCGTGGGTCCCGCGCTGGGGTACCTCTTCTATCTGACGCAGTCGCCCGAATGGAACGGGGAGGTGCGCGGCGGCGTCCAAGCGGGCGAGGGCGCCGGTCGCGGTGCCTCGCATTGGAGCGGTCGGCTGGGGAACTGACCGCTGCGGAAGGACTTCACACCAGCGGTGGATGAAAGGAGGGCCGGGCGCCAGCGCCCGGCCCTCCTTGGTGCGCTTGTCGTCAGATGCTGAGCGACCAGCTGTTCAGGGTGCCGCTGGAGCCGCCCGAGTAGGTGTCGGTGACCCGCAGCGTCCATGTGCCCGAACGGTTCTCGGTGGACAGGTTGACGCTGTAGGTCGTGTTGATGTTCGCGCCGGAGCCGCCGGCGGCCTTGAGGGTGCGGCTCGTGCCGTCAGGTGCGATGAGGGCGATGGTGATGTCGCCGCTGTACGGGTGGGTGATGCTGACGGTCACCGAGCTCGTGGCCGACGCGGTGCCCGTGCAGGACAAGGCGATCGTGGAGTTCAGCGGCGAGCCCTCGGGGATCGCGGCGGCGGTGGTCTTCGCGCCGTTGCAGTTCGTGGGCGTGCCGCCGGAGGAGCCGCAGTAGGTGTTGAGGTGCGACTGGATCGCGGTCTTCTCGGCCGAGTCGACGCTCAGGTTGTAGAGGTACTTGACGTGGGTCCAGGCCTTGACGTAGTCGCAGCGCAGGCCGGTCGTGTTGACGGGCATCCACTCGGCGGGGTCGTAGTCGCTCTTGGAGGAGTTCGCCGAGGTCGTGGCGATCCACAGCTGCGGTGAGTTGATGTCGTTGGCGAAGGCCTGGCGCTGCGCGGTGGTCCAGGACCAGGCGCCGGAGGCCCAGGCCTCGGAGAGCGCCACGACGTGGTCGATGGTGGCGTTGGAGACCGAGGTGGTCCAGGTGTTGTCGAAGTCGGACTGCCAGTTGCCGGAGGTGGGCTGGCAGCCGTCGCTGGTGACGACGTTCTGGCCGTCGCGCTTGAGTACGTACTGGCGGGCGGTGCAGCTGCCGGTGCCGCTCACGGACTTCCAGTGCGGGAACAGGTCGCGGTCGTAGGTCGAGCCGTGGGACTCGGCGGCGACGGTGAGTGCGTTGAGCTCGGCCTGTGCGGTTGCGGTGGAGGGGATGCCCGGCGGCCGGACGGCTTCGGCGGGCGCGGCGTCGAGGACGACGAGCGAGAGGACGGCCAGCGCTGCCGCGGCGAGCGCGGCGAGGCTCCGGCGGGCGGTGTGGGTCCAGGAAGGCATGTTCGACTCCTGAGGTGAGGCGATGGGTGGCCGGGGGCCGGCCAGGGGGAAGAACGGGCCTGCCCGGGGACGGGACGCAGGCCTGGATTGATCAAATCATGGGATGATCGGCTATGGCAATACTCACAGTAGATTGTTCACATTCCCGACACGGCCCGGTCGGGACGGAAGCGGCGAACGTTCGCCGAAGACCCTTGCCGCACAACGACAACCGCCCGCGCGTGAGGCGCGCGGGCGGTCGTGGATGTTCGAGGCGCGGTCGGGATTCGATGTCGCAACCGGCTGGGAGCATGGATTCGGGGGGTCCCCGGGTGTCCGATTTGCCCGGGACCCTCCGTTCACGTTTCGCCGCTACTGGACGTCGCGCCTCGGGTTGAGCTGGTCGATGAACCAGACGTCGACGAGGTCGCTCACGATGGCGCGCACCGGGTCCGAGGCCTCTTCGATCGGTTCGCCGTCGGTGCGGCCGATGACCACGTACATCAGGTAGTGCCCGTAGGTGTTGTACCCGACCATCGTCGCGGCGCGGCCCAGTTCCTCGGCCTCGCCGTCGGTGCGCAGCGCCGCGAAGCCGCCTTCGAGGCCCGCTTCGATAGCGGCGCGCAGGGCGTCCGCCTCCTCGGCATCGGCGAGGTTGAGCACGCCCGCCGTCGCCGCGTACTCGCCGTCAGGGTTGATGAGCGTCGCGCGCACCGTCTGCGTGCAGTCCGCGTCCTCGAGCAGCTCCGACAGTTCGTCGAGCCCGGCGTCGGCGCAGTCCGAGAGCTCCTCGGTCTCAAGCACCTCATACGCCCCGGTCCCGCCCTCCGGGCTGATCGCATTCGCGCCGAACAGCTCCTCGACCGAGATCGGCTCCGCATCGGTCTCGCGGCTCGCGATCGGGTCGACCACCTCGGGTGCGCCCGCCGTCTCGTTCACTACGGACGGCTGGTCGGCCGCGGCCTCCTCGCTCGGCGCGGCCGGGTCCGGTTCGCCTTCGCGGAGCACGATGAACGCCCCCGCCGCGCAGGCCGCGGCGACCGCCAGCCCGCTCACCGTCGCGAGCGCGACGAGCCACCACTTCGTGCGGCGCCGGGCGCGCTGCGCGGCGCGGCGCAGGGGGCGCGAGGCCTGGATCTGGTCCAGGTGCGCCTCCATCTCCTCTTCAGGCGAGCGGCGCGCGGGCGGCAGCGCGGGGCCGCCGAGCCGCACGGTCGGCGTGCGGTCCTCGGGGCTGAGCCGCGCCGTGGGCGCGCGCATCTGCGAGCGCTCGTCGTACTCCGCCCAATCGAAACCTGGATCGTCCGGAGGCCGGTGCGCCTGCGTCTCCTGGGGGACTCCGAACGGTGACGGGCCATGTGCCATGGAGGCAGCTTAGACCCGGAAACCCCCGAAACCGGGAAACGTTCCCCCGGGAGATGGACGGGGCGAACGGCGTTCATCTCCGCGGGTGACACCCCGCTGCATGTCACGTGTCACGCAGTCCACCGGGGCGCCGCGACGGCGCACGTCTCTAACCGCCCGATCCCGGCGACCCCGCCCGACCCGGCGCGCGACAATGGGGGACATGTCCAAAGGCCCAGCCGACCAGCCAGAGCACTACTTCAGCGAGCAGCCCGCCGTCGAGGACCGCGAGCGCACCGTCGAGTTCTCACTCGACGGCGTCGACTACGAGCTGACCACCTCCACCGGCGTCTTCTCCGGCAACCGCCTCGACCCCGGCACCAGCGTGCTGCTCAACAAGGTCGTGCCGCCCGAGACCGCCGGCACCTTCCTCGACCTCGGCTGCGGCTACGGCCCCATCAGCGCCGTGCTCGCCCAGCGCGACGACGCCGAGGTCTGGGCCGTCGACGTCAACCGCCGCGCCCTCGACCTCACCCGCCGCAACACCGAGAAGGCCCCCGGCACCGTGCACGTCGCCGCGCCCGAAGACGTCCCGGCCGACGTGCGCTTCGACGAGATCTGGTCCAACCCGCCCATCAAGGTCGGCAAGGAGGCCCTGCATGAACTCCTCCAGACCTGGCTGCCGCGGCTGAAGGACGACGGCGTCGCCTGGCTCGTCGTCTCCAAGCACCTCGGCGCCGACTCGCTCGCGCGCTGGCTCGCCGAGCAGGGCTGGGAGGTCGACAAGCACGCGAGCGCCAACGGCTACCGCGTCCTCAAGGTCGAGCGTACCGAGCGGTAGCGGCGCGCCCCTTCCGGCGCGCGCCGCCCGCAATCAGGGACCGGCCGTCACTCGCCCGAAGGCGGGTTCAGGACGATCCCGCTCGCCACGGGCGTGCCGAAGTTCGGCGTCCCGTCCGCGTTGAACGTGAACGGCTGCACCCGGGTCTCGCGGAACGAACCGCAGCCCTGGCCGCTCTGCGGGTTGCCGTGGTACACGATCCACTGCTGCGTCCCGTCAGGCGAGGTGAAGAACCCGTTGTGGCCGGGGCCGAACACGCCGTTCCCCTGCGACAGCACCGGGTTGGCGCTCTTGTCCCAAGAGGACGCCGAGAGCACCGAGCCGCCGTCGTACGTCAGCAGCCCCAGCTTGTAGTCGTCCGTGGTGCACGACGAGGCCGAGAAGACGATGAAGGTCTTCCCGCCGTGCTGGAGCACGACCGGCGCCTCGTTCACGTTGGCGCCCACGGTCTCCCACGACAGCGACGGGGTCGCGATGGTCACCTGCGAGCCGGTCACGGTCCACGGGTTCGACATCAGCGCGATCCGGATCGACTGGTTCGCGCCGACCCACTCCGACCACAGCAGGTACAGCGAGCCGTTGAGCTCCAGGTACGAGCCGTCGATGTTCCACTGGTTCGGCAGCGGCGTGCCCATGAACTCGTACGGCCCCATCGGGGTCGAGGAGGTCGAGCGGAGCACGTGGAGGCGCTGGCCGTCGAAGTTCGTCTGCGAGTTCCCCGAGGTGTACATGAGGTACCAGACGCCGCCGATGCGGTGGAACTCCGGCGCCCAGTGCGAGCAGCAGCGGCTCGTGTTCCCCGAGTCGTCCCAGACGACTGCGTCGGCGGCGGTCTTGAGCCCGGCGAGCGTCGTGGCCCGGCGCATGACCACAGTGGAGTCCCAGGTCGTGGTGGACATGTAGTAGTAGCCGTCGTAGTACTCGATCCACGGGTCGGCGCCGTTGGTGCGGATCGGGTTGGCGACACCGGTGTTCGCGGCCTCGCTGAGGAACCACTTCTGCGCGTTCAGGCCGTTGTAGGTGAACTGCGAGATGCGGGCGCCTTCGGCCGTGGACCACTCCCAGAGGTCGAGGGCCTTGCCCGAGAAGCGGTTGACGAAGCTGAACGAGCCGTCCGAGTGCTCGGTGACCGACCACTGCTGGTTGGTGAAGTTCTGGTCGGTCGCCTGGGCGATCGTCGCCCCGTCGGCGGTGTTCCAGCCCCACACGTCGAGCACGAGGTTCGAGTGGCGGGCCTGGATCTTGTAGTAGCCGCTCCCCGCGTCGACGAACCGGAACTGCTGGTTCGTGCCGGCGTCGCGGCCCCACTGGACCAGTTCGGCGCCGGCGGCGGTGGAGGCACCCTCGATGTCGAGGGCGAGGTGGGAGTGGGCGCTGGTGATGGTGAACCAGACGCCGGTGGTGACCGCTCCTTGAGCGGGCGCGGGGGTCGCGGCGACGAGGCCGAGGGCGGCCATGGCGGCCGCCGCGGCGAGCGCCAGCAGCGAGCGGCCCCGCCGCAGTAGGGCTGTGGACATCAGTGCCTCCGAGTGTGAGGGCGGTCGGCCGCAGCCGACCCATCGGTTGATGGAAATGCGCGGATAAACTAAGCGCCGGGTCCCCCGAGAAGCGGGGAGCGAACTCGCGGGAGCGGTCCGGCAGGACCCTTTTGCATCGTTGTAGAATTTCGGCGGACAGAGGAGGTGCAGATGGCGGCGACCTTGCGCGATGTCGCGAAACTGGCAGGCGTCTCATTCAAGACCGTTTCGAACGTCATCAACGACTACCCGCACGTCCGCCCTGCGACCAGGGAGAAGGTCGAGCGCGCGATCGCCGAGCTCGGCTACAAGCCGAACCTGAACGCCCGCAGCCTGCGCTCCGGCCGCACCGACACCGTCGCGCTCGCCGTCCCCGAGCTCAACCTGAGCTACTTCGCCGAGCTCGCCGGAATGGTCATCGCCGCCGCCGAGGAGTCCGGTCTCACGGTCGTCGTGGAGCAGACCGGCGGCGACCGCGACCGCGAACTCGCGCTGCTGCGCAGCCCGCGCCTGAGCATGACCGACGGCCTCATCCTCAGCCCCCTCGGCATGGGCCAGGAGGACGCCGGCGCGCTCGATGTGCCGTTCCCCCTGGTGCTCTTGGGTGAGCGGACCTTCGACTGGCCCTGCGACCACGTCACCATGCGCAACACCGAGGCAGCCCGCGCCGCCACCGAGTACCTGCTCGACTCGGGCCGCCGCCGCATCGCCGTCATCGGCGAGCACGAGGGCGAGGTCATGGGCTCGGCCCGGCTCCGCCTGCGCGGCTACCGCGAGGCGCTGGCCGAGCACGGGGTGCCGTACGACCCCGCGCTGGTGGTCCGGGCGACCCTGTGGCACCGGGCCGACGGCGCCCGCGCGATGCACGAGCTGCTCGACCGCGACGTGCCGTTCGACGCGGTCTTCGGCTTCAACGACACGATGGCGCTGGGCGCGATGCGCGTGCTCCAGGAGGCCGGCCGCCGCGTCCCCGAGGACGTGGCCGTGATCGGCTTCGACGACCTCGACGAGGCCGCCTACTCGATCCCCTCGCTCACCACAGTGGACCCCGGCCGGGAGTGGCTGGCGCGCACCGCGCTCGGGACGCTCCTGGAGCGGATCGCCGAGACCGGCCCGAAGCAGCCGCCGCGAACCGAGCTGGCGGACTTCACGATCGTGGAGCGCGAGTCCGCGCCCAGGGGCTGAAGACCTGACGAGTTCGCCCCGCGCGCCCCGATCCGCGATCGAACCGGCATCGCAGACGCTCGGCCCGTCCGGGACGGACCGCGCCGCAGCACGGCCCGAGCACCGGCCGGGCGAGGCGCCCGACCTGACCGGGAGCGGCGGGCGCTCGGCCCGCCGCTCCCGTCGGCCTGCTATTGGATGCCCTCTTTCACGAGCCGCCACTGCTGGCAGGTCGCGCCGTTGGCGGTCCACTGCTGCGCGACCGCGCCGTCGGCGGTCGAGCAGCCGGTGATCTCGAGCAGCTTGCCGCTGTTGGCGTTCGCGAACGTCCACCAGCCGCCGCTGGTCGCGGCGTTCCACGACTGCGTCGAGCTGCCCGTCGGACCCCACTGCACCGCGTCCACCCCGTCGGCGGTCTGCGCCGAGGGGATCTCGAGGAGCTTGCCGCTGTTGCGGTTGGTCAGCTGCACCGTGGCGCCGCCGCTGACGGTCCACCGCTGGGTCGCGTTGTTGGTGTCGCCCCACTGGCCCACGGCCGCGCCGTCGGTCGTCGAGGCGCTCAGCACCTCCAGGTACTTGCTGCTGGTGCGGTTCTGCAGCTGGAAGACCGGTGCGAGCGCACTGCTCGAGTACAGGTGGATCGTGTCGAGTTCGGCGAAGTTGGTGCCCTTGGTGAAGCGGATCGTGTTCGTGCCCGCGTTCAAGGTCACCGTCTTTTGCGCCCACGCGTACCGGCCCCAGTCCACAGTGGCCGGGTAGCTGATGGACGAGCCGCTGCCGCCGTTGACGCTCACCGAGTGGGTCGCGGTCGAGCCGAAGCCGTTGTCGTACCGGACGTTCATCGTGTAGGTCCCGGCGGTCGGCACGTTCACGGTGAACTGGACGTAGCTGCCGGCGTTGTTGATGTTGCCGACCTTGGAGCCGTTGGCGGCCTGCACATGCGCCACGGTCGAGGCGTCGTTGAGGGTCGCGTTCTCGGCCTCGTACTGCTGGGCGTCGAGCGGGATCGAGCCCACGCGGATGTCGTTGAGGTCGGAGACGGTGTTCTCGACGTTCACGGCCTGGTAGAGGGTGCGGCCGTCGGCGCTGTAGTCGATGCCCTGCGCGAAGCCGGAGAAGCTGCCACCCTGGGTGTCGCTGGCGTCGTACGTGACCGCCATCGGCAGCCGCTCCCACGGGCCGTCGCCGAGGTTGTAGTTGACGTAGAAGTTCTGGCCGCCGTCGATGTTGCCGCTGCCGTCGAGCGACCACTTCGAGGCCACCACGACCATGCCCTTGGGACCTCCCGTGGGCACCCACTTGACGTACGGCGAGGAGCCGATCGAGCGGCCGTTCGCGAGCTTGATCTGCGTGCCGATGCTGGTCGTGGTGCCCCAGTTGAGGCCGTCGGCCGAGATCTTGTAGTAGACCGGCGCGGTGTTCTGGGACTGGCTGGGGCGGTTGACGACCTCGAAGGTCGCCATGTAGCGGCCGTCGGGGAGCTTGGTCACGGTGATCATGCCGGGGCGGTCGCTCTGGTTGGTCGGCGCCGAGACGTTGACCAGCGAGCCCCAGGTCTTGCCGCCGTCGGTCGAGCGGCGGTAGGACACGGCCTGGAGGACGCCGTTCGCCTTCTGGCGCTCGTCGGAGAAGTACGCGGCGAGGCCGCCGTTGCCGTCGATCGCGAGCGAGGGCTCCCACACGGTGGTGGTGGTCGAGGTGGGCGACGGGTCGTAGACGGCCGGGCCGCCGGTGTCGATGGTGCTCAGGTAGCTCCAGCTGGTGCCCTGGTTGGTGCTCTTGTACACCACGAGGCGGCTGACCGAGCGGTCCTCGGGCATGATCATGCCCGCGAGGAGGATGGTGCCGGCCGTGAGGTCGCCGGTGGTCTGGGTGACCTCGTAGAGGAACGGCTGGGCGGTGCGGGTGAAGGTCGGGAAGGTCGCGCTCGGGTTGACGTCGGCGACCTTGGTCCAGCTCGTGCCGTTGTTGGTGCTGCGGTAGATCGGGTAGACCTGCACGCCGTTCTGGAGCACGAGCTGGTCGAAGGTGACCAGCTGCGTGCCGTTCGAGGCGCCGCTGTTCTTGAGCACGATGATCTTGGCGTAGGTGGTCCCCGCGGGGGTCCCGCCTTCAGGGTTGAACGAGGAGCCGGCGGCGGGCGCGTAGACGAGTGCGCCGTTGCCGGTGGTCACCGCCGCGGCGGGGGCCGGGGCCCAGCCGATGGAGGCGGCGACCGCGGTGAGGAGGAAGGTTGCGGCGGCGAATATCGCTCCACCGCGGCTGAGTTTCCTCAGACCGCGGCCGAGGAGTTGAGGGCTTCGCATGGGACTTCCAATCTTTACAACGTTGTATCATGCGTGCGGGACATCGTAAGACCATCAATGCCCGCTGGTCAAGCCCCTGCTCACGGATCCGGTAACGGATCGGAAACGAAGTAGGAACGAACGGGGGGTCGCGTTGACAGGCGCGGCGGGGCGTGCGTACGATTCCCAGACTTACAACGTTGTACAAGACGGTTCCCCAGTACAGGACCCCCTCGACGTTGTAGGACTACACACCACCATCAGACAGCGCAGTCGCGTTGGGAGGGAACTGAACATGAAACGCAAGACGGTCCTCTTGGGCGGCGCCGGCGGCGCCGCGCTGGCGCTCCTCGGCTCCGCGTGCTCGAACGGCGAGACCGGCGGCCCCGCGACCCTGACCTTCTGGCACGGCTACACCGAGGCCGACGGCGACGTGCTCCAGGGCATCGTCGACGACTTCAACGCCTCGCAGAGCGACATCACGATCAACACCGAGGTCAAGACCTGGGCCAGCATCGACGACACCCTCCTGACGGCGCTGTCCGCCGGCGAGGGTCCCGACATCGTCGCCATGCCCGCCGAGCGCCTGCCGGTCTACGCCGACAAAGGCGCGTTCGCCGAGCTCACCGGCTTCTACGCCGACGACTCCTCGAACACCGCGAACCTCATCCCGGGCGCGGTCTCGATGATCGAGGTCGAGGGCACCAAGTACGGCGTCCCGACCGGCTTCGTGCCGCTGGCGGTCTACTACAACACCGCGCTGTTCGAGGCCGGCGGCGTGACCGACTTCCCGGGCACCTGGGACGAGTGGGTCGCGGCCGCCAAGCAGCTCACGATCGACGAGGACGGCGACGGCACCCCTGAGCAGTACGGGGTCGTCCTGCCGGACCACGCCACCGTCGCGAACGGCCTGTGGCCCTCGCTGTTCTACGGCAACGGCGGCGACATCGTCAAGGAGGAGGTGGACGCGGTCATCGACTCGCCCGAGAACGCCGCGACCCTCGAGTACTGGCGCAAGGCCATTGTGGACGACAAGATCTCGCCCACGGGCATCGACGGCGTCGGCGCCGACGAGCTGTTCGGGGCGGGCAAGGCCGCCATGACCATCGGCGGTCCGTGGATGGCCTCGATCGCCGCCGAGAACGGCATCGACTGCGCGATCGCGGCGATCCCGGCCGGGCCCGCCGCCCAGGCCGCCTCCGCCATCGGCGTCTCGATGGCCGTCACCGTCGACGCGGACGACAACGCCCGCGCCGCCGCCGAGAAGTTCTTCGCGTTCTTCCTCAACGACGAGAACGCCGCCGCCTGGTCGCTCGGCTCCGGCTGGCCGCCCCTGCGCACCGACGTCCCGGCCGAGGCCGTCAACTCCAACCCGGTCGTCGCCTCGCTCACCGAGATCGCCGACCTCGGGCGCCCGCTGCTCCCCGGCGTCGTCAACAGCGTCGACGTGCTCGCCGCCGTGGACGAGCTGACCCAGCGCGCCATCGCGGGCGAGGACATCGCCGGACTGCTCGCCGAAGCCCAGGGCACCATCCAGGACGCGCTCGGCTAGCACCGGTCCTATCCGGACAGACCGGCGGGGACGCCGCCCCTCGGCGTCCCCGCCGCCCCAAGGGGAGTGAAGGAGACCATGACCACCGCACGACCGACGCGCCACCGGTACCGGCCGCCAGCGCCGCTGGGCGGGCGCCGCCGCGCGACCGAGAGCCCGCTGCGCCGGGGCGCCACCGCCTTCGCGTTCCTCGCCCCGGCCCTGATCATCCTGGGCGCGTTCACCGTCTGGCCGATGCTCTCGGCCTTGCGGCTGTCCTTCACGGACGCCAGCGGCTTCGGCGAGCCCGAGTTCGTGGGCCTGGAGAACTACATCGGCGTCTTCACCGACCCCGACATCCTCAACGCCGTCACGAACACCGCGCTCTACACCGTGCTGTTCACCCCGCTCGCGGTCGTCTCCGCGCTCGGGCTGGCGCTGCTGCTCAACAACCCGCGCCTGCCCTTCCGCGGCTTCTTCCGCACCGCCCTGTTCGTGCCGTTCGTGGTCTCGTTCTCCGTGGCGGCCTTCGCTTGGAGCTACCTCGTCGACCCGCAGGTGGGGCTTCTCAACTACTGGCTGCGCGGCTTCGGCATCCAGATCGGCAACGTCCTCGAAGACCCGACCCTCGCGATGCCGATGGTCGTGCTCGTCGCCGTCTGGAAGCTCTTCGGCTTCTACTTCGTGATCTTCCTGGCGGGCCTGCAGGACATCCCGCCCTCGATCTACGAGGCCGCCCGCATGGACGGCGCCGGCGCGTTCTCGCGCCTGCGCAACGTCACGCTCCCGCTGCTGTCCAACACGATGGCGTTCGTGCTCATCTTCGCGATGATCGCCGCCCTCCAGGCCTTCGACCAGATCTACGTCATGACCGGCGGCGGCCCCTACGGCAGCACCCAGACCCTCGTCATGGAGATCTACGAGTCCGGCTTCCGCAAGCTCGACATCGGCTTCGCCTCGGCGCTGTCCTATGTGCTGCTCGCGGCGACCCTGGTGCTGAGCCTCGTGCAGTTCGTGTTCTTCGGCCGCAAAGAAAAGGACCTGGCATGAGCACCGCCCGCCGCTCCCTGCGCGACCTCAAGCCCTCCACTGTGCTCGCGACGCTCGCGTTCGCCGTCGTCACCGCCATCGTGCTGCTGCCGATCGCGATCATCGTGCTCACCGCGTTCAAACCCGCGGCCGAGGTCAACGCCTACCCGCCGAGCCTGCTTCCGGACGACTGGACGCTCGCGAACCTGAAGACCGTCACCTCTGAGCTGCCGTTCGCGCGGCTCGTGGGCAACAGCTTCGTCTTCGCCGGCGGTGTCACGCTCTTCGCGCTCGTCTTCGACTCGCTCGCCGCGTACGCCTTGGCGCGCTTGGACTTCACCGGCCGGAAGGTCCTCCTCGTCGCCATCATCGCGACGCTGATGATCCCCTTCCAGGCCACGCTGATCCCGCTCTACCAGCTCGTGGCCGACCTCGGCTGGGTCAACACGTACACCGGGCTCATCGCGCCGCGTGCCGCCGACGCCTTCGGGATCTTCTTCCTGCGCCAGTTCTTCCTCGCGCTCCCGCGCGACATCGACCAGGCCGCGCGTATCGACGGCGCGGGGGAGTTCCGGATCTTCCGGTCCGTGGTGCTCCCCAACGCCGTCCCCGCCCTGCTCACCTTGGGGCTCTTCACCTTCGTCAACAACTGGAACGACCTGCTGTGGCCGCTGGTGTTCACCACCGACGCCGAGATGGGCACCATCACCTCCGGCCTGACGCAGCTCACCGGACCCAGCGGCATCGTGCCCCACGGCGTGATGATGGCCGGCTCGCTCATCGCGATCCTCCCGCTCGTCATCGCGTTCCTCTTCATCCAGCGGCGCTTCATCGAGAACATCGCAACGACAGGACTCAAATGACCGGCTCACCCACTTGGCACCGCGACGGCGGCTTCCACTTCGCCGTAGGTGTCGAGGACACCTTCGTGCCCCAAGCCGGACCTGGCGAACGGCCGATCGACGAGTACGAGCTCACCGAGCATTATGGGCGGTGGCACGACGACCTCGGCCTCGCCGTCGAAGCCGGCGCCGAACTGGTGCGCTGGGGCGTCCCATGGCACCGCGTCCAGCCCGAACCCGGCCGCTGGGACTGGTCCTGGGTCGACCGCGTCATGGACCGGTACGCCGAACTGAACCTTCGACCCATTGTGGACCTCATGCACTACGGCACTCCACTGTGGCTCAACGACCAGTTCGCCAACCCGGACTATCCGAAGCTCGTCGCCGAGTACTCGGCCGCCGTCGCCGAACGCTACGCGCACCTCGGCGTCGCCGACTACACGCCGGTCAACGAGCCCATGATCCACGCCCTCTTCTCCGGCGAATACGCCTACTGGCCCCCGTACCTCTCAGGGCCGCAAGGACTCACGACCATGACCGGGCAGCTCGCGCGCGGCTTCGTGCTCGCCCAGCGCGCCATGGCCGACGTCCTCGGCGACCGCGCCGTCTTCGTCCACGTCGACGCCGGCATGCGCTACGTCGGCGACATCGACGCCCCCGAGCACCGCGACCACGCCGCCCGCCTCAAAGAGCAGGTCTTCCTCGTCGAAGACCTCGTCACCGGCCGCGTCGGGGCCGATCATCCACTTGCGCCATACCTGCGCGCCAACGGCTTCGGCGACGACGACTTCGCGTGGTTCACCGAAGCGCCCGTGCTGCCGGACGTCATGGGCGTCAACTACTATCCGCGCCACTCCACCGAGGTCTTCGAAGCCGGGGTCTTCCACGGCGGCGGCTTCCGCGACCCGCGCCCGACCCGCGACGACGGCGTCGCCGGCATGAACGAGCTCATCCGCGAGGCCCACGCCCGGTACGGGGCGCCGGTGATGCTGACCGAGACGTGCGTGACCGGCTCGGTCAAGGAGCGCATCGACTGGCTCGACGAATCCGTTGCGGCCCTGCACGACTTGCGCGCCGCCGGCGTCCCGGTCATCGGGTACACGTGGTGGCCCCTGTTCGACATGTACGAGTGGACCTACCGCCATTCCGAGCTGCCGCGCGAGGCGCACCGGCTCACCATGGGGCTGTGGCGGCTCGAGGAGACCGCCCACGGCCTTGCGCGGGTCCGCACCGAGATCGTCGACCGCTTCCGGCACCACGCGCTCGGCGAGTGACAGGGCCAGCGGGCCGGACGGACGGTGTCCACTTCCTGACACCGCACTTGCGAGGGCCGCTCGCGATGACGTAGCGTAGCGGCCGTAAACGAATAACCACCCACGGGAGTCCGATGCATCGGGCTGAGAGGGGACTGGGTAGTCCCGACCGTCGAACCTGATCCAGATCATGCTGGCGCAGGGAGAAGGAGCTATGCGCGCTACTCGTCTACCCCGACTTCACGTCATCACCGACACCCGCGAGACCTTCGCGCCGCTCGCCGCCGTCGAGGCGGCCTTGGCGGCCGGGGCGAAGCTCGTCCAGGTGCGTCCCGAGGACCACTTCACCGACCGGGCCGCGTTCGACCTCGCCACCGCGATCGCCGCGCTCTGCGACCAGTACGGCGCGTTGTGCCTGGTCAACGACCGCGTGCACATCGCCCAAGCGGTCGGCGCCGACGGCGTCCACCTCGGCGCTGACGACCTCCCGATCGACGCCGCCCGCCGCATCCTCCCCGCCGCCTCCATCATCGGCGGCACCGCCCGCGACCCCGAGTCGGCGCGCGCGGCCCGCCGCGCGGGGGCGACGTACCTCGGCGTCGGCCCGGTCTGGGGCACGACGACCAAGACCGGTCTGCCGCAACCGATCGGGCTTGAGGGCCTGGCCGCGGTGTGCGAGGCGGTCGACCTGCCGGTGATCGCGATCGGCGGCATCACCGCCGAACGGGCGAAGCTCTGCCGCGAGGCCGGGGCTCATGGCGTGGCCGTGGTCGGCGCGGTGTCGGGCGCGGCGGACCCGCAGGCTGCGACGGCGGAACTCCTTGCGGCTGTGGGAGAGAGTGCGGAAAGGTCTCCCAGCCGAAGCGCCGTCGGTGAACGTGAGCGCCACGGTCCGGTCGCAGGAGAGCGGTGTGCGCAGGGCGCCTTCGCGACCGGCGCGCAGCCGAGCGTTGCGAGCCGGGCGCACGATCGACTCAAGGACTCGATCTCCCCCGATGCCGGCTTCCTGCGAGCGGTGGGCGAAGCCTGATGCGCATCGCCATCGTCGGCGCCGGCTCGATCGGGCTCGCCGTCGCGTGGCGGGCCGCCCAGTCCGGCGCCGAGGTCGTCGTGCACGACCCGGACCCGGGCTCGGGTGCCTCGCGCGTGGCCGCGGGCATGATCGCGCCCGTCACCGAATCCCATTACGGCGAGGAGGCCCTGGGGCCGTTCATGGCCGCGTCAGCCGACGCCTGGCCCGGCTTCGCACGCGCGCTCGAAGCGGCCTCAGGGCTCGATGTCGACTTCCGCGACGTACCGACGCTCGTGGTCGGCGTCGAGGACGGCGACCGCGCCGAGATCGACCGCCAGGCCGAGCTCTACCGGCTCACCGCAAGGAACGTCGAACCGCTCACTGCGCGCGCCGCCCGCAAAGTCGAGCCGTTGCTCAGCCACAAGGTGCGCGGCGGCGTGCTCGCGCCGGAGGACCGCGCGGTCGATCCGCGGGTAGTACACGACGCACTACTGATCGCGGCCGAGCGAGCCGGCGTCGGACTGCGGACCGAGTCGGTTGAAGACCTCGCCGCGCTCGACGCCGATCAGGTCGTCATTGCGGCCGGATGCGGTTCGGCGAACTTCTCCGGGACAGGCGCGAGCGCATCTATGGGAAGCGAACCCGGTGACGCCGGTGCCGGCA
The DNA here is from genome assembly GCF_017592475.1 of Glycomyces niveus. Lineage (GTDB taxonomy): Bacteria > Actinomycetota > Actinomycetes > Mycobacteriales > Micromonosporaceae > Glycomyces > Glycomyces niveus. The sequence continues at coordinate 266,649 of NZ_JAGFNP010000003.1, read as the reverse complement.
AGCGGGGCACTCGCGTGAGCGGCGCCGAATTCGAGCCGCGCGCTGCTCTCGCGAGCGGCGCCGTCTCCGAAGCGGGCGGCGAGCACTCGGGAACCGGGGAGCGGAGCGAGCGCGGAACCGACGCTGAGGCGCGCGGCGAGAGCCCGGGGGCTGCGGCGCGCGTCGGCGGTTCCGGCGATCCCGATGCCAGGTGGTCGCTGCCAGTGCGGGCGGTGCGCGGGGCCGTGTTGCGGCTGCGGGCGGTCGGCGACCAGCCGCTGCCGCGGACTACCGTGCGCGGCTTCGTGAAAGGCCACCCGATCTACATCGTGACCCGCGAGAGCGGGGAGGTCGTGGTCGGCGCATCGAGCGACGAGCGCGGGTTCGACCGGCGCACCGGCACCGCCGGCGCGGTGCACGATCTGCTGCGACGGGCGATCGAGCTCGTGCCCGAGATCGCGGAGTACCACCTCGACGAGGTGAGCGTCGGCTTCCGGCCCGGCACCCCTGACAACCTGCCGCTCATCGGCCGCCTCGATCCGCGCACGATCGCCGCGACCGGCCACTACCGCAACGGCATCGCGCTGATCCCGGCCACGGCCAGCGCGGTCGCCGCACTGCTCGCCGGAAACGAGCGAGCGGTCCCGGCGGCCTTCGACCCGCGGAGGTTTGAGGGCGCGGGCCGTCCCTCTGGGTCGCGATTCGCGAGCGCCCCCGAATCGATGGTGACCGCTGGGTCTGACACTGCCGGGGGCTCCAGGCTCGATCGCGGTCTTTCAGTGACCGATGACATTTCCACTCAGGAGGCCGACTCATGAGCATCGAAGTCAATGGCGAAGCACGCGAAGGCATCGCCACCATCACTGACGCCGTCGCGGCCGTCACCAGCGCTCGGCGCGGCATTGCCGTCGCCCTGAACGGGGAAGTCGTGCCGCGGTCGGAATGGGACCGGCCGCTCGCCGACGGCGATGCCGTCGAAGTGCTCACCGCGACGCAAGGAGGCTGACATGGAGCAGCGCATCACATCCGACGCCGACTTGAAGATCGCCGACAAGACCTTCACTTCGCGCCTCATCCTCGGCACCGGCGGCGCCGCCAACCACGCGCAGCTCGCCGAGGCGATCACCGCTTCCGGGACCGAGCTCGTCACCGTCGCGCTCCGCCGGGTCGACCCCGCCGCTTCGGGCTCCATTCTGGATGTCATCGAGCGGTGCGGCGTCGAACTCCTGCCCAACACCGCCGGGTGCTTCACCGCCGAGCAAGCCGTGCGCACCGCCAAACTCGCCCGCGAGGCCTTCGGCACGAACTGGATCAAACTCGAGGTCATCGGCGACGAGGACACCCTCCTCCCCGACCCCGTCGAACTCCTCGACGCCGCCGAAACCCTCGTCGCCGACGGCTTCACCGTCCTCCCGTACACCAGCGACGACCCCGTGCTCGCCCGCCGCCTCGAAGACGCCGGATGCGCCGCGGTCATGCCCCTCGCCGCGCCCATCGGCACCGGCCTCGGCGTGCGCAACCCGCACAACCTGGCGCTGATCTGCGAACACGCCGACGTGCCCGTCATCTGCGACGCCGGCATCGGCACCGCCTCCGACGCCGCGCTCGCCATGGAGCTCGGCTGTTCGGCCGTGCTCCTCGCCACCGCCGTCACCCGCGCGGCCGACCCCGCGCTCATGGCCGCCGCCATGCGCGACGCCGTGAACGCCGGCCGCGCCGCCCGCCTCGCCGGGCGCATCCCCAAGCGCCACTTGGCGAACGCGTCCTCCAGCTTCGAAGGGATGGCCGACCTGTGAAGCGCCGCCACCCCCAACCGCCGGTCGCCTTGACGATCGCGGGCTCCGACTCCGGCGGCGGCGCCGGCGTCCAGGCCGACCTGCACACCTTCGCCGCCCACGACGTGCACGGCACGAGCGCAGTCACCGCGATCACCGCCCAGAACACCCGCGGCGTCACCGCCGCCGAAGGCGTCTCGCCCGGTCTCGTCCGGGCCCAGCTCGACGCCGTGCTGAGCGACTTCTCCGTGGCCGCGGTGAAGACCGGGATGCTCGGCAGCACCGAGATGCTCGCGCTCGTCGCCGAATACGGCCAGGCCGACCGGCTCCCGAACCTCGTGGTCGACCCGGTCATGGTCACCACCAGCGGTGACCCGCTCTTCGACGGCGATCCCGCCGCCTACCTCGGCGAGCTAGGGCCGCTCGCGACCGTTCTGACGCCCAACCTCATCGAGGCCCGCCAACTGCTCGGCCGGGAGATCGAGGACCTCGCGGACATGCGGGAAGCGGCGCGGGCGCTGGCGACCTTCGGGCCCCGCGCGGTCCTCGTCAAAGGCGGCCATCTCGAGGCGGTCGCCTCGGGCGAGGCGGCGGTCGTGATCGACGTGCTGTGGTGCGACGGCCACATGGTCGACCTGCGGATGCCGCGGGTCGAGACGCGCAACAGCCACGGCACCGGCTGCACGCTGGCGGCCGCGATCGCGGCCCGGCTCGCGCTGGAGCACCCGCTCGTGCAGGCGATCGGCGGCGCGAAGGCGTATGTGGCCGACGCGCTGCGGGCCGCCGCCGACTGGCGGCTCGGCTCCGGCCCAGGGCCGGTCGACCACCATCACGGCCGCAAGCACACGGTCCTGTGAGCAGGAGAGCGCATGGGTCGGTGCTCGCAGTCGGTGGCCTCGCGTGCCGGTGCCGATGCGCGGTTGCCGCTGCGCTTGGGCGTCGTCGCGGGCCGGCTCCGGCTCCGATGTCGCCGCGAGCGGGTTCGTCGTGAGTCCGGGTCGCGTTCGCAATCGCCCCGAATCCGATGGTGCCCGCGGGGTCTGACAGTTTTCGCGCCGCCGGATCGGCCGGCCGGCGCTTGCGTCGCCGGTTTCGTCGGCGGGCGCGTTCTCCGCGTCCCCGGCTCGACCGGTGGGCGCGTGCACGGTTTCGAGAGTTCTCAGGAGACAGCATGAACGCCAGAAGCAAGGTCTACGTCGAAGGGCCGCGGCCCGACATCCAGGTGCCGTTCACCCAGGTCGAGCTCAGCGGCGGCGAGGAGCCGATCCGGCTCTACGACACCTCCGGCCCCGGCTCCGACCCCGAGGTCGGGCTGCCGAAGCTCCGCGAGGCGTGGATCGCCGAGCGCCGCGACGCCGCGACCAGCAGGATCGAGCACGGCGGCGCCGAGCTCGACTGCCCCACCCAGCTGCACTACGCCAAGCAGGGCATCGTCACCCCCGAGATGGCGTACGTCGCCGTCCGCGAAGGCCTCGAGGCCGAGTTCGTGCGCGCCGAGATCGCCGCGGGCCGCGCGATCCTCCCCGCGAACGTCAACCACCCCGAGACCGAGCCGATGATCATCGGCAAGAACTTCCTCACCAAGATCAACGCGAACATCGGCACCTCCGCGGTCTCCGACTCCGTGGCCGCCGAGGTCGAGAAGCTCACCTGGGCCACCAAGTGGGGCGCGGACACCGTGATGGACCTCTCCACCGGCAAGCACATCCACGAGACCCGCGAGCACATCATGCGGAACTCCCCGGTCCCGATCGGCACCGTCCCGCTCTACCAGGCCCTCGAGAAGGTCAACGGCGACCCGGTGAAGCTCACCTGGGAGGTCTACCGCGACACCATCATCGAGCAGGCCGAGCAGGGCGTCGACTACATGACCGTCCACGCCGGGGTCCTGCTGCGCTACGTCCCGCTCGCCGCCCAGCGCGTGACCGGGATCGTCTCGCGCGGCGGCTCGATCATGGCCGCCTGGTGCCTCGCCCACCACGAGGAGAACTTCCTCTACACGCACTACCGCGAGCTGTGCGAGATCTTCGCGAAGTACGACATCGCGTTCTCCCTCGGCGACGGCCTGCGCCCCGGCTCGATCGCCGACGCCAACGACGAGGCCCAGTTCGCCGAGCTCCGCACCCTCGGTGAGCTCACCCACATCGCCTGGGAGTACGACGTCCAGGTCATGGTCGAGGGCCCCGGCCACGTCCCGATGCACAAGATCAAGGAGAACGTCGACCTCCAGCAGGAGATCTGCGGCGAGGCCCCGTTCTACACGCTCGGCCCGCTCACCACCGACGTCGCGCCCGCCTACGACCACATCACCTCCGCGATCGGCGCGGCAATGATCGGCTGGTTCGGCACCGCGATGCTCTGCTACGTCACGCCCAAGGAGCACCTGGGGCTGCCGAACCGCGAGGACGTCAAGGACGGCGTGATCGCCTACAAGATCGCCGCGCACGCCGCCGACCTGGCCAAAGGCCACCCGAAGGCCCAGGAATGGGACGACGCGCTCTCCAAGGCCCGCTTCGAGTTCCGCTGGCAGGACCAGTTCAACCTCTCGCTCGACCCCGACCGGGCCCGCGAGTACCACGACGAGACCCTGCCGGCCGAGCCCGCGAAGACCGCCCACTTCTGCTCGATGTGCGGCCCGAAGTTCTGCTCGATGAAGATCAGCCAGGAGCTGAAGGAGTACGCGGCGAAGGGCATGGCCGAGAAGAGTGACGAGTTCGCCGCCCAGGGCAACCGCGTGTACCTGCCGCTCGCCGCCGCCGACGGATCGTGACCCTGTTTCCTATAGGATCCACGATCCGGCGGGCGCGCCGCGTGCTGTAGCCGAGGTCACGGCGGCCGCCTTCAGGGCGGCCGCCACCACCACGTAGACTAGGCAGCTGTTGTTCGAGTGCATCCGCGCGAGGCCCCTCCGGGCCGCACCGCCGAAGCACTGTCCAACGAATCCCACACCGGCCGCGCAGCGGCGGGTGCACCGCTTCCGGCCGGGCCGATTCACGGCTGGCAAGTTTCGCCGAGGCGGGGGGATTCAGGCGGTCCCGCCCTCAGCCGCGGGATTCGTTCCACACCGACAACGAAAGCTAGGTAAACCTGTGCGCACGTACAGCCCTAAGCCGGGTGACATTGACCCGCAGTGGCTCGTGATCGACGCGACCGACGTGGTGTTGGGCCGGCTCGCGACGCACGCTGCCGATCTGCTCCGAGGCAAGCACAAGCCGACCTTCGCGCCGAACGCGGACACCGGTGACTACGTCATCATCGTGAACGCCGAGAAGGTCGTCCTGACCCGGAACAAGCTCCAGACCAAGAAGGCCTACCGCCACTCCGGCTTCCCGGGCGGTCTCAAGGAGAAGTCGTACGCCGACTTCATGGAGAAGGCCCCCCACAAGGTCGTCGAGAAGGCCGTCTTCGGCATGCTGCCGAAGAACAAGCTCGGCCGCGCCGTGTCCAAGAAGCTGAAGGTCTACGCGGGTCCCGGCCACCCGCACACCGCCCAGCAGCCGAAGCCGTACGAGATCAAGAAGATCGCGCAGTAGGCGCGGGCGGAACAGGAGCATCCACATGAGTGACGAGATCCAGGCCACCGAGGCCACCGAAGCCGCCGAGGTCGTCGAGACCGAGGCCCCCGAGGCCGTCGAGGCCCCCGTCGAGATCCCCGAGGTCCCCGCCGACGTCGCCGCCGCGCCGTCCGTGCCGAGCATCCCGGTGGTCCCCGCCGACCGCGCGATCCAGACCGTCGGCCGCCGCAAGCGCGCCATCGCCCGCGTCCGCCTGGTCGCCGGCACCGGCAAGTACGTCGTCAACGGCAAGACCCTCGAGGACTACTTCCCGAGCAAGGTCCACCAGCAGACCGTGGCCGAGCCCTTCGTGACCGTCGAGGCCGGCGACAACTTCGACGTCCTGGTGAACATCCACGGCGGCGGCGCCACCGGCCAGGCCGGCGCGCTCCGCCTCGGCATCGCCCGGGCCCTGGTCGAGATCGACCCGAACACCCGCCCGGCCCTCAAGGCCGCCGGGTTCCTGACCCGCGACGCCCGCGAGAAGGAATCGAAGAAGTACGGCCTCAAGAAGGCCCGCAAGGCACCGCAGTACTCGAAGCGCTAGCGCGCCCGCCCCGGCCGCAGTGCGGCCCGCCATCCGCGGGTTTGCACGGCCGGGGGAACACGCTAGTCTGCACAAGCGACGGGGCTGCCGAGGAGGACATCCTCGGCGGCCCCCGTTTTTTTATGCCACAACGATGGGAAGCCACACTGTGTCACGACTGTTCGGCACCGACGGCGTACGGGGGCGGGCGAACGCCGACCTCACGCCCGACCTGGCACTCCGCCTCAACATCGCGGCCGCGCGCGTCCTCGGCGCCGCCGACCGCCGCGCCGTCGCCGTCATCGGCCGCGACCCCCGCGCCTCCGGCGAGATGCTCGCCGCCGCCAGCGCCGCCGGGCTCGCCGCGGCGGGCGTGAAAGTCATCGACCTGGGCATCCTTCCCACGCCCGCGGTCGCGCACCTGACGGCCCTGACCGGCGCCGACTTCGGCGTCATGGTCTCGGCCTCGCACAACCCCATGCCGGACAACGGCATCAAGTTCTTCGCGGCCGGCGGCCGCAAGCTCCCCGACGAGGTCGAGGACGCCATCGAGGCGGCCATGGGCGACCCCGCGCCGCTGCCGCAGGGCGACGGCGTGGGCCGCATCGTCCGCTCGGTCGACCCCGTCGAGTCGTACATCGAGCACCTGGTCGCGGCCGTGCCGCACCCGCTGAACGGCCTCAAGGTCGTGCTCGACCCCGCGAACGGCGCCGCCACCGGCGCGGCCCCCGAGGCCCTGCGCCGGGCGGGCGCCGAAGTCGTCCTCATCAACGCGGACCCCGACGGGCTCAACATCAACGAGAACTGCGGTTCCACGCACATGGACGGGCTCCGCGCGGCCGTCGTCGAGCACGGCGCGCACGCCGGTATCGCGCTCGACGGCGACGCCGACCGCTGCCTCGCGGTCGACGCGGACGGCAACGACGTCGACGGGGACGCGATCATGGCGATCCTGGCGATCGCCATGCGCGAGGCCGGGCAGCTGCGCGGCGACACGCTCGTCACCACCGTCATGAGCAACCTCGGCCTGCACCAGGCGATGGGCACGGCCGGGATCAAGCTCGAGGTCACCGGGGTCGGCGACCGTTACGTGCTGGAGCGGCTCGCCGAGGGCGGGTACTCGCTCGGCGGCGAGCAGTCGGGGCACATCATCGTCTCCGACCACGCCACGACCGGCGACGGGACGCTCACCGCGATCCTGCTGCTGGCGCGCATGGCCGCCACGGGCAGGTCCCTCGCCGACCTCGCCTCGGTGTTCACGCCCGCGCCGCAGGTGCTCGTGAACGTGCGGGTGACGGACAAGTCCGTGATCGACCATGACGACGTGCGCAGCGCGGTCGCGCTGTGGCAGTCGAAGCTCGGCACGGACGGTCGGGTCCTGTTGCGCCCCTCCGGCACCGAGCCGCTGGTGCGCGTCATGGTCGAGGCCTCTGAGGAGCCGGTGGCACAGACCGTCGCGGCCGAGCTCGTGGCGGTCGTCGAGCACGCGATGGGCTGATTCCGACCATATTGCTGAACAGCGGGAGGGCATTCGAGCGGTGCCCTCCCGCTGGCATAGATGCACTAAGCTCACGCTCTATGAGCAACCCAATCGTCTGGATCCTGATCCTCCTGTTGCTGATCGGCCTGATCCTGGTCTTCGTCGCCATCGGCGGGCGCAACAAGCTGGTGCGGATGCGCAACATCACCCAGGAGTCATGGGCGCAGATCGATGTCGAGCTCCAGCGCCGGTACGACCTGCTGGACAACCTGATGTACGTCGTGCAGCAGGCCGCGGGCTCGGAGAACGCGACGCTGCGGCAGGTCGCCGAGGCGCGCGCCATGGCCATGCAGACCCGGCAGGACCCGAACGCCGGCCACGCCCAGCAGGGCCAAGCCGAAGGCCAGCTCGGGAACGCCATCCGCGGCGTGATCCACATGCAGGAGGCCTACCCCGCCCTGCAGACCAACCAGAACTTCCTCCAGCTCCAGCAGGAGATCACCGAGACCGAGAACCGCATCGCGGCCCCGCGCCGGTTCTACAACGCGAACGTGCGCGAGTACAACACCGCGCTGCAGGTCTTCCCCGGTTCGATCTCCGCGAAGATGGGCGGGTTCAAGCCCGAGGAGTACTTCGAGCTGGACAGCCCGGCGGCCCGCACGGCTCCGAAGATGCGCGACATGGGCCAGCCCGCCTACATGCAGCAGCCCCCGGCCGCCCCGCAGCAGCAGATGCCGCCGCAGCCCGCGCCCGGCCAGATGCCGTACGGCCAGCCGCCGCAGGTCGGCTACCAGCAGCAGCCCCAGCCCGGCTACGGCCAGCCCGCCCCGCAGCCCGGTTACGGCCAGCAGCCCCCGCCCGGTTACGGCGCCCCCCAGCCCGGCTACGGCCAGCCCGCGCCCCAGCCCGGTTACCCGCAGCAGCCCCAGCAGCCGCAGCAGCCCGGTTACGGCCAGCCGCCCTACGGCCGCTAGCCCGCGGTCCGGTCCCCCGCTCTCGGCGACGCTTGCGAGACGCGAGCCAGCCCAGCCCGTAAGAAGGAATCACCCCAGTGAACGAGACACTGCTCGCTTCGAGCAGCAGTAGCGACATGCCCTGGTGGGCTTGGGTACTGTGCCTCGTCGTGGTCGGCGTCGGCGCGTACTTCGCCTGGCGCGCACGGCAGAAGAAGATCGCGATGTACCGGGCCTGGGCGGCCCAGTACGGCTTCCACTACGAGCCCAGCGACAACTCGGTGACCGGCCTCTCGACCGAGGCGCCGTTCAACGAAGGCCACTCCCGCAAGGGCATCGACGTCTTCCGCGGCATGTACAAGAACGTGCACATCGTGTTCTTCCAGTACCAGTACACGACCGGCCACGGCAAGGAGTCGCAGACGCACACTCACCAGGTGGTCGCGATCGGCCTGCCGACGGCGCGGCCGCTGCTGGACATCGGCCAGGAGAACTTCCTGACCAAGCGGTTCGCGAAGGACATCGACTTCGAGAACCAGGCGTTCAACGACTTCTTCCGGATCAAGTCGCCGAACCGGCGGTTCGCGTACGACGTGATCCACGCCCGCACCATGGAGTGGATGCTGCAGGACCAGCGCGCCCGCTCCTACCCGTGGCGCTTCGAGGGGCCGTGGCTCATGACCTTCCGGTCGGGCGCGCTCAAGCTCGAAGAGGTCTTCTTCTACGCGGACTTCCTCATCGACGACCCCGCCCCGGGGCCCCGGCACGTCTGGTCTCCCACCCCCCCGCCGGGCGGGCCGCGCCCTCGGACGCGGCCCGGCGGCGTTCAACCCCTCAGCGCCCCGGGAGGAGTCGTGGAATCGGTCGTCGCCGGCATGCTCGGCTCGGTGTTCCTCGCGGTGTGCGTGGGGGTGCCGGTGTTGGCGATCGTGCTCGCCGTCTACTACTCGCGGCGGGCGCGGCAGCGGCATCTCGCCCGCGTCTCGGCCTGGGCGGCCCACCACGGCTTCCAGTACTGGCCGCAGGAGCAGTCGGCGCTCGCGATCTCACGGCAGCCGCCGTTCACCACCGGCAGCGGCCGCGAGGCGCGCGACGTCCTGCGCGGGACGTTCCGGGACGCGCACCTGCACTGCTTCCAGCTCAGGTACCGCACCGGCAGCGGCGATTCCGAGACCACGCACGACTACCAGGTGGTCGCGATCAGCCTCCCCGCGATGCGGCCGCTCCTCGACATCGCGCACGAGAACGCGCTGAGCCGGCGGTTCGACAAGGACCTCGTGTTCGAGAACCGGGCGTTCAACGACAAGTTCAAGATCGCGTCGCCGAGCCCGCGGTTCGCACACGACGTGATCCATCCGCGAACGATGGAGTGGATGCTCGCCGACCCGCGCGCGCAGGTGACCCGGTGGCGCTTCGAGGGGTCGTGGCTGATGACGTTCCGGCCCGGCCCGCTCAAGCTCGAGGAGGTCTTCTTCTACGCGGACTTCCTGCACCAGGTGCTCGCCCAGGTGCCCAAGCACGTGTGGTCGGACCGGTAGCGATCGCGCGGGTTGCTAAGATTGCTGCGCGCGGGCCGCTGCAAGGCACTGCCCGCGATGGCCCGTGGTGTAATTGGCAACACTACTGATTTTGGTTCAGTCATTTCAGGTTCGAGTCCTGGCGGGCCAGCCGGATCTAAAATCCGCATCGCGACAAGCCGCCCTGAAGCGGCGACGGTATGCCGCTAGTCGTAATGACCGCGGGCCTGGGCGATCTCGACGATGTCATCCCGGACTCGGTAGACCAGACGGTGTTCCTCGTCGATCCGCCGCGACCACCAGCCTGACAGCGGTCCCTTCAACGGCTCGGGCTTGCCGATGCCCGTGAAGGGCTCGCCCTTGATCTCCTTGACCAGTCGGTTGATGCGCTTGGTGATCTTGCGGTCGGTCTCAGCCCACAAGACGTAGTCCTCCCAGCCGACTTCTGAAAAGACCGTCTTCACTCAGTCGTCCTCCGCCTCAATGAGGTCGCGGACAGCGCCGCCACCGGCGTCCAACTCGGCGATCGACTTCATCAGTCGTTCGGCGTTGCGGCGAGACCGGAGCAGGAACATCGTCTCCTGCCATGCCTCGTAGTCCTCCTCGGACATCAGCACGGCGTTGCCCCCCTTGGAGGAGATACGCACAGGGGCATGGTCGTCGTTGACCTTCTTGATGAGGGGGAACAGGTCCCTCCTGGCCTCGCTGGCGGTGATGGTCATCGCGCCGCCTCCTCTCACTTCAATGGCACCGTTTACGGTACATTATTCGTACGAAAAAACGTACCATTGGGCCGCGTCAGCGCATCTCTTCGAAGACCGCTGCGAAGCCCGTTTCCGCCGCTCCGATGAGGGCGCCTTCGTCTCCCAGGACCGGTGTGCGCAGCCGCAGTTTCGAGCGCAGGTGGGGGAGGGTTGTTTCCGCGAACGCCGAGCGGACCGGGGCGGCCGTCGAGAGGTACAGCTCGCGCAGCCAGCCGCCGAACAGGATCTCGTCAGGACCTGTCGCCGTCACGACCGCGCCCAGGGCCCGGCCCAGGCCCTCGCCCGAGCGGCGCAGCCGGTCCCGGGCCGCGGCGTCGCCCATGCCCGCCGCGAGCGTCGCGTCCTCGATGCCGTCGGCGAGGCCGAACGCCTCCATCTCCGCGTCCAGGCACCCCCGCAGGCCGCACACGCATTCGCGACCCCCGGGTTCGACCACGATGTGCCCCAACTGGATCGAGCCGCCGCGCTGCGCCCGGCCCTCGATCACGAGCCCGGCCGTCAAGCCCCGGCCGCCATGCAGATAGAGGAGCTTGCGGGCCTCGCCCGCGTCGCCGCGCGACCATTCGCCGACCGCCGCGGCCGTCGCCGTGTCGACCACCCGCCACTCCCGGCCCGTCGCCGCCTCCAACTCGGCGGCCGCGTCACGATCGATCCAGCCCAGCTCCGTCGAGTGCGCGACCGCGCCCTCGTCGACCAGGCCCGGCACCGAAGCCACCGCCGCCGCCGACGCCGTCCCGCCCGTGATCACCGCGACCGCCTCGATCGGATCGGCGCCCGCCTCGAGCGCCGACTCCGACCGCTCCAGCACCTCCCCGCCGAGCCCCACCAGCGCGAACCGCAACCGGTCCGCGCGGATCTCCACCGCCGCGACCGTGATCGACCGCGGCACGCACGCCACGAGCGTCGAGGGCCGACCGGCCGAACCGGTCGACTGCCCCGTCGTCTCCTGGAGATGCCCCGACTCGGCCAGGTCGGTCGCCAGCGCGCCGATCGTGGACCGGTTGAGCTCCAACGCTTCCGTGAGCGCGGCGCGGGTCTGCGGGCCGTGCCGGTGGAGCTGTTCGAGCAGCGCCGCGCGGTTGCGCCGCCGCAGCTCCACAGCCGGGGGCAGGGCCACCGGTCAGTGCCTGCCGAAGAGCTTGCCCCGGCCCCGGGACATGGCGTCCACGCCCGCCGCGAGCAGCAGCACCGCGCCGGTGACGCCGAACCGCACCCCGGCGCTCAGCCCCATCAGGCCCATGCCGTTGTTGATGATCGCCACCACCGCTCCTCCCAGCAGGGCCGCCCGCACCGTGCCCTTGCCACCGAAGAGGCTAGCACCGCCGATCACAGCCGCCCCTACAGAAAGCAGCAGCACATTGGACCCGCCCGTGTTGGGGTCCACCGAGGCCGCGCGCGACGCCGCCACGATGCCGCCGATCGCGGCCATGCCCGAGCAGATGACGAACGCCGCGATGCGAACCCGGTCGACGTTCACGCCCGCGCGCACCGCCGCCTCCCGGTTCCCGCCCACCGCGTACAGGTGCCGTCCGAACCTGGTGCGGTGCAGCACGAACGTCCACACCGCGAACAGCGCCCCGAGGATCACGATGACCACCGGCACCCCGGTGAGCGAGATGATCTGCGGGTTCGCCGAGCGCTCCAGGTTGAGCAGGAACACCGTCGCCGTCAGCAGCGCCCCCAGCGCCGCGATCCGCGCGACCACGACCGCGAGCGGCTCGTGCACGAGCGACCGCGCCACCCGCCGCCGCCACCGGTTCAACTGCAGCCCGGCGTACGCGGCGACCGTGAGCACCAGCAGCGTCCAGCCCTGCCAGCGCTCGAGGTTCCCGCCCGCGACGGCCTTCACCGTCTCGTCGTGGATCGTGATGTTGCTGCCCTCTTCGAGGATCATGAGCACGATCCCCTGGAACGCCAGGAACGCCGCGAGCGTCACCACGAACGACGGGATGCCGAGCTTCACCACCAGCGTCCCCAGCAGCAGCCCGATCACCACACCCGTGGCGATCGCCGCGCCGATCGCGAGCGGCCACGGCATCCCCCAGTCCGTGAGGATCACCGCCATGATCGCCGCGCACACGCCCGAAGCGAACCCCGCCGACAGGTCGATCTCGCCGATGACCAGCACGAACACGAGCCCCATCGCGATGCACGCGACGGCCGCGCCCTGCCCGAACAGGTTCGCCAGGTTCCCCACCGAGAGGAACACCGGCTGCGAAATCCCGAAGAACACGCACAGCGCGATGATCCCGGCGACGGCCGGCAGCGCCCCGACCTCGCCCGAGCGCACCTCCGCCCAGTACCCCTTCACGTGGTCGGCGACCGCGCGCACCGCGCTCGGCTCCGTCCCGGCCTCCGGCCGGGTCTCTACCTGCGTGCTCACGACCGGGCTCCATTCGTGTCGGCGCCGAGCCCGAGGGAACCGGACCGGCCGCTGGTGATGAGTTCGACCACCTGCGACTGCGTGGCGTCGGCGGCGTCGAGCACGGCCGCCATACGGCCCAGGTAGAGCGCGGCGATCCGGTCGGCGACGGCGAACACGTCGTTCAGGTTGTGGGAGATGTAGAGGACGGCCAGGCCCTGGTCGGCCAGGCGCCGGATGAGTTCGAGCACCTGGCGGGTCTGGGCGACGCCCAGCGCGGCGGTCGGCTCGTCGAGGATCACCAGGCGCGAGTTCCACAGGACCGCTTTGGCGATGGCGACGGTCTGGCGCTGGCCGCCGGAGAGGCTCGCGACGGGCTGGCGCAGGTTGCGGATGGTGCGCACCGCGAGCGAGGAGAGCGTCTCGGCGGCGAGCTGCTCCATCGCGTCGTCGTCGAGGACGAGGCCGCGGCGCTTCTCCCTGCCGAGGAACAGGTTCTCGACGACGTCGAGGTTGTCGCACAGGGCGAGGTCCTGGTAGACGACCTCGATGCCGAGGGCCGCGGCGTCGCGCGGCCCGGAGATGGTGCGGGCCTCGCCGTCGACGGCGATGGCGCCGCCGTCGATGCCGTGGATGCCCGCCACGCATTTGACCAGTGTGGACTTGCCGGCGCCGTTGTCGCCGACGAGGGCGCAGACCTCTCCGGCGTCGATCGCGAGATCGACGTCGGAGAGGACTTCAACCGGTCCGAAGCGCTTCGAGAGTCCGGTGAGTTCGAGCAGCACGTAGGGCCCCTATCCGATGCCGTGCTCGGTGCAGAGCGCCGCGTACTCGCCGGCGCACAGCTCGGCCGGGTCGGCGAAGCCGTCGTCGACGACGACCTGGATGTTCTCGATGGTGATGGCGACGGGTTCGAGGAGCACGGAGGCGACCTCGGCCCCGCTGACGGGGTCGGTGACGCTGGCCTCGGTCGTGGGCTTCTCACCGTTGGCGAGGGCCACGGCGAGTTCGGCGGCCGCGTTGGCCTCCTGCTCGATTGCCTTGTAGACGGTCATGCACTGGTCGCCGGTGAGGATGTTCTGCAGGCCCTGGATGGTGGCGTCCTGGCCGGTGACGGGCACGGTGCCGTTGAGGTTGTTGCGCTCGAGGACGGTGATGACCGCGTGCGCGAGGCCGTCGTTGGCGGCGAGGACGCCGTCGACCTGGGTGCCGGTGTCGGTGAGCATCTGCTCGAAGAGCGTGCCGCCCTGGGCGTTGTCCCAGTCGGGCACCCACTCGTCGGGGCCCTTCTCGAAGGTCCCGTCGGCGTACAGCGGGTCGAGGATCGAGTCGTAGCCGGCCTTGAACAGGGTCGCGTTGTTGTCGGTGGGGGAGCCGTTGAGTTCGGCGATGAGGGGCTTCTCGGCGCCTTCGAGGCATCCGACGAGGCCTTCGCCCTGGAGGACGCCGACCTGCTCGTTGTCGAAGCTCACGTAGTAGTCGGCGCCGCCGTCTTCGGTGAGCCGGTCGTAGTCGATGGTGGCCACGCCCTGGGACTTGGCCTTCTCGATGACGGTCTTGCCGGTGCCGGAGTCGAGGTTCACGGTGACGAGGACGTCGGCGCCCTTGGTGAGCATCTGGTCGGCGATGGTCTGGAAGTCCTCCCGGCTGCCCTGGGCGTTCTGGATGTCGTAGTCGACGCCCGCGGCCTTGAAGGCGGCTTCGAGGTATTTGCGGTCGGCGGTCTCCCACCGGTCCGAGGAAGCGGAGTCGGGGAGGATGACGCCGATGAGCGGCTTGTCGTCGCCGCCACCGCCGCCGTCCTGCCCGCAGGCGGTGAGGGTCAGGGCGAGCACCGCGCCGGCGGCGGCGGCGATCGCGAGTCGTGGTTTGGAGCTGCTGGGAAGGTGCATGAGAGGTGCCTCCGAGGTTTGTTGTTGTCTGCAACATATGATGAGTGACGCAGCTCGCACAAGTATCGGAGCGATGGAGAACGTGTTCCATTCGTAACGATTCGGTGACGGCGCGGGTCCCCGGGTCGGGCCGTTCACCACGCGGCCACCGACTACCATGGCCCATCATGAGCAGTGAGCGTTCGGCGATCATCCTGGCCGCTGGCCTGGGCACCCGCATGAAGTCCTCCAAACCGAAGGTCCTGCACGAAGTGCTCGGCCGCTCCCTGGTGGGCCACGTCCTCCGCAGCGTCAAGGCCGTCGGCCCGCAGCGCCAGATCGTGGTCGTCGGCGCCGCCGCCGACCAGGTGCGCGCCCACCTCGCCGAGGTCGCCCCCGAGGCCACCACGGTCTTCCAGGACAAGCAGCTCGGCACCGGCCACGCCGTCCAGGTCGCGATGGACGCCAACCCCGACCTCACCGGAACGGTGATCGTCGCGTTCGGCGACGCGCCGCTGCTGCGCTCGACCTCGATCGCCGAACTCGTGGAGGTCCACGAGAAGAAGGGCAACGCCGTCACGGTCCTCACCGCCGTCGTCGACGACCCCACCGGCCTCGGCCGGATCGTGCGCGACAACGAGGGCAACGTCCTGCGCAACGTCGAGCACCGCGACGCCGACGCCGACGAGCTCGCCATCCGCGAGATCAACTCCGGCACCTTCGCCGTCGACGCCCAGGTCCTGCGCGAGCAGCTCGCGCGCCTGAGCACCGCCAACGACCAGGGCGAGTACTACCTCACCGACATCATCGAGCTCGCCCGCGAGGCCGGCCACGCCGTCGGCGCGGTCGTCGTCGACGACCCGACCGAGACCCTGGGCTGCAACGACCGCGCCCAGCTCGCCGACCTCCGCCGCATCCTCCAGGGCCGCATCAACACCGAGCTGATGAAGTCCGGCGTCACCATGGACGACCCGGCGACGACCTGGATCGACGCCACCGCGAAGGTCGCCCCCGACGTCCACCTCCACCCGAACGTGCAGCTCAAGGGCGCCACCGCCGTCGACTCCGGGGCCGAGATCGGCCCCGACACGACGCTGACGGACACCATCGTCGGCGCCGACGCCGTCGTCGTCCGCTCGCACGCCGACCAGTCGCACATCAGCGAAGGCGCCCACGTCGGCCCGTTCGCGCACCTGCGCCCGGCCTCCAAGCTCGCCGAGAACGCCAAGATCGGCGCGTTCGTCGAGACCAAGAACGCCGAGATCGGCGCCGGCGCGAAGGCCGCGCACCTCGCCTACCTCGGCGACGTCACCGTGGGAGCCGAGGCCAACATCGGCTGCGGCGTCATCGTCGTCAACTACGACGGCGTCCAGAAGCACCGCACCGAGATCGGCGAAGGCGCCTTCATCGGCTGCGACGCCGTGCTCGTCTCGCCCGTCAACATCGGCGACGGCGCGTACGTGGCCGCCGGCTCGACCATCGTGAAGGACGTCGCGCCCGGCGACCTCGCCGTGGCCCGCGCCCGCCAGACCTCCATCGGGAACTGGGTGGCGCGCAAGCGCCCAGGCACCGTCTCCGATAAGGCAGCCAGGCGTGCGAAGGGTGAGGCGGGAGTGTCGGAAGCGTGACGGGACACTAAACGACCCGGTCCCCTCGCGCTTCGGGGCCGGGTCGGGGACACTGGAACCGTCGAGGTTCAGGTGAGACGACCTACTGGGGGAGCCCACGTCATGGCGAGCATGTCCGCTGTCAACTCCAAGATGCTCATGTTGTTCTCCGGGCGTGCCTACCCGGAGCTGGCCGAGGAGATCGGCAAGCACCTCGGGGTCGCGCCGACCCCGATGAGCGCCTACTCCTTCGCCAACGGCGAGCTCTTCGTGCGCTACCAGGAGTCGGTCCGCGGCTGCGACGCCTTCGTCGTGCAGTCCATGCCCGCCCCGATCAACGAGTGGGTCATGGAGACCCTCATCATGATCGACGCGCTCAAGCGCGGCTCGGCCAAGCGCATCACCGTCGTGCTGCCGTTCTACCCGTACGCGCGCCAGGACAAGAAGCACCGCGGCCGCGAGCCCATCTCCGCGCGCCTCATGGCCGACCTGCTCAAGACCGCCGGCGCCGACCGCATCCTCACCGTGGACCTCCACACCGCCCAGATCCAGGGATTCTTCGACGGCCCCGTCGACCACCTCTTCGCCATGGGCACCCTCGCCCGCTACGTCGAGGAGAAGTACGCCGACCGCCAGATGGCCGTCGTCTCGCCCGACACCGGCCGCGTGCGCCTCGCCGAGCGCTGGTCCGACCGGCTCGGCGGCTGCCCGATCGCGTTCGTGCACAAGACCCGCGACCCGCTCAAGCCCAACCAGGTCGTCGCGCACAAGGTCGTCGGCGACGTCGAAGGGCGCACCTGCCTCCTCATCGACGACATGATCGACACCGCCGGCACCATCTGCTCCGCGGCCGAGATGCTCGCCGAGTCGGGCGTCGAGGACATCGTGATCGCCTCCACCCACGCGATCATGTCCGGCCCCGCCGTCGAGCGCCTCGCCAAGGCCCCGGTCAGCGAGGTCATCGTCACCAACACCCTCCCGCTCCCCAAGGAAGCCCAGGACCTGGAGAAGATCACCACCCTGTCCATCGCGCCGCTCGTCGCGAAGGCCATCTGGGAGGTCTTCAACGACGGCTCGGTCACCACCCTCTTCGGCGGTCTCTCGTAAGTCACATATCGACGCCCGTGTCAAGCCTGATCTGATGCGCGTAGTACTCTGGTGGGGTTGCCGACGGCGAGGGTGTCCTCCAGAGGGCGCCGTAATCGACGCAAAGGCGTAGGTCTTTTCAGGGCTGCTGTGCCCTTCTGAATGCCGACGTGAGCGTCGAGCGCCGCATGAAATGTTGCTAAAAAACAGGGGAGTATTTCCGTGTCCGAAGTTCGTATCAGCGCCGAGCCTCGCACTGACTTCGGGAAGGGCGGTGCCCGCCGTACGCGCCGGGCTGGAAAGGTTCCCGCGGTGGTCTACGGCCACGGCGAGAAGCCGCTCCACATTTCCCTTCCCTCGCTCGAGCTCGCCGCCGCCATCCGCAAGGGCGGCGCCAACCAGCTCATCGCGATCGAGGTCACCGACGGCACCCGCGAGCTGGTGATCCCCAAGGACATCCAGCGCGACCCGCTGCGCGACGAGATCGTCCACGCCGACCTGCTGATCGTCCGCCGCGGCGAGAAGGTCACCACCGAGGTCCCGCTGTCCTTCACCGGTGAGGTGGAGAAGGGCGGCCTGGTCGTGCACGAGCTCACCGCTCTGTCCGTCGAGGCCGAGGCCACCCACATCCCCGAGTCCATCGAGGTGGACCTCGAGGGCCTGACCATCGGTTCGCAGCGCGTCGTCTCCGAGATCACCGCGCCCGAGGGCGTCGTCATCCTCACCGACGGCGAGCAGACCGTCGCCACCGTGAGCGAGCCGCGCGGCGAGGCCCCGGCCGAGGACGAAGAGGCCGAGGCCGCCGAGGCCGAGGAAGCCCCGGCCGAAGCCGCCGCCGCTGCCGAGTAAGCACTCGACATGACCGACACCCCGACGCTCGTGGCCGGCCTGGGCAACCCCGGGCCGAAGTACGCCGCGAACCGCCACAATGTCGGTTTCATGGTCGCCGACGCGCTCGCCCGGCGCGTCGGCGCCCGTTTCGCCGTGGCCCGCAAGGCCCGCGCCGAAGTCTGCGAGGCCCGCTTGGGGGTAGGCGGGCCTCGCGTCATTCTCGTCAAACCGCTGACGTACATGAACCTCGTCGGCGAATCCGTCGCACCGCTCGCCCAGTACTTCGGGGTCCCGCCCGAATCGGTGATCGCCGTCCACGACGAGCTCGACGTCCCGTTCGGCGAACTCCGCCTCAAGCGCGGCGGCGGCGAGGGCGGCCACAACGGCCTCCGCTCCCTCACCAAGTCACTGGGCACCAAGGACTACGCCCGCGTCCGCTTCGGCATCGGCCGCCCGCCGGGCCGCCAGGACGCCGCCGACTTCGTCCTCAAGGACTTCGCCAAAGCCGAGCGCCCCGAGGTCGAACTCAACATCGAACTCGCCGCCGACGCGGTCGAGGCGATCATCGAAAAGGGCTTCGTCCTGGCGCAGAACCAGTTCAACGCTCCGCCTTCTTAGCCTCCCCAGTGGACTAAATCTCATGTACTCCACAGGGTGACAATCCCGTCACTCAATGTCCCGTCGCTCGTTATCCGAGCATGACAGTGGTTGCGGACTCGACGGCTTTCGAAGGCGTGCACGACCTCCCTGCCAGGGGACGCGTCTATTCCATAGGACCCCAAGCGACCCGGCCCTACGGCGGCCCGCCCGCTTGGCAGCGCAAGTACTTCGCGGGCATCATCGCCTCCGACGTCACCGCCGGCATCCTCGGCGCGGCCCTGGCCTTCTTCGCCCGCTTCGGCCACGTCAACGACGGCACCCGCGTCTACGCCCTCGCCCTGATCGCCCTGCCCGCGGTCTGGATCGCGGCGCTCGGCCTCTCCCGCGCCTTCGAGAAGCGGTACCTCTTCGTCGGCACCGAGGAGTACCAGCGCATCGTCCACGCCGCCGTCGCGCTCACCGCCGCCGTCGCGATCGTCTCCTATGGACTCGAGCTGCCGACCTCCCGCGTCTTCGTCCTGATCGCGATCCCCACGGCCGCAGCCTGTTCCATCGTCGCCCGCTTCGGCTGGCGCAAATGGCTCCACCGCATGCGCCGCGGCGGCCGCTGCATGAAACGCGTCGTCCTCGTCGGCCACGAGTCCTCCGTCGCCGCCCTCATCGTCCAGCTCCGCCGCGAGCACTACCACGGCCTCAACGTCGTCGCGGCCTGCCTGCCCACCGACGAACCCCGCGGGGCGCTTTTGGACTTCGACACCCGCATCCGCGGCAGCTTCGACCGCATCGCCGAAGCCGTCGCCGCCGAACGCGCCGACACCGTGATCGTCCTGGGCTGTCCCGAAATCGACGGCCAGGCCCTCCGCCGCCTCGCCTGGAAGCTCGAACGCAGCGAAGTCGACCTCATCGTCGCCTCCGCCCTCGTCGACGTCGCCGGCGACCGCACCACCGTCCGCCCCGTCGACGGCCTCCCCATGCTCCACCTCGACCACGCCCGCCTCACCGGCGTCCGCCGCCTCGCCAAAGAAGCCGTCGACCGCATCGGCGCCGCCATGCTCCTGCTCGCGCTCTCCCCGCTCCTCCTGACCGCCGCCTTCCTGATCCGCTGCACCTCACCCGGTCCCGCCCTCTTCAAGCAGGAGCGCATCGGCAAGGACGGCCAGCCGTTCACGATCTGGAAGTTCCGCACCATGCACCTCGACGCCGAACGCCGCCTCGCGGAGATCGCCCACCTCAACGAAGGCGACGGCGTCCTCTTCAAAATGAAGGACGACCCCCGCATCACCAAAGTCGGCAAGTACCTGCGCCGCTTCTCCATCGACGAGTTCCCCCAACTCGTCAACGTCCTCAGAGGAGACATGAGCCTCGTCGGCCCCCGCCCCCCGCTCGCCATCGAAGTCGCCGCCTACGAATCCGACATGCGCCGCCGCCTCGCCGTCAAACCTGGCATGACCGGCCTCTGGCAGGTCTCCGGCCGCTCCGACCTCCCTTGGGAAGAGGCCGTCCGCCTCGACCTCCGCTACGTCGAGCACTGGAACCTCTCCCTGGACTTCGTGATCCTGCTCCGCACCGTGACCGCCATCCTGCGCCCGCAAGGCGCGTACTGACTCAAGGCAACCCATCGCCCCGCCCGGCTTGCCGGGCGGGGCGACCTTGTCTGAGTTGGCTATGGTGCGAGAACACCGCGGTCACACGGTGTTGCACCGAACCGTTAAAATCGAGACGGTTTTGCAGAAGTTTCGCCCGAATACACCCCGGAGGTCCCCGCCGTGGCTCAGCGCATTCTCGATCCCGCCTACCTGGAGGCGTACCGCGACGAACTCGCGGCGCGCTTCAACTTCGTGACCGAGAAGCTTCAGCTGCTTCGCACTGGTGAGGAGTTGGGGGTCGAGCCCGGGTTCGGACTCCTCGACTCCTCGCAGCAGGCCCGCCGCGACTACGCGGCCGCCCACGAAGAAGTGTGGAACAACCTGCAGAAGCTGCGCGCGGACCTCTATGGTGCGATCGTGACCATCAACGAGTCGCTGGGCGTCCACACCGATGCCGAAGAATTGAACCTGGCCGAATTCAACGCCAGCCAATCCGACGTCGAGAACAACACCTAGGACACCGCACCCGATGAAGCGCACTGTTTTCAAGACCTTTGCCGCGACCGGTGTCGCAGCACTCCTCCTCAGTGGCTGCAGCCTCTTCGAACGAGGCGGCGACACCTCCGGCGACGCTAACGGCGATGGTGGCGGCAACGCGGTTTACGACGAGATGACTTCCTGGGACGCGTGTGAAGTCCTCAGCAACCTCCAACCCATCACGGAATACATGGGTATTGAGGGATACGGATCTTCCACCAACACTGGCGGCGAGCCGAGCAGTGCTGAGCTCGGCAACACCTGGGATCCCGAGTCCATTGGTTGCAACGACCTCATCAGCATCTCCGCCGCAGACGAGTACGCCAGCACCATGGGCGGTGGCGAGATCAAGGTCAAGATCGTTCCCACCGAGAGCGAAGAGCAGGCCACGACCGCCTACGAGGACCGTATCGCAACGGCAGAGTCGGAGGCGGCCAAGGGCACTGACGCGCAGACCGAAGAGTTCGGCGATCCTTGGGATCAGGGAACCTTGGTCTCCTGGACCGGCAGTGCTGAGAGCCCCAATGTGGAAGTGATTGCGCGCGACGGCCAGTGGGTCCTCCACATCCAGCTGAACTACGGCGCCGACTTCGGTCTTCGGAACGAGGGCACTCCGGCGTACCAGTTCACCAGTGACGAACTGAACCAGTGGTTCGTCGATACCTATCTTCCTGAGGTCAACCAGACCGTCAACGACCGGATTGCGGAGGTTCAGTAGTCATGGGCGACAACATCGAATTCCAGACCGAGGACTACGCAGGAAACGCCGACCTTGCAGGTCAAGAGGCCATCGACAGCCAACAGTCGATGGCGGACGGTGCCTATCTCGGTGGCGACCCCTGCCCCAACGGCGATTGCCAGAACACCCACAATCCCGCCGAAGACGCTTGGGTCAAGTTGGTCTCGGCGATTCCCGTGACCGGCCAGATCTCGAACTTGAAGTGCGTTGCCACGGGTACCGCCGCCCCCAGCCAGGACGAGGTTCAGTCCTTGGTGGCCCAAGTCCGGCCCGCGGACCCGGATAAATACGCGCTCAAGGAAATCGCGCTCAAGTGGGGGATGTTCAACAACGACTTCACCGACAACGAAGGCACCGCCGTCGCACCGATCCTCCGATCCAAGCTGACCGAGCTGTCGAACGGCTGGCAGGGCAACGACTTCGATGCCTTCGCCGAGCAGATGGAGGCGGTGTTCGCAAACTGCGAACAGATCTCCGCCGACATCGGTACGGAAACCACCGGCATGGTTGGCCTACTCAACCAAAAAGGCGACGAGATCTACAACCTCCAGGGTGGCGGCTCCGGTGAGCTGCCTTATCCCGCGCCCCAGTACTGGGTCGAGGATGAGGGCAGTCTCTTCACCGACACCAAGATCCACGTCCGTCCCCCGTTCCACTCGGGCGAGTGCGAGATCAGCGACGGCTGCGCTCTCGATGGTGAGGATGACGGTGTCAAGGGCGCCATGGAAATGGGCGGGTTCGACGGCGAGTACACGAACGAGCTGAACGAGTACGTCGTCGACCAAACCGAGTACCACTACACGCGTCTCAAGGCCGAGCACGTCAACGGGGTCGACACGAAGGGCATGGACGCAGAGGAGAAGGCCGAAGCGACCACGCTGACGCCCTCTCAGGAGTCCTCCCTGCGCGCTCAGGCCGAGCAGTTGGCCCGGCAGGATGCGAACGAGCGTGCCCAGCAGGACTATGCGGAAGGCTCGCAAGACTACGAGGCGCGCGCGGCGGAACAGAACGATTCAGTCACCGCCCGCTGGCAGGATGCCGAGACCTCTGCGTCCGAGTTCGTCCCGACGGTCCAGCCGTCCGGAGACACGACCTTCCGCGAATCCGCTGGCGATCTGGCAGAGTCTGGCTATTCACCGCCTGGTGGCGGTGACTGGAACGGTTCCGTCAACAGCTCCGGCAGCGCTGGCCTGACTCCGCCCGCAACATCGAACAACTTCGGTGGCGGCAACGTCCCGAGCGGCTCCAACCCCGGAACCGACACCGGACTCAACCCGTGGGAGTCCTCCACTGACGATGATGACGACACCTCCGGTGGTCTCGCGTCGGGTGGCGGCCTCGGTGCAGGTTCCGGCACCCTGACCGGGCCGGGTCTCGGCACGGGTGCTGGCGGCGGCGGTATGGGTGCCGGCGGCGGTGGCCTCGGCCCCGGTTCCGGGCTCTTCGGTCCCGCTGCAGGCGGCACCGGCAGCATGACGGGCATGACCGGATCGGGCGGCGCCGGCCGTGGCGCCGGTGCAGGCGGTGTCGGCAAGGGCCAGGGCCTCTTCGGCAAGGCCGCCGGAGCGGGTGGCCGTGCGGGCGCCGGTGCCGGAGGCATGATGGGCGGCGGCCGCGGCGCGAACGGCGTGGGCGACGACGAGGAAGCAAACACCGGCACCTGGCTCACCGAAGACGAGGACATCTGGGGCCTCGCCCGCTTCAACGACGAGAACGACCCCCTCGCCTAGACGCAAGCGCTCACTAGCGGGGCGGCCATGCCTGATCAGGCCCGGCCGTCCCGCTACTTGTTGACTCCGAAGCTCATGCCCGCCCAGGTTCCGTCGCAAACTCACCCTGGGCGGGCATGCACCCCGACTCCCTGGAGGATCGATGATTCACGCTCTACGAGCGCCCCTTGCCGCACCGATATCCCGAAAGCTCGGCGTCCTACAGGCAGGGGACCGGCGATGAAGTACCGCGATTTTCAGATTGGGCGGGATCTGCCGGGTGTGTTGGACGGCGGGTTCTTGGTGCCTGGCGAGTCGATCGTGGTGTCCGCTGCGCGGGATGCGTTCACGTTCAGTTTTGAGGTGCCCGGTCGGGAGGTTCGCCGTAAGCCGACGGGGGAGGAGGGGAAGCCGAGGGTGAGTGCGGTTGTGGTGAGCCCGTCGCCGGCGGGGTTGGCCGTGCAGGTCGCCGATGCGCTGACTGTGCCCAAGGCGGGTGTCATCCTCACCGATCGGCGTCTCACCGTTTTCAAGCTGGTGCCTGCCGATCCGAGTTTGAAGGAGCCGTCGTTCATGGACGGGCTCAGGGATCTTGGGCGGAGTCTGCGGGGGAAGGAAGAGTTTCCCGCTTATCCGATGGCCTGCTCGACGGTCATGGAGTACTCCTCTTCGGTCGCGTATTACCAGGGTGTGCACAAGGAGCAGCCGACGAACTGCGTCAAGGCGGATTACCACCGGATCGCGTTCCAAGACGGGTCCGTGCTCGGTCTCCTGGCCTGAGGAGCACCCCGGATTCGGGCCGGCCGGAAACGCGAGGGGTTTCCGCATGGCGGGATCAGGTGGCCCAATATTTGGGCGTGGTTGGGCTGCAGCGTAGACTGGCGCGCATGCATGACGCCCCTGACTCCGCTTCGGTGACCGGAGTTCCCACCGCTGCGCCCGAGGCCGCTTCGCCTGGTGATGTCGCGTTCGCGGCGGAGCTGGCGACCGGTGCGGGGGAGTTGCTGCTCAAGCTCCGGGAGGAGATGGGCTTCGCCGATCCCAAGGCGCTCAAGGCCGCCGGGGACAACAGGGCCAATGACTACCTGCTGGGGCGCGTCGCCGCCGAGCGGCCCGGGGATGCCGTGCTCTCCGAGGAGGGCAAGGGTGAGGCCGGGCGGATCGGCACCGAGCGGCTGAGCGCCGACCGGGTCTGGATCATCGATCCACTGGATGGGACGCGCGAGTACTCCGAGGCCGGTCGGGACGACTGGGCCGTGCATGTCGCATTGTGGGAACGGGGCCATGGACTGACGGCTTCGGCTGTAGCGCTCCCTGCGCAGGGTGTGACGTTGCGCACCGATGAGGTGTACGCGGTCCCCGCGCCGCGCGAGGGGAAGCCCCGGATCGCCGTGTCCCGCACCAGACCACCGGCAGAAGCCGAGGCCGTGGCCGCCGCGCTCGGGGCGGAACTCGTCCCGATGGGGTCGGCCGGAGCCAAGGTCATGGCCGTGGTCGCCGGTACAGTTGACGCTTATGTGCACGCCGGCGGGCAGTTCGAATGGGACTCCGCCGCGCCCGTAGGGGTGGCTCTGGCCTCCGGCTGGCACGCCACGCGGATCGATGGCGCCCCGCTGCGGTACAACAATGCCGACCCGTACCTTCCGGACCTGCTGGTCTGCCGCCCCGACCTGGCCGGGCCCGCGCTCGAGGCCATCAAAGGGACGAACTGACCACCCGGTTCCCGACCGGACCCTACGACAACCGAACACCCCGAACCGGGGTCAGCCGAGAGGAGCATTGCGCCGGTGAGCGACTACCGCATCAGCCACATCGCCGCGCTGGAGGCCGAGGCGATCTTCATCTTCCGTGAAGTCGCGGCCACCTGTCAGCGGCCCGTGCTGCTCTTCTCCGGCGGCAAGGACTCCATCGTCATGCTGCACCTGGCGCAGAAGGCCTTCGCCCCCGCGCCCATCCCCTTCCCGGTCATGCACGTCGACACCGGCCAGAACTTCGCCGAGGTCATCGAGTACCGCGACCGCCGCGTGGCAGAGACCGGCGTCCAGCTCCTCGTCGCCTCCGTCCAGGACGCGATCGACCGCGGCATGGTCACCGAGCCGCCGGACGGCACCCGCAACCGCATCCAGACCCCCGTGCTCCTGGAAGCGGCCGAGAAGTACCAGTTCGACGCCCTCTTCGGCGGCGCCCGCCGCGACGAGGAGAAGGCCCGCGCCAAGGAGCGCGTGTTCTCCTTCCGCGACGACTTCGGCCAATGGGACCCCAAGAACCAGCGTCCCGAACTGTGGAACCTGTACAACGGCCGGGTCCACCCGGGCGAGCAGATCCGCGTGTTCCCGCTGTCGAACTGGACCGAGCTCGACGTCTGGCGCTACATCGGCGCCGAGGACATCCCGCTCCCCGACGTGTACTTCGCCTCCGAGCGCGAGGTCGTGGATCGCGGCGGCATGCTGTACGCCGTCAACGAGTTCATCCGGCCGCGCGAGGGCGAGGAGGTCTTCTCGGAGAAGATCCGCTACCGCACCGTCGGTGACGCGACGCTGACGGCCGGCGTCCGCTCGGACGCGACCACGATCGACGAGATCATCGACGAGGTCGCCGCCACGCGCATCACCGAGCGCGGCGCGACCCGCGGTGACGACAAGACCTCCGAGGCCGCGATGGAAGACCGGAAACGGGAAGGCTACTTCTAATGACGGACACCCTGACCTCCCGCGAGGACACGCACGAGCTGCTGCGCTTCGCCACGGCCGGTTCGGTGGACGACGGCAAGTCGACCCTCATCGGCCGCCTCCTGTTCGACTCGAAGGCGCTCTTCGACGACCAGTGGGACGCCGTCGAAGCCGTCAGCGCCGGCCGCGGCGACGAGTACACCGACCTCGCCCTGCTCACCGACGGGCTCCGCTCCGAGCGCGAGCAGGGCATCACGATCGACGTCGCATACCGGTACTTCTCCACGCCCGAGCGCAAGTTCATCATCGCGGACACGCCCGGCCACATCCAGTACACGCGCAACATGGTCACCGGCGCCTCGACCGCCGACCTCGCGCTGATCCTGGTCGACGCCCGCAAGGGCCTCGTGGAGCAGTCGCGCCGCCACGCGTTCCTGTGCTCGCTGCTGCGCGTGCCGCACATGGTCCTGTGCGTCAACAAGATGGACCTCGTGGACTACGACGAGGCCGTCTTCAAGAAGATCGAGAACGAGTTCAAGGCGTTCGCGACCAAGCTCGAGGTGCCGGACCTGACGGTCATCCCGATCTCGGCCCTCAAGGGCGACAACGTGGTCAACCGCTCCGAGAACATGCCCTGGTTCCAGGGCCCGAGCCTCCTCCATCACTTGGAGAAGGTGCACATCGCCTCGGACCGCAACCTCGTGGACGTGCGCTTCCCGGTCCAGCACGTGATCCGGCCGCACTCCAACGACAACCACGACTTCCGCGGCTACGCCGGCCAGGTCGCCTCCGGAGTCATGAAGCCCGGCGACGAGGTCATGGTGCTGCCGAGCGGCTTCACGTCCCGCATCGCCTCGATCGAGACCGCCGACGGCCCGCTCGAAGAGGCCTTCCCGCCCTTGAGCGTCACCGTGCGCCTCGAGGACGAGCTGGACGTCTCCCGCGGCGACATGCTCTGCCGCCCGGGCAACCAGGCCCGCGTCTCGCAGGACATCGAGGCGATGGTCTGCTGGATGGACGAGTCGCGGCCGCTGAAGCTTCGCGGCAAGTACGCCATCAAGCACACCACCGCCGACGTGCGCGCGATCGTCAAGGACGTGCAGTACCAGCTCGACGTCAACACGCTCCACCGCGACGAGGCCGCGACCGAGCTGAAGCTCAACGAGATCGGCCGCGTCACGCTCCGCACGACCAAGCCGCTCCTGTGCGACGACTACCGCCGCAACCGCGCCACCGGCGGCTTCATCATCATCGACGAATCCGACAACCGCACCGTGGGCGCCGGCATCATCGTCTAAGCGCCGCAAGCGAATTCGGGGCCGACCGCATCTGCGGTCGGCCCCGAATTCGTTGTCTCTGAATGTGACACCAGGCACGTCTCGCCTCGTGCGTGTCGTCGTGTCGATACGCGAATCGTGCGCTGCGTTCCAATAACGTTTCATGTCATGGTCACCCATTCGCATGAGGTCCCCATCCGCCTGTTCCAGGCCCGTCCGGAGCTCGCGGCAGAACTGCTTGTCAAGACCCTCGGCGCCGCGTTCCCCGCGTACGCCAGCGCAGTCGCCGAATCGGAGGCGCTCACCAACAACGACCCGCTCGAGCTCAACTGCGACAACGCGGCGGTGTTCCGCAACGAGGCAGGGGTGCCGGTCTTCGCCGTCATCATCGAAGTCCAACGCGGCCAGGACAACCGGAAGCACTACAGCTGGCCGATGTACCTCACGATCCTCCGTGCCCGTCTCAAGTGCCCGGTGCGGCTGCTCGCGATATGCACTGACGCGGCGACCGCGGACTGGGCGCGGCGGGCGATCGAAGTCGGACCGCCCGGTTTCACCCTGCTCCCCGATGTCATCAACCCGGAGGACCTCCTGGAGATCGATGAGGACCGCTCCAGAGAGGCGGTGGAGATCCTGATTCTCAAGGCGGCCTGCGGAGGACCGCAGGCCGAACAGATAGCCCACAGGCTCGGTCGGAGGCTCATCGAGCTGTCCGAGTCGGACCGCCAGCAGTATGCTGGATGGGCGCTGCAACTTCTCTCAACCGAAGCGTGCGACGTCTTGGAGGACTACATGAGCATGACGTACCAGGAGTACCTTGAGAGCCCGGCCGGCAGGTTGGAGCTCAGGGGCGAGGCGCGCGGTGAAGCACGGGGCGAAGCGCGCGGCGAGGCGAGGGGCATGGCGAAAGCCGTCCTCGAGATGTTCGAACTTCGCGGCGTCGAGGTGTCCGAGCCCGTTCGGGAGCGGGTTCTGGCCTGTACTGATGCGGAGCAGGCGGAGCGTTGGTTCACCAGCGCCTTCAGTGCTGCCCGCGCGGAGGACATCTTCGACTGAGTACGCGCTGCTACTTCGATGGGGCTGACCGCTTCTGCGGTCGGCCCCGTTGCGTTCACCGCTGCTCGTAGGCTTTTCGGAGTTTGACGGGGGCCTTGATCAGCCAGGCGTCTTCGATGAGGTCGGTGAGGCGGGGTTCGTCGATGCGGTCGAGGTGGATGAGGATCATGGCGTAGCCGTCGTAGTGGGGCGTGGTGTAGAAGGCGGGGTCGGCGGAGGCGAGGAGGGCGGCTTTCTCGCTGGGGTCGCAGACGAGGGCGAGGCCGCCTTCGGCCTCGGTGCGGAGGCGGGCGAAGAAGCGGCCCTTGACTTTGAGGGAGGGGGTCTGCCAGCTGGTCGTCTCCTCGACTTCGGGGAGGCGTTTCGCGATGGCCACTACGTCGTCCCAGGTCGGCATCAGGACCCCTCTCGTCACCACCATGGTCGCGCACGGGTGTGACAGGGAGGGCGGATCAGGGGTTGATCCAGTTGCCGATCGAGATGAGGCTGGCGGCGGAGGCGCCGAGGACGGCGGTGGCGACGACGGCGGCGGCGAGGAGGCGCAGGGGCGTCTGGGTCCAGTCGGGGATGACCTGGTGGCGCATGGCGGGCAGAGAGCCTGTGCCGGGTTCGGGCTGGGGCGCTTGCTCGGCGGGCGGGATCTCCTCGGGCTGGGGGCGCCGGAAGTTGGACGTGTCGAGGAGCTGCGTGTCGCCGTTGACGCCGTTGTCGACGCGGACGTGGTCGACCTGGACGGAGACGGGGCCGACCGAGCCGCGGACGCCGTCGCCGACGCGGGCGAACTGGGCGGTGTCGTCCGGGCGGTGGCCGGTCAGGCTCGGGCGGGAGTGCTCGCCGGTGAGGCCGGAGGCCGAGCTCTCGCGGCCGATCCGGGGGACCGACCAGTTGCTGAAGCCCGTCTCGGGGCGCGGGGCGGACTGCTCGCGGGGTTGGGAGGGACCGTACGAGGAGAAGCCTTGGCCGGCGTCGTAAGACGACGACGGTTCGGAGAAGCGGCTCTCGGGTTCCTCCGCGGGCGCGGGAGTCTCCCAGCTGTAGCGGTAGCGCGAACGCGATTCCTGGCGCGGCGGCGGGTCGGCGACCGTGTCGACCTGGATCGTGCGCTGCTCGTCGGTGCGGCCGTCGCCGACCCGGGGGAGTTCCCCCGTGGTCGGGTGCGACGGGTCGCCGTATCGAGGCCCCCACTGGTCGCTCACAGCCGCATTCCTACTCTTCGACGGCGTTCAGGATGTTGTCGCGGTGGTTCTCGAGATTCTCGATCTCGGACTGCTGGTTGCTGATCGTGCGCCGCGCGGCGGTCTCGACCAGTTCGTTGTCGGTGCGCTCGAGCGCGGCCCGGGCCATGTCGACGCCGCCGACGTGGTGGGCGATCATGAGGTCCGCGAACATGACGTCGGCTTCGGCCCCGGTGAGGGACTTGAACTCCTCCATCTGCTCGTCGGTGGCCATGCCCGGCATGAGCCCGCCGGTCTCGGCGCTGTCGTGGGCGTGCTCCTCGCCCGCCCACGCCATCGGCTCGCCGCTGGAGAGCTCGACGCCCCAGTCGCGCAGCCACGTCCGGTACATGCCGATCTCGGTGGACTGCGTGGTCGCGATGTCGTACGCGATCGTCCGCATCGCCGTGTCGGAGCCGTTCGCCCACTCGTACATGGCCATCTCGACGGCCTGCTGGTGGTGCGTCTGCATGTCGCGCGCGAACCCGGCCTCGACGGAGTCGTTGCCGGGGGCGGAGGTGCCCGCCACCCAGCCGACCGCGAGTCCCGCGGTCAGCATGAGGACCGCGGTGATCGCGATCAGCAGTGCGGGCCTCCGCCACAAGCGGCTCATTCGTGTTCCTCTCCTGGCGGGCGCTCCCCGAATAAGAGCGCCCGTGTCCTACTTACCTAACGAGCGTCTCCCCCAAAGGTTCGCGTCCGTCAGCCCGTCGGCATCTGCTGGTCGGCCGTGGTCGTGGTCAGACCGTTGGCGCACTGGGCGCCCGGCTCGGCCGCGTTGTCGGCGTTCTGGATGTAGAAGTCCATGAACTCGTCGATCTTCGGGTCGTTGATGTCGTCCGTCTTGTACTGGACGCCCCAGGCCTGCACCGACACCGCCACGCCCATCTCCGGGTACGGGCTCATGAGGGAGAAGTCGCGGCCCTCGACCTTCTTGGCGAGCACCTCGATGCCGTCGCCGTCGACCAGCGCCGGGTCGTAGGTCAGCCACACCGCGCCGTGCTCGAGGGAGTGGACGGCGTTGCCGTCCATGATCGGCGCGTCGTACACCGAGCCGGTGCACGTCTGCCACTGGCTGAGGTGGTTGCCGCCCGCGGGCGGGGTGATCTCGTACTCGGGGACCGCCATGGGGTCCTCGCCGTCGATGTGGGTCTGCTGGACGACCCACGGGTTCTCGAGGTCCTCCTCCTTGACGTCGCCGTCCTGCAGCGCCTCGGTGACCTCGGAGTAGTTCTTGTACTCGCCGTAGAAGTCGGTGACCCCTTCCGGCGGCTGGCTGCGATCCCAGACGACGAACACCGCGGCCCCGATGAGGCCGAGGGCGACGACGCCGACGCCGGTGAAGGTCCAGATCAGGCCCCACGGCTTCGGCTGCTTGACCTGCACGGCGCGGCCACGGCGGGCGTTCGCGGGGGCCGAGGACTTGCTCAGGCCGCCCTTGGTGTCGCCCTTGCCAGCGTCTTTCTTAGCGGCCGGGCCTTTTTCAACGACTGCGCCTTTGCTCGTGCTCTTGCCGGAGCCCTTGCTGGCGGTCTGCTTCTTCGATGCCATATCGCGGGGAGAGCCTTATTCGTCGAGTTCGGGATGAGCCGGAGCGGACTGGTATGAAGTCCACTCGCGTACGCCACCTTACCCGGTCGGCACGGGGCACTCCCTTAGAGCGCGCCCCGAACCGACTTCCGGCGACCCGCCTAGGGCGCGGTCGTCGTCACACCGCCCGAGCAGGTCGCGTTCGGCTCCGGGTTGAACCGCTCGTTCAGGACGTACACGTCCAGGTACTCGCTGATCTTCGGATCCGACGGGTCCTCGGTCTGGTACCGGTTGCCCCACGACTGGAGCGACACCGCCACGCCCTGGCCCGGGTACGGGCTCATCAGGGAGTAGTCGCGGGCGCTGATCAGCAGTGCCAGCGCCTCGACGTCCGCCGGCTCGACGAGGTCGGGGTCGTAGGTGAGCCACACCGCGCCGTGCTCCATCGAGTGGACCGCGTTCCCGTCGACAATCGGCCCGTCGTACACCGAGCCGTTGCACGTCTGCCACACCGAGAGGTGGTTCCCGCCCGCCGGGGGCTTGAGGTCGTACACCGGGTTCTGCCCGTCCCAGGTGTTCAGGGTGTCCAGGTGCTCCTGCTGCGCCACGAACGGGAACTCCAGCTCCTCGGCCGTGGTCTTCCCGTCCTGGATCGCCGTCATCACGCCGACGTAGTCGCCGTACTCCCCATAGAAGCTCTCCACCCCTTCGAGTTCGCCCGGCCCGGCCGTGGTCGTCTGCTCGGCCGCAGCGGAGCCGTCGCCCGCGTCCCCGCCCTCGTCGGGGGTGCATCCGGCCAGCGCGCCGAGCGCGAGGGCGGCGGCGAGGGCGGTCCAGCGGTAGTGAGGCGGGCGCATGTTCGAGGCCTTCCGTCGTGGTTGCACAGAAGCAACCTACCCGTGCAGGCCACAAGGGGGTTTATCACTCGCGGGCGCGGAAGGGCGGCGTCTACGATTACCGGGTGACTCCTGAGACGCTCGCAGAGAAAGTGCTGTCCGCTACGCGCACCGCGTTCGAGGCCCTGGGCCTGGACGCCGCCGTACTGCCCGCCCAGACGGCGGTGGAGCGACCCAGGGACCCCAAGCACGGCGACTACGCCTCCAACATCGCGCTGCAGACCGCCAAGAAGGCCGGCACGAACCCGCGGGCACTCGCCGAGAAGATCGCCGAGAACCTGACCGCGACCGACGGCATCGCCAAGGTCGACATCGCCGGACCCGGCTTCCTCAACATCACCCTCGACGCCGCTGCGGCGGGCGGGATCGCCGGGAAGATCGTCACCGCCGGCGACTCCTACGGCACCAACAACACCCTGGACGGCGTCTTCGCCAACCTCGAGTTCGTGTCCGCCAACCCGACCGGCCCGATCCACGCCGGCGGCACCCGGTGGGCCGCCGTGGGCGACTCGCTCGCCCGGGTCATGCGCGCCTCCGGCGCGAAGCTCACCGCCGAGTATTACGTCAACGACGCCGGCGCGCAGGTCGAGCATTTCGCCGGCTCGCTCCTGGCCCGCGCCAAAGGCGAACCGACCCCCGAGAACGGCTACGTCGGCGCCTACATCGACGACATCGCGGCCGATGTCCTCAAGCGGCGTCCCGACGCGCTCAGCGCCGAGAACCCGCTCGACGTCTTCCGGACCGTCGGTCTCGAGCTGATGCTCGAGGAGATCAAGGGCACTCTGGCCGACTTCGGCACCCACTTCGACGTGTTCTTCAGCGAGAAGGACCTGCACGACCGGGGCGAACTCGAGAAGGCCGTCGAGCGGCTGACCGAGCTCGGACACGTCTTCGAGGCCGAGGGCGCACTGTGGCTGCGCACCACCGACTTCGGCGACGACAAGGACCGGGTCCTCAAGAACTCCAAGGGCGGCTGGACCTACTTCGCCGCCGACTGCGCCTACTACCTCGACAAGCGCGAGCGCGGCTTCGAGAAGCTCGTGCTCATGCTCGGCGCCGACCACCACGGGTACGTCGGCCGGATGCAGGCCATCAGCCAGGCGTTCGGCGACGAGCCGGGAACCCTCGAAATCCTGATCGGCCAGTTCGTGAACCTGCTCAAGAACGGCGAGCCGATCCGGCTCTCCAAGCGGGCCGGGAACATGATCACCCTCAACGACGTGGTCGAGGCCGTCGGCGTCGACGCCGCCCGGTACGCGCTCACCCGCTACTCCGCCGACTCGATGATCGACCTCGACATCGACCTGTGGACCAAGCACGGCAACGAGAACCCCGTCTACTACGTCCAGTACGCGCACGCCCGGACCTCCGGCGTGCTCCGCAACGCCGCCGAGCGCGGCGTCGACAAGGGCGAGGACTACGACGCCTCGCTCCTGAGCCACCCGCGCGAATCCGACCTGCTCAAGGCCCTCGCCGAGTTCCCGGCCGTGGTCGCCACCGCCGCCGAGCTGCGCGAGCCCCACAGGGTCGCCCGGTACGCCGAAGAGCTCGCCGCCGCCTACCACCGGTTCCAGCACGACTGCCGCGTCCTGCCGTTCCCCGACGAGGCGACCACCCCGGTCAACCAGGCCCGCCTCTGGGTCGTCGACGCCACCCGCGTCGTCCTCGCCAACGCGCTCGGCCTGCTCGGCGTCTCGGCTCCGGAGCGGATGTAATGCGGACCCACGAAGCCGGCGCACTGCACGGCGACTTCGACTACTCCGCGCTGCGCCCCGGCTGGCTCGGCGTGCCCGACGACGTCAACACGCTCCTGCCGCAGCTGTGGGCGTCGAACGTCGAACGCGCCGAGGACGGCGTCCTGCACATCGGCGGCCTCTCCGTCGAGAAGCTCGCCGCCGAGTTCGGCACGCCCGCGTACGTCTTCGACGAAGACGACTTCCGCGCCCGCTGCCGCGCCTGGATCGAGGCGTTCGAAGGCGCCGACGTCTTCTACGCCTCCAAGGCCTTCTGCTCCAAGGCCGTGCTCCGCGCCGCCGCCGAAGAAGGCCTCTTCGTCGACGTCTGCACCGCTGGGGAACTCGCCGTCGCGCTGGCAGCCGGGCTCGAACCGGCCAAGCTCGGCCTCCACGGCAACAACAAGTCGCTCGCCGAACTGCGCCAGGCGGTCGAACTCGGGGTCGGGCGCATCGTCGCCGACTCCTTCACCGAGATCGAGCGCCTCGAAGCGATCGCCGCCGAACTCGGCACGCGTGCCAACGTCATGGTCCGTGTCAACGTCGGCGTCGAAGCCCACACGCACGAGTTCATCGCCACCGCCCACGAGGACCAGAAGTTCGGCTTCTCACTCGCCGGGGGCGCCGCCTACGAGGCCGCCAGCCGCGTCATCAACGCCGCGCACCTCGACCTCCTCGGCCTGCACTCGCACATCGGCTCCCAGATCTTCGACACCGCCGCGTTCGAGATCTCCGCCGCCCGCGTCGCCCGCCTCCACGCGAAGCTCCAGAGCGACTTCGGCGTCAGCATCCCCGAGATGGACCTCGGCGGCGGCTTCGGCATGGCCTACACCAGCCAGGACGACCCGCAGCCGCCCGCCGACATCGCCGCGTCCTTGCGCAAGATCGTCGACGAGGAGTGCGCCGCCGCCGGCATCGACGTCCCGCGCCTCTCCATCGAGCCCGGACGCAGCCTCATCGGCCCCACCATGTTCACGCTCTACGAGGTCGGCACCGTCAAGCCCGTCACCCTCGCCGGGGACGCCGCCCGCCTCTACGTCTCCGTCGACGGCGGCATCAGCGACAACATCCGCACCGCCCTCTACGACGCGACCTACTCGGCGACGCTCGCCTCCCGCTCGTCCGACGCCACGCCCGCACTCGCCCGAGTAGTGGGAAAGCATTGCGAAGCCGGCGACATTGTTGTTAAAGATGAATTCCTCCCGGCCGACGTCGCGCCGGGCGACCTGATCGCGGTCCCTGGAACCGGCGCCTACTGCCGCTCCATGGGCTCGAACTACAACCACGTGCCCCGCCCCCCGGTCGTCGCCGTCCGGAACGGGGAGGCGCGTGTGATCCTGGCGCGTGAAACCGTCGACGACCTGCTGCGGCTCGACGTCGGCTAGACACGCCCAAACCAAGAGGAAGAGGGACACCAGCGATGAAACTCGCGCTACTCGGATGCGGCAACGTCGGCAGTGAAGTCGTGCGCCTCATGCGAACGCGCGGGGAGGAGCTGGCGTCCCGAGTAGGGGAGCCGGTCGAGATCGTCGGCATCGCCGTCCGCCGCCTCGACCGCGACCGCTCGCACCTGCCGGTCGAGAAGGACCTCTTCACCACCGACGCGCTCGGCCTCGTCAAACGCCCCGACGTGGACATCGTCGTCGAGGTCGCCGGCGGCATCGAGCCCGCCCGCACCTGGATCACCACCGCGCTGGCCGAGGGCAAGTCGGTCGTGACCGCGAACAAGGCGCTGCTCGCCGAGGACGGCCCGGCCCTGTCGGCCGCCGCGAAGGCGGGCGGCGCGGACCTGTACTACGAGGCCGCCGCCGCTGCCGCGATCCCGCTGATGCGCCCGCTGCGCGAGTCGCTGCACGGCGACACGATCAACCGCGTGCTCGGCATCGTCAACGGCACCACGAACTACATCCTCAGTCAGATGACGCAGACCGGCGCCGCGTTCGAGGAGGCCCTGGGCGAGGCCACCGAGCTCGGGTACGCCGAGGCCGACCCGACCGCCGACGTCGACAACTACGACGCCGCCGCGAAGGCCGCGCTCATCGCCTCGCTCGCGTTCCACACCCACATCGACCTGGGCGACGTCTACCGCGAGGGCATCCGGGACGTCTCCGCCGCCGACATCGCGTCCGCCGCCGCCCAGGGCCGGGTCGTCAAGCCCCTCTGCATCGCCACCCGGGAGGCCGACGGCGTGTCCGTGCGCGTCCACCCGGCGATGATCCCGGCGACGCACCCGCTCGCGAACGTCAACGGCGCGTACAACGCCGTGTTCGTCGAGGCCGAGTCCGCCGGCCGCCTCATGTTCTACGGTGCGGGAGCGGGCGGCACCGAGACCGCCTCTGCCGTGCTCGGCGATATCGTGGCCGTGGCGCGCAACAAGCGGGGCGGGATGACCGCGTTCCCGCCCGAGGCCGCCTACCAGGACCTCCCGGTGAAACCCATCGGCGAGGCCCGCACCCGGTACCACGTCAGCCTCGACGTGGTCGACGAGCCCGGCGTGCTCGCCCGCGTGGCGGCCACCTTCGCCCACCACGGCGTCAGCCTGGCCACCGTCCATCAATCCGGCCAGGGCGATGAGGCCCGGCTCGTGGTCGTCACCCACACGGCCGCCGACAAGCAGTTGTCGGACACCGTGGAGGAACTGTCGCAACTGACCTCGGTGCACCAAGTCGCCTCGGTCATGCGCGTCGAAGGAGAATAGGACCCGATGTCCGCATCGAGCATGCGCCCGGGGTGGCGCGGCCTCATCGAGGAATTCCGCGACCGGCTGCCGGTCACCGACGCCACCCCCGTCGTCACCCTGCAAGAAGGCGGCACCCCCCTGCTGCCCGCCCCGGTCCTCTCCGCGAAGACCGGTTGCGACGTCTTCCTCAAGGTCGAAGGCCTCAACCCGACCGGTTCGTTCAAGGACCGCGGCATGACGCTCGCCGTCTCGAAGGCCGTCGAGGACGGCGCGAAGGCCGTCATCTGCGCCTCGACCGGCAACACCTCCGCTTCGGCGGCCGCGTACGCCGCGCGCGCCGGGATCACCTGCGCCGTGCTCGTCCCGGCCGGGAAGATCGCCCTGGGCAAGCTCGCGCAGGCCCTCGTGCACGGCGCGAAGCTCATCCAGCTCGAGGGCAACTTCGACGACTGCCTCATGGTCGCCGACAAGCTCTCGCAGGACTACCCGGTGGCGCTCGTCAACTCGATCAACCCGGTGCGCCTCCAGGGCCAGAAGACCGCCGCGTTCGAGATCGTGCAGGTCCTCGGCGACGCCCCGGACCTCCACGTGCTGCCGGTCGGCAACGCCGGGAACATCAGCGCCTACTGGATGGGCTACACCGAGGACGCCGAGGAAGGCAACGCCACCAAGCGCCCCCGCATGCTCGGCGTGCAGGCCGCCGGGGCCGCGCCGATCGTCGAGGGCCACGTCGTGGAGCACCCGCAGACCATCGCCACCGCGATCCGCATCGGCAACCCCGCGTCCTGGACCAAGGCCCTGGACGCCGAGAAGGAGTCGGGCGGCAAGATCATCGCCGTCACCGACCGCGAGATCCACGCCGCCTACATGCTGCTCGCCCGCAATGAGGGCGTCTTCGTGGAACTCGGCTCGGCCGCTTCGGTGGCGGGCCTGCTCAAGCAGGCCGAGGCCGGTTGGGTCGAGAAGGGACAGACGATCGTCTGCACCGTGACCGGCAACGGGCTCAAGGACCCCGACTGGGCCGTCTCCACCGCGCCGCAGCCGCAGACCGTCCCGGTCGACGTGGCCAAGACCGCCACCGCGCTGGGACTGTAGTTGGAGGCCTTCGCAACCGGCCCGCGCGCCACCGTGCGCGTCCCGGCCACCTCAGCCAACCTCGGCCCCGGCTTCGACTCGCTGGGCCTCGCGCTCGACCTCTGCGACGTGGTCTCGGCCGAGGCCACCAGTGGCACTGCCGTCGCCGTCGAAGTCCAGGGCGAAGGCGAGGGCACCGTGCCCCTCGACGAACGCCACCTCGTCGCCGCCACGATGCTGCGCACCTTCAAGCACCTCGGCCTCTCGGCTCCCGGCCTGAAGATCAAGTGCCGCAACCGGATCCCGCACGCCCGCGGGCTCGGTTCCTCCTCGGCGGCGATCGTCGCGGGCATCATGCTCGCCGACGCGCTCGCCGGCGCCGGCATGACCCGCACGCAGAAGCTGGTCCTCGCCAGCGAGATCGAGGGCCATCCGGACAACGTGGCCCCGTGTCTCCTCGGCGGCTTCACCATCGCCTACACCACTGAGGACGGTGCGAAGGCGATCACCCTCGACCCGTCGCCGCGCGTCCACCCGTGGGCGTTCGTGCCGCAGTCCAAGGGCCTGACCTCGGTCGCCCGCGCCGCGCTGCCCGAGAAGGTCCCGCACGCCGACGCGGTCTTCAACCTCTCCCGGTCCGCGCTGCTCGCCGCCGCGATCACCCACCACCCCTCCCGGCTGTTCGAGGCCACGGACGACCGGCTCCACCAGTCGTACCGGGCCAAGGGAATGCCGGAGAGCACGCATCTGCTGAGGGCATTGCGCTCCGCCGGCATCGCCGCGGCGATCTCGGGCGCGGGTCCGACCGTGCTCGCGCTGACCGTGGACGACGCGCGCGTCCCCGAAGTCCCCGCGGGCTTCGAGGCGATGCGCCTGGACGTCGCCGACGGGGCCGTACAGGTCGCGACCTCCCCGAACGAGTGATCCTCGGGTCCGTTGTTGGGAATGGCGAGAGTGCGCTACCATTCCAGTTAGACGACCACCCGGTGTCGTGACTGCTCGAAGCCTTGCTTATGCTTGTAGTCACAACAGCTGCGGCGCATCCAGCGCACGCCTGATCTCTTGTTTGGGTCATCACCCTCAACCATGGATTTGTGACTTTGCATAGCTCCAGCGTGGCATGGCACGGTTTCGACCAAGGAACAGTCGCTGTCCGCTTGTGGCGCCGGGCCTCCGCCCGGATCGGATCGCAAAGGCGAGGATCGCAATCAGCGGAGATCGCAATCACGTGTCTCACACCGTGCACGATCATTCGACGCAAGCCGTCCAGTCGCAGGCCCAGAGGCTGTTCACCACGATCAGGACCGTCTGCTCAGCGGACAGCCCAGGGGTGTTGCACCCAGTGTCAACCGTCGTCTTCCAACCGCCGAGGCCGCAGCATGGCCGAAAGCGGCCGAAGCGATGGCGAGACGCAGACCAGAACATCGGCATTGCGGCTATTTGAAAGACGCGGAAACTCCTCGAATCCAGTTCGAAGTTCCGCCAGGGAAGGAATCCATTGAGCGACACCACCGGCACGACGTCGGACCGGATGAGCGATGCGGCTTCGGCTTCGGAAGAGCTTCCGGAGACCAAGAAGCGCCGTCGGGCAGGAACCGGTCTGGCCTCTATGCTGATGCCCGAGCTCCAGCAGATGGCGCAATCGCTCGGCATCACCGGCGTTGGCCGGATGCGCAAGAGCGAGCTGATCGCCGCCATCCAGGAACGGCAGGATGCGGGCTCGCAGCCCGGCGGTGCCAGCGCGGAAAAGGAGGCCCCGCCAGTGCCTGACTCTGACCAAACGCCCATCGCCGAGGCCCCGTCGACCACTGTCGACGCCGCGCCCGCCGGCGGCGGCTCCGAGAGTGCAGAGGCCAAGGGCGGCACCGCCGCCCGCCGGGCGACCCGCCCGGCCGGCCCGCCGCAGCCGCGCCGCCGCGAAGAGCGTCAGACCGAAGCCGTCGAGTCCGAAGCCCAGTCGTCCAACGTCGCCGTGATCGAGTCCGAAGAGGACCGCCCGCAGCGCCGCCGCCGCTCCCGCGAGAACGGGCGCGACAACCGCGAAGCCGGCCGTGACGGCGGCCGCGAGAACGGTCGCCGCGAAGACCGCCAGGAGCGCACTGAGCGCGCCGACCAGTCCGAGGCCCGCACCGAGACCCGCGAGCGCCGCGAAGACGACGGCTACGACGACCGCGGCCCCCGTGACGGCGACGGCGACAGCCGCCGCCGCAAGCGCCGCGACCGCTCCGACCGCCGCCAGCGCGGCGGGCGCGACGAGGCCGAGCAGCGCGACCGCCAGCCGCAGCAGAACGACGAGCAGCTCGTCCCCGTCGCGGGCATCCTCGACATCCTCGACAACTACGCGTTCATCCGCACCACCGGCTACCTCGCCGGCCCGGACGACGTGTACGTCTCGATGTCGCAGGTCCGCAAGTACCGCCTGCGCCGCGGCGACGCCATCACCGGCGCCGTCAAGCCCAGCCGCGGCGGCAGCGAGGAGTCGAACGGCCAGGGCGGCAAGCAGCAGCAGCGCCGCGAGAAGTACAACCCGCTGGTGCGCCTCGACACCGTCAACGGGATGAGCCCCGACGACGCGAAGAAGCGCGACGAGTTCTACAAGCTCACGCCGCTGTACCCGCAGGAGCGCCTGCGCCTGGAGACCGAGCCGAACGCGATCACCACCCGTGTCATCGACCTGGTGGCCCCGATCGGCAAGGGCCAGCGCGCGCTCATCGTCTCCCCGCCCAAGGCCGGCAAGACGATGGTGCTGCAGGCGATCGCCAACGCGATCACCACGAACAACCCCGAGTGCCACCTCATGGTGGTCCTCGCGGACGAGCGGCCCGAAGAGGTCACCGACATGCAGCGTTCGGTGAAGGGCGAGGTCATCGCCTCGACCTTCGACCGCCCGCCGTCGGACCACACCACGGTCGCCGAGCTCGCGATCGAGCGCGCCAAGCGCCTGGTCGAGCTCGGCCACGACGTGGTCGTGCTGCTCGACTCGATCACCCGCCTGGGCCGCGCGTACAACAACTCGTCGCCCGCGTCGGGTCGCATCCTGTCCGGTGGCATCGACTCCACCGCGCTCTACCCGCCGAAGCGCTTCCTGGGCGCGGCGCGGAACATCGAGCACGGCGGGTCGCTGACCATCATCGGCACAGCGCTGGTCGAGACCGGTTCCATGGGCGACACGGTGATCTTCGAGGAGTTCAAGGGCACGGGCAACGCCGAGCTCAAGCTCGACCGCAAGATCGCCGAGAAGCGCACGTGGCCCGCGATCGACGTCCACCAGTCGAGCACCCGCAAGGACGAGCTCATGATGAGCCCCGAGGAGCAGGCGGTCATGCTGAAGCTCCGCCGGGTCCTGTCCTCGCTGGACCCGCAGCAGGCGATCGACCTGCTGATCGACCGGTTGAAGAAGACGCAGACGAACGCCGAGTTCCTGATGCAGATCGTCAAGAACACGCCCGGCGAGTAAGTGTGCAGGACGTGAGGCCGCTCTGGTTGAGAGCGGCCTCACGCCTTACTATGGAGAGCTGGTGCGCAGGTCGCGCACCCTGACCAATGAGCCCTTCGGGGCCTTACCGGTTCCGGTTCACGGCCGCTGCGGCGGCCGACCCGGCGGCCGAATGAAAGGGAAGTCATGAAAGACGGGATCCACCCTCAGTACGTCGTCACCGAGGTGACCTGCTCCTGCGGGAACGCGTTCACCACCCGGTCGACGGTCGCCAGTGGCAAGATCCAGGCTGCGACCTGCAACAAGTGCCACCCGTTCTACACCGGCAAGCAGCGCATCCTCGACACCGGCGGTCGCGTGGCCAAGTTCAAGGCCCGCTACGCCAAGACCCAGGAGAAGGCTGCTCAGGCCGCTAAGTAGCTTTGCCGCGCAGCGCTCGTGTCCTTTGACGCGGGCGCTGCGTTTTTTCGTACTTGAATGTTCACTGGCACTGCTCTCTTTAAGGAACCGCAATGACGACCGCTGCCGACAACCGCCTGGAATCGCTCCTCGCCGAATTCCGAGACCTGGAAGTCCAGATGGGCGACCCCGCCCTGCACGC
Source organism: Glycomyces niveus (assembly GCF_017592475.1). Lineage (GTDB taxonomy): Bacteria > Actinomycetota > Actinomycetes > Mycobacteriales > Micromonosporaceae > Glycomyces > Glycomyces niveus. The sequence goes on along the minus strand of NZ_JAGFNP010000003.1, from coordinate 225,007 downwards.
CGACCAGGCCCAGGCGCGGCGGGTCGGGCGCCGCTATGCCGAGCTCTCGCCGATCGCGAAGACCGCCGAGGACATCGCGACCGCGAAGGAGGACCTCGAGACCGCCGAGGAGCTGGCGAAGGAGGACTCCGACTTCGCGGACGAGGCCGAGAGCATCCGCAAGCGCATCCCCGAGCTCGAGTCGAAGCTCGCCGAGCTGCTGGTCCCGCGCGACCCCGACGACGCCAAGGACGTGATCATCGAGATCAAGGCGGGCGCGGGCGGCGAGGAGTCCGGCCTGTTCGCCGGCGACCTCATGCGCATGTACCTGCGGTACTTCGAGCGCCTGGGCTGGGCCGTCGAGACCCTGGAGATGGTGCCCACCGACCTCGGCGGCATCAAGGACTCCTCGATCGCCGTGCGCACCAAGGGCACGCCCGAGGGCGGCAACGGCGTGTGGTCGCGCATGAAGTTCGAGGGCGGCGTGCACCGCGTGCAGCGCGTGCCCGTGACCGAGTCGCAGGGCCGCGTGCACACCTCCGCCGCCGCGGTCGTGGTCATGCCCGAGGCCGAAGAGGTCGACTTCGAGCTGAACATGAACGACGTGCGGGTCGACGTCTACCGCTCCTCCGGCCCCGGCGGCCAGTCGGTCAACACCACCGACTCCGCGGTGCGCCTCACGCACGTGCCCACGGGCGTGGTCGTGACCAGCCAGAACGAGAAGAGCCAGCTGCAGAACAAGGAAGCCGCGATCAAGGTGCTCCGCGCCCGGCTCCTCGCCAAGCAGCAGGAGGAGGCCGCCGCCGCGGCCGGCGCCGCCCGCCTCTCGCAGGTGCGCACCGCGGACCGCTCCGAGCGCATCCGCACCTACAACTTCCCGCAGAACCGGCTCACCGACCACCGCGTCGGCTTCACCGCCTACAACCTCGACCAGGTCATGGACGGCGCGCTCGACGAGGTCCTGGACGCCCTCGCCGCCGCCGACCGGGCCGAGCGCATGGCCCGCGGCTCCGAATGACGACTTGGCCGAAGGCCATCGCCGCGGCGGCGAAGCGGCTCGAAGCGGCCGGCGTCCATTCCCCGCGGAACGACGCCGAGCTGCTGGCCGCCCATGTCTCCGGGCTCAAGCGGGCGCAGCTGCTCATCGCCGACGCGCCCACCGACCTGCAGCTCGCGGCGTTCGAAGCGCTCGTGGCGCGCCGCACCACCCGCGAGCCGCTGCAGCACCTGACCGGTTCGGCCGCGTTCCGCTACGGCGAACTCGCGGTCGGGCCGGGCGTGTTCGTGCCCCGGCCCGAGACCGAACTGCTCGTGGACTGGGCGCTCGCGCACCTTCCCAAGGGCGGCATCGTGATCGACGCCTGCTCCGGTTCCGGTGCGGTCGCGCACGCGATCGCGACCGAGCGGCCCGACGCGACCGTGTGGGCCGTCGAGATCGACCCCGACGCCTTCGAATGGCTCGAATCGAACCTCGACGGCACCGGCGCGACCCCGGTCCTGGCCGATGCGACCGCCGCCGGGACGCTCGCCGAACTCGACGGGACCGTGGACCTCGTCACCGCGAACCCGCCGTACGTCCCGTTCGAGATCGAGGTCGCGCCCGAGGTCGACTTCGACCCGTCCGGCGCGGTCTACGCCGACGAAGCGGGCCTGGCCGTGATCCAGCCGCTGACCGTGCGCGCCGCGAGCTGGCTCAAGCCCGGGGGCTGGTTCGGCTTCGAGCACGACGACACGCACGGGAAGGCCGCGCCGGCGATCCTGAGTGTCAGCGGGTTCACCGAGACCGAGGACCACGACGACCTGGCGGGCCGCCCGAGGTTCGCGACGGGAAGGCTAGGCTTGTCGCCGTGAGGCTGTTCAATTGCAGGAAGATCAAGGACCGCGCGACCGGGTTGAAGTCCGCGGCCAGGGCCGTGACCGGCGGCCGGCTCGTCGTCATCCCCACCGACACCGTCTACGGCATCGGCTGCGACGCGTTCAATCCCACGGCGGTCAAGGCGCTGCTCGCCGCCAAGGGCCGCGGGCGCGACATGGCGCCGCCGGTCCTCATCGGCTCGAAGCGGGCGCTCGACGGGATCGCCTCCGACATCCCGGACTCCGCCAAGGAGCTCATCGAGGCGTTCTGGCCCGGCCCGCTGACCATCGTCGTGCCCTACACCCCGTCCCTGACCTGGGACCTCGGTGACACGGACGGCACGGTCGCGGTGCGCATGCCGCTGCACCCGCTCGCGCTCGAACTGCTCAAGGAGACCGGCCCGATGGCCGTGTCCTCGGCGAACAAGACCGGCCAGCCGCCGGCCGAGACCGCCGCCGACGCGAAGGCGCAGCTCGGCTCCGACGTCTCCGTGTACCTGGAGGCCGGCCCGAGCGAGGACAACGAGCCCTCGACGATCATCGACTGCGTGGCCCACCCGCCGCAGATCCTGCGCCTGGGCGCGCTGAGCCTCGAGCAGATCCGCAAGATCGTGCCCGAGACCCTCGACCGCGACGGCTACGGCCCCGGCCAGGGACCCGAGGACGACGAGCCCGAAGCGGACGAGGTCGAGCCGGCCGAAGCCGCCGACGAGCCCGCCGAAGCGAAGGCCGACCAAGAGTGACTTCGCCCTTCACCGTGCTGCACGTGTGCACCGGCAACATCTGCCGGTCGCCCATGTCCGAGCGCATCCTCGCCGGGCTCACCGGCGAGGACGTGTACAACCACGGCGCGGGCATCTCGGCCTACCACGAGGGCGAGAACATGCAGAACAACGCGATGACCGAACTCGAGTCGCGCGGCTTCGACCCCGACGGCCACCGCGCGAGGCACCTCCTGCGCGAGCACGTCGAGGCCTCTGACCTCATCCTGGTCGCCACGACCGGGCACCTCGACTACATCGCCGAGCGGTTCCCCGAGGCTTCCGGCAAGACCTTCCTCGTACGCTCGTTCGGCCCGATGGCCGCCGACCTCGCCGAGACCCTGCCCGACGGCGACACCGCCGTGCGCGGCAAGGCGCTCGTCGACGCGGCCGACGCCCGGCGCGGCGACTACGAGGAGCTCGACCTCGCCGACCCGTGGGGGATGCGCCAAGAGGTCTACGCGCAGATCGCCGACCAGCTCGAGGCGGCGCTCAAGCCCGTCGCTGCCGCGTTGGAAGCGCGCTGATGGGCAAGGTCAAAGGCTTCTTGAAGCCGTGCCTCCTCGCCGCGGCGATCGCGGCGGTCATCGCCGCCGTCGTCGGCGGGATCACAGCCGGAGGCACTGGCGCGTGGGCCGCTCCGGCAGGAGTAGCCTTGGCCGCCTTGGGATTCGCGGGTTCTGCGGCAGCGGTCGCACTGGCCGAGACCTTTGACCTGCGTCTCACTCTGCCTATGGCATTGATCACTTATTCGGTCAAACTAGCACTGGTCCTGACGATCCTCTCGATCGTCAGAACGGCCGTGCCCGACGCCCTGCTGCCCTTCGCCTACGGAGTGATCGGCGGCGCCGTCGCCTGGCTCGCCACCCAGGTCGTCTGGGCCTACAAGGCGAAAATCCCTTATATCGAGCTCGATTCGCGATCTTGACGAATTCTTGACGCCTCCACGCGACACGCGGTGTTTCTTGGAGGTTGACAACTCTGCACGGATGGCGCTCATCTCAGCGAACCCGCTGGGCAGTTCCTGTGTAGTAGCTGTTAGAGTTCAGCTCGACATGGCCGACATGGAACCCCCCGATCGCAAGCCCCAGCCGGACGGTTCGGACATGGGCTGGCGCGCGCTGGGATATCTGCTGTCCGGGCTCATCTTCTGGGGTGGTCTCGGATACCTGGTCGACCTTTGGCTCGAACTGCCCAAAGTCGGGCTCCTGGTAGGGATGCTTGTCGGTGCTGCAGCAGGAATCTACCTGCTGATCAAGCAGATGTCGCCGTAACTTGACCGACACTGACTGAGAGGCGTGACTCGCGTGACCGACTCAGCCACCGTGCTGGCCGAAGGGGACTCCCACTTTCCGCCCGGCCTTCACAACTTTGACTTCCGTGACTGGTTCACCGGGCTCAGCGACACCGCCCTCGCTCACATGTTCACCACCATCACCTTCGCGGTGTGGGCCTCTGTAGCGGTCTTGATCGTCTTCTTCCTGTGGGCGTACCGCAAGCCCCAGATCGTGCCGACCAAGAAGCAGTGGATCGCCGAATCCGCCTATGGCTTCATCCGGAACACCGTCGCCATCGACCAGATGGGCAAGAAGGAAGGCGTGCGATTCGCGCCCTACCTCGCGACGCTCTTCCTCTTCATCCTCGTCATGAACTTCTGGGCCATCGTGCCCGGCATCCAGATCTCCCCGAACTCGCACATCGCGTTCCCGCTGATGCTCGGCGTGCTCTCCTGGGCGATCTACATGTTCGTCGGCTTCAAGAAGCACGGCTTCATCGGCTTCCTCAAGATGACCTGCGTGCCCCCGGGGGCCCCCTGGTTCATCTACCCGCTGCTGATCCCGATCGAGTTCCTGCAGAACATCATCCTGCGACCGGTCACTCTGGCACTGCGGCTCTTCGCGAACATGTTCGCCGGCCACCTGATCCTGCTGGTGTTCATCCTCGGCGGCTTCGAGATGCTCAACGCGAGCAACATCTTCGTGCAGGGCCTGTCGGTCTTCTCGTTCGCCATGGGCATCGCGATGACCTTCTTCGAGCTCATCGTCATCCTGCTGCAGGCCTACGTGTTCACCCTGCTGACGGGCATGTACATCCAGGGATCCCTCGCGGACGAGCACTAGACGCTCCCCGAGCTTCCATCCCTCAACCACACAGATTTCGCAATTGAAGAACAACGTGCGCGTGACGGACACGCCACGCTGACACCTAGGAGAAAAACGCCATGGAAGGCAGCCTCAACGTCGTCGGTTACGGCCTCGCTGCGATCGGCCCCGGTATCGGTGTCGCCCTGATCTTCGCCGCGTGGATCACCGCCACCGCTCGTCAGCCCGAGTCGGCCGGTATCACCCGCCCGATGCTGTTCATGGGCTTCGCCCTCGTCGAGGTTCTGGCCCTGTTCGGCCTGGTCCTCGCGTTCATCAACTCCTAACCACCACCTTACGGAGCGAACATGATTCACGCCGCCGAAGGGGGCACGGCGATTCTCTTCCCGATCTGGCAAGAGATTCTCGTCGGCGCCATCGCCTTCGGTCTGCTGTGCTTCGTGCTCATGAAGTTCGTCTTCCCCATGATGGAGAAGACCTTCGAGGCACGAGTGGACGCGATCGAAGGCGGCATCGAGCGGGCTGAGCGGGCTCAAGAAGAGGCCAACCGGACCCTCGAGGAATACCGCCGCAAGCTCGCCACCGCGCAGGAAGAGGCCGCCGCGATCCGCGACGAGGCTCGTAAAGACGCTGTGGCGGCCAAGGAGGAGATCCTGGTCTCCGCCCGCGAAGAGGCCAACCGCGTCATCGCGGCCGGCCACGCGCAGATCGAGGCCTCTCGCCAGCAGCTCGTCCGCGAGCTGCGCAGCGAGGTCGGCAACCTGGCCGTCGACCTGGCCGGGAAGATCATCGGCCAGCGTCTCGCCGGCGACGCCGACACGACGGCGACTGTGGACCAGTTCCTGTCCCAGATCGCCGACGACACGGCCGAGACGAGCGGAGCGCGCTGATGTCGACGACTGGACGCGAAAGCATCGAGGCCGGCCGGGCCGTGCTGGAGGCAGCCGCCTCCGGCGCCTCGGCCGAGCAGCTCACCGAGTGCGGCGATCAGCTGCTGGGAGTGACGAGGTTCCTCGTCGACCAGCCTCGGCTGCGTCGCGCCCTGTCCGACCCCGCCCGCACGGCGGACGACCGGGAGGGCCTGATCCGCGGGCTCATCGCGGGCCAAGTGGGCGAGACCGCCGCTGACGTGGTGGCCGCGCTCGTGCGCGGCCGCTGGGGCACCCCGTCCGAACTGGCCGACGGCACCGAGCAGCTCGCCGTCAGCGCGCTGCTGCTCGCCGCGGCCAAGGACGGGAGCCTCGCCAACGTCGAGGACGAGCTGTTCCGCTTCGGGCGGCTCGTCGACGGCGACGCCGAACTCGGCGCGGCGCTCGGCGCCACCGGCACCGACCCGAAGGGCCGGGCCTCGCTGATCGAGAACCTGCTCGACGGCAAGGCCGAGCCGGTGACCGTGAAGCTCGCGACCGCCGCCGCCTACGGCATCGGCGGTCGCAGCTTCCACGCCTCGCTGGCCCACCTGGTCGAGGCCGCCGCGGCGGCCCGCGACGAGGCCGTGGCCTACGTGACCGTGGCGAAGCCGCTCGACGAGGCCGGAGAGCGGCAGCTCGCCGCCAAGCTCAGCCTGGTCTACGGGCGCCACGTGGCGCTCAAGGTCACCGTCGACCCCGCGATCGTCGGGGGCATCCGAGTGCAAGTCGGCTCGGAGCTGTGGGACGGCACCGTCTCACGCCGCCTCGACGAAGCCCGCCAAGCCTTGGCCGGACGCTGATCCAGCCGGTAATTACAGAAAGGGAAACGTTCAGATGGCTGAATTGACCATCTCCTCTGACGAGATCCGTAGCGCGCTCGACGCCTACGTCTCGTCGTACCGGCCGGAGATCACCCGCGAAGAGGTCGGTACCGTCACCTCCGCCGGCGACGGCATCGCCGTCGTCGAGGGCCTGCCCTCCGTCATGGCCAACGAGCTCCTGGAGTTCGAGGGCGGCGTGATGGGCCTGGCCCTGAACCTCGACGTCCGCGAGATCGGCGCCGTCCTCCTGGGCGACCCGACCAAGGTCGGCGAGGGCCAGTCCGTCAAGCGCACCGGCAAGGTGCTCTCGGTCCCGGTCGGCGACAAGTTCCTGGGCCGCGTCGTCGACGCCCTGGGCAACCCCATCGACGACCTGGGGCCGATCGAGGCCGAGGGCGAGCGCGAGCTCGAGGCCCAGGCCCCCAACGTCATCAACCGCCAGTCGGTGTTCGAGCCGGTCGAGACCGGTATCAAGGCCATCGACTCGATGACCCCCATCGGCCGCGGCCAGCGCCAGCTGATCATCGGCGACCGCAAGACCGGCAAGACGCAGGTCGCGATCGACACGATCATCAACCAGCGCGCGAACTGGGAGTCCGGCGACCCGAACAAGCAGCTCCGCTGCATCTACGTCGCGGTCGGCCAGAAGGGCTCCACCGTCGCCGGCATCAAGGGCATGCTCGAAGAGCACGGCGCGATGGAGTACACCACCATCGTGGCGGCCAACGCCGACGAGCCCGCGGGCCTGAAGTACCTGGCGCCCTACACCGGTTCGGCCATCGGCCAGCACTGGATGTACGGCGGCAAGCACGTCCTCATCGTCTTCGACGACCTGTCGAAGCAGGCCGAGGCGTACCGCACCGTGTCGCTGCTGCTGCGTCGTCCCCCGGGCCGCGAGGCCTTCCCCGGTGACGTCTTCTACCTGCACTCCCGTCTCCTCGAGCGCTGCGCGAAGCTCTCGGACGAGCTGGGCGGCGGTTCGATGACCGGTCTGCCGATCATCGAGACCAAGGCCGGCGACATCTCGCAGTTCATCCCGACCAACGTCATCTCGATCACCGACGGCCAGGTCTTCCTCGAAGAGGGCCTGTTCAACTCGGGTGTGCGTCCGGCGATCAACGTCGGTACGTCCGTCTCCCGTGTCGGTGGCGCCGCGCAGACCAAGGGCATGCGCTCGGTCGCCGGTTCGCTGCGTCTGGACCTGGCCCAGTACCGCGACCTGGAGGCCTTCGCGGCCTTCGCGTCCGACCTGGACGCCGCGTCGCGGGCCCAGCTCGACCGCGGTCTGCGCCTGGTCGAGCTCCTCAAGCAGGGTGTGGCCGAGCCGTTCCCGATGGGCGAGGAGACGATCTCGATCTGGGCGGGCACCTCGGGTGCGCTCGACGACATCCCCGTCGGCGAGATCCGCCGCTTCGAGGTCGAGTTCCTCACCTACATGCGCGCCAACCACAAGGACGTCGTCGCGCAGCTCACCGTCGGCAAGGACAAGGTCACCGGCGAGATCGAGGACACCCTCAAGCGCGCGATCGCCAAGTTCAAGCAGATGTTCAAGGCCACCGCCGACGACCTTCACGTGACCGACGCCGCCGAGGACGCCCTTGAGGGCGACGTCGACGTCGAGACCGTCAAGCGCGTCAAGAAGGGTTAGCCATGTCAGCGCAGCTTCGTACTTTGCGCAAGCGGCTGAAGTCGACCCAGTCCATCAAGAAGATCACCAAGGCGCAGGAGCTGGTCGCGACCAGCCGCATCGCCAAGGCGCAGGACCGGGTGGCGGCTTCGCTGCCGTACGCCCGGGCCATGACCGGCGTGATGACCTCGCTCGCGAGCAACGCGTCGATCAACCACCCGCTGCTGCAACCGCGGCCGCAGGTGCGCCGGGCGGGCGTCCTGGTGGTCACGGCCGACAAGGGGATGTGCGGCGCGTACAACGCGAACGTCATCCGCACGGCCGAGCAGCTGGTCTCCCGGCTCGCCGAGGAGGGCAAGCGGCCGGTCCTGTACGTCGCCGGCCGCAAGGGCGTCGACTACTACCGGTTCCGCTCCCGGGCGATCGCCCACTCGTGGACCGGGTTCTCCCAGCTGCCGAAGGTCTCGGACGCGCAGGAGATCACCCGGACGCTGCTCGCGGCGTTCATGTCCGGCGCCGACGACGTTGGTGACGACGCCGGAGCGGACGGTATCCTTGGAGTCGACGAACTGCACATCGTCCACACCAAGTTCGTCTCGCTGCTGACGCAGACCCCTGAACCGCGGCAATTGGCTCCCCTCGAGGTCGAAGAGGTGGAGGAGTCCGAGCTCGAAGAGCACGTGCTCCTTCCGGACTACGAGTTCGAGCCGAACCCGGAGGCGCTGCTCGACGCGCTGCTGCCGAAGTACTTGACGACTCGCATCTACGCGGCATTGATCGACGCCGCCGCGAGCGAGTTGGCGTCGAAGCGTCGGGCCATGAAGGCGGCTTCCGACAATGCCGATGAATTGATCAAGACCCTGCGGCGGAGCGCGAACGCGGCGCGGCAGGCGGCGATCACGCAGGAGATCAGCGAAATCGTGGGCGGGGCCTCGGCCCTTTCCGCCGCAGGAAGAGAGTAACGATGACTGACACTCAAGGAGTGGGGCGCGTCGTACGGGTCATCGGGCCGGTCGTCGACGTCGAGTTCCCTCGCAACGCCATCCCGGCGATCTTCAATGCACTGCATGTGGACATCGAGTACGGGGACCAGAAGAAGACCGTGACCCTGGAGGTGGCCCAGCACCTGGGTGACAACCAGGTCCGCGGCATCTGCATGGCCCCGACCGACGGCATGGTCCGCGGGTCCGAGGTGCGCGACACCGGTGCGCAGATCAAGGTCCCGGTCGGCGACGGCATCAAGGGCAAGGTGTTCAACGTCCTCGGTGAGTGCCTGAACCTCGAAGAGGGCCAGGAGCTCGAAGCCGACGACTACTGGGAGATCCACCGCCACGCCCCGGCGTTCGCGCAGCTGGAGCCGAAGACCGAGATGCTGGAGACCGGCATCAAGGCCATCGACCTGCTCGCGCCGTACGTCAAGGGCGGCAAGATCGGCCTGTTCGGCGGCGCCGGCGTGGGCAAGACGGTGCTCATCCAGGAGATGATCATCCGCGTCGCCCAGAACTTCGGCGGTTCGTCGGTGTTCGCCGGTGTCGGCGAGCGCACCCGTGAGGGCAACGACCTCATCGCCGAAATGGCCGAGGCCGGCGTCCTCCCGAAGACCTCGCTGGTCTACGGCCAGATGGACGAGCCGCCGGGGGTGCGCCTCCGCGTCGCCCTGTCGGCCCTGACGATGGCCGAGTACTTCCGCGACGTCAAGAACCAGGAGGTGCTGCTCTTCATCGACAACATCTTCCGGTTCACGCAGGCCGGTTCGGAGACTTCCGCGCTGCTGGGCCGCATGCCCTCGGCCGTGGGTTACCAGCCGACCCTGGCGGACGAGATGGGTGAGCTCCAGGAGCGCATCACCTCGCTGCGCGGCAAGGCCATCACCTCGATGCAGGCCGTGTACGTCCCCGCGGACGACTACACCGACCCGGCGCCGTTCACCGCGTTCACCCACCTGGACGCGACGACGAACCTCGAGCGGAAGATCTCCGACAAGGGCATCTACCCGGCGATCGACCCGCTCGCCTCGAACTCCCGCATTCTGGAGCCCGAGGTCGTCGGTGCGGAGCACTACGCGGTGGCGTCGACGGTGAAGCAGATCCTGCAGAAGTACAACGAGCTGCAGGACATCATCGCCATCCTCGGCATGGACGAGCTCTCGGAAGAGGACAAGCTCGTCGTGGGCCGCGCGCGCCGCATCGAGCGCTTCCTGTCGCAGAACACGTTCGCGGCGAAGCAGTTCACCGGCGTCGAGGGCTCGTTCGTCCCCGTCAAGGAGACCGTCGAGGCCTTCAAGAAGATCGCTGAGGGCGAGTACGACCACTTCCCCGAGCAGGCGTTCTTCATGTGCGGTGGCCTCGACGACCTGCACAAGAACGAAGAGGAGCTGCGCAAGAAGGGCTAACCTCTTGCGACGCTTATCGAAAGCGGCCCCGGAACCTCGGTTCCGGGGCCGCTTTCTCACCGGCGGATCGCCAAATACGCCGGGTTTCCGAAAGCCGCTGCTGCGGTGGTCTAGATGCCGCGGCCGCGGCGGTGGAGGGCGGCCATCACTGCGGGGACGCCGACGATGCCCGCCGCTGCCGCGGCGGCGACGGCGGCGCGGGGCTCGCCGGGGTTGGCCTTGGTGGCCCGCATGGCCCAGCGCAGGGCCTCTTTGCGGTCGCCGGTGGCGGCGTGCCAGCAGGCGATCTGGCCGTAGACGCGGGCGGCGCCCTCGGGGCTGCCGTGGATCTCGGGGTGGCGGTCGAGTATCCACCGCAGCGAGGAGATCTTGGTGTCCCAGCGGGTCTCGAAGTGCGAGCCGGCCCAGTTGACGAGGGCGTACGGGACGTCGACGTGCGCGATGGGGCGGCGCCGGGACGCCCGCAGGAGCATGTCCCAGTCCTCGTTCTGGCTGCCGGGCGCGTCCTCGGCGACGAGGCCGAGTCCGCCCAGGAGCGCGGAGCGGCGGAACAGGAACGTGGACGAGTGCAGCATCATCATGCGCGAGCGGAGCAGGTCGACGTGGCGCACCATGGTCTTCTGCGCGAGCCGGGAGTTGCGGCGGCCGCGGTAGTCGACCTCGATCGCGGTGGTGCACAGCTCGGCCTCGGTGCCGAGCGCGGTCACTTGGGCGGCGAGCTTGCCGGGGAGCCATTCGTCGTCGTCGTCGAGGAACGCCACGAGATCGGTGTCCAGCGCGGTGATCCCGGTGTTGCGGGCGCCGGCGAGGCCGGGCGTGCGGTCGTTCTTGACCACGCGCACGGGCCGCTTGCCGTCCGCCGCGAGGTCTTCGTCCACTTTGGCGCGGTCGAAGACGACGATCACTTCGAGCGCGCCGGGGTAGAACTGGGTCAGCACCGAGCGCAGCGCCGCGCGCACCTGCTGCGGGCGGTTGTGCGTGGGGATCACGATGCCCACCGACGGCCAGTCAGTCACGGGCGGTCACCTCTTCCAGAACGGGTTCGTCCACAGGGGTCTCCTCTTCGTCGAGGTAGCCGTAGCGGCCCAGGAGGGGCCGGGTGAGGGTGGAGACCATGCGCCGGGTGCTCTCGGGCAGGTCCGCGGTCCAGGCCTCGTCGGGGTAGATCGGGATGCGGCCCACGGTGAACCGCATCGGGTTGCCGGCCGCCGAGTGGCTGGGGCCGAGGTCGGCCCAGCCGTCCCCGATGAAGTTGTAGTCCGATTCGGTCAGGTCCAAACCGCAGAACCGGCCCAGGGACGCGATCACTTTGCGCGGGCGCTGGATGATCCGCTCGTACCGGACCCGGCGCACCGGCACGCCGCGGCGGGCCAGGAGGCTGAACGCGGCGTTCTGCGCGTTCCACAGCATCGCGGCCTTCGCGGGGGAGTAGCGGGTCATCTGGTCGCCCGTGGGCGACTCGGGGCGGGCGACCTTCTTGGTCCACGAGTAGGCGACGCCCCGCGAGTCGCGCACGACGTGCAGCACCCGCAGGTCGATCTTGGGGGACCAGCGCAGGCAGTACGCGAGCGAGGCGTGCTTGGAGGAGTCGACGACGACCTGCGCGCGCGTGTCCTTCGCGGCGGCGGTGTAGATCTTCTCGAAGTACTCGGCGTACTCGGTGACGAGCTGGTGCTGCGCGGGCGCGAGGCGCTTGGCCGCGAGCGCGGGGATGTGCCGGGTGCGGTCCACTGTGGCCTTGAGAGCGTTGAGCCGCTCGACGTCGACGCGCTCCCAGGACCCGAAGGCCCGCTCGCCGATCCGCTGCCAGAACTCGCAGTGGGAGAAGGTGGCCCCGCAGGCGCACATCTCGTTGCCGACGAGGTCCCGTTCCCACAGGTGGGTGATCTCGCCGAGGGGGACGACGCCGGGGAGCTGACCGAGCAGGCGTTCGAGGAGCGTCGTGCCGCTGCGACCGAGACCTCCGATGAAGACCACTTTGACGCGGTTCTCGGACCGCTCGGCCGTGTCGGCGATCTTCACGCTCACTGATCCCTCGCTCACCCTGGTGCTTCGCTGCTTCCGGGGCCGCGATCCGAGCCGGGCTCGAAACCTGCGGACGCCCCTTGATGATTCGTATAACGACGGGGGGTGGGGTGGGGGACACGCCCTGTCGCCAAAATTCCCGGAAAATCGCACGCGGACCTCTAACGTCTGATCGCATGGAGCGTTTGGGCCCTTCCCGCGCGGACCGCGGCAGCGGCGCGACACCTCGGCTGAGCTCAGGGCCCGCGAAGCGGGTGTCCTTGGGCGGCATCGCCATCGACCCGGTCACCGAAGCGGGGGCCGTCGCACGCGTGCTCGACGCGCTCGAGGCCGGGCGTGGCGGCCAGATCGTGACCCCGAACGTGGACATCGTCGCCGCGGCTCGCCGCAGCCGCGAGCTGCGCGCCATCATCGCCGCCTCGGACCTCGTCGTCGCCGACGGCGCGCCCCTCGTGTGGGCCTCCAAAGTGGCCGGAACGCCGCTGCCCGCCCGTGTGGCCGGCTCGGACCTCGTCTGGTCGCTCTCAGCGGCCGCCGCGACCCGCGGCCTGCGCGTGGCCCTCCTGGGCGGCACGCCGGACGCCGCCGCGCGGCCCACCGAGCGCGCCGCCGACCTCCTCGAAGCCCGGTACCCGGGCCTCAAAGTGGTCGGCGCGTGGTGCCCGCCCATGGGCTTCGACAAGGACGAGTCGCAGTGGCGAGCGCTCGTCGAACGCGTCGAGAGCGCCGCCCCCGACCTCGTCTACGTCGGCCTCGGCTTCCCCAAGCAGGAGCATGTGACGGTGCGCCTGCGCTCGGCCGCGCCCGCCGCGTGGTTCCTCGGGTGCGGCGCGAGCATCGACTTCATCGCCGGATACCGCCGGCGCGCCCCGAAATGGATGCAGCGCACCGGCACCGAATGGGTCTTCCGGATGCTCTCCGAGCCGCGCCGCCTCGTCCGCCGCTACCTCAAGGACGACGTTCCCGAAGCCGTGCGCCTCCTCGCGGAGGCCTACCGGGAACGTCGCCGCAACGCCGGCTAAGCGCCGTCGGGCGATGTAGACCACGTCACTGGCCTGCTTCGACAGCGGGGACGCCAGCGCGGCGTCCGCGGCCCTGGCGGCCCAGCCCCACGGCGCCCGGTAGCAGCCCTGCGTGAACAGCGTGAAGCCCTGCATGCCGACCAGCTCGAAGCCGTGGCGATCGAACAGGTCCCGCATCTCCTGGTGCGAGAGCTCCTGGAACCACGTGCTCGCGTCCAAGCGCCCGAAGGTCTTGCGCAGGTGCCGCAGCGACGAGGCGTTGCCGTGGTTCTCCACGAGCAGCAGCCCCGCCTCCGCGTCCGGCAGCGCGGCCGAGGCGAAGTCCATCAGCTGGTCGCGCAGGTGCAGGTCCACGTTGAGCACGAACCGGAACGCCGTCACCAGCGCCGGGCGGCTCGGGTCGACCTCGGGCGCGGCCAGGCCCGGGCGCACCAGGTGCGCGTACCCGGGCGTGCCCAGCTCGCGGCCCTTCTGCAGCATGGCCTCGGAGGTGTCGTAGCCGTGCGAGACCGCGACCAGCCCCGCGAGCATCCGCGAGACGCGGCCGGTGCCGCACGCGAAGTCGTGGTGGGTCGGCCGGGTCGCGAACGCGTTCGGCACGAAGCCGCGCAGCCATCCGGCCTGGCGGGTGGAGACGATCGACGAGAACGTGCCCGGGGCGTAGGTGCGCTCGGCGTACTTCTCTACCGCGTTCGGGTCCTGGAACACCTCGGTGTAGTTGCTGGCCACGAATTCCCTTTCAAGGTCAGATCCGGTTCCGGTAGCGCAGCAGCGCCACCGCCCACGCGAGGCCCGCGGCCGCGAGCGCGGCCGCCGTCAGAAATGGGCCGAGTGGCGAGACAACCAGCGGCAGGACCCCGAATCCGAGAGCGGCCGCGAACAGCGCCCGCCTCGTCAACGCCCCGAACGGGTGCAAGCCGAACGTGCGCCACAGTTGCGCGAGTGGAACCAAATTATTGACCAGAACGGCCGCCGACCACGCGATCGCCGCGCCGACGACCCCCATCGAAGGGATCAACGCGAGGTTCAACCCCACGTTGACGGCGAGTGAAATCGAGACGTCGACCAGCTGCCACGAGGTCTTGCCGGCCATCGCCAGCATCGAGTCGACCACGCCGCACGCCGAGCTCACCATCATGGCGGGCACCAGGATCCACACCACGAGCCGCGCGTCGCCGCCGACGTACTCCCCGCCGAACAGCCGCAGGTACCAGTCCGCGAGCAGCCCCACGCCCAGGTACACCGGCCAGGTGAGCGCCACGATCCACGCCGTCGACGCTTGATACAGCGACCGCGCCGCCGCGGGCTTCCCGGCCGCCATCGCCGCGGCCGCGCGCGGCTGCACCGACTGCCCGACCGCGCCCGAGGCCATCTGCCCCACGATCACGAACCGGGTCGCGACCGTGTACACCGCCGCCGGGCCGAGCCCCGCGAGCGCCGCGACCATGATGATGTCGAGCCGCTGCAGCCCCAGCTGCGCCACGCCCGCCGCCGCGCGCGGCGCCGTGAACCCCCAGAACGCCCGGGCCGAGACCCGGTCCGGGAACCCCTGGTCCGGGCGCGACCGGCGGTGCCGCCGCAGCAGGTACCAGCCCGCCGCGACCGCCGCCGGCAGGTACGGCAGCACCCACGCGAACGTGATCGTCAGCGGCGACGCCGTGCCCGCCAAGGCGATCGCGCCCAATCCGACCAGCTGCGCGACGGTGCGCCCCAGCTTGTCGATGAGCACCGACGGCCCCATGAGGCGGTACCCGCGCGTCGCCGCGAGCAGCGCCTCCATCGCCACCGACGCCGGCAGGAACACCGCAATGAGCCGCACCAGGTCCGGGCTCGCGAACATCGGCGCGGCCAGCAGCAGCCCGAACGCCGTCGCCATCGACACGATCGCCGCGGGCCACAGCCCCAGCTTGAGCACCGACCCGACCGCGCCGTCCCGCCCGTTCTGGTGCAGCCGCGCCACCCAGTACACGAGCCCCGTCGGCGTGCCCAGCCGCGCGATCGCGCCCGCCAGCAGGAACACCGAAGTCGCCGCGAAGAACGCGCCCGCCTCGGCGGGGGAGAGCGCCACGGCCGCGAGCCACGTGACCGCCAGGCCGCCGAGCCCGGACACCGCCGCGCCGACGAGGTTGACGAGCCCGCCGCGGGCGGTGCCGCGCAGCTCCTCGCGGCCCGCCTCCTCGGCGGCCGCGGTCCCCGCAGCGGACGTCAGCGACGCCAACTCGGCACGCCCCCAAGCCAATCGGCGAGCCGCTCGTCATAGGGCCCGTAGTGCTCGGTCAACTGCTCGCGCAGGGTCGCGGACATCGGCGAAGGACGCCCGCGCGCGTTGTGCCGCGCGAACGCGAACTCCCCGAGCCACGGCAGCCCCAGGAACCGCAGCACGCGCTCGAACGCGTCCTCCGGCCGGGAGAAGAACTCGCCCGAGTCGAGCACCAGCACCCGGTCCCGGCCCACCTGCTCCGCAAGCGGCTCGAGGAAGTCCGTGTACTGCCCCCGCGCCGTGTACGCGTGGTGCTGGTGGTCGAAGTCGTACAGCGACGGATCGGCCCGCAGCGCCGCCTCCTTGCCCTCGAGCCGCCCCGCCTCCGCGGCGACGGCCTCCTCGAAGTCCGCTATCGGCTCGAACCCGCGCGCCACCTCGTGCGCGTGGTGCGACCACGCCCGCTCGACCGGGTCGCGCACCAGCACGATCACCTTGACCCCCGGCAGGTCCCGCGCGAAGCGCTCCGCCGCGAGCGGGTGGTACAGGTAGTACGGGCTCGACTCGAACGCGACCGGCGCGAGCCCGGTGTGGTCGGCGATCCGCCGCGAGGCCGCCTGCGTCGGGAAGTGCCCCCGGTACCAGGCCATGCCCTTGTCGTAGCCGGTGTCGAAGTAGTGCACGCCCTTGTGGAACACCGGCTTCATGATCGCCGGGTGCTGCGCGAGCGCCCGGTACAGGGACGTGGTGCCGCAGCGCTGGCCGCCGCAGATCAGCAGGCCCGGCAGCATGCGCGATGACGCCGTCAACCGCCCGAACGTGCGCGAGGAGTGGCCGACGACGGCCTTCAACTGGCTGGGGAAGCGCTCGCGGAGCGACCTCGGGCTCATCACTGGCCTCCCGTCTCGGAAGCGGTGCGCTGGCGGGCGATGTGCCGCAGCAGGGTGGGCAGGAGCCAGCGGCCGAGGGCACCGAGCGCCGCGCCGGCCCGCTCGGCCTGGTCGCCCATGTAGCGGGCGGCGAGGTCGACGAGGTACAGCAGCGCGGTCGGTTCGGACTCTCCGGGCGCGACCCCCATGGGCGCCAGGATGGACGGGGCTTCGGCGACGAGGCCGAGGACGGCCGTGGTCGGGTCGGCCCCGCGGGTGACGATGTGATCCTGGAGCCGGTAGTGGACGGCGTCGAACCCGTACGGGACGCCGGTCTCGAACCGCTCGAGGTCCCACAGGTACACCAGGTCCTCGGTCTCGCGGGTGTTCCACGGCGACCAGTCGCCGTGCCACGCGCCGAAGGTCAGCTCAGTGCCGGCGTACCGGTCGAGCAGGGTCTCGCCCGCGGTCTGGAGCGTGTCCGCGTCGGTCTCGCCCCGCTCGGTGAGGTCCTTGAGCCGGCCGCGCAGCCGCGCCGCGTAGTCGGATTCGCCGAGCGGCGAGCGGGCGGTGCCGCACGCGTCGGCGAGTTCGCGCATGGCGGCGGTGCGGCGGGAGGGCCCGAGGTCGGACGGGGCGTCCCAGGACGGGAGCGCCGAGGTCACCATCAGGTTGTGGCCGTTCCAGTTCCCGGCGTGCAGGAGCTCGGGCACGCGCAGCAGCCGCAGGTCGCAGAACTCGCTGAGGCGCCGGGTCGCGTTCGTCTCGGCCTCGACGAGCTCGCGGGTCAGCGGGTTGACGCCGAGCTTGGCGAACGCGACGGTCTCGGCGTCCCCGTTGAGGATCTGCAGCACCGGCTTGCGGTTCGCCCGCGCCGGGCCGATGTGGACGCTCAGGTGCACCTCGTGGCCGAGCACCGTGGCGAGATGGTCGTCGATGCCCTCGGCCCCGCCGACCTTGATGCGGTGCGGCAGCAGCATCCGGTCGAGGCCGAGGCGCAGCGCCCACACGGCGGCGTCGCGCTTGAGGCGCGCGCCGCGCGCGGCGGGCCGGGCGTAGCGGTGGAGCGCGGCGGCGGCGACCTTGCGGTCGGCCGCCGGGATGAGCACGCGCGGCTTGCGGCGGCCGGGCACCACGATGTACGGGCGCGGCGCGTCGCCTTGCGCCGCACCGGGGTACAGCTGGTCGACCACCTCCGCGAGGTAGGTCGCGCGCCTGCGCAGGTCGTCGGTGGTCTTCAGGGCTCGGCTCATCGGTTCTCCGTCTCTGGGCCGTGGTGTGGAACCCCGGGCGGGCGGCCCGTGGCGAGGAGGACGTAGCTGAGCAGGGTGAACAGGAGCGGCGTCACGAGGGCGTTGTAGTAGAACATCGTGATCAGCGAGAAGCCGACGACGGCGCTCCCGGCGATGCCGACCGCGGTGTGGTCGTGCCGGAACCGCCACAGGACCGCGAGCGCGAACCCGAGGTAGGTGACGGTGCCGAGGATCCCGTGGGCGAACATGACCTGCCACAGCTGCCCGTTCCCGCCGAGGGTGCGACCGCCGCAGCGGGGGCATTCGGGGGTGGGGCCGACGGCGATCGACTCGCCCGAGCCGAGCGTCTTGCGCGTCGATCCGAAGCCGATCACGGGGGAGTGCTCGACGACGAGCTCCGTGGCGCGTTCCGAGGAGAACGCCCGGCCGTCGTCGGAGTGCCCGTTGTCGAGCCGGGTCTGCACCACCGTCCCCAATGGCGTCAGGACCACGAGCAGCACTGCGGCGCACCCGGCTCCGGCGAGGGCGAGCATGCCGCCAGGTCTGCCGGAGACGAGCAGCCGCAGCGCCGCGAAGACCGCGATGGCGGCGAGCCCGAGCCACAGGCCGCGGTTCATCGAGTACACGGCGGGCACGAGCGAGGCGACCAGCAGTATGACGGCGGCGATGCGCCACTTCGTCTTCACCGGCGTGCAGAACGCGGCGATCGCGAACCAGACGGCGGTGATCGCGAAGTTGTTGCCCCACGTGTTCGTGTATCCCCAGGGCGCGGCCGGGCGCGGCGTCTCGTAGCCGAGGAAGTCCATGGTCTGCGCGGCGGCCGGGTGCACGAGGGACTGCACGAAGCCGTCCTTCGCGACGGCCTTCGGCAGCAGCGCCTCCACCGGCGACGTGTACTCGAACGACCCGAAGAACGTGCCGAGGAACCCGCCCGCGACGGTGACTACGAAGAGCCCTCCCAGCAGCCGGATCAGCCGCTCCCGCCGGAGCTTCCCCTCGACCACGAGGTTGTACGCCCACAAGGCGATGAGGGTGCAGCAGCAGTAGAAGCCGAACCTGAACGTCGCCCCCGGCAGGCTCGAGAACCACGTCTCGGGCACGGTCCCGGGCGGGTCGACGCCGAGGTTCGCGAGGCTCAGCGTGACCGCGAGGAGGAACAGCAGCCACCACCCGAACGCGGGCGGCACGGCGATAGACCGGCGCCGCACCAGCTTCACGGCCGCGACGGCCGCCACGAACGGGATCACGAGGACGCCCATGCCGAGCGCCCACCACAGCGGGAAGCCCGCGAGCAGCCAGGTGAGCGAGGCGCCCTCCCGGGCTTTCCGGGCCTGCAGGTCGAGCCGGCCGCGCCCGGCGGAGCGGGCGGCCGCGAGGAGCGTCATCGCGGCTCGGCCGCTGAGCGGACCGCGGGGATGACCTGCGTGGTCTCCAAGTCCTCGACCGGCTCGAGCGAGTCCGTGGGCGTCTCGTCCTCGGACACCGCCGGCGCGAGCGGCGCCTCGCGGCGCGCGCCCGGCAGCGGCACGGTGTTCATCGGGCCGAGCACGCTCGGGAGCAGGACCGCGCCGAGCAGCGGCGTGTCGATCTGCCGCATGGCCAGCGCGGCCGCGGCGGTCTCGCCGATCGAGTCGCGGCCGGACTGGACGGCGAGGATCACCGCGTCGGCGTGCCCGGCGAGCAGCTGCGCGTCGGCGCTGCACGACAGCGGCGGGGCGTCGACGACCACGAACCGCCCGGCTTCGGCGAGCTTCGAGAACGTCTCGGCGGCGGCCTCGCTGGTCGGCCCGGTGGCCCGGGCGGCGGCGCCGGGCCCGATCACGTTGAGGCTGGGCTGGCGCGGCGCGGCCTGCGTGGCCACGGCGAGGTCGACCCGGCCGGACCAGACGTCGGCGAGGCCCGGCACGGAGTCCGTGCCGAACAGCTCCGGCAGGCCCACGGTGGTGCTCGGGTTGGCGGCGACGGCGGTGGCGCGGTCGCCCGCGCGCGCCATCGCGGTGGCGAGGTTCGCGGCGACGACGCTCGCGGCGGGTCCGGGGGCCACGCCCGCGACGACGATGACGCGCTGGTCGTGCGTCAACTGCGAGGAGACGACATTCCTGAGCTGGGAGAAGACCCGGCCGCCGGGGCTGTAGGCGCCGAAGACCTCGCGGCGCTGGAACTTCACGGCCGGGGGCACGGACGCGAGCACGTCGAGTTCGCACCGTTCGACCAGGTCGGTCGGGTAGGCGACCTTGCGGGCCAGGCGGTGCCGGGCCCACGCGAGGATGAGGCCGAGCGGCAGGCCGATGCCGAGTGCGGCGGCGAGGTTGAACATCGCGTTGGGGCTCACGGGCTTGCCGGGTGCGGAGGCCTGGTTGATGACGCGGCCGGGCGAGATCGCGCCCTGCTGGGCCTCGATCCCGGCGATCTCGGCCTCGATCTCGTCGG
Organism: Glycomyces niveus; assembly: GCF_017592475.1. Classification (GTDB taxonomy): domain Bacteria; phylum Actinomycetota; class Actinomycetes; order Mycobacteriales; family Micromonosporaceae; genus Glycomyces; species Glycomyces niveus. The sequence continues at coordinate 204,761 of NZ_JAGFNP010000003.1, read as the reverse complement.
CCTGCTGCTGGAGCCCGTCGAGCTCGGCTTCGAGCCGGGACCGGCCGTTCTCGCCCGAGTCCATCCCGGACAGTTCGTCTTCGGCGGCCGCGATGTCGGCCTTGACCGCGTCGAGCTCCACGGTGCCGGCGGCGATGGCGCCCTCGAGCGAGGCGGTGGCCCCGGCGCGGCGGTGCTCGAGGTACGCCTCGCTGAACGCGACGGCCCCGGCCTTGGCGGCCTCGGCGTCGCCGGCGCGGAAGGCGATCTCGAGCACGGCGGTGTTGGGCGGCACGGTGACCGACACGCGCGAGACGAGGTCGTCGGGATCAGCCGAGCCGAGCGCTTCGGCGGCGGCCACGGCGACTTCGGTGGATTTGACGAGCTGGGCCTCCGTGTCGAGGTTGACCTGCCCAGCGGTGCGGGCGCCCGCCACTTCGGTGTCGCTCGCGGTGGGCAGCACCAGGATCGAGGACGTGGACTCGTAGACCTCCTCGCTCAGCGAGGTGAAGGCGAACCCGGCGGTCAGCGCCGCGGCCACCGTTCCGATGATGAGCCACCAGGAGCGGCGGACGATGACGCCGTAATCGGCGAGCGTGCGGGCGGCAGGGGTCCTCAACGCGAAGGCCTTTCTCGTTCACGGGATCTCGATTGAGTAACGAGCGACGCGACCGCGAGGTGACGGCCGGGCGGGTTTGAGGCGCGCCACCCGCGGGACAAGGGTTGTGTTTGCGAGAGCAGACTAGTAAAAACCATTATGTTCGCTAATATGGTGAATCGCAGCATTTGAGCACAGGTCACATTGGACGGAAGAAGGTGGACGATGGGCGACACCGAGACGCGCCAGAGCCTCCGGGCGGGCCGCGGCATCGTGACCGTCCTGGCGGTGCTCCCGCTGGTACTGGCGGGCTTCGTGGTCGGCTACGGGGTCGGCACCGGGGACCGCCCGGGCGTCGACGTCGACGAGGCCTGGCAGGACGGAGAGGGCGTCTTCGACCATGCGCCGCTGGCCGCTTCGTTCACGGCCACGCAGGTCAGCGGGTCCGCGCCGCAGTCGCCTTCGGTGCTGCCCGTGGGCTTCTCGGCCGACCTCGGCATCGCGGTGACGCACCTGCAGTTCGCCGTCGACGAGTCCACGGTCAGGCCCGACCACACTGCCGAGCTGCGACTGCCCGTCGCGGTGCCGCCCGACAGCGAGGGCATGACCGTCGAGGTCGCCTCCGTGCACCCGGTGGCCTGCCTGTGCTCGCTGACGGCCGCGACCGCCCCGCCGTACGGCACGGTATGGGACGCGGTCGAGATCGACAAGGGGGCAACGGAAGTGGTCCTCGACGTCACGGGCGCGATCAACGCGCCGGGCCGCTACGGCTTCGCCGTCACGACCCCCGACCGGAACGCCTACCTCGAGTTCGAGGGCGCCGAATACGGTTCGGGCCCGAACCTGCGCACCATCTCGGCCGTGCCGCCGGCGACCCCCGTCCCGCCGACCGTGCCCGTCCCGCTGCCCGACCCGACCAGTGTCCCGGCGGACCCGAGCCTGCCGCCGGACCCGACCGACACGCCGGGAACCGCCTCCCCGGACGCGCCGACCTCGGCCGACCCGAGCGCGTCCCCGAGCCCGACGCCTTCCGTGGACCCGAGTGCCGACCCGGCCCTCCCGGCCGCGGACCCGACCACGCCGCCGGGGCCGCCGCTCCAGCCCGAGTCGGGCCAGGTCGAGGACCAGCTGTCCGTTTGCGCCACAAGGGACAAGCTCATTCCGACCTGCGGCGCACTCGTAGGGGTCGCGCCCGCGGCGCACACGTCCCGGCAGAAGGAGCAGGCGCTCCTCGACTTCGAATCCAGAGTGGGCCAGACGCAGCAGATCTACCACGCGTACGAGCGCGGGAGCAACCGGCTTTTCCCGACGCCCGAGCAGATCGCGCTGACCGAGGACCCGCAGCATCCGCGGACGCTCTTCATCAACTGGAAGCCGCAGATGGCCGAATGGGGCGCGATAGCCGCGGGCGACCCGGAGACCGACGAGTACCTCGACAAGCTCGCCGAGCACTTGAAGGCGAACTTCCAGAAGCCGTTCTTCTTCACCGTCCACCATGAGCCGGAGAACGACGTGGACCCCGCTGCGGGATCCAATATGGAGGCGTCGGATTACGCGGCCATGTTCCGCTACGTCGTCGAGCGCCTGCGCGGGGCCGGAGTGGACAACCTCGTGACGGTCATGAACTACATGGGCTACCTGAAGTGGGTCGAGAAGCCCTGGCACGAGGACCTGTACCCGGGCGCGGACGTGGTCGACTGGATCGGCCTCTCCGGCTACGGCCAGTCCCTCCACGACGACGGGCACTCGGACTTCGGCGAGATCGTCGACCAGACCAAGGGCAAGAGCGCCTGGCCCGGCTTCTACCACTGGGTCGCGCGCGAGCACCCGGACAAGCCGATGATGCTCGCCGAATGGGGCGTCTTCCACGAGGAGCAGTACCCGGAGCACCAGAAGGCGGTCTTCCAGGCGGCCCGCTACCAGATGGCGCACTACCCGCGGCTGAAGGCGATCGTCTACTTCGAGTCGCCGGACGCCGAGGGCCGCAACTCCGAGGTGCACCAGCACGAGGACACGCTGGAGGCCTTCCAGGAGCTCATGCGCTCGCCGTACTTCGACGTGCAGCTCGAATACGAAATGAACCTCGAGTAACCCGCGACGCGACATGACACTCGTCACGATCCGGCCGGACCGCACCATTGCTCCGGCCGGATCGTCGTACCCGGCAGGGATGCTTGCCGCAGGCGCCGATCCACCCCCCGGGCGGGTAGCAGGCCCGCAGCGCTCGCGCCCCGTGTCGCGCGCCCCCGCGCCCGACCCGTTCAGCGCGTACGCCCGCCAGGCCGAACCGCCGCGCTGTCCGCTCAGTCCGCCGACGCGGGCGGCGCCTTCGGGTGGCGCTTGTACGGGGAGACGAAGCGGTCGCCGGGGATCCAGAACCGCCAGTTCGTGTCGGCCGCCTTCGTGATGCCGGTGCGCGGCCCGGCCGCGACCGCCGCCGCGCCCGTGCCCTGCATGACCGCGCCGACCATGTCGCGGCCGTCGTCCTCGCGGTCCCAGCCCATCGCCTGCGCGAGCCGCGCCGGACCGCGCGCGAGGTCCCGGTCCGGCACCTTCGCGCCGCGCCGCTCGCGCGCCGCCTCGACGCCGGCCACGACCTCACCGGCGCGCAGCAGCACCGCCGCGCCCGAGCCGTCGGGGCCGCACACCAGGTTCGCGCAGAAATGCATTCCGTAGGTGAAATAGACGTATAGGAAGCCGGGCGGGCCGAACATGACGGCGGTCCGCGCGGTCTCGCCGCGGAAGGAATGCGAAGCCGGGTCGTCCTCGCGGTAGGCCTCGACCTCAGTGAGCCGTACGGTCACGCCGTTCGCGGTCACCATGCAGCCCAGCAGCTCCGGGGCCACCTTGACCGAATCGCGCGCGAAGAACGCGCGCTGGAGCGCAGCGCTCACGCGCACCCGGTCGGCGCTTCGGCGGACGCCGGAATCTTCGCCGCGATCACCGTGGAGAGGTCGTTCAAGACGTCGACCGGCTGCTCGTTCGCCTCCGGCACGCTCACGCCGACCGGCACCTGCCGGTCGAGCGTCGTCCACTCCAGGCCCGCCTCGTCCGAGTACCAGCAGACCCCGTTGAGCTTGTAGACCAGCGCCGTGTCCTCGACCGCCACGGGTTCGACCCCGCAGGTCGCCACCGCCGCCGGGTCGCCGTACGCCATGACCGACTCCGCCGCGCCCGCGCCGCCCTCGACCGGCCGCGCCTGCAGGCCGCCCGCCTTCTCCGGCACGGTCGCCGTGAGCGCCAGGCAGATCACCGCGTCCTCTTCGCTCAGCGAGGGCGCCTCGACCGACACCGGCGACAGGTCCTCGTGCTCCGGCTCCGCCTCGGGCGCGATCGCGTTGAACACCAGCACACCGGCGACGACCGCCACGGGCACCGCCACGACGGTCGCCACGACCGCCGGAAGCCGCGACTTCTTCTCGGAACCCACCGCGCTCCTCAGGCGTTGAGAATCGAACAGGTCAACGTGCGGGTAATGCCCGCCACCCGCTGGACTCTACTCACCACGAGCGCCCGCAGATGGTCCGCGGAGGCGGCCTCGGTGAGCACGACCACGTCGTACGGGCCGGTCACGATGTCGACCCGGACCGCGCCCTCGAGCGCCGAAACGGCCTCGGCGACCTGGTCGGCCATGCCGACCTCGGTCTGAACCAGGATGTACGCCTGCACCATGCGGCAGTCCCCCTCAGGAGCAAGGGCGGAACGGGATCGTGAGGCCCGACCCGACACGGGCGGGCCTGACCGCTTCGCGAACGCCCTTGAGCGAAGATTACCCAGTCATCCAGCGACCTTCAAATGCCGAGGAATGAGCCCCACGTGAGTGAGACCGTCGCCGAGGTCGGCGAGTTCCGCCTCATCGAGCGCTTCACGCGCCACTTCGCGACCACCCCCGCCGTCGTCCTCGGCCCCGGCGACGACGCCGCCGTCGTCACCGCCCCCGACGGCCGCGTGGTCGCCTGCACCGACATGCTCGTCGAAGGCAACCACTTCCGCCGCGACTGGTGCTCCGCCGCCGACGTCGGGCACAAGGCCGCCGCCGCGAACTTCGCCGACATCGCCGCCATGGGCGCCCGCCCCACCGCGCTCCTCGCCGCCGTCGCCGCCCCGCAGGACCTGCCCGCCGAATGGCTCGAAGGGCTCGCCTCGGGCCTCGCCGCCGAAGCCGCCGCAGTCGGCGCGGCCGTCATCGGCGGCGACACCACCCGCGGCGACCTCCTCACCGTCACCGTCACCGCCCTCGGCGACCTCGAAGGCCGCGAACCGGTCACGCGGTCCGGAGCCCGGCCCGGCGACGTGCTCGCGCTGGCCGGCCGGATCGGCTGGGCCGCCGCCGGCCTCAACGTGCTCTCCCGCGGCTTCCGATCCCCGGGCGCGCTCGTCGGCGCCTACCGTCGGCCGCAGCCGCCGTACCCGGCCGGACGTGACGCCGCCCTCATGGGCGCGCACGCCATGATCGACGTCTCCGACGGGCTCCTCGCCGACGTCGGCCACATCGCCGACGACTCCGGCGTCGCCATCGACGTCGACACCGCCGCCCTCCCGGTACCCGAGCCGATGCGCAACGCCGCCGAAGCCCTCGGCGCCGACGCCCGCAACTGGCTCCTCAGCGGCGGCGAAGACCACGCGCTCGCGGCGGTCTTCCCACCCGACGTGCTCCTCCCCGAAGGCTGGCGCCGCATCGGCACCGTGAGCGAAGGCGCCGGCGTCACGGTCGACGGCCACCGCTGGACCGGCCCGACGGGCTGGGAGCACTTCACGAAGGAGTTAGGAGAGCGGCGGGCGAGAGGCTTCGCCTTGTCGCCGCCCCCGCGCTACCGGCGAAGTGAGCGGTAGAACGAGCGCGTGCGGGCGCGAGGCACGGTAAGGCCGGCGGCGCGGCGGGCGGACCACCAGCCCTGGGTGGGTAGGTCCAGCGTCCCCGCCCGGTCGGACAGAACGGCACCCGATCGAGTCGTGATGTCGCCGCAATCACGGCCGGTACTTGTCGCGGCAGCGCCGCAATCGCAGGCGCTGCTTGCCTCGGTAACGCCGCGCGGTGGTCCGAACGCATCCGATTCCGGGTACGACAAAGCGCCGCCGGGGCGGTGCCCCGGCGGCGTAAGACTTCGCGGCGTCAGCCCTTAGCGGGTGACCTTGCCGGCCTTGATGCACGAAGTGCAGACCTTGGCGCGGCGCTTGTTGTCACCGGAGCCAGTCGCGATGCGGATGGTCTGCAGGTTCGGGTTCCAACGACGACGGGTCTTCTTGTGGGACCACGGGACGTTGTTGCCGAAGCCCGGGCGCTTGGCGCAGACTTCACACACGCTCGACATAATCCAAAACTCCTGCATTGACGTTCATTCGGCCCACCCCGACGGCGGGCAACCCGGTAATTCTAACGGACCCGGCGGAGCACCGGCCATCCAGGTGGCGGGACCTGCGCCACAGCCCCCGGAGGCCTCGCCCCCGGCAGCCGGGACGGCCCTAGTACGGGTCCGGTCCTCCCCGGGCGGAACACCTGCGCCGCAATCGGACCCAAGCCCGGATCGCGTCGGTTCGTCGGTCCTCCCAGGACGATCCGCGGCGGCGCTGCGCTGTGGCGGCTGCCGCGGTCGGCTACCGTTGGTGACTCTAGGATGGGTTCAGATCCCGTAGGCTGGCCGCATACACATGATGTGCCGATGCCCATATCTTCTTTGGTGAGTCGAACATGAGCCACACCCCGCAGCAGCCTGCCGACGGCTGGCAGCCGCCGCAGCAACAGCCCCCGGTGTACCGACCGAACGAGCAGCCTCCGCAGGAGGAGCAGGCGCCCTGGTCGCCGGAGAGTCAGCGCATGGCGCAGTCGGGCCGGCAGGGCGTCCCGGTCGAAGAGGACGGGACCGTCAAGTACGTCGGCGGACCCGGCCAGCCGCCGCCCCAGCAGTACGGCCCGCCCCCGGGAGTCCCCGTCTCCCCGTTCGACGCGCCGCAGCAGCAGGCCTTCCAGGGCATGCCCCCGCAGCCGCAGCAGCCGTTCCAGGCGTCCCCGCCGCCGCCCTCGGTCTCCGACCCGTTCGGGCCCTCCGGCGGCATGCCCGTCTCGGGCATGCCGGTCTCCGGGATGCCCCCCGTGTCGTCGATCCCCGCCTCAGGCATGCCGGTCTCGGGGATGCCCGTCTCGTCCCCGGTCGGCCAGCCCCCGTTCGGCGGCCAGTTCGGCCCCCAGGGCGGCCAGCTCGTGCCCGTCTCGGGCGGCGGCGCACAGCCGTGGGGCGCGCCCGACACGATCCAGCGCAAGAACAAGAAGAAGGGCGGCAAGGGCCCGATGTGGCTCATCGTCGCCGGGATCGTGGTCATCGCGCTGGCTCTCGGCGTCGGCGGCTTCATCCTCTTCAACCCGCTCGACAACGGCAACGGGACCGAAGGCACGATCGAGAGCAGCCAGGCCGTCGAGAGCCAGTCGCCCGACCCGACCGCCGGGAACGTCGTCGCCGACGAGGCCTCCGGACTGAGCATCCTCGCCGCCGAAGGCTCCACCGAGGCGGCCAACCCGCCCGGCGGGTTCACGACGCCGACCGGCCTCGTCCTGGGCGGCTCCGGCCCGACGGTGTTCTTCGGCGCGCTCGACCCGGCCGCGATCGGCGCCGGCCCCGACGTGCCGCTGCCCGACATCGCCACCAACCTGCAGAACCTGGCCGCGACCTGGGCCGGCGGCGCCGCCGAAGGCGCCCAGATCGTCCAGTACCGGGTCGACGCCCGCTCGGCGCAGTTCAGCACCTTCACGGTCGGCGACCTGACGGTGATGACCGCGATCATCGAGAACGGGGACGGCTACGTCGGCTTCGCCGGGTCGGCCTCCGCCGACCAGGTCGAGGCCCTGGAGGCGGCCCGCGGCAGCCTCAGTTTCGGCTCATAGCCCGAGGCTCCGACACGCCAAGGCATCGACCGGCCCGCGCGCGAGAGCGCGCGGGCCGGTCCCTTTTCCGGCGTCCGAACCCCCGCAACGGCCCCGCGAGGGCGTATCCTCTGAGCCCGTGGTGGAAATCCCTGAAACCGGACGACAGCTTCTCGACGCCGACATCATGCGCGAGTGGGCCGCACGCGCCATCGACACGCTGACCCGCCACCGGCGCAGCGTCGACGAGCTCAACGTCTTCCCCGTCGCCGACTCCGACACGGCCACGAACATGGTCGCGACCCTGCAGGCCGCGTTCCAGGGCGGCACGCCCGGGCTCGCCCTCGAACCGCTCCTCGACGAGGCCGCCGGGCGCGCGCTCCTCTCGGCCCGCGGCAACTCCGGCGTGATCCTCGCCCAGATGCTCCGCGGCCTCGCCGACGTCTGGAACAGCGACGAGATCGACGCCAAGGGCTTCGCCGCCGGGCTGCGCGCCGCGACCGACGCCGCCACCGCGGCCGTCGCCGTCCCCACCGCCGGGACCATCCTGACCGTCGCCGAGGCCGCGGCCTCGGCCGCCGGGAAGGCCGCGCCGTTCGGCCTCGTCTCGGCCTCTCGCGCGGCCGCCGAGGCCGCCTCGGAAGCCGTCGCGGCCACTCCCGGGCAGCTGCCGGCGCTCGCCCGCGCCGGGGTTGTGGACGCCGGGGGGCTCGCGCTCACCGTGATCCTCGAAGCGCTCGTCGAGACGCTCACCGGCTCGGTCTCGACCGGCGCGCTCGACCTCCTCGAACGCCACCGCGTGCGCACCGTCTCCGAAGTCGAGGAGGTCCCGCGAGAGACCGGCTCGGAGGTCTACGGCTACGAGGTCCAGTACCTCCTCGAGGCGAACGCGGCGGCCGCCGCCGACCTGCGCCACCGCCTCACCGCGCTCGGCGACTCGGTGGTCATCATCGGCTCGCGCGCCGCCAAGGACGTCACCACGTTCAACGTCCACGTGCACGTCAACGACATCGGCGCGGCCATCGAGGCCGGGATCGAGCGCGGCCGCGTCCACCGCATCTCCGTGACCCGCTTCGACGACACCCTCGGCGGACACCACGCGAGCGCCCGCATGCACGCCGTCCCCGCGCGCCACCACTCGCCCCCGGTCGCCGAGGAGCCGGAACGCGCGCTCGTCGTCATCACCGCGGCCGCGAGCATGCGCGCCTTCCTGCAGGGCGAGGGCTGCCGAACGGCGACCGCCGCGACCGTCGGCGCCGAGCTCGCCGCCGCGTTCGACGGCGGCGCCGCGAGCGTCGTCGTGCTCACCGGCCCCGACGCCGACCGCGCCGTCCACCGCGCCGTCGAGTCCGCCCGGAACGAAGGCCGCCAGGCCGCCTCGATCCCCGCCGCGACCGTCGTCCAAGCGGCCGCCGCCGTCGCCGTCCACGATCCCGAGCGGGAGTTCGACGACGACGTCACCGCCATGGCCGAGGCGGTCAAGGCCTGCCGCATGGGCGAAGTCCGCAAGGGCGACAAGGGCTTCGCCGTCGTCATCCGCGACCTCGTCAAGAACGCGGCGACCGACCCGGTCGAGGCCGCCCGCGACCTCGCCGATCGCCTCTGCGCCGACGGCGCCGAACTCCTCACCGTCCTGCCCGGCGCCGGTTCGAACGCCGGAATTGTCACAGCCTTGAGCGATCATGTCCGGGAGGCGTGGCCGCTGGTGGAGATCCAGCAGCTGCCCGCCGGAGACGACGAACCGCTGCTGCTGCTAGGAGCCGAATGACCATTGGGCTGGACACCCGGCTGCGCGAGGTCCTGGGCAAGAAGACCTGGGAAGCGCTCAAGGACGGCCTCGGCCTCGAGACCGTCGGGGACCTCATCGGCCACTACCCCTTCCGCTACGCCCAGCGCGGCGAGCGCACCGACCTCGGCGCGCTCGAGATCGGCGAGGACGTCACCGTCGCCGCGCAGGTGCGCGCCGCCGTCCAGAAATCCTTCGTCCCCAAAGGACGCGGGCGCGGCGCCAGGCCCGGCGGCAAGCCCCGCGACCTCCTCGAAGTGATCGTCGCCGACGAGGCCGGGCGCACCCTCACCCTCACGTTCTTCAACCAGGCCTGGCGCGCCAAGGAACTCGTCGCCGGACGCTGGGGCCTCTTCGCGGGCAAGGTCGCCCAGTTCCGCGGCCGCCTCCAGCTCAACTCGCCGCAGTACCAGCTCCTCGCCGAGGACGCCGCCGACCCCGGCAGCGCCATCCAGGAGTTCGCCGGAACCCTCATCCCCGTCTACCCCGCCACGGCCGAGCTCCCGTCCTGGAACATCGCCAAGGCCATCCACACCGTCCTCGACCTGGTCCCGACCCCGCCCGACCCGTTCCCGCGCGCCCTGCGCGAGGATCTGAAGCTCCTCGGCTACGGCACTGCGCTGCGCCAGATCCACCGCCCCGAGTCCCATGAGGCCCTCGGCGCGGCCAAGAAGCGCCTCAAATGGCAAGAGGCCCTGGTCATGCAGGCCGTGCTCGTGCGCCGCAAAGCCGAAGCCGCAGGGGACGCCGCCACCGCCTACGCGCGCGGCGGCGCTCTCCTCGACGCCTTCGACGCGCGGCTCCCCTTCGCGCTCACCGAGGGCCAGCGCCAGGTCGGCGACGAGATCGCCGCCGAACTCGCCGGCGAGCACCCCATGCACCGGCTCCTCCAAGGCGACGTCGGCTCCGGCAAGACTCTCGTCGCCCTGCGCGCCATGCTCCAGGTCGTCGCCCACGGCGGCCAGGCCGCGCTCCTCGCCCCCACCGAAGTCCTCGCCGCCCAGCACCACCGGTCGATCGTCGACATGCTCGGCGACCTCGCTCAAGGCGGCGAGCTCGGCGCCCCTCCGGAGGCGACCCGCGTCGCCCTCCTCACCGGATCCGCGACCGCCGCGCAGCGCCGCACCGTGCTCGACGAGGTCAAGACCAACGCGGCCGGGATCGTCATCGGCACGCACGCCCTCCTCTACGACGGCGTCGACTTCGCCGACCTCGGCTTCGTCGTCGTCGACGAGCAGCACCGCTTCGGCGTCGAGCAGCGGGATGCTTTGCGCGCCAAGGCGAAGCGCACCCCGCACACGCTCGTCATGACCGCCACGCCGATCCCGCGCACCGTCGCCATGACCGTCTACGGCGACCTCGAGACCAGTCGCCTCACCGAGCTTCCGGCCGGCCGCACACCCATCGCCACGCATGTGGTGCCCTATACGGACCAGCGGTGGATGACCCGCACCTGGAACCGCGTCCGCGAGGAGGTCGCCGCGGGGCGCCAGGCCTACGTCGTCTGTCCCCGCGTCGGGGGAGAAGACGCCGAAGACAACGGCGGCAACGGAGACAAGCGCCCGCCGCTCGCGGTCGTCGACGTGATCGAGTACCTGCGCGGCGGCCCGCTCCAGGGCCTCAGCCTCGGCCTGCTGCACGGCCGCCTCGACGCCGACGAGAAGGACCGTGTGATGCGCGCCTACGCGGCGGGCGAGATCGACGTGCTCGTGGCGACCACGGTCATCGAAGTGGGCGTCAACGTGCCCAACGCGACCGCGATGGTCGTGCTCGACGCCGAACGCTTCGGCATCTCCCAGCTCCACCAGCTCCGCGGCCGCGTCGGCCGCGGCGCCCACCCGGGCCTGTGCCTGCTCGTGAGCGAAGCCGCCGAGGGCACGTCGTCGCGTGAACGCCTCGACGCCGTCGCCTCCACCACCGACGGGTTCGCGCTGGCCGAGCTCGACCTGGAGCAGCGCCGCGAAGGCGACGTGCTCGGCGCGGCCCAGTCGGGCATGAAGTCGCACGTGAAGCTCTTGTCGCTGCTCAAGGACGCGGACATCATCGAGGCGGCCCGCGCCGAAGCGACCGCGCTCATCGCCGCGGACCCGCAGCTCAAGGGCGAACCGGGCCTGGCCGAACTCGTCGACGACCTCGCGGCCGACCGCGGCGAGTTCCTGGAGAAGGGCTGAGAGCCGGCCGGGGACCGGCAGGCTGCGGGTTGCGCTGGGGCCGATTATTGTTGGGGCAAATGACTAGGATCATCGCCGGCAGCTTCAAGGGCCGCCGCCTCGCCACGCCCCCGGGGGACCGCACCCGGCCGACCTCCGACCGGGTCCGCGAAGCGCTGTTCAACTCGCTCGCCCCCGGCGGCGACCTCGACGGACTGCGATTCGCCGACCTCTACGCCGGGTCCGGCGCGGTCGGGCTCGAAGCGCTCTCGCGCGGCGCCTCCGCGGCGCTGTTCGTCGAGTCGCACGCGCTCACCGCGAAGCTCCTGCGCAAGAACATCGCCGATCTCGGCGTCACCGGCGCGGACGTGATCTGCGCCCCTGTCGAGAAGGCCCTGCAGACCGCCCCGAGCGAGCCGTACGACATCGTCTTCGCCGACCCGCCGTACGCCGTCACCGACCACGCCATCGCGGAAGTGCTGGAAGCGCTGGTCGGATACGGCTGGCTCGCCGAGGACGCCGACGTGGTGGTCGAACGCGGCGGGAAGGACGCCTCCGTCCCGTGGCCGCGCGAGATCGCAGAAGACCGCGTCCGCCGTTACGGCACGACGGCCCTTTGCTACGGTCACGCCCTGTGAAACCTGAAGCCCGAATCGCCGCCTGCTCCGGGTCATTCGATCCGGTGACCTACGGTCATCTCGACATCTTCGGACGCGCCGCCCAGCTGTACGATGAAGTCTGGGTCGCGGTCTTCCACAACGCCTCCAAGAACGCGCTCTTCAGCGTCGAGGAACGGGTGGAGCTCCTTCGCGAGACCACCGCGGACATTCCCAATGTCCGCATCGCGTCCTTCCAGGGACTCGTCGTCGACTTCTGCAAGGAGCACGGCGCCGGGGTGCTCGTCCGAGGCGTGCGCGCGGCCTCCGACTTCGACTACGAACTTCAGATGGCCCAGATGAACTACGGGTTGGCGGGGATCGAGACGGTCTTCATCCCGACCAACCCCCTCTACTCCTTCCTGTCGTCCTCGATGGTCAAGGACGTTACGAAATGGGGCGGCGACGTCTCATCGCACGTCCCTGAAATCGTCCAATCGCGACTTATCGAGCGCTTGCGACAGGAATAGCCACACTTTCCACCCTCATCCGGGACAATGTCCCCATGACAGACATCGACGGGAGCAAATCGGTGGGTGCGCTCGACCGGATCGAAGAGATCATCGCCTACGTGGAGCAGGCCAAGGCCGTGCCCATGTCTCGGGCCTGCAAAGTGGACCGGGCCGAGATGATCGCCATGCTCGAAGAGCTCCAGAACGAACTCCCCGGCGACCTCCGCCGCGCCGAGGCCATGCTCCAGGAGCGCGACAAGATCATCGACGCCGGCGAGCGCGAGGCCGAGCGGATCATCACCGAGGGCGAGACCGAGCACGCGCGGCTCGTCTCCCGCCACGAGATCACCGTCTCCGCCGAGCACGAGGGCAACCGCATCATCGCGGAGGCCCGCGGCGAGGCCCAGCGCCTGCGCGACGAGGTCGACGAGTACGTCGACACCACGCTCGCGAACTTCGAGCAGTTCCTGCACCGCGCCCTCTCGGGCGTCGAGCGCGGCCGCGACAAGATGCACACTCTCCGGGAGATCGGCACCTTCGCGCCTTCGCCGCAGGAGCCCATCGAAGAGGAGAAGCCGCTGCCGCAGCTCTAGAACCGCCCGGGAGACGGTCGGCGCGCCCGCGCGCCCTGAGCTGCGTCACGGTGCCCGCTACCTGGGTTGGGGCCGGTGCCGCCGTTGATGTAGCATTACCGGTCGGCCTCGATCGAGGCGCACCTCCCTATCGAAGGACCGCAAGACACCCATGACCAAGACCGCTCTGGATCCCGCCGCGCCGCTGGTGTTCGACACCGCGGAGCTGCGTGGCGCGGGCACGATGATGCACATCGCGCGCGAGATCCCCGCCCCCGAGGCCTACGGCCTCGAGGACGTGTTCGCGGTCCCCAAGGGCGCGGTCCTCGACCTCGACATCCACCTCACCGGCGTCAGCGAAGGCGTGCTCGCCAGCGGCCAGGTCGAGGCGGTCGCCGAAGGCGAGTGTGCGAGGTGCCTCGCACCCGTGCAGGACGCTCTCAGCGTCCAGGTGCAGGAGCTGTACGCTTATGAAGGCTCCGTCACCGAAGCGACCACCGAGGCCGACGAGATCATGCGGCTCGAGGGGGACCTGCTCGATCTGGAGCCCGCGGTCCGGGACGCGCTGGTGCTGGCGATGCCAGTCACCCCGCTGTGCCGACCTGACTGCCCGGGATTGTGCGCCGAATGCGGCGTGCCCTGGGATGAACTGCCCGACGACCACGTTCACGAGACCGTGGACCCCCGTTGGGCGGGCTTGGAGAAGCTTCGGCTCGCCGACAATGACGGCGAACCGAAATAGCACAGCGTAAGCGTATAGGTATGGAGTTCTGAAGTGGCTGTTCCGAAGCGTCGTATGTCGCGCAGCAACACCCGGCACCGTCGGTCGCAGTGGAAGGCTGTCGCCGTCCAGCTGGTCGAGTGCCCGCAGTGCCACGCCAAGAAGCGCGGCCACCAGGTCTGCGAGGTCTGCGGCACGTACAGGGGCCGTCAGGTCCTCGAGGCCTAAGTCCTCCCGCGCATGGGCGACAAGGCAGTACAACATTTCGAAGCGGTGTTCGGGGTTCGAGATATCGACCCCGAACTGCTGCGTCTCGCCCTGACGCACCGGTCCTACGCCTACGAGCACGGCGGACTGCCCACCAATGAGCGCCTGGAGTTCCTCGGGGACTCCGTGCTCAGCCTGGTGGTCACCACCGCGCTCTACCAGGATCACCCCGACCTGCCCGAAGGGCAGCTCGCGCGCCTGCGCGCGTCGGTGGTGAACATGAAGGCGCTGGCCGGTGTGGCGCGTCGCATGGGCGCGGGCGGCATCGGCCCGTACCTCCTGCTCGGCAAGGGCGAGGAGACCTCGGGCGGGCGCGGCAAGAACTCGATCCTCGCCGACGCGGTGGAAGCGCTGCTCGGCGCGGTCTACCTGCAGTACGGCGTGGAGACCGCCAAGGTCGTGGTGCACCGGTTCTTCGACCCGCTCATGGAGGCCGCGGCCGGCCAGGGCGCGGCCCTGGACTGGAAGACCAGCCTCCAGGAGCTGACGGCCGACTCCGGTCTCGGCGTGCCCGAGTACCGGATCACCGAGTCTGGTCCCGACCACGCCAAGCAGTTCACCGCTTGGGCGGTCGTGGCGGGCGAGGAGTTCGGCGACGGCTCCGGCGGTTCGAAGAAGGACGCCGAGCAGATCGCCGCCAAGCTCGCTTGGCAAGTGCTGTCCGAGCGCTTGGGCGTCAAACAGCGTTAAGGCTCGCATCGCGAGGGGCGGCACCGGTTTCCGGTGCCGCCCCTCGCGTTTCGGCGTTGTCGCCGTTCGGCCGTCCACAGCCCCCACCCACCACTGGAGGGGAAAGATCGTATGGGGCGATCTTCCCGGGGCGGTCCGACAAGAAAGAGCCGCGAACGGCCTTGCGGGCCGGAATGTCACCCGAAAGCATGACGCGATGGCCGTGATGGCGGCAGGGAGCGGGCGCGAGCTAGCGCTGGCATTTCGGGCAGTAGTGGGCCGAGCGGTCGCCGATGACCTCGCGTTTGATCGCGGTGCCGCAGCGCTTGCACGGTTGGCCGGCGCGGCCGTAGACGGCGAGTTCGCGGGCGAAGTAGCCAGCCTCGCCGCGGGCGTCGACGTACAGCTCGTCGAAGGAGGTGCCGCCGACCGCCAGCGATTCGGTGAGCACGTCCTTCACATGCCCGAGCAGCTCGAGGGCCTTGCGCTTCGAGAGCGAGTCGCCGCTCCGTCGCCCGCGCAGCCGCGCCCGCCACAGGGCCTCGTCGGCGTAGATGTTGCCGACGCCGCTGATCCACGTCTGGTCGAGCAGGGCCTTCTTGACCTCGATGGTCCGGCGCAGCAGCCGCTCGGCCGCCAGTGTCGCGTCGAACTGGGCCTCGAACACGTCGGGGGCGATGTGCGCCATGGTCTTCGGGACCGCATCCTCGAGTTCGGCGAGGTCCCAGTACCCGAAGGTGCGCTGGTCGATGAACCACAGCTCGCGCTCGTCGGCGAACCTGAGGCGGCCGCGGAGGTGCTTGTGCGCCTCGCGGCCGTCGGTCACGACGTGCAGCTGGCCGCTCATGCCCAGGTGGCACACGAGCGCCCGGCCACCCTGCGGCGACGCTTGCGAGCCGTCAACCGGTTCTGCGAGGGTCAGCCACATGAACTTGCCGCGCCGTCCGCTGCCGGTCACCTGCAGGCCCTTGAGGCTCAGCTGGAAGTCGTCGATGCCGGTGACGTGGCGGCGCACGGTCCGGGGGTTGTAGACCTCGGCGGCGCGGATGAGTCCGCCTCGGAAGGCCTCGTCGACCCCGCGGCGGACGGTCTCTACTTCGGGAAGCTCTGGCACCCCTCAAGTATGGTCCCCCGGCCGCGCGCGGCCCCGGCGGCTCAGCTGAGCTGCGGGTGCTGCTCCCGGACCGTGTCGATGCCGTAGTTGATGGCGAAGGCGATGGCCGCGAGGCGGGAGTTCACGCCGAGCTTGCCGAGCACGTTCTGGACGTGCGAGCGGACGGTCGACACGGATACGCCCATCTGGGTGGCCATCTGGGCCGTGGGCTCGCCGCGGACGATGCGGCGCAGGACGTCGTCCTCCCGGGGCGTCAGGTGGTGTGCGAGTTCGAGCGCGTCGTGCTCGCCGAGGAGCGGAGCGGGCTGGAGGGCCGCGCGCAGCAGCTGCGGGTCGTAATAGGGCGGACTGAGCAGGCCGCGGTCGATCGCGTCGAGCAGGTCCCCGGGCATGATG
Source organism: Glycomyces niveus (assembly GCF_017592475.1). Lineage (GTDB taxonomy): Bacteria > Actinomycetota > Actinomycetes > Mycobacteriales > Micromonosporaceae > Glycomyces > Glycomyces niveus. The sequence continues at coordinate 188,545 of NZ_JAGFNP010000003.1, read as the reverse complement.
TGGGTGTTGGCTATGCCTGCGGCCGAGACCGAGACGGCTTTGCGGAGGACGGAGCCGTCCTCGCGGTCGGTGATGAGGAAGACCGGTCGCTTGCAGTCGGTCAGGACCCGGTTCCGGGAGACCGCCTCGAGGGCGACCAGGCAGCAGTCGATCTGCGCATCCGCGGCCACGAGCGCTTTCGCGGTCCTGGCCTCGACTGGGATGTCACCGCGTCGGTGGAGCAGGGGTCGAATGCTGGCGGAGAAGACCCGGTTCGGGTCGTACAGCATGACACGCACGGTTGGCACCTCGTCCTTCAGGTATTTTCGGTCGCCTCCCCAGATGCGCGCCTCAGCGGGCGGCCACCCCAGCATGACTGCTGGTAATCGCCCCGTCCAGCGTTGAGTCGGATGCACGACAGTAAGAGGTTCGAGTGCCTTTCACCTGCGATAATGCAGGCGCCTCAGCCGAAGTTCTGGACCCAGTAGAGAGTGCCGTCGCGGTCGGCGACGCCGACGCCGAGCACGTCGTAGTCGCAGTTGAGGATGTTGGCGCGGTGACCTTCGGAGTTCATCCAGCCCTCCATGACGGATGCGGCGTCGGGGTAGCCGGCGGCGATGTTCTCGCCGACGCCGCCTTCGTAGCCCTGCGCGGCGGCGCGCTCGGTGGGGCCGCGGCCGTTCTGGGAGGTGTGGTCGAAGTAGTCGTGGGCGGCCATGTCCTCGGCGTGGAGGCGCGCGGCGGCGTCGAGGCGGTCGTCGCGTTCCAGTGCGCCGCAGCCGGCTTCGGCCCGCTCCTGGTCGACGAGGTCGGCCACGGCGGCTTCGACGTCGGCGTATTCGCCGGTCGGGCCTTCGTTCTCGCCGCCGCCGGAGTCGCCCTCGTCCGATTCGGTCGGTGCCGCGGAGGTCTCCTCGGGCGTCTCGGTGGTGGGGACTTCCTCGGCCTCTTGCGTGCGCATGCCCGCTTCGCCGGGCGCGTCCTCCACCTGGGCCCCAGGCGAGGCGGGCTCCTCGGCGCCGGTAGTCTCGACCGCCGCGGTGGTGGGGTCGGCGTCGGAGGCGGCGATGCCGTCGAGTGGCGATCCGAGCGCCCACAGTGACGTCGCGCCCGCGGTGAGGCCGAAGACCGCGGGGATGACCATGAGCATCCGGCGGCGGAGTTCGGCGCGGTCGCGGTGGCGCCCGCCCTGGAGTCTTCGCATGGGGGTACGGCCTCGTCACGTGGGGTTACGTGGAAATCATTCGGATTTGCGGGACCCTACCAGGTTCTCGCGGGCCGCGCACGCGTCGATCGGGCGCGCGCAGGCGTGAGGGACCCCCCTCGGGTGTGACCCCCGTCGAATCCAGTGGGCAAAGCATGTGCAAAGCTTGACGAGAACCGTCGATTAGGCGGATGATGTCAGGAGACGGCCAGTGTTCACGAGCCGTGCTCCACTGGTCCGGCTAGGGGCAATCGGCCCCAGCGGCTAAAAAAATTCACTCAGCAAATGCGACGTTTTCGTGGTGCGTACGCCAACGCCACCACCCGACGTGATCGCAAGGAGAAACCATGGCGAAAGCCCTCTACGGCCACCTCGGCCAGGCTCCGAACAAGCGCCTGCTCGAAGAAGTGGTCCAGCTACGCGCGCGAGTACGCAACCTCGAGTCCGAGCTCGCCGAGATGCGGGCCCGTGAGGACGAGATCGAGCACGATCATGTCGAGGAGTTGATGCGGCTGCAAGAGCCCGCGTTGACTTAGTTCGTCTCGCGACAACGAAACATCAGCGCGCCTGCTGCGGGACAGCCGGCGCGCATTGTCATGTCTGGACCGCTTTCCCTCACTCCCTCCCTGGTTCGTCCCCTTTGGGGCCTTTGATATGCCACCCTCCCCGACGCGCGCCTTGTAGGCTGGGACGGTCCCGCACCCGAACCGCAGCACACCAGCCCGGAGCGACCGTTGTACCTGAAGAGCCTCACGCTGAAGGGCTTCAAGTCCTTCGCCTCGGCCACGACCCTGCGCTTCGAACCGGGCATCACCTGCGTCGTGGGCCCGAACGGCTCCGGGAAGTCCAATGTCGTCGACGCCATCGCCTGGGTCCTCGGCGAGCAGGGCGCGAAGTCCCTGCGCGGCGGCAAGATGGAGGACGTCATCTTCGCGGGCACCACCGGCCGCCCCGCGCTCGGCCGCGCCGAGGTCACCCTCACGATCGACAACTCCGACGGCGCCATCCCCATCGACTACTCCGAAGTCTCGATCACCCGCCGCATGTTCCGCTCCGGCGAGGGCGAATACGAGATCAACGGCGACCGCTGCCGCCTCCTCGACGTGCAGGACCTCCTCTCCGACGCCGGCATCGGCCGCGAGATGCACGTCCTGGTCGGCCAGGGCAAGCTCGACTCCTATCTGCACGCCCGTCCCGAGGACCGCCGCGCGTTCATCGAAGAGGCCGCCGGCGTCCTCAAGCACCGCAAGCGCAAGGAGAAGGCCCTCCGCAAGCTCGAGGGCATGCAGGGCAACCTCGACCGCCTCGCCGACCTCACCGGCGAGCTGCGCCGCCAGCTCAAGCCCCTCGGCCGCCAGGCCGAACTCGCCCGCCGCGCCCAGACCATCCAGATGGACCTGCGCGAGGCCCGCCTGCGCCTCCTCGCCGACGACCTCACCTCCCTGCGCGGCAACATCGCCAAAGACCTCGCCGACGAAGAGGCCCTCAAGGAGCGCAGGGCCGTCCTCGCCGACGAGCACGAACGCCTCGCCGCCCAAGTGGGCGAGGTCGAGGCCGCGCACGCCGCCGACAAGCCGCGCCTGGCCCGCCTCCAGGAGACCTGGTACCGCCTCCAGGCCGTCGCCGAGCGGCTCCGCTCGACCGCGCAGCTCGCCGCCGAGCGCCGCCGCTACCTCTCCGAGGACAGCGGCGACGACCGCGCCGGACGCGACCCCGACGTCCTCGAGACCGAGGCCGAGCGCATCCGCGAGCAGGAGGTCGAACTGCGCGAGTCCATTGCCGAGGACTCCGAACGCCTCGCCTCCGCCGTCGAGGCCCGCGAGGAGACCGAGACCGCGCTGGCCGAAGCCGAGCAGCGTATCGTCACCGCCGTGAAGGCCGCCGCCGAGCGCCGCGAAGCCCTCGCCACACTGCGCGGCCGCGTCGACTCGCTCCAGACCCGCACCGCCGCCGCGGCCGAAGAGCTCGAACGCGCCAGCATCGCCCTCGCCGAGGCCCGCGAGCGCGCCGAAGCCGCCGCCGAGGCGCACGCCGAAGCCGAGGCCGAGAACGAAGCGGTCGAGTCGAACGCCGAGTTCGACGAGGCCGTCGCCGAGGCCAAGGCCCGCGTCGCCGCCGCCAAGGCCGAAGTGGACCGGCTCCAGGCCGCCGAACGCGAGGCCGACCGCGAGGCCACCCAGTGGGCCGCGCGCGAAGAAGCCCTCGCCGTCGGACTGCGCCGCAAGGACGGCGCCGCCGCACTGCTCGCCCGCGCCGACGCCGTGCCGGGTGTGCTCGGGTCGGTCGCCGCCTTGCTCACGGTCGAGCCCGGCTACGAGGCCGTGCTCGCGGCCGCGCTCGGCCGCCTCGCCGACGCCATCGCCGTCGCCAACCCCGCCAGTGCCGCCCAGGCGATGCAGTTCCTCCGCGACGAGGACGGGGGGCAAGCAGGGTTCCTGGTCGCCGGCGCGCAGTCGCATATGGACATCCCGTCCGGCTGCAGGGCCGTCGCCGACACCGTCGCCGCCCCCGCCGAACTCGCCTCCACCGTCCGCGCCGTGCTCGCCGGGATGGTCGTCGCCGACGACCTCGCATCCGCCCGCGCCATTGTGGACGCCCACCCGCAGCTCACCGCCGTCACCCGCGACGGCGACGTGCTCGGCGCGGCCGAAGCCTTCGGTGGCTCCGCGAAGGCCCAGTCCTACATCGAGATCCAGGCCGCCGTCGACGAGGCCCGCGACCGCAAGCTCGGCGCCGAATCCACCGCCGCCCAACTGGGCGAGCAGCTCGAGGCCGCCCGCGAAGCCCACGCCGAAGCCGAAGCCGCCGCCGAAGCCGTGCGCACCGCGCAGCGCCAGGCCGAGGCCGCCCACTCCGTCGTCGCCCGCCGCCTCGCCGAACTCGGCGCCGCCGCCCGCAGCGCCGAAGCCGAGGTCGCCCGCCTCCAGCAGGCCAAGGACCGCGCCCAGGCCGCCCGCGAGACCGACACCGCCGGCCTCGAAGGCCTCGAATCGCAACTCGAAGCGCTCGAAGCGCTCCCCGAGATCGAAGAGCCCTCGACCGACGAGCGTGACGTCCTCTCCCGGGCCCTCGACGCCGCCCGCCAGAACGAGATGGAGACCCGCCTCTCCGTCCGCACCGCCGAAGAGCGCGCCTCAGCGCTGGCCGGCCGCGCCGACGCGCTCGCCCGCCAGGCCCAGTCCGAACGCGCTGCCCGCGCCCGCGCCGAAGCCCGCCGGGCCGCCCGCGCCCGCGGCGCCAAAGTGGCCGCGCTCGTCGCCGAAGCCGCCGGGGACGCCGGCGTCCAGCTCACCGACTCCCTCGAGGCCGCGGCGATCGAACGCGACCGCATCGGCGCCGAGCAGGCCCGCCGCGAAGCCGCCCTCGCCGACCTTCGCACCCGCGCCGCGGCCACCGCCGCCGAACTCGAGCGAATCACCTCCGCCGCGCACCGCGACGAGGTCGCCCGCGCCGAGCAGCGCCTGCGCATCGAGCAGCTCGAGGAGAAGGCCGGCGCCGAGTTCGGCGTCGACATCGAGACCCTGCTCGCCGAGTACGGCCCCGACCAGCCCGTGCCGCCCAGCGCCGAAGAGGTCAACGCCGCCCTCGAGAAGGGCAGGCCCGAGCCCGAGCCGTACGAGTTCGACCGCGCCACCATGGAGAAGCGCGCCGCCCGCGGCGAGCGCGAGCTCAAGCTCCTCGGCAAGGTCAACCCGCTCGCGCTCGAGGAGTTCGCGGCCCTCGAGGAGCGGTACAAGTTCCTCAATGAGCAGCTCGAGGACGTCAAGAAGACCCGCGCCGACCTCACCACGGTCGTCAAGGAAGTGGACGACCGCATCCAGCAGGTCTTCGCGGAGGCCTTCGCCGACACCGCCCGCGAGTTCGAGATGGTCTTCCAGACCGTCTTCCCCGGCGGCGAGGGCCGCATCCTGCTCACCGACCCCGACGACCTGCTGCGCACCGGTGTCGAGGTCGAGGCCCGCCCGCCCGGCAAGAAGGTCAAGCGGCTCTCGCTGCTCTCGGGCGGCGAGCGGTCGCTGACCGCGCTGGCGCTGCTGGTGGCGATCTTCCGCGCCCGCCCCAGCCCGTTCTACCTGATGGACGAGGTGGAGGCGGCGCTCGACGACGTGAACCTGGGCCGCCTGCTCGACCTGCTGCGGCAGCTGCAAGAGAACTCGCAGCTGCTCATCATCACGCACCAGAAGCGCACGATGGAGATCGGCGACGCGCTGTACGGCGTGACGATGCGCGCGGGTGTCACGCAGGTCATCAGCCAGAAGTTCTCCCGCGAAGAGGACTGAGCGCGCCCCAGTACAGTGGTCGTGCACTCGAACCTGTGGAGGACTTTCCTGTGGACAACCTGTGGATCTGGCTGGTCGCGGCCGTCGTCGTGATCGCTGCGGCGGTCGGCATCGCGTTCGGCGTTCGCGCGTCCCGCTCGAAGGCGCCGCAAGTCGAGGCTCCCGACGAGGAACCGCAGGTCGAGGCCCCCAAGGAGGCTGAGCCGGAGGCGGAGACCCCGAAGCCGGCCGCTCCTGCCATCGAGAAGCCCGAGCCGGTCGAGGGCCGCCTGGTGCGGCTGCGCTCGCGTCTGGCCCGTTCGAACAACGCGCTCGGGAAGGGCCTGCTGGCGCTGCTGGCGAGCGACAAGCTCGACGACGACGTGTGGGACGAGGTCGAGGAGACCCTGCTGACCGCCGACGTCGGCATCGCGGACACGACCGCGGTGGTCGAGCGGCTGCGCGAGCGCGTGAAGGTCCTCGGCACCCGCGACCCCGAGGAGCTGCGGCGCCTGCTGAAGGCCGAGCTGACCGCCGTCCTGGAGCCGGAGCTCGACCGCTCGATCGCGACGGTCTCGCCGTCGGGCGAGGGCCCGGCCGTGATCATGATGGTCGGGGTCAACGGCTCCGGCAAGACCACGACGTGCGGCCGCGTCGCCCGCGTGCTCATCGCCGAGGGCCAGACGGTGCTCATGGGCGCGGCGGACACGTTCCGCGCGGCCGCCGCCGAGCAGCTCGAGACCTGGGGCTCTCGCGTGGGCGCGAAGGTGGTGCGCCGCGGCGAGGGCGCCGACCCCGCCTCGGTCGCGTTCGACGCGGTGAGGGCCGGGGCCGAGGAGGGCGCCGACGTCGTCCTGGTGGACACCGCGGGGCGGCTCCAGAACAAGGCCGGGCTGATGGACGAGCTCGGGAAGGTCAAGCGGGTCATCGAGAAGCAGGGCCCGGTCGCCGAGACCCTGCTCGTGCTCGACGCCACGACCGGGCAGAACGGTCTGCAGCAGGCGAAGGTCTTCGGCGAGGTCTGCGACGTCACCGGCATCGTGCTCACCAAACTCGACGGCAGCGCCAAGGGCGGGATCGTGATCGCGGTTCAGCGGCAGTTGGGGGTACCGGTTAAGCTGGTCGGACTCGGGGAGGGGCCGGACGACCTGGCCCCGTTCGAAGTCGGAGCGTTCGTCGACGCCATTGTCGACGGCAGCGCCGGCGACGAGTCCTGACGCCCCTTTTCAACGACCACGGCAGGCACTGCGGGGACCGGTGAGCCAAGACGAGATTCCGCTGATCGGCGGCAACACGAGCACGGTCGTCCGGCTGGGCGACACCGTCCGCCGGAACACGGGACCCTGGACGCCTGCGGTGCACGCGTTGCTGCGGCACCTCGACGGGGCCGGTTTCACCGGCGCGCCGCGGGTGCTCGGCATCGACGAGCACGCCCGGGAGGTGCTGTCGTTCGTCGAGGGCGAGCCGGGCAAGTACCCGCTGGCGCCGCACTGGACGACCGACGAGACCATGGCCGCCGTCGCGAAGATGCTGCGGATGTTCCACGACGCGCAGTACGGCTTCCGCCCGCCGCAGGGCGCGACCTGGCGGTCCTTCGGGCCGCCGCCGCCGGACACCGAGGTCATCTGCCACCACGACGCCGCGCCGCACAACGTGGTGTGGCGGCCGGACGGGACCCTCTCGCTCATCGACTTCGACCTGGCGAGCCCGGGCGCGCGGATCTACGACGTCGCGTACGCGGCCTGGACCTGGGTGCCGATCTTCACCGACCGGGACTCGATCACGCTGGGCTGGAAGAAGCCCGACCGGGCGCGGCGGCTGCGGATGTTCGCGGACGCGTACGGCCTCTCCGACCGCGACCGGCAGCGGTTCATCAAGGTGATCCGCAAGCGGATCGTGGACCACATCGAGGGCATCCGGCGGATGGCCCAGGCGGGCGACCCCGCGTTCGAGCGGATCGTCGAGAAGGGACACCTGCGCCGCCCCGCGCGGGACCTGCGGCTGCTGGACGCCGAGCGGTACATCCTGGACGAGGCGCTGCGCTAGGCCGTTCCGGGCCCTGGCGCGGCGAAGACCCGCCGACGAGCCGGGGGCCGGGGGGTCTTCGCCTGTGCTGCAAGGCCTCGGGGGCCAAGCGAACCGCGCGGTGGAGCGCTCCCAGACGACGACGGAAGGGTTCGGTCGCCGTTCGCAGATCTGGTGAGCGCCGCCAAGTGCGGCTTCCTGATGGTTTTGAGGGAAGTGAAAGCAAACCTACCGGGCGAGCGCTTGCCTGTCAATACATAGGCAAATGTCAATATCACGTTCAGTGGGCGGTTCGATCCGATCGGCGCGCAGTACAGGGCAACAGGACGCCCCGGCCGTCTGCGCGTCGACCGGGGCGTCCTCTTCAGGAGCGAAGACTCAGGCGAGCAGGTCGCCCGCGCGGCTCAGCACGTACGAGGCCACGGCGGTGCTCAGCTCCACGCCCGCGAGGTCCGCGGAGCGGGAGTGGATGCCCGACCACACGCGCGCGTCGACGTTCTCGGTCGTGAGCGGGTGCCAGGTCGTGTAGGTGCGGGTCGCGCCGGGCGCGCTCGGGCTCGGGATCGTGTACGCCGCACCGGGTCCGTCGCCGACCAGCTGCGTCAGGACCTCCTCGGCCGAACCCGAGTACGTGGTGTGGCCGCTCGGGTAGTCCGGGTGCGCGGGCGTGTTGTGCAGTGGCGCCCAGTCCGGGTCGGGCACGGTCCGCGGGTCGCCGTCGTCCACCGGCCCGGCGATCGCGGTGACCGGACGCCACCGGAAGTGCGCGTACTTCGAGTCCGACGTGGCGATCTGCGTGTCCACCGACGCGACGTGGAACAGCGCGACCAGTTCCACCTGGTCGCGCAGCGACCCCGTGTGGTGCTCGAGCGCCGCCCGCAGCACCGGCGTGTACAGCACGAAGGAGCTGCCGTACCAGAACTGCGCGGTGTCGGTCTGCGCCTGCGTGCGCGACGTGCTGGCCAGCCCGCCGAACTCGTACAGCTCCGCCAGGTCCGCCCGGTAGGCCTCCGAGCCGAGCGCGGGCGGCGCCTGCAGGCGGAACTGGTCGGCGCTGTCGAGCGCGAACGGCGCGGCGAAGCGCGTCCCCGCCTGCGCCGCTGGGGCGTAGCCGGTCGGAGTCGGCTGCCACACGCCCGGCGCGGCGGGCGGGACCGTGAAGGGCGGGCTCACCGATGCCGGGTCGAGACCGTCGCCCTCGCGCTCGGCCAGCAGCGCGTCGGCCCGGTCGCGACCGGCCAGAACGCCTTTGCGCTTGGCCTTGCCGTCAGGGACGAGTGCGAGCGCTTCCTCAAGCGCCGCATCGAGTTCGGTGACGCGAGACGGCGTGATGGCCGCGAGCGCGCGGTGCACCGCCGAGGCCAGCGCGGCCTCGCGGTAGTGCCCCGCGTGGACGCCGTTCGGCACGCGGCGCACGGCGCGCGCCGCGGCGAGCCACGCGATGGCCCAGGTGCGGCTGTTGGCGACCTGGACCGGGGAGGGCACGGCGGTGACCGTGGCGTCGGTGGTGTCGAACCAGCTCAGCGCGGCGGCCGACGGGCCGGTGGCAGTCGTCGCGGCGGCCGGGGACGCGGTGCCGACCGCGATGCCGGCGGCGGCGACCGGTGCGGCGGCGATGACGGCGCGGCGGGAAAGGGAGGTGTTGGAGGACATGACGCTCCTTGCGGTGCGGTGGGATGGAAGCAGGTGCGGACGGGAACCGTCGGTGGGCAGGGCGAAGCCGAGCGGCCGAACGGGTCGGTCGGATGCGGCCGGGAGCGGCGGCGGACCGGAGGACGGAAGTGGGGGCCGACTCGGATCGGCGCCGCAGGGAGGAGCGGCGCGCGAGCCGGCGGGGAGTCAGCGACAGAGGGCGCTGGCGACGCGCATCTGGTCGACTTCGCGCCGCTGTGCGAGGACGTTGGCGGGCTTCATGATTCGAGCGTAGCAGTATTCCTACTATAAGACTAGGAATAATCGAAGGAGATTTCGGCGGCGCTGTCTCGGGCGGCCGGCCGCTAGGCGGCGGTCCAGCGCAGCTCTCGGGAGGCCAAGGGGCCGTAGGGTGTCAGGGCGGCGATCGCCGCTTTGTGCTCGCCCGGTTCGCGGTCGAGGGCCTGGGCGAAGCGCTGGCGTCCGTGTGCGGCGATGACCTCGCCGTTCCAGGTGCCGCCGATCGCATACGGGTGCACCGGCTTCAGCTCGACAGCCGGGGAGCCGCCGAGGCCGGTGACGCCGATGGCGAGGTCGGAGAGGCGCGGGTAGGCCTCGCTGCTGTCGCGGACGAGCCGTTCGGTCGCGAGGACCTGGCCGTCCTGGAACACCGGCACGAAACCCTCGGGCTCCCAAGCGATCCCGGTGACCGAGGCGTGCTGGAAGTACGCCGCCCACAGTCCCGGGTCCTTCATCAGCGCGCGCGGTCCGACGTGCACCGGCCGCGCGGGGCGTTCGCGCGCCTGGAGTTCGGGCAGGCTCAGCGGCCGGCCGTCCTCGTCGGCCCAGTACGCGCCGTGCTGCCCGTCGAGGAGCACCCACTGGTCGAGGTCGTCGATCCAGGCCTCGGCGACGGCATGGCCCTGACCCACGCCGTCGTGGTAGTCCCCGCGCCGCAGCCACACGCGGCGGGCCGGGACGCGGAGCACGTTGAGCCCCTGGGCGAGCACGATCGAGTACTCGACACACGAGTAGCGGGCGCCGTTCGCGACCTGCTCGAGCACATCGAGCGCGTCGCCGGCGTTGATGCGGGTGTTGGCGTGCCGCCACAGTCCCGCCGTCCACCCCAGGAGCCGCTTGGCGGTGTCCCATGCGCCCGGCAGGGGCTTCGGGAGGCGCGGCAGCAGTTGCGGTTCGCGGTGGGGCTCGGGGCGGTCGAGGCGCAGGGGCGCGGCCGGGCCGGGCTCGGGCCAGGCCGTGATCCGCAGGGCCGGCTCGGGGACGTTCGCGCGGGCGCGCTCGAGCACCTGCTTCCAGTCCGGGTCCGTGCCGAACGCGGCCGAGAGCTCGGGCTCGAACAGGTCGATCTGGTGGAACCCGGCCTCGATCGCCTCGTCCAGGCGCGAGCGCGCGCCCTTGAGGCCGACCTTGTGGGCAGCGATGGCGAGCGAGGGCGCCCAGAGGTCGCGCCAGAACTCGGTGTCGGACCGCAGGTTGCGCTCGAGGTCCAGGAGCGTCCACCAGCGGGCGCCGCGCATCGCGTCCTGCGCGGCGGTGCGCACGCGCGGGAGGCTCGCGGGAGGGTTCCGGCTCATGCGTATGAGGGTAGTCACCGCTCGGCGCGTCGCAAAGCCCGTTGTGCCCGGGACGCGCAGCCGCTAGAGTGGGCGGCATGATCTTTTAGAAGAGATTCGGCCGCCTCCGTCGATGAGGCCGCCAATACGACTGAGTGCCAAGTTCTCGAGACGTCGAGTTTGACTCCGTTTCGCGCTCACGTCTCTTCACTCTCTACCCGAAAAGGGGAAGCGTATGACCGCCGAAGCTCCCAAGGCCGAAGAAGCCGCTGAAGAAACCACTGTCGAAGAGCCCTTGAACCGCGAGCAGCGCCGTGCGCTCGCCCGCGGCAAGAAGGCCGAGAAGACCGGCCACAAGGCCATCGGCAACAAGAAGGGCAGCGTCCGCTCCCAGATGCCGAAGGGCGGGGTCGGCAAGTTCCAGCTCCCGACCAAGAACGGCTAAGCGCCGGTTCGAGTCGGACAGCGTCGTACTGCAACGGGCGGCGGACCAGATGGTCCGCCGCCCGTCGCTCATCTCCGCACTACTAGATGGATTCGCAGGTCACAACCGGGGTGCCGGTCGGACTGGAGGCGATGAACCCGAAGACCTCGCGGCTCTGGCCGCCGGCGACGGCGGCGTTCCAGCCCACGTCCTCCGCGGTGACGTCCGCGCCCGAGGCCGTCAGGTCGGCGTTCCAGCTGCTGGTGATCCGGGTGGCCCCGGCCCACGTCCAGGTCAGCCGCCAGCCGTCGACCGCGCCCTGGTCGGCGGTGATGCTGACGTTCCCCTGCCAGCCGCCGCTCCAGGAGCTGACCACGGTGATCTTCGCGGTGCAGTCGCCCTCGGTCGGACCGCCCGTGGTCGGGTTCTCGGTGGGGCTCGAGGTCGGGGTGGTCGGGTCGGGGTCGTCGCCGTAGACCGTGGCGCGCTCGGCGGTGTTCCCGATGCCGTAGGTGGAGTCGAAGACCCGCTGGCCGTAAGTGGTCATCTGGTTCGGGTCGAAGCTGAGCACCTGGTCGAGGATCGGGTCCGAGTTGCCCGAGTACGACCACGCGATCCAGCCGATGCCGCGCTGGTGCGCCTCGGACTGGATGGTCTCCCACGCGACCGTGGAGCCCTGGTGGGTGTCGGCGTACTCGCCGACGATGAGCGGCAGATTCATCGCCTCGAACGCGTCGAAGTAGTCGATGACGGTCTGCGGGGAGCTGTACACCTGGTACATGTGCACCGAGAACAGGGTGTTGCCGAGCGGGTCGGCCGCCGCGACCGTGGGGGCGTTGGCCCGCATGGTGTTGGTCCAGTCCTGGCCCCAGTTCGGCGCGTCCACGACGAGGGTGTGCTCGAAGCCGATGTCGCGCATGCGGTCCACGGCGTTCACCGTCGCCTGCGTCCACTGCGCCGGGTTGGTGTTGCCGATCGGCTCGTTGCCGATGTTGATGAGCACGTAGGCCTCTTCGCCCTCGAGGACGGAGTACAGGCCCTCCCAGTAGGTGACGGCCTGGTCGAGGGTGGCCGCGCCCGCCTCCTCGCCATAGCCGGTGGTGTCGTGGACTTCGAGGACGCAGATGAGGCGCTGCGCCTTGCACTCGTCGACGATCTGCTGCACGCGGGCGGCGCTGGTGACGCCCCAGTTGCGCTGGCCCGAGCCGAGGACGACGCGGACGGTGTTGGCGCCGAGGTCGGAGATCTCGCCGAAGCTCGCGAACTCGCCCTGGTACCAGACGTCGGGGTGGGTGGAGCCGCGCATGATGAACGGGTTGCCGTTGGCGTCGATGAGCTGTGTGCCGTCGATCGAGAAGCCGCCGGCCTGCTGCGCGCCCGCGGGGACGAGCTGCCAGACGCCCGCGAAGACGACGGCGAGCGCGGCGGCGACGGCCATGAGCCACTTGCGCATGCGGCGGCGACCGGGCGTTCGACGCCGTGCCGGGGCGGCGTCGGGGGTGCCGTGTTCCATGTCGATCCCATCTGTAGATCCGGGTTGCAGGTGAAGCGGTTAATCAACACCTCAACATAGAGAATCATAAATATGGGTGGGGTTCAAGACGTGTTCCGAATTGGGCTGCGGCGCACCGCAGTTCAGACGAGGGCGGGACCCGTCGAGCCGCGCGGGGACAGCTGGGCGGGCTTGCACTGAACCGAGAAAGCGCGGGCCTCGGGGCCCGGGGGCGCGCTCGCCTCGGCCGCGCCGATCAGCGTCAGGAGCACTTCGGCGCACTTGGCGCCGTAGGCGGGGATGTCCCGGGTGAGCGAGGTGAGGGCGGGGTGGGTGAGGCGGCACAGCGGCGAGTCGTCCCAGGCGACGAGGGAGAGCTGCTCGGGGATCTCGAGGCCGAGCTCGTGGGCGACGCCGAGGCCGGCCACGGCCATGACGTCGTTGTCGTAGACGATCGCGGTGGGGCGGTTGGCGGAGCTGAGCAGCCGTCTTGTGATCTGCGCGCCCTGCTCGCCGGTGTAGTCGCTGTGGACCATGGTGGCGGACTCGAAGTCGAGGCCGGCCGCGGTCTCCGCGCAGGCCTCGTCGCGGATCGCGGTGTGCAGGAGGCCGGGGATGCCCGCGATGCGGGCGACGCGCCGGTGGCCCAGGGTGTACAGGTACTCGAGGATGTCGCGGCTCGGCTCGACGTCGTCGTGCCAGACGGCGGGGAACCGCGCGCCCTCGACCGGGCCGCCCACGGCGACGGCGGGGAGGCCGAGGTCGGCGACGAAGTCGAGCCGCAGGTCGCTGGTGCCGAGGTCGCACAGGAAGACCCCGTCGACGCGCCGCTCGGCCCACCAGCGCCGGTAGACCTCGAGCTCCTCCTGGACCGTGCCCACGATCTGCAGGGTCAGTCCGAAGGACCCGCCCGAGAGGGTCGCTTCGATGCCGCTGATGAGCTCCATGAAGTACGGCTCGATGCCGATGGTCCGGGCGGGGCGGCGCAGGGCGATGCCGACGGTCTGCGCGGAGGAGACCGAGAGGGAGCGGGCGGCGCGATTGGGGACGAACCCCATCTCGGCGGCGATGGCGAGGATCTTCGTGCGCGTGGCCTCGGAGACGCCGGGCCTTCCGTTGAGGGCGTAGGAGACCGCGCCCTTCGACACGCCCGCCGCGGCGGCGATGTCGGCGATGGTGACTCGCCTGGCCATCGGTGGTCCTCTCAGGTGTGCTGCGGGCACGGTCGCGCAAGGGATGCGCCGCCGGCCGCCGGTGCCCCGACTGTAGCGTACGGCCTGCTTATCCGGTTAAGCTACTCGTCGCCAGTTCCTGGCGGCACCGGCGCGGCATCATGGGCGGTGACCTCTCGGGCGGCAAGGCACGAGCCCGACCGGTGCGCGGCGCACTGCGCCCCGCCGTCGACCAACGCATAGGAGTCTCTTTGAGCGCCAAGCGAACCCTGCACGAGGACTGGACCGTCACCGGTGACCCCGGTGCCCCGGTGGCCGTCACCGCGACGCCGGCGGCCGTGCCCGGCGAAGTGGTGGCCGACCTGCTGGCCGCCGGGCTCATCAGCGACCCCTACACGGACGGGGCCGAGCGCGACCTGGCCTGGGTCGGCCGCAGCGACTGGACCTACCGGACCTCGTTCGACCACCAAGGCGACTGGGACGGGATCGACCTGGTCTTCGACGGGCTCGACACCGTGGCCCGGGTGAGCCTCAACGGCACCGTCCTCGGCGAGACCGCGAACATGCACCGCCGCTACCGCTTCGACACGCGCGACGCGATCCGCCAGGGCGCCAACGAACTCGAGGTCCACTTCACGGCCCCGTACACGTACGCCGAGGCGCAGCGGGACCGGCTCGGCGACCGGCCGAACGCCTACCCCGAGCCCGGCAACTTCATCCGCAAGGCCGCCTGCGACTTCGGCTGGGACTGGGGCCCGAACCTCGCGGGCGCCGGGATCTGGCGGCCGGTGCGCTTGGAGTGCTGGGACACCGCACGCATCGAGGAGGTCGTGCCGCGAGTCTCCCTTGAGGACGGAATCGGCGTCGTCGAACTCGAGGTGCGCCTGAAGAGGGCCGCCGAGACCGGTGTCGTCCTCGAGTGCGCCATCGGACGGAACTCGGCCTCCGGCGACGGGCACTTCGTCGCGGAGGCGAACGTCCAGGTCCCCGCAGGGAGCGACACCGCGACCGTGCGGCTCGAAGTCGACGCGCCGGAGCGGTGGCGCCCGCACGGCTACGGCCGACGGACGCTGTACGAGGCGACGGTCGCCGTCGTCGCCGGCGACGAGGTGCTCGACTCGTGGGAACGCCGGATCGGCTTCCGCACCGTCGAACTCGACACCGAGCCCGACGCGGACGGCCGCCCGTACCGCCTGAAGGTGAACGGCGAACCGGTCTGGATCAAGGGCGTCAACTGGATCCCCGACGAGGCGATGTCCGGACGCATCGACCCCGCGCGCATCGAACGGCGCCTGCGCCAAGCGGTCGCGGCCGGGGTCAACTACATCCGCGTGTGGGGCGGCGGTGTGTACGAGTCCGAGGCCTTCTACCGGATCTGCGACGGGCTCGGCCTCCTCGTGGGCCAGGACTTCGCGTTCGCGTGCGCCGCCTACCCCGAGGAAGCGCCCTTCTGGTCCGAAGTGGAGGCCGAGGCACGCGACAACCTCGCCCGCCTCGCCCCGCATCCGAGCCTGGTCACCTGGACGGGCAACAACGAGAACCTCTGGGGCTGGCACGACTGGAACTGGCAGGACCGCCTCGGCGACCGCACCTGGGGTGCCGGGTACTACCACGACCTCCTCCCCAAGCTCGTGGCCGAAGTGGACGGCACCCGACCGTACTGGCCCGGCAGCCCCTACTCCGGCACGCGCGAACTGCACCCGAACGAGCAGGCGCACGGCACCGTCCACATCTGGGACGTCTGGAACGAGCTCGACTACACGCACTACCGCGACTGGAAGCCGCGCTTCGTCGCCGAGTTCGGCTACCAGGCCCCGCCCACCTGGGCCACGGTGCGGCGCATGGTCACCGACGACCCCCTCACCGCCGACAGCGCCGCGATGCTCTGGCACCAGAAGGCCCAGAACGGTCAGGCCAAGCTCCAGCGCGGCCTCGACGCCCACCTGCCGCCCGTGCGCGACTTCGACGACTGGCTGTACTACACGCAGGTCAACCAGGCCCGCGCGATCCGCCTCGGCCTCGAGCGCTTCCGCTCCCTCCAGCCATACTGCACCGGCGCGATCGTGTGGCAGCTCAACGACTGCTGGCCCGTCACCTCCTGGGCCGCGATCGACGGCGAAGAGCGGCTCAAACCGCTCTGGTACGCGCTGCGGGACGCCTTCGCCGAGCGCTTGGTGACCTTCCAGCCCCACGGCGACGGCCTGAACATGGTCGTCGTCAACGACGCCGCCGAAGCCTGGAACGGCGTGATCGGCTTCTGGAAGTGCAACCCCGAAGGCCGCATCATCGGCCGCGCGCTCGTGCAGCTGGAGATCGACGCGCGCGACACCGCCGTGCTCGAACTCGAACCCGGCGCGATCCCCAAGGACGGCGAATTCCTGGTGACCGGCCGCGAGGATTTCCCGCGCGCGGCCTGGTTCACCAAGGAGGACAAGGACATGGACTGGCCGAAGGCCCGGTGCACGACCGAGGTCGCCGTGGCCGAGGGCGGGGTCGCCGTCACCGTCCACGCCGAGAGCGTCCTGCGCGACCTGTGCCTCTTCGCCGACCGGCTCGACCCTGACGCGCTGGTCGACAAGGCCCTCATCACGCTCCTCCCCGGCGAGCACGCGACCTTCACCGTCACCAGCGATGCCATCGCCGCCTCGCCCGAACTCCGGCAGGCGCTGACCGCGAAGCCCGTCCTGCGGGCCGTCAACGACTGACCGGACCGGGCGCGCGGGCGGACCGGTGGGACCGAGGATGACCGCGAAGGAGCCGAGTCCCAGCGGCGCGCTGCAACGGCCCCGCGTCTCGCGGGGCCGTTCGGCGTTGCGAGCCGGCAAGTCCATCGAAAGACTTGAATATAATGAGGCAATCGGTTACCGTGTGCGAGGTAAGCGCTGTCCCTCCCTCCCGAAAGCAGTCGCCATGGCCCCTCCGCTCTCGCGCCGCCTCTTCCTCGCCGCAGGCGCCGCCACGGCCGCCGCCGCTGCCGTTCCCGCTGCGGCCCAAGCGCACCGGGGTCCATTCGGCCGCTACGGCGCGCCGGACGACCGCCTCAGCGCCGACACCCTCTACGTCCACCCAGGAGGCCGCGGCGACCACACGACGGTGCAGGCCGCCGTCTCCGCCGCCGCGCCCGGCTCAACGGTCGTCATCGCCGCGGGCACCTATCGCGAGCTCGTGCAGGTCACGGCCGCGCAGACCGGCCTCACGTTCGTCGGCGCGACCGACGACCCGCGCGACGTCGTGATCGTCTTCGACCTCGCCGCGGGCACGCTCAACCCGGACGGCACCACTGTCGGCACCGCCGGTTCCGCCACGGTGAAGCTCGACGGCGCCGGCTTCACCGCCCGCGCCGTCACCTTCTCGAACGACTGGCTCCGCGCCGACCACCCCGGCATGAGCGGCACCCAGGCCGTCGCCTGCCGCGTGCGCGGCGACCGCTCGGCGTTCTACCACTGCCGCTTCCTCGGCCACCAGGACACGCTGTACGCCGACAGCTCGGCGGTGGCCGTGGCGGCGCGCCAGTACTACCGGCACTGCCACATCGAAGGCGACGTCGACTTCATCTTCGGGCGCGGCACGGCGGTCTTCGACCGCTGCGAGATCCACTGCGTCGAACGGGACGTGACCTTCACCCCGAAGGGCATGCCCTGGGCGCCTTCGACATCGCGCGAGTTCGAACACGGCTACTTGGCCACCGGCTGCCGCGTGACCTCGGCCGCGGGCGACGCCGAGTACAAGCTCTCACGGCCGTGGGTCCCCGGCTCGAACCCGACCGCCTGGCCGTCCCTGACCATCCGCGACAGCTGGCTCGGTCCCGGCATCGACGCCGCAGCGCCCTACACGGTCATGAGCAGCGGTCATCCCTGGCAGGACCAGCGATACGCCGAATACGCGAACATCGGCCCGGGCGCGGCGATCGTCGACCCGGCGACCCGGCCGCGCCAACTCAGCGACGACGAAGCGGCAGCACACACCACGGAGGCCTACTTGGGCGACTGGACCCCGCAGGACGCGCCGCTCGCGCCCGCGCCGAAGACCCGCGACTGCACGATCTTCATCGCGGGCGACTCGACCGCCTCGACGTACGCTTCGCGGCGCTCGCCGCGGGCGGGCTGGGGCCAGGCGCTGGAGGTCTTCACCACTCGCTATGCCGCCGTGGACAACCGCGCCTGGTCGGGCGCGAGCTCCAAGAGCCACACGGACAAGGGCGTGCTCGACGCGATCGCGGCGCAGATACGGCCCGGCGACTGGCTCCTGATCTCCTTCGGCCACAACGACGCCAAGCTCGAGGACCCCGCCCGCGGCACCGACCCGTACACGTCCTACCAGCAGTACCTGCGCGGCTACATCGACGTCGCCCGCCTCCACCGCGCGACCCCGGTCCTGGTGACCTCGGTCGAACGCCGCCGCTTCAAGGACGGCAAGCCCGTCGAGACACTGGGGGAGTACCCGGAGGCCATGCGCGCCTTGGCCGAAGCGGAGGGCGTGCCGCTGCTCGACCTCCAGGCCGCGAGCCTCGCCCTCTGGGGCCAGCTGGGCGAGGAGGGCACCAAGGACTACTTCCTGTGGATCGACCCCGGCCACGCGAACTACCCGGACGGCGTCCAGGACAACACGCATTTCCAGGCCCTGGGCGCGATCGAGGTCGCCCGCCTGGTCGCCAAGGCGGCCGCCCGCCGCCACCTCATGCACGGCGCCTTCGAAGGCCTCCACCGCGACCCTGATCTCGGGGAGATCACCTGGCCCGACGAGATCAGCGAGCCGCCGCTCTAGCCGTTCGAGCGGTACATCGTGGTGCCGGTCCGCTTGGCTTCGAGCGCGACCGGCATCCGCCGCTGCCCGTTGACGGACAGGAGCCGCCGCGCCTCGTCGGCCGGGAGGAAGCGGAACTCGACGAGTTCATCGCGGTCGAGCCGGATCTGCTCCGGATCGAGCGTCCCGCCGTCGAAGATGAAGACGAGCAACGGGAACGGCCGCTCGGCGGTCGCCTGCGTCCAGTCCACGACGAGGAGATCGCCGAGCTCGACATCGAGCCCGATCTCCTCCTTGACCTCCCGGCGGCACGCCTGCTCGGGGGTCTCGCCCTCATCCAGCTGCCCGCCGACGAAGAGCCAGTGGTCGCGGTAGTGCGGCTTCACGACCAGCACGCGCCCGCTCGGGTCGGTGAACAGTGCGCATGCGGCAGCGAGGTTCTTCGGGCGACTCGCGAACCACTCCTGCGGCGGCACCCAATCATTGGGAGACATGGCGACGACCCTATCGGGGAACCGGACCGGCGTGGGGCACGTACATCGTGCGCGCGGCGCGGCGGGCTCCCGCCGCGAGGCGCACCCGGGGGCCGTTGGTGGGGTGGAACTTCGCTGCGGCGGCCTCGACCGGGAGGAAGTCGTAGGCCTCGATCTCGTTCTCCTGCAGGCGGATCAGATCAGGTTCGGCGACCGTGCCGCAGTCGAAGACGTAGATGGTCATCGGGGCGGAGACGAACCCGTGGTCGGGGACGTAGTCGAGCACGAGCAGGTCGCCCACGGGGAGGTCGATGCCGATCTCCTCCTTGACCTCGCGCGCGCAGGCCTCGTGGGGCGCCTCGCCGTGGTCCACCATGCCGCCGACGAACTGCCACTCCTCGCGGTAGGTCGGCTTGACGACGAGGATTCGGCCTGCGGGGTCGGTCGCGAAGGCGCACACCACCGCGTAGGAGGTCGCGAAGCCGTCGAGGAGCGATTGCGGGAGTCCGGTCATGCGGCGACGCTACCGGTTTCCGCGCCGCGGTTGGGAACGCGTTTGCCGGTGCGGCGGGCGGTCCGTAGCATCCTGGGCATGACGCTCGTGATGATCGACCTGGACAACACGCTCATCGACCGCGACGGGGCCTTTCGGCTCGGTGTAACGGAGTTCCTTGCGGCGCATCGGCTCCCGGCCGAGGACGTCGACTGGGTGATGGGCGTCGACGCGTCCGGGTACGCCACCCGCTCGACCGTCGCGCAGGCGATCATCGAGCGGTACCCGGTGGGGCTCGAAGAGGGCGAGGTCATCGCCTTCCTTCGCCGCGGCGCCCGCGAGCGCGCGCGGATCGAACCGTCGACCGCCGAAGCGCTGCGCGAGGTCCGCGCAGCCGGGCACCAGGTCGTCATCGTCACCAATGGCGCGGTGCCGCAGCAGACCGGGAAGGTCGTCGCCGCCGGGCTGGACCAGTTGGTCGACGCGACCGTGGTGAGCGAAGGCGTCGGCTCCCGGAAGCCCGAACCCGGGATCTTCCATGCGGCCGCCGCAGCGGTCGGCGCCTCGCTCGACGGTGCCTCGCTCAACCGTGCCTGGATGATCGGCGACCGCGACGACGCCGACATCCTCGGCGCCCACCGCCTCGGCCTCCGCAGCGTCTGGCTCCACCTCGGCCGCGACTGGGCTCAAACCGAATACGCGCCCACCCACATCGCCGGCTCGGTCGCCGAAGCCATCAAGCACGCTGCGAACTCGTAAGCCGCCCGCGACCGCCGAGAGCAGGTCGATCGCGGCCCGCGAAGGATCGTCGCCGTAGGCGGGCGGGTACGCCTCCGCCATGCGCCGGCCCGGATCAGCGCCGGTCATGCTTCGGCGGACTTCTCCTCGATCGCTTCGATCTCGGCGGGGTCGGTGGCGGCGGCGGTCTCTTCTGCCGGTGCGGCCTCGGCTGCCGCCGGGGCGGGCTCCGGTTCCGGTTCTTCCTTGGCGGGCATCGGGAGCGACTGCGAGAGGCGCAGGCTCTGCTGCAGGAGCTCCCAGCCGAGGGGGAGCGCGACGGCGTCGGGGAGGTCGAGGTCGAATCCGAGGTCGTCGGCGAGACCGCCCTGCTTGGCGAGTTTGACGACGACCGGGTGGGCCGAGCGGTTCGGCGCGTAGCACCACTTGGGGGCGGCGAGGCCGTAGTCGCGGGCGATCATCATGGCGGCGATGGCGGCCGGGCCGTCGATCAGGATCGCGGTGGAGCGGGTGGCGGCGGTGAAGATCGCGGCGGCCATCGCGCCGAGCTGTGCCCCGCCGAGGCGCGAGACGAGCGCTTCGGGGCTGCGCTTGAAGCCGCGGTTGAACGCGAGGTGGTTGCGCAGGGCGGCGATGCGGCCCATCCAGGCGCTGTCGGAGACCGTGCCGCCGGGGGCGCGCAGCTGCGGCTGGTAGGTGGTGATGTCGTCCTTCGCGATGAACGAGCAGACGGCGACGGAGGCGGTCGCGGCGCCCGCGCCGAGGCCCGCGATGAGGAGGAGGTCCGCGCCGGCGTCGATCGCGCGGTCGGCGGACTCGCGGCCGAGGCGCAGGGCCTCGTTCAGCTCGGTCTCGTCGAGGAGGGGGCCTTCGGCGCCCTCGCTCGGGGGTGTGCGGACGACCGTGACGGGCAGACCGGCGCGCGAGGCCTGCTCGGCGAGCGCGCCTTCGCCCTTCTCCAGGGCGGCGGCCTGCTCTTCGACGGGGGCGTAGTCGCCGGCGTCCCAGCCGGGCGGGTACTCGCCTGCGAACAGCAGCATCTGCGGCGACGCGAACGGTTCGGGCGCCTCGGTGGCCTGCATGCGCGCGGCCCAGCCGACGGCGGGCTGGAGGCGGCCGAGGCCGGCTCCTTCGATGAGGGCGTCCTGGAGCCGCGCGTTGGCGCGCGTGGTCCACACCCCGTTGGGGAACTTCGCTTTCAGGTCGGCGAGGGGCCCGGCATCGGTCGTCTCAGTCACGGCATAAGGCTAGCGCGGGAGCCGTGGGGCACAATTGCCTAGTGACCACCATCGACTTCGCCAAGGGACACGGCACGGGGAACGACTTCGTGATCGTGCCCGACCTCCAGGACGCCCTCCCGCTGAAGGACGCCCAGGTGGCCCTGTTGTGCGACCGCCGGTTCGGGATCGGCGGCGACGGGCTGCTGCGCGTCGCGCCCTCGGAGGACCCGGCGGCCGAGTGGTTCATGGACTACCGCAATGCCGACGGCTCGATCGCCGAGATGTGCGGCAACGGCGTGCGCGTCTTCGTGCGCTACCTGCTCGAGAAGGGCCTCGCTGAGGGGCCGGCGGTCGCCGTGGCGACGCGGGCCGGGATCAAGACCGTGCACGTCGAGGGCGATGAGCTGCGGGTGGACATGGGTTCGGCCGCGTTCGGGCCGACCTCGCAGGCTTCGGTCGAGGGGTTCACGTGGCCCGGCCAGGCCGTGTCGATGGGCAACCCGCACCTGGTGTGCCACCTCGGCGACGACGCGGAGCTGGAGGCGCTGGAGCTGTACCACCAGCCGCGCTACGACACGGGAGTGTTCCCGCACGGCGTGAACGTGGAGTTCGTGGTCGGGACGGCGCCGCATGTGCGGATGCGCGTCCACGAGCGCGGTGTCGGCGAGACGGCCTCCTGCGGCACCGGCGCCTGCGCCGTCGGCGCGGTGGCGCTGCGGCACGCGGGCCAGGGGACCGGCGTGTGCAAAGTGGACGTCCCGGGCGGGACGCTCACCATCACGGTCACCGACGAGACCCTGTTCCTCACCGGCCCCGCCGTGATCGTCGCCGAGGGCACCTTCCGCGTTTAGCGCCAAGGCGAACGCCGCTAGGCGGACCTGGTGAAATGTGAATGTGAGGCGTGTCAGGGATACCGTCCACAAACCCGCACCCTCCCAAGAGGGGCTGTCGCCATCATGGCGGCCGGGTACGACAAAACGCCCCGGAAACCAGTGGTCTCCGGGGCGTTAATCGCGTCACGATTCCGGCGCGAGGCGTATCGGGTTCAGCGCATGACCTGCTTCACCGCGGCCGCCACTGCCGGGGCCACGTTGGGGTCGAAGACGCTCGGAACGATGTAGGTCGCGTTGACCTTCTCCTCGCCGACGCAGTCGGCGATGGCCGTCGCCGCCGCCAAGGCCGCGTCGTCGTTCCAGTCGCGCGCCTGCGCGTCGAGCAGCCCCCGGAAGACACCGGGGAACGCCAGCACGTTGTTGATCTGGTTCGGCTGGTCCGAGCGCCCGGTCGCCACGATCGCCGCGTACCGCGCCGCCTCAGTCGGGCTGATCTCCGGGTCCGGGTTCGCCAGCGCGAACACGATCGGGTCCTTCGCCATCTTCGCCACGTCGGAACCCTTGAGGATGTTCGGCGCGCTCACGCCGATGAACACGTCAGAGCCCTCGACCGCGCCCGAGAGGTCGCCGCTGTAGTTCGTCTTGTTGAAGTGCTCGCCGAGCCACTTCCAGGTCTCGTTCTCGCACTCCATGCCCGAGTGCAGCGCCCCGTCCCGGTCCACCGGGATGATGTCGCCGATCCCGGCCTTCTCGAGCAGCCGCATGATCGCCGTCCCGGCCGCGCCGCAGCCCACCACGGTCGCCCGCACGTCCGCGAACTCCTTGCCCACCACGCGCAGCGCGTTGGTGAGCGCCGCGAGCACCACGATCGCGGTGCCGTGCTGGTCGTCGTGGAACACCGGGATGTCCAGCCGCTCGCGCAGCCGCGCCTCGATCTCGAAGCAGCGCGGCGCGGCGATGTCCTCGAGGTTGATGCCGCCGTACGTGGGCGCGAGCGCCGCCACGATGTTGACGATCTCGTCCGTGTCCTGCGTGTCCAGGCACACCGGCCACGCGTCGACGTCGCCGAACTTCTTGAACAGCGCCGCCTTGCCCTCCATGACCGGCATCGCCGCGGCAGGGCCGATGTTGCCCAGGCCGAGCACCGCCGACCCGTCGGTCACGACCGCGACCGTGTTGCGCTTGATGGTGAGCCGCCGGGCGTCGTCGGGGTTCTCCGCGATCGCCATGCACACCCGGGCCACACCGGGCGTGTACGCCATCGACAGGTCGTCGCGGTTGCGCAGCGGCACCTTGGGGGTGACCTCGATCTTGCCGCCGAGGTGGACGAGGAAGGTCCGGTCGGAGACCTTCTTCACATCGAAGTCCGGCATGGCCTCGAGGATGTTCGTGACCTGCTCGGCGTGCGCGGCGTCGGAGGTGTCGCACGTGAGGTCGACGGTCATGCGCTTGTTGTCGGAGGCGACCACGTCGAGGGCGGTGACGATCGCGCCGGCCTGCCCTACGACGGTGGCGAGGCGTCCCGCCGCGCCCGGGTCGGCCGAGAGGGCCAGCCGGACCGTGATCGAGAACCCGGCACTGGGAAGACGCGCAGCAGTCATGCCACTCCTAATCGGTCACCACGTCGTGGACGCAAGGGTCGGTACACCTGAATCATGCCACCGCGCGCGCCCGGCCCGCCCGCGCCCGGGCCCGGCGTGACGGCTCCGACCAGCACTGATGTCCGCGCAGGTCCGAATCATGGAACAACCGGGCCGATGAACATTAAGAACAATTCTCCGACCGGGTCCGGCGGGCCGCGGCGAGCGCGGGGCCATAATCACTCGATCTTGTCCCTCAGGCGTGTCAAGCTTGTGGTGATGCACGAAGAGCACATGAACTCCCAAGAAGACTTCCCGTCCACCGCCGCCCCCTCGACGGGCGAGCTGGACCTGGAAGCCCGCCAAGCGCTGAGGCGCGTCGCCGGGCTCGCCTCGACCGAACTCGAAGACGTCACCGACGCCGAGTACCGCCGCCTGCGCCTCGAACGCGTCGTCCTCGTCGGCGTCTGGACCGAAGGCACCATCGACGACGCCGAGAACTCCCTCGCCGAGCTCGCGCAGCTCGCCGAGACCGCCGGTTCCGAGGTCGTCGACGGCCTCATCCAGCGCCGCTCCAAGCCCGACGCCGGCACCTTCATCGGCTCCGGCAAGGTCCGCGAGGTCAAGGACACCGTCGAAGCGCTCGGCGCCGACACGGTCATCGCCGACGGCGAGCTGTCCCCGGGCCAGCTGATCGCCCTCGAGAAGGCCATCAACGTCAAGGTCATCGACCGCACCGCCCTGATCCTCGACATCTTCGCCCAGCACGCGAAGAGCGCCGAGGGCAAGGCCCAGGTCGAACTCGCCCAACTCCAATACCTGCTGCCGCGCCTGCGCGGCTGGGGCGACGCCATGAGCCGCCAGGGCGGCTCGAACGGCGGCGTCGGCCTCCGCGGCCCCGGTGAGACGAAGCTCGAGACCGACCGCCGGCGCATCCGCGCGAAGGTCGCCAAGCTCCGCCGCGAACTCGCGAAGCTCACCGTCACCCGCGAGACCAAGCGCGACTCCCGCACCCGCAACCGCGTGCCGGGCGTCGCCATCGCCGGTTACACCAACGCGGGCAAGTCGAGCCTGCTCAACGCCCTCACCGGCGCGGGCATCCTCGTCCAGGACGCCCTGTTCGCCACCCTCGACACCTCGACGCGGCGCTCCCGCACGAGCGAGGGCCGCGAGTACACCGTGACCGACACGGTCGGGTTCGTCCGGCATCTGCCGCACGCGCTCGTCGAGGCCTTCCGCTCCACTCTTGAGGAGGTCGCGGAAGCGGACCTCATCGTCCACGTCATCGACGGCTCGCACCCCGACCCGCTCGGCCAGGCTGAAGCGGTCCGCGAGGTGCTCGCCGAGGTCGGCGCCGAGGAGATCCCGGAACTCGTGGTCGTCAACAAGCTCGACCTGGTCGCGCCCGACGACGTCCTGCAGCTGCGCTCCGACTGGCCCGACGCGGTCTTCGTCTCCGCCCACTCCGGCGAAGGCATCGACAAGCTCCGCGCCGCCATCGAACAGGCTCTGCCGCAACCGCACACGACACTGACCGTCTGCATCCCGTACGTGCGGGGCGACCTGGTCTCGCGCCTGCGCTCTCGAGGCGAGGTCCTCTCGACCGAGCACCGCGGCGACGGCACCGTCGTCACGGCCCGCGTGGACGACGCGTTGGCCGGTGAATTGCGAGCGTTCGTCCTGGAAACCGACTGAATTCCAGTGGTATTGGACATGTCCTTCGGGGGGCGTGGCCGGTACACCCCGTGTTCTGGAACACTTGCCTGATGCGAGAGCGCCGTGTGGGCCGTCTGGCCCTGCCTGCGCGGATCGTCGCCGGGGCAGCCGGAGCGGCTGTCCTGGTCACGGCCGCGCCCCCCGTCTACGCCCAAGAAGAGGGCGGCGGGGAAGTGGTGTGCGACCTGCACGACCCGCGGCTGGCCAGCCCAGCCGGCATCGCGGCGGCCGCCGACGGTGTCGGCTGGTGGATCGTCTCCTCCGCTGACAACCAGGACAGCACGCTGTCGGTGATGCGGGTCGGCGATGACTGCAACCCGCGGGATGCCGACGAGGTCTTCATCGACCACCAGCCGCGCGATCCGCAGGCGCTGGCGCTCGACGCCAACGGCTTCCTGTGGGTGGGTGACACCGGCGGCGCGACGGACCGCGACTGGATCACGGTGAACCAGATCGAGGTGGACAACCTCGACAACAACGTGGCCTACCGCTACGTCTTCCCCGATGCGGCCGAAGAGGTCGAGGCGTTCCTGATCCCGGACTCCGGGGACAAGAAGCCGCTGTTCTTCTCCGCCTCGGACGGGCAGACCAACCTCTACTACCCGCCGGGCGAGAACCAGACCGAGAACACTCCCATGGACAGCGTCGGCACCGTCGAGCTCTCCGAGGGCGGTTCGGTGACCGGCGCGGCCATCAACGCGGACGGGTCGAAGGTCGCCTTGCGCACCGAGAGCGCCGTGTACGAGTGGACCGTCGACGGCGACGTGATCACGACGCTGACCGAGGGCACTCCGCAGGTCACGCCGATCGCCGATGAGGGCACCGCGCAGGGCATCGCCTACGACGCCGACGGCAACTTCATCACCCTCGCCTCCGCTGACGGCGACGGCACCGTCGGGACCCTCACCCGCTACACCCCGGCGGCTCCGGCCGCCGAGGAACCCGCCGCCAGTGACGAAGCCGCGGGCGGCGGTGCGGCCGAGGAAGGGCCGAGCCTGGTCGATCGCATCATCGACCTGGGTGTGGGCACGATCGTGAAGATCCTGGCCGCCATCGCGATTCTGGGCATGGCGGTGATGGTCTTCGGCATCATCATCATCCGCAAGTACCGCAAGCAGAACGAGGGCGAAGCCGGCGAGGACGACGCGGCGGAGCTCGGCTTCGCGCGCGAGGAGTCCTCGTTCGGGAACGACCGCGGCGGCGTCTACGACGACGACCCGATCGACCTCGGCCTCGACGCCGGCCAGCCCGACCCCGATCTCAGCCAGGTCGCGCGCGGCGGCACCGGCAGCGTCTACGGCGGCGCCCGCCCCGAGCCTTCGGGGAACGTCTACGGCGCGAGCCCGGCCCGGCCCGAGTCCACCGGCTCGGTCTACGGGGGCGCCCGCTCGGAACCGTCGGGGAACGTCTACGGCGCCAGTCCGGCCCGGCCCGAGTCCACCGGCTCGGTCTACGGCGGCGCGCGCCCCGCGACGCCGCCCGCCGGGCAGGGGAGCGTCTACGGCGCGGCCCGCGAGGAACCGCAGTACGGCGCGTTCGAGCGCGGCGGCCAGGGCAGCGTCTACGACAACGGTGGCGCGGGCCAGAACTTCGGGGCCGCCCCTCCGGAGCCCTCAGGGAACGTTTACGGCGCCCGGCCGACGACCCCGCCCGCTGGGCAGGGGAGTACGTACGGCGCGGCTCAGGGGAGCGTCTACGGGGCTGGGAACCAGCGTTCCGGCGAGCCGGAGGACGAGTTCTGGGGTCCGCCCGAGGGCGGCGGCGCGACGTACGGCCGAGGGCGCTAGAAGCACTCTCGAGGGCGGTTCGACAGTTGCTTGAACATGCTGCGGCGCCCGGAGCAGCGCGTCATGCACTGCTCCCGAGCGCTGCGGTGCGACCGCTGCCCGCAGGCGGCGGAGCTAGATCTTCCGGAGGACGGCCACGACGCGGCCGAGGATCTCGGCCTCTGAGGCGTCGATCGGTTCGTACAGGGAGTTGGCCGGGAGCAGCCACGGCTTGCCGTTCTTGCGCTTCCAGGTCTTGACCGTCGCCTCGCCGTCGATCATGGCGGCCACGATCTCGCCGTTCAGGGCGTCGGGCTGCTGGCGCACGACCACCCAGTCGCCGTCGGTGATGGCCGCTTCGACCATCGAGTCGCCCTTGACGCGCAGGAGGAAGTGCACGCCTTCGCCGACGAACTCGGCCGGCAGGGGCATGACGTCGTAGTCGCGCTCCTCGGCCAGGATCGGCTGCCCGGCGGCGATCTCGCCGACCATCGGCACGTAGCGCGGCCGCGGGTGCTGCGAGCAGGTCTGCACGCCGCCCGGGGTGGACTGGCGGACGCCGACCGCGCGCGGCCGACCGGCCAGGCGGTTGAGGTAGCCCTTCCGCTCGAGCTGCTTCATCTGGTAGGCGACGGACGAGGCCGAGGCGAGCCCGACTTCGGCGCCGATCTCCCGGACGCTCGGGGGGTATCCCTTGTTGTTGATGAACTCCTCGATGTACTCGAGGACTTGCTGCTGCCGACGCGTGAGCTTGCGCGTTTTCGGTCGGGCTGTTGTGGTCTCGCTAGCCACAGGAGGCTCCCGTTAGACAAATGGGACGGTATGTCTGATTCCGACAATGTAACTCAGGTGCTGTGTCAAGTCAAACATTCGTGCGACACCGGCGTGTCGCCGCGCTGCTTGGAATGTGTTTTGACCCAGGTTCACCCGTACGGGTGAACGATAGTCCTGCCAACGCTGGTTGACTGAGGCCCGCCCCGAACTCCACTCCGTGATCGACACCGCGTTCTGCGCTATCCTTGGCACAAGATCTTGTGGTTTGCTATATCGTCACTCACTAGGTGTTGGGGTTTCACCACCTGTCGGAACGGTGAGGGGCGGACTCTTCCTCCCAAGCACGGCCACTGGCGGAGCGGAACCCCAACCGGAATGTCGGACCGCTGCGAGACGATGGCCAGAGTAAGGAGACTAGCGAGATGCGTTGCCCGTACTGTCGCCATCCCGACAGCCGCGTAGTCGATTCCCGCGAGGCCGAGGACGGGAAGATCATCCGCCGCCGCCGGGTCTGCCAGCAGTGCGAGAAGCGCTTCACCACGGTCGAGGAATCGATCCTGGCGGTGGTCAAGCGCAGCGGCGCCACCGAGCCGTTCAGGCGCGGGAAGGTCGCCTCCGGCGTCCTCAAGGCCTGCCAGGGCCGCCCGGTCGACGCCGACGACGTGGCGAAGCTGGCCCAGGCCGTCGAAGACGAGATCCGCTCCAAGGGCGTGGCCGAGGTGCCCGCCCACGAAGTGGGCCTGGCCATCCTCAAGCCGCTCCGTCGCCTCGACGAGGTCGCGTACCTCCGCTTCGCCAGCGTCTACCAGGACTTCGAGTCCCTCGAGGACTTCGAGGCCGCCATCGCGCAGCTGCGCGAGGAGCACGCCGCTCGAAACAGCGCCACCGCCAATCCCTGAGCACCGCAAGCACACCCATCCGATTCCCATGACCAGGCATGAGCAGACAGGGGCGAGGAACATGCCGAAGACCACGAACGCCAGGACAGCAACGAAGAAGGCCGACGCAAAGGCACCCGAAGGCGGCCTCAAGGTCGAACGCGTCTTCACCACCCCGGGGGTGCACCCGTACGACGAAGTCGAATGGGAGTCCCGCGACGTCGTCATGACCAACTGGCGCGACGGCTCGATCAACTTCGAGCAGCGCGGCGTCGAGTTCCCCGAGTTCTGGAGCATCAACGCCACCCAGATCGTCACCTCGAAGTACTTCCGCGGCGCCCTCGGCACCCCGCAGCGCGAGCAGAGCCTCAAGCAGGTCATCGACCGCGTCGTGCAGACCTACCACGCCGCCGGCGACAAGAACGGCTACTTCGCGACCGCCGAGGACGCCCAGATCTTCGCCGACGAGCTCACCTGGCTCCTGCTCCACCAGTACTTCAGCTTCAACTCCCCGGTCTGGTTCAACGTCGGCACGGCCGCGCCGCAGCAGGTGAGCGCTTGCTTCTTGCTCAGCGTCGACGACACTATGGACTCCATCCTCAACTGGTACCGCGAGGAAGGCCTGATCTTCAAGGGCGGCTCCGGCGCGGGTGTGAACCTGTCGAAGATTCGCGCCTCCTCCGAGCTGCTCTCCAGCGGCGGCAACGCCTCCGGGCCCGTCAGCTTCATGCGCGGCGCGGACGCCTCGGCCGGAACGATCAAGTCCGGCGGCGCGACCCGCCGTGCCGCGAAGATGGTCATCCTCGACGTCGACCACCCCGACATCGAGGAGTTCATCGAGACGAAGGCCCGCGAGGAGGACAAGATCCGCGCCCTCCGCGACGCCGGCTTCGACGTCGACCTCGGCGGCAAGGACATCGTTTCCGTCCAGTATCAGAACGCCAACAACTCGGTGCGCGTCTCCGACGAGTTCATGCACGCCTTCGAGACGGGCGGCGACTTCGCCGTGACCGGACGCCTCGACGGCAAGGAGCTGGCACGCAAGGACGCCCGGAAGATCTTCCGGAAGCTCTCCGAGGCGGCGTGGGAGTGCGCCGACCCCGGCATCCAGTACGACGACACCATCAACGACTGGCACACGAACCCGAACACGGACCGCATCCGCACCTCGAACCCGTGCTTCCCGGCCGACCAGCGCGTCGTGACCGACAAGGGCCTCATCGCGATCGGCGACCTCGTGCGCCGCTCTGCTGAGGGCGAGACCTTCGCGGTCTTCACCAACGACGTCACCGCCGAGAACGACCCTGCCGACCGCGTCATCGCCACGAACCCGGTGCGGTACATGGTCACCGGCACCAACGAGATCGTCGAGCTCCGCTTCTCCGACGGCTCGCGCCTGCGCTGCACCCCGAACCACCGGGTCTGGACGCAGAACCGCAGCTGGGTCCACGCCGAAGAGCTGCAGCCCGAGGACCAGGTCGTCCGCTCCAACCAGTACGCGCCGCGCTCCGCCGCGACGACGCAGCTGCCGGAAGCGGCCGTCGCCGTCGCCGAGCGGGCCGATTCCGCTCTCCACCTGCCGCGCAAGTGGGACGACGAAGCCGACCTGGCGTACTTCACCGGCTGGCTCGTCGGCGACGGCTGCGTCACCGACGAGGGCGTTGTCACGGTCTACGGCACTGAAGCCGAGCAGCGCGAGCTGCTGCCGCGCCACCAGCGCCTCCTCGAACGACTGACCGGGCACATGAGCAAGCCCAGCGTCCAGCCGAACGGCACACATCAGCTGCGGTCGAAGCGTGCCGGCATGAGCGAGTTCTTCAAGGCGCTCGGGCTCTCCAGCGGGCGCGCGGCCGAGAAGGTATTCCCGTCGTCGATGCTGGAAGCCGACGAGGAGACGCTCACCGCCTTCCTCCAAGGCCTCTTCGACGCCGACGGCTGCGTCGTCGAGCTGCCGAACGGGACCCGCTATGTGGGGCTCGGCAGCAAGTCCGAGGAACTGCTCCTCGGCGTCCAAGAGACGCTGGGCTCGCTCGGCATCAGCGCCCGGATCTACCGCACGGAGACCAAGGACGCGAAGTTCCAGTACACGAAGAAGGACGGTACCGAGGTCGAGTACGCCTCCGAAGGCCCGTTCTTCGACCTGAGGATCTCCGGCCCGTCAATGGTCGAGTTCGCCGCGCTGATCAGCTTCGGCCTCGAAGGCAAGCGCGCCAAGCTCGCTTCGGTGCTCGACTTCAAGACCCGGTACGAGACCGACCGCACCGTGCGCCTCGTCAGCCGCGAGCGCGTCGGCTTCGAGACCACGTTCAACCTCACCGAGCCGCGCAACCACTCGTACATCGTAAACGGCGTCGTCGTCGCGAACTGCTCGGAGTACATGAGCATCGACGACTCCTCCTGCAACCTGGCGAGCCTCAACTTGATGAAGTTCCTGGGCGAGGACGGGTCGTTCGACGTCGAGATGTTCACCAGGACCGTTGAGTTCGTCTTCACTGCCATGGAGATCTCGATCTCCTTCGCGGACTTCCCGACCGAGGCCATCGGCCGCAACACCCGCGACTTCCGCCAGCTCGGCATCGGCTACTCGAACCTGGGCGCGTTGCTGATGGCTTCGGGCCACGCGTACGACTCCGATGACGGCCGCGCGCTTGCCGCGGCGATCACCGCGCTTATGACCGCGGTTTCGTACCGACGCTCCGCGGAGATCGCGGGCGTCGTCGGCCCGTACGCCGGCTATGCGATCAACGCTGAGCCGCACCAGCGGGTCATGCGCAAGCACGCCGAAGCTGCAGAGACCGTTCAGACGTTCGGCGATGTCGATGCGACGGTCATCGAGGCCGCCAAGGCCGAATGGGCGCGCGGCAACGAGCTCGGTGCGGTCAACGGCTGGCGCAACGCGCAGGCCAGTCTATTGGCTCCGACTGGCACAATCTCCTTCGCACTCGACTGCGACACAACGGGAATCGAGCCTGACCTCGCGCTCGTCAAGCACAAGAAGCTCGTCGGCGGCGGCTCGATGGAGATCGTCAACCAGACGGTGCCGCGCGCACTCGACTGCCTGGGCTACAACGTGGCCGACCGCGACGCGATCGTCGCGTACATCGCCGAGCACGGGCACGTCATCGGCGCTCCGGCGCTGCGCCAAGAGCACTACTCGGTGTTCGACTGCGCCATGGGCGAGCGGTCCATCGCGCCGATGGGCCACGTGCTCATGATGGCGGCAGTGCAGCCGTTCCTGTCCGGTGCCATCTCGAAGACCGTGAACCTGCCTGAGTCGGCCACCGTCGAAGACGTCGAAGAGGTCTACTACCAGGGCTGGAAGCTCGGCCTCAAGGCGCTCGCGATCTACCGCGACAACTGCAAGGTCGGGCAGCCGCTGTCCGCCAAGAAGAAGGAAGTCGAGCAGGCGGTCGAGGAGGCCGTGGAGAAGGCCATCGAGACGGTCGCGACCCACGGCCCGGTCCGCCGCAAGCTGCCGAAGAAGCGCCCGTCCCAGACGATCTCGTTCTCGGTCGGCGGCGCGGAGGGGTACATGACCTCCTCGTCCTACCCGGACGACGGCCTCGGCGAGGTCTTCCTCAAGATGTCGAAGCAGGGCTCGACCCTCGCGGGCGTCATGGACGCGCTGTCGGTGTCGATCTCGATCGCGCTGCAGTACGGTGTGCCGCTTGAGAAGTACGTCGAGAAGTTCACCAACATGCGCTTCGAGCCGGCGGGCATGACCGACGACCCGGACATCCGCATGGCCTCGTCGCTGGTGGACTACATCTTCCGCCGCCTGGCGCTGGACTACCTGCCGTACGAGGAGCGCGCCGCGCTCGGCATCCTCACCACCGCCGAGCGCACCGCCGAGCTGAACGGGGACGACCCCGCGAAGGTGCACGAGGTCGACCTCGACGCCCTGCGCGCGTCCGCCCCGATCGAGGAGGCCGTCGCCGAGCGGGTCCAGATCGAGTCGAAGAAGTCCCGCAAGGACCTCCTCCACTCGGCGCAGGCCCGGAGCGCCGACGCGCCGCTGTGCATGAACTGCGGCACCAAGATGCGCCCGGCCGGCTCCTGCTACGCCTGCGAGGGCTGCGGGGCCACGAGCGGTTGCAGCTAGCTCGCCGACAGTGAGGCGGGGCCGGGGGTTTCGACCCCCGGCCCCGCCGCTTTCCGTGCCCCGCGTCCGATTCGCGAAAGTATCGATCGCGCAGCGTAAGGCCCTCAAAACAGATCAAGACGGGTCGAAGGCGTCAGGTGCCTCGGTCATAGACTCGGGTCTATGCACAACGTCCCCCCGGCCGCATCACCGGTCCGGATCGACCCCGGGGCCGCCGCGGCAAGTCTCGGCAGTGCGACCGGAGGACCCCTCGCCTCCGGCGCCGCCTTCGCGGTCTACCGGCTCGGCCGGTCCTCGTTCCACGCCGCCGTCGTCCGCCGCGTGGAAGGCGATGTCGTCGTCATCGCCGAGCGCACCGAGCCCATCGGCGGCGCCGAGTTCGACGGCCTGCTCCTCGCCTACCTCTCGGGCCGCCACCCGGACGCGGGCGTCCGCCTCTGGTCCCGCATCGCCGACCCCGCCGAGGCCGCCGACCGGCAGCTGCGCGCGCGGCTGCTCGAGAAGATCACGCGGGCGCGCGAAGAGCTCTCCGAGCGCGACTTCACCGTGATCACCCTGCCCGAGGCCGACATCAAGATGCCGCTCACGCGCGAGGAGTTCGAGTCCCGCGTCGGCGAGCTGGTCGAGTCGACCGCTGACGTCATGGAGGAGACCCTCGCCGAGGCGGGCGTCCATCCTGCCGAGCTCGCGGGCCTGCTCATGGCCGGCGGCGCGGCCCGCACGCCGCTAGCGGCCACGACGCTGCGCCGCCGTTTCGGCGTCGAACCGGTGCTCGCCGCCCCCAATGCCAAAGTCCTCCTTGCGGAAGCAGCGCCGGTGGCGACCCGCGAGCTGCCGTTCGTCGACGAGCAGGAGGCGCCGCCGCGCCGCCGCGGCCAGGGCCGCGCAGTCGTGCTGACCGCCGCGCTCCTGGTCGTCGTGGGCGCCGGCGCCGCGTTCGGGTCCCAGCTCGGCGATGGCGACTCCGCCGGGGACGATGTCGCCGCCGACGAGAGCACCGCCGCCGCCGCGACTTCGGAGACCCTCGCGGACGCGTCCGCCGAGCCGAGTGAGACCGCGTCCGAGGAGGCCAGCGCGACCCCCTCGGAGTCGCCCACGCCGGACGAGACCGAGCTCGGTCCGGAAGACCCGGTCGAGGACGAGGCCCCGTCCGAGTCGGACCCGACGACGGAGAGCGCGCCGATCGGTTCGGTGCCGAACGTGGTCGGGATGTCGACCGCGGAGGCGCACCGGGCCGTGGAGGAGGCGGGGTTCGCGGGCGTCGAGCAGACGGGGGAGCAGCGCGGCGTCTTCGACTGGTCGCACGAGGACTGCGAGATCATCGACCAGTCGCCCGAGCCGGGGTCGACGCGGGCGCTGTCGGAGTCGGTCTCGGTGACGTTCTCGTACAGCGGCGAGGCGAGCGACTGCGACGTTTAGCGCCGATTGTGTGAGCCGGCGCAAGGCCCCGGCGTTCGCCGTGGAGTTTCCAGCACGATCGTGCTATTTTTAGCTCGTGCGCAAAGGCGAGATGACGAGGCAGGCGATCCTCGACGAAGCGGTCCGGATGGCCCGCTACTCGGGGCTGTCCGGGCTGACCATCGGCTCGCTGGCCGCCGCGGCTGACATGTCGAAGTCGGGACTGTACGCGCACTTCAAGTCGAAGGAGGCGCTGCAGCTGGCCTGCATGCAGCGCAACGGGGAGCAGTTCATCGACGAGGTGATCCGGCCCGCGCTCGCGAAGCCGCGCGGGATCGCCCGGCTGCAGGCCATCGTCGAGTACTGGATGCAGTGGTACTCGCATCCGGGCGGCTGCCTGTTCCTGGCCGCCGCCGCCGAGTTCGACGACCTGCCGGGGCCGCTGCACGACTTCATGGCCTCGGAGCAGCGCGACCTGCTCGACTCGCTGGCCCGGATCGCCGCCACGGCGGTGTCCCAGGGCGAGTTCCCCGAAGACACCGACGTCTTCCAGGTGGCACAGGAGGTGTTCGGCATCCTGTTGTCCTACAACTGGATGAGCCGCATCCTGTCCTATCCCGACGCCGCCGACCGCGCGTGGACGGCGTTCAACCGACTGATCGACAGTCTCCAGAGCTGACCAGGAAGGCCGACCCATGGCGTCCACTGCCCAAGCCCCCGTGGCGAAAAAGAAAAGCACGACCGTTCGTGCTCCGTGGTATGTGCGGTCTGGCTTCGCCGCGGCCGAGCGCGTCGCGCCCGACCGGGCCGCGAAGGTCCTGTGCGAGCTGTGGTTCCGCCTCCCGGCGGGGCCCGAGAAGCGCCTGCGCGGCGAGGCCCCGGCCGGCGCGCACGTGTTCGAGCTCGAATGCCTCGGCTCCACCGTGTGGGGCTTCGACTGGGGCAACGGCCCTCTCGTCTACCTCGTGCACGGCTGGGGCGGCTCGACCGGCGACTTCAAGTTCATCGCGGCGAACCTGGTCGCCTCCGGGTACCGCGTGGTCGCCTTCGACGCGCCGAGCCACGGCAACGCCGGGCCCGGCCCGTGGGGCGAGCGGCACGCGAACGGCCTGCACCTCATCGAGGCGATGAACGTCGTGGTGGAGAAGTTCGGGGCGCCTCACGCTGTTGTGGCGCACTCGATGGGCGCGCTCAGCTCGGTCCACGGCCTGATCCAGAGCGGCGTCGACACCGCCGCGGTGCGCTTCGCGATGCTCGCGCCGTTCATCGGCGGCCAAGAGGGCTTCCGCGACACCATCGGCGCGATCGTGCCGGTCGGCCCGCGCATCTTCGAGCGGCTCGTGCCCTTGGGGGAGGCCAAGTCGGGGATCAAGCTCGACGACTTCTCGCTGCGCGGCGTCGAACTCGACGCCCCGGTGCTCATCGTCCACGACAAGGGCGACCGCCCGAACCCGTTCCGCCACGGGCAGACCCTCGCCGACGGGTGGCCGAACGCCGCGCTCATGGCGACCACGGGCCTGGGCCACCGCAAGGTGCTGCTCAACCCGGCCGTCAGCTTCCGGGTGCGGGAGTTCTTGGGGCAGTAGCGAAACGAAAAGGCCGGGTCCAGCGGACCCGGCCTTTCCCTTTGCGTCTTAACCCTCGTAGTGGACCGTCAGGCGTGTCCACGCCCCGATGTTGATGTAGGTGCCGTCGGTCACCGGGAACTCCACGTTCGGCGCCAGCGGCTCGTCGGAGCCGTTGAGGAACGTGCCGTTCGAGGAGCCGACGTCCATGATCGTCCACGAGCCGTCGGGCTTGGAGAACAGCTTCGCGTGCTGCGCGCTGACGCCCGGGTCGGCCACGTCGCCGGACAGGTCGATGTCCGGGGTGACGCCGCGCTTGGCGCTGTAGCGGCCGATCGTCAGGTCGGGCTTGTCGAGCGGGAAGCGGCGCGGCTTCGCGAACGACGGGTACTGCAGCTGCGAGGCCCCGTCGGAGGCCGCGACCTTGTTGAAGTAGCCCTGGTCGGCGGTGACGGCGACACCCCAGCGGGTGGCCGCCTGGCCGGGCGGGGCGTAGTTCGAGGCGAGGTCGCTCGGCTGCGCGTCCGGCATGGAGAACCCGCCGGTCGCCGTCGCGGGCGGCGCGGAGGTCGGGGCGCCGAACGGCGCGGCCGGGACGCCCGGGGGCGGTCCGGGCGGGGCCGAGGTCGGCGCGGCGTAGGCCTGCTGCGCGTACGGGTCCTGTCCGTAGCCCTGCTGAGGCTGCCCGTAGGGGTCCTGCTGCTGCTGGCCGTACGGGTCGGGCTGGCCGTAGCCGGGCTGCTGACCGTAGGGGTCCTGCTGCGGCTGCTGCCCGTAAGGGTCCTGCGGCTGGCCGTAGCCCTGCTGAGGCTGCCCGTACGGGTCCTGCGGCTGGGACGGCTGACCGTAAGGGTCCTGGCCGTAGCCCTGCTGCGGCTGCTGCCCGTAAGGGTCCTGCGGCTGGCCGTAGCCCTGCTGAGGCTGGCCGTACGGGTCCTGCGGCTGCGACGGCTGCCCGTAGGGGTCCTGCTGGCCGTAGCCCTGCTGAGGCTGCCCGTAGGGGTCCTGCTGCTGCGGCTGACCGTAAGGGTCCTGGCCGTAGCCCTGCTGCGGCTGCTGCCCGTAAGGGTCCTGCGGCTGGCCGTAAGGGTCGTTCGGCGCGTAGCCCTGGCCGAAGGCCGGCGACTGCGGGGGCTGGCCTTGCTGCCATGCCGGGTTGGGCGTTCCGCACTGCTCGCAGAACTGGGCTTGCGGGAAGGCCCCGCAGGCGCACTGGTACCCGCCCGGCTGTGGGGCACCGCCGTAGGTCGGCTGGTAGGTCAAGGTCGTCCCCCTCCAAGCATTTGGGTGTACTCGGCCTCGCTGACGACACCAGGCTGCGCGGCGGACTCCCCGTCCTCACCCGGATTGCCCTGGCCGGCATGCTCCTGGGCATGCCCTTCTGCCGGGACCGAACCGGGGGATTCGAGTTCCACCACCGCGACACTGATGTTGTCGTGCCCGCCGTTGGCGAGCGCTTGTCGTGTCAACGCTACCGCCTTGTCGCCAACGCTGCCGTCCGGCAGTGGCAGAAGGTCGTGATCGTCATTGAAATAGCGCGACAGACCATCGCTGCACACTACGACATGGCCCCCGCCGAGCTCCACGCGGAGGAGGTTCGGATTGAGGGTCGGCGCGTCCGCACCGAGCCACGCGAGCAGGGCTTTGGCGTACGGGTTCTTGTACCGCTCGTCCGCCGGGTCGACCCCCTGGTACTCGAGGCGCGCCTGGATCGTGTCGTCGACCGTGAGGCATCTCGCCTCCTTCTCGCCGGCCCAGTACGCACGGGAATCGCCCACCCAGCACAGGATCGCCTGGTTCCCCTCGACGACCGCCGAGACGTACGTCGAGGACGGCGGCGAGTTCGGGTACTGCTTCCCGACCGCGGCCACCGCCGAGTGGGCCGCGCCCACCCCGCGCCGCGACGCGTCCTCCGCCGAGAGCCCCTCGGCGAGCGCCGCGCGGATCTCCGTCACCGCCGCTTCCACCCCTGCGAGTGACGCGCGCTCGGAGTCCGAGGCCCCCGAGACGCCGTCGCAGACGACGGCGATCTTGCGCCCGTCGTCGGCGAGCGCGATCGCGATCGAGTCCTGGTTGTAGTGGTGGCGCTTGCCGACGTCGGTGGCCGCGCCGATCCCTGGCAGCCCGAACGACAGGTGGTCGTCGGAGCCGCCCGGGTGCTCCGGGTTCTCTTCCACGGCAACGGAGGAGAGCCAGGCGGCCTGCTCGGCCGGGACGGCGAACTCCTCCAGGTCGCCGCCGCAATCCTCGCAGTAGCGGCCGATGTCGGCGGGGAGGCCGCAAGCGGTGCAACGCTTCGCGGCGCCCAGGGTGGGTGAGGGCTGCATAAAGCTCCTTCGCTACAGCATCGTGCGGGGGCGGTGGGCGTTCGCCAGGTCGAAGTAGTACACCTGGTCCTCCCGGCGGGTGCAGGCGTGGGCGAGGTCGCGGTAGGTCCGCTCCAGCGCCAGGCGCAGCTCCCGCTCCTCCGGCTGCGCGCCGAACACGCGCGGCTCGTGCGCGGGCCCGGTGCGCAGCACCGTGTCCAGCGCCAGGTGCAGGATCCGGGTCGACACGAGGTGGCGGCGCCGCGGTTCGAGCTTGAGCTCGTCGAGCCGCCCCGCCATGTGGTGCAGGTCTAGCAGCGACGGCGGCGCGGTGCGCGAGTGCAGCGCCGTCTGGATCGCCGCGGTCTGCGCGATCCCGTACTGCGCCGAGGTCTTCGGGACCTGGTGCAGGGTCGTGATCGCCTCCGTCGAGTTCCCCTCGATGTCGAGCAGCCGCGCGCGGCCGTAAGCGGCCGAGACGAACCGGTGGTCGCAGGTCCAGATCCGCGTGTAGTGCGGCAGTGCCAGGTCCCGGCGGCCCGCCAGCTCCGCGCACGCCGCCAGCGCCAGGCGCGGCGCCAGCTCTCCGGGGAGGTGCGAGTAGACGGCGTCGAAATGCGCTGCGGCCGTGTGGAAGTCGGCCGCGAGCAGCGAGATCGTGCCGCGCAGCCAGGTGACCTGCCAGGTGTTGCCCTCGCGCTGCGCGAACTGGTCGAGCGCCGCGGCGGCCTGGTGCAGGTCGCCGGCGTTGACGAGGGTGCGCACGCGCCGCAGCTGCACCTCGGGGCTCTGCGCGGGCGCGGCGTTGAGCTCGGCGATGATGCCCGCCGCGTCGGTCGCCTGCAGGGTCGCGAGGAACGCGGCCATCGGGTCGGCGAGGTCGACCATCGGCGTGGGGAGCGCGTGCGCCACGTCGAACGGGTCGCCCACGGCGTGCAGGTCGTATTCGACGTCCGGTTCGCCGAACACCGACTGCTCGCCGCTGAACAGCGTCGAGGGCTCGAACCGCGGCTCGCCCTTCTGCACCGACTGCACCTCGTGCAGGACGCCGCGCACCTGGGTGCGCATCTCGTCGGCGTCCTGGAACCGCGAGCGCGGGTCGGCGTGCGTGGCGCGCAGCAGCAGCCGGTGGAACGCCCCGAACTCGTTGAACACGGGCGCTTCGGCGGCCGGCGGCAGCTTGTCGCGGTACGTGCTCGTGAACCCCTTGAAGTCCAAGGCGAGCACGGCCATCGAGCGGCCGATCGTGTACAGGTCCGAGGTCACCGAGGGGCCGACGGAGAGGATCTCGTCGTTCGGCACCGAGTACCCGGGCGTGCCGTAGATCGCCGACTCCATGTCGTCGACGTGGCGCACCGCGCCGAGGTCGATGAGCTTGAGCCAGGTCTCGACGTGGATCATGTTGTCGGGCTTGAAGTCGCAGAACAGCAGGCCCCGGTCGTGCAGGTAGCTGAACGCGGGCAGCAGCTCGGCGGTGTAGGTGAGCACCTGCTCCAGCGGCAGCGGGTGGCGCTCGCCGTTCTCGTCGACCGCGTCCCGAATGTCCCGCAGCGACTTCCCGGCCAGGTACTCCATGACGATGTACGACTGGAGCTGGCCCGAGCGCGGGTCGGCGGCGGTGACGAAGTCGTGGATGTCGACCACGTTGGGGTGGTCGATGCCGACGAGGAAGCGCCGCTCGTTGATCGCGGCCTCGATCGCGTCCTCGTCCGAGGTGTTGATGAGGCCCTTGATGACGACCCAGCGCTGCGTCAGGTCGTCGGCGAAGTTCTTGTCGTTGGCGAGGTAGATCCAGCCGAGGCCGCCGTGCGCGATCGCGCCGAGCACTTCGTAGCGGTCGGAGAGGACGTCGCCGGGGCTGAGCGCGGGCGTGAACCAGTACCGGGTGCGGCAGTGCGCGCAGAAGCCCTCGACGCGGCCGGCGCGCCCGGCCTGCGGCCGCCCGACGGGCTTGCCGCACGCGGAGCAGAACCGCTTGTGCTCGGGCACCTGCGGGTGGTCCATGACCGCTTCGGCGGGGTCGCGCGGCGGCACCGGCGGCATGTCCGAGAGGCCCCCGCGCTGGCGGGTGCTGCTGGTCGTGGAGCGCGTGACGGGGCCGGTGATGGGCTGCGGCAGCGGGGCGGCGGGCGCCCGGTAGGGGGCCGGCGGCGGGGAGGCCACGGCCCCGGCGGGCGCGATGCCCTGCGTCCCGGGCTGCGGCAGCGGCGGCGAGACCGGCGGCGCGGCGGGGGAGGGCATCGGCGGGGCCGAGTTCGGCGCGAGCGGGGAGGCCGTGGGCGCCATCGGGTTCGGCGGCATGCTCGGCGGCGCGGAGGGCTGCATCGCCGGTTGCGGTGGCACGGCGTTCGTCCCGGGCGGGCCGGGGGGCGGGGGCGCGAAGCCCGGCTGCGGCGGCACCGCGGGCGGCGTGTTGAGCCGCTTGCGGATGCTGACGGTGTCGGTGGCCTCGCCCTCGGGCTGGTACGCGCCCGGAATGTAGCGCTGGGTGTGCTCCGGCGGCGGCTGCTGGTCGCTCATGGGCGCTCCCTAATCCCGGTACTGGGGGCTCGGCGGGGCGCCGGCGACGCCCAGCGGTCCTTTGAGCCACTTGTCGTAGGCGGTCTGCCAGGT
The DNA here is from genome assembly GCF_017592475.1 of Glycomyces niveus. Taxonomy (GTDB): domain Bacteria; phylum Actinomycetota; class Actinomycetes; order Mycobacteriales; family Micromonosporaceae; genus Glycomyces; species Glycomyces niveus. Next base: position 147,586 of record NZ_JAGFNP010000003.1, on the reverse strand, counting down.
GCCGTTCGCGATGATCTGCGCGAGGGCGGCGTTGATGTAGCGGGCGAGGTCGGTGTTGCCCTTCTGGACCGCGATCCCATAGGGCTCCTGGGAGAACGCGTCGCCGACGACCTGGAGGGTCGGGTCCTGGACGGCCATGCCCGCGAGGATGGTGTCGTCGCTGGTGATGGCGTCGACCGTGCCCTGCTGCAGCAGCACGAGGCAGTCGTTGAAGTCGGGCACGGTCACGGGCATGGCGGCGGACTGCTCGGCGATGGTGCGCACCGAGGTCGAGCCTTCGCCGGTGCACACGAGGTGGTCGTCGGCGAGGTCGGCGAGGCCGGTGATGCCGGAGGCGGTGGGGACGAGGAGGCGCTGCCCGGCGTGGAAGTACTCGGCGGAGAACTCCACGTTCGCCCAGCGCTTGCAGTTCATGGTCATGGTGCGCACGACCATGTCGACGCGGTCGTCGTTGACGGCGGGCTCGCGCTCCCCGGAGGTCATGGGGACGAAGCGGATGTTCGCGTCGGGACCGAGGATCGACTGGGCGACGGCCGTGGCGATGTCGATGTCGAAACCGGCGGGCGTGTTCGTCTCGGGGTCGATGTAGCCCATGAGGTTCGTCGACTGGCTGACGCCGATCGTGATCTGCTCGGGGTCGTCCAGCTGCGCGACCGCCTGCTCGACCGTGGTCGAGCCGGGGTTGTAGGACGCGAGCGGCTGGCAGCTCTCGTCGACGGGCGCGGTGTCGATCTCGGGGGAGAAGTTGATCCCCGACGGCAGCGGCGTGGGCACGTCGACCTGCGGCGGCCCCATGTCGGCGGGCTGCGAGCAGGCCGCGAGGACGAGGCAGGCGGCGGCAGCGGCCGCGAACCGGATCTGGTGTCGAATCATGCGTAGTACTCCGCCACTCGCAGCTGGATGCCGACCGCGGCGCAGATGAGCGCGCCGAGCGCGAGCGCCGCGAGCCCGGCCGCGGCGCCCGAGAGGGACCGCTGGGCGTCGTTGGTGGCCTCGGCGAAGCGGTCGGCGCTGATGTCGGTCGCCTCGGTCAGCGCGTCGTTGAGGGTCGTGAAGGACGCCCACAGGCTGGTGTCGCTCTCGCCGACGACGAGTTCGACGGCCTCGTTGTACTTGCCGCCCTGGGCGAGTTTGACGACCTCGTCGTGCCCGGCCCGCCACGTGTCGGCGGCTTCGCGGGCGGTGTCGATGTTCTTCGACAGCTCGGGGTCCGAGGCGAACGCCTCGTCGAGCCGGTCGAGCAGCTGACCGGGGTCCGCGAGGGCCTTGAAGTGCTCCTCGAACCGCTCGGCGGCCTGCTGGTCCTCGCCGCGGGCGATGAGCACGAGCGATTCCTCGGCCCGAGCCTGCTGGGCGGTGATCTCGGCTTCGGCCAGCAGCTCCAGCGGCGCCGAACCGTCCTCATGGGACCTCGTGGTGTGGCTCGCCGACGCCAGCGACGCCATCGCCAGCCATCCGGCGAAGGCCACCAGCAGCACGGTGCTGCCCACGAGCCCCAGGTTGAACACGCGGTTCGTCTTGCGGGTGAGCCAGAACTGGGCCCACACGAGCGTGCCGAGCGCGGCGGCCGTGAGGACCGCGGCGACCCACGGGAACGCCGCGGCGTCCGAGCGCGACTCCTTGAGCTGCCCGAGCGAGTTCTCCTGCAGGTCGTGCGCCTTCGGCAGCATCTCCTCGCGCATGAGCGTCGAGGCCTGCTCCTGGTAGGTCGCGCCGACGGGCTCACCGAGCCGGTTGAAGGTCCGCGCGGTCTCCACCAGCCCGGTGTACACCGGCAGGCGGGCGTTGAGCTCGGCCACCAGCGCGGTGTCGGCCGGGGTCTTCACCTCCCCTGCGGCCGTAGCGAGTGCCACGGTCGCGTCGCGCATCGCCTCGCGGTACGTCTCGTTCATCTCGTCGGAGGGCGTGCCCGCCGTCAGGTACGAGGACGCCGCGGTCGCGTCGGCCTGAGAGAGCGCCTGGTACAGCGACAAGGCGGCCACGGAGAGCCGCCCGGACTGGCTGGTGGTCTCCTCGATGACGGCCGACTTCGCGAGGATCGCGGTCATGCCGGTGATCCCGGCCCCGAGGACGAGCGCCGCGATCACGGCGAGCACGCCGCGCAGCTGCCCGGGCGTGAACCGCAGCGCGGCCAGCAAGCGGTCGAACCGTCGCTGCCCGGTTGCAGCAGGAGCGCTGGGCGCCTGTGTCGGAGCGGGAGGGGACTGGACGGACAACTACTGCACCTCACTTGATCGGCGACCCGCGGGCCTCTGGAATCGTTCGCCGCGCGCACGTCTGACGTGGCTGGAGTGTCGGGGGACCCCCACATGGTATCGGCCCCCGGCAAGGGCCGGTGACTACCGCCTCGCGGCTTCCGGAGCGGCCCTCCGGCGGTACGGTGGGACCGTGCCGAACGCCGAAGTGTATTCCACAGAGGACGACGCGTGCTGGATGGCGCGCGCCGTCGCCCTCGCCGAACGCTGCCCGCCCTCGACCACCGCCTTCAGCGTCGGCGCCGTCCTCGTCAAGGACGGCCGCGCCGTCGGCGAAGGCTACTCGCGCGCCGAGGAGCCGAGCGACCACGCCGAAGAGGTCGCCCTCCGCCACGCCGGCGACGCCGCCCGCGGTGCGACCGCCTACTCCTCCATGGAGCCCTGCGGCCACCGCGCCTCCCGCCCCGACCCGTGCGCCCGCCTGCTCATCGCCGCCGGGATCGCCCGCGTCGTCTACGCGCTCGGCGAACCGCTCACCTTCGTCGACACGCCCGGCGGCGACGCGATCCTGCGGGAGAACGGCGTGGTTGTGGCCGTGATGCCCGAATTCGCCGACGCGGCCGAACGCCCGAACGCGCACCTCCGTTAATCTGGGACCATGAGGCCATTGATCGGCGCCGCAGCGGCCGCCGAACTGCAAGGATCGGTCCGGCTCGACGTCCGCTGGACGCTCGGGGGACCCTCGCGGGAAGCCGACTACGCCGCCGGGCACCTGCCCGGCGCCGTCCGGCTCGACTTCGACCGCGACGTCTGCGGCCCCGTCGGCCCCGTCGGCGGCCGCCACCCGCTCCCCGAACCCGAAGCGCTCCAAGCGGTCCTGCGAAGCGCCGGGATCGACGACGACTCCCATGTGCTCGTCTACGACGACGGCGACGGCATGGCGGCCGCCCGCACCTGGTGGACCCTACGCTGGGCGGGCATCGAGAACGTGCAGGTCCTCGAAGGCGGCTTCAAAGCCTGGACCGGAGCGGGACTCCCCCTCGAAACCGAAGCGGTGCAACCCAAGCCGGGTACGGCGACCGTGCGCCCCGGCCACCTCCCGATGCTCGACGCCGAGGGCGCCGCCGAATGGGCCGCCACCCGCGAACTGGTCGACGTGCGCGCACCCGAGCGCTACCGCGGCGAAATGGAGCCGGTCGACCCCGTCGCCGGCCACGTCCCCGGCGCGATCAACCTCTTCCTCGGCGAAGACGACCTCAGCGACCCCGACCGGCTGCGCGAACGCTATGCGGCCCACCCGGAAGCCGCCTACTACTGCGGCTCCGGCGTCGGCGCGGCCCGCACCGCGCTCGCCGTGACCGCCGCAGGACTCCCCACGCCGCCGGTGTACATCGGCTCGTGGAGCGACTGGGTCTCGCGCGGCCGCGATGTGGCCACCTCGGTGCCGCCGGCAGCGGGGGAGGAGCGATGAAGCGCGCACTGCTCGCGGTCCCCGCCGCGCTCCTGCTCGCGCTGGCGGCCTGCAGCGACGACGGCACGCCCTCGGGCGAGGAGCCGGCCGACACCGCCGCGAACGAGTCCAGCGAGGAGTCCGCCTCGTCCGCCCCGGTCGAACTCGACCTGGCCGACGCCGCGGGCGCGTGCCCGCTCATCGACGGCGCGACCCTCAACTCCGTTACGGGCGAGGACTTCCGCTTCGCGTCGGGCGGCCCCGGCGAGTCCGAGGGCGGAGAGGCCCCCGCCCAGCTCACCTGCGCCGTCCAGACCGGCGAGGCCGCCTACCCGGACCTGACGCTCTTCGTCATCGGCACCGAGGCGAGCGTCGAAGTCTATGAGGAGCAGCTCGCCGACGGCACCGAGAGCATCGACGGCCTCGGCGAGGCCGCGTACTGGATCGTCCACAACGAGGACACCGGCGCGGGACCGGCCCTCGAGATGGGCTGGTACGACGGCGGCACGATCTTCGAGATGCGCTACACCACCCCGGTCGACACCGACCCCGCCGCGGTGAACGAACTCGTCGGCGGCTTCACCGAACTCGCCAAGGGCATCGCGACCGCCCACGCCGAGTCAGGCTGACGAAGGCCATTGCGAACGGCCGCCGAGCTCGCTCGGCGGCCGTTTCCTTGCGCCGCATAGCGAGCGCCCTCCTCGCCGGGGGTGCGAGGAGGGCGCTCAGGTGCGGAGTGCAGTTCTCGGGCGCAGACGTCTCCACTGGTCGCACCCTTGTGGGGGAAATGGAAACGTTTGCACGCTTTGCTCAGACTACTCCCCGGTAAGACCGGGGTCAAGACTCGGCAGCGTGGTCTTCTGGGTACCGCAAACCGTTGCGGCCGTAAGCTACTGGGCCGGAGCGCCGAAGATCTTGGCGGCGTCGTCGGTCGAGAGCCGGATCGTGTCGGTACTCGAGGTCACCGCGACCTCGCCGTCCACGCGGTCGATCGCGACCTCGGCGCCCGGGTCCACGCCCGCCTCGTGCAGCGAGGCGAGCAGCTCCGGGTGCGTCTGGGCCGACTCGCACAGGCGCGTCACGCGCACCTTCGAACCGGGGGAGACCACGCTCAGCGGCCGCTCGTCGGCCTCGCGGCCCTCCGCCTCGGCCGAGGCGTCGAGCTCCTTGAGTCCGGGGATCGTGTTGCCGTACGGCGAGCGGGTGGGGTGCTCGAGCAGCTCGTAGACGCGCTTTTCGACCGAGTCGCTCATCACGTGCTCCCACTTGCAGGCCTCATCGTGGGCCTCCACGTAGGACATGCCGATGACGTCGACCAGCAGCCGCTCGGCGAGCCGGTGCTTGCGCATCACCGCGACCGCCTGCCGGCGGCCCTCCTCGGTGAGCTCCAGGTGCCGGTCGCTCTTGACGTTGAGCAGGCCGTGGCGCTGCATCCGGCCCACGGTCTGCGAGACCGTCGGGCCGCTCTGCTCGAGCCGTTCGGCGATCCGCGCGCGCAGCGCGGGAACGCCCTCCTCCTCGAGCTCGAGGATCGTGCGCAGGTACATCTCAGTGGTGTCGACGAGGTCCGTGGTCACAGCTTCGTTCCTTCACTTAGTCCGCCCGCAGGGCACCGAGCGGGGTGGGTCGAGTAGCCGCCAGACCCCCTGTCACCACCAATGGTATACGGCCGAACCGCCGCGGCCTCAGTCAGCCATCCGGACGTACGGGGCGCTCACACCCCAAAGCGACCCGCTGGACCGGGCCGTCAGGATCGATCACGCCACATATTCGGCGAGGCGCCCGGCGTAGTCGGGCTGGCGGAGGCGGTGCAGCGCGTTCTTCTCGATCTGGCGGACCCGCTCCCGGGAGAGCCCGAAGTCCGCGGAGACCTCTTCGAGGGTGCGCTGGCGCCCGTCGTCAATGCCGAAACGCAGCCGCAGCACGGTTTGTTCCCGCTCGGGCAGCGAGGCCAGGACGTTCGCGATGTGGCGGCGCAGCAGCGCGTACGACACGGCGTCGTCGGTGCCGTGCTCGCGCGGCAGGTGCGCCACGAGGTCGCCCAGCGCGGTCGAGTCGTCCTCGCCCACGGTCTGGTCGAGGCTCACCGGCTCGCGGTCGTAGGACATGAGCTCCAGCACCTTGCCCGGGGTGACGTCGAGCTCCTCGGCGATCTCCTCGTAGCGGGGCTCGCGGCCCAGCTCGACCATGAGGTCCTGGCGCACCCGGTTCATCCGCTTGATCTGGTCCACGGTGTGGGCGGGCACGCGGATCGTGCGGGACTGGTCGGTGACGGCCCGGTTGATGGCCTGCCGGATCCACCAGGTGGCGTACGTGGAGAACTTGTACCCCTTCTGGTAGTCGAATTTCTCGACGGCGCGGATGAGGCCGAGGTTGCCCTCCTGGATGAGGTCGAGCAGGCTCAGGCCGGCGCCGGAGTAGCGCTTCGCGACGGAGACGACGAGGCGCAGGTTCGACTCGAGCATGCGCTGCTTGGCCGCGCGGCCCTCGGCCGCGACGCGGGCCAGGTCGCTGCGGAGGTCGGGGTCGGTGACCTCGCTGATGCGGCACTCGGCCATGAGGCCGGCCTCGATGGCCTTGGCGCACTCGACCTCTTCGGAGGCGGTGAGCAGCCGGTGCTTGCCGATGCCGTTCAGATAGGCGCGAACGGGGTCGCCGGAGTATTCGGTCGCGCGCTGCGCCGGTCGCCTCGTCGGACGCTGGCGGATGCTGTCGACAGGTGCCATCGAATTCGCCTTTCGCTGGAGACCCTCGGCGCGTGGGTTGATGCCGCGCCATACCCGGTGGGCACCGGGCTTCGGGATACCAGCTTGCAGCGGTTTTCAAGGATTCTGATCCCCCAGGGCGAAGGGTGGCACGAACCCGGGAGACAGGATCAGAAATTCGGTTTCGGGGCCTGCCACCGAAACCTGATGGCCAGCAGCCGTACAACAAACGTGACCGCGATGGCCGTCAGCGCGAGCGTCCAGTGGCCGATCACGGACTCCCACCGGGCCCCCACCGCGACGATGATCGCGCCGACCGCGGCCGCCATCGCGTAGAAGTCCTCGCGGAGCACCGCCGGGATCTCCTGGCTCAGGACGTCGCGCAGGATGCCCCCGCCGATTCCGGAGAGTACTCCCACGATGCAAGCCGCGTAGACCGCGAGATCGAAATCGAGGCCCTTCTGGGTTCCGACCACGGTGAACAGCGCCAGGCCGGCCGCGTCGAGCACGAGCATCGTCGGGCGCATCCGCGAGAGCGCGGGGTGGAAGCGGAACACGAACAGGGACGCGACGAGCGCCACGAGCGGGTACCGCCAGTCGGTGAGCAGGAGGAGGTCGGCGCCGATGAGGACGTCGCGGATCGCGCCGCCCCCGAGCGCGCACAGGACGCCGATGACGACCACGCCGAACAGGTCCAGCCGCTTGCCGACCGCGGCGCTCGCGCCGGAGGCGGCGAACACCGCGGTGCCGACGAGCTCGGCGACCAGCATCAGGGCGGAAGGGTCGAAATCTGCAGGCTCCACCCGTGCGTTATAGCAGGCAGGGCCCTATCACATCGCCGATCTTCCCAAAGGTGAGAGCCGCGACGCGGCGAGGAAAGCGCTCAGGCCTTCATCTTCTCGTAGATGTCCTTGCAGTTCGGGCAGATCGGGAAGCGGTCGGGGTCGCGGGTGGGGACCCACATCTTCCCGCACAGCGCCTTCACCGGGATGCCGTCGACCATCGCGGCCATGAGCTTGTCCTTGGGCACGTAGTGCGAGAAGCGCTCTTCGTCGCCGTCCTCGTACGTGTAGTTCGGGTTGGTCTGGGTCTGCTCTTCGAGCAGGGTCGAACCAGAACCGCCGGACCCGTCAGAGCCCCCGGTGGTGGGAAGTTCGCTCACGGCAACTCACTCCTCATCAGTGCGCAAGATCCCGTCAATCTTGCCACGTAAAGGTCGCTAACTCCGAATCGATCATCCGGTGTTCAGGCGGGTCGAGGGTCTTCGCCCGCCGCTGGTGCCTGGTGAACACGCCCGGCTTGCGCGCCAGGCGGTCGTTCGCCAGCAGCACCGCCAGCCAGGGCAGGACCGCCATCCCGACGATGCCGAGCGCCAGCCACAGCCACAGCAGCGGGGCCTCGGCCATCACCAGGATGCCGAGCACGATCACCAGCAGCCCGCGGATCGACATCATCACGACGTACCGGATCGTCCGGTACCGCCGCTCCTCGTCGAGGGACATCGCCGCATCGGTGATGCTGGTCGCCTTCTCACGCCTTGCCACCCTTCGAGCCTACGCCTGGCCGGTGCGGGAGGATCTGGGACATGAAAGCAGTCGTGCAGACCGTCAGCGAAGCCGAAGTCACCGTCGAGGGCACCAGCGTGGGCGCGATCGGGGAGGGCCTCCTCGTCCTCCTCGGCGTCACCCACACGGATGGTCCCGCGGAAGTCAGGTGGATCGCCGAGAAGATCTGGTCCCTGCGCATCATGCGCGACGAGCTCTCGGCGTCCGATCTGGACGCACCGATCCTCCTGGTCAGCCAGTTCACCCTCTACGCCGACACCCGCAAAGGCCGCCGCCCCTCCTGGAACAGCGCCGCCCCCGGGCCCGTCGCCGAACCCCTGGTGGAGGCCGTCGCCGCCCACCTCCGCGGCCTCGGCGCGCGCGTCGAGACCGGCAAGTTCGGCGCCATGATGCTCGTCCGCAGTGTCAACGTCGGCCCGAACACGATCCTCCTGGAGCGGTGAACGTGATCCGCCTCGCCGCCTAAAATCAACCGGGTCCGAAACCGTCCGAGAGGAGCCCGCATGATCCCGGCCGCCCCGCCCGAAACGCTTCCCTCGCTTCGGGTCTGGCAGCGCAAGGCCATGGTCGCCTACCACCGGGGTCAATCACGCGACTTCCTCGCCGTGGCGACGCCCGGCGCCGGCAAGACCACCTTCGCGCTGCGCATCGCCTACGACTTGCTCGCCGACGGCACCGTCGACACCGTCACCGTCGTCGCCCCCACCGAGCACCTCAAGGCGCAGTGGGCCGGCGCGGCCGCCCGCTTCGGCATCCAGCTCGACCCGGCGTTCCGCAACGCCGATGTCCACAGTGCTGCCGACTACCACGGCGTGGTCCTCACCTACGCCCAGATCGGCGCCGACCCGGCCGTCCACCGCCGCCGCACCCTCGCGCGCCGCACGCTCGTCATCCTCGACGAGATCCACCACGCCGGCGACGCCCGCTCCTGGGGCGACGGCGTCAAGACCGCCTTCGACGAGGCCGAGCGCCGCCTCGCCCTCACCGGCACCCCGTTCCGCAGCGACGACAACCCGATCCCGTTCGTCGAGTACGAGCAGGAGGCCGACGGCGCCATGCGATCGCGCGCCGACGCGCTCTACGGCTACCGGGACGCCCTCGCCGACGGCGTCGTGCGCCCGGTCATGTTCATGGCCTACTCGGGCCAGGCGAAGTGGCGCACGAGCGCGGGGGACGAGCTGGCCGTGCGGCTCGGGCAGCCGCTCACGAAGGACCTCACGAGCCAGGCCTGGCGCACCGCGCTCGACCCTGAGGGCGAGTGGATCAAGCAGGTCATCCGGGCCGCCGACCGGCGGCTCTCGTCACTGCGCTCGGCGGGCATCCCCGACGCGGGCGGGCTCATCATCGCCTCGGACCAGAACAGCGCCCGCGCCTACGCGGGGATCCTCAAGCGCGTCACCGGCAAGAGCGCCACGATCGTCCTCTCCGACGACGCGGGCTCCTCTGACAAGATCGCGAAGTTCGCTGAGTCCCAAGAGGAATGGCTCGTGGCGGTTCGCATGGTCTCCGAAGGCGTCGACATCCCGCGCCTCGCGGTCGGGGTCTACGCCACGAACGCGCACACGCCGCTGTACTTCGCGCAGGCCATCGGCCGCTTCGTGCGGTCGCGGCGCCCCGGCGAGACCGCCTCGGTGTTCCTGCCCAGTGTGATCCCGCTGCTGAGCCTCGCCGAGAACCTCGAGGCCGATCGCGACCACGTCATCAAGCCCAAGTCGCAGGACGAGGACCCGGAGCTGCTGCTCGAGCAGGCGCAGCGGGTCCTCAACGAGGGCACCGAACTCGGCGGCCAGCGCGAGACCCTGGAGTCGAACGCGGAACTCGACCAGGTGATCTTCGACGGCGGCTCGTTCGGCCTGCCGGTCGAGGCCGGGAGCGCCGAGGAGCAGGAGTACCTGGGCCTGCCGGGCCTGCTGACCCAGGAGCAGGTGCACCTGCTGCTGCAGAAGCGCCAGCGCGAGCAGATGGCGAAGCAGAAGTCGGGGGCCCGCACCGAGACCGTGGAGCGGCCGCAGACCGAGCCCGCGATGACCAACGCGCAGAAGCGGTTGAAGCTCCGCAAGCAGTTGAACGCGCTCGTGGGCGCCCGCTCGTTCGCGACGAACGAGCCGCACGGGAAGATCCACGCCAAGCTCCGCTCGACCTGCGGCGGCCCCCCGAGCGCCCAGGCGACCATCGAGCAGTTGGAAGAGCGGATCGCCGTCATCCGCTCGTGGTGAGTCGGGGCGCAAATGAACAACGAAGGAGCCGTCGTTTCGACGGCTCCTTCGTTATGCGGAATCGAATCAGGGCCCGGACGAAACCTCCGCCCGGGCCCTTTGGAAGCTTGTAAGCCTGTGCGCGCTAGTTCTCCGAGGCCATGAGGTCGGTGCCGCGCCACTCGAATTCGGGGTCGGCGGTGAAGTCGATGGCGATCGGGACGAGCTTCTCGGCGAACTGGTTCGCGTGGTGGCCGCAGAAGACGAGGTCGCCGCCTTCGGCCAGGGTCACGCGAAGCTTTGCCGCGGCACTGCACCGGTCGCAGCGCTCGCCCGCGATCGGACGTTCCTCCGTCTGGGGCGGGGGCGTCAGGGTGGATGTCATACCAGGTCCTCCGCTGCGTTCGGTCGCCGTGCTCTGCACGGCAGTGGATCTCTAAAGCCGGACTGTTGACCGGCTCGTTCCGTTCAACGCCTGCACTGTACTACCTCTTCCCGACAGTTCCCGACTGAGACTGGGCTCACTCGGGGCGCCGGTGCGATGGTTGTTCCACACCGTAGCCCACAGAACGGCGATCGACAACCCGGCACGAGCCTCGGATACCTACCCGTTCGGGTGATACACCGCTGCTCGGAGCCGTGCTGTCCCTTGGGGTTTCCAGTTACGCCGGGAGCGAAACGGACTAATCGAGATAGTCGCGGAGCACCTGCGAGCGCGACGGGTGCCGCAGCTTCGACATGGTCTTCGACTCGATCTGGCGGATGCGCTCGCGGGTGACTCCGTAGACCTGGCCGATCTCGTCGAGGGTGCGCGGCTGGCCGTCGGTGAGGCCGAACCGGAGCCGGACGACGCCCGCCTCGCGCTCGGAGAGGGTCTGCAGCACCTGCTGGAGCTGGCCCTGGAGGAGCGAGAAGGAGACCGCGTCGACGGCCACGATGGCCTCGGAGTCCTCGATGAAGTCGCCGAGCTGGCTGTCGCCCTCATCGCCGATGGTCTGATCGAGGCTGATCGGCTCGCGCGCGTACTGCTGGATCTCGAGGACCTTCTCCGGGGAGATGTCCATCTCCTTGGCCAGCTCGTCAGGGCTGGGCTCGCGCCCGAGGTCCTGCAGCAGCTCGCGCTGGATGCGGCCGAGCTTGTTGATGACCTCGACCATGTGGACCGGTATGCGGATGGTCCGCGCCTGGTCGGCCATGGCGCGGGTGATCGCCTGCCGGATCCACCAGGTGGCGTACGTGGAGAACTTGTAGCCCTTGGTGTAGTCGAACTTCTCGACGGCGCGGATGAGGCCGAGGTTGCCTTCCTGGATGAGGTCCAGGAACGCCATGCCGCGGCCGGTGTAGCGCTTGGCGAGGGAGACGACGAGGCGGAGGTTCGCCTCGAGGAGGTGGTCCTTGGCGCGGTCGCCGTCGCGGACGATCCACTCGAGGTCCCGGCGCATCTGCGTGGGGATCTCCTCGCCGGCCTCGCGGAGGAGCTTGAGGCGCTCGACGGCGTAGAGGCCGGCCTCGATGCGCTTGGCGAGCTCGACCTCCTGGGCCGCGTTGAGGAGCGGGACCTTGCCGATCTGCTTGAGGTAGGCGCGGACCGAGTCGGCCGAGGCGGTCATCTCGGCGTCCTTGCGGGCCTGCTTGAGCGCCTCCGAGTCCTCCTCGTCCCACTCGAAGTCGTCGCCCTCTTCGTCCTCTTCGCCGTCCTTCTTGGACTTGCCGCGGGCGGTGGCCTTCTTGGCCGCCTTCTTGCGGGTGGCCTTCTTGGCGGGCGCGGCCGCGGCGGCTTCCGCCAACGCGTCGTCGTCCTCGGCGGCCGCGAGGTCGGCCTCGTCGGGCTCTTCGCCGTCGACGGGCTTCTTGGCGGCGGCCTTCTTGACCGCCTTCTTGGCGACGGCCTTTTTAGCGGTCTTCTTGGCGGCCTTCTTGACCGGGGCCTCCTCGCCCGCTGCTTCAGCGGCGGGGGCGGCGGCCTTCTTGGCCGTCTTCTTCACCGCGGCCTTCTTGGCGGTCTTCGCGGTGGTGGTCCGGGAGGAGGTGGCGGTGCGGGCGGCGGGGACGCGCTTGCGCGTGGAGGCGGAGCCGTCCACGACCACGGTCACCTCGGCCTCGGCCAGGGCGCGGAGCACCTTCTTGCCTTCGGCGGGGGATGCCTGCACCGACTCCAGAACCTGGGCGACCGTCGCGGACGTCAGCTGCCCGTTGCTCTCTCGGGCCAGAGCGAGCAGCGAGTCGGTCAGGGAATTGACGTCTGTGCCGGTGGGACGTGCGTCAGTCACGAGCAACCTTCCGAGGCAATGGCGGGCACGGCGCAGCCGGGCTCCATAGCGGGTGAGCGTTGGATATTGGGTCGGCAGCCCAGGTCGGCACAACGACCGGGCAGGCGTGAATTGTAGCGCCGAAATTCGCCTTCGGCCCGTCCGTGGTGCCGTTTCGAGCTGTGTTTCCGCATTTTCAGTGTCGATGTGTCGCAGCACGTGGGGTGTGACGGCGCTCTATTCTACCGTGCAGGTGCCCTCGGGCGGCGTGCCGAGCCCGCCCTGCGCGAACGACTGGCGCGCGTCGGAGGCCGAGCGGACCTCTTGGAAGTCGTCGCCCAGCACGATGGTGATCGGCTTGTCCCAGTCGATGTCGAAGGCCTGGGTGCCTTGGTAGAAGTACGCGTGGGCGTGGACGCCGGCCGCGTACTGCTCGGGGCCGAAGTACACGAGCGCGGTGCCGTCGTAGGGCTCGTCGGCGTCCCCCGTCTCGGTGACGACGAAGCCCCGGTCCTCGAGCTGGAGCGCGGCCTGGTCGGCCAGTCCGTCCCGGTCGGTGCCGTTGAGGACGACCAACTCGATCTCCTCGGGTTTGGGGATGTCGTCGGTCTTGATCACGACCGCGCCGGGCGGGCAGTCGCCGTTCGCGGAGGTCTGCGAGTCGTTCTGGATCGCCCAGAACGTCACCAGGCCCGCCACCAGTGCCAATGCGCACAGAACCGTCAAAGCGCGGATACGAGCGATACGCACGGCTGCCTCCCCGAGTCTCCAAAAGTGCCGACGAACGTCCTGCACTTAGACGAGCCGACGGCCCGCAAACGTTGCCATGCGAAAGGCTATCGTGCGCGGGTCGTCTTCGTGGGCGAGAGGCGGTACACTCGCTGCGCTCGACACAGAAGTGTTTCTCGCCACAATGGGGATGAAAATGGCGGGGCCGTCGTGTATAGGAATGGACTGCACGCGGTAAGGTACGCCGCCTGCAGGGACGGAACCGAAACCCGCCAGGAACCCGAGCCGGGCCGCTGTGTCACCCGAACACTCCAGCGGCAACCCGCCGTGCTCGGCTCCGCAAGAGCAAACCAATGGGAGTGGAAAAGAATGGCAACCGACTACGACGCCCCGCGCCGTGACAAGGAAGAGTCCGCCGGGACCGACGGCATCGACGCCCTTGCCAAGGGCCGCACCGATCAATCGGGGTCGGTGGACGTCGACGAGGCCGAGGTGGCCGAGAACTTCGAGCTGCCGGGCGCCGACCTGGGCGACGAGGAGCTCTCGGTGAAGGTCCTGCCGATGCAGCAGGACGAGTTCCGATGCTCCAGCTGCTTCCTGGTCCACCACCGCAGCCAGTTCGCCAAGGAGAAGAACGGGCAGCCGATCTGCAAGGACTGCGCGTAGCGCGCGAGCCGTCCATGACGGCCCGGCCCGCGGCGACCAGTGCCGCCCCGAACGGTGCCCCTCGGATAGCGCACGGCTCGCAGGATGCCTCCTGCGGGCCGTCTCGCTTATCCGGCCACTAAGCCTCCACCGGCTCCCGGGAGGCCGTCAGGGCCGCCTTGAGGCGGTCGGGACGGCGCGAGGAGACGATCCAGTAAGGGGTCGGATCCTCAGAGTCGTCGAGCACGACCCGCACGCCCCGGCCGATCCACGGCCGCTGCACCACGAACGCCAGCGGATGCAGGGCCACGCCCAGCGCGTCCGAGTACGCGGTGCCCTCGAGCATCTGCACCTCGGCGACGGCCGACATCGGCAGCTTCGCGTCGTCGACGTGCAGCCACACCTCGCCGTCCTCCTCCGCGACGCTCACCCGCAGCCGGCACAGCCACACCGCGCCCAGCACCACGGCGGCCATGAGCGCGACGCTCGCGGCCACCCGCCACCAGCGCAGGTCGCCGAAATTCGACAGCGCTCCGGCGAGCACCGCCAGCACGATCACGGCGAGCCAGCCCGCCACCGGGAGCCGCATGCGCTCGGCGTACCGTTCCCCACTCCTCATATCTGAGACCATATCCCCGCAACTCGCACGGCCTCTGGGGCGTGCGCCGCGAGTGAGAGGAACCCGATGACCGCTGAGATCCCGGTCGCGATCAAGCGGCTCGACCCCGAGCTGCCCCTGCCCGCATACGCCCACCCCGGGGACGCGGGCGCCGACCTGTACGCCGCCGAAGGCGTCACCCTGGCCCCCGGCCAGCGCGCCCTCGTCGGCACCGGCGTCGCCGTGGCCATCCCGGAAGGGCACGTGGGCTACACGAACCCGCGCTCCGGGCTCGCCCACCGCCTCGGCGTGACGATCGTCAACGCGCCCGGCACGATCGACTCCGGCTACCGCGGTGAGATCAAGATCAACCTCGTGAACCTCGACCCGGAGCGGACCGCCGTCATCGAACGCGGGGACCGTGTCGCACAATTGGTAGTCCAACCGGTTGTGCGAGCCCGTTTCACCGAGGTCGACGACCTCGCGCCGACGCAGCGCGGCGCGAGCGGCCACGGGTCCACCGGCGGGCACCGCCGACTTGCAGAGGAGAGCGAACGTGTTTAAGCGGCGAAAGTCGAAGAAGCAGCGCCCCGCCGAGGGCGCCGTCCTCGACTCCCTGGCCGAGAGCGGGGAGTCCTTCGAGCAGGAGGCCACCGAAGGCCCGTTCGACGTGAGCGACGCCCCCGACGACGACGTCCGCCGCATCGACCTGGGAGCGATCCGCCTCCCCGTCCCCAAGGGCGTGGGCTTCCAGGCCCAGACCGACGCCAAGGGCAACATCAGCCAGGTCCTGCTCACCACCGGCGCCTCCGCGCTCCAGCTGCTCGTGCGCGCCGCGCCCCGCAGCGAGGGCATCTGGGACGAGTTCCGCGGCGAGCTCACCGCCCAGGTCACCGGCCAGGGCGGCCAGGTCGAGGAGGTCGAGGGCCGCTGGGGCACCGAGCTCATCGCCAAGGTCGCCTCCAAGAACGGCACCAACTCGGTGCGGTTCTGCGGCGTCGACGGCCCCCGCTGGTTCGTGCAGGCCACCTTCCAGGGCCAGCGCGCCCTCGACGAGGACGCCGCCCCCGAGCTCGACGAGGCCCTGCGCCTCCTCGTGATCGACCGCGGCTCGATCGCCATGCCGGTGCGCGAGCCCCTCCCGCTCAAGCTCCCGCCGAAGATGGCCGAGGAGGCCGCCGCCCGCATCGCGCAGCGCAAGGCCGAGGGCGGCGACGGCAACCGCGCCATCATCGCGGCCGGCGACACCCCCCGCCCGCAGGTCCGCCGCAAGCCCTCCCCGCGCCCCAAGCGGTAGGGGAGGACGTGGCCCCCGCCGCCGCGCGCGTCAAGGACTGGCTGAAGCGGATCGCAGCGCCTTCGCAGGAGCTGTTCGCCGACGAGATCCGCCGCACGTCGTCCGCCGACACCCTCGACGCCGACACCACCCCGATCGAACGGCTCGAACCGCGTCAACTCGCCGCGGTCGCCGGTCGCCTGAGGACCGTCGTGCTCCGCACCGACGGGCGTTCCCCCTCGGTGGAGGCGGAACTCTTCGACGGCACCGGACAGGTCGCATTGGTCTGGATGGGGCGACGGCGTATCGTGGGCCTTGAGGCCGGGACCAGGCTCGTCGCCCGAGGCCGCGTGGCCCAGCTGGGCGACGGTCGACTCGTCGTCTACAACCCGTCCTACGAACTGCGCCCCTGAGCGCGGACCAGCCACCCGACCTGGAAGGCCCGCATTGAGCACCGAGACGCCGGCCCACGAGACCGAGAACGCGCCGAAGCAGGCCGAGGGCCGCGAGGCCGCCGAGCGGGGCGAGCAAGCGGTTGAGAGCGATGAGCTCCCGCCGTTCACCGAGCAGCTGTCCCAGCAGCTCGGCGGCGTCAAGGGCGTCGTCGAGGCGGCCGTCCCGATCACCCTGTTCGTGGCGCTCAACCCGCTGCTGCCCGACCAGATGGGGCCGCTGACCGGACTCCAGTGGTCGATCATCATCTCGGCCGCGAGCGCGTTCGCGATCGCCGGCTGGCGCGCCGCGCGCAAGGAGTCGATCCGCCACGCGCTCAACGGCCTCTTCGGGATCGCGCTCGGCGCGTTCCTCGCCTGGCGCTCGACGGACGCGCGCAACTTCTACCTGCCCGGCATCATCCAGGGCTCGATCTACGGCGTGCTGCTCATCGTCTCGGCGCTGGTGCGCCACCCGATCATCGGCTGGATCTACGCCGTGGTCGCACAGGGCGGCAAGAAGGAGTGGCGGCAGAACAAGCCGCTCGTCGACATCCTCAGCCGCCTGACGATCCTGTGGGGCATCGTGTTCCTCCTCAAGAACGCGGCCCGCATCTGGCTGTACTACCTGGACTACGACAACGCGCTCGGCCTGGTCACGCTCTTCGGCGGCTGGCCGGTGACGATCGCGTTGACGGCCTTCACGATCTGGGCGGTGCGCCGCAGGATGCGGGCCGTCGAGGCGGCCGCGCCGGACGAGGACTGAGACGCGGCGAAGGCGCGGTGCCCGCGGGCACCGCGCCTTCGCGCTGTTTAACTCGGGAAGCACTCGAACGCCGGCGCGCTGGCGAGCGCCCCGGAGACGTTGAACCCGAACTCGACGGAACCGCCGATGGGGATCGCCTTGTTCCAGTCGACGGGCGCCGCCATTTCGGAGGTGCCCATCGTGGAGTGCGAGGCGTTCCAGATGTTGCCGAGCGTCACGCCGCTCGGCCACTGCCAGTGCAGCATCCAGTTGTGGATGGCCTGCGTCCCGGTGTTGGCCACCTTCACGGTGACCGTGGCGCCCGAGCCCCAGCTGTTGACCGTCGCCGTCGCGGCGCAGGCGATCCCGGCCGGGCCGCCCGTGGTGGGCTGCTCGGTGGGGCCGCCGCTGGTCGGGCCGGCGGAGGTCGGGGCGCTGGTCGGGTCCGTCGGCTGCTCGGTGGGCTGGCCTTCGCCGAACCACACGTCGGAGCAGGAGTAGAAGGACTGGTCGAAGTGGCTGGCCTGCCAGATCATGAAGACGATGTGGTGGCCGGTGCGCCCGGGCGCGGAGACGTCGATGTCGACGAGGGTGCCGCCGCCCGACGGGGGCGTGCGGCCCTCGCCGGGGAGGATCTTCGGCGTCTCCTCCAGCAGTTCGAGGTCGGCCCAGTCGAGCGCGTCGGTCTGGGCGTTGTACCCCTGCTTGGTGACGTAGATGCGGTAGTAGTCCGCGCCGTGGTTCGCCTGGTCCCAGTTGGTGAACGTGAAGTTCGAGTTCACCTTGGTGGTCTTCCAGGCGCCGGGGTTGTCGAGGGGCGCATACCGGGTGCCGCCCGTCCGTCCGCCCGAGCACAGCTGGTTGTCGGGGAGGGCCCCCTGGTGGTTGCCGCCGACCTGTTCGCGGTAGAGGCCGTTCCAGTTCCACATGGCGTTGGGGTCGTTCTGCCAGGCGGCCCAGCACATGGGGTCCTCTTGGGCCATGTCCGGGTTCTGGAAGTCCGATCCCCACCGCTCCCAGCAGCCGTAGTGGCGCGAGGAGGGGCCGATGGCGGTGCCGTGGCTGGAGGCGGGCTGGATGAACACGACCGCCGCGGCCCCGGCCGCGAAGAGCGCGGCGACGAGGACGATGAGGCTGCGGAGGCTCCGCCGCCGGGGTTTGCTTCGGAGGGTGGCTCCGAATCTCTTGAAGTGCAACATGAAAGCGCTCCCAAATAATAGGAACATTGAGAACTTTCAATGTATCTTGCGATGCTCGCGCCTGTAAAGCCCGAAGGGCCAGGTTTGCGCGGGGCATTTCAGCGGCGTTTGCCCAGGAAGACCGAGCGGGTCGCGTCCTCGGCGTCCTCATTGCACACGAACACGAGCTCGTCGCCCGCCTCGAGGGTGTCGTCGGGACTCGGCGCGATGACTCGGCGGCCGCGCAGGATCGCCACGAGCGCCACGTCGTGCGGCAGCGGCACGTCCGCGACGCGGCTGCCCACGTGCGGCGCCTCGAGCGGCAGCGTGATCTCGACGAGGTTCGCCTGCGACTGGCGGAAGGTCAAGAGCCGCACCAGGTCGCCGACGCTCACGGCCTCTTCGACGAGCGCGGCGAGCAGCCGCGGCTTGGACACCGAGACGTCGACGCCCCACTCCTCGTTGAACAGCCACTCGTTCTCGGCCCGGTTCACGCGCGCGACCACGCGGGGCACCGCGAACTCGGTCTTCGACAGCAGGCTCACCACGAGGTTCACCTTGTCGTCCCCGGTGGCGGCCACGGCCACGTCGCAGCCTTCGAGGTGCGCCTGGCGCAGGTTCTCCAGCTCGCACGCGTCCGCGAGCAGCCACTCGGCCTCCGGGACCCGCTCGGGCCGCATCGAGTCGGGGTCGCGCTCGATGAGCAGCACCTGGTGGCCGTTGCCGACCAGCTCCGCGGCGATCGACCGGCCGACGTTCCCGGCCCCGGCGATGGCGACCCTCATGCGGCACCTCCCTGCGGGGCGGCGCCCGCGATCTCGCGGATGCGGGCCTCGTCCCCGTCGGCGACGAGCATGTACACCTGGTCGCCGTCCTGCAGCACCGTCGAGGGGGTCGGCAGGGTCGCGCGCCCGAACCGGGTCACGTACGCCACCCGGTGCCCGGTCGCCTGCTCCAGCAGCGCCAGCGCGTTGCCGTACCAGGCCTCGTCGCACAGGATCTCGACCATCGACAGGGTCGCGGTGGGGTCGCGCCACAGCGGCTCCTGGTCCTCGGGGAGCAGGTGGCGCAGCAGCCGGTCGGCCGTCCACCGCACCGTGGCCACGGTCGGGATGCCAAGGCGCTCATAGACGCTCGCGCGCTGGGGGTCGTAGATGCGGGCGATGACCTTGGGGACGCCGTAGTTCTCGCGGGCGACCCGCGCGGCGATGATGTTCGAGTTGTCGCCCGAGGAGACCGAGACGAACGCGTCGGCCCGGTTGATGCCGGCCTTCGCCAGGACCTCGCGGTCGAAGCCGACGCCGCGCACCGTGGTCTCGTCGAAGTCGGGTCCCAAGCGGCGGAACGCCTTCGGGTTCTGGTCGATGATCCCGATGGTGTGCCCGCGCTCCACCAGGCTCCGCGCCAGGGACGAACCCACGCGGCCGCAGCCCATGATCACCACATGCACCCGGCTCACCCCTCGTTCAAACGCTGATCCCGTGACGATACCGCGCCGCCCGGGCGCCCGGGCCGGACGCATCGACTCCGGTGAACACTCAGAAAAAACCGCCCAAGGGAGTATGCAAACGACAGTCCAAAAGCGTCTAGCAATCGGAACGTCACACAACCCGAGGAGCCCCGATGCTCGAGCACTCCCGTCCCTCCCTCTCCCGCCGCGCCCTCATCGGCGGCATCGCCGCGGGCGCCGTGGCCGCCGCCGCGGTCGCCGCTCCGGCCGCCGCCGAGAAGTCCGAGTCCTGCAAGCCCGCGAAGCTCGTCCCCGGCGATCTCGTCGTCGTCCCCGCCCCGGGCGGCCCGACGACGGCGACGGCCGTCGGCAGGGGCATCGCCCTCCTCGAGAGCTGGGGGCTGCGGGTCGAGCTGACCGAGCACGCGCTCGACACGTTCGGCTACCTCTCCGCGCCCGACGCCGACCGCCTCGCCGACCTGCAGTACGCGCTCGACCACCCGGAGGCGAAGGCGCTCATGACCGCCCGCGGCGGCTACGGCACCACCCGCATCATCGACGAAGTGGACTTCTCGGGCCTCGAGGACCACCCGAAGCTCATCGTCGGCTACTCCGACATCACCGCGCTGCACCTGGCCGCCAACCACCACACCGGCCTCGCGAGCCTGCACTCGCCGATGATGGCCTGGTCGTCCAACAACACCGCCGCGACCGCCGAGTCGCTGCGCAGCGCGCTCATGTCGACCGACCCGGTCGTCCTCACCCGCGACCCGGCCGAGCCCACCGCGGCCGTCGAGGTCCCCGGGACCGCGAGCGGCCTCCTCTACGGCGGCAACCTCTCCCTGCTCGATGCCGAACCCGACGACAACCACCTGCCGGACTTCGACGGCGCGATCCTCTTCATCGAGGACACCGACGAATACCGCTACCGCATCGACGGGATGCTCACGCGCTTCACGCGCGCCGGGCACTTCGACGGCCTCGCCGGGATCGCCGTCGGCCAGTTCACCCCGAACGAGCACGACGAGTACAAGCCCGGCGAGTGGACGATGAACGAGGTCTTGACGGACCGCCTCGGCGGCCTCGGCATCCCCGTCCTCGGCGGCCTCAAGGTCGGCCACGGCCTCGACCCGCGCGTCATGCCGCTGGGCACCGAAGCCGTGCTCGACACCGACGCCGGCACGCTGACGATCGAAGCGGCCGTAGGCGAATAGCGGCCCCGCGCCGAGACCCGCCCGCCGCGGGTCCCGGTCCGCGCCGTCGGCGGTCCTCCGCACCGCGAGCGCGCCCGCCAGGGCCGCATGTGCGATCGACGCTCATGCGGCCCGCGCCGGGCCGGTAGTGTCAGCACCTGTGACCCGGTCCTTGTCCGTCTTCAAGCGGCTGCTCGTGGGCGAGCCGTTCGCCTCCGGGCAGCAGCCGCCCTCCCTCGCGCTGTCCAAGCGGTACGCGATCCCCCTGCTCGCGGTCAACCCCATCTCCTCGCTCGCGTACGCCCCCGAGCAGGTCTTCCTCGTCCTCGGCACCGCCGGGACGGCCGCTTACGCGTACTCGGTGTGGACCGGCCTGGCCGTCGCCGCCGTCATGGTCACCGTCATCGCCTCCTACCGGTACACCGTGCAGGCCTACCCGGGCGGCGGCGGGGACTACCGGGTCGTCGCCGCGAACTTCGGTCCCGGCGCGGGCCGCCTCACCGCCGCCGCGCTGGTCCTCGACTACATCCTCACCGTCGCCGTCTCGGTCTCCGCCGCCGTCGCCGCGCTCAACGTGGTCCTGCCCGGACTGGATCCCTGGCGCGAATGGGTCGCGGCCGCCGCGATCGTGGCCCTGGCGGCCGTCAATCTGCGCGGCCTGCGCGTCTCGGGACGCTTCGCCGCCGGCGTCACGGTCGCGTTCGTCGCCGGGGTGGCGGCGCTCCTCATCGTCGGCTTCGTGCGCATCGGCGCGGGCGACGACCTCACCGCCGCTTCCGCCGAGACCGCCACCGCCGAGGACCGCGAATGGACCTCCGCGGCCCTGTTCATCCTGTGCGCCAGGGCTTTGGCGGCCGGATCGGTGGCCGTCACCGGCATCGAGACGTTCACGACGCGGGTCCGCTTCTTCCGGCCCCCGCGCGGGCGCAACGCCGCGGCCGCGATCACCTCGGTCGGCGGCGCGACCGTCGCGCTCTTCGTGGGCCTCGTGGTCCTCGCCTACCTCTTCGGCGCCCGGTCCGACACCGGGTCCGGCCCGGCCGGGTACCTCCAGCACCCGCTGCTCGCCCAGCTCGCCGACACCGCCTTCGACGCCTCGCCCGCGGCCGTCACCCCGATCATGCTCGCCACCGCCGGGGTCCTCATCCTCGCCGCGAACACCGCGTTCGTCGGGTTCCCGCAGCTCGCCTCGGTCTTCGCGGAGGACTCGCTGCTGCCGCGCCAGCTCCACAAGCGCGGCGACCGCCTCGTCTACTCCAACGGCATCCTCATCCTCGCCGTCGCGGCCGCGCTCCTGGTGATCCTCTTCGGCGGCCGCACCTTCGAGCTCATGGGCCTGTACATCGTCGGCGTCTTCCTCTCGATGGTCCTCGCCAACGCCGCCATGGTCCGGCACTGGCGGCGCGTCCTCGGCGTCGAACGCGACGCCGCCCGCCGGTCCCGCGCGAGCCGCGCCCTCGCCACCGCGATGCTCGCCGCCGTCGCGTGCGCCGTCGTGCTCGTCGTCGTGGCCCTCACCGACTACCGGCGCGGCGGCTGGATCGCCGTGCTCATCATCGGCGGCTGCTACCTGCTCATGCGCTTCATCGCGCAGCATTACACGGCGGTGCGCGACGAGATAGAGCTGCCGCCGGGCAAACCGCGCCTGCCCGCCCGCAACCACGCGATCGTGCTCGTCTCCAGCGTCAACCTGCCGCTCATGCGGATGCTCTCCTACGCCAAGGCGACCCGGCCCGACACCATCACCGGCCTCTCGGTGAACGTCGACGCCGCCGCGTCCCGCCACCTCCTCGCCGAATGGGAGCGGCGCGCCATCAAGGTGCCGCTCACCGTCGTGGACTCCCCGTACCGCGAGATCACCGGCCCGATCGTCGACTACGTCAAAGCCCTGCGCCGCGACGCGCCCCGCGACGTCGTCACCGTCTACCTGCCCGAATACGTGGTCGGCCAGGGCCCGCAGCCCGGGCGCCTCGCCCGCGGCTACTTCAACTGGTCCACGACCCTGCTCCACAACCAGACCACCAAGGCGATCCGCCGCCAGCTCAAGTACGAGCCGGGCGTCATGATCTGCATCGTGCCCTGGATCCTCGGCGAGAGCACCGAACCGCCGCCCCTCAGACGCGTCCGCCGATGAGCACTGTCGCAGACGGCGAGGCGCCCGTCACCTGTACCCTGACGTGCGGCCCGCCGAGCCCGGCGCCGCAGAGCAACCCGTGAGGATGAGGACGATGATCGTCACCGTAGAAGACGTCGCCGCCGGAGGCCACTGCGTCGCCAGAGTCGACGGCGAGGTGTACTTCGTCCGCCACGCCCTCCCCGGCGAGACCGTCCGCATCGAGGTGGGCGAGCGCAAGAAGCGGTTCGCGTTCGCCGACGCCGTCGAGATCATCGAGGCCTCGCCCGACCGCGTCGAACCCCCCTGCCCCTACGCCGGCCCCGGCAAGTGCGGCGGTTGCGACTTCCAGCACGCCGCCCCCGCCGCCCAGCGCCGCCTCAAGGCCCGCGTCCTCACCGACCAGCTCACCCGCATCGGCGGCGTCGACCCCGCCAAGCTCGAAGGCGTCGAAGTCGAGGAACTGCCCTGGGAAGAGGGCGCGCTCGGCTGGCGCACCCGCATGCAGTACGCCGTCGACGACGCCGGCCGCCCCGGCCTGCGCCGCCACAAGTCCCACGACCTCATCCACATCGACAGGTGCGCCATCGCCACCGAGCGCATCCGCGAATCCGACCTCCTCGCCAAGCGCTGGGAGGGCATGGGCGCCGTCGGCGTCGTCGACTCGAACGACGACGAGCTCGCCGTCTACACCCAGCTGCGCCGCACCGCCCGCCCGCACCACAAGAGCGGCCCCAAACTCGTGCACCAGAACGTCGGCGAGCACGAATTCGAGCTCGGCTTCGACGGCTTCTGGCAGGTCCACCCGGCCGCCGCGCCCACCTTCCTCGCCTGCGCCCTCGACTTCCTCGACCCGCAGGAGGGCGAGGCCGCCTGGGACCTGTACGCCGGGGCCGGGCTCTTCGCCGCCGGACTCGCCGCCGCCGTCGGCGACACCGGACGGGTCATGGCCATCGAGAACGCGCCGTCCTCGCGCACCGCCGCGAACCTCGCGCCGTACAAGAACGCCGGCGCGCTCGAGAGCGACGTCGCCTCGATCATCCCCGACCTCGGCTCGATCGACCTCGTCGTGCTCGACCCGCCGCGCAGCGGCGCCGGACCCGAAGTGGTCGTGGCCCTGGGCGAAGCGCGGCCGCGCGCGATCTGCTACGTCGCGTGCGACGCGGGCGCGCTCGCCCGCGACGCCAAGGACCTCGCCATCGAGGGCTACGAGCTCACCCGCATCCGCGCCTTCGACGCGTTCCCGATGACCCAGCACTTCGAGACGATCGCGCTGTTCGAACCCGTCTACCGCTGACCGGGGGCCGGGTCATCGCGGGCGTTGCGATAACTTGATCACCGCACCCCGACCTTCTCCTCGGAGCCGATCGATGACCAACCCTCCCTACGCGACCGGGCCTGAGCCGCAGCCGCAGAACGCGCCCGGCGCACCGTCCTTCCAGTACCGGCCGCACGACCCGTACGGGACGTTCGCGGCCGGGCAGCCGACCGGACCGGTGCTCCCGCCCGCGCCCACGTTCTGGCAGCGCTGGGGGATCCTGCCCTTGGAGGGCCGCCCCAAGCAGGTCACCTGGATGCTCCAGCTGCTGTGGGTCTACTTCGCCGCCGCCGTGCTGCTCACTGTGGTGTCCCTGGCGTTCTCGGCCCTGCTCGCGTCGTTCCTCGACTCCGCGGCCGGGATCGTGCTCACCCTCGTCTTCAGCGTGATCGTCCTCGCGGCCGTCATCGTCCTCATCTGGGCCATCGCACGGGAGCGCTTGGGCCGCTTCGGGTTCCAGGACCCCCGCGCCGTGTTCTACATCGGATTGGGCCTCCTCGGCCTCAACGCGGTGTGCGGCTTCATCGGCGTGGTCAAGGTGCCCTTCGCCATCGTCCAGCTCCTCGCCGTCCTGTGCGTGCTCGGCCTGGTCTTCAGCAAGCCCGTCGCCGCCTGGCTCCGCCTGCCCGGCAACCAGTCCGCCAAGGACCAGGAACCGCAGGCCGGCCCCGACGACCACGTCTTCCCCGGCTACCAGCCGCCTCCTCCCCAGTGGAGGGACGCCGCGCCGCAGCCGGGCCTGGCCCCGCCGCCCGCGGCCGGCGGGTACCAGCCGCCGGCCCAGCCCGGCCCTCCGGCCGCGAACCCCGGCTGGCCCCAGCCGCCGCAGTAGTACCGAAGCGGCTCAGTCGCAGCCGCACCCGCAGCAGTCGCCGTCGCAAGGGCAGCAGTCGCAGCAGTCGCAGTCGCGGCAGCAGCCCTCGCGGCGCCGCCGCGACCACGGGCCCTCGTACTCCTCGCGGCAGCACATCTGGCACGTGCAGCACAGCACCGTGAACGCGCAGAGCCCGGCGAAGAAGTTCCGCGGCTCGGGCCGGTAGTAGCCGTGGTCGTAGCGGCTGCGGCGCTCGTAGCGGCGGTCCTTGCGGTAGTCGCGCCGCTCCCGATACCCGCGCCGCTCGGCGGTCGGGGGCCGGTGGGTCGAGCACGACGACCCGAACGTCTTCGAGAACGCGTGGCGCGCATACCGGTCCAGCAGCAGCTCCGTCAGCGTCGCGTCCACGATCCGCGCCGACTGCAAGGCCCGCTTCATGTCCGCGAGCGCCTCGCGCGCCAGCGAGCGCGCGTCCTCGATCCCGGAACCGGTGGCGGCCAGCGGGTTCCACGCCCCGCGCTCGGCGTCCTCCTCGAAGTCGTCGGCCGCGTCGAGCAGGTGCGCCAGGCGGCCGAACGCCGCCCCGGCGGTGCGGAACGCCTCGGTGTTCTCCGGCCGGCCGCCCAGGTGCGCCGCGTGCGCGAACAGCGCGGCCGTGGCCGCCTCGGTCGGCGCGGTCACGGCCGTGAGCGGCGTGCCGAGCCCCGCGTCGGCCTCGACGCCGCGCTGGCCTTCGATGGCGGCGAACAGCGGCGCGGTGTCCAGCCCGATCGAGCCGCCGATCGCCGTCGCCTTGGCGCGCAAGCGGTCCGCGGTCAGGCCCGCGATGCCGCGCGCGCCCGGCCGGGCGGCGAGTCCGTCGCCGTCCTCCACGTGGTCGCGGATCTTCGCGGACGCGAGGAGCAGTGAAGCGGTCGCGGCGAGGCGGGGGCCCTCGCCGGTGGCGACGCGCTGGCGGCGCATGCCGCGCAGGGCGCACGGCCCGGCGTTGCGGCTGTCCGCGTCGTCGCCCTGCTGGGCTTCGACGAGCACGGAGAGGGCGAGGGCGTCGTAGTTGGTGGTGAGCCGGGCGAAGTGGCCCGCGTCGTCGCGGAGTTCGAGGCAGAGGCCGCAGAAGTGGCCCATCCAGCGTGGTTTGAGTTCGTCGGGGGTGCGGGAGGGGCAGGGCGCGAGCATGCCGAACAAGTGGTCTCCTAGCGCTCGGCGGCGGGCCGGGGGATGAGCGCGGGCCGCCGCTGGGTGCGAATCGGTATGCGCGATGGTATCGGTGCGGCGCAATGCGGTGGGTACGCCGTCCAGGCCCGGGCGGTGCGGCGGTGCGGCGTGACGCGACCGCCGAGGACGGGTCGGCGGTCGCGTGCGGGAGGCATCAAGGCTGTCGGGCGCTCGGCGAGGGGGGCGGCCCGCAAAGCGCACTGACATATTAGCAGTTTCGCATGGATACGGTGGGTGTTTCGGCCGCTCACGCGGGCGCGGAACCGGTCGGATGCGGCCTGTTTTGCCTGGTCAGACCGAGAGGACGGCGGGGGGCCGGTGCCGCCCCCCGCCGTCCCCGCCTAGGCGACCCGCTTCAGGTTCCAGCGCTGCTGGACCCCGCCGGTGTCGGTCCACTGGATGCCGAGGCCGCCGTTCGCCTCGCCGTTGCCGTTGTCGAGGGCCTTGCCCGAGTGCTGGCACACGAGCTTGACGGCCCCGCCGCCCACGTCGGTGATCCGCCACCGCTGCGGCGCGCCCCCGTTGTCGCTCCACTGCACGACCTTGCCGCCGTCCGCGGTCAGCGAGAAGTTGTCGAGCGCCTTGCCGGAGTGGAGGTTCACCAGCTTGTGGTAGCCGCCGCCGACGTCGGTGATCCGCCACCGCTGCCAGTTCCCGCCGTTGTCCGCCCACTGCATCACCTGGGCGCCCTCGGTGGTGACCGAGCCGTTGTCGAGGCACTTCCCGGAGCGCTCGGCCATGAGCGTGTACACGCCGCCGGAGGCGACCGCCGGGGTCGGCCGGGTGTGGGCGAGCGTGCCGAACCCGAGGGTGTCGAACCCGCCCGAGGTGGTGCCGTAGTCCCCGCCGCCGCCTTCGGCGCGCACCAGGGCCGCCATGCGCGCGACGTTCGGCATCCGCAGCCCGCGCCTGACGCTGTAGTGGTTGTAGACCATCTCCCACACCGGCCGCAGCTGGCCGCGCCCGCCCGAGCCCATCACCGTCTGCTCGCTGTACGCGCAGTTCTGGCCGGTGCCCCAGGTGTACTTGGTGAACGGAAGGTCGTCGTGGCCGAGGTTGTAGCGCGCCACGTACTCGGCGGCCTTGGCGAACGCGAGGTCGCGGGCCGAGTAGAGGTCGATGCCCTGGTTCCAGGCCATCTCCATGAAGCTCGACATGAGCCCGATGCCCATGATCGAGTGCCCCTGGTCGCGCCCGGACTCCTGCCACTGCGCGAGGAACCCGCTGTGCACGAACGGGATCGCGTTGTAGATGGAGCCGTTGCCCTCGCCGTTCCAGAAGTAGTCCACGGCCCGGTCGACGAGCGCGCCGTCGTCGCAGACGATGCCGATCGACAGGATGCTGCACATGTTGCACAGGTCCCAGTTCGCCCAGTAGTTGGTGATGCAGGCGTCGTTGTGGTTGGTGAGGAAGTGCTCGTTCATGGGCAGGAAGATGCTCGTCATCATGTCCTGGAACGCGCCCAGGTCGAATCCGGGCGCGTCGCGCACGAGGTCGGCGGCGCAGCAGAACTGGTACCCGTAGATCCCGGCCGCGAGGAACCGGTCGGCGTTGCCGGTGACGACCTCCAATGTGGAGGACCAGGCGTTGAGGATCTGGACGGCCTTGTCGCGGTAGGCCGTGTTGCCGGAGACGCGCCAGCGCAGCGCGTTCTGGTACGCGGCGTGGATGTCGTTGTAGAGCTGCGGGTAGTTCTGGCCGTCGCCGCCGCGGATGATGGTGGCGGTGGGCCGGGCGGTCCACGTGGACTGGGCGTGGCCGTTGGCGATGAGCCTCTCCCAGCCGCTGCGCCACGGCTCCTGGTTGGTGCTGACCCGCGCGTACATGCGGTCGATGTCGGCCTGGGTGTGCAGCATCCCGGGATGCACGGCCTGGACGCCGACGTCGGTCTGGGCCCGCGCGACCGCGGCGGTGCCGAAGGCGGCGAGGCCGCCCGCGGCCGCCGCGCCCTGGAAGAGGCGCCGGCGGGGGAGTGAAGGGCCGGTCGGGGCCGGGTTGTCAACGGATGTGGACGACATGGTGCTCCAATGCGCCATGCGGTGCGCGATGCCGGGGAATGCCACCGCTGCCTGCGGCAACCGGGCCGGGGAACCGGGTGCCGTATGTCATATTAAACGAAACATAAATGTATTTCAATATGAACGGACAATGTCGGTGCGCAGCCGGAATCCGGGCTCAGCACTTCGGGCCCGGCCGGCGAGCCACGCCTGTCGCTCGCCGGCCGGCCCGGGCCGCCGCCTGTGGGGACGGCGACCCGCACGCACGGGGGTAGAGCGGCGCTGGAGGTCGGCGAGTCCTCGATCCTGCCGCGGGGCACGGCCCCGGCGCCACTCCCGCCCTGCGCGGTCCGCGGGGCCGCCTAGGCGACCAGCGCCGAGAACTCGTTCTTCCCCAGCCAGGCCGTCACGCCCGCCTGCACGTCGCCGCCGTGCTCCGAGAACACCGTGTTCTCCAGGTCCGCGAGCTGCTCGTCGCTCATCGCGAACGTGCCCAGCGCCTCCGCCACGTCCTTGAACTCCTCGCTGAACCCCGAGCGCGCCAGCGTGTTGATCGTCTCGGCCTCGCCCAGCGTCATCTCAGGGTCCGCCAGGTTCTTCACGTCGTACTTCGCATACGCCCAGTGCGGCTGCCACAGCGTCACCACGATCGGCTCCTCGGCCGCGATCGCGCTGTCGAGCTCGGTGAGCATCGCCGTCGTCGACGAGGTCTCCAGCGTCAGGTCGGTGATGCCGTACGTCGGGATGGTGCTGTTCTGCACCGCCTCGGTCAGGCCCGCGCTGGCCTCGATGCCGACGATCCGACCGCCGAACAGGTCCGCGTTCGCGTTGAGGTCGGCCAGCGACTCGACGTCTACATAGGCCGGTACGGCGACGGTGAGCGCGGCGTTCTCGTTCCAGGCGCCCAGCTGCTCGAGCCGGTCCCCGTAGGTTGCCATGTAGGTCTGGTGCGTGATCGGCAGCCAGCCGTCGAGGAACACGTCGAGGTCGCCCGAGGACAGGCCTTCGAACAACGGGCCGACCTCGGTGAACTCCTGGGCGGTGACGGTGTACCCCGAGGCCGTGAGCGCCTGGCGCCACAGCTCGGTGGCGACGACCGCCTCGTCCCAGTTGATGTAGCCGATCTTGATCTCGCCCTCGCCCTTCGCCAGGCCGAAGTCGACGCCTTCGGCCGCGGCGTCGCCGGGCTCCTCTTCCACCGAGCAGCCCGCGAGCACCAGCGGTGTCGCGACGCCGGTGGCCATGGCGCCCTTCATGATCGAACGTCGTTGCATGTTTCCTTCTCTCCGGCGCGGGGGCGTGCGCCTGGTGTGCGGGGTGTTCGGGGGACTAGCGGGCGAGCTTCGCGGCCCGCGCTACCGGCGTGCGCTCGGACAGGCCCTGCGTCACGCGGTCGAGCAGGATCGCCAGGAGCACCACGGCGAGTCCGGCGTTGAACCCGGCGGCGATGTCCAAGCGGCCCAGGGACCCGGAGATGACCGAGCCGAGGCCGCCGCCGCCCACCAGGCCCGCGATGACCACCATGGACAGTGCGAGCATGATGACCTGGTTGAGCCCGGCCATGATCGTGGGCAGCGCGAGCGGCAGCTTGATGCGCGCCAGGATGCGCGCGGGAGAGGCGCCGAAGGCCTGGCCGGCCTCGACGACCTCGGAGTCCACTTGGCGCAGACCGAGTTCGGTGAGGCGCACGCCCGGCGGCATGGCGAAGATGATCGTGGCGATGATCCCGGGGACCACGCCGACGCTGAACAGCATCACGACCGGGATGAGGTACACGAACGC
Source organism: Glycomyces niveus (assembly GCF_017592475.1). Taxonomy (GTDB): domain Bacteria; phylum Actinomycetota; class Actinomycetes; order Mycobacteriales; family Micromonosporaceae; genus Glycomyces; species Glycomyces niveus. Next base: position 117,743 of record NZ_JAGFNP010000003.1, on the reverse strand, counting down.
CGGCAGCGTCTGCATGAAGTCGAGCACCGGCCGCGCGATGGCGGAGAACGCCCTGCTCTCGGCCGCGGCGACGCCCAGCGGGACCGCCAGGAGGATCGCGATCGCGGCCGAGACGAGGACCATCGAGAGCGTCTGCATCGTCTGCTCCCAGTACGGGGTCCACGCGACGACGAACATGCCCAGGCCGATGCCGACGCCGAGCTTCCAGCCCTTCGCGGCCCACGCGGCCGCGGCGAACAGCAGGACCATGACCCCCGAAGGGAGCCAGAGCAGTCCCTCGGCGAGGTGCACGTAGAGGAACTCGAGCCCGGCGTCGACGGCGTCGAACCCGGCGGCCCACGCGTCGCGCGCCCAGCGGATGAACGACTCCATCCAGTCGCCGAACGGCATGTCGGGCAGGGGCTTCCAGACGTAGGTCCAGAACCAGTTGCGGAGGTATTCGATCATGCGGGCTGGCGCTCCTCTGCCGGGTCGCCGGCGGGGTGCGACAGCGACTTGATGATGGACCGGGGGGTGACGACCCCCAGCGGGTCGGCGTTGTCGTCCACGACCAGCAAGGGGGCCTTGGAGTTCAGGACCGGCTGGTAGAGCTCGGTCATGGGAACGTCTGATTCGACCTGCGGGAACTTGCTGGTGTCGCGGCCCGCGCACGGCTCCATGACGGCCTCGGCGGTGAGCACGCGGGTGCGGTCGACGTCGGCGGTGAACTCGGCGACGTACTCGTCGGCCGGGCGCAGGAGGATGTCCTCGGCGGTGCCCAGCTGCTTCACCTGGCCGTCGCAGATGGCGATCCGGTCGCCGATCCGCATGGCCTCGTTGAGGTCGTGGGTGATGAAGACGATGGTCTTGCCGAGCTTCGACTGCAGGTCGAGCAGCTGGTCCTGCATCTCCTGGCGGATGAGCGGGTCGAGGGCGCTGAAGGCCTCGTCCATGAGCAGGATCTCGGTGTCGGCCGCGAGCGCGCGGGCGAGGCCGACGCGCTGCTTCATGCCGCCGGAGAGCTGGGCGGGGAGCTTGTCCTCGTGGCCGGTGAGGCCCACGAGCTCGACGGCCTCCCTTGCGCGCTCCAGTCGCTCGGTCTTGCTGAGGCCCTTGATCTCCAGGCCGAACGCGACGTTCTCGACGACGCTGCGGTGGGGCAGGAGCGCGAAGTGCTGGAAGACCATGCTGATCTTCTCGCGGCGCAGGCGGCGCAGCTCCCGGTTGGAGAGCGAGCCGAGCTCGACGCCGCCGATGCGGATCGTGCCGGACGTGGGCTTGATGAGGCCGTTGAGCATCCGGATGAGCGTCGACTTGCCGGAGCCGGAGAGGCCCATGACGACGAAGATCTCGCCGGGCTCGATCGACCAGTTGTGGTCGATCACCGCGGCCGTCACGTGCTTGGCCAACTGGTCGCGCGGGGTGCCGTTCTTCAGCTGGGCGACGGCGCTTCGGGCGCCTTTGCCGAAGACCTTGTACAGGGAATCGACTGCTATCGCTGACATCTCGTCCTTTCGCAGCAGGGGGTTCCGGGTGGGGCGGGGGAACCGGTGAAACACTAGTCAACGCCTGTGTTTTTTCAACCCGAGCAATGCGTGAGAAGATCGACACGAGACGTACGAGCACAGCGTTTACACAGCTCATCGCCTCGAAACAGTATGTCTAATGAAGGCTGGTTTGATTGTCGACAATACGACGTTCTGAAGAATTGACACCGTGAGGTGACCAAGCTGAGGCCTAATCGTGACCGTTCGACGAAGCGAGCGGGGGCCGTGTCAGAGCCGCGCGGCCCTCGCCCGCGCCGTCATGACCGCCAGGTCCGTCTCGCTCAGCCCCAGCGCCCGCGCCTTGTCGTACTCGCCCGCGATGTCCGTGCCCATCCGCATCGGCGAGTCGGTGCCCAGCACGACCGCCATGCCCGCCTCCAGGAACCGGGGGAGCGGGTGGTCCTCGAGTTTCGCGACCATGCCCAGGACCACCGCCGAGGTCAGGCACACCTCAACGGTCACACCGCGTTCGGCCAGCAGCCGCATGATCCCCGGGTCGCTCGCCGCGCCCACGGCGTGCCCGATCCGGCCGATCTGCTCGATCTCGGCGAGCTGCGCCAGGTTCGAGGCGTTGAACGCCCCCGCCGGGACCGTCACGCCCAGACCGGCCGCGCCCGCCGCCTCGGCCACGATCCGGCCGCGCGTCCAGTCCGCTTCGGCCGCATAGGGAACGTAGATGATCTCGATGCCCGCCAGGCCTGCCGCGGCCGCGTCCGCGAACGCGTCGCACAGCTCCCGCAGCATCGGGTCCCACAGGTTCATGCTCAGCACCGCGCCGGCCTCGAACCCCGGGTGCGCCGCGGCGACCCGCTCGCAGGCCGCCGTGAACCGCTCCATGAACTGCGGGTAGACCACCGACTCCTGCGGCAGCCGCAGCTCGGTGTAGGCCGCGCCGCCGCGCGCGGCCGCGATCAGGGCGTCCTCCAGGATGCCCTCGTAGACGTCCGGGTCGACCGCGTCGAGGTCGAATCGCGGCACGGCCGACATGCGCTGGAGCCGCGCCAGTCCGGGCGGGGCCGCGGACTGGACGCTCTGGCGCCGGTCGGCCCAGTCCACCGGGTTGGAGCTCAACACCTGGTCGAGGCGCGCGGGCCATTCCGTGTTCTGGTGCAGGTCGATGAGGTCCATGTTGGGATGATCACATTTCGATCACGGAGCGGCCCGGCTTTTCGCACGGCGTGTCCCTTTCGGGGAGTGACAGCTATCCGACAGAAACAGCCGCCGTCCCCCGTCCGGATGAAATCCCGACGGTTCCCACCGGGCCTCGGACGCCGTCGGCGGCGTCACCGCCGATCGAGCGAACCGTGACATCGTTTCGCGTGCCGTGCCGCACGGATCACGCCCGGCGCGGGCCCATGAGGCACATCCCAGCGCACTCGCGCAGCTACCGCCCGCACGGTGCCACCGATAGACTTCCCCCTTATGAACCCGCACGACGAACCCGAGATGGGCCCGCTGCTGTCAGGCATCGGCAGGCTGGCCGATTTCAAGTCGCTGGACGAGGACGAGCTCCCCCGGCTCGCCGAGGAGATCCGCGAATTCCTCGTCGGCGCCGTCGCCAGGACCGGCGGCCACATCGGCCCCAACCTCGGCGTCGTCGAGCTGACCATGGCCATCCACCGGGTCTTCGACTCCCCGCACGACCAGATAGTGTACGACACCGGGCACCAGTCGTACGTCCACAAGGCGCTGACCGGCCGCGCTTCCCAGTTCGGCGGCCTGCGCGGGCGCGGCGGTCTCACCGGCTACCCCAGCCAGGCCGAGTCCCCGCACGACCTCGTCGAGAACTCGCACGCCTCCACGGCCCTCTCCTACGCCGACGGCCTCGCGAAGGCACACGCGCTCAGCGGATCCGCCCGTCACGTCGTCGCCCTCGTGGGCGACGGGGCGCTCACCGGCGGCATGTGCTGGGAGGCCTTGAACAACATCGCGGCCCGCGACGACCTCAAGCTCGTCATCGTCGTCAACGACAACGGCCGCTCCTACGCGCCCACCGTCGGCGGCCTCGCCAAGCGCCTCTCCGGGCTGCGCCTCAACCCCGGCTACGAGCCCGCGCTCAAGAAGATCCAGGAGCTCGTCGAGCGCATCCCCGTCTTCGGCCGCGCCGCCTACCAGGGCCTGCACGCCGCCAAGACCGGGCTCAAGGACGCCCTCGCCCCGCAAGGCATGTTCTCCGACCTCGGCATCAAGTACGTCGGCCCCGTCGACGGCCACAACATCGCCGAGCTCAGCGAGGCCCTGGACCGCGCGAAGCGCTTCGGCGGCCCCGTGATCGTCCACGCCCTCACCGAGAAGGGCCACGGGTGGGCTCCCGCCCGCGCCGACGAGGCCGAGCAGATGCACGCCCCGTCGGCCGCGTTCGACCCCATCACCGGCGAACCGCTCATCGCCTCGAAGCGCCGCTGGACCGGCGTGTTCGCCGACGAGCTCGTGGCGCAGGCGAACCTGCGGCCCGAAGTCGTGGCGATCACCGCCGCGATGCCCGGCCCCACCGGGGTCGACAAGCTCATGAAGCGCCACCCGGAGCGGGTCTTCGACGTCGGCATCGCCGAGCAGCACGCGGTCACTTCGGCTGCGGGCCTGGCGATGAACGGCATGCACCCGGTCGTGGCGGTCTACTCCACGTTCATGAACCGCGCGTTCGACCAGACGGTTCTCGACGTCGCCATGCACAAGCTGCCGGTCACATTCGTGCTCGACCGCGCCGGGATCACCGGCCCGGACGGCCCGAGCCACTACGGCATCTGGGACACCTCGATCTTCCGGGTGGTGCCGGGCCTGCGCATCGCCGCGCCCCGCGACGCCGCGTCGCTGCGCGAGGAGCTGGCCGAGGCGCTCTCGGTCGACGACGGCCCGACGATGCTGCGCTTCCCGACCGGGGCCGTCCCGGAGGCCGACATCGAGGCGGTCGAGGTCCACGAAGGACTCGACGTGCTCGTCAAGCACGAGGACGACGAACTGCTCATCGTCGCCTGCGGCTCGTTCGCCGCGACGGCGGTCGCGGCCGCCGCCCTCCTTGCGGAGCAGGGCATCCGGGCCACGGTCGTCGACCCGCGCTGGATCTCGCCGGTCCCGGACGCGCTCGTGAAGCTCGTCGGCCAGTACCCGCTGGTCGCGACGCTCGAGGACGGCATCCGCACCGGCGGCTTCGGCGACGCGCTCGCGCAGTCCCTGCGCGACTCCGGCGACGAGACCCCGCTCGTGGACTTCGCCGTCGAACGCGGCTGGCACCCCCACGGCACCCGCGCCCAGCTCCTCGCCGACCTCGGCCTCACCCCTGACGCGATCGCCGAACGCCTCGCCGCCGAAGTCCACCGCCGCGGCGAAGCCGAAGGCCACCACCACTAAGACGCGAGAACGGCGCGGCGGTTCCGACCGGAACCGCCGCGCCGTTTCATTTACACCAAATTATGTGCGCCGGGACGCGGAGAACGGTGCGGCGAGCCTCTCGGGGCCGGTCGCACCGGTCTCGTGTGGTGCCGTCACCGCATCGATTTGAGGGTGTCGCGGATGCGGCGCAGGTCGCGGCGGCGGCGTTCGAAGGTGGCGCCCACGGTGATGAGGATGGCGCCGCCGATGGCGGGCGGGATCCACACGGGGATGCGGCCGCCGAGCAGCGTCAGCTCGTTGATCGTCATGACCGCCAGGGCGATCGAGCCGAGGACCAGCGGTGCCTGCCAGCGCCGTGCGAGCCCGGCGATGATGACCGCGATCGCGGCGGTGCCGACGCCGACGCGCCGCACCTCTTCGCCCCCTTCGATCGCCGTGATCAGGCTCGGCGCGATGCCGACGAGGATCGGCAGCGCGAGCGTGGACCACGACCCGGTCTCGGGCCGCCGCTCGAGCCGCCATAGTCCGATGAGGAACAGGACCGCGGCGGGCGGCGCGGTGTAGAACTCGAGCGTGCCGACTTCGAGCGCGATGAGCATCGACCACCAGCCGAGGGTGCCGGTGCACAGGGACGCGATCACATAGCCCCACTTGCGGACCGGGGCCATGATCGCCGCCCCGGCGAGGGCGAGCGCGTAGATCCCGAACTGCGCGGCGGGGATGAGCTCGCCGTGGGCGTCCGAGGTCCAGTCGAAGAACTCGCCGAACCAGCCGAGCACCGCGCTGGTCCCGCCGAGCACGTGGGCGAGGACGGCGGCGAGCACCCGGTCGGGGCGGCTGCGGCGCGGGGCGCCCACGGCGATGACGAGCATCGAGGCGGCGGTGACGGTGAGCCACAGCGGAATCCAGCCGTCGCCGGGGTCGAGCGTGTCGCTGGCGTCCGCGGCCGCGCCGGCGAGCGGCGCCCACACGGCGACGGCGACCCAGCCGGAGCACCGGCCGGTGAGCGTGCGCGAGAACAGCGCCGCGGCCAGTCCGATCGCGCCGCAGACCATGAGGGCGACGGTCGGCACCGCGTCGAAGCGGGCCGGGTCCTGGGCCCACCAGAGGATCGCGGCGGACTCGACCGCGAACGTCAAGGCGAGCGCGATCGCGTCGACCCGGAACCGGCGCGGCAGCAGCACGGTGGCGAACGCGAAGGCCACCAGCACGATCGGGACTTCGGCGTCGTACAGCGGCCAGCCGAAGTCGTCGCCCCAGAACAGGTAGCCGAGGCCGCCGAGGGCCACCAGCGAGGTGACCAGGGCGGTGCCGGTGCCGACGACGAGCGACGCGGACCGGAACGCGCTGCCGAGCGGTTCGGCGAGCACGGGGGCGAGCAGGCGGGCGGCGAGGAACGCCGCGAAGTAGGCGCTCAGGTCGGGGGCGTTGAAGGCGACGGTGGCGAACACGGCCACCGCGGCGAGCCCGGCGGTCACGGCCGCGCTGAACGCCAGTGCGCTCCGGCGGGCCTCGGGTGTGACGAGCGGGAGGAAGCCGGCGGCGAGGAGCGCGAGCGACGGGATGACGAGCTCGGCCGAGCCGGACCGGGCCGCGAGGACCCACGCGCACAGGACGAGCGAGGCGGCGGCCGATCCGGCGATGAGCATGGTGTTGAGGGTGACGCCGAGGCGGCGGGCGAGGTGGACGCCGACGAGGTTGGCGGCGGCCAGGGCCGCGACGGCGGCCGCGATCGCCGGGACCACGGGGTCGGCGACGCCGAAGGCCGCGCGCAGCCCCGCGGAGCAGGCGGCGATGACGGCGGCGCAGGTGAGGAGCCGCCCGGCCCACAGGTCCGACTTCGCGTAATGGCCGGGCTGCTTCCCGGTGATCCAGGAGGCCGCTCCGAGGGTGGCGGCGATGGCGAGCATGAGGACGACGGCGGTGCCGATGCTTCCGGCGGCGGCGTACGAGGCGCCGATGAGTGCGAGCGGCAGCATGGCCCAGCTGGTCGCCGTCAGGCGCGCGGCGGCGCGGTAGGCGGTGAGCACCACGAGCACCCCGGCCGTCCACGCGCCCACCGTCTCGGGGCCGAAGTCGGCGCCGGGCGGCCGGTAGAGGTAGTACCCGGCGAGCGTGGTGCACCAGAGCGCGAGGGAGGCGAGGGCCGCGAAGGTCTCGGCGGTCGCCCACAGGCGGTAGCGCTTGAGCGCGAAGGGGACGGCGAGGAGCAGCAGCGTGACGCCGCCGAGGACGGCGGCGCGGCCGCTGTTGCCCATGTTCCGCCAGGCGACGGCGGTGAAGATGATGAGCGCGGCGGCCACGAGGAGCCCGCCGAGGCTGAGGAGCACGGTCTGGACGGTCTTGGAGCGGACCTCGCCGCGTTCCCGGGCGGGCGGGAACGCCCCGGCGGGCGGCGTGTGCGCGGCCGGTCCCTGCGGGATCACCGGGTAGGGCGGCAGCGGCGTTCTGGGCGCCGCCTGCGGGGCGCCTCCCGGCGGCGTGACGGGACCGGCCTGGGGCGCGGTGACAGGCACGGCCTGCGGGCCGGTGACCGGCCCGCCGGGCGTCTGCGGCGCGGGGCTCGGGATGGGGACGGGCGACTGGGCGGCGTGGCGTTCGGCTTCGGCGAGGTGGCGGGCGGCGACCTGCGTGAGCCCTTGCAGCACGTCGACGCGTTCGGCCTCGACGGCCGCGCGGCTCTTGAGGGTCGCGGGCATCGCCGCCAGGACGGCGTCGAGCTCCCCGAGCCGCGCGAGCAGCGGCTCGGGCCCGCGGCCGCAGACCGGGCACCGGTCGACCGTGGAGGGGCTGCCGCAGCGGGGGCAGTTGTACGTGTTCATGTGCACAGTGTGCGGGTCCTGTCAACTTCGGTTCAGGGCAAAACGGACGCGTTTTGTAGGACCACCACAACGGGCATTGCATTCGGGCCCCGCATCCGGGGTCATTCTTTCAGGATTCCTCCAAACGGATCACTTGGAGACGCCCGAAGGCGCCGCGTCCGCGACGCGGGGCCTGCGACCGGCGGTAGACAGAGGAACGGGGCCCCGCTCGCAGCAGCGGGACCCCGTTCCATCGGGAGGAGGGAAAAGTTCAGTGCCTCCGGATCATCGATCGGCCGGCTCAGCCGGCGCTGTTGTAGGCGTCGATGATGTCGTAGGCCAGGCCCTCCCACTGGGCGTAGTAGTCGGGGAAGGCCGAGACCTGCACGGCCTGGGCGGCCGAGGCGATCGACATGCTCTGCCAGCCGTCGACTTCGGCGAGCGTGTTGTAGAACTTGCTCGCGGAGGTCGCGGGGTCCATCAGCTCTTCGACGGAGCCCCAGCCCATGGAGGTGCGCTGCTGGAACAGGCCGACCGAGTCGTGGTCGGAGTAGGTGACCTCGGAGTCGGTGTAGTCGAAGCTCTCCGGGACGGCCTCGGAGGCGGCGTTGTAGAGCTTCGCCTCCTGCATCGCGGTGGCGAGGGCGACGGCCCAGCCCTGCTCGTCGAAGCCGAGCTCTTTGCCCGTCTCGATGATGGTGACCGCGTTGGCCTCCTGCTCGTCGTCGAGGTCGGCGACCTCGATGTCGACGGGCCCGGTGGGCTCCTTCTCGGGCTCCGGCGCGGCCGGCTCCTCGACGGGGGCCTCTTCGGTGGTCTGCTCGGGGACCGGTTCCTTGGTGGCGGGCGACTTGGTGGTCGCCGGGGCCTTGGTGGCGACGGGGGCCTCGGTCGTCCCGACGGGCGCCTCGGCGGCGACCTCGGCGACGGGCGCCTGCTCGCCGCTGTTGCTGATGGCCCACGCTGCGGTGGCGCCGGAGACGGTGAAGACGGCTGCTGCGGTGCCGACGACGGCGAGGCGGCGGATGCGGTGGTGCTCGCCCTCGCTGTCGGTGAAGAATCTGCTCGACCGCTGGGAGATCCCGGCCGCGGCGCTCCGGACCGAACCGGTCACGCCTTCGATGATCTTGCGAATTTGCACTGGGCAACCGTAAGGAGGAAAAGTCCAGGTCAAAGCCGTGAGTGAGGCGGGGCCGCGCCGGACGGCAAGGGTTTTCCCTACTCATCGGTAGCGCTATGGCTTTTGCCTGGCATCATCCCTATCGCGGTAATCGTCCGCGGTCCCGCTGGTCCCGGCGGCGTTCGGCTCGGCCGTTCGGCGGGAGCGCCGCGCCCTGTCGGATGAAAATGAAACGCCCGAATGTCGATGTGATCGCGCTCATGTCGCCGGAGTCGTCGAATGGTGACCGAACGTGTTGATTACGCCTGCGGCGCCGAACGGGAACGGGCCCCGCAGCGCAGCTGCGAGACCCGTTCCTCATGGGAGGCGGAAGGTAAGAATCCGGTGTGCTAGGACTTGGCCTTCTCGTAGGAATCGATGATGTCCCAGGCCAGGCCCTCCCACTGGGCGTAGGCGTCGGGGTAGGCCGAGACCTGCACGGTCTGGGCGGCCCTGGTGACGGACATGTTCTCCCAGCCGTCGACCCGCTCGAGCGCCTTGTAGAACTTCTTGGCCGACTTCTCAGGGTTCATGAGGTCCGAGACTTTGCCCCAGGAGAGGCGCTGCTGGAAGAGGCCGACCGAGTCGTGGTCCGAGCCCTCGGCCTGGTAGTCGTATTCGTAGGACTCCGGAACGTTCACGTTCGCGTAGTTGCGGAACTTGGACTCCTGCATGGCCGTCGCCAGCGCGACCGCCCAGGCGTCCCGGCCCAGACCCTCGTCCTTGCCGGCCTCGATGATGGCCACGGCGTTCTTCATCTGCAGCTCGCTGAGACCGTCGACGGGCTTCGGCTGCGCTGCCGCCTTGGCCGCCTCGGCGGCCGCCTGAGCCGCAGCTTCCTCCTTCGCCTTGGCCTCGGCCTCGGCCGCGGCGCGCTGGTCGGCCGCGATCTGCTCCCCGGCGGCCGCGGAGGCCTCGTCGGAGAGGGCGAGCTCGAGCGCCGTGATGGCGCTGACGGGCTGCTGCTCGCTGGACGGCTCGTCCATGCTCGTGATGGCCAGTGCGGCGCTGCCGGTCGAACCGATGAAGATCGCGGTGGCCGTGCCCATGATGGTCACGCGCAGGCCGAGACGTTCGACGACCTTGGAGACGATCGGCCGAACCACGTCCACGACCTTGTGCACCACGGGCCGTGCCAGGTCTTCGATCTTGACGACGACCGGTCGCGCCAGCTCGGCGGCGACGGCGGCGACGTCCTTCAGCAGGGCGGCCCAGGGCTCGAGGCGGCGGGAGGCCCAAGCAATGACGGGCTTGGCCCGCTCGATGACGGGGGCCGCGGTTTCGCGGAGCCGCTCGGCGAGCCGGACGGCGGCCGGGGCGGCGGTGTTCCGGAGGAAGGCGACCAGGGTCGCCCCGAGAACTGCCGCGAGCGCCGCTGCCCGGGCGGTCCCGACGCGGGACCGTTCGACCAGGCCGCGGAACGCGGGTTTGAGTCGCTTTCGGATGGAGAGGGCGGCGCTCTGGGCCAGGCCAGTCACGCCTTCATTCGTCTGGCGGTTTCGCACCGGCCAAACGTAAGGGGGGTTTGACGTGGGGAAAAGCCCGCGAATCCAAGGGCAGTCCCCGCCGGAAAGCGCTTTAGGACTGGTCGGTTCCGCTTGGGGCTTTCGCCGGGAAGTGACGGTACGACGGTCACCCTCCGCTTCGTCCCCGTTACTGTCGTGTTAGCGAGCACCCCGACTGTACGAGAGACGAGCCCGGCCTCAACCTTTCGGTCGAGGCCGGGCTCGGCGCAAAGATAATGTGACCGCGTTCACTTAAGTATTCGCGGCGAGCGGCGATCCCGACACGGCGGTCGAAATCCCCTCGCGGTCCAGGTACGGCGTCAGCCCGCCCAGCCAGAACGGGAAGCCCGCGCCCATGATCATCGCCAGGTCCACCTGCTTCGGCGACGGCACCACGCCCTCGTCGAGCATGTACCGTACCTCCTCGGCCAGGCCCCGCAGCACCCGCTCCTTGACCTCCGCGGCCGACGACGCCTCGCCGCCCAGCTCGATCAGGCCCTTCGCCTCGTCGGTCAGCCGCCCCTTGCCCTTCGCCGCAGCGTCGAACACGGGGAAGTCCGCCTCCGCCATGCGCCGCAGGTTCTGCGACGCCGGGAACCGCGGCCCCAGGTCCTCGTTCAGGTGCTGGCACAGGTGCCAGGCCACCTGCAGTCCCACGAGCTCCAGCAGCGCGAACGGCCGCATCGGCAGCCCCAGCTCGTCGAGGGCCACGTCCGCGACCTCGATCGGCGTACCCGCGTCCACCGCGCCCGTAACCTCGGCCAGCATCCGGCCCAGCAGGCGGTTCACGATGAACGCCGGCCGGTCCGCCGAGCCCACCGCGGTCTTCTTCAACTTCTTCGCCACCGCGTACGCCGTGGCCAGCGTCGCGTCGTCGGTCTTGTCGGTCGCGATGACCTCGACCAGCGGCATGACCGCCACCGGGTTGAAGAAGTGCATGCCCACCAGGCGCTCCGGACGCGACAGCTTCGAGCCCATCGCCGTGATCGACAGCCCCGAGGTGTTCGTGACCAGCAGGCACTCCTCCGAGACGATCGGCTCGATCTCGGCGAACACCGCCTGCTTGACGCCCAGCTCCTCGAAGACCGCCTCGATCACCAGGTCGCAGTCCGCGTACACGGACTTGTCCGCGCTCGCCGACACCAGCGACCGCAGCTTCGCGGCCTTCAGCTTGGACGTGCGGCCCTTCGCCTCGAGCTTGTCGATCTCGGCCCGCACGTAAGCGAGTCCCTTCTGCGCCCGCTCCTCGTCCAGGTCCGTCATCACCACGGGCACCTCGAGGCGGCGCGCGAACATGAGCGCGATCTGCCCGGCCATGAGCCCGGCCCCGACCACGCCGACCTTGCCGATCTCCTTCGCCAGCCCCGGGCTCGGCGCGCCCTCAGGACGCTTGCCGAGGGCGCGAACGAGATTGAACGCGTAGATGCTCGCCTGGAACTGCGGCCCCGCCTCCAGATCGGCCAGCGCCTCGTCCTCGGCGAGCGAGCCCTCCTCGAACGTGGCGGTCTGCGCCAGTTCCAGCAGGTCGAGCGCCCGCACGGCCGCGGCCGAAGCATTGTGGACCTTCTCGTCCACCAGCTGCCGCGCCCCCGCGATCACCGCCGGCCACACCGACCGGTCGATCTCCGGGCGCTCCACAGCGGTCTCGCCCGTGGCGACCTTGACGGCCCAGTCGAGCGACTCCTCCAGGAAGTCCGCGGACTCGAACTGCACGTCGGCGATGCCCATCGGCACGAGGTCCGTGCCGCGCAGCATCTTGTTCTGGTTCAACGGGTTCCCGACGATGACCTGCGCGGCCTTCTCGACCCCGATGAGGTTCGGCAGGATCTGCGAGCCGCCCCAGCCGGGGATGAGCCCGATGGAGACCTCGGGCAGGCCCAGGCCGTTCGCGCTGGCGGCGACGGTGCGGTAGTGGCAGTGCAGCGCCAGTTCGAAGCCGCCGCCGAGGGCGACGCCGTTGATGAACGCGAACGTGGGGACCGCGGAGTCCTTGAGCCGCTTGTAGACCGCGTGCCCGGCCTGCGCCAGGGCCAGGCCCTGCTCGCGGGACTTGAGGTTCGGCATGAGCTTGATGTCGGCCCCGGCCAGGAAGATGAACGGCTTGCCGGTGACGGCGATCAGCTTGACGTCCGCTTCGGCTTCGACCTCGTCGAGGGCGAGCCACAGGTTCTTGAGGCCGCCGGGCCCGAAGGAGCTGGGCTTGGTGTGGTCGTAGCCGTTGTCGAGCGTGATGAGCGCGGCCTTGCCGCCGAGCCCGCGGGGCTCCAGGTAGCGGACGTGGGCCTCGGTGACGACCTCTTCCTCGAAGTCGGGAAGGTCGAGCGGAGTCGCGTACATTACTTGGCCCCCTTGAAGTTCGGGTTCTCCCAGATGACCGTGCCGCCCTGGCCGAGGCCGACGCACATGGTGGTGATGCCGTAGCGCACCTCGGGGTGCACGGCGAACTCGCGGGCGAGCTGGGTCATGAGGCGCACGCCGGAGGAGGCGAGCGGGTGGCCCATGGCGATCGCGCCGCCCCACGGGTTGACGCGCGGGTCGTCGTCGGCGATCTTGAAGTGGTCGAGGAAGGCCAGGACCTGGACGGCGAAGGCCTCGTTGATCTCGAACAGGCCAATGTCGTCGATGGAGAGCCCGGCGCGCGCGAGGGCCTTCTCGGTAGCGGGGATCGGGCCCGAGCCCATGGTCTCGGGGTCGACGCCGGCGAAGGCGAAGCCGATCATCTTCATGGCGACCGGGAGGCCGAGTTCGGCGGCGGTCTCGGCGTCGGCCAGGAGGCACGCGGTGGCGCCGTCGGTGAGCGGCGCGGAGGTGCCGGCGGTGACGCGGCCGTGCGGGCGGAACGGGGTCCGCAAGCTCGCGAGGCCTTCCAGGGTGGTCCCCGGACGCGGCAGCTCGTCGGCGGTGGCGACGGTCCAGCCGTCGTCGGTGGAGCGCGCGGCCATGGTGGTGACGTCGGCGCTCAGGCGCTCCACGGCGGCGGCGTACCGCTGCTGGGTGCCCACGGCGTAGGCGTCGGCCCGCTCCTTGGTGATGTGCGGGTAGAGGTCGTGCAGGTTCTCGGCCGTGTTGCCCATGTTGAGCGCCTCGGGGTCAACCAGCTTCTCGGCGATGATGCGCGGGTTGGGGTCGACGCCTTCACCCATCGGGTGGTTCGACATCGACTCGACGCCCCCGGCGATGGCGATGTCGTACTGGCGGGCGGCGATCGCGGAGGACACGCTGGTCACCGCGGTCATCGCGCCCGCGCACATGCGGTCGATGGAGTAGCCGGGGACGGACTTCGGGAGTCCGGCCAGGAGCGCGGCGGTGCGGCCGAGCGTGAGGCCCTGGTCGCCGATCTGCGTGGTGGCCGCGAGCGCCACTTCGTCGACCCGCTCAGGCGGCAGCCCCGGGTTGCGGCGCAGCAGCGACCTGATGCAGCGGATGATCATGTCGTCGGCGCGGGTCTCTTCGAAGAGTTTGCCCGCCTTGCCGAACGGGGTCCGTACCCCGTCGACGAAGACGACATCGCGGATGGTGTCGTTCACGCCAGCCCCTCCTTTGGGTATGCAGCGTCGTTGTTGAGAGTGCAACGTCACAACGAATGTTACCCGCAAGTAAGTTCGATGTCACTGCCCCACCCAGCCTAGTGCCGGACCGGCGTCGAACCGGGCATGAACGCAGGTGGCGGGTACGCCGAACGGCCCGCTCGCGAGCGGGCCGGCAGAGCGGGGGATCAGGCCTCGAGGGCCTTGGCGAGGCCTTCGGCGAGGAGGTCGACCTGCCAGGCGCGGGCGCCGCCGTCGGCGAGGATGGTGCGGACGTGCTTCTCGGTGACCTTCTTCGGGGGCTCCCAGGCCAGGCCGCGCACGAGCGCGGGGGCGATGAGGTTCTCGGCGGGGAGGTTGTACTGCTCGGCGGCAGCGGTGACGACCTCGCGGGCGGCGGCGAGGCGTTCGGCCGCGACCGGGTCGCGGTCGGCCCAGCGGTGCGTCGCGGGCGGGCCGTCCTGAGGCGGGGTCGTGGACGGCAGCTCGTCGTTCGGGACCAGGCGCGCGTCGGCGAGGGCCGCGAGCCACAGCCGCGCGTTCGTGCGCCCGCCGCGCCGCCGGAACCCCGGCAGGCTCATCAGCTCGGCGAAGTCGGTCGGGTCGGCGGTGGCGGCCTCGACGATCGCGGCGTCCGGCAGGACCTTGCCAGGGGCGCGGTCGAGCTTGCGGGCCAGGTTGTCCCGGGCCTCCCACACCGCGCGCACCCGGCCGAGGGCCTTCGCGCCGCGCACCTTGTGGATGCCGGAGGTGCGCCGCCACGGCTCCTTGCGCGGCTTCGGCGGGCCGGCGAGGCGCACGTGCTCGAACTCGGCGTCCGCCCACACGGCCTTGCCCTGCTTGGCGAGCTCGGCCGCGAGCTTGCCGCGCAGCTCGATGAGCAGCTCCACGTCGAGCGCGGCGTAGACGAGCCAGTCGTGGGGGAGCGGGCGCGAGGACCAGTCGGCCGCGGAGTGCTGCTTCTCCAGGCGGTACCCGAGCAGCTGCTCGGTGATCGAGGCGAGCCCGACCTTCTCGAAGTTGCACAGCCGCGCGGCCAGCTCGGTGTCGAACAGCTTCGCGGGCCGCAGCTCGAGCTCCTCCAGGCACGGCAGGTCCTGGCTGGCGGCGTGGAGGATCCACTCGGGGCCGGTGAGTGCGCGGCGCAGCGGCCCGAGGTCCTCGATCGGGATGGGGTCGACCAGGACCGAGCCGGCGCCCGCGCGGCGCAGCTGGATGAGGTACGCCCGGCCCGAGTAGCGGAAGCCGGAGGCGCGCTCGGTGTCGATGGCGATGGGTCCGGACCCGGCCTCGATGCGCGCGGCGGCCTCGGCGAGTTCGCCGGAGGTCTGGATGAGCGGCGGCATGCCTTCACGCGGCTCGGTGAGGAGTTCGGCTTCGGGCTCGGGCTGGGGATCGGTCACACGTTCACCGTACGGCCAGGTAACCTGCGCGCGCTACTGCCCCGCCGCGCTGGAGACCGATTTCCACCCGATAGTGGGTCAATCACCCTATTTGACCTCCATGATGGACGGCCGCAGGACGGGTGCCCCGCCACACCCCCTGCGCGAGTGCGGGGCACATCGCAGCCGGACGCCGCCGAACGCGACCCCTCCGGTGCGGGCCACATCGCACTCGCCGCTGCGGGCGTGCGCACGGTCGGCGTGAAAGGATTGCCCCGTGTCCAACGCAGCAGCGGTCCCCACAGCGTCCCCGTTCCTCGCGTCCTGCCGCGGCGAGACGCCGGTCCACACGCC
Source organism: Glycomyces niveus (assembly GCF_017592475.1). Classification (GTDB taxonomy): domain Bacteria; phylum Actinomycetota; class Actinomycetes; order Mycobacteriales; family Micromonosporaceae; genus Glycomyces; species Glycomyces niveus. The sequence continues at coordinate 102,159 of NZ_JAGFNP010000003.1, read as the reverse complement.
CGTCTGGTTCATGCGCCAGGCGGGGCGCTCGCTCCCCGAGTACAAGCAGGTCCGCGAAGGCACCACCATGCTCGAGGCCTGCAGCACCCCCGAGCTCGTCGCCGAGATCACCATGCAGCCGGTCCGCCGCTACGGCGTGGACGCCGCGATCTTCTTCTCCGACATCGTCGTGCCCCTCGCCGCCATCGGCGTCGACGTCAAGATCGTCCCCGGCGTCGGCCCCGTCGTCGCCGAGCCCTTCCGCACCGAGGACGACGTCAAGCGCCTGCGCAACCTCGACCCCTGCGACGTCCCCTACATCACCGAGGCCATCGGCCTGCTCGTCAAGGAACTCGGCGACACCCCGCTCATCGGCTTCGCCGGCGCGCCCTTCACGCTCGCGTCCTACCTCATCGAGGGCGGCCCCAGCCGCGACCACGCGAAGACCAAGGCGCTCATGAAGTCCCGGCCCGAGATCTGGCACGGCATCGCCTCCCGCCTCGCCGCCATCTGCGGCGAGTTCCTCCGCGTCCAGGTCGAGGCCGGCGCGCAGGCCGTGCAGCTCTTCGACTCCTGGGCCGGGGCGCTCTCCGAGGCCGACTACCGCCGCTTCGCGCTGCCGCACTCCACCGCCGCCCTCATGGGCGTCGCGCAGTCCGTGCCGCGCATCCACTTCGGCGTCGGCACCGGCCACCTCCTCGAAGCCATGACCGAGACCGGCGCCGAAGTCAGCGGCGTCGACTTCCGCATCCCGCTCGACCAAGCAGCGAAGCGCCTGCCGGACAAGATCCTCCAAGGCAACCTCGACCCCGCCGTGGTCCTCGCCGACGACGACGCCCTCATCGCCGAGACCGACGCCGTGCTCGAAGCCGCCAAGGGCGCCAAGGGCCACATCTTCAACCTCGGCCACGGCGTCCTCCCCGAGACCGACCCCGCGAAGCTCAAGCTCGTCGTCGACCACGTGCACGAGGCCACCGCCCGATGAGCCCCATGACGCCCGCCCGCGTGACGGGCACGCCCGGCCGCACCCGGGTCCTCATCGTCGGCGGCGGCATCACCGGCCTCGCCGCCGCGCACCACCTCCGCGACCTCCTCGGTCCCGACGCCGAGATCATCGTCGCCGAGCAGGCGATGCGCCTGGGCGGCAAGATCCACACCGTCGACTTCGCCGGACGCCCGGTCGAGACCGGCGCCGAATCGCTCCTCGCCGCCCGGCCCGAGGCCATCGCGCTGGCCGAGGCCGTCGGCCTGGGCGACGCGCTCGTCTACCCCTCCGACGCCAAGCCCGCCTTGAGCATCGGGGGCGAGCTCCTCGACTTCCCGGCCGGGCACATGATGGGCATCCCCGGCGACCCGGCCGACGTCGCGGCCATCGCGAACGCCAAGGAGCGCCCCGACAACGGCCTCCCGATCCTCGAAGCGGGCGGCGACATGTCCGTCGGCGCGCTGGTCCGCTCGCGCCTCGGCAACGAGGTGCTCGACCGGCTCGTCGCCCCGATGCTCGGCGGCGTCTACGCCGGCGACGTCGACCGGCTCTCCGTGCGCGCCGTCATGCCGCAGCTCGCCGCCGCGCTCGAACGCCATGCGCGCCTGACGGATGCGGTCAACGAGATCAAGCGGCCGCCCACCGATGCTCCGCGGAGACCCGTGTTCGCCACTGTGGACGGCGGCCTCGAGCGGCTCGTCACCGCCACCTCCGCCACTGCCCGCGCCGAAGTGCGCCTCGGCATGACCGTGCGCGAACTCCGCCAGACCCCCTACGGCTGGGAGGTCATCGCCGGACCGGTACCGGACCCGATCAAGATCACCGCCGACGCCGTGATCCTCGCCGTGCCCGCGTCGCCGGCCGCCGTGCTCCTGCGCGCCGTCGAACCCCAGGCCGCCGCCGCCCTATCGGGCGTCGCCTACGCCTCGGTCGCCTTGGCCGCCTTCGCATTCGACAAGGTCGACCTGCCTGAGCGCTCCGGGTTCCTCACGCCCGCATCGGAAGGCAAGACCGTCAAGGCCGCCACCTTCGCCAGCAAGAAGTGGCCGCACCTGGGCCGCCGCCGCCAGATCGTGCGCGTCTCCATGGGCCGCCTCGGCGAGGAGGCCCTGCTCCAGTACGACGACGCCACCCTCGCCAAGACCGCCCTGCGCGAACTCGGCGAGCACCTCGGCCAGCGCCTGCCCGAACCCGTCGAGCAGCGCATCGACCGCTGGGGCGGGGCACTCCCGCAGTACACGCCGGGCCACGTCGCCCGCATCGCCGCCGCCCGCGAAGCGCTCGCGGCGCACCCGAACATCGCCATCGCCGGCGCGGCCGTCGACGGCGTCGGCATCGCGGCGTGCATCGCGTCGGGCCAGAAGGCGGCCACTACCATCGCAGAACAGTTGACGCACTCGCACTAGAAGGGCCGCAACGTGGCTGAACACCAGGGGAACAATCCGAACGCGCAGCGGATCAGGGAACTGAACGAGACCATCCGCTACACGCTGTGGTCGGTGTTCCGCGTCGAGGAGCCCATGCCCCCGATCCGGCAGGACCTCGCCAGCGACACGGAGGCGTTCTTCACGAAGCACTGCGGCGACCAGGGCGTGACCGTGCGCGGCACCTACGACCTGACCGGGATGCGCGCCGACGCCGACCTCATGGTCTGGTGGCACGCCGAATCCAGCGACCAGCTGCAGAAGGCCTACTCGGACTTCCGACGCTCCGCCCTCGGCCGCCACCTCGCGCCGGTCTGGTCGAACATGGCCCTGCACCGCCCCGCCGAGTTCAACCGCAGCCACCTCCCGGCGTTCCTCACCGAGGACCCGAAGGGCTACGTGTCCGTCTACCCGTTCGTGCGGTCCTACGAGTGGTACCTGCTGCCGGACGAGGAGCGCCGCGACCTGCTGCGCGAGCACGGCCAGATGGCCCGCGACTACCCGGACGTGCGCGCCAACACCGTCCCGGCCTTCTCCCTCGGCGACTACGAGTGGATCCTCGCCTTCGAGGCCGACGAGCTGCACCGGATCGTGGACCTCATGCGCGAGCTGCGCGCCTCCGGCGCGCGACGCCATGTCCGCGAGGAGATCCCGTTCTTCACGGGCAAGCGCCGCAGCATCACCGACATCATCAACGACCTGCCGTAGTGGTGCCGGCAGACGGAGCCGCCGCCGGGTTCGGCGGCCTGCTGATCGTCCAGTTCGCGTTCATCGGGCTCTTGATCGTCGCGGCGCTGTACGCGATCCTCGCGATGACGGCCGCGCTGGGCCTGACCTCGTTCTCGGTGTTCGAGCGCTTCCGCAAGAAGCGGCCGGAGGAGCCCGACGACGGCGGCATCGATGACCTCTTCTAACTGGTTCTTCGTCGTCGCGCTGGTCGTCGTCGCGGCGCTCATGGCCGAGTCGGTGCGGCAGCTGCGGCGCCGCTGGCTGCTCGTCAAGGTCGAGGGCGTCTCGATGGAGCCGGCGCTGCGCGACGGCCAGGAAGTGCTGGCCAAGCGCACGCGCCGGATCGCGACCGGGGACATCGTCGTGGTGGCCGCGCCCGATCCGCAGCTCGGCTGGGCCGAGGCGACCAGGGCCAAAGCCCCGTGGTGGGTGAAACGCGTCGCAGCCGGGCCGGGCGAGGCCATGCCCGGCTCCGGCGGACCCGTCCCGCCCGGGCACTACTTCCTGCTCTCGGACAATCCGGTGGGGGAGGACTCGCGCCGGCACGGGCCGTGCCCTGGGAACCTGATCGTTGGTTCAGTCATACGCTCGTTCTGACCCGCGCCCACCTGCGGCTACCTTAGGGAGTCCTAAGTTCCGGGCGCGTCTTCCCGCCATTCGGGACGTGGCAGACTTGATCCATGCCAGCGCTTCGTTCTCGTACTTCCACTCACGGCCGCCAGATGGCGGGCGCTCGCGCGCTGTGGCGCGCAACGGGCATGACCGACTCCGATTTCGGCAAGCCGATCGTGGCCATCGCCAACTCGTACACGCAGTTCGTGCCAGGGCACGTGCACCTGAAGAACATGGGCGACATCGTCGCCGAGTCCATCGCCGCGGCCGGGGGCGTCTCCAAGGAGTTCCACACGATCGCCGTCGACGACGGCATCGCGATGGGCCACTCCGGGATGCTCTACTCGCTGCCGTCGCGCGAGATCATCGCCGACTCGGTCGAGTACATGGTCAACGCCCACTGCGCCGACGCGCTCGTGTGCATCTCGAACTGCGACAAGATCACCCCCGGCATGCTCATGGCCGCCCTGCGCCTGAACATCCCGGTCGTCTTCGTCTCCGGCGGGCCCATGGAGGCCGGCAAGACGATCGACAACGACGGGATCGTCACGCAGAAGCTCGACCTCATCGACCCGATGATCGCCGCCGCGAACGACGACGTCTCCGACGCGCAGCTGCGCCAGATGGAGGAGAACGCCTGTCCGACGTGCGGCTCCTGCTCGGGCATGTTCACCGCGAACTCGATGAACTGCCTCACCGAGGCGCTGGGCCTGTCCCTGCCGGGCAACGGCTCGACCCTCGCCACCCACACGGCCCGCCGCGCCCTCTTCGAAGAGGCCGGGCGCGTCGTGATGGACCTGGCCCGCCGCTACTACGAGCAGGACGACGAGTCGGTCCTGCCGCGCTCGATCGCGACGAAGCAGGCCTTCGAGAACGCGATGGCGCTCGACGTCGCCATGGGCGGCTCCACGAACACGATCCTGCACCTGCTCGCGGCCGCCCGCGAGGCCGAGCTGGACTTCAACGTGGCCGACATCGACGCGGTCTCGCGCCGCGTCCCGTGCCTGTCGAAGGTCGCCCCGAACTCCGCGAAGTACCACATGGAGGACGTGCACCGCGCCGGCGGCATCCCCGCGATCCTCGGCGAGCTCTACCGCGGCGGCCTGCTCCACGAGGACGTCGGCTCGATCCACGCCCCGACCCTGGCCGAATGGCTCGGGAAGTGGGACATCCGCGCCGAGTCGCCCGCGCCCGAGGCGATCGAGCTGTACCACGCCGCGCCCGGCAACGTCCGGACCACGCAGGCGTTCTCGACCTCGAACCGCTGGAAGACCCTGGACACGGACGCCGAAGACGGCTGCATCCGCTCCGTCGAGCACGCCTACACCAAGGACGGCGGCCTGGCGGTCCTGTTCGGGAACCTCGCCGAGGACGGCTGCGTCGTCAAGGTCGCGGGCGTGCCCGAGGAGAACTGGACCTTCACCGGCCCGGCCCACGTCTTCGAGTCGCAGGACGACGCGGTGCAGGGCATCCTCGACAAGTCCGTGGTCGAGGGCGAGGTCGTCGTCATCCGCTACGAGGGCCCCAAGGGCGGCCCCGGCATGCAGGAGATGCTGTACCCGACCTCGTTCCTCAAGGGCCGCGGCCTGGGGCGCAAGTGCGCGCTGATCACCGACGGCCGCTTCTCAGGCGGCACCTCCGGCCTCTCGATCGGGCACGTCAGCCCCGAGGCCGCGGGCGAGGGCCTGATCGCCCTGGTCGAGAACGGCGACATCATCGAGATCGACATCCCGGCCCGGAAGCTGGAGCTGAAGGTCGACGATTCGGTCCTGGCCGAACGCCGTGTGGCCCAGGAGAAGCGCGAGCAGCCTTACACGCCGGTCGACCGCGACCGCGTGGTCTCCCGCGCCCTGCAGGCGTACGCCGCGATGGCCACGCCGGCCAGCGACGGCGCGGTCCGCAAAGTGAACTAAGCGCTAGGCCGCCAACGGCGGGGTCCCCGCATGGGGACCCCGCCGTTGGCGCGTTCCGGGCACAATGAAGCGGCCCACGGTTCCCTCTGCCCCGGAGCGCCCGCAATGAGCGACAGCTACTCGTCAGGCGACACCTCGTACTCCAGCGACTACTCGTACACCAGCGAGCCCATGCAGACCTGGTACTGGACGGACTCCGGGCGCGAGCGGGCCCAGGAAGCCGCGATCGAGCAGCAGCGCGCGCGGACCCGCAGGATCGAACGGGAACGCCGGGCCGCGGAAGCCGAGCTCGACCAGCGGATCTCCTCGACCGCCGCCCGCATGGACTCGCGGCTCGACACCCTGTTCCGCTGGACCGAGCTGCGGTTCCAGCAGGTCGAGTTCGACGAGTACCAGGCGCGCAAGGAGATCCGCAACACCGTGCGCGCCCTCGCGGAGGGCCGCGAGCCGGTCTTGCGCGGCTTCGAGGACGTGCCCGGCTACTGGCTGCCGTCCGCTGCGGCCGCCGTGCTGCCGCTGGTGCTGCGTGACCGGGCGCCGCGGCAGCGGAGCGCCGGGAACGCCTTCGCGGACTTCAAAACGGGCCTTGAGGCCGCGCGCGAGCGCGACGCGGTCCGGACCGAGCTGTTCAGCCTCGCGATCGGCCGCTGCTTCGACCAGCCCGCCCTCATCGACGCGGCCGCACTGCGTCTGCTGAGCGAGCCCGCCGACCTCGGCGCAGCCGAACCCGGCCAGATCGCCCGAGTGTGGCGGACACTGTGGGAACAGGTGGCCATGGGGGAGTTCGGCTCCGGCGCCGAAGCGCAGATCGTCTCGCTGCTGTCCGAGCGGTTCGACCCCGACGCGCTCGACGACGAAGCACTCGCCGCCTGGGACGAGGCGATCGCGCAGTTCAGCGCGATCGACAAGCAGCGGCCGACGCAGCTCGAAGCGCTGAAGGCCCTGCACGCCCATCTCACCGCCGCACCTGAGCAGGAAGCCCGAGCCGAAGTCGACGCCGCGAGCGGGCCGCCGCTTGACGACTCGATCCTCACCGCAGCGCCGGCTGGTGCGCTCAGCACGGCTGAGGCTGCGGGCGCTGCGTTCCTTTCCGGCTCCGGCACCGTCAAACCGGCCGGTGCGCTCGGCACAGCCGAGGCTGCGGGCGCTCCGATCACCACCGGCACCGCCGCTTTGACCCGACCACTCGGGACCGATGCCGCCCTGGACGACCCGACGATTGCGGTGGGGGCCGGGAACGGCGAACCGGCGCTCGACGAGTCCACCGACCGTGACGACACCGCTTGGCGCTCATACCTTCAGGAACTCATCGATGAGCCGAGTGCGGCCGAGCTGCCGCTGGTCCGGCAGATGGCCGAGCTCGACCCGTCTTCCGAAGGGCGCGAAGGCGACCGGCGCTCCTGGGCCGACCCGGCCGGGGAACTGGCCGACCTCGTCCGCCGCGACCTCTTCGACCCCGGGACCCCGATCCCGCTGCGCCGCATCGCACTCGGCCTCGCCGCACCCGTCCTCCGCGAGCGCCTCGACCGCATCGAAGCCGCGCTCGACACCACCGAGAAGCCCACCGTCACCGTGCGCCGCCGGGGCGAACTCATCGCGGTCACCAGCGACGGCCACGACCCCGAGCAGCTCGCCGTCGTCCAACGCCGCATCGACCAGGCCTTCGACACCGCCGGACCCTCGAAGCCGCTCACCGTGTCGATCGCCGCGGGCCTCATCCTGGTCGGCCTCTTCATGCTCATCCCGGGCCAGTGGTTCGCCACGGCCATTTTCGTCCTCGCCGCGCTCTTCCCGATCGCGATGTACCGCCGCGACACCGCCAAAGCCGCCCAGCAGCGGGCCCGCCGCGACGAGCAGCTCGCCGACGCCCGCGCCGCCCTCGTCAAGGCCCGCAACGACGCCGAACTCAAGGAGCGAGAAGCGGCCGAACAGGCCGTCGCCGTCCGCGCCGCCCTCACCCGACTCCGTGAATCCCTGCCCGCCGAAACGGCCCCGACTGCCCTCGCCGCACCGCTCGGCGCGCCGACCGCCGCCGACGGACGGGGCGCGTAAGCCCCGATCCCGGCCAAAGTCGGACTCCTGTCCCCGCCCGCGGCACCGCCTCATGCACTTTCGGAGGGGCCGATACGGATCGGTACGAGGATGCGGCATCCTGTTAAGCACGAGGTTTCCTACGATTGGGTCAGTGGATGGCGCCAACCCCCCGCCGCGTCCGGCAGCTGCTGTCGTGGTTCGCGACCGCCGCCGTGTGGTGCTCCGTCCTCACCGCCGCCGTCGTCGTAGGCGTCCACTCCGGCCTCCAGCGCATCGAACCCGCCTCCGCGGCCGTCCTCGGCAGCATCGGCGCCGCCTGCGCCGGCCTGCTCATGTGGCGCGCCGCCGGACGCATCGCCCCCGGCCGCCGCGTCACCTACCAGCTCCTCGCCGCAGGCATCCAGTCCATCGCCGCCGGGATCGCGGCCGCCTGCTGGCTCCCCGGCGGCGCAGGCGACCTCGCCGCGGGCATCGTCCTCAGCGCCGCGGTCGTCCTCTGGTCCCTCGCACTCCTGCGCCTCCCCGACAACGGCTGGGACCCGCAAGCGGTGCAGCGCCGCCTCGTCGACGGCGCCTTCGTCGGCCTCTGCTTCCTCTTCGCGTTCTGGCTCCTCCTCGCCCGGCCCCTCTTCCAGCAGTACCGCGGGCACCTCTCCGACGGCGACCTCGCCATCGTCATCCCGTCCATGATGGGCATCGTGATGCTCGGCGTCGGAGTCACCACCACCTTCCGCATCCAGCGCTGGCGCCGCCGCCACGCCCTCGCCTACCTCGCCGTCTTCGCCGTCCACACCACCGGCATGGCCACCTTCACCACCTGGCAGTGGGACCGCCCCGACGTGCGCATCCTGTGGTGGTCCGTCGCCTGGGTCGCCACCTGCGCCGCCCTCCTCGGCGTCACCTACCTCGCCCGCACCCAGAAGCCCGCCCCCATCGACAAGCCCAACTACCCCGGCGTCCACTACGCCGTCATGGGCGGCGCGGCCGGGCTCGCCGCCGCCGCGGTCCTCTTCAACGGCGCCTACGCCGGCGCCCTCCCGCTCGACGCCGCGCTCCTCGCCCTCGCCGCCGCCGGCGCCCTCGCCGCGCGCCTCGTCCTCACCTACTTCGACGTCCGCCGCGTCACCGGCGAAGCCGCCGCCCGCCAGCGCAAGCTCTCCGCCATCGTCGGCGTCGCCTCCGACACCGTCCTCGTCCTCGACCCCGACCTCACCGTCACCTGGCACCCCGAGGACTCCGCCTGGCGGCCCTCCACCGACTCCGGCGGCTGCATCGGCGCGTCCTTCCTCGACCTCGTCCACATCGACGACCGCCGCTCCGCCGAAGAAGACCTCCGCACCCTCCTCGACGGCATCAGCCACTCCAACCAGGTCTCCCTCAACCTCCGCGTCCGCGACTCCGCCCGCCGCTGGCGCCACACCGAGACCGTCGTCACCGACCTGCGCGGCAAACCCCAGGTGCGCGGCCTCGTCGCCCGCGTCGAAGACGTCGGCGCCCGCAGGAGCCTCGAGACCGAACTCGCCCGCATGGCCTACACCGACCCCCTCACGGGCCTCGCCAACCGCCGCGCGCTCCTCCAGAGCCTCGAAGACGGCGTCAGCGCCGCAGAGCACGAGACCGCGCTGCTCCTGCTCGACCTCGACGGCTTCAAGAACGTCAACGACACCCGCGGCCACGACTTCGGCGACGAACTCCTCGTCGAAGTCTCCCGCCGCATCAAGGAACTCCTGCGCCCCACCGACGTCGGCGCCCGCCTCGGCGGCGACGAGTTCGCGATCCTCCTGCGCGCCAGCTGGTCCGAAGCCGTCGCCACCGCCAAAGCCCTCGTCGCCCGCCTCGGCGAACCCTACGACTTCCACGACGAGTCCACGGTCTTCACCACCGGCTCCGTCGGCATCGCCACCGCCGCCGAAGGCTTCGGCGACCCCGAGATCCTGCTCCGCAACGCCGACCTCGCCCTCCGCGCCGCCAAGCAGGCCGGCAAGAACCGCCACGCCACCTACGACGCCGAATTCGACCGCAAGGTCCGCCGCAAGAACGAGCTCACCCAGGAACTGCGCGGCGCCATCCGCCGCGACGAACTCCGCCTCGTCTTCCAGCCCGTCTTCTCCACCGCCGACCGCTCCATCGTCGGCGCCGAAGCCCTCATGCGCTGGCACCACCCCCGCCTCGGCCACGTCAGCCCCGGGGAGTTCATCCCCGCCGCCACCGAGTCCGGCCTCACCCAGGACCTCGCCGTCTGGACCGTCAACCGCGCCGCCGAACAGCTCGCCGCCTGGTCCGCCGCCGGCATCAAAGCCTGGATCTCCGTCAACGTCTCCGTCAAGGAGCTCCACACCCACCTGTTCGCCACCGAGGTCAACACCGCCCTCATCGCCGCCGGCGTGCCGGCCCGCCGCCTCGTCCTCGAAGTGACCGAGCACGACTTCTCCCACCAGCTGAACACCCTCGTCGCCCAGCTCAGCGCCCTGCGCGGCGCGGGCGTGCGGATCGCCCTGGACGACTTCGGCTCCGGCTACTCCTCCCTCGGCCAGCTCGAGCGCCTACCGGTCGACATCATCAAGATCGACCGCGACCTCATCGCCAAGGACGACGGCGGCGTCGGCCCCCTCGCCGCCATCACCGTCGCCCTCGGCCGGATCCTCGGCATGGAGGTCATCGCCGAAGGCGTCGAGACCGACACCCAGCTCAACGCCATGATCGCCGCCAAAGCGCCGCTCGTGCAGGGCTACCTGCTCGCCAAGCCGATGGAACCCGACGACCTGACTCGCTGGCTCGCCGACGACCCGCGGGCGCAGCCGCCCGCGCTGACCGCCCAGCGCGCGCCCGTCGACGTGATCGAACCCGAGGTCGTGCCGACGGAAGCCGACACCTCCGGCGACACGCCCAACGACGTCCCGGAGTCTGAGAAAAGTTGACTCACGGGCCGGAATCGTGCATCCTGGGGAGCGTGCCGAAGCAGAACTACGACCTGAGCATCGCGACCGCGCCCGCCGCGCGGCCGCTCGTCGTAGTACTTATCTAGCGCACCGTCGTTCTCCGACGGTGCGCTCGCCCCGTGCGTCTAGCACGCGGGCGATTTTTTCTGCCCGGGGAACGACACCGCATGTCGAACCAGCCACATCTCCCTATTGGACGAAGGACATGAGCACACCAGTGAAGGCACCGAAGCCAGGGCCGCAGGCTGCCAAAGCTCAGCCCGCCAGGCCGAAGGCCCCCAAGCCGGCTCCTCCCATCGGCGCTTCCGCCGCCCCCGTCCTCACCGGCGCGCAGGCCGTCGTCCGCGCGCTCGAAGAGCTCGAGGTCGAGGCCGTCTTCGGCATCCCGGGCGGCGCGATCCTCCCGGCCTACGACCCCCTCCTGGACTCCGAGAAGGTGCGCCACGTCCTCGTCCGCCACGAGCAGGGCGCGGGCCACGCCGCGCAGGGCTACGCCCTCGCCACCGGCAAGGTCGGCGTGTGCATGGCCACCTCCGGCCCCGGTGCGACCAACCTGGTGACCCCGCTGGCCGACGCGCACATGGACTCCATCCCGATCGTGGCCATCACCGGCCAGGTCGCGTCCTCCGCCATCGGCACCGACGCCTTCCAGGAAGCCGACATCTGCGGCATCACGATGCCGATCACCAAGCACTCGTACCTGGTGACCGACGCGGAGGACATCCCGCGCGTGCTGGCCGAGGCCTTCCACGTGGCCGCCACCGGCCGCCCCGGCCCGGTCCTGGTCGACATCCCCAAGGACATCCTGCAGTCCGAGGCCCCCTTCGTGTGGCCGCCCAAGATGGACCTGCCGGGCTACCGTCCCACGACGCAGCCGCATGGCAAGCAGATCCGCGAGGCCGCCGCGCTCATCGCCGAGGCCAAGAAGCCCGTGCTGTACGTGGGCGGCGGCGTCGTCAAGTCCGGCGCGCACGCCGAGCTCCTGGCGCTCGCCGAGCTGACCGGCGCCCCGGTCGTGACCACCCTGATGGCGCGCGGGGCCTTCCCCGACTCGCACCCGCAGCACCTGGGCATGCCCGGCATGCACGGCACGGTGCCCGCGGTCCACGCGCTGCAGAAGGCCGACCTCCTGGTGGCCCTGGGCGCCCGCTTCGACGACCGCGTCACCGGCAAGCTCGCGACGTTCGCCCCCGAGGCGAAGATCGTCCACGTGGACATCGACCCGGCCGAGATCGGCAAGAACCGCGAAGCGGACGTGCCGATCGTGGGCGACTGCAAGGCCGCCATCGCCGCGATGATCGAGGCCTACGAGGACGGCGGCAAGGAGCGACTGAAGACCTGGTGGGAGACCCTCGACGACCTGCGCGGCCGGTACCCGCTGGGCTACACCGACATCGACGACGGGCTGCTGACCCCCCAGTGGGTGATCCAGCGGCTCGGCGAGCTGGCCCCCGCGGACACGATCTGGACCGCCGGCGTCGGCCAGCACCAGATGTGGGCCTCGCAGTTCATCAAGTACGAGACCCCCGGAACGTTCCTCAACTCGGGCGGCCTGGGCACCATGGGCTTCGCCGTCCCGGCGGCCATGGGCGCCAAGCTGGGCGAGATGGACCGCACCGTGTGGGCGGTCGACGGCGACGGCTGCTTCCAGATGACCAACCAGGAGCTGGCGACCTGCGCGGTCGAGGGCATCCCGATCAAGGTCGCGGTCATCAACAACGGCAACCTGGGCATGGTGCGCCAGTGGCAGACCCTGTTCTACGAGCAGCGCTACTCCAACACCAACCTGTCCACGCACCACTCCGAGGCCTCGCCGCGGGTGCCGGACTTCGTGAAGCTCGCCGAGGCCCTCGGCTGCGTCGGCCTGCGCGCCGAAACCGCCGAAGAGGTCGACGAGGTCATCAAGCAGGCCAACGCGATCAACGACCGCCCGGTCGTGGTCGACTTCACCGTCGGCCCGGACGCCATGGTGTGGCCGATGGTCCCGGCAGGCGTCTCCAACGACGAGATCCTGTACGCGCGCGACGTGCGCCCGAACTTCGACGACGAGGGGCAGATCTGATGAGCACCCACACCCTTTCAGTCCTCGTCGAGAACAAGCCGGGCGTGCTCGCCCGCGTGGCCGCCCTGTTCTCCAGGCGCGGCTTCAACATCGACTCCCTCGCCGTCGGCGAGACCGAGCACCCCGGCGTCAGCCGCATCACCATCGTGGTGGACGTCGAGGCGGGCTCGCTGGAGCAGGTCACCAAGCAGCTCAACAAGCTGATCCACGTCCTGAAGATCGTGGAACTGGAAGCGGGCTCCTCCGTGCAGCGCGAACTGCTGCTGGTGAAGGTCCGCGCCGACGCCGCCACCCGCGGCCAGGTGATCGCCGCCGCCGAGCTGTTCAAAGCCCGCTCGGTCGACGTCACACCCGACACGGTCACCTTCGAGGTCACCGGGAACTCCGACAAGATCGAGGCGTTCCTGGAAGTCCTCGAGCCGTTCGGGATCAAGGAGCTCGTCCAGTCGGGGACGGTCGCGCTCGGGCGCGGCGCCAAGTCGATGGCGTCGCTGTCGCGATACGTCTCTCCGAACAGCTAGTAACGAAGGAAGCAGTACATGTCCGCTGAAGTGTTCTACGACGACGACGCCGACCTGGCCCTCATCCAGGGCAAGAAGGTCGCCGTCCTCGGCTACGGCTCGCAGGGCCACGCCCACTCGCTGAGCCTCCGCGATTCCGGCGTCGAGGTCGTCATCGGCCTGCAGGAGGGCTCGAAGTCGCGCCCGAAGGCCGAGGAGGCGGGCCTGAAGGTGCTCACCCCGGCCGAGGCCGCCGCGTGGGCCGACGTCATCATGATCCTCGTTCCGGACACCGTGCAGGCCAAGCTGTACGCCGACGAGATCGCCCCGAACCTGTCCGCCGGGAACAGCCTGTTCTTCGGCCACGGCTTCAACATCCGCTACGACCTGATCCAGGCCCCGGCGGACGTGAACGTCGCCATGGTCGCCCCGAAGGGCCCGGGCCACATGGTCCGCCGCCAGTTCGTGGACGGCAAGGGCGTCCCCGCGCTCATCGCGGTGGAGCAGGACCCGTCGGGCGACACGCAGGCCGTGGCGCTCTCCTACGCGAAGGCGATCGGCGGCACGCGCGCGGGCGTCCTGAAGACCACCTTCAAGGAAGAGACCGAGACCGACCTGTTCGGCGAGCAGGCCGTGCTGTGCGGCGGCGCCGCCGAGCTCATCAAGGCCGGCTTCGAGACCCTGGTCGAGGCGGGCTACGCTCCCGAGGCCGCGTACTTCGAGTGCCTGCACGAGCTCAAGCTGATCGTGGACATGATCTACGAGGGCGGCATCGCCAACATGTGGTACTCCGTCTCCGACACCGCCGAGTACGGCGGGCTCACCCGCGGCCCGCGCGTCGTCAACGCCGAGACCAAGGCCGAGATGAAGCGCATCCTCACCGAGATCCAGGACGGCACCTTCGCCAAGGAATGGGTCGCCGAGTCCGAGAAGCGCGAGAACTACAAGAAGCTCCAGCAGGAGCAGGCCGACCACCAGATCGAAGAGACCGGCGCCAAGATGCGCGCTCTGATGCCCTGGGTCCAGAGGGCTATTACCGAAACCGCCTAAAACGGTATAAAACACTAAGGAGCCGGGAGTCGCGAAGCAACTCCCGGCTCCTTAGTGTTCGGCGTCCGGAAACTCGGCACGATGATCAGGTTCTATCTTTCTAGAAAGGAAGGTAGAATGGTGGACATGGCGCTGAGCATCAAGAGCGCGGCGGCCGACCAGCTCGCGCGCGAGCTGGTCGCGGCCACCGGCGAATCTCTGACCGAGGCCGTGGAGACGGCGATCCGCGAACGACTGGAGCGGCAGGTGCACGGCACCCGCTCCCGGCGCATCCACCACCGACTCGACTCGCTGCGTGCCGAGCTGCGGCAACTGCCGATCGTCGACGACCGCGCCGCCGATGAAGTCCTCGGATACGACGAGGACGGTTTGCCCACGTGACCGAAGCCGATTTTCTCGTCGTGGACACCTCCGCCGTGGTTGCTATCTTGAGCGAAGAGCCCGGTGCCGACTGGCTGGCGGACGCGCTCGCCCAGACAACCGCGGCGGTCATGCCCGCGGCGACTTACCTTGAGCTCGGCATGGTCTTGGAGGCTCGTTTTGGTCCGCGCGAGACCGGGATCGCAGCCCGGTTCGTTCGCGACGCAGAGATCGATATCGTCGATGTGACAGCCAAGTCGGCCGAACGAGCACTCGAATCATGGCGCCGGTTCGGCAAAGGGCGGCATCCGGCCAAGTTGAACTTCGGCGACTGCATCGTCTACGGTGTCGCTGCCGAACTCGACTGGCCGATCCTCTGCGTCGGCGACGACTTCGTCCAGACTGACATCGGCGTTCTCCGGCCGCTGCCGGACGCCACCGCGTAGATGCGTCGGTTTCGTTCTGCCGCTGGGTTCAGCGCAAGATCACCGAGACGGCGTAGCCGCGGAGCGATCCATGTGATCAGCACCGAGAGCGCTTGAGTCTCAACAGCACCGAAAAGGCCGGGAACCGCACAGCGGTTCCCGGCCTTTGGCGTAGGCACAGCGGAGAATGCTCAAGCGGTGATCAGCCGAAGATCCGGATCGATTGCATGAGGGACGGTTTCGATGGCGAGTTACGGTGCACTGCTCGTGGGAGCTTGAGGTCTCCGGGGTCGGCGTTACCCAGTCAAACACCGCTGGACAGGCTGAGGAGATGGTTCGGGTCGGGGCCCTTCTTGAGATTCGGGCCCGCGCCATTAGTGAGAGGTGCAGATCATGGGCGACATCGAGTTCCCCCGCCGGGCTGCCTTGAGGGCCTTCAGCCAGACAGTGACGGTCGAAGCGATGTCCGCGCTTGCCGGCGTCGCGCCAGACAGTGCCCGCGGCAAGGGCCAGATTCGGCCGGAAGCGGCTTTCCCGATTCCCGCGAAGGAGCATTCGTGGGAGATCCGGGAACTCGGCGAGCGCGAAATGCCGCTTGAGGCCCTCATCGATCGGCTCTTCGTGAGGGCCTTGCGCATGCGGGAGTCTTTCCTGGCTGAAATCGATGCCGCGGTCGACGTCGACCTGTACGTCGACTGAGGACGCCGATTGCGGCGCTCGCAGCCGATGTCTTAGGCGGCGAATGTCGGAGCCGATCGGAGGTTGAGCACGGTGGGATGCAGGTGGGAGCGGTCGCGGCGTTACCGGAATCAGGAGGTGAAGGCTCCTGCTTTCGCGGCGGTGTGGGCTGCGCGGGCGGCTCGGTCGGCGGTGGGCTGGTCGATGGGGCCGCCGTCGACGAGGAGGCGGTAGTAGAGGGGCGCTGAGACGGCGCGGATGACCTCGTGGGGGTCGGTCCCGGCGGGGACCTCGCCGCGTTCGATCGCGGCGGTGACACAGGGCGCCCATTCGTCGGTGCGGGTGCGGTAGAAGCGGTGGAGGGCGTCGGCGGTCTGGGCGTCGCAGGCGGCGGCGGTGATGAGGGCCTTGAAGAGCGGGCCCTGGCGGGGGTCGCTCAATGTGGACTGGACGAGGCGGGCCTGGGCGGTGAGGTCGCCGAGGAGGGTGCCGGTCTCGGTGCGTGGTAGGGATTCCGCGGCCATCTCGGTGAGGAGGTCGGCGACGAGTCCGGGCACGGTGCCCCAGCGGCGGTAGGCGGTGGTCTTGCCGACGCCGGCGCGGCGGGCGATCTCGGCGAGGTCGAGGCGGTCGAAGCCGTCTTCAGCGAGGGCGTCGCCGGCGGCGCGGAGGACGGCTTCCCGGGTCTTCGCGGTGCGGCCGCCGGGCCTGACGGTGCCGGGGTCGGGACGCTCGTCACTCATAACGGGACTCCAGTTGCGTTAAAGGCGGTTCATGGGCTAGCTTAGTCGAAGTTCTTAACGGAACTCCAGAACCTTTAGAAGGGATCCGTCATGGAATACCGCAGGCTCGGCGCCTCAGGCCTCCACGTCCCCGCCCTCAGCTTCGGGGCGGGCACCTTCGGCGGGCGCGGCCCGCTCTTCAGCGCCTGGGGTGACGCGGACGCCGGCCAGGCCCGCCGCATGGTCGACATGGCCCTCGACGCCGGGGTCACCATGTTCGACTCCGCCGACGTCTACTCCGACGGCGAATCCGAGCGCGTCCTCGGCCAGGCCCTCAAGGGCCGCAGGGGCAGGGCCCTCATCTCCACGAAGGCCGGGCTGCCGACGGGGGAGGGCCCGCATGACGCCGGCACCGGCCGCGCCCGCCTGATCACCGCCGTCGAAGACGCCCTCGAGCGCCTCGGCACCGACTACATCGACCTGTTCCAGCTACACGCGTTCGACGCGGGCACGCCCGTCGAGGAGACCGTCGCCGCCCTCGACGGCCTCGTGAAGGCCGGCAAGCTCCGCTACATCGGTGTCTCGAACTTCGCGGGCTGGCAGCTCATGAAGTCCCTCGCCGCCGCCGACGCCCACGGCTGGACCCGCTATGCGGCCCACCAGGTCTACTACTCGCTGGTCGGCCGCGACTATGAATGGGAGCTCATGCCCCTCGGCCACGACCAGGGCGTCGGTGCGGTCGTCTGGAGCCCCCTCGGCTGGGGCCGCCTCACCGGCAAGATCCGCCGCGGGCGGCCGCTCCCGGCGGGCAGCCGCCTCCACGAGACCGCCCAGTGGGGCCCGCCCGTCGACGACGGCCTCCTCTACGACGTGGTCGACGTCCTCGACCAGCTCAGCGAGGAGACCGGGAAGACCGTCCCGCAGATCGCCCTCAACTGGCTCCTGCGCCGCCCCACCGTCGCCTCGGTCATCATCGGCGCCCGCGACGAGCGCCAGCTCCAGGACAACCTCGGCGCGATCGGCTGGGAGCTCACCGCCGAGCAGGTCGCCCGCCTCGACAAGGCCGGCGCCCGCACCGCGCCCTACCCCTACTACCCGTACGAGGTCCAAGAGGGCTTCGCCCGCCTCAACCCGCCGCTCGTCCCCGCGGCCGAGTGAGCGCGAACGGGGCCGGGCATTTTCACCGATCGACGCCCGGCCCCTCCCCGCGGGCCGATGATGGAGGCGTACCCCCGGGACAACCGCCAGCAGGAACGCGCGCAGCGCGTCGCTTCGCGCGCTCCGACCACATCCGGAGGAGGGGCAACCATGCCGAAGACATCGAAGGCCGAAGCTGCGGAGACCATCTCCGACCAGGGCTTCGAAGGCCACTACACCGAACTCGACACCGGCTACACCATCGGTTTCGAGACGTACACCGCCGACGCGGACCTCACCGAGTTCTTCAAGGGCCTGCCCGACGACCGCTGCCAGTGCCCGCACTGGGGCTACGTGTTCAAAGGTAAGGTCACCTACAAGACCGCCGACGGCGAGGAGACCTTCACGACCGGGGACGCCTACCACGTCGGGCCCGGGCACACGCCCGTCATCTACAAGGACACCGAGCTCATCGAGTTCAGCCCCACCGACGAGATGCAGAAGACCGTCGCCGTGGTCACGAAGAACATGGAGGCGGCGGGCTGACGCTGTGGCAGTGAGCACCGGTCGCTCGATGGGGGCGCTCGCGGGCGCTCGTTAAGCTAGGTGGGTGGTTGACCAAGCGGTGAAGACGTACCAGGTGAAGACGTACGGCTGTCAGATGAACGTGCACGACTCCGAGCGCATCGGGGGCCTGCTCGAAGAGGCCGGGTACGTGCCGGTCGCAGCGGACGCCGCGCCGGACCTGGTCGTGTTCAACACCTGCGCGGTGCGCGAGAACGCCGACAACAAGCTGTACGGCAACCTCAGCCACCTCGCCCCCGCCAAGCGCGAGAACCCCGACATGCAGATCGCCGTCGGCGGCTGCCTCGCACAGAAGGACCGCGGCGAGATCGTCAAGCGCGCCCCCTGGGTCGACGCCGTGTTCGGCACCCATAACATCGGCTCGCTGCCGGTGCTCTTGGAGCGGGCCCGCCACAACCAGGAGGCCGAGGTCGAGATCCTCGAGTCCCTCGAGACGTTCCCCTCCGCCCTCCCCACCAAGCGCGACTCCACCTACTCCGGCTGGGTCTCGATCTCCGTGGGCTGCAACAACACCTGCACCTTCTGTATCGTGCCGAGCCTGCGCGGCAAGGAGAAGGACCGCCGCCCCGGCGAGATCCTGGCCGAGGTCCAGGCCCTGGTCGACGAGGGCGTCTCGGAGGTCACCCTCCTGGGCCAGAACGTCAACACGTACGGCGTCGAGTTCGGCGACAAGCTCGCGTTCGGCAAGCTCCTGCGCGCGTGCGGCGAGATCGAGGGCCTGGAGCGCGTGCGCTTCACCAGCCCGCACCCGAAGAACTTCACCCACGACGTGATCGCGGCGATGGCCGAGACCCCGAACGTCTGCCACTCGCTCCACATGCCGCTCCAGTCCGGCTCGGACCGGGTCCTCAAGGAGATGCGCCGCTCCTACCGCTCCGAGAAGTACCTGCAGATCATCGCCGACGTCCGCGAGGCCATGCCCGACGCGGCCATCACCACCGACATCATCGTCGGCTTCCCCGGCGAGACCGAGGAGGACTTCCAGGCCACCCTCGACGTGGTCGAGAAGGCCCGCTTCTCGAGCGCCTTCACCTTCCAGTACTCGATCCGCCCCGGCACCCCGGCCGCGACGATGGAGGACCAGATCCCCAAGGCCGTCGTGCAGGAGCGGTACGAGCGCCTGGTCGCCCTGCAGGAGCGCGTCTCCTGGGAGGAGAACCGCAAGCTCGAGGGCACCGAGGTCGAAGTGCTCGTCACCGTCGGGGACGGCCGTAAAGACGCCGCCACCGGCCGCCTCTCGGGCCGCGCCCGCGACGGCCGCCTCGTCCACTTCGCGGTCACGCCCAGCGAGACCGACCCGACCGGCAACGCCGAGGGCGTGCGCCCCGGCGACGTCGTCACCACGGTCGTCACCTACGGCGCCCCGCACCACCTGGTCGCCGACGGCGAGGTCCTGACCCACCGCGCCACCAAGGCGGGCGACGCCTGGGCTGCGGGCAAGGCCACCAAGCTCCCCGGCGTCAGCCTCGGCATGCCGGGCATCGGCCGGAAGCCGCTTCCGAAGCAGGAAGGGCCCGGCTGCGCCTGCTAGTGATATCACCTCCCTGTGAGTGCTATCATCGAGTCATGAAACAGCTGCTCTTGCGTGTTGACGACGATCTCCACGCTCGCCTCACCGAACGGGCGAAGCGTGAGCACCGGTCGGTCAACGCGATCGCGAACGAGATCCTCTCCGTCATCGGCGAGACCGACGGCCGCACCGAGACCGAGAAGGTGAAAGCGAAGGCCGCCGCCCTCGGCATGCTCGCCCCGCACCTGAAGATCGCGAAGGAAGCGACGCCTTCAGGCGACGTCGAAGCGCTGCGCGCCCGCGTGCTCGACGCCATGCGAGGCGTCGGCCCCGTCCTCGACTCGATCCTCGACGAGGACCGGGACCGCCTCCTGTGATCGTCTACGCCGACTCGTCGGTCCTGGCCCGCTCGTACCTGCCCGACGAGCGCGGCCACCGCGAGGCGCTGAAGCTCCTGCGCGACCCCGACATCGTCGTGGTCACGGGCTCCTGGACCCGCATCGAGGTCGCTGGCGCGCTCGTGCGCACCGCCCGCGCCAAACGGCGGGACAAAGACCAGCTGCTCGACATCTGGCGCGCCGACACGGGCCCCGACGGCCCGATCACCGTCATCACCGCGCCCCAGGAGGAAGTCGAACGCGAGGCCTTCGAGATCGTCGCCACGCACGGCATCCGCGCCATGGACGCCTGGCACATCGCCACCGCCACACTCCTGCTCCCCGACCTCGCCGCGGGCGAACCGTACGCGTTCGCCTCGCGCGACAAGGAGCAGGCCGCCGTGGCCGAACTCCGCGGTTTCACCCTGGTCTAGATCACCGATGCTTGACATTGACACGGTGTCAAGGCGTTCACTGGTGTCCAGGAGGTGGTCCCCATCGACACGGCAACCACGAACACCCAGCTCACAGCGGCGCTGGCCGCGAAGGACTCGTCAACGCGGCTCAAGGCCGCGCTCGCGATCGGCACCGATCCCGACCCGGCGCTGCTCGACGCGCTCATGGCCCGCTGCGCGGTCGAACCCGACTTCTACGTGCGGGACATGCTCACCTGGGCTCTGACCCGGCTCCCGCCGGACCTCACCGTCCCGCGCCTGCTCGCCGAAGTGGAGTCGCCGGTCTCCCAGGCGCGCAGCCAAGCGCTGCACACCCTGTCCAAGATCGGGGACGTCCGGGCCTGGCCCGCGATGACACCGGAACTGCTGCGGGACCCGGACGACGAGGTCGCCCGCGCCGCGTGGCGCACCGCCGTCGCCGTGGTCCCCGAAGGGGAGGAGCCCGGTCTGGCCGAGACGCTGGCATCGCAGTTGGGCCGCGGCGGCCGCGACGTGCAGCTCAGCCTGAGCCGGTCGCTGATCGCGCTCGGCGAGCCCGTCGAACCGGTCCTGAAGCGGGCCGAGGAAAGCGGCGACCCGGTCGTCGCCGCGCACGCGAAGGCCACCGAACGGCTCCTCGCGGACCCGGACGCCGCGTTCGAACTCGACATCAAGGAGGCCAAGCGCGTCTACGCGCTCGGCCCGGAAGGCTGAGACGATGCTGATCGGTGAGGTCGCGCGGCGCTCGGGCGTGAGCGCCCGGATGCTCCGGCACTACGAGTCCCTGGGTCTCGTGCGGCCCACCGGTCGCACCGTCAGTGGATATCGCGAGTACGCCGAAGCGGACATCCAACGGATCTTCCATGTTGAATCCCTGCGGACCCTGGGCCTGTCCCTGCGCCAGATCGGACAGGTCCTCGATGACCCCGTATTCGCCCCGTCCGCGCTCATCGGCGACCTCATCCGCGAGACCGAGCGGCGCCTGGCCCGAGAGCAAGAACTCCTCAAACGCCTCCGCGCGGTCGACTCGTCCGCACCGGACGAGTGGGAATCCGTGCTTCGGATCGTCGAGCTCCTGCGCGGCCTCGGCTCCCCGAACGCCGCACGACGACAGCAGACCGTCCTCTCCCCTGAAGCGGACGTGCCCGCGCCGGTGCTGGCCGAAGCGGTCTTGGCCGAAGCCGATCCGCATGTCGCCGGCGCCCTGCGCTGGGCGCTGGCGCGAGCGGGCGAGGACGTGGTCGCGGCGCTCGCACCCGGCTTGGCCTCCCCGGACCCCGCCGTGCGCCGCCGCGCCGTCCGAGTCCTCGCGGACCTCCCTGGGGAGGATCCGGCGGCCGCGCTCAGCAGCGCGCTCGCCGACCTCGACCCGCAAGTGCGCGGGCACGCGGCGCTGGCCCTCGGAGCGCGAGGTTCCACCGCGGCGGTGCCGGTCCTGGTCACGATGATCGTCGAAGGCGCGAACGATGTGGACGCGGCAGAGGTGCTGGGCGCGTTGGCATCCGACCCGAAGCGGGCCGAAGCGATCAAGCGCGCCCTCGCCACCGAACTGTCCGACCCCGCCGCCCCGACCCCTGCCCGCCTGCGCCTCGTCCAGGCCCTGGCCGAGCTGCCGAGCGCGATCGCCCTGGTGATGCTGCGCGGCCTCGACGACGACGAGGACCGAACGGTGGCCCGGACCGCCGCGGCGCTGGCAGGTGTGATCGATGCCCAAGGCGGCGCCTGAATACAACGAAAACCCACCGGCCTCGCAGCCGATGGGCGTCTTGGTGGGGGAGGCTAAGTCCGCTTCTCCTGGGGGGACCACCCACTCGGTGGGCTGGCCGGTGACGTCCGAGATGCGGTCGTAGTCGTGGTCGTAGTGGAGGACACTCACCCCATGCCGCTCTGCGGTAGCGGCGATGAGCAGGTCGGGGAGCTTGACGGACCGGTGCAGCGACTTCTCCACCAGCTTGCTCTGGACTTCGATCGCGCGGTCCCAGATCTTGTCGGGCATGGCGAGCCGCTCGAACTGCAGACTGAGCTCGAGCCAGACTTCTGCGTCGCGGGTGCCGCGCGAGCTGGTCAGCCTCTCCATGACGCTCATCGAGCAGATCCCCAGGACACCGCGATCCGACATCGGGCCGAGCGCGTAGACCGCCGCTTTCGTCTGGCGTGCGAGGACGGTGCAATGCGCCGTCCTCCCGCGCCGTGGCCCCTAGTTCGCGACGTTCAGGATGATCTTGCCCGCGGCGTGGCCGGACTGGCTCGCGTCCTGGGCCTTGGCCGCGTCGGCGAGTTCGTGGACCGAGTCGATGCGCAGATCGAACTTGCCCGCTTCGAAGAGCGCGACCGCTTCACCGAGCGCGTGGTAGGCGCTCGCGTAGGTCGACACCTGGGCTTCGGGCACCGAGCCGGAGAAGTCCGCGATCGTGACGACCCGGCTCGGCTCACCGGTGATCGCGGCGAGTTCGGGCAGTGACCCGGCCCCGACCGTGTCGATCGCGCCGTGGACGCCGCCGGGTGCCAGCGCGGCCACCCGCTCGGCCAGGCCTTCGCCGTACACCGTGGGCTGCACGCCGATCGACCGCAGGTACTCGTGGTTGCCCTCGCTCGCGGTGCCGATGACGGTGAGGCCCCTGGCGACCGCGAACTGCGCCGCGGCGCTGCCAACGGCGCCGGCCGCGCCGTCGATCACCACGGTCTGCCCGGCCTCGAGGCCGAGCAGCTCGAGGGAGCGCACCGCGGTCTCGGCGGCGGTGGGCAGGCCCGCCGCGAGTTCCCAGCTCATCGCCGCGGGCTTCGCGGTGAAGTGCTCCACGACCACATACTCGGCCTGCGCGGTCGGCCCGAACCCGATGACCTCGTCGCCCACCGCGACGCCGGTGACGCCTTCGCCGACCTCGTCCACCACGCCGGCCGAGTCCCAGCCGGGAATGCCGGGGAAGTCGACCGGGTAGACCTCCTGGAGGAACCCGGCCCGGATCTTCCAGTCGACCGGGTTGACCGCCGCGGTGCGGACCTTGATGCGGATCCGGCCCGGACCGGCGTGCGGCTCCGGCACTTCGGTCACGGCGAGCACATCGGAGGGTCCGTATTCGGAGAAGGTGAGGGCGAACATGGCGACCTGTCTTTCTGCATGCGGGCCATGAACATTCACGGCCCGGGGGGATTCACGGTTACCGCAGGTCCAACCGTCCGCCGCCGCCCGCCCATTCCGATTCACCGCCGTTCGTGATCATCGGCGCTGTTCCCGTCGCGCGGGAATTTTCGGGCGGGCGGCCTGATCGGCGCCCGCCCGGTGCGTCAGACGAGGCTGTCCGCCCACTGGCGGTGCAGCGTGGCGTACTCGCCGCCGCGGTCGATCAGCTCCTCCGGGTGGCCGTCCTCGATCACGCGGCCGTGCTCGAGCACGAGCACCCGGTCCGCGATCTCCACCGTGGACAGCCGGTGCGCGATGATGATCGCCGTCCGGTCCGCCAGGATCGTGCGCAGCGCCCGCTGCACCAGCCGCTCCGAGGGGATGTCGAGCGACGAGGTCGCCTCGTCCAGGATCAGCACCCGCGGATCGGCCAGGAACGCCCGCGCGAACACCACGAGCTGCCGCTGCCCCGCCGAGAGCCGCCCGCCGCGCTTGCGCACGTGCGTGTCGTACCCCTCGGGCAGCGCCTCGATGAACTCGTGCGCGCCGACGACCTTCGCGGCCTCCTCGATCCGCTCGCGGCTCGAACCGGGCCGTCCCAGCTCGATGTTCTCCGCGATCGTGCCGTTGAACAGGAAGTTCTCCTGCGTGATCATCACGATGTTCTCGCGCAGGTCCCGCTCGGTCAGGTCCCGCAGGTCCACGCCGTCGAGCGACACCGTGCCCGACTTCGGGTCGTAGAAGCGGCTCACGAGCTTCGCGATCGTCGTCTTGCCCGCGCCCGTCGCGCCGACGAGCGCCAGCGTCTGGCCGCCCGGGATGCGCAGGTCAAGGCCCGGCAGTACCACCTGGTCCTCCCGGTACTGGAAGCGCACGTCGTCGAAGCGCAGCTCGCCGTGCAGCGACTCGATCGAACGCGGCGACTCCGGTTCGGCCACCTCGATCTCCTCGTCCAGCACGCCCGAGACCTTCTCGAGCGCCGACGTCGCCGACTGCAGCACGTTGTAGAACTGCACCAGCTCGTTCAGCGGGTCGAAGAACCGCTTCATGTACAGCAGGAACGCCGCCAGCACACCGACCTCGGTGTTGCCCTGCATGACCTGCCAACCGCCGAACACCAGCACGACCACGGTCGCCAGGTGGCCGATCGCCCGCATCCCGCCGGACATGAACGCGTTCTGCTGGTGGCCCTTGGCCTGCGCGAACCGGTTGTCGATGTTCAGCCCCGCGAACAGCTCCCGGTCGCGCTCCTCGCGCCGGTACGCCTGCACCGCGCGCACCCCGCCCATCGACTCCACGAAGTAGACGATGAGCAGCGCCACGGTCTCGCGCGCCCGCCGGTACGCCAGGGTCGACACCCGGTTGAACCAGCGGCCCAGCAGGAACATCAGCGGGAACGTCAGCAGCGTCACCACCGCCAGCCGCGGGTCGATCACCAGCATCACAACGGTGATCGTGACGACGTTCAACCCGGCGAGCACCAGGTCGTCCACGCCGTTCTCGGTCATCTCCCGGATCGACTCCATGTCGGAGCTCTGCCGCGCCGTCACCCGGCCCGACGTGAACCGCTCGTGGAACGACACCGACAGGTCCTGGAACTTGCGGAACACCCTGAGCCGCAACGCGAACAGCATCGCGTTGCCGACCTTCGCCGACTGCGCGATGTACAGCCGCACGCACACGTACTTCGTGATCGCGACGACCGCGAACGCCACCGCGATACCGATCAGCACCGAGTAGTCGTCGCGCTCGCTGATCGCCGGGATCGCATTGTCGATCCCGAACATCACCAGCAGCGGCGTCGCCATGCTCGTGAAGTTCTGCACCACCAGGATCAGGCACAGGAACCCGATCGCCTTCTTATGCGGCCGCAGCATCGACCCCAGCAGCCGCCGCGACTGCGCCCGCAGCTCCTTGATCGCCGCCGCATCGTCCACTTCGGCGCTCGTGCGGTCGGCCTCGGCCGACTCCGCCTGGCCCCGCCACGACACGTGCTTGTCAGCGGGCTTATCGGTAACCGTCACGCCGCCACCTCCTCAGACTCCGCCGAGAGCACGTCGACGTACTCCGGGCTCGAGGCCATCAGCTCCGAATGCTTCCCGAACGCCGCTATGCGGCCCTCGTGCAGCAGCGCCACGCGGTCCGCGAGCGCCACCGTCGACGGCCGGTGCACCACTACCAGCGCGGTAGTCCCGCGCAGCACCTGCGCGAGCGCCTTCTCCACCAGCTCTTCGGTATGCACGTCGAGCGCCGACAGCGGGTCGTCGAGCACCAGCACCGCCGGACGCACCACCACGGCCCGCGCGAGCGCGAGGCGCTGGCGCTGGCCGCCGGAGAGCGAGAGGCCCTGCTCGCCGATGCGGGTGTCAAGCCCGTACGGCAGGTCGTGCACGAACTCGGCCTGCGCGACCCGAAGGGCCTCTTCGAGATCGGCCTCGTCCGCGTCGGGGCGGCCGAGCGCCAGGTTCTCGCGCACGCTCATCGAGAACAGGGTCGCCTCCTCGAACGCGGTGGTCACCACCGAGCGCAGGTTGGCGAGCTGCAGGTCGCGGATGTCGGTGCCGTCTAGGAGAATGCGGCCGCCGGTCGGGTCGTTCAGCCGCGACGGGAGCGACACGAGCGTGGACTTGCCCGACCCGGTCTTGCCCGCGATCGCCACGGTCTCGCCGGGCTTGACCCGCAGGTTCACGCCGCGCAGGATGTCGCGCGAGTCGTCCTCGTAGCCGAAGCGCACGTCCTCGAAGACGAGTTCGCCGCGCACTTCACTGCGGTCGACGGCCTTCGCGCCGGGCCGGTCCTTGATGGCCGGCTCGGTGTCGAAGACCTCGTAGACGCGGTCGGCGGCGGTCATGGCCTCGTTGCCGTGGGCCATGACCCAGCCCGAGGCCTCGATCGGCCACAGCAGCGCGAGCTGCAGCATGACGAACGCGGTCAGGTCGCCCACGGTCATCCGTCCTTCGGCGACCATCACCGAGCCGAAGACGAGGACCGCGCCGACCGCCGTGGTCGCGATCGCGTCATAACCCGACCAGGAGCGGGACGCGATGAGGCTCTTGTTGATGCCCCGGTCGCGCAGCTCGGCCGCCTCCTTCTCGAAGCGCGCGGCCATGAGCGGCCCGCGCCCGAGCGCCTTGATCGCCCGGATGCCGAGCGCCGACTCCTCCGCGGCGCTCGAGACCTCGCCGGACTGGTCCTGTTCGGACCGCGCTGCGGGCAGGTACTCCCGGAAGAACTTGCGGCCGATGAGGAACAGCGGCACGGCCGAGGCCGCGACGATGAGCGCGAGCCGCCACTCGATGAACAGCAGCTGCGCCAGGATGATCACGATCATGCCGATCGAGGTGATCGCGAAGACCAGGCCGCCGGCGAAGAACCGCCGGATCATGCCGAGGTCGGAGGTGACGCGGGCGAGGAGCTGCCCGGTCTGCCAGCGGTCGTGGAAGCCGGTGTGGAGCCGCTGGAGGTGCTCGTAGAGGCCCGCGCGCATGTCCGCCTCGATCGCCATGGCGGTCGTGGTCTGCATGTAGCGCCGGGCGAGCTGGAGGACCGCGTCGGCAGCGCCGAGGAGCGCGATGAAGCCGACGATGACCCACAGGCCCCGCATGTCGCCGTCGTGGATCGGGCCGTCGATGGCCCTGCCCACCAGCGGGGGGATGGCCAGGCCGGAGGCGATGTTCAGCAGGACCATCGTCCACAGCAGCGCCAGCCGGTACCGGTACGGGTAGAGGTACTTCTTGATGCGCCACAGGTTCGTCAGCGCCGTCTTCTCGGCGGGTGGCGGTTCCTGTGGCTCGAGATCGTCTGGTTCGGACACTTCTGGAGTTTTCAACCGCTCTGAGCCCACCCGACCACCGTACGAGCAGGGTACGACACCGGGCAATCGAATTTCACCTGCCGACCGGTAGGCGGCCGGGGGCCGACAGCCGCTCGCGGGACGTGAGTGGCGGCGGTGCGGTGACGCGGGCGGGCGTGGTCGCCGCGCCGCGCCCTCCACCCGCCCTGGGTGGGTAGTGCCCCACGGCCCCGCCTCGATCCTGTGGCCAGGGTCCGACAAAACGAGGCCCCGACACCGAAAGTGCCGGGGCGATCACCAAAGAGCGGCTACACGAGCAGCTGCGTTCGCAGGCGGTCCGCGTCCTTGAAGCCGGTCGCCTCCGCGTACCGCTCCAGGGAACCGAAGCGCGCGTTCATCTCAGCGATCGTCTGGCGCATCGCCTCCGCCGGGACGTCCAGGCCGCCCTCGATCGCGGGCTTGCCGAATTTGGCGTCCCGCCACACGCGCCACCGCGCCGAGCCGTGGCGAGTCAGCTGGTAGTCGGCGGCGATGTCCTCGTCGTCGACCCCGAGGATCGAGAGGAGCACGGCCGCGATGATCCCGGTGCGGTCCTTTCCGGCCATGCAGTGGAAGACCACCGGGTCGCCGCTCGCGATCACCTCGAGCGTGTCGCGCACCGCCTTGTACCCGGACTCCATCATCCCGGTGTACCGGTGGCGCAGGAACTCGATGAGCTCGGCCTCGTCCGAGATGCCGGTCGCCCGCAGTCCGATGTGCTCCCACTTGATGTGGAGCATCTCGTAGTGGTGGAATTCGACCCCGTCGATGTGGGGGAAGCGGTCCGACTCCTCCCACTCCTCGGCGCGGCGCAGGTCGATCACGTGCTTGATCCCGAGGTGGTTCACGACGTGGTCGATATCGGCCTCGGTCGCGTTGCCGAAGTTGTCTGAGCGGTAGACCTGGCCGGTCTTGACCTTCTTGCCCTCGGCGGCGTTCCAGCCGCCGACATCGCGGAGGTTGAAGATGTTCTCGGTCGGGATGAACTGCGGGGGGAGCGTCTCCAGCGGGTTGTGCTCGAGGACCATGTGCGGCTGCCTTCCTGTCGACGGGGTGCGCTGCGGGGAACGGCCGGGGCAAAGCGAACGACGTGAACCTCTCGGTCCACGCCGTTGTAGCCCTGTCCCATTATCCCGATCGGTCCGCGAACGCGCTGACGCGTTTCCGCGAACCCCGGGCCAACGGCAGGTTTCGCCTATTCGGAGCCCTCAGCCAGAGCCAGGCTCTGCTACTTGGTTCCTTCCGCAAGCTGCAGCTGTGTTACTTGGTTCCTTCCGCAAGCTGCAGGAACTGCTTCTTGCTCGCCAGGTCCGCTTCCGCCTTCTTGATGCGGCCCGCGTTCCCGTCGGCCTTCGCGCGCTCCAGCTTCTCCTCGGCCTCGGCGACCTGCTGGCGCATCTGGAGCAGCAGCGGGTTCTTCTCGACCGGGACCTTGCGCCACGCGGTGTCCAGCGCGTCGCGGAGCTTGTCCTCGACGTTGCGCAGGCGCCGCTGCAGCTTGGCCTGGTTCTTGCGCGGGACCGCGCCGATGTCGTGCCAGCCGGCCTGCAGCTCGCGGAACGCGTTCTGCGCGGCCTTCGGGTCGGCCTCGATGTCCAGCGCCTCGGCCTGCTTCAGGAGCTCTTCCTTAGCCGCCTGGTTGGCCTCGAGCTCCGCGTCGCGGGCCGAGAACACCTCCGAGCGGGCGTTGAAGAACACGTCCTGCGCGGCCCGGAACCGCTTCCAGGCCTTCTGCTCGGCGTCGGGCGCGAGCCGCCCGGCGTCCTTCCACTCGGCCATGAGGCCCTTGAGCGCGTCGGCCGTGGGCCCCCAGTCGGTCGAGGTCGACAGCGCCTCGGCGCGGGCGATCAGCTCTTCCTTCTTCGACCCGATGACCTTGCGCTCGGCGTCGAGCTGCGAGAAGTACGCGCCGCGGTGGCGCGTGAAGGTGTCGCGCGCGGCCGAGAACCGGCGCCACAGCTTCTGGTCGGTCTTGCGGTCGACCCCGTGGATCGCCTTCCACTCCTCGATGATCTCCGAGAAGCGCGCGCCCGAGGCCTTCCAGTGGCTGTCCTTCGCCGCGAGCTCCTCCGCCTCGGCCACCAGGGCCTCCTTGGCGGCGACCGCTTCGGCGCGCTCGGCGTCCTTCGCGGCCTTGAACTCGCCGAGCTTGTCCTCGGCGTGCTTCGAGAGGCCGTCGAGGCGCGCGGCGAGGGCGTCGACGTCCCCGACCACGGCCGCGGTGTCGAGGCCTTCGCGGAGCTTGCGCAGCTGCGAGGCGGCCTGCTCGACGTCGGCGGACTCCGAGTTCAGGCGGGCGGCGATGAGATCGACTTCGACCACGAGGTCGGCGTACTTGCGCGCGAAGTGCGCGAGGCCCTCCTCGGTGGAGCCGGCCTGCCAGGAGCCGACCGCGCGCTCGCCGGAGGAGGTTTTCACATAGACCGTGCCGTCGGCGTCAACGCGGCCGAAGCTGGTCCAGTCTCCGAGGTCACTCATCGCGGTAATCTCAAATCCTTCACACGAACTTAGGGACGTACTTCCCGTACCTTACGGTGGTTGACGGGTCGCCGCCAGCCGGGTGGTGCCGACACTTGAACCGAAGGGGTCGTTCTGTTGGGCTCTGCATCGCACGCTGGCAGCCTCCCCACCCTACAGCCGCCGGTGATCGCCGTCGTAGGCCCCACCGCAGCGGGGAAGACCGCCCTCTCCGTGGCACTCGCGGAAACCATGGACGGCGAGGTCGTCAACGCCGACTCGATGCAGCTCTACCGGGGCATGGACATCGGCACCGCGAAGATCACCGAGTCCGAGAAGCGCGGTATCCCGCACCATGTCTTCGACGTCCTCGATGTCACCGAACCGGCCGATGTGGCCAGTTACCAGCACCTCGCCCGCGAGGCGATCGCCGACATCCGCTCCCGCGGGAAGCGCCCGGTCCTCGTCGGCGGCTCCGGTCTCTATGTGCAGGCCGCGCTGGACGAGATGGACTTCCCCGGCACCGACCCCGAGATCCGCGCCCGCCTCGAAGCCGACCTCGAACGCGAGGGCTCGACCGCGCTCTGGGAGCGCCTCAAGGTCCTCGACGCCGCCGCCGCGCAGGCCATCCTGCCCTCGAACGGCCGCCGCGTGGTGCGCGCGCTCGAAGTCGTGGAACTCACCGGCTCATTCACCGCGAGCCTGCCCGAACCCAAGGCCCACATCGAAGCCGTCCGCATCGGCGTCGACCTCGACACCCCGGTCCTCGACGAGCGCATCGAGCGCCGCGTCCAGACCATGTGGGACGCCGGCCTCCTCGCCGAGGTCCGTGAACTCGAGTCACAGGGTTTGCGTGACGGACGCACGGCGTCGC
The DNA here is from genome assembly GCF_017592475.1 of Glycomyces niveus. Classification (GTDB taxonomy): domain Bacteria; phylum Actinomycetota; class Actinomycetes; order Mycobacteriales; family Micromonosporaceae; genus Glycomyces; species Glycomyces niveus. The sequence continues at coordinate 71,420 of NZ_JAGFNP010000003.1, read as the reverse complement.
GCGCCCTCGGCTACCAGCAGGTCCTCGCGCACTTCGCGGGGGAGTACGACGAGGCCGAGGCCTTCCGCCTCACCGTGCAGGGCACGCGCCGCTTCGTGCGCCGCCAGCGCTCCTGGTTCAAAAGAGACGGCCGCATCGAGTGGTTCGATGCGGCCGATCCGGAGCTCGTGCCGCGCGCGCTCGAGACGATCCGAGCGCACGCGGGCGTCGCCCGGCGCTAGGCGCGGGGGTTCGGAGCCGTGGTCTCCTTCGGGTCGGTCACCGCGACCGGCTCGAGGAGCTTGTTGATGCTCTCCATGACCTCGTCGTCGAGCTTGACGCCGACGGCCTTGACGTTCTCCTGGACCTGCTCGGGGCGGGTCGCGCCGATGATCGCGGCCGAGACGTTCGAGTTCTGCAGCACCCACGCCAGGCTCAGCTGGGCGATGGTGAGGCCCTGCTCCTCGGCGACCGGGCCGAGCTGCTGGACTCGCCCGAGCACGTCGTCGTTCATCCAGCCCTCGACGAACCGCCCGAACTTCGGGTCGGCGCCGCGCGAGCCCGCCGGAGCGGCCTGGCCCGGCTTGTACTTGCCGGAGAGGATGCCGCCGGCCAGCGGCGACCAGACGATCTGGCCGATGCCCAGCTCCTCGGAGGCCGGGACGACCTCGGCCTCGATGACCCGCCACAGGGCCGAGTACTGCGGCTGGCTCGACACGAGCTGGATCTTCAGCTCCTTGGCGAGCTCGGCGCCGGCGCGGATCTGGTCGGCGGTCCACTCGGAGACGCCGATGTAGTGGGCCTTGCCGGAGTGGACCACGTCGGCGAACGCCTGCATGGTCTCCTCGAGCGGGGTCTCGACGTCCCAGCGGTGGGCCTGGTACAGCTCCACGCGGTCGGTCTGCAGGCGCCGCAGCGAGTTGTCGATGGACTCCTTGATGTGCTTGGCCGAGAGGCCGCGGTCGTTCTTGCCCGGGCCCATCGGCCAGTAGACCTTGGTGAAGATCTCCAGGCCGTCGCGGCGCTGGTCCTTCAGCGCGCGGCCGAGGACTTCCTCAGCGGCGCCCTGCGCGTAGACGTCGGCGGTGTCGAAGGTGGTGATGCCGGCGTCGAGGGCGGCGTTGACGCACGCGACGGCGGCGTCCTCTTCCACCTGCCCGCCGTGGGTGATCCAGTTGCCGTAGACCAGTTCGGAAATGACGAGGCCTGAGCGGCCGAGATGACGAAACTCCATGCGAAAGAGATTACCTGCCGAGCGGCTAGCGTCAAAGACTCCAAGATCACAGACGATGCGCGCACGCTGTGCGTTTACAGCGGCCCGTCGTCGATCGACACGGCCGCGTCCAGCGTGCGCAGCGCCTCTGCGCGATCCACCCGCACCGGCACGATCTCGTTGCCGTCCAAGCCGAGTGCGCCCCACGAGTACCCGTCGGAGGCGAGGAACCCGGACGGGTGCACCTCGACGCGCTGGTAGCGCGGGGGCACGACCACGCGCCCGGTCTTGTGGACGACGAGCACGCGCCCGCGCTGGGAGGCGACGGCGACGCCGTTGACGAACCCGGTGACGGTGCGCCCGTCCGTGGTCGGACTCTCCATGGAGCTGTAGAGCATCGGCACGACGACGGTGCCGGTGCGGTCGATCGCGCCCCAGTCGGCCTGGCACACGGCAGCCACGCCGCCGCGGAAGTCCCCGGCCTGGCTGAACGCGGCCTGCACGACGGGCCGCCCGTCCGCGCCGAGGTAGCCGAAGCGGCCGGTCTGCGGGTCCTGGAACCGCTCGGGCGCGGGGTACCCGGCGCGTTCGGGCCAGCCGCGCGGCGACGGCCCGAACCCGGCCTTCGCGGCGTGCTCCTCGATGAGCGAGAGCGCGGTCTCGACGATCTGCATGACGAATCCGTGCGGGTTCTGCTCGGAGGCGCGCTGCACGTGGATGAGCGATTCGGTGATGCGCCCCTGCGCGATGCACGAGAGCCCCGCGTAGGCCCGCACCGCGCCCGTGAGCGTCCGGGGCAGCTCCCCGGCCTCGGCGAGCGCGAACAGCTGGTCGGCCTCCTCATAGCGGCCGCGCACGCGCAGCACCTGCGCGAGGCGGGCCCGGGCGGGGGCCAGGAGGAGGTCGGCGCCGACGGCCTCGGCGTACTTGACGGCGGCCGCGGCGTCCACTTCGGCGCCGTCGAAGTCGCCGAGCACGCGCAGGATGACGGCCCGCACTCCGAGCAGCCGGGACTGGTCGGCCTCGGCGGCGGCCCGGGCGAGCCGCATCGTGGCCTCCTCGCGGATGTGCTGGAGGGCGACGGTGTCGGCGATCGCGTGCCGCATGGTGGCGCGATCGAGTGGGCCGAGGGCGCGGAACAGCCCCGCCCGCAAGTCCGCCGCGACATCCACCACGTTGACTACTTTCCGGGGTCAGAGAGGGCTACGACATTTCGAGGGTAAGCCATGGACGACCCGGGGACGACAGCAGAACGATCCCGGGCCGGACCGGTGCAAAGGAGGACGGGCCGGGCAGACCCGTCACACCTTACTTGACGACCTTGCCGAGGTCGTCTTCCTTCGCCTTGTAGCTCATGCGGGGGCGCGGGTTGCGCATGGAGCGGGGCATGATGCTCCGCTGGATCGCGTACCAGTACAGGCCGCCCTTGCGCTGCTCGGACTTCGGGAAGCGCTTCGACACGATGCGCTTCACGCGCCGCGAGAGCAGCACCGATTCGAGCACGATGACGGCCGTCAGCGCTATGAGCGCGATGAACAGGTAGCTCTGCAGCTGCACCGAACCGGAGGTCGAGAGGATCAGGATGCCGAACGCGCCGAACATGTAGTACTGGCCGAAGGACCAGCGCGAGTCGACGATGTCGCGCACGAGCAGCCGCTCGGCGCCGCGGTCGCGGGGCAGGTGGTACTTGTCGAAGAGCGGGTCGCCCTTCCACTGGCCCTCGGCGATGCGCGCGCGCTCGTTGCGCATGTCCTCCCGGGCCTGCTTCTTCTGCTCCTTGGTGAGCGGGCCGGCCTTCTTCTGGGCCTCCCGCTTCTCCTTCGCCGTCAGCGGCGGGTTGACCGGCGGGCGCGCCTTGGACTGGTTGGGCCGCTTGGGAGTGGCCTTCCCCTTCTTGTCGGTGGCGGAAGCCGTCTGGGTCTCCTCGGGAGCAGGTGTCTCCGCCTGCACGGACTTCTTCGCCACGGACTTAAGGCCTTCCTCGACTCGCTGCGGGATGCTGCTCCCCAAGCATACCTACGCGTTCTCGACCGGCTCCGTCTCAGCTCGCCCGCAGTGCTCAGTCACGGCTTGCAAGCTGCGCCGAGGCCGGGGCCGGCCGCTCGATCTTCGCGCCGAGGCCGAGGAGCTTCGCCTCGAAGTTCTCGTAGCCGCGCGTGATGTAGCGGTCGACGCCGTAGACGCGCGAGGTGCCCTCGGCGGCCATCGCGGCGATCAGGTGGCTGAACCCGGCGCGCAGGTCCGGGATCTGCAGGTCGGCGGCGTGCAGCTTCGAGGGCCCGGCGATGACGGCCGAGTGCAGGAAGTTGCGGCGGCCCCAGCGGCAAGGCGTGCCGCCCAGGCAGTCGGAGTACAGCTCGATGTTGGCGCCCATGCGGCGCAGCTCGGAGGTGTAGCCGAAGCGGTTCTCGTACACGGTCTCGTGCATGATCGACAGGCCGTCGGCCTGGGTGAGCGCCACGACGATCGGCTGCTGCCAGTCGGTCATGAGCCCCGGATGCACGTCGGTCTCGAGCGCGACGGGCTTGAGCGGGGTGCCCGGGTGCCAGAAGCGGATGCCGCCCTCTACGGGATCGTCGTCGACCTCGTACGCGCCGCCGATGGAGCGGAACACGTTGAGGAAGGTCATCATGTCGGCCTGCTGCGCGCCGCGCACGAACACGCTGCCCTGGGTGGCGAGCGCCGCCGAGGCCCACGAAGCGGCCTCGATGCGGTCGGGCAGGGCCCGGTGCGAGTACCCCTTGAGCTCGTCCACGCCCACGATCTCGATGACGCGGTTGGTGTGGACCTTGATGATCGCGCCCATCTTCTGCAGGATGCAGATGAGGTCGATGATCTCCGGCTCGATCGCGGCGTTGCGCAGTTCGGTGGTGCCCTTGGCCATCACGGCCGTGAGCAGCACCTGCTCGGTCGCGCCCACCGACGGGTACTCGAGCTCGTAGCGGATGCCGTGGAGGCCGTTGGGGGCCGACAGGTGCGTGCCGTCGGCGCTCTTCTCGACGACCGCGCCGAACTTGCGGAGCGCGTCGAGGTGGAAGTCGATGGGGCGGCCGCCGATGTTGCACCCGCCGAGGTCGGGGATGAAGGCGCGGCCGAGGCGGTGCAGGAGGGGCCCGCACAGGAGGATCGGGATGCGGCTGGTCCCGGCGTGGACGTTGATCTCCTCGACGCCGGCGGACTCGACCGAGGTGGGGTCCATGTACAGCGTGTCGCCGTCGAGCTCGACGTCGACCCCGTGGACGCGCAGCAGCCCCGTCACGACCTCCACGTCGCGGATCGCCGGCACCGAGCGCAGGACCGAGGGGGAGGTGCCCAGGAGGGCGGCGACCATGGCCTTGGAGACCAGGTTCTTCGCACCGCGGACCAGGACCTCGCCTTCGAGGGGGGTACCGCCGTGGATGATCAGCATGTCTTCGGAAGGCACAGCCTCGACGTGCGCTGAAGGCGTGGATTCGGGGGTGGCGTCGGTGCTGCTCAAGAGGTCTCCTCGGTGGGTGGAGTTCTGGGAACTGAAGCCGGGAACTTGGAGTGCGGGCCGCATCGCGCCGTACGCCCGGGGTTCACACTCCGGGCCGCGCCTGCAAGCCGTTAATTTACGCGGCGGACCAACGATAACGGAACGGCCACGGGAAAAACCCCCAGGTAGCGACATAACCCACGGTGATCATGCGCACCTGGCTCCGCATCCGGAAGCCGTGCGCGGACGGACCGTGCGAGGCGTGTGCCGAACGCCCGCGCGGGCCGAAGCGCGCCCTCAGAAGACACGCCGCGGCCCGCGGCGGGGGTTGCATCGGTGCGACGCGCGTTACGGCAGCGCGAGCATCCGGTCGAGCGCCTCGCGCGCGTACGCGGCGGTCGCCTCGTCCACGGTGATGGTGTTCGGGACCCGCCCGGCCACGAGCTCTTCGAGCGCCCACACCAGGTGCGGCAGGTCGATCCGGTTCATGGTCGAGCAGTAGCAGACCGTCTTGTCCAGGAACGAGATCTTCTTGTCCGGGAACTGGTTCGCCAAGCGCCGCACCAGGTTCAGCTCGGTGCCGATGGCCCACGACGAGCCGGGCTCGGCGGCCTCGAGCTTCCTGATGATGTACTCGGTCGAGCCGACGTAGTCCGCGGCCTCGACGACCTCGTGCTTGCACTCGGGGTGGACCAGGATGTTGACCTCGGGGTCGAGGCGGCGCATCTCCTCGACGCACTCGAGCGTGAACCGCCCGTGGACCGAGCAGTGGCCCTTCCACAGGATGATCTTGGCGTTCCGCAGCTCCTCGTCGGTGAGGCCGCCGTTCGGCTTGTGCGGGTTGTAGAGCACGCAGTCCTCGAGCGAGTAGCCCATGTCGCGGACCATCGTGTTGCGGCCCAGGTGCTGGTCGGGCAGGAACAGGACCGTCTCGCCCTGCTCGTAGGCCCACCGCAGCGCCCGCTCGGCGTTCGAGGAGGTGCACACCAGGCCGCCCTCGCGGCCGACGAAGCCCTTGATCGCGGCGGTCGAGTTCATGTACGTCACCGGCACCGTGGTCTCGGCGATCCCGATGCGCTTGAGGTCCTCCCAGCACTGCTCGACCTGCGAGGCGGTGGCCATGTCGGCCATCGAACAGCCCGCGGCCATGTCGGGGAGGATCACCTGCTGGTGGTCGCCGGTGAGGATGTCGGCGCTCTCGGCCATGAAGTGCACGCCGCAGAACAGGATGTACTCGGCGTCGGGCCGCGCGGCGGCCTGCTGGGCGAGCTTGAACGAGTCGCCGGTGACGTCGGCGAACTGGATCACCTCGTCGCGCTGGTAGTGGTGGCCCAGGATGAAGACGTTCCCGCCCAGGGCCTCCTTGGCGGCGCGGGCGCGCTCGACCAGGTCGGGGTCGGAGGGCGCGGGCAGCTCACCGGGGCAGTCGACGCCGCGCTCGGAGCCGGAGTCGGTGCCGCGTCCCAGGAGCAGGAGCGCGGTCTGAGTGGAAGCAGGTTCGTTGAAGCCCGTCATGGCGGCAATGTTAATCCTTTTCGAGCCCTTCTCGGGATGCCTGAATCCGCCATCCGGACAAGCCGTCCACAGGGTGGGCGCGCCCCAGGGTCGGAAAGCGGTTACACCCAGCTTCCGGGCCTCCGCTAGGCTCTGGGTGTGCGCATCCTCATAGCTCCCGACAAGTTCGCCGGCACCATGAGCGCCGCCGAAGCCGCCGACGCCGTCGCCGCGGGCTGGCGCCGCGCCCGCTCCGGCGACACCGTGACCACGCTGCCGCTCGCCGACGGCGGCCCCGGCTTCGTCGACGTCCTCGCCCACGCCCTCCCCGGCGCGGTCCGCCGCACCGTCGAGACCTGCGACCCCCTCGGCCGCCCCGTCAAGGCCGACTACCTGCGCGACGGCGAGACCGCCTACATCGAGTCCGCCGCCGCCTGCGGCCTCCACCTCCTCGAAGCGGCCGAACGCGACCCCCGCCGCACCACCAGCTACGGCCTCGGCCCCATCGTCGCCGACGCCGTCGAGACCGGCGCCCGCCGCATCGTCGTCGGCCTCGGCGGCTCCGCCACCAACGACGCCGGAGCCGGGATGCTCACCGCCCTCGGCCTCACCCTCCTCGACGCGACCGGCGCAGCCCTGCCGTACGGCGGCGGCGTCCTCTCCGCCGCCGCCGACATCGAAGGCCACGCCCGCACCCGCGGCGTCGAGTTCATCGCGGCCACCGACGTCGACTCCCCGCTCCTCGGCCCGCACGGCGCGACCTACATGTTCGGCCCGCAGAAGGGCGCCACCGGCACCGCGCTGCCGTTCCTGGAGATGTCCCTCTCCTCCTTCGCCGAACTCGCCGAACGCCGCCTCGGCCCGGTCGGCGCCTCCGAACTCCCCGGCGCCGGCGCGGCCGGCGGCCTCGGCTTCGCGTTCTTCCTCCTCGGCGGCCGCCGCGAATCCGGCGCGCGCCTCACCTGCGACGCCGTCGGCCTCGACGCCAAGATCGCCGAAGCCGACCTCGTCATCACCGGCGAAGGCTCCTTCGACGCCCAGAGCCTGCGCGGCAAGCTCGCCGCCGAAGTCGCCGCCGGCGCGGCCGCCTACGGCAAGCCCTGCCTGGTCCTCGCCGGCCGCTCCGACCTCGACGAGCACCCCGACCTCGCGGGCGTCCACTCCGTGACCGCCCTCCTCGGCAGCCCCGAGGCCGCCATGCGCGAACCGGTCGAAGGCCTCACTTCCCTCGCCGAGAAGGTGGCCAAGGAATGGCAGGAGTAGGTACGGTCGAGGACTGGTCGACAGAACGCGTCACTCCTATGGGCACGTGACCTCCGGACTGTGTCGCAGATTCCCTTCGCTCCGCGGCGGGAATAACGCCGACCCTCCACCCGTTGGGTACTGTTGACCTGTCGAAGGGACCCGATCGACTCGGATCTCGCACACACCACGAGGGAGTTGCTAGTGAGCGCCACTCAGCAGACCGATGACGTCAAGGACAACGCCACCAAGGTCGGCGTCGTGCTCACGGACGCGGCCGCTACCAAGGTCAAGGCCCTGATCGAGCAGGAAGGCGAGGAAGGCCTGCGCCTCCGCGTCGAGGTCAGCCCCGGCGGCTGCTCCGGTCTGCGCTACGGCCTGTACTTCGACACCGACGTGCGCGACGGCGACACCGTCCAGGACTACGAGGGCTTCGGCGTCGTGGTCGACAAGATGAGCATCCCCTACCTCATCGGTGCGAGCATCGACTTCGCCGACCGCATCGACGCGCAGGGCTTCACCATCGACAACCCGAACGCCCAGGGCTCCTGCGCCTGCGGCGACTCCTTCCACTAAGAGGGATCGGTTCGAGCTTCCAGCCCGGTCGATCTCCGGATCGGCCGGGCTGAGCCATGCGCTAGGCTGGCTGCTCCCACCACGGGCCCACCGCCCGATCTCGATGCGCCATCGGCGCTTCCATGCGACACATCATTCGCGTCCCCGACTGAACGAGGACAATCCCAGTGCCACTCGTCTTGCAAGGCATGAAGACCGCCGTCACCGGAGCGACCGCTGAGACGGTCGGCCACGGTATGACCCGGCTCGGCCAAGAGCCGGTCGTGATCGACGGCGACGAACTCGACCTCATCGAGGTCATGGAGCGCGGCGGCACCCTCCGCCTCGTCCACATCGGACCGGGTGAGGCCAAGGCCATGCACGCCTACGCCGACCAGTGCCGCGACCTCGGCCTCGAGTTCAGCGCCGACCCCGGCGACCTCGAGGGCGACGAAGCCGTCGACTTCCTCACCGGCGCCAAGTTCCTCGTCTCGACCCAGGAGCGCTACCAGCTGCTCCAGGCCACCACCGGCCTGAGCGACGACGAGATCCTCGAGCGCGTGCGCGTCCGCGTCACCACGCTCGACCAGGACGGCGTCGAGATCGCCGGCCACGACATGGACCGCATCCGCGTCCCCCTCGCGCGGGGCCGCGAGATGATCGACCCCGCCGGCGCGGCCGACGCCTTCACCGCCGGCCTCCTGGCCGGACTGGGCTGGGGGATGGGCCTGCGGCGGGCCGCCGAGGTCGGTTCCCAGATGACCGCGCTGGCCCTCGAAACCGTGGGGCCGCAAGGGTATGCGGTCAACCCGGTCGAGTTCGTCCACCGCCTGGAGCAGTCCTACGGCCCGGCCGCCGCTGCCGAGGCGTCGGCGTATCTGCTGCCGGAGTGAGTCCAAGAACGCGGTAGTTCAAGAACGCTGTGGAGCTTGAACGCGCAGTGATCAAGCGCCCCTAAGGCGCACAGCGGAAACACGCGTCTCATTAATTGGGATTCCACAGGCAATACGGACGAAATGATTGCAGCCCAAGGTCTCCGACAACCGTCTGCACGGTAACGATTTCACAACGCACTCTATCTTTTGGTGGTGTTGTGCGCCATGGTGTGAGTTATCCCACGACCCACTCACACGCTCTGGAGACCCTCGTGAAACGAATGCGAATGACGGTGGCGGTGCTTGCCGCCGCCGGGATGACGGTGGCGACCGCCGCCTGCGCCGGAGACGAAGGCGACGTCGACGGCGAAGGCGGCGGAAGCGGCGGCGCCGTCAACATGCAGATCGGCGAGATCCGCAGCCTCGTCCCCGGAGGCTCCGGCGAGTCCGAGGGCTACCGGATCATCAAGAACGTCTACGACGGACTCGTCTACTACGACCGCAAAACCGGTGAGCCGAAGAACCTGGTGGCCGAAGAGATCTCCTCTCCCGACAACCAGACCTGGACGATCAAGATCAAGGACGGCCTGACGTTCCACAACGGGGAGCCGGTCGACGCCGACGCGTTCATCCGCTCCTGGGACCGCACCGCCTACGCCTCCAACTCGCTCCCGCTGAACTACTTCTTCGGGACCTTCGAGGGCTGGGAGGAGATGAACCCCGACCCGCTGCCCGAAGACCAGTGGGCCGACCCCGAGGTCCCCGAGTGGGCGCCGATCGAGACGACCCACCTCTCGGGCGTGACCGCGGTCGACGACCTCACCATCGAGGTCAAGCTGACCGCGCCCTTCATCGGCTTCCCCACGATGCTCGGATACGAGGCGTTCTATCCGGTGGCCGAGGAGTGCCTGGCGGACCTCGAAGCCTGCGAGGCCAAGCCGATCGGCAACGGCCCCTTCATGTTCGAAGAGCCGTACGACGTCGAGAACGGCGGCACGGCGGTCCGCTGGGAGGACTACAAGGGCGACATGCCGGCCCAGATCGACGAGGTCAACTGGAAGGTCTACCTCGAAGGCGACGACTGCTGGGCGGACTTCCTGACCGGTGACATCGACGTCTGCCGCCCGACCGCGGCCGACTACGAGAACGCCATGAACGACCCCGACCTGAGCGAGCGGCACATCCAGCAGGACGACCCGAGCATCCTGATGCTCGGATTCCCGCTCTACGACCCGAAGTTCCAGGACGTCAACCTGCGCCGCGCCATCTCGATGGCCATCGACCGCGAAGGCGTCGCGAACGTGGTCGGCCCCGAGCGGTTCTACCCGCTCGACCAGTGGGTCCCCGAATCCATCCTCGGCGGTGGCACGCACTCCTGCGGCGAGTACTGCGTCTACGACCCCGCCGCCGCCGCAGACCTGCTCGCGCAGGCCGGGGGCTGGCCCGAGGGCGAGAACCTGAAGATCTGGGTGAACGACGCCAGCGACAACGTCGACATCTTCCGCGCCATCGGCGACTCCATCAAGGACAGCCTCGGCATCGAGTACGAGCTCGTCACCATGGACTTCCCCGAGTTCCTCGCCACCCGCGAGGAGCACAACCTCGACGGGCCGTTCCGCTCGGGCTGGGGCCCGGACTACAACCTCAACGAGAACTACCTGGAGCCGATCTACGGCGGCGGCGCCTCGGTCAACGACCAGGGCTGGGAGAACGCCGAGTACGACGCCAAGATCGCCGAAGCGGGCTCCGCGGCGACCCTCGACGAGGCGGTGGCCCTCTACGCCGAGGCCGAGGCGATCCTCGCCGAGGACATGCCGAGCGTCCCGGTCTTCGGCGAGCGCTTCAACTACTTCTACACCGACCGGCTCGAGAACGTGTACGTCCACCCGATCTACAGCGGGCCGGGCGGCGACTGCGAGCTCCGAGAAGTCACCGTCGTCGAGTAGCGCCTGCAACTGAAGACCGCCCGGGCGGGCACCCGCCGCGGCTGCGCGAGCAGACCCGCGGCGGGGCCGCCCGGCGGCTCTGGACTTGGAAAAGAACCATGGGACGCTACATCATCCGACGCCTCCTCCAATCCCTCCTCACCCTCGGGATCGTGCTCTTCCTGCTGCACTACCTGACGGTGCTGTCCGTCCAGGTCAGGGGCAACCCCGCGCTGCTGTTCTTCGGCGGGGACCGCACGCCCGACCCGGGCATGCTCGCCCAGGTCGAACGGCTCTACGGGCTCGACAACAAATGCTATGAGCGCGTGGGCGACCCGTGCCTGGCGCCGTTCGTCGACCGCCTCCAGAACTTCGTCCGAGGCGACTTCGGCACCACCCTCAACGGCAACCGAGACGTCGGCCAGCTCCTCGGGATCTACATCCCGAACACGCTGCGGCTGTTCGTGTTCGCGACGATCACGCTCGTCGTCGTCTCGATGGTGCTCGGCACCTGGGCCGCCCGGCACCGCGGCAAGTTCATCGACCACACCGTGCGCGGGACCACGATCCTGGCCGACTCGGTCCCTGTGTTCCTCATCCTGCTGTCCTATGTATACATAGTGGCGGTGCCGCTCACCCGCTGGGCCAGGGACATCTGGGGCACCGAGTCCTTCATGGGCCAGGTGTTCAGACCGAACTACAACGCCGACTACCCGTGGACGACGATCATCATCCCGGGCATCATCGTCGGGACCGTCGGCCTCGCGACCATGACCCGGCTCATCCGCGCCGCCCAGCTGGAGAACCTCGGCTCGGACTTCGTGCGGACCGCGAAGGCCAAGGGGCTCAAGCCGATGCGCATCACGATCGTGCACGTCATCCGCAACTCGATGATCCCGATCGTCACCGGCATCGGCTTCCTGTTCGCGTTCATGCTCTCCGGGGCCGTGCTCACCGAGGGCGTCATGGGCATCCCCGGCATGGGCCGGATGATCTTCCAGGCGGTGCAGCGCCAAGAGGGCAACCTCGTCATCGTCGGACTCACCGTCTCGGCCTTCGTCGTGGTCTTCGTGAGCCTCATCGTCGACCTCCTCTACGCCGCACTCGACCCGAGGATCCGCTATGAGTGAGCTGACCGCGCCGATCGCCGCCCAGGAACGCCAAGCCTCCCTATGGTCGGACGCCTTCCGCACCATGCGCAAACGCCCCGACGTCATCATCGCCACCGCGGTGCTGCTGTTCGTGTTCGCCATGGCGGCGTTCCCCGGACTGTTCACCGACAAGGACCCGACCGTGTGCCTGGGACGCGAGGCGAAACTGCGGCCCGACACGTGGTTCACCGGCGACCACCCGATGGGCACCGACGCGTTCGGCTGCGACTTCGCCTCCACCCTCGTCCACGGCACGAGGCCCACGATCGCGCTGGCGCTCAGCGTCATCATCGTCTCGGTCCTGGTCGGCCTGGTGCTCGGACTGCTCGCCGGCTACTACGGCGGGTGGATCGACGCCCTCATCTCGCGGTCCCTCGACGTGTTCATCGTCATCCCGATGCTCATGGGCGCCATCCTGATCCTGAGCCTCTTCCGCGGGCGCGTCTCGGCCGACACCCTCGTGGGGACGATCGCCGCCCCGGCGATCGCGCTCACGCTGTTCGGTTGGATGGAGTTCTGCCGGTACACCCGGGCGGCCACACTGGAGACGAAGAACCTGGACTACGTGATCGCCGCCAAGTGCCTCGGCGCGAGCGACCGACGCATCATGTTCCGGCACCTCCTGCCGAACGCGATCGTCCCGGTCACGGCCGTCGTCCCGACGACGATCGGCGGCATCATCGTCACCGAGGCGGCCCTGGCGGTCCTCGGCATCGGCGTCCAGCCGCCCGCCACCAGTTGGGGCGTGCTCCTCTCCAAAGGCACCGAGTGGGCCGGCGGCGGGTACGTCTACCTCTTCGCCTGGCCGCTCGCCCTGCTCGTCCTGACCGTGTTCGCGTTCGCGACCTTCGGCGACGCCCTGCGCGACGCCCTCGACCCGAAGCTGAGGTGAGACCGGTGGCAGAGACCATGCGCGTCGTCGGCGACACCCTGCCGGGCGCCGACCTGAACGCCCCGCTGCTCGAAGTGGACGGCCTGCGCGTCGAGTTCCAGGTGCGCGGCGAGCGGATCCCCGCCGTCCGCTCGGCGAGCTTCACCCTCGAACAGGGCCGCACGCTCGCCGTCGTCGGCGAGTCCGGTTCGGGCAAGTCCGTGACCTCCCAGGCGATCATGGGCATCCTCGACACGCCGCCCGGCCACATCACCGGCGGCCGCGTCCTCCTCCACGGCGTCGACCTCCTGAAGCAGGACGAGGACACGCGCCGCACGGTGCGCGGCAACCACATCGCGATCGTCTTCCAGGACGCCCTCTCGGCCCTGAACCCGCTCTGGTCGGTCGGTTTCCAGATCGGCGAGCTCTTCCGCGTCCACCGCGGCCTCAGCCGCGCCCACGCCAGGAAGAAGGCGATCGAGATGCTCGACCTCGTCGGCATCCCCGGCGCGAAGCAACGGGTCGGCGACTACCCGCACCAGTTCTCCGGCGGCATGCGCCAGCGCGTCATGATCGCGATGGCGCTCGCGCTCGACCCGGAGATCCTCATCGCAGACGAGCCCACCACCGCCCTCGACGTCACGGTCCAGGCCCAGATCATGCGGCTGCTCAAGCGCATCCAGGCCGAGCGGCACATGGGCCTGATCCTCATCACCCACGACCTCGGCGTGGTCGCCGACGTCGCCGACGACGTGGCGGTCATGTACGCGGGGGAGGTGGTCGAGCGGGCCGGCATCCGCGACGCCTTCAAACGCCCCGCCCACCCGTACACGAAGTCGCTGCTGCGGGCGATCCCGCGCGTCGACGCGGTCGGGCAGGAGCTCGAGGTCATCCGCGGCCTGCCGCCGAACCCGGCGAGCCTGCCGAGCGGCTGCCCGTTCCATCCGCGCTGCTTCGCCGCCGAGGACCAGTGCGCCGCGGAGGTCCCGCCGTGGCTCGAACCGTCCGAGAACCACGGCAGCCGCTGCCACTTCGCCGAGGAGGTCTACGCCGATGAACGCTGAACTCGGCCAAGCGAACCCGAGCACCGAGCCGGTCCTGGAGGCCATGGACCTGGTGAAGCACTTCCCGATCCAGCGGGGCGTCGTCGTCAAACGCACCGTAGGGAAAGTACAGGCCGTGGACGGCGTGGACCTGCGGCTCTACCCGGGCAAGACCCTCGGCGTGGTCGGCGAGTCCGGCTGCGGCAAATCGACGCTCGCGAAGCTCCTCGTCGGCCTCGAGACCCCCACCTCGGGCTCGATCAAACTGCACGGCAACGAGATCGGGAACCTCTCGGCCCGAAGGATCCGGCCGTTCCGCAAGGACGTCCAACTGGTCTTCCAGGACCCGTACACCTCGCTCAACCCGCGCATGACCGTGGGCGACATCGTCGGCGAGCCCTTCGAGATCCACCCCGACGTCCTCCCTAAAGCCAAGCGCGCCAACGAGGTCAAAGACCTCCTCGACATGGTCGGGCTCAGCCCCGACCATGTGAACCGCTACCCGCACCAGTTCTCCGGCGGCCAGCGCCAGCGCATCGGCATCGCCCGCGCGCTGGCCCTGCGCCCGCAGGTGCTCGTCTGCGACGAACCGGTGAGCGCCCTGGACGTCTCGATCCAGGGGCAGGTCATCAACCTCCTCGAGCGGCTGCAGGACGAGCTGGGCCTGGCGTACGTGTTCATCGCGCACGACCTCTCCGTGGTGCGCCACATCGCCGACGAGGTCGCGGTCATGTACCTCGGCAAGGTCGTCGAGCGCGGCACCGGCCGCGACATCTACGACCGCCCCCGCCACCCGTACACGCAGGCGCTCCTCTCGGCCGTCCCGGTCCCCGACCCGGACCTGCGCGGCCAGCGCGACGAGATCGTCCTCCAAGGCGACGTCCCGTCCCCGATCAACCCGCCCTCGGGCTGCCGCTTCCGCACCCGCTGCTGGAAGGCCACCGATCACTGCGCCGAAGAGGTCCCGACACTTGCGGTGGGGGACAAGGGCACACATCCGACCGCCTGCTTCTACGCCGAGGAGAGGGACGTGACCCACGCCGTGAAATAGGGCCGGCCCGGCCCGTCACTGCTTGCGGGGCTTGTGGACCGTCGTCTTCTTGATGGTGCCGTCGGGGTGGTAGTAGTGCCACTCGCCGACCTTCTCGTCCTGCTCGTAGCGGCCGCTGTCGATGAGCGAGCCTTCGGCCGTCCAGCGCTCCCAGAGCCCGTGGCGCTTCTCGTGGTCGAAGTCGCCGCGCTGCAGCAGCTGGCCGTTCGCGCGCCACCAGGTCCACTGCCCGTGCAGGAGCCCGTCCGCGTACCCGCCTTCGGAGCGCAGGCGGCCGTCGTCCGCGTAGTGGCGCCAGATGCCTTCGCGCTGGCCGGCGACGTACTCGCCGACGACGAAGCCGCCGTGGGCGTCCTCCTCGGCCCAGAGGCCGGTCTTGCGGCCCTCGTCGTCGAGGCGGTTCGGGGCGTCTTCAGGCCGCGGCGCGTCGGGTCTTCCCATGGCCGGCTCCTCTCGGCTCGGCGGCCGCGCCTCCGGGTGCGCGCGGCCCACCGCCGAGCCTAGGCGCTCCCCGGTACGCGTACTCAGGCTTCGAGGAGGTCGTGCGCGGCCTTGCTGGAAGCGGCCGACGCGGCCGGGCTTCAGCGGCTCGCTAGCCGAGGGACTTCGCGTAGCAGACCGAGATGTCCCAGTCGGCATAGTGCCCGAAGCGGGGGATGCGGTGGTAGCCCTCGCGCTCGTAGAAGCGGATCGCCTCGGGCTGCTCGTCGCCGGTCTCGAGCTTCACGGTGGTCCAGCCCCGGTCGCGGGCGGCGTCCTCGAGCGCGGCGAGCAGGGCGGCCGCGACGCCGGAGCCGCGCGAACCGGGGACGACGTACATGCGCTTGATCTCGGCGGACCCGGCGTCGAGCTCGCGGAGCGCGCCGCAGCCGATCGCGGCGCCGTCCGGTCCGAAGGCCATGAGGAACACCGCCACGTCCTCGGCGGACGGCAGCGGACCGGGCTCGTGGTCGTCGCAGCCGTAGCGCTCGTCGAGCTCGGCGCGCTGGCTCGCACGCAGCGCGATGCCTTGCGGGTCTTCCCAGTCGCGGACGTCGATGGTCCAGGAGGCGGTGGTCTGCATGATGGGGTCCTCGCCGTCGCAGTGGTCGTAACAGATGTTACGGTAACACTTGTTACGACAAGATGCTACGAGGGGAGCGGGCCATCGCACGCCGAGCCGATCACGAGGCGCAGCAGGAGCGGATCTCGGAGGCGGTCTGGAGCACCCTGGCCGGCAAGGGGATCGAGCACCTGACGATCCGCGCCGTCGCCGCCGTCGCCGGATGCACCACGGGTCTCGTGATGCACCGCTTCCCCGGCCGCAAGGCACTCCTGGCCCACGCCCGGGACCTGCTGCACGAGCGCACCCGGGACCGCGTCGAACGCCTCGAAGCCGAGGCCGCGACCCCGCGAGCGGCCCTCCGCGCGATCCTCGCCCAGGGAATGGCGCTCGACGAGGACTCCGCGCAGGAAGCCCTGGTCTGGACGGGCTTCCTCGCGGCCTCTGTCGGCGACGAGGACCTCATCGCCTTGCATCGCAGGAACAACCGGGCCTGGCGCGACCGCGTCTCCCGCCTCGTGGCGGCCTCGGCTCCGGGTTGGGGGAGCGAACGGGTCGCCACCGCGGTCTTCGCCCTGATGAGCGTCGCCGAAGGCGCCGCGCAACTCGCCTGCTTCGACCCGGAGACGTACGGCCCGGCGGCCCAGGAGGCGGCGCTCGACCAGATGCTCGAAGCCCTGGGGCTCGGTCCGGCCTGACGCTCTCGGAAAGCGCGGAGCCCTCGCTTCGCTTCCCGCCTCCGGGTGAAGTTCCGGCCGGGGCGGCCCGGCAGCGCGGATTCTTGTCGGACCCGGCTGCCAGGCTGGGCCTACCTTCTTTGCCCCTCTCGGGAGGGTGGGGGTTGGGGACGGCCGTCCCCAAGCGGCCGGTAAAGCGGCCCTTTACGCGGCCGGTTAAGCGGCCCGCCACACGGCCTGCTAAGCGGCCTTCGCGGTCGCCGCCGCGTACCGCGCCGCCACGTCCTGCCAGTTCACGACCTCCCACATCGCCTTCACGAAGTCCGGGCGGACGTTCTTGTACTGCAGGTAGTACGCGTGCTCCCACGCGTCGAACGCCAGCAGCGGCACCGAGGTCTGCGCGACGTTCCCGTGGTGGTCGTAGACCTGCTCCACGATGAGCCGCTTCGAGGTCGGCTCGTACGACAGCACGCCCCAGCCCGACCCCTGCACGAGCGTCGTCGCCGCTGAGAGCTGCCCGTGGAAGCCCTCGAACGACCCGAAGTACTCGTCGATCGCCTCGGCCAGCTCGCCCTCAGGGCGCCCGCCGCCGTCCGGGCTCATGTTCTCCCAATAGAGGGAGTGCAGCACGTGCCCCGAGACGTTGAACGCGAGGGTCTTCTCCAGCCCCACGATCCCGCTGAAGTCGCCCTTCTCGCGCGCCTCGTCGATGCGCTCGAGCATGTCGTTGGCGCCCTTGACGTAAGCGGCGTGGTGCTTGTCGTGGTGCAGCTCTAGGATGTGCCCGTTGATGTGCGGCTCCAGCGAACCGTAGTCGTAGGGCAGGTCGGGCAGCGTGTAGACGGTCATCGTCGCCTCTCTCACTCTTCGGCAGTACGAATGTTGTCGCCACACTTTCACAGTTGCAAGTCATGTGCAATAGAACCGGGCACGGGTCGCCCCGTGATCCCCATCGTCTTAAGACCAGAGTCCGAACGACCCTCGAAAACCCAAGGCGCACAACCCCAACCAGGGCTCAGCGCGACAGCCGCCGGATGCCCTCCACGATCCCCGGCAGCACCTCCAGGAACCGGTCCACCTCGTCCTCAGTGGTCTCCCGGTGCAGCGACACCCGCACGTTCCCGTGGCTGAGCACCCCCATCGCCTGCAGCACATGCGAAGGCCGCAACCGCGTGGAAGCGCATGCCGAACCCGACGACACCGCGAACCCCGCCCGGTTCAACTCGGTCAGCAGCACCTCGCCGTCCACCCCGAGGCACGAGAACGTGACGATGTGCGGCAGCCGGTCCACCGGATCGCCCGGCAGCTCGACCTCCGGCACCGTCTCGGCGATGTGCTCGCGGATCCGCTCGGTCATCGCCCGCACCCGCTTCGAAAGCTCCTCACGCTCGGCCGCCACCGCCCGCAGCGATGCCGCCGCGGCCACCGCCGCCGGCACGTCGACCTCGCCGATCGCCTCCCGGATAGAAGAGTCCTCCCCAGGGAACGGATTGCGCCAGCGCGTCCCCTTCCTCACCACGAGGATCCCGGCCCCCGCCAGCCCGCCCCACTTCCGGGCGCTGGCGGCCAGCACCGACCACCCCTCGGGCACCGGCTCCCACGGCAGGCTCGCCGCCGCGTCCACCATCAGCGGCACGCCGTCCGCGTTCGCCGCGATCTCGGCGATCGGCTGCCGGGTGCCCACCTCGTGGTTCGCGCTCTGCACGACCAGCATCGACGCATCGTCGATCCCCGCGAGCGGGTCGGCGTCCACGCGCCCCCGCCGGTCCACCGGCACCGAGACGACAGTCCCGCCCGAACGCTCGTGCCACTCCGCCGCGTGCAGCACCGACGAGTGCTCCACCGCGCTGTGCACCAGCGGCCCCGGCTCGCTCCGGGCGGCGATGACGCCGAGTGCGCCCGCGTGCACGGCCTGTGTCCCGCTCGATGTGAAAGTGACCTCATCAGGGCTCACGCCCAGTGACGCGGCCGCCGACTGGCGGGCCGCCTCCAGCAGCATCCGCGACCGCCGGCCCAATGTGTACAGTCTGCCGGGGCCCGCCCAGCCCTCCGACAAAGCCGCAGCATAAGCATCGCGGGCCGCCGGATGGGGCGGCTGCGCGGTCGCGCCGTCGAAGTAGGTGTCGGTCACCTGTCAAATGTAGAAGACTTCCCGCCGCGAACCCAACCCCTTGCACTCCCGGGCCCGGGCCAAGCAGTAGGCTCTTGCCGTCAAGATCTGCGCCTTGCCGCCCGCCCGGCGGCGGACGCGGAGCCGAGCGCTGAGAAAGGCATGAGACAGGTGGTCGGAAAACCGTCCCGAGAACGTCGCGGCCGAGCCCGCCGCGCGATAGGTCTCACCGGGATCGCCGCGCTGCTCCCGATCGTGCTCGCGGGGTGCAGCCTTGACGACGCGTTCTACCTGGGCTGGCCGCGCACGCGCCCCACGACCCAGTCCGAGCAGATGTTCGACCTGTGGATCGGCTCCACGGTCGCCGCGCTCGCGGTCGGCGTCATCGTCTGGGGCCTGACCTTCTGGTGCATCGCCGCCTACAAGAAGAAGGACAGCGACACCGAGCTGCCCCGCCAGACCAAGTACAACCTGCCCGCCGAGCTCACCTTCACGGCACTCCCGTTCGTGCTCATCGGCGTCCTCTTCTACTACACCGTGGTCGTGCAGGACAACGTCACCGAGATGAGCGAGGACCCCAAGTCCTGCACCAACGTGACCGCGTTCAAGTGGAACTGGCAGTTCACCTACTCCGACAGCGAGTGCGAACCGCTCGTCGGCGCCGACGGCCAGCCCGTCACCGAGACCGGGGACTCGGGCTACATCCCCGTCATCGTGGTCCCCAACGAGGACGACGTCCGCTTCGTCGGCACCGCCGAGGACGTCATCCACTCCTTCTGGGTCCCCGACCTGCTCTTCAAGCGCGACCTCATCCCGGGCTCGGACGCGCAGACCACCCGCTGGGAGGTCGACTTCAACTCCGAGGGCACCTTCGTGGGCCGCTGCGCCGAGCTCTGCGGCGCCTACCACGCCTTCATGAACTTCGAGATGCGCGTCGTCTCGCCCGAGGACTACGAGGCGTTCGTGAACGCCCGCGTCGAGGGCATGACCACGCCGGAGGCGCTGGAGTCCATCGGCCAGGAGCCCTACGCCGTCACGACCCACCCGTTCGACACCGACCAGGCCACTGGCGAAGCGAGCTAGGGGAGCACCAATGAAGACTGAGAACCGCCTCTTTTTCATCGTGATGGTCTCGATGTTCATCTTCGCGGCCATCTACGGGTACGTCACCTGGTACAACGAGAACCCCGCTTACGGCGTGCCGGGCGAGGTCGAATGGGTCGGCACCGTCGCCCTGATCTTCTCGGGCCTGCTCACCGGCATGGTGTGGCTGGTGTTCTGGGTGATCTCCCGCCGCATCGACCCGCGCCCGGAGGACCGCCCCGACGGGGAGATCTCCGACGTCTCGGGCGAGGTCGGCTTCTTCAGCCCCGGCTCGTACTGGCCGCTGGGCCTGGCGTTCACCGCCGTGTTCGCCGGTCTGGGCGTCGTGTTCTGGCTCCCGTGGATGATGTTCGCGGGCGGCGTCGCGATCCTCTTCGCCGTCGGCGGCCTGACCTTCGAGTACTACACGGGCACCCGCAAGCTCGGCCCGCAGTAAGACGCTTTCGACCACGGCCCGGCGCTGATGCGCCGGGCCGTCGTCGTGTCCCGCTCTTCCGACGCCCCAACGGGTCCGCCACGCCGCCTGCGCACCGTCTCGGACCCCCTGGGTAGGGTGTGGCGGTGACTCCCTCTGTGCAGCGCCGGAAGGCGCCGCTGCTGCGGCGCCTCGCCGGAGTCGTGTTCTACAACCTGCCGCACCCGATGCGGCGCCGGATCGTGCGGATCGCCACGCCGACCTACACGCTCGGATCGGTCGTCCTCGTCATGGACGCCGGGCGCGAACGGCTGCTCATGCTCCGTCAGCCCCCCGGCAAGCGCTGGACCCTCCCCGCGGGCCTCCTCAACCGCCGCGAGCAGCCCATCGAGGGCGCCCGCCGCGAACTCGCCGAGGAGACCGGCATCGAAGCCGACCTCGCCGAGCTCGTCCCCGCCAACCCGTGCGCGGTCGTCCACACCTCCGGCCGCTGGGTCGACAACGTCTTCCACCTCGAACGCGACCCCGAGACCACCCAGATCCTCGTCGACGGCCACGAAGTCTGGGACGCCGGCTGGCACCCTGTCGACGACCTCCCCGACATGACCCGCGCGACCGCGAAACTCCTCGCCCACTACGGCCTCGGCCCCCTGGCCGACTAGCGGAGCCGCACCAGCACCCCGGTCGCGTCATCATGGCGCTTCGACCACCCGCCGGCCGCGGGATGGTGCTCCTCGAACTCCCGCACGAGATCGATCAGCGCCTCCACACCCTCCGCCGCCGCCACCTCGAACATGAGGTGCGACGTGTACTCCGGATGCGCGTGCAACCTGGTCAACCCGTCCGTACAGAGCAGCAGCTCGTCGGCCGACTCCATCGGCCACGACCCGGTGAACGCCATCGCCGCCGCCCCCGGATCGGCGGCCGCCACCCAGTACCCGCCCTCCCGATTGCGCACCCGCGCGACGTACTCGACCGGCCACCGCCAGATCCCGCCCACGTCCACCGACGCAGGCCGATCCGGCACCCGCAGCAACCTGCCGTCGGACTTCCTCTCGATGTACGGGTCCCGCCCGCGCCTGGCGACCTCGCAGTCCCCGAGCACCAGCCACTCGACGCGTTCCCCCACCACCCGGACGATCCCCACCGTCGCCCCGGGCGTCACCGGATTCCCCAGATCGCACGTCCCCGCATGCCGGTCGCTCACCACCGCAATGGCCTCCGCCAGCACCGCCTTCAAACCGATCCGCGAATCCCCGACCCGAGCAGCGACCGCCGCCCCCAGCCCCTCCACGTACCACGGCACATCATGAACGCAACCGTCATCGGGATACCGCGTGATCCCGTCCAGGACCAGCGCCCACGAATCCCCATGCCTGAACGAATCCTCATTGGCCGCCGCCCCACCGGCCCTGCTGGCACCCACGACCTCGAACATCAACCGCCCTCACACCAGGGGTACAAGCAGTGGAACGAGCCGACCGATACGCCGGGTTCTGTCGTTGAGCGGTCATCCATCTAGGCGCGCCGTCGCCGGCGCGCTCGAGCGGTCTACCCGTGAAGGCACCCCTGGCGGGGTTCGGGCGGGCCGCCCTCGGACCTTCACGCAGAGCCTCGCGGCTCCTCTTGACCTTGCTCCGGGTGGGGTTTACCGAGCCGTCGCCGTCACCGGCGGCGCTGGTGGTCTCTTACACCACCGTTTCACCCTTACCAGTCGAGACTGGCGGTCTGCTTTCTGTGGCACTTTCCCGCGGGTCGCCCCGGGTTGCCGTTAGCAACCACCCTGCCCTGTGGAGCCCGGACGTTCCTCGCCGGATGTGGTCTCCCGCATCCGCCGCGACCGCCTGGCCGACTCGTTCCAGCGATCAAGCGTACGCTGCCTGAGCCATGAATCTGCTCCAGGTCTCCGCACTGCTGCTCGCCGGCCTCGTCGGCGGCGGCCTCAACGCCGTGGCCGGAGGCGGCTCGCTCATCACGTACCCGACCCTGATGGCGGTCGGCGTCCCGCCGCTCCAGGCGAACGCCACGAACGGCATCGCCGTCGCCCCCGCCTACGCGGCCGCCGCGGTCGGGTCCCGCGAGAACCTCAGGGGCCAGAAGCGCCGGGCGCTGCTGCTCATCCCCACCGCGCTGGTCGCGTCGGCGTGCGGGGCGCTGCTGCTGCTCAACACCCCGCACTCGGTGTTCGAGGCGATCGTGCCGTTCCTGGTGCTCGCCGCGACCGTGCTCATGGCGATCGGCCCGTGGGTGAACCGGAAGGTCACCAAGCTCAACGGCGGCCACGAGCTCCACCCCGTGGTCCTCCACATCGGCGTGTTCGCCGGGTGCCTCTACGGCTCGTACTTCAACGCCGCGCTGGGGCTCATCCTCATCGCCGTGATCGCCATGGGCGTCTCCGAGACGCTCGGCCGTGTGGGCGCGCTCAAGAACTTCTGCACGATGCTCGTGGGCGTCGTGACCACGGTCATGTACGGCTTCTGGGCCGACGTGGCGTGGTGGGCGATCGGCGTGCTCGTGCCCGCGACGTTCATCGGCGGGTACGTGGGGGCGCGGGTCTTCCAGCGCATTCCGGAACGGCCGCTTCGGATCGCGATCGTCGTCTACGGCCTCGTGCTCTCCGGGGTCCTGCTGGTCCGCTCGCTCTGATCCAGACCACTTCCCGGAACTCCGGTGACGGGGCCGGTGCGGGCGCGGAAGAATAGGCCTATGCCGACGCTCCGAATCGCACTCGCCCAGGACAACCCCATCGTGGGCGACCTCGACCACAACGCCGACCTCATTCGCCGGGCCGCCTCCGCGGCCGCGGCCGCCGGGGCGCACCTGCTCGCGACCGGCGAGCAGTCCCTCACCGGCTACCCGGTCGAGGACCTCGCGCTGCGCCACTCCTTCGTGGAGGCCAGCCGCGACCGCCTCGTCCGCCTCGCCGAAGAACTCGCCGAGGACGGGAACGGATCGCTGCCCGTCGCCGTCGGATATCTGGACGCGGACGGCCCCGTCGGCTCCACCACAGGTCACGGCATCCGCAACGCCTTGGCGCTGCTTCAGGACGGCAAGGTCCTGTTCCGCTACTACAAGCACCATCTTCCGAACTACGGGGTCTTCGACGAGGACCGCTGGTTCGTCGCAGGCCATGAGCTGCACCTCGCCCGCATCGGCGGGGTCGACGTGGCCTTCACCGTCTGCGAGGACGTGTGGGGCGGCGTGCCGTTCACCGTCGCCGAGGAGGCCGGCGCCGGCCTCGTGATCAATATCAACGCCTCGCCGTACGAGCAGGGCAAGCACGAGCGTCGCCTCGCCGTCGTCACCGAGCGCGCCGCTCAGGTGCGCGCCCCGGTCGCGTACCTGAACACGGTCGGCGGCCAGGACGACCTGGTGTTCGACGGCGGTTCGATGATCGTCGGCGCCGACGGCTCGATCATTTCGAGCGCCCGCCGCTTCGCCTCCGAACTGCTCGTCACGGACGTCGAATGCGCCGCCGCGGGCGGCCGCTCCATCGCGAACCACTCGTCCTCGCTGATGAGCACGTCGCTGCACGTCCTCTCCGAGGAGCCCGCGGTGGTCGAGACGCGCATCGAGCCGTCGTTCGCGCCCGACCTCGACCGCCTCGAGGAGGTCTGGGAGGCCCTGCGCCTCGGCCTGGCCGACTACGTGAACAAGAACGGCTTCCCGTCGGTCCTGCTCGGCCTCTCCGGCGGCATCGACTCGGCCGTCACCGCGGTCCTCGCCCGCGACGCGATCGGCGGCGACCGCGTCTACACCGTCGCGAACCCGAGCCAGTTCTCGTCGCAGCACTCGCTCGACGACGCGGCCGACCTCGCCCAGCGCTGCGGCCTCCACCACGTCGTGGAGCCGATCCAGCCGATCGTCGACGCCTACCTCTCCGAGATCGCCGTCTCGGGTCTCGCGCTGGAGAACCTGCAGGCCCGCGTGCGCGGCGTCATCTGGATGTCCCTGTCGAACCAGCACGGGCACCTGGTGCTCGCGGCGGGCAACAAGAGCGAGTACGCCGTGGGCTACTCGACGCTGTACGGCGACTCGTGCGGCGGCTTCGCGCCGATCAAGGACGTGCTCAAGACCCTTGTCTACGAGCTGGCGAACTGGCGCAACGAGAAGGCCCGAGGCCTGGGCGAGACCGAGCCGATCCCGGAGAACATCATCCTGAAGCCGCCGAGCGCGGAGCTGCGCCCCGACCAGCTCGACTCGGACTCGCTGCCCGACTACGCGGTGCTCGACGGCATCCTCGTCGGCTACGTCGACGGCGACGCGGGCCGCGAGGACCTGGTCGAGCAGGGCTACCCGGCCGACGTGGTCGAGCGCATCGCCGGGCTCGTGGACCGCGCCGAATACAAGCGCCGCCAGTCGGCGCCGGGCACGAAGATCACCGTGAAGTCCTTCGGCCGCGACCGCAGACTCCCGATCACCAACCACTTCCGCGGCAAGTAGTCACCTCACCCGGGGCTCCGGCCCCGGGTGATTTGTCACAGCAAGCGCTTCGACGGATGACAAGGACATCGACGAGCGTTAGTTTGGATCGGGTAATGCCCGGGGACCGGCGAGGCCGGCCACGAGGAGATTCAGGAGCACGACGATGACGTCCGCATCGACGAACACTTCCCCCGACGAGATCCCGAGCCTGTACGGGCCGGGCAAGAACGTCAAACGCGTCCGCACCCGCCACCTCATCGAAGCCAAAGAGCGCGGTGAGAAGTGGGCGATGTTGACCTCCTACGACATGTACACGGCCGCGCTCTTCGACGAGGCCGGCATCCCGGCGCTGCTCGTCGGCGACTCGGCCGCCAACAACGTCTACGGCTACGAGACGACCCTCCAGGTCTCGCTCGACGAGCTCGTGCCGCTGGTGGCGGCCGTCGCCCGCTCGACCGAGCGGACCCTCGTCGTCGCCGACATGCCGTTCGGCTCCTATGAGGCCGGACCGGCGCAGGCCCTCGAGACCGCGGTGCGGTTCATGAAGGCCGGCGCCCACGCCGTCAAGCTCGAAGGCGGCCGCCGCATGGCCGAGCAGATCCGGGCCCTCACCAACGCGGGCATCCCCGTCATGGCCCACATCGGGTTCACGCCGCAGAGCGAGCACGCGGTCGGCGGCTACCGGGTGCAGGGCCGCGACGCCCAGGCCGCCGAGGTCGAGGCCGACGCGCACGCCGTGGCCGACGCCGGGGCGTTCGCCGTGGTCCTCGAGATGGTCACCGCCTCGGTCGCCGCCGAGATCACCAAGCAGCTCCCGATCCCCACGATCGGCATCGGCGCCGGGCCGGACACGGACGCGCAGGTCCTCGTCTGGCAGGACATGGCCGGGCTCCGCCGCGGCCGCCCGCAGCGGTTCGTCAAGCGCTACGCGGAGGTCGCCGACGTCCTGCAGAACGCCGCGAAGGACTTCGCCGACGAGGTGCGGGCCGGGGAGTTCCCCACCAAAGCCCACAGCTTCGAATAGACGGAGCCCCGCGGCTTCGAATAAGTCGTGAGTCTGGTCGCCTTGCCCTTTGGGCGGGGCGACCTTTCGCGTAGCGTCTCAGTACGTGAACGACGCCATCCTGCTGTTCGACTACGACGGCACCGTGCGGCTCGGCACCGAGCACGCCACCCATTACGCCCGCCTCGTGGCCTCCCACCTCGACCGCGAGGACGAGCGCGCCTTCCTGGCCGCGCACGCCGCCTTCGTCGCCGGCAAGCCCACCACCGCCTCCACTTTCGACGCCTACGACGCCGACAACGCCGTGCGCCGCCTCGCGGGCGAGTTCGGCGTCGACGACCTGATCCGCGCCGAGGCGTACGCCGAGACCCGCAAGCGCATGGCCGCCGGCGAGTTCGCGATCTGGGCCCCGAAGGGATTCCAGGAGTTCGTGTGGGGCCTGCCGCGCGGCGTCGAGGTGGCGCTGGTGACCAACGCTCCCGCGTCGAGCCTCGAGCCCTCGCTCGAACGCCTCGGGCTGGACGGCCTCTTCGACCACGTGATCGGCGACGCGGGCAAGCCCGAGAGCATGGACGCGATCCTCGACGAGCTGCTCGAGGAGCGCCCGGCCGAGGCCCTGCTCAGCATCGGCGACATCCCCCGCAACGACCTCGCCCCCGCCGCCGACCGCGGCTGCGCGACCGCGTACATCGACCACTACGGGCGGCCCTGGCCGCGTGCCACCGCCGCGGCGACGTCCCTTGAGGAGCTGTACCCGTTCATCCACCGGTGGGTCGCGGAACGCCCCGCGTGAACCCAGCTTGTCGCACCCACGCCTTATGCTGGGGATGCGCCCTGAGCCGACCGATCCCCGGCTCAGGGCGTCCTGTCGTCCAGGAGCGGTCAGGCGCTGACCGCGTCGCCCACCTTGATCGTCACCGGGTCGCTCACCCGCAGGTAGATCCCGAAGTGGTTGTCCAGCTCCTTGATGATGTGCCTGTGCAGGTCCATGTCGCGCACGTTGGCGCCGTGGGGCTCCCAGCTCGGCAGCACGCACCGCTCGCACGGCTTCTGCAGCGTGAACTCGTTGTCGCCCAACCGGATCGGGAGGCCGCGCTCGAGCTGATACTCCGCAAAGGGCTCCAAGTCGGCGGCCACGACCACGTTCGGGCGGAACCGCGCCGCCTCGATCTCGCGGCCCATCTGCTCGCTCAGCTTCCGCAGGCTCGCCTCGAACACCACCAGGATGCGCCCGTAGTCGCGCTTGACCTTGCGGATCTCGACGCCCTTCTTGGCGTCGATCGTCTCGGCCAGCCGCTCGGGCAGCCCCGCCTCGCTCGCGCCCCACGCCGCCCCGCCCGGCTCGTACAGCACCGGGTCGCCCGACACGGCGTCGGCGCAGCCGCACTGCGCGGGCCACGCCGCCTCCCAGCCCATCATCTTGGGATGGCTCCCACCCCACACGGCATTATCCGAGCCCGGCTCGAACAGGCCGAACAGGCGGTCGCCCGCCAGCCCGTCGAAATCGACCACCGCCGACCGCAGGGACTCGCCCCGCAGCCCCTTCACCGGATACCGCCACAACTCTTTGACATCGCCTGCGAACATGCTCACCAATGTACCTAGGCTCACGTTTTAGCGGCCATCTGCCTGCGTTAACGTCGGTGACATAAACAGGTGAGACAATTGCGGCCCCAGGATCTAGGAGGACACCATGGAACGCCAGAAGGAGTTCGTGCTTCGCACGCTCGAAGAACGCGACATCCGCTTCGTGCGGCTGTGGTTCACGGACGTCCTCGGAACGCTCAAGTCCGTGAGCGTCGCCCCCGCCGAGCTCGAGTCCGCGTTCGACGAGGGCATCGGCTTCGACGGCTCCGCCATCGAAGGCTTCGCGCGCGTCTACGAGTCGGACATGGTCGCCATGCCCGACCCCACCACGTTCCAGGTGTTCCCGTTCGAAGGCCGCGGCATCGGCGAGTCCGCCCGCATGTTCTGCGACATCCTCACCCCCGAAGGCGCACCGTCCTGGGCCGACCCGCGCCACGTGCTCCGCCGCGCCCTCTCCAAGGCCGCCGACCGCGGGTTCACCTTCTACGTGCACCCCGAGATCGAGTTCTTCCTGTTCAAGGACATCTTCCCGGAGACCGGCGACAAGCCCGAGCCCGTCGACGACGGCGGCTACTTCGACCACACCACGCACTCCGTGGCCCGCGACTTCCGCCGCCAGGCGATCCTCGCGCTCGAGCGCATCGGCATCTCCGTCGAGTTCTCCCACCACGAGGTCGCCCCCGGCCAGCAGGAGATCGACCTCCGCTACGCCGACGCGCTCACCACCGCCGACAACATCATGACGTTCCGGCACACCATCAAGGAGGTCGCGCTCACCTCCGGCGTCACCGCCTCCTTCATGCCCAAGCCGTACAACACGCAGCCCGGCTCCGGCATGCACAGCCACCTCTCGCTCTTCGAAGGCGAGGACAACGCCTTCCACGACCCGGGCGACGAGCAGCGGCTCTCCAAGACCGCGAAGGCCTTCATCGCCGGACTCCTGCGCCACGCGCCCGAGTTCACCGCGATCACCAACCAGTGGGTCAACTCCTACAAGCGGCTCTTCACCAGCCCGCAGCCCGGCCAGATCTCCGAGGCGCCCTCGTACGTCTCCTGGGGCAAGGCCAACCGCTCCGCGCTCGTGCGCGTCCCGGCCTACGGCAAGCCAAACTCGGCCCGCGTCGAGATCCGCTCGCTCGACTCCGCGACCAACCCGTACCTCGCCTACGCCGTGCTCCTCGGCGCCGGCCTCAAGGGCATCGAGGAAGGCTACGAGCTGCCCCCGGGCACCGAGGACGACGTCTCCGCGCTCACCAACAAGGAGCGCACCGCCGCCGGCTACCAGCCGCTCCCGTCGAACCTCTCCGAGGCCCTCGACGCCATGGAGTCCTCCGAGCTCGTCCCCGAGATCCTCGGCGAGCACGTCTTCGACTACTTCCTGAAGAACAAGCGCCAGGAGTGGGAGGACTACCGCACCCAAGTGACGGCCTTCGAACGCAAGCGGTACATCAATCTGTAACCGATTAGCATGGACGGGTGAGCACCGCACTCGTCATCGAGAACGACCCCGCCCAGGGCCTCGGCCGAGCCGCCGCATGGCTCGCCGAGGCCGGCATGGAACTCGACACGGTACGGCCCCACCTCGGTGAGGCCGTACCGAACTCCGCCGGAGGGCACGACGCCCTCATCGCCCTCGGAGGCGGACGCGGCAAGGACTGGAGCGACGAACTCGGCGGGCTCATGGAGACCGCCGTCGCCGACACCACCCCCGTCTTCGCCATCTGCTCCTCCGCGCGCATGCTCGCCGCCGCGTTCGGCGGCGTCGTCGAAGACCGCGACGAGCCCTTCGGTCCCCGCATGCTCGCCAAGCGCGACGCCGCCGGACGCGACCTCATCTTCGGCCCCGCGCCCATGACGATCGACGTGATCCGCTGGCGCCGCCAGGAACTCGTCGAACTCCCCCCGGAGGCCACCCTCCTGGCCGCCTCCCCGCAGGGCGCGCTCGAGGTCTTCCGCATCCGCGACACCGCCTGGGGCGTCCAGTCCCACTTCGAGTTCACCCCCGAGCAGCTGGCCGGATTCGGCGACTTCGACGAATCCGCCCTCGCCAAGGCCGCCGAGGTCGACGAGCACATCGTCAACACCTGGAAGCCGATCCTCCAGCGGTTCGCGCGCGTCGCCGCCGGCGAGCGGAAGGCGCTGCCGGTCCTCGATGCCTGAGTCCGAGAAGAGCGTCGGCGCCGACGAGGCCCGCCAAGCCGTCGTCGAGGCGAGCAACGCGCTGGCCGACTTCCTGCGCGCCCACCCCGAGGTCGAGCCCGCGCTCACCGAGGACGAGGACGCCGGCCTCGCCCGCATCCGGGACGCGGCCGCGACCGGGCTGAACGGCGCGTGGAAGGCCAACCTGCTGCGCATCGCCGCGCGCGACCTCACCGGAGGCGCGGACCTGCGCGCCACCTCGGGCGCGCTGTCGCGCCTCGCGGACGCGGTGCTCGCCCGCGGCCTCGCGCTCGCGCGTGCGGAGCTGGACCCTGCGAACAGCGCCGGCGACACCCGCCTGGCGGTCGTCGCCATGGGCAAGACCGGCGCCGAGGAGCTCAACTATGTCTCCGATGTGGACGTAGTGTTCGTCGCGGAAGGCGACCTCGACCTCGCCACCCGCCAGGCCGCCCGCATGATCCAGATCGTCGGTCCCGCAACGTGGCCCGTCGACGCGGGCCTGCGCCCCGAGGGCCGCCACGGCGCGCTCGTGCGCTCGGTCGACTCGTACCTCGCCTACCTCAAGGACTGGGCGCGGACCTGGGAGTTCCAGGCGCTCTTGAAGGCCCGGCCCGCCGCGGGGGACCTGCAGCTCGGCCTCGACTGGCTCGCGGCGGTGCAGCCGTTCATCTGGGGCGCGGCCGACCGGCCCGGCGTGGTCGCCGACATCCGCGACATGCGCCGCAAGGTCGCCGAGTCGGTGCCGCGCGCCGAACGGCGCTTCGAGATCAAACTCGGCCCGGGAGGCCTGCGCGACATCGAGTTCGCGGTGCAGCTGCTCCAGCTCGTGCACGGCCGCGGCGACGCCACGCTCCGCGTCCGATCCACATTGGAAGCCCTCGAAGTCCTTGTGGCCGCGGGATTCCTGTCCCGCCGCGACGGCGACGAACTCGCCGACACGTATACCTTCCTGCGCACCGTCGAGCACCGCCTCCAACTGCAGCGGCTCCTGCGCACCCACCGCGTCCCCGAAGGCGGCGAACCGCTCCACCACCTCGCCCGGACCCTCGGGTACCAGACCGACGAGGCGTTCCTCGCGGCGTGGCGCGCGCACGCGGCCACCGCGCGCCGCCTGCACGAGAAGCTCCTCTACAAACCCCTGCTCGACGCCGTGACGCGCGTGCCCACGCACGAGCTGCGCATGACCGAGTCCGAGGCCGCCTCGCGCCTCGCCGTGCTCGGCTTCGCCGACCCCGCGAGCGCGCTCACCCACATCAAGCAGCTCACCGCCGGCGTCTCCCGCACGGCCACAGTGCAACGCGCGCTCCTGCCGGTCGTCCTCCACGAGCTCGCCGACTCGCCCGAACCCGACCGCGGGCTCCTCGCGTACCGGCAGGTCTCCGACAAGCTCGGATCCACGCCCTGGTACCTGCGGCTGCTGCGCGACGGCGGCCCGGCGGCGGTGCGCCTCGCCCGGCTCCTCGGCACGTCCCGCTACTTCACGAGCCTGCTTCTGCATGTGCCGCAATCACTCCGGTACCTCTCCGACAACGCCGACCTGACGCCGCGCTCGCGCGCCGAGCTCGCGATGGGCATGAGCCAGGCCGCCGCGCGGCACGCCGAGCCGACGGCCGCGATCGGCGCGGTGCGCGCGATCCGCCGCCGCGAACTCATCCGTGTGGCCGCCGCCGACCTCCTCGGCCTCCTCGACGACCAGGCCGTGGGCCTGGCTCTCTCGGACCTCACCGACGCGGTGCTCGACTCGGCCCTCCACATCGCCTCACGGGACGTGCCCGACGCGCCGCCGATCGCCGTGATCGGCATGGGCCGCTTGGGGGGTCGCGAGACCGGATTCGGCTCTGACGCCGACGTCGTGTTCATCCACACTGGAACGAGCGACGCCGGGCGCAAGGCCGCCACCCGCATCGTCGAAGCGGTGCGCTCCCTTTTGGCGGCGCCGACCGCCGACCCGCCGCTCCAGGTCGACCTCGATCTGCGGCCCGAGGGCAAGGGCGGCCCGATCACGCCGAGTTTCCCTGCGTACCAGCGGTATTACGCCGATCGGGCGCGGCTGTGGGAGCGCCAGGCGCTGCTGCGGGCGCGGCCGGTCGCGGGGGACCCGGAGCTGTGCGAGGCGTGGACGGCGTTCGCCGACAAGGTGCGGTACCGGCCCGGCGGGCTCAGCGAGCATGAGCGGATCGAGTTCCGGCGGGTGAAGGCCCGCGTCGACTCAGAGCGGCTCCCGCGCGGCGCGGACCCCAACGGCCACACCAAACTCGGGCGCGGGGGACTGGTGGACATCGAGTGGACCGCGCAGCTCCTCCAGCTCGAGCACGGCGAGGACGCGACGCTGCACACGACCCGGACCGTGCCGGCCCTGGAGGCCGCCGCGGCGGCCGGGTATCTGAGCGCTGAGGACCTGGCTGCGCTGCGCGAGGCGTGGGAGTTCGTGTCGCGGGTGCGCAACGACATGACGCTCGCGCGCGGCGTGCCGCGCGACGACCTGCCGCGTTCGGGGCCTGAGCTCGCGGCGCTGGCACAGACGCTCGGCTTCGGCGAGGACACCGAGCAGTTCCTCAACCACTACCGCCGACTCACCCGCCGGGCCCACGACGCGGCCCAGCGCATCGTCTACGAGTCCTGATCGCTGATCGCTGATCGCTGACCGCTGACCGGGGAACGCGGGGGGCGCACCGTTCGCCGGTGGCGATCAGGCTCCGCGGGCACCAAGCGGTCGGCTCCCGTAAACACCACCGGGGAACGCGGGGGCCACCGTCCACCGGTGGCGATCAGGCTCCGCGCGCACTGCGCGGTCGGCTCCCGCGAGGGCCCGCTCCTCCAGAACCGTGCTGCCGTCATGAGACCTGACCGTTCACCCGATCCGGTGAACTCCGGGCGCTAGGGTTCGTTTGGCGGCGGTTCTTGTCGGTGGGGCGGGCAATGATCGCCGGGACAGTATCTTCCCCTCTAGTGGTGGGTGGGGGCTAGGGACGGTCTGTCGGCGGCGGGCGAGAACGCGCCGCGGCGTCAACACGAGGCGTCGAAGCGGTGGCGTGGCGGCGCGGGAAGGGAACGGAGGCGCGGGATGATCGACTACACCGTGGTCGGGCCCGGCGGGGCCGAGGACCGTCGCGGCGGTTCCGCTCAGCTGCGCGGGGACGCCGCTCCCGAGGACTCCTTCGTGTGGGTCGAGCTCGACGCCCCCGAACCCGAACTGCTCGCCGCCGCGCTCGAAGCGCTCGGCCTCGACCGTTTCAGTGTCGACGCCGCGCACACGACCCACCGCCGCCCCAAGGTCGAGACCGTCGAGGGCGCGGTGCTCGTCCTCGTCAAGACCGTCTGGTACCTCGAGGCGACCCAGCAGGTCGAGACCGGCGACCTCACCTTCTATACCGACGGCCGCTCGCTCGTCACGGTCCGCCGCGGCGTCATCGATCCCGTTCCCGCCGTTCGCCGCCGCCTCGCCGAGGACGCCCGCTTCCGCGCCGAGGGCCTGCCCGGGGTCGTCCACGCGCTGTTCGACGCGATCGTCGAGCAGTACGACGGCGCGGTCGAGGACCTCACCGACGACGTGAACGACCTGGAGCGCGCGATCTTCTCCGGCGAGCGCGTCGACCGCAACCAGGAGATCTACTTCCTCATCCGCGAGACCCTGGAGTTCCAGAACGCCGTGCGGCCCCTCGTGCCCTTCGCCCGCTCGCTCAAGCAGCGGCACGGCGACACCGACGTCTTGCACCACAAGGGCTTCGGCGCGGTCGCCGGGCATCTGATCCGCGTCGACGCGGCGATCGAGACCTGCATGAGCCTGCTGGCGACCGTGCTCACCGCGCACCA
Organism: Glycomyces niveus; assembly: GCF_017592475.1. Classification (GTDB taxonomy): domain Bacteria; phylum Actinomycetota; class Actinomycetes; order Mycobacteriales; family Micromonosporaceae; genus Glycomyces; species Glycomyces niveus. Next base: position 38,228 of record NZ_JAGFNP010000003.1, on the reverse strand, counting down.
GGGCCAGATCGGCACCTGGCAGAACGAGGACACGAAGAAGATCTCGGCGTGGGCGGCGATCGCCATCGCGCCCACCATCATCGCGGGGATCTACGGGATGAACTTCGACGACATGCCCGAGTTGCACTGGGCGGTCGGGTATCCGATGTCGCTGGGGCTGATGGCGCTCGTGTGCGTCCTGCTGTACCGCGGTTTCAAGCGCAACGGCTGGCTCTAGCCCCGTCCTCCAGAGGGGACGAGTGAGGGGCGGTGCCGCCGCGTCCGCTCTCGACTCGCGAGCGCGGGTGTGGAGGCGCCGCCCCTCTGGCCCTGCCTGCCTTCGCAGACCACTGTAGCGGGGCCGCGCCAAACGAAAGTGTGGAGGCGGTCGTCGCGCTGCGTCGCAATAGAACGCTCCCATTTCAGACGAACCGAACCATTGAAATTTTTCAATGCAAATCCTTGACTTCGTTCCGTGTTCCCGTAAAAATAAAGATACCTATCAGTTAAGTCTCTTTACTTTTGGGAGGAACATTGAGACGACTGAAAACGAGACGGATGATCGCGGCGATCGGAGCGGCCCTGGCCGTGATGACCGCCGGCGCGATCTACACCGTCGCCAACCCCTTCACCGCCTCCGCCGCGATCGCCTGCTCGCCCGCCTGGTCCGCGTCGAAGGTCTACGTCGGCGGCGACACCGCCAGCCACAACGGCACCGAGTACCGCGCCAAGTGGTGGACCCAGGGTGAGACCCCCGGCACGACCGGCGAATGGGGTGTCTGGGAGTCCAAGGGCGCCTGTGGCGGCGACACGAACCCCACCCAGTCCCAGAGTCCCACGCAGCAGCCCACCGAGGAGCCCACCGGCAACCCCGGCGGCGGCGACAAGATCAACGCGGCCTACTTCACCGAGTGGGGTGTGTACGGGCGCAACTACCACGTCAAGAACATCGTCTCCTCCGGCTCGGCCGAGGACCTCACGACCATCAACTACGCGTTCGGCAACGTCAAGAACGGTCAGTGCACACTGGACGACTCGTACGCGGCGATCGACAAGGCCTACACCGCCGACCAGTCGGTCGACGGCAAGGCCGACACCTGGGACCAGCCCCTGCGCGGCAACTTCAACCAGCTCATCAAGCTCAAGGAGATGTACCCGCACATCAAGGTCGTCTGGTCTTTCGGCGGTTGGACCTACTCCGGCGGCTTCGGCCAAGCGGCGCAGAATCCGGCCGCGTTCGCCGAGTCCTGCTACAACCTGTTGCACGACGCCCGCTGGAACGGCCTGTTCGACGGCATCGACATCGACTGGGAGTATCCGAACGCCTGCGGCCTCACCTGCGACACCTCCGGCACTCAGGCCTTCACCAATCTCATGAAGGCCCTGCGCGCCAAGTTCGGCAGCGAGCTCGTCACGGCTGCGATCACCGCCGACGGCACCTCCGGAGGCAAGATCGACCTCGGCGGCTACGGCACCGCGGCCCAGTACGTCGACTACTACCAGGTGATGACCTACGACTACTTCGGCGCCTGGGACAAGGACGGACCGACCGCCCCCCACTCCGCACTGAGTTCCTTCAGCGGCCAGCCGATCGCGGGCTTCGACAGCGCCACCGCGATCGCCAAGCTCAAGTCGCTCGGCATCCCGTCCTCCAAGCTCCTGCTCGGCATCGGCTACTACGGCCGCGGTTGGACCGGCGTCACCCAGTCGGCACCCGGTGGCTCCGCGACCGGCCCGGCGCCAGGTACGTACGAGGCCGGCATCGAGGACTACAAGGTCCTCGTGAGCAAATGCCCCGCAACGGGAACCGTCGGCGGCACCGCTTACGCCTACTGCAACGGCGAATGGTGGAGCTACGACACCCCGGCCACGATCGCGACCAAGACGGCCTGGGCCAACAGCCAGGGTCTCGGCGGCGCGTTCGCCTGGGAGCTGTCCGGCGACACGAGCAACGGCGCTCTCGTCAGCGCCATCGCCAACGGTCTCGACTAACCGCGACTGCTGGCCCGCGACCGGTCGGCGGGGCCTCAACGGCCCCGCCGGCCATGCTCATGCGACGGCCATGAGCCACAGCGCCGCGATGCTCAACGCCAGGAACCCGATCGGCCCGGCGATGTTGTGGAACACCCGCTCCCGCACATGGAGCGCCAGCGCGAGCACGAAGAACACGACGAGCCCGATCCCTGCGGCGATCCCCAAGGGCCGCCACCAGAACCCGGCCGCGAGCCCGACCGCCGCGGCCGCCTTCACGAATCCTAGGAACGGCAGCCACGAGTCCGGGACCCCGACCGCGTGCGAGTTCTGCTTGACCCATTCGGCCTGCATGAAGTTCCCGACGGCCTCGATCGCGTTGGCGGCGATGGTGACGGCGGTGACGGCGACGAGCGCGATGAACATGGTGTGCGACTTCCCGGCGAGCGCCCGGCGGCCGTTCCGCCGGATCGCCTCCAGTCTCAGGCGTCCCGTGAACCGTGTCCAATACCTGTTTCGATAACCTCCGGTTATGGATGTGGACACCAGGCTCCTGCGCTACTTCCAGGCCGTCGCCGAGGAAGGCAACCTCACGAAGGCCGCGGCGCGGCTCTACATTTCGCAGCCGGCGTTGACGAAGCAGATCCGCCGGCTCGAGTACCAGCTCGGGGCGGGGCTCTTCGAACGCTCCAAGGCCGGCATGGCCCTCACGGGACCCGGTGCGGCGCTGGCCGAATCGATCGGCCCGGTCCTGGACGCCTGGGGCCGCGCCGAACGCGCCGTGCGCGCCGCCGAAGCGGCATCGTCCAAAGTGCTCCGTGTCGGCTTCCTCGCCAGCGCTGCCAACGAGAAGACGCAGGCGATCACGGCCGCCTTCCGTGAGCGCCGGCCCGACTGGCGGGTCGAGCTGCGCCAGGCGAGCTGGGGCGCGCCGATCGCGGCGTTGGCCTCCGGCGAGGTCGCGGCGGCGTTCATGCGGCTGCCGTTCCCGGACCAGGACGCGTTCCATCTGCTCGAACTGCTCACCGAGCCGCGCTGCGTGGCGATGGCCGCGAACCATCCCCTGGCGCGACGCGATGCGCTCGTCTTCGCCGACCTCCTGGACGAGCCGTTCATCGCGGCTCCTGCCGCGACGGGGGCCTTCCGCGACCACTGGATCGGCGCGGAGTCCCGCGGGGGCCACCCGGTCAAGGTCGGCGCGGTGACCGAGCACCCGGACGACTGGCTCACCGCGATCGCCAACGGCGACGGCATCGCCCTCGCCCCGGCCTCGGCCGCCCGCTATTACGCCCGGCCCGACATCGTCTACCGCGACCTCGACGGCATCGCCCCGAGCACCGTGGCCCTGGCCTGGCCGAAAGCGACCCAGCCGACTCCGGCCCTGGCGGACTTCATCACGACGGCAAGCGAAATGGCGGACCGGCGCTTACCCCATGCGCGCCGGTCCGCCGTGTGCGGGAGTGAGGTTATTTGACGAGCTTCGCGGGGAGCGTCGCCCAGTGCATGAGGTATTCGAGGGGGCCGCGCTTCAGGAATCGCCTCCAGAGGAGGGCGAAGGCGAGCATGGCCACGACGAAGACCGCCCACATGCGCCAGCCGGTCTCGTAGCCGACGCCGTTGGCGGGATGGTCGATGAGGTACCAGACGGCCGCGATGTGGGCGACGTAGGCGGTGAGGGACATCGAGCCGACCGCGATGAGCGGGGCGAGCCAGAAGCGGAGCTTCGCGAAGCGGCCCAGGAGGAGCACGAGGCCGGCGATGACCGTGAAGGCGACGCCGATGTTGCCGGCGAGCTCGAAGGGCATGTTGGAGTGCGGGCTCGCGGCGACCAGGCTGGTCCAGTCGAAGCCGGTGCCGGTCATGGCGTCGTCCTTGGGCATGAGGTCGTAGATCGAGGCGTGCTCGGCGTCGAAGTCCTTCCACTGCTCCTTGGTCCAGTTCTCGGTGTCCTTGCCCTCCAGGGCCTTCGACATGGCCTCGTCGAAGGCCTTCCAGCTGGCGTCCATCGCCGAGGTGTCGGCGGAGGGCAGGAACTTGCCGATGAGCCATGCGCCGCCGTAGCCGAGGAGGGCCAGCGCCGGGCCGATGATGAGGAGCCGCACCTGGATCGCGAGCTTCGTCAGGTCGAGCTTGCCGATGGCCATGCCCGCGAACATGTACGCCATCCACGCGATGCCCGGGTAGGTGCCGTTGACGAGCAGCGAGGTGACGCCTTCGCCGCTCCACATCGCGAGCGGGTCCTTCGCGTCGATCGCCTCCATCCAGGAGGTGTCGGAGGACCACGCCCACTGGATGATCATCGGGCCGCCGATGCCCACGACGACGGCGAGGATCGCGAGGGTCCGCGCCCGCAGTTTGATGAACGGCAGCGCCAGCAGGAAGAACAGGCCGTAGTACGCCAGGATGACCACGATCGAGGTGCCCATGGCGACCAGCCACGAGCCGAGCGCCAGCAGCAGCACGGAGCGGATGGCGATGCGCACGACCGCCTGCCGCATGGGCCGGCCGGTCTTGGGGCGCGAGCCGCCCGCGATGAGGACGAGGGAGAGCCCGGCGAGGGTCGCGAACAGCGCCGAGGAGCGGCCGTGGGGGATCTCCATGAGGAAGCTCTTCCACGTGCCCGACTCGTTCGCCCACGGGCCCACGTGCGAGTAGTACATGCCGAAGACGGCGAGGGCGCGGGCGGCGTCGAGGCCGATGATGCGGCCGAGTGAAGCGTCGCGGGCGGGCGGCTCCTCGGGTGCGGGGGCGAGTTCACGAGGCCTGAACTCGATGATGTTGTTAGCCATCGACCCAGCGTGCGGCGGGATCGAGGCGGTTCCCATCCGGCGATGCGCGGGACCCGACCCGCTGCCAGGGCGCAACCGATCCGCCGCCCGGCCGGATCGCACCCGCCGATCGGCGGGTCTTCGCCGGACTTCGCGGCCCGAAGGGGGCGGAACGTGGCGCGGACGTGCTACCAATCGTCTCAGGCTCGAACAGAGAGGAGGCCCGGTGATCCGCGTACTGGTCGTCGACGACGAGGCCCTGATCCGCACCGGCTTCCAGCACATCCTGAACGCCGCGGGGGACATCGAGGTGGTCGCCGCGGTCTCGGGCCGCCAGGCGCTCGCCGAGGTCGGGCGGCTCCACCCCGATGTGGTGCTGCTCGACATCCGCATGCCGGACGTGGACGGCCTGACCGTGCTCGAACGCCTCCGCGCCCTCCCCAGTCCGCCGATCGTCGCCATGCTGACCACGTTCGACACGGACGAGTACGTGGCCGCCGCGCTGCGCATGGGCGCGGCCGGGTTCCTCCTCAAGGACACCGACCCCGAGCATCTGGCGCTCCAGGTGCGCACGCTCGCCGCGGACGGCGTGGTCCTCTCCCCGAAGGTCACGTCCACGGTCGTCGACGGCTACCTCGCCGGGCGCACCCCCGAGGGCGGCCTCATCAAGCGCCTGAGCGCCCGGGAGCGCGAGATCCTGGTCCTGCTCGCGGACGGCCTCTCGAACGGGGAGATCGCCGCACGGCTGTACCTGGGCGTGGGCACGGTCAAGGACCATGTGAGCGCGATCCTCACGAAGCTCGAGGTCTCCGGCCGCGTCCAGGCCGCGCTGGCCGCCGAGCGCGCCGGGCTCCTGCGGGACCGCCGGTGAACCGGCTGCGCCGCTGGTGGCGTCCGTGGATGACGGACACGGTGGTGGTCGCGGTCGCCGCCGCTGACCTCTGGTACTCGTACTGGTGGCCGGTCCTGACCTGGCAGATGGTCCTCACCGCGCTCGGCGTCCTCGCGCTGTTCGCCCGGCGGCGCTGGCCGCTCGCCGTGTTCGCGCTGACGCTGCCGAGCGCGTGGCTGATCGGCAACTCGGCGGCCGCGCTCATCGCGCTGTTCACCTTCGCGGCCGTCTCGCACCGCAAATGGCTCGTCGCGACCTGCGCGCTCGTGCTCGCGACCTGCATGATCTGGCCGGTCGACACCCAGCTGGGCGACATCGAGATCGACTCCTGGTGGCTCGCGTACATCGCGTACGCGCTGGCGCCCGCCGCCGCGGCCGCGTTCCTGGGCCAGTTCGTGCAGGCCCGCCGGGAGCTCTCCGCGCGCCTGGAGGAGATCACCGAGGCGCGCGAGCACGAGCAGCTGATGGCGACGCAGAAGATCCTCGCCGAGGAGCGCGCGCAGCTCGCCCGAGAGATGCACGACGTGGTGTCGCACCAGGTCAGCCTGATCGCGGTCCGGGCCGGGGCGCTCCAGGTGAGCACCGCGGACGCGGAGGCGAAGGAGGCGGCCGGGACGATCCGCCGGCTGAGCGTGCGCACCCTCGACGAGCTGCGGCACATGGTGAACGTGCTGCGCGCGGGCGGCTCCGGCCCCACCGATCTCGCCCCGCAGCCGACCCTCGCGCAGCTCGCGGACCTCGTGGCGGGCAGCGGCATCGAGGCGACCCTCCAGATCGGCCCGCATCCCGAGCTCGGCGCGCCCGCCGAACGCGCCGTCTACCGCACGGTCCAGGAGTCGCTGACGAACGTCCGCAAGCACGCCCCCGGCGCCAGCGCCGAAGTCGCGCTCCGGCACGAGGACGGCCGAGTCACGGTCACGATCACCTCCACCGCGCCCACGCGGCCCACGGTCCCCCTGCCGAGCTCGCGGCACGGACTCCTCGGCCTCCAGCAGCGCGCCGCGCTCCTGGGCGGCACCCTGACCTGGGGCGCGACCCCCGGCGGCGGCTGGCGGAACACGCTCACGCTCCCGGTGTGACGGTTTCCGCGCGTCCAGGCCCGGGTACCTCCCGCGCATGTCGACGCAGACCATGCACATCAACGGGCACGACCTCAAGCTCTCCAAGGTCGAGAAGGAGCTGTTCCCCGCCGACCACGTGAGCAAGGGCGACCTCGTCGGCCACTACCGGGCCGTCGCCGAGGCGATGCTTCCGCACCTGGCCGGCCGGCCGCTGACCCTGCGCCGCTTCCCCGACGGCATCGCCGGTTCCGGGTTCTTCCAGAAGCACGCCGCCGACTACTTCCCCGACTGGGTGCGCACCGAGACGATGAAGGCCAAGGAGGGCACCGTCGACTACGTGGTGTGCGACGACGAAGCGACCCTCGTCTACCTCGCGAACCAGGCCGCCATCGAGTTCCACGTCTGGCTCTCTACAGTGGACAAGCCGGACCATCCGGACCGGCTCGTGATCGACCTCGACCCCGCCGACGGCACCCCGGTGGCGCTCCTGCGGGACGTCGCCCGCCGCTTCCGCGACCTCTACGTCGAGGTCGGCCTCGCGCCGTTCGTGCAGGCCACCGGCGGCCGCGGCTTCCACATCACCGCCCCGCTCGACCGCACCGCCGACTACGACGCCGTGCACGACCTCGCGGTCGGCCTCGCCGAACGCCTCGCCGCCGCCGACCCCGACCACCTCACCACCGCGCAGCGCAAGGCCAAGCGCGGCGACCGCGTCTTCCTCGACTGCGGCCGCAACCGCTACGCCCAGACGTTCGTCTGCCCGTACTCGCTGCGCGCCCGCCCCGGCGCGGCCGTCGCCGCCCCGCTCGACTGGGCCGAGCTGGGCCGCGCGGCACCCGACGGCCAGGACCCCGCGTCCATGCGCCGCCGCCTCGCCCGCAAGACCGACCCGTGGACCGGCATGGACGACCACGCCGCCTCCGCCGGCGAGGCCCACGAGCGGCTCCTCACGCTCGGGGACTAGCTCCTACGAGGGAGGCCGCCTCGCAGCCGCGATCTAAGATCGAGCGGTCACCCCCTCCTCCCGACCTCGTAGGACGCGTTTTGAAGACTCCCTTGGACACTGAGGCCCCCGCCCGCAGACGGCGCTGGCTGCGCCCGGTCGTCATCGCGCTCAGCGTGCTCCTCGTGCTCGCCCTCGGCGGGCTCGGCGCCGCGGGCTGGTACTTCTCCGGCGAGGTCATCAACGTCACACACGAGGACGACCCGTACGGGCTCACCGTCGCGGCCGCCGACGGCGCCACCGTGACCCTCCCGCTCACCGACGACACCGAGCGGCCCGGCACGTGGGGTCTGCAATGGGAAGGCGGCCAAGCGGTCCTCGGCGACGTCCTCGCCAGCGACGACGCGACCGTGACGCGCGCTATCGAGACGGTCCTCGTCGGCGACCTGGCCGCGGGCACGAAGGCCCGCATCGACAAGTGGACCTTCGGCGAGGACCCCAAGACCGGTCTCGGCCTCGACTACGAGGACGTGCAGGTCCCCGCCGACCTCGGCGACATGCCCGCCTGGTTCGTGCCGGGCGCGTCGGACACGTGGGTCATCACCGTCCACGGCCGCAACGCCGCCCCCGCCGAGACCCTGCGCGGCATGGGCCTCTACGCCGCCTCCGGCCACCCCGTGCTGGCCGTCACCTACCGCAACGACGAAGGCGCCCCCAAGGCCCCCAACGGGATGCACAGCCTCGGCGCGCACGAGAGCGAGGACCTCATCGCCGCGGTCGACTACGCGCTCGCCAACGGCGCGCAGTCGGTGATCCTCCACGGCTGGTCCATGGGCGGCGCGGTCGTCGCCACCGCCTACCGCCACCTGGACGACCCGTCCGTCGTCAAGGGCCTCGTCTTCGACTCGCCCGTCATGGACTGGAACTCCACGCTCGACATGCAGGCCGCCGACCGTGACGTCATCGACCCGATCACCTGGGCCGCCAAGCGCATCGTCGAGTTCCGCGCCGACATCGACTTCGACGACCTCGACCAGCGCAACTTCGCCGCCGACTTCGACCTGCCGGTCCTCCTGTTCGTCGACACCGCCGACAAGACCGTGGACCACACGGCGACCCTCGACTTCGCGTCGATGCTCGACCCCGCGCAGACCACCGTCATGGAGACCGCCTCGGGCCACTGCGCTTCCTGGAACGAGGACCCGGCCGCCTACGCCGCGACCCTCGAGTCCTATCTGGCCGCTCTCTGAGAACGCGCGAGATCCGGCGGTTGACCTGTGCCTCCGCCGGATCTCGCGCGGGCGGAAATGTCGTACCCCACCGGTAGAGTCGTGACCAGAGCACGACGAACGGAGTGGATGCATGACCGTCACCCCAAACCCGCGCACCGACCGCCGCTACCCCCGCGGTCTCACGAACCGCGACCTCGCCCTGATGGTGCTGGAGGAGGCGGACCGGGCCGACACCGCCGAATCGCACGTCGAGGCGCTCGCGCCCGCCGCCGAGTCCTGGCACCGCCTCGCGTCCGCGCGCGGCACGTTCTCCGCCGCCGACGCGGCGAAGATCCTCTCCCGCGACCCGGCCATCGTCCTCGGCCAGAACCGCCTGTTCAAGGCGCTCGAAGACCTCCGCTGGGCGTACCGGCAGCGCCGCGACCGCGCCTGGCGGGCCCGTCAGTCCGCCGTCGACGCCGGCTGGCTCACCGAGATCCCGCAGTCCCACCACCACCCGCGCACCGGTGAGCTCCTGCTGGACGCCCCGCAGCTGCGCATCACCCTCAAGGGCCTCTCCGAGCTGCGCCAGCGCCTCGGCACCTCGGAACCCTTGCCGCTCAAGGCACCGCGCGAGAGCGACCGCGCCCGCCCTGACGACAACCGCCCGTAGCACGGAACGGGCCGGGCCGGTCGCGTCATCGACCGGCCCGGCCCTTTCCGGCGGGCCGACGCCGACCCCCTGTCCGCATGACCTTCGGCACCAATCTCCCCAAAATCTCGGGACATTATCGGACAAACGGTCAAATGCGAGAATAATTTCCGCGCGGGCCGGGTGCAATGGGGCGGGAGTGCTGTAGGGTCCAGGGGCCACCTCGGATCGCGGCAATGCGAACCAGGGTGGTGAAGCGCCAGCAATGGCGGCAATATCAGACCGCGTGGCGGCGGAGTGCGAACGGACGCGAGTCCCGAGTGCGAAACCGTCGGTCTGAGCTCAACACCAAGGATATTCAGTAATGGCGCAAGGCACCGTTAAGTGGTTCAACTCGGAGAAGGGCTTCGGCTTCATCGCTCCGGAGGGCGACGGCCCGGACATCTTCGTTCACTTCTCCGCGATCACTGGCACCGGCTACAAGTCGCTCGAGGAGAACCAGCGGGTGGAGTTCGACATCGAGCAGGGTCAGAAGGGTCCGCAGGCCGCTAACCTGCGCGCTCTCTAGCCTCCACAGCTCTCAACGGGAAGCCGCTGCCCTTCGCAGAAGGACAGCGGCTTTCATGGTGTCCGGGGGTCGAACGCTCAGGCGGCGACGGTGATGACGATGTTGCCGCGGGCGCGGTGCGTGAACATGTGCGCGACGGCGGCGGGGGTCTCCTCGAGCGGGTAGGCCCGGTCGACGACCGACCGGACAGCGCCCGAGGCGAGCAGTTCGCCTATGGCCGTGAGATTCTCGCGGTTCGTCACCGAGGGGGAGAAGCGGACGTCGGCGCGGCCCGTCATCCCCAGGAGCTTCGCGCCCGCCATGCGGCCGAGTCCGGCGAGCAGGCCGCCGGAGTTGCCGATGCTGTTGGGGATGAGCACGCCGCCGGGCGCGAGGGCGCGGGCGGTGCGCCTGGGCGGGTGGTTGAGGACGTTGTCGAGGATGACGTCGTAGCGTTCGCCGCTCCGCGTGAAATCGTCCTCGTTGTAGTCGACGACATGGCGCGCCCCGAGCTCGCGCACCAGTTCGGCATTGGCGCCGCTGCAGACGCCGGTGACCTCGGCGCCGTAGTGCGCGGCGATCTGGACCGCGAACGTCCCCACGCCGCCGGAGGCGCCGTTCACGAGGACCTTCATTCCCTTGCGGACTTCCACGGTGTCCCGCATGGCGCACAGCGCGGTCACTCCCGACATGACCGCTGCGGCCGCCTCCTCGAATCCCACGCCCTCCGGCATCGGCGCGAGTTGGGCGGCGGGCGCGACCGTGTATTCGGCGAAGGCCCCCGCCGTCGCGAACTGGCTCGTCCACACCGAACCGAACACCGCGTCGCCGGGCGCGAGATCCGTGACGTTCGCGCCGACCGCCTCGACGATCCCCGCGAGGTCGCTGCCGCGCACCACGTTCGGCGACTTCCGGAGGCCGCCTTGGAGGCGCAGCACGTACGGGACGCCGGTGACCGCGATCCAGTCGGGAGTGTTGACGCTGCCGGCCCGCACGCGGACGAGGACGTCGCCGGGACCGGCCTCTGGCCGGTCGATCTCCTTGAGCCCGAGCACTTCCCGGGGCGGCCCGTAGCGTTCTTGGACGATGGCTCTCATGTGGTCCTCCACTGGCTTACGTTGTAAGCCACGATAAGCCTTACGTTGTAAGTCTGTCAAGCGCACACCTCTCCCACCAGTGCGAACACGGGAATACCGGGCTTACGCGCCCTCGCGCAACCGCTCCAGGCCGTCCAGGATCAGATCCAGCCCGAACTCGAACTCGGACTGGTAGTCGCACCAGCCCAGCACCGCGCCGCCGTGCGACGCGTCCGCGACCATCGCCACCAAGTGCGGCACCTCCTCGGCCATCGCCGCCATGACCTCCTCGGGTGCCTCCATCCCGTCCGGCGCGAACAGCTCCTGCGAGAAGCCCAACGCCCGGCTTCCCAAGGCGTGCAACGCCCGGTGCCCCAGCTCGTAGCTGAACCCGGCGCGGCGCATCAGCCCGAGCACCCCGTCGAAGTACCGCGCGACCGCCAGACTCGCCCCGGTCCGCGTCTCGAACACCCCCGGCGCCCACGGATGCCGCACCAGCACCTCCCGGGACGCCAGCACCCGCATCCGCAGCGCCGACTGCCAGTCGTCCTCGGGCGCAGGCGCATCGAGCGCCGCCACGGCCTGCTCGACCTCGGCCATGACGACCTCGACCAGCCCGTCGAGCACCGCCTCCTTGTTCGCCACATGGTGGTACAGCGACATCGCCTCGACCCCGAGCGACTCCGCCAGGCTCCGCATCGTCAGCGCCGCCAGCCCGCGCTCGTCCGCGATGGCGGCCGCCGCGCGCAGCACCCGCTCCCGGCTCAACCCGGCCTGCTGCCCCGCCCGCGCCATCGCCCACCCCTTCCCGGCGAACGTACCGTACAACGTAAGCCCGCGCCGCGGCCAGCGGCTTCGCCGGCCCGGGTGGCACCGCTGTCGCTTCGCCTGGCCGCTCCATCGTGGAGCGGCCAGGCGGGCGGCTACCACGCGACGGGTCCGAGGCGGTCGATGAAGATGCCGCTCGGGCCGTCCGCGCCGAGGGTCGCGAGCTTGATGAACGGGTCGGTGCCTTCGGTGACGGTGAGCTGGCCGCGGTGCCCGTTCATGTCGGTCGCGGCGAACTTGCCGTTGGCGATCTCGCCGGGCGTGACGAGGTTGAACTTGACCTCCGGGATCGCCTGCGCGTACCGGACGGTGACCATGTTCAGGGCCGCTTTCGAAGAGCTGTAGGCGAGTTCGTGCATCTTCGAGACCGCCTGCGCGGGGTCGGTGACGACGCTGAACGCGCCGCCGCCGCTCGAGACCATCACGACCCGCGGGTTCTCGGCCGCCCGCAGCAGCGGCAGGAACGCATGCGTGGTCCGGACCGGCCCGTACACGTTCGTGTTGTAGACGCCGTGCAGCTCTTCGGCGGTCGCCTCCGCCGGGTCGACGAAGTGCCCCGGATTGCCCGCGTTGTTGATGAGCACGTCGAGGTGGTCGGTGTGCTCGCGCACGAGCTTTTCCGCAGCCGCCACGGACTCGTCCGAGTCGACGTCGAGGGGCACGAGGACCGCGTTCGCGCCCTCGGCCTCGAGCTCGTCCACGGCGGCCTGTCCGCGCCCGACATCGCGCGAGCCGAGGAACACCGTCCAGCCCATCGCACCGAGGCGCCGGGCCGCTTCGAGGCCGAGGCCCTTGTTCGCGCCGGTGATGAGCGCGGTGGTCTGTGACGCTTCAGTCTTGTTCGCAGCCATCGTTGACTTCCTTCTCGTTCGCAGTGGAGATTGGGGCTTGCAATCGATTTGACGGACGGCGGCGAGGAAACCGGACAGGTGAGCGGAAAGAATTTTTCGGCCGATGTGTTCGAGCGGCACCGCGGCCATCTGCGGGCCGTGGCCTTCCGGATGCTCGGGTCGCTCAGCGAGGCCGAGGACGCCGTGCAGGAGGCCTGGCTCAAGGCCGACCGCGCCGGTGCCGACGGCGTGGAGAACATCGCCGGATGGCTCACCACCGTGGTCGCCCGCGTCTGCCTCGACCAGCTCCGCTCGCGCAAGTCCCGCCGCGAGGACGCCCTCGACGGCCAGGAGGACGAGCCCGGCGTCCGCGTCTTCCGCCGCGTCGATCCGGAAGCGGAGGCGCTGCTCGCGGACGCGGTGGGCCAGGCGATGCTCGTGGTCCTGGACGCCCTCTCGCCGGTCGAGCGGCTGGCGTTCGTGCTGCACGACATGTTCGGCGTCCCGTTCGCCGACATCGCCCCCATCGTGGAGCGCACCCCTGAGACCACGCAGCGGCTCGCCAGCCGGGCAAGGCGGCGCGTACGAGGGAAGTCCGATGTAGACGACTCTGACCGGATGCGCCGCTACCGCGCCGTCGACGCCTTCCTCCGCGCCGCCCGCGAGGGCGAGTTCGCGACCCTCCTGTCACTGCTCGACCCGAGCGTCACGCTCCGCCTCGACGCGCGGGCCCTGGAACTGAGCCCGAACCCCGAGGCCTTCGGCGCCGAGGCCGTGGCGGCGACCTTCAGCGGCAGCGCGATGCTCGCCCACGCGGTCCTCCTCGACGGCGAGGTCGGCATCGCGGTCGTGACCCCGCGCGGCAGCAGGCTCCTGATGGTGATGACCCTCGCCTTCGACGGCGACCGCATCACGGGCATCCACGCGGTCGGCGCCCCGGACCGCTTGGCGGCCTTGGAGATCGCCGTTCCGGATGCCGGCTGACCGGTCAGGAGGGCCTGCATTTCGCCCGCTTCGCAAGGCGGCTCGTGACGAGCAGGGGCGCCGAACCGACGGTTCGGCGCCCCTGCTGGTTCATCGAAGCGCTAGCGGATGCTCCAGGTCTGGTTGGCGCCGCCGCTGCAGGTCCAGAGGATGAGCGGGGTGCCGTTGAGGACGCCGCCGCCGAAGGCGTCCAGGCACAGTCCGTTGTGGATGTTGATGATGGCGCCGTCGGCGTCGACGGTCCAGCGCTGGTCGTCGCCGCCCGTGCAGTCGCCGATCACCGCCCCGGCGCCCTCGGCCGTAACGGAATCCGCCGGTTCGAGGCACTTGCCGTTCACGCGCAGCTCGCCCTCGGCGGTGTGGGTGAACGCCTGCTTGGTGCTGCCGTTGCACTTCCACAGCACCGCCTGCGTCCCGTTCGCCATCCCCGACCGGGGGAGGTGCACGCAGCGGCCCGAGCCCTCGCCCGCGATCTCGCCGGCGGCCTGATCGGTCGAGACGATGTCGAAGAAGCGGAGCGTCTCCAGGAGCCGGTGCGGCACACCGTGGTCGACGCCGTCGAAGCTCGTCGCCTCGACCAGGGCCTGGCCGTCGGTGGTGCCGTAGCGGGTGCGGGTCGCGTTCGGCTCCGGATGGTCGGTGAACTCGGCGACCTGGTCGGTGCCGTGGACGTCGGTCCACTGCTCGATCTGCTCCCCGAAGTTCGGGTAGAAGAGCGCCTGGTCCTCGGTGCCGTGGAAGATCTGCATGCGCGGCCACGGCCCTTCGTAGCCCGGGTTGGCGTCGCGGACGGCGTCGCCCCACTCCTGCGGCGTGCGGTCGATCTGGCCGGTCGCGCAGTCCGAGTTCCACTCCGAGCCGTTCGTGGTGGCGAAGCAGGTGAACGGCACACCTGCGTAGACCGACCCGGCTTTGAACACCTCGGGGTAGACCCCGAGCAGGACGTTGGTCATCATCGCGCCCGAGGAGATGCCGGTGGCGTAGACCCGGTCGGGGTCGCCCCCGAGTTCATCGATCGCATAGTCCACCATGGACTTGATGCTGACCGAGTCGCCGCCGGTGCCCGAGAGGGAGGCCTGCGAGGCGACGTCGAAGCACTTGCTGGCGCGGGTGACCGACGGGTACACCACGATGTACCCGTGCTGGTCCGCCATCTCGTCGAACTGCATCCAGTCGTAGAGGTTCTGCGCCGAGCCGGTGCACCAGTGGTTGGAGACGACGATCGGCGGGTTCGGGCCGATGTCGTCGGGGACGTACAGGTAGAACTCGAGGTTGCCGGGGTTCTCCCCGAACTCGGTGATCTGCGTCAGCTGCGCGGCGTGGGCCGCCTTGGGCGCCGTGAAGACCGCCAGCGCGGACGCCAGCGCGATCGCGAGCGCGAAGACCGCCGCCGCGCCGCGGCGCCATCGGAGTACTGCGGACAAGGGATTTCCTTCCTGGACAGGGTCGAGGGGGTGCCGGCACGGGGGCCGCGCCGGACTGGAGATGGCGGGCCGCCCCTCGGTGCGGAGGGGCGGCCCGCCCGCTCAGGCGATGTCGCCGTAGACGATGCCGCGGGCCGAGAGGTAGACGCGGCCGTAGATCTCGGGGTCGCCGGTGATGACCTCCCCTGCGGAGCCCCACTGGTGGGCGTCGTCGTTGATGCGGTACCACGAGGTGCCGCCGTCGATCGAGCGGAAGAAGCCGTCCTGGCCGGCGACGGTGGCCGTGGCGTAGATCGCGGGGTAGCCCTTCCTGCTGGCGGCCTTGCCGAAGCCGACGCCGACCGCCACGTCGACGCCGCTGACGCGTGACCAGGTGGTGCCTCCGTCCGTGGAGCGGAACAGGCCCTTCGGGACCTCGGCCTTGCTGCTGCGGCCGCAGAGCCAGACGTGGCCCTGCTTGCCGGGCGCGACCCGGAAGTCGAGGACGTCTTCGGCGGGCAGGCCGGTCGCGCCGGTGTCCGTGAAGGTCTTGCCGGCGTCGGTGCTGCGGAAGAACTTCCCGCCGGAGTAGGCGTACACGACCGAGCCGTCGACGCGGTCGGACCTGACCCTCGCTCGGGCAGGGAGGCCCTGGACCTGGTTCCAGGTCTTGCCGAGGTCGGTGCTGTAGACCGGGGTGATGGTGGCGCTGTTGGGGGACCAGACGATCGCCGAGGCGTCGGCGGTGATCGCGACGACGCCGCCGGAGCCGTTCGGGGAGCCTTCGAGGCGGGTCGTGTCCTGCCAGGTCTGCCCCCGGTCGGTGGAGAAGGTGACATGGCCGGCGGTCTCGCTGTGCACATCGCCGGTGGCAACGACGATGTCCCGGTCGGAGGCGGCGTAGTCGAGGCTGAAGCCGCTCCAGTCCTTGCGGAACATCGGCTCGGCCCGGTCGAGGTCGGTGTGGACGAACCCGTTGACGTCGCCCTTGGCCGAGACGAGCGTGCCGCCGAGGGCGGCGAGGTCGCGGACCGCGGTCATCTCGATGCCTTCGGCGCGGACGCCGACGGTGAACTGCTCGATCGGGAGCGCGACGCGCTCGCCCGCCTCGTTCTCGCCGATGAGCTCGCCTTGGGCGTCCCACTGCGTCAGGTTCTCGGTGCCCCAGACGGTGGCGCCGGTGCCCCACATGATGCGGTCGGAGTTGTGCGGGTCGATGGCGAAGCCCTCGATCATCCAGCCGTGCTTGACCGCGTACGAGGCCCCGTTGTCGGTGCCGAGCCAGGAGAGCCACGGGGAACCGGTGCTGTCCATGACGAACCGGTCGGTGCGCTCGTTCTCGCTGACGAGGTCCCAGCTGAGGGACCAGGTGGCGCCGGAGTCCTTGGAACGGAACAGGATCTCGTCAGGGCCCCAGTTGTTGCAGGTGGAGGCCATGATGGTGCCGGGGTTCTGGAGGTCGATCGTGAGCCCGCCGAAGCCGGGGATCGGGCGACCGGGGTTGTAGGGCGGGGTGACGTCGGTCCACTCGCCGGTCTGGGTCGACAGGCGCATGAGCTTGCCGCCGCGGCCGGAGGCGGGACCGCCGTTGTAGGGGCCGGGGTCGTGGCTGGTGATGACGTACAGGTACCCGTTGGTGTTGTCCACAGCGGACTGCTTGGGGATGGTGCGGTTGCCGTCGGCGTCGCCGAGTGCGGCGGCGGCTCCGGGAACCGATTGCCAGGTCGCACCGCCGTCCTCGGAGACGTAGAGCGGGTCGGCCGGGTCGGCCACGCCGACGTAGATCTTGCCGCCGATCTGGTCGAAGTCGATCCAGGGGATGCCCACGTTGTCGGAGAGGTACTCGTTGTTCGGGTCGATGACGAAGTTGCCGGGGTTGGGGAACTCCTCGACCTTGCCCCAGGTGCGGCCGTAGTCCTTGGATCGCCACAGTCCGTTGCCGCTGGGGGTGCCGAGGTACAGCTCGCTGTTGTCGGCCGGGTTCACGACGAGGCGTTCGCCCATGCCGCGGCCGGGCATGTTGCCGCCCTGCTTGAACGGCAGTTCCGCGATGCCCCAGGTGTCGCCCTTGTCGTCGGAGTAGAGGATCGCGCCGTTGTTCCCGTCCCAGGAGATGGTGTAGGCGCCGACGGCGGCGTAGACGCGGTTGGTCTCGACCGGGTCGGAGGCCATGGAGACCACGTACTGGTAACCCCACTTGGCGCGGGGGGCCCAGTCGGTCAGCGCCTTCCAGGTCCGCGTCTCCTCCTGCCAGCGGTAGGCGCCGCCGACGTCGGTGCGGGCGTAGATGAGGTTCGGCTCGGTCTCGTTGAAGATGATGCCCGGGACGAAGCCGCCGCAGTTGACGCGGACGTGATTCCAGGTGTAGGCATCGGGGCACTGCCGGCCGGGCTTGGCGAAGGCCGTGCCGGGCAGGGCGCCGGCCGCGACCGCGGCTGCGCCGAGGGAAGCTGCGAAAGTGCGTCGTCGCACGGGTTCTCCTTTGTGCTGGGTCCAGAGGGGATTCTGACGGTCGCATCGAGGGATGCATATCTCTGAACTACTGGCAGCACAGTACGCAGTCGCCGCCGAGTTTGTCAACTAACGGAATTAAGTGGCCAGGGGTGTGGCGCGCGGGATCTCGGGCAAACCGCCTCAATATCGCCGAGATGGAAGCGACCTGAGCGGGCACCAGGGCCGGGCTGGACAAGCATCTTTGTTGCGTTGATAAATCAACTGCGGGGCGCTCGCAGTCGCGGAGTCGCGAAAGGGGGCGGCGGTCCGAAGACCGGCGCCCCCTGG
Organism: Glycomyces niveus; assembly: GCF_017592475.1. GTDB lineage: Bacteria > Actinomycetota > Actinomycetes > Mycobacteriales > Micromonosporaceae > Glycomyces > Glycomyces niveus. Next base: position 20,302 of record NZ_JAGFNP010000003.1, on the reverse strand, counting down.
GTTCGCGGATCGTCAGCCGAGGGTCCAGCGCTGGTTGGAGGTCCCGCTGCAGGCCCAGAGGATGATCTGGGTGCCGTTGGCGGTGGCCCCGCCCATCGCGTCGAGGCAGAGTCCGTTATGGACGTTGGTAATGGTGCCGTTCGAGGTGACGTTCCAGCGCTGGTTCGCGCCGCCCGTGCAGTCCCAGATGACCGCCTTGGTGCCGTTGGCCGTACCCCAGCCGTACGCTTCGAGGCACTTGCCGTCGACCTTCAGCTCACCGGCCGAGGTGCGGGTGAGGGACTGGTTGGCGCCGCCGTTGCAGTCCCACAGCACCGCTTGCGTCCCGTTCGTCGTCGAGCCGCCCGGGTTGTCCAGGCAGCGGTTGGAGGCGGCGCCCACGATCGAGCCGCTGCTGGTCGAAGACCCGGCCAGGCCGAAGAAGCGCAGCGTCTCGCTCTCGCGCACGGGCAGGCCGTGGTCGACGCCGGCCATGCTGATCGCCTCGACCGGGGCCTGGCCGCCGGTGCCGCCGTAGCGGGTGCGGGTCCAGTTCGGCTCCGGAGTGTCGGTGTAGTCGGCGGTCTGGTCGGTGCCGTTGACGTTCGTCCACTGGTCGATCTGCTCTTGGAAGTTCGGGTAGCGGAGCACGTCGTCCTCGGTGCCGAACCAGACCTGCATGCGCGGCCAGGGGCCGTTGTAGCCGGGGTTGGCGCCTCGGACCGCGTCGCCCCACTGCTGCGGGGTGCGGTCGATCCGGCCCTCGGAGCACTCGGAGTTCCACTCCGAGCCGTTGGTGGTCGCGAAGCAGGTGAAGGGGACGCCGGCGTAGGTCGAACCGGCCTTGAAGATCTCGGGGTGGACGCCGAGCAGGACGTTGGTCATCATCGCGCCCGAGGAGACGCCGGTCGCGAAGATGCGGTTGCGGTCGGCGCCGTAGTTCGCGAGCACGTAGTCGACCATGGACTTGATGCTGACCGAGTCGCCGCCGGTGCCCGAGAGCGAGGCCTGCGACGCGACGTCGAAGCACTTGCTGCTGCGGGTGACGGACGGGTAGACGACGATGTAGCCGTACTGCTCGGCGAGCTCGTCGTACCGGGTGCCGTTGTAGAAGTCCGGCCCGGACCCGGTGCACCAGTGGTTGCCGACGACGATTGCCGGGTTCGGCGCGACATTGTCGGGCACGTACAGGTACATCGCGAGGCCGCCGGGGTTGTTCCCGAAGTTCGTGATCTGCTGGAGTTGGGCGGCCTGCGCCGCCTTGGGGGCCGTGAAGACCGCCAGGGCGGAGGCCAGCGCGAGCGCGATCGCGAAGGCCGCCGCAGCGCTGCGGCGCCATGGGATGGGCGTGGACAAGAGTGTGTTCCTTCCTTGAAGGGAGGGCCGCGTGTGGTCGGCACCGCGAGGCGGCGCCGGCGACGTTCGGTCAGCGAGGTCGACATGGACGATGTCGAGGGCACTGCCATCGCCCCGTCTTGACATTGAGTGATGTCGATTCTTGAGCTGCCGCGAGTTACGGTACGCAGCCATCGGTCCGTTTGTCAATTGATGGAACTAAGTATTCTCGTCGGCCCGGGGGAGTGCATCGGAGACAGGAGAGCCCCGGCCGCCCAGACCGGGGCTCTCATCGAGGGGTATGGGGGCTATTTGCCGTTCCACCACCAGAGCTGGGTCATGCGCTCTTCGTAGTACTGGATGATGTAGCCGCCCGCGACCGCGTGGTCGCCCTCTTCCACCCAGTTGAAGTTGCAGTGGACCCAGGTTCCGGCGCCCTCGGCGTTGGCGCACCAGCGGTGGGCGACGCCGTTGTCGGAGTAGATGATGGCCGCCGCGCCGTAGCCGTCGGCCTGGCCGTCCCTGACGTAGACGTGGTCGCCGCTGTAGTCGACGCAGACCTGGGTGCTGTGGTAGGTGCTGCTCGTGGTCATGCACTCGCCCTGCGGGAGGCCGACCCGCTCGCCGTACGCGCAGATCACGCGTTCGAGCTCGCAGTCGGCGTAGTAGTTGGCCTCGGCCATGGCCGCCGAGGGCAGGGCGAACACCGCGATCGCGGCGGCCGCGAGGAGCATCGCGAGGCGGTAGGCGGTGCGGTTCAGCTTGCGCCCCAGCCGGTCGGAGAAGCGTTGCAAGAGATCGTCCTTTCAGGTCATTCGCAGGATGCGGCGGCGGCGAAGGTCTGCAGCTCGGACTGCGCGGCGGCGTCCGGGCTCGCGGACTCCAGGGCGGAGACGAGCGCGTCGGCGCCCTCCCCGGCCAGGAGCTCCTCGACGCCTTCGTCGGCGTGGAAGTCGGTGGCGGCCGCGAAGGCCTCGGCGTCCTGGACGGTCCCCTCGGACTCGCCGTTGCCGAGCGTGGCGTCGTCGAAGGGGATCTCCGAGCCCTCGCCGAGGCTGCGCCACTGGGCCGGGAGGTAGTCGCCGGGGGAGCAGACGGCCTCCTCCCAGCGGATCGCCATCACGTACTGGTGGCCCACCTCGACGCGGGGGAAGTCGGCCAGTGCCATCTCGACGGCGTCGTCGGGGTCGCCCCCGTCGAAGTGCCAGCCGAGGGCCGAGTAGTCCCAGGTCTCGGGGGCCGCCTGCGGGGCGCCCTCCCGCGACCAGAGGACGTCCTGGACCTCCAGCGAGACGACGCGGCCGATGATGCCCTCGCCGCGTTCGAGTTCGCTCTCGGACGGCGGGACGGTCTCCTCGGCGACGGCCTCGACGACGAGGACGTGGTCGGCGTAGGTGACCCAGTCGGTCGCCGTCACGCTCGGGAGGTGGTCGCTGCCGTGGGCCAGCAGCACATCGGGTTCGGGGGCGGCCTGGCCGTCGACCGCGGGCGCGGCGAGCGCCGCGACGGCGATGCCGGTGACGGAGGCGGACGCGACGATGCCGGCCGCCGCTGCGATACGGGTGCGGGTGCGCATGGGGGTCCTCCTCAGTAGGTCGCGTTGATGTTGTCGACGTTGTTGTCCTGCAGGACTTCGTCGGTGCTGACCGGCGTCTCCATGCACCCGAGCCGCTCGTCGCGGTTGCTCAGCTGCGGCGACGCCTGGTTGCCGTGGACGAGGCCCACGGCGTGGCCGGTCTCGTGGCAGGTGAGGCCCTGGACGTAGTTGCCGCCGCCGAGGATGCGGATGTACTGCTGGTCGCAGCGCAGGTCGCTGGCGGCGTTGTTGCAGAAGGTGACGCCGTCGGAGCCCGAGGGGACGCCGATGCCGCTCTCCTCGTAGACGATGTCGGTCTCGGCGCTGCCCGAGAACTCGGGCGACGTGTCGAGGGTGACCGTGAAGTCGGTGGGGGCGTAGATGTCCGACATGACGTCGATGACGACCCGGCGGTCCTCCGCCTCGAGCTCGTTGGTCCCTCCACTGTCCATGTAGTACGTCAGCTGGGCGTTGTCGGTCTGGCAGGAGAGGTTCCCGTCGGGGCCGCTCTCGCTGTAGCAGCCGAGGTTCGCGTACGGGGTGGGGTACATGTTGTCGGTGATCGCCGCCCAAGCGGCGCCGGCCGTGACCGCGACGACCGTGAACGCGACGGAGGACAGGACTATCGTCCTGGCGCTCAACCGCTTCGCAGAAGTGCTCGACATAGGGTGCCTTCCCTTCCGGCCGGTCAAAGGGGGGAACCGGCCTCCGCCAGCGTAGGTAGCGGCCGGTACAAGCCCTGCATACGAAGCGCATACGCGCCGCGCCCACACAGGCGGACGCACTGGTCACCGAGGGTGCGGGCCACAGTGTTCTGTGCTGTTCGGAAACGACGGCTGTTAACCTGTGCGCCATGCGCTTCCGCGTGCTGGGACCGCTTCAGGCGGAGTCGGAGGGGCGCCTGCTGCGGCTCGGCGGCCCGCGCCAGCGCGCGGTCCTGGCGGCGCTGCTCGCCAGCCCGAACCGGACCGTCAGCCGCTCCCGCCTGATCGAACTGGCCTGGGACGAACCGACCCCGTCCGCGGAACCCAATCTGCGCAGCTACATCTCGAAACTGCGGAGCCTGCTGGGCGGAACCGCCGATGGGGGACCGCGGATCCGGTACGACCAGGGCTTCCTCATTCGCGTCGAGCCCGGCGAACTCGACCTGTGGGACTTCGAACGGCACGTCGAACTCGCCCGCCGGGCGGACCGTATCGCCGACGCCGCGGCGTCACTGGAGCGGGCGCTGGCGCTCGTGCGCGGCGAGCCGTTCCAGGACGTCGTCGCAGGCGTCCGCTTCGACGGGCTCAGGGCGGCACTGCAGGAACGCCTCGACCAGGCCGCCGAGCGGCACATCGACCTCAAGATGGACCTCGGAGCGCACGCCGCGCTCATCGGCGAGCTGCGCACGCTGCTCGCGCAGCAGCCGCTGCGCGAGCACCTCGCCGCCCAGCTCATGCTCGCGCTCGCGCGGTCCGGGCGGCGCGGCGAGGCCCTCGCGGTCTACCGCGGCACCCGCGAACGCCTCGTCGAGGCACTGGGCACCGAACCCGACCGCGAACTCCAGGAGGTCCACCACCGGGTCCTCAACGGCCGCATCGGGTCCGACGAGCCGCGCCCGGCGGCCGCGCCGCCTGCCGCGCCGGTCGACCTGTTGCCGTTCGGGTTGCGCGTGTTCACCGGCAGGGACCGGGAGCTCAAGCTCCTCGACACGATCGCGGATCCCGCCGCGCCGGCGCGGATCGCGGTCGTCTCCGGGAGCGCCGGCATGGGCAAGACCGCGGTCGCCGTCCACTGGGCGCATCGGGCCGCCGACGACTTCCCCGACGGTCGGCTGTACGCCGACCTGCGGGGCTTCGGCCCCGCTGAGGCCCCGGCGGACCCGGGGGAGGTGCTGCGGACGTTCCTTGAGGCGCTTGGCGATGCGCCCGCGAGCATCCCGGTCGGAACCGAAGCGCGGGCGGCGCGCTTCCGGAGGCTGCTGGCGGACAAGCGGATCCTCATCGTCCTGGACAACGCCAGGGACCCGGTGCAGGTGCGGCCGCTGCTGCCCGGCGCGCCCGACTGCGCGGTCGTGGTCACCAGCCGCAACCGCCTCACCGGCCTGATCGCCTCGACAGCGGCGCTGGTCGTGCCGCTCGAGGCCATGGACGGGCCGCAGGCGCGGACGCTCCTCGCCGGCCGGCTCGGAACCGAACGCCTCGCCTCCGATCCGATTGCGGTGCAGCGCATCGCGGACGCCTGCAAGGGCCTGCCGCTCGCGCTGTCGCTCGTCGCGGCGAACGCGGCCTCACGGCCCGGCGACCCGCTCGCCGCCCTCGCCGACGAGCTCGGCAGCGCCGGGACGCTGCTCGACGGTCTCGGTGCGGCCGATCCCGCGACCGACCCCAGGACCCTCCTGCGCTGGTCCTACCGGCAGCTGAGTCCCGCCGCAGCGCGGCTGCTCCGGCTCCTGGCCGTCCACCCTGGACCCGACTGCTCCGCGCGCGCCGCCGCGAGCGCCGCCCGCACCAGCCTTCCTTCGACCCGGGCGGCACTGGCCGAACTCGTCGAGGCCAGCCTCCTCCTGCACGCGCCCGACCACCGGTACGGCCTCCACGACCTGGTGCGCGCCTTCGCGATCGAGCTCGCCGCGCAGGCGCCCGACGAACGCGAAGCGACGGCGCGGGGCCTGCTCGACCACTACCTGCACACCGCATTCGCCTGCGATCGGCTGCTCGACCCGTCCCGAGAACCGATCAACCTGGCCCCCACGGAGATCGCTCCTCACTCCATCATAGACGGTACGGCTGCGATGCGCTGGTTCGCCGCCGAGACCCCAGTCCTGCTCGCCGCCGTCGAGCACGCCGCGGCGCTCGGCTTCGACGTCCACGTCTGGCAGCTCGCGTGGACGCTCCTCAACTACCTCAACCGGCAGGGCCGCTGGCCCGAGATCGCGGTCCTCAGTGAGCGGGCACTCGCCGCGGCCACCCGGCTCGGCGACACCGCCGCGCAGGCCCGCGCGCTCCGCGACCTCGGACAGACCTGCGCCCGGCTGGGGCGCTTTCCCGAGGCGCACGTCTATCTCGACCGCGCACTCGCCTTGTGCGAGAACGACGGCGACCGGCGCGGCCAAGCCCACGCCCACCACCTCCGCGGCCGCCTCCTGCGACGCCAGGGCCGCCTCCCCGAAGCGCTCGAGGCCACCCGCCGCGCTCTCGCCCTCTTCCAATCCTCCGGCGACCGGATGGGTCAGGCCCGCACCCTCCAGGCCATCGGTTACCACCACCTCGTCACCGGCGATTACGCCGCCGCGCTCCCCGACTGCGAGCAGGCCGTCGAGCTCTTCCGCGCCCTCGGCGACCCCGTCAGCGAGAACGCGGTCCGGGACGACATCGCCACCGTCCACCACCACCTCGGCGACCATGCGCGAGCCGTCGCCGAGTACGAGCACGCCCTCGCCCGCTTCCGCGAACTCGGCTTCCGCCCCGGCGAAGCCGAAGTCCTCATCCACTTGGGAGAGACCCACCACGCCGCCGGCGCCCCGCGTGAAGCCCGCCGCGCCTGGGAAGCGGCCCTCGCCATCTGCGAAGACCTAGCCCACCCGGCGACCGAAAGCCTCCGCGCCCGCCTCGACGGACGCGCGCAGTTACCTCGATCGCCGTCCGAAACCTGGTTGCCCTATCACCCGACCTATGGCAGCATCCCGGCCATGACTCCAGTCCTGCAGACCGAACGCCTGCTCCTCGAGCCGTATGCGACCGCGGACGAAGCGGACTTCGTCGCCCTGTTCCAGGACACCCGCGTCTCGCAGTGGATGGGAAACGGCCCCCAGTCCAAGGAGGAGGACCGTGCGCTGTTCGGCCGCATCTTCACTAAGGTGTACGCGGAGCACAAGTTCGACGTCTGGGCCGTGCGCGAGAACGGCGTCTTCGTCGGCCACGCCGAGATCAAGCCCACCGAAGAGTCCGGCGGGCATGAGCTCATCTACGCGCTCGCACACCATGCGTGGGGCCGCGGCCTCGGCACCGAACTCGCGCAGGCGATCATCGACTACGGCTTCGACGTGCTCGGCCTCGACGAAGTCCACGCCACCGTCGCCGACCCCAACACCGCCTCGCTCGCGGTCATGAAGCGGATCGGCTTCGAGCACGTCCGCGACATCGCCGAGGACGACGGCACGACCACCAGAGTCCTGACCCTCACACGTCCGTGCGCATAGCCCCGAGGAACCGCCGACCCGGCCGATACAAGATTGCCGACGGTTCCGCACAGGTGTCATCGACCGCCATCGGGTCGGCGATCATCCCGTGAGCGGTCAGCCGTTGAGCCGCTTCGCCAGCAGCGCCTTGCCTTCCTCGGCGCCCTTGCGGCTCGCCCCCTGGGCGCGCTGGAAGAACGCCGCCAACTCGCTGTCGCCCGCGCGCTCGGCGTCGGCGATGTAGGTCTCCAGCCGCAGGGCGTTGCTCAAGCACGCTTCCACGAACCAGATGAGGTTGTAGTCCTTGTCGGGTGTACCGGTGATGTGGCCGGTGTCGCCGCTGGTCATGCTATTCCCCTCGAGTCGTCGAAGTCGCTTTCGTCCAGGAGTACCCGGGAGTGCCGCCTCGACACGTCAAGCCCGGCGAACCGGCCCGCACCGCCTTCCGCGCGTCCAGCCGGGTTCGTTTCATGTCGAGACATAGTCGATGAACGGAAAAAGGGCGGGCCCGCGATCGCGGACCCGCCCCGGTGATTCGCTGCTACTGGACGTCGACCCAGTACGAGTTGGTGTCGAGCTGGCCGCTGCCGATGAAGACCTCGGTGCCCGCCTGGATGCTCGTCAGGTACTTGGCGTTGCTCAGCCACTGCCGGTTGTAGACCAGGTCGTTGACGAAGTCCCGCAGATTGAGGCTCACCGAAGTGGTGTTCGAGGTCCGCACGAACGAGAAGACGTTCCAGCCGTTCCCGTTCCCCGCGTTGATCCAGCCGCGGTAGAGGTCCCAGTTGGCGCCGCCGATGTTGACCGTCGTCTGGTACGTGCCCGCCGGGCCCGCCCCGCCGAACCGATAGGGCCAGATCATGATCTCGTCGGTCGGAGTGCTCGAAGAGTCGGGATTCGACTGCGTGTGCAGCCACAGGTCGTAGGCGACGTTCATCGTGCCAGACCCGCTCACCGAGTAGTTCCAGGTGGTCGGGATGCTTCGGTTGTCCCAGATCCGCACGGGCAGTTCGGTGCCCGGACGCTGCCATCCCCAGTGCCAGCCGAGGACGACGCTGCTATAGCCCTTGACGGCGTTCGACTGCCCGCTCCAGTTCCAGTTCGTGCCCCAACCGATCGTGTCGCCGGACTGCCATGAGTCCCAGGCGCACTGCCAACCGGAACCGGAACCGGCACCCCAGAGGTTGTTGGCGACTTAGTACTTGCCCATGGCGACGGTGCCGCCCGAGGTACAGGTCGAGGCGGCCTGCGCAGGTGAGGCCGCGACCAGCGTCGAAGCCAGGGCGATGCAGAACGCGGCGATGGCGCGTGAGAGAGACGCTCATCCTTGAGGACATCTCGACTCCTCTAGACGGTGGGGAGGGGACCGGTCTCGGGTCCGTTTGCACGAACCTGAGCCGGTTTGAGGCGTTCATGATGACCCAAGAGATTGTTACATGTCAATACATAGTCTGAGAAGCCGCCGCCCGCCCAGTCCGACCAGCGGCGCCGATCCTGTCCGTTCGGGTCTGTGCGGGGCGATCGTTTCCGTGCCATGCGGTCCGCGCGGCACCGCATCGCGGTCTACTCTGGAGCAAATTCCTTCTCCGCCCCGGGAGCCCTCATGCGAGCCGTGATCCAGGAACGGTACGGAAGCGCCGCCGATCTGCGCATCGGGGAGCTCCCCGACCCGGTGCCGGCCGATGGCGAGGTGCTGGTCAGGGTCAAGGCGGTGTCGCTCAACGGGTCGGACCGGGAGAATCTGGCGGGGAGTCCGGCGTACTCGCGGATCGGCGGGCTCCGGCGGCCGCGGCACCCGGTGCCGGGCTCGGACATAGCCGGAGTCGTGGCGGCGGTCGGGGCCGGGGTGAGCGAGTTCCGGCCCGGCGATGAGGTGTTCGGGGAGCTCGCGGGGTATCGCGGGGGCCTCGCGGAGTACGTGGCGACGCCGCCGAAGCTGCTGTCGCGCAAGCCGTCCGGGCTGTCGTTCGCGGAGGCGGCGGCGATCCCGCAGGCGGGGTGCATCGCGTACAGGGCGACCCGCGGGGTGCGCCCGGGAGACAAGGTCCTGGTGAATGGCGCGGGCGGGGCCGGGGGCGCGTTCGTGGTCGCGCTGGCGAAGCACTGCGGCGCGGAGGTGACCGCGGTCGACGCGGCGGCGAAGGGGAGCTACCTGCTCAGTATCGGGGCCGACGCGGTGATCGGGTACGAGTCGGAGGACTGGGCCGACCGGCGAGACGCCTACGACCTGGTGATCGACCTGGTGGCGCAGCGCCCGCCGCACCGCGTGCATCGGGCGCTGCGCCCGCACGGGTCGTATTTGATGGTCGGCGGGCACGCCCGGATCCTCCTGGCGACGCTCGTCGCGGGCGCGCCGATCGGCTGGGCGGTGCGAAAGCGGGTGCGGGTGCTCGCAGTACCGCAGTCGCGCGAGGACCTGGAAGCGGTGACGGCACTGGTCGTCGAGGGATCGGCCGCGCCGGTGATCGACCGGGTGTTCCCGCTGGAGGAGGCGCCGGCGGCGTTCGCGAAGCTCGCGGCCGGCGACCATCGGGGGAAGTTCGTCGTCGAGGTCGCCTAACGCGCTTGAGGCGGGAGGATGCGGCGGTGCCTCGGCACTGCCGAGCCGGCGCGCCGAGAGATCCTGGTTCACCGGCGAATGACCGGCGGACGGGGCTCCTGATTCCCCGAATCCCCGTCTGATCACTGGTCTTGAGTCGGGACGACAGGATTTGAACCTGCGACCCCCCGCTCCCAAAGCGGGTGCGCTACCAAGCTGCGCCACGTCCCGATGGCCGTCCCTGGAGGACGGCCGTAGCAAGGGTACAGCACCTCTGCCGGGAATCCGGGCCCGGCCGGGAGTGGTCGTCCGGCCTGGTCGCCGCGGGGAGATGGGTCGACGGGCATCTATGTTTTCGATAACATTTCTGTTAGGTCGACGCTTGGCCGCTCTGAGGCGGCCGCCGCCGCGGCCGCCGGCTCCGGCGCGCCCGACGTCGCGCAGATCGAGTACGCGCCGTGCGGCAGTTCGCGCTCGCTGACTCCCTGGTCGACCTGACCCAATACGGCTTCGCCGACCTCGAGTCCCAGTATGTGTCCACTTGGGACGCCGAGAACCTCGCGGACGGCATCTACGGCCTGTCGCAGGACTCCGGGCCGATGATCATGCTCGAACCCGGCTACCTCGCGCCCATCCCGACCTGGAGCGACGACTGGTGGCAGGCCCTGTCCGACGGCATTGTCGCCAGCCTCATCATCGGCGCCTGGATGCCGGGCATCCTCGAGGGCTCCGTGCCCGACGGCGCCGGCGACTGGCGCGTGGCCCCTGTCCCCAGCTACGACGGCACGCCCGTCACGGCCGAGAACGGCGGCAGCTCCCAGGCGGTCCTGAAGCAGTCCGAGACCCGGCGCTCGCGGCCGCGTTCCTGCGCTGGCTCAACAGCTCCGAGCAGAGCATCGACGTGTTCCTGGAGAGCGGCGGCTTCCCGTCCACCACCCCTACCTCAACTCCGAGGAGTTCCTGGCCGAGGCCCCCGAGCACTTCGGCGGCCAGCGGATCAACCAGGTCTCGGTCGCGGCCTCGCAGAACGTGGTGCCCGACTCCCAGTACCTGCCGTTCCAGGTGTACGCCGACAGCGTCTTCCCGGACACCGTGGGCGTCGCCTACACCGATCAGAGCGACCTCAACGCGGGCCTGCAGGCCTGGCAGGAGCAGCTGGTCTCGTACGGCGACTCGCAAGGGTTCAAAGTGAACTGACGCAAGGGAAACGGCCGGCGGCCCGGGTGGGGCCGCCGGCCTTTGCGCGTCTGCTGCAGGATCAGATGCTCGAGCCGCCGCCGGAGGTGTTGCTCCACCAGGCGCTGTAGGCGTTCAGCGAGTAACGCTTGGACACGCCGCCGGTCGAGGAGCACTCGAAGCCGAACTGCATGGTGTCGAAGGTGGTGTTGCGCAGGAGGTTCTGGGAGGCGGACCAGCGCCAGATCGCCGCGGCGTCGATGGTGCCGGTGTTGCGCTGCTGGGCGGGGACGAACTGGAGGACGTTCCAGCCCGGGTCGGCCTGCCAGACCGAGGAGTAGAGGATGCCGCCGACGGTCACGTTGGTCGCGACTTGCCTGCCCCAGCCGCCGAGCGGTCCGGGGGTCCAGCTGGTGAAGACCATGATCTCGTCTTGGTTGTTGGTCGACCAGAGGTCGGCGGTCCAGCCCCAGTTGTCGCCGCCGGTGACGGGAGCCGAGCTCGTGTCGAACCAGAAGCCCGCCGACTGCAGCTGGTTGAGCGGGGTCTGGGGCCGGACCGAGGTGTTGGGGTAGGACTTGATCCCGCCGCCGGAGTGGTTCGCGTCGACGTACCAGGACTTGATGCTGTTGACGGTCTGGCACTGCCGGCCGCCGTTCTCGCCCCAGATGTTGTTGTGGATCGTCCAGGTGCCCTGGCTCCAGCTGCCCCACCGGTCGCACGTGGAGTACACCTGCGCCTGCGCCGGAGACGCGAAGCTCAGGAACCCGGCGATCACGGCGACGATCAGGGCCAAGCGGCCCAAGCGGGCCGACATGCTGCTGACGGTCATCGAATCCCTCCCTCGGATCGAAATATGCATATAGACATGTTGCGATGCGAACCGTCCGGAAGTCAATGTTTGATCGAGTAGATAAACAAATTAAGGTCAGATGTATCTACTCATCCACTATGAGAACTAGCCTCGAAACCGCGTGATAATGCTGAAATGGTGCAAAAGACTGACAATAAGATCCGATTAATCAGGGTTGTATGCGAGTGCGGTAGCTGTCTGCCAACCGGGCCAGGTGGCGGCTGTAGGCGCGGAGCAGTTCGCGGTAGTGCGGGGGATCGGGAGCCTCGCCGGGCCGGGTCAGGGCCAGCTGCCCGATGTAGGAGACGAGCGGGTCGCCGGGGTAGCCGACGCCCGGGCACTCCTCGAGCCAGGTCAGCAGCGGCGCGATCGCGGCCCGCGCGGCCGCCGTGACGCGCTCGGCGTGGTCCGACTGCGCCTGCGGCCCTTCGAGGTCCGGCCACTCCTCCACCGCGTTGCCGACGGCCGCGGCGACCGCGAGCGTCAGGTCGCGCTTGAAACCCGTGTCGACCGTCCAGTCCGGCAGCGGGTAGCGGGCGTCGAGCGAAGCGGCGCGGGCCATCGCCGGTCACGCGCTCTTGCGCTTGGCCGCGGGGGCCTTCTTCGCGGTCGTCTTGCGCGCGGCGGACTTCTTGGCCGTCTTCTTGGCGGTCGCCTTCTTGGCCGCCTTCTTCGCGGTCTGCTTCACCGCCTGCTTGGCCGGCCGCCGCCGTCCCGACCCGGACTTGGCCTGGTCGACGCTCTTGGCCAGCGCCTCCATCAGGTCGATGACCTTCGCCTTCGGCTCCGCCTTGACCTTCGCCTTGAGGGTGCGGCCGTGGGCCTTGGCCTCGATGAGTTCGTACAGGGCCTCCTGGTAGTCGTCGGTGTAGTCCTCGGGGTGGAACTCGTCCATGGCCATCGAGTCGATGAGCATGGCGGCCATCTTCAGCTCGGCGGCCTTGGCCTCGCCGCCGAGGCCGGAGGCCTCGGGCTCGCGGATCTCGTCGGGCCAGACCATCGTGTGCAGGACCAGCACGTCCTCGCGGGGGAGGAGCGCGGCCAGGCTCTCGCGCCGCCGCAGGGTGACCCGGACGACCGCGATGCGGCCGGAGTCGACGAGCGACTCGCGCAGGAGCGCGTACGGCCGCGCGGCGGCCTTGCCGGGCTCGGCGTAGTAGGACCGCTCGTAGAAGATCGGGTCGATCTTCTCGGCGGGGATGAACCCGATGACCTCGATGGTCTTGGAGGTGCTGACGGGCAGGTCGGCGAAGTCGTCGTCGTCGAGGAGCACGATGTCGCCATCGTCGGTCTCGGTGCCCTTCGCGATGTCGTCGGGCTCGACCACCTCGCCGTCGAGCTCGCAGACCTTCTGGTAGCGGATGCGGCCGCCGTCGGCCGCGTGGTACTGGTGCAGTGAGAGGTCGTGGCTGCCCGTGGCCGCGCGGAGCCGGATCGGGATGCTGACCAACCCGAATGCGATGACGCCGTCCCAGATAGCCCCTGGCATGAGAACAGCATGCCACTGTGAGTGGTGGGTCGCGTGCGATACGTGATGATTCCTCGTTTGTCGCGCCCGCCTCTCGGGTATCTTGCGCTCATGGCACGAGGTGGCAAGCTCGCCGACTACCGCCGGAAACGCGACTTCGCCAAGTCCAGCGAACCCGCCGGCGGCCGCGCGGCGCGCCGCGCCGCCAGCGACGTGGGCGAGCTCTTCGTCATCCAGCGCCATGACGCCACCCGCCTGCACTTCGACTTCCGCCTCCAGATCGACGACGTGCTCGTCTCCTGGGCCGTCCCCAAGGGTCCGTCCCTCGACCCCGCCGACAAGCGCCTCGCCGTCCGCACCGAGGACCACCCCCTCGAATACGCCGACTACGAGGGCCGCATCCCCGATGGCGAGTACGGCGCCGGGACCGTGATCGTCTGGGACACCGGCCGGTACGTGAACATCACCGAGAAGCGCGGCAAGGAGGTCCCGATCGAGGAGGCCCTCGAGCACGGCCACATCAAGGTCTGGCTCGCCGGCGAGAAGATCATGGGCGGTTTCGCCTTGTCCCGCATGGGCGACGACGAGGACAACTGGCTGCTCGTCAAGGTCGACGACGAAGGCGTCGACCGCCGCCGAAAGCCCGCCAAGACCCAGCTCGAATCGGTGCTCACCGGCCGCACCAACCGGGACCTCGCGTGACCGGCTTCCAACCGCTCATGCTCGCGACGCTCACCGAGCGCCGCTTCTCCAGCGGCGACTGGATCTTCGAGCGGAAGTTCGACGGGATGCGCGCGTTGGCCGTGCGCGAGGGCGGCGGCGCGGTGCAGCTGTGGTCGCGCAACGAGCGGCGGGCCGACGCGAGCTTCCCCGAGCTGGTGGAGGCGCTCGCGGAGCTGGGCGGGCCGGAGTTCGCGGTGGACGGCGAGATCGTCGCCTTCGACGGCAGGCAGACGAGTTTCGCCCGCCTCCAGGCGCGCATGCACCTCACCGGCGCCGCGCGGATCGCCGCGACGGGCGTCGACGTCTACTACTACGTGTTCGACCTGCTCTCCCTCGGCGGCGAGGACCTGACGCGCTTCCCGCTGCGGGACCGCAAACGGCTCCTCAAGCGCGCGTTCGACTTCCGCGACCCGCTGCGGTACTCGGTGCACCGCAACACGGTCGGGCGGGAGTACTTCGAGGACGCGTGCGGGCGCGGCTGGGAGGGCGTGATCGCCAAGCGCGCGGCCTCGCGCTACCGCGGGGGCCGCTCGAAGGACTGGCTCAAGTTCAAGTGCGTGCGCGACCAGGAGTTCGTGGTCGGCGGCTTCACCGAGCCGCAGGGCTCGCGGGCCGGGTTCGGGGCGCTGCTCGTGGGCTACCACGACGGCCCTGGCCCGCTCCGCTACGCGGGCAAGGTCGGCACCGGCTACGACGAGCGCACCTTGCGGGCGCTCCGGGCCCGGATGGACAGTCTGGAGCGGGACTCGAGCCCGTTCCAGGACCGGGTGCGCGAGAAGGGGGCGCACTGGATCGAGCCGGAGCTGGTGGTGCAGGTGGGTTTCACCGAGTGGACGACCGACGGCATGCTGCGCCACCCGCGCTATCAGGGCGAGCGGACGGACAAGCCCGCCGAGGACGTCGTCAAGGAGACCGTCTGATGGCGCAGATCCACGTGGCCGGGCAGGACATCAAGGTGTCCACTCTCGATAAGGTGCTCTATCCGGACAACGGTGTGACCAAGGGGGACATGCTCGTCCACTACCTCGCGGTCGCCGAGGCGATGCTCCCGCACCTGCACGGGCGGCCGCTGACGATGCGCCGCTACCCGCACGGGATCTCGACCGAGGGGTTCTTCCAGAAGGACACCTCCGGCCACTTCCCGGAGTGGATCGAGACCGTCGACGTCCCGCACCGCCGCAGCGAAGGCAGCATCCAGTACGTCGTCTGCGACGACGCGGCGTCCCTGCTCTACCTGGCGAACCTGGGCACGATCGAGTACCACATCTGGACCGCGACCACCGCCGACCTCGACCGACCCGACCGGCTCGTCATGGACCTCGACCCGCCCGACGGCGTCACGGTGGCCGAGCTGCGGTCGGTCGCCCGACGCGCCCGCGACCTCTTCACCGACGCCGGCCTCACCCCGTACTTGCAGGCCACGGGCGGGCGCGGCTTCCACGTCGTCGCACCGCTCGACCGCGGCGGCGACTACCGGTTCGTGCGCGACCTCGCCGGGGACCTCGCCGACCGGCTCGCCGCCGACGACCCCGACCGGCTCACCACCGCCCAGCGCAAGAACCGCCGCGGCGACCGGATCTTCCTCGACGTCAACCGCAACGGCCGCTCGCAGACCTTCATCGCGCCCTACTCCCTGCGCGCCCGCCCCGGCGCGACCGTCGCCACGCCCCTCAACTGGAGCGAGCTGAGCCGCACCGACCCGGACACGTTCACGATCGCCTCCATCCGCCGCCGACTCGCCCGCAAGTCCGACCCCTGGTCCGGCATGGACGCCCACGCGGCCTCGCCGCACGCCGTCCGCGAACGCCTCGACTCCTGGCGATAGTGAAGAGTGTAGATCGATCTATTGACGAGGTTTGGACGGCAAACCTAGTCTGAGGTGGCAGCGCTCGACCCCGATTCCCCCGGCGACGGCGCTGCGCCCTTCGAAAATCCCTTTTCCGGCAAGGAGACTCCACATGAGTCCGACCACTGTGCATCGACGACGGCTGCGCCTCGGCGCGATCGCGGCGTCGGCCGCCGCCGTCCTGACCGCCGGCCTCCTCGTGGCCGCCAGTGCCCAAGCGGCCCAAGGCTGCGAGGTCGAGTACAACGTCACCGGCCAGTGGCCGGGCGGCTTCACCGCCGACGTGAAGGTGATCAACCTCGGCGAGCCGATCGACGGCTGGGACCTCGAGTGGGTCTGGCTCGAAGGCCAGCACGTGACGCAGATGTGGAACGCGGAGTACACGACCACGGGCGAGACCGTGGTCGCCGAGGACCTGGGCTACAACGCCGAGATCGCCACCGGCGCCTCGGCCTCGTTCGGGTTCAACGGGTACTGGGCGGGGGTCAACACCAACCCGACCGAGTTCCGGCTCAACGGGAGGGTCTGCGACGGCAGCGTCGGCGAGCCCACCACCCCGCCCACGAGTGAGCCGCCCACCGGCTCGGCCGCTTGAGCGGACACCCTTGGCGGCGTGAGGACCACGGTCCTCACGCCGCTCCGCGGCCGCCCACGAAGACCGTCGCCGGGTGGCCGTTCACCAGCACCTCGTGCTCGGACGCGATCGCGAGGCGGTTCGCCCGCAGCGCCCGCTCGGCCTCCTCTGCCGCCATCCGGGCGATCAGCAGCACGAACCGCCCGGTGCGCGCGTCGAGCACCCGGTCGAAGGAGCGCGCCATCGCGCCCAGGAACTCCGGCAGCGCCAGCGGCAGGTCCTCGTACTCGCCCCACGGCGGATCGGTGACGATCACGTCCACTTCATCATCCTGAAAGGACGGCAGTGCTAGGGCGTCCTCGTCCAGGAACTCGATCCCGTCGCGGATACCCGCCGGGAAATCCCCCTGCAGCCGTTCGAGGTTCGCGTCCGAATACACGATCCGCCGCGCAGGGAACGACATCCGGGCGAGCGGGAACGAGCCCGAACCCGCGAACGGGTCGAGGAACACGTCGTCGGCCCGCGGCTTCGACGCGGCCACGAGCAGCGACGACAGCTCGTGCGAGATCGCCCCCGCCGCCTTCGCCGAGCGCTTCGGCCGGATGTGGCGGCGGCACAGCATCAGGTGGTCGAAGTCCGTCCGGCCCACCACCCAGTACTCCTCGCCCGAGCCGCGCCCGACCATGCGCTGCCCCGAGGCGTACGCGATCTCGGTCTCGAGCGCGCGCTTCGCCCTGGAGCCCACGGCGATCAGCTCGCCGTCCACATGGAACATCACCCGGAACGTGTCGGCCCGGGCGTCGAGCCCGTCGTAGCGCAGGCTCTCCGCCAGCTCCATGACGCCCCGGTCGACGTCGCGCCGCTCCACGTCCGCGATCACCGAGAACGAGTTCTTCACGAACGGGATCCGCACCACCTGCCCGTAGCCGCTGTCCGACTCGAAGATCAGCGAGCTGTCGTCGGCGTAGACGATCTCCGGCCGGTCCACGTGCGAGCCGATCGACGCCGCGACCAATTCGCCTGTTCCCGCAGGAAACTGAACGTAGTAGCGCACGACGGCGACTATACGCCGCCGCGCCCGCGAACCGGCGCTCACGACGACGTCGCCCGGACCCTCACCGGCCCCGCGCACCGAGCCCTAGACTGGCCCCCGCACGCACGACGACTTGGGGGAACAATGGAGCAGCGCGCATTCGGCCGGAGCGGCCAGACGGTGTCAGTGGTCGGCCTCGGCACCTGGCAGCTCGGCGCCGACTGGGGCGAGGTGCGGGAAGCGGACGCGCTCGCCGTCCTGGAGGCGGCCGTCGCGGCCGGCGTCACCTTCTTCGACACCGCCGACGTCTACGGCGACGGCCGCTCCGAGCAGCTGATCGGCCGCTTCCTCAAGGAGCGCCCCGACGCCGAGGTCCTGGTCGCCACCAAGATGGGCCGCCGCGTCGCCCTCGACCCGGCCCTCTACACGCTCGACAACTTCCGGGCCTGGACCGACCGGTCCCGCGCCAACCTCGGCGTCGACCGCCTCGACCTGGTCCAGCTCCACTGCCCGCCCACGCCGGTCTACAGCTCCGACGCCGTCTTCGACGCGCTCGACACCCTCGTGGACGAGGGCCGCATCGCCGCATACGGCGTCAGCGTCGAGACCTGCGACGAGGCCCTGACCGCGATCGCGCGGTCCGGGACCGCCAGTGTCCAGATCATCCTCAACCCGTTCCGGCTCAAGCCGCTCGAGGCCGTCCTGCCCGCCGCCGAGGCGGCCGGCGTCGGGATCATCGCGCGCGTGCCGCTCGCCTCGGGCCTGCTCTCGGGCAAGTACACCAAGGACACCGAGTTCGCCGCCAACGACCACCGCACCTACAACCGCCACGGCGAGGCCTTCGACCAAGGCGAGACCTTCTCCGGCGTCGACTACGCCACCGGCGTGGAAGCCGCCGTCGAGTTCGCCTCGCTCGCACCGGAAGGCGCGACCCCGGCGCAGACCGCGCTGCGCTGGCTCATCCAGCAGCCCGGCGTCTCCACGGTGATCCCCGGCGCCCGCAACCCCGAGCAGGCGCTGGCGAACGCCGCCGCGGCCGACCTCGCGCCGCTGCCCGAATCGACGCTCGAAGCCGTGCGCGACCTGTACGACGCGAAGATCCGCGCCCAGGTCCACCACCGCTGGTAGCCGCCCCTGGCGCCTCCCCGGAGGCGCCAGGCCTCCGCGGCCGTTGATATCGACGGATCGATATCGTTGACTTTTGAGGGGTGCCCGGTTAATCTGACCGCAATATTGTTACCGATCACAATTCGAGATCCCTCTGGAGTCCCTCATGCAGCACCCGCCGCTCAGTCGCCGCCGGCTCTTCCAGGCCGCCGGAGTGGCCGCCGCCTCCACCGCCGGCATCGCCTTCGCGCCCGGCGCCGCCCAGGCCGCCGACACCCCCGCCGTCCGGTACGTCAACCCGCTCATCCAGCAGCGCGCCGACCCGCACATCTGGCGGCACACCGACGGGTACTACTACTTCACCGCGAGCGTCCCCGCCTACGACCGCATCATCCTGCGGCGCGCGACCACCCTGCAAGGGCTCGCGACCGCCGCCGAGGCCACGATCTGGACCAAGCACGCTACCGGAGAGATGGGCGCGCACATCTGGGCGCCGGAGATCCACCACGTGAACGGCAAGTGGTACATCTACTTCGCGGCCGGGCGCGCCGAGGACAAGTGGGCCATCCGCATGTACGTGCTCGAGAACGCCAGCGCGAACCCGATGAGCGGCACCTGGACCGAGAAGGGCCGCATCGTCACGCCGCGCGACTCGTTCTCGCTCGACGCGACCACGTTCACCCAGGGCTCGACCCGCTACCTCTGCTGGGCCCAGAGCGACCCCGAACTCGGCTCGGGCACCAGCCTCTACCTGGCCGCGATGACGAGCCCGTGGACCATCACCGGCACGCCGGTGCGCATCAGCAAGCCGACCCACGCGTGGGAGACCGTCGGAGTCAAGGTGAACGAGGGCCCGTCGGTCGTGACGCGAAACGGCCGGATCTTCATGACCTTCTCCGCCAGCGCCACCGACGCGAACTACGCGGTCGGACTCCTGACCGCCTCGTCGGGCGCGAACCTCCTCAACGCCGCTTCGTGGACGAAGAGCGCGCAGCCGGTGCTGCGCAGCAGCGACGCGACGGGCCAGTACGGTCCGGGCCACAACTCCTGGACGGTCTCCGAGGACGGGCAGAGCGACATCCTCGTCTACCACGCCCGGCCCTACAAGGCCATCAGCGGCGATCCGCTCTACGACCCCAACCGGCACACCAGGATTCAGAAGGTCTACTGGCGCGCGGACGGCACGCCGGACTTCGGCATCCCGGTCGCCGCAGGCGCCACGCCGTACCGGTTCGCCCTGTACGGGCAGGCCGGCGCCTACCTGAACCACTACGACTACCGGGTCCGGGCGGGCACCGCCGTCGCCATGCTGGCCGATTCGCAGTTCCGGATCGTGCCGGGCCTGGCCGGTTCGGGGACGGTCTCGCTCGAGTCGGCGAACTTCCCGGGCCGCTATGTGCGGCACAAGAACTATGAGCTGTGGATCGAGGCCGACGACGGCTCTTCGGTGTTCGACTCGGACGCGAGCTTCTTCCAGCGGGGCGGGCTTGCCGATGCGGGTGCCGTCTCCTTCGAATCGTTCAACTTCCCGGGCCGGTACATCCGCGCCTCGGGAGGATTGGCCAACCTCCAAACGACCGCCACGGCGCAGGACCGGACGGACGCCACGTTCCGCCTGACCTGACCCCCGCGACCGCCCGGAGCCCCGATCGGCTCCGGGCGGTCGAGCGTCGCTCCCGCCGACTGAACCCCTGCTTGACGTCGGCCGGAACTCTTGGCATGATTCCCCGCGAACCGGTTCGCGGCGCGAGTCGCCTACTCCCTAAGGAAAGAGACCCCCTATGCAGCTGTTCGAGACGGCGAAGGACGCCATCACCTGGCGCGGCGACGGCGAGACGCTCGTCGTGCAGGCCTGGGGCCGCGATTCGCTGCGCGTGCGGAGCACCCGCGCGGGGGAGGTGCTCGACACCGACTTCGCCCTCCTCGAACCC
>NZ_JAGFNP010000028.1 GCF_017592475.1 Glycomyces niveus | reverse complement strand
GCGTGCCGTGCGTCGTGGGTGACCAGGAGTCCGGCCGCGCCCGCGTCCACGCGGCGGCGCAGCAGCTTCAACACCTCCTCGCCCGTGTGCGAGTCGAGCGCGCCGGTCGGCTCGTCCGCCAGCACCAGGCGCCGCTCGCCGATCAACGCCCGGGCGATGGCCACACGCTGGGCCTGTCCGCCGGAGATCTCATCGGGGAACCGGTCGGCCTGCTTGACATCGAGCCCGACCTCTTCGAGGGCCGCGAGCGCCAGCTTGCGGGCCTTGGAGGAAGACATGCCGTCCAGTTCCAGCGGGAGCGCGGCGTTCTCGGCCGCGGTCAGGCTCGGCACCAGGTTGTAGTCCTGGAACACATAGCCCACGCTGCGCCGCCGCAATGCGGCGAGGCGCTTCTTGTTGAGCGAGGCCAGGACGGTGCCTTCGACGAGGACCTGGCCCGAGGTCGGGGCGTCCAGGCCGCCGGCGAGGTTGAGCAGGGTCGACTTGCCGGACCCCGAAGGGCCCATGATGGCGACGAGTTCACCGGCCGCGATGGTGAGCTCGGCCTCGATCAGGGCGTGGACGATGTTCTCGCCCGAGCCGTGGGTCCGGCTCACGCCTTTCAGATGCAGAACGGTCATGG
>NZ_JAGFNP010000027.1 GCF_017592475.1 Glycomyces niveus | reverse complement strand
TTCGACTACGCCACCGGTGAGGCCGTCGAACTGGGCCGGGCACTGCGCCTGCCGAACGCATCGTTGCGCCGCAAGCTGGAGCTTGAGCAGCCGGAAGGCTGCGCCTGGCACGGCTGCGACCGGCCGGTCGCCTGGACCGAGGCGCACCACATCGAGCATTGGGCTGATGGCGGGCCGACGAGCGCGGAGAACCTGATCCTGCTGTGCCGGTTCCATCACGGCCGCATCCACACTGCTGGCTGGAGCGTGGAGAAGACCGGCCCCGGCCAGGCAGTCATCACCCACCATGATGGGCATGGGAGCCAGGGCGGCGACGACAGTGAAGGCTGCGGCTGCTCCGACTGGCGCACCGACCGGGACATGGATGCCGAGAACGAGGGCACCGAATGGGATGTGTTCCCCACCGGGCTCTACCGTTCGGAATGGTCCGAGACCATGAAACACGACCTGGATGCCCTCGCCCAAGCCATCGACCGCGATCGGGCTATTGCCGCGATGCGGGCAGCGAAGGCCAAGTGCCGAGCACGCTTCGCGGCACCAGGCCAGGCACGCCAAGCCGAAGCAGCGCCGGACCAGACGACACCGGCCCCGATCGACTACGGGCCGCCACCGTTCTTAACCTGCCCCAGCAGGCAGACTGCTGGGGGAAGCGCGGCAACACCAAGCAGCGCAGCCCGACCCGCATGGGTTCGGGCACCTCGGCATGCCCAAAGCCGGAAACCGAGCCCGCCTCACACCCTCCCGTCGCTGCCCGCCTGAACCGCAACCCATTCCAGGCGGGCAGCCGAGGTCGCGCCCAAAGGCAATGGGACCTCGTTGTCGCCGCCCGC
>NZ_JAGFNP010000026.1 GCF_017592475.1 Glycomyces niveus | reverse complement strand
GCCTGGGGGGAGGAGCCGTACCCGGCGAGGAGCTGGTGCAGGGCCTCGGCGTTACGGTTCGCCTGCGCAGGAAGGAGCCCTTCCCCACCCTCATCGGTCTCGGTGTCTTCCTGGCGAGGGGGCGGGCAGGCGGTCTGGAGGTACTTGTCGAGGAGACGCCCGGTGGCCTCGCACAGCTGGCCTTCGAGCGCCCACATGCCGTTGCCCTGCGGGGTGAGTTCGAGGCGCTGCATCGACTGCTCGCCCAGCTCATCGAACAGCTCGGCCTCCTCAGCGATCGAGGCCCACAGCTCATCGAGGTGGCGGCGCAGTTCCTTGAAGGTGGCGTGGGCGCAGTACTCGGCGACCATCGCCTCCGGGGTCGCGCATTCCACCGAGGCATCGAAGGGGGAGGGGACTGGTGCCTGGAAGGGGGTGCGGGCGAACAGGCGCATGGCCGGGGTCTGCTCGAGCTGGCGGACGGCGTAGGCGACCTGGTCGATCCTCGCTTTCCCTGTCGTTGCCGCCCGAGCCAGGATCGTGAACTTGCCCGAGAGCCGTGCGATGGCCGCGATCGATCCTGCCGTGTTGTAGGTGAAGTCGAACTGGGACAGCAGCAGATCCCGTAGGGCGGAGAAGCCGAACGCGGAGCGATGGAGGTTCGCTTCCTTCATCTCGATCACCGAGAACAGGACCTGGGCGTGCTGGGCGTTGATGAGGGAAGCGGCGTCATCGAGAGCGGAGCGGATGGCGGCCGCGCGTTCGGAACCGGGGGTGCTGGTGCAGCTGCTCATCGGCCTCTCGCCTCCTTCCGCTGTTCTCGAATGGCCTGGCTGTTTTCGCTTGCTTGTGCGTAGTTCAATGATGACATGGGTCGGGTGGAGGTGTCATCACTCGATGGAGTGATTTATCCATGAGGGACATTCGCATCGGGCGCGGGAACGACTGCAGCGCAAGGTGAATCGCGGGAGTGCGCGCTGCCTGGCGGCCGCATTGCACACCCGCGCCTCACTCGGACCTCTTTGTCGCTGCCTGCTCTGACCGCATCCGAATCGGGCCGGGCGGCCGAGGTCCGGCCGGAGAGGAATGGGACCTCTTTGTCGCTGCCCGATTGAACCCCTATCGATTCGGGCCGGGCGGCCGAAGTGCGGGCAAGCGATATGGGGCCTCTTTGTCGCTGCCGCTTGAACCTCG
>NZ_JAGFNP010000025.1 GCF_017592475.1 Glycomyces niveus | reverse complement strand
TCCGGCCCCGGGCATGCCGAGGGGCCCGAACCCATGCGGGATCGGGCTTGCGCTGCATGGTCTTGCTGTGCGGCGCTTTCCCCCAGCGGTCGCCCACTGGGGCAGCCTAAGACCGGCACTGGCGTGGGTGCCCCGAACTTCTCTCGGCATTTCGCCTTGGCTGCCTTGATAGCAGCCAGGCATCGGTCTCTGTCGATGGCTTGGGTGAGGGCGTCCAGGTCGGGTTTCATGGCCTGGGACCATTCGGTCCGGTAGAGCCCGGTCGGGAAGACATCCCGTTCGGTGCCCTCGTTCTCGGTGTCCATGTCGGCATCGGTGCGCCAGTCGGCGCAGCCGCACCCGGAGTGTTCCTCGGGGGCGCTCTCGTGGCCGTCGTGGTGGGTGATGACGGCAGTGCCGGGTCCGGTCTTCTCGACCGACCAGCCGGGGGTGTGGATGCGGCCGTGGTGGAACCTGCACAGCAGGATCAGGTTCTCGGCCGTGGTCGGGCCGCCGTCGGCCCAGTGCTGGAGGTGGTGTGCCTCGGTCCACGCGACCGGCCGGTCGCAGCCGGACCAAGCGCACCCTTCCGGTTGCTCGAGTTCGAGCTTGCGGCGCAGGGCCGCGTTGGGCAGGCGGAGGGTCCTGCCGAGTTCGACTGCTTCCCCGGTGGCGTAGTTGAACACTGAGGGGATGATGGCGGCTTCGCAGGCGAGGAGGCGGGCGCGGGCGACCGAGATGGGTTGGCCTTCGAGGAGGGGCAGTCGGCCGGTGTCCTTGCCCTGCAACGTCTCGATGTCCACCACGAGGTCGAGGGTGGCGGTGTGGCCGTGGCGTGTGGCGGCCTGGGGTGAGGAGCCGTAGCCCGCGAGGAGCTGGTGGAAGGCTTCGGCGTGCCGGTTCGCCTGCGCGGGCAGGAGGCCGCCCTCGTCCTCGCTCTCCTGGTCCTCTTGGCGGGGTGGCGGGCAGGCGGTCTTCAGGTACTTGTCGAGCAGGCGCCCGGTCGCTTCCGAGAGGGTGCCTTCCAAGGCCCACATGCCGTTGGCCTGCGGGGTGAGTTCGAGGCGCTGCATGGACTGCTCGCCCAGTTCGTCGAACAGTTCGGTCGCTTCGGCGATCGAGGCCCACACCTCATCGAGGTGGCGGCGCAGTTCCTTGAAGGTGGCGTGTGCGCAGTACTGGGCGACCATGGCCTCCGGGGTCGCACACACCACCGAGGCGTCGAAGGGGGAGGGGGCGGGGGTTTTGAAGGGGGTGCGGGCGAACAGGCGCATGGCGGGGGTCTGCTCGAGCTGGCGGACGGCGTAGGCGACCTGGTCGATCCGGGCCTTCCCGGAGGTGGCCGCCTTAGCGAGGAGACGGAACTTTCCCGAGAGGCGGGCGATGGCGGCGATGTCGGCGGCGGTGCGGTTGTGGAAGTCGAACTGGGAGACCAGCAGATCGCGCAGGGCGGAGAACCCGAACGCGGAGCGGTGGAGGTTGGCTTCCTTCATCTCGATCACCGCCGACAGGACCTGGGCGTGCTGGACGTTGATGAGGGAGGCGGCGTCATCGAGGGCGGTGCGGATGGCGGCCGCGCGCTCAGAGGCCGGGGGAGTGGGGGTGCAGCTGCTCATCGGGGGCTCGCCTCCTTCCACTGTTCTCGAATGGTCTGCCTGTTTTCGCTTGCCTGTTCGTACTTCAATGATGACAGGTGAGTGCATCGGTGTCATCACTCAAAGGAGTGAACATTCCATGAGGGACATTCATGGGCGGCGTCG
>NZ_JAGFNP010000024.1 GCF_017592475.1 Glycomyces niveus | reverse complement strand
GCGTGTTGTTTGAGAACTCAACAGGGTGTTTGGATGGTCAGCGTGCGGGCTGACTGGGACGATCGGACAAGGTTTCGGTGGTTTCTGGTTGGTACTGTTTTTGACTGTCTTTTCCTTGGGACACTTGCTTGGTGTCCCGTTGAAAATCGGTCAGGACATGCTTCGACACATACCAAAAGTCGCCATGGTCTTCGGATGGTGGTGCGCAACAGGTTTTTGTTGGAGAGTTTGATCCTGGCTCAGGACGAACGCTGGCGGCGTGCTTCACACATGCAAGTCGAACGGAAAGGCCCGCTTGCGGGTACTCGAGTGGCGAACGGGTGAGTAACACGTGGGTAACCTGCCCCCATCTCTGGGATAACCGTTGGAAACGGCGGCTAATACCGGATACGACCTGGCTCCGCATGGTGCTGGGTGGAAAGTTTTTGCGGTTGGGGAGGGGCCCGCGGCCTATCAGCTTGTTGGTGCGGTAGTGGCGCACCAAGGCTTTGACGGGTAGCCGGCCTGAGAGGGCGGTCGGTCACATTGGGACTGAGATACGGCCCAGACTCCTACGGGAGGCAGCAGTGGGGAATTTTGCACAATGGGCGAAAGCCTGATGCAGCGACGCCGCGTGAGGGATGACGGCTTTCGGGTTGTAAACCTCTTTTATCCACCACGAAGGCCCCGTATTCGCGGGGTTGACGGTAGTGGTTGAATAAGCGCCGGCTAACTACGTGCCAGCAGCCGCGGTAAGACGTAGGGCGCGAGCGTTGTCCGGATTTATTGGGCGTAAAGGGCTCGTAGGCGGTTGATTGCGTCCGCCGTGAAAGGCCTCGGCTTAACCGGGGTTTTGCGGTGGATACGGGTCGACTTGAGGCAATTAGGGGAGATCGGAATTCTACGTGTAGCGGTGAAATGCGCAGATATGTGGAGGAACACCGGTGGCGAAGGCGGATCTCTGGGATTGTTCTGACGCTGAGGAGCGAAAGCGTGGGGAGCGAACAGGATTAGATACCCTGGTAGTCCATGCTGTAAACGGTGGGCGCTAGGTGTGGGGTCACGTTGGTTGATTCTGTGCCGTAGCTAACGCATTAAGCGCCCCGCCTGGGGAGTACGGCCGCAAGGCTAAAACTCAAAGGAATTGACGGGGGCCCGCACAAGCGGCGGAGCATGCGGATTAATTCGATGCAACGCGAAGAACCTTACCTAGGTTTGACATCACCCGGAAACCCCTAGAGATAGGGGCCTCTTCGGACTGGGTGACAGGTGGTGCATGGCTGTCGTCAGCTCGTGTCGTGAGATGTTGGGTTAAGTCCCGCAACGAGCGCAACCCTTATCCCGTGTTGCCAGCATTCAGTTGGGGACTCACGGGAGACTGCCGGGGTTAACTCGGAGGAAGGTGGGGATGAGGTCAAGTCATCATGCCCCTTATGTCTAGGGCTTCACGCATGCTACATTGGCCGGTACAGCGGGTTGCGATACCGTGAGGTGGAGCGAATCCCTGTAAAGCCGGTCTTGGTTCGGATTCGAGTCTGCAACTCGACTCGATGAAGGTGGAGTCGCTAGTAATCGCAGATCAGCAACGCTGCGGTGAATGCGTTCCCGGGCCTTGTACACACCGCCCGTCACGTCATGAAAGTTGGCAACACCCGAAGCCTGCGGCCTAACCGGTTTACCGGAGGGAGTGGTCGAAGGTGGGGCTGGCGATTAGGACGAAGTCGTAACAAGGTAGCCGTACCGGAAGGTGCGGCTGGATCACCTCCTTTCTAAGGAGTCCCGACCCCCCTGCGGGGG
>NZ_JAGFNP010000023.1 GCF_017592475.1 Glycomyces niveus | reverse complement strand
CCGCCTAGATCGTGCCGATGAGTTCCGGCAGGGCCCCGTCGCGTGCGAAGACCGGGATGACCTCGATCGGGGCCTCGGCGTCGATCCACTGTCCACCCTGGTGCACCGCACCGGAATGAAGATCGGTCCACGACGCGCCCTCCGGGAGGTAGACGCGGCGCGCGGTCGCGTCCGCCTCGACCACCGGGGCGACGAGCAGGTCGGGACCGAACATGAACTGGTCGGCCAGGTCCCAGCAGACCGGGTCGGCCGGGAACTCGTGGAACACGCCGCGCATGACCGGCTGCCCCGCCTCATGCGCCTCGACCATGAGCCGCCGCGTATACGGCCGCATCGCCTCCCGCAGCTTCACGTACCGCACCAGGATCTCGTACACGTCCTCGCCGAAGCTCCACAGCTCGTTCGGCGCGCCCGTACCGCAGCGGTCCGAGCCGTCCGCGGCCTTGACCTGCTCGCCGGGCTGGCGGTCGCCGTGCATCCGCATCACCGGGCAGAACGCCCCGAACTGGAACCACCGCACCAGCAGCTCACGAAACGCCGGCTCGTTGACGTTCCCGCCCCAGAACCCGCCGATGTCGGTGGTGAACCACGGGATGCCCGCCACGCCCATGTGGATCCCGGCGGTGATCTGCCGCCGGAAGTCCTCGAAGGACGAATGGATATCGCCCGACCACACCAGGGCGCCGTACCGCTGCGACCCCGCCCAGGCGCAGCGCACGAGGTTCACGACCTCCTCCTGACCGGCGGCCCGCTGACCCTCGAAGAACATCCGCGAGAACGCCTGCGGATAGACGTTCCCGACCTCCACGTTCGGCCCCGCGTGATAGCGGTAGTTGTCGAAGTCGTAGACCCCGTACTCCGGTTCGGCCTCGTCGAGCCAGAACACCTTGATGCCCAGGTCGAAATAGTTCTGCTTGAGGATCTCCCAGGCCCGCTCGCGGGCGCGGGGGTTGGTGGCGTCGAGGAACATGCTGGGACCGAGGAAGCCCATCTGCACATCGAGGCCGCGCTCGGTGCGCACGAGCAGGTTCCCCTGCTTGAACTCGTTGAAGTTCTCCGACTCGAGCGAGACCTGCGGCCACACCGAGACCATGAGCTCGACACCCATCTCCTTGAGCTCGGCCACCATCGCGGCCGGGTCCGGCCAGAACTCCTCCTCGAACCGGAAATCGCCCATCTTGGGCCAGTGGAAGAAGTCCGCCACGATCACATCCAGCGGCAGCCCGCGCCGCCGGTACTCGCGGGCCACCTCGAGCAGCTGCTCCTGATTCCAATACCGCAGCTTGCACTGCCAGTACCCCAGACCGTACTCGGGCATCATCGGCGCGTGCCCGGTCGCGTCCGCGTACGCGGCGCTGATCCGCGCGGGCGTCTCCCCCGCGGTGATCCAATAGTCAAGCTGCTGCGTGGCCTCAGCGATCCACTCGGTCCGGTTCGCCGCGAACGAGGCCGAACCGATCGCCGGGTTGTGCCACAGGAACCCGTACCCCGCACTGGAGACCACGAACGGCACGCTCGCCTGCGAATTGCGGTGCGCCAGCTCGAAGGTAGAGCCCTTCACATCCAGGATCGCCTGCTGATACTGGCCCATCCCGTACAGCTTCTCCCCCGCCACCGGCTCGAACGCGGCCCGCAGGCGATGCGCCCCACCGGCCAGCGGCCGGAACTCACGGGACTTGAGCTTGAGCGAGCCACCGCTGCCGAGCTCGCGGAGCAGCGTCTTACCTTCGGCATCACGGAACTCCAGGTCGCAGTGGAACGTGTCGTAGAACGTCTGCCAGTCGCGTCCGCTGCGCGCGCGCAGGACGACGGTGATGGCGCCGTTGACGAGCGTCGCCGTGTCACCGTCCACAGTGATCTCGACGTCGACGGGTTCGGGTTCGAGGAGGGCGAAGTCGGTGTCGAGCACCTCCCCCGCGCGGGTGCTCCGCACGCGCAGCGAATCGCGGCCCCAGGCCTGCACGACGAGCGTCTCGCCGTCGCCGCGCCAGGTGATGGCGTCC
>NZ_JAGFNP010000022.1 GCF_017592475.1 Glycomyces niveus | reverse complement strand
TTTTTGGGGCGATGTAGATGCGCGTGTCGGGTGTGGTCAATGTGTTGTTTGAGATTTGTATAGTGTGCGTGAGTGTCTTTGTTTCTATCTGATTTGACCGTGTGTTGGTTAAGTTGTGTAGGGCGCATGGTGGATGCCTTGGTGCCGGATGACCGATGAAGGACGTGTGAGGCTGCGATATGCCTGGGGGAGTTGCCAACTGGACTGTGATCCCAGGGTTTCCGAATGGGGTAACCCAGCCGTCTTGATGGGCGGTTGCCGCTGGCTGAATGTATAGGCTGGTTGGTGGTGTGGCGGGGAAGTGAAACATCTCAGTACCTGCTGTGGAGAAAACAAGAGTGATTCCGTGAGTAGCGGCGAGCGAAAGCGGAGGAGGCTAAACCTGGTTCGTGTGATAGCCGGCAGGCGTTGCGGGTCAGGGGTTGTGGGACATCGTCGTTAGATTCTGCCGAGTCTAGGTTCACGCAGCATTGTCTAGTCGAACGGTGTGGGAAAGCCGACCGGAGAGGGTGAGAGTCCCGTAGGTGAAGGGCAGTGTTGGTGTTCGGATGGTGCACCCGAGTAGCGCGGGTTTCGTGGAGGCTCGTGTGAATCTGGCAGGACCGTCTGCTAAGCCTAAAGAGGTCCGGTGACCGATAGTGGAGAGTACCGTGAGGGAATGGTGAAAAGTACCCCGGGAGGGGAGTGAAAGAGTGCCTGAAACCATGTGCCTGTAAACCGTCAGAGCCCGGCGATGAGCTTGCTTGTCGTAGGCGGGTGATGGCGTGCCTTTTGAAGAATGAGCCTGCGAGTTATGGTATGCCGCGAGGTTAAGCCGTGTGGTGGAGCCGGAGCGAAAGCGAGTCTGAATAGGGCGTTGAGTGGTGTGTTGTAGACCCGAAGCGGGGTGATCTACCCATGTCCAGGGTGAAGCGGCTGTAAGAGGTCGTGGAGGCCCGAACCCACCTAGGTTGCAAACTGGGGGGATGAGGTGTGGGTAGGGGTGAAAGGCCAATCAAACTCCGTGATAGCTGGTTCTCCCCGAAATGCATTTAGGTGCAGCGTCGCATGTTGCTCCGTGGTGGTAGGGCGCTGGTTGGGTGATGGGCCGTGTCGGTTACTGAGCTCAGCTAAACTTCGAATGCCATGGTGTTGAGTGCGGCAGTGAGTCGGCGGGTGAGAAGATCCGTCGTCGAGAGGGAAACAGCCCAGATTACCGGCTAAGGCCCCTAAGGGTGCACTGAGTGGAAAAGGATGTGGGGTCGCGTTGACAGCCAGGAGGTTGGCTTAGAAGCAGCCATCCTTGAAAGAGTGCGTAATAGCTCACTGGTCGAGTGGTTCTGCGCCGATAATGTAGCGGGGCTGAAGTGCACCGCCGAAGCCGTAGCAATGCCGCACACCTATGGGTGTGTGGGTTGGGTAGGGGAGCGTCGTACATGGGGTGAAGCCCGGGAGTAATCCATCGGGTGGACTTTGTACGAGTGAGAATGCAGGCATGAGTAGCGAAACACAGGTGAGAATCCTGTGCGCCGATTGACTAAGGGTTCCAGGGGACGGTTGTTCCGCCCTGGGTTAGTCTGGGCCTAAGGCGAGGCCGAGAGGCGTAGTCGATGGATAACCGGTTGATATTCCGGTACCCGAGTGCCGCGTATGAGTGATAGCGGTTGTGCTAACCGGCTGTGAGCCGGCATTGGTTGTCCTTCGGGATGGCCGGTGTTGGTGAGTGGTTGGGGTCCTTTCCGTGTGTAGCGTAGTGATGGAGTGACGCAGTGGGGTAGCCGTACCGTCTGGTGGATTAGGCGGGGTAAGGTGGTAGCCCGTGTTCCTAGGCAAATCCGGGAACACCCCCTTCAGTGGGGAGGGTGAGCGCTGAAGCATAGGCCTTTAGGCTGAATTCGGTGATCCCGTGCTGTCGAGAAAAGCTTCTAGCGAGTGGTAGTCGGCCAGTACCCTAAACCGACACTGGTGGTCAGGTAGAGTATACTGAGGCGTTCGAGTGATGTGTGGTTAAGGAACTCGGCAAATTGCCTCCGTAACTTCGGGAGAAGGAGGGCCCTTGTCTGTGGTGCGTGCGCACGGAAGCGGATGGGGGTTGCAGAGGCCAGGGGGAAGCGACTGTTTACTAAAAACACAGGTCCATGCGAAGCCGTGAGGTGAGGTATATGGACTGACGCCTGCCCGGTGCTGGAACGTTAAGAGGATCCATCAAGGCGTGAGCCTGCAGTGGTGAATTGAAGCGCCAGTAAACGGCGGTGGTAACTATAACCATCCTAAGGTAGCGAAATTCCTTGTCGGGTAAGTTCCGACCTGCACGAATGGCGTAACGACTTCCCCGCTGTCTCAACCACATGCTCGGCGAAATTGCAGTACGAGTAAAGATGCTCGTTTCGCGCGGCAGGACGGAAAGACCCCGGGACCTTTACTATAGCTTGGTATTGATGCATTGCTTGGTTTGTGTAGGATAGGCGGGAGCCTGGGAAGCTGCGACGCTAGTCGTGGTGGAGGTGTTGGTGAAATACCGCTCTGATCTGGTGGTGTGTCTCACCCGCGGCCCTGATCGGGTCGGGGGACAGTGCCTGGTGGGTAGTTTAACTGGGGCGGTTGCCTCCTAAATGGTAACGGAGGCGCCCAATGGTACCCTCGGGCCGGTTGGAAACCGGTCGGTGAGTGTAAGCGTAGAAGGGTGCTTGACTGTGAGACCGACGGGTCGAGCAGGTGCGAAAGCAGGGGCTAGTGATCCGGCACCGA
Organism: Glycomyces niveus; assembly: GCF_017592475.1. Lineage (GTDB taxonomy): Bacteria > Actinomycetota > Actinomycetes > Mycobacteriales > Micromonosporaceae > Glycomyces > Glycomyces niveus. The sequence continues at coordinate 748 of NZ_JAGFNP010000022.1, read as the reverse complement.
CGTACGGATGTGGTGTCGCTCAACGGATAAAAGGTACCCCGGGGATAACAGGCTGATCTTCCCCAAGAGTCCATATCGACGGGATGGTTTGGCACCTCGATGTCGGCTCGTCGCATCCTGGGGCTGGAGTTGGTCCCAAGGGTTGGGCTGTTCGCCCATTAAAGCGGCACGCGAGCTGGGTTTAGAACGTCGTGAGACAGTTCGGTCCCTATCCGCCGCGCGCGTAAGAGATTTGATGAAGGGCTGTCCCTAGTACGAGAGGACCGGGATGGACGAACCGCTGGTGTGCCAGTTGTCCCGCCAGGGGCATGGCTGGTTGGCTACGTTCGGGAGCGATAACCGCTGAAAGCATCTAAGCGGGAAGCGTGCTTCGAGATGAGATCTCTGTCAGGCTAGTCCTGGTGAGGCGCCCTGTAGATGACGGGGTTGATAGGCTCGACATGGAAGCGTTGTAAGGCGTGGAGTGGACGGGTACTAACCGCCGAGAACTTAACATCAACATTCGGTTTTGATGGAAACAATGCTCACGCACACTATGCGATTCTGAGGCAACACTGTTGGCTCGATCGCCTGCCACACGTTCGTGTGGTGATGGCTTGATCGCTGAACGGACCGTCTCTATGGTTTGTTTGGTGGTGAGAGCGGAAGTGACACACCCGGTCCCATTCCGAACCCGGTCGTTACGGCTTCCAGCGCCGATGGTACTGCACTCGAGAGGGTGTGGGAGAGCAGGACACCGCCAAACATT
>NZ_JAGFNP010000021.1 GCF_017592475.1 Glycomyces niveus | reverse complement strand
CCCGTTTCAGCACTTGCAGAGTCGTGAATCCGACTCATACTGTGACCTGATCGTTACGAAGCGGCGGTGTCGTCTCCGGCGGCGCCGTCGTCCTCAGTGGCCCGGAGCGCTTCGGCGGCGCGCGCCTCGGCCTCGGCGGCGATCCGCTCCTTGCGCTCGCGCAGCGCCTGCTGTCCCTTGGAGGGCTTGAGCTTCCGCGCGGGGGCCACCGTCCCGGGCGCGAGTTTGCGGGCGGTGATGAGGAACGCGGTGTGGGCGATCATGCGGTGGTCGGGGCGCACCGCCAGGCCCTCGAGGTGCCAGCCGCGGATGAGCGACTCCCACGCGGCCGGCTCGGTGAAGGTCTTGCGCTCGCGCAGCGCCTCCACGAGCTCCGACATCTGCGTGGTGGTCGCGACGTACCCGACGAAGACCCCGCCGGGCCGAAGGATGCGCTCCACAGTGTCCAGCACCTCCCACGGGGAGAGCATGTCGAGCACGACCCGGTCGACCGGCTCGAGGTCGGCCTCGGCCACGTCCCCCACCGTCAGCGTCCAGTGCTCGGGCACCTCGCCGTAGTAGCCGCGGACGTTCTCCTCGGCGATCTTCGCGAAGTCCTCGCGCAGCTCCCACGAGTACACCCGCCCGGTCGGGCCGGTGGCCCGCAGCAGCCAGTTCGTCAGCGCGCCCGACCCCGCCCCGGCCTCCACGACCCGCGAACCGGGGTAGATGTCGCCGAACGTGAGGATCTGCGCGATGTCCTTGGGGTAGATGACCTGCGCGCCGCGCTTCATCGACAGGCCGTAGTCCGGCAGGAGCGGGCGCAGCGCCAGGTAGGCGGTGCCGCCCTCCGTGGTGACGGTGACGCCGTCGGGCTTGCCGATGAGGTCGTCGTGGAAGAGCCTGCCCCGGTGGGTGTGGAACGCGCCGCCCTCCGCGAGGGTGATCGTGGCCATGCGGCCCTTCGCGTCGGTCAGCTGGACGCGGTCGCCCGGCCCCAGCAGGTCAGATGCCACTTCGATGTACTCCTTCGATAGGTCCGGAGCATCTTAACGGAGGGCCTTGACCACGTCGGCGGTGTAGAGCAGCCCTGTCAGGCGGCCCTCATCGACCACGAAGAAACGCTCCGCGCCGCTCCGGCCGATCACGTCCACCAGCGCCTGGCCCTTGAGCTCGGCCTTGATGCCCGGGACCTGGTCGGTGGTGCGCAGCAGGCCCGCGAGGGGCATCGAGTCGACCTGGCCGGCCGGGACCGCGTCCGCGGCGGCGCGGTCGAGGACCCCGACGGGCTTGACGTCGACCGCGACGACCTCGCGGCCCTCGGCGGCGCGCAGCGCCTCCCCCAGGGTCGCCGTGGTCGGCACGAGGACGATCGGGCGGGCCAGCACGGCGGCGTCGAGGGCTTTGACGCGCGGGCCCATGCGGGCGGCGCGGATGGCGCTGGTGGCACCGCGCCAAAGTTCGAAGGCCACGAAGATGAGGAGGATGAGGCCGAACGCGGAGAACCAGTCCGAGGCGTACAGCCACAGGCCGGCGGCGATGGTGGCGACGGCGACGACGCGTCCGGCCCAGCCGGCGACGCGGAATCCGGTCCAGCGGTCGCCGGTGGCGGCCCAGATGCCGGCCTGGAGGGCTTTGCCGCCGTCGAGGGGCAGGCCCGGGAGGAGGTTGTAGACGGCGACGAGGAGGTTGGCGACGCAGATCTGGAAGGCGAACTGCCAGACGAGGGAGCCGGGGGCGGTGAGGAAGAGTCCGGCGAGGCCGATGCCGCCGAGGGCGGCGGAGACGGCGGGTCCGGCGAGCGCGATGGCGGCGGCGGTGCCGGGCCGGGGTGCTTCGCGGTCCATCTCGGTGAACCCGCCGAGGGCGTCGAGGTTGATCTGGCGGACGCCGATGCCGGCGCGGAGGCTGACGAGGGCGTGGCCGAGTTCGTGGAGGAAGACCGAGACGAGGAGGGTGACGGCGAAGAGGGCGGCGACGATGAGGGCGGCGCCGGTGCTCAGGCCGGGGACGGAGCGCTGCACGATCGGGGCGTAGACGATCACGACCACGGCGGCGAGGAGGAGCCAGGTGTAGCCGAGGGTGACGGGGATGCCCTTGAAGCGGACGAGGGTGAATCCGGATCGGCGGAAGGCCAGCGCGTTTGCAGTCGACATCGGCGGCAATGCTACGCGCCCGCCCGCGCGGTCGGCGTCGTGAACCACGTGGGCGGGCGTGCTTGAGAGGATTCCGATCTAGGCGGGGCGGACCTTGAAGGCGTAGGTCTTGTAGGGCATGGCGAACGCGTCTTTGCCCCTGAGATCGGGGTGGGTGGTGACGACGTCGTCGACGACGTCGAGGATGTGCCGCTTCCGGGCGTCGTCGGCGACGAGGTAGTAGGAACGGGACTGGACGAGGCGGAGGAGTCCGGCGCGGTCGAGGGGCATCTCGTGGCGGAAGACGCGGTGCTCGGGTGCGGCGAAGCCGGGGCCGAAGTAGCCGGGTTCGGTGGCGGCGACGGCGTCGAGTTCGCCTTGGGCGTTGCCGATGGCCTCGGTGAGGGCGGCGACCCACCCGGTGGCGTTGTCGCGGACGTTCCAGATGGGGGCGAGGAGGCCGCCGGGGCGCAGGACGCGGCGGATCTCGGGGAGGGCGCGTTTGCGGTCGAACCAGTGGAAGGCCTGGCCGGCGGTGACGATGTCGGCGCTGGCGTCGGGGAGGGGGAGGGCTTCGGCGGGGCCTTCGTGGGCGGCGTGGACGCCGGGGCTGGCGGCGGTGAGTTTGGCGAGCATCCGGGGGTCGGGTTCGACGGCGGTGACGCGGTGGCCGAGGGCGATGAGGCCGCGGGTGAGGAGGCCGGTGCCGGCGCCGAGGTCGACGATGTCCTTCGGTTCGTCCCCGGTCTGCCAGCGGAGGGCTTCGGCGGGGTAGGTGGGGCGGACGGAGTCGTAGAGGTCGGCGGCGGGGCCGAAGGAGCGGGCGGCGTTCTCGTCGATGGTCATACAGTAAACAGTACACGCGTTATGTTTAGTTGGCGGGACGCGTGCGGGGGATGTCGGCGCCCCGTCCTATGCTCGGGGCATGTCAGCGACCCGTCCGACCCAGCTCTCCCCTTCGCGCGCCGGGGATTTCAAGCAGTGCCCGCTGCTGTACCGGTTCCGGGCGGTGGACCGGCTGCCGGAGCCGCCGTCGAAGGCGCAGGTGCAGGGCACGCTCGTGCACTCCGTGCTCGAGCGCCTCTACGAGCTGGACGCGGGCCGGCGCACCCCGCGGCAGGCGCTGGCGATGATCGAGCCGGAGTGGGCGAAGCTGCAGACCTCGGGCGAGTACGCGGAGCTGTTCGAGGGGCTCGACGACGAGTCGGCGTGGCTGCGGAACGTGCGGCGCCTGGTCGAGACGTACTTCGCGATGGAGGACCCGCAGCGGCTCCAGCCGCACCGCACCGAGTGCCTGGTGACGACGACGCTCGACGACGGCACCTCGCTCAAGGGGTTCATCGACCGGGCCGACGTCAACCCCGAGGGGCTGGTGCGGCTCGTGGACTACAAGACCGGGAAGCGCCCGCCGGACCGCTTCGCGGACAAGGCGCTGTTCCAGATGAAGTTCTACGCCCTGGCGTGGTGGCGGACGCGGGGGACGGTGCCGACCCTGCTGCGGCTCATGTACCTCGGGGACGGGCAGATGCTCGACTACTCCCCCACGCAGCGCGAGCTGGAGGGGTTCGAGAAGACCGTCAAGGCATTGTGGGCGGTCATGCGCGAGGCCATCGCCACCGGCGACTTCCGGCCGCAGAAGTCGAAGCTGTGCGGCTGGTGCGCGCACCAGTCGCTGTGCCCGGAGTTCGGCGGCGAGCCGCCCGCGTACCCACTGCCGACGGTCCTCCCGGGCCTGGCGATGCCGGTGGCGGCGCCGCCCCTGGAGACGCCTCCTACCTGAGGCGTAGTCGCGGATCATTCTCGCGTTCGATGAAACGGGCGTCATGGGCGGATACGGTGTAGAGCGTGCATGCCGCCTCCACTTTCACACGCCTGCGGTGCCGGCTCCATCAGCGGCCGCTCCTCGCCGACGCGCTCCTGGCGGTCGCCTCCGCCGGCGGGTACCTGGGCTTCTACGCGGTCTCGGCGGCCGTATCCGATGCGGTGACGCTCACCTGGGGCCAGGCCGGGCTCATGGCGATCCCGTTCGCGTCGATCGCCTTGCGGCGCACCTGGTTGTGGGGCGGCATCGTCCTGTCGCTGCTCGTCATGGCCGCCGCGTTCTTCATCGGCCCGCTCGAGGGCATGGCGATGGACTCGGGGATCGGCATGTTCATCCTGACCTACACCGCCGCCGCCTACCGGCCCCTGCCCCGGGCGCTGGTGGCCGCCGCCGCGATCTGGGTGCCGGTGGCGCTGTTCATCCAGTCGGCCGCGTTCAGAGGCGGCGACCACGTGACCAGCCTGCTGCTGACGATGCTCAACTGCGCGCTGGCGGCGACCGTGTTCTGGATCGGCTGGGTCATCCGCAACCGCCGGGAGCACGTCGTCGAGCTCTCCGACCGGGCCCGGTTCGCCGAGGAGCGGCAGGAGGCGCTGGCGGCGCAGGCGGTCGCCGACGAGCAGCGTCGCATCGCCCGGGAGCTGCACGACGTGGTGGCGCACCACATCTCGGTCATCGGCGTCATGTCCGAAGGGGCCAAGCGGGTCCTGCGGACGGACCCGGAAGCGGCCGAGGAGGCGCTGACCACGGTGAACCAGACCGCGCGCACCGCACTGCGGGAGATGCGGGACATCCTGACCGTGCTGCGCCAGGGCCGGGACGAAGCCGGCGCCGCCGACCTCGAACCGCAGCCTACAGTGGACTCGCTGCGGGCGCTCGTGGCGCAGACCAAGGACGCCGGCCTGCCGGTGCGCTACACCGTCCGCGGCGAGGAGTACCCGCTGCCGACCGGCGTGAGCCTGGCGGTCTACCGCATCGTCCAGGAGGCGCTGACGAACACCATCAAGCACGCCGGGCCACAGGCCCGGGCCGGCGTCGTCGTCGACTACGGCGAGGCCGAGTTCCGGATCTCCGTAGGCGACTCGGGGCACGGCGCCCCCGTCGTCTCGGGCTTCTCCGGCGGCCACGGCCTCATCGGCATGCGCGAGCGCGCCACGCTGTACGGCGGCACGCTCGAAGCCGGGCCCCGGCCCGGCGGCGGCTACCTCGTCGAGGCCCGCTTCCCCAAGAACGCCCACCTCCAGGGAGTCGCACGTTGAACGACCGGCCGATCCGCCTCCTGCTGGCCGACGACCAGCAGCTGCTGCGCGCGGGATTCAAGATGGTCCTCGGCGCGGAGACCGACATCGACATCGTCGCCGAGGCCGGCGACGGCGTCGAGGCCTTCGACCTCACCCGGCGGCTGGTCCCCGACGTCGTCCTCATGGACATCCGCATGCCCCGCCGCGACGGCGTGGCGGCGACGGCCGACATCGTGCAGGCCAACCTGCCCAGCCGCGTCCTGGTGCTGACCACTTTCGACCTCGACGAGTACGTCGTCGGGGCGCTGCGCGCCGGCGCCGCCGGCTTCCTCACCAAGGACGCGCCCGCCGCCGACCTGGTCGAGGCCATCCGCACCGTCCACCGCGGCGGCGCGGTCGTCGCCCCGCACATCCTCTCGACCCTCCTGGGCCGCTTCGCCGAGCACCGCGGGGGCGACGGCGACGCCCATCCCGCCATCGTGGACGCCCTGACCGCCCGCGAGCGCGAAGTGCTGCTGCTCTTGGCGAAAGGGCTCACCAACGCCGAGATCGCCGAGACGCTCACCGTCGGCGAGACCACCGTCAAGACCCACGTCGGCCACCTGCTCACCAAGCTCGGCGTCCGCGACCGCGTCCAGGCCGTCGTCCTCGCCTACGAAAGCGGCCTGGTCAAGCCCGGCGGCACCGGCTGAACCCCTGACGAACGTCATACCCCGGTACCGCCGTCTACGCCGTGAGGCGGAGACGAAGACCGTTCTCGAAGCGGATGCGCGCGCCCCGGCCGTCCAATATCGTCGGTACATGACCCAGCGCACTACGACGCCGAATGACATCATGTATGATGTCACAATCAGGCGCGTCGACGTCATTCGTCCGATGTCGGCCTGACGCAACGACTTCGCGAGCGACGTCTCGCGGACCAGGAAACCCAACACCGAATCCCTCGGCACACCGACACCTTCACCGAAAGCGAGAGCGTCGTGTCCACCGCATCCCCCGTCAGGACCACCGCCGTATCAGCCGAAGGCCTCTGGAAGGCCTACGGGCAAGGCGAAGCCCAGGTCGTCGCCCTCCGCGACGTCTCCGTCCAGTTCGAATCCGGCGCGTTCACCGCCATCATGGGCCCCTCGGGCTCGGGCAAGTCCACCCTCATGCACTGCCTCGCCGGACTCGACACCACCGACCGCGGCACCGTCTACATCGGCGACACCACCGTCACGGGCCTGAACGACAAGGCCCTCACCAAACTGCGCCGCGACAAGATCGGCTTCATCTTCCAGCAGTTCAACCTGCTGCCGACCCTCACGGCCGAAGAGAACATCACCCTGCCCGCGGCCATCGCCGGGGCCAAGGCGGACCCGGCCTGGATCAACCAGATCATCAAGACCCTCGACCTCGCCGACCGCCTCTCCCACAAGCCCACCCAGCTCTCCGGCGGCCAGCAGCAGCGCGTCGCCTGCGCCCGCGCGCTCGCCTCGCGGCCCGAAGTGGTCTTCGCCGACGAGCCCACCGGCAACCTCGACACCCGCTCGGGCGCCGAAGTGCTCCGCTTCCTGCGCACCAGCGTCGACGACTTCGGGCAGACCATCGTCATGGTCACCCACGACCCGTCCGCCGCCGCCTACGCCGACCGCGTGGTCTTCCTCGCCGACGGCCAGATCGTCGAGGACATGTCCGAACCCACCGCCGACAAGGTCATCGACAAGATGAAGCACTTCGAAGAGCTCGTCGCCGCCGCCCAGGGAGAGACCGCCTAGCCATGCTGCGCGCCACCCTCAAGGGCATGGCGAGCCGCAAAGCCCGCCTCGTCCTCACCAGCCTCGCCGTCGTCCTCGGCACGATGTTCGTCGCCGCCGCGATGGTCCTCACCGCCACGATGGAGAAGTCCGTCTCCGGCGTCATCGCCGACGCCTACACCGGCGTCGACGCCGTCGTCACCCGCGACGCCGAAGGCGGCGGCATGGGCGGCCCCGGCAACCCCGCCGCCATGGCCATCCCCGCCGCCACCCTCGAGCAGGTCCGGGCCACCGCAGGCGTCGACCGCGCCGACGGTGCCGTCGAAGGCCAGGTCAAAGCCCTCGGCGACGACGGCAAGCTCGTCGGCACCTTCGCGCCCACCATCGGCCTCAACTGGGCCTCCGGCGAAGGCCAGGGCGACTACATCGAACTGCGCGACGGCCGCGGCCCCGAAGCCGACGGCGAAGTCGCCGTCTCGGCCAAGTTCGCCGCCGACTCCGGCTTCACCGTCGGCGACACCGTCACCGTCTACTCCGACACGGTCAACCTCGAAGACGCCGTCGCCTACGAGATCGTCGGCGTCTACGGCCTCTCCGGCGACCGCGACTCGCTCGCCGGCGAAACCCAGATCGCCTTCAACACCGCCGACGCCCAGCGTCTCATGACCGGCGGCGAAGACGTCTACACCTCCGTGTACGTCTACGGCGACGAGGTCGACACCGACGCCATCGCCAGCGCGGTCGGCAGCGGCTTCAAAGTCCAGACCGGCGAAGAGGCCTCCGAGGCCGCCGCGCAGGGCTTCGCCGTCGTCTCCGACTTCATGGGCTACATCTTCCTCGGCTTCGGCCTGGTCGCCGTGTTCGTGTCGATCTTCCTGATCATCAACACCTTCACGATCATCGTCGCCCAGCGCCAGCGCGAACTCGCGCTGCTGCGCGCCATCGGCGCCGGACGCGGCCAAGTGGTCCGCTCGGTCCTCACCGAAGCGCTCCTCATCGGCACCGCCGCCTCGGTCATCGGCCTCGGGCTCGGCCTGCTCCTCGGCTGGGGCCTGTCCGAAGTGGTCAGCGCGACCATGATGGGCGGCCTGCCGGTGCGGCTGCTCATCCCCGCGACCACGCTCTGGGCGCTGGCCGTCGGCATCGGCGTCACCGTCCTGTCGGCGCTCCTGCCCGCGGTCAAGGCCTCCAGCGTCCCGCCGGTGGCCGCGATGCGCGACGCGGTCAATCCGCCGAAGCCGTTGCGGGGCATCACCATCGCTGGAGCGATCGTGTTCGCCGTCGGCGCGGGGCTGCTCGCGCTCGGGCTCACGGACAATCTCGGCGACGAGGAGCTCACCGGGATCCTCGTGGGCGTCGGCATCGCGTTCGTGGGCGTCACCATGCTCACGCCCATCCTGTCGCGTCCGCTCGTGGCGCTGCTCGGCGCGGTCATGTCGTGGACGTTCTCGGGCCGGCTCGGCAAGCTCAACGCCGGTCGCAACCCGCGGCGCACCGCGATCACCGCGTCGGCGCTCATGATCGCCGTCGCGCTCATCACCGGCATCGCCACACTCGTCTCGAGCATCAAGTCGACCACCTCCGAGGCGCTCGACCTGAACCTGAACTCGGACCTCATCGTCTCGGGGGCGCAGGGCGGGGCGAGCATCCCGTCGTTCTCGCCCGAGCGGGTCGAGGAGATCCGGGCCCTGCCCGAGGTCGACGAAGTCGGCGACGTGTACGCGGACTTCTTCAACACCCAGGTCAACGGCGAAGAAGCCGCGCTGTCGTCCAGTTCGGACCTGCAGGCGGCGCTCGCGGTCTTCGGCGGCACCGTCGCCGACGGCTCGGTCGAGAACCTCGCGCCCGACGCGGTCGTGGTCGACGAGGGCACCGCGGAGGACCGGGGCGTGGCCGTGGGCGACACGGTCGACGTGACGTTCTCCGACGGCACGACCGAGACGCTGCGGATCGCCGCGGTCCTCGATGGCTACGACCTCACCAACGGCTGGTGGGTCGCGCCCGAGCAGGTCGAGCACTTCATGATCAAGAAGCCGATGCAGGCGTACATCCAGGTCGCCGAGGGCGCCGACGTGGCCGCGGTCAAGGACGAGGTCGACGCGATCCTCAAGGCCGAGCCCGAGGTCGGCGTCACCAACAACGCCGAGTTCGTCGAGCAGCAGACCGGCGGCCTCGACACGATCCTCGCGGCCGTGCAGATCCTGCTCGCGCTGGCGATGATCATCGCGGTCATCGGCGTGGTGAACACGCTGGTCCTGTCGGTCCTGGAGCGCACCCGCGAGCTCGGGCTGCTGCGGGCGGTCGGCATGACCCGCGGGCAGGTGCGGCGCATGATCACCGTCGAGAGCGTCATCATCTGCGTGTTCGGCGCGGTCCTGGGCATCGTGGTCGGCATCGGCCTGGGCTGGACCGTGCAGCAGGCGCTCGAGGAGGAGGGCCTGACCAACTTCGCCCTTCCGTGGGGCCTGATCGTCACCTACCTGGTCGCGGCCGTGGCCGTGGGCCTGCTCGCGGCGATCGCGCCGGCGGCGCGCGCGGCGAAGCTCAACGTGCTGGGCGCCATCGCCTACGAATAGCTCTCTACCGGAAACCAGGTGAGGGGCGGCGTTGTCAGGCGCCGCCCCTCCCGTCTGCCCTGAAGGCCGAGTCGCGGGTCCGCCGCGGCTCGGCCTTTCGGCCGAGGCGGGCCCGGGGGCTCCTGCTCGGGGAGGACGGAACTCCGGCCCGCGGACCGAAGCACCCGGGAGCGCCGCTCAATAGCCTTGTGGCAAAAGGAAAGACACCCGATCAGAAAGGCGCTTCCGTGCCACTCAGCACTCCCCACGCCCCCCAGAGCCTCGAGCGCACGCAGACCCGCGCCGCCGTCACCGCGGCCGGCCTGTGGCGCGCGTACGGCACCGGCGAGGCCCAGGTCGTGGCCCTGCGAGACGTGTCCGTGTCGTTCGCCTCCGGCCAGTTCACCGCCATCATGGGCCCCTCGGGCTCGGGCAAGTCCACCCTCATGCACTGCCTCGCCGGGCTCGACACCACCGACCGCGGCAGCGTCCACATCGGCGGCACGGTCATCACGGGTCTGAACGACAAGGCCCTCACGAAACTGCGCCGCGACAAGATCGGCTTCATCTTCCAGCAGTTCAACCTACTGCCGACGCTGACGGCCGAGGAGAACATCCTGCTCCCGGCCTCGATCGCGGGGGCGAAGGCCGACCCGGCGTGGATCAGCCAGATCATCCGCACGCTCGACCTCCAGGAGCGCTTGTCGCACAAGCCGACCGAGCTCTCCGGCGGCCAGCAGCAGCGCGTCGCCTGCGCCCGCGCGCTCGCCTCGCGGCCCGAAGTGGTCTTCGCCGACGAGCCCACCGGCAACCTCGACACCCGCTCCAGCGGCGAGGTCCTGCGGTTCCTGCGCAAGTCCGTCGACGACTTCGGGCAGACCATCGTCATGGTCACCCACGACCCGTCGGCGGCCGCGTACGCCGACCGCGTCGTGTTCCTCGCCGACGGCCAGATCGTCCGCGACCTCGACCGGCCCACCGCCGACGCGGTCATCGACACCATGCGCGGCTTCGAGAACCGCGTGCCCCTCGCCGGAGAGGCCGCCTGACCCGATGCTCCGCGCCACGCTCAAGGGCATGGCGGCCCGCAAAGCCCGCCTCGCCCTGACCAGCATCGCCATCGTGCTCGGCTCGGCGTTCATCGCCGCCGCGCTGGTCCTCACCGCCTCCATCCAGACCACCGTCGACGACCTGAACGGCGAGTCCTACGCGGGCGCCGACGTGCTCGTCCGCCCCCTTGAACCCGAGACCCGCGGCGACCGCCTCGTCCGCGAAGGCGTCACCGGCGAGACCCTGGCCGCCATCGAGGCCGCCGAAGGCGTCGGCGAGGTCACCACGACCGTGTCCTGGATGGTCAACGCCATCGGCGACAACGGCAAGATCGTCGGCGGCCTCTCCCCCACGATCGCTACCAACTGGGGCGACGAGTCCACCGACCGCGAACTGCGCGAAGGCCGCGCACCCGAGACGGACGGCGAGGTCGCCGTCTCGGCCAAGTTCGCCGCCGACTCCGGCTACACCGTCGGCGACACCGTCACCGCCTACTCGGAGTCCGTCCAGAACACCGAGTACGCGATCGTCGGCGTCTACGGCTACCCGGGCGGCCGCGACTCCATCGGCGGCACCACCGAACTCGCGTTCACCACACCCGAAGCGCAGCGACTGGTCTTCGGCGGCGAGGACGCCTACTCGATGGTGGCCGTCGACGCCGCCGAAGGCGTCAGCACGAGCGAGCTGCTCGCGTCCCTCGAATCCGTGGTCGGCGCCGAATCCGAGGCGCTCACCTGGGAGGCCTACAACGCCGAGGTCAACGCCGAGACCGCCGAGGCCACGGGTCTCATCGGGAAGTTCCTCCTCGGCTTCGGCCTCGTCGCCGTGTTCGTCTCGGTCTTCCTCATCGCCAACACCTTCTCCATCGTCATCGCCGGACGCCTCAAGGAGATCGCGATGATGCGCGCCATCGGCGCGGGCAGGGGCCAGGTCATCCGCTCGGTCCTCGCCGAAGCGCTGCTGCTGGGCACCGTCGCCGGCGTCATCGGCACCGCCGTGGGCATCGCGGGCGGCGGCGTGCTGACCTCCGTGGTGGCCAACATGATCCTCGACGCCGGCCAGTCGAGCCTGACGGTCCCGCCCACGGCCGTGCTCACCGCACTCGCCGTCGGCATCGGCGTCACCGTCCTGTCGGCCCTGGTCCCGGCCGTACGGGCCTCGAAGATCCCGCCAGTCGAAGCGATGCGCGAAGCCGTCAAGGCCGACAAGCCCATCACGGCCCTCACCGTCACCGGCGGCACCGTCACCGCCGCCGGCGTCGGCGCACTGGCCTTGGGCCTCAGCGAAAGCCTCGGCGGCGACACCGCCGACCTGACCGCCGCCGCCGTCGGCGCCGGACTCGTCTTCGTTGGCCTCACCCTCCTCACCGCCTGGCTCTCCAAGCCGCTCGTCAACGCACTCGGCCTGCTGTGGGCGTGGAGCTTCGCCGGCCGGCTCGGCCGTCGCAATGCCGGCCGCAACCCGCGGCGCACTGCGGTCACCGCCGCGGCGCTCATGATCGGCGTGACCCTCGTGACCGCCACCGCGACCCTGCTCACCAGTGTCAAAGCGAGCATCAGCCACTACTTCGAGGACAACGTCAAGGCCGAGCTGTTCGTATCCGGCCCGATCACCGCCGCCGTCGCGCCGACCTTCGACCCGGCGCTCATGGACGAGATCCGCGCCGTCGACGGCGTCGAGTCCGCCGTCGAGCTGTACTACGACCCCAGCGACATCAACGGCACCGAGCAGCGCGTCTACGCCACCAGCGACCTGGAGGCCGGCATCGCGCTCTACGGCGGCGCATTCCTCGAAGGCGAGACGACCGAACTCGCCGACGACGAGATCGCCGTCAACGCGACCGCGGCCGAAACACTCGGCGTCGGCCTCGGCGACACCGTCACAGCGACCTTCAGCCGCGGCGACGCACCGCACGAGTTCACGATCGCCGCGATCCTCGAGGACAACGAGAGCACCGACGGCTGGTACCTCGCCACGGCCCACACCGACGAGTTCTACACGACCAGGCCGACCTCGGCCCTGGTCGACGTGGCCGACGACGCCGAGATCGAGGCCGTCGCCGACGACGTGGACGCCATCCTCGCCGACGAACCGGCGGTGAGCGTCCAGAACCACGAGGAATACGCGGCGCAGACCACCGTGCTCTACGACTTCGCGATCCTCGCGATCCAGCTGCTGCTCGGCCTGGCGATGATCGTGGCCGTCATCGGCGTGGTCAACACGCTGATCCTGTCGGTCCTCGAACGCACCCGGGAGCTCGGGATGCTCCGCGCGATCGGCCTGACCCGCGGCCAGACCACGCGCATGGTCACCGTCGAGAGCGTCACCATCGCCCTCTTCGGCGCGGTCCTCGGCATCGGCACGGGCCTCGGCCTGGGCTGGGCGCTCCAGGTCGCGCTGGCCGACACCGGCGTCGACGTCTTCGCGGTCCCGGTCGGCCTGGTCTTCGGCTACCTCGCCGCGGCCGTCCTCGTCGGACTCCTCGCCGCCATCGCCCCCGCGGTACGGGCCTCGAAGGTCAACATCCTCAGCGCCATCTCGTACGAATAGCTCTGCACCACAGGGAAACCGATGAGGGCCGCCCCCGGTGGGGGCGGCCCTCGCCGTATGCACTCCGCTAGTCGGCCGTGCGGACAGCGCCCCCTCCGAGGGCCTCCATGTCCTCCAGCTCGACGCCCTTCGTCTCCTTGATCATCTTGGCGACGAAGAAGAACGAGATCAGCGCAAACGCCGCGTAGAGGCCGTACGCCAGGAACAGGCCGGTCTGCGCGAGCTCGGGGAACGTGACCGTGATGAGCCAGTTGCTGATCCACTGCGCGGCCGCGGCCACACCGAGCGCCGAGGCGCGGATCCGGTTGGGGAACATTTCCCCCAGCAGCACCCACACGACCGGGCCCCACGTGAACGCGAATCCGAACACGAACACGTTCGCCGCGATCAGGGCGACGACGCCCTGCACGTCGCCGAGGATCGGGTTGTTCTCCGCGTCGACGTCGGCCGTAGCGAAGATGACCGCCATCGTGCCGAGCGCGATGAACATGGTCATCGAACCCCACATCAGCAGCTTCTTGCGGCCCACCCGGTCCACCAGGTAGATCGCGAGAATCGTGCCGGCGATGTTCACGATCGAGTTGATGACGCTCGTAAGGAACGCGTCGTTCTCGCTGAACCCGACCGTCTGCCAAAGCGACGTCGAGTAGTAGAAGATGACGTTGATGCCCACGAACTGCTGGAACATCGACAGGAAGATGCCGACCCACACGATCGGCAGCAGGCCCGCACGCGGGCCGCGCACGTCCGAGATCCGCGGCGGCCGGTCGCTGTGCAGCGACTGCTGGATCTCCACGATCTTCGTGTCGACGTCCCCACCGACGTACTTCGCGAGGATCGTCTTGGCCTTGTCCAGCTCCTGCTTCGCCACGAGGTACCGCGGCGACTCGGGGATCTGCAGCGAGCACATGAAGTACACGAACGCCGGCACGGACGCCGCAGCGAACATCCACCGCCACGCCGTCCCGCCCCACGGAACCTCGCCGCTCGCCCCGCCCGCCGACGCCTGGATCGCGTAGTTCACCAGCAGCGCACCGAAAATGCCGAGCACGATCGCGAACTGCTGCAGCGACCCCAGTCGCCCGCGCAGATGCGCCGGCGCGATCTCGGCGATGTACGCGGGCGCGATGACGCTCGCCGCACCGATCGCCAGGCCGCCGCACACGCGCCAGATCGTCAAATCCAACGGCCCCGTCGCCAGGGCGCTCCCCAGCGAGGTGATGAAGAAGACGACCGCCGCGATCATCATGACCCGTGGCCGCCCAAGCTTGTTCGCCAACGAGCCCGCAAACCAGGCGCCGACCGCGCAGCCGAGGAGCGCCGACGACACGACCACACCGGTCTCGACCGAGCCGATCCCCCACTGGACCTCGAGCGCGCCGGTCGTTCCGTTGATCACGGCCGTGTCGTACCCGAACAGGAACCCGCCGAGCGCAGCAGCAATGGAAACGAACACCGCCGACGCGGTGCCCCCCTGGGGCTCACCGCGCATCAGACCCTCATCGTCCGCCGCCATCACTCACTCCCGCTGCCGACTGGAAACCCGTACCACACGTTCCGAAATCCTAAGCCGCATATCACCCGAAGATCACAAATCCCCGCAATCAGTCGACTTACCCGGCGGAAGCCGCGATCAATCGGAAACTCCCTCGTCGATCTCTACATCCAAGGCCCGGAGCATCCGCGCGAGAGCGATGTACGTCGCGCCGGTGACCGTGAGCTCCGCCTGCTCGGCCGGACCGAAACAAACGTCGAGCGCCGCATCGTCTCGAGCCGCGCCGGCCCCCAAATGCTCGGCGTACGCGAGCACCGCCCGCTGCGGCGCACTGAAGCAGTCCGCCTCACGCCAGCGTTCGAGCGCCGCCAATTGCTCCGAATCCAGCCCCGCCTCCGCGGCCATCGGCAGGTGGTGCGCCAGCTCGTACGCCGAGCCCTCGAGCTGCGCGATCCGGCAGATCATCAACTCCCGCAGCCCTCGCGACACCTCGGCGTCGCACCGCAGCGCATGAATGAGGTCAAGCACCGGCGCCAGCAGCGCCGGCGCGTGCGCGAGTGCCCGGTGCAGGTTGATCGGGTCCCGCCCCACGGCCGCCAGGCGCCGCGAGGCCGACGCCGGCAGCGCTGTGCCAGGAAGACGCGAAACTGAAGATCTGTCCATCACTGTGACCTAACTAACTTGTGACGCCTACTACGTCTGATCCAGCGATGTGGGACAATACCTGAAGGGCATGTACCCCGACCGACGAGCCTGCAACGGAGGAGGCCACGTGAGCACATTTTTCAGCGTCGTAGGCGCGATCGGCATCGCGATCGCCCTGGTGACCGTCTCGCTACTGACATTCCTGGTGACAGGGGCGATCTTCGGAATCGGAGTTGGCATAGCGAAAGTGAGAGACGCGCTCTCGACTTCTTCCTAAATCAGCGCATACGAAAAGGCCCCCACCGGATGGTGGGGGCCTTCCCTCTAGAATAAATGTTTGGCGGTGTCCTGCTCTCCCACACCCTCTCGAGTGCAGTACCATCGGCGCTGGAAGCCGTAACGACCGGGTTCGGAATGGGACCGGGTGTGTCACTTCCGCTCTCACCACCAAACAAACCA
>NZ_JAGFNP010000020.1 GCF_017592475.1 Glycomyces niveus | reverse complement strand
GCCCCCACACCCCGTAGTCGGCGAGGATTCCGACGATTGTATTGACAATTCTCTATATGCTGATGGATAATTGTTTCACTAGCTGATCCAACAAACTTCTAGCCTGGGGGTCCATCGGTGCGGATGAGAACGAGAAGATTCAGGGCCGTGTTCGCGGCGGTCGCTATGGCGGTCGGTGTGTCCGTCACCGGCTTCGCGAGCCCGGCGCAGGCCGACACGATGACGCAGCGGAACGCCACGCAGATCATCGCCGACATGGGCGCGGGCTGGAACCTCGGGAACAGCCTGGAGGCCAACACCAACGGCGTCCCGAGCGAGACCGCCTGGAACAACCCGACGGTGACGCAGTCACTGATCGACAGCGTGCAGGCGGCGGGGTTCGACACGATCCGGATCCCGGTGTCCTATCTGAACCACATCGGGTCCGGGCCGAACTACACGATCAACGCGAACTGGCTCAACAGGATCCAGCAGGTCGTCGACTACGCCTACGACCGGGGCATGCACGTCATCATCAACATGCACGGCGACGGCTACAAGAGCGTCGGCGGCGCGTGGCTGATCTGCGACGCGGCCGACCAGACGACGATCAGGGCCAAGTACAAGAGCGCGTGGCAGCAGATCGCCACGAGGTTCCGCGACTACGACCAGCGCCTCATCCTCGAGTCGATGAACGAGAACTTCGACGGGCAGTACGGCGCGCCGACGCAGCCCTGCTACTCGAACATCAATGCCTACAACCAGATCTTCGTCGACACGGTGCGCCAGACCGGCGGGAACAACGGTTCGCGGTGGCTGCTCGTGCCCGGCTGGAACACGAACATCGACTACACCACGGGGAACTACGGCTTCGTCATTCCGACCGACAACTACCGGAGCTCGGTCGTCCCCAGCGGTGAGCGGCGGATCATGATCTCCGTCCACTACTACGCTCCGTGGGACTTCGCCGGTGAGGAGAACGGGAACATCACGCAGTGGGGGCCGAACGCCACCAACGCTTCCAAGACGTCCACCTGGGGCCAGGAGGACTATATGGACTCGCAGATGAAGCTGACCTACGACGCGTTCGTCTCCAAGGGGTATCCGGTCGTCGTCGGCGAGTACGGGGCGATCGACAAGTCCTCGTTCGACTCGGCGAACAACCGGTACCGCCAGGACTTCGCGCGCACGATGGTCGCCACGGCTAAGAAGTACGGGGCCGCGACGGTATACTGGGACAACGGATTCAACGGTCAGTACGGGTTCGGGCTGTTCAACCGGAGCACGAACCAGGTGACCCAGCAGGGCATCATCAACGCCATCATGACCGGGCTCGGCTCAGGCCAGCAGACCGGCTCGGTCGCGATCGTCGGCGCCGGGTCGAACCGCTGCGCGGACGTCCCGGGCAGCCCGGCGGCGAACGGGACCCAGGCCGTGCTGTGGGACTGCAACGGCGGCGTCAACCAGCAGTTCACCCGCACTTCGGCCGGTGAGCTGAAGGTGGGCGGGAAGTGCCTGGAAGCGTCAGGCTGGGGCACGTCCAACGGCACCACGGCCGCGGTCTGGGACTGCCACGGGGGCAACAACCAGAAGTGGAACGTGAACTCGAACGGCACCATCACCAATGTCCACAACGGACTCTGCTTGGACGCGACCGGCGGAGCGACCGCCAACGGCACCAAGCTGATCCTGTGGTCCTGCAGCGGCAGCGCGAACCAGCGCTGGACGCTCCGGTAGCCCGATAGCCACAACGAGAGAAGGGCGGCACCGCGATGCGGTGCCGCCCTTGTTCGTGTCAGCGCTACTCGG
Organism: Glycomyces niveus; assembly: GCF_017592475.1. GTDB lineage: Bacteria > Actinomycetota > Actinomycetes > Mycobacteriales > Micromonosporaceae > Glycomyces > Glycomyces niveus. The sequence continues at coordinate 22,046 of NZ_JAGFNP010000020.1, read as the reverse complement.
TGAGGGTGAACGCCGGGGACTGCCAGTGCTCCCAATGGGCCGGGTTCGACTCGTCGCCCAGGGCCTTCAAGACCTTGACGTGGAGGGTCCAGTCCCCCGGTTCGAGGGCGCCGGGGCGGGCGGCGATGAGGTCGGCGAGGTGGATGCCCATGGCGTCGTCAGGACCGGGGGAGCGCTGGAGGTACTGCTGGCGCTCCCAGGTGACGGTTTCGGCGGTGTCGGCGTTCTCGGCGCTGACCTCCAGGGCCGAGACCTGGTGGCCCAGGTAGACGAGGGCCGCGAGGGCCGGGTCTTCGAGGCTGAAGGTCTCGCTCTCTTCGAGGTCGCGGTAGTCGTACTGGTGGGTCTCCGGGTCCTGGCCGACGATGGCGGCGAGGCGCGGGAACTCCGGGTGTTCGAGGACCGGGATCGCCAGGTAGTCGCCCTGGTATCCGGAGTAGACGGCGGTCAGGGACTCGCCGGCGTCCGGGCGGGCGGTGATGCGGCCGCCGTAGACGCTGCCGAGGGGCAGGTCGGCGCTGGGTTCGACCGTGACCTCGATCGTGGCGGTCTGGCCCGGGTGGAGGTCGAGGGTCTTCGGCTCGAAGGTCACCTTCGGTTCGGCCGCATGGAAACCCGGGTCGCGTTCGTCGCCGGTGGTGGCGATGGTGGATTTGTGGGTGAGTTCGTAGGTGCGGACGGCGGTGTCGCGGGACGTGAGCTGGAGTTCGAAGGCGCGCGGCGCGCTGCCGTCGCCGGTGTTGACGCCGGTCGGGTAGAGGCAGGCCTTCGCGTCGAGGGCGTCGATCACGTCGATGACGCCGGTGCCTTGGCGGTGGGCCGCTTCGAGTTCGCCCAGGTCGGGATTGTCGCCCCACAGGACGGGTTTGGCGGAGTTGGCCAGGCGGGTACGGATGTCGCGAGGTTGCAGCATCGGGTCGTCTTCGATGAGGAGGGCTGCCGCGCCTGCTACGTGCGGGCTCGACATTGACGTGCCCGACAGGGATTCGTACGAGCCGTCGGCGACCGGGACCGTCGACCAGATGCCGCCGCCGGGCGCGGTCAGGTCGGGTTTGAGGGCCAGGTCGGGCGAGGGGCCGTAAGCGGTGAACGAGGACGCGAAGCCGCCGCGCGGCATGTCGACCAGGACCGTCTCGCCGCTGAACTCCAGGACAGGGGCTTTGCCGATGGAGGCCAGGTCGCGCAGGTCTTCGCCGTCGGTGTCGGTGAGCGCTATGGCAGGGACGGTGCCGTCCTCGATACCGCCGCCGCCGAAGGGGCCGGAGCGGTCGTTGAAGATCACGACGCTGGTGGCGTCTTCGGCGATGGCCCGCGCGTACTTCTCCTTGAAGGTGCAGGAGCCGCGGATGATGAGCGCGGCCTTCCCGGCGACGTCGCCTTCCGAGGCGTCGTCGGCGCAGGCGCGGCCGAACCAGACGAGCGGGTCGGTCACGGCCGAGGGCTCGGGAGTGTCTGAAATGGAGCGGTAGCCGATGCTGCGGTCGAGGGCCGGGACGAACGCGGCGTCCATGCGCTGCTGCGGGTTGTCCGTGGAGGCCACGCCGATCACCTCGGAGCCGACGCCCGGCGCCGAGCCGGAGAAGACCCCGGCCTCGCCGTCGTTGCCCATCGAGGCGACGACCGTGACGCCTTCTTCGACGAGCGTGTCCGCCGCCTGCGCGGTCGGGTACCCCGGCCACTGGAACGACTGGCCGAGCGAGAGGTTGACGACGTCCATGCCGTCCTCGAGGGCCGCTTCGAGGGCCTGCATGATGACCTCGGAGCTGGTGGAGCCGTTGCAGCCGAACACCTTGTAGGCGCCGAACTCGACATCGGGCGCGACGCCGGTGACCTTGCCGTCCGCGCCCACGATGCCCGCCACATGCGTGCCGTGGCCGCCGCAGTCGGCCGGGTCCGCGTCGGGGACAGGTTCGTCGTGCTCGGGGTCGTCGGAGTCGAAGTCGTCGCCGACGAAGTCGGTGCCGTAGGCGACCCGGCAGCCGGAGCCGAAGCAGCCGCCCAGGTCGGGGTGGGTGTAGTCGATGCCGGTGTCGATGACGCCGACCTTGACGCCCTCGCCGGTGATGCCGCGGGCGTGCGCGTCCGCCGCGCGCGTGGTCTGGATCGCTTGCGCGAGTTCGGGTTGCGGATCGGATGATTCGCTGACGCGGGCCGGACCCATCACGAACCGGTCGGACCACACCTCTTCGACGAGTTCGAGGCGTTCGAGGCGGCGGGCCGTCGCCGGGTCGGCCTCGACCGAGACGCCGTTCCACACGCGCGAGAAGTCGTGTCGGACCGTGTAGTCGAGCCCGAGCGACGTGGCTTCGAGGGCGGCGGCGTTCGCGCCGGGTGCGAGTTCGACGAGCCAGACCTGGGCCGGGTCGGCGTCCGCGCCCGAGACCGGCGCCGAGCCGACCAGCAGGGGCAGGGCGATCGCGGCGGCGATGATCGGCCGTGTGCCGCGGTGGAGGCGGCGTTCGGTTCGCGGGCGCGGGTGTGCGCTGAAGCCCGGCATCAGGGGTCCCTTTCGAGTCGTGCCGGCCGGGACGCCGCGGAACAGCCCGGGCGGCCCGGCCGACAGCTATGGCAGGACCTCGATCGTGGGGCATGGGAACGGTCGAACCGGGGATTTGCGGCGGGCCGCGTGTCGGAGGAGCGCTCGCCGGGGCGGCACGCTCCGAGAGGGCTCAGCCGGTGATCAGGTGCGCGAGGCCGAAACCGAGGAGGCCCGCGCCGAGCCCGCCCGCGAGGTTCGCGGCCATGTTCCACACCGCGTGCTGCCACCGCCCCTCCTCGACCAGCCGCAGTGTCTCGTACGCGAGCGTCGAGTACGTGGTGAGCGCCCCGCAGAAACCGGTGACGAGCAGCGCGGACCAGCTCGGGTCGGCGACGGCCACCACGAGGAACACGGCGAGGCCGGAGCCGAAGACGTTGACCGCCAAGGTGCCCCAGGGCAGGTGGCGGCCCGCGTAATGCGCCACGACGAGGTCGGTGAGGAACCGCGCGGGCGCGCCCACGGCCGCGCCGAGCGCGATGAGCAGGAGCGTCATGTCCGGCTCCGTGCCAGGAGGCGGCGGGTGGCGTACATGCCGGTCGCGGCGGCGAGGAGTGCGGCGGCCATCGTCGCGAACGCGTAGACGACCGCGAGCGCGATGGCTCCGGCGTTCGCGGCTTGCCCGATGTCGACGATGTAGGTGGAGAAGGTGGTGAAGCCGCCGAGGATGCCGACGCCGACGAACGGGCGGAGCATGGTCAGGCCGGGCGCGACCTCGGTCACGATGATCATGAGGATGCCGATGAGGAGTCCGCCGGTCGTGTTGGCGATGAAGGTGGCGAGGTCGAACGAGCCCGGTTCGGCGGGGAAGGCCAAGGTGAGCCCGTACCGGCCGAGCGCCCCGATCGCACCGCCGACGGCGACCGCGGCGAGCGCGGGCTTCGAGGCGGACCGGAGTAGGCGGCGCAGGGGCGGCCGCGCGGCGGGCGCATGATCGGCCGCGGGCGTGGAATCGGGTGCCGGGTCAGGCATCGGACCGGGCTCGGGCGCGGGCATCGGACCGGACCCCGGCTCGGGCGCGGGCAACGGATCGGGCACGGAATCGGGCACCCCGTGAATCTAGCGTGACCTGCGGAGCCGCCGTTATTCCCTCGGTGCGTGCCGTATGCGATCACTCACTGACCCTTGCGCCCGATATGCGAGGACCGCTAACGTAGTCAGGCGATGAGCTTTACGACCACGGTTCAGGATCTGACGCGCAGACTTCACATCGATCTCTGCCGCGTCTCCACCGTGCTCTGTCGATAGCCCGAACCGCTTCACCGGCGGGCTCGCCGATGTCTCCTCCTTCTTCTCGCTGGCCTTGAGCCCACCCCAGCATTCCCGAAAGACGCAGCAGGGCGCCCCCTTGCTGTACGCCCAGAATCCAAGGGGTTCACCATGTCCGCAACCGCGGAAGCAAACGACACCAAGCAGCGCAAGCGGTTCAAGATCCCGTTCGCGTGGCAGCTCCTGATCGGCCTCGCCCTCGGCCTCGTCCTGGGTTTCGCGGCCCGCGAATGGTCCGTGGCCTGGCTCGGCACCACCCTCGAGACGATCGGCACGCTGTTCGTGCAGCTGCTGTTCCTCATCGTCCCGTTCCTGGTCTTCACCGCGATCGTCGCGTCGATCGCCAACCTGCGCAACCTCGCGAACGCGGGCCGCCTGGTCGCCAAGACCCTCGGCTGGTTCGCGCTCACCTCGGCCATCGCGGTCGGCATCGGCCTCGCGATCGGCCTCACCACCAACCCCGGCGAGGGCGTGACCCTCACGAGCCCGGCCGCCGCCCCGGAGACGACCGGGTCGTGGACGGACTTCCTGACCGGGATCATCCCCACGAACGTGGTCGACGCGTTCGTGAACGTCAACGTGCTGCAGATCGTGTTCGTCGCGATCGTCGTCGGCGCGGCCGCCGCGAAGCTCGGCCCCAAGGCCGAGCCGTTCCTGAAGTTCAACGAGTCGGCGCTGGCGCTGATCCAGAAGGCCCTGTGGTGGGTGATCCGCTTGGCGCCCATCGGCACCGCGGCGCTCATCGGCAACGCCGTGTTCGCGTACGGCTGGGACCTCCTGGAACCGCTCGCGGTGTTCAGCATCGACATCTACGTGGGCGCGCTCATCGTGATGCTCGTGGTCTACCCGGTGCTGCTGCGCCTGGTCGCGAAGGTCTCGCCGGTGCAGTTCTTCCGCAAGGCGTGGCCGGCGATCCAGTTCGCGTTCGTGTCGCGCTCGTCGGTGGGCACGCTGCCGCTGGCGCAGCGGATCGTCACCGACCGCCTCGGGGTGGACCGGAACTACGCGTCGTTCGCGTCGCCGTTCGGGGCGACGACGAAGATGGACGGCTGCGCCGCGATCTACCCGGCGATCGCCGCGATCTTCGTGGCGCAGGTGTACAACGTGCCGCTGGGCGTGCAGGACTACCTGCTCATCGCGTTCGTGTCGGTGATCGGCTCGGCCGCCACGGCGGGCCTGACCGGCGCGACCGTGATGCTGACGCTGACCCTGTCGACGCTGGGCCTGCCGCTCGAGGGCGTGGGCCTGCTGCTGGCGATCGACCCGATCATGGACATGATCCGCACGGCCACGAACGTGACCGGGCAGATGGTGGTGCCGGTGATCGTGGCGAAGTCGGAGAAGCTCCTCGACCGCGAGGTATACGACGCCAAGCCGGTCCCGCTCGACGCCGAGTCGGCGTTCGGCGGCACTGGTTCCGAGGGCTCGGAGGAGCCGCCGCGCAAGGGCGAGCCCGCGCTGCAGCCCGCCTAAGGCTTTACTCACTCTCCTGAAAGATCGGGGGCCGGTCCGCACAAGGGCCGGCCCCCGTTTCACTGCCGGGATTCGATGTAGTGCTCGAGGCCGTCGAGGACGCGTTCGAGGCCGAAGTCGAAGTAGTCCTCCATCGAGCCCTCGGCGGCGGTGCCGGGTTCGGCGAGGGGGGCGAGGTTCGGGTAGCGGGCGCGGATGGCCGGGTCGGTGAGGAACTGGAAGTACTCGGTCTCGCTCCCGGCCCCGCCGATCTCGGGGCGGACGGCGCCGAGCGCGAAGCAGTCGACGGTGAGCACGGCGATGAGCCCGAGCTCGGCGGGCATGCCGACGGCGGTGAGGCGGCCGATGACGGCGTCGACCCAGCCGGCCTCGCCCGGCCCCATGACCCGCTCGCCGGTGGCGACGCCGAGCGCCCACGGGTGGGCGGTGAAGAGGTCGCGCACGCCGAGTCCCCAGTGGCGCAGGACGTCCCGCCAGTTGTCGGCTTCGGCGAGGGGGAGCGGGCCGGCCATGAGGGAGTCGTACATGAGGACGACGAGCTCGTCCTTGCCGGGCACATGGCGGTAGAGGGACATGACGCCGCTGCCGAGCCGTTCGGCCAGGTGCTTCATCGAGACCTTCTGCAGGCCTTCGGCGTCGGCGATGGCGACGGCTTCGGCGACGATGCGCTCGCGGCTGAGGGCGGCCGGGCGGCCGCGGCCGTTGCGGTGGGGTTCGCCCCAGAGCAGGTCGTACTCCGCTTGTCCCACTGGTGCTTCCCCTCCGCTCGCGTCCCGTGCACCGCAGCCTACGTCGCGGCCGGACCGGATGACACGCCTCAGTCGTGCGTATGATGTACGCTAATTAGCGTATCGCATACGCATCATTCGGATCCCCGTGATCGGAGACCCCATGGCCGAGTCCACCCTCCTCGCCCCGAACCCCGAGACGCCGCCCGCGCAGGCGAAACCGAAGTGGTACCGCCGCCCTTGGATCGTCCCGCTCTTCGTCATCGTCGGCCTCTTCGTCGCCGCCCGCCTGCCCGCCTACCTCACCTTCGACACCGGCGACTCGCTCGTCCAACTCCAGGACGCCTTCCCCGAGACGCACTACCTGATGCTCTCCGGGCACATCCTGTTCGGCTCGATCGCGATCATCACCTGCTCCATGCAGGTCTGGCCCTGGCTGCGCCAGCACCACCCGAAGGTCCACCGCATCTCCGGCCGCGTCTACGTCTTCGCGGGCGTCCTGCCCTCCGGCCTGTTCGCCCTGGTAGTGAGCATCGTGTCGGTGATCGGCCCGGACGGCAAGATCGGGAACGTGCTCCTCACGCTCCTCTGGTTCGGGACCACCGCCGCGGGCGTCGTCGCGGCCCGGCGCCGCCGCTTCCAAGAACACCGGCGCTGGATGATCCGCAGCTTCGCCCTCTGCACCTCCATTGTGGTCAACCGGGTGTGGTTCGCCATCATCATGGTGGTGCTCCTGCCGTTCCAGGACTCCTACTACGGCGGCGACATGGACCAGCTCATCGACGACTCGGCCGTCGCCTCCATCTGGATGAGCTGGATCGTGAACCTCATGATCGCCCAGTGGTGGCTCGACCGGAAGCCGCGGCGGGCGAAGCGGCCTGCCACCAAAGTCGCAGTCGGCGCGTGATCATCCGACTTTCGGGGCGGCCGGACCTGCACCTCCGGTCGCCCCGTCCAGGCCGAAAGTCCATGCCGCGGAAGGATTCCTTCGCCGCCCCGGCGCGCGAACCTGAGTACATGCAGACCTCTACCGCGGCGGCACCGGTCGCCGGACAAGCACCCGCGTCGAAGCGCCAGCCGCTCCTCGACGTCCTGCGCGGCGTCGCGATCCTCGGCACGCTCGGCACCAACGTGTGGCTCTTCGCCGGCGCCCACGGCGAGGCCGGCCCCCTGCTCGGCTTCGCCATCGCCGGGGACAGCGCCTTCGGCGCCGTCTTCCAGCTGCTCGCCAACGGCAAGTTCCTGTCGATGCTCACCGTCCTCTTCGGGGTGGGCCTCGCCATCCAGTACCGGTCCGCGGAGAAACGCGGACGGCGCTGGCCCGGCCGCTACCACTGGCGGGCGCTGTTCCTCTTCGCCGAAGGCACGATCCACTTCGTGCTGCTGTTCGCGTGGGACGTGCTCATGGGGTACGCCGTCACCGCGATCACCGTCGCCTGGCTCCTCAAGCGCTCCGAGCGGGCGCAGAAGGCCGCCATGTGGACCGCCGCCAGCCTGCACCTCGCGGTCGTCGGGCTCGTCACCGCCGCCACCACCGTCGGCGGCCTCGACCCGGAGCCGGACCCGGAGGTCCAGGCGATCTACGCGTCCGGCACCTGGTGGGAGCAGGTGCAGTTCCGCCTCGACAACGCCCTCGCGTTCCGCATCGAGCCGATCATCACCTTCCCCCTCCTGGTCTTCCTGTTCCTCCTGGGCGTCAAGCTGTTCCGCTCCGGCGCGTTCAAGACGGACGACCGCGGGCGGCGCATCCGGGCCCGGCTCATGGGCTGGGGCCTGGGGCTCGGCCTGCCGCTCAACACCGCCGCGCTGTTCTTCCCCGAGGCGTTCTACCTGGAGCGGTACGTCATCGCGCCGGTGGTCATGCTCGGCTACATCGGCCTGGTCGGGTTCCTCGTCGAACGCGTCCGCCGCGGCCCGGTCATGGCCTCCCTGGAGTCCTTGGGCCGCACCGCCTTGAGCGGCTACATCCTGCAGAACCTGCTCGCGTCCATCGCCTGCTACGGCTGGGGCCTGGGCCTCGCCGCGAAGTTCGGCGGCGACGCCTGGTTCGTCCCGGTCCTGTGGCTCGCGATCAGCGCGGTCCTGCTCGTCGGCGCGAACCTCTGGCTGCGGCGCTTCTCGACCGGCCCGGCCGAGATGCTCCAGAAGACCATCCTCAAATAGGGAACCCGAAAAAGGCGCGGGTCCGGTGTGCACCGGACCCGCGCCTCCCCCTCTTACTGGTCAAGCCGCAACCAGTTCACGGTCCTTCGCGGCGCGGCTGCGGCGACGCAGCCACGACACCAAGGGCCACAGGGCGATCACGGCGATGACTCCGTAGATCACCCACGACACGGGCCCGCCGATGAGGCCGGACAGGTCGCCGCCGGAGAGCTGCAGCGACATGCGCGCCTGCCGCTCGGCCATCGGGCCGAGGATGACGCCCACGATCATCGGCAGCATCGGAATCCCGAAGCGCCGCATGCCGAGCCCGACCAGGCCGAGCGCGAGCAGGATGTACAGCTCGAACGCCTGCCCGCTCGTCGCGTACGCGCCCATCGACGCGAAGAACAGGATGCCCGCGAACAGGTACGGCTTGGGGATGCGCAGCAGCTTCACCCACATCGGGATGAGCGGCATGTTGAGCACCAGCAGCATCGCGTTGCCCACGAAGAGCCCTGCGATGAGCGTCCACACCAGCGCCGACTGCTCCTCGAACAGGAGCGGGCCCGGCTGGATGCCGTACGTCTGGAACGCGGCCAGCATGACCGCCGCCGTCGCATTGCACGGCAGGCCGAGCGCCAGCATCGGCACCAGCGTGCCCGCCGCGGAGGCGTTGTTCGCCGCCTCCGGGCCCGCCACGCCTTCGATGGCGCCCTTGCCGAACTCGTCCTTGTGCTTCGAGAGTCGCCGTTCGGTCACATAGGACAGGAACGTCGGCACCTCCGCGCCGCCCGCAGGGACCGCCCCGAACGGGAAGCCGAGCGCCGAGCCGCGCAGCCACGGCCCCCACGAGCGGCGCCAGTCGCTCTTGCCCATCCACACCCGGCCGACCGGGATGATCTCGTCAGTGCCGTTGCGGCGGCGCGCGGCCAGCCACAGCGCCTCGCCGACCGCGAAGGCGCCCACGGCGACCGTCACGATCTCGATGCCGTTCGCGAGTTCGGGGACGCCGTACGTGAGGCGCTGCTGGCCCGTCACCGCGTCGATGCCGATCGTGCCGACCACGAGGCCGAACAGGAGCGACGCGAACCCGCGGATGCGCGAGGAGCCGAGCACCGAGGCCGTGGCGACCAGCGCCATCACCATGATCGCGAAGTAGTCGGGCGCGCCCAGGCCGATCGCGAACTCGACGGTGATCGGGGTGACGAACACGAGCGCGATCGTCGCGATCGTCCCGGCCACGAACGAGCCGATGGCGGCCGTCGCGAGCGCCTGCCCGCCGCGCCCGGCCCGGGCCATCTTGAACCCTTCGAGGACCGTGACCACCGAGGACGACTGCCCCGGCGTGTTCAGCAGGATCGCGGTCGTGGACCCGCCGTACATGCCGCCGTAGAAGATCCCGCCGAACATGATGAACGCCTGGGTCGGCTCCATGCCGTACGTGATCGGCAGCAGCAGCGCGATCGCCATCGCCGTGCCGAGGCCCGGCAGCATGCCGACCGCGGTGCCGATGGTGACGCCGAGGAGCGCGATGAGGAGGTTCCCGGGAGTGAGGATCGCCGAGAAGCCGTCGAGGAGCGCGTTGAGGTTCTCCATGGCCGGCCCCTACAGGATTCCCTGGAGCACGCCCGCGGGCAGGCCGAGGCCCAGCCCGATGGCGAATCCGTAGAACGTGCCCAGCGCGAGGACGACCGCGATCGCGAGCGCCAGCACGTACTTGCGCGAACCGAGCACGATCGCGCTGCCCCAGAACAGGATCGAGCCGGAGATGACCCAGCCGAGCCAGTCGATGAGGAGCGCGTTCGCGATGAACACGCCGCACAGGGCCGCGATGGTCTTCCAGTCGAAGTGCTGCCCGGCGTTAGCGCCCTCGTCCTCGCCGTGGCCGCCGCGCACGACGTCGAGCGCGTAGAAGGCGGCGACGACGAACAGCAGGATCCCGAGGATGATCGGGACCGGCTTGGGGCCGATCGGGTCGTTGGAAGCGGCGAAGCCGCCGAGGCGGGCGGCGTCGACGATCACGAGGGCGCCGAGCAGGCCGAGGAACCCGCACACCCAGAGCTGGGCGAAGTCGGGCTGCTTGGGGTGCTCGGCGACGACCGCCTCGTCGGTGGTGTCGGTGTCAGGGGCGCGCCCCGCCTCCTCGGCGGGGCGCTCCTGCGCGGCCTGCTCGACCGCGTCGCTGCCGGTCGTCATGCCAGGCCCAGCTCTTGCAGCGTGGCGGCGACGGTCTGGTCCTGCTCGGTGAGGAACGCCGAGAAGTCGTCGCCGGTGACGAACGCGTCGGTCCAGCCCTGCTTCGCGAGCTCGTCCTTCCACGCCTGCGAATCGTGCATCGCGGTGAGCGCGTCGAGCCACTTGCTCCGGGCGGCGTCGTCGATCTCCGGGGGCGCGACCCAGCCGCGCCAGTTCGTGAACTCCAGGTCGATGCCGGACTCGCCGAAGGTGGGGGCGTCGGGCACGACGTCGACGCGCTCGGCGCCCGAGACGGCGAGGACCCGCAGCTGCCCGGCGTCGATCTGGTCGATGAACTCGCCCACGCCGCTCGCGCCGAACGCGATCTTCTCGCCCAGCAGCGCGGGCAGAAGCTCGCCGCCGCCGTCGTAGGAGACGTAGTTGACCTGGGTCGGGTCGATGCCCACAGCCATCGCCAGCTGCATCGGCAGCAGGTGATCGGGGCCGCCGGGGGAGGAGCCGCCGCCGACGGTGACGTTCTTGAGGTCACCCGACCAGGCCGCGACCAGGTCGTCCATGGTCTGGAACGGCGAGGCGGCGGGCACCACGATGGCGCCGGACTCCTCGACGAGCTTCGCGAGCGGCGTGGTGCCGGTCAGCTTGGCCTCGGAGTTCTGGGTGTAGGAGGCGCCGACGACGCCCAGTCCCATCTGCATGGCGAGGTCGCCGTTGCCCGATTCGCTCACGGTGCGCTGGAGGCCCACGGTGCCGCCGGCACCTTCGAGGTTGAACACCTCGATGGCCTTGGCGATGCTCTCGTCCTCCATGATGCGGGCGATCGAGCGGGCGGTGGTGTCGTAGCCGCCGCCGGGGCTGTTGGGGACCATGATGCGCAGGCCGGTGAGGGGACCGCCGTCGCTGCCGCCTTCTTCGGCGGTGAGGCCGCAGGCCGAGGCCGCCGCCGCGACGGGGACGGCCGCCGCAGCGCTGAGGAAGGCCCTCCGGTGAAATTTCATCGTCGTTGCTCTTTCATTTCGAGGGATACGTGAGAGACGATGGTCACCCTGACGCGGCCCCGGCGTCAGCCTTGTGTCAGTAACGATCATTGAGTTCATTGTGTTCAGGTCCCGAATCCGCCTCGCCCGCCGCCCGACCCTCGCCGGTCAGCTCCTCGTCTTCCAGCTGACGGTGGTCCTCGTCGTGCTCGCCGCCGTCGCCGGCGTCTCGCTCGCGCAGTCGCAGGCGGTGTTCAGCGCCGAGCAGGGCCGCCGGGTCACACAGCTCGCCGAGAGCCTCGCCTCCTCCGACCTGGTGCGGGAGCAGCTGCCCAAGCCGGCGCCGTCGCAGACGCTCGCGCCCGAGATCCAGTCGAGCCTCGAGCGGTGGCAGGTGTCGTCGGTGACGATCGCGGACGCCGAGGGCGAAGTCGTGGCGTCTACGAACCCGCTGCTCATCGGCTCGGTGCTGCCGCTCGCGCCGGGCGTGCTGGACGGGCGGGGCTGGAGGGGCGAGATCGAGCTGGGCGGGCGCACTGAGCTGGTCGGGCAGGCGCCGGTGCTCGGCCGGGTCGACAGCGACGACGAGGACGCCCCGATCGTGCAGCTCGGTGTGGCCGTCGTCGGCCAGGAGGTGCCCTCTCCGGCCGCGATGCTCGCCGGGGACAGCCCCGACCTGCTGCTGTACCTCGGGATCGCGTCGGCGCTCGGCGTCGCCGGGTCGGTGCTGCTGGCGCGGCGCATCAAACGGCAGACGTTCGGGATGGAGCCGCGCGAGATCGCCGGGCTCGCCGAGCACCGCGAGGCGATGCTCTACGGAATCGCCGAAGGCGTGGTCGCCCTCGACGAACAGCATCGTGTGACGCTCGTGAACGACGTGGCCCGCCGCCTGCTCGACCTCCCCGACGAGGCCGTGGGGCGCACCGTGGCCGAACTCGACCTCTCGGCCCGCCTGCACGACGTCCTCACCGGCGCGGTCGAGGGCGCCGACCAGGTCGTCCTCCAAGGCAACCGGGTCCTCGTCGTCAACCGCATGCCCGTCGCGAAGGACGGCCGCCCGCTCGGCTCGGTCGCCACGCTGCGCGACCGCACCGAGCTCGCCCAGCTCGAACGCGACCTCGGGTCGTTCCGGTCCACCGCCGAGGCCCTGCGCGCCCAGGCGCACGAGTTCGACAACAAGCTCCACACCATCTCCGGGCTCATCCAGATCGGCGAGCAGGACGAGGTCGTGCGGTACATCGACGCGCTCAACCGGCACCGGCAGTCCCTCGACCTGCATATTGCCGAGCCGATCCGCGACAAGGCCATCGCCGCACTGCTCATGGCCAAGTCCGCGCAGGCCTCCGAGCGGCGGGTACGGCTCGACATGGTCGCCGAGAGCGCCCTCTCGCCGCTCGCCGCCGAGGACTCCGCCGACGTCGGCACCGTCCTCGGCAACCTCGTCGACAACGCCGTCGAAGCCGCCGCCGGGGCCGTCCGCGACGCGCCCCTCCCGCGCCGCTCCGACACCGACGCGTGGGTGGCCGTCCTCATCCGCGAAGAGGCAGGGGCCGTTCGGATCACGGTCCACGATTCGGGCCCCGGCGTCCCGCCCGAGACCGCCAGCGAGGTCTTCGAGCACGGCTACACGACCAAAGCCGCAGCTGGCGAGCGCGGCATCGGACTTGCGCTGACCAGGCTCGTGTGCGAGCATCACGGCGGCTCGGTGGCCCTCGAGCACACCGAGCGCGGCGCCCGCTTCACCGCGGTCCTGCCGCTCCTCCATGAGCACTCTCGTCCGGTGAAGGAACCGACATGATCGATGTGCTGGTCGTCGACGACGACTTCCGGCTGGTCAACATCCACCGCGGCTTCGTCGAACGCACTCCCGGCTTCCGCGCCGTCGCCTCTGCCCGCAGCGGCGAGGAGACCCTGGCCGCGCTCGCCGAGTTCAAGCCCGACCTGGTGCTCCTCGACCTGTACCTGCCGGACGTGTTCGGGCTCGACCTCCTGCCGCGCATGCGCGCCGAAGGCCACGAATGCGATGTCATGGTGATCTCGGCGGCCCGCGAGGCCGAGGCGGTGCGCGCCGCCGTGCGGCTCGGCGTCGTCTCCTACCTGCTCAAGCCCTTCAGCTTCGACGACTTCACCGAGCGCCTCGAGCAGTACGCGAACCGCCGGGCCGGCCTCGCCGCCGCCGCGGTGCGCGACCAGGCGGACGTGGACCGCGCCTTCGACCGGCCGACGACCGGACCGATCGCCTTGATGCCCAAGGGGTTCAGCTCCGAGACCGCGAAGCTCGTGGAGGCCGCCCTGCGCGAGGCCGAAAGCTCGCTCTCAGCGGCCGAATGCGCCGAGCGGATCGGCGTCTCGCGGGTGAGCGCCCGCCGCTACCTCGAGCAGCTCGCCGAGACCGGCCGCGCCGAAGTCGCCCTGAAGTACGCGGGCCGGGGCCGCCCGGAGCGCCGCTACCGCTGGCGCCGACCGGACGGCCCGCAGCACTAGCCGTCCTGCTTGTTGGCGTCCCCGCCGGGCGCCACCAGGTACCAGACGCTCTGCAGCCCTTGGCCGTCCGTCTCGCCGGGCGAGTCGTCGTCGGCGTAGTAGTAGAGCGGCCAGCCGTTGTACGTCACCTGCGTGGTGCCGTCCGTGCGCTCTACGGTGCCGATGAGCGAGGTGTCGACCGCGCCCGCCGAGCCCACGTCGGCCGAGTCGGTGAGCAGGGGCGGCCACGCGGTGGCGCACGCGTCGTAGCAGGTCGATTCGCCCTCGGTGTCAGGCGTGAACAGGTACAGCGTGAAGCCGTCGTTGTCGACCAGGAACTCGCCGTGGTCGTCGTCCGTGGCCGTCGCAAGCGCGGCCGTGTCGGCGGCGGGAGTTTCCGAAGGAGACTCGGACGCCGACTCCGAGGTGGGGTCGGTCCCGTAGGGGCCGCCGTCCGAACCGCCGTCGTCGTCGCCGCACGCGGCGGTCCCGAGAAGGGCGAACGCGGCCGCCGCGGCGGCGCACGCGCGCTGTTGTGGTTTCCATCTGGTCATGCGTGGAGCCTAGGCAGCCGGCCGGCCCGGCGAGGGGATTTCCGCCGCGCTGCTCTGAGCGGATCCGCTCCCGGCTGAACCGCTTGCCGCGCCGGTCCGCCCGGCCGCATCGTGGAGTCATGAGTGAAAACGGGAAGCCGCCGCTGTTCGACGACCGGGCCAGGCGCGAGCTGTTCCAGCAGCGCGTGCTCGTCCTCGACGGCCCGCTGGACGACGACAACGGGACTCTGCTCGCCACGCAGATGCTCTCCCTCGCAGGCGAGAGCGACAGCGCCGACATCGCATTGTGGATCCACTCCCCGGGCGGCTCGGTGCCCTCGATGCTCGCGATCCGCGACATCATGCGCCTCGTCCCCTGCGACGTGTCCACACTGGCCCTCGGGCTGGCGTGCAGCGCGGGCCAGTTCCTGCTCTCCGCCGGCACCAAGGGCAAGCGCCGCGCCCTGCCGCACGCCCGCGTCCTGATGCACCAGGGCTCGGCCGGGATCGCCGGCGCCGCCGTCGACATCGAATTGCAGGCCAACGACCTGCGCCACACCCGCGACACCGTGCTCGGCCTCATCGCCGAGGACACCGGCCAGCCGCTCGAGCGGGTCTTCGAGGACTCCCTCCACGACCGCTGGTACACCGCCGCCGAAGCGCTCGACTACGGGTTCATCGACGGCGTCGTCACCGCGTTCGACGAGATCGCCCCGCAGGCGCGCCGCAGCATCGGCCTCGCCCTCACCCGCGAAGGAGCCTCCGCATGAGCACCTACTCGATCCCCAACGTCATCACCAAGAACGAGCGCGGCGAGCGGATCATGGACGTCTACTCGTACCTGCTCTCCGAACGGATCATCTACCTGGGCACCGGCATCGACGCCGGGGTCGCCAACGCGCTCGTCGCCCAGCTGCTGCACCTCGACGCGGAGAACTCCGAACGCACCATCAACCTCTTCATCAACTGCGAGGGCGGCGACCCGAGCGCGATGCTCGGCGTCTACGACACCATGCGGTACATCAAGGCGAAGGTCGCGACCACCTGCGTCGGCCAGGCCGTGGCCGTGGGCGCGGTCCTGCTCGCGGCCGGCGAGAAGGGCATGCGGGCCGCGCTGCCGCACGCCCGCGTCGTGCTCCACCAGCCCGCCGCGCAGGGGCGCGGGACGATCCCGGACCTCATCCTCGCGGCCGACGAGATCGTGCGCGTGCGCGCCGACATCGAGTCGATCCTCTCGCGCCACACCGGCCAGACCGTCGAGGCGCTGCGCGCCGACACCGACCGGGACCGGGTCTTCACCGCCGAGGCGGCGAAGGACTACGGCCTCATCGACCACGTGATGGTGGAGCGCTAGGCGGCGAGCGCGTACGCCGAGCGGTGCACGTAGGCGGCCACGGACGCCGTGAACTGGACCGACCGCAGCCGCTCGGCGACCGCCACCGTCAGGTCCGTGAGCGTGAGTTCGAGCGCGCCCGCGACGGCGGCGATCATCTCGCTCGACGGGTCCTTCATGCCGCGCTCGATCTCGGAGAGGTACTGCGGGGAGATCCCGGCCCGCCCGGCGGTGTCCGTGAGCTTCTCGCCGCGGTCGTGGCGCAGGTCCCGCAGGCATTCGCCGAGGGCGTCGCGCCACAGCGGTTCGCCGTCCTGGGGCGCTTCGGGGCGCTTCGGGTCGGTCTCGTCCGGCGCCTGGTCAGGTGCTGCAGTCTCGGCCATGCCCCATCGTAAGTCCGGGGGCGGCCCCTGGAACAGGACGTTTCGCCCTGAGCAGAACGGGAGACACTGAGCCCTTGCGCTAACTGTTCCATCGAGCAATACTTAGCCTTATGGCACAGTATTCGGAGGAGCTGGACGGACTCTTCGTCGCCCTCGCCGACCCCACCCGCCGCGAGGTCGTGCGCCGCCTCGGCCGCGGCCCCCAGAGCGTCGGCGACCTCGCCCGCGCGTTCCCGATCACCCTGCCCTCGTTCATGAAGCACGTGCGGACCCTTGAGGCGAACGGCCTCATCCGCACCACCAAGTCCGGCCGGGTGCGCACCTGCGCACTCCGGCGCGAGCGCCTGGCGCTCGTCGACGGCTGGCTTGCCGAGCAGCGCCGGATCTGGGAGGACCGCACCGACCGGCTCGAACGCCTGGTCACCGAGGAGGAGCAATGAACCCGAATCTCGACCCGCGCCTGGACCTGGGCCTGGAGCGCGTCATCCGCGCCCCGCGCGACCTCGTCTGGCGCGCCTGGACCGACCCCGACCGCTTCGCGCGGTGGTGGATCCCGGCCCCGCTCGCCTGCCGCGTCGACCGTCTCGAGGCCCGCCCCGGAGGCGCGCTCGTCACCCGCATGAGCGAGGACGGCGCCGAGTTCGTGCCGCACCTCGACGGCTGCTTCCTCGTGGTCGAGGACCGGGTGCGGATCGTCTTCACCAACGGGCTCGACAGCGACTGGCGGCCGGCGCGACCCGAGCCGGTCGCGATGACCGCCGAGATCATGCTGGCCGACCACCCGGACGGCACGGACTACCGCGTCCGCGTCCGCCACGGCGACCCCGAGACCCGCGACCTGCACGAGAAGCTCGGCTTCGCCGAAGGCTGGAGCACCGTCACCGCGCAGCTCGCCGCGCTTACCGAAGCGGAGGCCCACTGACAACGGGCACTCGGTTCGCGCTCATCGCCGCCGGGCCGCGGCGCGGAACGCGATCGGCGTCGGCCCCGTCCGCTGGTGGACGTCGTCCCGGAGATCCCCGCCGAACTCCCGCACGGCAACGGCCTCTTCTAGAAGACCGGCACTCGTATGCGAAGGCCTGGAGGCGGGTTCGCCTCCAGGCCTTCCACATTCAAGCAGCGAGCGCGAATCTGAGTCGCTGATCGCCCGACCGAGGGCTCATGCAGTCGCCCGTTCGGCCCTCCGGCGGGTTCCTGAAGTCCTCGACCACGACGACGATCACCGCGACCACCGCCAACACGACCACGGCAGCCACGACGACCGCTGCGCCTATCAAGCTCTTGTGCGTCATCGTGCCTCCTTCCAAAGGGGGACTTCCTTTCTACCAACTCCCCAACGGGACCGGTCCCGATTTTTCCCTGCCCCGCATCGGGCCAGAGGTTCGAACACCGGTCGGAGCGGAATCGGCCGCGTTCGCTGAGCATCTGCCCGAAGACGTCCCCGCCGACCACTTCGCCTCCGAGGATGCCAACGAGGTCGCCGACGCCGAGCCGGTGCGCGGCAGCTCTGACCCCGCCGCATTTACTTTGTCAATTAAAGAAACTAACCTCGGTGCGCATCGAATCGAGCCGACCTCACCGACCGCATGCACGATCGCAGTCGGCGTTCACCTCCACTGTCCTGGCCTCCGACTGCCATGAAAGGCCACCTACTTAGTTTCCCTAATTGACAAAGTCGGCTGCGGGCCGTACCGTACTCCGCAGGTTAGAAATCTACATACCTCAATGCCTATCCCCATCAGACCTACGCCGCTTCGCGACCCCACATCCCATATACCCATCCATAGGAGAACAACGTGCAACGACGCACCTTCACCGCCCTCGGCGCAGCCGCCGTCGTGGCCGGCGCTCTGCCCGCCCCGGCCTTCGCCCAACAGCAGGCCGCCGAGACCTATACCTGGAAGAACGCCGTGGTCAACGGCGGCGGCTTCGTGCCCGGCATCGTATTCAACGAGACTGAGCCGAACCTGATCTACGCGCGCACCGACATCGGCGGCTGCTACCGCTGGCAGGAGGCGACGCGGACCTGGAAGCCGCTCCTGGACTGGGTCGGCCGCGACAAGTGGGGCTGGTCCGGTGTCGTCTCGATGGCCACCGACCCTGTCGACCCGAACCGCGTCTACGCCGCCGTCGGCACCTACACCACCGACTGGGACCCCGGCAACGGCGCGATCCTTTACTCCGACGACCGCGGCGAGACCTGGGGCGCCGCCGAGCTGCCGTTCAAGCAGGGCGGCAACATGCCCGGCCGCGGCATGGGCGAACGCCTCGCCGTCCACCCCGGCAAGAACTACGAGCTGTACCTGGGCACCCCCTCGGGGAACGGACTGTGGCGCTCGCACAACTTCGGCCGCTCCTGGGCCAAGGTCGGGAACTTCCCCAACCCGGGCAACTTCGTCGTCGACCCGAACAACCCCTACTCCGCCGACAACCAGGGCGTGCTCTGGATCGAGTTCGACCAGATCGGCGGGAACATCTATGTGGGCGTCGCGGACCCCGACGACCCGCTCTACGTCTCGAGGGACGGCGGCGCGACCTGGCAGCCCGTCCAGGGAGCCGCCGCGGCGCTCGGCCGTGCGGACGGGAACCGCACCATCCCCAAGCAGGCCGCAGTCGACAACACGAACGGCCACCTCTACATCATCACCAGCTACGATCCCGGCCCCTACAACGGCGGCCCGGCCTCGGGCCGAGGCGGCAGGCTCCAGCGGCTCGCGACGCAGACCGGTGTATGGACCGACGTCACCCCGCCCTACAACCCCAGTCGGGCCATCCCCGGCTTCGGCGGCATCACCGTCGACCGCCAGAACCCCGGCACCCTCATGGCGTCCACGTGCAACAACTGGGGCCCCGACGAGATCCTGTTCCGCTCCACCGACTCCGGGGCCACGTGGCAGACCAGTTGGGACTACTCGGACGACGCCGGGCGGGTCGACCGGTTCACCATGGACAACAGCGGCTCCCCGTGGCTGTCCTGGAACGGCCAGAACGAGGGGGACACGTACGCGGTCAAGCACGGCTGGATGATCGAGGCGCTCGCGATCGACCCGCACGACTCTGACCGGATCATGTGGGGCACCGGCGCCACCATCTGGGGCACCGACAACCTGACCCAATGGGACAGCCAGGGCGAACTGGTGAGCCGGGACGCGTCCGGTCGGCGGTTGGCCCGGTCGATCCAGAAGTTCACCGTCGGCGTCCGCGCCGAAGGCGTGGAGGAGACCGCGGTCCTGGACATCGCGGCGCTCGGCGGGACGCTCGTCTCCGCGTTCGGCGACATCGGCGGGTTCGTCCACACCGACCTCGGCCGGGCCGAGCCGATGATCCGCTCCGACTGGTCCACCGGCACCAGCGTCGACTTCGCCCATTGGAACCCGAACGTCATCGTCGGCACGGGCAACCCCCACGACAACGGGGTCGGTCACGTCGGCGTCTCGACCGACCGCGGCCGGACCTGGCGGGCCGCCTCGCCGCTCGCGGGCGTGCCGGGGGGCGGCCACGCCGGCGTCGTCGCGATCGCCGCCAACGCGTCCGTGATCCTCTGGTCGCCGAGCGACACCAGCGTCACGCCCGTCCGAAGCACCGACCTGGGCGCGACTTGGAGCCCCGTCCAAGGGCTCCCGGCGGGCGCGAAGATCCGCGGCGACCGGGTCGACTCGCCGATCTGGTACGCCTTCTCCGGCGGCAGGTTCTACCGCAGCACCAACGGGGGCGCGACGTTCACCGACACCGGAGCCTCCGGCCTGCCGACCGCGGGAGTCGACGACTTCCGGGTCGTCCCGGGCCACTGGGGCCACATCTGGCTCGCCGGACGCGGCGACGAGAAGCTGGGCATCGGCGGAGGCATGTGGCGCTCCCAGAACGGCGGCGTGACGTGGACCCGCATCAGCGCGATCGAGACGGCGCTGTCGGTCGGTTTCGGTAAGGCCGCCGCCGGATCCAACTATCCGGCGCTCTACACCTCGGCGGAGATCGCCGGCAAGGCCGCCATCTACCGCTCGACCGATGCCGGCGGCAGCTGGCAGCGCGTCAACGACGACGCCCACCAGTGGGCCTTCGCGGGCTCCGCCATCACCGGCGACCCGCTCATCTACGGCCGGGTCTACCTCACCACGAACGGCCGCGGACTCATCTACGGCGACATCGCCTGAATCCGGCCCGGAGGCGCCCTGCGAGATCCGGGCGCCTCCGGCCGCAACAGTGGCTCGGGTGTTTCCTGAGGGAGCGGGCTCGGTGCGAGACCGGGCCCGGCTTCCTAGGGCCACCTGAAACGAAAATGATCATACGAATGTAAGGAACAAGAGATGCGAACAAGAGCAAGGTGGCTCGGACGAATCGTGGCGCTCGGCCTCATGGTGGGCTTGGCGGTGGCGACGCCGATCGGTGCCGCCAACGCGGAGTCGAACGGCGGGGTCCGGGTCATGCCGCTGGGTGACTCCATCACCGAAGGCACGGCCACGCCGGGCGGATACCGGATCGGCCTGTGGCAGCACCTCGCCAACGGCGGGTACACCGCGGACTTCGTCGGGTCGCAGTTCAACGGGCCGGGAAGTCTCGGCGACCACGATCACGAAGGCCACCCCGGCTGGCGTATCGACCAGATCGACGCGAACATCGTCAGCTGGTTGAACACGTACCAGCCGCAGACCGTGCTGCTGCACATCGGCACCAACGACATCCTGCAGAACCACGACGTCGCCGGCGCCCCGAACCGGCTGTCCGCACTGATCGACCGCATCACCGCGACGGCGCCGAACGCCAAGGTGTTCGTCGCGCAGATCACTCCGCTCGGCTGGCCCGAGGGCGACGCGGCGGTGAACACCTACAACGCTGCGATCCCCGGCATCGTGCAGAGCAAGGTGAACGCCGGCAAGAGCGTGCACATGGTCGACATGCACAGCGCCCTGACCGCCGCCGACCTGGACGACGGCGTCCACCCGACCGCCGCCGGATACGACAAGATGGCCGCGGTCTGGTACGCCGCTTTGCAATCGGTCCCCGGCAGCATCGGCACGCCGGCGAACAGCACCGAAATCGTGGGCACCCAGTCCGGCCGCTGCCTCGAGGTCACCGGGCTCGGCACCGCCAACGGTACCGACGTGCAGTTGTGGGATTGCTGGGGCGGCTCCAACCAGAAGTGGACCTACACCCCCGCCAAGCAGCTCATGGTGTACGGCAACAAGTGCCTGGACGCCCAAGGCCAGGGCACCAGCAACGGCACCGCGGTGGTGATCTGGGACTGCAACGGACAACCCAATCAGCAGTGGAACGTCAACGCCAACGGCACCATCACCGGGGTGCAGTCGGGCCTGTGCCTGGACGCCTCGGGCTGGGGCACCAGCAACGGCACGAAGGTCAAGCTCTGGACCTGCGGCGCCGGACAGGCCAACCAGCAATGGACCCGACGGTAACCACGGCGTGCTCGACGCGACCGTTTGACACCAGGAGTATCAACAAACCTCAGTAGAACCATTGACTGCACATCGATATCTCTCTATAGTTCGAATCGCCGGAAAATCATCAGATGTTTCGGAGCCAGGCTCGCTATGTGAGCGATAACAGTCACTCGTCCGTACCCGCGTCCGCTAGGGCGCACCCGATTGGTCGATCCCGTCCCGTTGGACCGAGGCATGGCCGCGCTCGCGGCGGCCTCCGCTGACTGACTGATCCGGGACCGGACCGCGGTGGCGCACCCGCCAGTCCGCGACCGCCCGGTCCGGTCCCACCCGTAGCAATGATCCCGCATCTCCATGACCCGACGAACCTCAGCTAAGGAGGCCATCATGGCCTGGATGGAAACCCCTAAGAGCCGCAGGCGGATGCTCATCGGCGGAGCCGGCGTGCTCGCCGGGGCCGCCGCCGCGACCGTACTCAACCCGTTCACCAACGCTGCTGCGGCCGCCACGGTCGACACGTCCGCCTGGTATGTGCTGGTGAACCGCACCAGTGGCAAGGCCCTGGACGTCAGCGGTGCCTCCACCGCCGACGGGGCCCTGCTGCAACAGTGGACCCGCAC
>NZ_JAGFNP010000002.1:273134-600621 GCF_017592475.1 Glycomyces niveus | reverse complement strand
CCCGCCCGAATCCCGTTTCAGCTACTCGTCGGCGCCGGGCCCGGCGACAGCGGTCTTGTCGGCCCGGTCGCGGACGTAGATGCACTCGCCGGGGCAGTCGTGAGCGGCGTTCACAATGTCCAGCCGCAGGTGTTCGGGCACGTTGACTTGCGAACCGGGCGTAGTCAACAGCTCTCCGTCGGTGTTCTTGACGTAGGCAAGTCCGTCGATGTCGAACTCGAACACGGTCGGCGCGTACTGCACGCAGAGGCCGTCGCCGGTGCAGGCGTCCTGGTCGATCGAGACTTCGAGTTCACGTTCAGCTGACATGTTTCCAGCCTAGATCGCCGCAATCGCTCTAGCGAATGTCGGTGTCGAGCCTTACTATTGGCGTCCACAACCAGATACGGTTGGTGTAGGAAAACCCTCACTCGGGAGGTGTGACCCGTGGCACGTAGCAACGATGACCGTCGACAGAACCTGAGCCAGGGCTCAGAGCACGACGAACTGTCAGGACAGGTCGAAGAGCTCCAGGAAGAACTGGCCGCTGCCCGACGCCGTCTCACCGAAACGCCCCGACACATGCACATTCTGGAGGAGCGGCTCGCCGCCGCCCAATCCCAGATCGACCGCTTGTCGGAGCAGAACGAACGGCTCGTGGCCACCTTGAAGGAGGCCCGCGAGCAGATCGTCTCACTGAAAGAGGAGATCGACCGGCTCGCCCAACCGCCGTCAGGCTACGGCGTGTTCCTGGGGGCCCGCGAGGACGGCACCGTCGACGTCTTCACCTCCGGAAGGAAGTTCCGCGTCTCGCTCGCCCCGTCGATCGACCCCGACGAGCTCGAGCGCGGCCAGGAAGTGCTGCTCAACGACGCCATGAACGTGGTCGAGGTGCTCGACTACGAGCGCATCGGCGAGGTCGTGACGCTCAAGGAGCTCATCGAGAACACCGCCGGCGGTCCTCCTGACCGCGCGCTCGTGACCAGCCACGCCGACGAGGAGCGGGTCGTGCTGCTCTCCGACGCGCTCATCAACGGCCCGCTGCGGGCGGGCGACTCGGTCATGATCGAGCCGCGTGCCGGGTACGCCTACGAGCGCATCCAGAAGAGCGAGGTCGAGGAGCTCGTCCTCGAAGAGGTCCCCGACGTCGACTACTACGACATCGGCGGGCTCGACGGCCAGATCGAGATGATCCGCGACGCGGTCGAGCTGCCGTTCCTCCACGCCGACCTCTTCCGCGAGCACGAGCTGCGCGCCCCGAAGGGCATCCTGCTGTACGGCCCTCCGGGCTGCGGCAAGACGCTCATCGCCAAGGCCGTCGCCAACTCGCTGGCCAAGAAGGTCGCCGAGATGCGGGGGGAGGAGGCCTCCGGGCGCTCCTACTTCCTCAACATCAAGGGCCCCGAGCTGCTGAACAAGTACGTCGGCGAGACCGAGCGGCACATCCGCCTGGTCTTCCAGCGGGCCCGCGAGAAGGCCAGCGAAGGCATGCCGGTGATCGTGTTCTTCGACGAGATGGACTCGATCTTCCGCACCCGCGGCTCGGGTGTGTCCTCCGACGTCGAGAACACCATCGTCCCCCAGCTGCTGTCGGAGATCGACGGCGTCGAGGGCCTGGAGAACGTCATCGTCATCGGCGCCTCCAACCGCGAGGACATGATCGACCCGGCGATCCTGCGGCCCGGCCGCCTGGACGTCAAGATCAAGATCGAGCGGCCGGACGCCGAGTCGGCGAAGGACATCTTCTCGAAGTACATCACCCCGACCCTGCCGCTGCACGACGACGACCTCGCCGAGCACGACAAGGACCGGGACGCCACCGTGCAGTCGATGATCCAGGCGGTCGTCGAGCGGATGTACTCCGAAGTGGACGAGAACCGGTTCCTCGAGGTCACGTACGCCGACGGCGACAAGGAAGTGCTCTACTTCAAGGACTTCAACTCCGGCGCGATGATCGAGAACATCGTCGCGCGGGCCAAGAAGATGGCGATCAAGGACTTCCTGACCCACCAGTCCAAGGGCATCCGCCTCAGCCACCTCATCGACTCCACAGTCGACGAGTTCCGCGAGAACGAGGACCTCCCGAACACCACCAACCCCGACGACTGGGCCCGCATCTCCGGTAAGAAGGGCGAGCGGATCGTCTACATCCGCACGCTCGTCTCCGGCAAGGGTCCGGACTCCGGCCGCAGTATCGACACCGTGTCGAACACCGGTCAGTACCTGTAATACCCACCCGATCCACCAGCGGCTTCGATCGGCCGGCGGCACCACCGCCGGCCGATCGGCGCACCTCCGGACGTGTCAGGCCGGCCGCCGCCGGGTAACCGGTCGCCATGAAGACCCAGAACCTCAACGGTGCGAATCTCGGCGGCCCGGAAATCCTGACGTCTACAGTCGGAGGGAGCGCCGCCGCGCCCGAAGGGACTAGGCTCGAGAGCATGACCGTACGCCGCATCATGGGCACCGAGATCGAATACGGGATCTCCGTGCCGGGCCAGCCGGGCGCCAACCCGATGGTGACCTCCTCGCAGATCGTCAACGCCTACGCCGCCCGTCCCGAGCTCTCCAAGGGCGGCCGGGCCAGGTGGGACTACGAGGAGGAGACCCCCCTGCGCGACGCGCGCGGCTTCACCTACACCGGCGCCCTCTACGACCCCGCCGAGAACCTCGCCGACGAGGACTCCGGGCTCGCCAACGTCATCCTCACCAACGGCGCCCGCCTCTACGTCGACCACGCGCACCCCGAGTACTCGACCCCCGAGGTCACCAACCCGCGCGAGATCGTCCTGTTCGACAAGGCCGGCGAGATGACCATGGCCGAGGCCGCCCTCCGCGCGGCCCACACCCCCGGCATCGGTCCGATCAACCTGTACAAGAACAACACCGACAACAAGGGCGCCTCCTACGGCGCGCACGAGAACTACCTCATGTCGCGCCAGACCCCCTTCGCCGACATCGTCGCCCACTTCACGCCGTTCCTGGTCACCCGCCAGATCTTCTGCGGCGCCGGACGCATCGGCATCGGCCAGGACGCCTCCGAGCACCGCTTCCAGATCTCCCAGCGCGCCGACTTCTTCGAAGTCGAGGTCGGCCTCGAGACCACCCTCAAGCGGCCCATCATCAACACCCGCGACGAGCCCCACGCCGACGCCGAGCGCTACCGCCGCCTCCACGTCATCATCGGCGACGCCAACCTCGCCGAGTACGCCACCTTCCTCAAGGTCGGCACCGCCTCCATCGTGCTGTCCATGATCGAGTCCGGCGTCTTCGACGGCACCCTCGGCATCGCCGAGCCCGTCGCAGAACTCCGCGCCGTCAGCCACGACCCCAGCCTCAAGCACAAGATCGAACTGCGCAACGGCAAGCGCGTCACCGCGATCGAACTCCAGCAGTCCATCCTGGAGCAGGCCGAGGCCTACTGCGGCGCCGACGCCGACCCCGACACCCGCGAAGTCCTCGACCAGTGGGCCTACGTCCTCGACGCGCTCGCCCGCGACCCCATGGAGCTGGCCGACATGCTCGACTGGCCCGCCAAGCTCTCCCTGCTCGACCGCTACCGCGAACGCGAGAATCTCGGCTGGGGCGCCGCGAAGCTCCAGGCCATCGACCTGCAGTACCACGACGTCCGCCCCGAGAAGGGCCTCTACCACCGCCTCGTCGCCCGCGGCAAGATGAAGCGCCTGCTCACCGACACCGAGATCATCAACGCCATGACCGAGCCGCCCAGCGACACGCGCGCGTTCTTCCGCGGCCGCTGCCTCGCCCGGTACCCCTCCGAGGTCGTCGCCGCCTCCTGGGACTCCGTCATCTTCGACGTCGGCGCCGACTCTCTCGTGCGAGTGCCCATGATGGAGCCTGAGAAAGGCACCAAAGCCCATGTCGGCGAGCTCTTCGAACGCTGCGAAGCGGCGAAGGACCTCCTCGACATCATCACCGCCGACTAGGACTTCCCGTTGCAGCCGCGGGAATAAGTGGCGCCAGTGCGGCGTCGTATCTGGCGTGCTGTCGTACCCACGCGGTACGGTTTAGGCACCGACGAGGTAGAAGGGAACAGCTATGGCAGCGAAGGACTCCGGCGGGCAGTCGCAGTCGCAGCGGTCTCGGCAGGAAGCAGACGCCGACACCACTGAGGCCGCTGTAGACCCCGAGATCGCCGAACGCCACGAAGCAATCACCGAAGAAGTCGACGACCTGCTCGACGAGATCGACGAGGTCCTGGAGACCAACTCCGAGGAATTCGTCCGCTCGTTCGTGCAAAAGGGCGGCCAGTAAGCCCCCTGCCGGTGACAGGGCCACCTGATGCGACGGATCAGCGCTCGGCGACCGCCCACGGGCACCGCTGAGACAGGCGCATCGGGGCTCTGCCCCCACCGGCGGCCCCGCGCCCCGCAGCACGAAGCAGGGGCCGCGTTTTTTGAATAGAGGATCAGGGAGGTCATGTCGTGACAGGTCAAGAATTCCCAGGCAAACTGCCCAACGCGTTTATGACGGCTGGAACCTCCTCCTTCTCGGAGTTCCTCATGCAGGTGGCGCCCGAACTGCTGCCGGGACGAAGGCCCCTGCCGCCGGGCGACTTCGCCGCTGTCAGCGCCCACGCCACCACCATCGTCGCCCTGCGCACCGCCGATGGCGTCGTCATGGCCGGCGACCGGCGCGCGACCATGGGCAACTACATCTCGAGCCGCGACATAGAGAAGGTCTTCCCGGCCGACGGCTACTCGCTCGTCGGCATCGCGGGCACGGCCGGCCTCGGCATCGAACTGGTGAAGCTCTACCAGCTCGAACTCGAGCATTACGAGAAGATCGAAGGCGCACCGCTCACCCTGAACGGCAAGGCCAACCGCCTCGCCACCATGCTGCGCGGCAACCTCGGCATCGCCCTCCAGGGCCTCGCCGTCGTCCCCCTCTTCGCCGGGTTCGACGTCGACGCCGCCTCCCTTGACGAAGCCGGGAAGATCTACAGCTTCGACGTCGTCGGCGGCATCTACGCCGAACGCGACTTCGACTCCATCGGGTCGGGCTCCATGTTCGCCAAGAGCTCCCTCAAGAAGCGCTACAGGCGCGACATCGGCACCGAGGAAGCCGTCAAGATCGCCGTCGAATCGCTCTACGACGCGGCCGACGACGACTCCGCCACCGGCGGGCCCGACCCGACCCGCGACCTCTACCCCGTGGTCATGACCGCCACCGCCGAAGGCTCCAAGCGGATCGACGAGGCCGTCGTGGCCGACGTCGCCCGCTCGGTGATCGCGGCCCGCACCGAGAACCCCTACGGATAAGGAGAGGAGCCGGACATGGCCATGCAGTTCTACACCAGTCCCGAGCAGATCATGCGGGACCGGGCCGAGTTCGCCCGCAAGAACATCTCCCGCGGCCGCAACGTCGTGGTGCTCTCCTGCGCCGACGGGGTCCTCCTCGTCGCCGAGAACGTCTCCTCGGCTCTGCACAAGGTCTACGAGCTCTATGACCGCATCGGCTTCGCCGCCGTCGGCAAGTACAACGAGTTCGAGAACCTCCGTACCGCCGGCGTTCGGATGGCCGACCTGCGCGGCTACTCCTACGACCGCCGCGACGTCAACGCCGCCAGCCTCGCCAAGGCCTACGCCCAGACCCTCGGCGCGATCTTCTCGGAGCAGACCAAGCCCTTCGAGGTCGAGATCTGCGTCGCCGGGGTCGGCGCAGGCCCGCAGGAGGACGAGCTCTACCGGCTCACCTTCGACGGCTCGATCAACGACGAACCCGGCTACCTCGCCATGGGCGGCGACGCCGACCAGCTGAAGGAGATCCTGGCCGAGGGCCACGACTTCGAGGCCCCGCTCGCCGACGCGTTCGCGCTGGCGCTGCGGGCCCTGTCCAGCTCGGGCGGCAACGGCACGCCCCGGGAGCTCACCAAGGAGGTCCTGGAGGTCGCGGTCCTGGAGCGGGCGCGCCCGGGCCGGGCGTTCCGCCGCATCGAGGGCCTGGCCCTCGAAGCGCTCCTGGCGAGCCCCGCCGCGGAGGCCCAGGCCGAGGCCGCCGCCGAGGAGACCACCGAGGCCGCCGACACCGACGAGTCCTGACGGCCGCCCGGCCGCCGCTTGCGACCGGGCCGAACGGGTACCCGCGACCGCGCGGGCCCGACCGGCCCGGTCAGAACGGCCCGGGCGACCGCTGCTCCCACGAGAAACCGCCGTCGCTCTCATCTGGACGGCACGTCCCGGCGGGACCGCGCCAAGCCAGGTGCAAACCGCCGCATATCGAACAATCTCCATAGTGCCCGTCGCGGTACGGAACCGTTCGACCGCGAGGGGTGTTCTCCTCAACCGAATCGGGGTAGGGTTTCGACATGGACAGGCGCATTTTCGGACTGGAGACCGAATACGGGGTCACTTGCACCTTCAGGGGACAGCGCCGCCTGTCTCCGGACGAAGTGGCCCGCTACCTCTTCAGGCGGGTGGTCTCCTGGGGCCGCTCCTCCAACGTGTTCCTCCGCAACGGCGCCCGCCTCTACCTCGACGTGGGTTCCCACCCCGAGTACGCCACCCCCGAGTGCGACTCGATCGAGGACCTGGTCAAGCACGACCGGGCCGGTGAACGCATCCTCGAGGGCCTCATGATCGACGCCGAGAAGCGCCTCCACGACGAAGGCATCGCCGGCGACATCTACCTGTTCAAGAACAACACCGACTCCGCCGGCAACTCGTATGGCTGCCACGAGAACTACCTGGTCAGCCGCCACGGCGAGTTCGGGCGGCTCGCCGAGGTGCTCATCCCGTTCCTGGTCACCCGCCAGCTCATCTGCGGGGCCGGGAAGGTCCTCCAGACCCCGCGCGGCGCGCGCTTCTGCCTGTCGCAGCGCGCCGAGCACATCTGGGAGGGCGTCTCCTCGGCCACGACCCGCTCGCGGCCGATCATCAACACCCGCGACGAGCCGCACGCCGACGCCGAGCGGTACCGCCGCCTGCACGTCATCGTGGGCGACTCCAACATCAACGAGGTCACCACGATGCTCAAGGTCGGCTCGGCCGACCTGGTGCTGCGGATGATCGAGACCGGCGTGACGATGCGCGACCTCACGCTGGAAAACCCCATCCGGGCGATCCGCGAGATCAGCCATGACACCACCGGAAAGCGGCTGGTGCGCTTGGCGAGCGGACGCGAGGCGTCCGCTCTGGACATCCAGCGCGAGTACCTCGAGAAGGCCATCGACTTCGTCGACCAGCGCGGCGCGGACGCGGGCACCAAGCGGGTCATCGACCTGTGGGGCCGGGTGCTGCAGGCCGTCGAGACCGACGACCTCGACTCCGTCTCGCGCGAGATCGACTGGGTCGCGAAGTACAAGCTCATCGAGCGCTACCGCGAGAAGCGGGGCCTGGCGCTCTCGAGCCCGCGCGTGGCCCAGCTCGACCTGGCGTACCACGACATCCGGCGCGGGCGCGGCCTGCACCACCTGATGGAGAAGCGCGGCGAGGCCGAGCGGCTGACGCACGACGTCGAGGTCTTCGAGGCGAAGGAAGTGCCGCCGCAGACCACGCGGGCGCGGCTGCGCGGCGAATTCATCCGCAAGGCGCAGGAGAAGCGGCGCGACTTCACTGTGGACTGGGTGCACTTGAAGCTGAACGACCAGGCGCAGCGCACGGTGCTGTGCAAGGACCCGTTCCGGTCGCGGGACGAGCGCGTCGACAAGCTCATCGCGAGCATGTGAGGCGCACGGTGACCGATCGAGACGGCGCGGCCGGGCCGCGGCACGCCGACGAGGCGGGGGACCGGGCGCGCCCGGTCGGCCGCCGCGCGAGCGGCCCGCTGGGCTCGCTCGACCCGGTGGCCGCCTACGAGCGGCGCACGACGCGCATCCGCGAGGAGATCGCGCGCAACCGCCGCGGCGAGTACACGGTCCCGACCTGGGTCCTGGCGCTCGCGCTGGCGGCGGTCATCGGTGTGTGGCTCCTGGTCCTGTTCGTGCTCTAGGGACGTGAGCGAAGCCCCGCCCGCGCATCGCGCGGGCGGGGCTTCGGCGTGCGGGGCGGTCGTCGCGCGGGCGTACGGGTGGCCCCGGACACCCGCCCGCTTCCACCTTCGCCGCAGCCGCTGAAATAGGGACAGCGTTGCAGAGGGGTGCGACAAGCCGGGGTTCGAACGGGCGGTCGCGAGCCTGGGGCCGGCGGGATGTCGTTCGAAACGGTGAGTGGACGCGCGGTGTGCTCGCGTCCAGTCGTCAGTGGTCGCGGCTCTTGGCGATTTGGGCGGCATGGCGGCCCGCGGCCGCTGCGGCTATGAAGTAGACGCGGTCGCGGTCGAGGCCGCGGCCCATGGTGGAGAGCTTGACAGGGAGGGCCTCCATGGCTTCGACCAGGCCCGAGCAGTCGACCTCGATCTGGCGGTGGCGCTCGGGGAGTTCGGCGAGCTGGCGCCGGATCTTGCCCTCGAGTTCCGCCGGGAGTTCGTCGGGCACCGGTACGTCGGCGGGCGCCAGTGCGACCTTCGCGTACGCGGTCATCGAGTGGTGCGAGATCCCGCGGTGGCGTTCGCGCGCGTCGCCTTCCGAGATCCGCAGCGACGCGACCGGACGGCCGCCGAGCACCGACGCGGCGTTGACGGCCTCGCCCGCCGCGGTCCCCGAGAAGCCCCACACGGTGCCCGTCCCCAGGTTGCCGGGGCCCTGCGCGACGATCGCGATGTCCGCGCCGCCGACCACCCGCGCCGCAATGAGTGCATTGTGGACGTTCGTGGCCTCGAGGTCGCCGCCGAAGCACTGCCCGGCCGTCACCGTGGTGCACAGGCGATCCGAGAGCTGGTCGAGCTGGCGCGAGAACCACGCCGGGAGCGAGCCGCCGTCGGTCATCACGTACGCGACGCGCGCCCCGGGCGCGGTCGCGTGGATCCCGGCGAGGACCGGCGCGAGCGCCGAGTGCAGGTCGGCCACGACCACCGGCATCCCGCCGAGGTCTTCGCAGGCCTCCACGGCCGCGCGGTGCGGCGAGTCGTCCTCGTCCACCGCCAGGCGCATCGCCTGCATCGGCGTGTACCGGGC
The DNA here is from genome assembly GCF_017592475.1 of Glycomyces niveus. Lineage (GTDB taxonomy): Bacteria > Actinomycetota > Actinomycetes > Mycobacteriales > Micromonosporaceae > Glycomyces > Glycomyces niveus. The sequence continues at coordinate 591,629 of NZ_JAGFNP010000002.1, read as the reverse complement.
CTTGACGATGTGCCCGGGCGCGTCCACGTCCGCCGGGAGCCGGTCGGGGACCGCGATGACCAGCGCGTACCCGCCCGTGCCCAGGCCCTTGGCGATGGCGTTGCAGTTGAGCAGCACCCGGTCGCCCACCTCGGGCGCGCCCACGAGCCCGTCGTACGCCAGGCCCCGGCACGAGAACGCGTCCTCGCCTTCGCGGGCCTCGACGTCGACCTCGAGTTCGGTGCAGCCGCGCCACCCGCCGCGCACGCCGGTGACAGTCCCGTATCGCCATCTGATCACGCCCGGACAGTACCAAGCGCGACCGGAACCGCTGCAGCACACCGAGCCCGCGCGACCGCCGCAACGGCCCGGGTCCCGCCGCGGCGGCGACGCGACGCGCGCACCGGCAGGCGTGCTGGCAGCGCCTCCGACGCCTGGCATAGGCTGGGCGGGTGTCCAACGATCGCACTGAACGACTGGTGAACCTGGTGCTCTGCCTGCTGTCCTCGCGGCGCTTCCAGACCTCCAGCAGGATCGCCCGGACCGTTCCCGGCTACGAGCACGACCACGACGACAAGAAGGCCCACGACGCGTTCCAGCGCAAGTTCGAACGCGACAAGGCCGAGCTGCGCCGCATCGGCATCCCGCTGCAGTCCGGCATCGACTACCTCGGGGACGGCGAACCGGGTTACCGGATCCCCCGCTCCGACTTCGAGCTGCCGCAGATCGAGTTCACCGACGCCGAGGCCGCCGCCGTGGCCGCCGCCGCGCGCCTGTGGCAGCAGCCCGAGCTCCAGTCCGGGTCCTCCGACGCGCTCCGCAAGCTCCGGGCCGCCGGCATCGACGTCGAGTCGCACGCCGCCGCGTCCCCCGTCAAGTCCCTGCCCGGCGCCGAAGCGGCCCTCGCGCCCTTCCTCGAGGCGGTCGCCTCCCGGCGCGCCGTCGTCTTCGACTACCTCGGCTCCCGCGACGAGTCCGCCCAGCAGCGCCGGATCCAGCCGTGGGGCTGCGCGGCCTGGCGCGGCCGCTGGTACGTCGCCGGCCTCGACCTCGACCGGGGCGCCCAGCGGTGCTTCCGGCTCTCGCGCATCAGCGGGAAGGTCCGCCTCACCGGCCCCGAAGGGGCCTTCACGATCCCCGCCGACGTCGACGTCCTCGCGTTCGCCTCCGCCTCCGAGGACCAGCAGCTCGCCACCCGCGCCACCGTCCTCGTCCGGCCCCGGCGCGCCTGGGGCGTGCGCCGCCGTGCCGACCAGATCGGCCCGCGCACCCCCGAGGGCGACCAGGCCTGCTTCTCGTACACCGACACCGCCGCGACCGCCGCCTGGCTGGCCTCGTTCGGCGCCGACGTCCTCGTCACCGACCCGCCCGAACTGGTCAAGGAGACCATCGCGTGCCTGCAGGCCCTCGCCGACGAGGAGGCGACCCCGTGACCCAGCAGAACCGGCTCGCCCGCCTCCTCAACCTCGTGCCCTACCTCGTCGCCCGGCCCGAGGGCGTCCCGCTCGCCGAGCTCGCCGCCGAGTTCGGCGTCGACGCCGACCAGATGCAGTCCGACCTCACCATGCTGTGGATGTGCGGTCTGCCCGGTTACGGCCCCGGCGACCTCATCGACATCGCCTTCGACGCCGACGCGGTCCGCGTCCTCTTCGCCGCCGGCATGGACCGCCCGGTCCGCCTCGCCGCGCACGAAGCGCTCGCCCTCTCGGTCGCCCTCCGGGTCCTCGCCGACACGCCCGGCGTCGGCGACCGCGCCGCGATCGCCTCCGCACTCGACAAGCTCGCCGCCGTCGCGGGCGAGGCCCCCGCCGACGTCACCGTCCGCGACACCGTCACCGACCCGCAGGCCGAGCGGTACGCGGCCCTCGTCGCCTCCGGGCACGCCGCCCGCATCACCTACTACTCGGCCAGCCGCGACACCACCTCCGAACGCGTCGTCGACCCCATCGAGGTCGTCGCCGCCGACGGCCATGCCTACCTGCGCGCCTGGTGCCGCGCCGCGGGGGAGATCCGCCAGTTCCGCATCGACCGCATCGACGCCTGCTCCGAACTCGACGAGCCCTCCGAGCCGCTGCGCCTGACCAACCAGCCCGCGCCCACCGCGTTCCTCGCCTCCGAGCTGCCGCGCATCCAGCTGCGCCTGGGCCCCGGCGCCAAGACCGTCACCGACGCCTACCCGTGCGATGAGGTGATCGGCGAGAGCGACGGCCGCCGCCGCGTCACCATGCGCGTGCGCGACCTCGACTGGGCCCGCCGCTTCGTCCTCGGCCTCGGCGGCGAAGCCGAAGTCCTCGAACCCGAGGAGCTGCGCGACGCCGTCCGCCAGACCGCCCGCGCCGCGCTGGCCCGCTACCCGTCGGCCTGAACCCGCCGACCCGCCGCCGGGCCCGCTCGGGCGCGGCGGGCCCCGGCGTTAGACTGACCCGATGATCTGGGCGATATCGGTCGTGCTGGCACTCGCCGGACTCGTGCTCCTGGCCATAGCGGCCTCACGACTCCTCGGCGGACTCAAACAACTCCGATTCGGCCTCGAACGCGTCCAAGAACGGGTCGGCGAGCTACAGGACCTGCAAGAACGCCTGAACGCGACCCTCACCGAAGCCGAGCGGACCGCCGCCGCACTGCCCAAGAAGTGACGCGCCGCCGTTCCGGCCGCCACATTCTGATAAAGATCAGGGTTCCCGAAGGCTCCAGTGTTGACGGAAGTGTCAAACGTCGGTCATGCTTGTCCGGCTCGACATGTCGTAACCACGCCACCGCAGGTGAACTCGGTATCGAGCCGAGACTCGGCCTCCGTGGCAGCCGCCGTCCACGCGGCATACGATGGTTAACGTCACCGACATATACCCGGAGGGACCGAACAATGGGTGCATTGAAGCCCTGGCACATCATCATTCTCGTCGTTGTCATCTTGCTGGTGTTCGGCTCCAGGAAGCTCCCCGACATGGCGCGTGGTCTGGGTCGCTCCATGCGGATCCTCAAGTCGGAGACCGAGGCCATGAAGAAGGACGGGGCCAACCCGGACGAGGACGGCGACACCCGCGCCGAGCCGCGCCACACGCGCGAGCCGCTCGACCCGCCGCAGCCGGTCAACGAGTCCGTGATCGACGGCGAATCGGTCGACCACAAGAAGACCCGCTAGCCCGGAACCGGTCGTTACGCACATGGCTGACGAACCACCGCGGCGCGCTAGCAAACGGAAGACCAAGTTCCAGCGCGCCGCCGACGGCTCCATGACGCTCATGGAGCACATCGCCGACTTGCGGAACCGACTGCTCGTCGCAGTCGTGGTGATCCTGGTGGGCACAGCCGCCACGTTCTACTTCGCCGACGAGATCATCAAGTTCCTCTCCGATCCGTACTGCTCCGCGCTCAGCAGCGGCTCGGTCGAAGAGTCCGGCGAGGGGGCCCAATGCGAAGCGGTGCTCAACTCGCCGATCTCGCACATCGCCCTGATGCTGAAGATCTCGCTCTACACGGCGCTGGTCGGGACCGCCCCTGTCTGGCTCTACCAGCTGTGGGCGTTCATCGCGCCCGGCCTGCACCGCAACGAGCGGAAGTACGCCTACCTGTTCATCGGGATCGCCGCGCCGCTGTTCCTCGCCGGCGCGGTCCTGGCCTACTTCGTGGTCGCCCACGGCATGGAGTTCATCATGCTGCTGGCGAGCCAGGACTTCGTCATCCTGCTGAACCTCGAGGACTACCTCAACTTCTTCCTCTCGGTGATGATGGTCTTCGGGATCGGCTTCGAATTCCCGCTGATCATGCTGATGCTGAACGTCATCGGTCTCGTCAACGCCAAGCAGATGCTCGGCTGGTGGCGGATCGTGGTCCTGGTGAGCTTCATCTTCACCGCGATCTTCACGCCCACGCCGGACCCGTTCGGCATGACCGCGCTGGCGATCTGCATGCTCATCCTCTACCTTGCCGCCTGCGGCGTCGCCTATCTCAACGACAAGCGCAAGGGCATCACGTACGACGACGACAACCTCGACGACGACGAGGCCGGTGACATCGGCGCCGCCGACGACCTGGTGGCCACCGCCGACATCGGCGCCAGCAGTCTCGACGACGAGGACTACCCGGCCGAGAACGAGCGGCGCAACCGCTTCGGCCGCCGAGTCGACGGCTACGACGACATCACCTGAGTCCCCTGAGGACGAAGGTCGAGCATGAACGAAGGGCCCCACCGCAATAGCGGTGGGGCCCTTGTCGTGTCCTTACGGGGTGGCGCGCGCTAGCAGCCGCCGCGCACGAGCCGCAGCACCGCTTCGAGCCCCACCATCCGGCCCGCTTCCGCGTGCGGCAACAGGTAGCAGCGGGCGCCGATCCGCGCCGCGCCCGCGTCCGCCATCGAGTCGCCGACCATGAGCGTGCGGCTCGGCTCCACATCGAGCGCATGGCACGCCGCGTAGAACATCTTCTCGTCGGGCTTGCAGAACCCGACCTCGTAGGACAGGATCCACTCGTCGATGAACCGGTCGATGCCCAAGCGCCGCAGGATCCCCCGCGGGTCGAAGCCGATGTTCGACACCAGCGCGATCGGGTAGCCCTGCGCCTTCAACGCCACGAGCGTCGCCACCGTGTCGGCGTACGCCACCCAGCCCTCCGGGGAGGCGAGCCGCTCGTACAGCGCGTCGCTCAGACCCTCGAACACCCCGTGGGCCTGCTCGGCGAGCGCCGTGTACGCCTCGCGGTGGGCCTCCTCGTCGAGGTCGCGGTCGGCCCAGGCATCGGCGAAATGCGGCCGCACGCGCGCCTCCATGCCGGCGCCGACCCAGCCTTGCGCGCCGATCGCGTCGGCGAGCGCGGTGACGGCCATCGGATCGAGTTTGCGCCCGCACGCCTCCGCGGCGAGCATCACCGAGCGCGTGAGCGGTTCCACTTGCGCCAAGGTGCCTTGGAAATCGAACAGGACCGCGTCGACCCCTCCGCGTCCCGCATCGTCATCTCCTGCTGAGGAATCCCGGTGCACAAACGGACGATACCCGGCCGTGTAGGCGTCGTCACAGCCGGGTACGGAACCCGCGTTACCGGAGTGCTCTTGTCGGTGCGGCAGTCTAGTGTTGAGGCCATGGTTACCGCCGACGTGCCTTACGCCGACGACCGCTCCCCGGCTCAACGCCACGCCGCCGCCCAGGCGCGACGGCAATGGCCTCAGCTGGCGGCCTTCGCGGGGGACTACCCGTTCGAACTCGACGACTTCCAGGTCGAGGCCTGCCGCATCCTCGAAGGCGGCCACGGCGTGCTCGTATGCGCCCCGACCGGCGCGGGCAAGACCGTCGTGGGCGAGTTCGCCGTGCACCTGGCGCTGGCCGAGGGCGCGAAGTGCTTCTACACCACCCCCATCAAGGCGCTGTCGAACCAGAAGTTCAACGACCTCGTCGCCGCGCACGGCGCCGAGAACGTCGGGCTGCTGACCGGCGACACGGTCGTCAACGGCGAGGCCCCGATCGTCGTCATGACGACCGAGGTGCTGCGCAACATGATCTACGCGGGCTCCTCCACATTGCACGGGCTGCGCTACGTGGTCATGGACGAGGTGCACTACCTCGCCGACCGCTTCCGCGGCGCCGTGTGGGAGGAGATCATCATCGAACTCCCGCAGGAGGTCCGGGTCGTCTCCCTCTCGGCGACCGTCTCGAACGCCGAGGAGTTCGGCGACTGGCTCAAGAGCGTCCGCGGCTCCACCGAGGTCGTCGTCTCCGAGACCCGCCCGGTCCCGCTGTGGCAGCACATGATGATCGGCGGCGCCCTGCTCGACCTGTTCGAGCCCGACGGCGACTACGTCTCCAAGGAACTGCTCAAGAAGGACGCCCGGGCGCGCGAGCGCAACGAGGGCCGCACCGGCGGCCGCCGCCGGGGCGGCAGGCCTTATGTGGACCGCGGCCGCGTCGTCTCCCGCCTCGACCAGGCCTCGCTGCTGCCGGCCATCTACTTCATCTTCTCCCGCGCCGGATGCGATGCCGCCGTGGACGAGTGCGTGCGCGCCGGGCTGCGGCTCACCGACGGGCGCGAGCGCGACGAGATCGTCGACTACGCCACCGCCGCCGTCGCCCACATCGACGCCGCCGACCTCGACGCGGTCGGCTTCGACCGGTGGCTCGCCGGACTCGCCGCCGGCATCGCCGCCCACCACGCCGGGCTCCTCCCGGTGTTCAAAGAAGTCGTCGAGAAGCTGTTCGAACGCGGCCTCCTCAAAGCCGTGTTCGCGACCGAGACCCTCGCCCTGGGCATCAACATGCCCGCGCGGTCGGTGGTCCTCGAACGGCTCATCAAGTACGACGGCTCCGACCACGTCATGCTCACCCCCGGCCAGTACACGCAGCTCACCGGCCGCGCCGGACGCCGCGGCATCGACGTCGAGGGCCACGCCGTCACCGTCTGGGCCGAGGACGTGCGCCCCAAGGAGCTCGCCGGGCTCGCCTCCAAGCGCACCTACCCGCTCAACTCGAGCTTCGCGCCCTCCTACAACATGGCCGTCAACCTCATCGGCGCCGCCGGTGTCGAACGCGCCCAAGAGGTCCTGGCGTCCTCCTTCGCGCAGTTCCAATCCGACGCCGAGGCCGTGCACATCGCCGAGCAGGCCCGCACCCTCAACCGCCGCGCGGCCGAGGCCGCCGAAGGCGCCGAGTGCCACCTGGGCGACTTCCTCGCCTACTACGACCTGACGCAGCAGCTCGCGCACGCCGAGCGCGGCGCCCAGAAGCGCCGCAAGGGCGCCCTGCGCGACGAGGCCCGCACCAACCTCGAGAAGCTCCGCGGCGGCGACGTCATCTGGATCTCCCGCGGCAAACGCACCGGCTGGGCCGTGTTCCTGCGCCCCACCGGCGGCTCGCGCCACCACGACCCGCGCTGGTCGGTGCTCACCGCCGACGGCTGGGCCGGGACCCTCGAGACCTCCGCGTTCGACGGCGGCGTCCAGGTCGTCACCCGCATCCGCATGCCCAAACGCTTCGACCGGCGCGACGCCAAGGCCCGCACCGACCTCGCCTCAAGCCTGCGCGAGGCCACAAAGGACCGATCGCGGCCGACCCGGCGCGGCGGCGCGGCCGAGACCCCCGAGATCGCGCAGCTGCGCGAGGAGGTCAAGGCCCACCCGTGCCGCACCTGCCCCGATGCCGGGCAGCACACCGTCCACGCCGCCCGCTGGTCGCGGCTCAAGCGCGAGGGCGAGCTGCTGCGGCGCCGCTCCGAGCGGCGCGAGCACTCCCTGGCGCGGCAGTTCACGGCCGTGCGCGAGGTGCTCAGCGAGTTCGGGTACCTCGACGGCGAGACCGTCACCGCTGACGGGCGGCTGCTGCGCAACCTGTTCGTCGAGACGGACCTCCTCGTCGCGCAATGCCTGCGCGATGGCATCTGGGAGGGGCTCGACGCGCCGTCGCTCGCCGCGATCGCGTCCACGGTGATCTACGAGTCCCGCTTCGAAGAGGACGAGTTTTTCGTGGCCGTGCCCGGGCCGATCACGGAGCCGGTGGCGAAGACCGTGCGGCGCTGGGAGGCGATCCGCCGCGCCGAGAACACGCGCGGGCTCTCGCTGATCTCGCGCCCGCAGATGGGCCTGGCCTGGCCGATCTACCGGTGGACGCGAGGCGAGGAGCTGTCGAAGGCGCTGGCGGCCGCGGACGGCCCGTGGCCGATGCCGGGCGGCGACTTCGTGCGGTGGGCGCGGCGCACGGCCGACCTGCTGCACCAAATGGGGACAGCTGCAAGATATATCGACACCGAGTCATCCAATAAGCTCGCCGACGCCGCGTTCGACGCGGTGGACGCGATTCGCCGAGGCGTCGTCGCCGACGTCTGAGCCCGGCCTGACGCGCCGACCGGTCCGGCCGCTCATCGGCCGGGCCGGCTCGGACTGAACTGGAAGGAATCCCCGTGCACCGCAGTCGCATCTCGACGGTCCTGATCGACACCACCGATGCCGAGGCGGCGACCGCCTTCTGGTCGGGCGCCCTGGGCGTGACCACGCGGCCGACCCCGGGGGAGGAGCAGTTCACGGTCCTCGAAGGCGCGCTGCCGGGGCTGGTGACCGTGGTGCAGCGCCTCGACGAGGGCGAGCCGCGCATCCATGTGGACATGGAGACCGACGACCTCGACGCCGAGACCGCGCGGCTCATCGCGCTCGGCGCCACCGAGGTCTCGCGCTGGCTCGAGTGCCGGACGCTGCGCGCGCCCGGCGGCCACATCGTGTGCGTCATCCCCGTGCACTCCGACCGCGCCGAATTCGAAGCGGCCGCAACGGTCTGGGAGTAGCCGCCCGAGCCGTCCACTGTGCGGCGGCCGAGCCGCCCCCTCTTTGCGCCGCGCGTCTCGGGGCGGCGCCGAGAAGCCCGCGCTTCGTGCTCTGGGCGGACAGCCTGCCGGGCTTCCGGCGGGCACGCCGACCGTGCATCGCGGGTCTGGGTTTGGGGCCCCGGTTTCAAGAGCCCGCCGGGGGTACGACAGTTCCGGTGTTCGAGGGTCTCGAACGTGTTGTGAACTAGGCCGCTTCGAGGGCGATGGCCTCGTGGAAGCGCTTGAGGGCTGAGGCGACGCCCCATTCGGCTGCGAGGGCTTCGACGCGCGCGGGGTCCTTCGGGGATACCGGGAGGGTGGCGTCGATCAGGGGGACGTCGACGTCGGCGACGACGGTCGAGGTCTTGACGGCCCGGTCGAGGTAATCGCCGGCCTCGCTGATCGCCTTGCGCTGGCGCTCGGGCAGGTCCGAGCCGTCCTCGGCCGCGGCGGCCTTGAGCCCGGCGATGCCGCCGAAGGTGTTCACCAGCGTCACCGCTGTCTTCGCGCCGATGCCCTTGACGCCCGGAAGCCCGTCCGAGGGGTCGCCGCGCAGGACCGCGAAGTCCACGTAGTGCTCCGGCGCGACGCCGAACTTCGTCGCGACCGCCTCGCCGTCGAACAATTCTGCTTTAGATATCCCGCGCGCGAGGTATACGACCTTGCGGTCGCGCTCATCGTCGACGAGCTGGAACAGGTCCCGGTCGCCGGTCACCACGATCACCGGCTCTGCCGTGCGCGCCGCCAGCGTCGCGATCACGTCGTCCGCCTCGAACCTCGGGTGGGTCGCCGTGGCCACGCCCAGGGCCGGGAGCAGCGCCTCGATCCCCGCGACCTGGTCCTCGAGACCCTCGGGGGTGTCCTCCGAGCCGTCAGGCAGCGCCCGCGCCGCCTTGTACGCCGGCATGAGCTCGATGCGCCACTCCGGCCGCCAGTTCCCCTCCAGGCAGCACACCATCCCGGTGGGGGAGTACTTGCGCGCCAGCACGGCCAGCCCGTCGAAGAAGCCCCGCACCGCGCCCGCGCGCCGCCCGTCAGGGGCCTTGATCGAGGAGGGCAGCCCGTAGTAGGCGCGGTACCACAGCGAGGCGGCGTCGATGAGCATCAGCATGCCCACCACTGTCTCACGCCTGTCCGACACAGCGTGAGAACGCCGATGCAACCGCCTCCTTTAGTGCGAAACCAGCCACATTTTCCACCGGCTGGAACAACGATGGGAGTGTCCGAACGGAATGATCAGCGAATCAGCGAACTTTGAGGAGCCCTCAGGTGAACACCAACGCCCGCCGCGCCGCCGCCGCACTGGCCCTGATCGGGACCGGGCTCGCCGCCGCCGCCTGCACGTCGGACTCCGGCGACGACTCCACCCTGACCGTCTGCACGAACGTCCCCTTCGAGCCCTTCGAGTTCATGGAGGGCGGCGAGTACGTCGGCTTCGACATGGACCTCATGAACCTCCTCGCCGAGCGCCTCGACCAGACCGTCGAAGTCGTTGAGATCGACTTCGACTCCATCGGCTCGGGCTCGGCCCTCAACGCCGGCACCTGCGACATCGCCGCCGCCGGCCTCACCATCACCGAGGAGCGCCAGGAGGCCATGGGCATGTCCGACGCGTACTACCGCGCCGACCAGGCCCTCGTCGCGCCCAGCGGGTCCGCCGTCGCCTCGCTCGAAGACCTCTCCGGTCTCCAGGTCGCCGTCCAGTCCGGCACCACCGGCGAGACCTACGCCAACGACCACGCCGCCGAGTTCGGCTACGAGCCCGTCGCCTTCGAGACCATGGGCGACATCGCCTCCGCGCTCAGCGCCGGCAGCGTCGACGCCTCCATCGCCGACCTCGCCACCTGGACCGCCATGATCGCCGACGCCCCCGACCTCGCCCTCGTCCAGACCATCGAGACCGAAGAGCACTACGGCTTCGCCGTCCAGAAGGACAACACCGAACTCCTGGACGAAGTCAACGCCATGCTCAAGCAGGCCTTCGAGGACGGCACCTACGCCGAGCTGTACGAGAAGTGGATCGGCGAGCCCTACACCGGGGACACCGGGCAGTAGTGGACGCCGCAACCGACACCGGGGCCGAGCCCCTCGACCGCCGCATGACCCCGAGGCAGCGGCGGCGCCTCTCCCGCGCCATCCAGTACGCCGTCCTCGCCGCCGTCGTGATCGCGCTGGCCGTCGTCGCCGACTGGGGGCGGATCGCCGACTCGTTCTTCCAGCTCGACATCGCCGCCGCGATGTTCCCGGCGGTGTGGACGCCGTTCTGGAACACGATCGTCTACACCCTGCTCGCGTTCGTCTTCGGCATGGTCGTGGGCGTGCCGATCGCGCTCATGCGGGTCTCGACGTTCGGCCCCTACCGGTGGTTCGCCACCGGGTACGTCGAGATCTTCCGGGGCCTGCCCGCGCTGCTGGTGCTGTTCCTCGTCGGCTTCGGCGTCCCGCAGGCCTTCCCCGGCATCCAGTACCCCGGCGGCGTCTACGGCCAGGTCGCCATCGGCCTCGGCCTCACCTCCTCGGCCTACATCGCCGAAAGCGTCCGCGCCGGCATCCAGGCCGTCCCCAAAGGACAGATCGAGGCGGCCCGGTCGCTCGGCATGAGCCACACCCGCACCATGGTCACCGTGGTCCTGCCGCAGGCGCTGCGGATCGTCATCCCGCCCTTGACGAACGAGCTCGTGATGCTCACCAAGGACTCCAGCCTCGTGTTCGTCCTCGGCGTCACCACCGCCACCATGGAACTCTCCAAGTTCGCCCGCAACGAGCTCACCTCCGAGGCCAACGCCACCCCGCTGCTCGTCGGCGGCCTCCTCTACCTGCTCCTGACCATCCCGCTCGGTCTGCTCGCCCGCCGCCTCGAGAAGCGAGGAGAAACCCGATGAACACCGAAGCGACCCCGATCGTGCGAGTACGGGGCCTGCGCAAGCGCTTCGGCGACAACGAGGTCCTGCGCGGCATCGACCTCGACATCGCCGAAGGCGAAGTCGTGTGCCTCATCGGGCCCTCCGGCTCCGGCAAGTCCACACTGCTGCGCTGCGTCAACCTCCTGGAGACCCCCACCGACGGCACCATCACCGCCGCCGGGCACGACATGACCGGCCCCGACGCCGACCTCGACGCCGCCCGCCGCGACATCGGCATGGTCTTCCAGCAGTTCAACCTCTTCAGCCACCTCACCATCCTCGACAACGTCACCATCGCTCAGCGGCGGGTCTCCAAGACCCCCAGGGACGAAGCGATCGCCGAGGCCCGGCGCCGCCTCGCCGAGGTCGGCATCGAAGGCAAGGAGCAGGCCAAGCCCTCGCAACTGTCCGGCGGCCAGCAGCAGCGCGTCGCCATCGCCCGCGCCCTCGCCATGAAGCCCAAGCTCATGCTCTTCGACGAACCCACCAGCGCCCTCGACCCCGAACTCGTCGGCGAAGTCCTGGGCGTCATGAAAGGCCTTGCGGCCGAAGGCATGACGATGCTCGTGGTCACCCACGAGATGAGCTTCGCCCGCGAGGTCGCCGACCGGGTGCTCTTCCTCGACGGCGGCGTCATCGTCGAGTCCGGGCCGCCCGCCGAAGTCCTCTCCAACCCGCAGACCGAACGGGCCCGCAGCTTCCTCCACCGCATCCTGCACCCCGTCGACTGACATCATGGGAGGCATGAGCCTCCTCCAGAAGACCGGCGCCGCAGCGGCCGAACGCGTCCTGTGGCGCGGCGGCCGCGTCCTCAGCCCGACCAGTCCCGCCGCGACGGCCCTGCTCACCGTCGCCGACCGCATCGAGTGGGTCGGCGACGGGACCGACGCGCCCGCCGCCGACCGCATCGAAGACCTCGGCGGCGGGCTGGTCCTGCCCGCCTTCGTCGACTCCCACGTCCACCTCACCGCCACCGGAGCGGCCCTCGCCGGCCTCCACTTCGCCGCCGACCGCTCCGCCGTGGCCGTCCTCGACCACCTCGCCGCCTTCGCCCGCACCACCCCCGCCGACGCGCTCATCCTCGCCGGCGGCTGGGACGAGACCACCTGGGACGACCCCGCCCTCCCCACCGGCGAGGCGATCGAACACGCCGCCGGCGGCCGCATCGCCTACCTCTCGCGCGCCTGCGGGCACACCGGCATCGCCACCCCGCGCCTCCTCGCCGAGCACCCCGAACTCGCCGACCACGACGGCTACGACCCCTCCGGCGTCCTCACCCGCGCCGCCCACAAGGCCGCCCGCGCCACCCTCGGCACCCGCGTCCCCGTCTCCCAGCGCCTCGCGCTGGCCGAGCACGCCCTCGCCACCGCCGCACAGCGCGGCATCGCCGCCGTCGCCGAGCACTTCATCCCCGTCGCCGCCGACCCGCTGGGGGAGAAGGAGTTCCAAGGCCTCGTCGAACTCGGGCAGGCCCCCGGCAACCCCGCCGTGCACGGCTGGTGGGGCGAGCTGCGCGCCGCCGCCAAAGCCCGCGACCTCGGCGCCCACGGCTGCGGCGGCGACCTCTCCGCCGACGGGTCCCTCGGCGCCCGCACCGCCCTCCTGCGCGAGCCCTACCGCGACGCCGACACCCTCGGCGCCGAGTACCTGACCGCCGAAGACATCGCCGCCCACCTCCTCGACTGCCACGAGACGGGCCTCCCCGCCGCCTTCCACGCCATCGGCGACGGCGCGATCGCCAACGTCATGGACGGCCTCGACGCGGTCGAACCCGTGCTCGGCCTCGACGCGATCCGCCACGCCCGCCACCGCATCGAGCACGCCGAACTCCTCGACGCCGCACTCATCGCCCGCATGGTCCACCACGGCGTCCACGCCTCCGTCCAGCCCGCGTTCGACGCCGCCTGGGGCGGCCCCGACGGCATGTACGCCACCCGCCTCGGCCGCGAACGCGCCCTCGCCGCCAACCCCCTCTCCAAGCTCGCCGGCGTCGGCGTCCCCCTCGCCTTCGGATCGGACTCGCCGGTGACCGCCCTCGACCCCTGGGGCGGCGTCAGAGCCGCCGTGCGCCACCGCAACCCCGTCTCCCGCCTCCCGATGGCCGCGGCCTTCACCGCGGCCACCAGAGGCGGCTGGAGGGCCCTCGGCGTCGACGACGCAGGCTCCCTCGTCCCGCACACCCGCGCGAATTTCACCGTGTGGGAGCTCACGGACGGGGGACTCCCCGACCTGAGTGACCCGGGCGTCCCCGATCCCAAGTGCGCCATGACCATCGCCGACGGCCAGGTGATCTGGTCGGCCGCCTGGCCAGCGCCGACTCCGCGGGACGCCTGACGCGAGAAAAATTGTGGAACCAAAAATCCGACCCGGTTGACGCCATCGGCGCAGTTTGGCTTACGGTGGTCTGGTCCTCGGCGGACGACCGGAGACGGAAGCCCGCCGAACGTCGGGGGCGACTCGACTTGCTTTGCTCCCACGCAGACTGGACAAGGTGGCAGCGCGGCCGCACTGCTACCGGCGGCCAGGTCCAGATCGCGGGGGTCGGCGGAGGAAGGCGAGCCGGTCGCCGGTGGTGGACCCGCAGCAGACGCAGGAGATCCCTAGACAACAACTCGTAGACGCTCAGCCAGACGGGTGCGAGTTGGTCCGAAGATCACCAGCGGACGCCGCAGGGGACACCGGCCGTACAGGGACTGGGAGAAACCCGTGCGAGGGGCGTAGCCGGACACAGCTACGCCCCTTTGCCGTACCCGCAGTACGCTAGAGCCCCGACCGGCAAGGCGAGGACTCCTCGCCGCGGGCCGCGCACCGGCCCGCCAGCCCGCGTACGAGCGAGGAGCGCCCTACTTGAGCACCGTGATCGACGACGACCGCGACGCCGCCCCGACGCCCGAGGCGACGCCGCCCGCGCCGAAGCGCCGCCCGCTCCTGCTCACCGACGCCCCGCTCGGGCGCCGTCTCACCCTGCCCGCCGCGCTCCTCCTCGCGATCGCCTCCGGCCTCCTGGCCGTCCTCGCCTTCCCGCCCTACGGCGCCTGGCCCCTCGCGGCCGTCTCCGTCGCCGGGCTCGGCGCCGCCGTCCACCGCCGCCGCCTCCGCGGCGGCCTCGGCGTCGGCTTCGTGTACGGCATGGCGTTCTTCCTGCCGCTCCTGTCCTGGTCCTCCACGCAGGTCGGCCAGTGGCCGTGGCTGTTCCTGTGCGGCCTCGAAGCGCTCGCGATGGGGCTGCTCGGCATGGGCCTGGCGGCCTGCTCGCGCCTCATCGACACCCACCGCTGGACCTGGGCGCCCCTCACCGGCGTCGCCTGGGTCGCCGAAGAGGCCCTGCGCTCCCGCCAGCCCTTCGGCGGCTTCCCCTGGGGCAACCTCGCCTTCAGCCAGGCCGACGCGCCCACCGCGGCCGCGATCTGGCTCGGCGGCGCGCCCTTCCTCAGCTTCCTCGTCGCCCTTTCGGGCGGTTTCCTCCTCACCGCCGGATTCGCAGTCTCGGCGACGCTTGCGAGCCGTAAATCGGCGACGTCCACGAAGCGGACCGCGGGACTGCGCAAGGCCGCCGCGTTCACCGCCGCCGCCGCGCTCACCGCGCTGGCCCCGCTCGCGCTGCCGCTCGGCTCGACCGCCCCCGACGGTGAGGTCGTCAACGTCGCCGTCGTCCAAGGCAACGTCCCGCGCCTCGGCCTGAGCTTCAACGAGCAGCGCCGCGCCGTCCTCGACAACCATGTCCAGGCCACCCTCGACCTCGCCGACGCCGTCAACGAAGGCCGCGCCGAACGCCCCGACATCGTCATGTGGCCCGAGAACGCCTCCGACATCGACCCCATCGCCAACGCCGACGCCTACGAACGCATCAGCCAGGCCGCCGCCGCCATCGGCGCGCCCATCGTCCTGGGCGGCATCGTCCACAACGACGACGGCACCCGCGCGAACATGACCATCGTCTGGGACCCCGAAGAGGGCCCGGTCTACATGTACTCCAAGCGCCACCCCGTGCCGTTCGCCGAGTACGTGCCCTACAAGGCCTTCTTCAGCACCGTCGCCGGGTGGATCGACCCGCGCATGTCCGAAGGCCTCGACAACGTCGCCGGATTCGAGCACGGCCAGAACCCCGGCATCGTCGAAGTCGGCGACCACACCCTAGCCGGCCTCATCTGCTTCGAGATCGCCTTCGACGCCGAGACCCGCGAATCCGTCCTCGACGGCGCCCAGCTCATGGCCGTCGGCACCAACAACGCCACCTTCGACACCAACGAGGCCCAGCAGCAGCTCGCCATGGTCCAACTGCGCTCCATCGAGCACGCCCGCGACGGCCTCATGGCCTCCACCGTCGGCGTCTCCGGCTTCACCGACCACACCGGCCAGGTCTCCCAGGCCACCGAGTTCAACACCGCCGCCGTCATCCAATCGGACCTGACCCTCTCCGACCGCTCGACTCCCGCCTCCACAGTGGGTATCCTTCCTGAAGCGGTCCTCACCGGAGCGGCACTGGTGGCCCTGGCCTGCGCCATCTTGATCAATGTCAAGCACCGCCGCAGCCAGACCTAGAAAGCCGACGCGATGAGCGAGTACCCGGACCAGTGCCCCGCCGGCAGTGACACCAGTCCGGCCATTGTGGCCATTCCGACGTACAACGAGCGCGACAACATCGAGACCACCGTCGCCGCCGCCCTCGCCGGATGCGACCGCATCGACATCCTCATCGTCGACGACTCCTCGCCCGACGGCACCGGCGACCTCGCCGACGCCCTCGCCGCCGCCGAACCCCGCGTCCACGTCCTCCACCGCGCCGAGAAGCAGGGCCTCGGCGCCGCCTACCTCGCCGCCTTCGACTGGGCCACCCGGCACGGCTACCGCACCGTCGTCGAAATGGACGCCGACGGCTCCCACGACCCCGCCGACCTGCCCCGCCTCCTCGCCGCCCTCGACGACGGCGCCGACGTCGCCATCGGCTCCCGCTACATCCCCGGCGGCGCCGTCCGCAACTGGGCCCTCCATCGCCTCGCCCTCTCCCGCGGCGCCGGCGTCTTCACCCGCGCCATGCTCGGCCTGCGCGTCAAGGACGTCACCGCCGGCTACCGCGCCTACCGCCTCGACGCCCTCCATAAGCTCCAGCTCGACACCGTCAACTCCGTCGGCTACTGCTTCCAGATCGACCTCACCTGGCGCGCCGTCAAAGCCGGCTTCGACATCCGCGAAGTCCCCATCGTCTTCACCGAGCGCCGCGCCGGAGCCTCCAAGATGAGCGGCGCCATCACCGTTGAGGCCCTTTGGAACGTGAGCCGCTGGGGCCTGGCCCACCGCGCACGCCAACTCAAGAGCGCCCTCCGGCGTGGCAGAATCGAAGGGTGACGTACCAGCAGCCGCCCGCGGCGCCCAAACGCGCACCGTTCGCCTTCCGGCTCGCGCTGGCCCTGTGGGTCATCGCCGAAGCCGCCGCGTTCTTCGGCCTGGCCTACCTCATCGGCTTCTTCTACACCGTCCTCGTCTTCGTGGGCACCACCGCGCTCGGCATCGCCCTGGTCGGGTACGTCGGCCGGAAGTCCTTGCGGGCCGCGCGCGACTACCTCAACTCCGGCGGCGACCCCTCGCGCGAACTGCCCAACGGGTACGCGCTGGCCGGGGCCGTGTGCCTCATCGTCCCCGGGTTCGTCACCGACTTCATCGGCCTGCTGCTGCTCTTCCCGCCCACCCGGCTGCTCTTCCGCGGCCTCGGCCGCTGGCTCGCCGCGAGCGCCCCGGTGATGCGCTTCGGCGGCGGCGACGTCATCGACGGTGAAGTGATCAGCGAGCGCGACCTCGACCCGGACGCGCCGGTCAAGTACGGGGACGCGAAAAACGGGCCCAGGTCCATCGACCCGGGCCCGTAAGCAAGCCTCTAGCTGGCTGAGCGTGCTAACGCTCGCCGCGGCGCGCGCGCATCTCCTGCAGGCGCTCGTCGAGGATCTCCTCGAGCTCCTCCATCGAGCGGCGCTCCAGCAGCATGTCCCAGTGGGTGCGCGGCGGCTTGACCTTCTTGGTCTCCGGCTCCTCGCCGTCGACCAGCTTGGCCGTCGAACCGTCGAGACGGCACTCCCACGTCAACGGGATCTCCGCTTCGACCGCGAACGGCACCTCGAAGCGGTGGCCCTGCGGGCACACGTAGTCGCGGGTCTGGCGCGGCGCCAGCTCCGTGTTGCGGTCCGATTCGTAGCTGACGGCGCCGAGACGGGAGCCCCTCAGCATTCTGTCGCCCATGTTCCCCTGCACTTCCTCTGGAGCATTCGCTTTGCCACTCGCCGCCGACCCGGTCAGCCCTGGGCCGGCGCGCTTCCCCAGCCGATCACGCCGATTCCTGGGGTTTTCGCTTCGTACAACGCCGGGACGCGGCCGGATCCTTCCCGGCACCGCCGTTCCCAGGCGCCGCGTTCGCGATGCGGACCCCCAAGTGTGGCCCGGCGCTCCTGCGGCCGCCCACGGACGTCCCCTTGAAGTGTGACACAACACCGGCCGGTATCCGCGCGGCCGAGCACGTGAGATGCCGCTCGTCCCCTTCCGCGCCCGCCGTCACCTGTAGGCAAACGCCGTCCATCGCAACCGGCCAGGGCGGTGCGAACGGGGCGCGAGCGACCCGCGAACACCGAACGGGTCGCATCCGGCGTGGACGCGCCCAGTAAGGTGTCCAACAGACAAGGAGATCTCACATGCACGTGCTTGGAATCGACTTCGGAACCTCGAACACCGTCGCCGTGCTCCGCTCGGCCGACGGACGCGTACGACCCCTGCTGTTCGACGGTGCCCCGATCCTGCCCTCGGCGGTCTACTACAACTCCGACGGGCGCATGCTCGTCGGCCGCGACGCCGAGCGCAACGCCCGCATGGACCCCGCCCGCTTCGAACCGAACCCGAAGCGCCGCATCGACGACGGGTCCCTGTTCCTCGGCACCTCCGAGATCCCGGTGCCGCAGGTCTTCGCGTACGTCCTGCAGCAGGTCGCGCTCGAGGCCCAGCGCCAGGCCGGCCAGATGCCCGGCCAGGTCCGCCTCACCCACCCCGCCCGCTGGGGCGAGCGCCGCCGCGCCATCCTCGTCGACTCCGCCCGCCTCGCCGGGCTCCCCGCCCCCCAGCTCATCCCCGAGCCGGTCGCCGCCGCCTCCTACTTCACGTCCGTGCTCGGCACCGCCGTCCCGCCCGGGCGCTCCCTCGCGATCTACGACCTCGGCGGCGGCACCTTCGACGCCACCGTCGTGCGCCGCACCCAGACCGGCTTCGAAGTGCTCGCCGAAGAGGGCGTCGGCGACATCGGCGGCCTCGACTTCGACCACGGCATCGTCGAGCACCTCGGCAAGACCTACGGCGCCTCCCACCCCGCAGAGTGGAAGCGCCTGCTCAACCCCGCCGACGACCGCGACCGCCGCTACCGCCGCATGCTCTACGAGGACGTGCGCGGGGCCAAGGAGACGCTCTCGCGCACCGCGAGCGCCGACATCCACCTGCCCGCGCTCGAGGTCGACGCGCACCTGACCCGCGCCGAGTTCGAGGAGATCGCCCGCCCGCCGCTGGAGCGCACGGTCGACTGCCTCCAGCGGGCCATCCAGGCCGCCCGCATGAACCCCGCCGACCTCGTCGGCATCTTCCTCGTCGGCGGCTCCTCGCGCATCCCGGCGATCTCCCAGCTCATCCACTCCAAGCTGGGCGTGCCGCCGCAGACGTTCGAGCAGCCCGAGACCGTCGTCGTCGAAGGCGCCGTGCGCGCCAATTCCGGCCCGGCCCCCTCGGAGCAGCCGCTGACCCGGCCCACGTCGGGCGGGCCCGTCTCGCCCGCCGGGCACATGTCGGCCCCGCGGCCGCCCCAGGCGCCGCAGATGCTGCCGCCCCAGACGGCCTACCAGCAGCCCGCCCCGGCCCCGCAGGCGCCGTACCAGCAGCCGCAGCAGCACCTCCCGGCCAAGCGGCCCCTGACGCAGGAGCCGGCCGTCCTCGTGACGGGCGCGGCCGTCATCGTCCTGATCGTCGTCTTCTTCGTGCTGCTGTCGACGATCCTCAACGGCTGACCGAACGCTAGGAGCCGTCGCGCTGGTGGACCGTGAAGCCGGCGCGGCGGTTGAGGTCGGCCACCTGCCGGTCGAGCCAGTCGATCTCGGTGAGGTTCGTCGACCGGTGGATCTGCATGAGCCCCTTGCGGAACGGTGACTCGAGCCGCTCGGGCGGGATCGGCGCGCCCTGCTCGTCGAAGAACAGCTGCGCGGGCTGGTCGAGGAACTCGCGCCGCCGCGCGAGCACGAGCGCCTGCTCGCGCGGGTTCTCCAGGTGGTGGAGGAACGCGAGCAGCACGTACCACTTGTTGTCGTCGGTGACGAACCCCGGCTCGGGGTCGCGCAGCCACCGCCGCAGCTGGTCGGTGCCGGTCTGGGTGATCTCGAGCATGTGGCGCGGCGCCGCCACCGACCCCGGCGCGGTGCGCCGGGTGAGGCACTGCGCGTCCTCGAGCTTCTTGATCGTGGGGTAGAGCGTCCCGTCGGCGATGGGCCGGACGTGCCCGGCGAGGCTCGCGACCCGGTTCTTGAGGTCGTAGCCGTGGAGCGGGAAGTCCCGCAGGAATCCGAGAATGGCCATCTTCAGCATGCGTCCATTATGGCAGTTCTCACAAGATATATCGACTCCGAGGTAGAAAACCTCCTTGTCAGTCAACGGCATCGGCCGTCACAAAGCACGAGCACGCGCTCCGCGCGCGCACTCACCAAGAAGGACAAAGCGCGGAAGAGCCTCCCGATTCCCTTGCCGAGCAGCGAAAACAGGAGGCTCGGACGGTGTCTCTCGAGGGGGCTCAGATGATGTCGAAGAACCACAGGAGCAGATAGCCCGCGGCGGCGATGCAGGCGATGACCACGAGGAGGACGAGCCAGCCGGCGGCGGCCTCCATGATGCCGGGGCGACCGCTGTCGCCGGTCGCGGCGGCGACGGGCTCCCACACGGCGTCGTCGATGATCCGCATGGGGGCGAGGGCTTTCGCGGGCGGGTACCAGGCGCGCGACTGCGACCGGATCGCGGTGCGGTTGGCCGGCTGGAGGCGGCCGCGCCGGTTGTAGGCGAACAGGGCCACTTCGGACTCGTCGGCGAGGGCCGCGATCGCGGGGGTCACGGGCATCGTGGCGTAGAGGCGGCGCTTGCGGTCGGGGGAGCCGGTGCCGACGATCATCGGGATGTCCTCGGCCGTGATCGCGAGTCCGGGGGACTTGGCGGCGACCACGGACTTCGTGGACTCCAGGGTCGCCTCCCACTGCGGGCTGCCGATGACGACGCCTTCGACCTTGTCGAGGTGCTTGAGGTGTGCCTGCAGGAGGCTCAGGAGCGCGAAGGTCTGGGGCGGCACATCGGGCGGCATGTTCATGAATGGAAGTGTCACATACGGTCGCGGGTACTTCGCGGCCGTGGTTCGCACGGGGTCAGAGCGGCTCGATCTCGGCGCCGAGCAGCTGGAGGCGCGCGGCGAGCTGCTCGTAGCCGCGGTGGATCACGTCGACGTGCCGCAGCTCCGAGGTGCCCTGGGCGCGGAGCATCGCCAGCAGCAGCACCACGGCCGGGCGCAGCGCCGGCGGGCAGACGACCTCGGCGCCCGTCCACCGCACCGGCCCTTCGACCTGGAGGCGGTGCGGATCGAGCAGTCTCACCCGCGCACCGAGCCGGTTGAGCTCGGTCAGGTAGATCGCGCGGTTCTCGTAGACCCAGTCGTGGATCATCGTCCCGCCCTCCGCGCACGAGGCGATGAGCGCGAAGAACGGCAGATTGTCGATGTTGAGGCCCGGGAAGGGCATCGGGTGGACCTTGTCGGTCGCCGCGCGCAGCGGCGAGGGGTGGACGGTGAGGTCGACGAGGCGGGTGCGGCCGTTGGCGGCCAGGTACTCGCCGCTGCGGGAGTACGCCAGCCCCATCTCCTCGGCGAGCGCGAGTTCGATCTCGACGAACTCGATGGGGGTACGGCGCACGGTGATCTCGGATTCGGTGACGATCGCGGCCGTGACGAGGCTCCAGGCCTCGATCGGGTCTTCGGCGGGCGCGTAGTCGACGGCCGTGTCGATCTCGTCCTCGCCGTGGACGGTGAGGGTGGTGGTGCCCACGCCGTCGATGCGCACGCCGAGTCGTTCGAGGAACCAGCACAGGTCCTGCACCTGGTAGTTGCAGGAGGCGTTGCGGATGACGGTGACGTCGGGGTAGCGGGCGGCGGCCATGATCGCGTTCGCGGTGACGGTGTCTCCGCGCTCGGTCAGGACGATGGCGCGGGGCGGTTCGACGTTCTCCTTGACGGTGGCGCGGTAGCACCCGTTCGAGCGCTCGACTGAGAGGCCGAAGCGGCGCAGGGCGTTGAGGTGCGGTTCGACGGTGCGGTCGCCGAGTTCGCAGCCGCCGGCGAACGGGAGTTCGAACTCGGCGTAGTCGTGCAGGAGCGGGCCGAGGAACATGATGATCGAGCGGGTGCGGCGGGCGGCGTCCGCGTCGATGCGGGTGAGGTCGAGGCGTTCGGGCGGCTGGAGGCGCAGGTCGCCTTCGTTGCCGAGCCATTCGTGCGCGACGCCCATGGAGTCGAGGACGCGGAGAATGCGGTTGACCTCCTCGATGCGGGCGACGCGGCGCAGCACGGTGGGGCCGCGGTTGAGCAGGCTCGCGCATAGCAGCGCGACCCCGGCGTTCTTGGAGGTCTTGACGTCGATCGACCCGGTCAGGGCGGTGCCGCCGTGCACGCGGAGGTGGCGGGGGCCGGAGGTCGCGGGATCGCCGCCGTAGTCGAACATGCGGTCAGCGTAACGGAGTTCAGTGTCCAGTTGGGTGGATCACGTTCAGTGGATGCGCCTGCTCAATGCCGGTGAAACCGCAGGATCCACCGTTCAGGATTGGTTTTCGGGCAGGGGCCCGATGCCTTCTGCGGCGCGCACCTGCTCGTTCAGGATCTCCATGACCGCCGCGACCGAGGGCCGGCGGGCCCCGCCGCGCAGTGTCACGGCCCTGAAGTGCCGGAACGGGGTGAACGGCCCGGAGACCGGCACGCGCACCAGGTCGAGGTGGTGGGGGAGGTCGACCAGGCGGGGGATGAGCGCGACGCCCATCTTGTGGGCGACCATGACGGCGATGACGTTCCATTCGCGCGCCTCGCCGTGGACGGTGGGGCGGAAGCCCGCGTTGGAGCATGCGGTGAGCACGTGGCGGCGGTGCATCGACCCGGGCACGCCGATGATCCACGGTTCGCGCTCGAGTTCGCGCAGGTCGACCGCCTCGCCGTCGGCGCACCAGTGGCCGCCCGGCACGACGAGGTCGAACGGGTCGTTGAAGACCGTCTGCGCGTCGAAGCGGATGTCCTCGGGCGGCGGGTTGTCGGGGGTGGCCTCGACGAGCGCGAGGTCGGCCTCACCGGCGAACAGCAGGTCGAAGCTCTCGGACGCCTCGGCTTCGCGCAGCCGCAGTTCGAGTGCGGGGTGCCGGTCGCGGGCGGTGTCGACCAGCGGCGCGAGGAGCGTGGCGATCGCGGTGGGGAAGCCGCACAGGCGCAGCATCCCGGACGGTTCGCCCTCGGTGGCCTGGAGTTCGGCCTCGGCCAGGCGCCACATCGCCTCGATGGCGTCGATATGGGCGATGAGGACCTGCGCCGCCGAGGAGAGGCGCACGCCGCGCCCGACCGGTTCGAGCAGCGGCACGCCGAGGTCCTTGGCGAGCAGCCGGATCTGCTGCGACGCCGCGGAAGTGGACATGTGCAGCGCTTTGGCGGCGCCGGAGACCGTGCCGTGGTGGGCGATCGCCCGCAGCACGTGCAGTCTCCTCAGGTCGATCACGGTGTGGCCCCAATCGCTTTAGTACGCGCTTCACGATGAGTTTCGCAAACTAGCGTCACCAAGGTGTTGTAGCCCGGACGATTGGGACCTTAACCTCGTATTGAGCGTGAGAACAGTGCGCGGATGCCGCTAAGGGCGGATTCGGCCGGCGCTCGTCCCAAATGCGAAACCCGAAGCCTTGTAAGGAGGACGCGGTCATGCAGTGCTGCCCGTTTTGCGGTTGGCCCGACGACGATCCGGTGACGACCGTGTCGCGGCACCGGAGCGCGTCGGGTACGACGGTGTGGACCCGCTGCATCTGCGGCTCCCTCCAGACACGGGTACGCCAGGGGGCCGAAACGGTCGTCTGCGCGCGCAGCAGACCGAGCGGCCACCCGGCCGCGACCCTGTAACCCCTCGGTCCTCCTCCTCTCTCCTCCTTCTGCTTCCGCGCCAGAGCCGGCGCGGGGCTCCTTCCTGCCTGCTTCACGTTCTTCCGAGGATTCCTCATGCACGAGTTCGACATCCGCATCCTGTTCCAGATCATCGGCGCGCTCCTCTACATCACCAACTTCCTGCTCCTGCAGACCCACAAGATCCACGCGACCAAGCCCGCCTCGCTGCTGCTGGTCATCTCGGCCTGCTCGATCCTGCTCACCGCCGCGATCATCGGCCGCGACTGGGGCCTGATCCTCCTGGAGGGCACCTGGCTGTTCATGGTC
This sequence comes from Glycomyces niveus, assembly GCF_017592475.1. Taxonomy (GTDB): domain Bacteria; phylum Actinomycetota; class Actinomycetes; order Mycobacteriales; family Micromonosporaceae; genus Glycomyces; species Glycomyces niveus. Next base: position 567,974 of record NZ_JAGFNP010000002.1, on the reverse strand, counting down.
ACCACGACCTTCGCCATCCGGCAGCGCTCGGCCCGCCGCCAGGCCGTGCTCGAGCGCGAGGCCGAGGACTCGGCGGTCGTGGCGGTCCGCCCGGCCCCGGTCGCCGAGCCCGCGCCTGTGGCGCGCGAGCGCGAACTGGCGGGCGCGGCCGCCTAGCGGCCGGAACCGGTTAGGCTCGGGGCGTGGCAATCCGAGTGCTGATCGCAGACGACCAGGAGATGGTCCGGGCAGGGTTCCGGGCCATCATCGACTCCCAGCCCGACATGGAAGTGGTCGCCGACGCCCCCGACGGCGTCGTCGCGGTCGCGGAGGCGCGGCGGCACAAGCCCGACGTGTGCCTGTTCGACATCCGCATGCCGCGCCTCGACGGCCTCGAGGCCACCCGCACGCTCCTCGCCGGCGCGAACGGCACCGGGCCGCGCATCGTCGTCGTCACCACCTTCGACACCGACGAGTACGTGTACGGCGCGCTGCGCTCGGGCGCGACCGGGTTCCTGCTCAAGGACTCGGGCCCCACCTTGCTCGTCGAGGCGGTCCGCGCCGCCGCGAGCGGCGAGTCGCTCATCTCCCCGTCGGTGACCGTGCGGCTGCTCGAGCGGCTCACCGAGCCCGTCCCCGAGGGCCCGAAGGCCTCGCACGTGCTCACCGAGCGCGAACTCGACGTCGTCGAGCTCGTGGCGCGCGGCAAGACCAACGCCGAGATCGCCGAGACCCTGTTCGTCTCCGTCTCCACCGTCAAGACCCACCTGGAGGCCGTGCGCGCCAAACTCGGCGTCCGCAACCGCGTGGGGATCGCGGCGTGGGCCTGGGAGCACGGCGTCGTGGGCTGACATGCGCACGATCGCCCCCACCGAAGCCTCGACCGAGACCGTCGTCAACCGGTCCCGGTTCATCTGCACGCTCTACCGCGTCGCCTCCGATGCCGAAGCGCGGGCGCGCATCAGCGCCCACCGCAAGGCCAACTGGGACGCCACCCACAACTGCACCGCCTACGTCGTCGACGACGGCCAGTCGGCCCGCTCGAACGACGACGGCGAACCGGCCGGGACCGCCGGCGTCCCGATGCTCGAAGTGCTGCGCGGGCGCGACCTCACCGACGTGCTCGCCGTCGTCACCCGCCACTTCGGCGGCGTCAAGCTCGGCGCGGGCGGGCTCGTGCGCGCTTACGGCGCGGCCGTCGCGGCCGCGCTCGACGCGGTGGGGACCGTCGAGCTCGCGCGCTGGCAGCGCCTGACCGTGCGGGTCGACTACGGCCTGGCCGGGAGTCTGGAGGGGCTGCTGCGCCTGCGCGAGGACGTGCGGCTGGTCGGCGTCGACTTCGGCGCGGAAGTGGCCTTCGACCTGGCCTGCTCGGACGTGGAGCTGCTGGTGGACTGGCTCGCGTCCCAATCGGCGGGCGCCGCGGAGGTGGAGCCTGCGGGGACGCTCCGGGTGGAGTTGTAGCATGCGTGTTGTGACCGATAACAAGACCAGTGCGCTGCCGAACCCCTTCATCCTCGAACGCGCCGACCCCCAGATCACCAGGCACACCGACGGCCGGTACTACTTCACCGCCACCGTCCCCGCCTACGACCGGATCGTGCTGCGCGGGGCCGACACCCTCATGGGCCTGCGCGACGCCGAGGAGACCACCATCTGGGTCCAGCACCCCGAGGGCCCCATGGGCTCCCACATCTGGGCCCCGGAACTGCACTGGATCGACGGCGCCTGGTACGTCTACTTCGCCGCGGGCGAGGCCGCATCGGCCACCGCCGACGTCTGGCGCATCCGCATGTACGTCCTGGAGAACCGCAACCCCGACCCGCTCGCCGGCGAATGGACCGAGAAGGGCCAGATCGAGACGCCGATCGACTCGTTCTCCCTCGACGCGACCACCTTCGCCCACAACGGCGCCCGCTACCTCTGCTGGGCCCAGCACGACCCCGGCCTCGAAGGCTCCAACACCAGCCTCTTCCTCGCCGAACTCGCCGACCCCTGGACGATCAAAGGCGCGCCCGTCGAGCTCTCCCGCCCCGAACTGCCCTGGGAGACCGTCCGCTTCGCCGTCAACGAAGGCCCCTACGCCCTCATCCGTAACGGCAAGGTCTTCATCACCTACTCCGCCTCCGGCACCGGCGCCGAGTACTGCGTCGGCCTCCTCAGCGCCGACGAGGGCGCCGACCTCCTCGACCCCGCCTCGTGGACCAAGCACCCCGAGCCGGTCTTCACCACCAACGCGGCCAACGGCATCTACGGCCCCGGCCACAACGCGTTCACCGTCGACGAGGACGGCAACGACCTCCTGGTCTTCCACGCCCGCGCCTATGAGGAGATCGTCGGCGACCCGCTCGACAACCCCGACCGGCACTGCCGCGTCCAGCCCTTCGGCTGGAACGAGGACGGCACCCCCGACTTCGGTCAGCCCCAGCCCGAGCACTAGTCGTCGGTGCTGCGCCGCAGCTTCTTGACGTCCGAACGGCGGCGCTTGTCCTCCAGGCGCCGCCGCTTCGCGCCCTTCGACGGCTTCGTGGCCCGCCTGGTCGGCGGCGGCGCGGCGATCGCCCGCCGCAGCAGCTCGGCGAGGCGCTCCATCGCCGCCTCGCGGTTGCGCAGCTGGGAACGGAACTCCGACGCCGCGATCACCACCGTGCCGTCCACGACGCGGCTGCCGAGGCGCGCGAGCGCCCGCTCGATCAGCGCGGGCGAGAGCGCCTTCGTCCCGGGCAGGTCGAAGACGAGCTCGACCCGCGAATCGGTGGTGTTGACGCCCTGCCCGCCCGGGCCCGAGGACCGCGAGAAGCGCCACCGCAGTTCACTGTCGGGGATGGCGATGGTCTCGGTGACTTGCACGGGCATGGCGTTCTCTCAGGTGTCGAGGGCGGTGCTGGCCCAGCGGACGAGCATGTCGACGATCGGGCGGCGCCGTTCGAGCACCGCGGCGTCCTCGGCGGCGTCGTAGTCGGCGCTGGCGATCGGCAGGCCCGCGGCGAGGCGCGTGAGCATCGCCGGGGCGAGCCAACAGTACTTGGCGGCTCCGGTGGCGGCGATGGCTTTTCGGGTGCCGTCCGGATCGGCGTACCCGGTTTCGGCGAGCCCGCGGAGGTAGGCGTCGGTGACGGCCGCTTCGGTCTCGGCGAGGCGCTCGACGGGCTGGAGGCCGTCGAAGAACGTGTCGGCGATGAGGTTCGAGACGTCTTCGCCGATCGCGCCCCGGCCGGTGAACGACCAGTCGAGCAGCACCGGTTCGCCGCCCTCGCGCTGCACGAGGTTCATGGGCCACACGTCGAGGTGGCAGACCGTCTGCGGCAGGCCCTCGGCGACGGCGAACAGGTCGGCGCGGCGCTCCCAGACCAACCGCAGACCTTCGCGGGTCTCCCCCGGCCAGTGCGCGGCCGCGACCGGATGATCCCAAGGGACGCTGGGGAAGTCGCGGCGGCCCGCGTACTGGCGCAGGATCCGGCGCGAATGCCAGGGCTCCTCGGGGCCGTCGCGGTGCAGCGCTTGGACGATGCCGAGGCGCCGCGCGAAGTCGGCGAGCATCGGCACGGTCCAGTGGCGGCCGTGGATCCCGTTGACGGCCTCGAGCCACAGCTCGCGGCTCCCGTCGGGCCGCTCGCCGGCCGCGAGCAGCGCCGGGGCGCCGATGCCGCCGTCGCGGCCGTACGCGGCGGCGAACCCGTTCGTGTAGGCGAGGTACTCGCGCTGCCAGAAGTTCCAGTGCCGCGGATCGGCCGAGGCCTGCCAATGCGCATGCCCCTCGCCGCCGGGCGTGAGGTGCTTGAGGATCGCCTCCCCGCCGGGTCCGGCGACGCGCCAGATCCCGCCGGTGGCCTGGTTCCCGGTGTTGTGCTGCAGCGCGGCGACCGCTCTAAGCGGCGCGCCGACAGGGGAGTGGAGCGGGTCGGAGAGCACCGGCCGATTCTGCCATCGAGTGCGGCGGGGCCTGCTGCACCGTAGGGCTTGCGGTCAAGGCATCAGCGACGAAGAGGCGGGAGCGGGGCGCGGTCGGCAACAGGCCCGGCCCGGTTCGGGTTGGGACGCAGCCGGTTCGGCGTGAAACGTGAAGGTGTTCTCGTCTTGTGGGTGATGCGGGTACGGGTGGCGGCGCGGAAAATTGAAGGTACGTACAGGGATACGGAATCCGTGTAGGTGAACGAGATGGTGGTAAGCAGACTACGACATAAGCCTCTGGCCATCTGCCTGCATTGCACGGACGTCGAGTTGCGTTGGAACAGCAACCTTCGCTTTCGGCCACGGCCCTGTCGCGACACCACCGCCGAACCGTCCCGGGAGGGGACGGCCCAGCGGGATGCGATGACCAGGCCGGTCCACCGTAAGTCGGTGAAGTCCTGAAGAGCCATGACGACCGTGCCGGTTTCGTCGGAGGCGTCGAGGTCGACGGTGAAGTGCATCGCCCAGTCCTTGTCGCCCGCCGGGTCGTCGATGGTCTGGCGGACGGTCCAGGTGCGGCCTTCCTTGGTGATGTCGAGGTACTCGTTGCCGCGGGCGGCGCCGGTGGTGCCGATGTCGTCGTGGGCCTGGAAGTAGCGTTCCAGGGCGGCGTCCCATTTGGAGGCGGGCCAGCCGGTCTCGAGGGCCGCGAGGGCTTCGACGCGGTCGGCGGCGGCGAGTTCGACGTGGCGGAAGGCGGCGTTGCGGACGGCGATGGTGAAGGCCCGCTCGTTGTCGGTGAACGCCCGGGCCGGGCGGCCGGTGTCGATGTCCTCGTCCTGCTCGGCCGGATTGGTCAGCTGCTCCCACTCGTTGATGAGCGAGGAGTCGGTCTGGCGGATCGTCTCGCCGAGCCAGGCGGTGAGGTCGTCGAGCTCCTCGCCGCCGGTGTCCTCGGGCAGGGTCTGGATGAGCGCCTTGTACGCGCTCGAGAGGTACCGCAGCAGCAGGCCCTCGGCTCGCGGGAGCCCGTACAGGCCGATGTACTCGCCGAAGCTCATGCGGCCCTCCCAGATCTCGCGGAGGATCGACTTCGGCTCGAGCTGGTAGTCGGCGGCCCACGGGTGGCTCGTGCGGTAGGCGCTGAACGCCTCGTCGAGGAGGTCGGCGAGGGGCTTCGGGTAGTCCACTTCGGCGTCTTCGAGCTGGTTCATGCGGTCGTAGTAGTCGAGGCCGTCGGCCTTCATCGCCTCGATCGCCGCGCCCTTGGCCTTGCTGCGCTGCGCGGCCAGGATCTGGCCGGGCCCTTCGAGGGTCGCTTCGACGATCGAGACCACGTCCATCGCGTACGTGTCCGACTCGGTGTCCAGGAGCTCCAACGCCGCCAAGGCGAACGGTGCGAGCGGCTGGTTGAGCGCGAAGTGGTCGGGCATGTCGACGGTGAGTTTGACCTTGCCGCCGTCGATGACGATGATGCCGGCGTCGCGGAGGGTGCGGGCGATGGTGAGCGCGGTGCGGGCCATCTTCAGCTGCGTGGCGCGGTCGGCGTGGGAGTCCTCGATGAGGGTGCGCACGTGCTGGAACGTGTTGCCGGGCCGGGCGAGGAGGTTGATGAGCATCGCGTGGGTCATGCGCATGCGCGACTGCAGCGGCTCGGGCGGGGCCTCGGAGAGCGCGGCGAACGTCTCGTCGGACCAGCCGACGAACCCCTCCGGGGGCTTCTTCTTCGCCATCTTCTTGCGCTTCTTCGGGTCGAGCCCGAACTTCTGCATGGCCTTCTCGTTCTCGATGACGTGCTCGGGGGCTTCGCAGACGACGAAGCCCTCGGTGTCGAACCCGGCGCGGCCGGCGCGGCCGGCGATCTGGTGGAACTCGCGGGCGCGCAGGCGGCGGGTGCGGCGGCCGTCGTACTTGGTGAGGCCGGTGAAGAGAACGGTGCGGATGGGCACGTTGATGCCGACGCCGAGGGTGTCGGTGCCGCAGATGATCTTGAGCAGGCCCTGCTGGGCGAGGCGTTCGACCAGGCGGCGGTACTTGGGGAGCATGCCGGCGTGGTGGACGCCGATCCCGGAGCGCACGAGGCGGGCGAGGGTCTGGCCGAACTTGGTGGTGAACCGGAACCCGCCGAGCGCGGTGCCGATCGCGGCCTTGGCGTCCTTGTCCACGAGGTTGAGACTCGACAGCGACTGGGCGGTGTCGAGGGCCGCGGCCTGCGTGAAGTGCACGATGTACGCCGGGGCGCGGTTGTTCGCAACGAGGTTCTCGACGGTCTCGTGCAGCGGGGTCTTGCGGTACTCGTAGTGCAGCGGCACGGGCCGGGTCGCCGAGGCGATCAGGGCGGTCTCGCGGCCGGTGCGGCGGGTGAGGTCCTTCTGGAAGAACTCGGTGTCGCCGAGGGTGGCGGACATGAGCGTGAACTGGGCGCGGTGGAGTTCGAGGAGGGGGACCTGCCAGGCCCAGCCCCGGTCGGGCTCGGCGTAGAAGTGGAACTCGTCGGCGACGACGGAGTCGCAGTCGAGGTCGGCGCCTTCGCGCAGCGCGAGGTTCGCGAGGATCTCGGCGGTGCAGCAGACGAGCGGCGCGTCGGGGTTGACGGCGGCGTCGCCGGTGAGCATGCCGACGTTCTCGTGCCCGAACTGCTCGCACAGCTCGAAGAACTTCTCGGACACGAGCGCCTTGATCGGCGCGGTGTAGAAGGAGGTGCGCTGGTTGGCGAGGGCGTTGAAGTGCGCGGCGGCCGCGATGAGGGACTTGCCCGAGCCGGTGGGGGTGGCGATGATGGTGTTCTGGCCGGTGCAGATGGCCAGGAGGGCCTCTTCCTGGTGCTCGTAGAGGACGATCCCGGCGTCTTCGGCCCATTGCGCGAAGGCGGTGTAGACGTCGTCGGGTTCGGGCGTGTTCGAGGACGGCAGGTAGTCGATGAGGCTCACGGGGTTCAATGGTGCCCGCCCGCCCGGCCGGTCGGCCAGGCGGGTCCTGGTCCTAGTGGTCGTACGTGACGAGGACGGGGGCGTGGTCGGACCAGCGCTGGTCATGCGCGGGGGCGCGGTCGACCCAGGCCTTGGTGGCTTTCGCGGCGAGGCCGGCGGTGGCGACGTGGAGGTCGATGCGCCAGCCGGCGTCGTTGTCGAAGGCGCGGCCGCGGTAGGACCACCAGGAGTAGGGGCCGTCGACGCCGGGGTTGAGGGCGCGGACGACGTCGACGAAGGTGCCGGTGGCGTAGAGGTCGGTGAGCCACGCGCGTTCGTTCGGGAGGAAGCCCGCGGTCTTCTTGTTCGACTTCCAGTTCTTGAGGTCGGCTTCGGCGTGGGCGATGTTCCAGTCGCCGCAGACGAGGAGCTCGCGGCCGCTCGCCTGGGCCTTCTGGGCGGCGTGGGCGAGGTAGGCGGCGAAGACCGTCATGAAGCGTTCCTTCTCCACCTGGCGGGGCGTGTCGGTCTCGCCCGAAGGGAGGTAGAGGCTCGCGACGGTGAGGCCCGGAAGGTCGACCTCCGCATAACGGCCGTGGTCGTCGAACTCGACGGCACCGCTGAAACCGTCGAAGCCCGTGCGGACGGCCTCAGGTTCGCCCCGGGTCAGGACGGCCACGCCGGCGCGTCCTTTGGCGACGATCGAAGGAGCGACATGCCAGTGCCAGCCGCCGGCTTCGAGGACTTCGGCGGGGATCTGGTCGTGGGCGGCGCGCACTTCCTGGAGGAGCACCACGTCCGCTTGGGTCTGTTCGAGCCAGGGGATGACGCCCTTCTTGGCGGCGGCTCGGATCCCGTTGACGTTCGCGGTGGCGATGGTGCGCATCGGGCCAGCCTAACGCGGGCGGGCAGGCTCGGCCGGACGCGGCGCGACGGTGTGTGGCGCAGGTCTGACGGTAGGGAGCGGGCGGTGGCGCGGGGACCCCATAGACTGCTGGCATGACTTGGGAGGCGGGCGTGCGGGTGCGCGGAGGCGGTGCGTTGGTGCGGTGGTTCGCGGCCGCGCTGGCGGTGGTCTGCGCGGTGCTGGCGGTGCCTCCCGCGGCCGCTGCGGCCGAGAACGAGGACGACGTCGCGGGGATCGTCGTCGTCGGCGTGCCGGGCCTGGCGTGGACCGACATCGACGAAGCGGTGACGCCGAACCTGTGGGCGATGGCCGGCTCGGGGGCGTCGGCGTCGATGAGCGTGCGCACCATCGGGTCGTGGACGTGCCCGGAGGCGGGCTGGTTGAGCCTGGGCGCGGGCGAGCGCGCCGGTGGCGCGGCGCCGCGGGACGCGCAGTGCGCGGCGCAGTCGCAGCTGCCGGCCCCGGCCGAGGACGGCGGGGGCTGGACGGCCGAAGGCTGGGACGCCCTCGTCGAGGCGAACGAGTCGTTCAACTACGGGGCGCGGCTGGGTTCGCTCGCCGACGCCCTGGCGACCATGGCCGTCGAGGAAGAGGCCGCGGCCGTTGAGGCCGAGGCGGCGGGGGAGCCGGTCGTCGAGCCCGACCCGGGGGCGTGCGTGGCCGGCATCGGCGACGGCGCGGCGCTGGCGGCGGCCGACACCGAGGGCCGGATCGCGTTCTGGGCGCCGGATCTGGGCGCGCTGGGCGCGGCGATGGCCGCGTGCGACGTGGTGATCGTCGATCCCGGTGTGGTCGTGGGCGATGCGGCCGATGAGGCCCCCGATACGAGCACCGACTACGACCAGCTCGGGCAGGACGACGTCGGGGTCGGCTCCGACGACCCGTCGGGCGAGGTCGACGCCGGCGAGATCGAGCCCGAGCCGGACGCGGTGCGCGAGCGGGCCGCCGGTGCGGCCGACGCGGCCGTGGGCGAAGTCCGGGCGGCGCTGCCCGAGGACTGGCGGCTGCTGGTCGCGGGCGTCGCCGATGCGTCGGCGCCCTCGGCGCTCCACCCGGTCCTGTACGAAGGGGCGGGCGTCGAGACGGGCGAGCTGACGTCGGCCACGACCGGCCGCGACGGGTACGTCCAGTTGGTGGACGTGACGGCGACGGCGCTGGATGCGGTCGGCGCCGACGTGCCGGCGACGGTGGCGGGCGCGCCGATCCAGGTCCTGCCCGATGCGGGGCGGACGAGCGGTTCGGCGGTCGCGCAGGGCATCGACGAGACGGCGGCGTCGCAGGCGGTCATCTCGGTGAGCTTCGTGTTCTATTCGGTCCTGTCGGGCCTGGGCGTGCTCGGTGTGGCGGCGGCCGTGTGGCTGCTGTGCGGGCCGGACCGGTTCCGGGGCCTGGCGCGGGCGGTGTGCCTGGCGGTCGCGTCGATCCCGGTCGCGGGCGTCGCGGCCGGCATCCCGCACTGGTGGCGGGCGGACGACCCGCCGCTGGCGTTCTGGGCGATCATCGCCGCGGGCGTCGCGGTGCTCACCGCGGCGGCGTCGCTGCCGTGGACGCGGCAGGGCGCGCGGCCGGTGTGGGTGATCGCGGGCGCCGCGGCGCTGCTGATCGCGGTCGACCAGGTGTCGGGCGCGACCTGGCCGCTGCACACCCCGATGGGGTACACCGCGCAGGCGGGCGCCCGGTTCACGGGCCTGGGCAACTACGCGTTCGCCGTCTTCGCCGCGGCGGTGGTCCTGCTCGTGGCGTTCCTGCCGTGGCGCGGCCGCGCCCGGGTGTGGGGGCCGATCGCGATCGGCGTGTGCGCGGTGGTGATCGTGGGCGCCCCGAACCTGGGCCGCGACATGGGCGGCACTTTGACGCTCGTGGCGGCGGGCATCCTGTGCTGCTGGAAGCTGTGGGGCCGCCGCCTGACGGTCAAGGCCGTGGTCGTGGCCGGCGGGATCGCGTTCGCGGTGTTCGCCGTCGGCGGGTTCCTCGACTACCTGCGCCCGCAGGAGGACCAGACGCACCTGGGCCGGTTCGTCGGCTCCGTCCTCGACGGGACCGCGATGAACATCCTGATCCGCAAGGCCGACGCCGCCATCGGCACCATCGGGCGGCCTTTGACGTGGATCTCCCTGGCCGCGCTCATCGGCGCGATCGTGATCTGGCGCAAGCGGGCGCCGATCCGCTCCACCGAGGTCGCGGCCGCCGTCATCGGCCTGACGACCGTCGCCGTCGTCGGCGCGGTCGTCAACGACTCCGGGATCGCCGTCACCGGGTTCTGCACCGCGCTCGGATTCGGGCTCCTCGCCGTCGCGGTCGGGCCGCGCACCGAACGTGCCGAACCGGCCACACCGGACCCTGTCGCAACCGCCCCCACCAGCGGAAACTGACCGGCGCACCCCGGGTCCGGCCACCCCGGGACCGGCGGCGGGTAGGGTGAGGCCCATGCGCGTGGCCACGTGGAACATCAACTCGCTCAAAGCCCGCCTCGAAAGGCTCATCGCCTGGCTCGAGACCGCCGAGCCGGACGTGGTCTGCCTCCAAGAGCTCAAATGCGCGGACGCGGACGTGCCGATCGATGCGATCAGCGCCGCCGGGTACGAGACCGCCGCGTGGGGCCTGGGCCGCTGGAACGGCGTCGCGATCCTCTCGCGGGTAGGCATCGCGGACGTGCGCCGCGGCCTCGCCGACCAGCCCGCCTTCGGCGACGAGGTCGAACCGCGCGCCATCACCGCCACCTGCGGGCCCGTGCGCGTCCAGTCGCTGTACGTCCCCAACGGCCGCGACGTCGCCGACCCGCACTTCCCGTACAAGCTCGCCTTCCTCAAGGCCCTCGCGGACGACGTCGCCGTCAACGCCGCCGGCAGCCTCCCCTTCGCCGCCCTCGGCGACTACAACATCTGCCCCACCGACGCCGACGTCTGGGACGTCGACGCCTGGCCGGGCACCACCCACATCACGAAGGACGAGCGCGACGCGCTGGCCGCCGTCCAGGCCGCCGGCCTCGCCGACGTCTACCCGCGCCCCCTCAAGTACGACCAGCCGTTCACGTTCTGGGACTACCGCAACCTCGACTTCCCCAAGAACCGCGGCCTGCGCATCGACCTCGCCCTGGCCAACCCCGCTTTCACGGCGGCCGTCAAGGACGCGTACGTCGACCGCAACGAACGCAAAGGCAAAGGCGCCTCCGACCACGCCCCCCTCGTGGTCGACTTCGACCTGTAAACCCCGGCCGCCGCCCACGCCGGGGCGGCGACCCGACCCTCCGGAAGTAGACCTCCACCCGTGCGCAGCAAGCAGATCCTCCCCGTCGTGGTCCTCGCCGCCCTCGTGGCGTTCTTCCCGGTGCCGGCCTCGGCCGAACCCGACGAGAAGACCCTCGAATCCGACCTGGCCGAGGCCATCGACAAGGTCGCCGACGCCCAGGAGGCCGTCGACGCCGCCAACGCCCGCGCCGCCGAACTCGAGACGCGCATCACCGAGACCGAGGCGCAGTTCAACGAGCTCACCGCCGAACTCAACGAGTACGCCGTCTACCTCCACACCGAGGGCGACCTCCAGCAGACCAACGCGATCCTCTCCTCCGAGGACACCCGCGACCTGGTCGATGCCATGACCTACTCGGGGTTCCTCGGCGGCGAGCGCGCCGCGCTCATGAACGAGGCCGGGGCGCTCCTCGACGAGCTCGAAGCCCAGCGCCAGGCGCACGCCGACGAGATCAAGACCGCCGAAGACGCCCTCGCCGACGCCGAGAAGGCCGCCGAAGACCTCGAAGAGCAGCTCGAGGAGTTGCGCGCCGAGGAGGCCGCCGGGCCCGGCTCGGACGGGGGCGCGCCCGCCGCCGAAGGCTACGGCGGCGACGGCGGCGGCTGCACCGAGGACGACCCCACCACCGACGGCTGCCTCACCCCGCGGACCCTGCACATGTACAACGAGACGAAAGAGGCCGGCTTCGACCACTACGTCTCCTGCTACCGCTCCGGCGGATCCGGCGAGCACCCGCTGGGCCGCGCCTGCGACTGGGCCGCCGACGAGTCCGGGTTCCAGAACGAGGACGCGTCCGGCGACGACAAGACCTACGGCGACCAGCTCGCCGCCTGGTACGTCAACAACGCCGACTCGCTCGGCGTCGAATACGTGATCTGGTACCGCGAGTTCTGGTCGCCCTCGTCGGGGTGGCGCTCCTACTCCGGCGCCGGCGGCGACCCCGCCTCCGACCACACCAACCACGTCCACGTCTCCATGCGCTAAGGAAGTCAGGCCATGATCCGTGAGCGCTACCTGAGCGCGGCCCGCACCGGACTCTCCCTGCTCGCCCACGAGTCGGTCGCAGGGCGCTGGGCCGAACCTTCGGCCCTGGCAGGATTCACCGTGGGCGGCCTCGCCACCCACCTTTCCCAGCAGGTCACCTCTGTCACGGCCGCGCTCGCGGCCGACCACGCCGGCAAGGAGGTCATCGGCCTGTACGAGCATTACGACCGGGCCGCCTGGCTCGCCGCCGACATCGACAACGACTACAACACCGGCATCAGGGATGGCGGTGAACGCGCCGCGGAGGCGGGACACGGCCCCGTCCTGGCCGAAGCCGTCGCGGCCCTGGAAGCCTTGGAACGGCTCCTTCCCGGTAACCCTCCCGGCACGGTCTCGGGCAACCCGCGCTGGCCGTATGCGACGCCGCTCGGCGACTTCCTGCGCACCCGCATCCTCGAACTGGTCGTGCATGCCGACGACCTCGCCGTATCCGTCGGCGTTGCCACACCCGAGTTCGCGCCCGAGACGTTCGAAATCGCGACGTGCATCCTGGCGCGCCTGGCCGCGAAGCGCCACGGGCAGGCGAGCCTGGTGCGCGCCCTCGCGCGAGCCGAGCGCGCCCCGGCGTCGATCAGCGCCCTGTGACACCCGCCCCGGGCCGTGGCGGCCCGCCGCGCGGGTGTGCTACGGTTCGCCCCATGTCTTGGTCTGTTCGCAACTATTGGCGCTTTAAGCCGGCTCCGGGTGGAGCCCGGCGCCTCGAGCGCTGACGGACGAACACACCCGGAGCCAACAAGGCAGCGACACCAGTCGCTGCCTTTCGTCGTCAGGCGGGCCGGCACCGGGAAGACCTCGAGTGGACAGGACCCGCCTCGCAACACAGATGGGAACCGCACTCCGATGACCACGCCCGCCGATCGCTCACCGCAGACCAGCGACCTGCGCGTCACCGCGTTCCAGCCGCTCGTCGCCCCGGCCGCCCTCCGCGCCGAGCTGCCGCTCGGGGCCGACCGCGCCGCGCTCGTCGAGCGCACCCGCCGCGAGGTCACGCACGTCCTCGACGGCACCGACGACCGCCTTCTCGTGGTCGTCGGTCCCTGCTCGGTCCACGACCCGGCCGCCGCGAAGGACTACGCGCAGCGCCTCGCGGCCGCTGCGGCGCCGCTGTCGGACGCGCTCATGGTCGTCATGCGCGTGTACTTCGAGAAGCCCCGCACCACGGTCGGCTGGAAGGGCCTCATCAACGACCCGCACCTGGACGGCACGCACGACGTCGAGCTGGGTCTGCGCACCGCCCGCCGCGTCCTGCTCGACGTTCTCGACACGGGCCTGCCGGTCGGGTGCGAGTTCCTCGAGCCCACCAGCCCGCAGCACATCGCCGACGCCGTCTCGTGGGGCGCGATCGGGGCCCGCACCACCGAGTCCCAGGTCCACCGCCAGCTCGCGTCGGGCCTGTCGATGCCGGTGGGGTTCAAGAACACCACTGACGGCGACCTGGCCTCGGCGATCGACGGCTGCCGGGCCGCGGCCGGGGACCACGTGTTCTTCGGTGTCGACGAGGACGGGCGTGCCTCCATCGTCTCCACCAGCGGCAACCCCGACTGCCACATCATTCTGCGCGGCGGCCGCGGCGGCCCCAACTACAGCCCTGAGGACATTCGCGACGCGCTGGCGCTGTTGGCCAAGCACGGCATGCCGCAGCGGCTGGTCGTGGACGCCAGCCACGCCAACTCCGGCAAGGACCATGTGCGCCAGGCCGAGGTCGTCCGCGAGCTCGCCGCGCGGATCGCGGCGGGGGAGCAGGGCGTCGCCGGGCTGATGATCGAGAGCTTCATCGAGCCGGGCCGCCAGGAGCCGGGCCCGCTCGGCACCCTCGACTACGGCAAGTCCGTCACCGACGCGTGCGTCGGCTGGGACGAGACCGCCGCGCTCCTGGGCGAGCTCGCCGAAGCGGTCCGCACCGCACGCGCCTGAGAGCACAACGGAAGGCCCGCAGCGACATGCTGCGGGCCTTCCGTTTGCGTTGTGCGCTAGGCGATGCGGATGGTGTTCCAGGACATCGCGGGCAGTTCCACGAACGCGACGCCGTCCTTGACGGTGATGTCGCCGTTGGCGACCGGGACGACCCGGTCCTGCTCGGCGAGGGTGTTCTTCGCGTCCGGGTCCGCGTCGGTCAGCGTCGAGCAGGTCAGGTCCGTGCGGCCGCCGAGCGAGGCGAGGTCGATCTCGAGCGTCAGGGGCGCTTCGAGGTCGCGGTTGACGGCGAAGACCGTGAAGGTGCCGTCCTCGTTCGCCACCGCGACCGAGTGGAGTGCGTCGACCGCGCCGTACTTCTCGGTCTCGAGCTGCGGCGAGGCGGCGTTGACGCGCAGCACCTTGCCGCGCCCGAACTTCGAGGCCTCCGCGAAGGGGTAGAACGTGGTCTGGCGCCACGCCGGGCCGTCGGGCTCGGTCATGATCGGCGCGATCACGTTCACCAGCTGCGCGAGGCAGGCCGCGGTGACGCGGTCGCAGCGGCGCAGGAGCGTGATCATCAGCGACCCGAAGACGACGGCGTCCATCGTCGAGTAGATGTTCTCGAGCTGGCGGGGGGCGACGGACCACGGTTCGTCGCGCTCGCCGGTGGGCGCGTCCTGGTACCAGACGTTCCACTCGTCGAAGGAGATGTTGATCTTCTTGTCGCTCTTGAGCTTCGCGCCGACCGCGTCGGCGGTGGCGGTGACGCCGTCGATGAACAGCTCCATGTCCTGGGCCGAGGCCATGAACGACTTGAAGTCGCCGTCGCGGGGCTGGTAGTAGGCGTGGGCGGAGATGTAGTCGACCGACTCGTAGGACTGGGTGAGCACCTCGGCCTCCCAGGCACCGAACTCGGGCATGCCGCGGGACGAGGAGCCGCACGCGACGAGGTCGAGCTCGGGGTCGATGTACCGCATGGAGCGGGCGACCTGGTCGGCGGTGCGGCCGTACTCGTGGGCGGTCTTCTGGCCGATCTGCCAGGGGCCGTCCATCTCGTTGCCCAGGCACCACAGCTTGATGCCGTAGGGCTCCTCGTCGCCGTGGGAGCGGCGCAGGTCCGACCAGTAGGTGCCGCCGGGGTGGTTGGCGTACTCGAGGAGGTCCAGGGCCTCCTGCAGGCCGCGGGTGCCCAGGTTGACGGCCATGTTCGGCTCGACGTCGGTGGCGCGGCAGAACTTCATGAACTCGCCGAGGCCGAACTGGTTGGTCTCGGTGGTGCCCCAGGCGAGGTCGAGGCGGCGGGGCCGGTCCTCCTTGGGGCCGGTGCCGTCCTCCCAGCGGTAGCCGGAGACGAAGTTCCCGCCCGGGTAGCGGACCATGGTCGGGCCCAGTTCGGCGATGAGGTCGAGGACGTCCTGGCGCAGGCCGTCGGCGTTCGCGGTCGCGTGCCCGGGCTCGTAGATGCCGGTGTAGACGCACCGGCCCAGGTGCTCGACGAAGGAGCCGAACAGCCGCTCGGGCACGTCGGCGACGGTGAAGCGCGGATCGAACTCGATGCGCGCGGAGTGGTGCTCGGCCATAATCGCCTCCTGGAAGGGTTCATCTGCATCGTCGCCGGCGGCCCGGGGGGCGGCGCGAACGCGCCGGGCCGGTTGTTGCGCAGACGCTACCAGACCCGAACTTTACCGTTACAGGAGCGGGCCGTCACCGACCCGGACGCCTGCTACAGCTCCCGCGAGGTCGAGGCCCGCGCGACGAGTTCGGGCTGGAAGACCACGTTGCGATGGGTGTGCCCCTCGCCCTCGCCGATCTCGTCGAACAGCAGCTGCGCGGCCGTGCGGCCCAGCTGCGAGCGCGGCTGGCGGATCGAGGAGAGCGGCACCGCGGCGGCTGCGGCGAAGTCGATGTCGTCGTAGCCGATGATCGCGCACTCCTGGGGGACCTTGACGCCGTGCATCGTCAGGGCCTGGAGGGCGCCGAGTGCGACGAGGTCGTTGGCGCAGAACATGGCCGTGGGGCGCTCGTCGAGGCCGAGCATCTGCTCGACGGCCTCGCGCCCGGCCGCGAAGTTGAGGCCGGCGGTGGTGAAGACCTCGAGGGCGATGCCGCGCTCGTCGCAGACGTCGCGGCAGCCCTGGAGGCGGTCGGCGACCTGGGGGATGGAGGCGGGGCCGCCGACGAACGCGATGCGGGCGTGTCCGCGGTCGGCGAGGTGGCCGGCGGCGAGGCGGCCGCCGTGGACGTCGTCGACGGCGACCGAGCAGTGGGGGTGGCGCCCGGCGCCGCGGTCGACGAGGACGAGGGGGATGTCGTGGCCGGAGAGGCGTTCGATCCAGGAGGCGGAGGTGTCGTCGACGGGGGTGATGAGCAGGCCGAGGACGCGCTGCTCCTCGAGGATCTCGAGGTGGCGGCGTTCGCGGCGGACGTCCTCGCCGGAGTCGCAGACGGTGACGACGCCGCCGGCGGACTCGATGAGGGGCTCGGCGCCGCGCACGACGTCGGTGAAGAACGGGTTGGCCACGTCCAGCACGACGACCGCGACGGTGCGCGAGCGGCCGGCCCGCAGCTGGCGGGCGGAGTCGTTGCGCACGTAGCCGAGTTCGGCGATGGCGGCCTGCACGCGCGAGCGGGTCTCCTCGGCGACGGCCTCGGGCCGGTTGAGCACGTTGGAGACCGTCCCGACCGACACGCCGGCGGCGCGCGCGACGTCCTTCATGCTGGTTGTGGTCATCGTCACCTCACGAATGCTATCGGGAGCCCAGGGTAATGCAGGGGTGCGCATCGACGCATCGACGGCTGTCGCTGCGGGTGGGCACTCGGGCAACCGGTTGAAACGGTTCAACGGTGGAGCCGGAGCTTGAGGAGCATATACCGAACCGTGTTCGAATTTCTTCGTGGTCGCGCCTTGACAACCTGAGGCCCGAGGGTTTTACTTATCGAAATCCCTTCATGAATCGATTCAAAAATGTGTGCGGTCCTCACCGCCACGCCCCGCGAACACTTCCGAGGAGGAACCCCTTGGCAGCCCCGACCAACGGCTTGCAAGCGCCTTCCAAGGCGCGCGTGTGCTTCACGCTCCGCGTCCGGCCCGACCGCCTCGACGAGTACCGCGAACGCCACGCCGCCGTCTGGCCCGACATGCTCGCCGCCCTCGCCGAGACCGGATGGACCAACTACTCCCTCTTCCTCGGCGACGACGGACTCCTCGTGGGCTACCTGGAGACCGACGACTTCGACGCCGCCCGCGCCGGCATGGCCGAGCGCGAAGTCAACGCCCGCTGGCAGGCCGAGATGGCCCCCTTCTTCGAAGGCACCGGCGGCGCCAACGCCGACGACGCCTTCACCGTCCTCCCCGAAGTGTTCAACCTCGAGACACAACTGGCCCAGGCCGCCAACGAAGGAGCCGGCGAATGAGCGACCGCAGCACGAGCGCCAAGCAGATTCTCGCCGCCCAGAGCATCGAACTGCCCTCCTGGGCCTTCGGCAACTCCGGCACCCGCTTCAAAGTCTTCGCCCAGCACGGCGTCCCCCGCGACCCGTACGAGAAGATCGCCGACGCCGCCCAGGTCAACCAGTACACCGGCGCCGCCGGATCCGTCGCCCTCCACATCCCCTGGGACAAAGTGGACGACTACACCGCCCTCGCCGCGCACGCCGCCGACCTCGGCGTGCGCATCGGCACCATCAACTCCAACACCTTCCAAGACGACGACTACATGCTCGGCTCCGTCTGCCACCCCGACCCCGCCGTCCGCCGCAAGGCCACCGACCACCTCCTCGAATGCGTCGACATCATGGACGCCACCGGCTCGGCGGACCTCAAACTCTGGTTCGCCGACGGCACCAACTACCCCGGCCAGGACTCCATCGCCGACCGCCAGGACCGCCTCGCCGACGTCCTCGCCGAGGTCTACGACCGCCTCGGCGACGACCAGCGCCTCCTTCTGGAGTACAAGCTGTTCGAGCCGTCGTTCTACACGATGGACGTCCCCGACTGGGGGACGGCGTACGCGCACTGCCTCAAGCTCGGGTCGAAGGCGCAGGTGGTGATCGACACCGGGCACCACGCCCCCGGCACCAACATCGAGTTCATCGTGGCGGTGCTGCTGCGGGAGGGGAAGCTCGGCGGGTTCGACTTCAACTCGCGGTTCTACGCCGACGACGATCTGATGGTGGGCTCGGCGGATCCGTTCCAGTTGTTCCGGATCATGCACGAGCTGGCGCTGCGGGGTGTGGTGGGCCCGGAGTCGGGGATCGCGTACATGCTCGACCAGTGCCACAACATCGAGCCGAAGATCCCCGGTCAGATCCGGTCGGTGATGAACGTGCAGGAGGCCACCGCGAAGGCGCTGCTGGTGGACACCGATGCGCTCGCCGAGGCGCAGGCCGCCGGAGACGTCTTGGGCGCCAACGCGGTCCTGATGGACGCCTACAACACCGACGTGCGCCCGCTGCTGGCGGAGCTTCGCGAGGAGCAGGGTCTGGACGCTGATCCGATGGCGGCGTACGCGGCGTCGGGGTATGCGGAGAAGATCCGGGCCGACCGCCAGGGCGGCCGGGCCGCCGGTTGGGGGGCGTAGTCGTGGGTGCGGTCGAGGACCTGATCGGCCGGTCGAACCGGCTGGGCGCGGACAAGCGGAACACGAATTTCGCGGGCGGGAACACGTCGGCGAAGGGCACCGAGATCGACCCGGTGACCGGGGAGCCGGTGGAGCTGCTGTGGGTCAAGGGTTCCGGGGGCGACCTGGGGACGTTGACGGCGGCGGGTCTGGCGGTGCTGCGGCTGGATCGGATGCGGGCCATGGCGGGCACGTATCCGGGTGTGGACGCCGAGGATGCGATGGTGGCGCGGTTCGACTTCTGCCTGCACGGGCGGGGCGGGGCCGCACCTTCGATCGACACGGCGATGCACGGCCTCGTCGACGCGGCGCATGTGGACCATCTGCACCCGGATTCGGGGATCGCGTTCGCGACGGCCGCCGACGGCCCGGCGCTCACGAAGGCGTGCTTCGGGGACCGGGTCGTGTGGGTGGACTGGCGTCGGCCGGGATTCCAGCTGGGCCTGGACATCGCGGCGATCAAGGCGGCGAATCCGCAGGCGATCGGGTGCATCCTCGGTGGGCACGGCATCACCGCGTGGGGCGACACGTCCGAGGCGTGCGAGGCGAACTCGCTGGAGATCATCCGCGGGTGCGAGGCGTTCATCGCCGAGCGCGGCAAGGCCGCCCCGTTCGGGGCGCGCGTGGCCGAGCCCCTCGACGCTGATGCGCGTTCGGCGCGGGCGGCGGCGCTCGCGCCGGTCATCCGGGGTCTGGTCTCGACCGATCGCCGCCAGGTGGGGCATTTCACCGACGACCCGGTCGTCCTGGATTTCCTCGCTTCGGAGCGGCTGGGCGAGCTGGCGGCTTTGGGCACGTCGTGCCCGGACCATTTCCTGCGCACGAAGGTGCGGCCGCTGGTGCTCGAAACCGCTGCGGCGCAACCGCTTGCGGAGGTCATCGCCCACCTCCGGGAGCGCCACGCGGCGTACCGGGAGGACTACCGGGCCTACTACGAGCGGTTCGCGACGCCGGCGTCTCCGGCGATGCGCGGCGCGGACCCCGCGATCGTGCTCGTCCCGGGCGTGGGCATGTTCTCGTTCGGGCCGGACAAGCCGACCGCGCGCGTGGCGGGGGAGTTCTACGTCAACGCGATCAACGTGATGCGCGGCGCGGAGGCGATCTCGACGTATGCGCCGATCGACGAGTCGGAGAAGTTCCGCATCGAGTACTGGGACCTCGAAGAGGCCAAGCTCCAGCGGATGCCGAAGCCCAAGCCGCTCGCGGGGCGGGTCGCGTTCGTGACCGGCGCGGCCGGCGGTATCGGCAAGGCCACCGCCGAGCGGCTCGCGGCCGAAGGCGCGTGCGTCGTCATCGCCGACCTCGACCTCGCCAAAGCCGAGGCGGCGGCGGCCGAGATCGGGAACGCCGACACCGCGATCGGTGTGGCCTGCAACGTGACCGACGAAGCGGCGATCACCGCCGCACTGGACGCGGCCGCGCTGGCGTTCGGCGGCGTCGACCTCATCGTCAACAACGCCGGGCTCTCGCTGTCGAAGCCGCTGCTGGAGACGACCGCGGCGGACTGGGACCTGCAGCACGACGTCATGGCGAAAGGCTCGTTTCTCGTCTCCCGCGAAGCGGCGCGGTTGATGATGGCGCAGGGCATGGGCGGGGACATCGTCTACATCGCGTCGAAGAACTCGGTGTTCGCCGGCCCCAACAACATCGCCTACTCCGCCACGAAGGCCGACCAGGCCCACCAGGTCCGCCTCCTCGCCGCCGAACTGGGCGAGCACGGCATCCGCGTCAACGGCGTCAACCCCGACGGCGTCGTCCGCGGCTCCGGCATCTTCGCCTCCGGCTGGGGCGCCAACCGCGCCGCCGTCTACGGCGTCGAAGAGGAGAAGCTGGGCGAGTACTACGCCGGGCGCACCCTCCTCAAGAAGGAAGTGCTGCCGTCCTCGGTCGCCGACGCCGTCTACGCGCTCGTCGGCCCCGACCTGGGCCTGACCACCGGCGTCCACCTCCCCGTCGACTCGGGCAACCCGCAGGGATTCCTGCGGTGACGGTCCTCGCCGCAGTCGACCTGGGCGCGTCCTCCGGGCGCGTCATGGCCGCCCGAGTCGATGGGGACCGGATCCGCCTCGCCGAGGCGGCCCGGTTCCCCAACCGGGCGGTCCCGGTCCACGGCCGCCTCCACTGGGACGTCCTCGGCCTGTGGTCGGGGATCCTCGACGGCCTGCGGGCCGTGGGCGAGGCCGTCGCGGTAGGCGTCGACTCCTGGGCCGTCGACTACGGCCTCCTCGACGCCGACGGGCGCCTCATGGGCAACCCCGTCTGCTACCGCGACGCCCGCAACGCGCCCGCCCGCGACCGGCTCCTGGCCGCGCTCGACCCCGCGGACCTGTTCGCGCGCACCGGTATCCAGCACCAGCCGTTCAACACCGTGTTCCAGCTCGCGGCCGAGGACCCGGCCGCGCTCGACCGCGCCGACCGGCTCCTCCTCATCCCCGACCTCATCGGGTACTGGCTCTCGGGCGCCAGCGCGTGCGAGGCCACGAACGCGTCCACGACCGGCCTGGTCGATCAGGGCACGGGCACGTGGGGGCACGAGTGGTGCTCGGCGGCGGGTTTCCGCGCCGACCTGCTCGGCGCGATCACCCCGACCGGTACGGTGCTTGGTCCGGTTCTTCCCGAGGTCGCCGCCGCCACGGGCCTGGGGCCGTCCACTGCGTACATTGCGACGGCGAGCCATGACACGGCCGCGGCGGTCGCGGCGGTCCCTTACGAGGGCGACCGGGCCGCCTACATCTCCTGCGGCACGTGGTCGCTCGTCGGGGTCGAGCGGAACGCTCCGATCACCTCGCCCGAGGCGCTCGCGGCGGGGTTCACGAACGAGCGGAGCGCGGACGGTGCGATCCGGTTCCTGCGCAATGTCGCCGGGCTGTGGCTGCTGAGCGAGTCGGTCGACACCTGGCGCCGCCAAGGCCTTGACGTCGACCTCGGCGACCTCCTTGCCGGGGCCGGGCGGTGCGAGCGGCTGCGTTCGGTCGTGGACCCTGACGACGTCCGGTTCGCCGATCCCGGCGACATGCCCGGGCGGGTCCGGGCCTACTGCGCCGAGACCGGTCAGCCCGTCCCTGAGACGCCGGCGGCGGTGGCGGCGTGCGTGCTCGACTCGCTCGCGCTGGCCCACCGGCGCGCCCTCGACGACCTCGAGGCCCTGACCGGCGAGGCGGTCGAGACGGTTCACATTGTCGGGGGCGGCGCGAACAACGCGCTGCTGTGCCAGTTGACGGCCGACGCCACCGGCCGCACCGTGCTGGCCGGTCCCGACGAGGCCACGGCCCTGGGCAATGCCCTCGTCCAAGCCCAAGCGCTGGGCTTGATCGCGGCGGGCCCTGACGCTCGGCGCGCCGCCGCCCGCGCCTCCGCACGTCCGCGCCGCTTCGAACCCCGAGGGCCGCAAGACCCCTGGGTGCGAGCGGCGGCGCGGTTGCCGTCCGCCGCCGTCGCCTGACCCGGGCGACCGGCGAACCGAATAGATCCCGAAGGCCCGCCCCCCGGGTGGGACCCCTCTTATATAGAAGGAGCAAGTCAACGATGATGCGCAACCCTCACGGCCTCCGGCGCCGCTCACTCCTCACCGGTGCTTCGGCCGCGGCGGTCCTCGCCGCCGCTGCCGCGTGCGGCGAGGACGGCCCGGCCGGCACCGCCGACGACCCGATCGAGATCAGCTTCGAATGGTGGGGCGACCAGACGCGCGCCGACATCACCAAGGAGGCGGTCGCGCTCTTCGAGCAGAAGAACGTCGGCATCAAGGTGAAGATGAACTTCGCCGACTTCCCGACCTACTGGGAGGGCATGACCGGGCGCATGGCGTCGCAGGACCTGCCCGACGTGTTCCAGATGGACTACTCGCGGCTGCGCCAGTTCGGCACCTCCGGGCTGCTGCTGCCCCTCGAGGGTGTCGTCAAGACCGACGACTTCCGTGAAGGGTTCCTCGAGACGGCGAAGCTGGACGGCACGCTCATCGCCGTGCCGGCCGCGGGCAACACCCTCGGCCTGATCTACCGCGCCGACTGGTTCGAGGCGCACGGTGTCGCGGCCCCCGCCCCCGGCTACAGCTGGGACGCCTACAAGGCCGACATCGCCACCGTCACCGCCGGCCTCGGCGGTGGCAAGTGGGGCGGCGGCGACTGGGCCGGCCAGTACCACTTCATGGAGCTGTGGCTGCGCCAGCAGGGCGGGTCGTTCTACACCGAGGACGGCAAGGCGATCGCGTTCGACCAGGCCAAGCTCGCCGAATGGTGGCAGACCACGGCGGACCTGTACGCCGCCGGGGACGTCCCGCCGGTCGAGACCACCATCGAGTGGGTCGAAGGCGGGCTCGTCCAGGACCTGCTCGCCTCCGAGATCGGCTGGGACAACTTCATGCCCGGCTTCTCGCCGACCGTCGAGGCCAACGGCGGGACGCTCGCGCTCACCGCGCCGCCCTCGCTGGACCCGAACAACCTGGGCCTGTACCTCAAGCCCTCGATGCAGTTCGTGATCGCGGCCGCCACGGAGCAGGCCGAGGCTTCGGCGAAGCTCGTCGACTTCCTCCTCGGCGACCCCGAGGCGATCAAGATCCTGGGCACCAGCCGCGGCATTCCGGCCACCAACACCGGCCTGGAGAACGTCGAGCTCGATGCGGCCTCGCAGGCCGTCATCGACTACGAGGCCTCGGTCGCGCAGTACCTCACCACCCCGCCGCCGGCCCCGCCGGCCGCGACCGGCGCCATCGAGGTCAAGTTCGGCGAGCTGTACCAGCAGGTCCAGTACGGCGAGATGACTCCGGACGAGGCCGCCGCGCTGTTCTTCACCGAGGCCGAGACCCTCCTGGCGAACGAGCAGTAACCCGTCCGGGCCGAGCCGTCGCCCCGGCACGGCACATCGACAGAGCCACCGCTTCGGCTCGCAAGCTCCACCGAAGGAATCCTCACCGTGTCAGCTTCTCCCTCCACGACCGCGCCACCCGCGGCCACCGGGGCCGGAGCGCCGCCTGCGGGCGGGAGCCGGGGGGCGGCCAAGCGCCGCACCCCGCCCTCCCGCCGCGGCGAGCGGCTCGTCGGCTACACCTTCATGACCCCCTGGATCATCGGGTCGCTCGTCTTCACCGTCGGTCCGATGCTGTGGTCGCTGTACCTCTCGTTCACCGACTACCATCTGCTGCTCGGCGGCGAGTTCATCGGCCTGGAGAACTACGCGGCGATGTTCGACGACCCGATGTTCGGCCGGGCCGTCAAGGTGACCTTGCTGTACGTCCTTTTGGCCGTGCCGCTCAAGCTCATCGCCTCGCTCGCCGTCGCCATGCTCCTGACGCAGTCGCGGCGGGGCATCGGCTTCTACCGGGCGGCGTTCTACATGCCTTCGCTCATCGCCATGAGCGTCGGCATCGCGATCGTCTGGAAGGCCCTGTTCGCCGGCGGCGGCCCCCAGGACCAGTTCATGTCCTGGTTCGGCTGGGACGGCGGCGGGTTCATCGGCAACCCGTCGGTGTCGATCCTGATGCTCGTCCTGTTGTCGGTGTGGACGTTCGGCGCGCCCATGGTCATCTTCATGGCCGGGCTCCTGCAGGTCCCTTCGGAGCTGCATGAGGCCGCCGAAGTCGACGGTGCCGGGAAATGGCACCGGTTCGTGCACATCACGATCCCGATGCTCTCGCCGGTCATCTTCTTCAATGTGCTCATGGAGACCGTGCACGCCTTCCAGCTGTTCGGGCCGGCGTTCATCATCGGCGGCACCGCGGGGGGCCCGGCCTGGTCGACCCTGTTCTACACCGTCCGCATCTACGCGCTGGCCTTCGTCGACCTGCGCATGGGCTACGCCTCCGCGTGGGCGTGGGTGCTCGTGCTCGCCGTCGGCGTGGTCACGCTCGTCATGTTCCGCGCCGCCAAGAACCTCGTCTACTACGCGGGGGAGGACAACCGATGACCAGCACCAGCACCGCCGGGCCGCGGGTGATCGCGCGCAAGCGGCGCACTCCGGCCGCTCGCGTCAAATCCGTGATCTGGCACGTCGCGCTTCTGGCCGTCCTCGTGGTCGTCCTCTACCCGGCGTTCTGGGTCCTGACCGCCGCGGTCAAACCGAACGCCGAGATCCTCACCAGCATCTCGCCGATCCCGACGTCGATCACGTGGGAGCACTTCGCGTCCGCGTTCGACGGCATGGCCGGGATCGGGCTGTGGCGGTTCTTCTGGAACTCGTTCGTCATCGCCGCGCTCTCGGTGGTCGGCATCGTCGCCTCCTGCTCGATCACCGCCTACGCGCTGGGGCGGCTCGAATTCCCCGGCCGCAAGGCGATGTTCGCCGTCGTGATCGCGACCTTGCTCCTGCCGGGCCAGGTCATGCTCATCCCGCAGTACCTGATCTTCTCCGAGATGGATGTCGTCAACACGATCTTCCCCCTCGTCATCGGGAAGTTCTTGGGCCTGGACGCGTTCTTCGTGTTCATGTACGTCCAGTTCCTGCGCGGCATCCCCCGCGAGCTCGACCAGGCCGCGACCATCGACGGCGCCGGGCACTTCCGGATCTTCTTCTCGATCATGCTGCCGCTGCTGCGCCCGGCGATCGTGACCTCGTCGATCTTCACGTTCATCTGGTCGTGGAACGACTTCATGGGCCCCTTGATCTACCTGCACGAGATCGAGAAGTTCCCGCTGCCGCGACTGCTGCAGTCCTACAACAACACCGAAGCGGTCTCCAACTACGGCGGCATGATGGCCATGACGCTGCTCTCGCTCGTTCCGGTCGTCCTGTTCTTCCTGGTGTTCCAGAAGTTCCTCATCAAGGGCATCGCCACCTCGGGCGTGAAGGGCTAGCGTGGCGACCGTGGCACGGCAACGGCGGCAGGCGTTCGGCGAGGGGTTCGCGCTCCTGGCCGAATGCCTGCTGACCGGCGCCTGGCTCGTCCTGGCGGCACTGCCGGTCGTGACGCTCCCGGCCGCGCTGGCCGCCGCCGCGCGGCACATCGCCGCGTACGTCGACGGCGACCCGACCGGCTGGCGCGGCTACTGGGCGGACTTCCGGGCCGCTTGGCGCGGCTCCTGGCGGACGGGCCTGGCCGTCATCGGCGCGGGCCTGCTCCTGGCGCTCAACCTCGCCGTCCTCGCCCAGGAAGGCGTCCCCGGCCGGCCCGGGTTCGCCCTGGCCACCGTCATCGTCGCCGGCCTGGCCGCGACGGTGCTCCTGCGGGCCGCGGCCGCCTGGACACCCGGGGAGCGGTGGCGGGCCCTGTTCGCCGGCGCGCTCGAGGAGACCCGCACCGACGCCTCCGGCACCGGCATCCTCCTGGGCGGCATCGCCGTCCTCGCGGCGTGCGCGTGGGCGCTGTGGCTCCTGGTCGTCCCCATGAGCGGCTGCCTCATCGGCGCCGCGGTGGCCGTCCGCCGCCGCCGCGCCGTCCGCGACGAGGAGGCCCGCCCCAGCGCCTGAACGCCCCTTTCGCCCGCCCGAGCCGGTCCGCGAGGACCGGCCGGGGTTGTTTCCTGTCACGTTTTCGGCACCGCCCCCGCCCCCGCCTAGTCCTCAGGGGACGGTGTTTCGCAAGGTCCCGCTCGAAACGGCCCCGTCAGGTGCGATGCGCCGCCCGTGCATCAGCGCCCAAAATCCGGGGTACAGGTGTCGGAGGCTCCGGTTAGAATCCAGATACACCCACCGAACCGGACGCACCGCGCTTCCAACGAGCAGACGAACCGCCCGCCGCACCTGACGGGCGAGAGGAGACGACCCCGGGCGCGCCGCCGCACACGCGGCAGCGGGCCCCCGAGAGGACCGCCTTGAGCAAACCAGCAGCAGCGCCGCTCCCCGGTTGGGGCGTCTGGACGTGGCCCAACCTCGTCACCGCCGTGCGCCTCCTCGGCATCCCGCTGGTGTGCTACCTCCTCCTGGCCACCGAGTTCTACTGGCAGGCCGCGATCATCCTCGCCGTCGGCGGCGGCACCGACTGGGTCGACGGCCAACTCGCCCGCCGCCTGGGCCAGGTCTCCAAACTCGGGCGCCTCCTCGACCCCTTCGTCGACCGGCTCTACATCCTCAGCTCACTGCTCATGCTCACCTTCCTGGGGCTCCTGCCGTGGCTGTTCGCCATCGTCGTCCTCCTGCGCGACGCCGTCATGGTCTCCATGGTCATCGTCCTGCGCTGGCACGGCTTCGCGCCCCCGCAAGTGCACTTCCTCGGCAAATGCGCCACCGCGATGGTGTTCATGTCCTTCCCCGTGCTCGTCATCGCCGGCCTCGTCGCCGACGCCGACACCTGGGCCGCCCCGCTCGGCTGGGCCCTCGCCTGGTGGGGCCTGGGCCTGTACTGGCTCGCCGCGATCGTCTACCTGCGCCAAGCCGCCGGCCTCCTGCGCGCCGGCCGCCCGCAGCCGCGCGTCGCCGCATAGCGGCCGCAGCGCCGATGATCACGAGCCGCGGCCCCGCCGCAGGCCGCCCGCGCCCGGGCGATACGGTCATGATCGTCCGACCCGCCGCCCGGCGGGGTTTCCAAGAGGGGAGCGCCAGGTGATTCCGGAGCAACTGCGTTACACCGCGGAGCACGAGTGGGTCGAGGTGCGCGAAGGCAACGTCCTGCGCATCGGCATCACCGACTTCGCGCAGAACGCGCTCGGCGACGTCGTCTTCGTGCAGCTTCCGGAGGCGAACACCGAGGTGCGGGCCGGTGACGTGGTCGGCGAAGTCGAGTCGACCAAGAGCGTCTCCGACGTGTACGCTCCGTTGACCGGTAAGATTCTTGCGTGCAATGACGAATTGTCGGAATCCCCGGAATTGGTGAACAGCGACCCCTATGCGGCGGGCTGGATGTTCGACATCGAAGTCGAGGATGCCGGCTCGCTCGCTGCTTTGCTCGACGCCGGTGCGTATGCGAAGCTTACGGAGTGACCAGAGGGTCCAGACTTGTAGAAGGTGGCAATCCATGACGCGTTCGAATGACGAGTTCCCTCCGCCGGATGTTACGGCCACGATGAACCTGTCGGCGCTCCAGGAGAGCGGCGAGGTCGACGCGGAGACGAACGCCGCGAACCTGGCGAGCTCGCTTCCCGCGGGAACCGCTTTGCTGCTGGTCAGGCGCGGCCCGAACGCGGGTGCGCGCTTCCTGCTCAACCAGGAGGTCACCACCTCCGGGCGGCATCCCGATTCCGATATCTTCCTCGATGACGTGACCGTCTCGCGGCGCCACGCCGAATTCCACCGCGACGCGAACGGATTCACCGTCCGCGACGTCGGCAGCCTCAACGGCACCTACGTCAACCGCGAACGCGTGGAGACCGCAGGCCTCGGCAACGGCGACGAGGTCCAGATCGGCAAATTCCGCCTCGTGTTCGTCAGCGGCCCCAAGCTGGCCGCGGCCTAACCCGCTCGAACCCCCGGCGACCGCCCCGCGGCCGCCGACCACGAGTAGGCTGAACAGTCTCGAGGACCCGCCCGGGGCCGCCCCGGCGCGGGTCCGTTCCAGTCACGGCACCCGATGGAGGCGTACCGGTGCGGATGATGACCGTAGTCGGGGTCCGCGTGGAACTCCCGAGCAACCAGCCGGTGGTCCTGCTCAAAGAGGCCGAAGGCCACCGGTACCTGCCCATCTGGATCGGCACCGTCGAAGCCGCCGCCATCGCCTACCAGCAGCAGGACGTGCAGCTCTCCCGCCCCCTCACCCACGACCTCATGCGCGACGTCCTCGACGCCCTCGACGTCACCCTCACCGCCGTCGAGATCACCGAACTGCGCGACACCGTCTACTTCGCCGAACTCGTCCTCGACGGCCGCACCCGCGTCTCCTCCCGCTCCTCCGACGCCATCGCCCTCGCCCTGCGCGCCGAAGCTCCCATCTGGTGCGCCGACGCCGTCCTCGACGAAGCCGGCGTCGTCCTCCCCGACACCCAAGAGGACGAAGTGGAGAAGTTCCGCGAATTCCTCGAAGACGTCACGCCCGAGGACTTCGGCGAAAGCCAGTAGCGACCCCGGCGACCTGCCGAGGTTTTCTCTCGTTCAGCCCATGGTGGAGGGTCCGGCGGTTACGCTCGGCTGCATCACCGGCAACAGGGGAGGAAGCCATGGACGCCCACAGTGAACCCGCAGGCCGCCCGGCCGTCCCCCCCAACCAGATCCGCGGCTGGAGGGGCACCGCCGCCTGCCGCGTCGTCGGCATCTCCTACCGCCAACTCGACTACTGGGCCCGCACCGGCCTCGTCGAACCCTCCATCCGCCGCGCCTCGGGCTCGGGCTCCAACCGCCTCTACTCCTTCCGCGACATCATCGTCCTCAAAGTCATCAAACGCCTCCTCGACGCCGGCGTCTCCCTCCAGAACATCCGCAAAGCCGTCGAGGCCCTCCGCTCCCGCGGCGTCAAAGACCTCGCCGAGATCACCCTCATGTCCGACGGCTCCACCGTCTACGAATGCCGCTCCGCCGGCGAGGTCATCGACCTCCTCCGCGGCGGCCAAGGCGTCTTCGGCATCGCCGTGCGCACCACCGTCACCGAAGTCATGGGACGCCTCGCCACCCTCCCCGGCGAAGCCCCCGTCAAAGCCCCCACCCGCCTCCACCCGCCCGAGCAGACCCAAGCGCACCACACCGGGACCGTGCCCGGTCGCCGACGCACCGCCTCCTGACCTACCATGGCCGCAGAGCCGGAAAACCGGGCGGGAGAGATCGTGGGCCACATGCGCTCCACGGCACCGAAGGGGCAAGTCCCTCGCTTCAAACTCTCAGGTACCAGGACCGCCCGGAATTGGCCGCTCTGGAGCCGGCACACGCGCAGGTGACAGACGAGGGGACCGCATCAGCCGTCGACCTGTCACCGGAGCACCACCATGACCGACCGCACGTTCGCCTCCCGCCACATCGGCACCAGCAGCGCCGACCAGGACGCCATGCTCAAGACCGTCGGCCAACCCAGCCTCGACGCCCTCATGGACGCCTGCATGCCCGCCCTCATCCGCTCACGCGACGGCCTCGCCCTCCCCGCCGCCGTCTCAGAGACCCAGGCCCAGGCCGAACTCGCCGCCCTCGCCGCCCAGAACCGCCCCGCCCGCTCCATGATCGGCCTCGGCTACCACGGCACCCACACCCCCGCCGTCATCCGCCGCAACGTCCTCGAGAACCCCTCCTGGTACACCGCGTACACCCCCTACCAGGCCGAGATCTCCCAAGGCCGCCTCGAAGCCCTCCTCAACTTCCAGACCATGTGCACCGACCTCACCGGCCTCGACGTCGCCGGCGCCAGCCTCCTCGACGAAGCCACCGCCGCCGCCGAAGCCATGCTCCTCGCCCGCCGCGCCGCATCCTCGGCGAAGCTTGCGAGCCGTGAATCGGCACAGCGGCATACCGGCGACGTCTTCGCCGTCGACCAGCGCGTCCTCCCGCAGACCCTCGCCGTCCTGCGCACCCGCGCCGAACCGGTCGGCATCACCCTCGCCGTCGCCGACCTCACCGACCCCGCCGCGCTCCCCGAAGGCGCCTTCGGCATCCTCGTCCAGTACCCCGGCGCCGACGGCACCGTCCACGACTGGACCCCCGCCATCGAGGCCGCGCACGCGGCGGGCGCGCTCGTCACCGTCGCCGCCGACCTGCTCGCGCTGGCGCTGCTGGCCTCGCCGGGCGAACTCGGCGCCGACATCGCCGTCGGCTCGACCCAGCGGTTCGGCATGCCCATGGGCTTCGGCGGCCCGCACGCCGGGTACATGGCCGTGCGCGACCGCCTGCAGCGCCAGCTGCCCGGCCGCCTCGTCGGCGTCTCCCGCGACTCGGCCGACGCCCCCGCGCTGCGCCTCGCCCTGCAGGCCCGCGAGCAGCACATCCGCCGCGAGAAGGCCACGAGCAACATCTGCACCGCGCAGGTCCTCCCGGCGGTCATCGCCGCCTCGTACGCGGTGTGGCACGGCCCCGAAGGCCTGCGCGGCATCGCCGAGCACGCCGCCGGCCAGGCCTCGCGCCTCGCCGCGTCCCTCACGCAGGCCGGCATCGACCTCGCGGGGTCCGCGTTCTTCGACACCGTCACGGCCGTGGCCCCCGGCCGCGCCGACGACGTGCTCACCGCGGCCGCCGAGCGGGGCGTGAACCTGCACCGGGTCGACGCCGACACCGTCACGATCGCCTGCGACGAGACCACCACCGCGGCCGACCTGGAGGCGGTGTGCGCGGCGTTCGGCATCGCCCTCGCCGCCCCGCCCGCCGCCAACGCGGTCCCGGCCGCACTCCGCCGCGAGTCGGCGTACCTGACCCACCCGGTGTTCACCGCCCACCACTCCGAGACGGCCATGATGCGCTACCTCAAGCGCCTGGCCGACAAGGACTACGGCCTCGACCGCGGCATGATCCCGCTCGGCTCGTGCACCATGAAGCTCAACGCCGCCGCCGAGATGGAGCCCATCTCCTGGCCCGAGTTCGCCGACGTCCACCCCCTCGCCCCCGCCGACCAGACCCGCGGCTGGCAGACCCTCATCGAGCAGCTCGAAGGCTGGCTCGCCGACGTGTGCGGGTACGCGGCCGTCTCCGTCCAGCCCAACGCCGGCTCCCAAGGCGAACTCGCCGGGCTCCTCGCCATCCGCGCCTGGCAGCACGACCGCGGCGAGACCGACCGCGACCTGTGCCTCATCCCCGCCAGCGCCCACGGCACCAACGCCGCTTCGGCGGTGCTGGCGGGCATGCGGGTGGTCGTGGTGGCCTGCGACGAGGCCGGGAACGTCGACCTGGCGGACCTGGACGCGAAGATCGCGCAGCACGCGGACCGGTTGGCGGCGCTGATGGTCACGTACCCCTCGACGCACGGGGTGTACGAGGAGACGATCGTCGAGGTGTGCGCGCGGGTCCATGACGCGGGTGGGCAGGTGTACGTCGACGGGGCGAACTTGAACGCGCTGCTGGGGTGGGCGAAGCCGGGCCGGTTCGGGGCGGACGTGTCGCACTTGAACCTGCACAAGACGTTCTGCATTCCGCACGGCGGCGGCGGGCCGGGTGTGGGGCCGGTGGCGGTGGCCGAGCACCTGGTGCCGTTCCTGCCGTCGGATCCGATGGCGGCGGTGGCGGGTCCGGTGGGGCCGGTGTCGCAGGCGCGGTGGGGTTCGGCGGGGATCCTGCAGATTCCGTGGATGTACCTGCGGATGATGGGCGGCGACGGGGTGACGGCGGCGACGGCGTCGGCGGTGCTGGCGGCGAACTATGTGGCGGCGCGGTTGCGCGACCACTTCCCGGTGCTGTACACGGGGGCGCACGGGCTCGTCGCGCACGAGTGCATCCTCGATCTGCGGGAGCTTTCGAAGGTGTCGGGGGTGACGGTGGAGGACGTGGCGAAGCGGTTGATCGACTACGGGTTCCATGCGCCGACGATGTCGTTCCCGGTGGCGGGGACGCTGATGGTGGAGCCGACGGAGTCGGAGGACCTGGCGGAGCTGGACCGGTTCTGCGAGGCGATGATCGCGATCCGGGCCGAGATCGACGCGGTGGCGTCGGGTGCGGTCGCGGTGGAGGATTCGGCGCTGCGGGCGGCCCCGCACACTGCAGCGGTGGTCACGTCGGAGGCGTGGGGCCGGGCGTATTCGCGTGCGGAGGCGGCCTGGCCCGCCGGGGTGACGGCCGCGAAGTACTGGCCGCCGGTGGGGCGCATCGACAATGCGTGGGGGGACCGGAACCTGGCGTGCACGTGCCCGCCGATCGAGGCGTTCGGGGAGTAGCCGAACCTAAGCCCCGCTCACCACAGTGGGCGGGGCTTGCGGCAGGGGCTTTACACTGGGCGCCGACGATTCCCCCCCAGGAGTGAAGCTGATGGTTTTCGGTACCACGCACAAGGTGAGGTCGCACCGGCTCGGGCGGCGGCGCAAGAAGGGCGGCAACCGCATGGTGGTGGCCCCCTGGATCGTGATCACTCTCGTGTGCGTGCTCGTGGCGGCCGGTTTGACCTGGGGTTTCGTGGCGTTGATGCGGGCGGGTTGCTCGGGGGAGGTGTACCGGGTGACGATCGCGGCCGCGCCGAGTGTGGCCGGGACGCTGGAGGATGCGGCGCAGGCGTGGGAGGCGACGCAGCCGGAGGCCTCGACGGGGCAGTGCATCGGCGCCAGTGTCCGCGAG
Organism: Glycomyces niveus; assembly: GCF_017592475.1. Taxonomy (GTDB): domain Bacteria; phylum Actinomycetota; class Actinomycetes; order Mycobacteriales; family Micromonosporaceae; genus Glycomyces; species Glycomyces niveus. The sequence continues at coordinate 535,452 of NZ_JAGFNP010000002.1, read as the reverse complement.
GTCGCGCCCGATGCGGCGTCGCGGGGGATGAGCGGGGACTGGGACGAGAAGTCGCTGGGGCCGCGGCCGATCGCGTGGGCGCCGGATTCGCAGGCGTGGTCGGCGTGGCTGGCGTCGAACGAGACGACGGCCGGGATCGTGGCCGCCGAGCCGATCGTGCTCGGCCAGGCCACGTCGGTGCTGGCGGTGGCGGAGTCGAAGGCGGCCGAGCTGGGCTGGGTCGGGGGCGAGCCGCCGGCGTGGTCGGCGGTGGTGGACGCGGTCGAGGCGGGGTCGATCAGTCTGGCGGCGGCGAACCCGCGGACCTCGACCGAGGGGTTCGTGGCGATGCTCAACGCGGCCGGGGACGGCTCGGGTGGGTTCTCCGAGGAGGCGATGGCCGCCTGGAAGGCCGGGACCGGCAGCGGCGCGCTCGTCGACGGCGCGGGCGAGCCGCTGGCCGCCTACGCCGAGGCCCCGGACCCGACCCGGGTGGTCACGGCTCTGGACTACCAGGTGGAGGAGTTCAACGTCGAGAACGCGCCCGCCGATCCGCTGGTGCCGATCACGCCCGCCGGTTCGAGTGTGAGCGCGGTGGCGACGTACCAGGTGCTGGGCGGGGGCTGGGTCTCGGACTCGGACGCGAGCATCGCCGAGGCGTTCGGCGCCTACCTGGAGGACGCGGTGGCCTCGGGCGAGTTCGACGACGCCGACCTGCGGGCCGTGGACGATCCCGCGGCGGCGCTCGCGGCGACGTCCCCGGAGACCGTCGGCCAGGCGGTGCGGACCTGGCAGGTGGGCCGGGAGGACCTGCACGTGCTGTTCCTGGTGGACCGGTCGACGTCGAGCGACAACGAGACGGTGAGCTACGGCGGGGAGGACCTGACCGCCGGGCAGGCGGCGGTGCAGACCGCGATCGCGACGGTGGGGGAGATGGCCTCGACCTACCGGGTCGGGGTGTGGGAGTACGGGGTCGGCGCGGGCGATGGTGAACCGTACCGGCAGGTCACCGGGTTGACCGAACTGTCCGACGAGGGCCGCGAGACGGTCGAGAACGACCTGTACGCCGTCTCGGAGAACTCGTATGACGGCGGCGCGCCCCTGTACGACACGCTGCTCGCGGCCAGCGCGTTCATGAACGGCGAGGCCGCCGACGGGGCGGTGAGCGTGATCGTGGTGCTGACGAACAGCAGCCAGGACGACGTGAGCGAGGGGTCCGCGGAGGATACGGCGGGGCAGTTGGAGGGGCCGACGGTGGTGTACACGGTCGGGTTCGGGGACACCGATCCGCAGCAGTTGACGACCTTGGCGACCGCGACGGGCGGGGCGTTCGTGCAGGCGCCTGACGACGGCGGGGTCCTCGCTTCGATCGGCGGCTGACCGGGCCTGGTGAGGTGGCCCACACGGTTCGGGGAGTGGGGTCGGGCGCGGCGATACTTGGATCATGACCGACTTCCGTGCCGTCCCGCCCGCGCCGCCGGGGGTGCCCGCGGCGTGCCGGGACCGCCTGGTGGAGGTCGACCGGCTCGAGTGGCGGCTGGGCGACGGGGGCGATCCGGCGGCGCTGGCCGCGGCGTTCCGGGCCCGGTTCGCGGGGGCGCATTCGGGGGAGGACGGGTCGGTCTGCGGTGTGGCCGTGCTGTTGTCGGCGGCGGCGGGCGCGGTGATGGTCGGCGGTGCGACCGGTGCGCCGAGTCCGGTGCCGGCGGTCCCTGACCTGGTGCTGGTCGCGTATGCGCACGGGCCGGTGCGTGGGCCGGCGCCGCTGGGGGCGTTCCATGTGGGGCCGTGGGCGGCGTCGTGGTCGCCGTCCGATCACGCGAAGGCCGTCGCTTTGGTGCAGGAGGCGATCGGGCGCGGCGACGTCTATGTGGCGAACGTGGTCGGGCACCGGCGGGCGTCGTGGTCGGGGGATCCGGCGGCGATCGCGCACGCGGCGTCCACTGTGGCCGGTGCGTCGTGGGGCGGGGTGCTCTCCGGCGAGGACTGGCTGGTCGCGTCCGGTTCCCCTGAGTGCTTCCTGACCGCCGATGCGACCGCGGCGGCGACGTATCCGATCAAGGGCACCGCGCCGGCCACGCCGGAGGGCCGGGTGGCGCTGCTGGCCTCGGTGAAGGAGCGGGCCGAGCACGTCATGATCGTCGACCTCGAGCGCAACGACCTCGCGCAGGTGGCCGCGCCCGGCACGGTCGCGGTCAAGGACCTGTTCCACATCGGCCGGTGGGCCGGGCTGTGGCAGGCCGAGTCGACTGTGACGGCCGACCTGGCGCCGGGGACCGGTTTCGACGACCTGCTGCGGGCGATGTGCCCGCCCGGGTCGGTCACGGGCGCGCCGAAACTCGCCGTCCTCGACCTCGTGGGCGGGCTGGAGCCGGTGGGCCGCGGTCCGGCGATGGGCGCCTTCGGGTTCCTGTGCGGGGACGAGGTGCGACTGGGCGTCACGATCCGCACGGTCGCCCTCGACGCCGAGCACGCCCACGTCTGGTCGGGCGGGGGCATCACGTGGCGGTCCGATCCGGAAGCGGAAGTGGCCGAAGCCGAGGCGAAGGCCGCCGGCGTGGCCGCGGCGCTCGGGGCGTTAACGACCGGGCGGAGCGCCAGATCGCGAGGGTCTGCTCTTTCGCCTGCTCGCGCAGCGCATCGGGCCACTCGGCGCGGTAGAGGCGCAGGCGCGGCGTCGAGGAGTCGAGCTCGACCACGCAGCCGAGCGCCATCGGCGGGTCGGGGTGGACGCGACGCAGCCACACGGTCCCGGCATTGCCGTCGTCGCCGCTCACTTGGATAGTGCGATGTTCCAATTGGAACTGCCCTAGGATTTTCGGCTCGCTCATGCCCGAGTCCTCACCGCTTGTGTCCCACCGTTCAAAGGAGCCGCGGCGGACTCGTGTCAGCGAATCGCCCGCGCGGGGCCCGCTTCAATCTTTCCCACGCTCGTGCAGCCGTGTCAATACCCGATCCGACACCTGCGAGGGTGAACTCCATTGGGAGCGGTCCATTGCGGAGGGCGCGCACGAACCGGTACGTCACCCGTCCGGGTGTGTCAAGCTGGTGGACGTGAGCGATGACGAGGATTTCAACGACATAGCCGAAGCCGCCTTCGACCTGGCCCGCGCCGGCGAGGCCGAGCGACTGGTCCGCTTCGTCGAGACCGGCCTCCCGGTCGACCTGGTGAACGGCTCGGGCGACTCCCTGCTGATGCTGGCCGCCTACCACGGGCATGCCGACACGGTGCGCGCCCTCATCAAGGCCGGGGCCGATGTGGAGCGACGCAACGACCGCGACCAGTCCCCGCTGGCCGGAGCGGTCTTCAAGGACTACAAGGACGTCGTCGCCGTCCTCCTCGACGCCGGCGCCGACCCCGACGCGGGCACGCCCTCGGCGCGCCAGATCGCCGCCATGTTCGACCGCGACATCTTCAAGTAGGTCAGAGGGCCTGCATGCCCTGCGGCAGCCGCCCCCAGGCGTGCAGGTCCGTCAGATGCGCCTCCAGGGTCGCCGCGAACGCCCCCGCCGCCTTCGTCAACGGCGCCTCCCGGCGCGCGGCGAGCGCGATCGTCCGGCTCGCCCCCGGCGGCGCCAGCGGCGTCGCCCGCAATCCCGGACGGCCCGCCGCGATCATCGCCGGCAGCAGCGCGATCCCCAGCCCCGCCTCCACGAGCGAGGCCACCGCGTCCGTCGCGCCCCCGTCGACGCCCATGCGCGGCGTGAACCCCGCCGCCTCGCACGTCGCGATCGTCAAGTCCCTGAGGTCATAGCCGTGCGCGGGCAGCACGAACGCCTGCTCCCGCAACTGCTGCAGCCCGATGTAGCCCTGCCGGGTCAGCGGCGGCAGGTGCGCCGCCGAGGCCACCACGAGCGCCTCGGACAGCAGGGGCTGCACGCTGAGCCCGGCGTCCTCGGCCATGTCGCCCACCGTGAACGCCAGGTCGAGGTCCCCCGCCGTCAGATGGTCGGTCAGCGGCCCCGAACCGTCCTCGGTCAACGTCACCGTCACCCCCGGATGCGACTCCAGGTAGCGCGTCAGCAGCGGCGCGATCAGCCACGAGCACAGCGACGGCGTCGCCCCCAGCCGCAGATGCCCCGCCCGCACCGCGAGCACGTCGTCGATGTCCGAGCGGGCCGCCGTCACCGCCGCCGTGATCCGCCGCGCGTGCGGCAGGAGCGTCTGCCCCGCGTCGGTCAACTCGATCCGCCCCCGCGCCCGCGTGAACAAGGGCGCGCCGAGCTCCGCCTCGAGCGCCTGGATCTGCTTGCTCAATGACGGTTGTGTCACACCGAGTTCTTCAGCCGCATGAGTGAAATGCCGGGTTTGTGCGACAGCGAGGAAGGCCTGGAGTTGCTGCGGACGCATCTTCATAACCTAACGGCATCAAAGAGCGCCACGCCATGAATTGGACCCGTGACCCGCATCGCGTCTAGCCTCTGGACGTGTCTACGGATTTGCAGAACCGCCCCGCCGCGAGGCCGGGCACACGCGCCCGAAAGCCCCAGGGACCGTGGCGTTCCAACATCGGCCTCAAGATCGCCATGGCGGTCTCCGGCATCCTCCTCGTGCTCTTCCTCGTCGCCCACATGGCCGGCAACCTGCACGTGTTCGAGGGCCGCGCATCGATGAACGAATACGCCCACGGCCTGCGCACCTTCGGGGAGCCCCTGCTGCCCCACGAGAGCCTCCTGTGGGTCCTGCGCATCGGCCTCATCGCCGCCGCCGCCGTCCACATCTGGACCGCCGTCGTCCTCACCCGCCGCGCCCTGGCCGCCCGCCCCGTGCGCTACGCCTCCAAGAAGCCCGCCAAGGGCGAATCCCGCCACGCCGCCGCCACCATGCGCTGGGGCGCCGCCGTCGTCTTCCTGTTCATCATCTGGCACCTCCTCGACCTGACCTTCCGCACGGTCAACCCCGTCAAGGACGTCCCCGACGCCTACGGCGCCGTCGTCGCCACCTTCAGCCCCGAGCGCTGGCCGGTCACCGTGTTCTACCTGCTGGCCCTGCTCGCCCTGTTCTTCCACCTGCGCCACGGCATCTGGTCGGCCGTGCAGACCATCGCCGGCCCGAACTCGAAGTGGCGCAAGCGCACGCAGGCGATCGGCCTCGCCGTCGCCCTCATCGTCGTCCTGGGGTTCGCCATCGTGCCCCTGTCGGTCACGTTCGGACTGGTGAAGTGATATGAGCACTGACTACTACCGCGACGGCGAGGCCGTCGCGGACGCCAAGGCCCCCGCCGGGCCCATCAACGAGCGCTGGGAGAAGCGCCGCTTCTCCGGCCGCCTCGTCAACCCCGCCAACCGCCGCAAGCTCCGCGTCATCGTCGTCGGCACCGGCCTCGCCGGCGCCTCCGCCGCCGCGACCCTCGGCGAGCTCGGCTACCGCGTCGCCAACTACTGCTTCCAGGACTCGTCCCGGCGCGCCCACTCCATCGCCGCGCAAGGCGGCATCAACGCCGCCAAGAACTACCGCAACGACGGCGACAGCGTCCACCGCCTGTTCTACGACACCGTCAAGGGCGGCGACTTCCGCTCCCGCGAGTCGAACGTGCACCGCCTCGCCGAGATCTCCACCGAGATCATCGACCAGTGCGTCGCCCAAGGCGTCCCCTTCGCCCGCGAATACGGCGGCCTGCTCGACAACCGCTCCTTCGGCGGCGCGCAGGTCTCGCGCACCTTCTACGCCCGCGGCCAGACCGGCCAGCAGCTGCTGCTCGGCGCCTACCAGGCCCTGCAGCGCCAGGTCGCCGCCGGCACGGTCGACCTGCACACCCGCCACGAGATGCTCGAGCTCATCATCGTCGACGGCAAGGCCCGCGGCATCGTCGTGCGCGACCTCGTGACGGGCGCGATCTCCACCGAGCTGGCCGACGCCGTCGTCCTCGCCACCGGCGGCTACGGCAACGTCTACTTCCTGTCGACGAACGCCATGGGCTGCAACGTCACCGCCGGATGGCGCGCACACCGCAAGGGCGCCTACTTCGCCAACCCCTGCTACACCCAGATCCACCCGACCTGCATCCCGCAGTCCGGCGAGCACCAGTCCAAGCTCACGCTCATGTCCGAGAGCCTGCGCAACGACGGCCGCGTCTGGGTCCCGAAGCAGAAGGGCGACGACCGCCACCCCGCCGACATCCCCGAGGACGAGCGCGACTACTACCTCGAGCGCCGCTACCCGGCCTTCGGCAACCTCGTGCCCCGCGACATCGCCTCGCGCGCCGCCAAGGTCGTCTGCGACGAAGGCCACGGCGTCGGCCCCGGCGGCCTGGGCGTCTACCTCGACTTCGCCGCCGCCATCGAACGCCTCGGCCGCAAGGCCGTCGAAGCCAAGTACGGCAACCTGTTCGACATGTACGAGCGCATCACCGGCGAGAACCCGTACGAGCGACCCATGCGCATCTACCCGGCCGTGCACTACACCATGGGCGGCCTGTGGGTCGACTACGACCTGTCCTCGAACATCCCCGGCCTGTTCGTGACCGGCGAGGCGAACTTCTCCGACCACGGCGCCAACCGCCTGGGCGCCTCCGCGCTCATGCAGGGCCTCTCGGACGGCTACTTCGTCCTGCCCAACACCATCTCCGACTACCTCGCCGACGGCCCCTTCGAAGCCGTCGACGAGACCCACGAGGCCGTCGTCGCCGCCCGCAAGGAAGTCGACGACCGCATCGCGTTCTTCCTCGGCAACGACGGCGACCGCACCGTCGACTCCTTCCACCGCGAACTCGGCAGGATCATGTGGGAGTACTGCGGCATGGAGCGCACCGACGAAGGCCTGCGCAAGGCCATCGGCCTCATCCGCGGCCTCAAGGACGAGTTCTACCGCCGCGTCAAGGTCACCGGGAAGAACGAGCAGCTCAACCAGGAACTCGAGAAGGCCGGCCGCGTCGCCGACTTCCTCGAGCTCGGCGAGCTCATGTGCATCGACGCCCTCCACCGCACCGAATCGTGCGGCGGCCACTTCCGCGCCGAGTCCCAGACCGAGGACGGCGAGGCCAAGCGCGACGACGAGCAGTTCTCCTACGTCGCGGCCTGGGAGTTCGGGGAGGACGGGCCCGTCCTCCACAAGGAAGCCCTCGAATTCGAATACGTCAAGCCCACCCAACGGAGCTACAAGTGAAGCTGTCTCTGCGAATCTGGCGCCAGAGCGACGCCCAAGCCCAGGGCAAGATGGTCTCCTACGAGATCGACGAGGTCTCCGAGGACGCCTCCTTCCTGGAGATGCTCGACGTGCTCAACGAACGCCTCATCAGCGAGGGCGAAGACCCCGTCGCGTTCGACCACGACTGCCGCGAAGGCATCTGCGGCGCCTGCTCCCTCGTGATCGACGGCCAGCCTCACGGCCCGCAGGCCGCCACCACGACCTGCCAGCTGCACATGCGCAAGTTCAAGGACGGCGACTCGATCGACATCGAGCCCTGGCGGGCCGGCGCGTTCCCGGTCATCAAGGACCTCGTCGTCGACCGCAGCGCCTTCGACCGCATCATCCAGGCCGGCGGGTACATCTCCGCGCCCACCGGGACCGCCCCGGACGCCCACGCCGTCCCGATCCCCAAGCAGGACGCCGACGCCGCCTTCAGCGCCGCCGCGTGCATCGGCTGCGGCGCCTGCGTCGCCGCCTGCCCCAACGGCTCCGGCATGCTCTTCATGGGCGCCAAGGTCACTCACCTCGGCCTCATGCCCCAAGGCCAGCCCGAACGCCACACGCGCGTCCTCGGCATGGTCGCCGCCCACGACGAGGCCGGCTTCGGCGGGTGCACCAACACCGGCGAATGCGCCGCCGCGTGCCCCAAGGAGATCGGACTCGACGTCATCGGCAAGCTCAACCGCGACTTCCGCAAGGCCGCCATCCGCGCCGCCTAGCCCCAGCCGCATGAAGAAGCCCCCCGGCGCTGGCCGGGGGGCTTCTCGCTTTCACCTGCCCCGCGTGAGCGGGGAGACCCAGGGGGCTATACGCCCCACGTGAGCGGGTAATGCCGCCCCATGTAAACAACGACCCGGACGCCCCGAGGTCGCGCCGCCTCGCCGTGACCCGCGTCTCTCTTCGGAAACCTTGCGGTTGACGCAGCGTCAGCCAATACCGTCGAACCCGCACCACGAACGAAGGAGCGCGGCACATGGACGTCTGGACGACCGCCGAGGTCGCCCGCCTGGCCGGCGTCTCAGCGCGCACCCTGCGCCACTACGACGCCATCGGCCTGCTCGAACCGGCCTCCCACGGCCACGGCGGCCTGCGCCGCTACGGCCGGCCCGAACTGCTGCGCCTGCAGCAGATCCTCCTGTTCAAACGCCTCGGGCTGCGCCTGGACACCGTCGCGTCGATCCTCGAGGGCGACCTCGAACCCGTCGCCGCCCTCCGGCGCCACGCCGCCGAGCTCGACGCCGAACGCTCCCGCCTCGACCGCCTCGCGGCCACCGTCGCCGCCACCATCCGACAACTCGAAGGAGGCCAGCCCATGGCACCCGAAACCTGGTTCAGCGGACTCGACCCCGCCACCGAAGCCCAGCACCGCGACGAAGCCCGCCGACGCTGGGGCCAAGCCGTCGTCGAACGCGCCTGGACCACCCTCCAGGCACTCTCCCCCGAAGCCCGCCGCGCCATCCCCGAGGCCTTCAACGACATCAACACCCGACTCGCCGCCCACCACGCCGCCGGCGCACCCACCGACGACCCCGCCGTCCAGGCCGTCACCGCCGACCACTACCGCCTCATCGCCGCCCACTGGGGCGACGATCCCACCGCCGAGGCCTACCGCGGCCTCGGCGCCCTCTACACCGACGACCCCCGCTTCAAGGCGACCTACGACCAGGTCGGCGACGGCTTCGCCGACTACATGCGGGCCGCGATGGACGCCTACGCCGACGCGAACCTGTAGCGGCGCGACCGGGGCGGCCCGATCGGGCCGTCCCTGCACGCTCGCTCCGCTAAGGTGGGCCGCATGCGCGGAACCGGGATCCTCTACGACTGGTATGCGAAGCGGTTGCGCCGCAAGCTCAGCGGCGGGCCGCTGCCGCGGCATGTGGCCGTCGCGATGGACGGCAACCGGCGCTGGGCCCGCCAGCAGGGGTTCGACGACCCCGGCATCGGCCACCGCTACGGCGCCGAGCACCTCGACGACCTCCTCGACTGGTGCGCCGCGATCGGCATCGCCCACGTCACCGTCTACGTCGCCTCCAACGACAACCTCGTCAAACGCGGCAGCGGTGAGATCGCGCACCTGATGGCGATGATCGAGTCCATCGTGGCCGAACGCCTCATGGAACCGGGCAACCGGTGGCGGCTGCACCTCGCCGGGCACCTCGACCACCTGCCCGACTCGACCGCGCACGCCCTCAAGACCGCCTGCGAGGCCACCCGCCGACGCACCGGCGGCCACCTGACGATCGCCATCGGCTACGACGGCCAGTCCGAGATCGTCGACGCCGTCAGGGCCCTCCTGGAGACCGAAGCGGCCCAAGGCACCACCGTCTCCGACCTCGCCGCGCGCCTGACCGCCGCCGACATCGGCGCTCACCGGTACACCCCCGACCTGCCCGAGGCCGACCTCATCATCCGCACCAGCGGCGAGCGGCGCCTCTCGAGCTTCCTGCTGTGGCAGTCGGCGGGCGCCGAGCTCTACTTCTGCGACGTGTACTGGCCCGGCTTCCGGCACGTCGACTTCCTGCGGGCGCTGCGCGACTACGCGCGGCGCCGCGCCTCCTAAGCCGTCCAGGGCGGGGTCATCTTCGCGTTCTCCTTGCCGGGCATGTACGCCCGCATCCCGGCCGGGCCGGTGCAGATCGCGGTGAACCCCCCCTGTCCGGGCGTGAACTGGCGGGCGGCGTCGGCGGCGATGACGACGGTGTCGCCCGCGGCCAGCTCGGCCGAGTCCTCGCCGACGGTCACCGCGACGGTGCCGGCCAGGACGGTCCAGACCTGCTCGGCGTCGATGTGGTGCACGGGACCGGCGGTGCCGGCCGCGGCCTCGACCTTCCAGACCGGCGCGGCCGCGCCGCCCAGGTCGGGGGAGGCGAAGGTGGTCATGACCGCCGCGGGGGTCTCGGAGCGGCGGGATTCGGTGCTGCGGACGATACGCAAGAGGAGTCTCCTAAGATGGACAACGTGGTTACCCATATAGTAAACCAGGTTGTCTACCATGGCTGAACCGACCCCCGGCTACGAACTCCCGCTGCAGCTCTTCGCCGCCTTCCGCGCCATCATCGACGCCGCCCACGCCGACCTTGCCCGCCACGGCCACGCCGGCGTCAAACCCCTCCACGGTTTCGTCTTCCAGGCCATCGGCGCCCGCGGCACCACCGCCGTCGAACTCGGCGCCCGCCTCGGCGTCAGCAAGCAGGCCGCCGGCAAGACCATCGCCAACCTCGAGAAACAGGGTTACGTCGAACGCGCCGCCGACCCGGACGACGCCCGCCGCAAACTCGTGCGCCTCACCGCCAAAGGCCTCGACGTCCTCGCCGTCTCCGCCCGCAGCTTCGACGCCGTCCAAGCCCGCTGGGCCGAGGCCATCGGCCCCGAACGCCTCGCCGCCCTCCACGCCGACCTGCGCACCCTCGCCCCCGGCGACCACTTCCGACTCGACGCCCCCGGCTGGTTCGGCACCGACCGCTGACACCGCCTCAGCGGCGGTCGCCGTGGACGGCGATGAACCGCGTGGCCGCGACCACCAGCGGCTCGTGCTCGGCCGCCGCGTGCCGCGTGCGCAGCCGCTCGCACAGCTCCGCCAGCGCGGTCGCCAGGTCGGTGAGGATCGGGCCCTGCTTGCCGGTGGCGGTGAGCGCCATGAGCATCGCGAGCCAGGCCGGGCCGTGGTCGCGGAAGTTCAGGTGGAGGTTCCGCTCGCCGAGGCGGTCGGCGGCGGTGAGCAGGTAGTGCACTTCGGTCGCGATGCGCCAGGCGAGGTTCGGGTGCGTCGGCGCGAGCGCGTCGATCGCCGGTTCGGCCGAGTGGAGGGCGACGGCGGCCAGGCCCGGGTCGCAGCGGGCGCTGATCGTCGCCGGCGCGTCCCGCCCGGCCGGGTCGGGGCAGAGCCGGTCGATCAGGCGCGGGTCGAGGAACGCGCCCATGCGCATCGCCGTCTCCAGGGCCGCCCTGAACGTCAACGGGATCGGCGCCGTGGGCGGCGCGGTGCCGGGGAAGTGGCGGGCGAGGAGGTCGGCCGCGCCTTTGGCGTGCGAGGCCCTCCCGGCGGCCGCGTGGAGAGCGGCGGCCAGGCGCAGGCTGTCGCGCAGCAGATCGGCGGTGCCGTCGAGTCCGATCTCCTTGGCGCCGAATCCGCCGGGGTCGGCGTGGCGGGCGGCGATGAGCATGCGCGCGGCCTGGTCGGCGGCCCCGACCGCGAGATCGGGGTCGGCGGCGCGGGCGTAGACGCGCGCGGCCCGCGCGATCGCGTCGCCCAGTGTCGCGAAGCCCGGGCTGCCCGGTTCGGCCGCGTCCACATCGTCGAACAGTCCCAACGCGGCGTCGGCCTCGGTCGCGGCGGTCAGCAGCCGCCCGGCGGCGACGGCGGCCTCGGCCAGGTCGAGGCGCGCGGCGGCCCGCTCCACCGGCCCCGCTTGGAGTCCGGCGGTGATCGCCACCCGCTCACGTTGCGCCGCATACGCTTCGGCGACCTCGCCGACGGCGGTGTGCGAGGCGGCGAGGTCGGTGAGGAGGTCGGCGAAGTCGCTGCGGGTGCCCCGGTCCTCGGGGTGCACGGCCAGGCAGCCGCGGAACTCGGCTTCGGCGTGCGCGTAGACCGCAAGGGCGCCTTGATGGTTGCCCGCGGCCGCCAGCTTCGCGGCATCGCGGTGCGTCCGTCGGGCGTGGCGCCGATTGGGCATGCGGGCTCCTCAATGAGGGATCGAGGCGCGCGCCGCCGGTTCGCACGGTGCCGGCGGCGGGCTGCGTCGGGCCCTTCATCCTAGACGCCCTCCACCCGGGCGCGGATCCGCCGATCAGCCGATGACGACCTGCTGGGGCCCGGGGTGGGCCAGGAACCGGTCGTGCGAGATCTCCCAGCCGTACGCCCCGGCATCGGCGAACACCAGGCGGTCTCCGACGGCGATGGAAGGCACGAACTGGCCGCCGTTGAGCACGTCCCGGGGCGTGCACAATTCCCCGCACACCCGCACCTCCACGTCCGACCACACCGGACCCGGCCGCGGCCCCGGCACGATCCGGAACGGATGCGAGTACCCCCACGCCGCCGGCAGCCGGAAATGGTGCGTCCCGCCCCGCACGAGCGCGAACGCCTGGCCCCGCATCGTCTTCAGGTCCACGACCTCGGCGACGTACCAGCCGGCCGGGGCCGCCGCGTACCGGCCCGGCTCGAACACCAGCTCCGCCCCGCCGGTCGCCAAGCCGCGCAGGCCCTCGGCGAGTGCGGGCACGTCGATGCGCGCCCCGCGCGGATCCGACCCCAGCCCGCCGCCCACGTTCACGTACCGCAGATCGAACCGGCCCCGCGCCGCGCCCTGCGACCACTCGACCGAGTCGCGCACATGACGCGCGTACGCCTCGGCCTCAAGGCAGTTCGACACCGCGTGCAGATGGAAACCGACGAGGTCCAACCCGAGGCCGAGCGCCCGGTCGACCGCGGCCGCCACTGCGGACTCGTCGATCCCGAACGGCGTCACCGCGCCCGCCATCTGATGCGTCCCCGGCAGCGCCCGGCCCCGGTTGACGCGCAGCGCCACCGGCCCCGCGAACCCCGCCGCCGCGAGCGCGTCGAGTTCGCGCACGCTCTCGGCGTGCATCCACACCGGCACGTCGCACGCCGCCGCCGCGGCCAGGTCGGCAGGCGTCTTCGCCGGGCCCGAGAACGCCAGCCGCCGTGCCCCCGCGGCCCGGGCCGCGGCGAGCTCGCCGCCCGACGCGCACTCGATCCCGTCCGCCGCCGCCACGGCCGCGGCCAGCACCGCGGGGTTCGCGCAGGCCTTCATCGCGTACAGCACCGTGTGCCCCAACCGGTCCCGCAGGAACTCCAGGTGCGCGCGCACGCCGGCCGGGTCGTAGATCCAGGCGCTGGCGGGCGAGGCGAGGGCTTTGACGTGGCGGTCGAGCGTGGGGTGGTCGTGGGCGCGGGCGAGGGGGTTGTCCACGGGGGTCTCGATTTCCTTGCCGGGGTGCAGGCGCATGGTCAGCAGGGCTTTGGTGGGTTGGCGGGGTGCGAGGTAGGCCTCGCGTTCGGCGCGGGAGAGGCGGCCGTTGAGCTCGTCGGCGAGGTCGTCCCAGAACGCGGCGCCGTCGAGTCCGAGGTCGCGTTCGAGCACGGCGACGAGGGCCGCGAAGTGGTTCTGGAAGAGCGTGTAGGCGACCTTGGAGCGGACCTGGTCCATGCTCGCGGCGTTGACCGGGCTGCCTTGGGGCAGTTCGAGGTCCCACGGGAGGGTGGGCAGGTGGATGCGGGCGCCGCCGAGGTCGCGGGAGACGGGGAAGACCGGGTCGGGGCCGCGCATGGCGATGATGCTGTTCTGCAGGTGCGCTTCGAGGCCGATGCCGGCTTCGGCCTTGGTCAGGACCGGGTGGGCGAACCGCCTTGCGTAGGCGCGGATCCACCGGTCGGGGTCGCCGGACCAGCGCGCGTATTCGGCGGCGAGGCTCATGCCGGTGACCGGGGAGGTCGCGGTGAGCGCGGTGGCCGGGACGTAGACGAGGCCCTCGGGCTCGATCGCGGTGAGCGGGGAGCGGGCCAGCGCGGTGAGGTCGCGCGAGCCGGGCAGCCATGCGCCCGAGACGTCGGTGACGATCCTGTGCTGGTGCTCGGTCCCGTTGTCGCCGATGCGATGGAGGGCGCCCAGGAGCGCGGAGAGGCGCGGGCCGAGCAGGGCGGTGGCGGGGGAGATGTCGCGGCGCGTGGAGGTGATGTGGATGCCCAGGGCGAGTTTGAGGAAGCCGGGGGCGGTGTGGCCGGCGAGGGTGCGGATCGCGGCGGTGGGCCAGGCGGGGACGGTCGCGTCGAGGACTTGGAGGCGTCCGGTGTCGAACAGGTCGCGGTGGCCGGGGAGGATGCGGTGCTCGAGCTGCCAGGGGTGGACGGGGAGGACGGGGTCGGGCAGGTCGAGGCCGCGGAGCATGGGGTGGTCGCGGAAGTCCTGGCCGGAGCGTTCGAGGACGCCGGCGCGGTCGGCGATGAGCCTGATCCGGATCGGCCGGGCGGCTTCGAGGTCGTACCGCTCCCGGTCGTGCCGGTCCCAGCCGAGGCGGGTGCGGGCGCACGGGTGCAGTTGGTGCCCTTCGGTCGCGAGGGTCTCGAGCAGGCGCGCGGTGGTGTGCACGTCCCGGCCGCCGGCGGCGACGAGTTCGGCGAGGGTCGCGTGTCCGGCGCGGGCGGCGAGGGCCGCGAGGTGCCGGCCGCGCCGCTCGGCGCGCGATTGCGCGTGGGCGAGGCCTTCGTGCGCGGAGTGGAGCTCGGCGGCGAGGTGGTCGGGGACGGCGCCGCCGAGGACCGTTTCGAGGGTCTTCACCGGGTCCTCGTCGGGCCCGTCGACGTCGATCTGGTTGAACGCGTGCCGGCGGGCGCCCTCGGGCAGGGCCCGGTCGCGGGCGCCGGCGAGGTGCTCGCGCCAGGCGGCGGCCTTGATCTGGGAGGCGAGGTTCACGCCGCCGCCAGCGGGTTCTCGACGCGGACCCAGAGGTCGGCGACCGGGTCGTCGGCCAGGCGCATCGCAGTGGTGGCCTTGATCGGCCACGGTTCGCGCAGCACCGCCCGGGCGATCCACGGGTCCAGGTCCAGGTCGCGGACCGCGTCGGCCACGGTGGACCACCATCGGCCGGGGTCGGTGTCCGACCAGGCGGCGAACGCGTCCACGATCGCTGTGAGCGTGGTGGGGAAGAGTGCGGCGAGGAGTTTCGCCAGGCGCGCTTCGGGGTCGGGTTCGGTAAGGTCGCCGATGATGTCGGGCCAGTCGTCGGGCGGGACGCGGACGCCGCCGAAGTCGCGGTACACCAGGCCGGTCGGCCGGTCGCCGGTGAACGAGGCGAGGGTGTTCTGCCCGTGCGCCTCCAGGGCGACGCCGGTCGCGGCGAACAGCCGCAGCGGCGCCAGCGCGACCGCTGCGAACGCCTCCCACCACGACTCAGGATCATCGCCGGTGAAGGCGACGGCGATCGGGCGCCCGTCGGCGGGGCAGGTCTCGGCGAGCGCGGCGAGCGGCACGGCGCGCGGGTGCCCGGACCGGTGCGGTGCGACGCGGACGACCGCGGCCAAGTGCGGCAGCGGCTGCCCCGCGGCGTCCCGGGAGATCGCGGCCCGCTCCTTGAGCAGTGTGATGCCTTGGGCGGCGGCCGGTTCGGCGAGCCGGAGCGAGAGGGCCGGCCCGTTGTGGACCGAGGCGGGCGAGACGTGCCGGACCGCCGAGGTCAGCTGCAGGTCGACGGCGGTCTTGACGTGCAGGTCGCCGACCGAGACGGTGCGCAGGCTCATCAGGGGCGCCGCGTCCGCGATCACCCGCGCCGGTTCCTGAAGTCCATGGCGCGCGGCCTGCCAGGGGTGGACCGGCAGCTGCCCCGAGTCCCCTTGCCGCTTCGTGACCCACAGCCCCGGCGCGTCGAGCCGCTTGATGTCGTAGAGCCCCAGGTCGAACCGCGCCCTGTGCTCGGGCGCGTACGAGCGGATCTCGTCGTCGGTCAGCTCGCCCCGGGAGCGCGCGAGCGGATGCACCGGGTGCCCCAGCAGGACCGCCTGCTCGAACCACACGCTCGGATCGCGATGGAACGCGCTGGCGGCCGCCCACAGGTCCGTGGGGTGGGCCCGGGCCGCTTCGAGTGCGAGGGCGGTGCCGCGCACGGCGGCGGCGACCTCGGCGGTGAAGCGGGCCGCGTGCGGGGACCCGGCGCTGAGGGCGGCGGCGATGTCGGCGGCGGTGTCGCCTTCGGCGCGGCCGGGGAGCGGTTCGCGTGCGGCGGCCGCCCGGAGGCGGTCGGCGACGATCGCGTCGGCGCGGCGGGCGAAGGTCCCGGCGGTACCGCTCTGGCCGGAGGCGGTGGCGTTCACAGCCTGCACTGTACTGGCGTCACGCGCCGGTGTGGAGGGTGCGATTGCTCACGGACAGTGCGGTTACGCTGCGGCGGTACGGGTTTCAGGAGCGCACGGCGGGTGTCCGGTCGCCCGTGCGGGGGGCCGGGACGGCGGCCAGGCGCATCCGCAGCGACTGGAGCACCGGCAGGTCGTAGACCGAGCCGGCGGCGGCGAGCCACAGCCCGATGTCGGCGGCGGCCTGGGCGACGGCGACGTCGTGGACGGCTTCGGTCTCGCCGGCGCGGGCGGTCTCGGGCAGGGTCGGCCACAGCACCCAGCCCTGCACGTTCGCGTCCGGCAGGGCTGCGTCGAGGGCTTTGACCGCTTCGGGGAGGTCGACCGAGTCGACGTCGAAGCTCTCGCGGCCGACCGGGGCGCACAGCAGCGCGATGCGGTCGCCGCAGACGATCGCGTGCGGCACGCGCGTCTCCATGTCCACCGGCAGTGCCACGAACAGCCGCGCGGCGGGCAGGTTGGTGAGGACTTCGCGCAGGAGCTTGCCGGTGGACCGGTCGGCTTTGGGGCGGGTGCCCGCGGGACCGAACGCGTTGAACTGGCGCAGGGCCCCGCCGACGGAGCGGCGCAGCGCGAGCGTGTAGCGCAGCCGCTTCACCGTCCACGCCAGGGCGGTGCCGGTGAGCATGTACACGCCCAGCGCCCACCCCCACGGGGTGGCGAGCCCGGCGACCCAGATGACGGCGGCGGCGAACAGGAACGCGATGACCAGCCGCCCGGTGGGCGGGTTCGGGGCCGTGTCGGGCCGGCGCCGCAGGGCCCTGCTGGTCTGGACGAGGACGATGATGGCGACGGCGATCGTGACGGGGATGGCCAGGGCCAGGAACAGCCAGCCGTCGGCGGCGAGGGCCTGCCCGAGGTAGCCCAGGCCGCAGAAGACCCACACGGCGGCGAGCGCGGCGAAGGCCGCGGCGGCGGTCCATACCGAGGGCCGGTGGACGGGCCGGGTCAGGCGCAGCCGGGCGTGCCAGGGGACGGCGACGAGCGCGCCTTCGGTGGAGAAGGCCTGCGCGGCCGGGGCCGGCGCGGGGGCGACGTTCCAGCCGCGGACTTTGCGGTGGGACGGTTTGGCGGCGGCCTTGCCGTAGCGGCGGGCGGCGCGCCGCCCGAAGCGCAGCAGGTCGTACTCGCGGCGCAGCCCTGGGTGGGAGAGTGTCTCCCAGGCGCCTTGGACGAGGTGGAACTCGTCCTCGTCGCCGCCGCGGTCGGGGTGGGTCTCGCGCAGCCGGCGGCGGTAGGCCGCTTGGATGTCGGCCTTGGGCGCCTGCGGGCTCACCCCGAGGACGCGGTAGTGGTCTGGTTCGTTCACCACGCGGCTCCCGGTCGATCGTGCGGGGACGGGCCGGTGCCCGAGAGGGGAGGCGGGCGTCGGTCTCGACGGTAATGGAGTCAATCTACCGCCGCATTGCCGCTTCGGGTGTCGTCAGGTCCGACATTTTTCCACCGATCCGTCGCATTCGGTCGACGCCGCGACCGTGGGGGCGCCACTGTGGAGTCCCATTGCGGCATCGGGCGCGCCGGTGCGCACGTCGCCCGCCGGGGCATGCGTTTTCTTATCGGCCAAAGGGGTCCGTCCGCGCCGCGCCGTGTCCCATTCAGCGGCCATTGCGCACGCTCAGGCGAAGGCGACATCGGACAGTGCGCGGATACGCCCGCCGTCTTTGCCGGAGCGCGAGGGGGGACGCGGCGCGGCCGGTGCCGCGCCCGCATCGGGCGCGGCACCGGCCGCGGTTGCTGCGGTGGCCGGGTCGGCGGCTGCCGGGCGCGCCGACCCTAGCCCTGCCAGAAGCGGGCGAGCGCGGAGGCGGCCGGGTCGTCGACGTCGGCGATAGCGTACTCGGAGGCCTCGACGGTGCTGCCGGCGTTGACCCACGGCTCGGCTTCGGCCGAGCCGAGCACGTCCAGGTCGACCCACGGGTAGCCGTCGACCGGCTCAGGGACGTCGAGGTCGAGTTCGGGCGGGAAGCTCGGCGGGTTGTCGGCCTCGTCGACGAGGAGGTCCTCGTAGGTGGCCGCATAGGGGGCCTCGTCGCCGCCCGCGGCCTCGTCCGCTTCGGTGTCGTCGGCCTCGTATTCGAACTCGTCGAGGGCGTCGTCGTCGAACTCGGCCTCGTCGCCGTCGAAGGCGAACGCGTCGAGGTCGTCCTCGCCGGGAACCTCGCCGTCGTCGAACTCGTCCAATGCGGGGGCGTCCGCGCCGTCGTCGAGGTCGCCGGCGTCGAAGTCCGCGTTGCCTTCGGGATCGAAGGCGTCGAACTCATCCATCACGCATCCTCCTCGCCGGGGACGAGGGTGCGGGCCTTGGCCAGCACCTCGTCGAGCTGTTTGACCTTGGCGGCCATGGAGTCGCGGCGCTGCTTGAGCGCCGCCTGCTTCTTGGCGCGGGCGGCCTGGTCGGCCTTCTGGGCGTTCTCGGCGGCCGAGATCCGGGCGTCGAACTCGGCGGCGCGCCGCTCGAGGGCGTCGTCCAGGGTGGAGTTGAAGACGAACTCGACCTCGGTGAAGCGGAAGCTGATCTCCTCGTTGAGGTTCGCGCGGGCTTCGGCGATGACGCGCTGGATCCACTGCTTCGCGGCCTGCCGGTTGCCCTGGATCTTCCTGCGGTACAGCAGGAACGCGGCGGCGGCGAGGCCGATGCCGACACCGGAGGCGGTCAGGGCGATGGCCCCGACGCCGGCGACGGCGCCCAGGCCGATCGCGCCCGCGCCCATGGTGACCGCGCGTCCGGCCATCATCGCCACACCGGCCGAGGAGGCCACGAGGAGCGCGCCGTCGGAGTTGTCGCCGCGCCGGGCCCGCCCGGAGGCGGCCGTGCGCAGGCCCGCGGAGATCGAGTTGGTGGCCTGGCGCAGCTCGTCGTCGTTGAACACCTGCCGCAGCACGCGTTCGGCCAGGAGCACGAACCGCTGGTGCAGCTCGCCCGAGAGGCGCGCGGCGATGCCCTGCAGGGCGATGTCGACGCGGTTGGGCAGCGATTCGAGGGCGGCCTTGTTGGCCTTCTCGACCTCGTCCAGGAGCGCTTCTTCGAGTTCCTGCAGGTGGGTGCGCAGGCGGCCCTGGACTTCGATCTTGGCCCGCTGGGTCTCCACGCGCAGGGCGAGGTTCGCCTTCTTCGTCTCGGTGCGCCGCGACGCCAGGGCCTGCTTCTTCTCCTCCTTGAGGCGGTTGGCCGCCTCGGGGTCGGGGTCGTAGGCCTTCATGTCGGCGGCCGCGGAGACGGCGAGGCGCTGGAACTCGGTGCGCACCGCGCGCACCACGTTCGCCGCCACGAGGGCCTTGCCGGCGGTGGCGACCTTGACCAGGGCCCGCTGCATCTTCCCGATCCCGGACTCTTTCGCCAGGGCCTGGCGGGTGGGGCCGGTGGAGTTGAGGGCGTGTTCGGCGAGCATCGCCGAGACCGGGTAGTGCGGGGCGTTGCGGAAGCGGGGCGCGTGCGCCTCGATCAGCGACCGGTTCTCCTCCATGACCGTGCGCCACCCGGGGTAGGTGTCGGTCTTGGTCAGGGCGAACACGACGAAGTTGACGCGCTTGGAGGCCTCGGTGAGGAAGTCCAGTTCGGTCTTGGCCATCGGCGACGAGGCGTCGGTGACCATGATGAGGCAGGTGGCGCGCGCGACCGCTTCGAGGGCGATCTGCGCGTGGTCGGGGTCGAGCCCGCCCGTGCCGGGCGTGTCGACCACGGACATGTGCTTGAGCAGCGCCGAGGGGTGGCCCACGAGCATGCGCCGGGGCGGGACCATGCCCGGGGGCATGGTGCCCAGCCGGGTCGCCCAGTTGCGCAGGTCGCCCACGCCCAGCAGCATCGGGTCGGCGGCGCCGGGCTGCCAGGCGCGCACCGACGCCTGCTCGGCCCACGCGAACTCCAGGTACGCCGTCGTCGCCACCTGGGCGTCCACAGGGGACAGACCGGGCATGCCGAGGAGGGCGTTCACCAGCGACGACTTGCCGCGCTTGGTCTCACCGACGACCACCGCGACGGGCTTGTCGGGCTGCCAGCGCGCGACCTCGTCGACCTCGGCGGCGGCCTTGGCGTCCACTGTCCGCAGCGAGGCGTTGCCGGCCTTGGCGGCGCGGGCGCACAGCTTGTGGATCTGCTGGGCCGGGTTCGGCTTCGCGGGGGTCGCGGCGGCCTTCTTGACCGGGGCGGCGGCGGGTTTCGCGGCCGGCGGCGGGGTGGCGGTGTCGGTCATGCCCGCACCTGGCCGCGGTAGACGGTGACGATGGGGTGGCGCAGGAGGCGGCCGCGGTCGGTGTAGCCGATCTGCTCGGTGCGGGCGATGATGCCGTCCTCGGCCGGGGAGCCGGCCGCGACCGTGCCGCCGGCTTCGTGCACGGCCGGGTCGAACCGCTGCCCGGTCGCGTCTACCTGGCTCACGCCGACTTTCGCGAACGCGCCGTCCAGGTGCTGGGCGAGCGCGGGGGAGGTGGCGCGGTCCCGCATCCAGATGCACGCCTCGACCAGGGCGTTGCGGTCGGTCATGGCCTGCGCGGCCTGCGCCGGGGCCTGCAGCTGCTGCACCGGGATCGCGCCCGAGGGGGCGGGGGTGAACGGGACGCCGGAGACCGGCGGCGCCGCGGGGGCCGCCGGGGCGGGGTTGATGGAGCGTCCGGTGAGGACGGCCACGACGGCGGCGACGACGACCGACCCGGCCGCGACGGCCAGGGTCATCGGATCGAACTCGTCGGTGAGGAACACCGCGCCCAGGCCGGCGGCGGCGAGGCCCACGAGGGCTCCCACCAGCGGTCCGCCGAGTCGATTCGTCACTTTGCTCTCCTTCGGTCGTGCAGGTGTCGCGGGGTGGGGGCTCATCCGAGCCGCTGGGCGAGTAGATGGAAACCACGATGCACCACGTTCGCCACCCGCGCCTGGGACGGGGTGGCGCCGCCGTTGGCGAAGGCCCGCCAGCGCGCGGCGGCCTCGATCGCGGCGCGGCGCAGCTGGGGGCGGGCTTCGCCGGGCAGGCCGAGGACGACGCCGGCGTCGTCGGTCAGCGCCAGGCGCGCGACTTCGGCCTCCATGGCCTCGGGCAGGGCGACCTGCCCGGTGGTGACTTGCGCGGCCGCCTCCAACAGGGGCAGCCGGTGGTACTCGGGGCGGGCGACGATCGACTCGACCGCGCCGCGCAGCAGGTCGCGGTCGGCCGCGGGCCCGGAGGCGGCGGCCGCGTCGAGCCGGCCCAGGGCCCACCCGGCCTTGATGACGTCGGCGCGGACCCCGAAGATCTGGTGCAGCGTGGTGCGCAGGCGCGGGAACCCCGAGGCGGCGAACAGCAGCCGCACGAGCTCGCCGGTGGCCAGGTGCGGGTTGGCGCTCAGGTGCGCGATCGCGAAGTGGATGCCGTACAGGTCGAGCCGCTCCAGCAGGCGCTGGCGCTGGTGCTGGTCGACCGGGCCCTCAGTGGACAGGAACAGGCCCGCCGAGGCGAGCATGAGCGCCCGCTTGGACTCGTCGAGCCCGGCGAGGGTGCGCAGCGCCTCGCAGTCGGCGGCGGTCAGGAGCCCGGCTTCGGCGGTCTCGGCGAGGAGCCCGACGACGGGGACGACGTCGCACACCGCGCGGCGCAGCACGGCGGCCTGGTCCCCGGCGATGGGGCCCGCGACCGGCCAGGGGTCCTGGCCGGGCCCGGGGGCGAGCTTGTCGGCCTTGTTGTACAGGCCCAGCGCGTTCATGGGGGAGGACGAGAGCTGCTGGGAGGCCTTCGAGAACGCCTCGAGCGCTTCGACGTCGTCGGCGCGGACCTGCTGGGTGAACACGTAGATGATCGCCTCGGCGGACTCGACCGCGGCGCGGGAGTCGTCGTCGACGTCGTCGGCGATCGGCGCGGCGAACAGCATCTCGCGGGCCGCGTCGGAGATGTCGGTGTTGACCGACTGCAGACCGGGCGTGTCGACCACGGTCAAGTCCCGCAACCGGTCCGAGGACAGCTGCACGTCGATCATGGCCGCCTCGTCGGCGGGGATCGGCAGCGTGGTGGGGATCATTCCGTTGGCGTCCAACGGGACCGCGTGCTTGGTGCCGTTGCGGGCCACGACGTCGACCCGGTCGGCCGGCCCGTACCGGAACTGGGTCACCACGCGCGTGCACTCGCCCGCCGCCGTCGGCGCGACCCGCCGCCCGATCAACGCGTTGACCAGCGTGGACTTCCCGGCCTTCAAGCGCCCGGCGACCGCGACGCGCAGCGGCTGCCCGAGCCGGGAGGCCACCTCCTCGACCACGGGGCGAGACGCGCTGCTGACCTTGCCGGCCAGCTCTTCGCACATGCCCGCCACACTCGTGGTGAGTTGCCCTGCCACCATGCTCCCGCGTCCGCCCTCTCCATCGTTCCCTCGGCACCCGGCCGCCGACGCCGGTCTGCGGCATCGAAGGTTCCGCAATATCATGAGAGGCGTCGGCGTTCCGTCGACAAGACGACGATACAAACCGCAGCCGCCCGGCCGCCTCCCCCATTCGTGCCACAGCGTTAGGAGCCCCCACTTTGGCCGCCCCGCCGCCCACCCCCGGTCTGGCCCGACCGCGCGTCGACACCGTGCCCGCCGAACCCGGCCGCGGCGACCGCGACGCCGCGCTCCACGCGATGGCCGCGGCGCTGGCCGGCCCGGGCCTGGTGGTCGTCACCGGCCCTCCCGGCATCGGCCGCACCCGCCTGCTCGACCGGCTCGCGCAGGCCTCGAAACGGCCCGTGCACGCCGGCGGGGGCCTGGCGATGCTCTCGGGCGCGCCCGCGCTCGCCCTCGAACGCGCCACGCGGGCGCGCATGCCCGCGGACGACCTGCCGCTGCTGGCCGAGGCGGTCTACTCGCGCACCCGCGGCGGCCTGCTCGTCATCGACGACCTCCAGTGGTGCGACGCGGCGACCCTCGCCGTCCTCCCGGTCCTGGCCGAGCGCCTCCCGGTCGCCGCCGCCCTGCGCACCCCCAACCGCCTCAGCGAAGTCGCCCTGGAGCGGCTCCTCGCCGCCGCCACCGTCATCCCGGTACCTGACCTGACCGACGCCGAAGCGGCCCGGCTCGTCGCCGAGGCCGCCCCGGCGCTGCCCCCGGCCCGCGCCGCCGCGCTCACCGTCCGCGCCGGCGGCAACCCCCTCGCCCTGACCGCGCTGGCCAAGCGGGCCGCGCACCTCGACGCGGGCGAGGAGGACCTCGACCTGGACAACCCCGGCGACCCGGCCGCCGCGGCGGCCGCCGCGATCGCCGACCTGCCCCGGGCGGGCCGCACGGCCCTGGCCGCGCTCGGGCTCCTGGGCCGCCCGGCCCACCCCAGCCTCCTCGGCGAGGGCGCCGCGGTCCTCCACGAGGCCGGCCTCGCCGTCCCCGACGGCGTCCACCTGCGCGCCGCCAGCCCGTGGATGGCCGAGGTCGCCGCGGGCATCCTCGAACGCGACGCCCGCCTCGCGATGCACGAGCACCTGGCCGACGCCACCCTCGGCGTCGAATCGGCCCGGCACGCGCACGCCGCCGGCCTCGCCGACCGCGCCCTGGCCACCGCCCTCGAAGCGGCCGACCACGCCGGGCCGCAAGCAAAAGCCGAAGCGCTCCTGCTCGCGGCCGAACTCGACCCGGCCCACGCCGTCGCCGCCGCCCGCGCCGCGCTCGCGGCCGGGCGCACCCGCGCCGCGCTCGCCGTCCTCGACCGCGCCGGCGACAGCCCCGAGACCGCCCTCGCGCGCGCCTGGGCGCTGCTGGCCCTCGGCGAGACCGCCCAGGCCCGCGCCGCCCTCGCCGCCGCCCCGGCCGGACCCGAGACCGACCAGCTGCGCCTCCTCACCGCCCCTCCGTCCGAAAAGGACCTGCTGGCGGCGGAGCTGCGCGACGCCCACCCCGACCTGGCCCACCCGGGCCTGGCCGCGGCCCTCGCCGGCGACGATCCCGACGCCCTCGCGTTCGCCGAAGCGCTCGCCCGCGACGCGGGCGACACCACCACCGCGTTCTGGTGCGCCTGGTCGCGCGTCATCGCCCTCGCCGACGCCGCCCGCCTCGTCGAGGCCGAAGCGGTCGCGCACGAAGCGGCCGACCGCGCCGGCGCCGCGGGCGCCTACTCGTGGCAGACCCGGTTCCTCGCCGCCGCCGCCTGGTGCCTGGTCCTGTCCGGCACGGGCCTGGACAACGTCATCGCCGCCGCCCAGTCCCTCGCCGACCACGCCCTCCCGGCGGTCGCCGACACGCTCATCGACGCCGCGATCGCCCTCGCCGAAGCCGACACCGGCGCCCTCGGCGCCGCCCGCAACCGGCTCACCCGCCTCAAAGACGCGCCCGCCGCACTGGAAGGCCTCGTCGCCTGGCTCGAACACGAGACCGCCTGGCTCGACGGCCAGCCCGGACCCGAAGCCCCCGAAGCCAGGCCGGGCCTGGTCGGCGGCCTCGCCCACATCACCGGCCGCTGGATCGCCTACGACACCGGCACCGAACCGGTCGCCGCCGAACCCACCCCCTGGCCCGTCCCCGTCGCCTCCACCCTCGCCGCCTGGGACAAAGCCGCCCCCGGCCCGTTCGCGCAGGCCGCGACCGCCTGGGACGGCCTCGCCGCCCGCGAGCAGGTCCGCTGCCTGCTCGCGCTGGCCGCGCACGCCGGGGACGCCAAGGCCGCCGTCGCCGCCCTCGAAGCGGCCGAGCGGATCGCCGACGAGCACGGCCTGATCGTCCTGGCCGGGCGCGCCCGCCGGGGCCTGCGCAAGCACGACATCCGCCGCGACCGCCGCTCGGCGCGCGGCGGCGGCGGCCTGACCGACCGCGAGAGCGAAGTGCTGCGCCATGTCGCCTCGGGGCACCCGTCGCGGCGGATCGCCGAGATCCTGGGCATCACCGCCGAGACCGTGGAGACCCACATCCGTTCGGGCATGCGCAAACTCGGCGCGAAGACCCGCACCGAGGCCGCCGTGCTCCTGACGGCCGCCGAAGGCGGTGAGGCGTGATGGGCGAGGCGGTGCCGCTGCATGTGGTCGGCGCCTCCGGCGACGCGGACGCGATCGTGCGCCGCTGCGCGGCCGCTGGGTGGGCCGCGCACCGCGGCTTCGCGCTGCTGGAGCCCGCATGGGACCTGGCCGAGCGGCACCTGGTGTGCCACGGGCAGGTCAGCGACGACCACACCGCCTCGCAGGCGGTCCTGGCCGCGGCCCGCGGCGCCGGCATCGTCGCCGTCGCCACCGGCGCCCTCGCCCTGAGCCTCGCCGCCGACCTGCGCCGGGTCGGGCCCCTCGGCCTCACCCCGGGCAAAGCCGAAGCCGCCGACGGCCTCGACCTCGACGCCGAACAGCGCGCCCTCCTGGGCCGCCTCGCGGCCGGCTCGACGATCGCGGCCGCCGCCGAAGCCGAGTTCGTGTCCCTGCGCACCGCCAACCGCCGCATCGCCGCGGCCCGGCAATCCCTGGGCGTCAAGACCACCCGCGAAGCGGTCATGATCTACATCAAGCACGCCCGCGACTGACCCTGCCGGACGCCAGGCCTGCGCGTGCGCGGGCTTCATCCACCAGTGGCACGCCACATCTGGCGACCCGGCCCACGCCAACCAGCAGCAGGCCCCGCCCGCGGGCGCCGCCGGCGCGAACATCCCAGCAGCCGCGAAGCCTTGACGCTCTTAGAGGCCGCCGCCGACACCGCCGCGAAACGGCCGCATCGCAGCCCGTTCGCGACCCTTCACGGCCCGCAACCACGCACCGCATCGCAGCCCGCTTGCAGCCCCGACTGCGCCGCCGGAACTGCGCCGACGGCGACGCGCGCCTTCCCGCAGGTCCGTGACTGATGTCGTACCCCTGCTGCATCATCGAATCCAGGGCGGTCCAGTTCGGACACACCCGACCGCGGGGCACGGCGGCGGACTTCGGCGTTGTTGAGCCAGCGTGAACGTCCGCCGCGCCACCCACCCCGCTCGCGTTTCGCACGCCCGGAGCATCCATGCGCGGCATCGCTCCGCCACCCCAGCACCGGATCAGCGGCCCCGCCTCTCGCACCGGGCGGCGAACCGGCCCCCGGCACACAGCCGGGCCCGGCGCGTCCCCGCACCGGGCCCGTCGGCTTTCCGCTTGCGCTACTTCAGCTCGGCGAGGCGCGCTTCGGCCTCCTCGAGCTGGCGGCGCAGCCGCGACGCCTCCTCGGCGGCCTCGGAGCGGATCTTCTCGACCACCTCGTCGACGACCTCGGCCACCTCATCGGACCCCGACGCCTGGCACATCGCCAGCGCGTTCGAGTGCGCGACCTTGGCGCCCTTGACGACCGCGCGGGCCCCGCGGGTCGCGGCGACCGACCATTCGCCGTCCTCATAGGTCAGCGTGATCGACAGCTCCGGGTGCTTCGCGGCGGCGGCGCGCGGCCGGGCGGCCTTCTTCTTCGGGGCCGCGGCAGGCTCGGCGGCGGCGGGCTGGGGCGCCTCGGGTGCGGTCACGGTCTTCCTCTCACTCACAGCTGGTTGGGTTTTCGGCGCCGGCTCGTCCGGCAGCAGGCCCGGGCCCGAAGGCGCGACCGGCTCGTTCGAGCGCTGGCGGGGCGCGCGCCGCGCGCCCTCGCCGGGCGCGGGCAGGCGCAGTTCGGCGGCGGAGAACGACAACTCGTCGGATCCGAACGCGACATGGACGAAGTCGTCGACCCCGCCCGGGTCGAGGGCGACGACCTTCCCGGTGCGCCCGGCGACCTGCCCGGCGGCGTCGGTGAACACCACCTTCGGCTTCTTTCCTTGCGCCAGCACCGCTTCGAGATGAGCGATGTCGGCACTCGACAGTGACATCAGGGGCTCCTTCACAAGGTTGCGGCGGGCACCGCTCCCTGAACGGCGCCCGCGGGCCGGCTGCGGGCCGACCGGTTGCTGCATCCTCCAATACCTATCCCGCGGGTACGACACCACCCCGCACGGAAGTCGCCCACGCCCGCCCCCGCACCAGCACACCCCGTCCGGAATATCGGCTGCGGTTCAGGCCCGGGCCATGTCGGGTTCCCCCACCCGCCCACGTGGCCCCCTACGCTCCGACCATGAGAGTCGCACTGGTCACCGAGTCATTCCCACCCCAGGTCAACGGCGTCGCCCGCTCCGTGGCCCGCGCCGCCGCCCACCTGGCCGCCCGCGGGATCGAACCGGTCGTCATCGCCCCCGCCCCCGGACCCGGCCCCCGCCCCGTATTCGACTGGCCCGTCGTCCACGTCCCCTCCATCCAACTGCCCGCCTACAAGCACTTCCGCGCCGGCCTGGCCACCCGCGTCCTCGACGACGCCCTCGACACCCACCGGCCCGACATCGTCCACCTCGCCAGCCCCTTCGGCTACACCGCCCGCGCCGCCGCCTGGGCCGAACGCCGCGGCGTCCCCACCGTCGCCGTCTGGCAGACCGACCTGCCCGCCTACACCCGCGCCTACCACCTCACCGCCTTCGAACAGCTCGTCTGGCACCGCCTGCGCTCCATCCACTCCCGCGCCCGCATCAACCTCGCCCTGTCCGAATGCACCGCCAAACTCCTCGCCGCCCAAGGCATCGGCGGCATCGCTGTCCTCCCGCACGGCGTCGACACCGACCGCTTCCACCCCCGCTACCGCGACCGCACCCTCCACGACGCCCTCACCCCCGAACGCGAACTCCTCGTCGGCTACGTCGGCCGCCTCGCCCGCGAGAAGCAGCTCCACTGGCTCGCCGACCTCGCCGCCGCACCCGGCATCCGCCTCGTCATCGCCGGCGACGGCCCCCGCCGCCGCGCCCTCGAACGCCTCCTCCCGCACGCGACCTTCCTCGGCGCCCTCCACGGCACCGACCTCTCCCGCCTCTACGCCTCCCTCGACCTGTTCGTCCACACCGGACCATTCGAGACATTCGGGCAGACCATCCAGGAAGCCCACGCCTCCGCCGTCCCCGTCGTCGCCGTCGACGCCGGGGGAGCGGCCGAACTGGTCGACCCCGGCGTCGACGGCACCCACTTCCCGCCCGGCGACCCCGCCGCGCTGGCCGCCACCGTCACCGCCCTCGCCGCCCGCCGCGACCTGCTGCGCCAATGGGGCGAACGCGGCCGCCGCAAAGTCCAGGCCCGCACCTGGGAAGCCGAAGGCGACGCCCTCATCGCCCACTACGAGCGGGCACTGGCACTCGGACCCGCGCGCGCGACCCTCGCCGTCCCCACGGCTTGACGTACGACAGCACCACCGCACCCAGATACACCGAGGACGACACGATCGGCGCCGCCAGGATCTGATCGTCCAGCACCTGCAACCGCACCGGATCCAACGAAGCGGCCGTCTCGGCCAGCCCCGGCCGCAGCGAGAACACCGTGAGCGCGAACGTGACCGCCGTCGCCACCAGCTTCACCAACACCCACGTATACGCCAGCGTCCACTTCGTCCCGAGCATGAGCACGACCCCCGATGCCAGCGCCGCCGCACCCAACGGCACCGCCAGCGCCCCGGCGAGCACCGCCATCGCCGAACCCGCCGCGTACTGCTCTGCCGCAACCGAAGTCCCCGTGGCCCACAGGCCCATCACGAGCAGGCACAGGCTCAGGCCCAGCCACGCGACCGACGAGACGACATGGGTGATGATCAACGCCCGGTACACGGGCCTGCGAAGCTTGAACATGCCACCAGCGTCACCGCCGGACCCGCCCCCGCGCATCAGCGCCCCAACGTACCCGCGCCTACGCCCCAGCGCGGAGCCCCGCTCGACCGCCGGTACCGCCAACGGGATCGGCACCGTCCCGTGCCTCACGTCCACCGCGCGATTAACGGCACCACCAGCCCAAACAGGCCACATCGGGGCTTAACCCCACCCCCGATCGGGGGAGCAGCGACACTACCCACAAGTAACCGACAGCGATACCGTCGAAGCATGGCACTGGCGATCACCGACACCAAACCCCGACTCCGCGGCTGGCTCCACCTCGCCGCCTTCCCCACCGCCGTCCTCGCCGGACTCATCCTCATCGCCACCGCCCCCACACTCACCGGCCGCCTCGCCACCGCCGTCTACGTCGCCACCTCCGCCGCCCTCTTCGGCATCTCCGCCCTCTACCACCGCACCAACCTCACCGAGCGCGCCACCACCCGCCTCAAACGCCTCGACCACGCCAACATCTACCTGATCATCGCCGGCACCTACACCCCCATCGCCACTCTCGCCCTCACCGGCACCGCCCGCACCGCCCTCCTGGCCGCCATCTGGACCGGCGCCCTCGCCGGCGTCGCCTTCCGCACCCTCTGGCTCGCCGCCCCGCGCTGGCTGTACACGGTCCTCTACATCGCCCTGGGCTGGGCGGCACTGTTCGTCATGCCCCAGCTCCTTTCGGGCGCGGGCACGGCCGCGACGGTCCTGATCATCACCGGCGGCGTGCTCTACACAGTCGGCGGCGTCATCTACGCCCTCAAACGCCCCAACCCGTCGGTGCAGTGGTTCGGGTTCCACGAGGTCTTCCACGCCTTCACGATCGCCGCCTACGCCGTGCAGTTCACCGCCGTCGCCCTCGTCCTCCACGCCGCCTGAGCCGCCTGCCGCCCGGTTATCATCGGGTCCCTAGCGAGGAGGCCGCGATGAGCGACAGGCAGGCACGAGGCGTCGACCGCCAGATCCAAGAGGCCGAGGCCCGCGGCGAGTTCAAGAACCTGCCCGGCGCCGGCAAACCCCTTCCGGGCATCGGACAGCCGTTGCGCGAGGACTGGTGGCTCCACCAGCAGGCCACCCGCGAGAACATCGGCCTCGACGCCCTTCCGCCCGCCCTCAAACTCGCCCGCGAAGTCGAGGAACTGGACGCCACGCTCGACGCGCTCAAGGACGAAGCCGCCGTACGCGACGCCGTCGAAGCGCTCAACGTGCGCATCCGCAAGGCCCTCATCGGCCCGATCGAAGGCCCGCCGCTGCGCTTCGGCCTGCGCGACGTCGACGCCGAAGTGCGCGCCTGGCGCGAACGCCGCGCCTGAGGCCGAGCACACACCAACAAGACTTGACGCTGTCAAGATCAGTGCTGCATCATGAACTTGACATTGTCAAGACGCGCGCATAGGCGTGTTCCCCGGAAAGGCCCGCCCCATGGTCCCCATCATCACCCTCACCGCCGCCACCCTCCTCGCCCGCCTCACCGGCGTCCTCGGCGTCGACGCCCTCGACTGGCAGACCTCCCTGCGCATCGGCCTCGCCGCCATGTTCACCATCACCGGCATCGTCCACTTCGTCCCTAAATTCCGCGACGACATGATCCGCATGATCCCCGAACGCCTGCCCCGGCCCGCCGCGCTGGTCGCCCTCACCGGCGTCCTCGAACTCGCCGGGGCCGCCGGACTCCTCGTCCCCGCCACCGCGCCCGCCGCCGCGATCGGCCTGGCGCTGCTCATGGTCGCGATGTTCCCCGCGAACGTCTCCGCAGCCCGCCGCGGCATCACACTCGCCGGGAAACCCGCCACGCCCCTGGGCATCCGCACCGCCGAGCAGATCCTCTTCATCGCCCTCGCCGTCCTCGCCGCCCTGTAAGCGGCCCCGGGGGAGCATCGGACACACCGAAGGCCCCGAACCGATGCGGTTCGGGGCCTTCAGCACACGTCTACTCGACCGGGCGGCCCAGCGTCAGATACGCGAACCCCAGCAGCCCGCGGTGCCCGCGCAGCCACCAGTTCCGGTGCGCGTCGGCCTGCTCGCGGACCGCGGCCGCCTCCGGGTGGTCCGGATTGCCCAGCAGCCACACTTCTTTGTCCGCCAGGAACTGCGACTCGAAATCGTCCCATTCGGACTGCTCGACCGACTCCACGCGCAGCGGCCGGAACCCCGTCGCCACGGCAGCATCGACGAACTCCGGCAGCGAGAACCAGTCACCGAGAGACGTCTCCGGCCACATCGCGGCCAGCTCCGCCTCGGTCGGCACCCGGTTCCACACGCCGTCGCCGATCAGGAGCCGCCCGCCGGGCTTGACGATCTTGTACAGCTTGCGCAGCGCATCCGCGGCCGTGCCGAACGCATGCACCGCACCGATGCTGATCACCAGATCCGCCGGCTCGGTCCAATCCTCGCCCCGGTACTCCACGAACTCGAGCCGGTCGGCGATCCCGCGCGAGGCCGCGCCCGCCCGGCCCCGCTCCAAGAGCTCCGCATCCGAGTCGATCCCGTACGCCTTCGCCCCCGCCACCTTCGCGGTCACGCGCTGCAGCAGCTCGCCCCAACCGCACCCGATGTCCACGATCACCTGCGGATTCGCGGCAGCGCACTCCTCGACCTGCCGGTCGAGGCGCCATGCGGCGATGGGGGAGTTGCAGTCCAGATGGCCGTACCGAGCCGGCCCGTCATGAGAAGTCATCGGACGCCACGGTAACAACACGCGCCCATGAGACGTCAACCGAATACCGCCCCGACGAGACCAACGCTGCAATCAACCCCCATGGGCCACTCCCGGCGCACCGCAGTGGGACACTCGCCGCATGACCGACCTCAAGACACACCTCAACCGCTACCTCCAATCCGGCCGCGACGCGGTGCTGTGGAAGCTCGAAGGCCTGGGGGAGTACGACATCCGCCGCCCCCTCACCCCCACCGGCACCAACCTCCTCGGCCTCGTCAAGCACCTCGCCAGCGTCGAGACCGGCTACTTCGGCGAATGCTTCGCCCGCCCCTTCCCCGAGACCCTGCCCTGGCTCGATGACGACGACGCCCACGCCGACCTCTGGGCCACCCCCGACGAGAGCCGCGACTACCTCACCGACCTCTACCGCCGCGTCTGGGACCACTCCGACGCCACCATCCGCGAACTCGACCTCGACGCCGAAGGCAACGTCCCCTGGTGGCCCACCGAGCGCGCCACCGTCACCCTCGGCCAGATCCTCACGCACATGATCGCCGAGACCCACCGCCACGCCGGCCACGCCGACATCGTCCGCGAAGGCATCGACGGCGCCATCGGCATGCGCCAAGGCAACGACAACCTCGGCCGCGACGACGAGCAGTCCTGGACCGAGTACTTCGACCTCGTCGAGCAGAACGCCCGCAAAGCCGCCGGCCGCTGACCCCCGCCGGGCCGGGTCCCGCCGAGGCCCGGCCCGATGTCGCACCCTCCTGCCACACTCGGCCCATGACCGACCCGAAGACCCACCTGCACCACTACCTCACCAACGCCCGCGACGCCGTCCTATGGAAACTCGAAGGCCTGGGGGAGTACGACATCCGCCGCCCCCTCACCCCCACCGGCACCAACCTCCTCGGCCTCGTCAAACATCTCACCTGCACCGCCGCCGACTACTTCGGCGCCGTCTTCGACCGGCCCTTCCCCGACCCCCAGCCCTGGTTCGACCCCGACACCCACCCCGGCGCCGACATGTGGGCCGCACCCGACGAGCCCACCGCCCACCTCGTCGACCTCTACCGGCGCGCCTGGGCCCACGCCGACACCACCATCACCAGCCTCGACCTCGACGCCCCCGGCCGCGTCCCCTGGTGGCCCGCCGACACCGCCGACGTCACCCTCCACCAGATACTCGTCCACATGATCGACGAGACCAACCGCCACGCGGGCCACGCCGACATCATCCGCGAACTCATCGACGGCGCCGCCGGACTGCGCCCCGGCGCCACCAGCCTCCCCACCGAAACCCCCGAATGGTGGACCGAACGCCGCGACACCATCGAACAAGCCGCACGCCAAGCCGCCGGGCAGCACTGAAACAGGCCCCGGCGGTGTGCCGGGACCTGAAACTCCGAACAGGACAAAACACGCGCCGCAGCGCGGGGGAGCAGGAGCCTACTTCCCGCCCTCGCGCTCGGCCAACCGCGCCTCCGCGGACAGGGCCCGCTCACGCCACGACTCCACCGCCGCCGACGCCGCCGCACCCGCGGCCTCGGCCGCGTCCGCACGCGACACCGACACCCGCGCCTCAGCCACCGCACCGGCAACCTCGGCACGCAGCCGCTCCACATCCGCCGCGAGCGCCGCCGCCCGCGCACCGGCCTGCTCCGCATCCCGCCGCGCCACCGCGACCTCCGCCACCAGCGACTCCACCCGCGCCCGCTCCGCATCCCGCTCACCGATGAACCCCAGTGCCCGCGCCTCGGCCCGCTCCAACGCCGCCTCACCGGCCCGCAGCGCCTCCGCCGCCTCCGCGGCCACCTGATCCGCCCGGTCCCGCGCGGCCGCCGCCTCGCCCTGGGCCGCGACCGCCACCCGCTCGGCCTCCTCACGGCCCGACACCGCCGCCTCCCGCTCCGACACCGCGAGCGCACGCGCCTCCTCAGCCGTCCGGGCCGACACCTCAGCCTCGGCCCGAGCCGCCGCAGCAGCCACCGCCTCAGCCACCGCCGCCCCCGTCTCCTCCCGAGCCGCCTCCGCGTCCCGCACCGCCGCCAACCGCGCCGCGACCGCCTCCTTCGCCCGAGCCTCAGCCGCCGACACCGCACCCGCGGCCCGCTCGGCCTCGTCCCGCGCCCCGGCCAGCTCCTCCCGCAACGCCGCCGCAGCCGCGGCCACCTCGTCACGCTCCGCGCGCGCCGCCGCCACCGACGACGCCGCGTCCGACCGCACCTCCGCCAACCGGGCCTCCACCTCGGCCGGATCGGTCTCCGCCCGCAGCGCCTCCGCCAGCGGCGCCAGCGCCGACGCCATCGACTGCTCGATCTGCTCGTACAGCTCCTCGGCCCGCGCCAGCGCCCCCTCGAGCCCCGGCGTCGAGCGGCGCAGCTCGCGCTGGCGCTTGGCCTGGGCGGCGCAGTCGCCTTCGGCGCAGTACAGGCGCGGGCGCCCGCGCCCGGGCTGCTGCGGGATCGGCGTCCCGCACCGCTTGCACAGCGTCGCGCCCTTGGCGGGCGTCCGGGTCGCGGGAACGGCGGTCGTGGTCGTACCTGTTTTCGGCATGCCCACACCCTATCATTTTTAATTTCCGGTTTTAATATTTAAATAACAGAAAAACAGGCGTGTCCCGCCCGGATATATAACTCACGAGAAGTGCCGTTCCCGCAAGTAATGATGTTCTGGGTCCAGACACGGCCTCCCGCGAATCGAGGCCTCATTCGTCGGGTCGGTGGCCCCATTGACGCGATCGGTCCCGCCGGGCCGGTGTGGGCGGAAATCGCGCTGGCGAGGCCTAGCGGGCGTCTGGTAGAAAACGCGAGTGCTTAAGGGAGACAAGGTGGGGCTGCGGGCCCGCCATGAAGCGGACATTCCGGTCTTGCAGGAGGAATTGGGCGGAGACGTGCTGGTCACGGCGCGCGCGACCGGGATGCCGTGGCGGCCGTTCACCCCTGGGGCGGCGGAGGCGCCGTTCGTCGTGGGCGACGCGAAGGACGGGGTCGTGCAGTTCTCCGTGGTCGACTTGGAGAGCGGCGATCTCGTCGGCGTCGCGACCCTGTGGGGCATCGACACGTATCTGCGGTCGGCGCATGTGGGTCTGGGGTTGCGGCCGTCGGCGCGCGGCAAGGGGTACGCCACGGACGTGGTCGCGGTCCTGTGCCACTACGGGTTCGTCGTGCACGGCCTGCACCGTCTGCAGATCGAGACCCTGGCCGACAACGACCCGATGCTGCGCGCCGCCGAACGCAACGGCTTCGTGCGCGAGGGCGTGCGGCGCGGTTCGCACTGGGTCATGGGCGAGTTCCTGGACGAGGTCATCCTGGGTCTGCTCGTCGACGAGTGGCGGGCGGCCGCGGCCTAGCGCGGGTTCTCCCGTTCGGCCCCTGGTGGCGGCGGCCGCTGCGAGTATGGCGGTATCGCTACGACGAAGGGAGCCCGCAATGGGTTCGATGCTCAACCCGTACGTCCAGTTCGACGGGGACGCCCGGGAGGCCATGGAGTTCTATCAGAGCGTGCTCGGCGGCGACCTGAAGGTGATGACCTTCGGCGAGTCCGGCATGCCCGGGCCTGGGGCCGACAAGGTCATGCACGCCCAGCTCACCTCGGAGGCGGGCTACACGATCATGGCCTCCGACACGCCGCCCGGCATGGACTACAAGCCGGGCCAGAACCTCTCGATCAGCATCTCCGGTGACGAGGCCGACCGGCTGCGCGGCTACTGGGAGGGCCTCGGCGAGGGCGCGACGGTCACCATTCCCCTCGAGAAGCAGATGTGGGGCGACGAGTTCGGCGCCCTGGTCGACCGGTTCGGCGTCAGCTGGATGGTCGACATCACGAGCTGACCGCCGCGGGACGCGACGAGAAGCGGGTGCCGGACCCTCGGTCCGGCACCCGCTTCCCACTTCATTACTTGCGGGAATCTCGGCCGAGGTCGGTGGTTCAGTTGAGGCCGCGCGGGATCCGCCAGAACGCGACGCCGGCGAGGACGGCCGACAGTCCGGCGGCGACGCCGAGCTCGATCCACTGGAATTCCCAGTACCGGTCGGCGGGCTGGTACGTGACCTCGAACGAGGCGTCCAGCGCGGTCATGCACTCGTCGGGGGTGCTGCCGCAGGACGTGATGTCGTCCTCGGTCACCTCGGTGCCGTCGCCTTTGTAGACGGTGATGTGGTCGGAGACCACCCACGCGCCGGGGATGGTGTAACCCTGGATGCCGGCGCCCTGCGGGCCGATGCCGAACGAGTCGATCTGGCCGACGGTGTTCGCGTCGGACCACTCGATGGTCTCGGTGACCGGTTCGGCGAAGTGCGGCCGGACCGCGTTCGCCATGAGCAGCTGGAAGGCCGCGAACGCCAGCAGGGTGACGGCCATGGCCACGAGGGTCCTGCGGGCCAGGACGCCGACGACGAGCCCGAGGGTGAACGCCAGCAGCGCGTACCCGAACGGGGCGAGGTCCCTCGAGGCGAACGTCAGCGGTTCGAACCGGGAGTTGACGAGCCCGTCGAACGGTTCGGCCGCCCACGACAGCAGCAGGCTGAGGCCGCCGGTGAGCGCGACGCTCACTCCCCCGACGACGGTGAGTTTCACTGCGAGCCAGCGGGTGCGGGTGACCGACTGGTTCCACACGAGCCGGTGGGTGCCGGTCTCGAGTTCGCGGGTGATGAGCGGCGCGGCCCAGAACGCGCCGATGAGCGCGGGTCCGGCGATGAGGACGAGTCCGATGAGGAGCAGGCCGGGGCCGAACGCGTCGGCGAAGGCGTGCTTGGCGTCGTCGCAGGCGGTGGTGCAGTCGGTGATGGTGAGTCGGTAGGTGTCGCGGAGGTCGCCGGCGAGGTAGATGAGGTAGGCGGCGGCTGCGGCGACGAGGCCGAGGGTCCACAGGGTCTGGGCGCGCATTTGGCGCCAGGTCAGCCAGATCATGCGCGGGTCTCCTGGAGGGTCGGGGCGGTGAGGCCTTCGGCGCGGTGGAGGTAGGTGAGGACCATGTCCTCTAGGCCGATCGGCTCGGCGCCGTCGAGGGTGGTGCGGCCGGTGGTGTCGTGGACGATGAGGGTGGACTGTCGTGGGGTGTGGTCGGCGGCGATGACGTGGATGCCGTCGGGGAGGGCGTCGAGCGAGCCGCGGGGGCCGACGATGCGGTGGTGGTTCGCGGTGAGGTCGTCGATCTCCCCCGCCACTTGGACGCGGGATTCGGCCAGGACGACGAGGTGGTCGCAGACGCGTTCGACGTCGCCGATGAGGTGCGAGGAGAGGATCACCGAGATGTCGAGTTCGGCGACGAACGCCATGAGGTTCTGCAGGAACGCGCGGCGCGCGAGCGGGTCGAGGGCGGCGACCGGTTCGTCGAAGATGAGCAGCTCGGGCCGTTTGGCGGCGGCGAGGGTGAGGGCGAGCTGGGCCTTCTGGCCGCCGGAGAGCCGCCCGGCCTTCTTGGCGGGGTCGAGGCCGATCTGCGCGATGCGGGCCTGGGCGAAGCGGCGGTCCCAGGCGGGGTTGAGGTGCTCCCCCAGTCGCAGGTGGTCGGCGACGGAGAGCCCGGCGTAGACCGGGGTGTCCTGGGCGACGAAGCCGACGCGGGCGAGTTGGGCGGCGTCGGCGGCGGGGGTGCGGCCGAGGACTTCGATGTGCCCGCTGGTGGGGCGGATGAGCCCGGCGGCGAGGGCGAGCAGCGTGGATTTGCCGGCGCCGTTGGGGCCGACGAGGCCGACGATGCGCCCTGCGGGGATGTCGAGGGTGGTTTCGGCCAGGGCCGTGTGCCTGCCGTAGCGCTTGGTGAGTGCGGTCGTGCTCAGGACTGGGGTGCTCATGTGGTCACCTGCGGTGCCTTTCTGATGGTGGTGTCGAACAGGGCTTGGATGGCGTCGTCGTCGAGTCCGGCCCGGCGGGCCTGGGCGATCCACTGCTGGAGTGCGGTCTTGAGTTCGGCGTGCGCGTCGAGGCTGGCGTCGGCGAGCGTGGCGGTGACGAACGTGCCGCGCCCGGGCTGGGGTGCGACGAGGCCTTGGCGTTCGAGTTCGCGGTAGGCCTTGAGGACGGTGTTGGGGTTGATGGCGATCTTGGCGACGACCTGCTTGACCGTGGGCAGCTGGTCCCCCACCTCGAGCATGCCGAGGCGCAGGGCCTGCTGGACCTGGTGGACGAGCTGCATGTAGGGGGCGACGCCGGAGCGCGGCTCGAGATGGAAGTCGATCACGAAAACTCTATTTCACTAGGATGTTAGTACTATAGGACTATGGGGGTGCGGTCGTCAATGCCGGGGTCGGGTTCGGCCTATCGCCCTTGGTTGCGGGGGTGCCGGCCGGCCTGGAGCTCGTTGCCGAACTTGTACGCGCCGGTCCAGCGGGCCATCACCAGCTGCTCGTCCCCCGCCGCGATCTCGTCGAGGAACTTCGCCGCCCGCGCCCCGCGCAGGGTCGCGGCCGCCTTGCCCCGGTGGGTGATGACGACCGTCCCGTCACCGCGCCGGCGGTAGGCGAACCCGGTCGGGGCGCTCACGCGTTCACACGGGCGGCGTTGCGGACCATGAACGCCGCGGCCACGCCGCCGAGGAACCCGAACAGGTGGGCCTGCCAGGAGATCTGCGGCTGCGAGGGGAAGATCCCCCACACCATCGACCCGTACACGCCGACCAGGACCACCGCGATGAGCAGGTCCCCGATCTTGCGCATGACGATGCCGCGCGCGAGCAGGTACCCGAAGACGCCGAAGACGACGCCCGAGGCGCCGACGGTGACGGAGTGCGGCGGGGAGAACAGCCAGACGCCGATCCCCGAGGCGAGCAGGGAGACGACGAGCGCAACCCACATGCCGCGCCAGTCGCGCAGGGCCGCAACGGTGCCCATGACGATGAGCGGCACCGTGTTGGAGGCGAGGTGGCCGGCTCCGGCGTGCAGGAACGGCGCGGCGGCGATGCCGATCAGGCCGTCGACGCTGCGCGGCGTGATGCCGTACGCGGTGAGGTGTCCGGGCGTGACCCAGTCGGCGACGAGCAGGAGCCACATGAGGCCGATGACCGCGCCCCAGAAGGTGAGCGCGCGGCGCAGGGGGTGCATGGGGGCGGGGGTGTTCGGGTCGGTCATCGTCGTCCTTGCGGTGGCGCGGCGGGGTTCGGGGTCTCGGTTGAAGGGTAGTCGGTGGGCGCCTTGTGCGTCCGGCCGCTCGGTTCGGGCAGCGGGCGGCCCCGGCGGCGGGCGGGTGGTAGGTTCCCACGATGGCCTCTAGCCTGCTGAGTCGAGTTTGGAAGCCGGTCGTGTTCGCGTCGTTGTGCGCGGGGCTGCTGGCGGGTTGCGGCGTGGAAGACGGCGCCGCCGAGGAAGGGAATGCTGACGTGGTGCAGATCAGTGACGGTGTCGAGGTGTCGGTCTCGCCCGAGACGGACGCGAAGCCGGTCGTGACGGTGCCGAGCGGCGAGGAGCCGCCGAAGAAGCTGTTCACCTTCGACGTGGTCGAGGGCTCGGGCACCGAGGCGAAGGCCGGCGACTCGGTCGCGGTCCAGTACGCGGGGTTCAACTGGTCGAACGGCAAGGAGTTCGACGCGTCGTGGAACCGGGGCGCGCAGCCGTTCTCGGTGTCGCCGCTGGGTTCGGCCCCGGTCATCCAGGGCTGGAATGACGGCCTCATCGGCGCGCAGGTCGGCGACCGCCGCCTCATCGTGATCCCGCCGGAGCTCGGTTACGGCGCGGCCGGCGCCGGCGGCGTGATCGGCCCGAACGAGACCCTCGTGTTCGTGGTGGACGTCGTCTCGATCAACGGCCAGTCCTAGCCGAGAAAGTCGAAAGGGGCGCCGCGCGACATGCGCGGCGCCCCTTCGGCGTCTTATCCCCCGGCGATGGACGGGAGTATCTGGATGTCGCGGCCGTCGACGGGCGTCGCGAGGCCCTGGAGCCGCCGGGACTCCTCGTCGCCGATGTAGACGTTGACGTAGCGGCGGAGCTTGCCCGCTTCGTCCCGCAACCGCCGGCCCAGCCGCGGGTGGGCGGCGGCGACCTGGTCGAGGACGTCCGCGAGGGTGGCCCCGGGCCGCGCGTCGACGTCGAGGTGGCGGGCCCCGCCGCATTCGGAGGCCAGCGCGGCGGGCAGTTTCACGTCGATCATCACGGGGTCTCCATGGCGCGCACGCAGAGGACGTCGGGCAGGTGGGCGGCGATTTGGTGCCAGTGGCCGTCGTCGTCGGCGGCCCAGACGTCGCCGCAGCGGGTGCCGAAGTACCAGCCGGGGTCGGTGGCGCCGTCGGTGCAGGCGCCGTCGCGCATGACGGTGCCGAAGTAGGGTTCGTCGGGGAGGCCGGTGCCCCAGGCGTGCCAGGTGTCGCCGCTGTCGGTGGTGCGCCAGGCGGTGATGCGGTGGTCGGGTGGGGTGCGGTCCATGGATTCGCCGACGGGCCAGGCCATGACGGTGCCGGCTTGGTGGGGGTGGGCGACCATGGCGAAGCCGAAGTTGGACGGGAGTGTGGCGGAGATGTTGGTCCAGCCGCCGTCGGGGCGGGTGGCGCGGTAGGCGGGGCCGTGGGATTGGGCGTAGAGGGTGCCGGCGGCGTCGCGGGTGACTTTGTGGATGCATTGGCCGGAGTCGGGTTCGGGGTCGGGGCCGTAGTCGATGGTGATGCCTTTGGTGATGCCGGTCCAGGTCTGGCCGTCGTCGTCGGTCTGGTAGATGCCTCCTGAGGAGATGGCGACGGTGAGGTGCTGCGGGTCGGCGGGGTCGGGGACGATGGTGTGGACGGCGGGTCCGCCGGCGCCGGAGGCCCAGGTGGTGTGGTCGGGGTGTTCCCAGAGGGGTCGGTTGAAGGTGAAGGTGTCGCCGTCGTCGTCGGAGGTCCAGAGGCTGGTGGGTTCGACGCCGGCCCAGACGCGGCGGCCGGGGCCGAAGGTGAGTTGCCAGATGCGTTTGACGGTGTTGGTCTGGTCGGTGTCGGGTTGGTCTTCGCCGGCGGTGTCGGAGAAGTCGAGGGGCCGGTAGGGCAGGTCTTGCGGGAAGGCCATGGGGGCGTTCTCGGGTTCGGACCAGGTTTGGGCGTAGTCGGTGGAGCGCCAGATGCTGGGGCCGAAGAAGGTGGCGGCGCCGATGAGGATGCGGCCGGTGGCGGGGTCGCAGGCGGCGGCGTAGATTTCGGCGACGGCGGTGAAGCCGTCGTCGTCGAGTTTGGCGGGGCCGTCGACGGACCAGTGGACGCGGTCGTCGCTGGTGGCGGTGAACAGGCCTTTGCGGGTGCCGATGAGGACGAGGTAGGCCATGGCGGGCTCCTTTGCCGTTCGTTGTGGCTTCTCGTTCCCCATCGTCGCGCCCGGGTGTGACGTTTTCTGGGAGTTACGCGTTTAGGGCGGCCTTGATGTGTGCGGCGACTTGTTCGGGGGTGCGGTGGGTGGTGTCGATGACGTGGGTGGCGTCGCGCATCCATGTGTCGAGGGCGGTTTCGTAGGCGGGGCGGTGGTCGAGGCGCCATTGTTTGGCGGTGGGTTCGTCGGTGTCGTTTTCGACGCGGTGGCGGAAGGTGTCGGGGTCGGTGTGGAGGGTGAAGGCGCGCAGGGGGATGCGGGCGGCGGTGAAGCCGTCGGTGAGTTCGGTCCAGTAGTCGTGTTGGAGGACTGATTGGGGGATGACGAGGGTGCCGCCGACGTAGTCGAGGACTTGGCGGGCGGTTTCGATGGTGAGGCCGCGCCAGGGGTCCCATTCTTTGAAGTCGTGGTGCGGGAGGTCGCCGATGATGCCGCGGAGGAGGTAGCCGATGTGCTCGGCGTCGAAGACGCGGGCGGGGAGGGTGTCTTTGAGGATGCGGGCGGTGGTGGTCTTGCCGGCGCCGAAGTTGCCGTTGAGCCATACGATCATTCGGGGGAATCTAGCAGGAGCGGACCTGTTCGGGCGCGGGTGTTTGTGTTACGTTGCGAACACCCCGGCCGTCCTTTGCTCGAATGTGTCCCGTTAGGACTCTGCTCATGCGCGCTCCCCGTCTGCTCCTGGTGCTCCCGCTGCTGTTCGCCGCCGGCTGCGCTGACCTGGCCGATCTGGCCGACGATGTGGCCACGACCGATGCGGCCGGTACGGGTTCGGAGGTGTCGAACGAGTTCAGTGCGACCGCGCCGTTCACGGTCACGGTCGACCCCGCGGAGTTGACGGCCGCGATCGAGGCGCTCGAGGTCGCCGAGGAGCGCGACGACGGCTACGACCGGTCCCTGTTCCCGCACTGGAAGGACGACGACGGGAACGGCTGCGACGCCCGGGACGACGTCCTGGTCGAGCAGGACCGCTCCGGCGCGTTGACCGAGGCCGACTGCGACGATGCGATGACGGGCGAGTGGATCTCGATGTACGACGGCGAGACGGTCACCGCCTCGGGTGACATCGACATCGACCATTTCGTGCCGTTGAAGGAGGCGTGGGGGTCGGGGGCGGTCGACTGGACCACCGAGGACCGCCAGGCGTACGCGAACTGGCAGGAGAACAACTGGCACCTCATCGCCGTCACCGCCTCCTCCAACCGCTCGAAGTCGGACCAGGACCCGGCGGAGTGGATGCCGACCGACGAGGGGGTCTGGTGCGCTTACGTGTGGGCGTGGGTGGCGGTCAAGACGGAGTGGCATCTCAGTGTCGACGAGGCCGAGAAGACTGCGCTGTTGGACTACACCGCTTCGTCCTGTTAGCCGAGTGCGAGCCAGGTGATCCCGCGCGCTTCGACCGCGGCCTGTTCGGCTGGGGTGAACGCGTCGCGGCCGGTGGCCTTGGCGATGAACGCGACCTTGTCGAGGCCGAGGGCGGCCAGCGCGGTGTCGTGGTCGGGGCCGAGGAGGAGGGCGGTGACGTGTGCGGCGGCTTCGGGGGTGGTCCAGCGGGGTCGGTGGAGGGCGTCGGCGAGGTCGATGCCGTGGACGGCGGTTTCGACGACGCGGGTGGTGAGGAAGTCGTCGAGGGTCATGGGGTCGCCGTGGCGGGTGGTGACGCGGCGTCCGGGTGCTTGTTCGGCGCAGCGGGTGAGGATGCGGTGGCAGGTGGCGTCGAAGTCGGCGGTGAGGGCTGCTCCCCCGGCGCGGGCGGCTTGGGTGGCCGAGTCGATGCGGATGTCGTTGACGGCGGGTGAGAAGCGTTCGTCGGGCCGGTAGTAGCCGGCGGCGTCGACGGTGGCCGCGGGGGGTTCGGGGGCGTCGAGCATGGTGTCGAGGCGGGCGAGGGTCCCGGTGATGTGGGCGAGGAGCGCCCCGGCGTCCCAGGGTTCGCAGCGGGTGGGGGCGTTCCAGTCGGTGATGTCGTTGAGCGCCAGGGACAGTCGTGCGGTTTCGGCGGCGAGCGCGGTGAGCGGTGCGGGTGGCATCATGGGGGCTGATCCTATCCTCTCTGCCTTGTGGAGGCTGTCATGTCGCATCCGCTCGCTTCGTATGCCGCTGTGATCCGTCCGGTGGTGGACCGTCTGCATGTGGCGGTGCGGCATGCCTCGCGGGCGGAGGTCCGTGCCTTGTATGCGGCTCGCGGGCTGGTGCCGGGAGTGGAGATCGATCTGTTCGCCGCGCTGCTGGACCATCCGGTGCCGGAGACGGCGCTGGCGGCGCGGGTGGTGTACACGGGTTTCGATCCGGAGGCGACGCAGGCGCAGGGGCTGGTCGAGCTCGTGGACGGCTGCTGGCGTTTGACGGGGCCGGGCCGTGAGCTCGTGTCGGCGGTGGACGAGGTGCTGGGTGCGGCGGCGGAGCGGTGCTGGTCGTACCGGCCGAGCCCGTCGCTGCCGGGTCTGGCGGCGGTCGAGGCGGCGCTGCCGTTGGTGGAGCGGCTGCTGGAGGCCGGGCAGGCGTCGGGCGGTCCGGTGTTCCGGGCGTTGACGCCGGTGTGGGAGCGGCCGGGCGCTTCGGCCGCGGCGCGCCTGGCGGTGCGGTTGGAGGCGCTGCGCCACCACCGCGCGGATGCGCACCGCGCGGCGTGGGCCGCGGCGGGTTTGACGGCGGCGGAGATCCAGGCGCTGGGGCCGGGGCCGCAGCGGGAGGCGATCGAGGCGGAGACGAACCGTCTCGATGCGCCGGTGTACGAGGCGCTGGACGCGGAGGAACGGCTGGTGCTGCTGGGGTCGCTGGGGGCGCTGCCGGACGGGTTCCAGGTGCCCGCGTAGGGTTCGCGGCTATGACTGGTGAGGCTTGGGAGGCGCGGGTCGCCGCGTTGTGGGAGCGGCTGGACGCGATGGGCCGCGACGAGTTCGTGCGGGCGATGCTGGATCTGGCCGCCGAGTGCGACCCGGAGGATCCGGTGGCGCTGTTCGAGGTCGGGTCCGCCCATGATTCGACCGGGTACACCGAGGCCGCCGTGGGCTACTACGAGCGGGCCGTCGAGGCCGGGCTTGCCGGTGTGCGGCGCCGGCGGGTGTCGATCCAGTTGGCGTCGTCGCTGCGCGAGACCGGCCACCCCGAGCGGGCGCTCGCGTTGCTCGCCGAGGAGCGGGGGCGCGGCTCGGACGAGTACGACGGCGCGCTCGCGATGTGCGAGGCGTTGACGCTCGCGAAGCTCGGCCGCGACCGGGAGGGCCTGTCGGTCGCGCTCATCGCCCTCGCCCCGCACCTGCCGCGTTATCAGCGGTCCACGGTGAACTACGCGCGCGGCCTGGTCGGCGAGCCCCCGATGCGGTAGGCCGGCGGCGTTTCGGCGCGAGCCGCTCCCCCGTCGGGCGGCGGGCGATAGGTTCGATGGCGTGGACGAGCGTGTGACGGTGGCCGAACTGGTTCCGGACCGGTGGCCGGATTTCCTGGCGCTGGCGCGGCAGATGGGCGGCAATCGCAGCTGCTACTGCATGTGGTGGCGCGAGGAGCGCGGGGAGCGCCTGCGCCGGCCGCGGGCCGAGGCGGCCCGGGAGGTCGTCGAGGAGGGGCCGCCGGGGTTGATCGCCTATGCGGGCGGGACCCCGGTCGGCTGGTGCGCTGTGGCGCCGCGCGCGGCGTATCCGCGGCTCAACACCGCCCGTGACACCCGGCCGCTGCCCGATGCCGGGGATCTGGACCGCGTGTGGGTGGTGTCCTGTTTCTTCGTGCCCGAGCAGTGGCGCGGGCGCGGCGTGTCCCGCGCGCTGCTGGACGCCGCCGTGGCCTTCGCCTATCGGAGGGGCGCCACCGTCGTCGAAGGCGTGCCGGTCGACCCCGCGGTGGTCGACCGCAGCCCGGGCGGCTCGTACACCGGGACGCTGCCGCTGTTCCTGGCCGCCGGGTTCGAGGAGGTCGCCCGCCCTACTCCGAAGGCCCGGGTGACCGTGCGGCATCGCCCCCGGCGCTGAGGCTCACCCGTCGATCGGGTCGGCCAGGACCGCGGCGAGGTTGCGGGCCTGGGCGCCGTCGTCGTCGGTGCCGGAGATCCCGGCGATCATGATGAGGGCCTTCCAGAGGGTCCAGGCGCGGGCGCGCGCCCAGGTGGCGTCGTCGAGTCCCGCGGCGGCGCGGAAGCGCCGCCGTTCGTCGCCGGTGAAGTAGGTCCAGGCGATCTGCAGGTCGCAGGCGGGGTCGCCGACGCCGCAGGTGCCGAAGTCGATCAGCGCCGAGAGCACGCCATCGGTGGTGAGGAGGTTCCCGGGGGCGATGTCGCCGTGGAACCACACCGGTCCCCGCGCCCACACGCTGCGCACCCCCGCCTCCCAGACCGCTTGGCACGCTTCGGTGTCGACCGCGCCTTCGAGCAGCCGCAGCGACCGCTGGACCTGGTCGGCGTAGGCGCTGGGGTGGCAGCCGCGGT
This sequence comes from Glycomyces niveus, assembly GCF_017592475.1. Classification (GTDB taxonomy): domain Bacteria; phylum Actinomycetota; class Actinomycetes; order Mycobacteriales; family Micromonosporaceae; genus Glycomyces; species Glycomyces niveus. The sequence continues at coordinate 490,571 of NZ_JAGFNP010000002.1, read as the reverse complement.
AGAACGAGTGCCGCCCGGCCGCGGGGCCGCCGGCGGCGGGGACGGCGCGCAGGATCGTCAAGATCTTCCCGAGGTCGTCGGCGAGCCGCCCCCGGTCCACGTCCGGGGCGTCGAGGAGGGTCTCGCCCTCGAGCCAGCGCCGGACCGACCACGGGTGCGGGTACGCCTCGGAGGGGCGGCCGGTGGCGACCGGTTCGGGGACGGGCAGCGGCAGGTGCGCGGCGAGGGCGGGCAGGCACTGGTCTTCTTTGGCGACGGCCGCGACATAGGCCGCGGCGCTGGGCAGGCGCACGGACAGGTCGGTGCCGAGGCGGAAGGTGCGGTTGTCCCAGCCTTGCCGGGGCACGGGCGTCACGGGCAGGTGCGCCCAATGCGGGAACTGGTCGGCGATGAGGGCTTCGACGATGCCGGTGGTGGGTTCAGGCACGGGTGTGCTCCTCCGCGGTCAGGTGCAGGACCAGCGCCGCGCGTTCAGGTGCGGGCGCGGGCGGGATCGAGAGGCATTCGTAGCCGAGTTCGCGGTAGGTGTCGCGGTGGATCTGTTCGAAGTGGAGCGCTTCTTGGAGGCCGATGTGGCGCGCTTCGGTGTGCGTGATGAACCCGAGGTTCTCGACGAAGAGGACGCGGCGCTGATAGACCGCTTCGCGGCGGATGCGGTCGAGTTCGGCGGTCAGGGCCGGGCCGATCGCGCGGCCTTGCAGCCGCGCCAGCGCGAGCGTGCATATCGGGGACCGGTCGAAGTACTGGGAGGGTCCGGGCAAGGTGTCGGCATGGACTTGCCTGCGGTGCTGCTCGCGGGCGATCGCGTCGAGGAAGTCCGGGGCGTTCCAGGGCAGGGGGTCGCCTGCGGCTTGTGCTCGTGTGATGAGGTCGGTGGCGGTTTCGGGGACGACGGTGTGCCCGGCGGCGGCGAGCAGCCCGGCGATGGTGGTCTTGCCGGCACCCGGTGTGCCGGTGAGGATGTGGCGCCGCAAGCGGTCCCTTTCAGATGGTGAGGTCGCGGGCGGTGTCGACGATCGCCCGGTCGCCCGCGTCGAGGTGGTGTGCGAGGCGGTCGGCGGCGATCCGGTACAGGGCGAGGGCGGCCCGGCAGCCGGTCTCGTGGTCGGCCGGGAGGACGCCGGCGGCGGTGTCCCAGGCGGCGGCCCAGTCGGGGCCTTCGGCGGCGGCGACGGCGTCCCAGAGGTCGTTCTCGGAGTCGCACACGAGCCGGCCGGCGACGGCGAGGGCGTAGCCGAGCTGGAGGACGAGGATCGCCCGGTTGGCGGCCGCGGCGCGGGGCCGGTCGAGGGCGAGCATGCCGTGGGTCTTGTGGACTTCCTCGGCGAGGCCGACCAGTTCCCGTGCCGCCCACCGGTCGGCCTCGGCCCCGATCGACTCCCAGGTCCAGGCGCGGGCGCGGGCTTGGAGGTCGGCCATGCGCCCGTCGGGGTCGTGGAGGATCCGCGCGGTGCGCCAGGCGCCGACGGCGGTCACGGCCTCCCACGGGTGGGCGAGGCCGCCTTCGAGGTCGGCGGCGCTCTTGCGCGCGAGGGTGACCATGCGGCCCTCGACCTGCCGGACCTCGGTGCCGGGGTCGGCGTCGACGGCGAGGAACAGGTCGATGTCCGAATGCGGATGGTCGGTGCCTTTGGCGACGGATCCGAACAGGCCGATCCCGAGCGTCCCGGGGGCGAGGTCCGCGGCGAGCCGCTCGGCGATCGCCAGCGCCTGGGTGTGGTGGTGCACGCGTCGAGTATCGCCGCGGGCCCCGTTGGTGTCGAGGGGTTTTCAGACGGACCGGTAGTAGTCGATCTTCCCGGAGATGTAGTCGCGTTTCGCGGCGAGGTCGGCCATACGGTCGTCGACGGCGAGGCGGTGGGTTTCGAGGAGGCGGATGCGTTCGGGGATGGTGTGGTCGCCGTCGCGGACGAGGTCGGCGAAGCGGGCCATCTGCTCGACGGGCATGCCGGTGTCGCGCAGGCATTTGAGGGTGCCGAGCCATTCGAGGTCGCCGTCGGTGAAGCGCCGCTGCCCGGTCGCGGTGCGGCCGACCGCGTCGATCAGGCCGATGCGCTCGTAGTAGCGGAGGGTGTCCATCGTGAAGCCGGAGCGGCGCGCGCATTCGCCGATGGTGTAGGTGGGGGCCGTTGCATTGTCTGCCACAAGCAACGACGATACTCCACTGCCGCTGCCTGCGGGTTTGCGTTGGAGTCCACTCCAAGCCCTAGCGTCGGGGTCCGGAAGAGAGGAGACCGCTGTGGAGCGGATCGCATTGGGACCGGACCGGATCGGCGTCTCGCGCCTGTGCCTGGGGGCCATGGCCCTGGGCGGGGTGCAGGACGAGGCCACGAGCTTCGCGATTCTGGACCGGTTCGTCGAACTGGGCGGCAATTTCATCGACACCGCCAACTGCTACATGTTCTGGATCGACGGCGGCACCGGGGATGAGTCGGAGCTGCTGCTGGGGCGCTGGCTGGCCGCCCGCGGCAACCGGGACGACCTGGTCATCGCCACGAAGGTGGGGCGCCGCCCGTCCTTCCCGGGCGGGGGCCTGGAGCATTCGGAGCCGTTGACGCCCGAGCGGATCGCGACCGGCCTCGAGGAGTCGCTGGCCAGGCTGGGCACCGACCGGGTGGACCTGTTCTGGTCGCACCGCGACGACCCGGGCACGCCGCTGGAGGCGACGGTCGCGGGCTTCGACGCGGTGGTGCGGGACGGGAAGGCGCGCATGGTCGGCGCGTCGAACCACACCGCGTGGCGCGTCGAGCGCGCCCGCGGCATCGCCGCCCGGACGGGGGCGGCGGCGTACACGGCGATGCAGAACCGGTACTCGTACCTCAAGCCGCGGCCCGAGACGGTGCTGCCCGAGGGCGGGCACGTCCACGCCGCGCCGACGGACCTGGAATTCATCGCCGCGACCCCGGGTGCGGCGCTGCTGGCGTACTCATCGCTCCTGTCGGGCGCGTACACCAACCCGGCCAAGCCGCTCGGCGACCACTACGAGCACCCCGGCACGACCGCGCGCCTGCGCGTGCTCGACGAGGTCGCGGCGGAGACGGGCGCCTCGCGCAACCAGGTGGTGCTGGCGTGGCTGGCCGGGCACGACGCACCGGTCATCCCGCTGGTCGGGGTCTCGTCGGTCGCGCAGCTCGACGAAGCCGCCGCCGGACTCGAGTTGAAGCTCGACCCGGGGCAGTGGGCGCGCATGACCGACGCGGCCTAGCCGAGGAAGGACAGGCGCACGGTCCGGTCGGGGTTGTCGCGGTTGGTGTCGACCAGCAGCACCGACTGCCACGTGCCCAACGCGATGCGCCCGGCCACGACCGGGAGCGTGGCGTGCGGGGCGACCAGGGCCGGCAGGACGTGGTCCCTGCCGTGCCCGGTCGAGCCGTGCTGGTGGCGCCACCGGTCGGTGCGCGGCAGGAGGTCGGCGAGGGCGTCCAGGAGGTCCTCGTCCGACCCCGCGCCGGTCTCGATGACGGCGATCCCGGCGGTCGCGTGCGGGACGAACACGTTGAGCAGGCCGTCGCGGGCGCCCGCCTCGGTCAGGAACGCCTCGCAGGCGCCGGTGAGGTCCGTGACGGTCTCGCGGCGTCCGGTGTGGACGGCGATGGTGGTGGTGTGGAACGCCGAGCTCATGACGCGATCTTGCCACGCCGGCGCCTGTCGTACCGTCGGGGTACGTTGCGTCCATTGCGGCGAGAGGGGACATCGTGACGACCTATGCGGCACTGCTGCGGGGCGTGAACGTCGGCGGGCACCGCAAGGTGCCCATGGCCGGCCTGCGCACCGCGCTCACCGAGGCCGGGTTCGCCCGGGTGCGCACCTACATCCAGTCGGGGAACCTCGTCCTCGACGCCGACACCACCGCCACAGCGGTCGCCGAGGCGATCGCGGGTGTGATCGAGGCCGAGTTCGGGCACCGGGTCCCGGTCATGGTCCGCACCGGCGCCGAACTCGACCGCATCATCGACGCCGACCCGTTCGCCGGGCGCGGCCTCGATGAAGCGAAGGTGACCGTGACGTTCCTGTCCGGGCCCGCGCCCGCGCTGGCCGTCCCCGAGGGCCGGCCCGAGGAGGCGGTCGTGGCCGGCTCGGAGGTGTGGGTGTACTACCCGGACGGGCTCGGGAAGTCCACGCTGGACCGTTCGGGGTTCTGGAAGCCCCTGGGCGACACGGCGGCCACGACCCGGAACCTGCGCACGGTCCGCCGGCTGCGGGACATGGCCGCTGAGACGCCAGAATGATTGCGGGGCTTGGGTTATGGTGGGACGCATGGCCGCTGAACTCATTGGTGTCGACTGGTCCGCCGCCCCCGCCCCCCGCGGGCCGGGCGCCGATCCGTACCGGGCCTACCTCGACACGCTCGGGTCGGCCGAGTCGCGGCGGACCATGCGCGGCTGCCTCGACCGCATCGCCCAGCTGCTCTCGGGCGACCCCGAAGCGGTCGGCGAAGGCCAGCCGTGGCATCTGCTGCGCTACGAGCACACGTCGCGGCTGCGGGCGGCGATGATCGACGCGGGCTGGTCCGGCGCGTACGTCAACAAGCACCTCGCGGCCCTGCGCCGCGTCCTTAAGGAAGCGTGGCGGCTCGACCTCATGGCCGCCGAGGACTACCAGCGCGCCTGCGACCTGCAACCGGTCAAAGCCCAGCGGCTCCCGGTCGGCCAGGCCGTCGACGCCGAAGCGCTCGGCGCGGCCCTGTACGCGTGCGACGCCGACCCCGGCCCGGCCGGCGCCCGCGACGCCGCCGTCCTCGCCACCTTGTACTCGACGGGGTGCCGGCGCTCGGAGATCGCCTCGATGCGCCTGGCCGACTACGACCCGGCCGAGCGGTCCATCCGCATCGTCGGCAAGGGCAACAAGGAGCGCGCCGTCTACGTCACCGAGGCCGCCCAGGCCCGCCTCGACCGGTGGACGCAGATCCGCGGCAACGACCCCGGCGCCCTGTTCTGCCCGATCAACAAGGCCGGGCGGCTGCGCCGCACCGGCACGCACCTCTCGGGCATGACCGGGCAGGCCATCGCCGACCTGCTCATGAAACGCCTGGTCGAGGCCGGGCAGCGCCGCCACACCCCGCACGACTTCCGCCGCACCTTCATCGGCGAACTCCTCGACGCCGGCGTCGACCTGGCCATCACCCAGTCCCTGGTCGGCCACGCCTCCCCCGCCACCACCGCCCGCTACGACCGCCGCCCCGCCCGCCGCTCCCGCGAGGCGGTCGACCGACTCCAGCTCCCCGAATCGTGATGTCGATTTCTGGCTAGCCGTTGTCGTACCAGGGAGGCAGTCTTGGGGGCATGGACTTCCACGCGATCCTCGGCGACACCGACCGGCTGCAGGCCGCCGTCGCCGGCCGCGACGCCCGCTTCGACGGCTGGGTGTTCCTGGCCGTCACCTCGACCCGCATCTACTGCCGCCCCTCCTGCCCCGCGGTCAAACCCAAACGCGAACACCAGCGGTTCTACGCCTCCGCCGCGGCCGCGCAGGACGCCGGCTACCGGGCCTGCAAACGCTGCCGCCCCGACGCCTCCCCCGGCTCCCCCGCCTGGGACTGGCGCTCGGACGTGTGCGCCCGCGCGATGCGCCTCATCGGCGAAGGCGTCGTCGACCGCGACGGCGCCGCCGGCCTCGCCGCCCGCCTCGGCTACTCCCTGCGCCAACTCGAACGCCTCCTCATCGCCGAAGTCGGCGCCGGACCGGCCGCCCTCGCCCGCGCCCAACGGGCCCAAGTCGCCCGCACCCTCATCGAATCCACCGACCTGCCCATGGGCCAGGTCGCCTTCGCCGCCGGATTCGCCTCCATCCGCGCCTTCAACCGCGTCGTCGCCGACGTCTTCGCCTGCTCCCCCACCGAACTGCGCGCCAAAGCCAAAGGCCGCACGGCGCCCGGCGGCGGCGCCATCACCCTCCGCCTCGCCTACCGCGAACCGTTCGAGCCCTCCAACCTCTTCGGGCACCTCGCCGCCGCCGCCGCCCCCGGCGTCGAAGAATGGAGCGACGGCGCCTACCGGCGCACCCTGCGCCTGCCCCACGGCCCCGGCACCGCCGCCCTGCGCCCCGGACCCGGCTACATCGAATGCCGCCTCCGCGTCGCCGACCTGCGGGACGTGACCGCCGCGGTCGCCCGCTGCCGCCGCGCCCTCGACCTCGACGCCGACCCCCACGCCCCCATGGAAGCCCTCACCGCCGACCCCGTCCTCGCCCCCCTCGTCGCCAAGACCCCCGGCCGGCGCGTCCCGCGCAAAGCCGACGGCCCCGAATACGCCCTGCGCGCCGTCATCGGCCAGCAGATCGCCACCGCCTCGGCCGCCACCGTCGCCGCCCGCCTCGCCGAACGCTACGGCGAGCCGGTCGAGGACCCCGACGGCGGCCTCACCCGGCTGTTCCCGTCCCCGGCCGCGCTGGCCGAGGCCGATCCCGCGCATCTGCCGATGCCGGCCCGCCGCAAGGCCACCGTTCTGGGCCTCGCCGCGGCGCTCGCGCAGGGGCGGGTCGATGTGGGGCCCGGCGCGGACTGGGCGAAGGCCCGGCAGGACCTCGCCGGGGTGCCGGGGGTGGGGCCGTGGACGATCGAGATGATCGCCATGCGCGCGCTGGGGGACCCGGATGCGTTCCCGGTCAAGGACCTCGGGGTCGTCAAAGGCGCCCGGCACCTCGACCTGGGCGCGGGGAAGGCCCTGGAGGCGAGGTCGCAGGCGTGGCGGCCCTGGCGGGCCTACGCCGTCCAGTACCTGTGGGCCTCGAGCGAGCATCCGACGAACCACCTGCCGACCGACACCGTGAAGGAGACCGCAGCATGACCACCGCGATTGATCCCACCGCAAGGCATTTGACGATGGAGTCCCCGCTGGGGCTCATGGCCGTCTCGGCGGTCGACGCGGGCGTCACCTACGTCCACATGGGCGTGGAGGAGATGAAGGACGCCTGGGGGCCCGAGGAGGCCACCCCGGTCCTGGGGGCCGCCGTCGACCAGCTCGAGGCCTATTTCGCCGGGGACTTGAAAGACTTCGACCTGCCGCTCGCCGCCGCCGGCACGGCGTTCCAGCACAAGGTGTGGAAGGAGCTGTGCCGCATCCCCTACGGCGAGACCGTGTCTTATATGGACATCGCGGAGCGGATCGGGGACCGCAAGGCGGTGCGGGCGGTCGGACTGGCGAACGGGCGCAATCCGATCGCGATCGTCGTCCCCTGCCACCGGGTGATCGGCGCGAACGGGAAGCTCACCGGCTACGCCGGGGGCCTGTGGCGCAAGGAGCGGCTGCTGTCGCTCGAGCGGGGCGAGCCGGCCCTGTTCGGCTAGATGAGGGTGACGTCGAGTTCGACGGTGACCGCGTCGTGCTCGACGATGATGGTCGCGGCCCAGCAGATCTCGTCGTCGCATCCGGCCGGGATGACGCCCGTGGCGGTCCCGCCCGGGCTCGTCCCGGCCAGCAGCGGCGCGTCCATGCCGTTGCCGGCGAGGAAGTCGTCGAAGTCGTCCGAGGGGATCTCGACGGTGACTTCGGCCCGGTCGCCGGGGGTCGGGGACTCCATCGCCGTCAGGTCGGCGTCGGTCACCTCGGTGTCCTCGGGGAAGTCCAGGTGCGTGGCGCTCTGGACGGTGGCCAGGCTCGGCTGCGGGCCGCCTTCGAGCGCCCAGGCCACACCCCAGACGGCGGCGAGGAGCCCGGCGGCGACGCACGCGAGCCACAGGGCGGCGATGAGGGCGCGGCGGACCGTCGGCTGCGGCTGGGGTTGCATGGCCGCGACCCTACCCGAATCCCGCGAGTGACCGTCACATCCACTCGTGCCCCGCACCGGCGGGGCACGAGTGGATGTCAGTGGCCGGCTTCCATGCGTTCGACGGCGTCTTTGGCCTCTTTGAGGCTGGTCCCGGTGATCTCGCGGTAGACCTTGATCGCCTGGATCTTCTTGCCGCGCCGGGCCAGGTCGCGGACCTCGGTGAACGGGTCGGGCTCGGGCGGGGCGTGGTCGACGATGTCGAAGTGGCGCATGACGAGGTCGAGTTTGCGTTCGATCCGGGCGAGGGCCTGCAGGGTCGGGTCGTGGCGCATCGGGTTCCTTCCGGTGGTGCGGTGGCGACCATGCTAGGCGGTCACTGCCGCCAGGCCCGCCACCCGCCCGCGGCCGTGATGTCCTCCCCCGAGGCCTCGGCCGCGCAGAACCCGGTGGCCCAGGTGCCGTCGTCGAGCTCGACCTTGCCCAAGGTCATGGGTGCGGGCAGGCCGTCGAGGAACCGCCCGAGCGCGGCCGGGCTCAACTGCCAGCGCTCGCCGGGCAGGCTCGCCCCGCCCGCGGCGGCGCGGACGACGAGGGGTTTGGGCGGGTCGGTGTCGAGGGCGTGCATCCGGTAGGCCGGTGCGGTGCGCACCTCCCCGATGCGGCGGGCGCGGGCGTCGGTGAGTTGGTGGTTGAGGGGCATGCCGGTGAGGTGGGCGCCGAAGACGACGAGGTCGCACCCGCCTGGCGCGTAGGCGGGTGCGTAGGTGCCGAGGTGGCGGGCGGCGAGGTCGAGGGCGATCTGGTCGGCGAAGGCGGGGACGATGAGGCTGACGCCGAACCCTTTCGTGCCGGCCCGCCCGGCGGGGACCGCGATGGCGGCCATGTCGAGGAGGTTGACGAAGTTGGTGTAGGTGCCCATGCGGGCGTTGACGCCGACGGGGTCGGCGGCGACGTCGGCGAGCGAGGGGTGGAGGGGCGCGGTGGGCAGCACGAGCGCGTCGAACCCGTCGAGGAGCGCGGCGGCTTCGAGGCGGGTGGCGCGCAGGCGCTGCTGGTCGGCGGCGAGGTCCGCGCCGGAGTATTTCAAGGCGCCGCGCACGATCGCGGCGACGGTGGGGTCGGTGTCGTCGGCGTCGAGCCGGTGCCCGAAGGCCGCGTACCGCTCGGTGACGAGCGCGCCTTCGTAGAGCAGGAGCGCGGCGTCGAGCAGCGGCTGCACGTCGATGACGGCCGTGCGGGCGCCGGTCGCTTCGAGCCGCGCGACCGCCTCGGCCCACAGGGGCCGGAAGTCGGGGTCGAGGGCGGCGAGCGCGTCGGGGTGCGGGAGCGCGATGCGCGGTGCGGGCGGGGCGGCGAGGGGGGTGTCGGCGGGCCAGGGCCGGGAGGCGGGGTCGGCCGGGCTGGGGCCGGTCATGGTGCGCATCGCGGCGGCGGCGAGGTCGAGGCCCGGGGCGAAGACGGTGAGGCAGTCGTAGGAGGCGCAGGCGGGGACGACGCCGTCGACGGGGACGAGCCCGAGGGTGGCTTTGACGCCGATGAGCCCGTTGAGGGCCGCGGGGACCCGCCCGGACCCGGCGGTGTCGGTGCCGAGCGCGAAGTCGGCGATGCCCAGTGCGACCGCTACGGCTGATCCGGAGGAGGACCCGCCCGAGATCAGGGCCTCGTCGTGGGCGGAGCGGACCGGCCCGTAGGGGCTGCGGGTGCCGACCAGGCCGGTCGCGAACTGGTCGAGGTTGGTCTTGCCCAGGCAGATCGCGCCGGCGGCGCGCAGGCGCGCGACGGCGGTGGCGTCCCGTTCGGGTTCGTACGCGAAGGAGGGCGCGGCGGCGGTGGTGGGGAGGCCGGCGACGTCGATGTTGTCCTTCGCGGCGAACACGGTCCCCGCCAGCGGCAGGTCCTCCCCGGCGGCGAGGGCGGCGTCGACGGCGGCGGCTTCGGCGAGGAGGTCGTCGAGGCCGCGCACGGCGATCCACGCTTCGGGCCGGTCGGCTTCCTGCATGCGGGCGTAGGCGTCCCGCACCCGCTGGGCGGCGCTGGTGGTGTTCACGGATTCCCCTGTCTGATGGTCGGTCGTCTACCGGTCGGCGATCACGAGCAGCGGTGTGCCGGGCGCGGCCTGGTCGCCGGGCCGGGCGAGGACGCGGGTGACCGTCCCGGTGACGGGTGCGGTCACGGGCATCTCGAGTTTCATCGCTTCGAGGACGACGACGGTGTCCCCGGCGGTGACGGTGTCGCCTTCGCAGAGGTCGATGCGCCAGACGCTGGCGGCCATGGGCGCTTCGACGAGGGTCTCGCCGGCGGCGAGGTCGACCGCGGGCCCGGTGTGGGGGGCGGGTTCGGTGTGGTCGCGGTCGAATTCGCCGGCGTCGGCCCACCGCTGCCGCTCGGCCTCGAACGCGGCGGCTTGGCGGGTGCGGAACGCGTCGATGCCGGCGGCGTTGTCGGCCAGGAGCCGCCGGTAGTCGGCGTACGCGAAGGTGCCGGGGCGGATGTCGATCCGGGTCCGTCCGGCGGCGAGTTCGCGGCGGGTCTCGGCGAGCTGCTCCTCGCTGACGCGTTCGAAGACGACGCGGTCGAAGAACCGCAGGAGCCAGGGCAGGCCGTCGTGGAAGGACGGGAGGTCCCGCAGGCCGGCCCAGATGGGTGCGGTGCGGCCGACGAGCTGGTACCCGCCGGGCGAGTCCATGCCGTAGACGCACATGTAGGAGCCGCCGATGCCGACGGTGCCTTCGGCGGTCCAGGTGCGGGCGGGGTTGTACTTGGTGGTGACGAGCCGGTGCCTGGGGTCGACGGGGACGGCGGCGGGCGCGCCGAGGTACACGTCGCCCAGGCCGAGGACGAGCCATTCGGCGCTGGTGGCGATGCGGGCGACGTCCTCGATCGAGTCGAGGCCGTTGATGCGGCGGATGAATTCGATGTTGGAGGGGTTGAACAGGGCGTCGTCGCGGACGTTGGTGGTGTAGCGGGCGATGGCCTCGTCGACGACGGCGTCGTTCCAGGAGATGGGGAGCCGCACTTCCCGTGACGGGACGGTCATGTCGTTGATGTCGGGCAGGTCCTGCTCGAGTTCGACCAGGAGCCCGGTGAGGGTGCGGATCGGCAGGATGTCGGGGTCGACGTGCAGGTGGAGGGACCGCACTCCGGGGGTGGTGTCGATGAGTCCGGGCGGTGCGGCGGCGGCGAGGGCGTCCATGAGGGCGCCGACGCGCATGCGCAGGCCGAGGTCGAGGTGCATGGGCCCGTATTCGAGGAGGAGCGCGTCGTCGCCGGCGCGCCGGTAGGCGACGGCGGGCCGGTCCTGGCTCGCGTCGGTCGCGGCGAGCGTGGCGGTGTCGTGCTCGGCGCGATCGAGCGGGCGGGGCGGGGCGAGGGGGTGGGCGCGGAGGCGGTCGGCTTCGGGTTCGTCGACGGGCAGGAAGCGGACGGTGTCGCCGGGGCGCAGCTGCCCGAGTTTCCACCGGTCGGCGGTGGTGACGGTGAAGGGGCAGGCGAAGCCGCCGAGGCTGGGCCCGTCGGGGCCGAGGAGGGCGGGGGTGTCGCCGGTGAAGTTGACGGTGCCGACGGAGTAGGGGTTGTCGTGGAGGTTGGAGGGGTGGAGGCCGGCGTCGCCGCCGTCGGTGCGCGCCCACTGGGGCCGGGGTCCGTCGAGGCGGACGCCGGAGCGTCCGGCGTGGACTTGGACGGTCCATGCCGCGTCGTAGATCCGGGCCATGTCGCCGGTGGTGAAGTAGTGCGGGGCCGGCTGGGGCCCGGGGGTGACGGCGAGGGTCCACGCGTGCGTGAAATCGGGCCGGTCGGTGACCGGGACGGCTTGGGCGGCTCGGGGTTCGGTGGCGGCGGGGAGGAGGCGGTCGCCGGCGCGGAGCTGGTCGCCGGTGTAGCCGCCGATGCGCCCGGGCGGGAACGTCGAGGCCGAGCCGAGGAAGCGGGGGACGTCGAGGCCGCCTTGGAAGAGCACGTACGTGCGCGCGCCGGCGTCGGTGACGGCGCCGACGGCGAGGACGCCCCCGGCGGGCACTTCGAGGGGTTCCCATTGGGGTGCGGGCTCGCCGTCGAGGGTGAGGGGTGCGGGGGCGCCGGTGACGCACACGGTCGCGGGGGCGCTGAAGCGCAGGGTGGGGCCGGCGATGGTGCATTCGAGGCCGGGGGCGCCCTCGGGGTTGCCGAGGGCGCGGTTGCCGAGCCGGAAGGAGTAGTCGTCCATGGGCCCCGACGGGGGGACGCCGACCTGCCAGTGCCCGAGCCGGCCGGGCCAGTCCTGGACGGTGGTGAGGACGCCGGGGGCGATGACGTCGATGCGCGGGGTCGTGTCGGTGATGGTGGCGATGGTGCCGGTGTCGTGGGCGACGGCGGCGACGCGGGGATCGACGGCGGCGGCGGCGAGCTGCCCGAGGTTGGTGTGGACGCCTTCGATCCTGGTCTCGCCCAAGGCGTCGGCGAGGGCGGCCCACGCGGCGGCGCGGGTGTCGCCGGTGGTGATGATCTTGGCGAGCATGGGGTCGTAGGTGGCGGGGACGTCGAGGCCGGGCGCGATCCACGTGTCGACGCGGGCGCGGGCGGGGAGGTCGACGCAGGTGAGGAGCCCGGCGGAGGGGAGGTGGTCGCGGGCGGGGTCTTCGGCGTAGACGCGCGCTTCGACCGCGGCGCCGTGCACGGCGGGGCCGGTGTCGGGCAGGCCGTCGAGGAAGGCCGTGTCGCCGGCGGCGGCGCGGATCATCCATTCGACGAGGTCGATGCCGAGGACCGCCTCGGTGACCGGGTGCTCCACTTGGAGGCGCGTGTTGCACTCCAGGAACGAGGCGGTCTCGCGTTCGGGGTCGTAGATGAACTCGACGGTGCCGGCGGACTGGTAGTGGGCCGAGGCGGCGAGGGCGCGGGCGGCGGCGTGCATCTGTCCTCGGACGGCCTCGGGCAGGCCGGGGGCGGGGGCCTCTTCGATGACTTTCTGGTGGCGGCGCTGCAGGGTGCAGTCGCGGTCGGACAAGGACACGACCCGGCCGCGGCCGTCGCCGAAGACCTGCACTTCGACGTGGCGCGCGCGCCGGACGTACTGCTCGAGGTAGACCGCGTCGTCGCCGAAGTTGTCGGCGGCGAGGCGCTTGACGGTGGCGAACACGTCGGCGAGCTCGCCCGGGTCGCGGGCGACCCTCATGCCGATGCCGCCGCCGCCGGCCGAGGCCTTGACGATGACGGGGTAGCCGATCCGCTCGGCCGCGGCGACCGCGGCTGCAGGGGTGGGGAGGGCGCCGGTGCCGGCGGCGAGGGGCACGCCCGCGGCGGTCGCGGCGGCCCGGGCGGTGACCTTGTCGCCGAACAGTTCGAGCTGCCCGGGGGTGGGGCCGATGAACACGAGTCCGGCTTCGGCGCAGCGGCGCGCGAATTCGGCGTTCTCGGCGAGGAACCCGTACCCGGGGTGGATCGCCTGCGCGCCGGTGTCCTTCGCCGCCGACAGGATTGCATCGATGTTCAGATAGGACTCCGCGGGCGCGGCCGGGCCCACGCACACCGCCGCGTCGGCGTCCCGCACGTGCAGGGACGCGGCGTCGGCCTCCGAGTAGACGGCGACGGTGGCGGCGCCGAGCCGGTGGGCGGTGCGGGTGATGCGCCGGGAGATCTCGCCGCGGTTGGCGATGAGGATGCGGTCGAACACGACAGGTCTCGCTTCCAGTTCAGCTTCGGTTCAGGGGCGGACGGCGTTGGCCAGGTGCGCCCAGGTCAGGGCGGCCTCGGCGCGGCCGACCACGATCGACCGGGAGGTCTCGATGTGGCGGGTGAGGATCGCCGTGGCCTCCGCGTACCGGCCCTCCAGGGCCCCTTCGGCGATCGCGATGTGCTCCTCGATCGTGTCGGCCATCCGCTCGGCGGTGAAGTAGTCGAACATCCGCGCCGGGCGGATCCGGTTGTTCACCGCTTTCAGCGACTCCGCCAACTGGGCGTTCCCGGAGGCGGCCAGGAGCGTCAGGTGGTAGCGCTCGTCGGATTCGACGAACCCGGCGTCGGGGCCCGGCGGGGCGTCCCGCAGCCGGTACCACCGCTCCAGCTCCGGCCCCAGCAGATCCGCGTCGTGCGTGATCGCGGGGTCGGCGGCGGCGCGCGCGAGGCCCCGCAGCTCGAGGGTCAACCGCACTTCGTACAGGTCGTTGAGCTGGTCGATCCGCGGCCGGTACGGGTAGAGCCCGTCGACTTCGCGCGAGACGAGCCCGTCGGCGGAGAGTCGGCTGAGCGCTTCGCGCACGGGGGTGCGCGAGACGCCGTAGTTCCCGGCGAGCCGTTCTTCACCGAGGCGCTTGCCCGGCTCGTACCGCCCGGCCATCAGGTCGGCGCGCAACGCCACATAGACGCGCGCCGCGAGCGGCTCGTCCACATCGGGCAGGGGCGTGAAAGCCGTGTTCATATGGCCATCGCCTCTCGGACCCGCTCGCGGGCGCCGGCGCCGGTCGCCCCGTGCGACGCGACCCGCCCCGACCGCAGGACCGCGTATTGTGCGGCGGCTTGGAGTGCGAACCCGAGGTGCTGTTCGACCAGGAGCACGGACAGGCCGGACCGGGCGAGGTCGACGATCGCCGCTTCGATCTCGGCGACGACGTTGGGCTGGATGCCTTCGGTGGGCTCGTCGAGGATGAGCAGGCGCGGCTCGGTGATGAGGGCCCGGGCGATGGCGAGCTGCTGGCGCTGGCCGCCGGAGAGGAGTCCGGCTTGGCGGTTTTGGAGGGGGCGGAGGGCGGGGAAGCGGTCGAGTTGCTCGTCGATGAGGGTCTTGCCGTGTTTGCGGCCGTCGGCGACGAGGCGGAGGTTCTCGCCGGCGGTGAGGTGGGCGAAGCACTGCTGGCCTTGGGGGACGTAGGCCATGCCGTGTGCGATGCGTCGGTGGGTGGGGGTGCGGGTGAGGTCGCGGCCGTCGAGTTCGATGGTGCCGGTCATGGCGGGGAGGAGGCCGACGACGGCGCGCAGGAGGGTGGTCTTGCCGGCGCCGTTGTGGCCCATGACGGCGACGACTTGGTCGGTGCCGACGTCGAGGTTCACGTCGTGGACGACGGGGGTGCGGCCGTATCCGCAGGTGAGGTTACGCAGTGTGAGCATCGGCGGTCTCCTTCGTGCCGAGGTAGACGGCTTGGACGCGCGGGTCGGTGGAGACGTCGTCGACCGATCCTGTGGCGAGGACGGCGCCGGCGTGGAGGACGGTGACGCGGGAGGCGAAGGCGCGCATGAAGTCCATGTCGTGTTCGACGACGGCGACGGCGCGGTCGGCGGCGATGTCGTGGAGGAGTCGCCCGGTGGTCTCGCGTTCGTCGTGGCCCATGCCGGCGATGGGTTCGTCGAGGAGGAGGACGTCGGCGTCGCCGACGAGGAGCATGCCGATTTCGAGCCATTGCTTCTGGCCGTGGGCGAGGATGCCGGCGGGGGTGTCGGCGTGGCCGGTCAGGCCGATGCGGTCCATGGTGGCGGTGACGGTTTCGGGGAGGTGGCGGCGTCGGCGCAGGAGGGTCCAGGGGGTGCGGTGGGCGCCGGCGGCGATGTCGAGGTTCTGGGCGACGGTGAGGTTGTCGAAGACGGTGGCGGTCTGGAAGGTGCGGCCGATGCCGGTGCGGGCGATGTGGTGGACCTTCTTGCCGCGCAGTTCGACTGCGCCGGTTCCGGGCGTGTCTTTGGTGACGGATCCGGTGTAGGGGGTGAGGCCGGTGATGGCGTCGACGAGGGTGGTCTTGCCGGCGCCGTTGGGTCCGATGAGGAAGTGGACTTCGCCGCGGGCGAGTTCGAGGTCGACGCCGTTGACGGCTTTGAAGCCGTCGAAGTCGACGGTGATGTCGGTGCAGGTCAGTGCGATGGTGTTCATGCTGCGGCCTCCGCGGGGGCTCGTTTGGTCGGGATCCTCTTGGCCAGGGCGGTGATCGAGGCGATGCCGCCGGGGAGGAGGGCGATGACGAGGACGAACAGGAGTCCTTGGGCGTAGACCCAGCCGGAGGGGAACTGTTCGGAGAGGGTGGTCTGGGCCCAGTAGACGGCGAGGGCGCCGAGGACGGGGCCGAGGAGGGTGGCGCGGCCGCCGATGGCGACGCCGAGGAGGAACATGATGGAGGGGACGATGCCGATGGAGGCCGGGGAGATGATGCCGACGATGGGCACGAAGACGGCGCCGGCGACGGAGGCGAAGAGTGCGGCGGTGGCGTAGGCGACGGTCTTGATGTTGGCGGCGTCGTAGCCGAGGAAGCGGACGCGTGCTTCGGCGTCGCGGACGGCGAGGAGGAGTTCGCCGTAGCGGGAGCGGCGCAGCTGGAGTGCGATGGCGACGGCGGCGAGGAGGACGCCGGCGGCGATGTAGTAGAGCATCTGCTGGTTGACCGGGTCGTCGAGGTTGTAGCCGAAGAAGTACCGGAACCGGGAGAGGCCGTTGAACCCGCCGAGGGACTGCTGTCCGATGAGGAGGATCGCGAAGGCGCCGGCGAGGGCTTGGGAGAGGATCGCGAAGTAGGCGCCTTTGACGCGGCGTTTGAAGACGGCGAGGCCGAGGAGGACGGCGAAGCCGGTGGGCAGCAGGAGGATCGCGGCGATGGTGAACACGGGCGAGGCGAAGGGGGCCCAGTAGGCGGGGAGTTCGCGGATGCCGGCGAGTTCCATGAAGTCGGGGACGGCGCCGGGGCCGTTGCGGAATGCGGCGTCGGCCATTTTGAGGTGCATGGCCATGAGGTAGGCGCCCATGCCGAAGAAGACGCCTTGGCCGAGGGTGAGCATGCCGCCGCGGCCCCAGGCGAGTCCGATGCCGACGGCGACGATCGCGTAGCAGAGGAACTGGGCGAGCAGGCCGAGCCGGAATCCGGACAGGACGAGGGGCGCGAGTCCGAACAGGACGGCGGCGGCGGCCGCGAACCCGGCCCAGGTGCCCGGGCGCGAGGCGAAGAAGCGGTTCATGCGAGGCTCCTGGTCCGCAGCGTGAACAGGCCTTGGGGGCGCAGCTGCAGGAAGACGACGATGACGATGAAGACGCCGACTTTGGCGAGGGACGCGGTCGAGTAGGTCTCGAAGACCGCTTGTGTGGCGCCGAGGGCGACGGCGGCGACCACGGCGCCTTTGATGCGGCCCAGGCCGCCGGCGACGACGACGAGGAACGCGTCGACCAGGTAGGACTGGCCGGTGGTGGGGCTGGTCGAGCCGATGAGCGTCAAGGCGACGCCGGCGACGCCGGCGAGGCCGGAGCCGATGAAGAACGTGCCGGCGTCCACGGCGCGGGAGGAGATCCCGGCGGTCTCGGCGAGGTCGCGGTTGCCCACGACGGCCCTGATGCGCCGCCCGGCGGGGGTGAACCGCAGGACGAGGGCGACGGCGGTGACGGCGACGATGGCGAGGCCCATGATGAACAGGCGGGTCTTGGGGACGGTGACGCCGAGGAGGTCGACGCCGCCGCGCAGGGCCGGGGGGACGGACACGTTCACGGCGGGAGCGCCGAAGACGTCCCGGGCGACCTGCTGGAGGATGAGTCCGACGCCGAAGGTCACCAGGAGCGTGTCGAGGGGCCGGTGGTAGAGGTGGCGGATGAGCAGGGCCTCGAGGACGAGGCCCATGGCGCCGCCGACGGCGAAGCCGAGCGGCAGGGCGATCAGGAGGGACACGCCGGCGTCCCCGGCGATCTGCTGCACGACATAGGCGGTGTAGCAGCCGGCCATGATGAACTCGCCGTGCGCCATGTTGATCACGCCCATCTGGCCGAACGTGAGCGACAGGCCCAGCGCCGCCAGCAGCAGGATCGATCCGGTGCTCAGCCCGGTGAACAGCTGTCCTACGAGCAGGTCCATGGTGTGTCCTTCCTGATCGCCCGCACGGCTACTTGCTGACGGTGAGGTCGGCGGCCCAGTCGTAGCCGTCGAGGAACGGGTCGGGTTCGATCGCGCCCTCGGACTCCCACACGGTGTGGAGCAGGCCGTCGGCGCTGATCTCGCCGATGCGCGCGGTCTTGGTGACGTGGTGGTTCGCGCCGTCGATGACGACCGTCCCTTCAGGGGCGTCGAACGAGACGCCGTCGGCCGCGCCCTGGATGTCGGCGACGGCGAACGACCCGGCCTTCTCGGCCGTGGCGGCCCACAGGTGCACCGAGGTGTACGCGGCCTCCATCGGGTCGGAGGTGACGCGGTCGGCCCCGTACTCGGCCTTGAACGCCGCGACGAACGCGGCGTTCGCGGGCGATTCGACGGTCTGGTAGTAGTTCCAGGCCGCCAGCTGCCCTTCGATGTTCTCCACGCCGATGCCGCCGACTTCCTCTTCGGCGATCGAGACGCTCATGACCGGCATCTGCTCGGCCGTGAGCCCGACGTTGGCGTACTCGCGGAAGAACGCGACGTTCGAGTCGCCGTTGAGGGTGTTGAACACCGCGTCGGCCCCGGCGGACTTGACCTGGTTGACGATGGTGGAGAACTCGGTGGAGCCGAGCGTCACGTAGTCCTCGCCGAGGACCTCGATGCCGTGCGCTTCGGCGTAGGCGTTGATGATCGCGTTCGCGGTGCGCGGGAAGACGTAGTCGGACCCGACCAGGTACAGCGACTTGACGCCGGTCTCGGCGAGGTAGTCAAGCGCGGGGATGATCTGCTGGTTCGTGGTCGCACCCGTGTAGAAGATGTTCTCGCTCGCCTCCAGGCCCTCGTACTGGACCGGGTAGTACAGCAGCGAGTCGTTGTCCTCGAAGACCGGCAGCATCGCCTTGCGCGAGGCCGAGGTCCAGCCGCCGAACACCGCCGCGACGCAGTCCTCGCGGATGAGCTTCTCCGCCTTCTCGGCGAACACGGTCGGCTCGGACGCGCCGTCCTCGGCGACGATCTCGATCTTTTTGTCCAGGACGCCGCCGGCGGCGTTGATCTCGTCGACGGCGAGGTAGATGGCGTCGCGCACGGTGGTCTCGGAGATGGCCATGGT
Source organism: Glycomyces niveus (assembly GCF_017592475.1). Taxonomy (GTDB): domain Bacteria; phylum Actinomycetota; class Actinomycetes; order Mycobacteriales; family Micromonosporaceae; genus Glycomyces; species Glycomyces niveus. The sequence continues at coordinate 471,965 of NZ_JAGFNP010000002.1, read as the reverse complement.
GCCCGACAGGGAGTTGAGCGCGCCGACCTTGACGGTGTCGCCGGAGGTGTCGACACAGGACTCGGCCGCCTGCGTCTCCTCTCCCGCCCGCGAACCGCATGCGGCGGTGGCGAGAAGGGCGCAGGCGGCCGCGGCGGCGCCGGTGGCGCGGGCCAGGCGGGTGATCGTGGAACGCTGTGGCATACGGGGGTTCGACCTTTCACGCAGGGAAGCCCGGGCGGATGGGGACCCGGGACCGCAAGGGGTGTCGCCGCAGGCAGCGGCGGTGTACAGGTGCGTATACAGCGTCGTATCCGCTATGGGTTCAAGCTAGGGGCGCGATGTTTCACCGCCGTGCGCGTCAAGAACGGCCCGGTGAACTCCCGTTGCCGGAGCGTAAAAAAGCGCGCACGACCCCACACCCCGAGAGTGAGAACAATCGAAATACATCGATACCTAGGTGAGTTCGGACGCCCCCGCAAACAAACTTTGACCAGCCCCCCACCACCCCGATATGCTTCCCCCACAACGCAACGCGTGACCAAAGGAGAACTGCGCATGCGCAAGAACCCCCAAGCCACCGCCAACACCCGCCGCCTCACCTACCTCGCCCCCGCACTCGCCGCAGCCGCCATCCTCGCCGCCGCCACACCCGCGACAGCCGCACCCGCCGACACCACCACCGCCGGCGAATGCCCCTTCACCGACACCCTCTGCCTCTTCGAAGGCGACAACTACACCGGCGAACGCTTCACCGTCAGCTCACTCGTCGAACCCGGCACCTGCGTCAGCCTCGTCGACCACGGCTGGGCCGGCCGCGTCAACTCCGCCATCAACACCAACGACAACGCCGCCGCACTCTTCCCCAACGACGACTGCGGCGGCGGCCCCTACCTCGTCCCCGGCAACAGCGCCATCCCCGACCTCGGCATCCAACCCCTGAGCGTCTGGGTCCCCGCCTAGCAACACACGAAAAAAGGGGCCGCCGGCGATCCGGCGGCCCCACTCTGTCGCCCTACTCCCCCAACCGCGCCAAGAAGAACGCCCGCACATCCCCCGCCAGCGCCTCCGGCACCTCCATCGCCGCGAAATGCCCGCCCCGCCCGAACTCCGACCAACGCCGGACATCGAACAACCGCTCAGCAAGCGGCCGCACCGACAACGTGATGTCATACGCGAACACCGCCACCCCCAACGGCACCCCGCACGCCACACTCGCACCGCGCTGACTATCGCGGTGCAGCCGGGCCGACGAGGCGGCGGTCGCGGTCAGCCAGTACAGGGAGACATCAGTGAGCATCCGCTCATCGCTCACCGGCGTCGCCGGGTCCGTCCACTGCGCGAACCGCTCGGCGATCCACGCGAGCTGGCCGACCGGAGAATCGGTGAGCGCGTACCCGATGGTCTGCGGCGTGAGCGCCTGCAGCGCCTGGTACGGCGGACGATTCGCCATCAGCGCCCGCACCGCGTCCAGCCGCGCCTCGTCCGAAACGGACAACTCGAGCCCGGCATCAGGGTCCGGCCGCGTCGGCAAGTAGTTGACATGAACCCCCACGACATGCTCCGGCGCGAACGCGCCCAACGCGATCGACACCCCCGAACCGAAATCACCGCCCTGCGCCCCGTACCGCTCGTACCCCAGGCGCCGCATGAGCTCAGCCCAGGCCCGCGCGACCCGCGGGACACCCCAGTCGCGCTCATGCGTGGGCCCGGAGAAGCCGTACCCGGGAATCGAGGGGACCACGAGGTGGAAATCGCGCGAGAGCGGCTCGATCACGTCGAGGAACTCCAGAAACGACCCGGGCCAGCCATGCGTGAGCACCAGCGCGAGGGCGTCGGGGTCCTCGGACCGGACATGCACGAAGTGGATGTTCTGCCCTTCGATCTCGGTCGTGAAATGCGGCAGCTCATTGAGCTTCGCCTCCTGCTCGCGCCAACTGAACCCGGTGCGCCAGTACTCGGCCAGCGCCTTGAGCCGGGCGAGAGGGAACCCGTAGTCGGTCCCGGCGTCGGCGACCTCGTTGGGCCAGCGGGTGCGCGAGAGCCGGTCGTCGAGGTCGTCGAGGTCGGCCTGCGGGACATCGATGCGAAAGGGGCGGATGGCGGTGTCGTCGGCGCTCATGGTGATGCACTCCTGGGGGTCGCGCTCGCCCGATGATTCGGGCAATTAACGTTCGTGACACTAACGATAACACATTCGTTAGAACCACGAACGATCTGTCGCCGCCATCACCGATAAAGGACTCGATAAAAGGTCGCGCTGGCCGTCTCCGGCGGTCGGAGCGTCATCGGCAAGCTCCGCAGCCCACCGCTGTGACCAATCAATGAGCGGATCCAAAGCCTCACGGGCCTCGTGACCAAGTGTGGTGAGCGCATAGCCGCCGTCGTCCGACACCTCCGCGAGCCGAACCTCCTGCAGCTCGGCGAGTCGTTGCCGCAGCACACTGGACGACATGCCATCGCACCGCCGCTGCAGCGACCGGAACCCGAGCGGCCCGTCTCCCAGCTCCCAGATGATGCGCAACGTCCAGCGCCGCCCGAACAGATCGAGCGCCGCCATCAGCGATCGGCCCGTAGTGGAACCACGGACCGGTCGACCCGGCATCGGCGTCGGCGACGCGTCCATAACCCTCCGTCAATACTTGCGCTTCGAAATTCGAAGCAGTAGTATCCCACATCGAAACGATGCTTCGAAAAACGAAGCACCCATCCCACCACTGGAGGCACCATGCCCAAGGGCTACTGGGTCAGCGTCTACCCCACCATCGAAGACCCGATGAAACTGGAGACCTACAACGAACTCGCGGGCATAGCCGTCAGAGCCGCAAACGGCCGCGTACTCGCCGGCATCGGCAGCCGCATCGACGCACACGAGGCCGGCCTCCCCGAACGCGTCGTCCTCATCGAGTTCGACAGCTACGAACAAGCAGTCGCCGCACGCGCAAGCACGGTCTACCAGAAAGCGCTGGACGAACTCCCCGACGGCTTCGAACGCGACTTCCGCATCGTCGAAGGCCTCGACTGACCGAGGTTGTCACCGAAGTCCTGAAGGGGCGAGGACCGGAGCGCCCTGCGCTCCGGTCCTCGTACGATCAGCCCATGACCGACCGCCCCACCGCCGCTGAGATCGCCGCACTCCCAAAATCCGAGTTCGCCTTCCCCGGCCCGCTGCGCGACCGACTCGTGGCCGCCATCCTCGACGGCCGCAAGACCGCCACCACCGGCCTCGCCGTCGAATACGAGACCCACCCGCTGCCCGAGCCCGGCGAGCAAGAGGTCGTCATCGACTCCGACGGCCATCCCGTCGCCGTCATCGAGACCACCGACGTCCGCATCGCGCCCCTCGCCGAAGTCCCGCTGGAACACGCCATCGCCGAAGGCGAAGGCGACCGCACGCTGGAGACGTGGCGCGCCAATCACGAGGCCTTCTGGACCAGTGACGACATGCGCGGCGAACTCGACGACCCCGACTTCGCCATCGACGACGCCACGCCCGTCGTCCTCATGCGGTTCCGCCTTATCGCCGATCTCCGCTGATCCTCTGACGCGCGCAACCGACGCAGGTCAGCCCTTCGCGCCCCGGCACTCGAGAATCCCGCTGCGACTGGTGACCCGCAGGACCTCGTGATCGGCGAAGTGCGCCTCCAGCCGCTGCTCGATCGCGCCCATCAACCGCTCGAAATCACCCGGCGGCAACCCGATGAAGTCCTCCTCGGACCGGAACGCCGCCATCAGCGGCCCCGGCTCGGGCACCTCGATCACCCCTGGGAGGTCGTGCAGCGCCACGGTCTCGAACCGCTCGGCCAGCATCGACTCCGCCGTCTCCAGCGAGAACCGCTCCAGCAGTGACGTCAACGCCATCCGCACCTCGCCCCCGAGCACTTCCCGTGCCGCGTCCTGCCAGATCGGCACATATTCCTGCTTGTCGTCTGCAGCGAGCGTCGAGACGAACAGGACCCCGTCCGGCGCGAGCACGCGCTGCAACTCGTCGAGCGCGGCCGGAATGTCGGGCACGTGATAGAGCATGTGCATCGCCAGCACCACCTCCGCCGAACCGTCCTCGAACGGCAGCTCGGCGACATCCGCCACCACCGTCGGCTCCGGCACCGCCGCCAGAATCCCCTCCGCGAGATCCACCCCGATCACCTCCGCGCCAGGGAACGACTCCCGCAGCCGCCCCGTGTAGCGCCCGTTGCCGCACCCGACATCGAGCACCCGCCCCGGCTGCTGGCCGACCCTCGAGACCACGACACCCGGCAGGTCGTAATCCGGGGTCTTGTACTGGTAGAGCCCCTGCCGGGCCGCGAGACCATCCTCGCTGCGGTAGTTGTCGACCTTCTGGAACCGCTCATCGGTCGTCTGTCCCTGCATCGCATGGTCCTTCCGCGTTCTTGTCGAACCCCGGCCATCACTGAGTGCTCACTGCTTTCGCGTACGGGTACACCACGCCCTACCCCCGTACCCCGGTTGCGCCCCAACCACAACCGCGGCCGACGATACGCGATTGCGAGCGGGCGGCGAACCTGCTGAGATGACTCCCGACCCCAGCCGAGGAGCCCGCTTGCCACCCACCTCCTACACCCAGGCCATGCACCGCGCGGCCGAAACCGCCCTCACCGCCTACGACCTCCCCCAGCCCGCCACCGCCGCACCCATCCGGCTGCTCAACAACGCCGTCTACGAAGTCACCGCCGCAGGCGGTCACCGCTACGCGCTCCGCGTCCACCGACCCGCCTACCGCACCCCCGCCCACACCCGATCCGAACTCGCCTTCCTCGACACCGTCCACGACGACCTCGCCGCAGCCGGCATCCGCACACCGAAACCCGTGCCCACCAACGACGGCGCGCTGTCCGTCGCCATCCCCTCGCCAGGCGGTGGGCGCACACTCCACTGTGACCTCCTGACCTGGGTCGAAGGCGTCGTGCGGCGGCCGGGAACCGGCCTCGGGACCATAGGCGTCCACGAGACCGGCCGCTCGCTCGCACACCTGCACCGCGTCGCCGAATCCTTCACGCCGCCTGCCGGGTTCGACCTCCCAGCCTGGGACGCCCGCGCACTGTTCACCGAGGACTCGCCCTATCGCCCCGGCCCGTTCCGCGACCTGCTGGAGCCCGCCGACCGATCGCTCTTCGACCACGTCGCCGACCGGACCGCCGCGATCCTCGACCGGCTCGGCGGCGACCCCGAGGCGTTCGGCGTCGTCCACCACGACTTCATCCTCGGCAACTGCCACACCCGCCGCACTCCGCAAGGCTGGAGCATCGGCGTCCTCGACTTCGACGAGACCGGCTGGGGCCACTACCTCGCCGACATGGGACCCGTCCTGGGCAACCTCAGCGACTATCCCCACTTCCGGCGACTCCGCGCCGCGTTCCTCGCCGGATACCGTTCCGTCCGGCCGCTGCCGGTCGAGCTGGAGGTCCACTTGCCGATGCTCATGGCCGCCCGCCACGCGGCCCAATGCCTCTGGGCCGCAGGACTCGTGCACAGCAACGGCAGCGAAGAGGTCGACACCGCCGAACACATCAAGTACCGGATGCGGGAAGTCCGCCGCTGCCTCGATCTGTCAGCCTGACACGAAGTGACGCGGGGCCGCGCCCGCAGCGCGGTGGCAATAGGTTCAGCGGTGGTCCTATGCCCGTCCCCGCGACCCGCCCGATCCGGTCCTGCACCGCGCTTTGGAGGTTCGGAACCCCTTGTCGACTTTCGCGAAGGGCCTCGCCTGGACCGTCGCGTTCCTGTCCGGCGTCGCGACCATCTTCGCGCTGTTCGGCGGCCAGCAGTGGCTCGAGCAGAAAGGCTGGACCCTCGCCCCGAGCACCGCGCAGACCGCCGAGGCCGAACCGGACGCGCAGCAGACCGCATCCGAGGTCGCACAAGATGAGACCGCCGATGAGGGCGACAGCGCGCAGGAGCCCTCGGACGAGGGAGCGGGCTTCTCGTGGGACGCCGTGCTCGCCTGGTCCGAGGGCACCTTCGACAACCTGCTGTGGGGCATCGCCGCGATCGGGATCTCGATGCTCATTGCGGGCGCGGCGGGTGCGGCCGCGCTCCACGCGACAGTCGAGGCGACCTATTCGCCCCCGTCTACGCCGACAGCTAGGCGCGGCGCGTGTAGACCACGCCCACCTTGTCGACCGCCGTGCCCGAGCGGCCGTGGAAGCCCGCGATCTGCCAACCTGACGGGGCCGTGAAGGTCGCGCACTCCCCCGTCGCCGTCCCGCCCTCGAGGGTGCGGCCGGTGTTGGTCGTGAAGCGGGCGTAGAAGATCCGCGTGCGGCCGTCATGCTTGCCCTGGCACACGCGCAGGGCCGTCGGGTACTCCCCGGCCGCGAGCGTCAGCTCCTTGAGCGTGCCGCCGCTGCCGCCGTGGTCGAGCACGGTGCCGTCGGCGAGCGTGACGCCGAGCAGGTCGACCCGCTCACCGGCGCGCAGGCGCAGCACGCGGGCCGCGTCGCCGGCGCCGAGGTCGTCCACATCGGTGAAGAACGCGCCGTGCGGGCCGCCGAACTGGTCGCTGAGCGTGAACGCCGCGCCGGTCGACCACGAGAAGTCCACCGCGATCGGATAGTGGTCGGAGAGGTTCTTCCCGTTCGCGTCGCGGAACGCCGCATGGTCGTTGCGGTACCGGCCCGCGTCGAGCTTGACGTGGTCTCCCGAGCGGTACAGGACCTTGTCGACGACCTCGCACGACGCGTCCACCGTCGCGTCGTCGCACACGAGCGCGGGGTCGCCCTCGTCGGGGGCGTCGCCGCCGCGCACCAGCTCCACCCACGCGTCGGTGAGGCCGTTGCCCGCCGCGAACGCCGCGATGCCGTCGCCGGTGCGCGTGTACCGGGTGTTGGTGTCGCCGTAGACGATCACCGCGTTCCCGGCCGAGTGCTCGGCCATGAACGCCGAGACCTGCGCGAGGTTCTTCGCGCGCGCGGCGATGTCGGCCGCATCGCTCCCGGCGTCGGTGTGCAGGTTGTACAGGTCGACCCACACGCCCTCGGCGAGGCGGGCGCGCATGAACGTGAAGCCCTTCGGGGTCAGGCAGTCGCCCGATCCGGAGGCGCAGTCGTTCCACTTGACCCGCTCGAAGTCCTCGAACGGCAGGTCCGAGAGCGTGTTGAGGCCGTCCCCGAACGGGACGCCGCCGCTGGTGGCCGTGCGGTGCGGATGGTCGTCCGCCGCGTACAGCGCCGCGTGGTAGTTGAAGTCCTCCTGGACGTGCACGATGTCGTAGGAGCCCAGGCGGGACCCGATGATCGGCGTGTTCGTCTCGGGGTCGCCGTCGCCCAGGCCCAGCGGCAGGCCCGCGACGTTGTAGGAGAGGACGGAGAGGTCGCCGCTCGCCGCGGCCTCCTGCGCCTCGACCGGTTCAGGTGCGGCGGCGAGGGCGAGGGCGGCGAGCGAGGTCAGCGCGGTGAGCGCCGCCAGGCGGGACGGGAGGTGCATGGGGCTCCAGTGGTCTCGCGGCCGAGGGGGCTCGGCTTCGGTTATGGCGCAATCAGATTGCCCGAATAATGCGAAATGTTCAAGACTGCTGGGGAAACCGCGCCCCGCCCGGCGGTGAACGCTCGCGCTCACGCCGCCAGATCGAGCGCCAGGATCGCGACCGAGGAGGCGAGGAACGTGAACGTCAGGATCGTCTCCTTCGGCCAGTAGTCCGCCAGGATGTGCGTGTGGACCGCGCAGGTCCAGAACAGCACCAGGCCCGCCGCCGCGGCCGTGCCGACCGGCGCGAACGCGAGCCCGGCCAGGAGCCCGACCCCGCCGACGGCCTTGAGGACGCCGATCGGGAAGACCAGCATCGAATGCGGCACCCGCGCGCCGTCCATGAGCGGCAGGATCTGGGGCAGCCGGACGATCGCGCCGATCCCCGAACCGAGGTTGAGGACGCCGAACGTGACGGCGAGGACGAGATGAAGCGTGGACATGGGTGTACTCCTTCGTGCAGTAGGTGATTGTCGAAGTCATGGGCGAGCAGGGCACAGCGCGGCCGGCCCGGCCGCGAGGGCGCGTTCCGGGGAACCCCGTCGGATCAGTGCAGGGTGGTGAGCTTCTGCGGGTTCGTGACCGCGTAGACCGCGGCGACCCGGTCGAGCGCCGGGGTGAGGTCGAGCATGAGGACGCCCACGACGCGGCCGTCCCGCCACATCAGCGCCGCCGGTGAGCCGTTCACCGGACGGAAGTCGACCTCGAGCCCCTCATGGCGGCGGAAGCGGCGGCTGACCAGGAACGACGCGATCCGCGCGGCATCGCGCATCGGCCGCGGCCCCGCCGCCGGCCCCAGACCGCCGCCGTCGCAGGTGAGCACCACGTCCGGGGCCATGATCCCGAGCAGCGCGTCGATGTCGCCGCCCGAGACCGCGGCCATGAACCGCTCGGTCACCTGCCGGTGCACCGCCGGGTCCACCTCGTACTTCGGACGCCGCGCCTGCACATGCGACCGGGCGCGGTGCGCGATCTGCCGCACCGACCCCGCCGAGCGGCCCAGCAGCGCGGCGATCTCACCGTGCGCGTACCCGAACACGTCGGCGAGCACGAACACCGCCCGCTCCGCGGGGGTCAGCGACTCCAGGACCACCATGAGCGCCAACGACACCGACTCGGCCCGCAGCGCGGGCTCGGCCGCGTCCGGCGCCGTCTCGGTCATCACCGGCTCGGGCAGCCACGGCCCGATGTACGTCTCGCGGCGGCGCTTCACCGCCTCCTGCCGCCGGATCGCGGCGTTGACCGCCACCCGCACCAGGTACGCGCGGGCGTGCTCGATCGGATCGCCGTGCGAGCGGCGCTCCCAGGCCAGCCAGACGTCCTGGAGCACGTCCTCGGTGTCGGCGACGGTGCCCAGCATCCCGTAGACGATCCCGAACAGCAGCTCGCGCTGCTCGGCGAACACCACGGCCGGCCCATCAGGTACATCGTTCACGGCGGCCCTCCTCGAAGTCTCTCGGCTGCATCGCAATCCAAGAGCCGAACAGGGCCGCCGTCTGTGACACCCGAGCCGCGATCGTGACCGGGCTCGCAGTCGCTCTTTTGATGAGAGCGCGGCGAAGCCGCGCACGTTTCAGTCTTTTTGTCTGTTTCGAAGGAGAGGTTTTAAACCTCGGAGCCGATATATATCAGAGATTTCAGGACGTGCTTCCCCGGTTCGAGGACCCCTCTGAGTACCGGCAGTACCGTTGCAGGCCAGTACAAGTGGGTTCCTGGCATCGGCTCGATGAGCGCCGCCTCCCGCTCCCCCGTGCTGTCGATGAGCTCCGAGCGCAGCCCCTGCCCCACGACCGTGACGCGGGCGTCGCCGACCTCCGCGACATGGCCGGGCTTGGGCACGCACCAGCCGCCCTCCCCCGTGTGCAGCGCCCGCTCGGTCTCGATCACGTGGACGCGCGCGTGCCAGCCGTCGACGGCCGCCTCGAGCGAGGTCGTGATCGTCACGTCCTCCCACGGCTGCCAGTTGACCGTCAGCACCCCGTTCTCGTCGATCGCGCCCTCGTCGGAGTCCTCCCGGCCCCGCCAGTGGCGCCCGTCCTCCGACAGCAGCAGCGCCCCGTCGGGCACCGCCGACTCCAGGCCCGGCCCGCCCGTCGCGTGCGAGAACCCCGCCAGCGTCGAATACGCGAGCTTCCCGTACGCCGCTTCGCCCGTGCGCGCCCACGGCACCCACGCCTGGCCGTTCAGCCGCGTCACGTTCCCGCCCCGGTCGCGCACATGCACTGCCCGCGCGGCCTTGTGCGGCTCCACTACCGGGCCCGGCAGGGCGGCCTCAGCCGTCCAGAAGGGATGGTCCTCGCCCGCCAGCAGGCCCGCGAAGATCTTCGTCGCCCACCACGGCGAACCCGCCGTCAGGTACTGCTCGGCCACGGCGTTGTTGGGGTACGCGTATCCGACCGTCAGGCGCCCTTCGGGGTCGAGGATCGGCTTGTCCCACCACCACTCGAGGTGGCGGCGGCTGAACCCGGCGGCCTCTGCCCACGGCACCGCCTCCACGTCGGCGGCCGCCAGCGCGCCCCACAGGCAGCCCTGCGCGAACCGGTAGCCGAGGCTGCGCCCGTAGGGGACGGCCGCGCCGTCGGCGGCGAACCAGGAGCGGAACTTGCGGGCGAACGCGGCCGCGTTCGCGACGTACCGGTCGTCGCCGGCGAGCTTGTAGTGCAGGAGCGCGTAGGTGTGGAACGCGAAGGGGTTGTAGTAGTCCACCCGGCCGCCGGGGCCGTCCTCGAAGACGCTGTCGCCGAGGGCGAACTCGCCCATGCGCTCGAGGTGGCCGTTCGCGACGGCCGGGTCGTGCGCGATGCCGAGCCGTTTGAGGCCGTGGCCGGCGAAGACCGGGAAGTAGTGCCAGTTCATGTCGGCGACGGGGCCGTTGTAGGCGGCGGTGAGCCACGCGGCGGTCTTGTCTTTCGCCTTGGGGTCCAGGGGGTCCCAGAGCTTCTCGGGGGCGAGGTGGAAGGCCCAGCCGACGGCGGCGGCCTCGACGATGCGCTGCCCGCCTTGGGCGACGTCGCCGACGTACCAGGGGTCGTCGGGGTCGAGGGCGCGGGCGAGGGTCGGGGCGAGGGTGTCCCAGAGGTCGGCGGGGACGGCGTCTTTGGCGGGGGCCAGGCCCCACAGGGGGCGGGTCAGGAGTTCGAACCAGTCCTCGGCGTGGGAGTGGTTCGACATGGTGACCGGCATGGCGTCGGGTCCGGCGGCGGCCAGTTCGGCGGCGGGCCTCCCGATCGCGAGTGCGGCCGAGGCCCACCCGGTGCGGCTGTGGTCGAGCGGTCCGAAGGTGCGCAGCGGTGAAGTCACGCTGGCAGACGCTATCAATGCCGGTGGGATACGGCAAGGGGTCCGGGCGATCGGGTGGCGAGTGTGGGTTTTTCACGGTGCGATCGGTGATGAAACGGGGTAGTTCGGACCTATCGGGATCTTGCAGGATGAGTTGCAGCACCGGTTGCGGCTCAAGGAGGTTCCGGGGAATGGACGACAGGTACGCGGCGTTCACCATGGCCGATCCGGCGTTCTACGACGCGATGTACTCGGCCGAGACGGCGGGCGAATCGTTCGCGGTGGCCGGGCGGGAGCTGCCGGAGGGGTGGCGGCGCTCGGAGTCGGACGACTGGCTGACGATGCGCCGCGAAGACGTCGCCCTGCCGGCGCAGGGGTGGAAGATCCACGCGTCGGCCACGATGGACGGCGCGGAGCGGGTGCTGGCGGCGGCGTGGGACTACTGCGTGCCGCGCGGCATCCAGTTCAAGTTCCTGCGCTCGCCTTCGGCGCTGCTGGTACGGGTCTCGAAGTACGCGCCGCGCGGCTACTCGGGGAAGCTCGTGACCGTGTACCCGGGCTCCGACGCCGAGTGCGAGCGGATCCTCACCGAGTTGGGAGCGCTGCTCGACGGCGAGGCGGGGCCGTACATCCTCTCCGACCTGCGCTGGGGCAAGGGGCCGCTGCATGTGCGGTACGGTGCGTTCGCGAACCGGTACACCACCGACGAGCGCGGCGCGGTCGTCCCGGCGCTGCTCGACGGCGAGGGGCGGCTCGTGGCCGACCGGCGCGACCCGGTGTTCCACGTCCCCGACTGGGTCGAGCTGCCGGCGTTCCTGGCGCCGCATCTGGAGGCGCGCTCGGCGGTGAAGGTCGACGCGATCCCTTACACGATCGAGAGCGTGCTGCACTTCTCCAACGGCGGCGGCATCTACCTGGCCCGCGATGCCGAAGGCGGCCAGGCGGTCCTGAAGGAGGGCCGCCCGCACGCCGGGCTCGACGCATGGGGGCACGACGCGGTCGCCCGCGTCGAGCACGAGCACGCGGTACTCGAGCGGCTCGAGGGCGTGGCCGGGGTGCCGGCGTCGCGGGGCGTGTTCTGGCTGGGCGAGCACCGGTTCCTGGCCATGGAGTACGTCGAGGGCGAGGTGCTCAGCAAGGCCGTCGTCACCCGCTACCCGCTCGTGGACGCGGACGCGACGCCTGAGGACTACGCGCGGTTCACCGCGTGGGCGGTGGACGTGCACGCCCAGATCACCGCCATTGTGGAGCGGCTGCACGAGCGGGGCGTCGCCTACGGGGACCTCCACCTGTTCAACGTCATGGTCCGCCCCGACGGGCGCGCGTGCCTCCTCGACTTCGAGGTCGCCGGCTCGGTCGACGACGAACGCCGTGCGGGCCTGGGCAACCAGGGCTTCGCCGCGCCGCGCTCGCTCACCGGCGCCGCCGCCGACCGGTACTCCCTGGCGTGCATGAAGCTCGCCCTGTTCCTGCCGATGACGAACCTGCTGGGCCTGCACCGGCTCAAGGCCCGCCATTTCGCGGCCGTCATCCGCGAGCGCTTCCCCGTCCCCGACGGGTGGCTCGACGACGCGGTCGACCTCATCGCCCCGCCCGAGTACGCCTACGAGCCGCCCTCGACCGAACCCGAGGACTGGCCTGCGGTGCGCGACGCGATCGCCCGCGCCATCGTCGCCAGCGCCACCCCCGAACGCGAGGACCGGCTCTTCCCCGGCGACGTGCAGCAGTTCGAGTCCGGCGGGCTCGGCCTCGCCTACGGCGCCGCCGGCGTCCTGCACGCCCTCGACACCGCGGGCGCGGGACGCCACGAGCGGTTCGAGGACTGGCTCCTGCAGCGCTCGGTCGACCCCGCGCCCGGATCACGCCTGGGCCTCTACGACGGCCTGTGCGGGGCGGCGTTCACCCTCGACCGCCTCGGGCACCACCAGGCCGCCCTGGACACCGTGGACGTCGTCCTCGGCGAGGACTGGAAGTCCTTGGGCGGCGATCTCTTCGGCGGTCTCGCCGGGATCGGCCTGACCCTGCTGCACCTGGCCGGGACCCGCGGCGAACCGGACCTCGCCGCGACCGGCCTGTCGTGCGCGGGACTCGTCGCCGACCGCCTCGCGACCGAGACCGCCGGCGGCGCCACCAGCGGCGGCCGCGAACCGTGGGCCGGGCTCATGCGCGGCGGCGCCGGCCGCGCGATGCTCCTCATGCGCGCCTTCGACGCCACCGGCGACACCGGGTACCTCGACGCCGCCGCGGCCGGCCTGCGGGCCGACCTCGTCCGCACCGTGGTGCGCTCCAACGGCTCCCGCGAGATCGACGAGGGCTGGCGCACCATGCCCTATCTGGAGGCCGGCAGCGTCGGCCTCGGCATCGCCCTCGACACCTACCGCACGTACCGCCCCGACCCGGGGTTCGACGAGGCCGCCGGGCAGCTCGCCCTGGCCGCCCGCTCCCCCATGTACATCCTCCCGGGCCTGTTCACCGGCCGCGCCGGGATCCTCTACTACCTCGCCGGGCGCAGCGGACGCCCGGCCGCCGACCCCGGTGTGCGCCGACAGGTCCAGGCCCTCGCCTGGCACGCCCTCCCTTATGCGGACGGCATGGCGTTCCCCGGCACCGGTCTGCTGCGGCTCTCCATGGACCTCGCCACCGGCGGCGCGGGCATCCTGCTCGCACTGGCCGCCGCCCTCGGCGACGACCCGGAAGCCCGGCTTCCGCTCATCGGCAGTTCCACTGCCCCACAAGCGCCCGCGTTCGAGACGCGGGTGGACCCAGTTTCACGGTAGAACGACGAAAGGAAGAGAAACATGGCTCTCCTCGACCTGCAGGGCATGGAAGGCGGCAAGGACCTCAACACCGCCGGCAGCTCCAACAGCGGGCACTCCTGCCCGTCCAACCTGAGCGCCACCCTCTGCGGCGGCACCAGCAGCCTCTCCGTGCTGCTCTGCCACTAGCACGCCCTGAACCTCGGCCCCGGACGATGTTGCACATCCGGGGCCGAGGCCCATGAACGGAGCCGCTCGATGACCGCAACCGCCCTCGCCTTCGCCACCGTGGTGCGACGCTCCCGCCGCAGGCTCCCGCTCCTGGGCGCCTCCGCGCTCATCGGCACCGCGAGCCTGCTCGCCCTGCCGCTGGCGCTCGCGAACGCGGTCGACGCCGCCGTGGCAGGCGACGGCGCCGGCACCTGGGCACTGACCGCGGGGGCGCTGATCCTCGCGGGCGTCGCGTGCGACCTCGTCGACGCGTTCGCCGAGACCACCTGCACCGCCGACGCGGCCGCCTGGCTCCGCGGCGGCCTGGTGCGCCGCATGCTCGCCATCCCGCACCGCATCCGCGACTTCGACACCGGCGACCTCGTCGCCCGCACCTCCGCGGGCGCCGCCGACGCGGCCCAGGCCGGGCCGGGCCTGATCGGCGCGCTGGCGGCTACGCTGCCGCCGGTGGGCGGGCTCGCCATGCTGCTGTGGCTCGACTGGCGACTCGCAGCGGCGTTCGCGCTCGGCCTCGCGCTCGTGGCGGTCGTGTTGCGCCTCTTCGCGAAGGAGACGGCGGCCGCCGCGATCGCCTACCAGCGCGTGCAGGGTGCGATGGCGGCGCGGCTGACCGAGGCGATCGGCGGCAGGCGCACCATCGCGGCCGCCGGGACCGTCGACGCGGAGACCAAGCGCGTGCTGCGCGACCTCCCCCACCTCGCCGAACACGGCAGGACGAGCTGGAAAGCACTCGCATCCGCCGGCGCGAGGGCGGCGTTCGCAGGTCCACTGGCGACGGTGGGTGTGCTGGCGGTCGCCGGGTTCCTGGCGGGCCGGGGCGCATTGAGCGCGGGCGAGGTGCTGGCGGCGGGCCAGTACGCGATGCTCGGCGCGGGCCTCGGATCGCTCACGGGCGTGCTCGGCGTCCTGGCGAGGGCGAAGGCGGCCGTGGCAAGGCTCGACGAGGTCCAGCAGATCCCGGCCCTCGCTTACGGCGACCTGAACCTGCCGGAGACGGGAGCAGGCCGACTCGAATTCCGGGCGGTGACCGTGGACGGCCCCGACGGTCCACTGCTGACGGACGCCGCCTTCACGGTCCCCGGCGGCGCGATGGCGGCGGTCGTCGGCACGTCAGGATCGGGCAAGTCGGTCCTGGCGACGGTCGCCGCAAGACTGCGCGACCCCGACAGCGGCGAAGTCCTCCTTGACGGCGTGCCGCTGCCTCGGCTGTCGCACAAGGCATTGCGCGACGCCGTTGGCATGGCGACCGAGCGCCCCGCGCTCGCGGGAGCGACGCTCGCCGACACGATGGGCCCGGGTCGCCCACGCGAAGCGGTCCTCACCGCAGCGGCGGCGGTCGGCGCGGACGGCTTCGCCGAGCGTCTGCCCGACCGGTACGACACCGCGCTCGACCGGGTCCCGATGTCGGGCGGCGAAGCGCAGCGGATTGGCCTGGCCCGGGCATGGCGAGCCGAACGGCTGCTGGTCCTCGACGACGCCACGGCCGCGCTGGACGCGGTGAGCGAACTGCGCGTCGCCGACGCCCTGGCCGCGAGTGGCAGCACCCGGCTGGTGGTCACGCACAAGGCTCTGATCGCCGCCGAGGCCGACCTGGTGGTGTGGCTCGACGAAGGCAAGGTCCGCGCGACCGGCCGGCACGAAACCCTATGGGGCGACCCCGAATACCGGGAGGTGTTCCATCAATGACCCACCACCATCGAACAGGAAACGGGCGCGACGCCCGTGCCTCGGCACCCCGCTGCCCAACCCGACACGCCCGACCGCGTGGCAAAGCCCTCTCACGGCTGCCGTACCCCCGCGCCACCATTGGACCGGGGGCGACTGCGAACCAACACACCCGACCCCGGGGTACGGCCAGCCCTCATCATCCTGCACGCCCCCGCCATCCCCGCCATCCCCGCAACCCGGCGACGCACGTCCACCGCCGCAGCATCGCAGCATTGCACCCCCACCATCCCCGCCCTTCGGCACCGCGCGCCCGCCACCCCCGCACCCGGACTGCGCCTTCCTCGGATCACCGCATCCACCAGAAGGCACAGTGGAATGTCACGCATTACCGCGCCTCCCATCTCCGGAACTGCTCATGAAGGCCGTACTGCGATACGCCGCATCCGGGCTGCGCCCCCGGGCGCTGATCGCGCTCTTCCTCTGGTCGCTCCCCGAAACGCTCCCGACTGCGCTCTTCGGCTTCATGGTCGCCCGCGCTCTCGACGACGGGTTCCTCGCCGGACACCCCTGGACCGGCGCCGCCTGGCTCGGCGGACTCATGGCCGCGGCAGCAGTCGGCGCATTCGGCACCCGCGGCCTCTACGCGACCCTCGGCGCGACAGTGGAGCCTTTCCGGGACCGCCTGGTGCGCCATGTGATATGTCACGCGCTACACGCCGCAGTGGCAGGACGACCCGATCCCGGAGCCGTCTCGCGGCTCGCCCGACAGGTCGAGATCGCCCGCGACTCGTACGCGGGCGTGGTGCTCGCCGTCCGCGGCTGCCTGGTCACCTCGATCGGCGTCACCGTAGGCCTCCTCGCCCTCGACCCGCTCCTCGCCATGTTCGTGCTGCCGCCGTTCCTCCTGGGACTCATCGGCTTCATCGCCACCATGGGCTTCGCGGCCGACCGGCACCGGCGCGCCGCCGAAGCCGACGAACGCCTCGCCGCGCACGTCGGCCAGGTCGCCTCCGCCGCAACCGATCTCGCCGCCTGCGGCGGCGAGGCCTACGCCGAAGGGTTCACCGCCGGCCCCATCGACCGCCTCGCTGCGGCGGAGCGCGCACTCGCCGGCGCGGCGGCCTTGCGCGCCATGTGTTTCGCAGTGGGCGGCTGGCTCCCGCTCATTGCAGTCCTCACGGCCGCACCCTGGCTCGCCGACAGGGGCCTCACCGCCGGGGCGCTAACTGGCGCATTGCTTTATGTCCTCACCGGACTCCAGCCCGCGCTCAACAGCCTCATCTCGGGCCTCGGCAACAGCGGCCTTCGACTCTGTGTCGCCTTGAGCCGCATACTCAACCCAGAGACGAGGACGACCGTGGACCGGATCGAGAAGTCGGCTGAATCCGCCCGTCCCACTGCTGCGATCCCGCGCTCACCCGCGCCCGAATCCCCGGCTCCGCCCTCACACCCGACCACCAGCGCGACCAGCGCGACCAGCGCGACCAGCGAAATGTCGCACCCCCGCGCGACCATTGATTCAGGGGGCCTCGAGCTCCGACACACCCGACCCCGGGTACAGGGCAAACCGACCATCGGCCGCCCACCCGCGAGCACCAACGGCACCCCCCTCCCAGCCGCAACCCCTGACCCGGCCGGCTCCACGGCACCCGCCGCCCTTGCAGCCCATAGCCTCACCTTCGCCTACGGTCCCCACGCCGCACCAGTCCTCCGCGAACTCGACCTCACCGTCCCCGCAGGCGACCATCTCGCGATCATCGGCCCCAGCGGTATCGGCAAGTCCACACTGGCCGCGTTGCTCTGCGGCCTCCTGCGACCCGCCTCGGGCACCGTCGCCTACGGCCACACCGAGGCCCGGACCCTCACCACCGCCGAACTCGCCGAGCGGCGTGTGCTCATCCCGCAAGAGGCCTACGTCTTCACCGGCACGGTCAGAGACAACCTGCGCTACCTGGCCCCCGCATCCTCGGACGCCGAACTCGTCGACGCCGTCCGCGCCGTGGGCGCGGCGCCCCTGGTCGAGCGGCTCGGCGGGCTCGGCGCGGAACTCGAGCCGAGCCGTCTCTCCGCCGGGGAGCGGCAGATCATCGCGCTCGCCCGCGCCTACCGCTCCCCCGCCCCGATCGCGGTCCTCGACGAGGCCACCTGCCATCTCGACCCCGCCGCCGAGGCCCGCGCCGAGGCGGCGTTCGCCGCCCGCGGGACCCTCATCGTCATCGCACACCGCGCGAGTTCCGCAATGCGCGCCCGCCGCCTGCTCGTCCTCGACGGCGGCACCGCCGCCATCGGCGACCACGAGCACCTGCACGAGACGTCGCCGCTGTACCGACGCCTGCTCGCGCACTGGGGAGCCGACGTCTCGACAGACCCGTTGCCGCCCAAGGCGACGGCCCGCGCCGCGGCTCAGATCCAGCCCGCCTCCTGAGCGATGCGCACCGCGTCGATGCGGCTGCGCGCCCCCGACTTGTGGATCGAGTTCGACAGGTAATTGCGCACCGTCTCCACCCGCAGGAACAGGGACTCCGCGATCTCCCGCGTCGTCGCGCCCGTCCCGACGAGGCTCAGGACCTCCCGCTCCCGCTTCGTGAGCGGGTTGCTCCGGGCGCGCATGGCCGCCAGCGCGATCCCGGCGTCGATCACGGCCTCGCCGCCGGTGAGCCGGTGGATCGCGTCGATGAGCCGTTCGAAGGTCTCGCCGGTGGTCATGAACCCAACGCGTGGGGCGAGCCGGGCGAGGTCTTGTGCGAGACCGGCGTTGCGGGTGGGGTCGACGAGGAGCAGGACGCTCGTGTCGGGGAGGGCCGTGCAGAGTGCTTCGGCGCACTCGGGGGGCATTAAAGCGGAGTCGTGGACGAGGATGTCGGGCCGCAGTCGCAGGGCGGCGGCCAGCGCGTCCTCATCGCGTTCGGCGTCTTCGATGACGATGCCCTGCTCGCCTGCCAGGCCGCGGTGCAGTGCGGTGTGCCAGAGGCACTGGTCGTGCTGGACGAGTACACGGATCATGGACTCCCACCTGTCTCACCTTCGCAACTCCCTGCCGACGCCCACCCGTCGTGTCCGGGCTCTCTGGTTTCAGGCCTCAGGGTACCGGTCCGCAAAGGACACTAAACACGGGTATTTGTCAGATTTTCGACAATTGCCATTCGAGCCAGACATTGACGCATCGCAATACCACGAGAAGGCACAGCAGGACCCGTCCGAGTCTGGACGGGTCCTGCTGCTGTGTCACATGTGATATGCCACAGGCCCTTTCAAGCGGCCCGGGCCGCCGATCCGCCCGCGCCGTCCGGCTCGTCAGCCGGCGCCGGGAGCGCCGCGTCGGGTGCGGGCTGCGCGGCGAGGACTACTGCAGCGGTCGCGGTGTTCACGACGCTGTCGGGGTGGGTCCGCTGCCAGCGGCGGGCGAGCCAGCCGAGGAACAGCCCCACGGCCGCCACCGTCACCACCGAGCCGACGAGCGACTGGAGTCCCGGCCCGGCGATCCAGGCGATCACCAGGCCTAGGCCGACCGAGTACGCCGCCCACAGCACGCCCCCGAGGGCGGCCATGCGCGCGTACGGCGGCCTGGCAGTACCGGCCGCCGCCCACGCCAGCGCGGTGCGGCCGGCCGGCAGGAACCGCGCCACCATCGTCGTGCGGTACGGGTGGTCGCTGATGGTGCGCTGCAGGAGCGCTTCGAGTTTCGCGACTGTGCCGGTCACGAGCCCGCGCACGACGCGCGGGCTGCGGCGCGCGAGCCCGGCCCGCAGCGACCGGAACAGCCGGTAGCCGAGGAACTCGCCGAGCCAGGAGGCGACGGCGGCCCCGACGAGCAGCACGCCGATGAGGAGCGGATTGCCGAAGACGAGCCCGGCGGCGGCGGTCACGAGCGTCGCGCTCGGAAGCATCGGGACGAAGAAGTCCGCGACCACCATGCCGATGAGGATGAGCATCGCCCAGTAGAAGACCGTCATGGGTCCCCCGTTCGCCGAACGCCGGAGGGGACCGGGCCGGGGGTGGGCCCGGTCCCCTTCAGGCATCGGCTACTTGGACGCTCCGACGAGCTCGCGCTCGTCCTCGTGCGGGGCGTCCTTGGCGAGGTGCTGCTGGAGCTTGTCGCCTTCGACGTCGACGTTCGGCAGGATGCGGTCGAGCCACTTGGGGATCCACCACGAGCCGCGGCCCATGAGGGCCATGATCGCGGGGATGATCGCCATGCGGACCACGAACGCGTCGAAGATGACAGCCGCGGCCAGGCCGAAGCCCATCGCCGCGATCATCGCCTCGCCGCTGAAGATGAACGCCGCGAACACGCTGATCATGATGAGCGCGGCCGCGACCACGACCCGCGAGGAGTGGCCGTAGCCCTCCACGATGGCCTGCTTCGGGTCGGCGCCGTGCACGTACGCTTCGCGGACGCGTGTGACCAGGAAGATCTGGTAGTCCATCGCGAGGCCGAAGACGAGGCCGATCATGAGGATCGGCATCATCGACATGATCGGGCCGGGCTGGTCCACATTGAACAGCTCCGCCATCCAGCCCCACTGGAAGACCGCGACGAGCGCGCCGAGCGCGGCGAACACGCTGAGCATGAATCCGAGCGTGGCCGTGACCGGCACCAGGATCGACCGGAACACCAGCAGCAGGATGAGCGCCGCGAGGCCGACCACGATGAGCATGTACGGCAGCAGCGCGTCGTTGAGGTTGTCGGAGATGTCGATGTTGAGCGCGGTGGCACCGGTGACGGCCCAGTCGGCGTCCGCGTCGTCGGCGAGGACCCCGCGGATCTCGTGCACGAGCTCATTGGTGGCGTGGTCGGACGGCCCGGTCTCCGGAATGAGGGTGACCATGACGGTGTCCAGGTCGGCGTTCGGGAACGCCTGGCCCACGACGGCGATGCCGTCGATGCCGCCCAGCTCGTCGGTGATGTCCTGCGCGGCCGTCATCGCGTCGACGCCGTCCTCGAGGTCGCCCACGATGATGAGCTGCCCGTTGAAGCCTTCGCCGAAGCCCTCGCTGATGAGGTCGTACGCCTGCCGCTGGGTGGTCTCCTCACCGGAGGACCCGGCGTCGGGCAGACCCAGCTCCAGGTCGAGCGCCGGGTAGGCGAGCGTGCCGAGGCCGACGATGCCCACGAGGGCGACCAGGATCGGGTGGCGGGTGACGAAGCCGGCCCAGCGCTTGCCGCCGTTGGGCTTCGCGCCGTGCAGCCCCTCGGCGATGCGGCGGCGCTGCCGCTTGGTGAAGATCCGCTTCCCGGCGAACCCGGCGAAGGCCGGGAGCAGGGTGACGGCGATGAGCACCGCGATGACGACGGTGACCGCGGCGGCCACGGCCATCTCGGTCAGGAACGGGATGTTCACGACCGACAGGCCCAGGAGCGCGATCACGACCGTCAGGCCCGCGAAGAACACGGCCGAGCCGGCGGTGCCGACGGCGCGGCCCATGGCCTCGGCGCGGGCGCGCTTGTCCTCGACCCGGCCGTCCTTGGCGAGTTCACTGCGGTAGCGCGAAAGGATGAACAGCGCGTAGTCGATGCCGACGGCGAGACCGATCATCGAGGCCAGCGTGCCGGTGGACTCGCTGACGTTCATGAACGAGGTCGCCGCCAGGATCCCTGCGGTGGTGAGCATGACGCCGAGCACCGCGGTGATGATCGGCAGGCCCGCCGCGATGAGGGCGCCGAAGGTGACCACGAGGACGATCAGGGCCACGACGATGCCGATGAGCTCGGTCGTCCCGGTCTCGGGCATCGCCTGGAGGACGTCGCCGCCGACCTCGACGCGGACGCCCGCGTCCTCGGTGTCGGCCACGGCGTCCTCGAGGTAGTCCACCGTGGACTCCTCGAGCTCCATGGCCGGCTCGGCGTAGGTGACCTGCATGACGGCGATGGTCTGGCCGTCGGCCGAGATCATCCCGATCGGGTTGCCGGCCTCGTCGGTCGCGAACGGGCTCGTGACCGCCGCGACCTGCGGCGAGTCCTGCATGAGGGCCGCGAGGTCCTCGATGGCGGTCCGGTCGGCGCCCTCGGTGAGCGGTTCCCCGTTCTCGGACTCGAACACGATCTGGGCGCTGCCGCCGTCAGCACTGGCTTCGGGGAAGCGTTCTTCGAGGAGGTCGAACGCCTCCTGGGATTCGGTGCCGGGCAGGACGAACTCGGGGTTCGTCTCCTGCTGCATGGTCGCCGCCGCGGCGCCGACGCCGCCGACTATGAGGATCCAGACGGCGAGGACGAGCCATCGCAGTCGGAAGGACCCTCTGCCGAGACGGTAGAGGAAGGTGGCCACGCTGGGTGCTCCTTACAGGGTTCGCCTCCCAGCCCCGCCGCACGCGCTGCGCGGTGTGGACGCAGTGGGTGTGCGGCGGCGGGGCCGGTCGGCTCGGGTGGTGTTCGCCGACGGCTTCGACGGCGGGTTTCCTGGATTTGCTGCTGTTCAGTTGTGGACTTGGCTCACGGGCGGTTTCAATTCCCGGGCAAGGTGGGCGGCTGGGTGATGCCGCGTTCGAGGACGGCGAAGCCCTCGGTGATCGCCTCGGGGAGGGTGCGTTCCCCGGGATCGGCGAGCCAGTGCTCGGTGGTGGTCTTGATGCAGACCAGGGCGGTCCCGAGCACGAGGCGGGGGTAGAGGTCGGTGGGCGCGGTGCCGGTGCTCTCCGCGACGATGCCGATCGCCTCGGAGAACAACGCCATGAACTGGCCGGACTGCTCCTTGATGAGGGAGGGCGAGTTGTGGATCAGCTGCTCGCGGCAGCGCATCATCTCGAGGTCGAACTTCTCGTCGAGGTGCATCTCGATGGCCGCGTCGCGAATCGCGTCCCAGATCGGCTGGGTCGAGGCCCGCTCGCGCAGGTCCGCGAGGAGCGCGTTGGAGGTCTCGTTGAAGTCGTGGAGGAGCGCGGCTTCCTTCGAGGCGAAGTAGTTGTGGAAGGTGCGGGTCGAGACGCCGGCTTCGGCGGCGATCTCGTCGGCCGTGACGTTCTCCACGCCTTCCTTCGCGATCGCGAGCCGGAAGGTCGCCGCGGAGAGGGCCGCCTTGGTGGCGGCCTTCTTGCGTTCGCGGAGTCCGGAGCCGTCGGCCATGAGAGCAACCCTAGTGATGGTTACTCATGTTTACAAGATGCAAGTGAAGAAATTTTGCAGGAGGCGCAAAGTTTCCTGGTCGGAACGTTCTATGTGAGCGGGGCCACGCAGGTGACGCCGGGAACGGTCCACTCCGTCACCGGCTCCGACCCGCCTTCGGGGTCCACCCGGTTGACGACGCCCGAGTGCTGGCAGGCCACCAGGAGCGTGCCATCGGGAGTGAGCACGGCGTCGCGCGGCCAGGCGGCTCCGACCGGGACCGAGCGCACGAGCGTGCCCCCGACCGGGTCGATCGCCACGAGCTGGTCGGTGCCGCGCACCGTGACGTACACCAGGCCGCGCCCGGGGTCGGGGACCACGGCCGCGGGCAGCACCTGCGGCGAATCCTCTTCCAGGCCGATGTCGGGCAGGGCCGCGAGGTCGGCGACCCCGCCGCCGGGCAGCGGCACCGGGACGCCGAAGGAGAACACGCCCGAGCGCTCGTCGAAGGAGCCGACCGAGACCGCGTTCGCCAACTCCCCCACGATGACCGCGCGGTCCCCGAGGAACGCGAGGTGGCGCGGGCCGAAGCCCGGCTCGAGCTGCGTGGTCGCGGCCGGGGCGAGCTTGCCGTCCTCCCCGAGGTCGAACGCATGGATGCGGTCCGAGCCCAGGTCCACCGCCAGCACGCGTCCCATGTGGCATACCACCTGGTGCGCGTGCGGCCCGGACTGGCGCTCCGCGTCGGGGCCCGACCCGGAGAGCTTGAAGACGTCAGCGGCCTCGCCGAGCGTCCCGCCCTCGCCGATCGGCAGGACCGCGACCGAGGCGCCGCCCCCGTCGCCGTTCCCGTAGTTGGCGACCAGCAGCCAGCGCCCGGTCGGGTCCACAGTGGCGTGGCAGGGGTTGTTGCCGCCGGTGGACCGGCCCTGGCCGGCCCGGTCGAGCGCGAAGTCCTCGCCGAGGCGCCAGGCCGCGGCGAAGCCCGGCTCGGTCTCGGTGAGGGTGTAGACCGCTTCGGGGCCGACGTGGACCCACGACGGGTTGACCACCGCCGCGGCCGCGCCGAGGCCGTCGGGCCCGGCCACGACGAGGCCCGGGCCGCCTTCAGTGGTGTAGTCGCCAAGGAGGTACCGCATGCGCCGATCCTAGCGGCCCGCCTTGCGGGAGACGCGGGCTCGGGCGGCTCTGCGTCCGCGAGAGGGGACGGTGCGCACCCGGGCTCCTACACTTGAGGCATGGCCGAGGACCGTAAGACCGACGCGCAATGGCGCGAGCAGCTGAGCCGTGACGAGTACAAGGTGCTGCGACAGGGCGGCACCGAGGCGCCCTGGACGGGCGAGTACGTCGACGAGAAGCGCCGGGGCGTCTACCGGTGCCGCGCGTGCGGCGCCGAGCTGTTCGCCTCCGACACGAAGTTCGACTCCCGCTGCGGGTGGCCCTCGTTCTGGACGCCGATGGCCGGCGACCGGGTGCGGCTGCTGGAGGACGACAGCCTCGGCATGCGCCGCACCGAAGTGCGCTGCGCCAACTGCGACTCGCACCTGGGCCACGTGTTCTACGGCGAGGGCTGGGACAACCCCGACGACGCGCGCTTCTGCATCAACTCGATCAGCCTGACCCTGGAGCCCGCCGAGGACGCCGAGTAGCGCGACCGCTGTACATCGGCAGGCGGTGCGGCGGTGGTATATCACGTGTCACGCATTTGCGACCGGATCGCGTTTCCTGGTGCGTTGTGAAGGTGACATATCACATGTCACGCATTGCGACCGGGCCAAACCAGTCCTGACTGCCCCGGACGCCCTCCGGCCGCCTCGCGCCGCCCGACTAAGCTCACCCTCGTCCCCTGCTCCCCGAATCAGAAGCGAGGCCGAGGGTGGAACCCGGGAACCTGATCGCTGGCCGTTACCGCCTGGACCAGCGCCTGGCCGCGGGCGGCATGGGCGCGGTGTGGCGCGGCACCGACACCCGGCTCAACCGCACCGTCGCCATCAAACTCCTCCATTCAGGACTATCCGGCAACGACCGGTTCCGCGCCCGCTTCCACCAGGAGGCGCAGGCCGTGGCCCAGCTCCAGTCGCCCGGCATCGTCGGCCTGTACGACTACGGCGAAGAGCACGCGCCCGAAGGCCTCGTCTCCTACCTCATCATGGAGCTCGTGCGCGGCCAGGCACTCGACGGCGTCCTGCGCGAGCGGGGCCGCCTGTCCCCCAACGAGACACTGAAGATCATGGCCTCGGCCGCCGAAGCCCTCGACGTCGCCCACCAGGCCCACATCATCCACCGCGACATCAAGCCGGGGAACATGCTCGTCGGCTCCGACGGCACCGTCAAGATCGTCGACTTCGGCATCGCCGCCGCGAAGGGCGGCGCCGGGCTCACCGAGACCGGCACCGTCATGGGCACCCTCGCCTACGCCTCCCCCGAACAGCTGCAGGGCGCCCAGCTCACCGGCGCGACCGACCTCTACTCGCTGGGCATCGTCGGCTACGAATGCCTCGCCGGGCGGCCCCCCTTCGCGGGCAACGAGCCGACCGCCGCGATCGCCGGCCACCTCACCGGCCAGCCCGGGCCGCTCCCGCCCGACGTGCCCGGCCCGGTCGCCCAGATCATCATGCGCTGCCTGGCCAAGGACCCGCGCCAGCGCTTCGCCTCGGCCGCCGAACTCGCGCAGGTCTGCAAGTCCGGCGGCATGGGAGGCGGCACGACCGCGATCCTCGCGCCCTCGCCGAACCCGTACCAGTCCGGCCCGTCGCCGCAGTCGTTCCAGTCCACCCAGGTGATGACGCCCGGCGCGGCCCCGGCGATGGCCGCCGGCAGCGTCGCCGCCCACACGTCGGTGCAGCCGGTGCAGCGCGACGAGTACGGCTCCCCCGGGACCGGCCAGTACCGGACCGGCGGCGCCCCGGAGCGTCCGCTGCCCCCGCCGCGCGAGGCCGAAGAGCCGCGGCGCAACCCGACCGGCCCGATCCTCGTGGTCGTCGCGGGCATCGCGGTCATCATCGTCGCCCTGGTGCTGCTCAAGCCCTGGGACCGGTCCGACGACGACAAGGACCTGACCGCAGGCGAGGGCACCAGCGCCTCCTCGGAGACCGAGGCGAGCGCGGAAGCGACCGACGCCGCCGAAGAGGAGGAGTCGAGCGACGACTCCGGCGGGGACTCCGAAGAGGACGACTCCAACAACGGGAACGGCAACGGGAACGGCAACGGGAACGGCGACAACGAGGAAGAGGAGCATCCCGACGAGTCGACGTCCGAGGAAGGGCCCCAGCAGCTCGAACTCGACGACTACACCGGCTGGAACGTCAACGACGCCATCGAAGACCTCGAAGGCCAGGGCTTCTACAACGTCTCCGCGGTTCCGACCTCCACCGAGAGCGGCGATCACGACACCTGCGAAGTCCTGTACCAGTCCCCCGAAGGCGGCGTCGAAGCCGGCGAGGACACCCAGGTCGAACTCAGCTACGTGTCCAACGACGAGTCCTGCCCGGGCGGCAACCAGGCCGGCTGACCGCGTCGACTCCCACGTTCGCCCCGGCCTGAGGCCGGGGCGAACGTGCGCTCGGCGAGAATGGTCGGCATGCCGCCACCGCCCGCGCTGCCCGAACTGCCGATCCGCGCCGCCCTGCCCGACCTCCTCGATGCCGTGGCGCGCACCGGAACGGCCGTGCTCGCCGCCCCACCGGGCACCGGCAAGACGACGCTCGCCCCGCTCGCCCTCGCGGGCCTCATCCCCGTGGCGGGAGCACCCGGCGATAGCACGTCACGCGTGACACGTGATATGCCACAGCGCCGCGTCCTCGTGGCCGAGCCGCGGCGCATCGCCACCCGCGCCGCCGCCGTGCGCATGGCCGCGATCCTCGGCGAACAGGTCGGCCAACGGATCGGCTACCAGATCCGGGGCGAGACGCGCCGGTCCGCCGCGACCCGCGTCGAGGTGGTCACCACCGGCGTCCTCCTCAACCGGCTCATCGCCGACCCCGAACTCCCCGGCGTCGACCTCGTGGTGCTCGACGAATGCCACGAGCGCCACCTCGAGACCGACACCGCCTGCGCCTTCCTCGCCGAGACCCGCCAGATCCTGCGCCCCGAACTCGGCCTCGTCGCCGCCTCCGCGACCGCCGACATCGGCCTGTGGACCGCCCTCCTCGGCGACGGCACGCCCGCGCCGGCAGTGAGCTCCGAACCGATGCGCCACCCCGTACAGATGCATTGGGCCCCACCGAGGGAGCGCGTCAACGCCCCCGACGGCCTGCGCGTCGACCCGAGGTTCCCCGCCCACGTCGCCCACACCGTCGAACGCGCCCTCGACGCCGACGACGGCGACATCCTGGTCTTCCTTCCAGGCGCTTCTGAGATCCGCAGGGTGGCCGACCGCCTGGCCCACCACGAGACGGAAAGCCTCGGAGTCGATATATATCAATTGCATGGCTCGATGTCGTCGGCCGAGCAGGACCGCGTCATGCGCACCGGGGACCGCCGCCGGATCATCCTCGCCACCGACATCGCCGAGTCCAGCCTCACCGTGCCGGGGGTGCGGATCGTGGTCGACGCCGGCCTCGCCCGCCGGCCCCTCATCGACCACGCCCGCGGCCTGCCGGGGCTGACCACGTCCTACGCCTCACGCGCCGCGGCCGATCAGCGCGCGGGCCGCGCCGGACGCGAAGGCCCCGGCGCGGTCTGGCGATGCTGGAGCGAAGCCGAGCACGCCCGCCGCCCCGCCCAGCCCGCCCCCGACATCGCGTGTTCCGACCTCACCGCGTTCCGGCTCCAAGCGGCCTGCTGGGGTACGCCCGTCGCCGAACTCGCCCTGCCCGGTCCGCCGCCCGCTGGCGCCGTCGAGGCGGCAGAGGCGACCCTGATCTCCTTGGGCGCCATCGACGACGACGGCGCCGCGACCGCACGCGGCCGCGCCCTCGCCCGAATGGGCGTCCACCCCCGGCTCGCGCGCGCACTCGTCGACGGCGCCGCCCGCGTCGGCGCCGAAAAAGCCGCCGAGGTCGCCGCCCTCCTCAACCTCGACCGCCGCGCCCGCGGCGACGACCTCCTCGCCCTGTGGCGGCAGCTGCGCATCAGTCGCGACCGCCAGTGGGAGAACGAGGTCAAGCGCCTGACGCGATCGCTCAGCGCGGCGGGCGCGTCAGGAGGGCGATCCGAGCGGCGCTCCGCGGTCGGCGACGACGAAGCCGCCGCCACCGTCATCGCCCTCGCCTTCCCCGAACGCGTCGCCAAACTCCAGGCGAGCGCCGCCCCCGCGGCAGGCCGGGGACGCACGGGCGAGCCGGGCCGGTCCGGTCCGCCGGTGAGCGCCGGCCAGTGGCGCACCGTCGCCGGAACCGGCGCGGTGGCCGCCGAACGCTCCCCGCTCGCCGGGAGCCCGTGGCTGGCCATCGCCGACGCCGACCGCTCCCCCGGCCGCGCCGCGGCGCTCATCCGCGCGGCCGTCCCCATCGACGGCGAACTCGCCTGCGAACTCGTGGGCGACAGCGTGGGCGAACGCGTCGAATGGGACGCCGAACGCCGCGACGTCGCCGCGCGCCGCGTGCGGTCGCTCGGCGCGATCGAGGTGTCGTCGCAGCCGCTGAAGGAGGCCGATCCCGCACTCGTAGCGGCGGCCCTCGCCGAAGGGCTGCGGCGCGAGGGCCTCGGCCTGCTGCGCTGGTCGGAGGAGTCGAAGCGGCTGCGCGAGCGGATGGCGTTCTGCCACCGGGCCGTCGGCGAGCCGTGGGCCGACGTCTCCGACGCCGCGCTCACCGCCGGCACCGACTGGCTGGAGCCGTGGTGGTCCCGGGCGCGGCGACGGTCCGATGTGGAACGAATCCCGGTGGGTCAGGCGCTGCGGAACCTGCTGCCGTGGCAGGCCGGGATCGACGAGACCGCGCCCGAGGCGCTCGCCGTCCCCACCGGCCGCGAGGC
The DNA here is from genome assembly GCF_017592475.1 of Glycomyces niveus. Classification (GTDB taxonomy): domain Bacteria; phylum Actinomycetota; class Actinomycetes; order Mycobacteriales; family Micromonosporaceae; genus Glycomyces; species Glycomyces niveus. The sequence continues at coordinate 443,615 of NZ_JAGFNP010000002.1, read as the reverse complement.
CCGCGTCGACTACTCGGGCGAGGCCCCGGTGCTGGCCGTCAAGCTCCAGGAGATGTTCGGCGCCGTCGAGACGCCGCGGATCGCGGGCGTGCCGGTGCTCCTGCACCTCCTCAGCCCCGCCGGGCGGCCGCTCGCGGTCACCGCCGACCTCGCGTCCTTCTGGGAAGGCCCTTACCAGGACGTGCGCAAGGAGATGCGCGGCCGCTACCCCAAGCACCCTTGGCCCGAGGACCCGTACTCGGTCGCACCGACCGCGAAGACGAAGCGGCACCTGCGCTGAACGCGCCGCGGCGGGCTAGGCGGCGGCGAACCACTCATCGGCCGGGAGCAGCAGGTACGTGCCCCACAGGGCGGCCGCGATCGTCGCGACGGCGAACAGGAAGACCCATCCCCCGGCGGGCATCGCGGTGATCCCGGCGAGCTGGTCGGCGTCCGACTGGCCCGCCCCGTGGCGGCGGCGACGCCGACGCGAACCCAGCTCCAGGACCGGCTTCACCGACCCGAGCAGCAGCAGCCACGCGCCGAGGTAGGCCGCGACCGTCTGCACGATCGCGTTGCCGTACCAGGTCGCGGCGAAGACGCCCGCACCCGTCACGATCAGCGCCAGCGCCCCGTACCAGTTGCGGATGAACACGAGCATGACCACCAGGAGCGCCAGCGTGACCCACAGGAGCACCACGATGCGCCCGGCACCGATGAGCGCGGCCGCGCCCAGGCCGAGGGCGGCGGGGGCGGTGTACCCGGCGACGAGGGTCATCGCGGCGCCGAAGCCCGTGGGCTTGCCGCGTGAGAAGGTGAGGCCGGAGGTGTCGGCGTGGAGGCGGATGCCGGTGAGGCGGCGGCGCACGAGGACGGCCATGAGCGCATGCCCGCCCTCGTGCGCGATGGTGACCAGGCCGCGGGCCCAGCGCCACACGGGCGTGTACAGGACGGCCGCGGCGGCCGCGGCCAGGCAGGCGAGCATGACCCACAGGGGCGGGGCGTCCTGGGTCTGGGTGAGGGTGTCGACGACGGTCTCGATGGATTCCACTGGGCCTCAGACTTCGGGGTGAATCGGTCGCGCGGTGAAGGATGATCGTAGCCGCGCCCGTATGGTAGAGGGGGTAGCGGCACCTCCTCGTGGAAGGACGGCCCCATGGGCACCGACGACCGCCCCGATCCTCACCTGAGCTTCCTCGAGCTGACCGACAGCATCGTGGAGGACCTGGCGATGCACAACCTCAGGGCCCGCGAGAAGCTGCGGGAGGGGATCGCGTGGCTGGAGGCGCGCCGCGCGGACGCCGACCCGGCCGAGAACGCCGACATCGAGATCCTGCTGGCCCAGTGCCATGACGCGCTGAAGCGGATGGAGTCGCTGCGGGGCGCCTACCAGGACGTGCGGGCGATCAACGCGGCCGCGCACGCCGAGCACGTGGAGTGGATCGAGAAGCGGATGCTCGGCGGCACGGAGTCGCCCGAGGAGCGCCGGGAGCGCCAGCGGCGCCTGGACCGGCTGCGGGAGGAGCGGCAGGCGCGCCTGGGCGATCTGCAGCGGCGGTCGCGGGAGACGCAGCAGCAACCCCCGCCGCAGGCGGAAGGCGACGAGGGCTCGCGCTGACGCCGCCGCGGAGGTGATCGTTCACCTTGCCTTGCAAGGGCTTACCTGCGCCGATGCGCTGCGCCGCCGATAACGGTTCGGCCACAACCCATTGACATGTACCGATTCGTTCGGGTAGGAATGAGGCCTGGACCGAATGAGAGAGCGCTCTCTCATGATCGATCATAGAGCAGATCGGCAGCGAGAGAGCGGTCTCTCGAATCCTCGGCAAAGGAGCCGTCATGGCACGAGTGCAGACCTCCGAACGACAGCAACCCTCCCATCACCGACTCCCCCGGCGCCGACTCGCCCGCGTCCTCGCCGCCGTCACCGCAGGCGCGGCGGTGCTCGCCGCGGCCGGCCTCACCGTCGCGAACGCCGGCGCCCAGGAGGCCCCCGCGGCCGCGCAGACCTGGAACCAGGTCTGGGCCGACGAGTTCAACGGCGCGGCCGGATCGCAGCCGTCGACCGCGAACTGGATCTACGACCTCGGGCACAGCTACCCCGGCGGGCCCGCGAACTGGGGCACCGGCGAGATCGCCGCCCACACGAGCAACCCGGCGAACGTCGCCATGGACGGCAGCGGCAATCTCAAGATCACCGCGCTGCGCGATGGGGCCGGGCAGTGGACCTCGGCGCGGATCGAGACCGTCCGAGCCGACTTCAAACCGCCGCAGGGCGGGACGCTGCGCGTCGAGGGGCGCCTGCAGCTGCCGCAGGTGACCGGGGAGGCGGCGCTGGGCTACTGGCCCGCGTTCTGGTCCATGGGCGCGCCGTTCCGCGGGAACCACTGGAACTGGCCCGGCATCGGCGAGATCGACCTCATGGAGAACGTGAACGGTCTGGACTGGACGTTCGGGACCCTCCACTGCGGCGTCGCCCCGGGCGGGCCGTGCAACGAGTTCAACGGGCTCGCCGGGCAGACCTACTGCGGCGGATCGTGCCACAACGGGTTCCACACCTACCGGATGGAGTGGGACGAGTCGGGGGCGGCGGGCCAGCTGCGCTGGTACGTCGACGGGACGCTGTTCCACACCATCGACGAGGGCGACCTGCCGGCGGACACGTGGGCGCAGATGACCGACCACGCCGGGTACTTCCTGCTGCTGAACCTGGCGATCGGCGGGGCCTTCCCCGACGGCGTCTCGGGGCGGACGACGCCGACGGCGGCCACCGTGCCGGGGCACTCGATGCTCGTCGACTACGTGCGGGTGTTCACCGCCGGAGGCGGCGGCACCGGCGAGCCGACCGACCCGCCGACCACCGGGAACCCCGGCGGGGCGCGTGACGCGTATGCGGCGATCGCGGCGTCCTCGTTCAACGCGACCTCCGGTGCCACCGCGGGCGGTTCGTCCATCGGCCCGCTGGGCAACGGCGACTGGGTCCGGTACGACGACGTGAACTTCGGGTCGGCGAGCCCGGTGGACTTCGTCGCCCGGGTCGCCTCGGGCGCCGGCGGCGGGGTGAGCGGCCTCGTGGAGGTCCGCATCGACTCGGCGACGGCCGCCCCGATCGGCTCGTTCGCGATCGCGAACACCGGCGGCTGGACCTCGTGGCGGGACGTGCCGGGCAACGTCGCCTCGGTGACCGGCACCCACGACGTGTTCCTCACCTTCACGTCGGGCCAGCCGCAAGACTTCGTGTCCGTCCAGGAGTTCCGCTTCAGACGCTGATGCCGGCGGCGCGGCCGCGTGCTCCTGCCGCGGCCGCGTCTCCCCCGTCCCTCCTCAGTGGCACATCACATGTCACACGTGGCGCACCGGAGCCGACAGCTCCCGGGCGAAGCGACACACCGAAGGCCCCGCGAGCCGCGGGGCCGCCCCTTCGAGTGAGAGAGCGCTCTCTCACTCCGGCACCGATTTCGGCGCGGCTGTTCCGGCGGCGGCCGCGCCACCCGCTCCCGGGCCTTCCGGGCGCGGATCCCTCACCACCCATCGCACACAGTGGAGAACCACCGATGAAGACCAGACCGATCCGCACCGCGATGGCGGCCGCGGCCGCCGCGGCGCTCGCGTTGACCGCCGCCTGCTCCGGCGGCGGCGACGACGGCGGCAAGATCACCCTCAGCGTCGGCCTGTTCGGCGACTTCGGGTTCGGCCCCCTCTACGAGGAGTACTCGAAGCTGCACCCCGAGATCGAGTTCGAGGAGCGCATCGCCGAGTTCGCCGACCACCACACGAACCTGACCACGCACCTCGCGACCGGCTCGGGCGCCGCCGACATCGAAGCCGTCGAGGTCGGCTACATATCGCAGTACACCGCCCAGCCCGACCGCTTCCACAACCTCCTCGACCTCGGCGCGGCCGAGCTCGAAGGCCAATGGCTCGACTGGAAGTGGCAGCAGGCGCTCGCCAAGGACGGCGAGGCCCTCATCGGGCTCGGCACCGACGTCGGCGGCATGGCCATGTGCTACCGCCGCGACCTGTTCGAACAGGCCGGGCTCCCCGTCGAGCGCGACGAGGTGTCGGCGCTGTGGGCCGGGTCCTGGGAGGACTACGTGGCCGTGGGCCGACAGTACTCGGAGGCGACGGGCGGCGACTACTTCTTCGAGTCCTCGGGGAACATGTTCCGCGCCATGGTCGAGCAGGCCGACGAGGGCGTCTACGACCGCGACGACAACCTCGTCGTCGAGTCCAACCCCGCCATCGGCGAGGCCTGGGACCTCACCGTCGAGGCCATCGAGGCGGGCATGTCGAACCGCCTGCAGGCCTGGACGCCGGAGTGGAACGCCGGGTTCAACGAGGGCACCTTCGCGACCATCATCTGCCCGGCCTGGATGACCTCCTACATCGAGACGAACGCGCCCGACTCGGCCGGCCTGTGGGACATCGCCACCGTGCCGGGCGGCGCCGGGAACATGGGCGGCTCGCACCTGGTGCTGCCCGCGCAGGGCGACCACCCCGAGGAGGCCTACGCGTTCATCGAATGGCTCACCGCGCCCGAGCAGCAGCTCAAGGTGTTCGAGTCCACCGGGAACTTCCCGTCCACGCCGGCGCTGTACGAGGACGAGGCGCTCACCGGCATGACGAAGGCGTACTTCAACGACGCGCCCGTCGGCCAGATCTTCACCGCCGCCGCGCAGGCCGTCCGGCCGCAGTACCAGGGCCCGCTCCAGGGCGACGTGCTCGCCACGATCGGCCAGGGCCTCGGCCGCATCGAGGACGGCAGCCAGACGCCCGATGAGGCCTGGAGCCAGGTCCTCGGCGACCTCGAATCGTTCTAGCCCCCGAACGGGCCGGCCGGGCGCGCCCCCCGCGCCCGGCCGGCCCACCGCCCGACGATCCTGAAAGCGACCCGATGACCATCGCCGCCAAGCGCACCGGCCCCGCGCGCACCGCCGACCCGACCGGGCGGTCCTCCCCCGCCGGCCGCCGCTTCCAGCACCTGCGCTACCGCCTCGACCTCAAGGCCTCCCCGTACCTCTACATCGCCCCGTTCTTCGCGCTGTTCGCCGCGTTCGGACTCTTCCCGCTCGCCTACACCGCCTGGGTGTCCACTCACGAGTGGAGCCTGCTCTCCGACGAGCACGTCTTCGTCGCCTTCGGCAACTACCAGGCCCTCCTGAGCGACCCGTACTTCTGGAACGCCCTGGGCAACACCATGTCGATCCTGCTGCTCGCCACCGTTCCCCAGCTGCTCGCCGCACTCCTCCTGGCGCACCTGCTGACCCTGCGGCTGCGCGGGCAGACGTTCTGGCGCATGGGGATGCTCCTGCCCAACGTCGCCTCCGTGGTGGCCGTCGCCGTCATCTTCAGCCAGCTGTTCGGCCGCGACTTCGGCCTGGTCAACTGGGTCCTCGAATCCCTCGGGGCCGGGCGCATCGACTGGCAGTCCGGCAGTGCCACGTCACATATCGCCATCGCGGTTATGGTGGCGTGGAAGTGGACCGGATACAACGCCCTCATCTTCCTGGCCGCCATGCAGGCCGTCCCGCGCGACGTCTACGAGGCCGCGCACCTCGACGGCGCGTCGCGCATGCAGCAGCTGTTCCACGTCACCGTCCCGATGATCCGGCCCACGATCGTGTTCACCGTGATCGTCTCGACCATCTACGGGCTCCAGATCTTCGCCGAGCCGCAGCTGTTCGGCGGCGGCGGGCCCAACGGCGTCACCGGCGGCGCCTCCCGCCAGTTCCAGACGCTCACCCTCTACCTGTACGAGCACGGCTTCAACCGCGGCTTCGAGTTCGGCTACGCCTCCGCGGTCGCCTGGACGATGTTCCTCGTCATCGTCGTCGTCGCCCTCCTCAACTACCTGTTCATCCGCCGCATCAGGAGCGATTCATGACCCGTCCCGGCCTCGCCGTCCCGCCCGCGCCGGCCTCCGGTGCCGCAGTCCCCCGGCGGTCGGACCGCACCTTGCCGGGCCGGTCCGACCGCCGGGCACGGTCCCGGATGCGGGCGCTGCGCGAGCAGCCCGGCCGGCTCGTGTACCTGACCCTGGTCGCGGTGCTGTTCTTCTCGGGCTTCCCGCTGTACTACAGCTTCGTGGTCGCCTCGCGCGACAACTCGGCGCTCGCGCAGGTCCCGCCGCCGGTGCTGCCGGGGGCGAACCTCGTCGAGAACGTGGAGCGGGTCTTCGCGACGGTGCCGTTCGGGACGGCGCTGTGGAACTCGGTGGTCGTGAGCGCCTCGGTGACCGCGTCGGTGGTGTTCTTCTCGACCCTCGCGGGTTTCGCGTTCGCGAAGCTGGAGTTCAAGGGTGCCAAGGTGCTCCTGGTGACGGTGGTGGCGACGATGATGGTGCCGGTGCAGCTGGGCGTGATCCCGCTGTTCATGCTCATGATCGAGCTGGAGTGGACGGACACGCTGTGGGCGGTGGTCGCGCCGGGCCTGGTGAGCGCGTTCGGGGTGTTCTTCATGACGCAGTACCTGCGCGGCGCGCTGCCCGGTTCGCTCATCGAGTCGGCCCGGATGGACGGGGCGTCGACGTTCCGGATCTTCTGGCAGATCGTGATGCCCGCGGCGCGACCCGCCGCGGTCGTGCTGGGCGTGCTGACGTTCCTGACCTCATGGAACGACTACTTCTGGCCGCTGATCGTGCTCTCGAGCCCGGAGCGGCAGACGGTGCAGGTGGCGCTGTCGACCCTCAGCGGCGGGTACGTGACGGACCAGTCGTTGGTGCTGACCGGGACCATGCTGGCTACGCTTCCTCTGCTGGCGGTGTTCGCGCTCTTGGGCAAGTACATGATCAGCGGGATCATGCAGGGCGCGGTCAAGGGCTGAGACGTACGGAGGCGGAACGCATGCGGCGAGCGGAAGCGGTGCCCGGCGGCGGGGCGGTGCGGGCCCCCCGCACCGGCCGCCCCACGTTGGAGGAGGTCGCGGAGCGGGCAGGCGTGTCGCGCGCGACCGTGTCGCGGGTCGTCAACGGGCAGACGACGGTCGCCGAAGACCTGCGGCGGGCCGTGGAGGCGGCCGCGGCCGAGCTCGGGTACGTGCCGCACGCGGCCGCGCGGTCGCTCGTGACCCACCGGACCGATTCGGTGGCACTGATCCTGCCCGAGTCGCCGAACCGGGTGTTCTCGGACGACCAGTTCTTCCCGAGCGTCATCAGGGGCGTGGCCGGGGAGCTCGACGCGGCCGGAAAGCTGCTGGTGCTGCTGACCACCGGTTCGGCGGAGGCGCGGTCGCGGGCGGAGCGGTACGCGGTGGGCGGGCACGTCGACGGCGTCATGTTCGCGTCGCTGCACGACGCGGACCTGCTGCCGGAGCTGATGCTGCGCCGTGGTGTGCCGGTGGTGTGCAACGGGCTGCCGCATGTGGACGCCCCTTGCATCGACGTCGACCACGTCGGCGGCGTGAAGGCGGCGGTCGAGTTCCTGATCGCCAAGGGGCGCAGGCGGATCGCCACGGTCGCGGGCCCGCAGGACATGGTGGCGGGCCGCGAGCGCCTGGACGGGTACCGGGAGGCACTGGCCGCGGCGGACCGGCGCGCGATCGTCGCGGTCGGGGATTTCACCGCCGAATCGGGGCATGCGGGGATGCGGCAGCTGCTGGCGGACGAGCCGGACCTCGACGCGGTGTTCGTCGCCTCGGACCTGATGGCGCACGGTGCCCTGCAGGCGCTGCGCGAGGCGGGGCGGCGGGTGCCGGAGGACGTGGCGGTGGTCGGGTTCGACGACATCGCGCTGGCGACGTACTGCGATCCGCCGCTGACGACGGTGCGGCAGCCGATCGCGGAGATCGGCCGCAGCATGGCGCGGGCCATGCTGCGGCTCTTGGAGGGCCGTGAGGTCGCTCCGCTGCAGATCCTCCCGACCGAACTGGTGGTGCGAGAGTCCGCCTGAGGCCGGCCGCCCCTACAGGTAGTCCCCGCAGAGGATCGCGGTGGTCCGGCCTTCGATGTCGGTGACCTGCCAGAGGTAGGCGCCGCCGGAGCACGGGGCCGAGGCGGCGTCGGCCTCGTCGACCGTCATCTCGGCGGGCGGGTCCACGTGGACGGTGTCGACCACGGTGTACAGGGCGCCCCCGTCGCCGCAGGGCACGGTCCACCAGCGCTCGCTGTCGTCGAAGCAGTCGCCGGTGTCTGGCGTGATCGGGAGCCGGCCGAGCTCGTCGGGATTGCCGACGGCCTCGACGCAGTAGAACTCGGCCACGGACCTGGTGGCGTCTTCGTAGGTGAAGTAGAAGTCCTTCCAGAGCTCGCCGGGGTCGAACCGGCCGTGTTCGGGGCCGCAGACGTCGTACACGGTCTGCGGGTCCGAGATGGCGCCGTCGGCGTTCACGGTCGCGTCGACCGTGTCGCTGGCGGTGGTGACCTCCCAGAATGCCGCTGCGCTGTCGCAGGAGGTGGTGAGGTCGACGGTGACGCCGATGAGGACCGGTTCGAAGGGGAGGCAGGCGCCTACCGCTCCGGCGATGCCCGGTTCTTCCTCGCCTTCGACGTCGGGGCGCGGTTCGGCGTCCCCGGATTCGGTCTGCGATTCGGACGCGGACTTGTCGTCCTGGTCGCGGGTGAGGTTGAGCGCGATGAGCGCGAGGCCGCCGAGGACGAGCACGGCGGCGACGGCGATGACGGCGATGACGAGTCCGGTGCGGTGGGGTTTCGGCGGCGGCCCTTGCGGTGCCCACTGGTAGGTGTAGCCGCCGGTGGGCGGCGGGCCTCCGGGCGGGTAGCCGCCGCTGGAGGGCGGTCCGCTGGGCTGGTAGCCGCTGGCCGGTTGCGGGCCGGTGGGCCAGGTTCCGCTCGGCGGGTACGGGGACGCCGGCGAGCCGGGCGGCTGCGGCGGGCCCGCCCCGGGCGGGGCCTGCGGGTTCGGACCGTCAGGTTGCGGTTGAGGGCCTGTGCCGCCCGGTTGCCCGGTGTCGTGGCCCTCCGGATGCTGAGGATCGGGGCCCTGCGGCGGGCCGCCGGTGTTCGGAGGCATAGCCATGTGCCCAGAATATGAGCTTTCCTCGACCAGGGTCGCGGAACGGCGGGCAAGGCCGCTTCCGGCCGCACGTGTGCGTGCGGCCGGAAGCGGCCGCGCTACGTGAAGAGGCTCACCCCGCCGGGGCCGACCAGCAGGCCGACGATGATCACGACGATGCCTAGCAGCACCTGACCCCGGAAGATCATGACGATGCCGTAAATGACGAGAAGGACCGCGAGGATCCACAAAATGAGTGCCATGCGGACCGGTTACCCGCGACTCCGGAAAAGTATGTCTACAGTCCAGTCTGAGCGGGCGGGAATGTCGGGGGCCTGTGCTCCAATGGCTGCGTGGAGGTCGCACTCGTGCACGGTCGCGGCGGGGAGGGGTGGACGATGCCCCTCCCCGGCGGCGCCGTCGCCTACCACCGCGACCTCGCGGCCGCGGTGACCGCGCTCGAGGCCCAGGCCCGCGGCGGTACCGCGCAGCTTGAGGGCGACGCGGGCCGGCCCTTCGCGCCCGGCGCTCCCGAAGGCCCGCGCTGGGTCCTCGCCGAAGCCGCCCGCGACTACCCGCCGCTGCTGGAGGCGGGGGCCCGCCTCGACCGCTGCCGCGACCTGCGACTCGCCGAGCGCATCCTCTCCCGCGTCGAAGGCCGCGAGCCCCCGAAGGTCGCCGCCGAGTCCGACCCCGATGCGGGGACGCTCTTCGAGCGCGAGCCCGAGCCGGTCGACGGCCCCGCGCTCCTGGTCAAGCTCCAGGCGGCCTGGCTCGACCAGCGGCGGCGCACCGCCGCGGCCGACATCCCGGGCCTGGGCACGCTGCTGGCCGCCGAGTCGGCCGGGGCCCTGGTGGCCGCCGAGATGGGCCGCACCGGCGTGCCGTTCGACCGCGCCGTGCACGACCGCCTCCTGCGCGACCTGCTCGGGACGCGCCCGACCAAGGGCATGCGGCCGCGCAAGCTCCAGGCGCTCGCCGACAAGGTGGTCGAGGCGTTCGGGCACCACCTCAACCCCGACTCGACCAAGCAGGTCCTCGCCGCCTTCCACGCGGCCGGGCTCGAGGTGAAGACCACGCACTCCTGGGAGCTCGCCTCGGTCGAACACCCCGCCGTCGAAGCGCTCAAGGTCTACCGCGAGCACGCCCGCGTGTGGACGGCGTTCGGCTGGAACTGGGCCGACACCTGGGTCACCGCCACCGGCGCACCCGGGGCCGCGGCTGATCCGGCGCTCGCCGACCGGGGCCGCTTCCGGCCCGTCTATATGGTCGGCGGGGCCGACACCGGGCGCTGGGGCACCGACGGCGGCGGGGCGCTGCAGCTCCCCCACGCCGTGCGCGAGGCGATCCGGGCCGAGCCGGGGTGGAAGCTCGTCGCGGCCGACGCGGCGCAGCTCGAACCGCGGCTCCTCGCCGCGATCAGCGGCGACCAGGCGATGATCGCCGCCACGGCCGCCGACGACCTGTACACCGAGCTCGCGCCGCGCCTGGGCGGCGAGCGGTCGAAGGCCAAGATCGCGCTCATCTCCGCGATGTACGGCGGGACCGCCGGGGACGCGGCGCAGCTGGTGCAGCTCATGCGCGACCGCTTCCCCGCCGCGTTCCACCGGGTCGAATCGGCCGCTCGCATCGGCGAGAAGGGCGGCCTCGTCCGCACCTGGCTCGGCCGCACCGTGCCCGCCCCGGGCGAACGCTGGTGGCAGACCCTCAACTCCGAGGACGGCACCAAGGCCGCGACCGGCCGCGGCCGCTTCACCCGCAACTTCATCGTCCAGGGCACCGCCGCCGAATGGGCCCTGGTCCTGCTGGCGCTGCTGCGCCGCGAACTCCACGAGCACCGCCTCGGCGAACTCGTGTTCTTCCTCCACGACGAGGTCGTGGTCCACTGCCCCGCCGAACACGCCGCCACTGTCGGCGAGGTCATCGAACAGGCCGCGGCAGCCGCCACTACGACCCTCTTCGGCGACCTGCCCGTCCGCATCCCGCTGCGCCCCAAGGTGGTCGACAGCTACTCCGAAGCGAAATGAGCGACCGGCCCCCACCGCCCCGCTCCGATTGCGGCGGCCACCGGTGTCGGACCCGTGTGTCAGGGTTTTCCCAGGGGGTTTTCGATACGGGTAATATATGACGCGTCACGCACTACTTGTCTGATTCGGCCCGATCCCCTTGCGGCGCACCGGCTCGAAGTAGTAGTACCCGGGTACCACTCGCGTCCCTGAAGTTCGCTCTTGAAACGGATGAAGCGCCGCCGCCCGCGCCGTAGCGTTCGGGACATGATCGAGATCGAGCACTTGACGAAGCGCTACGGCAAGAAGACGGCCGTGGACGATCTGACGTTCGCCGTCAAACCCGGCGTCGTCACCGGCTTCCTCGGCCCCAACGGCGCCGGGAAGTCCACCACGATGCGCGCCGTCGTCGGCCTGGACACGCCCACCAGCGGCCTCGCCCGCGTCAACGGCAAGCACTACTCCGAGTTCCGCTCGCCCCTCACCGAGGTCGGCGCGCTCCTCGAGGCCAAGTCCGTCCACGCCGGCCGCAGCGCCTACAAGCACCTCCTGGCCCTCGCCCGCACCCACGGCATCCCCAAGCGCCGCGTCACCGAGGTCATCGACCTCGTCGGCCTCCACGAGGTCGCCGGCAAGCGCGTCGGCGGCTTCAGCCTCGGCATGGGCCAGCGCCTGGGCATCGCCGTGGCGCTCCTGGGCGACCCGGCCGTGCTGATCCTGGACGAGCCGGTGAACGGCCTCGACCCCGACGGCGTGAAATGGATCCGCCTGCTGCTCAAGGGCCTCGCGGCCGAGGGCCGCACGGTCTTCCTGTCCTCGCACCTGATGAGCGAGCTGGCCCAGACCGCCGAGCACCTCGTCGTGATCGGGCAGGGCAGGCTCCTGGCCGACACCACAGTGGACGCGTTTGTGTCGGGGAACGGGCAGGCGCGCGTGCGCGTCGTCTCCCCCGACGCCGCCCGGCTCGCCGAGCACCTCGCCGGGCCCGGGATCAGCGTCTCGAGTCCCGAGCGCAGCGTCCTGGAGGTGACGGGGACCGAGGCCGCCGTGGTCGGTCAGACCGCGGCCGCGCACGGGCTGGTGCTGCACGAGCTGCGCACCGACCGCGGGTCCCTTGAGGACGCGTTCATGCAGTTGACCGCCGACGCGGTCGAATACCGCCAGACCACGGAAGGGGCGAACCGATGACCGCCGCTGTGATGACCGACCGCCCCGCGGCCTACACGCCGCCGGCGCAGTACAAGCTCTCCACGGCGGGCCTGCTCCGTTCGGAGTGGACGAAGCTGTGGTCGCTGCGCTCGACCTGGATCGTGCTGCTGTGCGCGGTCGTGTTCAGCGCGGGCCTGGGCGCGATCATCGCGTCGAGCGTCCCGGACGACCAGGCGATCGGCGGCGCGGCGTCGGCGATCGACTTCTCGATGGCGGGCATCGCGCTCGCGTCGGTGTTCATCGCCGTACTGGGCATCCTGACGGTGACCGGCGAGTACTCGACCGGATCGATCCGCTCGACGATGTCGGCGGCGCCGAAGCGCCTGTCGGTGCTGTGGGCGAAGGCCGCGGTGTACGGGGCCGTGGTCGCGGTCCTGTTCGGCGCCATGGTGTTCCTGACGTTCTTCTTGACGCAGGCGATCTTCTCGGGTACGGGCCTGGGCGGTGTGTCGCTCTCGGACGACGGGGTGCTGCGGGCGCTGCTGGGCTACACGGCGATGATCGTGTACCTGGCGCTGCTGGCGCTGGGCATCGGCGCGATCCTGCGCAACTCGGCCGGTTCGATCGGGTTCTACATCGGCGTGATCATGATCCTGCCGCAGCTGGCGACGCTGCTGCCGTGGAACTGGGTGACCGACGTGACCCCGTACGCGCCCGGCAACGTGCCGAACACGCTCCTGATGGTCGACCCGGCCGGGGCGACTCTGTCCGTGGGCGAGTCCTGGCTGTGGATGGGCATCTGGCTCGTCGTCACGTACGGGCTGGCGGGCGTGCTGCTCAAGCGTCGCGACGTGTGAGCATGTACCCGTGGCCGAGGCCGTGACGGTTCCCCGCAAGCGCGGGATGTGGCAGCGGATGCTGGAGTTCGACTCCCGGCATCCGCTGCTTTGGAATCTCTTCCCGATCGCCGTGTACGCGTGCTTCGCCTGCATGGGGGCGCTGGCGGCCGCGGTGGGCGAGTTCGAGGCGGAGCGGCCGCTGCTGCAGCTGGTGCTGGCGGCGATGTTCCTGGTGCCGACGATCTGGCGGCGCCGGTACCCGTTCGCGGTGCTGCTGAGCCAGTGCGCACCGCTGGCGGTGACGATCCCGTTGGCGTACACGAGCAATCCGAACGCGGGGTTCGTGAACGGGGCGGCGGCGGTGGCGTTCACCGTAGTCTTGTACAACCTGGTGCTGCGGCGGCCCTTGAAGCTGTTGTGGTGGGCGGGGCTCGTCTCGCTGGTGCCGTCGCTGGTCGACTGGCTGGTGAACGAAGAGATCTCGGTGTTCGGGTTCTTCGGGTACTTCGCGCCGACGGCGGTCTACTTCGGGTTCATCGTGACGATCGGCATGCTGATGCGCACGCGCCGGGAGTTCCAGCACTCGGAGCGCGATCAGGCGGCGCAGCAGGCGGTGACTGTGGAGCGCAACCGGATCGCGCGGGAGATGCACGACATCATCGGGCACAACCTGGCGGTGATCAACGCGCTGGCCGACGGCGGGGCGTACGCGGCGACCGCCAAGCCGGAGAAGGCGAAGGAGGCGCTGGAGGCGATCGGCCGCACGAGCCGGGAGGCGCTGGCGGAGCTGCGGCGCGTGCTGTCGGTGCTGAAGGCCGAGGAGGGCGAGGAGCTGGAGCTGGCGCCGCAGCCGGGACTGGCCGATCTGGACGCGCTCATCGAGCGGGTGCGGGAGGCCGGGCTGCCGGTGACGGTGACGGTGACGGGCGAGCCGCTGGCGCTGTCGGAGAACCAGCAGCTGGCGGTGTACCGGACGGTGCAGGAGTCGCTGACGAACGTGTTCAAGCACGCGCGCGGTGTCAAGCGGGCCAAGGTGTCCCTGGAGTACCGGGAGTCCGGACTCGCCGTCACGGTGCACAACACGGGGAACCGGGTGGACGAGGCCGGCACGGCCCGTGGTCTGGCAGGCTTGTCGGAGCGTGCGGCGGCGTTCGGCGGCACGATGGTGGCCGGGCCTGAAGCGCTCGGCGGTTGGCGGGTCGCCTTGTGGCTGCCCCGGGACGGAGAGGAGCGCCGGTGACCACGTTGCTGATCGTGGACGATCACCCGTTGCAGCGCATGGGGTTCCGGATGCTCGTGGAGAGCCAGCCGGATCTGGTGGTGCTCGGCGAGGCGGACAACGGGGCCGACGCGGTGCGGCGGGCGACCGAACTGGGCCCGGATGTGGTGCTCATGGACGTGCGCATGCCCGGCGTGGACGGGATCGAGGCGACGCGGCGGATCATCGCGGCGGGCGGTCGCAGCCGGGTGCTGGTGCTGACCACGTTCGACCTGGACGAGTACGCGTACGCGGCGCTGCGGGCCGGCGCCAGCGGGTTCCTGGTGAAGGACGCACAGCCGGAGGAGCTCCTCGCGGGCATCCGCGTCGTTGCGGCCGGGGACGCGGTGGTGGCGCCGAAGCTGACGCGGCGGCTGCTCGACCGCTTCGCCGACCAGTTCCCTGTTGAGGGTGAGGAGGAGCCGTCGGCCTCGGCCGAGCGGCTCGAGGTGCTGACCGAGCGGGAGCGGGAGGTGCTGACGGCGATCGGTCGCGGCTGGAACAACACCGAGATCGCCGAGCGGTTCCATCTCGCCGAGTCGACGGTGAAAACCCACGTGGGCCGCATCCTCGCCAAGATCGGTGCCCGGGACCGCGTGCAGGCGGTCATCTTCGCGTACAACACCGGTCTCGTCACCCCCGACGGCAACTAGGGACCGAGCAAGGCGGTCGGGCCGGTCGCCGGTGGCATGTCACATGTCATGTGGCGCGAATCCCGACGCTGGTATGGGTCAGCGTTCTGATCGCGGTGGCATGTCGCATGTCATGTGGCACCGCCTGAATCCGAACGGTCGAGACCGGCGGTGCCATGTCACATGGCACCGGCGCGGCAGCATCACGAGATTCAGCAGCGGGTGAAGGCGAGCAGGTCGCATTCGGATTCGACCGGGCGCGGCACGGTCTCGTCGGCGGCGTCGTCTTCGAGGGCCGCGAGCCCCGCCCGGTACTCCTCGTCGGTCAGGTGCTCGTAGACCGACAGCGCCCGCATGCGCTGCCGCCCGGCGTACTCGGTGAGGCTGTCGGCCGACCGGTGGTGGACCTCGGTGAGCTCGGCGTGCGCGAACCCGGCATCGGCGAACACCTCCACGGTCTCCGCGAGCGTGGGGAACACTTCGGCGTCGATCTCGCGGGTGCGCGGGAAATACCGGTAGAGCAACAGGTCTTTCAGCCGGTCCGAGAGCGTGGTCGCCATGAGCAGCCGCGCGCCGGGCCTGAGGGCCCGCGCCAGCTCCCGCGCGGCCGCGGGCCGGTCGGGCACGTGGTGCCAGACGAGGAACATGAGCGCCAGGTCGGCGCTCGCGTCGTCGAGCGGCAGGTTCGCGGCGTGTCCCGGCACGTACGTGACCAGCGGGTGCGAGGACTCGACGTGGGCGACCTCCCGCATGCGGGCCGAGGGTTCGACGCCGATCACGTCGGCCCCGAACTCGTCGGCCAGCGCGGGAGTGAACCGCCCCGTGCCGGAGCCGACGTCGACGATGGTGCCGATGCGGCGGTCGCCGGCGTGCGCGCGGAAGGCCCGGAGCCAGGTGCGGCGGCTCGCGGGGAGGAGCCTGCGGCCCTTGGCGTATCCGGCGTGCTGTGTGCGGTCGTAGTCGACGCGTTTGAGTCCCACCTTGTCCCCCAACCTGTGTCAGCTTGCGTTGCTATGTCGCGGTGGGCACCCAGTACCTGAGTTTGCCGCCGCGTTCGTCTTCGAGTACCCCTCCGTTGGCTTCGATGACCTTGCGGGAGGCGGTGTTGTCGGTGTCGCAGGTGACGAGGGCTTCGGTGATGCCGAGGGCGGCGGCGCGGGGCAGGACGGCGGCGAGCATGGCGGTGGCGTGGCCGCGGCGGCGGGCGGTGGGGCGGACGTCGTAGCCGATGTGACCGCCGATCTCGCGGAGGTCGTCGTTGAGACGGTGGCGGAGGTTGATGCGGCCGAGGTAGATGTCGGCCTCGGTCCACCAGTAGGTGGTGGCGGGGACGAAGTCGCGGGGCGGGTCGGTGGTGAGGCGGTGCTCGAAGTCGAGGACGCGTTCGATCCATGCGTCGGTGCCGTCGGGCGGGCCGGCGTCGCGGAGGAGGTTGCCGAGGAGGGAGCGGTCGTCGGGTCCGCCGCGGCCTTCGGTCTGGAATTCGCGGAGGGCCGCGGCGAAGGAGTGCCCGAGGCGGGCGGTGGGGAGGATGAGCGCTGGCACGGTGTCGACGCTAAGGGGCCGTGGGGTTTCGCGCAACCGTTATCGGTGCGGCGGGGGGCTCACGAGGGCGGTGTTCGAATCCTTCGTGAGAGTTAGCGTGGCCGTCATGTTCCGTTGGTAGCGTGACGGTCCTGACGCGAGGAGGTACGCATGGGCGATTCGGTGCTGACGGGTTCGGTGCTGCTGTTCGACATGGACGGGACGCTGGTCGATTCGACGGCTTCGGTGGAGCGGGCGTGGGGGCGGTTCGCGGCCCGGCACGGTCTGGAGGCGTCGGCGATCTTGGCGGTGGCGCACGGGCGGCCGACGATCGAGGTGGTGGCGGAGTTCGCGCCGCGCGGTGTGGACGTGGTGGCGGAGACCGACCGGATCGAGGCGGAGGAGATCGACCGGACGGACGGGATCAGCGAGGTGCCGGGTTCGGCGGCGCTGCTGCGGGGGCTGGACCGGGACCGGTGGGCGGTGGTGACGTCGGCGACGCGGGCGCTGACGCTGCGGCGGCTGGCGGCCGTGGGCATTCCGCTGCCGAAGATCCTGGTGGCGGCTGATGACGTGACGAGGGGCAAGCCGCATCCGCAGCCGTACATGCTGGCGGCGAAGGCGCTGGGTTTCGACGCGTCGGAGGCGGTGGTGTTCGAGGACGCTCCGGCGGGCTTGGCTTCAGCGAAGGCCGCTGGTGCGGCGACGGTGGTCGTGGGCGATTACGAGGGCGAGGTCGCTGACGGACTGCCGCGCATCGCCGACATGCGGTCGGTGACGGTGTCCGCGAACGGTTCGGGCCTGTCGGTGGTCCTTGGCTGAATCACGGCGGTCCGTCAGCCGGGGAGCCCAGTCCCTTCGCCGCCCTTGATGTCGGCTGGGAAGCCGGGCCGCGAAACGCGGCCCGGCTTCGGCGTGTTCGGCTCAGACGGGTTGGGCGGCGTCCATGCTGGCGACGCGGGCGGCGCGGAGGCGGCCGGCGAGGTCGCGGGTGGGGCCGCCGCGCAGGAGGAGGACGAGCCAGGGGTCGTCGTCCATCTTGGCGGCGCTGACGAGGGCGAGCGCCATGATGTGGGCGCAGACTTCGCGGTTGTCGGCGCAGGGGCAGCTGGCGGTGATGCGGTTGTGGTCCTCGGTCACGAACTTCTTGGGCAGCAGGCGCATGCCGGTCTCGGCGAGGACGTCGTCGATGCGTTTGGGCAGGCGGCCGGCGAGGAGCCCGGCGACGCACGAGGGCGAGAGCGACAGCGCGGTCATCCCGGCGGCCCACGCGGAGGCGTTGTAGACGGGGATCCGGATCTCGGTCTCGAAGGTGCCGTTGGTGTCGCTGACGCGGCCGGAGACCTTGCCGGGTTCGATGGACATGCCGGTGACGGCGCCGTGCCCGGCGAGGGCGCGGCCCTTGACGATGCGCTGGTCGGGGTAGTTCAGGCCGATGGTCTCCAGGGCGCGCCACCACTTGCGGCCCCACCAGGTCCGTCCGTACGGGTCGCTCACAGGTGGCCTCCGGCGTCGTCGAGTTCGATGAGTTTGCGCAGCTGGGAGTCGTCGAGGTCGCCGAGCCAGTCTTCGCCGTTGCCGACGACGGCGTCGGCGATGGCGCGTTTGCGCTGGAGGAGCTCGTCGACGCGTTCCTCGAGGGATCCGGCGGTGACGAGCTTGTGGACGTAGACGGTCTGGGTCTGGCCGATGCGGTGGGCGCGGTCGGTGGCCTGGTCTTCGACGGCCGGATTCCACCAGCGGTCGTAGTGGACGACGTGGGAGGCGCCGGTGAGGTTAAGGCCGGTGCCGCCCGCGCGCAGGGAGACGAGGAGGATCGCGGGGCCTTCGCCGGTCTGGAACTCCTCGACCAGCCTGTCGCGGGCGGGCTGGTCGAGCCCGCCGTGCAGGAACGGCGCGGCGACGCCGAGTTCGGCGTGCAGGTGGCGCGAGAGGAGCTCGCCCATCTGCCGGTACTGGGTGAAGATGAGGGTCTTGTCGCCTTCGTCGACGACTTCGGTGAGCATCTCGGTGACCCGGTCGAGCTTCCCGGAGCGTTCGGCCAGGCCGACGGCGGCGCTGTCGCCTTCGCCCACGTACTGGACGGGGTGGTTGCAGATCTGCTTGAGGCGGGTCAGCAGTTTGAGGACGCGGCCGCGGCGGGTGATGCCGTCGCCCAGGCCCTCGTCGAAGGCCTCGCGGATGGCCTCCTTGTAGAGTCCGGCCTGCTCGTCGGTCATGGTGCAGGCGACGACGGCCTCGATCTTGGGCGGGAGGTCGGCGGCGACGTCTTCTTTCATGCGGCGCAGGACGACCGGGTCGATGCGGGCGCGGAGGGTCGCGGCGGAGACGGGGTCGCGGCCGATCTCGATGGGGTCGGCGAAGCGGCGCTTGAAGTCGGTCTGGCCGCCCAGGAGGCCGGGGTTGACGAACTCGGAGATGGACCACAGCTCGGAAAGGTGGTTCTCGACGGGCGTGCCGGTGAGGGCGACGCGGACGCGGCCGGTGAGGTCGCGGACGGCCCCGGCGGTGCGGGACCGGTGGTTCTTGATGGCCTGGGCCTCGTCGATGACGATCGTGTCGAACGCGATCTGGCGCAGCAGCTTGATGTCGCGCAGCGCGATCGAGTACGAGGTGACGACGACGTCGGCCTCGGTGAGCGGCGCGCGGTCCTTGGTGCGGGCCGGCCCGTGGTGGAGGTGCACCGTCAGCTGGGACGCGAAGCGGGTGATCTCGCGCTGCCAGTTGCCGACGAGCGAGGTCGGGCAGACGACGAGGTGCGGGGCGTTCCCGGCGCGGCGCACGAGCAGCCCGATGGACTGGAGGGTCTTGCCCAGGCCCATGTCGTCGGCGAGGATGACGCCCGCGCCGCCTTCGGCCGCGGCCTCGAGCCACGCGATGCCGTGCGCCTGGTATTTGCGCAGGTCGGCGTTGACGCGGACCTCGCCGGGGTCGGAGTGCTGGGCGGTGATGAGGCGCAGGTTGAGCCCGGAGTCGGAGCGCAGCAGCTCGGTGAACGACTCGACGAACGCGCCCACGAGGGCCTTCGCGGTCCACACGTGCCCTTCGGAGTGCGGGACGGCGTGGCCTTCGGCGGGCAGTTCCCCGGCGATGCGGTCGAGGTCGTCGAACTTGTCGTCGTCGACCGCGTTCGCGATCCGGGCCCAGACCGCGACCGACTCGGTGATGTCGGGGCGGGAGGCGATGCGCGTGAGCGCGGGCAGCACCGGGCGCACCGGCATGGCGACGCCTTCGACCTCGTGGAGCTCGCCGCCGAGGTAGAGCTCGGCGTCCACCGGGTCGCCAGGGGGGAGCCCGAGCTCGGCCACCGCGGCCCCCGGGTGCGCGCCGCCGAAGAAGAGCAGCCGACCGTCGGCCGGGGAGGCGTGGTCGGGCAGGAAGGTGGCGTGCAGTTCGCTGGGTGGCAACGAGGCTCCTACGGGTCAACGGCAGACGTGCCATTTTGCCACAAGCGCGGCCCCGGACCCAAACGCGCGGTCCGCGGGCGGCGCCCGGGAACGGGTGAAACCGCAGCTCGGCGCTCCCCCGCGGCAGCGGGGGTGTGCGAAGGCAGACGAACGCTTGCACCGGCGCGATCCGGCCTATCGGACCGGTTGCACGGACGGTAAGGCCCCAGGGGGACGCGGAACGGGGCGGGCCCGTCCGTCGCCGCCTCGGCCGCGATCACGCGGCCCGGGCGCCTTCGGGCGGTCCCGCCCCGTCAACCCCAGAGCAAAGTCCGCGCGGAGGTGCTACGGGCCGGGCGCTCGCGCACCGTGCCGCGTTCCTCCACATTGAGGTCCACTGGACATCCCTCGAGCGGAAGGATGTTCGAACGTGTAGAAGTTAGCGGTAATTTCGAACACTGTCAATACCTGTGTCCAGGTTGCGGGCATGCCCAGTGCACCGGTGTCCGCACGCTGGGTGTCCGGTTCGGGGTTCGGTGCCGGTCGGTCAGCGCAGGGGGCAGCGCATCGCGAGACCGAGGGCGGCGTCGTCGCGGAACGCGGCCTGGGCGTCGGCGAGGGCTTCGGCGTCACCGGCCGGGACGTCGGCGACGATCGCCTGGATCTGCTGAGCGAAGTTCGCGGTAAGCGACTTGAGGTTCGGGTCCTCGATCTCGGTGCCGAGGGCGTCGATCTGGTCCACGACGCCGTCGACGCTGTCGCCGTCCGCGCCCGCGGCCAGGTCGAGGGCCTGCCACGCGTTCTCGCAGTCGGCGGCGTACTGCTTGTCGTCGCGCTCGAGGTCCTGGTAGCCGGGGTCGATCTCGTTCGCGCCGCCGAGGCATTCGGTGAGCATCCACAGCAGGATCAGCACGCCGATCGTCCATGCGAAGAGCTTCACCAGACGCAGGTCGGTCATGTCCGGCTCCAAGGTGAGAGGCCTGTGTCACAAGTCTACGCGGGCGGTCGGCCCCGCATTGGGACCCGGCGCGCCGCCGAATGAGCGGCAAGCGGTGACCGCCGCTTTGTGAATGCGTTTTCCAGTCGGTAGGCTGAAGCGGACTCTCGCCGACCCCACACGCGCGAGCGCGGACACGAACGGAGCCATATGGACGTCCTGTGCCTGGGCGAATCGATGATCGTCCTCGCCCCCGCGGCCGCCGAACCCCTCCGCGGCGCCGTCGACCTGCACATGGGCGTCGCCGGAGCCGAATCGAACGTCGCCGTCGCGCTCGCCCGGCTCGGCGCCCGCGCCGCCTGGTGCGGCAAGGTCGGCGACGACCCGCTCGGCCAGCGCGTCCGTGACGTCCTCGACGAGGCCGGGGTCGACTGCCGCCACGTCCAGACCGACGCGTCCCGGCCCACCGGCGTCTATTTCAAAGACCCTGGGCCCCAAGGCACCCGCGTCCACTATTACCGGCGCGGCTCCGCGGCCTCCACGATGGGGCCCGGCCACCTGGACGGCGTCGCGCCGCCGCGCCTGCTGCACCTCTCCGGGATCACCCCGGTCCTCTCCGAGTCCTGCGCCGCGCTCATCGACGAACTCATGGTCGACCGGGCGCTCGCCCCGGCGACGGTGAGCTTCGACGTCAACTACCGACCAGCGCTGTGGCCCGTGAGCGAGGCCGGGCCGGCGCTGCGGCGGCTCGCCGACGCGGCCGACATCGCGTTCGTCGGGCTCGACGAAGCCCAGACCCTCTGGGGCGCCGACACCGCCGACGACGTGCGCAAGCTCGTGCCGGACGCGGGCGTGCTCGTCGTCAAGGACGGCGGGAACGGGGTCACCGCGTTCGCGGACGGCGAGCGCTGGTACTCCCCCGCCGAACCGGTCGACGTGGTCGAGCCGGTCGGCGCCGGCGACGCGTTCGCCGCCGGATTCCTCTACGGCCGCTTGCAGGACGCCTCGGTCGAGGCGTCGATGCGGCTGGGCCACCGGCTCGCGGCCGGGGCCCTCCAGACCGTCGGGGACCTCGCGCCCCCGCCGCCACCCGAGACCGTCCGAGCCATCCTGGAGGACCAGTGACCTTTGATCAAGGCGAATTCTTCGACCGCCTCTTCGCCGGGCAGCGCGTCATGGCGATCTGGCGGGGGCTGCCCGCCGAGGAGACCGTGGCGCTCTCGGAGCGGGTGTGGGAGGCCGGGTTCGACCTGGTCGAGGTCCCGATCGGCAAGCCCGGGCAGGAGGAGGCGCTGGCCGCGGCGGTGAAGGCCGCGACGCCGAGCGGGCGCCTGGTCGGCGCGGGCACGGTCGTCTCGGCCGGGCACGTGGAGCGGGCGGCTGCTGCGGGCGCGGCTTACACGATCGCGCCGGGCCTGAACCCGGCGGTGCTCGAGGCCTCGCACGCGGTCGGGCTGCCGCACCTGCCGGGCGTGGCGACGGCGAGCGAGGTCGGTCTAGCGCGGGACCTGGGGTGCACGTGGGTGAAGGTGTTCCCGGCCTCGACGCTCGGTCCGGACTGGTTCAAGGCCATGCACGGGCCGTTCCCGGACATGAAGTTCGTGGCGACCGGCGGTGTCGGCCCTGACGAGATCGAGACCTACATCAAGGCCGGGGCCTCGGTCATCGGCATGGGGTCGGCGCTGGCCGACCCGGCGAACCTGGCGAAGCTGACCGGCTGAGCAGGTCTTTCGCATAGACCGATGGCGCGTGACATGTGACATGTCACGCGCCATCGGTCTATATCGGCGGGCTCAGAGCTTGCCGAGGAGCGAGATGATCGGGTAGCCGTCGAGGCGGTCGCGGCCCGAGAGGGAGGCGATCTCGAGGAGGGCGGCGCAGGCGGCGACGGTGCCGCCGAGGCCTTCGACGAGGCGGATGCCGGCGGCCATGGACTCGCCGGTGGCGATGACGTCGTCGACGAGGAGGACGCGGTCGCCTTCGCTTACGGCGTCGGCGTGCATCTCGACGCGGACTTCGGCGTACTCGCCGCGGTAGGACTCGACCGCGGCCTCGCGCGGGAGCTTGCCGGCCTTGCGGATCGGGATGAGGGGCGTGCCGGTGCGGTCGGCGAGCGGGGCGGCCCAGAGGAACCCGCGGGCGTCGAACGCGGCGATCGCGTCGTACGGGTGCGCCGCGCAGGCCTCCAGGAGCCGGTCGACCGAGGCGCGGAAGGCCTCGGGGGCGGCGAGCAGCGGCGTGATGTCGCGGAAGCCGACCCCCGGCTCGGGGAAGTCGGGGACGACGGGCACGTATTCGGTCAGATCCACAGCGGCAAGGTTAGCCGGTCGGGGGCGGTCCGGGGCGGTGCTGCGGCGGCGCAGTGGCATATCACGCGTCACGCACCACGAAGCCCCCGGCCGCATGCGGCCGGGGGCTTCGCCTCCGCGTGTGCAACGACGGGAGGGCGTCTTAGGCGGGGACGCCCTGACGGGCCTTGACGGCGTTCACCACGAGGTTCTGCTGGGCCTGGATGTAGCAGAGGTTGGTGCCGGCGACGAAGCAGAGCAGGGTGGCCACGCCGGTGTTGAAGGTCGGGGCCAGACCGGCGGCCTGCTGCTCGGCCTTGATCGAGGCGCACAGCTTGAACCAGTTGATGATGGGCACGATGTAGAGGGTGATGAAGCCGAACAGCATCCACACGACGAGGCTCGAGCCGCTGACGTTCCCGGGGTTGTTCGGGTTGACGGCCTTGATCTGGGTGGCGGTCTTGGCGTACCAGAACAGGCCGTAGATGCCGAAGGTGACGAGCGTCAGGATCCACACGCCGAACGGGGACCGGATCTTCAGTTCTTCCACTGGGGATGACTCCTTGTGCAAAGGGGACGGGCGCGGTCAAAGCGCACGGCTGCGGGCGGGACCCGCAGCCGGTTGGGCTCGCTGACCGAAGTGCAGCTCACATTAGCATTTGCAATTGTCGTGTTAGGAACTAGGGCGTCCCTCGCTATCAGCCCTTTAGCCCGGTTTGCGCAACTCCTTGGACCAGGAAGCGCTGCAGGAACAAGAAGACGAACAGCAAGGGCAGCATTGCGACGAGTGCCGCGAGGAACAGCTGCGAGAGGCTCACGGTCTGCGCCGTCAGGAACGTCGACAGCGCCACCTGCACGGTCCACGAGTCCGGCGAGCGACCGATCACCAAGGGCCACAGGAACGAGTTCCAGGAGCCCACGAAGGTGATGACCGCGATGGCCGCCAGGAAGTTCCCGGAGTTGGGGATCACGATGCGCCAGAACGAGCCCCAGTAGCCGAGGCCGTCGACCCGCGCCGCCTCCTCGAGCTCCCGGGGGAAGCTCAGGAAGTACTGGCGGCACAGGAAGGCCACGAACCCGTTGAACAGCGTCGGGATGACCAGGCCCCGCAGGTCGGAGATCCAGCCGAGGCTGGAGACCATCACGAAGCTGGGCACGAACGTGATCGCGCCGGGGATCATGAGCGTGGCCAGGACGATGTAGAAGACCTTGTTCGCGTGGCGGTAGGGGATGCGGGCGAGCCCGTATCCGGCCGTGGCGCACAGGAACAGGGTGCCGAGCGTCGTCAGGATCGCCACGAGCGCCGAGTTCAGGAGCGCGCGGGCCATCGGCACCGACGGGTCGGTGAAGAGCTTCTCGATGTTCTCCCAGGCCGGCGAGACGGGGAACCACATCCAGCCGGGCGCGGTGATCTCGGCGTCGGTCGAGAGCGCGTTCCGCAGGATCAGGTAGAACGGGATGAGGAACAGCACCGCGAGGACGCTGAGCGCCAGGAAGTTGACCGTGCCCCCGGAGCTGGGGCCGCGCCTGCGGCCGACCGGGGCGGGTCGCTTGGTCTCAGTGGTCATGGCTCACCGATCTTCCGAGTTGCCGAAGCCGAGGAACTTGCCCTGCAGGAGGGTGACGATCGCGATGAGGAGCGCCAGGATGAGCGCGCCGGCCGAGCCGGTGCCCAGCTCCTGCTGCATGCCCAGCGAGGTCTGGTACAGGTACACCAGCGGCGGCCGGGCCGAGGGCATGGTGCCGACCAGGAGCAGGAACTCGTCGAACGCCTGGTAGGCGGCGATGAGGATGAGCATGAGCACCGCCACGGACGTGGCGCGCAGCTGCGGGAGCGTGATGTGCCAGAACGTCTGGCGCCCGGGCTTCGCGCCGTCCACATAGGCGGCCTCGTAGAGGTGCTGCGGGATCTGCTGCAGCGCGGCTATGAACAGGATCATGTAGAAGCCCACCTGGATCCACAGGCGCAGCGAGACGATGACGAGCCAGAACCACGGCGGGTCGGGGCGGAAGAGCCACGCGATCTCGTCGACCCCGAACAGGTCGAGGACCGTGTTGGCCAGGCCGTAGCGAACGCCGTTGAAGATCGACATCTTCCACACCAGGGCCGCCACCACATAGGAGCATGCGAACGGCAGGAAGAACACCGAGCGGAAGAACGCGCGCATGAAGCGCACCCGGTTGAGCATGAGCGCCAGGCCGAGCGAGAACGCGAAGGTGACCGGGACGATGAACGCCGCGAACACGGTGAACGTGACGAGGCTGTCCTGGAACGCCGGGTCGGTGAGCATCGCCGTGTAGTTGCCGAACCCGACGAAGTCCTCGGGCGTCGGGCTGACGGTGTTCGTCGCGTCGAAGAACGACAGGTAGGCGCTCCAGCCGACCGGGATGATCGTGAAGACCAGGAGCCCGATCAGGAAGGGCCCCACGAAGCCCCAGAAGGTGAGGGCGGTCCGCCGCCGTCCGCCTCGGCGGGCCCGGGGAGCGTGCTCCCCGGTGCCCGCCGTCGCGTCCGCGGCGGTCGCTGCGGAGACTGCCACGTTGCGCACTCCCCTAGCCGAAGATCGAGTCGAGTTCGCCCTGGATGGTGGCGGCGGCCGCGTCGAACTCGGCGTCGGGGTCGGCCCCTTCCAGCACGATGTGGTTCATCATGTCGTCGACGGCGGTCTCCATCTTCGGGGTCCAGTTGGGGTTCTCGGCCCAGCCGTACTCCTCGGAGATCCGCACGGCCTCGGCCGCGGGACCGGACTGCAGCTGCTCGGCGCTGCCGCGCATGGAAAGGCGGGGCGGGATGTGGAAGCCGTAGGAGAGGTTCCAGTCGAGGATGAACTCCTCGTTGTCGATCCAGAGCCACTTGACGAACGCCTTGGCCTCGTCGATATTGGCGGACTTGGCGTTGACGAAGGTGTCCCAGCCGCCGTTGAAGACCGTGGGGGTGCCGCCGTTGAAGCCGGGCACGGGGATGACGTTGATGTCGTCGCCGTGGGCCTCGATGATCTGCGGGAGCGCCCAGAGGCCGCACCACTGGATGGCGCAGAGGTTCTGGATGATCGAGGACGGGTCCCACGCCTCGGTCGGGGCGCCGACCAGGAGCGAGGAGGAGTCGTGCAGCTCCTTGACCTGCATGGCCCCGGCGAGGACGGTCTCCTTGGTGAAGCCGATCTCGTTGGCGTCGGTCAGCAGGGTCTCGCCGGCGGAGAAGACGATCGGCTGGAACAGCTTGGTGGCGGAGTCGTCGTTGCCGAGGAACAGGCCCTTGACGTCGCCGGTGGTGAGCTCGGCGGCGGCGGCCATGAGCTCGTCGAAGGTGGCGGGCGGCGTGATGCCCTTGGCCTCGAGGAGGGAGGGCCGGTAGTACAGGAACTGCGGGTCGTCGATCATGCGGACGCCGTAGATCTTGCCGTCGATCGTGTTGCGCGCCAGGTCGTCCGGGGTGTAGTCGTCGAGGACGTCGGCGAGGATGTCGTCGAGCGGGATGATCTGCTCGGACTCGACCATCGCGCGGTTGAGGTGGCCCTCGAAGACGTCCGGGTAGTCGCCCTCCTTCTCGGCCAGGAGGCCCGAGGAGAGCGCGGTGTCGTAGTCGCCGGGGATCCAGTTGATGGTGACGGTGGCGTCCTTGTACGCGGCGGCGTACTTCTCGGCGGCCTGCTGGGTGCCGGCCTCGCCGTACTGGTGGTACCACTGCGAGAGATTGACGCCGTCGCCGGAACCGCGGCCGGTGTTGCCGCCGCACGCGCTGAGCGCGCCGGCGCCGGCGGCGAGGCCGCCCAGGGCGAGCATGCGGCGGCGGTTCATCGCCAGCTTGGCGAACGTTTGCTGGGAAGAGTTGTTGCGCTTGAAGGCAACCATGACTAGCTCCTCGCTACGTTGAGAGGTCGGAAGGGCTCCCGTGCGACCCCGGGTCTGGTCGACGCCGCAGCGGAGTTTCGACAACCGTCGATTCGCCTCCCAGTGTTGCGAGCGCCACTCACTTTGTCAATGGGTTGGAGTAAGGGCTCGGATAACGATTTGCGCTCGATGTGGGTGGGAGCGGTCGCTATGGGAGAGGCTGGTGTTTCCCCAGCGCACAGCAGAGAAAGCCCCACGCCGAACGGATCGACTGGGGCCGGTGAGGCAGATGCGGCGGGCGGTGCGGACGCCGCCGTGTTCAGCGGCGGCTGCGGGAGCCGACCGTGTTCAGGCGGTTCAGGTGCCCTTCGAGGGCGAGCGCGGCGGCGCCGAGGGCGACCATGTTGCGGTCCTGGCCGTTGCGCTTGAGGCGGGCGGCTTTGAGGGGGGCCTCCATGGCGTGGTCGGCGAGGCGGCGTTCGAACTCGGGGATGAGGGCGTCGCCGAGGACGCTGGTGACCCAGCCGTCGAAGACGACGAGGTCGGGGTTGAAGAGGTTGAGGAGGTTGGCGACGCCGGCGGCGAGGTATTCGGCGACGGTCTCGACGGTGCGGACGGCGGTGGCGTCGCCGGCCTCCCAGGCGGTGGCGAGGGCGGCCATGGCCTCGGTCTGGGAGCCGGCGCCGGCGCGGCCGTCGAGTTGGCCCCAGTGCCAGAGGATGGCGGGCGCGCCTACGTAGGCTTCAATGCATCCCTTTGCACCGCAACGGCATTGGGGGCCGCCGGGATTGATGGTGGTGTGGCCCCACTCCCCCGCGGAGTTGGTGGCGCCGCGGTAGAGCTGGCCGCCGAAGGCGAGGCCCGCACCGACGCCGGTGCCGAGGATGAGGACGGCGAGGCGGTCGACGCCGCGGCCTTCGCCGAACCAGAGTTCGCCGACGGTGATGGTCTTGAGGGGGTTGTCGAGGTAGATGGGGACGCCGAGCTGCAGGCGGTCGGCGAGGAGCTTGCGGAAGGGGACGTCGTGCCAGTTCCAGTTGGGGGCGAAGCCGGAGACGCCCCAGGTGACGTCGACCTGGCCGGGGAGGCTGACGCCGAGGCCGAGGATGGCGCGGTCGCCGAGACGGGCGCGGATCTGGTCCATGGCGGAGGCGATGTGGCCGATGACCTGCTCAGGGGCGTTCTCGCTGGGTTCCATGCGCTCTTCGACGCGGTCGACGACGGCGAGGGTGAGGTCGTAGACCTCGAGGTAGACGTAGGTCTCGGCGACGTCGACGCCGATCATGACGCCGCCGCCGGCGTTGGGGGCGAGCAGGGCGCGGGGCCTGCCGCCGCCGGAGTCCTCGCGGCCCACCTCCACGACGACGCCGAGTTCGATCAGGTCCGTGACCAGGTTGGAGACCGTGGCGACGCTGAGGTCGGTCTCGCGGGCGAGGATCTGGCGGGAGGTGGGGGCGTCCGCGATCAGGTGCCGCAGCACTGCGAAGCAGTTGCGGAGGCGAATGTCGCGCGAGGTGGACTTCATGGATGCATGGTACGGCGCGATTGCCGCCTTTGTAAATGGGTTAGTCGAAGGGTCCGTTATCGGCCGAACTGCCAAGCCCTACGTTGGCGGCGCGCTCGCGTTGCTGCCGCGATTTCCAGTACTACATCACATGTCACACGCCGCCCGGCGGCCGGGAGCGGTCGACCGACGCCCCTCCCCGCGTCGATCAAGAGGCGGGACCGTCGCCGGGTGCAGCGGTGGCACATCACATGTCACGCATCATCTGTGCGTCTCGGCTACGGCGGCGCCGTCTCTCCGCGGCACGGCCGGCAGGGCAGCGGTAGCGCGTGACATGTGATGTGCCATTGGCGGTTCAGTAAGCGGCGACCGCGCGGCGGGCCTCGTCGGCCTCGTTGGCGTGGAGGGCCGCGGCGGCCATGCCCGCGCAGTCCGCGAGCGTGCGGACGGCCAGTTCGGCGCGGACCGCCGCGACCGCGCTGGGCGCCATGGACAGGCTCGTGACGCCGAGTCCGACGAGGACGCACGCCAAGAGCGGGTCGCTCGCGGCCTCGCCGCATACGCC
This sequence comes from Glycomyces niveus, assembly GCF_017592475.1. GTDB lineage: Bacteria > Actinomycetota > Actinomycetes > Mycobacteriales > Micromonosporaceae > Glycomyces > Glycomyces niveus. Next base: position 414,769 of record NZ_JAGFNP010000002.1, on the reverse strand, counting down.
GACCGGTTTCTCGGCTTCGCGTCCGGCTTCGGCGGCAAGGCTGACCAGGTCGAGCAGCGCGGGCTGCCACGGGTCGAGGAGGTCGGCGAGCGCGCCGTTCATGCGGTCGGCGGCGAGCGTGTACTGGCCGAGGTCGTTGGTGCCCAGGCTGGCGAAGTCGCAGCCGTCGAGCACGCGCGAGGCGCGCAGTGCCGCGGCGGGGACTTCGATCATGGTGCCCGCGGTGGGCAGTCCGTGGGCGCGGCACCGGTCGGCGAAGGCGGCGGCTTCGGCCGGGGTCGCGACCATGGGGGCCATGACCCAGACTTCGGCGCTGTGCTCGGCAGCGGCCGCGGCGATCGCGGTCAACTGGTCGTCGAGAAGGGAGGCACCGGATTCGGTGCGGGCCAGGCGAATCCCGCGCACGCCGAGCGCGGGATTGGGCTCGTCGCCGTGGTCGACGAACGCGAGCGGCTTGTCGGCCCCGGCGTCGAGGGTGCGGACGACGACCTTGCGTCCCGCGAACGCCGCGAACACCTGCCCGTAGGCCTCGACCTGCTCGTCCACAGTCGGTGCGGTTTCGCGGTCGAGGAACAGGAACTCGGTGCGGAAGAGTCCCACGCCTTCGCTGTCGACCGCGGCGGCGGCCGCGAGGTCGGCTTGGGAGCCGAGGTTGACCAGGAGTTGGACGGCGTGGCCGTCGGCGGTGCGGCCGGGGCCGCGGCTGGCGGCGAGGGCGGCGGTGCGTTTGGCCTCGGCGTCGAGGACGCGGCGGACCCGCCCGGGTTCGGGGTCGGGGACGACGAGGCCGGTGCCGCCGTCGACCAGGACTTCGGTGCCGTCGGCGAGCGCGGCGGCGGCTGGGCAGGCGACGACGGCGGGCAGGCCCATGGATTTGGCGAGGATCGCGGTGTGGCTGGTGGGCCCGCCCTGCTCGGTGATGATCGCAACGACCTTGGCCGGGTCGAGCGCGGCGGTGTCAGCGGGAGCGAGGTCGTTGGCCACCAGCACGAACGGGTGCCCGGGGTCGGGCAGGCCGGGCATCGGCCGGTCGAGGAGGACGGCGATGGTGCGGTCGCGGAGGTCGTCGAGGTCGGCGGCGCGTTCGGCGAGGTAGCCGCCGGCGGCTTCGAGGGCGGACCGGAAGAACCCGTAGGCCTCGATGACCGCGTGCGGGGTCGAGCGGCCGTTCGCGAGGGCCTTCTCGACCTGGTCGGCGAGGGCGGGGTCGCGCGGCATCATCGACTGGGCGTCGAGGATGTCGGCGGTGGTGCCGGTGGCGGCCTCGGCGCGTTCGTCGAGGTCGGCGGCGACCGCTTCGAGGGCGGCCCGGGCTCGCGCGAGCGCGGCGGCCGGGTCGGGCTCGGGCCCGGTGTCGGCGGGCGGTGCGGGGACGGGCGCGAGGCGGGCCACCGGCGCGTAGACCGCGCCGGGGCTGACGCCGATGCCGGTCATCTCAGCGGTCACCTGGACTCCTCAGGGTTCGTCGCGGTTGGTCTGGAGTTCGGCGGCGAGGGCGTCGAGAGAGGCCTCGGCGCCCTCGCCTTCGGCGGTGAGGACGACCTCGTCGCCGCCCTTGGCGTCCAGGGTCAGGAGCATGAGGAGGGAGCGGGCGTCGACCGGCTCCTGGCCCTCTTTGGCGATGGTGACCTTGGCGGGCTGCTCGGCGGCGAGTTTCGCGAACATCTTGGCCGGGCGGGCGTGGAGGCCCACGGTGGAGGCGATGGTGACGCGGCGTTCGGACATCGGTGTTCCTTCCTCGATCAGATGACGGGCATGGCGGCTTCGTCGGCGGCGGTGGCCGTCGAGCGCCAGGCGGTCTTGAGGGCGATAGCGCACAGGCAGGTCGCGGCGGTCCCGGCGAGGATCGCGATGAGGAACCCGCCCGGGTTGCCGATGAGGCCGATGACCCAGATGCCGCCGTGCGGGGCGCGCAGACTCGCGTCGAAGGCCATGGAGAGCGCTCCGGCGACGGCGCCGCCGACCATCGTGGACGGGATGACGCGCAGCGGGTCGGCCGCGGCGAACGGGATCGCGCCTTCGGTGATGAAGGACGCGCCGAGGAGCCATGCGGCCTTGCCGGACTGGCGTTCGGCCTGCGTGAACAGCTTGCCGCGCACAACCGTGGCGAGGGCGAGGCCCAGCGGCGGGACCATGCCCGCGGCCATCACGGCGGCCATGACGGTGAAGTCGCCGCTGGCGAGCGCGCCGACGCCGAACAGGTAGGCGACCTTGTTGACCGGGCCGCCGAGGTCGAAGCCCATCATCGCGCCGAGGATGAGGCCGAGCAGGACCGCGTTGACGCCGGAGAGCCCGGCGAGCCAGTCGGTGAGCCAGGACTGGGCTTCGGCGATGGGCTTGCCGACGACGACGAGCATGATGAAGCCGACGGCGAAGACGCTCACGAGCGGGATCACGACGATCCGCATGATGCCCTGGAACGCCTGGTTGGCCTTGATGAGCTTGAGGGCCATGACGATCGCGCCGGCGAGCAGGCCCGCGACGAGGCCGCCGAGGAAGCCCGCGCCCACGGCGACGGCGATGAGGCCGCCGACGACGCCGGGCGCGATGCCCATGCGGTCGGCCATGCCGAAGGCGATGAACCCGGCGAGGATCGGTACGAGCATGGAGAAGGCCAGCCCGCCGATGTAGAACAGGACGCCCCAGAAGCCGGCCTGCGCGAGGATGTCGGTCGGATTGGCGATCGCTTCGTAGGTGACGCCTTCGAATTCGCCGCCGTTGACCTTCGTGGCGATCTCGGCACCGCCGAAGACGAACGCGATCGCGATCAGGATGCCGCCCGCGGCGACGAACGGCAGCATGTAGGACACGCCGGTCATGAGCCAGAGACGGAGTTTCGCGCCGGGGCCGAGCTTCGGTCCGGCCGGGGCGGCGGGCACCGCAGTGGGCGCGGCCGAGGCCGGCGCGGCCTGGGCCTTCTCGACCGCTTCTTCGACCATCTCGGCGGCGTGGTTGATGCCGCGCTTGACGCCGCCGGAGACGATCGGCTTGCCGGCGAAGCGGTCCTTGTCGCGGACGTCCACATCGGCGGCGAAGATGACCGCGTCGGCGGCGGCGATGACGGCCGGGTCGAGCGCCTCGGCGCCCGCGGCCCCTTGGGTCTCGACCTGGATCTCATGCCCGGCCGCGATCGCGGCCTGTTCGAGGGCTTCGGCGGCCATATAAGTGTGGGCGATGCCGGTGGGGCATGAGGTGACTGCTACGAGCTTCATTGTTCGTGCACCTTCTTCTGAGTGGGCTTTTTTAACTGGGCAGGTTCTGCTTGATGAGGGCGGCGACCGCTTCGGCGTCGGGGGCCTCGCGGAGCGCGGTCTTGAAGTCGGCGTGGATGAGCTTGCGCGCCAGGGACGCGAGGATGGTCATGTGCTCCGAGCCGCCGCCTTCCGGTGCGGCGATGAGGAACACGAGGTCGGCAGGGCCGTCCTCGGCGCCGAAGTCGATGCCCTGGGCGGCCCGGCCGAAGGCGAGGCTGGGGGCGGTCACATGGGCGCTGCGGGCGTGCGGGATGCCGATGCCGCCTTCGATGCCGGTGGGCATCTGCTCTTCGCGGGCGCGCACGTCGGCGAGGAACCCGTCGACATCGGTGACGCGCCCGGCGGCGGCGAGGAGGCCCGCGAGCACCGCGGTGGCCTCGTGGCGGTCGGCCCCGCGGAGGTCGAGGTCGATCAGATCGGCGGTGATGAGATCGGACATTGGCTGTGCTCCTTCGGTTCAGCTCGCCTCGGGCGAGCTCAAGACGTGGTCGGCGTCCGGGTCCCGGACGACTTGGACGGCGCTGAGGTCGATGTCCTTCGGGCCGGGCATCACACTGCCGGGCAGGGCGACCGCGGCGGTGCCCCAGGCGACGGCGGCGGCCAGCGCGTCGGGGCCGTGTCCGCCGGCGGCGAGGAAGCCCGCGAGGGCGGCGTCGCCGGCGCCGACGGTGCTGGCGACGGGTCCGGCGAGCGGGGCGCGGGCGTGCCAGACGCCCGCGTCGTCGACGAGGATCGCGCCCTCGGCGCCGAGCGAGGCGAGGACCGCTCCGGCCCCGGCCTCGCGCAGCGCCTCGGCGGCGGCGACCGCGTCGCCGAGTGTGGTGATCGGCGTGTGCGCGGCCTCCGCGAGTTCTTCGAGGTTGGGTTTGACCAGGTCGGGCCGGGAGGCGAGGCACGCTTCCAGTGCCGCGCCGGAGGTGTCGATGACGGTGGCCGCCCCGGTTTCGCGGGCTCGGTCGACGAGGAGGGCGTAGAAGTCGGCGCCGACGCCGGGCGGGAGGCTCCCGCAGCCGGCGATCCAGGCGGTCGGCCGGTCGATGCTGCTCGAGGGCGTCTGGAGGGCGTAGTTCGGCGGCGCGGCGATGGCGGCGTCGAGCAGTTCTTCGATCTCCTCGGCCCGCAGGACCGGCCCGGCCTCGTTGAGCTTCGTGACGGTGCCGTCGGCTTCGGCGAGGGTGAGGTTCGAGCGGACCCCTTGGGAGACCGGCACTTCGATGATCGGCACGCCCGCTTCGGCGAGGAGGTCGAGCAGTTCGGTGCCGGCGTGGCCGCCGCTGATGAGGACGGCCCGGGTGGCGTGGCCGTTGGCGACGAGCGCGCGGGAGACGTTGACGCCCTTGCCGCCCGGGTCGACCCGGTCGCCTACGGCGCGCTGCACTTCGCCGCGCCGGAGCCGGTCGACCTCGATCGTGCGGTCGAGGCTCGGGTTGGCGGTGACGGTGACGATCATGCGCGCACCACTTTCAGGTCGGCGGCTTCGAAGTCGGCGGCGAGGTCGTCGTCGAGTCCGGTGTCGGTGACGAGCACGTCGACCTGGTCGAGCGTGCCGAAGCGGGCGAGGCAGTCGTTGCCGGCCTTGGTGTGGTCGGCGACGACGACGGTCTTGCGGGCGGCCCCGATCATGGCGCGCTTGACGGCGGCCTCGCCGGTGTCGGGGGTGGTGAGGCCGCGTTCGACGCTGATGCCGTTGGCGCCCATGAAGGCGACGTCGACGTAGGTCTCGGCGAGGGCGCGCAGGGCCCAGTCGTCGACGGCGGCCATGGTGCGGCGGCGGACCTTGCCGCCGACGATGAGGACGGTGAGGCGGGGTTTGGCGGCGAGGAGGGAGGCGATGAGGACGTCGTTGGTGACGACGGTGAGGTCGCGGTCGGCCGGGAGGGACTGGGCGATGCGGGCGGTGGTGGTGCCGGCGTCGAGGAGAATGGCGCCTTCGTCGGGGACTTCGGCGAGGGCGGCGGCGGCGATGCGCTCCTTCGCGGCGGTCTGGACGGCGTCGCGGGCGGCGACGGTGGGTTCGAAGCCGATGCGCTCGAGGGGGATCGCGCCGCCGTGGACCTTCTTGACGACGCCTTGGCGCTCGAGGGCGGTGAGGTCGCGGCGGATGGTCTCGGTCGTGACGGCGAAGTCGGCCGCCAGGGCCGCGACGTCCACGCGCCCTTCGGTGCGCGCACGTTCGGCGATGCGCTGCTGTCGCTCTTCCGCGAACATGTGGTTTCACCCCCGTTTCACTTGGATTTATTTGGTTATACATGGCTGCTTGTTGCTTTGTCAACGCGTAGCGGGGGCGTGGACGCGTTGCGAGTGCATAACAAGCCCGTGACCTCGAACGGTACTGCCGGGTCCGGCCGCGGGGCGCCGAAACGACGGGGCCCGGGCCGCGCCCGCGCACGCGTGCTTCAATGCGGGCATGGCCATCCGAATCCTGAGCGGCGACATCACCGAGCAGCACGTCGACGTGATCGTCAACGCCGCGAACTCCGCGCTCCTGGGCGGCGGCGGGGTCGACGGCGCGATCCACCGCGCGGGCGGCCCGGCGATCCTCGCCGAATGCCAGGACCTGCGCCGCTCCCACTACGGGAAGGGGCTCCCGACCGGGCAGGCCGTCGCGACCACCGCCGGCCGCCTCGACGCCCGGTGGGTGATCCACACCGTCGGACCCGTCTACTCGAAGGAAGAGGACCGCAGCGCGCTCCTGGCCTCCTGCTACCGCGAGTCCCTCGCGCTCGCCGACCGGCTCGGCGCCGACTCGATCGCGTTTCCGGCGGTCTCGGCCGGGGTATACGGCTGGCCGGCCGAATCGGCCGCCGACATCGCCGTCGCCACGGTGCGCGAGACCGCGACCAGCGTCGAGGACATCCGGTTCGTCCTGTTCAACGACGACGTCCTCGCCGCATTCCAGCGCGCGGCCCGCTGACGTCGCACCCGGCCGGTACGGTCGAGACTGCACCGCAGCCGCACCGAAGGGGCCCGAAGATGAAGACGCTCAGCAAGGACGCGTTCGCCGCCGCGGAGCGGTACCTGGTCCTCAACGCCCGCCGCATCGACCGGGCCCGCTACGCCAACCGCTTCGAGGACGGCCCGGCCGGACCGGTCGTCCACGCCGTGCGGTCCTACCAGAACCCCGACGGCGGCTTCGGCCACGCCATCGAACCGGACCTGCGCGGCGCGGGCAGCCAGCCACAGGGCGTCGAGGCCGCCTTCTGGGCCCTCGACGACGTCGGCGCCTTCGAGGAGGCCATCGTCCTCGCCGCCTGCGCCTGGCTCGAAGTGAACTCCACTGAGGACGGCGGCGTGCCGTGGGTGCTGCCGAGCGTCCTCGACGACGAGCGCGGCCCCTGGTGGCAGCCGCAGGGCGATCGCCCGCCCGCGGCCCTCAACCCGACCGCGCCCATCGCCGGGCTCCTCCACGCCCACCACGTCAAGCACCCCTGGCTCGAGTCGGCCACCGAGTTCTGCTGGCGGGCGATCGGCGGCCTCGACGAGGTCGGCGCCTACGACGCGATGTGCGTCCTGCGCTTCCTCGAACGCGTCCCCGACCGCGACCGGGCCGCCGCAGAGTTCGAGCGCCTGGGCCCGTCACTGCGCGCCAGCGCGACCCTGGACCCGGACGAGCCCGGACACAACCACTCCCCGCTCGACCTCGCTCCGACGCCGGAGTCCATGGCCCGCAGCCTGTTCAGCGAGGCCGAGATCGACCGGCACCTCGACCACCTCATCGACACCCAAGGCCCCGAAGGGGGTTGGGCGCCGAACTTCCAGATGTGGACGCCCGTGGTCGCCCACGAATGGGGCGGGTACCTGACCCGGGGGACCCTCGCGACGCTGCAGGCCTACGGCCGCATCGCCTGAGCAACCTAGCCCTCGGGCCATTCGCCGTCCGCGGCGAGGTCGAGGACGAGCGCGGCGATGTTCCAGGCGTCGTCCGCGCCGGAGTGGTGGCGGCCCTCGAGCGGCATCCCCGCGATGTCCAGCGCCTCGGCCATGCCGGGGCGGCGGCGCAGGCCGCGGGCCTCGGTGAAGCGGAGCTTGACGTTGGTGTGGCGACTGCTGAAGGGGTAGCGGGTGCCGGTCGCCCGGCATTGGCGCTCGAACTGGCGGCGGTCGTACTCGCCCCAGCTCGCCCACGGCCGCGAGTCGGCGCGGTGCTCGGCGCCGAGGAGGCGGCAGGCCTCGGCGAACTCGACGCCGGTGTCGACCTCCCTTTGGGTGAGGCCGGTGAGGTCGGTGCAGAACACGCTCACCGTCGACCGCTTCGGCCGCACCAGGATCCGGTGCTTGGAGAGGCGTTCGCGCCGGGCGATGTCGACGACGGTGAGGCCGATCTCGATGATCTCGCTGACCGCGCCGGGCGGCGGCCGGCCTTCCCAGCAGGTCGCCTCGACATCGACGACGTTCAGCAGGTGCTGCGGCAAGTCCATGCCGTGCAGGGTATGCCGCGAATGCGCGCCCGCTCAAATGGTTTCGGGCCGCCCACAGCGATGTCGCCTCCCGGCGGGCGTCCGCGGGGAGTCAGGGCTCCGCTCGGTGCCGGGGTGGATGGGGCGGGTCTCGAGTCGGCCGCCGACACGCAGGACGGCGTTAGCGATGGCCTCCAGCAGTTCCGCGTGTGTGTGCAGGTCGAGGTGCTCGGCGAGGCCGGAAAGGACCAGTCGGCCTTCGCCGCCCGGACGCCGATGGTCGGCGAGGCCGGAGAGGAAGCCGTTGCATGGCGCCTTGCGGGTTGTAGACGCCTCCCTCGACGGCCGAGACGGGCCTGCCGGGCTGCCACGCGGGGCGGCGTAATGCGACCCCGGCAGGCAGGCCGAAGTCGCACGACAATCGCTTGACGAAGTGTGGGCTGCCGGCCCACGCGGTCGACATACCGGCGAACATCAGTGCGAACACTGCGAATGCCACGAAGATGACCTTGCGCATGATGCTGCCCATCATGAGAGCTCGCAGTGGTCGCCGCGGCCTCCGGCCACTGATGGCGAGTGAGACACCGCGATCGCGATGGCGGCCGCGAGCGGTTGCGGCGCCGAGGGGTCGCCGGGTACGGCGGAGCACAGTGCGGGACCGGCAGGTCCTAATTTGCAATTCATCTTCTCCGGTCGGTTCCGACTGGCAAGAAGGGATGACTCTACGACGCGCGCCTGGTCGGCGCCTGCCCTGACCGCGGTGCTAGAGCTGTACGGGTTTGCGGGCGGTCCCGATCAGGTGCGGGCTCACTGAGAGCGGGAATGGCAGGTCGGGGTACCGACTCGGCTTGAGATCCTTGGTCTCGAACCCGGCCCTGGCGATGGCCGCGCCCGTGTCGCGGCCGGTGTGGCAGCCGCCGAAAGCGTGCGACCAGAACACCGCGTCGAACGCGCGCTCGCCCAAGCGGATCGCCCGGTTGGCGGAGGCCACGTGCTCCAGGCACACCAGCGCGCCGCCGGGTTTGAGCACCCGGTGGATCTCCGCGAGCGCCCGGTCCTCGTCATCGACCGAGCACAGGACCAGGGTGGTCACGACCGCGTCGAACGAGCCGCTTTCGACGGGCAGCGCTTCGGCCTGGCCGTCGAGCAAGGTCACGACGCGGTCGAGCGCCGCCGCCTGCTCACGGGCGAGGTCACGCAGGCGCTCCTCGGGTTCGACGGCTACGAGCTCGCTCACGGCCTCGGGGTAGACCGGGAAGTTGACACCGTGGCCGCAGCCGATCTCGAGGACGCGGCCGGTGAGCCCGGCAAGCAGGAGGCGGCGCCGCTCACCCAGACCCCGCGTCTCCAGTGACGCGGCGAGGCCCGGATACCAGCGGGCGAACAGGGGGCGCTTGCGGCGTGCCATGGGTGTCCTCTCGTCCGGGTGCGTGCCGTCGGGGACGCTCCCGGTCTCGAGCCTAGCCACACCGCGCCCGGCCGTGGGTCCGTCGCCGCGGTCAGTCCTCGCCGTTGGAGGAGCGGGCGAGGACCACGACGGCGACCGCGATGGCGCCCAGCAGGATCACGGCCACCAGCAGGGTGTCGACCGCGAACAGGGCGTTGAACATCTGCGCGATGAACGGCGCCAGGACCACGAGCAGGGCGATCAGGGCGATCCATCTCGCGTTGCGGCGCATGAAGTCCATCGAGGCTCCTCCCGGGGTTGCCCCGAGCCTACGGGAGGAGCCGGGCCGATGCGCCGCGCGTCAGTTGGTCCGCGTGTTGGGCAGGTGGTCGCCGAGGTAGCCGATCCAGACCTTGCCGGTGGGTCCGCCCGCGTCGTCGAGGAAGTGCATGCGCGGCGCGGGCGAGCCGACCTGCTGGAGCTTGATGTGGGAGGGCATGTACACGCTGCCGGACGGGTCGATCTCGGCCGGGACGCGGAAGACCCTGGCCCGGTGGTACTTCGGGTTGCCCGAGACCGAATCGGACTCCTTCATGGACACCATGGCCGGGGTGATGATGGGCGCGCCGGGGAGCGGGCGGGCGCACCAGTCGTAGAAGCCGCCGGTGAAGCGGTCCTCGGCGCGGGCGGCGGCGTAGGCGTCGAGGGCGCGCAGGGCGTCCCAGGTGCGGCCGGTCCAGCGGCGGCGCTGGCGCGGGTACATGACGTCGAGTTTGGACACCTCGGTGTCGAGGGCGTCGGGGAGGTCGAGGCGGCGCAGCTGCTTGCGGGCGCGCTGGACGACGTCCATGAGGCTCTCGGCCTCCCAGCAGCCGTCGTCGCCGGCCTCGGCCTGGAGGCCGTAGACGGGGTCGGCGTGCTCGGCGAGGCGGCCCTCGAGCCAGCGGATGCGGTCCTGGGCCTTGCGCTCGTGCTCCTGCAGTTCGGTGTAGTCGAGTTCGAGCTGGTCGTACTGGCCGCGGAGGCGTTCGAGCTCCGCACTGGGGGCACGGGGGGCGAGGAGTCCGGCGGCCTCGACGGCGCGGGTGAGGGCGTCGAGGTGGGCGGACATGGTCTTGATGAGGGCGGTGGTCTCGGAGTCGCCGCCGCGGGCCATGTCGACGAGGGCTTCGAGGACGCTGTCGTCGAGGCGGTCGGCGAGCTTCGCGGCGATCTCGTCGGCGAGATCGGCGGAGTGGTCGCCGACGGGCTCGACGGGTTCAGGTTCGGGTTGCGGCGGTTCGGGTGTCGTCAGTTCGGGCGGCGGCGGTGTCTCGGCTGCGGGCGCCTCGGGTTCGACCGGTGCGGCGGGCCTGGGTATGCGCGGCCCGCGCGGGACGGCTATCGCGGCGGGGCTGGGCGGGGCGGCGTGGAGTTCGCCCGGCGGCAAGGCCCCGGCGAGTATGCGGGCGACGCGGGGCTCGGTCTGGCGCACGTCGGTGGGGAGCGGGCGGTGGACCGAGAGTTCCACGACGCCTTTGACGACCACTTCGAGCGAGCGGACGCCCTGGTCGCGTATCGCGCCGCCGCCGCGCGGCTGGTGGCGCATCGCGTACGTCTCCTCCCCCGGGCGCACGCCCGGCAGGTAGGTGCGCAGGCCGCCGCCGAAGACGCTGAGGTCGCCCCCGAGCCAGGCGTTGAGGTCGTCCTGGGTGCGGGCGTCGTAGAGGCGGGCGACGACGGCGATGCCCGACAGGGTCTCGGCGAGGTGGTCGGCGCAGGCGGCGACCAGGTTCGGGTCCGAGCGGTCGACGGTGAGGACGATGACCGGCACGCCGCGGTCGGCCCGGGCGAGCCAGCGGGTGAGCTCCTTGACCTCCTCGGGGCCGACGACGAGCGGCCCGGCCTCCACCGGGACGGCCCCGTCGGTGGCGCGGCCGGTCGCGAGGAAGGCGGGCATGAACCCCGGGGCCGTCACGTCGGCCTGGTCGAGGTCGCCCTCGACGGTGACTCGGACCCAGCCGGGGGCGCCCTTGCGGCCCGCGGCCCAGGTCGCAGTGGTGCGGAGGCGGCCTTCGCCGGCGGGGCCGTCGTGGACGTACCGGCCGCAGAGCTCGTTGTCGGCGAGCGCGGTGCGGGTGCGGCCCTTGGCGTGCTCGAAGGCGGGGTCGCCGTCGTCCTCTACGCCGGCCCATGCGGCGAAGCACCGCCGCAGCCGGGGCCCGAGCCGGGGCCCTCCGTCCCGGAGCAAAGCTTGGTAGAACTGCGTCACGGCGCCTCCAACGGTCCAGCTCACGGCCACGTTGAGGCAACATGCTACTTGAAGTTCACTTTGCCGTCGTCATCCAAATCCAATAGGGACAGTGGCTCGGAGGAGCGGAGACGGCCGCGGCCCGCACCGTGGTCGGTGCGGGCCGCGACGGCGTTCGAATCAAGCGGTCTCGGCGGCCGGTTCGTCTACGCGGGCAGGCGTTTCGACGGCGACGGGGCCGGTCTCGGGATTGTCGGCGGGGTTGTTGGCCTTGTCGAGGACGGGGCCGCCCACGTCGCGCTCGGCGAGGTGGCGGCGCACCGAATAGGCGACGGCCGCGACCCAGGCGAGGGCGATGACGATGTAGACCGCGATCGCGACGCCGCCGGGGGCGGCGATCCAGTCGCTGCGCAGCAGCGTGCGGGTGTTGGTCAGGACGATGACGCCGCCGACGGCAGAGCCGAGCACGCGCGGCGGGATGTGGCGGACCAGCCAGGCCGCGATCGGCGCGGCGATGAGGCCGCCCAGCAGGAGCACGCCGACCCACGCGAAGTCGATGCCGGCGCTGCCGATGCCGACGAGGAAGCCGGCCGAAGCCGCGAGCGCGACCAGGAACTCCGAGGTGTCGATCGAGCCGATGACCTTGCGCGGCTCGATGCGGCCGCTGGCGAGCAGCGCGGGCGTGCCGACCGGGCCCCAGCCCCCGCCGCCGGTGGCGTCGAGGAAGCCGCCGACGAGGCCGAGCGGGGCCAGGAACCGCTTGCGCAGGGGCTTGCCGAGGTTCTTTCGGTCGAGACCGCGCACGGTGAAGCGGATCAGCAGGTAGAGGCCGAGGGAGAGCAGGATGATCGACATGACCGGGGCGGCGACCTCGGTCGAGAGCCGCGACAGGACCGTGGCGCCCGCGAAGGCGCCGATCGCGCCCGGGATGCCGATCTTGAGGACGACCTTCCAGTCGACGTTGCCGAAGCGCCAGTGCGAGGCGCCGGAGGCGAGGGTGGTGCCGATCTCCGCGAGGTGGACGGTCGCCGAGGCGGCCGCCGGGTTCGCGCCGATCGCGAGCAGCAGCGTGGTCGAGGTGACGCCGTAGGCCATGCCGAGGGAGCCGTCGACGAGTTGGGCGGCCAGGCCGACGAGGCCGAGGAGGACGAGCGAGCGCACGAGCGAGCCTTCCGAGTGATGACCGGAACGATTTCTCTACCAAATCTATGGGAAATATAGATTGCATGGCCGGTGAACGTCAACCGCCGGTCCCGCCTAGCGGGAATACCCCGTCCGAAGGGTTCGCAGCCGCCTCCCGGGCCGGAGTTTGGCGGGCGTTTCCCGGCGAGTCCCGTCGAAGGGGGACAGAATCGGGCGAGACGCCGCCGACGGCGGCCCGCAGAGAGGAAGACGCATGAGCAAGCTCATCGCCGTGGCCTATCCCGACGTGCCCACCGCGCAGACGGTCCTCGGCAAACTCGCCGACATGCAGAAGCGCGAGATCATCAAGCTCGACGACGCGGTCGTGGTCGAGCGGCGCGACGACGGCAAGGTCAAACTCCACCAGGCGAACTCCCTCGTGGGCGTCAGCGCCGCCGGCGGCGCGCTGTGGGGCGGCCTCATCGGCCTGCTGTTCTTCGCGCCCCTGCTCGGCATGGCCGTCGGCGCGGCCGCGGGGGCCGCGGGCGGGGCCATGACCGACATCGGCGTGGACGACACGTTCATGAAGGACCTCGGCAGAGATCTCGCTCCCGGCACCGCCGCCCTCGTGGTGCTGGTCCGGTCCATGACCGAGGACAAGGTCCTCGAAGAGCTCCACGGCCAGTACCAGGGCAAGCTCATCTCCACGAACCTCTCCACCGAGGAGGAGACGCGCCTGCGCGAGCACATCGACGCCGCCACCGGCGCCGGCAGATAGAAGAGCGCATCGGAGCGGACGGGAGCGGCCCCCGTCCGCTCTCGCGCGTCCAGGACCCGTTTTCACTGTTCAAGGCCGGGATTCAGACGGTGCCGCTTACGCTCTCCCCGTGAAGGGCAAGCCGGCCGGGCCGGAGATGCAGGGGTACTTCCGGTCCTATGTGCCGCCCAAGAGCCCCTGGAGCCGACTCGCCGCCGGGCAGCCCGGATCGGTCCTCGTCCTGCGGCTCATGCCCTACATCCTCCTCGCAGCGACCTTCCCGATCGCGTTCCTCGACGACACCGCCGCCGAGTACGCCGACTTCGCCGTGGTGCTCCTGCCCGCCTTCACCGCTCTCGTCAACGGCCCTGTCGCCACCGCCTGCTCGACCCTGTTCGTCATCGCCGTCATCAGCGTCGGGCAGGACGCGCTCGGCCTGCTCCCCTACCCCTCGTCGTCCTGGCACGACGTGCCGCCCGTGGCGATCATCGGCGTGCTGTGCACCGCCCTGGCGTGGGTCCGCAACCGGATGGTGCTCCGCCTGCTCGACATGACGCTCGTCGCCGAGGCCGTGCAGACCGCGATCCTGCCCGAACTGCCCTCCCATGTCGGCGGCGCGCGCGTCGCCGTCGCCTACCGGACCCACGACGGCAGCCCCGGCCTCGTCGGCGGCGACTTCTACGAGGTGCAGGAGACCGACCTCGGGATCCGCGCGGTCGTCGGCGACGTGCAGGGCCACGGCCTCACCACCGTCCACCTCACCGAAGCGCTCCTGGGCACCTTCCGGGAGCGCTCGCTCGACGACCCCGACCTGCACGTCCTGGCCGCGCGCATGGAGCGGCGGGTGCGCATGCACAACCGGTCCCGCACCGAATGGGAGCAGTCGTTCGCCACCGCCGCGCTCATCGAGATCACGCCCCGGTTCGACACGATCCGGGTCGTCCTGTGCGGCCACCCCGCCCCGCTCCTGGTGCGCGGCTCCGCGCAGCCCCTGGGCGCCCGGCCGATGCCCCCGCTCGGGCTCGCCGACTTCAGCTTGCAGCGCACCGAGATCCGCGAGGCCACGCTCATGCCCGGCGACCTGGTCGTGGTCTTCACCGACGGGTTCATCGAGAGCCGCAACGCCGCCGGGGAGACCTTCCCGGTCGTCGAGCGGATCAACGCCCACGTCGCCGCCGGCGTCCGCAACCCCGACCGGCTCCACCGCAAACTCAAGGCCGACTTCCAGAGCGGCGGCTACGAGCGCACCGACGACCTCACCGTCCTCATCATCCAGGCCCCCGGTGCAACCTCGCGCTAGGTGCTCGGCGTTAGGGAGGGTGGAAACCCGAACGACCGAAGGAACCGCATGCGACGCACCGCCCGGCCACTGGCACTGATCGCCGCCGTCCTCGCCCTCGCCGCGGCCGGATGCAGCGGCGACGAGGAGCGGCCGCCGGCAGCCGCGGCGACCTCGACCGAATGCGACGACCTGGGCATCCAGATGTCGCTCACCCCGACCGGGCAGGTGGCCGACCGGGTGTTCATGGCGATCGGCCTCGTCAACTGCGGCACCGAACCGCTGCTGCTCGACAGCATGCCGCAGGTCGGGGTCTTCGGCGGGAACGTCCTCGCGCCCCGCGACGCCAACGTCGAGGAGTCCATCACGGTCGACCCCGGCCAGGCCGCGGTCGCGCCGCTCTCGTGGGTCGAGGCGACGCGCTCCCGCGAGGTGATGGACGTCGACCGGTTCCTCATCAACGCGCTCCCGGTCTACGCCGGATACGAACTCGAACTCGCCCAACCGGTCCAGCTCAACACCGACCACGTGCTCGACCTCGGGGCCTGGCAGGTCGCCGGCGAACCGGCGATCCCGCCGGCCGAACCGGTCGCGCCCGCGACCGACCGGCCCGAAGAACCGGCCTGTCCCGAAGGCGGCTTCCACGTCACCGTCACGCAGGGCAGCGCCGCGATGGGCGTGCGCTCCGCCGGGATCGAACTGGTCAACTGCGGCACCGAGGACATCGCCATCAACGGCTACCCGGTGATCGAGGTCCCCGGCGTCGAGATCGAGGTCCGCCACGGCTCGGACACGCTCCAGGACCCCGGACCCACGGCGATCACCCTCGCGCCCGGCGACACGGTGAGCGCGGGCATGCTGTGGCGCAACACGGTCGAGTCCGCGGACGAGGGCGACGTCGTCAATGCGACCGAGATCCTCGTCGGCTACGCCGAGGGCTCGCCGCTGGAGACGGTCGGCCCCGAGGCCCCGATCGACCTGGGCACCACCCGCGAAATCGAGGTCACCGCCTGGCGGTGATGCGGTAGACCGCACGGCGATGGCGGCGGCGCATCGGCGCCGCCGCCATCGGTCCGTCTGAGGCGCTACTCGGCGCCTTCCGCGTGCTGCGGCTCGAAGTACGAGCGCGACGGCGCTTCCAGCGGGACGCCCATCGGCAGGTCCACGGTGACCGCCTCGCCGTTCGAGAACACGAACGTGACCTCGACGCTCGAACCCATGAACACGTCCTCCTTCAGCCCGTCCAGGAGCAGGAAGGAGCCCGTGGTCGGCGTCAGGCGCATGTACGAGGACGGGGCGAGCTCGATCTCGAAGTCCCGCTCCCCCATGATCTCCGCGACCGGCGCCTCGGGCGAGGCGGAGGCCTCGTCGTCGCCGGTCGGCGTCGCATCGGACGTCGGCGAGGCCGCATCGCCCGTCGGGGTCTCGGACGCGTCCGCGGTGGGCGTCTCGGTGGCGTCGGCGGTCGGCGTCGCCGACTCGTCGCCGGCCGGGGCCGAGGTCTCGCCTTCACCCGGTTCCTCGGTGACGAGGACGTCGGCCGCGAGGAGCACCGCCTCGGCGGCGGGGCTCGTGACCGCTTCGAGGAACACGGGCTCGTCGCCCTGGTTGTCCATCCAGATCCGCAGCGGGGCCTGCCCGCCCGCGGGGTAGAACCCGGTGTCCCCGAAGTCGACCTGCATGTCGCGCAGGGCGATCGCCCCGGCGTCAACGTCGACCCCCGAGATCGCCGTCTGCATCCCGCTGGTCTGGGCGCTCCGGCCCGCCCCGCACCCGGCTACGGCCAGACCCACTACCGTCAAGGCGGCGGCCCAGCGGACCCCGGCCGCCACCGCCCTCGCTTCTCGTCTCTCCACAAGCGCCACCTTAAGCGCGAGAGGACGACGCTCCCGGCCGCGACATACCGGGCATCGCTCACACTCTCTCCTCCGGACTCCCGATGCCGCGTGACATGTCACATGCCACATGCCACATAGCACTCCCGGAATACGAGAGGCGGCGAAGCGACCGGTCAGGAAGCGTGGCGGCGGCTCACCGCCCGGTGGTCGAGGGCGGCGAGGACGCGGTCGACGAGCACCGGGTCCTGCCCGGGCGAGGACCGCAGCTGCAGCACCCGCGCGGTCGCGGCCGACAGCATCTCGCCCTCGATGCGCTGGAACGTGTCGAAGCGCTCGGCGAGCCGCTCGGTCTCGGGGTTCTCGCGGTCCTCGACCATGGCGGTGATCTGCTCGGACCGCTGGTCGAAGCGGCGCTCCATAGCCGCCGCGACATCGTCGTCCACTTCGCCCTCGAGCCGCAGCTCGCGCAGCCGTGCCGTGGCCGCCCGGCCCGCCTCCCCCATGAGGAACCGCAGCGACGCCGTCTCCTTGTCATCGTCGGCGCGCACCCCGAGGAACGCGATCAGCCCCGGCAGGGTGAGGCCCTGCGCGACCAGCGTCGCGAGCACGACCGCCACCGACAGGAACTGGATCTGCTCGCGCCCGGGGAACGGCGAACCGTCCGCGGTGAACTGCGGGATCGCCAACGCGGTCACGACAGTGACGACACCGCGCATGCCCGCCCAGGCGGTGACGACCGCGAGGCGCGGCTGGTTGCCCAGCGATGTCCAGCCGATGCCCCTGCGGCCCAAGAGGATCGCCATGCCGAGCCAGAGGACGCGGACGGCGATCACCGCGCCGGCGACGGCGAGGGCCTTCCACAGCAGGTCGGTGACGCCGGGGCCGATCGCGTCGATGATGTCGACCAGCTCCATGCCGACCAGGCCGAAGGTGAGGGCGATGAGGCCGGTCTCGAGGACGTCCCAGACCGAGCCCTGGACGAGCCGGCCTTCGAAGTCGTCGGGGTCGTTGGAGCGGGCGACGAGGTAGAAGGCGGCGCAGATGACGGCGAGGACGCCGGAGGCCTTGACGACGTCGGCGAGGAGGTAGGCGATGTAGGGGGCGGTGAGGCCGAGGGCGGTGCGGACGCGGCTGTCGTCGACGAGCGAGCCGAGCCTGACCAGGAGCCAGCCGACGCCGAGGCCGATCGCGGCGGCCGCGACCGCGGAGTAGACGAAGAGTCCGGCCGTCCACATCGCGGAGACCGAGCCGGTGACGACGCCGAGGACGGCGACGTTGTAGAGGGTGAGGGCGGTGACGTCGTTGAAGAGGCCTTCGCCTTCGAGGATGGTGACGAGGCGGCGGGGCAGGCCGAGCCGGTCGGCGACGGCGGTGACGGCGGCGGCGTCGGGCGGGGCGCAGATCGCGCCGAGGACGACTGCGGCGCCGACGGGCAGGGCCGGGCTGATGGCGGCCGCGAGCGCCGCCACGGCTGCGGTGGTGACGAAGACGAGGAGGACGGCGAGGAAGAGGATGGGCCGCCAGTTCGCGGCGAAGTGCCGCCAGGAGGATTTGCGGGCGGCGGCCCACAGGATCGGGGGCAGCAGGACCGGCAGCAGGTGCTCGGGGTCGAGGTCGAGGGCGGGGATGCCGGGGATGAGGCCGAGGGCGAGTCCGTAGAGGCAGATGAGGACCGGGGCGGGGACGCGCATCCATTCGGCCGCGGCCGTCAGGAGGAGCCCGCCGACGGCGAGTGCGAAGAGGATCGCGACCAGCTCCATGCCACCTCCGACGCAGGGGAACCCTCGATGTCCGGACACCTTACGCCCGCCGGTTCAGGATCGGGCGCAGTCGGCCGTGGCGGCGTCGTCTTGCGGCCACCCATCGCCCGCGCGATCGCGGCCGAGGAAGCGCAGGAGTGGCACGGCGAGCCGGTCGCCCAGGCTTGACCAACGGACAGCCGAGCGCTGCGCCTCGCGGGAGCGCGGTCTCCGATACGGCAGGCCCGCGGGCGAGTCGGGCGATCGGCGTTCGAGGCATCGGGCCTCGATGTGCGTGACGGTTCGCCGTCGGTCCGCGACCCGTTGCCCCGCGGGACCCTCGAGCCGACTATAGTATGTGACATATTACTGATGCTGATCGGTGCGCGGCCGCTACCGCTGCGGGCCGCCGCCGCGGTCGCTTGCGGGTCGTCGCAGGCGTCAGCGGCAGTACCATGTCACACGTCATCGAGATTGGAAGCCCCATGTCGGCACCCGAATCGCGCCCCTGGCGCGGCGTCCTCGTCGCCACCGCCCTGCCGTTCAACGGCGACGGCACCGTCGACTTCGCGGCCTTCGACGAGCACTGCGCCTGGCTGGTGGCGAACGGCTGCGACGGCGTCACTCCCAACGGCTCCCTCGGCGAATACCAGACCCTGACCGAGGCCGAGCGCGCCGAGGTCGTCACCACCGCGGTCGCCGCGATCGGCGGCGAGCGGGTCATGCCCGGCATCGCCGCCTACGGCGCGGCCGAGGCCCGCCGCTGGGCCGAGCAGGCGCGCGACGCCGGCTGCGGCGCCGTGATGCTCCTGCCGCCCAACGCCTACCGGGCCGACGAGCGCTCCGTGATCGCCCACTACGAAGAGGTCGCGAAGGCCGGCGTGCCGGTCGTGGCCTACAACAACCCGATCGACACCAAGGTCGACCTCACCCCCGAGCTGCTGGCGAAGCTCCACGCCGAAGGCCTCATCCAGGCCGTCAAGGAGTTCTCCGGCGACGTGCGCCGCGCCTACCGCATCGCCGAGCTCGCCCCCGGCCTCGACCTGCTCGTGGGCGCCGACGACGTGCTGCTCGAACTGGCCGTCGCGGGCGCCGTCGGCTGGGTCTCGGGGTACCCCAACGCCCTGCCGAAGTCCACTGTGGCGCTGTACAGGGCGGCCGTCGCGCAGGACCTCGAGACGGCGCTGCCGCTGTACCGCCAGCTCCACCCGCTCCTGCGCTGGGACTCGAAGGTGGAGTTCGTGCAGGCCATCAAGCTCTCGATGGACATCGCCGGCCGCAAGGGCGGCCCGTGCCGCCTGCCGCGCGTCCCGCTGCTGCCCGAGCAGGCCGCCGAGATCCGCACCGCCACCGAGCAGGCCCTCGCGGCCGGGCTCGCCTAGGAAGGGGACCCATGCGCAGCAGGCTCGTGCTCCAGACCGTCGAGTCGCACACCGAAGGGATGCCCACGCGGGTCGTCACCGGCGGCGTCGCCCCGATCCCCGGGGCGACGATGATGGAACGCCGCGACCACTTCATCGCCCACCTCGACCACGTCCGCGAGTTCCTCATGAACGAGCCGCGCGGACACGCCGCCATGAGCGGGGCGATCCTCCAACCGCCGTCCCGCCCGGACGCCGACTGGGGCGTGCTGTTCATCGAGGTCTCCGGGTGCCTGCCCATGTGCGGGCACGGCACGATCGGGGTGGCGACGGTGCTCGTCGAGACCGGCATGGTGCCGGTGACCGAACCGGTCACCACCGTCCGGCTCGACACGCCCGCGGGCCTGGTCACCGTGGACGTGCAGGTCGAGGACGGGGCCGCGAAGGCCGTCACCCTCGTGAACGTTCCGGCCTACGCGGTGGGGCTCGACCGGACGGTGACCCTCAAGGACGGCCGTGAGGTCCCCTACGACCTGGCGTTCGGCGGGAACTTCTACGCGTTCGTCGACCTCGACGACCTCGGCCTGCCCTTCGACCGGGCCGCCAAGAACGAGCTCATCGCCGCCGGGCTCGACATCATGGCGGCGGTGAACGCCGAGTCGGAGCCGGTGCACCCGCTCGAGCCGTCCATCCGGGGCCTGCACCACGTCTACCTGACCGCGCCCGGCTCGGACGCGGCGCACTCGCGCCACGCCATGGCGATCCACCCCGGCTGGTTCGACCGGTCCCCCTGCGGCACCGGCACGTCCGCGCGCATGGCGCAGCTCCACGCCCGCGGCGAGCTGGCCCTGGGCCAGGAGTTCGTCAACGAGTCGTTCATCGGCTCGCGCTTCACCGGCCGCCTCGTCGGCGAGACCGAGGTCGCCGGCAACCCCGCTGTCATCCCGTCCGTCACCGGCCGGGCGTGGATAACCGGTACCGCGCAGTACGCCCTCGACCCCGATGACCCCTTCCCCAGCGGTTTCATCCTCTGAGCCCTCCCGCATACTGTGACGCGCCACGTGTGACATACCACTGAGGAGGTCCCCATGCCAGCTCGAGCCGGAGCCGCGCCCGCCGTCGCGATGACCCTGCCCGAGATGGGCGGGCGCCGCGCCAGCTACCGGGAGCGCATCGGCGAGGCCCTGCGGGCCGCCGTCATCACCGGCGAGCTCGCCCCGGGCAAGGTCTACTCGGTGCCGGTCCTCGCCGAGCAGTTCGGGGTCTCCGCGACGCCCGTGCGCGAGGCGATGCTCGACCTCGTCAAGGAGGAGCTGGTCGAACCGGTGCCCAACAAGGGCTTCCGGGTCAAGGTCGTCTCCGAGGAGCAGCTCGACGAGTACACGAAGCTGCGCGAGCTCATCGAGATCCCCACGACCGTCGCACTCGCGACCACCGCCGACCCCGCCGACATCGAGGCGCTGC
This sequence comes from Glycomyces niveus, assembly GCF_017592475.1. Lineage (GTDB taxonomy): Bacteria > Actinomycetota > Actinomycetes > Mycobacteriales > Micromonosporaceae > Glycomyces > Glycomyces niveus. The sequence goes on along the minus strand of NZ_JAGFNP010000002.1, from coordinate 393,941 downwards.
GCCCGCTCGCGCAGGCCATCATCGACGCCGCCGCCGAAGAGGACCTCATCGCCTACGTCGAGGCCGACATGCGCTTCCACCTGGAGATGCTGGCGCTCTCGGGCAACATGACCCTCGTCGACACCGTCCGCAACCTCCGCCAGCGCTCGCGCCTGTACGGCCTGACCGCGCTCTTGGAGCTGGGCGAGCTGGAGGAGTCGGCCGGGGAGCACATGGAGATCCTGCACGGCCTGCTCACCCGCGACCCGGAGTACGTGCGGCAGGTGATGGAGCTGCACCTCAGCCACGTCAGGGGTTCCTGGGCGCAGCCCTCCTGACCGGAAACGGAGCGCGGCCGCGGGCGGAAGCCCGCGGCCGCTTCGCTTTGCGCCGGACCGGTCAGTGGTCGTCCCAGTGCCCGGCGTGGGCGGCGTGGCGGTGGCCGTCGTGCACGTAGTCGGTGTGGTCGCCGTGCATCACCGCGACGTGCCCGCAGTCCTTGCCGTGCTCGTGGGTGTGCCCGTCGTGGATTCGGTGGCGCTCCGGTTCGCATTCGTCGACGTGGTCGCCGTGGATCCGGTGCAGGTGCCCGTCGTGGGCGTAATCGGTGTGGTCGCCGTGCATGACCGCGACGTGGCCGCAGTCCTTGCCGTGCGTGTGCGAGTGCGCGGTGTGTTCTTTGTGCGCGGCCATGTCGCCGCCCTCCTCGGTCTTTCGTGGCGAGCCGGCGCGAAGGCGGCTCACCGGTCACCGTAGCCGCCCGACACGCCCCCTTTGAGGGCTTTTCACGATCCGGGGGGACGGGTTCCCGACAGGCGCTCGGCGTCGTGGATGGCGGCGGCCGCGTTGATGAGGCCGATGTGGCTGAAGGCCTGCGGGTAGTTCCCGAGCATGGCGCCGGTCGCGGTGTCGACCTCCTCTGACATGAGGCCGAGGTCGTTCGCGCAGGCCGCGGCCTCCTCGAACACTTCGCGGGCGCGTTCGACCCGGCCGGTGAGGGCGAGGGCCTGGGCGAGCCAGAACGTGCACATGACGAACGCGCCCTCGTCGCCGTCGAGGCCGTCGGTGCCGGTCTCGTAGCGGCGCACCAGGCCGCGGCCGGCGCGGAGGCGATCGGCGATGGCGTCGACAGTGGAGACGACGCGGGGGTCGTCGCCGGGGAGGAAGCCGACGGCAGGCAGGAGGAGGACGGCCGCGTCGAGGTCCTCGCCGTCGAAGGCCGCGCCGAACGCGCCGATGCGGGGCTTCCACGCGTACGTCTCGATGGCCTCGCGGATGCGGTCGCGCGCCGCCGCCCAGCCCGGCGCGAGCTTGACCGGGTTGAAGTCCTCGGGCCTCAGTTGCCTGGAGGCGAGGATGTCCGGGCCGAAGTACAGGGCCTCGTGCGCTTCGACCTCGATGAGCTCGGCGTTCTTGACGGCGCGGTCGAGGGCGACCCAGCACATGAGCTTGGAGTAGGTGTAGTGGCGGGGTGCGCCGCGGGACTCCCAGATGCCCTGGTCGGTCTGTCCCCACTGGTCGGCGGCGGCATCGGCGACGACGGTGAGGAAGTGGCGGGCGGTGGCGTCGAGGTGGCCGAGGTGGTGGCGCAGCTGCCAGGCCGCGTCGAGGAGTTCGCCGTAGACGTCGAGCTGGGGCTGGAGCCAGGCGGCGTTGCCCACGCGCACGGGGCGTGACCCGCGCCAGCCGGAGAGGTGGGTGAGCTCCCTTTCGGACAGGTCGTGCTCGCCGCCGACGCCGAACATGATCTGGAGCGGGCTCTGCGGGTGGTAGTGGGCGGCGGCGCGGGTGATGAACTCGAAGAACGCGACGGCCTCTTCGGTGCTTCCTGCCGCCGCGAGCGCTTGGACGGTGAAGCTGGCGTCGCGGATCCACGAGAAGCGGTAGTCCCAGTTGCGGCCGGCGCCGACGGCTTCGGGCAGGGAGGTGGTGGGGGCGGCGACGAGGGCGCCGGTCGGCTGGTAGCGCAGGGCCTCGAGGACGAGGATGGAGCGGCGCACGAGGTGGGGCAGGGGGCCGTCCCAGGCGGGGTGGGCGTCGCTCCAGTGCTGCCAGCCCTGGATGGTCTCCTCGAGTTCGGCGTCGACGGCTTCGGGGGTCCAGGTCGCGGGCGGTTCGTCGGCGAGGCCGGCCGACTGGGTGACGAAGCGGAGCTTGTCCCCGGTGCGGAGGACGACGCGGGCGTGGGCGCTGTCGTCGATCTCGAGCGGGATGGGGCTGGTGAGGACGAAGCGGACGGGACCGCCGGTCGCGAGGATGCCGCCGGGGACGGTGGTGAAGATCGGTTTGACGAGGCCGAATTCGGGGCGGGGCTTGAAGTCGAAGTCGATCTCGACTTCGCCTGCGGTGCATTCGAGGACGCGGAGGGTGGCGCGGGGGGCGCGGGAGGCGAGGCGGAGGCGGACGCCGGTCTCGGCTTCGATGGAAGGGCCGATGGCGAAGGTGTCGATGAGGTGGGCGGTGCCGGTGGCGGTGGTGAAGACGGTGCGCAGGACGAAGGTGTCGCCGACGTAGCCGCGTTCGCTGGTGAAGGGGCCGGCGGGGCGGATCGACCAGTGTCCGGCGTCGTCGTCGAGGAGGCGGGCGTAGACGGCGGGGCTGTCGAAGCGGGGCCGGCAGAACCAGTCGATGGAGCCTTCGGAGGAGACGAGGGCGGCGCAGCGGCGGTCGGACAGGAGCGCGTAGTCCTCGATGGGGCGGCCGCTGCCGTGGGCGGTCGCGCCCGGTTCGGCGGTGTCCCCGTGGTCCATGGTCGGCTCCTCGCCTTCGGCGCTGGCGGCATTCTATGGCGCTCATCGACAGGTGCGGGCGGGTTTCACCCGTTCACTGATGCATCACGTATGCCATGCGACATGTGACATACCACTGGTCGAGTGGCGGGAGTGAAAGGCGAGTCGGGTTCCGGAGTTGTGACCCGGAGCAAGTCCCCACCCGGTAGAAATGAATACGGTTTTCATTTGTATATGGTTCCGGAGCGTACCGTCCGAACCTCCCGATGGAGTCCTCCCTTGCCTGTCTCCCGCCGTTCACTCCTCGCGGCCGCTTCCGCCGCACCGGTCCTCGGACTGGCCGCCTGCTTCTCCGAAGGCTCCGAAAACGCGGGCGCGTCCGGCCGCGTCCGGGTCGCCCACATGCTGCCGCCCCGCTCGGGCCTCTCGCCCCTGAGCGACGACGCGTTCAAGCTCTCCCGCTGGGCCACCGCCGAGACCCTCGTCGTCCTCGACGCCGACGGCAACGCCCTTCCCTGGCTCGCCACGGCATGGGTCCAGGACGGCAACGCCTGGACCTTCACGCTCCGCGAGGACGTCGCCTTCCACGACGGCACCCCGTTCACCGCCGAAGCGGTCGCCCACTCGCTCACCGTCGCCGCCCAGGCCGCGCCGAAGCCGCGCATCCTCGACGGCGTCGACCTCACCGTCACCGCCTCGGGCAACACGGTCACCGTCACCACGGCCGACACCGATCCGCTGCTCCCCCACCGGATGTCCTCGCCGCAGCTGTCGATCCTGGCGGCCAAGGCCTACCGCGACGGCATCGTCGACCCAATTGGGGCCGGCACCGGCGCGTTCGTCCTCACCGCCGTCGACGGCACCGTCTCGGCCTCCCTCGACCGCAACGACGACTGGTGGGGCGGCGAGGTCCTGGCCGCCGGGATCGACGCGTCGTTCGTCCCCGACGGCACCGCCCGCGCCGGCAAGCTCCGCGCGGGCGAGGCCGACATCGTCGAAGCCATCCCCGTCTCCCAGGCGGGCCTGCTCGAGCCCGACCAGATCACCGAAGTCCCCATGCCCCGCACCTGCACGCTCTACCTCAACTGCTCAGCCGGGCCCTTCGCCGACCCCGGCGTGCGCGCCGCCGCCCGCGAAGCGATCGACGCCGCCGTCATCGTGGACGGCGTCTACGACGGCCGCGCCGATCTCGCCGATGGGCTCCTCGGCCCCGCCATCCCGTGGGCCGCCGAACGCGCCGGCCGCACCGCACCCGCGACGGCCGCGAACGCCGCCGGCACGGCGATCACCTTGGGCACCTTCACCGACCGGGCCGAACTGCCCGAGGTCGCGCAGGTCCTCCAGCAGCAGCTGCAAGACGCGGGGTTCACCGTGTCGCTCGACGTCCGCGAGTATGCGAACATCGAGGCCGACGCGCTCGACGGCGCGTTCGACGCGTTCCTGCTCTCGCGCGCCACCGTCCTCGACTCCGGCGACCCCGTCGCCTACCTGTTCTCCGACTTCGCCTCCGAAGGCTCGTTCAACCTCTCCCAGTTCGCCGACGACGGCGTCGACGCGGCCCTCGAGACCGCGTCCGCCACGGTGCCCGGCGACGAGCGGCGCGCGGCCGTCCTCGCGGCTGAGACCGCGATTCTCAACGCAGACGCGGCGATCCCGCTCCTGCACGAACGCGTCATCCAGGGCGACGCCGCGCACGTGACCGGCTCCATCAAGGACCCGCGCGAACGCGAACTCGTCGGCCCCGAGACCAGCGTGGCCTAGCGGTGCGCCACGCGATCGCCCGGCTGGGCGCGCTGGCGGCACTGCTCGCCGTCGTCGGCCTGCTGCCGTGGCTCTCCCGCAACGACCCCGCGCTCACCGTCCTCCGCGCCAAATCGGCCGAGCAGGAGGCGACCCCCGAAGCGCTCGACGCGATCCGCGCCGACCTCGGCCTCGACGCCGGACCGCTCGCGCTCCTCGGCCGGTGGGCCGCGGGTCTGCTCCGCGGCGACCTCGGCACCTCCTGGGTCTCCGGCTACCCCGTCGCCCCCGCAGTCGTGTCCGGGCTCGGCACCTCGTTGACGCTCATGGCATCCGCGCTCGCGGTCGCCCTGCTCCTCGCGGCCGCCCTGTGCGCGCCGACGGTCTGGCGCGGCGCACGCGGCACGCTCGGCGAAGGGCGCCCCGGCGGCGCGATCGGCGCGGCCCTGGTGGCGTGCCCCGACTTCCTCATCGCCACGGTCGGGCTCATCGTCGTCGGCGTCTGGCTCGGCTGGCTGCCGACCTCGGGATGGGACGGACCCGCCAACCTCGTGCTCCCGGCCGTCGCCATGGGGATTCCGGCCGGGGCGCTCCTCGGGCGGCTCGTCGGCGACGCCCTGCCCGGCGCGTTCGACGAGCGGTGGGTCGCGCTGTGGCGCTCGGCCGGCGTAACGGAATGGCGGATCGCATTCGGCGTGCTGCGCCGCGCCCTGCCCGCCGTGATGCCGCAGTTCGGGATGGTCGTGGTCGCGGTGACCGGCGGGGCCGTCGCGGTCGAGACGATCTTCGCGGTCCCCGGCATCGGCCGGACCGCCTTGGGCGCCGCCAAATCCCAAGACCTGCCGCTGCTGCAGGGATGCGTGCTCGCGCTGATGTGCCTCGGCCTCACCGCGGGAGCGCTCGGGCACCTCGCCCGGCGCGCCATGCTCGGCTCGGGCCTCCACGACGCCGCACTCAGCCCGCCCCCACCGCCGCGGAACGCCTCCGGACCGCGGCAGTACGCGGTGCCGGCCGCGCTCGCCGCGATCCTGGCCCTGGTCGTGGCGTGGGGGCTCCTCCGCGATCCGCTCACTGTGGACGTCACCGCGAAGCTGCTGCACCCCTCGTGGGCGCACCCGCTGGGCACCGACGCGCTGGGACGCGACGTGCTCGCCCGGCTCGGCCACGGCGCGGCCCGCACGGCCGGGTCGGCGGTCGCGGTGTGCGCGTTCGGCTTCGTGCTCTCGCTGGCGCTGGGATTCGCGCCGCGCGTATCGGCGGGCGTCGCCGACGTCGCGAACGCGGTACCGGCCGTCCTCGCCGGCGTGCTCGTCGCGGCGGCGCTCGGCCCGGGGACCGCGGGCGCGGCCGTCGCCGTGGCGCTCGTGTCCTGGCCGAACCTCACCGCGCACGCGGCCGCATTGACGCAGGAGGCAAGGGCCGCCTCGTATCTGACCGCGCAGCGGGCGCTGGGCGCGAGCCCGGCCTGGATCACGGTCCGGCATGTACTGCCGGAGGTGGCCGGACCGCTGGCGCGGCACGCGGTCCTGCGGCTGCCCGGGACCGCGCTGGCAATCGCATCGCTGGGGTTCCTGGGGCTCGGCACGCAGCCGCCGACGCCCGAGTGGGGGTTGCTGCTCGACGAGTCTCGCGCCTATGTGGAGGTCGCGCCAGCGGCCGCGCTCGCGCCGGCGATCGCGATCGGATGCCTCGCGGCACTGACGGTCTCGAGTGCGAACCTGGCGAGGTTGCCGCGCCGAAAGGCGGCGTACGTATGAACCCTCACGTTCCCGAGAGTCCGGCGGTTCACGGCATCGGCCATCAAATCGGGCGCCCTGGGGACCCCCCGATGCAACGATGCCCGCCGAGTACGACAACCCAGCGCCCTCAAGCGTCACTCGAAAAGGTGAAGGCCCAGTGAGCGATCCCATACTCGACGTCCGCGAGCTTCGCGTCGCGATCGGACCCGACGAGGCCGTGCGCGGCGTGTCGTTCGGCATCGCGCGCGGCGAGACCGTGGCGCTGGTCGGTGCCTCGGGCGCCGGGAAGTCGTTGACCGCCAAGGCGATCCTGGGGCTCCTGCCGCGCGGCGCGCAGGCGTCGGGGAGCGCGGTGGTCGACGGGACCGAGGTCATCGGCGCGGGCCGGGCGGTCCTCGGCGAACTGCGGGGCCGCGCCCTCGCCTACGTGCCGCAGGACGCCCTCACCGTGCTCAGCCCGGTGCACCGGGTGGGCGACCAGATCGCCGGGGCGATCGCCTCCGTGCGCGGCATCGGCATCGAGGCCGCACGGCGGGCCGCGATCGACGCGCTCGACACCGTCGGCATCCCCGACCCGGCCGCGCGCGCCCGCGACTTCCCGCACCAGTTCTCCGGCGGCATGCGCCAGCGGGCCGTCATCGCCCTGGCCGCGGCCGCCTCGCCCAAGCTCATCGTGGCCGACGAGCCGACTACGGCGCTCGACGTGCGCACCCGCACGCAGATCCTCGACCTGTTGCGAGACCGCTGCGCCGCAACAGGTGCCGGGATGCTGATCATCACCCACGACCTGGCGGTGGTCGACGAGTACGCCGACCGCGTGCTCGCCATCGAGGGCGGACGGCTGCTCGCCGAAGCGGCCCCCGAGCGGCCCGCGGTCGCCCCGCGCACCGAGCTCGGTGCATCGCCGACGCTGCTGGAGGTCCGCGACCTCACTGTGGAATATCACATGTCACATGTGCCGCTTCACCATCGCCTCGGCATCGGGCGGCGCCGCTCAAGCGGGGACACGGGCACGAGCAGCGGTACTCGAGGCCGGTCGGGCGCCCGCGCCGTCGACGGCGTCTCCTTCGACATCGCGGCCGGGGAGACCTTGGCGCTCGTCGGTCCTTCGGGTTCAGGGAAGTCCTCGACCGCTGCGGCGGTGCTGCGGCTCCTCAAGCCCGCGGCCGGGACGATCCGATTCGAGGGCCGGGACCTCACCGCCATGTCCGACCGCGAGCTACGGGCGCTGCGGCCGCGGTTCCAGCCGGTGCTGCAGGACCCGTACGGTTCGCTCAGCCCGCGCCTCTCCGCCGGCGAGGCCGTGGCCGAGCCGCTGCGGGTGCAGCGCCGCTGGGACCCCGAGGCCGGCCCTAACAAGGTGCGGGAGCTGTTCGCGCTCACCGGACTCGACCCCGAACTCGCCGACCGGCGGCCGCACGAGCTCTCGGGCGGCCAGTGCCAGCGCGTGAACATCGCGCGGGCGCTGGCGAGCGAGCCGCGCCTGCTCGTGCTGGACGAGCCGACGTCGGCGCTCGACGCCCCGCTCCGGCGCGGGATCTTCGAGCTGCTGATCGGCCTGCAGGAGCGGCTGGGCTTGAGTTACCTGTTCATCTGCCACGACCTGGAGGCGGTGCGCGGGTTCGCGCACCGCACGGCGGTCATCGAGCACGGCCGGATCGTCCGGAGCGGGCCGACGCAGGAGGTCTGCGACGAGCTCGGCGCAGTGGAAGCGACTGCTGCCAAAGCGGTCTGAGGCAGCGGCGGGGGCGAAAGTCCGCCCATGGGAGCAATCACCAACGGCCGCAACGGCCTCCGGTCCGACCGGTCGTCGCGGGGCGCCGGCCGCTGAAAGCGGTCTGGGGCGTGGGCGCTGGGTCGGGTCCGCGATCCGGAATCGCGCATGGCCGCAATGGTCCAAGGCCCGACCGGTCGTCGCGGTGAACGCCCGGCGGGGCGGGGGCCATTTGCGCCTTCGAACGCCTCGGTCGGATACGACGGCCGCGCACGGCCGCAACGAGAAACGGGCGGCGGCCCTAGCGGGCCGCCGCCCGTTCGGGCTCGTCTCAGGCGGCTTTGCGTTCCGCGCGCCGGTACTGGCGCGGGAGCGGGTGCTCGACGCCGAGCTCGTGCGCGGCCTGGCGGGGCCAGTAGGGGTTGCGCAGGAGCTCGCGTCCGAGCAGGACGGCGTCGGCGCCGCCGTCGGTGAGGATCTTCTCGGCCTGCTGCGGTTCGGTGATGATGCCGACGGCGGCGGACGGGATGCCGCTCTCACGGCGGACCCGCTCGGCGAACTGCACCTGGTAACCGGGCCCGGTGGGGATGCCGGCGGCGGGCAGGTTGCCGCCGGTGGAGACGTCGATGAGGTCGACGCCGTGCTCGCGCAGCAGGGCGGCGAGGCGCACGGTCTGGTCGGCGGTCCACCCGTCGGGCTCGATCCAGTCGGTGGCCGAGACCCGGAACAGCACCGGCACCTGCTCCCCCACGACCGCGCGCACCGCGTCGGCGACCGCGAGCGGGAGGCGGGTGCGGCCTTCGAAGTCCCCGCCGTATTCGTCCTCGCGCCGGTTGGAGACCGGGGAGAGGAATTCGTGGAGCAGGTAGCCGTGCGCCGCATGCACTTCGACGACTTCGTAGCCCGCGTCGAGCGCGCGCTGCGCGGCGTCGGCGAAGGCGGTGACGACGCCGTTGATCTCCTCGACCGTCAGCTCGTGCGGCACGGCGTGGTCGTCGTTGAACTGGATCGCGCTGGGCGCCACCGGCTTCCAGCCGCCGTCTTCCGGTGCGAGGGTGCCGCCGCCCGTGGGGCTGGTGCCGCCCTTGCGTCCCGCGTGGGCGATCTGGATGCCCGGGACCACGCCCTGGCCGCGCATGAACGCGGTGAGCCGCCGGTGCCCTTCGACCTGGGCGTCGTTCCAGATGCCGAGGTCCAGCGGGCTGATGCGGCCTTCCGGTACGACGGCGGTGGCCTCCACGAGGATCAGTCCGGGACCGCCCGTGGCACGTGCGCCGTAGTGCTGCAGATGCCAGTCGTTGGGCGCGCCGGTCGCGGGGCCGGTCGCGTCGGCGCTGTACTGGCACATGGGGGCCATCCATATCCGGTTCGGAATGGTGGCCCCGCGCAGCGTGATCGGGGTGAACAGGTTGCTGGTCACGATGGGTCCTTTCGGGGTTCGGGTGGGGCGCTAGGCGAGGAGGGCGCCGAGGGCTTCGGCGGCCGCGGCGGAGGACTGGGGGTTCTGGGCGGTGACGAGGTTGCGGTCGACCTGGACGTGCGAGGTGAACGGGTCGGCGGCGACGAAGTCCACGCCGGCGGCCTCGAGCCGGTCCTGCAGCAGCCAGGGGGCTTTGTCGGCCAGGTGCGCCAGGCGCTCTTCGGCGTTGGTGAACCCGGTGGCGCGGTAGCCGGCGAAGGCGTTCATGCCGTCGTCTTCGGCGGCGAGGACGGCGGCGAGGCCGTGGCAGACCAGACCGACGGGTTTGCCCGATCGCAGCGCCCCGGCGAGGAGGCGCCCTGCGTCGGCGTCGACAGCGAGGTCCTCCATGGGGCCGTGGCCGCCGGGCGTGTACACCGCGTCATAGTCGTCGAGCGACACGTCCGCGAGATCGACGGGCTTGGCGAACTCCTCGGCCGTCGCGACGACGGTGCGGAAGTGCGCGGCGGTCTCCGCGCCGCCGTTGGCCTCGTCGGCGAGGCTCGACGGGTCGACCGGCGGGACGACGCCGCCGGGGGTGGCGACGGTGACATCGTGTCCGGCGTGTTTGAAGGCCTCGAGCGGGACGACGGCCTCCTCGGCCCAGTACCCGGTGGTGTGCTTGGTGCCGTCGTTGAGCGTCCACTCGTCGGCCCCGGTCATGATGAACAGAATCCTCGCCACAGTCGTGCCTCTCGTAGTCGTTGCAGCGCTTGCTATGCGTCGAAGCTCGCGAAGTAGGACGCAGCCATGTCCTCGCCGCCGTGCCCCTGCGCGGAGGCACGGCGGAAGCGCTCGGCCCCGGCCTCGCCCAGGTCGAGGCGGACGCCGCCCGCGCGAGCGGCCTCGAGGATGAGCCGGGCGTCCTTCTCGGCCGTGTCCAAGCCGAAGCTGGTGTCGGCGGTGTCGCGGTCGAGGATCAGACCGCCCTTGACGCGGGCGTACCCGGCGTCGAGCGGGCCGCCGTCGATGATCTCGTAGAACCGCTGCGGGTCGACGCCGAGGCCGCCGGCGAGCGCGAGCACTTCGCCAATGCCGTGGGTGAGCACGAAGACCCAGCTGTTGGCGACGAGTTTGAGGCGGGTGGCGGAGCCGTCGGCGCCGTCTTCGCCGGTCCAGACGGTCCTGGCGCCGACGGCGTCGAAGACGGCGTTGGCGGCCGCGTCGTCGGCGGGGCCGGAGGCGAGGACGGTGAGCTTGCCGGCTTCGGCGGGTTCGCGGGTGCCGAGGACGGGAGCGTCGAAGAAGACGAGGCCGTGTTCGGCGGCGAACGCGGCGAGGTCGGTGAGGGCGTCGATGCCGGCCGTGGTGGACTGGATCCACCTGGTGCCGGGGCGGAGTGAGGAGGCGGCTTGGCGCATGACGTCGAGGGCGGCGGGGCCGTCGTGGAGCATGGTGACGATCGCGTCCGCTTCGGCGACGGCCGCGGCGGGGGTGTCGGCGATGCCGACGCCGTCGGCGGCGAGCGGTTCTGCCTTGTCGCGGCTGCGGTTCCAGGCGGTGACCTCGAGCCCGGCGCGGGCGAGGTTGCGGGCCATGGCGGCACCCATGATGCCGGTGCCCAGGACGGCCACGGTCGGCTTGTCGCTCATCGGTTCTCCTGTCCGCAGGCCCTCTCGGGGCGTGCTCGGTTCGGAACTGCCGCCACCCACATTACTTGCAGACGCCGACTAATGCAAGCGACGGTTATTGGCGTGTAACGGATATCGCTGTACGCTAATATCTATACCGAATCGACTGAGCCGGAGGAGCATCGTGAGCACAGCAGCGTCCCCCAGTACCGCGCTGGCACAACACTGGTGCGCCCTCTCCGCGCTCCACGACGGCATCGCCGACCACATCGGGCGCCGGCTCGAGGCCGAGCACGGCCTGTCCGTGCGTGAGTTCTCGCTGCTCACCGTCCTCGACCGGCAGCGGCCAGGCAGGCACCTCCAGATGCGGCAGGTCGCTCAGGCGGTCGTACTGAGCCAGAGCGCGACCACGCGCCTGGTGGCCCGCATGGAGGACCGGGGCCTGCTGCAGCGCACCATCTGCGCCGACGACCGCCGCGGCATCTACACCGACGTCACCGAATCGGGGCGGAAGCTCCTCGCTGACGCGACCCCGACGCACGACATGGCGCTGGCGGAGGCGCTCGAGGAGGCGCGGCGGAACCCGGAGTTCACGCCGCTGGTCGAAGTGCTGGAGCGCATCGGCACCGAGTAAGGCGGTCAGCCCTTCCAGAACTTCGCGCCGGTGCGGGCGAGGACGTCGCGCTGGGGGCGGCTGATGTGCGCCTCGTAGCGGTAGTTGATGTAGAGGACCGGCGGCTCGGAGTCGACGCGGAACACGTTCCCGAACCAGCGCACCGGGTGTCCGTCGACGAGCTCCCACAGCTGCACGATCCGCTCCCCGGGAGTGATCGTCATTCTGATGTGGAGGCCCGCGAACTCGAGGTCCTCGATCCGAGCCCAGCCCACGACGTCGGGATCGGGGTATCCGCCTGGCATCGAGGCGTCTTCAGGTCCGCTCATCTCCGGGCCAGCCATTCTATGCATTGATGACATTCCGGTCTCCATCATCGCAGAACACGGTATGCACGCAAGTGCCGCACAGAGTGACACCGGGTCTGCAAAGACCAGGATAGTAGGCGGATCCGGCGGACCGCGCACCGGAGACGGCCCGGTGCGCCGCCGAACGTGACCGGCGCCCGGCGCGGCCCGCCCGCGACGGCCACTCCCCCACCCGGCCGGATACTGGGGGGATGAAGCTCAGCCGCCCGATCTCGTTGTTCCTGCTCGCCTTCGGCGTGTGGTCGGTGTTCGTCTGGATCACGTTCGTGAAGAATCTGTTCGAGGACGTCAGCGGCCTCGCGTTCGACGCCGCAGGCGAACCCACGGGTTTTTTCTGGGTCCACTCGGCACTCGCGGTCGTCTCGTTCGGACTCGGCGTCGCGATCGGTGTGATCGGCCTCCGCGGTTTCCTTGCGGACCGCCGCGACTCGCGCGGGTAGCTCCTCAAGGGAGCTTTCGACGACTGGACGACTCGTCCGGGAGTCGGAAATCCGACCGCGGGTTTTTCACCCGAACGTGCCGCGGCGGCCACCGCGGGCGGTGGCCGCCGGAGCGGTTACGCCGCCTCGAGCGCGGCCACGGTCGCTTCGGCCGCGGCGAGGTCGCGCTCCCCCTCGGTCTCGTCCAGGAGGTCGATGGCGCGCAGGAGCGCCCACGCGCGCAGGCGCTCGGCGTCGACGCCGAGCCCGTCGGCCACGGCGTGCAGCAGCTCGGCGCCGGAGTGCGGGCCGTGGTGCTGCAGCATGTACAGCAGGTAGCCACCGTCGAACGCCCGCTCGGCGAGGTACGGCTTGGGGTCGATGACCAGCCACGGTTCACGTTCGGCCGAGACGATGTTGCTCAAGTGGGTGTCGCGGTTGCCGATACCGAGCTCCGGCGGTTCGGCGAGCCGGTCGCACAGGTCGAGGGCGAGGTCGAGCCGGTGCGCGGCAGGGCCCTTGCGCGCCTCCCCCTTTGCGTCGCCGTATTCGGCCTTCCACTCCTGCAGCATGTCCGTGGCCGCCGGGAGCCCGGGGAACCCGTCCGCATCGGCCAAGGGCCGCCACAGCCGGCGGTAGAGCCCGCACGCGATCCCGATGCGCCGCCACGCCGCCTCGGGGGTGCGGTGGCCGAAGAAGCGGGTCGACTTGAGGCGGTTGCCGGGCACGGCCCGCTCCAGGAGCATCGCTCCCGTCTCGGGGTCGTACTCGTACAGGCGCACCGCGCCGTCGCCGTCGTACTGGCGCAGCGCGGTCGGCTCGGCCGCGTTCTCCTCGTCGCGGTAGATGACCTTGAGGACGGCCTGCTCGCCGCCCGCGCGCCGGACCGGGACCACATAGGAGTGACTGCCGCCGCCGTAGGGCGGTCCGTCCGTCCGCAGCGACCACAGCCGCTGCAGACGCCAGACCGTCTTGGGGAGGCCGTCGAGCCAGGCCTGGCCGGCGCTGCCGTGCCAGGCGAGGACGTCGCGGCGGACGGAGGAGGGAACCACACCGAATCGCATCGGTACAGTATCGAGCAACGCCTTTTGCCGCCGCAATCCGCATACGCATGGGAGGCAAGCGGACCGGTGCGGTCAGTCCTTCGGAACGAGCGCCTCCACCGCTTCGGTGACGGCGGTGTCACCGCCCCGCACCTCCAGTACCAGGCGCGATACCGCCGGACGGCGCAGCAGCTCGGCCACGACAGCGGCCACATCGGAACGGGTGACGGCACCGCGACCGACCGGAGGCTCGGCGAGGTGCACCTGGCCGGTCGGCTCGTCGTTCGTGAGCGCGCCGGGCCGCAGGATGAGCCAGTCGAGATCGCGGGCGCGCAGGTCCGCCTCGGCCGCGGCCTTCGCCTCGATGTACGCCGCCCACACCTCGTCACGGCTCGGATCCGGTTCGGCATCCGCCCCCATGCTGGAGATCTGCAGGAAGCGGCGCACGCCCGCGCGTTCGGCCGCGTCGGCGAGCAGCACCGACGCCGCCCGGTCGACCGTGTCCTTCCGGGCCGCGCCGCTGCCCGGACCGGCGCCCGCGGCGAAGACCACCGCGTCGACCTCCCCGTACATCTCGGAAGCGAGGAGCCCGCCCAGATGCTCGACGTCGGCCTGCTCGAGGTCGAGCACGATCGGGCGCCCGCCGATCGCGGTCAGGTCCTCGGCGTGGTCGGGATTGCGGATGAGGCCGGTGACCGAATGCCCTTCGGCGGCCAGGATCTCGGTGAGGCGCAGCGCGATCTGCCCGTGCCCTCCGGCGATGACGACATGCATACGGCCCACCCTAGCCCCGCTCGCGGCGGCGCGGGCCGCTCTGCGCCGGACAGGCCGCACTCGACGGCCTCGGCCGTGCCGCGCGGCGGGGCCGAAGAACGAACCCCCGCTCCCCACCGAAAACCGCTGAAAAACACCGGGTAGTTTGTTGAAGCGTGAAGGATTCTCACACGCTCGGCCCCCCTGCCGCACGCGGCACCGCGTGGGCGCGCCTGCTGCTTGCAGCCCTGCTGGCGTTCCTGACCGTACCGTTCGCCGCCGCCCCGGCACAGGCGGCCAACGACATCACCGGACAGATCCGCGCAGGACAGGACGTGGTGCTCAACGGCGACGCCGTCGTCAACCTCGGCAGCGGCGAGGAGATCACATACGGCGGCCGCTTCTCCGGCGTCGGCACCCTCACCGTCCGCGGCTCCGGCACGCTCATCCTCACCGCGAACTCGGACTTCAGCATCCCTGAAGACCGCCAGACGCAGACCGTCGAGGCGCGTGGCGAACCGTGGTGGTGGAACACGATCGAGAACCCGGACCCGCCCGCGGTCACCGTCGAATCCGGTGCGACCCTCCAGTACGGCGACGGCACCGGTACGACCGGCCTCATCGGACACTACCCGTACGACCTGCCGAACTTCGAGTGGAACGCGTTGAACCACCACGTCGACGGCACCCTCATCGTGGCGGTGCACGGCGGCCGCTACCACCCGGGCAACCTCAGCGGGTCCGGCTTCATCGTCCAGCCGCGCGGCACCTGGGACGGCCTCTCCCTGGCGGGCAACCACACGTTCTCCGGCGTCCTCTACAACGGCACCGTGATCCACTACAGCCAGCGCGAGTTCCTCTCGACCATGCCCGAGGTCGACACGGTGCTCAACCAGGGTTCGTTCATCATCGACACCCAGGAAGGCAACGACACGGTCCTCGACGTCGACTTCTACTCGCGGGAGTGGGGCAACGACATCAACTTCCACTCCCAGATCTTCGGCAGCAAGGTCGTGGTCTCGGGGGTGTACTCGTGGGCCGACGAGGGACCGGACTACGACCCGTCGCTCTCCGATCCGGGCCTGAACTACGAGATCGTGCCGCACAACCACAACAAGCGGGGCATCAACATCGAGGGCGCCCTGGTGCAGTGGGGCGACGGCACCTCCGACCGGTTCTTCCTGCCGGGCAACCGGGACACCGTCTACATCAACATGCACGCGCGGCGCATGAGAAGCCACCTCATCTTCAACTACAACGGGCCGGTCACCCTCAGCGCGCCGATCTCGGGCGGGATTTACCACGACACGATGAGCGCCCAGGGCCAAGGCGACGTGACGATCGCCGGTACGGCCGGGAACGACGTGACCTTCGCCGACCAGCAGAACTACAACGGCGCCACCACGATCGAGGCGGGCGCGGTCCTGCGGCTGGGCGCGGGCGAGGAAGGCGCCGACGGCTGGCTGCTCACGGGCGGCGACCAGACCGCGATCGTCGACGAGGGCGCGCTGGTGGTCGACAACGTCGAGCACGAGACGTCGCTCGAGGACATCAGCGGCGCGGGCAGCCTCGAACAGGCCGGGTCGGCGCCGCTCACGCTCACCGGCGGCATCGAGTACACCGGCGCGACCACCGTCTCGGGCGGCACCCTCGCGTTGACCGGCGGCGACCTCGCGGCCTCGGAGCATGTTGAGCTCTCCGGCGAGGCGGCCGTGCTCGACCTCTCGGAGGTCGAAGGTCAGACGGTGAACGACCTCAGCGGCGTGGCCGGGGCGACCGTGCTGGTCCCCGCCGACGGCCTCACGGTCGCCAGCGCGAACGAAACCGCTTATGCGGGTGGCGTCGAAGGCGAAGGCGGCCTGGTCAAGTCGGGTGCCGGCACGTGGACGTACACGGGCACGAGCAGCGCCACGGGCGCGTGGACCGTCGCCGAAGGCGTCCTGGCGCTCGGCACCGCGACGGCGGGAGGCACCGCGCAGGACAGCGCTGACAACGTATCCGGCGGCGGCACCGAACAAGGCGGAACCGACGCAGGCAACGCTGACGCGGGCGACGCAGACGGCTCCGGCACAGGCCAAGCCTCGACAGCAAGCGGCGCGGAGCTCACCGGGGACCTGAGCGTGGAGCAGGGCCTGACGGTCCACGCTCCGAGCGGCGTCGGCGGCGACCTGTCGCTCGGCGCGGCCTCGACCCTGACCGTGGGCTCGAACGGGGGGCTCACGGTCGGGGGCGCGGCCACGCTCGACGGGACGCTGGCGGTCGTCTACGAGGCGGGCGCGGCGCTCCCCGAGGAGATCTCAGTGGTCACCGCCGCTGGCGGTGTCTCCGGCACCTTCGGCAATCTCGCTCAGGACGCCGAGGTGGAGATCGGCGGATCGAGCTACCGGATCACCTACGAGGCCGACCGGGTCGTGCTCCGGACCGACGAGCCGCAGGGGGCCGCCGAAGCGGCGGGCGACGGCGGGTCCGGCGCGGCCGGGCTGCCCTGGTGGGCTTACGCGATCGGTGGGTGCATAGTCCTCCTGCTCATCGGTTTCGGTCTGCTGGCGTGGTTCCGGTGGCGCCGCCGCCGGGGTGCGCTGGCGGACGATGCCACGATGGAGCTTCCAATACTGAAGGCGCGAACCTGAACCGGAGCTGAAGCCACCTGAAGCGGGCTTAAGGAAAGGCGTGTCCGGGAGCGTCTGGGAGTGTTCCGGAGCGTCTCCGCAAACCGGACGCAAGAGGGACCCCTGGTCCGAAAATACGCTTCGGGTACGACACTTTTCGCTGTCACGGTTCGAACACCGGACGCCTCGCATCCGAGGGTTGTACGCGTTTTCCTGGCCGCGCTATTGTGGGCGACTCCGTTCGCGGCGCGCTGAGTGCGGCCGCGCTCAGCGGGGCGCGGTCCTGGCGCCCCCAGAGGAGAGGGGCATCGCATGGCCGTCGACATCGAACGCACCAAGGGCAATTACGCGCACGCCGGGAACCTGAAGTCCCGCGCCAGCCTGTACGACTACCGCAAGCCCCAGATCGACCCGGTCGATATCGCCGCCGGTCTCGTGCCGTCCGACCTGCGGTTCGCGCTCGACGTCGGGTGCGGGTACGGCCGGTACCTCAAGCGCCTGCGCGCCGACCACCCCCGGGCGACGATCGTCGGCATCGACGCCGCGCCCGGCATGCTCGCCGAAGTCGAGCCGCCGGTCATGGTGGCCGACGCCCAGGCGATCCCCTACCCCGACGACAGCGCCGACACCGTGCTTGCGATGCACATGCTCTACCACGTTCCGGACATCGCGAAGGCGCTCAACGAGTTCCGGCGCGTCCTGAAGCCCGGCGGCACGCTCCTGGTCTCCACGAACGACCACGACGACATGGCCGAGCCGTACGCCCACTGGGCCCGCGCGATCCGCTCGGTCCTGGGCGCCGAGACGTTCTTCCCCGGCGACGAGGTCGCCAAGTTCGACTCCGCCAACGCCCCGGGCTACCTGGAGGCGGTGTTCGACTCGGTGGAACGGTTCGAGGAGCGCGGACTCGTCTCGGTCCCCGAGCCCGGCCCGCTGATGGACTACCTCAAGTCGATCAGGTCCTTCGTGGACGGTGATGACTCCGCGTTCGAACGCATCGTCGAAACGGCTGCGGCGGAACTGGACGCGCACTTCGCCGAGCACGACGTCTTTGAGTTCGAGAAGGCGATCGTGTTCTACCGGTGTCGTTAGGCGGAGCGAGGCTCGGGCCGGAGGACCACCGAGCGGCGGCGTTGGCCGCCGCTGCGCGGCGCGGCCGCGCTGGGCGCGTAGGGCGTGCCCCTTCCCACCCGCATCCGCCTTCCGACCAACCGAAAAGGACCACGGTCCCATGTGGGTCTGACATTTTGGGCTTTTGCAGGTCAGGTGCGGTGGTAGTCGAGGATGGCCTCGATTGCTCTGGCGACGCCGTCTTCGGGGGCGGGGGCTGCTCGGTCGGTGGCGACTGCGGCTGCGTCGGGGTGGGCGGCCGCCATGGCGAAGGAGCGGCCCGCCCAGGCGAGCATGGAGACGTCGTTGGGCATGTCGCCGAAGGCGATCACGTCGCGGGCGTCGAGGCCGCGGGAGGCGCACCAGGCGGCCAGCGCGGTGCCTTTGGTCGCTTCGGTCGCGGTGCATTCGATCTCGGGGAAGCTGCCCCAGTGCCAGAGTTCGACGCCGGGCACGTCGATGCCGCGGGTGGCCTCGTGCATGGCGGTGCCGGTGGAGCCGGGGACGCGGACGATGAGTTCGGCGACGGTGTCGGCGTGGTCGAAGACGTCGGCGCCGGGTTCGACGATCGTCCAGGGGTCGCCGTAGTGGATGCCCGCCTGCATGTCGGCGGATTCGGCGATCTGGCGCTCGCCGGTCTCGACGGCGAAGACCGCGCCGGGGAGGACGCTGCGGAGGAGGTCGCGGACCTTGCGGGCGGTCGGGAGGGGGACGGGGTGGCGCAGGTCGGCGGTGCGGGTGGCGGTGTCGTACCAGATCGCGCCGGTGCAGCAGATCGCGCCGTCGAGGACGCCGGCGAGTTCGGGGACGCGGTAGACGGCGCGGGGCGGCCGGGCGGTGACGGCGAGGGTGAGGATGCCGTGTTCGCGGGCGGTTTGGAGGGCTTTCTGGTTGCGTTCGGAGAGTCGGCCCTGCGGGTCGAGCAGGGTGCCGTCGAGGTCGGTGGCGATGAGTTTCGGTAGGAGCACCGGATGAGTATCGGGGTTCGCGGAGGGGCGGGGCAACCCCGAAAGCGCTTCTGTCCTATCGAGGGCGGTGCATGGGGTTGTCGCGGGTCCCGGCCGTGTCACCCCACTGCCGGGACCCGCGCCGCTAGCCGGCGTAAGGCGCGGCGGCGGCCTGGGCGGCGGTCATGAGCGCGCCCTCGTTCTCGGGCCAGAGGCTGTCGTCCACACAGGAGTAGGCGGGGAAGAACCCGCCGCAGTTGCCGGTGTCGGGGCCGATCTCGAAGGTGAACGAGGCGACGCCGAGTTCGCCGTAGGCCATGTCGTCGGTGGTCCCGCTGGTGCTGTAGCCGACGGTGTCGTCGTTGGTGCCGACGAAGTAGCCGTTGGACCGGGACATGGCCTCGCCGAGGGCGCGGAGCGCGCCGTCGTTCGGGGCGAGGTCGCTGGTGTAGCCCCACGGGACGATGATGTACTCGCCGTAGGAGTGCAGGGTGATGAACACGTCGCGGGCGTCGTCGGGGGCGGCGTCGGCGGGGTTCTCGCCGCGCTGGTCGGGGTGGAGGGCGCGGAGCCAGTCTTCGACGGCCTGCGTCTCGGGTTCGGACCCGGCCGAGGGCCCTTGGAAGGTCTCGGAGCAGGGGTTGGTGGAGTCGGCGCCCCATTCGAAGGTGGAGTTGCGGTTGAGGTCGACGCCGAGGCTGTCGCCGCAGTTGCCGTTCGCGTCGTTGGCGTTCTTGCGCTGGAGGATCGGGTCGTCGCCGCCGGAGGCGACGATGTCGACGCCGTCGGGGTTGGCGATCGGCACGACCCAGACTTCGGTGGTGTCGAGGAGTTCGGTGACCTCGGTGTCGGTGCCGTAGCCGTCGACGAGCTTCTCGATCCAGCGCCAGGCGACCTCGCCGGTGGCGATCTCGCGGGCGTGCATCTGGGCGATGAGGGAGAACCGGGGCTTGGTGGAGTCGGGGTCGGTCTCGCAGTCGCCGGCGTTGATCTTCGTGAGGCAGATGGCGTAGACGTCGTGTCCGCCGTCTTGGCCTTGGGTCTTGAGCCAGGAGTCGCCGATGTCGTGGAGGCTGGCGAGGTCGGGGTTGGCCTCGGCGAGGGCCTTGAGGTCGGCCTCGTAGGCGTCGACGGTGCGGTAGCCGCCGTAGTAGGTGCCCTCCTGCTCGGCGGCGAGGGGGACGTCTTTGTAGACGGTGTCGAGGAATTCGGGGTCGTAGCCGAGGTCGCGGGCGGCGTCGGCGAGGGCTTGGTCGCCGATGATGTGGGATTCGTCGCCGTGGTCGTGGGCGAGGGTGAAGCCCAGCTGCTCGAGTTCGGCGGCCTGCGCGGGGGTGAGTCGGTCGACCGACCAGGTGGCGAGTTCGTCGCCTGCCGGTTCGATCGGATCGGCTTGGGCGGTCAGGGTGGCGACGCCGGTGGCGGCCACGACGACCCCCAGCGCGACGCTCGCGGTGACGAGCCTTCGCTTCATGCGCTTGTGTCCGTTCTGTTCTCGCCCCGCCGGGGGTGCCGACGGGACGAAGGGGCGGTCAAGGGAACCTAATCATACATTTACGGCCCAAATCCTCAAATAGGCAACATAGTGGGACACAATGGATTCCATTTCGGACGCTTCGGATCCGCGTGCTTCAGCCGCCGGTCACGCGGCGGGTGAGCGCGAGGAGGTACGCCTCGCGATCGAGCGGGTTGGCGTCGGTCCGCGGCCGCGACGGGACCGGGCCGGTCACCGGTTCGTGCCGCTCGAAGACGCTCTCGAGGACGCCTTCGCCGCTGGTGAGGCCCGGCAGGCGCTGGCCGAGTCCGTGGACGGCCCCGGCCGGGATCGTGCCTTCGAGCGCGCAGCGCGAGCCGCGGATCTCCGGCGGCTCGGGGACGGCGCGGAGCTTCGCGAGCGCGGCGAGGACGCCGCCGAGGTCGGCGGCGGGCAGCTCGATCCTGAAGCGGTGCAAGGGTTCGCAGACGACCGTGCCTGCTCGGCGGAGGGCGTCCATGAGCACGAGCGGCACGAGGCTGCGGAAGTCGCCGGCGGTGCTCGACATGCTCTTGTCGAAGCCGCCGTGAGCGCTGGACTGGCGGGCCCAGTACCCTGAGCGGGTCATGGTGACCGTGGCGCCTTCGACCTGCCAGCCGTGCAGGCCTTCGCGGAGGGTGTCGTGGACGGTCTCCTCGACGGCCTTGAAGAACGCGAACGGCATGGAGCCGAGTTCGACGCCGAGCCGGAAGTCGATGCCGGGGCCGGGTTCGATCCGCAGCCCCACGGTGGCCAGGAACGGGTTGGGGGCCTTGGCGATCACCTCGACCGCTTCGCCGCTGCCGGTGACGCGTTCGACGCAGATGACCGTGGATGTGCGGAAGTCGACCTCGAGGCCGTGCTCCTCGGCGAGGGTCGAGCCGATGACCTCCTTCTGGACCTCGCCGTAGAGGGAGACGGAGAGTTCGCGGCGCGACTCGTCGTGGCGCAGGCCGATGAGCGGGTCCTGCTCGGCCAGGTGCGTCAGGGCGGTGTGCAGGGCGGGCCGGTCGCGCTCGCGGACGGGCGCGACGACGGTTTCCAGTGCGGGGCGCAGGAAGTGCTCGGTGCGCAGCTTCGGCGGGCGGCCGATCGCGTCGCCGATGCGGACCTCGCCTAGGCCGCGGAGCTTGGCGATCTGGCCGGCCTCGGCCCGGGAGCGGGCATGGTCGTCGCCGTCCTCGAAGACGCTGATGCCGGTGACCTTGCCTTCGCGGCCGTCGCCGACCGGGACTCGGTCGCGGACGGCGACCGCGCCGGAGAACAGGCGGGCGTAGGCGATCCGCTCCCCCGCCGGGCCGCGCTCGACCTTGAACACGGTGCCGGACAGCGGCCCGGCGGGGTCGCCTTCAGAGCCGGGAAGGTAGCGGCCGAGCCCGGCGACGAGGCCGTCGATGCCGGTGCCGGTGATCGCCGAGCCGAAGTGGACCGGGTGGGCCCGCGCCAGCGCGACGCGTTCGGCGAAGGCCGCGTCCAGTGCCGCGTCACGCGCGACATGTGACATACCACTGTGGTCAGTCGGGGCCGGGTCGTCGAGATAGGCGTCCACGAGGTCGTCGACGCGGCCGGCTTCGGTCGGGGCGGTGTCGGCGGCGCTGTCGAGGAGGGCTTCGAGGAGGTCCTCGGTGTACGCGGCGTCGCGTTCGCGGGGTTCGCTGTCGGCCGTGGCGGTGCCGAGGCCGTCGACGGCGTCCACCGCGACCATCGCCGGGTCGAGTTTCGCGCGGAGGTCCCGCACGAGGTCGTCGGTGCGGGCGCCCGCGCGGTCGATCTTGTTGACGAACACGACCGTGGGGACGCCGAGGCGGCGCAGGGCCCGGTAGAGGACGCGGGTCTGGGCCTGGACGCCTTCGACGGCCGAGACGACGAGCACCGCGCCGTCGAGCAGGTTCAGGACCCGTTCGACCTCGGCGATGAAGTCGGGGTGGCCGGGCGTGTCGATGAGGTTGACACCGGTGCCGCCCAGCGTGAACGACACCACCGCGGACTTGATGGTGATGCCCCGGCGGCGTTCGAGGTCGAGCGAGTCGGTGCGGGTGCTGCCCGCGTCGACGCTGCCGACCTCGTCGATGACTCCGGCGGCTTGGAGCAGCCGCTCGGTCAGGCTGGTCTTACCGGCGTCGACATGGGCGAGGATCCCGAGATTGAGCGTGCGCAACAGTGGTCATGTCCTTGAAATCGTGGTGACGGTTCCTGAGTGACATGAACTGTTGGCGCATTCCGGCTCCTTCTCGAAGTGGGCGCGGCGGGCTGGGGCGGCCCGGAGGCCGCGCGCTGCCGCGATCCGCACATTGCAGCAGACCGGGCGCAGGAGCGCAATCGGTTATTTTCGGGCGCGGCGGCGCGAGGGTCAGGCGGCGGCCGCCGTGTCGCTGTCGAGCAGGCCTTCGATGACCTGCGCGACGCCGTCCTCGGCGTTGGTGGCGGCGCGGTCGGTCGCGGCGGCGATCGCCTCGGGGTGGGCGTCGCCCATCGCGTACGAGCGGCCCGCCCAGGCGAGCATCGGCGCGTCGTTCGGCATGTCGCCGAACGCGATCACCGCGGCGGGCCCGACCCGGCGCTCCTTGCACCAGGTCGCGAGGCCGAAGGCCTTGTCGGCGCCGCGGGCGTTGAGGTCGAGCATCCCGAAGCCGCCCCAGTGGCACATGGCGAGCCCGCCGAGGTCGGCGCCCTCGACGGCGGCGGCCATCTCCTCACCGGTGCGCTCGGCGCAGTACACCTTGAGTTTGACCGCCCGCTTCACGCGCTTGAAGACACCGTCCACATCGGGCGCGAACTCCCAGTTGGAGGCGCCGACGAGCGCGCGGTAGGGCTCCTCGCCGACGATGCCGATGCCGGTCTCCACGGCGAACACCGCGTCGGGCAGGCGCTTGGCGATGGCGGCGGCGACTTTGCGGCCCTGGGAGATCCGGATCGAGCGGAGGATGCGGATGCGGCCGGTGGCGGGGTCGTAGACGATCGCGCCGTTCGCGCAGACCGCGCCGTCGAGGTACGGCAGGAGGTCGGGCAGCATGTCGACGCCGTAAGGGGTGCGGGCGGTGACGGCGACGACGGCGATGCCGTCGGCCCGGGCGGCGGCGAGGGCGTCGCGGGTCCGTTCTGACAGCGCGCCGCCCGGGGAGAGGAGCGTGCCGTCCAGATCGGAGGCGATGACGAGGGGTTTGAGCACGCAACCAGTATCGCCCGGACCGGCAACCCGCGGCAACCGTACGAAACGGCACGATCACCGCGACCTTCGGACCGGTTGCGCGCCAGCGCGTTCGCCGTGGCGGAGCGCCGAACCGACCCCGTTATTGACCCCTGGGTCAAGAATGTTGTAGGGTTCCGGTCATGGGCAGGCCGAAGAACTTCGAACCGGACGCGGCCGTCGCGCAGGCGATGGAGACGTTCTGGACCAAGGGCTACGCGGGGACCTCCCCTGCGGACCTCGCCGAGGCCACCGGCGTCGGCAAGGGCAGCCTGTACCACGCGTTCGGCTCCAAGCGGGAGCTGTTCGGCAAGGCGCTCGAGCTGTACGGGCGGGCCGGGTCGGCGATGACCGAGGCCTTCCTGAACGAGCCGGGCACCGCCAAGGAGCGCATCCGCGCCTACCTGATGCTCCTGATCGAGACCGATCTGAGCCTCCCGGCGCCGCGCGGCTGCCTCGCGGCCAACACCGCTCTCGAACTGGGCGGCAAGGACGCCGAGGCGACCGAGTCGGTGCGGCGCATGACGAACGAGACGATCAGGTTGTTCGCCGAGCGCCTCCGCCGGGGCCAGCGCGACGGCGACGTCGCGAAGGAGATCGACGCGGAGGCGCAGGCGCACTTCCTGATGAACACGGTCGTCGGGCTGCGCGTCATGACGCAGACCCACGACGGAGCGGTGCTGCACCGCATCATCGACACGGCGCTGGCGGGCCTGTGACCCCGGCGCGGTGACGATGTCGCCGTGAGCACGGCGCGCCCTCGCGAGAGGGCCTGCTTTTCGCCCTTATTTTTGACCCCAAGTTCAAGAACTACGGAAAGGCACCACCATGGACCTCGGACTCACCGGCAAGACCGCCCTCGTCACCGGCGCCAGCCGCGGCATCGGCCTCGCGATCGCCGAAACCCTGGCGGCCGAAGGCGTCCGCGTCGTCGGCGCCGCCCGGACCATCACCCCCGAACTGGAGAAGGCCGCCGCGGCGACCGTCAGCGCCGACCTGTCCACCAGGGAGGGCGCCGAGCGCATCGTCGCCGAGGCGGTGAACGCGGTCGGCGGGATCGACCTGCTCGTCAACAACGTGGGCGGCGGCGACGCCGACCGGATGGCCGTCGGCGGCTTCCTCGACGTCCCCGTCGAGCAGTGGGCCACGGTCTTCGACCTCAACCTGTTCAGCGCGGTGTGGACCACGAAGGCGGCGCTGCCGGGCATCGTGGAGCGGCGCGGCGCGATCGTGAACGTCTCCTCGGTCAACAAGCACCTGCCGGCGATCGGCCCGGTCGGCTACAGCGAGGCCAAGGCCGCCCTGACGAGCTTCTCGAAGCGGCTCAGCGAAGAGCTCGCGCCGCAGGGCGTACGGGTCAACACGGTCTCGCCCGGCGTCATCGGCTCCTCGCTGTGGCGCGACGAGGAGCGCTTCGGGGGCAAGATGGCCGAGGCGTTCGGGGTCTCGCACCGCGACCTCCTCGACGCGCTCCCGGGCCAGATCGGCATCGCCTCGGGCCGCATCGGCGAGCCCGAGGAGGTCGCCGACCTGGTGGCGTTCCTGCTCTCGGACCGGGCGGCGAACATCCACGGCGCCGACCACGTGATCGACGGCGGCACCCTCAAGGTCGCATAGCGGTCGGCGGCCGCTGATTCGGATCAGCGCGGGCGCGGGCGGACCCGCGCCCGCTCCCGCCACTCAGGACCCTGCCGTTGCAGGTCCGTGATGTCAAGTTTGGGTAACAGCGGTGACCGGTCCCGGTTCCCTGTCGTCACACTGGTAGTGCCGTCCGATTCGCACGGCCGCTCTACCCTGGACC
Organism: Glycomyces niveus; assembly: GCF_017592475.1. Classification (GTDB taxonomy): domain Bacteria; phylum Actinomycetota; class Actinomycetes; order Mycobacteriales; family Micromonosporaceae; genus Glycomyces; species Glycomyces niveus. The sequence continues at coordinate 368,647 of NZ_JAGFNP010000002.1, read as the reverse complement.
CCGACCCTCCCTTGAAGGAGCCCATCATGGCCTACGACCCGCCTCCGCATTACCACCTCGGCGGTCCGAGCGATCCCCAGCCGCCCCAGAGCGTGCCGCCCTCGTACTCCCCGCTGCAGCCGCAGCAGCCGTACGCCGAAGGGTACGGCCCGCCCCCGATGACCGCGCAGCCCAGCGCACCCGCCCCGGGCGTGCCGGCCCAGCCGGCGTTCGGGACGCAGCCGCTGCTGCAGCCCCCGCCCGCCGCGCCGCGCAAGTCGCCGGCGGTGATCCTGCTCGCGATCCTCATGTCCGTGGGCCTGGCCGCCGCCGCTGTCTCGATCGCGCTGTGGCTCAAGGCCAGCGGCGACCTGGAGGACGTGGAGGCCCGGGTCGGCGACCGCGACAAGCAGATCTCGCAGCTGGAGGACGACCTGGAGGCGGCCGAGGCGCAGGTGGCCGAGTTGGAGGGCCCCGCCGCCGAGGCGGAGGCCCTGCGGGCGTGCATCGACGACCTCAACGAGTACTACAACACCGCTGAAGGCTCGGAGGAGGAGGCGGCGGCGCTCGAGGCCCTCGACGTCTCCTGCGACGGCCTGATCTTCTAGGACGGTGCGTCGAGGGCGGGTCCGGAGCCGGTCGGCTCCGGACCCGCCCTCGTCTCACGCCTGTGACCGGTGGCCCGCGAAGGCGACCGGGAGGCGCAGCTCGTGGCCTTTGAACAGGTCCGCTTCGGCCGCTTCGGCCTCGGTCATCCAGCGGTGGTCGGACGCTTCGAGCTCGGCGAGGCGGATCGCCTGGCCGGGGCGGGTCCGGCGGGCGGTGAAGCTCATGATCATCGGCATGCGGCTGTCGCCCAGCTCGGTGTCGCGCTTGTCGAACACCACCGCCAGACCGGTGAGCTCGACGTCGAGGCCGGTCTCCTCGAAGGCCTCGCGCACCGCGGCGAGGGCGACGGGTTCGCCGACCTCGGCTCCGCCGCCGGGCACGGCCCACTGGCCGGTGTCGGTGCGCTCGATGACCAGGACGCGGCCCTCGTCGTCGAAGATCACGGCGTCCGCACCGGTCGCGATGCCGAACGCGGCGAGGTCGCCGCAGTCGATACGCGGGTACGCCAGGTCGGCCTCGACGGCGCGGGCGCAGTGCGCGGCGATCCGGTGGTGCCGCTCGATCGAATAGGGATTCGTCTCGACCGCAAGGGATTCCCGGGCCACCACCGCGACCTCGTCGAGGATCGCCTTGGCGGCCCGCGAGACGCGCAGCGGGCCGCGTTCGCGCACGACCGAGCTGGCGGCCGGGGCGAACGTCGGCAGGTCGCCGGCGAGGTCGGGGTCGGCCGGGTCGAGCAGCTTCTCGGCCGCGTCGGCGTCGAGGGCGGTCGCGAACTCGTAGACGAGCAGGTAGGTGTGCGGGCACGGCAGGTCCGCGAGGTCGGTGTCGGCGATCGCGACCGGCCGGTCGGGGACCTCGGCGCCGAGCGCGGCGGCCGCCGCCGCGAGGCGCTGGGCGACGGTGTCCTCGCGGAACCGGCGGCGGTGGACCAGCCGCGTGCCGTCGCCGCATTCGATGCGGAACTCGGTGCCGGGGATCGGGGTCCGCAGCCCCGTGTCGGCCGCGAAGATCGCCCTGATCTCCTCGAGCGGCCGGTGGTCGACCAGGGCGAGCAGCGCTGCGGCGTGCTCGCGCACGGCGCGCAGCCGGGCCTCCTCATCAGGGCCGCAGCCCCAGTAGAGGCCGTTCGCGGCTTCGGCCCGGAGCATGTCGGCGAGGCGGGCGAGGCCGACAGCCTCCGGGCGTGCGTCCGTGGTCGGGGTCGTCGTCATGGCGCTCCTCTGCTTCGGCGGTGCGGAGTGTCAGATCGTACGCTGCCCGGCAGCGCCTCAGATCGTCCGTTGTCCGACGGCCGCGCGGGCGGCGCTCAAGGCGTCCTGGGTCGAGGCGATCAGGGCGGGGTCGCCGAGCTTCTGCCGCATGATCAGCACCTCGGCGAGCACCTCGACGGCCAGGTGCGGGCGGCGGGCGTCGATGAGGTGCTTCCCGTAGTGCTGCAGCGCGAAGTGGAGCGTGTGGGGACTCTCGGCCTGCGCGATCTCGATGGCCCGCTCGTACAGCGGCTCGGCGTCCGCGAGCTCCCCGGGGTAGCGGTAGGCGTCGCCGAGGTTGATGAGGGCGGCGACGCGCTGGTGCGGCGTCGCGGCGCGGTCCACGGCTTCGGCGAGGACCCGCTGCGCCTCGGTGTACTCCCCCAGCGCGATCAGCCCGACGCCGGCCTGCCGCAGCTCGGGCTGGGAGAGCCGCTCCTCGCCGGCGAGCTCGTAGCGCACGAGGCGGCGCAGGCGGTCCGGCTCGGTCGCGTACATGCGCCCGTCGTTGCCGGTCGCGATGAGTTCGGCGATCTGTTGCTGCTCGGCAGACAATGGCGTGTCCTCCGTTCCGCGCCTGGGATGGGCCGTGCGGCGGCCTGTGGCGAGGATAGAGCGGGGCCGGGCGTTTGCCCAGCCCCAAGCCCTGCATCAACCGTAGCTCGGCCCGTTCAGGGCTTGCGGAGGATGAGTCCCTGGTACTGGTCGACGGCCGACTCGAGCGCGGTGTACTCCGCCTCGACGAGTTCGAAGTGCTCGGATGCGAGGTTTTCGATGGCGGCCGCCGTGAAGAACGAGAAGAACCGCTTCGGCTCGTACCGGTCGGTCTCCCACACCCCTTCGTGGTCCTGGCCGCCGTACTGTCCCCAGTAGAACCACCCGCCGGGGGCGAGGATGCGGCGCACCTCGGAGAGCACGCCGGGCAGGTCGGCCTTCGGCACGTGCAGCAGGCAGTTCATGCCGAACACGGCGTCGAAGGCGCCGTCCGCGAACTCGAGGTCGCCGAAGTCCATCACCGCGGCGTCGAGGCCGTTCGCGCGGCAGTGCGCCACGAGTTCGGGCGAGAGGTCGACGCAGGTGACCTTGAAGCCCTCGTCGGCGAAGTACCGGCCGCTGATGCCGTGGCCCGCTCCGATCTCGAGCAGGCTCGACGCGCCCGACTCGCGGAGGCGGCCGGCGAACCGGCGGCGCTCCGAGGCTTTCCAGGGCGTGTCGTCCATGCCCGCGCGGGCGTCCGCCTCCGCGTCGTAGGAGCGGCGCAGATCCCGTTTGACCTCTTGGTAATCCATGCGGCCGATGATGCCAGAGGGGTCCGGCGCACGGCGGCGCCGGCGCCGGTCCCCGCTGACCGCTGGTTCCGCATCGGGAGCTAGCGGAGGCCGGCCTCGGCGAGGGCGCGGTTGCGGGCCTTCTTCGGGAGGCGGTCGACGTAGACGGTGCCTTCGAGGTGGTCGTACTCGTGCTGGAGGCAGCGGGCGAGCGTGCCGGTGCCCTCGATGCGCACCGGCTCGCCCTCGCCGTCGAAGCCCTCGACGACGGCCGTGGCCGAGCGCGGCGTGTCCTCGAACGCGCCGGGCACCGAGAGGCAGCCCTCGTCGTCGACGATGAGCTCGCGGGGCGCGGGCGGCAGGTGGAGCACCGGGTTGACCACGGCGGCCACGTGGCGCTCGCCCTCGGCGTCCTCGCAGTCGAGCACGAACACGCGGGCGTCCACGCCGATCTGGTTGGCCGCCAAGCCGACGCCGTTGGCCGCGTACATGCTCGCGAACATGTCCTCGATCAGCTCCGCCAGCGCGTCGTCGAAGGCCTCGACGGGCGTGCAGGCGCGGTGCAGCACGGGCTCGCCGTACCGCGTGATCGGGTGCGCCCGGCCGCGTTCGCCGGGCACTGCGCCGGTCGCGTCGGCGGGGGCGTCGTGTTCGTGGTCGGTCACCGGTGTCTCCTTGTCCGCCAATCGGTCTCCCTCTTGGGGTCGTTCCTCGCCCGGGGCGGTGGCATATCACATGTCACACATCCGCCCCGTTATTGCAAGTCTATTGCAGCAGACTCGGGGGTTCGCGGCGCTTCCGGGGAGCCGGTTCCGTGCGGAGGGAACGCTAGGAGGCCGCAGGGCGTCTTAGTGGCACTGATGCCCGACCGTCACCGTTCGAGAGGTTGCCGTAGTCGTATCGTGACGCGGCGGGACGAGCATTGGAGACACCGGCGGCGCTGCCGCTTCACCCCTTGACCCCTTGCGAGGCTTGCCATGCGACTCCTCAGACCCGCCGCCGTGCTCGTCGCGGCCGCGTTGTTCCTCTTCGGCTGCTCGAGCGCGGGCGGAGAATCCGGCGCGCAGACGGCCGACCAGGCCGCACCGGAGGCGGCCGACGCCCTCGAGCCGGAAGCGTCCGGCGGCGTCGCGAATCCGCAGGTCGACACCGGTGACCGGGCCGTGATCTACGAGGCCGTGCTCGAAGTCGAGGACGAGGACGCCGAGGGTGTCGCCGAGCAGGCCTGGGACCTCGCCGAGTCCTTCGGCGGGTTCGTGACCGCCGACGAGCGCGACCGCGCCACCGGCGAGGAGGCGTCGTACAGCAGCGCCCACCTGGTCCTGCGCGTGCCGTCGGAGCACTTCGACGCCGCGATGGACGGCCTGTCAGGGCTGGCCGAGGAGGAGCGCTACCGGTCGGTGACCACTGAGGACGTCACTGAGGCGACAGTGGACCTCGCGGCGCACATCGCGACGAAGACCGCGAGCGTCGAGCGGGTGCGCGCGCTGCTGGCCGAGGCGACCTCGGTGAGCGCCATCCTCGATTTGGAGTCTGAGCTCGCCGAGCGCGAGGGCGAGCTGGCGTCCCTGGAGTCGCAACTGGCCGACCTGCAGGACCGGGTCGCCTTGTCCACCATCGATTTCACGGTGGTCACCCCGTCGGTGCAGGACGAGCGCGAGGAGGGCTACGCCGGTCCGGCGAACTTCTGGGACGGCTTGGTCGTGGGTGCCAAGGGCGCGTGGGGCGTCCTCGTGGCGGTCTCGGTCGTGATCGGCGTGCTGCTGCCGTTCCTGCCGGTCGCGGCGCTCGTGGCCGCTGCCGTGATCGTGCCGATCCGGTTGGCGCGCAGGCGCCGACAGGCGCGGCCGCCCCGTCCGGCGCCGCCGCTGCCCGCCGCTCCGCCGCTGCCGGTCACGCCGCCGAAGCAGTGAGACGCGAGGCGAGGGGTCCCCGTGCCGGACCCCTCGTCTCGTCCCGTCAGAGGCTCCAGACCTCGATCTGGCCCATGCCGGTGCCGGTGGCGACGACCTGGTGGCCGTCGATCTCCAGCACCTCGGCGGCGGTCAGCGCCTCCTCGCCGGAGTGCTCGGCGAAGCTCTCGCCGATCTGAGCGCCGGTTTCGATGTCGAACAGGCTCAAGCCCTGGTCGCCGGAGGCGAGCACCGCGGCCTTGCCGTCGATCTCGACCACGCGCAGAGCGCTCACGGTCTGGTAGAGCTCCTGCGCGGCGACGCCGTAAGGCTCCGCGGCGGCGAGGTCCCAGGCCTGCACGGCGCCTTCGCCGGTGACGGTGACCGCGAGGCTCTTCCCGGCGGCCTGGCCTGCGGCGAGCGCCATGATCTCGTAGGCGAGCTGGTCGAAGGTGCCGCCGACGGGCTCGCCGCTGGCGAGGTCGGTGACGACCACGCGGTTCTCGTAGTGGCTGACGGCGCGCAAGTCGCCGTCGACCTCGCAGAACGCGAGCCCGTAGCCGTACGAGGTCGAGATGTCGGTGATCACGTTGCCGGTGAACAGCTGCTTGACCTCGTAGTCGGTCGCGTAGGCGGGGGTGCCGTCCCACAGCCCGTACCAGTAGATGGTGTCGTACTGGGACTCGCGGTCGGCCACGGCGGTCTTGGGGTCGTCGAGGTACCAGGTGTCGTCCGTGGTGCCGTCGCTGGAGAAGACGGCGACGCGGCCGTCGGCGTCGGGGACGACCCCGAGGCTCTGGATCGCGCCGTCGTGGCCGCGGTACTCGTCGATCAGCTCGCCGCTCGCGGGGTCCCAGATGCGCACGATGGCGTCCTCGCCGCCGGTGAGGACGACCGGCTTCCCTTCGAGCTGGGCGACTTCGAGCTGGGTGATGGCCCCGACGTGCTGGGTGGACATCCGGGCGACGAGGTCGCCTTGCGCGGCTTCGGCGAGCGCCACGAGGCCGTCGTCGTCGCCGGTGGAGGCCGAGCCGTCAGTGTCGTCCCCGGTGGCCTCGGCACCGTCCTGAGTGGTCTCGCCAGTGGTGTTCTGGGCGTTCTCGAGCGCGGAGTCCTGGCCATCGCGGCGGTCGCCGAGGACCGCGGGGACCGCGATGGCGGCGAAGGCGAGCACGGCCGCGACCGCGACGGCGGAGAGGACGATGACGCCCTGCTTGGACTTGATCCAAGGGCCGCCCTTCTCGGCCGGCGGGACCGGGCCGGCCGGGTAGCCGGGCTGGACCGGGACGGGACCGGTCATGTGGCTCGGCGGGACCGGCGAGCCCGGGTGGGGCTGGGTGACCGGCGGGGGCGGCGCGGCCACCGCCTGCGGGGTCGGCTGCGGGGGCGGCGCCGAAGGGTGCGGCAGGCGCATCGTCTGCCCGGTCGGGGCGGGTGCGGGGACCGCCATCGGAGTGGCGGTCTGCGGCGGCAGGGCCGGGCTCGGGACCGAGATCGGGGTGCTCACCGTGTGCTGGGCGACGAGGCCGCCTTCGGAGACGGCGAGCTCGGGCTGCTCGATTGCGGAGGGGACGATGCCGAGCTCGCGGTGGAGTAGGGTCGCGACGAGCGGCATCCGGCTCGCGGCGCCGACGAGGAACAACGCCGCGACCTGCTCTTTGGCGAGGCCCGATTCGCGGATGACGCCCTGGGTGACGCGCAGGGTGCGCTCGACCAGCGGTGTGCACACCTCCTCCAGCTCGTCGCGGGTGAGATGGACGTCGATGTCCAGGAGCGGGATCGTCAGCTCGGTCGAGGCCGAACGGGACAGCCGTTCCTTCGCTTGGCGCACTTCGTCCATGAACGCGGTCCGGTGGCGCAGGTCGGCGGGCCCGGTGGGGCTCGTGAGCCGCCGCCAGCGCTCGTCGTCGGGCTGCACGGACTTGGCGAGGTGCTCGGCGAGGGCCTGGTCGAAGTCGAGGCCGCCCAGGTCGTCGGCGCCGTCGACGGCGAGCACGTCGAAGCCGGTGGTGGCGCGGCGCAGGACCGTGGCATCGAAGGTGCCGCCGCCGAGGTCGTAGACGACGACGCCGGAGCCGGGCGGCACGTGGGCGCCGAGGGTCTCGACGAAGTAGCTGGCGGCGGCCACGGGCTCGGCGACGAGGTCCACAGTGCCGAGCCCGGCGGCGGTGGCGGCGTCGGCGACCACATGGCGGCGGGTCGGCCCCCACGCGGCGGGCACCGTCACGGTGACGGGGCCGAGGGCGCCGAGGGTCTGCTCGCATTCGCGCGCGACGCGCGAGAGGACCGCGGCGATGACGCTGGTGACGGGGATTTCGGTGTCGCCGAGGAGGATCTGGGCGTCGTCGATGCGCCGCTTCGGGTTCGGCTCGTACCGGTCGGGCTTGCGGCGGCCGGAGTGGACGGCGTCGGCGCCGACGACCGGCCCGCCCTCGTCGTTCATGAACACCGCGGAGGGCAGCTGCGGGGAGCCGTCGAACAGCTGCTGGTGGACGCGTCCGTCGGCGCGGCGGATCGTGGCGACGGTGTGCGAGGTGCCGAAGTCGACGCTGATCGAGGCGGGTCGGGGGCTGGAGAAGGACATGCCGCAACTGTAGTGACCTGGGTCCAGCGGATGGGATGTAGGGAACCGCGGTTCCGCTTGGACCCGTGTGCTTCCGGGGCGCCTGGGAGAATGCGCGGGTGGGTATTCAGGTGCAGCTGCGGCGGGCGAACACGGTGTTCCGGTACGTCGCGCTCGGCTACCCGATACTGCTGGGCGCGTTCGCGTTCGACTCGCTCCTGCGCCCGGTCTGGGGGGCGCTGCTGGTCGTGGCGCTCCTGGTCTGGACGTGGGCGGCGACCGAGTGGTACCGGCGGCGCGGGTACGAGCCGAAGGCGCTGTACGCGGACTTGGCGGTGACCGTGGCGGCCGTCGGGGCGTCCTCGTGGGCGCTGGCGCAGGCCGGGGGCGGGGTGCCGGTGTCGGTGGGGCCGTGGATGGCCGGGGCGGTGCTGGCGTGGGCCGCGGCCTGGGGCCGGCGGTCGGGGGCGATCGCGGGCGCGGTGGTGGCGGTCGCGGGGATGGCCTTCCGCGGCGGCGTCCACTCCAGCACCGTGAACGAGGCGGTCCTCTTGGTGCTCACCGGGTTCGCGGCCGGGCACCTGGTGCGGCTCGGGGTCGTGGCCGAGCAGCGGATGCGCGAGGCCGCCGAGCGGAACGCGGCCGCGCGCGAGCGTGAGCGGCTGGCCCGGGACATCCACGACTCGGTGCTCCAGGTGCTGGCGCTGGTGCAGCGGCGCGGCAGCGAGATCGGCGGCGAGGCCGCCGAACTGGGGCGGCTCGCCGGGCGCCAGGAGGAGGCGCTGCGGGCGCTCATCCGGTCCGCGTCGTACCGGCGGCCGCTGGACGGGCAGCGGGACCTGCGCGAGCTCCTCGGGCGCCATGAAGGACCGGACGTGACGGTGGCGGCCCCGGCGACGCCGGTGCTGCTGCCGGCCGAGACCGCGCGGCAGTTCGCGGCGGCGGTGGCGAGCGCGGTCGACAATGTGCGGGAGCACTGCCCTGCGGCGACGCGAGTGTGGCTGCTGCTGGAGGACGACGGGGAGGCGGTCACGGTGAGCGTCCGCGACGACGGGCCGGGGTTCGCGCCCGAGCGGCTGGCGGCGGCGGCCGCGGAAGGCCGTCTGGGTGTGACGCAGTCGATCCGGGGCCGGATCAGGGAGCTGGGCGGGAGCGCCGAGTTCTTCTCGGCACCCGGGGAGGGCACGGAGGTGGAGATGCGCGTGCCGCGTGTCGAGATTGAGGCGGGAGGTGCCGGTGGCGACGCTCGTCGTGGTCGATGACCATCCGATATGGAGGGAGGCGATCGGCCGGGACCTGACCGGGGCCGGGCACGAGGTGCTCGCGGTGTTCGGGGAGGGCCGGGCGGCCCTGGAAGGGATCCGGTCGCTGCGACCGGACGTGGCGATCCTGGACCTGCAGCTGCCGGGACTCTCGGGGGTGGGGGTGCTCCAAGGCCTGGGCGAGGACTGCCCCACCGCGGTCCTGGTGCTGTCGGCGAGCGGAGAGTCGTCGGATGTGCTGGAGGCCATCAAGGCCGGTGCGCGCGGGTACCTGGTGAAGTCGGCGTCGCCCGCGGAGCTCGCCGACGCGGTGGAGCGGGTGGCGGCAGGGGACGCGGTGTTCACGCCGGGCCTGGCAGGACTGGTCCTGGGCGAGTACCGGCGACTGGCGAACGCGCCCGAGCCCGAGGAGCGGCCGCAGTTGTCGGACCGGGAGACCGAGGTCCTGCGGCTGGTCGCGAAGGGTCTGGGGTACAAGGAGATCGCCGCGAGGCTCACGCTGTCGCCGCGGACCGTGCAGAACCATGTGCAGCACATCCTCTCGAAGCTCCAGCTGCACAACCGGTCGCAGCTGGTGCGGTACGCGATCGAGCAGGGCATCGACGGCGACTGAGCGAGTTGCGGCGGCCGGGCGGCCCGGCGGCGCTGAGTACTTTCGGCCCCTCATGTTGAGTAGAAGCGCCGATGCGCGATGTCCCTGCGGCGCTGTCAAATGGAGGGCATGAACGCCTACATCACCGCCGCGGGCGCGTACCTCCCCGGTCCCCCGGTCGGCAACGACGAGATCGCGGCGCGCCTCGGCGGCGTCGACGCGCGCGGCGACCGGCTGCGACGCCGCATCCTCGCCGCCAACGGGATCGCCAAGCGCCACTACGCCCTCGACGCGCAGGGGCGCACGACCGAGCTGAACGAGGAGCTGGCCGCGAACGCGCTCCACGCCGCCTTGGACGAGCGCGGCCTGGGCGCCGCCGACCTCGACATGCTCGCGACCGCGACCACCCAGGGCGACCTCCTCGTCCCCGGGTTCGCGTCGATGGTCCACGGCCGCTTGGGAGGCGGCCCGATGCAGGTGCTCTCGGCCGCCGGGGTGTGCTCCTCGAGCCTCGCCGCCCTCGATGCGGCCGTGGCGAAAGTGCGCCTGGGCGACCGCCGGCGCGCGGCCGTCGTCGGCAGCGAGCTCTCCAGCCGGTGGCTGCGCAGCTCACGGTTCAACGGCGGCGGCGACGGCGACGCGCACTTCCTGCGCTGGATGCTCTCCGACGGCGCCGGGGCCGTACTCGTGGAGGGGCGGCCGCGCCCCGACCGGCCCTCACTGCGCGTCGACTGGGTCCGCACCGTCTCGCTCGCCCACGCCCACCCGGTGTGCATGCGCGCGGGCATGGGCGAAGGCGCCGCTCCCGTCGCGGGCCGCACCTGGCAGGACATGGGCAGCGCCGCCGCGGCCGAACAGGCCGGGATGATGCTGCTGCGCCAGGACACCAGCGCCCTCGGCGCCCTCGCCGAGGCCGGGCTGCGCGAGTTCCAGGCGCTCGCCCGCGAGGGCCTCATCGACCTCGGCAAGCTCGACCACGTGCTGTGCCACTACTCGACGAACGCGTTCCGCGACATCGTCTTCGACCAGCTCGCCGCCGCGGGCGCCCAGATCGACACGGGCCGGTGGTTCTCCAACCTCGAGACGCGCGGGAACACCGGCGCGGCCTCGATCTTCATCGCCCTCGAGGAGTGCTGGCGGACCGGCCGGTTCGAGCCGGGCCAGACCGTGCTCCTGGCCGTGCCCGAATCGGGCCGGTTCTCATTCGGCTTCGCACATCTGACCTGTGTGGATGGTTCCGCAGAGGAGGATCCGACGGTCGTGCCGGTCGCCGCACCCGTTGCGGCGCAGGAGGTCGCGCCGGTCGTCGCCCGCGTCGAGCCGCGGTCGGGAAGCATCCGCGACCGGCTCGACGCCGTCTGGCAGGAGTTCGAGCAGCGACTCGACCAGGTGCCCGTCATGCGCCGCCTCAGCGAGGGGACCGCCACGCTCGAGGACTACCGGCGGCTCCTGTTCAACCTGCGCCAGCAGGTCGCCGACGGGGCCCGCTGGATCTCCCGCGCCGCCTCCAACTTCTCCGTCGACCTGTTCGACCTGCGCAGCGCCGCCATCGGCCACGCCGCCGAAGAGCACCGCGACTTCATGATGATCGAACGCGACTACGCCGCCTGCGGCGGCTCCATCGAGGACATCCGCGCCGGCGAGAAGAACATCGGCTCGGAAGCGCTGTCCGCGTACATGTTCCACACCGCGAGCCAACCCGAACCCATCGGGCTCCTCGGCGCGATGTTCATCATCGAAGGCCTCGGCACCGGCAAGGCCTCCGGCTGGGCCGCCCGTTTCAAGGCGACCCTCGGCCTGCGCGACGACCAGGTCAGCTTCCTCGCCTACCACGGCGAAGCCGACGACGACCACTTCGCGAAGCTCCAGGCGATCCTGGGCTCGCCCCGCATCGACGCCGCTGCCGCCGACGCCATCGTCAAGACCGCCAAGACCGTCGCCCGCCTCTACGCCCTGCAACTGGAAGAACTCGACCATGTCTGAGCAGGCGCCCAGCGGGCCGCTCGCCGACCCTCCCATGTGGGACGCGATGGTCCGCGACCCCGCGATGCCCCTCGAACCCGAGGTCGCCCGCATGGTCACCGACGACCAGCGGCAGTGGACCCGCACCTGGATCTACCCGGTCCTGCGGCCCGTCTCGCGGGTGCTCGCGCTCGTCATCGTCGCCCTCAAACGCCTGACGCCGGTGCGCTGGACCGCGCACCGGCTCATGGACCGGCTCTGCCTGTGGTTCCTGCGCCGGTTCGTCTCCCCGCTCGCCGTCGAACTCCTCATCCGCCACTTCGTGATCGAGACGAACCTCCTCAACTTCATCGTCCGCAACACCGCCACCGCGATCGACCCCGTCGCCCTCCGGCCCGTGAACCTCGCCGGGCTCGGCGACCGGGCCGTCATCGAACACGACATCAACGTCTACCAGGTCCTCGCCGCCCTCGACACGACCCGCGTCGGCCCGCTCGACTTCTCGGACCTCGACATGCCGCCGCTCGACCCCGAGGCGCACCGGTTCCGGCTGCTGCGCCTCGACATCCAGACCGCCCTGTGCCTCATGAACCTCCCGTTCGCCGCCTGCCTCACCCCCGACGAGTACCGGCGGGCCGTGCACTCCATGCGGTTCGACGACTCGATCCTCGCCATCCTCGCCGACCTCACCGGCGACCCGGTGTTCCTGCGCTGGCAGAACGGCGACCTCTCGATCCGCGCCGACTCCAACGCCGACGTGCCGCACGCGGTCTACCGCCACGCCGTCGTCTGCGAGTACGCCCACGCCCACCTGGTCAGGCTCGCCGCGAATAGATGAGCCTCGATGCCGATCTGTCCGGTTGCCGACAGATCCGTCCCTTTGGCGTCAATAACCCGTCAAGAACGTTGACGGCGGCGTGCTGCGGTGGTGCGCTTGAGACACCAGCGGATCTCTCCCGGAGGTGGAAGATGGAGCGCACGCCCTCGACCCCGTACTCCCGCATCGGCGGCCTGGCCGCCCTCGGCGGCTCGGCCCTCATGGTCGGCTCGATGTTCATGCCGTGGGTCGACACCGGAGGCGGCTCGCTCGACTACTGGCACCTCTCCGGCGTCGCCGGCGTCCAGCCGGACACCCGGACGCACCTGATGGCCCTCGGCCTCATGCTGCTGCTCGTCGTGTGGTGCGCCCTGTACTTCACGCTGCACACCCACGAGACCCGCACCGTGTGGGCCTTCGGCGGCCTCGCGGGCGCGATGATCCTGTACGGCAGCGACCTGCGCATCAGCGAAGACCTCCCGGCGGGCTCGCTCGCCTCGGGCGAGGTCGTCGCCGCGATCGGGCTGCTCCTGCTCGCGGCCGGATCGGTCATGGCGCTCGCCGCCAACATCCCCGAGCCGGCCCCGGTCCCCCACCGGACCGGGAAGGCCTCGCTCTAAGGAGTTCCCGAACCCCCGCCCGCCTGCGCGGGTATGGCCGATTCGCCGTGCGCGAATCGGCCATTCGCGTGCCCCCGCCGCACATACGCTTCCCGGACGCACCCCTCCCGCGCGATCGCGCCGGGCCCGAGCGAAGGGAAACGACCTTGGTAGACATGGCGCAGGCGGAACGGACGCAGGCGGCGGCGCAGGAAGCGCCGAACGAACTGCTCACCGGCGACGCCTACCTGGAAAGCCTCCGCGACGGCCGCGAGGTGTACCTCTACGGCGAGCGCGTCGCGGACGTCGTGGACCACCCGGCGTTCAAACAGGCCGCAAGGTCCACCGCGCACCTCTACGACGCCCTGCACGACCCGAAGACCGCCGACACGATGACCACCGTCGACCCGCACACGGGCAACCGCGTGCACCGGTTCTTCACGCCCGCGCGATCGGCCGAGGACCTGATGAAGGCCCGCGAGGCCATCGACCTGTGGGCCCGGATGAGCTACGGGTTCATGAACCGCACCCCCGACTACAAGGCCTCGTTCATGGCCGGGCTCGCGGTCACGCACGACTTCTACGAGCCGTTCGGCGACAGCGCCCGCGGCTGGTACGAGCGGTACGCGAAGCAGGGCCTGTCCATCAGCCACGCCATCGTGAACCCGCCGGTGGACCGCAACAAGGCCGCCCACGACGTGCGCGACGTGTACGTCCGCGTGGTCGAGGAGCGCGACGGCGGCATCGTGGTGGACGGCGCGAAGCTCATGGCCACCGCCTCGGCGCTCACGCACGCGGCGTTCGTCGGCCAGATCCACCTCGCGAACCTCGAGAAGGGCAAGGCCGAGGACCTGGCGCTGGCGTTCATCGCACCGATGAACACCCCCGGCATGAAGGTCGTGTGCCGCCCCTCCTACGAGATGAAGGCCAACAGCCCCTACGACAACCCCCTGTCGAGCCGCTTCGACGAGAACGACTCGGTGCTCATCTTCGACAAGGCGTTCATCCCCTGGGAGAACGTCCTCATCTACCGCGACACCGAGAAGGTCCACGAGTACTTCCCGCGCTCGGGGCTGCTCTCGCGCGGGTTCTTCCAGGGCGCCATCCGCATGGCCGTGAAACTCGAGTTCATGGCCGGGATCCTCGACAAGGGCACGCGGCTGAACGGCACCCACTCCTTCCGCGGCGTCCAGGCCGGGCTCGGCGAGCTCCTCGCCTGGCGGCACGTCACCGAGGCCGTCACCACCGCCATGGCCGCCGACCCCGAGCCCGGCCCGGAAGGGACCGTGCTGCCGAAGATGGCGTACGCCGCCGGATACCGGGCCCTCGCGCCGCTGTCGTGGGAACGCACGCACCGGTTCTTCGAGGAGCACCTGGCCGCGGCGCTCATCATGACCCCGGCGAGCGGCGCGGACATGCTCAACGGCGAACTGCGGCCCCTCCTCGACCGCTTCTACCGCGGCTCGGCCGGGTCCAGCGAGGAGCGGGTGCGCCTGTTCAAGCTCGCGTGGGACGCCCTCGGCACCGAGTTCGGCGGCCGCCACGAGCTGTACGAGCTGAACTACGCGGGCGGGCCCGACCAGGTGCGGCTCGACACCCTCGCGTGGTCGCGCGCCGCCGGGCTCCTCGACGACTACGGCGACCTGGTCGACCGCTGCATGGCCGACTACGACCTGAACGGCTGGACCCGCGGCCGCTGGTCCGAGTGAACCCAACCAGAGAAGAAGGAACCGTCCAATGAAGATCCTCCTGTTCGGCGCGAACGGCCACATCGGCTCGGCCATCCGGGACGAGCTGCTCGCCCGCGGCCACGAGATCACCGCCGCGAGCCGCACCGGAACCGGCCCCGACCGCCACGGCCTGTCCTGGGAGGCCTGCGACGTGCTCGACGCCGAGGCCGTTGCGGCCCTTGCCAAAGGCCACGACGCGGTCGCCAGCGCGGTAGGCCCGAAGGTCGGCGTGGAGAACGACGAGAAGACGATCCTCGGGGCGGCCCGCAGCCTCATCGAGGCCCTGCCCGCGGCCGGGGTCCGCCGCCTCGTGGTGCTCGGCGGGGCCGGGAGCCTGGAGGTCGCGCCCGGCGTGACGCTCGTGTCGACGCCGCAGTTCCCGGCGCAGTGGAAGGCGAACGCGCTCGCGCAGTCGGCCGCGCTCGACCTGTACCGCACGGTCGGCGGTCTCGACTGGACGTTCGTGTCGCCCGCGGCGCTGATCGAACCGGGCCCGCGCACCGGCGAGTTCCGGGTCGGCGGCGACCAGCTCCTCAAGGACCAGGAGGGGAAGAGTCGCGTCTCGATCGCCGACTACGCCGTAGCGTTCGCCGACGCGATCGAGGACGCCCGGACCTTCCAGCGCCGCATCTGCGTCGCCTACTGAGGGAATTGGAGACTTGCCCATGCAACGCCTGGACGGCCCGCCTTCGCGGGCCGCGTACGCCTGGCTCGTGGTCGTGCTGGGAGCGCTCACCGCGCTCGGCCCGCTGTCCAACGACGCCTACCTGCCGAGCTGGCCGCAGCTCTCGGCCGACCTCGGCGCCTCGGCGTCGGCGGTCCAGCTCAGTCTCACCGCGTGCCTGGTCGGCCTCGGCTTCGGCCAGGTCATCGCCGGTCCGATCTCCGACGCCTTGGGCCGCAAGGTCCCGCTGCTCGCAGGGCTCGCGCTCTATGTGGTGACCTCGGTGCTGTGCGCCGTCGCACCCGACGTGTGGACGCTCGTGGGCCTGCGGCTCCTGCAGGGGATCGGCGGCGCGACGGGCATCGTGATCGCCGCCGCGATCGGGCGCGACAAGTACAACGGCGCGGACGCGGCCCGGCTGTTCGCGGCGCTGATGCTCGTCACGGGGATCGCGCCGGTCCTCGCCCCCGTCGGCGGCGCCCAGCTGCTGCGGTTCATGGAGTGGCCCGGGATCTTCATCGCGCTGGCCGCGTGCGGGGCGCTGATGCTGCTCGCGGTCGGCTTCGGGTTCCGCGAGTCGCTGCCGGCCGAGCGCCGCCAGACCGGCGGGCTCGCGGCCACGCCGCGGGTGTTCGCTGGTCTGCTCGGCGACCGGCGGTTCCTCGGGTACACGCTCGCGGCCGGGTTCGCCTTCGGCGCGATGTTCGCCTACATCGCCGGTTCGCCGTTCGTGCTCCAGGAGCTGCACGGCATGTCGCCGCAGATGTTCAGTGCCGTGTTCGCCGTCAACGCGCTCGGCCTCGTGATCGCCGCGCAGGTGAGCGGCCGCATCGTGCACAAGACCGGTCCGCTGCGGCTCTTGCGGATCGGCACCGCGAGCTCCGCTGTGGGCGGGGTGGTCGTGCTGGCCGGAGTGCTCGCCGACGCCGGGCTGCCGGTGCTGCTGGCGGGGATCTTCGTCGTCGTCTCGGCCGTCGGCCTGGTGATGCCGAACTCGATGGCGCTGGCGCTGGCCGACAACGGCGACAACGCGGGGGCGGCCGCTTCGCTCATCGGGCTCGCCACGCATCTCTTCGGCGGGCTCGCCGCGCCCTTCGCCGGTGTCGCGGGCGCCGCGAACGCCCTGCCGATGGCCGCGTCGATCGCGGCCCTCGCCGTCGCCGGGTTCGCGTCGCTCGCGGTCCTGTCCCGGACCGGGCCCGCCGTCGCGGCCGACGCGCCCGTCGCGGCGAGCCGGTAGGGGGTCGCGATGATGGCGTTCGAATTCCCCGGGCAGTACTACGAGGTCATCCGCGGGACACTGCGCGACGTGCACGCTGAGACGGCGTACCTCGCGGACTGGCTGGCCAAGAGCGGCAAGGCGACCGGTGGACGGGTGCTCGACCTGGGCTGCGGCACGGGCACCACGCTGCGGGCGCTCGCCGCGCGCGGCCACGGCGGCGTCGGCGTCGACGCCAGCGCCGCGTTCATCGCCTGGGCGACCGAGGCCGGCGGGGACGGCCTCGAGTACGTGCGGGCCGACCTGGCCGACTTGGACGTCGCCGAGTTCGCGACCGAGGAGCCCTTCGACCTGGTCGTCTGTCTCTTCGCGACGCTCAACATGGTGCCGCCCGAAGCGCTGGTGCCGCTGCTGCGGCAGGTCCGCGGGCGGCTCGCGCCCGGCGGGCACCTGGTGCTCGACGCGGCGCACCTGCTCGGCTTCGTCGACACGTACCAGCCGTCGATGATCGCGCACCACCAGCGCGACGGCGTGCTGCTCACGCGGATGGTCCACACGAGCGTGAACGGCCACACCGCGTGCTGGCGCAACGAGGAGACGATCCTGGCTCGGGACCCCGACGGCGCGGTCTCGATGCACGAGAACGGCTTCGACCAGTGGGTGCTGACGGCCCCGCAGATCCGCGGGGCGCTGGCCGCCGCCGGGTTCCGGGTCGTCGCCGAGCACGGCGGCTTCCGCGACGCGCCGCCGCCGCCGTTCGGCAAGGGCCCGCTGGTCCAAGTCGCCGCGCTCGACGGCTGAGCCGCTTCGTCGCGACCCGGTCCGAGAGCTTGACATGAAGGAGACCCCATGCCCGTGAAAGTGGCGATCAACGGCTTCGGCCGGATCGGCCGTAACTACCTCCGCGCCGTGCTCGAACGCGGCGAGGACGTCGACGTGGTCGCGTTCAACGACCTCGGTGACGTGGCGACCTGCGCGCACCTGCTCGCCTACGACTCGGTGCTGGGCAAGCTCGGCGAACCGGTCGAGCGCACCGGGGACGGCATCCGCGTCGGCCGCCACCGGCTGCGCGCGTTCTCCGAGCGCGACCCCTCCCGGCTCCCTTGGGGCGAGCTGGGCGTCGACGTGGTCGTCGAGAGCACCGGTGCGTTCACCGATGCGCGGAAGGCCAAGGCGCACTTGGACGCCGGGGCCCGCAAGGTGATCATCACCGCGCCCGCGAAGCACCAGGACGTCACGCTCGTCATGGGCGTGAACGACGGCGTGTACGACCCTGACAACCACCACCTGGTGTCGAACGGGTCGTGCACGACGAACTGCCTGGCGCCGATGGCGAAGGTGCTGCACGAGGCGGTCGGGATCGAGACCGGCCTGATGACGACGGTCCACGCGTACACGCAGGACCAGAACCTCCAGGACGGGCCGCACTCGGATCTGCGGCGGGCGCGTGCGGCCGGGATGAACATCGTCCCGACCTCGACCGGCGCGGCGAAGGCGATCGGCCTGGTGCTGCCCGAGCTCGACGGCCGGCTAGACGGGTTCGCGATGCGCGTCCCGGTCGTCACCGGCTCGGCCGCGGACCTGACCGCGACGGTCCTGCGCGACACGACCGTCGAAGAGGTCAACGCCGCGCTCAAGGCCGCCGCCGAGGGGCCGCTCAAGGGGTATGCGACGTACACCGAGGACCCGCTCGTGTCCTCGGACATCGTGACCGACCCGTCCTCGTGCATCTTCGACGCCGGACTGACGAAGGTCGTGGGCCGCCAGGTGAAGATCGTGGCCTGGTACGACAACGAGTGGGGCTTCTCGAACCGCCTCGTCGACGTCACCGGCCTCATCGGACGCTAGCCCGCCTCCCGATAAAGGCTCCGGCCCGGTCCCCGCGAAGGGGGCCGGGCCGGAGTCCTTTTCCGTGCCTTCAGGCGTTGCGGTTGCGGTAGTGGCGGTTGACGCGGGCGCGGTTGCCGCAGTCGGGCGAGCACCACTTGCGGCGCGGGTCGGTCTTGGCGAACAGGCGGATGCAGTCCGGTGCGGCGCAGGCCGACAGGAGGTGCCGCTGCTCGGAGCAGAGCATTTCGATGGCGGCGCCGGCGATCTCGGCGAGGGCGGCGGCGACCGGGGCGGCGGCGCTGACGCGGGCGAGGACCGGGTCGTCGTCCCAGTCGAGTCGGGGCCAGCCGGGCGCGGCGGCCGCGTGCCGGTTGAGCCGTTCGCGGTCCGCTTCGGCGGGGACCTCCCCCGCCGCCTGCGACTCGATAATGGACCGGATGCTGTCGCGCAGGTGCCGGGCCTCGCTCGCGTCGGCTTCGCCGACCCCTGTCAGGGCGTGCGCGGGCAGCGCCGTGCGCAGCGCGGGCGCGGTCTCGGCGAGCCAGGCCGCCAGGCCCGCAGGGGTCTCGATGGCGTCCTGGAGGCGGCCGCGGCGGAGCCGGACGGTGTTCGCGAGGGCGATCGGCAGGTCGCCGGTCAGAAGTACCACTGCATTCACTTCTTAATGGTATCGTATTATCGAACCCATTAGAAACTGATGGGACTATCGCTTCGGTAACACCATGGCGACGCCTCCGCGCCGCCACAGCACTGGGTCCGAGTCCGGCCTGCGCGGCGCTGACAGCGGCGTCCGCGTTCCAGGCGGCCGTTGGGGAGACGCCGCCGCTCGCGCCGGTCGGCTCGGCCGGCAACGCGAGGGAGTCTTCTCGTGCACTTCGAATCAGTCGTCGTAGACGCGCCCCCGCTCGAGTGGGAGCGACTGCTGGGAGGTCGGGTCACGGTCGCCCATGCCGACCCCGCCGACCAGCGCTTCCGACCGCTCGGGCCCGGCGGCGTCAACGCCACGGCCCTGAGCACCGGCCCCGCCACCGTCCGCCACACTCCCGTGCCCGGCACCGGCATCGTCGACTTCTGGTACGTCGCCGAGGGATCGGTGCTGGCCGTCCAGGACGGGCGCAGCATCGCGGCCCAGGCCGGGGATCTCGTCTCCACCGACCGGAACCAGGCGCTCAAGCTGCGGTTCACCCGGCCTTCCACCAAGGCGCTCCACGTCCCGCTCACCGTCCGCCGGCTCGGCCTCACCCCGGTCGAGGCGCGCGCGGTCGCCGGGCGCCGGTGGACCCGCGACAAGGGCCCGGCGACCTTACTGCTCTCGGTGCTCGGCGGCCTCGCCGCCTCGATCGACGAATGCGACGACGCCGCGTTCCAGCCGTTCGCCCACCACCTGACCGATCTCATCGCCTGCGCCGCGGCCGAAGCGGCCCGCTCGCACGGCGGCGACCGCGAAGTCCGCACCGCGATGCTCAAGCGCATCCAGGGCTACGCGAAGCTGCACCTCGACGACCCGTCGCTCGACCTCGCCTCGCTCGCGCGCCAGCACGGCGTGTCCGTGCGGTACGTGCAGAAGCTGTTCCAGGAGCACGGGCTCAGTCCCACCAAGTGGATCCGGCGCGAACGCCTGTCCCGCTGCCTGGCCGACCTCCAGGACCCGCACAAGTCAGGCGTCAGCGTCGCGATGATCGGCCGCTGCTGGGGGTTCCTGACCCCCTCGTACTTCACCCGGGCCTTCCGGCAGGAGTACGGCCTCACCCCCCGCCAGATCCGGGCCGCGACCCAACCCGAAGGAGCACGATGATGCGATCGATCGAACACCCCGGCGAGCAGGCCGTGCAGGAACGCGCGGGCGAAGGCGGGCCCGGATGGGGTTCGCCGATGTTCGGCGCCTCGCTCTCGGGCGGCTTCGCCGAGTTCCTGCAGCGCCAGTGCATGCTGTTCCTGTCCTCAGAGGATGAGGACGGACGCATGTGGACGACCACCGTCGCCGGGCGGCCCGGCTTCGCGCACGCCGCCGACCACCGGACCCTGCTCGTGGACGCCCTGCCCGCCGAGGGCGACGCGCTCGGCACCGCGCTCCGCGACGGCGCCGACGTCGGCATCCTCGCGCTGGAACCGCAGACGCGCAGGCGCATCCGCGTCAACGGCACCGTGACTCGGCGCGACGGCGGCCTGGCGGTCCGCACCGAGCAGGTGCTCGGCAACTGCCCCAAGTACCTCCAGGTGCGGGAGGTGACGGCCTATGACGAGACCCCGCCGAGCGCCGCCGTCGCCCGGGAAGGACTCGATGCGCTCCAACGCAAGTGGATCGAATCGGCCGACACGTTCTTCATCGGCTCCCGCTCCCCCGAGCACGGCGCCGACGCCTCGCACCGCGGCGGCGAACCCGGTTTCGTCACCGTCGAGGACGACGTGATCCGCTGGCCCGACTACCTCGGCAACTCGTTCTACATGACCCTCGGCAACATCGAGGTCAACCCCGCCGCGGGACTCCTGTTCGTGGACTGGGAGACCGGCGCGACACTCCAGCTCACCGGCGAATGCCGCGTCGACTGGGACCCCGCCGCCGCGGCGGCGCTCCCCGGCGCGCTCCGCGTCGTCGAGTTCACCGTCCGCAGTGTCGTCCAAGTCGACGGCGCGAGCCCGCTGCGGTGGCGGCTGCTCGACCGCTCCCGGCACAACCCGCCCGCCGCCTGCATGGTGCCGTAGCGCCGCAGGGGGCCCGGCCGTGCGGCCGGGCCCCCTGCGCCACGCGCCTTATTCCTCGAGGAAGTCCGGCTGGTCGGCCACGATCTGGTCCCACAGGAGCTGGAACGAGAACCAGCCCAGGTGGGGATCGCCGAACCCGTCGCGCGCGAGCTTCGCCTGCTCCGGGCTCATCGGCTTCACCTCGCCCGCCGCGCTCGCGACGAGCTGCACCCGCGCGGCCTGCTCGTACGTGAAGAACCAGTGCGCCGCCTCGTCGATGGAGCCGCCCACGGTGATGAGCCCGTGGTGGGCCATGAGGAGCGCCCGCTTGTCCCCCAGGTGCCGCGCGATGCGCCGCCCCATCTCGAAGTCGACCGCCGGTCCGTCGTACTCGCCGTAGAGGACCTGGTCCTCCCAGAACGCCGCCGACTCCTGGTCGATCGGCTCCAGCAGCCGCCCGAGCGCCCCCAGCGCCCGCGCGTACACCGTGTGCCCGTGCGCGGCCGCCTCGGCGTCCGGCCGCTGGTCGTGGATGTGGTAGTGGATGACGAACGCGCTCGGGTTCACCAGGCCCTCCCCGGCCACCACCCGCCCGGCCGCGTCGACGCAGATCAGGTCGGCCACCCGCAGCCGCTCGAAGGCCTTCCCGAACGGGTTGACCCAGAACCGGTCCGGGTACTCGGGGTCGCGCACCGACAGGTGCCCCGACACCCCCTCCGAGTAGCCGAACTCGCCGAACAGGCGCAACGCGGCCGCGAGCCGCTGCTTGCGGTGGCGGCGCTCGTCCTCGACCCGCTCGAACACCGGCCGCTGCGGCAACGGCAGACCGGTGTCGGTGTCGGCCAGGTACGAGGGCTTGACGGTGTCGTTCACAGCAGTGTCGTTCACAGTGGTCTCCTAACGGTTCGCCGGGGTGGCGAGGGGTCGGCGCTGGAGCGACAGGCTCGCAGCGATGTCCCGGGCGCGGTCCACCAGGGACGGGATGCCGAAGGTGAAGAAGAGCGTCCCGGCGGCCAGGTCGCCCAGGACGTAGAGGCGGTCGTCCGGCCCGCCGCGGCCGACCGCCCGGCTCGTCGCCGGGTCGATCCGCAGGCCGCCGTGCGGGTGCGGGCGGGCCGCTCCCGAGCGGACCAGCGAGTCCACCAGGGGCGCGGCGGCCGGCGGGACGCGGTGGCGCGGCGCACTCGCCGCGTTCACCACGGTCGCGACCTGGAGCTTCCGGCCGCCCGCCTTCACTGTGAACCCGCCGCGCCGGGGCCGCACGTCGGCGAGCCCGCCGACCACCTCCAGCCGTCCGGAGTCCATGAGGGACAGCAGGGTGGCGGCGCTCGCGGGCGGCATCGGGCAGCACAGGCTCATCAGCGCCCGGTAGTGCTCCTGCAGCACCAACTCCCGGTCGCGCGCGTCGAGGCGCGGCCACACGTCCGGGCCGGTCTCCGGCACCGCCTGCTGCAGGATCCGCAGGCCGAGGTCCGGGTCGTCGACCATGCCGAGGTGCCGCTCCAGCCTGGCCCGCGGCTCCTCCCGGCCGAGCGAGGACAGCTCGCGGGCCACGCCCGCGACGTCGAACCCGCCCGCCCCGATCTCCGCGGCCATGAGCGCCGTCAGATCCTCCAGGCGCAGCGGGCCCCGCCGCGCCAGCTCCCGGATGCGGTCGACCTTGAAGTGCCGCAAGCGGCTCGGCGTGTACCGCTGGCGCACCCCCGGCAGCACGCCGCTGCGCGAGACCAGCGCGATCCGCCCCTCCGAGCGGGTCGCGGCCAGCGCCAGGACCGTGTCCACCGCCGTCAGGCCGGACCCGATGACGGCCGTGTCGCCCTCCACCGGTTCGAGCGCGGTCAGCGCCGGGTACGGGTCGGGCACGTATCCGGTGGCGCCGTCGAGTCCGTACAGGTCGGCGGGGCGGCCGACGCCGACGCAGAGGACGAACGCGTCGAACGGCTGGAGGCGGCCGTCGTCGGTGCGGACGACCACCTGCTCGCTGGTGCGCAGCACCCCGGTGGCGGCGCAGCGGCGCAGCGCCACCGTGCCGCCCGCCCCTTCGATGGCCGCGATCGCCTCGGCGGCGGCGGCTTCGAGGTAGGCGCCGTACCGCTCGCGCGGGACGAAGCGGTCGCCGGACCACGGGTCGGGTTCGGCCGCACCGCCGTTCGCGTCGAGCCAGCGTTCGAAGTGGCCGTGGTCGCCGTCCCTGACCGACATCTCGGGCGGCGGCGCGTTGACGCGGACCGCGGGCAGGTCGCAGCGGTACGGGCGGCCGCGCCACGGGGCGGGCGCCGGGTCGAAGACGGTGACGTCGACGCGGTCGGCGCTGCGGGCCAGGGCGTCGAGAAGGCAGACGGCCGAGGCGCCCGCTCCGGCGATGGCGAGCCTCATCGCCGCCCGCCCGAGGTCGTGAACTCGCCGGCCTCGAACCGCCGGCTGAGGAGGGTGCGGCGGAGTTTGCCGATGCCGGTCTTGGGGACGTCGGCGCGGGTCACGGGGACGACGTGGCGGGCTTCGAGGCCGTGGACGGCGCGGACGGCTTCGCGGATCTCCTTGTCCAGCAAGGCGGTGTCGGCGCCGGCGCGGGGGTGGTAGAAGACGGCGAGGCCGCTGTCGCCGTCGGCCGGGTCGACGGCGCACGCGACGGTGTAGGAGGGCTCGACCCCGTCGAGTTCCTCCACGGTCGACTCGATCTCGTGGCCGTGGCGGGCCTCGCCCGCTACCACGACGGTGTCGCCGTCGCGGCCGGTGACCGTGAGGCGTCCGTCCTCGATGTACGCGAGGTCGCCGGTGCGGAACCAGCCGTCGGCGGTGAAGGTGCGGCGGTTGACCTCGGGATTGTTGTAGTAGCCGCCGAAGACCGGGGCGCCGGAGGCCTGGAGGAGGCCCTGCTCGCCCTCGGGGAGCACCTCGTCGAACTCGTCGACGACGCGCAGGCCCACGCCCGGGTGCGGGCGGCCGACGGAGATGAAGCGCCCGGCCCCCGCGGCGCCGGGTTCGAAGCGGCAGTCCACGATGCCCGAGGAGGTCTCGGACATGCCCCAGCCGGGGCAGATCGCGTCCGCGGGCAGCGCGAACGGGTGCAGCAGGCGCAGGAAGCGCTGCAGCACCGCCGGTTTGATGGCCTCGCCGCCGTTCATGATGTACGTGAGGGCGCTGAGGTCCCAATCGCGTCCGGACATGCGGGAGGCGTTGTCGTTGACGAGCCCGAACGCGAAGTTCGGCGCCCACGTGGCGGTCGAGCCGCGGCGGCTCATCTGGTCGATCCAGCGCAGCGGGTCGTCGAGGATCCACTGGATGCGGGCGTGGGCCTGCTCGCACTGAAGGTAGGTGTCGCGCAGGTGGAACATGACGAGGCCGCCGACGTGGTCGAGCGGCATCCAGTTGAAGGACCGCATGGTCCGGTCGAGTCCGGCGGCGCGGACCGTGGCCTCGGTGCGGGCGAGGAGGTTGCGGTGGGTGAGCATGACGGCCTTGGGGGTGCCGGTGCTGCCCGAGGTGAGGAGCAGGAGCGCGAGGTCGTCGAGGCCGCCGGGCGTGAAGTCGGTGCGGGAGTCGGCGGTGCGGAGGTCGCCGATCGAGCCGAGGCGTTCGGCGCGGGCGGAGGCGGGTCCGGGCTGCGGGCCGTCGTCGACTGTCCAGACGCGGTCGCCGGGCTGCCACAGCTCGTCGAGCGCGGCCGGGTGCGGCGCGCCGGAGCCGGTGCCGAGCGGCAGGGGGGTCAGGCCGCCGAGCATGCAGGCCCAGAAGAGGGCGAGCAGGTCGGGTTCGTCGGCGACCTTCGCGATGACCTTGTCGCCGCGGCGGGCGCCGCGTTCGCGCAGGCCGCCGAGGATGCGGGCGGCGTCGTGCGCGAGGGCGCCGTAGCTCTGGCGCTCCTCGGTGTCGGCGTCGCGGACGTAGGTGATGCCGCCGGAGCTGCCGCGCGCGGCGCGGAGCAGGACGTCGGCGAGGGTCGCGGCGTCGGGTGCGGTCGGTTCGGGGCCCCAGAGCCGGGAGGGGGTGTGCGTGCGGGGCCGGGTCCGGCTGGCGTTGGTCATGGCTTGGCCACCTCCAGGCTGCGGAACTCGCCTTCGACGAAGATGAGCGGGCCGTCGTTGTCGCCGAGCCCGGTCGCGAGGACCTCTCCGACGATCATGGTGTGGTCGCCGACGCTGATGCGGCGGTCGAGCCGGCATTCGATCCATCCGGGGCCGTCGAGGAGGAGGGCGCCGCTGGCGCGGCCGGGGCGGCCCATACTGGTGACGGCCCGGGCGCGGGCGTCCTGGTCCTGCGCGAAGGTGCGGGCGATCTCCTCGTGCTGTCCGGAGAGGATCGAGACCGCGAAGTGGCGGCTGGCGAGGATCGCGGCGAGGAAGCGCGATTCGTGGCGCAGGCTCAGGGCCACGAGAGGCGGGTCGAGGGAGAGCGAGGTGAAGGAGTTGACGGTGACGGCGTCGTGGCGGCGGCCGGTCGGCTCGTCGGTGTAGGTGGCGGCGACGCAGACGCCGGTGACGAATTGGCGCATGACGCGGCGGTGGTCTGGTGGCATGGCGATGGTCCGTCCTTGACGAGGTGGAGAGCGGGACTGCGGCCAGAGGGCTGCCTCAGAGGGGTCGCGCTCGCAGGGGGAAGGAATCGATTGTTGTCGTTGTGTACGAGGCGTAACCAGACTCTATGCAGGCGGAGCCGAACGGTTACGCACGGACACGCATGCCCTCTGTTCGGATCGCGAACGCCCGCAGTGCATTTCAGTACCAAGGTGGACAAAGGCTGCGACCGCCTTGCGAGCAGGGCGGGAATGCGAAAGGCCGCGCGTTTGCCGCGCGGCCGTCGTTACGTCGTATCGCGTCTCAGGAATGGTCGTTCGTCGAGCACCCTCGATTTTCAGGCGCTGTCGTCGATCAGGCGCTGTCGCGGATGATGAGCTCGGTCGGCAGGATCACCGGTTCGACCGCTTCGTCCTCGAGGAGGGCGAGGAGGAGGCGGACCGTCTCCTCGGCGACCTTCGCGAGCGGCTGGCGGACCGTGGTCAGGGCCGGGCGGGTGGCCGAGGCGATCGCCGAGTCGTCGAAGCCGCCGACGGCGACGTCCTCGGGGACGCGGCGGCCGGCCGCGTGCAGCGCCTGCAGGGCGCCCGCGGCCATGAGGTCGGAGGCGACGAAGACCGCGTCGAGGTCGGGCACGTTCGCCAGGAGGCGGCGCATGGCCTCCTCGCCGCCCGCCTGCGTGTAGTCGCTGTGCGCGACCATCTGCTTCCCGGCCTTGCGGCCGAGGACGCTCGTGAAGCCCTCCAGGCGCAGCGAGCCGCCGGGCGTGTCGAGCGGGCCGGTGATCATGCCGATCTTCCGGCGCCCCTGCTCGACCAGGTACTCGGCCATGGCACGGGCGCCGCCGCGCTCGTCGGCCGCGGCGTAGGGGATGACGGATTCGCGGCCGAGGACCGCGCCGAGCGCCACGGCGGGCACGCCGGACCGCTCGATCTCGTCGAGCAGCGGGTCCCCCGCGTGGGTGGAGATGAGCAGCGCCCCGTCGGCGTGGCCGCCGCGCAGGTAGCGGGCCACCCGGTCGCGGCCGCCGTCGTCGCCCGCGATCATGAGCACCAGCGACATGTCGCGGTCGGCGAGCTGGTTGGTGGCCACGCGCATGAGCACCGAGAAGTTCGGGTCCTCGAACAGGCGCTCCTGCGGCTCGGAGAGCACCATGACGATCGATCCCGTGCGGCTGGTCTTCAGGCTCCGCGCCGCCCGGTTCACGACGTACCCGGTCTCGGCGACCGCGCGCCGCACCGCCGCCTCCGCGGACAGAGAGACGTTCGCCTTGCCGTTGAGGACGCGGGAGACCGTGCCGCGCGAGACGCCCGAGGCCTCGGCCACGTCGTGGATCGTCGGTCGTTTCCGGTTCAAGATGCTCAGCTCTCCCTTGTGTCTCACTCGATTATCACCCGCCCCGGCCATCGGCCCGGGCCGAGGCCCCGCCCGCGGCCGGATCGGACGGGGTGCGGAGCGGCCGCCCAAGGGGACGGCGGCCGCTCGGCCGCTTCCGCGCGTCAGGTCCGAGCGGACGCGCCGCAGCGGTGTCGTCGCAACCGTGTCATCGCACTCGTCACCCGCCGCCGAGCGCCCGCAGGGACGGCAGCGCGTTCCCGTCGAAGTCGAACAGCGCCTGGTTGGCCCACGAGCTGCCGGACTCGTCGACCACGTCGTCGCCGTACTCCATCCCGGCCCGCGAGGCCCAGGTGGTGCCGTCGACCGGGAGCCACGCCGGCTCCCAGTAGACGATCCCGAGGCCGCGCCCGTCGGGTACGCCGTCCACAGTGGCGTACAGGTCGCGCAGGTACGCGGCCTGGCCCTCCGGCGAGGCCGGGTAGCCGCCCGCCGCCGCCAGCTCCGGCTTGAACACCTGGTGGTGCCCGGCCGGGGACGCGCCCGTCCACGCGTACGCGGTCTCGACCACCACGAGGTCCCGGCCGTAGCGCTCGGCGAGGTCGTTCAGGTTGGCGCCCAGGTCTTTCAGGGTGCCGTGCCAGTACGGGTAGTAGGACAGGCCGATCACGTCGAAGTCGAGGGCGCGCGCCACCGCCTGGTCGAACCAGCCGCGGTACAGCTCGTTCGCGCCCCCGAAGTCGAGGTGGATCATCACCCGCGCCCCGCCCGCTTCGCGCACGGCCGCGGCCCCGGCGGCGAGGAGGCCCGCGAGCCGGTCGAACGCGGCCGGGTCCTCGCGCTCGAAGCGGCGCTCGGGATCGATGAACTTCGGCGTCCGCCCCTCGGGCCAGAGCATCCCGTTCGTGATCTCGTTGCCGACCTGCACCATGTCCGGCGACGCGTCCGCCGCCGCGAGCGCGGCGAGCACGTCGGAGGTCCAGTCGTGCACGCGCGCTTCGAGGTCGGCGCCCTTGAGGCCGCGCCACGCCTTGGGCGTGGACTGCTTCTTCGGGTCCGTCCAGAAGTCCGAGTAGTGCAGGTCGAGCAGCACCCTGTGGCCCGCGGCGCTGGCGCGGCGGGCCAGCGCGATCGTGGTCGCCAGGTCGTTCGTGCCGCCCATGTAGGGCTCGCCGGCCTCGTCGCGCGGGTCCACCCACAGGCGCAGGCGGATCCAGTTGACGCCGTGGGCGGCGAGGAGTTCGAAGAGGTCGTGCGCGGTGCCTTCGGAGCGGAAGACCGCGCCCCGCTGCTCGATCTCGGCGGTCATCGAGACGTCGGCGCCGCGGATGGGGGCCGTCATCGCTTTACCCCTTCTCCGCGCCGGCGCTCGCGCCGGTGACCAGGTAGCGCTGCAGCACGATGTAGAGGATGGTGATCGGCAGGGCGAGCACCACCGCGCCGGCGGCGAACGTGGTGTAGGAGTTGGCATACTCGGAGCTGATCATGTTGAACAGGCCGAGGGCCACGGTCTGCTTCTCCGCGCTCTGCAGCACCAGGCGGGGCAGGATGAAGTCCATCCACGGCAGCGTGAACTGCGTGATCGCCACGAAGGTGAGCATGGGGCGCATGAGCGGGAGGATGATCCGCGCGAAGATCGTCAGGCGCCCGGCGCCGTCGATCGCGGCGGCCTCGTCGAGGCTCGCGGGGAGGTTGTCCGTGTAGCCCTTCATGAGCCAGATGTTGTACGGCAGGGCGCCCGCGATGCTCACGAGGGCGAGGCCGGTGAGCGAGTCGAGCAGGCCGAAGTTCAGGAAGAGCATGTACACGGCGATGGCGGCGAGGAAGGCCGGGAACATCTGCAGGATGAGGATGCTCAGCAGGCCGGCTTTGCGGCCCTTGAACTTGACGCGGGAGAACACGTACCCGCAGATCGCGGCGAGCACGACCGAGCCGACCATGTTGAACACGGCGACATAGAGCGAGTTGAGGTACCAGCGGCCGTAGTCGGTCTCGGTGAACAGGTCCGCGTAGTGGTCGATGGTGGCCTCGGAGGGGAACGGCGAGACTTCGCCGAGTCCGTCGCCGGGGCTGAGGGAGGCGCCGACGACCCACAGGAGCGGGAAGACGACGACGGCGGCCACGACGAGGAGCTCGAGGTGGATGAGGACCGTGGTGAGGCCCTCGCCGCGGGGGGCCTTGCGGCGGTGCGGCGTGGTGGCGGTCCCGCTCGGGGCGGGGCGTTCGGCGGTCTTGGCGGTCATGGTCAGAGCTCCCGGATCGCCTTGGAGCGGTTGAGGTTCCACACGGAGATGGTGCCGACGATGAGGAAGATGAAGAGGCTCATCACCGCGCCGATGTTGTACAGCTGGGTCTCGAAGGTGAGCTTGAACAGCCAGGTGACGAGCAGGTCGGTGCTGCCCGCGAAGCGGTAGTCGGCGTTGTCGGGCCCGCCTTCGGTGAGGAAGTAGACCACGCCGAAGTTGTTGAAGCTGGACACGAACGAGAGGATGAGCAGCGGCGCGACGGTCTTGTGGACCACCGGCAGGGTGATGTGCCGCAGCTGCTGGAAGGCGCTGGCGCCGTCCATGCGGGCGGCCTCGTAGTAGCTGGCGTCGATGTTGGTGAGGACGCCGCCGACGAGGGCCATGAAGAACGGGAACGTGAGCCACAGGTTGATGAGGAGCACCACGGCGCGGGCGAGGTTCGGGTTGGAGGCGTCGGTGAACCAGTAGATGCGCTCGTCGGTGAGGCCGACGTCGACGAGCCACTGGCTGATGGGGCCGAACTGGCCGTTGAACATGGAGCGGAAGACCAGGGCCGAGACGATGGCGGGGACGGCCCAGGGCAGCAGGAAGATCGAGCGCCACACGCGCGGGAACCTGACCTTCTTGTTGGCGAGGAGCACGGCCTGGAAGAAGCCGAGCGCGTAGGAGGCGACGGTGGTGAGGAGCGCGAACACGAATGTCCAGGTGAGGACGCCGAGGAAGGTGTCGGTCCAGGCGGAGCCGGAGAGGATCGCGCCGAAGTTGTCGAAGCCCACCCATTCGACGAGGTTCTTGGGGGGCAGGTTGTCGCGGTTGTAGTTGGTGAACGCGACGAGGATGACGAACAGGACCGGGAGCACGGACATGAACACGACGAGCACGAGGCCCGGGGAGAGCATGATGTACGCGAACGCGCTGTCCCACAGGCGCCTGTAGTAGGCCGCGGAGGATTCGCGGGCGCCGCCCAGGTTGAGCGCGGCGCGGTAGGCGGCGGCGTCGCGGACGCCCCAGATCCAGACGACCGCCAGGAGGGCGAGGACGAGCAGCGCGATGAGCCCGCTGGCGAGGAGGGTGACGGAGTTGTCCCCTTCGGTGAGCCCGGTGAGGGTCATCTGCCGCGACTGGGTGCCGAGGGTGAACAGGCCCCACAGTCCCTTGACGAAGAAGCCGCCGTTGCTCCGCGGCGTGAACTCCATTCCGGCGTAGTAGTTGCCGGAGGCGATCTCCCAGCCGACCAGGCCTGCGAAGAACGCGAAGAAGAAGGCGGCCTTGCCCGCCTGGCGGTTGATCAGCTGGCCGGCCCCCCACACCAGTGCCGAGGCGAGGCCCGGCACCAGTGCGGGGAGCTTGCCGCTCTGAGCGTTGTTGCCCATCGTGTGGCTCGTCCTAGGGTCCTAGAGCCCGTGCAGCTCGTTGTAGGTGTCGACGGCCTTGGTCTGGGCGTCGGCGGCGGAGCTCAGCGAGTCCCACACGTCCACGGCGAGGGTGTTGCCGACCTCCCAGAAGTACTCGGGGACCTGCGGGATGAGGTCGGCCTGGGCGGACTGCTCGACGATGCCGGCGACGTGCGGGTCCTCGGAGAGGCCTTCGATGCCCGCGAGCAGGTCGGCGTTGAGGGCCGGGATCTGGCCGGTGATGGCGTACAGGGCGGCGGCGCCGGCGTCGGAGGCCAGGAAGTTGGCGAAGACGCGGGCGGCGGCCGGGTACTTCGTGTAGCCGGAGACGACGGCGATGTGCATGCCGGCGAAGGAGCTGGCGGGGGCGCCGCCTTCGACGCTGGGCAGGACCGTGACGCCGTACTCGAAGCCGTTGGCCTCGGCGCCGGCGTCGGAGTCGGCGAAGGCCCAGGGGCCGTTGATCGCGTAAGGGGTCTTGCCGGCGGCGAACTCCTGGCGGATGTTCTCCTCGGTGGCGTCGGCGGCGGGGACGTCGAAGACCTCGCGCAGGCCCGCGTAGTACTCGAGGGCGGCGACGAGCTTCGGGTCGTCGAAGTTCGGCTTGGCCGGGTCGAGGTCGGGGTAGAGCTGCCAGCCGGTCGCCGAGAGGATCGAGTAGGCGTGGTAGATCTCGCCGGGCGTCCACTGGACGGTCCACCGGTTCTCGGCCGCGTCGTTGTACTCGGCGGCGAGGGCCTTGATCTCCTCCCAGGTGGCGGCCGGGACGTCGGAGCCGGTGAGCTCCTTGAGGAGGGTCTTGTTGTAGAACAGCGCGATCGACTCGGTGGTGATGGGGACGGCGTGCATGGAGCCGTCCTCGCCGCCGGAGACGACGCCGGTGAAGGTCTCGCTCATGCGGCCCTTGAGCACGGTCTCGTACTCGCCGAGGGGGGCGGCCACGCCCTGGTCGATGGCGCGGGCGAGCTGGTCGTAGAAGGACAGGTAGACGTCCGCACCCTTGCCGGCCTCGCCGGCGGTGGTCATCTTCTCGACGGCGTCGTTCTGGGGGACGAGTTCGTACTCGACCTTCACGCCCTTGAACTGCGCGGTGAACGCGGCGATCATCGCCTCGGCGACGGTGTCGGTCTCGAACCAGACCTTGAGGGCGGCCTTGCCGGAGGCGACGTCCTCCTCCATCACGTACTGCTGGGCGTCGGCGTCCCACTCGAGGCCGCCGCTCTGGGTGTTCTCGTCTTCCTCGGGGCCGCCGCAGGCGGCGAGGGCACCGGCCGCGGCCACGCCGCCGCCGAGGGCGAGGAGGTTGCGGCGGTTCATGGAGGGTCCCGCGTGAGCACCGTTGCTGCGCATGTCAAGTCCTTGTCTCGGTGAGTGGTGGGGCCCGCTGCGGCGCTGGGGCGTATGAGTCGCGCCACCGGGCTGTGAACGTTTACACGAATCTAGCGACTCATCACCCACTTAGCAACCAAGTAATGCGCCTAATGTCGGCTTTTAGAGCAAAGATTCTTCATGAAACGATCACAATTTTGAAACGACCATCGACAGAACCTCAGGTTGCGTCATTGCCGCATGTCGAGTACTGTGCACGTTCACAGGCATTGATGCAAGGAACCTCACAGGAGACACGGTGCAGACCATTCGCTACGGAGGCGACTACAACCCCGAACAGTGGCCCGAGGAGGTCTGGCACGAGGACGTCCGCCTCATGCGCGAGGCGGGAGTGAACCTCGTCAGCCTCGGCATCTTCAACTGGGGCCTCATCGAACCCGCCCCCGGCGAATACGATTGGACCGGCCTGGACAAGGTCGTCGACCTGCTGCACGGCAACGGCATCGGCGTCGACCTCGGCACCCCCACCGCCGCCCCGCCCTCGTGGCTGCGCCGCGCCCACCCCGAGATCCGCCTCGTCGACTTCGAGGGCCGCGCCATGGCCGCGGGCTCGCGCCACGGCGTGTGCCCCTCGCACCCGGTCTACAGCGACGCGTGCGCGTCCATCGTGGAGCAGCTGGCGGCCCGCTACGGCACGCACCCCGCCGTCGAGATGTGGCACCTGCACAATGAGTACGGCTGGGCCAACGTCCAGTGCTACTGCGAGGTCTCCGCCGCCCACTTCCGCCGCTGGCTCGCCGACAGGTACGGCGACGTGGACGCCCTCAACGAGGCCTGGGGCACCGCCTTCTGGGGTCTGACCTACCGCGACTTCGACCAGGTCGAGGCCCCCGCGATCGCCCCGCCCGGCGTCAACCCCGCCCTGCGGCTCGACTGGATGCGCTTCTCCAACGACGCGCACATCGCCAACTACAAGCTCCAGCGCGACATCATCGCCCGGTACTCGCAGGCCCCCGCGACCACGAACTTCATGGTGCCCAACTGCAAGGACATGGACTACTTCCGCTGGGCCGAGCACGTGGACGTCGTCTCCAACAACCACTACCTCATCGCCGAGCGCGAGGAGCACGAGATCGAGCTCGCCATGAGCGCCGACCTCACCCGCGCCGTCGCCGGCGGCCCGTGGATGATCATGGAGCACTCCACCTCCGCGGTGAACTGGCAGCCGCGCAACATCGCCAAGACCCCCGGCGAACTGCGCCGCAACTCCCTCTCGCACGTGGCGCGCGGCGCCGACGGCCTCATGTTCTTCCAGTGGCGGGCCTCCCGCGCCGGGTCCGAGAAGTTCCACTCCGCGATGCTCCCCCACGGCGGCACCGACACCCAGGTGTGGCGCGACGTGGTGGCCCTCGGCCGCGATCTCGGGAAGATCGCCGGCGTGGTCGGCGCGGACGTGCACGCCGACGTCGCGGTCCTGTGGGACTGGGAGTCCTGGTGGGCGCTCGAACTCGAATGGCGCCCTTCGGTGGAGCTCGAGTTCCGCGAGCGCGTGGAGGCCTACTACGGGTCGCTGTGGAAGCAGCACGTCACCGTCGACTTCGCCCACCCCGAGGCCGACCTCGGCCGCTACAAGGCCGTGATCGCGCCCTCCTCGTACCTGCTCACCGCCGCGGCGGCGAAGAACCTGCAGGGGTACGTCGAAGGCGGCGGCCACCTGCTCGTCTCCTACTTCTCGGGGATCGTCGACGAGCACGACGCCGTCCACCCCGGCGCGCACGCCTCCGTGCTGCGGGCGACCCTCGGCCTGTGGGTCGAGGAGTTCCACCCCGTCCACGAGGGCGCCCGGCTCGCCCTCACCTCCCTGGCGCCGGGCTCGGCCTCCGGCCCGGTCGGCCGCATCTGGTCCGAGCACGTGCGCCTCGACGGCGCCGAAGTCTTGGCGGCCTTCGCGGACGGGCCCGACGCGGGCCGCCCCGCGATCACCCGCAACCGCGTCGGCGCGGGCACCGCCTGGTACGCCGCGACCGCGCTCGACGACGCGACCGGCCTGCGCGAGCTCCTCGCTGAAGTGCTCGACACGGCCGGAGTCGAACGGCCGCAGGGCCTCCCGGACGGGCTCGAAGCGGTCCGCCGCGGCCCCTTGAGTTTCCTGATCAACCACACCGGTCAGGACCAGCACGTCCCGGACCTCCGGGGCACCGACGCCCTCACCGGCGCCGCCTACGAGAGCGGCGTCCCGGTACCCGCCGGAGAGGTCGTCATCCTCGCGCACTCCTAGCGCCCGAGGCGGCCCCGCACGGGGCCGCCACCCCCCAAGCAAGACCCACCTCTGAAGGACGTGATCGCAATGAAGCGAAGGACAGCCCTCACGACCGCCGTCGCGGCCCTCACCGCGCCGGCCCTGGCGCTCGGGGCCGCCGAGTCCGCCCAGGCCCAGACCGCGTTCGCGCGCGGCGCCGACATCTCCAGCCTCGCCAAGTCCGAAGCCAAGGGCGGCGTGTACATGTGGGCCGACGGCTGGAAGGAGGACGCGATCTGGATCCTCCAGAAGAGCGGCGTCAACTGGATCCGCCTCAAGGTCTGGGTCAACCCCGCCGACGGCTACAACAACAAGACCCACGTCGTGAACGTCGCCAAGCGCGCCCGCGCCGCCGGGATGAACGTCCTCGTCGACTTCCACTACACCGACACCTGGGCCGACCCGGGCGCGCAGACCAAGCCCGCGGCCTGGGCGGACTACAGCGTCGCGCAGCTCAAGACCGCGGTCTACAACCACACCGCGGACGTGTTGGGCGCCATGGTCGCCGCGGGCGCGGCCCCGCAGATGGTGCAGGTCGGCAACGAGCTCAACGGCGGGATGCTGTGGCCCACCGGCCGCTACGACCAGCTCGACAACCTCGCGCAGTTCCTCATCTCCGGCGCGAACGCCGTGCGCGCGACCGTGCCGGCCGCGAAGGTCATGCTGCACCTCGCCGAGGGCGGCAACAACTCGGTGTTCCGCTGGTTCTTCGACGAGATGAAGGCCCGCGGCGTCACCTGGGACGCCATCGGCGCCTCTTACTACCCGTACTGGCACGGCTCCCTGGCCGGACTCCAGTCCAACCTCAACGACATGGCCTCGCGGTACGGCAAGCCCGTCTACGTGGTCGAGACCGCGTACCCGTTCAACCCCGGCGACCGCGACGGGTTCGGCAACATCATCAGCGCCGCGACCCCGGTCGCGGGCTACCCGGCCAGCTACACCGGCCAGTCGAACATGCTCACCGCGATCGCGAACGTCGTGAAGGCGGTGCCGAACGGCCGGGGCGCGGGCGTGTTCTGGTGGGAGGCCACCTGGACCGCCGTCGCGGGCAACGGCTGGGACCCCTACGACCCGAACAGCAAGAACGGCTGGGAGAACCAAGCCCTGTTCGACTTCGCGTGGAAAGCGGCTCCGGCGCTGAAGACCCTCGGCACCCTGTAAGCACTCCCCCTTCGGCGGCCGGACCCCGCACCGCACTCGGCGGTCCGGCCCGCCTCCCCTGAATCCCCCTCTGTCGAAGGAGTACTCCACATGAGACGCAGAACCGCGATCGCCGCCGCCGGTGCGGCCGCCGTCGGGGCCGCCGCCGCGACCGCGACCACCGCGGCGTTCGCCGGAGGCCGCCCCCGGCCGTCAGGCACCGGCTTCGTCCGCGGCGCCGACATCTCCGGCCTGATCAAGAACGAGGACTTCGGCGCGGTCTACCGCCGCGCCGACGGCCGCCGGGGCGACGCGATCAAGATCCTCGCCGAGAGCGGCCTCAACTGCATCCGCGCCAAGGTCTGGGTCGACCCCGCCGACGGCTACAACACCAAGACGCAGGTCGTCGAGCTCGGCCGGCGCGCCAAGAAGGCCGGAATGGACCTCCTGGTCGACTTCCACTACTCGGACACGTGGGCCGACCCGGGCAAGCAGTACAAGCCCGCGGCCTGGGAGGGCCTGAGCTTCGCCGACCTCAAGACCGCGGTGTACGAGCACACCGCGGACGTGCTCGGCGCGTTGAAGAGCGCCGGCGTCAAGCCCGGGCTCGTCCAGGTCGGCAACGAGACCAACGGCGGGTTCATCTGGCCCGACGGGCGCTGGGACCAGCTCGAGCAGATGGCCGGGCTGCTGACGGCCGGCTGCGACGCCGTCGCCGACGTCCTCCCCGGGGCGCAGAAGATCCTGCACCTCGCCGAGGGCGGCAACAGCGGCGCGTTCCAGTGGTTCTTCGACAACGCGGTGGCCAACGGCGTGCCGTTCGACGCCATCGGCGCCTCGTTCTACCCGTACTGGCACGGCGAGCTCTCCGGACTCGCGGCGAACCTCGACGATCTCGCGACCCGGTACGGCAAGCCGCTGTACGTGGTCGAGACCGCGTACCCGTTCACCACCGAGGACTCGGACGGGTTCGGGAACATCATGACCGACCCCGAGCCGGTGCCCGGGTACCCGTCGAGCCCGGAGCACCAGTCGTACTGGATCGAGGCGATCGCGGACGTCGTCAAGGCCGTCCCGAACGGGCTCGGCAAGGGCCTGTTCTGGTGGGAGGCCACCTGGACCGCCGTCGCGGGCGCCGGCTGGGACCCGGCCGACCCGTCCAGCGGCAACGGCTGGGAGAACCAGGCGCTGTTCGACTTCGACGACAGGGCGCTCCCCGGCCTGCGGACGCTCGGCGGCCTGTAGACACCCCTGCGAGGACGGCCGCGCCGTCCGGTCCGAAGCAGCCCACCGGGTCGAGACCGGGAGGCGGAGGACCGGGCGGCACGGCCTTCGCCGTCCGCGGAGCCGGGTTAGAAGGCGTAGGGGCCGAAGCGGCCCCAGGCGACGACGGCGGCGAGGGCGAGGAACACGGCGTTTACGCCGATGGACCGGTACTCGCCCTTGCGGAGGTGGTAGGCCCCGGCAAGGACCATGATCACGCCGAGGCCGACGGCGGCGAGCGGGGTGAGGATCACCGCGATGCCGGTGAGGGCGGGCAGGACGAGGCCGAAGGCGGCGGCGATCTGCGACACGCCGACGAGTTTGACCGTCCCGAGCGGGAAGTCGTCGACCCACGGCATGTTCGGGGCGAGCTTTGCTTTCGGCTGGGTGGCCTTCATGACGCCGGCGGCGAGGAAGGCGGCGGCCAGCAGGCCTTGCAGGATCCAGAGGAACACGTTCACGGGGGCGGATCTCCTTGGGCAATGATGGGGCCGCCCCGTAAGTGGAGCGGCCTATCCGTTAATCGACGCCAGTGTAACAACACAAGTGGATAGGTCATTCCACTTGGTTAGGATGTCGGGATGGAACCGAGCTCAGAGAGCGGCGTGTGCAAGCGGGTGCGGCGGCTGCGCAGCGACGCCGAGCAGAACCGCGACCGGATCATCGAGGCCGCGCGCCAGGTCTACCGGCGCGAGGGGCTGAACGCCTCGATGGCGGGCATCGCGCGGGCCGCCGGGGTCGGTATCGCGACGCTCTTCCGCCGGTTCCCCACCCGCATGGACCTGATCGCGGCGGTGTTCGAAGATGCGATGCGGCAGTGCCGCGACGGCGCGGTGGCCGCGCGCGACGCGGAGAGCGCCTGGGAGGGGTTCCGGGGCTACGTCGAGACCCTGTGCGCCCTGCAGGCGTCGAACCGCGGGTTCGCCGAGGTACTGACCATGAACTACGGGTCGGCGAAGGGCATGGAACGCCAGCGCCAAGAGGCGTACGAGGCGTTCACGGACCTGATCCGGCGGGCGAAGCGGGAGGGGCGGCTGCGCGAGGACTTCTCCCCCGACGACCTGCCGATCCTGTTGATGGCCAACGCGGGCGTGCTCAATGCGACGGGCGACGCGGCGCCGGAGGCGTCGCGGCGGCTGGTGGGCCACCTGCTGCGGGCGTTCTCGGAGAGCGGGTCGGAGCCGCTGCCGCCCGCGCCGACGCCGAAGGCGCTGATCCGCGGCATGGCGCGCCAGCGCCGTGCGGGTGGCGCCTAGGCGGACGGTGCCATGTGACCGGTGATATGTCACATGCCGCCGCGTCCGCTCGGGCGCGCCCCCACGGCGGTTCGGCCGGTCCCCGCCGGCCGGGCGGGACAGTGCTATATGACCCGTGACATGTCACATGCCGTCGTCCGCTCGGGCGACCAGCGTCGAGCGTCGCGGTTCGACCGGTCGCGCCGGATCGCACTCGGCGGTCCGGCCGAGCGCGGCCCGATCGCGCTTGCCGGTGCGGCCCGCGCGGCCATAGACTGGCGTGGTTTCGGAGCGCCGCTCCCCCGCCGCTCCCCCTCGCTTCGAGAGGAACCGCCCGTGTTCGGCACCGTCGACCTGTGGACCTATGTCGTCGCCACCGTGCTCATCATCCTGCTGCCGGGACCGAACTCGCTGTACGTGCTGTCGGTGGCGTCGCGGAGGGGGCGAAGGGCCGGGTTCCAGGCGGCCGCAGGGGTGTTCCTCGGCGACTCGGTGCTGATGGTCGCTTCGGCGGCCGGGCTCGCTTCGATGTTCGCGGCGTCGCCGGTGCTGTACAACCTGGTGCGCTGGGCGGGCGTGGCGTATCTGGGGTTCTTGGCGTTCGGGCTGCTGCGCGGGGGCTGGAAGGCCTGGCGCGCGGCGCGGCGCGGGGACCCGGTGGCGGCGAAGGCGGTCGAGACGGGCGGCGCGAACGAGCGGCCGTTCGTGCGGGCGCTCATCGCGAGCCTGTTGAACCCGAAGGCGATCCTGTTCTTCGTGGCGTTCTTCGTGCAGTTCGTGGACCCGGCCTATGCGTGGCCGGTGCTGAGCTACGGCGTGCTGTTCGTGATCCTGCAATGCTGCTCGATGGTGTACCTCTCGACCCTCATCGTCGCCGGCGACGGCCTGGCCCAGACCTTCCGCCGCCGCCGGCGCCTCGCCGCGGCGGGCAACGGCGTGGTCGGCGCGGTCATGATCGCCTTCGCCGCCAAACTCGCCACCGGCTGAGCACCGCCGCGCACCCCGTTCGCGCTGGTGCCATGTGACATGTCACCGGTGACGCGCCACTGCCGCTACGGCCAGTGCGGCACTTCCTGGCAGGGGTGCAGGTCGTCGTCGCCCTTGGCGTGCGAGTTCACTTGGGCCACTTCGGTGCCGAACACGATGTAGTCGTGGAGCGAGGTGCGGAGCCCGGGGTCGTCGGGGCCGTGCTCGGTGACGGCGCGGTCGAAGAGTTCGATGAACCGGGCGCGCTGCTCGTCGGTGATGGCGAGTCCGCGGTGGGCGGTGAGGATGGTGCCGAAGCCGCCGAGTTCGTCGGTGTACCGGGCCGGGCCGCCGAAGACCTCCGCGAGGAAGGCGGTGAGGTGGTCGACGTGGTGGGCGGCACCGGCGCCGAAGAGCGGCTGGAGCACCGGGTCGCGCAGCACGGAGCCGTAGAAGGCGTCGACGGTCCGGCGGAGGGCGTCCTCGCCGATGCGCTCGTAGATGGTGGGCCCGCTCATCGGGTGTCCTTCCGTCGGGGTGGAGTCCTTGTCCCCCAAGGACTCTGCACGCTCGACTGTAGCCCTCCCCCGCTCGCCGCCGGACCGGGCGCGGCGGTTCGGGCGAAGGATTTCGGCGTCCGTCGAGTGTGTCCCGAATTGCGGCATAGGGTGTTCGGGGAGGTCAGGGCAGCGCGACTTGCGCGGCCCTCTTATCCTGGAGAGCGAAGACGAGGCCGGGGGCGCGTGCGGGTATGCGCCTCCGGCCTCGTCGCGTTCGGTTCGTGTCAGGAGTTGTCGAGGCGCGGGAGCACGAGTTCCTTGCCGATCAAGCGGATCGCGGCGTAGATCGGGACCGAGAGCACGATGCCGACCACGCCGAAGAGGGTGCCGCCGACGAGCACGGCGACGATGGCCGCGAGGTTCGACACCTTCACCGCGCTGCGCATGACCGTCGGGTAGATGACCCAGTTCTCGAGCTGCTGGTAGGCGATGAAGAAGATCGCGGAGGCCACGGCCGTCATGGGGGAGACGGCTAGTGCGACGAGCGTGACCACGACCGCGCCGATGGTGGCGCCGATCTGCGGGATGAGGTCGAGCAGGGCGACGAGGAGGGCCAGCAGGGCGCCGTACGGGATGTCGACGATGGCCATGAAGATCCACGAGGAGATGCCGGCGAGGGCGCCGATCGCCAGCGCGCCGATGAGGTAGGCGCCGATGCCGCGGAGGATGCCCTCGATGATGCGGTCGGTCTGCTCGCGCTGGGAGGCGGCGAAGAGACGGACCATGCCTTTGCGCAGCTGCACGTAGGAGGCGAGGATGAAGACGGTCAGCAGGATCGTGGTGACCGTCCACACCAGACCGCCGAAGAAGGAGGCGACGCCGCCGGCGACGCCGCCGAGGGCCTTGGTCATGTTGGCGGGGGTGAGCGCGCCTTCGGCGCGTTTGAGCAGGCCGTCTTCGCCGCCGAAGCGGTCGGCGAGCTGACTGTTCATGAAGGTCTCGTAGTAGCCGGGGACGTTCTCGACGAACTCGGCGGACTCGCGTGCGATCGCGGGGATGATCGCGGCGATGCCGCCGCAGAAGACGATGGCGACGCCGAGGAAGAGGATCGTCATGGCGAGCCAGCGGGGCATGCCGCGCTTGGTCATGCCGCCGATGATGCGTTCGAGGCCGACGGCGAGGAACGCGGCGACGATGAGGGCGGTGATGACGGTGCCGAGTTCCTGGACGGCCCAGACGGCGGCGGTGACGACGGCCAGGCCCGCACCGAAGAGGATGCCGGCGGCGAGCGGCGGGGTGTTAGCGAGACTTCTGCGCAGGGGCAGTCCGGGTTTGTCAGCCATGGGAGGTTTCTAGCAGACACCGGGGCGGCCCGGGGTCCGGCACGCGCTCGGTGCCGGACCGGACTCACCCGCGGTGTGCGCCGGCCGCTCGGTCGGGCGACCGGTTCCGGCGTCACTGCCGGGCGCGGCCCCAGGCGCGGTCGCCCATGAGCGCCAAGGCGGCCGGGAGCAGCACGCCGCGCACGATGGTCGCGTCGATGAGGATCGCCAGCGCCATGCCGAGACCGAGCATCTTGTACTCGATGGCCGAGAGGGTCACGAAGACGGAGAAGACGCCGGTCATGATGAGCGCGGCGCTGGAGACGACGCCGGCGCTGGCGGCGATGCCGCCGGTGATGGCGTCGTGGCGGGGTGCGCCCGCGAGGCGGCGTTCGGCGACGCGGGAGAGCACGAAGATGTGGTAGTCCATGCTCAATCCGAAAAGGATGATGAACATGAACAGGGGGATCCAGCTGACGACGCCGCCGTAGGAGGTGAAGCCCAGGAGGGTTTCGAGGTGGCCGCCTTGGAAGACCCAGGCGAGGGCGCCGCAGGCGGCGCCGATGGACAGGAGGTTGAGGGCGATCGAGGCGAGCGGGATCGCCCAGGAGCGGAAGGTGACGGCCAGGAGGGCGAAGGCGAGCAGGAGGATGAAGGCGATGACGTAGGGCGTGCGGGCGGTGAGCTGCTCGGTGAAGTCGTGCGGGAGTGCGGTCTTGCCGGTGACGGCGTGTTCGGTGCCGGTGCGGGCGAAGGCGTTCGGGAGAGCGTGGTCGCGGAGGTGGGCGAGGGCGGCGTCGGCTTCGGGGCCGGTGGTGTCACCGGCGAGGGGGACGCGGATGACGAGGGCGTCGCCGAGGGCGGTGGTGGTGATGGGTTCGAGGAGTCGCCCGTCGCTGGCGGCGGCTTGGTCGTGGAGGGCGGCGACGGCGGTGTCGAGTTCGGCTTGGTCGAGGGTGTCGCCGGCGCCGGGGGTGATGACGACGCGGGCGCTGGTCGCCGCGCCGGGGAAGTGGTCGTGCATGGTGCGGGCGGCGTCGACGGCGGTGGAGGCGCCGGGCGGGAGGCTGGCGGTGACGGCGGCGTCTTGGAGGCGGAGGCCGATGACGGGCGTGGCGGCGATGAGCAAGAAGACGGCGGCGAGGCCGCCGGTGATGAGCGGCCTGCGGACGACGGCGGCGGCGGTGCGGGCCCAGAAGCGGGAGGGCGCGGCTTGGATGCGGCGCTTGCCGAGCCAGGGGAGGCGGGCGGCGTCGACGCGGTGGCGCAGGAGGGCGAGGAGCGCGGGCAGGAAGGTGACGGAGCCGATGACGGCGAGGGCGACGACGAGCGCGGTCCCGAGCGCGAGTCCTTTGAGGACGTCGATGCCGGTGATGAGGAGGCCGGCCATGCAGACGATGACGGTGAGGCCGGAGGCGGCGACCACGTGCCCGGAGGTGCGGGCGGTGGTGCGCAGGGCGGTGGCCGGGTCGTGTCCGGCGGCGCGTTCTTCGCGGAAGCGGCGCAGGTAGAACAGGGAGTAGTCGATGCCGACCGCCATGCCGACGAGGAGGACGATGGCCGAGCCCGCGCCGTTGAAGGGGACCCAGTGGCCGAGGAGGGCGAGGAGCCCGAAGGCGCCGGCGACGCTGGTGGCGGCGAGGAGGAGCGGGAGGCCGGCGGCGAGGAGGGAGCCGAAGACGGCGAGGAGGACGAGGACGGTGAGCGGCAGCGAGGTGGTCTCGGCGCGCCGCATGTCGTCTTTGATGCCGGCGTCGACGGCGCCGGAGAGGGTCGCGTCGCCCGCTTGCAGCAGTTCGGTGCCGGGGTGTTCGGCTCGGACGTCGGCGACGGCGGCGAGGACGGCCGCGTTGTTGGCGTCGTAGGCGGCGTCGGGTCCGAGGATCGTGAAGGTGACGAGGGCGGCGCCGCCCGACTGCCAGCGTTCGCCGTGGTCGCTGAGGGGTGAGCCGATGTCGGCGACCGCGTCCGGAGCCGCTTCGAGGGCGGTGACGAGGTCGGCGACGGCGGCGGCGGTGCCGGGTCCGGTGATGAGGACGTTCTCGCGGACGGCGTAGCCGCCCGCGGCGTCGATGCGGTTCTCGGCGACGCCGGCTTCGCCGGGGTCGGTGGCGCTCGCCTGCTCCCCCAGCGGGAGTGCGCCGGAAAGGACGGCGAGGGCGACGAGGGCGAGCCAGCCGCCGATGGCGAAGGCGCGGTGCCGGGCGGACCAGTCGGCGATGGCGGCGACGACGCCGCGGCGGGTGTGCGGGGCGTCGTGGGGACGGGGGTCTGCGGTGATGTCGTGCAGCACGGTCTGCTTTCCTATGGTTGCGGGGGCCGGTCCTGCGGAACTCGCCGTTCGCGGCGAGGGGGTCCGTCTCCCTTGGGTGTAAGCCGCCGGGTTGCCGCCCGGCGGTGGAGGCCCGGGCCCGGGCCGTCGAGTTGCCGCTCGACGGCCCGGGCCGGTTTTCTAGGTCTTATTCGACGACTTTGAGGGTCTCTTCGATGGAGGCGCTGCTGGTCTCGAGTCGCGCGAGGCGCTCGTTGAGGACCGCGAGCTGCTCGGCGACGCGGACCTGGCTCTCCTCGGCCTTGGCGGCGAGCTCCTTGTACCGCTCGTCGTGGCGGTACTGGAGCTTGACGCGCTTGATGAAGGCGCTGCGCCAGATCAGCGAGAGCACCACGCCGATGAGGAGTGCGAACACGCCGATCGCGCCGATGACCTCGGGCCATTCGTGCTCGGTCATGGATTTCGTCCCTTCTAGACGGTGAGCGTCGCCGAGGACTGCTCGACGAGCGCGGGGGTGAGGTGGACCGCGAACGGGACGACCTCGTAGTAGTTCATGGCCTTGCCGTCCTCCGAGACTTCGATCGCGGAGGTGACGAGGCCGGATGCTTCGAGCTTCTTCAAGTGGACCTGGAGCAGCGCTCGGCTGATGCCGAGGTCGCGCGCCAGCTGGCTCACGTAGTTGCGCCCGCCAG
This sequence comes from Glycomyces niveus, assembly GCF_017592475.1. Taxonomy (GTDB): domain Bacteria; phylum Actinomycetota; class Actinomycetes; order Mycobacteriales; family Micromonosporaceae; genus Glycomyces; species Glycomyces niveus. The sequence goes on along the minus strand of NZ_JAGFNP010000002.1, from coordinate 325,216 downwards.
CGAGGGCGGCCACGACGCGCAGCCGGTGCGGACTGGCGAGCGCCGCCAGGAGCGCGACCAGTTCGTCTCCGGTCGGGATGCCTTCGTCCATGCGGCCTCCAAATACCTGCAAGTGAATGTTAGCAGGTGCCTTTTCTTGTTGGCATGAGGTGGCGCGGGCATGCGAAAGGGCCGGTGGCGGCGCCACCGGCCCTTGCCGCGGGGGAGTCACCGCACGGACTTGAAGCCGTGCTTCAGGAACCGCTGCGTCTGGTGGCGGCGGACCCACGCGATGCCCGCGAAGAAGGCCAGCAGGATCAGCGGCGTGAGGACCGGGAAGTCGAGGAGCGCGGCGTTGAAGATCGCGGCGCCGATCATGAGCAGGCTCAGGCCGATCGCGGCGAGCCCCGAGACGCGCGGGATGAGCAGGCCGATGCCGCCCGCGATCTCCAGCGCGCCGACGAGGTACATGAACCAGTCGCCCCAGCCGATCATGTCGAAGCCGGTCGCGGCGGCCTCCACGGCGAACAGCTTCGGCGCGCCCGAGGCGACGATCATGAAGGCGCCCAGGAGGATCTGGAACACCCACGTGGTGATGCCCAGCGCCCGGCCGGGGCCTTCGGCGGCGGTGGTGGCGAGGACGGTCTCGGCGGTGCGGTCGTAGGTCGTCATGGTGCGCTCGCTTTCTTCAGTCGCGCCGCCTTGCAGCGGCGCTGTCGGGGGTCATCGGGCTCTTGCCATGTAGACGAGGCCCGCCGCGCGGATTCATCGCGCGGCGCGAAGTTTTCTCCCGCGGCCTCGAAATGGACCCCCGATTGTCGGTGCCCGGCGTTAGCGTGGGGTCATGATCGAACGCCAGCAAGTACGGCGCTACCGCTTCCACACGCAGCAGCTCGACCGCGAGCACGGCACCGTCGCCGACACGGCCGTCCTCGACCTCGGCGTGCAGGACACCGGTCCCGACGGCGCGCTCTGGGCCCTTGAACTGCGCGGCGTCGACACCGCCGGTCTCGGCGCGGCCGCCGAGCACCACGCCGACCTCGTCTGGCTGTGGACCCTCCGCGGCGCCCCGCACTGCTACCGCCGCAGCGACGCCGCAGCGGTGGCGGCCGCCGTCGCCCCCTGGTCCGAGGCCGACGCGTCCAAGCGGATCTTCGACGCCTCCAAGCCCCTCAAGGACGCCGGCATCCCCGTGCTCGACGCGCTCGACGCCGTCGCCGGGCAGATGCGCGCCATCGTCAAGGAGCCCATGGTCAAAGGCGAGATGTCCACCCGCCTCCACGAGGCCATGCCCGAGCCGTACCAGCGGTACTGCCGCTCCTGCGACGCCGTGCACCTCTACGAGATGCCCTTCCGCCTCTCCGCGGTGCGCGCCGGGCTCGAACTCGTGCCCGACACCTCGCCGCCGGTACTGCAGCCCATGCCCGGCTTCGCGGTCGCGGGCGAGTACCCCGACCGCCTCGACCCCGTCCGCGCCTACCTCCGCCTCCTCGGACCCGCCACCCACAAGCAGGTCGCCGAGTACGTCGACGCGCCCGTCCGCGAGGTCAAGGCCCGCTGGCCCGAGGACGCCGTCGAAGTGGAGGTCGAAGGCGAGACCCGGTGGATGCTCGAGGCCGATGTCGATGCGCTGCAGGGCGCCGAGGCCGCCGGGACGCGGCTGCTCGGCCCCTACGACCTGTTCCTCCAGGCCCGCGACCGGTCCACGCTCGTGTCCGACCCCGCCAAGGCCAAGGCCCTGTGGCCGGTGCTCGGACGCCCCGGTGCGGTCATCGTCGACGGCGACATCGCCGGCCTGTGGCGGCCGCGCAAGTCAGGGAAGCGGTTCACCGTCGCCGTCGATCCCTGGCGCGACCTCGAAGGACCCGAACGCAAAGCGGTCGAAGTCGAGGCCGAGAAGCTGGCCGCGTTCCGCGGCATGGCCCTCTCCGGCGTCGACTGGGCCGGCTGAACGGCTCAGCGAGCGCTCGCCGTCAGGTTGTCCACGAACAGGCCGTAGTCGCCGAACGCCCCGTCGATCATCGCCGGGTCGAGCCCGTAGTGGGCCATCGAGTACTCGTGGCCGCGCTGGTCGCGCGGGCGGTCCAGCGCCTCCCGCAGGTTCGTCTCGTCCGCGTCCGTCCACTTCAGGTCGAGCTTGTCGAACAGCTCCGGCACGTACCGGTGCGGGTCGGCCATCATCGCGTGGTAGGCGACGTCCACCGTGGTCTCGCGCGGCATCTGGATGCGCTCGCGGCGCGCCCGCTCCACCATCTCCGGGAGGATCTGCAGCCACACCTGCCCGATCTCGTGCGGGTCCACCGACTTCGGGTGGTTGTGCAGGTACCCCAGGGACTCGGCCATCGAGCACATCGACCCCATCACCGTGTGCGGGTCCCGGTGCGTCCACACGAACTTCGCGTCCGGGAACACGTGGTGGATCGCCGCGGTCTCCCCCAGGCAGTCGGGGTGCTTGAGCATCCACCGCGGCGTGGGGCGGCGGAACTGCAGGATCTGCAGCACCTCCCGCACGAACCGGTAGTCGGGGCGGGCGTCGTACGAGCGCAGGAACTCCACGTACTTCGGCATCGGCGCCATCGTGTTGTGCAGGCGGCTCTGGTTGAGCAGGAAGTAGATCTCCTCCACCCAGTCCGCGCGCACCGGGTGGATCCGCGACCACGACGGGCTCAGCATGAGCACCTGGTCGAGCCGCTTCTGCGTCTGCCGCGCCAGCTTGGCGGCCTGCTCCTCCGAGCGCGGCAGCCCGATGTTGTCCATCTCCCACATGTACGGCCCGCGCCCGCCCGGCGCGTTCGCGAGGATCTTGTGGGTCAGCGTGGTCGCCGTGCGCGGCAGGCCGATCACGAACACCGGCGCCTCGATCCGCTCCTCGCGGACCTCCGGGTGCTCGGCCTGCAGGCGCCGCACCAGGAAGCGGTTGCGGATGCGGGTCTTCACCATGTCCTGCACCGAGAGCCAGCCCACGCCGCTCAGGGACGGCACGTCGGCGATGAACCCCAGGAAGCGGCGCAGGTGCTGCAGCTCCGACTCGTCCTCCGCCGTCAGCGCGACGCCCGCGTTGGCCGAGCGCTGGCCGTCGAGCATGCGGTCGAAGAACCGGTACGGGTCGTGGCGGGCCCGCGCCGCGGGGGCCGTGAGGGCGTTGACAAGGCGCAGTCGTGCGGTCGTCCGGCGCATGAAAGGTCCTCTCTGCGTTGGCGTTCGACGCCAAAGGGGTGACGCTTCCGGAGCGTAGCGCAACGAAGCGTCACGCAGAAGGCCTGCGCGGCATGGAATCAGCGCATCGGTGACGGCGCGTCCGCTACCTCCATTTCAGACCGCACCGGTCGGAATCGATCATTCGCCGGTCTCGCCGTCGATCGCCTCGCGGATGAGGTCCGCGTGGCCGTTGTGGCGCGCGTACTCCTCGATCATGTGGCACAGGATCCACCGCAGCGACGGGCTGCGGCCGTCCGGCCAGACCAGGTGCGCGGCGCGGCCGAGCCCGCCGTCGGCCAGCGCCTCGGCGACGGAGGCGCGGGCGCCCTCGATGCTGCGCCGCCACATGGCGCGCAGGGCTTCGGGGGCGTCGTCGGCGGCGGAGTGCCATTCCCAGTCGCGGTCGGCCTTCCAGTCGACGTCGTCCCAGGGTTCGCCCATGGCGCGGCCGAAGAGGGAGCGGGAGAACCAGCTGGTCTCCACGTAGGCCATGTGCTTGAGCAGGCCGCCGAGGGTCATGGTGGAGGCGGCGACGGTCCGGTCGAGGGCGGCGGCGTCGAGTCCGGCGGTCTTCCAGGCGAGGGTGGCGCGCTGGAAGTCGAGGAAGCCGATGAGGGTGGCGGCCTCGTCGCCGTCCGCGGGCGGTTCGGGGCGGCCTTGGGCGTCGATGACGGTCATGGGAGGACTGTACTCCGGGGCGTCGCCGGAAACTGTTCAGTCGTGCGCAGGGCATTTACAGACATCGATGTTTATCGATAACCTGGGTTTGGCGTTCACGTCATTTCCGGGGGTTTGGTCGAAAATTTCGGAATGATCGGGTGGACGCCTTGTCCCCCAAGGAGAGACGAACCATGAAGCATTCGATCCGAACGCGGCTGCGGGTGGTGCGCGCCGCGCTGCTCGCCGCCGCGATGGCCGCCACCATGGCGGCGGGGCTGACGGCCCACGCGCAGCAGGCGGAGGAGGACGCGGCCGCCCCGGCGCAGGCCGCGGCCCTCCCCACCAGCTTCACCTGGACTTCCAGCGGGGTCCTCGCGGGCCCCAAACCCGATGCGGCGCATCCGAACATCGCCGGTCTCAAGGACCCGTCCGTGGTCTTCCACAACGGGAAGTGGCACGTGTTCGCGTCCATCGCGAGCAACGCCGGCTACAACATGGTGTACCTCAACTTCACCGACTGGTCCCAGGCGGCGAGCGCGACCCACCACTACCTCGACCGGTCGGCGATCGGCACCGGTTACCGGGCCGCGCCCGAGGTGTTCTACTACGAGCCGCAGGGCCTGTGGTACCTCGTCTACCAGACCGGGAACGCCTCCTACTCCACCAACGCGGACATCTCCAACCCGAACGGCTGGTCGGCGCCGAAGCACTTCTACTCGGGCATGCCGCAGATCATCAAGGACAACATCGGCAGCGGCTACTGGGTCGACATGTGGGTCACCTGCGACGACGTCAACTGCCACCTGTTCTCCTCGGACGACAACGGGCACCTGTACCGCTCGCAGACCTCGGTCGCGAACTTCCCCGACGGGATGAGCGAGCCGGTGATCGCGATGCAGGACTCGAACAAGTACGCGCTCTGGGAGGCCAGCAACGTGTACAAGATCGAGGGCACCGACCGGTACCTGCTCATCATCGAGGCGATCGGCTCGAACGGCCGCTACTTCCGGTCCTGGACGTCGACGAGCCTGGCCGGGCCGTGGACGGCGCTGGCCGCCGCGGAGAACCAGCCGTTCGCCGGACCGGCGAACGTGTCGTTCCCCGGCGGGAAGTGGACGCAGGACATCAGCCACGGCGAACTCATCCGCAACGGGGTGGACCAGCGGCTGGAAGTCGACCTGTGCGACATGCAGTACCTCTACCAGGGCCGCGACCCGAACTCGGGCGGCGACTACAACAACCTGCCCTGGCGGCTGGGGCTGCTGACGCAGACCAACTCGAGCCCCGACTGCGGCGGCACGGGCGAGGAGCCGACGACCACGCCGCCGCCCACGAGCACGCCGCCGCCTTCGGGCGCGTGCACGGCCACGGTGACCGTGGTCGGCGACTGGGGTTCGGGCTGGCAGGGCCGCGTCGACGTGAAGGCCGGGAGCGCCGCGCTGACCGGCTGGACCCTCACCTGGACCTGGCCGGGCTCGCAGAAGATCACCTCGGCGTGGAATGCGGAGTGGTCGCAGTCGGGGGCGGCGGTGACGGCCGGCGACGTGGGCTGGAACGGGTCCGTCGCGGCGGGCCAGTCGAGGGAGGCCTTCGGGTTCGTCGCCTCGGGTCCGAGCACGGCCCCGCAGGTGACCTGCCAGGGCTGACCGGGAGAACGAGCCGGTGCCCGCTCCCCCGGATCTGGGGAGCGGGCACCGGAGTGCATGAGGGACGGGGTCCGAACGCGCGTCGTGCGCTGCTTTCACGCTATGGCCCGGCGGCCGCGCGCGGCAAGGCATGCGGGGCAACGGTTTGGTAAATCAACTGTTCGAACGATGGGGACCGGCCCCATCAGTGGGTCTTGCCCTTGACCGCGACGAGTGCGATGCGGGCGCGACTAGTCGCGGGGCTGCCAGCGGAAGAGCCGGGCCGCCACGAGGGCCGCGGCGACCGCGACCAGTGTGGACAGTGCGATCGGCTGCGCGGTGGAAGCGAAGTCGAGGCCGCCGTCCCAGGCGGCGGTGGCGAGCTCGGTCAGGGCCGCGCCCGGGATCGCCGAGCGCAGGACGCCGCGCGGGCCGTCCATCGGGGCGAGGGCCCAGAAGGTGCCGATCATGAGCACGACCATGCCCGGGAGCACCGTGATCTGCGCGGCCTCGGGGGTCTTGGTGAACGAGGCGGTGAGGAAGCCGATGGCGGTCAAGGTGATCGCGCCGTTCGCGAACGCGAGCACGAGGAGCCCGGGGTGGGCGGGGGCGGTGCCGGTCTCCCAGGCGGTCACGCCGAGGACGACCGCGGTCTGCAGCAGGGTGATGAGCGCGAGCGGGCTCGCCAGGCCGGCCACGATCGACGCCGTCGAGGCCGGGGAGGTGCGCAGGCGCTTGAGGTAGAGCTGCTGGCGGCGCGCGGCGAGGGTCATCGTGATCGGCATGAACAGCCCGAACATGAGCAGCATCCCCAGCTGCACTGCGGCCAGCGCGCCCGCGGACTGGGCGGCGCCGGTCAGGGGCGAGTTCATCAGGGCGATGCCGAGGATCAGCGGGAGGATCGCGGCGGTGACGAGGACGGTGCGGTTGCGCAGGATCAGGCGAGTCTCGGCGGCGGCGAGCGTCAATGCGGTCATGGGAGGGCTCCGATTTCAGTTGGCGGGGGCGGGTTCGGATTCGAGTTCGGCGAAGATCTCGTCCAACGTGGCCGGTCCGGCCTTGAGGTCGGCGAGTTCGACGCCTTCGCGGGCGGCCCAGTCGAGGAGCCGGTGCAGGTCGGCCTGGAGGGCGGTGGTGCGGATCGTGAGGAGGCCGTCGTCGACCGCGGTGCGGCCCGCGAGGGCGGGCAGTGCGATCGGGTCGAAGGGCTTGGGGCGCATGGTGATGCGGGCTTCATAGGAGGAGGTGATCTCGGCGACGGTGCCGAAGCGGGCGATGCGGCCGCGGTCCATGATCGCCACATGGCCGGCCAGTTCGGCGGCCTCGTCGAGGTAGTGGGTGGTGAGGACGACCGCGGTGCCCTGCGCGGTGAGCTCGCGGAGCAGGCCCCAGGTGCGGCGGCGCGAGGCCGGGTCGAGCCCGGTGGTGGGCTCGTCGGCGAAGAGCACGGACGGGGCGGTGGCGACCGCGAGCGCGAGGTCGAGGCGGCGGCGCTCGCCGCCGGAGAGGGCGCCGACGCGGACGGCGGCCCGGTGGGCGAGGTCGACGCGTTCGAGGAGTTCGAGCCGGGGGGCGAGGCGGTGCAGGTCGGTCCAGAGCCGCAGGGTCTCGGCGCAGGTGAGGTCGTCGGCGAAGCCGGTCTCCTGGCCGATGACGGCCACGTCGCCGGCCAGTTCGCGGCGGTGTCTGAAGGGGTCGCGGCCGAGGACGCGGGCGGTGCCGGAGGCGGGGCGGCGCAGGCCGATGGCGGTCTCGATGGTGGTGGTCTTGCCGGCGCCGTTGGTGCCCAGGAGCGCGAAGAGCTCGCCGGGGGCGACGGTGAAGGACGCGCGGTCGACGGCGGTGTAGGCGCCGTACCGGCAGGTGAGGTCGGTGACCTCGACGGGCGGGGCGGGCTGGCGGGAGTTCGCGTTCATGGTTCCGATCCTGCGGGTTTTCAAGCGCCGCAGGTAGTGCCGGAACCGCATCGGTCCAGGTGACGGACGTGTGGGGGCGGTCTGACAAATGTCATCCAGCACCGGGGTGGTTGAATCTCGGGGTGCCCCTTGAAGCTGAGCCCTCCGCGCGGAATCTGCGCCGCCTGCGCACGTACACGTTCTTCACCGTGATCGGCACCGGCCCGGTCGTGCTGTTGATGGCCGCGCTGTTCCTCGCCGGATCGGAGATGACCGGCACCCACCTGGCGCTGGCGGGCGGGGCCGCGACGGTCTCGGTCGTGTTCTGCACGGCCGCGCTCGCGCTCCACTGGCACGGGCAGGGCCCGTTGCGGCGCAGGGTGTTCTGGTCGCTGTCGCTCGCCGCGCTCGTCGCCGGTGCGGCCGTCGAGGCGAACGCGGGTGCGATCCAGAGCGAGTGGGCGGCCCCGGCCGGTCTGCTCGCCGCCGAGTTCGCGCTGTGGGCCAGGCCCGGGAAGCGCGCGTACGCCCTCGGGTGGGCGTGCCTGGTCGCGATCGGCGCCGTCATCGGGCTCGCGCAGCTGGGCCTCATCGCCCCCGAGGCGGTGGTCGTGTCGGTGCTGATGGTGCCCACGATCGGCACCGCGATCGTCTGCCAGCTGTGGCACTACCAGGTCGCGAAGGAACTCGAGCAGGCGCGCGGGCTCGCCGCGGACCTCGCCGTCGCCGAGGAGCGGCTGCGGTTCGCGGGCGAGCTGCACGACATCCAAGGCGGGAACCTGCAGGCGATCACGTTGAAGGCGCAGGTCGCGCGGCGGCTCATCACCGTCGACCCAGAGCGGGCCGAGGCGGAGATGCAGGCGGTGGAGGACCTGGCGCGGACGGCGCTGAAGGACACGCGCGAGGTCGTGGGCGGATACCGGAAGGTCGCCCTCGCCGACGAGATCGACTCGGCTGCGAGGATTCTCAAGTCGGCGGGCGTGCAGGCGACCGTGCCCGACGCCGCGCCGTCACTCGACGAGGACACCGAGAAGCTCCTGGGGCTGCTCGTGCGCGAGGCCACGACGAACCTCATCCGGCACGCCGAACCGACCGCCGCCGACGTCTCGATCATCGAGGTCGACGCGGAGGTCACCGTGACGGTGACGAACAACGGCGCGCCCGCCCCTGCCGGGGGCGGCAACGGCCTCACCATGCTCAAGGACCGGTTCACCGAGGCGGGCGGCACTGTCGAGCACGTGCACGACGGCGACCGGTTCGTCCTCAAGGGCACCGTGCCGCGCCCGCAGCCGGAGGCCCAGCCCCAGGCGAAGCGCCGGGCGCAGGCGAAGCGCCAAGGCGCGCAGGCGAGGCGGGTGCCGCCGTCGCAGCGGCTCGCGGGCAGGCGGGTCCGGCGGTGATCCGGCTCCTGGTCGCCGACGACGAGACGCTGGTGCGCGAAGCGCTCGCCGTGCTGCTCGGGCTCGAACCCGACCTGACCGTGATCGCCCAGGCCGACAACGGCGCCGACGCGGTGACGCTCGCCGAGTCCCGCCTCCCCGACATCGCCGTGCTCGACCTCGAGATGCCGCCGCAGGACGGGCTGTGGGCCGCCGAGCGCATCCGTGAGGCCAACCCCGGCGTCAAGGTCATGCTCGTGACACGGCACGCGCGACCGGGCGTGCTGCGCCGGGCCCTCGCCGCGGGCGTCTCCGGGTTCGTCCCCAAGACCACCCCGGCCGAGCGGCTCGCCCAGATCATCCGCGACATCGGCCAGGGCCGCCGCTACATCGACCCTGAGATCGCCGCGACGGCCCTCACCGAGGACCGCTCGCCCCTGACCGAGCGGGAGCTCGACCTGCTCCGCGCGACCAGGGGCGGCGGCACGATCGAGGAGATCGCCGCGCAGCTCCACCTCGCGCCCGGGACCGTGCGCAACTACCTCTCGAGCGCGATGCGCAAACTGGACAAGAGGACCCGCCACGCCGCCGCCCAGCACGCCTGGGAGCAGGGCTGGATCTAGCGTTCGATCGTGAACGACTCGAGGTGGTCCAGCAGCACGAACTCGGAGTCCGGGCTGTACTGCGCGACCTTCTCCCCCAGGGCCGCGCCGCCGAAGAGGTCCACGGCCGGCTCGGTCAGCGGCTCCTCGTAGTCGTCCCAGTGCGTCGGGATGACGTACGGCGGGCTGCCGACCGCCGCGAACAGCCGCTCCTCGTAGTCGGGGTAGTTCGGGTTGCGGCCCTGCATGAACAGGACCGTCGGCCGGATGCCCGCGATCTCGCGTTCGTGGAACGACGGCACCGCGTTGAAGTACAGCGAGATCTCGCCGAACGTCACCAGGTAGGCGAGGCTGCCGCCCTCCACGAGGTCCTTGATGACCTCGGGCCGGCGCGGCGTCTCGCCCGGGCGCGTGCCCGGGAACAGCAGGCTCTTGTGCTTGCCGGTGACGCCGTGGGAGGACCGGAAGACCTCCACGGTGTAGCCCTCGAACTGGTAGAGCTCGCCGCCGCCGACCTGCGCCAACTGCTCCTCGGGAGTGCCCATGGCGCGCAGCAGGTTCAAGTGCGTCTCGGTGCCCAGCACCGTGGCGCCGGTCTTAGCGGCGACGTACGGGACGTCGGCGATGTGGTCGAAGTGCGCGTGCGTGATCAGGATCGAGTCGGCGGTGGCGATGTGCTCGTCGACCGCGGCCTCGTCGATCGTGATCGGCGTGTCCGGGTCGAACTCGCCGGGCTTGGTCGCGCCGGTGTAGGTGCGCGAGACGTACGGGTCGACCAGCACCGTGGTGCCGCCGCCCGTCACCTCCCAAGCGTTGGTGCCCAGCCAGCGGACGGTGACCTCAGAAGTCATGGCTCTCCAGGTGGTCGATGAGGAGGAACTCGGAGTCGGGACTCGCGGCGGCCACGCGCTCGCGCAGGGCCTCCACGTCGCCGCCGGGGACGGCGGGCTCGGTCAGCGGCTTGTCGAAGTCGTCCCAGTGCGTCGCGATCACGTACGGCGGGAAGCCCGTCGCCTCCAGCAGCCGCTCCACGTACCCGGGGGTGTGCCCGCCGCCGGGCTGCACGAACACGGCCGTCGGGCGCAGGTGCGCGATCTCGTGCTCGTGGAAGTTCGCCGAGCCGGCGTTGAAGAACGAGACGCCGCCGAAGTCGAGCATGAAGGTGAGGCTGCCGCCCTCGACGAGGTCCTTGATCTTCTTGGGGCGCTTGGGGACCTCGCCGGGGCGGGTGCCGCCGAACAGGATCCGCTTGTGCTCGCCGCTCGCCGAGTGCGAGGACCGGAAGACTTCGACGGTGTAGCCGTCGAACTGGTAGAGCTCGCCGCCGAGGACCTGCGAGAGCTGCGCTTCAGGGGCGTCCATGGCGCGCAGCAGGTTCAGGTGCGTCTCGGTGCCGAGCACCGTCGCGCCCGTGCGGGTGGCGAGGTACGGGACGTCGGCGATGTGGTCCCAGTGGCCGTGCGTGACGAGGATGGTGTCGGCCTTCGGCAGGTGCTCGTCGATCACGTCCTCGTGGACCTCGATCTCGGTCTCGGGATCGGCGCCCTCCTCGGTGTAGGCGCCGGTCGGGAACCGGCTCACCCACGGGTCGATGAGGACGGTCGCGTTCGCGGTCGTGAACTCCCAGGCGTTCGTGCCGAGCCAGCGCAGCCGCACCGCCGGAGCCTCGGGCTGCGTGTCGTCTTCCTGGGCGGCGGCGATACCGCCGACCGCGGCGGTCGCGGCGAGCGCGGTGGCGCCGGTGCCGATGAGGAGGCCGCGGCGGCGGATCGGCGGAGTGGGATCGTTCGGAGTGTTCATGGCGGACATTCAAACCGAAGTGTCCCCCGGCGTCCAATATCAACGCGCCTATGGACCGATACGGCCGTTGATATCGTTGCCGCGTGGACATCATGCGGCACTTGGAGTGCTTCCTGGCGGTTGGAGAGGAACGTCACTTCGGGCGGGCCGCGGAGCGTCTGGGCATGGAGCAGCCGCCGTTGAGCCAGCGCATCCGGCGGCTTGAGAAGGAGCTGGGCGCGGAGCTGTTCGACCGCGGCGGCGGGCAGGTGCAGCTGACGCCGGCGGGACACATACTCATGCGGGAGGCGCCGGAGCTGCTGCGGGCGCATCAGCGCATGCGGACGCTGGTGCGGCGGGCGGCCGAGACGGACCCGGCGAATCCGCCGCGGCCGTGGTCGGCGCTCTACTGATCGAGCGCTTCGGTGAGGGCGAGGGCGGCTCGGCTCATGGCGAGTTCGACTTCGCGGAAGTTGCCGCGCGTGACCTGCGCGAAGACGGCGATGGCGTGGCGGCGGCCGTCGGGCCACTCCCAGACGGCGACCTCGTTGAGCCAGCCGGGGAGCGAGCCGGAGCGGCCGAAGGGCTTGACGGTGCTGGGGGCGAGGCGGGAGAGGCGGCCTCCGGTGAGCTGGCGGCCCATCCAGTGGCGCACGTCGGCGGCCACGGGCGCGGGGCCGTTCCATATGTGCCGCAGGAACGCGGTCATGTCGGCGGGCGTGGACGCGTTGGTGCGCATGGGGTCCCAGGCGCTGGTGGCGCGTAGTTCGGCGGTGGTGACCGCGCCGCTCTGGAGGACGTGGGCGAGGGCCTCGAGGTCGGCGATGTCGAGGTCGCGGGCGACCTCTTCGAGGATGGTGCGGGGCGAGCCGAGCAGCCGGGTGCGCTTGAGGCCGAGGCGCGAGGGCAGGCTGCGCAGGGCGCCCGCGCCCATGTGCTTGACGACGAGGTCGGCGGCTGAGTTGTCGGAGACCTCCATCATGAGCGACGCGAGGTCCCACACGGCGATCTGCGAGTCGTAGCGGAACCCGGCGACACCGGTCCCGCCGAGCCGGTCGGCGGCCGTGACGCGCACGGGCGCGGCGGGATCGATGAGCCCCGCCTCGACCTGCGAGCGGAACTCCCAGGCGATGAAGAGCTTCACCACCGACACGAGGATCACCGGGTCGTGCTCGCGTACGCCGATGCCGCGCCCGTCGGCGAGGTCGCGGATATGGGCGGAGACCTTGGCGCCCAATGGCGCGAAGTACTGCTCGAGGTCCATGGACGCTCCCGGGGTCACTGGCCGTTCCTCTCCGCTGTGGTGAAGGGCAGATTATCCGCGCGCGGCCGAAGCGTCCGAGGACCGCCGGGTATTCGCAGCGGTCCCTGAGCCTGGGCAGATGCGTTTCCAGTGGCGACAGGTGCTCGTTATGCTTGGCGGTCATGGAGGAGTATCCGCTGGTCCGGGAGGTGTTTCCCGACCTCGTCGCCGAGGTCGCCCGGCTGCTCGAGGCCGAGGGCGAGCGGTATCTGGCGATCGTGGCGCACGACCTCCGGCTCGTCGCGCCCTGCGGCTGCAAGGACGATTTCTGCCAGAGCTTCCGCACCGCTGAGCATCCGCCCGGGACGCCGTACGGGCCGGGCCACCGCAATGTCATGCTCGATCCCGAGGAGGGCATGCTCATCCTCGACGTCGTCGACGAGCGGATCGTGTACGTCGAAGTCCTGTTCCATCCGCCGCTGGTGCGCAAGGACGGCGGTTGAGCCGGACGGTCGTATGAAGGCGGGTGCCCTGGTGGCGCCCGCCTCGTTCGTTCAGCGGGCGGCGGTCATCGGGGCGAGGGCGGCGTCGCCGGTGTCCTCGGCGACCGCGTTCGCGATGGCGAGGGCGAAGTCCTGGCGGAGGCCGTCGGTGGGCGCGGCCCCTGGTGCGTGCTGGGTGACCGAGACGCCGCGCACGCGGACGGTGTAGACGCCGTCCTCAGGTGCGGTGACGGTGATCTGCTGGACGTTGTTGGTGACGCGGGTGGCCGGGTTCGCGTCCCAGTTGAGCACGGCGCCCGAGGGCGTCTCGAGCTGCAGGTACAGCTCGTTCACGAGCCCGCCCAGGCCTTCGAGCGAGGGCGCGTCCGTCCACACGAGCGTGATCTTGAGCGGCTGCTCGGGGTCGGCCGCCTCGATCCGGTAGCGGCGGATCTCGCCGGTCGCGACGGCGTCGGCGGGGACATCGGCGAAGCGGCTGAGGTGTGCGCTCCCGATGGCGCTGGCGACGTCGATGCGGCCGAAGCCGCTCACCGGGTTCGGGCCCTCCGGGACCTCCCCGGGGTACTGGCCGGGGATCGCGACCGCGCCGTTCACCAAGAGCGCCTTGAGGAGCGCGGCGGAGGGGCGGCGGCCGTCCTCGGTGTGGCCCTGTGCGACGAGGTGCTGGCGCACCAGCGCCGCCGCGCCCGCGACGAGCGGGGTGGCCATGCTCGTGCCGCCGCTCCAGCAGTAGTGCTCGCGCAGCGGGTGGCCCTCGGGCAGGCGGCCCCACAGGGGCTCGCCGTCCCCGGCGTACACCGAGGTGAGCATGGAGAGCACGTTGGTGCCCGGGGCGACCACGTCGGGTTTGATGCGCAGGTCGTCGGTGGGGCCGCGCGAGGAGAACGCGGCCATGCCGTCGGGGTCGTCCGAGACGTGCCCGGCCGCGCCGAGCTTCTGGTAGCGGCCCCACTGGCTCCAGGTGCGGTCGAGGCCGGGCGGCGGTTCGGAGCCACTGGGGCGCGTGTTCTCGCTGGCGCCCACGGTGAGGCAGTTCTTGGCGGTGCCGGGCGAGCCCATCGAGTCGGGGTCGATGCGGCCGTCGTTGTCGGCGTCGGCGCCGTCGTTCCCGGCCGCGAAGAGCACCAGCATGTCCGGGTGGGTCCACATGAACTCGTCGACGGCCCGCGCGTTCTGCCCGTACTCCCCCGCGAGCGGCGCGCCCCACGAGTTGGTGTGGACGCGAGCGCCCGCCTCGTAGGCCTCGGCGAAGAGCGCGCCGATGTCGCCGGGGATGCCGTACAGGCCCGATTCGGGCGGCGGCCAGGGGGTCGTGAAGGGACGGAGTCCGGCGGCGGCGAGCTCGGCGCGGGACTTCCAGCGGATGCGCTGGTTGATCGCCTGGAAGAAGAGCGTGGCCTCGGGGGCGATGCCGGCGGGGACTGGGACCGCCCCGGCTTGGCGGGCGGCCTCGCCGTTGCCGAGGACCGAGCCGGTGACGTGCGTGCCGTGCCCGGAGTCGGTGTCGGCCGGGCCGTCGTCGTGGCCGGGCGGGTCGTTCGTGAACGGCGCCAGGACTTCCCGGGTCGGCCAGGAGGTGATCGCGGCGACGCGGCCGCGCACGTCGGCGTGCACGGTCTCGAGGTCGCCGTTGTCGAGCCCGGAGTCGGCCACGGCCACGATCTGGCCCGCGCCGGTGAGCGCGAGGTCGCCGAAGCGGTGGTCGGCGGGGACGCCCATGACCGCGGCCGCCTGGTCGTTGCTGGTCTGGGAGAACGCGTACGGCATGATCGCCTGCACGCCTTCGCGTTCGGCGAGGTCGGCGATGAGGGAGCGCGGGACGCTCGCCACAAGGGACTTGGGGAGGGCGGTGAGCACGGAGCCGCCCGCGGCCCGGATGCGGCGGGCCAGCGCGGCGGTGTCCTCGCCGGGGAAGACGGCGACCTCGATCATCTCGGGGCCGTCGTCGGTGAAGTCGTCGGGGTCGACGGCCGCGAGGTAGGCCGCGTCGAGTTGGCGCCGGGGCGCGGGGTGGAGTTTCGGGGAGACCTTCATGGCGGGCCGGTAGGGGGTGACCTCCTCGACGAAGCCGAGGCCCCGGATCGCCTCGGCGCGTTCGGGAAGGAACCCGGCGAGCATGGTGAAGCCGGAGAGGCTGCCGTGGAGGTCGGCTCCGGCCGCGGCGAGGTCGTCGAGCCAGGCGGCGGTGGGCGGGCCGATGAGTTTGACGAGGTAGTAGGCGGTGCGGCCCGGTTCGGGAGCGAGGGTGACGGCGGCCTGGGCGTCGAGGGCGGCGGCGAACTGGAAGCTGGCGCCGGCGGTCTGGACGGGCTGCTCGGGCAGGGGCGTGGTCTCGAGGCCCTGCGAGGCGAGGGCGCGGGCCTGGCGGGGCGTGCCGGTGACGAGGAGCTGGTCGGGGTATTCGGCGAGGACTTCCATCCCGGTCTCGAGGACGGTGTCGCGGTCGTCGGTGCGCCGGAGGGTGACGAGGAGTCTGGACATGGCGGCCTTCTTCGGAGGGGGTCGTCGGCCGTCCTGTCAGGGCGGTGGGACGGCCACTATTGAGGCTACGCCTCGATCACGGTGCGTAGGTCCCCCATTTCAGGCGGCTGCGGGCACGGGCATTGCGCGGGATGCGGTCGGGGCGGGGTGGGGCCGGTCGGCGCTGAGGAGGATGGCGCCTCCGATGAGGACGGCGGCGGCGAGGGCGGCCCAGAGCTGCCAGGTGCCGGCGTCGAGGAGGAGGCCGAGGAGCATGGGGGCGAGGGTGCGGCACAGGGACCAGGAGAGCTGGTAGACGGAGAGGTAGCGGCCGCGCATGTGGTCGGGGGCGGCCTGGACGGCGAGGCTTTCGGCGGGCGCGGCGTGGATGAGCTCGCCCGCGGTGTAGACGACGGCGACGGCGAGGACCGCGACGACGGCGGCGGTGCCGTCGAGGGCGGGCAGGAAGGCGAAGGCCGCGAAGGAGAGGGCGAAGACGGCCGTGCCGAGGGCGGCGCCGCGGCCGCGGCGGGCGCGGGACATGAGGCGGGCGACCGGTACGCCGAGTCCGGCGATGAGCGCGGTGTTGACGGCGAAGACGATGCCGGCCATGGCGTCGGGGAGGTCGGTGGCGCGGGTGAGGAAGACGGGCATGGCGATGGCCTGGGCGGTGTAGGCGAAGCCGATGAGGAAGTTCGCGGCGGTGAGCCTGCGGTAGCGGCGGTCGGCGAGGACGGTGCGGTAGCCGCCGGTCTCGGCGGGCGCGGACCGGGTGCCTTTGGCGCGCACGGCGATGAGGGCGGCGAGGACGGTGGCGACGGCGAAGGCCGCGGCGAGGGCGAGCGCGGCGGCGAGGTGGCCGCCGTCGCCGGCGGCGAGCATGCCGGCGGCGGCGAGGGCGCCGAAGCCCATGCCGCCGTTGCGAAGGCTCCGGTTCCAGGCGAGGAGGCGGTCGCGTTTGGCGCCGGCGGCCATGTCCCCGATGAGGGACTGCTGGGCGGGGGCGGAGGCCCACATGGCGACGGCGACGGTGAGCGCGACGGCGAGGAACGCGGGGTAGGAGGTGGCGAGGGGGTAGAGCGCGAAGGCGACGGCGCGGAGGGCGAGCGCGCCGATGTAGACGCGCTTGCCGCCGTGGCGGTCGATGAGGACGCCGACGACGGGCATCGCGGCGAGGGCGCCGAGCCCGGCGAGGGTGAGGCCGGTGCCGATCGCGGTGAGGGGCTGGCCGGTGAGGGCGTGCACGAACAGCATGGTGAGGGGGACGTAGATGCCGTTGCCGACGGCGTCGACGACGGTGGCGGCGATGAAGCGGCGGCGGGCGGTCACGCCGGATTTATCTTCCATGGAAGACATTTTAGCTTCCATGGAAGATATAATGCAAGGCATGGAGACGAATGGATCGGACGATGCCGTCGCCGCGATGGTCGGGCAGTGGGGGCGCGAGCGCCCGGACCTGGATGCCTCGCCGATGCTGGTGGTGGGCAGGGTGTTCCGGCTCGCGAGCGCGTGGGACCGGGAACTGCGCGGCCCCTTCGCGGAGGCGGGCCTCGCCAACGGCGACTTCGACGTGCTCGCCGCGCTGCGCCGGGCCGGTGAGCCGTACACGCTGTCGGCGGGCGAGCTGAGCCGGACGGTGCTCGTGACGACCGGCGCGATCACGAAGCGCGTGGACCGGCTGGAGGCGGGCGGATGGGTGACGCGCGCGGTCGCCGAGGAGGACTCGCGCGGACGCCGGATCACGTTGACACCGCAAGGGTTCGAGCTCACCGACACGCTCATGGAGGTCCATCTGGCGAACCAGCGCGAGCTCATCGCGGTCCTGGACGAGCGGGAGCGGGCCTCGCTGGAGGCGCTGCTGGCGAAGCTCTTGGGCCGCGAGTGAAGGCCGGGCCAATCGCGGCCCGGCCCTGTCGCTATGCGCTCCAGGCGCCCTCGGCGGCGGCGCGCTTCGCCCAATCGGCGAACGCGGTCGGCTTGCGGCCCAGCACCTGTTCGACACCGTCAGCGACGTCGCCGATCCTGCCCTCGCGCATGATCCGGTACATCGCGTCGAGGAAGAACACGAGGTCCTCGGGCACCTGCTCGGCGCGCAGCACGGCGGCGTACTCCTCGGCGGTCACGTTCTGGAACACGACGGCGCGGCCGGCCGCCTCCGCAATCGAATGGACCGCCTCGGGGAAGGTGAGCGCCTCGGGGCCGCTCAGCTCGTAGGTCTTGCCGTGGTGGCCGTCCTCGGTGAGGACCGCGACGGCGACGGCCGCGATGTCCTCGACGTCGATGAACGGTTCCACAGTGTCGTCGACTGGCAGGAACAGCTCGCCCGCGAGGACCGCCGGGAGCATGTCGCCCTCGCTGAAGTTCTGGTTGAAGTTGTTGGCCTGCAGGACGGTCCACTCCAGGCTCGAAGCCTGGACGGCCTCCTGGAGGGCGTACATACCGATCGCCTCGGGGCCCGCGCCGACCGCTTCGGCGAGGACGTGGATGCGCCGGCCCGACTGGGCGACCAGTCGCTCGACGCCCGCCTGCTCGGCGGCGGCGACGATCCCGGCGGCGGGGAACGGCTCGTCCGGCGGGATCAGGTAGGCGGCGGTGACGCCTGCGAGGGCCGCGGCCCAGGTCGACTCGTCGTGCCAGTCGAAGCGGATGTCGGTGCTTCGCGAGACGCCGCGCACGGTGTGCCCGGCCTCGGCGAGGCGGGCGGTGAGGCGGCGGCCGACCTTGCCGGTGGCGCCAGTGACCAGGATGATGTGCTCGTTGCTCATGTCCCCCAGTCAAGTCGGTCGGGGGCGCGACGCCCATCGCTGAGACGCCACGATCCATGCGCGTGCGTCTACGCCCCGTCGAGACCCTCGGTCCGGTGCCGGGGAACCCGGCGGGGGCGGCATGCATCGGTACGGCGGCCGGGTCTCCGGATGCCGAAGCGGCATTCGGAGACCCGGCCGTACTCGGCTTCTAGGCGGCGGTCCACTCGGGATCGCGGCCGAGGTAGCGCAGGAGGGCCGCGACGGCGTCGTCGCCGTCCTGCGGCTCGAGCGCGGGGGCGTAAGCGCCCCAGGCGCGCAGCGGCTCCACGATCTGCTTGGCCGCGATCAGGATCGCGGTCGCGGCGGTCTCGCTGAGCGGCTGCGGCTGGCCCGTGGCCTTCGCGATGTCCCAGGCGTGGACGGCCGCATCGAGGGCGCAGGCCCCCACCCCGGTCACGGCGTCGAGCGTGTTGGGCGGCACCGGGACCGCGACGGCGGCGTCGTCTGCGGCGATGCCCGCCCAAGCCGCGGCGGCGGCCTCGGTCGCGGCGGCGACGTGGGCGACCGGGTCGGCCAGCGGCGTTCCCGAAGGCGCGAACGGGTTCTCGGCCGGGCCTTCCCCGCCGGTGATCGCGGCGTAGTACGCGAGCTGGTCGCCCGCGGCGTGCTGCAGCACCTGGGTGACGGTCCACTGGTCGCAAGGCGTCGGCAGGTCCCACTGGTCGGCGCCGACGCCCTTGACGGCGTTGAGCAGGGCGTCGTGGGATTCGGCGAGGAGGGGCCAGGTGGTGGTCATGTGTTGCTCCCTAGGGGTGGTTCCGATATCACCATCTTATCAGAACGGAATGCTTCATTCCAATAATCTGCGATGATTCTCTCGGATCCTAGGACGCGGCCGCCACGTAGCGGGCGGCGAGCGCCGCCAGGTGGTCGCGGAGTGCCTGCGGCGCTTCGACTTTGAAGGGCAGCCCCAGGCCGGTGATGAAGGTCGTGAGGTCGCGCAGGGAGTCGCTGCCGGTGCGCCACAGGCAAGCCCCCTCCCCCGCCGGCTCGAGGAGGCCGCTGCCGGGCGGGAGCATCGCCGCGATCGTCTCGACGGGCTCGTACAGGCGGATCACCGCCTGGTGCCGCCAGGCGCTCTGGCCCAGGCCGCGCAGGACGTGCGCGACCGCCTCCTCCGGCGGCTCCTTCGGGGCGAACCGGGGGCCGTTCGGGGTGCGCAGGCGGATGCGGTCGGCCCGGTAGGTGCGCCAGTCGGCGCGGTCCACGTCCCAGGCCAGCAGGTACCAGCGCCGCTCGGTGTAGACGAGCCGGTGCGGCTCGGCGCGGCGGCGCGTCGCCGCGCCCGCCCGGTCGCGGTAGTCGAAGCGCAGCTGCTCGCACCGGTAGACGGCCTCGGCGATCGCGGTCAGGACCTCCGCGGCCACCGTGGGACCCGCGCCCGCGGCCGAGACCGTCGCCGACCTGAGCATGTCGATGCGGCGGCGCAGGCGCGAGGGCATCGTCTGCTCGAGCTTGGCCAGCGCCCGCAGCGAGGTCTCCTCGATGCCGGCCACCGAGCCAGAGGCCGCCGCGCGCAGGCCCACCGCGACCGCCACGGCCTCCTCGTCGTCGAGGAGCAGGGGCGGCATGGCGTTCCCGGCCTCGAGCCGGTAGCCGCCCGCGCTGCCGGTGGTGGAGTGGACGCGGTAGCCGAGCTGGCGGAGCCGGTCGATGTCGCTGCGCACGGTCCTGGTGGTGACGTCGAGGCGTTCGGCGAGGGCCGCGCCCGTCCAGTCGCGCTGGGCCTGCAGGAGGGCGAGGACGCGGAGCAGGCGCGCGGAGGTCTCCAACATTTTCCGATTCTCGCACGCATTGAGGAAGCGAACCTTCCGCAATGGGCCATAGCGTGGTGTTCAACGACGACAAAGGAGCACGCACATGCTGCGAGGATTCAGCACCATCAGCTTTTTCGCCGAGGACCTGGAGGCCGCGAAGGCCTGGTACAGCGACCTGTTCGGTGCCGGACCGTACTTCGAGGTGCCGGGCTACATCGAGTTCCGGGTGGGCGACTACCAACACGAGATCGGAATCGCCCAGGCCGAGTGGGCGCCGCACGACATGAGCGCCGGCCCCGGCGGCGCGATCGCGTACTGGCACGTCGACGACCTCGACGCCGCCATCGAGCGGCTGACGGCCATGGGCGCCAAGGAGTACGAGCCGAAGATCGTGCGCGGCGAGGACTTCGAGACGGCCTCGTTCGTCGACCCGTTCGGGAACGTCCTCGCCGTCATGTTCAACCGGCACTACCTCGACACGCTCGCCGCGGTCACGAAGGCGGCCTAGCGTGGACGCGCTCGATCTCCCCGACCGCGAAGCGTGGGAGGCCTGGCTCGAAGCCCACCCGGACGAGACCTCGGTGTGGCTGCGCATCGGCAAGGAGCGCTCGCCGGAAGGACGGCTGCGGATCGGCCCGGCGCTCGAGGCCGCACTGTGCTTCGGGTGGATCGACGGGCACCGCAAGCGCCTCGACGGCGACTCGTTCCTGCAGCGGTACTCGCCGCGGACCAAGCGCAGCCCGTGGTCGAAGCGGAACCGGGGCATCGCCGAGGCGCTCATCGCGGCGGGGCGGATGCGCCCGGCCGGGTTCGCCGAGATCGAGCGCGCCAAGGCCGACGGGCGCTGGCCTGCCGACGACTGACGGGCAGGCCTGGGATGATGGCCGGGTTCCACGAGGAGGCACCATGAGCGGACCCGGCCGTCGGCCCCAGACCACGATCTTCACGACCATGTCGGCGCTCGCGCAGCGCCACGGCGCGGTGAACCTCGGCCAGGGCTTCCCCGACGAGTCGGGCCCCGCGCACGTGATCGAGGCGGCCGCCGCGGCGATGCGCGAGGGGCACAACCAGTACCCGCCGCTCGCGGGCGTTCCCGAACTGCGCCAGGCGATCGCCGCACACCAGGAGCGCTGGTACGGCCTCACGCCCGACCCGGCCGACGGCGTCACCGTCACCGCCGGGGCCACCGAGGCGCTCACCGCCGCGATGCTCGCCCTCGTCGACCCCGGGGACGAGGTCATCGCGCTCGAGCCGAGCTACGACTCCTACAAGGCCGCGATCACCATGGCCGGCGGGACGCTCGTGCCCGTGCGGCTCGAAGCGCCCGAGTACCGCTTGGACAGCGCCCGGCTGGCGGCCGCCGTCACCGAGCGGACCAAGCTGCTGCTGATCAACTCCCCGCACAACCCCACCGGGACGGTCCTGCACCGCGACGAGCTGGCGGCCGTCGCCGCGCTCGCGGTCGAGCGGGACCTGCTCGTGGTCACCGACGAGGTGTACGAGCACCTGGTCTTCGACGGCCGCGAGCACGTGCCGCTCGCGTCGCTGCCGGGCATGTGGGACCGCACGGTCACCATCGGCTCGGCCGGGAAGACGTTCTCGGTCACCGGCTGGAAGATCGGCTGGGCCACGGGTCCGGCCGAGCTCGTGGCGCGGGTGCAGGACGTCAAGCAGTGGCTGTCGTTCGCGTCCGGCACGCCGTTCCAGTACGGCATCGCGGCCGCGCTGGGCTCGGACGACGGGTTCTACCGCGGCTACGCGGCGGGCTACCAGGAGCGGCGCGACCTGATGGTGCACGGGCTCGAGGAGATCGGGTTCGACGTGTACGAACCGGAGGGCACCTACTTCGTCACCGCGAGCGTCGCGCCGTTCGGGTACGGGGACGGGCTGCGGTTCTGCCTGGAGCTGCCCGAGCGGTGCGGGGTCGTCGCCATCCCCACCCAGGTGTTCTACCTCGACCAGTCGCCCCGGCCGGTGGTGCGGTTCGCGTTCTGCAAGCGGCCCGAGGTGATCGCGGAGGGCCTGCGGCGGCTGGGCGCGGGCCTGGCCTGACCGGTAGGGTGGCTCCATGCCGCTGGGATTCCTTCCCCCGCCCGCCGCCTAGGGCGGGCACCTGTTCGATTGCCGCGCACGGCGTTCTGAGCCGACGCGCCTTGAGGCATGCCCGCAGACGAGAGCATCAGTCCGTTCGCTCCCTGCTGGAGAACGCATGTCCACGTCAACACTCGTCCGCTCTGCCGCGCCCGCCCGGCGCGGCCTGGCCTATCTCACCGTCACCGGCCTCGCCTGGGGCACCACCGGCGCCGCCGCCGAACTCGTCTACCGGGCCGGGGAGTTCGGCCCCGCTGCCGTCTCGTTCTGGCGCCACCTCGGCGGCCTCGTCCTGCTCCTGGCGTTCACGGCGCTGCGGCCGCGGCGACCCCGCGTGCGGTCGCCGCATCCGCTCGGCCGCCGCGCGGCCCTGCTCACCGGGACCGGGATCGGCATGGCGGTCTTCCAGACCGCGTACTTCGCGGCCGTCGAGGCCACCGGGGTCGCCGCCGCCACGCTGCTCACGCTCGGGTCGGGTCCGATCCTCACCGCGCTCGGGTCGCGGTTCCTGCTCGGGGAGCGGCTCGGCCGCGGCGGCCTGCTGGCCGTCGCCGGGGCGCTCACCGGCCTCGCGGTCCTCGTGGGCGGCAACGCCCCCGGGGTCGTGACCGCGCCCGGCGTCGCGCTCTCGCTCCTGTCGGCCGCCGGGTACGCGACCGTGACGCTCCTGGGGCGGTACACGGGCCGCAAGGGCGACGGCGAGGACCCGTTCACGCTCACGATGTGGTCCTTCGGGATCGGCGCGGCCGTCCTGCTGGTGCCCGCCTGGATCGAGGGCCTGCTCCCCCACGGCGGCGGCACCGGGCAGTCGATCGCGCTCATCGCCTACCTGGCGGCGTTCACGACCGCGCTCGCGTACCCGTTCTACTTCGCGGGGGCCGCGCTGGTGCGGGCCACGACCGCCTCGGTGATGATGCTGATCGAGCCGGTCACGGCCGCGTTCCTCGCGGTCCTGGTCCTCGGCGAGCCGATGACGGCGCCGACGGCGGCCGGGTCGCTGATCCTGCTCGGCTCGATCGCGGCGCTCGCCGCCGCCGAGTCGCGGCGCTGACCCGAAGGAGGGCCGGCCCGTCGGACCGGCCCTCCTTGCAGCGCTTGGGATCTAAGTGGCGGAGAGGTAGCCCGTCTCCAGCATGATGACGACGGCGACGCCGAGGATGCAGCGGTACCAGACGAAGATGAACACGCTGTGCTTGGCGACCCACTTGAGCATCCAGTGCACGGCCGCGAGCCCCACGAAGAACGCGATGATCGTCGCCACGAGCATCTGCGCGCCGCTCGGCACCGAACCCTCCGTGGCCGGGTCGAACACGTCGCCGAGGCTGAGGATGCCCGCGCCGAACACGGCCGGGATCGCCAGGAGGAACGAGTACCGGGCAGCCACCGAGCGGTCGAGGCCGATGAAGAGGCCGGCCGTGATCGTGCCGCCCGAGCGGGAGACGCCCGGGATGAGCGCGCCCGCCTGCGCGAAGCCGAGGATGAGGCCGTCCTTCATCCGGAAGTCGTCCCAGGTGCGGGTCTTCTTGCCCACGAGTTCGGCCAGCGCGAGCAGCAGGCCGAAGAAGATGAGGCTGAAGGCGACGAGCCAGAGGTTGCGGGCGCCCTCGCGGATCGCGTCCTTGAAGATGAGGCCGAAGAACACGATCGGGAGGGTGCCGACGATGACGTACCAGCCCAGCCGGTAGTCGGTCTCTCCGCGCAGTTCCTTGTCCCACAGGCCTTTCCACCAGGCCACGAGGATGCGGACGATGTCCTTCCAGAAGTAGAGGAGGACGGCGGTCTCGGTGCCGAGCTGGGTGACGGCGGTGAAGGAGGCGCCCGCGTCCTCTTCGAAGAAGAGCGCCGAGGTGAGGCGCAGGTGCGCGGAGGAGGAGATCGGCAGCATCTCGGTGAGGCCCTGGACGACCCCGAGCACGATGGCCTCGAACCAGGTCATGTCGACCATTCGGAGGCCCCCTTCCGGGCACGGGTCCTGCAGGGGGGAGTGTGCATTGGCGCTTCTTTCGTCACATCGACGGTCAGGCGTCGCACGGGCCTGCTTGCGGCTCCCGGCGCGACGGGGACATCTTGCCAGACTCGGTCCTGTGACCGCTCGGCACACGCGAGCGGGGTGAGGCGCGCCAGGACTGCGCCCCAAGGAGTCGAGGGCGAGAAGTTGCGCACCTTTGACGCTTTCTTGATGGCCGGTCGCGGCGTCGCGGGGAATGATGGGTCCGTGTCACGTGGCGAACTGCGGATCTACCTCGGCGCGGCCCCGGGGGTCGGCAAGACCTTCGCCGCGCTCGAAGAGGCCCGCCGCCGCAGTGCCCGCGGCACCGACGTGGTCGTCGGGTTCGTCGAGACCCACGGGCGGCGCCATACCGCTGAGCTGCTCGAAGGCCTCGAGGAGGTGCCCCGGAAGGTCGTGGGCGGCGTCGCCGAGCTCGACGTGGACGCCGTCCTCGCCCGCGCTCCCGCGGTGGCCATCGTCGACGAGCTCGCGCACGCCAACGCGCCCGGTTCGCGCAACGGCCAGCGCTGGCAGGACGTGGACGAGCTGCTCGACGCCGGGATCGACGTCATCTCGACGGTGAACGTGCACGACCTGGCGTCACTCAACGACGTGGTCGCCCAGATCACGGGGGTGCCGCAGGAGCAGACCGTCCCCGACGAGGTGGTGCGCCGCGCCGACCAGGTCGAACTCGCCGACATTACCCCCGAGGCGCTGCGCCGCCGCATGGTGCACGGGAACGTGTACCCGCCCGAGAAGGTGGGGCCGGCGCTCGCGAACTACTTCCGGGTCGGGAACCTGACGGCGCTGCGCGAGATCGCGCTGCTGTGGCTCGCGGACAAGGTCGAGGACCAGCTCGAGCAGTACCGCGAGGACCAGCACATCACCGCGACGTGGGAGTCGAAGGAGCGCGTGGTCGTGGCGCTCTCGGGCGGCGACGAGGGCGACACGCTCATCCGGCGGGCCGCGCGGATCGCGGCGCGGTCGGGCGGGGCCGACCTCAAGGCCGTGTACGTGGCCTCCGGGGACGGGCTCACCAGCGCGCGGTCGGCGCGGAACCTGGCCCGGCAGCGGAATCTCGTCGAAGGCCTCGGCGGCTCGTACCACCAGGTGGTGGGGCGGGCGATCCCGAACGCGCTCTTGGAGTTCGCGCGCGGCGTGAACGCCACGCAGCTGGTGCTGGGGGCGTCGCGGCGGGGCCGGTTCGCGCAGATGCTCTCGCGCGGCGTTGGCGTCACGACGGCGGCCAGCTCCGGGAAGATCGACGTGCACCTGGTGAGCCACGAGCGGGTCGCCACAGTGAAGCGGCCGTCCGGGGGGCGGGGCGTGGTCGCCGGCCGCAGGCGGCTCGGCATCGCGCTGGCGATCCTCGGGGTGCCGGCGCTGTGCATGGCGATGCTGCCGCTGCATGAGGAGCTGTCGCTCACGACGATGATCCTCATCGTGCTCACCGCGGTCATGGGGCTGACGCTCGCGGGCGGCATGTGGCCGGCGCTGCTGGGCGCGCTCTCGGGCAGCCTGCTGCTCAACTACTTCTTCACCGAGCCGTACAACACGCTCAAGGTCCACGACCAGGAGCAACTGATCTCGCTGGCGATCTTCATCGCGCTGGCGCTGGGCGGAGCGAGCGTGGTGAACCTGTCGGCGTCGCGGGCGCGGCTGGCGGCGCGGGCGAGCACGGAGGCGCAGACGCTGGCGACGCTCGCGGGGACCGTGCTGCGCGGCGGCAGCCGGGTGGAGGACCTGCTGGAGCGGTTGCGGGAGACGTTCTCGCTCGAGTCGGCGACGCTCCTCGAGCGCACCGAGGCCGGGGCGGGCCCGGCCGAGCGGCAGGACGCCAAGCTGTGGCGGGTCGTCGCGTGCGCGGGCGAGGGCTGCGCGAGCCCGGGAGCGGCGGAGAACGACCTGCCGATCGGCGACGACCTGGCGCTGGCGCTGCGCGGGCACACCCTGGAGGCGGCTGACCGGCGGATCGCGCAGGCGTTCGCGATGCACGCGGCCGCGGCGCTGGAGCGCGAGCGGCTGGAGCGGCAGGCGGCCGCGGTGCAGCGGCTCACGGACACGGACAAGCTGCGCACGGCGCTGCTCGCGGCCGTCTCGCACGACCTGCGGACGCCGCTGGCGTCGGCGCGCGTCGCGGTGTCGAGCCTGCGGTCCACCGGGGACCTGTTCACGCCGGATGAGCACGACGAGCTGCTGGAGTCGGCCGAGACGTCGCTGGCGCGGCTGACGAGCCTGGTCGACAACCTGCTCGACATGTCGCGGCTCCAGGCCGGGGTGCTCGGGGCGAACCCGGTGCCGGTGGCGCTGGACGACGCGGTGCCGTGGGCGCTCGACGAGATCGGGGACGCGGCGGCGGCCGTGCGGCTCGACGTGGCCCCGGACCTGCCGGAGGTATCGGCCGATCCCGGTCTGCTGCAGCGGATCCTGGTGAACGTGGTGGCGAACGCGCTGCGGTTCAGCCCACAGGGCGTGCCGCCGCTGGTGATCGCGGGCCGGCACGGGGAGCTGGTGCAGCTGCGGGTGGTCGACCGCGGCCCCGGCGTCCCGGACGAGAGCCGGGAGTTGATGTTCACGCCGTTCCAGCGGCTCGGCGACCGCGACAACACGACCGGTGTGGGGCTGGGCCTCGCGCTCTCGCGCGGGCTCGCGGAGGCCATGGGCGGCTCGCTCGTGGCCGAGGCGACCCCGGGCGGCGGGCTGACGATGGTGCTGGCGCTGCCGCACGTGGAAGAGAAGGGAACGGAGTGATCAAGATCCTCGTCGTGGACGACGAACCGCAGATCGCGCGGGCGCTGCGGATCAACCTGACCGCGCACGGGTACGAGGTGGCGACCGCGCCCGACGGGGCGCAGGCGCTGCGCGCCGCCGCGGCGCTCGTCCCCGACCTCGTGGTGCTCGACCTGGGGTTGCCGGACATGGACGGCACCGAGGTCATCGCGGGCCTGCGGGGGTGGACGAGCGCGCCGATCCTGGTGCTCTCGGGCCGCGCCGCGAGCGCCGAGAAGATCGCCGCGCTCGACGCGGGCGCCGACGACTACGTGACCAAGCCGTTCGACATCGGGGAGCTGCTGGCCCGGGTGCGGGCCGCGACCCGCCGCGGGAACGCGGGCGGCGACTCTCCGGCGACCGAGATCGGTTCGGCCACAGTGGATCTTGCGGCGCGGACGGTCAAGCGGGACGGCGCGGAGGTGCGCCTCACCAAGACCGAGTGGCAGCTCCTCGAAGTGCTCCTGCGCAACCCCGGGAAGCTCGTGGGCCAGCGCGAGCTGCTGCACCGCGTGTGGGGCCCGAACTACGACCGGGAGACGAACTACCTGCGCCAGTACATGGCCCAGTTGCGCCGCAAGCTCGAAGCGGACCCGGCCCGGCCGGTGCACCTGCTCACCGAGCCGGGCATGGGGTACCGGTTCAAGCCGTAGCCGCCGGTCAGCGCAGCCGGGCGGTGTGGGTGGCGCCCAGGGAGCCTTCGGTGCGGACGGTGAGCCTGGCCTTGTCCCCGGTCTCGACGGTGACGGTGTCGTCGGATTCCACGACTTCGCTTGCGGCGTAGGGCAGTTCGATGACGATCTCGGCGGCGGTGCGGCCGGGGTCGGCCACGGCGACCGCGAGGCCGTCGTCAATCCGGGTCACGATCACGGAGGCGGGGCCGTCGCAAGCGAGGCCGCTGACGTCACCGGCCCGCCAGAAGTGGGCGGCGATGAGGCCGTCGGCTTCGACCGCCTGCACCGCAGTGGTGTTGGCGGTGATGGCGACGGTCGGGTGGGCGGCCCAGACGGCGGTCTCGGCGGCGGTCGCGGTCGGCAGCAGGACGTAGGCGTACGACGCGTCCACAGGGGACACGCCGTGGTCGTACCAGAGGGTCGAGTAGCGGCGGGTGTGGACCTCGGTGTCGCCGCCTCCGGTGGTAGGCCCCTGCTCGATGTCGTTCCAGGAGCCGCGGCGCGTCTCGCGCCCCGCGTGCAGGCCGGCGCTCCCGGCGGGGAAGACGTACCCGGCAGTGCCGGGCAGGTGGACCCAGGAGGCGCCCTCGATGGGCGTCTTGAGGTCGGTGTCCTCGTCGGGGAACGCGCCGTCGACGGCCATGCGGCGGTCGCCGTCCTCGTGGCGGTTGCGGTGCTCCACAGTGGTCCAGACGGCGCGGCCGTCGGCGGCGGTGATGCCCGCGCCGAGCGCGCACACCACGTCGCCGACGACGAACCAGGCCTTCTTGGCGCGCAGCGAGGAGCCTTCGGCGACGAGGTCCATGGCCGCCGCCGCGTACCGGTCGTCGAGGGTCGCGCCGCCCGCGACGTCGTTCCCGGGCAGGTGGAGCACCATGTCGTGGCCGACGCCGACGACCTCGCGCTTGCGGGAGTCCACGGTGACTCCCGGGAGGCGGTAGGGGTTCGCGGTGGGCCAGAACTCGTCGCCGAACTGGAGCGGGTCGTCCACGGTGTACAGGTAGGACATGCCGTCGCCGAGGTACCAGCCCTGCAGGTTCTCGCCGCCGACCATCTCGTACCCGGCGACACGGCGCGAGGACATCGACAGCGCCCACGACCACCCGGGCCGGCGCACCAGGAGGCGGGCCATGTTCGGGTAGATCCGCGTCAGCTCCGGGCGGGGCGCGGCCTCGACCGAGGCGTCCGCGAGGAGCTCCTTGGCCTGCCGGATGCCGCGCAGGTCCATGCGCTCGAAGTGCGGCACGGCCGAGCGCTCGATCCAGCCGCGCGCGAGCGACCGCCACCGGTCGCGGTGCGCGGCCGGGGCGAACTCGGCGAGGGCGAGCAGGGCGGCGGTGATCTCGGGGCCGGTGTGGCTGTCGCGCTGGGTCGGGCGGGCGATCGCCCTGCCGCGCAGGCAGTCCATGAACAGCCCGTCCTCGGTGAACGGCGTGAACGAGCGGTCGACCGCGTCGTAGAGGCCTTCGAGCTCGGGGTCGGTGACCTGCCAGACCGAGTCCTGCAGGAGCGCGAGGGCGAGCGTGACCGAGTTGAGCAGGACGAGCCCGTAGCTGCCGGTGCTGGGCACGTGGCCGTGCTGGATGTACGAGCCGTCGCGGTGGAAGCCGTCGCCCTCGTCGACGAGGCGGAACAGGCTGTTCGCGCCGTCCTCGGCGGTGTCGGAGAGGCCGTCGCGGGCGAGGTCGAGCTTGGCGAAGTCCTCGCCGACGAGGCCGCGCAGGGCGAGGATCGCGGCCTTGTCGGCGCGGTTGGCGCCGGTCTCGCGCTGGCCGGGCGAGGAGACGCGGTCGTCGGCGTTGGGGCAGAAGCGGTCGACGACGGCGAGGTAGTGGCCGAGGTGCTCGGCGGGAATGTGGTCGTGCATGAGGACGCAGGTCTGCATGAGCGCCGCGGGCGAGCCGATCTCCCACCAGTACCAGTTGCCGGACGGCTCGGCGTGCTCGTTGTAGCCGGACCGGTAGAGCAGGTCGAGGGCGTCGACGATGGCGGTGGCGGCGACGGGGCCTTCGAACAGGTCGGTGCCGGGGGTGGCCCAGGCGAGGGCGAGGCGGCGCAGGCGCACGTACGAGTTGGTGAAGGCCAGCGGTTCGCTGACAGGGCCGATGTCGGCCCAGAGCGCGGTGCGGCCCTCGCTGCGATCCATGGCCTCCCAGTCCTCGAAGGACTCGCGGTCGAGGACGCGCAGCGGCCGCCCGTAGTCGGTGTCGGCGGTGTCGGTGACGCCGCCGGTGAGCAGGGCGCGGGCGCGATCGCGGAGCGCGGCGAAGTCGAGCGGGCCCGACCCGGCCCAGGGCTCGGCCTCGTCGGGGAGCGCGGTGATGACGCCCCGGTCGCCGCCGCGCGAGAGCAGCGCGGCGGTGGCGGCGCCCGCGCCGACGAGGCCGAGGGCCCCTCCGAGGAGCACTCGTCGTTGCAAAGGCGGCATGCGGTTCCAACTCCGGGGCGGCGGGGAAAGTCGGGGACCATAGTAGCCGCCTCGTACACATGCGCCACAGGGAAAGGCGTTGGCCCCGCCCGTGCGTCGCCAGGTGGTCCCTGACGGCCGCCGTCCGATCGATGTCGGCCCTCGCGCACCCGAGGCCCGCCTAGCCCGCGGCAGTGGCCACGAGGTCGTCGGCGCGGGTGCGGCCGCGGGCGACGTAGGCGTCGGCGAACCGGTCGAGCGCGGCGGCCGCCCTCGGGTCGGTCGAGGCCGCCTGCGCGGCCGCGAAGCAGGCGTTCGCGGCCTGGAAGAGCGGGCCGTCGTGGAGGGCGGCCGTCGCGGCGCGCAGGTAGAGGTCGGCCGCGGTGGCGCGGTGCCAGAGCGGTTCGAGGGCCGCGCGGGCGCGGTCGGCCGCGATCGGGTCGTCGAAGAGCGCGGCGGCGAGGGCGACGGGCACGATCCAGTCGGGGCCGGGCTGCGCGTCGATCATCCGCAGCTCCAGGTAGCTGCCGCGCGGGCGCACCGGCGGGAACAGGGTCGAGAGGTGGAAGTCGAGGTCGTCCAGTGTGGGCGCCTGGTGGTAGTCGCCGTTGATCCAGTCGCGGAAAGTGAGGCCGCGAGGGACGGTCCAGCGGCCGGGGCCGCGCACGGCCATGACACGGGCGTCGAGGGCGTACTTCGCCCAGGTCTCGCGCGGGTCGCCCGGAAGCCCTTGTGCCACAGGGCGGGAGCGGGTCGGGTCGATCGCGGCCCACACGTGCTGGCGGGTCGAGCGCCACAGGCTCGGCTCGCCGCGGCGCAGCGGCGAGTTCGCGAACGCGGCGATGAGGACGGGCGCGAGCCGGTGCGCGAGGCGCCAGCGCTCGGCGATGCCGTGCGGCCCGGGGGCGTCGGACCCGGTGTCGATGCAGACCTGGACGGAGGCGGTGTTCGACATCATCCAGCGCCCGGCACGGCCGTCCTGGTCGAAGAGCTCCTCCATCGCCTGGTAGCGCGGGGTGCGGAGTACCCTGCGGGGCAGGCGGACGGGGTCGAGGCCGAGACCGAGGAGGTCGTATCCCTCCGCGGCGAGCGCGCTCTCGGCGCGGCGGCGGTCGGCTTCGAGGTCGGCGAAGCACTCCCCCACCGAGGCGGCGGGCCGGGAGCTGAGCTCCATGGCGCCTCCGGGTTCGAAGCTGAGGCGGCTGCGGCGCGGGAGGGCGTCGCGGACGGCGAGGATGGCCTTGAGGGATTCGGGGTCGAGCCGGCGGCGGCGGTCGGCCGCGCTGGCCACGAGGGATTCGACCTCGGCCCCGATGCGGGCCGGTGCGGTCGGGCGGAAGCTCTGGGCCGCGATGTATTCGAAGGCCGCGTCCACAGTGAGGGGCGGGGCTGCGGTGAAGAGCGAGGCGTCGGACATGGGTGACCTCCGAGCGATGCAGGCTTTCCTAGCTAGTCGATAGGATATATGGATTTTAGAGGCCGGGGCCACTCCGCGCAAGCGCACTTGATTCCCATCGAAACAGTAGGATATGCTCGCAGCGGTGCCGCCCGCTCCGAATCCATTTCGCACACTCGAACCAGAAGGCGCCGCCATGACTCCCGTCTCCACCCGCACCCGCCCGCAGACCCACCGCCGCCCGGGTGCGCCCACGGTCACCGTCACCATCGAGATCCCCGCCGACGACCCCCGGCTCGTCCGCCGCCTCACCGCCGCACTCGCCGGACTCGGCCAGGGCCGCGTCACCATCGCCGGCGAGGACCCGGCCGCGCCCCCGGCCGCACCCGAGGCCAAGCCCGCGGCCGCACTCGTGATCGACGTGCCCGGCCGCGAGGTGCTGCTGCGGGGCGCGCCGGTCGCCTTGACGCGCTTGGAGTTCGAGCTGCTGGCGTTCCTCGCGCGCTACCCCGGGATGGTCCACACCCGGGCCGAGCTGCTCCAGTACGTCTGGGAGACACCGGACACCGGAATCCCCGGGCGCACCGTGGACGTCCACGTGCGGCGGCTGCGCTCGAAGCTCGGCGAGTTCGACGAGCTGGTGGGCACCGTGCGCGGCGTGGGCTACCGGTTCACCCGCAGCCGCCAGGTCGAGTACCGGACCGGGACGGCGTCCCCCGCGGCGGACCGGCTGCTCGCCGCGTAGTCCCCGCAGCGCGCGGTCCCACCATCTAAGAATTCCTAGTATTTCGATAGGACTACTGCTATCGTTGTCCGCATGAAGTCCGCCAGCGTCCTCACGCGGCGGCGCGAGATCGACCAGATGCGCGCCGCCAGCGCCCTGTGTCCGCGAATGCGCTAGAGCGCAGCCCTTTCCGCGGGCAGCACTTCGGCTGCGCTCTCCTCGCTGCACCTGCGATTCCTCACGGGCCTTGATCCCGTTCCTCCGGCGCGCCTCCCATCGGCGTGCCCTCCGTTCGACCTCCCACCGTAAGGACACCTCCGTGACACACGACCTCGCACTGACCACTGTGGTCGGAAACCCGAAGCGCCTCTCCCGCACCCTCACCACCGCCGAGGCGCTGGCCGCAGCCATCGGCGCCGGCGTCGGTACCGAGCCGCGCACCACCTCGATCGACCTCGCCGAGCTGTACCTGGACGGCATCGAGCCTCCGCACGGCGGGTTCGAGCACGCGGTCGGGCAGATCCGCGCCGGCCGCGTGCTCGTCGTCGGCACGCCCGTCTACAAGGCGAGCTACACGGGCCTGCTCAAGCTCTTCCTCGACCAGCTGCCGCCGCACGCCCTCGAAGGGGTCGTGGCCGTACCGGTCACCGTCGCCGCGTCGGCCGAGCACCGGCTCCTCGCCGACCTGCACCTGCGGCCGGTCCTCGCCGAGCTCGGCGCGAGCCTGCCGGTGCCGTCCCTGACGCTGCGCGAGAGCGAACTGCCCGACCTGCCCGAGCACCTGCGGGTCTGGGCCGAGGCGCACACGCCCGCGCTGGAGGCCGCACTCGCGTTCGGCCGCAAGACGGTGGGGGCGGCGGCATGAGCGCGCGCCTCGCAGCCCCGGCCGGGGTCGCCCCGGACGCCTTCCGGACCGTGTTCCGGGCCCACCCCGCGGGGGTGACGGTGGTGTGC
The DNA here is from genome assembly GCF_017592475.1 of Glycomyces niveus. GTDB lineage: Bacteria > Actinomycetota > Actinomycetes > Mycobacteriales > Micromonosporaceae > Glycomyces > Glycomyces niveus. The sequence continues at coordinate 292,324 of NZ_JAGFNP010000002.1, read as the reverse complement.
GCCGACGCCGGGTCCGGCCCGGCCGGGTTCACCGCCACGTCGCTCACCTCCGTGTCCATCGACCCGCCGCTCGTGTCGTTCGCGATCGCCACCGGCTCCTCGGCCTGGCCGGCGGTCCGGGACGCCGCGAGCCTCACCGTGAACTTCCTGTCCTCCGGGCAGGGCGACATCGCGACCCGGTTCGCCACCAGCGGCATCGACCGCTTCGGCGGGCCCACCCTGTGGTCGCGCCTCGAGACCGGCGAACCCGTGCTCGACAACGCCCCGTCCTTCCTGCGCGCGGTCGTCACCGACCGCATCGAGGCCGGCGACCACCACGTGGTCCTCGCGCTGGTGGTGGACGCCGAGACCGGCGGGAGCCACGAGCCGCTGGTCTACCACGCGGGCGGCTACTGCGCCGCCGCGCCGCTCGAATGAATCCCCTCCCCATCCAGCTTGAAAGGCCAATCCCCATGCCGTCCAACGTGACCCGCAGAACCCTCATAGCCGGAGCGCCCGCCGTCGCGGCGCTGTCGCTCGCGGCCTGCTCCGAAGAGGCCGGCGGGCCCGTGCTCGCCGCCGACGCCGCACTCCCGGCCGACGTCCCCGAAGGGACGGTCCTGGTCGTGGGCGACCCGCAGAACCAGATCGCCTACGAGCTCTCCGGGCTCGTCAAGGAGCTGCCGTTCGAGGTCGAGTGGGCGAACATCTCCGGCGGCCCCAAGACCGCCGAGGCGTTCCGCGCCAAGTCCCTCGACATCGGCTCGGTGGCCGACATCCCGCCGATCCACACCAACTGGACCGGCCTGCCGACCAAGATCGTGGCGGCCTCCTACCGGGTCGACCCGCTCGAGCACCCGATCTACGACCTCGGGGTGGCCCCGGGCGTCGACGTGACGACCCTCGAAGACCTGGCGGGGAAGCGGATCGCGTACTCCCCCGGGCAGGCGCAGGGGGCGCTGATCCTGCGGGTGCTCGACGCGGCAGGGCTGACACAGGACGACGTGGAGCTGGTGGAGCTGCCGAGCACGGCCGACACCTACTCGAACGCCCTCGCCGGCGGCGAGGTCGACGTCGCGCCGATCGGCGACTCGCAGGTCCGCTCGTACCTCAACAAGTACGGCGCCGACGGGGCGACCACGATCCCGCACGGCATCCGCGACGACCCGTGGCTGCTGTACACCCCCGTCGACGTGCTCGAGGACGCCGACAAGGCCGCCGCCATCGCCGCGTACGTGAAGCTGTGGGGCGCGGCCCGGCTGTGGACCCGCGCGAACAAGGACGCCTGGATCAACGCCTGGTACGTCGAGCACGAAGGACTCTCCTATGAGGACGGTGAGTACCTGTTCGAGCGGCAGGGCGAGCCGGACTTCCCGGCCGACTGGACCGAGGGCATCGCCCGCCACCAGGAGACCATCGAGATCGTCGCCGAAGGCACCGGCAACGACGTGCTCGACGCCGACGACCTCTACGACCGCCGCTTCGAACCGCTGGTGGCCGAGGGCATCGACGAGTACGGAGAGGCGGGCGCGCCGTGACCGCCGTCGAAGTCGAGGCCCGGCGCGAGGCCGCGCCCGCCGAGCACGACGACACCGCCGGGGGCCGTGCCTCGCGGCCGCGCGGTAAGCGCCGCCTCGGTCCCGGCAAGGCCATCCCGTTCGGGTACCTCATCGGCCCGCTCCTGCTGCTGGGCGTCTGGTCCTGGGGCTCGGCGGCAGGGTGGATCGACCCGCGGGTGCTCACCGCCCCGTGGACCGTCGCGGCCACCGCGTGGGACCTGTGGGAGTCCGGGCGGCTCGGCCCGGACCTGCTCGTCTCGACCCGGCGCTTCGCGGTCGGGCTCGCGTTCGGCGTCGCCGCCGGGCTCGCGCTCGCGGTGGTCTCCGGGCTCAGCCGCTGGGGCGAGGCCATCGTGGACGGGCCGGTGCAGCTCAAGCGCTCCATCCCGAACCTCGCGCTGCTGCCCTTGCTGCTCTTGTGGTTCGGCATCGACGAGCGGATGAAGATCATCACGATCGCGCTCGGGGTGCTCATCCCGATCTACCTCCACACCCACAACGGCCTGCGCTCGATCGACGGCCGCTACGCCGAACTCGCCGAGACGCTGCGACTGAAGCCGGCGGCCTTCATCGGCCGCGTGGTCCTGCCCGGGGCGCTCCCCGGGTTCTTCCTCGGACTCCGCTTCGCCGTGACCGCCTCCTGGCTGTCGCTCGTAGTGGTCGAGCAGGTCAACGCCACCAGCGGCATCGGCTACATGATGCTGCTGGCCGGCACGTATGGGCAGACCGACGTCATCATCGTCGGCCTCGTCCTCTACGGCCTCCTCGGTCTCGGCTCCGACGCGGTCGTCCGCCTCGCTCAAAGGAGGGTCCTGTCATGGCGACGCACGCTGGAGGACTGACCACCGCGGCCTCGGTCCGCATCCGCGACCTGCACCGCTCCTTCACCGACGACCGGCCGGTCCTCGCCGGCCTCGACCTTGACATCGCCCCGGGCGAGTTCGTCGCCCTCCTGGGCCGCAGCGGCTCGGGCAAGTCGACCCTGCTGCGGGCCCTCGCCGGCCTGGACCAGGACGCGCGCGGCACGGGCGAGATCGAGGTGCCCGAACAGGTCTCGGTCGTGTTCCAGGACTCGCGGCTGCTGCCGTGGCAGCGGGTCCTGCGGAACGTCGTGATCGGACTCGCCGGCCCGAACGCCAAGGCCCGGGGCCGCGAGGCCCTGGCCGAAGTGGGGCTGGCCGGGCGCGAACGGGCCTGGCCGCGGGAGCTCTCGGGCGGGGAGCAGCAGCGCGTGGCGCTCGCCCGCTCGCTCGTGCGCGAACCCCAGCTGCTCTTGGCCGACGAGCCCTTCGGGGCACTGGACGCCTTGACCCGCATCAAGATGCACGGGCTCCTCCGGGCGCTGTACGAGCGGCACCAGCCCGCCGTCCTGCTCGTCACCCACGACGTGGACGAGGCGATCGTCCTCGCCGACCGGGTCCTCGTCCTGGACTCGGGGCACGTGCGGACCGAACGGCGCATCGATCTCGACGGCGACCGGGACCCGTCCGACCCGCGGTTCGCCGCGATCCGCACCGAACTGCTCGCCGCGCTCGGCCTGGGCGCCGACCACAAGGAGACCGCATGAGCCGCAAGGAACTCCACCTGAACGCGTTCCTGATCAACACCGGCCACCACGAGGCCTCGTGGCGGCTCCCCGAATCCGACCCGCTCTCGTCCACGAAGATCACCCACTACGCGAACCTCGCGCAGATCGCCGAGCGCGGCAGGCTCGACTCGGTGTTCTTCGCCGACTCGCCCTCACTGTGGGGCGACATCGGCAGGCGCCCTTCGGGATCGCTCGAGCCGACAGTGGTGCTCGCGGCCCTCGCGGCCGTGACCGAGCGGATCGGCCTCATCGCCACGGCCTCCACCACGTACAACGAGCCGTACAACCTGGCCCGGCGCTTCGCCTCGGTCGACCACCTCTCGGGCGGCCGGGCGGGCTGGAACATCGTCACCACCGCCACTCTCGACGCGGCCCGGAACTTCAACCTCGACGCCCTGCCGAGCCACGCGTCCCGCTACGAGCGGGCCGAGGAGTTCGTCACGGTCGCCAAGGCGCTCTGGGACTCCTGGGACGACGCGGCGATCCTGGGCGACAAGGAGACCGGCGTCTGGGGCGACCAGCGCCTGGTCTACCCCGCGCAGCACGCGGGCGAGCACTTCCAGGTGGCGGGCGCGCTGAACGTGCCGCGCTCGCCGCAGGGGCACCCGCTGCTCGTGCAGGCCGGATCCTCCGAGGACGGCCGCCGGTTCGCGGCGGCGCATGCGGAGGCGGTGTTCACCGCGCAGCAGACCCTCGAAGAGGCGCAGGCGTTCTACGCCGACCTCAAGCGGCGGGCCGCCGCGTTCGGACGCGACCCGGACCAGGTGCTCGTGCTGCCGGGGATCGTGCCGGTGCTCGGCGAGACCGAGGCCGAGGCCAGGGAGTTGAAGGCCGAGCTCGACCGGCTCATCGTCGCCGAGTACGCCCGCGACAACCTCGCCGGACTGCTCGGCGTCCCCGCAGAGGAGCTGGAGCTCGATGAGGAGCTGCCGCCGAACCTGCGGGACGAGTCCGAGGTCGAGGGCATGAAGAGCCGGTACACGCTGGTCGTGGAGCTGGCGCGCCGCGAGCGGTTGACGGTGCGGCAGTTGATCGGCCGCCTCGGCGGCGGCCGCGGGCACCGCACGTTCACCGGCACGGCCGTCCAGGTCGCGGACGCCATCGAAGACTGGGCGGACCACGGCGCGGCAGACGGGTTCAACATCATGCCCGCCGTGATGCCCTCGGGCCTGGAGGCGTTCGTGGACCGGGTGGTCCCGATCCTGCAGGAGCGCGGCCGTTTCCGCACCGAGTACACGGGTTCGACCCTGCGCGAGCACTACGGCCTGCCGCGCCCGGAGAACCCGCGGCGCCGCGAGGCCGTCGAAGCGGCGGTCAAAGGCGTCCTCGCCCACGCCCGCTAGCGAGAAAGGAAGGGGGCGCGCCCTGTCCGGTGCGCCCCCTTTGCGTTCCATATGGCGGTACGGGTGCGGGACGGCGAGCATTTTGCGAGCCAGGACCCCATGCCGCCGCCCAATAACTGGGACGGGGGTTGCCGGACACCGCTCGGCGATCCTAGTATTCCCACTAGTTTGATCGAGTTAATCGAACTAGTAGGGATACCGCCCCTCCGATACCTAGAAGGCTTGCCCGTGAACACTGTCAGATCAAGCGTCCTCAAGCGACGCAGCGTCATCGCCGCCGCAGGCGCCGCCCTCGCCGCCGTCCCGGTGCTCGCCGCGTGCGGCGAGGACGCCGGCGGCTCGGAGGCCGCGGCGGAGGCCGACGCCTCGACCGCCAGCGGCACGATCCGCCTGGGCTACTTCGGGAACATCACCCATGCGCCCGCCCTCGTCGGACTCCAGGCCGGGGTCTTCAAGGACACCCTGCCCGCCGAGGTCACCATCGAGGAGACCGCCTTCAACGCCGGCCCCTCCGCGATCGAGGCCCTGTTCGCCGATGCCGTCGACATCACCTACATCGGACCGAACCCGGCCGTCAACGGCTGGGCGCAGTCCGGCGGGCAGGCGCTCCACATCATCGCCGGCTCCACCTCCGGCGGCGCGGGCCTGGTCGTCCACGAATCCATCACCACCGCGGAAGACCTGCGCGGCAAGGCCCTCGCCACCCCGCAGCTGGGCAACACCCAGGACGTGGCCGCCCGCTACTGGCTCAAGGAGCAGGGCTTCGCGACCGACGAGAACGGCGGCGGCGACGTCTCCGTCACCCCCATCGACAACTCCGAGGTCGCCGCGGCCTTCGACGACGGCACGGTCCAGGCCGCCTGGGCGGTCGAGCCGCGCTACTCCGACCTCGTCCTCAAACACGGCGCGGTCGAGTTCGTCAACGAACGCGAGCTGTGGGAGGGCGGCGAGTTCGTCACCACCCACGTGATCGTCTCCAAGAAGTTCCTCGACGCGCAGCCGGCCCTGGTGAAGGCGTTCCTCGAAGGCCACCTGGCCGCCCTCGACTTCATCGCCGAGAAGCCAGAGGAGGCGCAGACCGCTTCGAACGACCGCATCGAAGCGCTCACCGACAAGCGCCTCGACGACGCCGTGATCGCGGCCGCTTGGGAGAACCTGAGCTTCACCGCCGACCCGATCGCGTCCTCGCTGCAGGGCAGCAAGGACCACGCCGTCGAGGTCGGACTGCTCGAAGACGTGGACCTCAAGGGGATCTACGCGCTCGACGCGCTCAACCAGGTGCTCGCCGACCGCGGCGACGCCGAGGTCTCGGCAGGTGACCTCGGATGAGCCTCACCCGCGGGGCGCCGCGGGCCGACGCCGCCCGGGCCGGAGCCGTGGTGCTGACCGATGTGGTCAAGCGCTACGGCCGGGGCCCGGGTGCCGTCACGGCCCTCGACGGCGTGTCCCTCGATGTGGCGCCCGGCAGCTTCACCTGCCTCCTCGGCGCCTCCGGCTGCGGCAAGAGCACCCTGCTCTCGCTCGTGGCCGGTCTCGACGGCCTCACGTCCGGCTCGATCGACGACGTCGAGCGGCCGGTCGCGATGATGTTCCAGGAGTCGGCGCTGTTCCCGTGGCTCACGGTCGCGGGCAACGTCGAACTCGCCCTGCGCGTGAAGGGCGTCGGTCGGGCTGAACGACGCCGCCGCGCCGCGGAGCTGCTGGACACCGTGCGGCTCAGCGGGTTCGCGGACAAAAGGCCGCACGAGCTCTCGGGCGGCATGCGCCAGCGCGTTGCGCTCGCCCGGGCCTTGGCGCAGGACGCGTCGGTGCTGCTCATGGACGAGCCGTTCGGGGCGCTCGACGCGATGACCCGCGACCTGCTGCACGACGAGCTGGAGCGGATCTGGCGCGAGCGGGGCCTGACGGTGCTGTTCGTGACCCACAACGTGCGCGAGGCCGTGCGCCTGGGCGACCGGGTGGTGCTGCTGAGTTCGCGGCCGGGCCGGGTGCTCCACGAGTACGACGTGGACCTCGAGCGGCCGCGGCGCATCGACTCGACGCCGGTGGCGAACCTGGCTGCCGAGATCACCGACGCGCTGCGCGAGGAGGTGTCGCGCCATGCCGGTTGAGGTGAAGGAGCCGTCCCGCGAGTTGTCGGGGCTCGACGAGCTCGAGCGCACCCCGGCGACCGAGACGCGGTGGGGGCGGTTCGCGTCCCGGCTGTGGGCGGGCACGTGGCCGAAGGTGCTCGCGTTGGCGCTGGTGATCGGCGCCTGGCAGCTGGTGTTCCTGAGCGGACGCTGGGACCCGTGGGTGCTGCCGTCGCCGCTGGCGACCTGGCAGGAGCTCGCGGCGTACGCGGCGACGCCGGGCTACTGGGAGGCCATCGTCATCACGATGCAGCGGGCCCTGACCGGGTTCGCGCTGTCGGTGGCGATCGGGTCGGTGCTCGGGATCGCGGTGGCGCGGTTCAAGCCGCTGCGCGCGGCGATCGGGTCGCTCATCACCGGGCTGCAGACGATGCCGTCGATCATGTGGTTCCCGCTGGCGATCCTGCTGTTCAAGATCTCGGAGTCGGCGATCCTGTTCGTGGTGGTGCTCGGGGCGGTCCCGTCGATCGCCAACGGGATCATCTCGGGGATCGACTACGTGCCGCCGGGCTGGAAGCGGGTCGGGGCGGTGCTGGGCATGCGTGGCTTCCAGCTGTACCGGCACGTGATCCTGCCGGCGACGCTGCCGTCGTTCGTGTCGGGCCTCAAGCAGGGCTGGGCGTTCGCGTGGCGCTCGCTCATGGCGGGCGAGCTGCTGGTGATCGTCGCCGGGCAGGGCTCGATCGGCGCGCTCATGCAGGGCGCCAGGGAGTTCAACGACGCGCCGCGGGTGATCACGTGGATCGTCACGGTGCTGGTGGTGGGCATCCTGGTGGACGCCGTGTTCCGCTTCGCCGACAACCGCATCCGCTCGTCCTGGGGCCTGAACCAGGACCAGTAGCGGGGCTCCCCCGGGCCACCGGGGGTTCGAAGACGGTCGGCGGCCGGTCCCCGATCAGCTCGCGGGGACGGGCCGCCGACGCTTGCACGCGCGGCGGTCGCCCCGCGGGCCTCGGCGCCCGGCGTCTCGACTATGCCGCGACCTGTTCTCGGACTTCCGTCTTGCGTTCGGCCTTGCCGGAGGCGGCGGCCGCCGCGAGGGCCGCGAGGCCCAGGGCCACGCCGATCCATACGGGGGCGAGGAGGCCGAGGCCGCCGTCGATGGCGAGGCCGCCGAACCAGGCGGAGAGGGCGATGCCGACGTTGAAGGCCGCGGCGTTCACTGAGGAGGCGAGCGAGGGCGCTTCCTTGGCGACGTCCATGACGCGGGTCTGGAAGACCGGGACCATCGCGAAGCCGGCCGCGCCGAGCACGAAGACCATGATCGCGGCCGGGACGGCGTACGGGGCCGCGAGAGCGAAGACGACCAGCGCGGCGGTGGCCGCGGTGATGGTGCCGTAGAGGGTCGGCATGAGGGCGCGGTCGGCGAGGCGGCCGCCCAGGAGGTTGCCGGCGGTCAGGCCCACGCCGAAGAGGATGAGGAGCCAGGGGACGGCGCCGGTGTCGAATCCGGAGACGCGGGTGAGGATCGGCTCGAGGAAGGTGATGGCCGCGTAGGCCGCGCCCCAGCCGAGCATCGTGACCGTGAGGACCTGCCAGACCTGCGGCCTGCGGAAGACCGCGAGTTCGGCGCGCAGGGACCCGCCGGTGTCGCTCGGGCGGGAGGGCACGAACGCGATGATCGCGGCCAGGGAGACCGCGCCGATGATCGCGATGCCCCAGAACGCCGCGCGCCAGCCGAGCTGCTGGCCGAGGGCGGTGCCGAAGGGCACGCCGACGACGTTCGAGAGGGTCAGGCCGGTCATCATGAGCGCGATGGCGCGCGAGCGGCGCTCGGGGGCGACGAGGCTGGCGGCCATCACCGGGCCGATGCCCATGAACGCGCCGTGGCAGAGCGCGGAGACGACGCGCCCGGTCATGAGGACGCCGTAGTCGGGGGCTTTCGCGGCGAGCACGTTTCCGGCGATGAAGAGAGCCATGAGGATGACGAGCATGGTCTTGCGCGGCAGCCGGGTCCCGGCGGCGGTCATGATCGGCGCGCCGATCGCGACCGAGGCGGCGTAGCCGGTGACGAGGAGCCCGGCGGTGGAGATCGAGACGTCGAGGTCGTCGCCGAGCGGGCCGAGCAGGCCCACCACGACGAATTCGGTGAGGCCGATTCCGAACGCGCCCAAGGAGAGTGCACCGAGGGCCAGCATGCGGCGGCTGTTGGAGGTGGCCATGGCGGTCAAGTATTCGCCCCTCGCCCGGGCCTGTCCAGGACTTTTTCAATCCATTGGAAAAATTCCCTGTGACGACCCGATGACCGGTGCGTAGGCTGGGCGTGTGGCACAGAGCGAACCGAACCGGACCGACGGCACCGAGCACTCGACCAAGGGCGCATATGTGACCGGCGGGGAGTTCACCCGGGACACCAACTACATCGAGGACCGCGTCGTCGCCGACGCCGCGGCCGTCCGGGCCGCCCCGGTCGAACCGCACTCGAAGATCGGCGACCCGCGCATGGCCGGGCTCACCGAGGGCGCGCAGGCCTGGCCGGTCGAGCCGGGCCGCTACCGGCTCGTGGCCGCGCGGGCGTGCCCGTGGGCGCACCGGTCGATCATCATCCGCCGCCTCCTCGGCCTCGAGGAGGTGCTCTCGCTGGCGACGCCGGGCCCGGTGCACGACGTGCGCTCGTGGACCTTCGACCTCAACCCGGACGGCCGCGACCCGGTGCTCGACACCGAGCGGCTGCAGGAGCACTACTTCAAGCGCTTCCCCGAGTACCCGCGCGGCATCACCGTGCCCGCGATCGTGGACGTGCCCTCCGGCGAGCTGGTCACCAACAACTACCCGCAGCTGACCTTCGACCTCTCGACCCAGTGGACCGCGTTCCACCGCGAGGGCGCGCCCGACCTGGTCCCGGCCGCGCTGACCGACGAGATGCTCCCGGTCATCGAGCGGATCTTCACCGAGGTCAACAACGGCGTCTACCGGGCCGGCTTCGCGGGCTCCCAGCGCGCATACGAGCTGGCGTACGCCCGCCTCTTCGACGCCCTCGACTGGCTCGAGGGGCGCCTCGCGGACCGCCGCTACCTCATGGGCGACGCGATCACCGAGGCCGACGTGCGGCTGTTCACGACCCTGGTCCGCTTCGACGCGGTCTACCACGGCCACTTCAAGTGCAACCGCAACAAGCTCACCGAGATGCCGGTCCTGTGGGCGTACGCGCGCGACCTCTTCCAGACCCCCGGCTTCGGGGACACTGTGGACTTCGACCAGATCAAGCGCCACTACTACGTCGTGCACGAGGACATCAACCCGACCCAGGTCGTGCCCGCCGGGCCCGACCTGGCGAACTGGCTCTCCGACCACGGCCGGGAGTCCTTGGGCGGCAAGCCTTTCGGCGACGGCACCGCGCCCGGCCCGATGACCGAGGAGGAGCGCCCGCCCGGCGCGAACCCGCTCTACCGGGACTGACTCACCAGCCCGCGGCGACCTCGGCCCGCCGCTGCCACTCGGCTACGGCGGGCCCCTCCGGGTCCCAGCGGCGGCAGAACTCGCGCAGCTCCAGGCAGCGGTCGACCATCGCGGTCCGGCGGTCCGGCCAGTCCGGGACGGGCGCGCCGTAGGCCTCGAAGAACGCGCCGAGCGCCCCGACCCGGTCAGGGTGGTGCATCCGGACGATCCACTCGCACCAGGCGAGGTCTTCGACCGGATCGCCGAGGTGCGCGAACTCCCAGTCCACGACGGCGGTGACGGCGTACGTGCTGAGGTTCGACGTGAAGCCGAGCAGGAGGTTGTTCGGGCCGAAGTCGCCGTGGACGAGCGAGTCGCCTTCTCCCGGAAGAGAATCGCTGAGGCCGGCGACGGGCGTCGCGTGGATCTCGCGCAGGATCGAGCCGCAGACGCGCAGGACTTCGGCGGCGCTGCCCGAGTCGATGAGCTCCTGGCCGGGTATGCCGCCCACGAAGCCGAGGGTCAGCGCGCCGCCGCCGGAGGCGATCACGGGCGGGACCGGGATCGAGTCGGCGAGCGCGGTGAGCAGCAGCCGTTCGCGTTCGAGGCGGGCGGCCGCATCGGGGCCTTCGTAGCGTTTCGTCACCGTCTCGCGCTCGCGGACGGTCTGGTTCGTGTAGCCGTGCGGGAGTCGACGCATCCGCCGAGTATGCGGGGGCGGAAGCCCGGCGGGCGAGCGGTTTAACGGCGGGGGAACTCCAGGTTCGCGCTGTGAAGTGCGGCGAGAACCGTGGTCCGGGCGTCCGCGCTCGGTTACGGTTGCGACGACCGCCGCAGTCCAGGACGGAAGGCCCGCCGTGATCTACAGCCTCTTCGACTCAGCCGTTGCCTACCAGCCGACCGAGGCCGAGCAGACCGAGCCCGTGCCGCCGATCGAGGCGGTCCTCTTCGACTTCAGCAACACCATCTTCAAGCTCATCGACGCCGGCACCTGGCTGCGCCGCGTCGCCGCCGCGACCGGCCGCCCGCTCGACGACGAACTGCTCGAGAAGACCGTCGCCCAGCTCGGGGAGGCCTACCGCATCCCCGAGGTCGCCGCCCTGCAGGTCGGCCGCGACGAGTCCGCCGAGCAGCACGAAGCGGCCCTCCTCGGCTGGTTCGCGCACGTCGACTACCTCCAGGGCATCGAGGCCGAGGCGTACGTCCTGATCGCCGCCCCCGACGCGTGGGTGCCCTACCCCGACACCGAGCCGCTGCTGCGCGAGCTGCGCCGCCGCGGCATCAAGACCGGCATCGTCTCCGACTTCCCGTGGGACGTGGGCGTCCACATGGAGCACTTCGGACTCGTCGACCTCATCGACGTGCGCGTCATCTCCTACCAGTACGGCACCGAGAAGCCCGACCCCGTGCTGTTCCGCGCCGCGTGCGAGAGGCTCGGCGTCGACCCGCGCCGGACCCTCATGGTGGGCGACAACCCCGCCAAGGACGGCGGCGCGGCGGCCACCGGCCTGCGCGCGTACATCCTCCCGGGCGAAGTGCGCCTCGGCGAGCGCGGCCTCTCGCACGTCCTCGACTTCTTGGAAGACTGACCTGCGCACTTGCCTTGGAGTGCACTCCAAGTCGTAGCTTCAGGGCATGAGCGACAAGCAGCAACCGATCGGATCGGGCTTCCACGCCCGCTCAACCGCCGCCGACGTCCTCGACGGACTCGACCTCACCGGGAAGACGGCCGTCGTGACCGGTGGCTACTCCGGCATCGGCCTCGAGACCACGCGCGCCTTGGCGAACGCCGGGGCCGCCGTGGTCGTCCCCGCGCGGCGACCGGACCTGGCCGCGGCCAACCTCGACGGCATCCCGGGCACGGAGGTCGACTTCGTCGACCTCGCCGATCTCGCGAGCGTCAAGGCCTTCGCCGAACGCCGCCTCGCCGAAAGGCGGCGCATCGACTACCTCGTCAACGGCGCGGGCATCATGGCCTGCCCCGAGACGCGCACCGACCAGGGCTGGGAGCTCCAGTTCGCGGTCAACCACCTCGGGCACTTCGCGCTCGTCAACCGCCTCATGCCCCTGCTCGAGGGTGCGCGAGTCGTGGCGGTCTCCTCGGGAGGGCACGGCATATCGCCCGTCCGCTGGGACGACCCGCATTTCACGGAGGGCTACGACCGCTGGCAGGCGTACGGCCAGTCGAAGACCGCGAACGTGCTGTTCGCCGTCGAGCTCGACCGGCTCGGCGTCAAGGCCTTCGCGCTGCACCCCGGGGCCATCCTCACGCCCTTGCAGCGGCACATCCCCGTGGAGGAGCAGCGGGAGATGGGCTGGATGGACTCGGACGGGAACCCGCCGGAGTACTTCAAGAACACCGAGCAGGGCGCGGCCACCCAGACCTGGGCGGCCACCTCGCCGCAGCTGAACGGCCTCGGCGGGGTCTATCTCGAGGACTGCGAGGTCGCCGAGGTGACCGCCGAGGGCCCCGGTGTGCGGCCGCACGCGGTCGACCCCGAGCAGGCGCGGCGGCTCTGGGAGTACTCGGCCGCGCTCACCGGCGTCAACGCGTTCGCTTAGGCGCCCTTGGCCTTCGGCTTGGCGCGCAGGTGCGCCCGCTCGCCCTGGCTGCCGAAGAGGCTCAGGAACTCCACGGACCGCTCGTCGGCGCTGCCGAACCAGTGCGGGGTGCGGGTGTCGAACTCGGCGGCCTCGCCCGGCTTCATCACGAAGTCGTGCTCGCCGAGCACGACCCGCAGGTTGCCGTTGAGGACGTACATCCACTCGTAGCCCTCGTGGACCTTCAGGTCCGGCTCGCCTCGGGTGCCGCCGGGGATGATGAGCTTGTAGGCCTGGATGCCGCCGGGCCGGCGGGTGAGCGGCAGGTGGATCATGCCGTGGCGCGTGACCGGGCGCATGTGGATGCGCGGGTCGCCGGTGGGCGGGGCGTCCACGAGGTCGTCGAGGGTGACCCCGTGGGCCTTCGCCAAGGGCAGCAGGAGTTCCAGCGTCGGCCGCCGGGCGCCCGACTCGAGCCGCGAGAGCGTGCTCACGGAGATCCCGGTCTGCTCCGAGAGGTCGGCGAGGGTCGCCTCGCGCTCCTTGCGCAGCGCCCGCAGGCGCGGGCCGACCGCGTCGAGGGCCTGGTCCATCGCTTCGTCCATGGCCCCGATTTTGCCATAACGGCAAGATAATTTGCCAGTTCTGCCGAGGCGCGTTTACGGTCGTCCTCGGAGGTGGTCGCAATGACCGATGAACTGAGGGAGCAGTACGACGTGGTGGTGGTCGGCGGCGGCGCCGCGGGCCTGAACGGGGCGCTCATGCTCGCCCGCGCGCGGCGCGCGGTGGCCGTGATCGACGCGGGCGAGCCGCGGAACGCCCCGGCCGAGGGCGTCCACGGCCTGCTCGGACGCGAGGGCATGCCGCCGGCCGAACTGCTGGCGATCGGCCGCGGCGAGGTGCGCCAGTACGGCGGCCACGTGGTCGACGGCGCGGTCTCGGGCGCGAAGGCCGCCGATGGCGGGTTCGCGGTCGCGCTCGCGGACGGCCGGGAGGTCAAGGCCCGCAAGCTGCTCGTCACCACCGGCCTGGTCGACCGGCTGCCGGAGATCCCGGGCCTGGCCGAGCACTGGGGCCGCGGCCTGATCCACTGCCCGTACTGCCACGGCTGGGAGGTCCGCGACCGGGCCATCGGCGTCATCGCGACCGGGCCGATGTCGATGCACGGCGCACTCCTGTTCCGGCAGTGGACCGCCGACCTGGTGGTCTTCACGAACGAGCGGCTGGCGCTCCCCGCCGAGGAGCGCGAGAAGCTCATCGCGCGCGGCACCCGGATCGTGGACGGCGCGATCGAGCGGATCGAGGCCGAGGACGGGCGCATCACCGGGGTGCGGCTCGCCGGCGGCGAGTTCGTGGAGCGCAGCGTCCTCGCCACCTCGTCGCGCCTGGAGGCCCGGGCCGGGTTCCTGAAGGACCTGGGCCTCAAGACGGTCGAGCACCCCTCGGGCGCGGGCGAGCACGTCCCGGCCGACCCGGTCGGCCGCACCGACGTCCCCGGCGTGTGGGTCGCGGGCAACGTCACCGACCTCATGGGACAGGTCGGCGCGTCCGCCGCGGCGGGCGCGATGGCCGGGGCGCAGATCAACATGGAACTGGTCAACGAGGACACGGCGGCGGCCGTGGCCGCGTACCGGGCCCGGTAGCGAAGCGCGGCAAAGAGAAGGTGCGGCGGCCCTGCGGCCGCCGCACCTTCATCGCCTTATCGCGATTCCGAAGTGGTGTCGGGCTCGACCCAGGTCATGGCGAGGTAGTCGTCCTCTTGCTCCTGCTGGGTCCGGACCCCTTCGCCGCCACCGGATCCGCCGGTGACGAGCAGGTCCTCGAAGTCATCGTCAGGAGCGGCCGCGGCCGCCTCGACGACCTCGCTCGCCCAGTCCACCGGAAGTTCGGCGGCGGCGAAGTCCACCGCTTCGCCGCCATCGCCGCCGTCGCCCATCGCGCCTCCACTCCGTGTGCGTTCCTACTAAAGTACCGGTTCGGAGCCACCGGCGGGGACCTCCGCTAGGGCTTGCGCTTCGCCCGCGAGCCGCCCGTCGCCAGGCGCATCAGGTCGGAGCTCAGGTCGATCTCGAGCTCCGTGCCGCCCGCGCTGCCGTACTCGTGCTGGTAGTGCTTCCACGACTCGCCGCGGACCTGCTCGGCGAAGCCGGACTCCATGAGCAGGAGCAGTTCGATCGCGGCGCGAGTGATCCGCTCCCCCAGCTCCTTCGAGTTCCAGTCCTCTGTGGCGGCGAAGACCGAGGTCGGCACGGTCAGCGTGCGCAAGTAGGCGAACAGCGAGCGCATCTGCTCGTCCACCACCAGGGCGTGGCGGGCCGTGCCGGCCGTCGCCGCGAGCACCACCGGTTTGGCGATGAGCAGGTCGTTGTCGAGCAGGTGGAAGAAGGAGCTGAACAGACCGCTCGGCGCGGCCTTGTACACCGGGGCGCTCGCCACGACCGCGTCGGCGGCCCCGAGGAGCTCCACGGCGCGGGTCAGCTTGGGGCCCATGAGCTGCGAGACGAGCGCGGTCGCGATTTCGCTCGCGAGCTCGCGCAGGTCGATCACGTCCGTGGCGACGGACTCGGAGCGCTCCTCGGCGAGGATGCGCACGCGGTCGGCGATGCGGTCGGCGAGCATCCTGGTCGAGGACGGGTCGCTGGTGCCGCCGCTGACGACTACGACTCTGAACTGGTTCTGGGTGGTCACAGCACGGCCTCCTGCCGGTTGCGTTGTGCGGGGGTCGCCGCGCCCTGGGCGGCGAGTTTGCGGCCGATGGCCTCGAGCTGGGCCATCTCCTCATCGGTGAGGGCGGCCGTGACGGCGCGGGCGACGTCGACGGCGTGCCGGCCGCCGACGCGCCGCTGCCGCTCGCGCCCGGCCTCGGTGAGGGCGAGCCTGACACCCCGCCCGTCCTCGGGGTCGGGGGTGCGCTCGATCAGGCCGCGCTCGGCGAGCCGCTCCACGAGCCGGGACAGGGCGGGCTGGCTGAGCAGCACGCCGCGTCCCAGCTCGAACAGGCGCAGCGGCCCGTCGTGCTTCGAGAGCGTGTAGAGGACGTCGTACTCGCGCATGGACAGCTCGCCCCAGATCGGCTCTGCGGCGAACCGCTTCATGAGCGAGGCGTGGGCGGTCAGCAGCGACTCCCAGGCCTCGTTCGCGCGGCGGCTGCGGCTGCGGGTCACGGCTAGATCTCCGGGTACTCGGCGGCGGCGTCGCTGTCCTGGTAGGGCGAGGCGCCGGTGACGTTGTCGCCGCGGTTGGCGTTCGGGCGGGGCTGGCGCGCCGGGGCGTCGCCGTACTTCGCCTTCACGCGGGCCGCGTGCGTCGGGGCGTCGGCCGACTCCGGGTCGCGCCGGGCGGCGAGCTCCTTGCGCAGCACCGGGACGACCTCCTCGCCGAGCAGGTCGAGCTGGTTGAGCACCATCTTCAGCGGCATCCCCGCGTGGTCGATGAGGAACATCTGGCGCTGGTAGTCGCCGAAGGCGTCGTGGAAGGTCAGGGTCTTGTCGATGACCTCCTGCGGGCTGCCCACCGAGAGCGGCGTGCCGCGCGTGAACTCCTCCAGGGACGGGCCGTGGCCGTACACCGGGGCCTCGTTGAAGTACGGGCGGAACTCGCTCACCGCGTCCTGCGAGCGCTTCGCGATGTACGCGTGCCCGCCGAGCCCCACGATCGCCTGCTTGCGCGTGCCGTGGCCGTAGTGCTCGAAGCGCTGGCGGTAGAAGTCCACGAGGCGCTTGGAGTGCGACGTGGGCCAGAAGATGTGGTTGGCGAAGTAGCCGTTGCCGTAGAACGCGGCCTGCTCGGCGATCTCGGGCGTGCGGATCGAGCCGTGCCACACGAACGGCGGCACGTCGTCGAGGGGGCGCGGCGTGGAGGTGAAGCCCTGCAGCGGGGTGCGGAACTCGCCCTCCCAGTCCACCACGTCCTCGCGCCACAGCCGGTGCAGCAGGTTGTAGTGCTCGAGGGCGAGCGGCAGGCCCTGGCGGATGTCCTGGCCGAACCACGGGTAGACCGGGGCGGTGTTGCCGCGCCCGAGCATGAGGTCCATGCGGCCCTTCGACAGGTGCTGGAGCATCGCGTACTCCTCGGCGATGCGCACCGGGTCGTTCGTGGTGATCAGGGTCGTCGCCGTCGTCACGATCAGCCGCTCGGTGAGGGCGGCGATGTGCGACAGCAGCGTCGTCGGGGAGGAGGAGAAGAACGGCGGGTTGTGGTGCTCGCCGATGGCGAACACGTCGAGGCCCACCTCTTCGGCCTTGACGGCGATCTTGAGGATGCCGTCGATCCGCTCGGCCTCGGACGGGGTCTCCCCCGACACCGGGTCGCGCGTGATGTCACTGACTGAGAAGACTCCGAACTGCATCGTAATCCCTGCTCTCCCCGCCGCGGCGGTGCGATCTTCATGCGTTTGCATCTACCTTAACGAGCCGGGGGCCAGGATAATTCCGATCCGCGGGAGGCACTGCTCACACCGCGGCGCGGGTCGGGCCGCGGCGGATCGGGCGTCAAGGGGGCGTATGCATTCGAACCATCGCCGTCAAGGAAACGTAAGTATTCGCGAATATCGATCGCATTGAGGGTTTTCCGGCAGGCGCCCGACTAGCATCCGGCAGCGGAAAGGAGCACACCCTTGACCGCTCAACCCAGCGTCGGCACCACCGAGGCGGCCCTCGAGCCTCCCCCCGCCGGCCCCACCGCCCCCGCCCGGAGCACGACCAAGCTCGCCCTCCTCGTCGGCGCCCTCGGCATCGTCTACGGCGACATCGGCACCAGCCCGATCTACGCCCTGCAGACGATCTTCAACCCCGCCGACCCCCACCCGGTGCCCACGAACATCGCCAACGTCTACGGCGTCATCTCGCTGATCTTCTGGTCGCTCATGATCATCGTGACGATCTTCTACGTCGGCTTCGCGATGCGCGCCGACAACGACGGCGAGGGCGGCATCATGGCCCTCATCACCCTGATCCGCCGCCACAGCAAGAGCCAAGGCCGCAAGGCCGGCCTCGCGCTCGCCGCGCTCGGCATATTCGGCGCGGCGCTGTTCCTCGGCGACAGCATGATCACCCCCGCGATCTCGGTGCTCTCCGCCGTCGAGGGCATCAAGACCATCAACCCCGACCTGGAGTCGTTCATCATCCCGGCCACGGTGGTCATCATCGTGCTGCTGTTCGCGTTCCAGCGCAAGGGCACCGCGGTGATCGGACGCTGGTTCGGCCCGATCATGATCGCCTGGTTCACCGCCCTCGCGGTGCTGGGCCTGGGCGGGATCTCCCGCAACCCCGAGATCCTCAAGGCCCTCTCCCCCACGTACGCGGTCGACTTCCTGTTCGGCCACTTCGACGTCGCGTTCTTCGCACTAGCGGCCGTCATCCTCACCTTCACCGGCGCCGAGGCCCTGTACGCCGACATGGGCCACTTCGGGCGCAAGCCGATCTCGCGCGCGTGGCTGTTCATGGTCTTCCCCGCCCTGCTGCTCAACTACATGGGCCAGGGCGCGCTCATCCTGGAGGACACCGGGAACATCTCCGGCTCGTTCTTCCTCCTCGCCCCCGAATGGGCGCGCATCCCGCTGCTGGTGCTGGCCGCGACGGCGACCGTGATCGCCTCGCAGGCGGTCATCAGCGGCGCGTTCTCGGTGGCCTCGCAGGCCTCGGAGCTGGGCTACCTGCCGCGGCTGCGGATCGCGCACACCTCGGAGCACCACTACGGCCAGATCTACGTGCCGTGGATCAACTGGCTGCTCATGGTCTCGGTGCTCACCCTCGTGTTCGCCTTCCGCTCCTCGGAGTCGCTGGCGTTCGCCTACGGCATGGCCGTGATCGGCACGATCGTCATCGTCACGATCCTGTTCCTCTACATCGCGCGCGGCCGCTGGAAGACACCGTGGTGGGCGCTCATCGGCGGCGGCGGGCTGCTGCTGGCGATCAACGTGACGTTCCTGGCGGCCAGCAGCACCAAGATCATCCACGGCGCGTGGCTGCCCCTGCTCATCGGCGTCACGGCGTTCACGGTGATGGTCACGTGGCAGCGCGGCCGCGAGGTCGTCTCGGCCGAGCGCGAGCGCCGCGAGGGGCCGCTGCGCGAGTTCGTCGACAAGATGCGCCGCGGCGAGCCCAAGGCCGCCCAGGTGCCCGGCACGGGCGTGTTCCTGGGCCGGGGCAAGGACTCCGCACCCCTGGCGCTGCGCGCCGCGCTGGAGCTCAACCACGCCCGGTACGCGCAGACCGTGGTGCTCTCGGTCCAGACCGAGCCGGTGCCGCGGGTGCCCGAGTCCGAACGCGTGGAGGTCGACGACCTGGGGCACTGCCAGGACTCGGTCATCCACGTGACCGTCCGCTTCGGCTACGCCGAGACCCCGGACGTGCCGCGCGCGCTGCGGCTGGTCCGCCCCGAGCAGTCCGAGGGCCGGAAGCTCCGCCTGGACAAGGCGGTCTACTTCCTGTCCACGATCCAGCTGCGGGCCGGCACCGAGCCGACGATGGCGACCTGGCGCAAGCACCTCTTCATCGCCACCTCGCACATCACCTCGGACGCGGCCGAGCACTTCCAGCTCCCGCGGGACCGCACGATCATCGTCGGCTCCCACATCGAGGTCTGATCGCGCATACGGAAGCGGGGCGGGGGGGGGGGGGGGGGGGGGGGCCCGCAGACGGGGCCCGCGTGGGCGGGGGGGGGGCCGGGG
>NZ_JAGFNP010000002.1:0-273124 GCF_017592475.1 Glycomyces niveus | reverse complement strand
CCCCCCCCACCCCGCGCCCGGCCCGCCCCCCCGCCTCCGCCCGTGGCCGGCCCCCCCGCCCCGCTTCCGTATGCCGCTCAGCGGTATTCGGGCAGCGGGCTCGCGAAGTGCCAGCCCGCGGCGATGAGCGTGTCGACCGCTGCGACGGCCTGCTCAAGCCGTTGCTCATGCGGGCCTTGGAGTTTCACGTAGCGGCGGCCGGTGCGCTCCAGTTCGGCTTCGAAGCGGGCGGTCATCCAGGGGCGCAGGTGCTCGTCGGCGCGGAGGCCGTCGTCTTCGAACGGGACGCCCTCATGGTCGGTGAGCAGGTAGAGGTCGTGTTCGAGCGCGGACCCGATCGCCTCGACCTCGGGGCTGCGATCACCGAGGTACCGCTCGTGCCAGATCGCGGTCGCGAAGGCATCGGTGTCGCAGACCAGGACCGGGCCGGTACGGCGGGCCTCGGCCTCTTCGAGTTCGTTCTGCCGCTTGGCGATGAGCGGGAACTCCTCGGTCGTGAACCGCACGTCGCCCCAGGTCGCGTCCGGGTCCTCTCTTTGGAGGGCGCGGAGCCGCTCCTCGCTATAGGTCCGGCCGTACTCCGCGACGCAGCGCGTGGCGGCCCAGACGCCGCCGCGCTCGCGGTAGTGCGCGGCCAGCGCTTCGGCGAGGGTGGTGGTGCCGGTGGACTCGGCGCCGAGGGCCACGATGCGGCGGGTGAGGCCGGCGCGCACGGGGCCTTCGAGGAAGTCCCAGTTGGCGGCCGGGTCGGCGCGCACGGCGGTGCCGGAGACCGGGAACGCGCCGCGGTCCTGGTCGACCTCGACGTGGACGGCGCCGAGGCGGCGGGCGAGTTCGGGGCCGTAGGACTCGGAGGTGAAGAGCGCGTCGATCCGTTCGGGCACGGCGGCTTTGAAGATGTCGACGTGGGCCTGCCAGATCTTCTCGTCGTGGAGGTCCATGTGGACGTCGTCGATCGTGCCGATGACGCGGGCGTCCGGGTGGGCCTCCTGGATCCAGTCCACGCGGGTGGCCATCGGGATGGATTCGACGGTGGCGTGGGAGACGAGGACGGTGAGGCGTTCGCATCCGGCCGCGGCGGTGCGGATGAGGTGGTGGTGGCCGGCGTGCGGCGGGTAGAACTTGCCGAGGACCAGGCCGTGCTCGGATTTCACGCGGCCGCCTCCGCGGGCTGCGCTTGTGCGGCGAGGTCCTTGCGCCAGTTGAGGAGTCCCATGACGCACAGGGCCATGAACCCGATGTAGAGGATCGAGGTGAGGTAGAGGCCCTTGTAGGCGTAGAGCGGGACGTAGACGATGTCGGCCGCGATCCACAGGTACCAGGATTCGACGCGCTTGCGGCACTGGCCGTAGGTGGCCATGAGGGAGAGCACGGTGGTGAGGGCGTCCCAGGAGGGCACGGTGGAGTCGGTGGCGGTGGTCAGCAGGACCGCGATCCCGGCGAGTCCGATGAGGCCCGCGCCGGTGAGGGCGAACCATTCGAGGCGGCCGGTGCGGCTCACCGGGAGGGTGTCGGCGGCGGGGCCGCCGCCTTTGACCCAGTTCCACCAGCCGTAGACGCCGAGCGCGATGAAGACGATCTGGAGCGCGGCGTCGGCGTAGAGGCCGCTGTCGGTGAAGATCAGGATGAACAGAAGGCAGTTGGCGATGCCGATGCCCCAGTTGGCGATGTGCTGGCGGGCGACGAGCCAGACGCAGAGCGCGCCGGTGACGAAGGCGAGCCCTTCGGCGAGGGTGGTGGGGACGTCGGCGATCGTGAACAGGGGGAAGTACAGGATTTCCATGAGGGCGTTCATGAGGGGCGGGGTCCTCTCAGGGGGCTAGGCCTCGATGACGGCGTAGGCGCGGGTGGGGAAGGTGCCGAAGCCCTCGATGCGGGGCGGGACGGCGTGGAGGCGGGCGCCGGCGGCGGGCAGCTGGTCGAGGCCGGTGAGGTGTTCGAGGATGGGCACGCCCGCGGCGAGGAGCGTCGAGTGGGCGGGGCGGGGGCCGCCGCTGGCGGCGTTGTCGATGTTGACGCTGTCGATGCCGACGAGGACGGCGCCCGCTTCGACGAGGTGCTGCGCGCCGTCGGCGGTGACGTAGGGGGCGGCGGCGGTGTCGCCGTAGGTCTCGGTGCCCCAGTGGCGGGACCAGTCGGTGCGCAGGAGGACGGCGGTGCCGCCGATGGCGGTGCCGGCGAGCGCGTCGGGGCCGATGGCGCGGTCGGCGCCGGTGAGGTCGATGAGGGTGACGGGCACGTCGGCGACCTTGGCGAGGTCGAGTCCGGCGAGGTCGTAGCCGTCGCGGTAGCGGTGGCTGGGCGTGTCGAGGTAGGTGCCGGTGTTGGCGATCATGTCGATGCGGCCGATGGAGAACTCGGTGCCGTCCTCGTAGTGGAAGTGGGAGTCCTCCCAGGTCAGGTACGGGGTGATGGCGGGGCCGGGCATGCCCGGGTAGGTGGTCATGCCCGCGGTGATGGGGTGGTTGAGTTCGATGAGTCTGCGGTTGCTTTCGGCCATGCCGCATGGAATCACGAACGGCCGCGGCGTGTCCACGGGTATCGGCCGGTGCTCATTGCGCGGGACGTCTGGGTCCGCCGGTGCGGCGGGCTTGACACGGCGGGTATGCGACCGGGTAGAGTGAACCGCGCTTTACCGATAAAGATCACTTGTCATCCGCTCGACCGCCAGGAAGGCCCCTATGAGCAACGACGCCGTCTCCGCCGTCATCAACGTCGACATCGAAGGCCCCCAGATCAGCAAGCACGTGTACGGCCACTTCGCCGAGCACCTCGGCCGCTGCATCTACGGCGGGTTCTACGTCGGCGAGGACTCCGACATCCCCAACGTGCGCGGCATCCGCCTCGACGTCGTCGAAGCCCTGCGCGCCCTCGACATCCCCAACCTGCGCTGGCCCGGCGGCTGCTTCGCCGACGAGTACCACTGGATGGACGGCATCGGTCCCAAGGAGGACCGCGCCGTCATGATCAACACCCACTGGGGCGGGGTCGAGGAGGACAACAGCTTCGGCACCCACGAGTTCATGGACCTGTGCGAGCTGCTGGAGACCGAGCCGTACATCGCCGGCAACGTCGGCTCCGGCACCGTCCGCGAGATGAGCGAGTGGATCGAGTACCTCACCCGCGAGGGCGACTCCCCGATGGTGCGCCTGCGCAAGGCCAACGGCCGCGAAGCGCCGTGGAAGGTCAAGTTCTGGGGCCTGGGCAACGAGCCCTGGGGCTGCGGCGGCAACATGAACGCCGAACAGTACGCCCTGGAGGCCCGCAAGTTCGCCACCTACTGCCGCGACTACGGGGACAACAAGCTCTACCGCATCGCCGCCGGCGCCGCCGACGCCGACTACCAGTGGACCCAGAAGCTCATGGAGCAGCTGGGCCACCTCGGCTGCCAGCGCGTCGAGCGCAAGCTCTACCAGGCGGTCTCGCTGCATTACTACACGATCGGCGGCACCTGGGACAAGAAGGGCGACGCGAAGGAGTTCTCGACCGACGAGTACTACACGACGATGCTCAAGGCCCTCCACACCGACGAGCTGCTGACGGGCCACTCGAACGTGATGGACCTGTACGACCCGACCAAGGAGATCGGGATCGTGATGGACGAGTGGGGCACCTGGTGGGATGTGGAGCCGGGCACGAACCCCGGGTTCCTGTACCAGCAGAACACGATGCGCGACGCGCTGGTGGCGAGCCTGCACTTCGACATCTTCCACAAGCACGCCGACCGGCTCGTCATGGCGAACATCGCGCAGACGGTGAACGTGCTGCAGGCGATGATCCTCACCGACCCGGACTCGGGTGCGCTGGTGCTGACGCCGACCTACCACGTGTTCCAGATGAACAAGGGCCACCAGGACGCGGCGTCGCTGCGCGTGGACGCCCCGGCGGGCCTCCCGACGCGCGAGGTGGACGGCAAGGAGCTGCCGACGGTCTCGGTCTCGGCCTCCCGCAAGGACGGCCGCCTGCTGGTCTCGCTGTCGAACCTGGACGCCGAGGCGGGCCAGGACGTGGAGGTCGATCTGCGCGGCGGGGGCCTCGGCGAGTTCGAGGCGCTGATCCTGACCGCCGACTCGCTGCAGGCGCACAACACCCCGGAGGCCCTCGAGGCCGTGGCGCCGCGCGCGCATGAGGGTGTCAAGCTCGAGGGCTCGAAGCTGCGCGTGCACCTGCCCGCGCACTCGTTCGTCACGGTCTCCGGCGCGCTCGCGTAGCGGGAGATGTTCCTCCCATCGGATGATGGGAGGATGGAGCGGCAGATGAGAGGCGGTAACTGACATGGTGACGATGAGCGACGTGGCGCGGCTGGCCGGGGTGTCGAAGATGACGGTATCCAATGTGGTCAACAACCGGCCCGGGGTGAGCGACCCCGTGCGCCGGCGCGTGCTCGACGCCGTCCAGCAATCCGGTTACCGCCTCAATGTCAACGCCCGCACGTTGAAGGCCGGGCGCACCGGGGTCATCGGCCTCGCGGTGCCCGGCGTCGACCAGCCGTATTTCGGGGTGCTGGGCGAGCATGTGATCGCCGCGGCGGCCGCCAAGGGGTTCCATGTGGCGATCGAGCAGACCGGGGCGGCGGCCGAGGGCGAGGCCGAGGCGATCTCGCAGTCGCACCGGCTGCAGTTCGACGGCCTCATCATCAGCGCCGTGATCCTCGATCCCAAGGAGCAGGCGCACACTTGGGGCGACTTCCCGATCGTGATGCTGGGCGAGCGGGACTACGGGCAGGCCATCGACCATGTGGGCATGGACAACGAGGCCGGTTCGCGGGCGGCCACCGAGCACTTGATCGAGCGTGGATGCACCAGGATCGCGAACGTGACCGGGTGGAGTCTCGAAGGCGTGCATGTGGGTTCGCGCCGGTACCGGGGGTACACGGAGGCGCTGAAGGCGGCGGGGATCCCGGTGGACCCGGCGCTGGTGTGCCTGTCGGGCATGGGCCAGGAGACGGGCCGCCGCGCGGTGCACGACCTGCACGAGGCGGGCGTCGACTTCGACGGGGTCGTGGCCATCACGGACACGGTGGCGATCGGGGTGATGCGGGGTCTGGCGGATCTGGGCCTGCGCTGCCCGGAGGACGTGCGGGTGGTGGGCTTCGACGACATCTCGGTCGCGGAGTTCCTCACGCCGTCGCTGTCCACTGTGGCCCCGGGGCACCGCTGGATGGCCGAGAAGGCCGTCGAGCTCATCGTCTCGCGCTTGGAGGACCCGCAGCGCGAGCCGCAGGACCACACGGCCCCGTTCGAGCTCAGGGTCCGCGAGTCCACCCGCTGAGGCTTCGCCTGCGCGCAGCCCTGGCCCCCAACGCCAGGGCTGCCCCGAACCGCTCCGTGGTTCAGTGCAGTCGGCCGCTTAGGCCGTGATCTCGCCGCTGTAGTTGTGCCACTTGTAGGTCCCGCTCTGGGAGGCCCAGATGTGGATGCGGTAGGTGGCGCCCTCGGCGACGTTGCTGTCGCAGACGGTCATGCCGCCGGCGGAGTTGCTCGTGCTGGTGTCGTCGAAGCAGACCGGGCCCGTGTTCTTCCAGTACCAGTACCCGGCCGGGTCGAGGGTCTTGACCTGCAGCTGGGCGCGGGTGCCCCAGCCGTCGGCGCGGAAGTCCAGGAGCGCCAGGTTCTCCCCCGAGCTCGAGCTCTCGGCGCGGCCGCCGTTGTAGATCTGGGCGGGGTCCTTCCAGAACGCCGTGCCGCTGGAGGCGGCCTGGGCGGCGCCGGGGGCGAGCGTGAAGCCCGCGACGAGGGCGGCGGCGAGCGCCGTGGCGGCGCGGAGGGCGAGCTTGGATGAGCGGATGGACATGCAGTCTCCAATTTCGAGGGTGGCGGCCCGAGGCCGCTGTGGACGTTGGGGATCGTCGAATATGAATACGTCGACGCGAGAACGACGGGTTGCACCGCTCCCACGAATTTCTTGAGCAGCTGAAGGAACGGTCCCCGGCGCATGCGCCGGGGACCGTTCCTCACTCGTCAGGTCAGGTGAGCGAGCCGGTGACGTTGCCGCCGGATTCGGTCACGTAGTAGGTGACGGTCTTGCCGCTCCAGAAGTGGAACGTCAAAGTGACCTTCTGGCCGTCGTTCACGTCGGTCCAGAACGCCTGCGGGAGGCTGATCGTCCCGGCCGTGTAGTCGGGGCTGAACGCGCGCGCGAACTCCTTGTAGGAGGTCCAGTTGTGCGGCCCGGCGGCCGTGCCGTCGGCGTACTTCGCCTCCATGGTCGCCAGCTGGTCGCCGTTGAACTGGGTCGGGATCGCGAACGAGCCCGTGGCGCCCGTGGCCGCCGACATGGTCGGCTGGTCGTAGGAGATGACGCTGATCCGCCACGGCGCCCCTTGCGAGAACACCGCGTGCAGGTTCGCCTTCACGCCGTACACCCGGTCGCCCAGGAGGGCCGTCAGCCGGCTCGCCTTGATCGTCAGGGTGTTGCCCGAGATCGTGTAGTCGGTGCCCTGCACGAGGTTCGTCGAGCCCAGGCGCAGCGCCTGGAACGTGGTGCCGTTCGGGTTGAGCGTCAGCGAGACGTCCGAGACCGTGCCGGACTTGGCCACGAACACCTGGTCCGAGGAGGCCGTGCCCGAGCGGGAGGTCCACCCGGCCTTCATCATCGAGTACAGCTCCGGGTCCCGCCACTGGAAGGTGGTCCGGTTGAAGTGCTGGCCGTTGTCCCACAGCTGCAGGGTGAGGTCCTTCTGCGCCGCGTAGTACTGCAGGTACTCGAAGAACTTCAGCTTCTCGCCCTGCTCGACGGTGCCCGTGTGGGCGTCGAAGCCCAGCAGGCCCCACTCGCCCACGATCACCGGGATGCCGTTGGCGACGAACTCGGCGTGGGCCCGGTCGAAGTACCCCTCGAGGTCGGCCTGGACCTCGGCGTTGAACTTCGTGTAGCCCGCGACGTTCACGCTGAACGGCCAGAAGCCGTAGTAGTGGATGGTCGCGGCGATGTTCTCGTCGTCCAGCGAGGCGATCGTGGCGCTGAGTGCGTCGAGGTGGGCCTGCCCGGCGTTGGTGTGCAGGGTCGGCAGCACGAGCACGCGGGTGGCGTTGCCGCCGCCGGTGCCGCGCACGATCTCGTGGAAGGAGACGTTGAGGTCGTTCAGGAGCCCTTCGGCGGTCGGATCGTCCACATTGTTGAACTGCGGCTCGTTCACGCTCTCGAACAGGACCTCCGGCGGAGCGTCGCGGAAGCGGGTCGCCACCTCGGTCCAGATGGCCTCGTAGCGGGCCTCGACGACCGTGCGGTTGGTGTTCATGTCCGCCATCCAGATCCACGAGTCGTGGTGAATGTTGATGAGCACGTGCAGGTCGGCGTTGAGCGCATAGCCCACGACCTCCTCGACGCGGTCGAGGTAGGCGTCCTCGACCGCGTACGGGGCGGTCTTGGACTGGTGGTTGTCCCAGGTGACGGGGATGCGGATGCTGTTGTATCCCTGGGCGGCGATGTTGTCGATCAGCGCCTGGGTGACGCGCGGGTTGCCCCAGGCGGTCTCGTCGGCGCCCACCGCGTCGAGGGTGTTGCCGAGGTTCCACCCCGGCTCCATGGCCGCGACGGTCTCCATCGCGGTGGCCCCGCCGGGCGGCGGCGTCGTGGTGGGCTCCGTGGTGGGCGAGGTGGTGGGCTGGCCGACGGAGCCGTCGCAGACGACGCCGTTGAGCTTGAACTGCGCCGGGATGCCGTTGGTGGTGGTCCAGGAGCCGTTGAAGCCGAAGGAGACCGAGCCGTTGGTGGCGATCTTGGCGTTGTAGTCCACGTTCTTCGCGGTGTAGGTGTCACCGGAGTTCGTGGCGGTGGCGCTCCAGATCTGGGTGATGCGCTGGCCGTTGGGGAAGGTCCAGACCAGGTCCCACTTGTTGATCGGCGTACCGAGGTTGGTGATGTCGACGTTGCCGGTGAAGCCGCCGGGCCACTGGCTGGCGACCTTGTATTCGACCTTGCAGCCTTCGGCCGCGTAGGCCACCGAGGGGGCGAGCACGCCGAGTCCGGCCGCCATGGTGGCGACCGCCATCACCACCAGGGTGATCCATCGGCGGGTTCGTCGTTTGACGCCTTGCATGGCGCTCCTTAAGTCCGCGTTGACTACGAGAGGGGGTCGGGCGGGGAGGTCCATCGACCATCCTCAATGCAAGATTAAGTTGGGAGACGCAACTTTGTCAATCGGCGTCCGCGACCCGAGTCGAGGCGGGCCACTCCGAACACGAGAAGGAATGTCTGGTTTGCACCCTTGACAGAGGAAAGCCTTTTCCTTACGCTCGTGGCAACCGGTTGATTCATACATTTCGATGTTTGATTCGCGGGGGCTGGGGTCCTCACCCCCAGCGCGACAACGTAGTTGCGAAGGGAAGCAACATGTCACGTCGAAGAAGCGTGCGCACCGCGCTCGTGGCCGGCTTCGCCGGCATCATCGCCACCGCGGCCACCCTGGTCGCGATGAACGCCGCCTCGGCGGCGCCGATCCGCTACGAGGCCGAGACCTCGCCCGCGACCTGCTCCGGCACCATCGACTCCAACAACGCCGGGTTCTCCGGCAGCGGGTTCTGCAACACCCCCAACGCGACGGGTGCGTCGGCCCAGTTCACGGTGAACGCCGCCAGCGCGGGCACCGCCACCCTTGGCATCCGGTACGCCAACGGCACCACCGCCGCCCGTTCCGCCGACATCACCGTCAACGGCTCGGTCGCCCAGTCCGCCAGCGCCTTCGCGGGCACCGGTTCCTGGACCACCTGGTCGACCAAGACGCTGACCGTGCCGGTGAACGCCGGCAGCAACACGATCCGCCTCACGGCCACCAGCGCCGACGGCCTCGCCAACATCGACTACCTCGACTTCGAGGTCGGGGGCTCCGTGCCCACGACCCCGCCGACGAGCGGCGCGATCTACGTGGCCCCGGGCGGTTCGGACTCGGCCGCGGGCACCGAGGCGGCTCCGACCACGCTGGCCTCGGCGCTGAGCCGGGTGAACGCGGGCGGCACCATCTACATGCGCGGCGGCATGTACAACTACTCGTCCACGATCGTGATCGACCAGGACAGCGGCTCGTCGAGCGCCCGCACCACGCTGGCGGCGTACCCAGGCGAGCGGCCGGTCCTGAACTTCTCGGCGCAGTCCGAGGCCTCCGCGAACCGGGGTCTGGCGCTGTACGCGAACTACTGGCACATCAAGGGCCTCACGGTGGAGCGGGCCGGCGACAACGGCATCTTCGTGAGCGGCAGCAACAACATCCTGGAGCGCACGCTCACCCGCTACAACCGCGACTCCGGCGTCCAGCTCTCGCGCCAGTCGTCCACGAGCACGACGGCGTCGTGGCCGGCGAACAACCTCATCATCAGCGCCGAGTCGCACGACAACGCCGACTCCGACGGCGAGGACGCGGACGGCTTCGCCGCGAAGCTCACGGTGGGCTCGGGCAACGTGTTCCGGTACGCGGTGGCGCACAACAACGCCGACGACGGCTGGGACCTGTACACCTACTCCGACTACGACCCGATCGGGACGGTGCGCATCGAGGACTCGCTGTCGTACCGCAACGGCACGCTCTCCAACGGCACAGTCTTCAGCAACGGCGACCGCAACGGCTACAAGCTCGGCGGCGAGAACGTCCCGATCAACCACACGGTGGTGCGGAGCATCGCGTTCGACAACGGCCAGCACGGGTTCACGTTCAACTCGAACCCCGGGTCGATGACGATCTCGAACAACCTGAGCATCGACAGCGAGGAGCGGAACTTCCAGTTCAGCGCCGGTTCACACGTGTTCCGCAACAACACCTCGTGCTTCTTCAGCGGCGGCACGAACGACAGCATCTCCGGCAACGCGGACAGCTCGAACCAGTTCTGGTCGGGCTCGAACGGTTCGCGCTGCGCGAACTACTCCGGGGCCCTGGGCTGGTCGTTCGACTCGACCGGGAAGCTCGTGGTGACCTTGGGCGGCAGGGTGGTGACCCTGTAGCCGGGGCCTGAGCCCTCACTCCGAGCGGCCCGTCCGATCCCGGACGGGCCGCTTTCCGCCGTTCAGGACGGCTGCTGCTGGGTGGCCATCCGCTGCTCCAGCTCCTCGGGGGAGATGTCCTCGAAGCGGCTGGAGACGTGCCACTTGTGGCCCCACGGGTCCTGGAAGGTCCCGGTGCGGTCGCCGTAGAACTGGTCGGCGACCTCGTTGAGAGAGGTCGCCCCGGCGGCGAGCGCGGCGGCGAAGGTGGCGTCGGCGTCCTGGACGTAGACGTGGATGGACACGGGTGAGCCGCCGAAGTGGCCGGGGGCGTAGGCGTCCATGTCGGGGAACTCGTCGGCGACCATGATCAGCGACGAGCCGATCTCGATCTCGGCGTGCATGACGGTGCCGTTGGGGCTGTTCATGCGGCCGCGCTCGCTCGCGTCGAACACGTCCTTGTAGAAGTCGATGGCGTCGGATGCGCCTTTGACGTGAAGATACGGTGTGACACGCGGGTAGTCGTCGGGTATCGGCTGCACGGCGTTCATGTGGTTCCTCCCTGGTCGGCGGGGCGGCGGCCGCTCGCGCGGCCGCCGGCGGTGCCTCCAGACAACCACCGGTCGCGCCGGTGCGGTGCCGAACCTGCCGGTAACCGGGGGCAGGCAGGTGCCCGCCGCCGGGCGGGGCGCCCGGCGGCGGCGGGTGCGGTCTAGCGGATCGGGTTCCAGCCGTCGCTGCCGCGCAGGTAGTCGGCGGGTTCGTGGTTGGCGGCGTCGCCGGAGGACATCTGCGGGCGGTTGGCGTTCACGGTCGCGCCCGGTCCGGTGTTCTGGTACTCGCGCAGGCGGGCGTCCTCCCAGGCGAGGCCGGACATGTCGGACCACGGTTCGGCCGTGCGGATGTGCGC
The DNA here is from genome assembly GCF_017592475.1 of Glycomyces niveus. Taxonomy (GTDB): domain Bacteria; phylum Actinomycetota; class Actinomycetes; order Mycobacteriales; family Micromonosporaceae; genus Glycomyces; species Glycomyces niveus. The sequence goes on along the minus strand of NZ_JAGFNP010000002.1, from coordinate 262,302 downwards.
GCCCATCACGGTCTGGCGGTAGAGGACCTGGCCGCGCGCGGTGGTCGAGCCGCCGGCGGGCCAGGGCCGGCCGAGGTACACGGAGTTGACGGGCGCGTTGCTGGTCAGGGTGCACTGGTAGAACAGCATCCCGTACGGGTTGGTGATCTCGGTGCTCGGCGCGACGATGTAGCCGTTGTTGGTGGTGGAGCCGCGCGTGAGCGAGTGGACGGTGCACCCGTCGAACACGGCGGTGCCGCGCCCGAAGATGAAGTCGACGTCGCCTTCGACGTAGCAGTCGCGGTAGTACTGGCGCGACACTGTGGACGCGGAGGGCGAGTCGGTGAGCAGGGTGTCCTGGTTGCCGAGGAAGCGCACGTTGTCGAAGACCATCCGGTCGCCCTGGACCTTGACGGCGACGGCCTGGCTCTGCCCGTTGGCCGCCTCGTCGTAGGTGTTGGCGAAGGTCAGGTCCTCGGCGGTGAAGTTCGCGCCCTGCAGCAGGACGCTGGCGCTGCCGCTGGTCCCCCACGTGCCGCCGGACCCGTTGTCGCAACTGGCGCAGCGGTTGTCGTGGATGACGACGTCGGCCGCGTTCCCGGTGGCGCCGATGAAGGTGATGCCGGTCTTCGAGGACGGCACGGTCACGTTGCCCTTGTAGGTGCCCTTCTTGATGAGGATGGTCGAGCCGGAGGGCGCGGCGTTCACCGCCGCCTGCACCGTGGTGTGGGTGCCGGAGCCGTCGAGGGCCACCACGTAATCGGCGTCGACGTCGCCTTCGGCGGGGTTGAGTTTCCATTGCTGGTTGGTGGCGCCGGTGGCGGTGTACTGGGAGATGCGGCCGCCGGCGGTGGTGGACCATGCCCAGACGTCGAGGGCTTTGCCCGAGGCGCGGTTGACGATGGTGGCGTAGCCGCCCGATTCGGTGACGCGCCACTGCTGGTTGGCGCTGCCGGCGTCGCCCCACTGCTGGACCTTGGCGCCGTCGGCGGTCGAGGCGCCTTCGACGTCGAGGACCTGGTTCGAGTGGCGCACTTGGATCTTGTAGTAGCCGCCGCCGGCGTCGACGAAGCGGAATTGCTGGTCGGTCGAGCCGTTGCTCGACCACTGGACGAGCTCGGCCCCGCTGGCGGTCGAGGCCGCGCGGATGCCCAGCACCAGCCCCGAATGCCGCGACTCGATGTTGTACCAGACGCCGGTGGTCACCGCTTGCGCCGTGCCGGTGATGAAGAAGGTCCCGGCGGCGGCGATCACCGCGCCCAGCACGGCGGCGAGGACGGCCGCCATCCGCCGCCCGCGGTGCGGGCGGACTTGGAGGTTCATTGACATGTCGTCTCCAGGGAGAGCCGGCCGCTGAGACATGCCGGGTAGTTCCTCAGCAGTCGGGAATTGATATGTATCAATGCAAAGTGTAGGGCAATCGCTTCCCAAAACCAACCCCCGCAAACGGACGAGAACGGACCCGGCTGCGGCAGCCGGGTCCGTTCTCGTTGCGGGTCAGCCGTTGTTGGTGCGGCCCACGTAGACGTTGCGGGCCTTGTAGTAGGTGTCCCGGGTGGGCCCGCTGGCACCCGAGGAGCCCTCCATCTGGAGGTTGATGATGATGTTCATCGGCTTGCCGACGAAGTTGGAGCCGGTGTGGGCGGCCTTCCAGACGTCGTCGAGGTAGTAGTGGATCTGGACGTCGGTGCCGGAGGTCTTGGTCATCCAGATCCGGTACTCGTGCCAGCTGCCGGGCGAGGCGACGGTGACGAGCGTGTTGTCCCAGCCGCCGTCGTAGGTGTTGAACCAGTTCCGGTTGTCGCCCTTGTATTCGAGGATGTCGCTCTCGGGCGGCCAGGAGTTGGCGCCGGTGATCCAGAACGCCGGCCAGGTGCCGGGCGCCGAGGGGGCCTGGAACTCGCCGCGGATCTCCCAGTTCGGATACCGGTCGTTGACGAGGACCTGGTTCTTGGCGTGGATCGCCGCCGAGTGGTAGCGGATGGGCAGGTAGGGGTCCTTGCTGCTGTTGCCCTCGTTCCAGGTGATGCGGGTGGCCTTGAGGTTGAGGACGCCCGCAGGCGAGAGGAAGCAGTGGTTGGCGTCCGTCGAAGACGCGTACATCCGGGCGGTGCCGTTGTGGTCGGAACCCCAGGGGTACAGGTAGTTCCACTCGGACTCGAGGGCGGCCCGGCTCGCGAAGGAGTTGCCGTCGATGAGGGTCTCCCATGCGGCGGCGCCGATCTGCTGGGCCGCGGCGTCGGCGGCCCGGGCGGGGTCCGCTGCGCCGATGAGGGGTGCGGTGACGGCGGCCGCGGCGGTGGCCGCGATCCGCTTGAGGGCCGTGCGTCGGGAGCTGCCGGGTTGCGGTGGATTCGTCATGGTGACCGCCTTCGCGTCGTCGCGCGCCGATGCGACCGCCCGGAGGAATGCGGTCACATCGAACATATTCAATATATGGTGCGCAATGGACGCACGGATGTCAACAGCGATCCACGGTTTCCAACGCGGTCAGCTCGCGATCGCCGCGACGATCATCGCCGCGGCCACCAAGGTGTCGAGAACGACGCAGAACTCGGCCAGCGAACGGGAGACGACCCGCTCGGTGCGGTGGTGCCACACGTCCCAGGCCGCGTGGCCGAGCAGTCCGGCCGCCACCAGGTAGAGCCCGAGGTCGCCGCCGACGAGGAGCACCGCCACGGCGACCGCCCCGAAGCCGAGCATCGCGAGGCCCTGCAGCGGCATGCCTTCCGCGGGGCGGGCCGCGCCGCGCACGAGGCCGTAGGCCGCGAGCAGGACGGCGATGCCGATGAGGCCCCAGACGGCGAGGTCCGCTTCGTAGGCGGTGAACCCGGCGGCTGCGATCACGGCGAAGGACAGGAAGAACACCGGCCAGGCCGCACCGCGCCGCTGGAAGGCCGCGGCCCCGATGTAGACGAACCCGGACGCGGTGAGCACCGGCGCGATGTCGGCCCCGGAGGTCACGCCCCAGGCCACGAAGACGGCCATCACGATGCCGGCGGCGGTCGGCCAGCGCCGCAGGGCGGCCCGGAGCGGGTTGCCCGAGCGGGGCAGGGTTTCGGTGGTGGTGGTCGTCATGACTGGTCTCCATACCTAGAGGGGGTATCCGTCGGGTCAACCATCCCCCGATCCCCCGGAGCGTTCAACGTCCCGGACCAGGCAGGTCCGAAATCTTGGCATCCAGGTCTTTCAGACCTAGGCTGGAGGGCATGGAACCGCATCGCGTGGTCGTCGTCGGGTACGACGACGCCGAACTCCTCGACATCGCCTGCGTCACGACCACACTGGACTCGGTCCGTGTGATCGATGCGGCGCTCGGCTACGACCTCGAGCTCGCCACCCCAGGCGGGCGGCCGATCACCTGCTCGTCAGGGCTGGTCCTCAACGGGCAGGCGGCACTGGAACGCCTTCGTGGTCCTATAGGGACGCTCGTTGTCTCGGGCGGGCTCGGGCATGAGGGCGCGGCTCACGATGAGCGGCTGGTGGGGCATGTGCGGCGCCTCGCCCGCGAGAGCGAGCGCGTCGCGTCCCTGTGCACCGGCGCGAGCGTCCTCGCGGCGGCGGGGCTGCTCGACGGGAAGCGGGCGACCACCCACTGGCACTTCGCGAAGCGCCTCGCCGAGCAGTATGCGGGTGTCGAAGTGGACCCGCGCCCGATCTGGATCCGCGACGGGAACGTCTACACCGCGGCGGGGGTGACGAGCGCGCTCGACCTCGCGCTGTCGTTCATCGAGGCGGACTACGGACCGGACATGGCACGCTGGGTCTCGCGGGCGATGGTCACGTACCTGCACCGGCCCGGGAATCAGGCGCAGATGAGCATGTTCACCGCCGCGCCCGCGGTCGACCACGACCTGGTCCGCAAGGTCACCGACCATGTGGGCGAGGCGCTCGACGGCGATCTGTCCACTGAGGCGCTGGCGGGGGTGGCGCGGGTGAGCCCGCGGCACCTGACCCGCTTGTTCCGCCTGCATCTGCGTCAGACGCCGGGCAGGTACGTCAGGCAGGCGCGCGTCACCGCGGCCGCGCAGCTGCTGTCGACGACGGACCTGCCGGTGGCGCGGGTGGCGAGCCGGTGCGGGTTCGCCTCCGCCGAGGCGCTGCGGCAGGCGTTCGCCCGCGAGTACGGCACCACGCCGTCGCAGTACCGCAGGACGGCCGCCTGACTGTCAGACACCGGACAGCTTCACCGAAAGCAAGCATTGCATCACCGCAAGTGATATTTTCTGGGTCGTGTGCCGCTGCGGCCCACCGGCACCGATCCCGGGACACCGACCGGCGCAATCGAATCGGTGCCATCCACTTGAGACGCAAGGAGGGTGCGCTATGCGGCGCACGAAACGCAACATCCTGCTCGCCTTCGGGACCGCGGCCGTGCTCGCCGTCGCTCCGGCGACCTCGGTGCAGGCCTCGCCCGGTATGGACGCCGAGTCCGTGACCTGCCAGGACATCGGCGGCGGCACCTGGTGCCAGGGCACCGCCTCGGGCGATCACTGGTGGTCGTCGAAGTGCATCTCGAACTACTACCACCCGACCAACTACCACAGCTCCACCGCGATCATCGGCGACGACACCCAACGCGGCGTCGCCGACGCCGGCCAGTGGTCCAAGGCCACGGCCCAGGCCGGTTCCGGGCACACCTGCTACACGAAGTACAACCCGGACGCCTGAGTCCGGTCGGCCAGGGGCGTCGCCTGCGGGGGCGGCGCCCCTTCACGCTCTCCGCAGGCCGTCGAAGAGCAGGTCGAGGGCGCGGCGGCGCAGTGCCTCGTCCCATTCGGCGGCGACGGCCTCCTGGCAGAGGGCGGCGAGCAGCGGGATGAGCTCGTCGGACCGCAGGTCCTCCCGGACGGCACCACCGTCGCGAGCCCGCTCGAGCAGGACGTCGACCGAGGGCCGCAGCCGCTCCAGGGCATCGGCGACGCGCACTTGCACCCCGGTCTCGGCGAGGCGCGCGAAGATGGCCCGCTGCGAGGCGGCGGCCTCCATGAGGAGGGCGCCGAACGCGAAGAGCGCGTTCGGGTCCTGGTCGCGGACCATCGCCTCGGCCTTGCCGATGAGCCGGTCGAGCAGGTTCATGACCACGGCCTTGAGCAGGTCGGGCTTGGTCGGGAAGTGCCGGAAGACCGTGCCGATCGCGACCCCGGCGCGGGCGGCGACGGCATCGGTGGCGGCGGACGCGCCCTGCTCGGCGAAGACCGCTTCGGCCGCTTCCAGGATGCGCGCGCGGTTGCGCTGGGCGTCGGCGCGCACGGGCCGCCCGTCCTTGGGTCCCACGCTGTCCCGGTTCATTCGAGATCCTCCTTGCCAAAGTGAGTCGTACTCATTATATTCAAAGTCGAGTCCCGCTCAGCTTACTACCGGAGGCGCCACCATGCCCAGCACGACCGCGGCCACCCCGCTCGAGATCTACCGCCAGATGCAGCGGGCCGTCCTCCGCGAAGACGGTCCGACCCTGCTCCCCGCCGAACTCCTGGCCGACGACGTCGTCGTCGAAACCCCGTTCTCCCCACCGGGTGCCCGCCGCTTCGAAGGCCGCGCCGCCTGGCTCGAGTTCTACGCGAGCCGTCCGCTCCCGTTCCGCTTTGAAGCCTTCCGCGAACTGTCCACGCTCGCGACCGCCGAACCCGAAGTCCTCGTCGTCGAATACGAACTCACCGGCACGGTCACCACCACCGGCCTCCCCGGCACCGCGGCCTTCATCGCCGTCCTGCGCGTCCGCGACGGAAAGATCGCCCTCTGGCGCGAATACCAGGACCTGCCGGCCATCAGCCGAGCCCTGAGCCTGCGACCCGAAGACCTCAGCCGCTCGCCGCGATAAGCGCACGCAGCAGCGGCTCAGGATCGACGCCCCGCGGGAAATCGCTCACCTGCCCGTCGCCCACCTCGACCACCCGCCACACGCCGTCGGCGCGCTGCGCGAGATCGGTGGTGACGAACGGGCAGCCCAGTGCCGCAACGGCTTCCGCAACCCCGCTCAGGTCGGGTTCGACCACGGTTTCCGGCTGGTCCGGGTGCGGGCCGACGACCACCGGCTCGCCTCGGACCCACCACACCCGCGCCTCGGCGGCACGCCCGCCCGAGCCGACGAAGTCCTCGAACGCCCGCACCACGAGTCCGCCGGCCAGATCCGGGCCTTGGCGCTCGATGAAACAGGCAGCGGTCGCACGCAGCGCCACGACATCCGCGAGGTCCGCCACGTAGAACGCCTCCGGCTCGCCCTTGCGCGACTTCACGAAGTCCTTCACCATTCCCGGTCCACCCGCCAACTCCCCCGCCACCACCGCTTCCATACTCGGGATCTCGTTGGGTTGCAAGGACACCCAGCGTGTGGCCGGGGTCAGCCCCGCGAACGCGCCGTACCAGCCGGGCAGTTCATGCGCCGCCCGGTACTGCTCCGGCCCCGTCACGAGCTCGACGCCGCGCTCGGCGAGCGCGCCGTACAGGTCGGCGTACTGGCCGCCGGTCACCATCCAGCCGCGGTACAAGGCCATGCCAAGTCCAGAAGGAACCCGGGCGACCGCCTGGGCGATCTCGCCGCGTGTCAGCGCGTCATGGTCGACGAGCGCGATCACCGCACCGAGGTCGGCGGCCAGCGCCGACTCGGCGGCATAGTGCTCGTCGGGACGGCGCGGCCGGAGCATGTCGGCACAGTAGAGCATCGCGGCGGGCATACCCGAATACTAAGAGCCTGCTGCGACGACTTCCCACTTCGCGGTGCCAGTAGACGGCATCGGCGCTGGTGCTCTTGATGATCTCGTCGGGTCGGACCGGGGCCGGCCACAGTTCCAGCAGGTAGCGGTCCACTGCGCCGTCGGCGAACTCGCCCTCACGACCGCTATCGCGTCCGAAGGCGCTGACGCGCACCCGGTAAGTCCCGGAAGGCAGGTCGAGGTCGCCGCCGTCTCCGCCCTCCCAGGCACGCCACACCACTTCAGCGCCAGGTGGAATCGCGATGGAGACCTCGACGATGTCCTCCCACGATCCGGCATCGGCCGGAGCGGGCTCGGGCTCCAGGACGATGCGCACCGGCGAGCCCCCGGACCGCCTGGCGAGATTGACGTACAGGCCCAGACCGGAAGCGGCTCCGACCAAGCCGTTCGCCTGACCGGCGAAGTTCCGTTCGAAATCGCCGTCGAAACCGTAGTCGCCCCAGCACAGTTCGAACAGCCCGTAGTCGGTCTCGATCATCTCGTCAAGCAGCACTCGCCCCATGCACCGATTCTGGCACCGGGGGCCGACGGCCCGGTCGATGTCAGCGCACGGATTTGATGGGCCAGACCAGGATGCCGCCGAGGAGGGTGACTGCGGCGCTCACGGCGTAGAGCGCGGAGTAGCCGCCGAGGCCGGCGACGATGGGGGCGGCGAGGGCCGGGCCGAGGACCTGCGGTGCGGTGGAGGCGATGTTGATGATGCCGAGGTCTTTGGCGCGGTCGGTGGCGGCCGGGAGAACCTGGGTGATGAGCGCTTGGTCGACCGAGAGGTAGACGCCGAAGCCCGCGCCCATGATCGCGGCGGCGGCGATGGCGGCGGGCCAGGTGTGCCAGAACGTCAGGATCAGCGCGGCGGCGGTGATGATCGCCGAGGAGGCGACCACGAGCGGCTTGCGGCGGCCGATCCGGTCCGAGAGCACCCCGCCCGCGACGGCGGTGGCGATGACTCCGCCGGTGTAGAGCAGCGTGAGGATCAGGACGCCCTCGTCGGCGCTGTGCCCGGGGAACCGTTCCTCGTAGTGCACGGCGTCCTCGAGGAAGTACAGCAGGTAGAGCGTGCCGGTGGCGTTGCCGAGCATGACGAGGAAGCGGGTGAACCACGCCCAGGCGAAGTCGGGGTGGGCGCGCGGGGAGACCCAGAACGTGGCGAGGAGGGCGCGCCAGTCGAAGGGCGGGCGCGCGGCGCGCGGCAGCGGCGGGTCCGGAGTGGACAGCACGAACGGAAGCGCCATCACCAAGGCGGCCAAGCCGATCACGAGGTATCCGGTCGGGATGTCGGTCACGAGCATGGTCACGATGACCGCGCCGACGACGAGGCCGAGTGCCTGCGGGAAGCCGATCCAGCCGGAGACGACGGCGCGCTGGCGGACGGGCACGTGGTCGGGGATGCCCGCGTTGAGGCTGGCATACCCGGCGTTGAGGGCGGCCTGAGCGAGGCACCAGCACAGGAGCACGCCGACGACGGTGGTCTGGAGGCCGAGCAGGTAAAGCCCGGCCGCACCGACGGCGATGCCGCCGACGGTCCACGGGTGGCGGCGGCCGAAGCGGCCGGCGGTGCGGTCGGAGAGCGCCCCGGCGAGCGGGTTGGCGACGACGGCGACGAGCGCGCCGACGCCGGTGACGAGGCCGAACGCGGCGACCTTGCCGTCCTCGTCGATCTCGGCGAGCTGCAGCGGCAGGAGGACCTGGATCGGGGTGAAGAAGGCCATGTACAGACCGAGCATGGCGGTGGTGATGCCGCCGATCCAGGCTTTGCCGACGTTCCGTTCGGGTTCGGCGAGGGCCACGGGCGGAGGGGCTTCGGGGGCGGTGGTCACGGTCGGCGGCTCTCGCTCTGCCTCTGCACCGCTCCGCTTCGCTGCGCGATGTGTTTCCGGTACCAGTCGAAGGACGCCTTCGGAGTGCGGTCCTGCGTCTCGGAGTCCACATGCACCAGTCCGAAGCGCTGGTGGTAGCCCTCGGCCCATTCGAAGTTGTCGAGGAGGCTCCACACGAGGTAGCCGCGCACGTCCGCGCCTTGCGCGATCGCGGCGTCGAGGGCTTCCACGTGCGCCGCAAGGTAGTCGATGCGGTCCTGGTCGGGGATGGTGCCGTCCGCGGCGGGCGGGACGGTGTAGGAGCAGCCGTTCTCGGTGACCCACAGGGGCGGCAGCGCGTCGCCGTAGTCCTCGGTGAGCTCCACAAGGGTCTGCGTGAGGCCGGAGGGGATGACGGGCCAGTCGAAGTCGGTGGTCTTCACGTGGTCGAACTCGACGATGTCGAAAGGCAGCGGCGACTCCGGCGGGGCCGCGGTGAGGCGGGTCGGGTTGTAGTAGTTGACGCCGAGGCCGTCGAGGGGCTGCGCGATGGCCTCGAGGTCGCCGTCCTCGACGAACGGGAGCGCGCCGAGGCCGAGGGCCGAGAGGTCCGGGTAGCGGCCGAGCAGCACCGGGTCGGTGAACAGGCGGCGGTGGATGAGGTCGTAGGCCGCGGCGGCGGCGAGGTCGTTCTCGTTGCCGCTGAACGGGACCGCTGGCGTGTAGCTGTTGGTGAGCATGACGAACGGCGCGCCCGCCGCGCGCAGGGCGCTCGTGGCGAGGCCGTGGCCGAGGAGCTGGTGGTGCGCGGCGGGAAGGGCGTCGAGCAGGAGGATGTGGCCGGGCGCGTGCTGGCCGAGCGCATAGCCGAGGGCCATGTGCTCGAAGGGCTCGTTGAGGGTGATCCAGTGCCGCACGCGGTCGCCGAGGCGCTCGGCGCAGATCGCGGCGTACTCGGCGAAGCGGTGGGCGGTGTCGCGCTCGAGCCAGCCCCCCGCGTCTTCGAGCGGCTGCGGCAGGTCCCAGTGGTAGAGGGTCGCCAGCGGGGTGATCCCGGCGTCCAGAAGCCCGTCGACGAGGCGCTCGTAGAAGTCGAGCCCGGCGTCGTTGACCGCGCCCGCGCCATCGGGCCGCACGCGCGGCCAGCCGATGGAGAACCGGTAGACGTCGATGCCGAGGTCGCGCATGAGGGCGATGTCCTCGGGGTAGCGGTGGTAGTGGTCGCAGGCGGTGTCGGCGGTGTGGCCGTCCCGGATCTTCCCCGGCGTGCCCGCGTAGGTGTCCCAGACGGACGGTCCGCGCCCGTCCTCGGCCGTGGCGCCTTCGATCTGGAAGGCCGATGTGGCCACCCCCCAAGCGAAGTCGGGCAGACGCGGCGTTGCGGTCACGGGCACCTCCGGGCGTGACGTGAGTAACTTTTGGAAACATACCAGTGGTGTGACCCGCCGGTAACCCCTCGCGGGTTCAGAGTTTCCGGGCCGCCTCGCGCAGGGCGCGCGGCGAGGCGCCGAGCTCGCGGCGGCAGGCCTTGTTGAACGCCTGGAGGTCGGCGATGCCCACCGCCGCCGCGACCGCCGGGATCGACAGCGTCGACTCCAGGAGCAGGTGCCGGGCGCGTTCGAGGCGGCGGCGGCGCACGTGCGCGACCACGGTGGTGCCGGTGGCGGTGTGGAAGAGCCGCGTCAAGTGGTTGTGGGACAAGCCGACCGCGGCCGCGATCTCGGGCACGGTGATCGGCGCGGGCAGGTGCTCCTCGACGTAGGCCAGCGCGGCCTCGACCGACCGGTGGTGCCCGGCGCCGGGGCCGGGGTCGAGCCGGGTGAACCGCCACAGGAGCGCCCAGGCCTCGGCGTTCGCCCGGGCCGGAACCTCGGCGGTGATGACCTGCCGGAACATCTCCGCGAGCACGGGGGCGGCGGGGCCGGCGTCCTGCATGACCGGGACGGTGTGGGGCGCGCCGCGGTCGCGGATGCGGGCGTGGATGTGGAGGTTCGCGGAGCGGCCGCGGTAGCGGAAGACGCTCTCGACGCCGGCGGGGATGAGGCTCACGTATCCCGGTTTGACGGGGTGGGCGGTGCCGCCGAGTTCGATCTCGGCTTCGTAGTCGTGCAGGTGGATCTGCCACAGGTCGGGCAGGAGGAACTTCTCCTCGGGGACGGTGAGGCCGTGGACGCCCACGCCGGAGTTGACGACCTCGGGCGGGCCGTCGAGGTGGAGTGCCACGGTGCGCATGGTGAAATCCAACCACAGGTCGGTGATTACAGCCCATTGCAGGAGGCTCTGGAGTCCTTAGATTAGCCGTATGACAACCACTAAGCATCTATTGACCTCGGTCGAGATGGCGCGGTTCGTCGCCAACGGGTTCCACCGTATGGACGCGATCGTGCCCGCCGACCTCAACGAGGAGGCGATCGGGATCTTCGAGGCGGGACTCCCCGGAGTCCCCTACGGGACCCCGGTCGAGCAGGCCTACGAGCCCGGTTCGTTCACGCGGCGGCTCCTGGAGATCCCGGCCATCGCCGGCGCGGTCCGGAGCCTCGTCGGGGCCGACCCGACCGTGGACCACCACGCGATCCACATCCGCGAGCCGCACGAGGGGTCGGCCCAGCCGCTGCACGGCGACGCGATCATCGACACGCGCATCGACGCGTTCGACGTGCAGCTCATGTACTACCCGCAGGAGGTCACCGGCACCATGGGCGGCACCCTCTCCGTCCCTGGCAGCCACCTGCGCCGCACCAACGAGTCGGACACGGGCCGGTACCAGAACCTGCGCGGCCAGACCCGCCTGACCTGCCCGCCGGGCACGGTCGTGCTGCTGCACCACGGGATCTGGCACGGCGGGCGGCGCAACGACTCGGACATCCGCCGGTACATGTACAAGATCCGGTTCAACCCGACGGTGCCGCAGGTGCGCACCTGGGACGTGTCCGATCTGGATGACCCGCAGGTGGCGGCCGAGCTCAACCGGTACTTCCCGTGGTGCGAGCACGCCACGGGCCGCCTGGAGATCTACAACCGCGTCATGATGTGGCGGGCGCTGACCAACAATCCGCAGTTCGACGTCGAGTACTGGGCCACCCGCGTCGCCAACCGCCCCGGGAGGGTCTGATGAAGCAGCAAGTCCTCGTCCTGTACTTGAACACGTCCGCGCTGGACTCGGAGGTGCTGGCCTGGGCGTTCTACGACGGCACGGGCAAGACGAACCCGACGACCGGCGACAGCGACCTGCCGCCGTACGACTCGGGCACCGAGGCGCTGCGCGACGGCTGGCGGCTGTTCCAGGCCGCGCAGCTGATCCCGCCGTACCCGGGGCACGAGTACCAGACCTCGTTCCTCAAGCACGAGTTCTGGTTCGAGAAGCTGGAGTAGCCGGGCCGGGCCGGCCGCGCGGGACCGCCGCGCGGCTGGTCTAGGGTGGTACCGCTCCCGACCATCCGACTCCCTGGAGGAACCCTCATGACCGGTCCCGGTCCGCACGCCCCCGTCGCCTTCGTCTCCGGCGCTTCGCGCGGCCTCGGGGCGGTCATCGCCCGCCGCCTGGCCGCCGACGGGTTCGCCGTCGCGGTCAACTACGGCTCGAGCCGTGAGGGCGCGGAACGGGTCGTCGCGGACATCGAGGCGGAGGGAGGGACCGCGGCGGCCTTCGGCGGGGACGTCACCGACGAGGCCGCGGTCGCGGCGCTCGCCGAGCGGGTGCGCGCCGAACTGGGGCCGGTGACGGTGCTGGTGGCCAACGCGACCGGGCCGCAGCCGGAAGTCGCGATCGACGACCTCGAATGGAGCGACCACCTCGCGCAGCTCGAGTTCTTCGTGAAGAGCCCGACCCTGCTGCTCAAGGCGTTCCTGCCCGACATGCGCGCCGCCGGCGGCGGCCGGGTGGTGCAGATCGGCTCGGACATGTTCGAGCGGGCGCTGGCGGGCTGGTCGGCGTACGTGGCGGCGAAGGGCGCGCAGTGGGGTCTGACCCGTTCGTGGGCGCGGGAACTCGGCCTGGACGGGATCACCGTGAACCTGGTGGCGCCGGGCTGGATCCCGGTCGAGCGGCACGGGGAGCTCGGCGAGGCCGACCTGGCCGGGTACCTGGCGGACCTGCCGCTGGGCCGCATCGGCGTGCCCGGCGACATCGCCGCGGCGGTGTCCTATCTGGTCTCCGACGCCGCGGCGTTCGTGACCGGCCAGCGCCTCACGGTCAACGGCGGCCACACCATCGATTAGCTTGCGATGCAAGTGGACCGGCCGCGCGGGATCGCCGCGCGGCCGGTCCTTCGTCATCGAGGCGAGAGCTTCGCGCCCTAAGCGCTCGTGAGGATCACCAGCTGCTGGGTCGCGCGGGTCATCGCCACGTACCGGTCCACCGCGCCTTCGATGCCCTCGCCGAACGCCTCCGGGTCCACGAGGACGACCAGGTCGAACTCGAGCCCCTTCGAGAGTTCCGGAGTGAGCGAGCGGACCCGGGCGGTGGGCTCGAAACCGGGAGCGCCGATGACGCAGGCGGTGCCGTCGTCGTGCGCGGCGAGCCAGGCGCCGAGGATCGCCTCGAGGTCCTCAGTGGAGTCGTGCTGGACGGGGACGCCGCTGCTGCGCACCGAGGTCGGCACGTTGGCGTCCGGGAGCGCGGCCCGGATGACCTGCTCGGCCTCGGCCATGACCTCTTCGGGCGTGCGGTAGTTGATGCTCAGCGACGCGAGGCGGGCGCGGTCGAGGCCGATGCGGTGCAGGCGCTCGCTCCACGACTCGGTGAAGCCGTGCCGGGCCTGGGCGCGGTCGCCGACGATCGTGAAGCTGCGGGAGGGGCAGCGGCGCAGCAGCATCTGCCATTCGGCGTCGGTCAGCTCCTGGGCCTCGTCGACGATGACGTGAGCGAACGGCCCGGCGAGCAGGTCCGGGTCGGCGGTCTCGAAGTCCTCGTAGTGGACCAGGGCGTCCTGGAGGTCGGCGCCCTTGAGCAGGATCATCTCCTCCACATTGCCGTCCCCGGCTTCGAGGATGTCCTCCACGACCCTGTCGATGACCACACGCTCGGCGGCGATCTCGGCCTCGCGGCGGCGGGCGTTGCGGGAGGCCTCGGGGTCGCCGAGCCGGAACCGCGCGGCGTCGAGGAACGGCAGGTCGGACGCGGTCCAGGGCTCGCCGTCGGCGCGGTGGAGCAGGGCGGCCTGCTCCTCGTCGAGCCAGGGCGCGCACATGCGCAGGAAGTCGGGGACCGCCCACAATGCCGTGACGAGGTCGGCGGGTTCGATGACCGGCCAGGCCTTGTCGAAGGCGCGCACCAGCTCCCGGTTGCGGGCGAGGGACTGCCGCAGCAGGCCCTCGTCGATCTCCTCATCGAACTTCTCGGCGACGATCGCGACCAGCTCGTCCCAGATCGCTTCGCGCGCTTCGTTGTGGGGCGTGCCGAGGCCCGCCGCGTCGAACGCGTCGGCCCAGTCGTCGGCACTGACCCGCACCTCGCCCCAGTGGGTCTCGACGGCCGTCCCGGAGACGGGCGGGCGCTCGTAGCGGCGCACCGCCGGCTCGATCGCCGCCAGCAGCCCCATGCCGGACTTCAGCGCGGCCACGTCGGGGTCCGCCTCCTCCGGGGCGGTCGCGCCCTCGGGCTGGAGGTCGCGGACGGTGCAGGTCTGCACGCCCTCCTCGCCGAGGCTGGGCAGGACGTCGGCGACATAGGCCAGGTACGGCTGGTGCGGGCCGACGACGAGGACCCCGCCCTTGTGGTGGCCCACGCGAGGGTCGGAGTAGAGCAGGTAGGCGGCGCGGTGGAGGGCGACGACGGTCTTGCCGGTGCCGGGGCCGCCGTCGACCACGAGCGTGCCGCTCGATCCGGCGCGGATGATCGCGTCCTGGTCGGCCTGGATGGTGCCCAGGACGTCCCGCATCCGCTCGGAGCGGCTGGTGCTGAGGCTGGCGATGAACGCGGATTGGTCGTCAAGGGCCGCATGGCCTTCGAGGCCGGCGAGGGTGAACACCTCCTCCCAGTAGTCGCTGATGCGGCCGCGGGTCCAGCGGTAGCGGCGGCGGCTGGCGAGGCCCATCGGGTCGGCGTGGGTCGCGCCGAAGAACGGCTCGGCGGCGGGCGAGCGCCAGTCGAGCAGCAGGCGGCGGCCGTCGGCGTCGGTGAGCCCGAGGCGGCCGATGTAGACGGTCTCGCCGTCGGCGGCGACGGTCCGGCCCAGGCACAGGTCCATGCCGAAGCGGCGGAGGGCGCCCAGGCGGCCGGTGAGCCGGTGGATCTCCCGGTCCCGGTCGGCGGCGGCCTGGCCCTCGAACCGCCCCGTGCCGCCGGGTGCTCTGCGGGCGGCGGCGAGGCGGTCGCCGATCTCGGCGATCGACTGCTCGAGGCTGGCTTCGATGGCGGCGAAGTGCCGCTCGTCGTCGGCGATGAGCCGCGGGTCGGCCTTCGCGGCGAGGCGGTCGGGCAGTTGGAAGGCGCTGGTGCGGGCGGCGGATGTGGAGGTGCGGGTCTGGTTCACTGCTGCGGCCCCTTCGATCGGCGGCATGTGCATTCCGGTCCCCCTCGGCGTTGCGGGTTCTGGCGGTGAAATACGATTGTGAACCACGCTGACCTGCGGAAACGCACCCCGGTGTACCTGGTTTCGGATCTCCGGGGTTATATTCTGGAGTGGGAAGAGGCGCAGGCCCCTTCCCTTTCGCGTTTCCGGGGTCGGATCGGGCGGAACGGTCGCGCCCGGCGCCGGGAGTGCCGGGGCGCGCCTGCCGCTCAGCGGTGGAGGCGATCCGCCGAGGCGGTCGCCGAGCCCCGTTAGGGGCGCTTCCCTGCCCGGCGAGCGCAGTGGCCGGGTTGGGCGCGTTCATCGCGGAACGCCGTTTCATGGCCATTCCACGCCATGTGACCTGGGATCTACGCCAGGAGATTTATCAAACACCTGTTTGAGGTTGCGCACTGCCCGCAGTTCGGTATGTTGATCTTGATACACATGTTCGACATGACACGGGGGAACTGGTGGCGACATCCGTCGCGGCCGCACTGGCCGCTGAGCTCGGCCTGCGCACCGCCGCAGAGCTGCGCCCCGCAGCCGAAGCGAAGGCCGGGCGCGAGGCCCGCCTCGCGGGCGGGCCGCTGAGCGCAGCGCTGCGCAGCGCTCCGGAAGCAGAGCCGCGCAGCGCTCCGGAATCGGAAGCCGCGCCGCTCCCGGGCGCCGCTTCCGGATCGATCCAGCCGGCGAAGGCCATCCTGCCCGTCACCCCCGACATTTCCGCGCTCCTCCCCCACGGCGGACTCGCGACTGTGACCGCAATCATGGCCTCGCGGCGCGGGGCGACCTCGCTGCTGTGGCGGCTGCTGGCCGGTCCGACCAGGGCCGGGGCCTGGTGCGCGCTGGTCGGGATGCCCCGGGTGTACCCGCTGGCGGCGACGGCCGCCGGGGTGGATCTGGGACGGGTGGCGCTGGTCGACCCGGGGCCGCTCGTGGTCGAGGCGGCGGGCACGCTCGCCGAGGGCGTGGCGGCGGTCGTGGTCCCGAGCGAAGGCCTCACCCCGACGCAGGTGCGGCGGCTGGCCGCGCGGGCGCGCAAGAGCGGCACCGCGATCATCTGGTGGGAGACCCGGCCCGTGGTCGGCGCCGACGCCCGCCTCGAAGTCGCCCGCGCCCGATGGAAGGGCTTGCGTCCCAACGCCGGACGCCGCTGGGGAGCCGGACGCCTCGACGCCTGCGAACTCGAGGTCGCCGCCCACTGGCGGTCCGGAGGCGTCCACGAAGCACGAATCTGGCCCTACGGCGGTGAGACCGAGCAGGCGGAGACCTCCCCCGAGAACGTCATCGACCTGCGGCGGCGGTCCGACCGACAGGCAGCCGAAGCGAACCGGGCCTCAAAGCGAGCGGACCGCGCCCCACGCTTCGAAACCACCGCGCGAGCGAACCGCCGCGCCGCCGAGCCCGGCGATGCCACGCACCACCAAGCGGCCCCAGCGAACCGCGCCTCACGCAAGGCAGGCAACAGCCCACGTGGCCCCATCGCGGCCGATGCGGAACGGAGCACCGCGCGAGCGACCTTCCGCCCGGGCGGTCCCACCGACCGCACCGCCGAGCCGAACATCACGCCGCGCTCAGCGGGCGGCCCTCGGCGCGAGCGCGTCGAAGACCCGGGCGATGCCACGCACCACGCTCCGCGCGGTGAGGTAGCGGCTCGCGATGCCCTCGCCGCTCCCGAAGCGAACAGCGCGGCGATCCGCGACGTCGTGAACCGCCGGACCGCCGTTGAGACCGGCGGGGCGTCGCAACGGCGTCGCGGCTCGGTCGTTCCCATTCGCTCGGGCGGGGGCGATCGGTCGTGAGCGTGCGGGTGCGGCGGGCCGGCGGGCGGGTGCTCGTGATGCGGCTCGTGGACTGGGACGCCGAGGATGCGGCCGCGTTCGAGCCCGTGCTGGATGCGCTCGACCTGCTCACCCCCTATGTCGAAGTGCTCGAGCCCGGGGTCGTCGCCGTGCCGTTGCGGCGCGGGGCCGGGGATGAGGCCGCGTTCTGCGAGACGCTCATCGACACCGTCTCCGGCCTGGTCGACCAGGACTGCCTGACCGGGGTCGCCGACGGCCTCTTCGCCGCCGTACTCGCCGCGCGCGAGGGCCGGATCGTCCCCGCCGGGCGCGACGCCGCGTTCCTCGCCCGCCGCGACATCCGCGACCTCCAGGCCACCGGCCTCATCGACGCCGATACCTGCGAGACCCTGCGGCACTTGGGCATCAGCACGCTCGGCGCCTTCCGCGACCTCCCCGGCCAGGCCGTCGCCGAGCGGTTCGGCGCCGCCGCGCGCCGCGCCCAGCTGCTCGCCTCCGGGCAGCTCGCCCGCCCGCTCGTCCCCCGCCCCGCCGCGCCCGAGCTGACCGCGACCGACACCCCCGAGACCCCCTACGCCACCGTCGAACAGGCCGTCTTCGCCGCCCGGCCCCTCGCCGAACGCCTGCTGACCGCCTTGGACGAACGCAACCTCGCCTGCACCCGCGTCACCATCACCGCCCGCACCGGCAGCGGCATGGAGCGCCGCCGCACCTGGCAGCTCGACCCCGCCATCAGCGCCGCCGAACTCGCCCGCCGCGTCCGCTGGCAGCTCGAAGGCTGGCTCGCCACCGGCACCGCGAGCGAGACGGCCGACGAGACCGCGCACGCCGTCACCGTCCTCGAACTCGCCCCCGGCGGGCTCATCGGCCTCGTCGCGGCCGGGCGCGGCCTGTGGGGCGACAAGGGCGCCCGCGACGTGAAGGCCGAAGCCGCCCTGCGGCACGCCCAGAGCCGCTTCGGCCCCGACGCCGTGCAGATCGCCGCCGCCACCGACGGCCGCGACCTCGACGAGCGGTTCGGCGCCGCCGCTTGGGAAGTCGAGCACGCCCCGCCGCCGCCCTCCGGGCCGTGGCCCGGGTCGCTGCCCGATCCGCTGCCCACCCTCATCGGCACCGACGACGCCGTCGCCGTCCTCGACGCGACCGGCGCCCCCGTCCAGGCCCTCGCCCGCGGCGACCTCTCCGCCGCCCCGGCCCGCATCGCCTTGGGCGGCAAGCAGATCCCGATCACCGCCTGGGCCGGGCCGTGGCCGGTGTCCGAACGCTGGTGGAGCCCGGCCGCCCGCCGCTACGCGCGCCTCCAGGTCGAGCTCGCCGACGGCCGCGCCGCCCTCCTCGTCTGCGAAGGCGGGCAATGGAAGGCGGTGGGCTGGTATGACTGACTACGCCGAGCTGCACTGCCACTCCCACTACTCCTTCGCCGACGGCGCGGACGCCCCCGCCGCGCTCGCCGCCGAAGCCGACCGGCTCGGCCTCAAAGGGCTCGCGATCACCGACCACGACGGGCTGTACGCGGCCCCGCAGTTCGACAAGGCCGCCAGCGGGTTCGGCCTCCCCACCGTCTTCGGGGCCGAACTCAACCTCGATCTGGCGCGGTCGCGCCGCGGCCAGGTCGACCCGGGCGGGCGCCACCTTGTCGTCCTCGCCCGCGACCCCGACGGCTACCGCGCCCTCTCGCGCGCCATCACCGCCGCCAAACTCGCCGGCGGCGAGAAGGACCTCCCCCGCTACCGGCTCGACGAGCTCGGCGCCCACGCCGACGGCGGCTGGCAGGTCCTCACCGGCTGCCGCAAGGGCTTCCTCAACACGGCCCTGGACTCCCGCAGGGGCTCGGGCGGCCTCGACGCCGCCGAGGCGGCGCTGCGCGAACTC
This sequence comes from Glycomyces niveus, assembly GCF_017592475.1. Taxonomy (GTDB): domain Bacteria; phylum Actinomycetota; class Actinomycetes; order Mycobacteriales; family Micromonosporaceae; genus Glycomyces; species Glycomyces niveus. The sequence continues at coordinate 243,646 of NZ_JAGFNP010000002.1, read as the reverse complement.
GCCGACGCCTTCGGGCCCGAACACCTCGCCGTCGAACTCACCTGCCACGACCTGCCCGGCGACACCGAACGGGTCGAGACCCTCGCGCACCTGGCCCGCCGCTTCGGCCTGCCCGTCGTGGCCACCAACAACGTCCACTACGCGGCCCCGGCCCGCGCCCGCACCGCCGCCGCGCTCGCCGCCGTCCGCGCCCGCAGCACCCTCGAGGCGACCGACCCGTACCTGCCCGCGAACGCAGGCGCGCACCTGCGCAGCGGCGCCGAGATGACCCAGCGCTTCGCCGACTTCCCTGAGGCCGTAGCCGAATCGGTGCGCATCGCCGCCGAGTGCGCCTTCCCCCTCAAGCTGCTCGCCCCGCGCCTGCCGCACTTCCCCGTCCCCGCCGGGCTCGACGACGACTCCTACCTCGAGGCCCTCACCGAGAAGGGCGGGACCGAGCGGTACGGGCCGCCCGAGCGCTCGCCCAAGGCCTGGGAGCAGATCCGGCACGAGCTGCGGGTCATCGGGCAGCTGGAGTTCAGCGGCTACTTCCTCATCGTCGCCGACATCGTCGACTTCTGCCGCGACCGGAACATCTACTGCCAGGGCAGGGGGTCGGCCGCGAACAGCGCCGTCTGCTACGCCCTCGGCATCACCAATGTGGACCCGGTGTCGTTCGGGCTGCTGTTCGAGCGGTTCCTCTCCGCCGAGCGCGACGGCCCGCCCGACATCGACCTCGACATCGAGTCCGGCCGCCGCGAGGAGGTCATCCAGTACGTCTACGAGAAGTACGGCCGGGACCGGGCCGCCCTGGTGGCCAACGTGGTCACCTACCGGCCCCGCTCGGCGGTCCGCGACGCCGCCAAGGCCCTCGGGTACGGCCACGACCAGGCCCTCGCGTGGTCCAAGCGCCTCCACCGCTGGGGCGGCATCGACCCCGCCGAGGCCGAGGGCATCCCCGACGACGTGCGCTCCCTCGCCGCCGACTTCGCCGACATGCCGCAGCACCTGGGCATCCACCCCGGCGGCATGGTCCTCACCGAGCAGCCGGTCAGCGAGATCGTCCCGGTCGAGCCCGCCCGCATGAAGGACCGCACCGTCCTGCAATGGGACAAAGAGGACTGCGCCGACGCCGGGCTCGTCAAGTTCGACCTCTTGGGCCTGGGCATGCTCGAGGCCCTGCACCGCATGGCCGACCTCGTCCTCGCCTTCCACGGCGACCGCGTCGACCTCTGGCGGCTGCCGCCCGACGACACGGCCGTCTACGACATGCTCTGCCGGGCCGACACCGTCGGCGTCTTCCAGGTCGAGTCCCGCGCCCAGATGGCGACCCTGCCCCGCCTGCGCCCCAGGCACTTCCACGACCTCGTCGCCGAGGTCGCGCTCATCCGCCCCGGCCCCATCCAGGGCGGCGCCGTCCACCCCTACCTGCGCCGCCGCCACGGCGAACCCTGGCGCCACCTCGTTCCCGAGATCCTGCACAAGTCCCTGGAGCGCACCTACGGGGTGCCGCTGTTCCAGGAGCAGCTGATGCGCATCGCCATCGACGCCGCCGGCTTCGACGCCGGCGAGGCCGACAAGCTCCGCCGGGCCATGGGCGCCAAGCGGTCCGAGGAGCGCATGGAGGAGCTGCGCGAACGCCTCTACTCCGGCATGGCCGAGCGCGGCATCACCGGCGCCGACGCCGACCGCCTCTACGAGCAGCTGCGCTCCTTCGCCGACTTCGGCTTCCCCGAATCGCACGCCGCGAGCTTCGCGTTCCTCGTCTACTCCTCGGCCTGGATCAAATGCCACTACCCCGCCGCGTTCTACGCCGGGCTCCTCGCGAGCCAGCCCATGGGCTTCTACTCCCCCGCCTCCCTCGTCGCCGACGCCCAGCGCCACGGCCTCACCGTGCTCGCCCCCGACGTCAACGCCAGCGAGCCCGTCACCTCCCTCGTCCCCACCGGGCGGCCGGTGAAGCCGCCGCTCAAAGGCGAGGCGGACCTGCGCCTCGGCCTCGACAACGTCAAAGGCCTCGGCGAGCCGGCCGCGCTGCGCATCACGGCCGCGCGCGCCGAGGGCGGCCCGTTCCAGAGCCTCGCCGACCTCGCCCGCCGGGCCGGGATCGGCAAGGAGCGCATGGAGAAGCTCGCCGTCGCCGGCGCCCTCGAGAGCCTCGAACCGGACCGCCGGAAGGCACTGTGGACGGCCGGGACGGTGGACGAGCGGCCGGACACGATCCCCGGCACGGGACCGGCCGCGCCGCCGCCCACCCTGCCCGGCATGAGCGGGGCCGAGCTCGCCCGCGCCGACTACACCGGCCTGGGGCTCTCGGTCCAGACCCACCCGATGGAGCTGGTTCGCGCCGGGCTCGACGCCGCCGGGGTCCTGACCGCCGCCCGGCTCCCGTACGCCGAGGACGGCTCGCGGATCGAGGTCGCCGGGATCATCACGCACCGCCAGCGCCCGTCGACGGCGAAAGGCGTCACGTTCCTGAGCTTGGAGGACGAGACGGGGATCGCGAACATCGTGTGCTCGCAGGGGCTCTGGAAGCGCTGGCAGGGCGTGGCGTCGGTGGCGCGGGCGCTGGTGGTGCGGGGCGCGGTGGAGAAGCCGCACGATGCGGTGGGCAATCACGTGATGCCGATGATCGTGGCGGACAAGCTGACGCTCCTGGACCTCAACAGTCCGAGCGCGCCGTCGCGGGACTTCCGCTGAGCACCGCCGACCCCACTGAGACGCGCATCACTCGCTTCGGGGGTACGGAAACCGCTCCGGATTCACGTCTTGATGGGTACGAAGGCGTACCGATAATGGTGCGCCCCAATCGAATTGGAGCATCCACAATGAACAAGACCTGGATCGCGCGCGCCGGTCTGGCCCTCGGCGCCGGCCTCGCGCTGGCCGCGAGTATCGCCGCCCCCGCGCAGGCCGCGGACCTCGAGGTGCAGCTCACGGACGCGGGCGGGAACCTGATCGCCGAGATGATCCACCACGACCAGGGCGACGTCTTCTCGGTGCACGACTGGCACCCGGACGGGCACGGCGTGCGCGGCAGCCTCTACCTCGTCGAGGACGGCGAGTGGATCCTGCTCGAGAGCCTCTACAACGGACTCGGGGCCGGGGAGTTCACCACGTTCGAGTGGAACGTGCTCACCGGCGAGGAGTACGTGATGGAGGTCTGCTCCGTCGACGGCGCGAACGACCCTGAGCCGAACGACTGCTCCTTCCAGGAGGTCACCGAGTAGCGGGGTCCCCTCGCGAGCAGGTGTGTCACGGAGGCCGGGTCCCGGGATCGGGGGCCCGGCCTTCAGCGTTCGAGGTAGGCCTCGAGGTTGAGCAGGGACGAGCTCATGCCTTCGGCGTGGTCGGCGGGGGCGATGGCGTCGGGGACGTTGGTGGCGGTGAAGGTGACGCGGGTGCCTTCGGGGACGGGCTCGAGGGACCAGGTGGTGGTCATGGGGCCGGTGAAGGCGGGGTCGTCGGACTTGAAGTCGATCTCGGCGGTGACGCGGGTGTCGGGGACGAGTTCGACGAAGCGGGCTTCGACGGTGTCGGTGTCGGCGGTGGTCTTGCCGGGCGCGCCTTCGGGGTCCGCGTAGGTGAGGGTCATGCGGTAGGTGCCGCCGGGGCGCGGGTCGTAGTGGTCGAAGCGGCCTGTCATCCCGGCGGGCGGGAGCCAGGCGGCGAGCGCCTCGGGGTCGGTCAGGGCGGCGTAGACGCGTTCGGGCGAGGCCGGGATGTCCCGGCTGGCTTGGTCGGTTCGCGGCATCTTGGGACCGTAGCATCCGGTCCCGGCGGCGGGACGCGAAAAGGCCCGGCCCCTGAGCGGGACCGGGCCTCTGGCGTCGTACTAGTGGGCGGGGGCGGCGTCGCCCGCGGGGGCGTCGGCCTTCTTGACGAGGAAGGCCGCTGCGGCGGCCACGAGGGCCATGCCGGTGCCGCACAGGAACGCGAGGTGGATGCCGTCGGCCTGGGCGGTGACGTCAGTCGCGCCCGATTCGATGCTGGCGGTGGCGCCGGTGGTCATCAAGGTGATGAACACGGCGGTGCCCGCGGCGCCCGCGACCTGCTGCAGGGTGCTCATGATGGCGCTGCCGTGGGAGTAGAGCTCCATGGGCAGGGCGCCGAGCGAGGAGGTCATGAGCGGGGTCATGAGGCTGCTGAGCCCGAGGCTGAGCATGACGTGGATGACCACGACGAACCAGACGGCGCTGTCCTGGTCGAGCATCGTCATGAGGCCGAGGGCGCCCGCGAGGACGAGCGAGCCGGGGATGACGAGCGGGCGGGGGCCGACGCGGTCGAAGATGCGGCCGACGAACGGGCCGGAGAGGCCCATGGCGAGGCCGCCGGGGAGGACCACCAGGCCGGTCTCCAGCGTGTCGAGGTCGAGCACGTTCTGGAGGTAGATCGGCAGCAGGATGAGCGAGCCGAAGAGGGTCGCCATCGAGACGAGCAGCATGATGATGCCGACGGTGAACGAGCGGGACTTGAAGGGCCGCAGGTCCATCAGGGCCGCGTCGTCGCGCTGGAGCCGGAGCTGGCGGAAGACGAACAGGGCCAGGGAGGCGGCGCCCACACCGACGGCGACGTACGGCGGGACCGGGGTGTGGTTGCCCGCGGCGGACTCGCCGAAGCTGCTGAGGCCGTAGATGAGGCCGCCGAAGGCGACGGCGGAGAGCAGCGCGGAGAGCAGGTCGAGCTTGACCGGGCGGGTCTCGCCGAGGTTCTTGATGAGGACGCCGCCGAGGACGAGCGCCAGGACGGCGATCGGCAGGACGGCGAGGAACATCCAGCGCCAGGTCAGGTTGTTGAGGATGAACCCGGAGAAGGTCGGGCCGATCGCGGGGGCGACGGCGATGACGATCGTGATGAAGCCCATCGTGCGTCCGCGGCGTTCGGCCGGGACGAAGGTCATGACGGTGGTCATGAGGAGCGGCAGCATGACGGCGGTGCCGCTGGCCTGGATGACGCGGGCGGCCACGAGCATCGGGAAGACGGTGGCGACGCCGGCGAGCAGCGTGCCCGCGGTGAACAGGCCGATGGCGGCGAGGAACACGGTGCGGGTGGTGAAGCGCTGCAGGATGAGGCCGGTCATGGGGATGACCACGGCCATGGTGAGCATGAAGCCCGTCGTCAGCCACTGCACGGTGGCGGCGGTGATCGAGAACTGCTCCATGAGGCTCGGCAGGGCCACGCCCATCACGGTCTCGTTGAGGATCATGACGAACGTGGCGACGAGGAGTACGCCGAGCACGATCTTGATCTGGCTCGACATGCCCGCTTCGGGCGCTGGTGCTGCGTCGGCTTCGGGTGACTCGGCCGGTCGCTGGTCAACGGTCATGGGGGAAGTTTCCTTTTGTGGTGTTCCTTGCCCGGTGCCGACGGGCCCGCACCTGCATCCTCCGGGGTGTCGGAGGGTGACGGAGCGCGCGCACCGGAAAGTGTCAGTGACTGTCAATCATTGCAGTTGCTACCATCCCGGCCATGGGCGCCGGTGGGAGTCTGCGAGAAGTGTCACGTCGGGCCGTGCAGTCAAGGATCGCACGGATCGCCGAGGAACTCTTCGTCGCAAAGGGATTCGAGGAGACGACGGTCGATGAGATCGCCGCCGCCGTCGGCATGTCCCAGCGCAGTTTCTTCCGATACTTCGCTTCCAAGGACGAAGTGGTCCTCGACAGCCTCGAGCGGTTGGGCCTGGAGCTGGCGGTGCGGCTGGAGGCCCGGCCGCTGGACGAGGCGGAGTGGGACTCGCTGCGGCATGCGTTCGAGCCGATAGTGGAGCGGCTGGCCGATCCGGCGATGCGCGAGCACGACGCGGCGGTGCAGAAGATCGTGAACGCGAGCCCGCGGCTGTTCGCGGCGTACCTCGGACGGCTTGACGGGCTGCAGCGCTCGCTGAGCGAGACGCTGCTGGAGCGGGCGGCCCGGCGGCCCGGGTGCGCCGCGGACCCGGTGGTGCTGCGGGCGGTGGTCGGCGGGGCGTTCGCGTGCCTGCACGCGGCGATGGTCGACGCGGTGGCCCGCCCGGACGGGTTCGGGCGGAGCCTCGACCGGACCATGGCGGCACTGCGCCCCGCCGCCGTCTGCTAGTGCCGGTGGTGCTGGTGGACGACCGCGTGGCCCTTGCCGCGTGAGATGAGCCAGCGGTTGATCGGGACGGTCACCACGAATGCGATCGCCAGCGCGGCGGCGAGCGTCAGCCAGAACCGGTAGTCGGCCAGGCCCATCTCCATCGCGCCGGGCATGGCGAGGATGAAGCCGTTGTCGACGATCTCCATGACCGCGATCGAGATGGTGTCGGCTGCGAGCGCGACTTTGAGGGCGTCCTTGAAGGACAGCCCGGCGCGCATGACGCCGCGCATGGTCAGGGCGTAGCCGAAGAGGAATGCAAGCGTGACCGCGAGGGCGATCGTGGCGAAGCCGTGCCAGCCCATGGCGGTGCCGATGACGACGCCGAGCACTTCGCCGATGGCGCAGCCGGTGAGGCAGTGGAGGGTGGCTGAGGCGGCCATGCCCCAGCCCGCGGGGGCCGGACCCCCGTGGGCGGCGTGGTCGGCGTGGTGCGCATGGTCTTCGGCCGCAGGGGCGGGGGCCGAGTGGTCGTGGGCGGCGTGCTCGTGTCCGGTGTGGTCGTGGGCGGTGTGGCCTTCGTGCTCGGCCTCGGCGGTGGGGGCGGCGTGGTGGTCGTGTCCGGCATGGTCGTCATGACCGTGGTGGTCGTGGCGGGAGTGGTCCACAGCGATGCTCCTCCAGGATTCGGCGGCCCGGGGTGGCCGCAGCCGGTTGATCGTATACCCCCACCCGGTATGTTGCAAGCGGGGTTCGCGATGCGGGATGGACAATGTCCTGCGCCGCGCGCGACCGCCGTAGGAAGATCCACAGTGCAGGGAACGGAGGGGCGGCATGGCGGCGACATCGGACGGTCCGGCCTCCAGGAGGCGCGCGGACGGCGTCCGGTACCTCCGGCCGCTGGGCCTCGCGGGCCTCATCGGCATCCCGATCTCCGTGGCCGCCTTCGCGTTCCTCGCCCTCCTCCACCGGCTCACCGCGTTCGTCTGGGAGGACCTGCCCGAGACATGGGGCCTCGACCCGGTGCCGTGGTGGTGGCCGGTGCCCTGGCTGCTCATCGGCGGCGCGCTCGTCGCGGTCGCGCTCACCCGCCTGCCCGGGCACGGCGGGCATGTCCCCATCGACGGCCTCTCGGCCGAACCCGTGCCGCCCTCGCACCTGCCCGGGGTGCTGCTCGCGGCGCTCGGCGGCCTCCCGCTCGGCGTGGTGCTCGGCCCCGAAGCGCCGCTCATCGCCGTCGGCGGGGCGCTCGCCACCATCCTCACCTCGCGCTGGATCGCCCGCAAGAGCCCCGAGAACGCGCTCCTGGGCGCGTCCGGGTCGGCGGCGGCCGTCGCGGTCGTCTTCGGCAGTCCGCTCGTGGCGGCGGTGTTCATCCTCGAATCCGCGGGCAGGGCCGGGCTCAGGTCGACCAAGGTCGTGCTGCCGTGCCTGCTCTCGGCCGGCATCGGCGCGCTCGTCTTCACCGGCCTCGGCGTGTGGACGGGGCTGCCGGTGGCCTCGCTCCAGCTGCCCGGCCTCGACGTACCGGCCCGGCCCGACCTCGCCGATCTGCTGTGGACGGTCCCGCTTGCCGTGCTCATCGCCTTGGGCGTCACCATGGTCCACCGCCTCGGGAGGCGGCTCGTTCCTCGCGCGAAGCGGCGGCCCGCGCTCATGGCGATGGTCGCGGTGACCGTCACCGCGGTGGCCGCCGCGCTCTACGAGCTGCTCACCGGCCGCTCCCCGGTCGAGGTGGTGCTGTCCGGACAGGACTCGCTCGGCACGCTCACCGGCGCCGGCGAAGCTCCGGGCATGTGGGCGCTCGTAGCGCTGCTCGCGTTCAAGGGCCTGGCGTACGCGGTGTCGCTCGCGACCCTGCGCGGCGGCCCGATCTTCCCGGCCGTGTTCCTCGGCGCGGCCGCGGGCGCCCTGCTCAGCGGCCTGCCCGGGTTCGGGCTCGTCCCGGCGATGGCGGCGGGCATGGCCGCGGCGACGGCCGCGATCCTGCCGCTCCCGGTCTCGGCGGCCGTGCTCATCACGCTCCTGCTCGGTTCGGGCTCGGCCGGGATGACCCCGATCGTGCTCATCGCCGTGGTGGTGGCGTTCATGACCGATCAGCTCACCGAGCGGACCGGCGCGGCCGAAGGGAGCACGACCGCTCCCGTCCAGGACTGAGGAGGACAGCGTGCAGCAGGAGACGGGACCGAAACGCTGGCAGGCGCTGCGCTGGCTGCTGGTGTGCGTCGCGCTCGTGGTCCTCTACGCGGTCGTCCCGGTCTCGAACGAGCCCGACCGCGGTTCGCTGGTGCTGCGGTGGGGCGCCACCGTGCTGCTGCTGGCGGCGCTCGCGTTCGCGATCCGCTGGCAGGCGCTGCGGCAGCTGCGCGAACCCGACGCGCCGCTGGGCGCGCTGATCGTGGCCATCCTCGCCGGTCTGCTGCTGTTCGCGCTGCTCGACTACGGGCTGGCCGTGCACCGGCCCGGGGAGTTCACGAGTCTGGAGACCCGCGTCGACGCCCTCTATTTCGCGGTGAGCACCCTTGCCACCGTCGGCTTCGGCGATGTCTCGGCGCAGGGCCAGGTCGCCCGGGCCGTCCTGTGCGTGCAGATGGCGTTCAACTTGACGGCCATCGCGAGCGCCGCCTCCATCGTGGCCCGCAAGTTCGGCGAGCGGGCGGCGCAGCGCGCCGCTCGCGGCCGCGGCGACCGCTGAGCGCTCGGGACCGGGCGGCCCCGGTCACTGACCGGTGAGGTCCTCCGGCTGCGGTTCCGCGCAGCTGTTGCTCCATTCGCCGTCGGGGACCGCCTGGGCGCCGACGTACAGCGGTCCGCCGAACGCCCACTCCCCGTCGTCGAACTCGGGGAAGTCGCCGAAGACCCCGAACTTGCGGTAGTGGTCGCCCTCGATCTCGCAGAGCACGAGCGTGACCAGGTAGGCGTCCCCGGCGCAGTCGGACGCGCAGAAGTTCCCGAAGATGCGTCCGGTCGCCAGCGCCGAGGCGCCGCCCCAGGCCTCCCACTGCAGGTCGGAGGCGCTCGAGAACTCCGAGAGCGTCAGCTTCTCGGGCTCCCTGCAAGCTGAGTTCCTGACCGTCGTCGCCTTCGAAGGTGTCCAGGTCGAGCACGTAGACCTCGCCGGTCGGTGTCTCCGCGCTCGGTTCCGGAGATGCACTCGGCGTTTCGGTCGCGCTCGGCCGTTCGATCGCGTCGGTCGGATCGGCTTGGGCGCAGGCCCCGAGCATGGCCAGGCCGAGCAGCGCCGTCAGCGCCAATGTGGTGTTCGCTCGCATGGGGACAGCACATGATGCGTCGTCCCCATGCGGCTCAAGCCGCAAGCGGGATCGCGCGCTGGGCGGGTCCGGTGTAGGCGCTCAGCGGCCGGATGAGCGCGTTCGACTCCAACTGCTCGATGACATGCGCGGTCCAGCCGGTGATGCGGGACATGACGAACAGCGGCGTGAACATCGGGATGTCGAAGCCCATCAGGAAGTAGGCGGGCCCGGCCGGGAAGTCGAGGTTGGGGTGGATGCCCTTGGCCTCCATCATGGCCGCCTCCAACTCCTCGTACATCGCGACCCAGCGCTGCCCGCCGGTCAGCTCGGCCATGTCGATGAACGCGGCCTTCATGGTCGGCACCCGCGAGTCGGCGTCCTTGTAGACGCGGTGCCCGAAGCCCATCACCTTCTCCTTGGCGGCCAAGCGCTCCAGGAGCCAGCTGCGGGCCAGCGCGGGGTCCTCGATCTCGAGCATCATGCGCATGACGGCCTCGTTGGCGCCGCCGTGGAGCGGGCCTTTGAGGGCGCCGATGGCGGCGGTGACGGCCGAGTAGATGTCCGAAAGCGTGGAGGCGACGGTGCGGGCGGTGAAAGTGGAGGCGTTGAAGCTGTGCTCGGCGTAGAGGATCATCGAGATCTCGAAGCAGCGCAGCACTTCGGGTGCGGGGACGGTGCCGAAGCACATGTGGAAGAAGTTCTCGGCGAAGCCGAGAGCCGGGTCGGGGGCGATGCGGGCGAGGCCCTTGCGGCGGCGGAAGTCGTGGGCGACGACCGTGGGGAGTTTGGCGAACATCGCTTCGGCCTTGGCGCGGTTGGCGGCCGGGCTGTTGTCGTCCTCGGCGGGGTCTTCGGCGCCGAGGCAGGAGACGGCGGTGCGCAGCAGGTCCATCGGATGGCAGTTGTCGGGGACGCGGTCGACGACGGCGATGGTGGAGCGGGTGACTTCGCGTTGGGCGCCTGCGCGTTCGGTGAAGCGGGCGAGTGCGGCGGCGTCGGGCAGGTCGCCGTACCAGATGAGGTGGGCGACGGCTTCGAAGGAGCAGGAGCGGGCGAGTTCCTGAACGGGGTAGCCGCGGTAGGTGAGGGAGTTCGTCTCGGGGACGACTTCGCTGATGGCGGTGGTGTCGGCGACGACGCCTGCAAGGCCCTTGCGGATGTCGGTGCTCATGCGTCACTCCCGGGGATCTTGAAGTCGAAGAGCTGCTGGTCGAAGGCCGTGTAGGAGGCGTAGTCGACGAGTTCGTAGAGGCGGGCGCGGGTCTGCATCGCGTCCACATGGGAGGCCTGGGTGCCTTCGGCCTCGAGGGTGTCGAAAAGGTCCTCGACGGCGCCCATGGCGGCGCGGAGGCTGGAGACGGGCCAGATGACGAGGTTGTAGCCGAGGTCTTCGAGCTGCCGGGCGGTGAGCGCGGGCGAGGTGCCGAACTCGGTCATGTTGGCGAGCAGCGGGACGTCGACCGCCTTGCGGAAGGCGGCGAACTCGGCTTCGGTGCGCAGGGCCTCGGGGAAGACCATGTCGGCCCCGGCGTCCACATAGGCTTTGGCGCGGTCGATGGCCGCGTCGAGGCCTTCGACGGCGCGGGCGTCGGTGCGGGCGCAGATGACGAAGTCGGGGTCGGTGCGGGTCTGGACGGCGGCGCGCACCCGCTGCAGCATGACGGCGGCGGGCACGACCTCCTTGCCGTCGAGGTGGCCGCAGCGCTTGGGGTTGACCTGGTCTTCGAGGTGGCAGCCGGCGAGTCCGGCGTCTTCGAGCGCCGTGATCGTGCGGGCGACGTTGGCGGCCTCGCCGAAGCCGGTGTCGGCATCGATGAGGGTGGGCAGGTCGGTGGCGCGGGCGATCTGGCCGCCGCGCCCGGCGACCTCGGTGAGGGTGGTGAGCCCGATGTCGGGCAGGGCGAGGTCGGCGGCGAGCGCGGCGCCGGAGACGTAGACGCCTTCGAAGCCGCGGTCGGCGACGGCGCGGGCGACGAGCGGCGAGAACGCGCCCGGGAGGCGCTGGAGGCGGCCGGAGGCGAGGCCGGCGCGCAGCGCCCGGCGCTTCTGGGACGGTGAGATGCGTTGCGTCATCAGAAGAGTCCTCCCTGCAGGGGTGCGGTGAGCGCGCCGGGAGGGGCGGCGAGGTTGAGGGCCCGGACTTCGGCGGCGTCGAGCGTGCCGAGGCGGCAGGCGAGGTCGAGGAACCGGTCCTGTTCGGACGGTTCGATCACGCCGTCGGCGAGCGTGCGGAACTTGGCGATGTACTGGTCGCGGGCGAAGGGCCGGGCGCCGCGGGGGTGGGCCTCGGCGACGGCGAGCTCGTCGTCGATCGTGGTGCCGTCGTCGAAGACCACCGTGACGTGGCCGCCGAAGGCGCGCTTGTCCGGGTCCGGGTCGTGGTAGCGGCGGGTCCACTCCTTGTCCTCGAGGGTGCGGATCTTGCGCCACAGGGCCACGGTCGATTCGCGGTGCGCCCGTTCGGGGGTGTAGGACCGCTCGTGGTGCCAGTCGCGGTCCTCGAGGGCGACCGCGAAGATGTACATGATGGAGTGGTCGAGGGTCTCGCGGCTCGCGTCGGGATCGGTCTTCTGCGGGTCGTTCGCACCGGTGCCGATCACGTTGTGGGTGTGGTGGCTGGTGCGGATGACGACCTCGGCGATGCGCGAGAGGTCGCCGATCCGCGGCGCCAGCCGCCGGGCGAGGTCGATGAGCGCCTGGCTCTGGTACTCGGCCGAGTACTCCTTGGTGTAGGAGTCGAGGATGGCGCGCTTGGGCTCGCCGGGGGCGGGCAGCGGCACGATGTAGCGGGCGTCCGGTCCGCTGAGGAGGCGCGCGATGACGCCGTCCTCCCCCTCCCAGATCGGGGAGGGCGCGCCTTCGCCGCGCATGGCCCGGTCGACCGCTTCGACCGCGGCCTTGCCCGCGAACGCGGGCGCGTACGCCTTCCAGGAGGAGATCGCGCCCTTGCGGGACTGCCTCGTGGCCGTGGTGGTGTGCAGCGCCTGGCCGACGGCCTGGTAGACCGTCTCGGCGTCGAGGCCCATGAGCGTGCCGATGCCGGCCGCGGCCGAGGGGCCGAGGTGGGCGATGTGGTCGATCCGGTGCTCGTGCAGGCAGATCCCGCGCGCCAGGTCGATCTGCACCTCGTAGCCGGTCGCGATGCCGCGCACCAGCGCCGCCCCGTCCAGGCCCCGGTGCTGGCCCACGGCCAGGACGGGCGGGATGTTGTCGCCGGGGTGGGAGTAGTCGGCGGCGAGGAACGTGTCGTGGAAGTCCAGCTCGCGCACCGCGACCCCGTTCGCCCACGCCGCCCACTCGGGCGAGCAGCGCACCTCGGCGCCGAACACGGCCGCGCCGGGCGCGTACGGGTGCGCGAGGGCCTGGGCGCGGGCGTTGGCCACCGGGCGGCGGGCGAGCGACGCGGCCGCGACGGCGGCGTTGTCGATGACCCGGTTGCCGATCATCTCGGCGACCTCGGGCTCGACCGGGACGGGGTCGATCGCGACCTGCGCGATCTTCCAGGCCAACTGCTCCTCGCGGGCCAGGTCCTCGCGCGAGGCGTGGGCGCGGACGGGATGCTCGATCATGCGGCGGCTCCTTCTGGGTTATCTTCACAGTATGTACAGCCGCCGATCCCGTTGAAAGCACTGAACATGTGGTTTCTTGTGGAAATATCGGCGCTGTTTTGTGAATGTTGTGAAAGGACCACTCGATGGCGTTGAAGACCGCCAAGGTCGGGCTGCGGCTGCGCCGGTTCCGCGAGGAGCAGGGCCTCACCCAGGCCTCGCTCGCGACCGCGCTGGGCATCTCCACGAGCTACGTGAACCAGATGGAGTCGAACCAGCGGCCCCTCACCGGCCCGGTGCTGCTGCGCCTCGCCGAGGTCTTCGACGTGGACGTGCAGCGCTTCTCCGCGGCCGAGAGCGACCGGCTCGACGCCCAGCTGCGCGACGCCCTCGCCGACACCGCCCACGCCGAGCAGGTCTCCCCCGGCCAGACCCGCGAATTCGCCGAGGGCATGCCCGAACTCGCGCGCTACGTCGTCGACCTGCACCGCCGCTACCGCCACGCCGTCGAGCGCAACACCGCCATGAGCGCCGAACTGGACGCCGGGGCCGCGCCCACGGCGTACGAGGAGGTGCGGGACCTGTTCTACGCCAAGCGCAACTACGTCGCCGAACTCGACCAGGCCGCTGAAGGCATTGCGGCGCAATTGGACCCCTCCGACCTCGCGGCCGAGCTCACGCGGCTCCTCGCCGACCGGCACGGCACCACCGTCGCCGCGCTCGCCCCCGAGGAGCAGGCCAAGCGCCGCTTCGACCCCGACGGCCGCGTCCTGCGCGTCTCGCCGCTGCTCTCCCCCGGCCAGCGCGCGTTCCAGCTCGCGACGCACCTCGCGCTGGCCGGACACGCGGACCTCATCGACGCCTTGGTGGCCGCGGCGGACCTGTCGGGGCCGGAGGCGCGGTCGCTGGCGCGGATCGGGCTGGCGAACTACTTCGCGGGGGCGCTGATCCTGCCGTACGGGGTGTTCCGGGGCGCGGCCGAGGAGCTGCGGTACGACATCGACCTGCTGCAGCGGCGGTTCCGGGTGGGCTGGGAGACGGTGGCGCACCGGTTGAGCACGCTGCAGCGGCCGGGGGCGCGGGGCGTGCCGTTCTTCTTCGTGCGGGTGGACCGGGCGGGGAACATCTCGAAGCGGCAGTCGGCCACGGACTTCCACTTCTCGCGCGTGGGCGGCAGCTGTCCCCTGTGGAATGTGTACGAGGCGTTCGCGCATCCCGGGGAGATCCGCACCCAGTCGGCGCAGATGCCGGACGGGCGGGCGTACCTGTGGGTGGCGCGGACGGTGACGCGCCGGTACGGCGGGTACGGGACGCCGGCGAAGACGTTCGCGATCGGCCTGGGCTGCGACCTGCACCATGCGCATCGGCTCGTCTACGGGGACGGCCTGGACCTGGCGAGCCCGGCCGCTTTGACGCCGATCGGGCCGGGCTGCAAGGTGTGCGACCGCTCGGGCTGCCCGCAGCGGGCGTTCCCGGCGATCGGCCGCCCGCTGGACGTGACCGACCACCGAAGCGGATTCACGCCGTACCCGTCCTCCAGAGGTCGTATCTGACAACCCGTCGAATTCGTTTGTCGAACGCCGCACCCCGGTGCAAGCTGGGGACCGGGCCTGTCCTGCGCCCGCTCCGCCGCCGCCCGATTGGACCGCCGTGACCCGCGCCGCCCTGCCCGCCCGCACCGATCCCGCGCTCGTGGCCTGGCGCAACGCCGTGTTCGCGGTGTTCGCGCTCTCGGGGTTCGTGTTCGCGAACTGGGCCGCGCGAGTCCCGAACATGCGCGACCTCCTGGGCGCGACCACGCAGGAGATGGGCGTACTCATCCTGGGGCTCTCGGCCGGGGCGATGCTCGGCCTGATCGCCTCGGGGCACGTGGTGGCGCATCTGGGGGCGACGGCCGCGATCCGGTGGTTCCTCGGACTGACGGCGGCCGGGCTGATCGCGATCGGCCTGATCGCCGGGTTCGCGCCGTCCTACTGGGCGCTGTTCGCGGCGCTGATGGTGCTCGGGGCGGGCAACTCGGTGCTGGACGTGGCGATGAACCTCTCCGGCGCGGCGAACGAGCGGCGGATCGGCAGGACGCTGATGCCGATGTTCCACGCGGGCTTCAGCGTCGGCACGATGCTCGGCGCGGGCCTGGGAGCGCTGACCGAGCAGCTGGGCGTCACCGCGGGCTGGCACCTCACGGTCGTGGGCCTCGCGGTGCTGTCCGTCTCGGTGTACGTGGTCAAGTTCCTGCAGCCGGCCGAGGAGCCGCGCGAGGCCGAGCCGGGCGAGAAGGCCGGGTGGCGCACCCGCCTGGCGGCCTGGACGGACGTGCGGGTCCTGCTCATCGGCCTCATCATCCTCGGCATGGCGTTCACCGAGGGCACCGCGAACGACTGGCTGGGCCTGGCGATGGTCGACGGGTACGGGCTCACCAACCCCGGCGGAGCGGCGGTGTTCGCCGTGTTCGTGACCGCGATGACGCTGGGACGCATGGGCGGCGGCTGGTTCCTCGACCGGTTCGGGCGCGTGCCCGTGCTGGCCGGCTCGGCGCTGCTGGCGCTCGTCGGCCTGCTGCTGGTGATCATCGGCCCGACCGCGCCGGTCGCCATCGTCGGCACGGTCCTGTGGGGCGTCGGCGCGTCGCTGGGCTTCCCGGTGGGCATGTCGGCCGCGGCGGACGACCCGGAGAAGGCGACCGCGAACGTGGCGGTGGTGGCGACCGTGGGCTACTGCGCGTTCCTCATCGGCCCGCCGCTGATCGGCCTGCTGGGCGAGAGCGCGGGGCTGCGGAACGCGTTCTACGTGGTGCTCGTGCTCGTGGCGATCGCGCTGGTCTGCTCGCCCGCGGCGCGCAAGCCGGGTTCGGCCCGCGCGCCGCAGACGAGTCGGGACGCCGGTTAGACGAACTTCCAGAGGTGGTCGGCGGCGCCCGTGTCGTCCCACGTGATGATCTGGGCGCCTTGGGTCTTCGAGGCGTTCTGGACGCCGAGGACCTTGCCGCCGTTGGCGCATTGGATGCGGAAGGCCCCGTTCGAGCCGTACCGCAGCCGCCAGCGGTGGTCGTTGGTGCCGTTGTCGTCCCACTGCATGACGCGCGCGCCCGCGGCGGTGGAGGCGTTCTCCACGCCGAGGACCTTGCCGCTGTTGCCGTTGCGCAGCTTGAAGTAGCCGCCGGTGTCAAGCACCGCGGTCCAGAAGTGGTCGGCGGTGCCGGTGCTCCCCCACTGGACCGCGAGGCCGCCGTTGGCGGTCGACATGTTCTGGACGCCGATGACCATGCCGCTGTTGACGTTCTGGATGCGGCGGGCCCCGTCGGGCACGAAGCGCCAGAGGTTGTCGGCGGTCCCGTTGTCGGAGTCCTGCACGGCTTGGCCCCCGGCGGCGGTCGAGGCGTTGAGGATCGCCAGGAGCTTCCCGGTGTGGGCGTTGCGGACCTTGTGCCGGCCGTCGCCGTTGTCGACGATCGCCCACAGGTGGTCGGCGGTGCCGTTGTCGCCCCATTGCAGGACGCGGGCGTTGTCGGTGGTCGACATGCCCTCGACGCCGAGGACGAGCCCGGAGTTGCGGTTGCGGAGCTTCACGTTCGACCCGTCGACGACGAGCTCCCACTTGTGGTCGGCGGTGTTCGTGTCGTTCCACTGCAGTGCGAGTCCGCCTGCGGCCGTTGACATGTCCTGCACGCCGAGCACGAGGTTCGAGTTCGCGTTGTAGAGCTTGAACGCGGGGGTCGTGGTCGAGCCGTCCCCTGAGGCGTTCCAGTAGACGGTGTAGTTGTGGCCGTGGGCGTCGTAGAACGGGCCGAGGTTCACCTGGGCGCCGTCGGCGGTGGCGGTGAACGCGAGGGAGGTGGTGCTGGTCCGCTCGATCGAGTCCACGTCGAGCGAGGGCAGGGTGCCGAGCGCGGTGTTCCCGTAGTTGCCGGACAGGACCGTGGGCCCGAAGACCGCCGCCGCCACGTTCTCGTCGTCGTTGGCCGCCTGCATCTTCAGGCTCATCGGGAGCTTCACGGTGACCGTGTCGCCGGAGGCCCACGTGCGGGTCAGGGCGGCGTAGGTGCCGGGGGTCGCGGTGATGTTCTGGGTCTGGCCGTTGACGCTGATCACCGCACCCGAGGTCCACGCAGGGATGCGCAGGCGCATCGTCCAGGAGCCCGAGACGGTGCCGGTCACGGTGAGGGTCGTCGTGTCGCTCACCGGGTACGACGTGGACTGCACCACGGTGATGCCGCGCTCGGTCCAGTTCAGGCGCGAGGGCGTGTAAAGGTTGACGTAGAGGGTCGTGTCGGCTTTGAAGTACACCGAGTCCATGAGCTTGGTGAACGTCTCGAGGGCCGTGCCCTGGCAGCACCAGAACGAGTTGTAGTCGGTGCTCCAGGTGCCGCCGCCCCAGGCCGGGCCGACGCCGCGGCGCCCGCCCGGGTTCAAGGACGTGAAGTAGGTGATGTGCCCGTGCGCGTCGGCGGGGTTCTGCCAGCCGATGAGGTGGTTGAGCAGGGCCCGCTCGTAGTAGTCGAAGTAGGCGGCGTTGTTCGGGTCGAGGAGCCACAGCTCGCGGGTGAGGCGGAGCATGTTGTAGGTGTTGCAGCCCTCGCACGTGTCGGTGTCGAGGTACCGGGCGATGGCGTTGGGGGCGCGGAAGTGCTCGGCCTCGCTGTTGCCGCCGATCACGTACGTGTGGGCGCCGACCACGATGTTCCAGAAGTTCCGGGCGATGTCGCGGTAGCGGGTCGTGCCGGTGGCCTTGTACTCGCGGGCGGCCCCGATCATCTTGGGCACCTGCGTGTTCGCGTGCAGGCCGTTGAGCTGGTCCTGGTTGTTCGCGAGCGGGTCGAAGACCGCGGCGTGGTCGAACCGCTTCGCGACGGTCAACCAGCGCTCGGTGCCCGTCTGCTGGTAGAGGTCGGCGAAGACGGTGTTCATGCCGCCGAACTCGACGCGCAGCACGTTCTGCATCTGGGTGGTCGAGAGCCGGGCGGTGCGGGCGTCGACCCATGCGGCGAAGCTGAGGAGCACGTCGCGGGCCTGGGTGGAGCCCATGAGCCGCCACACGTCGAGGAGGCCGGCGAGGGTCTTGTGGAGGCAGTAGTAGAGGACGTCGCCCTTGGTGCCGTTCTCGAGGGCGTCGAAGTTGGATTCGGGGAACCCGCTGAGGTACCCGGCGGCGAATCCGGCGGCGGCGTTGTTGGCCTGGCACTTGGCGAGTTCGGCGACCATGGTGTTCGCCTTGTCGCGGCAGGTCGTGTCGCCGAGGACGGCCCACGCTTGGGCCCAAGCGGTGAGGAAGTGGCCCTGCATGTGGGTGCGGAAGGGGAAGTCGGGGGCGTCCCAGCCGCCGTTCGGGGCCGCGCCCGCCGTGGACAGCTTGTGGGTGGCGCGGAAGTTGTAGAGCAGGCGGTTGACGTCGACGAAGCGCAGGTAGGCGAGGGTGCGGTTCTGGTTCTCGAGCCAGCGTCCGGCGTTCAGGGTGACCTGGCCGAGCGGGAATTCGTGTGCGGCGGCCCCGAAGTCGGGCCTGGCGGGGGCGATCGCGGCCTGCGCCTGGGTTCCGCCGGTGACGGGTGCGGCGGTGGCTACGGCGGCAACGCCGGCGGCTTGGATGAGGCGGCGGCGGCTGACATTGGACATGCGTGTCTCCAGAGGGATTTCGAGGGAGGCCCGGCGCGGGCGGTGGGTCCCGCGCCGGGCGGTCTGGTCGGGAATCAGGTGGTGACGCGGAAGGTCGCGTCGGCCCGTTCCTGGGTGGTGCTCACGGGGTCGAGCCGCAGCGCGTACCCGTAGTGGCGGATGTAGCGGGTCGGGAAGTTGTACGAGGTGAACGAGCTCCAGGAGGAGTCGGCGAGCCCCGCGACCCGGTTGAAGGTGGCGTCGGCGTTGAACGTGCCGCCCGATTCCCTGGGGGCGAGTACGAAGTCGTAGTTGACGTGCCGCAGGAAGTGCCCGGGGAAGTTCACGGACTCGAAGGAGACCGCGCTCGAGGAGGCCAGGCCGGGCACGAGCCGGAACTGGGCGTCCTGGGCGGGGTTCACGCCGGGGTCGATGCGCACGTCCATGTTGTAGTGGCGCACGTAGCGGTCCTGGTAGTTGTAGGACTGGAGCCGGTTGAACACCGGCGCCTGGTAGCGGTTGAGGACCCGCGTCTCCTCGGCCTGGGTGAGGTTGAGGATGAAGCCGTGCCGTTTGAGGTTGGCGCCCATGCTGTAGCCCGAGGCGATGCGGTAGCCGGAGACTGCGGCGGGGTTGGTGGTGACGACGGGCAGGTAGCCGCGGCCGGTGGCGTACTGGTCGAGCCACAGCGCCCATTCGTTGCGGTCGTTGAACTTCGCCCACATCGGGCCTTCGACGCCGCCGCCGGTGAGGCCGGAGAGGTCGCCGAGGCGGGTCCAGGTGCCGGTGAGGGAGTTGCCGCCCTCGATGACGATCTGGGTGGTCTTGGAGGCGCGGTAGTAGCGGTAGTCGCCGGTGTTGGCCTCGATGATCTGGGTGTCGATGAGCTGCTCGGACCCGGCGAGGTTGATGTAGACCTGCGGGCTGGTGATGGTGCGGAAGTCGGTGGTGCGCGCGCTCCAGATGCGGTGCTTCTTGATGCCGTTCAGGGTCGAGTTGGTGGCCCAGTAGAGCAGGAAGTTCCCGGCGGAGGCGTCCCAGATGGCCTCGGGCGCCCAGGCGTCGCCGGCGTCGCCGATGTTGGCGGCGACCGGGAGCAGCCAGGGGATCGACCAGTTGACGAGGTCGGTCGACTCCCAGACGACGAGGTTGCGGCTGCCGACGTGCTGCGCGTCGGTCCAGGACGTGCCCGATCCGATGTGGAGGTCGGTGGCGACGATCCAGTACCGGTTGCCGGCGGGGTTGCGCACGATGATGGGGTCGCGGACGCCCTTGGTGCCGATGGGGGTGCGCAGGACGATCTGGCCGCGGTTGAGGTCGGTCCAGTTGAGGCCGTTGTCGGAGTGGGCGAGGTAGATCTGCTCGCCGCCGGAGCCTTCGCCGATGAAGTGGGCCATGAGATAGCCGGTGTAAGCGGTCTGGGCCGCCGCGGGTGATGCCGGGAGCAGCGCGGCGGCGGGGAGGGCGGCCGCGGCGGCGATGAGCCCACGGCGGCTGAGACCTTGCGGTCTTGAGGGTGTCGACATTGACTCTCCAGGGTTCGTGCAGTCGAAAATGATGATGTGAAGGGTAACAATCGACATCGACGTAGTCAATATCCTCGATATTCAACGAGAGCGCTCCCGCGCGGCACCGCCCCTGAGGGCCGATCGGTTTGTCAATATTTGGAATCAAGTATTCACGTATGGACATGAACTTTGTTACATGATCTAATCAACCCATCGATGTTCGTACATCTACGAATGTTTCAGGACGAACTCCCGCGAGAAAGGCGAATCCTTCATGCAGCGCAGATCGCTCCTCACCGCAGCACTGGCCGCACCGCTGGCCACCGTCGGCGCCGTCGGCGCCCTCCAGTCCCCCGCGCAGGCCGCCGCCTGGTCCACCTCCGACGACTGGGGGAAGTGGACCACCGGCGCGTACACCGTCAACAACCACGTCTGGGGCAGCGGCGCCGGCGACCAGTCCATCTGGGCGAACTCCCACTCCAACTGGGGCGTGTGGGCGAACCATCCGAACACCGGCGGCGTCAAGTCCTACCCGCACGTCGCCTACCAGCTCGGGCGCGACGTGTGGAACATGGGCAACGTCTCCAGCAACCACAACGTCTCCGTCCCCACCGGCTCCAACCTCGCCTACTGCACCACCTACGACGTGTGGGGCAACGACCACGACTACGAGATCATGATCTGGACGCAGTGGCACGGCGCCGTCGGACCGATCGGCTCCTACGTCACCGACGTCAGCCTCGGCGGCCGCTCCTGGGCGTACTACCAGGGCAGCAACGGCTCCAACGCCGTGCACAGCTTCCTGGCGCGCCAGCACACCACCAACTCCTGGGTGGACATCACCGCGCACGCCCAGTGGCTGGTCGCCAACGGCCGCATGCCGCGGGTGACCATCGGCGAGATCGCGTTCGGCTTCGAGATCACCTCGTCGACCGGCGGCTACAACTTCAACTGCAACAGCTACGACGTGTGGGCGTAGCGCACTCAAGGACCGCCGGGCCGATGTGCCCGGCGGTCCTGTTGCGCGGAAAGGAAAGCGGCCCTGAGGCGACCCTAGCGGCGCGAATGCACGTATTCGAGCAGGTCGCCGCGGGTCTGGTCCATGTGGCTGGCCATCGCGTCGCGGGCGGCGAGCCGGTCGCCGGAGGCGAGCGCGGCGACGATCGCGGTGTGCTCGGCGATGGCGTGCTCGCGGATCTCGGCGACGGCGCTGGTCTCGCTGCGGGTCTCGGCGAGCATCACGGTGAGCGGCAGCAGGGCCGCCACGAGGATGCGGTTGTCGGCGGCGTGGAGGATGACGTCGTGGAAGGCGAGGTCGGCGGCGACGAACGCGGCCACGTCGGTCTTCGCGTGCGCGGCCTTCATGCGCTCGATCTGCTCGCGCAGCGCGTCGAGGTCGGTGTCGGAGCGGCGCTCGGCCGCGAGCTGGGCCGCGCCGGTCTCGATCATCATGCGCACTTCGAGCAGTTCGAGCGAGGACCGCTCCCGCTCCCCCGCGCTGCGGGCGTGCCGCACGACCGCCTCGAGCCCGGTCCACTGCGCGACGGGCGCGACCCGGTGGCGCCGGCCCGGCACCTGCACGATCACGCCCTGTGCCTGCAGCAGCCGCACCGCCTCGCGCAGCGTCAGCCGCGAGACGTGCAGGTCCTCGGCGAGCACGCCCTCAGGCGGCAGCGGTTCTCCCGGTCGCAGCTTGCCGTCGATGATGGCGTCGAGGACCTGTTCGACCACCTCGTGCGTCCGTGACGCTCGCGCCATCGGCCCTCCTCCTCTGAATGCCGCCAGCGTAAGCCCATCGGCGAGCCGCCGGGGAACGAGGTCGCAACTGGATCGGTCAGGCCGTCACCTGCCCGGTGGACCACGCCCACGCGGCGATCTCGACCCGGTTGCGCACCCCGAGGCGGCGCTGCACGTTCGCCAGATGGTTCTTGACGGTGCCCGCGCTGATGAACAGCTCCCCCGCGATCTCGGTGTTGGTGCGCCCGCGCGCGACGAGCCGCACGACCTCGAGCTCGCGTTCACTCAGGGCCTCACCGGTGCTCGTGGGGGCCTGGGGCGGGATCATCTTGCGCAGCAGCTTGACCGTGATCTGCGGGCTGATGAGGGTCTCGCCCGAGACGGCCGCGCGGATCGCCTCGATGACGAGGTTCGGGCCGGAGCGCTTGAGCAGGTAGCCGCACGCGCCGTCCCGCAAGGCGGTGTAGACGTACTCGTCGAGGTCGAACGTGGTCACCACGACCACCTTCAGCGGCTCGGCCGCCTCCGGTCCGGCGAGGCGGCGGGTGAGTTCGAGCCCGTCCATCACCGGCATCCGGATGTCCGCCAGGACCACATCGGGGCGCAGCAGCTCGGCCTGGGCGAGCGCGCTCTTCCCGTCGGCGGCCTCGGCGACCACCCGCATGTCGGGCTGCGCGTCGATCACCATGCGGAAGGCCTCGCGGATGCCCTCCTGGTCGTCGGCGATGAGGACCCGGATGGTCACGGTGCCACTCCTTCACTGATCGAACGGTCCTGCAAGGGAAGTACGAGAACGATTCGCCAACCCGAGGGCTCGCGCGGCCCGGCGCGGCAGCTCCCGCCGAGGCTCTCGGCGCGCTCGGCCATCCCGGCGAGGCCGAGCCCGGAGGAGTCCCGGGCGGCCTGCTTCGGCGCGCCCCGGCCGTCGTCCTCGATGCGCAGCTCCAGCGACCCGTCCACTTCGGAGACGACGATCGATACCGTTGCGGCCGTGGGGGCGTGGCGGCGCACGTTCGTCAGCGCCTCGGTGACGGCCCGGTGGACCACCGCGCCCGATTCGCGCGGCACCGGCCGGGCGATCCGGAGGTCAAGCGCCGCTTGAGGACCGCCGCCCGCATTGAAACGCGCGATCAGCTCGGCGAGGTCGTCCACTCCGCCGACCGGCGCGCGGGCCGCCTCGCCCGGGTCGCGCAGCAAGGCGAGGGTCCGGTCCATCGACCCGAGCGCCCGGACACCGGCGATCTCGATGCGCTCCAACAGCTTCGCCAGCTCCGGCCGGTCCGCACCGAACACGAACCGGCCCGCCTGGGCCTGCGCCACGATCTCGCTGATGTCATGGGCCACGAAGTCGTGCAGGTCGTTCGCCAGATCGAGCCGCTGCTCCCGCCGGGCGTCGGCCACCGCCCGGCGGCGCCCGAACGCCAGCCACCGCAGATACGCCCCCGCCACGGCCGCCCCGACAGCGGGAACCAGCCACACCGCACTCACGGCGGCCGCCTCGATCACCGTGCCCGCCAGGGCGAACCGCTGCCAGGCCAGCGCGGTCGCCAACGCCGGCGCGACGGCCGCGAACCCACCGGCCACACCGCCCGACCACCGCACCACCAGATACACGGTGAGCGTCAACGCCCCCGACTCGACCAGCAGCCACACCCCGGTCGCGCCCGGCGTCTCCGGCTGCCCACCCGGGTAGGCGACGCGAACGAGCACCGTCGCCACCACCGAAGCGGCCGCCGCCAGCAGGGCGACGGCGGGCACGAACCGCCGCAGCCGCGGCCACCAGACACCGCACGCCGCCAGCAGCAGGCCGACCGTGCACACCCCGATGAGATGCACCGCAGGCGAAGGCCGCACCCACAGCATCCCGTAACCGAGCACGAGCACCCCGACGACCGCGATCGGCAACCGCGCGAACCTCATCGGGCCCGATTCGCGAACACGGCCTCGACCTCGACCAGCGGCTCCCGCGAGGCCCGGGTGCGGGCGCCCGCCCGCGCCTCGGCCAGCGCCGCCCGCAGTTCGCCGCCGGACAACCAGGCGATGACCTGCGCGTCCCGGCCGCCCCAGAACGCGTTCGTCAACCGGGGCACGCCGCCCTTCCAGCTCACCGAGTACTGCAGCAGGTCCCGAAGCTCGACGGCCGCGGCCCGACACCCGAGTGCGGCGGTCCACTCGTCGAGGTAGGGCTTGAGCTCGTCTTCGGCGTTCGCGATGGCGCACAACACGACATCGGCGCCCCAGTTATCGGGATCCCCGGTCAGGACCTCCCGCCAGCACGCCCGCAGTACCCCGCGGATCGCCGCCTGCTCGGGCTCGGCCCAGGTCGACCACCCCGCGACCCGCAGCCGCCCGGCCAGCGGCTCGAGATCAGGCCAGTTGAATCCTTCGGTACAGGCGATCTCGAAGATCCGCGGCAGGAAGTACCGGTAGTCCGCCACATCACCGACCGTGAGCAGCACATCGGTCGCATACGCCCGCAACTGGTCGGCGCTCAACTCCCGCAAGGGCACCGGACCCAGCAGCACTCCGGCCTCCGGTGCCGACAAGCAGTGCTCGCACCGCTCGATCGCCTTCGGGCGCGGCACCGACCCGAACGCGGCGTACAGCCGCTCGATGGCGGCGGCGAGGGACTCGGGAGGAAGCACCCGCCGACTATAGACAGACGCGAGGGCTCGCCGCGATAGGCCGTTCGGCACATCGGCCCACCTCAGCACGGCCGGAACGGCCCTTTCGGCACATAGGCGCGGGGCCGCCCCGCGACGAGGCTTGAGGCATGACGCAGACACTCACCAAAACGCAACGGCCCCCGACCGGATGGCCCGAATGGATCGGCTACGCGGCCGCCGCCTGGTCGCTCCTCTACGGCGCGTTCGGCCTCTACTGGGCCCTCGGCGGCGCCGGGTTCCCCTTCGGCACCGGCGACGCCGAACTCATGGCCGAACCCGAGTTCGCCTTCAAGGTCTCGCTCCTCGGCCTCGCCACCCCCGGTGTCGCCGGGCCGATCATCGCCGCACTGGGCGCACTCGGCGCCCTCGCCGGCGTGCTCATGGCCCGCGGCCACCGCAGCGGCGCGGCCCGCCTCCTGCTGCCCGCCTACGCGTGGATCATCGCGGTCGGCCTCACCGTGGTCGTCCAGGACTACCGCACCCTCGTCGTCGTCGCCTACACCCCGGTCATGCTCATCGCCAAGCCCTTCTTCGGCTGGCCCCCAGGCGTCGGCTGGGACGCCCTCTACCGCCCCGAACGGCTCAACCTCCTCATGCTGCTCCTCATGGGCATCGTGTGGGCGCTCGCAGCGGTCGCCTACCGCCGCAAGGTGAACGGCGACTGCGGCAACTGCGGCCGCGGCGGAGCGGCCCGGCCCTCGGCCCTCCAGCGCTGGGCGCGCCCGGCCGTCTGGACCGCCTTCACCATCCCCTTCGTCTACGCCGTCACCCGCTGGGCCTGGGCGCTCGGCCTCAGCCTCGGCATCGACCCCGCGTTCTACCAGGAGGGCAAAGAGGACGGGCTCTGGCTGGCCGGGGCCGCGCTGGCCACGCTCGGGGCGATCGGGGCGGTGCTCACGCTCGGGCTGATCCAGCGCTGGGGCGAGATCTTCCCGCGCTGGATGATCGGCCTGCGCGGCAAGCGGGTCCCGCCGATGCTCGCGGTCGTGCCCGCGACGCTGGTCTCGGTCCTGGTCGCCTCGGCGGGCGGGATGTACATCCGGATCGTGGTCGCCCGCGGCGGCGTCACGGCGAGCACGTGGCCGCTGGAGCTGCCCGAGACGCTGTGGGTGGTGTGGGGCGCGGCCCTGTTCGTCGCGGCGATGGCCTACCACCAGCGGCGGCGCGGCCGCTGTGGGACGTGCGGCCGCGGCTGATCCCGCGAAGGGCCGCAACCGTTTCGGTTGCGGCGCTTCGACGTGCTCGATGCCGTTGTGCGGCAGCGGTTTACTATCGGGGCCTTTGCTCCTGCGAACGGAGGGCGCCATGGCCGATCCCCCGGTGTACCACGACCCGCAGTTCCCGCCGCCGTTCGAGCCGCGGCCGAAGATCGTCGCCGCCGTCGTGTGGACGCAGTGCCTCACCGCCGTCTTGCTGGCCCTGACCGCCGTCAGCTTCCTGGTCGTGAAGGAGACGGTGCGGGGCGAGGCGGAGCGGCTCATGCACCACGACATCACGGGGGAATTCGATTTCGCGTCCAGTGAGATCGACTTCGTGGTCCAGGGCGCGTTCACCACCATGGCGGGCTTCTATGTGCTGCTCGCCGCCTGCTACGCGCTGCTGGCCGGGTTCAACAGCCGCGGCGCGCCGACCGCGCGGTTCCTCACGCTCATCATGTCCTGGACCGCGGTCGGGTGCTGCATGCCCGCCAGTCTCTTCACCCGGCTCAACCGCGACTTCTTCGCCCACCGCTCGCTCGTGCCGCAGGACAGCGGCGGGTTCGACCTCAGCAACGAGGCGAACGAGTGGGTCGTGGCGGCCACGCCGCAGTGGGTGAACGTGCTGGACTGGGTCACGGTACTGCTGATGGTCGGCGGCGCGTTCGCGCTCGTCTCGATCCTCAGCCTCCCGGCCGCCAAGCACTACTTCCGCGACCGCTGAGCGGTCACCGGGTGGCGAGGCCGGCGAGTTCGGCGAGGCGGCGGTGGGAGTCGAAGAGGGCCTTGCGGTCGTAGGAGGAGGTGCCGATGAGGAGTTCGTCCGCGCCGGTGGCCTCGACGAGTTCGGCCAGGCGCGGGGCCACCTCGTCGGCGGTGCCGTAGATCGCGCCCGTCAGCGCCTGTTCGAGGTGTTTGGACTCGCGGCTGGACTTCTCGGCCGCCCTGATCTCGTCCGCGGGCCGCAGCGGTCGGAACTCGCCCTTGGTGCGGGACAGCGCGGTCGACCAGAACTCGGGCAGGAGCAGGTCCTCGGCGGCCTCGCGGGTTTCGGCGACCGCGACGCTCTGCGCCACGACGACGTACGGTTCGGACCGCCACACCGAGGGCCGGAAGTCGCGCCGGTAGTCGTCGATCTTCGCGCGGGTCGCCTTGAGCCCCTTGGAAGGGGCGATGACCAGGCTCACGCCGTGCCGGGCGGCGTACTCGCCGCCCGAGCCCACCGCCAGGACGAACGGCTCGGGGCGCAGCCCTTCGCCGGGCCGCGCGTGCACGCCCGGGTAGGACGCCTGCTCGCCGGTGAAGTAGCCGAGGAGCTCGGTGAGGAGGGCGTCGAAGTCGTCGGCCTCGTCCAGGTCGTGCCCGAGCGCGGCCCGCACGGCTGGGACGAAGCCGAGGGTGCGGCCCAGGCCCATGTCGATGCGGCCTTCGAAGAGCGATTCCAGGACGCCGAACTGCTCGGCGACCACCAGCGGCCGGTGGTTGGGCAGCATGACGCCGCCGGTGCCGACCCTGATGCGCGAGGTCACCGAGGCGACGGCCGCGGCGAGGACGGTGGGCGCCGAACCGGCGATGCCGGGCACGCTGTGGTGCTCGGCCACCCAGTAGCGGTGGAATCCCAGGTCCTCGGCCTGCTTGGCGTTGGCGACGACGTCGCGCAGGGTCTCGGCGGGCGTCTCGCCCCCGGCGATCACGGCGCGGTCGAGCAGCGAGAGCCGGAGGGGGTGCGGAGTCCTCATATGCCGCACAACGCCCGTGCGGCCGCGAATGTTTCGCGATCCGCGCCGATCGTGCCCGGTCTCACCGCCCCGGTTCGAGTCCGAGGTCCCGCCGCGGGTCGCCGACCATGGTCGCGGGGTCGACGATGCGGTCGAAGTCGGCGGCGCTCACCCCGAGGGCGAGCGCGGCCTCGCGCAGCGTCGAGCCCTCCGCGTCGGCCTTGTGCGCGATCTCGGTGGCCTTGTCGTAGCCGATGTGCGGACTCAGGGCGGTCACGAGCATGAGCGAGCGGTCGACGTGCTCGGCGATCTTCGCGCGGTCGAGCTGCGTGCCCTCGACGCTGAAGTCCTTGAGCTTCTCGGCGGCGTCGCCGAGGATGCGGGCCGAGTGCAGCACGTTGGCGATCACGACCGGGCGCATGGTGTTCAGCTCGAAGTGACCCTGCGCGCCGGCGGCGGCCACGATCGAGTCCTCGCCGATGACCTGCAGGCACACCATCAGGGTGGCCTCCTGCTGGGTCGGGTTCACCTTGCCGGGCATGATCGACGAGCCCGGTTCGTTGGCGGGCAGGCGCAGCTCGGCGAGGCCCGCGCGCGGACCCGAGGCGAGCCAGCGCATGTCGTTGGCCACCTTCATGAGTGCGACCGCGACGCCGCGCAGGCCGGCGCTCACCGCGACCATGCCGTCCAATGAGGCCTGTGCCGCGAACTTGTTCGGGGCGGTCACGAGCGGCAGCCCGGTGAGGTCGGCGAGCTTCGCGGCGATGGCCTCGCCGAAGTCCTCGGGGGCGTTGATGCCGGTGCCGACGGCGGTGCCGCCGGCGGCGAGGCCGCAGATGCCCGCGAGCGAGTCCTCAAGGCGCACACGGGCGTCGCGCAGCTGCGCGGCCCACCCGGACCACTCCTGGCCCACGGTGAGCGGCGTGGCGTCCTGGAGGTGGGTGCGGCCGATCTTGACGACGTCGACCCATTGCTCGGCCTTGAACCGGATCGCCTCGGTGAGCGCGTCCAGCTGCGGCAGGGTGCGGTCGCGCAGGGCCAGGAGGGTGGCGAGGTGCATCGCCGTGGGGAAGCTGTCGTTGGAGGACTGGCTGAGGTTGACGTGGTCGTTGGGGTGCACGGGGGTCTTGGTCCCGATGCCGCCGCCGAGGAGCTGGTTGGCGCGGTTGGCGATGACCTCGTTGACGTTCATGTTGGTCTGCGTCCCCGAACCGGTCTGCCACACCGAGAGCGGGAACTCCGCGTCGAGGTCGCCCGAGACGACCTCTCCGGCGGCGACGACGATCGCCTCGGCGATCACCGGTTCGAGCAGGCCGTGCGAGGCGTTCACCAGCGCGGCGGCTTCTTTGACGCGGCCGAAGGCGCGGTAGACGGCGGTGGGCATCCGGTCCTCGCCGATCGCGAAGTGGTGCAGGGAGCGCTGGGTCTGCGCACCCCAGTAGTGCTCGGCCGGGACCTCGATCGGCCCCATCGAGTCGGACTCGGTCCGCGTCCCGGTCGCACCGGTGCCCACCGGCATGCTCCGCAGTCGGTACTGCTCGTTCGCCATCAGAAAGGGCCTCTCGCGCTCGATGCCGTTTCGCCCCAGGATTCCACGATTCCGGGCGGTCCGCTAAGACTCGCCCCCGGTGTGCGGTCCGCCGAAACTCCGGACGGTACATGATGTGTCAATGACCAGGTAGGATGGCGCCATCATGAACGACGACACACCGTGGCTGAGCCCGCGCGAGCAGCGCTCCTGGCGGGCCTTCGTGCGCTTGAACCAGAAGCTCACCGCCCGCCTCGGCAGCGAGCTCCAGTCGCAGTCGAAGCTCTCCGGCCCCGATTTCGCGATCCTCGTGGCCCTCACCGACGAGCCCTCCGGCCGCCTGCGGTTCCAGGAGCTCGCGAAGAACATCGACTTCGAGCAGAGCCGCCTCTCCCACCAGATCGCGCGCATGATCAAGCGTGGCCTGGTCGCGCGCGAGGAGTGCGCCGAGGACGGCCGGGGCGCGTTCGTGACCATCACCGAGCAGGGCGTCGAGGCGATCGAGGTGGCCGCGCCCCTGCACGTGGCCGCCGTGCGGCGCCTCCTGCTCGACGCGATCTCCCCCGAGGACCTGGACGCCCTCGGGGACATCGCCGCGCGCGTCCTCCGGCACCTCGAGACGACGCCTTAGGGCCTGCGTCAGGCCGCGCTGAGCGCGAAGGTGACGCCCGTCAGCTCCTCCGAGACCGACCACAGCCGCGCGGCCGTCTCGCGGTCCTGTGCTTCGGGGATCGTCTCGACCACGACCGGCGCGCCCGTGCGCTCGCCTTTGCCGTTGGGGCCGTAGTACTCCCCGCTCTGCGCCGCCGGGTCGGTGGCCGCGCGCAGCTGCGGCAGCGCGCCCTGCGCCTGCGACTGGGTGGCGAACGGCAGGACGAGGTTCGCGAGCAGCCGCGTAGGCGCGTTCATGCCGTTCGCCACGAGTCTCGTCGCCGAGAACCCCGGGTGCGCGATCAGGCTGCGGATCGGGCTGCCGGCCGCACGCAGCCGCCGGTCGAGTTCGAGTCCGAAGACGGCGTTGGCGAACTTCGACTGGCCGTAGTACCCGACGGCGCTGTACCGCCGCTCGCCGGTGAGGTCGTCGAAGTGGATCTGGCCGTGCCGGTGCGCAAGGGAGGAGACGGTTACGACGCGCGGGTCGCGGCCCGCTTCGAGCAGGCCCAGGAGCCGCCCGGTGAGCGCGAAGTGGCCGAGGTGGTTGGTGGCGAACTGGCGCTCGTGGCCCTGCGGGCTGAGCGAGCGCGGCGGGGCCATGACGCCGGCGTTGTTCACGAGCAGGTCGAGCCGGTTGCGGTCGGCGTTCAGACGGTCGGCGAACTCGGCCACCGAGTCGAGGTCTTCGAGGTCGAGCGTGCGGACCTCGAGGTTCGCGCGCGGGTGGTCGGCGCGGATGTCCTCGACGGCCTCGCGTCCTTTGGCTTCGGAGCGGGACGTCAGGATCACGTGCGCGCCGCGCCCGGCCAGCGCACGGGCGGTCTCGATGCCGAGGCCGCTGTTCGCGCCGGTCACGACCGCGGTGCGGCCGGTCTGGTCGGGGATGTCGGCGGCGGTCCAGGCCTTGGTGCGCTGCTTGGTGCTCATCGGAGCCTCCGGTTTCTTCGCGGTGGGCCGTTCCGGTCCGCGAGGTAAGCTGAACTTGAGTTCATCTTTATAATGAACCATGATTCAGGTTATTGCAAACCCGGCGACGAGGGTCACATAGGTCGCGATGCCCTACTATGCGGTCGAACGAGAGGAGAGGGATGAGCGCGGAACGCCCGCTGCGCGCCGATGCCGCGCGCAACCGCTCCAAGATCCTCGAGGCCGCCGACCGGCAGATCGTCGTCCACGGCCCCGAAGTGCGCATGGACGCCATCGCCGAGGAGGCCGGCGTCGCCGTCGGCACCCTCTACCGCCACTTCCCCACCAAGGACGCCCTGGTCGGCGCGGTCATCGAATCCCACCTCGAGCGCATCATGAACGAGGTCGAGGCCACCGCCGACCGCATGGAGGCCGGCGCGGACGCGCTCGAAGAGCTCCGGCGGTTCCTCCTCGGCGCCGTCGAACTCGCGGCCAGCGACAAGGCCGCCAAGGCCGCGGCGCAGTCACTCGGCGCGCAGTACGACATCGAGCGGCCGATCTCCCGCGCCCTGGCGGCGATGGAGCGGATCCTCAAGGCGGGCAAGGACACCGGCCGCTTCCGTGCCGACCTGACGGTGGACGACTTCTTCCTCCTGTTCGCCACCGCCCCCTCCGACCAGCCGGTCAAGGCCCGCGAGCGCTGGATGGACCTGGTCCTCAACGGCGTCGCCGCCGCACCCGTTGTGACGGCGAGCGAGAACGGCTGACCGAGGCGGCATGCCTCGTTGCCGATATATATTCCTTCACAACCCCGACCGGGCGAACCCCGAGGAGAGGACCATCTGATGAGGACTGTCGACGTCGCCAAGGGCGCGTACGGAATCGCCTTCGCACCTGACGGCACGACTTGGTTCACCGTGGCCGAAGGCGACCGGGTCGGCCGCATCGCCCCGGACGGCGAGCCGGAGTACACCGAGCTGGCGGCCGGGTCGCAGCCCACGGTCATCGCCGTCGCACCCGACGGCGCGGCCTGGTTCACCGAGTTCAAGGGCCACCGGATAGGCCGCATCGGCACGGACGGCGCGCTCACCGAAGTGCCGCTCACCGAAGGCGCAGGCCCCTACGGCATCGCCGTGGACCGCACCGGCGCGGTCTGGTTCACCGAATCAGGAACCGACCACATCGGACGGATCGATGCCGACGGGGCGCTGGCCCGGTTCGCAATCCCAGCCACCGACGCCTTCGCCTCGGCCCTCGCCCTCGCGCCGGGCGGCGACGTGTGGTTCACGTTGAACGCCAGGGCATCGGTCGGGCGCGTCGGCGCCGACGGCGCGGTCGAGGTCATCCCGCTCGAACTGCCGGGCTCCGCCCCGGTCGGCATCGCGGCGGAAACGGGCCGGGTGTGGTTCGCCGACATCATGGGCGACCGCGTCGGCCACATCGACGCCGACGGCACCGTGACCGCCTACGCGCTCAGGGAAGGCGCGCGGCCGCATGCGGTCGTCGCGGACGCCGAGGGCGGCTGCTGGTTCACCGAGTGGGGCGGCAACCGGATCGGGCACGTCAGCGCCGGCGGCACTGTCACCGGGCACGACATCCCGTTCGATAACAGCGAACCGCACGGCATCGCGATCGCCCCTGACGGCGCGGTCTGGGCGGCCCTGGAGACCGGCCAGCTCCTGCGGATCGAGCCGGGAGCCTGACCGAGCCCTAGACCAGGGTCTGGACGAACTCGACCGCGAGCCACCCGGCGAACACCAGCAGGATCAGCCCGGAGACGCGGTCGAACCAGACCCGCCGTTCCTTCGTCATGAAGCGCCGCAGGCCGTGTGCCGCCGCCGCGAGGACGAGGAACCAGGCCCAGGAGGCGGTCACCGCACCGAGCGCGAACGGCAGCCGCGTGCCGACCGCTTGGGCGGTGATCGCCGCCCCGAGCACGCCGACGGTGTCGAGGATGGCGTGCGGGTTGAGCAGCGAGACGGCCATGGTCCGGCGCAGCACCTGCCCCCGCGACCAGACGCCGGTCTCGTCGTCGAGCTCGGTCGGCTTGGCGCGCAGGGACTTCACGCCGAGGTAGGTGAGGAACAGCGCGCCCGCGAGGAGCATCGCGGGCCGCAGGCCCGGCACCGAGTTCAGCAGTGCCGAGGTCCCTGCCGCGCCGAGCAGGATCAGGATCGTGTCGCACACGGCCGCGCCGACGACGGCCCACAGCGCCCTCGGCATCCCGAGGGTCACCCCCTGCCCGAACACGAAGACGTTCTGCGCCCCGATCGGCACGATCAGTGCCAGCCCCAAGGCCAGCCCGGTGAAGAACGCCGCCGTCACCGCGCTTGCCGCCCTTCGCCACCCATGCCCCAGACCTCCCGATCAGGATGAGGCGGCCGCCCGACCGCCGGGTGCATGCTATCCCCCGCCCGCCGCAACCGCCCCGCAGCGCTGTGCATGCTATCCCCCGCCGCCACAACCACCTTCGCAGCGCTACAGCTCGCCTTCAGCTTCCCCGAGGCAGGGTTGTTGCCGGGGGCGCTCCGTACTACACGCGAGGGTAACTCCGCCCCCGGCGGCCCACATTGCCATGCCCGAACACGGCCCGCGTGCTGCATCGAGGCCGCGCTCCACAAGCGCCCGATCGCACTTCAGCTCCCCTTCAGGTTTCCCGAGGCAGGGTTGCTGACCGGGGGCACTGCTTACTACACGCGAGGGTAACTTCGGCTCCGACGACGGGGTAAGGCGCTTCGCCGTGCCAGATCCTCAAGGATCGCAATGGCGCGGTCCGCGTGCTCGTAGGGAACGAACAAGTGGTCGTGGTGGTATCCGGCGACCACATTGCAACTGAGGTCCGCCTCCGCGAGTTCGGTTGCGACCGCGGCGGTGAGGCCGACCGCGTCGAGCGCGGAGTGGATGCGCAGGGTGATCCAGGCGGCCTCGTAGTCGTAGGCCAGGCCCGCCCGGTCCGCCTCCTCGCGGGTCAGCACCAGGGTCAGGCCTTCCGCCTCGGCGATCGTGACCACCGGACTGAGCCCGGGCGGCGCGACAGCGGCGGTGACGGACGTGAAAACGTAAGGGCCGGGATGCAGTTCAGGGCTCATGCCGCTCAGCAGCTTCCGGAGATCCCGCTCTCCGCTCATGGTTCCTCCTCTGGCTCGCTGGCGACGCGCCGATGCTAGGCGACCGCGGCCCCGGCCGGGCGGGAACAGCACGGCCCCAGCCACCCCGAAGCGGCACGGCCCCCGGCCGGGAAGGCCGAGGGCCGGCGTCACGGGATCTACTTCCGATCTGTCATCGGATTCGGGTGTCCGGTGCTCAGGGCCGCCTGCCGCCGCGAATCTTCATGTCCTCGAGGCAGGTGAAGGCGGTGTCGGTGATGCGGCCTTGGAGGCCGCGCGCGCGGATGCCCGCTTCGGCCAGTGCCTCGGCCTCGAGCTGGGCGGCGAGGTCGGCGTCTTCCGGGCTCGCCTCGTCGACGCTCAGGAGGTAGCGGAACTGGTATCCGACCAGTTCCGGGCCGTAGAGGAAGACGCCCTCCGGTGTGTACTTCGCGGCGAACATGTCGTGCTCGGCCTGCTCGACGCGCAGCTGCTCCCGTTGCGCGGCAGTGAGGTCCGCGAAGCGCCCGCGGACGGTGATGCGGTAGGTGCGGCTCATGCCGGGTTCCTCTCCTCGCGGGTGGCGTTGGCGAACAGCGCCGTGATCTCCGTCGTCAGCTCGGCGGCGTCGGCTCGGCCGCCGGACAGTTGCAGCGCGGCGTTGTCGAGCACGGTGCGCACCGCGAACGCCATGATCCGGGCGTCGAACGCACGCATCTCACCGCGCCGCTGCCCGTCCTCGAACAGGCCCACCAGATCTTCGAGCGCAGCGGCGGCGCGCTCGCCGTAGTGCTGCGGGTCGAGGCGGCCGAAGTACTCGACCACCGCGATCAGCGCGCCGACGGCGTGGGGATGGTCCGTGCAGTACCGCAGGAAGGTGCGGATGTACGCCGCGAGTCGGTCCCCACTGGGTTCGGGGACCGCGAGCACCCGCTGGAGCTCCGGGCCGAGCGCGCCCACCACCGATTCGGCGACGGCCGCAGCGAGGGCGTCCTTGCCGTCGAAGTTGCCGTGCACGGCCCCGCGACTGTAGCCCGCGCGCTCGGCAACGGCGTTCAGCGAGGTCGCGGCCACGCCGTCTTGAGCGAAACTCTCGATTGCGGAGGCGATCAGGCGGTGTCGCGTCGCCTCCTGGCTCTCCTTGCGAGTCAGCCTCGTTCTGGTCTCCCGATTCACCCTTTCAAGATACATCACAGTATCCGGATGACGTATGGTATCCGAATCACGAGGAGTCGCCACAATCGCGCCGATCCTTGCCCAACCGTTCGACAATGGACACACGGCCGCAGCAATCGCGGCCGCGCGCGCTACGCGTAGTCCAGGAAGCGGACGAGCGCCTGGCTCGCGACCTCTGCGGCAACGCCGGCGGCCGCCTCCCGGCGCGAAGACCCCTCGTACTCGACGGACACGCGGATCATGATTCGCTCGTATCCGCCCTCGAAGGCGTAAGTCTCCGTCGCGTCGCCGCCCGGGTAGACGGCGCTGAACCCGGTCAAGCTGCCCGAGGTGAGGTCTTCGACCTGCCAGCCGGGGTTCTCCTCGTATCCTTTGCGGCGGTCGAAGACGGCGTCGGCGCCGTAGCCGCCGTCCTCCTTGCTCGCCGCGATCGAGACGCTGAGTTGCTGCCCGTCCGGTGTCACGAAGCCGCAGGACAGGGCCGGGGTGTAGATCTCGTCGGGGTACGCGGTGGCGGTCTCGAACTCCGAAGCGCCGCCTGCGAACTCGTCGAACACCGCGAGGTCGAACTCGTGGCAGACGGTCTCATTGAAGTCGGCCGCGAAATCGGGCGGCGGCCCGGTCGTGGCCTCGGACTCGCCGGCCGACAAGAAGCGGTCGATCTGCTTGCCGATCCAGAGGGTCTCGATGAGGACGAAGAGCAGCAGGAGCACGGTCACCACGATGGCGATCGCGATAAGGGCCTTGGCCCACAAGGGCATCCGCTGCGGGGCCGGAGGCGGGGTGTGGCGGAAGTCGGGTTGCGGCGCGGGCGGAGGCGGATACGACATGCGGTCGCTCTCAGGGTTTCAGGGCGGTGGGCACTCGTGGGTGGCACCGGCGGACGAACCGACCGTATCCGAGGGATGCAAGGCCGAGGAGACGCTGGTCGCTCAGCCCGTCACCGCACTGCCTCGCCCCGGTCGCCTCACTTGTTCCGAGTTCGACCGATCCCGGCGGGGGCGGCGTTCTCGTTCCATGAGGGGCCGCCACCGCATGTTAAGGTGCGCCATGCCATCGATCACCCCTTTCGTCGTACAGGAAACTGATATTCCAGGACTTGTCGTCCTGCAAATGAGGCAGATTACGGACGATCGGGGAACGGTTCGCGAGTTCTATCGAGAGTCGGCGTTCGTGGAAGCCGGACTCCCCTCGCTCGGGCCGTGGCTCCAGATCAATGTCACCGAGACGAAGCAGGGCGCGATCCGCGGCCTGCACGGCGAGGACATGTACAAGCTGGTCGCGGTGGTCAGCGGCGAAGCGTTCGGCGCGTACGTCGACGCCAGGCCCGACTCCCCCGCGCGGGGCAAGAGCGTCACCGTGAATCTCACGAAGGGCGTCCAGGTGCTCGTGCCGCCGGGAGTGTGCAACGGCTTCCAGTCGCTGAGCCCGGAAGGCACGCAGTACGTCTACTGCTTTGACCAGGAATGGAAGCCGGGCATGGCCGGCACTGCGGTCAACCCGCTGGACGAGGCCCTTGGCATCGCCTGGCCGCTCCCGGTGGATCCCACCGACGCGGCTCAGCTCTCGGCGAAGGACGCCGGCCTGCCTGGTATCAACGATCTCAGCTAGCCCGTCCGCAACCGAGGACAGGACCCGGACCTGCGGCACACCATGACTCGACCGTGGTGACCGGACACCAGGAGCCTCCAGTGAGTTTTGTTGCGATACAACAAACTCACTGGAGGCTCCCGCAGTTCGGAAACGCCGCTTATCGGAGCCCGTACGAGCGGATCGTGGTGTGGGTGACCTCAGTGCCCGCGTCGTCGACGGCGGTCATGCGCACGGAGACGTAATCGGCGTCCTCCGGGTGCTCGATCGTGCCGGTGGCGGAGTTGCCGTCCCGGTCGATCTCGACCTCGTCCCAGGTCCGGCCGTCGTCGAAGGAGACCTCGAGGGTCATCGCCTCTGCGGTGACTTGCGGGGCGTACTCGTTGACCACCAGGTCGAGCGTCACGTCCAGATCGTCTTCGTCCTCGACGAACCCGCCTTCGACCTCTTCCGCGCGCATCAGCACGACCGGGAGGGCGAGTGTCCTCCCTTCGTCGTTCGCGGCGCCCGGGTCGAGGTCGAAGTTCCAGGTCTGCGTCGCGGCCGTGCCGACCAGCGCGGTGTCGGTGCTCTTGGTGGAGTCGACCTCCAGCGTGTACCGACCCTCGTCGAACCCGGTGAGGTCGAACTCGTAGCCGCCCCACGGGTCGATCCCTTCGAGCACGCCGACCTTCTGGTCGTCGGTGCTCAGGACGGCGCGGGCGCTGTGGCCCACGAGTGTCAGGTCCTCGTCGCTGCCGCTGTACGCGGGCTTGGTGGCCGCGTAAAGGAACGGGACGTCCTCATAGGAGTAGAGGATCGAATTGGCGGGTCCCGCCGAGAACGGCCCCTGGACGACCGAGCGTTCGGTCTCGCCCGCCTTGAGCGATCCCAGGTCCTTCGAGTCGTAGAAGCCGTCCACGAGTTGCAGCTCATCGACGTATACGCCGCCCTCATGGAAGCCGGACCATTCGATTTCGGGGTCGGCGGTGTAGTAAACCGTCCGCTCCGAGGGGAACGACGTCGGCATCATGGCGCACAGGCCCGGGCCGAGCTGCGGATTCGTGTCACCGTAGTCGCAGGTGAAGCCTTCGATGTCGACCCCGAGGCTGTTGAAGGTCGTCTCCTCGGCCGCCAGGTGGTCCTCGGACGGCTTGAACTCGCCCTCGTCGGGGAACGACCCGCGCTCGTGGAAGGCGAGGTTGTACTGGTAGGCCTCGTCGTCCTCCTCGCCGGTGAGCACGGCCTGGTACAGGAACCCGAGGTCGAAGCCGGGCAGGTCCGGTTCCGGCATCACGTACACGTCGTCCCGCGCGCCGATGAAGTCGCCGGTGCCGACAGAGTTCGTTTCACCGGAGGCGCTGAGGGAGAGGATGCCCCGCTCGTATGCGGCGTCCTCCTCCTCGACCTCGATGGTCAGCGGCACCGCCTCGGCAGCGTCGATGAGGAGCGCTTCGGGTTCCTTCCCGATGGTCACCGCGCTCAGGCCCGCGACGATCTCGCCGCGCGCGGTGTCGTTGGCCTCGTTCCACATCGAGTGCTGGAGGGCGTACTCCCCCGGCTCGAGTTCGACGGTGCCGACGCCGTTCTCATCGAACTCGAGGCGGCCCCAGTGATCGGGGTCGTCCAGGTCGGCCCAGAGCACCCAGTCGTCTTGCGGCGCTTTGCCGGAGCGGTCCTTGAGGGTGACGGTGAGGGTCTGAGTCTGCTGCCGTTCGCCTTCGGCCTGGGCTGCGCTCGGCGGAAGGCCCGCGAATGCGTCGAGTTCGGACTCTTCCACGGCGGCGGCGTCCGCGTGGCCTGCGGCGGCGAGCGCGGTGACGTTGTACCGGCGCGGGTCTTCTTGTCCCGCTTGGATCTCGGCGGCCATATCCCGCGGGATGACCAGCCGCTCGTTGCCGGCGCCGGGCTCGTACATCGTGACGAAGCCGATGTCCTCGCGGCCGGCGGCGGGTTTGACGCCCAGGGTGCCGTCTTCGAAGATCGTCACGGCGTCCCCGGTGGGGAGGATGACCGTGGGGGCGGTGATGCCGGCCTGGTTGGCCGCGGTGGATGGCGACGGCGTCGTATTCGTCTCGGCGTTGGCGATCAGTCCGCCGGTGACGACCGCGCCGGCGACCGCAGTCGCCGTCACCGCCGCCCCGATGGCGTGTCGTTTCCGCATCTTGACTCCTCGTGGCTCGCATGCCGTGGATCGGGTGACCCACTCGGAAGGGGAGACGCGGCCAGGAAACATCACAGTTGCATATCGGTGGCGTAATGATGGCGTCTCGGAACGTGGCCGAGAGGGCGGATCCGGTTCGGACCCGCCCTCTCGCCGATGATGTTCGGTGGTACCGCTCGGTCTCAATTCGGTGCGGCGATCAAGGCGAAGGCGCGGCGAAGGATCCAGATGCACCATTCATCGTTGTTCCACGCGCCGTTCCAGACCAGGACGTCTTCCGGGTCGCCGGAGAAGCGGCAGCACTCGCGAGCGCCCACGCCGTCTTCGACGTCAATGAGGTAGACCGTCGGGCCGTTCGGGTACTGGCCCCGGTCCGGCGGGATCTCGTAGAGGCTGAAGACGGCCGGGCCTCGACGGAAGCTGCCGAGGTGGCCGTGAATGCCGGGCTCGCCATCGGAGCGGAGGTTGTAGGGGCCTTCATCGGCTGCTGCGGTCATGGTCTTAGCCACGGCAGAACCGGATCGAGGCAGGGGTCGAGTCGAGTTGCGGACGGCCGCACTCGAAGACGCGGAACGCGGATTCCTCGATCCAGATCTTCCAGGTCGGTTTGAAGGACCGCCAGAACGGCCCCAGGTTGCTTTCAGGTCACCGGAGTTCAGGCCCGAGACGATCAGCACGATGTCGTCGGCTTCGCCGGTCAGGACTTGGAACGAGTCGGGCGCGTCAGTGCTCGATGCCCGGACGCGGTAAGTCCGGTAGTCATCGCTGAATGCGCCTCGGACAAGGTCAACCTCTTCGGATTCGCGCTGTCCCATCGCTGCACTCCTTTTCAGATTATCGGATTTCCGACAGTGAAAGCCCGGAGCCGCGAACCGCGGGAGGAACGAAACGGCCCCGGGCATCCCCACCAATCGAGAGCCCTGTGACACAACTCCCGACAACCATGAATCTAGGCAGTATTTCCGCAGGTCACAAGAAGAGAATCGAGAGCGGCAAGTCGAACTCCGAGGATACAACGCGGAGGATTCCGGGGTGCTTTTCTCGGCCTTCCCTTCTCGCCCATAGACACTCCGGGACTTCCGAGATTCGCCTGTCCATGCGATAGTGGAGAGTCCAAACCGTGCCATCGACCAAATCTGGGGGCAGGCAATGGCAATCGTGGAGGATTCCGCTTGGTGGTTCCTCAAGACCATGGGCAGGAAGCATCGGAGGGAGTCGGGCAGAACTCAGAAGCAGGTCGGCGACGATATCGAACGTTCCGAAGACACCATTCGCGCCTGGGAACTCGGGCGCGCTGACATCCCCGTCGCACTCGCCGCCTTGTATTGAAAGGTCACTCAATGGTGTCCAGTTCGATGGGCTCTGAGCGACGCGTTCACCAGGGAAAGTGTGTGCCGTCAGGCAGCACGCAGGCTCCGTGGTCGGCGGAGCCGAGCTGTTCGATGCGGTCGGCGACGCCCGGGATCGCCTCATCCAGCGGGGTGGCTTTCTCCGCGTGGTCGTTGAGGTCGGTGCGCAGATATCCGGGCCACAGCGCCGCCACCACCTGGCCGGTGCCGGTCAGCTCCACCGCGATCATCCGGGTGAGCGCATTGAGCGCATATCGGCTGGCGAGGAACGCGTGATTCTCGGCGCGGGTCAGATCGCCGAGCGATCGGGTCGGCATGGTGATGTTGACGAGCCGTGCAGCCGGGCGCAGCAGCGGCAGAAACCGCTGGGCTACCAGCAGCGGGCCGACCGTGTTGACGCTCAGCAGGTCGAGCATCTGTTTCCCGTCCACATCGGCGAGTCTGGCGCTGTGGAGAAGGACCCCGGCATTGTTGATCAGCAGGTCCAGACCGCCGCAATGTGCGGCGACCAGCTCGCCTGCGGCGTCGATGTCGTGCTGTGACCGTACGTCGAGTGGTATCACCTCCAGCCTGTCGGTGTCCAGCGCGGCGAGTGCCGGTGCGCGGTCGGGGTCACGGACAGCCGCGAACACCCGGGCGCCGCGGGCCAGGAATTCCCGGGTCAACGCAAACCCGATGCCGCGGCTTGCCCCAGTGATCAACACGTCGGTCATGAGTGCTATTCAACCGCGCTGTGCGACAGCCAAAACAGGCTGGGTGACAGCCAGATTCCTGATGGTGGTGCACCTTCGATGTCCTCTCGCTCGTTGTTGTAGCTGTGATTGATGATCTTCGGGTCGACATGCGGCGGCTCTCGCCGAAAGCGCAGGAAGCGGTGCGGATGCGGGTGATGGCCGCGATCGATGCCGGGCTCGACGAGGCGGGCGCGGCGGGGTCTTCGGGATCTCGGCCAAGTCGATCGGGCGGTGGAAGGCCCGCCGGGAAGCTGGTGGTGCCGAAGGGCTCCGGTCGCAGAAGGCCGGCCGCGAGACGGGGTCGGGGCGGTTCCTGAGCGAGTCCGAGGAGGCCGCGGTGCGGCAGACGATCCTGGACTTCACTCCCGAGGATCTGGGCCTGGGCGGATTGTTGTGGACGATCCCGAAGGCCCATGCCTTTATCAAGGCGCACTTCGGGGTCCGGTTCTCCCACGGCGGGATGTGCAGGCTGCTCGACCGGCTCGGCCTTTCCTTCCAACGCCCCGACCGCCGCGCCCGCGAGGCCGATCCCGAAGCGATGGCCGCCTGGACGAACACCGAGTTCCCGGCCATCCGGGCCAAGGCCGCGGTCAAGGACGCGGTAGTCATGTTCGCAGACCAGGTCGGGGCGCGTTCAGACCATCTCTCTCGGGTCGCACCTGGGGCGAGCGGGGCAAGACACCAGTCCTGGCGCGGACGGGGAAGCGGTTCGGGCTGAACGCGATGAGT
This sequence comes from Glycomyces niveus, assembly GCF_017592475.1. Taxonomy (GTDB): domain Bacteria; phylum Actinomycetota; class Actinomycetes; order Mycobacteriales; family Micromonosporaceae; genus Glycomyces; species Glycomyces niveus. Next base: position 202,503 of record NZ_JAGFNP010000002.1, on the reverse strand, counting down.
GCGATCTCGACACGTCCACTGACCGCAGGTGGCGGATCAGCGTCGCCTGCGGGGCCTGGTCGAGCCGGTAGCGGCGGTAGCCGGTGCCGGGATCGACCGGGGCCGGCAGTAGCAGCCCGACCTCGTCGTAGTGGCGCAGCGCCGGAATCGACAGGCCGTCTTGAGGGAGAACTCACCGATGCTGAGCAGTTCGCGATGACTCATGCCGACCACGCTATGGGCTCCGGTTACCTGAGGGTCAAGCCTTGACCGGAACAACTCTTGGAATGCCGCCCCGAACAGGCCGCGGTCGCTCGCGGTGACGGACCGGTGCCCTGGTACCCCGCACACTCAGGGGCCGGTTCCAGCGCCTTCGTCAGTAGTCTTGAGCCTCGGACCGGTTCAGGGGGAGCGCATTGACCGTCGAAATCGTCTACGAAACCCACGCCATCACCGAAGACAATGAGAACGGCATCGCAACCGGCTGGCTGCCAGGGCGTTTGTCAGCGCGGGGCCGGGTCGTCGCCGCGGAGCTTGGAAACCGGCGCCGCGACGACGGTCTCTCGGCGGTATTCACCTCCGACCTCGAGCGGGCCGTCGAGACGGCGCGAATCGCATTCGCCGGCGTCGGCATCCCGACGTTCCAGGATCGACGGCTCCGCGAATGCGACTACGGGAACCTCAATGGCACAGCGCTCGACGAGTTCCCCATGCCGCGGTCGCAATTCGTCGGTCTGCCGTATCCCGGCGGGCAAAGCTACGGGCAGGTATTTGAGGCAACCCGGGAGTTCCTGTCAGACCTCGGCGACACCTGGGACGGCAAGCGGGTCCTGATAATCGGGCACTCGGCGCAGCGATACGCACTGCGAGCGCTGCTGGCCGGTGCTCGCCTCGAGGATGAGATAGACGCGCCGTTCACGTGGCGGCCCGGCTGGGATTTCAGGCTGCCGGCTGGGACAGTCCAGTGAGCCGAGTGGCAAGGCCTTGGCAGCGGGCGGGCAAGCTTCGGCGCTCCAGGCTGTCGTGAGTCTGGAGCGCTTGGAAGCAGCCGACTATTCCGAGGGCTACCGGGCGATCGAGGCCGTTAGGGCCGCCAGGCCGGGTCACGGCCGACGAAGGCGGCCAGCTTGTCCTGGTGCGAGGCGTCATCGGCGACCGGCATCGCCGGGCCGAACTGGCCGCTGTCGCGCAAGAGCTGCTCGATCGGCCGCATGCCCTCCAGCGCGGTGCGGCAGCGCTCCTCCCCCAGATCAGGCTCGCGGCCAAGGGCTTTGGCAAGGTCCCAGGAGTGCATCCAGACGTCGGCGGTGTAGAACTGGTCGATCGCCTCGTCTACCGGGTTGTCGCCGGTGTTCGGATTGCTGAGGACCCGTCCGGCCGGGTGGTCGACGATGTCCTGGATGTCGGCGGTATGGCGCAGCCAGGCTGCGGCGGGATCGGCTTCGACGTCCAAGGGCGCCAACTCGATCCCGGCGCCTTTGAGGAAGTCGCGGGGCCATTCGATGAGGTGCTTGACCACGTCGAGGGCGGTCCAGGCCGCGACCGGGCTCGGGCGCGACCAGTCGTCGGGTTTCGCCGATTCGACCAGTGCGGTGATGCGGGCGGCGTCGTGGGCGTGGCGCTCCGACGGGTTCTCCGGCATGGCGGCACTCTGGGTCGCGCTCGTGGCGTCGCTCATGGTGGCCGCTACCCCCCGTTCTCGGCGCCGGTCTGGGCGGCGAGGAGTTCGTCGAGCTTCTCGTAGCCCTCGTTGACGCCGACGTCCATGCCGCTGGCGAGCATGCCGTCGCGGGACTCGAAGTCCTTGAGGACGCTCAGGATGCGCAGGCGGGTGCGGCCGCCTTCGAGCGGTTCGAAGGTCATGGTCTCGAGGGCGACGCCGTCGGGTTCGCCTTCGTAGGTGAAGGTCCAGACGATGCGTTCGTTCTGGCGGACTTCGTGGAAGCTGCCGAAGAAGGCGGCGACTTCCTTGCCGTCCTCGTCGTTGGCCATGGCCCATTCACCGCCGGTGCGGGCGTCCCATCGCAGGATCCGCGTGGTGAGCGAGCGCGGCCCGATCCACTGGGCGTAGAGGTCGGGGTCGACGTGGGCTTGGAAGACGCGCTCGGAAGAGGCGTCGAATTCGCGGGTGATCGCGATCGTCGGGACCTTGGGGTCGGCGGCGATCTCGGTTTCGTGCTTGGTCATGATTCCTTCTCCTTAATGGTGGGCCGGTTCCCGTCGCCCTCGGCCGTGCGGGCCAGGAGGGCGTCGAGGCGGCTGAAGCGTGCTTCGGCTTCGCGCCGGTAGCGTTCGATCCACTGGGTCATCTGGTCTAGGGCCTCCGCGTTCAGGTGGACCGGTCGGCGCTGGGCGTCTCGGCTGCGGGTGACGAGCCCGGCGTCTTCGAGCACTTTGACGTGCTTGGAGACGGCCTGGAAGCTCATCTCGTACGGTTCGGCCAGTTCGCCGACCGTGGCGTCCGCGATCGCGAGTCTGGCGACGAGGTCGCGGCGGGTCGGGTCGGCGAGGGCCGCGAAGGCCCGGTCGAGCTGGTCGGTGGTGTCGCCCACGAATCGTCCTCAACTAGTTGGTTGAATACAACGATAGACCTCGGCCCGATCATTGTCAACCCACTGGTTGAATAAGGCGGGGATCAGCGCTTGAGCGCGGCCTCGGTGTCGAAGCGGCCGGGTTCGCCCGCGAGGCGCTGCGCGGTATCAAGCCAGGTCGCGGCGTGGATGCGGAGCCACCAGGCGAGCGCCTCGTCCCTGCCGCCGCCGAGGTGGGCCTCGGCTCGGTCGAGGACCGAGTCGATGAGGTCGAGGCGGAGGGACTGGTCGAGGCCGAAGGTCTCGAGGTCGGCGGCGAAGAGGTACTGGAAGTGCCGGGGTTCCTTGCGGGCGTATGCGGCGTAGTCGCGTTCGAGATCGGTGGCGTTGCGGGCCTTGGCGAGTGCGGCGAGGAGGTCCTCACCGCAGGAGCGGAAGACTTCGGCGAGGAGGCGCTTGCGGTTGCCGAAGTGGCTGTAGACGCACATGGTCGAGCGGCCGGCGGCTTCGACGAGGCGGCGCACCGAGAGGTCGGCGGTCCCTTCGCGACTGATGAGCGCGCGTCCACCGAGGACCAGCTGCTCGGCGACGGTCGGTGCAGACATGGGCGGACTCCGCTCCGGGTAATGGGATGGACGCGATTCGGCCGCGTTCGACGACGTGGCCGCCAGGGTACTTGACAGCCCGCCGCAGCCAGCATAACAATCGTTATTGCTATAACAAGCGTTATTCCCTCAGCTTGGAGGCTGCCATGACCCGACCCCTCGCCACCCCTGCCGCCCCGCGCGGCGAACTGCGGCCGTACCTGCGGATCGCCGCGTTCGCCGGATGGCTCTGCGCCGCGATCATCCTCGTCAACACCGCCAAGCGGGCCGAGATCCTGCCGACCACGGCGGTCACGCAGCTGCTCGCGCCGCTCGCGCAGATCTTCGCGATCGGCTTCGTCCTCGGGCTCTACCTCGCGTCCCGCTCAAGGAGAGGCGGGCTGCTCACGGTCGGGCTGATCGCGAGCCTCGCGTCAGTCGCCGCGCTCGTCGGAGTCGAGGTCGTGATCAATCTCGTGTTCGCGTACCTCGATCCGTCGCAAGTGGAGGCACTGCGCGGCGGGCCGCTCGGGACCGCGCTCACGGTGGCGTCGATCCTGTTCATCCTCGCGGCGGTCGTGTACGCGGCCGGGCTCTGGCGCGGCGGCGCGCCGCGCGTCCCGCTCGCGCTGTACGCGGCGGCGACGTTCCCGATCGGCCTGCGGGCGCTCGTTCCCGAAGCGGCCCTGCAGGTCTCGCTGGTGGTGCTCGCCGCCGCGGTGGTGTGGCTCTCGGCGGCCCTGTGGCAGCGGGCGGCGGCAACGGCCGTGGCGTGACCGGCCGGGCGTTGCCTCCCCTCCCGGGGAGGCACGCCTGTTCGCTAGCGTGCCAAGAGGTCCCGCAGCAGCTTCACCACCAGGGCCGGGTCCTCCTCCGCCATGAAATGTCCGGCGCCGGTGAGCCGGTGGTCGAGATCCGGGGCCCAGGCCCGCCACACCGCCGCGGCGTCATAGCCGAGCGCCGCGCCCCAGTCCTGCTGCAGCACACCGACAGGCATGCGCAGTTGCGCGCCGCTCTCCCGGTCGGCGCGGTCGTGCTCCACGTCGATCCCCGCCGAGGCGCGGTAGTCCGCCACGATCGAAGGCACCGCCTCGCGGGAGGCCCGCAGGTACGCCTCGCGGACCGGCCCCGGGATGGCCTCGGGGGCCTTCGTCCAGGCGTCCAGGAAGAACCCGAAGAACTCGTCGGCGCTCGCGGCGATCATCCGCTCGGGCAGGCCGGGCGGCTGGGCCATGAGGTAAAGGTGGAACGCCACCTTGGCGTCGGCCCCGTGCAGGACCTCCCACATGTCCAGCGTCGGCACCACATCGAGGATCGCCAGGTGCGAGACCACCTCGGGGTGGTCGAGGCCCGCGCGGACCGCGACCAGCGCGCCCCGGTCGTGCCCGGCCAGCGCGAAGCGGTGGTGGCCGAGGCGCTCGGCGAGGGTCACGATGTCGTTCGCCATGGTGCGCTTGGAGTACGTGTCCGGCCCGGTCTCGGCGGGCTTGTCGCTCGCGCCGTAGCCGCGCAGGTCGGGGACGATCACGGTGTGGTCGGCGGCGAGGTCGGCGGCGACGTGCCGCCACATCAGGTGGGTCTGGGGGAAGCCGTGGAGCAGCACGACCGGAGGGCCTTCGCCGCCTACGGCCGTGTGCAGCGAGACCTGGTCGTCGACGGCGATCCGGCGGTGGTCGAAGCCCGGGATCGAAAGGTTCATGGTGGCTCCTTCTGGTTCGGTGGACCTCTCCGAGTCTGCGAGTCGCCGATGAGCGTTCAATGAGCGCGATAGTTTGACGAGCGGACGGAGGTGGGCGTGCGCGTGCGAATCGGGGTGCTCGGCCCGGTCCTGGCCTGGGATGACGCCGGGTCCGAGCTGGATCTCAAGGGGCCGCGGCACCGGGCGGTGCTGGCGCGGCTGGTGGTCGCGCGCGGGCGGGTGGTGCCGGTGGACCGGCTGGTGGACGACCTGTGGGGCGCGGCTCCGGGCGCTGGTCCGGGTTCGGCTCCGGCGGGCGGGGTGGGCGCGGTGCGGACGTTCGTTGCGGCGCTGCGGCGTTCCCTGGAACCGGACCGGCCGCCTCGGACGCCTGCTCGGCTGCTGGTGACCGAGGGGCCGGGGTACGCGCTGCGTGTTGATGCGGAGGCGGTGGACGCGTGGCGGTTCGAGGCGGCCGTCGCCGAGGCGGGCGGGGCGGCGCCGCATCAGGCGCTGGCGCTGCTCGACCGGGCGCTCGGGGAATGGCGCGGGCCGGCGTACGCGGACTTCGACGAGGCCTGGGCCGGGAACGAGCGGTCGCGGCTCGAGCAGCTGCGGCTCGACGCGGTCGAGCGGCGGGGCGGGGCGCTGCTGGCGCTCGGGCGGCCCGGGGAGGCGGTGCCGGAGCTCGACGCGCTGGTCGCGGAGCATCCTTGGCGTGAGGAGGCTTGGCGGTCGCTGGCGCTGGCGCTGTACCGGTCCGGGCGTCAGGCGGACGCGCTCGCGGTTTTGCGGCGGGCGAAGTCGCTGCTGGACGAGCGGCACGGGGTCGAGCCGAACGTCCGGCTCCGGCGGTTGGAGGCCGACCTGCTGCGTCAGGTTGATCCCGATGCCGAAGGGGCCGAACAGGTCTGGGCCGCGACCGCGGCGGCGTACGACCAGACGGTGGGCCCGGAGTCGCCGGCGCGCCTCGAGTCCACGGTCGGCCTGCTGCGCAGTCTGGCGTTCACCGGCGGGACCGGTCTCGTTGCTGCGCAGGAGCAGTGGGCCGCGACGGTCGCGGCCGCCGAGCGGTTGGACGACCCGGAGCTCGCGGCGCGGGTGATCGGCGGTTACGACGTGCCCGCGATCTGGACCCGTTCGGACGACCCGGCGCGGTCGGCCCGGATCGCGGCCGCCGCGGAGCATGCCTTGGCGCAGTTGGGGTCTGACGCGCATGATGTGGACAAGGCCCGGCTGCTGGCGGTGATCGCGGTCGAGTCGCGGGGCGTCCCGGGGCCGCGCCCCGCCGAGGCGGCCGCGGAGGCCGAGCGGCTGGCCCGGGGGCTTGGCGATCCGGCGCTGCTGGCGTTCGCGCTCAACGGGGTGTTCATGCAGGCCTTCCACCGCACCGGCCTCGCGCCCGAGCGCGACCGGATCGGGGCCGAACTGGTGGCCCTCGCGGCCCGGCATCGCCTGCCCGCGTACGAGATCCTGGGCCACCTGATCCGGCTCCAGGCGCGCAGCGCCCTGGCGGACTTCGCGGGCGCGGACACGCATGCGGCCGCGGCGGACGCCCTCGCGGCGCGGCACGAGCGGCCGCTGACGGGGGTCTTCACCGACTGGTACCGGGCGATGCGCCTCGCGGTGCACGGCTCTCCCTCGGAGGAGGTCGAGGCCGCGTACCGGGCCGCGGCGGCCCGGCTCGACGGTGCGGGCATGCCCGGCGTCCAGCGCGGCCTGCTGCCGCTGGCGCTGCTGTGCCTGCGGCTCGGCGAAGGCCTTCCGCTCGGGTTCCCGGCCGGCACCGACTGGGGCCCATACGAACCCTGGACGCGCCCGCTGATCCTGCTCGACGCGGGCCGCCGAGGCGAAGCCGCAGCAGTCTTGCGCCGGACGCCGGCCCCGTCGGGCGACCTGCTGACCGAAGCGCTCTGGGCGCTCACCGCGCGCGCAGCGATCGCTTTGGGCGACAAGGAGACCATGGCCCGGGCTGAAGCGGCGCTGTCCCCGGCAGAAGGCGAACTGACCGCAGGCAGCGGGATGCTCTCCGCAGGCCCGGTGTCGGCCTTCCTTGCCGAACTGCGGATGGCAACGCAGTGAGCCGTCCCCTCAGGCTGTTCCCGAATCGTGTCAAGGTTTCTTGCGGGCCGGGCTCGGCGGTTGGGATTGGAGTTGCGTGGGTGGAGGGGTGCGCCGAGACTGACAGGCGATGATGCCGTTGAGTGAGATCGATCGTCTGAAGCGGACCGTGTCCGCCGCGTGGGAGAGCCCGGTCGCCGACCAGGCCGCCGCCGCCTGGGGATACCCGGCTGGAACCGCGAAGTGGTGGCGCTCCAGCGCCTCGCATGTGTTCGTCCTACCCGACCCGGAAGGGAAGCGGTACCTGCGGTTCGTGCCCGACGCCTACCGGGGTGCCGCCCCGGTCGCGGCGGTGGGCTCGCTGATGGAGGCGCTGGCGGCGGGCGGCGCGGCAGTGGTCCGCCCGGTCCCGGCACCGACCGGGCACCTGACCATGACAGTCGCGACGGCGCTGGGGCCGATGCACGCCATGGTGGTCGAGGCCGCCTCCGGCGAGCAGCTCGACGTCGAGGACCTGGACGAGGAGCGCGCGCGGGCCTGGGGCGCCGCCCTCGCGGCCGTCCACGACAGTGCCGCCCCGACCGGTGCCGACCTGCCCGAGGCGTTCACCGAACTGGCCGACATCCCCGCCCGGTTCGCCGACGACTCGGCACTGGTGAAAGCCGTTGCGCGCCTTGCCGAGCGGATCGCCGCTCTGCCCGGCGACGCCTCCCGGTTCGGGATCGTCCACGGCGATTTCGAACTCGACAACCTCGCTTGGGAGGACGGGCGGGCGACCGCCTTCGACTTCGACGAGGCCGCCTTCTCCTGGTATGCCGCCGACATCGCCTATGCCCTGCGGGATCTGACCGGACCGGATGGCCGCTTCGCAGAGGAGCATCGTGGGCTGGCCGGTGCGTTCATCGCCGGATACCGCAGTGCGCGCTCGTTCGACGAGTCCGATCTGGCGAACCTGCGGCTGTTCGCCGGAGCGCACGCCGCCTGCTCGCTCGTTCGCATCGACAGCGCGCTCGACACCCCTGGGGATGACGAGCCCGAGTGGAGGGCCGACCTGCGGGCGAAGCTGAACGTCATGGCACGGTCCCACCGGGAACTCGCGCTGAGCGTCGCCGAGACGCTCTAGGCAGTGTTTGAGAACTGAGGGAGCCTCCAGTTAGTTTTGTTGTGTCGCAACGAAACTCAATACTGGAGGCTCCTGGTGTCAAGCGTACCGGTCCCTGCCGTGCTCACCGCACCTGACCTGGACCGTGAGCGTCGACTCCACCATCGTGCGCGCCCACCACTCAGCGGCGGGAGCCGGACCCCGGGCCTAGGCCGCCCGGTCGGCGATCTTGGTGAAGGAGGCGCGCGCGTATCCCAGCTCGGCGACGGACTCGATGGCTGCCGCCACGATCTGCGTGCGGCGGGCCGCCTCTGCCACTGTCAGCTCAACTGAGCCTTGAGCAGCTTGCATAAGCTGACAGTAGTTCAATCAAGCTACCGGTGCTGGATGGCCTACCGTCTCGCGGTAGCGTCCGAACGTGGATGACTCCTACGTCGAACGGGCCCCCGTCGCGGCATTGGCCACGGTGGTGCGGACCGTATGGATTCAGCGCACGGGTGACGCGGCGCACGCGCAGCGGCACCTGCCGACCGGCGGCGTGGAACTCCACTTCCCGATCGGGGGACGGCCCCGTCTGCTGGGTCCGCTGACCGGCCCCAGCCTCGAGATCCTGCCGCCGCGCACCGTTCTCATCGGCGTGCGCCTCCATCCAGCCGCGGCCCCGCCGCTGCCGACCGTCCTCGACGACCTCGTGGACCAGCGGATCGACCTCGGCGTGCTCTGGGGCGGCATGGCCGAGCGGCTGGCCGAGGAGGTCGTCGGCGCCGCGACCGCCGAGGGGGCGCTCATGCGCGTGCAAAGGCATCTCCTCGAGGCGTACCGGGCCTCCGGAACGCTCGATCCGCTGCTGCGCGAGGCGGTCCTGCGCCTGATGCCGTGGAGCCCGGTCCCGATCGCAACCCTGGCCGACCGCCTGTCCATTTCCCCCAGTCAGCTGCGGCGCCGCTGCCTGCACGCGGTGGGCATGAGCCCCAAGACGCTCCAGCGGACCCTGCGGTTCCAAGGGTTCCTGGCCCTCGCACAGGCCGGAGCGACACCGAGCGGTCGACGCGATGCAGACGGCCTCGCCGGACTGGCGGCCGACACCGGCTATGCCGACCACGCCCACCTCACCCGTGAATGCGTCCGCCTCACCGGCGTCACCCCTCGTTCGCTCCTCCACGGCAGCGTCGACCGCTGCGGCTGCGGGCATGACCACGCAGCGTCCTACCGCCCGTTCATCGCCACCCGCGCCCTGCCGCCGCAGCGGCGGTGAGGACGCTCGAATCGTTCAAGCCCGCGGCTCCGGGCGGCCGGTAGCGTCGGTGCCGTGAACGACCTCGCACAGCTCCGCAGCCGCCTCGACGGCGACTGCCTCATTCCCGGCGACGCGGACTACGACACCGTCCGGCGCCCGGCCGATCTCGCCCATCAGGACGTGCGGCCGAAGCTGGTGATCCGGTGCCGCTCAGCCGCGGACGTGGTACTCGGGGTCGGTTACGCGCGTGACACCGGCACGCCGGTCGTCCCGCGCGGGGGAGGCCATTGCTTCGCTGGACGGTCCTCGACCGAGGGCGTCGTCCTCGACCTGTCCGGTCTGGACGCCGTCGCGGTCACAGGCGGCACCGCCGTGATCGGCGCGGGCGCCAGGCTCGCCCAGGTGTACACCGCCCTGCACGCGCAGGACCGGACGATTCCGGCCGGATGCGGTGCGACCGTAGGCATCGCGGGGCTCGCACTCGGCGGCGGCATCGGCCTGCTCGGACGCTCGCACGGCCTCACCTGTGACCGGCTCACGGGGGCCCAGGTGGTCTTCGCGGACGGAAGCGTCGCCGATTGCGACGCCGACCGTGAACCGGACCTGTTCTGGGCATTGCGCGGCGCGGGCGGCGGCCAGTTCGGGGTCGTCGTCTCGCTCGTCTTCGACACTGTGCCCGAGCCGGTCGCCACCCGGTTCGCCCTGCGCTGGCGCCGACCGCCCCTCGCGGACTTGATCGCCGCATGGCAGGACTGGGCACCCGACGCACCTGACGCGATCACCGCCGACCTCGCCCTCACCGCAGGTGACCCGCCCGAAGCCGTATGCTTCGGTGCCTCGCTGCTCGACGAACGGTCGACAAGGAACCTGCTCCAGGCGTTCTGCGTGGCGGTGGGGGCAGCGCCCGACATCGACGTGCACGGCGGCATGGCCTTCAACCGGCTGAAACGCTCGTTCGAAGACCTCGAAGAGTCGAACGAAGCCGGAACGGTATTGCGCCAGCGATCGGCGTTCTTCGCCGACCCGCTGCGGTCGTCCACGATCGAGGAACTGGCCGGGGGACTCTCCGATCCCGCCGCGCCTCGACGGCGCCTCAACTTCACGGCCATGGGCGGCGCCTACAACCGTGTCCCGGTCGCGGCGACCGCGTTCGCCCACCGCAGTGCGCGATTCATGCTCCAGCACGTTGCCCCGACCGCCGATCCGTGGATCGACCGGTCCTGGGAGCGCGCCTATGGCGTGAGTTCGAAGGGCGTCTACCCGAACTTCCCTGACCCGCTCCTGCCGGACTGGGCGACGGCGTATCACGGCGCCAACCTCGCCCGTCTCCGAGCGGTGAAGCGGGCCTACGACCCCGACCGGTGCTTCACCTTCCCCCAGTCGCTCTGACCGGCAACGGCACTGCCGCCCGTCCCTCCAGCGACGGGCCCCTCCGCGCTCGAAGTCGACGGCGCCGACCGCGGCCCCGCGCTTTCCCCGCGTGCTGGTCGTGCTCGGCGGCTTGACACCAGGAGCCTCCAGTATTGAGTTTCGTTGCGACACAACAAACTGATTGGAGGCTCCCTCAGTTCTCAAACACTGCCTCGTCCGTATCTCGGCCAGCTGCCAACCCAGGCCGCGTTTAAAGACGCTTCAGCGCGGAAAGCCATCGGGTTCGGCCGGTGCGAGGGCACGCGGGACCTTCCCCGGCGTGGCGCCGCTTCGCGGCCCTCGCACCGGCCGCTCGGACTACCGCGAAGGAGAGGGACATGGCGACCGGACCGACCGCCCCGGACCGGGCCGTCCGGCACCACCGCCTCGAACTCGACGGCACGGAGGTCTTTTACCGGGAGGCCGGGCCGCAGGGCGCGCCCGTGCTCCTCCTCCCGCACGGCTACCCGTGCTCCTCGTACCAGTACCGCAACCTCATGCCCGCTCTCGCCGACCGGTGGCGGACGGTCACGCCCGACTTCCCCGGCTTCGGCTACAGCGGCACGCCCGCGCCCGACCGGTGCACCTTCGACGGCTACGCCGCATTCCTGCGCCGCTTCACCGAGCGCCTCGGCATCGACCGGTACGCCCTCTACCTCCACGACTACGGCTCCCAGATCGGACTGCGCCTCGCCATCGCCGCACCGCAGCGGGTGGCCGCCCTCATCATCCAGAACGGCGACATCTACGAAGACACGCTCGGTCCGAAATACCAAGGGCTGCAGGAGTACTGGGACCACCCCACCGCCAAGGGCCGGGCCGTGCTCGAAGACGCCGTGAGCGAAGCCGGGTTCCGGGAGGAGTTCCTGAACGACGTGCGCCCCGACCTCGCCGCGCGCATCCCGCCCGACCTCTGGACCCTCGCCTGGACGCAGCTGCGGACCCCCGAACGCCGGGCGATCATGGTCGGCCTCATGGAAGGCCTGCGCGAGAACCTCGACTGGTTCCCCCGCTACCAGGCCTGCCTCCGCGAACACCGGCCGCCGACCCTCATCGCCTGGGGACCCCAGGACGGCTACATGCCCGAACCCTCAGCCCGCGCCTACCTCCGCGACCTCCCCGACGCCGAACTCCACCTCCTCGACGGCGGCCACTGGGCACTGGAGACCAACCTCGCCGAAATCACCGCCCTCATCCGCGACTTCCTAGCCCGGCAAGGGCATGCCCTCCCCATCGAATGATGACTTGAGCCCGCGCGAATCATGTGGCAGTCTCAGGCCGCATGATCGATGAACTCGCGAAGGCCAACATGCACGGGCGGCTCCGGCAGGACCGCCAGGCGCTGCTCTGGAAGCTCGACGGCCTCTCCGAATACGACGCCCGGCGGCCTCTGACGGCCACTGGCACCAACCTCCTCGGCCTCGTCAAACACGTGGCCACCGTCGAGGCCTGGTACTTCGGCGCGGTCTTCGGCCGGCCCTCCCCCGAACCGCTGCGCCGCTGGCAGGACTCCGACGGCAGCGACCACTGGGCCGCCGAGCACGAGACCCGCGACCAGATCATCGGGTTCTACCGGCGCACCTGGGAGCACTCAGACGCGACGATCGACGCGCTCCGCCTCGACGCGCCCGGCCACGTGCCGTGGTGGTCGCCGCCGTACGCCGACACGAACCTGTTCCTCGTCTTGCTCCACGTCCTCGGCGAATCCATCCGACACACCGGGCACGCCGACATCCTCCGCGAAAACCTCGACGGCCGCACCGGGCTGCGGCCCGAACACGAGAAGCCCATCGACGAGGAAGCCCGCGCCGCCCACCGCGCCAAGCTCGAACAGGCCGCGAAGTCGGCGGCCCGACGCTGATCCCCTGCCGCGCGCTCGACGCCGGTCGCACGGCGTCGAGCGACGACCGGGCCGTCTCGCCGGTCAGCGCGGTGGGGCGGCGCTGGCTCGGAAGGCTATGCGGGGGCGTTCGGAGGAGTAGCGGCGGGCGTTCTCGTCGTTCATGGATTCGAGGAGGAGCGCGAAGCCGCGCTGGCCGAGACCGGCGAAGTCCTGCTCCACTGTGGTCAGCGGCGGGGACCAGAGTTCGGCGAGGGGGTGGTCGTCGAAGCCGACGACCGAGATGTCCTCGGGGACGCGGCGGCCCGCTTCGGCGATGCCGCGCATGACGCCCATGGCGATCTCGTCGTTGCCGCAGAAGACGGCCGTGACCTCGGGGTCGGCGGCGAGGGCGCGGCCGATGGGGACCCCACTGAGGGGTTCCCAGGTGGCGTCGAGAACGGGCGGGACCGGAGCGTCGGCCTTGCGCAGCGCGCGCTTCCAGCCGGTGGTGCGGCCGTCGACGCGGCGCGAGGGCGGGACGCGGACGTGGTGGACGGTACGGTGGCCGAGGCCGAGAAGGTAGGCGGTGAGCTCTTCGGCGGCGGCGGCCTCGTCGAGGACCGCTTGGGGCACACCGGCTTCGCGGGTGCCCGAGAGGGCGACAAGGGGGCGGTCGGTGCCGAGCCGGTTGAGCGCCGCGACGCCGGGCGGATCGAACTTGAGGACCACGACCCCGGCGAGGGTCTGCATCTCGACCGCTTCGACCGCGCGGTTCACCTCGTCCTCGTCGGCGCTCTCGACGACCGTGATCATCACCGTGTACCCCTCGGCGCGGGCCGCGATCTCGATGCCGCGGATCGTCTCGGCGTACCCGTACCGGGAGGTGTTGCCCGCGATGACCGCGATCGTGCGGGACTTGCGGGAGACGAGCACGCGGGCGGCCGCGCTGGGCCGGAAGTTGAGCTCGGCGATCGCGGCCTCGACCTGCTCGCGCTTGGCGGCGCTGACCTTGGCGGCGCCGGTGAGCACGCGGGAGACCGTCGGGACCGAGACGCCCGCCAGTTCGGCGACGTCCGAGATCGTCGGGTTCTTGCCCTCCCTGCCCACGGTTCTCCCCACTACTCGACCGCACCACTCGTGATGCCTGAGGCGATCCTGCGCGGGGCGACCACGAACATGATCAGGAGCGGCAGGCTCATCAGGATGATATAGGCGAAGCGGAGATGCCAGTTCTGTAGATGCAAACCCGCGCTCGGCGAGCTCCAGCGGCCGCCCGCGCAGCAAACCTCCTGGCGCGGCGCGGAGCGGCCTTTCACTGGATCACCGCCACACGACCTAAGGCAAAGTGGTCAGTCGCAGGGTGCGGGCGGCGGTCGGCGCGTCGCCCGCGTGCACGGACAGGGTGCCGGTCGCCTTGTCCCAGGCGGTCTTCCATTCGGGGAGGTCGCGGGGGAAGACGGTGGTGACGGTGAGGTCGCGTCCGGCGAGGTGCGGGAAGCGCAGCTCGGTGGTCGCGGGACCGCCTCGGCGCCAGACGGAGACGAGGTCGTCGTCGCCGCGCAGGCCGAGGGCGACCCAGGGCTCGGTCCATTCGGGGAGCCCGGCGGGCCAGTACGGGTGGCCGGAGGCGATCTCGCCGCGGAGTCGCTTCGCGGTGGCGACGGCCGTCGCGACGGCGGCGCGCTGGTCCTCGGTCATGCGGTTGAGGAACCCGGAGACGTAGAAGCGGCCCAGGAGGCCGGTGACGAGGCAGAACGCCACTTCTTCGGCGTTCATCTCGGGCTGGGGGTAGGCCCAGCTCGCGGCCTGCTCGGGCAGGAGCGAAATCGGCGCGGCAGCGGCGATCGGGGGGTACTTCGTGAACTCCTGCTGGTCCGAAGTGGACTGCATGGCGAGTCGGGAGAGCACCGCGAAGTCCATGCGCATCGCGCCCGAGGAGCAGTTCTCGATCACGAGGCCGGGGTGGCGGTCGAGCACGCCGTCGAGCCAGGCGAGGTGGGCCCGGTTGTGGCCGAGGAGGCCGTCGCCCACGCTGTCGGCGTCGAAGTCGGTGCCGGGGCCGGGGTTGACGTTGTAGTCGAACTTGAAGAAGCCCACGCCGAAGTCGTTCACGAGCCGGTCCACGACGCCGTCGAGGTGGGCGACGGCGGCCGGATGGCGCAGGTCGAGGTGGTAGCGGTGGTGCTCGGTGATGCGCTGGCCGTGCCGCTGCAGGAAGGCCTCGTCGGGGAGCCGCTCGGCCATGGGACTGCGGACGCCGATGACCTCGGGTTCGAGCCAGAGGCCGGGCACCATGCCGGCGTCGCGGATGGCGTCGATGACCTCGCCGAGGCCGCCGGGGAAGCGGGTGGTGGAGGGCTGCCACTCCCCCACGCTGGGCCACCAGTCGCCACCGTCGTCGTACCAGCCGGCGTCGATGCAGAAGATCTCCGCGCCGACCTCGCTCGCGGCCTTGATGAGCGGGAGCAGTTTCTCGGTGGTGGGGTCGCCGAGGAGGGTGTTCATGTAGTCGTTGAAGACCACGGGCATCGCGGCGTTGTCGGGGTGCGGGCGGCGCGCGGCGCGGCGGAAGTCGGTGAGCGCGGCGACGGCGCCGGTGAAGTCGCCGCC
Source organism: Glycomyces niveus (assembly GCF_017592475.1). Classification (GTDB taxonomy): domain Bacteria; phylum Actinomycetota; class Actinomycetes; order Mycobacteriales; family Micromonosporaceae; genus Glycomyces; species Glycomyces niveus. Next base: position 187,489 of record NZ_JAGFNP010000002.1, on the reverse strand, counting down.
GAAGGCGACGGTGGCCGGGACGCTGGTGAAGGACTCGCCGGGGCGCACGACCCTGGTCCAGGCCGAGTCCACATCGGTGGGACCGGAGAGGGTGAAGTACGCGCCCTTGAGGTCCTCGCCGAGCTCCCAGCGCCAGGGGCCGTTGTGCTCGATCTGCCAGGCGACGGCGAGGTCCGCGCCCTCGAGGCCCGCGACGGGCAGGTGGTGGCCGGTGGACCAGGTGCCGTCGGAGGTGGCGGTCCAGTAGCCGCGCGGGTCGTGGGTGCTGTGGGCGAGCTGAGTCGACAGGCGCGGGAAGTCGATGCCGCGCAGGGCAGCGCGGGTCCAGCGGCCTTCGCCGAACCAGTCGCTCACGCCGTTGATCCGGTGCCATCCCGCGAGGTTGTCGTCGTCGACCGTGCCGGGGCGGGTGAACCCCGAAGACCAGGAGGCGACGGAGCGGAGCACGAGCGGGCGTTCCCCGGCGGGGACGACCGAGACGCGCGAGCGCACGGCCTGGTCGGCGCGGTCGAGGATCTCGATCGCGATGCTCGCCTCGACGCCCTCGGCGGCCTGCCAGATGGTGAGGAGGCGGCCGTTCGCGGTGCGGGCCTCGGAGTGGGAGACGTACCGCAGGGTCTCGCCGAGCGCGGTGTGCGCGATGCGGTCGGCCGCCGGGGTGTTCCCGTGGGCGGCGGTCGTGATCTCGACGAGGGGCGCGGCGTGCACCGGATGGGCGGCACCGTCGCGCGTGACGCTCGCCAGGTGCACGGGCGCATCGTCGCCCCACTCGAATCCGAGCTCGAGACGGTCACTGCCCCAAGAGAACTGATCGGCCACGGTTCCTCTTCGCCGGTTGGTCGACGGCGCTGCCGGGAGCGGCCGCGGTGTCGTTTGTCAGGTGGAACCATAGCCTGAATCTGAAATCGATTTCAAGTCATATCTTGAAATCGTTATCAAGCATCGGTACGGTCTAGGCCGCGATCCCAGGGTGGAACGCCGACGGCTTCGCAGGAGATCCCAGCCGACACGATCCCGCACAGCTGCACCGGTCAGCCGAAAGGGGAAGGCCCTGTGCGCGATCCGCACAGGGCCTGCTTCGGCCGGTTCCGGTCGGGGACCGGGACCGGCCACCGGTCTCGAGGCCTACACCCAGGTCTCGTACCAGCCGCTGTGCGACCAGCCGTTCGGGCCGTTCCAACCGAGCTGCCACTGGATCTTGCTGCCGTCTTCGAAGTTCTTGTTGCACGCGGTCCAGGCCTTGGCCTCGCCCAGGGTGTTCAGGCAGGTGCCGGAGCGGGTGCTGCCGGTGTCGCGCCAGGAGAGCGAGACGGCGTACCCGTCGGCGCTGTCGTCCTTGAGCCACAGCACGTCGCCGTAGCCCTGCACGCAGCCGGAGACCTTCGCGAAGTCCAGGCACTCCTTGTAGTACCGGTCCGACCAGTCCACGTCGACCGCGCGGTCGGATTCCGAAGCGGCGGCGGGCGAGCCGATCATCAAGGCGATGCCCACCGACGCGATGAGCGCCGAGAGGATCATGGCAATGCGGTTGCGCATGCGGAGTTCCCTTCAAGGTCAGTGCCCGCGCAGACGGCGGGCAGCATCGATCAGCGGCTCACCCGTTGCGCCCCAAGGCTTTTCGGGTGTCCGTCGTTCGTTGATTAAGACCGCTGCGGAGGGCGGGGAGGTTGCCCGGACTCAAAAGGAATTTTCATCTCCTTCCCAGCCTTCCCGGAGGAACCAGACGCAGCGCGAACGGCCCCGCACGGTGCGTGCGGGGCCGTTCGTCGAACGCGGGGTCAGAGGTCGAGGAGGCTCCGGACCTCGTCCAGGTGCGGAATGGAGGGACCGGCGCCCTTGCGCTGCACCGCGATCGCCGAGGCGGCCGTCGCGAACTCGGTGGCGTCGACCAGCGAGCGCTGGTCGGCCGTGTGGTCGAGCGAGGCCGCGAACGCACCCACGAACACGTCGCCCGCGCCCGTGGTGTCCTTGACGTCGACCAGGAACGCCGGGACCTTCACCGGCTCGGTGCCGTGGCCTCCGACGAAGGCCCCGTCCGAGCCGAGGGTGATGACCACGTCGCAGCCGTGCGAAGTGAGGACCGACATGAGCGAGCGCTCGCCGGTCCCCGCAGGCTCGCCCGCCAGCTCGGCCGCCTCGTGCTCGTTGACGATGAGGATGTCGACCTCCGCCAGCAGCTCAACGGGGAAGGCCCCGCTCGGCGCGGCGTTGAGGACCACGGTCGTCTCGGCGGCCCGAGCCGCGCGGATCGCGGCGGTGACCGTCTCCAGCGGCGTCTCCAGCTGCACGACCATGACGTCGGCGGCCGCGATCTCGGCGAGCTCCGCCTCGGTGAGGTCCACGAGCGCGGCGTTCGCGCCCGAGTTCACCACGATCGAGTTCTCGCCCTTGCGGTCCACGAAGATCAGGGCGGTGCCGGTCGGAGCGTCCACCCGGCGGTCGAGCAGCGTGATGCCCGCTTCCCGGACCTGCGCGGCCAGCGCGTCCGCCGCCTCGTCGCGGCCGAGCGCGGCGATGAAGCGGGTCTCGGCCCCGGCGCGGGCGGCGGCGATCGCCTGGTTGTTGCCCTTGCCGCCGGGGAAGGAGGCGAGGCCGCGCGAGAGCACCGTCTCACCCGGCGCGGGGATGCGCTCGACCTCGTAGACGAGGTCGAGGTTCGCGCTTCCGATGACGACGACGCTCATGTTGCCTGCCTCCACAGTCCGGATCACTGGAGCGGTCGTACCCGCCCATGCGAAGCCTGACACAACGGCCGCGGGCCGGTCGCGGAGTCCGCCGATCCAGTGATCCGGGACGTGCCGTCTCAGCTGGTGGGCGCGGTGAGCGAGTGGGTCGCCGAAGCGCATTCCTCGTCGGGGCAGGCGAAACGAGCGGGCCTCAGTCGAGACCCGCTCGTCCGTCCGCGAGCAAGGAGTGCCGGCGCTAAGCGGGCGTCTCCCCGGTGGCGACGATCGTCGCGCGGCCGAGCGTGTGGCCGGACATGTTGAACCCCAGGAAGGCCGGGGTCGCGTCGGCGGGGACGCCGATCGTCTCCGTGGCGAGCGCCCACACCGTGATGAAGTAGCGGTGCTCGCCGTGCCCGGCGGGCGGGGCCGCGCCGATGTAGCGGGCGGCGCGGGCGTCGTTCGGGAGCTGGAACGCACCTTGGGGCAGGCCGGAACCCGCCTCGTCGCCGGCGCCTTCGGGCAGCTCGGTCACGGTCGCCGGGATGTCGGCGACCGCCCAGTGCCAGAAGCCCGAGTGGGTCGGGGCGTCCGGGTCGTAGACGGTGACGGCGAAGCTCTTCGTGCCTTCGGGAGCGCCGTCCCAGGCCAGGTGCGGTGAGAGGTCCTCGCCGCCGGGGACTCCGAAGGCCCCGGAGTACTGCGGTTTCGGCAGCGCGCCGCCGTCGGCGACGGTCTTGCTGGTGAGTGTGAAGGCGCTCGCCTCGGGGAGGCGGGCGAACGGGTCGTTGCCGCTCATCGATAGTCCTTTCGATGCGGTTCGCGTGTGCCGTCTCGATCGATGAAGTCGATCGAGATCGAGCGTAGCAAAGATAATCGATTATTCAAGCCATGATCTATCCTAGGGCCATGGCCCTCAAGAACCACGTGCCCGGCAACGCCGCCGCGGCGACCGCGAAGCAGATGCTCTCCGAGCGCGTGTACACCGAGCTCAAAGCCGCCATCCTCGCCGGCGGCCACCGCCCCGGCGAAGCGCTCAAGCCCCAGGAGCTCGCCGACCGGCACCGCGTGAGCCTCGCCGTCGCAAGAGAAGCGCTGCTGCGGGCGGTCGGCGAAGGCCTCGCCGACCGCCTCCCCAACCGCGGCTTCGCCGTTCCCGCGTACTCCGACGCACGCTGGCAGCAGATCGCCGAAGCCCGCCGCACCGTCGAACCCGTGCTCCTGCGCATGGCCGTCGAACGGGGCGACCTCGACTGGGAGGCCCGCGTCAAGGCCGCCCACCACCGCCTCGCGGGCACCCCGGTCTACGAGGACGGCGGCGAGCACTTCTCCGACGCGTGGTCCGAGGCGCACCGGCGGTTCCACCGGACCCTCCTGGACGCCTGCGGGAACCCGTTCCTGCTCGACACCTTCGACCGCATGTGGACCGCGAGCGAACTGGCCCGGCGCTGGTCCGTCCGCCGGACCCCCCATCGCGACCACGCCGGCGAGCACCGGCGGCTCGAAGCGCTCGCGCTGGCCCGCGACGCCGACGGTGCGGCGGCGCTCCTCGCGCAGCACCTCACCACCACCGCCGCCGGACTCGGCGCCGACCCCGACGAGCAGCGATCCAACTGAGGCACAACGGCATCCGAAGCACCGCAGCGCCCGCCCGGCCCCCCGGGCGGGCGCTGCCGTTCCCGGCCCGCCCCGCGAAGGTAGGACTGCCAGTCCCAGGGTCAAGGGGACCAGGCGGACACGCACCGTGACGCCTCCAGGAAACCAACTGGTCACGGCCCCGTCTCGAACGCGGTGTCGAATGGAGCACCAGGTCAACGCATTACTTGCGCATCGCGATTGCCACTTCCCGCCAATAGCCCGCGCGTGCAAGTATTGCGGAGACCGCTTCGTCACGCATTCCAACCTGGAGGGTTCCATGCCCATAGGACTCATCGCCCTCGCTTTGGGGGGCTTCGGCATCGGACTCACGGAGTTCGGCATCGTGGGCCTCCTGCCCGAGATCGCCGCCGACTTCCGCGTCTCCGAGCCCGTCGCCGGCTACCTGGTGTCGGGGTACGCGCTCACCGTCGCGATCGGCGCGCTCGCGCTCACCGCGGCCATCGTGCGCTTCGACCGCAAGAAGCTCCTGCTCTCGCTCATGATCCTGTTCATCGCCGGCAACCTGATCTCCGCCGTCGCGACCTCCTACGAGATCCTCATGCTGGGCCGCATCGTCGCCGCCCTGTGCCACGGCGCCTTCTTCAGCGTCGGCGCCGTCGTCGCCACCAGCATGGTCGCCGAGAACAAGCAGGGCAGCGCCATCGCCGTCATGTTCGGCGGCCTCACCGTCGCCACCGTCATCGGCGTCCCGCTCGGGACCTTCCTCGGCCAGCAGCTCGGCTGGCGCTCCACGTTCTGGGCCATCAGCATCATCGGCGTCGTCGCCCTCATCGGCATCCAACTCCTCGTGCACACCAGTGCCGCCGGCGCCAAGACCGACCTGCGCAGCGAGATGCGGGCGTTCCGCGAACCGCAGGTGTGGGTCTCGATCGCGGTGGGCGTGCTGGCCTTCGGCGGCGTCGTCGGCGCCTTCACGTACATCGCGTTCACGCTCACCGAGGTCAGCGGCTTCGCCTCGTCGATGGTGCCGTGGCTGCTGGTGCTCTTCGGGGTCGGCACGTTCATCGGCAACTGGGCCGGCGGCAAGGCCGCCGACCGGTCCCTCAACGGCTCGCTCATCGCGATCATGGCCGTGCTGGCCGCCGTGCTCGCGCTCTTCGCGCTGACCGCCGAGAACCAGATCCTGACCCTGGTCTCGCTGGTGCTCATGGGCACCATCGGCCTGGCGACGGCGCCCGGCCTCCAGGTGCGCATCATGCAGTACGCCTCGAGCGCCCCGACGATGGCGGCCGGGGCGAACATCGCGGCCTTCAACATCGGCAACGCGATGGGCGCCTGGCTGGGCGGCCTCGCCATCGGCGCCGGGTTCGGGTTCACGTCCCCGCTTTGGGTCGGCTCGGTCGTCATCGCGGTCGGCTTCCTGGTCCTGGTGGCCGGGACGCTGGCGCAGCGGGGGAGCACGGCCGTGCCGCGCGCGGCGGAGCCCGATGCCGTGGCCACCTCCACCGTGTAGTCGACAGCGCGCGAGCCGCCTGCGCCGGCGTTCCGGCACGGGCGGCTCCGGCATGCCTTCAATCATCCACAATGGTGGATCAAGATCATTTTACACAAGCATTCGAAAATTGTATGTGATCTGAATCACTTTGATCTTTTCATCTTGCCTCAGTGCATCCGAATGCTTACTCTGGATTGCATCCCCCGCCACCATGACGCGTGGCACGCCTGCCCCCCGTCCCCGCTTCCGGGGCAGTGCCGGGAACACCATGACGGCATCATGGACAAAGGCGATCATCGCCGTCGCATTGGAATACGACGCCGTATCCTACCCCCACCCTGCAATCCCACCGAAACTCCACCCTCGTGGGAAGGACGTCACTGTGTCTACACGCGACGCTGCAACCACTCCGGCCGCGACCTCACAATGGGATTTCGCGTCTTATATCGACGCCGCCGCCAATTCCGAGAACGCGCAATCGACACCATTCGACAAAGGCGCACCCGCCGTATCGCGCCCGCCGTTCATCGACCACTTGACCCAGGCCCAGCAGGCCCGACTGGTCGGCTTCTTCCCCGGTCTCGGCAGCCGGTCCGCATTCCAGGACCTCGGCAGCGCGCTGCTCGAATCCGGCGCTCCCGAGGTCACCCGCATCTACCGGGAGGCCGCCTTCGCGCTCGACGTGCCGGGACGCCCCCACCGCGTCCTGACCGAGGCCGCCAACCTCCCCGCCGGGCGCCTCGCCCGGCAGGGGTTCATCGGCGCCGCGCTCCTCGTCCACAGCCTCGCGCTGGAGGCCCATCTCAGGGAGGCCGCGGCCCGGCGCGGGACGCCCCTCATCTTCAGGGCGTACACCGGCGAGAGCTTCGGCATGCTCACGGCGGCCGTGGCCGGCGGGGCGCTGTCGGTCGGCGACGGCGTCGCCATCGCCCACGCCTTCACGCCGATGTCCCTGACCGCAGCCGAAGGCGTCGACCGGGACGAGCCGCTGTCGCGGCTCATGGCCGCCCACCTCCCCGTGCGCCAGCCGCTCGTGCCCGAGCCCTTCCACGTGGTCGGCCTCTCCGGACGGCCCGACCGCCTCGCCGTCGCGCTCGAACGGCTCGGCCGGAACTTCCGGCGCGAGGACGTCGAGGTCCACAAGCGGTACTCCCCCGTGCAGGTCAACCTCTACGTGCGCGGCGAGCGCAAGCCCGACTTCGACTGGGTCGTCGGGCAGCTCCCGGGCGTCGAGGCCGCCGAGCTCAAGGCGCCCACGACATTCCTGGCCCACGCCTCGCGGATGCGGGCGCTGCGCACCGGCCTCGAGTCCTTCATGGACACACACGGGATCGCCTTCACGAAGCCGCACACCGCGATCATCGCCAACCACGGCAGCGACCAGCACCTGCTCACCACCGCCGCGGAAGTGCGCGAGGCCGTCCTCTCGATCGCCGACCGGGTCATGGACTCCCAGCGCACCGTCGCCTCGATCGAACGGCTCCACCCCGACCTGGTGCTCGAACTCGGGCCGGGCGGGAAGTCGGTGCAGCTGCTGGAGGACAACCACGTCACCACGCCCGTCGCCGCGTACACCGGCACCGAGACCGCGGAGCTGCTCGACGCCTTCGACACCGCCGGCGCGCTCGTGCGCGAGCTGCGGCGGCTCCACCCGGCCGGGGACGACCTCGGCGTGCGCCACTACGACCTGCTGCGCACCACATTCCGGTCCTTCGCCGAGAACGGCCTCTGCGAGCGCTACACCCGCCGGCTCATCGGCCGGCTCTCCGCCCGCGAACTGCTGCGGGACCGGCCGGGCGGCTCCACCGCCTACCACCGGTTCCTCGAGGCATTCCAGCACACGGTCGTGCACCGGGCGCACGTGGAGCCGGCCAGGGGCGAGCTGGTCCTCCAGGCCCGCACCAAGAAGCGGCTCATCGGCGCCGACGACGAACTCGGCCGCGCCTACACCGAGCTGCGGATCGTCGACGGGTCGGGCGCGTTCAGCGCCCGCGCCGTGGCCGCCGCCCGGCCCGAAGTCCTCGTCGCCCACTTCGACCGGATGCCCGACGCCGACCCCGAGTCGCTGCGCCGCCAGACCGACCAGCTGACCGAGACCCAGCCGCTCGCCGCGCTGGTGCACGAACGGCTCATGGAGCGGCTCACCGACCCCGCCGAGGGCGAGGCCGAGGCCGCCGACCGCATCGCCTGCCAGTACGCGGTGTTCCAACTGCTGCGGCTCTACCGGCCCGCCGTCCTCCAGCAGAGCGACACGTACCTGATCGGCGGCGACCCGCTCGGCTGGCTCGTGGCGCTCGCCGCCTCCAACGCGGTCACCCCGCCCGACGTCGTCGAACTGTACGCGGCCGTCCTGCGCGGCAGCGGCACCCGCTTCGCGCTGGAGCGCCTCATGGGTGCGATGCGCGACGCCGAACTGCCCGTGATCGGCCCCGACGGCGTCCCGCTCCAGTCCAAGAAGGACCTCGCGGCCGCCGCCCGGGCGATCTTCCTCGAAGGCGCGCTCGACGAACCGATCCGCACCGTCCACCTCAGCGGCGACGCCGAAGTGATCGCACTCGGCTCCCGGCTCGACCCCGACGACGTCCGCGGCGGCCGGTACCGGGTCGAGATCGTCAACCTCAGCGACCCGCAGGAGGTGTGGCAGCGCGGCCTCAATCCCGCGCTCGACGCCGCCGAGGACCGGGCCGCCGGGGCGCTCACCGCGGAGCAGGGGCTCGTGCTGCGCCAGGCCCAGCACCGCCGCATCCTCTCCAGCACCATCAACGCCTACGTCCACGCCGGCGAGCGGATCACCGGATTCGGCCGCGGCGGCAGCGAGTCGATGACGATCTTCCTGACCAAGCCGGGCGAGACGGACGTGACCGTCCGGAAGGTCCTCAGCGAAGCGCTCGTGACCGCCTCCTGGGACCCGGCGGGCGAAGGCGTCATGCTGCCGCCGTTCGCCAAGGCCCGCAAGCAGGCCGAGTTCCTGCAGGCCCTGCCGGGGCCGGTCCTCCGGCGCTTCCCGGAGGTGTACGCGGTCACCGAGCGGTCCATCCCCGCGCTCAGCGGCGGCTCCTGCGCCGAGGTGATCTACGAGATGAGCTACGTCCCCGGCGAGGAGGTCAGCCGGTACATCGAGCGCCGCGTCCCCGACCCGGCGGTCGTGGCCCGGATCTACGAGCACCTCGTCCGGACCCTGCACCGCGACGTCCACTCCTTCGGACGGGTCCCCTCTCCGGGAGGAACCCTCGAGGCCTCCTACTTCAAGAAGATCGAGGACCGGCTCGCCCTGAGCGCCAGGACCGCGCCGCGCACGTTCGGGCCCGACCTGCTCGGCCCCGAACGGATCTGGATCGACGGCCGGCCCTACCGCAACGCCGGGGCGCTCCTCGCCTGGTTCCGGGCGCACCCCGAGCACCAGGCCCGCCTCGAGCCGCGCTACCACGCGCTCGTCATGGGGGACACCAACACCGAGAACGTCAAACTGACCGACACCGCCGCCCTCGAAGCCGCGCAGCGGCTCATCGAGACCGGCGCGCCCGCGCACCGCATCGACGCGGCGCTCGCGGCCGCCACCGACGCGTCGCTCGGCATCAGGTTCCTCGACCCGCGCGCCATCGGCTTCGAGAGCAGCGGCGCCGACACCCGCGACGACCCGATGTACGACAACAAGCCCTGGCACAACTCCATCGGCCACTACGACGAGATCCACTTCGAGCACTTCAAGCTCGCCGTGGACACCGGGCCGGGGCGCGAGCCGCGCGTCGACGTGTCGTTCACCCCCGGCAACCCGTTCCAGCGGGCCTACCGGGTGCGGGACGTCGCCGTCACCGGGGCGCCGGTCACCCCCGAACGGCCGCAGGGCATGGAGGACCACTTCGCGCCCGTCATGACCGCCGCGCTCGGGCTCGACGACCCGGACTCCCCGTTCCTCACCGACGACCCGGACTGGCTGGTGCGGTTCGTGTTCATGATGGGCACCCACTTCACCGCCATGCCGCCCTTCCACTTCCAGGCCGAGCTCGACGGCACCCTCACCGACACGCCGCTCGTCCAGCGCCGCCCCGTCGCCATCTACTGCGAAGGCGTCAAGTGGCTCAACTGGGCCGCCGAGATGCTCGAAGGCACCCGCACCGAGTTCCTGGGACTCCCCGTCCCCCGATGAGCACGCCCCCGCCGGGCGCGGCCCGCGCCGCGCCCGGCGCCTCGACTCTCCTGAAAGGACATGCTTCGATGGCCACTCCCTCCATCGCCGTACCCGCCTCCCTCGACGGCCTCCCCGCCGAGACCCGCGTCATCGCCACCCCGTGGAGCCGCATGGTCCGCGGCATCGGCCTCGGCCAGCACCCCGTCCGCTACGACCCGCTCGCCGCCTCCCGCATCAGAGGGGCCTTCGACCGGCTCGCGAAGACGGTGCCCGGCAACGCCTACACGCGCTTCTCCGGCCACCTCGCCGAACTCGTCCTCAACTTCGCCCGGCCCGGCCTCTCCGACCAGCGCGCCGTGCGCGCCCTCGGCCCGATCATGGAGGCCGCGCGCGCCGTGCCGAACCCGTACTGGCGCATCATGGCCGGGTGCATCCTCATGGACGCCTGGGCGAAACTCGGCCTCGACTCCGCGCTCCTCACCGACGGGGACGCCGACATCCCCGCCGAGACCCTCGCCCTGGTCGACGCCGTCGCCCCCGACCAGATCAAGGACGAGAACCAGGGCAGGCACGGCGACTACGAACGCCTCTCGGCCTACACCGCGGTCTTCCTCGCCCACGGCCAGCTCGGGCTGCAGGCGCGGCTCACCGCAGGCCGCGACCACGTGGGCGAGGCGCTGGGGCTCATCGACCGCGTCCCCTCCCCGTTCTTCCGCGGCCGGGGCGGGTCCATGCTCATCGCCGTCACCGCGCTCATCGGCCACGGCGATCGCCTCACCGCCGACGGCCGCGATGCGATCGGCGAGATCCTCGACTACCTCGACCGCGACGACGAGATCGGGATGCCGCCGGCCTTCCCGCAGCCGCTCAGCACCGCGTTCGGGAAGGTCTACCCGCTGCTCACCATGCTCAACGCGGTGGCCGTGGCCGGACGGCCCGACCACCTGCTGCGCGGGCGCGACCGCCTCGCGCAGGCCCGGGACCTCATGGCCGCGCTCGACCCGGCCGAGCGCACCCACATGGGCCTGTACTACCTGATGGCGCTGAGCAACCTCGGCCGCCTGCGCGCGCAGGTGCCGTCCCTCGACCGCTACCTCGAGTCCCTTGTGGGCACATGGCGGCACCTCGACCCGGGCGAGAACTTCTTCCTCACCGGCATCGCCTACCCGTACCTGATCCAGACCGCCATGCTCACCGGCCGGATGGACCTCGTCCCGCACGCGATGCTCGAACGCGTCGCCGACTCCTACCCCGACCTCGACCGCACCGACGAGGACCGGGTCAACCGGCCCTATCCCTTCGGGTACCTCGTGAACGTCCTCGGCGAGATCGGGGCCGCCGACCTCGTGTTCGAGCCCCGGCCGCGCTACGGCGGGCAGTCCGCCATGGACTGGGTGATCGACCGGCTCTCACCGGACGGCGAGGCCGAGGGCAGCCGCCTCTACATCCTCGACCACGCCCTCATCGCCTACGCCCTGCGCCAGCGCGGCGGCAGCGGCGACACCGCGCTGTTCGCGGGCCACCGCTTCCCCTTCGACCGGCCCTAGGACGCGCTAGCAGTTGCCGTCGGCGAACTCGAGGTACGTCAAGGTGATCGGGGTGTCGTAGTCGGTCGGGGAGCCGGGGTCGGGGTCCTGGGTGAGGACGCTGCACTCGGTCTGGCCGTTGTCCGGGTCGTTCGGGTCGGGCACGAGGGAGACGTGCTCCCAGCCCTCCGAGACGAGCCGGTCCCGCGCGTCGGTGAACCACTCGCCGCGCACGTCGGGGAGGTTCGGCGGGCTGCCGTCGACCATGCCGCCTTCCTCGGTGGTGGTGCCGCCGGTGGGCTCGTCGTCGTCGCCTCCGGCGCTTCCCGTGGTGGCCGCGTCGTCGCCGTCCGCGTCTCCGACCGCCTGTTCGTCTTCGGATTCGGTCGCGGCCGCGCTCGTGGTGTCCGATGCGGACGGTACAGGGGTCGTGGTGCCCGCGACGGCCGGTGCGCCTTCGGTTTCCGCGGAGGAGTCCTGCGCGGCGAGCGTGCCGCGGTCGCCGCCTTCGCCGTCGCCCGCTTCGCTGAGCCAGGGCGAGAGCATCAGCGCAGCGGCGGCCGCCACGATCGCGACGGCGGCCGTCGGCAGGATGACCATGAGCCGCTTGTGTTTCGGGCGGCGGGACGGGAGGACCGGGGCCGGGAACGGGTGAGCGGCGGTGACCGGCTCGGCCTGGCGCGGAGCCGGGGCGAAGAGGACCGGGTCGGCGTGGGGCTCTTCGGGCTTCGCGGCGGCGTGCTCGGCGGCCGCTGCGAACGCGGCCGCCGAGGGCCAGCGGTTCTCGGGGTCCTTGGCGAGGGCCTGGAAGACGACGGCGGCGGGCGCGGGCGGCACGGTCTCGGGGAACTGGGGCGGGGGCTGGTGCAGGTGCCCGTTGATGATGGTCCCGGCCGTCTCGCCGGTGAACGGCGGCGTCCCGGCGAGGCATTCGTAGGCGACCGCGCCGAGCGAGTACGCGTCGGTGGCCGGGGTGAGCTCGCGGCCTTCGAGCTGCTCGGGCGAGGCGTAGAAGAGGGTGCCGAGGAGGAGGCCCGATTCGGTGATTGAGGCGCGCCCGGCCGAGAGGGCGATGCCGAAGTCGACCAGGACGGCGCGGCCGCGCTCGTCGATGATGATGTTGGCGGGCTTGACGTCCCGGTGGATGATCCCGGCGTCGTGGGCCGCCTGCAGGGCCTCGGCGACCTGGGCGCACAGGCGCATCGCCTCGGCCGGGTCGAGCGGGCCGCCGAGGAGGACCTGCGTGAGCGACCGGCCTTCGATCAGCTCCATCACGAGGTAGGAGAGGACCGCGCCCTGCTCGTCCTCGGTCTCGCCGTAGTCGTGGAGGGCGGCGATGCCGTTGTGGCGCAAGGAGGCCACGGCGTGCGCCTCGTGCTCGAAGCGGGCGCGGGCGTTCTCGTCGCGTTCGAAGCCGGACTTGAGGATCTTGACGGCGACGGCCCGCTTGAGGCGGGTGTCGTGGCCGCGCCACACGGTGCCCATGCCCCCGGAGGCGATCGAGGCGTCGAGTCGGTAGCGGTCGGCGATCAGCGTTCCGGGTTCCACGGCTGCACCTCGGGGTCCAGGGGCGGTCAATGTCCGACAATCCTAGGCGATCGCGGCGCTGGCAGCAGGCCGCTTAGCCGTCCGTCCATGTCCGGGACAGTGCCCACCCCTCACCGGAGGCCGGCCCTTCGTTCCAAAGGAGACGCAAGTGGCGCTCGTTCCGCGTTCCGCGCGCCCCCGCGCGCCGTCATGGTCCTCCGGGCCCCGGGGCCTTCGCCGTCAGGCGAGGCCGGGGGCGTCCATGACCTGTGTCTGCTCCATGGCCTTGAGGTACCGCGGTTCGCCCATGCGGCGCATGGCCTCCTCGGGCGAGGGGGCCTCGACGCGCTCTTGCAGCCACCAGAGGTTGCCGAGCGGGTCGCGGAGGCGGGCGACGCGGTCGCCCCAGGCCTGGACGTCGGTCAGGGGGGTCACGACGGTCGCGCCGGCTTCCACGGCGCGGTCGAGGGTGGCCTGGGCGTCCTCGACGTAGAGCCGCAGCATCGCGGGCGTGTCCACTTTGAACGGGGTGTCGAAGAGCATCACGATCGAGGTGCCGATGCGGACCTCGGCGTGGCCGATCTTGCCGGGCGGCTGCTCGACGCGGCCGAGCTCCTCGCCGTCGAAGGCCGCTTCGATGAAGGCGATGACGCGGGCGGTGTCGCTCGTGATGATCCAGGGCGTGACGGTGCCGTAGCCCTCGGGAATCGGTTCGGGTCGGGTGCTCATGGCGCGCTCGCTTTCATCCTCGGAACGGGTGACGAAGTCGAGCATATCAGAACGGAATGCTTTATTCCAGAGAAGGTGCGACGGGGTCGAGCGCGATCGCGTTCGCCCGCACGAGTTGCAGCGCCCGCACGACCGCGCCGGTGCTGACCACGCCGCCGTGCAGCGTGGAGGCGGCCAGCCCGGGCGCGGGCGGGTGGGTCAGCTCGTCGAGGCGGGCGGCCGTGCGCGGCAGGAGCAGGCCGATCGAGTCGGCGACCGCACCGGAGAAGACGATGCGCTCGACGTCGAGCAGGCCGCCGAGCACCGCGCAGATCCGCGCCAGCCGCTCGGCCATGCGGTCGAGGAGCGCCAACGCGGCCGGGTCGCCCGCTTCGGCGGCGCGGAAGACGACGGGGGCGCCGAGGTCCGCCTTCGGGGTCGTCATGAGCGCACTAGCCGGGTCCACTGTGTCCGATGTGCGGGCTTCGAGCGCCCAGGCGCGCAGCAGGGCCGCGATGCCGTGGGTCGAGCCGACCCCTTCGACGAGGGACAGGAGCCGCAGTTCACCCGCGGCGCCGCGCGTGCCGCGCACGAGGTGGCCGTCCACCACGTAGCCCGCGCCGAACCGCTCGCCGGTCATGAGGGTGATGTACGAGGAGGCCCCGACCCCCGCGCCGAGCGCGCCTTCGGCGATCGCGGCCAGGTTGGCGTCGTTCTCGACCTCGATGAGCCAGCCGTGCGCCTCCCCCCGCTCCCGCAGGTGGGCGGCGAAACCGGGGTTCATGCGCGACCAGAACCCTTGCTCCCCTTCGGGAGAGACCCCGTCGAGGTCGGTGGGGGCGGGCACGCCGACGGCGACGCAGAGGACCGACTGCTCGAGCGCCCCCGCGTCGCTGAGGGCCTTCGCGATCACGGTGTCCGCGACGGCGAGGCGCTGCTCGGCGCTGTCCTCGTCCACCTCGGTGTGGGCGCGGGCGAGTTCCCGGCCGCGCAGGTCCGCGACGGCGGCGGTGACGCAGTGCTGGCCGGCGTCGACGCCGACGACCACGCCCGCGGTCGACCGCAGCTCGTACCGGCGGGCGGGGCGGCCCTTGCGGTACTCCCCCGCGGCGCGCGCGTTCGGCAGCTCGCAGAACCAGCCGCGCTCCACGAGGTCGTCGGCCAGCGCGATCACAGTGGAGCGTGTCAGGCCGGTCGCCTCGATGGCGTCGCTCGCGGTGAAGGCGCCCCGGTCCCAGGCGTAGTCGAGCACGGCGGCCGCGTTCGCGCGCTTCTGCGAGAACCCGGTCCTGTCATCAATGTCGGCCACGCCTCTTGACACCTCGCCTTCCCGTGTACCAGTATGGCGGACGGAGTTGATTTAACACCTAGATTTAATCACCCTATCAATCGCTGAAAGGCTCACGCTCAATGACCGAGCTGCTGACCGGCGCCACCGGAACCACCCCGGGCGCTCGCATCGACGCCGACTGGTGGCGCCAGGCCACCGTCTACCAGATCTACCCGCGCAGCTTCGCCGACGCGAACGGCGACGGCATCGGCGACCTCCCCGGCATCACCTCCCGCGTCGACTACCTTGCGCGGCTCGGGGTCGACGCCGTGTGGCTCAGCCCGTTCTACCCGTCCGAGCTCGCCGACGGCGGCTACGACGTAGCCGACCACCGCAACGTCGACCCGCGCCTGGGCACGCTCGCCGACTTCGACGCGATGGTCGCGGCCCTCCACGCGGCGGGCATCAAGCTCATCGTCGACATCGTCCCCAACCACTCCTCCGACCAGCACGAGTGGTTCAAGGAGGCGCTGGCCGCGCCGAAGGGCTCGCTCGAGCGCGACCGGTACGTCTTCCGCGACGGGCTCGGCCCGCACGGCGAGCTGCCGCCCGCCGACTGGAAGTGCATGTTCGGCGGCCCGGCCTGGGACCCGGTGGGCGACGGCCAGTGGTACCTCCATCTGTTCGCCCCCGAGCAGCCGGACTTCAACTGGCACAACGAGGAGGTGCGCGCCGACTTCCTCAAGACCCTGCGGTTCTGGTCGGACCGGGGCGTGGACGGCTTCCGCGTCGACGTCGCGCACGCCCTCGCCAAGGACCTGCCCGACGACCTGCCGAGCGAGGCCCAGCTCCAGGCGATGGACCGGGCCACCGGCACCCACCTGCTGTGGGATCGCGACGAAGTGCACGAGATCTACGCCGGATGGCGCGAGGTCTTCAACGAGTACGACCCGCCGCGCATCGCCGTCGCCGAGGCCTGGGTCGACCCGCCCGCGCGCCGCGCCCGCTACGCCAGCGCCGAAGGGCTGGGCCAGGCGTTCAACTTCGACCTGCTCGAAGCGGACTTCGACGCCGACGCCTACCGCAAGATCATCGTCGAGAACCTCGAGCAGGCCGCGGCCTCCGGCTCCTCGACCACCTGGGTGTTCTCCAACCACGACGTGGTGCGCCACGCGACCCGGTACGGGCTGCCGCCCAACGGGGACCGGCCGCGCCACTACAACCGCGCGTGGCTGCTCTCGGGCGGCGCCGACCCGGTGGTGGACGCCGAGGCCGGGCTGCGCCGGGCGCGCGCCGCGACGCTGCTCATGCTCGCGCTGCCGGGCAGCGCGTACCTCTACCAGGGCGAAGAGCTCGGCCTGGGCGAGGTCGCGGACATCCCGGACGCGGCGCGGCAGGACCCGACGTTCTTCCGCAGCCCGGGCGTGGACGTGGGCCGCGACGGCTGCCGCGTCCCGATCCCGTGGCGCGCGACCGGCGAGTCCTACGGCTTCGGCCCCGCGAAAGCCCATCTGCCGCAACCGGAGTGGTTCGGCGAGGTCTCGGTCGAGGCGCAGTCGGACGACCCGGGGTCGACGCTGAACCTGTACCGGGACGCGCTGGCGCTCCGCCGGGAGCTGCAGACCGACGAGTCGCTCACCTGGGTCGAGTCGGAGCCGCAGGTGCTGCACCTGCGCCGCGCCAACGGCTGGGAGGCGGTGGCGAACTTCGGCGCGGCCCCGGTGCCGCTGCCGGCCGGCGAGGTGCTGCTCGCCAGCGGCCCGGTCGACGGCGAGCTGCCGGGCGAGACCACCGTCTGGCTGCGGAACTGATCCTGCCCCCGTTTCCGGCGCGCCTCGCGTGCCGGAAACGGGGTCTGGCGCGAGGGCGGCGAGTGGGATAGGCTCGGCCCTCAATAATGAAACGATTCAATAGGCCCGGAACATGACTCAGCGACAATTCCCCCGCCCCAAGGACCTGCTGCCCTTGGTGAAGTTCAAGAAGCCCGATTTCAACGCGAAGCGGCGGCGCCTGCGGGCGGCGCTCACGATCGAGGACCTGCGCGCCATCGCGAAGCGCCGCACGCCGCGCGCGGCGTTCGACTACACCGAGGGCGCGGCCGAGGCCGAGCTGTCGCTGGCGCGGGCGCGACAGGCGTTCAAGGACATCGAGTTCCATCCGGCGATCCTGCGCGACGTCTCGAAGCTCGACACGGGCTGGGACGTACTGGGGCGCCGCACTGAGCTGCCGTTCGGCATCGCGCCCACCGGATTCACGCGCATGATGCACACCGAGGGCGAGCGCGCCGGCGCCGCCGCGGCCGCGGCGGCGGGCATCCCGTTCGCGCTGTCCACGATGGGCACGACCCCGATCGAGGACGTGGCGGAGGCGGGAGGGGCGTTGGGCCGCAACTGGTTCCAGCTGTACATGTGGAAGGACCGCGACCGCTCGATGGCCCTGGTCGACCGGGCCGCGGCGGCCGGGTTCGACACGCTGCTGGTCACGGTGGACGTGCCGGTGGCGGGCGCGCGGCTGCGCGACAAGCGCAACGGGTTCGCGATCCCGCCGGAGCTGACGGCGAGGACGTTCTTCGACATGGCGAAGCACCCGAACTGGTGGTTCGACATGCTCACGACCGAGCCGCTGTCGTTCGCGTCGTTGAGCCGCTGGTCGGGCACCGTGGCGGAGCTCCTGAACACGATGTTCGACCCCACGGTGGACTACGAGGACCTGGCCTGGATCAAGCAGCAGTGGCCGGGCAAGGTCGTGGTGAAGGGCGTCCAGACGGTCGCGGACGCGAAGCGGTTGGCTGACATGGGCGTCGACGGCATCACGCTGTCGAACCACGGCGGCCGCCAGCTCGACCGGGCGCCAATCCCGTTCCACCTGCTGCCGGAGGTGGTGCGGGAGGTCGGCAAGGACACCGAGGTGCATGTCGACACGGGCATCATGTCGGGCGCGGACATCGTCGCGTGCATCGCGTTGGGCGCGCGGTTCACGATGATCGGCCGGGCGTACCTGTACGGGCTCATGGCGGGCGGCCGCGAAGGCGTGGACCGCGCGATCGCGATCCTGAAGGAGGAGCTCGAGCGGACTATGAAGCTGCTCGGCGTCGCCTCCCTGGAGGAGCTGGAGCCTGGTCATGTGACCCAGTTGCAGCGCCTCATCCCCCGCTAGACAACGTGGAAGCGCCCCCGGTCAAGGGGCGCTTCGCCGCCTCCGCGCCCGGTTCGGCGTTAGGGTGGCCGCATGATCTCGATCGACCTCGAAGGCAGGACCGCGCTCGTCACCGGCTCCACCCAGGGCATCGGCGAGGCCATCGCCGTGAAACTCGCCGTCGCCGGGGCGCGGGTCGGCATCAACGGCCGCAAGCCCGAGACCGTCGAGGCCGCGGTCGCTCGCCTCAACGAGGCCACCTTCACCGACCGCTGCTTCGCCGCCCCGGGCGACCTCGCCACGGAGGACGGGGCCGCCGCCCTGACCGACGCGTTGCCTACTGTGGACATCCTGGTGAACAACCTGGGCGTCTTCGGCGCGGAGCCGGCGCTCGAGATCAGCGACGCCGAGTGGCGGCGGTACTTCGAGGTGAACGTGCTGTCGGCGGTGCGGCTCATCCGCGCGTACCTGCCCGGCATGACGGCGCAGGGGTGGGGGCGGGTCCTCAACATCGCCAGCGATTCGGCCGTTGTCATCCCGGAGGAGATGATCCACTACGGCACCAGCAAGACCGCGCTCCTCGCCGTCTCGCGCGGCTTCGCCAAGGCCGCGGCGGGGACCGGCGTGACCGTGAACTCGGTGATCGCGGGGCCGACGCACACGGGCGGGGTGGAGGACTTCGTCTACCAGCTGGTCGAGAAGGACCTGCCCTGGGACGAGGCGCAGCGCGAGTTCATGCGCCGCCACCGGCCGCAGTCGCTCCTGCACCGCCTCATCGAGCCCGAGGAGATCGCGAACCTCGTCGCCTATCTCAGCTCCCCGCTCGCCTCGGCCACCACGGGCGCGGCCGTGCGGGTCGACGGCGGCTACGTGGACTCGATCGTCCCCTGACCGATCGCTCCGCGAGGATCGCCTCAAAGGGAGGTGAGGCCTGATCGGGGCGGAGGCCGCGCCGATAAGCTGCGGAGGTGGAACACATCGGCGGAGGGCGCGCCTCCCAAGTCTTCGCATTGGACGACCGGATGGTCTTGCGGCGCAGCGCATTCGATGCGGCGGCGGAAGCGCGTCTGATGCGGTACCTCCACGGCGTCGGCTTCCCGGTGCCGGAGGTGTTCGCCGCCGAGGGCGCGGAGATGACGATGCAGCGCCTGCACGGCCGTACGCTCGGCGCGGAGGTCAGCGCGGGTGCGGTCGGGGTGCCTGAGGCCGCGAAGCTCCTGCTCGACCTGCACGATCGCCTCCACGAGATCGACGCGCCCGAGTTCCTGACGGGTTCGACGCGTGGGATCGCGATGGACGCGGACGGGACCAGGAAGGTGCTCCACCTCGATCTGCACCCGGAGAACGTGATCCTCACCGACGACGGCCCGTTCCTCATCGACTGGACCAACGCGGCCGCAGGCGATCCGGAGTACGACCTGGCCGTCACCTGGGCCATCCTCGTCGGCATCGACGTGCGCGACTTCGGCCCCGAACTCGCGGCGCAACTCGCCTGGCTCGAAGCCTCCCGCACCGATCTCGCCGACGCCTTCCGCGACCGCACCGGCCGCCCCGCCCGCGACATCGCCGCCGCCTACCGCAACGCCGACCCCAACACCGACCAGGCCGAATCCAACCGGCTCCAAGAGGCCCTCACCGACTCCTGACCTGGCCCGACCGCATTCGCGGGCAACGCATGCCGCTGCGGAAAGGAGGGCCGCGCGCCCGAACCGCGTGTTTGCCAACCGATTGCCGAGGTAGCCTGCAGGGCGAAAGCGGCCGCAGCGCCTATGGCGGGGCTCGGCTATGCTCGGTAAAGTGATGCTCGGGAAACCGAGATATTGGCACCAATCGATTGCCGGATGACAACCTCCCGGCAACAAGCGCGAAAGGGGAGGCATGGAGCAGTCCGACGCCGCCACCCGTCCCCGCAACGGCGATCGCAAGGCGCCCCCGACGATCTACGACATCGCGCGGCTGACCGGGGTCAGCCCCTCGACGGTGTCCCGCGCCCTCAACAAGCCCGGCCGGCTCAACGCGCAGACCGAGCGGCGCATCCGCGACGCCGCCTCCGAGCTCGGGTACCGGATCAACCCGATGGCACGCGCGCTCCCGACCGGCAAGACCGGGACGCTCGGCCTGCTCGTCTCCGACATCACCAACCCGGTGTACTTCGACCTCGTGCGCGGCGCCGAGCGGGTGGCGTTCGAGACCGGCATGACGATCGTCCTGGCCGACTCGCAGGAGTCGCCCGAACTCGAGCGCGCCACCGCCGAGCGGCTGCAGACCTCGGTGGACGGCCTGCTGCTCGTGGGCTCGCGCCTCGAAGACCAGCAGATCCAGGAGCTGTACTCTGTCAAGCCCCTGGTGGTCGTGAACCGCCTCGTCGAAGGCATCCCGGCCGTCATCCCCGATGTGCGCCCGGGCATCACGACCGCCCTGGAGCAGCTGCGCGAAGCCGGGCACCGCCGCATCGCCTACCTCGCCGGGCCCGAGGCCTCCTGGCTCAACGGCCAGCGCTGGCAGACGGCGTTCGCGACCGCGGTGGAGTGGGACATGTCCATTGTGGAGATCAAGTCGAACGCGCCGACCCGCGAGGGGGGCGCGGAGGCGTTCGGGCGGGTCAAGGCCGCCGACGTGACCGCGGTGCTCGCCTACAACGACCTCGTCGCGCTGGGCCTGCTGCGGGAGTGCCGGGACCACGGGGTGGACGTGCCGGGCCGGTTGAGCATCGTCGGGTTCGACGACATCTTCGGGGCGGATCTGCCGACCCCGGCGCTCAGCACGATCCGGATGCCGCTGACGTCGCTCGGCGAGAAGGGGATCCGGCGCCTGCTCACCGAGATCGAGGGCGGCCGGTCCGAGGACGAGTCGGCGCTGCCGACCGAGTTCGTCGGCCGCGAGTCCATCGCGAAGGCGGCCTAGGAAAGCCTCAGACGCTGCCCAGGAGGGCTTCCAGGGCGGGGTTGCGGTGGTCGCGGCGCCAGACGCCGTGTAGCTCCACAGTGTCCGGCGGCAAGTCGGCGATCTCGAGGAACACCAGGTTCGAGAGGTTGAACGCGCTGGCCGACGACGGCACGAGCGCGACCCCGAGCCCGGCGTTCACCACCGACAGGACCGTGTGGACCTGGCTGATGTGCTGCACGTACCGCGGCGTCAGGTGCGCCTGCTGAAACGCGGCCACGACGAGCTCGTAGAAGTACCAGGCCTCCGAAGGCGAGTAGGTCACCACGTCGTAGTCGGCGACGTCCTCCATGGTGGGTGTCCGCTGGAGGCGGGTCAGGGGGTGGTCGCGCGGGGCCGCGAGGATGAGCGAATCCCTTGCCACGAGCCGGGAGTCGAGCAGGTCCGAGCGCGGGACCTGGCGCACCAGGCCGACCTCGATCTCCCCCGCGAGCAGCGCGTCGAGCTGCGCGTGCGTCACCATCTCGCTGAGCACGAGGTCCACGCCGGGCAGTTCCGCTGCGGCCACGGCGATCCAGCGGCCCAGGACGGTGAGGGCCGAGACGGCCGTGAAGCCGATCCGGATGGTGCCGGCGGTGCCGGCGGCGACGCGGCGGGCGCGCAGCGGCGCGGTATCGGCCGAGGACAGGAGCCGCCGCGCCTCTTCGAGGAAGATCCGCCCGGCGGGGGTCGGTTCGGCGCCGCGCTGGGTGCGCAGGAACAGGTCGAAGCCGACGGCGCGCTCGAGGCGCTGGATCTGGCGGCTCAGGGGCGGCTGCGTCATGCGCAGTCGCGTTGCGGCCCTGCCGAAATGGCCTTCTTCGGCGACGGCCACGAAGCCGCGCAGCTGGTCGAGTGTGTATCCCACGTCGCCTGTAGCCATGCCCTGAAGGTATCAGCTGATGTCGAATGAGTGTTAGACAGGTATGAGCCGTGGGGGTTACGGTACGCACCGGAATTCACTGAACAGGAGACTGCCGCAAATGTCGCGATACACCCCCGCAGCAATCCAGCGCGCGCTGGGCGAGGGGCTGCTGTCCTTCCCCGTCACCCACTTCAAGGACGACCTGTCCTTCGACGAGGCCGGGTACCGGGACCACTTGGGGCACTTGGCGTCCTTCCCGGCGGCGGGCCTGTTCGCGGCGGGCGGCACGGGTGAGTTCTTCTCGCTGACCCCCGACGAGGTCGGCCGCGTCGTGCGCGTCGCCGTCGAGGAGTCGGCCGGCGCCGTCCCGATCATCGCCCCGGCCGGACAGGGCACGGCCCAGGCGGTCGCGTTCGCGAAGGACGCCGAGGCCGCCGGGGCCGACGCGGTGCTCCTGTTCCCGCCGTATCTCACCGAGGCCGGCCAGGACGGCCTCGTGGCGCATGTGGAAGCCGTGTGCGAGGCGACCTCGCTGGGCGTCATCGTCTACCACCGGGCGAACGCCGAGTACAGCGTCGGCGCCGTCGAACGCCTCGCGGACGAGTGCCCGAACTTCGTGGGCTTCAAGGACGGCGTGGGCGACATCGAGTTCATGACCCGCCTCTACGCCACCCTCGGCGAGCGGCTGCTGTACATCGGCGGCCTCCCCACCGCCGAGACCTTCGCCCTCCCCTACCTGCAGCTGGGCGTCACCACCTACTCCTCGGCGATCTTCAACTTCGTCCCCGAGTTCGCGCTCGCATTCTACGACGCCGTGCGCGCCGGGGACCGCGACGAGGTGTACCGGCGCCTGCGCGAGTTCGTGCTGCCCTACCTCGACATCCGCAACGCGGGCAAGGGCTATGCGGTGTCGATCGTCAAGGCGGGCATGACGGCCGTGGGCCGCACCGCCGGACCCGTGCGCCCGCCGCTGATCGACCTCCGCGACGACGAGCTCGCCGCGCTCAGGGCCCTGATCGAGCAGTCCGCGTCATGACCGGACTCGAACCGGCCGCTGGCGCAGCGGAACAGGCGACCACCCCCACCGTGACCGCGATGCGGGTCGTGCCCGTGGCCGGGCGGGACTCCATGCTGCTCAACCTCTCCGGCGCGCACGCGCCGTACTTCACGCGGAACCTCGTGATCCTCACCGACGAAGCCGGGAACACCGGCGTGGGCGAAGTGCCCGGCGGCGAGGCCATCGCGCAGACGCTCCGGGACGCCGCCGATCTCGTACTGGGGTCGTCGATCGGCGCGTACCGGGCGGTCCTCGAGACGGTGCGACACCGCTTCGCGGACCGGGACGCGGCCGGGCGTGGACGCCAGACCTTCGATCAACGAGTCACCGTCCACGTCCGGACCGCCCTCGAAGCGGCGCTCCTCGACCTGCTCGGCAAGCACCTCGGCGTGCCTGTGGCCGAACTCCTCGGCGACGGCCGGCAGCGCACCAGCGTGCCGGTCCTGGGCTACCTGTTCTACATCGGCGACAGGGGCCGCACCGACCTCGACTACCGCGACGGGTCCACTGAGGATGACGCTTGGCTGCGGCTGCGCGACGAGGAGGCGCTGACGCCCGAAGCCGTGGTGGCCCTGGCGGAGGCGGCCGAGGCGCGGTACGGGTTCCGGGACTTCAAGCTCAAGGGCGGCGTGCTGCCCGCCGCGGAGGAGGCCCAGGCCGTCACCGCGCTGGCCGAGCGGTTCCCCGACGCCCGGATCACCTTGGACCCCAACGGGGCCTGGTCGCTGCGGGAGGCCGTGGAGGTGTGCCGGGGGCTCGACGGGGTGCTGGCGTACGCCGAGGACCCGTGCGGGGCCGAGAACGGGTACTCCGGGCGCGAGGTCTTGGCGGAGTTCAAGCGCGCCACCGGGATGCGCACCGCCACGAACATGATCGCCTGCGACTGGCGGGAGTTCGCGCACGCGGTCCGCTCCGACGCCGTCGACATCCCCCTGGCCGACCCGCACTTCTGGACCATGGCCGGGTCCGTGCGCGTCGCGCAGGCCTGCGAGGCCTTCGGACTCACCTGGGGCTCCCACTCCAACAACCACTTCGACGTGTCGCTGGCGATGTTCACCCACGTCGCCGCCGCCGCGCCCGGCGAGATCACCGCCATCGACACGCACTGGATCTGGCAGGACGGCCAGCGCCTCACCGTCGCCCCGCCGCGCATCGAGAGCGGACGCATCGAAGTGCCCGCCGCGCCCGGTCTCGGCGTGGAAATCGATATGGCGCAAGTAGACGCAGCACACGAGCTGTATTCGCGATATGGCCTGGGCGCGCGCGATGACGCGACCGCTATGCAATACCTTGTCCCCGGATGGAACTTCAACCCGAAACGCCCTTCACTGGGCTGAATTCGTGGCTATTCGATCACTTAGAGGAGCAGACAATGCAACACCCCCTCCCCCGACGCGGACTGCTCGCCGGTCTCGCCGCGGTGCCCTCGCTCGCCGCCCTCGCGGCGTGCCAGGTGCAGGGCGGCGCCGATGAGGCCGGCGCGTCCTTCCCGACCCGCGCGGTCGACTTCTGGGTCCCCTTCGACGCCGGCGGGTCCGGCGACCTGATCTCCCGCGCCGTCGCCAAGGCCGCCGAAAAGCCCCTTGGCGAGTCGCTCCCCGTCACCAACAAGCCCGGTGCCAACGGCGCCGTCGGGCTCAAGGAACTCCTGGCGGGCAAGGCGGACGGCTACACGATATGCCTGGCCGTCAAGTCGCTCTTCGCCATCGGCCCGCTCGTGGTGGACGACCCCGACGCGGTCACCATCGACCAGCTGCGCATCATCACCACACTGACCAACGAGGGCTACGTGCTCGTCGTCCACGGCGACTCGCCCTACCAGACCCTTGACGACCTGCTCGCCGCCGACTCGGTCAACTACGGCACCACGGGCGTGGGCACCGGCTCGCAGCTCTCGGCCGGGCTGCTGTTCGGCCTGGCCGGCGTCGCAGCCAAGGACGTGCCGTTCGACGGCGGCGGCCCCACCGTCACCGCGCTGCTGGGCCAGGACATCGACGCGGCGTCGCTGTCGCTCGCGGAGACCATGCCGCACATCGAGGCCGGCGACATGCGGCCGCTGTGCGTGTTCTCCGAGGAGCGCAGCGTCTACCTCAACGACGTGCCGACCGCGCTCGAGGTGGGGCACAACATCCTCGTCGACCAGCGCCGGTTCATCGTGGTCCCCGCCGACACCCCCGACGACGTCGTGGGCGTGCTGACCCTCGCGTTCGAGGAGGCCCGCGAGGGCGGCGAGTACGGCCAGTTCCTCCAGGACAACTTCATGGAGCGCTGGGAGGTCGACGGCATGGACGCGGAACTGCACCTCGCCGAGGCCACCGAGCAGTTCAAGGCGCAGCTCGACGAGTCCGGGGTCACGCTCGGCACCGGGGAATGAGCGAGGCGGTCATGGCGAAGGTCAAGAAAGCCGAGACGGCCGAAGCTGCGGTGGTGGAGGCCGAAGCGGCCGACGACACCGCCGCTGCGGCGGCACCCGAAGCGGCCCAGGACGACGAGGTCGACGAAGGCCCGCGTGCGGGCGGACGCGTCCAGTCGGTCGTCGCAGGCGCGGTCCCCGTGGTGCTCGGCGCCGTCGCGGCCTGGCTGAGCTTCGGGCTCGATATCGGCAGCCTCACCGAGCCGGGGCCGGGGCTCTGGCCGCTGATCGTGGCCGGGCTCCTCGTCGCCTCCGGCATCGGGATCATCGCCGTGACCGCCAAGACCCGCCGGGACACCGAGGCGTTCACGCGCGGCACGGTCGCGGTGCTCGCCGCCGCGGGCGGCCTGGCGGTGTACGCCTCGCTGTACGAGGTCGTGGGATTCGAGGTCCCGACGGTGCTCCTGCTGTTCGCGTGGCTGCGGTTCCTGAGCCGCGAGTCGTGGCTCATGAGCGCGGTGCTCGCGGTCGCCGTCACCGCGGTCGCCTACGTCCTGTTCATCATCGGGCTCAACGTGCCGCTGCCGCACATCATCGCCTTCTAGTCCGTCCCCACTGGAGTACCGAACGTGGACCTCTCTCCCGTGCTCACCGGGTTCACGGTGGCGTTCGAGTGGCAGAACATCCTGTTCTGCCTGCTCGGCGTCACCGTGGGGATGCTGATCGGCGTGCTGCCGGGCCTCGGCCCGGCCGCGACGATCGCGATCCTGCTGCCCATCACCTACAACCTGGAACCGACGGCGGCCGTCATCATGCTCGCCGGGATCTTCTACGGCGCGCAGTACGGCGGCACCATCACCTCCGTGCTGCTGCGCCTCCCCGGCGAGGCCTCCACAGTGGTCACCGCCTTGGACGGCCACGCGCTCGCCCGGCGCGGCGAGGCCGGCCCCGCACTGGGGATCGCCGCGATCGCCTCTTTCATCGGCGGCACCGCGTCGATCATCCTGCTGACCTTCATCGCCCCGGCCCTCGCCGGCGTCGCGCTGGCGTTCGGCCCGGCCGAGTACACGGTCCTGGCGCTGATCGGGATCTTCCTGGTCGGCACGCTCGGGAACGGGTCGATCATCAAGAGCGTCGCCGCCGCGGCCGCCGGTCTGCTGCTCGCGGTCGTGGGGCTCGACCCGATCATGGGCACGCCGCGGTTCACGTTCGGCACCGACCAGCTCGCCGACGGCATCGATTTCACCATCGTCGCCATGGGGCTCTTCGGGGTCGGCGAGATCCTGTACAACCTCGAGCACCGGGACCGGCCGGACAAGCCGGTGCCGTCGTTCGGGCGGGCGATCCCCGGCCGCCTGCACTGGCTCCAGTCGCGGCTGGCGATCCTGCGCGGCTCGGTGACGGGCTTCGTGCTCGGCATCCTGCCGGGCGGCGGCGCGACCATGGCCTCGCTCGTGGCGTACGCGGTCGAGAAGCGCACCGCGAAGGACCCGTCCCGGTTCGGCAAGGGCGCCGTCGAAGGCGTCGCCGGTCCGGAGTCGGCGAACAACGCGGCGGCGACCTCGTCGTTCATTCCGCTGCTGACGCTGGGCATCCCGGCGAACGCGACCATGGCGGTGCTGTTCGGCGCGCTCATGCTGCAGGGCATCACGCCGGGGCCGGGGCTCATGACCGACCACCCGGACGTGTTCTGGGGCGTCGTGAACTCGATGTACCTGGGCAACATCCTGCTGCTGGTGCTGAGCATCCCGCTCATCGGGCTGTTCGTGCGGATGCTGAAGGTGCGCCCGGGCATCCTGGCGCCGATCACCGTGGTGATCACGATGATCGGCACCTACTCGATCCGCAACAACGCCTTCGACATGCTGCTCGTGATCGGCCTGGGCCTGCTCGGGTACGGGATGCGCAAGCTCGGGTTCGAGCCCGGGCCCTTTGTGCTCGCGTTCGTGCTCGGCTCGCTCCTGGAGGCCTCGTTCCGCCGCTCGATGCGCATCTTCGACGGCGACGTGACCGAGTACGTGCAGCAGCCCGTCTCCGCGACGCTCGTGGCGATCCTGGTCGTGACCGTGGTCGTCGTGCCGCTGCTGCGGCGGGTCCGCACCCGCCAGACGGCGGGCGCGGAGGAAGCGGGCGTCAGGGCCGACTGACCGTGCCCTGCTTAGCAAGCGAAGTCGATGTTGTCGGCGTCGAGCCGCGTCCGGGGGGCCGAAGGTGACCACACCTTCGGCCCCCGCGGTGTATTCGCCGAGGTCCCCTGACCGGGCGATGCGCCGTCTCGTTCCCCTCTGGGCAACAGGGCGCGCCGCGTGTCAGTCGTCCGGTTCGAGGAGGGCTGCGTAGAGGGTGAGGCCGGGGCCGAAGGCGAGGGCCACGACCGGGCCCGCGGGCGGCCCGGCGGCCAGGATCTCTTGCAGGACGAGGAGCACGGTCGCCGAGGAGCAGTTGCCGTGCTCGGCGAGGACCCTGCGGGAGGTCGCCAGGGCGTCGGGGCCGAGTTCGAGGCCTGCTTCGACGGCGTCGAGGATGCGCGGGCCGCCGGGATGGACGGCCCAGGCCGCCACGTCGCCCGGGTCCAGGCCGTGGCGGGCGAGGAGGTCCTTGACGAGCGGGCCGACCTGTTCGGCGAGCGCGTCAGGGACCTCGGCGGACAGGCCCATGCGGAAGCCGAGGTCGGTGATGTCCCAGGTCATCTGGTTGCGGCGGGCGGTGTCCGTGCGCGAGTCGACGTCCACGACCCGCAGGCCTGAAGCGGCCTCGGGCAGTACGACGAGCGCGGCGGCGGCGTCGGCGAAGAGCGCGTGGGAGACCATCTGCTCGGGGTCGATCGAGGCGGGCTGCAGGTGCAGCGAGGTGAGTTCGAGGCAGAGCAGGACGGCGGGCCGGTCGTGGGCGGCGACGTAGTCGGCGACGGTGCCGAGGGCCGGGAGCGCGGCGTGGCAGCCGGTGTGTCCGATGAGGAGCCGGCGGGCGTCGGCGGGGAGCGGGAGCAGGCGCGCGAGCTCGATGTCGAGGCCGGGCGTGCGGTAGCCGGTGCAGGTGGCGACGGCGAGGAGGCCGATCTCGTCGGGATCGGTCCGCGCGGCGCCGAGCGCGTCGCGGACGGCGCTGAGGCCGAGCGGCGGCGCGACCTCGCCGTAGCGGGCCATCCGTTCGGCGGTGGACCAGTCGGCGACGGCCTTGAACTCGGCCGGGTCGGTCGCGGAGTGGCGGGTGCGAACGTCGGAGCCGGTGAAGATGCGCTCGGCGAGGCGGCTGCGGGAGAAGTGCCAGCGGAAGACGTCCTCCCACAGCTGCTCCTGACCGTACAGCGGCGGCAGGGCCGCGCCGATCCCGGCGATGCGGGCGGTCACCATCGGGGCACCTGGGCGTCGTGGTCGGGGTCCTCGCCGAGGGCGGCGACGCCGAGCCAGTCGGCGCAGACGTCCGATGTGGCCGGTTGGAGGGCGCCGCAGCGGGCGTCGCGGTAGAGCCGTTCGAGGGGGTGGCCGCGGCGGGAGGCGGAGGCCCCGGCGGCTTCGAGCAGTGAGGAGGCGACCTGGACGGCGGTGTCGCCCGCGGTGAGCTTGGCCCGCCAGACCCAGCGGTTGGTTTCGGGATCGCCTGGGGCGGCGTCGATCCGCGCGGCGGCTTCGGCGACGACGAGTTCGGCGGCGGCCACGGCGTTGTCGGCGCGGCCGAGGCGGGCGCGGGCGGCGGGGAGGCGGCCGAGGCCGCGGGCGCGCAGGTGCTCGGCGGCGGCGTCGACGGCGGCGCGGGCGACGCCCGCGTAGACGGCGGAGTAGGAGGCGACGAGCCACTGCGGCATGGCCTCGGCGATCATCAGGGTCAGGCCCTCGACGCCGCCGAGGAGGGCGTCGGCACTCACTTCGACGTCGAAGTGGACGTCCTGGCTGCCGGTGGCGCGCATGCCGAGCGAGTCCCAGGTCCCCTCGACGCGGATGCCTTCGCCCGCGGGGACGAGGAAGTAGGAGACCTGCGGGTCCTCGGCGCCGGCCTCGCGGGCGGTGACGAGGTAGGCGTCGACGTGCCCGGCGCCGGAGACGAACGCCTTGCTGCCGGTGATCCGGTAGCCGGCGTCGGTGCGGCGGTAGGCGGTCGAGGTCTGCGAGAGGCGCGAGCCGCTGCCGCGCTCGCTCATCGCGACGCCGTAGAGCGCGCCGCCCGCGGCGGCCGCGAGGGCCTTGTCGCGGGCTTCGAAGGAGCTCTTGGGGGCGCCGAGGAGGCGCACGAGGTCGTCCGGGGTCTGCGCGAGCGCGCCGGTGACCGAGGCGTGCATGTTGAAGATGAGGGCCGTGGAGCCCGCGCCGCTCGCGAGGGCGGAGGCGATGCGGCTGTACTCGGCGAAGGACGCGCCGAAGCCGCCGAGCCGCTCAGGGACCATGAGCCCGAACAGGCCCGCGTCGCGCAGGTCCGCGAAGTCGGCCTTCGGGAAGCGGCCCTCCCGGTCGTGGTCGGCGGCGCGTTCGGCGAAGTTCGGCGCGATATCGCGGGCCAGCGCGAGCGCGCGAGCGCCCGGTCCTGCTTGGGGCTGCTCGGCTCGTGTCATGACCTCAGTGTCCTCGTATCGCCGGAATGGGGCAACCCCCAGTAAATCATGTGAACGAAATTCCAATATGGAGCAACAAGGCGACGTCGAGGACGGCCACGAGCATCACCGCGCGGAACGCCGCGCGTGAGCGGGGGCGGCTGTCGCGACCGATGCCGTCCAGCAGGAACCCGACGACGAGGATGCCCACGGCCAGAGGCACGGTCGCCAGCGCGACGGGCGACGGCGGGCCTTCCGGACCGAATACGAGCAGCACGGAGGTGGCGAGGACCAGTGCGGCCGTGACGAACCGGCTCACGACCGGGCCGAGGCGGTGCGGCAGGCCGTGCACGCCGGTGGCGTCGTCGTCGGCGAGGTCGGGCAGGACGTTGACGAAGTGGGCGGCCGAGCCGAGCGCGGCGGCCGCGGCGAACAGCCACGCGGGCGGGAAGGGGTCGCCGTCCGAGAGGAACGCGGGCAGGAGTCCGAAGGAGAACGCGAAGGGCGCCACCGAGAACGCGGTGGCCTTGACGCCGAGGTCGTAGGCCCACGCCGAGGCGAGGGCGGCGAGGTGCGCGGCGGCGGCAAGCGGGGCCGAGAACAGGGAGAGCACGACCGCGGCGGCCGCAGCGGCGAAGAAAGCGGCGCGCACGGTCGCCGGTTTGATCGCCTTGGCGGCCAAGGGCTTGTCGGTGCGGCCGACGCTGGCGTCGCGGGGCGCGTCGATGAGGTCGTTGAGCCAGCCGACCGAGAGCTGCCCGGCGAGGACGGCGGCGGTGGCGATCACCGCCGACCAGGGCGTGCGGTCCGAGGTGAGCGCGAGCCCGGCCGCGACGGCCGACACCGCGACGGCGGGCAGCGGGTGGGAGGACATCACCAGCGCGCGGCTCGCCGTCAAGTGCTTCACGGCGCCAGTGTGCCACCCTGGCGGCATGAGCGGAAGCCCCGAAACACCGAACGACCCGGCCCTCTACGACCGGCTCGCCGACGAGTGGTGGCGGCCGCGCGGCGTCTTCGCGATGCTGCACTGGCTCGCGGCGGCGCGGGCCGGGCTCATCCTGGCCGCGCCGCGCGACGGTGCGGTCCTGGTCGACCTGGGCTGCGGCGCGGGGCTGCTCGCGCCGCATCTGGAAGGCAAGGGCTACACGCATATCGGCGTGGACCTCTCACTGGAGTCGCTGCGGCAGGCGGCCGACCACGGCGTGCTCGCCGTCCGAGCGGACGTGCACGCGGTGCCGCTGCCGGACGCCTGCGCCGATGTCGTGGTGGCGGGCGAGATCCTGGAGCACGTGCCCGATCTGCCGGGCGCGGTGGCCGAAGCCTGCCGCCTCCTGCGCCCGGGCGGCCTCCTCGTGATCGACACCCTCGCCGCGACCGCCTTGAGCCGCTTCCTGGCCATCACGGTCGCCGAACGCCTGCCGCGCTTCGCGACGCGCGGTGTCCACGACCCGGCCCTCCTCGTCGACCGCGCCCGCCTCGTCGCGGAGTGCGCCAAGCACGGCGTGCCCCTGGAGCTGCGCGGCATCCGGCCGTCCCTGCGGGACTTCACCGCCTGGCTCGCGGGCCGCCGCCCGACGGTCCGCATGCGCCCGATCCGGTCCACCGCGGTCCTCTTCCAGGCCCGCGGCCGCAAATCCGACCCGAGGTCGCAGGGGGCGGACTGGCGCGCTCCATAGGGCACTGTGGACCGTCACCTGTGCCGGGAGCTGGTCCGGAGGCGACTGACGGGGTGGGTGTTGCGCGGGTCTCATCCATGTAGTTATATTTGTTTGGTCATACCATTAAACAACGGCCCCTCCGGCCCGCGCCTGCGGCATCGCGCGGACCAGCAGTACTCCCGGCAGCCTGTATCCCCCAACGAAAGGCATCGCCATGGGCGACACCTCAAGCAACGTCCCCTCCATCCGCCTCCAGCGCCGCGGCCTGTTCCAGGCCGGGGCGGCGGGCGCGGTCGCCGCGTCACTCGCCGGGTGCGCGGCGCTCGACGAAGGGCCCGAGGGCACGGCGGCGGGCTCGGACGAACTCGCCGACCTGCTCCCCACGTACACGCCGTACGAGGGCGGCGTCGAGCCCGATCTGCCGGGCCAGCCCGACGGGACCGTCACGCCCGGCTACCTCTCGCGGCCGGCCGAGCCCGTCCAGGTCGTCACCGAGCCGGTGATGACGACCGGCGAGGACATCACCGCCATCACGCCGCTGTGGAACCCCACGCCGCCCGGCCTGCCCGACAACTCGTACTTCACCTCGGTCAACCAGATCCTGGGCGGCACCGTCGTCTTCACCATCGCCGACGGCAACAACTACCTCGACAAGATCACCACCACGCTCGCCAGCGGCGACGTGCCGGACATGTTCCAGATCCCCGGCTGGGAGATCGTCAACCTCTCCGACTTCGGCGAGGCCGCCAATGAGCTGTTCGCCGACCTGTCTCCCTACCTCGCGGGCGACAAGGCCGCCAAGGACTACCCGCTCCTCGCGTCCTACCCCACCGCCGCGTGGGCCATGGGCGTCTTCGGCGGCAAGCTCCTCGGCATCCCCTGGGAACGCTCGCCGTACACGAACGCGCTGTTCGCCCGCCAGGACATCCTGGACGAACTCGGCGTGGAGCACCCCACGAACCTCGACGAGCTCCTCGCGGTCGCCGAAGAGGTCAACGACCCGTCGAAGAACCGCTGGGCGTTCGCGAGCATCGACCAGACCGTCCAGGAGGCCATGGGCGTGCCCACCCTCTGGAAGGTCGAGGACGGCAAACTCGTCCACAAGTTCGAGACCGAGGCGTTCGCCGCCGCGATCGAGTTCACCCGCACCGTGTTCGACAAGGGCCTCGTCCACCCCGACTACGTGGCCGACCGCCAGACGAACGCGAAGGAGATCATCGGCTCCGGCCAGGCGGTGTTCTTCGAGGACGGCATCGGCGCCTGGGCCGAGATGTTCGGGACCTACCGCAACGTGGAGGGCTTCAACCTCCAGATCGTGGACCCGCTCGCGCGCGAGGCCGGCAGCGAGCCCACCATCTGGCGCGACGACCCCGCCGGGATGTTCTGCTTCATCAAGAAGGACCTCTCCGAAGAGCGCATCAAGGAGTGCCTGCGGGTCGCCAACTGGTGCTCCGCGCCCTACGGCACCGTGGAGTACGACCTCGTCGCGGACGGCGTCGAAGGCGTCCACTTCACCGTCGACGCCGAAGGCGTGCCCCAGCGCACCGAGCTGGGCCACACCGAAGTCGCCCCCACGTACATGTTCCTCTCCGGCAGGTCCAACGCCAACAACCGGTTCCAGTACCCCGGCATGGTCGAGCGCCTGCACGAATGGGAGACCAACGCCGCCCCCGCCCTCGACCCCAGCCCCTTCCAGGGCCTGCGCATCGAGATGCCCTCCGACCTCTCCGCCGAGAACGAGCCGATGAAGGAGGCCCACCACGAGATCTACCGCGGCCAGCGCGAGGTCGCGGCGTGGACCCAGATCGTCGAGGACTGGCGCGCCAAGGTGGGCGACTCCGCCCGCGAGTACTACACCAAGATCGCAGAGGACAACGACCGACTGTGACCGCGTTGACCACCAAGGCGTCCCCGACCGGGCAGGTCGGGGACGCCCCGAAGCGGAAGGCGAAGCCCCGGGCGCACTGGCGGGAGCGGCTGCGTCGCGACTGGCCGCTGCTCCTCATGGCCGCGCCGATGATGATCCTGGTGTGGGGGTTCTGGTGGATCCCCGCCCTGGGCAACGTGATCGCCTTCCAGGACTACAAGCCCTTCACCGGCGGCATCTTCGGATCGCGCCTGGTCGGCTTCACGCACTTCCAGGTGCTGTTCTCCGACTCCGAGTTCGTGCGGGCCGTGGTGAACACGCTGTCGATCACCGCGTTCCAGCTGGTGTTCTACTTCCCGGTGCCGATCGCGCTCGCGCTGCTCATGCATTCGCTCGTGTCCGAGCGGCTGCGGTCGATGCTGCAGAGCGTGGTGTACCTGCCGTACTTCTTCTCCTGGGTGCTCGTCATCGCGATCTTCCAGCAGATGCTCGGCGGGGCCGGACTGCTCTCGCAGGTGCTGCGCGCCAACGGGTTCGAAGGCGTGGACTGGATGACCGATCCGGACACGTTCATCCTGCTGGTGACCTCGCAGGCGATCTGGAAGGAGGCCGGGTTCGGGGCCATCATCTTCCTCGCGGCGCTGGCCGCGATCGACCCGAACCAGTACGAGGCGGCGGCCGTGGACGGGGCCGGGCGCTGGCGCCGGCTCTGGCACATCACGCTGCCGGGCATCCGGCCGGTGATCGTGCTCCTGCTGATCCTGCGGCTGGGCGACGCGCTCAACGTCGGCTTCGAGCAGTTCTTCCTGCAGCGCAGCGCGGTCGGCACGCAGGCCTCGGAAGTGTTCGACACGTTCGTGTACTACAGCGGCATCCGCACCGGCGACTTCGACTACGGAGCCGCGGCGGGGCTGTTCAAGGGCGTGGTCGGGCTCGTGCTGATCCTGGCCGCCAACAGATTCGCCCACATGCTGGGCGAGCGGGGGGTGTATTCGAAGTGAAGGCGACCAGGCCCGCGTGGGAGGAGAAGCCCACCGCAGCCGGTCAGGCCGTCAAGGCCGCGAGCATCGTGGTGATCGCGCTCTTGATCCTGTTCCCGCTCTATACGATCGCGTTGACGAGCCTGTCGAGCGGCGAGACCGTGAACCGCGTGGGCGGGCTCGTGGTGTGGCCGGGCGACGGCATCACGTTCAGCGCGTACGAGCAGATGTTCCGCAACCCGGTCGTGCTGCGGTCCCTGATCGTGTCGCTGGGGATCACCGCGGTCGGCACGGTCATCAGCGTGGTCGTCTCGATCCTCGGCGCGTACTCGCTGTCGCGGCCGGGCTCGTTCGGGCACAAGACGATCCTGTTCTCGGTGCTGCTCATGTTCGTGATCTTCCCGGGTCTCATCCCCGTCTACCTGTGGGTGAGCGCGATCGGGCTGCGCGACAACTACCTCGCGGTGATCCTGCCGATGGCGGTGTCCGCGTTCAACGTCGTGGTGCTGCGGGCGTTCTTCATGAGCATCCCGCAGGAGCTGTTCGACTCGGCCCGCATCGACGGCGCCGGGGAGTTCCGGGTGCTGTGGCAGATCGTGACGCCGCTGTCGAAGGCCGTGATCGCCGTGGTCACGTTGTTCTACGCTGTCGCGTACTGGAACAACTGGTTCAACGCGTTCCTGTACCTCGACGACACGTCGAAGTGGCCGCTCGCGCTGGTGCTGCGCACGTACGTGGTGGAGTCGGCGCCGCTGCCGCAGGCCTCGGGCCTGCAGGACGCACCGCCCACGCTGGCGGTGAAGATGGCGATCGTGATGGTCGCGATCATCCCCGCGCTCGTCATCTACCCGTTCGTGCAGAAGCACTTCAAAAAGGGCGTCATCATCGGCGCCGTCAAGGGCTGAGCGTCGGGGCCGACCGGGACCGCGCGGTTCCGGTCGGCCCGGTCTCAGGCCGGGAGCGACGGCGGCAGCCCGCACCTCGCGATCAGCGCCGCGTCCTTGAACACGGCGACCCGCGCGATCCCGGTCGCGGTGACCGTCAGCAGACCGAGCCCGAGGCCCTGATATGACCCGTCGCCGGCGCGGCGGTAGCACCCGAGCGCGGGCTCCCCGCTCGCCTCGGTCGGCAGCGTCCGCCAGAGGCCGGGCGCCTCGGTGACGCGCCCGAGGTAGGGGACGCAGACGCCCCGGCCTTCGAGCCGGGTGCCGGTGCCCGCGACCTCCAAGACCGCGTCCCGGCGCAGCAGCCGCTCGAACGCGGCGGTGTCGGCGCGCTCGAAGGCCTCCATGTACTGCCGCAGCAGCAGTCGCGCCTGCGGATGGTCCGGTTCGAGGACCTCGGCCGCGTCGGGCCGCACCTCCTCCATGCGGCGGCGGGCGCGCTGGAGCAGGCTCTTGACCGCGCCGACCTTCATCTCCAGGGCCGCCGCGACCTCGGCGGCGGGCCACCCGAGCACGTCGCGGAGGATCAGCACCGCCCGCTGCCGGGGCGAGAGGTACTGCAGGGCCGCGACCAGTGCGAGCCGCAGGTGCTCCCGGTCGACCGCGACCACGGCGGGGTCGCCCTCGGACGCCAGCATCGCGTGCGGCAGCGGCTCGACCCAGCGTTCCGCATGCGGCCCAATGGGATCAGCGGCGGGCGGTCCGAGCCCGGACGGGAGCACGCGGCGGCCGCCTTGCCGGAGCGCACTGAGGCACGCGTTCGTCGCGATCCGGTAGAGCCAGGTCCGCAGCGACGACCGGTGCTCGAACCGGTCGAACGAGCGCCACGCCCGCAGGTACGTCTCCTGCACCAGGTCCTCGGCGTCCTGCGCCGAGCCGGTCATGCGGTAGCAGTGCGCGAGCAGTTCGGCGCGGAACGGCTCGGCCCGGTCGCCGAACTCGCCCGCGGTCACCGGCGCCGCCGTGCTGTCCATTCGTCTCCTCGTCGTCTCCCCCGCCGCGCGGCGGGCCTCCATAGGTAGACGAAGCGGCGCCCCGAAAAGCATCGCGCCCGGGCGATTCCTTTCCCGCTCCCCCGCGGTCAGTACCAGTGCCGCAACGAATGCGGCCGGAACCCAGGGAAAGGCAGCACATGCGCACCGTCATCGAATCAACGCTCATCTCCGCCGACGGCGTCCTCGACGACCCCGGCTCGTGGGCGATGCCCTACTTCGACGAGGAGTTCACCGCCGAGGCCGCGGCGCTCCTGCAAGGCGCCGACGCGATGCTCATGGGCCGCGGCACCTATGAGGACCTGGCGCCGCGCTGGCGCGGGCAGACCGGACCGTTCGCGGACGCCGTCAACGGCATCCGCAAGTACGTGTTCTCGTCCACACTGGAGGATGCGGACTGGAGCGACGCCGTCGTCGTCCGCGGGGACGCGGTCAAGGAGGCGACCCGGCTCAAGGAGGAGGGCGGGGGCGACCTCGTGCTCTTCGGCCACGGCCGCTTGAGCCGCAGCCTGTTCGAGCGCGGCCTGGTCGACGTGCTGCGCCTGGCGGTGCACCCGGTCGTGGTGGGCGAGCCGCTCGGTTCGTTCATCGAGCACCCGAGGACGCCGCTTCGGCTGGTCGAGAGCCACGCCCGCCAGAACGGCGTCGTCGTGCAGACCTACCGGACCGGGGCGTGACCTTCCAGCCGAGGCAGGCGAACGGCCCCGCATCGTCGCGATGCGGGGCCGTTCGGCGTCCGTCAGGCGGCGGCGAGGCCGGCCAGGGCGATCGTGTGGCCCGTGTGCTGGACCTTGGCGCCGAGGTACCGGACGTTGCTGCCGGTCGCGAACACGCCCGTGGGGACGGTCGCGGTGACGTCGGCGCCGAGGCCGCGCAGCTGGCGGGCCTTGTCCGGGTTGTTCGTCAGCAGTTCGAAGGGACCGGTGCCGAGCGCTTCGAGCATCTGGGCGGCGGCGGTGTAGTCGCGGCCGTCCTCGGGCAGGCCCAGGGCGGCGTTGGCCTCGTAGGTGTCGAGGCCGTCGTCCTGCAGGGCGTAGGCGTCGAGCTTGTTGTAGAGGCCGATACCGCGGCCTTCCTGCCGCATGTAGAGCAGGACGCCGCCGCGCTCGCTGATGCGCTCGACGGCCTCGCGCAGCTGGGGGCCGCAGTCACAGCGGGCCGAGCCGAAGACGTCGCCGGTCAGGCATTCGGAGTGGAGCCGCACGAGCGGGGGCGTGCCCGGCGCGGGGTGGCCCAGGACGAGGGCCAAGTGCTCCTGGCCGTCGGCGAGACCTTTGAAGGTGACGGCTTCGGCCGTGGTCTCGTAGCCGTCGGGGAAGCGCAAAGGAATGGTGACGCGGGTGCGGACCGCGGCAGTCGCGTGAACGGTGTCCATGTCGTCTCCGATGTTCATTTGGTTCAAATTTGAACCGCTCGCACTAAGGTACAGTTGAGTTCAAATTTGAACAAGGAGATAGGCTGGAGGCATGGGTCACACGAATTGGCTGAACGACGAGGAGATGGACGCGTGGATCGCGTTCGTCTCATCGGCCGCGCTCGTCGACCGCGAGCTCGATCAGCAGCTCAAGGAGGACATGGGCCTCTCCCACCTCCAGTACCAGATCCTGATGACCCTGAACCGGGCCGAATCGGGCGCGATGCGCATGACCGAGCTCGCGGAGCGGCTCATCAACTCCAAGAGCGGCCTGACCTACCAGATCGGCCAGATGGAGAAGGCCGGTCTCGTCACGCGCCGCCAGTGCGAGTGGAGCAAGAGCGGGGTCCTCGCCGAGATCACCCCGGAGGGCCGGACGACGCTCGAGCGCGCCGCACCCGGGCACGTCGAGGCCGTGCGCGAACTCGTCATCGACGTGCTCACGCCCGAGCAGCGCCGGGCCATCGCCGACGGCCTGGGCCGGGTGCGCGACCGCATCGCCGACACGAAGCAAGGCGGCACCTGCTGGTAGGCGGGGTGCACGCGGCGCGGCGGCCGGGTCCGAGGACCCGGCCGCCGCTTTCCCCTTACCCCCCAGTGAGGTCGATGACGACTTTCACGTCGTTGGGTTCGCCCTTGAACGCCGCCTCGTATTCGCTCAAGGGGACGCGGCGCGTGATGAGGCGGCGGAGCCAGTCGCGGTCGGCCGCGGACAGGAGCCGGGCCGCCTCCGCGTAGTGGGCCAGGTTGGCGTTCACCGTCCCGAAGACCACGTCGTTCTCCAGGACGATCCGGCGGTTGACGCCGCCCGCGTCGACCGCGACCTCCCGCCCGGCCGGCGAGACGCCCGTGAGGCAGGTGATGCCGAAGGCGCCGGTCGCGCCGATCGCGTCGAAGACGAGCGCGGATGCGCCCGTGGCCTCGATGACGATGTCCG
Organism: Glycomyces niveus; assembly: GCF_017592475.1. Classification (GTDB taxonomy): domain Bacteria; phylum Actinomycetota; class Actinomycetes; order Mycobacteriales; family Micromonosporaceae; genus Glycomyces; species Glycomyces niveus. The sequence goes on along the minus strand of NZ_JAGFNP010000002.1, from coordinate 148,923 downwards.
GCTCGGCCGCGGCGACGGCCGAGGCCATGTCCTCGTGGTGGTAGACCGCGCCGAGCGCGGCGGCGAGCTTGGGCTTCGGCCCGCCCTCGTTGTGGTCGTAAACGTGCACGTCGAGCCCGCGGGCCGCGCCCACCTGCGCGGCCAGCAGCCCGATCGGGCCCGCACCGGTGATCAGGACCGACTTCGGTTCGAACCAGGCCCGGCCGCCGATCCGATCGATCTGGTCCCAGGCCTTGGCGATGACGCTCATCGGTTCCAGGAGCACCCCCACGTCTGACAGCTCCGGGTCGAGCTTGACCGCGTACTCGGCCTCGACGGTCCAGCGCTCGCCGCCGTACCCGTCGAGCTGCTTGATGCCGCGCTCGAGGTAGTCGCCGTTACGGCACGAGTCGAACTGGCCGCGCGCGCACGCCCCGCACGGCACCGGGTCCGGGCGGCGCACCACGCCGACCACCAGATCGCCCGGCGCGAACCCGCTGCCCTCGGGGGCCTCCACGACCCGGCCGAGCGACTCGTGGCCGATGACCATCCGGTCCGCGCCCTCGGGCGCCCAGCCGTACTCGCCGCCCGCGAGTTCCTTATCGGTGCCGCACACGCCGAGCGCGAGGGCCTCGACGAGGAGCTCGCCCTCGCCGGGGCTCGGGTCGTCGATCTCGGCGAGCTCCAGCGTGCCCGCTTTGCCGGGCTCGAAAGTCAAGGCGCGCATGGCGGTTCACTCCCTCTCATCGGTCTCCCTCGCGGGCCGCACGGCGTGCGGCTCCTCGGCCGGGTGGGCGCCGCTGAGATGCCGCGCCGCGTTCACCAGGCCCACATGGCTGTACGCCTGCGGGGTGTTGCCGAGGTGCCGCCCGGTGACCGGGTCCAGCTCCTCGCTCAGGAGTCCGAGGTCGTTGCGCACGCCGAGCAGCCGCTCGAAAAGCTCGCGGGCCTCGCGCCCGCGACCGATGCCCTGCAGGGCGTCCACGAGCCAAAACGTGCACGCCACGAACACGCCCTCATCGCCGGGCAGGCCGTCCACGCCGCCGTCGGCCGTCACGTCGTACCGCAGCAGGAACCCGTCGCGCGTCAGCTCCTCCTGTACGGCCTCGACCGTGCCTACCACGCGCGGGTCGTCCCACGGCAGGAAGCCCACCTGCGGGAGGAGCAGCAGCGCCGCGTCGAGCCCCTTCGAGCCGTAGAACTGCGTGAAGGTGCCGCGGTCGGCGTCGAAGCCGCGCTCGCACACCTCGGCGTGGACGCGGTCGCGCAGCTCCCGCCAGCGCTCGACCGGGCCGCTGAGCCCGAACCGCTCGACGGCCTGCACGGCGCGGTCGAAGGCGGCCCACGCCATGACCTTCGAGTGGACGAAGTGGCGGCGCGCGCCGCGGATCTCCCAGAGCCCGTCGTCAGGATCGGCCCAATGCCGTTCGAGGAAGCGCAAGAGCGCCAGTTGGAGGTCCCAGGCGCTCTCGTCGGGTTCGATTTCGGCGGCGCGGGCGAGGTGCAGGGCGTCGAGGGTCTCGCCCCAGACGTCGAGCTGGAACTGCCCGCTGGCGGCGTTGCCGACGCGGACCGGCGCCGAGCCCTCGTAGCCGGGAAGCCAGTGGAGGTCGTGCTCGGGCAGCCAGTGCCGGCCGTCGAGCCCGTACATGATCTGGAGTTCGGCGGGGTCGCCGGCGGCGGCGCGCAGCAGCCACTGGCGCCAGGCGGCGGCCTCGTCCATGAAGCCGGTGCCGAGGAGGGACTGGAGGACGAAGGCGGCGTCGCGGAGCCAGCAGAAGCGGTAGTCCCAGTTGCGGACGCCGCCGAGGTCTTCGGGCAGGGAGGTGGTCGCGGCGGCGGCGATGCCGCCGGTGGGCTCGTAGGCGAGGGCCTTGAGGGTGATGAGGGAGCGGCGCACGGCGTCGTCCCATTCGCCTTCGTAGCGGAGGCCGCCGATCCAGTCGTTCCAGAAGGCCTCGGTGTGGGCCAGGGCCCGCTGCGGGTCGGGCGGCCGGGGGCGGTCGAGGTGAGAGAGCTCGTGGATGAGGGTGAAGGCGACGCGTTCGCCTGCGGCGACGGTGAAGTCGGCGCTGGCGGCGCCGTCCTGGAGGGTGAGGGGGACGTCGGCGTCGAGCCAGGCGGCGTCGGGTCCGGCGATCGCGGCGAGGTCGGTGCCGCGGCGGCGGAGCCAGGGTTCGACGCGGCCGTAGCCGAAGCGCAGCCGCATCACCGTGCGCATGGGGACGCTGCCGGTGAGGCCTTCGACGACGCGGACGAGGTCGGCGGCGCCGTCGCGCGGGGGCATGGCGTCGCTGACGCGGACGCTCCCGTCGGGAGTGTCCCATTCGGTCTCGAGGATGAGCGTGTCCCCGCGGTAGCGGCGGCGGGTGCAGCGTTCGCCGGTGGCGGGACCCAGCCGCCAGCTGCCGTGCTCCTCGTCGCCGAGGAGGGCGGCGAAGCAGGCGGGAGAGTCGAAGCGGGGCAGGCACAGCCAGTCGATCGAGCCGTGCGCGTCCACGAGCGCCGCGGTGCGCAGGTCGCCGATCATTCCGTAGTCCTCGATGCGCGAGGCCAAAGCTCCGCTCCCCTCGGTCGGCTGCCGTTCCGCGCGGTTTACCCGTCCTCGCCGCGTGTATGCCCGCGGTAGACGGAGATCACGGCCGCCGTGAACCACACTGTCACGGATCGGGGCCCCGGCGGATCGGAACGGCGCGTTGGAGGTTGCCGAGGCTGAGTTCACGGTCTAGACTCTGCACCGTGGAGCATTGCATCGCAGACGTCCTGGAAGTCGTCGGGGACCGGTGGGCGCTGCTCATCGTGCGCGAGACGGCCCTGGGCCTGCGCCGGTTCGACCAGCTGCAGGCGTCCACAGGGGCGCCCCGGCAGGTCCTGACCGACCGGCTGCACCGGCTCACTGCGGCCGGGCTCCTCGAGACGCGCCCCTACCGCGTCCCCGGGCAGCGCACGCGGAATGAGTACGTGCTCACCGACGCCGGGATCGACCTGCTCCCCGTCCTGTCGGCCCTGTCCGACTGGGGCGAACGGCATCTCGCCGAGGGCACCCTGCCCGAGATCGTGTACCGGCACAGCAGCTGCGGCGGCCGCGTCACCGCGACCCTGCAGTGCGAATGCGGCGAGCAGATCGACCCGCACGGGCGGCTCATCGCCGAGGTCCGGCGCTGACCGCCCGCCCGCGCACCACCACGCTGAAAGAAGGAAACCGCATGTCGCTCAATGAGACCACCGACGCCGCCTTCGCCGACGACGTCCTCGCGAGCCCGCTCCCGGTGCTCGTGGAGTTCACCGCCGACTGGTGCCCGCCGTGCAAGACCATCGCGCCGGTGCTCGAGCAGATCGCCGCGGACGAGAGCGAGCGGCTCAAAGTGGTCGCGCTCGACGTCGACGCCAACCCGGAGACGACCCGGAAGTACCAGGTCATGGGCATGCCGACGCTCGCGCTGTTCGTCGGGGGCGAGATCGTCACCCAGGTCATGGGGGCGCGGCCGCGCGCGGCGATCCTCCGCGAGCTCGAGCCGCACCTCCAGCCGGCGTAAGGTTCAGGCGCGCAGTCCTTCGGCGAAGAAGTCGAGGGACCGCGCGACCTCGGCGACCTCGGGAGAGTGGTTGAGGTGCCCGTGCGTCATGCCGAGGGAGAGGTAGGACTCCACCGGCACGCCGACCTCGCTCAGCTGGCGCTCGAGCAGGTCCGCGGAGGCGCGCAGGTCGTCGTACTCGGAGGCGACGATGAGCGTCCGGGGCAGCCCGTCGAGCCGGGCCGCTCCGGGGAGGGCGTCGGCGGGGACATCGCTGATGCGGCCCACGTAGTTGCGGACCATGCCTTCGATGTTCTCGGTCTCGAAGCGGAACGGCACGGCCGCCATCTCGGCGCTCATCGCCGGGCTCAGCGAGGGGTTCGGGTAGTGCGCGAACGGGTAGGCGAGCAGCAGCGCGTCGGCCGCGCGGCCGCCGGTGTCCCTGGTGCGCAACGCGGTCGAGAGGGCCAGGGCCGCGCCGGCGCTGGCGCCGCCGAGGCCGAGCGGGCCGCTGTCGGGGTACTGGCCGCACCACCATTCCCAGGCGGCGTGCACGTCGTCGATCGGCACCGGGTACTTCACGGTGTCGTTCGCGAGCCGGTAGTCCACTGAGGCCACCGCTGCGCCGCCGCGGCGGGCGAGCTCGACGGCCACCACGTGGGCCTCGTGCATGTCCAGGTCGCCCCAGCCGAAGCCGCCGCCGTGGCACCACAGGACCGCGCCGCCGATCTCGCCTTCGGGGCGGTAGAGGCGCAGCGGGATCGGGCCGTGCGGGCCGTCGATCGCGGTGTCCTCCACGGTGATGCCGGTGGTGTCCCAGTCGAGGGCGTCACCGATGTACTCGCGCATGAACGCCTGCGAGAGCGCCTCCTTCTCCTCGTCGGTGGCGCCGGGCGCGGCGGCCTCTTCCAGGCCTCGGAACATCTTGGTGAAGTACTCGTCGACCGGCACGGTCGCCTCCTCGAATCAGTGCAGGACCTGAATCATCGCGTGCGTGCCGCTGATCCGCCAGTCCGGGGAAGCGGTGTCCAGCACCGTGAGACGGGCTCGCGGAACGCCGACCGCGAGGTCGGATTTGGCGGTGCGGAGGGCGGCGACCTCGCCCGGGAAGTAGCCGACGACCTCTCCGAAGGGCGCGGTCGGGTCCCATTCGCGGTCGCCCACGAGGCGGCGGTAGTTCAAGTCGCCCTTGACGATCACGAGTTTCGCGGCGGCGTAGTCGGCCGCGAGCGCGGGCGGCAGGTGCCGGTAGGTGGACGGCAGGGCGTAGAAGCCGTGGGTGCGCACTCGCAGGGTCTCGTCGCGGACCGCGTCGCGGAGGCGCTGGCCGAGGGCCTGGACGGGCTTGTTCGCATTGGCGGCCAAGGCGTCGAGTGTGGCGAGGAGGTCCTGGCCGGTGGCGTCGGAGACGAAGTACGGGTGCGGCTTGAGGTGCAGCTCCACCGCGGTCGTCTCGAGGATCGCGTCGACGAGGGCGAGGTCGGCGGTGAGTTCGCGGCCGGCGTTGTCGGCCACCACGATCACGGGCCGCTCCCCCGGGCCGTCGACGAGGTCCCAGATCGCGTCGCTGTCATCCACGACCACGTCGCTCTGGCCCGCGATGTCGTTGTCGGTGCGGAAGCCGAGGTCGGCCTGGTTGCCCCACAGGCTCGCGTAGAGCAGCGCCTGGCGGCGCTCGTCGGGGTCCTTTTCGGCCAGTTCGGCGTAGGCGTCGAGGTCCGCCTGGATCTCCTCCCCCGCGAGCTGGGCGTGCTTCTGCGGCGCGAAGAGGTCGATGCCGCACCAGGGGCTCTCGGCGTCGAAGTACTCGACGGCCTCGAGGAGGCGGCGGTAGAAGTACGACTCGGCCCACAGGTACGGCAGCGCGCTCCAGGGCGTGCCGGCGCGGGCGGCGATCTCGGCCTCCCAGAACGGCAGGTTCGGGCCGGGCGGGACCACGGCGGGGACCGCGCCGTGCAGCGTCTCGTCCAGGAGCGCTTCGAGCCGTTCGCGGATACGCGGCGGGTAGGGGAAGTCGGCGAGGAGGTTCGCGATGAGGACCGGGTGGCGCTCGTGGAAGACCGAGCGGCTGAATGAGCCGGGCCGGTCGATGCCGATGCGCGGGGGCAGGTCCGGGCGCTGGTCGTCAGCCATTGCCGCTCCGTTCGTTCGCGGTCGAGCCGACCAGCGCGGTGATCGCGGGCCGGAGGCGGTCGTCGAGGTCCGCGGCGGTGAGGACCAGGTGGTGCAGGGCGCCCACGACGGCGAGCGCGACCGCGGCGGGGTCGGTCGTCTCGGGGAGGCGGCCGAGGCGGCGCTCGGCCGCGAGGTACGCGGCGGCGGCCTGCTCGATGGCGTCGAGGGCGGTGTCGTCGCCGAGCACGTCGTGGACGCGGGCGGCGAGTTCGGGCCGGAGCACGAGGAGGCGGGCGAGCGCGGCGAGGGTGTCGCGGGGGACGGCGAGGACCGCGTCGCCGAGGTTGGCGGCGATGTCGCCGGTGCCGGCGCGTTCGGGGAGCCGCTTGGCGGCGGCGATGACGGTGAAGGAGCGATCCACGGCGTAGGCGGCGAGGAAGTCGTCGAGGTCGCTGAAGTGGGCGTAGAGGAGTCCGGCGGCGACCCCGGCCTCGGTGGTGACGGCGCGGCCGCTGAGTCTGGCCGGGCCGTCGCGGAGGATCACGCGCTCGGCGGCGGTGAACAACTGCTGGCGCAGCTCGGGGATGGCGACTCCTCTTGGCACGGGAGCCAGTGTATCGGGCCGGGCGGGGGTGCGTGCCGCGAGTTTGAGCATGCGTTCATACTTGGATGAACACATGTTCAAACCTTTCGGAGGCGACAATGGGCAAGCGCAGGGCGATCGTGGTCGGAGCGGGCATCGCCGGACTGGCGGCGGCGCTGGTGCTGCACCGGGCGGGCTGGCACGCCGCGGTCGTGGAACGGGCTCCCGCGCGGCGCAGCAGCGGGTACATGCTCAACCTGATCGGCGGCGGCCACGACGCCGTCGAACGGCTGGGCCTGCTCCCCGAACTGTCGAAGCGGGACCTCGGGGCGTTCACGTCAGTCCTGGTCCGGGCCGACGGCACGGCGAAGTTCACGGTGCCGCAGGCGATCGTGGAGGCCGCGCAGGGCGCTCGGGCGATGTCGGTGTTCCGGGGCGACCTGGAGACGGTGCTCTTCGAAGCCGTGGAGGACACCGCCGACTTCCGCTTCGGCACCACGGTCACCGCCGTCGACCAGACCCGCGACGGCGTCACCGCGGTGCTCGGCGACGGCTCGACCATGAACGCGGACTTGCTCATCGGCGCCGACGGCCTGCATTCGGGCGTGCGCCGCCTCGTCTTCGGCGACGAGTCGCGGTTCCGGGTCGACCTGGACCACATGGTCGGCGCGTTCCCACTCCGCCGGGTCCCCGACGGCCTCGCCGACGGCAGCGGCACCACGTTCATCGGCCCCGGCCGCACGGCGGCCGTCATCAACCTCGGACCCGACCGGTCATCGGCGTTCTTCGCCTACCGCGGCCCCGACACGGACCTCGAGCGCGGCGCGGCCACGGCACTCGAGGCGGCCTTCGGCGACCTCGGCGGCGGCGTCCCCGACGCGCTCGCGCAACTCCGCGGGGCCCCGGACAGCGCCTACTTCGACTCGGTGAGCCAGATCCGCATGGACGCCTGGAGCACCGGCCGGGTCGTCCTCCTCGGCGACGCCGCCTGGTGCGTGACGCTCTTCGCCGGATACGGTGCGGGCCTGGCGCTCGCGGGCGCGCACGCGCTCGGCGAAGCCCTCGACGCGGACGACCTCCCGGCGGCGCTGGCCGCCTGGGAGGCGCGCCTGCGCCCGGAGGTCGCGAAGCGCCAAGCGCTGGCGCGGCGCGGCATCGCCCAGTTCGCGCCGCCGACGAAGTTCCACGTCTGGATGAGCGACATGGCGATGCGGTCGATCACCCTCCCCGGCGTCCGCCGGCTGGTGCAGCGCTCGATCAGCAAGTCCCGCTAGTCGAAGAGGTCGTGCTCGGCGGCGACCTCCAGCGCCTCGACCAGCAACACCGGGCGCTGCAGCAGCGACTCCAACGTCGACGCGACCTCGCCGAGCGCGGCCCGGTCGGTCCCGTACGCACAGAACATGCCCGCCTCGCAGTCGAACCTGAAGCGCTCCAGCAGCTCAGGACGCTCGAGCAGCGAGGCGTGCACGGCCGACTGCCAGTCATACCCCGACCCTTCGAGACCGTGCGCCGCGAAGACCTCGGCCAGATGCTGGTCGGCCGGGCCGCCGGGACTGTAGATCACCGACTCGCTGGTCTCGCCCTCCACGAACGTCACGTTGGGAAAGCGCGCGAATTCCGGTCGTTCAGCCATGACCGAGAGCGTAACGGCAGCCACCGACACCGCCCTGCGGCGGCGCTGAACGAGGCCCCGGGGCGCGCTGGGCTGATCGACCGCTTGCGCCGGTCGCGGCCCGCGCCGGTCGCGTGGCTGTAGGGGGTGCCCCCTATCCCTCCCGCTTACCGCCTCCGACCAACCGAAAAGGACCACTGTCCCACAAGGGTCCGACAGGCCTTTGGCCTCGCAGGTCAGGTCGCCACCAGCGGGCGGACCGAGCCTCGCAGGACCAGGTGGGTGCCGAGGACCGTGTGCGGGGGCGGGCCGCCTTGGCGGGCGTGTTCGAGGGCGAGGCGGACGGCGGTGCGGCCGAGTTCCTCGTGCGGCTGGTAGACCGTGGTGAGGTCGATGTCGGCGGCCGGGGGGAGGTCGTCGAAACCGACGAGGGAGATGTCCTCGGGCACGCGAAGGCCGTGTTCGAGGAGGGCCTGCCGCGCGCCCGCCGCGATCTGGTCGTTGCCGGAGAAGACCGCCGTGTAGTCGTGCGGCCCGGAGGCCAAGCGCTCCTTCATCATCCGGTAGCCCTCGAACCGCTCGTAGGTGCCGTCGACCTCGAGGCCCGGGTCGTGCTCGGCGCCGTACGCGGCGAGGGCCTTGCGGTAGCCCTCGATCCGGGCGTCGGCCGTCGTGTAGCCGGGGCGGCGGCCGAGGTAGAGGATGCGCTTGTGGCCGTTGGACAGCAGGTGGCTCGTGGCCGCGAACGCGCCGCCGGTGTTGTCGTACTCGACGACCACGGCGGGCACGTCGGGGCCGAGCGGCGGGCGGCCGCAGAGCACCAGGCGGGAGCCGATGGCGGCCAGCGCGTGGGCGTAGCGGCTCATGCGGGCCCGGTATTCGGCGTCGGCGTTCACGTTGCCGACGAGGATCACGGCCTCGGGGTGCTGCTCGCGCATGAACTGGACCATGGCGAGTTCGCGTTCGGCGTCGCCGCCGCTGGTGCCGATCTGGCAGAGGCGGCTGTCCTCGGCGGCCTGGGTCTGGACCCCTTGGGCCACATGGGCGTAGTGCGGGGAGATGACCGAGTTGACGATGATGGCGATGCTCTTGCGGGTGGTCCCCTGGAGGGCGCGGGCGTGGTGGTTGGCGACGTAGTCGAGTTCTTCGACGGCGCGCATGACCTTGCTGCGGGTCGCGGGGGCGGCGGGGTAGGTGCCCGAGAGGATGCGCGAGACGGTGGCGACCGAGACGCCGGCGCGTTCCGCCACCTCGCGGATGGTGGTGTGGCGCGTCCCGTCGCCTGCGGCGTTCGCTTTGCGCGCCAAATGAAGTCACCCCGGTTAAACTGTTGCGGGAACGGTTACTGAAACCATGATTCCCGTTCGGTGAGGGCGTGTCAAGTTCAGGGGCGCGGGGCCGCTTCGCGCACCGCCATCGGCCGCTCGGCTCCGCGGGCGTGGATGCGGAGGATGAGGCGCATCGGGAGCAGGCGGCTGAGGACCGCGATCGTCTTGTTCTGCCAGCCGGGGATGCTGATCGCCTTGCGTTTGCGCCAGTCCCGCAGGGCGGCGGCGACGAGCGTGTCGGCGTCGAGCCAGAGGAAGTCCGGGACGGCCGTCATGTTCATGGCGGCGGTGTCGTGGAACTCGGTGCGGGTGAAGCCGGGGCACAGGACCATGACGTCGACGCCGCGGGGCCGCGCCTTGACGGCCGCGGACTGGGTGAAGTTGATGACCCAGGCCTTGCTCGCCGAATAGGTCGAGCTGGGGAAGAAGCCGAGGACCGAGCCGGTGTTGATGACGCCGCCGCGGCCGCGTTCGATCATGGCGGGGAGCGCGTCGACGGTGAGGCGCAGCACAGCCTCGACGTGCAGCCGCGTCATGGCGATCTCGGCTTCGATCGGGGTGTCGAGGAATTCGGTGGGGTGGCCGAAGCCGGCGTTGTTGACGAGGAGGTCGAGGCCGCCGCGGCAGTGGTCGGCGACCGCTTCGATGCCGGCCTCGGTGGTCAGGTCGGCGGTGACCGTGGCCGTCTCAGTGTCGAGTGACGCGGCGAGGGCCTGCAGCCCTTCGCTGTTGCGGTCGACGAGGACGAGCCGCCAGCCTTCGCGGGCGAGCGCCCTGGCGAAGGCGGCGCCGATTCCGGCTGCGGCGCCGGTGATGAGCGCGGTACGTGGGGGTGGGCCTTGCATGGGGCGAGTGTAGGGGGTGGGGAGCGGTCCTCCAGGGGGTGCCTGAGCATCCCCTAGGGCCGCTCCCCTGCCGGGGGCGTCTACTGCTCGCTTTGGAACAGGGTGTCGGCCTCGGTGAAGAAGAGGTCGGCGGCATCGGCGGGGGTCATCTCGCCGTACTGGACCTGGCCGTATATCTCGGTGAACTTGGCTTCGATGGCGCCGGCGGCGGCCGGGGGCACGACCGGGGCCTCGATGAGGTACTGCTCGACGGTGGCCTCGTAGTCGAGCACGACCTGCGAGGCCTCGTCGATCTCGACGCTGGCGAGGCCGGTCTTCGTGGAGGGGATGCCGCGGTTGGTGCCGAGGATCGCGGCGGCCTCGGGGTCGGTGAGCAGGAACTCGATGAGTTTCGCGCTCTCCTTCGGAGCCTCGGAGTTCGCGGCGATGACGAACTGCACGGAGGGCCGCAGATGCAGGGCGAGGTTCGCGGGGTCCGCGGAGGGCGGCGGGGCGAGCGCGAGGGAGCCGCCGCCTTCGGCGACGGCCGCCCAGTAGCCGCTCATCGCGGTGTCCCAACGCAGTTCGGTGGCCATGACGCCGCCGGCGACGCCGGGCGCGGTGGCTTCGGCGGCGACCTCCGGGGAGGGCATCGCGCCGGAGGCCACGAGATCGAGGGTCGAGGACCACCACTCGACGAGCTGGTCCTTGGTGAAGGCAAGGCTCGCGGCGTCGTCGGCGTAGAAGGCCCCGCCCTGCTGGCGCAGCCACAACTCCATGAGCAGGTACGAGCCGGCCCAGTCGCTGCCGCCCCACCGGTCTTCGCCGAGCGCGGTCGTGATCTGGGCGATGAGGGCGCCGTACTCCCCCCACGAGTAGCCCGCCTCCGGGACGGCGATGCCGTGCTCCTCGAACCAGTCGGGGCGGTAGATGAGACCGAACATGTTGCTGCCGACCGGGACGGCGACGAGCTTGCCATCGAGCTTGGCGGTGTCGAGCACGCCGTCGCGGAAGTCGTCGGTGGCGACGACGCCGTCGAGGGGCAGCAGCATCCCGGTGGCGCCGAACTGGCGCAGGCGCGGGTAGTCCATCTGGAAGACGTCGGGGAGGTCGCGGGAGGCCATGCGTCCGGTCAGCCCCTCCCAGTAGGCGGGGTAGTCGGCGAAGTTGGTGCGGACCTTGATGCCCTCGTTCTTCTCCATGAAGAGGTCGACGGCCTGCTTGGTGACCTCGGCGCGGGCGTCGTCGCCCCACCATTCGAACCCGATCTCGATCGGGTCGTCGGCGGTCCCGGCCGGGCCGTCGTCGCCGCACGCGGCCGCCGCGCCGAGCGCCGCGGCGGCGGTCGCGCCCGCGAGGAGGCTCCGGCGGCGGAGGGGATTGTGGATCGACATTGATGCACTCCTTCTGGTGATGAGGGGTGGGGGGCCAGGGGCGGGGCATTCAGATAGTTAAATCGTTTTAACTTTTGCTGTGTCACCTTAGATCGCGCTTTCCAAGGCTGTCAAGGCGCTTCGGTCACGTTTTCAGTCCCTTCCCGCGAAGAACCGGGCGCGCAGCACGTGCCGCCCGGGTTCGAGCACGCCGGTGAGCACGGGCAGCACCGTTGCTGGCCAATACAGGTGGGTGCCGGGCATGGGCGCGATGAGCCGGACGTCCCGGTCGTCGCCGATGAGTTCGCTGCGGATGTCGTGGGACACCACGGCGATGCGGTCGGTGGCGACCGCGGCCTCGTGGCCGTCGCGCGGGACGCACCAGCCGCCTTCGCCGGTGTGGAGGGGCCGCGCGGAGTCGATCACGTGGGTGCGGGTGTGCCAGCCGTCAAGCGAGGCTTTCAATGTGGAGGTGATGTGGACGTCCTCCCAGGGCCGCCAGGTGACGGTGACCGTCCCGTCGGCGCCGATGACGCCGTCGTCGGAGTCCTCGCGGCCCCGCCAGTGGCGGCCGTCCTCGGAGAGGACCAAGGCCCCGTCGGGGGCGGCGGCTTCGAGGCCGGGGCCGTCCACCGCGAGCGAGAACCCGGTCAGGGTCGAGTAGGCGAGCCGGCCGTAGGTGTCCTTGCCGCCGCGCATCATCGCCCGCCAGGCCTGCCCGTTGAGGCGCGTGACGTGGCCGCCCCGGTCCCGCACATGGACGGCCCGCGCGGGCGGGTGCGGCTCGACCACCGGGCCGGGCGTCGCGGGCGCGGCGGTCCAGAACGGGTGGTCGGGGCCGGCGAGGAGTCCGGTGAAGACCTTCATGGCCCACCACGGGGAGCCGGCCGTGAGGTACTGCTCGACCAGGGCGTGGTTCGGGTAGCCGTAGCCGACGCTCAGCCGCCCGTCCGGCTCGAGGATCGGCTTGTCCCACCACCATTCGAGGTGGCGACGGCTGAATCCCGCGGCCTCGGCCCACGGCACGGCCTCCACATCGGCGGCCGCCAGCGCGCCCCAGAGCGAGCCTTGGGCGAACCGGTAGCCGAGGCTGCGTCCATAGGGGACGCCTGGGCCGTCGGCGCCGAACCAGGAGCGGAAGCGCCGGGCGAAGGCCGCCGCGGGCGGGACGAAGCGGTCGTCGCCGGAGAGGCGGTAGTGGAGGAGGCCGTAGGTGTGGAAGGCGAACGGGTTGTAGTAGTCGACCCGGTTGCCGGGTCCGTCCTCGTAGGCGCCGTCGCCGAGGTGGAACTCCCCCAGGCGTTCGAGGTGCGCGTCGGCGATCGCGGTGTCGCGCTCGACGCCGATCGCGTCGAGGCCGTGCCCGGCGAGGACGGGGAAGAAGCGCCAGTTGCTGTCGATGACCTCGGTCTTGTAGGCCCGGGAGAGCCAGGCCGCGACCCGGTCGCGTTCCTTGGGGCCGAGTGGGTCCCAGAGTCGTTCGGGGGCGAGGGTGAGGGCGAGGCCGAGGGCGGCGGATTCGACGCACCGCTGGTCGCGGGGGCCGGGGTCGCCGATGTACCAGTCGCCGCCCGGGTCGAGAGCGAGCGCGATCGTGCGGGCGAGGTCGTCCCAGACCGCTTGCGGCACGGCGTCTTTCGCGGGGGCGAGGCCCCAGAGCGGGCGGGTGAGCAGTTCGAACCAGTTCTCTTCGTGGGAGTGGTTCGACATGGTCACCGGCATCTCGTCCGGCCCTCGGGCGGCGAGGGCGACGGCGGGGCGGCCGAGGGCCACTGCCGCTTGCCGCCAGCCGTCGTGGGTCGGTTCGAGCGGCCCGAAGGCCCGCAGTGGGGTGGTCACAGAGTGCCCTCGCTATCGGTGGTGGAGGGCGGGGCCGCCGAAGCGGCCCCGCCGGGCGGTCAGTAGGTGATGGCCGGCGCGGGCGGGGTGGCCATGCCCGAGCCGAGGAAGTAGTCGGTGTGGTGGGACTGCATGTACCCGTGGAGGGTCATGGCGTTGCGGTAGGCGGGGTTGTGCGCCAGCGTGTAGAGCCTGGTGGACGTGGGCCTGTCGGTGGTGAAGACGATGAGCTGGTTGTAGGAGGAGTTGGTGTAGACGGCCTCTTCGCGCCAGTCGCCGAACAGATCACCCACGAGCGTGGGCCCGCCCTGCGCGGCTTTGACCGCGCCGTAGTCGGTGACGGTCTCCAGGCGCGGGAGGCTGTTGGTGGGCGTGGGGTTGAGCGGGTTCCATTTCTCGATCTTGCCGTCGTTGAGCAGTTCCATGGTCAGGTCGCCGTCCCACCACAGGCCGAGCTGCGGCCAGGGCCGCAGGGACGTGTTCGGTTCGGTGAGCCGGTTCTGGGAGGCGTTGTAGAGGCCGTCGAAGGACCACACCTCCATGCCGGGGAAGCGGGCGTCGACGTCGCCGGCCATGCCGCGGCCGACGTCGGCGGTCCCGCTGCGGGTGTGCTTCCAGATCATCCGGCCGGTGGAGGCGTCGTAGTAGTACTCGCGCAAGCCGCTGGGGTTGTTCTGCTGCACGCCGTAGCCTTCGAGGCCGGGGCGGCTCGGGTCCATGTCGGCGATGTGGAAGCGGTCGCCGTGGATGACGCCCTGGCTCGCGAGGGAGTAGCGGAGGGTGCCGTCGCCGTTGAGGACGAAGCCGATCTCGGCCACTTCGTCCTTGCCGTCGCCGTTGACGTCAATGATGCGGGTGTTGTGGCCGTCAGGGGCGTTCTGGTTGCCGCGCAGCCACTTCCATTTCATGGTGACCTCGGTGCCGTCGAAGTTCCAGGCGGACATCATGAGGTTGAACCCGCCGTTGCCGACGCGGTTCTTCATGAACGCCACGAGGCTGGGCGTGACGCCGTCGAGGTAGCCCACGCCGAACCGGGCCGCCAGCGGTCCGTCCGCGAGGTAGTCGGTGGGCACCTGGGCCGAGTCGCGCAGCGCGCCGGTGCGGCCGTCGAGCATCGCGATGAACTGGTGGTCGTCGTTGGAGGCGGTGAAGCGGCGGCCGTCGCCGAAGGTGACGCCGTCGGCGATGCGCACCGCGACCTCGGCGCGCCCGTCGCCGTCGAAGTCCTGGACGGTGACGCCGTCGTTGTGGCCGACGTCGATCGTGGCGGAGCCGGGTTCGATGTTGTCCTGGTTGGTGCTGTTGGGTCCCATGTCGACCCGCCACAGGAACTGGCCCTTCCCGGTGTAGGCCTCGATCGCCTGGGGCGAGGTCTGGCGGTCGATCACGTAGTCGTACTCGCCGTCGCCGTCGAGGTCGCCCGTCCAGACGAACTTCACCGGGCCGCCGCTGCGCAGCGGGATGCGGACGACGGGCTCGTCAGCGTGGTTCGCGGTGAGGGTGAAGGCGGTGCTGGGCTGCTGCTCGGCGCCGCCGATGACGGGGACGACCCGGTAGGCGTTGGCCTGCGCGAGGTTCGCGGCGGCATCGGTGTAGTTGGTGCCGCCGGTGAGGACCGAGCCGTTGAGCTTGGTCCATGAACCGCCTGCGGCGGAGCGGTAGACGTTGAACCCGATGCCGGCCGGGTCGAGGCCGAGGAGGCGCCAGCTGACGAGGACGCTGCCGCCGTTGCGGACGGCGACGACGCCGCGGCCGAGGTCCTCCATGGGCCGGAGGGCCTGCTGCGCACCGATGTCCTGCGCGGCGGCGGGCTCCTCGGCGTGGGTGGTCGTGGTGCTCAGGGCGAAGCCGGCGGTCGCGGCCAGGAGGCCGACCACCGCCCCCGCGACCCGAACTCGCGTAAACGTTTCCATGACTGCTCCAAGTATGCCGGTTGGATCGGAAGCGCTGCGGTCCGGTCGACGTGCCGTGATCAGACGGGACTGGGCACTCCCTGGGACGCTTGACTATACATTGACGCATGGCTATATTGAACCCCTTGAGTTAAAACGGTTTAATCCCTTGCGGCACACCCATCCCCTTGGAGGAACCTTGACCGCCCCTGCCACGGCAGCCCAACCCCGCGGCGTCAGCCGACGCGGCGTCCTCGCCACCACCGCTGGAGTGGCGGCCGCCGCCGCCCTCTTCGAGGCCGCACCCGCCCACGCGCAGACGGGCACCGCCGACGACGCGGGCCCCGACTCGGTCGGACTGCGCTGGCTCGAAGGGAAACCGGCCGAATCGCCCGGCTCGACCTGGGGCGTGCCCTGGGGCAAGGGCCGCTTCCCCGGCGACCAGCGGTTCCAGCTCACCGCCGACGACGGCGCGACAGTGCCCGTCCAGTCCTGGCCGCTCGCCTACTGGCCGGACGGCTCGCTGAAGTGGACCGCGCACGCCGTCGGCCCGGCCGCGACCGCCGAGACGTTCACGCTCAGCGCCGGCGAGCCCGCCGCTCCCGCGTTCGCCGTGTCAGTCTCGGACTCCAAGCACCACATCGACGTCAACACCGGCGTGATCACCGCGCGGATCGCGAAGAGCGGCAAGGACCTCATCAAGCACGTCAAGCGCGGCGACCGGACCCTCGTCAAGGGCGGTCACCTCGTCAACATCACCCAGACCGAGGCCCCCGACACCGAGACCGGCTCGGTCACCCGCGACCGCTACACCTCGGAGGTCGACGAGGTCACCGTCGAGCAGGAGGGCCCGGTGCGCGCGGTCGTCAAAGTGACCGGCACGCACCGGAAGTCGCGCGGCCGCACCTGGCTGCCGTTCACGGTGCGCCTGTACTTCTACGCGGGCGGCGAGTCCTTCCGCATGGTCCACACGTTCGTGTTCGACTCCGACGGCGAGGACGCGTTCATCGCCGGGCTCGGCGTGCGCTTCAAGGTCGCGCTCACCGACGCGCTCTACGACCGGCACGTGCGGTTCGTCGGCGAAGGCCACGGGCAGCTCGCCGAGGCCGTCAAGGGCATCACCGGCCTGCGCCGCGATCCCGGTGCGGCCGTGCGGGAAGCGCAGGTCGCCGGGCGGGCGCTGCCGGACCCGGCGACATGGGACCAACGCGTCACCACCCGCCTGCACTGGATCCCGAACTGGGGCGACTACTCGCTCTCCCAGCTCACCAGCGAGGGGTTCGCGGTCAAGAAGCGCACCAAGGCCGGCCACGGCTGGGTCCCGGTGGACCAGGGCCGCCGCGCGTCCGGGTTCGGCTACGTGGGCGGGCCGTCGGGCGGGTTCGGCTTCGGCATGAAGGACTTCTGGCAGCGCCACCCCACCGGGCTCGACATCCGCGGCGCCGACACCGACGAGGCCACGGTCACCGTCTGGATGTGGTCGCCCGAGGCGCAGCCGATGGACACGCGGTTCTACCACGACGGCATGGGCCAGGACACCTATCCCGAGCAGCTCGACGCCCTCGAGATCACGTACGAGGACTACGAACCGGGGTTCGGCACCCCGTACGGCGTCGCCCGCACCACCGAGCTGCAGTTCTGGGTCACCGAGGCCACGCCCGCGCATGGGCGCCTGGGCGCGATGGCCGATGTGGTGCGCGCGCAGCCGCAGGTCATCGCCCCCACCGAGCACATGAGCGCGGCCGGGGCGTTCGGCGGACTGTTCGGGCCGGTCGACCGGTCGCACCCGGTGAAGGCCGACGTCGAGGACACCCTGGACTTCCTGTTCGAGCACTACCGCACCGAGCAGGACCAGCGGCACTGGTACGGGTTCTGGGACTACGGCGACTTCATGCACTCCAAGGACGTCGACCGCAAGACCTGGCGCTACGACGTCGGCGGGTACGCCTGGGACAACTCCGAGATCTCCCCCGACCAGTGGATCTGGATGGCGTACCTGCACACCAACAAGCCCGAGGTGTTCCGCTTCGCCGAGGCCATGACCCGCAAGACCAGCGAGGTCAACTGCTACCACATCGGCGAGTGGGCCGGGCTCGGCACGCGGCACGGCGTGCAGCACTGGGGCGACTCGTCCAAACAGGTGCGCGTCTCGAACGCCAACTACCGCCGGTACTTCTACTACCTGACCGCCGACGAGCGCACCGGCGACATGCTCCACATGCTCGCGAGCAGCGAGGAGACCGCGCTCGTCCTCGACACCGGCCGCAAGATCCGGGCCGCCGACGACCCGTGGGCGCCCGACCGGAACGCCATCGACATCGGCTTCGGCACCAGCTGGGCCGCCCTCGCCGCCGCGTGGCTCACCGAATGGGAGCGGCGCGGCCCGGACTGGGAGTTCTGCCGCCAGAAGGTGCTCGGCACGATGGAGACGATCGCGGCGCAGCCCAACGGCTTCGCGCAAGGATCGGGGCTGTACGACATGGACACCGGCCGGTACGCGATCGCCGAGACGGCGGTGACCGAGCGCAGCAACCTCAGCAACTCCTTCGGGCGCATCGAGATCTGCGCGGAGCTCATCCAGCAGATCGACATGCCGGCGTTCGAGGCGGACTGGCTCAAGTACTCGCGGTTCTACACCGCCTCCCGCCAGGAGCAGGAGGCCGAATACGGCGGCCGGTTCGGCGACCTGTTCCTGTACTCGTACACGAGGGCCAACGCGTTCGTGTACCAGCGGACCGGGGACGAGTCGCAGGCCCGCCTCGCCTGGGACCGGTTCCGGGGCGCGAAGGACGCGCCGGACTACTCGCCGCGCGAGACCCAGGCCGTCGAGACCACCCTCAACCCGATCGCGTGGTGGCCCAACGGCGGCACCAACGACATCGCCCAATGGGGACTCGCGGCCATCCAGATCCTCCACATGGTCGGCGACTTCGCCCCCGACGCATAGGAGGCGTCACAGGGAGCGCATCAACGCCTCGACCAGCGTGTCCTGCAGTGTCGTCAACCAGCCGTAGGTGAGCACGAGCGGCTGGCGCGGGTCGTCGTCGGGCAGTTCCAGCAGCGCGTCGAAGTCCTCGTCGGCCTCGATGCCGAGCCGGGACGCGATCACGAGCCGCAGGTCGTTCAGCGCCCCGAGCCACTGGCGGCACTCGTCCGGCTTGAGCCGCAAGGTCTTCCGTCTGCGGCCCTCCGGGGCGAGCGCCTCGAGCGAGCGGATCACGGCCTGCGCGTCGTCGCGTTTGCGCGCGCGCAGGTCGTTCTCCGTGTACCGGCGAAACTCCGCGGAAGCCGCGGCGGCGTCGCCGTCGGGGCCGAGGTCGGTGTAGGCGTCGGGGAAGAGCCGGGCCAGCGCCGGGTCCTCGGGGAGCTCGGTCGGGCCCTCGCTGAAGGCCGAGGCGATGAGGTCCTCGGCGGTGCCGGTGGCGCCGTCGCGGGCGTCGATGAGCTCGAGCATCTGCTCGGCGTAGGCGCGCAGGAGCCCGGCCTCGAACACGTCGAAGGAGGCGGCCGCCCCGCCGTCCTCGGCCTTGAAGTAGCGGCCCATCAGCGGTCCTGCCTGAGGGTGGCCCAGAGGCCGTAGCCGTGCATGGCCTGCACGTCGCGTTCCATCTCCTCGCGGGTGCCGCTGGAGACGACCGCGCGGCCCTTGTTGTGGACGTCGAGCATGAGCCGGTTGGCCTTCGCTTCGTCGAAGCCGAAGTAGGACTGGAAGACGTAGGCGACGTAGCTCATGAGGTTGACCGGGTCGTTGTGGACGAGGGTGATCCAGGGGACGTCGGGGTCGGCGACCTCTGACGTGGTCGCGGCGCGCTCGGTCTCGACCGCTGCGGCGCAGCGGACGGGCATTGGCATTCGGGCTGGCACATGCCCATGCTGCCATGCCGCCGGGCGAGGCGGCCCGGATAGGTCGGGCTCTCCGCGCTCGGCGGAACGACCCGCCGCAGTGCGGTCGGGCCGTTTCGCGCAGGTGGGACGGGAGGTCAGACGGCGAGGGCGTACTTGGCGGGGTCGGCGTCGAAGGCGGGGCCGCAGCCGGCGCAGCAGAACCAGTAGCGCTGGCCCTCGTAGTCGCGGAAGAGGCCCTTGGCTTCGGCGACGGCCTTGACGACGGGCGTGCCGGCCATGACCGGGCAGGCGGCCGTCTCCTCGGCGGTCGCGGCGGCGGTGTCGGTGCTGCAGGTGTGGGCGTCGTTGTGGCACATGGCGGGTCACTCGCTTTCACGGGTTCGGATACCCAGGAGGGGTATCACACTGCCCTGAATTTATACCCCCGCGGGGTATAATCGTCAAGCGGAAGACCAGTGGTCGAGGTCACTTGTCGAGACCTGTTTGAATACCCCCTGGGGGTATGCTAGAAATAGCGGGCGGCTCTTGGGCCGCCCGCCGCTCCGACGCCGGAGCGGTTCGCCCCCAAGGGGTGCAGTGCCACCGCACTATACCCCCCTCCGGTATTTAGGAGCAGTCATGCCACGTACCTCGACCCCACCGGCCTCACGGCGCTGGACCGCCCTCGCGCTCATCGCCCTGGCCCAGTTCATGGTCATCATGGACACCTCGATCATCGGCGTCGCCCTCCCGAAGATGCAGGCCGAACTCGGCTTCACGCAAGAGCACCTGTCCTGGGTCTTCAACGCCTACGTCGTCGTCTTCGGCGGCCTCCTGCTCCTCGGCGGTCGCCTCTCCGACCTCCTCGGCGCACGCAGGGTCTTCAGCCTCGGCTGGATCGTCCTCGGCGCGGGCTCGCTCCTGGCCGGCGCGGCCGGGAACGTCGCGACCGAACTGGCCGGGCGCGCCGTCCAGGGCGTCGGCGCGGCGCTCATCGCGCCATCGGCGCTGACCCTGCTCATGATGCTGTTCGGCGCCAACCCGAAAGAGCTCATGAAGGCCTTCGCCGTCTACGGCGCGGCGGCCCCAGCGGGCGGCACCGCCGGCGTCTTCCTCGGCGGCGTCATCACCGAGTACGCCTCGTGGCCCTGGGTCTTCTACATCAACGTGCCGATCGCGGTCCTCGCCGTGGCCGCCGCCCCGGCGCTCCTGCCCGGCGGCGCAGGCGCCCGCGGCTCCATCGACGTACTCGGCGCCGTCCTCGCCACGCTCGGCCTCGGCGGCGCGGTCTTCGCGATCGTCCGGGCGCCCGAGACGGGCTGGGCCTCGGCCCAGACCTGGGGCGTCCTCGCCGGCGCGGTCGTCCTGCTCGCCCTCTTCCTGGTGGTGCAGGCCAAGCGCCGCGAACCGCTCATGCCCCTGGCGATCTTCCGCGCCCCGAACCTCGGCGCGGCCAACCTCGCCCAGGCCCTGCTCGGCGCGGCGTGGATCCCCATGTGGTTCTTCCTCAACCTGTACTTGCAGCAGGTGCTCGGCTACTCGGCCTTCCCCTCGGGGGCGGCGCTGCTGCCGATGACCGCGCTCATCATGCTCGGCATGGTCGTCATCGCCCCGCGCCTGACCGTGAAGTTCGGACCCAAGGCCATGATCACCACCGGCCTGGTCCTGCTCGCGGCGGGCCTCGGATGGCTCGCGCTCGTCCGTCCTGAGGGGACGTTCGCGGTCGACGTGCTCCCGGCCTCGCTCGTCGCGGCGCTCGGCATGTCCCTCGCGTTCATCCCGTCGCTGCAGATGGCCATCTCCAGCGCCGCCCCCGAACAGGGCGGCCTGGCCTCGGGGATCGTCAACACGAGCTACCAGATCGGGTCCGCGCTCGGCCTCGCCGTGGTCACCGCCATCGCGGTGCCCTTCGGCGCCAACGAGCTCGGCGACCCGGAGGCGCTCACTGACGGCTTCGCTGCGGCGTTCACCGCGGCCGCGGCCATCGCGCTGGCGGGCGTCATGCTCGCCCTCGCCACGGTCCGCAAGGCGAAGCGCGACCTCGTGGAAGCCGCCTGAGCGCGACACCGGGCAGGGGGAGGCGGCGACGCCTCCCCCTGCTCCGTCGTTCAGACCATGCCGCCGTTGGCGCGCACGACCTGCCCGTTGACCCAGTGGCCCTCCGGCGAGGCGAGGAACGCGGCGACCTCGGCGATGTCGTGCGGCTCCCCCAGCCGCTCGAGCGGGGCCGCCTTCGCGAGCCGGTCGATCAGCTCCTCGCTCTTCCCCTCGAAGAAGAGTTCGGTGGCGGTCGGGCCGGGCGCGATGATGTTGACGTTGACGTCGCGGCCGCGCATCTCCCGGGCCAGGGTCTTGCCCAGCGCCTCGACCGCGCCCTTGCTGGCGGCGTACGCCCCGTACGTCAGGTGGTAGGTCCCGACCACCGAGGTCGAGAACAGCGCGATCGAGCCGCCCGGGCGGACCCGGCGCGCGGCCTCGCGGGCCACGACGAACGCGCCCCGGATGTTCGTGCGGTGCAACGCGTCCACCTCATCGAGGTCCATTTCGGCCACTGGCGCCAGGTACAGGCGCCCGGCCAGGTTCAAGACCACGTCGACCCCGCCGAAGCGGGTCTCGGTCTCGTCGAACAGCCCCGCCACCGCGGTCTCGTCGGCCACGTCGGCCCGGTACGCGAAGGCCTCGGCCCCGGCGGCCGCCGCCTCCTTCACCGCCGCGGCGGCCTCCTCGGCGTTCCCGGCGTAGCCCACCGCGATCGCGTACCCCTGCTCGGCCAGCCGCCGCACGATCGCCCGGCCGATGCCGCGCGAACCGCCGGTGACGACGGCGACGCGGGTCCCCTTGTCGATGCTCATTGCCAGCTCCCTTATTCGGTGTCGTCCCCATCCTCGCCCCGAATCCGCAGGTCAGCGACGGTGACATTGACCCCGGGGTCGCCGCCCCCTCCTTAAGCTCACACGCGGGAGCGGCCGCGGCGTGGATGATTGAGCGGTGGACGCCTCTGAACTCGCCGCCTTCCTCCACTCCCGCCGCGACCGGCTGCGGCCCGCCGACGTGGGCCTCACCGCCGGACCGCGCCGCCGCGTGCCCGGCCTGCGCCGCGAAGAGGTCGCGTTCCTCGCGAACGCCTCGATCGACTACTACATCGAGCTCGAACGCGGCCGCGGCGTCCAGCCCTCGGCGCAGATGCTCCTGGCGCTCGCCCGGGCGCTGCGACTCACCGGGGACGAACGCGACCACCTCTTCCACCTCGCCGGGCACCCCGCTCCGCCCCGCGAACCCCCGCGCGCCACCGACCCGTCTCTGCTGACCCTGCTCGAACGCCTCGACGGCACGCCCGCGCGGATCATGACCGACCTGCACCAGCCCCTCGCGCAGAACCGCCTCGCCGCCGAGCTCCTCGGCGAACTCGACCCCGTCGGCGAGCCCGGCTACACCGCGAGCATCGTCTACCGCTGGTTCACCGATCCTTCCGCCCGCACCGTCTACCCGGCCGAAGACCATGAGCGCCATGCCCAGTCGTTCGTGGCGGACCTCCGCGCGGTGGCGGCCAAGCGCGCCCTCGCGCGCGGCGACGCCGAGGCGGAGAAGATGGTCGCCGACCTGCTCGACCGCAGCGAGGAGTTCACGCGCCTGTGGCAGGCCCGGGACGTCGAGGTGCGCCGCTTCGACCGCAAGCGCTTCGTGCACCCCGCGATCGGCGTCATCGAGCTCGAATGCCACCACCTGTTCACCGAGGACGGGGGCCAGCGCCTCCTCTGGCTCGCACCCGTCGCGGGCACCGACGCCGCGCGGCGACTGGCTACGCTCGCAACATGACTGCAGTGCTGACGCGAGAGAGCCTGGCCGCCGACCTGCGCCGGATCGGCGTGGCCGAGGGCGACGCGGTGATGGTCCACGCGGCCTTCGGCAAGGTCGGACCGGTCCTCGGCGGCCCGGACGCGCTGATCGACGCCCTGCTCGACGCGACCGGTCCTGAAGGGACGATCTTGAGCTACCAGGACTGGGAGCTCGGCGTCGACGTGTGGGACGACGACGGCCGGGTCCTCCCCGAGCTGCGCGACCATGTGCCGCCCTACGATCCGGCGACGGCCCGGCCCGCCCGCGACCACGGCGTCCTCGCGGCCGCTATCGGCACCCGCCCGGGCGTGCGCCGCAGCGGGAACCCGGGCGCGGCGGTCGCCGCGCTCGGCGCCCGCGCCGAGGCGTTCACCGCGAACCACGCGCTCGACTACGGCTACGGCGAGGGCTCCCCGTTCGCGCGCCTCGCCGCGGCCGGCGGCCGGGTACTCATGGTCGGCGCGCCGCTCGACACCATGACGCTCCTCCACCACGCCGAGCACCTCGCCGACCTGCCCGGCAAGCGCCGCATCGCGATCGAGTACCCGCTGGCATCCCCGCAGGGCACGGTCTGGCGGACCGTCGAGGAGTTCGACACGGGCGATCCGGTCGTCCCCGGCCCGCCCGAGGACTACTTCCGCCTCATCGTGGAAGACCACCTGGCGACCGGCGCGGGCACGCGCGGCCGGGTCGGCGACGCGGACAGCGTCCTCGTGGACGCGGCGGCCATGGTGGCGTTCGCCGTGACCTGGCTCGAATCCCGCTACGGGCGCTGACCCCTGGCGCGGCGTCGGTTCACGTTGCCACGGGGGTTCGGCGATCGCACCGCGCTCGCCTACTCGGCGGCGCTCAACAGCGCCGTCCTCACGGTCGCCGCCTCCGCAGCCGATGTCCGCGGCTCGGCGGTCGCCCGGCGAGACGAGTTCGGCGGCGAGCCGCCGGTACCGTTCGGCGTCCTTGTGGGCGCTGTCGAGCAGCCATGCGGTGTGCTCGGCGTAGTCGAGGGCGATCCGTTGCTCAACGTGCGATCCCAACGTGGTCGTGGTCGTGGTCGAGCCCGTGGGCATCCCAGGGTTCGAAGGGGTCGGTGTCGGCAGTTTCGCCTTCCCTGGCAAGGCATCCGCGCAGGGCCGACTCGATCGCCGCGTGGTCGAGGGCGACGCCGATGAAGACGAGTTCCTGGCCCTGGGCGGCGTCGCGGGAGGCGAAGGGGTCGAAGCGGGCGACCGCGCCGGCCTGGGACCACAACGCGGTCACCTGGGGGCGGGTCGCGAGCCAGAAGAAGCCCTTGGAGCGCAGCACGGTCCCGTAGCGGCCGGAGTCGAGTTCCTGGACGAAGCGCCACAGCCGTTCGGGGTGGAAGGGGGCGGCGTCGCGGAAGACCACGCTCGAGATGCCGTACTCCTCGGTCTCGGGAACGTGCTCGCCGTTGATCTCCTTGACCCAGCCAGGCGCCTCCTGGGCGCGGTCGAGGTCGAAGCGGCCGGTGCCGAGGACGCTCGCGGTGTCGACGCGGCCGCGGATCGCCCTGATGAGGCGCGCGTCGGGGTTGAGGCGGCGCAGGACCGCCTCGACGCGGTCGGCCTCGTCCGGGGTGACGAGGTCGGTCTTGTTGAGCACCAGCACATCGGCGAACTCGATCTGGTCGACGAGGAGGTCCGATACGGTGCGGTCGTCGTCCTCGTAGGCGTCGAGCCCGCGCGAGAGGAGGTCGTCGCCGCGCTGGAGTTCGATGAGCACGTTCGCGGCGTCGACCACCGTGGTCATGGTGTCGAGTTCGGTCAGGTCCGACAGGAGGCCCTGCTCGAGTTCGCCGAACGCGAAGGTCGCGGCGACGGGCATCGGCTCGGAGATGCCGCTGGATTCGATGAGGAGGTAGTCGAAGCGGCCGTCGCGGGAGAGCCGGGCGGCCTCTTCGAGGAGGTCGTCGCGGAGGGTGCAGCAGATGCAGCCGTTGCTCAGCTCGACCAGGCGCTCTTCGGTGCGAGAGAGGCTGCCGCCGTCGCGCACGAGGTCGGCGTCGATGTTGACCTCGCTCATGTCGTTGACGATGACCGCGACGCGCAGCCCTTCCCGATTGCTCAGCACGTGATTGAGCAGTGTGGTCTTGCCCGCACCGAGGAACCCGGAGAGCACGGTGACCGGCAGCTTCTTCATCGACAACCTTTCGTTAATGGAAATGGTTGTCAGTTTAATCGAGGTGCGGCCGGCGCCCGCCTCCGGTGGGGCCGAGCCGTCACCGGCTCAGTTCGCGCAGGCGCAGGAGTCGGCGCAGCCCCTCGGCATTGCGGCCCTCCGCCGGCGCGAGGGCGGCTTCGAGGCGCGGCCGCACCTTGTCCGCGTCGAGGCCCGTCCCGATCGCGACCAATTCGCCGCCGATCGCGGCCCCGGCGCGGTCGGCGATGTGGACCTGGTCGCCGACCACGTTCACCGTGAAGCGCCGCGGGCCGCGGTCGGTGTCGACGCAGACCGTGCCCTTGATCCGGTACGCGCCCTCCGGCGGGTCCGCGCACAGGTCGACCAGACGGCCCGCGTCCGCGGCGGCGAGGGTCCGCACGGTCACGGCGTCCGCGTGCCGATGCCCCTCGTGGTGGTGCGCCCGCCTGGCAAGGGCCGCAAGGGGAAGCTCGTCCTGCGGGTCGTCCGCGGAGGCGACGTCGTACACGAGTTCGGGGTCCACGCGGCCGCGCGAGGTGCGCACGATGTGGATGCCGGGGTTGACCTCGCGGATGCGCGCCTCGATCGCGGCCGCGGCGGCTTCGGCCCGGTCGGCGGGGAGCCGGTCGATCTTGTTGATCACCGCCAGAGTCGCGACGGCGAACCGCGCGGGCGGCGGCCCGTCGTCGTCCACAGTGGTGAAATGCTCGACCGCGTCGACCACGTCGATCACACCGCCCGGCCGCACCCGCGCGACCTTGCTGGACCGGATCATCCAGGCCAGCGCGCCCGGTTCCGCGATGCCGCTGGCCTCGACGATGACCGCGTCGAGACGGCGGCGCGGGTCGGTCAGCCGCTCCAGGGCGAGGTCGAGGCCGCCCGCGTCCTCCAGGCAGCAAAGGCAGCCGCCGGCGATCGAGACCGGCTCGTCGATCTGCCCGGTCACCAGGGCGGCGTCGACGTTCACCGCTCCGAAGTCGTTGACGATCACGCCGACCCGCGCGCCCGGGCGGCTCAGCAGATGGTTGAGCAGCGTCGTCTTCCCAGCGCCGAGGTGACCTGACAGGACGATGACCGGCACCCGGCGGTTGTCGTTCGAGGCGAGGCTGTTCACCCGCAGAGGGTAACCGGGCTCGGTCGGCGGGCCGCTACAGCGCTCGCTCGTTCCAGTGGCGGCGGCTCAGCAGGCGGAGTCCGTTGAGGCCCACGATCACCGTGGAGAGCTCGTGGCCCGCCACGCCGAGGACGAGCGGCAGTTCGCCGAAGAGGTCCCAGGCGGCGAGTACCGCGATGACCGCGGCCGCGAACGCCAGGTTCACGCGGGCGACGCGCCTGGCCTTGCGCGCCAGGTCGATCGCGGCGGGGAGCGCGGTGAGGCGCCGGCCGACGAGCACGATGTCCGCCGATTGCAGGGCCAGGTCCGAGGCGGTGCCGCCCATGGCCGCGCCGACGTGGGAGGCGGCCAGCGCGGGCGCGTCGTTCACACCGTCGCCGATGTAGAGGGTCCGGGTCCCGGCGAGGCGGTCGGCCTTGTCCCCCGGCAGGAGGGTGGCCTCGGCGTCGCGGATGTCGACCGCGGCGGCGACGCGGCGGGCGGCGGCCGGATGGTCGCCGGTGAGGAGGCTCGGATCGGTGCCGAGCCGCGCGCGCAGGGCCTCGACCGCTTGGGCGGCATCGGGTCTCACGGCGTCGGAGAGTCCGATCACGCCGACGGGGCGCTTGTCGGCGATGACGACCGCGACGGTGAGGCCGGCAGTCTCGAACTCCCCCACGGTCGCTCGGGCCCGGGCGTCGTCCTCGGCGTCGTTCAGCAGGATCGGGTGGCCGACGAGGACTTCGATGTCGTCGACCACGGCCCGCACGCCGCGACCGGGCATGGCCTGGAACTCGGTCGCGTCGGTGTGGTCGGCGAGACCGGCCAGGACGCGGCCGATCGGGTGCTCGGAGCGGGCTTCGGCGGCGGCCGCGAGGCGACGCAGCCGCGCCGCGTCGCCGTCGAAGGCGATGAGGCGCTCGACCTCGGGGCAGCCGGTGGTGAGCGTGCCGGTCTTGTCGAACGCGGCCCGGTCGACCTCGGCGAGGCGTTCCATCATCAGGGCGCTCTTGACGAGCACGCCCTGTCTTCCGGCGAGCGCGACGGCGGCGAGGAGCGGCGGCATGGTCGCGAGGACGATCGCGCAGGGGCTGGCGACGATCATGAAGGTCATGGCGCGCAGCAGGCTCGGCTCGAAGGCCGCTCCGGCGAGGAGCGGGACGCCGATGAGCGCGAGGGTCGCTGCGACCACGGCGAGCGAGTAGGGCTGCTCGACGCGTTCGATGGTGAGCTGGGTCCGGGACTTCGCCTCGGACGCCTCTTCGACCTGGCGGGCGATGCGGGCGAGCACGGTGTCGGCGCTGGCGCGGTCGACGCGCACTTCGAGGGCGCCGGTGCCGTTGACGGTCCCGGCGAGCACCTGCGCGCCGACGGCCTTGCGGCCGGGCAGGGCCTCGCCGGTGAGGGTCGACTCATCCACTTCGGATTCACCGGAGACGACGGTGCCGTCGGCGGGGACGCGTTCGCCGGGGCGGATCAGCACGAGGTCGCCGGGGGCGAGGGCGGCGGCGTCCACGGGCTCCTCGCGGCCGTTCGCGAGGCGCACGGCCTGGTCGGGGGCGTGTTCGAGGAGGCTGCGGACCGAGTCGGCGGTGCGCTCGGTGAGGACCGACTCGAGGGCGCCGGAGGTCGCGAAGATGACGATGAGCAGGGCCCCGTCGAACCATTGGCCGATCGCGGCGGCGGCGACGGCCGCGATGACCATGAGGAGGTCGACCTCGAAGCGCGGCTTGCGGAGCGCGGACAGGCCCTCCCAGGCGGGCCCCCATCCGCCCGCCGCGTAGCAGGCGAGGTAGGCGGGCAGCCAGGCCCACATCGGGGCGGCGGCCAGCTGCGCGATGCCGCCGGCGGCGAAGCAGGCGAGGGCGGCGGCGGCCCAGCGGACGTCGGACAGCCGGAACATGCTCGACAACATGCGCATCATCTTATATTCGCAATTACGCAGATAACAAGACGGGGTAAGCTGAGCCCATGCACGAGGGGATCGAGGACTTCACGATGCCGGACGACGAGCAGGCGCGCGTCGCCGCCGACGCCC
The DNA here is from genome assembly GCF_017592475.1 of Glycomyces niveus. GTDB lineage: Bacteria > Actinomycetota > Actinomycetes > Mycobacteriales > Micromonosporaceae > Glycomyces > Glycomyces niveus. The sequence goes on along the minus strand of NZ_JAGFNP010000002.1, from coordinate 120,913 downwards.
TGCGCATGCTCGCCGACCCGACCCGCCTGAAGCTCATGTGGGCGCTGCTGCAAGGCGAGGAGAACGTCGCCTGCCTCGCCGACCTCACCGGCGCGCGGCCCACCGCCGTGAGCCAGCACCTCGCCAAGCTCCGCCTCGCCGGCCTCGTCACCACCCGCCGCGAGGGCACCTTCGTCTACTACTCGGCGGCCGACCACCACATCAAACCGCTCCTCGAGCAGGTCCTCTCCCACGCCGCCCACGCCACGGGCACTCCGGCCCCCGCCGAGCACTGACCGCCGCAACGAGAGCGATCCTCGGATAAACCGCGTTCGAACACCGGTGTCGTACCCCTATGGGACGCTGTCCTTTTTCACTGGTAGTGGTGAAGGTGGGACTGGGCGGGTACCCGGGGCCACCCGTACGCCCGCCCGCAGGCGCCTCCAGAGGAGGCCGTGCTTCGGGGCCGCGAGCCAGGCCAGGAGGAACATCGCGGTGAGCATCAGGACGACCATGCCGCCGGCCGCGAGGTTGTAGTGGTACGAGAGGTACAGGCCCGCAACCGATCCGAAGGCCGCGAGCGCGCAGGCCGCGGCGGTCATCGTGGCGAGGCGCTCGGTGCCCATGCGCGCCGTCGCCGCCGGGGTGACCAGGAGGGCCAGGACGAGGACGTTGCCGACCGCCTGGAGCGCCACCACGATCGCGGCCGTGACCATCGCGTACAGGACCATGTCGAGAAGGAGCACCGGCAGGCCCGAGGCCTTCGCGGTCTCGCGGTCGAGGCTCACCGCGATGAGCTGGCGGCGCAGCAGGAACGTGAGCGCGACCAGGACCGCGCCCACCGAGGCGACGGCGCGCACGTCGTCGTCCCCGAGCGCCAGGATCTGTCCGAAGAGGAATGAGGTGAGGTCGCCGGTGTAGGCGTCCTGGGTCGAGACGATCACGATCCCCAGCCCGAACGACCCCGCCCAGAACACGCCGATCACCGTGTCCTCGTTGAGACGCCGCGTCTGGCTGATCAGCGCGATCGCCACCGCCGTCACGATCCCCGCGACCGCGCCGGTCAGCGCCAGGTTCGCATGGATCACGAACCCGACCGCGACCCCGGGGAACACCGCGTGCGCCACCGCGTCGCCGATGAACGCCATGCCGCGCAGCACCACGAAGGTCCCGACCACGACGCAGACGACCGCCGCGATGAGCGCCACGATGAACGCGCGCTGCATGAACTCGAGCTGCCAGGGCTCGGTCAGCCACTCGATCACTCGGCCTCCCTCGCGGTCCCGGTGAGCAGGAGTTCGGACTCGGCGACCCCGAACGCCCGCAGCCACAACGACGGATCGTCCAGTTCAGACGGCGGGCCGTCGGCGACCACCGTGCGGTTGAGCAGGCACAGGCGCGTGCACACCGCCCGGGCCTGGGCGAGGTCGTGGGTGGTCATCAGGATCGCAGTGCCCTCCTCGGCGAGCTGGGTGAGCAGCCCGACCAGCAGCTCCTGGGTCGGGACGTCGACGCCCGTGAACGGCTCGTCGAGCAGCAGCAGCCCGGGCTCGCGGGCCAGCGCGCGGGCGACGAGGACCCGCTGGCGCTGGCCGCCCGAGAGCGCCCCGATCGGGCGAGCGGCGAGGTCGGTGAGGCCCACGCGCTCGACGGCGGCCGCGGCGGCCTCGCGGTCGGCGCGGCGGGGTCCGGTCCATTGAGTCGCGGTGCGGGCGTTGAGGACCGCTGCGGCGACGGTGATCGGGAAGTCCCACGCGAACTCGTGCTTCTGGGGCACGTAGCCGAGGCGGCTCCGGGCCGCGCGGGGCGGCCTGCCGCCGATGTGGACGGTGCCGGTGTCGGGGGCGAGGAGGCCTAGCACGGCGCGCAGCAGCGTGGTCTTGCCCGCGCCGTTGGGGCCGATGAGTCCGACCGTGTCGCCGGGGCCGACGGCGAGGTCCACGTCGTGCAGGACCTGGTTGCCGCCCAGGGTGACCGCGAGTGCCGATACTTCGAGGTCAGCCCGCATCGGCTGCTCCCTTGCGGCGCTTGCGGGTCGCGATCATGATGACCGCGCCGACGATCACGGCGACGGCCGCGGCGCCGAGGCCCCAGAGGAGCCGGCCGGTGCCGGTCGTGGGCAGGAACCCGTTGTCGTCCTCGTCCCCGCCGCCCGGATCGGTGTCGCCCGAGCCGCCGCCCGAGCAGGCTTCGTCGGGGTCGACGGCGGCGCCGACCGCGAGTTGGATGTCCTTGGTGGCGGTCACGGTCTCGCCGTCGCCGGTGGTGGCGGTGAATTCGACGGTGAGGCGGTAGACGCCGGGCTCGGAGAAGGTCCAGTTGCCGTGCGCGTGGGTGTTGCGCGGGATGGAGACGGTCTGCGGCAGGGCTTCGGAGGAGTCGAAGAGGACCTCGGCGCCGCCGAAGGTGCCGGTGAGGAAGATCGTGAACTCGCCGGGTCCGTCCACTTTGGCGAGATTCCATTCGATCGCGCCGGGGACGCCTTCGATGACGCTGGGGTCCTGGGTGTTCCAGCCGGGCCAGACGATGCCGGAGGCCTGGACCTGCGGCAGCATGTAGATCTCCTGGCCGGTCTCGCCCAGGAAGTCGAAGTCGCCCTCGGGGATGGGGAACAGCGCGGTGTCGGGGACCTGCAGCACGACGTCGTCGAGTTCGCGCCAGACGGATTCGGCGGCGCGGTCGTCGCGCAGCTGCGCGGTCCAGGCGCCGTCGACGAAGCGGGGGCCGATGTCGATGTGGCCGTCGGCGATGATCTCGCAGGAGGTGCCGGCCTGCGCGCCGCCGCTGTTCGGCTGCTCGTCGGTCGCGATCGCCTGCGCCTCTTCGGTAGTGATCTCCTCGGCGGTAAGGCTGTAGGTGGTGCGGGCAGCGGTGGTGGCTTGGCCGCGGCCGGTCGCGGCGACCGTGCCCTTCGCCTGGTCTTCGGTGGCAACGAGTTCGAGCGTGTATTCACCGGGTTCGTCCACTGCGAGGACCACCGGCGTGGTCGTACCCGCGGTCAGCGTGAACGGCGCGCCGACGGCGGTCGAGGCGAGCGGCGCGGCGGTGCCCGCGCCTTCGAAGGTGTACAGCCAGGCGTCACCGGGGCCTTCGGTCTTCGCCAGGGAGACTCGGACATCGGCGTCGACTGCTGCGGCGTCGAGGGTCGGGAAGGTCTGGCCGTCGACGGTCCCGGCGATCCAGACGAGGTCGCCGGGCGCGCCGAGGAAGGCGAAGTCCCCGCGTTCGGGCACGAGCGACGGCACGGTCTCCAGTTCGGACGGCGCGTCGATCTTCAGGCGCGCACCGGAGGTCGCGAACTCGGCGAGGCCTTCGGCCTCCTCCGCGTTCGCGGGGGCGGCGTGCAGCCCGGCGGCCAGCGCGGCGGCGCCGGCGAGGGCCGCCATCCGGTGGGGTCTCATTGGTCTCCTCCCAGGCAGCGGCTCAGCTCGGAGGCGTTCTGCCGCATCATGTCGATGTAGGTGGGTGCGTCTTGGGGCAGGGCGTCGCCGTGCAGGGTGCAGACCTGGACGCCTTGGTCTTCGGCGACCTGGCGGAGCACGGAGGCGCGGGCGTGCAGGTTGGGTTCGACGAAGACGGCCCGCACTTGGAGGTCGGCGATGGTCTCGGTGAGGGCTTCGACCTGTTTGGCGCTGGGTTCGGCGGCGGGGTTGGGGACGACGAATCCGGCGATCTGCATGCCGTAGGCGTCGGCGAGGTAGCCGAAGGCGTCGTGGGTGGTGATGAGCTGGCGGTCGGCTTCGGGGATGGTGGCGATGGCGGCGGCGACTTCGGCGTCGAGGTCGTCGAGTTCGGCGAGGTAGGCGTCGCGGTTGGCCTCGTACGTGTCGCGGCCGTCGGGGTCGAGTTCGATGAGGGCGGCGGCGATGACCTGGACGTAGGCCTTGGCGTTGGCGACGTCCTGCCACAGGTGGGGGTCGATCTCGCCGTGGACGTGCTTGCCGAGGACGGCTTGCGGCAGTTGGTAGACCTCCTCCCCCGCCGGGCCGAGGAACGCGAACGGCTCGCCTTCGGGAACGGCCTCGATGGCTTTGGTGGGCACGTCGATCACGACGGTGTCGGGGGCGAGCTCGCCGCGGTCGTCGTCGCGGACGGTGAAGCCGCCGGTAGCGAGGTCGACGGTGAGGTCGGCGTGGCCGCCGTCGAGGACGGTGGCGCCGGGTCGGACTTCGCGGGGGTTGACGCCGACGGCGTAGGTGAAGGTGGCGGTGCCGGCGTCGGTGGTGGCGCCGTTGTCGGTGAGGGTGGCGGCGGCGGTGAGGGTGTAGACGCCGGGTTCGGTGAAGGCCCAGTTGACGTGGGTGTGGGCGTTGGGCGGGAGGGTGATGACGTCGTTCTCGGCGAGGCCGTCGGCGGTGTCCCAGTAGATCTCGGGTTGTCCGAAGGCGTCGGTGAGGAACATGGCGGCCTGGCCGGGGCCGGTGAACTCGGTGAGGCGGACGCCGATCTCGGCGGAGCGGGTCTCGGTCTCGCCGCGGACGCCGAAGCCGAGCCAGACGGTGTCGAGGCTGATGTTCTCGACGAGGGGCATGAGCTTGGCGCCGTAGGGTTCGGCGTTCTCGGCGAGGGAGAGGTTGGGGACGCCGTCGGGGACGTTGGCGTCGAAGAGCTTGATGAGGGGGTGGTCTTCGAGGAGGAGGTGGTTCGTGAAGGCGAGTTCGGCGCGGGCGACTTTGGCGGCGTCGTTGGGGCTGGGTTCGTAGGAGTGGGGGTCGCCGCCCGGGGGAACGACCGTGTCGACGGTGACGCGGTCGCCGCCGACGATGTCGGTCCAGTTCTTGATGAGTTCGGTGGTGACGACGACGTCGATGCCGTCGCCGGTCCCGCCTGTACCGGTGCAGCCGGTGAGGAGGAGGGCGGCGGCGGTCGCGCCGGTGAGGATGGTGGGGGTGCGCCTCATGCTGCGGCGGGCTCCTTGTCGTCGGCGGGTTCCGGTTCGGGGGCGGGCTGGATGGCTTTGCGCCGCTTGCGTTTGCGGCTCTTGGCCCAGATCCAGGCGGCGAGGGTGAGGAGGGCGAGGACCGCGGCCTGCGTCCACGGCGGGGCCCACAGGGTGGTCTCGTCGGAGCGGGACGGCAGGGGCGCTGCGGCGTCGGCTTCGTTGGCGGCTTCGGGCCTGACGGTGAGTTCGAGGTGCTCGTAGAGGAGCGGCCAGACGCCGTCGAGGCGGGCTTCGCCCTCGTAGCGGTCGCCGGGGAGGATCTGCGGGAGTTCGGCGACGGTGACCTCGCGTTCGAGGAGGCCCCAGGGGCCGGAGACGCGGGCTACGAGCGTCCCTTGGAGACGGACGTTGCCGGTGTTCGCGACGGCGTACTCGAAGCTCACGTCGCCGGGTGCGGCGGGGTTCCAGGTGTAGTGGAAGGCCTCTTCGTCGGATTCGGGGACGAGGGCGGGGTCGAGTTCGCCGGTGACACGGAGGTGGATGCGGGCGCCGACGCGGCGTTCGACCTGGATCTCGTTGCCGGAGGCGTCGGTGGCGGTCTCGGTGACGGCCGCGACGATGCCGCCCACGTGGTCGCCGGGAGTGGCGTCGGCGGGGACGGTGAGGGCGAAGGGCACGTCGAGGCGGGTCTGCGGGGCGATGGTGACCCGGGATTCGTTGAAGCCGACCCAGGACCCGGCGTCCACGGGGTCCTCAGTGGAGGGCAGGAGGTCGAACGCGCCGGTCTCGGTGGTGTAGGCGTCGGAGGCGTACAGGTCGACGGTGATCGGGGCGGTGCCGAAGTTGGAGACGCCGACGAAGTCGATGAGGGTCTCGCCGGGGTCGAGCTCGTAGTCGAAGGCGGCGCGGCCGTCCGGTCCGTCCTGGCTGGAGGGGTTGACGCCCCAGGTGACGGCGGCGGGCTCCACCTCGGCCTCTTGGGCGGCGGCGGAGGCCCCGGCGAGCAGCGCGGCGGCCGTGAGGGCGACGGCCAGCGCGGCGGCGCTCGCGGCGGTGAGGGCGGGATTGGGTTTCACTGGGGGACTTTCGGATCGGGGGCGCGGGGCGGCCGAGTGCTGCGGCCGCCCCGCTTTCCTGTGGGAGGGAACCTGGTCCTAGCCGACGTCGAAGGTGTAGGTGACGGGGTCGGAGGTCACCGCGCCGTTGGTGGTGTGGGTGGCGCTGAGCTGGAAGGTGAGCGTGTACGTGCCGGGCTGGGTGAAGACCCAGGTCGGGTGATGGTGGGTCTCGGTGACGGCGATCGCGCCGTCGTCGCAGGCCGGGTCGGTGTGGAGTCGCGTGGTGTTGGTGGAGGCGTCGTAGACGGCGACCTGGCCGCCGCTCGGGGCGGTGTAGGAGACGAGGTCGGCCGTGACCGAGCCGCCGAAGGAGGCGAGGGTGAGCGCTTCGGTGTTCCAGCCCGCCCAGAGCTTTCCGGCGGTTTCGAGGCGCGGCAGGACCCAGTTGGTGCCGAGGTCGGTGCGGCAGTTGGTGGCGCTGGCGGTGGTCACCTGGTGGGCGCTGTGGACGTCGAAGAGGACGTCGGCGGGTTCGAGGACGGTGCCGTTCGCCAACTCCACGTGCAGGTCGAGCTTGTTGGCGTTGTCGTCGTAGGCGAGCGCGAGGACGTCCACGTGGCCGGAGCCGACGGTGGTGGCGGCCTGCGCGGTGCCGGCGAACAGGAGGGCGGCCGCGGCGCCGAGGGCGGCGCCGGCCTTGATCATCGTGGATCGCATGGGTCAGGCCTCCACCCAGAACCAGTAGTCGACCTCGCCGGTCGAGACGGTCTCGCCGGTCGCGGCGAGGACGCCTTCAGCCTCGACGGTGAGCTTGTAGAGCCCGGCTTCGCCGAAGGCCCAGTTGAGGTGGCCGTGGCCGCCGGCGGTCACCTGCCACGAGCCGGGGCCTTCGTCGGAGTCGAATTCGACCGCGGGCGTGCCGAAGTCGTCGACGGTGTAGAGGTCGACGTCGCCCCAGGCGTCGTGGACGGTGAGGGTGAGGGTGTCGTTCGCGAAGTCGCCGGGGGCGATCTCCTCGGCGCCGTAGCCGGCGAAGAGGAGGCCCGCGACCTCGGTGTCGGGGAGGATCCAGACGTCGTCGCCGGGGGCGCCGAGGAAGTCGTACCCGGCCGGGATCGTGGTCTTGGCTTCATTGTTCGCCTTGAGGACCACCTCGCCGGGGGCGTATTCGGCGGCGTGCTCTTCGTCGTGGACGTGGAGGTCGAGCGCGCCGTCCTCGTAGGCGAGGCCGAAGACGTCGACGTGGCCTTCGGAGAGGACGGTGTAGCGGCCGGAGCCTTGGGCGGTCGCCGGGGCGGCGGTCGCTGCCAGGACCGCGGCTGCGGCGGCCGCGACGGCGGCGTACTTGGTGACGGTTCGCAAGGGGGTTCCTTTCGGGTGGGTTAGATGGCGGTGAAGGTGACGAGCGCGGTGTAGGTGCCGGACTCGACGTCGGTGGGCAGATCGAGGTGCAGGTCGGCGCCGAGCACGCAGGTGCCGTTGCCGGACCCGGCCGCGGCGGCGGCGAGGATCTGCGAGGTGGCGAGGCCGGGGCCGCCGTCGAGCGCGCCGGCGACGGCGGGTCCGGGGGCGACCTGCTGGCTCGCGCCGGTGGAGACGACGCCGGGGCGCCAGCCGAGGTGGGTGCTGCTGAATCCGCCTGCGCCGCTGGTGAACTGCGAGACCTGGGCGGCGGCGTTCCAGCCGGGGTCGGCCGAGCGGGTGTCGGTCACGGTGACCGGGCGGAGCTCGCCCTCGGTGGTCCAGCGGGTGGCGGTGGGGTCGAGCGCCATGGCCGGGAGGACCACGTCGCGGTCGGCGGGGTCGACGCTGATGACGAGCCCGCCCGCGTCGGTGTCAACGGTGGCGGTGATGGTCTGGGTGCTCTCGAGGTCGGGGTTCCCCGGGTCGCCGGGGTCGGGATCCTCGCCGGGCCAGGGGCCGACGACGAAGACGAACTTCTCGGGTGCGGAGCTGACGGGGGTGCCGTCGGCCAGCACGCCCTCGGCCTGCCAGGTCAGGGTGTACACGCCGGGGGCGCTGAAGAGCCAGTCGGCGTGGGCGTGGGTCTTGGACCTGGTGGCGATGGTGTCGGGGAGGCCGTCGGCGGTGTCGGCGTAGAGGACCGTTGGTTCGATGCCGTCGCCGGGGATGAACATGAGCAGGTCGCCGGGGCCGCTGAAGTCGGTGAACTCGAGGTCGAGGGCGTCGTCGCGGAATGTGCCGGCGGGGATGTCGGAGTTCCAGCCGGGGAAGAGGACGCCCTGCTGCTGGCTGCTGGGCAGCCACCAGAGCTTGTCGCCCGCGTCATAGCGGTCCTCGACCTGCCAGTAGTCGACGAGCTCCTGGCTCAAGGTGAGTTCAGAGGCGGGGCCAGCGTGGAAGGCCACGTCGTCGGGGTCGCGGTGGACGGTGTCGGGGCTGTGGAGCTTGGTGCCGTCCTTGACGTCGAGGGCGAGCGCGCCGTCGGCGAAGGTGGTGGCGAGGACGTCCACATGGCCTTCGTCGAGGACGAGGCGGCCGTCGAGGTCGGACGTGCCCGGATCCGGGTCCGGGTCCGGGTCGGGGTCTTCGCCGGGGAGGTCGCCGACGACCCAGTGGTAGTCGACGTGTCCGGTGGACACCTCGGTGCCGTCGGCGAGGGTGCCGGTGAACTCCCAGGTGAGGGTGTACTCGCCGGTGGCGGTGAAGGCCCATGTGGAGTGGACGTGGGAGTTGGTGTTGACGCTGATCGCGTCGGGCAGGCCGTCCCGGGTGTTGAAGAAGACGTTCGGGGTGCCGAAGTTGCCGAGCCCCCACAGCGCCACCTCGCCCGGTCCCTCGGCGCCGACGAGGCGCATGGACACCTTGTCGTCCTTGAAGGTCCCGGTGTCCAGCTCCTCGGTGCTCCAGCCGGGCCACAGCAGGGTGTGGTCCTGCGTGAACGGCAGCAGCCAGATCGGGTCGCCGGGCGCGCCGATGAAGTCGAGCACGCCGCCTTCGGGGATCGCCATCTCGGCGTGCGGCAGGACCTGGAAGACCACGTCGGCGGGGTCGTGGAACTTGACCGCGTCGCCGGTGTCGTCCTTGACGCGCAGGCCGAGCTTCCCGTGCTCGTAGGTGACCCGCATGGCGTCGGTGTGGCCGACCGAGAGCACCGCGGGTTCGGCCGCGGGCTGGGCCGGAGCCGGGGCCGCCAGTGCGGTGAGGAGGAGCGCGGCGGCGAGCGCTCCGGCTCGCGGCAGCGCTGAGGTCAGGGTCATCCGGGGTCCTTCAGGGGTTCAGGGGCGGGGTCGAGATTTATGGTAACGGTAATCATTGTCATTATGGAAGTCCTCAAGGGGCACGGGTTCCGGTGACGTTGAATACCAACAGGATGCGCATATGAGGATGCGCGCATCGACGGCCGCGGCGGACACTGCGGAGAGAACAGAGAGCCCGGAAAAGCCGGAGGACCCCGGGCCGGGCTGCGAGTTCCGACCCGGGGCGCGCTCGTCGTGGACGAACGCCATATGAAACTATACTATGTCGATAGGATATATATGATCATTGGATTCGGAGACCTCCGTGAGCAGCGAACACCTCTGGTACATCCCCAACCAGACCCGCCCCGGGCACCGCGGCGACGACGTCGTCGAAGGCCACAACAGCCTCGAGACCCTGACCGCCCAGGCCGAAGCACTCGAGGCCCACGGCTGGGACGGCGCGCTGCTCGGCACCAGCTGGGGTCGGCCGGACACGTTCACCGTCGCCACGGCGCTGGCGGCGCGGACCACGTCGTTCAAACCGCTCATCGCCATCCGGCCCGGGTACTGGCGCCCGGCGAACTTCGCCTCGGCCGCCGCGACGCTCGACCACCTCAGCGGCGGCCGGGTCCTGGTCAACATCGTCTCGGGCCACGACGGGCAGGCCGCCTACGGCGATACCGAAGGGGCGCAAGCGGACCGGTACGCGCGCACGAAGGAGTTCCTGCAGATCGTGCGGCGGTTGTGGACCGAAGACCAGGTGACGTACCAGGGCGAGTACTTCCAGGTCACCGATTCGAGCCTCGAGCTGAAGCCGGTGGCGACGGGCGAGCGACGGCATCCGCGTCTCTACTTCGGCGGGGCTTCCGAAGCGGCCGAGCGCGTCGCGGCGGCCGAGGCCGACGTGCAGCTGTTCTGGGGCGAGCCGCTCGACGGCGTCGCCGAGCGCATCGACCGGCTCAAGCAGCTCAGTGCGACCCTGGGCCGCGAGCACGCGCCGCTCGAGTTCGGCCTGCGGGTCACGACCCTGGTGCGGGACACCGCCGAGCAGGCCTGGGCCGACGCCGAAGCGAAGGTCGCGCAGATGAGGGAGGCAGGGAAGCGCGCGCCGGACCACGACTGGAGCCGCGCCACCGGCCAGCAGCGGCTCCTCGCCCTCGCCGAACGCGGCGACGTGCTCGACGACAACCTCTACACCGCCCCCGGCAGGGTCGGCGGCGGCGGCGCGGGCACGACCTGGCTCGTCGGCACGGCCGAGGACGTCGCAAAGTCCCTGCGCAAGTACGAGGCGCTCGGCATCAGCCACTTCGTCCTCTCCGACACCCCGTACCTCCCCGAGATCAAGCGCCAGGGCGACCAGCTCCTGCCGCTTCTGCGCGGCTAGCCGGCCGCCCAGAGTTCCGCTCCCGCCCCGACGGTCGCTCCCTCCCGCTCCGACGTTTCGCCCCCGCGCCGGAGAGAGCGCGGGTCCTCAAAAGCATCAGCGACGGCAACGGCGGGATCGGTTCGAAGTGCGCTCCCGAACCGCGGTGGTACTGGTGTCGCGCTTTTGTGTCGGACCCTTCAGGCATCGTTGCATCGGGGGCCTCGGCGGGCGACACACCCGACCGCGGGGGACGAAGACGCCCGGATCCCTTGCAGCCCAACACGACCGGCGCGAAACGTGAACACTTTCGACCCTTGTGGGTGTTGCCGGTGGACGCGGCCGGGCGGACCATTGACATACGCACAGGGATATGGGATTCGCACAGGAGTCGAGCAGGTGCAAGCAGACTGAGCCAAGCCTCTGGCCGGCTCGACTGACCTCGCGATCCCGACCCCACTACGACACTGACAGGAGTGGGCTCGCCCCCCAGTGCTATCGGGTTCCGCAGCTGTTCCGGCCTCGGCTGGACCGGGTGGAAGACGGCCCCGTCGGGATCACCCTGACCGGGCGGCACGTGCTCTGAACGAGGCACAACGTACACGCAGGCGCAACGCCCACCATAGCCGGAACCTCGTGCACACCAGACCAGACCATCAGGCGGCAGCGCCCTCGCGGCGAAGCCTGCCCGCACGAGAATGGAGGAGCGAACACCCTCGTGGTCAGCCGATGAGCGCTGCGGCCTTGCGGTCGAAGCCCGTCACGCGGTTGGCGGTGAGGAGCGTCCAAACCGCCAGAGCCGGGAGGAACAGGGAGAGGTTGGCGCCGAAGACCGGCAGCTGCGTCGCGACCAGAGCGGCCGCGAGGACGGCGAGCCAGGCGAGCGGGGCCAGCGGGCGAGCCGCCGCGGCGTGCAGCGCGAGCGTGAGGACTTCCAGGGGACGACCCGAAGCGCCTTGCAGTGCGACGCAGCAGACCGCGACGACCGCCGCCGCCACGAGTACTCCCCCGGCCGTGACCGCCAGGAACGCGCCGTCACCGTCGCCGTACAGGGCTGCGTTGTAAGCCAGCAGCAGCTCCATCGCGGCCGCGCCCGCCCACAGCCAGCGCAGACGGGCGGTACCGGTGGCGAAGTCCGACCAGAACCGCTTGAACAGGCGGCCCTGGTAGCCGTGTTCGGCGATGAAGCCGCGCATCCCGGCGAGGACCGCGTACGCGCCCGGTCCGATCGGGAGTGCGGCGAGGACGCCGAGCCAGATGGCCGCGTGGGAGATCCGGCCGGAGGCCTGGTCGACCACGATCGCGGGCAGCGCGGTGAGGAGGAACAGCGCGGAGATCGCGAAGCACTGGAAGACCGCGAGCAGGACTCGTGCGAGCCTCCCGTCGTAGGCGAAGAGGCCGCGGGCGGCGCCGATGGTGCTCATCCCTTCACCGCCCCGATCGACATGCCCTTGATGAAGTAGCGCTGGAACGCGGCGAAGAGGATCACCGAGGGGACGGTGGCGACGATGGCGCCGGTGTAGATGAGCTCCCACTGGGAGGCCATGAGGCCGGACATGCGGCTGAGGGCGACGTTGATCGTGCCGGCCGAGGAGGCGTCGAGGAACACCAGCGGGATGAAGAAGTCGTTCCACAGGCCCAGCGCCTGGATGATGACGAACGCCGAAGTCACCGGGAGGAGCATCGGGAAGACGATGGACCAGAAGGTGCGCAGGCGGCCCGCGCCGTCCATGTTCGCGGCCTCTTCGATCTCGCGCGGCACGCCTTTGATGAAGCTGCAGTACAGCAGCACGCCGAAGGCGGCGGACCCGCCGAAGTGGACGAGCATGACGCTGGTGAGGGTGCTGTAGAGCCCGACCTCGTTCATGGAGGTCACGAGCGGGATCATCCGCACCTGGAACGGGATCATGAGCCCGGCGATGAAGAGGAGGTAGATCCACCGGCCGGTGCGGCCGCCGACCCGCTCGATCCCGTATGCGGCCATGGGGACCAGGGCCATGAGGATGACGAGCGTCCCGGCGGTGATGATCGCGGTGTTGAGCAGCGCCTCGCCGTACTCGGTGGTCTGGAAGAGGGTGAGGTAGTTGCTGAAGTCGAGCGAGGTCGGCAGCCCCATCGGGTCCTTGGTGATGTCCGCGTAGCTGCGGAAGGAGTTGAGGAGGGCGTACAGCACCGGGAAGGACACGGCGATCACCAGGATCGCGAGCACGGCCATCACGATCAGCTCGCCGGCGGTGAGGCGGCGCCGCTCCTTGGCGCGCTTGGGCTTCGGGTCGGTCATGCCTGGATCTCCCTGCTGCGCATGTAGCGGTTGGCGATCACCGTGGTGGCCATGACCACGATGAACAGGACGACGGCGGCGGCGCTGCCGTAGCCCGCGCGGTACTCGCCGAAGCCGACCTTGTAGATGAAGAAGGCCATGGTCTCCGAGATGAACCCGGGCCCGCCCATGGTGAGGACCATGATCTGGTCGAAGATCGTCCACCCGGCGATCATCATGAGGGTCATGTTCACGGTGACGGCCCCGGCGAGCATCGGCCAGGTGACGTAGCGGAACACCTGGGCGCGCGAGGCGCCGTCGATGCGGGCGGCCTCGACGAGCTCCTGCGGCACCGACTGCAGGTTCGCCAGGTAGATCAGGGTCGTGTTCCCGCCCAGGGTGAAGCAGATGATGAACAGCAGCACGCCGATGACGATGTCGTGGTCGCCGAGCCAGTCGCGGGTCTGCGCGTCGAGGCCGAGGCCCTTGAGGGTGGCGTTGACGGCGCCGAAGTTGAAATTGAGCACGTACTTCCAGATGGTCGCGGCGATGAAGCCGCTGACCAGGGCCGGGAGGTACACGATGGTGCGGAAGAACCCCTGCGCGTGGTCGAGCTTGTCGAGCATCATCGCGACGGCGAGGGCGATCACGTTGACGATCACGGCAGAGCCGAGGCCGAGGATCAGGGTGTTCTTGACGGCGTTCCAGAACCGCTCGCCGGTGAGGATGTCCTCGTAGTTGCGCAGGCCCACGTACTCGAAGGTGGGGCTGATGCCGTCCCAGTCGGTGAAGCTCAGCTGGATCGACTGCAGCGAGGGCACGATCATCATGAGCGCGTACAGGATCGCGGCGGGCGCGATGAACAGGAGCATCGCGATGCGCTGCCGGTCGAAGCGGGGGCGGCGGCGCCCCGGCGCGGGCCGCGCGGCGGGCGGGGGCTCGGCCGGGAGTGCCTTGACGAGCACTTGCTGGTCGGTCACGGGTCGTCCTCTCTGACGGTTCGGGCGGCGCCCCGGGGCAGGCGCCGCCGAATGGGTCGGTGGCCTTAGCCCTCGGCCATGTTCTTCTCGAACTCGCCCTGGGACTTCTCGATGAGCTCGTCGATGGTGATCTGGTCGTCCATCATCTCGATCCGGCTCTGGCGGAAGAAGGTCTGGAACGTCGAGTGGTTGGGGTTGGTCGGCGAATTCTCGTACCAGGAGAGCTTCGGGTTCTCCAGGAGCGCGAAGTAGTCAGCCGCGCCGGGGATGCTCGAGTTGCGCTCGACCTCCGCGCCCGCCTTGATGTTCGGGGAGACGACACCGGTCTGCTCCATGAGGTTGCAGGCCTCGACCGAGTAGTAGTACTCGAGGAACTCCACGGCCGCGTCGTACTGCTCGCCGTCCTCCTGCGCCTGCTTGGAGATGGCGATGCCCGCGGCGGTGTCGCCGTTGACGGAGTTCTTCAGCACGTGGAGGGTGCCGTCGTCGGCGGGGATGATGAAGAGCCCGGCGTTGAAGTCGGGGTCGACCTTGGCGATGTCGTTGAGCCGCCCCAGGCCCGCCGAGGAGGTCGCCATGATCGCCTGGCCGTTGACGAGGAGCGTCGAGGTCTGGGCGTCCTGCGTGGACTGCCAGCCTTCGAGGGCGTACTCGTCGGTGATGGTCTTCAGCCGCTCCATGGGGTCGCGCAGGTCGGCGATGGTCGCCTCCCCGGCCTCGACGGCGTTCCAGTAGCCGCCGCCCTCGCTGAACTCCGCGAAGGTGGGGGCGGCGAGGGGCTTCCAGATCTGGTCCGAGGGCCAGACCTCGGCGGCGGCCATCGCGAGCGGCGCGTCGCCGTTGGCCTTGATCGCGTCCAGGAGCGCGATGAACTCGGCGTAGGTGGTGGGCACGGCGAGGCCGTTGGCCTCGAAGTAGTCCTTGTCGTAGACGATGTTGAACCCGATCTCGCCGTTCAGCGCGGTGCTCGGGACGATGTAGACGGAGCCGTCCTCGGCGGGCGCGTACACCTCGTCGCTGAGCAGGGAGGTCACGCTCTCGGGGATCGGTGCGATCTTCCCGGCCTCCATGTAGGTGAGGGTGTCGCGCATGTCGACCAGGGCCGGCCAGTTTCCGGTCGCGTCCACGGTCTTCAGAGCCGTCGCGTAGTCCGCGGCGGACGGCAGCGGCTCGGGCTCGACGACCACGGTGCTGCTCTGGGCGTTGAACGCCTCGGTGACCGCGGTGACGACGGCGTTCCAGGTGGCGTCGCCGGTGGCGTACAGGAACCGGATCAGGGTCTTGCCGCCCTCGCCGCCGCCTCCGGCCGAGGGTCCGCACGCGGCGAGCGCGGGCGCCGCGACGGCGGCGGTCGCACCGGCCTTGACGACCGCGCGACGCGAGAGGTTGACGCCGGGCTGCGCCTCGCGGGCCGCGGCCCGCTCCGTCCCAGTGCTCATGGGTACTCCTTCAGGGGTTGCGCTCCGAGTGGCGCGCTCTTCGACACCGGGATAGAAACCGGATTCTGTGAGACTAGGTGAGGCCCCTCACGAACGCAAGCCGAGTTTGCCGAATCGTTACATGCAGAGGTCGGAACAGCTCCTTCAGGCGATGAAACTGCAGGTAGTTCATTGTTTGCGTGAGACGGTGAAGCGGCTGAGGATCGGACTCGACAAACCCATCCGGGTCCCTTACAGTAGAAATCGATTTCTATATGAACCGTTCGGAGGACCCTTCTCGTGGCCCAACTCCCCAAGGCGATGTTCGCGATGAACCCCGTGTTCCTGCCGCAGCTCTTCCCCGAGCCGCTGCTGCGCCGCCTCACCGCCGTGCTCGACATCGACCCCGACGCGGTGACCGAGCGCTTCGACGGCGCGGACGACGCACTCGCCGAGGTCGAGGTGATCGTCTCCGGCTGGGGCGCACCGGTCCTCGACGCCGAAGCCCTGGAACGCGCGCCGAAGTTGCGGGCCGTGCTGCACGCCGCGGGGTCCGTCAAGGGCCACCTCGGCGAGGCCGTCTGGGAGCGCGGCATCGAGGTCGCCTCCGCGGCGGGCGCGAACGCGCTGCCGGTCGCCGAGTACACGCTCGCCGCGATCCTCATGGCGGGCAAGGGGATCTTCGACCTCCGCGAGCGCTTCCGCGACGAGAGGACGTTCGAACTCGGCCACATCCACCCCGAGGTCGGCAACTTCGGCCTCCACGTGGGCCTCATCGGCGCCTCCGCCATCGGGCGGCGGGTCGCCGAACTGCTGCGGCCCTTCGACATCGAGGTGCTGCTCGCCGACCCGTACGTGAGCGCCGAGGACGCCGCCGCGCTCGGCGCGCGCCTGGTCGACCTCGACCGGCTGGTCACCGAGGCACACGTCGTCAGTGTCCACGCCCCCGACCTGCCCGAGACCCGCCACCTCATCGACGCCGCCCGCCTCGCCGCGATGAAGGACGGCACCGTCCTGGTCAACACCTCGCGCGGACGCCTGGTCGACACCGACGCGCTCGTGGCCGAACTGCGCACCGGCCGCCTCTCGGCCGTCCTCGACGTCACCCACCCCGAGCCGCCGCCGGCCGACTCGCCGCTGTTCGACCTGCCCAACGTCTTCATGACCCCGCACGTCGCGGGCTCGCACGGCAACGAGCTCGCCCGCATGGGACAGTGCATCGTGGAGGAGGCCGAGCGACTCGCGGCCGGACTCCCCCTGGCCCACCGGGTCGACCCCGAACTGCTCGGGAGGCGGGCGTGAGCGCCGCCGGGTGATCTAGCCTTGTGAAACGTCAGGACACGAAAGGGGCACGGCTGGTGCGCGAGACCTCAGGCGGCGGTAGGCGTCCCACCGTGAAGGATGTCGCGGCCGCCGCGGGCGTGTCCGCCCCCACCGTCTCCCGCGTCCTCGCCGGCAACTACCCGGTCGCCCCGGCCACGCGGGCGAAGGTGCTGCGCGCCATGAAGGACCTCGACTACGTCGTCAACGCGCACGCCCGCGGCCTCGCGGGCGCGACGACCAAGACCATCGCCTTCATCGTGGACGACGTGACCGGCCCCTTCTTCGCCTACATCGCGCGCGGCGTGGAGCAGCAGGCCGCCTCCGAAGGGCGGCTGTGCCTGCTGTGCACCACCCACGGCGACCCCGAGCGCGAGTTCGCCGTCGTGGAGCTCATGCGCGAGCAGCGCGCCGAGGCCGTGATCCTCGTGGGCGGAGCCCTGGACAACGAGGTGTACAAGGAGCGCATGGCGTACTTCGCGAAGGCGCTCGACAAGTCCGGCTCGCACCTGGTCCTGTGCGGCCGGCCCTCGCTCGGCGAGGACGTCCCGGCGCTGGTCGTCCAGTACGACAACGTGGGCGGCTCGTACGCCATGACCGCGCACCTGCTCTCGGCCGGGCACCGCCGGATCTGCTACCTCGGGCGCGCCCTCGGCCTCTCCACTTCGGACGAGCGGGTCGAGGGGTTCCGGCGGGCCCACGCCGACCACGGCGTCGAGCTCGACGAGACGCTCATCCTGCCCGGCCCCTTCCAGATCGACAGCGGCTACGCGCTCACCAAGCGGCTCCTGGCCGAGCGGAGCGACGTGACCGCGATCTTCGCGGGCACCGACATGGTCGCCATCGGCGTCCTGAAGGCCTTGCGGGAGAAGGGCATCCGCGTCCCCGAGGACATGTCCGTGGTCGGCTTCGACGACATCCCGATCGCCGCCGAGCTCACCCCGGCGCTCACCACCGTGCATGTCCCGCACGAGCAGCTCGGCCGCGAGGCCGTGCGACTCGCCCTGCGGCGCAGCGAAGGCGCGACCACCGACAGCGTCCTCCTCGGCACCCACATCGTCGTGCGCGACTCGGTCGCCCCGCCGAAACGACGCTGACCGGTCGGCAGCGCACCTGCACGCAGTTCGCTCGGTCAGCCGAGTTCCGGGGCCGCTTCGGGGAGCGGGCTCGCGCCTTCGGGGCGCAGGCCGTCGAGGATGAGCGCGAGGTAGCGGCGCCACAGGTCGGGCGAGGCGTCGGGGACGTAGCCCGCGATGTAGTTCGGGGCGCACATCAGCAGGAAGACGTCGGCTCCGGTGACATCGGCGCGCACCGCCCCGTGCTCGCGTGCGCGCTCGACGAGCCGTTCGATCGCGGTCATCATGCGACCGCGGGCACGGTCCACATCGGGCATCGCCTCGCTCGCGGCGGCTAGGAACGACAGGTCGCGCTCCTGGCGCTGCATGGCGGCGGCGGTGAGGAATTCGCGCAGGGCCGCTCCGGCGTCGTCGGCCTCGCGGAGCGCTTCGCCGAGATCGCTTAGGGCCGCCATGCGGTCGATGAGGATGGCCGCGATGAGCTCGTCCTTGGTCGCGAAATGCCGGAAGACCGTGCCTTTGCCGACCCCTGCCCTGCGGGCGATGTCCGCGACCGAGGCGTCGAGCCCGCGTGCGGCGAACTCGTCGGCCGCGGCGGCCAGGAGCAGCCTGCGGTTGCGGGCGGCGTCGGCGCGGAGCGGGCGGGTGTCGGTCATGCCCCCAGCCTAGCAAGTTGACCGTGCGGTCCGGTTAGTGCTAGCGTTCCCGAACGAAGCGGACCGTAAGGTCCGTTTATCGGATCGCTTTGGAGGACAGATGAAAGCAGTCGTCGCGCTCGACTACGGCCCGCCCGAGGACTACACCGTCGCCGAGATGCCGGCCCCCAGGCCCGGTCCCGGGCAGATCCAGGTGCGCATCGCCGCCGCCTCGGTCAACCCCGCCGACGTGAAGGTGCCCAGCGGCGAGTTCCGCGAGCAGTTCCCGCTCGAGTTCCCCCATGTTCCCGGCAACGACTTCGCCGGCACCGTCAGCGAAGTCGGGGCCGGGGTCGAGCGGTTCAAGGTCGGCGACGAGGTCTTCGGGCAGGCCGTGCCGCGCGCGCTCCGCGCGATGGCCGGCGCCGAGCGGCCCTCGCTCACCACCGGCGCGCTGGCCGAGTACGCGGTCTTCGAGGCCGACACCCCGTTCATCGCCCTCCGGCCGGACGGGCTCGGCGTCGAGGAGGCGGCGGCGCTGCCGACCGTTGGCCTGACCGTGCGCGCCGTCCTGGCCAGCGCGGACATCGGGCCCGGCGCTTCGGTGCTCGTGATCGGGGCCTCCGGCGGCGTGGGCACGGCGCTGCTGACGTCGCTGGCGGCGTCCGCGAGAGTGACCGCGACGGGCCGGCCGGAGGACGCGGAGCGGCTGCGGGACCTCGGTGCGGCGCAGGTGATCGGCTACGAGGACGAGTACCCGTCCGGCGTGGACGCCGTCTTCAATCTGGTGCTGCCTGGCGACGGGCTTGTCGAGGCGGCCGCCGCGCTGCGGCCGGGCGGGCGGCTGGTGACGATCACCTTCCCTGTGACGCAGCCGGAATGGCTTGGCCGCGACAATGTAGACCTGCGGTTCGTGCTCGACATGGACGGGCGGCTGGGCGGGATGCGGGAGGTCGCCGAGGCGGCCGTAAGCGGCGAACTGGCGGCCGTGATCGGTCGCCGGTACACGCTCGACGAGGGGGCGCGGGCGGTGGCCGACTTCGCGCGGCGGCACACGTTCGGGAAGCTCGTGGTGCGGGTCGAGCCCGGGTTCGGGAATTGAGGAAGCCTCCGGTCGCATCGGTGGTGCTGCAACCGATCGGGCCGGAGGCTTCCGTTCATGGCGTGGCGGGTGCGGGCCGGGGCGCGGCCGGCCTCACCCCAGCTGCGTCATGTCGATGTAGGTGGTGTCGCCGTCCTGGCGCCTGTCCGTGATCTTGAAGAGCGCGCCGCGGTCGAAGAGGACTTCCTTCTGGTGTCCGAAGTTCGAGTCGCGGCCGACGTCGCGTCCGGTGATCCCATCGACCTTGAAGATGGCGCCGGGGCGCTTCTCGCCGGAGAAGCCGCCGGTGGCGATGGTCTTGAACTGGTTCGCGATCCGCTCGCTCGTGGACGTGCTCATGAACGCGGGATCGGAGTACAGGTCGCCCGTCTTGTACTTGTCGAGCCATGGTCCTCCGGGCAGTCCGCGCCAGGTCACCCGTTCATCGGGCACGGGGCGCTTTTTCAGCGCGTCCGAGACTTCCTGCGCCTGCTTGTCGAGCCGGGCCCTGTCCTCCGGGCTGTAGCTCGACTTGTCCGTCGCCCGCAGGTACCGGTTCAGTTCGTCGCTGTTGTCGGTGTAGCGGCGGATCGGGTCGTCGGCGCCGTCCTGGTCGCCTCGACCGCCGCTGTCGCCGCCCCGGTCGCGGGTCTTGGGCGTCGGCGGCGAGAATCCGCCGTCGTCGAGGGCCCTGGTGAGGATCCTCGCTCCGGTGCCGGAGCCTTCGCCGTCGCTGCCGCTGCCGTCTCCGCCTCTGCTCCTAGCCATTCATGATCCTGTTGGTGGCCATGCCCATCAGCTGGTCGATGATGAGTCCGGTGATCTGCTTGAAGATGGGGATCTGCGCCAGCGAGGCGCCGAACGTGAGCGGCGCGGTCGCCAGCGCCCATGCGATCTGCGCTGCCAGGAGCGCCAGTTGCACGATGATCTGGATCTTGAGGGCCATGACGATCCCGGCCATGACCGTCAGGCCGATGTTGAGCTGGTTGGCCGGGTCCGCGGCCTTGGACAGGGCGGCGGGGGACGACTCCTCGGCTTCCCATTCCTTCTGGAAGGCGTCGATGTGGGCGCCGGTGTTGCCCTCCAGGAGGGTCCGTGCCGCGGCCTGGAGTCCTTCCACCCTCTCGGCGACCTTGTCCGCCATGCCGGTCCACTCTCCGGCCAGGTTGAACATGGACTCCTCATCGGACTCGGGCCACTCGTAGCCGAGTATGCCCAGCAGGCCGATGAGCTCTCCGGGCAGTTGCATACCCATGGGATGCGTTCTCCTTGCAGGGGAATTGGTTGCGGGGGTGCAGCGGGTGGGGAGCGGGCGTCAGCCGGTCGGTCGGGACTCGAGTTCGCCTTGGAGCCTGGTGAAGGACTGGGTGATCTCCTCTTCGGCCGCTTGGTGGTCGTCCGCCATGCCGCGCAGTGCTTCGGAGAGGCCGCTCAGATCCTCGACGATGCGGGTGAAGCAGTCGGTGACCGCACCCATGCACACTTCGTGCGCGATGCCGCCCGCGGTGCCGATGATGTCGCCGCCGAAGGCGTCCGCGTACTGCCCGACCGCCGCGGTGAACTCGTCGAGCAGCGTCTGCACGTCGTCCTTGGCCGCGTCGAGCTCGTCCGCGGACTGGCGGATCGTCGCCGGGTCGACATCGAAGCCCGCCATGGTCATCGGCCTCCGTGGAGCTTGGCCATGAGGTCGCCGATGGCGGCGTCCATGTCCTTGAACTGCTGGAGCGAGGCGTCCTGCATCCGGGCCACCTGTTCGTTCATCGCCGCCTGGTCCGGGACGGGACCGGTGAGGGCGGACATCGCGGTCCGCTGGTCGAGCGCGTCGTTGATCGCCAGCATGAGCTGCTCGACGAGGGCTTCCGGGCCGTCCCGGAGGGCGCTGAGGGTCATCCTGATCCGCTCGAACCGGCCGTCGGCCCCGAGCGTCACCTTGATGCGCCCCTCGGCCGCCTCGGTCAGGATCGGCTCCGCTTGCCCTCCAGGCAGAGCGGGCCCCTGCGCCATGGTCTCGCGGGCCTGCGAGAGCTGCTGCGCGATCTGGTCTTCTCCGAACATGCCGACCTCCGCGCCGCACTATACCTGAAGAAAGCTAACTGAAAGTTTCCCGCTCCGTTGCCGGGATCACTTGTGCCCGTTGAGCTTTGCCATGACCTGGGTGATCGACTCGCTCATGGCCTGGAGCTGCCGGACCCCGGCGTCCTGAACCGCGGCCAGTGATTCGCCGATGGACCCCAGGTCGGGGACGCGCTCGTCCGCGGTCACCATCGTCGCCCGCTGGTCGAGGGCGTCGTTGAGCGCCGCCAGGACGTGCTCGGCGATGTAGTCCGTGCCTTCCTTCACCGCCTTGGGATCCACATTGATCGCCGAGACGCGGCCGTCGGCCCCGAGCGTCACGCTGATGCGTCCTTTCGCGGCCTCCGCCGTCACCGGCACCGCCTGGTCGGCCTCGGGCGAGGCGGTCGCCTTCGCCAGGGCCGCCCGCGCCTCGGCCAGCTCTTGTGCGAACCCGCCTTCTCCGGTCATCAATCCTCCTGCGCCGCTGCGAATACGAGACCGGATGATCGTATCGCGTGACGGGTGGGACCACCGGCGCGCGAAGCCGGGCAGGCGGGACGGCCTAGTCGAGGGCGTTCACAACGTGCTCGGCGATGGCCATCGAGGAGGTGGCGGCCGGGGAGGGGGCGTTGCGGACGGCGGTGACGGGGCCGAGGCGGTGGATGCGGAAGTCGTCGACGAGGGCGCCGTCGCGGTCGAGGGCCTGGGCGCGGACGCCGGCGCCGTCGCGTTCGACGTCGTCGATGGTGATGTCCGGGAAGTACCGCTGGGAGGCTTTCATGTAGGCGCGCTTGGAAAGCGAGCCGTAGACCTCGTGGGCGCCCATGCGCCAGTGGCGGGCGGCCATGCGCCACGCGCCGGGCCAGGCGGCGAGCCGGGCGAGGTGGGACGGGCTGAGGTCGCGCCAGCGGTAGCCCTCGGCGGCGAGGGCGAGGACGGCGTTGGGGCCGATCTCCACCGTGCCGTCCGTGCGGCGGGTGAAGTGGACGCCGAGGAAGGGGTAGCCGGGTTCGGGGACGGGGTAGACGAGGCCGCGCAGCTGCGCGGCCTTGTCGTTCACGACGCGGAGGTACTCGCCGCGGAAGGGGACGATGCGGGGGCCGGGCTCGTCGCCGGCGAGCGCGGCGACTCGGTCGGCTTGGAGTCCGGCGCAGAGGATGAGGCGGTCGACGGTGACGTGCTCGTCGCCGGAGTGGACGCGGACGCGGTCGCCGTCGGGCGCGATGCGGTCGACCGGGAAGCCAAGGCGCACTTCGCCTCCGGCGGCGGTCACTTCGGCGGCGAAGGCGCGGGCGACGGCGGCGTAGTCGGTGATGGCGCTGCCCGGGGAGTGGAGGGCGCCGAGTCCGGTGGCGTGGGGCTCGATCTCGCGCAGCGCTTCGGGGCCGACGCGGCGCAGGCCGGGGACGCCGTTGGCGGCGGCCCGCTCGTAGAGGGCGTCCAGGCGCGGGACCTCTTCGTCGCGGACGGCGACGACGAGCTTCCCGCACTCCACATAGGGCAGGTCGTGCGCGGTGCAGTACTCCTTGAGGAGGGCGACGCCGCGGGTGCACAGACGGGCCTTGAGACTGCCGGGCGCGTAGTAGATCCCGGCGTGGACGACGCCGGAGTTGTGACCGGTCTGGTGGGCCGCGACCCGGTCCTCCTTGTCGAAGACCACGACGCGGACGCCGGGGCGGCGGCGGGTGAGCTCGCGGGCGGTCGCGAGGCCCACGATCCCGGCCCCGACGACGCCGATCACCTCGTCACCCATGTGCACACGCCGCCTTCGGTTTCGGACCGGTTCGACCGGGGATGTCCCCCGAGTCGAGCCGACCATACCTGCCGCAATCGCTTGCACGCACCCCTGGGGTCGCGACGCGAAAAGAGTGAGTGTACAGTCATTCACATGAAGGAACGAGTGCTTTCCACGGCCGAGGAACGGCGTGGTGCGGTGGTGTCGAGCGCGATCGCGAGCTTCGCGCGCGGCGGGTTCCACACCGTCACGATCGCGGAGGTGGCCAAGCACGCCGGCATCTCCCCCGCGTACGTGTCGAAGCTGTTCTCCTCCAAGACGCAGCTGTTCGTAGCGGCGCTCGAGGAGTGCTACCGGCGCATCGTGGACGCGCTGGAGCGCGGCGCCGAGGCGAGCGAGGACGGCTCGCCCGATGCGGTGCTCGACGCCATGGGCGCGGCGTACGCCACGCTCATCGCCGACCGCGACCTGCTCGCGATCCAGGTGCACGCGCAGTCCGCCACGGCGGACCCGGTGATCGCCCGGACCGTGCGCCAGGGCATCGCGGCGCTGACCGAGTACGTCGCCGCCCGCTCACGGGCCGACGGCCCTGCCGTGCAGCGCTTCATGGCCTACGGGCAGCTGTGCCACCTGCTCACCGCGATCGACGCGTTCGACTCGGACGCCGAGTGGGCCGAGACGCTCACCGAGGGCATACGCCACATGCCGGCCCGCCGGCCTTCCTGACCGAACCGCGCCCCGACGGCCGAGTCCTGACGGGCGAATTTTTCAGCCCCATTAGTGAGTGACTAGCCACTCAACAATCTGAGGAGATCCATCATGAACGCCGCTCCCCTGCACGTCGTCCTCGGCGCCGGACCCGCCGGGACCGCCATCGCCGCCGAACTCGCGCAGCGCGACCTCCCGGTCCGCCACGTCTCCCGCAACGAGATCCCCTTGACCGACAAGCGGATCGAGCGGGTCACGGCGGACTTGTCCACTCCGGAGGCCGCCATCGCGGCCGCGGACGGCGCCTCGGTCGTCTACCACGCGGTCAACGTGCCGTATCACCTCCAGACCGAGGTCCTGCCGGGCATCACGACCTCGATCCTCATCGCGGCCGCGCACCAGGGCGCACGCCTGGTCGTGCTCGACACGCTCTACCCGTACGGCGAGGCGGACGGCGAGGCCATCACCGAGCAGACGCCCTGGGCTGCGACCAGCCGCAAGGGCCGGCTCCGCGCCGAACTCGACCGGCAGTACCTTGCGGCGCACCGCAACGGCGAAGTCAGCGTGGTACTCGGCCGGGCCGCCGACTTCTTCGGACCCGGCGTGCTCAGCTCCACCCTCGGCGGGGCGTTCTTCCCCGGCGCCCTCACCGGCGGGAAGGTCCTCGGCCTCGGCGACCTCGCTCTGCCGCACAGCTACACGTACATCGGCGACGTCGCACGCGGCCTCATCGCCCTCGGCACCGACCCGCGGGGCGACGGCCGCGTCTGGCACCTCCCGACCAACCCCGCGCTGTCGACGCTCGAAGTGCACCGGCACGTGGAAGCGCTCATCGGACGCGAACTCGACGTGGACGTCCTGACCGAACTCGTCGCGTACGGGCCCTTCGACGAGCAGTTCATCGGCGAATACCGCGAGATGTTCTACCAGCACCAGATCCCGCAGAACATGGTCTCGGCCGATTTCGAGGCCACTTTCGGGCTGCGGCCCACGCCGTGGCGCGAGGCGCTCCAGGCGACCCTCGACTGGTACCGCGCCGCGTTCAGCGCATGAGCGGACGCGGGCCGGGGCGACCCCGGCCCGCCTCCGTTCAAGCGGTTGCGGCGGAGAGGATCAGGAGCGCCGAGCCGACGCCCGAGAGCACGAGCGTGGCGAGCTCGAACTGGCGCTGGTTGATGCGGTGGACGACGGCACGGCCGATCAGCGCGCCGACCGCGATCGCCGGGATGAGGATGACCGCGGTGAGGAGCGTGTGCCAGGAGATGAGGCCGAGCCCGACGCTGAAGGGGACCTTGAAGAGGTTGACGGCGAAGAAGAACCAGGCCATCGTGCCCAGGAAGCGGAGCTTCGGGAAGCCCGAGAGCATGAGGTACAGGACCATCACCGGCCCGGCCGCGTTCGCCGTCATCGTCGTCGCGCCCGCGGCGACGCCGGCCCCGGCGGCGGCGCTCCGCTGGGCGAGGCCGCTCGGCGGCTGCGGCGCCTCCACCTTGGGGCGCAGGCGGTTCCAGAGCTGGAGGGCGAGCATGGCGAGGAGGATGACGCCGATGAGGAGCTTCATGAGCGTGTCGTCGACGAACCAGAGCACGACCGCTCCGCCCACGGTGCCGACGACGACCCAGGGGGCGAGCCGGCCGAGGACGCGCCATTCGACGTGCCGCGAGTAGAAGCGGATCGCGAAGAGGTCGGCGATGATGAGCACCGGCAGGAGCGCGCCGGTGGACTCCTTCGCGGGGAGCACGGTCGCGAACAGCAGGATCGGCAGCGAGCCCGTCCCCGCGATGCCGGTCTTCGAGAAGCCGACGAGCGCCGCCGCGAGGGCCAGCATGGCCCAGGCGGCGGCGTCGGTGGGCAGGGCGGTCACAGGCGGAGTCGGCCGTCGACGCGCTGCGGGACGGCGGCGTCATCACGCACCTCGGGCGGCAGCACCGACACCGGCGCGTTCTGCCACGTCATCGGGCGCAGGAAGCGGCGGATCGCGGTGGCGCCCACCGAGGTGTGGAGCGTGTTCGTCGAAGGCCACGGGCCGCCGTGGTGCTGGGCCCACGAGACGAGCACGCCCGTGGGGAACTGGTCGAACACGAGCCGCCCGGCCAGCGGCTGCACGAGCGCGGCGAGCGGCGCGAGGTCCGGGTCGTCCGCCGCGGTGTGGAGGGTCGCGGTGAGCGAGGCCGGAAGCACGGCGAACGCGTCCCGCAGCTCAGCCTCGCCGCTGTAGCGGACGGCGACCGCGGTGGGGCCGAAGCACTCCTCCGCGACGGCGGTCGTGAAGTCCGCGGCGTCCACTTCGAGCAGACGCGGGCTGCCGAAGGAACCCTCCTGCGGCGATTCGGCACCGGTCGCGAGGGCCTTGACGCCGGGCGCGGCGGTGTAGGCGGCGGTGATGTCGCGGTAGGAGTCGGCGATGCGGGCGTTCAGAAGCGGGAACGCCGCGGTCTCGGCGATGAGGGACGCGGCCTCGCCCAGGAGCGCGTCGCCCTCGGCCCCGGCGGGGACGAACACGATGCCGGGCTTGGTGCACAGCTGCCCGCCCGAGCCGGTCACGGAGGCGACGAGGCCGCTCGCGATCGCCTCGGGCCGCTCGGCGGCGGCCGCGGCGGTGACGATGAGCGGGTTGACGCTCGAGAGCTCGCCGTAGAACGGGATCGGCTCGGGGCGGCCGTTGATGATGTCGAGCAGGGCCTTGCCGCCGGTGAGCGAGCCGGTGAAGCCGACGGCCTTCACCGCCGGGTCGGCGACGAGGGCCGCGCCCGCCTCGGTGCCGAAGACGATGCCCACGGTCCCTTGCGGCGCATCGACGTCCGCGCAGGCCTCGACCAGCGCCTCGTAGGCGAGCTGCGAGAGGCCCACATGGGAGTCGTGCGCCTTGACGATGACGGGATTCCCGGCGGCGAGGGCCGAGACGGTGTCGCCGCCGGGCACGGAGAACGCGAGCGGGAAGTTCGAGGCGCCGAAGACGGCGACGGGGCCGAGCGGGACGAGCAAGCGGCGCAGGTCCGGGCCGGGCCCCATCGGCGTGTCGGCGGCGTGGTCGATCGTCGCCTCGAGGTAGCCGCCCTCCTCCACTACCTGGGCGAAGAACTCGGCCTGGTAGACGGTGCGGGTGAGCTCGCCGTTGAGACGGGCCTCGGGAAGGCCGGTCTCCCGCCGGCCGAGGGCGACGACGGCGTCGCGGCGCGATTCGAGGCGGGCGGCGATCGCGCGCAGGAGCCGGGCGCGGAACTCGCGGCCGCGGCGGTCGAGCTCGGGGGCCGCGGCCGCCGCGGCGGCGGTGAGCCGCTGGACGTCCGCGAGCGGGGTCGGTTCGGCCGCGGCGACGGTGTCGCCGGTGCGCGGGTCGGTGCTGGTGATCGTCATGTCAGGTTCCTTGCTGTGCAACGGTAGTGGTCAGGCCGCATGCGGAGTCGCCCAGTCGCTGTGGCCGAGGCGGCGGGAGATGGCGGCGGCGGTCTCGGCGACGAGGGGGCCGAAGGGCTCGCGGGCGGCGTCCATGCGGTGGGTCGGCCCGGCGATGCTGATCGCGGCGGTGACGGTGCCGCTCTGGTCGAACACGGGCGCGCCGAAGCAGGTGCTGCCCGCGTCGAACTCGCCGTGCTCCTCGCTCCAGCCGCGTCGGCGTGCCTCCCCGATGGCGTCGCGGAGGCGGTCGCGGTCGGTCTCGGTCGCCTTCGTGTACGCCTCCATCGAGAGATGCGCGACGGTCTCCTCGCAGCGGTCGGGCGCGAGCCCGGCGAGGAAGGCCTTGCCCACGGAGGTGGCGTGCAGGGGCCGGCGCGCCCCCAGTTCGGAGCGGACGTGCACGGCCTGGTGGCCGATCTCGCGGAAGACGAACACGATCTCGTCGCCGCTGAGCACGCCGAGGCTGACGGTCTCGCCGGTGCGCTCGGCGAGGTCGCGCAGCATCGGCGGGGCGACGGTGAGCACGTCCATGTTCCGGCCCGCCGCCATCGCCATCCGCGCGGCGGCCGGCCCGAGGCGCCAGTGGCCGTCCGCCTGCGTCAGGTACTCGGCGGTCTCCAGGCGCTCGACGAGCCGGTATACGGCGCTGCGGCTCACGCCGACCGCTTCGACGAGTTCCGTGGTGGTCGCCTTGCCGCGCATGGTGAGCACCTCGAGGATCTCGAGGGCCCGGTCCAGCGCGCCCTTGGGCGGCTCGGCGCGCGGCGTCACGCCCCCGACCCGAACCGCTCGGTGGCCTCGGTCCACTCCCGTGCCTGCTCGCTGAGGCTGAAGCCCAGGCCGGGCCGGGCCGGGACGACCATGCGGCCGCCGGCGATCTCGAGCCGTTCGTTGAACAGCGGCTCCAGCCACTCGAAGTGCTCCACCCACGGGTCGTGCTCGTAGGCGGCGGCGAGGTGCAGGTGGATCTCCATGGCGAAGTGCGGGGCCATGCGGACGCGGGCGTGCTCGCCCAGCGACATGATCTTGAGGAACGGCGTGATGCCGCCGACGCGGGGCGCGTCCGGCTGGATGAAGTCGATGCTGCGGTGGGCGATGAGGTCGGCGTGCTCGGCGACGCTCGTCAGCATCTCGCCCGTGGCGATCGGGGTGGCGAGCTCGCGGGCGAGGTCGGCGTGGCCGACCGCGTCGTACGCGTCCAGCGGCTCCTCGATCCACGTCAGCTCGAACGCTTCGAGCTTGCGGCCCATGCGGATCGCGGTGCTGCGGTCCCACTGCTGGTTCGCGTCGACCATGAGCGGGAAGTCGTCGCCCAGGTGCTCGCGGACGGCCGCCACGCGCCGCAGGTCGATCCGGGTGTCCGGCTGGCCGACCTTGATCTTGATGCCGCCGATGCCGCCCGCGACGGCCGCGCCGGTGTTCTCCAGGACCTCCTCGATCGACGAGGAGAGGAACCCGCCCGAGGTGTTGTAGCAGGACACCGAGTCGCGGTGGGCGCCCAGGAGTTTGGCGAGCGGGAGCCCGGCGCGCTTGGCCTTGAGGTCCCACAGCGCGATGTCGAACGCCGCGATCGCCTGCGTGGACAGGCCGCTGCGGCCCACGGACGCGCCCGCCCACACCAGCTTCGTCCAGATCCGCTGGATGTCGTTGGGGTCCTCGCCGATCAGGTCGGGGGCGATCTCGCGGGCGTGCGCGTACTGGCCCTTGCCGCCGGCGCGCTTGGAGTAGCTGTAGCCGACCCCTTCGAGCCCCGCCTCGGTGCGGATCTCCGCGAACAGGAACGCGATCTCGGTCATCGGCTTCTGGCGGCCGGTCAGGACCTTCGCGTCGCTGATCGCGGCCTTCAGCGGCAGGATCGCGTGCGAGATCCGCACGGACGCGATGCGGTCGAGGCTCGCCTCGCCGCGCTGCAGGGCGCTGAAGTGGCGTTCGTTGACGGCGCTCGTCTCGGTGGCGCTCGTCCGGTCGAGGAAGGTGGATTCAGTGGACAAGGTCGACTCGCTCTCCTACGCTGGAAAGTCCCATTCATTGGGAATTCATATCGATGAATGGGACGTGACGAGCTTAGGCCAGGCCGGTTTGCGACGCAAGGGGGCCCGCGCCCGCGCGCGCTTATAGCCCTTCGATCGGATGAACGCATCCCTAAGGGCCGCAGGCGAAAGTGTCGGATCACCGATCATTCACGCGCTGGGCGCGGCCGCGGGCCGCGCCCAGCGCCTCGAGGTCAGGTGATGCGGTCGACCTCGTCCTCCATGTCGCCCACGGCCGGCTCGCCCGCGGTCTCGTACTCGAGCTTGAGCGTGCCGTTGGCGAAGATCCGGGACTCGGTCAGGCGCAGTGCCGTGGGCACCGCGCCGTCCGCGAAGACGCGCTTGCCCTCGGCGAGCACGAGCGGGTAGATCCACAGGTTGAGCCGGTCGACCAGCCCCTCCCGCAGAAGCGACTGCACGAGGTCGAGGCTGCCGATGACGTGGACGTGGTCGTGGCGGGCCTTGAGTCCGGCCACGGCCTCGGCCAGGCCGCCTTCGAGGAGGCTCGCGCCCTCCCAGCTCAGCGGGGATTCGAGGGTGCGGGAGGCGACGTACTTGGGGACGCGGTTGATGAGCTCGGTGAAGTCGAACTCGGCGGGGGCCGTGGGCCAGTAGCCCGCGAAGATCTCGTAGGTGCGGCGGCCGAGCAGCAGGGCGTCCATGCCCTTGGCCTGCTCGAAGATGAAGTGCTCCTCGTCGCGGTCGATGAGCGGCGCCTGCCAGCCGCCGTACTTGAAGCCGCCCTCGGGGTCCTCCTCGGGCGCTCCGGGCGCCTGCGCGACGCCGTCGACGGACATGAACTCGGTGACGATGAGCTTGCCCATGGTCTGCTCCTCTGCTTCGTGTTCCTCTCAATGGGACGACGCCGCGGGCGGGGAATCATCGGCGTCAGCCCGGCAGCGGCTCGCCGGTCTCGAGGAGGGTCTTGAGACTCGAGACCAGTTCCGGCCAGCCCTCGACCACCATCCCGCGCACCCTGCTGCCGGGCTCGAAGCCGTCGTGCGTGACCTTGAGCCGGACCGTGCCCGCGCCGGGCTCGAGGTCGAACGCGACCTGCGAGCGCGGTTCGGCCGCGATGGCGGCGAGCGCGTCCTCCCCCACGCGGGCGCGTTCGGCCCACTCGGGGGTGAACGTGTGCCAGGTGTAGGCGAGGCGGCGGGGCGGGTCGGCCTCGAGCACGCGCTGGCCGGGGTCGGCGATGCTGCCGCCCCGTTCGGCCCAGGTCATCGGCGAGCCGGGGGCCCAGTCGGTGTCGAAGGACAGGCCCCAGTACCGCTCGGTGAACTGGGGTTCGGTGAGTGCCCGCCACAGCTCCCTCGGCGTGGTCTTGATCCGTGCCAGGTAGACGAACGCGTCGCCGCCCATGCCCGTCTCCTCCCGTCGGCGTCCCGGTCCAGCCTAGGCGCGATCGCGGCGTGAGGGGGCGCATCCGGGCCGGAGACCACCGGTCTCCGGCCCGAGGGTGTTGCGGTGCAGGTCTAGCGGCGGCCGCGGCCGAGCTGGGCATGGACGTCGACGTAGCGGGGCCGGTAGAGGCCGGCGTCCGCGTAGAGGTCGTCGGGGTCGAAGCTGTTGACGTTGTAGGAGATGACGAGGGTGTCGCCGTCGCCGAGGTTCGGGTGGGCCTTGGCGTTGTAGGTGAAGACGTTCCCGCCGGTCTCGGGGGTGGCGTACAGCTCGGTCTTGCCGGTGTAGGGGCCGGTGAGCTCGCTGCTCCGGTACATGACGATCTTGGCGCTGAGCGGTTCGGTGGCGTCGCCGGTCACGAGGGTGAACTTGCCTTGGAAGCGGGAGACGCTGAACTCGTTGGAGACGCCTTCGAGGATGCGGCTGGAGACGGCGGGGTCGGTACCCCAGGTGCCGGCGTCGAAGTACTCCCAGCCCGCGGTGGTGAGCGAGCCGGTGGGGACGCGGGCGAGGTGGGCGTACTTCTGGGCCTGGTTGTCCTCGACGCCGAAGATGTAGGTGTAGCCGTCTTCGGTGTCCTCGTAGATCGCCGAGCCCCAGTTGATCAGGGAGTTCTCGCCGACGGGAGAGTCGGGCAGGTCGGTGACCGAGACGAGGCGCATGTCGGCGGGGTCGAGGGTGGCGACGGCGTTGCCGGTGAACTTGAAGTCGAAGACGCCGCTCCCGGTCTTGATGAACTCGAGGAGCATGACGCGGAGCATGCCGTTCTCGACGGTCGCGTCCCCGAACCAGTACCAGCGCTGCGTCTCGTCGGCGCCGGCGACTTTGACGAGGGATTCGGGGGCGGCCTCGGTGCCGCCGGTGTAGGTGGTGAGCGCCCCGTCGTCGTCGACGATGATCGAGTTGTGGAGGAACGGCGAGTCGGCGGGCCGGCCGCCGTTCTCGTCGACCTCGCCCATGAACGTGTCGGAGTAGATCCACGCGGTGGAGCCGTCGGGGAGGTCGACGCTGTACGCGGAGTCGGCGCCGGTCCAGCGCCCGGCGGTGTCGGCGTAGGTGCCGAAGCGTTCGGTGAGCTCGGTGTTGATCTCGGCGGTGATGCTTGCGGCGCAAGGGGCCGGGGCCGCGTTCGCGGCGGTCAGCGGTATGACGGCGGCCGCGAGGCCGGCGGCTGCCGCGAGAGTGAGCGGGCGGTGGGTCATGGTCTGCTCCTTTGCAGGGTCGGTCGGAGGGGATCGCTCAGGTGACGCGCTGGTCGATGACGCGGCCGTCGGCGTGGACGTCCACGAGCCGGTCGCCGATGCGCAGGCCGCGCAGGACCGCATGGGGATCGAGGGCGGCGATGCAGCCTTTCGACGTGTCGAGTCCGTCCGAGCCGGGCTTCGGGTCGACGCCGAAGAACGACTCGATCACCAGGGCCGCATAGGCTCCGGCCGAGGAGCAGGCCCAGTCGATGATGTAGGGCGGCTGCGGCGGGGCCTTGCGCGCGCCGCCGTTCACCGCGGGCATGGCCTCCTCGGTGAAGTGCGCCTGACCGGGCGGGCCCTGGTTCGCGGATCGGGCCAGGCCCGGGAGCCAGTCGAGGGCGACTTCGGGTGCGCCGAGCGCGACGAGGGAGCGGGCCGCGTCCGCGGGCCAGGCCGGGTACGCGCCGTTCCACTGGTGGTCGGGGCGGGGACTGAAGCTCGCGTCGGGGTCCCAAGGGGACAGTGAGCGGAGCCAGGCCTCCGTCTGGAGCTCGCGCCGGAAGAACGCGACCATTTCGGAGCGGGTGCCCTCGTCGAGGTCGGCGGCGACGCTCGTGCCCACCACGCTGAAGTCGTACACGTGGCGCACCGGGACGCGGGTGCCGTCCGGCTGGCGCGCCGCGAAGTGCCCGGTGCCCGGCAGGTAGAGGCCGGCGACGGCTTTGACGAGCGCGTCAGCCTCGGCGGCGAGCGCGGCGGCGCCGTCCGTGTCGCCTTGGGCCGCAAGGATTTCCGCCACGGTGCGGAGGTTCCACACGTTCGCCGCGTTCAGGCTCGCGACCTCGTGGGTGTAGGAGCTGACGCATTCGAGGAGGTTGTCGATCTCGCCGTAGTCGGCGAGCGGCCCCGTGCCGCGCAGCGACTGCCAGGCCAGCGCCCATTCGCGCAGGTGCTCGCGGACGGGCCGCCCGCCCGGGGTCTCGTCGAGCAGGGCGGTGTCGCGGGTGTAGCGGAGGTAGTCGTGCACGAGGCGGGTCATGGCGTGGTCGTTGACCGAGTACCAGCGGCCGACGGGGCCGCCGGTGAGCGAGGAGGTGCCGAAGTGGGTGTGGATGTCCGAGTCGATCCAGTGCCGCAGCTGGCGTTTCATGACGGCGGGGTCGAGGAGGGCGTGCGCGGTGGAGCTGAGGCTGTAGTCCCAGATGAAGGTGGTGGTGGCCCAGTAGTTGGGCATGAGGGTGTCGTAGCTGCGGCCGAGGACGTTGCCTTCGAAGTCGCGGCGGAACCAGATGACGCCGAGCGCGCCCCACCAGTAGAGGCGTTGCAGCGCTTCAGAACTGGTCTCGAGGACGGGCAGGTGGCCGGAGAATTCTCCGTTGCCGGGGCGGAACGCGGCGTCGAGCTGGCGGTTCCAGAAGGCTTCGGCCGCGGCGATGACGGCGGGGAGGTCGGCGGCGACGCGGTCGAAGGCCGCGTTCGCGGCGTCCGCGGTGGTGCCGATGGCGTGGACGTAGCCGAAGCGGGCGGTCTGGCCGGGGGCGAGTTCGAGATGGACGGTGACCTCGCCGCCGCGTTCGATGCCGCCGATGCCGGTCTCGTGCTCGCCGGCCATCGGGGCGATCCCGGAGAGGCGCACGTCGGCGGGGGTGTCGACGCCTTGGACGCTCCAGGCGGTGCCGGCGCTGTTGGTGAAGGTGAGGCGGCGCTCGCCTGCGGTGGCGCGGTTGCGTTCCTCGGGAGCGACCGCGTCGAGCCAGGCGTCCTCCGGCCGGGCGGCCCCGGCGGCGAGGCTGAGCGTGATCGGCACGGTCCTGTCCCGGTCGCCGGTGTTCGTGGCGCTGATGTCGATGGCGATCGCGGTCTCGCCTGGGGCGCAGACGGTGACGGTGGTGAGCTCGAGGCCGGGGAGGGTGACGCTGCGGCGGACCCGGTCGGGGCGCCATTCGTGGGTGATCGGGGCGCCGTAGGACTCGACGAGGCGGCCGTCGACGAAGCACGCGGCGGTGCGGGTGAGGCCCTGCGAGACCGGCGGGAAGGTGACGGCGCTGACGGCGGTGAGGTCGTGGTCGACGCGGGCGGTGCCGAGGAAGTTGGTGAGGCCGCTCGGCGCGACCATGTCGTCGTAGTGGTGCGTGGCGGGGTCGGCCGCCAGGTCGTCCACGGTAGGTATGCGACGCATGGAGACTCCTAGTACTGCCCGAGGGCGAGGCCGCGGGCGAAGAACTTCTGCGTGAACAGGAACAGGACCACTGTGGGCAGTGAGACGAGCAGGCCGCCGGCGAGGACGGTGGACATCTGCGCGCCGCCGTAGGTGCTCTGCATCCCGGCGAGGCTGGTCACGATGGGCCGCACCGTGTCGGACTGGCTGAGGACCAGGCCGAGCAGGAAGTCGTTCCAGATGAACGTGGCCTGCAGGATGAAGACCGCGACGAGCGCGCTCGAGGCCATCGGCAGGTAGACGCGGGCGAAGATGCGCCAGGCGGTCGCGCCGTCGAGCACGGCCGCCTCGAAGACGCTGTGCGCGATCCCAGTGAAGAAGTTGCGCATCACGAACGCCGAGAACGGGATCGAGATGGCGGTGTAGACGACGACCATGCCGAGCCGGGAGTCGAACAGGCCCACGCGCGAGTAGGCGTCGAACAGCGGCAGCAGGATCATCTGGAGCGGGAAAACGGTCCCGCCGAAGATCGCGACGAACCAGGCGAAGCCGTGCCGCAGCCGGAGCGCGACGATCGCGAACCCGGCCGCCGCCCCTACGACCACGGCGATCGCGGGCGAGACGACCGCGTAGAGCAGGGTGCTCGCGGCGCTCTCGGCGAGCCCGGAGAGGCGCACCGCCTCGGCGATGTTCGCGAACAGCGAGAAGTCGGTCGGGAGCCAGGACTCCTTGGAGGTGAACGTCTCCGGCGCCTTCGCGGCGTTGACGAGCAGCAGGTACACCGGCAGGAGCCAGAGCACGCCGAGGACGGCCAGGACCGTCGTGCGAATGATGCGAGACATTTCAGACCCCGTGCTTGCTGGAGAGCTGCTGGCGCAGGTAGAGGACCGAGGCCGCGAGCGTGACCGCGGTGAGGAAGACGGCGATGGCCGAGCCCAGGCCGTACTCGCTGTTCACGAACGTCTCCTTGTACATCGTGAGGGCGAGGGTCTCGGAGGCCCGGCCGGGACCGCCCTTCGTCATGCCCTGCACGATGTCGAAGGTCTTCAGGCTCGCGACGATCGAGAGGCCGACGACGACCGCGGTGAGCGGGCGCAGCATGGGCCACAGGATGCTCCTGAAGAGACGGAGCCCGTTCGCGCCGTCGACGCGGGCGGCCTCCAAGGGCTCCTTGGGGATCGACTGGAGGCCGATCGTGAACAGCAGGGCGTTCACGCCGACGCCCTGCCACGCGGTCGCGAGGATCATCACGACCGTGTTGAGCGGGGCGTCGACGAGCCAGCGCGGCGTGTCGCCGGCGCCGAAGGCGGCGAGCGCCTGGTCGAGGGCGCCGTCGCCGGAGAGGATGAACGACCAGATCACGCCGACCCCGATGCCGGAGAGGGCGTACGGGATGAGGAACGGCAGGCGCAGCCAGGTGCCGCCCTTGAGGTTCCAGGTGAGCAGGGCGACGCCGAGTCCGATCCCCACGGGTACGAGGAGGGTGCCCGCGACCCACAGCAGGGTGTTGAGCACGGAGCCGAGGAAGTCGGGGTCGTCGAGCATCTCGACGTAGTTCGCGAAGCCGACCCATTCGGGGTCGCCGAGGCCGTTGTACTCGGTGAGGCTGAGGAACGCGGTCCACAGCAGCGGCAGGTAGAGCAGCACGGCCACGAGGATCACGCCGGGTGCGACGAACCCGGTCGCGGACCGTTGGAACGGGTCCCTCGGGCGGCGGTTCCCAGGGCGCCGCGGGGCGGTCTGGTCGGACGTCATGCGGCGCTACCCCTGGTCTGCCCAGTAGTCGTCGGCCTCGGCCTGGATGGCCTCGAGGAACGGGAGCGGGTCGCCGGGGTCGGCGATGAACGCGCCGAACTGCTCGAGGGCGACGGTGAGGATCGGCGTGGGCGTGGCCTCGTAGTAGCGGTCGTAGGCCTCGTAGCCGTCCCCGGCGACGGTGGTGCCGAGCTCTTCGAGCATCGGGTCGTTGACGTGGGCCTGCGGGTTGAAGGCGACGTCGCCGCGGGCGGCGCTCCACGCGGTCTGCGCGTCGGGCGACATCCACCACTTGGCGTACTCGAGGCCGAGGGTCTTCTGGCTGGAGTTCTCGGCGACGCAGAGCGGCCCGGACTCGACCGCGACGGGGGTCCTCTCGAGGTCGGGGTTCACGGCGGGGATGACGAACATGTCGTAGTCCTGGCCTGAGACCATGCCGGCGCCGTCGAGGGAGCCGTTGAAGAACGACCCGAAGTTGATCATCGCGAAGTCGCCCTGCTTGAGGCCGACCGCGGGGTCGACGGTGCTGCCGGCGTCGCTGAACCAGCCGGCGTCCTGCTGGTCGCGCCAGGTCTCCATGATCTCGACGATGCGCGGATCGGTGTACTTCACTTCGCCGGTGGCGAGTCCGTTGTAGAGCTCGGGGTCGGTGCCGGCGACGAGCTGCTGGAACCACGGGAAGGTGAAGAGGGTGCTGGTCTGGTAGTACGGGGTGATGCCCGCGCCCGCGAGCTTCGCGGCGGCGGCGTCGAGCTCGGCCCAGGTGGTGGGCTCGGCGATGCCCTGCTCGTCGAAGATGGTCTTGTTGTAGTACATGACCCAGTAGGCGATGTTCATCGGGACGCAGTATTGCTTGCCGTCGAAGGTGTAGGCGGCCTTGAGGTCTTCGCCGATCCAGCCCTGGTCGACGGCCTCGGTCCAGATGTCGGTGGTCTCGGCGACGAGGCCTTCCTCGACGAGCTCGGCGAGCGAGGGGCCGGTCTGCCAGGTGAACAGGCCGGGGCTCTTGTCGGTGCGGAAGGACTGCTTGATGAACGCGTCGTACTGGGCCGCGTCGGAGTAGCCGGTGGTGTTGAGGCTGATGTCGACATCGGACTCGCTCTGGGCGTTCAGCTCGTCGAAGTCGGGCTCCCAGGCGGCCTTGTTGGTGTAGAAGTCGAGCGTGCCGGTGGTGGCGCCGTCGTCTTCACCGCCGCCGCCGCACGAGGCGAGCAGCAGGGAGGCGGCCGCCGCGGCGGCGGCGAGGGCGATGGGGGTCTTCCGGGATCTCATGGCGAACTCCTTTGTTCCAGGGGCGGGGTCGGCGGGCGGTTCAGGCCTCTTGTGTGCCGCGGACGGAGGCTTTGACGGTCCCGAAGCGTTCGCTGCGGGAGCGGGCCGTGCGGCGGACGACGTAGGGGCCGACGGCGGCCGGGACGATGAACGTCTCGGCGTAGTGCACGGTGTAGGGCGCGAAAGCGCCGGTGGGGCTGATGATCTCGACTTCGTCGCCTTCGACGAGGTTGAGGACGTTGACGGTGCCCTGGGTGTCGTGGGCGGCCTGCTCGGAGAACCAGTGGCGGCGCACCTCGATGAACTCGAGCTCGTGGAGGCCGGTGCGCTCTTCCACCACATCGCCGTCGCGGGAGACGACTTCGACGCGGTTGACGAGGTTGGCCTCGGTCCAGGCCGTGTCGCGCTTCCAGACGAGGTTGCGTTCGCCGTGGTCGATGTGGACGGGCCGGGGCACGCCGTCGAGGCCGAGGCGGCCCCAGTCCCAGAGCTTGAAGGTGAAGATGAACGGGGTCGCGGAGATCTCGAGGACCATCGAGTTCGCGCCCGAGCTGTGGATGGTCCCCGCGGGGATGAGGAAGTGGTCGTGCTTCTTGGCGGGGAACGCGTTCACGTAGTCCTCGGCCGGGAAGGGGCGGTCTCCCGCGGCCGCGGTGCGCAGGTCGGCGAGCATGGCCTCTTGGTCGACGCCGTCCTTGGTGCCCAGGTAGACGACCGCGTCGTCCCCGGCGTCGAGCAGGTAGTACGACTCGTCCTGCGTGTAGTGCATCCCGAAGGTCCGCTGGATGTAGTCGGTGAGCGGGTGCACCTGGAGGGAGAGGTGGCCGCCCTCCATGGTGTCGAGGAAGTCGAACCGGATCGGGAACTCGGCGCCGAACCGGGCGTAGGTGCGCTCGCCGAGGAGCGCTTCGGGTTGGGAGAGCACGAGGTCGAGCGAGGGGATCTCGACGATGGCGCCGCCGGCGTCCTCGAGCAGGAGCGAGTTCTCCTCGGGCACGCAGTCGAAGCACCACGCGTAGTTGGGCTTCGACGGGTCGAGGTCGAGCTTGCGCTTCATCCACTGGCCGCCCCACACGCCGGGGTCGAAGAACGGGACGACCCGCAGCGGCGCGTGCGCGGCGTTCGCGAGCCCGGTCCGGAAGGCCTCGCCGGTGATCATGCCGGCGGCCCGGCCGTCGGGTTCGGCCGCCCCGATCGCGTTGGCGTCCAGGACGAAGTCGAGCCGGTCGAACAGGGTGGTCTTGTGCCGGTCGGCGACGCGCCACTCGACGAAGAACCCGCGCTTGTACTTGCGCAGCCGGTCCTCGTCGGGGTTCTCGGCCCGCCAGTTGGGGGCCCCGGCCCTTTGACGCAGCTGGAGTTCCCAGCGGGCCATGTCGGCGAGGACGAGCGCGTAGGGAGCGGCGAGGCGGCGGGCGACGAGGTCGGCGCCCCAGCCGATGAGCACGGTGGGCTCGGCGGCGCCGTCGACTTCGACGGCGAGCTTGTCGAGGCGCTCGGGGTCGTAGAAGGCGTCCACAGTGGCATGGGAGAGGACGCCGAAGACGCGGTCGTCGGTGAGGTTGTCGGCGAAGCGCGCGTTGATCTGCGCGAGCGGGATGGCGGCGTCCGCTTCGACGTCGACGATCCGCCAGCGCGGCAGGGCGTCGGCGATCGCCTCGGTGAGGAGCGGGAGGTCGGCCCCCGGGTAGGCGTCGACGACGAGGAGCGGGGCGCGGTCGGCGGCTTTGGCGGCGGCCGTGTCGGCGGCGGCGGTCCAGGCGGCCGCGCCGGTGAGGACGCGGGCGCCGGCGGGCAGCGGGACGGTCGGCTGCTTCTCGTACTGTCCGATGGGGGCGGTGGACACTCATGCTCCTTCAGGTTCGGGGTGCGGCGGCGAGGACGGCGAGGCCGCGCAGCACCGAGAGGTCGGGGCGTTCGGGGACGACGAAGGCGGGCCGGTGCGAGCTGGTCCAGAGGTGCTGGCGGACATAGGCTTCGATCGGCTCGGCGACGGCGGCTCCGGCGCGCATGATGCCGCCGGAGAGGATCACGACCGAGGGGTCGTAGGCGTGGCAGAGGGACACGGCGGTGGCGCCCCAGGCGCGGACGGCACGCTCGCGCAGGGCGAGCGCGGCGTCGTCGTCCGCTTCGAAGAGCGCCTTGACGTCGGTGACGGCGTCGCCGCGCACTGCGAGGTCGCGGCGCAGCGCCCAGGCCCCGGCGATCGATTCGGCGCAGCCGATGTTGCCGCAATTGCACTGGGCTCCGGCGAAATCGACGGTGAGATGGCCGCCGAGGACGCCCGCGTGGTCGTGGGCGCCTCTGAGGAGGGTGCCGTCGATGATCGCGGCGGTGCCGATGCCGGTGCCGAGGACCATGAGGACGGCATCGCGCGCTCCGGCGGCGGAGCCGTTCGCGGTCTCGCCGACGAGTGCGGCGCGGGCGTCGTTCTCGATCACGGCGGGGAGTCCGAAGGAGGCGCGGGCCCAGGCGACGAGGTCGAGGCCGTCGAGCCGCGGGTGCTTGTCGTGGGCTTTGACCATGCGGCCGGCGCCGCGGTCGACGATGCCGGGGACGGCGATGCCGACGGCGGCGGGGGCGAGGCCGGCGGCGAGTCCGCTCGCGGCCGCGGCGGCCGCTTCGAGGTCGCCGGGTCCCACGGGGACGGTGGCGGTGCGCAGGGGTTCGCCCTGGTCGAGGACGCCGAGTTTGATCTCGGAGCCGCCGAAGTCGATGCAGAGCTCCATCGCCCGCCTCCTTCCCGTCTCGCGACTTTCGGTTGGTAACGTTACCAATCATTGCCGCCGTTTGGCAAGCATGCAGCTCAGCGGTGCTGCGACCTCAGGGATGGGCGATGGTGACGGGCAGTTCGACCGTTGTCGCCCCGGCTTCGGCGGTGCCCTCGAGCCGCGCGAACAGCAGGGTCGCGGCCTCGCGGCCGAGCAGGCGCGCGTCGTGGTCGATCACGGTGACGGGCACCGGCATGAGCTCGGAGAGCTCGAAGTCGTCGAAGCTCACGACGGCCGGGCGCGGCCCGGGGAGGCCGTCGCGGATGCGCCGCCCGATCTCGCGCAGCGCGCCGATCGTGTTGCGGTTGTTGGCGCTGAAGATCGCCGTCGGCGGCTCGGGGTGGTCGAGCATCGCCCGCGCCGCGCGGCTCGCCGCGTCCACGTCCTGCTGGTCCCGGGCGATGATCGACGGGTCGATCGGCGCCCCGCGCTCGGTCATCGCCTGCTCGTAGCCGCGGAACCGGCGCTCGCCGGTGAACACGGAGCTGCGGTTGCCGAGAAAGCCGATGCGGGTGTGCCCGGCGTCCAGGAGCGAGACCGTGCCCCGGTAGGCGCCGCCCACGTCGTCGAGGAGCACAGTGTCCACGTCGAGCCCGGGCACGCGGCGGGAGGCGAGCACGAGCGGCACGTCGCCCAGCCGCTCCTGCTGCAGATGCGCGGCGTCGCCGCTGGTCGGCACCAGGATGAGCCCGTCCACTTGGCGGCCGATGAAGTCGCTCACGAGCTGGCGCTCGCGCCCGGGGTCCTCACCGGTATTGCCGAGGATGATCCGCCGCCCGTGCTCGGCGGCGACCTCCTCGACGCCGAGGGCGAAGTTCCCGTAGTACGGGTTGGCGAGGTTGGTGATGGCGACGCCGATGAGGCCGCTGGGCTGGCCGGGCCGCAGGCTCCGCGCGTTCTCGTTGCGGTAGTACCCGAGTTCGGCCACGGCCGCCATCACGCGCCGCTGGAGGTCAGGCCGCACGTTGACCCCGCCCGCGAGCGTGCGCGACACGGTCATCGGGCTGACCCCCGCGAGCGTGGCGACCTCTTTGATCGTCGGCTGGCGCGCGCCCCGCGATGTCGACATGCCCGCCCTCCTCTGCGTCGGCGCCAATCCTATGCGAACCCGCGCCGCAGCGGCGGTC
This sequence comes from Glycomyces niveus, assembly GCF_017592475.1. Classification (GTDB taxonomy): domain Bacteria; phylum Actinomycetota; class Actinomycetes; order Mycobacteriales; family Micromonosporaceae; genus Glycomyces; species Glycomyces niveus. The sequence goes on along the minus strand of NZ_JAGFNP010000002.1, from coordinate 80,054 downwards.
TAGAGTCGCCCGGTCCCCTATCGAAAAGGCAGGTCCCTCATGCGCACCCTCTACGTCGTCACCCATCCGCAGGCGACGCACCACGTCGACGGCATCGTCGGCGGCTGGCACGACTCGGACCTCACCCCGGCCGGAGTCGAAGCGGCCGGACGCATCAGCGAGGCGCTGCGCACCGCGATCCCCGACGACGCCACAGTGGAGCTCTACTCCTCGGACCTCAAGCGCACCAGCCAGACCGCCGACGCGATCGGCAAGCGGTTCGACCTCGAACCGGTCCTCGACGCACGCCTGCGCGAAAGCTCCTGGGGCGAGGCCGAAGGCCACCCGCAGGCGCGCTGGGACGAGCTGCTCACGCCGCCGCCGGTGAACGGCGACCGGATGGCTCACCTCGTCATTCCCGGCGCCGAATCGAGGGCCGAACTCGCGCAACGGATCTATGCGGCCGTCGACGACATCGTGAGCCGCCCGTGCGAGCACCAGATCATCGTGACCCACGGCCACGCGTTCTCATTCGCGGTCGCCGCCTGGATCAAGATGCCGCTCGAAGCGCTCGGGTACGCGCTCTTCAAAGCGCCGTCAGGCAGCATCACCGTCCTCCACGAGGACGACCTCTACCGCGGGCGGCTGGTGCTGCGGCTCGGCGACGCGCGGCATCTGTGAAGCACCACAAGCGCTTCGGGAGGGGTCCCGGAACGATGCGGATATTTTCGGGCACGGGTGGGCCGATCGGGCCCAACCCTCACCTTCACCCCGAAAGGATTCACAGTGGACAGGAAGCGGAAGCACCTCCTCCGCCTCGGCGCCGGCGTCGCCGCCGGCCTCGGCGCCGTGGCCCTCACCTGGACCGGCCTCGCCGCGAACGCGGAGGAGCCGGCGGCCGGAGGCGACTTCGAAACCAAGATCGTCGGCGGCGAGCCCGCCGCCGAGGGCCAGTACCCCTGGCTCGTGGGCCTCGGCTACGCGGGCGACGGCACCCCGTTCGAACGCCAGCGCTGCGGCGGCTCGGTCCTCACCGAGACCGTCATCCTCACCGCCGCGCACTGCCTCGAGATCTTCGACTCTCCCGACGAGATGGTGGTCTTCTCCGGTTCGGTGGACCTCGAATCCGATGACCTCGTCGAGACGGCCGTGGCCGACTTCCACATCGCCCACGACTACAACGAGCCGGTCGACCTCGCCAACGACTGGGGTCTCATCCTCCTCGACGAGCCCATCGACGCCGAGCCGATCGACGTGGGCACCGAGCCCGAGGAGTTCGACGTCCTCGAGACCGCGGGCTGGGGCAACCTCGGCGACGACACCTATCCCGCGGTCGCGCAACGCGTCGAGGTCCCGTTCGTCAGCGATGACGACTGCGAGGCGGCCTACGGCGACGCGTTCGACGCGCAGACCATGCTCTGCGCGGGCGACCTCGAGAACGGTGGGATCGATGCGTGCGACGGCGACTCCGGCGGGCCGATCATGGCCGAGGAGGACGGCGAGCTGATCCTCGTCGGCATCGTCAGCTGGGGCGACGGCTGCGGCGTAGCGGGCAGCCCGGGCGTCTACGCCGAGGTCGCCGACTTCAACAGCGCCATCGACGACGTCCTCGACGACTGGTCCTGACACCGAATGACAGGCCGCGGCCGCACCATCGGGTGCGGCCGCGGTCGTCGTCTCGTCAGTCCTCCGGGGCTCCGCGGGTCTTCGCGAGCCGCGTCCGGATGATGCGGATCCAGCCGACGGTCGCCACCGCGGCGATCCTGTGCGTCTCCTTGGCCCAGCGACATCGGGACGGGTCAGTCGACGACGAGCCACTGACGGCCGTCGCGCAGTTCACGGACGATGTCGAGCTGGCCCGCGTGGCCGGCGGTGTCGGTGATGACGTGCAGCATGACCTCGCGGAACGCCCCGATCCGCCAGGGGCCGTAGCGGTCGGGCCACCAGGCCGGGCCGGCGTCGAGGGGCCGCGCGGCCACCGCCGCGTCGCCGAGCGCCGCCTCCCGCCGGTACAGGTCGAAGACCTCGGCGGGCGAGAGTTCCGGCGGGGCGGTCCACGCGCCGCCGTCGACGGCGAACGAGTCGATGGCGTCCCGCTCGCCGCCCATGACGGCGCGGAGCCAGAACCGCTCCACGTCGATCGCGAGATGGTGGACGAGGTCGAGGCAGCTCCAGCCGGAGGGCACGGCCGGTTCGCGCAGCGCCTGCTCGTCGAGGCCCCCGAGGATGCCGAGGACGTGCGCGCGCTGCATCTCCTGGCGCCTGACCAGGGCCGCGCGTTCGGGTTCGGGGTTCACGATGGCTCCGTTCCGTGTGCCGCGAGCCGTTCGCCCGCTAGGGATCAGACGAGACCCGGGGACGGGAATCATCGGTTTTCTCGGAGGCGGCGCGCCGGGACCCTTTGTTAGGGTTCAAGGCCGAACTTTCGGGAGGGTTCATGGCCGTCGCACGGCTCACTTCACGCGACATCCGCAGCGAATCGCGGCTCGTGGTCATGCGGGCGCTGCTCGCGGCGGGCGAATCCACCCGCGGCGACCTGGCCGAGGCCACCGGCCTGAGCCTCGGCACCGTCTCCACGATCGTCCAGGACCTGCTCAAGTACGGCATCCTCGCCGAGACGGGCCCGCTGCCCGTGACCGTCGGGCGCCCGACCACCGGGCTGCGGCTCGACCCCGACCGCGGCCGGGTCGTCGGCTTCTACCTCGAGGACCGGTACCTGGAGGCGACCGTGTTCGACGCGGCGCTCGGCGAACTCGCCACCGTCGAAGTCACCTCGGCGGCCTCCGTGGCGGACGCCGACGACGTCATCGCCTGGATCGACGGGGCGTTCGACACCGTCCTCGAACGCGCCCGAGCGAAGCGCGAGGACGTCATCGGCGTCGGCATCCTCCTGCCCGGCGGCATGCAGCGGCCGGTGAAGGCCGCGACCGCGCCCGACGCGATCTGGCTCCACCTCGACCGCCTGCGCGACCGGCTCGGCCTGCCGGTCGTGGTCGACAACCCGCTCAAGGCCATCGCCACCGCGGAGCTGTGGCTCGGCGCCGGGCGGCGCGTCGCGAACGCGGTCGCCGTCAGCCTCGGGTACGGGGTCGGCGCGGGCATCATCCAGGACGGCGCGGTCGTCCGCGGGGCCACGAACGCGGCGGGCGAATGGGGCCACAGCCTCCTCGTCTTCGAAGGGCGCCAATGCCAGTGCGGCCGCAAGGGCTGCGTCGAGGCCTATGTCGGCGTTCCCGGGATCAGGCGGACCCTAGCCGAGATCGCCCCGGACCACCCGCTCGCCGCCGACCGCTCGCTCGCCGACGGACCCGAGGGGTTCGACCTCGTCGAGGCCCTCGCCGACGCCGTCAAGGCCGGGGACCCGGCCGCGACCGCCGCGATCGAGCGCAGCGCCCACTACCTCGGCGCCGCGCTCGCCGACCTCGTGGCCATCCTCAACCCCGAGGTCATCGCCCTGACCGGTTGGGCCGCATGGCCGGCGTGGCGCGAGCGGGTCGCTCCGATCGTGCGCCGCCGCGTCCGCGAGGACTCCCCCGGCGACGCGGCGGCCGACCTCGAGATCGAGGTCTCCCCCACGTGCGGCATGGAGGGCATCGCCGCGATCGCGCTCGAGCGGTTCATGCGCGACATCGGCCTGGTCACCACCCGGGTGCTCCCCGCCCTCTGATCCGCCCTCAGCGCAGGACGCGGTAGACCACGTGCGTCACGCCGGTCGCGGCGCGGACGCTCACCTGCTCCAGGTTCAGCTGCCCCACGCCCTCGAAGAGGCGCGTGCCGGCGCCCATGGTGAACGGTGTGATGTGGAGCCGCAGCTCGTCGATGAGCCCGGCGGCGAGGAACTGGTTCACCGTGGTCGCGCCGCCCATGACCGCGATCTCGCCGTCCCCGGCGGCCTCGCGCGCCTGAGCGAGCGCCGATTCGATGCCGTCGGTGACGAACGTGTAGGTCGTGCCGCCCTCCATCGGCTGGGGCTCGCGCGCGTGGTGGGTGAGCACGAAGACCGGTGCATGGTAGGGCGGGTTGGGGCCCCACCAGCCGTTCCACTCCCGGTCCCATTCGCCGCGGACCGGGCCGAACATGTTGCGGCCCATGATGAACGCCTTGGCGGCGGTCATCTGGGCGATCTCCTCGGGGTTCTCCTCGGGGGTCTCGAACATCCAGGCGTGCATGCGCTCGCCGGTGCCGCCGCTCCCGTCGTCGCCGAACGGGCGCTCCTCGGTCTGGTCGAGCCCCGCCGAATAGCCGTCGAGCGAGATCGAGATCCCGCAGACCACCTTGCCCATGCCGCCTCCTCGTTGATGGCTGAACGTTCAGCATCGCATCCGGGCTCAGCCGGGCAGCACGCCGCGCCCGTCGCGCACCTCGAAGACCAGCTGGGTCTCGGTCTGCCGCACCACCGCGTGGGCGGTGACGTGCTCCAGGATGAGGTCGCGCAGCGCCTCCGGTCCGGCCACCGCCACATGGAGGAGGAAGTCGTCGTCGCCGCCCACATGGAACACGGTCATCACCCCGGGCAGCTCCACGAGCCGGTCGTAGAGGTGGTGCACATGCTCGCGGCTGTGGCTTCCCAAGCGCACCTTGATGATCGCGTGCAGCGGGCGGCCGAGCGCGGCCGGGTCGAGGTGCGCGGCGATCCCGGTGAGGACGCCCGATTCGCGCAGAGCGCGGAGCCGGTAGGCGCACGTGGACTCGGCGACGCCCGCGCGCGCGGCGAGCGCGGCGTTCGTCATGCGCCCGTCCTCGACGAGCGCGGCGAGGATCGCCAGGTCGGTGCCGTCGAGCCCCGACGGGGGTTGCGTTTTCTTCGGCCACTCGCCCGCCATACTCGCTCCCATCGCGGATAGTTCACGGATTCCCGCGATTGATGCGGGTTTCCACGGACAGTATTGCAGGTTGTTGTGGTTCCACCTAGATTCTGGGCATGATCTCGCCTCACCTGCAGTTCGACACCGTCGCCGTTCACGCGGGCCGGGAAGACCTGGCCGAGCTGGGCGTCCACGCGCTCCCCCTCGACCTGTCCTCGACCAACCCCCTCCCCGGCATCGAGGTCGGCGGGCTCTCGTACGAGTCGATGGCCGACGGCGGCATGCCGACCGCCGAAGGCGGCGCGGTGTACGCGCGCCTCTGGAACCCGACCGTGGCGCGGTTCGAGTCGGCGCTGGCGCGGCTGGAGCACGCGGAGGCGGCGGTGGCGTTCTCGTCGGGGATGGCCGCGATGACCGCCGCGATCCTGGCGGCCGGGACGGGGCGGCACATCGTGGCGGTGCGGCCGCTGTACGGCGGGACCGACCACCTCCTGTCCTCGGGCCTGTTGGGGACCGAGACCGAGTTCTGCGCGGCCGACGAGGTGGCGGCCGCGATCCGGCCGGACACGGCGATGGTCGTGCTGGAGACCCCGGCGAACCCGACGCTGGAGCTGGTCGACATTCGCGCGGTAGTGGAAGCGGCGCGAGGCGTTCCGGTGCTCGTGGACAACACGTTCGCGACGCCGGTGCTGCAGAACCCGATCGACTTCGGTGCCGCGATGGTGCTGCACAGCGCCACGAAGTACCTGGGCGGGCACGGCGATGTGGTCGCCGGGGTGATCGCGTGCAGTGAGGAGACGGCGGCAGCGCTGCGGCGGGTGCGGGCGGTGACGGGCGGGCTGCTGCACCCGCTCGGCGCCTATCTGCTCCACAGGGGACTGACGACGCTGCCGGTGCGGGTGCGGGCGCAGCAGGCGGGGGCGCAGCAGGTCGCGGCCTGGCTCGAGCGCCACCCGAGCGTGGCCCGTGTCCACTACCCCGGGTCCGACGGCGACCCGAAGGGGCTGCTCGGGCGGCAGATGCGCGGCACCGGCGCGATGGTCGCGGTCGACCTGCGCGGCGGGTACGGGCAGGCCGCGCAGATGACTTCGGCGGTGCGGCTGTTCACGCACGCCGTGTCGCTGGGCGGCGTGGACTCGCTGATCCAGCACCCGGCCGCGCTCACGCACCGGCCCGTCGCGGCCGAGGCCAAGCCCGCGGCGAGCCTGGTGCGGCTCTCGATCGGCCTCGAGGCGCCGGAGGACCTGATCGCCGATCTGGATCAGGCCCTCACGACGCCGGCGTCACTCTCCCAGCAGGTCGTTGGCGCAGCGGAGGGCCGCCGCGAACGCCTCCGGCTCGCCGCCGGGTGAGGCGACCGCGATCCGGGCCGACTCGCCCGCGCGGAGCGTGATCATGCCCTGTTCGGCGCGGGCGGCCGGGTCGACCTTGTCCGCGTGGCAGAACAGGTCGCGCACCAGCGACGTCGCGGTCACGTGCAGGACGCAGCCGCCTTCGGCCGCTTCGGCCGCCACGGTGAACGGGCTCGGGTCGAGCGCCTGGTCGACCACCTCGGCCCCGTAGCGGAACGCGGGCGCGAACCCGTCGCCCTCGGCCCGGATGAACTCCGCCTTCGGGTCGCCGAACGCCGCGACCTCGGCCGGGAGGGCGATCGTCGCGCCGTCCCGCGCGGCGACACTCGCCTCGACCACGGCCTTCGTGAGCACCGTGCCGTCGAAGGACTCGCGGGTCACGGTGAACGCACCGGAGTACGCCTCCCCGGTGTCGTTGACGAGGACCAGCGCGAGCTGGTCGAACTCGGGCATGAGCCCTTCCCAGGCCTCCGCGCGGCTCGCCTCCGACGGGCGCGGCTGGAGCGTGGCCAGGCGCGGCGCGTACACGTCCCGCAGGGCGTGCCACAGCGGCTTGCGATGGCCCTCGAAGTCGACCGCGGCCCAGGAGACCACGGGCCAGTTGTCGTTGAGCTGCCACAGGATCGTGCCGGTGTTGTGCGGCGTGAGCGACCGGTAGTGCTCGACGCCGAAGCGGATCGCCTGGGCCTGGTTCAGCTGCGTGGTCCAGTGCCAGTCCTCGATGGACGACGGGTCGGGCAGGTGGCCCTGCCAGCCGCGCTGCAGCTTCTCGTTGCCGCGGTTGGCCTTCTGGTGCACCAGCATCTGCTCGCCGAACGGGTCGAGCGGCTCGTCGTGCACCACCGAGACCAGCGTCGACCACGCGGGCGGGGCCTGGAAGCCGAACTCGGACACGAAGCGCGCCAGGTAGTCGGCGTACACCGTGTAGTCGACGCGGTTCCACACGTCCCACACGTGCATGGTCCCGTACCGCTCGTCGTTGGGGTGGCGGTAGTCGCCGAAGGAGTACGGACTCGCGGGCGAGTACGGGCGGGTCGGGTCGAGCTCGGCGAGGATCGCCGGCAGGATCTCCGTGTAGTACCGGTCGCCCCAGCCGCGCCCGTCGAGGCGGTGCGCCCAACTCCAGTCGACCGAGCCCCAGGTGTTCTCGTTGTTGCCGTTCCAGATCACGAGCGACGGATGCGGACTGAGCCGGGCCACGTTCTCGCGGGCCTCGGCCTCGATCTCCGAGCGCAGCGGGTCGGCCTCGCGGTAAGCGGCGCAAGCGAACAGGAAGTCCTGCCACATGAGCAGGCCGTGCTCATCGGCGAGGTCGTACAAGTCATCGGACTCATAGATCCCGCCACCCCACACGCGCAGCAGGTTGACGTTCGCCTCGAGGGCGTCCGCGACGCGACGCGCGTACCGGTCGCGGTCGATCTCGGTGAGGAAGGCGTGGTCGGGGATCCAGTTCGCGCCGCGCACGAGGACGAGCTCCCCGTTGACCTTCAGGAGGAACGGCGCCCCGGCCTCGTCGGGTTCGGTGTCGAGTTCGACGGTGCGGAAGCCGACCCTGCCATCCCAAGTAGAGTCTCCGGCGGTCACCTTGACGCCGTAGAGCGGCTGGGCGCCGTGGCCGACCGGCCACCACAGTTCGGCATCCGGAACCGTGACGCCGATCGCGGCCGAGTCGCTCCCGGGTTCGACCACGGCCGTCGCGGTCCAGGTCCCGCCTGCGGGTCCGGTGACCTCGACGCGGACCTCCACCGGCTCGGCGGTGTCGCGCTCGATGTCCACGTGCGCCGTGAGGACGCCGTCCGTGCCGTGCACGTCCACGAGCGGCCGCACCGACGCGACGCGCACCCCCGACCAGGATTCCAGGCCGATGGGCTTCCAGATGCCCGCGCCCGCCACGTCGACGCCCCAGTCCCAGCCGAAGGAGCAGGCCATCTTCCGCAGCTGGTTGTAGTCATGGTGGTTGGTGCGCGGCAGCGCGCCGTAGCGCTCGGCGCGGGCCACCGCCTCGGACACCGGGGCCGCGAACGTCACCGTGAGCGTGTTCTCGCCTTCCCGCAAGGCATCGCGCACGTCCCAGCGGTAGCTCCGGTGCATGTTCTCGGTGCGGGCGATCTCGATCCCGTTGAGCTCCAGGACCGCGACCGTGTCGAGGCCCGCCGCCACCAGGTCATGGCGCGCCGAGCCGTCGTCACTCCAGTCGAACACGGTCGTGAACCGCCAGGCCGTGTCGCCGATCCACTGCTGCGCGGCCTCGTTGCCGCCGTCGAACGGGTCGGCGATGAGCCCCGCGCGATGCAGGTCCAGGTGGGCCTCGCCGGGGACGGCGGCCGGGATGCCGGCGCCGAGCGTATTCGCCAGTTCAGCGGGGGCGTCGGCGGCGAGATCGGCGGCGGTCAGCGTCCATCCCTCGTGCAGGGCGCGGAAGGTCGGCGGGTGGGTCACGGTTGGCTCCTCATTGGTCTGATGGACAGGCGTGCGTGAGGGATGGCGGATCGGGAAGGGCGAGTTCAGGGTTCAGTCGGCGGGCACGGCGGCCTCCGCCTCGGCGGCGGGTACCCCGGCCTCGCGCCACTCGCCCGCGAAGTGGTCGTAGCAGGTGCCGTTGTCGATCGGCTCGCGGTCGACCGGCGCCTCCGAAGTCACCCGGCCCGGCCGCTCCGGGTCGGGCGCGGCCAGCGCGAGGAGTTTCGTATAGGCGTGGTGCGGGTCGAGGATCACGGCGTCTGACGGCCCGCGTTCGACGACGCGGCCACGGTAGAGGACCACGATCTCGTCGGAGAAGTGGCGGGCGGTGGCGAGGTCGTGGGTGATGTAGAGGACGGCGAGCCGGTCTTCGCGCTGGAGGCGGCCGAGGAGGTTGAGCACGCCCAGGCGGATCGAGACGTCCAGCATGGACACCGGTTCGTCGGCGATGAGCACCTGCGCGCCGGGGGCGAGCGCCCTCGCGATGGCGACGCGCTGGCGCTGGCCGCCGGAGAGCTCGTGGGGCCGCCGGGACGCGATGTGCTCGGCGGGGCCGAGGTTGACGCGTTCGAGCATGTCGAGGACGCGCGCGTGGGTCTCGTCCCGGGTTCTGGTGCGGCCGTGGATCTTCAGGGGCCGAGCGATGTGGTGCTCGATGGAGTGGAAGGGGTTGAGGGAGGCGAAGGGGTCTTGGAAGACCATCTGGACTTCGCGGCGGTAGTGGGCGCCGGCGACGGGGGTGCCGTCGTCGAGGCGGACGTCGACGGTGCCGGAGGTGGGCCGTTCCATTCGGGTGAGGATCTTCGCGATGGTGGACTTGCCGGAGCCGGACTCGCCGACGAGCGCGACGGTGCGGCCGGGGGCGAGTTCGAGGCTCACGTGGTCGACGGCGCGCAGGCGGGTGTGTTTGAGTCCTGATCGGAGCGTGTAGTCCTTGACGAGGTCGGTGACCTTGACGCTGGTCATGCTCGCTCCTCTTCCAGTGCGGGGGCGGTCTCGGCGGTCTCGTCGACGCCGGTGCGGATGAACGCGCCGCGCGCTCCCGAGAGGCTCGGGAAGGAGCCGAGGAGTTTGCGGGTGTAGGGGTGCTGCGCGTCGCGGTAGAGGCGGTCGGCGGTCTCGAGTTCGACGATCTCGCCGTCGAGCATGACGGCGATGCGGTCGCTGATCTCCAGGAGCAGCGGCAGGTCGTGGGTGATGAAGATGACGGCGAAGTCGAGTTCGTCCCTCAGGCGCACGATCTCGCGGAGGATGTCGCGCTGGACGACGACGTCGAGGGCGGTGGTGGGCTCGTCCATGATCATGATCTGGGGTTCGAGGAGCATGGCCATGGCGATCATGACGCGCTGGCGCATGCCGCCGGAGAGCTCGTGGGGGTAGGAGCCGAGACGGCGGGGGTCGACGCCGACGCGGGTGAGGACGTCTTCGGAGCGTTCGCGGATCTCCTTGCGGGACATGCGGGGCCGGTGCGCGAGGAGGGTGTCCTTGAGTTGCGCGCGGACGGTGGTGACGGGGTTGAGGGCGTTCATGGCGCCTTGGAAGACCATGGAGAGGCGTTCCCAGCGGAAGGCGCGCAGTCGGGTGTCGTCGAGGGCGAGGATGTCGGTGTCGCCGTCGTCGCCGTGGAAGGTGATGCGGCCGGTGGCGATGCGGGCCGGGGGCCGGTGGAGGCGGTTGACGGCGTAGGCGAGGGTGGTCTTGCCGCAGCCGGACTCGCCGGCGAGACCGAGGATCTCTCCTTTGTGGAGGACGAGGTCGGCGTGCTTGACGGCGGTCACCGGCGCCTCGGTCTCGTAGACGACGGTGAGGTCTTCGACGGTGAGCACCGCCTGGCGCTGGTCGGCGGTCATCGCGCGGTCTCCTTGGTCTGCTGGGAGGGCACTTGCGGGGCGGCCTGGGCGAGTTCGCGTTCGAGGCGGGCCGCGCGGCGGGCCCGCTTGCGGTGGAGCCGGAGGTTCTTGAGCTTTGGGTTGATGATCTCGTCGATGGAGAAGTTGACGAGGGAGAGCCCCATGCCGAAGAGGGCGATGATGAGTCCGGGCGGGACGAACCACCACCAGGCGCCGAGTGAGAGCGCGAACCCGTTCTGGGCGTAGAAGAGCATCGTGCCGAGGGTCGAGGAGTTGGAGGCGCCGAGGCCGATGAAGGAAAGGCCCGCTTCGCCGAGGATCGCGGCGATGACGGCGAACACGAACTGGGAGGCGATGACCGGGAGCAGGTTCGGCAGGATCTCCACGACGATCACCCGCCAGGGGCGTTCGCCGGAGACCTGGGAGGCGGCCACGTAGTCGCGGTTGCGCACCGAGAGGGTCTGGGCGCGCAGGACGCGGGCGGAGCCGGCCCAGCTGGTGACGGCCAGGACGATGGCGATCGTCCACAGTCCGCGGCTCTCGGCCGGGACGAACCCGGAGATCACGATGACCAGCGGGAGGCCGGGGATCACCAGGAACACGTTGGTGAACAAGGAGAACGCCTCGTCGACGACGCGGCCGCGGTAGGCGCCGTAGATGCCGAAGAACGCCGAGAGCGCGGTGGCGAGGAGGCCGACGATGACGCCGATCTGGAGCGAGCCGCGGGTGGCGTAGGCGAGCTGGGCGAGGACGTCCTGGCCGGTCTGGGTGGTGCCGAGCCAGAAGTCGGCGGAGGGCGGGGTGAGGCCCATGTCGCGGATGGTCCGCGGGTCGCCGACGAAGAGCGGGCCGATGAGGCCGAACAGGGTGATGGCGGCGATGAGGCCGAGTCCGACCGCGAGCCAGGGGGTCATGGTGGGCAGGAGCATGCGCCAGCCCGCGCGCGGCTTGCGGCCCGCCTCGGCGGAGGTCTCGGCGAGCAGTTCGGCGCTGTCGGCGACCGAGGGCTCGCTGGAGGGTTTCAGGTTCGTCATGGGGCGTCTCCCGTCAGGACCGGGCGCGGGTGCGCGGGTCGATCAGGCCGTACAGCAGGTCGACCACGAGGTTGGCGCCGAGGACGGCGAGGGTGATGAAGAGGAAGAGCCCCTGCATGAGCGCGTAGTCGTTGTTGGACACCGCGCCGAGGAGGCGGCCGCCGATCCCGGGGTAGGAGAAGACCTGCTCGGTGATCACCGAGCCCGAGACGACGAAGCCGAGCGAGATCGCGAAGCCCGCCACCGAGGGCAGCACCGCGTTGCGGGAGGCGTAGGAGCGCAGGATCTTCCGCGGGGAGAGCCCCTTCGCCTCGGCGGTGAGGATGTAGTCCTCGGAGAGGGTGGAGACCATCATGTTGCGCATGCCCAGGAGCCAGCCGCCGATGGAGGCGAGCACGATGGTGAGCGCGGGCAGGAACCCGTACTGGATGGCCGAGGCGATGAACTCGGGGTTCCAGCCGGGGGTGAGCACCACGTCGTAGCCGCCCTGCAGCGGGAACCAGCCGAGGACGCGGGCGAGCAGGTAGGTGAGCAGCAGCGCCAGCCAGAAGTACGGGACGGCGGCGAGCAGTGTCGTCGCGGGGATGAGGGAGTCGAGCCAGGTGCCCGGCTTCCAGCCGACGAACGCGCCGAGCGCGACGCCGAGGACGGCGGCGATGACCGTCGCCAGCCCCACGAGGACCACCGTCCACGGCAGGGACTGGCCGATCACCTCGCTCACGGGCGCCGGGTAGTAGCTCACCGAGACGCCCAGGTCCCCTTGGAAGAGGTTGCCCAGGTAGTCGAGGTACTGCCGCCACAGCGGCTGGGAGTCGTCGCCCCCGAGGAGGAGCGCATACGCCTTCCTGGTCTCGGGCGTGATCTGGCCGCCGCGCTGCTGGAGCTTGGCCAGCAGGATGTCGACCGGGTTGCCCGGGAGCATCCGCGGGATCGCGAAGTTCAGCGTCAGCGCGGCCCACAGGGCGACGGCGTAGAAGCCGATTTTGCGCAGGAAGTAGCTCATGCGGTTCTCCTTCGGGGGCGACGGGCCCCGCTACCCCTTCGGCTCGAGCTGCTTGAAGATCTCGGCGGCGTCCATCGCCGACCAGACCGCCGGGAAGGCGTAGAGGTCGTCGTCGGAGGGCCAGCCGGTGAACTTCGCGGTGTTCCAGACGCTCGTCGTGCCGCCGGTCAGGATCGGGATGTACGGCATGTCGCGCACGATCTCGGCCTGGATGGCGTCGAAGTACGGCTGACGGGCGGCCGGGTCGTCGAGCGGCAGCTGCACCAGCGCCGCCATCGCCTCGTCCACGACCGGGTTGGAGTAGCGCGAGTAGTTGTTGCCCGCGGCTTCGCCGACCTTCGCGCCCGAGGTGGACTCGAAGAAGTAGCCGTACAGGTAGTACGGGTCGGCGATCGGGCCCTGCCACAGCGAGTCGATGGCGAGCTGGAAGTTGCCCTTGCCCTTCTTGTCCGTCCACTCGTTCCAGGACGACTGCGCGGACTTGATCTCGATGCCGGCCGCGGCGGCCTGCGAGGTGATGGTGTCGACGGCGGTGATGTAGTCCGTCCAGCCGGTCACGACCTCGATGGTGAGCGAGAGCCGCTCGCCGTCCTTGGCGTAGACGCCGTCGTCGCCCATGGTCCAGCCGGCGGCCTCGAGGAGTTCGGCGGCCTCGGCGGTGTCGGGCTCCATCGGCACGGTCTTCTCCGCGACCGAGGCCGAGACGAACGAGTCCTGGCTCGGGGTCAGCGCGAACGTCGGCGACATGTCGCTGGCGGTGTCCATGAACGCGAGGCTGTTGATCTGCGACCGGTCCATCGCGTAGTACAGCGCCTGGCGCACGGCCGGGTCGGTCTGCGGCCCTTCGCAACCCATCTCGGCGCTCGAGCAGGTGGCGAGGACCATCTGGTTCTGCGCCTGGGTGTAGGCGTCGTAGTTCGGGAAGTTCTTGTTCGTGTTCTGGATGTCCGGGATCGGGCCGGTCTGCCAGTCGATGGTGCCCGCGGCGACCGCGTCGGCGCCGGCCTGGTTGCCCGAGAGCGCGAGGAAGCGGATCTGCTTCACGGCGGGCTCGCCGCCCCAGTAGTCGGGGTTGGCCTTGTAGGTGAAGGCCTGCGGCTTGAAGTCCTCGAGGAGCCACGCGCCGGTGCCGACGGGCTGCTCCATGACGTCCTCGGCCGGGTTGACGTCCTTCCACAGGTGCTCGGGGACGATCGGCGTGTTCAGGAGGTCCGGCCCGCGCACGAACGAGGGCTCGGCGAAGGTGAGGGTGACGTGGGTGTCGTCGACGGCCGCGACGGTGCCGTCGAAGCCGCCGGTGTTGATGGCGGGGTTGTTCTTGATCATGTCGAAGGTGAAGACCACGTCGTCGGCGGTGAACGCCTCGCCGTCACTCCACTTGACGCCCTCGCGGAGGGTCACCGAGAGCACGGTGCCGTCCTCGCTCCAGGAGGATTCGGTGCCCAGCAGCGGCACCGGGTCGGAGACCTCGGCCTTGTTGTGGAAGAACAGCGGCTCGTAGATCGTGCCGAGCGCGCCGATCCGGGAGGGCGAGAAGGGGTTGAAGTTGATCTGGTAGTCGCCGGCCTGGCCGGTGTAGGCGACCAGCGTCGTGGTGTCGCCGCCGGCGGAGCCGCCCGAGGAGCAGCCGGTGGCGAGCAGGCCGAGCGCGGCGGCGCCCGCGAGCAGCGCCGCGGCACCCCGCTTCCGGAAATCGAGAGACATCATTGTCCTTTCAGGACCGCGGGCGGAGTTCCCGCGGGACGGGAGGGGTGGCGTCCGCTCCGGGCGCCGAGTTTATTATTAATGCGTTAAATTAAACGTGTCAAGAAGAAGTTTCGCCCAGCTGAACGGTTCAGTCCGAGGAGGAGCACCGCATGGCCGACACCGCCGCCGGCCGGGTCACGACGGCCGGACGCCTGCTCGACCTGCTGCGCACGCAGGGCACGCTGAGCCGCGTCGAGCTCGCCGAGCGCACCGGGCTGACCCCCGCGACCATCACCAACACCGTGCGCCGCCTCATCGACGCCGGGCTCGTCCACGAGATCGGCCGCGGCCACCAGCGCGGCCGCGGCCAGCCCCGGCGGCTGCTCGAACTCGACCCCGCCGCGTGGTACGCCGTCGGCATCCAAGTCGACCGCACCACCGCCACGATCGTCGTGCTCGACTTCGCCGGGAGCCGCGTCGCGGCCGCGAGCCTGCGCGGCTCGGGCGGCGAACCGCCCGAGACGACCATCGCCGCACTCGCCGAGGAGGTGGAAGCGCTCTTGCGGCGCAACAGGATCGCGGATGAGCGCGTGCTCGGGGCCGGGCTCGTCACCCACGGCCCGCAGGACCGCGACCGCGGCGTGCTCCTCACCGTCCAGCCCGATCCGGCCTGGCTCGAGTTCCCGCTCACCGCGACCCTCGCCGACCGGCTCGGCATCCCGGTCCTGCTGGAGAACGACGCCACCGCGGCGGCTTTCGGCGAGCAGTGGGCCGGGGCCGTCCCGACCGACACGTTCGGCCTCGTCTACATGGGATCGGGCATCGGCGGCGGGGTCGTCGTCGACGGCGAGAACTACCGGGGCCGGGCCTCCAACGCCGTCGAGATCGGCCATGTCGCGCTCGGCGAGGCGCCGTGCTTCTGCGGCAACCGCGGCTGCGCGCAGGCCGAGGCCGGGCCGCGCGCGGTCGTGGAGCAGGCGCTCGCCGACGCCGGCCTCGCCGACCGGCTCGGCATCGGCGGCGACCCGGCCGACACGCTCGCGGACTTCGAACGGCTCGCCCGCGCCTGGCGCTCCGGCGACCGGGCGGCCACGGCCCTGCTGGAGCGGTCGGCGCAGTGGATCGGCCGCGCCGCCGTCACGCTCGTGAACCTCTTCGACCTCGACACGGTCGTGCTCGCCGGGCCCGCGTTCGCCACCGCCGGGCCGCTGTACCGGACGCGCGTCGCCGCCGAGCTCGAGCGGCGGGCGCTCTCGCGGACGCTGAGTCCCCCGGTCGTGCACCTCGCCGCGAACATCGAGACGGCCGCGGCCATCGGCGGGGCGCTCCACGTGCTGCGGACGATGCCGGTGGGCGCGCGCAGGTCGGCGGAAACGTGATCGGAACGAGTCCGCGGGGCAAGTATGGTGGTGCGGATCGGTCGCCGGGGGGCGGCCGCGCCAGGCACAGGAGGTCGCCTTGAGGGCGTTCGGCTCGGACACGCGGATGTCCACGCTCGCCGTGGTGCTCGACCTCGTCAGGGAGCGCACCACCGTCAGCCGCGTGGAGCTCGCCGAGGCCACCGGCCTGACGCAGGCGACCATGACGCACGCCGTGCGCCGCCTCATCGCGCTCGGCATGGTCCACGAGGTCGGCACCGCCCGCTCGGCGCGCGGCACGCCCCGGCGCCTCCTCGAGCTGCAGCCCGACGCGCGGCACATGGTGGGCGTCCAGTTCGACCGGTACACGGCCCTCGGCGTCGTCGTCGACCTCGCCGGGAGAGTCGTGGCGCAGACGGCCATGCCCGGGTCCGGGGACCGCGAGCCGAAGGCGGTGCTCCTCGACTACGCGGCGAGGATCGAAGCGCTGCTAGCGGATTCGGGCGTGCCGCGCGAGGGCGTGCTCGGGATCGGGCTGGCCACGCACGGGCCGCAGGACCGCGACGCGGGCGTCCTGCTCACCGAGTACCCGGCGCCGGCGTGGCGCGGGTATCCGCTCGCGGCCGAGCTGGCGGCCGCCACGGGCCTGCCGGTGCGGATCGAGAACGACGCCACCGCCGCCGGGCTCGGCGTGCAGGCCCAGGACAGCGCCGCGTCGAGCTTCGCGGTCGTGTTCATGTCAGGCGGCATCGGCTCGGGGGTGATCCTCGACGGGTTCCCGTACCGGGGCGTGACCTCGAACGGGGTCGAGCTCGGGCACATCTCCGTGGACGCCCTCGGCACGGTCTGCGGCTGCGGCAACCGCGGCTGCCTCGAACTCGTGGGCGGCCCGAACGCGGTGGTGCGCGACGCGAAGGAGCACCCGGGCCTGTCCGCCAGGCTCGACCTCGAGGGCGACCAGCTCGGCGCGTTCATGCGCATCGGCCGGGCCGCGCTCGCGGGCGACCCGGACGCCGCCGCGCTCATCGACGTCTCGGCGCAGATGCTCGCGGTCGGCACCGTCTCGCTGGTGAACATGTTCGACGTCGGCCGCGTCGTGCTCGCCGGGCGGGCCTTCGCCGACCTCGGCCCGCGCTACCGGGACGCGATCCAGGAGGTGCTCGACCGGTCCGTGTTCATGCGGGACGTCCACACCGTCCAGGTCGACCTCGCCGGGGACGTCTCGCAGGCCCCGGCCATCGGCGGCGCCGCGATGGTGCTGCGGAACTTCCTCGAGTCCTCCGGCCTGCGCGAACGCGAAGGCTAGCAACGCGAAAGCCGCGGGGAGACGCTCCTCCCCGCGGCTTCCTCCTACCCCCTGGCAGGTCTAGGGCTTCGCGACCGCGTAGGGCGCGTCGGGCTGCGGCCCGGTGCCCTCATAGGCCGCGATCCACGAGTCGTGGAGCCACATCTGGGTGCCGCGCCGGCCTTGCCCCGAGTCCCAGGCGATGTCGCGCTCGAAGGTCAGGACGCGCCCGTCCGGGCCGATGATGACCCAGGCGTAGAGGCCGCCGTCGTGGTGGAACTTGACCTTCATGCCCGAGACGGTGAGCTCGGTGCCGTCGGCGGCCGTGATCGCCTCGTCGTGCCGCTGCACGAAGTTCACCGAGAGCCCTTCGAGGTAGCCCGGGTCGAGCTCGCGCAGGAAGTTCCGCGCGTGCCGCTCAGCCTCGGCCTCGTCGAGGAGCGCCGCGCCGGCGTCCTCCTCGGTGAGGCGCGTGTACCCGAGGATCGTGCCCTCGGCGTCGACGACGACGGTGGCGTGCGGGCCGCCCAGGCGCATCTCGTCGGGCTGGTGGCGTATGACGGTGACCGCGCGCTCGTCGTGGTGCTCGGTGCGCACGTCGACGATCGCCCAGTCCTTCGGGATCTCCAGGCCGGTGCCCTGCAGCGCATCGGTCTCCAGGTGCATCGCGGTCTGCATGTCGGGCTCCGGAAGGTCGGGTTCGGGATCGGTGTCGTTGGCGGCGTACACGGCCGCTGCGGTGCCGACGGTGACGAGCACGGCGCCCACCGCGACGGCGGTGGCGATTCGACGGGCCATCGGACGGCTCCTTTCAGAATCCAACGGAAACGTTGGAGTTGAGTATAAGCACATCGACCGTAGACTTTCAACGCAACCGTTGGATATGCTTCCCGGCATGGCCTGGAACACCGCTGAGACCAAGCGCAAGCTCAAGGACGCCGCCGTCGCGGAGTTCGCCGCGCACGGCCTCGACGGCACCACGATGGAGAAGATCGCGCGCCGCGCCGGGCTCAACAAGGAGCGGCTCTACTCGTACTTCGGGGACAAGCCGCAGCTGTTCGCCACCGTCCTCGCCGACGAGCTGAACAAGGTCGCCGCGGCCGTGCCGCTCACCGAGATCGAAGGGCCGCAAGCGGTCGGCGACTACGCCGCGGACGTGTACGACTACCATTCCGCGCACCCCGAGCTGACCCGGCTGCTGCTGTGGGAGGGGCTGATGGACCTGCCCGAGGTCCCCGACGAAGCCGCCCGCACCGACTACTACCGGGCCAAGGTCGCCGTCTTCGAACGCGCCCAGCGCGAAGGCCGGATCAGCGGCCGCATCCCGGCCGCCGACCTCGCGTTCCTCGTCCTGGCCCTCGCCGGCTGGTGGTACGCCGTGCCGCAGATGGCAAGGATGATGCACGCCGACAAGGCCTCCGGCGCCGCCTCGAACCGGACCGCGCTCAAAGAGGCCGCCGCCCGGCTCGCAGCGCCCGAGTGACCCCTCGCCGCAGGTCGCCGCTCCCCTGGCACCGGCCCCGGCCCGCCGGTACACTTCGGCGCGTCTCGACCTGATGGGAGCACCAACCATGAAGATCGTCGTCATCGGCGGCTCCGGCCACATCGGCACCTTCCTCGTGCCGCGCCTCGTGCGCGCCGGGCACGAGGTCGTCAACATCAGCCGGGGCACGAGCACCGCGTACGTCGAAGCGCCCGAATGGGAGCAGGTGCGCCAGGTCGCGGCCGACCGCGAACGCCAGGACGCCGAGGGGACCTTCGGCGCCACCGTGCTCGCGCTCGAACCCGACGTCGTGGTCGACCTCGTCTGCTTCACCCTCGAATCCGCGACCGCGCTCGTCGAGGCCCTGCGCGGCCACGTCGCGCACCTGCTGCACTGCGGCTCCATCTGGCGGTACGGCAAGAGCCGCAAGCTCCCCATCGCCGAAGACGGCGAAGGGGCCGAACCGCCGCTCGACGAGTACGGGGTCCAGAAGGACCGCATCGCGCGGATGCTCAAGGAGGAGACCGCATCCGGCGGGCTCGTCACCACCACCGTCCACCCCGGCCACATCGTCGGCCCCGGCTGGCACCCGATCGGCCCGCTCGGCAATCTCGACCCCGAGGTCTGGACGACCATCGCCGCCGGCAAGCCGCTCCGCGTGCCCGGCAGCGGCGCCGAGACGATGCACCACGTCCACGCCGACGACCTCGCCCAGGCCTTCGAACTGGCGATCGCCGACCGCGACGCCGCCGCGGGCGAGGACTTCAACATCGTCGCCCCCACCGCCCTCAGCGTGCGCGGCTTCGCCGCCATCGCCGCCTCCTGGTTCGGCCAGACCGCGACCCTCGAAACCGTGACCTGGGACGAGTTCCGCGCCGGCACCACCGAGCAGCACGCCGAGGTCGCCTGGAACCACCTCGACCGCAGCCAGTGCTTCACTATCGCGAAGGCCAAGGCCCGCTTGGGATACGCCCCCGCGTACGAGCCCGAGGCGGCCGTCCTCGAATCGCTGCGCTGGCTCCTCGACAACGGGCGGATCGAGACGCCGAACCCGCTGATCGCTTAGGCGTACCGGGCCGCGAACGCCTTCGCGCGGGCGTGCAGCGCGCGCCGCAGCGATCGCGGCGCAAGGGCCTCCGCGCCCGGGCCGAGCCGCCACAGCGCCCACTCGGCGTGCTCGGCGTCCTGGTAGACGACCTCCAGCACCAGCCGCCCGTCGGCGTCGGGCTCCTCGGAGTCGGCGCGGACGGCCACCACCGGGGCCAGGAGCGCCTCGCGCTGCGCGGGATCGATCCGCACCCGCACGGTGAGATGGTCCTCGGCCAGGAACCTCGCGCAGCGCTCGCGCCAGATCCGGTCGAGGTCCACGCGCTCGGGCCGCTCGGCCGGCTCCGCGAGCGCCTCGGCCGCGAGGCACCGCGACAACCGGTAGGTGCGGTCCGCGCCGTCCCTCGTCGCCAGCAGGTATCCCTTGTCCCGCACGGTGACCAGCCCGAGCGGGTCCACGGTGCGCCAGCGCGGTTCGCCGTCCCTCGCGGCGTAGTGGAGGCGGAGCCGTCGCCCGTCGAGCACCGCGCGCCTGACCTCGAGCATGACCGCCTCGGGGATCGCCTCCGCGGCGTGCCGCCGCGAGAGCAGGTCCGTCTCCGGTTCGACCAGGAACCGGCTCGCCGCGTCCCCGACCGCCGCCTGGTGCCGCTCGGGCAGGGCGTCGACCACCTTCCGCATCGCCGAGGCCAGCGCCGAGCCGAGTCCGAACGCCTGCTCGCCGCGGCCCGACCCGGCCGTCAAGAGGGCAAGGGCCTCTTCGTGGTTGAGGCCGGTCAGCTCGGTGCGGAAGCCGGGCAGGAGGGCGAAGCCGCCGTGGCGGCCGCGTTCGGCGTACACCGGGACGCCCGCAGCGGAGAGCGCTTCGATGTCGCGCAGCACGGTGCGGGTGGAGACCTCGAGCTCGGCGGCGAGGGCGTCGGCGGTCATGCGCCCGCGCTGGCGCAGCAGGAGGACGAGGGAGACCAGGCGGTCGGCGCGCATGCCGGAATTCTAGTGGGAATACCTGACACAGGATGTCGTGATTCCTTGGGAGGCTCGGTTCCGCGGCGGCAAGGTGCCGCCGCACTTCATGGAATGGAGCCGATGTGGCGATGGAACGAACCGCGGTCAACCCGGTGGAGTGGTCGCTCGAGCTGGGGTTCAACCAGGGCGAGCTGGTGACCGGGGCGTCCCGGACCCTGTACTGCTCGGGGCAGACCGCGATGGACGCCGACGGCAAGCCGCAGCACGAGGGCGACATGGGCGCGCAGCTGGCGCTCGCGCTCGACAACCTCGAGGGCGTGCTCGGCGCGGCGGGCATGTCGCTCGCGAACCTGGTGCGGCTCAACGTCTACACGACGGACGTCGACGGGCTGTTCCCGCATTACGGCGTGCTGGCCGCGCGCCTCGGCGCGGCCGGGGCCGCGCCCGCGTCGACGATGCTCGGCGTTACGCGCCTGGCCCTCCCGGGCCAGATGGTCGAGCTCGAGGGCACCGCGGTGGCGTAGCCGGCCGGGCCCCGCGGCGGTCAGACCGCCGCGGGGCCCGCCGGTCAGGGCGTGGCGACTTCGAAGCGCCGCACGGTGATCGCGCCGCCGAGCGCCTGGGTGGCGTGGTTGAAGACGGCGAAGCGGTAGCCCATGAAGAAGGTCCAGTTGCTGTTGAGGGTGAACGCGGGGCCGAGCGGGACGAAGTTCGAGCCGTCCTCGCTGTAGGAGAAGACCGCCTGGCGGCCGGAGCCTGGCCGGATGTCGGCCTTGACGCGCAGCCAGACGCGGGTGCCGCACAGGTCGGCGCGGGCGCGTTCGGTGCCGGTGCCGGTGGTGTTCCAGGAGCCGTCCATGGTGAGGCCGTCGGTCATGGACAGGCGGGTGACGCCGTTCTCGCGGCGCAGGCCGATCCAGGCGGAGGCGTCGCGGAGCATGGCGAGGCCGGCGCGGTCGCCGTTGGCCATCGCGGACGGGTCGATCTCCACGGTGGCCGTCGAGGTGGGACCGGGGATGCGGTGGGTGATGGTGTTGCGGGCGTTGTAGAGGTCGTTGGTGACCGTGGCGGTCTGGAGGCGCAGGCCGTTCCCGGTGGTCCACTTCGTGTTGTCGGGGTTGTGGTTCCACTCCCATTTGGCGGCGAGGGTCGCCGAGGTGAAGGTGTCGGCGCCGGTCATCGGGGGCACCGGGTGCGGGGTGAGGTTCGGGAACGGGTAGGTCTGGCCCCAGGCGCCGTTGACGGTGGTGACCTGCGGCAAGCCGTCCGAGGTCCAGGTGATCGGGGCGAGGGCGGGCATGCGGCCGCCGGGGTAGGCGTCGACGAAGGCCATGTAGTACCAGGCGCCGCCGGGGGTCGAGACGAGGCCGCCCTGGTGCGGGACGCCGCCGCCGGCGATGGGGCCGCGCATGTCGAGCAGGACCTGCCGGAGTGTGTAAGGGCCCCAAGGGGACGAGGCTTTGAGGATGTACTGGCCGTTCGCGGGGCGGGTGAGGAAGATGTAGTAGTTGCCGTTGATCTTGTAGAAGCGGGCGCCTTCGAGGGTGCCGATGTTCGACGGCGTCGAGAAGACCTGCTGGTTGCGGACCTCGGTCTTCCCGTCGGCGGAGAGCTGGGCGACCGAGATCTGGGTGTTGCCGTACGCCACGTACATGGTGTTGTCGGTGTCGATGAGCATGCCGGCGTCGTAGTACGCGCGGGAGAGCTGCGCGTGCTGCGTCCAGGGCCCGGCCGGGTTCGTGGCGGTGTACATGTAGGACCGGGCGAAGTCGATCTGGCCGAGCCAGTAGTAGCGGGACTCGCTGGGGCGGTATGCGAGCGTCGAGGCCCAGATGCCGCGCACGTAGCCGCGGCCGCCGCTGAGGTCGTACTTGGCGCCGAAGTCGAGCCGGGGCACGGAGTGGCCGATGAACTCCCAGTTGACGAGGTCCCGCGAGTGGAGCACGGGGGCCCCGGGCGAGTAGTGCATGGTCGAGGCGGTCATGTAGAAGTCCGCGCCGACGCGGATGACCTCGACGTCGGCGAAGTCCTGCCACACCACGGGGTTCGTGAAGGAGGTCTGCTGCGCCTCGGCCTGGCCGAGGGCGTAGGGGGCGTACACGGCGGCTGCGGCTCCGGCGGCTAGTCCCGCGCCCGCGATGAGCAGGCGGCGGCGGTCGGACGAGTGGCGGAGTGCGTGTTCGATCCAGTTCACGGTGGTGCTCCGGGTTTTCCTCGAGGTCGGGGAGGGGCGGTCGGTTCGGTATCGCTCGATGGCACCGACCGCCCCATGGGGGATCGGGCTCAGGCCCCGCCGATGTCGGCGAGGACGGTGTCGGCGCCGCAGGTGACGCCGACGGGGGTGAGCGTCCACTGCTGGTTGGCCGCGCCGGTGGGGGCGTACTGCACGATCGGCGCGCCCGCGCTAGTGGACCAGTTGTGGACGTCGAGGGCTTTGCCGGAGTGGCGGTTGACGATCGAGTAGTACCCGGCCGCATCCCTGGTGACCTTCCACTGCTGGTTGGCGCCGCCCGTGCCGGTGTACTGGGCGACCGTCGCGCCGTCGGCGGTGCTGGCGTTCCACACGTCGAGCACCAGCCCGGAGCCCCGGACCTGGATCTTGTGGTAGCCGGTGCCGAGGTCGATGAAGCGGAACTGCTGGTTGGTGCCCTCCCAGTTCGTGTACTGGGTGAGGATCGCGCCGGTCGCCGTGGAGGCGCCCTGGATGTCGAGGACGAGGCCGGAGTGGCGGGACTGGACGGTGTACCAGTCGCTGGCGGTCGGCTGGGCCTCGGCGCGGTCGGCGGCGAGGCCGATCAGTGCGGCCGTGGCGAGCACGACCGCGGCCGCCACCGCTCCGAGGGCACGGGCCCACCGGGAGAGGAGGGCGATGTCAGGTGCCGGTTGCATCGGGACTCCTTGATCCGAAATTTTCGATTGAGGTATCGAAATTTCCGATTACAAGTTATCGATAAGCATCGATCCCTGTCAAGTCGGCGCGGCACATCGACCCGGACCGTCCGGCACGACCGCCGCTAGAATCCTCGAATGGACTCCTCCCCCGACGCCGCCGCCGACCCCGCGCCGCAAGGCGAACCGTTCACGATCGCGCAGCTCGCCGAACACGCGGGCGTCTCGGTGGCCACGGTCTCCAAGGTCGTGAACGGGCGGCTCGACGTCGCGCCCGAGACCCGGGAACTGGTCGAGACGCTCATCCGCCGCCACGGCTACCGCCGTCAGAAGAAGGCTTCGCGTCCCGCGCCGCTCATCGAGGTCGTCTTCCACGAGATCCGCGGCCTCTACCCGGTCGAGGTCATCAACGGCGTCAGCGCGGTCGCGCGCGCGAACGGCCTGGGCATCGTGGTCTCCGAGCTCGGCGGCAGCCACACCCCCGGCCGCGGCTGGGTCGAGGACGTCCTGGCGCGCCGCCCCGTCGGCGTCATCCCCGTCTTCTGCGGCGTCACCCCCGACCAGCGGGAGCGCTTGCGCGCCAGGGAGATCCCGATCGTCGCGGTCGATCCGACGGGCGAGCCCGACCACGACGACCCGTCCGTGGGCACCAGCAACTGGAACGGCGGCCTGGAGGCCACGAGGCACCTGCTCGAACTGGGGCACCGCCGCATCGCGGTCATCACCGGGCCGGAGAAGGTACTCGCGGGCCGGGCCCGGCTCGACGGCTACCGCGCCGCCATGGACCTGGCCGGCGTCCCGGTCGACCCCGAGCTGGTGCGCGTGGGCGACTTCCAGATAGAGGACGGCCGCAAGTTCACCCGCGACCTCCTGCGCCTGCCTGACCCGCCCACCGCGATCTTCGCGTGCAACGACGGCGAGGCCCTCGGCGTCTACCAGGCCGCCGCCGAGGCCGGTGTCCGCATCCCCGAGGACCTGAGCGTCGTCGGCTTCGACGACCTCCCGATGGCCGAGTGGAACATCCCGCCGCTCACCTCGATCCGCCAGCCGCTCCATGACATGGCCGAGACCGCCGCGCGGATGCTCCTCGAGCTCGCGGCCGGGCGGGTCCCGCCCAGGCGCCGCGTCGAGATCGCCACCGAGTTCGTCCTGCGCACCAGTACGGCCCCGCCCGCCCGCTGAACCGCGCGGGCGGGCGGGACGCCTGGTCAGCCGAGCGACCACCGCTGGTTGGATCCGCCGTGGCAGGTCCACAGCACCGCCTGCGTGCCGTTGGCCGTAGCGGCTCCCGAGACGTCCAGGCACAGGCCCGACAGGGCGTTCCTGACGGTGCCGTCGGACTGGAGGGTCCAGCGCTGGTTCGTGCCGCCGTGGCAGGACCAGATGATCACCGGCGTGCCGGCGGTGGTCTGGTTCTCGTAGGCGTCGAGGCAGCGCCGCGACGCTCCGCTGTAGACGGACAGTTCACCGCTCGCGCTCAGCGTCCACTGCTGATTGGCGCCGGTGTGGCAGTCCCAGATCTGGAGGCGGGTCCCGTTGGTCGTGGCTGAGTTCGGCACGTCCAGGCAGCGGTTGGACGCGGCCGAGCGGAGCTGCCCGGTGTCCTCGCCCCCGCCGCCGGTGGCCGGGGTGAGGTAGACCGAGTACGCGTCGCGGGCGTTCTGGATGTTGACCGGCACGGTGATCGAGCCGTTCGCGGCGCTCACATCCTGGCTGTAGACGACCTGCGGCGCGGCGAGCGGGGCCGCCTCCGGGATGCGGTTGACCGTGACGTGGACGTTCCCGCCCTCGGTCAGCCACGGCACCGAGGCCAGCCCGTTGAAGGTGACCGAAGTGGACCCGGTGGCGCCGTTGATGTTCCCCAGCACGGCCACCGCCCGGCGGGCGGCCTCGTCCTTGGCGGCCGAGATCGCGGTGCCGTTCACCTGGCCGGAGGTCTGGACCAGCCGCCCGGTCATGTCCGCGTAGGACTTCATCACCCACCAGTTGCCGGTGGGCTGCCAGGTGCCGCCGGACTGGGTCAGCAGCCCGGTCAGGTTCGGAGTGAGGCAGCAGAACCAGTTGCCGCGGATCGCGTTGTCGTAGTCGGACTGCGCGAACCGCGCCAGGTACCACGCGGTGACGTTGGCGGTCTGCATGTTCTGGGGCTGGTACTCGTTGGCGGACAGCGGCAGCGCCGGGATGCCCTGTGCGGAGAGCGCGGCGAGCGTCGCGTCGCCCACGGCCACCGGGTCGTCGACGTTGCCGAGGGTGTGGTTGGCGATCATGTCGGGCAGCGTGCCGGCGGCCTTGACGTGCGAGAGGAACGTGCGCCACTGCTCGGGGCGGCGGTCGGGAGTGTACGCGAAGGACGGGCCGACGATCTCGGCGTCGGGGTCGACGCGCTGAATGGTGCGGACCGCGGTGTCCCACATCTGGAAGTACTGGGGGCTGTTGACCCCGCGCGTCCAGAAGATGTCGATGTCGGGCTCGTTCCAGATGTCGTAGGTGATCGGCAGGCCGGTGTCGCGCAGCTGCGCGACGACGGTCTCGAGGAAGGTCACCCAGTTCGAGCAGTTGCCGTTGTCGCAGGGGTACATGGTGTTCGCGGGCTGGCCGCCGTACGCGCCGTACATGTCGCTGAGGATCGCCTGGTACTGGGCGTTGTAGGGGGCGGCGGTGAACCGCCGCGCCTGGGACGTGATCGAGGCGAGCACGGCCTGGGTCGCCTGGCCGTTGCGGTACCCGTCCTGGATCCAGCCGCGGGAGACGTGGCCGCCGCCGCGGAAGGCGTTCATGCGCAGGGGGTCGAGGAGTGAGGCGGGCGGCTGGGAGCCGTCCGCGTTGACGCCGTAGAGGAAGCCGAGCCCGACCCCGGTCGAGGGGCCGGCGTCGGAGGCGAGGTTCACGGTGAGCCCGCTCTGCGCCTGCGCCGCCTGCGGGGCGAGGAGCTGGGCGGACAAGACCATCAGGAAGGCGAGGAGGACCGCGGCGGCGCCGCGGCCTCGGACTGTGAGCGCTCTCAGTCTCATGGATGCTCCAGGTCGGTGAGGTTTCTCGGATGGGGTGGCCGAAGCCGGGAGGCGCCGCGGTCGCGGCGGGCGCGGGCGGGGACCGAGGGTGCCGCGCACCGATTCATTCGATGTTTCGACCGAACGTTTCGATCCACATACCATAGACAGATGTCGATATTCGGTCAACCCGTGCGAGGACGATGTGGAGCGCGGGCGGTGTCGGCGGGGCCGGATAGGCTCCGGCCATGCCGAACTCCTCGTACCTGTGCACCACCGACGCCGAATCCCTCTACCCCTCGACGACGGTGGCCGACTTCGAGCCGTCCACGCACGTCGTCGCGTGCGACGCCCGCTGCGTCCCGCTCCTGTGGCTCGCGCTGTTCCGCGCCGCGGACATCAGGACCCAGACGATCGTGATCGAGGCCGACCCCGACGCCGTGTTCTACGAGTTCGATGAGGCCACCGGCGACTTCGTCGAGACGGACGAGGAGGACGAGGACGAGGTCGTCGAGGCGGTCGCGCCGCTCGTCGCCAAGGAGCGGGCGCTCGCGCAGCTCGACGCCGCCGTGCCCGCACTCAACCGGCTCTTCGAAGCCGAAGGGCCCCTTGACGGTCACGCGGCGATGCTGCGGCAGGCCGTGGCCGCCGCGCCCGGGAGGTTCATCACGATCGAGCTCGACGAGATCGACGGCCTCTGGGAGGAGGGCACCTTCCAGCCCGCGCTCCGCGCCGCACTGTCCGCCATGGACGCGAGCGCCGACCCGGTCGCCGAGCGCGCCAACCTCGTCGAGATCGCGCAGCTGCGCGCCGGCCGCGCCTTCCCGCCGGCCCGCTTCCTGCTCGACGGCCGCGACGCGGCGGACGACGACCTCTGGAACTTCGTGCGGCTGCTCGGCACCGCGTTCAGCGCCGAGGTGCCCTGGGAGCCGAGCAGCTAAGCCGACTGTCGCCAGAGCATCTTGGACGCCACGACCCGGTTGATCGAGTCGAGCCGCGCAAAGTCGGCGGCGGCCAGCGCCTCCACGATGTCGAGGGTGTGCGCGGTGAGCCCCTTGCGGTCCATCGCGATCGAGGTCAGCGGCGGGTCGACCGCCTCGCCGAGCGCCAGGCCGTCGACACCGACGATCCGCACGCTGCCGGGGACGTCGATGCCGAGCGCGTGGGCGCTCTGGACCGCGCCGAGGGCCATGAGGTCGTTGAACATGAGCACGGCGTCGGTGTCCGGGTGGCGCTCCATGAGCCGGGCGAAGGCCCTGCCGCCGCCGGAGATCGACTCTTCACCGCGGACGACGGCGGTGAGCTGGTCGCCGACCTCCTCCTCGAACCAGCCGCGGCGCGGCGAGGGACCGTAGACGCCGCCGATCTCCTCCGAGTACGAGGAGTCGACCATCCCGAACCGGCGCGCGCCGCGCTCGCGGAGGGTGCGAATCGCTTCCACCACACCGGATCTGAGGTCGATTTCGACCGAGTGGACGCCGGGGAGCGCGCTCGGGGTCTCCAGTCGGACCACCGGCAGGCCCTTGGCCACGGCCAGCAGCTCCTCGTCCGGACCGGTGAAGTGCCCTATCACGACGTCGACCTGGTTCGACAGCAGGTTGATCGCCTCCGCTTCGGTGCCGGAGGAGGCCATGACGACCTGCCAGCCTCGTTCGGCGGCCGCTTCGACCAGGTCTCCGGCGAGCTCGGTGAAGTAGGGGTTGCGGAACGAGGCCACGACCAGGCCGAGCGCGTGGGTCTTCTGCCTGGTGACGAGGTTGCGGGCGAACCGGCTGGGGCGGTATCCGAGGCGTTCGGCGGCGGCCAGGACCTTGCGGCGGGTCGCGTCGCTGATGTCCCCCATGTCGTTCATCGCGCGGGTGACGGTCTGCCGCGAGACCCCCGCCTCCGCTGCGACGTCGAGGATCGTCACCCGTTTGGCCACTGCATTCCCTTTCGCTCCACTCGCCGTGCCGGTGCTCGATCGGCGGTGCTCAATTCGACCATGACGCGCCCGCCGGGCCCGCAGTGGATGCGGGCCCGGCGGGCGCGGACGCTGGTCAGGCGACGGAGGCCGGGGTGCGGCGGCGGCGTGCGGCCACGCTGTCACACGCTCCTCCCCGCTCATCCCCTGACGCCGAGGTCGGCCTCCCAGACGACGCCCGGGACGGCGGCGTCGTCGGCGAGGCGGTCGCGGGCGGCGGTGTCGCCGTACAGGCCCCACCGCATCCAGTCCAGATAGGTCTCCAGCGTGGCGCCCGCGTTGGGGCCGCCCCAGATGTACTCGTGGTGGCCCACGCCCGTGTGCGTCATGAACGCCTTCGGCGCCGGCAGCTCCGCGTAGGCCTGGCGCGCCAGGTCGAAGTGCGTGA
Source organism: Glycomyces niveus (assembly GCF_017592475.1). GTDB lineage: Bacteria > Actinomycetota > Actinomycetes > Mycobacteriales > Micromonosporaceae > Glycomyces > Glycomyces niveus. The sequence continues at coordinate 51,516 of NZ_JAGFNP010000002.1, read as the reverse complement.
GCGTGTCCTGGTCGCCGTGCACGAACAGGACCTTCGCCTTCACGTTCGGGGACGGGTCGCCCATGTCGATGCACGCGAACGGCACCGCGGCGGTGATCCGCGGGTCGGGCCACGCGGAGAGCAGGCCGTGGGTCGTCATGCCGCCCAAGGAGTGCCCGGCGGCGCCGACGCCCGCATCGACGGCCATGCGGCCGGCGAACGGGTCGCCGGCCGTGTCGTTCAGCGCGAGCGTCCGCGTGATGACCTCGGAGACGTCCTTCGACTGGTTGCCGTTGTAGACGTCGCCCACGTTGCCCTCGGTGCCGCCCGAGGTGGTCGGGAAGACCGGCGCGGGGACGATGAACCCGGCTTCGGCCAGCGGGAGCACGAGCGCCCCGTAGCTCTCGGGGCTGCCGCCGAGGCCGTGGCTGAACTCGCAGACGGGGAAGACCCCGTCAGCGAGCGGCGCGTCCCGGACCGGTCCGCCGCCCGCGGCGCCGGTGGCGGGGTAGAAGATGCGCGTGGTGAGGCGGCGGTCGCCGCGGTTCCACTGGAACTCGCGCACGCCGACCGCGAACGGATCGGTCGGCGCGGCTTGGCGGGGCCGGCCGTGGCCGGGCCGCGGGCCCGCGAGGGCCTGGCCGATGCCGAGCGCGGAGGCTCCGGCGGCGGCGGTGCCGGCGAGGCCGAGGCTCAGGAGGGTGCGTCGTCGCATGGTCATGTCGTCGCTCCTCAGCGGGTCGCGGCCGGGAGGCCGAGTCGGTGCGGACGGGGAGCAGCGGCATGCCGGGGGCCGGTACTCCGTTCGGGCGTGGAGGCGATTCGGTTGCGGCGCATAGGCGTCGTCTCTCCTTCGTTCGCAGTTTTCGGAGCGGTCTCCGAAACCAACGGTTCCAAACTATAGATATCGTTCGATATCGGGTCAAGACGTGAAGGTGGAGACCCGTAAGGCGAAGGCGGGCAGGGGCGGCGCGAGTGCGCCGCCCCTGGTCGTCCGTATGCGGTTAGGCGACGGTGCCGGTGACGACGTCACCGTTCTTGGTCACGGTGTACTCCATGACCGCGCCGCTCCAGAAGTAGAACGTCAAGGTCACGGGCGCGCCCTCGTCGATCTCGGCCAGCATGTCCTTGGTCAGCTGGATCGTGTCGTTCTTGTAGTCCGGCCGGAAGTGGTCCCAGAACCCCTTGTAGGTGGTCCAGTCATGGGGCCCGGCGCCGGTGCCGTCGGCATAGACGGCCTCCATGGTGGCCAGCTGGTCGCCGTTGAACTGCGTCGGGATGAACAGCGACTCGGCGGTGCCGGTCGCGTCCTCCTGCACAGGGTTCTCGTAGCTGATGACGTTCAGCTTCCACGGCATGCCCGCGGAGAAGCGGACCTCGAGCTGCGCCTTGGTGCCCGGCGCGCGGTCGCCCAGGATGCGGCTGAGGACCTTCGCCTTGACGGTGAGGGTGTCGCCCTCGAGGGTGTAGTCCTTGCCCTCCTTCAGCTTCGTGTTGCCGAAGTACAGGCCCGAGAAGTCCAGGCCGTTGTAGTTGAGGGTCACGGACTTGTCGGTGACCTTGTCGGTGGAGTCGACGAACACGAGGTCCGACGAGGCCGTGCCCGAGCGGGTGGTCCAGCCGCTGGCGGTGTACTCGTACTCCTCCTGGTCGCGCCACCGGTGGGTGAAGCGGTCGTAGAGGGTGCCGTTGTCCCACAGCATCGTGGTGATGCCGCTGGTGCGGGCGAGGTAGGTGAAGTGCTCGAAGAACTTCAGGGCCTCGCCGCGCTCGACCTTGCGCTGGTAGTTGTCGAGCAGGCCGTACTCGCCGATGATGACGGGGATTCCCTTGGAGACGAACGTGTCGACCTGGCGCTGGAAGTCGCCCTCCAGAATCGCCTGGTACTCCTCGGTGTACTTGGTGCCGCCGGCGATGTTGACGCTGAAGGGCCAGTAGCCGTATTGGTGCGTGGTCGCGGCCAGCATCGGGTCGTCCAGCGCCTCGATCTCGGCGGCGAGTGCGTCGAGGTGCTCCTGCGCGGCGTTGGTGTGGACCGTCTCCAAGACCAGGAGGCGATCGTCGTTGTCGCCGCCGGAGTTCCGGACGATCTCATGGAACGAGGTGTTCAGCTCGGCCATGAGGGCGTGATTCTCCTCTGTGCTGACATCGTTCCAGCCGACCTCGTTCATGGCCTCGAACACCAGCTCCTGCGGGTAGTCCTTGAAGGTCTCCGAGATCTGGACCCAGGTCGCGTCGAACTGGGCCAGGACCGCGTCGTGCTGGGCGGGGTCGGAGAACTTGTTGAGGTACTGCCACGAGTCGTGGTGCGTGTTGATCATGACGTAGAGGCCCTCGGCGAGCGCCATGTCGACGACCGCTTGGACGCGGTCCATGACCTTCGGGTCGATCTCGTAGTCGGGTGCGGGTCCGGTGTGGGTGTTCCAGCTGACGGGCAGGCGGATCGAGTTGAAGCCCTCGGCGTGGATGGACTTGAAGAAGTTCGCGTCCGGACGCGGGTTGCCCCAGGTGGTCTCGTCGGCGTTCTCGTCGCCGCAGCACATGGAGTCGAAGGAGTTGCCGAGGTTCCAGCCGGGCTGCATGGCCGCGACGATCTCCTCGGCGGTCTGCGGCTCGGGGTCCTGCGCCTGGGTCGCGGCGGGGACCGCCAGCAGCGTGAGGGCGAGAGGGGCCGCCAGGAGCATCCTCATTGCCTTGCGTATCAAAGGAGTTTCCCCTTTCAGTGCACCTGGGACGGTCCGCGACGCAGCCGCGGGGAGGTGCGGGATGGGTGGGTGCCGACTCGGCTCCAGACGGGATGCCGTGGGGCGAGATATGGAAAGACTGCAATACCTCGCTGGCCGTGTCAATGTTTGGACGGCCGATGAAACTAAAATTTCCGGAACCGTGACCTTGCCGGTCGACTGGCAAATAGATCCGACTTATTCGCCGCCCAACCCCGGAAGAGAGGCTGTTTAGCATGAAATGCCCGGTTTCGCGAGAACCGGATGGGAGCGATTCATCGGGGTATTCCAGTACCGGCCCTTGCGCTCCCCCCGCGGCCGCGACTAGCTTGATTCGATGACACCCTGCGACCTCTGATCCATAGTGGAGCGTTCTTTGGCAGCGACCGACCCCCGGCCCGACGTCGAGCCGGACTTCGAGTGGACCCTCCCCGGACTGCACCTGGGGTTCGACCGCGCCGATGACCGGCCGGTGCGGCTCGTGTGCTTGGCGACCGGGGCCGACGCGCCCTCGGCGGTCGCGCCCTGGGCGATCGTCGACGTCATCACCCCCGGCGAGCACCGCGCCCGAAACAACCAGAGCCTCCTGCACTCTGGGACGGGCCAGCGCCTCCGGTACGTCGACCACGAAGCGGAAGACGAGGAGCTGCGCGTCCGCCAGCGCGATCCGCTGACCGGCCTCGAGGTCACCAGCGCGTTCCGCGCCGCCGGGCCGGGACTGCAGCTGCGGCACACCGTGCGCAACGGGTCCGAGCGCGAGATGGTGTTGCTCTCGGTGAGCTCGCTGGTCGTGGCCGTTCCCGAAGGCGAGCACGAGCTCCTGTGGGGCGAGAGCGAATGGCTCGCTGAGGGGCGCTGGCGGCAGCGGCCGCTCGCGGAGCTGCTGCCCGACGTGAACGTGCCGTTCCACGGCCAGTACTCGCGCGGTCGGTTCGCGCTGACGAGCCACGGGAGCTGGTCCAGCGGCTCGGTGCTGCCGACCGGAGTGCTGGTGAACCACTCGGGGCCGTCGCTGGCGTGGCAGGTCGAGACGAGCGCGGGCTGGCACTGGGAGGTCGCGCAGACCGGTGCGACGGTCACCGTGGGGGTGAACGGCCCCACGGACATGTTCCACCAGTTCGCGGTGCGGCTGGCACCGGGCGAGACATTCACGAGCGTGCCGGCGGGCCTGTGCATCGCGGACGGCGGGCGGGACGCGGCGTTCGGGGCGCTCACGGGGTACCGGCGCGCGATCCGGGAGCTGCGGCCGGTCGACGCCCGGCTGCCGGTGGTCTACAACGACTTCATGAACACGCTCATGGGCTGGCCGACGACGGAGCGGCTGCTGCCGCTCATCGAGTCGGCGGCGGCAGCGGGCGCGGAGTACTTCTGCATCGACGCGGGCTGGTTCGCGGAGATGGAGGGCAACTGGTGGACGGGCGCGGGCGAATGGCGCGAGGCGCAGGGCCGGTTCGCGGGCGGGCTGCTCGCGGTTGTCGACGCTATCCGCGACAAGGGGATGCGGCCGGGACTGTGGCTCGAGCCGGAGGCGGTGGGCGTCGATTCGCCGCTGGCGGGGAAGCTTCCCGAGGAGGCGTTCTTCCGGCGCTTCGGGGAGCGGGTCGAGGAGGCCGGGCACTTCCAGCTCGACCTGCGGCATCCGGCGGCGCGGGCGCATCTGGACGAGACGGTGGACCGGCTGGTCGACGAGTTCGGGCTCGCGTTCTTCAAGCTCGACTACAACACGAACTCCGGGGTCGGCACCGACGTGGACGCCGCGGGCGCCGGTGCGGGGCTGCTGGGGCACACTCGGGCGTTCCGGGACTGGCTGCGGGCGGCGCAGGAGCGGCATCCGCACGTGCTGTTCGAGAACTGCGGTTCGGGCGCGATGCGCATGGACTACCACGTGCTCTCGGTCGCGCACCTGCAGTCGACGAGCGATCAGCAGGACTTCCGGCTGTACGCGCCGATCGCGGCGGCCGCGCCGGCGAGCGTGGTGCCCGAGCAGGCGGGGAACTGGGCGTATCCGGCCGCGTCGATGAGCGTCGAGGAGACGGCGTTCGCGATGACGGCGGGCGTGATCGGGCGGCTGTACCTGTCGGGGTTCCTGGGCGATTTGAGCGTGGAGCAGTCCTCGCTCGTGCGTGAAGCCGTGGCGCTGCACAAGGACTGGCGGCACCTGATCGCGGCTTCGACGCCGGTGTGGCCGCTCGGGCTGCCGGGGTGGGACGACGAGGTCGTGGCGCTCCAGCTCGACGCGGGCTCGCGGTCGCTGCTGGCGGTGTGGTCGCGGGGCGCCGCGGCAGAGGTCGCGCTGCCGGGGCTGCGCGGCCGGACCGTGGAGCAGGCGTATCCGATCGCGTTGCCGCAGTGGGCGATCCGCGGCGGCGGGGGCGTGCCGGTGCTCGAGGTGCCAGCGGGTCCGGCGGCCCGGATCTTCACCGTGAGGTGACGATGCATCAGATGTATCAGTCGACTCGATATATGTTTTGTGGCGTTTCATCAGTCTTGTAGGTGTCACAACTCGGCATCGATCACGATACATCTGATGTTTCGCGTCTCAGGGGTTGCATGCGCGGCCCGGCCTCGCCTACGTTTGTTTGCAGGCATATCCAAATTTAGAGATCCCTCGCTGCCCACCCCTCCCTCGCGGCAGCACGACTTGAAAGGCCGATGACGTGCCCGACTCCTCTTCCGCATCCTCGATGCGCCGCCGCTCGCTGTTCAAGGCCGCCGGGCTCGGTGCGGTCGGCGCGGCAGGGCTCCCCTTCGCCGCCGCCTGCTCCGACCTCAAGACCGGCGAAGGCTCCACCCAGAAGACCGAGGGCTTCGACTTCCTGCCCGAGTACAAGGAATGGCCCCTCCCGGCCGAGCCCGACCTGGTGGGCGAACCGCCGCACCACCCGTCCGCGTTCACCTCCTACCCCGAACCGGTCGAAGGCGTCACCGAGGTCGCCTCGGGCAGCGGCAGCTACGAGATCACCGTCCCGTTCTGGGGCGAGGCCCCCTCGAACGACGACCCCTACTTCGCGGCGCTGCGCGACGGGTGGGGCGGCACCAACATCAACCTGCGCCAAGCCGACGGCAACACTTACGCCGACACCTCCGTGCAGTGGCTCAACGCCAACGAGTACGGCGACGGCATCCTCCTGTTCAGCTGGATGCTCGGCTCCCACTCCAACTTCCCCGAGACTGTCGTCAACTCCTTCTACGACCTCACCGACATCGTCAAGGGCGACATCTCCGAGCGCTGGCCGCTCCTCGCCGGCCTACCGACCACCTCGTGGGCGCAGTCGGTGTGGTCGAAGGACCCGAGCGACCCCGAGACCGCCCGCATCTACGGCATCCCCTCCACCTTCAACGGCGGCATCGGCAACGGCATCCTCGCCCGCACCGACCTCCTCGAAGAGGCCGGCCTCGCCATGCCGACCACCGTCGAAGAGCTCCTGGACGCCGCCCGCGCCTGGTCGGACGACGCGAACGGCAAGTGGGCCTTCCCGGGGATCGACTGGATCCTGCCGCAGCAGTTCGGCCTCGTCGGCTACGACGGCTGGTCCTGGGACGAGGAGCAGGGCAGGCTCGTCCACGATTCCGAGCGGCCCGAGTTCACCGAACTCATGGAGTTCCGCCGCACCCTGTGGGACGAGAAGCTCATCCACCCCGACGCCCCCACCGGGACCTTGGACGGCAACGCCCTCCACGCGGCCGGCAAGGCCCTGTTCGCCCAGGTCAACCTCGTCCGCTGGTACGAGTACACGAACCTCATCAAGACCGGCGGCGCCCAGGGTACGGTCGCGCCGCTCCCGCCGCTCGGCGCGAAGGGCCGCACCCCGGTCGTGTCGGTCAACGCCTCCGTCGACGGCTGGACCTTCCTCAACAAGGACCTCTCCAAGGAGCAGGTCGAGGAGATCCTGGACGTGGCGAACTGGTGCTCCGCGCCGTTCGGCACCAAGGAGTTCGAACTCATGGAATACGGCGTCGAAGGCGTCGACTTCGACTACGACGCCACCGGCACCCCCGTCCACACCGAGCACGGCGCCAAGATCGTCCAGGCTCCCGTCAACCTCAAGATGTTCTCCGGCAAGGTGCAGCGGTTCCTCACCGGCGACCCCGAAGTGGTCCAGAAGCACTTCGAGTGGAACGCCGCGGCCCAGCAGTACATCGTCCCGAGCCTCTTCGAAGGCGTCCGCGTCGAGGCCCCGGCCGCCGCGAAGTCCGCCGCGCAGACCCTCAGCGACCAGCAGAACGACATCGCCTACGGCCGCGCCGAACTCTCCTCGATCCCCGACATCGTCGAGACCTTCATGGCTAACGGCGGCGAAGAGGCCCGCACCTTCTACACCGACATCTACAAGAGCCTCAACGAGAAGTGACCGGCTCCGGGCCGCATCGCCGGCCCGGGACGGCCGCGAGCGCGATGTGAGGGTCGGGGGGTCGATTCGCCGTCGTACTGCGCGCGGCCGGGGGCCTTCCGCCCCGGACCGGCAGGTGCACACTGCCGGACCGGGACCGGAAGGCCCCCTTTGCATACCACTGCGAGCAGCGCTGCTGTGGCGGGAATGGTTCGATGATTCTTGCGGTTCGCAGGCGACTCGGCGATACTTGCACCCATGTCCCGCACGGACGATGTCGTCAACGGCATCAAACACATGATCCTCAACGGCGAGCTCCAGCCCGGCCAGCGCCTGCCCGTGGAGAAGGACCTCGCCGAGGCCCTGGGCGTCTCCCGCGGCTCGCTGCGCGAAGGCGTCCGGGCCCTGTCGATCCTCGGCATCCTCAACTCGCGGCAGGGCGACGGCACCTACGTGACCGACCTCGGCGTCTCCCAGCTGCTCTCGCCGATGGGCTTCGTGGTCGACCTCCAAGGCGAGGGCCAGACCCGCGACATCCACGCCATCCGCCGCCTCCTCGAATGCGAGGCGGCCCGGCTCGCCGCCACCCGAATCACCGACGAGGCGCTTGCGGAGGCCGAGGCGCTGCTCAACGAGGCCGGCCGCATCCTCGACGAGACCCCCGAGGCGCACGAGCGGATCATCGAGATCGACATCGCGTTCCACCGCATCATCGCCGCCCACACGGGCAATCCCGTGCTCACCGGCATGATCGAGACCTTCGCGAGCCGCACGGTCCGGGAGCGGCTGTGGCGCAGCCTCCGCGAAGAGGGCATCGACCGGCGCACCCACGGCGAGCACCACGCCATCTGGCGGGCGCTCTACCACCACGATGCCGACTCGGCCCGCATCCGCATGGCGAACCACCTGCTCGGCGTCGAGGACTCGCTGCCGTTCCTGCCGTCCGATGAGGACGAGGCGCCCGAGCCCGCCTAGCCGGCTTCGAGTACGGCCATGGCCGCGTTGTGCCCAGGGATCCCGCTCACGCCGCCGCCGCGCACCGCCCCCGCGCCGCAGAGGAAGACGTTTGCGTGCTCGGTCTCCACGCCCCACCGGCCCGCATCGGCTGCGCCGCGAAACGGCCATGACAGGTCGCGGTGGAAGATGTTCCCGCCCGGCAGCCGCAGGTCGCGCTCGAGGTCGAGCGGGGTCTTCGCCTCGATGCACGGCGCCCCCTCGGCGTCCACGGCCAGGCAGTCGGCCAGCGGCTCGTCGAGGTAGCGGTCGAGCTGCGCGACCGTGGCCTCGAGCAAGCGCGCCCTCTCGTCCCCCGAACCGTCGAACAGCCTTGCGGGCGTGTGCAATCCAAAGAGCGTGAGCGTCTGGTACCCCTGGCGCACCAGGTCGTCGCCGAGGATCGACGGATCGGTGAGCGAGTGGCAGTACACCTCCGACGGGGGCTGCGACGGGAGCCGCCCGGAGGCCGCCTCGGTGTACGCGGCCTCCAACTGCTCGAACGACTCGGACACGTGGAAGGTCCCCGCGAACGCCTCGCTCGGGTCGACCCCGGTGTCCCGCAGCCGCGGCAGCCGCTTGAGCAGCATGTTCACTTTGAGCTGCGACCCTTCGGCCCGCTCGGGCCGCTCCCGGCCCAGCAGTGCCGCCAGCGCCTCGGGCGAGGCGTTCACCAGCACGTTACGGGCCTCGACCGTCCCGCTCCCGTCCGCATCCGTGTAGGACACCTCCGCGCGGGTGCCGTCAGTGGCGAGCGCCGTGACCTCATGGCCGGTGCGGATCTCCGCCCCGGCGGCCTCGGCGGTAGCGGCGAGCTCGTCGGTGAAGGCGCCCATCCCGCCGATCGGCACGTCCCAGTCCCCGGTGCCGCCGCCGATCACGTGGTACAGGAAGCACCGGTTCTGCCGCAGGTCCGCGTCCCACGCAGAAGCGAAGGTGCCGATGAGCCCGTCGGTGAGCACGACGCCGCGCACGAGGTCGTCGGCAAACGCCTGCTCGATGGTCTCGCCGAGGGGTCGCTGGAAGAACATGCTCCAGATCGCATCGTCGCCGACGCGCTCGCGCAGTTCGTCCTCTGTAGGCAGCGGCTCGGTGAGGGTCGGGAACACCCGCTCGGCGACATGCGCGGCCTTCCCGTAGAAGTCCTGCCAGGCCTCGAACTCCCGGTCCGACCCGGTCAGGCGCGCGAAGGACTCCCTAGTGCGGAAGACATCGCGCGTGACGAGGAGCCCGGTATCGCGCCCCCCGCGCTCGGTCGGCGTGTACGAGGAGACAGCGCGCTTGCGCACCTCGAACCGAAGGTCCAGATCCTCGACGATCTTGCGCGGCAGCAGGCTCACCAGGTACGAGTACCGCGACAGCCGCGCGTCCACCCCGGCGAACGCGGGCGCGGAGATCGCCGCCCCTCCCGTGTGCCCCAGCCGCTCCAGAACCAGGACGCGCTTCCCCGCCCGGGCGAGGTAGGACGCAGCAACGAGGCCATTGTGACCACCACCGACGATCACGGCGTCGTACGACTTGTGCAGAGGCATCCCCATTCCTAACACGCCCAAGGCCAGTCGTGTCGTTGCATAACCGTGATCTGGGCGTGGCCTGGTTGTGGCCGAGTGGTCGTAGATTCTCGGTTAATCGATTAACAACTTCTGGCGGCGACGTCTTAGTATGTTGGTTAATCGATTAACCTATGAAGGGAAGTCAATGGTGACCAAGCAGCCCCGATTGGCCGATGTCGCGCGGGCGGCCGGCGTCTCCACTGCCACGGCCTCCATGGCTCTCAACGAGACCGGGGGGCGGCGCATCGGCCCTGAGACCCGGGAGCGGGTGCGTGCGGCCGCCGCGGAGCTGGGGTACCGGCCGAACACGGTGGCGCGGGGGCTGCGGACGCGGCGGACCCAGATGATCGGGTTCGTCGGTGACGATGTCGCGACCACGCCCTTTGCGGGGCAGATGATCCGGGGCGCGCACGATGCGGCCCGCGAGGCCGGGTTCCTGCTCCTCATGGTGGACACCTCGGGAGACAAGGACGAGACCGCGGAGGCTATCGGGGCGCTCCAGGAGCGCCAGATCGACGGGATCGTCCTCGCGACCATGTACCACCAGGTCGTGGAGGTCCCGGACGCGATCGGTTCCACCCCTTGCGTTCTCCTCGACGCCAGGACCGCCGACGGGTCGGCCTCCTCAGTCGTCCCCGACGAGCGCGGCGGGACCCTCGGGGTCCTCGCCGAGCTGACCGGCGCCGGGCACGTCCGCATCGGACACGTCACCACCCGCGAGGAGGTCCAGGCGCGCGCCGTGCGGCTCGCGACCTGGCGCGAGCGCGTCAGCGACTGCGGGGTCGACCCCGAGCCGCTGCTCGTCGAGGTCGAGGACGCCACCACTCAGCTCGGCTACGAAGGCGCACTCGAGCTGCTCTCGCGGCCCGACCGGCCCACCGCCGTCTTCTGCTTCAACGACCGGATGGCCATGGGCGTCTACCGCGCCGCCGCCGAACTCGGCCTGTCCATCCCCCACGACCTGTCGGTCGTCTCCTACGACGACCAGGAGCTCATCGCACCGGCACTGCACCCCGGGCTCACCTCGGCCGCCCTCCCCCACTACGAGATGGGGCGCTGGGCGGTCGTGGAGCTGCTGCGCCGCCTCGACGACCCCGAGGCCGCGCCCGTGCAGCACCTCATGCCCTGCCCCGTGGCGAGGCGGCACTCCGTCGCCAAGCCGCAGTAGCCCGCAAGCCCTTCTGCCCGAATCACATTGGAGTGAGCACCATGCAACGACGCCACCTCATGAAACTGGCCGCCGCATCAGGAGGCGCGGCCCTCGCCGGTCCCGCCCTCGCCGCGTGCAGCACCGCCGGCTCCGCCTCGGACGGCGAGCTGGTCCTCTGGAGCCACAACGCCGGCAGTCCCCTCGAGATCGCGGTCACCGAAGAGATCATCAAGGCCTTCAACGACTCCCACGACGACCTGAAGGCCGCCCTGGAGCCGTTCCCGCAGGACGTCTACAACGACTCCGTGAACGCCGCCGCACTCTCCGGCGATCTCCCCGACCTGCTCACTGTGGACGGACCGAACGTCCCCAACTGGGCCTGGGCCGGGCACCTCCAGCCGCTCGACGTGCCGGAAGCGGTCACCTCCAAGTTCCTGCCCTCCACCCTCGGGATCTTCCAGGACCAGCTCTACTCCGTCGGCCACTGGGAGGCCGCATGCTCGGTCTTCGCCCGCCAGTCGGTGCTGGAGACCGCCGGGGTGCGCATCCCTACGATCGAGTCCCCTTGGAGCCGTGAGGAGTTCGACGACGCCCTCGCCGCCGTCACCGGCGCGGCCGGGTACGAGTACGCGATCGACTTCTCCACCGCCGACACCGGCGAGTGGTACCCGTACGCGTTCTCGCCCTTCCTGCAGAGCTTCGGCGGCGACCTCATCGACCGCTCGACCTACCGCAGCGCCGCCGGCGTCCTCAACGGACCCGAGGCGCTGGCCTGGGGCCAGTGGTTCCAGGGCCTGTTCACCGCCGGGCTCGCCAGCCCCGAGTCCCCCGGCGGCGCCGAGGACTTCATGCAGGGCAAGGCCGCCATGGCCTTCCACGGCAACTGGGGCGCCCTCCCCGCCATGGACCTGTACGACGACATGCTGTTCCTGCCGCCGCCGGACTTCGGCAACGGCCCCAAGATCGGCGGCGGCTCCTGGCAGTGGGCCGTCACCGCCACCGCCGACAAGACCGGCTCGAACTCCTGGCTCGAGACCGCCCTCTCCGACGAGTACGTCGCCGAGTACGCCAACCAGACCGGCCTCATCCCCGCCACCGACGCCGCCGCCGAGCTCACCGAGCACTACGGCACGGACGGCAAGCTGCGCATGATGGTCGAGTACTCCAAGGCCTACGCGACCCTCCGCCCCGAGACCCCCGCGTACACCGTCATCGCCTCCGTGTTCACCCAGTACGCCGGCGACATCGTCCACGGCGGCGACGTCCGGACCGCCCTGGACGCGGCCGTCGCCGAGATCGACGCCGACATCGACGCGAACTCCGGGTACGGGTTCTAAGCCGATGGCCACCACCGTCGCCGAGCGGACCGCGACGACAGCGGCGGCCCCACCCGGGCCGCCGCCCCGCCGCCGCCGCAGCCACTCCCGCGCCGAGCAGCGCGCCGGCGCCGCCTTCGCGGTGCCCGGGATCGTGCTCCTGCTCGTGTTCGTCATCGGCCCGGCCGTCGTGTCGCTGGTCCTGGCGTTCACCAACGCGCGGCTCATCTCCCCCACCCCGCCCGAGTTCGTGGGCCTGGAGAACTTCCAGCGCGCCTTCACCGAGGACGCGACCTTCCACCGCTCGCTGCTGAACACGCTGCTGTTCGCCGCCGTCGTGGTGCCGCTCCAAGGCGGGCTCGGACTCGTGCTCGCGCTCCTGGTGAACCAGAACCTGGCCGGGCGCAACGTCTTCCGCACGATCTTCTTCCTGCCGGTCATCACCTCGATGGTCGTGGTCAGCCTCCTGTGGCGGTTCCTGTACCAGGAGGACGGCCTCGTCAACGCCGCCCTCTCGATGCTTACCGGCGGCGCGTGGGCCGGCCAGGCGTGGCTCGCCAACCCCTCGACCGCCATGGGCGCCATCGTGGTCATGAGCGTGTGGCAGGGCGTGGGCTTCCACATGATCATCTGGCTCGCGGGCCTCCAGACCATCCCCGAGGAGGTCTACGAGGCCGGCGCGCTCGACGGCACCACGCCCTGGCAGCGGTTCCGGCACCTGACGCTGCCGCTGCTCAAACCGACGTCCGTATTCGTGCTCATCACCATCACGATCGCCGCGATGAGCCTGTTCGTGCAGGTCAACATCATGACCGGCGGCGGCCCCGTCGGATCGACCAGCACGCTCGTGCTCCAGATCGTCCAGAAGGGCTTCCAGCAGCAGCAGATGGGCTACGGCGCCGCGCTCTCGCTGATCTTCTTCTGCATCGTGCTCGCCCTGGCGCTGGTCCAGCGGCGGCTGACGAGGGACAAGGACTAGCTCATGGCGGCAACGATCATCAAAGCCCCCGCGAAACGCATGTGGGCCTACGCGCCCATGACCGTGCTCGCATTGTTCTTCCTCTTCCCGATCGTGTTCATGGTCGCCGCGAGCCTCAAGACCGACCACCAGATTTTCGCGGACATGAACTCGGTCAAGGCGTTCCTGCCCGTCGGCGAGCTCTCGCTCGACAACTACGCGGCCGTGTTCGACCGCGTCCCGTTCTGGCGCTTCCTCGGGAACACCCTGTTCGTCACCTTCATGGTCACCGCCCTCGGCCTCGTCGTGAACTCGATGTGCGGCTACGCGCTGGCCCGGATGCGCTGGAAAGGCCGCGGCCTCGTGTTCGGCCTCGTCATCGCCACGCTCGTCCTGCCGTTCGACACCACGATCGTGCCCATGGTGTACCTCGTGGCGAACCTGCCGTGGATCGGCTTCGACGGCCCCACCCCGGTCCTGGAGTTCGGCTGGCTCAACACCTACCGGGTGCAGATCGTGCCGTTCATCGTGAACGCGTTCTCGATCTTCCTGTTCGCCCAGTACTTCAAGAGCCTCCCCAAAGGACTCGAGGAGGCCGCCGCGATAGACGGGGCCGGCTGGCTGCGCACCTTACTGGCGCATCATCGTTCCCCTCTCCAAGCCCGTGTTCGCCACCGTCGCGATCCTGACCGTGGTCACCTCCCCGGCCACCTGGAACGCCTACCTGTGGCCGCTCATGACCGTCCAGAGCGAAGAGCTGCGCCCCGTCATGGTCGGCGTCCAGTACTTCTTCTCGCTCGACACCGCCTGGGGCGAGGTGATGGCCTACATCACCATGATCACCGTGCCGATGGTGGTCGTCTTCCTCGTCTTCCAGCGCGCGTTCATCCAGTCCATCGCCGCCGCAGGCATGAAGGACTGAACTCCCCCCACTAGTGAGGAAACCAATGCTCAAGCTCGCCGACCACTGGGTCTGGGACTCCTGGTACGTGATCGACGACGACGGGCGGCACCATGTGTTCTTCCTGCGCGCCTCGCGCGCGCTCCAGGAAGAGGGCCGCCGCCACCACCGCGCCTCCATCGGCCACGCCGTCTCCGAGAACCTGAAGGACTGGACGCTCCTGCCCGACGCCCTCGTCCACGCCGACGCGCCCGCCTGGGACGACCAGGCCACCTGGACCGGCTCGATCGTGCGGGAGGACTCGGGACGGTGGCGGATGTTCTACACCGGCGTCTCCCGCAGCGAGGGCGGGAACGTGCAGCGCATCGGCTCGGCCGTCTCCGACGACCTCATCGTCTGGCACCGCGAGCCCGGCCCGCAGGTCGAGGCCGACCCGCGCCACTACGAGCGGTTCACCCCCGAGTCCGACTGGTTCGACGAGGCCTGCCGCGACCCGTGGGTGGTCCGCGCCGACGACGGCTGGCACATGCTCTTCACCGCGAGAGTCGAAGGGCCCGAACCGGCCCGCGAGCGCGGCGTCGTCGGGCACGCCCGCTCGGACGACCTCGTCACCTGGGAGGTCCTGCCGCCCCTGAGCCGCCCCGACGCCCTCGGCTTCGGCCAGATCGAGGTCACCCAGCTGCACCGAGTGGACGGCCAGTGGCTGCTGCTGTTCTGCTGCGGCAAGGGCGAGGCCTCCGACGCGCGGCGGTCCCTCGGCGAGACCGGCGACAACTACGTGGTGCCCGTCGACGACGACCTCTTCGGCGGTTTCAACGGCGCCGTTCTCAACATCGCCAAGGCAAGGCCGTTCGAGCATGAGAGCCTGTACGCGGCGAGACTGCACGACGTTGACGGCCGGACCGTCATCATCGGCTTCCGCAACATCGAGGACGGCGGGTTCGTGGGCGAGCTCGCGGACCCGATCCCGGTCCGCTGGGACGGAGAAAGGCTGGTGCGCAAGTGATCGGAGTGGTCGGCGAGGCCCTGATCGACCTCGAGGTCGGGCACGAGGACGCCCGGCACCCGGTCGCGCACCCGGGCGGCAGCCCGATGAACGTCGCGGTCACTCTGGGGCGCTTGGGGTCCGAGGTCGCGTTCCTCGGGCGGCTCTCCGGCGACGCGTTCGGGAAGCTGCTGCGGACCCACTTGGCCGAGTCCGAGGTGAACCTGCGCTGGGTCGTCGACGCCGAGGAGCCGACCAGCGTCGCCATCGTGTCCGTTGCGCCGTCCGGCTCCGCGAGTTACGCGTTCCATGTGGACGGCACCGCCGACTGGCAGTGGCAGGACGCCGAGCTCCCCCGCAACCCGGGACTCGACGCGGTCCACGCCGGATCACTCGCGCTCGCCGTCGAGCCCGGCGGCCCAGTGCTCGAGCAGTGGCTCGCCGGCCTCGCCGCGCACACGACGATCAGCCTCGACCCGAACGTGCGCCCCGCGCTCCTCGGCGACCGGGACTCCTACCGCGAGCGCCTGCGGCGCTGGCTCGGACTCGCCGCGATCGTCAAGGTCTCCGACGAGGATCTGGCGTGGATCTGGCCCGGCATGGAACCGGCGGCGCTGGCCTACGGGTGGATCGCAGAGGGCCGCAAGCTGGTCGTGGTGACGCGGGGCGGCGGCGGCTCGCTGGTCTGGGCCGGAGGCGAGGCCTTCGAGGTGCCCGTCGCGCCGGTCGACATGGTCGACACGGTGGGCGCGGGCGACTCGTTCAGCGGCGCGCTCCTGGACTGGCTCGACCGCAACGGCCGACTGCGTCCCGAGGGCCTGGAGCGGTTGAGCGCCGGCGAGGCGCGCGCTGCGGTCGAGTTCGCGTCCAAGGTGGCCGCCGTGACCTGTTCGCGGGCCGGCGCCAATCCGCCATTCCGTTCGGAATTGTAGTTCAGCGTTTCCTTGGGGCCGTTTCGCAATGCGCGGAGCGGCCCGTCTCGAATTAACCGAAATTAACCAAATATATTGATGGATTTAACTTCACTTAACTGTTTACCCTGGTACCCATCAATTGCGACGACTCCCGGAGACTTTGGAGCGACGATGCTGCAGACCTCGAGAAGGAACCTCTTCCGCGCGGCCGCCGCCGGTGGCGCGATCAGCCTGTTCGGACTCCCCGCGGCGGCGCAGGACGCCACGTATCGGCCCGTCTACCACTTCTCGGTGCCCGACCGCTGGAAGAACGACCCGCAGCGGCCGATCTACGTGGACGGCAAGACGTACTACTACTACCTCTACAACAAGGACTACCCGGAGATGGGCACCGGCACTTCGTGGCGACTGGCGTCCTCGACCGACAACGTCGCCTTCACCGATCTCGGCACCGCCATTCCTAAGGAGACGAACCCGAACGGCTCGATCTGGTCGGGTTGCATGGTCGTCGACGAGCGGAACACGGCCGGCTTCGGCGCGGGCGCGATCATCGCGATCGCGACCCAGGAGGACCGGTTCGCGACCGCCCCGCACCGCCAGGCGCAGTTCCTCTTCTACTCCACCGACGGCGGCCGCACCTTCGCCCGGCACGAGCCCGCCGCGCTCCCCAACCCCGGCGTCGTGGACTTCCGGGACCCGAAGGTCGTCTGGGACGCCGCCCGCTCGCAGTGGGTCATGGCGCTCGCCGAGAACGACAAGATCGGGTTCTACCGCTCCGCGAACCTCAAGACCTGGACCTACACCGAGGGGTTCATCCGCGGCGGCATGGGCATCTTCGAATGCCCCGACCTGTTCTACCTGGAGTCCGCCACCGGACCCGGCCGCTGGGTGCTCGGCGCCAGCGCCAACACCAAGGGCTCGGGCGGCCCCGCGACCTACGCGTACTGGATCGGGAACTGGAACGGCACCACCTTCGTGCCCGACCACCCGGACCCGAAATGGCTCGACCACGGCTGGGACTGGTACGGCGCGGTCACCTGGGAGCGCCGGACCGGCGCGGTCCTCGACCCGCGCACGCGCTACGCGATCGGCTGGATGAACCACTGGGACTACTTCGACAAGACCCCTTCGTGGGACGCGGACGGGTTCAACGGCACCGACTCGATCGTGCGGGAGATCAGCCTGCGCTGGTACAGCGCGACCGAACCGGTGCTCCTGTCCACGCCGGTCCGCACGCTCGCCGACCGCGCTTCGCGGACGGTGAACCTCGGCGACCTCACCGTCGACGGCAATGTGCCGCTCGACTACCGCGGCCGCGCCTACGAGATCCGGACCAGGGTGACCTGGAACCAGTTGAACAACATCGGCATGCAGCTGCGGCGGTCCCCGGACGGCACGCGCCACGCCGACGCGGGCGTCTACCTCGCCGGCGGCTACGCGTACCTCAACAGGGGCTACACCGGGAACCCCGACGCGACGGGCCGCTGGCTGGAGAGCCGCACCCCGTTCGACGCCGCGAGGAAGGAAGCGACGCTGCGGATCCTGGTCGACAACCTCTCGGTCGAGGTGTTCATCGACGACGGCCGCTACGTCCACTCCAGCCTCGTCTACGCCCAGCCCGGCGACGACCGCCTGGCGCTCTTCACGGACGGCGGCTCGGCGGTCTTCAGCGACGTGACCATCACCGAGTTCCGCCAGATCTGACCGCGCGTTTTCGCTGCTCACGGCCACGCCGATCACTCCCGTGCTCGGCGTGGTAACCGCGCGGTCAGTATTGGTCTCCTCTGAGGACCATATGGGGGCGATACCGAACGCCCTGGTCCTGGAACAGGACGGCACGTAAAGAAAACGTCAAGACTCGCGGCCTGCCCGCCCGTTCTGAGCGGACTCCTGCTGGTGAGCGGCGTTGTGTCGCCTTCGGCGAGCGGGCCGTGGCGATATTCTGCTGACGGCGGCGCGGTCCGGTGCCGCTCCCATCCGTTGGAAGGCCGTCCTCTGCGAGCAATCCTGAGCGCCGTCCTCGAAGGCGTCATCCGGAACCCCGTCCGCGTCATCCCCGTGGCGTTCGCCGCGGCGATCTTGGCCGCCACAGGGCTGCTCATGCTGCCCGTCGCGCAGACGGCGCCCGGCGAGACCCGCTTCATCGACGCGTTCTTCACCGGCACGTCGGCCATCTCGGTCACCGGGTTGATCACCGTGGACACGCCGACGCACTGGACCGGCTTCGGCGAAGCGGTCATCCTGGCCTGCATGCAACTCGGCGGTCTGGGCATCATGACGACGGCGGCCTTCCTCGGCATGGTCGTGAGCCGCAGGCTGCGGCTGCGGGCGAAGCTGATGACGCAGGCCGAGCTGCACCCGTCGATCAGCCTCGGGGACGTGAAGAGCGTGCTGCGCTTCGCGGCCCTGTACACGCTCGCCGTCGAGATCCTGATCGCCGCGGTGCTCGCGTTGCGGTTCCACTTCGCCTACGGCTTCGCGCCGGGCGACTCGCTCTGGCAGGGCGTCTTCCACAGCGTGGCGGCCTTCAACAACGCCGGGTTCTCGCTGTTCTCCGATTCGATCATCGGCTTCGCGACCGACCCGTGGATCAGCATGCCGCTCATCCTCGGGACGATCCTCGGCGGGCTCGGCATCCCCGTCGTCTACGAGCTCTCGCGCCGGCGCGCGGTCCGGAACTGGTCGCTCCACACCAAGATGACCCTGTCCGGCACGGCGGTGCTCCTCTTCGGCGGCTGGCTCGTCCTGCTGGCCCTGGAGTGGTCGAACCCGGGGACGTTCGGCCAGTACGCGTGGCACGACCGGTTCCTACCGGCGTTCTTCCAGTCCGCGGTGCTGCGCACGAGCGGCTTCAACTCGATCGACGTGGGGCAGTTGAACGACGACTCGCTGCTGGTCTCGATGGTGCTCATGTTCATCGGCGGCGGTTCGGCCTCGACGGCGGGCGGCATCAAGGTCGCCACGTTCTTCCTGCTGATGTGGGTGATCTGGGCCGAGGTCCGCGGCGAGCGGGACGCCACGGCGTTCCGCCGCCGCCTGCCGACGCAGGTGGTGCGCGAGGCGCTCGCCGTCGCCTTGGTCTACCTCGCGCTCAATGTCGCGGCGGTCATGCTCATGCAGCGGTTCGAGCCCGACATCATGCTGGCGCCCATCATGTTCGAGGTCGTCTCGGCCGCGGCCACGGTGGGCCAGTCCACGGGCATCACCTACGACCTCGGCGACCCGTCGAAGTGGCTGCTCGCGATCGTCATGTACGGCGGCCGCATCGGCCCGGTGCTCTTCGCGACCTCGCTGGCGATGGCCACCCGCAAGCGCCTCTACCGCTACCCGGAGACGCGCCCGCTCGTCGGCTGACCGGCCGCGACCTCGGGCGAGTGCGGCGCGATGTCGTGCCGGCCGAGGCGCGACCACATCAGGCGCTGGATGAACAGCGTCGCGATCCCGGCCACGATCATGCCCGCGAGGTTGACGCCGAGCTGCACGAGCGACGCGCCCACCTCGTTCCAGTGCGCGAGCGCGATCGCCACGGCGATGTTCCCGGCGGCGGGAACCGTGGTGACCGAGATGAAGACGCCCACGAGCGCCGACGATTTGCGGGCGGTCATGGAGAGGATGCCCGCGACCCCGGCGAGGACGGCGACCACGAAGGACCAGCGGTCGGGGTGGATGATGAAGCTGGTGAGCGGCCGGTCGTCGAGCATCGTCGGCTCGATCCAGCCGATGAGGCGGCTGACGGCGGCGCACGCGAGCGTGATCGCGATGGCGACCGCGAACCCGGCGGCGAGGGTGCGGGCGGCCGCGCCGATCAGGCGCACGTTGCGTTGCAGCACGCCGAAGCACATGGCGGCGACCGGCCCGAAGTCCGGGCCGAGGACCATCGCGCCGACGATGAGGATGGGCTGATCGAGGAGTGCGCCGATCGCCGCGATCTGCACCGCCAGCGCCAGGAACGCGAAGTAGGACCAGGTCATGCGGGCCTCGGCGGCGGTGCGGGCGGACAGCTCCTCCCACACGACGGCGTCCTCGGGGTCGCCGGGGGCGGCGTGCTCGGCGGCTTCGGCGGCGGTGGAGATGGAGAGGTCGAGCTGCTCGACGCTGATGCCTCCGGTGTCCTTGAGCCCGAGGGCTTTGAGGTCGGCGAGCACGGCGTTCGCGCCTTCGCGGGCGACGTCGAACTCGACGAGGTCGCCTTCGGGGTCGAAGGCGGCGCCGGGGAGTTTGAGGACGTTGACGACGGCCGGGCTGTCGGCGGCGATCCGCAGCACCTCGTCGGTGCGGGAGGCGGGGGTGATCACGCGAATGTGCAACACGTACGGCATTCTCCCCTGCTTCGGGGCGGGCGCGGGGTTCAGGCCCGCCGCTCCTGCCGCCTGACGGCCCGGTCGATCCGGTGCCGCCAGACGGCCGTGCGCCACCGGGCGCCCATGAGCTTCGCCGCGACGCGGCACCGCCGGATCATGCGTCTACTCGCTGTAGATGCGGACCTGGGCTTCGGAGGAGTCGACCTCCACGATGACCTCGTCGAGATGGTTGACCAACTCCTCCAGCTCATTGGGTTTGAGCTGGGTGAGGTCGAAGGGGACCCCGGATTTGGCCATCTCGGCGTTGGCCTTCTCGAGGGCCTGCGCGGGGACGAGCGCGGAGAGGCGCACGCCGGCGCGCAGGAGCGCGACGGGGACGCGGATGTTGACGCGGCCGGGTTCGCCGTTCTCCGTGTAGTCCACGACGAGCCGCAGGTACTTCTTGCCGGTCTTGCGGTCGGCGGCGGGGGCGGTGTCGGCGGGTTCGATGGCGGTGAGGAGCCGTTCGGCCTCGGTGGCGTTGATCTTGCCTTCGGCCAGCATGTCGAGGATGGCTTTGCGTTGCTCGTTCACGGCGGGTGCCTTTCTCAGCGGATGATGAGGAGCAGGGCGGTGCGGCCCTGTTCGATGTGGAAGCGGGAGCCGGGGAGGGCGCCGATGAAGCGGCCGACGCCGGCGATGGTCGCGAACACGCGCATGTCGAACATGAGGCAGGCGATGATGCCGCCGATGAGCGCGAGGAGCAGGACCGGGGAGAGCAGGACGACGGCGAGGAGGACCGGGATCCAGAGGCGGACCGTGCGGTGGCCGGGCCGTTCGATCTTCAGGGTCACGAGTTGGGGCATCACGTCGATCCCTCCAGTTCGGCCAGCGCCTGGTCGGCGGTGATCTCGCCGCGGCGGAGGCGGTCGATGACGTCGGCGCGCGAGGGGGCCGGGTCGGTCTCGACGAAGTCGAGGGCCTGGCCGATGCGGTTGAGCCGGGATTTGACGGTCGGGTAGCTGATGCCGAAGGTCCGCTCCATCTCCTTGATGGAGCCGTGGCACCGCACGAACGCGGTGACGAAGACCTGGTCTTCGACGCTCAGCTGGGCGAGTTGGGGCAGCTCGAACGCGCCTTCGACCGCGATCCCGGAGTCGTCGAGGCGCACGCGCTCGACGGTGAAGGGGCGGCCGCGGGTCAGGTCGGTGAGCTCCTGCCAGTCCGATGCTTCATCTGCCATACTTTAAGTTGTACCTGCGAGATTCTTAATTTTCAAGAGTCAGAGATTGATTTTATTAATTTCAGGCCTGGAGTCGATGCGACGCCGCGACGTCATCGAGTTCGCGGTGGTCGTGATCGCTACGATGCCCTCGCTCATGCGTTTGCTCCAGAAGCACTGCGCAATAGGCAAGCTCATCGGAAGCGTGAAAGGCCGACCATGATCCACCTCGCCGGCGACTCCACCGTCGCTCCCACCGACGGCGGCGCCACCTCGGGCCACCCCGAACTCCCCCTGCTCGGCTGGGGCGACGAACTCGCCGCGTTCCTCGACGAGCCGGTCGCCAACCGCGCTTTCGGCGGCGCCACTACCCGGACCTTCCGCGAGCAGGGCAACTGGAAGCTCGTCACCGACGGACTCCAGGCTGGTGACACCGTCGTCTTCGGGTTCGGCCACAATGACCAGAAGGAGCCCGACGTGCTCGCCGCCGACGGCGGCTACCGCGAGCGCCTGACCGCCTTCATCGAAGAGGTCCGCGCCGCCGGCGCGAAGCCCGTGCTCACCACCAGCGTCGAACGGCGCATGTTCGAGCCCGATGGGACCCTTCGTTTCTCGCACGGCCCCTACCCGGCCGAGGTCCGCCGCCTCGGACACGAACTGGACGTGCCGGTCATCGACCTCAACGTCTTCACCCGCTGGCTCTACACCTCCCTCGGGCCGGAGGAGTCGGCCGCGCTCTTCGTCCACGGCGCCGCCGCCGCGCGCGGCATCGAAGTGAGCGCCGACCTCAAGAAGGACAACACCCACTACACGACCGCCGGAGCGGTCGCCGTCGCCCGCTTCGTGGCCGAAGCCCTCCGCGCCCTCGACGGGGCAGGCGCGGACGCCGCGCCCGCCGGGCTCGAGCTGATCCGCAAGTAGCCGTGTACCGCAACCCGCTCGCACTGGCCCTGATCGGGAACCGCCTCAGCGCTCGAGGCGGGACTGCACCCCGGTGAGCAGGGCGTCCAGGGCGAACTCGAAGACGGCGTCGAAGTCGGTGAACGCGCCGCCCGCCGGTTGACGGGCGAGCCGCGGGAAGGCGGCTGGGTCGAGCGTCTCGACGAGGTGCGAGGTCTGGGCCTCCCACCACTCCTCGATGCTCACGCCGGACGCGTCGGCCACCTCCTGCTCCGAGGTCGGCAGTAGCGCGATGCCCTGGACGATGCCGGAGGAGGCGAGGTAGACGGTCATGGCCGCCTCGGCGGGAAGCCCGGCGGAGGCGGCCGCGTCAAGCGCCCGTTCGACGTTGCCGAGCGTGTTGGGCCCCAAGGGCGGACGGGTGGAGGCGAGGACCTGGAGGACCCACGGGTGGCGGCGGTAGAGCCGCCACTCCTCACGGGCCTCGTGCGAAAGCCGTTCGCGCCAACCGAGGGCGGAGTCGCTGGGCCGCAGTTCACCGGCGACGGTGTCGGTCATCGCCTGGATGAGGGCGTCGCGGTTGGCGAAATGCCGGTACAGGCTCATGGTCGCCACGCCCAGCGCGGTGGCGAGGCGCCGCATCGAGAGTTCCCGCAGGCCGTCGGCGTCCGCAAGCGCGATCGCGGCGGCGGTGATCCGCGCCGGCGTCAGCGCTGACGGCCGTTCGACGCGCACCGCCGGACGGGTCCGCTTGCGGTCCCGGTACGCGCGGGCCTGGCACGCCCGGGAGCAGTAGCGGCGGCGTCGGCCGCGCGACGGCTGGTCGATCTGGCGGCCGCATTGCGCGCATCGGTCCACGGTTCGCTCATTTCGTCACGCGTTAGGAGTGTGACGTAATTCTAGGCGCTCAGCGGCGCGGGCGCTAACTTCGAGCGAAACGGATCACCGATCGAAGGGAACCCGAGATGAGCGACATAATCGTCCGCCGAGCTCAGGAAGCCGATCTCGACACTGTCGTGCCCGCGTTCGCGGCGGCCACCGCCGACGAGGTCGTCAACGCCTGGATCGCCGCCGCCGGACCCGTACCGGTCGATGCGTACACCGCCCACCTCATCGAGTCGATGCGCAAGCACCTGCGCGACGACGAGGTCTGGATCGCCGAGCGCGACGGCCGCATCGAAGGCCTTTCCGTATGGATCCAGGTGGCGTCGACCGAGCGCTTCCACGCCGAGGTCGAGGAAATCGCGGCGATGGCCGAGACCATGGCGCTGCCGATGCTGGGACGCGCCGAGACCGTGATGCGGCTCATCGCCGGGGCGCACCCCGAAAAGTTCCCGCACCTGTACCTCTTCTCGATCGCCGTGGTCCCCGAGCACCGCGGCGCCGGCGCCGGCGGGGCGATGCTCAAGGCGCGCTTGGCGACCGCCGAGCAGGAGGGCATGCCGGTGTACCTCGAGGCGAGCACCGAGGACTCCGCCCGCCTGTACCGCCGGCACGGCTTCGAGGCGATCGGCGACCGCTTGCGGCTGCCGGAGGAGGGGCCGACCCTGATTCCGATGTGGAGAAACTGATTCTGGCCTTGTCTGACTCGAGGTCAAGGCATCAGCGACGAAGAGGTGGCAGGGAGGGCCGGGTCGGGTCGCGGCGGCCTGGCCCGGTTCCGGTTGGGGCGCAGCCGGATCGGGGAAACATGAATGCTTTCTCGTCTTGTGGGCGATGCGGCCCGGACCGGGAGCATGGATAATTGAGGTACGTACGGGCGTACGGAATCCATGTAGGTGAACGAGATAGTGGTAAGCAGACTAAGACATAAGCCTCTGGCTATCTGCCTGCATTGCATGGACGTCGAGTTGCGTTGGGGACGAAAACCTTCGCTCTCGGCTACGGCCTCGTAGAGCACCACCCGCTCAGCACTGCGGCCTGGCAGCGATGAAGAACTGGCTCTCACCGGTCAGTGACGCGACCGTGCCGATCGCATCAGCGCAGGATGCGGGAGAGCGCCGCTTCTCCGGCAGGCTTCCAAGTCGGCTTGCCTCCGGCCCAGCCGCGCTCTCCGGCGATGCCGATCTCGATCAGCCCGAACGCCTTGATGAGCGCCAGACCGCGGGCGCGCAGGATCGTGGCCTCGTCGGCTGCCTTGTACGCGTTGAAGAACGCGTCGGAAGCGCCGTCGGGTAGCAGGATCCAGGCGGCGGCGAGGTCGACGGCGGGATCGCCGACGAAGATCTCGCCGAAGTCGATCACGCCCGACAGGCGGCCGTCCTCGACGACGACGTTGGCCGGGTGCAGGTCGCCGTGCAGCCACACGCCGGTGCCGTTGTGGGGGGCCGCGTCGAGCGACTCCCGCCAGACGGCGCGGGCGCGGTCGGCGTCGACCTCGGGGAGGCGTTGGAGGGTCTGCTCGAACCGCTCGTCCATGTCGGTGAGGGGCGCGCCGCGGCCGTCGTTCGCGGGGTTGTCGGCGGGGCCTTCGAGGTGGAGGGCGGTCAGGAAGTCGGCGAGCGTGGCGGCCGATTCGGGGTCGGTGATCGGGGCGAGGTCGGCAGGCGTGCCGTGGACCCAGGTGGTGATGAGCCAGTGGTAGGGGAACCGCTCCGAGGGCTCGCTGAGCCGGGTGGGCACGGGGACCGGCAGCGGCAGCCGAGAGGCGATGTCGGGGATCAGGCGGTGCTCCCGCTCGAGCAGCGCGGGGGCGTCGTCTCTCCGGGGGATGCGCACCGCCAGGTCGGGGCCGAGGCGCCACATCTGGTTGGTCCAACCGCCGTCGACGGACTTGACCTCGAGGTCGGCCAGGTCGGGGCATTGCTGCTCCAGGAGGTCCCGCAGCAGCCGTTCGTCGATCGCCGTGTCGCGCAATGTGACATCCCTTCTCTACGAATCCGGCGCCCACCCTACCCGCACCACCGGGGGCCGGGCGCCTGAGATCGGCGCCCGGCCCGCTACTGCTTCGCTGCCTGCTTTGAGTCGAGTCCCACCGCTCCACGGCGAGGACCGCCGAGAGGTGATCGATCAGATCGCGGGGCGGACCCGTGTTCGCGGATCTTCGGCGGGGTTGGCGTACATCGGCGGCGGGCCGTGTTCGATCGCTTCGGGACGCAGTTCGAAGTGCCAGGGCTCGTTCGCGTAGATGCGGCAGAGACCGTGGGCGGCACCGTGTTCGGATAGCCAGGCCGCGGCGTCGGGCGGGCCGATGTCGACCGCGCGACCGTCCACGTGCGCCGAGGTCTCCGGAGTGGAGACCCAGCGGGACGCGGCCGCCTCGGACCCGTATTCGGCAACTGCTTCGCGGCGCAGTTGACGCTGGTACTCGGGCGAGCGCCAGCCGCTGTTGACGTAGAGGGTGACGCCCCCTCGGGCGGCCTCGGCGCCGGCGCGGCGCAGGGCGGCGAGGAGCGGCGGGTCCAGGTTGGCGACGCCCGGCACCGTGTCGTCGAAGACCGTGGTCCGGTACGGGACCGCGCCGTCGGGGACGCCGAGCGCGCCGCGGTCCCGGATGCGCAGGAGCCGGTAGCCGAGGGCGGCGGCCAGCGCGGCGAGGACGGCGACCGCGCGGGCGGCGAGGCCCCGGCGGAGGCGACGGGTCATGGCGCGAGGCGCAAGGGTGCTGGACATGCGTCCAGTACAGGCGGGCCGGTGTTGTCGGCGCGTTAGCGGTTTTCCATATACCGACGATAGGGGCGCGGCCGTAGCATCTTGGGACTATGCGCGTGCTGATCGTCGAGGACGAACCCTTTCTGGCCGAGGCCATCCGCGACGGTCTCCGGCTGGAGGCCATCGCCGCGGACATCGCCGGGGACGGCGACGCCGCCCTGGAGCTGTTGAGCGTGAACGCCTATGACATCGCGGTCCTCGACCGCGACATCCCCGGGCCGTCGGGCGACGAGGTGGCCGCGCACATCGTGGCGTCCGGCACCGGCATGCCGATCCTGATGCTGACCGCGGCAGACCGGCTCGACGACAAGGCGTCGGGGTTCGAGCTCGGCGCGGACGACTACCTCACGAAGCCGTTCGCGCTCAAGGAGCTCGTGCTGCGCCTGCGGGCGCTCGACCGCCGGCGGGCCCACCACCGGCCGCCGGTGCGGGAGATCGCGGGCCTGCGTCTGGACCCGTTCCGGCGGGAGGTGTTCCGCGACGGGAAGTACGTGGCGCTCACCAGGAAGCAGTTCGCGGTGCTCGAGGTGCTCATCGCCGCCGAGGGCGGCGTGGTGAGCGCCGAGGACCTGCTGGAGCGGGCGTGGGACGAGAACGCCGATCCGTTCACGAACGCCGTGCGCATCACGGTCTCGGCCCTGCGCAAGCGCCTCGGCGAGCCGTGGGTGATCGCGACCGTGCCCGGTGTGGGCTACCGGATCGAGACGGGCGCGGCCCGTGGGTAGGCGGCCCGGCCTCAGCGCACGGCTGAAACTGACGATCAGCTATGCGGCGTTCCTCCTGCTCGCCGGGGTCCTGCTGCTCGCGGTCGTCTGGTTCTTCCTCCTCCGGTACGTGCCGCCTGAAGCGGTGACGATCCGCGGCGAGTGCTCGGACCCCGCCCGGCTCTGCCCCGGCACGTTCATCCCCGGCCGGGGCGACCTCATGCGGGCCTTCATACCGAAGGCCGCAGTGGTGCTGGGCTTCCTGCTCGTGTTCGGTCTCGCGGGCGGATGGCTGCTCGCGGGCCGGATGCTGACGCCGCTCAACCAGATCGCGGCCGCGACGCGGATCGCGGCGAACGGTTCGCTCTCGCACCGCATCCGGATGCCGGGCCGCCGCGACGAGTTCCGCGAGCTGGCCGACGCGTTCGACTCGATGCTCGAGCAGCTGGAAGCGCATGTGGCCGAGCACCAGCGGTTCGCGGCCAACGCCTCCCATGAGCTGCGGACGCCGCTCGCGACCATGCAGGCGCTCCTCGACGTGGCCCGGCGTGACCCGGCGCGGGGTTCGGAGGAGCTGGTGGAGCGGCTGCATTACGTGAACGCGAAGGCGGTGGATCTCACCGAGGCGCTGCTGATGCTGAGCCGCAGCGGCCAGCGCACGTTCGTCAGTGAGCGCGTCGACCTTTCACTGGTCGCGGAGGAGGCCGCTGAGACGCTGCTGCCGCTGGCGGAGGAGCGCGGCGTGGACATCGAGGTCGCCGGCGATTTCGCGGCGGCGGCGGGCTCGCCCGCGCTGCTGCTGCAGATGGCGGTCAACTTGCTGCACAATGCGATCGTGCACAATCTCGGCGAAGGCGGCACGGTGCGGATCAGGACGACCGAGGTTGCTGGCGGCGCGGTGCTCGCGGTCGAGAACACGGGCCCGCAGTTGACGCCGCACCTGGTCGCCACGCTCACGGAGCCGTTCCAGCGCGGCACCCTGCGAGTGCGCAGCGACCACGCGGGCGTCGGCCTGGGCCTCGCGATCGTGGACAACATCGTCCGCGTCCACGACGGGTCGCTCACCCTCACGGCCAGAGAGGGCGGCGGCCTCCGTGTCGAGGTGCGCCTACCCGAGGTCGCGTAGGAACCGCGACGAACGGCCGGTCTGCGCGGCATAGCCGCGGCTGCGGTAGAACTCGTGCGCTTCCCGGCGGCGGTCGCTGCTGGTGACCTCCATCCGCTGGCAGCCGTGAGCGGCCGCGAACAATTCGGCGGCCGCCACGAGCCGCCCGCCGACGCCCCGACCGCGGGCGTCCTCGGCGACGACCAACGCGGCGATGCGGCCCCAGGCGCCGTCGCGCTCGAAGTGCGGGCAGACGTGGACGGCGATGAGGCCCAGCACGTCGCCTTCGGATTCGGCTGCGAAGGCCGCGCTCGACGGGTCCTCGGCCCAGGCGGCGAGGCGGGAGGCGACGGCGGCCTCGCCGTCCTGGGGGTAGCCGAGCTGGCCGAGCAGGACGGCGGCGGCCGCCGCGTCGGCGGGGCGCACGGGTCGGATCAGCATGGTCCTCCTTCAGGTGATCGGGAAGTCGAAGTACGTGTCCGGGAAGGGCTCGTTCTTGAGCGTGTAGTGCCACCACTCCCATTGGTAGGGCGCGAAACCGCAGTCCTCCATGATGGAGCGCAGGAGTCCGCGGTTCGCGGTCTCCTCGCGGGTGGGGCCGGCGGCGCCGTGGTGGGAGAGCGGGTCCATCAGGTCGTGGTGGCCGCCCATCGGGACGGGTTCGCCGGTGTCGAGGCGGCAGAGGGTGAGGTCGACGGTGCTCCCCCGGCTGTGGCCGGATTTCGGGGCCACGTACCGCTTCGCGACCATTTCAGTGCGGTCGATGTTCGGGTAGTGGCGGGCCTTCGTGCGCCCGTCCTCGGGGAGCGCCGCCCACTGCAGGAACCGGTCCACGGCGCGCTGCGGCCGGTACGCGTCCCACAGCAGCAGGCCGAGGCCCATCGCCTCCGCTTTTCCTTGCGCCTCGCGCAGGGCCGCGCAGAGCGCGCGGGTCCCCACGATGCGGTCGGTCAGGTACCCCTCGACGGGCGCGCCGGTGAAGTTGTCCGGTCCGGCGTACCGCGCGTCCCAGCGCGCGCCGGGCACCAGTTCGTCGACGTACGCGAAGTCATCCCGCAACGGCCGTTCCCTCCAGCGCCAGCGCGACCAGCCGGTCGATCACCTCGGCGAGCGGCAGCCCCGACGCCGCCATCATTCTCGGGTAGCGGCTGTAAGAGGTCAACCCGGGCATGGTGTTCACCTCGTTCAGGACGACGGTGCCGTCTCCTTTGAGGAACAGGTCGACCCTTGCGAGGCCCCGGCATCCGAGGGCGCGGTAGATCGCCTTCGCGGTCTCCTGGACGAGTGCGCGCGAGGCCGCGGGGATGTCGGCGGGCACGATGAAGGTGGCGTTCTCGGACCCGGTCTCCGGCGCGTCCTCCTGGTGGATCCTGAAGAAGCCGTGGGAGAGCGCGACGCGGTCGACCTCGCCGGCGTAGAGCGCGGTGCCGTTGCCGAGGACGGCGCAGCCGATCTCCTCGCCCTCGACGGCCGCTTCGATGAGGACTTTCGCGTCGTACCGCCTGGCGGTCGCCATGGCCTCCTCGAGGTGGTCGGGGTGGTCGACCTTGGTGACGCCGAACGAGGAGCCGGAGCGGGCGGGTTTGACGAAGACGGGGTAGGGCAGGGTCTCGGCGTCGGTCTTCTCGTCGGGGCCGACGGTCCGGAAGCCGGGCACGGCGATGCCGGCGTCGCGCACGACGAGGTAGGCGAGGGTCTTGTCCATGCACAGCGCAGAGCTCTGCACATCGCAGCCGGCGTACGGGATGCCGGAGAGTTCGAGGAGGCCCTGGATGGCGCCGTCTTCGCCCTGCTTGCCGTGGAGCACGGGCAGGACCGCGTCGAGCGGGATCGTCTTGTGTCGGCCGCCTTCGAAGACGAGGAGGCCGCGGGTGCCGCGGTCGGGCGAGAGGATCGCGGGCAGGCCGTGCTCCCAGCCGGGTTCGGGTCCGTCGCAGAGCCGCCATTCGCCGTGTTCGGTGATGCCGATGAAGTGCGGCTCGTACCGGTCGCGGTCCAGGCTGTCGGCGACTTCGCGGGCGGATTTGACGGCGACGGCGTGCTCCTCGGAGCGGCCGCCGAAGACGACGCCGACCTGCAGTTTAGCCATGCTGGTTTCCCTTCTCGAAGTTCAGGCAGTTCACAATGGACTGCTCGACGATGTCGCCGAGCGCGTGGTCCGTGTAGTAGGCGGTGTGCGGGCTGATGAGCACATGGGGCATTTGCTGGAGGCGCAGCAGCGGCTTGCTCCCGACGGGCCGGTCGCGGCGGTCGGCGTAGAAGACGCCTTCCTCGCCTTCGACCACGTCGAGGGCCGCGCCGCCGAGCCTGCCGCTCTCCAGGGCCGAGACCAGGGCTTCGGTGTCGATGAGCGCGCCGCGGCCGGTGTTGACGACGACGGCGCCGGGTTTCATGAGCGCGAGGCGCCCGCGGCCCAGGAAGTGGTGCGTGCCCGCGTTGAGCGGGGTGTGGAGGGTGACGATGTCGCTGCGGCGCAGCAGGTCGTCGAGGGGCGCATACTCGGCGGCCGCCTTGGGGCCGTTGTCGTGCGCGAGGATGCGGCAGCCGAAGCCGCGCAGCCGGTCGATGACCGCCGATCCGATGCGGCCGGTGCCGACCACGCCCACGGTGAGGTCGCGCAGTTCCCTCCCGCGCGTCTCGTGGAGGCGGTAGTCGTGCACGTCGGCGCGGAGGACCGTGGACTTGGCGTGCCGCAGGGACATCAGCATGAGCATGAGCGTGTAGTCGGCGACGCTGTCGGGCGAGTAGGCGACGTTGCCGACCTCGATGCCGAGGCTGCGGGCGTACTGGACGCTGATGTGGTTGTAGCCGATGCTCCTGGTCGAGATGTAGGCGACGCCGGCTCGGCTCAGCGCCCGGAGGGCGGCGCCGGTGACGCGGGTCTGGTGGCCGATGCTCACGCAGCGGCAGCCCGCCGCGAGGCCGGCGTTCGCCTCAGTCGGCGCGGCGTCGGTGATGCGGGGCGCGACGCCGAAGCGCGGCGCGAGCGCGCGGAACAGCGCGGCCTCGTCCTCGCCGCATCCGTAGACGGCGATGCCGACCGGTTCCCTGTTGGTCATGCGCACAGTCAACGGGGCCGGGCGTTACCGGGGCGTATGGCGTTTTCGATACGCGCGCGATAGGCGCTTATCGGGGGCGTATGGAAAAGCGCATACGCCCCCGCAACCACGCGGGTCATTGGATGGGCGCATGATCCCATTCAGTCTCAAGGAGATCGCCGCCCTCGCGGACGGCGCGGTCGCGGGCGATCCCGATGTCATGGTGACCGCCCCGGCGGTGCTCGACGGCCGCCTCGCCGAGCCGGGCGGGCTGTTCGTCGCGTTCGACGGCGAGCGGGTCGACGGGCACGACTTCGCGGAGCAGGCCGGGAAGGCCGGCGCGGTGGCGGTGCTGGGCTCGCGGCCGACGACGCTGCCCACGGTCGTCGTCGCGGACGCGCGGGCCGCGCTGCAGGCGCTCGCCGCCAAGGCCGCCGCGCGGTTGCGGGGCGGGCTGACCGTGGTCGGCGTGACCGGTTCACAGGGGAAGACGAGCACCAAGGACCTGGTGGGGGCGGTGCTGTCGAGCGCGTCGCCGACGGTCGCCACGGCCGGGTCGATGAACAACGAGCTCGGCGTGCCGGTCACGATCCTGCGCGCCGACCCCGGGACTCGTTGCCTCGCTTTGGAGATGGGGGCGCGGCGCGTCGGCGACATCGCGGCGCTCGCCGCGCTGGCGCCGCCCGACATCGGGGTGGTCCTCAACGTCGGGCAGGCGCATCTCAGCTATTTCGGGACGCGCGAGGCGATCGCCGAGGCGAAGGGCGAGCTGGTGCGGGGCCTGCGGCCCGGCGGCACGGCCGTCCTCAACGCCGACGATCCCGCCGTGGCCGCGATGCGGACGCACACCGACGGGCCGGTCATCACCTTCGGTTCGGCTCCGCACGCCGATGTGCGGGTGGCGAACTTGATGTTGGACCGGCGCAGCCGGCCTTCGTTCACCTTGCACGCCAGGGGCATTGAGACGCGGGTCGCGCTGCCGTTCGTGGGTGCGCACCAGGCGCTCAACGCTGCGGCCGCCGCCGCGGCGGGGCTCGCCGCAGGGGTACCGCTCGAGCAGGCCGCCGCAGCGCTCGCGGGGGCCTCGCTGTCGAAGTGGCGCATGGAGCTGCGGGAGCTGCCCGGCGGCATCACGCTGCTCAACGACTCCTACAACGCGAATCCGGACTCGGCCCGCGCGGCCCTGGACGCGCTCGCCGCGATCGAAGGCGGGCACCGCATCGCCGTCCTCGGCGACATGGCCGAGCTCGGGGACGCGAGCGAGGCCGAGCACCTCGCGATCGGACGGTACGCGGCCGCTAAGGCGGACATCGTGATCGCGGTCGGGGCCGCGAGGCCGGTGACGGACGGGGCGGGCGAGCGCGGGATCGCGCTGGCGGACAACGCGGCCGCGATCGAGTGGCTTCGCGCCCGGCTCGAACCCGGCGACATCGTCCTGGTCAAGGCCTCGCGGGAGGCCCGCCTCGACGAGGTCGCGGAAGCCATCGGGTCAGACTGACGCTTCGAGGCCCGCGCGGTCCTTGTCCTTCAGGCCCGCCTGGGCTTTCCTGACCGCTTCGCGGAGCTGGGCGGCGAGGCCGATGCGGCCGTCGTCCTCGAAGAGGGCGTTGCGCATGAACGTGACACCGCGCAGCCGCCCGTACCGGTCCACGGTGGCGCGGCAGAGGCGGCTCGTCGAATACGCCTCGTAGCGGTACGAGTCCCCGCTGCCCTTGCCCGAGCCGATCTCCGGGAAGAGGTCGTGGCGGCCGATCTCCTTCGCGCTGCGCCAGCGCCGCTGCTCGGCGTCGACCCAGGCGCGGACGATGCACACGCCGAGGGTCTTGCCGCCCATGCGTTCGGCGCCGCGCAGCAGCTGGAGGTCGAGCATGGTGCCGTCGAGTTCGAGGGTCACCGAGGCGACGCCGTGGGGTTCGCGGCCGGTGAACTCGCTGCCGGGGTCGACGATCTCGTCGGCCTGGTCGCGGAAGTCGGAGTGGAGTTTGGCGATCTCGCGGATGACGAGGTGCTGGGCGGTGAGTACCTGCCGGGGGCTCATGCCGTCCACCGGAGTACCATCCACAGTGGAGCGAACGACGCGCCTGACGCCGCCGGCGTACTGGGGGTGGCGATCGCCGGTCCGCTCGATGAGTTCGCGCACCCGCGCCTTGTCCGGGTGCTTGCCGAGGTGCCGTGCGAGTGCGGTGTCGAAGACGCGGCGCACCAGGATGCGGTAGGACGCGCGCTCCTTGTCGGGGAGCTCGCGGTAGGCGATGCGGGCCTCGCGGCTGCCGGTCTGCATGTAGGTGACGAGCGCCCTCGGGCCGGGCACTGGTGGGGTCATTGGCGTCCTTGTCCTGGGCGGGCCACCGGAAACCCGCCCAGTCTACAAACGGAGCGCAAATCTATAGTGGACGGCTGCTTACGGGACGGTGTACCCGGCGGCGCTCAGCAGCTCGTACCACTCCGGGCGCGTCAGCGGGACGTCCGAGCCCTGGGCGGAGGCCGCCACGCGCTCGGGGTTGGTCGTGCCGATGACGACCTGCATCTGCGCCGGGTGGCGGGTGATCCAGGCGACCGCGATCGCGATCGGCGGCACGTCGTACTTGGCGGCGAGGCGGTCGATCACCTCGTTCAGCTCGGGGTAGCGCTCGGAGCCGAGGAACGGGCCGGTGAAGAAGCCCGCCTGGAACGGCGACCACGCCTGGAGGGTGATGTCGTGCAGGCGGCAGTAGTCGACGATGCCGTCGTCACGCGACACCGACTGGTCCAGGGCCTGCATGTTCGCGGCGATGCCCTGGGCGATCAAGGGCGCGTGCGTGATCGACAGCTGCACCTGGTTGGCCACGATCGGCTGGTCCACGTACTTGCGCAGCAGGTCGAGCTGGCGGGCGGTGTGGTTCGAGACGCCGAAGGCGCGGACCTTGCCGGCGGCCTGCAGGTCGTCGAAGGCGCGGGCGACCTCCTCGGGCTCGACCAGCGCGTCCGGGCGGTGCAGCAGGAGGATGTCGATGTAGTCGGTGTCCAGCGCCTCGAGCGACTCGTCGACGGACTCGACGATGTGCTCGTACGAGAAGTCGAAGTACGGGCCGGGGTGCATGATGCCGGTCTTGGTCTGGATGATCAGGCGCTCGCGCTCGGCGGGCGTCAGCTTCATGGCCTCGGCGAAGCGTCGCTCGCAGCCGTGGCGGCCGTTGCCGTAGAGGTCGGCGTGGTCCAGGAAGGTGATCCCCGCGTCGGTCGCGGTCTTGAGGAGGGTGCGCACCTCCTCGTCGGTCTTCTCCTGGATGCGCATCAGGCCGAGCACCACGTTCGGTGCGGTGATGTCGGTGCCGGGCATGGTGAAGGTCTTCATCGGTCTCTCCTCGCCGGAGCGGTCAACACGAGGCCCGGATGGGGCCGTGCCGACCATGCTAGGTACCGCTAATCTAGAAGTCCAACAACTGCCGATCATGGCATTGAGAAGCACGGGAAATCATTCATGGATCTGCGGCAGATGGAGTACCTGGTAGCGCTGGCGGATGAGAGGCACTTCACTCGCGCCGCCGAACTCACCGGCATCTCCCAGTCCGGACTCTCGGCCGCCATCAGGGGGCTCGAGGAGGAGCTGGGCACGAGCCTGTTCATCCGGACCACCCGGCGGGTCGAGCCCACCGAGGCCGGGTTCGCGCTGCTGCCGTTCGCCAGGGCGATGCTCGAGCAGGCCGCGGGCGCGCGCGACGCGGTCGTCAAGGCCAGCCGCGACCTCTCCGGGTCGCTGCGCATCGGCTCCGAGCAGTGCCTGGGCCTGGTCGACATCGGGTCCCTGCTCGACCGGTTCCACCGGCGGCACCCGCGCGTCGAGACCCACTTCGTGCAGTCGGGCTCGCACGACCTGCTGGGACTCCTGCGGGGCGGGGAGCTGGACGTCGCGTTCGTCGCCACCGACCGGCATCTGAGCGGCCTGCCGCGCCTGGAGATCGGCCGCCAGCCGCTGCTCGCGCTGCTGCCCCACGACCATCCGCTCGCCTCGAAGGCCTCGGTGCGGTGGGAGGCGCTGGCGGACGAGGCGTTCATCGACTTCGGGCCGTCGTGGGGGATGCGGACCTTGAACGACGACGCGTTCGCCGCGCGCGGCGTGCACCGGCGCGTCAGGTGCTCGGTGAACGACGTCCACACGCTGCTCGACCTCGTGTGCCGCGGGCTCGGTATCGCGGTGGTGCCGCGGCATGTGGCCGCGAAGCCGCAGGCGAACGGGCTGCGGGCGCTGCCGATGGCCGATGACCCTCCGGAGTGGACGGTCTCGGCGGTGGCGTCGGGGCTCGACCGGCCCGACTCCCCCGCCGCGCACTTCCTCGAGCTCGTCCAGGAGCCGCGCGGCTGAGGCCCTCAGGCGCGCAGCGGGTCAGTCCTGGACGGTGAACCGCTTGGTGACGTCGGCGACGACCGGCCGCACGAGCACCCACAGCATCAGGGCGAACGCCCAGGCGACCAGGAGCAGCACGGCCTCGGAGGCGAGGGCCACGACCCCGACGGCCACGGCGATCAGCAGGAGCATGCCGAGCGAGGCCTTCCAGGAGAGGAAGAACTCCGCGGCCGCCACCCGCAGCACGTCCCGGAACCGGAACGAGAAGAACGAGGACACCACGAGCAGGTGCCCGGCCCACACGGCGAGCACCGCCAAGAGGACCGCGCACACCGGCCGCAGCAGCGCGCCCCCGGCGACCTGCTCCGCGAAGAGCACGTTCACCGCGAGCACCGTCGCGACCGCCAGCACCGGCACCCACCAGGCGAGGGTGTCGCGCAGGTTCATCCGCAGGCCGCGGAACAGCGGCCGCGCCGGGCTCAGGTCCGGCTCCTTCTCCCAGGCGCGGTGCGCGTACAGCGCCGCCGAGAGCGCGGGCGCGGCCGGCAGGAGCGCCGCCACGAACCACGCGACATTGCCGGGAGCAGGGGCGAGCAGCATCCACACCAGCAGCGTCGGCACCCCCGCGACCGCGAGGAACACCCCGAGGACCAGGTACCGGTAGACGGCGGCGGTGAACCGGGAGAGCACTCCCGGACCGATCTCCCCCGCGTGCTGCCGCATGCTCATGCTGTCGCCCCTTCCCTTGCGCGCATTAGCCCTTGACCGATCCAAGCATGACGCCCGAGACGAAGTACCGCTGGACGAAGGGGTAGATCGTCAGGATCGGGATGACGGTGAGGATCATCGTCACCGCCTGGATGTTCGCCGAGACCTGCGCGGTCGTGCTGCCCGCGGCCGCGGCCCCTTCGGAGGCCGTGGTCGACGCGCCCGCGATGAGGTTGCGCAGGAACAGCGTGATCGGGAACAGCTCGCTCTTGTCGAGGTACAGGAACGCGGCGAACCAGTCGTTCCAGAACGCGACCGAGTAGAACAGCACCATCGTGGCGATGACGGCCTTCGACAGCGGCAGCACGATCCGGCCGAAGATGCCGTACCAGCCGAGACCGTCGATCTGCGCGGCCTCCTCGAGCTCCTTCGGGAGGTTCTCGAAGAACGCCTTCATCACCAGCAGGTTGAACACCGAGATCGCGCCCGGGAGCACGATCGCCCACATGGTGTTCTTCATTTCGAGCGCCGAGATGAGCACGTAGTTCGGGACGAGGCCGCCGTTGAAGAACATCGTGAACACGGCGATGCCGATGAGCACCTTGCGGCCCTTGAGGTGCGGCTTCGACAGCACGAACGCGTACGTCGTGGTCAGCGTCATGGCGATCGCCGTGCCGACCACGGTGTACAGCACCGTGTTGCCGTAGTTGCGCCAGAACATGTCGTTCGACATGACGGCCGCGTACGTGTCCAGGTTGAACCCGACCGGCAGGAAGTTCACCTGGCCGGCCTTGATGGCCCCGGAGGAGCTGAACGACTGGGCGAGCACCGTGATGAACGGGTACAGCATCCCCACGCACAGCAGCACGAGCAGGGTCGCGTTGACGGCGCCGAAGACGCGCTCGCCCCTCGT
This sequence comes from Glycomyces niveus, assembly GCF_017592475.1. Classification (GTDB taxonomy): domain Bacteria; phylum Actinomycetota; class Actinomycetes; order Mycobacteriales; family Micromonosporaceae; genus Glycomyces; species Glycomyces niveus. The sequence goes on along the minus strand of NZ_JAGFNP010000002.1, from coordinate 14,868 downwards.
CCGGGCGGTCCCCCGCGGCTTCACCATCGCGAGGTCGGTCGTGCGTACATCGGTCACCACAGGCTCGTCCCCGTCGTCCGCCGCGAGATGAGGTTCGCGGAAAGCACCATCACAAGGCCGATCAGGGCCTGGAACAGGCCGATCGCCGTCGCATAACTGAGATTGTTCGACACGAGGCCGACCCGGTACAGGTACGTCGAGATGACGTCGGCCGTCTCGTACGTCAACGGGTTGTACAGCAGGAAGACCTTCTCGAAGCCCACGTTGATGAACATCCCGATGTTGAGGATCAGGAGCGTCACCATAGTGGGGCGGATGCCCGGCAGCGTGACGTGCCAGGTCTGGCGCCACCGGCCCGCGCCGTCGATCTTCGCCGCCTCGTAGAGGGAGTCGTCGATCGAGGTCAGGGCCGCCAGGTAGAGGATGGTCCCCCAGCCGACCGTCTGCCACACTTCGGATCCCACGTAGATGAAGCGGAACCACTCGGCGCGCTGCAGGAACGGCACCTCCTCGCCGCCGAAGGCGCGGATGATCTGGTTCACCGTGCCCTCCAGCGACAGGAGCTGCATCAGCATGCCGACGATGATGACGATCGACAGGAAGTGCGGCAGGTACGAGACCGACTGCACGAACTTCTTGAAGTACTGCTGACGCACCTCGTTCAGCATGAGCGCCAGCACGATCGGCAGCGGGAAGCAGACGATCATCGTCAAGGCGCCCAGGACGACCGTGTTCGTGAAGACGTGCCAGAACGACGGGTCGTTGATGAACATCTCGATGTAGCGCAGGCCGACCCACTCGTCGCCGAAGACGCTCCCGCCGGGGCGGAACCTGCGGAACGCGATGACGTTCCCCAGCATCGGGCCGTACTTGAAGATGATGAAGAAGATCAGCGGCACGACGGCCAGCGAGTACAGCTGCCAGTCGCGCTTGAAGGCCTCGCGCCAGGTCTGCTTCCGCTTGCGGGGCCGCGCCTTCGGCTGCGCCCCGCGCGGCCGCGCGGGCGCGGCGTCGGCGATGGCCCCGCGCGCCTCGGCCCGCGGGGACTGCTCGTCTTGTGTGAGGGACATAGATGCGCCCTCCCGTCCGAGGCGGGGGCAGAGCGGCTGATTCGTGAATGCGGCGGAGCCGTGTTCACCAGCCTCCCCGCCCCCGGCGGCGGACTAGGAGTTCTCCTCCTCGAAGCGTTCGCGAGCGGTGTTGATGAGGTCGACGTACTGCTGCAGGCCCTGGGCCTCGAGTTCTCCCACGTAGTCGTCCCACTCGGCGATGTCGCGCTCGCCGAGGATGAACTTCAGCGTGTTGGTGTCCACAGTGTCCTTGAGCGGGGTCGCCATCAGCGAGGACGACTCCAGCTCGGCCTCGTCCAGCGGGGCCGGCGGGTTCGGGTCGCGGGGGGTACGGCTCGAAAGCACGGCTTCGACATACTCGACGAAGGTGGGCGAGTTGTAGGACTCCTTCAGCGCCCGCGACTCGGACGAGTCGGCGAACACGGCGTTCGACCAGCCGAGGTCGCGCTGGATGTCCGTGGGCGCACCGGGGTTGATGTTGTAGGCGTTGAGGGAGAACTCCGGCTTGAGGGTGATCTTGCCGGAGGCGTCCTTGGTGTAGGTCTCGTCGAGCACGCCCCAGCGGATGAGCTCGCGGGCCTCCTGGTTGTAGTACAGCCAGTCGAGGAACTGCAGGATCGCGACGAAGTTCTCGGAGTCGGCGATCTCGGCGTTCAGCATGAAGCCGTTCCAGAAGTTGCGCGGTTCCACGATCTGGCCGGCCGGGCCGCCCGGCGGGGGGATCACGACGACCTCGTGGTTGCCTTCGCCGACCGTCTCGTTGAGGGCCTGCTGGAACTCGATCGCGGTGCCGGGCGAGCCGGACGCCGCGAACACGAGGTTGCCCGCGACCTTCTCGGTCACGCTGCCGCCGCCGCTGCCGTCGTTCGCCGCGGTCATCGAGTCGGTGTCGAGGAGGCCGTCCTCGACGAGGCCGCGGAAGAACTCGACCATCTGCTTGTAGCCCTCGGTCACGGCGGTGTACTCGAGCTTGCCCGAGCCGTCGTCCACCATGCCGTTGCCGAAGCCCCAGCCGGCCCGCGCGCCCCAGGCGTGGGAGGCGTAGTTCAGCATCGACGCGCCCTCGAAGCCGTCTGCGAGCGGCTTGGAGTCGGGGTACTTCTCCTTGATCTTGACCAGCGCCGCGCGCATCTCGTCCCAGGTCTGGGGCACGCCCGCGCCGACCTCTTCGAAGACGTCCTTGCGGATGACGACGGTGAAGACGGGGACCGAGACCTCCTGGAGGCCCGGCAGCATGTAGTACTTGCCGTCGGCCTGCTTGAGGTTGTTGACCATGTCGCCCAGGTCCCACTCCTCCACGTACTTCTGGAAGTTGGGCATGTGCTCGACGTAGTCGCTCATCGGCAGGATCGCGCCGGAGGAGACGAACGAGCTCTCGTCGCCGGTGTAGACCAGCGGGATGACCGTGGGCGCGTCGCCGGCGCTGATGAGGAGGCTGCGCTTCTCGGTGGCGTCACTGAACGGGATGTTCGTGACCTCCATCTTGACGTTGGTGCGCTTCTCGACCTCCTTGAAGAACTGCCACTGATCGGTGATGGGAAGGTCCGGCCAGTCGGTCCACAGCACTGACAGGGTGAACGGCTCGGTGGCCGTGAACTGCATGTCGGCCGCGAAGTTCTCCATCGCGCCCTTGGACTGCGCTTCGACGTCGATCTCGGTGCCGCCGTCGTCGCTGCAGGCCGCGAGGGCGGCCGCACCGCCCGCGGCGAGCGAGAATCCGATGACCCTGCGACGGGTGGCTCCACTGGGCGTCCGCCCGAACACACTCGACATGTCTCTCCTCCTTGAGATGGCCCAAGACTTCGCCCCGAGCTTCTCTTCGGGCGGGCGAGGTTGCACTGCCGTAACGATCGAAACTTTCGGGGCTATTTCCGATAACTTCCAGAGCTTACGTACCACGAGCAGTGATGTCAATAAATCTCCCCCGGTGGCTTGAGAAATACGCTGCGTGACCTCGGAGAACACTCGGAAACCGCGACAAAGGGGACGGCGTGAGAGCGCCTTCCTGCAGGCAGTGCCGGGAATGCTGTCAGTCTCGGACCGTCTTACCGGAAGGCCCGCCTTTCGCGCCGATTCGGCGGTTCGACGGCGTTCGGCCGGGCGCCAGGCAAGCCTTCTCCAGACCGGTCCGAGACTCGGCCGGGTCAAGAAACGACCGGAACTTTCAAAGCCCGGATCACGCCCAGGCCTTCGCGAGGCGCTCGTACTCCTCGGCGGTCACCGGGAGGACGACGCCGTGGCACGGGTCCGGCGGCAGCCGGAAGTCGGCGGCGGAGGTCCACTGCCCGCCCGCGAGGTCGTCGGTCTCGAAGGGCACGTACCGCCGCTCGGGGGTGAACTCGTCGATCCAGAGGTACCACTTGTCCTCGGTGTTCGACTTGTAGACGAGGGGGCCTTCGCCCTGCTTGACCGCCCCGAGGCCGATACCCTCGGCCAGCGGCGCCCACTCGGCGGCCGTGAGCGAGGCGGCGGCCTCGGAGAACACCGACTTGCCTTGCGGGGCAAGGCCGCCGCGGGCGCGCTCGTCCTTGAGGAAGCGGTAGTAGCGGCCGTCGTGGTCGATGACGGTGGCGTCGATCGTCTGCCAGCCGCGGTCGATCCACGTGCGCGCCTCCGAGAACTCCCGGAAGTCGCGGGTGAGGGCGTACATGATGCGGTTGTAGCTCTCGCCTTCGTGAGCGGCGTCGGCGTAGACGGTCGAGGACCAGTGGACGAGGTAGGCCTCCTGCTCGGGGTCCCACACGGACTCGGGCGCCCAGGTGTTGCCGGCCTCGGGCGGCGCGACCTCGATGAGGCGGCCCTCGCCCCAGTCGACGAGGTCCCGCGACTCCCACACCATGATCGAGCGGCTGCCCCAGCGCTGCATCTCGTCCCAGTCGGTGCGCTCGAATACGCGGAGGTCGGTCGCGACCATGAAGAACCGGTCGCCTTCCGGGGAGCGGACGATGTGCGGGTCGCGGACGCCGCGGTCGCCCAGGGTCGAGTACAGGACCGGCGCGCCGCCGTTGAGGTCGTCGAAGTGCAGGGGGTCGTTGCCGTCGCTGAGGGCGAAGTGGATCTGCTCGCCGTCGGCGGACTCGCGCTTGAAGTGCACGTAGAGGTAGCCAGCGTAGTCGGGGTGAGTGGACATGGCGCTCCTGAGTGGTGTTCGATTCCGGGGAATTGTGAAGGATCACGATAGCCGCGCGGATCGACCGTGCCAAGGCCTGCGAAGGAAAAGATCAGATGACCGTAGGCATCGAGTTATTTACATATCTGGACACTATGGATACCCTGAGCTCTAGTTTCCGAGATTTCGATGGATTCATCGAAAGTTTCGAGGACGATCGCACGACTCCTGAGGCGCGTGAGCGCCGGAAAGGTTCCCCATGACGACCCGCATCCCGCGTCGGCGCAGGATCGCCGCGGCGCTCGTAGCCGCGTTCGCGGCGGCCTCGCTCAGCGCGACCGCCGATCCGTCGCCCGACCCGGCACAGGCCGACAACCCGATCATCCAGACCATCTACACCGCCGACCCCTCGCCCCTGGTCCACAACGGCCGGCTCTACCTCTACACCGGCCACGACGAGGACGGCTCGACCTGGTTCACCATGAAGGAGTGGCGGGTCTGGTCCACCGACGACATGGTCAACTGGACCGACCACGGCTCGCCGCTGAACCTCGACACCTTCTCCTGGGCCCGGCAGGACGCATGGGCGGGCCAGGCCGTCGAGCGCAACGGCAAGTTCTACTGGTACGTCCCCGTCATCAACGACGCCACCGGCCGGCCCGCCATCGGCGTGGCCGTCGGAGACAGCCCCACCGGGCCGTTCCGGGACGCGCTCGGACACCCGCTGGTCCAGAACGGCGAGATCGACCCCACGGTCTTCATCGACACCGACGGGCAGGCCTACCTGTACTGGGGCAACCCGAACCTCTGGTACGTGAAGCTCAACGCGGACATGATCTCCTACTCGGGCGGGATCAACCGCATCCCGCTCACCACGCAGGGCTTCGGGACGCGGCCGAACAGCACCGACCGGCCCACCCTCTACGAGGAGGGGCCGTGGGTGTACAAGCGCAACAACCTGTACTACATGGTGTTCGCCGCCAAGTGCTGCTCGGAGTTCATCGCGTACTCGACGGCCCCCGGACCGACCGGGCCGTGGACGTACCGGGGCACGATCATGCCGACGCAGGGCTCCAGCTTCACCAACCACCCCGGGGTCATCGACTACAAGGGAGGGTCGTACTTCTTCTACCACAACGGCGCGCTGCCGGGCGGCGGCGGCTTCACGAGGTCGGTGGCCGTCGAGAAGTTCACCTACAACGCCGACGGGACCTTCCCGACCATCAACATGACCACGGCCGGAGCGCCGCAGGTCGGGACCCTCAACCCTTATGCGCGCCAAGAGGCCGAGACCATCGCGTGGGCGACCGGGGTGGAGACCGAGCGCTCCAGCGAGGGCGGCATGAACGTCGGGTGGATCGAGAACGGGGACTCCATCAAGGTCAAGGGCGCGGGCTTCGGCGCGGGCGCCAAGTCGTTCACCGCGCGGGTCGCCTCGGCGACCGGCGGCGGCGCGATCGAACTGCGGCTCGACGGGCCGAACGGCCCGCTCGCGGGCCGCTGCACGGTCTCGGGGACCGGCGGGTGGCAGAACTGGTCGAACGTCTCCTGCCCGGTGACGGGCGCGACGGGGACGCGGGACCTGTACCTGAAGTTCACCGGCGGCGGCGGTTACCTCTTCAACGTGAACTGGTGGCAGTTCACCGCGTAGCGGCTGCGGCGCAAAGGAACGGGCCTCCCTCGCGGGAGGCCCGTTCATTCATGTGATGCGCTCACTGTCGGATCAGACGAAGGACCATTTCTGGCTCGAGGAGCCGTTGCAGCTGGCCAGGACCACGCCCGTGCCGTTCGCGGTGCCGTTGTTGACCGTGCCCAGGCACAGCCCCGACTGGACGCCCGTGACCGTGCCGTCGGCGTTCACGTTCCACTGCTGGTTCGCGCCGGTGTGGCAGTCCCAGATGATGACCCGGGTGCCGGGGGCCGTGCCCGCGCCCTCCGCGTCGAGGCACTTGCCGCCGTAGACGCTCAGCTGCTTCGACGCGGTGCGCGTCCACTGCTGGTTGGAGCCGGTGTGGCAGTCCCACAGCTGGGCGAGCGCGCCGTTCGACTGCGACTGGGCCGCGACGTCGAGGCAGCGGTTCGCCGCGGTGTTGCGGACCTGGTCGGTCTCGGCCGGCGGGGTCGAGGAGAACTGGCTGATGAAGTTCCAGACCTCGTTCTTGACCCAGCTGCGGGCGCCGCTCTCGCAGCCCGTGCAGCCGTCCACCGGACCCTGCTGGTGGCCGCCGTCGAACGCCGCCCACCGGACCGGGTAGCCGGCGCGGCACGAGTAGTTGGTGGTGATGTGGGTGCCGCTGCCCGAGGCCGGCTCGCGCGGGCTCAGCGCCGCGCAGCCGTTGTTCGCCACGAAGCGGTCGCGCATCGCGCGGGCGTTCGGCATGCTGTCGGTGACGCCCTGGATGCCGAAGTAGGCCACGGCGCCGGTGCCGCCGCTGCAACCGCTGACCGGCCCCGGCACGGCGATCGCGATCACCGCGCGGAACACGGTCGGGCGGGCGCACGCCAGCGCGTAACTGATGGCCCCGCCGTAGCTGAAGCCCAGGGAGAACCGCTGCGACTCGTCGACGCAGAGGTCGGCTTCGATGCGGCGGATCATGTCATCGAAGAAGACGATGTCCCGGCCGTTCGGGTTGGCCCACGCGTTGTCGAGGCCCTGCGGGGCGACGAAGATCGCGGAGCCGCCCGAGAGGGCGTCGAGACCGTAGTGGGCGTAGACGGCGCCGTCGGAGCCGCCGCCGGCGACCTGCTGGGCGGTGCCACCCCACCAGTGGTTGCCGAAGATGAGCTTGTGGGGCTTGTTGCGGTCGTAGCCGGCGGGGATCTTGAGGATGAAGCTGCGGTTGATGCCGCTGCTCTGGATGGTGTGGGTGCCGCTGGTGAGGGTGGGGGCCTTGCCGCAGCCGGTGCTGGCGGCGGCGGTGAAGTCCGCTGTGGACTGCTCAGGCGTCCCGGCGGCTTGCGCGGTCGCGCCTCCGGCCATCGCCATGACGATCGCGGCCGCGAGGCACGCGAGAACGGATCTGATTCTCGACATCGAGGGAACTCCTTGTGGTCAGGCTCGTCGGAGACCTGTGGGGCGGCATCGCATGAGAGGTCCGTTGCGGAGGTTGCGGCCGGACGCTGGTTGAGATCGCTCCCAAGCCGGGCGGGGATCAGGCCGTACGGTGCCTTGAATATCGATGTGAGTCTATATAGATTGGATGTATGCGGTCAATACCCGAGGCGGTGGAGAAGTTTGCCGGAGTATGTCCACCGGTTGCGGCGCAAGACATCCGACCACTGGGCGGCGGTTCAGCGCGCCAGGCGGTCCGGGTCGCCCTGCTCTCCGCGGCGCACCAGCCACGCGTCCGTGATGTGGGCGAACATCGCCTCGGCCGCGCCCTCGGGGTCGCGGGCCGCGATGCGCTCCAAGATTCGGCGGTGACCCTGGTTCGAGGCCTCGCACAGGGCTCGCTCGGTCTTTCCCATGTAGCTGGCGGTGTTGATGACCTGGCTTTCGAGCGAGCGGACGACGGCGCGCGCGATGCGGTTGCCGGAGGCGCGCATGACCGTGTCGTGGAAGGCCCGGTCGTGCTCGTGGTAGGACGCGGGGTCGTCCACGAGCGCGTCCATGCGGTCGACCAGGTCGCGCATGCGGGCGACGGCCGCTTCGTCGGCGGCACGGGCCGCGACCTGCGCCATGTCGGACTCGAGGAGGCGGCGGGTGACGACGAGGTCGTCCAGGATGCCGAGGGTCGCGTCGTCCTCGATGGTCTCGGCGAGCACCGCTTCGTCGAGCAGGTTCCAGGAGGTCGAAGGCAGCACGGCGGTGCCGGAGCCCTGCCGGATCTGGACCAGGCCCTTCTCCTGAAGGACCTTCACGGCCTCGCGGACCACGGTGCGGCTCACCGAGAACGCGGCGCAGAGGGCGTGCTCGGCGGGCAGGGTCGACCCGGGCGGGTAGTCGCCGCGCACCACGCGCCGCACCAGCTCCTCGGTGACGGCCTTGGCCAGGTTGGCGGGCCGCCGCGACCATGCGGGCGGGGCGGGCTCTTCGGTGATCGGGCGGTGCAGTGCCATCGGTCCTCCGTCAGGGGTCGCGGGCAAGTATACGGCATCACTCCATTGACGTAAGACGTCATACAAGTTATGTTTACCGCGATCCTGTGAGCCGGATCCCTCCGGCACCCCTACAGAGAGTGATCTTGCAATGAAGCGACGAGCACTGTGGTCGACCGCCCTTATAGCGCCCCTCGCGCTGTACGGATGCGGCAGCGCCGCCGGACCGGACTCCGGATCGGGAGGCGACGGCGGCACCCTGGTGGTCTGGGACTGGAAATCCGGCGACGCGACCGCGACCTCCTATGTAGAGGCGGCGAAGGCCGACTTCGCCGCGAAGCACCCGGACGTCGAGGTCGAGTTCGTGGCCCAGCCGTTCGACCAGTACTACAACCTGCTCGGCACGGCCATCCAGTCCGGCGAGGGCCCCGACGTCATGCTGTTCAACGGCGGCGGGCAGCTGCGCGAGCGCACCGACGCGCTGCTCCCACTCGAGGACTACCTCGCCGAGGACATGGACCGCCTCGCCGGCTGGGAGGCGTTCTCCGCCGACGGCCACGTCTACGCCGCCCCCGTGACCCTGCAGGGCCACCCGATCTACTACAACAAGGCGCTCTACACCGAGGCCGGGCTCGACCCCGAGGCCCCCGCCGCCACCTGGGACGACTTCCTCGCCGACTGCGCGCAGATCGAGGAGGCCACCGGCGCGAACTGCTTCGCCCTGGGCAACAAGGAGGGCATCGGCATCCAGTTCTTCCTCTCCGGGATGGGACCGGGCGTGCTGAGCCCCGAGGAATACGACGCGTGGATCGCCGGCGACCGCGACTGGACCTCCCCCGACGTCAAGCGCGTCTTCGAGATGTGGGTCGAGGCCGAGCAGGCCGGGCTCAACAACGACGGCGTCAACTCCACCGCGATGTTCAACGACGAGTTCGCGATCTTCGACGCAGGGGACGCCGCGCACGTGATCGGGCTCATGTCCGATGTGGGCCACTGGAAGGACTTCGCCGAGTTCATCGGCCCCGAGAACGTCGGCGTCATGCCCGCCCCGCTCGCGAACCCCGTGGCCGACCCGAGCCTGCCCTACGACGGCGGCATCGGCTACGGCGTCGCCGAATGGACCGAGGACCCCGAGCTCGCCGCCGACCTCGTCCGCTCCCTGTCCTCGACCGCCGCGCTCGAGGCGTTCTACGCCGACGCCGGCGCCATCGCCGCCGACACCACGATCGACGCCTCCAGCTCCGGTCCCGCCACCGCGGCCATCGTCGACCAGCTGCAGACCGGCAAGCCCGCGCTGCACGTGGCGCTCTCGGCCGAGACCTTGGAGCTCATGGGGCGGCTCTCGCAGCAGCTCCTGAGCGGATCGGTCACCGTTGACGACGCGCTGGCCCAGCTCGCCGAGAGCGACCAGGCGGGCTAGATGCCGACCGCCACCACCGACTCGCCGGTCCGGACTGCACTCCGGACCGGCCCCGTAACCCCGCGGCGCCGCGCGAGATCCGGGCGCGGCGCCGCGGGCCGGTCCCGGGCGGAGCGGCTCGCGCCGTACGTCCTCGTCGCCCCCGCGGCGCTCATCATCGCCGTGTTCCGCCTGTACCCCTTGGGACTCGGCGTGAACTTCTCCTTCACCGGCGACGGCGACCGCAACGGGCAGGCCGTCGGCCTGGACAACTACGCGGCGCTGTTCGAGGACCCGCTGTTCCTCGCGTCCATGAAGAACGTGGGGCTGCTCGTGCTGCTCCTGCCGGTGGCCGTGGCGATCCCGGGGCTCCTCGCCACCTTCATCTACCTGCGCGTGCCCGGGCACCGCGTGTACCGGAGCGTCTACTTCTTCCCCGCCGTCCTCTCCCCCGTCATCATCGGCGCGATCTTCAACCTCCTGCTCGCCTTCGACGGACCCGCCAACGCGCTCCTCGGCACGGTCGGCCTCGGGCCGGTCGACTGGCTCGGCGACCCCGACATCGCGATGTACGCCGTTGTGGGCGTGCACATCTGGGCGACCTTCGGCATGGCGCTCGTGGTGTTCCTCGCCGGGTTCGCGACCCTGGACGCCTCGCTCATCGACGCGGCGCGCGTCGACGGCGCGTCGCTGCCGCGCGTGGTGCGGCACGTGATCGTGCCCGGGCTCTCGCGCACCATCCAGTTCGTCGTCGTCACCACGATGATCGGCATGCTCACCTCGATGTTCGGCCTGCTCTATGTGATGACCGGCGGCGGCCCGGAGGGCTCGACCTACCTGCCCGAGTACTACATCTGGTTCCAGCAGGGCCAGATGGGCCGCCCCGCCCTCGCCTCCGCGGCGTCCACCGTCCTCTTCTGCGTGATGCTCGTGGTCGGCCTCGCCCAGATCGCGGTCCTGCGCCGCGCCGGGAGGGAGGACTGATGAACGCCCTCCGCGCCGGCCGCTGGCTCGCCGCGATCCCCATGGCCGCCTTGGCGATCGCCACCGTCTACCCGCTCGTGTTCACCGCCAACGTGGCCATGAAGACCCGGCACGAGTACGTGCTCGACCGCTTCGCCCCCGCCGAGGGCCTGCGCTGGGACGCGTTCGCGACCGCGTGGGCCAGCGCCGACATGGGCCGGTACCTCGCCAATTCGCTCATCGTCGTCGGCGGCGCGGTCGCGCTGCTGCTGCTCTTCGGGTCGATGGCTGGGTTCGCCTTGAGCCAGTTGCGGTTCCGCGGCTCGCGGGCGCTGTACCTGGCGTGCCTGGCGGCGCTGTTCATCCCGTTCCAGGTCATCATGGTCCCGCTCGCGCGGACCATGGGCCAGGCCGGGCTCGTCGACACCTATCCGGGGCTGATCCTCGCGTACACCGCGCAGTTCCTGCCGTTCACGGTGTTCCTCATGACCAGCTACTACAGCGGCATCCCGGCCGAGATCGTCGACGCGGCGCGGATCGACGGGAACTCCGCGTACGGGGTGTACGGGCGGATCATGCTGCCGCTGGGGCGCCCGGCGCTCTTGTCGGTGGGCATCCTCAACGCCCTGTTCTGCTGGAACGACGTTCTCATCGCGCTGCTGCTCATGCCCTCGGCCGAGCACCGCACGCTCATGGTCGGGGTGACCTCGCTGCGCGGCCAGTACTCCGCGGACATCCCCACGTTCGCCGGGGGCGTGCTCATCGCGGCCCTGCCGGTGCTCGTGCTCTACCTCTGCTTCCAGCGCCAGATCGCCACCGGCGTGACGGCCGGCTCCACGAAGGGATGACATGCGGATCACCGGTTACCGCACGCTGACGACGATCCAGGAATGGGCGCGGCCCGTCGGCGACGCCAACGGCGTCTTCGCCGACGGCGTCACCTCCGTCCCGCTCGTCCTGGTGGACACCGACGAGGGCTTCACCGGCGTCGGCATCGGCTCGCACGCCGGGATCGAGCACGTCTTCGGGGCGATCGAAGGCGAGGACCCGCGCGCCGTCACCGCGCTGTACGACCGGATGCTGCGGCACGCCTTCAAGGCCGGGCACGCGGGAACGGTGTTCGCGACCATCGGCGCGCTCGACACGGCCCTGTGGGACCTCAAGGCGCAGGCCGCGGACGAGCCGCTGTGGCGGTTCCTCGGCGGCCGGGACCGGATCGTGCCCGCGTACGCGTCCGGGCTCGACATCGGCCTCGGCGACGAGGACCTGGCCGCGGCCTACCGCGTCTACGCCGAACGCGGACTGCGGGCCGCCAAGCTCAAAGGCGGTCTCGACGTGGAGGCCGACCGGCGCCGGCTCGGCATCGTGCGGGACGTGCTCGTCGAGGCGGGCACCGCGCGGCCGGGGCTCATGCTCGACGCGAACGAGACGTGGTCGCGCAAGCAGGCCGTGCGCCACGTGCGCGAGATCGAGTCCACTATGGATCTGATTTGGATCGAGGAACCGGTGCGGCGCTGGGACGCCGAGGGTCTGGGGGTCGTGCAGCGGGGCGTGCGCGCGGCCGTGGCGACCGGCGAGAATCTCACCGGGATCGAGCAGTTCCGCCCGCTCCTGCAGGCGGGCGCGGTCGACGTCGTCCAGACCGCCGCCGTCGGCGGCGTCACGCACTTCCTGCGGGTCGCCGCGCTCGCCCACGCGTTCGACCTGCCGGTGAGCCCGATCGGGAACGTCCCGGTGGGGCTGCTCCACGCCGCCACGTCCGTCCCCAACCACCTCGTCAGCGAGCTGCAGGACCTGCGCCCGCCCGTCGGCGTCACCGCCGACCTCGACATCGAGGACGGCGCGTTCGTCCTCGGCGACACCCCCGGCCTGGGACTCACCGTCCACACCGGGGCCATCGCCGGACTGGGCCGCGAGCCCGGCCCGGCGGACCCGGCCGGGCCGGGCGTACGGCCCGCCCGCGCCGGACTGCAACTGCTCGCGACCACCCTTCGCGCGCAACGCGACACGACCGACCGATCCCCTGCCCGCCGCGGACTGGAGGAGACCGAGGCGCCACCCGCCTCGCGGCGCGCACCCGCCACCTGACCGACCGCCTCGCCAATGAAGGAAAGGCACGACCCATGCGGCACTCACCCCCATTGTTGTGTTCCCCCAGGAAGAAGCTCACCGCACTCGCTGCGACCCTGCTTCTCGCCGTCGCCGGGGCCCTCGCGGCCCTCGGCGCTTCCCCGGCACAAGCGCAGACCGCCTACACCTACCACGTCTCACCCAACGGCAACGACAGCAACCCGGGCAGCTCGACCCAGCCGCTCAAGACCCTGACCGAGGCCCAGCGGCGGGCCAGGCAGTCCGCCGCGGCGGGCGACGGCGACGTCACCGTCACCCTTCTCGCCGGCACCTACCGGCTCACCAGCCCGCTGCGGTTCAACGCGACCGACAACGGCCGCAACGGGCACACCGTGACCTGGAAGGCCGCCGACGGGGCCGCCCCGGTCGTCACCGGCGCGCAGCCCGTCACCGGCTGGGTCCTCGACGACGCCGCCACCGGGATCTACCGCGCCGACGTGGGCACCGGGTTCGACACCCGGCAGCTCTACGTCGACGGCGTGCTCGCCCAGCGGGCCCGCACCGGCATCGCGCCCGGCGACATGACGCTCAACGCGAGCGGGTTCACCCTCAACAACGGCAACTTCGACTACCTGGCCGGCCTGCCCGACAAGCAGCGCATCGAACTCCAGGCCATGCTGTCGTTCACCAACCGGTTCGCCCCCGTGCAGGGCATCAGCGGCCGCACGGTGACCATGCAGCAGCCCGCCTGGAACAACAACACCTACGGGTACGACACGATCCAGAGCCCGTTCCGCAACCCGCAGTTCTTCCTGCTCAACTCCAAGCGCTTCCTCGACCAGGGCGGCGAGTGGTACCTCGACACCGCCGCCGGACGGCTCTACTACAAGCCGCTCTCGGGCCAGAACATGGCGAACGCCAAAGTGGAGCTGCCGCGCCTGAAGACCCTCTTCGAAGTCGGCGGCACGTACGACCAGCCCGTGCGCGGGCTCGTGTTCTCCGGGCTCACCTTCACCGGCACCACCTGGACCGAGCCGGGCTCGAACAACGGGTACGCCAACCAGCAGACCGGCACGTTCATCACCGGTGTGCAGCAGCACCGGCCCGCCGACGCGTTCACCTCCTGCCGCTCCGGCTGCAAGGGCTTCGAGGCCGCGCGCAACGGCTGGGCGCAGATGCCCGCCGCGGTGCAGGTCTCGGCCGCCGACGGGATCACCTTCTCTGACAACAGGTTCGTGAACCTCGGCTCCGTCGGGCTCGGCATCGGCAACGACGCGAACGCGCACGCCACCGGTGTGGGCCTGGGCGCCAAGAACGTCAAGGTCACCGGGAACGAGTTCACCTCCAGCGCCGGCGGCGGCATCGTGGTCGGCGGCGTCCGGCCCGACGCCCACCACCCGTCCGACGCGCGAATGCTCAACAGCGACATCCTCATCAGCGACAACAGCGTGTACGCCACGGCGCTCGAATACCTCGACCACGCCGCGATCCTCGGCACCTACGCCACGCGCCTGACCATCTCCCACAACTACGTCTCCGACATGCCCTACAGCGGCATCAACGTCGGCTTCGGCTGGGGCGCCAACGACCCCGGCGGCAGCCCCGAGTACCTCAACCGCGGCCTGTACGACTACCAGCCGATCTACCAGACGCCCACGACCCTGCGGGAAGTGCACGTCACCGGCAACCACGTTCGCAACGTCGTGAGGACGCTGTGGGACGCGGGCTGCATCTACTCGCTCTCGGCCCACCCGAGCAGCACCATCTCGGGGAACTTCTGCGAGAACAGCGGCCAGCTCGGCCTGTACTTCGACGAGGGCTCGCGGTACTTCTCCGCCACCGGGAACGTCTTCCGCAACACCGCGGGACAGTGGGCGCACGCCAACAACCAGAGCGGCAACCTCACCGGGAACATCACGCTGACCGGTAACTTCACCACCAACTCGGCGATCACCGGGCTCGTGGACGGCCAGCGCGGCAACACCGTCAGGAACAACACCACGTTCAACGCCGGCTCGCCTCCGGCCGAGGCGTCCCGGATCATGGCCGCCGCCGGCCCGAGGGACGACGGCGGCGGTTCGACGACGGGCGCGTTGCGTTCGGCGGCTTCGAACCGGTGCTTGGACGTGCCGAACCAGTCGACGACGAACGGCACGCAGGTGCAGATCTACGACTGCTGGTCCGGCGCGAACCAGCAGTGGACCTACACGGCCGCAGGA
>NZ_JAGFNP010000019.1 GCF_017592475.1 Glycomyces niveus | reverse complement strand
CCCGGCGGCCCGGCGGCCCGGCGGCCCGGCGGCCCGGCGGCCCGGCGGCCCGGCGGCCCGGCGGCCCGGCGGCCTTGGCCGGGCCGGCCGCACAGCCGACCGGCGTAATCCGGGCCGCCCGGCCTCACCCGGGCCGGTGCCCGGTCTCCAGGCCGTCGAGGTGGCCCGTGGCGGCGATCGACACCGGGCGCAGGCCGTCGATCACCGTGATCGCGCCCGAAGGCACGCCGTCCGCGAGCAGCACCTCCGGCACCGCCGCGTCGCCGATGAGCGTCCGCAGCAGGTCCACCGTCACCCCGCCGTGGCACGCCACCGCGATCGGCCCGTCCCCGCCGCGCTCCTCCAGGAACTCCCGGAACCGCGCCCCCGCCGCCCGCGACGAGTCGCCCACCGCCGGAACGAAGTTCCGGTCCGCGCTCGCCCGCGCCCAGTCCGCCGCGAACTGCTCGAACGGCACGCTCTCGTCCCAGTTCATCCGCTCCGCCACCCGCGCATCGATCAGCACCGGCAGGCCCGCCGCCGCCGCGACCGCCGCTGCGGTCTGCCGCGCCCGCGCCAGCGGGCTCGCGTACACCGCCCGCAACCCCTTGTCCCGCAGCCACTCCGCGGCCAGCGCCGCCTGCTCCCGCCCGCGCGCCGTCAGGCCCGGATCGCCCGGCGCCCGCTCCTTCTCGCCGTGCTGCACCACGTACACGATTCCCATCGCCGCAGCGTAGCGCCGGGGGTGAGGCTGGCCCCACCTTTTATTCGGCGGCCAACGTCAATGTGCCGCAACGCGTATCGCCATAACGTCATAGCCATGAACAAGACCCCCGCCGCCGCCCGCCACCGCGTCGCCTCCCTCACCGAACAGGCCGCCGCGTCCGGTCTCGCCCTCACCCAGGGCGGCCGCCGCTGGCACCGCCCGCTCCTCGTCCTCGGCATCGCCTGCGGCGTCATCGCCCTCGCCTCCCTCGCCGCGATCCCGTTCGACGACCGCCTCATCAACGGCGAGAGCGTCTGGATCAAGGCCTTCAAGTTCGGCTTCTCGTTCGCCACCTACTGCCTCAGCCTCGCCTGGCTCCTCTCCCACATGACGAAGCTCCGCCGCACCGGCTGGGCCTTCGGCACCCTCTTCGCCG
Organism: Glycomyces niveus; assembly: GCF_017592475.1. GTDB lineage: Bacteria > Actinomycetota > Actinomycetes > Mycobacteriales > Micromonosporaceae > Glycomyces > Glycomyces niveus. The sequence goes on along the minus strand of NZ_JAGFNP010000019.1, from coordinate 31,747 downwards.
TCATCAGCGCGGCCGAGGTCGGCGTTATCGTCGCGGCCGCCGCGATGGGCACGTACAGCCACTTCAACACCTCCGAGGACCCGTTCAACCAGGTCGTGCAGCTCGCCTTCCAGTTCGTGCCGGTCATGTTCATGGCCAACCTGGTGATCGCCGTGATCGTGCTGTTCCAGCGCATCGGCGACAAGGCCGTCACGGCGGTCGTCCGCTGGGGCCTGCTGCTGTCGACCCTCGGCATGTTCGCCGCGTTCTTCATCGTCACCGTCGGCGGCCAGGGCGAGCGCACCGCGGTGGACGCCAACGGCGACGAGGTCGTCCTCAACGCCGGTCACGGCGTTGGCGACCTGGACGGCAACGGCATGTTCCTCACCGGCTGGTCCACCACGGGCGGCGACATGCGCGTCCCGCACTTCATCGGCCTGCACGGCATCCACGTCCTCATCGGCGCCGCGATGCTCCTGGGCTTCGTGGCGGCCCGCCGCGCCTGGATGCGGGACGAGCGCGTCCGCGCCGCGATCGTGCGCTGGCTCGCCGTCGGCTACCTGGGGGTCTTCGCCACGACGGCGGTGCAGGCGGTGCGCGGCCAGTCGTTCGTCGCTCCTGACGCGGCGACGCTCGCCGGTTTCGCGGCCTCGGTGCTCGTCGCGGCCGCCGGGATCGCGCTCACGGTCCGCAAGGCGCGCAAGGCGACCCCGGTCGGGGACGGTTCGCACGAGGTCATCGAGCCCGCCCTGCCGGTGCGATAACGCTTTCATTCAAGGATTGCACCGGGGCCGCCCCAGCCGTAGGCTGTGGGCGGCCCCGTTCCCCACGAAGGAGGCACTGTCTTCATGGAACCCCTGCGTCCCAAGCGATTGCAGCCCGGCGACACGGTCGCGATCGCGGCACCGTCCGGTCCCGCCCCGCTCGAGCGGCACCATGAGCTGCGCGCGGCGGTCGCCGTCATCGAAGACCTCGGTTTCCGCGCCCGCGTGACGCCCCTCGTCGAATCCGGCGATCGCCACTTCTGGCGCGCGGCCGCGCCCGAGGTCCAGGCGGCCGAGCTCAACGGCCTCCTCGTCGACCCCGAGGTCCGCGCGATCATCGCCTTCAACGGCGGCAACGGCACCACCGCCTACCTCGACCGCATCGACTACGAGGCCGTCCGCCGCGACCCCAAGCCGCTCCTCGGCTACAGCGACATCACCGCCCTCCACCTGGCGCTGCACTCCCAGACCGGACTCGTCGGCTTCCACGCCGACCTCGCGCACGGCTTCAGCGGCGTCCACTGGCCCCAGTCCCCCGAGCGCCACGCCGCGATCCGCGACCTCGTCTTCGGCCTGCTCACCGGTAAGATCGACGACGTGAGCCTCCCGGCCGAGAACGCCTGGGAGACCTGGAAGCCCGGCAAGGCCGCGGGCCGGCTCGTCGGGGGCCTGCTCGACCGGATCATCAACGTGCAGGCCTCGCCGTACGCGTTCGCGCCCGAGACCTGGGACGGCGCGGTGTTCTTCTGGGAGGACGTGGGCCGCAACCTCGGCCACGTCTGGAACCAGCTCCACGTGCTGCGCATGCAGGGCGTCTTCGACCGCGTCAGCGCCATGGTCGTGGGCATCCCGCTCGACGTCGCGATCCCCGATGAAGCCCCGGGCGGCCCGGTCTCGGTGCGGGAGGTCGTCCTCGACGTGCTCGGCGACTACCGCTTCCCCATCCTCGCGGGTGTCGACTTCGGACATACCGGCCCCAACCTGCCGATGCCCATCGGCACGCGCGCCGAGGTGGACGCCACCGCCCGGACCCTGCGGCTGCTGGAATCACCCGTCGACTAGACACTTCTTGCACAGACGGGTTGCTCCGGCAATTCACCGCGCGTCAATGGTTGCTTTCTTGTGGACCTTCAGGCACGGTTGGTAGACATGAGGATCCGAACGGCAACCCCCGCAGACGCCGATGAGATGGTTCAAATCCGCACCGCGGCATGGCGCGCGGCCTACGCCGGCCTGATCGACGCCGACGTGCTCGCCGGGCTCCCCGAAGTGGCCTCCGAACGCTACGTGCGCCGTCTCGCCGACCGTCCCGACCTCGAACTCACCCTCGTGGCCGAGAAGGGCCCGTACGTCATCGGCTTCGCGGTCTTCACCTGGGACTACACGGAGGCGACCGAGGAGGAGGCCGGGCCCGGCACCCCCGGCGAGGTGCGGATGCTCTACGTCCACCCCGACCACTGGAGCCGCGGCGCGGGCCGCGCCCTCATGCGCGAAGGCGAGCGGTGGCTCGCCGAGCAGGGGCTCTGGCCGGTGCGCGTGTGGGAACTCGAGGGCAACGAGATCAGCCGCCGCTTCTACACGCGGTACGGGTTCGTCCCCGACGGCGAGCGCAAGACCGAGCTGATCAGCGGGGCCGAGCTGCCGTGCGCGCGGCTGGCGCTCCCGAAGGACCACCGCGTCGAGGACTGAGCGGTGTCATGGGCCGGAATCGCTTCCGGCCCATGAAGACCGCCGACTACTTGACGACGTCGAAGACCTGCTTCTGGATGCCGTTCTTGTAGACCTCGTGCTCGACCAGGTTCAGCAGGGTCGCGTCCTTGTCGGCGGTGCTGAACAGGCGCTTGCCAGCGCCGAGGAGCTTCGGGAAGACCAGCAGGTGGTAGCGGTCGACGAGCCCGGCGTCCGCGAGGCTGTGCCCGAGAGTCGCGCTGCCGTGCACCGAGATCGGGCCGCCTTCGGTCTCCTTGAGCGCGGCGACGTCGTCGAGCGAGCGGAGGATCGTGGCCGGCCAGCGCTCGTCGTCCTGCTCGAGGGTGGTGGAGACGACGTAGCGGGGCATCGAGTTGTAGCCGGCGAACTCGTCGACCATCGTCGGCCACACGGGCGCGAACGCCTCGTAGGAGCGGCGGCCCAGCAGCAGCGCCCCGGCCTCGTTCTGCTCGCGCTCCTTGAGCTCGTAGGCCTCGGGCACGAACTCGATGTCCTTGAAGGTCCAGCCGGTGTTGCGGTACCCGGCCTCGCCGCCGGGGGCCTCCATGACGCCGTCGAGGGACACGAACGCGGTGATGATGAGCTGACGCATGTGACTGGCCTTCCGGTAGTGAATCTTGTTGCTCTCACTCACTATGACGAGGCGCCCCGCCGGGAATCATCGCTTGCCGGGAAAACTTTCTCGTGAATCAGGCGGCGGGGAGGCGCAGGCGGGCCACGATCGGGGCGTGGTCGCTGTTGTGCTTGTCGAGCACTTCCCAGTCAAGCACTTCGATGCCTTCCTCGGCGATCACGTGGTCGAGGGTGACGGCGGGGATCTTGATCAGGCCGTTCAGGTACCCCTCGGTCGGCTGCCAGGTGGCGTCGAGCCCCTCCCCCATGGCCTCGGCGGCGTCCGTGTACCCCGAGTCGAGCAGTTCTCGCATGTTCTGGTGGTCGATCGTGGCGTTGAAGTCCCCGGCGAGCACCCACGGCAGGCCGCCGTCAGGGCGCGGCAGCTGCTTGTAGTCCTCTTCCCACAACGGGATCCGCTCGGCGGAGGCGGGCGCGGCGGGGTGGGCGGCCATGAATCGGATGTCGGTGCCTTCGGGCATGTCGACCTCGGCGGCGATCTGGTAGAAGATCGCGTCGCGCCCTACGGTCTCGATCCGCTCGAGCGGGTACCGCGAGTACAGGCCGGTCCCCACCGCGAGGTCGTCCGGTTCGAGGATCGAGTACGGCATCATCTCGTCCAGGCCCCGCTCGGCGAACGCGTCGGGTGCGCCGGGGGTCAGTTCCTGGACGCTCAGCAGGTCGGGCCGGTGCTCCTCGATCATCGCCATGATCGCGTCGAAGTCCGCGTTCCCCACATACAGGTTCACGGACATCACGGTGAGTTCCGCCCCGCCCGCCTGCGGCTGCTCGTCGGCGACGACCCGCGGCACGAGCACGACAGCGAGCCCGACCGCGCCGGCCGCGGTGATCCCCGCGGCGAGCCAGTGCCGGATCGCGGCCTGCATCCCCGTCCCGACGAGCGCGGCGACCACGAAGTACGGCACGAACGCCACCGTCGTCACCAGGAAGAACCCGGTCTCCAGCCCCAGCAGCCGCACCAGCGCGTACACGACCACTCCGGCCGTTCCGATCCACGACAGCACGCGCAGCCACCGCCACCGGTACCAGGGACGCCGCTTCGCAGCGCCGCCTTCACGGTCGACGGTCTCCAACATGACGGTGGCATCGCTCATGCGCCGGGAGCCTACAGTCCCTCGTCCATAGCCAAACGCGGCTAAGGTGAGCCCGGCATGTGGATGGGCTTGTCGGGGGAAGGGAACGCAGTGTCGGAGACGCTTGGCGAGTGGCGGTCGCTGTGGCGGGATTCGATCGGGCTGCGGCGCGTTGACGGCGGTTCGCCGGTGGCCGCTTCGGTCGCCGGCAAGGCGATCCGCAAGGCCCTCATGGATTTCGATCACCCGGCGACCCCGGGCCAAGGCGACCACCGCATCGGTGGTTACTACGCGGTCAGCGCCCAGGGCGAGTTCCCGTGCGCGCCGACCTCGCAGGTCCCGGATCTGCCCGGCACGCCTGACGCGGTGGCGTTCGGCCTGCCGATCCTCTTGGCCCGCATGGACTACGACCCGGACGCCGGGATGCCCTGGGGCGACTGCGGCACCTCCGAGTGGACCATCGGCCGCGAGGACCTCGCGGCCCACCGCTTCGACCGGGTCGAGTTCTCCTGGAGCTGCTACTGAGCGCCTTCGGCCCGACCGAGGACCAGCGCCACGACCGGCCCGTAGACCGGATGCGGCTCCCAGTCCTCGCCGCGCGATCGGGCGGCCTCCAGGTCGGTGATCATGCGGTACAGCAAGGCGCGCAGCAGCATTTGCGGCCACGCAGCGAGATGAGACCAGCGTTCCACCAGCGTCGCGTCGGCACCGTGCCAGCACAGCGCGTCGACCACGGCCACCGCTGCCGCCCAGGATGTCGGACGCCAGTACGGCGCCCAATCGATGATCGCCGGAGGCAGGACCGGCTCGTAGCGGACGTTGCCGAGCAGGTCGCCGTGAACCAGCTGCTCCCTGACCGAAACCGGCACCCTGGCCGCCGTCAGCCGTCGCAGGGCGGGCGCCTCCGCGACGGCGTCCAGGTCCCAGGAGACGCGGTCGCCGCGGCTCCACCAGTTGTCCCGGACGCCGTCTCGCCTTGGCCGCCGTCGAGCAGCCGCGGCTCCCCGGCGGCGGCGAACGCGTCGAGGACGCCTTGCGGCGGCTTACGCGGCATCGGGCAGGAAGTCCGCGATCGTTGCGGGGGCTTTCGGCATGGCCCGCAGCATGTCGATCATCAGATCGAGTGCGGGCGTGCGGGTCTGGCCGAGATAGAACGACGCCGACCGCAGGCCGGTGACCAGCATGTAGCAGCGGATGCGGTCGAGGCCTTCAGGAGCCGCGCCCGCGGCCGCGGCGCGCGCCTGCGGGACCATGTTCGCCATGGCCCGGCTCCAGAACAGCTGGTAGGCCACGTCCCACAGCGGGTCGCCGACCATCGCGGTCTCCCAGTCGAGGACGCCGATCCCGCCGTCCTCGCCGACGATCAGGTTGTCGCCGGTGAAGTCGCCGTGCAGCAGCCGGTCGAAGTCCGGAAGCGTCCGGACCTCGGCGAGCACCGATGCCGAAAGCGCTTCGAGGAATTCCCGATCGGCCTCATCGTCGATCTCGGACCAGGACTCCGGCACACCCCACGCGACGGCGCTCGCCCATGTCGGTGCGCGCCCGCTGCCGGTGGCCGGATCGATCCCGCCGAAGCCTCCGGCGGCCACGGGAACGTCGTGGATGCGGCGCAGGGTCTCGGCGACGGCGGGCGCGGCGGCCTTGACCGCAGGCATGTCCAGGTCGCAGAGCCGCGACCCGACCAGGCGGGTGCTCACGCAGAACCAGGCCTCGTCGACCGCGCCGATTGCGAGCACCTCAGGAACCTTGATGTCGTGGTCAAGCCGGCATGCCCAAGCGTCCAGGTCGAAGCCCTCCCGCCGGAGGTTCACGCGCACAACGATGTCGCGACCGTCGGAGACGGCCCGATAAGCCTGCGAGTTCTCCCCTTCGGTGACGGCCTCCCACGCGGTGACCGGGCCGATCTCGTCGGCGATCCGCTCACGGACCACGGTGGCGTCGATCATGGGTTTCCACATCGCCGCAGGTTAAGCCGTCCCCTCTTCCCCGGCAACTGGATTGCCGCTAGCCCTTCTCCCAGACCGGCACCGGCGCCAACCCGACCTCGGCGCGGGCCTTGTCGGTCAGCTCCTGCACCAGTGCCGTCTTCGCCCGCGCGTACTCGCCCGGCCCGATGCCCGCGGCGACGATCCCGCGCTTGAGCCGGGCGTACCGGTCCGCGTCCCCCGGGTTGGCGCGCAGGAAGTCCCTCAGCAGTCGCTGGTTCCGCGTCGGCCAGCTCGCCTCGGTGACGACGTGCAGGATATGGGTGCGGACCCCGTCGTCCGCGCGCACGAACAGCGCACGGTCTCGCATCCCGTTGTCGTGCGGGAAGAACCCGAGCCCGGCCAGCGCCTCCTCATGCGGCGTCACCACATCGAGTTCCGGCACGGCGGCCATCAGGTCGATGATCGGCTTGGCCGCCAACCCGGATACCGCCGTCGAGCCGATGTGCTCGATCGCGGCGAACAGGCCGGGCGCGGCGGCATCGAGAGCGTCGATCATCACGGTCGCCTGACGCGGCCAGTCGGGGTCGTATTCGACGATGCGAAGACCGATCGACATGCGCTTCCTCTACTCGTCGGGTCCGTCGGCGGGCAGCCAACGGCGGATCGGATCGTACTGCGCGAGCCGGGGATCGCGCGCGGCGACCGATCGCGCGAAGGCGCCGCGCAGTTCCTTGAGATGGCCGATCAGCTGCGCGCGACCGGCCGTCGCACCTGGGCGGGACTTGAGACCGTCCGGCAGCGGCCGGGACCGGTCGAGCCGTTCCGCATCCAGCCAGGGCACCATGAACAGCCGGACTTCATCGGCGCTGCACTCGAAGACGGGGTACTCGGCGCCTTGGCCCGGGTAGAGCGCGATGATCCCGGTCCGCCCGGCCGCGAGCGCCTCCAGCGCCGCGTCCAGGTTCTCGAAGAGCTCGACGATGTCGGCGTAGTCGAGGGTGCGTTCCCGGTCGCCGAATCCGCGGAGGTGCGCCATCACGTATCGGGTCTCGAGCAGCTGGGTGGCGCAGACGAGGACGGTGAAGTCCGTCGGCCCGTCGATCGCTATGGAAGCCTGCAGGTCGGCGTACAGCTCGTCGATCGCCGGCTGCGGCTTCCGCTCGTGCGACGTCCACTCGATGCGGAGCATCGGTTCTCCTTGCGGGGCTAACCAGGTGACGCGTTCGATCACTTCGATGTTGGCGGCGCGGAGGTCGGGGCGCCAGACGACGAGTGCGATCTCGCGGGTGGTGATCGAACCGAAGCTGACGGCGGTGCGGGCGTCGACGTAGGCGGCGACCTCGGGTTCGGGGACCGCTTCGCGCGGGACGAGGAGGGTGACGTGGGCGTTGTCCCGGTACCGGTCGCCATCGCCTCCGGCGGGGCCGAGGTTGCCGAAGGGGACGCGGGCGTCGCGCATGCGGCGGCGCAGCTCGAGGAGGTCGGCGTTCGGGTAGCCGCGCACGTAGAGCCCGCCCCGGGACCCGCCGAGGCCTTCGAAACGGGCCGCGATCGGACCGAGGCCTTCGGTCGCTTCCTTGAGCTGACCGAGATAGTGGTCGATCTGCCGCTGTGGCACGGTGTCCTGGAAGCCCTCGAGGCTCCGCACGGTCATATGCAGGTCGCGCGGCACGTAGTTGAGGTGGTTGCCGCGGCAGCGAGCCGCGATCGCCTCGGATTCAGCCGCGATCCGGTCGGCGAAGCCGCCCTCGGCGCGGACCACCAGACTGAGGCCGAAACGCGGGACGCCGTCACGCGGCACAGGATCGGGGTGGAACGTGCCTTCTGTGAAGGCGAACAGTCCCGCAGCCCATTCCCGCTCGTAGTGCGCCCGCAGGCCGGGGTGGTCGGGTCGGGGGAAGGACAACGTGACCTCCAAGGCGGTTGCGGCCGTAGCGCCCTGACCTTAACCCGATCGACGCCACGGGTGCCCGCACGCTCAGCCCGCGACGATGCGGATGATCGCCGTCCCGTCCTCGCCCAGATGCAGCACGTCGACCGCGACCTGACCCGCCGTGACCTGGGGCTCCGGAGGCACCTCGTCGACCACGCCGTGGCAGACGGTGCCGGTTCCGCTCTCGGTCAAGAATGCCGTGCACCCGGGCGTGATCGAGGCGCTGCCGGTGCTTCCCGCGCCGTTGTCCCTGCTGAGCTCGATCTGGTCCGCGGCGATGTCCGCGACGGTCATGGTGAAAGCCTCGTACTCGAAGACGTCTCCGGCGGTGACCTCGACTTCGCACCGGATGTTGCAGGTCGAGAAGTCGGTGCCGTCCGCCGCCGAGGGCGTCGGTTCCTCGGTCGGCTCGGCGCTGGCGGTGGTGCCGGTCGTGCCGGTGCTGCCCGAGTCGTCGGTGGATTCGGAGCAGCCGGCCAGGGCGAACAAGGCGAGCAGCCCGGCTGCCGCGGTGGAGCGCCAGGCTGGCGCGAGCGTGGAGGACATGCGCTGAACATAAGCGGGACTGGCCGGGACCGGTCCCTCTGCGCTTGGCCTGTAGGGCATGCCCCTTCCCACCCGCATCCGCCTCCTACCAACCGACGAAAATGCCATGACGATCCCACATGGGTCCGACATCTCGCGTTTCGGCTGGTCGCAGCAGTTGTCGGACCCCGGTGGGACCCTTGTCATCGGGGGATTCCAGCGGCGACTCACCCGAGTCCGGGACCGCCGGATTGCGGCGTGCTGCGCCGCCGCATCGGTCCTGTCGTGCGTCAGGTGCGGGGTCAGCGCGATGACAGGTCGGCGACAGTCGCCGGGGCGAAGCTCTTGGACATGAACAACGCGCAGAGCCTCACGGCCGCTCCCCAGTCCGCCGTCCGCAACCGCAGCCGCTTCGTCGAGAAGCTGCTCGCCGACAAGCACTCGATCCCGTTCTCGATCGCCCTCCACCTCGTGCCCGGCGCGCTCATCGTCGCCGTCTACGCCTTCATCGCCGCGCCGCTGGTGCGGGCCATCGAGTACCCGCCGTTCCTCGCCTGGGCCATCGCCCTGTGCGCGGTCCTCTTCCCGCTCCAATTCGGGCTGCTGTGGCTCGGTAAGCAGCAGACCGGCAAGTACACGCTCCGCGGCTTCCTGTCCTACATGGACAGGCCCGTGTCACGCGGCAAGGTCACCGGCATGATCGTCTTCTGCCTCCTGTGGATGACGGTCGTCTCTCTCGCCCTGCTCCCGCTCGACAACTTCCTCTACGACGCCGTCTTCTCCTGGATCCAGTACGAGGGCACCGGCGACAGCGCCACCTCCTACCTCAACGGTTACTCCCGCGAGATGCTGCTGACCACCCTCCTGATCTGCGGCCCGTTCACCGGGTTCATCCTGCCGCTCATCGAGGAGTACTACTTCCGCGGCTTCCTGCTCCCCCGCCTGCCGCAGCTCGGCAACTGGGCGCCCGTCTTCAACATGTCCCTGTTCTCGATCTACCACTTCTGGGCGCCCTGGACCGTGCTGTCGAAGCTGGTGTTCCTCTTCCCCGGCATCTGGCTCGCCTACAAGAAGCAGGACATCCGCATCTCGATCGGCATGCACCCCGGCTCGGCCCTGCTCTTGACCGTCGTCGGCGTCACCGCCGTCGCCCTCGGCCACACCTCCCTGTAGGACCCGACAACGAAACCGACCACCACTCTGGGGGACGAGGCACCGGCCTCGTCCCCCAAAACCGTGCCCGCAGCGCCGGAACGCCACCGGCGCTAGTCGTCGATGAGCCCCGCTTCGTACGCGGTGATCGCCGCCTGGACCCGGTTCTTGACTTCGAGGCGGGTGAGGATGGTGCTCACGTGGTTCTTCACGGTGCCTTCGGAGACGTGGAGCCGCTTGGCGATCTCGTGGTTCGATTCGCCTCTCCCGATGAGCGCCAGCACCTCGCGCTCCCTCGGCGTGAGGGCGTCGATGCGCTTCCGGGCCGGCGCGACCCGGTCGAGCCTGCCGTTGTTGAGCTTGGTGATGACCCGCTGGGCGATCCGCGGAGAGAGGTAGGCCGCGCCGTCGGCGACGGCCTTCACGCCGATGATCAACTCGCGCGGGTCCGCGGCCTTCAGCATGAACCCGCTCGCGCCCTGCGAGAGCGCTTGGGCCACATAGGCGTCTTCATCGAAAGTGGTCAGCATGACCACCGCGACTTCGGGCATCACCCGGTGCAGCTCCGCCGCCGCCGCGAGGCCGTCGAGCTTGGGCATCCGGATGTCGAGCATCGCGATGTCGGGTCGGTGCGCGCGGGCGAGCTCCACGGCCTCGGCACCGTCCCCGGCCTCGGCGACCACTTCGATGCCGGGATCGGTGGCGAGGATGGCCGCGACGCCGGCCCGGATCATGGCCTCGTCGTCGGCGAGCAGTACGCGGATCATCGGCTCCCCTGCCATGTCACGTCGATCTTGGCGTTCTCGAGCGGCACTTCGGCCCGCACCTCGAAACCGTCCCCGACCGGCCCGGCCTTGAACGTGCCGCCCAGAAGCCGGACCCGCTCTTCGAGGCCGACCAGGCCGCTGCCCTTGCCCGAGGCGATCTCGACGTGCCTGCCGCTGTTGCGCACCGACACGCGCGCCATCGCGTCGACGACCTTCACCGTGACCTCGACCTTCGCGCCCGGCGCGTGCCTCGCCGCGTTCGTCAGGGACTCCTGGACGACCCGGTGCACGGTCCGCCCCGCGAGCGGCGGCAGCGGGACCGCGTCTGTCGCGAAGTCGACCCGCATGCCCGCGTCGACGGCCCGCTCGACCAGGGCTTCGACCGACTCGTCGAGCGGCGCCGCCGGGGCCTGCTCTTCGCGCAGGATCCCGATGGTCTCCCGGAGCCGGTCGGTGGCGTCGACCGCGTTGCGGCGCAAGGCGGCCGCCGCTTCTCGGTTCTCCCCGGTCATGGCGGGGGAGAGTTCGAGCGCCCCGGCCCGGAGCGCGATGAGTGCCAGTTCGTGCCCGAGCGAATCGTGCATGTCGGTCGCGATCCTGGCCCGCTCTTGCGCCCGCGCCCGGCCCGCGACGAGTTCGCGTTCCCGCTCGAGCCGCGTGACACGCTCCGCGGCGGCCGCGATCAGGTCGGCCTGCTGCCGCCGGAACCGCCCGATCAGCCACGGCAGCACCACGAACGACCCGAAGGTGAGCAGTGTGATGAACGGATCCCGGTCGCTGGTGGCGCCGAGCAGTACCCCGAGGACGGCGACGCCGCCGAGGATCCACCAGCCGTACCGGACCGTCAGCCGCCACCCGTGCAGATAAGCGGCGGCGGCCACCAGGACGAGGAGCGCCTGCCGCGACATCGGCACCGCGAACGTCGCCACGCCGTCGACCAGCCCGGCCAGTGCGATGACCGCCAGCAGCGCCTGATCCCTGATGCGGCCCAGTCTCATGCGGCCGAGCCTACCGATCGGAGCCGGAGCAGGCGCGCGATCGCCGTCGCCGTTCCGGCCAGTGCCGCGGTCAGCAGCATGAGCGTGAGCGGGATCGCGAAGTAGAACACCGACAGCCAGGTGACCGTGCGCCCGTTCGAGATGAGCGAGACCAGGGTCGGGTAGGACAGGAACAGCACCGCGGGAAGCAGCACCGGGATGAAGCGCAGCGCGATGCGCCACTCGGGTCGGCCCCGGCGCTTCGCCGCCCACCGGCGGGAGCGGGCGACGCCGAGGACGCCCAGTGCGACCGCGACGACCGTGAGCGCGGCGAGCGCGAGTTGGATCATGCCGTCGCCGCTCGGCTTCCCGGGCTCGTCGCCGTTCGCCATGGCCGCCAGGGATTCCATCGCCGTGTAGGTCACGTCGGTCATGCCGGCGCCGTTGGTGAGGACCGCGATGCCGTAGCCGGACTCGGGGTCGATCCACTCGACCGCGTTGAAGGTCATGAGGTTCCCGGAGTGCACGAGCGTGCCGGCCGGTTCGACGCCCCAGCCCATGCCGTAGTCCTGGACCGCGGAGGGCGTGTGCATCTCGGCGAGTCCCGCTTCGGAGACCAGTTGCGGGCCTTCGCCGTTCTGGGTGATGAGCCACTTCCCCATGTCGGCCGCGCTCGTGATGACGCCGCCGGAGCCCGAGTTGTCGAGCATGCCGTCGGGCTCGACGCCGCGCGCCGTCCACAGACCGAAGAGGTTGTTGTAGCCCAGTCCCGGGTCGACGAGTTCGTCGCGGGTCGCGCTGTGCCCCATGCCGAGCGGGCCGAAGACGCGCTCGGCCATGAACGTCTCGAACGGCTGCCCGCTCGCGACTTCGACGAGGCGGGCGGCGACGTTGAAGTTCGGGTTGCAGTACTCCCAGTCGGTGCCGGGATCGGTGGCGAGGGCGTCGTCCGCGAGGCGGGCGACGTAGTCCTCCAGGGAGGAGGAGTCTTCGAGTTCGACCACGTCGATCGTGGTGTCGGAGAACCCGGAGGTCTGGTTCAGGAGCTGGCGGACGGTGATCTCGGCGGCCCGCGGGTCGGCCATCGTGAACTCGGGGAGCTGATCGGCGACGGGTTCGTCCAGGGCGATCGCGCCTTCCTCGGCGAGGATCATGACGGCCATGGCGGTGAACGACTTCGAGACCGAGGCGACGCGGAACGGCGTGTCCGCGGTGACCGCGTCACCGTTCGAGTCGTGCCCGTACCCGGCGGCGTGGACGACCTCGTCCCCGCGGGTCACGACGACGGAGAGGCCGGGCACGCCGGAGGTCTCGTGGAGGTCGCTCATGTAAGCGTCGATCGACTCAGGCGTCAGTTCGGTCGCGGGCGCGGCGGCCGCAGCCGGGGCGGTGAGGACGAGGGCGGCGAGGGCTGTCGCGGTGGCGGCGAGGCCTTTGGCGAGTCGTGGTCGGGCGGGGTGGTGCGGTTCATTCGCGTGCATGTCTTGAAGGCTATGGATTTCGGGAGGCCCCGCCCTCGGTCGAATTTCCAGAACCACCCCTGACGAAAGTCAGGGTCCGTCAGTCGCGCGCGTCCCGGTTGGCGAGGTATCCGACCCAGCTGTGGCAGTCCGCGACATCGTCGACGCCGACATGCGGTGCGGCCCAGATTATGAAGCCGGCCGCGTCGACCAGCCACGCGAGGTCGAACGCGAGCGGGAGGAGCTCCAGCTCGGCCAAGGCGAGCGGCCGGACCTTCTGGTAGCCCGAGAGTGCGGCCTCGGCGACGGCCGCGGGGAGGCGCCGATCCGGCTGTTCCGAGGCCGCGTACTGGAGGAGCCGCGCGAGGTCGAGCACGAGCGGGCCGTGGTTGAGCTCGTCGAAGTCGAGCACCGCGGCGATCTTGCCGTCCCGCACGAGCAGGTTCCCGCGGTGGAGGTCGTGGTGGAGCGGCCCGGCGGGCTGCTCTGCGAGGAGCGCGAGCGCGTCGGCGTGCCGGACGAGGAACTCGCGGTTCTCGTCCCGCCACCGGTCGGCCCCTGCGAGCGCGACGTCGCTGTCCGCCGCGGTCCGCAGGAGGCCGCCGCGGTCGATGACGGGGACGCGGTCGTCGGACCAGTCGGCGCTCGCGATGTGCATGCGGGCCAGCAGGGCCCCGCACCCCTCGGCGAGTGCCGAGGTCATGGCGGACGGCACGTCGCCGGAGACGAAGGGGAACACTGCGATCGGCTTCCCGCCGACCAGCGCGAACAGTTCGCCGTTGTCGGCGGTGAACGGGGCGGGCGTGGGGAAGCCGTTGCGGGCGAGGTGCGCGACGAGCGCGAGTTCGGCGGCGACCTTGGCGCGCTCGGAGCGCACGTACTCGCGCACGACCACGTCGCCGCCGCTCGTGGCGACCTGGGCGTTGATGTTGTCCTCGCCGCCGAGCAGCGGCGCCGCCGGGCCGGTGGCCTCGAGGCCGAAGCGCGCCAAGAACACGGGGAGGTCGAGCCGGAGTTCGCCGTTCGGCCAGATCGGGTTGCCGGTCATTCGGCCAGCATTCCGGGAGCGCGGCCCGGAGGCAAGCGGATAAGCGGGGGGCGGCCGAAGCGGCATCGGCCGTCGCGGTGCGGCCCGACCGATCGCCGCCCGGCTGGAGGCAGCGGGGCCGAGTGCCGTCGCGAGAGGTGGGGGCGAGAAGTCCCGAGCTGGTTTTCAGGCACCGGATCCGCTCACCGGCCGCCAGCCCGCGGGCGGGTCCTCGCCCACTCTGCCGTCCACGGCTTCGCGCAGCAGGTCGGCGTGTCCGGTGTGGCGGCCGTACTCCTCCACCAGGTCGAACACGACCCGGCGCACGCTCAGGTGCCCCCGGCCCGGCCACTCCAGGTGCGCGGGCTGGTCGAGCCCGCCCTCTTCGAGGATCGCCGCGAGCCGCTCGCGGGAGCGCGCGACCGCGCCGTCCCACAGGTCGTACAGGAACTCCGGCGAGTCCTCGGCCGCCGACGCGAACTCCCATTGATCGGTGTCGTCGAGCAGGCTCTCGTCCCAGTCCGGTCCCAGTGCGCGCCCGCGCAGCTTCCAGTTGAACGTCTCGTCCTCAACGCGCGCAAGGTGCTTCAGCAGCCCGCCCAGTGTCAGCGACGATGCCCCGATGCGCGCGTTCAACCCCGCCGAGTCGAGGTCGTCCGCCTTCCAGCGGAACGTCACCCGCAGCCGGTCCAGCGCGCCCACCAGGTGCGCCTCCTCGGTCCCCGCCAGCGGCGGCTCCCACCAGAAGTCGTTCTCAGCCATGCCGCCACCGTAGACCGCCCCACCGACACCCCGTGGCAAATGCGTTTGCGCCGCCCGGCCCTCCCGCTTAAGGTCCGGGGCATGGTGAATCCGGAATCGGACACGGCAGGGGCTGCCGGTCACCCGCCAGCCCCCTGAGCCACCAGGCATGACCCGGGGCCGCTGGCCGCGGTGACGAGACGTCTCCACTGCACGCTCGACACCACGGAGTCACCCGATGCCGCTTCCCGTCTACCTGCTCGCCCTGGCCGTGTTCGCCATGGGCACTTCCGAATTCATGCTCGCCGGCCTCCTGCCGGACCTCGCCGCCGACCTCGGCGTCACAGTCGCCACCGCCGGCCTGCTCACCTCCGGTTTCGCGATCGGCATGGTCGTGGGCGCCCCGCTGTTCGCGGCCCTCGCGCGCCGCTGGCCGCCGCGCACGAGCCTTGTCGCGTTCCTCGTCCTCTTCCTCGCCGCGCACGTGGTCGGCGCGGTCACCGAGAGCTTCGCGGTCCTGCTCGCGACCCGCGTCCTCGCCGCGTTCGCCAACGCCGGGTTCCTCGCGGTCGCCCTCACCGCCACGGCCGCCCTGGTCGCGCCCGATCGGAAGGGTCGCGCCCTCGCGGTCCTCTTGGGCGGCACCACGATCGCCACAGTCGCCGGCGTCCCGGGCGGGGCGCTCCTCGGCGCGCTCCTCGACTGGCGGGCCACGTTCTGGGCCGTCGCCCTCCTGTGCCTGCCCGCCGCCCTCGGCGTCCTCCGGGGCCTGCCCGACACCCGCGAGGCGCACGGGACGCGGCTGCGGACCGAGCTCGCCGTCCTCCGCCGATCCCGGCTCGTCCTGGTGATGGCCTTGGGCGCGTTGGTGAACGCCGCGACCTTCGGGGCGTTCACGTACATCGCACCGTTCGTCACCCAGGCTGCCGGCCTCGGCGACCTGTGGGTTCCCGTCGTCCTCGTCCTCTTCGGCGCGGGCTCCTTCACCGGCGTGACGATCGCCGGTCGCTTCTCCGACCGCCGGCCGGGCCTGGTGGTCGCGGTCGCGGGGCCGCCGCTCATGCTCGGCTGGTGCGCCCTCGCCCTGTGGGCCGCCCATCCGGCCCTGCTGTTCGCGCTCGCGTTCACGCAGGGCGCGTTGGCGTTCGCGGTCGGCAGCACCCTCATCGCGCGCGTCCTCCACGAAGCGGCCGACGCGCCTTCCATGGCCGGCTCCTACGCGACGGCCGCACTGAACGTGGGCGCCGCGGCAGGCCCGGTCCTCGCGGGACTCGCACTGGCGGACCCCGCGGGGCCGCTCTGGACGGCCGCGGTCCTCGTCGCGGCCGCCCTGGTGCTCGCGGCGGTGAACCGCCGCGCGTTCAGCTAGCCCGCAAGGTCTCGGCGACCGCGCCTGCCGTGGTCCGCACCAGCTCGTCCAGCTTGGCGCGGTCGCCGATGAGGATCAGGAGCCAGTAGAAGATCGGGCCCAGCAGCAGGGCGTGCACGATCGCGGCGTCGGGCGCCGCCGCCAGCTCGCCGCGCTCGACCGCGCGCGCCAGCACCGTGTCGATCACGAACCGCTCCCGTTCGATGAACGTCCCGGTGAACCGCGCCCCGAGCTTCGCGTCGCCGTGGATGTCGGCGAGGAGCCCGTGCAGCACATCGGGAGGCGCGCTCGACAACTGCGACGCGATGACCTCGCCGATCGCCTCCAGATCGCCGCGCAGCGAACCCGAATCCGGCGGCGGCTGCTCCTCCATGTCGTGCACGGTGGCCGCGAAGATCATCTCCTGCTTGGTCGCGAACCTCCGGTAGATCGCGGCCTTCCCGATCCCCGCCCGCGCCGCCACCGCGTCGACCGTGAGCTTGGCGTACCCCCGTTCGGCCAGGATCGCCCGCGTCGCGGCGGCGATGGCGTGATCGATCTGGCTGTCGCGGGGGCGCCCTGCGGGTTGCTTCGCTTCCGGCATGGCCCTAGGATACGGAACCAAGAGTATTGAAACTATCAGTTCCGTAATTAGGGGTCGTCATGATCAAATGGTCCGGTCGGATCTTCGTCTTCCTCGGCATCGGGCACACCGTGCTCAGCCTCGCCCTGGTCGCCCCCGGGCACGCCGCGACCTGGTTCGGCGGCGGGCTCTGGACGCCCGACGAGGGCATCATCGACATGAGCCCCGCCATGTCCGGCTACTGGCTCAGCATCGGCGGCTTCGGCGTCCCGCTCCTCGCGTTCGGGTTCACCGTCCTGTGGATGCAGCGCCGCGGCCTCGTCCCGCCCGCCTTCCTCGGCTGGACCGTGCTCGTCTGGGCGGCCGCCAACACGGTGATCCTGGTGGTCTCCCCCTGGATCCTCGCCGTCGTCGCCTCGGTCCTCTACCTCGCCGGCGTCCGCCGCGCCGCGAAGAGCGCGGCGGAACCCGTTGCGGCCCAAGCCGTCTTACAGGCGATTGGCGAGGCTCACCACTTCGACGTCCATCGACGAGTTCGCGGGGAAGTCGATCACGGACGGGGCGACGCCCGCGGAGACGAGGTGGGACCCGAGCGCGGCGACCATGGCGCCGTTGTCGGTGCAGAGCTTCGGGCGCGGGTAGCGGAGGGTGATGCCGGCGTCCTCGGCGCGTTCGACCGCGAGGGTGCGCAGGCGCGAGTTCGCGGCGACGCCGCCGCCGAGGAGGATCGTGCCGACGCCGTGCTCTTTAGCGGCCAGGATGGCCTTCTGGGTGAGGACGTCGCAGACGGCCTCCTGGAACGCGGCGGCCACGTCGTTGACGGGCACGTTGTTGCCTTCGGCGCGCTGGGCCTCGATCCAGCGGGCCACCGCGGTCTTCAAACCGGAGAAGGAGAAGTCGTAGCGGTGCTTCTCCATGTCCTTCGCGGCGGTGAGGCCGCGCGGGAAGCGCACGAAGGCGCGGTCGCCCTCCTTGGCGGCCTTGTCGATGTACGGGCCGCCGGGGAAGGGCAGGCCGAGCAGGCGAGCGACCTTGTCGAAGGCCTCGCCCGCGGCGTCGTCGATGCTCGCGCCGAGCTGGGTGACCTTCCCGGCCAGGTCCTCGACCATCATGATCGAGGAGTGGCCGCCCGAGACGAGCAGGCCGATCGCGGGCTCGGGAATGGGACCGTTCTCGAGCGTGTCGACGGCGATGTGCGCGCTCAGGTGGTTGACGCCGTACAGCGGGATGCCCGTGGCGAGCGAATACGCCTTCGCCGCGCCCACACCGACCATGAGGGCCCCGGCGAGGCCGGGACCGGCGGTGACGGCGATGCCGTCGAGGTCGGCGAGGGTGAGCCCGGCGTCGTCCAAGGCGCGCTGCACGGTCGGCACCATGGCCTCCAGGTGCGCGCGGCTGGCGACCTCGGGCACGACCCCGCCGAAGCGGGCGTGCTCGTCGACCGACGACGCGACGGCGTCGGCCAGCAGCTCGTGGCCGCGCACGATCCCGACACCGGTCTCGTCGCACGAGGTCTCAATGCCCATCACCACAGGGTTGTTCTTCACAGGTCCATCCTCATTACTGCCGCATCGGTGCCGGTGTGCTGGTAGTAGTTCTTGCGCACGCCCAGCCCCACGAAACCGTACCCGTCGTAGAGACGCTGGGCCGGGACGTTGTCCACCGCCACCTCCAGGTACACCGACTTCACGCCTCGCGCCCGCGCCCTCGCGAGCAGGTCGTCCATGAGCATCCGCGCCACACCCCGGCGGCGGGCGTCCGCCGCGACGGCGATGTTGTTGAGCCACAGCTCATCGCCGCTCAAGGCGGTGCCCGCGTAGCCGAGGATGCGCTCGCCGTCGAAGACCGCGCGGTAGTCGTTCCCGGCCGAGAGCTCGGTCCACAGCAGGCCCTCGCTCCAGGCCTCGGGCCCGAAGATCGCGGTCTCCATCTCGGCGACGGCGGGCAGGTGCCACCAGCGCAGCCGGTCGATCCGCAAGTCGTTCATCACATCAAGCTGTACCACGTGCGAAAGGCTAGGCCTTGGGCGCGGCCTCTGCGGGCTGCGCGTCCGGTCGGCGCAGGTACAGCGGGGTGAGCTGCTCGGACGGGGCGCCCGCGAGCAGCCGCGGGCCGGCGAGCTCGACGAGCTTCACCAGGTCCGGGTAGATCGGGGTGGCCTCGGCCTCCATCGGCAGCTCGGCGGCGTACTTGCTCGCGCCCTCGCCGATCGCGTAGTCCGCGCCGGTCTCGGGCAGCTCCGATGCCTTGCCGACCTGCGGTTCGCCCTCGCGCACGCCGTCTTCGTAGACGGCCCAGTAGATCTCCTTGCGGCGCGCGTCCGTCGCCGCGAGCGCGCGGCCGCGCGTGTTCGCACCGATGCCGTCGAGCGAGCAGACGCCGTAGACGGGGATGCCCGCGCCGTCGGCGAACGCCGCGGCCGTGACCATGCCCACCCGCAGGCCCGTGAACGGCCCGGGGCCGATGCCGGCGACGACCGCGTCCACGTCCTTGACGGTGCGGCCCGCGTCGGCCAGGCAGCCTTCGATGAACGGCGCCAGCTTCTCCACATGCCCGCGCGCGTCCACCTCGCGGCGGAACGAGGTCAGGAACAGCTCGTCGTCGTCGAGGTCGACGAGCGCGGCCTGCACTGCGGCCGTTGACGTGTCGATGGCGAGGACCCTCATGCGGCCGCACCCACCGGGAGCTCGAGCGAGGCGAGGCGGTCGGCCCAGTCGCCGCCGCGGCCGTGCAGCACGACCTCGCGGACCTCGTCGGCCCGCCGCTCGATCGCGATCTCCAGGTGCGACTCCGCGAGCCGCTCGGCCAGGCCCGCGCCCCATTCGACGACCGTGACGGCCGCGTCGACGTCGGTGTCCAGGTCGAGGTCGTCGAGCTCGTCGAGGGTCTCCAGGCGGTACGCGTCGACGTGCACGAGCGGCACCCCGGCCTCGCCCGCGCGGTGCGAGCGGGCGATCACGAACGTGGGGCTGGTGATCCGGCCCTCGACGCCGAGCCCGGCGCCGACGCCCTGCGTGAGGGCGGTCTTGCCGGCCCCGAGCGGGCCGGTGAGGATCACGAGGTCGCCCGCGCGAAGGACCGCGGCCAGGCGCAGTCCGAAATCGTGGGTGTCTCCGGGCGTCTGGAGCTGGAGCCTCACGTTTCACTCCTCCAAGTGCGTATGGGCCGCGGCCGGTCGCCGCGGGACCCGGTCAAGGTTCGAGACGAGGTCCGTGGTGGCGGGAGAACGGCGACCACCTGCGGTGCCGCTCGGGTTCGCGCTCGGGCCGCGTCACCACAGCACCAGCGGACATGGCGGAACCATTGCCGATCTCAGCCACGACTTTGTCGATCATCTCCAACAACAGTTGTGAGATTTCACCAGGGTACTCCAGCTGCGGCGAGTGGGCCGCCTCGGCTATGAGCGCGAATCGCGACCCCCCGAGCGCCGCCGCCAGCCGCCGCGAGTGCTCCGGTGGCGTCAGCAGATCCTCGTCCCCGACGACTACCAGCGCCGGAAGCCCTGTGAACAGCGGCAACGTCGCCGTCTCGTCGTGGTCGAGGATAGCTCGCGCATAACCGACGATGCTCTGCATCGACGTCCGCCGGTTCATCTGCTCCACCAGCGTGACCAGGGACGCAGGAGGATCGATGTGCCCGAACGCGGCCCGGCGCGTCAACAGCCACCCCAGGTCCCCCGCGAGCAGCCGCGACCGCTCGATCAGGTCCGGCGTCCAGCCCGCGACCTGCTGCAGCATCGGCAGCACCGTGCGCCGCAGCCGCCTGAGCGCCCGCATCGGCTTCGTCTCCACCGTGTCGAGCCCGGCCATGCTGCTCGAGAAGAACGCCACGCCCTTCACCCGCTCGCGGAAGTCCTGCTCAAAGAGGCGCGCGTAGACCTGGACCGTCATGCCGCCCATGGAATGCCCCACCAGCACCAGCGGCCCCTTCGGGGCCACCGCGGCGAGCACGTCGTTCAGGACCCCCGCCAGGTCCTCGATTCCGTACTCCGTGCGGGGGAGCGGCCCGGATCGGCCGTGCCCCGGCTGGTCGTACAGGACCGCCCGCAGCGACGTCCCCGCCCGATCCGCCTCGGCGATCGCCTTGCGCTGGAAGTAGAACGTCGCCATGTCCTGCATGTAGCCGTGCACGAACACCACCGTCAGGTCCGCGTCCTCCGGGCCGGCCGTCTCCACATGGATCGGAACGCCGTCGCTCGATTCCACGGTGAACACCGACCGCTGCGGCGGCAGCTCGAAAGGCTCGTGCGCGTACGGGTCGCTCGACGCCGCGCGCGTGCGCCGCGCCAGGTAACGCGGCACCCCCCACGCCAGCGCGGCCCCGACGGCCACGCCGCCGGTGACCCCGCCCGCGATCGCCAGACCCCGCCTGCGGCGGGACTGCTTCTCACTCATGCGGCCTCGCAATGCTCTCGAATGAACACCAAGTCCCCGGCCGCGGCAACCGCCGCAGTGCGGCAGACGCGGCGTTCAGTACTCAGGCGCCGTCGGGCGGGACCACACCCCGGTTCCACAACCTCGGTACCCGCGAACCGATCCCCGTCAACACGTCGTTCGGAATCGTCCCGGCCCACGCCGACCAGTCGTCCGCGTCCGGATGCTGCTCACCCGCGCCGATGAGGATCACCGGCTCGCCCGGCTTCACGGCGTCGTCCCCGCAGTCGACCATGAACTGGTCCATGCAGATCCGGCCGAGCACGCGGCGGCGCTTCCCCGCCAGGTACACCTCGGCCTTACCCGAGGCGGCGCGCGGCACGCCGTCGGCGTACCCCAGCGGCACGAGCGCCACGTTCGAGTCCCGCTCCAGGTGCACGGTGTGCCCGTAGGAGATCCCGGTGCCTTCGGGTACCCGCTTCACCGACATCACCACCGACCGGATCTCGATCACCGGCTGCAGGTCGACATCGAACTGCGGCACCGGGTTGTAGCCGTAGAGCGCGATACCCGGACGCACCATGTCGTACCGGGTCTCCGGGTCAGAGATCAGCGCCGCGGAGTTCGCGAGGTGCCGCAGCTCGGGCTCCAGGCCCGACGCGGCCACGGTCCCCAGGAACCGCTCGAACGCGGCCTTCTGGTCGGCGTTCGCCGGGTGCCCGATCTCGTCGGCGCACGCCATGTGGCTCCACGCGCCCACCACGAGCAGCGAACCCGCCGCCTGGTGCTTCGCCGCGGCCTCCGCCACGAACGCCCACTCGGGCTCCGCGACGCCGCCGCGCGACATCCCCGTGTCGCCCTTCAAATGGATCCGCGCGGGCCGGCCGGCCTTCTCGGCCGCCGCGGCGACCGCGTCGAGCTGCAGCATCGAAGAGACCCCGAGCTCAATGCCCTCGCCGATCACCTCGGCGAGTCCGGGCTGGTCCGGGGAGAAGAAGAACGCCATCACCGTGGTGTCCGCCAGGTCGGGCAGGCGCTTGAGCCGCCACGCCTCCCGGAGCGTCACCACCCCGAGCGCCGCGCACCCGGCCTCGACCGCGACCCGCGCGGTCGGGACCATGCCGTGCCCGTACCCGTCGGCCTTCACCATCGCCATCATCGGCACCCCGGCCACGGCCGCCAGCGCCTCGACGTTGTGCGCGAGCCGCCGCCAGTCGGCGCTGGCCTTCGCCAGACCGGACATAGTGCCGAATTCAGGCTCGCTCAGGACGCGGTAGTTGTCGATCGCCACATATGCAAGGGTACGTGCCCGCCGCCGCGACTCCCGACAGCGCCGAAGTCGCGCCCGCGGGCACGTACCTTTCGCCTCAGGCGAGCTGTTCGCGGACCGTCCGCGCGGCGGCCACCAGCCCCTCCAGGGACGGGCGCACCTCCTCATAACGGCGGGTCTTCAGCCCGCAGTCCGGGTTCGCCCACACCCGCTCGGGGCCGAGCGCGGCCACGGCGAGGCGCAGCGCCTCGGCCATGTCCTCGGCGGCCGGGACGCGCGGCGAGTGGATGTCCCACACGCCGGGGCCGACCGCGCTGCGGTAGTTCGCGCGGTCGAGGTCGGCCAGGACCTCCATCTTCGAACGCGACGCCTCGATCGACGTCACGTCGGCGTCCAGTGCCGCGATCGCGTCGATGACCTCGCCGAACTCGGAGTAGCAGAGGTGCGTGTGGATCGAGGTCTCCGGGCGCACGCCCGCGGTGGCGATGCGGAACGAGCGCGTTGCCCAATCCCGGTACGCCGCACGGGAGGCCGCGCGCACGGGCAGCAGCTCGCGCAGAGCGGGCTCGTCGACCTGGATGATCGCGGTCCCAGCCGCCTCAAGGTCCGCGACCTCGTCGCGCAGCGCGAGCGCCACCTGGTCGGCGGTGTCGGCGAGCGGCTGGTCGTCACGCACGAACGACCAGGCCAGGATCGTGACCGGGCCGGTCAGCATGCCCTTCACCGGTTTCTCGGTGAGCGACTGCGCGTACGAGGTCCACTCGACGGTCATCGGCGCCTGCCGCGCCACGTCGGCGAACAGGACCGGCGGGCGCACGCAGCGCGAACCGTAGGACTGCACCCAGCCGGCGGCGGTCGTCGCGAAGCCGGTGAGCTGCTCCGCGAAGTACTGGACCATGTCGTTGCGTTCCGGTTCGCCGTGCACCAGCACATCGAGTCCGAGCTTCTCCTGCTCGGCGATGACGGCGGCGACCTCGGCCTTCATGCGCGCCTTGTAATCGGCGTCGATCATGAGCCCGCGCCGGTGCGCGGCGCGGGCGTTGCGCAGCTCCGCGGTCTGCGGGAAGGAGCCGATGGTGGTCGTCGGCAGCGGCGGAAGCGGTACGCGTTCGGCCTGGGCCGCTTGCCGTTCGGCATAGGGCAACCGCCGGTCGGCGTCCGAGCCGAGCGCCGCGAGCCGCTCGCGCACGGCGTCGTCGCGCCAAGCGGCAGGCGTCGAAGGCCGGGTCTCACGAGACCCAGCCGGATCAGCGATGGCCGTGATCTCGGCGAGCTTCTGCCGAGCGAAGGCAAGTCGCTCGAACAACCCCTCAGGTAGCTCGGTCTCAGCCGAGAGATCGACGGGGACATGCAGCAACGAGGACGACGAGGACACCCCGACGCGATCGCTGATCGCCTGCAGCCGAGCGAGATCGGCCGCACCCTTGGCGAGGTCGGCGCGCCAGATGTTGCGGCCGTCGACGACACCGGCGAGGAAAAATGTTTCACGTGAAACATCCAGTGCCTCAAGTGCATCGAGGTCACTTCGGCCCCGCACGAGGTCCAGGGCGATGCCCTCGACGCCGGCCTCCAGGAGCACCGGCAGCGCCTCGCCGAACGGCCCATAGCCACCCGCGACGACGATGGCGGCATCGGCAACGAGTCGCCGGTAGGCCGCGGCGGTGGCCGCAAGCTCCGCTTCGGTGCGGTCGGCGCAGAGCGCGGGCTCGTCGAGCTGGATGACTCCAGCCCCCGCATCCCTAAGCGCGCCAAGCAGCTCAACGTAGACCTCGACCAGCTCCTCGAGTCGGTCGAGCGGCGCGAACCCTTCGGGCGCGTCCCCGCTCGGCTTGGCGAGCAGGAGGAACGAGACGGGACCGAGCAGCACCGGGCGGGCGTCGAGGCCGCGTTCCTTGGCCTCGATGAACTCGGCGACGGCCTTGGCGGGCTTGGCCGTGAACACCGTCTCGGGCCCGATTTCCGGCACCAGGTAGTGGTAGTTCGTGTCGAACCACTTGGTCATCTCGAGCGGCACGGCCGCGTCGTCCCCGCGAGCGGCGGCGAAGTACGAGGCCAGCTCGCTGTCACGCCGATGCCGAGGCGGGAGCGCGTCGACGGCGCAGATCGTGTCGAGCACATGGTCGTAGTAGGAGAAAGTGCCGGTCGGCACCGTATCGAGCACCGAGAGGTCGTCGAGCATCCCGGAGCGCACGGCCGCCGCGGCGGCCTCCAGCCCGGCGGCGTCGAGCCGGCCGGACCAGTGGGCCTCGAGCGCGCGCTTGAGCTCGCGGTTCGGGCCTATGCGCGGATATCCGAGTGCGGTGGCCTGCGGTTTCGCGGGCACGCTGGTAGTCGTGTTCATGTGTCAGTTCCCTCGAACTTTCGACAACGGGACCACGCGCGGTCGCGCGCGGTACGCGGGCAGGTATTCGGACTCGAGGGCCTGCCGTCTCCGGCTCCTAATTCCCGCCGCTTCCCAGGGTTCCGGGCCCAGTGCTTATGGCGGGTTTCGTTCCCTCTCACCGCTGCGGGGCAGTCCTGGATTCCCACCAGGTTCCCTCTTAGCCGGAGCGGTTCGCACCGCGCCGGAACCAGCGTCGGAACCGATGGTACGGCCGCTCGCAGCTCCGAGCCCCTGACTGGGCCGCAGAGTGGGACGAGCGCGGATCGGATTTCTCCTCGAATGGGTAGGCTCGGACCCCATGAGCACCAAACCTGTAGCAGTCGTCACGGGAGCGAGCAGCGGCATCGGCGCGGCCGCCGCGAAGGCCCTCGCCAAGGCCGGGTTCGACGTCATCCTCGGCGCCCGCCGCGCCGACCGCCTCGCCGAGGTCGCGGCCGAGTGCGGCGGGACCGCGCTCCCGCTCGACGTCACCGACGAGGACTCGGTGGCCGCGTTCGCCGCCGTCGTCAGCCGCTGCGACCTCTTGGTCAACAACGCGGGCGGCGCCCTCGGCCTCGACTCGATCGCCACGGCCGACCTCGACCTCTGGCAGCAGATGTACGACGTCAACGTCCTCGGCACGATCCGGGTCACCAAGGCGCTCTTGCCGAAGCTCGTCGCCTCCGGCAACGGCCAGGTCGTCGTGATCGGCTCGATCGCGGCCCACCAGCCGTACCCGGGCGGCGGCGGCTACAACGCCGCCAAGCACGCCGAAGCGGCCGTGACTCGAGTGCTCCGCCTCGAACTGATCGGTCAGCCGGTGCGCGTCTGCGAGATCGACCCCGGCATGGTCGAAACCGAGTTCAGCCTGGTCCGCTTCGAAGGCGACAAGGAGCGGGCCGACGCCGTCTACGCCGGCATGACCCCCCTGACCGCCGACGACATCGCCGAAACGATCGCCTGGGTCGCCACCCGCCCCGCCCACGTCAACGTCGACCAGATCACCATCATGCCCCGAGACCAAACCGGAGCCCAACAAGTCCACCGCCGCTCCTAAGCACCTGCTTGGGAGCTCGGCTCTAGAGCAAACTCACACTGGAGACGACGGCGTCGACCTCGCTTCTCATCGCGGGGTCGTCGCCGTAAGCCATGCCCATGAGGAAGACCGAGCGGTCGCCGTCGATGATGTGGACGATGTGCCCGTACATCGGCGGCTCCCCGGAAATGCTGACCTCCCAAGTGAAGCGGTACGCCTCCTGACCGTCGACCTCGATCGGCTCAGAGATCAGGATCTGCTTGTCGTCGGGGTAGGGGTAGAAGAACTCGGAGTTCTCGCCCGCGATCGTGGAGGTCGACATCGACATCTCCTCATCGGTCATCGCCTCCCCGGAGAACGCGACCACGGAGGCTCCTTCGCCCTCTGCTTCTCCGGCGACGCTCGCGCTGGAGCTGAAGGCGTCGAGCAGATCCTCCGAGTCCATCTCCTCCCAGGTGTCGGGCATCGAATACGCGATCCCGGACTCGGAGTCTTCGATGGTCAACCCATCAGACTCCGCCACACCGCCATCGGCGGGCCGAGCCAGGAACCACCACGCGGCTCCCCCTCCACCGACAAGCAGCAACGCGAGGACGACGACAAGCGCGACGACCCCGCCCCGCCGCTTCTGAGGCACCGGCGGAAACCCCTGCCCACCAGGCGTATACGAGTACGCAGGACCGGGCGGTGGCGCCATGGGCGGCCGATACGCCCCGGCCTGCGCCGGTCCAGGCTGCGGAGGCCCGAACTGCGGCGGCCCACCGGGCGTCGCCGGCTGCTGAGGCGGACGCCCATACGGAGGCTGCGAATTCGGCTGCTGGTACATGGACGGGGACCTTTCGACTGAGGGATCGGAGGCTGCGTGGCTTCATACAGCACTGGGGCTTCGAGCCGGGTGGTGTCAGAAGACGTGGTACCGGCTGTCGAGCACTGCGACTGGAATCGCGAGCACCGCGCAGGC
The DNA here is from genome assembly GCF_017592475.1 of Glycomyces niveus. Taxonomy (GTDB): domain Bacteria; phylum Actinomycetota; class Actinomycetes; order Mycobacteriales; family Micromonosporaceae; genus Glycomyces; species Glycomyces niveus. Next base: position 5,145 of record NZ_JAGFNP010000019.1, on the reverse strand, counting down.
GCACAAGGCTGCGGTGAGGTCGATTGCGATCGAGTGCCGTCTGCTCAATCAGCCAACAGCGCATGGAGTGGAGTAGCGTCCCCTGAAGCATGGCGAGCGAAGCGAACTGCTGCTCAGTGGCGGTGCTTTTGCGTGAAGGGGTGTCAGTGGGGTCTTCGCTCATCGGGAGCCTTTTCCAGGATTTCAGAGCAGACCTTCGTATGTAGCCGGGCTTGACTCAGCTTCCTTGGGTTCACGGGACCAGGGAACCATCCCTGCGGGAGCAGACGATTCCTCGGAAGGAGTCGAGAACGGGTCGACGGCTTCGCTCGTGGTCTCCTCGCCCGGATAGACGGTGTCGATGTTGGAGCAGTACTTGCTGGCGCGGTCGTTCTCGCGGGTGACGCCGCCGAGCGGCGTCGGGCAATCAGGGTTGTACTCCCCGCCCTCGGCAGCCTTGATGCACCCGGACTGAACGCGGAGAACCGTAAGCCCTGCAACCCAGTACCAGTAGTTGACCTGATCGGGTCGTCTCGCCTCAAGAGAGTAGAACGGTGGGTCATCGCCTCGCTGCTCGTCTCGATGAACGTCGTATCCGGAGCTATTCCATTTCTCCCGAAGCAGTTCGCGGTATGTCTCCCGGACCAAGGGATCTGCGGATACGTCGTCGCTGAACTCGTAGGTCAGTTCGTATGCCACATACTCCTTGCCAGTCTCTCCGTACTGCTCGCAGTACGTGAGTTGCATTGTGCGGACCTCAAATCCGGGGAAATCTGGAAGATCGGCAATAGCCTCGGCTGCAGCGTCTTCCAGCACTTGCCACGCGGTCGACTGATCGAATGATCGCTCAGGCGGGTCTTGCTTCTCATGTTCGGGGGACATGCATGCTCCGGTAAGTGCTGCTGCTACGAGTATTGAGAGGAAACGGAGAGTCGAGAACTGCGTTGGTGAGCCGCGGCGGATCTTCCTGGGCACTACTCTTCCTCCAGCGGTTGCAGGCGGTCAGGTTGGTCGGTGATGATGTAGGACATGTTTTCGAGGGCGACGTTGTCGGGGATGAAGTATCCGCCGTGAATGTCTACGCCGTCGGTGGTCTCGTTTCCTTTGGAGTCCAGTGACTCGCTAGCGAATTCCACGGCTCCGAAATCGTCATGGACCGGGTTGACCCCTCCATGCCAAGCCTGAGACCCGTCTCCATCGCCGTCATATCCGGACTGGCCGGTGAGAATGTTCACGGGGTTTGTGCCTGCATTGATTTCGGTGTAGGTGTCGGTAGTGAGGCGGATGGCATCATCCTCGGCAGTGGTGACATAGACGTTTTCGGCACCGATGCCTAGGTCGGACGCGTGTGGGGTGTCCATACCTGGAGATGCGACAGCGATGATCTTGTCGGCTTCCACGCCATATTCCGACGCTGTGTGTCCGACCACCGTTGTCCCGTAGGAATGGCTCACCATCGTGGTATGCGAGTCTCCTGGACTGGTCGCCTCAAGCGCGTGGGTGAACTGAGAGAGTGCCGGCCCCGCGGCCTCCGCATAACTGGAGTCCTCCGCACCGGTGCTCCAGTCTCCATCCTGCTCTGATGGCTTGACGTCGTCTGGTGCGTCGTAGTCAAGCCAGGCGATCACTGCGGTCTCTTGGTCCGGCGAGGCAGTCTGCGAAGCAAGTGCCAGCTGTTCAGCTCGATCGACCTCGTTGCCGAAGCCGGAAAGGTCAGCTCCGGTGCCGGGTACGTAGACGGCCGTGTTGTCGGCAGAGTCGGGGTTGCCGACTGAGACGATCGCCTTGCCGTCTTCTGCGGAGTCGTAGTTGATCAGGTAGTAGTCCTGTCCAGTACTGGCTTGGCCGGTGATCGCGTCTTGCAGGCCTGTCAGCGAGTCGCGCCGGTCTCGTTGGTCCTCCAGCGCGGCAAGTTCTTCTTGGAGCGCTTGGTACTGCTTGTACTCCTCGCTCTCTTCCATCCACAGGCCCGCGGAAGACATCTCCCACTGATCGGGGTCGCCCATGGCTTCCAACTGCGCTTCGATCTCGGCGATGTCGGAGTCCAGGGTAGGGCTGTACCGGTTGAGCTCGGCTTCCAGCAGTTCACGGTTGGCGTAGTCGCGGGTGTCGGTGGGGACACCGTCGAGTCCGCCGAGCAGTTCGGGATGGTTCTCCAGCATGGCTATCTGCTCGGCACCGCTCAGGGAGTTCCACCATTCGTTGACCTCCTCGGGTGAGGCATCGTCATCGATGAGTTCCTGGAGGCTCCCGACCTCGTTGGCAGCGAGCTGGTCCAGCACGGCTTCGTCAGCGGCGCTGAGAGTTTCGCCGTAGAGTCCGATCGCCGCCTTGAGCGCTTCGTCGGCCTCGGTCGCCTTGTCGAGCCACCCCTGGATCTCGCCTTGCAGCCAGGAGACCGTGTTGTCCTTGCCCGGTTCTAGGGCGGTAACGGTGCCGTCAGCGCTAACACTGACCTTGAGTTCAGGATCGAGGTCCGCGATGAGTGATTCGAGGTTGGCTTTGCAGTTTTGATACGCGACAGCGGCGTCATCGATCGCCGCGGCAACCCGCCGTGCCTGAGCAGCACGCTCGTCTAGGTCCTGCACGAATTCTTTAATGCGCTCGCGCCCGGCCTCGGCCGCGTCGCCGCTCCAGTTCTCGTCTTTCAAGTCCCCCGTGCGGAAGTCGTCGAGTTCGGCAAGACGCTCTTCGAGGTGCTTTGAGAACTGCAGCCAGGTTTCGCCGTGGCCGCTGAGCGGTTCGAAGTCGGCTTCGGTGAGTGCTCGGTAGGTGATCGGCATCTTCGTCACACCGCCACGTCAAGGCCGCCAGGCACCGGGACGGCGTCGGCAGGGTCTGGCGAAGGTAGTGCAGGAGCCGGAACGTCAGCGCTGCGTGGGAACTGGTCGGCGTACTGGTCAAACTCTGAGGAGACATAGTCGTCGATCTCCTCGGTCGATCGAATGGCCACGACCAGGTAACCGGCGAACTCCTCGATCCCGTGGCGGTGTGTGGGAACGAACTCTTCGCCCCACTTGCCGACCGCTTGGAGAACTTCGGCCACGCCTGTGAACGCGGCCGTGTCGACCGAGCCTTCAAGGCCGTCGGAGTCGACCACGACCAGATTCATGTTGCTGTAGAGGTCTTCGGAGAGGGTGAAGATTCCTGTAGCGACATTGTCGATCATCTCGGGATCGAGGTTGAAGCCGTTGTTCATTGGTGGTGCTCCGCATGTCGGTCGAGGACCGTTTCAGGGTGCGGGGGGTCGGGGATGGGTTGTGGCACGGGTGGGTCCTCCGTGGGGATATGCCGGGATTGTTCAAGAGGCGCACCCAGAGTAGCGGACTGTTGCCTGGCGTGGGGTACACCAAGGGGCCGTTGGTGAGCGAGGGGTGGGCGGGGGCTTCTAGACGCTTTTGCACACGAGGGTGTGTCGCGCTTGCAGATGCGCGAAAAGCTGTGTCAGCCTGAACTCACGTGCGAATCGCACGTTGAATGACCAATTGAATATGGCCGGTGGGCCGCCTCTCGACTACCAATCAGATCGGCGGCCCACCTTTCATCCAACGGAAGGAAGCCCTCCGATGGCAGAGTCCACCCTACGCGAAAACTGGCGTGGAGCAACTCATCAACCCTCGCAGCACCCGTCCGAGCGGCTGGCCGCGATGCGTAATCAGGCGCGGGCGATGGTGCTGGTCCAGGAGCCGTTCTATCGGCATGGCTCGCTCGGTCCGGGTGCACCGCTGCGCCAGATCACCGGCGTGAGTGAACAGGCCGGGTACTACGACTGGGCGGGACGCCGCCTGTTCCTGGCCGACGGTGAGCCGGACCCGATGTGCCCCGGCGCGTACCGGTACCAGCACAACCCCGACTGCTGCGACCTCGAAGCCCCCGACTCCGACCCGCGCAGCCCCCGCTACGAGCCGATGCACCTGCGCCACAAGGTGGGCGACACCTGGATCATCGACGCCAACCGCCCCTACGACCCGTTCGACCCCGGCCCGTACGGGTCGCGAGGCTGGTACAAGGACGAGCGCACCGGGCGTCACCGCCGCGACGAGACCCCTGACCCGCTCCCGGCCGAGGGCTGGGTCACGCCGAAGGGGGCGTGGTTCCCGGGTACGGCCGATTGGCCAGAACCCGAAGCACCGCAGGATGAATCGACGCGGTCGGCCGGGGGTGAAGGTGGCGCCGGGTCGGGCGGGAGCGGACGCGGCGACGGGGACCGTGGGCGTGGCTCGGGCGGGCGTGGCGGCGATCGGCAGCGCGGGGCCGGTGAACGCGGCGGCTCTGATCGGCCGCCGCCATGGGGCGCGCGGGGGCGACCGGTGCCGTCCGAACCCGACGAACCCGAAGGACGGCACGGGTTCGGGTGCGGACCGGCCGGGCGACCGGGACCGGACCCGGATGGGTCGCGCCATACGCGCCAGTTCTGGAGCCGTGCCGAATCGGGCTCCGGCCCGGGGGATGCGGGCTGGATCAGCGGATATGGTGCCCGGCAGAGCGAGTCGGGTACGAGCATCGGGAGCGAAGGCGGCGACGGGAGCCAGGGTGCCACTGCGGGTGCGCAGCAGAGCGGCGAAAGCGGCTGGGGCGGGCGCGAAGACGATTGCCGAAGCGGAGCGGACACCACCGGCGAGTACCGGTTCTCGAAGCTTCGCGAGGACGCCTTCGACCGGTTCATGGTCCAGTCCGCGCAGCTGAGGGCCGCGCACTTTCAGCCGGAGAAGCCCTACCTGCGCGAGCGGGTCGTCTGGGGGCTGCGGTGGCTGCTGTGGGTGTTCGCGCTCGGCTTGGCTTCGATGCCCGCGCCGCTGCGCTCGGACCGGAATCGGACCGATTCGACTGCGGTGCACGCGGTTCCGACACAGCGTCGTGCCGAGTCGCGTGTGAGCGCTGCCGGACCGGGCGAAACGTCAGAAGTCCGGTCCGAGGGCAGTCGGTCGGTGACCGATCGGTCGCGACCGTCCGCGCCAGATCCGATGGGAGCCGAGCCCGCGCACCGGCCCGGTGCGGCGATCGCCGCCGCCGTGGGCGGTGCCCGTGCCGCCCGCAGAGTCATCGCCGCCCGCCAGACCCGCACCGAGCACGACCTCGCCCGAGCCGTCCGCAACAGCGCCACCAGGCGCCCATCCCCGCGCCCCTACATGGCCACCTGGGAACACGCCTTCGACACGAACGCCA
>NZ_JAGFNP010000018.1 GCF_017592475.1 Glycomyces niveus | reverse complement strand
GGCCGACTCGATCGAGTCGGCCGCCCGTCTCGTCGCGTCTCAAGCGGTCGCCAGCGAGATCAATCCCACCAGGAGAGCCAGGCCGCAGGCCACGATGCCGAGGATGAGGCCCGTCGTCGCCACGCCCTTGCCCGAGACTCCGCCCTGCGCGGCCCGGATCTGGCGCTTCCCGTACACGCCCAGGGAGAGCGAGCCGATGCCGAACAGCGCCGCGGACATGAAGAACGTGAGTCCTGCCCAAGGACTGAAGATCACGCCGATCAGCCCGATGATCGAGCCGAATATGCCCGCGATGCCGGCCACCAGCGCGCCGATGGCCGGGCCCGAGGGGATCGGTTTGAGGCGAGGCAGCACGAGGTGGAAACCGTCGACCATGGCAGGTGCGGGGACTGCCATCGGCTGCCAGACGGGGTGCATCGGCTGCATCGGATAGGGGTGGGGATAGGGGTAGGGCTGCGGATACGGGTGCTGGTACTGCGGCTGCGCGTAGCCGTGGACTGGCGGGGCGGGCGGCGCCTGGGGCGGCGGCTGCATGTGAGGTTGGTACGGATCCTGCGCGGTCACGACTCCAACAGTAGCGGCTGGCGCTAGTTGCCTCGAAGGGATCTCGCGACCGCCGAGAAGTACTCGTCGACCTCCTTGGTGTCGTACCCGCGCATGGTCAACTGGAAGCCCAGGTTGGTGAGGGAGTCGGGGTGCGGGGGCGCGCCGGCCTCGGTGGCTTGCCTGATGCGGGCCACGGCACGGTCGACTTGGGCTCGGTCGTATCCGCGGAAACGGACAGAGAAGAAGGGGTTCTCCATACGTCACAGTCTGCCAGGTCTACGCCACTGAGTGGGATCGCCCCGGCCCACATCAATTTTCGACGGTCATAACAACTCGTAACGGCCACAAGTTAAGTGAGCAAACGTCTCAGCCAATTCACTTGATGCCGAATTGTCCGCGAGAAGGGTCCGACCAATGCCGCAGCAGCGTCCGCGTCGGCCTCCGAGACCGCCCCCGGGGCGAAAGCCGCGGCGTTCACCAGACGCGGCAAAGCACCGATGTCACCCTTGAGCGCCGAAAGCCGCACCGCCGCCTCCTCCGCGTTCGCATGGACCGGCACCTTCACGCCCGCCCGCGCGGCCTCGGCGAGCACCTCGGCCCAGGCGCCCGCCACTCGTTCGGCCGGCGCGCCCTTGCGCAGACGCCGCCGGCGCCGCAGCGCCCGCCGCAGCTTCAACGCCAGCGGCACGCAGGCCAGCAGCAGCGCCGCCGCCGCGTACCAGACCCAGCGCGGCACCCCGCCCTCGTCCTGCCCGGCCTGCTCGTTGAAGTCGCCGTCCTGCTCCAGCGCCTCGTCGTTGAAGTCCTCGGCCTCACCGCCGCCGCCCTCGGCCTCCTCCGGGCTCGGCGTCTCCTCCTCCATCTGCTCCAGCGTGTCCTCCGGAGGGACCGGGGCGACCCCCGCCGCGGGCATCGGGTCGAACCGGACCCACCCGGGGCCGTCGAACGCGACCTCCGGCCAGGCCTGGCCCTGCGCCGCCGTCACCGTGCTCGCACCCGACGGCACGTCGAACCCGACCACCACCCGGCTCGGCAGACCCACGAGGCGCGCGATCACGGCGTACGCGGCCGCGAAGTGCTCGCTGGTGCCGCGCTGGCCGCCCGCGGTGACGGGACTGCCGAGGAAGAACCCGAGCGCGGGCAGGTCGTGCCCGGAAGGCGCCTCGGAGTCGAACGCGTAGTGCTGCGAAAGGAAGTCCGCGAGCCCTTGGGCGCGTTCATAAGGCGTGTCGTAAGTGGCGTTGATGTACTCGGCGATCGTCGCCATGATCTCGGGGGTCCCGGGCGGGACCGCCACGGTCGTGACGTCAGAGAGGTCCGGGCGGGCCGTCTCGATGCCCGCCGGGTCGTTCGAGACGAGCGCGGAGTCGACGTGGAAGCTCGTGCCCGTGGCGAGGCCGTCGGGAGTGAGCAGGCACTTCGTGTAGAGGTTCACGGCGATCGGCAGATCGGTGACGCTCGCGGGGTCCGCGGGAGCGGGCACGAGCTTGCCGCCGAGCTCGATGATCTCGACGTCGGCGGAGTACGTCGCCTCGCCGGCGCCAGGGACGACGGTTCCGGCGGTGCGGAAGTCGCCGGTGGCCTGCCAAGTGGTGCCGTCGTACTCGGTGAGCACGGCCAGGCGCATCCACGCGTCGCCGCTCGTGTCGGCCTTGAACAGCTCCTGCTCGGGGTACTTGGCCCACTCGGCGATGCGCACGAGCGGGTTGAGGTCGATGTCGGTGAGCCGCGGCGGCTCCACGTACTCGCGCGGGTCGCCGGGGCTGGTCGTGACGAGCCGGGCCGCGGCCGGGCCGAGGAGCGCGACGGCGGCGAGAAGCACGGTGGTGGTGAGCACCGCGCCCATGAGCGCAGGCGTGCGCGACGGCGGCTGACCGTCCACAGTGGCGTCGGAGTCGGGTCGGCGTTCGGGCGGCGCGGCGGTCACCGCGAGCGCGGCGGCGGCGAGCACGCAGAAGACGATCGCGTAGAGCGGCCCCGCGTCCGCGTTGGGGCCGACCAGGTAGAGGCCCGCGCCGTACAGGAGCGTCGGCGGCAGGCAGCCGAGGAGCGTGCGGCCGTAGCGGATCGCGAACTCGCACGAGAGCGTCGCGGCGAGCCAGGTGAGGAAGACCGGCACCACGACCGTGTCCGGGACGGGCTCGATCGGGATGAGCGCGGTCAGCGTGCGCGGCACGGCGTTGACGAGCGCGTCGACGATCGTGGTCCCGAGCGTTTCCGTGCCGTCTCTGGTCAGCGCGATGACCCCGAGGAGGTACGCGGCCAGGCCCGTGGCCGAGAGGCCGGGGGCGAGGAACGACGGTCGGTTCCGCACCGCGAACCCGATCGCGAACGCGCCGAACGCGGCCCCCGCGACCAGGAGGAGCAGCAGCTGCCCGTGGTAGACGCGGGCCGCCACGGTCCCCGCGACCAGGCACATGAGGGTGAGGCAGGCCGCGACGGCCGCCACGCGCAGCCGGTACCGGGTGCGCCTTCTGCTCTGCGCGTTCACAGCCGGGTCCCGCCGTTGTTCCAGGCCGCCGCGAACTGCTCGCCGTCGGAGGCGCGGATCGTGGGCACGCCCCCGGCCAGCGAGGCCGAGGCCGGCAGGCCGAGCGCGAGGTGCACGGCGATCACGGTCGGGTACGCGCGCTTGAGGACCGCGAGCCGGTCCGTGGGCGGCTCGACGCCCGTGATCCACACGAGCGTGTCGCCGTAGCGGGCGGCGGTGAGCCGGGAGACATACGCGCCCAACGACTCCGGAGTGTTCGGCGTGAGCTCCGCGAGGAGGTCGCCGTAGGAGTCGCGCCCGGCCCCGGAGACGACCGCGCCGGACGCGGGCACGAGCGCGGCGTGGTATTCGGCGCGGAAGCACGCGGTGAGGATCGAGTACGCGGCTTCGCAGGCGGCCTCGAACGGGTCGCCGGGCGAGGCTTGCGAACCCGGCGCGGATGCTGCCGGCCAGCTTTCGGCGCGGTCGTCGATCGCGATCGCGACCGTGGGCAGCGAGGTGTCCAGGTGCTCCTTCACCATGAGCTTGCCGATGCGGGCCGAGGTGCGCCAGTGGACGTGCCGCAGCTCGTCGCCGATCACGTACTCGCGCAAGGCGTGGAAGGTGAGCGAGCCCTGCTCGACCTTGTCGGCCGTGCCTTCGAGCGAGCGCGCGAGGCCGTCCGGGGTGCGTCCCAGCTGGTGCAGGCGCGGGTGGACCCACAGGCGCGCGGTGCCGCCGAAGTTCCCGGCCGTAGCGGCGAGGCCGAGCAGGTCGCGCTTGCCGATGCCGAGCGGACCGGCGTCGACCACCCCGCGCCGCTCCGCCCGGATCGCGTAGCTCGCCCCGGCGCTCTTCCCGGGGCGCAGGCGCGCGAGCGGCACCGCGACGCGGCGGGTCTCCAGGCCCGGACCGCCGTACGCGTCGACCGCGCGGGCGTTCACCGAACGCCAGCGGCCCGCGTTGCGGACACTGAGCTGGACGGTCGCGTTGTCGCCCACCGAGATCCGGTCGGGTACGACGGAGCGTTCGACTTCGAGGCGCGGCTTCGCGGCGATCACCGAACCGGCGGCCAGGCACGCGAGCGCGGCGGCCGCACCGAGGGTCGCCAGTTCCGGGTAGCCCCAGATCCAGCCGGCGACGAGCAGACCGGCCGCCGCGATGGCAAGGGCGACACCGCGACTCGTGATCGGGACGGCCAGTGCGAGATTCTTGAACCTGTCAAGCCTTTGACCAGCCAAAATGGACTTCTCGGCCTCGCCCGGTCCGGCTCCGGCGGCCTGACCGGACTCGCTCATGCCGCCGAAGCCGGCAGCGGGACCGGGACCTGGTCGAAGGCGTCCGAGACGATCTGAGCACCGGTGATGCCGCGCATGGCGGCGTCGGGCGCGAGCTGGACGCGATGCGCGAACACCGGTCCGGCCAGGGCCTTCACATCCTCCGGGATGATGTACGTGCGGCCCTGCGAGAGCGCGAACACGCTTGCGGCCCTGGTCAAGGCGATGAGACCGCGCGGGCTGACGCCGACGGCCACCTGCGGGTGGTTGCGGGTCGCGTTCGCGAGCTGCACGAGGTACGCGTACAGCGGCTCGGCGATGTAGACGTGCTTGGCCATCTCCGCCATCTGCGCGACCGTGTCGGTGTCGATCACGGGCGCGAGGTGTTCGGGGCTGCGCTGGTGGGTGCCGCGCAGGACCTCGATCTCGGCGGCCTCCACGGGGTAGCCGACCGAGAGCTTCACGAGGAAGCGGTCGAGTTGGGCTTCGGGGAGGCGGTAGGTGCCGTCCATCTCGACGGGGTTCTGGGTGGCGACCACGAGGAACGGCTGCGGCACCTGGTGCGGGTTGCCGTCGACGGTGACCCGGCCTTCCTCCATGACCTCGAGGAGCGCCGACTGGGTCTTCGGGCTGGCCCGGTTGATCTCGTCGGCGATCACGATGTTCGCGAAGACCGGGCCGGGGTGGAACTCGAAGGCGCCGCTGGCCTGGTTGAAGATCGTGACACCCGAGACGTCCGAGGGCAGGAGGTCGGGCGTGAACTGGATGCGCCGCCACTGGCCCGAGACCGCCGCCGCGATGGTGCGGGCGAGGGTCGTCTTGCCGGTGCCGGGCACGTCTTCGAGCAGGATGTGGCCCTGCGCGAACATGGCCGTCAGCGCCAGGCGCACGACCTCCTGCTTGCCGAGCACGACGGTGTCGACCGCCGCCGCGAGCGCGTCGAACGTCGCGGCGAACTGCTCGGCCTGCGCGGCGCCCAGCTGGACCGGTTGCTGCTGAATGCGCCTAGGCACTTGCAGCGGATGGGTCTGCGAGGTGTCGTGCATGGGTCGTCTTCCTATTCAGCATTTCTTGAGGTCGCCAACGGAGTTCTTGTCGACACCGTCGATGTTGAACCACACGAAGGGGATGTAGGCGTCGGACGCGTAGTCGATCTTGATCCAGATGTCGGAGTCGTTCTTGCCTTGGTGGTAATCGTTGTTTCCGTCGGTCTCCTGGCCGCCCTTTCGGATGAACGCACCGGTCGTCCAGCAGTACGCCTTGTGGCGGTCTCCGGAGTGCGTCTTCCCGATCGAGTTCCCGTTGTTGTTCGCGGCGGAGTAGATGGCGATGCCGTCGGCGGACCTGCAGTAGATCGTGTCCATGCCTTCGTCGCAGCCGAAGTAGACCTGCCCGTTGATGTCCTGGGTCTTGACCTGGAAGGTCTCGGAGGCGGCGGTCCCGGCCGGGTTGCTGATCTCGATGCGGAAATTGTGGGTGGTCGAGGCGTAGTGCGGTCCGGCCTCGAAGCTTCCGTCGCAGGGCTCCGACTTTTCCGGCGCAGTGGCGGTCGACCGGTAGAGGTCGCAGGTGGCGTCGCCTCCGCCGTCGTCAAAGGTGTAGTCGATGGTCATCATCGACGTCGTTGAAGACGAGTCGGAGTACTGCACTTGAGGCGCGACCATGGTGTTCGAAGTGGTCGTAGCGGGTTCGGACTCGCCCGCCTCGTTCACGGCGACGACCGACACCGGGACCGTGGCTCCGTTGTCGAAGCCGGAGACACGCGCCTTGGTGGTGTTCCCGTCGACCTCCACAGTCTGGCCGTCGGCCCGAACGATGAACTTCGTAATGGCGCGGCCGTTGTCGGAGGGCCGCTGCCACTCAACGTCGATCGATCCGGCCGCGTCAGAAGCGGTTTCGGCGATCAGTTCGGTGGGAGCATCGGGCACGTTGAACGGCGTCACCGAGTTCGACGGCGCCGAAGGCGTCGAGGCCGCGGCTCCCGACAGCGTCGTCACCTGGAAGACGTGCTGCACCCCGTACTCAAGGGCCCCTTCGGGAACGGTGAACGTCGTCGTGTCGGACTGGCCGACCACCGACTGCTTTCCGGAAGCGATGGCCTCGATCTGGTAGCCGCTCACGTCGTTACCCTGGCCGTTGGCCTCGTCCCACTTCACGGTGACGGTGCCGTCGTTGTTGGCCGTGGCCTCCACGGTCGTGACCGGGTCGGGCACATCGGCCGAAGGCGTGATCGACGGGGAGGTGGCGCTGTCGCCCTGGCCCTCGGCGTTGTGGGCGGTCACGGTGAAGGTGTAGGGCGTGCCGTTCTCGAGGTCGCCGATCTCCAAGACGCGCTGGTCCGGGGCGATCTCCCAGGAGTCGCCCGCGCCTTCGATCGTGTACTTCGTGAGCGCGGAGCCGTTGTTGGGCGCGGCGTCCCACGAGAGGTTGATGAGGCCGTCGCCGACGGTGCCGCGCAGGTTGGTGACCGCGCCGGGCGGGCCGATCTGCGGGGCGGACTCTTCGCTGCCGTCCTCGTCGCCTTCGTCGCCTTCGGCGTCCTCGTCTTCGGGCGGGGCGTTGCCGCCGAGGATGTCGTCGCGGTCCTTCTCGGCCTGGCGGGCGTTGCCGTCGGAGGAGACGACCACGGCCGCGTTCGTGTTGACCGCGTTGGCGAAGAGCGTGTCGCCGGTGTGGTAGAGCTCGACCGGGCCGCCGCCCGCGTCGATCTCGATGCGGTCGAGCTCCTTGCCGTCGAGGTCGTAGACCCAGACCAGGCCCGAGGCGCCGTCCGGCACGTAGATCCGCTGGTGGAACTCGACTGAGGCGCCGAGGAGGTTGGAGGAGGCGGCGGAGATGGAGAAGGTCTTCGCCTGCTCGTCGTTGACCGTGACGATCGACGGGGGCTCGGTGACGGTGACCGAGGCGATGGTGCCGGGGCTCGTGTCGGCGGTCTCGGCGGGGCCGACCAGCTCGACATCGGTCACCGACTTGCGGCCGTCGGCGCGGAGCGTCGTCATCTGCTTGGCGGTCGAGTTGAGGACGGCGACGCCGTCCCCGAGAACGGTGAGCGCCAGTTCCTGGCGCGGCTCGGCCACGACTTCGGTCGCGACGGCTCGGGCGCCCTTGTCCTTCGGCTCGATCTGGACGATCGTGCCCTCGCGCGGCACGCCGATCCAGAGCTTCCCGGTGGTGTCGAAGGCGCCGCCGGTGAGGCCCGCCGGGAATTGCAGCGGGTCGCCGATCGCGACGAGCGAACTCGGGTCGACTTGATTGACCAGGCCCTGGGTCTGGTCGATGATGAACGCGCCCTCGTCGGCGAGCGCGAGGCGCACGCCTTCGCCGGGGGCGGTCTCGGCCTCGCCGGTGAGTTCGAGGGTGGAGAGGTCGATGGCGGAGACCTTCCCCGAGGCGATCTCGCGCAGGAGCAGGTGCGAGTCGGTCTGCTCGATCTGGACGGCGTTGCCGGCCGCGTCGGTGAGGGGGAACCGCACGTCGGTCGCGGCGGTGAGGCCGTTGACACGGGCGATCTCGCCGGCCGGGGTCGTCCACAGCCACAGGCTCGAGTCCTCGAGCTCGCTGTCGCGGCTGAACGCGCCCGTGCCGAGGAGGGTCGCGACGAGCGCTCCGACGAGCACCACCGGCAGGCCTATCGCGATGAGCAGGCCCTTGACGTTGAGGCGACGGGCATCGACGTTGCGAGTGGTCATAAGGGGGAAATCCTCTGCGGGGTCAGCTATGCCGGGTTGTGGGGGCGCGAGCGCCAGAAGGGCCCCAGGTGCCTCGGGGGGCGGCACACGAACCCGAGCCTAATTCGTCAGTGCAAGCAGGACTAGGCTGCCATTGTCACAAGAAGGTATCGGTCTGGGGTGGCCCAAAGTGGTCCAAGCAGGTCACGTTACCGGCACGTGTAGGCAAGGCGAAAGCGTCCTGTAAACGCAAAGGGGCGGTGCGCTGGGCGCACCGCCTGAGTCGTCTGCCAATGTTCGCTTTCTCGGCGACCTCCTGCGGGCCGCCGACACCTGTCTATGCATGGCTGTCCGCTAGGCGGCCTCGCCGAGTTCGAGGACGCCGGCGCGGCGGGCGCGGGCGACGTTCGCGAGCGCCAGGATCTCCTGGGCCACATGCGCCTCGGCGAGTTCGCCGGGGGTGTAGACCGGGGCGTCCATGCCGGCGGTGGCCTCGCGGATCGCGAGCTGCGACTGGGTGAGCTTGCCGGACGCGGCGATCACCGGGAGGCCGAGGCCGCGCAGGTGCATCGCACCGTAGCGGGCGCCGGCGGCGTCGGCGGCGGCGAGGACCACGCCGTCCACGAGTTCGCGCACCAGCGGGTGCTCGAGCAGCGCGGAGGTCTCGGCCTGCAGGATGCCGTCGGCGATCTCCATGACCACGGCCTCGACGTCGTGCGCGGCGGCGTGGTGGTAGAGCGTCTGGGCGAGTTCGGCCAGCTCGGGCACCGGGATGCCCGCGGTGGTCGGGTAGCCGCCGTCGGTGAAGTCCGCGGCGACGACAGCGCCGGAGTCGCGGAACATCCACGGGTCGCCCCCGGCGCCGGTGCCGGTGATCTTGATGCCGGCGACGCGGCGGCCGCCGCGCGACAGGCCGCGGATCACGCTGGCGGCGGTGGTGGACTTCCCCGCGTTCATGGAGGTGCCGACGACGCAGACCACGGGCGGGTGGTCGCCGAGTCCGAACGGCGCGAGCACGCTGTAGCGGCGCAGGTCGAGCGGGACGCCTTCGCGGTCGGCGAGGATGCCCAGGGGCTCCAGCCGGGTCGGCGGGCGCATGTCGCCGTGGCGCGAGAGGACCTCGCCCGCGACGCCGCCGGCGGCGACCAGGTCGACCGAGGTGCCGAGCACGTCGGGCACGCGTGATTCGTACTGGTCCGGCGCGTACCGCTCGCCGAAGGCCAGGAGGATCTCGTCTCCCGGGTAGATGGTGGCCTTGCGGCCGGTGGCGAGCTCGAGCCAGTTGTGGTGCCCGATCGCGTCGACCCGCGCGGCCAGGATGTGGCCGGGTCGCGGCGCGCATCCGTCGACCAGGGTCAGCCCGGGCGATGTCAGGTCGACATTCCGGACCGCGTAGGCGACTTTCAGCCGCGAAGCGAGCTCAGCAGAGAACTCACGAATGCGCATGCACACTCCAAAAAGGACAAAAAGGGTCAGCGGGGTCACCCGCTTGAATGGAAGTACACCAGTGGTGCAGAACGTGACCACGGTGGTTTAGCGCAACGATCGCTGCGCTGTTGATGGACGAATATTACGGCCTGTGTTCAGGCTTGTAAAGAGTGGATCAGGTAAAACTGCGGCGGCGCCGGAGTGAACCTCCGGCGCCGCCTGAATTTCAGCCTCTACCTGCGGGAACTCACAGTTCGCGGGCCCTCCCGGCGACGTCCCCGATGACGATGACGGACGGGTGGTGCGCTTCGGTGACGCCGAGGTCGGCGAGGGCGCATTGGCGGACGGTCTGGTTCTTCGTCGTCGCGTTCTCGACGATCCGCACCGGCGTCTCCGGGGCGCGGCCGCCCTCGATGAGCGCGGCGGCGATCGCGGCCCGGTTCTTGACGGCCATGAGCAGCACGATCGTCCCGTTTCCGGCGCCCAGCGCGGTCCAGTTGACCTTGCTCTGCGGGCCCGGGGGCACGTGGCCGGTGGCGACGGTGAAGTCGTGGACGACGCCGCGCTCGGTCACCGGGACCCCGGCGGCGGCCGGTCCGGCGATGGAAGAGGAGAGGCCCGGGACGACTTCGACAGGCACGCCGGCCGCGAGGCAGGCGTCGAGCTCCTCGGCGCCGCGGCCGAAGACGAAGCCGTCGCCGCCCTTGAGGCGGACCACGAACTTGCCTTCGAGGGCGCGCTCGACCATGACGGCGTTGATCTGCTCCTGCGTGGTGTGCCGCCCGTACGGGAGCTTCGCGGCGTCGACGATCTCGACGTCCTCGGCGAGCATGTCGAGCAGCTCCTGCGGGGCGAGCCGGTCGGAGACGACCACTTCGGCCTGGCGGAGCAGTTCGAGGCCGCGGAGGGTGATGAGGTCGGCGTCGCCGGGGCCGGCGCCCACGAGGGCGACGCCGGCGGGGCGGACGGTGCGGCTGCGGGGCGCGTCGATGTCGCCGGTGCGCAGGCCCGCGGCGATCGCGTCGCGGACCGCGGCGGCGCGGCGCGGGTCGCCGGAGGCGGAGACCGCGACGGCGACGCCGTCGAACTCGGTGTGCGCGAGGGTCCAGGCGCCGGAGGCAGCGGCGTCGTCGGCGCGCACGCACCAGGTGCGGCGGGCCTCGGCCTCGGCCGCGACGGCCGCGTTCACCTCGGGGACGTCCGTGGCGGCGAGCACGAACCAGGCGTCGTCGCCGTCGCCCGAGCGCCACTCGCGCCGCTCCCACTGGATCTCCCCGGCGGCGGCGTAGTCCGAGAGCGTGGTGGTGGCCTCGGGGGCGACCAGCAGGACGCGGGCGCCCGCGGCCAGCAGGCGGGGGACCCGGCGCCCGGCGATGGAACCGCCGCCGACGACGAGCACGGGCTTGCCCTGCAGCCGCAGACCGATCTCGTAGACCGACACGTGTGCCTCCTCCAGCACTCCCAGTAAGACTCGACAAGCGTATGCGGGTTTCATCGCGTGCATCTAACCGGCGGATTGCGAGCCTGTTACGCGAAACCCGCGATGCGGGACTTGCCAGAGTTATGCGAGCACGCATTACATTCGGCGCCTTGGGGAAAGCAATGCCAGTGGTCGTGAGGTTTTTCACCTTGCGGCCATCCATGTGCCCTAGGCTGGATATATGCGCGATCGACCCCGCCAGCACCGTGTGCCCGGACTGTCCGCACACGGGAGCGATGAATCCGGCCCGTCCGCCGAAGGCGTCTACGCGCTGCTGCGCACGAGCCTGCTCGCCGGGCTCGCCATCGCCGCACTGCTCTTCCCGCTCGCCGCCATGGCGGGCTTGAGCGCGAAAGCCGGGTTCAACTCGATCGACACGCTCTCCGTCGCGGTCACCGAGACCGACCCGCCGCTCACCTCGTACGTGTACGCGGCCGACGGCGAGACGCTGGTGAGCCTCTTCTACGACGAGTTCCGCCGCCACGTCGACTTGGACGAGGTCGCGCCCGTCATGCAGCAGGCCATGGTCTCGGCCGAGGACTCGCGGTTCTACACGCACAACGGCGTCGACTACCGGGGCATCGTGCGCGCCATGGTCGCCAACAACTCCTCCGGCGGGGTCCAGCAGGGCGCCTCCACCATCACCATGCAGTACGTGCGCGGCGCGCTCCAGCTCAACGCCGAGACCATCGACGAGGTCATCGCCGCCACCGAGCAGACCGCCGTCCGCAAGCTCCGCGAGGCCCGACTCGCGATGGCCGTCGAGGAGCAGCTGACCAAGGACGAGATCCTCGAGCGGTACCTCAACCAGGCGTACTTCGGGCACAACGCGTACGGGATCTTCGCCGCCGCCCAGGTGTACTTCTCCAAGCACCCGAGCGACCTCAACCTGCAGGAGTCGGCCACGCTCGCCGGGCTCGTGCAGGCCCCGTCCGCGTACGACCCGATCACCTCCGACCAGACGCAGGCGCTCGCGCGCCGCAACTGGGTGCTCGACCGGATGGTCGACATCGACTACCTCTCGCACGGCGACGCCTCCCAGGTGCGGGGCCTGCCGATCGAGCTGGACGTCTCGGACCCGCCGAACTCCTGCATCGGCATCGAGGGCACGCCCTCCGAGTTCGGGTTCTTCTGCGACTACTTCCGCCGCTGGTGGCGAGAGCAGGACGCCTTCGGGGCGACCCCTGCCGAGCGCGAGCGCGAACTGCGCCAGGGCGGGTACACGATCATCACCACGCTCGACCCCGAGCTGCAGACGATGGCGAACAAACATGTCAACAACGCCAAGAGCAACGAGTCGAAGCTCGCGCACGGCGCCGTCGTCATGGAGCCGGGCACCGGCCGCGTCAAGGCGCTCGGCCTCAACCGGGTGTTCTCGTACGACCAGAAGCACAACGGGCCGCACTCGAACCCGTCCTTCGACCGCAAGGGCAACTACCCGAACACCGTGAACCCGGTGCTCGGCGGCGGCGCCGAGGGCGGCTACCAGGCAGGGTCGACGTTCAAGATCTTCACGATGCTCGCCGCGCTCGACGCGGGCTACCCGCTCGACTACAACATCCACTCCCCCAACCGGGTCGCCACGAGCTTCGTCTCCGCGACGACCGCGTGCGGCGGCAGATGGTGCCCGAAGAACGGCTCCGCGGCGATGGCGGGCAACCGCGACATGTGGTCCGGGTTCGGGATGTCGGTGAACACGTACTTCGCGCAGCTCATCGACAGGGTCGGGGCCGACAAGGCGGTGGAGATGGCCGAGCGGATGGGCCTGCAGTGGCGCTCCGAAGGCGACGCGTACTACGCCTCGGAGGAGCGCCGCTCGGGCTGGGGGCCGTTCACCCTGGGCGTCTCCGACGTGCAGCCGATCGAGATGACGAACGTGTTCAACACGCTCGCCGCCGACGGCCTGTACTGCGAACCGCTACCCGCGCTGCGCATCATCGACCCGGAGGGCCACGACCTCGACGCCGCCTCGCCGCGCTGCCACCAGGAGCTCGACGCGGACGTGGCGCGGGCCGCGACCGACGCGGGCCGGTGCGTCACCGAGACCGAGCGCAAGGGTGCGCAATGCGGGCCCTGGGGCACCTCGAAGGTGGTGGGCACCCTGGCCGGGCGGCCCATCGCGGGCAAGTCCGGTACGACGGACAACAACCGGGCCTCGTGGTTCCTGGGGTACACGCCGCAGCTGACGGTGGGCGCGTTCATGGCCGACCCCGACTACATCTTCAACCCGGTGGGCACGGGCAACACGTCCACCTCGAAGGAGACCGTGGGGAAGATCTTCAGGGACGCCTTGAAGGGCGAGAAGGTCCTCCCGTTCACGCCGCCGTCACGCGACATCATGTACGGGGACTAGACCGCCTCGGACCCAGCGGCCTCCGGCTCACCGCCGGGGGCCGCTTCGGCGAGCTTGCGAGCCGTCGATGCGCTCAGCGTTCTCGGCCTCGTCCATCTCTTTGCGCTCGCGGCGCACCAGGACGAACCAGCCGACCGGGACCATGGCCGCGAACAGCGCCCACTGCACCGCGTACGAGTAGTTCTGCCAGTCCTTGAACGAGGGCGTCTCGAGCGCGGTGAAGCCCTCGGCGGGCTCGACGTCCGCGACCCACGCCCCGCGCAGTTCGTAGTCGAAGCGCCCCTCGAACATCTCGAGGCTGAGGCGGCGCGACTCCAGGTGCCCGTCGACCTCGGCGACCGACCCGCCCTCGGGCTCGGACTCGTAGAGGCGGCCGGTCACCGTCACCTCGCCCGCAGGCGGGGCAGGGTAGTCGGGCACGTGCCCGGTGCTCTCGGAGGCGACGAAGCCGCGGTCGACGAGGAGCGCGGTGCCGTCCTCGAGGACGAGCGGCGTGACGATCTCGAACCCGTTGATGCTGTCGTTCGTCTGCGCGCGCAGCACGATCTCGTGCTCGGCGTCGTAGACCCCGGTGGCCTCCACGAGGGTCCAGCGGTCGGCGTCGTCCAGCGCCGCCCCCGCGGGCAGCACCTCCTCGACGGGCGCGGCGACGCGGCTCTCCTCGATCACCTCGTTCGCCGCGGCGCGCATGACGGCGCGGTCCCACTGCCACTGGGACAGCAGCCCGCACACGACCATCACGATCAGGCCCGCCGCCGTCAGCAGGAGCCAGCGCGGTGCGAGGACGAATCGGAATCGCTGCATCACGCCGCCGAGTGTAGACCCGGCATAGGATTGCGCCCCTTGGCTCGCTCCCCCGATGTGAATTGGGGGAGCCCGGCTGGTCTCCCAGCCGGGCTTCCTGCTTCGTCGACAGTTGCCCTCCCGCTATGAGCGTTTGGGTCTGACACCGTCTCCACAGGCTGCAACCGCCAGCCCGGCGGCCAGAATGTTCTTCGCTGCGTTCACATCGCGATCTTCAATGTGCCCACAATCCGGATCCTGACATATGAAGGTCCGCGCCGCGAGCGGCACGGCATCGTTCAGCCCGCCGCAGGCTGAGCAAGTCTTGGTGGATGGCCAGAATCGATCGATGGCGATCACCTGCCGCCCGTACCAAGCTGCCTTGTATTCGAGGAGTCGGCGAAAAGTCGCCCACGATGCGTCGGAGACCGCCCTGGCCAGGGTGTGATTCGACAGCATGCCACGCACATTCAGGTCCTCGATCGCAATCGTTTGGTTTTCGCGAACCAATCGAGTGGTGAGCTTGTGCAGGAAGTCGTATCGCCGGTCAGCGACCCTGGCGTGGGCGCGAGCAAGACGCAACTGGGCTTTTCGGTGGTTACTGGATCCCTTCTCCTTGCGGGCCAGGTCTCGCTGACGCCGCTTGATTCGTTCGCGATCACGACGTTCATGTCGCGGGTTGGTGATTTTCTCGCCCGTCGAGAGTGTGAGCAGGCTGGTGATACCAGCATCGACGCCTACGGCTTCGCTCCGCCGCGGGAGCGAGGGGATATCCTCCTCGATGAGCAGCGACACGAACCAACGCCCGGCCGCGTCCCGGGAAACGGTCACCGAGGTCGGCTCGGCCCCTTTCGGCAGCGGTCGCGACCACTTGATTCGAAGTGGTGCGGTGTGTTTGGCGAGTTTCAACGCGCCCTCTCGCCAGGTGAAGGCGGACTTCGTGTACTCGGCCGATCCGGCAAGAGACCGCTTCTTCTTGAACGTCGGATATGCGGTGCGCCCCTCGAAGAACCCCGCGAAACCCTTCTGCAGATGCCGCAGGCCCTGTTGCAGTGGAACCGAGGACACCTCGTTCAGGAAGGCCAAGTCTCGGCGGCGCTTCCAAACGGTGAGCATCGAGGAACTCTGGTTGTAGCCGACCCGCTCACGCCGTCGGAACCACGCCTTGGTCCGGTAGTCCAGCGCTTTGTTGTACACCAAGCGCACGCATCCGAAAGTCCGGGAGAGATTATCGGCCTGGCCAGGGGTCGGGTAGCAGCGAAACCGGTAAGACCGTTGCGTCGCCGTCCCCGTCATCTTCACATTCTAACAAATATCTCGTAAGGCTAGAAATCGGCCTGCGATATGGTGAGGCGATGAGCGATGTAGTGAATGCGGTGCGCGCCGCCATGCCCGCCGTGCGCGCCGATCTGGAGGCCCTCGTCAAGATCCCGGCGATCGCCTTCGAAGGACTCGACCACGAGCCGGTCCGACAAGGTGCGAACGCCGTCCAGCGGCTCCTCGAGGAGGCCGGCGCGGCCGAGACCAGGCAGCTCTCCCACGGGGGCGGGCAGCCAAGCGTGTACGCGCACTTCCCCGCGCCCGCCGGCCAGCCGACGGTGCTGCTGTACGCCCACCAGGACGTCCAGCCGGTCGGCGACCTCTCCAAGTGGGAGCAGCCCGACCCGTTCACCGTGGTCGAGAAGGACGGGCGGCTGTACGGCCGCGGCGTCGCCGACGACAAGGCCGGGGTGATGGCGCACATCGCCGCGCTGCGCGTCTTCGGCGGGAAGCCGCCGGTCGGCGTCAAGCTCCTCATCGAGGGCGAGGAGGAGTTCGGCTCCCCCACGCTCGAGGGCCTGCTGCGCGAGCACCAGGACCTGCTGGCCGCCGACGTGGTGGTCATCGCCGACTCGCAGAACTGGCGCACCGAGGTCCCCGCGCTCACCACGACCCTGCGCGGGGTCATCAACGTGTACGTGGAGGTCGCGGTCCTCAAGGGCGCGGTGCACTCGGGGATGTTCGGCGGGCCGGTGCCGGACGCGCTGACCGCGCTGGCGCGGCTCGTGGCGACCCTGCACGACGAGAACGGCGACGTGGCCGTCGCGGGCCTCGCGACGGGCCGCAGCAGCGACCTCGACTACGACGAGGCGGCGCTGCGCCATGAGGCCGGGATGCTGCCGGGCGCGGAGTTCATCGGCACCGGGCGGCTGACCGAGCGCCTGTGGTCGAAGCCGACCGCGACGGTGCTCGGCATCGACGCGCCGGGCGCGGCGGAGTCGGCGAACGCGTTGCAGCCCAAGGCCCGCGCGAAGGTCTCGTTCCGGCTCGCGGCGGGCGACTCGGCGGCGAACGCGCTCAAGGCGGTCACCGAGCACCTGCTGGCGAACGCCCCGTGGGGCGCCGAGGTGACGGTGACTCCCGAAGGCGGCCTTGGCGACCCGTGCGCGATCGACGCGACCGGGCCGTCCTTCGACGCGGCGCGGGCGGCGTTCGCGGAGGCCTGGGACGGCACGGAGCCGGTCGAGATCGGCGTGGGCGGTTCGATCCCGATGATCGCGACCTTCCAGGAGCTGTTCCCCGAGGCCGCGATCCTGGTAACCGGTGTCGAGGACCAGTACTCGAACCCGCACGGCCCCAACGAGTCCCTCGACATCCGGATGTTCGAGCGGGTGTGCGTGGCCGAGGCGCTGCTGCTGGAGAAGCTGCAGCGATAGCAGCGAACGGAACGGGCTTCATCCTCAATGGATGGAGCCCGTTCCCTTTGCCTAGAAGCCTTCGCGGACCTTGCGCAGGACCTTGGCGAGGGGGTCGCCGGAGGCCTGGAAGGCGTGGCGGTACGAGTTCGCGGCGGCCTTGGCCTCGGCCGCGATGGAGGCGTCCTTGTCGTCCTCGCGCCTGGGGTAGTCCCCGGCGAGGTAGTCGCGGTACTCGCCGTCGTCGATCCAGGACTTGACGGCGGCGGCGCGGGCCACGGCGAAGTCGTGGCTGCGCGTCTCGAGCAGCATGAGCTTGAGGAAGCTGTCGCGCAGGTCGCCGCCGGTCTCGAACTCCTTGGCCTGCTCCAGGAACGCGGCGGTGTCGACGTCGTGGAGGTCGCCGCCGCCGGCGAGCTTCGCCATGACGCGAATGGCGGCGGCCGGGTCCTGGACGGCGAGCGCGCCGGCCCGGTCGGCCGAGAGCTCGGACTTGCGGGCCCATTCGTAGAGCGCGGCGGTGATGACCCGCAGGCCGACGACGCCGACCGGGATCCAGGCGACGGAGGAGGTGAGCCGCACCAGGACCATGAGGAGGGTGCGGTACAGGCCGTGCCCGGAAAGCGCGTGCCCCAACTCGTGTGCGAGCAGGAACCGCAGTTCGGCCTCGTCGAGCAGGTCGAGCGAGCCGGAGTTGATGACGATGACGGGCTTGTCGATGCCGATGCACATCCCGCCCAGGTCGGGGTCGCGGGTGATGTACAGCTCCGGCAGGTCCTGGGCGTCGAGCACCGCGCCGACCTGCTGATAGGCCTCGTAGACGCGCGAGTACTGGTGGCGGTCGACCCGGATCGAGGAGCCCATGAGGCTCAGCCGCAGCGCCCGCTCGGAGATCATCCCGGAGACCTTGCGGAGGACGACGTCGAAGCCGCGCAGCTCCCGCAGGGCGACCAGCGCACCCCGGTCGGCCGGGTGCTCCCAGGCGCGAGTCGATATGCCGCGCAGGATGACCGGCCCGCGAGCCGCATCCCTGGTCTCGACCGGACCGCCTTCGGCCGGTGACTGGTCGTCGCTCATGCCCGCTCCTCACGGTTGGCTCTGGTGCAAGTGTGGCACGGCGGCGCCAGCGCCGGAGTCCGCTCGGGAACGGCACGGCCCCAGGCCGATCCGGCCGCGACCGGCAGCGGCGCCGCGCCGCGGTGCCGGATTTCACCCGGGAAGTCCGCAAGGGCCCCAAGCAGTAAGGACGCATAGCGGGCATTGGCGCCCACAAGGGGGCGAGATAACGAATCGGCGTCAACACGCCGCACGGCGCTTGACACTCACGCCCGCAGGCACTACTCATTGATACGGGTCAGCAATTCCGGGGCGTCGTGGAGAATCGTTTGGGGTGTTCTTGCGACGCCCCGTATCCATGCCCTCCGCAGGGCTCCCGGGTCCCCCGAGGGACCGGTCTCCAGGTATTCTTACCGCTGGCGCGGTGCCCTGTGCGACGTCGCCGTGCCTCAGTAGCTCAGCTGGATAGAGCACCGGACTTCTAATCCGATGGTCGCAGGTTCGAATCCTGCCTGGGGCGCGATCCGCCCCCGCCTGTCATGCCTACTTCCCGTCTTCAGGGAAGAGCTCGGCGATCAGGCCTTCGATGCGGGTCTTGATCTCGTCGCGGATCGGGCGCACTGCTTCGACACCCTGCCCGGCGGGGTCGTCGAGCTTCCAGTCGAGGTAGCGCTTCCCGGGGAACACCGGGCAGACATCGCCGCAGCCCATGGTGATGCACACGTCGGAGGCCTCGACGGCGTCGAAGGTGAGGATCTTCGGCTTCTCGGCGGTGATGTCGATGCCCACCTCTTTCATCGCCTCGACGGCGGCGGGGTTGACCTGGTCGGCCGGTGCCGATCCGGCGGAGCGGACTTCGACGCGGTCGCCCGCGAGGTGGGAGAGCCATCCAGCGGCCATTTGGGAGCGGCCAGCGTTGTGGACGCATACGAAGAGCACCGAAGGCTTGTCAGACATGGTGATGATCCTTTTCTACAACGGTCGCCGACCGT
Organism: Glycomyces niveus; assembly: GCF_017592475.1. Lineage (GTDB taxonomy): Bacteria > Actinomycetota > Actinomycetes > Mycobacteriales > Micromonosporaceae > Glycomyces > Glycomyces niveus. The sequence continues at coordinate 64,559 of NZ_JAGFNP010000018.1, read as the reverse complement.
CTGGCGGCAGTCGACGGGGCGGACATGGTCAGGCTTCTCGGAGTTCTGGGGTGCGGAAGAAGCGGCGAGCCCACAGGCTCACGTAGACGAGGCCGACCAGGACCGGGACCTCGATGAGCGGGCCGACGACGCCCGCGAGCGCCTGGCCGGAGGCCGCGCCGAAGGTCGCGATCGCGACGGCGATGGCGAGCTCGAAGTTGTTGCCCGCAGCGGTGAACGCCAAGGTCGTGGAGCGCTCGTAGTTCAGGCCGACGGCCTTGCCGAAGACGAACGATCCCGCCCACATGATCGCGAAGTACGCCAGCAGCGGGAGCGCGATGCGGACGACGTCCATCGGCTGGCTGAGGATCGCCTCGCCCTGCAGGGCGAAGAGGACCACGATGGTGAACAGCAGGCCGTAGAGCGCGAACGGGCCGATCTTCGGCAGGAACCGCCCCTCGTACCAGTCCCGGCCCTTGCGGCGCTCGCCGATGCGGCGGGTCAGATAACCCGCGGCGAGCGGCACACCGAGGAAGACCGCCACGTTGAGCGCGATCTCCCATCCCGAGACCTCCAGTCCGGTCGAGTCGAGTCCCAGCCACCTGGGCAGCGCGTCAAGGTAGAGCCAGCCGAGTGCCCCGAAGGCGATCACCTGAAAGACCGAGTTGAGGGCGACGAGCACGGCGGCGGCCTCGCGGTCGCCGCAGGCCAGGTCGTTCCAGATGATGACCATGGCGATGCAGCGGGCGAGCCCGACGATGATCAGGCCCGTGCGGAACGCGGGCAGGTCCGGGAGGAAGACCCAGGCCAGGGCGAACATCAGCGCGGGCCCGACGAGCCAGTTCAGGACGATCGAGGAGACGAGGAGCCGCTTGTCGGCGGTGACCGAGTCGAGCTTGTCGTAGCGGACCTTGGCCAGGACCGGGTACATCATGATGAGCAGACCGGCGGCGATCGGGAGGCTGATGCCGCCAATCTGGATCGCGTTCAACGCCTTGCCGACGGCGGGGACCCACTGCCCCAGCGCGATGCCGGCGAGCATGGCGGCGCCGATCCACACCGGCAGGTACTTGTCGAGCGTGGAGAGCCGACCGCCAACGGCGGTAGTGGTCTCGGTGGCCGCGGTCGCGGTCATGCGTTCACGCCCTGCGGGACTGAGAGGACCGTGGAGAGCAAGTCGAGCGCGGACTGCTCGGCCCGGTAGTAGACCCACGTCGCCCGGCGCTCGGAGGAGACCAGGCCGATCTCGCGCAGCACCTTGAGGTGGTGGGAGATCGTCGGCGCGGACACGTCGAAGGCGTCGGTCAGATCGCACACGCATGCCTCCCCGCCTTCGTGCGAGGCGATGAGGGAAAGCAGGCGCAGCCGGATCGGGTCGCCGAGGGCCTTGAAGGACGGGGCGAGCCGCTCGGCCTGATCGGCGTTCAACGGCTCTTTGATCAGCGGGGTGCGGCAGTCCGCGAGGGTCAGCGCGATCGGCTCGCGACCAGGTTGCTTCGACATACGTTTATTTTGACCGACATGAAAGCAACGCGGCAAGCCGATCAATTGTCACCCAGGTCACGACTCGGCACGGAGCCGAGGCCGACCAGGCGGCCGACGCTTGCCGTTCGCCCCTCGGCTGCCCGGAGGTGGTTTGAAGTTCAACTGTCAGCCTGCTCGGACAAGCCTGAGTGCCGAACGGAATGTGGCCGGGGTGCGGCTGCGCCCCGGCCACATTCCCTTACCGCTCTTGATGTCTAGCAGCAGCCGCCGGTCTGCTTGAGTTCGATCCGCTCGCCGGAGTAGCCGTGCAAGACGCCGGTAGCGAGACCGCGGCCACCGACCACGACCGGTTCAGGCTGCGCAGTGCCGCAACCGGATCCGCTGTCGGCGCTCGTCCCGCACCCGGAGTCGGCGGTCTCGGCGGCGGTGGAGCCGCAGCAGCCCGAAGCCTCGGCGGCGTCGGCGATGCTGGTGGCTTCCAGCGACCTGCTCGAGGAGCAGACACCCGTCTCGGGGAGGTCGAGCTCGACCTTGTCGGCGGCCTCCCGATCGCCCGCCAGCGCGGCGGCGATGGAGCGGACCTGCTCGTATCCGGTGGCGAGCAGGAACGTCGGCGCGCGGCCGTAGGACTTCATGCCGACGAGATAGAAGCCCTCGTCAGGCTGGGCGAGATCGGCCTCGCCGTGCGGGGGCACGGTGCCGCAGGAGTGGAAGTTCGGGTCGATGAGCGGCGCGAGCTTCGCCGGGGCCTCGACGGTGCTGTCGATCTCGAGCCGGACCTCGCGCAGCATCTCCAGGTCGGGCCGGAACCCGGTCGCGGCGGCGACCTGGTCGGCCTCGATGACGTGCTCGACGCCGCCGATGTTCCCCACCACCGCGACCGCAGCATCGTCGCGGTCTTCGAAGCGGTCGATGGTGAACCCGGTGACGAGTTCGATCGCGCCCGCTTCGACGAGTTCGCGTAGGCGGGTGCCGATGGTGCCGCGAGCGGGGAGCGCGTCGGCCGAGCCGCCGCCGTACAGGCGCGCCGGGCTCTGGCCGCGGATCGCCCACACCACCGTGGTCTCCGGCTCGGCTTCCTTCAGGGTTGCCAGGTTCAGGAGCGTGTTCGCGGCCGAGTGGCCCATGCCGACGACCAGGGTCCGCTTGCCCGCGAACCGGTCGCGCTCGAAGCCGAGGACGTCGGGCAGCGGCCCGGCGGCCCACGTGGCTTCGTGGTCTTCGCCGGGTGCGGCGAGGCCGTGGGCGCCGAGAGGGTTGCGCTGCATCCAGGTGCCGGAGGCGTCGATGACCGCGTCCACGACTAGGTCCGACCATTCGCCGGCGGTAGTGCGAGTGCGAACGAGGTAAGGGCGGCCCTCGCGATCGATGGTGCGGGTCTTGTCGACACCGACCCTGGAGACGGCGACGACGCGAGTGCCGAAGCGCAGATGCGGAGCGAGTTCGGGCGTCTTGGAGAGCGGGGCGAGGTAGGCGTCGATTAGATCGGCGCCGGTGGGCAGGCCGTCGGGGTCGGGCGCGGTCCAGCCCTGGGCTTCGAGCAGCCTGCGTGCGGCGGCGTCGATGTCGAAGCGCCACGGGGAGAACAGCCGTACGTGCCCCCACTGGCGGATCGCGTCGGCGGGGCCTTCGCCGGCTTCGAGGACGATCGGGGTCAGGCCGCGCTCGACCAGGTGGGCGGCGGCGGCCAGGCCGACGGGACCTGCGCCGATGACGGCGACCGTGGACACCTGTCGGGTGATGGGGTTCGACATGGCGGACTCCTGGAATCTCGGTTCACGGTGACCGCACCCAGCGGTCACATCAACTTCCGTAATTAATACCAGTGATTGCTGATGATATCAAGTTCTGTGGTTTACTTGACTCATGAGCCGCACGATCGAACTCACCCTGACCGACGTGACCACCGGGCACTCGGACGCGTCGATGATCGCGCACGCCAAGGACCTCGCTCCCCAGTTCAAGGCGTTGTCGGACGAGAACCGCCTCGCGATCGTCCTGCTGCTGTCCGAGCACTCCCGCACCGTCCGCGAGCTGACCGAGGCCACCGGCCTCGCCCAGACCCTCGTCTCCCACCACCTCGCGCCCCTGCGCGAACTCGGGCTCGTGAACGTGACCCCCAAGGGCCGCAGCAACGTCTACTCACTCTGCTGCGACGCGTTCTCCGCGCCATTGCGCGCCCTCGCCGGACTCTCCACCCCCGCCGAAGACACCTGCTGCGACTAGCGAACACAACCCGCAGCGCTTGTGTCGCACCGCGGGTCAGGCCCCATTGGTGTGGAACAGCCAGGTGGCGTGGTCGATACCGGGCTCGCCGAAGGCCACCGAGTCGTTGCGGTTGCCAGGCAAGGGTTCCCCGACTGTGACGACGAGCTGCGTGTCAGCGTGGATGACCACCTGGTGGTTGGTCGAGTACGGTAGTTCTTCGACTTCGCCGCGACCTGGTGGTCGCGGGTGGGCACCAGCGTGCCGTCCACGATCAGGACCGTTTCGGGTGCATAGCGTTTGCGCGGCCGGAGTGCGAGCTTGGGGGCGAGGTCGTCGATGATCCGGTGAGCGGCGGATTTCGAGGTGCCGAACAGAACCGCGATCTGGCGCATCGTGAGGTTGGTGCGCCAGTAGACCGCGACCAGCAGCACTCGGTCCTCGAAGGCGAGGCCCCAAGGCCGTCCTTTGAGCGCCGAATCGGCACCCTCACGCCGAAGTTGGCGGACCAGCTTGGTGAACTGCCGGGCCGAAAGGCCGCTGAACAGCTCGATCATCGTCTCATCCACCGCACTGATCACACCCGCCACGCAGGCATGATCCCATGCGCCCCAATAGCCTCGGGGTCTCCATTAGTCCAGCGCGATCGCACCAACCACTTGCCCTGCGAACTCCTGACCGGTCGGCTCGAACCCCATCCTGCGGTAGAAGCCCTCAGGGCCGGTCGAGCCGGATTTCCACATCACGGTGGCCCGCTTCGAACCACGCTGCCGCGCCTCACCGAGCACGGCCTCGACCGCGAAACGACCGAGGCCGGCGCGTTGGTGCCGGGCGCTGACATTGAGCCGCCAGATGCCGCATCGGAAGAACTCGATCTCGGCATCCGGATCGAATCCCCCCATCACGAACGCCACCGGTTCGTCACCGACGTACACCAGACGCGGCCACGCGGTCGGGAAGGACGCGTATGCCTCGGCCAGCGAAACCGCAACCGGGGCCACGAACTCCTCCTGTTCGGGCGCGACCTTGATGCGGCAGGCCATGGCGACATTGGCGGGCGTGATGGGTTCGAGGCGGGGAGCATCGTTCATACCCCCCAACCTAACGACCGGCCCTCAGACTCTCGGCCACATTGCGGGCCGCTTCACAGGACCGATATCCAACCCACCTGTTCATCACCGATCGAGAGAGCTTCCACTGCGCGGCATCAACTTGCGGGACATCGCCTAGGGGGCCGAGTCGTCCTCTTCGCGGTAGATCACGTGCTCGATGCCCTCGATGGCCCGCAGTTTCACGGTCAGTTCCGCGACCGCGCCGCGGCCGGTGAGGACGAAGTCGGTGGTGCGCACGACGCCGTGGCCGTTCTCGCCCTGGATCTCGGCGACCTTGAACCCTTCCTCGGTGCATTTGGCGAGCGCGGCGGTGAGCGCGGCCGAGCTGGTGTAGCGGATCTGGAGGCGCCCGGCGTGCTTGGCATGCCGGGCGATGACGTCCTCGACCGGGGCGAGCCCGGCGACGATCACGAGCTGCGCGGCGGCGACGGCGACGGCCGCCCAGTACAGGCCCGCGCCGCACGCGAGCGCCATGGCGGTGGTCGACCAGATCGACGCGGCCGTGGTCATGCCGTGGACGATGTTCCGGTTGAAGAAGATGACGCCCGCGCCGAGGAAGCCGATGCCGGTCACGACCTGCGCGGCGATGCGGGCGGGGTCGACGCCGGGCGTACCGGGCACGGTCTCGGGGAAGCCGTAGCGGCCGGCGAGGACGAACAGGCAGGTGCCGACCGCGATGAGGGCGTGCGTTCGCATGCCGGCGGGTTTGCCCTGCCATTCGCGTTCGGCGCCGACGGCGAGGCCGAGCAGCAGCGCCAGGCCCAGCGGGCCGAGATAGGTCCAAGCATCCATAGCCGTCCGGGGTACCCCGATCAACGTCCGCGGAATCCCAGGTCAGGCCAGCAGGTCGGTCTCCCAGCCGGGACCGGGGCCGCGTTCGCCCCTGACCAGGCGGTAGTGCTCGGCAACGAGGGCCTCGTCGCCGAGCTTGTCGCCGAGCACGTCGAGCCAGTCGCCGGGGGCGATCTGGGTGGCGTAGGCGGCCATGGCGGCGCGCTTCTTGGCGGTGTCGGCGGCGTCGCCGGTGACGCAGGCGTCGATCTGGTCGTCAGGGACGCCGAAGGGCAGCTCGTCGGCGGAGGCGACGCCGGCGAAGGGGTTGTCGGTGGCGCCGGTGAAGGCGTCGAACTGGGCTTCGATGACGCTGCGGGGCATGGTGGTCCAGTAGACCTTGCGGATCCGGTGTGCCGCACCGAGGTCGGGCCGCCACGCAGGGTCGGCGGCGAGATCGGCGGCGCGCATGGCGACGCGGTGGGCCTGGATGTGGTCGGGGTGGCCGTAGAAGCCGTCGGGGTCGTAGGTGACGAGCACTTCCGGGGCGCGGTCGCGGATGACCGCGACGAGGTCGGCGGCGGCCTCGTCCACGTCGGCGCCCCAGAACGCGCGCGGGTGGTCGTTCGAGGGCAGGCCCATCATGCCGGAGTCGCGGTAGCGGGCGACGCCGCCGAGGAAGTGCGTGTCGGTGACGCCGAGCGCTTCGGTGGCCTGGCGGTACTCCCAGTAGCGGTAGCCGCCGAGCTGGTCGGCCTCGCCCGCGGCGAGCCCGGCGAGGTGCGGGACGCGGACCTCGCCCTCCTCGCCGAGGGTGCAGGTGACGACGGTGACGTGGACGTCGGGCCGGGCGGCGTAGTGGGCGACGGTCGCGCCGGTGCCGACGGTCTCGTCGTCGGGGTGGGCGTGGACGAAGATGATCCCGCGTGCGCTCATGGGCTCAAGCCTAACGGTGCGCCCGCGCCACTCGCGCCACAAGAGACGCGAGGAGGCCTCAAGCGAAACTTTGCAATCTACTGCCTCAGCCAGAGAAAAGCTCATAAATGTGATGTACCCCATGGACTTACGTCACAGGTTCAGCGATATCCTGCGCTGATGACCACGACCGAAGACAGTGCCGTCTCGTCGCCGCCCCGGGCCGCCATCATGGCCCGCAACCTGCGGACCGACAACTGGCGGCGGGGCCCGATCCTGACCGTTCTCGGGATCACCGCCTGGGTCGCGTACGCGACCTTCCGGGTCTTCTACCAAGGCGACTACTGGGTGGCGGACTACCACTACCTGACGCCGTTCTACTCCCCCTGCGTCTCCGAGGGGTGCGTCCCTGAATCCGCCCACTTCGGACGGTTCCTGCCGGACCACCCGCTGATCCCGTACGCGGCGCTGAGCCTGCCGTTCCTGCTGGCGTTCCGGCTCACCTGCTACTACTACCGCAAGGCCTACTACCGGTCCTTCTGGCTCTCGCCGCCCGCGTGCGCCGTCCCCGACGGGCACCCGCGCTACACCGGCGAGACCCGCTTCCCGCTGATCCTGCAGAACTTCCACCGGTACTTCTTCTACCTGGCGTTCGCGATCTCGCTCATCAACACCTGGGACGCGATCCTGGCCTTCCACTCCCCCGACGGCTTCGGCATCGGCCTGGGGAACGTCGTCCTCCTGGCCAACGTGCTGCTGCTGTGGTGCTACACGCTCGGCTGCCACTCGTGCCGGCACGTCATGGGCGGTCGGATGAAGCACTTCTCGAAGCACCCGATCCGCTATCGCCTCTGGACGTTCTCCAGCGCGCTCAACGCCCGCCACATGATGTGGGCCTGGATCACCCTGGCGTCCTTGGCGCTCACGGACTTCTACGTCATGGCCGTCGCCGCCGGCTGGATCACCGACCTCCGATTCGTCGGGTAGAGGGGCAGACCATGAACGACATCAACGAGGTCGAGCACCTCTCCTGCGACGTCCTCGTCATCGGCGCGGGCGGGGCCGGGCTCCGGGCCGCCGTCGAGGCGCGGCTGGCGGGCAAGAGCGTCATCGTCATCTCCAAGTCCCTGTTCGGCAAGGCGCACACCGTCATGGCCGAAGGCGGCGCGGCCGCCGCGATGGGCAACGTCAACTCGAACGACAACTGGCAGGTCCACTTCCGCGACACGATGCGCGGCGGCAAGTTCCTCAACAACTACCGGATGGCCGAGCTGCACGCCCAGGAGGCGCCGGAGCGGATCTGGGAGCTCGAAACGTATGGGGCCCTGTTCGACCGGACCGCCGACGGCAAGATCAGCCAGCGTAACTTCGGCGGCCACGAGTACCCGCGCCTCGCGCACGTGGGCGACCGCACCGGGCTCGAGCTGATCCGCACCCTGCAGCAGAAGCTCGTCTCGCTGCAGCAGGACGACGAAGCGGCCGGCGAGACCGAGCCGAAGCTCCAGGTCATCGATGAAACGACGATCACCGAGCTGTTCACCGCGGGCGGCGCCGTGAAGGGCGCCTTCGGGTACCGGCGCGGCACCGGGCGGTTCATGGCGGTCGCCGCGCCCGCGATCGTGCTCGCCACGGGCGGCATCGGGCGCTCGTTCAAGGTCACCTCGAACTCGTGGGAGTACACCGGGGACGGCCACGCGCTCGCGCTGCGGGCCGGCGCGAAGCTCGTCAACATGGAGTTCATCCAGTTCCACCCCACCGGGATGGTCTGGCCCCCTTCGGTGCGCGGCATCCTCGTCACCGAGTCGGTGCGCGGCGACGGCGGGGTGCTGAAGAACGCCGAGGGCAGGCGGTTCATGTTCGACTACATCCCCGAGGTGTTCAAGGCGCAGTACGCCGACAACCCCGAGGAGGCCGACCGCTGGTACACCGACCCCGACCACAACCGCCGCCCTCCGGAGCTGCTGCCGCGCGACGAGGTCGCGCGGGCCATCAACGCGGAGGTCAAGGCGGGCAGGGGGACCGAGCACGGCGGCGTCTACCTCGACATCGCGTCCCGGCGCAGCGCCGACTACATCCGCGGGCGGCTCCCCTCGATGCACCACCAGTTCAAGGAACTGGCCGACGTGGACATCACGACCGAGCCGATGGAGGTCGGCCCGACCTGCCACTACATCATGGGCGGCATCGAGGTCGACGCCGACACGACCGCGTCGGCCGTCACCGGACTGTTCGCGGCCGGGGAGGTCTCGGGCGGGATGCACGGCTCGAACCGGCTCGGCGGGAACTCCCTGTCGGACCTGCTCGTGTTCGGCAAGCGCGCGGGCGAGTACGCGGCCGCGCACGCCTCGGCGGCCGAGCCGCCGAAGCTCAGCGACGACGAGATCGCGGCGGCGGCCGAGGACGCCTTGCGGCCCTTCGGGAACGACGGCGAGAACCCGTTCGCGCTGCAGAACGCCATGCAGGCGATCAACGGCCGCCTCGTCGGGATCATCCGCCGGGCGGGCGAACTCCAGGAGGCGCTCCACGAGCTTGCGGCCCTCGATGAGCGGATCGCGAACGTCAGCGCGACCGGCGGTCGGGCCTACAACCCCGGCTGGCACCTGGCGCTGGATCTGCGCAACATGTACCTCTGCTCGGTCGCGACCGCGATGGCCGCGCTGGAGCGGGACGAGTCGCGCGGCGGGCACACCCGCGAGGACGCGCCGGGCATGGACCCCGAGTGGCGCAAGGTGAACCTCGTGGCCTCGCTCGAAGACGGGGAGGTGCGGCTGGAGCGGCAGGCGGTCCCGGCGATGACCCGGGAGCTCCTGGGCCTGTTCGACGAGACCGAGCTCGCCAAGTACATGACCCCCGAGGAATACCGGCCCGGAGCGGCCGAGGAGGAGTCCCGATGAACGAGCGGACGTTCAGGGTGTGGCGGGGCGACGCCGGAGGCGGCGACTTCGCCGAGTTCGACGTCGAGGTCAACGAGGGCGAGGTGGTCCTCGACGTGGTGCACCGGATCCAGGCCGAGCAGGCGCCCGACCTCGCCGTGCGGTGGAACTGCAAGGCCGGCAAGTGCGGCTCGTGCTCGGCCGAGGTGAACGGCATGCCGCGGCTGATGTGCATGACCCGCATGAACCTCTTCGAGGAGGGCGAGGCGGTCACGATCACGCCGCTGCGGACCTTCCCGGTCGTGCGCGACCTCGTCACCGACGTGTCCTTCAACTACGAGAAGGCGCGGCGGATGCCGGCGTTCGCGCCGCCCGCCGACCTCGAGCCGGGCGAGTACCGGATGCAGCAGGTCGACGTGGAGCGGAGCCAGGAGTTCCGCAAGTGCATCGAGTGCTTCCTGTGCCAGAACACCTGCCACGTGGTGCGCGACCACGAGGAGAACAAGCCGCCGTTCTCGGGCCCGCGCCTGTTCATCCGCGCGGCCGAGCTCGACATGCACCCGCTCGACGCGCGGGACGACCGGCGCGAGCAGGCCCAGGACGACCAGGGCCTGGGCTACTGCAACATCACCAAGTGCTGCACCGAGGTGTGCCCCGAGCACATCAAGATCACCGACAACGCGATCATCCCGATGAAGGAGCGCGTCGCCGGGGACCGGTACGACCCGCTGGTGTGGCTGGGCCGCAAGATCTTCCGCAAGTAGAGGAAGGGTCCGCGCCGGACGGCGCGGACCCTTTCCCTTTGCTCTGCTTAAGCGGTCTGGACCAGGTCGACCTCGACCTGGATGTTGCCGCGCGTCGCGTTGGAGTAGGGGCAGACCTCGTGGGCCTTGGCGACGAGGCCCTCGGCGACCGAGCGCTCTGCGCCCGGGGTCGAGACCTCGAGGATGGCGCTGAGCCCGAAGCCATCGCCCTGCTTGTGGATGCCGACGGAGGCTTCGACCGTGGAGTCGCCGAGGTCCACCTTGGCCTGGCGGGCGATCATCTGGAGCGCGCTGTGGAAGCAGGCCGCGTAGCCCGCGGCGAACAGCTGCTCGGGGTTGGCCTTGCCGCCGGGGCCGCCGAGCTCCTTCTGGATGGCCAGGTCGAGGGCGATGATGCCGTCGCCGGTGGCGACGTGCCCGTTGCGGCCTTCGCCGGAGGAGACGGCGTTCGCGACGTAGAGCGCTTGTTCCATGTGGTTTTCCCTTGCCTATTCGGTGGTTTCGCGGGTGCGGATGGCGGCGGTGAACTCGTGGAGCTTGTCGCGCAGGGCGACCAGCTCCTCGTAGGACATGTCCGAGGCGGTGCCGACGACCTGGGTGACCTCGCAGCCCTCGCGCTCGAGCGCAGCCCCGGCCTCGGTGAGGTGCACGGTGACGCGCCGCTCGTCGTCCGACTCGCGGCGGCGCTCGACGAACCCGGCGGCCTCGAGCCGCTTGAGCAGCGGTGAGACGGTGCCGGAGTCGAGCTGGAGCTCGTCGCCGAGGGCGGTGACGGTGAGGCCGTCGGTCTCCCACAGCGCCATGAGGACCAGGAACTGCGGGTAGGTCAAGCCGAGCTTGTCGAGCAGCGGCCGGTAGAGGCCGGTCACCGCGCGGGAGGCGGTGTACAGCGCGAAGCAGGCCTGCTCGCGGAGCCTCGGTGTCCTGTCCATGGGGACGACGATAGTGCACAACTGAGTTGTGCGCAACCTAGTTGTGTGTGACTTGAATTTTAGGAATGCTTGCCGAAGCGGACGTGGGTCGCGATATCCCGGAGCGCGGCCTCGGGGTCGTCCTTGACCGCCTGCGGGAAGTTCCCGCCCATGAGCAGGCCCGCGAAGCCGTGGACGAGGGACCAGGCGCCCAGCGCCTCGGCGTTGAACGCGGCGTCGGGGCGCTGCGCGCCGGCGCCGCGCACGAGCGCGTCGTTCGAGCGCGACTCGGCGCGCTGCAGGTCGGGGTCGTCCTCGTGGAGCAGCTCGGGCCGGAACATCGTCTCGAAATACGCCTTGTTGTCGATGGCGAAGCGCACGTAGGCGACGCCGACCTCGACGAAGTCGCCGGTCGCCTCCCACGCCCGCTCCAGTGCGTCCGCGAAGCGGTCGTAGCCCTCGGCGGCTACCGCCGTCAGGAGCCCGGCCTTGTCGCCGAAGTGGTGGGCCGGGGCGGCGTGCGAGACGCCCGCCCGCTTGGCGACGGCCCGCAGGCTCAGGGCGCTCGGCCCGCTTTCGGCGATGGCCTCGACGGCGGCCGCGATGAGCGCCCGGCGCAGGTCCCCGTGGTGGTAGCGATCGGTCACAAGCACCACTGTAGCGCGGATCTTGACAGTGTCAAACACCACTACGGCCATCTCGGCGAATAACTTGACACTGTCAAGACTCCCGCGTACGTTGGGTTTCCACAACGCTCACGATTGGAACCCCTGATGTTCGAGTCCACTCTCGCCCTCAGCGACGCCTCCCGCATCATCGCCGGCGTCGTCCTGCTCACCATCGTCACCATCGAGTTCGGCGGCACCTTCCTGCTGCGCATCGCCGCCGGCAAGGTCCCGCTCACCGACTTCCAGAAGGCGTTCTCGCGCGCCGGGCACGCCCACGCGGGCGTCCTCGTCATCCTGAGCCTCGTGACCTTGATCCTCGCCGACGCCACGGGCCTCGAAGGCCTCTGGGGCTGGGTCGGGCGCATCGCGGTCCCGGCCGCCGCGGTCCTCATGTCCGGCGGGTTCTTCGCCGCCATGGCCGGAGCCGGGCGCACCGTCCCCAACCGTTTCATCGCGATCGTCTACGCCGGCGCGGCGAGCCTCGCGCTCGGCGTCCTGACCCTCGGGATCGGCCTGCTCGCCGCCTGACGCACCGGTCTTCCGCAACACAGCACCAGGTCGCGCCGTGCGGCGGCGGCGCGGCCCCGCCTAGACTTGACCCTCGTGAAACTCAGCATCGGCATCGTCGGCCTGCCCAACGTCGGCAAGAGCACGCTCTTCAACGCGCTGACCCGCTCGGAGATCCTGGCCGCGAACTACCCCTTCGCGACCATCGAACCGAACGTCGGCGTGGTCGCCGTCCCCGACGCCCGCCTCCCGAAGCTGGCCGAGGTCTACGATTCGGAGAAGATCCTCCCCGCCACCGTGACCTTCGTCGACATCGCGGGCCTGGTCAAGGGCGCCTCCGAAGGCGCGGGCAAGGGCAACCAGTTCCTCTCCAACATCCGCGAGACCTCGGCCATCGCCCAGGTCGTGCGGGTCTTCGAGGACGGCAACGTCACCCACGTCGACGGCAAGGTCTCGCCCGTCGACGACATCGAGACGATCAACACCGAACTGATCCTCGCCGACCTCCAGACCGTCGAGAACGCCCTCAAGCGCCTCGAGCGCGAAGCGCGCATGAACAAGGACGCCAAGGCCAAGCTCGAGGCCGTCCAGACCGCGCAGCAGGTCCTCGACTCCGGCAAGACCGTCTTCGCCGCCGGGCTCGACACCGAGCTCCTCTACGACCTGCACCTGCTCACCGCGAAGCCGTTCATCTACGTCTTCAACGTCGACGAGGACCAGGTCGCCGACGAAGCGCTGGCCGCGAAGCTCCGCGCGCTCGTCGCCCCCGCCCAGGCGGTGCTCCTCGACGCCAAGTTCGAGTCCGAGCTCATCGACCTCGACGAGGCCGAGGCCCGCGAACTGCTCGAGTCCACCGGCCAGACCGAGCCGGGCCTCGACCGCCTCGCCAGCGTCGGCTTCGAGACCCTCGGCCTGCAGACCTACCTCACCGCGGGCCCGAAGGAGACCCGGGCCTGGACGATCAAGAAGGGCGCGACCGCCCCCGAGGCGGCCGGCGAGATCCACACCGACTTCCAGCGCGGCTTCATCAAGGCCGAGATCGTCTCCTTCGACGACCTCATGGAGGCCGGGACCATGCAGGCCGCCAAGGCCGCCGGCAAGGTCCGCATGGAGGGCAAGGATTACGTCATGGCCGACGGCGACGTGGTCGAGTTCCGCTTCAACGTCTGAGACCGGGGTTTAAACACGCCTTTCCTTGAGCACTAAGGAATCTGACGCCGCGACGATCGGGTCGCGGCGTCTTCGATCTCGGAGGTGGGGCGGATGAGCCGTGAAGTGGCGGTCGTGACCGGCGGCGGGCAGGGCATCGGGAAGGCGATCGTCGAGCGGCTGCTCGCCGAGGACCGGGCGGTCGTCGTCGTGGAGATGCGCGACGAGCGGCTCGAATGGCTCGACGAGGCGATCAGCGAGAGCCGCGCCTGGGTCGTCGTCGGCGACGCGGGCGAGGACGCCGTCGCCGCGCGGGCCGTCGCCGCCGCCGAATCCCTCGGCGCGCTCACCGGCTGGGTCAACAACGCCGCGCTGTTCCACGACGCCTGGCTCCACGAAGTGGGCGGCGCGGGGGTCATGGAGTTGGTGCGCCGCAACCTCCAACCCTGCCTCGCCGGGGCGGCCGCCGCGGTGGCCGCGTTCCGGGTCCAGGGCGTCCCCGGCAGCATCGTCAACATCTCGTCGCATCAAGCGCAGCGGGCCGTGCGCGGCGCGCTGCCGTACGCGACGGCGAAGGCCGCGATGGAGGGGCTGACGCGGGCGCTCGCGGTCGACTACGGGCCCTGGGACGTCCGGGTGAACGCGCTGGCGCTCGGGTCGGTGGCGACCGAGCGGCTGCGTTCGCTGGAGGAGTCGGGCGCCGAGGCGTACGCGCGGGTCGAGGCGGCGATCCGGGACCTGCACCCGCTCGGCCGGGCGGGCGAGGCGGCGGAGGTCGCCGACACGGTCGCGTTCCTGCTCTCGGCGCGTTCCTCGTTCATCAGCGGCGCCGTGCTCCCGGTCGACGGCGCCCGCTCGGCGCAGGGCCACGACCCCGAGGCGGTCATGCCTTCCTGACGGACCCGGGACACGCGAGCGGCGGACCGGCGGGGAGGTGGGGTCCCCGGCGGTCCGCCGTGCGGGTCGTTCTATTCGCCGCGCCTGAGCCAGCGGAAGCGGCCCTTGGAGGAGTCCTCCGGGGCGGCGAGTTCGCCGGCGATGGTGATGTACGCGGTCTCGACGCGGCCCGCGAAGGTCACGTCGGTGAGGCTGAATCCGCCTTCTCTGGCGAGCACGATGAGCGTGGCTTCATCGGTGCGCGACACGTCAGGCCTGACCCCGAGCGTGTCGGCGAAGATCTTGATGTGTTCGGCGAGCTCCGCGTGCTGGGAATCGTCGAGCGGCAGCGACCGCGAGAGGCGGCCGTCGCCATCCGCTACCCAACCGTTGAGCTCCCTCAGTGCATCCAGCAGCACGTTGTCGTCTTGCTCCGTTCTCCCCATATGGCACCATCGCCATTTCGTCCTGGCCGCGTCCGGCAAACCGGTGCCCTGCCGAAGCAGGGCCGCGACCGATCAGTAAGGTTGGTCTGATTCGGCTCCGACGGACACGGGGGCTTCGTGTCTGAATTGTCGCCGGATCTTTATCGTTTCTGAACCGAGTCTTGCGCGTCTCCCAGTTTCTGTCCAGACCGGCAAATGGGATCAATCGGTGATACCGGATGCGGCGGTACAGTTCTTGTCTGGTTTTGTGCTGGTGGACACGATTCCTGACCGTAGGGTCTACGCCGCATCATCCGAACGTATGAACAACACGTTGCTCATTAGTGGTCACTGCTCGTGATCTGACGCGCCAAAGATAACGAAACGCCCTCAACCCGGCAACGGCCGCGAAGTCCGCGCGGCCCCGCGGCGCCGATAAGCTCTTGCGGTGAACGAACCGAAAGTCGTAGTGGGCGCCGCCATCCGCGCCGGCGACCGCGTCCTCGCGGCCGCGCGCGCCTACCCGCCCGAACTCGCCGGGCTCTGGGAGTTCCCCGGCGGCAAGGTCGAACCCGGCGAGACCGAGACCGAAGCGCTCGTACGCGAATGCCGCGAGGAACTCGGCGTCGCCATCGCGGTCGGCGAGCGCGTCGGCGGCGACCTCGCGACCGGCGGCGGCCGCTACCTCCTGCGCGTCTACTTCGCCGAACTGACCGCAGGCGAGCCGCACGCGAAGGAGCACGCCGAGCTGCGCTGGCTCGGCCCCGCCGAGCTCGACTCGGTCCCGTGGCTCCCCGGCAACCGCCCGGCCGTGGAGGCGCTCAAGGCCCTCCTGAGCGCCTGAACGCCGCCTCCCGAGGGCCGAGATGCGGCTAGTGCTCACCCTCTGGCCTGCATAGACTGACGCTCCGTGCCGAATGGGGGAGGTCGCCGAGTGGCCGCAGTGGACATCGTGATCCGGGGAGCCGAGATCGCCGACGGCACCGGTGCGCCCCGGTTCCGGGCCGACGTCGGGGTCGACGGCGGCCGGATCGCGTCGATCGGCGCCGAGCGCCTCGACGGCCGCCGCGTCATCGACGCGGACGGCCTGGTCCTCTCCCCCGGCTTCATCGACATGCACGCCCACTCGGAGCTGGCGGTCCTCGCCGACCGCGACCACCTCGCGAAGCTCGGCCAGGGCTGCACCCTCGAAGTGCTCGGCCAGGACGGCCTGTCGTACGCGCCGGTCGACGAGGCCACCGCGCCGCAGATGTGGGAGGCCATCGCCGCGTGGAACGGCCGCCTCGACGTGGACTTCGACTGGCGCACGGTCGGCGAGTACCTCGACCGCCTGGACCGCGGCATCCCGACCAACGCGGCCTACCTCGTCCCCCACGGCACCGTGCGGATGCTCGCGATGGGCTGGGAGGACCGCGAACCGGCGCCCGCCGAGCTCGAGGCCATGAAAGCCCAAGTCGCCCAAGGCATGGAAGCGGGCGCTTTCGGACTCTCGGCGGGGCTGAGCTACGCCCCCGGCATGTACGCGACCACCGCAGAGCTGGTCGAATTGTGCAAGGTCGTCGCCTCGTACGGCGGCTACTTCAGCCCCCACCAGCGCAGTTACGGCGCCGGTGCGATGGAGGGCTACGCGGAGATGATCGAAATCGGCCGCCGCGCGAACTGCGCCCTGCACCTCGCGCACGCCACCCTGAACTACCCGGTCAACGAGGGCCGCGCCGCCGAACTCCTCAAACTCATCGACGAAGGCCTCGACGAGGGCCTGCCGATCAGCCTCGACACCTACCCGTACCTGCCCGGGATGACGATGCTCGCGGCGCTCCTGCCGAGCTGGTCGGTCGCGGGAGGCTATGGGGCCCTTGCCGAACGCCTCCGCAGCGACGAGCAGCGGGCGCGCATCGTCCACGAGCTCGACGTCGAGGGCACCGACGGCGCGAACGGCGTCCCCGTCGACTGGTCCAGGATCGAGATCGCGGGCGTCGCCAAGCCCGGCCTGCGGCACCTGGTGGGCCGGCGCGTCGCCGAGGCCGCCGGAGCGGAGCGGCCCTCGGCGTTCTTCCTCGACCTCATCGCCGAGGACGACTTCAGCACCGCGTGCCTCATGCACGTGGGCAACGAGGAGAACGTCCGCGCGATCATGCGCCACGGCGTCCACACCGGATCGACGGACGGCGTCCTCGCGGGCGACAAGATCCACCCGCGCGCCTGGGGCTCGTTCGCCCGCTACCTCGGCCATTACACCCGCGACCTCGGCCTCATGACCGTCGAGGACTGCGTCGCCCACCTGACCGGCCGCCCCGCCGCGACCCTCGGCCTCACCGACCGGGGCCTCGTCAAGGAGGGCTTCGCGGCCGACCTCGTCCTCTTCGACCCCGAGACCGTGGACGCCCGCTCCACGTTCGAGGAGCCCCGCCGCCAGGCGGCGGGCGTCCCCTATGTCGTCGTCAACGGCGCCTTGGCCATCGACGACGGCCGGCGCACCGAGGCCCTCGCGGGCCGCTCGGTGCGCCGGCGCGCATAGCGAAAGGGGCGGCGGACCGGAGGTTTGACCCCCGGCTTCCGGCCCGCCGCCCCGGTTCTCGCACCGGCGCCCTGACGAGACGATGGATCAGGGCGCCGGAGACTCGTTACTTCAGACCCGAGGTCGAGAAGCCCTGCACGAAGAAACGCTGGAAGAACAGGAACAGCAGCAGCACGGGCAGGATGAACATGGTGCTGCCCGCCGCGAGCAGGTTCTGGACCGGGAAGCCCTTCTCGTTGACGTACCCGGCGGTCATCTTGACGGCCAGGGTCGTCGTCTCGTCGCTGAGCAGCAGGCTCGGCGCGATGAAGTCGCCCCAGCTGGCGGTGAAGGTCAGCACCATGCACGCGGCCAGCACGGGCCACGACTGCGGGATGAAGATCTTCCAGAAGATCCGCACATGGCCGCAGCCGTCGAGGACCGCCGCCTCCTCCAGCTCCTTCGGCATGCCCGAGAAGAACTGGCGGAACAGGAAGATCATGTACGCGGCGCCGCTGAGGCCCCAGAGGATCCACGGGATGTACGTGTCGACGAAGCCGAGCTTGGCGAACATCAGGTACGTCGGGATCAGGGTGATGATGCCGGGCATCATCATCGTCGAGATCAGGAGCCCGAACCAGAACTTCTTGCCGGGGGCCGAGAGCCGCGCGAACCCGTACGCCATCCACGCCGACGAGATGGTGGTCAGCACCGACGAGAGCGTGGCGAGAATCAGCGAGTTCCGGGCGTAGCCGAGGAAGTCGATGTAGGTGAGGGCGTCGAGGTAGTTGTGCCACTGCGGCGTCTCGGGGAACAGCTGGATCGGGAAGACCGACAGCTCGTTCGGGGCCTTCAGCGAGGTGAGGATGAGCCAGCCGAGCGGGCCGGAGAAGATCACGGCGAGCGTGATCAGCGCGATGTAGAGGGCCGTCATGCGGGCCCGGCGCGCGAAGTCGACGTTCATCAGCCCTCCTTCCGCTCAGAGGGGTCGACCCCGCCGTAGAAGACCGCGCGGTTGCCGATCTTGAACACGATGCCGGTGATGAGGAGTACGAAGAGGAAGAGCACCCACAGCAGCGCCGAGGCGTACCCGAAGTGGCTCTTGGCGAAGTACTCGGCGTAGACGTGCACCATGAAGAAGTAGTTGCCCTCGGGCACGGCCGTGACCGCGGCGGCGCCGTTGACGGGCGCGAGCAGCAACGAGGGCACGAACACCTGGAGCGAGCCGATCACGCCGGTGACCACCTGGAAGAAGATGATCGGGCTGAGGATCGGCAGGGTGATCTTGAAGAACGAGTAGACCGGGCCCGCGCCGTCCACTCGGGCCGCTTCGAGCAGCTCCTTCGGCACGTCCTGCAGTGCGGCGAGGGAGACGATCATCGACCCGCCGACGCCCCACAGCATCATGAGGATGAGCACGGAGCGCACCCACGGGTCGGCCAGCCAGGAGATCGGCTCGCCGCCGACCGCGCCGATGGCGGCGTTGGCCGCGCCGGCGTTCTTGTCGAAGATGATCTTGAACGTGAGCGCGGCGGCCACGCCGGGCACGACGGCGGGCAGGTAGAACAGGGCCCGGAAGAGCGCGCGCCCCTTGAAGTCGCGATTGAGCATCACCGCCATCAGCAGGCCCGCGGCGACGCCCGTGGGCACGGTCGCGAGCATGAAGATCCCGGTGCGGCCCAGGGACGCCAGGGTCTGCCCGTCCTGGAAGACCCTGACGTAGTTGTCCATGCCCACATAGGACCAGTGCGGGGAGAGCCCGTCGGTGTTGGTGAGGCTCATCCAGAACGCGTAGCCGAGCGGGAAGAGCGTCAGCAGCACGAACCCGGCGATCCACGGGCCGACGAACAGGTAGAACGTCCGGGGGCGGGTGCCCGCCCGGCCGCGCTTCCCACGGCGCGGCCGGGCGGTCCCGGGGGGAGTCTCGCGCGACGCTGTGAGCGTTGCGGTCACTTCACCAGCTCCTTGCCTTCGTCCAGGAGCGCCTGCATGTCGTTGTTGAGCGTGTCGGCCAGCGCCCCGGCGGAGACGCCCTCGTTGATGGCGTCGGGCAGGTACTGGTTGAGCACGGCGTCGAGGGCCTCGACCTTGACGTACGGGGTGAAGGACAGGACCTTGAAGTAGTCGGCCTCGGCTTCGACGGCCGCGAGCGCCTGCTCCTGGGCGGGGGTGCCGACGGGCAGGTCAGCGCGGAGGGACAGGAGGCTCGGCATGCCCCAGCCGCCGGCGGCGCGCTCCTTGGCGGGGTCGCCGCCCATGAACCATTCGAAGAGCTGCCAGGCTTCGTCGTGGTTCTTGGAGGCCTTGGGGATCCAGTAGCCGGTGGCGCCGAAGCAGGGGCTGACGCGCTCGCCGCCCATGGTCGGGGCGGGGGCGAGGCGGGAGGTCTCGGCGAGGGCGGCCTCGGCGGCGATGGCGCCGCCGAACCAGTAGCCGGACCAGGACTGGGCGAGGCGGCCGGTCTGGTAGGGCGGCCAGTCCCAGCCGTCGGGGTTGGGCTCGACGGGGCTGAAGCCGACCTTGGCGCGGGCGTACTCGAGGTACCAGGTGAGGGCCTTCTGCGCTTCGGGCGAGGAGAAGTCGATGGTGCCGAGGTCGTCGGAGAGGAGGCTGCCGCCCGCGGAGGCGGTCATGTTGGTGAGGCTGATGAAGAGGCCGAGGCCGCCGGCCGAGAGGCCGTAGACGGTGGTGGTGTCGCCGTCCTTCTGGGTGAGCTGCCTGCCCATCTCGAGCCACTCGTCGTAGGTGACCGGCTCGGCGTCCGAGGGGTGGGCGACGCCGGCCGCGTCGAAGAGGGCGGTGTTGTACCAGAACATGGCGTCCTGGGAGTAGTCCTTGGCGAGGCCGTAGCGGGGGCCCTGGCCCTGGACGGAGCCGTCGTAGCGCCACACGTCGTTGATCGGGTCGATGTCGTCCTCTTTGAGCAGTTCGCTCTTGGCGAAGTAGTCGTCGAGGGGGAGCGCCAGGTCGCGGGAGACGATGTACGAGGTCTCGACGGCGCCGAGGCCGCGGACCAGGTCGGGGGCGGTGCCGCTGGCGAGCATGGCGGTGAGCTTGGTGGTGTCGACCTCGACGCGCTTGATCGTCATGCCGAGTTCCTTCTCGGCGGACTTGAGGAACTCGGGGCTGAACTCGTTCTCCGGGGCCATGATCGTCAGCGTCTTCTTGCCGCCGTCGCTGCCGCCTGCCGAAGGGGCGCAGGCGGAGAGGGCTCCGGCGCCGGCCGCGGCGGCCGCGCCGAGGGCCGAGCCGCGCATCAGGGTACGACGGGACACCGGCGTCCCGAGGGATCCACGCATGGGTTTTCGCCTTTCAGGAAGGGGTTCGAAAAGTCTGTGGACGAAGGCTAGCTCCACTCACATAAGTACGTCAATAGTCTTGACACAGATTTATGAGCGGGTTGTATGATCAGCGCATGCCCCGGACGAAGAGCGGATCCCTCCAGTCACTGCGCCGCGCGAACCAGGAACGGCTGCTCACCCTCTTGCTGCGCAAGGGACCTACGCACCGCGCCGAGCTCGCGCGCCGAGCCGACCTCTCCCGCACCACCGTGTCGACCATCGTTACCGAACTGATGTCCCGCGGCCTGGTGATCGAGCAGGACGGCGACCCCGACGGGGACGGCCGCGCCAAGGAGACGCTCGCGGTCAACCCGGGCGCGGCCGTCGCGCTCGGCCTCGACTTCACCTTCGACCACGTCTGGGTCCACCTCTCGGACCTGGCGCACAACGAGATCGCGGGCGCCGGCCGCGCCGTCGACCCCGACCTCGGCTGGTCCGAGCGCATCGACGTCGCCGCCGACCTCCTCGACGGGCTCATCGCCGAACACGGCCTCGACCGCGACCGGATCGTCGGCGCGGGCGTCGGCCTGCCCGGCCCCATCGAGAAGGCCACCGGCATCGTCTCCACCTCGCTGCCCGACCAGCCGTGGTCCCATGTGCACGCCGCCGACGAGTTCCAGCGGCGCCTGCGCCTGCCCGTCGCGATCGAGAACAACACCCGGCTCGAAGCCGTCGCCGAGGCCTACAGCGGCGCGGGCAGAGGCGTCCGCGACCTCATGTACGTGGGCCTGTCGAGCGGCATCGCCGCCGGGCTCATCCTCGACGGCCGGGTCTTCCGCGGCGCGGTCGGCGCCGCCGGGGAGCTCGGGCACACCTCGGTCGATGTGGACGGACCGGCGTGCCCGTGCGGCAACCGCGGCTGCCTCGTCCTCCACGCGGGCATCCCCGCGGTGCTGGGAGCGCTGCGTCCCCACCTGGGCGCCAAGGTCACCGTGGAGGACGTGCTCGCCGCCGCCGCGGCGGGCGACCGCGCCTGCGAAGGCGTCCTCGCCGACGTCGGCCAGATGACCGGCCGCGTCCTCGCCAGCCTCTGCAACCTCCTCAACCCCGAGCGGATCGTCATCGGCGGCGAGCTCGCCCGCGCCGGCGAAGTCCTGCTCGACCCGCTGCGCACCGCGATCCGCCGGTACGCGCTCACCCTCGTGCGCGAGGTCGACGTCGTCCCCGCCGCCCTCGACCTCGGCGCCCGCGCCGGCGCGGTCGGCGGCGCGGCCCTCATCCTCCGCGAACGCCCCGGCCTCGCCGCCGCCCTCGTCGACCTCACCGAACCCGCGGCGAAACCGCGCCAGCGCGGCAAAGCGGCCGCCGACGCCGATAAGGTCGCCGGATGAACCGATTCGAGGGAAAGGTCGCCGTCGTCACCGGCGGCGCCATGGGCATCGGGGCCGCGGTCGTCGCGCGCCTCGCGAGTGAAGGCGCGGTCGTGTACCTCGCCGACATCGACGGCGAAGCGGGGGCGCGCATCGTCGCCGAGACCGAAGGATCCGTCCACTTCGTCCACTGTGACGTCGCCGAGTCCGCGCACTGGCGCGACCTCGCCGCGCGGGCCATGGACGAGCACGGGCACGTCGACACGCTCGTCTCCAACGCCTACGCGCTGCGCTTCGGCGCCGCCCACGAACTGCCCGAGGACGACTGGGACCGCGTGCTCGACACGACCCTCAAGGCCACCTACCTCGGCGTCGCCGCGCTCGCCCAACCGCTCACGGCCGCCTGCGGCTCCGTCGTCGCCGTCTCCTCCGTGCACGCCCACGCCTCCATGCCCGGCTTCACCGCTTACGCCGCCGCCAAGGGCGGCCTCAGCGCGCTGGTGCGCCAGCTCGCCGTCGAATACGCCCCCGCCGTGCGCGTCAACGCCGTCGCGCCCGGCCCCATCCGCACCCGGCAATGGGACCGCGTGCCCCCCGCGGGGCAGGCCGAGGAGGCCGGGCGCACCCTCGCCGGACGCCTCGGCCGCGCCGAAGAGGTCGCCGCCGCGATCGCGTTCCTCGCCTCCGACGAGGCGGGCTACATCACCGGCGCCGAACTCCCCGTCGACGGCGGCCGGCTCGTCAGGCTCGCCTGACCCGATCCCTCCACAAGAGATAGAGGTTCCCTTGAACATCGCCAGCATCGAGACCTTCTTCGTCCGGCCCCGGTGGCTCTTCGTCCGCGTCGAGACCGACGACGGCCTCGTGGGCTGGGGCGAACCGATCGTCGAGGGCCGCGCCGAGGCCGTCGCCAGCGTCGTCGAGGCGCTCGCCGACCGGCTCATCGGCGAGGACGCCTCCCGCATCGAAGACCACTGGCAGGTCATGACCAAGGGCGGCTTCTACCGCGGCGGCCCGGTGCTCTCCAGCGCCGTCGCCGGCATCGACCAGGCCCTGTGGGACCTCAAGGGCAAGGCCCTCGGCGTGCCCGTCTACGAACTCCTCGGCGGCGCCGTGCGCGACACCGTCCGCGTCTACACCTGGATCGGCGGCGACTCCGCCCAGGCCCTCGCCGAAGACGCCCTGCGCGCCAAGGCGAACGGCTTCGACGCCGTCAAGTGCAACGCCGCGGCCCAGCTCGGCCACATCGAGACCGCCGCCCAGGTCCACCGCATCGTCGACCAGTTCACCGAGCTCCGCGCCGCCGTCGGCGACGACATGGACTTCGCGATCGACTTCCACGGCCGCTTCTCCACCGCCATGGCCCGCCGCGTCCTGCCGCTGCTGGAGCCGCTGTTCCCGCTGTTCGTCGAGGAGACGGTCCTGCCCGAGTTCTCCCGCGACCTGCGCGCGATCACCTCGAGCACCTCCATCCCGATCGCCACCGGCGAGCGCCTGTACTCCCGCTGGGACTACCGCGACGTGCTCTCCACCGGCATCGCGGTCGCCCAGCCCGACCTCTCGCACGCCGGCGGCATCTCCGAGGTCCGCCGCATCGCCGCCATGGCCGAGGCCTACGACGTGGCGCTCGCCCCGCACTGCCCGCTCGGGCCCATCGCGCTCGCGGCGAGCCTCCAGGTCGACTTCGCGGCCCCGAACTTCCTCATCCAGGAGCAGAGCCTCGGCATCCACTACAACGAGGACAACGACCTCCTCGACTACCTGGTGGACCCCGCGGTCTTCGCGTTCACCGACGGCGTCGTCAAGCGCCCCACCGGCCCCGGCCTGGGCATCGACATCGACGAGGCCGCGGTCCGCAAGGCCGCCAAGGACCCCCACCGCTGGCGCAACGAGATCTGGCGCCTCAAGGACGGCTCCTTCGCCGAATGGTGACTCCGGGGGCTCCCGCCGCGACGCCGGCGGGAGCCCTTGGACCGGTGGTCGGCCTGGGGCTCAACGCCGTCATCATGGTCCTGCTCGCCTCCGCCGACTCCAAGGAGTGGTGCCGCGACTGACTCAGGCACGAAAAAGCCCCCTGCCGCACAGCGGCAGGGGAGCCCGTGTCGTCGGGGCGGCTACTCGAACCCGCCGCCGAAGTCGCCTCCGCCGAAGTCCCCGCCGCCCAAATCGCCGCTGCCCGAGTCACCACCGGCGTCGCCGCCGTCAGCGCCCGCGTCGCCGCCGTCCGCTCCGGCATCGCTCCCGTAATCGGTGCCCTCGATCGCGCCCATCGCGTACGCGGGCGCGATCATCGCGTCGAAGACCATCATGCCGACGAACACGCCCGCCGCGCCCGCCAGCGCGGGCTGCCACCAGGGCGTGTTGTACCAGCCTGCCGGCACGGGACGCCCGTCGACGCGGCCGCCCGGGTAGTAGTGGCGGTTCTCGTCGCTCGGGTCGGGCGAGCCGGTGTAGCGGCGGCCCTCGACCTCGGCGCTGACCGGCTCGGTGAGCGCGCCGGTGCGGCGCTGGCCGCGCATGACGGGGACCTCGGGGCCGGGGTCCATGTCCATGGCGGTGCGGGCGGCGCGCACGTAGTTGAGGCCTTCGATGGCGGTCTCGGCGACGAGCCGGTACTGGTTGATCGAGCGGGCCGATTCCAGCTGCGAGCCCGCGGCCGTGTACCGCTCGCCGGCGTCGGCGAGGGCCTGGCCTGCGGGAAGGTTGTCGCCGGGGGCGGTGAGGTTCATGGTCTGGCCGCCGAGGCGCTCGTAGAGGCGCCGGGCCTCCGCCTCGGCATCGGCGAGTTCGACCTGCGCCCGCTTCTTATTGGATTGCACCACGAAGAAGATGACCAGGATCGCGACCACCAGCAGGGTCAACCACAGCTCCATGTACCGACTGTACCCGTGGCGCCCCGCCTAGACTGGCCCGTATGACGTGGGTCCTATTGGCGGTGGTGTGCCTGGCGGCGGGCGGTATCGGGGGCTGGTTCGCGGGGCGGTCGCGCCAGGCGGCCGAGCTGGCGGCGGCCACGGCGCGGCTGGAAGCGGCGGCGGACAACGAGCAGCGGCTCGAGTCGACGCTGAAGGCGGTCGCGTTCGAGGCGACGGACCACTCGCGCCAGGCGGTCGGGCAGGTGCTCGCACCGATCGCGGACACGTTGGCGCGGTATGAGACCCGCCTCGGCGACGTGGAGCGGGCCCGCGTGGACGCCTACGCGCAGTTGCGGATCCAGCTCTCGGGGGTCGCGGACATCTCGGAGGATCTGCGCGAGCAGACGGGCCGGCTGCTGGGGGCGCTGCGGTCGCCGCAGGTGCGCGGGCAGTGGGGCGAGGTGCAGCTGCGGCGGATCGTGGAGGCGGCCGGGATGGTCGAGCACTGCGACTTCTCCGAGCAGCACTCAGGGCTCGTCGACGGGCGCGGGGTGCGCCCCGACCTGGTCGTGCGCCTCTCCGGCGGGCGGACCCTCGTGGTGGACGCGAAGGCGCCGCTGCAGTCGTACCTGCAGGCGCTGGAATCGGAGGACGAGGCCGGGCGGGACCAGCTGCTGCGAATGCACGCGAAGCACCTGCGGCGACATGTGGAGTCGTTGGCGGGCAAGGAGTACTGGCGGGCGTTCGAGGACACGCCGGAGATGGTGGTGCTGTTCGTGCCCGCGGACGCGTTCCTGGACGCGGCGCTGCGGGGCGACCCTGCGCTGCTGGAGGACGCGTTCGCGCGCGGGGTGGTGATCGCCTCCCCGGCGACGCTGATGGCGCTGCTGCGGACGGTGGCGCACACGTGGCGGCAGGAGGCGCTGGCGCAGCACGCCAAGGAGGTCCACAAGCTCGGGCGGGAGCTGCACGAGCGGCTGGGCGCGGTGGCGGGGCACTTCTCGCGGCTCGGCTCGTCGCTGGAGGCGGCGGTCGGGTCCTACAACGCGGCGGTGGCGAGCGTCGAGTCGCGCCTGCTGGTGACGGCGCGGCGGTTCAGCGAACTCGAGGTCGCGGGCGACCCGCCGGAGTCTCCGGCCCCGGTGATCACCCCGGCGCGGAAGCCGGCGTGGGAGTCGGTGGAGGACCTCCGCCCCTAGCGCCCGCGCTCCGGGCAGCCCCCCACCCACCCGGGGGGCGTCCCCTGCTCAAGTGTTTCGCGGGGGTCCGACAAGAAACCCCGTTCTTACCGTCGTAAGGAAAGGTGTCACCCGAAAGAGGTCACCGGGGCTCAGGCGCGCCCGGCGGCCTTGAGGTCCTTGACGAGTTCGCGCGGCAACGAGAAGGTCAGCTTCTCGGTCACCGGCTCGAACTCCTCGACGCTCGTGAAGCCGCGTTCGGCCAAGTGCGCCAGCACATCCTGCACCAGGTTGTCCGGCACCGAGGCCCCCGAGGAAAGGCCCACAGTGGACGCTCCCTCGAGCCAGGCCTCGTCGATCTCGTGCGCGAAGTCGATCAGGTGACCGGCGCGCGCGCCGTGCTGGACCGCGACCTCGACCAGCCGCACCGAGTTCGAAGAGTTCTTCGACCCGACCACCAGCATCACGTCGCACTCCGCCGCGATGTCCTTGACCACCTGCTGGCGGTTCTGCGTCGCGTAGCAGATGTCGTCGCTCGGCGGGCTCTGCAGCATCGGCAGGCGCTGCTTCAACCGCCCCACCGTCTCCATCGTCTCGTCCACCGACAGCGTCGTCTGCGAGAGCCACACGACCTTCTCCGGGTCGCGCACCGTGATCCCGTCCACCGCGTCCGGCCCGTCCACGAGCTGGATGTGCTCGGGCGCCTCACCGGAGGTCCCGATGACCTCCTCGTGGCCCTCGTGGCCGATGAGCAGGATGTCGTAGTCCTCCTCGGCGTACCGCACGGCCTCCTTGTGCACCTTGGTCACCAGGGGGCACGTCGCGTCGATCGCCTTCAGGCCGCGCTCGGCCGCCTGGTCGTGCACCTCCGGCGCCACGCCGTGCGCCGAGAAGACCACCACCGAGCCCGGCGGCACCTCCTCGTTCTCCTCCACGAAGACCGCGCCCTTCCCGGCGAGGGTCTCCACCACATGCCGGTTGTGCACGATCTCCTTGCGCACGTACACCGGAGCGCCGTAGAGCTCCAGCGCCTTCTCGACGGTCACCACGGCCCGGTCCACGCCCGCGCAGTACCCGCGCGGCTTGGCCAACAACACTCGCTTCGGGTCTGCCACGCCTCGATGGTATCCGGCCGCCCGGTTTCGTCACACCCTGCAGTTAGTCTGGCCACGTGACCGACGCAGCGAGCAGCGCCACCGACAGCACCGCCAGCGCTTCCGGCCGCACCGGCCCCGCCACCGGGCCGGGCGTGCCGATGAGCGCCGAAAACCCGTGGCCGCTGCGGGTCGTCTCGAAGAAGATCGGCGACTGGCTCGCCCGCCTCGGCGAGGTGTGGACCGAGGGCCAGATCACCGAGATCAGCCACCGCGGCCGCACCGTCTACCTCACCCTCCGCGACCCGGCCGCCGAGGTCTCGATGCGGGTCGTCGACTTCACCGGCGCGGTCGCGGCGTGCGACCCGCCGCTGCGCGACGGCGCCCAGGTCGTCATCCGCGCCCAGGCCCAGTGGTGGGACAAGAACGGCTCGCTCTCGCTGCATGTGCGCGAGATCCGCCAGGTCGGCCTCGGCGAGCTCCTCGCCCGGCTCGAGCGCCTCAAGAAGCTGCTCGCCGCCGAGGGACTGTTCGCGGCCGAGCGCAAGAAGCCGCTGCCGTTCCTGCCCTACCGGATCGGTCTCATCACGGGCCGCGCCTCGGACGCGATGCGGGACGTGCTCAAGAACGCCAAGGCCCGCCTGCCGTCCGCGGACTTCGAGGTCCGCGAGGTCGCCGTCCAGGGGCCGCGCGCGGTCACCGAGGTCTGCGCGGCGCTGGCCGAGCTCGACCGGAACCCTGACGTCGAGGTGATCGTGATCGCCCGCGGCGGCGGTTCGATGGAGGACCTGCTGCCGTTCTCGGACGAGACGCTGTGCCGGGCCGTGGCCGAGGCGGTGACCCCGGTGGTGTCGGCGATCGGGCACGAGCCGGACACGCCGATCCTCGACTATGTGGCGGACTGGCGGGCCTCGACGCCCACCGAGGCGGGCAAGAAGGTGGTGCCCGACCTCGCGGAGGAGCAGCGCGGCCTGAACATCTGCCGCACCCGGCTGCGCCAGGCGCTGAACGCGATGGTGGCGCGGGAGGCCGACGGGCTCGCGGCGATGCGCGCCCGCCCGGTGATGGCGCGGCCGGAGACGATGCTGGAGGCCCGGGGCGAGGCGGTCGCGAACCTGACGCACCGGATGCGGGCGCGGGTGGATTCGCGGCTGGAGCGGTCCACGGACGACCTGGAGCATCTGCGGGCGCGGCTGCGGTCGCTGTCGCCGCAGTCCACACTCGACCGCGGGTACGCGATCGTCACGGACACGGAGTCGGGGGCGGTGCTGCGGGAGGCGGCGGCCGCCGGGGAGGCCATCGAAGTGCGGTTGGCGGCGGGTTCGCTGCGGGCCGCGGTCGTGCAGACGAGAGAGGAAGGGTAAGTGAGCGGGGAGCAGTTGACGTACGAGGAGGCCCGGGCGGAGCTCGTGGCCACGGTCGAGCGGCTCGAGGCGGGCGGGGCGACGCTCGAGGAGTCGCTGAAGCTCTGGGAGCGCGGCGAGCAGCTGGCCGACCTGTGCCAGTCGCATCTGGAGGGCGCGCGGGAGCGCCTGCGGGCGCGCACGGCGGCGGCGGCGGACGACGACGAGGACTGAGCCGCCGACCCCGAACGGTGCCATAGTTCCGGCGTTAGCCTTCCAAAACGGATATCTGGGTGAATTGACGGCTCGCCAGCTTCGCCGAGACCGGGGCCGCTCGGGGGCCTGCCGGTTTCGCGGGTAGCGCTTCGCTAAGCGCCGGTGGCCTCGGCCACTCCTTCGGCGAGTTCGGGGAGGTCGGGGATGCCGTCGGGTTCGGCGCTGAGGACGACGGTCTCGCCGCCGATCTCGGCCGTCCAGGTCTCGCCGGCGTTGGTTTCGTATGCGGCCCAGGTGATGCCGGCCGCCTCGACGGGGGTGCCGGTACCGGTCAGGGCCTCGTTCACGTCGGCGAGGGCGCCGTTGGTCTCGGCGAGCTGGAGGCCGTGGCCGTCGGGCGAGTAGTAGCCGGTGCGGAGCACGACGGTCTCGCCGTCGACGGCGAGGTCGGTGGAGATGGCCTTCCACTCCTCGCCGAGCTCGGGCTCGATCGCCGCGAGGCCGAGGCTCGCGGCGGTGGCGTGGTTCTCGGTGGTGTCGACGACGCTGACCTGCCGGTCCGAGGCGACCCACTGCCATCCGGCGTAGAACAGGCCGATCGGCACGAGCAGTACGGCCATCGACATCGCCATGTCGCGCATGCGCCGCTGCTTCGGGCGCGCGGGCGCCTCGCCCTCGGCGGGTGCCGCGGGACCGTCCGTGGCGTCGTTCTCGACGGTGTCGGCGGCGGCGCGCTCGGCTTCGACCTTCTCGGTGGACATGGCTCCATCCTGAACCCCCGCCCCGCCGTCCGGCGCACCGGCCCGCCCGGGCGTGGCGCAGGAAGCCCCGGACCGGGCGCTGCGCGCACCGCGAGCCGTCGCGTCCGTTATCCGGACGAGACCTCCCAGCAGGACGCGAATCCGACTTCCACGCCTTCGGGCACCTGCAATACCCTCTCCGCAGCGGCACCCGCCCCCGACCGGAAGGAGCCCCCGTTGATCCTCGTGGCAGGCGAGAACGTCATCGACCTCGTCCCCGCCCCCGGCGGCCAGCTCCGCCCGACCTGCGGCGGCGGCCCCGCGAACATCGCGGTCGCGCTCGCCCGGCGCGGCGTCCCGACCGCGCTCGTGGGCGCCGTCGGCGGCGACCACTTCGGCCGCCGGGTCTGGCGCCGCCATATCGCCGCGGGCGTCCGCCGCGACTGGATCCTCCGCACCGACCGCCCCTCGACCCTCGGTCTTGCGGTCGTGAGCGAGGACGGCAGCGCCGCGTACGACTACTGGACGGCAGGCACCGCCGACTTCGCCTGGGAGCACCGCGCCCTGCCCGCACCCGACCCGGCCGTGGTCGACCTCATCCACTTCGGGTCCCTCGCCGCGTACCTCGAGCCCTCGGCGCGGGCGATCGAGCATTGGATCAACCGCGCCCGCCGCGCGGTCCCGATCTCGTTCGACCCGAACATCCGCCTCAGCGCCATGGGCGACCGCGCGAAGGTCCTCGAACGCACCGAGCGCCTGGTCGGCCTCGCCACCCTCGTGCGCGTCTCCGAGCGCGACCTGGCGCAGCTCTACCCCGGCACCGCCGTGGACGAGATCGCCCGCAAATGGCTCGAGGCCGGGCCCGAGCTCGTGGTCGTGACCCTCGGCGACGCCGGTTCGGTCGCGTTCCACCGCAACCACGTCACGCAGATGACCGCCCCGGCCGTCGACCTGGTCGACTCGATCGGCGCGGGGGACGCGTTCACCTCGGGGCTCCTCGGCTGGCTCACCTCGGCCGGGTGGATGCGCCTCGACCGCCTCCCCGCCTGGGGCAACCGGAGCGTGGTCGCCGCGGCGCTGCGGTACGCGAGCCAGCTCGCCGCGCAGGCCTGCACCGTCCCGGGCGCGCCGTGACGCCTGTGGTCCACTGGGGCGAAACATGCCCGGAGTCGACATAAGATCGAAGGGTGTCTGCTCCTGAACTGCGGATCTGCATCGACGACGCCGACCTCGACGCGTCGCTCCGCCTCGACGTCCGCCGGGGCCTCACCTCGCACCCCAAGCACCTGCCGATGCGCCTGCACTACGACGGCCGCGGCTCGACCCTCTTCGCCGAGCTCACCCGCCAGCCCGAGTACTACCAGACCCGCAGTGAGCGGGCGGTCCTCCACGACCGCGCCCCCGAGATCGCGGCCGCGCTCGGCGGCGACCCGATCTCGGTGATCGAGCTCGGCGCGGGCCGCGCCGAGAAGATCCGGCCGCTGCTGAGCGCGCTCGCCGACGCGGGCCGGCTCGACGGGTTCTGGCCGTTCGACGTGGCCGAAGGCGAGGTGCGGGACGTGCTGCTCGAACTCGCCCCGGTCTACCCCGACGCGCACCTGGGCGGCATCGTCGGCGACTTCACCCGCCACCTCGCGCACCTGCCCGACCACCACGACACGCGCCTGGTCGCGTTCCTCGGCGGGACCTTCGGGAACTTCACCGGCATGGAGCGCAGCCAGTTCCTGCGCGACCTGCGCGAGTCCCTGCGCGCGGACGACTGGTTCCTCCTCGGCGCCGACCTCGTGAAGGACCCCGACGTGATCCTCGCGGCGTACAACGACGCGGCCGGGGTGACCGCCGAGTTCAACCGACACATCCTGTACGTCCTCAACCACCGCCTCGACGCCGACTTCGAGCCCGACAACTTCGAGCACATCGCCTTGTGGGACAGCGACACCGCCACCATCGACATGCGGCTGCGCGCGATGAAGCCGATGAAGGTGGACCTCGCGGCGCTCGGCATCGACCTGACGTTCTCCGTCGGCGAGGAGATCCACACCGGCATCTCCACCAAGTTCCTCCCCGGCGAACTCGAGAACCAGCTGCAGGCCACGGGGTTCGAGACGACCCGCTGCTGGACCGACGAGCGCGGGTACATGGGCGTGTTCCTCGCCCGCGCGATCTGACCGGCCGTCACGCGATCGCGCCTGCCCCCGGCCGGGCCGGATTACAGTGGGCGGCATGGGAGAGATCGTCCTCATCCGCCACGGCGAGACCACCTGGTCGGCGTCGGGGCAGCATACGTCCGTGACCGACCTCGACCTCACCGAGAACGGCGTGTCCCAGGCGAAAGCACTCGCGCCGCTGCTCGCCGGGCGCGAGTTCGCCGCGGTCTGGTCGAGCCCGCGCAAACGGGCGCTCATCACCGCCGACCTCGCCGGCCTCGACGTCACCGGCGTCATCCCGGACCTGGCCGAATGGGGCTACGGCGACTACGAGGGCCGCACCAGCGAGGAGATCGAGGCCGAGCGGCCGGGCTGGTCGCTGTGGACCGACGGCGGCAAGGGCGACGGCGGCGAGTCGGCCGAGGAGGTAGCGCTGCGCCTCGACCGGGCGCTCGCCGAGGCCGAACCGCTCCTGGATCGCGGCGACGTCGCGTTCGTCGCCCACGGCCACAGCCTCCGTGTGGCGGCGGCCCGCTGGCTCGGCCGCCCGGCCCGCGACGGCCGCGACTTCAAGATCGACACCGCCTCGATCGCGGCCCTCGGCTACGAGCACGGGCGCCACGCGATCACCTTGTGGAACCTCACCGCGGCGGCCGCGAACGGCGACGCCTGACCGTCAGGGCCGCCAGACGACGACCCCTGTGGACACTTCGCGCTCCGCGAACCGGCCGCCGGGCGACGCCTCCGCGAGCAGGTCCCGCAGCTCGATCTCGAAGGCGGGCAGCCGTTCCGCGAACAGATGCGGAGCGGAACTCGACAGCGAGAACACCGCCGAGACGATCGCGTCGGCGTCGCGGTCGAAGACGCGGCCGTCATCGACCTGCAGGCGCGTGACCTTGGTGTACCCGGCCTCGCGCATGATCGCCTCCTCACCGCCCGCGGTGCCGCCGGGCAGGAAGCCCTGTCCGGCGCGGCGGACCGGCCCCAGGTAGGCGGCGACGAGCGCACTGATCCGGTCCCACGGCGGGGCCGGGTGCGGCAGTGTCTCGGCGTCCTCCGCGCCCCGGTGGGTGGTCGCGCCGACGTGGATCCAGTACCCCGCCGGCTCGAGCAGGCCGCGGACGCGCCGGGCGACGCGCAGCCGGTCCATCCAGTGGAAGGACTGCGCGAACGCCACGACCTTGAAGCGGCCCAAGTCATCCGGCAGCTCCTCGGCCCGGTGCCGCCGCCACTCGACGTCCTCGAGCCCGGCCTCCTTCGCCCGGCGGGCCGCCTCGGCGAGCATCCCCGCATCCGGATCCACGCCCACAGTGGACGCGAAGAGCGGGGCGAGCATCAGCGTCAGCGAACCGGGCCCGCAGCCGACATCGAGAAGCCGCCCGGTCCCGTCCAGGCCCAGTGCGTCACGCACGGCCGCGGCGAGCGCGGCCGGGTACGGCATCCGGCCGACGCTGTAGTGGGCGGCGCTGCCGGCGAACAGGGTCTCGTCCCACTCCCAGTCGTCACTCATCGGCGCAGCATCCCCGATCGGCCCGCCGAACACCAGCGCTTTTCCCACCGCCCGCGGGATGCTGCTAGGATCCGGCATCCATGAACCCTCCCCTCGTCCTGATCCGCTCGATCCTGGTGCGCTTCCCGGCCCGCTTCTGGCTGTGGGCGTTCGCGGTCGCCATCGCCGTCGACCTCGCCGCGATCAGCCTCGGCGCGGACGCCCTCCGCTGGGCGAGCAAACCCGCTCTGACGCTCCTGCTCCTCGCCCACCTCATCGTCGCGACCCCGCCGGGCCTGCGCCCGGCCCGCCTCTTCGGCATGGGTCTGCTGCTGGCGTGCGCGGCCGACATCGCGCTGCTGTTCGACGGAACGCCCGCGTTCCTGACCGGCATGGGCCTGTTCGGGCTCATGCAGATCGTGTACCTCGCGGTCTTCGTCCGCTTGGGCGCCTTGCCGGTCCTGCGCCGACGGTGGATGGCTCCGGGCTGCTACCTGGCGTTCTGGTTGGGCGCCAACGTGGTCCTGTGGCCGCGCCTGGCGGCGCTGGCGGTCCCGGTCGCGGTGTACAGCCTGCTGCTGGTGGCCATGGCGGCCGCCGCGGCGGGCGTCAACCGGCTCGCGGCGGTCGGCGGGCTGCTGTTCGTCGTCTCGGACCTGTGCCTGGGCCTGGGCATGGCGGGGTTCGAGTTCCCGCTGCAGTCGCAGGCGGTGATGGCGACGTACGCGGCCGCGCAGGTCCTCCTCGTGCTCGGCGTCGTCAAGGCCCTGCCCGCCCCGGCCGCCGCATGACCGCGCTCGTCAACCTGGGCGCGGTCCTCGTGTTCGCGCTGCTCGTCTTCGCCGCGGTGGGGGCGGCGTTCCGGTTCGTGCTTCCTGCGGAGCCTCACCAGGGCAGGGAGGCCGAACCCCGGCGGGTCCGCTGGCGCCGCATGGCCGCCGACATCGTCGGTGTCGTGGCGCTGCTGGCGCTGCTGGACGCGGCGCTCGAAGTGCGGGCCGCGTTCGGCTCCCCGCTCGGCGACAGGGACGGGTTCACGGTCGAGGTGGTCGAGGTCGGCGAGTGCGAACGCGCCCCGCTCGGCTTCGGTATCGCCCGCAGGTGCGCGCTCACCGCGTACCGCTCGGACTCGCCGCCCGGGGCCGGTTCGATCGAGGTCGTCACGGGCGGGCCGCTGCGCCCGGGCGAGCTGGTCGCCCGGTATTCGTCTTCGGGCTGGACCGCCTGGCTGTTCCTGGGCTCGTCCGAGCCTCGCTGGTTTCCGGTGTCCGCTGAGGACCGGCCGAACCTGGATGGGGTCCCGGTCGCGGTGCTGGTCGGCGCGTCGCTCGGCATCGGGGCGCTCCGGCGGATGGCGGTAGGGCGCGCGCGAAACGGGCGGGACCCCGCCGGGGGCCTGAGCCGTTAGAGTCGGGTCACGGGACGCGTCTTGTGGGTGCTCGGCTTCGTGGTCGGCGGCTTCTTCATCTTCCGGGCCGTCATGGAGCTGCTCGTGGTCGACTTCGGCGACCCGTCGAGCTATGCGGCCGACTGGGGCGGGCCGAGCCACTTCGGGGTGCTTCTCGTCCACATGGACCGGGTGTGGTCTCGGCCGTGCTCCTCGTCCACGCCGCGAGGCGGGCTCGGAGGCGCCGCGCGCTGGACGCCTCCGAGGCCTGAGCTCAGTCGAGGTCGATCCTCGTGAGCCGCTGGGTGGCGCGGGTGAGGACCACGTAGGCGACGCCGGCGCCGTGCGAGGCGGCGACGGTTTCGAGGTCGACGGCGATGACGGCGTCCCATTCGAGGCCCTTGGACTCCAAGGGGCCGACGAGGGTGACGCGGCCGTCGTGGACGATGCCGGCGAGTTCCGCGTGGCGGTCGTAGGGCGCGATGATGCCGACGGTACCTTCGACGGCGTCGAGGGCTTCGACGACCGCGCCGGCGACTTCGGGCATGAGGGTGTCGGCGGCGACGGTCTTCTGGGCGACGCCGACGCCGGTCTCGCGCACGGCCTCGGGCAGGTCGATGTTGCGCAGGCGCGGCTTGGCCCATTCGGCGGCGTACTCGAAGACCTCTTTGGAGTTCCGGTAGTTCTTCGTCAGGTGGAACTCGTGGAGGCGGCCGCTGGGGACGGCGCGGCGGCGGGCGTCGGCGCTCTCCCTCGGGCGCGGCCAGCTCGACTGGGCCTCGTCGCCGACGATGGTCCAGCCGGCGCCGCGGCCGCGGCGGCCGAGCATGCGCCACTGCATGGGCGAGAGGTCCTGTGCCTCGTCGACGATGACGTGCGCGTAGTCCTCGTAGAACGCGTCGCGGGCCTGCCGTTCGGGCCGGTCGTAGTAGCGGTCCTGGACGGTGGAGACCTCTTGGATGCCGTCCCAGGAGCGGATGCGGTCCCGGTTGCGCGGCTGCGGCTTCACGCCGAGGAGGATGCGCAGCTCGTCGAGGAGCGCCACGTCGGGGATCGAGAAGTCGGTCTCGCGCAGGGAGGCCGAGACGGCTTCGATGGCCTCCTTCTTGAGGTGGCCTTCGGCGGCGGACGCGAGGCGGCGGGCGTCGCCGGCCCAGCCGAGCACGTCGGCGGGGTCGAGGTCGGGCCACCAGTGGTCGAGGAAGGTGAGGAACTCGCCGCGCGAGCCCACGTCCCGCGAGAACTTCGCGGGCTCGGCGTCTTCGATGACCGGTTTGATCTTGCGCCACAAGGCGACGAGGAGGGCGCGGCCGGCCTCGGTCTTGGCGAGGTTGGGGCGCGGCTCCTTCTCGAAGACGCGGGCGCGGGCGGCGGCGAGCTCGGCGGCGTCGAGTTTGAACACGTCGCCGCGGTAGACGATCCGCAGCTCGCTCGGGGCGCCCGGCGGGGTCTGGCGGACGAGGCGGCGCAGGATCGGCAGCATCACGGTGCCGCCCTTGACGGCCGCGACCTCGGGCCGGTCCTGGCGGGTGGCCTCGACTCCGGCGTACAGCTCGCCGAGGGAGTAGAGGGCGGCGGTCTCCTCGCCGAGGCTGGGGAGGACGCGCCCGATGTACTTCATGAACACGGCCGAGGGGCCGACGACGAGGATGCCCGCGGCCTCGTAGCGGCTGCGGTCCTGGTAGAGCAGGAACGCGGCGCGGTGGAGGGCGACGACGGTCTTGCCGGTGCCGGGGCCGCCGGTGATGATCGTGGCGCCGCGGCCGGGGGCGCGGATCGCGGCGTCCTGCTCGGCCTGGATGGTGGCGACGATGTCGCGCATCCGCCCGGTCCGCTTGCGGCCCAAGGCGGCCATGAGCGCGCCGTCGCCGATCACGGGGAGGCGGTCGGCGGCGTCCTCATTGAGCAGGTCGTCGCTGATCTCCTCGACGCTGCGGCCGAAGGAGCGGATGACGCGGCGGCGCGCGACCTCCTGCCGGTCGACGGCCGTGGCGCGGTAGAACGGCGCGGCGGCGGGGGCGCGCCAGTCCACGAGGAGGGTGCGGTACTCCTCGTCGCGCACGCCGAGGCGGCCGACGTGGCGGACCTTGCCGTCGTCGAAGTCGAGGCGGCCGAAGACCAGGCCCTCGTGCTGGGAGTCGAGGTCGGCGATGCGGCGGGCGGCCTGGTACACGAACACGTCGCGCTCGTAGCGGGCGCCGGGCACGGTCGCGGCGAGGTGGGCGTAGCCGGTGTCGCGGTTGCCTTCGGCCTCACCGCGGAGCACGTCGACGCGCGCGTACACGCGGTCGACGAAGCCCTGCTCGATCGCGATCTCCTGCTCCGGCGTGCTGGACGGGTCGGGGGCGGGGACGGCGTGGGTCGTGTCGACGTCCTGCTCGACGGCATCCGGTCGTGCGGCTCTGGCGGGGCCTGGTTCCTGGGACACTGCGCTCCTCGCTCGAATTCGGGAACGCACCAGCCTAGCGCGTCGCGGCGACACCCGTCCGCCGATCATGGACTAGCGAGGGCTCGCACACGCTCTACGGTCGGGCGGGCCAGACGCGGTACATCCACGAGTAGTCGTCGTCGATCTCGTCGAACCCGAACTGGCGGTAGAGGCCCTGGGCGTCGCCGGTGGCGAGGAGGACCCGCTTGAGGCCCAGCCGCTCGGCCTCGTCCACGATGTGGGCGATGAGCCGCTTGCTGATCCCCTGCCCGCGCACCTCGCGGTCGACGTACACGTCGGAGAGCCACCCGAAGTAGGCGTGGTCGGTGACGAGCCGCCCGAACGCGACCTGGCGGCCGTCCGCCGCGTACACCCCGTACGGCAGCGAGTGGTCGATGGCGAGGTCGCTGCGCTCGCGGGTGCGGCCGACGGCCCAGTACGTGTCGGTGGAGATGACCTTGTGGATCCACTCGCGGTCGAGGCGGTCGGGGTCCGAGGAGATCGTGTACTCGTCGCTCATCGCCCCAACCTATGCCCGCGGTTCAGGCCGCGCCAGTCGAAATCCGGCGGCTCCCCCTGCGGCGCAGATAGATCTCGATGAACAGCAGGTTGAGGACGATCGAGCCGACGATCGCGGCGGTGTACGCGGTGCCGAAGAGCACGTCGAAGTCGCCGCCGTAGAACCCGTCGAGCAGCGGCAGCTGCACGGGCGATGAGGAACGGGAGGTGGATCGGGACGTTCTCGCGGATGTCGACGCGCGGCTCCATGCCGGGGACGAGGTAGGCCGGCACGGCTTGACGACGCCCCCGACGACAAGCGCATCGAGACGGCGCTGGCGATCGTGCGCCGCCGCGGCTGGGACCGGGCGCCCCACGAGCACGGCTACATCCGGGCGCTCGCCGACGTCGTCGCCCGCCTCGAGTTCTTCGGCATCAGCGACCGCGCCGAGCTCGAGGACCGCTACGCCCGCGCGGCCGAGCAGGTCGCCGAGGCCGACATCCGCCTCCTCATGCGCCGCGGCGACCGCGACGAGATTCTCGAGACGATGGTCGTCGGCACCCTCCTCGGCGACGCCCTCTTCGAGATCCTCCGCCGCCTCGCGCAAGTCGAGGTCTCCGGCCGCGAATTCAAAGGCCCCGAGGCGAAGCCATCGGGACGCGACGAGTGCTGATCCACTGAGGACGGCAGCGGAAAGCCGCTCCCGCCTGCGACGACGCCATACATGCGAAGATGGCAATGTCTGCAATTGTCGGGTTTCGGACTGACCAAGTCGAATGGGCGGTTCTACGCTGTTTCCACGTACCCCGGTGGCGCGGCGGCAGAGATCAAGCCTGCTCGACCAGAGACTTTGCCGCCATCACCAGGAGGCCGTCCGACGAAGTGGGGTAGTCGAGACGGCCCGGCGGCGGGGCTCCAACTACCTGGCCTGGAGCCCCGCCGTCCCCATGCCCCGATTCCGCGAAGCGCGGCGGGCTCCGAGCCCGGGTGGGCGGGAGGCTCGCGGGTTTCTACGATGGGGGTCGGACGTCCGCTACGTGAGGAGTGCGATTCCTTTGGCCCTCAACTCGAACATGGTGGCGCTGGGTACGGCCGCGCCCGATTTCTCGCTGCCGGACCTCGACGGGGCGGTGCGGTCGCTCGCGGGGTTCGACGCGCCGATGCTGCTGGTCGCGTTCCTGTGCAACCACTGCCCGTACGTGCGCCACATCGAGCAGGTCTTCGGGTCCTTCGCGGCCGGGCAGGCGGACCTCGACGTGGTGGCCGTCTGCTCGAACGACGCCGAGAACTACCCCGACGACGCCCCGGCGGGCCTCGCCGACCAGGTGGCGCGCGCGAACTGGACGTTTCCGTACCTCGTGGACGAGTCGCAGGAGGTCGCGCGCGCCTACAACGCGGCCTGCACCCCCGACTTCTTCCTCTACGGCCCCGACCGCGCGCTCGCCTACCGCGGCGCGTTCGACGGGTCGACCCCCGGCAACGGCGTGCCCGTCACCGGGGAGTACCTCGCGGGCGCGATCGAGCTGGTGCGCCGCGGCGAGCCCGTGCCCGAGCCGCACTACCCGTCGACCGGCTGCGGCATCAAGTGGCGTTAGACCAGGGTGCCTTCGCGGGCCACGACGCGTCCGCGCTTGACGACGAGCGTGCGCGCCGGGTGCTCGAGCACGGCCTCTGACGCGTTGCGGCCCTTGACGGCGACGAGGTCGGCGGTGTCGCCCACAGCGAGGCCGTAGCCTTCGATCTTGAGCAGCCGCGCGCCGCCGAACGTGGCGGCCTCGAGCGCGAGCTCGATGTCCTCGTCCTTGCTGAACCCGGCGTTGCGCGCGAACCACTGCGTGCGCTGCAGGTTGTCGCCGTTGCCGTACGGGCTCCAGAGGTCGCGCACGCCGTCCTGCCCGATGCCCATCGCGACGCCCGCTTCGGCGAGCTCGCGCAGCGGCAGGATCTTCTTGGGCGCCACCGAGGTCAAGCCGATCCTGAGTTCGGCGAGCGCGGCGATGAGCCGGGCGCGGGTGGCGTCGTCGGCGTCGCACAGCGCGAACCCGTGGCTGATGACGACCTTGCCGGCGTAGCCGAGCGCGCGGGTGCGCTCGATGATCATGTCGAACTCGCGGGCGCCGAGGTCGCCGCCGTCGTGCAGGTGGATGTCGATCTCCGCGCCGTGCTTCTCGGCGAGCGCGAAGACGAGGTCGAGGTGGCGTTCGGCGTCGCCGTCGAAGCCCTCGGGGTCGATGCCGCCGATGGACTTGACGCCCGCGGCGAGGGCCTCGTCCATGAGCTCGGCCGTGCCGGGGCTGGCGAGGATGCCGGTCTGCGGGAAGGCCACGAGCTCGACGTCGATGCGCCCGGCGAGGCGCTCGACCGCTTCGCGCACGGCGTGGACGGCGCTGATGCCGATCCCCGGGTCGATGTCCACATGCGAGCGGGCGTGGGTGGTGCCGGAGGCGACCATGTTCGACAGCAGCGCGGTGATGCAGTCGGCGTTCGGGATGCCGAACTCGGCGCGCCGCTCGGCGCCGTAGGCGATCGCGGCGGCCAGGCCGGGGCCGGCCGTGCGGGGCACCCACGGGCCGCCCCAGAGGGTCTTGTCGACGTGGGCATGGGCGTCGACGAGGCCGGGGATCACGACGGCGCCGCCGAGGTCCTCGACCGCCGCCCCGCCCGCGGGGAGCGAGTCGGCGATGGCGGCGATCCTCCCGTCCTCGACGAGGAGGTCGGTGCGTCCCTCGCGGCCCCAGAGTCGGGCGTCGCGCAGCAGCAGGTCGGTCATGTGCAGATCCTCTCGCCTCGGCACGGCGGACGCGACGGCACCGACGCCCGCGTGAGCTGCTCCACCGCGGGGCCTACTGCGCGCCCGCTACTTCCAAAGCTGGTGGAGTGCGATCTCCAGCTCGCCGAGCATGTTGCGCAGCAAGGGCATCGAGAGGCCGATGACCGTGCCCGGGTCGCCGTCGATGCGGTCGATGAAGGCCGAGCCGTAGCCGTCGAGCGTGAACGAGCCCGCCACGTGCAGCGGCTCCCCCGTCGCCACATACGCGGCGATCTCTTCATCGGAGACCTCGGCGAAGTGCACCTCGGTCCCCGAAGCGCGCACGATCTTGCGGTCCGCCTCGGTGTCGATGAGGCAGTGCCCGGTGTACAGCGTCCCCGAGCGCCCGCGCATCCGCTTCCACCGCGAGGTCGCCTCGTCCGGGCCGCCCGGCTTGCCGAGGATCTCGTGCCCGAAGTGCAGCACCGAATCGCAGCCGAGCACCAGCGCGCCCGGCGAGACCAGGTCGAGCACCGCGGTCGCCTTCAGTTCGGCGAGGGTGGACGCCAGCATCGCCGGGTCCTCCCCCATCACCTGCGACTCGTCGACGCCCGAGACGATCACGAGCGGTTCGATCCCGGCCGCCTTCAGCAGCTCGCGGCGCGCCGGCGACTGCGACGCCAGCACGAACGTCCGGCTCAACGGTCCATGCCCCTGCGGGCGGGGACGGCGGTGTCGCGCCAGGACCGGCGCACCCGCAGCTTCAGGCCCGGGTTCGACCACGCGGCCTTGCGGGCCGGGGCCTCGGACTCCTCCACCGGCCGCGGCAGGGCCGTGATCAGCCCGACCAGGGCGGCCAGCTCCTCGTCGCTGGGGTTGCCGCGGACGACCTTGAGTTCCAGACTCATCGAGCGCTACTCCTCGCCTGTCCCGTTGTCACTGCCGGATGCATCAGTCTTCGATGTCGAATTCGCGGTGCACCCGCTCCCAGAACCCGTCGCGGACCCAGATCCGCGCTTCGGGGTGGTCGCGTAGAGAGTAACCGAGTTCCTTCTCCGCTTCCACCAGCAGCTCCTTGTCGATGACGGTGGGCAGCTGCGGGCCAGGGAGCAGGTCCGCGATGTTGTCCGCGCCCCTGGTCAGGAGCCACTTGTGGCCCACGTACTCGCCGATCTGCCGCACCGTCTCGGGGTCGAGCTTCTCGCCGGTCTGGGTGGTGCGCACGAACTTCGGGCGGGCCGACTCGGCCTGCGCCAGCGCCTCGGCGGCGTTCATGGTCACGGCCACGGACTGCCGCTGCCCGAAGACGGCGGCGGGGCTGGGCACGCGCGGTTCGGGCTGCGTCATCGGCGCGCCGACCATGCTGTACGTGGCGGCCGCGGCGGTGCCGCTCTTGGTGAAGTAGGCGCGCAGGTCCTCGGCTTCGATGGTGGCGACGGTGTCGGACTCCCACACCAGGCGCTCGGCCTGGTTGGTGCCGTACGGCGGCTCGACGCCCCAGAGGTGGACGCGCACGCCGTAGGCCTGGGCGACCTCGACGGCGGGGACCATGTCCTCGTCGCCGGCGAGGAGGATGGCCTCGTGGACGGCGTGGTGGCGGGCGAGCAGTTCCAGGTCGGAGCGGATCTGGGCGTCGACGCCCTTCTGCTGGCCGCGCGAGTTGAGGTTCCCGAGGCGGACTTTGACGAACTCCATGTTGGCGATGACGCGCTGGTCGACCGTGGGTACGCGGTCGCGGGCGGCGTCGAACCAGTACAGGCGCAGCAGTTCGCCGTCGGAGAGGTGGTGGGCGGCCCGTTCGATGAGGGATTTGATCAGCTTCTCGGCGTCGACGCGGTAGTCGCGGCGGGAGGTGGCGTCGAGCAGGAGCTCCGCGGCCGCCGCGTAGAGGTAGCCGACGTCGATCAATATGGCGTACCGCCGGGACGGC
Source organism: Glycomyces niveus (assembly GCF_017592475.1). Classification (GTDB taxonomy): domain Bacteria; phylum Actinomycetota; class Actinomycetes; order Mycobacteriales; family Micromonosporaceae; genus Glycomyces; species Glycomyces niveus. Next base: position 22,716 of record NZ_JAGFNP010000018.1, on the reverse strand, counting down.
AGCCCTGGCAGCATCCCTCCGATAGGTGTCATGGCCCACTCCCAACGTCGGGCGGGACGAATTGTCCCGCTTCCCCCAGCTGTATAAGACGGTACCCGGATCGGACTCCAGGGATGGGAGTGGTGCGCGTCGCTTCGCGTGGCAACGCGGTTTGTCCTGTTGGCGGGCGGGTCGGCGCGGCGGACGCGTGGGGCCCTCACCGGATCGAGTGAGAGGAAACGGGAAAGGGCGGCGAAGGGTCGCCCCCTCGCCGCCCTCGCGGCACCGCTTAGAGCGGGATGTTGCCGTGCTTCTTGGCGGGCAGCTCGTCGCGCTTCGAGGCGTTCATGCGCAGGCCGCGCACGAGCATGGCGCGGGTCTCGCGCGGCTGGATGACCGCGTCGATGTAGCCGAGCTCGGCCGCGACGTACGGGTTGTTCAGCTTCTCTTCGTACTCGGCCATGAGCTCGGCGCGCTTGGCCTGCTCGTCGTCGGCCTTCGCCAGCTCGCGGCGGTAGAGGATGTTGACCGCGCCCTGCGAGCCCATGACCGCGATCTCCGCGGTCGGCCACGCCAGGTTGAGGTCGGCGCCCACGCCCTTGGAGCCCATGACGCAGTACGCGCCGCCGTAGTCCTTGCGGGTCACGACGGTGAGCTTGGGGACGGTGGCCTCGGCGTACGCGTAGATGAGCTTCGCGCCGCGGCGGATGATCCCGTCGTGCTCCTGCGAGGTGCCGGGCAGGAAGCCCGGGACGTCCACGAAGGAGATGATCGGGATGTTGAAGGCGTCGCAGAAGCGGATGAACCGCGCGGCCTTCTCCGAGGCGTCGATGTCGAGGCAGCCCGCGAAGTGCATGGGCTGGTTGGCGACGACGCCGACGGGCTTGCCGTCGAGGCGGCCGAAGCCGGTGATGATGTTCTTCGCGAACAGCGCCTGGGTCTCGAGGAACTCGCCGTCGTCGAGGACGGACTCGAGGACCTTGTGCATGTCGTACGGCTGGTTCGCCGAGTCGGGGATGACGGTGTCGAGCTCGAGGTCGGTGGCGGTGACGTCGAGTTCGAAGTCCTTGGACTCGTAGGCGGGCGGCTCGTCGAGGTTGTTCGACGGCAGATACGACAGCAGGTGCTTGACGTACTCGAGCGCGTCCGTCTCGTCCGAGGCGAGGTAGTGGGCGTTGCCCGCGACCGCGTTGTGGGTGCGCGCGCCGCCGAGCTCCTCCATGCCGACGTCCTCGCCGGTCACCGCGCGGACGACGTCGGGGCCGGTGATGAACATGTGGCTGGTCTGGTCGACCATGATCGTGAAGTCGGTGATCGCCGGGGAGTACACCGCGCCGCCCGCGCAGGGGCCCATGATGAGCGAGATCTGCGGGATGACGCCGGAGGCGCGCACGTTGCGGAAGAAGATCTCGGAGTAGCCGCCGAGGGACGCCACGCCCTCCTGGATGCGGGCGCCGCCGGAGTCGGAGATGCCGATGATCGGGCGGCCGGTGCGCAGCGCCAGGTCCTGGATCTTCGTGATCTTCTCGCCCGAGACCTGCCCGAGGGAGCCGCCGAGGACGGTGAAGTCCTGCGCGAACACGCAGACCTCGCGGCCCTCGATGGTGCCGTAGCCGGTGACGACGCCGTCGCCGTAGGGCCGGTTCGCCTCCATGCCGAAGTTGGTGGAGTGGTGGCGGCGCAGGGAGTCCAGCTCGACGAACGACCCCTCGTCGAGCAGCTGCTCAAGGCGTTCGCGGGCGGTGCGCTTGCCCTTCTCGTGCTGCTTCTCGATCGCCCGGGGGTTCCCGGTGGCCGCTTCGGAGAGGCGCTCGGCCAGGTCGGTGAGCCGCCCGGCGGTCGTGTGGAAGTCGATGTCGGTCACGACTCGGATCGTATCGGCCCTTCCGGTCGCTACGCTATGTGCGTGAGCACACCGACGAGAAAGCCACTGGACCGGCACGAGCTCTGGTCGCTGTTGTCGGAGAAGTCCGACTTCTGGACCGAGGTCGATGTGGTGCAAGTCACTGGATCGACGAACGCGGACCTGGCCGCCGCCGCCAAGCACGGCGCGTCCCAAGGGAAGGTCCTCATCGCCGAGGAGCAGGAGCACGGCCGCGGCCGCCTCGGCCGCCAGTGGGTGAGCCCCGCCCGCGCCGGGCTCACCATGTCGTTCCTCCTGCGCCCCACCGTGCCGCGCGAGCAGTGGGGCACGCTGAGCCTCCTCACCGCCGTCGCGCTGGAGGAGACGCTCAAGGCCGTGTGCGGCGTCAACGCGAAGCTCAAGTGGCCCAACGACGTCCTCATCGACGGCCGCAAGGTCTGCGGCATCCTCGCCCAGGTCGAGGGGAACGCCGTCATCATCGGCGCGGGCCTCAACGTCTCCCTCACCGAGGACGAGCTGCCCGTCCCCGAGGCCACCTCGCTGCAGATCGCCGGGGCCTCCACCCTCGACCGCGCCGAGATCGCCGCGGGCTTCCTCGCGCACGTCGCGGCCGTCTACGAGACGTGGAACGAGCGCGGCCCCGCCTCCGTGATCGAACGGTGGCGCCGCAATTCGGCGACCCTCGGAAGGCACGTCGCGGTATCGTTCCCCAACGGCCGCAACCTCACCGGGCGCGCCGTCGGCATCGACAACGACGGCTGCCTGCAGGTCGCCGCCGACGGCACCGTGGAGACCGTCGCCGCCGGCGACATCGTCCACCTGCGGCCCCAGGACTGACCGCGGCCGACCGGCGCGAACGAAGGAGTGGCGCATTGGCCGACCAGGCGCATGACGAGAACGTTCCCGCCGCACCGGGACCGACCGGGCTCGACCCGGAAGCCGAAGGGCTCTACCGGCTCCTGCTGTCCCGCACGGACGCCTCGGTGTCCCGCCTCGCGGCCGACGCCGGACTCGGGCCCGCCCGCACCCGGGACCTCCTCATGCGACTCGTCGACGACGGCTTCGCCACCATGGTCGCCGACTCCCGCTTCCGCGCCGTCGGACCCGACACCGTCCTCGGCGGACGCATCGCCTCCCAGCTCGGCGACGTCCTCGGCGAGTACGAGGCCCTGCGCGAACTCCTCGAGATCCACCGCGCCGGACCGGGTTCGGGCGGCGGCGATCACGGCTCCTGGGAGGTCGTGACCGGCCCCGTCGCCATCCGCTCCCGCCTCCGCCAGCTGAAGGCCGGCGCCGAGAAGCGCCTCCGCACGTTCGTGCGCCCGCCCATGGTCCTGCCCGTGCCCGAACCCGCGCTGCACGAGGACCTGCAGGCCCGCGGGATCTGCCACCGCATCCTGTTCGACCGCGCGGTCCTCGACATCGACCCGTACTCGGACTACCTGCGCCACGCGCTGTCCTCGGGCGACGAGGTGCGGTTCGCCAAGCGCCTGCCGCTCAAGCTCCTCATCGTGGACGACAAGACCGCGCTCATGGAGGAGGGCGGCGGGCGCCCGAAGGCGATCGTCACGAGCAACCGCTCCATCGTGGAGATCGCGGGCGCGCTGTTCGACCAGTTGTGGTCCACCGGCATCCCGGCCACGACGGCCGCCAGCAGCGCCGAACGGCTCGACGAGGACGATGCGGTCCTGCTGGGGCTCTTGATCTCCGGGCTCACCGACCAGTCGATCGCCACGAAGCTCGGCATCGGACTGCGGACCGTGCAGCGGCGGGTGCGCGAACTCATGGATCTGGCGGATGTGGACACACGCATCCAGCTGGGCTGGCACGCCGCCAAGAACGGTTGGGTGCCTTAGCGAAAGCGAGCCCCCGGCGGGTTCCCGCGCGGCGCCTGAATCGTGGGACGACCGCCGATGCCACGGTGTTGTACTGTGCTTTTGACATTGGCGAAGCTTGCAAGCCGTACATCATGCCCCCGCCCGTTCTCACTCCTGGAGGTCCGCAGTGGGATATCCCGACGATCAGCTCGCCCGCGGTGAAGTGGTCAAGCTGCACACCCGCCCGCACTGGAAGGAAGGTGTCGGCCCGGTCCTGTGGTTCGTGGTCTTCCTGGCCATCGCCGCCATCGCGATCACGTTCACGGCCCGCATCGACGAGAGCTGGGGGCTGTGGCTGATCCTCGCCGAGGTCGTCATCTTCCTGGCGCTGCTCGTCTGGCTCTCGGTGCTGCCGTGGATCCGCTGGCGCTCGACCCACTACGTGATCACCGACCAGCGCATCATGTGGCGCGAAGGCCTCGTGACCCGCGAGAGCCGCCACATCCCGCTGGCGCGCGTGAACACCGTGTCGTACACGCAGAACGTCTGGGAGCGGATCTTCGGCTTCGGCGACATGAACATCGACTCGGCCTCTGACGACGGCGAGATCAACCTGATCGACGTCCCGAAGGTCGACAAGACCAAGGCGCTCCTGTACCAGCTGGCCGAGGATGACCGCTCGCGCCGCGCGGGCGCGGGCGACGGCACCTGACCGCAGGCGTGAGAGCAGGCCCGTGCCGTTCCGGCGCGGGCCTTTCGCGTCAGCCGCTCCGGGCTTCGGCGAGTTCGGGGTGGTGCCGGAAGACCCAGGTGCGGTAGGCGAAGAACCGGAAGACCGAGCCGAGTCCGACGCCGACGATGTTGGCGGCCACGTTCACCGCGAACTCGGTGCCGAAGATGTGCGGCCAGACCTGCGCGAGGCCGGAGTTGGCCCACAGGCAGGCGAGCGCGATGAGCAGGCCGATGCCGTTGAAGAAGAAGTAGAGGGCGTACTGGCGGTGGGCGGCGGCGCTGCCGCGGCGCTCGCGCCAGGTCCAGTGGCGGTTCCCGAAGAACGCGACGGTCATCGCGATGACGGCGGAGACGATCTTGGCCAGCCAGTCGGGCCAGTCGAGGCCCAGGAACATCAGGTTGAACAGCCCGATGTCGACCACATACGCGACCCCGCCGACGCCGGCGAAGCGGATGAGCTCGGCGGCATGGCGTCTCACCAGGCCCGTGGCGCGCGCATACAGCCCCGCGAGGCCGCGGGGGGCCGAGGGTTGCGGCGGCGTCTCAATGGAGGTCGACATCAAGCCACAGCCTACCCGGCCTTGCGCGGGAGCGATACCGCCGAGATTCGTCTCCGCTATTCGCCGTCGAGGGGGGCCGCGACGGCGACCACGCCCACGATGAACGGGTCGTCGCCGCGTTCGAAGCGGATCACCGCTTCCGCTCCCGTCTGGACCCGGTGGACGTTCACGTCGACGCCGAACGCGTACCAGTCCGGGTTCTCCACGGCCCCGTGCGCGTGGCACCGGGCCGGTTCGCCGAGCGCCTGGCCGCCTGCGGCCAGGCCGTCGCCGCCGCGGTAGCGGGAGCCGCCCCACAGCGTGGCCGCGATCTGCACCTCGCCGCCGTCCTCCACCTCGATCTCGGTGTCCGACGACCGCGGCCCGTCGTAGACCGCCACCTCCGTCGAGGCCGCCCCCGGCTCCGCGAACACCACCGTCAGCGACCAGCCCGCCCAGCGCCGGTCGGTGCACCCCGCGCTCCGGTCGAGCGGCCAGTGGTCGCACTCCGACACCGGCAGCTGGTGGTTATCCGTAGCGACCCAGTACTCGCCGGCGCCCGACACCAGGGCCGTGACCTCGACATACGCCTGCTGCCCGGGCTCGGTGTGCCGCACCGCGGCCGCACTCAGATCGGTCCAGGACCCGCCCGGCCCCGCGAGCGAGACCGCCGTCGGCAGGTCGTCCTCGACGCCCGCCCAGTACAGGCCCGCCCACTGGACCACCGCACCGTCCGGCACGTCGAGCACCGCACCCGACACCGCGTCGCCCTCGCGCCCGGCGGGCGCGGTCTCCGGCTTGTACGCCTTCATCGGCCACTGCTCGCCGCCGCCGAGGCCCACCGCCTCGCGGCACCCCGGGATCGCGCAGGTCAGCCACGTGTTCCCCGCGGCCGTGACGCCCGTGGCGTCGACGCTCGCGAACCCGACCTCGCTCCCGGCCGGCGCGATCGGCACCTGCAGCGCCGTCGTCCCGCTGATCCCGGGACCCTCGACCGCGACCTCGAACGTCTGGTAGCCGCTCACCTCGTCGCCGATCATGATGCGCACACGGGCTTCCGCCGGATCGGGCATCGCCGCGACCGTGCAGTGGACGACCGCGCCGTCCTCGGCGCAGGTCCAGCCCGGCTCGGCGGTCGCCGACGCGAGCGAGATCCCCTGCGGGAGCGTGATGTCCAGCGTGACGCGCTCCGAGGCGGCCTGCCCCCAGCCGAACCGACCGCCTGCGTGCCGCGCGACCGGGACCGCGTACCCGTGCCGACCGGACTCCTCGACGAACACCCGCTCCCTCACCGGCGCGTAGCCGCCGCCCGCACCGTCCGGCCCCTCGAGCCGGATCGGCAGCACCGCTTCGCCGCCGGCCACGAGTCCGCTCGAGCCGAGCCCGTGCTCGATGCCGTACGAGGCAGGCTCGGCCGCGGGCGCTTCGGGTTCGTCCTCGGGCTCCGGCCCCGGCGCCGCCGGGTCCTCCGGCTCGGGTTCGGGCTCCGGGTCCGGCGGCTGCGGGCCCGGCTCGTCCGGCTCCTCATCCGGCGCGGCGGGCGCGACCACCGTGTCCTCGGGCGCGGCCTGCGGCTGCGGCTCCTCCTCGCCCCCGGTGAGGGCGAAGACCGCGACCGCGGCGGCCACCGTCACGGCCGTGCCGGTCGCGACGGTGCCCTTGGGGCCGAGCTGCTGCACGATCCGGCGCACCCAGTTCGCGACCGCCTTGACGGGCGTGAACAGGAACGCGAGCGCGCCGCCGAAGGCGATCCCGGCGGCCGATACCGCGCCCGCCGCCAGGTACGGCGAGGCCGCGCCGCCCAGGAAGATCACGGCGATCACGCCGCGCAGCCCCGAGTTCAACTCGGTGAGCTCGGCGAACAGCAGGTTGCAGGTGACGCAGGAGTCGAGGTGGTCATCCACTTTGGCTGCTTCGCGCTCGCCGAGCCTGCCGCGCACGCGCGCGCCGATGCGGTCGACCGTCCAGCGGCACTCCTCGCGCGGCGCGTCGGCCGCGTGCTCGCTCAGGTAGTTCTGGCGCAGCTTCTCGCGCGCCCGGTACGCGAGCGCGGAGACGCCGTTCGGGGTCATGCCGAGCATGGTGGCGATCCTGGCCGGGGAGTCCTCCTCGACCTCGGTGTGCCACAGGACCATCCGCCAGCGCTCGGGGAGCTTGCCGAAGGCGAGCGCGGCGTACCGGCGCTCCTGGCCCTCGACGGCGGGGTCGACGTAGATCTCGCCGGAGTCGTGCGCGGTGAGGTCGTCGGTGAACTCGACCTTCTTGTCGCGCCGGACCCGGTCGTAGAAGGTGTTGCGGAGGGTCTGGAGCATGTACGGCCGGAATGCGAGGTCGGGGCCGCCGCCTTCGCGGAAGGTGTGGAGGAGCTTCGCGAAGGTCTCGGAGACGAGGTCGTCGGCGCCGGCCGGGTCGCGGGAGAGGATGCGGGAGAGGCGGCGCGCGGAGTGGATGTGGCGTTCGTAGAGGACGGCGTACGCGGTGGTGTCGCCGCCGCGGGTGGCGGCGATGAGTTCGGGGTCGGAGCGGGTCTCGGGGGTGTCGCCGGGCTGCGGTCCGAGGTGGCGGGGATCGCCGGCGGGGACGGTCTCGGGCATCGTTCGCCGGTGCTCCTTCCAGGTTGCGCCGAACTCGTACGATCGGGGGGCTCGGGTGTCTGCTCGCGGCGGTGCGTTCGGGCCTTCCTTGACGTAACGAGCGAGTACGCCTCGAGTTGCGCCCGTTCAGCCGTTCAGGCAAGCTCCCGGCGAACTGGACATTGCTGCGAGTTTAGGGCAAAAACCCAGCATAACCATAAATTGTGATCTGATTGTGACCAGGCGTGATCGTATTGGGACTTCCCGCCCTGGTTCCAGGCAACTGTCGGAAAACCGTCAGGCCATTGCGTACAGTTTGCTGACGCATTCCCGGCCGACTTCGACGCAAGGGAGGTGAACGATGCCCGCATCGGTCCTGCTCGCACTCCTCGCCGCCACGGCCCTCCTGGCCCTGACCCCGGCGCTGGTGCGCCGCTACGACCCCGACGAGCGGATGATCGCCGACCGGGCCTCGTCCGACGCCCGCGTCCTCGACCGCGAGGGCCACCGCCCCTCCCGCCCCGCCTCCCACGACACGGCCGAACTCGGCCTCGGCGAGGGGTCTGACCAGGACGGCTCCCTCGATGCGCTCCTCGACGGGCAAGACGTTCCCCCGCAAGCGAACTCGGGCGGGTGGGAGCGGCGCGGCACGCGCCGCGGCGACTCGGTACGGTTGAGGACCGACGAGTCGTACCCCGGCGAGGACCCCGAGATGCACGAGCAGGCCAGGCTCCGGCAGATGCGCGCCGAATGGTGGCGGCGGCGCCACCGCCGCATCCTCTACGTACTCATTGCGCTGACCGTGCTCGAGCTGGCCGGCGTCGCGATCGCCGGCCCCGGCTTCTGGATCGGCGCGGGCCTCTCGGCGGCGGCGCTCGCCGGGTACGTGTACTTCCTGCGCGACCGCGCGAAGCGGCTGCGCCGTCCGCGCCGCAAGCCGAAGGCGATGATCGCGGCCGAGCCCGAGCACGACGAGGCGGGTCCGCCGATGTACGTGCCGGAGCAGCCGGACGGCGACGATGACGACGACGAGCCCGAGCCGCGCGAGTCGTTCCTGTTCGAGAACGGGACGCTCGGCGAGGACGCGCCTCCGCCGCCGCCGCGCCCGGACCCGCGCCGCCCGGACGGGCCCGCGGGCGTGCGGGGCCGCTCGTACGAGGCGCCGGCGAAGCTCGAGCGCTAGCCGCACGCGGGCGATGAAGCAGAGCACACCGGGGATGCGGCTAAACTTGCCCGGTTATGCCTGAGGAACCGCAGCACCGCCACATCCTGACGTTCAACTTCCGTCAAGGACGCAACAAGCCCCGCCACGACGAGGCCTTCGCGCGCCTGTGGCCGCGCTATGGCCTGGACTGGCGGCCCGAGGACGGCCGGATCGACTTCGCGAAGCTGTTCGGCCGCACCGCGCCGGTGATCCTCGAGATCGGCTCGGGCAACGGCGAGGCGGCGGCCGCGATGGGCGACGCCGACCGCGGGCGGGACCTGCTCGCCGTCGAGGTGTACCCGCAGGGCATCGCCGACCTCATGGACCGCGCGGAGGCGCGCGGCCTCACGAACCTGCGGATCTACCAGGGCGACGCGCTGCCGCTGCTGTGGAACGGGATCGCGCCGGGCTCGCTGGACGAGATCCGCGTGTACTTCCCTGACCCGTGGCCGAAGAAGCGCCACCACAAGCGCCGGATCATCCAGGCCGGGCATGTGGCGACGATGGCCGGGCTGCTGCGCGAGGGCGGGGTGCTGCACTGCGCCACCGACATCGCGGACTACGCCGAGCAGATGCTCGAGGTGCTGACGGCCGACGCGGCGTTCGAGAACACCGCCGAGGGGTTCGCGCCGCGCCCGGACCACCGGCCGGTGACGAAGTTCGAGCGGCGCGGTGTGAAGGCCGACCGCGAGATCTTCGACCTGATCTTCCGCAAGCGCTAGTCGCGGCTAAGCCGTCGTGAGGCGGTGGTGCCAGGACACGGCGGAGGCGTCCGTGAGGGACGCGATCTGGTCGACGGCGACGCGCAGCCGCGCGGCGTCGTCGGCGGCGCGGTTCCAGAGCTCGGCGAACATCGGGTCCATGGCGTCCGCACCCCGGGCGCACAGGACCGCGACGAGTTCGCGCAGGATCTCGCGCTGCCTCGTGTACCAGTCCGCGGAGGTGCGCGGCTCCATCACGTACCGCCAGGCGATGCCTTTGAGGAGCGCGCACTGCACACGCTCCTGCTCGGGCACGACGAGGTCGGCGTCGTAGCGGCGCAGCTGGCCGTCGCCGAACTGGGCGCGGGTGGCCTTGGCGGCGGCGTTCACGAAGCGGCCCACCATGTCCGAGGTGAAACGCTTGAGGGCGACCTGCGCCCCGAAGGAGCCGTCGTAGTCGTGCAGCGGCTCGAGGAGCGGGTCGCGCAGCAGGTCGCGCAGGGCCTCGCCGAGGACGGCGGTGGACTCGCCCGAGTAGCGGCCCGCCGCGCCTTCGCAGACGGCGGCCTGCTCGGCCTCGTCGTCCATGAGCTTGGCGAGGTTGATGTAGCCGCCGTAGACGCCGTCCTCGACGTCGTGCACTGAGTACGCGACGTCGTCGGACCAGTCCATGACCTGGGCTTCGAGGCTCTTCGCGCCTTCGGGGGCGCCGCCGCGGAACCATTCGAAGACCGCGCGGTCGTCCTCGTAGAAACCGAACTTGCGCACGCCTTCGGTTGCGGCCCAAGGGTATTTGCACATCGCGTCGAGGGAGGCGCGGGTGAGGTTGAGGCCGAGCGAGGCGCCGGTGACGTCGACGGCCTTGGCTTCGAGGCGCGCGACGACGCGGAGGGTCTGGGCGTTGCCCTCGAATCCCCCGCAGGGGCCGGCGATCTCGTGGAGGGCGTCTTCGCCGTTGTGGCCGAAGGGCGGGTGGCCGAGGTCGTGGGCGAGGCCGGCGACGTCGGCGACGTCGGGGTCGCAGCCGAGCGCGGAGCCGAGCTCGCGGGAGATCTGGGCGACCTCGAGGGAGTGGGTGAGCCGGGTCCGCAGGAAGTCGTCGGTGCCGGCGGTGTGGACCTGGGTCTTGTCGGCGAGCCGCCGGAACCCGGCCGAGTGGAGGATGCGCGCGCGGTCGCGCTGGAACGGCGTCCGCGCCGAACCGGGCTCGGCCAGCAGCCGCTCCGCGGCCGGCCAGCGCTTCGCCAGAGGGTGCAGTGCGGGATCGGTCACGCCATCGAGCCTAGCGCGACCGATCCCGGCGGCATGCGGGCGTTAATCCTTCAGGTAGAGGCGCATCACGCCGGTGCCGTCGCCGTCCTCGATGCCGTGCGCCCAGGCGAAGGCCGAGAGCGGTTCGAGGCCGGCGAAGTCGTCGGGGTACTCCTCGGCGGCGCGGGTGAAGTCGACCCAGGCGCCGACGGAGCACTGCGCGGGGGTGAGGCCGGCGAAGTCGCGGAACCGGTCGTCCTCGGCGAGGGTGCCGTCGGCGACGGCGGACCCGGTGTAGCTCAGCTCCGAACCGTCCACTTCGACCCCTTCGGGGAGGGGCTCGCCCTCGCTCCAGGTGGTGATGAGGTCCTCGAGCTCCTGGGCGCGGTCCTCGGCGAGGTGCGCGGCGAAGTGGAGCGAGTCGGGGTCGACGTCGTCCTCGGCGGAGAAGTTCCCGCCGCCGCTGAGGGTCGCTCCCGCGAGAAGGTCGGTGAAGTCGCCGACGGCGGTCTCGATCTCGCCGAAGTCGGGGCCGTAGGTCTCCTCGACCCAGGGCTCGTCCTCGGTGCCGGCGGCCCAGTAGCGGCCGTCGAGCTCCCAGTAGCGCTCCTCGTCCTCGGCGGCGAGGGTCCCGGCCCAGTACTGCTCGTCGAGCTCGGTGTACTCGGCGTACTCCGCGTCGGTGAGCGGGGCTTCGACCACCACGTCGGTGGCGGTGGCGTCGACGCCGTAGAACTCCTCGAAGAAGCCGAGCCAGCCCTGGGCGATCTCGTCGACGTTCTCGGGGACGTAGGCGGCGAGGGCGAAGTCGGAGGCGGGCAGCTCGCCCATGCCGTCGATGAGGCCGTCGGTGCCGGTCCAGCGGTGGTCGGCGTCGCCGAACATCCGGTAGGTGACTTCGAAGCCCTGGTCGAAGGCGGAGAAGCCGTAGATGAGGTGCCCGGAGTAGAGGTCTTCGACGGCGTCGCTCTCGGACCCGATGGTCATCTCGGCGAGGTCGCCGACGGCGTCCATGTCGGTCCAGTGGACGAGGATCTGGTCGCCGTCGAGCCAGGAGCGGGCCTCGGCGTAGTCGTCGGATTCGGCGAGGGGCTGGTCGGCGGCCTCGGATTCGGCGGCGGCGAGCGCCTTGTCGGCGCCGGTCTCGCCGATGACGATGAGGACGTGGTCGTCCTCGACGGTGTAGTCGAAGCTCGACTCGTCGCCGCCGGAGGCGGCCCGGATCTGGGCCATGCCCTCTTCGGCGGCGTTCGCGTCGGTGCTGGCGAGGCTCAGGACGGCGTAGGTCTCGTCGTCGTACTCCCAGGTGGCGAGGCCGTGGCGGAGTCCGAGCCAGGAGCTGATGTCCTCGGCGGCGTCGACACCCTCGACGCCGGACTCGTCGACGAACGCCTCGACGAGCGCGTCGGTGTCCTCGTACTCCTCGAGGTCCTCGAACTTCTGGAGGTGGTCGAGGAGTTTCGGGGTCTGGTCGAAGGACGGGTCGAGGTTGAGCTCGACGTACATGCTCGCGGTCGCGGGGAAGCTCTCGGCCGGGTCGGGGCCGCGGTCGAGGACGAACTTGAACAGGACGACCGCGCCGACGGCGGCGAGGAGCACGACGGAGAGGATCGCGGCCACGGCGACCTTGGGTCCGCGCCCGCGTCCGGAGCCGCTGGGCGCCACGGGGACCGGCGTGTACGCGCCCGGCGGCACGTAGGCGCCGGGCGGCTGCTGGGGAGCGCCGGGCTCCACATAGGGCTGCGGCTGCGGGGGCTGGTACGCGCCCGGCGGGGGCCCGTAAGCGCCCGGGGGCGGCTGGTTAGGGTCCCCGGGGTAGGGCTGAGAGGTGGCATCGCTCGACATCCTTCGACGCTACGGCCGCGGTGCAACGGCCGTATCCCGGGAACGTGCCAAATGCGACTCGGCGGGGGTCGCAGGGGACTCGGCGCCGGCGTCTCAGAACTCGTAGACCTGGCCGGGGCGCACGACCTCGACGGGTCCGGTGTAGGCGGCGCGGGCCTCGGCGAGGGTCTGGTCCTTGGAGTTCCAGGGCTCGACGAGGTGGGTCAGGAGCAGGCGGGCGGCCCCGGACTTCGTGGCGTACTCCCCCGCTTCCTTGCCGGTGAGGTGCACGTCCTTCGGGTTGTCGCGGCCCTCCAGGTAGGACGCTTCGGCGAGGAGCACGTCGCAATGGGTGGCCAGCGCTTCGAGCGCCTGGCACGGCCCGGAGTCGGAGGTGTACGTGAGGGAGGAGCCGGCGTGCTCGACGCGGAGCCCGTACGTCTCGACCGGGTGCGCGACGCGGTCGACGGCGACGGTGAGCGGGCCGAGGTCGAACGTGCCCGACTGGAGCTCGCGGAAGTCGTAGACGTCGGTCATGGACGGGCTGCACAGCTCGCCCTGCCCGCCGTACGCGGCCACGATGCGCTCGGCGACGCCGGTGGGGCCGTAGAGCGGCAGCGGGTGCTTCGGCGCGTCGGCGGCGTAGCGGCGCATGACCGCGTACGCGCAGGCGTCGAAGAAGTGGTCGGCGTGCAGGTGGGTGACGATGACCGCGTCGATCAGGTGCGGGTCGAGGTGCTTCTGCAGTTCACCGAGCGAGCCGGTGCCGAAGTCGATGAGCAGCCGGTATCCGCCCGCTTCGACCAGGTAGGCCGAGCAGGGGGTGTCGGGGGCCGGGAACGAGCCGGCGCAGCCGATAACCGTCAGTTTCATGGCAGATCACACCTTGTCCAGTACGGCCGCCGCCGCGTTCGGGAACAGGTTGCCCAGGAACCGGCGCGCGGTCCTGGTGAAGGCCTCCGGGTCGCCGGTCGCGAGGAACCGGTGCTCGGGGGTGTCGGTGCGGGTGGCCAAGAGGTCGTGGTCGGTGAGCACGCGGTAGAGTTCGCGCGCGCTCTCGCTCGCGGAGTTCACCAGTGTCACGTCCTCTCCCATCACCAGTCCTATGAGTCCCGACAGCAGCGGATAGTGGGTGCAGCCCAACACGACCGTGTCGACGTCGGACTGCTGTAGCGGCTCAAGGTACCCCTGGGCGAGGCCCAGGAGCTGTCGGCCGGTTGTCACACCGCGTTCCACGAAATCCACGAACGCCGGGCATGCGACCCCGGTCGCCTTGACGTCCGGGACGGCGTTGAAGGCGTCCAGGTACGCGCCTGAGGAGATCGTCGCGGATGTCCCGATCACGCCGATGCGGCCGTTGCGCGTGGTGGCGACGGCGCGGCGGACGGCGGGCCGGATGACCTCGACGACCGGGATGTCGTAGCGTTCGCGGATGTCGGCCAGCGAGGCCGCCGCGGCTGAGTTGCAGGCGATCACGAGCGCTTTGACCTCCTGTTCGACCAAGTGGTCGCAGACGTCGAGCGAGAACTTGCGGACCTCGGCGATGGGCCGCGGGCCGTAAGGGACGTGGGCGGTGTCGCCGACGTAGACGAGTCGCTCGGCGGGCAGCAGTTCGCTGATCGATCGGGCGACGGTCAGGCCTCCGACACCGGAGTCGAAGATCCCGATGGGCGCGTCGTTCATGGGCTCCGAGCGTACGTCCAAACGGGCCTGGAACACCCCTGCTCGTCACTGGAATGTCGCCAAAATGACAGGGTGGCGATCGCCACATTTCTGTCGTTTGCGCTGCGTTTTCGTCGGCTCTGGGGGCGAGGCTGGGAGCGGCCGGGACGCCCTCCTTACCCACCCTGGGCGGGAGGTCTGCCCGCCTGACGGGCCAGCCGGCTCGGGCGGACCCGGTTCCGTTGCGGCCCTAGGCGGCGACTCGGAGCATGACGAACGCGGCGAGCAGCGTGATCGTGGAGGCGGCCATGAACATCCAGGGCACGCCGCGGAAGCGCAGGGACGCGAAGGCCATCATGGCCAGGAGCATCCCGATGACGCCGCAGGAGATGAACGCCGGGGTGAACCAGGCGGGGCTGTCGCCGAAGACGCGGAAGAGGCCGACGATCGCGGTCGCGACGCCTGCGAGCACGAGCACGAGCGCCCAGACGGCCACGCCTGCGAGGCGGCGCAGGCGCACTGCGGGCTTCTCGGGCTGCACCGGGCCGAAGTCCTTCGCGGAGGCGATGCCGCCCTGGATGCTGCCGAGCGCGGTCGTCCGCGCCGACGGCGGCACCGGGGTGCTCGCCCAGGCGTTGTCCCCAGCCGCGGCCTGCGGCGCCGTGCTTTGCCGCGGCAGGTCCTTCGACTTGCGGATCGACACGGAAGGCAGTTTGAGCTTGCCGGCGGAACTCATGCGGCCAGGCTAGCAAGCCACTGAGGACGCCTCAGGATCGCACCGCGACAGTGCGGCCCAAATCGCCGAAACCGGAAACACGGCAAAGAAGACTGTCGGACCCCCGACGCACCCTTGAACGAAGGGCGACGGAGTCGACACACCCGAGCCCGGGTGGCGGCTGCGGCGCGAATGTCGGACCCTCGCGCGACCCTGGTAACCGGGGGCCTCCGCGGCCGACACACCCGCCCCCGGGGACCGGCCTGCGCAAACGGAAACGGCCGGGCCGCGCTACGCGCTTCCCGGCCGTTCGCCGTTGTCGTTCCGCTATGCCCAGACCTGGCCGTCGAGCGCGTTCGCCGCGTCGTCCAGGCCGTCCGAGTAGGCCCCGGTCGAGAGGTACTTCCAGCCGCCGTCGGCGACGAGCATCGCGATGTCCGCCGGGCGGCCCGCCTTCGCGGCCTCGCGCGCCAGCGCGAGGCCCGCGTGCAGGACCGCGCCCGTGGAGAGCCCTACGAACAGGCCTTCCTCGCTCAGGATCTCGCGGGTGCGCCGCAGGGCGTCCTCGGTGCCCACCGACAGGCGCCGGTCGAGCACCTTCTCGTCGTACAGCTCCGGCACGAACCCCTCGTCGAGGTTCCGCAGCCCGTACACCAGCTCGCCGTACCGCGGCTCGGCCGCCACGATCTGCACGCTCGGCGCCCGCTCGCGCAGGTAGCGCCCGACGCCCATGAGCGTCGCGGTCGTGCCGAGACCCGCCACGAAGTGCGTGATCTCGGGCAGGTCGCGCAGCAGCTCGGGGCCGGTGCCCTCGTAGTGCGCGGCCGCGTTCGCCGGGTTCGCGTACTGGTTGAGCATCACCAGGTCGGGACGCTCGGCCGCCATGGCCCGGGCCTTGGCGACGGCCGCGTTCGAGCCGCCCGCGGCCGGGGAGAACACGATCTCCGCGCCGAACGCGGTCAGCAGCTGCCGCCGCTCCAGCGAGGTGTTCTCGGGCATGACGGCGATGAGCCTGTAACCCTTGCGCCGCGCCAGCATCGCCACGGCGATGCCGGTGTTGCCCGAGGTCGGCTCGAGGATCGTCGCGCCGGGCTTGAGGAGCCCGTCGTCCTCGGCCGCCTCGATCATCTTGGCGGCCACGCGGTCCTTGACCGAGCCGGTCGGGTTCGCGCCCTCGAGTTTCGCCCACAGCCGGATGTCGGGCGAGGGCGAGAGCCGCGGGAGGCCGACGAGCGGCGTGTCGCCGAGCGTCGCGGTGATGTCCGTGAAACGTGCCACGGCCAGTCCCTTCTGCGAACTACATGCCGCCCGCGACGGCGGGGAGGATGGTCACCTGGTCGCCGTCGGCGAGCGGGGCTTCGAGGCCGCCGATGAACCGCACGTCCTCGTCGTTGATGTAGACGTTCACGAAGCGGTGCAGCGCGCCCTCGTCGGTCACGACGCGGCCCTTGAGGCCGGTGTGCTGGGCGTCGAGGCTGTCGAAGAGCTTCGCGAGGGTGTCGCCTTCGCCGGTGACGAGCTTCTGGCCGCCGGTGTGGGTGCGGAGGATCGTGGGAATGCGGACTTCGATGGACATGCGGATTTCCTTTGTTCTGTGAGCAGCCGCGAGGACGCTCTCGTCTGGTGCGCAGCCGTACGCTGCAGGACCGGTGCCGCCCGGGGGGCGGGAGCTCAGTGACAGTCGTAGACCGTCGAGTCGGGGGTGTGCGCGAACTTGTAGCTCTGCACCGCCTCCGGCGCGCCGGTGACCTCGATGGGCTCCTCGGTGATCACCTCGTCGGCGATGCGGAACGAGCGGACCTCGGCGATGTCGGGGTCCTTCGTCGTCACCAGCACGTAGTGCGCGTCCGGCAGCCCCATCTGCGAGGCGATGCCCGCGTCGGAGCGCGACGGGTAGGCCTCGGTGTGGGTGTGCGAGTGGTAGGTCACGACGACTTCCTCGTCGTTGTCCCACATCTGGTCGTAGACCTGCTTCCACTCCTCCGAGTCGAACTCGTAGAAGGTGGTGGAGCGGGCAGCGTTGATCATCGGGATGTGCCTCTTCGGCTCTCCCGTGCCCTCGGGGCCCGCGATGAGGCCGCACGCCTCGTCGGGGTGGTCAGCCCGGGCGTGCGCGACCATCGCCTCGACCAGTTCATGCGCGATCCGCAACACGCAAGCAAGCGTACACGCGGCGCGAGGAGGCCAGAACCCCTCGCTCAGAGCGTGAGACACACCGCTCCACCTGCGCCGGGAGGGAATGAACGGACGGGCGTGAACACCGCTCGCGCACGGGGCGCGGGCGCCTTGCAGGTGCATTACGCTCACCGGTATGTCCGTCACGCTGCCGCGCACGCCCCTGTACACCGACCACTACGAGTACACGATGCTCGAAGCGGCCCTCCGCGACGGCACCGCGGAGCATCGTTGCGTCTTCGAGGTCTTCGGGCGCCGCCTGCCCACCGGCCGCCGCTACGGCGTCGTCGCCGGCATCGGCCGCCTCTCCGAGGCCATCGAGCGCTTCCGCTTCGAGGACGCCGACCTCGAGGACCTCACTTCGCGGGGCGTCGTCAAGCAGTCCACCGCCGAGTGGCTCGCCGACTACCGCTTCAAGGGCGACATCGACGTGTACGCCGAAGGCGAGCTGTACTTCCCCGGCTCCCCCATCGTCACCGTCACCGGGACGTTCGCCGAGTGCGTGCTCCTGGAGACCCTGACGCTCTCGATCCTCAACCACGACAGCGCGATCGCCAGCGCCGCGGCCCGCATGGTGACAGCCGCGCGCGGCCGCCCGATCCTGGAGATGGGGTCGCGCCGCACGCACGAGGCGGCGGCGATCGCGGCGTCGCGCGCGGCGTACCTGGCCGGGTTCGTGGCGACCTCGAACCTGGAGGCGGGCCGCCGGTACGGGGTGCCGACCTCGGGCACGAGCGCGCACGCGTTCACGCTGCTGCACAAGTCCGAGGTGGAGGCGTTCCAGGCGCAGGTCGACGCGTTCGGCACCGACACGACGCTGCTGGTGGACACGTACGACATCACGCAGGGCATCCGCAACGCGATCGAGGTGGCGGGTCCGCGCCTGCGCGCGATCCGCATCGACTCGGGCGACCTCGACGTGATGGCCACGGGCGCGAGGGAACTGCTCGACGAGCTGGGCGCGCACGACACGAAGATCGTGGTCTCGGGCGACCTCGACGAGTTCTCGATCGCGGCGCTGGCGGCGGCCCCTGTGGACATCTACGGGGCGGGCACCGCGGTCGTGGTGGGTTCGGGCGCGCCGACGGCGCAGCTGGTCTACAAGCTGGTCGAAGTGGAGGGCCGGCCGGTCGCGAAGCGATCGGAGCACAAGGGCACCAACGGGGGCCGGAAGGTGGCGGTGCGCCGGCACAAGCCGACGGGCACGGCGACGGAGGAAGTGGTGGTCTCCCAGGGGGAGCCGGAGTCGCTGCCGGGCGACAAGCGGCTGCAGACGCCGCTGTTCCGCGGCGGAGCGCTCGTGGAGCAGCCGTCGCTGGAGGAGTCGCGAGAGCTGCTCCGCCAGCGGCTCATCTCGATCCCTTGGGAGGGGCTCAAACTCTCGCCGGGCGATCCGGCGATTCCGGTGGTCCAGCAGCACGGGGGCGCGTAGTCGCAGCGCTTTCGGGATACGATGCGGTTGCCCCTGTCCGCGTTCCACCCCCGGTGCCTCAGTTAGACCTGCGATCCTCCCCGAAAGGAACCGCCCCAATGGTGTTCAGCAAGCTCAAGGCCATTCTCGGTAGTGGCATCCAAGTCGACACGCTCCTGCACGAGAAGCACGTGGTCCCCGGCGGTGTCCTCAAGGGCGAGGTGCGGATCTCCGGCGCCGAAGTGGACGCCGCGGTGGAGAGCGTCGAGATCGAGTTCACGGCCCTGGTCGAGGACGACTCCAAGGGCGAGGACGCGGCCGGCGTCGTGCACGACTACTTCAAGACCGAGATCTCGGGCAAGTTCGACCTGGCGAAGGGCACGGCCCACCCGATCCCGTTCGAGGTGCAGGTGCCTTGGGAGACGCCGTTCAACAACGTGGAGCAGCGCCCGCTGGTGGGCGGCATGAAGCTCGGCGTCTCGACGCACCTGTCGCTGGACCAGGCCCTGGACAAGGGCGACCTGGACTGGCTGACGGTGGAGGCGCTGCCGGTGCACAAGGCGGTCTGGGAAGCGCTGGAGGCCTTGGGCTTCGCGTTCCAGGAGACCGACCTGGAGCTGGGCACGATCCAGGGCGCGACGGTGCCGTTCTACCAGGAGGTTGAGTTCTGGGCGACCGAGGGCGAGTTCCACGGCCGCGTCAAGGAGCTCGAGGTCGTGTTCGTGGTCGGCGAGGCCGACACCGATGTGGTGTTCGCGGCGGACAACTCGGCGGAGCTGCTGGCGCCGGACCTGAACTCGACGATCCGCTTCTCGGTGCCCACCGCGTCGACGGACGTGGTCGAGACGGTCAAGGCCCAGCTGACGCAGTTGGCGGCCCAGAAGGGCGCATAAGACCAGCTCAAAGCCTTGAAAGGCGGTTCCGCGGATCAACGCGGGGCCGCCTTTCGGCGTTGCCGGTGAAGAAATCCGGGGAGCGGGCTTGCACAACTTCTACGTATACGTATAGTCTCTACGTATACCAAGGACGACCCCTAGAAGGAGGTTAAGATGCCGTCATGCCCAACAAGACGATCTACGTCGCCGACAAGGACCTGCCCCTCTACACGCGAGCGCAGGAACTGGCGGGAGGCAACCTCTCCAAAGCGATCTCTACGGCGCTCAAGCGCTACGTCGACGCCGAGGAGGGCCGCCTCGAGGGCTACGAGGAGATCACCGTCCCGGTCGGCCCGGGCTCCGGCCGCAAGCGCCAGCGCCAGCGGTTCACCGGCGTCAAGATCGGCGAGTGGGTCCGCTCGAACGAGAAGAAGGCCGAGATCTACCGGGTCTACCGGTCGCGTTCGGGCAAGTTCGTCATCCACATCGAGAAGACGCCCGACTTCGTCCATGAGACCAACGAGACCGGCTGGCGCAAGCTCCTCGGCTTCGGCGAGCAGAGCTACGCCATGAACTTCGGCGACGCCTCGCTCGAGGTCGTCGAGACGCTCGAAGAGCTGAAGTCCAAGATCCCGGCCGAGCTGTACCAGATGGTCGCCGCCACGGCGGAGGCCCCGCCGGTGCAGGACCTGGACATCTAGGCCCCGATCTCACTGCGCCGCCACCGGGCGCGTCCCGGCGGTAGACCGCACCCTCCGCAACCGCGACGACTCGGGGCGGAGCCCTGTCCTCTGACAGTCCACATTGCACTGTCACTGACCCTTGACATCGAGGTGGAACCGTGTTCGAGCTCGGAATGGTGCTCACGCTCTACCCGCCGCCGCAACAGCTTTCACGCCCGCTGACGCCACGTCAGGTCGATGTCAGCGCCGTGTCAGCGGACCCGGCCACAGTACTCACATGCCCGGCGAGGGGAACCGAACCGGAACGACGCGAAGACCCCCGAAAGAAGGAATCATGACCAGCAAGCCCGCAGCGATCGAAGCCCGGAACCTCACCAAGTCCTACGGCGAGAAGCCCGTCCTCGGCGGCGTCGACATCTCCGTCCCCGAAGGCACCATCTTCTCCCTGCTCGGCCCCAACGGCGCCGGCAAGACCACCACGGTGAACATCCTGACCACGCTCATCCCCGCCAGCGGCGGCGACGCGTTCGTCCACGGCAACCACGTGGCCGGCGACGCCGACGCGGTGCGCAGGAGCATCGGCGTCACCGGGCAGTTCGCGGCCGTCGACGGCCTGCTGACCGGCCGCGAGAACCTGCACCTCATGGGCCGCCTGCACCACCTGGGCAAGCGGGAGACCAAGCGCCGCACCGAAGACCTGCTGGAGCGGTTCGACCTGGTGGACGCCGCCAAGCGCACGCCCGCGACCTACTCGGGCGGCATGAAGCGCCGTCTCGACATCGCCATGTGCCTCATGGGCGACCCGAAGGTGATCTTCCTCGACGAGCCGACCACGGGCCTGGACCCGAGCGGGCGCCGCGTCGTGTGGTCGATCGTCCGCGAACTCGTCAAGAGCGGCACCACGATCTTCCTCACCACGCAGTACCTGGAGGAGGCCGACGAGCTGGCCGACAAGATCGCGGTCCTCAACGGCGGCACGATCGTCGCCGAGGGCACGCCCGAAGAGCTCAAGCGGCTCGTCCCCGGCGGCCACGTCAAGCTCCGCCTCCACCGCCCCGACCAGGTCGAGCGGGCCGTGCAGTCCCTCGCCGCCGTCGTCTCCGACACCGACCCGCTCGGCGTCCAGGTCGCCTCGGACGGCTCGATTCACTCGCTGCGCCGCATCCTCGACGCCATCGACCGCGAGGGCATCGAGGTCGACGAACTCACCGTGCACACGCCCGACCTCGACGACGTCTTCCTGACCCTGACCGGCCACACCACGAACATCGAAACCGCGGCCGCCGCCGCGTAACCCGCCCCCACCGACCGCCAAGCCCAGAAAGCAGATTCCGATGAGCACGCTCGCCTACTCCCTCTCCGACACCTCCACCATGCTCCGCCGCCAGTTCAAGCACATGCTCCGCTACCCGTCGCTGACGGTCATGCTCGTCGGCATGCCGGTGGTCTTCCTGCTCCTGTTCGTCTACGTCTTCGGCGGCACGATCGGCGACGGCCTCGGCGGCCCGACCGGCGGCCGCGAGGCCTACCTGACCTACCTGACGCCCGGCATGATGCTCATGGCGATCGTCGCCGCCGTCCAGGGCACCGCGATCAGCGTCGCCATGGACATGACCGAGGGCATCATCGACCGGTTCCGCACCATGTCGATCGCCCGGGTCTCCGTCCTCACCGGACATGTGATCGCCTCGGTGGTCCAGTCCTTCCTGTGCATCGCCGTCACGCTCGGCGTGGCGATCGCGATCGGCTTCCGCCCCGACGCGGACCCGCTCGGCTGGCTCGGCCTCGCCGGCGTCCTGGTCCTGATCTCCTTCGGCCTGACCTGGCTCACCGTCGGACTCGGCATGGCCGCCAAGACCGTCGAAGAAGCGTCCAACACGCCCATGCCGCTGATGCTCCTGCCGTTCTTCGGCTCCGCGTTCGTCCCCACCGAGTCGATGCCGACCGTGATCCAGTACTTCGCCGACTACCAGCCCTTCACCCCCTTCATCGAGGTCGTCCGGGCGCTCCTGTTCGGCAACGCGGTCGGCGGCACGGACCTGATCCTGACGATCGCCTGGTCGCTCGCGTTCGCCCTGCTGGGTTACGTGGTCTCGAAGAAGAAGTTCAACAAGCGCTGAGCGCCGCAAAGCCACCACCAGGAAACACACCCCGGAGGGCGGGTCGCGAGAGCGGCCCGCCCTCCGGCACGCGCCCCCGATGAATCCGCGCCGCGAGCCTCGTCTACACCGGTACGACACTTCGACCACAAGGAGCACACCATGAACGCGAAGAACCCGAACCAGGGTCCTGCCTCCTACTTCCTGTCCATCGAAGAGCGCAGCGGTCGCCCGGTCGAGGAGTGGTTCGCCCTCATCGACGCGAGCGGCCTCACCAAGCAGATGGAGGTCGTGAACTGGCTCAAAGCGGAGCACGGGCTCGGCCACGGTCACGCGAACGCGCTGGCCGCCTACCGCCTCAACCCGGGCAAGTACCCGGCGTTCGTGCGGCCGGAGTAGGGGTGGGACGGCTGCGGAACGGTTCGCCGCCCGCGGCCGAGCTGGGGCCGTGATCGCGCATGTGGCGTGTTCTGCGTCGCCTTGATCGAGGTTCAAGCGGCAGCGACAAAGAGGCCCCATATCGCTTGCCCGCACTTCGGCCGCCCGGCCCGAATCGATAGGGGTTCAATCGGGCAGCGACAAAGAGGTCCCATTCCTCTCCGGCCGGACCTC
>NZ_JAGFNP010000017.1 GCF_017592475.1 Glycomyces niveus | reverse complement strand
CCACGCCAGTGCCGGTCTTAGGCTGCCCCAGTGGGCGACCGCTGGGGGAAAGCGCCGCACAGCAAGACCATGCAGCGCAAGCCCGATCCCGCATGGGTTCGGGCCCCTCGGCATGCCCGGGGCCGGAAACCAGCCCCGCCTCACACCCTCCTGTCGCTGCCCGATCGAACCAGGACCGAATCGTGCCGGGTCGCCGAAGACCGGGCCGGGGTTGCCTCCTGCCTCTTGTCGCTGCCTGCTTTGAGTCGAGCGTTCAGAGGAGGCCGGTGCTACAGCCGCCTTCGCAGATCCCTCTGGGTGACAAGTCGCCCGCTCCGTAGAATCGCATCGATGATCGAGGAATTGAGCGAGCGGATCACCGCGAGGTCACCCAAGAACGGCGAGTTCCTGATGGTGGCCGTCGACGGACGCGGCGGGTCAGGCAAGTCGACCTTGACCGACAAGCTCGCGCACTTCCTCCCGGGCTTCACCATCATTCACGGTGACGACTACTGGGAGCCGAGCCAAGACAGCGAATTCGGCTGGTTCAACGAGGATCGCTTCCATCACGACGTCGTCGAACCCCTGGGCAAGGGACAGCGACGCCTGGCATATCGCCCCTACAGCTGGGAATCCGAGCCGCACCTGCAGACTCATGAACTGGTCGTGGACGCCGGGATCGTCATCGAGCGCTGCTACTCGATCGGCCTGCCGCTCAATTGGGACTACACCATCTGGGTCGATGCCACCCCCGAACTGGCCTTCGAGCGCGGCATCGGCCGCGAACCGCACCAGGCCGAGGTCTGGGCGAACCTCTGGCTCCCCAGAGAAGACGCCTACATCGAACGCGAACAACCGAAAACCCGCGCCGACAGCGTCATCGACGCAGCCCTGCCCTTCACATGAACCAGCCCCGGCGGCACCGTAGCCGACCGGTGTCATGCGAGCTCCATTGAGAGGCAGGGAAAGGCCGGGTGCGCAGATGCGTTCCCGACCTTGGCAGTTCGAATGGGGGTGTGCGTTAGGCGCGGGCCGCCGCTTGGAGCAGGCCCACGAAGTCGGCCGACTGCAGCGCGAAGACCGGCGAGTCGTGGCCGAGCTTGGAGTCGCGGACCTGGAAGCCCTCGGCGCGCTGGCGGGCTTCGCCGCAGTTGCTGTCAGCACTTCACCGGTCAACCGACGCTCGATCACGACAAAAGAAGAGGCCCAAGGCGGGTGAGCCTTGGGCCTCTTCGAAGCATGGTCCAGGTGGATGGGTCAGCCTAGACGATCGCCGTGCGTCCGTTTGTGGGCAACTAGTGGACGCCGACGGTGCGGGTGCGCCGCATCGAGAGCACGTATTCGACGAGCTTGATGAGCACCTGCTTGGTGGACTCCCGGTTCCGGGCGTCCGTGTACATCACGGGGACGTCGTGCGAGATCTGCAGGGCGTCGCGGATGTCGTTGAGGTCGTGGAGCTGCTTGCCGTCGAAGCAGTTCACGGCCACCAGGTAAGGCAGCTTCCGGTGCTCGAAGAAGTCGATGACCGAGAAGCAGTCGGCGAGGCGGCGGGTGTCGACCAGGACGATGGCGCCGATCGCGCCGCGCACGAGCTCGTCCCACATGAACCAGAAGCGGGTCTGGCCGGGGGTGCCGAACAGGTACAGGATGAGGTCCTGGTCGATGGTGATACGGCCGAAGTCCATCGCCACCGTGGTGGTCGCCTTGTCGGGCACCAGGTTGTTGTCGTCGACGCCCTCCGAGGCTGAGGTCATGATGGCCTCGGTCGTCAACGGAGTGATCTCGGAGACCGATCCGACCAGGGTCGTCTTGCCGACGCCGAAGCCGCCGGCGATGACGATCTTGGCAGAGGTCACACGAGAGGTGTCTGCGGGTGAGTTCATTAGGTTCTATAGCCTCCTGAGTCCACTGAGGACACGCTCAAGGAGTTCGGTTCCGACCGATCCGTCGCCGCCGTCCGCGTCGAAGCCGGTGGGTTCGTGCACTGCCAGCAATCCATCGGCCGCCATGTCGGCGACCAGCACGCGCGCGACGCCCAGGGGCACCTCCATGCGCGCGGCGATCTCGGCGAGGGACTGCAGGCGTCCGCCGCAGAGATTGACGATCACCTTCTGCTCCCGGCCGCCGAGGAACTGCCCGGACCGGCCGCGCGCGGTGGTCTCCACCAGCGCTTCCAGGGCGATCTCCAATTGGGGCCGCGTACGGCCGCGAGTGACCGCGTACGGTCTGACGAGTGAGCCGGTCGGCTCATCACCACCGAGGACCATTACTTACCTCCAACCACAGCGCACAGATCCCACAATCCTTGTGCCGCAGTCATGTCAGTTATCCGTGTACCGCGTGCCAGGGGAGGCACCGGCCCGTCGCCTGGGGATGCGACGGAGGGGTTCGATTGTTGTTCGTCCCACGCGTGCTGCTGTCCGCTCGGATGGAGCCTACCGTGCCGCACGTGCATTCGCCAATCGCGCCCGCTCAGGGAAGCGGTTCAGCTGCGGGCCGAAGGCGTCAGGGCCTGCCCGACGCGGTCGACCAGCAGGGCCATCTCGTAGCCGACCTGGCCGACGTCGCAGTTCTTCGAGGCCAGCACCGCGAACGAGGAGCCGTCGCTGATGGACATCAGGAACAGGAAGCCGCGGTCCATCTCGACGACCGTCTGCAGGACGGCGCCGCCTTCGAAGCATCGGGAGGCGCCCTGGGTGAGGCTCACCAGTCCCGAGGTGACGGCCGACAGCTGGTCGGCGCGGTCCCGCGGCAGGTCCCGCGAGGAGGCCAGCAGCAGACCGTCGGCGCTGACCGCGACGGCGTGGGCCACGCCCGGCACGCGTTCGGCGAAGCCGGCCAGCAGCCAGCCCAGGTCCTGGACCGAGGTTCCACCAGTGCTCATCGTTTGCGCTCCTTAGTAGCGTCTTCCGTGTTGCGGTTCAGCGACTCAGTTACCGTCATTGCCACGTCCTCGCTGCACCCCACGGTGATAGGCCGACAGCAGGCCCCGAATGCCCTCGGGGTTGCGCTTCTGCGCGCTGACGGTCTCCTGTGATTCCTCCACGGCCCCGGGAACCAGGCGTTCCATGGGGCGGCGCTTGGGAAGTCCCACCGAGGTCGTCTCAGCGGAGACGGTCTCGGCGAAGGCGTTGTCCACCCGAGACCAGCCGTCGTCGGCGGCCGTGCGCCAGGCGTAGGAGCCCGACTCGGCTTCGGGGGAGGTGAGGCGGCGTCGTTCCAGGCCCGGTGCGGACGAGTGCTCGTCGGCGGGCTTGCTCTGCATGGGCGTCGAGCCTTCCGTGGGCTGCGGAGGGGCGGGCGGTGCCGCCTCCCAAGCCGGGGCGGGGGGATCGACCGCTTCTGACTGGTCAGCGTAGCGCGGCGAGGTTGCCTCCGCCACCTCTGCGGGGGCCTCGTCGGCGGTCCGGAAGGCGGATTCGGGGCGCTCCTCGGCGGCGCCGAGCGTCGGCGCGTCGTCCTCGACCTTCTTGGGGGCGGGGGTGACCGCCTTGAACCAGGCCGACTCGACTTCGCGGAAGATCGGCAGCTCGGTCGTGGCGTCCAGTGCGGACACGCGGTCCTTCTTGGCCGCGCGGGGGGCCTCGGTGCCGGCGGGGGCGGCGGCCGCGTCGGGCCACGAGGGCGGGACGGGCTCCGGTTCGGGCGTGAACGCCTCGAGCTGGATCTTCGGCAGCGCGACGTGCTCGGAGGAGACGATCTCGCCGGTCACTTCCATGACCTTGCCGTTGGGACGGCGCTCCTCGGCGAGGCCGCCGGGGCGGAACATGAAGCCCGGCTCTTCGTCGACGACAGGCTGGAAGTGCGAGGGCTGGCTCTGGCCGCGGTGCAGCTGGTGTTCGCCGGTCAGCGGCTCGGGCTGCGGGGGCGCGACGGGCGGCCGGGACGGCTGCTGCGGGGCGCTCGGCTGCCACATCGGCTGCGGCTGTGCGGGAGGCGGCGACTGCGGGCCGGGCTGGGCGACCGTGTCGAACAGGCCGGCGGGGCTCTCGGGGACCTGCGGCAGGGCGCCGGAGTTCATGCCGAGGGCGCCGCGCGGGGAGTGGTCGCGGTCGAGCGAGAACGTGTCGCCGGTGTTGAGGGCGGCGGTGTCGAAGTCGGTGCCGTCGAGCGGGACGCCGGAGCGGAGTCCGCGTTCGGGGAGCTTCGGGTCGGTGAGGACCGAGTCGCCCATGATCACTTCGGCGACGGTGCCGCGCTGCTCGCCGGGGCGGAGTTCGACGCGGACGTCGTGCCGCTTGGCGAGGCGGGCGACCACGACCAGGCCCATCATGCGCGAGGACGCGAGGTCGATGGCGTCGGCCGATTCGGAGAGCTGGCGGTTGATGTCCTCGATCTGCCCGGGGGGCATGCCGATGCCGATGTCGTTGATGCGCACGCGGATCGCGCCCTGCGGGGAGTCGGCGGTGCGCATCTGCTCGGCCTCGACGAGCACCGGGGACTCCGGCGGGGAGAACGCGGTCGCGTTGTCCATGAGCTCGGCGATGAGGTGCACGAGGTCGTTGACCGCGGCCGGGCGGATCTCCCGCTCGGCCTCGAGGTTGCCGAACTCGATGCGGGTGTACTGCTCGACCTCGGACTGCGCGGCCTGCAGGATGTCGCCGATCGGGGCGGGGTAGCGCTCCTGGCGGGTGGAGTCCGCGCCGGCGAGCACCAGGAGGTTCTCGTCGTTGCGGCGCATGCGGGTCGCGAGGTGGTCGAGCTGGAACAGCTCGGCCAGGCGGTCCGGGTTCTCCTCGCCGCGCTCCAGGTGGTCGAGGTGGCCGATGAGCCGGTCGACGAGGTTCTGGGAGCGGCGGGCGAGGTTGATGAACATCTGCGAGACGTTGGCGCGCAGGGCGGCCTGCTCGGCCGCGATGCGGATCGCCTCGGTGTGGACGATGTTGAACGAGTGCGCCACGTTGCCGATCTCGTCGCGCTGGTCGATGTCGATGACCGCGCCGGTCTCGGCCGCGACCTCGTCCGGGGTCCGGTTGCCGATCGTCTCGGCGTCGCGCATCTGCGCCACCGCCTGGGGCAGCGACACGTGCGCCACGTCGAGCGCGCCTTCGCGGAGGCGGCGCAGACCGGTCGCCATGTTGCGGGCGATGAGGAGGGCGATCACGGTCGCGACCACGAAGGCCGCCAGGATGAGCACGGCCTCGAGCAGCAGCTGGAAGATCTGCGTGTCGCGGTCGGCGGCGGCCTGTTCGAGGACCTGGTCGGACTCGTCGTTGATGTATTTGAGGCCGTTCTCGAGGATCGCGTCGTAGGAGGCGATGACCTCGGCGTCGACCTTGAGCGCGGTGTTCGTGCTCGCGGAGACCGCGTCGTTCTCGAACTCCAGGGCCCGCTGGGCCTCCTTGGTGTTCAGGCCGCCCGGGCTGAAGAAGAACGCGAGCTGCTCGTCGCGGTCGGCCACGGTCTTGAACTCGACCTCGGCGGTCTCGCGCAGTGACGCGTAGGAGATGAAGTTCTGCCAGCGCGTGTTGTTGATGAATTCGTTGCCGTTGCCGACGTTGATGGCGATCGCGCGCTCTTCCTCGAGGGTTTCGAGGATGGTGGTGGCGGCGGCGATGGCCTGGAGGTTCCGGGCGATGTCGGGGTCGTTGACGATGCGCGAGGAGATGTCGGTGATGGTCACCAGTTCGGCGACGAGGCGCTGGTAGACGCGGGAGGTCGCGTCGATCGAGGCTTCCAGGCTCGGGTCGGCGGCCTGGGCGCGGATCTGGACGAGGCTGTCGTACTGGGTCTGGACGGCGTCGATGCGGTTGGCGATGTCGACGTCCAGGTCGGGGAGTTCGCCGGCCTTCTCGTTGAAGCGCTCGTAGGCGACGTCGGTCTCGCCCTGCTGGGCGGCGACGTTCGACTCGTCGTAGAGGGCCTTGTCGATGCCGGCGACGTGCTCGTCGTCGAGGCGGAGGTGGGTGACGAGGAGGGACCGCTCCTTCTGGAGCTCGTACCGGAGGTCGGCGACGTAGGTGTTGAACTCGACGAGGTCCACCATGTCGTTCGATTCGAACACGCGGTCGGAGAGGTCGTAGAGGCGGAGGCCGGCGACGGCCACCAGGACTACGAGGGGCACCAGGAGGATCAGTCCCAGCTTGGACCGGATTCGCATGTCGGCGATGCGGGGCAGGCCGAGCGGTCCTCGTCGAGCCGCTGAACCCGCACGGTTCGAGCTGCGCTTGCTCACCTTGTCTAGCCTCCTGGGGTGGTCCTCTGTGTCAGACCGAAGGGCCCGGGCCGGGCGGGTCGGTCTCGGGCCGACGTGTCGAGTCGGCTGCCGTCGCGCCGCCGGGGCGGCGGGGGCGGCATGTGAAGCCCAGCAGATTCCATCATGACGAATGCGGGCGGCGAAATCCAGGGGCGTACTGGAGTACTGAAGACCCCTGCGTATGCCACCGTGTTGCGGGGCGAATCCGAGGATACACTGATCTTTCGGACACATGCCTATGCGGTATTCGGTCGATCGGTCGAGAAGACGGTCCGATAGGTCGACAACCCCGGTGCCGGTCGGGCGGGTTCCGGTCCGTGGACGCGGCCTCGCGGGCCAGTACGGATCGCAACGGCGCGAACACGTTTTGTGGTGACCGTTTCGCCACCTTAGTCCATTCACCGAGCGCGATCCCGGGGACACGATCGAGGGACAGATCCGGCATAGCGTCCGCAGGTCCGCGCGCGACTCGCACATCCTGTGCGACACACTTCGCCCTCCATTAGGCACGGTTGATCCACAACCCCAGGAGGCGCCCCCATGGCAGTGCCAACGCACGACCTGCTCGCTCAAGCGCTCGAGCACCACCACTTCACTTACGGCTGGCTCAACCCCGTGATGGGCCTCGCCTTCGCCGCGGCCGGGTCGTTCCTCGGCCTGTCCGCGTCCCGCTACGCCCGCGCCGCCGCCTCAGCCGGTGGGCGCCTGCGCTGGACCCTGTTGGCCGCCTTGGCCATCGGCGGGGTCGGCATCTGGATGATGCACTTCATCGCGATGGTCGGCTTCACCGTGACCGGCGCCGACATCGCGTACGACCCCGGGCTCACGGCCGCGTCCTTCGGGCTCGCGGTCGCGGCGGTCGGCGTCGGCCTGTTCGTGTCGGGGGGCAAGCGCGCCGGCTGGCCGCGCTTGATCCTGGGCGGGCTGGTGTGCGGCGCGGGCGTGGTGGGGATGCACTACACGGGCATGGCCGCGGTGGCCGCGGGCGGCCGGGTCGTCTACGACCCCGTGCTGGTCGGGGCTTCCGCGGCCGTGGCGGTGGTCGCCTCGACGGTGGCCCTGCGGTTCACCGCGGTCGTCGACCGGCGCGGGACCATGGCGCTCGCTTCGGCGGTCATGAGCGTCGCGGTGGTGGGCATGCACTACACCGGTATGGCGGCGGTCGAAGTGCAGGGCCCGCCGCGGGAGGACGTGTCGGGCATCAGTCCGCTCGTGCTGCTCCTGCCGATCCTCATCCTGGCGATGATCGCGATCGTGGGCATGGTGTTCGGGGTGCTGGCCTCGCCGGCGCTCGACGCTATCTCACAGGACGATAACGCTGACCGAAATGACCGTCCTAGTGCAACTGTCCGTCTTGCGGACGCCGCCGGACAGTAGTCGTATAAATTTCACATCGCGCTGCACCAGAGGCGCCCTATTCCGGATACGGGCCGAGCCCGGGGAGGAAGACCACGGATGGAACATGTCAGTCACTTCACGTACGGCTGGATCAACCCCATCATGGCCTTCGGATTCGCGTTCGCGGGTTCGATCCTGGCGCTCATGTGCATGACCCAGGCCCGCCGCCAGGACGGGACGGTCAAGTCGGCCCGCAAGCGCGTCCGCTGGATCGCGCTCGCGGCGTTCGCCTTGGGCGGCACCGCGATCTGGATGATGCACTTCACGGCCATGATCGGGTTCAAGGTCATCGAGTCCGACATCGGCTACGACCCGCTGAAGACCTTCCTGAGCCTCATCGCCTCGATCGGCGCCGTCTTCTTCGGCCTGCTCGTGGCGGGCACCGGCCGGCGCAACACGGTCGCGAAGATCCTCATGGCCGGGCCGATCACCGGCATCGGCGTCGTCATCATGCACTACTCGGGCATGGCGGCCATCAACGTCTCGGGCCGCATCTCCCATGACCGCACGTTCTTCATCGCGTCGGTGGTGATCGCGGTCGTGGCCGCTACGGCGGCCCTGTTCTGCGGCATGTACCTCGACGGCTGGAAGTGGCAGTCGGGCGCGGCGATCATCATGGCTGTCGCGATCTGCTCGATGCACTTCACCGGCATGGCCGGGGTGCGCGTGACGCTGACCAACGAGGGCCGCAACTCGGTGCCGGGCATCGACCCGATCATGCTCATCCTGCCGATCCTCGGGGTGGCGACGATCGGGATCATCGTGCTCCTGTTCGCGCTCATGGGGACCCAGCCGAAGATGGTCACCAAGCGCGACCAGCTCGGCATCGAGGTCGCCGACGAGGAGGCGCCCCCGGCCACGACCGGTGCGATCCCGGTGGACAAGCTCCGCGGCCCGCAGCCGCACGCGAACCGCCAGGGCCCCAGCCGTTCCGGGAGGGTGCGCAACAAGAGCGACCGCGGCCAGGGCGGGCGCGGCGTGCAGGGGCGGGGTGTGCAGGGGCAGGTCGTCCCCGACCAGCGGACCGCGCCGATCCAGGCGCCCATGGGCAGCCACGACGGACCCTTGATCGTCCCCGACCGACCCGGTGCACGCGGGCAGCGCTCGTTCCAGCAGGCGAACCTCGAGCGGACCGCCGAGCACTACGACATCACGCCGCGCCAGACCCCGCGCCGGTAGCGCGGATATCGAAGCGCGCCTTCAGGGCTCGCGCACACGTCAAGCAGCGGGAACGGGCCCCCTCCGATCGGAGGGGGCCCGTTCCCGTGCCATACCTTATATATAGGGCCCGTCACGCACCGCGATCGGTGCGGCCGGGACTAGACGCCCGCGTACGAGTGGAGGCCGCCGAAGACGAGGTTGACGGCGGTGAGGTTGAAGAGCATCACGGCGTAGCCGAGAATGGCGATCCACGGGGCGTTCGCCTTGGCGCTGCGGCCGGAGACGCGCGCGTGCAGGTAGGCGGCGTAGACGACCCAGGCGATGAACGCCCAGACCTCCTTGGGGTCCCAGTTCCAGTAGCGGCCCCACGCGAGGTCGGCCCAGACCGCGCCCGCGAAGATGCCGAAGGTGAGCAGCGGGAACGCGAACACGTGGATCTTGAACGTCAAGCGCTCCAACGCGGTCGCGTCGGGCAGGCGCTCGGCCACGTCGAGCGGGAAGCGGATCGGCTTGCCGTCGGAGACCTGGCGGTCGAAGCGGCGCTTGACCAGGTGCAGGATCGCGAAGACGCAGCCGATGAGGAGGATGCCCGAGGCGGCGATCGCGGCCGTCACGTGGATGACGATCCAGTACGAGTCCAGGGCCGGGACGAGCGGCCCCGCTTCGGTGTAGACGCGCACCGAGGTGCCGAGGACCATCGTCACCGCGAAGGTCGCGAACAGGCCGAGGCGGCGCGGGACGGAGCCCTTGGAGACCAGGACGAGCCAGGTGATCATGCCCGCGAGCGCGACGCCCACCGTGTACTCGAACATGTTGCCCCACGGCCACCGTCCGGTGTAGACGACGCGGGTGACGATGCTCGCGGCGAGCGCGGCCGTGCCGAGGAAGGTGAGGATCAGCCCGAGCCGGCCCGCGCCGCGCGCGGCGGCGGGACTGATCGGGGCCTCGCCGGCCGGGGCTCCGATCTCGGCACCGTCGTCGGCGGTGCTCTCGGCGCCGACGACGGCGAGCTGCTTGGAGCGCTTGGGGGCGCGCTTGTCGAAGGCGTATTCGACCGCGTAGGCGAACATGGCCCCCGCGAAGAGGATGATGGCGGCGACGAACAGCGCGTTCGCGGCTTCGGCCCCGGTCATTGCTGGCTCCCGGTCGGGTCGTCGGAATCGGATGCGGGCGGCGGCTCGTAGCCGGGCGCGATCGCTGCGGTGAGCTCGTCGCACTCCTCGTCGAGGCCGTCGTAGTCGTTGCGGTTGAGCCCGGCGGTCTCGACGGTGCCGTCGGGGTTCCACCGGATCCAGAAGCGCCTGCGGCGCACCGCGAGCGCGGGCAGGAGGCCGCCGAGGAGGAGGATCGCGCCGGCGAGGACGACGGGGCGGCCCGGGTCGTGGCGGACCTGCAGCACGGCGTACTGCTCGACGCCGTCGAAGGTGAGGGTGGTGCCGTCGGGCAGGGTCATCGCGTCGCCGAGGCCGATGACCTCGACCTGGTCGTTGACCCGCTCGAGGTTCCCGGAGGCGACCTGGGCCTCGTTGATCGCGTACACCGACTCGGGCTGGCCGTCCGCGAGGCCGAGGTCGCCGGTGTAGGCGGTGAGGGCGAGGACCGGGTTGTTGAGCTCGGGGTCGGTGCCGAGGAGCATCGCGGTCGCGTCGTCGTACGTGGGCACGAGGATCGCGTCGAACCCGACCTCGGCGTCGGCGTCGACCCGCCCGGTCTCGGGGTCCACGTTCGCGTCGGGGAACTTGAAGGCGCCCTCGGAGTTCATCGCCGCGTCCATCGCCAGGAGCTCCTGGTGGAGGGTCTGGGTCTGGCCGTAGCGGTCGGTGTAGGTGACGACGGCGGTGTAGCCGTGGCCGATGAGGAAGACGTTCGTGCCGTCGATATTCAACGGGTGGTTGACCTCGAGGCCGTAGTCGCCGGAGCCGTCGGCGGTCTCGTAGGCGACGTCGGCGTCGTAGGCGGTCGGGCCGCCGTTGGTGAACTGGGCGTCGAAGTCGTTGAGGGTGAGGCAGAACCGGGGCAGGCTGGTCTCGTCGACCCACGCGCCCAGACCGTACTCGTCGTACTGCTGCAGGTTGTTGCAGTAGGCCTTGTCCTCGGAGAGGATGCGGTTCCCGTACCAGCTCATGAGGCTGCCGACCGCGACGCCGACGAGCATGAAGATGATGCTGGTGTGGAACAGCAGGTTCCCGGTCTCGCGCAGGTGGCCCTTCTCGGCGGCGAAGGTGACGGTGCCGTCCTCGGCCTCGCGCACGGTGGTGCGCCAGCGCCGCTGCTTGAGCACGGCGCGGGCCATCGACTGGTTCGCCTCGACGGCGACCACGCGGTGGTACGGCAGGATCGACATGCGCTTCGGCGCATCGGGGACCTTGGCGCGCAGGGCCTTCCAGTGGACGCCGAGGCGCGGCACGATGCAGCCGGCGAGGCTGATCATGAGCAGCAGGTAGATCGCGGAGAACCACGGCGAGGTGTAGACGTCGAAGGCCCAGAGGCGGTCGAGCCAGGGCGCGAGGTCGGGGTGCTCGTCGTAGTAGTTGGCGACGTCGACGGCGCTGATGGTGCGCTGCGGGAACGTCGAGCCGGGGATCGCGGCGAGCGCGAGCGCGAGCAGCAGCAGGAGCGCGGTGCGCATCGAGGTGAGCTGGTGCCACCAGCGGCGCGCGAACGCGCGGAAGCGATTGGCGGCCTTCGGCTTCGAACGGGGCGGGGGCGCGAGGGTGGCGGTCACGGGGCGCTCACCTCGGTGTCGGCGCGCAGCCGGTTCGTGGTCTTCACCGCACGCCCGGCTCCGACCGTGGCGCGCAGCATGTCGGTGGTCTTCACAGCACGCTCACCCCGGCTCCGACTGTGGCGCGCAGCCAGTTCGTGAACTCAGTCCAGGCGCCGGTGACGAGGGCGATGCCGACGAGGCAGAGCATGACGCCGCCGGCGACGGCGATGGCGCGGCTGTGGCGTTTGAGGAAGTCGAGGGCGCCGGCGAGGCGGTGCATGCCGACGGCGAAGAGCACGAAGGGCGCGCCGAGTCCGGCGCAGTAGGCGATCATGAGGCCGACGCCGCGCGCGGAGCCGTCCTGGATCACCGCGAGGCTCGTGATCGCGGCGAGGACCGGTGAGGTGCAGGGGATCCAGGAGAGCGCGAAGACCGCGCCGAAGAGCGGGGCCCCGGCGAGGCCGACCGCGGGACGCCATTTGGGGGCGAAGCCGCCGCGGGCGGGGATGAGGCCGATGAACATGAGGCCCATGGCGATCATGACGATCCCGGCGACGGTCTCGAGGGTGGAGGAGTTGGTGAGGAGGGCCCGTCCGGCGCTCTGGAGGGCGAACACGACGGTGGTGTAGACGGCGGTGAACCCGGCGACGAACAGGAGCGCGCCGAGCAGGACGCGTCCGGTGCGGCGGCGGTCCTTCGCGAGCTCCTGGCCGCTCATGCCGGTCACATAGGACACGTACCCGGGCATGAGCGGGAGGGTGCACGGGGACGCGAAGGAGACGAGTCCGGCGAGCGCGGCCACGCCGAAGGCGAGGAGCAGCGGGCCGGAGGCGGCGGTCTCGGCCGGGTTCATGCGGCCTCCGCGGAGGGGGCTGTCGCGGCGGCGCGCAGGGAAGCCGGTGCGGTGCGGCGGGCTCCGGGCCCGTGCACGTCCGGGAGCGCCCGGAGCCCCTGCGGCGCGGGGAAGCGGCGGGCCGTGGCGATGCGAAGGGCCGTCCGCGGTCCTCGCGGCGCGGCGGGTGCGGGGCGGAGGCTCACTCGGCCTCCTTGCGCGGCAACGGTTCAGCGGATTCGTCGAGGCGGCGTTTGACGAGGGTGCCGACGGCGACGGCGGCGAGCGCGGCGGTGCCGGCCATGACGGCGCCCTTGGCGGCCTTGCGGAGGGCGGACTTCGGGGCGGGCGGGGTCATGACGGCTCCAGGGCTTTGCGGACGTCGGCGATGAGGGTCTCGGCGTCGTCGATCTCGCCGCGCCAGATGGAGAAGACCCGGTGCTCGGCGTCGATCACGATGGTGGCGGGGATGTCGTTCGGGGAGAGCCCGTAGTCGACGAACTGGTCGGCGACGCGGCCCGCCTCGTCGCTGAGGGACGGGTACTCGACGCCCCAGCGCCGCTCGAAGGCCTTCGCGGTGTCGGCGGTGTCGCGGATGTTCACGCCGAGGAACTGCACGCCCTCGTCCTTGAACTCGGCGGCGGCTTCGACGAGGTAGGGGGCCTCGGCGACGCAGGGCGGGCACCAGGAGCCCCAGAAGTTGACGACGAGGACCGACCCGGCCCAATCGTCGGTGTCGATCGGGTCGCCGTCGAGGTCGTCGCCGGTGAGGCGGGGCGCGGCGAAGCGCTCGTCCGGCTCCTCCCAGCGGTAGTTGGAGCCGTCGCCCGAGACGAACCGGTCGCGGTTGATCTCGTTGACGCGGTTCGAGTTCTCGCCGCCCGTCTCGGAGCAGGCGGCCAGGGCCAGCAGCGGCACGGCCGCCAGCATCGTCCTCCGCCGCAGGGCCATCCTCAGGCGCCCTTGGCCTTCCGAGCGGACTCGGACTTGAGAAGCAGGTGCGCGGCGGGCTCGGAGTACTCGATGCGGGCGAGCTTGGCGCCTTCGTAGACGAAGCTCGTGATCGACGCAAGGGAGCATTCGCGCTTGCGCGGGTCGTGCCACAGGCGCTTGCGCTCGGCGAAGCGGCGGGCGGTCCAGATCGGCAGCTGGTGGCTGACGAGGACGGCCTCCGAGCCTTCGGCGGCGGTGCGGGCCTGCTCGATCGACTCCATCATGCGGCGCGCGATGTCGAGGTAGGCCTCGCCCCAGGAGGGGCGGAAGGGGTCGCGCAGGCGCCACCAGTAGCGGGGCTGGCGGAGGGCGCCGTCGCCGACACCGACGCGCTGGCCCTCGAAGGAGTTCCCGGCCTCGATGAGGCCGTCGTAGGTGGTGATGTCCATGCGGTAGGAGGCGGCGACCGGTTCGGCGGTCTCCTGGGCGCGCTGGAGCGGGGAGGAGCCGACGTGCACGACGTCGCGTCCGGCGAGGCGCTCGGCGGCGGCCAGGGCCATCTCGCGGCCCAGCGCGGACAGGCCGAAGCCGGGGATGCGCCCGTAGAGGATGCCGTCCGGGTTGTGGACCTCGCCGTGGCGCAGCAGGTGGACGATGGTCGTGGAGCCGCTCATGAGCGCACCTTAGCCGCGGCTTCGGCCGCTGTGTGCATGGCCTGTTCGATGTGTGACAGGGCTTCCTCGTCGATCGCGGCCGAGGTGAACCAGCATTCGAAGGCGCTCGGGGGCAGGTAGACGCCGCCTTCGAGCATCGCGTGGAAGAACGCGCCGTACGCCTCGGTGTCCTGGGCCTTCGCTTCGGTGAAGTTGCGGACCGGGCCTTCGGAGAAGAAGACGCTGAAGAGGTTCGAGGGGGCCGAGACGTAGTGCGGGACACCGGCTTTGGTGAGCGCTTCGGCGGCCATCCGCTGGAGTTCGGCGGCGGTGGCGTCGAGCGTGCGGTAGACGGCGTCGTCGCAGGCGCGGAGGGTCGCGAGGCCGGCGGCGACGGCGAGCGGGTTGCCCGAGAGGGTCCCGGCCTGGTAGACGGGGCCGGCGGGGCTGATCCGCGACATGAGGTCGGCGCGGCCGCCGAACGCGGCGGCGGGGAGGCCGCCGCCCATGACCTTGCCGTAGGTGTAGAGGTCGGCGGGGGCGGCGAGGCCGCCGGGGGCGACGCGGAAGCCGGTCATGACCTCGTCGGAGATGAGGAGCGCGCCGCGGGCGCGGGTGACGGCGTAGAGCTTCTCGTTGAAGCCGTCGAGCGGCTCGATCGCGCCCATGTTGCCGGGGACGGCCTCGGTGATGACCGCGGCGATCTGGCCGGGGTGCTTCGCGAACGCGGCTTCGACCGCTGCGATGTCGTTGTAGGGCACGACGATCGTGTCGGCCGCGGCGGCGGCGGGGACGCCGGGCGAGTCGGGGTGGCCGAGGGTGGCGACGCCGGAGCCGGCTTCGGCGAGGAAGTAGTCGGCGTGGCCGTGGTAGCAGCCGGCGAACTTGACGACCTTGTCGCGGCCGGTGGCGGCGCGGGCGAGGCGCACGGCGCTCATCGTGGCCTCGGTGCCCGAGGACACGAGGCGGACCATCTCGCACGGGGTGCGCTCGACGATGAGCTCGGCGAGCTCGATCTCGCCGACGGTGGGCGCGCCGTACGAGGTGCCGCGGGCGGCGGCGTCGGTGAGGGCCGCGACGACGTCGGGGTGGGCGTGCCCGAGGATGAGCGGGCCCCAGGAGCCGACGAGGTCGATGTAGGTGTTCCCGTCGATGTCGGTCATCCGGGCGCCCCTGGCCTCCTTGATGAAGACCGGGTCGCCGCCGACGCCGCGGAAGGCGCGCACGGGCGAGTTGACGCCGCCGGGGATGACCCGGGCGGCGCGCGCGATCGCGGCCGCCGAGGCGGAATGGGTGCGGGCGGCCTGCGATTGCCTGTCTGTCACGGCCTCAGCATCGCACACGGAGCGCGAGCCGACCGTGATCGGCCCGGACCGGTATCGCGCGGGCCGCAACACCCCACCCACCACCCCCCACCCACCACGAGAGGGGAGAAAACTGTCGCGCCGTTCGATCCTCCCGCCGGGGTCCGACAGAAAAAACGCCGAAAACGGCCCCGGCGGCCGAAGTGTCCCCCGAAAGAGGTCACCCGGCCGCCGAAGCGGGGCTCGCGAGGCGCACGGCAGGCGAAGCGGGCGCCGCACGCCCGGTGCACGGCGGCCCGCCGCGCGGCCGATGCGGTGCGCCGCCCGGCATGGGCCGCTAGGCGACCGCGCGCAGTCGGGCGTCCTCCAGGTGCACCGGGTGGACGAGCCGGCCCGCGAAGCCCGCCGCGATCGCCGGGCGCGGCTGCAGGCGCTCGGCGCGGGACGGCGCGGGACCGCGCTCCTCGCGGGCCGGGGCGGTCCCGGTGAGCAGCCAGCGCAGCGGCGCGGGCACGCGGTACACCGCCTGGTCCATCGCGGGCCGCTCGATCACCACGAGCGCGACGTCGACGAGCTCGACCAGGGCCTCGAGGCTCCCGTCGCGCTGTCGGCACAGGTCCAGGACCGCGTCGACCGTCGCGCCCTGCGACCGGCCCGCGAGCTCGAGGAGGACCGCGCGGGCCGGGCCGGAGATCGCGGCGACGGCCTCGTCGACCGCGGCGCGGAAGCGGCCGCCGCCGTCGAGGGCGCCCGCCGGGTCGTCGCTGAGGTAGCGGAGGGCGACGCCGGGCGAGCCGAGGGCGGTGACCTCGGCGAGGGCGGTCAGGGCGGGCACGAAGCCGTCGACGGCGGCCGCGAGCGGGCGGCAGTCGGCGACGGTCCAGGGCGCGCCGCGCTCCTCGCAGAAGCCGGCGAGGATCGCGGCGCTCACGTCGTCGGACGCGAGCCCGAGCGCGCGCTTGGCCT
Source organism: Glycomyces niveus (assembly GCF_017592475.1). Classification (GTDB taxonomy): domain Bacteria; phylum Actinomycetota; class Actinomycetes; order Mycobacteriales; family Micromonosporaceae; genus Glycomyces; species Glycomyces niveus. Next base: position 73,142 of record NZ_JAGFNP010000017.1, on the reverse strand, counting down.
CGCCGGGGAGTTCGAGCGGGCGGGCGCCGACGGCGAGGACGTTGAGGCCGGGGCAGTCGCGGAGCAGCCGTTCGACGTCGGGCGCGTGCGAGCGGTCGAGGTCGTCGAGGACGAGGAGCGCGGCGGCCTCGCGGAGGCGGTCGGCGGCCGTGTCGAGCGGGGCCCGGAAGACCTCGGGCCGCTTGCCGAGGGCGTCGAGGAGGGCGGCGCCGAGGTCGTCGCCGGCGCGGCAGTACCAGACGCCGTGCTCGTAGCAGGCGAGGCGGCGGCTGGCCCAGGCCTTGGCGACGGTGGTCTTGCCGCAGCCGCCGAGGCCGGTGAGGGAGACGAGCCGGTGTGTGGCGAAGGCGCGGTCGAGCTCGCGGTACTCCCCCGGGCGTTCCACGGGCGGTTTGAGGTCGGCGGGCAGGTGGTGGGTGCGGGGCCGCACGGGCGGCGGCGGGAACGCGGTCGGGAGCCCGGGCGCGGCGAGCTGGACGAGTTCGGTCGCTTCGGGCAGGCCGCGCAGTTCGAAGTCGCCGAGGCGGTGCAGCGCCGCGGGCGGGAGCCCGGCCGCGGCCGCGCAGGCGGCGGAGGCGAGGATCTGGTCGCCGTGGGCGGCGGAGCAGATGCGCGCGGTGCGGTGGACTTCGGGCGTGGCGTAGCCGCCCGCAGAAGGCCAGGCCTCACCCGTGTGGAGTCCTATGCGGACTCTCGGACGGAGGGGGCGGCCGTCGTGGTCGGGCCAGGCGGCGGCGCGCAGGGCGGTCTGGATCCCGATGGCGGCGGCGCAGGCGTCGGCGGCGTCGTGGAAGGCGACGAAGAACGAGTCGCCCTCGGTGTCGATCTCGGTGCCGCCGGTGGCGCGCAGGACCTCTCTGACGAGCGCGCGGTGCCGGTGGAGGACGACGCGGTAGCGCTCGGCGCCGAGTCCGGTGGCGAGCCGGGTAGAGCCCTCGATGTCGGTGAACATGAACGTGACGTCGCCGGAGGGCAGCGGGGCGGTCCGGGCGGCGGCGCTGCCGCGGTCCGCAGGTCCGCTACCGGATGCACCGGTGTCGGCAATGGCAGCAGGAGCGAGGGCCGCGTCAGCGCAGCGACCCTCTACATCGGACGCATACCGGCACTCCGGTCCGTTGTCCCCGAGGGGAAGGGCAATGGCTGTCAGTGCGGTGTGCGATGCCGTTGTCGTATCCACGTGTCGATCAACTTTCGTTCAGCCCCCGTATGCCGGGCTGTGGCGCGCTGGTGCGCGGGCACAATTGCCCAGCGGCCTCACAGTGTCACCCCCATCTCAGTCGGTTACCTGCCGTGATGGGAAGTGGCACACGCCTGAACGCCGCTTCCAGCGCAGACGCGGATATGAGACTCTCTCGCCGCGGGTTTGCTCGTGGCAACCGCCGTGTCCGTTGGGAGAACGAGTCGAACGCCGCTCGGTCGCGGCCGAATCCGGAATTATTGGCGCTCAGGCGTTGCCCCCCGGGACGAAATTAGGGAATACTCGCTTTCAGTCCGGTCCTTCGCGAACGCACCCCACCGCCGCCGCGACCCACGGCCCCGCCGTTCCGGACGCCCACCGGCACCGCGGCACCGGCGCCGGACGACGCGAGGCACCGCCGCCGCGCCGTCCCCCGCACGCCCCGACCGAACCGGCGCCCGCAAGGCGCCGCCGACGAGACAGCGCAGCAACGACCGCGCCCCGACCACGAGCGCACCCAGCACACCGCGCCCCGACCGAACAGCGCTCGCCGAGCAAGCGCTTCGACAAGAGAGGACGACCCCCTCCCGTGTGGTTCGCGACCCTCCTCCGCCGCATCGCCGCCCTGCCCCGGCTCGCCCTCAAGGCCCTCCGCCGCAGCCCCCGACTGCTGTGGCGGGCCGTCAAGGCCACCCCGCGCGCACTCCGGCTCGGCGCCAAGGGCGTCTGGCGCGGCACCAAGGCGACGGGACGGGGCCTGCGCGCCGCCTACCGCGGGCTCCGGGCCCCCGCCGGGCGGCTCAGCGTCCAAGTCGTCCTCACCGTGCTCGCCCTCGCCGGCGCCCTCGCCGCGGGCTGGCTCGTCGTCCCCGGCGCCGGACCCGCCTGGTCCTTCGGCACCGAACCGACCCCCGAGGCGGCAGAGACGCCCCTCGCGCTCTCCCCCGAAGGCGCCCTCGACGCCGCGCCCGCCCCGGGCCTGCCCGCCGACACCACCCCCGTCGGCGACATCCTCGACCCGACCGAGGCCGCGACCGAATCCCCCACGAGCGCGGCCACCAGCCCCGCCGGGCCCACCAGCCTCGACGCGTGGGCCGCGGACCTCAGCGACCTCGGCATCCCCCAGCGGGCCCTCGTCGCCTACGGCCGCGGCGAACTCGTCTCCGCCGCCCAGAACCCCGGGTGCAACCTCTCCTGGACCACCCTCGCGGGCATCGGCGCCACCGAGACCACCCACGGCACCATCGACGGCAACCAGATCCAAGCCGACGGCACCACCCTCACCGACATCATCGGGCCGATCCACGGCGAATGGGGGCCCATGCAGTTCCTCCCCAGCACATGGGAGCACTGGAAGGCCGACGGCGACGGCGACGGCGAATCCGACCCGCACGACATCGACGACGCCGTCACCGCCGCCGCCAACTACCTCTGCCACGACAACCGCGACATGAGCAGGCCTGACGGCTGGTACGCCGCCCTGTGGAGCTACAACCCGCGCGACGACTACGTCAAGAAGGTCTTCGACCGCGCCGACGAGTACGGACGGAAGAGCACCACCTGACATATCCCCCGATCCGCTGCATGCTGTGAGGAGGGGGTTCCGTTCGGTGACGATTTCGGGTAAGGATAAGAGATGCCCCTGAAGCAGCTCGCTCCCGGCGAGATGACCGCCGACGACCTCCGCGACTGGTGCTCGGTGCTGAACGACATGACCGCCGCGGACATGCCGGCCGAACCGCGCTGGCGCACCGACCGCCTCAGCGACTACCTCACCGGGTCGCTCCCCGACGACCGCCGGTTCCTGTTCATGGACCGCGACGCCGACGGCGACCTCGTGGGGCACGCGAGCCTGATCCTGTTCGGGGGCGAGCAGGCCGGCACCGGCGTCGTCGAGATGTCCACCCGACCCTCGGCGCGCGGCAAAGGGGTCGGCTCGCGGCTGCTGCGGGCCGTCGCCGAATGCGCCAAGGCCAACGGCTGCCGGACCCTCTCCGTCGAGGTCATCGCCACCACCCCCGCGGTCGGCTTCTACGACCGGCACGGCTTCAAGCGGGCCGCCGTCGAACAGCGCCACCTCCTGCGCTGGGCCGACATCGACTGGGAGAAGATCGAGCAGGCCGCCGGGCGCCTCGCCGCCGGGTACCGCCTCGAATACCACGCCGGGGGCGTCCCCGACCGGCTCATGGACTCCTACGCGGACGTCAAGGCCAACCTGCGCTCCAGCCCCGGGAACGTCGCGTTCGTGCCCGAATGGCGCGGCTCGGCGTACGCCCCGGCCCTGCGCGACTCGTTCCAGACCCTCGCCCGCCGCGGCATGCGCTCGCACATCGCCGTCGCCATCGCCGAGCCGTTCGGGAACGTCGTCGGCCTCACCGAACTCGTCGTCTCCGCGCAGCGGCCCACCCGCGCCGACCAGTACGACACCGTCGTCGCCCCCCAGCACCGCTCCTACGGGCTCGCCATGACCATGAAGGCCCGGCTCCTCACCGAACTGCGCCGCGCCGAACCACAGCTCGTCGACGTCCAGACCTGGACCCTCGAGACCGCCGACGACGTCCGCTGGATCAACAGCGAACTCGGCTTCGTCCACGACGTCGACTGGTACGACTACGAAGCCGACGTCGAGAAACTCCTCGCCCGCCTCGACCGCAGGCGCTGAGAAAGCAGACCCTTTGGGCCGCAATCGTTTGCGAACCATCCGTAGAATTCACCCATGCACCCCCGGCACGATCGCTACGACGACCCCTCCGAACGGCACGTCATCGTCGTGGGCGACAACGGACTCACCCTCCGCTTCATCAAGCACCTCATCGAGCGCTACGCCTTCCGCGTCACCGCCGTCTTCCCCGACGGCCCCGGCGGCCAGCGCGAGGAGATCCGCCGCGAAGCCGAGGTCAACCGCAAACTCCAGGTCTTCACCCAGCCCGTCGTCACCGCCGAGACCGTGCGGCTGGCGGGGCTCGACTACGCGTACGCGGTCGCGCTCATGGACCAGAACGACGTCGGGAACCTGCACCTGGCGCTGACCATCCGCGAGATGTCGCACTACTTCGGCGACCAGACCCTGCCGCGGCTGGTCATCCGCATGTACAACAGCGGGCTGCGCGCGAACATCCGGAAGCTCCTGGGCGACGACGAGGACGGCGTGTACGTCCAGTCGGACGCCGACATGGTCGCGGACACGTACGCGCTCGCGGCGCTGCAGCAGCTGCCGCCCGGGGAGATCAAGGTGTGGGGGCGGCGGCTGTACCTGTCGCGGCAGCGGGAGGAGCGCGCGGAGGCGCAGTGGGTGGTCGCGGGCGGGAACCGGGCGGGGATCGAGCTCATCCCCGAAGACGAGAACGAGGCGCTGCGGTACCTGTGGCTCTCGCCCGACCGGAAGCCGGCCCAGCTGCGGCCGAAGCTAGTGAACGCGACGCTCGCGGTGAAGGAGGCGCTGAGCGCGCTGCGGGGCATGCTCACTAGGAGTCTGGTGGTGCTGGCGCTGGTGCTGTTCGCGGTGTTCGCGTTCGGGTACCTGGTGCTGCAGTTCTGGCCGAGCGGCGCGAACCGGCCCGATGGGACCGGTGAGGTGTTCTACCTGCTCGCGCTCATGGCGGGCGGGGGCATCGACCCGGACATGACGGCGAGCCGGCTGCTGAAGGTGACGCAGGCGGTGGTGGTGCTGACCGGGTCGCTGCTGATCCCGTTCGCGACCGGTGCGATCGTGCAGGCGGTGGTGGACCGGCGGTACGCGCTGTCGGAGGGGCGGCGGACGCGGCAGGTGCGCGAGCATGTGATCGTGGTCGGCTTGGGCAACATGGGGACCCGGGTGGTGGAGCGGCTGCGGGAGGCGAAGATCCCGGTGGTCGCGATCGAGAAGAACCGTGACGCGATGGGGGTGCGGGCGGCGCGGGCGAAGGGCGCGCAGGTGCTGCTGGGGGACGGCTCGAACCAGGAGATCCTGGAGGAGGCGAACATCAAGCACTGCCGGTCGCTGGTGGCGATGGCGAAGCAGGACGAGTCGAACCTGGAGGCGGCGCTGTCGGGGCTGGAGTGCAATCCGCAACTGCGCACGGTGATGCGGATCTACAACCCGGAGTTCGCGACGCTGGTGCGGCAGAACCTGAACCGGTCGACGCCGCGTCAGGAGGCGCCGCCGCACGCGTCGTACAGCGCGCCCGAGGTCGCTTCGGCGAGTTTCGCGCAGGCGCTCACTGACGACAAGGTGCTCGTGACGATCCCGGTGCGCGGGCACATCGCCTATATCGAGGCGTTCGAGGTCGGCGAGGGGTCGCAGATGGACGACGCGGCGGCGCACCGGGCGACGAAGGTGGGTTCGCACCGGCTGCTGGCGGTGAAGCGGGCGGGCGGGACGATCAGCTGGAACCCGGACGCGGCGTTCCGGGTCGGGCGCGGGGACACGCTGCTGGTGGTGGCGACGCGCAAGGGCCTCAACGACATTTTGGAGCGGTGCCGCCCGGGAGGGCCGGGCTGGTAGGCCCGGAGGGCGGCGGAGCCGTCTGAGGGCGATGGTGGCCCGGGAGCGGCTGTTCGGGCCGACCTGACCGCGGGGCGGAGGGCGCAGCCTGCGTCCGCCCCGCTGGTTCCTGTGACGCACGCCTTGGCCGATGTCGGCTTCTCACGCGGCAAGCGGCGCAACTTCCGTCGGGTTCGCTCGTTGAACGGTCGACACATCTCTCACGAAAGGGGCCGACCGTGGCGGCAAGCGTGCGGAATCCACGAACCGGGCAAAGCGGGGCCGATCGCAAGCGCCGCAAGCTCGTCCTCGCGGCGGCGGCCGGGTCGATCGCGCTGGGCGGGGCGGCGGTCGTGGTGCCGAGCGCGTTCGCCGAGGAGGACCCGGTGACGGCGCTCCTGGACGACACGGCCGAGATGCTGCCGGTCGACGACGACCTGCTCGGCCTGGTCGACGTGGGCGAGGTGGCCGAGCTGAGCGAGTCGCTGACGTACGCGGACGGGGCCGACATCCTGAAGGTCTCCGGGCCCGACGCGGGTTACGTCAAGGTCCACTTCGAACGGCTGCTGCTGAACACGGGCGATTTCGTGACGGTGTCGAGCCCCGACGGTGCCGAGTCCTACCGGTACGACCAGTCGATGATCGACGCGTGGGCGACCTCGATCACGGGCGACACCGCGGTCGTCGAGCTGCACCGGGAGTCCGGCGGCGGGGGCTCGTCGGCGCTCGGCGTGCTCATCGACAAGGCCGCGTACGGGTTCACGGCCGACGAGGTGGACGGTCTCGCGCAGCAGCGGGCGGACAACGCCCGGCCGGAGGAGAGCATCTGCGAGGGCGACGAGAAGCGGGCCTCGGCCTGCTACCGCACCTCGCACCCGGCGGTGGTGGCCAACGCGGAGCCGGTGGCGCGCCTGCTCATCGACGGGACCGTGCTGTGCACGGCGTTCCGGGTCGGGGAGGGCAACCGGCTGCTGACCAACCACCACTGCTTCACGGAGACCAAGGAGGCGCAGGGCACCGAGGTGTGGTTCGGGTACGACTGCACGGTGTGCGGCGCGGACATCACGAACGCGCCGGTGAAGGTGCACGGCTCGGAGGTGCTGGCGACCTCGAAGTCCTTGGACTACACGCTGTTCACCGTGGACGACTTCGAGCGCGTCGAGGAGTTCGGCTACCTGGAGCTCGCCGACCGTCCGGCGCGCAGCGGGGAGGCGATCTACATCCCGCAGCACCCGGCGGGGCGGCCCACCGAGATCGCGATGGAGTCCTCGGTCGACGGCGGCAACTGCGTCGTCAAGCACGAGACCTACGACGGCTACGTGGCCGGCAGCGACGTCTCGTACTACTGCGACACCGAGTTCGGGTCGTCGGGTTCGCCGGTGATCTCGCGCGACACGCACGAGGTCGTTGCCCTGCACCACTTCGGGGGCTGCCCGAACTCGGGCGTGAACGTGCAGCTCATCAAGAACGAGATCGGCCGGATGATCTGACGGCCTGACGACGGCGTTCGGGGCGGCGGACCTTTCGGCCCGCCGCCCCTTTGCTTCGCCTTGGCTTACTTCGCTTGGATCTGCAGTTCGGTCACGATCGTGGAGAAGTGCGAGCGGACCCGGTCGTCGCTCGGGTCGTCGGCCGGGGTCCAGTGGACCGACATGCGCTCGTAGAGGGTGTTCCGCTGCGCCGGGACGCGGTCCGCGCTGCGGATGAGGCCGATGAGCTCCGAGAGCCGCGACTGGTGCCGGGCGCCCGCCGAGGAGATCACGTTCTCCTCCAGCATGATCGAGCCCAGGTCGTCCACGCCGAGGTGCATGCTCAGCTGGCCCGAGGCCTTGCCGGTGGTCAGCCACGAGGACTGCAGGTGCTTCACATTGTGGAAGAACAGCCGCGCGGTCGCCAAGAGCCGCAGGTATTCGAGGGTCGTCGCCTGCGTCCGGCCCTTCAAGTGGTTGTTCTCCGGCTGGTACGTCCACGGGATGAACGAGCGGAACCCGCCCGTGCGGTCCTGCACCTCGCGGATCATCCGCAGGTGCTCGATCCGCTCCGCGGCGGTCTCGCCGGTGCCCATCATCATCGTCGCCGTCGACTCCAGGCCCTGCAGGTGCGCGGCCTCCATGATCTCCAGCCAGCGCTCCCCCGACTCCTTGAGCGGCGCGAGCGCCGTGCGCGGGCGCGCCGGGAGCATCTCGGCCCCGGCGCCGGCGATCGAGTCGAGCCCGGCGGCCTTGATGCGGCGGATGGCCTCGTCGACCTCGACGCCGGAGACCTTCGCCATGTGCGCGATCTCCGAGGGCCCGATCGAGTGGATCGCCAGCTGCGGGTATTCGCGCTTGACCGAGGAGAACAGCTCCTCGTAGTACTCGACGCCGAAGTCGGGGTGGTGCCCGCCCTGGAGCATCACCTGCGTCGCGCCGAGGCTCACGGCCTCGCCGCAGCGGCGCAGCACCTCCTCCATGGGGTGCGCCCAGCCCTCTTCGTGCTTGGGGGCGCGGTAGAAGGCGCAGAATTTGCACGCGGTGACGCACACGTTCGTGTAGTTGATGTTGCGGTCGATGAGGTAGGTGACGATGTTGTCGCCGATGACGCGCCGGCGGGCCGCGTCGGCGGCCTCGGCGAGGGGGTGGAAGGGCGCTTCGGTGTAGAGCAGCAGGGCTTCCTCGGCGCTGATGGCGCCGCCGTCGGCGGCGCGGGCGAGGACATCGTCAATCTCGGCCATGCACGAAGCGTATCGCCGCATGGCCTTCCGGGACAGTGCGCCCGCGCGCAGTGACTCGTAGGTCTCGCTTCGGATCAGGGGGCGGGTCGGGTCTCAGACGGTGTACAGCTCGGTGTGGATGCGCTGCGCCCCGGCCTCTTCGAGGACGTCCTTGACGCCGAGGACCATCTCGTAGGGGCCGCAGAGGAACCACTCGTCGATTTCGTGCGGGTCGACGAGTCCGGCGGCGATCGCTTCTTGGAGCCGTTCGGGGGTGAGCCGACCGGTGAGCAGCGGGGACTCGCCTTCGGTGCGGGTGCGCACGTGGTGGAGGCGCAGCCGGGGGCCGTGCTCGGCCTGGAGTTCGCGCAGCTCGGCGGCGAACATCGTGGATTCCTCGGTGCGGTTGGAGTACAGGAGGGTCACGGTCGCGCCGGCTTCGAGGGCGGCGGTCGCGATGGCGATGATCGGGGTGATCCCGGAGCCGGCGACGACGGAGCCGTAGTGGCGGTCGGCGCGGATCTCGGTCCAGAAGTTGCCGAGCGGCGGGAGGACCTCGAGGACGTCGCCGGGCAGGAGCTGCCGGTTCGCGTAGCCGGAGAAGGTGCCTTTGGGGATCGAGCGGATGCCCAGGCGCAGCGTGCCGTGCTCGGCGAGTTCGCGCGGGGTCGAGGCGAGGGAGTAGGAGCGGCGCACTTCGGCGCCGTCGGCTTCGACGCGCTGGAAGGTGAGGTGCTGGCCGGGCTTGAAGTCGAAGGCGGGACGCAGCTCTTCGGGGACGGCGAGGGTCACTTCGACGGCGTCCTCGGTGAGCGGCCGGACGCGGCTCACGGTGAGCTTGTGCCAGGCGGGGCGTTGCTTGCGGGGCTTGTTCAGCGCGATGGCCACGGCAGGGTCCCTTCGTCGTCCGGCTCGGTTTCAGAGGCTGGTGTCGGGGCCGGTCGCGAAGAACTCCGGACCGCCCGCCCGCAGGGGGGCTATATCGGCATAACGGGACGCACGGGACGCGAATTCCCGCAATCCGGCGAGGTGTCGCTCACTGAGGCCGAACTGGAGGCGCTCGAAGTACTCGGCGAGGGCGGCGGGCGGGAACGGCTCCCAGCGGGCGGCCGAGGCGACGACCTCGCCGATCTCCTCGCGGCTGCGGCGGACCGAGTCGCGGAAGGCCAGGTGGACGTCCTTGACGAGGCCGGGGTGGGCCTCGGCGTAGTCGCGGCGGACGGCCCACACGGCGAAGACCATGGGCAGGCCGGTCCAGTCCTTCCATTCGGCGGCGAGGTCGAGCACGTGGTGGCCGTCGGGGTCGTGATGGACGCGCAGCGCCTCGTCGCCGATGAGGACGGCCGCGTCGGCGTCTGCGAGCGCGGAATCGAGGTCGGGCGCGGTGACGGTGTAGGCGGGCGTGCGGCCGTAGCGGTCCTCGAGGAGCATGCGGCCGAGGAGGACGCCGGTGCGGGAGGTGGAGGCGAGGGAGACGCGCGGGGCGGCCGGGAGGTCGGCGAGCGGGGTCCTGGAGACGAGGTTGACGCTCAGGACCGGCCCGTCGGCGGCCACGGCCGGGTCGGGGATGAGGAGGAGGTCGTCGGCGTGCTTGAGGTATTCGACGAGGGTGATCGGTCCGATGTCGAGGTCGCCGGCGACGAGGCGGCGGCTGAGCTCGTCCGGCGGGGCGCGGTGGAGGTCGACGTCGAGGAGCGCGCCCGTCCGCGCCAGTCCCCAGTAGATGGGGAGGCAGTTGAGGAACGCGATGTGGCCGACCCTGGGGCGCCGTGCGATGTTCACAGCTTCGACCGTAGCCGGTCGCGCGGCAGGGAAGTACGTGAGCGCGGGCGGCGTCGCCGACATCACCGGACGCGCTGAACCGTCCGGATGGTGGACGGGCCGGTTGGTCGGGAGGCGCGGCGAGTGCGCCCGCAGGGCGGTTGCCGGCCTTGGTACGCGGTTGTCGCGGATTCGGCTGCGCGCTCGCTTCGCTGTGCGCTGTTTCTGCAGCGCTCGGTGCCGGGTGCGCTCAGTTCTCGTCGATGTCGCCGATGTCGGCGCCGCCGGTGTCGTCGTCTTCGCTGACGAGGGCCACGAGGCGGTCGAGGACGCCTTCGTCGTCGCCGGAGACGACGATCTCGTCGCCGGGCCGGACGTCGAGGGTCAGCACCTGCAGGATCGATTTGGCGTCGTGCGGTTCCCCGCCCGGCTTCGTGATCGCCACGTCGGTGCGGGACTCGGCGGCGGTGCTGACGAAGACCGTCGCGGGCCGCGCCTGGATGCCGACTTCCGTGGTGACTTTGACACGGCGCTCCGCCATGCTGCTCCCCCTCCCCGGTCACGCGGGCGGCGGGCCGGAACGGCCCTGCCCGCGAGGCTCGCGGGCCGCTCGGCGGCCCGTAAGGATCAGGATGAACCGCAGTTGCGGACGGCGGACGCGTTTTCGGCGAATGCCGCGGGAAGTGGGACACACGGTGCTCGCCGCCGCAACACCCTTGAGCCGCCGCAGTCGTCGGCGGGTCCGGGGTCCGGGGCCTCCGCCGTGTGCCGCGCCTTCGGGCCTCGCTGGGTCCGGGGCCTCGCCGCGCGCCACGCCTTCAGGCCTCGGCGGGTCCGGGGCCTCGCCGCGCGCCACGCCTTCGCCTCCGCCGCGACGGGCCGTCCCTAGCCCCCACCCACCACTAGAGGGGAAAGATCAGTCTGCGCCGATCGTCCCGCCCGGGTCCGACAAAAACCGGCCCCCGCGGCCCACGTGTCACCCGAAAGAGACAACGCGGGCGTGAACAGCAAACCTGGCGCGGGAGCGCGAACGAGGTTCCGGCGCAGCGCCTTTGCGGTTCGCAGCGGACGCGGCGCGCCGGGAACGGACCGCCGGCCCGGCCTTTGGGCCGGGCCGGTGCGTCAGTCCTCTGCGTCGGCGGGCTTGGCGCCGTAGACGGTCGGGCGCGGGAGCGGGATGTGGTCCGGGAGCTCCGAGCGGTCGAGCAGGTTCTTGACCCGGGCGCGGCCGGGCTTGAACCCGTCCGTCTCCACGACCGGCTTCGCGGTCGGCAGCTGGTGCGCGCCGGTCTTCGTCTCCGGCTCCTCGAACAGGCTGATGTCCGGCGCGTTCACGATCTTCTTCCGCGCCGACTCGACCGCCGACTGCGGCCCCTGCTCCGGGGCCTCCTCCGGCTCGGGCGCCGCCGGCTCCGGCTCGGGGTAGTCGATCGGGGCCGCGTCCGAGAACGGGCTGTCGTTCACGCGCGGAATCGGCGGCACGGGCGGCATCGGCGGACCCGGTTCCGGGTTCGGCGGCAGCGGTTCCGGCGTCGGCACCGGCGAAGGCTCGGGACGCGGCATCGGCGGGCCCGGCTCGGGGTTCGGCGGCAGCGGCTCGGGCTGCGGCGGCGTCGGTTCAGGACGCGGCGGCGTCGGCTCCGGGTTCGGCACGGGCTCAGGCTGCGGCGACGGCGGCGTGGGCTCAGGGTGCGGCACCGGCTCCGGACGCTCAGGCTCGGGTTCGGGCCGCGGCGGTGTCGGCGCGGGACCGGGCAGCGGGTCCGGCAGCGGCCCGGGCGGCGTCGGTTCGGTGTCGGTCAGCACCGGCTCAGCGTAAGACGATTCGTGAACCGTGGTCCCCGAATCGATGGCACTGGCCTCGGTCGACTCGGCCTCGACCGGTGCGGCGTCCGCGAACGGCGCGACGGCGTAGTCCTCGACGGGAGTGACGGCGGGCGCAGCGGCGTAGTCCTCGTCGGTGGCGGCGGTCTCGACGGCGTCGTTCTCGCCGGGAGCGACCGCGACGGGCTCGACGGCGGCCGAGCCGGTGTTCGGCTCGACCGGGGCCTCGTCAGAGAAGCCGGTCGGGTCCGTTGGGGCCGAAGGGGTTGCATCGGCCGGTTCGGCTGCGGGGGCGGGATCGACGGACGCCTGGTAGTCGGGGACGCCGGGCTCGGGCGCGTCGTCGGCCGCTTCGGGCTCGGCGATCGGCTCGGCGACCGCGACGGGTTCCGGCGATTCGGCCGCGGGCTCGGGTGCTTCGCCGGCGGTGGGCTGATCCGCGGCCGGTTCCGGCACTTCGATGCCGACCGCTTCGGCGACCTCGACCGCGCCTTCCACGCCGGCCTCGGCCGCCTCGATCAGGTCGGCACCGGGGCTCGGCGCCTCGACGGCGGCGGCTTCGGCGAGCGCGGCGTCGAGGACGGGTTCGATGGCGGGCGCCTCGGCGTCGTCCTCATCGTCGTCGTCGGACCCGGCGCTGGAGGCCGAGACCGGGGCGGGCGGGAGGGACTCGCCGGGCACGTCGTCGCCGAGACCGGCGAGCGAGGCCTCTTCCTCTTCGGAGAGCTCCACGTCCTCGTCGTCGTCATCGGGGTCGGGCAGTTCGTCCCAAGCGCCGTCCTCGTCGTCCTCGATGGCCTCGACGACCGTCGGCCCGCCGGTCGGGGCGGCGGGCGCCGCCGCCGGGGCGGGGGTGTCGATGTCGGGGACGCTGAAGGACATCGCCGGTTCGGACGGCGTCTCGTCGAACGGCAGGTCGTCGTCGAGGTGCGTCTCGTCGAGCGGCTGGTCCGCGCCGGCCGGCGGCGCGGGCTTCGGTTCCTCGACCGGTTCCGGTGCGGGGCTGGGGATCTCGGCCGCGGGGGTCGGGACCGGCGCGGCATAGGCCGCACCGGGGACGTTGTCGGCGGACGGCAGGCTGAACCCGGCGGGCTGCGCCGGGGTGGGCGAGTCGGCAAGCGACACAGGCGGTTCGGGGTCGGCGAACGGGGCCGGGGCGGGCGGCTCCGCGGCGTTGGGCCTGATGCGCAGGATCTGGGTGCCGTCGGGGACGGGCTCGGGCCGACCGGGCGGGTTCGCCGCCGGTGGGGCGAACGCGCCGGACTCGGACGGCAGGCTGAAACCGCTGCTAGCGGGCGGGGCCGCGAACGAGGTGCCCGAAGGCGCGCCGGTGACCGGCGACGACGCGGGCGGTTCGGCCGCCGCGGGCGGGGCCGTGAACTGGGGCTCGGGCACCTGCGGAGGCGCGTACGGTTCGGGGACCGGCGGCGAGAACGGGGCCGAGGCGGGCGGGGCGGCCGCGACCGGCGGCAGCGACTGCGCGGACTGGTACGGCTGCGGCGGCTGGTACGAGGGCGCCTGGAAGCTCTGCGGCGGCGCGGAAGGGTGCGCCGGGTATTGCGGCGCCGACGGGTACTGCGGCACCTGGGCCGACCCCGAGGCGGGCTGCTGCGGGTAGGCGGGCACTTGGGCCGAACCCGAATGCGGCGCTTGGTAAGGGGCGGGCGCGCCGTACTGCGGCACCGCGGCGGAGCCCTGCGCGGCGCCCTGCGGCGGCATGCCGGGAGGCGCGGCCTGCGGGTTCCAGCCGCCGGGGGCGGCGTAGCCCGGGGGCGACCCGGGCGGCGGGTTCGCGCCCGGCTGGCCGGGCTGGCCGTACTGCGGCGGGACGGCGGCGTAGCCCTGGTTCGCGGAGGGCTGGTAGGCGCCCGGCGGGGCGTAGTTCGGTTCGGGGACGGCCGCATAGCCCTGGTTCGGGGCGGGCGCGTAGCCCTGGGGGCCGCCGGGCGGCGCGTAGCCGGGATCGCCGGGCGGGGCGTACTGCGGGACGGCGGCGGCACCGTAAGCAGGGGCCGCCGGAGCCGCGCCGTACGGGGCGGCGGCGCCGTAGGGTCCGGCATCGGCAGGGAAGCCTCCGAGCGGCGGGGGCAGCGGCGCTCCGCACTGCGGACAGCGGCGCTGACCCGACGTCAGTCGCTGGCCGCAGGAGCTACAGCTGTTTCCGTCCACGGAGCCTCCTTGGGGCTGGAGCGTCGTTCGGGCAACTCAACAACCATCGTGCCATCAACCGGTCGCGAACCGTGCGCGCCTTCCCACTACCGTGCAGTACCCCTACTCCTCCGGATCACGCGTCAGCGTGCCCGAATCCGAGTCGGCCGTGGCCGGATCGGGGGTGTCCTCGCCGCCGCCGGAGGGCGTCTCGGAGGACGGGGTCTGCGTGGGGGTCTGCGAAGGCGAGGGCGACGGCGACTGCGAGGGGGACTCGCTCTCCGTGGGCTCGGGGTCGGGCGACGAGGTCTCGTCGTCCGGGGAGGTCGTGGGCGGACGCGGCGACGGGTTCGTCGGCTTGTCGTCGTCCGGCGTCTGGGTCGGGTCCTCGGCGTCCGGGTCGGTCTTGACGGCGTCGACCACGCGGTGCGCGCCCGCGAAGTTGTCGAACCAGATCGAGCTGATCTTCACCACGTCGCCGGTGCGGGGGGCGACGACCATCTTGCCGTTCCCCAGGTACATGCCGGTGTGGTAGACCGACTGCCAGTTGCCCGGGTCGTCCCACCAGTAGAGGAGGTCGCCGGGAAGGAGCTTCTCGGTGTCCACCGGCTTGTCGCGGGTGGCGTTGAACTGGTCGGCGGCGACGCGCGGCAGCGAGACGCCCGCGTGCGCGTACGCGGCTTGGACGAGGCCGGAGCAGTCGAAGGAGTCGGGGCCTTCGGCACCCCACACGTACGGGTCGCCCAGCTGCGCCAGCGCGTACTCGACGGCCTTCTTGGCCTCGGGGGCGGCGTCCCAGCCGTCCACTTCGGACGAGAAGTCGTTCGAGTGCTGGGCGGCGGCCGCTTCGCGGTCGGCCTCGATGTCCTCGAGGGCTTCGCGGTTGTCGGCGATGAGCTTGTCGAGGGCGGCCTGCGCGGTGTCGAACTCGGCGTCGAGGAGGGTGTAGCGGTACTCGGAGCGGTCCGCGGAGAGGGTCGCGGCGTCGAGGGAGGCGCGGGCGACGGACTCGGCGGTCGCGGCGTCCTCGAAGTCGGCGTTGAGGCTGGGGAGGTCCCATTCGCCGCCGATGGGGGTGAGGCCGGTGAGGTCGGGGAGCTCGGTGTCGGGGCGGGCGGCGGTGTCGGCGTAGGCCTCGCTCGCGGCGTAGTCGAGGGCGGCCTGGGCGGTCTCGAGCTGGGTGAGGGTGGCGGCCCATTCGGTCTGCGCGTCGGTGAGGCGGGTCTCGCGCTGGAGCCATTCCTCTTGGGCGGCGGTGGTGCGCTCGGCGAGCTGCGCGACGTCCGCTTGGGCGGCGGTGATCTGGGCGCTGAGGGGTCCGTTGCCCGCGTCGGGGTCGGCGACGGGGTTCTCGTCGGAGGCGGTGCCGGCGGGTCGGTTGCCGTCGTCGGGGACGGTCACGCCCGGTTCGGCGAATCCTGGCATCGCGCCGCCGCTCTGCACGCAAAAGATGGCAACGGCGGCTGAACCGGCGGCGGCGATCACTCGGGCACCGAACCGTGAAACGCGCATGTGAGGTGTCCTTCTGTGGGGGAGGCCACGAATACTGTACCGAAGACACGCAACACTCGCATCCTCGGTTGCCCGCGGCCGCCGGCCGGTGGCAGGCGACACACATGTCGGACCCTCCGCATACATTGGAATCGGGGGACCTCGCGATGTCCGTTTTGCCAGGACGCTCCGCTCGCGTTCACAGCCTCACATCCCGCGACGTGCGCCCCCGCGACCGCGTCCCGGCGGGGCTACCCTGGCGGAAACGCCACAACGTTGGGAGCGCCATGGACGACAACGCCGAGTTCAAGGCCGGCATCGAGGAGAAGCTCGCGGCCGGCGAGCGGCTGACCTTCGAGGACGGCGTGGGCCTGTACGAGGTCGACGACCTCGCATGGCTGGGTCGCCTCGCGCACGGCGTCCGCACCGCCAAGAACGGCGACCGGACCATGTTCAACGTCAACCGGCACCTCAACCTCACCAACGTCTGCTCGGCGTCCTGCGCGTACTGCTCCTTCCAGCGCAAGCCCGGCGAGACCGACGCGTACACGATGCGCGTCGAGCAGGCCGTGGCCCTCGCCGAGCAGATGCGCGGCGACGCGCCCACCGAGCTCCACATCGTCAACGGCCTCCACCCGACCCTGCCGTGGCGCTACTACCCGCGGGTCCTCAAGGCGCTCAAGGAGACCCTGCCGCAGGTGAACCTGAAGGCGTTCACCGCCACCGAAGTGCAGTGGTTCGAGAAGATCTCCGGGCTCAGCGCCGACGAGATCCTGGACGAGCTCATCGAGGCCGGCCTCGAGTCGCTGACCGGCGGCGGCGCCGAGATCTTCGACTGGGAGGTCCGCCAGCACATCGTCGACCACGACTGCCACTGGGAGGACTGGTCGCGGATCCACCGCCTCGCCCACCAGAAGGGCCTGCGCACCCCCGCGACGATGCTGTACGGGCACATCGAGGAGCCGCGCCACCGCGTCGACCACGTGCTGCGCCTGCGCGAGCTGCAGGACGAGACCGGCGGCTTCGCCGTGTTCATCCCCCTGCGCTACCAGCACGACTTCCACGACTCCAAGGACGGGAAGATCCGCAACAAGCTCCAGGCGCGCACCACGATGGCGAGCCCGGCCGAGTCGCTGAAGACGTTCGCGGTCTCGCGGCTCCTGCTCGACAACTTCGACCACGTGAAGTGCTTCTGGGTCATGCACGGGCTCGACGTCGCGCAGTTCTCGCTGTCGTTCGGCGCCGACGACCTCGACGGCTCGGTCGTGGAGTACAAGATCACGCACGACGCCGACGCGTACGGCACGCCCGACAAGATGACCCGCGACGACCTGCTCGAGCTCATCCGCGACGCCGGGTTCCAGCCCGTCGAGCGCAACACCCGCTACGAGGTCGTGCGCGAGTACGAAGGGCCGCAGACGATCGCCGAGCGCCGCGCGGAGCCGCAGTCGGTGAAGTTCTAGTGGCGCAAGGCAAGTCCGAGCGGGAGCGCCCGAAGGTCGAGACCCTCGGGCAGCTCCTGGGCACCGCGCTCGCGTACTTCGTGATGGGCGCGGTCGTCCTGGTCGTGATCGACCTCGTGTTCGTGCTGCCGACCGGGCGCGGCTTCGGCCAGACCTCGGGCTGGATCGCGGCGCTGCCCACGGTGTGGGTGTACACCGAGCAGTTCCGGCGGTACGCGGGCGCGCGCCGCTGGGGGCTCATGCTCGTCGGCGTCCTCCTCGGCCTCGCCGCCGGGTTCGCGGTCGCCCTCATCGCGCCGACCGCGTGGCCGCCCATGCTCACCGGCGGCCTCGGCGGCCTCACGGCCGCACTCGTCTACGGCCCGCTGTGGTTCGCGGGCATCAACGCCTTCGGAGAGGAGCGCGCCGGATGAACAACCCGGTCGCCAAGTACTTCCTGACCCGCCTCGCGATCATCGCCGTGGTCGCGGTGCCGCTCATGTTCTTCATGAACGCGCTCGTCGCGCTCGCGATCGGCCTGCTCGCGTCCATGGTCGTCGGGTTCACGCTGCTGCGCAGGCAGCAGATCGCCATGATCGACCACATCGACGCGTCCGCGCAGCGCCGCCGCGAGGAGAAGGAGCGCCTGCGCGCCGAACTCGCCGGCGACGACGCTTAGGGCCCGCCTAGCCGGCGTCCTTCATCAACTCGGTGCAGATCTGCAGGGTCTCGGCCGCGCCGGCGGTGAGGGCCTTGCCGTAGTGCTTGAGCCATGAGCGCACGCCGTCGGGCGTGCCCGTGGCCCAGGCCCGCTGCGCGCCCACGTACTCGGGGGCGCGCTCGAGGTGCCCCGCGTCGACCGTGATGAGCAGCTTCGGGTCGAGCCCCTTGCTCGCCAGCGCGAGCCGCGAGGCGGCGCGGGCGACCACGTTGTTGGCCACCGGGAAGGGGCGCACGGCGAGGAGTTCGCCGTGGACGACGGCGGCGGCCATCGCGGCCGGGATCTCCTTGGTGGGGTTGGTGACCAGCGCGCAGAGGGCGTTGATGCGGTTCATGCCCTTGTCGTCGACCTCGATGCGGCCGGGCTCGAAGTCGACGCCGGCGTCGGGGAGCTCCTTGGTGGCGAGGGTGTGGAGCTTCGCGAGCACGTAGCGGGGCGAGACGGGCCACATCGGGGCGAGGCCGGGGAGGGCTTCGATGACGCGCAGGACGCCGGAGACGGCGGGGTCGTCGAAGTCGCGTTCGCGCAGCCGCTCCACGTCGCAGTCGTACCCGTCGAGCGCCAGGGTCGCGGAGGCGCTGTGCAGGGCCACTTCCGCCGCGACGAGTTCGTCGCCGCCGCGGAGGGCTTCGTGCCACAGCATCCGGTCCACGTTGGCTCTGGCGTTCTCGAGAGCGTCGGCGACCTCGGAGAGTTCGAGGAGAGGCGCGAGAGGATCCACGGGCGGAACCTTACCTTTTGGGCGGAGCGCGCATACGGCGCACTGGGCGGTCTAGAGGGCAGTCACAAGGAGGCGCCGGCGTCCCGGATCGTGCACCGGTCCGACGATACCTTCCGAATTGGGGCGGCAAGGGCCCCGATGGGACCGGGCGGACCCTTCGCGGGCCGCCCGCCGACCGTCCGCGGGCCGTTCGGCGAGCACCGCTCCCAGATGCCGGTGCGGGCGCGGCCGCCCGTATTCGTGTCGGGTTCGTCGCGGTAGTGTTGCCGGACATAGACCCGCCTCACAGTCGCGTTTCGGCGCGTAGATCTGTAAGGAGCGAAATACCAGTGGCATCAACCCCGCAAGAGACGCTTGCCAACCTGCTCTCGGAGGACCGGACGTTCCCTCCTTCGCCTGAGTTCGCAGCGCAGGCGAACGTCACCGCGGCCGCTTACGAGGAGGCCGCGGCCGACCGGCTGGCCTTCTGGGAGCGGCAGGCGCGCCGGCTCGACTGGTCGAAGGACTGGGACCGGGTCCTGGACTGGGACGACCCGCCGTTCGCGAAGTGGTTCACCGGGGGCGAGCTCAACGTCGCGGCGAACTGCCTCGACCGGCACGTGGACGCCGGACTCGGCGACCGCGTCGCGATCCACTTCGAGGGCGAGCCGGGCGACAGCCGCGCGGTGACGTACGCGGAGCTGCTGGACGAGGTCAAGCGGGCCGCGAACACGCTCACTGATCTCGGTGTGGGCGCGGGCGACCGGGTCGTCATCTACATGCCGATGATCCCCGAGGCCGCGGTGGCGATGCTCGCGTGCGCGCGGATCGGCGCGCCGCACTCGGTGGTGTTCGGCGGGTTCAGCGTGGACGCGCTGTCGAGTCGCATCGACGACGCGGGCGCGAAGCTCGTGATCTGCGCCGACGGCGGGTTCCGCAAGGGGAAGCCGCTGGCGCTCAAGCCGACCGTGGACGCTTCGCTGGAGCGGTGCCCGTCGGTGGAGAAGGTCCTGGTGGTGACGCGCACGGGCCAGGAGGTCGAGTGGACCGACAAGGACGTGCGCTGGGAGGAGACCGTCGGGACGGCCTCGAACGAGCACGAGGCGCAGGCGTTCGACGCCGAGCACCCGCTGTTCATCCTGTACACGTCGGGGACGACGGGGAAGCCGAAGGGCATCCTGCACACCTCGGGCGGGTACCTGACGCAGGCGTCGTTCACGCACCACGCGGTGTTCGACCTGAAGCCGGAGACCGACGTGTACTGGTGCACGGCCGACATCGGCTGGGTGACCGGGCACTCGTACATCGTGTACGGGCCGATGTCGAACGGCGCCACGCAGGTCATGTACGAGGGCACGCCGGACACGCCGCACACGGGGCGGCTATGGGAGATCGTCGAGAAGTACAAGGTCACGACGCTGTACACGGCGCCGACGGCGATCCGGACGTTCATGAAGTGGGGGGACGACGTCCCGGCCCGGTACGACCTGTCGAGCCTGCGGCTCCTGGGGTCGGTTGGCGAGCCGATCAACCCCGAGGCGTGGATCTGGTACCGCGAGCACATCGGCGGCGGGAAGTGCCCGGTCGTCGACACGTGGTGGCAGACCGAGACGGGGGCGATCATGGTGTCGCCGCTGCCGGGCGTCACGTCGACGAAGCCGGGTTCGGCGCAGCGGCCGCTGCCGGGGATCAATGTGGACGTCGTCGATGAGAAGGCCGAGTCGGTGCCGGACGGCGGCGGCGGGTACCTCGCGATCCGCGAGCCGTGGCCGTCGATGCTGCGCACGATCTGGGGCGACGACCAGCGGTTCATCGACACGTACTGGTCGCGGTTCGGCGGCCTGTACTTCGCCGGGGACGGCGCTAAGAAGGACGACGACGGCGACCTGTGGCTGCTCGGCCGCGTCGACGACATCATGCTCGTGAGCGGGCACAACATCTCGACCACCGAGGTCGAGAGCGCTCTGGTGAGCCACGAGACGGTGGCGGAGGCCGCGGTCGTGGGGGCCTCCGACCCGGTGACGGGGCAGGGCATCGTCGCGTTCGTGATCCTGCGCGGGGGGCGGGACTCGAGCCCCGAGCACCTGGCGGAGCTGCGCAAGCACGTGGCGAACACGCTGGGGCCGATCGCGAAGCCGCGCCAGGTGATCGTGGTCGCCGAGCTGCCGAAGACTCGCTCGGGCAAGATCATGCGCCGGCTCCTGCGCGACATCGCCGAAGACCGCGAAATCGGCGACGTCACCACCCTCGCCGACAGCGCCGTCATGAGCCGCATCAAGGTCGGCCTGCAGAGCGGCAAGGAAGACTAGCGAAGATCGAGTGTGAGGGGCTGCGGCGATCCGCCGCGGCCCCTCACGCATGCGGGAGCCGGTGCACACCCCGCAGCCCGCAGCCCGCAGCCCGCAGCCCGCAGCCCGCAGCCCGCAGCCCGCAGCCCGCAGCCCGCAGCCCGCAGCCCGCAGCGGCATCATCCCCACGCGCGCGAACGATCCTCGCGTGTCACACCCATGTGAGACCGTGGTCTTTTTCGGTTGGCCGGAAGGCGGATGCGGGTGGGACGGGGCACGCCCTACGCACGAAGCGCGGGCGAGCCCGCGGCGGGCCACCGCAGCCCGCTCCGCCGCACCCACCCCGCCCCCTCGCCTCGAGCGGGCCGCCTCCGCGACTCCCCAGCCTCCGTCCCGCGTGACGGGCCGCCTCCGCCGCCGTCCGGGGCTCGCCCCGCGGGCGGTGACCTCGTACGCTGAGCGCGTGACCCGCAAGACCTTCGCCGACAGCGCCGCCATCAAGCAAGGCCCCTGGACCCACCGGCACATCGACGCCAACGGCTCGCGCTTCCACGTCGCGGAAGCAGGCGAGGGCCCGCTCATCCTGCTGCTGCACGGCTTCCCCGAGTTCTGGTGGGCCTGGCGCCACCAGATCCCGGCCCTCGCCGACGCCGGCTTCCGCGTCGTCGCCGTAGACCTGCGCGGCTACGGCGCCTCCGACAAGCCGCCGCGCGGCTACGACGCCTACACGATGGCCGCCGACGTCGTCGGGCTCGTGCGCGCCCTCGGCGAGCGCGAGGCCACCGTAGTCGGCCACGACCTCGGCGGCATCCTCGGCTTCGCGGCCGCCGCGTTCCACCCGCGCCAGTTCAAATCCCTGGTCGTCATCGGCGCCGCCCACCCGCTGCGCCAGCGCGCCGCGCTCGCGGTCGACCCGAAGGGGCAGATGGCGGCGTCCCGGCACCTCTTCGCGTTCCAGATGCCCCGCTACGAGCACAAGCTCACCGACTGGGACGCGCGGAAGGTCGCCGACCTCATGTACGCGTGGTCCGGCCCGGGCTGGCGGGGCAGCCGCGACTTCCAGGAGTACGTGCGCGCCTGCCGCGACGTCATCCAGATCCCGCAGGCGGCCTTCTGCGCGCTGGAGGCATTCCGGTGGCCGTTCCGGACCGCGATCGGGCTGGCCGGGCGCCGGTTCGTGAAGCTGCTGCAGCGTCCGACGCCGGTGCCGACGCTGCAGCTGCACGGCGCCCTCGACTCGTGCGTCCTGCCGCGCACGGCGCAGGGTTCGGGCCGGTACGTGCACGGCCGCTACGAGTGGAAACTCCTCGACGGCGTCGGCCACTTCGCGCAGCAGGAGGCGCCGGAGACGATCACCAAGGAGATCATCCGGTGGGCGAGCTGACCGCAGTGGGACGCTCCACGAAGCGGCCAGCGCGCTAGCCGCGCGGCTAGCGCATCGGGCAGGATGGGCGGCGGGGCCAACGCCCCACCGACGAGCCATCTGGAAGGCGGGTCCATGTCCGAGGCCAGTTTCGCGCTGCGCGGCGCACGCGTAGTCCCCATCACGTCAGCGCCGATCGAGCACGGCGTCATCCTCGTCGAGAACGGCCGCATCAGCGCCGTCGGCGGGGCAGACCTTCCTGTGCCGGAAGGGGTCCCGGTCGAGGATGCGACCGGCAGGTGGATCATGCCGGGCCTGATCGACGCGCACACGCACCTGGGCGTGCACGAGGTGGCCGAAGGCTGGGCGGGCGACGACACCAACGAGATGACCGACCCGAACACGGCGTACGTGCGGGCGCTGGACGGCATCAACCCGGCCGAGCCGGGCTTCGCCGAGGCGCTCGAGGGCGGGGTGCTCGCGGTGAATGTGAACCCGGGTTCGGGCAACGTGATCGGCGGCGAGACCGTCGCGATCAAGACCGTGGGCCGGTTCGTGGACGAGATGGTGCTGCGGTCGCCGTCGGGCGTGAAGTCGGCGCTGGGCGAGAACCCGAAGCGGGTGTACGGCGAGCAGAAGAAGACGCCCTCGACGCGACTGGGCACGGCGGGGGTGCTGCGGCAGGCGTTCGTGGAGGCCGAGAACTACCGGGGCGGGGAGGGCCGCGACCGGGATCTGAAGCTCGAGGTGCTCGGGAAGGTCCTCGACCGCGAGATCCCGTGGCGCCAGCACTGCCACCGCGCTGACGACATCGCCACGGCGCTGCGCGTGGCCGAGGAGTTCGGGTACGACCTGGTGCTCGACCACGGGACCGAGGCGCACCTGCTCGCGGACGTGATCGCGGAGCGGGGGATCCCGGTGATCTTCGGGCCGCTGCTGTGCTCGCGGTCGAAGGTGGAGACGGCGAACCGGTGGCCCGAGAACGCCGCGAAGCTCGCCGCGGCGGGCGTCAAGCTCGCGATCACCACGGACCACCCGGTCGTCCCGATCGAGCACTTGATCATTCAGGTGATGCTGGCGGTGAAGGCCGGGCTCGACCGCGACACGGCGCTGCGGTCGGTGACGATCAACCCGGCGCAGATCATGGGCGTCGACGACCGCCTCGGCTCACTCGAGGCCGGCAAGGACGCCGACTTCTGCATCTGGTCGGGCGACCCGCTCGACATCTACTCGAAGGTCGAACGGGCGTACATCGACGGCAGGCCGGTCGGCTAGAGCGCCGGCGCTGCCGGCTCGGGATGCCAAGGGCGCCTGTGCATACGAGCGGGTCCAGGGCGGCGGTGCGGTGGAGGCTGGGCCGCCGCCCCGGACGGCGGGAACGGCGCAGGGCCGGGCGACACCGTGGAGGTGCCGCCCGGCCCTGTTGCGCCTCAGGCGGCGCGGCGGACGTCGGCCCGCTTCGGGAGGGCGGCTTCGGAAGCCGCCCGCAGGTCGCGGGCGATAAGGCCGCGACGGGCGGCGGTCACGCCGCCGGCGATCCGGCTGAGCAGGGTGGGACGGTCGGCGACGACGGGGGCGTCGGGCAGTGCCGAGCGCGCCTCGGTGCCGAACAGCTGAATTGCCAAGATTCCGTAAGCGTCCATCGGTGTTTCCTTCCGGGCGGTGATGCGAGATGCGTGCCGCGCCGGTGCGGCGGTGAGGCCCGCCCCGCGATGGCCGGGGTGGTCCCCCGGCGCCGCGGTCGGTTCCGGGGCCTCGGCCACTACTCTGACCGGCCCGTGTCACCGGCTCATTACGCCTCAGGAAACCCTCGGACAAGTCCCGTGAACACCAAGGTGCCGATCATGCCCCAGGTCACACCCCTTGCATCGCAAAACGAAACCGTCCCGGTCGGCGGGCACCGACCGGGACGGTCATGAAGTGGGTCCAGTGGGACTCGAACCCACAACCTACGGTTTCGAATGGCACCCGTGACCTGCGGCTTAACACGTGTTTCCGTCGGCGTATCCACAGGTCATCCACAGCTAAACTGGCCCGCCGTTCTGACCACCGGTTTCGGCGCTCGTATCGGGAAACTGTTCCACGCTGAACAGTCGATCCGGCTCCACTGCAACGAGATGCATGTGTCGCGGCGACCGAAGTCGCTGCGTCGCGTCGACCACTTCGCCGAGTACATGAACATGTGGGCGACACGCGGATTTCCCTGAACCTCAAGTCGGCTGACTCGCCCATCACTGCGTGACGCGGCTCCCCCCAGCCACGACCAGTGGCCCGACCACTGGTTCAGCCAGCAGCGGGCGCAATGAAGCGGGCCCCCGAGAGCAGCGGGGGCCCGCAGACCGAGTTCGTGCCGACTGTTAAGGACGCAATCTCGGTGCCTCCAGCCAATACTAGGAGTCACATCGCAGGCACAATGGATTCGATACCGTGAACGGCATCAAACTCTCAGGTGATTTGAGTCACGCTCTCACGTACCCGGTCACTTGCCTGCTCAGGGGGACTCTCTAGGGCTGTCACTAGCTTTGCATTCACCTTGTCTGTTGCACGAACCGCAACTCGGGAAAAATCGTAGAACAAATCCACTAAGGATACTCCCTGGTCTTTCAAGCAGTCTCGATGATTTGGACAGTACTATTTGGCGCCGAACATGTCGACTATGCAACCGTTTCCTCAGGGGCGCAGTGCGAACGAGTTGACATCATGGGGCGCAGTGCTTGGCCGGTTTGTCGAGCGATGCGCTTAAGCTTGGTACACGCGCGGTGGAGAGCAACCGGGATCCGTTCCGGACCCCGCGCCGTCATTTTTGCCGACTGTTACTCCCGTACCCCGGCGCACCCGCGTCGGGGTACGGGAGCTCGATTCACGAGAGGGTGCACCACCATGGGCTCCACGCCCCCTGCGCGCAAGCGCATCCGCATGGCCCCGGTCCCGATGACCGGGCTCGTCCACCACATCCCGAAGGTCCCGGCCGCGATGGCGCGCTTCGTGCCGCCGCCTCCGGTTCCGTTCGCGGGCGCCACGGCGCTGCCGCCGATCCCGATCGGTTACATCCTCCTGCTCCTCGCAATGGTGGTGGGCGTGCTCGCCCTCCACACGCAGGGCGCGACCTACAGGCAAGCGGTCGCGATCGTCGATGCGCTGCTAGTCACCCTTGGTTTCTTCGCCTGGAAGCAGAACAAGTAGCGCCATGAGGGGATCGGACACGATCCCCCGTACCCGGCTGGCGGAGTTCCAAGCAGCACTGCGTGAGCTCCGCCAGCGGGCCGGGGACCCGACGTACCGAACGATGAAGCGCCGCACCGGCGTCAGCGTGGCAACGCTGCACGGAGTCGATGCGGGATCCATCGTTCCCTCGCTGGCGGCTACGACCGCCTACGTCTACGCGTGCGATGGGAACCGGGAGCTGTGGGAGGCACAGCACCGGGAACTACTGCGAGGCTCACGCTCGAACGTGTCATTCGTGCCGTGGAACGACTACTTCGACGCAGAGAAGCCGCTCCCGCCGCCAACAGTGGCCGTGCTACGCACTGAGATGCGACGCCTCCGCGCCAGCTCGGGACTTTCGCTCCAGGAGCTCGCGGACAAGACCAAGAAGGCCCACATCGCTGAAATTGTCGGCGAACGGGGGCTGGGGCCCACGACCATCAGCGACCTGTGCAACCCGAAGCACATCCGCGTCCCTCGCCGGCGCACACTTCACGGCTTCCTTCTCGCGATCGACGCGGAGGAGACCGTTATCGAGCAGTGGCTGACCGTCCGAAACCAGCTAATGGCTAATCGAGACCCTCACCTGGAGTCGAGCACCACGGCCGTGAATACGCCAGCCCAGCGGACCACAGCCGCCACTGCGGGCACGGCCGAGTTGCAGCATGGCCGCCTCCCGACCGAGGGGGACATCCTCCTGGCCCGATTCCGACGGCTTCGAACCGACTTGATACATGGAGAAACGACACCTTCACCCGAGCGGATCCAACGCGTCCTTTGGAGCATCGGCATCCCTGCCCCGATTGCCGGGAAGCTGTCGCTGAATCGCGAAGCCACGACGTCTTTCGTGCTAGGAACCGAACTCGAGTTCGAAAGGATCATGAAGGAGAGCCGCCTTCCCTCCAGCAGTGCTGGCTTCGCCCTCGAACTCGCCGCCCGCCGCGAAACTAGTTCGCAGCATCTCGTCATCAATGGCCTTGCGGAAGCAATTGACCAAGCACGCGACGCGCAAGAAGAACTCGAGGTTGCAGAGTCCGCCCTCAAATACGCAAGTTCCCAGCTTGAGGTCGCCTACAAGGAGCAAAACCACGCACAAGCGAACATCGACGAGGCCTGGATGCGGGCGGCGAAGATCAAGGGAATAGCCGAACACCGGGAGATGTGGGCCCGTGTCATTGGAACCCCCGGATCACTCCGGACTGCCGAGGCATGGTCCCTAGCGGTCGAGTCCCATGCGGTATGGCACCGCATCGCCGAGGAGCGGCTCAGGAAGGCCCGAACTGCCGCCGAAACCAGCGCCCGTCGGTTTCAGCAAGCGACAGCACACAGGGACCAGCTCCGCCAACACCTGCTCCTGGCAGTGGCTGAGGTGGACAACCTCCGTAGCGGCCGGGTCGTGCAGCGTGCTCCCAGGTCTCAATAGCGCGGGCCTGAGGCAAGTCTCCACGCCCCGGCTAGATCTCAGGCGCGGCGGAACCGCCGCCAGCAGGTGATACCGGATCCGAAGCCGAGCTCGGGCGGCAGGTGTTTCCAGTTGATGCCGGTATAGAGGACGAACAGGATGCTCTGCAGGCACTTCCGGTCATCGAGCGGGACCGGCCGACGTTTCCCGGGCCGGTGAACCGGCAGCATCGGGTTGACCCGGACCCATAGCTCGTCGTCGATATCCCATGGTTTCGCCATGTCCGTTGAACGAGCGAATCTGAAACCACGCCCCGCACAACCAGTCCGAACACGAACCCAGTTCCTAGCGGTGAAGCTGGCGATAATTGCACCGGCGATACCGCCGAGGCCGTCGTCGATCTCCCAGCGCCGGATCAACCGGTGGTCCCGTTCGCCCTGGCGGTTTCCAGGACACGGGCCACCTCGGCGAAACCTGA
This sequence comes from Glycomyces niveus, assembly GCF_017592475.1. Taxonomy (GTDB): domain Bacteria; phylum Actinomycetota; class Actinomycetes; order Mycobacteriales; family Micromonosporaceae; genus Glycomyces; species Glycomyces niveus. Next base: position 45,989 of record NZ_JAGFNP010000017.1, on the reverse strand, counting down.
GTCGAGCATCTCAGCCTCATAGGCGCGGACGGCGTCCAGGAGCGGCCCGGTGCGTTCGGTGATGCGGCGGCAAAGCAGCGCGGCGTCCTTGAGGGCGAAGGCAGCGCTGGTGCCCTGCGGGATCATCGTGTGCGCTGCGTCGCCCATGAGCGTGACCGGCACAGTCTCCCACGGCGCCAGAGGCTCTGCGGTCAGGATCGAAGTTGGGTTGACCGTAGCCGGATCGGTGAGCCGCACCAGTGCGCTGATGCTGGGGTGCCAGTCGTCGACGGCTGCGGCAGCGGTCTCGGCGAGCGCCGCGCCGTCCATCGCATTGAGGCCGTGTGGGAATCGCTCAGCCGGAGCGACGACCACCCACATGAGGTAGTCATTGCCCTCGCCGGAGGCGAACTCATGGGCGGCCAGGGAGACGAAGCGCCCGTCGGGACCCATGATCGAGCAGAAGCCGTCGAGCGCGGCGGTGGGCGCGATGGCGCGGACCTCGCCGGTGAGCGGGGTCTTGCCGTAGATCTCGGTCTGGCCGGTCTCCAGGACCCGGGCGTGCGGGAGCAGTTGGGCGCGGACCCGCGAGTGGGTGCCGTCGCCGCCGACGAGGAGGTCGGCTTCAGCGGATTCGCCGTTCGCGAAGTGGGCGCGGACCCGGTCGCCGCCCGGTAGTTCGTAGCGTTCGAAGGGGGCGCCGTGGTGGACCTCGACGCCGGTGAGCAGGATGCGGCGCAGCGTTTGCCGGTCGACGGTGAGGTGGCGTCCGGCCGCTTCGTCCTCGGCAGGTGGGACGAGCATCTCGTGGACGAGGTTAGGTCGGGGTCCAGGAACCGGACCCCGGATCCGTGCTTTCCGGAGGTCTCGGCGATCTCCGCATACAGGTGGCTCGGGAGGTGGCTACGGAGGGCGAAGTCGCCTTCGGGGGCGATGTGGATGCGGAACCCTTGACTCGGCTGGTCGGCGTCCTCGCGCTCGTACAGCGCGACGTCGATGCCGGCCTGCATCAGGCCCTGTGCCAGCAGCGGGCCGGCCAGGCCGGCGCCTTTGATTAGAATATGCATGAATTGAGATTATCTGTATACAGACTATCTGTCAAACCGTCTATGATGTGGGCATGGACGAACCCGATGCAGCGCTCGGCGTGCAGATCGGCGGCCAGATGTACCTGGCCCACCGCTATGCCCGGGCCGCGACCAACCGCGCCTTGCAGGAACACGGCGTCGAGTTGCGTCACCTCGGCGTGCTCGGCCAGATTGCCGAGGCCGGGCCGATGAGCCAGCGCGAGCTCATCGACCGGCTCCAAGTCGACAAGTCCTCGATGGTCCACATCGTCGACGAGCTGGAGCGCCAGGGCCTGGCCGAGCGCCACCGCAACGAACGCGACCGCCGCAGCTATACCGTCCACATCACCACCGCGGGCGAGGAACGACTCAAGGAAGCGCAGGCCAGCACCGCCAAGGTCATGACGCGCCTGCTGAAGCCATTGTCGGCGGCCGATCGTCGCCAACTGCAGGACCTCCTGGCCCGCTTCATCGACAACGCCGCGCGGCAGGAGTGAACAACACGGTGCTTCCAGCCGGAGGCAGGAATGGGCGCAGTGGATGCATCCTCACTCAACGCGGCTGCGGGCCCGGCGCTTCGGCTACCAGTCCTGTTCGAAGGTCTCGTCATCGTCGTTGGGCTGGCCGTTGTCGACGATGAGCATGTCGCTGAGGAAGCAGGTCACGGCTCCGGCCTCGTCTCGGCCGATCCATGTCGGATAGGAGCCGTCACCGAGGTAGCAGCCGTATGCGAAGAGATTGAGGTCGGTTTCGGGGATCGTGAACTCTTGACGGAGCACCACCTCGTCATGGAATTGGTAGTGGTCCCCGTCGATATATGCGAGGAGGGCCTCGTGCGTGGAGGCGTCCATGAGAGATCCCAAGCCGGCGTCGACGCCGAAACCGTAGAAGTGGCCGTCATCGAGGCACTTGACGTCTTGCCCCGGGCGCAGGGCCAGCTCCCATGTCGCAGTCGCCTCGTACGAGATGCGCAGCAGGAAGCCGGCGGCGGCCCAGGACCCGCCCGACGCTTGGTGGATCTGGATCTCGACGACCGGGTAATCCCCGGGCGCCACTGCGACAGTGAATGGCTCCACTTTCGTTCCCCAGGTCGGGTCGCATGCGACCACTCGTCCTGTGGGCAGACCGAGCAGACCCAGATACTCATGCTGGACTTCCACAGGCGTGCTCGAATCCTCGAAGATTACTGTCGCTCCCTCGTTCAGCAAGTTGCCCAGGTAGGGCGCCTGGTACGGCATCGGCGGGAGCCAAGGGCGGGGCAATGAGGATTCGCTGGACCGCGCAGGGCCGGGTGCTTCGTGGAGGTCTTGGTCAATCCCGAGCACTGACGTCCACGATCCGAAGGTCACCGGTGCACGCATGAACTCACTCGGGGTTTCCCTTGTCCTGGTATGGCTGGATCCACTCCGGTCCCGGTCGTAGACGTCGGTCACGCCGTTGAGACCGCGATCGAAGGTCTCCCGGGCCAGCACCGGGTCGCCGTCGACATCGGTGTCCTCGTACTGCCATTGCGTCAGTTTGCGTTCGAACAGCCTTCCGTCAGGCATCCGCCGGTGGACCGCACGGGAAACCCGGCGCTTGCGATCGTCGAGGTTCCAGCGCGCGAGGTAATCCTGGCCCCAAGCGATGTCGAGAACGTACCGCGGTATGGTCCCTTCGGAGACGACGACCGAATAAGGGAGACCCATGGTGTCCCTTCGCCGCGCTTCCGCGGGATCGATCGGGCCCACGACTTCGGCTTGGGGCCCGTTCCAGCCTTCGCAGTATCGTGCGATCCAAGTGTTGCTCATGTGCGAGATGGTAAGGATGGGGAGTGACACTGCTGGCAGTCGAGCCATGGCGTCTGGCCTTCGGGTAGCGACCTGCTGGCAGCATGGGGTTGGCCCGCTAGGGTTTGCTGCATGGTGGAAACTGATCCTTCCAGTCGGGCGCTCATTGATCGGATCGCCGTCTCGGGTACCGTCGCGGCTGCGTTCATCACCGATGTCTCCGGCCAGGTACTGCTAGTGAAGCCCGCTTCCAGGGATGAGTGGGGCTTCGTGGGCGGCTGGGTCGATCGGGGAGAGTCGCCGCACCAGGGCTGCGCGCGGGAGGTCGAAGAGGAGATCGGGGTGGCCCTGCCAGTCGGTGATCTGCTGGTACTCGATTGGCTGACCGAGACGGGGTATGTCGACGAGCCGTTGACGTTCTATCTTTTCGACAGCGGCGTCATCGACGAGCCCAATCTGATCCGGTTGCGGGCAGGGGAGATCGAACAGTTCGGCTTCTTCCCGCCTGAACAAGCGCTGTCGCGGTGCGGCGAGTTCAACCGGGCGCGGCTCGGGTTGGCGTTGGAAGCGCGGCGAATGGGCAGGACCGTGTATCAGCCGCTCGGTCAACCCCGTCAAGAGGCCTAACGACGGGTTCGCTCGTGTTCTTGCTCCAGACGACACCTGCTCGCACCACTTGAGACCGGAACCCTATGCCCCGCAGTACCCACCCCCGCCAGCGCCAAGAAGCTCGGCTAATCGAAGCTCGAAGGGAGATCATTCTCGCCGTCGCGCTCCCCCTCGCCGCGGCCGCAGCGACATCAGCCGCGTTGTGGCTGGCCCAGTTCTCCTCTGCCCCGCTTACGTGGTTGGGTCAGCTGCTCAGCTTCGCCGCCGTCGCCGCACCGGTCGCCACCGCCATCACATTGAGCTTTCAGGGACCGTCGCGACGGAACTGGAAGCTCGCTCTGGCGTTTCCACTGATCATCATTGCCGGTATGAGTTCGCTGATTCCCGCGTTCGACGCTTTCGCGCTCGCGCACCACGGTGTCGACGTCGAATGCGTCGTCACTTCCCGCCGCGACTACGTCTCCCACACCGACGACGGCGATGAACCCATGTCCGAGCACGAGTTCCGGTGCATCGGATGGGACTCGCCAACCATCGATACGGACCGGGATGAAGCGCTGCAAGTCGGCGATCACCAGATCGTCGTCCTCGACCCGCTCGGTCGGGTCTCCCCCGATCTCGGCGACCCGACCTGGAGCGACGGCCTGTTCTACGCGTCCTTGTCACTCCTCCTCTTCGCCGGGGCTGCGGCGTTCCGGCTGTATTTCATCGGCACCATCGCAGGAACGCTGCGATCCCGCTTCCGCAGCCTCGCGCCCGATCACGACCGTGCCAAGGGCGCTACGGGTGGCGACACGTGAGTGATCTGCGTTGGGATGCCGTTCGTGATCTCTTCGACCCTGAGCTCATGGGAACCCTTCCGGACGTCGTCGTCCCCCAGACCTCAACCGAGGACTGGCAAGCGGTCCTCGACCTGGTCGCCGAGCGCAGGTGGAGGTGCGAGTACACCGAAGGGCTTGCAGTGCTTCCGGTCCCCGCGGCGAGCGCGATCCTGTCCTGCGTGAGCTTCAAGGTCAGGAACAACTGGACCTCTTCTGCGGGTTCCTCACCGCCATCGGCCGGCGGCTGGGGAAGCCGGTGCTCATGGATGCCGAAGGCGGCGACCACCACAGTCCTGTCCTCGGATACAGCGTCGAGCATGATCGCGTGGTCCAACTCGCTGCAATCCCGGAGCGGTTATCACTCGGCGGCCAATCCGCTAGGTACTGGACTGTTCACGGACAGTTGACGGAACCGCCCAACCACGGCTCGGCCGTATACTGGCCGGACCCTCGACCCACAACTGGAAAGCCCGACCCCGCCCATGACACCGCTTCACCTCTCGCAGGACCGCGCATGAGGTTCATCGCCGAACACGCGCTCCCCTTGGGACTGACGCTCACCGGCGCGCTTATTGCACTCGCGCTCGTGCAGTTCTTCTTCTCCCCGCGTGATTCCAAGAAATTCGTTGCCAGCGCCATGATGCTCGCCTTCTTCATCCTTCCCCTCACGTTCTGGTTTGCCGCGAACCGGGGCTACATCGTCGAGCACGACACCACCGTCGCGGACCTCGTCAACGAGGCGCCCCTTCCCTCCGTGCCGACTGAGACCGGCATCAGCGAATGGAAAGCCGCCTTCAACGCCTTCGAACTGGTCTGGCCCGAAGAAGACACACTCCAGACCGAACGGCCGGAAAACCTGATCAGCTTCGACCCCGAAACCGGCGGCTACTACGCAGGCGAAGGGATGCAGGACGGGGCGACGCTCTTCGCGGCCATCGGATTCGAGGGCGACAACGTCGACTGGTTCACGTGTCACGCGTTCGGCATCCGCACTCATACCACCGAGGATTTCCTGAACACCTGCTGGACCGCGGCGGCGGTCACCGGAGCAGATCAAGTCGCGGGAACCGAGTGGTTCGCATCGGTGCTCGCAGAAGAATTGCCGGAATCGGGCCAGATCCTTAGCAGCAGTGAAACCATCTGTCCTGCCAACCTGACCGTAACCTCGCTGAGCTCAACCGAGACGTACCTCAACATGCAGTTCAGCATCACCCCCGCGCCGGACTGCTGAAGTGCTGAAGCGACTTCGCCATGCCGTTCACTACCCCGCCCCGCCCCGTCGATGTCACCGCGCTGTGGCCCGGGCTCTCGCCACTCGCCCGCACCGCAGTCCGCCTGCATCCACGCCGAGGTAAGCCGACCGCCGACCAGTCCTCCATCGGCGGGCCGCTGCTGTGGCCCGAAGATGACCCCTGGCCGACGTGCGGGCGATCGCACATCTGGCATGAGGCGATGACCCTTGACGAAGTCGCCCGGCGCCGGCAGATGCTCGAGACGGCACGGACAAGGACGCACCTGCCGAGGAACCACCGGTTCACTCCCGACGAGCGCGCGTTCCTCGACGGGCTGAGACTCCCCGGCCGCAACCCCTGGGGCGAGACCGACCCAGGCGCGCCCGAGACCCTGATACCCGTCGCGCAGCTCTACTATCGCGATGTGCCAGGCTTGCCGTTCGGCGACTGGTTCGACCTGCTCCAAGTGCTGTGGTGCCCGTTCGACCATGAACCACACCAGTCCTGGCCGAGCGTGCACCTCTACTGGCGCGACACCGGCAGCTTCGCGGGCGTCTCGGCTCGGCCACCGGGGTCGACCGTGGTCGGGTACCAGGAGTACGTGCCGCATCCGTGCACCCTCACCCCCGAACCGGTCACCGACTACCCCGACTACGACCTGCTGCCAAAACCCTTGCACGAAGCGGTCGAAGCGTGGGAAGGCAACGAGGACCCTGGGACGTCGTACCGAGATATCGCGGTCGTCCCAGGATGGAAGACCGGCGGCTGGGGCACCGCCTGGGCCCTGTTCGGTGCACACGAGGTGACCTGCGAGTGCGGTGCGCCGGCCGAACCGCTGCTGACCGTGGCGGGGTCCGAATGGGACACCGACACGGTCGCGTACTGGATGCCAGTAGAGGAACAACATCTGACCGAGTGGCACAACCAGCACCGGAACGATGTCGACGTCACCATCGGCCGCGGCTACGACCTCCAAATCTTCCACTGCGGCACCGATCCAGCGCACGCGCCCGTGACCGTCATGGTGTGACCTAATGGGCCGCATGCCGCTCTGACCCAGCTCCTGCGACCAAGATTGGACTCGCGATGTACATGGTCCTGTACCGGTTCTATATAGGAACCGGTGGTCGACCTCGAGGTTTCGGCGACATCCACAGCAGCCAAGCGCTCGACGGCGATTTCAACGCCCTGGCGCGGAAGTACGACGGGTACGCCATGCTCGGCCGGATCAGGCCGCATCGGAACCTCATGCTCGCGCGCGGCACCGACGCCCTCGACCTGGTCGACGAACTCAACCGGTTGGTCCGCGTCGTCGAGGAGCACGAAAGCGACCTCGTGCAGCGGTTTCGCAACCTTGCCCTGAACTGCTTCGGCGAGGACATGGAGATCCACTACGAGATCTCATAGCGCTGCTGGCAAGGCCGAACCCGCTTGCGACGAACGCACCGTCATTCGGGCGAGTCCAGCCGGACTCGCGTCACTCGACCGCGACTTCCGGCCGCGGTGGCGCAGCATCGCTGTCTCGGCTGTCTGCGACTCCGGACGCGACGGATTGGTCCCCTGCCTGACAGGTCACGACACGGCCGGCAGGTCCCACAAAGGCGGTATGCGTGTCGGCTTCCACGAAGGGTCGGGTTTGGATGGTTCCGATGGCCCCGGTCGCCATCTCCGGTTGTGGATGGCCTGTGGATAGCCGTTCGCTCGCCGTGGCCTGCCGGTTCCCGAGGGTGGGAACACGACTTCGGACAGGGGCGGTTGCCCTGGGCCGATGAGGTTGGCTTCGTCGAATGCGGCCTTCACCGGCGGGAAGGCGTTCGTCGCATCGTGCCCCATGCCCGGGTACTGGCTGCCCTGCCCGGTGAACAGCGCCGCAACCCGGCTGCCGTCGCCTCCCGCGCTGCGGCGGTAGAAGACGCCGTCACGGTTCCACTCGTCGGCGTCGATACGGTCGCGCAGCTCGGTGACGGCCGCCGTGAGCCGGGTGTCGTAGTCGCCTTCGTCGGCGGCGACGAACCCGATCCGAGCGTGATCGGGTGGGATCGCGGCTTCAGGATCGGCAGGCGCTCCCGAGGTGAGCCGGTCGAGCAGCACTGCGGGGTCGGGGGCGTGCCAGAGGCAGGCGAACGGGACTCTGTGCGACAGCCTGCCGGCCGGGTCGTCGTGCTCCTCAAGCACCACATGGAAGTTGACGCCGCCAAAACCGAACGAGGAGACGCCCCCTCGCCGCAGAGGCCGGTGCGGCTCCCTGATCCATGGCCGCGCGGTGCCGTTGACGTAGACGGCGCCTTTGGCACGGGTCGCCTCCTCGCACGGCTCGTCGGCGTTGATGTGCGGCGGAAGGATCTTGTCGTGCAGCGCCATCGCCATCTTGATGAGGCCCGCTGCCCCCGCGGCCGCCTTCGTGTGCCCGATCTGGGACTTGACGGATCCGATTGCCACTGAGTGGGGACGGGCGTCGCCAAAGTGCCGGTTGAGCGTGGCGAGCTCGACGCCGTCGCCTGTCGGAGTGCCGGTGCCATGGCGGAGGGAAGCATTGTCGTGGTTGGCGCCGGCATCATCGGGGCATCACTGGCGTACCACCTGGCCGGGCGCGGCCGATCCGTCACGTTGATCGATGCCGGCCTGCCGGGTTCGGGCGCCACCCGCGCGCGCCCGGCGAGCGCGTCTTCGCCCGCTCAAGAAATGGTGCATCCTGCATAGGCTCCGCTGCGACCCTTGCTTGGCCACACAAACCGCTCGTGCTATCGCCGTACTCAACCATCAAGAACAGCATCCAAGTTGATACCGGATCTCTGTAACACCAAGCGCCACAATGGTATTGAAGTTTCACTGCCATTCTTGCACGTCGCCTCTCCGGAGAACCGGCGCAAGTGCTCGGGCCACCAGCCCGGTAATCTGACTCACATGTCCCTCACGGGCCGAATCTTGGCCGGACTCTATGGCTTGGCGGGTTTGCTCCTCGCCGGCATGCCTATAGCGCGGGGCAATCTCATCGAAGCCAACATTGTTGATCCATGAGACAAACGCGAGCGCGTCGCTTCGATAGACCGTCGCATGCTGCAGGGCGTCTCGGATTCCTCGTGCTCGGCGACGCGGTCGCCACCGTCGATCCTGTCTACGGGCAAGGCATGTCAGTCGCCGCCCTCGGCGCGCTCGAACTGCACCGCCGAACTACTGGGTCCGTGCTAGAAGAGGTACAACTTCTGCTGGCACGAAAACGGGAGCCACACAACGGCTTCGCAACCTCTCGCATGTTCGCATTGCTCGAAAGCGAGTGAGCTCGATATCGAAGGTCGTTGCGCGACCGAGCTTTGGTCCCTGGCGAGGGAGAAACCAGAGATGGCAACGCAAGGACTCAACCTCCATGTCACCAGCTGCATTTCTCATGGCAGGGAGCAGGAACTTCGGGGAGGACGGATCTAGCTCCGCCCTCAGAGCATCAGTTGAACTCCAAGCGGCTCCCCAACGCCGTTCCTTCGAAAGCTCATGAGCCGCAACAAGCTCATCCATCGTCACCATCTTGACCACATAGTCGACATCGTCCATACCGATTTCAGAAAATCGTACGGGCTCTTCGTCCTCCACATGACCCTCCTGGATCGGTCCGCGAACTCGTCAGATCGCGATGGTCACTCCACCGGGCGGAAGACTACAGCTCGGAGCCAGGCGTCATGAGCTCCAGGCCGACCACCGGGTCCGGATCATGGCCGCCGGGGTCATCTCACACCGGAACGGCCCAGAGATTAAAGCGCAAGCTAGGTGAGATTTCAAGGTCGAAGTTGCCGGAGTAGACGCACTACGTTTACTACCCTGGGACCATCCGCTTCTTCTCCAAAACATCGGTGCAGCGCCTCGATAACGAGATGTTCTAGTTCTGAATCGCCAATCTTTGAGATATCTCCGTTCACAGGAGCCAGCAGGACTATCAACTCTCGAACAACGTCTGAATATTCGTCTGGATTTCCCGGATAAACCACCTCCATCGGGTCAGCAGTCTCCAGGCTTGTCGAGAGATCTGAATAGGTCTGCGGAAACCGCCGCTTCAGAATCCGCTGCACCAATTTCTCTTCGCCATCCCCTAGCAGCCAGAAGGACTCACTCAGGGTTGCTTCATCTTGCGAAGTCATCGACGCTCCAGGATTGTCTTGAAAACGACATTGCCGTTGGGCTTGATCTGATAGACAGCGTATCCACTGGTGCCGATCGGCACCAGTACACCGCATCAGCAGGAGCAGGAGCAGGAGCAGGAGCACCGATCGCAGCATAGAACGCACCACGAAACGCCGACAAAGCTGACGGGTCGCCGGCCGTCCTGGCTTGCCCCGGCTCAGTAGCGGATGCAGTCGCGAACTCTTGTGGCACAACGACGATGATGAACCATCGACCTCAGGATGCTTTCAAACACCCTGCAGCACAGGCTAAACAGGTTAAAACGCAAGCTAAGTCCCGCCTCCGGCACATGGATCCACGAACCCGGGCGCAATTCCGATACCGCGCCCCGGAGCCGCTCAGCGACGATGCTCGTCGCTGAGCGGCTCCGTACTGGGCACGGCCGGTTCGTTCGCTATCGCTTTCCAGCGAGCTTGCGCATCAGTCGGGCCGCCATGAGCAGCAGCGTTCCCAGCGCCGCCACTGCGAGACCGGCCGCCGCGGCGACGCTGGTGTTGTTGCCGGTCTCGGGCAGACCCTGGCAGGGGCCCGGCTGCTCCGCTTCGCCACCGGGAAACGGCGGGTCACCGCCGTTGAAGTCGCTCGCAGTCAAGCTGCCGCCGTCAGTGCCGGGCGCGCCGTCGCCGTCCCCGTCACTGCCGGAAGGCGGGTCGGTGCCGTCGCCGTCCGAGGGCGGATCATCGGTGTCGCCGTCGCCATCACCATCAGTGCCGTCGTCGGAGGGCAGGTCGTCGCCGTCACCGTCCCCGTCGACGTCCTCGCCCCCGTCTTCATACGGCGGGAAGTCGCATTCGGTGTACGTCACGGTGACGGTGACGGGCTCGGAGTCGGAAGGCGGGCAGAGGCCGTCACCTTCGTAGTGGGCGACGATCTCGCGCTCCCCTTCGGTCAGCGCATCGGTGACGAGCACCGCGACGCCTTCTTCGAGTGCGGCGGTGCCGAACTCCTCGCCGTCGACGAAGAAGGCGACCGTGCCGGTCGGCGTGCCGGTCGTGCAGGCGACCTCGGCGGTCAACGTCACCTCGTCGCCGAGCTCGGCTTCGAGCGGGTCGGCGGTGAGCGTGGTCGCGGTCTGCGGCGACTGCGCGATCGCGAGGCTGTGGTAGCTGCCGACGCCGATGGCGACGAAAGCGTACGCCTCCGGCTGCACGACCTGGACCGGCTCGTTGCGGTTGGTGGTGGTCCCGTCGCCGACTTGGCCGTAGCGGTTGTATCCCCAGCCGTACACGGCGCCGTCCGAGGTGAGCGCGATGGCGTGGTCGTCGCCTGAGTCGACGGCGGTGACCTCGGTGCCGTCGGGCATGTGGACGGACACCGGCTCGGTGCGCCTGGTGTTGGTCCCGTCGCCGATCTGGCCGTACGAGTTGTCGCCCCAGGCCAGCAGCTCGCCGTTGGCGGTGATCGCGAAGCTCTGGAACCCGCTCGCACCGGCGATGGCGGCGACCTCGGTGTCGGCCGGGAGGTGGACGCTCACCGGCGACGTCCGGGTCGTGGTGGTCCCGTCGCCGATCTGGCCGCCGCCGTTGTAGCCCCACGCCAGCAGTTCGCCGCTGGAGGTCAGAGCCAGGCTGTGGTCGTCACCGCCGGCGATCATGGTCGCGGTCGCGTCATCGGGAAGGGGGATCTCGACCGGCGTGGTCCGTTCGGTGGTGGTGCCGTCGCCGACTTGGCCGAAGTCGTTGTCGCCCCAGGCGAAGACCGTGCCCTCGGCGGTGAGCGCGAGGCTGTGTCCGGCACCGGCCTCAATGGCAGTGACGGTGGTCCCTGCCGGGAGCTGGACCTCGACGGGAACACCGCTCTCATCGTTCGTGCCGTTCCCGAGCTGGCCCCACTCGTTGTAACCCCACGCCAGCACGGCGCCGTCCGCGGTGAGCGCCAGAATGTGGTCGTCACCCACGGCGATCGCTTCGATCGACACGCCGTCGGGGAGGTCGACCTCGACGGGCTCGGTGCTGTTGGTGAACGAATCCTCGCCGAGCTGGCCGACGTCGTTCTGGCCCCACGCGAGGACCTCGCCGTCGGTGGTCAGGGCGATGGAGAACCCATAGCCGCCGCTCACCGCGGTCACACTGGTGCCGGCGGGCAGTGCGACCGGGCCGAGGATCGGCTCCCCTGCGGCATTCGTGGCGCCGTTCCCCAACTGGCCGTATTGATTGCGGCCCCAAGTCAGGACCTCGTCGCCGGTGGCCGCGGCAGCCGGCACCCCCGTCACGACGGACCCGGCGACCGCGGCGATCGTCACCGCGGCCGCAAGCCCTCGTCGCATTCCAGAACCCATGCACCCTCCTCCTTGAGGTCGTGCTGTCCGATGGAAACTCCGAACCTACGGCCAATCGAGGCAGCCCACAGGTGAACGCGCAGGCACACTCGGAACAAACCGACGTTCATGTTTCCAATGTGCACATTCTGGTGGAGAGGCGCGGCTATCCCGCGCCGAACCCAGACAGATCAAATTGTGGTTACCGTCACTCCAAGCCCCGCTCGTTAGACCTTGCATGGCGCAGGGCGGAAACGATGATCGCGGCACGCGGCGGTCGATGTCCGCCTCTACTTGCGCTTCGGGCACGGCTCAGGCGGCGAGGACTGTCCTATGTCCTGGCCGTCTCCTCCACCACCCCGGTCGTTGTCGAATCGGGGAAGACCACGGCCGCGGAGGCGATCGAGCAGGCCGGGATCGCCTGGCAGAGGCGCTCGGCCGGGAACGGAGCGAAACGACTGCGCCGCTACGACTGGGCCTGGATCGACCTGGTCGGCGAGGGCGCAGATGCCGAGCGCGGCAATGGCCGCGCTCCCCTGAGGAGCATCCGCTGGTCCTCGTCCCGCACCGGGGGGCTACGCCGACCCCGAGGGCGACCACATCGCCCGGCTCATCGCCGCCTGCTGGAACCTCGGCGGCGATACGGGCTGGTTCCGGCTGCGCAAATGGGCGCACATGCTCGGCTTCGGCGGCCACTTCATGACCAAAGCGCGCGCCTGGTCGGCCACCTTCGGTGCCCTCAGAGACGCACGCGCCCAATGGATTCGCAGTCAACACGAGGTTGACACCGAGGCGGCTGACACGATCGTCCTCGTCAACTACCTGCGTTATGACGGCACCGGCTGGCACACCGAAGCTGACGCCCTCATGGCCTCCTCCGCCGCTGCTCGCGCCCGAGAGCAACGGCAACTCGCCCGCGAAGCCTTGCATGAACTGAACACTATGGATTGATTGGATTGATTGCTATGGATGGAAAGGTCGTTCTCGCGCCACGTTGGTACACGATGGCGCAGGTCGCCGAACTGCTCGGCTACAGCGTTGCCAAGGTAAAAACCCTGGTCTACTCCGGTGAGCTGCGGTCGCTCAAGGACGGCGGTAGCCGCCGCAGCCTCCCCCAGTGGGTAGATGAGTATGTCGAGCGCAAGGCCGCCGATTCCGAGGTCATGGAGTTGGCGGCATGACTGGACGGAAGCGGGGCAACCGCGAAGGCTCGATGTACCCCTACAAGGACGGCTGGGCTGCCTACGTCTGGGTGACGACGCCGTCAGGGCTGCTGAAGCGCAAGTACGTGACGTCCAAGGACCGCGACACGTGCCACGCCAAATGGATTGAGTTGCAGGCCAAGGCGAGAACTAACGTGGTGTCTACGAGCACTGACACCGTGGCCGCGTACGCCGCGTACTGGCCCGAGGAGATCGTCAAGCCGAACCTCTCTCTGGGAACGTATATCAACTACAGCGGTTGGGTGCGGACTCAGATCGCGCCGGGCATCGGCGGCAAGAAGCTGACGACGCTTCGGGTGCGTGACGTGCAGGTCTGGTTGAACAAGGTGGCCGCAACCTGTCACTGCTGCTTCCAGGGAAAGGACACTGGACGCATGCCGGAAAAGCGTCGATGCTGTGCGCTCAAGAAATGCTGCAAGGACTTGTACTCGAAGGAGTCGCTCCGAGGGCTGCGGCGGACCTGCGCGCAATGCTCGGGTGTGCCGTCGCCGAGGAGGAGATAGACAAGAACGTCGCCTCCCCGGTCAAGGTCCGCCCGGTGCGCAAGCACAAGACGCAGCGTCGTCGTTGGAGTTCCGAGGAGGCTCGCCGGTTCTTGGAGTCGGCGCGTGAGGATGACGATCCCTGCTATGTCCGCTACGTCGGCGTTCTCGTGCTCGGGCTGCGCAGCGGCGAAGCGCTCGGCGTCGGCGAAAGCGAGTTGGATCTTGAAGCGGGGCAGCTCGGCTGGCGTGGCAGCTCCAGCGGCTGGGCAAGGAACTGTCGTTGAACGAGTTGAAGACCGATGAGGCCGAGGACTACTTGCCGCTGCCGGACATCTACGTGACGGCGGCCCGTATCCGCCTTCGGCAGAAGGAGCTGGACCGTGCGGCTGCCGGGGAGGCGTGGCAGGGCTCGGACCTGTTGCTGACCTCGCGGATTGGAACGCCGCTTGAGCCTCGGAGTTTTGCGCGGATGTGGGATCGTCGCTGCGATCTGGCGGGGGTGCCTCGCATGACTCGGCGCGATGCTCGCCGAACCTGCAGCTCGCTCCTGGCGGACCTCGACGTTCACCCTCGGGTTGCGATGCGCATTCTTCGTCACTCGAAGTTCGACATCACGATGGAGGTCTATACGAAGGTCTCCGATGAGGCCACGCGCGAGGCGCTGCGGCGTCTTGGGGAGGAGCTGGGCTAGCTGCTGTACTCCGGTGCTGTACCGGGCGGGCATTCGGGCTCGCCCGGTTTCTTGCGCCCTGGCTGAGCTGGGCTTTTGGTGGGTCCAGTGGGACTCGAACCCACAACCTACGGATTAAAAGTCCGCAGCTCTGCCAATTGAGCTATAGACCCAACGGGGAGATTACCGCATCAGGGGAGTGCCGGTGCGGGTGGCGGGGGCCGGATGGCCTGCGGCACTCGGATTGTCGGCGGCGGGTGCGATAGTGGCGGGAGGCCGGTCGTCCACAGCCTGTGGACGACGCGCAGGAGGCAGTGAGCGATGGCTGAGAACCAGTTCTTGGACGGACTCCACCGCCGGGCCGGTGGCGGTGGAGCCTGCGGCGGGCGGTGTGGGCTTCGCACCGCCGCTGGTGGACGGCGCGGCGGCAGTCGCGGAGCACCGCCGCCGCGCCTATTCGACCAGCGTCGCACGCAGTCCTCGGTGGGGTCGGACCCGCTCCCGCTTGATCGAACATATGTACTATAAACCATGGCGTCAACCCCGCACACACCCGGTCGGGTGAATTCCCAACGGATCTGAGGAACGCGCTCGCCGCGCGGCACGGCCCCGGCGGCACCAGGCGGACGGGCAGGTAGACTCGCCTGCTGTGCTCATACTGCTGCCGCCGTCAGAAGGAAAGGCCGGTCAAGGCGACGGTCCGCCCTTGGACCTCGGCCGACTCTCCTCACCCGCGCTGAACCCCATCCGCGAACTCCTCGTCGACCGCCTGGTCGAGCTGTGCGCCGACGAGGACGCCGCCGTGAAGGCGCTCAAACTCCCTGCGAGCGCACGCCATTACGTCCAGGCCGGCCGGACGCTCCGCACGGCGCCGACCCTTGCGGCGTGGGAGCTGTACAACGGCGTCCTCTACGACCGGCTCGGGCTCGGGGACCTCCCCGACGGCGAGCAGGTCTTCATCGCGTCGCCGCTGTGGGGGCTCCTGCGGCCCTCCGACCGGGTGCCGCCGTACCGGATGCCGATGTCTACGCGGTTCGCCGGGCTCGACACGCTCGCGAAACTGTGGCGACCGGCCGTCGCCGACGTGCTCGGCGCCCGCGATGAGCTCATCGTGGACCTCCGCTCGGGCACGTACGCCCAGGTGTGGGGTCCGAAGGACCGCGGCGTCGCCGTGCGTGTGTTCAAAGAGGACGCGGACGGCGGACGCAGCGTGGTCACCCACATGGCCAAGGCCACCCGAGGCGAGGTCGCCCGCGCGCTCCTCGCCGGCGGCGCCCGGCCCGAGTCCGCGGCGGATCTGGCTGACTTCCTCGCCGGGCAAGGCTTGAAGGTCGAGCTGAGCGAACCGGCGACGCGCTCCAAGCCGTGGCAGCTCGACATCGTGAGCACCTGAGTCCATAGCTACCCTCGCGTGTAGTAGCGCGGGCCCCCGGCAACAACCCTGCCTCGGGGAACCTGAAGCGGAGCTGAAGGCGGAAGCGGGCAGCGGGCAGCAGGCAGCAGGCAGCAGGCAGCAGGCAGCAGGCAGCACGGTAGTTACCCTCGCGTGTAGTACGGAGCGCCCCCGGGCAACAACCCTGCCGCAGGGATGCTGAAGGGGAGCTGAAGTGCTTCGCGGGCAGGGTGAACGGGCGGCAGTGACGATGGCGGCGGTGGCCCTGGCGGCGGTCGTGGTCGCGGTGTAGACGAAAGGAACGGCCCGGACGTGGTGCGTCCGGGCCGTTCCTTGTTTAGTTCGTGGTGCGTGTCCCGCTAGTGGTTCGAGTGGTAGCCGTTGGCCTTGGCGCGCTCGAAGGAACGGCGCACCTCTTCCTCGGCTTCCGCCCGTCCGGTCCAAGTCGCGCCTTCGACGCTCTTGCCAGGCTCCAAGTCCTTGTACACCGTGAAGAAGTGCTGAATCTCCAGGCGGTCGAACTCGGGAACGTCGGCGATGTCCTTGAACCGGTCCTTGCGGGGGTCCTCGGCCGGAACGCACAGCACCTTGTCGTCCACGCCCTTCTCATCGCGCATCCGGAACATGCCGATGGCACGCGCGCGGATCACGCAACCGGGGAACGTCGGCTCCACCAGGACCAAAGCGTCCAGCGGGTCGCCGTCCTGGCCCAGCGTGTCGTCGATGAAGCCGTAGTCGGCCGGGTACACCGTCGCGGTGAACAGCGTCCGGTCCAGACGGATGCGTCCGGTCTCGTGGTCGATCTCGTACTTGTTGGCGCTCCCTTTCGGGATCTCCACGGTCACGTCGAACTCCATCGGCCGACCTCCTCCAGGCTCAAATGCAGTGCTCTTAATGGCCTAGTCTCTGTGCATGTCCCTCAGCGACAACGCCGACCCCAAGGTCGCGAGTAGTACGCCACACGCCGCACCCGCCCCGCAGCAGGGCGGAGCGCGCCGCAGACGGGCGCTCACCTGGGTACTCGCGGCCCTCGCCATCGTGGTCACCGTAGCCGCAGCGGGGGGTCTGGTGTGGCAGATCTCGGCCGTCACCAGCCCTCGGACCGGGACGCTCACCGCACCCGAGGCCTATCCCCCGGCCGAGCCCGCGCCCGTGCTCGCCGGGTCGGACGCCGACGCGCCGCTCCCCGACCTCGCCTCGGTCCTGCCGGACCTGCTCGCCGACGCCCGCCTGAACGGGAGCCTCTCCGCGTCCTTCGCCGACGCCCTGACCGGGGAAGTCCTCTTCGAGCAGGAGGCGACGACCCCGCTCGCGCCGGCCTCCTCCATGAAAGTGGTCACTGCCGTCGCCGCGTTCCAGCACCTCGGCGCCGAATACCGCATCCCGACCAAGGTCGTGGAGGGCCCGACCGAGGACAGTGTCGTGCTCGTCGCCGGCGGCGACCCGACCCTGACCGTGGACGGCGAGGGCTACTACACGGCGTACGGGAAGGGCGCGAGCCTCACGGAGCTCGCCGAACTCGTCCTCGAAGCGCGCGGCGGCACCGCGCCGACCACCGTCTACCTCGACACGAGCGTGTTCACCGACTCGGTCAGCGCCGCGGGCGTGACCGCGGCCGAACTGGACACCTCGACCGCGCCGATGGCGCCGATCATGGTCGACGGCGGCCGCACCGACAACACGTTGAAGTACTCCCCCCACCACGCCGACCCGGCGCTGGTCGCCGCCCAGGAGTTCGCGAACCTCCTCGGCGCGAGCACCGTCGAGGCCGGGACCGCCGAAGCGGGCGCGGCCGAGCTGGCCGTCGTCCACTCCGCGCCGATGTCCGCGCTCGTGGACTCGTTCATCCTGACCTCGGACAACCTGCTCTCAGACGCGGTGGCGCTCCAGACAGCGCTGGTGGTCGAAGGCGAGATGACCTGGGCCGCCATGTCGACCGTGCACGCCGCGACCCTCGAAGACCTCGGGGTGAACACGGCCGGGCTGGTGTTCCACGACGGGTCCGGGCTCTCCCCCGACGACCGCATGACCGCGGAGGCGTTCACGCAGATGTTGCTCGGCGCCGCCGGGTCGCAGGCGTCGTCGGTGTTCGAGTCGCTGCCGGTCGCGGGCTACTCGGGCACACTGGACGACCGCTTCGGCGACGCCGAGGAAGGCATGGGCGTCGTGCGGGGCAAGACCGGCACCCTCACGCAGCCGACCGGCGTCATCTCCCTGACCGGCACGCTCACCACCGCGGACGGCAGGCAGCTGATCTTCTCGCTCATCAGCAACGGCCACACGACCGGGACGGAAGCCGTTGAAGCGGCCATGGACGCGGTCACCGCCGAGGTGTCGCAGTGCGGCTGTTAGTTCGGCAGGCGACGGAAGCGCGAAGAAGGGGCCCCGGGCTGTCGCCCGGGGCCCCTTTGCGTCGCTCGGGGTTACGCGACGTTCCAGGTCTGGTTGAGGTTCAGGCAGCCCGAGGCGGGCACGGTCGCCGTCCGGTTCCCGATCGACTCCCAGGTGTAGGCGCCCGAAGAACGCACGATCACGTATTTGTACTGGAAGGTCGTGCCCGCCGGGAGGCCGGCGATCGTGCCCTTCCACACCGGGTACGACGCGCCCGAGAGGTGCGCCGAGCTGATCGCGGTCCAGTTGCCGAGCTGCGGGATCGAACCGACGATGTACACCTCGTCGCCCATGTTCGTGCCGCTCACGGTCGCGTTCACGGCGACGCAGTCGTCCGCTTCGCCCTCGTTGCCGCCGCCGCCCGAGCTGTTGCCCGCGTAGATCGCCAGCGCGGTCTTCGCCGCGACGGTGGCGGTGAAGGCGCCGCCGGAGACGGTGACGGTGCTGCCGGAGATGACGTCGACGTACGAGCCGTTCGGGAGCGAGGTCGTGAAGGTCTGGGTGATCGAGGAGGTGCCGGCGTTGACGACGGCGTGGCCGGCGTCGCCGCGGCCGAAGGCGAGGGCGTCGCCTGAGCCCCAGGTGTTGACGACGGCTTCGCCGGCGGTGGCGGCGCGGAAGCCGGCCATGCCGCTCATGTAAGGGGAGCGGTGGAGGCAGGTGAAGGCGCCGGTGCCGCAGACGGCGTCGGCGACGGAGCCGTCCGGGTTGAGGGGCGGGGCGGCGTGGTTGTTCGCGAATTCGTAGCCGGTGTAGGAGGCGGGGGTGCCGAAGGGGTGGGCGAGCATGAACGCTTCGGCGAGGAGGTAGTCCTGGCCGTACTGGTAGTTCATGGTCTGGGAGCCGCGCTCGGTGTCGTGGTTGGCGACGAAGACGCCGGCGGGGGTGGTGTAGCCCCAGCTGGTGCCCATGGTGGTGAGGTGGCGGGCTTCGGAGCCGCCGTTGATGTGGTTCTTGAGGTCGTAGGCGTAGCTGAACTCCTGGACGTCGCCGATGCCGGTGTACTCGGCTTCGGTGATGGGTTCGCCGGCGGCGCCGATGACTTCTTGGACGATGTAGGGGTCGCCGTCGACGAGGTTCATGATGGCGGCGAGGTCGGTGGCCGAGATGTGCTTGGCGGCGTCGACGCGGAAGCCGGCGACGCCGAGGCTCTGGAGGTCGTCGAGGTAGGCGGCGATGGTCTCGCGGACGTCGGTCTGGGAGGTGTCGAGGTCGTTGAGGCCGACGAGGTGGCAGTTCTGGACCTGGTTGCGGTCCTGGTAGTTGGTGATCTCGCAGTAGGAGGAGCCGGTGTTGTGGAAGTCGGAGGCGTCGTAGCCGGCGTCGGGGTAGTGGAACTGGCGGTATCGGCTGCCGGCCCAGCCGGTGCGTTCTTCGGTGGCGGAGCCGGCGGCCATGTGGTTGATGACGACGTCGGCGATGACGCCGATGCCGTTGGCTTCGCAGGTGGCGACCATGTTCTGGTATTCGGCGCGGGTGCCGAGGCGGGATTCGATCTTGTAGCTGACGGGCTGGTAATGGATGTACCAGGCGTGTTCTTCGCCGGCGGTGGCGTCTTCGCCGAGGATGTGCTCGTTGGGCGGGGAGGTCTGGACGTAGGTGTAGCCGGAGTCGGCGAGGGGGCCGGCGCATTCGGCGGCGATGGAGTTCCAGGTCCATTCGAACATGTTGAGGGTGGAGTCGCCGCCGGTGAGGGCGGCGGCGGGGGCGGCGTCGAGGGGTTGCGGGGCGGGGTCGTCTCCGGTCGGGGCGGTGGGGACGGCGGCGGCGAGGAGGGCCGCTAGGGCGGCACCGCCGATGGCGGGCAGTGCGCGGCGGCGGACGTGGTGAGGCATCGTTGCTCCCTTTGCAATTCCTGCCTGCATTACTGCAAGATGTTGCGGACTCGAGAAGAACGTAGCATCCGGAGTCCGATAGTTTCAAGATGTTCGATATTTGAATCCGTTTTGTCACTGTGAGTGAAATGCGGCACGGGCGAACCGCCGCAAACCGCTCCCCCTGCTGGAAGCGGTCGGCACGGCGGGCGGCAACGGCGGCAAACAGCCGCGGTCAAGCTTGAGCCGCAGGTCCGAAACGTGCCGGTTCGCGCCCGCTTGCGCGTGCCAGTGGCGCCGCAACTGCGCTATGGATAGGCTTGTCCGATGGCGCCGCCCGCAGGAAACCCGATGCTGCCGTCCGTCGACTGGCAGACCGCCGCCTCCTGCTCCCGCGCCTTCAGCCGCGGCGGCCCCCGCATGAGCCCCGAAGGCGCCCTCGACGTCGTCGCCGACCTCCACCGGCACGCCCGCACCGCGATCGACCTGGTCACCGACTACACCGGACTCGTCCCCGGCCACGCGGTGAACGTCGACGTCGTCGACCGCACCCGCTGGAGCCGGGCCAACATCGCCGGATTCCGGCGCCTCCTCACCGAACTCGGCGCCGAAGACCTCGACCCGAACGCGCCCGTCCCGGCCGCCGCCAAGCTCACCGGCGTCCAGACCGGCGCGGTCCTCGCGTTCCTCTCCTCCCGGGTGCTCGGCCAGTTCGAGACCTTCTCCACCGACAGCGGGCGGCTCCTCTTCGTCGCCCCCAACATCGTCGAAGTCGAACGCCGCCTGCGCCTGCCCTCGCGCGAGTTCCGCCTCTGGATCGCCGTGCACGAGGCCGCGCACCTCACCCAGTTCACCGCCGTCCCGTGGATGCGCGGGCACTTCCACGACCTCATCCACGCGTTCTTCGACGCCGCCGAACCCGACCGCTCCACCGCCTCCGGCCTCGCCCGGGCCGTGCGCCGCGCCCTCGCCTCGGCCCGCGAAGAGGAACGCGGCGGCCCGCCGCGCGAAGAGGCACCCGGCACCGACGTCATGTCCGCGGTCACCAGTCCTGAACAGCGCGAAGCGATCTCGCAGATCCAAGCGCTCATGACACTGCTGGAGGGACACGCCGAATCCGTCATGGACGGCGTCGGCCGCACCGCCATCAACCACGTCGCGCTCCTGCGCCGCCGCTTCGACCGCCGCCGCGCCAACCCGACCACCCTGCAGCGGTTCCTGCGCCAGCTCCTCGGCCTCGACGCCAAGATGCGGCAGTACGCGGCCGGCCGCCGCTTCGTCGACCACGTCGTCGCCGAGCACGGCGTCACCGGCTTCAACCGCGTCTGGGAACGCCCCGAGCACCTGCCCACCGAGACCGAGATCGACCACCCCGACCGGTGGATCGCGCGCGTCCTGCGAGGCCAGGGCCTCGCGCCGCAGCGGCTCGGCGCCAGGCACGGCTGACCGGCATGGCGAAACTGCCGCCGGCGGTGGCGCGCCTGCGCGTCGCCGTCCGCGACGCGATCGCCGACCTGCCCGACGGATCGCTCGTCCTCGCCGCCTGCTCGGGCGGACCCGACTCGCTCGCGCTCGCCGACACGCTCGCGTTCTGCGCGCCGCGCATGGGCCTGCGGGCCGGGCTCGTGACCGTCGACCATGGACTGCAAGAGGGTTCGCGGGAACGCGCGGCGGCGGTCGTCGAGTGGGCTAACCGTGTGGGATTCGAACCCGCACTGGCAATTGCGGTCGACGTCGGCGGTGCGGGCGGGCCGGAGGCGGCCGCTCGAGCGGCCCGGTACGCGGCGCTGGACGAGGCCGCGCGGCGGCACGGCGCCAGCGCGATCCTCTTGGGGCACACCAGGGACGACCAGGCCGAGACGGTGCTGCTCGCGCTCGCGCGCGGCGGCGGGCCGCGCGGGATCGCCGGGATGCGGGCGGTCCGGGGCGTGTACCGGCGGCCGCTGCTGGGCGTCTCGCGGGCGGACACGCACGCGGCGTGCGCCGAGCGCGGGCTCGAGCCGTGGGCGGACCCGCACAATGCGGACCCGCGGTTCCTGCGGTCGGCGCTGCGGCCCGCGATGGACGTGCTGGCGGCGACGCTCGGCGAGGACGTCGTGGCGAACCTCGCGCAGACGGCGGCGCTCGTCGGGGCCGACACTGATTATCTGGACGGCGTGGCGCGGGAGGCGCTGGAGGCGTGTCGGGTCGAGGGCGCTGCGGGCGAGGTCGAGGCCGGTGGGCTCGATGCGAAGCGGGTCGCGGCGCTGGCCGGGCCGGTGCGGCAGCGGGTGCTGCGGGCGTGGGTGCTCGAGGCGGGGGTCGACGGGTCGGCGCTGAACCACCGGCATCTCGAGGCGGTCGACGCGCTGGTCGCGGCTTGGCGCGGCCAGGGTCCGACGTTCCTTCCCGGAGGGATCGAGGTGCGGCGCAGCGGCGGCCGTCTGACGGCGGTGCCCGGTGCGCCGGGCTGGTCGGATCCGGGGCAGCACTGAGCCTCAGACGCCCGCGTTTTCAGCGCCCCCTGGCAAGACCCTGGCATGCGGGTGCGACATTCGCGGCTTCGAACAGGTCGCGCGGGGCGCTCGTGTTCGGGGCTGGATGGCGGGCATCACGGAGCCTCAGGCGCCCGCGTTCTCGGCGCCCTCGGGCAAAACCCTGACATCCGGGTCTGACAATTCGGGGGGCCGGGCGGTGGGGTTCTGCTTGTAGCGAAATAAATAAGGACGGCCCGCGCGGGGCGCGGGCCGTCGGGGACGGGAGTGGGGAGGGCGCTGGGGTGCGTCCTCGGGAGTTACTTCTGGTAGACCGCCGGGTTGAGGACGCCGATGAAGGGGAGCTCGCGATAGCGCTCGGCGTAGTCGAGGCCGTAGCCGACGACGAACTCGTTCGGGATGTCGAAGCCCAGGTACTTGACGGGGATGTCGACCCGCTGGACGCCCGGCTTGCGGAGCATCGAGACCACCGAGACCGAGGCGGGCTGCAGGCCCTCCAGGTACTTCAGCAGCCAGTCGAGGGTGAGCCCCGAGTCGATGATGTCCTCGACCACGAGGATGTGCTTCCCGGTCACATCGGAGTCGATGTCCTTGAGGATGCGCACGGTCCCCGACGAGGTCGTCGAGCTCCCGTACGAGGACAGCGCCATGAACTCCATCTTCACCGGCACGCTCAGCGCCCTCGCGAAGTCGGCCATGAACATGACCGCCCCCTTGAACACGCCCACGAGCAGCAGCTCGTCGCCGTCCTCGAGCACGCCGTCGGCGTAGTCGGCCGAGACGCGGGCGCCGAGTTCGGCGACCTTCGCTCGGATCTCGTCTTCGGTGATGATGGTGCGCTCGATCTCCTCGGCGTACCACGAATCAGGATCGAACACCGCGTCCCGCGCTGCAGCGGACGGGACGGAAGGTGGGCTGGCTAGCTCCGACGTCATGTAACAAGGGTGCCACCCGATCGCCCGCGGCGCTGGCTTGGGTGGGCGAACTCAACCCGCCCGTGGTACTAATTACGGTCTATCAGCCGGCGGGGTAAGGCGGTATCCGTCGCGACGGGCCAGGGGTGCTGACGCTGCGGGACGTCGGACCTCCGCACCGTGTACGTTCGAGTTGTCCAGCCCTGCAGCCCAGGAAACCCTGTGGGGCCGCGGTGAAGCTAGCGAGCCGCGAACGAGACAGCATCGCTCTCGAGAACGCGAATTACGCAGGAGGAAACGAGTGGTCGACGCCGGGAGACCCACACCTGAGCGGAAGCGGTTCTTCCGCAGGCCGCTCGTCTGGATCGTGCTCATCGCCCTCATCGCGGTCCTGATCGGCAGCTTCTGGTCCGGCGGCTCCGACTACGAGGAGGCCACGACCTCCGAAGTCCTCAAGGACATCAACGACGGCAACGTCAAGGAGGCCAACCTCCTCGACAAGGAGCAGCTGGTCCAGCTCACCAAGAGCGACGGCAGCCAGGTCGAGGCGTACCTCCCGGCCGGGATGATGGAGACCGTCGCCACCGAGCTCGAGGACGCGGGCGTCAAGTTCGACACCGAGGTCAACGAGACCTCCGTGTTCGTGTCGTTCCTGCTGAGCCTCCTCCCGATCGTGCTCATCGTCCTCCTGCTGCTGTTCTTCATGTCGCAGATGCAGGGCGGCGGCTCGCGGGTCCTCAACTTCGGCAAGTCCAAGGCCAAGATGGTGTCCAAGGACACCCCGAAGACCACGTTCGACGACGTGGCCGGCGCGGACGAGGCCGTCGAGGAGCTCCGCGAGATCAAGGACTTCCTCGAGGACCCGAAGAAGTACCAGGAGATCGGCGCGAAGATCCCCAAGGGCGTCCTCCTGTTCGGCCCTCCCGGCACCGGCAAGACCCTCCTCGCGCGCGCCGTCGCCGGCGAGGCCGGGGTCCCGTTCTACTCCATCTCCGGCTCCGATTTCGTCGAGATGTTCGTCGGCGTCGGCGCCAGCCGCGTCCGCGACCTGTTCACCCAGGCCAAGGAGAACGCCCCCGCGATCGTGTTCGTCGACGAGATCGACGCCGTCGGCCGCCACCGCGGCGCCGGCATGGGCGGCGGCCACGACGAGCGCGAGCAGACCCTCAACCAGCTCCTCGTCGAGATGGACGGCTTCGACACGCGCGGCGGCGTCATCCTCATCGCCGCCACCAACCGCCCCGACATCCTCGACCCGGCCCTGCTGCGGCCCGGCCGCTTCGACCGCCAGATCCCCGTCGACGCCCCCGACAAGGAAGGGCGCCAAGCGATCCTGGCCGTCCACGCCAAGGGCAAGCCGTTCGTCCCGAACGTCGAGTTCGAGACCATCGCGCGCCGCACGCCGGGCTTCTCCGGCGCCGACCTCGAGAACGTCATCAACGAGGCCGCGCTCCTGACCGCCCGCCACAACGAGAAGGCGATCTCGGCCGCGTCCCTCGAAGAGGCCATCGACCGCGTCATCGCCGGACCCGAGCGCAAGGGCCGCGTCATGGGCGACGCCGAGAAGAAGATGACCGCCTACCACGAGGCCGGGCACGCGCTCGTCGCCCACGCGCTCCCGCACGCCGCGCCCGTCCACAAGCTCACGATCCTCCCGCGCGGCCGCTCCCTCGGCCACACGCTCGTGCTGCCCACCGAGGACAAGTACACGCAGACGCGCTCGGAGATGATCGACACGCTCGCGTACGCGCTCGGCGGCCGCGCCGCCGAAGAGCTGGTCTACCACGACCCGACCACCGGCGCGTCCAACGACATCGAGAAGGCCACCAAGGTCGCCCGTGCGATGGTCACCGAGTACGGCATGTCCGCCAAGCTCGGCGCCGTCAAGT
This sequence comes from Glycomyces niveus, assembly GCF_017592475.1. GTDB lineage: Bacteria > Actinomycetota > Actinomycetes > Mycobacteriales > Micromonosporaceae > Glycomyces > Glycomyces niveus. The sequence goes on along the minus strand of NZ_JAGFNP010000017.1, from coordinate 20,832 downwards.
ACGGCTCCGGCGGCTCCGAGCCGTTCCTCGGCCGCGAGTACGGGCACCAGAAGGACTACTCCGACGACGTCGCCGCCGACATCGACGCCGAGGTCAGGGCCCTCATCGAGATCGCCCACGACGAGGCGTACGCGATCGTCACCGAATACCGCGACGTCCTGGACCAGATGGTCACCGAGCTCCTCGAGAAGGAGACGCTGAACACCGAGGACCTCGAGCGGATCGCGACCCGCGTGGTCAAGCGCCCGCCGATGTCCCCGTTCAACGGCACCGCCAAGCGCAAGCTCGGCGAACCGCCCGTCTCCACCCCGAACGGCTCCAAGCCCGCCGAAGGCCCCGAAGAGGGCATCGAGGTCGGGCCCTCCACCGAAGGGCAGACCCCGCAGCCGTAACCGGCAGTGACGACATTCACGCAGCGGCCCCTCCACCTGCAGGTGGAGGGGCCGTTCCGCGTCCACCTGATGGCCGAGGCCACTGGTGTTGTCAGTGATACGTCGTAAGCTTGTGCGATGGCTGAACTCGACAACCTGGCCGCGCGCCTCATCGACGGCCGCATCAACGGCAGCCCCGTCGAAGACGCGGTTGACCTCGAGCGGATCGAAGCCGCCGTCCGGGAGATCCTCATGGCGATCGGCGAGGACCCCGACCGCCAGGGCCTCCAGGAGACCCCGCGCCGCGTCGCCCGCGCGTACGCCGAACTCTTCGCCGGCCTGCGCGTCGACCCCGCCGAAGTGCTCAAGACCTCCTTCGACGAGAACCACGACGAGTTCATCCTCGTGCGCGAGATCGACGTGCAGTCCTTCTGCGAGCACCACCTGCTGCCGTTCACCGGCGTCGCCCACGTCGGCTACATCCCCGGCCCCGCCGGGAAGATCGTCGGCCTCTCCAAACTCGCCCGCCTCGTCGAGGTGTACGCCAAGCGCCCGCAGGTGCAGGAGCGGTTCACGAGCCAGATCGCCGACCAGCTGTACGCGTCGCTCGAAGCGAGCGGCGTCATCGTCGTCGTCGAATGCGAGCACACCTGCATGTCCATGCGCGGCATCAGGAAGCAGGGCGCGAAGACCATCACGTCCGCAGTGCGCGGGATCATGCAGTCCGACGCGCGCACCCGCGCCGAGGCGATGGCGCTCCTGCGCGGCACCACCAACTGACCCGGGCGACGCCCTGTCTGCCCAGGGGAACGCGAAGAGGCCGGATGCGGTGCATCCGGCCTTCGCTATGAGGGCGAGCGAGCCTAGGGGTGTCCAGGCATCGGAACGCTCGGTTGTTAGATGACCTGACCGGTCTGCGACTGGAAGGAGTCGCCCTCCGGCACGGCCTCGGTGTAGGCGGTGTCGAGGAAGCCGTCGGCGTCGCTGTCCGAGATCACGGCGTCGGTGATGCCGTCGGCGTTCGTGTCGAGGGACATCTCGTCCACCAGGCCGTCGCCGTCGTAGTCCGCGATCACGGTGTCGGCGTAGCCGTCCGCGTTCGAGTCGGTGGCGACCGAGTCGATGTAGCCGTCGGCGTTCGTGTCGGCCGAGACCTGGTCGGTCAGGCCGTCGCCGTCGGTGTCCGACTCGTAGGTGTCGAGCATGCCGTCGCCGTCGCTGTCCGAGGCGAAGGACTCGATGGTGCCGTCGCCGTCGGTGTCGAGCGACAGCTCGTCGGAGACGCCGTCGCCGTCGTAGTCGACCGCCATGCCCTCGGCGTCGCCGTCGCCGTCGGCGTCGATCAGGGTGACGCCGTCGGAGGAGATGGTGGAGTCCTCGAAGCCGTCGCCGTCGACGTCGAAGGTCTCGGTGACGGTGGAGACGGGGGACTCGTCGTACGTGTCCTCGTAGGTCTCGTCCGCGGCGTAGTCCTCGGTGACGACCTCTTCCTCGGCGGTGTAGTCCTCGGCGGCGACGTCTTCTTCGACCGCGGTCTCGTCGTACTCGCTCATAGCTCTTCCATCCTTAGTTGAGAAGTGTTCCGTGCTTGTGAGAAGAACTTTACGGCCGCCCTGAGGGGCGTGAATCCCCAGAGTGTGCCAACCCCCTATGCTTTCTTCCGGTCACCCTGGCACCCGCTCGTCACATCAGGTCTGGAGATCCCTTTGGGCATGCCCGACAACGCATCCAGCAGTGCCTTCGCCGTTCCCGAGCCCCCTCCGGCGCTGGTGCCGATGCCCGCGACGCGGGCGTTCGACCTGCACTCCTCGCGGGTGATCGCGGGCGGCGCCGGCTGCGGGTGGCAGTTCGACCTGCGGGCCGACGACCCCTTGACGAGAGACGGCATGCTCCTGGTGCCCTTGATATCCGAGGCCGACTACTACCGGGCGGTCGACGGCGACGGCGACGCGTACGCGAGCCTCGTCCCCGCCGAGGACGTGTGGGTGCAGCAGCCCGAACCCGGCACCGGATCGCCGCGCCCGGGCTACCTCATCGAACGCCTCTGCGATCCCGACGCGCCGCCGATCCGCCGCCCCTACCCGGCATCGGACGTGCCCGGCCTCATCGGGCGGCGGGTCTGGTACTGGACCGGCGGCGAGTTCAGAGACGACTTCCGCTGCGTCTCAGAGGCATTCGAGACCGACGGCGACTTCTGCGTGCGCGTGGTCGAAGAACGCGCCTGGTACCGCTGGCAGCGCACCGGCACGCTCCCGAAAGCGCGCGACGCGTTCATCCAGCACCTGTGGACGCCGTCACCCCCCCCCGCGCACCCGTCCCCCTATAAGGGACGCGGCGCCCGCCCCGGGGGCGGCGCGCCGCACCGGACGGGGTCCTAGTCGCGGCCGCGACGGGTCAGGACGGCGACCGCGAGCGCCCCAGTGAACAGGACGACGATCGCGAGGAGCGAGAGCAGTCCGGTCCAGCCGAGCACGTTGACGCCACCCGAGGCCAGCTGCGGCATCGCGATATCCGGATGGAGCACGGGGACGCCGTCCGCGTGGTTCCCGATGTCGAGGTACTCGACGGTCGCCCAGGCGTACAGCACCAGGCCAGCGGCGCTGACGTACGCGAGCCGCTGCACCACGCGCCGCGCGCGGTCGTCGCCGTCCCGCAGCCGCGCCAGCCGCTTCGAGCCCGCTCGGAGCAGCGGCCAGTGCGCCGCGACCGCCAACGCCGGCGGCACGACGAACATCGCATAGTCGTACCAGGAGAAGACGGCGAGCCCGCCCTCGTTGTCGGGGAACACCTCGATGTCCCGGTACAGCGCGACCAGGAAGTACGCGCTGTTGACGACAAGGTTGACGAGTGCGAGGGCCATCAGACCGCGGAGCCAGCGCGCGGCGGTCTCCAGGCGGTCGCCCGCGCGTTCGTCTCCGGCTTCGATTGCCGCCATTGGTGTCTGACCTTCCGTTTGTGTTCGGGCCGCGAAGTGTGCGCGGCGTTTCGGGCTAAGCCGCCGGTTCGATGGCCTGGGTGAACAGGTCGTTGCCGTCGAGGTCCTTGAGGGTCACTTCGCAGACCTCGGTCTCGGCGTCGATGTGGACTTCGCCGAAGAACTGGTAGCCGACGGCGGGGTTGGTGTTGGCGGCCGGCGGCGGCTTCTGGAAGACCACTTGGGGGCCGAAGGTGGCGTCGAGGCGGCCGGGGCCGAACGAGCCGGCGTTGAGCGGCCCGGAGACGAACTCCCAGAACGGGTCGAAGTCCTGGAACGCGGCCCGGTCGGGGCTGTAGTGGTGGGCGGCGGTGTAGTGCACGTCCGCGGTCAGGAAGACCAGGTTCCGCACGCCGTCGCGGCGGCAGTGGGCGAGCACGTCGGCGATGTCGAACTCGCGGCCCAGGGGCGCGCCGTTGTCGCGCTGGGCGATGCCTTCGTAGATGTTGGTGCCGTCGCCGATGATCAGGCCGATCGGCAGGTCGGCGGCGATGATCTTCCATGTCGCGGTCGAGGCCGAGAGCTCGGCCTTGAGCCAGGCGCGCTGCTCGTCGCCGAGGAGGCGCCCGCCTTCGGGGGCGTTGTTGGGGCCGTTGGCGTCCTTGAAGGTGCGCATGTCGAGCACGAACAGGTCCATCAGGGGCCCGTAGGCGATCTTGCGGTAGATCCGGTCGCTGCCGGGGAGTCCGACGGCGCCGGGCGTGTACTCGGCGAACGCCTGGCGGGCCCGCGCGGCGAGGACGTCGACGTTCTTCTCGGTGTACTGGGGAAGGTCGAGGATCTCGCCGGGGTACCAGTTGTTGACCACTTCGTGGTCGTCCCACTGGTTCACCATCGGCACCTTCGCGAGGTAGTCGCGGAGGTTGTCGTCGATGAGGTTGTACTGGAACTGGGCCCGGAACTCCGGCAGGGTTTCGGCCACTTTGGACTTGCCTGCGGTGGTGACGTTGCGCCAGACGGTCCCGTCGGGCTGGACGACCTCGGCGGCGATCGGGTTGTCGGCGTAGATGAAGTCGCCCGAGCAGAGGAAGAAGTCCGGCTCGGAGGTGGCCATGGTGTCGAAGATCCGGTAGCCGCCGAGGTCGGGGTTGATGCCCCAGCCCTGCCCGGCGAGGTCGCCCGACCACTGGAAGCGGATGTCGGCCGGAGCGTCCGACGCGGTGGTGAAGGAGCCCTGGAGCGGCGCCGAGCAGTGGTCGGCGAGGGCGCTGATCCGGTAGTGGTACGTCTTGCCCGGCAGCAGGCCCTGGAGTCGGAGCTTCCCGGTGAAGTCGGTGGCCTCGGTGAGGGCCGGTCCGGTGATCGTCCTGGCGCGCTTGAAGTCCGGGCGCGTCGCGAGTTCGACCCGCATCTGCGAGGCCCTGTCGGCCCGCGTCCATACGACGGCGCCGCGGTCGCTCACGTCCCCTGATTGGACGCCGTGGGTCAGTTGCGGCCGCGAGGCCGCGAACGAGATCCCCGGCAGTCCGAGCGCGACCGCGCCCCCGGCTCCAGCGGCCAGCAGCCGACGTCGGTTCATCTGCACCATCATCTCCATTTCGACTGCGCGTCCGCCGCAGCGGCACGCAGCGCTCACCTGCTGTCAATGCGCCGACCCGTCCGCTCGGCCGGCCCCTGCCGCTCACCTGCTGCGGGGCGGTCGGTCGGCTCGTTATCGCTTGGGGCGCATAGGGGTCGACTCCATCAAGACGTGACACCGCGGTCCGGCGGGCATCGTCCGAACGGTCAGGTATTGACATCCGAACGGATGATTCGGACCGTATCAGTTCGCGTCGCACGCGGTGGCGCTGGAACGGCACGGGGCGTCACCGCTCGCGAGAGGGCGCCCCGCTCCATCGCGTTGCGGGGCAGCGGCAGCGCGGCTGCGGGGCAGGGGCCGCCGAGGAGGGCGCTAGCTCTGCCAGAGCCTCGTCATCATCGCCTCGACCGCGATGCGGGGGCGGACGTTCGCTTCGATCGCCTTGCGGCACTCGAGGATCGCGTCGATGCGGCGGAGCAGGGACTCGGCGCTGAGCTTCGCGGCGGCCGCCCGAGTCGTGTCGGCCATGTCGATGTGGATCGGGTCGACGCGGGCGCCGAAACCGGCCGCGAGGGCGTCGCGGTAGAAGGCCGCGAGGTCCACGAGCGCACGGTCCAGGGAGTCGCGTTGGGCGCGCGTGTCGCGCGTCTTCTGGCGCTTCTCCAGCTCCTTCAAGGCCGCCGCGGAGCCGCGCGCGGCCTTCGACGCACCCTTCCCGGTGCCGCCCTTGCCGAGTGCGGTCTCGAGCGCTTCCTTCTCTGCCGCCGACTGGTCGGTGTACACGCCCGACGCTTCGGCTTCCGCGGCCTCGATCAGCTCGACCGCGGCAGTGAAGCACGCGCCCAGGCCCGTGAGGCGGCGCGGGATCTGCAGCACGTCATGGCGTTTCGCCCGCGCCTCCGCGTCCGTCGCCAGCCGCCGCGCCCGGCCCACATGCCCTTGCGCCGCAGCCGCGTACAGCTCGGCCTCGCGCCGGTCCAGACCGTCGCGGGTGACGAGCAGGTCGGCGATCGCGCCGGCCGGCGGCTGGCGCAGGCCCAGCACCCGACAGCGGGAGCGGATGGTCACCGAGATCTCCGCCGGGTTCGTCGACGGCGCGCACAGCAGGAACACCGTCCGCTCCGGCGGCTCCTCGACCGCCTTCAGCAGCGCGTTCGCGGCCGCCTCCGTGAGGCGGTCGGCGTCCTCGACGATGAGGATCTGCCACCGCCCCGACGTGGGCGCGCGGCTCGCCTCGAGGATGAGGCGGCGGACCTGGTCGACGCCGAGGGTGAGGCCTTCGGGGATGACGCGGGTGACGTCGGCGTGCGTGCCGCCCAGGACGGTCCGGCAGGTGTGGCAGTCGCCGCAGCCGCCGTCGGGGCATTGGAGGGCGGCGGCGAAGGCGACGGCGGCAGTGGAGCGGCCGGAGCCGGGCGGGCCTGTGAAGAGCCAGGCGTGGGTCATGCCCAGGCCGCGGGCGGCCTCGGCGAGGACCCGCTGGGCCTCGTCCTGGCCTACGAGCTCGTCGAACACGCTCACGGGCGGCCGGCTTCCTCGGTGAGGGTGTCCCAGCCGTAGTCCTTGGTGGACTCGGGGGCCGCGGGGGCGTCGGTGGCGGTGCCGCCGGCCGCGGCGTCGGTGCGGGTGCCGTCGAGACCGGGCCAACCCGACTCGGTGCGGGCGGTGTCGGTGCGGATGTCGAGGCGCGCGGCGACGGCGTCGCGGACGCGGGCGGCGATGTCGTCGGGGGTGCCGCCGGGCTCGATCACGAGGTAGCGGGCGGGTTCGGCGGCGGCGAGCTGGAGGAACGTCTCGCGGACCTTCTGGTGGAAGTCGAGCGCCTCCTGCTCGAGGCGGTCGCCGGTGCCGCCGGCCTTGGCGCGGTGGAGGCCGTCGGCCGGGTCGACGTCGAGGAGGACCGTGAGGTCGGGCTTGAGGCCGCCGGTGGCCCAGGCGGAGACCCAGGCGATCTCGTCCTTGCCGAGGGCCCGGCCGGAGCCCTGGTAGGCGATGGAGGAGTCGATGTAGCGGTCGGAGACGACGACCGCGCCGCGTTCGAGCGCGGGGCGGATGACCTTGTCGACGTGCTGGGCGCGGTCGGCGGCGTACAGGAGCGCTTCGGCGCGCGGGGCGGGCGCGGAGTCGCCACCGGAGTCCAGGACGAGGCTGCGGATGCGCATGCCGATGTCGGTGGCGCCGGGCTCGCGGGTGAGGACGGCCTCGTAGCCGCGGAGCTTGAGCCAGGCGGCGAGCTTCACCGACTGGGTGGACTTGCCGGCGCCTTCGCCGCCTTCGAAGACCACGAAGAAGCCGGTGCCGGCGACCGGGTCGACGGCGGAGAGAGGACGGCCGCGCAGGGAGGACCAGAGGTCGGCGAAGACGGGGACGCCGGGCTTGTCGTCCATGGAGCGGAAGGCGGTGACGCCGAGCCAGACGACGAGGGCGGCGGCGAGGAAGAGCAGGATGCGACTCATGGAGAGCGACACCTCGGTGAAGCCGAGGTCGAGGCTGCGGGCGGCCTGCCAGCCCGCGAGCGGCGCGGCGATCGTCATGGAGAGCATGAGGATGACGCGGGCGGAGACGGCGATGAACGCGAACATGCGGCCGCGGATCTCGTCCTCGGTCTCGCGCTGCAGGAGGGTGATCCCGGCGAGGAAGGCCATACCCGCGCCGAGGCCGATGATGAGGGAGCCGAGCAGGGAGAACACGATGTGGGGGGCGACGGCGTCGAAGGCGAGGCCGGCGCCGGCGAGGACGATGCTCATGCCGAACCAGCGGAGGCGGGAGAGCTCGCCGATGAGCTTGGGGCCGAGGGCGATCCCAGCGCCGAGGCCGAGGAAGAGGAAGACCGCGAGGGTGTAGAACGCGGCTTCGCCCGCGTCGAGCGTGGTGGCGTAGACCGTGCCGACGCCGATGAGGATCCCCGCGCCGCTGAACGCGCCGAGCATGCCGACGATGAGGCCGCGCACCCGCTCGGACGTGCGCAGGTAGGACCAGCCTTCGACGAAGTCGTGCCAGACGCTGGAGGTCTTGGCGGCGGCCTCGCCGATGCGGCCCGAGATCTGCGGGATGAAGAAGTAGACGGTGACCGCGAGGGTCGCGAACATCGCGGCGGTGAGGTAGAGCGCGATGACCATCGGCTCGGCCCAGGCGCCGAGGTTGGACCAGACGGCGGAGCCGCGTTCGAGGATCGCGAGGACGGCGAAGGCGAGCGGCGGGGCGATGCCGTACGTGGTGGCGAGGCTGAGCTGGTTCGCGGCCTCGTACTTCTCGGGCGGGAGGAGGTTCGGGACGGCCGCTTCCTTCGCGGGCGACCAGATGAGGACGGCGCCTTCGATGCAGAGCTGGGCGATGGCGAGCCAGGCGACGGTGACGGCGGTGTTGTTGGTGATGAGGTAGACCGTCGGGACCGAGGCGATGAGGAGGAAGCGGGCGGTGTCGCAGGCGGCCATGGTCTTGCGGCGGTCGAAGCGGTCGGCGAAGACGCCGGCGACGGGGCCGAGGACGAGGGACGGCAGGAGGCGCAGGACGATCGTGGCCGAGAAGGCGGCGCCCTTGGCGGCGGGGTCGTCGAACAGGGACTGCGCGAACCCGGCGGTGGCGAAGATGGCCAGCCAGTCGCCGAAGGACGCGAGTCCGAGGACGGTCCACAGGCGCCTGAACGGGCGGATCCGCAGCACCGTCTGGATGTCGCCAAGGGTGTTCGCCATGCTGCTCCTCGAAAGTCAGAGACCGCACCGGGTCGACTACGAGACTAGTCGGCCCAGTGCGGTCGCATGCCCCGGCGCGGTCGTTTGAGTGGCCTGGGACCAACCCTCAGAGGCGGCGTGCGAGGTAGTCGCAGACGACGTCGCCGGCCTCGGCGATCGACGCGGTGCAGCCCTCCGGGTCGCGGCGGAACGCGAGGCGGACCAGGGCCTGCCCGGTCTCGACGGCGACGGTGACGGTCTTGTTGAGCTCGTCGTCGCCGCCGATGCCGAAGCGCTGGGCGAGCCCGGCGAGGATCTGGTCGGCGATGACGTCGCCGCCGGTGGTGACGGCGTCGGCGCGGCCCGGGTCGATGGCGTCGGCCAGGTGGAGGACGCGGAAGCCAGGCGCGGTCCGGTACATCTGGACGTACTCGTCGATCGCGACCTCGACCCCGGCGCGCCAGTCGGCGGGCGGCTCGGCGTCGAAACGGGCGGCGAGGCGCTCGAAGTACAGGTCGATATAGCGCTGGCTCAGCGCTTCGGCGAGCGAGCGCTTGTCCCCGAAGAACTGGTAGACCGACCCGATGGCGACGTCGGCGCGCTGCGCGATGGCGGTGGTCGAGAGCCGGTCGTAGCCGACCTCTTCGATCAGATCCGCGGCGGCGTCGAGCATGCGGCGCACGCGCGCGGCGGAACGCTCCTGGACGGGCAGGCGGCGCAGCGAGTGCGTCGCACCGAACTTCGACACCGGCGACATCGTGGGCTGCCTCGCGGCCGGCACGGTTGCAGTGCTCATGGTGTTGTCTCCCCCCTGTGATGACAAGTCTCCCCATCATGGACGACTTGCCCGGATTTGAGGCTCATTCCCGGTCGTGTCGCGAGGGAATTTCCAACTTCACCCCTGCCGGGGCGACGGCGCGGCCCGGAGCGTCATGTCGCGAAACGGCTTGACGAAATGCGGAGTTCGTCACTTCCGCGGTTGCGGCGGTTGTGCGTGAACACCCGGACACGGAAGTATTGCGAGGGTTTTGCGCGTTGCTTCAGGGGACGAGCAGCGCATCTAGGCTCGCGAGCTTCGCCAAGCCCCCGCGGGAGAGGACCACCACATGCAGCAGCGGCGCACGCCGGCCTTCAGGGCACGATGCCGAAAGCTCCACGTCAGACGCGTGGCGATGGTCTCCGTCCACACCTCCCCGCTCGCCCAACCGGGCACGGGCGACGCCGGCGGCATGAACGTCTACGTCCTCAACACCGCCCGCGAACTCGCCCGCTCCGGCGTCGAAGTCGAGGTCTTCACCCGCGCCACCAGCTCCGAAGAACCCCCCACCGTCGAAGCCGCCCCCGGCGTCCTCGTCCACCACCTCCCCGCCGGGCCCTTCGAAGGCCTCTCCAAGAACGACCTCCCGACCCAGCTGTGCGCCTTCACCGGCGGGCTCCTGCGCGCCGAAGCCCACAACCGGCCCGGCCACTACGACCTCATCCACGCCCACTACTGGCTCTCCGGGCAGGCCGCCTGGGTCGCCGCCGACCGCTGGGGCGTCCCCCTCGTCCAGACCTTCCACACCCTCGCCAAGGTCAAGAACGCGCAGCTCGCCGCCGGCGACTCGCCCGAACCGATCGGCCGCGTCGTCGGCGAGGAGCAGATCACCACCGAAGCCGACCTCCTCATCGCCAACACCGCCGCCGAAGCCGCCGAACTCCAGCGGTACTACGGCGCCGACGAACGCCGCGTCGAAGTCATCCATCCCGGCGTCGACCTCGGCGTGTTCCGCCCCGGCGACCGGTACGCCGCCCGCCAGGCCCTCGGCCTCCCCCACAACGCCCTCGTCGTCGCCTTCGTCGGCCGCATCCAGCCCGCCAAAGCCCCCGACGTGCTCCTGCGCGGCCTCGCCCGCCTCCGCGAGACCAACCCCGCGCTCGCCGAACGCATCGTGCCCGTCTTCGTCGGCGGCCCCTCCAACACCGACCTGTACTGGCTGCCCAAACTCGCCGGCGAACTCGGCCTCGGCGACCGCGTCCAATGGCGCACCCCCCGCTCCGGCGAAGCGCTCGCCCAGGTCTACCGGGCCGCCGACGCCGTCGCCGTCCCCTCCTACAACGAGTCCTTCGGGCTCGTCGCCCTCGAAGCGCAGGCCGCCGGGACCCCGGTCATCGCCGCGAAGGTCGGCGGCCTCACCACCGCCGTCAACGACGGCGCCTCCGGGCTCCTCGTCGACTCCCACGCCGCCGACGACTGGGCCGCCGCCCTCGCCCGCCTCCTCGGCGACGGCGCCCTGCGCGAACGCCTCGCCGCCGGCGCCCGCACCCACGCCGCGCTCTTCTCCTGGCAGGCCACCGCCGAAGGCCTCAGCGGCGCCTACCGCCGCGCCCTCCTCGCCCGCTCCCAGGCGATTACCCTGGACCGGTGATCGAACAGCTCCAGGCCGCGCTCGACGCGATCGGCGCCGACTACCGCGCCGACACCCCCCGCTCGGTCGTCGTCAACCTCCCCGGGCAGCGCAAACTCAACATCGCCTGCGGGCTCGTCATCGAAGACCACGCCCTCCGCGTCGAAGCCTTCGTCGCCCGCAAGCCCGAGGAGCAGCACGAGCAGGTCTGGGCGGAACTGCTGCGCCGCAACGGGAAGCTGTACGCCGTCGCGTTCGCGGTCGACGAGGAGGAGGACATCCACCTCGTCGGCCGCCTCCCGCTCACCGCGATCACCGCCGACGAACTCGACCGCGTCCTCGGCCAAGTCCTCGAAGCCGCCGACGAGACCTTCAACGCCATCCTCGAACTCGGCTTCCGCTCCTCCATCGAGGAGGAATGGCGCTGGCGGCTCGCCCGCGGCGAGTCCACGAAGAACCTCACCGCGTTCGAGCACCTCAGGCCCGCCGAGTTAGAGGGTCCCGTCCGCCAGGATCTCCTGGGCGCGCGCCTGCATCTCGCTGGCACGCTTGTGGAACGAGTAGAACGCCTCCTCGTGGCCGCTCACGTACGCGATCAGGTACTCCCAGAACACCTCGACCTGCACGTCTTCCAGACCGGACTCGGCGTGGCACGCCGCGTCGGCCTCCGCCGCCGCCAGCACCTCCTCCCCGAACGCCGCCTCGGCTTCTCGGAGGGTCATCGAGCCTTCGATCTGCCAGGCGGCCTTGAAGTCCGCGGCCCGGGACTGGAGGGCGCCGCGCAGGTGGGCGGGCTCCTCGTGGTCGCGGCCGGACTCGCGTATGCAGTCGGCCCAGGCGGCGCGGGCTTCGACGACGCGGTCGTCGCCCTCCCAGTCGGTGCCGCCGCGGGCGCCGGCGAGGCCGGCGTGGTTGAGGTAGTCGGGGTAGGCGCCGTCGGCGAGGGCGTCTTCGGCTTCGCGCATGCAGCCGCCGCCGGCGCGTTCGGTTTCGCCGACGTCGGGCAGGATCACGGTTTCGGCCTCCATGCCGGGCGAGCCGAAGTAGGCCTCGAAGTAGGCGTCCTGGTCTGCTTGGGGCAGTGCGGTGAAGGGGTCGGGTTCGGTGTGGACGTCCTGGCCGCCGTCGCCTTCCATGACGAGGGTGATGTTGGGGTTGTCGACTTCGATGCCGTAGATCTCCATGGGGGGCAGGGTGAGATCGGGTGCGGAGTAGACCCAGAAGCCGAGGAGGTCGTCGAGGCCGGGGTGCTCGGCGTACTCGTTGGGGACGGGGTGGACGGTGAAGCCCTGGAGTTCGACGCAGAGGCGGGCGACGCGTTCGAGGGCCGCCTGGACCTGGTCGGCGGCGGCCATGTTGTCGGCGAGGACGGCTTCGGCGGTGGCGCGGTCGATCGGTTCGGGGGGCTCGGCGCAGGCGGTCAGGAGGGCGGCCGCGAGCAGGGCCGGGACGGCGAGCGCGGCCCGGCCCCGGGTGCGGTCAGGCATACGACCAGGCGCTGTAGCAGCCTGAGCCGCAGCCGGAGTGCCAGGACTTGTAGACGCCGTTGCGGTAGTAGCGGAGGGTGACGGGGTCGCCGACCTGGGCTTGGCTGGAGGACTGGCGTTTGCCGGTGCTGCCGCTGCCGCTGGAGTTGGCGTAGTAGACGTTGACCCAGGCGTAGTGGGAGCCGCAGGAGGTGGCGCGGGAGCGGAACCGGGTGGTCTCGCCGTAGTCGTCGCCGACGAGGGTGGAAGTGCCTGACCACCAGTCGTCGCAGCTCATCGTGTAGGTGACGCCGCCGGCGCGGGCGGCCTGCGGGACGGCGACCGTGCCGCCCGCGACGAGCACGGCGAGCGCGGCCGCCGCGCCGAGGCGGCGCGCGACGGAGGCTAGAGTGGACCGAGGTCCCCTGGTCATTCGGACTCCTTCCAGTGCAGGGTGATTCACGGCGCGCGGTCTCTCGGTTGGCGCCTGTGACCGCGCGCTGACCAGACGCTATCGGCCGCTTCGGCCGTCCACAAGGTCCTGATCATGGATTGGCACACCATCCCACAACGTGGACTATGCGTCATGAAACGTCACGAGCGGGGCGAGTGGGACCGGAGCAGGCGTCGCACCGGCGGTGTCGCCGCCGGTGCCGGGCCGCACTTCCCAAGGCGTGGACGTGCGGGGCGACGCCCGCCACACCTGTGCGCCGACCGGACGGCAGGACGGGGAACGGCACGGCAGGATAGGGGGCATGACCGCTACTCTCGTGCTGCTTCGCCACGGCGAAAGCGAATGGAACGCCAAGAACCTGTTCACCGGCTGGGTCGACGTGAAGCTGTCGGCGTCGGGCGAGGACGAGGCCCGCCGCGGCGGCCGCCTGCTCGCCGAGGCCGGCCTGCTGCCGGACGTCGTGCACACCTCGCTGCTGCGCCGCGCCATCAACACCTCCGAGCTGGCGCTCGCCGAGGCCGGCCGCTCCTGGATCCCCGTCAAGCGCTCCTGGCGCCTGAACGAGCGCCACTACGGCGCGCTGCAGGGCAAGGACAAGGCCGCGACGCTCGCCGAGTACGGCGAGGAGCAGTTCATGACCTGGCGCCGCTCGTACGACGTGCCGCCGCCCGCGATCGAGGCCGGCTCCGAGTTCGCGCAGGACGGCGACGCCCGCTACGCCGAGCTCGCCCCCGAGATCCTCCCGGCGACCGAGTGCCTCAAGGACGTCCTCGAGCGGATGCTCCCGTACTGGTACGACGGCATCGTGCCCGACCTCAAGGCCGGGAAGACCGTGCTCGTGGCCGCGCACGGCAACTCGCTGCGCGCCCTCGTCAAGCACCTCGACGGCATGACCGACGAGGCCGTCGTCAAGCTCAACATCCCCACCGGCATGCCGCTGCGCTACGAGCTGGGCGAGGACCTGAAGCCGCTCAAGGCCGGCGGCGAGTACCTCGACCCCGAGGCCGCCGCCGAGGCGGCCGCCGCGGTGGCCGCGCAGGGCAAGAAGTAGGCGCGATATCGACCCGAATGCGCACCCTGTGTTAACAGAAGGTGACATCCGTTACGGCCCGGCGTTCGACGCCGGGCCGTTTCGGTCTTAATCTGGGGTCGTGGCCCACAACGAAACGCCGCCGCTGGAGGGCCTGCGCAAGAGCGCGGGCCGTGTCCTCACCGGCCTGGCCGCGGGAGCCGCTTTCGGCGCCGCCGCCGCCGCGCTCCTGCGCACCCGGCACCGCGGCGCCCCCCGCCCCGAAGTCCGCACCGCCCCCGTCGCCGACTCCCGCCCCTGGGAGGCCGCGACCGACCTGCTGCGCACCGGCGTGTGCCTGGTCGACGACCACAACCGCGTCCTCTACACCAACCGGGCCGCCCGCGACCTGGGACTGGTGGACGACCACGAGATCGTCTCGCTCACCCTGCGGGCGCTGCTCGCGCAGGCCCGCCGCTCCGGGCGCTACCGGGACGCCGAGATCGAGGTCCCCAAGCAGGTCATGGGGGAGCCGAGCGCGGTGAGCGTGCGGATCACGCCGCTGCCCGACGGCGTGTCCGTGGCCGAGTTCCAGGACATCTCCGAGCTGCACCGCGTCGAGCGCGTGCGCCGCGACTTCGTCGCGAACATCAGCCACGAGCTGAAGACCCCGGTCGGCGCGATGCAGATCCTCGCCGAGGCGCTCAAGGACGCGGCCGAGGACCCGGACGCGTCGGCGCGGTTCGCCACCCGCATCCAGTCCGAGTCCAAGCGCATGAACCACCTGGTCACCGATCTGCTGGAGCTGTCGCGGCTGCAGGGCGCGGAGAAGCTGCCCGACCCCGAGCCGGTCGAGGTCGACCGGATCGTGGCGGAGGCGTTCGACCAGACCCGCATCTCGGCCGAGGAGAAGGGCATCGAGCTCAAGTACTCGGGCGTGCGGGGCGCGGAAGTGCTCGGCTCCGAGTCGCAGCTGGTGACCGCGGTGAAGAACCTCGTGGGGAACGCCATCTCCTATTCACCCGAGGACACGTCGGTCGAGGTCTCGACCTCGATCGCCTCCCCGTCCGGGCACCTCGCGGGCGTCCAGATGGTGTGCATCGCCGTGCGTGACCAGGGGATCGGCATCCCCGCCGAAGAGCTCGACCGGATCTTCGAGCGGTTCTACCGGGTGGACGCGGCGCGGTCGCGCTCGACCGGCGGCACCGGCCTCGGCCTGGCGATCGTCAAGCACGTCGCGGTCAATCACGGGGGTAGGGTCGAAGTGTCCAGTATGCCCGAAGCCGGATCAGTGTTTACCTTGATGTTGCCTGCCCGTTCCCTTCCGTCCGACGCCACGGCACCGGACTCGGATGCAATCGGAACATAGTCAGCAAGCCGGCCTTCTAGAAAGGTTCACTCGTGACCCGCGTGCTCGTAGTTGAAGACGAGGAATCGTTCTCCGATGCCCTCTCCTACATGCTCCGCAAGGAGGGCTTCGAGGTGGCCGTGGCCGCCGATGGCGACGCCGCCATCAAGGAGTACGAGCGCGCCGGTGCCGACGTGGTCCTGCTCGACCTGATGCTGCCCGAGAAGTCCGGCACCGAAGTGTGCCGCGAGCTGCGGGCGCACTCGAACGTGCCGATCATCATGGTCACCGCCCGGGACTCCGAAGTGGACAAGGTGGTGGGCCTGGAGCTGGGCGCGGACGACTACATCACCAAGCCCTACTCCTCCCGCGAGCTCGTGGCCCGCATCCGCGCGGTGCTGCGCCGCTCGGCCGAGCCCGACGACCCGATCGTCACCGTCCTCGAGGCCGGGCCGGTGCGCATGGACGTCGACCGCCACACCGTCACCGTGAACAGCGCCGACGTGCAGCTGCCGCTCAAGGAGTTCGAGCTGCTCGAGATGCTGCTGCGCAACGCCGGGCGCGTGCTCACCCGCGGCCAGCTCATCGACCGCGTCTGGGGCGCGAACTACGTGGGCGACACCAAGACCCTCGACGTCCACGTCAAGCGCCTGCGCTCCAAGATCGAGCCCGAACCGGGCAAGCCCCGCCACCTCGTGACCGTGCGCGGCCTCGGCTACAAGTTCGACCCGCACGCCTAGTTCACCTGGCGGCCACCTTCAGGGTCGTCAACCTGGCGTTCACCTTCCTGATGCGCGGCCCGCCAGCGCCGACCAGGGCGGATACAACGCTTGCCGGACCGGATAGGCTGCAGAACGTGACTTACCTTCCCGCGGACGACCGCTACGAGAAGACCATGCAGTACCGCCGCTCCGGCCGCAGCGGTCTCAAGCTCCCCGCCATCTCCCTCGGCCTGTGGCAGAACTTCGGCCACACCCGGCCCCTGGAGACCCAGCGGGCGATCGTCCGCCGCGCGTTCGACCTCGGCGTCACCCACTTCGACCTCGCCAACAACTACGGCCCGCCCGCCGGCAGCGCCGAGGAGAACTTCGGGCGGATCCTCGCCGACGACCTGCGGCCCTACCGCGACGAGCTCGTCATCTCCTCCAAGGCCGGGTACCACATGTGGAACGGCCCGTACGGCGACTGGGGCTCGCGCAAGTACCTCGTCTCCTCGCTCGACCAGTCCCTCGCCCGCATGGGCCTGGACTACGTCGACATCTTCTACCACCACCGCCCCGACCCCGAGACCCCGCTCGAGGAGACCATGGGCGCGCTCGACGCGATCGTGCGCTCGGGCAAGGCGCTCTACGTCGGCGTCTCGAACTACAACTCGGAGCAGGTGCGCCAGGCCGCCGCGATCCTCAAGGACCTCGGCACGCCGCTGCTGATCAACCAGCCGTCCTACTCGATGTTCAACCGCTGGACCGAGCGCGACGGCCTCCTCGACGCCCTCGACGAGGTCGGCGCGGGCTGCATCGTCTTCAGCCCCCTCGCGCAGGGCCTCCTCACCGACCGGTACCTCAAGGGCATCCCCGAGGACTCGCGCGTGCGCACCAGCGTCTTCCTCAACGAGGACGCCCTCGAAGAGGAGAAGATGGCGCGCGTGCGCGCCCTCAACGACATCGCCGCCGGGCGCGGCCAGACCCTCGCCCAGACCGCCCTCGCCTGGGCGCTCCGCGACGAGCGCATGACCAGCGTCATCATCGGCGCCTCGAGCGTCAAGCAGCTCGAGGACAACGTCGGCGCCCTCGGCAACCTCGACTTCACGGCCGACGAACTCGCCGCGATCGACACCTACGCGGTCGGCTAGCGCCGCCGCGCCACGGAGCCGCCCCGCCTCGCGCGGGGCGGTTTCCCGCTAGGTGATCTCGATCGTCTTGTGATCCCCCGAGGCGGTCTTCGGGAGGGTCATGCACAGCACGCCGTCGGTGAACTCGGCCGTGCACGACGCCGCGTCGACCGGGTGCGGCAGCCGCACCGCGAACTCGAACTTCCCGATGCTCCGGGCGGACCGGCGCGCGGTCGCCCCCTCCATGTGCTCGAGCTTCCTCGCCTCACCGGTCACCGAAAGCTCCTGGCCCTCCAGGTCGATCGTGATGTCCTGCTTCTCGACACCGGGCAGGTCGATGTCGACGTGGTAGGCCTCGTCGTTCTCGCTCACGTCCGCGGTCGGCGACCACGCGCCCTCCCCGGTCTCGAGCGGCGAGAAGTACGGGCCCATCACCTGGTTCATGTACGCGGTGAAGTCGTCCATCAGATGCATCGGATCCGACAGGCCCCGCCGCGCGGGCAGATGTGTCATCGCTGGTCTCCCCTCGTGCAACTGCGAGCACCGCTCGGTGCCTCGCCCGCCGGGGATGCCCGGTCGGCAGACCGCCAAAACTGAACGTCAATGAATGGTCACATTCAGTTGAAGTTCGATGCGAACGGCGAGATCCGGGCCGCTCAGCGGAACGATTGCAGCGTCTCGGTGCTCGGCGGCTCGGCCGCGCGGATGAGCACTTCGACCTCGGCCATGCGGTCCCAGGTGTTCACGGTCATGCCCGCGAGCACCCGCCCGGCCTTCGTCCAGAACGCCGCGAACTCGAGCGACTCGACCGAGCCCGAGACCACGACCTCGTCGTAGGCGTCCGGCCCGGCGACGAAGCCGAGGTACTCCATGCCGAGGTCGTACTGGTCGGTGAAGAAGTACGGCAGCTTGTCGTACGGCGTCTCGTCCCCGAGCATCGCCCTCGCCGCGTGCGGTCCGGTGTCGAGCGCGGTCTGCCAGTGCTCGACCCGGATCGGCCGTCCGTACTGGACGGACGGGATGCTCGCCACGTCGCCGGCGGCCCACACGTCCGGGCCGCTCGTGCGCAGCGTCCCGTCCACCGCGATCCCGCCGCCGAACTCCTTGGAGCGCAGGTTGATCCCGGCCTCCACGGCCAGACCCGTGTTCGGCGTCGCCCCGACCGCGAGGAGCACCACGTCGGCGTCGACCCTGCGCCCGTCCTCGGTCTCGACCGCGACCGCGCGGTCGTCCTCTCCGATGATCTTCGCGACCTGGGTGCGCCGCAGCAGCTCCACGCCGTGGTCGGTGTGCAGGCGGCCGAAGACCAGGCCCATCTCGGGGCCGAGCACGCGCTCGAGCGGCTGCGCGCCGAGCCCGAACACCGTCACCTCCCGGCCGAGCTGCCTGGCCGAGGCGGCGACCTCCATGCCGATCCAGCCGTCGCCGACGATGGCCACGTGCTCGGCCTTCTCGATCGCGGCGTGCAGCAGGTCCGACTGCTCGACCGTCCGCAGCAGGTACACGCCCTGCAGGTCCGCGCCGGGGATCGGCAGCGGCCGCGGGCTCGAACCGGTGGCGATGAGGAGCTTCTTGTAGTCGAGCGAGGAACCGTCCGCCAGCGTCAGCCGACGCCGCGCCGAATCCAGCCCGGTCGCCGGCTCGCCGGTGCGCAGCTCCACATTGTGCTCGTACCATCCTTCGTCGACGGTGAACACCTTCGACCGGTCGACCTCGCCGCGCAGGTAGTCCTTCGAC
Organism: Glycomyces niveus; assembly: GCF_017592475.1. Taxonomy (GTDB): domain Bacteria; phylum Actinomycetota; class Actinomycetes; order Mycobacteriales; family Micromonosporaceae; genus Glycomyces; species Glycomyces niveus. The sequence goes on along the minus strand of NZ_JAGFNP010000017.1, from coordinate 2,065 downwards.
AGCGGCGGCCGCTCGTACGGCCGGTGCGCCTCCCCCGTGACGACCACCAGGTCGCCCTCGAACCCTTCGTCGCGCAACGTCTGCGCGGCCTTCGAGGCGGCCAGGCCGCCCCCGACGATCACAAAGGGCGCCTTACTCGACGACTCCTTGTACGGTGCGCTGTTCATCTGCGTCTCCCCACGCATCGACGAGGCTGGTCACGCCCGGTCCGGCCCATTGTCACCGCGATCAAGGGCGACCGGGACCGTTCAGCGGATTCCCGCCTCCCGGCCATGCAATCCCCTCAGGGCGCGAATCTCGCTCGCGTCACAGGCCGGAACTTGGCAAGCTGACCCGCATGACCGAGACCCTCCTCCACACCGAGCACGGCGACGCGGCGATCGCCCGCTCCGGCGAGATCCTGCGCACCGAGGTCGGCTCGGGCCTGCACGGCATCGCCATCGCCGGCACCGACGACCACGACGAGATGGGCGTCTTCGTCGAACCGCCCGATTGCGTCATCGGCCTGCGCGGCCCCATGGACCACTACGTGTGGCGGACCCAGCCCGAAGGGCACCGCTCCGGGCACGGCGACACCGACCTCGTCATGTACTCGCTGCGGAAGTTCCTCAAGCTCGCCATCGCCGGCAACCCCACGATCCTGCTGCCGCTCTTCGCTCCTGCGGCCTCGGTCTACACGGTGACCGACCTCGGCGAGGAACTGCGCGCGCTCGCGCCCGCGTTCCTTTCGCGGCTCGCCGTCCAGCGCTTCATCGGCTACCTCGACGGCCAGACCGATCGCCTCCTCGGCCGCGGCCGCCAGAGCTCGGTGCCGAACCGGCCCGAACTCGTCGAGCGCTACGGCTACGACGTCAAGTACGCCTCGCACGCGCTCCGCCTCGGCCTGCAGGGCCTGGAGATCGCCGAGCACGGGCGGCTCACGCTCCCCATGCCCGACGCCGACCGCGAACGAGTCCTCCACGTCAAATCGGGCGGTGTCAAGGACATCGGCGACGTGCTCGCCGAGATCGACGCCGTACGGACCCGCATCGTCGGCCTGCTCGAGTCCGGTGCGACGCCGCTGCCCGCCGAGGCCGACATCGACCGCATCTCCGCCTGGTCGGTCGACGCCCACCGCCGCCACTGGCGCGAGCGCGACGGCTTCTAGCCCAGGGGTTCTTTCGAGGGGTCAGGCGAGACCGAAGTGCTCGGCCACATGGTCGACGGATTCGTTCTCGCCTGCTGCGTCGACGGTGATCGCCTGCAGCCCGAGTTCGCGGGTCTCGATGCGCAGACGCTCGACGAAGTACCGGTCGCGCTCAGCGATGTTGCGGCCGGCGCGTTCGGGGTCGCTGGTCCGGTGCACGAAGCCGGGCGGCCCGGTCGGCGTCTTGGCCCGGTTGTCGATCGCGAACGCGCGGAAGTCGGGGGTCGGCAGCAGCCACACGGCCCGACTCCGGTCGGCGAGCAACGGCGCGACGAGCGACGGCAGGAGCCGGAACCCTTCGACGACGATCCCCTGGCCGGGCGGCATCGCGAGCAGGTCTTCGACGATGAGGTGGAAGCCTTCGCCGTGAAACCAGTGGAAGGTCTCGTACATGGTCGCGGGCGACCGGTCCACCCAGCGCTCGTCCATGCTCATCCCGATGAACTGGTGGAGCAGGGGCGCTTCGGCGGCGGTGGTCCGCCGCGCGTGGTCCTGCATCGATTCGTCGGTGCCGCAGTACCGAAGCCCGTAGCGTTCCGCCAATCGCCTTGCGACCGTGGTCTTCCCTGCCCCGCTGCCGCCTCCGATCCAGTACACGTGCTGTAGCCGTCGCTGCAGCTCCGGATCGCCTGCCATGTCGAGTCCGCCCCTCGCTGTCGATGACCAGTGCCCGGTTGCACGCTATCGGTCGGTATCGGGTTGCGGTTCAAGCGGTCAGCGACGAAGAGGTGGGAATGGGGATGGGGGCGAGTGGCGGGCTGCGGGTGGGTTGCGGGGCGGGCGACACTCCCGACCGCGGGGGCCGGTCTCGGTGTTTTGCCTTGGGGCGCAGGAGGGTCCGGCGGAACATGAATGGCTTCTCGTCTTGTGGGTGATGTC
>NZ_JAGFNP010000016.1:99349-137889 GCF_017592475.1 Glycomyces niveus | reverse complement strand
GCGCCCCGGCCGCGTTCCACCGCTTACAGGTACTGCCCGATCTGCTGCTGCGGGATGGTCGTCTCGGTCGTAGTCGGGTCCGTGCCGCCGCGCCGCGCGTACAGCTCCGCGAGGGTCATCGCGTCGCGCACCGGCTCGCCGCCGAGCCAGTCGCTCGACTCGGGCGCGGAGAGCGCCCCGACCTCGATCTGCGCCAGGCACCGCCCGGGACGCACCACCGCCGGGTGCAGCCGGTCGAGCCGTTCGTTCGTGGTGATCGCGACCATGATCTCGCGGCCCTGCCCGAGCAGGCCGTCCGTCAGGTTGAGCAGCCGCGCCAGCGACTGGCCCGACGCCTCCTTCGCCTCGCCGCGGATGAGCTCGTCGCAGTCCTCGAGGACCATCAGCCGCCAGTGCCCGCGCCGCGGCTCGTCCGGGTTCAGGTCCGCGTCCAGCACCAGGTCCATCTCCGACCCGATGATGACCTCCATGAGATAGGAGGGGTCCGCGAAGAACGCCTCCGGGTCGAGCACCGTGTCGACCTGGCACCACGGCGCCCATTCGCGCGCGAGCGCCCGCAGCGCCGTCGTCTTGCCCGTCCCGGGCGGGCCGTGGAACAGGACCAGTCGGCCCGTCACGTCCGAGGCCTGCGTGGACATGAGCTTGCCCAGCGCGGCGCCCGCGCTCGAGGAGTAGTTCCGCTCGATCTCGGGCCAGCGGGGAGCGCTGATCGACCGGGTCGACCGGAACGGGCCGCGCGCCGACCGGTACCAGAAGCCCATGTCGACCTTGTCCTCGCCGACCTCCTCGACCGAGCCGGTGCGGTCGGTCAGGTACGCCGCGATCTCCTCGGCGCGCTCGCGCGTCACGGCGGTCACGACCGCCTGGCCCGACCCGTCGCGCCACCGCTGGGTGCGCAGGGTCCAGCCGTCGCCGGTCACCAGTTGGAGGAAAGAGGCCCCGGAAATCGACCGGACGAGTGAACCGCCCTCGGGGATGAGGTCGACGTCGTCGGCGACCATGTCGAGCGCCCGCACCACCGCGTGGGGCTGCGCGCCGGAGACGTACGCGTCCAGGGCCATCAGGTTCAGCACGTTGGACGGGTCGTCCGAGCCGTCGAGGGTGAAGTGCATGTTGCCGAGCACACCACCGCTGCCGTGAAGCAGGTTCATGATCTCACCGCGTCTTTCGATGATTCCCATCGCGATCCACCATAGAAAACTACGGCGACGCCTCCGTCGCCGTGACTGCCGTCGCACGGCTCCGCGAACCGCGCTCCGCGAGCGTGCCTTATGACCGTGTGCTTCAACCCTGCCTTACAACCCCGACACGGCTCTGATGCGCCCGCGGGGCCCGCCGTGGAGTTGCCGGAGATAACTGGACCCCACCCGGTGGGGCGTGAGCTGGAACAATCAGCCATGCTGGGTTACGTGACCGCATCGACCGAGACCAGCCAAAACACCGCCGCTACCATACCTGGCGGCGGCGCGGGGTCCCGAGGCGGGCAGCGGGCGCGGGCGCCCCGTCGCGGACTGCGCGCGCTCGCCGTCGCGGCGGCCGTCCTCGCAGGGTTCGCCGTCGCCGTCATCGCCCTCGACCTCGGTGGGGCCGTTGACGTCTCGGAACTGCCGGGCCTGTCCACGGCCGACCCGACGGTCACGTGGGCCGCCGGGCTCCTCAAGTACGGGTACGACCTCGCGATGCTCGCCGCGGTCGGCTGCACCATCGCGGCCGCGTGCTTCCTGCCCGGACGCCAGGGCGACCGCGCCCGGCTCACCGGCCAGTCCTGGCGGTGGCTGCGCGTCGGCGCCGCCGCCTCCGGCATCTGGGCGGCCGTGGCCCTGGTCAGCCTCCCGGTCGACTTCGCGAACTCGTTCGCCCGCCCGCTCGGCGGCGTCACCGCCATGGGCCTGTGGTCCTACGTCGGCCAGTACGAGCATGGGCAGGCGCTCGGCCTGACCGCGCTCCTCGCCGCCGCCGCCGCCGTGGTCGCGGCCCGCGCGTTCACCGTCCCCGGCGCGGTGTGCGCGGCCGCGCTCGCCGTCGCCGCGGCCCTCCCGCCCGTGTTCACCGGCCACTCGGCGTCGAACGGGAACCACCAGATCGCCGTCGACGGCCTCCTCATCCACGTCATCGCCGCCGCGTTCTGGGCGGGCGGCCTGTTCGCGCTGTTCATCGCCCGCCGCGACCCGGCCGTCGCGGCCCGCCGCTACTCCGACGCGGCCGTGTTCGCGTACGCCGCGATCGGCTTCTCCGGCCTGATCGTCTTCTGCGCCAACGTCGACGTCGCCGACCTGTGGACGTCCTCCTACGGGCGCATCGCCCTCGCCAAACTCGCCGTCCTCGCCATCGGCGGCCTCTTCGGCTGGGCCCACCGCCGCGCCACCCTCCCGCGCGTCGCCCGAGGCGACCGGTCCGCGTTCACCAGGCTCGCCGCGGTCGAACTGGGGCTCATGGCGATCGCATTCGGCCTCGCCTCGTCCCTGTCGGTCACTCCCCCGCCCTCCGCGGAACTGCCCGACCCGAACACTGCCCTCCTCGGCTTCCCCACCCCCGGGCCGATCGACGCCGCCGCCGTCGCCTTCGACTGGTACCCCTCAGTGCTGTTCTGCACCGCCGCACTCGCCCTCGTCGGCGCGTACGTCGCCGGCGTCGTGCGCCTGCGCCGCCGCGGCGACGCGTGGCCCTGGTACCGCACCGCCCTGTGGATCGCCGGCTGGGCCGTCGTCGTCATCACCACCTCGTCCGGGCTCAGCAAGTACGGGATGGTCCTGTTCAGCGCCCACATGGTGCAGCACATGGCCCTCAACATGCTCGCGCCGATCCTCCTCGTCCTGGCCGCACCCGTGACCCTCGCGCTGCGGGCGCTCAAACCCGACCGCGCCGGCGGCCCCCGCGAGTGGCTGCTCGCCGCGATCCACAGCCGCTGGTCGCGACTCGTCTCGCGCCCCCTCGTCGCGCTTTTCATCTACCTGACCAGCCTGTACCTCATGTATTTCACGGGCATGTTCGAGTGGGCGATGCGCTCGCACTTCGGGCATTTGTTCATGACCCTGCACTTCCTCGCCGCGGGCAGCCTCTTCTTCTGGGTCGTCGTCGGCCCCGACCCGAAGCCGCGCCCGCTCACCTATCCGGCGAAGGTCTTGCTCTACTTCGTGTCGATCGTCTTCCACGCGATCTTCGGCCTCACGCTCATGATGGGCACCAGCCTCATCGCGGCCGACTGGTACACCCAGATCGCCCTCCCCTGGGCGGGCGACCTCCTCGCCGACCAGCGCGCGGGCGGCGGCATCGCGTGGGCCTTCGGCGAGATCCCCAGCCTCATCATCATCGTCGTCCTCATCGCCCAATGGACCCGCTCCGAAGAGCGCGAAGGCCGCCGCCTCGACCGCATCGCCGAACGCGCCGCCGCCAGCGGCCGCCCCGAGGACGACCCGCACGAGGTCTACAACGCCTACCTCGCCGGCCTCGACCAGGAGCGCCGCTGACCCCTGACGTTCTTCACCCCCTGAACCGGTCGTTCGACAGATGCGGCACCTGCCGGCCGCCACGTACCGTTTCCCCATGACCGCCAAGAACGTCAGCATCGAAACACTCGCAGTCCACGCCGCCGAACCCCGGCCCGCGCGCGACCGCTCCGTCGTCTTCCCCATCTACCAGGGAACGGTCTACGAGATCGCCCCCGACGGCGGCGTCGACTACCTCCGCTACTCGAACACACCCACCCAGACCTACCTCCACGACAAGCTCGCCGCCCTCGAAGGCGCCGAGGCCGCCGTCGCCACCGCCTCCGGCATGGCCGCGATCTCGACCGCGCTGAACAGCGTGCTCGCCTCCGGCGACCGCATCGTCGTCGCCGGGAACATCTACGGCGGCACCCACGCCCTCCTCACCGAGGAGTCCCGCCGCATCGGCTGGGGCGTCGACTTCACGGACGCCTACGACCCGGCGGCCTGGGCGGCCGCGCTCACGCCGCGGACCAAGGCGATCTACGTCGAGTCGATCACCAACCCGCTCATCAGGGTCGGCGACCTCGCCGGCATCGCCGCGTTCGCCCGCGAGCACGGGCTCACCTCGATCATCGACAACACCTTCCCGACCCCGGTCCTGTTCCGGCCGCACGAACTCGGGTACGACCTGGTCTGCCACTCGGCGACGAAGGGCCTCAACGGCCACTCCGACCTCACCGCGGGCGTCGTCACCGGCACGGCCGAACGCATCGAGCGGGTCCGCCACTACCTGACCCTCTACGGCGGCAGCCTCGACCCGCACACCGCGTTCCTGCTCGCCCGGGGCCTCAAGACCCTCGCGATCAGGGTCCGGGCCCAGGGCGAGAACGCGCTCGCTCTGGCGCGGTTCCTGGAGGGGCACGATGCGATCGCGGAGGTCCACTACCCGGGCCTGGAGGCGCACCCGGACCACGCCCGCGCGGTGGAGCTGTTCAACGGCTTCGGGTCGATGCTCGCGTTTCGTCCCGTCGGGGGACTTGACGCGGCGGAGCGGCTGCTGAAGTCGCTCGAGATCCCGTACGCGGCAGCGAGCCTCGGCGGGGTCGAGTCGCTGGTGACGCGCCCGGCGATCAGCAGCCACGCCAAGATCTCCGCCGAGGAGCGCGCGGCGGCGGGCATCACCGACGACCTCATCCGCTTCTCCACCGGCATCGAGGCCGCCGACGACCTCCTCGTCGACTTCGAGCAGGCGCTGAGCGACTGAGCGACAGGCGCCCGGTCCGCGGCCGGGCGCCCAGCGGTCAGGCCCGTTTGCTCCAGTGGGGCAGGGGGATCGGGGCGAACCGGATCTTCGTGCCGGGGCGGGCCTGCGCGGCGGCGGCCTGGGCTTCGGCGCCGACGACGCCGATCACGGGGTAGCCGCCCGTGGTCGGGTGGTCGGCCCCGAAGAGGATCGGCTGCCCGTTCGGCGGCACCTGGAGGGCGCCCGCGACGATGCCCTCGCTCGGGAGCTCGCCGGAGTCCATGCGGCGCAACGCGGGTCCGTCGAGCCGCAGGCCGATCCGGTTGGAGTGCTCCGAGACCGTCCATACGCCGCGCGCGAGCTCGGCCACCGCTTCGGGCCGGAACCACTCCAGGCGCGGCCCCAGGTGGAGCTTCATGACGATCTCCTCGCTCACCCCCGCCCACGGCGCGGGCCACTGCGTCGGCAGCGGCGGGTGCGCGGGGCTGGGGCCGAGCGGGATCGTGTCGCCGTCCTTGAGGGGCGCGGGGCCGAGCCCGGAGAGCAGGCAGGTCGAGTGCGAGCCGAGGCTCGACTTCGGGTGCAGCCCACCGGAGAACGCCAGATACGAGCGCACGCCGACCTCCGCCGGCCCGGCGTCGAGCACCGACCCGGCCTTGAGCTTCACCGGCTGGCCCCACGCCTCCGGACGCCCGTCGACGGTGACCGGGCACGGCGCCCCGCCCACGACCACGGTGACGTTCCGGTGGGCCTTGACGGTGCAGCCGTTCAAGGTCGTCTCGAGCGCGCAAGCGCCGGTCGGGTTGCCCGCCAACTGGTTCGCGAGCCGCCACGACGGGCGGTCGGCCGCGCCCGAAGGCGGCACGGCGAGGTGACCCCAACCGGGGCGTCCGGCGTCCTGGCAGGTCGTGAGCACGCCCGCCCGCAGGATCTCGATGTGGGTCATACCCGCACCGCCGCGAACCGCACCTTGGTGCCGGGCACGAGGAGCGCCGCGGGTTCGCGGTGCTCGTTCCACAGCCGGCCCGGGTTCGTCATCGTCGCGATGAGCTGCCACCCGCCGGGACTCGTGCGCGGATACACGCCCGTGTAGGGGCCGGCGATCGCCACCGATCCGGCCGGCACCGTCGTGCGCGGACTCTCCCGGCGCGGTACCTGGTACTGCTCGGGCAGGCCTTCGAGGTACGCGAACCCGGGGGAGAACCCGCAGAACGCCGCCTCGTACTCGATGCCGGAGTGGATGTCGGCCACCTCCTCGGGCCGCACGCCCCACTGCTCCGCCACGGACTCGAGGTCGGGGCCGTCGTAGCAGACGGGGATCTCGACGGCTTCGCCCGCTGCGTCGGGCTCGTCGGTGAGCGGCCAGCCGGGGAGTTCGGCGGCGAGCAGTTCGGGCTCGTCGATGCCGTCGACGAGCACGGTCGTCGCGCCCGGCACCAGGTCGGCGGCCTCCAGGAGGCCGGACATGCGCCGGGACTGGAGCGAGCGGTAGCAGGCGCGCGCGACCGCCGTTGTGCCGCAGTCGATCAGGATGCCGCGCGGCCCGGCCGGAAGCGGCCTGAGCCGGTCAGTGGGAATGGTGCTCACGAGAAAGCCTCCACGTCGATGCCTCGTTCGTCCAATGCGGATCGGATGGCGGCGGCGACCGCCACCGCGTCGGGACCGTCGCCGTGCACGCAGATCGACTCGGCCGCAACGGAGGTCCTCGTGCCGTCGATAGCCGTCACGACGCCGTCGGCAGCCAGCGACACGGCCTGCGCGACCGCCTCGCCGGGCCCGAGCAGCGCCCCCGGGAGCCCGCGCGGCACCAGGTGCCCGTCAGGGAGGTACCCGCGATCGGCGAAAGCCTCACCCGCGACGCGCATCCCGGCCTCGGTCGCGAGGAGGTCGAGCGCGCTCCCGCGCTGGGTGAGCACGGTGTCGACGCCCGCGAGCTGCGCGCCCTCGATCACGGCCGCGGCCTGCACGGGGTCGCGCCCGGCCCGGTGGTACAGCGCCCCATGGGGTTTGACGTACGCGACCGCGGCGCCCGCGGCCTCGGCGAAGACCCGGAGCGCGCCGATCTGGTAGGCGACCTCGGCGGCGAGTTCCGCTGGGGGGACGTCGATCTCGCGCCGGCCGAAACCGGCGAGGTCCCGATAGGAGACCTGGGCGCCGATCCGCACGCCGCCGGCGGCGGCGAGGGCGGTGACGCGGCGCAGCGTGGACGGGTCCCCGGCGTGGAAGCCGCACGCCACATTCGCGCTCGTGACGATGCGCAGCAGCGCGCTGTCGTCCGTGAGCTCCCAGCGACCGAAACCCTCCCCCAGGTCCGCGTTGAGGTCCATACGTAAACGGTACCGGAGTGCGAGTGATTCGGGCGCTTCGGGAACGGGGGGAGAAACCCCACCCCCGACCCACCCGTTCGGGTGAGGTGCCGAGCACTTCTCGACACGTTCGGGTGACACCTCGCCGCCGCGCCCGGTTTCTTGTCGGACCCGGCTGCGACGCTGGGCGTTATCTTCCCCTCTCGTGGTGGGTGGGGGTTTGGGACGGCGGGTTGCACCGGAAGATTTCGAAAGCGCCCGGGCCGAGGCCCCGGGGTGAACGACAAGGCCTGCCGGGGGAACAACCACCGCCGCGCAGTCGGCCGTGAAAGTGCACCGGCCCTTCCCGGCCAACTTGCGGCAAGCGTTTTCTTTGGCTAGGTTTCAAGCACCCCACCGGGGCCGCCTCCCGGCCGCCGACTTCTTGGAGGAACCATGACGACCGGCCCGACCGCTCCGCTGAACCCGTCGCCCCAGGCCGACCCCGCCCCCGCCCCGCTCTTCACCGACCCGGTCTTCGACGGTCCCACCGACCCCACCGCCGTCTTCGACGCCGACAGCGGCCTCTGGCACCTCCTCTACACCCAGCGCCGCGCCACCGCCGCCGACGCCGGTGTCGCCTGGGTGCACGGCACCGCCATCGGACGCGCCACGAGCCCCGATGGTCGCGAATGGACCTACACCGACACCCTCGCCCTCCCCGGCGCCGAACCCGGCGACACCTGGTGGGCCCCCGAGCTCCTGCGCCACGACGGCCAGTGGCACATGTACGTCACCTACCTCCAGGGCACCCGCGACGACTGGACCGGCCCCGCCGAGATCCGCCACTACACCTCCCCGGACCTCACCGACTGGACCTACCGCTCCACCCTCGCCCTCGACTCCGCGCGCGCCATCGACGCCACCGTCCACCGGCTCCCGGACGGCAAGTGGCGCATGTGGTTCAAGGACGAGTCCCGCGAGAGCCGCATCTACACCGCCGACTCCCCGGACCTGTTCACCTGGACCCCGTCCGGCCCCGCCGTCACCGACCAGGCCCAGGAGGGCCCCACCGTCTTCCCGCTCGGCGGCGTCTACTGGATGGTCACCGACGGCTGGTCCGGCCTCCTCGTCCACCGCTCCACCGACCTCGAGCACTGGCACCGCCAGCCCGTCCCCCTCCTCGCCGGCCCCGGCCGCCGCGCCTTCGACGAGGCCCTCGGCCACCACGCCATGGCCCTGACCCAAGGCCCCGACGAGGGCTTCCTCTACTACTTCACCCACCCCGGCGGCGGCCGCCGCTCCACCGTCCAGGTCGCGCGACTCCACGTCCGCGACGGCTGGCTGCGCTGCGACCGCGACGAGCCCTTCCCCTACCGCCCCGACCCCGCCAAGGCCCCGGCCCTCCGCGGCGGCGGCGCCTGACGCACCGCGAACGAAAGGCCGCGCCCGAACCGTTCGGGCGCGGCCTTCGTGTGTCTGGAGCGCGCTACTGGGACGACAGTGCACGCCCGAATGCGCACCAATATGGACAGAATCGACATCGTGACGCTCAGTAAATTGACCTGCCGAAATCCCTGGTAGACAAGCGAATGCAGGGGACCCGAAAGTGGCGTGCCCGGACTATGCTGAGACACGTATTGAGTCCATTGAGCCCATCGGAGGCGGCATGTTCGGTGAGGACGCCATCGCCCAGCAGCTGGCGGAAGCCCGCTCGCAACTGGACGTCGTCAGGCAAACGCAACAGGACCACCAGGTCCCGCCCGTCACCGCCGAAGCGGCCGACGGGCGCATCAAAGTCACGCTGGGCGCGAACGGCCGCGTCGAGCGCTTCGAGTTCACCGAGGTCCGCGTCCTCAAAGAGGGCACGGAATTCCTCGAGGAGGAACTCCGCAACGCCGTCAACGCGGCCCTCGACGCCCGCGCCGAGTCACTCGCGACCGACACGGCCGCACCGGACCTGGAGGCGATCGGCGAAGCCGTCGCCCAACTCCAGGACCAGGGCCTCGCCCAGATGCGCGCCATGACCACGCAGATCAGCGCCGTCATGAAGAAACTCCAGGGAGGGGCCTGACCATGGTGGTGGAACTCGACCTCGACTCGATCCGCGGCGGCGCCGACGCGCTCGACGCCGCCACCGAGATGGTCCAAGGCGTCTTCGACGAGTTCAAGTCGGCCGTCGAAGGACTCGCCGACTCCTTCGGCGGCGACATGATCGGCTCACTCCTCGACCTCGCGCACCAGGTGTGCATGGAGGCCCTCATGGAGTGCATCGAATCGAACATCGAAGACCTCCTCGACTACGCCGTCAACCTCCGCGAGATGGCCGACGCCCACGAGGCCGCCGACAGCGAGGCCGCCCGCATCTTCCGCGAACTCCTCGCCGAGCTCGGCTTCTAGACGCCCCGCCCGCAGCCGCGGCCCCGCCGCGCCCTTCCCCGTCACCCTTTGCGTTCCTCCCCTTACGAAGGAGACCCCTGTGGGTTTGCAACTGCCTTCTGAACTCACGAGCCTGCTCTCCATGCTCGGCTACGACTGGCCCGAATCGGACGAGACGAAACTGTTCGACCTCGGCGACAACTGGACGAAACTCTCCGACCAGCTCAACGGCGCGGTCGAACAGCTCGAGGACGCCGCCCGCGGCGTCATGGACGGCAACATCAGCAAGGACATCGACGCCTTCCGCTCCGAATGGGAGGACGGCGAGTCCGCGGTGCGCAACATCGCCGACATCGGCGAGCCCTCCAACATCATCAGCATCGGCCTCATGATCGCCGCCGGCGTAGTGCTCGCCCTCAAAATGCAGATGATCGTCCAGCTCATCACCCTCGCCATCCAGATCGCGCAGGCCATCGCCACCGCGGTCGCAACGTTCGGCGCCTCGCTCCTGGAGATCCCCATCTTCAAGCAGATCACCTCGATGATCATCGACCAGCTCCTCAACATGGCGATCGAGGCGGTGCTCAATGGCTAGGACACGCACGCGGGCCGCCCGCAAGACGGTCTCCAAGGGCGCCAAGATCATCTCCGCGATCATCGACAATCCGCGCTTCTTCCGCGCCGGCAAGGGCCGCGGCGTCAAACCCAAGGTCGTGACGATCCGGTTCGACTCCAAGATGAGCAAGAAGGACTTCCGCACGAAGGCCGACTCGCTCCTGCGCCTCAGCCGCGAGGGCAAGCTGCGCAAGACCCCGGTGAAACGCGACCCGCAGATCACCCGCAACTACCGCGGTGCGACCATCCGCAAACTCGCCGGACGCCACCGCGGCAACCGCGCCGAGCAGCGGCGCATCGCCCAGAAGTTCAGCGGCCGCACCTCCGCCAACCGGGCCGGGGACGGACTCGACCCCGACCACGTGCACGAATTGCAGCTGGGCGGCCGCGACCACGCTGATAACCTCCGCTGGATGGACGCCTACACGAACCGCACCATCGGCTCCCAGATAGCCGGGCAGCTCCGAGGCGTCCCCGACGGCACACCCGTCATCATCAGAGTCATCGGGTACTGAAAGGACCAACCGCGATGGAACTCGCCGCGAAGGTCGCGCTCGTCCGCCCCCGCATGGGGGAGCTCGAACGCAACGGCTGGGCCCACGAGCTCGGCGAACCCGTCGAGACCGAGGGCCTGCCGCCCGCGCTCGCCGACCTGTACCGGCACTTCGACGGCCTGAGCACCCGCATGGGCCTCATCGACGTCCTCCCCGCCGAGGACGTCCTGGCCGAACTCGACAAGAAAGGGGCGGGGGACCTGCACGACCCCGTCCCGGGCCTCGTCCAGTTCGGCAACGTCTGCTACAGCTTCGCGCTGTGCGCCGACACCGCGACCGGCGCGGTGCACCTGCTCGACGCCGACGCCCTCATCGAGGCGGTCGAGCAGGGCGCGCCGCTCCCGACCGAACCCATCGCGCCGAACCCGGTCGCGTTCGCCGACGCGTTCCTGTTCGGCCCGCGCTACCGGGAGCTCATCGACCTCGCGGGCGGCTACCAGACCCCCGAGGACGAGGAGGAGGACGAGTGGCGCCTCCTCATCGAAGCCCTCGGCTTCGCCTGAACCCCCTGTCCCGCAACCCGAACGCACCCCTGACCTGAGGAGACCCGTATGCCCGCGGCAGCGAAGTACGCAGCACTGTGGACCGAAGACGAACTCATCCCGTATCCCCGCGAGGACTGGCTCGCCGACGGCTTCCCCGCCGGCGCCCTCCCCGAGGGCGACGAAGTGCCCCTCGACGTCGAAGTCGTCTACACCGCCTACCTCACCGGCAGCCCCGGCCTCTACGACGAGATCAGCCTCGGCACCGAAGACGGCTCGGTCGACCTCCGCCTCATCGTCGTCGGCGCCGTCGAGGACGACAAGAACCTCCTCTACGCCCTCGACCCCGCCACCGGCGACATCGTCCAGCTCGACCAGACCAACCCCCGCGACGTCCAGGCCGTCAACTCCAACTACCGCTGCTTCATCGAGTTCCTCTACCACTTCCAGCAGTTCGTCAACGCCGACGAAGGCAAACAGGGCCGCGCCGCCCGCGCGACCTCCCTCCGCGAGATCCTGACCCGCCTGGACCCCAACGCCTTCGCCCAAGGCGCCTGGTGGCCCCTGGTCTTCGACCAGCTCACCTCCTAGCGGGATCAGGCCTGCCGGAACAGGATCGCGGCGCCGTGCGCGGCCGCGCCGGGAACGAACGGCTCCCCGCCGGCTGCCGTCCGCACCCCGACGCCCCGGCCGCGCAAGAACCGCTCGGTCGCAGCGAGATCGACGACCTCGACGGCATAAGCGCAGAGGGAGGGCGCCACAGGCGCCCGTTCCCCGGGGAACCGGTCCGCGAACGCCGATGGAGCGGTCACGGTGAGCGCACTGCCCCCGAAGTCGAAGACAGCGGCATCGCCACTGCTCTCACCCCGAACCCCGAGGTACCGCTCATACCGGTCGATCGCAGCCTCGAGGCCGTCGACGCAGAGGACGACCTCGGCAAGCGCGACCGCGCCGTTCGCATGCTCGAGACCGATCTGCGCATCGAGGACGGCGGCCGGAGCGTCCTGCGCGACGCCAACGCGCCCTTCAGGAAGCATCGCGGCAGGCCCCGCCGCGTCCTCCGCATGGATCTCGAGGTACTTGATCGCTTCGAGCCGGGTGCCGTCGGCGGTGGCGATCGGCCGCTGCGCAGGCCGGGCCCCCGTGTGGGCGAGACCGGAGGCGTCGAGCCGCTCAGCGGTGAGCTCGGCGTCGGCGCTGGCGAAGACGAGGATATGCGCGCCCTCGAACCGGTCGAGTCGCCCGATGAGGCCCGCAACGGTGTGCCGCATCGCGTTCCGCGCGGCCTCCAACTGATCGTCGGGCAGTTGCAACGGGGTCAGGACAGCGCCGGCAGGAAGCCGTTCCCGATCCTCGGGGGCGGCGGCGAGCAGCTCGACGAAGCTGCGCGGGAAGTCGGCATGCGTGTTCCCCGCGCCGATCGGCTCGGGCTCGGCCCCGGGCGCCGGCGGGAGCGCGGGATACGCCGGTGGAGCGACGTTGAAGCCCAAGCCCCGGAACGTCGCGATCGCGGCACCGAGGTCGCGGACGACGAGGCCGACGTGATGGATCCCGGTGATGTCGTTGGCAGTCATGAGGGTGGACCTTTCTGATCAGCACCGATTCAGTCGGCTGCGGACCCGTATGCGGTGCGACGGAACGCCTCCCGCAGCAGCTCGAACGCGTCGACGACTTGCGGAGCCGCGGCCGCGTAGCGCTTGATCGCGGGCTCCCTGGAAGGCTCGAACGAGCGCTGGATGATCGCTGCGAGCCGGTCCGCCTGGTACTCGAGCGAAAAGGAGCCATCGCCCGGAGCCAGGAACGGCGCTGAAGCGAAGAACCCGTACGCGACGGCTTGCATCGCATAGTCGACTTCGCCCAGATCCACTCCCGTTCGCAGGAGCCGATGCGTGCGCAGGGCCGCAAGATGCTGCCGAGTGGCGAGACGCTTCGTCGCGGCCAACTGCGACCGCGCCGGATGCTCGGCCAAGGCGCTGAGCTCGTCAGGCTGGGTGATGAAGACGCGCTTCAAGATCGGACGCCGCGAAGCCTCCAGGAAGTGCCGCCGCATGTAGCGGTGCAGGGCGGCCTCGGCCGGATCGGCGCGGACGGCATCGATGATCGTCCCGAGCATCGCAACGGCCTCACGAGCGGCCACGGCCAGCACCAGGTGCTCACGGCTCGCCCAATGCAGGTAGACCGTGCCCTTCCCGACCCCGGCACGCCGCGCTACTTCATCGATCCGCAGCTCACGCGGCTCGACGCTCGCCAGTAGCTCGGCCGCTGCATCCAAGATCGCATCCGCCCGCTGATGCAGGTCCGCACGCTGTGTCCGAGCCACGCCGGCCTCCGCTCGTCGATCAAACTCATGACTAGAATGGCATATCAGTCACAAGTTCGGGGAGTCGGGTGCCCAGACCTCACCTGACGAACTTCGAACCGGACCGCGGGAAGCCGCCCAGCAGCTAGCCCTTCGTGCCCTCCAACTGCATCAAAGCGATCGACCACCACGACTCCCGGTCGGCCAGCGCCTCCGGGTCGATCGACTTCAGCTTGGCGCGCAAGTCCTTCGCGCGCAGCGCCCGGCCCGCGCCGCCCGTGTCGGCGTCGATGAAGCGCGCGAAGTGGTACAGGAACTCGGTGAGCGCCTTGAACGTCGAGTTCACGAGCTCGAGCGTGCCGTCGCCGACGCCGAGGAGGAGGATCCGGCCGCTGCCGGTGTCGAGGCAGAACAGCATCTCGTCCTTGTCGGCCGGCACCGCGCCGACCACGGCGAGCGCGAGCTTGCCGTCCCGGCCCATGTCGAGATCGATCCGGGAGTACAGGTCGAACCGGGCGTCTTCGAGATACGCCGTGTACACCACCGACATGTCGATCGGCAGGAAGTCGACCTCGGGGTAGGAAGCGGCGGGGGCGGCGTACTCGGCCATCCACGCGGCCCGCGGGTACGGGACCGTGTTGTCGGGCTCCCAGGCCTGCAGAAAAGCGGCTTTGTCGGGCACAGTGTTTCCCTTGCTCGGCTTCGAGGGGTCAGAAGAGTCCGGCGACGGCCGCGACCACGAACAGGACCAGGATGACCAGCACCCCGATCGCGAAGTACAGGAAGATCTCCGGGGCGATCGCGAACAGGATCAACGCCAGCACCGCCGCGATCCCCACCGCGACGCCCGCGATCTTCCACTTCCGCGATCCTTCGTTCGCACTGTCGCGCAACTGCTGGTTCGCCTTCGACAGCGAAGCGGGCATCACCGTCGTCGGCTCCACCGCCGCCTCCGCAAACCCCGGGGGCGGCAGCTGCTGCAGGTCCGCGAGCAGCACGTCGAGCTCGGAATACACCTTCGCCTGCATGGCGGCGTCCACACGGTCCTGGTACTCGGGCACGTCGAGACGGCCCTCCTCGACCGCCTGCCGCAGCCGCTCCATCACGATCTGCCGGTCAGACTCTGACGCGCGCATATGATCCCGGTCCATATATTCCGCGACACCTCCATGCTCGGATGCCCCTCAAGAATGCCAGCAGGCCGCCACACACGCCAGAGAAACCTCCCGCCGGATCAGCCGTGGCGGACCCTTCCCCAAGGGCCCCGAAGCTGCGACGATGGGACCGTGAGCGAGCGGCAGCAACTGATCGTCGGCGTCGGAGCGGGCACCGAACCCGCCGACATGGTGCTCAACATCGGCCCGCAGCACCCGTCCACCCACGGCGTCCTGCGCCTGCGCCTGCGCGTCGACGGCGAACGCGTCACCGAATGCGAGCCGATCATCGGCTACATGCACCGCGGCGCCGAGAAACTCTACGAAGTGCGCGACTTCCGCCAGATCATGCTCCTCGCCAACCGGCACGACTGGCTCTCGGCGTTCTCTTCCGAACTCGGCGTCGCCCTCGCTGCCGAACGCCTCGCCGGCGTCGAAGTCCCCGAACGCGCCGTCTGGCTGCGCATGGCGCTCGCCGAAATGAACCGCATCCTCAACCACCTCATGTTCCTCGGCTCGTACCCGCTCGAAATCGGCGCGATCACCCCCATGTTCTACGCCTTCACCGAACGCGAACGCCTCCAAGCCGTCATGGAGGAGGCCAGCGGCGGCCGCATCCACTACATGTACAACTGCGTCGGCGGCCTCAAAGCCGACGTCCCCTCAGGCTGGGAAGGCCGCGCCCACCGCGCCCTCGACGACGTCGAGACCGGCATGGCCCGCCTCGACAAACTCCTGCGGCACAACGAGATCTTCGCCGCCCGCACCAAAGGCGTCGGCATCCTCGACGCCGCCACCGCCGCCGCCTACGGCGTCACCGGACCGGTCGCCCGCGCCAGCGGCCTCGACTTCGACCTGCGCCGCGACGAGCCCTACCTCGCCTACGACCAACTCGACGTCCCGGTCGTCCTCGGCACCGAAGGCGACTGCTACGCCCGGTTCATCTGCCTCCTCGACCAGGTCACCGTCTCGATCGGCCTCGCCCGGCAGTGCCTGGAGCAGGCCTCGCTCATCGACGGCCCCGTGAACGTGAAGCAGCCGAAGATCTTCAAGCCTCCGGCCGGCGAGACCTACGTGTGGACCGAGAACCCGCTGGGCGCCAACGGCTACTACCTGGTGAGCCGCGGCGAGAAGACCCCATGGCGGCTCAAACTCCGCACCGCTTCCTACGCGAACGTGCAGGCGCTGGCGACCTTGATGACGGGGTGCCTGATCCCGGACATGATCGCGATCCTCGGCTCGATGTTCTTCGTGGTGGGGGACATCGACAAGTGAGCGGGGCCCGCAGCGTCAGGCGCAGCCGCCGGTGGTCTCGTGGACGCGCAGGGGTTGGGCCTCGACCGGTTCCGTCCAGCTCGAGAGGCGCTCGCCGCCCGGGCAGTCGATCGAACCGTACGTCCAGGTCTCCGTCGCCTCGGCGGGAGGGTCGGGGGTGAAGGACCCGACCGGCGCCTCGAGCGGCCTGCAGCCGCTGATCGCCTGTACCGCAACGGGTTCGGCCCAGCGGCCGCCGGGCGGGTCGGCCGCCGGGGCGGTGATGCGGACGTCGATGAAGTCCGCGGTCTCCCCGGACCACGAGGCGCCGTCGGCCTCGCTCGTCAAGACCCGCATCGCGAACCGGTCGGCCAGCGCCTCGACATCGTCGACCGTCGCGCCCGACACCTGGAGCGTCCGCTCGAGCGACAGGCCCGCCCGGACCGGGGTCACGTCGCACGCCTCCCAGGTGAGCGGGCCGACGGCGAGCACGGCCGCGCCCGTGAAGCCGGCCGCGGCCTCGCCGATCACGGCGTCGAGCAGCCCCCGGGCCTCGGCGGCGTCGACCTGCTCGCGCACGGTCGCGCGCGACCCCGCGAACGCGAGCGCGACCAGCAGCACCGCCCACACGACGACCGCGACGCGCAGGCGGCGGCGCCACTGCGCCGAGAGGTTCGAGAACACGCCACCAGTCTGCCCTACGAGTTCAGTGAGATGACGGTCACAATCTGCGATCTGATGTCACACTCTTGGACCATGCCCCGTCCTCCTCGCATGAACCGAACGGAAGCGCACCACACCGAGGCACCCGCCGAGGCGCCTCCCGCGAACCGCGCGCTCGCGCACTTCGAGGAGCTGCGGCCCCGCCTCTTCGGCGTCGCCTACGGGCTCCTCGGCTCGGTCGCCGAAGCCGAAGACGTCGTCCAGGACGCCTGGATCCGGCTCCAGCGCACCGAGATCGACGAGATCGAGGACCTCACCGGCTGGCTCGTCACCACCACCTCCCGCCTGGCCCTCGACGTCCTCCGCGCCGCCCGCACCCGCCGCGAGGCCTACGTCGGGCCGTGGCTGCCCGAACCGGTCGAGACCGCGCCGGACCCGGCCGACTCGGTGAGCCTCGCCGACTCCATGTCGTGGGCGATGCTCGTCGTCCTCGAGACCCTGAGCCCGGCCGAGCGCGCCGCGTTCGTCCTCCATGACGTATTCGGCCTCAGCTTCGACGAGGTCGGCACCGCGCTCGGCCGCACGCCCGCGGCCTGCCGCAAACTCGCCAGCCGCGCCCGCGAGCACGTCGAGCAGCGCCAGCCCCGCTTCGACGTCGACCCGAAGGCGCACCGCGCGGTCGTCGATGCCTTCTCGAAGGCCACCCGCTCAGGCGACCTCGACGGCCTGCTCGGCCTCCTCGACCCCGACGCGGTCCTCACCTCAGACGGCGGCGGGCTCGTCAGGGCCGCCCGCAACCCGATCCGCGGCGCGGACAAGGTCGCCCGCTTCCTCATCGGCGTCTCCGGCAAGTACGCCGACCGCAGCCACCGCCCGATCACCATCAACGGCAGCCCCGCCCTGGTCACCGTGGGCGGCGGGATCGTCGACGGCGTCATCGCCCTCGGCATCGAAGACGGCCGCATCACCACCATCGACTACCTCCGCAATCCCCAGAAGTTCGCCGGCCTGCGCATCACCCGGGCCGAACAGTAGAAAGGAACCGCCATGGAACCCCGAATCGCCTTCACCGAGACCGAGTTCGCCAAGCAGTACTACAAGCACATGCT
The DNA here is from genome assembly GCF_017592475.1 of Glycomyces niveus. Lineage (GTDB taxonomy): Bacteria > Actinomycetota > Actinomycetes > Mycobacteriales > Micromonosporaceae > Glycomyces > Glycomyces niveus. The sequence goes on along the minus strand of NZ_JAGFNP010000016.1, from coordinate 120,424 downwards.
CGCCAACGAGAAGCTGTTCCACACCGGCCCGGTCCCGCACGCCACCATGGAACTGCTCAAACTGCGGGTCAGCCAGATCAACGGCTGCGGATTCTGCGTCGACATGCACTACAAGGACGCCGTGCACGCCGGCGAGGACCCCGAGCGCCTCAACCTGGTCACCGTCTGGCGCGAGGCCCCGGCCTTCACCGAACCCGAGCGCGCCGCACTCGCCCTGGCCGAGGAGTCGGCCCGCATCGCGGACAACCCGCACGGCGTCAGCGACGAGACCTGGCAGCTGGTGCGCAAGCACTACGACGACGAGCAGATCGCGGCCCTGGTGGCGATGTGCGCCCAGATCAACGCCTGGAACCGCATTAACGTCATCCTCCGCACCCCGGCCGGCTTCTACGACCCGGTCACCAAGACCGCCCGCTACCGAACCGAGAACGACTAGCGGCACCACCGGTCGGTCCGCCCTCCGCGGCGGCGGACCGACCGCGAAGCGTTGACTTCAGGGCCATGCCGCGCTGCGGGGGTACTTCCGCGGCGCCGGACCGATCGCGAAGCATCGATCAACTCAAGGCCATGCCGCGTCGCGGCATACACAAGGGTGGGTGGGGGAGGGGCGGGGGGAGGGCCCCGATTCGAGTACTGAACCGCCCGAGCCGGATGCGGCGGACTCGTGCGGGGCAACCGCAAAGCGCCGATCGACCGCCCTACCGGTATCCCGATCCCGTTCGGCGGCAAGCAAAAGGCGGGGCCGCGGATGCGGCCCCGCCTTTCAGACTGGGTAACGAGCTGAATCGCCCCGGTCGGTCTCGGAGTGAGCTAGCGGCTCACGGCGAGCTTGGTCTCGTTGAGACCGCGGGCGGCCTCGACCTCGCCGGTGGCGTCGCCGTAGCGCGAGAGCGCGCGGAGCGTCCACTTCCCGGGGGCGGCGAAGAAGCGGAACTGCCCGCCCTCACCGGTCACGACCTCGGCCGTGAACTCGCCGGAGCCGTCGAGCAGGCGCACGTAGGCGCCCTGCACGAGTTCGCCCTCGCCGTTCACGACGGTGCCCGTGAGCACGGTCTCCTTCTCGATGTCGACCGACGCCGGCAGGGCCGCGTCCTGGTCGGGTGCAGCGCAGCTGTCAGACATGGTTGTTCCTTTCAGTACCGTCGCCGGTGTTACTTGGTGCCGGGCTCGTCGCCGAGGGCGATCGGCACGCCGACCAGCGAGCCGTACTCGGTCCAGGAGCCGTCGTAGTTCTTCACGTCCTCGTAGCCGAGGAGCTCGCGGAGCGCGAACCAGGTGTGGCTGGAGCGCTCGCCGATGCGGCAGTACGCGATCGTCGACTTGGTCTCGTCCAGGCCGGCCTCGCCGACGTAGAGCTCGCGGAGCTCGGCCTCGGACTTGAAGGTCCCGTCCTCGTTGGCGGCCTTGCTCCACGGCACGCTGAGCGCGGTCGGGATGTGGCCGGCGCGCTGGGACTGCTCCTGCGGGAGGTGGGCCGGGGCCAGGAGGCGGCCGGCGTACTCGTCGGGGGAGCGCACGTCGATGAGGTTCTTGACGCCGATCGCGGCCTCGACCTCGTCGCGCTTGGCGCGCAGGTCCCAGTTGAGGGGCTTGGCGACGTAGTTGGTGGGCTCGCGCTTGACGACCTCGGCGGTCACGTCGCGGGCGTCGAGCTCCCACTTCTTGCGGCCGCCGTCGAGGAGCTTGACGTCCTCGTGGCCGTACAGCTTGAAGTACCAGTACGCGTAGGCCGCGAACCAGTTGTTGTTGCCGCCGTAGAGGACGACGGTGTCGTCGTTGCTGATGCCGCGCTCGGACAGCAGCTGCGAGAACTGCTCCTGGTTGACGAAGTCGCGGCGGATCGGGTCCTGGAGGTCGTCCTTCCAGTCGATCTTCACCGCGCCCTTGATGTGGCCGTAGTCGTAGGCCGAGGCGTCTTCGTCGACTTCGACGAACACGACGCCCGGGGTGTCGAGGTTCTCTTCCGCCCAATCGGCGGTGACCAGCACGTCTTCACGAGCCATGGCTTGTTCTCTCCTGAACGTAAATGAGACTTGGGTTTCGAAGTTTCGAGAGCGAGCCCAGTACGTGGAGCGAGCGGGGCGGAACGCTGCGATTCGCAGCTGAGCAGGATTCGTCCTGGACGGATCGTCCGGATTCAAGCCGATTCGACGTCACACGGGGTGCCGCTGTCCGACAGCGGAACGGGGATTCGGTGAGTCGCAAGCCTTGCTCTGTAGTTCGCGCACGCTGGGCCGCAATGCGGCGACCGCCTTCGGGCCTCGGGGGGCCGGGCGAGTCGCCTAGGGCATTCGACAGAGCGTGGTCGCGATCATGCAGTAGTCGATCGCGCGCCGCTTGGTGAGCATCGGCTTGCGCATGGCTGGAACGCTAGCAGACTTCCCGGGCCGAAGCCATACCCGTTCTCGCGATGCGGACTGTGATGAAGACCCAGCGTTACGACGCGGCGCGGCCCGGCGCCCGCCCGCGGCGTTCGCGGGCGGGCACTGGAACCGCAGGTGGTTCAGGTGAGGACGACGTCCTGGGCGGTCCCGGAGACTGTGACGACGTCGCCGTCGAACGCGATCTCGGTCAGCTCGATCCCATATGGCAGTTCGGGCAGCGCCACGGTGGACTCGAACTGCGAGGCGGCCTGCTGGACGAGCGGCTGCACCTGGGCCGGCAGGCCCTCGGTGAGCGCTTCGACCGCGTCGGGCGTGAACGTGAGCTCGTTCTCGCCGAACTCGAACTGCCCGCTGGCCTCGATCTCGACCTCGGTCCCCAGGATCTCCTGCGAGCCGATCAGCGAAGCGGTGCCGTCCCCGTTGATCTGCAGGTCGTAGCCGGTCTGCTCGGCCATGATCGCCTCGATCGAGTCGACCGAGACCGAGCCTTTGACATCGAGGGTGTCGGCGACGGCGTCGCCGCCGTCGGTGAGTTCGCGCCAGTCGGCGTCGACGTCGTGCGCCTCGAGTTCGAGCGACGGGAACGTGAGCCCGTTCGAGCCGACGTCCCGCAGGGTGATGTCGATCTGCTCGAAGTCGCCGGTCCAGGCCTGGGTGAGGAACGGCCAGCCGTGGATCTTCACGTCGGGCTCCTGGTCGGAGTACGCGCCGTTCGCGGCGGCGGTGTTCGCCACCTCGGTCGCGATGCGGCGTTCGACCAGCGCGTTCGCGACCCGGTCGCCGAGGGCGACGACCGCGACGACGATGACGAGGGCGATGAGCAGGCGGCGGAGGATCTTCACCAGGGGGTCTCCTGTGAGCGGTCTGCCCGGCGGGGTGCGCCGGGGGATGAGCGACGGACGGAATGCGTCAGTCGATCATGTAATAGGCGCTCAACAAGTAGACGACGGGGCCGGTGAAGGCGAACGCGAGCAGCGGACCGGCGGCGCTGACCACCGGATTCGGGGCGGTGCCCGCGCCGTCGATGCGCCGCGACGCGGACATGTACCCGCACGCGAGGTCGGCGAGGACCGCGGTGAGCGCGATGAGGAGTCCGCCGATCGCGGCGTGGGAGGGCTCGGGCCCTTCGATGACGAGCCCGGCGTACGCGGCGGACGCGGTGCCGCACATGGTGCCGATGACGATCCCGAACGCGCCGCGCGTCACCTGCCGATTGATGCGCGGGTCGGGCATGACGAGGTCGACGGCGCGAGCGGCGAGGATCGCGGTCCCGGCCGCGACCACGGCCGAGTACATGGCGGGCGGTGCGGAGCCGAGCCGCGAGAGCGCGATGTAGCAGGCGTAGCCGCAGACGGCGACGCCGAGCATCATCGTGAACCCGAGGTTCTCGGTGACGCCGACGTGGGTGCCGCGGAAGAGCTGCGCGGCGACGGCGGCCGCGAAGGACAGCGCGAGGAGCACCGTGATCGGCACGAGCGAGACGGGCTGCCAGGCGACGGCGGCCGCGTCCGCGGCGATGGCCAGGGCGGAGGCGACGGCGAGAGGCACCCAGGCGCCGTCGATCTTGCGCACCCAGGTCGCGAGGGCGACGGTGGCGAGCTGGAGGACGGCGATCCCGGCGGCGTAGACGGGGCGTTCCATCTGGGCGCCGAGGACGAGCCCTGCGCTGATGACGATGGTGACCGCGACCGCGGGGAGGCGGTGGAGGAGCGCGGGGCTGGGCGGCGGGAGGGTGTGGTCCTCCCGGCCGTCGGCGCCGGTGGTCCGGTAGGAGCCGGTGTTGCGGGGGTGCGCGCCGGTCTGGCCCGAGCGCGCGGCGGCGCGGCGGCGCTCGGTGCTGCTGGGGGGCGCGTCGGGTCCGGGGCGGTCTTCGGCGCGCTCGTCGGCGCCCGCGTAGGCGTCGCCCCAGGCGGAGCCGTCGGCGGGGCCTTGCGCCCCGGGCGGCTCGTAGCCCCAGGTCTCGTCGGGTCGGTTGTACGACACGTCCACAGCCTACGGCAGCAGGAAATCCAGGCTCGCGTCCTTCGCCATGAGTCACCCTTGCGGACGGTCGCCCGGTCCGGCGGGTGACGCGGCGTCCGCTGGGTGCCGGATCGTCGCTGCAGGCCGATCGTCCCGGCATGTGGACGCGTGGCGTCGTCGCGTCGATCCCCGCCCGCTGCGGGTCCGGGCCGGCGGAGTGAACGGGATTGCGGGCCAACGTCGCCGGGCGCGTGAGTGACCGGTTCGTGTCGGTTCGGTGAACGCGGCTTGTCGGAGTCCTACCGGAGGCGCGTCCCGCATGGTGAGGTTTCACGAAGGTGACGCTGGTCTTTTGAGTGGTGACCGTTTACACTTGTCCAGGACTCCACCTACCGCATGTAAGCCCGCCCGCCGCCGAAGCCGGGAAGAGCGTTAGTCGCGTGTGCTCACCAACCAGCGGAGGACTGCTGTGGAAATTCTTATCCTCACTTCCAACCCCGTTCCGGAGTCCCCTGAGTCGATCCTGCCCTCGCTGGAACTGCTGCCCCACCGCGCGCGCTACGCCGGCCGGGACGTGCGAGCGCTGCTGAGCGGCCCGAGCCCCGATGCCGTGATGGTCGACGCGAGGTCCGATCTCGCCGACGCCCGCGCCACCTGCCGCGTCCTGCAGGCCACCGGGTTGACGGTGCCGCTGTACGCCATCGTCACCGAGGCGGGGCTGGCGGCGCTGCAGGCCGACTGGGGTGTGGACGACTTCCTGCTCGCCTCTTCGGGGCCGGCCGAGGTCGAGGCGCGGCTGCGCCTGGCCACGGGCAAGCCGAACGCGGCCACGGCCGCGGGTCCGGCCGTGATCCGCGCCGGGGACCTCACGGTCGACCCGGACACGTACGCGGCGAAGCTCAAGGGCACGCCGCTGGACCTCACGTACAAGGAGTTCGAGCTGCTGCGGTTCCTCGCCCAGCACCCGGGCCGGGTCTTCACCCGCGAGCAGCTGCTGCGGGAGGTGTGGGGCTACGACTACTTCGGCGGCACCCGCACGGTCGACGTCCACGTGCGGCGCCTGCGCGCGAAGCTCGGCAGCGAGTACGAGTCGATGATCGGCACGGTGCGGCAGGTCGGCTACAAGTTCGTGGCCCCGCCGCCGGAGAACCTGCGCGAGTCGGAGCCGGCCCCGGAACGGGTCGACGCCTGATTCCGGTGTTACTCGGAGCGAGTCGAGTCTTGAGCGGGTCCGCGATGCGGGCCCGCTTCTTTCGTTGTGTCCGAAGTTGACAGAGTGGCGGATGCGTTTCCTGGTGGATCGGTGAATTTTGATCCGAATCGGGGTCGAGGAAACGCGATCGAATAAGGAAAACTTACCATTCAAAATGGAGTCCTAGAAAGGTCCTATCGGGACAAAAGCCGCAACTCAGAGTACCCATGGTATTGCGGACGGTGGTTAGAATTGAGTTCGCTTTGGACCTAACCTTCCCTCTTGGAGTGTGACCCCGTGTCCGATCGCTCCGTCGACCCCGAAGCCCTCGCGGTGTTCCGCGAGATCGCCCAGGGCCGCTTGGACTACCTCGAAACCCTCATCGACCAGTTGCGCAACGGCAACGAGCTGGGCGTCGAACCCGGGTTCGGGCTCCTCGACAGCGCCGTGACCGCTCGTGAGGCCTATCGCGAGTTCCACCGCCAGACCTGGTCGAACCTCCAGGACCTGCGGGCGGACCTGACCGGCATCATCGCCACCCTCGACGGCGTCGCCGAGCGCGCCGTCGCCGACGACGAGGCCTCCGCCGTCCACCTCACGCGCGCTAGGGACTGACCGCCATGTCCGACACGCAGCAGCAGCACCAGACGCAGGACCCGGACCTCGGCGACCAGCCGAACTACGACGACGAGCTCGACCCTGACCGCGCCGTCGAACCGGAGGCGGAAGCCGACGGCGAAGACGCGCCCGCCGACGTCCCGGCCGACCCCGACGCGGCCCCTGAGCCCGACGACGAGGACGAGGGCGACGATGCCGATGTGTCCGAAGACGAGGACGCGGAGGACGAGGACGACGACCCGGAGGAGGAGGACGACGCCGACGACGACTCGGACGAGGACGACTCCGAAGAGGACGACGAAGACGACCAGGAGGAAGAAGAGGAAGAGGACGACGACAAGGACGACGAAGAAGAGGAGGACGACAAGCAGGGCAAGCAGCAGTACACCCGCGAGGAGTGGGACGGCGGCGCCGCTCCCGACAACTCCGCGGAGATCGAGTACCAGCGCCGCGACGCCGAAGCCCTGTTCCTCTCCGGCGCGCCCTGTCCGCACTCGACCTGCCAGAACCGCGAGAACCCGGCCGAGGACGCGTGGATCAAGCTGGTCTCCGCGATTCCGGAGGTCGGGCAGGTCAACAACCTGACCGTCGTCACCACCGGCACGGCCGCGCCGGGCCAGGACGCCATCCAGTCGCTCGTCTCCCAAGTGCGCCCTGACAACCCGGACAACTACGCGATCCGGGCGATCAGCGGCCACTGGCAGGCGTTCAAGGACGGCTTCGACACCGACCCGACCACCGGGATCGCCGCGAATCTGAAGGCGGGTCTGCGGACGCTCTCGGAGCACTGGCAGGGCACCGACTTCGACGCGTTCGCCGAGCAGGTCGAGGTCGTCATGTCGAACTGCGCGTCGATCTGCGACGACATCGGCGACCTCTCCTCGGGGGCCGTGGGCCTCCTGGAGCAGAAGGCCGACGAGTTCTACGGGCTCCAGGGCGGCTCCTCGGGCGAGCTCCCCTATCCGGCGCCGCTGTACTGGATCTCGGACCACGCGGTGATGTTCACGGACCCGTTCGTGCACGTCCGGCCGCCGTTCCGCAGTGGACTGTGCGACGTGACGGACGGCTGCGGGCACGCGGGCGGGCTCCTCGGCTCGCTGCTGGAGCTCGGCGGGTTCGACAGCGACTACCTGCGTGAGACCAGGAACTACGTCGAGTCGCAGACCCAGTACTACATGGACAAGTACAAGAACGAGAAGCCGCCGCCCACGCGGGAGCAGGCGGAGGCGTGGGCGCAGGCCGACGCGAACAACGCGATCAGCGACGACGTGGTCGACGGCATGGAGGACTACGAGTCGCGGTCGCGGATCGCGAACGAGGACGTCATCAACCGGTGGGAGAACGCCGAGGAGTCGGCGGTGTCCTTCACTCCGGAGGCCAAGCCGTCGAGCACGTCGAACTTCCGGGAAGCCTCCGACATGCTCGGCGACGAGTACTCCGGTCTGGACGCGGGCTCGGGCGGGTTCCAGCCGGGCGGCGAGCCGCCGGATCCCACCGGGGGCGCCGGCGGCGGCGGTGGCGGCGGCGGCCTGGAGCCGCCCGGCGGTGTGAGCGGTGGTCTCGCCAGCGGCGGGTCGACGCTCGGCAGCGGCGGCGCGTTCCCGGTCGGCCCGGCCTCCTCCACGATGGAGGGCGCCGGCGGCGCCGGCGGCGGCGGCTCGATGGGGTCCGGCCGCGGCGGCATGGGCGGCATGATGGGCGGCATGGGCGGTGGCGGCGGCCGCGGCATGGGCGGCGACCAGCAGCCCGAGGGCGAGCACCGCGACTGGCTCGAGGAGGACGAGGAGATCTGGGGCATCCGCGCCATCGACGACGACCCTTACGCCTAGAGACGCAAGCGAACAGGAAGCGGGGCCGCGATCCTCAGGATCGCGGCCCGCTTCCGCTTCCGCTTCACTCTTTCGAGTGGGATTCGGTGCGCTGAGCCGCGATCGGGCCGATTCCTGTCGGACCCGGGTGCGACGCTCGGCGCACTGTCTTTTCCCCTCTAGTGGTGGGCGGGGGTTAGTGGATGGCTGAACGGCCCGATCCGGGCAGGCCGTCGCGCGCCGCTATCGGCCGTCCAAGCGCTGCCGTCGCTCCTAGACTCCGTCGAGGAGCGGCCAGCCCTGGGCGTTCCACTCGATCGCCTCGATGCCGAGGTCGAAGTGGCCGTCCGCGTGGTACGAGTGGTAGGCCATGAGGCCGTTGGAGATCGACTGGCCGCCGGTCGCCACATAGTCGCCGTGGGCGCCCAGCACCAGCGTGCCGCCGCCCTGGGTGAGGGCCACGCCGTTCGCGTCGACGAACGGGCCCGTCGGCGAGGCGGAGCGGCCGACCCGGATGTTGTAGGTCGAGTCGGCGCCCGCGCAGCAGACGTCCCACGAGGTGAAGAGGTAGTAGTAGCCGTCGTGCTCGGTCAGCACCGGCGCCTCGATGCCCGCGCCGCCGCGGCCGGCGATGTGGCTCGGGGTCGAGCCGCTCGCCACTTTGCCCGAGGGCCAGTCGAGTTCGAGCATGTAGATGCCGTTCCACCAGGACCCGTAGGCGAGGTAGTGCTCGCCGTCGGCCTCGAGGACCGTCGGGTCGATCGCGTTGTACGGGTCACCCGGGTTCGACTCCCAGACCAGGCCCTCGTCGACCCACTCGTAGTCGTCGTCGGCCGGGTCGAGCGTCTCGTTGGTGGCCAGGCCGATCACCGAGCGCTGCTTGCCGAAGGTGGATGCCGAGTAGTACAGGTAGTACCGGTCCTGGTCCTCGTCGAAGTAGATCTCCGGCGCCCAGATGTTGTCGACGCCCGGGACGGCGTCCTTGAGCCACTGGGGCTTCACGTCCCACACGGTGTCGACGTAGCTCCAGGTCGCGCCGTCGTCGGTGGAGGTGCGGATGGTGACGTTGCCGTCGCCGAGAGGGCCCCAGCCGGTGGCGAACACGTACCAGGGCTCGCCGTCGGTGCAGGGCGCGAACAGGCCCGGGTCGTGCGCCCCGAGGTCGCCGCCGAGCGTGCCGGGCGCTTCGACGGCGCAATCCTGCCGGTCGTGGCCGTGCGCGTTCCCGTTGCCGTTCCCGCCGGGGTCGGCCAGCGCGGCCGGGGCGGCCACGGCGAGCGCGGCGGCCGCGAGGCCGATCGCGCCGGTCGCGGCGATGAGGGTGGTGCGCTTCCGCTGCATGGAAGACCGCCTTGTCCGTGAATCGAAGGATTGAGACGGATAAATGTTAGCGAGAACATACAGTTCGGGTCAAGCTACAACGTTGAACAAATCTCCGCGCACTGTCGCAATCCCGGCCGCCGCCCGCCTCCACACCCGTTCCTCCGACACGAAAACGCCCGCCGCGGCGAACCGGGGCCTTCCGGCCCCGGCCGCCACGACGGGCGCTTCGATCAACGCGAGCCTTGCGGCTCAACCGATCAGGTCGTGATGCCGACGATCGTCGAATCGATCCCGGTACCGTCGGCCGCGTAGTTCACCGTGCCCAGGAACCGCTGGCCCCCGGCCAGACCCGACCACGACAGGCCCAGCGAGTACTCGTCGCCCATCGCGACCGACTGCTCGGCCGGATCGACCGCGAGGTTCCCCTCGTCAGCGCCCGGAACGACCCACGCGTGCAGCTTCGCCTCCAGAGGCGAAGGCCCGGCCCACTCGTCCACGAACACCACGAACGTGTAGCCGCCAGGCAGCGACACCGTCTCGTTCGAACCGCCCGAAGCCGAACTGCCCACCAGGGTCAGCGCGCCCTCGGCGTCCTTCGTGTACACGAACAGGTCGAGGTCCGTGCCCGCCGGGTGGTCCGCGTCGAACGTCGAGAAACGCACCAGCGCCGCATCCGCAGGCGTCGTGAACTCGTACGACACCGCGTGCGAGTTCTCCACCGGCGCGTCCGACGGGAACGTCGACGAGTCCGGGTCGGTCAGCGTCGCGGTCTTCACCTCGGAAGGCACGAGACCCGACACGGTCGCACCGAGCGTCCCGTCGAAGCCCGCGGTGCCCTCGAGCGTCGCCGAACCCGACGCGCCCGTGAACGACGCCTCGTCAGCGGCCGCCAGCTGCACCGGCTTCACCACGATCGGCGAACGCACCTCGTGCACCGTCTTGGTGCCCTTCTTCTCCACCCACGTGACATCGCCGAACGACCACTCGTCGAACGCCGCGTCAGTGCGCGTGATCGTCAGGGTGTACGTCGCCGACTCGCCCGGCTTCAGCGTGAACTTCGTGACGTCAGACGTCACCTCGAAGCCCGCCGGAGCCGTGATCTCGGCCTTGTAGGTGCTCTTCTTGTCCGACACGTTCGTCACCGTGCGCGTCACCTCGTACGTGCCGGTGAGCTCCGCGACCGTGACCGACGGGTAGTTCAGCTGCGACGGGTCGATCGCGCCCAGCGCGTCGCAGTACGACTGCACCTTCGACGCCTCCGGCGTGCCGCAGATGTACTGGATCCACTCGGTCGGGTTCGACTCGTACACCAGGCCCGGGTCGAACATGGCCTGCGCGTCGACGTGGCCGGCACCGTAGTCGAACGGCGTCGCGTCCGCGCCGCCGCGCTGGATCGGGTTGCCGTCCTGGTCGGTCTGGTACGCCGTCGTCATGATCGCCGACTTGACCGCCATCGGCGACCACTCCGGGTTCGCCGACTTCAGCAGCGCCGCCAGGCCCGCGATGTGCGGGCTCGACATCGACGTGCCCTGGGCGTTCGCGAAGTCGTTGCCCGCGTGGTTGAACGGCGTGATGCCCGCGAGGACCTCCACGCCCGGAGCCGTGATGTCCGGCTTCAGCAGGTTCTGCTCCGCCGCCAGCGCCGGGCCGTTCGACGAGAACGCCGCCATCACCGGCGCGTTCGCGTCGCGCAGCTCAGAGGTCTCGACCTCGATGCGCGGGTTCGACTTCGAGTCGACCCACTCCGCGAGCTCGATGCCGTCCGCGTAGCTCACGTGCACCACCGGGACCGCCTGCGAGGTGACGACGTTCGCCGCACCCCGGTCGGACTGGTCGCGCACGATCAGCGCGGTGCCGCCCGCGGCGGCGACCTGAGCGGCGTTGTCGCTGAACAGGTTCCCGCGGATGCAGATGATCGCGAAGCCCTCGGTCTTCGCCGGGTCCAGGGTGCCCGCGTCGCAGCGCGCCGCCGCGGCCGGGTCGGTCCCGTCGTACGCCGCGTCGACGGCGTTCTTGACGTACCACTTGGCCGAGCCGACCAGCGCGGCCGCGTCGATCTCGTCGCGGCCGAACTCGACCTCGGTGCGGAACGTCTGGTCGTGCGACGAGGCGCCGACCGTGGTCACCCACGGCTCCTGGTGGTCCACAGTAGAAGTGGGGCCGTCGTTGCCGGCGCTGGCCGCGACGAAGACGCCGGCGGCGGCCGCGTTGAAGAACGCGATCGACACCGAGTCGACGAACTCGGGCGTGCCGGTGGAGCCGATGGAGAAGTTGATGACGTCGACGCCGTCGTTCACGGCCGCTTCGATGCCGGCGACCAGGTCGGCGCCGGGGCAGCCGCCCCAGCAGACCTTGTAGGCGGCGACGCGGGCGGCGGGGGCCATACCCGAGAACGTGCCGACCTTCTTGCCGTCGATGGTCACCTTGGTCTTGTAGTTGCCCGCGGCGGTCGTGGCGGTGTGCGTGCCGTGGCCGTCCTGGTCGCGGGGGGAGGCGAAGCCGTCCTCGGCGTAACCCCAGGTGTCGAAGTACCGGGCGCCGATGAGCTTGTTGTTGCACTCGATGTTGTTGGCCGGGTCCTCGTCGACGCCGGTCACGCACTCGCCGTTCCACTTGGCGTCGATGACGGCCTGGTCGGGGCGCGGCTCGGAGAGCGGGGCCAGGGCCGGGTTCTCGGGCCAGATGCCGGTGTCGAGGACGCCGACGATGACGCCTTCACCGGCGTCGCTGGGGCCGGTGAACTCCTCGTCCCACGAGCCGTCGTCGCCGGAGAGGCCGAGGAAACCGGTGGTGTCGACGGCGCCGGTCGGCTGGTAGATCGTCTCGGGGACGACCGCGGCGACCTTGTCGCTGGCGGCCAGTTCCTCGGCTTCGGCGGCGGTGAGGTTCGCGGCGAAGCCGTTGAGGACGGTGTCGTACTCGGCGGTGGTGTCGACGTCGTACTCGGTGATGACCGCTTCGCGCTCGTCGGCGAGGGTCTCGCGGTACTCCTCGACCGCGGCGGCCCCGAAGTCGATCGTCTCGCCCTCGGCGGGCGCGGTGGCCTCGTGGGTGGCGATCGGGTCGGAGGCGAGCTGGACGATGTAGTTGCCGTCCTTGTAGTCGATCGGCTGCGCCGCACCCTCTTTGAGGTATTCGGGTGAGACCTCAGGGAGCGTGGGGGGCTCGGCCGAGACCGGTGCGGCGGCGGTGGTGAGCGCGACGGCCACCAGCGGGACGGCCGCGGCCGCCAGTACGGCTCTGGTTCTGGCTCGGGCGCGCGCCGATGCGCGCCCTTGCCTGCGGAGGGACGGAGATCCCATGCGTTGAGCTCCTCTCAAGGGGGACGTGCGCCGTGGGTGAGTGCTCCGGCGCGGTCGGTCAGAGCCGCCGCGCCGCGGCGCACGGAAACGAGCCTATTGCGAGGTTGGTTCGCTGTAAACCCTCATATGAGGAGAATGCCGGTATCAGGCATGACTGTTATGCGGCCGTTACAAAGGACGTTCCGGCGAGTGGATATTCAGTGAATTCCCGGGTCTTGACGTGCTCGATTACCAGCGCCACCACAGGAATCGGCGCTCGTGCCGGAAAGTCACCGAACTGCCCGTCGCCTTGCCTGTGACCGAGAAGCGGATTGCCGTGCCTCCTTTGTAGGTGGCGCGGTTCGTCACGGAACTGCCGAACACTTCGGTGTTGTCGTCGATCGCGTACGCGCCCTCGGGGAGCACGACGGTGAGCGAGGAGCCGAGGAGCTTCACGTCGAGGTCGACGGTTTCGGTGCGGATCACCGCGTGGCGGCAGTCGAGCTTCACCGAGGAGCCGGTGGCGTTGATGTGGATCTTCGGCGGGACGACCCAGTCGCCGTCGCGCTTCACCGAGGAGCCGGTCGGCTTGAGGCGCAGCTCGGTCGGGCCCTCGGGGACGGGCCGCTTGGGGACGGCGAGGGTCCCGCCGGTGTCGGGCAGGTCGGCGAGCAGGCGCTCGACCTCGCCGTAGGTGCGGGCCTCGTACGCCTGGCGGGAGCGCTCGGCGAACTCGTCGAGGTCGAGGCGGCCCTCCTCGGTGGCGGCGTGGAGTCGGGCGAGGATCGCTTCGCGCTCGGCGTTGGAGACGCGCATGTTCGGGTCGTGCGTCATCGGAGGCTCTTCGTCATCGTGCTAGGGCTTTCTCGTCGGACCGGGGTTGAGTCGCCGGGGGGTGCGCACGAGCCCGCCGTTGCACCATTCGTGGTAGTCGAACAGGTCGGGCTGGCGGATGAGCGCCTTCGTGTTGGCGGCCCAGAGATCAACGTACTGGTCGCCTGAATCGACCGCCTTCTCGAGGAGGCGGTCGACGCGCTTGCGGGGGTGGACGCGGAAGTTGGTGCGCACGGCGTCGCCGGCGTAGATATAGAGCACGTGGAGCGCGAAGGACCGCTTGGGGCAGGTCGCGTCGGCGGCGAGGTCGAGCCAGGTGTCGACGAGCTCGTCGGTTGCGAGGGTGAGGTCCCACTGCCGGCCCTCGGGGGCGGTCGAGTACGGGTCGAGCGCCCAGTCGCGGATCTCCTGCGGCGTGGGCACGGCGGGGCGCGCGAACCCCGTGAAGGACCCTTCCGCCACTGCCGCTCCCGCCGATCCGAACGATGCTCGCACCCGAACGATGCTCGCACCGATCCTAGCCCGAGTCCGCCCCGATTCCGGTCCGCGATAGCAGTCCCTGGGAGCGGGTGAGCAGTGATTCGGGTCTTGGCCGCGTACGCAGGCCGAGGCGACCCGCCTCCGCACAGGCCGGCCGACTCCCGGGGGCCTCCCCCCCGCCCCCACCCCACCCACCCCCTCGCCCACCCTGCACCGCCGCCCACCCTCGCCACCCGCCCCGGTGGTGCCGAGCCCTTGCTGCCCGATCTCCCCATCGGCCTCGGTCGCAAGGTGGCTCGCTTGGCTGAGCCGTCCTGCGGTTCGTGGCCGCCGTGGGGTTCGGTTCGTCGGACCGGTGGGCGGGAGGCGCCTTCCCGCGCCACCGGTCGCTGAGGCCGTCAGCCTTGGCCCACTGCCAGGTTCACCGCCTCGATGCGCTCGTTGATGTCGCGGAGCTCGTTGAGGTCCGGGTCCCAGCCGCGGTCGAGGAGCGTTTCGCGGAGGCGGACCAGCCAGGGCCGCGGATGCTCCATCACATCGGAGGCGGTGAGGACCAGGACCTCCCAGCCGAGGGGTTGCAGCACCTGGTGCCGCCGCCGGTCCGAGGTCTCGGCGTCCAGGCCGAGCTGCGTGCCCAGGCCGTCGTACTCGACCCCGACTCGCCACCGCTCCCAGCCGAGGTCGAGGAACCTGGAGCGCCCGTTCGGCAGCCGCACCCGCAGCTGCGGGACCGGCGCGGGGAGGCCGGCGTCGCCGATGAGGCAGCGCGTCCAGGACTCCATCGGCGACTCCGACCGCGGATCGGCCGCGAGCAGCGTCGCGTTCGCCAGTCTGAGCCGGTCGCCGTGGAGCGGTTCGAGCGCGGCCGCCAGGCTCCCGGCGTCGATGCCCGCCCGCAGGATCTGGTCCGCTGCGGCCACCGCCTCGAGCCTCGGGAGGTCGGCCGCGCAGTCGATCAAGGTGCGCGCCAAGCGGGTCACCGGCAGGCCGTCGATCACCGTGATGTCCGCCAGCGGCGGATCGGGCGAGCTCTCGACCGGCCACTCGCGCTGGTCGGCTCCGGGCGGCAGGACATCGAATCCGTGGATCCAGGCCGCTGTTCGGCCCGTGGCCACCTGCGTGTAGTCGGCTTCGAAGACGGCCTCGAACCTCATGAGGAGGTCCTCGTGCGCCTCGGCGCCTTGGTCGAAGGCGGCCTCGAGCGGCCGGTTCATCGTGGCTGTAGTGGTGCGGTACATCGGCATTTGCGTCATGTACCAACTGTCGCTGAATCGCTCCGGAGCGTCAACGACTTCTTTTCCGCCTGTGGATAACTCGGGGGAGAATGATGGAGGTGCAGGTCAGTGGTCTGTGGATAAGTTTCCGGGTGGGTTGCCGCACAAGCGGAAGCGGCGCGGGGCGCGCCCCCCCGGGGGCGGCCGCCTCCCCCAGGGGAGGCGGCCGCGCCGCTCGAGCAATTGGAGGCCGGTCAGTAGACCACGTCGCAGAGTTTCCAGACGCCGTCTTCCTCGACCGCCGTGAAGATGTAGCCGACGCCTTCCTCCATCTCGGCCGTGCTGCTGGGCTCGCTGTCGTCCATCGTCCAGCCCGCCCAGACCTCGACGCCGCCGTCGACCTCGCGCGTCATGCTCCACAGCAGGAACCCGGCGTTGAAGCCCTCGTACTCCAGCTCCCACTCGAGGTCGCTCTGCAGCGCCGAGCTCGGCGACGAGCACACCTGCGCCTGCATCAGCTCGTCGTCGTCCGTGTCCGACCCGATCCGGTAGTTGATCGCCGCGGCCTCCGGCGTGCCCGCCTCGACCTCGTCCGAGTTCACCGGCGTGCCCCAGGTCGCGAAGTCGTCGTCCGCGCCCGTGTCGGCGGTGGTCTCCTCTTCGGTCGGCTCCGCGTCCGGCTCGCTCGTCGCCTCCTCCTCGGAAGGCTCGGCGCTCTGCGACGTGTCGCCGCCGGCTTGGTCGTCGCCGTCGTCCTTGTTGACCATCCCGGGGATGATCAGCACCGCCGCGATGCCCAGCACCACGACCAGGGCGACCACGACGCCGAGGATCACCGGCAGGTTCCCGCCCTGCTTGGCCGGCGGGATCGGCGGCGGCAGCACCGAACCCGGCGCCGACGGGTAGCCCGGCTGGACCCCGACCGGGGGCTGGCTCGGCGGCTGCATGTACTGCGGCGGGACCGAAGGCTGCGTGTACTGCTGCGGCGGCGGCTGCTGGTAGTAGTTCCCGGGCGGAGGCGTGCTGTTGTACCCCTGCGAGTAGGGGTCGCTGGGCTGCTGCGGTTCGGGCTGCAGCTGGTACTGCGGGTTCCCACCGCCGGGGGGCGGATACGTCATCGCTTCAAACGCCTCGTCTGCTCGGGGGCAATCGGGTCGCGGTGATTGGGCTTCACCGGGATCCCTCGATCGTACAGGCAGCCGCCGCTCCCGTGGACCCCGGAAAACTCCAGGTCGCATCGCCTGCCAAAGGCGAAGCGGCCGTACCGGGACGAATCGCGGACGCCGCCCGGGCCCGACGCGGTGTCGCACACCCTGTGCGACGCGGATTCCCCCTGCAGGACTACGATTTATGCCCCGGCACCACGCATGCGGCCTGGTCGGCGCAGTCGATCCCACCGTCGAAGCCGCGCGCGGCGCCCGAGGCGGCACCCTGCCCGGACGTCGGTGGAGCCGGACCGAGCAATCCCGCCGGCCACGCTTCTACCAGAGGTTCGACGTATGGCGAACGCCAATGCAGTGCAGCTTTGGACCATCCGCTTCTCCGCCGCGCTCGCGCCAGTGCCGGTGGTCGAGCTCTTCGACGTGAACCGCCTCTGGGGCTACGGCCTCCTCTACCCCGCGCTCGCCGCCACCTGGGCCACCGGACGCTGGCAGCGCCGCCGCCAGCTCGCCCGCATGCGCGACGAGCCCGAACCTGAGTCCGGCAATACCCGCACCCGCTTCTGGGACAACGGCACCGGCGTGCGAGACGAGTTCCGCGCATTCGAGCCCGCCACGACCGGAGCCCGCCGGGCGCATGCCGACGAGCCCCCCGGCGCCCCGTTCCGGGACGCCGGCGCGGTCGGCTCGCTCAGAGAGCCGCGCAAGTCGTCGATAGGCGCCTTCGGTGACGTCGGCGAGCCTTCCGGCGGCTCCTTCGGCGAAGTCGGTGAGCACTCTATTGGCTCCTTCGGCGAAGCTTGCGAGCCGTCAATTGGCATGGCGGTCGTGTCCGTCCCGCATCAGCGCCGCGACCGCGCTATGAGCAACCTCGTGGGCTCCATCAAAAACGAGTCGATCGACGCCGAGCTGCGCATCCAGCTCATCCAGGACCTCATCGACCTGGGCGGCCGGGACATGGCCATGCGCCTCTCACCCGTGGCCCAATCGTCCAATGTGGATATAGAGGTGCGGCTCGAAGTCGCCGAGCACATGGGCCGCTTCAGCGTCGAGGACGCCGCCCGCGCCCTCGAAGCCATCGCCGCCGACGCCACCGTCGACGCCAAATACCGCCTCGACGCCGCCAGCGCGCTCGTCGACTGCGCCGCCGGACCCGCCGGGATCGCGCTGATGCAGCTGGTCACCGACGAGAGCGTGAACGAGTACGTGCGGCACAGCGCCGCCCACGCGCTGCGCAACGTCCACCCTTCGGCGGCCGCGATGGCGCTGCGGCACTTGGCGAACGCGCCCCTGCTGTCGGTGCGGCTGCGGATCATCTGCGCCGAGCAGCTCGCCGAGGACAGTGTGATCGACGCCGAGAACGCGTTGTGGCGCATCGTGAAAGGCGTCGAGTCCGTCATGGACTTCCACCTGGGCGTCGATGCGGCGGAGGCGATGTTCGACATCAGCCCGGACGTCGGCATCGAGGCGTACTCGGTCCTCGCCGTCGACGACTGCTTCCACTGGCTCGGCCGCATCGAGGCCGCGTACCGGCTCGGGCGGCTCGGCCTGCGGGACGGCTACGACCTGCTCAGCGATTTCGCGCGCGCGGACCACCTGGAGGAGGTGTACGCGCGGGCCGCGCTCGAGCGGCTGTTCCAGCTGGAGGTCGAGTCGGGGAACGAGTGAGACCCGAAGCGCCGCAAGCCGGTCAGGGCTTGACGGCGGTGAAGTACGTGTCGATCGACAGGTGGTGGAGGTCGCGGCGGCGGCCCAGCCAGTCCGGGCCGTCCTCGTCGAGCAGTCGCGCCCACGCGGCCCTGTCGGCGTCGCTGAGGTAGGGCTCGAACCAGCCCACCCGCGTGTTCAGGGATTCGAGCGCGTGGTGCAGGTCCGTGCCTTCGAGCGGGGCCGGGGTCGCGTCGAGTTCGTTGACCTCGTGCACCTGCGTCAGGCCCGCCTTCTCGAGTGCGAGGTTCCAGCCGTAGGAGAGGGGCGTCGAGCCGTGTTCGACGCCTTCGCCTTCGAGCCGGCGCGAACCGGCTTCGATGAGCCGCAGCTCCAGGCCCGGGCTGCCCACGCCCACATGCCAGGGCAGGTACTGAGGGGCGGTGCCGCCCTCGCCGATCGCCAGACGCCCGCCCGGGGCGAGCAGCCCGGCCAGGTTGTCAAGGGCCGCTTGCGGATCGGAGGCGTGATGGATGACGTGCCCGGCCCACAGGAGGTCGGCGGGCGCCCCGACGGCGGCGGCGAGCGCGTCCGCATCGTCGACTGACGCCTGCGCCGCACGCACGGCCGCGCCGGTCTCGGCGGCCCGCTCGCGCACCAGGTCGAGCATCGCCGGTTCCGCGTCCACGGCCACCACCTGCGCCTTGGGAAGCGTCTCGGCGAGTGCGAACGCCATCGAGGCGGCCCCGCAGCCGATGTCGGCCACGACCTGGTCGCCCGGGTCGGTCAGCTGCTCGGCGAGCCGCCGGTACTTGGCGGCCTCGGCCGCCGCGCGTGCTTTGAACCGGGGCGCGGCGTCGGCGAAGTCGAAGGAAGCGGTGTGGTCGCCGTGCCGGTGTCCGTGCTGTGCTGCCATGCGCCCCAACCTAGCACCGGTGAAAACCGTTATCGACACGAAAAAGGGACCGGGCGTCCGCGAGGTGCGGACGCCCGGTCGGGTTTCCCGGAATCGAGTCGTATGCGGCTCGGGTCTACGCGGCGGAGAGCCGCTCCTGGACACGGGTGACCTCGGCGTCCAGCGACGCTGTGCGGGTCGGGCTGTGCGGGGCGTCGGACTCGGAGAGGGAGGCGAGCAGGCCCTTGCCGAGCGCGGCCTGGGTCAGCGCGAAGCCGCGCAGCACCAGCGGCAGCAGCATCGCCAGGACGAGGCCGCCCAGCACCGAGAGCGCCGAGAGCGCCAGGTACGAGTCGCCCCAGCCGAGCCAGCGGGTCGCGTACTCCAGGCCGTCGCCCTCGCCGGTGGCGCGGCGGATGGCCCACCCGTACAGCGGGTAGGCGAGCGTCGCGACCGTGGCGGCCCACAGGGAGAGGGCCACGCAGAACCCGGCGACCGCGAGCGGGAAGTTCACCACGCCCCACAGGAGGTTCAGCCACGACTGGCCGTCGGTGAGCGGCGTCAGGTACCGGCGCAGCGGCGACGCGCCCTCGGGCGCCCGCTTGTAGTGCGGCCCTTCGATCGGCTGCCGCAGGACGGCCCCGAGCTGGCTGCGACCGGCGGCGGCGAGGCCGCGCATGGCGAACAGGGTCGCGGCGAGGATCGGCACGCCGATCCAGACGACGGCGGTCCCGATCCCGGCGGCGAAGCCGGTGACGGTGATGACGAACGCGGGAAGCGCGATCGGGAACGAGGAGAGCAGGTACGCACTGTCGGCGCCGAGCTGCTTGAAGATCTTGTTCATGTCGATAATCTTCGTCCGATCGCGGCCTTGGAACGACCCTGCGAGCAGGCATTTCACGGGTAGGGACAGCCCTACCCGCGTCGTCGGGCCTGCCCCGGCCGGAGGGCGCGCCGAGCCCGATCCGCGCGGCATCGCCCTTTCGGTTGTCGCTCATGGCGTCCAGATGGCGCGCCGGCGCAACCGGGAAGAATAGGTGCGGCCCGGGTCGTTGACCTCGACACCGGGCCGCCATGTGCCACATAGTGGCCGCTGCGATCCGCGGCAGCCGTTGAGGCTGCTGCTAGCATCGCGCTCTGCCGTTGAGCTACCGCCGCATGTGGTGCGGCGGGAGGGATTCGAACCCCCAACTTCGATGTCCCAGGGGACTGCTCGCGGAAACGCGCGGCGTGGCGAATGCTGAAGCTGGAGCGATAGTCTCAGTTTCGGCGTGAACCCGAGTCCTTGCACCGCGGGGTTAAATTCCGCAGGGGACCGGATGTTCCCGCCTGTTACTCGGACTGAATCTCAGTTTCAGCGTGTCGGCGCTTTTCGGGCGCCGCCCCTGTCGCTCAAACAGGGGGTCTGTGGGCCTATTCGCCGAGCAGGTAGCCGAAGACCTTGGCGCCGATCCGCTCTTCGACGACCTCGGTCCCGTTGGCCTCCTCCCGGGCGAACTTCACGGCGATCTGCAGCTTCTCCAGCCGCTCCGAAAGCTGCGCCACCCGCTTGGCCGGGACCGCGCCCGAGAACTTCACGGTGGTCCAGTAGCCCACCGGGATGTCCTCGTAGTAGACCTCGACCTGCGCCGGGTGCTCCTCGGTGGCCTCGGCCTTGACGTGGTTGCGCGGGATCTTCTTGGTGCGCACCGTCTTCACCGGGTCGGTCGCGAACGCGTCGGACGCATCGTTGTACGTCCACGACTCGGCCGCGTCGAGCACCGGGAGGCCCTTGACGAACGTCTGCAGCTCGGCGAGCTGCTTCTCCAGGAACAGCAGGTAGGTGACGGGGACGTCGGCGACCAGCACCTCACCGTCCACAGTGATGTCAGCGGTGGCGATGGCGTTGGTGCGGTCCTTGGTGGCCGTGACGTCGAACAGGCGCGTCATCGCCGCCGAGACCTCGCGCAGCTGCTCCTCGACGCGGCGCTGCACCTTCGTCGACTCGGGCGGCAGCTGCTCGCCCTCCTCGTCCTTCGGCTGGTAGGTCCGGGAGATGCCGGACAGCAGCGGCGCCTTGGCGAGCTCGCGCCCGGCGTCGCCGAGTGCACGCGCGGCCTTCGCCTTGACGCTCTTCTCGATCGCGATGATCTGGTTCAACTTGGTCACGGAGCAACCCTCACTTTCGGACTACACCATAGGACCCGCCCGCCACCCCGGCAACGCGATAAACGCGGCGCGGGCCCCCCGCGGCCAAACCGACCCCCGGGGCCCCCCCGCGGCCAAAAAGAGTGAACA
>NZ_JAGFNP010000016.1:0-99339 GCF_017592475.1 Glycomyces niveus | reverse complement strand
CCTCCATTTCCGACTCACCCAGCGCACCGGCCCGCCCCCCGGCCACCGCGATAAACGCGGCGCGGCCGCCGGACGGCATCCCGTCCGGCGGCCGCGCCCGGTCGCACTACTCGTTGCACCACCGCTTGGAGTCCGCAGTGGACAGCAGGCCGATGATGACGGCGGCAATGGCGATGCCGAGGACCGCGCCGATCAAGCCGCCTGCCGTGCCGCCCGCCGGCTCCCCGGCGGTGTACTCGATTTCCGGGGCGAAGAGCCACGCCAGGAGCGACAGGCCCACGTTGACGATCTCGAAGATGATGGCGCCCTTGCGGGCGCCCGCGCTGCGGCGGGCGATCTTCACGGCGAAGACCGCGCGCAGCACCGTCCAGACCACGGCCTGGACGATCGCGATGACCAGGTACGGCAGGTACGACGACGGGATCACGACGTCGCCCTGCTCCTCGAGGCTCGTGAGCGCGAAGTAGCCGGCGGCCAGGGCGCCGCTGCCGCAGATGCCGAGGCCGAACAGGATCCACAGGAGCACCACGGCGCCCTTCGTGGAACCGGGCATCGACTCAGGGGCGGCGCCGAGCGGCGGGCCGGGAGGGGGAGCGGGAGGAGGAGGGGGGTAGCTCATGGCGTACTCCTAACGTGAAGCGGTATTCAGGGGTATCAGCGGTCGCACCACCAGCGCGACCGGGCGGTCGAGAGGAAGCAGATGACGAGGATCGGCAGCACGAGCCCCGTGCAGTCGAAGTTGTAGCGGACGCTCATGCCCTCCGGGGGCGCCGCAGGCATCACGGTGTTGAACAGCAGCACCGCGAGCACCAGCTGGCAGGCCATGCCCACCCCTTCGGCGATGAACGCCGCCGACCGGGCCGTACTGCTGCGCTGGACGATCTTGACGGCGATGCAGGCGCGCAGGCCCGCCCACGCGACGCCCTGGACCGCGCCGATCGACATCAGGAGCGCCGCGTCCGGGGGCAGCATGTCGAGCATCGGCGACTCGGACACGACCATCGGGAGCGTCAGGAGCGCACTGAAGGTGCTGATGGCGACCATCACCCACAGGAGCACGACGGCGGTCGTCGTGAGACCGGGCATGCGCGGCGGTCGAGGCGGCCCGTAGGGGTGGCCGGGCGGCAGGTACGGGTTGGGGTGCGGCGGCGGGACCGTCATGGCTGCCCTCCAGGGGCAATGAGGGGTTGTGCGGCCCATTCTAGTTGCTTTGCGGGCGAATCGGGGTACCCCATATTCACGACCACTATGCGCGCGTGCGCGAACGCGCAGCTCACCGCGGCGATGTTCGCGGTCGTCGCAACGGGGTACTAGGCTGGACGGGCGTCCGGCGCCGCCCGATATGACGGGTTCGCCGGGACGGGGCGGCGCAGTGCGAACGCCGCGGCGGTCGAGAGTTGGACGGAGGATCAGATGATCACGCGATTGGCCGAATCACTGGGGTACCGGGTGCTCGAGGTGCGCGACGGGGACGGCACCCTCTCCGTCGGCGGCCACGACGGGGCGAGCGCGCTCCGCGTCGGCTGGAGACCGCTCATCGTCGAAGGCTATACCGGCTCCGGGTCCATCGACCGGTTCGCGATCCGCACGCGCGACGCCGCGTTCCGGCACTCCCTGCGCGACCTCCGCGAACGCCTCCGCCACCCCGCCGGCGACACCGACCCGGTCGAACTCGCCCGCCCCATCCTCGGGCTGCTGCAGCCCGGCCACTACGGGGTCCGGATCTGGCGCGACGCGAACGTCCACATCGAACCGTTCGGGGAGAACGGAACCGCCTGGTGGTACCCGTACGAGCCGATCGGCACCGAGGGCACCGCCGTCATCCCCACCGACGCGTGGCCTCCCCGCGACGAGGCGACCCTCAACGGCTACGTCGAGGAGATCGAGGAGGGCGCCCGCCCGCTCTCGGTCATCCTCCGCTCCGAGCCGCCCGGCGACGAGCAGGACTGCGCCGCGTTCCTCATCGACGGCCACCACAAGCTGGCCGCCTACCGCCGCACCGCGATCGCCCCCCACTTCCTCGACATCGCCCGCCTCGCCGACCGCCGCCCCTGCGCGCCCGACGACCTCCGCGACGTCATCGACGGCGACCGGAAGCTCCAGCAGTCCGCCGCGAACCTCATGCGCTACCTGGAGGACCGCCACACTTGACCGCGAGTGCGACAGGCCCAGTCCAGGTTCGCATTGCGGCGCTTCAACCCAAACCCAGGACCAGTTGCGGCGCATAGGCGATCGCGATGAAGCGGATCGAGCGGCCGACCAGGCACGCGGCCACGAACAGGGGCAAATTGATGCGCGTCCCGGCCGCGCAGATGCTCGTCGCCATGAGCGGCGGCAGACCGGTTGTGGCGCTGAGCAGGAGGATCGGCGCCGCGAGCGACGGGCGGTCGAGGAGGCGCAAGAGCTTGCGGCCGAGCGCGATCAGCGCCGCCAGCGGTGCGCGCAGCCGCTCCCGCACCGCCGTCGAGCCGGAGGGCGCGGGCTCGGGTTCGGTTGCGGTCCTGGCGCATCGGCGCGCCTCGCGCCGCCGCTCGACCGCTTCGACCCACCCCTGCAGCCGCGCCGAATGCAGCGCCCCGCGCACGCCGAGGAACAGCGTCGTCTTGCCGATGGTCTGCCCGACCGCGGCCGCGACGCCGAGGGCGATCGGGCTGTACTCGGTCGCGGCGGCCAGCGCCACC
The DNA here is from genome assembly GCF_017592475.1 of Glycomyces niveus. GTDB lineage: Bacteria > Actinomycetota > Actinomycetes > Mycobacteriales > Micromonosporaceae > Glycomyces > Glycomyces niveus. Next base: position 96,658 of record NZ_JAGFNP010000016.1, on the reverse strand, counting down.
AGGTAGGGCTCGACCGGTGTCACCGGGAAGAACGCCGAGATCAGCGCCGTGAGCGCCGCCGTGAGGCACGCCGCGGTCACGGCCGCACTCCAAGGGCCGCATCAGCGGCGCGGGCGGGGGCGGTGGCGGGTCGCTCGATCATTCCAGTTCGTCTTCGCTGGCGGGGTGTGGCTTGGCGCACTGGGAGCGACTCTAGTGCACCGGTACATACTGGGAAACCCCCACCGGCGCGGTGCGGCTAGCGGCCGGGGTCCTTGCGGGCCATGGGGATGCCGCCGTCCTGGTCGATCGCCTTCAGCAGTGCCTGCGTGTCCCAGTCGGCCGGCTTGCGGCCCTCCGAGGACTCGATGTACTCCTCCATGAACGTGCGCAACGCCTTGCCCGCCAATCGGTCCGGTCGGTTCTGCGTGAACGACGGGTCGGCGTGCAGCACGAGCAGCAGCATCCCCATGACCCGTAGGTGCGGCCCGCCGATGCCCGGCTGGAAGTACGGGAGGTCGAGCACGCGCGCCCCCGCGGCCTCGTAGAACGCGAGCCGCCGCCGCGGGTCCCCGTACGCCTCGTGCACGGCCGGGGCGTCCGGCGACTCGATCTCGGCCACGACCAGGCACGGGTCGTACCGCTCCCGCCACGTCTCGAGCGCGTCCCCCAGCAGCCGCCCGCCGAGCCCGTGCCCGCGCGTCGCCGGGTCCACCGCCAGGTACGTCAGCATCTGCACCTGCGACGCCGGCGACCAGCGCCCGAACGCCGCCCCGGCCGGCCTGCCCGCGTCGTCGACCGCGACGAGCAGGCTCCCGAGCCCCGCTTCAAGGGTCCTGGCGATGCCCGTCTCGCTCTCCAGCTCGTTCGCCGGGAACGCCGGGATCAGCACCTCCCGGTACACCTGCCCGAGCAGCCCGCCGGGCCGCGTCTGCTCCATGATCCGGTATTTCATCGCGCGCCCCCACCTCGGCTGATGAGCTCAGTATCCCAAGAAACCGCAGCTCACGCGCTAAGACCGCGATCCCCGCCGCAGCCGCCGCACCAGTGTCGCCGGTCCCCTGACGACGCGCCGCGCGGTCGCCCGGAGCCCGTAGTAGGAGACCCACGGGCGGGCCACGTAGACGACCGCCCACAGCGCCACACCGGCCGTCACCCCGATCCACCACAGGGGCGTCCACAGGCCCGCCGCCTGCCAGATGCTGATCGCGGCGCACACGCTCAACGCCGAGACCGCGGCCCCCACAGGCACAGCATCGCCCGGTCGAGACTGCTCCGCGCGTCCGCGCCGTCTGCGCCGCGAACTCCGCCCCCGCCCGCTCAGAACCCGAGGGGACGCCCATACCCCACCCTAAAACGCCGCAACCCCTCCCGCGGTCCTCGCGATCGCCGTCCCTTGCTGGTCGGCAGGCGGACGTTAGGATCGATGCCGACCCCTCTCCACGTGGACGATCTCGAGGAGGACCGCGATGCCGACACCGCCCGACGATCCCGCCCAGGCCATGAGCGAACTCGTCGCCGACTTGGCCGCCTTCGACTACACCGGCCTCGACGACCGCGTGGACGCGACGCTCGGTCTGCTCCGAGGTATGGCCGCCGAAGGCATGGACGTCTCGGATGCGCTGGCCCAGTTGAAGTCCACCCCCACCGAGGCCCAGGCCATCGCCCAGCGGACCCAGGGCCTCGAACAGTGGGAGGCGCTGCAGGCCTTCCAAACGGCCTCCTACCGGAGCGTCGATGATCTCGGCCTCGTCGCGGTCACGCTTGACTCGCAGGCCACCGTCAAGGGCATCGAATTCCTGGACGCGGCCCTCCGCTACGACGGCACCGCCCTCGCCTACGCCGTCGCGGAGGCGTTCGCCGCCGCGGAAGCGGCATTGATCCGCGCTTCCGAACAGCTGCACCGCCCCTAGCGCCGCCGACCGACGGAGACGACCATGGACGCACAGGACTTCCCCGCGACCGCGCAGGAACTGCGCGAGATCCGCGAGCGTAACTGGAACCGGCAAATGCAGGAGCAGCAGGCGCTGGCCGACCAGGCCATCGCCGACTTCGCGGAGATCGAGAACGTCTACGCCGAGCACGCCGACGAGTACTTCACGGGCCGGTCCCCGCAAGGCCTCGTGTGGGTCACGGTCGGCATCGACCGCAAACCCGTCGACATCCGCTTCCAATACAACGAACTGTGGCGGCGCGTCGACCGTGAAATCGCGGCGGAAGAGATCACGGCGGCCTTTCGCGACGCTCAGAAGCAGGCCAACGATCGGCGCGATGAGATCGCGGCCCCGTTGCTTCCCCAACCCCCGCAACTGGAATAAGCCGCGCTCAGAGCACCGGAGACCGGCGCGGATCAGTAACGTTCGCGTCAGCCCTCGAGAGCGCATCGATCAGCGCCTCAGGCCCCTGCTCGCCCGCGAACCGCCGTTCCGACTCGGCGATCGGCACCGCCTGCAGCCACACGTACGCCCGCCCCGGCAGCTCGATCGGCTGCGGGCGGCCTGCCCACGAGATCGGGTCGATGAACAGCAGATGCTCCATCGCCATCCCCGGGTAGTACATCGCGAACGCGTCCGTCACGATCTGACCCGGGAACATCGCGCCACCGCCGAGCACGCCGAAAGCAGCCGTCGACAACGCGTACTTGAACTCCGGGAACAGCGCATGGCACACCCCCAGCAGCTCCACGCCCAGCCGCGGCCCACCCTCGCGGCCCGGCACCCGCAGCGGGGCCGCGCACAGCCCGAGCGTCGCGTACGACACCGCGCCGGCCTCCGGCTGGTCAGCGAACGACAGCACCTTGACCTGATGCGGGCCGGACTCGCTGACGTGCGTCTCCGACGCGTGCGGCGCGAACCCCCCGAACGCCCCGACGATCGCGTCGGCGACAGCGGCCAGATCGGCACTCGGCTTGACGCTCATGCGTTCCCCAGGTTCAGCTTGCTGTAGTCGACGTTCGGCACCGACGGCGGCGGCGGGTCACCGTACTTGTCGAAGTGGTACGGGATCCACTCGCTCAGCTCATCGCTGGTCGACTCGTACTTGTGGCTCCGATTCTCCGTCGCCCCTTCCATGATGAAGTCCGGGTGGTTGTAATCGTCGCGGAAATCGCGTCGGCTCACGCCCCAGAGCCGGGCCGCCGAATACTGGTCCCTGAACTCCCAGCCCGGCGGGTGCCCGACGTCGGCGTCGCGGCTCTCGAGCGGACCGCGGCTGAAGTCGTCGTCGTGCGGGTCGTAGGTCATGCCGTCCCTGGGGAAGCCGGCCGCGTCCTGGCGCGCCCCGGTGTCCGTCTTGCTCTTCTTCCAAGCGTCTTTCACCGTGTCGCTTCGGAATCCGGGCCGCACATAGCGATCCTGGGTGACCTTCGTGGCGGGCAGGAGCGCCTTGTTGCCGCCGTCGAGCGCGACCCCGAGCATCCGCATCGCGAGCCCCGTGGCGTTGATCGTCGCGGCGGTCCCCACATCCTGCATGGTCAACGTGGTCGTAAGCGTGACCAGCTGACCGGTGATGATGCCTGCGGTGATGGTGTACCCAGCGATGACGGCCGCGGAGCCGTACGGTGCAACGGCCTGCGCCTGCTGGTAATGGACCTGCCCCAGCATCACCATCGGTGCGGGCAGCACCCGGAATCCGGTCGACTCCGTGGTCTTCTTGGTGGTCTCGAGCGCCTTCTGAGTCACGTTCATCATCTGGCCGCCGGCCTTCGCGGCCTGCTCGGTCGTCTCCAGCTGCGTCTGCACCTGCGACATGGCGTTGGCCGCGTTGCGAGCGGCCTGCTGGAACTGGTCCGAGGCATCGCCGGTCCACGACTTCTCGACGCTCTTCGCGGCCCGCTTGTACCCGGAGGACGTCTGCTTGACCGCGCTGCCGGCGGTGTTGACCGCGCCGCCGAAATCGCCGAACTCGCCCGGTTTCGAGCTGAGCGCCTGGGGGAAGGTGGGCATCGCGCTCCTATCTGAGGTCGCGGAGGTAGCTGTTGAAGGGGTTCGCGACCTCGCTGTCGGTGGCGTCGTATGACTCCGCGCACTCGTCGAGGGCTTCGGCATGGTTCGTCAGCCGCTTCTCGAGCGCGGCCCCGACCTCCTCGAAGCAGTCGGTGAAGTTCTTGATCGCGATCGAGGTCATGTACCCGGAGTTCGCGGAGGCGGCCTGCTGCCCGGCGGTACTCACCGGCCGGGACGCGTCCGCATTCGACCCGAGCGTCTTCACCTGACTCGCGGCAGCGGTGATATCGGTTGGCACCACGGCGAAACCGTTCGACATCTGGCCCTCGCTCCCAATACGCGATCACGCTTCGTGTCTGATCGTACCGAGTTGTGGCAAACCGTGGCGGACACGGATGCACCCGTCAGAGCTGCGGGGAGCGCCATAGTTGAACAAGTTCAATAACGTGCTAGGCTCGCAATCATGAGTTGAACATGTTCAAGTTTGATGTTCCCTGGTTCCCTCCCGACGAAGGTCGCCCATGCAGCTCCACCCGACTCCGCTCCCGCCCTTGCGACCCATCAGCAGCCGCGGACCGCGGTGGGTGCTCTGGTTCCATCTGATCGCGTGCCTCGTGGTGTGGCCCGTGGTGTTCGGGACCGTCGTCATCGCGACCTTCGTCGCGGTCGCAATCGCCGCGAACGACCCGGGCGGCCCGCTCTTCTGGCCGCTCGCTTGGCTCGTCTCCGCGATCGCCTACGGGCTGGTCGTGGGCATTCCACTGGCAATCTTCGGGCGCAGCCGCCGCTGGTACCTCCGGCTTGCGCCGGTCGTGATCGCGGGGGCACCGTTCGTCTGGCTCGGCATCCTTGCCGCCCAAGGGACCATGCCAGTGACCATGGTCGGGGTTCTCTGGGCGCTTCCCTCGATCGCGACTATTGCCGTCTCAGTCCTGGTCCAGACGGCCCGCGGATGGAGGGCACCCGAAGGAAGTCCGCGGAACTAGCGGGGTTACGGGTCGAGCTTCTGGTTGAGGTCGGTGGGTCCGGTCCAATAGGGTTAGGCCATGGGTAGGTTGTTCCGGCGTGTCGTTCGCACCACTCGTCGTCCGCGCCGCAGCGGCGGCGGGACCAAGTTCAGCACCGCGGACGGCAAGCAGTACCGCGTCGTCGCGGTCAACGAGCCCGAGAACAACGAGTTCGCAGACCCCCCGAGGAAATGGGGCCGCGTCGGCGTCATGGCCGCAGCCTGGGCGCTCGCCCTTGCCCTGGGTGGATGGGTTGCCCCCACCTTCGCCGCGAGCGGCAACCCCGAGAACCAGGACCCGCGGGACGAGGCCGCTTCGAGTGAGAAGAACGCCGCTTGGCGATATCTGCGGTACGGATCGAATCAGGAACTCGACCGGTCCGAGGCCACCATTTGCGATGGCGCTTCGCCTGAGGTATCACCGAGCGACTTGGACGACCTCCGCCAGACCTACGCCGACGAGCTCGGCGGCATCACTGATGTTGACCTTGAAACGGGCGACCCGGTTGCGGGCGTCGATGGCGCCACGGTCGCGGCGACGGTCTCGTACATCTACCAGAGCTCGCAGCGCCATGAGGAATTCGTTGTGACTGTTCAGAAGTCCGGTGATACCTACTGCGTTTCAAACGCAGTCCGCCTCCAAGACGAGGAGCCCAGTTCAACTAATGGAACTGGCGAGGTGGTCGACCCTCAGGACTTGGCAACGGACTTCCTACGCGCAATTGTCGTGGAGCGCAACCCCCAAACCGCTGCTGCTCTTCAATGTTCAAGCTACACAGGCCCAACGCCCGAAGAACTTGACCTGGCAATCACCGAATGGGGTGCGACAACAGCCTTCCTTAACGGCATCGAACAGGCCGAGTCCACAGAGACCTCGGTCACGGCCTTTAGTGTCGAGGTCTCTCTGACGGGCGATCTCGACCAGGAGTCTTACGCCTTTGTCATTGGGGTGCAGGGCAACTGCGTTGCGTCGCTCACGGGCGGAGATGGCTTGATTTAAATGTGTCACTGGGAAAGTCCATTCGAGACTTCACGACACGCCGACACTGGTGGTTGACAATCGAGCGTTGCTCGCTCACCATTTGCTCAGCGCGCCTGTGCACTGACGGTTGATCCGTCTGTGCGATGGCTTGCGCCCAACTGAATAAGGCAGATTCAGCAGCCGCCCGGTGGCACCGACTACCAATCATGTTCCACCGGGCGGCCCCAAACACCAGAGGAGCAAGCTCCCTTGGCAACTACGACCATACTCGATTTCGGGCTGCCCGCAAACAGCCATTCCGGGGCGATTCAGAACCGCCGACCGGGCGTTCCCGCCTACCTTGAGCAGGTGGTTTACGCCGCTTCCGTCGAGTCGGATTCGCCCGGCGCGTGCCGGTACGACCCCGACGCCTCCGACCCGACGCTGCCCGAATCCGACCCGCGATCCCCGCGCTACGAACCGCCGCATTTGCGGCACCGGCCCGGCGACACGTGGATCATCGACCGCGATCGCCCGCACGATCCCAAGGACCCCGGCCCGTTCGGCTCCCCGGATTGGCGCCCCGACACCCGCACTGGCCGACACCGCCGAGGCGAACTGCCCGACCCGTCCCGCGAGCCGGTCGAGCCCCGAAGCGAACGCGCCAACCGACCGTCACCCGGCCAGACTCCCGAAGGGGCCGAAGGACGCCGCCCGTCGCCCGGGCGCACCGGGATCGAGCCGCCTGAACCGCCTGAGCGGCCTCGACGTCGCTTCTGGGCGGACGACAACGAAGACCGCTACGACTTCGGCAAGCTCCGCGAGGACGCATGGGCTCGGTTCCTGGCCGGATCGCAAGAGCTGCACCACGCCCACCTGGTCGCCACGACCACCTTCGCCGACCGCTGGGTGCACTTCTGGCTGACCCTGCGCGCCTTGCTCTTCCGGGCGCTCGGCATCCACACACCGGAGGAAGCCGAACCCATCGAAGGACCGACCGTTCCCCTCCGCACCGTCGTGCAAGGGGGCCAGGTGCCGCCGCGGGGTCTCCTGTCGGGCACGCCGTTGCAAGGGCTGCACCGGACCAACCCGATCAGCCCGTACCTCAGCCATTGGGAGCGACATTTCGACGAGCGCCAGGCCTTCCGCGAGACGATGGCCCTGTGAGCCTCGAACTCGTCTGCGAGACAACGCACTCGGACGCCGGCGATGAACTCGACGGTCTCCACTTCACGGCGGTGATCGGCGGCCGCCGTCTGTACTTCCAGGCGATCCCTTCCCAAGCGCGCTTTCGGATCACGATGGCCCGCGCATGGGAGCGAAGGACCGAGGCCCTAGGTTCGGTGATCCGGCTCGGCACTGCCGAGCCCGGCTTGCGGGTCTGCGCCCCGATGGAAGTCGAGTGGGCTGAGCAGCACGCTCAGAACATTGTCGCCGAGGCCGTATCGATCTGGGCATCGATCACCCGAGGCTGCGAGGCTTAAGCGGAGCACCAGAGACAGGTCGGCGCACCGCGGTGGGGCGATGCGCCGATCCTATCGATGTTAGAGGACCTCACGGCCTCGAGCCTGTCAACGCCTACGCCAGAAGGTGGGGCGCCACCAGTAAAAGACGGAGCGGTCGCTCGGCCAGGGACTGCCGGTCTCGTCCGGCGACTCAAAATCATCGATCGCGGGATCTGCGAATCTGAAGCCGGGCTCCAGGGGCTCATTCTCGCGTGGCTTGCGCGCCCGCGCAGCGGCGTCAGGATTCGAGGCACCGAAGCGTTGGTAGTTGTCCTGAGCCTGCAGCAAGCTGGTCCTGTTCGCACCGCCTTCATAAGCGGGCCAACGAAGTTGCGTCACATCGTCTTCCCAGCGACAGATGGGGCAAATCATTGAAGATCCAACAGATTCGTGCACGACGTGCCCGCAGCAAGGGCAAGGGAACCGATTTCCCATGGTCATGCTAGACCTCCGTTCCCGGTTGGCGATCGAAATGAGCCTGAGGATCAGGGCTCGGAATGTAGTAGGTAATAATCCCTCGCGGCCCGGATCTACCGAATTCACCTGTGGCTGGATCGAAGAAGTACGAGGTGTCGCCATCAGTCTTGATCTTGACACCTGGTCGCCTGCCTCCGTCGGTGCTCATCAAGTCGATCGCTGCCTCCCGATACTCGGCCTCGGATTCCCAGTCGGCGTTGTGGTCGTTGCGGTGATCCTCCCAGTGGCTTCGCAGGTTTGCGTCACTGGCCCACTGATCGGGGTAACTGGGCTCCAGGTTCGGGCTGTCGGTGCCCGGTTGATCGTTTCCGCCGCCGTTCGAGCCTTCCTCTCGGCCGTCTTGGCTTTCCTGGTCACCTGCTTTAATGACACCGTCAAAGTCTTCTTGGGCGTTGGTGCCCTTGTAGGTCGAGTCCTGCTTCCGCTGCTCGTCGGTCTTCGGCTTGCCGGTGTTGGGATCGATGGTGTTATTGCCATCGCCGGGGGTGATTCCGCCGCCATCCTTGTCTTTAGCGAGGATGAAGCCGATCCCGAGGAGCAGGAGGATTTTGAGAGCTTGTCGCATGGTTCCTCACAGTCCCAGCAGCGCTTTTAGGTTCTGGAGGCTCTGCACCAAGGCCATGCCGTATCCCAGGATAATTCCGGCCCACTTCACAACTGCCGCAATGATCTGGGCCGCAATCACCGGAATCGTGACCACGAAGATCGCCTCGATGGCCCACACAATGACATGTGCGACCAGTTCTGCGATCAGGTCGCGCACCAGCTCATAGGTGACCTGCACCAGTCCGCCCGCCCCCTCGGTTGCGGCGGCGAGGGCCTCGGCGGTGGCGCTCATAGCGTTGGCGGCGTTCACGTTGTGCACCATCAATGCTTGATAGGCGTCGGCGGCGGCGCCGCTCCAGCTCGGCATGTCCGAGGCCATGAACGCCTGCAGGTCATCGGCGATCGACTTCAGCTCGCTGGACATGTTCGTCCAGGTCTGCGCGTGCGACATCACCACATCGGCTTTGCCCGTGAGCTCTTCGAGCATCTCTCGAAGGGGCTCGAAGTACTCCATCGCCCAACCGATGCCATTGGCGAACAGGGCGCTGAAAGGGTCGATCACTGAGCCGACCACTTCGAGCGCGAACCCGCTCACACCCAGGGCGTCGTCCACCCAGCCATCCGACTTGAAAGCGGCGACCATGTCGAAGTAGCCCTCGACCAGACCCGCGCCCTCATACCCCTTCCGATCCGACTGGACCGGGGCGATCAACGAATTGTCCGACATCGACCTACACCCCCATCCGACCTTCGAGCTCGGAGAAAGCCCCTTGCGACTCGGTATCGCTCGTCTCGTAGTCGTCCGCGCAGGCGCGAAGCGACTCGGCTGCGATCGTGAAGTTCTCCGCCAGATACGCAGTGATCCGGGAATGGTCCTGGTGGCGCTGCTCGAGAATGCCGGAGATCCAGCCGCACAGGGTGCCGTAGGCCTCGTCGTCCTGCTCGATGTGGGTGCTGGCGTTCATGACCGCGTCGAATCGGCCCTTCAACTCCTCAAGGTGTCCCGCATGCGCGCGCAATTCCTCAGGATCGACCGTGAATCCGTTTCCCATGGCTACCACCGCTCCTCGGGCTCAACCGGAGGCATGAGCTGGTTGCGAACCCGCTCCGCGATGGCGCGGCCTGCCGCAGAATCCTCGCCGAGGGTGGATTCGATGATCTCCTTGGCCTGCTCAGCCACCTGCGCCTTGGCCGTCCGGATCGTCTGCATGATCGTCTGGGAGACATGCTGCAGCTCGACGCGCCTGCTGCGCTCGGTGAGCTGGAGGTCGAGCAGGTTGCCCGTCGAATCGACGGTCACGGTGACCATGTAGTTCGGGTCCGAGACGGTCACCCGAAGTTCCTGCATCCGATCGCTCATTGCCTGCGTGTCGGCGGCGAGCTGGTCGATCTTGCCTTTCCACGCCGCTAGGCGCTCCTTCGACTCCTCAGGTCCGGGTATCGCTCCGACCATCGCAACTCCTCTGTGCTCAAGCAGCACAAGGGGTTGTGTGCCGCTCACGACACGAGAGTCTATCGACTTCACGCAAACCGTTGTGTACGCCGCAAACTGGGATCTGCGGCTTGTGCGGCCTGCGTGGTTCCGGTGAGCTGATTACCCGAGCGGCGCGCCCATCTGGTTCATGAAGTCGACCGGGTCGACCGCGCCGGCGGGGCTGCGGTCGGCGTTCAGGTGGGTTTCGTAGTGGAGGTGCGGGCCGCTCGAGCGGCCCGAAGAGCCCACGTACCCGAGGAGCTGACCGGCCTGGACCACATCGCCCTCCTTCACCAGCGGTGCGGATGTCATGTGGCAGTAACGGGTCAGGTAGTCGCCGGCGTGCACGATGTTGACGTACCAGCCGCACCCGGCCACCTCAGGCGACCCGTCCTGGTTGCAGGAGTAGGGCGCACCGTAGAGACTCGCGTTGCATTCGGAGGTGATCACGGTGCCCGCCGCCGCCGCGACGATGGGGGCGCCGCGCGGGGCACCGATGTCGACGCCGTTGTGTGTCGGGCGCTGCGCGGTCCGGAATCCGGAGTTGATCGGCCCCTTGGCAGGGATGATCCAGCCCGAGGCGGAAAGCTCGCCGGAAGGGTTGCAGTTGCCGAGCTGCGTGTCGACCGCCGCCACACGGCCGCCCCCACCGGTCAGGGTGTTGACGATTTCGGTGGCCTTGGGTTCGTGCTTGGCGTACGCGTTGGGGAACGCGGAAGTCTGGACCTTCTGGGCTGCAACGGTAAGCGGCAGTGTCTCCCAGTTGTCGATGGTCACGAGCTTGTCGTAGAACTTCGTCGAGGCGTAGACGGGGTCCTGGATCTGCTCGGGTGTGCCCCAGCCGGATGAGGGGCGTTGCTGGAACAGGCCGAGGGAGTCGTGGTCGTTCTGGTCGCCGAGGTGGCCGTGGTTGGTCAGGCTCGACTCCTGCATCGCCGTCGCCACCGCGATGATCCAGCCGCGGGCCGGGATCTCGAGATCCTGCCCGACCGAGATGATGATCGCGGCGTTCTTGATCTCTTCGGAGGTGTACGGGGCGATCGCGGGAAATTCGGCGTTCGGGTCCACTGTCGAGTTCGTGCCGCAGCCGGCCAGCGTGACAGTGCCGTCCTCTCCGTTCGACTGGTCGGACAGCAGCTGAACGATCGAGACGACCGCGCCGAGGCAGCACACGCTGAGGACCGTGATGGTCCACAGCCAGGGCCGGAGCTTCTTGGGGACCTTGGGGGCCAAGGGTTCCGCGGCGCGTTCCTTCGCGGTGGTGTCGTCGCCGATGCCTGTCATGACTGCTCCCAGTCGATCGCCGACACGAGCCAGTCCAGCTCGGTCGAGTTGTTGGAGCCTTCAGTCATGGTGAGCGTCAGCGTGCCCGTGTCCATCGGGATGCCGACCTTCAAGCCCTCGGGCACCGGTTCCCCGGTGATCTCCGTTGCGGGCACCGAGATCGGGTCGACGCCCTGCATCAGCTCGGCCTGATCGTCGGTGAGGAACGGGACGAGTGTGTCGTACCAGCCGTCTGCGCTGTAGCCGTTCGGGTTGAGCCAGACCTCGGCGAACTCGACCGAGCGGTCGACCGCCTCCTGCGGCAGCTCTTCTTCGGGGTAGCAGTCGTCGCCTTCGCAGTTCTCGGTCGCGAGGCCGTCGTCCTCGGTGAACGCCTCAGAGCTCGCTTCCGAGCTCGAGCCTCCATTGGCCGTGTTGCCACCGTCGAGCGGCGTCTGCTGGCGTTGCGACGCAAGCGCGATCACCCCGAGCACCAAAATCAGGATGATGACGACGATCCCGTAGCGGGAGAAGATGATCCGGAGGGCTCGGTTCAACGGTCACTCTTTTCTCGAAGGCCGGTAGACCTCTCCACCACCGGAGCCGCCGCCACCGCCGGACGTGCCCGTCCCGCTGGGGCCGCTGGCGCCGACCGGTTGGTCGGCGGCCGTCTTCTGCTCTGGCAGGGTGTCGTTGGTGCTGCGCGAGGTGCGGACCGTGTCGGGCACCTCTTCGGGGCGCACGTCGTCGCGGCGCTGGGCGATGCGCTGGCGTTCGCGGTCGGCTTCCCGATCGGCCTCGGTGGTGCGCCTGCCGAGGAGGGAGTCGGCGACGCCGCCGCCGGCGACGAGTCCGGCGATGCGTCTGCCTGGTCGTAGGAGCAGCCATGCGGCGATGCCCAGGAGTCCAATGAGAACGACTTGCAGCCAGACGGGCATAGTGGTGCCGAGGATGCGACTTGAGGCCCAGATGTAGATGACTGCGGCCAGCGAGAAGATCGCGACGTTGATGATCGCGCCGAGCACCGTGTTGACCAGGCGCTTGAACGGACCGCCTGCCGGGCGCAGCAGCGCGATAGTGCCGATGATCGGCAGGGCCACGATCGCGAAGCGCACGATCATGAAGCCCAGGATGATCAGGATCGACGCGGTCAAGTCGAAGAGCGAGAAGAAGATTGCGGTCAGGAGGGCGAGGAAGCCGGTGCCGGTGCGCTCCCAGGCGCGCTGGCCGCTGATGTTGGCGTAGGCCTCGGGGTCCTCGGTCTGTATCTGCGCGACCAGGTTCCTCCAGAGTTCCTGCTTCTCCTCGATGAGGTCGTTGCGAGTGCCCGGGTCTTCGGCCTCGGCGTCTTCCTGCCAGGAGAAGGCTTGAGCGGCGAAGAGCGCGGGGCCGTACTTGTAGGCGGCGTTGGATTCGGTGACGACCGGGTTGCCCTCGGCGTCCTCGACGACCTCGCCGTCGCGTTCCTGGAAGGTGACCTCTTCGCTCTGGCCGAGCATGGTTCGCAGCCAGTTCTGGTAGAGCACCTGGCCGGAGACGGTGTCGGAGGCGACAACGGCGGCTGTGCGGGTGTCGATGCAGAAGTTCTCGCCGTTGAGCTCTTTGAGCTCGTCGTAGCGGTCCTGGTCCATGCCGTCTTCGCGGATGCAGCCCTCGACCTGGTCGTCGTTGATGAGGACCGTGCTCAGATTCATGCCGATGGTCAGTGCCTGGTCGGTGTACTCGGCGGCCTTGACCGGCCAGCGCACGACGGCGGTCACCAGGACGAGGATGAGGACGGCCCAGGCCACGGTCGTGACCGCGTTGTTCATGTCGGCTTGCCTTGAGCGCCAGAGCAGGTAGAGACCGATGAGGCCGACCGTGACCGCGCCGAAGACGGTGAAGATCTGGCGGTACAGGATCTCGGTGCCGCGCTCCATGAACTCGTTGGACCAGCCCCACATGTTGTCGGGCTCCCAAGCGGCCTGGCGCATCGAGTTCGCGGCGCCGACCGTGGCGACCGACAGGTTGAACTCCATGTTCGCGAGGGCGTTCGCGGTGTCGGCGCCGTTGGGGATGGAGACGGCGTCGACGCAGCCGCCGCCGATGGCCATCTCCTGGGAGCCGTACATCGGGAGTTGGTATCCCGCGTAGCCGTAGCGGCTGTACGTGCCGATGCCCTCGCTCTTGTCGAGGTTGCTCGGGTCGGCGAACCAGCCCGCCATGCCCGAGTCCGGGGAGGCCGGTTGGGGCGCGGCCTCGCACTGGAGTTCCTGGCCGGCAGGCAGTTCATCGACGCACTGCGACCACGCCGTGTGCCATTCGTAGTCCGTGCACCCCTCCGCGTCGCCCTGCGCCCCCGCGATTCCCGGTGTGAAGACCAGGGCGCCGGAGGCCGCCGTCAGGGCGAGCAGGACCCGGCCGAGGCGGCCGGCCACGCGTGTGGCGAGGCCGGATCGTCGGTGGGTGGAAGTAGGAGGAGCAAGGTCGTGATCGGCGGAGGGGTCGGTCACTTCGCCTCCCCAGGCGTGGTGTTCAGGTAGTCGAGCAGGTTGCGGACCCAGCTGAAGTCGGCCCGGATGCGCTGGACGCGGCCGTCCACATCGCGCATCACGAACTCGCGGTAGGGGAGTTTCTGCGTCTCGGCAGCGTCCACTTCGGAGAGCGAAGCGAGGACGCTCTCATAGCCGACACCCGTGGGCACGCGGAGTAGCTTCAGCGCTTCCTCGGCCACCTCGCGGTCCTCGGCGATGCGGCCGACGAAGACCGTGGAGACGAGGTTCTGGACGTCGAGGCCGAGGATGTCCTTCGGGTTCTGGGAGGCCACGAGGGCCGCGAGGTTCCACTTGCGGGAGTCGCGGGCGAGGCGGACCAGGAACGAGCGGCCGGACTTCCAGCCCTCCATGAAGTGCGCCTCGTCGAGGCCGACGAGCTTGCGGCGGTGCATGTCGCCGCCGTAGGCGCGGCGCACGGCCAGGCGGTGCGCGGTGTGGAGCATCGGCAGGGCCAGGGCCTCTTCAGCGCTCCAGTACTCGCGCTCGATGCCGAGGTCGGGCAGGCGCAGGCCGGACATGGTGATGACGGTGAGCGCGGTGTCGTCCTCGAGCACGCCCTTGTCGGGGCTGCCGAAGAACAGCTTCGCGAGCGGCATCTCCGCGGTGTCGAGCAGGAGCGCGGCGAGTTCGGCGCCGTCGCCGGTGGCGTGGTCCTCGGCGTCCTGCAGGGACTCGACGATGTCCTCGATCGTCGAGTCCTCTTCGGCCGGCACGTGCCGGGCCGCGTGGCGCAGGAGGCGGGCCGTGCTCGCCTCGCGCTGGATCTGCGGCGGCAGGAGCATCGCGCAGATGTCCTGCACGAGCATGCGCCTTTCGCTGCGGGCGTTGGAGATCGCGATGTCGTACTCGCGCTGGCCGTCAGGGGAGTCGTCGAAGTGCTCGCGCCGCGGGGACGGGATGAGCGCGTAGGGCGCGAGCGTCCCGTACTCCGAGCCGGTGAGGTTGAGTACCCGCGAGAACGGCTTGAGCTCGGGCATCTCGCACAGGCGCGCGAGCGGGCCCGAGGGGTCGAGCAGCGTGACCTGGACGCCGCGGCGGGCCGCCAGGTAGCCGATCGCGCCCATGAGCGTGGACTTGCCGCCGCCGGGTTCGGCGACGAAGACCGAGAGGCCGGACTTCTCGCGGACCTCGGTGGCGAAGTGCATGTCGAGGAAGACGGGGCGGCGGCAGGTGCCCGCGGTGCGGCCGATGAGGTCGCCGCGCTGGTCGCCGACGGTGGAGGCCGCCTGCGGCAGGGCCGCGGCGAAGAGCTTGACCGGCATGCGGCGGACGTAGCCGGTCTGCGCGACCGGTTCGCCCGGGATGAACTCGCGGGCCAGCCAGTCCTGGTTCTTGGGGTGCTGGAGGCTGATGCGCATGTCCCGCTGGTACATCTGCATGAGCGTGCGGGCGCGCTCCAGGCACTCCTCTTTCGTGTCCGCGGTGACGGCGAGGCGGTGCCAGCCGTGGGCGCGGGCGGCGTCGATCGGGAGGCCGGTGGTCATCTCGTCGCCGACGCCGAGGGCGCGTTCGGCGAGGCGCTGGAGCTCCGGCGGGGCGTCCATCGAGTGCTCGTCGTAGTCGCGCTGCTGGCTGCGGATGAGGCGCAGGCGGTGGTCGAGGTCGCGGAAGGCCTCGCCGGGGCCGAGGATGTCGATGCGGCTGGAGAGCTCGACGGGCCAGGGGCAACGCTCGTGGAAGTGCAGCCACGGCTCGTGGCGCTGCGGGATCTCGAGCTCTTCCATGCGGCCGACGGTGAGGACCGCGGTGTGCTTCTCCTCGCCGGTGAGGCGGTTGACGAGCTTCACTGTGGAGCCGTAGGGGCTGCGGTAGCGCTCGATCGACTCGGTGAGGGCCAGGACGTCGCCGGACTCCCACTCGCCGTTCGATCCCGAGAGCAGGCGCGGTGGGGACATGCCGAGGGCGACCGAGCGGTAGACGAGCCATTCGAGCTCGGCGGTGGTGGCGCGGCGGGCGCGCACGCCGAAGGAGCCGAGGACCTCGTCGAACTGGAGGCTGCGCTTCTCGATCTTCTCGCGCTCGGAGAGCTTGGTGCCGCGGCCGAACATGCGGCCGACCTTCTCGCCGAGCTGGTCCATGGCGCCGCGGCGGCTGAAGGTGATGCCGAGGAACGTCTCGCCCTCGGCGTGCGAGAGCTGCTGCAGGTGGCGCTGGGCGGCCACGAGGTGGTCGGCCCAGCTGGTGCCGCCGGGGACGGTGCGCAGCGGGCGGGCCGTGTACTGGTCGACGGTGCGGGCCCACTGGTCGGCCGGGAACGGCCGGGTGGTGCGGCGCAGATGGACGCGCATGCCCGCGAGGCCGGCGAACTGCTCGGCGATGGCGACGATGAGGGCTTCGCGCTCGAGGTCGGGCCGGAAGGACCAGCGCACGCCGGGCAGCTTGTACCAGGCGGTGACCGAGGCGGGCGTGAACGTGGCGTGCCCGGCGATCTCGGTGAGGCTCAGTTCGCGGAGCGGCTGCTTCTCCTTGGAGGCCGGCAGCGGCTTGACGCGGGTCGGCTTCGGGTCGGCGGTGTCGAGGAGCGCGGCCTCGGCGCGGGCCTGCTTGACCGGGACGAGGTCCTGGCCGGGCACCCGTTGTGCACCCTTTTGTTCAGCTGCTGTACGACCTGTGGAAACATTCCCGCGCCGCTGGTCAACAGCCTGTGGATAACTCTGTCCCGGTTGTGGATAACTGCCGTTGCGCTGTGGATAACCCTGTGGATTTCCGCTGGTGGGAGCCTGTGGGTAACGCTGTTGATATCCCTGTGGATAACTCTGCGGATTCTGTGGATAACCCTGGGGATAACCCTGTGGACGACCAGTCGCCGGGGGTGTCATCGACGCAGGTGGCGAAGCGTGTCGCAGCGGGTCCACTGGGGACGGCGTGGCCGTCGGGCTCGGCTGAGTGGGGCTCGGGGCGGGCGGGGTCGCCGAGCGGTGCGCCTTGACCGGCTCCGCCTTGAAGACGGCGTCGGCCAGCGCGGTGGCGTCGTCGCCGAGGTCGCCTGAGGGCCGTTCCCGGTCGCGCACCGGCGCGGGCGGCCGGGGGGCGGAGAACTTGGCGACGGGCTGTCGGCGATCCTCGCCGCTCATAGGCGCTCCTCAGTTCGGACTGGCTCCACGAGTGTGGGCCGCAGGCGGATCGAACGGGTCGTGAACGCCGGTATCCGCTTCTCGTCGCCGGCGTCCCGCGTGTGCTTCCAGTCGGTGAGCAGCGTGCGGACGACGGTCGTGGCGGGGCGGTCGGCGTCGACGTAGCGGAAGATCAGCGAGGTGGCGACGAGGGCGAGGGAGATCTCGATGGCGGGGAAGAGGTCCACGTCGCCGGTGAAGGCCCAGCGCAGGAACATGAACAGTCCCAGGAGCGCGGCGAACGCCCCGTACTGCCCGTACGGGAGGTGGACCGGGAGGGTGTAGCCGGGAGGGCCGAGGTACAGCAGGCGGGCACGGTAGATGTCGTCGTCGGTGCGCAAGCGCATGGGCGTCCTCCGTCCGGCCTTGCTTCAGGGGCGATTGGGGGGCTTGCTAGTCCTCGGAGCTGAAGAGGATGTCGACCAGGCCGCTGCCGACGGCCACCAGGACCACGGCTCCAGCGATGAAGGCGATGCCGATGATCGCGATCGTGGAGGAGGTGAGCACGCGGCTGACCTCGCCCTTGTTGGAGCGCGCGATGAAGATGAGTCCCAGGATGGCCAGGAGGATCGGGGCGATCTTCGACAGGAAGAACCCGATGATCCCCTGCGTGTTGATCTCGGCGCCGGCCTGGGCGTGCGCGGCTACCGTCCAGAGTGTCTCGCTCATCATCGTTCAGTCCCATCCTCTCGTCACAGGAGTCACTGCAGTCTCACGTAACGCAATCTTCACTCATGTTTCTTGTCTCCCAACCCATTGCGGGGTCTGCCCTCATCATATGCCGCAGTGCTGACGGAACGCACCTTCGTCGGGCCGAAGAGCGACTGCAAGCGCTGCCACGAGACAGTGAATCTGATTCAGCCCCCGAAGGCAATCCGATGGGCGTGATCACTCCGTGTCGGCAATCCGACACTAAACTCGGGGAGACCGGTGTCCTACGCTCGGAGACGATCCGGCACCGCACAATAGAGCCCGGCGAGCCGGTACCGCCCGACACAACTCCATCCAGCCCACACCGCCGGCCACCAGGCCGAGCACCTACCTCGCGGAGACCAACATGGACTACATCGACGACATCGCCGGGCGGCTGACCGCCGCCGCGATCGCCTTCGCCGTCGCCGGTCTCGCCGTAGCACTCCTCGCCGCCGCCGCCCTCGGCGGCGTCCGCGCCTCCGAGAAGTGGCCCTCCGCCCCCGTCCCGCGCCTCGGCCGCCCCGCCGTCATGGCCGGCGCCCTCGCCGGACTCGTCGTCTTCGCCCTCGCCGCCGCACTGTTCTCCCTGGCGCAGTTCGGGACCGGACTCAACGCGAACCTGCGCGTCCTCCTCGCCGTCGGCGTCGACCTCGCGGCCCTCGCGGCCGGATTGTGGTTGGTGAGCTACGTTGCGGGGAAAGTAGAGATGCGGACGCTCATCGCAGCGCCCGACCAGCCGGTGAACCCGCCGCCGATCCCGGTGTCGGGCGACCCGACCCGCTACCAGATGCCGGACTACACGGAGACCCCCATGGAACCCGAGCCGCAGGACTACCCGCACACCGCGCCCGAACCGCGCCACCCGCAGTACCAGGAGTACTCGGAGCCGCGCTCGCCGTACGCGCCCGACACCGCCGCCACCGGCAGCCTCCCCCGCTCCAAGGTCCCGACCATCCCCACCGACACCCGCCCCGGCTGGGTCTTCCAAGACCGCGGCACCGGCGCCTACTACGCCGCCGTCGCCCAGTCCCGCGGCGGCATCAGCCTCCTCGCCCTCGACGACTTCACCGTCGCCCGCACCGCCTCCCTCGTCGGCCCCCTCGAACTCGTCGGCTCCGTCGAAGCCACCGTCTGGCCCTTGGAGAACGGCGACAGCGGCCGGACCGAAGCCGAAGCCGAACGCTGAGATTTGTCGTTCCCGCCCAGGTGAGCTGGCAGAACGGTCCCGCTCACGGCTCGCGCAGCGGTGCGCCCGACACGAGTTTGTTCGGTATTGTCATGGTGACGTCCACCGAAGTGAGCCGCCACTGTGACCGAACCCGGCCCGATTTTCACCGACATCGACGAATACGTGACACTGCGCCTCGACGGCGACAAGATCACCGTCGCGGTGTCGGCCGCCGGGTTCCGCCAGCCCCCCAGCACCATCGCCCGCCTCGTCACCGAACTCGCCGCCCGGATGCCCCGCCCCGGCGCCGAAGCCGACGCGGCCGTCGCCAACGGCATCAAGGCCATCGGCGAACTCCAGCAGGCCGCCGCCACCGGCGGTTACGAGGCCTTCGCCGCCATGATGCGCGGCCGCCTCGGCATCGACGGCGTCGCCAGCGCCATCGGCCCCGGCGGGGCAGGCGGCCCGGCCACCCTCAGCCGCGACCCCGAGCACGACCGCGCCCTCGCCGGCCACCTCGACGGCGTCCTCAAGACCATGCGCGCCGCCCAGGCCGCCCGCGCCCAGCCCGACCGCGAGACCCTCGACGTCACCGTCCACAGCGACGAAGGCGACCTCGCCGTCACCTCCAGCGCCGAACGCGCCGTCGCCCACGTCTGGATCGCCCCCGCCGCCCGCCAGCGCGGCCTCGACGGCCTCGGCCAGGCCCTCACCGACCTCATCGCCCGCGCCCGCGACGACCTCCGCCGCACCGCCGAACAGCGCGCCCGCGGCGCCCTCCCCGCCGACCTCGCCGAGAAGACCGAGCAGGCCCCGAACGCCGCCGACCGCGCCGCCCGCACCGCGAACGACATGGCCGCTCGCATCCAGCAGCTCAGCGACAGCATCCAGCGAAAGGCAGGACAATGACCCGCGTCTTCGACAGCGAATTCGTCCGGCAGCTCGGCGCCGACATCGAGGCCAACGTCGTGCCGATCCTGGAGAGCACCGACCAGTACCTGGAGGTCATGAGCGAGATCGACCGCGGCCTCTACACCACCGTCACCCTCCCCATGGCCGCCGCCTACTCCATCGCCACCGCCACCGCCACCCACTCCATGGCCGGAGCCGCCGAATGCTTCCGCGAGGTCAACGCCGCACTTGACGCGTGCGCGCAGGATATGGACGACACCGACGAAGCCTGCGCCACCGCGTTCGGCGCGAACGGATAGGAGCGGTCCAGTGTCCACGGGGGAGAGCATCATGGAAGCCGGGGAGGCGATGGCCGGCGAATACAACGCCGTCATCAAGAGCTGCGCCATCGGCATCGCCATGCCTGCCATCGCCTTCGGCCTCTCCACGCAGGCCCTCGCCACCGTCGTCTACCTCAACCAGTGCAACCCCGGTGACATCATGAAAGGCGCCGGCGCCTGGATCGCCCTCGCCGAGAAGAACCTCGAAGCGGTCGAAGCGCTCCAGACCGAAGTCGACAAGGTCAACGACGGGAACTGGTCCGGCGAGGACGCCGAGGCATTCAAAGCCGCCTCGAGTGACGTCAAAGCCCAGCTCACGCAGCTCGCCGTCAACGCCTACCTCGTCGGGGCGCAGCTCCTCGCGTTCGCCGTGATGCTCACCGTCTTCTGGCTCTTCCTCACCGCGGCCACCGCGATCATGGTCGTCTACTTCGGCGCGTACGCGGCCGCGCTGGCGGGCGTCGTCAGCTCGATCGGCGCGCCCGCGATCATGGCGAGCGCCAACGTCACCGCCGCGGCGCTGCTGGCGACCGCGAAGAGCTTCGAGGCCACGCTCATCTCGATCGCCACCGGGTGCGCGGCGATCACCGGCGCGATGTCGATCTTCACGTTCGCGTTCCAGAAGGTCAAGGGCAACCCCGTCTCCCCGCTCGACATCGCCGGGTCCGGGCTCACCAACATGGTCGAAGGCCTCCTCGTCTACGGACTGAACGCCGCGACCATGACCTCCGGCGGGCGGCACGCGACCGGGGCCATGGAGAGCTGGGGGGCTTTCGCCAGCCATGCGACGCAAGCGCTCTCCGCCGTGTTCCCCACGTACAAGGGCGAAGAGGACGGCTGGGCGGGCGGCTACGACGGCGGCGGCCCCCTCCTCGGCATCCCCGACTCGGCGCTGAACTGGCTGTGGGAGGACAACGCCCCCGAGTCGATGAAGAACCCCGAAGACCTGGACTGGTCGTGATCGCCTCCGCCAGCCCCGTCTTCCGGGCCCCGCGGCGAGGCTGGGGCCTCGCGCCGATCGGCGAGCGCAGGCCGGTCGCGAACGGCGGCACCCTGGATCTCCGCGTCGGCTGGTGCGGCGGGCGCTGGCTCATCGCCGACCCGGCCGAGCGGCTGCAGATCGCCCTCGACCGCGAGAAGTCCGGCGACCCCGTCGCCAGCGACGGCTTCCTCCGGTCGAGCCTCGTGCCGGTCGTGCTCGTCGACGGCGAACCGGTCGCGACCGGCTGGGGACGCCTCCGTCTGCCGCTCACGGCAGGGCGGCACCTCGTGGAGGTGCAGAGCCAGCACTCGCGGGCATGGCGCGCGATCGACGTCAAACGCGATGCGGCGACGAAGATCGACTACGTCGGCATGCTCGGCGAGAGCCACCGCTCGTACGGCGACCTCGAAGTGCCCCAGCGACTCCGCGACCTCAGCGGATACACGATCGGCCCGCGCGGGCGGCTGAACTACTTCCAGTACCTGCCCGCGCACGCCCGCCAGCGCCTCGGATTCGCGGCGACACTGATCGGCGGCCTCGTGGCCGGCGTGGTCGCGCTGGCGCTCACGTCCGTAGGCGTTCCCCTCATGGCGGCGATGGTCGCCTGGTGGATCCTCGTGGCGGTGGGCTTCGCGCTGTGGGGGGTCCGGGTGCTCTGGACGTTTCTGCGGTGCAACCGGCTCGGGCACGAAGCGCCGCTCGCGCTCCGCGATGCCGTCGTCCTCGACGGCGACGGGCCGTTGCCCGCACTCGGAGCCGGGGCCGGCGGCATCCTCGTCGACGCGCGGTTCCTCAAGGCCGACCTCTCCTCTGGCGAGCTGGCGCTGCAATTGCCCGAGGGGCAGCGGCACATCCATGCGGGGCAACGGAAGGCGCTCGACGCCGTCGGCGAGGTCGAGCCGATCGCGCACCGTTTCGCCATGCCTCCACCTGAGATCCTGCTCGACGGCGCGCCCGTGGGGGCGTGCTGGACCCGCATGTGGTTCGAGGTCCCGCCCGGGTCGCACCGGCTCGAGGTGCGCACGCCGGACGCGCCGCTCCCGGTCGAAGGCGGTGAGCACCGGCCGCACCACGCGTCGGCGGTCGTCAACCTCGCCGCCGGCGAAGCGGCCCTGATCGACCTGGTGGTGACGGTGACCGCGGTGCCCGATCCGCTGCGTCCCGTGCTGCACCAGTGGCACTGCCGCATCGACCGGCTCGGCCCGCAGTCCGAGCGGGAGGCGCCTGAGGCGCCGAAAGCCGATGTGCGCGGCGGCCTGAGGCGCGCCGCCACCGGCCGCCACTGGGAGACCAAAGACGACATTCCCCCCGAACGGTGAGCACGGGGTTCGGCAGGCTCCCATTCCCGGCGTCCGGTTGCTACCGTGAACGCAACCGGTCACCCCTGACGCCGCGAGGTGCGAATCGATGAGCGACAACTCGATCGGGTCCTATGAGGGACTCGACCCTGCCGCCCCGGCTTTGAGTGCACCCGCGTTCGGCGACGTCCCCGTCGGCGGCGCCGCACCGCCGCCTCCGCCGCCCCCCGGCGAGGCCGAGACGCTCCTCCCCGTCCCGTCCGGCCGCCCCGTCTGCTCGAACCCCAACTGCGGCAACCCGACCGAGCACCCGGCCGAACTCGACTGGCAGCAGCTCGTCTCAGCCGTGCCCGTCGAAGGCCAGCTGTACCGCCTGCGCCCCAAGGAAGCCGGGATGGCCTTCCCGACCGAGGCCGACTTCCGCGCCGCCGTCGCCGCCGTCCGGCCCGAGCGCGCCGACGCGCACTCCCTCGAACGGCTGCGAGGCGCCTGGACCGACCAGGTCTCCGGCCGGCTCGCCGACTGGTCCGAGCGGATCAGGTCGAACCTGAACGGCCTCGCCGAAGGCTGGTCCGGCGCCGACTTCGAGGCCTTCGAGGCCGCCTGCGCGCAGACGCGCGAGCTCGTGGAGGACCTCGTCGACGACGTGGACGCCACCGTCGCCAACCTCCAGTCCACTGAGGAGGCCCTGTACTCGATCCAGGGCGGCGACTCCGGCGAGATCCCCTACCCCGCACCGCAGTTCTGGATCGACGGCGACTGGCACAGCTGGGTGTCCGTGCATGTCAGGCCCGCCTGGTGGCACGGCGACTGCATCGAGTACACCTGCCAGGACGCCGAACACGTGCTCGCCCTCGGCGGGGCCGAACCCGAGCTCGCCACCGAGATCATCGACTACATCGACGAGCGCATCCTCCACTACATCGAATACTACGCCAGCCCGGTCAACATCGAGCGCGACGGCCTCGACCCCGCCAAGGGGCTCACCGTCGAAGAGGCCAAGGAACTTGCCGTCGCCGACGCGATGGACCACTACGGCACCCTCGTCGACCAGAGCTGGGGCGCGTACGACGCCCGCCAAGCCGAATCCAATGAGGACATCCAGCAGCGGAGCACGGACACCGACGCCGAGGACCGCTCCGTGCGGACCGTGCGCAGCGACAAGGAGTACCCGGCCTCCGCCGACCCCGCCTACATGAACCTCGAGCCCCCGGCCATGGAGCAGCCCGCCGGTACTGCTCAGCCCATGTCCAGCGAGGACCCGTCCCTCGACCCGCCTGCGGGCGAGGCCCCCGAGCCTGAGCCGACGCCCGAGGAACCCGCTCCGGACGACGAGGACGAACCGAGCGGTGGCCTCGCGAGCGGCGGCTCAGGCACCGGCGGCGCGTTCGGCGGCGGAGGCGGCGGCTTCGGCTCCGCACCCGCCACGGGCACAACCGGTGCCGCTCCCTCCATGGGCAGCGGCATGGGCAGCGCCGCCGTCGGCGCCGCAGCCGCGGGCGCCGCCGCTGCAGCGCCCGCCTCCCGCGCCTCGACCACGATGATGGGCGGCGGAGGCGGCGCCGGCGCCGGGCGCGGCATGAACACGGACGACAAGGAACGCGAACCCGACGTCGACCTCGTCGAGGACGAGAACATGTGGGGCTACGTCAACGAAGACGACGACCCCTACGCGTAGAGAAGGATCCCCGCCATGCCCACGCGCGCATTCGACCCGGCCGCGCTCGAGCGCTACCGGCAGTTCCTCGCCGAACTCCTCGAAGAGCTCGAGAACGAGATCATCCCGTCTCTCAGCGACGGCGACCTCAAGAAGGCCCCCGCCTTCGGCACCGCCCCTGGCGCCACCGAAACCGCCGCCGTCGAATACGCCGACTTCCACGCCACCACCTGGCGCAACCTCCAATACCTCCGCGGTACCCTCCACGGCCTCATCGCCGGCCTCCAAACCGCCATCGACACCGGCGGCACCGTCGACCAGCAGGTCGCCACCGACATCGCCCGCCTGACCGAAGGCGACGACCTCTACGCCTGACCTGCAGGGCATCAGGGCAGGAGCTGCGTCGTTTAGCAGTCGTCAGCCTCCCCCGGCGGCGGCGCGGCGACCCTTCGCGCGCCCCTCCACCTTGGCCCCGAAGCAGTGATTCATGCCTGTCCTGAACAGGGGATTTGCGGCGTACTTACGGGGAAGCACGGGTTGCGAGGCTTTGCTAACCTGAAATTGACCTGATACCCGTTACCCCCGGCCCCGGAGGACCCCCAATGGCAGAGCGCAAGTTCGATCCTGACGCGGTAGCCCGGTACAGAGACTTCCTCCTGTATTGGCTCGAGGACGTCCTCGAGGCCGAGGGCGGCCCGATCTCTTCCATGAGGGAAGGGGCACTGAAGAAGGCGCCGGCATTCGGAACGACCTCCGAGGGCAAGGAAGCCGCGGCGACGTACGCGACGTCGCACCAGACGGCGTGGGGGAACCTTCAGGCGCTTCGCCAGTCGCTGTTCGGGATCATCCAGGCGTTGAACGCCGCGCTCGAAGGTGTGGAGACCTCCGAGGAGTACAACGTCGACGACTTCAAGACCCAGTACGACGAGTTCGCTTCGAGCAGTGCGGGTTCCGCGGCGGGCGGGAACACCTCGGCGACCGGCGGCGGCGACGGGGGCGACACGGGTGCTACCTCGGACGACTACGCGAACGCGCTCGGATAGGCGCGTCATGGTAGAAGAAGCAACTCACAAGCATCGGACTACTGCAAGGAGCGCTGAATGAAGATCCGCAATGCAACCGGTACCGCTGCGGTCTCGCTGACGGCCTTGCTGATTCTCGGAGCCTGCGGATCAGGCGGCGATGACGGTGCCACCCCTCCGGGCAGCGGCAACAGCGAAGGCGCCGAATCGACAGCGGCGGAAAGCGGATCGGGTGACGCTGCCGCTATCGATGCGGCGATCACCGGCTGGGACCCTTGCGAGGTCCTCGGTGACAGCTTCAACGCAATGGTCGAATCCCTCAACGCCGCCTCGGCCAACGAATTGCTGAGCAAGAAGACCGGCGGCGGTGTCCTTCCCGACCACGCCATGTGCTCGACCGATGTGACCTGGGCCGAGGACCCTGACTCCAGGGCGGGCAACGCCGACGGTCTGGTCGACATCTCGCTGGTCCCGGAGGGATCCGAGGAAGACGCCGCGACGCGCTTTGCCGAGCTCACCGATGGTTACCGCGAACTTTACGAAGGCAACGCGGCGGAAAAGGAAATCCCGGGCTGGGATGAAGGCCTCCTGTTCCTCGGCGACTACGGCGTCGGCGACACCTTCATCGTCCTCGTCCGGGACGGTTCATATCTGATTCGAATCGGACTCGAAACCGGCAGCGAACTCGTAGCTGGCGGCACTGGCACTCAGGCCGACTTCACGGTCGAGGAAGCCAGGGACTACTTGATCGACACGGCTTTGCCGGGCGTGCAGAGTGCCGTAACGGCACGCCTCGAAGAAGAGGGAGTGATCACCGGTGGGTGACAGAGGACCGACATTCGACGACACCTTCGAGGCAGAGACCAAACCCGTCACCCTCGAAACCGCCGGCCACTCCGGGGACGCGCAGACGCTCCAGAGCATCAACACCCAATCGTCGAGTTCCGCCTGCGGTCAAGACGGATGCCCGCTCAAGAACAATGTCGAGGTCGAGACGGCCTGGCAGAACTTGATGTCGGCCGTTCCGAAGCGGCAGCACGCCGACGGCAGCACGCTCTATCCGGAGAACAACCTCTCCCACGCGATGCCCAAGCAGTCGGACCTCGATCGCATCATGCAGTCGATCCGTCCCGCCGGCATCGAAGAGCACGCGATCGATTTTCTCGGCGACACCTGGTACAAGGAGGTCAACCAGGTACTGGTCGACCTTCCCGGTCTGCTCACGACCTACACGGGTCAACTTGCCGAGGAATGGACCGGCGACGACTTCGACGCGCTCGAGAAGAACATCGAAGACCTGACCAAGATTGCCCAAGAAGTCGTCGACAGTTCGCAGGCCATCAGCGAAATGCTGAAGGACGAGTCCGAAGGCATCTGGGCCGCCCAAGGCGGTCCCGAGGGCTTCCTCCCCTTCCCCGCTCCGCAGCTCTGGACCAGGGAGCAGAACTGGTTCGTCGGCCTCTTCAAGGACGACTACGCCCACTGCCGTCCCCCGTGGTGGAGCGAAGGGGAGTGCAACCACATCACCCCCGACTACGCGCTCCAGATGGTCGGCTTCCCTCAGGGGACCATGCAGGAGTACAACACCCAGATCGAGAACGCCACACGCGAGCAGCAGGCCGCGAACCAGGCGTACAACGAAGAAGTGATGCGGTACATCGAGCAGGGTGGCAGCCCCATGGCGTACCCGCTCAAGTCGACCGACTGGGAAGAGCTCTACGTCGAGAAGCGGGACCAGTACCTGCTCGAGAACGAAGACGTCATGAGCCAGGTCAACTCGGACTACGTTCAGGCGTCCGAGGACATCAACAACGACATCATCGGTCGCGAGTACAACGCGAACACGACCTACTCCACCCACGACGACCCGACCACCGCGAAGCAGCCCACCAGCGCCTCGAACACCGAGGCCAACCTGCCGCCCGGTGGCGGCGGAGGTGGGGGCGGTGGCGGTGGCGGCGTGCCCAGCGGGGGCATGCCGTCGGGTGACTACCCCGGGATGGACACGCCCCCGCCTGGGAGCTTCGACCCGAGCGGCCTGGGCGAAGACGGCGTGTACGAGCCCAACCCCAACAAGGACTACACGCTGCCCGGAACCGGTGACACCGATCCGTGGAAGCCCTCGACCCCTGACCTCGACGAGCCGTCCGGTGGTCTGGCCTCCGGTGGCGGCGGCCTCGGCGGCGGAGGCGGTGGCCTTGGTGGCGGTCTCGGCGGTGGCGCTGGTGGCGGCATGGGCGGCGGTCTCGGTGGCGGTGCTGGTGGCGGCCTTGGCGCGGGCATGGGCGCTGGTGGCATGGGCGGCATGATGGGCGGCGCCGGTGGTGGCCGCGGCGCCGGTGCTGGAGCCGGTGGCGGCCGTGGTGCCGGCGGTCGCGGTGCCGGTGGCCCGAAGGGCATGGGCCGCGGCGGCATGGCCGGCGGCATGATGGGCGGCGCCGGTGGCGGCCGCGGCATGGGCGGACCTGGCGAAGACGGCCAGGAGTCCGGCACGTGGCTGACCGAGGACGACGACGTCTGGGGCATCGGCAACGAAGAAGAAGACCCCTACGCGTAGGCGATGATCCTTTTGCGGGGCACCGGTTTCGGTGTCCCGCATCGTCGTTTCAAGGCACTAGTGAGAGAGCACCCCGATGCCCCGCGCCCCTCGTTTCGACCTCAAGCTCGACTCCAAAGGCACGCTCGAACGGCAGTGGTTGGAGCCTGAGGAACGGCTCGTCGACTGGATTCCGCAATGGAAGTTGCCCTCCTTCGAAGGCATTCCGAAGCCGCCTTGGACGTTGGAGCAGGTTGCGCGGCGGACCGCGAAGATCGCTTGGCTCACGCTGGCGTGGATCGTCGGGTCGGTGGTCTTGCTGATCGTGCTCTCCTTCATCGCCGAAGGGCTCAGCGGAGCGGATGGCGGGAGCGGTGGCGGCAAGAAGTTGAAGGGTCCCAACGTGGTCCTGCGCGGGCAGGGCCGCGAGTCGGTCATGGGCCGCATGGTGACGCCGAAGCTACGGGAGCGCGGCCTGTGGGTGTTCACCGACCGGCGGCTCGCATTCGTGGTGGTCGAGGGGCGCATTTACGGGAAGTTCCTGAGCGGGTCGGGGAAGCCGAGCGAGTTCGCCCGCCCGGTGCCGGTTCGGACGGTTCTCGAAGTGCGCGATACGCACTACGAGTTCGAAGGAGACGTCGACCGCCTGCGCCGCACCAGGATCCTGCGCAGGTTCAAACCGGCCGGGGTTTACCGCCGGATCACGTTCGCCGACGGGTCGGGGGTCGACTTGCGCCGCTACCGCTAACGGCATCGCGGCTCGATCTGATGATATTGCGTCTGGTTATCTACGGGACCGTGCCGATTGCCCACGCTTAGTAGCATTGCTGCATCCCACGCAATTCATGGAGGTCCCCACCCATGCCGTCAATCGACGTGAATCCCGATGACCTGACCGCGGCGGCGTCCAAGCTGCGCGAAGCCGTCTCGTACGCCGACATGGCGTCGCAGTACTCGACCGAAGCCGACCCGGAATGGTGGATGTGGGGCCTGCCCGGCGTCGTCACGGCCCCGATCTACTTCGCGCTGGCTGATGGCTGGCGGGACCTGCTCGCCGAGACGGGCCAAGCCATAGAGGGCTTGAGTCAGCGTCTCGAAGACAGCTGCAACGGCTACGTCGAGATCGACTCGGTCGTCGGCGAGGAGTTCGGGTCCCTGCTCACCGACCTTTCCGGTGCGTACAACGACTACAAGGATTCCACCCAGAACCCCCCGATGATCACCACCACCTGAGGGCGACGAACCAATGAGCGATCACGGTATGCAGGACTTCTCCGATTCGCCGCAGCAAGGCGAGTTCGGTGTCGACTCGAACGGGAACGTCGCCGATCCCGGCAACGCCGCACTCAACGTGCTCGACCACCAGCGCCTTGTCAACAGCCCCTTCAAGATGGCGACCTCGGTCTTCGAGAACCGGGAGACCTTCAAGGGCGGGATCGACCAGATGCGGTCCGACCTGCGAGGAGGCGAGGGCCGGGGCAGTTTCATGGACCGCGCCAAAGGACTCCACGCGGATCTGAAGCTGGACTGGAACACGATCAACGACAAGACTCGCAACGTCGACCTGGAAGCGGAGAGGCAGAAGGGCAAATACGAGAGCTTCCTGCACAAATCCAAGGGCGCGATCGGGATCGATCCGCTCAAGTGGTTGGCGGGGACCATCGTCGACTTCCTCGTGCAGACCTTCCAGCCGCTTGAGGACCTCCTCGGAGTGGTCACCGGCAACGAAGCCCGGATGAACGTCTCGGCCAACATGTGGCAGGAGGTCGGCAACGCCATGCCGCCGATCGCCGACCACATGAACACCGTCGTCGACGGTGAGCTCTCCCAGTGGCAGGGCCAGGCCGGCTCGGCCGCGCGCGCGAGGGTCATGGAGCTCGGCCTCATGGTCGACGTCATGGGCCATCTCGCCGGCGGCATGGAGATGGTGCTGCACATGATGGCGGGGCTCGCCAAGGCGCTCCGCGCCTACGTGCAGGGGAAGATCGCGGACGGCGTCGTGTGGGTCATCAAGACCATCGCTCCGCAGCTCGCGCTGTCGGCGGCGACGCTCGGTGCTGCTGCGCCCGTCTGCATCGCGATGACCGTTGCGAAGATCGCCGGGCTCGTGCTCGACGCGATCCAGATGATCCAGGGCGCCATCCAGATGTTCCAGGGGCTCGGTGCCCTGCTCACGCTCATCCAGGACGTGTTCGCGATCTTCCAGCCGTATGTCGCCGAGCTCGTCCAGGTCCCGAAGCCGGGCTTGCCGATATGACCGGAGCGGGAGAGCCGAGGAAGTCGCATCCGCTGGCTCGGGCGCTGGTGGACATCGTCGACGCCGCCATGTCGGACGGCGCCACCAGCGTCGACGCCGATGACGGGGCCGTCCGCATCAGTGTCCACGACGTCGCGGCGAACGGGGTCAAGCGGTGGGGCAAGTTCGCCCGCAAGCGCGATCTGCCGTACCGCAAGGAGCTGCCGGTCGCGGAGGTGCTGGCGGACCAGAGGCTGACCTGGTTCTTCGAGACGATGCGGCAGTTGCACATCCCGGTCCAGGGCGCCGCGGGTTACCTGGAGGCCGAATGGCAGGGGGTGCCGTTCACGAGCTTCGCCGCGTACGCCATGCGCACGACCGGAGGGCTCGAAACGTTCCGGTTCGTCTGCACGCCGCTGTCGCGCCCCTACCCGGACCTGACCTTCGATCTTCGCCTCAACTCCTATCCTGAGCAGAGAGCACACTTGTATCCGAGGCTCGGCGAGTACAAGAAGGTCGACGGTCCCAAACCGCCGTCGAAGCTGAAACCGAGCGTGCTCGGCAAGGTTCCGGGGATCCGGGAGGCGCGGAAGTTCGTCGATGACTTCCTCACCTACCCGCCGCATGTCCACACCGCCTCGGAAGCCTATGCGGCCCAAGTGGCCGCGCGGCCGTACGAGCCGCTGGTGTTCAAGCGGGACTGGATGGTCCGCGGATCATGGCTGGTGATGTTCGAGGAGGAGCACATCAGGGCGCTCGGCGCACCGGATGAGACCCCCAAGTTCCTTGACGCGCTGCCGCACATCAGGTTCCTCGTCGACCCGCCCGGGGCTCCCGCGCCGGGGGAGTAGGACGGGTCCGCTTTCGCGGGCGGGCGCGCAACCCCAGGTGGGGCGCACTTTGGGGGGACTGGCCAGTGCGCTATAGCATCGCAGGAGGACCGCGTGCACGAACCTGAGCGCCGCGCGGAAGGAAAGGGGAGCCGATGTCCGACAGCGGTGAAGCAATGCAGGCCCGCACTAGGGAGATCGAGCGGATGGCCGCCGAAGCCCGTGGTGAGGCCGTCAGCGAGAACGGCGAGGTCCGCATCGTGGCCAAGGCCGGCGGCCGGATCGAGGAGCTCGACCTGCGCTTGAGCGCGTTCGAGCTGAGCGGCGTGGAGCTCGGCGAGCTCATCGTCTCCACCCTCCGCACCGCCGAAGACCAGCTCGACGCCCAGTTGACGTCGGCGATCCAGGCGGCCATGGGCTCGCTCGGCGCCTTCACCGAAGAGGAGGGGAGCCGATGAGCGACCGGCCCCAGCGTCCCGACCCGCACGAGATGATGGCGCGGCTCGAGGCGATGCAGCGCCAGGCCGAGGAGACCCTGCGCCAGTACGAGGGCATGCAGGAGCAGATCAACGCCGCGGACATCGAGGTGTTCTCCGAGGACGGCCTCATCTCGGTCAAGCTCGACGGCAACGGCCGCATCGACAAGATCAAGATCGACGAGTACGCGATGCGCCGCCGCCAGTCGATCGCCCCGACGATCATCGCCCTGGTCGACCAGGCGCGGGTCGCGCACGCCGAGAAGGCCGCCGAGATCGCCCGGCAGTTCCTCGGCAACACCGGTTTCGGCGACCTCCTGGACCGCATCGCCCCCGAACGTCCGCGCTGACCCACCCGATCCACCGCTACCCCCTGGAAGGGGCACCAATGCCCGCGAAAGAAATCGAGCCCGAGCAGCTGCGCGCCGCCGCGACCAAGCTGCGCGAGGCGATGTCCTACGCCGACAAGGCCTCCGAGTACTCCACCGAGGCCGACCCCGACCCGTGGATGTGGGGCCTGGCCGGCATCCCGATGTCGATGCTCTACTTCCCGCTCGCCGACGGCTGGCGCGACCTGCTCAGCAAGGCGAGCCAGGGCATCGACGGCGTCGCCACCCGCCTCGAGGACTCCGGGGCGTCCTGGGAGGACGTCGACACGATGATGAGCGAGGAGTTCGCGAAGATCGCCACCGGCATCGCCGGCGCCGTCAACGAGTACTCCAAGGACACCCAAAACGACCCCATGGTCCAGAAGTAAGGAAGCCCCATGAGCGATCACGGCATGAACGACTTCTCCAATTCCCCCGGCCACCAGGACACGTGGAGCGCCGACGTCGGGCAGGGCGCGCTGAGCACCCTCGACCAGCAGGGGTGGGGGCAGCAGGGCTTCAAACTCAACGGGCCGATCAAGGCCGGCTACGAGGCGTACAAGAACAAGGACACCCTCAAAGCGGGTGGCACCATGCTCAAGAACGACCTCCAGTCGATCAACTGGAACGGCGTGAGCGGCTCGCTCTCCCAGTTCAAGGGCAAGCTCGCGGCGAACAAGGACGGCTACACGCAGCTGACCGCCGCCGCGGGCAAAGTGGTCGGCATCGACCCGGTCGCGTGGCTCGCGGGCACCATCGTCAGCTTCCTGATCGAGACGTTCCAGCCGCTCGAGGACCTCCTCGGCCTGGTGACCGGCAACGAGACCCGCATGCAGGAGTCCGGCCAGATGTGGCAGGAGGTCGGCAACTCGATGCCGCCGATCGCCGACTACATGAACACCACGGTCGAGGGCGAGCTCGCGAGCTGGATGGGCGACGACGGCGACGTCGCGCGCACCCGCGTCATGGAGCTCGGCCTGATGATGGACGCGATGGGCTTCCTGGCGCTGGGCATGCAGCAGGTGCTCAACATGATGGCCGGCGTCGCCCGGGCGCTGCGCGAGCAGGTCGAGAAGCTGATCGCGAAGGGCGTCGCCTGGATCATCAAGACGATCGTGCCGCAGGTCGCCGCCGCGACCGCGACGTTCGGCGCGATGATCCCGCTGTGCATCGCGATGACGATCGCCCAGATCATGGGCCTCGTGCTCGACGCGATCCAGGCGATCAACGCCGCCGTCCAGTTCGTGCAGAACCTCGGTCAGACCCTCGACCTGGTGTGGGACATCTTCAACGTGTTCCTGCCCTTCCTCGAGCAGATGATCAACGTCCCGAAGATCCAGATCGGGTAGCGCGTGTCGGGCACCGGCGAGTGGGCCGGCGGCGGAGGGGACGAACGCCGCTGGCACAAGCTGGAGAACTTCGTCTACGTGACGGACATGGTCTTCGGGGACGCCACCCTCGACCGGCCCTCCACGAAGATCGACGAGGTCGACGGCGCGGCGCGGCTGTGGAAGTCGCATTCGCGGCTCAACGGCCTCGAGTACGCGGACGTGAAGAGCGACGCCGAGGCGTTCGCGCTGCCGCAGTGGGGTCCGCTGCTGGAGCGGCTGCGGGCGCTCGGGCTGCCGATGCAGCGGGTGCGGAGCCTCGTGCGCGGCGAGAGCGGCGGCGTCCGGTTCGAGAACCTGTGCGTGTGCGACGCCGACGAGGACGGGAAGGTCATCCCGTACCGGATCTGGGTCATGCCGGCCGCGGTGCAGGCGCCGGATCTGGTGTGCGACTACCGTTCCAGCCGCGGCGAAGTGCCCGACGAGGTGGCCTGGTGCGACCCGCGCGGGTTGGCGAAGGCCGCGGCGTACGCGGCGGACAAGCCCGCCATCAAGGAGGGCGGCCGGTTCACCAAGAGCTTCATCGGGCGCGCCATCGCCGGGAAGGTCAACGAGTTCCTCGACACGTCGGTGCACGTCACCGTGTGGGCCAAGGACATCGCGACCGCCCAAGCCGCGGCCGAGGCCGCGAAGGCCGAGCCGAACATGCGCCGGGTCGTGTGGATGTGGCGCGGCGGCATGTTCGTGTACGCCACGCCGATGCTCGTCGAAGGCGCGGACTCCAAGCGCCAGAAGGAGCACCTGTACACCCACAAGCTCGCCGACCTGCAGCGCCGCTTCGCGGCGGCGCTGAACGGTTAGGCGCTCTCCAGCCAGAGGCGGGGTTCGAACGACTCGATCTCGCCGGTGGCCGGGCGCCAGACGGCGTACACGTGCGCTTCGGCCGTGAGCGTGATCGTCTGGCCCGCTTGGGTTTCGACGTTGAGCTCGCGCTGCTTGCCGGGGCGGCCGGTGTGGCGGGCGGCGATGTCGAGGTTCGCGGGGCGGCCGTCGGTGACGACCGTGATCTGATGCGCGCCAGGGGGAACGTGGTAGCGCCAGTGGCCCCAGGAGGCGGGCTGCTCGACGCCGTCGATGCGGACGCGCGGCGCCGGCGTCCAGGCGCGGGCGAGGAAGGAACCGTGCGCGGCTGTGCGGCCGCCCGCCCACAGGTGCCTGCCGCAGGCGAGGTGCAGGTCGATGGCGGCCGCGCCGATCGGGAGCGGCGGGGGAGCGGTCGGGTTGTCGCCCAGGAAGACCGCGTCCGGGCCGTGGGGGACGGGTTCGCGGGCGAGGCTCTGGCGCTGCGCGGTGATGTCGCGCTGGTATTTGGCTTTGGCCTTGCGCCACAGGGGGATACCGGTGGCGATGAGGACGACCGCGAGCGCGCCGAGGATGATCCCCGAGATCCAGTGCCAGTCCTCGGAAGGGAAGAGGGTCATGGCCGCGCTCATCGGCAGGCAGCAGATCGTGGAGGTCATCGCCAGCCAGGACCAGCACCCGGCGTTGGTGGGGATGAATTCGTGCGTCTCGGGCAGGTCGCCGAGGACGCGGTGGCCGGCGGGCCAGTGCTCGAAGTACTGCAGGCGGTGGCGTCCGCCGTCGGCGACGGCGACCGCGACCGGGTCGAGGGTGGACGTGCTCTGCGCTTCGACCGTGTGCGGCCCGGTCAGGAGGACCAGGTCGAGCTGGCCGTTGCCGACCGCGACCGGGATGCCGTCGACGGCGATCACGGGCGCGAGGTCGGTGCTCTCGACGAGGACCGAGAGGACGCCTTCGCCGGGGCCGGGCGCGAGCTCCGGGTCCTGGAAGGCCCGCACGGGCTTGCGGTTCGGCAGCCCGGGTTCGCTGCGGGAGGCGGCGGGGCGGACCTGCGCCGAGATCCGGTCGTTGAGCACGCGCATCCCGTTGTCGCGCAGGCGCAGCGGCCGTGGCTCGGCCAGGGCGGTCTCGCGGGAGCCGTACGAGCCGGGGCCGGGGCGGCGGGAGCGCGGCAGGTCGTCGCGGGCGGGGGGCATCGCGGTCCTCTCGGGTGGGGTGATCGGCCCTCACGGTATCGAACCCGGGACGGGACCGGTGGCCATGCGCTGGGTGACCGGGCGATTGCCCGAGACCTGTATCTTGCTCGCATGGGTATGAAGGACCGCCTCGAGCAGATGAAGCAGCGCGCGCAGGAAGCGGGCAAGATGGTCGTCGACGTCGGCGTGGACGCCGCGAAGGAGAAGCGCGACGCCGCCGTCGGCCTCGCGAAGAGCAAAGTGGACGCCACTACTGGTTTCGTCGTCGAGAAGCGCGACGGCGCCGTCAATTTCGCGAGCGACGCGAAGACCGCGTTCAAAGAGGGCGACCTCGAAGAACTGCTCAAGCGCCTGCCGCTGCCGGCCTCCCCGGTGCAGGAGGAATGGCAGTGGAGCCTCGGCAAGCTCATCACCTCGGGCAACAAGCCGCCCCTCGGCACCGGCATGCTCCTGGGCCTGCTCGACAACTTCGGCACCATCGACATCGGCCCCGAAGAGGTCGGCTTCGACGGCTCGACCGCGAAGTGGCACAAGGTGAAGGCCATCCGCACCCGCTCCCTGGACGGCATCATCCAGAAGCTCTCCACCGACTCGTTCACCGAGAGCATCGAGAACCTGCTCCCGCTCGTGCCCGGCCGCGGCTGGGTCTCCGAGAAGGCCACCTCCGCGATCTTCACCATCTGGGCTATGGTCGCCGACCTCGCCATCCGCGACCCCGAAGCCGGTCGCCGCCAAGTGGTCTGCGAGATCGAGTACAAGGGCTGGATCCGCACCAAGGAGGCCGAGACCGGGTTCTTCACCGGGCCGGTGATGGCCCTGCTGCCCAACCTCGACCAGGTCTTCCGCGACGAGGCCGCCCGCCGCGGCGTGCTCGTCGAGCAGGCCGAGCAGACCACCATCGAGAACGCCGAGGCGCGCGTGGCCTGGCTGCGCGAGAAGCACGCCGCGATCGCGGCCAAGCGCGAAGCGGCCCGCAAGCAGATCGAGTACTGATCCGCCTGCGGGCCTTCGAAAGCCGGTTACTTGGGGTGGGTCTCGCCGGGGTAGCGCAGTCCGATCTGGGCGCGCGCCTCGTCCATGATCTCCATGACCTCGATGGTGCTCTGCGGCGGCACGAGGGTCGACTCGAGCCGGCCCTGGCGCAGCGCCCGGTGCACTTCGAGCGCTTCGTGGACGTAGCCGTGGCCGACGTAAGGCGCCTCGAATTCCCGGGGCGCCTCGTCGTACCGCACGAGCGTGTACCCGCTGGGCCGGTAGGCGTATTCGCGCAGTTCGATGCGGCCCTCGGTCCCCGAGATCGTGACCTCGTTCGCGGGTCCGCCCCGGTAGGAGCAGGAGAGCTGCGCGATCGCGTTCGGGTACCGGAGGGTGAGCGCGGTCTGCGCGTCCACCCCGGTCGAGTCCATGACGCTGTGCGCCTGGATCGAGTCGGGCTTGCCGAGCACCAAGTGCGCCAACGTGATCGGGTAGACGCCGAGGTCGAGGAGGGCGCCCCCGGCCAGTTCGATGTTGCGGAGCCGGTGGCTCGGCGGCATCTCGGCGGCGAACGAGAAGTTGCCGTGCACCGACACGACCTCGCCGATCATGCCCTCTTTGATGGCCCGGCGCATCTCGCGGATGGCCGGGTTGCAGCGGGTCCACATGGCCTCCATGAGGAACCGCTGGTGCTCGCGGGCGACATCGAACATCGTGCGGGCCTGGGAGGCGTTGTACGCGAAGGCCTTCTCGCACAGGACGTGCTTGCCGGCCTCGAGGAGCTGCAGGGTGGGCAGGTAGTGATGGGAGTGCGGGGTGGCGACGTAGACGATGTCGACTTCGTCGTCCGCCGCGAGGGCCTGGACGGACTCCCAGGCCTGAGGGATGTCGTGCTTCTTGGCGAACGCGGCGGCGCGCTCCGCCGATCGAGAGGCCACAGCGGTGACGCGGCAATCGTCGAGGAGGGCAAGATCTTCCACAAAGGTCGATGCGATTCCACCGGTCGCCAGGATTCCCCATCGGATCGGTTCAACCATGGACGTAAGCACACCACAACTTCTCGCGATCGTCAACACGAGGGTCAGCGGTACTATCTCCGCCAACCGGGCCATATTCCCGAACGGGGATCACTGTTGGTCACGTCCCTCCTGTGACCTGGTGATTGATGTGACCTTTCCCGCAACGGGGAACCGGGGCCGCCGTGGCACTATGGCGAAATGTCTCTCCGTGCTTCTCAACGACAGCCCCTGCGGCGCGCCGCCGCGCTCGCACTGGCCGCCGCCGCGGGCGGCGTCCTGACGCTCGGCCCCGCCGCGCCGGCCTCGGCGCACGCGGCGCTCACCGGCACCGACCCCGAGGACGGCGCCACCGTCGCCGAAGCCCCCGCCGAGGTCACGGCCACCTTCTCCGAGCTGCTGGACGGGCCGTCGACCGAGATCGCCGTGACCGACCCGACCGGCGCCGTCGTCGACGTCGCCGACCCGACCTTCGACGGCGACACGTTCACCCAGCCGATGCTCTACACCACCCCCGGCGAGTACACGGTGGCGTTCCGCGTGATCTCCGAGGACGGCCACCGCGTCGACGACGCGATCACCTTCACCGTCGAGTCGATCCCCGAGGGCCTGTACGCGCCGGGCGCGGAGCCGACTGTCGCCGCGACGACCGACGGCGCGGCCACCGAGCCCGCGACGCAGGAGGAGACCAGCCGGGCCACCGGCGGCCTCAGCAGCGAGGACGAGGAGGACTCGAACACGGGCGCGGCGCTGGCCGCGATCCTGCTCGGCCTCCTCGTGGTCGTGGTCGGCGGCGTGGTGCTCGTGAAGACCTTGGGCCGCAAGGAGAAGACCGAGGACGGGGAAGGCTCCGCCTGAGGCGCGCCCTGCCTCCGGGCGCGAATGTGAATGGAGGGTCCCGGCAAATCGGACATCGATGGCCCCCGGTCTTAACCTTGCCCCACGGGTACGACATCCCGCGTCGAACAAGGGCGGGCCGACCCGCTCGGCAACGGCGCGGCTCAGGGGCAGTTGACCCACTCATCGGTGCCGTCGTCGAAGAACTGGTGCTTCCAGATCGGGAGGCGGGCCTTCACTTCGTCGACGAGGTCGGCGCAGGCGTCGAAGGCCTCTTTCCGGTGCTCGGCGGCGACGGCCGCGACGAGTGCCGGGTCGCCGATCTCGAGGTCGCCGACGCGGTGCGAGACGACGACGCCGCGCACGCCGGGCCGGGCTGCGATCTCTTCGGCGACCGTGCGCAGCAGCTCGCCTGCGGACGGGTGGCCCTCGTAGGAGAGGCGGAGCACGCCGCGGCCGTGGTCGTGGTTGCGGACGACGCCCGAGAAGGACACGACGGCCCCGGCCTCGGCCGCGGCGACCGCGGCTTCGTGCTCGGCGACGTCGAGCGGGGCGTCCAGTACGCGTGCGCGGATCATGAGGTCACACTCCAGGGACGGTGGCGAGTTCGACGGTGGCGCCTTCGGCCCCAGCGGCATCGGGTCCGATCACGGCGAACCCGGCGGCGCCCGCCAGGCCCCGCAGCATCGCGGAGCCGTGGTGGCCGAGCCGACGCCCGGCCCGGTCGACGAGGGCCAGGTGGGTGAACGAGCCGCGGCCGGGCACGTCCTCGGCGAGGCCGATCGTGCCGAGCGGCGGCAGCGGCAGCCCGCGCAGGCCCGCCAGGAGCGGTGCGACGAGCGAGACGACGGCGATCACCGCGGACTGCGGGTTGCCGGGCAGGCCGGCGATGAACTTCCCGTCCGCGGTGCGCGCCAGCAGCATCGGGAACCCGGGCCGCACCGCGACGGTGTTGATGACGTACTCGGCGCCGATCTCGGCGAGCGCGGCGTGCAGGTGGTCGACGGGGCCGACCATGGTGCCGCCGGTGGTGCACACCAGGTCCGCGTCGGCGAGCGCTTCGCGCAGCGCCGCCACATGCGCCTCGAGGGTGTCCTCGACCGGTCCGATGCTCGGCCCGGCCGCCGCACCGGCGGCCTGCAGCATGTGGGGGACCATGGGGCCCAACGAGTCCCGCACCCGGCCCTCGCGGGAGACGCCGGAGGTCAGCAGTTCGTCGCCGAAGACGACGACGCGCACGTCGGGCCGGGCGTGCGCGGGCAGCGTCGAATGCCCGGCGGCGGCCGCGAGGCCGACCACGGGCGGGCTGACGGGGGTCCCGGCGGGCAGCAGCTCCTCGCCGTGCGCGGCTTCCTCGCCCGCCTCGCGCCATTCGCGCGCGGCCGGGCCGTCGACCAGTTCGTCCTCGACGGTGCTGTGCTCCAGGCGGATGATGCCCTCGGTCCCTTCGGGGACCTGCGCGCCGGTCGCGATCTTGACGGCCTGGCCGGGCTTGAGCGCCTCCGGCACCTGGCCGGCGAGCACGGCCCCGTCGATGCGCCACGGACCCTGCCCGGCGACGGCCCAGCCGTCGACCGCGGAGGTCGGGAACGCGGGCAGGTCCGATACGGCCACGAGCGGCGCGGCCAGCGCCGATCCGACCGCCTCGCCGAACGGCAGCTCGGAGGCGGCGGGCTTGGCGGCATAGCCTGCGGCCCAAGCAGTTTCGCGGGCCTCGGCCCAGGGGAGCGGGGTGCCGGTCATGCGGTGGTCCTTCCGTCGTCGATCCCGGGATGGGACGGGCCGGCGATGCCCGTGTCGCTCGTGTGCGCGGCGCCGCGGCCTGGTGCGGCACCGCCCGCGGCCGCCGACTCGGCGGCGTGTCCGGGACCGCTGTTCGGCGCGTCGCCCTCGGCCGGCTCGCCGCCGCCCTCGCCGCGGTCGTGGTCGCCGTCGTGCAGTTGCGAGACCGCGTGCTCGACGAGCTCGGCGGTGAGCACCGCGAGCCCGTCCTTCGCCGCGCCCTTCGACCCGGCGAGGTTCACGATCAGCGTCCGCTCGGCGACCCCCGCGATGCCGCGCGAGAGCGCCGCGTGCGGGGTCTTCGCGAGCCCTGCGGCGCGGATCGCCTCCGCGATCCCGGGGACTTCGTAGTCGACGACGCGGCTCGTCATCTCCGGGGTGAGGTCCTTCGAAGTGAGGCCGGTACCGCCGGAGGTGACCACCAGATCGGCCGCGTCGCCGACGGCGACGCGCAGTGCGGCCTCGACCTCTTCGCCGTCGTGGACGACGACCGGCCCGACCACGTCGAACCCGCGCGTGCGCAGTCCCTCAGCGAGGATCGGCCCGGACTCGTCCTCGTAAACCCCGTCGGCGGCCCGATTCGAGGCGACGACCACGACGGCCTTCACCGCTCCCATTTGCCGGTCTTCCCCCCGAGCTTCTCCTCCACCCGGATGTCGGTGACGACCGCGGCGGGGTCGACGGCTTTCACCATGTCCACCAACGTCAACGCCGCGACGGACACCGCCGTCAGGGCCTCCATCTCGACCCCGGTGCGGTCAGCGGTCTTCACGCGCGCGGCGATCTCGACGCCCTCGTCGGTCACCGTGAGGTCGACCTTCACGCCGCTGATCGCGATCGGGTGGCACAGCGGCACCAGGTCCGGCGTGCGCTTGGCGGCCATGATCCCCGCGATGCGCGCGGTCGCGAGGGCGTCGCCCTTCGCGAGCGAGTTCTCGCGCAGCGCCGCGACCACCTCGGGGGTGGTGACGAGGCGCCCGGTCGCGAGCGCCGAACGGTGCGACACGTCCTTCTCGGAGACGTCGACCATGCGGGCGGCCCCGGACGAGTCGACGTGCGTGAGGTCAGCCATGCCGCGAAGTCTAGTCGCGGACTCGGACGCCGCCGAATAACCGGACATCGCGCAGCCAGAACAGCTCCTCCCCGAGCGCGGCCAGCCCTTTCGCGGTCCACCACGCGACCACGAGCCCGATGCCGATCCCCACGAACGCCTCGAAGCGCGTTGCGATCGCATGGTCGATGAGCGGGCTTACCAGCACCTGGGTCTTGCCGTCCCGCACACTGACGGCGAGCACCGAGGCCCGGTTCCTCTCGCCCGACAGTTCCTCGTACTCGACCTCGACATACTCGGCCGAGCTACCCTCGCCGCACTCCGACCACACGCAGACGGCCTTGTCGTAAGGCTCGCCGACCACGGTCGCCTCCCGCCATTCGCCGGCGACGAGGTAGCTTCCAGGCCATACGACCAGTGCTGCGGAGAAGGCGAGCCATGCCAGGCAGGCCAAGGCGAACAGGCCGATCTTGATCGCACGCATCGGAAGCAGCCTCCAAAGCGGGTGGTTCCAGGCTAGCCCGCGGGTGCGACGAAAAGGGTCGAGGACCGCGGCGGCCACTTCGCGGTGCGGCCTCGGATTCGCCTCGGCGGGCCTGTATTAGCGTCGAGGCGTGATCGAATGGCTCTACCTCGCCGTCCAGGCCGCCGCGCTGGCGATGAGCGCCTGGTTCTTCGTGGACACGGCCCGCTCCCAGCTCGTCGGCAACCGCCACCTCGTGGGCGTCGCGGTGCTCGAACTGCTGCTCCTCGTGCAGCTCGCGGTGTCGATCGCGATCGTGCCGGGCGAGCCGGGCGGCGGGAAGGCGCTGTTCTTCTCGTACCTGGTGACGACGGTCCTGGTGCCGGTCGCGGCCTGCTTCTGGGGCTCGATCGACCGGAGCCGGTGGGGGATCGGGACGGTGGCGGCCTCGGGCCTCATCGTCGCGGCGCTCATGCTGCGCGTCCACCAGATCTGGGAGCTGCAGATCCATGTCTGAGACGAGCGCTGACGCCGCGCCGCGGGCGCTCGCGGCCGGGTTCGGACGCCTCATCGTGCTGGTCTACGTGGTCTTCGCGGTCTCGGCCGGGGTGCGGGCGGTGTTCCAGGTGGTCACGAAGTTCGGCGAGGCGCCGGTGAGCTTCACGCTGAGCGCGATCGCGGCGCTCATCTACCTCGTGGCGGCGATCGCGATCATCCGCGGCGCGGGCGCGCTGGCGCTGCTGGCGGTGGGCGTGGAGATGGCCGGGGTGCTCGCGGTGGGGGCGTTGAGCTTCGCGGTTCCGGGGTGGTTCCCGGAGCCGTCGGTGTGGTCGCATTTCGGGTCGGGGTACGGGTACGTGCCGCTGGTGCTCCCGGCGGTCGGTCTCGTCTACCTGTTCAAGCGCCGCAAGGCCTAAGCGCGTTCGATGAGGTCCATCGCGGCGTCGAGGCTGTGGACGGCGCTGGGGGTGTCGGCCCGGGCGAGGGCGTAGGCGGCGACGACGAGGGCGGTGACGGTGTCGGTGAGCCGCTGCGCGTCCTCGATGTCGGGGCAGTGGGCGCGGATGCCGTTGCCGATGGCCGCGCCGAGTTCGGCGCGGTAGGCGGTGATGGTCTCGCGCACGGCCGCGTCGTCGGCGATCGCGGCGCCGGCGGCGTTGATGAGGAGGCAGCCGTTGGCGGCGATGACCGACCCGGCGCGTTCCAGGGCCTCGCGCAGCCCGTACAGGTAGTCGAGGATGGCGTCGGGTGCCGGAACGCCGGCGAGCGGGGCGAGGCGGGGGCGCACGATCTCGTCGAGGTACGACTCGACGGCGGCGTCGAAGAGGCCGCGTTTGCTGCCGAAGGCGTGGTAGATGCTGGATCGGCGCAGGCCGGTGGCGGCTTCGAGCGCGGGCACGGAGGCGGCCTCGTAGCCGTGGCGCCAGAAGACGGCGCGGGCGGACCGCACGACCTCGGCGGTGTCGAACGTCTGCGTGCGACCCATGGCGAACCTCTCTCTGCGATGCGCTCCGAACGGCTTTGCGGAACGGTCGTTCCAGTATATGTTTGTGGAACGGTTATTACAAAACTGGCAGGAGACATCACCATGACCGAGGCCGTCAGCACCCAGATCCAGCTCGTCCGCCGCCCCCAGGGCTGGCCCGTCGACGAGGACTTCCGCACCGAGAAGGTCGCCTACGGCGAGCTCGCGCCGGGGCAGATCCGGGTCGCGAACACGTTCCTCTCGGTCGACCCGTACATGCGCGGGCGCATGAACGACGCCGAAAGCTACATCCCGCCGTTCGAACTCGGCAAGACCATGACCGGCGGCGCGATCGGCCGCGTGGTCGCATCGGCCGCCGACGGGTTCCCGGTCGGGGCCGTCGTGCTCCACCAGTACGGCTGGCGCGACCTCGTCCAGGAGGAGGCCGCCGGCTTCACCGTCGTGCCCGAGATCCCCGGCGTGCCCCTCTCGCTGCACCTCGGCATCCTCGGCATGACCGGCATGACCGCTTATGTCGGACTCACCGCCATCGCCGGCCTCAATCCCGGCGACACCGTCTTCGTCTCCGGCGCTGCGGGCGCCGTCGGCACCGCGGTCGGGCAGATTGCGAAGCTCCTCGGCGCGGGCCGCGTCATCGGCTCCGCCGGAAGCCCGGAGAAGGTGCGGCTGCTCACTGAGAAGTACGGCTACGACGCCGCGTTCAACTACAAGGACGCGCCCGTTCGCGAGCAGCTCGCGGCGCTCGCGCCTGAAGGCGTGGACGTCTTCTTCGACAACGTCGGCGGCGACCACCTCGAAGCCGCGCTCGACGTGATGAACCGCGAGGGGCGCATCGCCGTGTGCGGCGCGATCTCGGTGTACAACAGCACCGAGAAGACCCCCGGCCCGGACAACCTCAGCAGGATCGTCCAGCAGAGCCTCACCATCAAGGGCTTCACGCTCGGCGGCTACCTGCACCTGCGCGAGGAGTTCGGCGCGCGCATG
The DNA here is from genome assembly GCF_017592475.1 of Glycomyces niveus. Lineage (GTDB taxonomy): Bacteria > Actinomycetota > Actinomycetes > Mycobacteriales > Micromonosporaceae > Glycomyces > Glycomyces niveus. The sequence continues at coordinate 53,379 of NZ_JAGFNP010000016.1, read as the reverse complement.
ACCGAATGGTTCGGCCAGGGCGCCATCGCCTACGACGAGACCATCGTGGACGGTGTGGAGCACGCGGTCGACGCGTTCCTCGACATGATGCGCGGCAAGAACACCGGCAAGATGGTCGTCCGCGTTTGAGCGACGCTCGACCCTCGTGGCCGGGGACGGCGGAGCCGACCGCGGGCGGCCGGCGGGCCTGCGGCCCGCCGCCGCGGGCGGGCTATAGGGCATGCCCCTCCCCACCCGCATCCACCTCCGACCTACCGAAGAAATGACACGACTCTCCCACGGGTCCGACATTTCACCGAGTGCAGGGCATTAGCCCAGTTCAGGGCCGTATCGTCGGTTAGCTGAAGAAGCCCAGGCAGGCCACGATCAGCGTCGAGCCGCAGATGAGCAGGCCCAGGCGGTAGTTGCGTTCGAGGCGCTTCTCCTCGTCGCCGATCTTCGGGCGGGCCGCGACGCCGATCGTTGCCCAGCCCAACAGGAACGCGGCCAGCGGGCACGCGATGAGGACCGCCGCCAGGAGCGCCACGTTCAAAGGGCCGCCCTCGGCGCGCACCTCCCGCAGCACGAACAGCTGCACGACCACGCACACCAGCGCGAACAGCCCGTAGATCAGCCCGTTCCGCTCGTCCGCGCGCCACCGCGGCAGCAGCGGCGCGCGGTGCGCGAGGTACCGCGCCTCCTCCAGCTCCGTGGCCGCCACCCGCAGGTCCGCCTCGGCCGTGTCGAGGTCGGCCGCCGGGTCCCCGCTCAGCGGCGGCGCGGGCACCCGCTGCGGCGGCGCGACGCGGGCCGCGCGGGCGAGCTCGTCCACGGCCGCGCGCTGCGCGGCGGCCTGCTCGGCGAGGCGGCTCGTGCGCTGCCCGAGCGACTCGGCCGCCGTGGCGGTGCGGGCCGCTGACTCGTCCGCGGTGCGGCGGGCCTCGTCGAGGCGGCGCAGCTGCGCGAGGTAGTCGTCGAAGGCGCTCACGGGCGGGTCCTCTCGATCGGGGCGCTGCCGCCGCTGCGCTGCGGCCCGGGCACCGCGTCGTGGTCCTCGGTGCGCGAGAACGGCACCACGAGCCGCCCGGCGCCGGTGTCGGCGTGCCGGTCGACGAGCAGCGCCCGCCCGGCCCGCGGGCTCCAGTGCTGGAACTGGGTGCCGAAGTGGCCCATGATCTCTCCGCCGGGCAGGTTGAGGACGAGCGCGCACGCCACGTCCTCGCGTCCGGCCGTGCCGCCGATGTCGTCGGTGAACCGCCGGAAGTTGCGCCACCAGCCGAGCAGGTGCACGTCCCGCGCCGGGCCGGTGCGCAGCAGCGCTCTCAGCGCCTGCTGCCCCTTCATGTCGAGGCCCGCCGCGTCGAGCCCCCACGCCGCGAGCACGGTCCCGTCGGGGATCTCGGCGAGCGTCGCGGCGAACGCGTCGGGCGCGATCCGGTCGGCCGCGGCCCGCAGGTCGGCGCTGCCGGTGAAGTCGATGGCGAGCACGCGGTTCCCATTGCCCGCCAAGGACTCCACGGCGGCTTCGAGGGCTTCGCCGCCGACCGGGTCGGAGCCGAGCACCGCCAGGTGCCGGCCGGGGCGCCGGTCGAGGTCGACTCCGGCGGCGTCGAGGCGCAGCGACACTTCGCGCCCGAGCAGTGCGCGGCCCGGCTTCCGTTCCCCCGGAAGTGTCTCGCTGAGGTGGACGGGACGGTAGCCGTAGAACACGCGCGGCGCGCCGACGCCCGCGTGCGCTTCGCCGAGCTGCTCGCGGAGGCGCTGCATCACGTGCGCGTCGGTGTCGGGGAAGCGCGCGACCCGGTCGGCCCCGGCCGTGCCGCCCTCGGTGTTGACCACGACCTGCCCGAGCGAGATCCGCGCGGCCGCATCGTTGTTCGCTTCGAGGACCGTGCGCGCGCCGGGCAGGGCGATGCGCATCGGGAACTGCCCGAAGATCGAGTCCTTCTTCGCCCACAGCGCCTCGATGCCTGAGATCGTCTGGGACGCGAGCACGAGGTGCACGCCGTAGGAGCGGCCCTTGCGGGCCAGGTTCTCCAGCAGCGCAACGGCTTCGGAGGCGACCCGGTCGTTGCCGGCGAGGAGCACCTGGAACTCGTCGGCGACGCACACGATGCGCGGGTACGCCTCGTGGGCGCGCAGGCCCGCGAAGGACGCGACCCCGTACCGCTTCATCACCGTCGAGCGGCGCGTCATCTCCTCGCTCAATGTGGACAGCACGGCGAGCCCGTATTCGCGATCGGACTCGACGCCGACGGCGCGCGCGTGCGGGATGAAGGTCCGGTCCCGCTCGGTCGGGATGAACTCGGTGAACGAGACGCCTTCCTTGAAGTCGAGCAGGAACAGCGCCAGATCCGAAGGGGCGTAACGGGAGGCGAGCCCGTACAGGACATCGAGGAGGAACACGGTCTTGCCGCCGCCGGTGCGCCCGCCCACGAGCCAGTGCGGGGTCGCGTCGTCGAACCGCAGCCGCACCTCCCCGGCCGCGTCGCGTCCGATGAGGACTTCCAGGCCCTTGGCAGGGTCGCCCGATTCCGGCCGGGCCGGAATGAGGTCGGCGAAGGTGAGGGTCGCGGCGGCCTTGGCGCGCTCGGCGAGCCGCTGCGCCTCGCCGGCCACGAACGACGGGTCGGGGGTCTCGGGCCAGTCGACCGGCGCGGCCAGGCCCTCGCCGCGCCCGAACGGCGCCGCGGGCGGGTTCGTGATCGTCACGCGCCCGTCGACGGCGCGCATGACCGCGGCCTGCGGCAGGTCGGGCAGGCCGCAGCCGAGGACGGTGACGCCGTGCGCGAGCCCCGACCGGGCGAGCGCGTCGATGCGCTCCACCAGGGTCCTCGGCGCTTCGCTCAGCGAGGCGACCACGAGCAGCATCCGGTCGGTGCGGCGGCCCGCGATGTGCTCGGCCACTTGCGATTCGGCCGTGGCGACGGCGTCGGCGGCGGCGCGCGTGTCGGTGGCGACCGCTTCGATCACGCCCGCGTCGGCGAGCGGGCGCAGCGGCGCGAACGACGCTCCGAGCGTCGCCGTGTCGATGCCGACCACTCGCAGCCCGCCGGGTTCGCGGGTCGAGACGGCGTGGAGGATCGCGGTCCGCACCAGGTTCGCGACGCCCTCGACGCGGGCGTCGACCGAGGTCGCGAGGTGGCCGCGTTCGCCGAACGGCACGATGAGCGGGATGCTTCGTCCCTCGTGGAGGATCACGCGCCCGGCGTGGAGCAGGCCGGGATCGGCGCGAAGCTGCTGCGCGGAGGCGGTGGCCGCGTCGGCGATCTGGCGCTCGGCCGCGAGCAGTTCGGGGTCCACAGGGGTCTGGAAGGCGGCGTCGCCGAGGCGCTGCGCCACCTGGGCGAGGCGGGCGGCGGCGGCGTCGCAGCCCGCGGCCGCGTTCGCCAGCGCGGTCGGGAAACCGGGCACCGGACCTCCTTGCGCGAGATATTCGACAGGTCACACCATATCGCGATGCGGTGCCGCGAGTGTCGCCCCGGCGGCGGTCGGATCGTCCGCTTTGCGCAACCTTCCCCGGAGGGGGCGCGTGCATTACCCTAGAAGGAGGCCCGATCTCGCTGACCCGGAGAGCGCGGCCGAACGCCTACAGCACCGCAGACGCCCGCATCCGCTGCCCGCGGGCGGTCTTCGGTCACGCCGAGAAGGACCCGTGCCCCATGAGTGAGTTCCTGGATATCGCCCTATCCTTCCCACCGGTCGTCTTCTCCTTCGGCCTTGTGGTCGTGGTCCTTTACTGGCTCATCGTGATCGTCGGTGCGCTCGACGTCGACATCGTGGACGTCGGCGGCGACGCCGAGCTCGATGCCGGGGGCGGTTTCTGGTCGGCGTTCGGTTTCGGCGCGGTGCCGTTCACGGTGGTGCTCTCGCTGTGGATCACGTTGGGCTGGATCGTGACCGTGCTCGGCACCTCCTGGGTGAGAAGCGCGAACATGTTCGTCCCGCCGGCGCTCACGGGCACGGCCGTGCTCGTGGCCGGGATCGGGGTGGGGATGCTCGGCGCGAAGCTGCTCACCCGCCCGCTCGGGCGGCTGTTCGAGGACGCGCCCGCGACCGCGCACGCCGACCTCGTCGGGAAGGTGTGCGTGGTGCGCACCGGCACCGTCACCCTCGACGCGGGGCAGGCCGAGATCACCGACGACGAAGGCAGCGTCCTGCTCATCAACGTGCGCCGCTCCCCGCATGAGCCCGACGGCATCGACGAGGAGCTGTTCGCGCGCCACTCGAAGGTCGTGGTGTTCGACTACGACGAGGTCGAGAAGGTGTTCCTGGTCGTGCCGGTGGCGCTCCCGCCGGACGTCGTCCTCGAGGCCTGAACGCGACCGAGCCGCAGTACCGCCCGGTCCGCCCTCCCGGTCCCGATCTCACCCCCGCGTCACAGTGGACCGCACTGAATCGCCACGTTGCGCCCGGTTTGCGCTCTCCCGGTTTCGTGCCTCCCGGACCCTCGCGTACCCACGGCCTGGCGAGTCTTGGTTAGGGTGTGGTCACGCCCGCCCGCGGAGGCGCCGAGGAGCGCCCCGCCCGCAAGTCCCCGTTCCCCCGAAGTCTCGTTAGGAACCACTGCATGGACGCCACCAACTCGGCGACGCTGATCACGTTCGTGGTCGTCGCGGTCGTCTTCATCGGCCTGCTGCTCATGATCATCCGGCTCTACCGGAAGGTCGCGCCGGGCCAGGCCCTGGTCGTGACGAAGCTGCGGACCCGCAAGGTCTCCTTCACCTCGGCGCTCGTCCTGCCGATCATCCACCGCGCCGAGTACATGGACATCTCGGTCAAGACCATCGAGATCAACCGCGCGGGCAAGGACGGCCTGATCTGCCAGGACAACATCCGCGCCGACATCTCGATCACGTTCTTCGTGCGCGTCAACGCCACCGTCGAGGACGTGCTCAACGTCGCCGGCGCGATCGGCACCAAGCGCGCCTCCGACCAGGAGACGCTGCAGGAGCTGTTCAACGCCAAGTTCGCCGAGGCGCTCAAGACCGTCGGCAAGCAGCTCGACTTCACCGACCTGTACACGAACCGCGACGAGTTCCGCGACCGCATCCTCAACGTCATCGGCACCGACCTCAACGGGTACTCCCTTGAGGACGCCGCGATCGACTACCTCGAGCAGACCCCGATGGACCAGCTCGACCCCAAGAACATCCTCGACGCGCAGGGCATCCGCAAGATCACCCAGCTCACCGCGATCGAAGCGGTGACCACCAACGAGCACCGCCGCACCGAGGAGAAGGAGATCAAGCGCCAGGACGTCGAGGCCCGCGAGGCCGTGCTCGAACTCGAGCGCCGCCAGACCGAGGCCGAGATCCGCCAGCAGCGCGAGATCGACACCCTGCGCGCCCGCGAGGCCGCCGAGACCCAGAAGGTCCAGGCCGAGGAGCGCCTCAAGAGCGAGACCGCGCGCATCAAGACCGAAGAGGCCACCGGCATCCAGCACGAGAACCGCCTGCGCGAGATCGCCGTCGCCGAGAAGAACCGCGAGCGCGTGATCGCCGTCGAGACCGAGCGGATCGAGAAGGACCGCATCCTCGAGGTCGTGGCCCGCGAGCGCGAGGAAGAGCTCGCCCGCATCGCCGCGAACAAGGAGCTCGAGGCGCAGAAGCGCGACATCGCCGACGTCATCCGCGAGCGCATCGCCGTCGAGAAGACCGTCGCCGAGCAGGAAGAGGGCATCAAGCGCCTGCGCGCCACCGAAGAGGCCGAGCGCGAGCGTCAGAAGGTCATCATTCTCGCCGAGGCCGAGGCCCAGGAGAACCTGGTCAAGGACATCAAGGCGGCCGAGGCCGCCGAGGTCGCCGCTAAGCACCTCGCCCGCCGGCGCCTCACCGAGGCCGAGGCGGCGCAGCAGGCCGCGGAGCTCGAAGCGCGCGCGAAGATCCGCCAGGCCGAAGGGGACCAGGCCATGGCGGCCGCCCCGGGTCTGGCCGCCGTCCAGGTCCGCGAGGCCGAGGCGGACGCGATCGAGAAGGGCGGTCTCGCCGAGGCGAAGGCCGCCGAGGCCAAGGGTCTCGCCGAAGCCGAGGCGTACGCCGCGATCGGCAAGGCCGAGGCGACCGCCACGGCCGCGAAGGGCCAGGCGGAAGCCGAGGCCCAGGCCGCGAAGGGCGCCGCCGAGGCGAACGCCCTGCGCGAGAAGCTGCTCGCCGAGTCCGCGGGTCTGACCGAGAAGGCCGTCGCGATGGACGCGCTGTCCGACGCGAGCCGTGGGCACGAGGAGTACCGCCTGCGCCTGGAGATGGAGAAGGAGCTGCGCGGCATGGAGATCGAGGCGCGCCGCTCGATCGCCGAGCAGCAGGCCGGGGTCATCTCTGCCGGGCTCAGCAACGCCGACATCTCGCTGGTCGGCGGCGACACCCAGTTCTTCGACCGGGTCGTCGGCGCGATCGGCTACGGCAAGGCCGTCGACGGTTTCGTGGCGCACTCCGATGTGGCGCAGAGCGTCGCGGCGTCGTGGTCGAACGGTTCGACGTCGTTCGCCGAGGACCTCAAGGGCGTCTTGTCGGGCGTCGGCAGCGAGGACGTCAAGAACCTGACCGTCTCGGCCGCCCTCGTCAAGCTCATGCAGGGCGGCGGCGACCACGACGTCCTCTCGGGCCTCCTCGGCAAGGCCAGGGAACTCGGCGTCGCCGAGAAGCCCGCCCTAGAGATCGCGAAGTAGACGCAACGGGCGCGGGCCTGCAGGCCCGCGCCCGACGACCCGCGAGCGATCGCCAGCGGGCCGCAGGCCCGCGCCCGCCCAGTCCGCCTCCCGCCCTGAGCCCAGGCCCGCAACCGAACATCACCAGAGGAACCCATGGCCGAAGAGACCGCTACCGGAACCGCTGCTGAAGGCGCCCAAGGCGCCGCTCTCGATGCCGGCACCTACGAGGTCCTCTCCACCCGCCTCGCCGACTTCGCCGACGAGCTCGCGGGTCGCGCCGAGGCGCTCAACACCGCCCGCACCGACGCCTTCGGCGCCACCGGCCTCACCCTCCTGGGCACCACCCGCATCCGCACCGCGAACAACTGCGTGCCCCGCGACATCGCCCGCGTCGGCGACCGGCTCCTCTTCGGCTACAACGTCCATATGGGACTCAAGTCCCAGACCGGCGTCGGCGACGTCTTCGCCCTCCACGACTTCCGACGCGACGGCGCCGAGTTCGCGTTCACCGAGGTCACCGAACCCGGGCACCTCCTCGACCAGCCTAAGTTCACCGCCGACTTCACCGAGATGTACCGGTACTACCGGTCCACCGAGCTCCTCCAGGTCCGCGAGGTCGACGGCCGCCTCCTCGCCGTCTTCAAGATCGGTGAGCAGCTCACCGACCAGCGCGTCATGCGCTGGCAGCTCGCCGCCGGCAAGGAACCGGCCTATATGGACGCCCGAGGCGAGGCGGACGCCGTCTGGCCCGAGCCCTACGACTTCGAGTGGACCCCGACCGGCCGCGAGCACCACGTCACCGGCCGCCACCCCCACGTCTCCATCGAAGACGAGATCTTCGTCGAGTGCATCAACGGCGACCTCACCGTCAAGATCGAGGACAACACGGACTCCGGCGAGGGCGTCTACACCGAGCCCGTCGCCGAGCCACTGCAGTCCCTCGCCGACGCCGACATCGCCTACGCCCGCATCGGCCCACTCATCCTGCTGAAGATCCTCCCCTACAAGGAGACCGTCACCCGGTACCTGATCTTCAACTCCCGCACCGGCACCATCGTCCGCGCCGACGCGATCGGCCAGGCCTGCCGCCGCCTCCCCGAGGACCACGGCCTCATCTTCCCCGGCGGCTACTACCTCAACGAAGGCAAGCTCAAGACCTTCGACCACGACGTCGCCGACCTCCGCTTCAAGCGCGTGATCCGCTCGCCCAACGGCGAAGACGTCCTCTACGTCTTCTACCACGAGGCCGAGGGCCGCTCACTCCTGTTGCCCTACAACGTCATCCGCAAGGAAGTGGCCGCGCCGATGAGCGTCCACGGCTACGCGGTCTTCGACGACGGCACCCTCGCGGCCTTCCGCTTCACCGGCGAGGAGGCCACCCGCGTCCACCCGATGCAGATCTGGTCGACCCCCTTCTGCAGCGAGGCCTACGCCGCCGCGACCGAAACCGGCGACACCCCGGTGCACCGCATCGGCAACGCCGAGGCCGTGCGCGCCGTCTCCGACGCGCTCTCGGTCGCCCGCATGGTCCGCGAGATGGAGCCGGCGCAGGCGGTCTTCGAAGCGCTCATCGCCGCCGCCACCCGCTGCCTCGACGACTACCCGTGGCTCGGCGACGAAGGCCTCCACGGCCTCGACGAGAGCCTCGCCAAGGTCCGCGACACCGCCGAGGCCGTCCTCGACGAGTACGCCACCGTCGCCGAGCTCACCGCCGAGGCCCGGAAGGCATTGGAGGAGGCCCAGACCGGCACCGTCAAGCTCCTGCGCCGCGCCCGCGGCGAGGCCCCCAAGTCCGCCGAGGACTGGGTCGCGCTCCTCGCCGAGCTGCGCGGCGCCGGCGGCCACCTCGTCACCCTCCGCGAGACCCGCTACATCGACCTCGCGGGGCTCGACGCGCTCGCCGCCGAGGTCACCGAGACGCTCGACGCCACTGGTAGACGCGCCGTCTCGTTCCTAGAGCGAGACGACGCGTTCACCGCCTACTTCGAGCAGGTCGCCGACCTCGAGCGCAAAGCCGAGGCCATCGCCTCCGTCGCCGAGTCCGACCCGCTCCTGGCCGACCTCGACGACCGGCAGCGCGGCCTCGAGACCCTCACCGAGGTCGTCGCGACCCTCGAGATCGGCGACGCCGTGGTGCGCACCGCGATCCTCGGCCGCGTCTCCGAGGTGCTCGCCGCCGTCAACCGCGCCCGCGCCACCCTCGCCGCGCGCCGCCGCGAACTCGCCGTGGGCGAGGGCAAAGCCGAGTTCGCGGCCGAGTTCGCGCTCCTCGGCCAGTCCGTCACGGCCGCCATCGCCGCCGCCGACACGCCCGCGGCCTGCGACGAGCAGCTGGGCCGCCTCCTGCTCACCGTCGAGAACCTCGAGACCCGCTTCGCGGACTTCGACGAGTTCCTGACCCAGCTGGGGGACAAGCGGACCGACGTCTACGAGGCGTTCTCCTCCCGCAAGCAGCACCTCCTCGACGAGGCCGCGCGCCGCGCCGAGCAGCTCGCGCAGTCGGCCGACCGCATCCTCGAGGCCGTGGCCCGACGAACCGCCACACTGTCCTCTCTGGATGAAGTGAACACCTACTTCGCCACGGACCCGATGGTGGAGCGCCTCCGCAAGGTCATCGCCGAGCTGCGCGGCCTCGACGACACCGTGCGCGCCGAGGAGATCGAGGGCCGCATCGCCGCCGCCCGCGCCGAGGCCGGCCGCGCGCTCAGCGACCGGCTCGACCTCTTCGACGGCGACGCCGTCAAGTTCGGCGAGCACCGCATCCCCGTCAACACCCAGCCGCTCGACCTCACCCTCGTGCCCTCCGGCGGCGCGCTCGCGTTCTCGCTCACCGGCACCGACTACCGCCATGTCGTCGACGACCCCGGCTTCGCCGACACGAAGCCATACTGGCACCAGTTCCTGCCCTCCGAGAGCAACGAGGTCTACCGGGCCGAGCACCTGGCCGCGGCCCTCCTCGCCGAGCACGGCCCCGCGAAGCTCCTCGCCGAGGACCTCCCGGCGTTCACCGCCGCCGCCGCGGCCGAACGCTACGACGAAGGGTACGAGCGCGGTGTCCACGACGCCGACGCCGCCGCGATCCTCGCCGAAGTGCTGCGCCTCTACGCCGCCTCGGGCCTGCTCCGCTACCGCTCCGCCGAGCGCGCCGCCGCCCAGCTGTACTGGGGCCACGGCATCCCGAAGGAGGAGCGGATCGCGATCCGCACCCAGGCCCGGTCGCTCGCGCGCGCCCGCGCCGTGTTCGGCCGCGCCGACGCCCTCGCCGACCTCGCCGCCGACCTCGGCGAGGCCGTCAACCACTACCTCAACAGCACGCTGCTGCCGCTCGAGGTCGACCCCGACCTCGCGGGGGAGTACCTCGCGGAGGAGCTGGCCGACCCCAGCGGCGGCTTCGCCGTCTCGCAGCGGGCGCGCTCGCTGCTCGCCGCGTTCGAACGCCAGGTCGGCCCGGGCGCCAAGGCGGACTTCGAATCCGACCTGCGCGCCCTCGAGAGCGACATGACCTCCAAATGGGAGCTCGCGGCCGTCTGGCTCGAGTCCTTTCTGCGCCAAGCCGAACCCGAGGGCTTCGACGAGGCGGACCTGCCCGAAGCGCTCGCGGTCATCCTGGCCGAAGTGGACGGATACGACGTCACCGCCGAGCTCTCCAGCCAGGTCACCGGCCTGCTCGGCACCCACCCGCGCGTCGAGTCCCGCGTGCTCCCGCTGCGCCTGGACGAGTTCCTGGCCCGCACCGGCCGCTTCCGCCGCACCGTGCTGCCCGGCTACCGCGCCTACCAGCGCCGCCGCGGCGAACTCATCGAAGGGCACCGCCGCGCGCTGCGCGTCGAGGAGTTCAAGCCCAAGACCATGGCCGGGTTCGTGCGCAACCAGCTCATCGACGACGTGTACCTGCCGCTCATCGGCTCGAACCTCGCCAAGCAGATCGGCGCCGGCTCGGGCGAGGGCCGCCGCACCGACCAGTCGGGCATGCTCATGCTCATCTCCCCGCCCGGCTACGGCAAGACCACCCTCATGGAGTACGTCGCCGACCGGCTCGGCATGCTCCTGGTCAAGGTCAACGGCCCCGCGCTCGGGCACGAGACCGTCTCGGTCGACCCGGAGGACGCGCCGAACGCGACCGCCCGCGCCGAGGTCGAGAAGATCAACTTCGCGCTCGAATGCGGCAACAACGTGCTGCTCTACCTCGACGACATCCAGCACACCAACCCCGAGCTGCTGCAGAAGTTCATCTCGCTGTGCGACGCGCAGCGCAAGATGGAGGGCGTCTGGAACGGCCGCACCCGCACCTACGACCTGCGCGGCAAGCGGTTCGCGGTGTGCATGGCCGGCAACCCGTACACCGAGGCCGGCCAGAAGTTCCGCATCCCGGACATGCTCGCCAACCGCGCCGACGTGTGGAACCTCGGCGACGTCCTCTCCGGCCGCGACCAGGTCTTCGCCCAGTCCTACATCGAGAACGCGCTCACCTCCAACAAGGTCACCGCGCCCCTCGCCGGACGCGAGCGCGCCGACACCGCCGTCCTCATCCGCCTCGCCTCCGGCGACCCGACCGCCGCGCCCGAGGCGCTGCGCCACCCGTACAGCGCAGGCGAGCTCGACCAGGTCCTGTCGGTGCTGCGCAAACTCGTGCGCATCCAGAAGACCGTGCTCGCCAACAACCTCGCTTACATCGCCTCCGCCGCGATGGACGACAGCGCGCGCACCGAGCCGCCGTTCCTCCTCCAGGGCTCCTACCGCAACATGAACCGGCTCGCCGAGCGCGTCGTCCCGGTCATGAACGACGACGAGCTCGAAGCGGTCATCGACGACCACTACGCGGGCGAGGCCCAGACCCTCGCCTCCGGCGCGGAGGCGAACCTCCTCAAACTCGCCGACCTCCGCGGCCGCCTCACCCCCGAGCGGGCCGCCCGCTGGGAGGCGGTGAAGGAGGCGTACCGCCGCGAGCAGACCCTCGGCGGCGCGAGCGACGATCCTATGTCGAGAGCGGTCGGCGCCATCACCTTGCTCTCCGACCGCGTGAAGGGCATCGAAACCGTCCTGCAACAAAGGAGTGGGATCGAACGGGAATAAGTCCTCTCCGCTGGCCCAGACCTCCCTTGCGACCCGGTACGCTCTTGAGCAAAAGCTTGGCGCGTAGCCCGCGTGTGCCCCTGCAGCCGCTAACCATCGAATAAGGGAGGTCCCCGTGCCGACGAAGACGGGAGACAAGATCAGGATCATCGTCTTGGGTACCGGCCCCGACGCCGAAACTGCCCGACTCATCGCCGAGTCCGACGCCGACGTCGCCCTCGCCAAACAGTTCACCAAGACCGTGACCCACCTGGTCGTCGACGACACCGTCAAGCCCACCGAAGCCCGCGTGAAGAAGGCCGAAGAGGCCGGCGTCCCGGTCCTCTCGGTCGACGAGTTCAAGGCGCTGCTGGTCGCGGGCGCCGAGGACGAGGTCGACGAGGTCGTCGAGGCCGAGCTCGAAGCCGCGCCCGCCGAGACGCCCGTCGCCGTGGTGGACACCGAGCCCGAACCGGAGCCCGAGCCCGCCGACGAGCCGGCCCACCCCGAGCCCGAGCGCGCGGACGAGCCGGCCGACGAGCCGAGCCACCCCGAGCCGGAGACCGCGTCCGAGGAGCCGGTCGAAGAGCCCGACCCGATCGCCGACCCCGAGCCCGAGGCCGCTGCGGAGCCCGAGGCCGCCGAGCCGAAGGCTGACGAGAAGCCCGAGCCGGTCGCCGAGGCGATCGACGAGCCCGAGGACGTCCCGGCCGATCCCGAGAAGACCGTCCCGTCCCAGGCGGAGGCGCCCGCCATCGAGACCGACGCGAAGGGCGGCGAGAAGTCCGCCAAGCCGTCCCTCCTCGACAAGATCAAGTCGATCTTCGGCCTCAGCGCCGCCAAGAAGTAACGCCCGCAAGCACCGCGAAGGCCCCGAACCGAACGGCTCGGGGCCTTCGCCGTAGCTTCGGCGCGCTTTGCGAGCGGTTCGCGGGCGCCACGTCCGCTATACGCCCTGGGCCGGTAGGCCCGGGGCTTTACGCTACGGGCGAAACGGATCGAGCCGTCCGCGGAAGTTGAGTCGGATACACTCAACTTCGGGTCGCTTCGGCAGCCGCGCCCGGGTGCGCCGACCGTCGAGCGCTTGAGGCCCGCACCTTGGACAGCATTCGTTCGACAGCGTAGAGGAGCACGGGAACCGTGGACGTCAACCGTCTGACCACCAAGAGCCGAGAAGTGATCTCCCAGGCCGCGCGCACGGCGGCCGCCGGAGGGAACCCCGCCGTCGAACCGTGGCACCTGCTCGACGCGCTCCTGACGGTCGACGGCTCCACCGCGCCCGGGCTCCTCCAGCTCGTCGGCGTCACCCCCGGCACCGTCTCCGCCGAGACCGAGCGCCGCATCGACGAGCTCCCCTCGGCCTCCGGGCCGTCCGTCTCCGAGCCCTCGATGGCCCGGGAGTCCTTGCGCGCCATCAACGCCGCGGACAAGATCGCGACCGACTACGGCGACGAGTACGTCTCCACCGAGCACCTCATCACCGGCCTCGCCCAGGCGGGCGGCGACGTCGGCACCTTCCTCACCGCGCAGGGCGCCACCGACAAGAAGCTCATCAGCGCCTTCCCGACCCTGCGCGGCGGCGACCGCAAGATCTCCTCCGCCGACCCCGAGCAGGGCTACAAGGCCCTCGAGAAGTACGGCGTCGACCTCACCGAGACCGCCCGTTCGGGCAAAGTGGACCCCGTGATCGGCCGCGACACTGAGATCCGCCGTGTCATCCAGGTCCTGTCGCGCCGCACTAAGAACAACCCGGTCCTCATCGGCGAGCCCGGCGTCGGCAAGACCGCGATCGTCGAAGGCCTCGCCCAGCGCATCGTCGCCGGGGACGTGCCGGAGTCGCTGCGCGACCGCCGCGTCATCCTCCTCGACCTCGCCAGCATGATCGCCGGCGCGCAGTACCGCGGCCAGTTCGAGGAGCGCTTCAAGTCCGTCATGGAGGAGATCAAATCCTCCGACGGCGAGATCATCCCGTTCATCGACGAGCTCCACACCATGGTCGGCGCCGGCAAGTCCGAGGGCTCCCTCGACGCGGGCAACATGCTCAAGCCCGCCCTCGCCCGCGGCGAGCTCCACATGATCGGCGCCACCACTCTCAACGAGTACCGCGAGCACATCGAGAAGGACGCCGCCCTGGAGCGCCGCTTCCAGCAGGTCTTCGTCGGCGAGCCGTCCGTCGAGGACACCGTCGCGATCCTCCGCGGCCTCAAGGAACGCTACGAGGTCCACCACGGCGTGCGCATCACCGACTCGGCTCTCGTGGCCGCCGCGCAGCTCTCCGACCGCTACCTGCAGGACCGCCGCCTCCCCGACAAGGCCATCGATCTCGTCGACGAGGCCGCCAGCCGCCTGCGCATCGAGATCGACTCGCGCCCTGAGGAGATCGACACCATCGAGCGCGCCGTGCGCCGCCTCGAGATCGAGGAGACCGCCCTCCAGAACGAGAAGGACGACCCGGCCTCCGCCGACCGCCTCGCGTCCCTCCAGCGCGAACTCGCCGACGAACGCGAGAAGCTCGCCGCACTCTCTCGCCAGTGGGAGTCCGAGAAGGGCCGCATCGGCAAGGTCTCCGAACTCAAAGAAGAACTCGACGACCTCAAGACCCAGGCCGAACGCGCCGAACGCGAATACGACCTCGAGAAGGCCGCCCAGCTGCGCTACGGCCGCATCCCCGAAATCGAGCAGCAGCTCGCCGACGCCGAAGCCGAACTCGCCAGCGCCGACACCGACCCCGCGCACCAGCCGATGCTCAAGGAGGAGATCGACGCCGACGAGATCGCCGACGTCGTCTCCGCCTGGACCGGCATCCCCGCTGGCCGCCTCCAGGAGTCCGAGACGCACAAGCTCCTCCACGCCGAGGAGGTCCTGGGCGAACGCGTCGTCGGCCAGCTCGAAGCGGTCACTGTCGTCTCCGACGCCCTGCGCCGCGCCCGCGCCGGCCTCTCCGACCCGAACCGGCCCACCGGCTCGTTCATCTTCGCCGGGCCGACCGGCGTCGGCAAGACCGAGCTCGCAAAAGCGCTGGCGGAGTTCATGTTCGACGACGACCGCGCGATGATCCGCATTGACATGGGCGAGTACACCGAGCAGCACTCGGTGGCCCGCCTCATCGGCGCCCCGCCCGGTTACGTCGGGTACGAGGAAGGCGGCCAGCTCACCGAGCCGGTGCGCCGCCGCCCCTACTCGGTGGTCCTCCTCGATGAGGTCGAGAAGGCGCACCCGCGGGTCTTCGACACGCTCCTGCAGGTCCTGGACGACGGCCGCCTCACGGACGGCCAGGGTCGCACGGTCGACTTCCGCAACGTCATCCTCATCATGACCTCGAACCTCGGCTCCTCGGCCCTGGTCGACCCGCTGCTCGAGGAGACCGCGAAGCGCGACCAGGTACTGGCTGCGATCCGCACCCACTTCAAGCCGGAGTTCCTCAACCGCCTGGACGACATCGTCATCTTCCACGCGCTCGAGCACGACCACCTGAAGGCGATCGTCGAAGTCCAGTTGCGCTTCCTCGAGCACCGCATGGAGACCCGCCGCCTCAAGCTCGCCGTCAACGACGCCGCGAAATCGTGGCTCGCCGACCGCGGCTTCGACCCGGTCTACGGCGCCCGCCCCCTCCGCCGCCTCATCCAGTCCTCCATCGGCGACCCGCTCTCCCGGGAACTCCTGGAAGGCAAGATCATCGACGGCGACACCGTCGAAGTCGGCGTGAGCGACCAAGGCGACAAACTCACCGTCACCAAAGCCTGATCGAACTCCCGGCAGGGACCGCGTCACGCGGTCCCTGCCCGTATCGGCTGAACCACGCTCCGCACTCCGCGGCACTACGCTGTGGGCATCCCTCATGCCCACAACTGAGTTGATCCTTGCGCTAGTGGTCGCCGCGTACCTGATCTGCTGGCACCTCTGCCTGGTTTTTCCCGCCATGTTGTGGGCCCGTGCCAAAAGCACCGAGCCGCTGCCGCCGAAGTACAGTTCCGACGGCATCGCCGAGTTGGCGGTCTTGGCGGTCGCGCCCCCGGGCGAAGGAGACGCCCGATAACGGTGACCGTCCGAGTAGACCGCACCCTGAGCCTTCGAGCGGTCGTCGCCGCGGTGCTCCGCCGCCAGGTGCTCCCCACGATCTCGGGAGGGAAGCGACAGTGGTCGATCATGATCGAATGCGTCCCGGTGGCCGTGGTGACACAGACCTGGGAGCACCCGCGCTGGTGGCCGCCGGTCGACTGGATCGGCGACCCAGAGGAGCCGTTCCCCGCAGACGACACCCTGCGCATGCGGATCGAACAGGGAACCTCCGCATGAGCCGCGCGATTCGCCGGATTGGGCCGCTGGTGTTCTGGCAGTAAGTCGTGTGCCTTGCCATCCTGTCGCTCTCCAGGTTTTCCTGCTCATATGCATGGTGAGCGGTCTGCTCGCCCTGTTGCAATCGTTGAGCATGGTCGAAGCCGCCGGCATGGCGAGCGGTCTCCTGGCCTACCTGCTCGGATGGCATCCTTCCGCTGATGATGTGGGTCAAGGACAGAGCCACCGAGCGGCCCCTCCCGCCAAAGCGCGGTGACATGGCTCCGGGCATCTCCGAGTCCTGGATCGTGCCCCCGACGAGGAGGATGCCCGATCACCGTGGTGGTTCGGACCGAAGGAATCCGGAGCCTGGAGGAAGTTGTGGTGGCGGTGCTGGGCCGCCCGGCGCTCCCCGCGATCACGGGAGGGAAGCGGCGCTGGTCGATCGTCGTTGACGGTGCCGCAGTGGGAGAGCTGACCCAGTCATGGCAACATCCGCGCTGGTGGCCGCCCATCGATTGGAGTGCGAGCCCTTCGTCGCTGTTCAAGGGCGACCGCGTGGTGTTCCGACTCGTTGACATCGAAGAGGCCTGAAAGACCGGTGGCGCCACCGCGAAGCGGTCGCTCGACGTCGTCGGTCACGGCAGCACCTCTGAGCCAGAGCATCAGCTGGGATTGGTCCTCGCAGGCGCGGAGCTTCCGTTGAAGTCGCTCAGGCACCTTGAACACGCGCGGAAAGCGGTGGTCTCGGATCTCGGGCTCGGGTCTGCTCCCTTCGCTGAGTGGTGGTGCGTCCGCTGCGGGCATGGGGGCATGGCAGCCTTGCGGGCACGATGCTGATGGTGTCGCCATAGACGTGGACGAGGGACGGCCGGGCCAGGTCTTCTAATGCCTGGTCTGGTGCCCGTCCTTGAACGCTGGCGGGTCTGGCTATTGGTCGAAGCGGCCTCCGTGTGAGGCGCTTCCGTCCGGTTGGGGTGATCCCAACAGGGAAACCGTCCACCCAATCACGGCCCATCGGGGCGCGGACAGCTGCGGTCCGGTAGCACGGAGGTGAGATCGGACGCCCCCGGATCGGGGGAGGGAACCCCAGCTCGCGGGGTCGTCGCCTCGGAAATGGTTGGTTTGCCGGATCGGCCAGAGGCTTGTCGTAGTCTGCTTGCACCTACTCGACACCTGTACCAATTCCCTATCCCTGTACGTATTTCAAGTATCCCCTGTGCAGGCATCCTCTGTCATCACCCGCAGGTGTACAAGTCCCTCACGTTTCCGGCCTGAACCCACTGTGCGCCAAGAGAAATGGTCGAGTCCAGCCCCGCGCTCGGGCGTGTCCCCGCCCCGCCCCGCCCCGCCCCGCCCCGCCCCGCCCCGCCCGAGACCCGCCAACCGACCCATGTCCTTCTCTCAGTTCTTCGTCGCTGATTGCTCTAACCGCAAGCCACCGTGACAGTGACCCGGAGATGTCTGCCGGTTCACCGAGGACCCGTCCGACACACCCGAATGGCGCGGCTCCCGTGTCGTTCCGGTCACCCGTCCGCTCACCACACCCACGACCTGCTCACTTATCGTGGCCACCCGGTGCGTCCGTCCCTACCATTGCCTCAGTGACGAATGCCCCGGCCCGCGCGAAGGCCCTCCGCCTCGGCTCCCTTGACCCCCTCGACCTCGTCAGCCTCGGCATCCTCGCCGCCGGGCTCGTCTCCTGGGCTACCGGAGCGCTCCCCAACGGCGACGCCCTCGACAGTCTCGCCCGCGTCGCGCCGCTCATCCTCTTCCTCGGCACCGTCATGGCCATGGTCGCGATCGTCCAGGCCTCCCAGCTCTTCGACATCGCCGCACTCGGCCTCGCCCGCTTCGCGCGCGGCAGCCACGCCGCCCTCTTCGCCGCCTGCGTCCTCCTCGCCGCCGCCACCACCGCGTTCCTCAACCTCGACACCACGATCGTCCTGCTCACCCCTGTCATGCTCGCGCTCGCCGCCGTCACCCGCGCCCCGGCGCTCGCGCTCGCGATGACCACGGTGTGGCTCGCGAACACCGCGAGCCTGCTCCTGCCCGTCTCGAACCTGACGAACCTCCTCGCCGCCGACCGCATCGGCCTCGGCCCGCTCGACTTCGCCGCCCGCATGTGGGCCCCGCAGCTCGCGGTGCTCGCCGCCACCGCCGCGTGCCTCTGGATCGGGTTCTGGCGCAGGCGCCACCGTGAACGCGACCGCTACCTCGTCCCGGCCGGGCGGCCGCACATCGAGGACCGGCGCCTCTTCTGGACGGCGGCAGCGGTGTGCGCGGGCTTCGTGCTCGCGGTCGTCGCCGACGTCCCGATCCAGCTCGTCTCCACCGCCGCGGCCGCCGTGCTCATCGGCTACTGCCTCGTGCGCCGCCGCCACCTCCTCACCGCCGAACTCCTCCCGTGGCGGCTCATCGCGCTCACCGCCGGACTGTTCCTGCTGGTCCCCACCGTCATGCGCCACGGCGGTGACACGCTCGTCGCCGCGCTCGCCGGGGGCGGCGAGGGCGACGCGGGCATGTTCCAGGCCGGGCTCACCGCGGCCGGGCTCTCGAACCTGGTCAACAACCTGCCCGCGTACGCGGCCGTCGAGTCGGTGATCCCGGCCGGCCGGGAGGACGCGCTCCTCGCGGTGCTCATCGGCGCGAACGTCGGCCCGCTGATCCTGCCGTGGGCGTCCATGGCCACGCTGCTGTGGTTCGACCTCGTCTCCGGCCGCAGGCCCGGCGTGCCCGAAAACCAGCTGCTCCGCGTCCCGATCGGCAGGTTCACGGCGATGGGGGCGCTGCTGGCGGTGACGGGCACGCTCGTCGGCCTCGCCGTCCTCGTCTGGCTCTAGGCCGCGTTCAGGAATGAGGGATTCAGTCCAGAAGGATGGACCGTGGCCTCGGAGTGGACGGCGAGCTTGTCGTTCCGGGTCGCGACGGTGCGGTAACCGACCGGACCCGAGTAGGCCGGCTCGATGTCGGTGCACACGAAAGCGACTCCTGACGGAGCGCCTCAAGAAGACGCCGCCGCGCGTTCGGCGGCACTGCTGAGGACGCAGAACTCGTTCCCCTCGGGGTCCGCGAGCACCGCCCATCCGGTGCCGTCGGCGTTCCGTCGATCGTGGACGAGAGCGGCGCCGAGCCCGAGCAGCCGCTCGACCTCTTCCTCGCGCGTGGTCTTCGGACGCAGGCACAGGTGCAGTCGGTTCTTGGCGGTCTTGGGCTCCGAGACCTGGTTGAAGAAGATCGCCGGGCCGCCCGGCAGCATCACTTCCGTCTCCTCGTCACCGGGCTTGTCCTCCGGGTGCAGGGGACGGTCGAACACCTTGCTCCAGAACTGCGCCAGCTCGTAGGCGTTCGCGCAGTCGATCGCGACGTTCTGCAGTTCAGAGACCATGTCTGCGAGTCTGCCGCAGCCCCCCACCCGGCCGCTACCGGATTACGGCCGGAGGGCGAACTCGCCGGCGCTCCCTCGCGACCGTCCACATCACCGCCGTCGCCACCGGCTCCTCCGGAGCGCGACCGGGCTTCGGCACGCAAGTGCACTATGGAATGAAATTTCGCGGTTTCCCGATATAAACCGACACTGTTGGTCATAGTGCTCACATGGCCGTTCCCGAAACACCGGGCCTCACGCGCCGCTCCGTCCTCACCGGAGCGGCCGCCCTCCTCGCCGCCGGCACCGCCGGCCTCGCCGTCCCTGCTCCCGCCCGCGCCGCGGGCCTGACGCAGATCCGCGCCGCCGCCGCGGGCTGGACCGGCCGCGACGGCGAAGTCCTCGTGCTCACCGCCGATTCCGCGACCGAAGAGGACTACGCCCTCCGGCTGCTCCACGGCACCGAGCCCGCCGAGCTCGGACCGCCATTGCCACTGTCGCTCCCACTCGACTTCCACCCGCACTCGATGGCCGCGCTCGGCGACACCCTCTGGATCACCGGCGCCGCCGAACTCGCGCCCGACCGGGCCCGGCCCGCACTCGTCCGCGTCCGCGACAACACAGCCGCCTACGCCGCGCTGCCCGTGCCGAAGACGATCCGCTCAGGCATCGCCACCGCCATCGCGCCGGTCGGCCCCCGCGGCCTCGCCGTCGTCATCGAAGGCGGCCCCGACCCGCACCTGGCCGTCATCACCCGCGCCCACCTCGCCCGCACCGCCGACGGCGGCCGCACCTGGACCGACCGGACGCTCGCCGACGGCCTCGGCGAGGGCTACGGCACCGTCCTCACCGCCCACGGCACCGGCCTGTTCATCGCCACCGCCAACGGCCAAGGGACGCAGACGATCCGCACCGCCGCCGGCCGCAGTGCGCCCACCCGGGCCGCCGAGACCGCCGAAGCCGGACGCCCGATGGCCGCCGTAGCGGCCGCCGACCACGTCAGCGTCTTCTCCGACCACCACGGCACCGTCACCGAAACCCGGTACACACCGACCGGATCGCTCCTCGAAGCCGCACCTTCGTGCGCGTGCCGGGGCGAGGTCCTGGCCGTCCCGGGCCGGCCCGGCGCCTGGCTCGAGACCGACGGCCGGACCATCCGCATCCGAGGCGCGAACTGACCCCAGCAGGAGGACCGATGCCCTTTCCCAGCAGCAGCAAAGCATTCGCGCGCTCGAACTGCGACCTGCCCGACATCACCCGCGACTGGATCCACCAGCGCGAGCTCAAGACCCGCTACCGCACCGACTACGACCGCGACGGCTTCGGCGTCCACCCGAACGTCACCTCCTTCACCATGCACGAAGAGGCGCACACCAAAGCGGGCCTGGTCATCCGGGACCTCCACAACCTCGGCGTCGACTACGCCCGCACCGACATCCCCTGGTCCTACCAGTGGACCGGCCTCGCCGGCGCGAAGGTCTGCAAGCCCGGCTACCACCGCTACGGCGCCGCCATCGACTTCACCCGCTTCGACTGGGGCTCAGGGCATTTCGTCGACACCGCCGTCCACGGCAAGTCGAAGCGACTCACCTTCCGCCGCCGCTACCTGGCCGTGATCGCCACCTGCCGCAAGCACTTCGGGACCGTCCTCCACTGCAACCACGACCCCGACGGCTCCCACTGGAACCACATCCACGCCGACCGCGGCCGCCTGGCCGTCGCCGCCAACTGGGAATACCAGTCCGACACGAGCATCATCCAATGGGCCGCCAGGGATCTCGCGGGCGTCAAGGACCTGGCGGTCGACGGCGACTTCGGTCCCAAGACCAGGCGCGCCTACAAAGTCCTCCGCGAGCAGCTCGGCACCGGCGACATCGACCCCTGCGCATCAGGCGACAACTTCCGCGTCTGGCTCAACCTCATCGGCCGCCACGGCATCGCCGACCTCGACGCCGGAGCATTCCGGGCCGACGCCGCCATGACCCGGACCGCCGCAAGCGACTGACCTAAGGAGCCCGCCTTGGATCCGCACCGCAGCAGGAAGCCCCTGGCCGTCGTCACCGTGCTCGCGCTGGCGGGCACGGCCGCCGCCTGCGACATCGACACCGTCTCCAGCGACGGCAGTGCCGAGGGCGCGTTCTACGCCCTCGGCGACGACCACCGGCTCTACCGCTGGGAGCCGGCCGCCGAGGCCGACCCCGAGGCCGTGCTCGACCTCAGCGGCGTCTGGGACGGCGAGGGCGACGTGGGCACCGTGCTGCGCTCGTCCCTCAGCGTCGACCCGACCGGCAGCCGCGCCGCCTGGGTCGACGGGGCGAGCCCGGAGGCGTCACTCCGCTTCGGGGACTTGGCGACCGGCGAGATCACCACCGCCGTCGAATACCCCGTCGACCATGCCTGCCTCGACCCGGCCTGGCTCCCCGACGGCTCCGCGATCCTCGCCCACCGCGCATCCGTATGGGGCGCCAGCAGCGACCAGGACACCGACGACATCCCGTTCCCGGTCGAGTCCTGGGGCGAGACGGAGTGGTACTCGCCGGAGGCCGGCCGCCTGCCGACCACTATGGACCTCAAGACTCCGGGCTGCCGGATGCGCTGGTACACCGCCGAGGACGGCTCCGCACAGGCGCTCTACCACGACCTCGAACTCGACGAGCTCTACCGCGTCGACGCGAACGGGGCAGTGCTGGAGACGATCCCGGTCGCGGACCTCGAAGGCGCCGAACCGGCCACCATCGGCCTCGTCAACGTCGACCCGGCCGGCCGCTACGCCTGCGTCGTCGACGGCTACGAGCTCGAAGGCGCCGCCAAGGGCGGCTTCACGATCCGCGCCGAGTCGGGAACGAGCGTCGTCGACCTCGCCTCGGGCGAGGCCGTCGGACCCGCCGACGACGGCTGCACGACGCTCCACGCCGACGGCTACGTCTCCCGCGAGGGCCCCGCGCTCGAGTTCATCGAATACGGCGGCGAAAGCACCTGGACCGCCGAACTCCCCGCGGCGATCGCCGAATCGCCGGTCCTTTACTTCATCCCCGAGGGGGGTGTGAACGGGACGGCATAGGATCGCGGGCGTGAACCGCGTCCTGGGCATCCGCCGCCACCCGCTCAAATCGGCCGCCGCCGAACACGTCGACGAAGCCTTCATCGGCAAGCACGGCCTCGACGGCGACCGCACCTGGACCTGCCTCGACGCCGACGGCACCATCGGCAGCGCCAAGCAGCCGCGCCTGTGGGAAAGGCTCCTCGCCGTGGGCGCCGCCTACGAAGCAGGCGAGGTCACCATCACGACTCCTGGCGGAACTCGGGCCCTTGCCGGCACCGCGGAAGCCGACGAGGCGATCACAACCTGGATGGGCCGCCGAGTCAGTCTCACCCGCCGACCACCGAGTCAGCTCAAACGGCACCACTGGTGGCCGGACGAGCCCGGCATGATCCCCGACTGGGCCGCCGACAAGGAGCCCGGCGGAGACGACGTCGTCGCCGCCCGCCACGACGCCGAGGGCGGCCGCTTCTTCGACTACGGCGCCGTCCACCTCGTCACCACCGGCGCCCTCGAACGCCTCAGCGCCGAGCACGGCAGCGACGTCGACCCGGCCCGCTTCCGCCCCAACCTCATCCTGGACCTCCCCGCCGACCCCATACCGGGACAACGCATCTCGATCGGTCCCGACGTCGTCCTCGAAGTCGCGATCCCGACCCCGCGCTGCGTCATCCCGTCCCTCGCCCACGGCGACGCCCCCGCCGACCGCGCCCTCCTCAAGACCCTCGCCACCCACCATCGCATCGACGTCCCGGCCTTCGGCCGGGCCACCTGCTTCGGCTTCTACGCCGAAATCCGAGCCGTAGGCACCGTCGCCAAGGGCGACGAAGTAACCGTCACCGAACAGTGAACGGCCCCGTCCAGCGCACTGCGGCAGACGGGCCGTTCACTATGAAGCACTAGTTGTAGGCAGTGGTGTAGTACCGCGCCTTGTAGAACTCCGCACCACTCCGAGTCCGGTCGGCCGACTGCGAGAACACGACAGTCGGTGAACCCCAGTCGCGCGAGCCGGCGTTGTCGCCGCGCACGTAGAAGTGTTCGCCGGTGCTCATCTTGACGTACGCCTTGATGCGCGTCGTCGTGTGCAGGGTGGTCTTCGCAAGCGTCCCCTTGTCGATCGAGTAGACGCCGTACGAGTCCGACACCAGCAGCTTCGCCTTGTTCGAGAAGTCCGGCTGCAGGTCGTGCCCGAGCCCCGAGAGCGCGACCTTCTTGCTCGACGCATTGAGGCGCACGTTCCGGTACGTGCCCGACACCGTGTACGCCTGCACGACCTTGTTGCCGCAGGCCCACAGCAGGCTGTTGTCCGGGTCCCACACGACCCCGTGCGCGCCCGCGAGCGAAACGGTCTGCACCTTGGCGAGTGTGGAAGGATCCGAAACGGCCGTCGGCCCGTACACGGTCAAGAACCCGTCGGAGGAAGCCGCGACGAAAGCCCCGACATTCGGAATCCGCTCCAACGCATGCGGATTGCCACCAGGTGTAGCGCTCCACAGCACATCATTGAGCTCCTGATCCTTCTCGTCGGTGATGTTCCAGATCCCGACCTTCCCTCCCGACGCCGCCGCCAGCCCGATCGCCCCGAACTGCGCCGTGTCCCGGATCCGGCAGTCCGACAGGTTCGACCACCCGCCCGTGCCGGGGCTCCAGCTCTTGTACCGGTTGGCGTCGCTGAACGCCGCGTTCTTGTCGAACACCATGACCTTGTTCTGGACCTGCTCGGTCACCATCACCTTGAAGTTCGCCGTGTCCGCCGCCGCAACGCCGACCCCGACCGCCCCGGCCACCGCCAACGGCGCCCCGATCGCCACCGCTCGCAATAGGTTCCGTCGTCTCATCTGCTGCTCCTCGTGGGGGGTATGAAGCCATCCGAACCCGATCCGGGACCCGGACCACCCAACAGTGTGCGACACCCGAACCAGTCCAAACCCCCACGCCCCGAACGTTGCCGCCTGGCCCAAAACTCCTTGCCGCGCAATGCCCTTCCGTGGCAGCATCCGCCGCATGACCCCGCCCCGCCAGATCCGCGCCCGCTACGACGCCGACACGATCACCGTCTACCAGGCCTACGACCCCGCCATCGCCGAACCCGCGCTCGCAGCCCAGACCTTCGTCCCGCCCTTCAAACGCGCCCGCATGACCTGGGTCAAGCCCTCATTCCTCTGGATGATGTACCGCTCAGGCTGGGCCGCCAAGCCCGGCCAGACCCGCGTCCTCGCCCTCTCCATCACCCGTGCCGGCTTCGAATGGGCCCTCACCCACGCCTGCGGCAGCACCCCCGCCCCCGGCGAAATCCACGACACCTGGCAGACCCGCCTCGCGAACGCCCCCGTCCGCATCCAATGGGACCCCGAACGCGACCTCCACCTCAACCGCCTCGAGCACCGCTCCATCCAGATCGGCCTGGCCCCGGAAGCCGTCGACCACTACGTGACCACCTGGATCACCAAGATCGAAGACGCCACGCTCCTCGCCCACCAAATCGCCACCCACCTCAATACCGGCGACACCGAAGCAGCCCGCGCACTCCTTCCCGAAGAACGCCCCTACCCCCTCGACGAACTCCTCGCCCGCCACATCAACGCCAGCGCCTGATCGATCACCCACAATGGTCGCCGAACGGGACCTCGAAGACACAAAAGAGCCGGATCCGCAGATCCGGCTCTTCGCTATGGTGCGCCGCGAGGGATTCGAACCCCCAACCTTCTGATCCGTAGTCAGATGCTCTATCCGTTGAGCTAGCGGCGCATTTTGGCGACTTGATCGCTTCGATCAGGCCGGGGATAACCTTACCTGGGCCGAAATCGGATCTGCAACCGGGTATGCGGATGTGCGCTGGGTCATCAGGACGGACGTCAGCAGTTGTCGAGGACCGTCTTCGCCAGGGCGCGCCAGGCGGCGGGCAGGGCCTCGGCGCGCTCGGGGAGCGGAGCGGTCGCGGCCGCCCAGACCGCCGCCTCGGCTTCGGGGACCTCGTCGCCCAGGACGTAGCGCTCGACGAAGGCCGCGCGGTGCTCGTGGCCGGGGAAGAAGTACCCGCCCGCCGCGAACAGCGCCACGTAGGCGCGGTGCAGGCCCTCAGTGAGGGTCTCGGAGAGCTCCCACGGGTCCGAGGCGTCACCCAGGCGCTTCGCGATCACCTCGACCTCGCCGGCGACCGCCTCACGGGACGCGTCGGCCAAGGCCTGCGGGAACTCGGTCGCCTCCGCGCGGGCCCTCGAGCCCAGCTCCGAGTCGTCGGCCAAGAGCGTGCCCTCGGCGAAACGGGAGATGACGTGCAGCGCCTCGTCGCCCGGGTAGCGCCAGCCCTCGCCGCGGTCCAGGGCCTCCAGGTGGGCTTGGAAGCGCGCGACCGTGAGGTGCACGGCCTCGGCGCTGGCGTCGGCGGGGACCGCGTCGGTCTCCCACACGCAGACCAGCTCCGCCTCCTCCCCGAAACCGGACAGGGCGGGGCCGTGCGCATATGCGAACGCCAGGCGCTCGTCGTCGTTGATCTCGGCGAGGACGTCGGTGGAGAGCCGCAGGACCGCGTGGGGAAGGGACATGCCGCAATTGTGGCCGTTGTTCGCAACCGCGTCCACCCGCCGAACGGCGTGCGGGCGAGGTGATTCGGGCCATGCGCCGCCACGGCCGAAACACGGGGATCGGCGGAGCCCTCATGTCGCATGTGGCGGTTAGCATGTGCAGATGGCAACACCCACCGGCCAGAACGGCACGGATCTCGAGCCGGGCGCGGTCGCCGCCTGGCGCGCCTACTCGCAGCGCCTCTGGGGCGAGCGATTCGCCACCCCGATGGACGCGTTCAGGCACCTCGGCGCGGTCCAGTCCCAGGAGTACCAGCCCTCGAAGCTCACCCCCGCGATGCGCACCCGGCCCGACGCCGAGGGGCTGCCGTACGCGGCCGTCGACTCGATCGACGCCCTCATCGACAAGGGCGCGGTCGTCCGCACCCACGTCCTGCGAACCACCTGGCACACCGTCCCCATCGAGGACGTGCGGATGATGCTCGCCGCCGGCGGCGACCGCGTCCTCAACCTCATGGGCACGAACAACCGCGCCTGGGGACTCGACGACAGGACCCTCGACCGTTGTGCCGAAGTGCTCGCCGCGGCCACCGCGGGCGGGCAGCACCTGACGCGCGAAGAGGCCGCGGAGGCGCTGGCCGCGGCCGGGATCGCGGACCCGACGAGCACGCGGCTGATCCACATGCTCATGCACGCGGAGCTGAAGTCGGCGATCTGCTCGGGCACCCCCAAGGGCGGCAAGCAGACGTACGCGAACTTCGACGAGCGCGTCCCGGCCGGCGCGATCGAGCAGGACGAGGCGATCCGGGCGCTCGCGGAGCGGTTCTTCACCTCGCGCGGGCCGGCGACGCTCAAGGACTTCACGCGCTGGGCGACGCTGAAGGTCGCCGACGCGAAGGCCGCGCTGGACGGGCTCGGGCTGAAGGAGCTGCGGGTCGGCGACCGGGTGCTCTACTACTCGCAGGAGCCGCCGGCGGCGCGTGATGGCGGGCCGGTGGTGGACTTCGTGCAGGGCTTCGACGAGATGCTGTGCGCGTACACGGACTCCAAGGAGTTCGTGATGCACCATTCGGTGCCGCGCACGCGCTTCCCGGGCCGGGCGCGGTACTCGGCGGTGATCCTGCTCGACGGGCAGGTGATCGGCAGTTGGAAGGCGACGCCGAAGAAGGAGTCCGTGCTCATCGAGACGTGGCGGGTCCGGGGCTTCACGGCCGCCGAGATCGCGGCGCTGCGCCGCGGCGCGGACCGGTTGCGCGCCTGGTACGGCAAGCCGGAGATGGAGCTCGTCCTCGACCACGAGGCCTGAGCCCGGCCTGCCGCTCGGCGCCGCGCGCGGTTCCGGCCGCCCCTTGACTCGGGTACCGCGAGGTCCGCTCGCTTACGGTCCGTGTCGGTGCCGTGCCGTAGCTTGGTTGACGAGGGGGCCTGTGTGAAGGACAAATCCGGAATTCCGGAAATGTCCCGCACGCAGGCCCCCTCGTCAATTACCTATACCCCTCGGGTCCGACATCACCGGTCCCTGAGGCTTGCTCGCGTTACAGGCGGCCCAGGGCTTCGGCGAAGGGGGCGAGGCCCATCGAGCCGAGGTTGAGGGCGTCCGAGTGGAACTGCTTGAGGCTGAAGTCGGCGCCCTTGCGGTTCTTGTAGTCCTCGCGGGCCTGCATCCAGAGGCGCTCGCCGACCTTGTACGACGGGGCCTGGCCGGCCCAGCCGAGGTAGCGGTTGACCTCGAAGTGGAGCATGTCGTCCTCGATCGTGCGGGTGTGGGCCCGCATGAACTCGAACATCTTCTCGCCGTCCCAGGTCTCGCCGGCGCGCCAGCCGAACGGGTTGTCCTCGGGGATCGCGAACTCGCAGTGGAGGCCGATGTCGACCACGACGCGGGCGGCGCGGAAGGCCTGCGCGTCGAGCATGCCGAGGCGCCCGGCCGGGTCCTCGTCGTAGTAGCCGAGCTCGTCCATGAGCCGCTCGGAGTAGAGCGCCCAGCCCTCGCCGTGGCCCGAGCACCACATCATCTGGCGCTGGAAGCGGTTGAGGAGCTCGATGCGCGCCATGGTCTGGCCGACCTGGAGGTGGTGGCCCGGCACGCCCTCGTGGTACACAGTGGACTTCTCGCGCCACTTGCCGAAGAGCTTCTGGCCCTCCGGCACCGACCACCACATGGCGCCGGGACGGGAGAAGTCCTCGCTCGGCCCGGTGTAGTAGATCGCCCCGTCCTCGGTCGGCGCGATCTTGCAGTCGATGGTGCGGATCTGCTCGGGGATGTCGAAGTGCTTGTCCGCGAGGTCGGCGATCGTCGAGTCGGCGAGGTCCTGCATCCAGTCGCGGAACACGGCCTTGTCGGTCATGTTCTGCTCGGGGTCCTGGTCGAGGAAGGCCACGACCTCCTCGATGGACGCGCCGGGCTTGATCTTCTCGCAGGTCGCGCGCATGTCGGCTTCGATGCGGGCCAGCTCCTGCCAGCCCCACGCGTACGTCTCCTCGAGGTCGATCGCGGAGCCGATGAAGTACCGGGACGCGCGCGAGTACCGGTCGCGGCCGACCGCGTCGTTCTCGGGCGCCTGCGGGGCCAGCTCCTCGCGCAGGAACAATGCGAAACGGGTGGCGGCGTACCGGGCGCGGGTCGCGCCGTCGCTCAGGGCGATGCGCAGGGCCCCGGTCTTGATCGGCTGCCCGTCGACCGTGACGCCGTTGACCAGGTTCGCCCAGAAGTCAGTCTCGATGCCCTTGGCGCCGTTCCAGTTGTCGCAGTGCAGCGCGACTTCGAGGATCTGCCGCTTGGCGGCGACGCGCCCCTCGGCGGCCTCGGCGCGCAGCGTCTCGGTGTACTGCTCGAACGCGGTGGGGACGGCCTCGAGGCGGGCCGCGATGTTCTCGGCGGCCTCCTGGCCGTCCTTCGGCATGAGGTCGAAGATCTGCCGCACGCTGTGCACGGGGGAGGCGAGGACGTTGAGGCTCAAGTAGGTGTCGCCCGCCTCGTGGCGCTCCATCTGCAGGCGCAGGCGCTCGAGGATGGCCTCCTTGGCGACGCGCTCGCGCTCGTCCACGGGCTCGGCGGCCTCGAGGTCGGCGATCGCCTTGCGAGTCAGGGCGGCTTCGGCCTCGAGCCCGGCGGGCGAGAGGTCGTCGATCTCGTGGTCGTGTCCGGGGACGCCCATGCTCGTGGCCGTGAGGGGGCTCAGGGCGATGACGTCCTCTACGTACTGGTCGGCGATGCGATCGATGCTTCTCATGAAGTGGACTTTACGCGAGGGCGCCGGGCGAGCGCGACCTCGCTTTCGACCGCTTCGAGCCATCCGCCGGCCGCGCCGAGTTCCGCGAGCGCTTCGCGCGTGAGCGGGATACGTTGTGCCGCAAGGGGTTCCGGAGGCCAGTCCGCGCGACGGGCGCGGGCCTCGTCGAACCATTCACTGATTGAACTTGGCCAATCGGTGTACGCGTCGAGGTGCCGCCGCGCCGTCCCGAGTTCCGCGGCGAGGTCGTCGGCGGCCGCCATGAGCTCGTCGCGATTGCCTTCGACCATGCCTGTGAACAGGGTGGTCGGGCTGGCCGCGACGCGCGTGCCGTCGCGGAACGAGCCCGCCGCGAGGGTCCGGGCGAGCGGCTCGTCGGCGACGCGCACGAGCGCGGCGGCGACCAGGTGCTCCAGGTGCGAGATGCGGGCGGCGGCCCGGTCGTGCGCAGCGGCGGTGGCGGGCACGACGTGCGCGCCGATCGAGGTCCACAGCGCGGCAAGCGCGGTCCAGTCGCCGAGGTCGGTGTCCGCTTCGAGGCACAGCACCCACTTGCGGCCCCGGAACAGGTCCGGCTCGGCGGCGGCGAACCCGGCGGTCTCCTTGCCCGCCATGGGATGCCCGCCCACGAACCGGTGGCGTGCGAACAGCCGCGCGGGCTCGGCCTTGACCGAGGAGACGTCGGTGACCAGGCCGGTGTAGCCGTCCAGGGTCTCGGCGGCGACGGCCGCGAGGTGCCGGAACGGGGCGGCGACCACCGCGAGCTCGGTGCCGGCGAGGCCGGCGGGGTCGCCGGTGACGGGGAAGTGCGCGGCGGCGGCGTCGCGGGCGGCCGGGTCGGGGTCGAAGCCGAGCACGTCGTGCCCGGCCTCGGCGAGGGCGAGCGCGGCGGAGCCGCCGATGAGGCCGAGCCCGATGACCGCGACGCGCATCAGAGGTAGAGCCCCGTGCCGTCGTTGTCGACGCGCTTGGCGGCGACCGCGTGGATGTCGCGCTCGCGCAGGAGGAGGAAGGTGCTGCCCTGCAGCTCGACCTCGGCCTTGTCCTCGGGGTCGAACAGGACCCGGTCGCCGGCTTCGACCGAGCGCACGAGGGGGCCGACGCCGACGGCTTCGGCCCAGTGCAGGCGGCGGCCCATGGCGGCGGTGGCGGGGATGACGATGCCGGCGGCGGAGCGGCGCTCGGAGTCCGCGTCCTCGCGCACGAGGAGGCGGTCGTGCAGGAGCCGGACCGGCAGGCCGGTCGTGGAGTCCAACGGTGTATCGGTCACAGCGCGCCAGCTTACCGGCAGCGGCGCCGCGAAGCGCAGTGCGAGCGGGGAGTCTCACTCCCGGCCCACGGGGTCGGGTGTGGCGGAGTCGAGCGCCCCCGAATACCAGGGTGCCTCGTGGGTAGGACAATCCAGCGATCAACGAGTGCCACCGCCCCACGGGGTCGGGTGTGGCGGAATCGAGCACCCCCGAATACCAGGGTGCCTGGCGGGTACGACAATTCGTCGCCGAGCGCCGAGCGCCGAGCGCCGAGCGCCGAGCGCCGAGCGCCGAGCGCCGAGCGCCGAGACCTCCGTCGAAAACCAGTCGGTGCGACCGGACTGCGATCTCGGAGCCGGGCGGCCCCCGCCCTTCGCCGCGTGCCGCTTTCGGGCGTGCCCACCGTAACTCGGTACAGGCTGCTGTATCGGAAGAGTCGCACCGAACCGGTACGGTACGTGTTGACGTTGCACCCACCTCCTTCCGGAGGAACCGTCCTTGGAGAGACCGTGAGCCGATTCCGCCGCACCACCGCCCGGGCACGTCAGTTGTGGATCGGCATGCGCCTCAACCCGGTCACCGAACGCGCGCTCGCCGCGCGCGAGGCCGACGACGAACCCGAGATCCCCGTCGTCATCGCCGACGGGGTGGGCGACATACCGCCCGAACTCGACCAGTCCGGCGACGGCGAGCACCCCGAGCGCCGCTTCGTCCCCACCGGGCTCGCCGTGGCCGCCGCCTGGTCCTGGCGGCTCCTCATCATCGGCGTCGTGATCGCCGTCGCGCTCTACCTCCTCAGCTACGTCACCGTCGTCGTCATCCCCGTCGCGATCTCGTTCCTCCTCGCCGCGATGCTCCAGCCGGCCGCCGCCTGGCTCATCCGCCACGGCTGGAACAAGTCCCTCGCCTCGATCCTCATGCTCGTCGCGGGCCTCGCCGCCGTCGGCGCGATCCTCACCTTCGTCGTCCAGCAGTTCATCGCCGGCATCCCCGACTTCTACGACTCGATCCTCACCGGCCTCAAGGACGCCCAGGCCTGGCTCGAATCCGGCCCCTACGGCCTCGACGGCGCGCAGGTCGCCGTGTTCCTCGAGGACATCCAGGGCAACATCACCGACTGGTACGACGAGAACCAGCAGACCATCGTCCAGACCGGCCTCGACGTCGCCGGCTCGACCGCCTCCGGCCTCGGCAACTTCGTCACCGGCCTGTTCCTGGTCCTGTTCACCACCTACTTCTTCATCCGCGACGGCCGCAAGATCTGGACCTTCCTCACCGGGATGCTCCCGCGCACCGCCTCCGAGCCGCTCCGCTACGCCGGCGGCGTGGGCTGGTCGACCCTCGTGCAGTACATGCGCACCATCGTGGTCGTGGCCGCGGTCGACGCGATCTTCATCGGCCTCGGCCTCTACCTCCTCGAAGTGCCGCTGTGGCTGCCGCTGACCACGCTGATCTTCCTCGGCGCGTTCGTCCCGATCATCGGTGCGACGGTCTCGGGCATCATCGCCGTCGTCGTCGCCCTCGTCGGCACCCCGAACGGCATCGTCACCGCCCTCATCGTGCTCGGCATCGTCCTCGCCGTGCAGCAGCTCGAGTCGAACCTCCTGCAGCCCTTCCTGATGAGCCGCGCCGTCAAACTCCACCCGCTCGCGATCGTCCTCGCCGTCACCGCGGGCGGCTTCGTGTGGGGCATCATCGGCGCGCTCGTCGCCGTCCCGATCCTCGCGATCGTCAACGGCACCGTCCGCGCCCTCAACCGCTACCGCGAGGCCCGCCGCGAAGCCCAGGCCCGCGGCCTCGAAGGCGAGGACGCCACCGCCGAAGCGGTCAGAGTCAGCTCCGGAGGCGACCCCGACGACGGCCCCGGCCGAGAAAGCGGCAACGGCCGCAAGAACAGCACCGACGCGGGCGAGCAGGCGGCCCAGGAGGCATGAGCGCCAACGCGACCGCGACGAAGACCGCGAACAAGACCAAGAGCAAGACCGCCACCAAGGCCGAACGAGACGCCCTCGCCATCCTCGACGCCGCCGTCGCCGCCACCCCGCACGGCCAGGCCCGCGAAGGCCAGCGCGAGATGTGCGCGGCCGTCGCCGACTCGATCGCGAACAACCGCCACCTGCTCGTCCAGGCGGGCACCGGCACCGGCAAGTCCCTCGCCTACCTCTGCGCGGCACTCGCCGCCGGGGAGACCGTGGTCGTCTCCACCGCGACCCTCGCGCTCCAGCACCAGCTCGTCGCCGTCGACCTGCCGCGCCTCGTGGAGGCCGTCGAGCCCATGCTCGGCCGCAAACCGACCTTCGCGCTCCTCAAGGGCCGCCACAACTACGTCTGCAAACGCAAGCTCGCCGGTGAAGAGGACGAGGAGGAGGGCTTCCTCGAGGGCACCGAGACGCTGAAGTGGGCCGGGCAGCAGGCGTCCTTCTCCAAGCAGGTGCAGCGCCTCTTCGACTGGGCGAACGACACCGACACCGGCGACCGGGACGACCTCGACCCGGGCGTCTCCGACCGCGCCTGGCGCCAGGCCTCCACATCGGCGACCGAATGCGTCGGCGCGAACAACTGCCAGCAGGGGCCCGACTGCTTCGCCGAGCTCGCGCGCGCCCGCGCCCGCGAGGCCGACATCGTGGTCACCAACCACGCCCTGCTCTCGATCGACATGATGCACGGCCGCACGGTCCTGCCCGAGCACACCGTCCTCATCGTCGACGAGGCGCACGAACTGGTCGACCGCGTGACCGCGGCGGCGCGCGCCGAGCTGAGTCCGGCGCGGCTGCGCTGGCTGGCGCAGCGCGGCCGGCGCCTCATCGACACCGGTGTCGCCGACGAGCTCCGCGAGGCCGCCGACGAGCTCGAGAACGCCCTGAACTTCGCCGGGGAGCGGCGCTTCCCCGACGCCCTCCCCGAGCCGCTCGTCCAGGCGCTCAACCTGATCAACCGCGCCTGCGTCAAGGCGACGACGGTGCTGAACACCTTGGACGACGAGACTAAGAAGCAGCTGAGCACCCAGCAGGTCAAGGCGGGGATCACCGAGACGCAGACGACCGCGGGGCGCTGCGCGGCGCCGTCGCCCGACGACGTGATCTGGTCCGAGCCGCACGGCCCGACCCTCGTGGCCGCCCCGCTGTCGGTCGGCGGCCTGCTCACCGAGCGGCTGTACGAGGAGCGCGTCGTGATCGCCGCGTCGGCGACGCTCGCACTGGGCGGCCGGTTCGACATGGTGGCCAGGGGTCTCGGCCTGCCCTCGCCGACGGGCGAGGAGGACCGCAAGCGGGCCGTGTCCCCTGCGGAGGGCGAGGTGACGCCCGGCGGCCCGGGGTGGGACGCGCTCGACGTCGGTTCCCCGTTCGACTACCGCAAGCAGGGCATCCTCTACGTGGCGGCGTCGCTGCCGCGCCCGACCGCGTCGGGACTGTCGGACGAGTCGGGCAAGGAGCTGGTGCGCCTGGTCGAGGCGAGCCGCGGTGCGGCGCTCGGCCTGTTCTCGTCGAAGAAGGCCGCCGAGGCGGCGGCCGAGCTGCTGCGCGCGCAGACCGACTACGACATCCTCCTGCAGGGCGAGGAGACCCTGGCGAGTCTCGTGAAGCGGTTCAAGGAGGAGGAGTCGACGTGCCTGCTCGGGGTGATGAGCCTCTGGCAGGGGGTGGACGTGCCGGGCATGACCTGCCGCCTCGTCGTCGTCGACCGCATCCCGTTCCCGCGCCCGACCGAGCCGTTGACGGCGGCGCGGTCGGAGGCGGCGGACGCGGCGGGCCGCTCGGGGTTCGCCGAGGTCTCGGTCCCGGCCGCGGCGATCCGGCTCGCGCAGGGCGCGGGACGGCTCATCCGCCGAACCACCGACCGGGGCGTGGTCGCGATCCTCGACTCGCGGCTGGAGACGAGCCGCTCCTACGGGAAGTTCATGCGGGATTCCCTGCCGCCGTTCTGGTACACGACGAAGTCCGATTCGGTCGTGGGCGCATTGGGGCGCCTCGCCGAGACCGCGAATGACTGATGCCGAACGCTGATTGAGAGCCGCCCGCTCTGGGCACCCGTCTTGCCGACACGGCAAGAAGGGCGCAGTGGGGTGCGTTGCGAGCGCCCCGGAAGTCAAAGGTGAACAGAAGGTGAATTCAAATGAAACCTTTGCATAACCCCAGCTTGGAGCGGTTTCGTGGAGTCTCACACAGGAGACTTCACGAGCTTGTGTCGCGTTCACCTGGATGTTAACTTCGCGGTGACGATTTCCACCCGTCCCCTGAGCCGATCGGTACAGTGAGGACAGTCAAAACGACCGAAAGCAGGGGTGCCCAGTGCGGTTCTCGCTGAAGCCTCAGGACGACGCGTTCTACGCCTTCTTCAACGACGCGGCGGACAACATCCGCCGGGGCGTGTCGATCCTGGCCGAACTGGGCGACGAGTCGGCCGACTACCAGAAGATCTCCGAGCGCCTCGTCGACGTCGAGCACGACAACGACCAGCTCACCCACCGGCTCTTCAACAAGGTCAACTCGACCTTCGTCACGCCGATGGACCGCACCGACATGTACCACCTGGCCGGCAAGCTCGACGACATCCTCGACCACATCGAGGCCGCCGCCAACCTCGTCTACCTCTACGGCCTCTCCGAGCTGCCCGCCCTGCCCCGCGAGATGATCGAGCAGATCACCGTCCTCGTCTCCCAGGCCGAGCTCCTCGCCGAGTACATGCCGAAGCTCAAGGGCCTCAACGCCTCGATGAAGGAGTTCTGGGTCGAGTGCAACCGCCTCGAGAACGACGGCGACCGCGCTTACCGCATGCTCCTGGTGCGCCTGTACTCCGGCGAGTACCCGGCCCTCACCGTCATGAAGCTCAAAGAGGTCGCCGACGAGCTCGAGGCCGCCTGCGACTCCTTCGAGTCGGTCTCCAACGTCGTCGAGTCGGTCTACGTCAAGGAATCCTGAACGTGGACACTGTCCTCATCGCCGTATTCGGCTGCATCGCCGCGGCGCTCCTCTTCGGCTACACCAACGGGTTCCACGACTCCGCGAACGCCATCGCCACCTCGATCTCGACCCGCGCCCTCAAGCCCCGCGTCGCGCTCGGCATGGCCGCGATCGGCAACTTCATCGGCGCCCACCTCGGCGCGAAGGTGGCCAAGACCGTCGCCGAGGGCATCGTGTCCCTCCCCACCGGCCTCGACGGGCTCCTCATCGTGATGTCCGGCCTCCTCGGCGCCATCACGTGGAACTTCATCACCTGGTACTTCGGCCTCCCCACCTCCTCGTCGCACTCCCTGTTCGGCGGCATCGTCGGCGCGACCATGGCCGGCGGCTGGCTCATCATGGGCAACGCCAACGTCTGGGTGCTCTGGCACGGCATCGTCGAGAAGATCGTGCTCCCCACGGTGATCTCCCCGCTCGTGGGCTTCGCGCTCGGCTTCCTCGTGATGATCGCCGTCTACTGGCTCTTCCGCCGCGGCCGTCCCGACAAGCTCAACCGCGGCTTCCGCCACGCCCAGACCGCCTCCGCGGCCGCCATGGCCCTCGGCCACGGCATGCAGGACGCCGCGAAGATCATCGGTGTCATCGTCCTCGCCCTCTACGTGGGCGGCATCCAGGACGACGCCACGCACATCCCGCAGTGGGTCTACTGGGTCTCGGCCGCCGTCATGGCCGCGGGCACCTACGCCGGCGGCTGGCGCATCATCAAGACCATGGGCCGCAAGATCATCGACCTCGGCCCGCCCCAGGGCTTCGCGGCCGAGACCGTGGCCAGCTCGGTGCTGTACGCCAACACCTACCTGCTCGGCGCCCCCATCTCGACCACCCACACCATCACCTCGGCGATCATGGGCGTCGGCTCGACCGGCGGCAAGCGCGCCGTGCGGTGGGGCGTGGCCCGCTCGATCGTGATCGCGTGGATCATCACGTTCCCGATCGCGGCGCTCGTCGGCGCCCTGTTCTACCTGCCGATCCAGTTCATCGGCTAGGACGCTTCCGCGCGCGGCCCGGCTTCGGCCGGGCCGCTGTCGTTTCAGCCGTTGCGCACTGGAAACGCCCGATCTGGGTTAGCGTGATGGCATGTCCATCCAGCGCTTCGGGAAATGGGACTTCAGAGCGGTCGACTCCACGTCGGCCGCTCGCGCTCTCGCCCGCCTCCGCAAGCAGGGCGCTCCCGCCGAGCCCGAGCGCGCCGCCGCCGTCGTCCTCCTCCGCGAGGCCCCGCTGCGGGTGTTCCTGCTGCGGCACGCCGCGAAGGAGCCGTTCGGGCTCCCCTCGATCGGGCGCGCCGACACCCTCCAGGTGCGCGAGCGCTGGTCGCACCTCGACGTCGACCACTACGAGCACGCCATGAACGGCCCGCGCGGCGGCGCCCAGTACGGCTTCCCGGGCGGGCGCCACAAGCCCGACGACCCCGATGTGGCCATGACCGGCCTGCGGGCCGTCGAGGAGGAGACCGGCGCGATGGTCGCCCTCCAGCGCGCCTGGGCGCGCTGGGTGACGCCCGAGTACGAGCCGGTGCGGTTCGACTCGTGGATCTACGTGGCGACGCTCGCCGAGGGCTTCCAGCCGCGCATCCGGGTGCGCGAACCGGAGTACGCGACGTGGATCGGGCCGGAGCAGGCGGTGTGCCAGTACGGCGGCCAGATG
This sequence comes from Glycomyces niveus, assembly GCF_017592475.1. Classification (GTDB taxonomy): domain Bacteria; phylum Actinomycetota; class Actinomycetes; order Mycobacteriales; family Micromonosporaceae; genus Glycomyces; species Glycomyces niveus. The sequence goes on along the minus strand of NZ_JAGFNP010000016.1, from coordinate 16,402 downwards.
TCGATCCCGGAGGCGACCACGCTCGCCGAGCTCGCGCGGTACTCGACGGTGGGCGAGGTATTCGCCGCCGCCGAGCAGCGCGACATGGCGCCGATCCTGCCGCGCGTCGCCGTCGACGGCGAGGACGCCCGCCTGGTGCTCCCCGGCGAAGAGGGCTACCCGACGGACGCGCTCGCCGCGGCCTGAGTCGCATTTCCGAAATTACGGAAATGTCCCTAACGCAGGCCCCCTCGTCAACCAACGTACCGGGACGGTCCGACAGGGGCGGCAAGCGAGCGATCCTTGCGTTATCGCAGGCGCTTCGCCCACTGCACGTCGGTGCGGACGACCTCGAATCCCTGCGAGCGGTACAGCTTGACCGCCTTGGCGTTCGACTCGTCCGCGTACAGGTCCACCTGCCGGATGCCGTGCGCCGCAAGGTGGGCGAGCCCGGCGAGCGTCAACGTCCGGCCGAGGCCGGTGCCCTGGGCGCGCGGGTCGACGCCGAGCACGTAGACCTCGCCGACGCCCTCCTCCACTTTCGTCCAGTGGAAGCCGAGCAGCCCCTCGTCGTCCTCGGCGACCAGCAGGCCGTCCGGGTCGAACCAGACCTCCTCCTGACGGGCGGCGAGATCCGCTGCGGTCCAACGGCCCTGCTCCGGGTGGGTGGCGAACGCCGCCGCGTTCACCCGCAGCCACTCCGCCTCGTCCCGCCCGACCCTGAAGGGCCGCAAGCGCACCCCGGCGGGCAGCACCGCGGCCGGGCCGTCGCCGACGGGCCAGTTGCGGCCGATGCCCTCCGGCCACGCCGCGGGCCAAGCGAATCCGTCCAGGTCGCGCGAGAACTGGTACAGCACGCGGTCGCGCGTGAAGCCGTGCTTTGCCGCGAACCGCTGCGAAACGGGCAGATCCCCGTGCGCCCACACCCGCAGATTCGTGATATCCGCCTCAATCCAATCCAGGACGTTGGCGAGCAGCCGGCTCCCGACCCCCTTGCCGCGGTGCGCCGGATCGACCGCGATCTCGGCCTCGGCGGCGTCCCCGACGAGCGCCGCGCCCGCGTACGCGATCACCGTTTCACCAAGGGGCACAACGAAATGCCTGCGATGCTTCTCAGGACGGCGGGAGAGCGCGAGGGTGGTCTGCTCGTTGAACGGGGCGACGCCGTCGACCTCCTCGCAGCGGTGCGCCATCGTAACGATTCTGTGAATATCCCGACCCGGAAGTGAAGCATGTTGCGCCATGGGGTTACCCTAATCGTGGACTCAGCACCGTGCCGGGGTGCTGAGTCCTTTTTCATGCCCAGGGTTCGAGGGCGCAGCTCGTGAACACCCCAGGCGCACAGCGCTGCCGAGGTCGGTTCGATCGGATACTCGCGCAGATGCGCCGGAAATGTCGCCGCCAGAGAACGGCGGCGGATGGCGGAGAGGGTGGGATTCGAACCCACGAAGAGCTTTGACACCCTTGGCGGTTTTCAAGACCGCTGCACTAGTCCACTATGCGACCCCTCCAGGGCCTGTGAGGCAAGCGCCAATCTATCAAACCGCGGTCAGGGCCGCTCTGACTGGACGCAGCAGGTGGAGCAGGTGCGGTTGCCCTCGATGGTGAGCGCGAGGCAGCAGGTGCGCCGCCGGTAGACCAGGCGGCCTTCCTCGTCGGTGCTGATGTCGACCAGGTCGCCGACGTCGAACAGCTCCAGCAGGGTCTTGGCCACCACGTCGTCAGGGTCGGGCACGACCTGCGCGATCGACGCGACCGCGTACGCGATGCCGGAGGCGACCGAGCCCATCAGGGTCCGCCGGCCGACCCGGGCGTTCGCGAGGAACGCGTCCAAGACCGGGACCAGGTGGCCCTCGAACACGGTGGCGCGCAAGCGGTCCAGCAGGACCGACCCGTTCGCGACCACTTCCACGTCCGGGTGCGCGGCGCACGGATCGTGCGGCAGCGCCAAGAACTTCGGGCGGCGCTGGCGCACCGAGAACATCGGGGCGTCCTCGGCGACGCGGAAGACCGCGTTGGCGGCGTCGAGGACGGGGACGCGGCGGGCGGCGACGTAGCCGAGCACGACCGGCGCGAGCGTCCAGTAGCAGTAGGTCTTCCAGGCGAGGGCCGCATTGGCGTGGGCCGAGCCGCCCCACAGCGCGGCGGCCGTGCCCATGAGCTCGTCGATCCGCTTCCCGGCGGCCAGCTCGGCGGCGGGGAACTCGACGCCGTCCCGGACGGGCGCGCCGTCGAGCCAGGCGCGTACGCCCGCGAGCGGATGGACGCTCACCTCGCGGTCGACGCGGTCGGCGGCGGTGCGCAGCGCGTCGACGGGGTTCGTGACCAGGGGCACGGCGGGACGGCGATCGAGCGCGGTGGAGCTCAAGACCAGAGCCTCCGCAGTCGCGAGCCGCATAGCGTACCCCTCTCAGGTAAGGACTGGCTAACCTTACCTGATTCGTCGCCGCCAGTGTCAACAAACTGACAGACACGGGGCCGCGACAGGGTGTAGGAAAGCGAGGTGCCGTGAACGGTGAGCGTCGCCGAGTGGGATGAGCCTCACAGCACCTCGCCTCGCACGATGATCATCCCCGCGCCGGGCGCGACCGCGTCGCACACTCGGTGCGACGGCCCGCATTCCCGCCTGCGGCCCCGGGCGTGTCGCGCCCGCGTCCGAGTTCTGGCAGGCTGGAACGCATGCCGAACCCCGAGACCGCGCTCGCCGACGAACCGGCGACGGCCCCGCCGCTGCTCGCGCCCCGCGTCGTCAAACGCGAGATCCTGATCGTCCTCGCGCTCTCGCTGGGCGCGTCCGCGATCTGGTCGATCGTCGACATCATCGGCACCCTCACCGAACCGGGCGGCCTCGCCGACAGCGTCCAGTCGATGAACTCGGCGAAGGCCGAGGCCGAGCGGCCCTGGTACGACCTCGCGCAGCAGCTCGTCAGCCTCGCCCTCGCGATGGCGCCGGTCGCGCTCGCCCTGCACTTCCTCAGCCTCGACCGCGGCAACCCCTTCCGCGCCATCGGCCTCGACGCCCGCCGCCCCGGTTTCGACCTGCTCAGCGGCGCCGGCCTCGCCGCGTGCATCGGCATCCCCGGGCTCGGCCTCTACTTCACCGCCCGCGCGCTCGGCCTCAACGCCTCGATCGCCGCGGCGAACCTCAACGACGTGTGGTGGGCCGTCCCGATCCTCGTCCTCGCCGCGCTCAAGAACGCGGTCATCGAAGAGGTCGTCGGCCTCGGCTACCTCGTCACGCGCCTGCGCCAACTCGCCTGGGGCGTCCCCGCGATCATCGCCGCCCACGCCCTCCTGCGCGGCACTTACCACCTCTACCAGGGCTTCGGCGGCTTCATCGGCAACGTCGTCATGGGCGCCGTCTTCGCGCTCTTCTACCTCCGCTGGAAGCGCACCGGGCCACTGATCTGGGCCCACACCCTCCTCGACATCGCGGCCTTCGTCGGATACCTCCTGGTCGCACCCCACGTGAGCTGGCTCTGACCGACCCGAACCCGCTTGGGCCTGCGAGCACCGGACCGGTATGCTCTGTGCTTGGTACGCGCTCCGGCGCGTCCTGGAGGATTCGCATAGTGGCCTAGTGCGCCCGCCTGCTAAGCGGGTTTCGGGTGATACCCGATCATGGGTTCAAATCCCATATCCTCCGCCACAAAGCCCCGCTGACCTGCGGAAACGCAGGCTCACCGGGGCTTCTTCAATGCCAGGCCTTCGACTTTGACCCGAATGTTCGAATGAGCGGTTGCAAGCCGTTGAACTGCGAAAACGCCTGGACACGGGATCGCGTCGTCCAGCCATGACCCGTTCCGTCCAGCGGTGTCCCGCCCATCTTCCGCCGAATACCCGCCAAAGTTTTGTGCCCAACCCGACTGCGGCCTTGATCTGGTCTGGAGACAGCGGATGCTTCTGGTCGATGGCGACGGCAACGGTGTGACCCTCGAGACCGATTCGCATGGCGCCGACCCGATAGCGGGCGGTTCGCACCACGTCGGAGAGGGCACCGTCGAGATCGACCGGATGTTCGGCGACCTCCCATCCCCGGCAACCGCGGCGGCAGCGATGGCTTGCAGGATGCGCAGGCACCGCTCCCGCGCTCCTGCCAGCACGGTGAGCCGTTCTGGGGAGTCCCTTAGCCGAGCGGCGACTGGATGAAGGTCGTCCAACTGCTCGGAGACGATGACGGGCGGCAGGTCCAAGTTGCGTTTCCGGCCGGTGCGTATGGCGGTGGTGAGTCGGATGGTCAGCGTGCCGGTGCTGCCGAAGCTGCTGGTCTCGATCCGATGCCCTTCGGGTACGAGATGGTGCCGTTTGGCGTAGTCGACGGTCGTTCGCCGTCGCCGCTGCTCCGACTCGGTGAGGGAGAACAGGTCGATGGCACCGTCTCGAACCAGTCGCGTCACGAGCGCCGATGGGATCGTCTCGCCGTTCGCCAGAAGCCGCCGTTCGGGAGTACCGCGACCTGCGCTCCGCAGCCCCTCCAGCGTCGGACGACTCCGCAGACCCAGGGCAGCCACGTTGGTGTTGAGGCTGGACAGCCGACTCTGCATCACCAGCCTCGATGTCAGGGTGGCTGCCGTGTTCGAGGTAGTAGCGGCCGGCATCGGTTACCGTCGCCCGCCAGCGGCCTCCAGCCCTGCTGACAGTCACCAGACCACAAGCCTGCAACGCTCGTAGACGCCGAGCTATCTGCGAAAAAGGTCAGATGAATAACTGCAAACCATCCCATTTTCAGCGTCCCCCACCGATTCTCATAGGGCTTTTGACCTCTGAAGCCCGAATCACCGCTGCACTGTGAAGATCCTGGCGTCGGGCCCCGCCGGGAGCTTGACGACCGGCGTCTCGCCGTCGGTGCGGATCGTCCACTCCGGCAAGGCGATCGGGTAGACCTGCTTCAGGTCCCGCCCGCGCAGCCCTGGCAGCTCGACCTCCGCAGCCTCACCGCGCGACCACAGCGCCAGCAGCGACTCAGATCCGGTGTCGAGCTGCAAGGCGATCACCTCGTCCCCCCAGCCCGGAAGTCCCAGCGGCCACACCGGATGCGACCCGGCAATACGATGCCGCCAGTCCTTATGCAGCGCAACCGCTTCGCGTACCAGCGCGGACTGCTCCGCGCTCAACTCATTGAGGAACCCAGAGAGGTACAGCCGACCCATGACCCCAGCCGTCATCGCGAACGCCGTCTCCTCCAGGCTCATCGCGGCGGCCGGATATGCCCAGTTTCCCGCCTGCTCGGGCAGGACGCTCGCAGGCGCCGCCGCCGCGATCGGCACGTACTTCCGGAAGTCCTCCTGGTCCGAGGTCGACTGCAGATGCGCCACCGAAAGGATGCCGTAGTCCATGCGCAGCGCACCCGAACCGCAATTCTCGAACAGCACTCCCGGATGCCGGGCGTGCACGCCGACCAACCAGTCGCGGAAGGCCCGGGTGTGACCGAGCAGCCCTGCCCCCGGCGCGTCGGCGTCCACGTCAGTCCCGCCGCCGATGTTCCGGTTGTAGTCGAGCTTGATGAACTCGAGCCCGAACTCGTCCACCAACCGGTCCACCGTCTCGTCCAAGTGCGCGCGCGCCGCCGGATGCCGCAGGTCGAGCTGGAAGTTCCCCGCCACGATCACCCGCTCACCGAACCGCTGGAAGAACGCCTCTTCCGGCAACCGCTCCGCCATCGCCGACTCGACCCCGACCGACTCCGGCTCCAACCACAACCCGGGCCGCATGCCGTTGGCGCGGATGGCGTCGACGACCGACGACAAGCCGCCGGTGAACCGCTCGGGAGCCTCGAGCCACTCGCCCGCACCGATCCACCAGGCGCTGCCGGGCACGGCGTACCACCCGGCGTCGATGCAGAAGTACTCCGCGCCCGCCTCGGCCGCCGACTCGATGAGCGGCAGCAGCTTCTCCGTCGACGGCTCGCCCATGAGCGTGTTCATGTAGTCGTTGTAGACCACCGGCAGCCGACCGTCGACCGGACGCACCTCACGGATCGCACGCCGGTAACCGGTGAGCGCCGCGAAGGCCGCGTCCCGGCCGCCGTCGGCGACGCAGAGCCCCGCCGGCACCGAGGTGAACTCCTCGCCCGGCGCCAGCCTCGCGGCGAACTGGTGGTGCCTCTCGGTCGCGCCGTACGCGCCCACGGTCACCGTGGCCCCGGTCTGCGCTGCCTCCCAGTGCCAGCCGGCGCTCGTCTCGACCTGCCACGCGATCGAAGGGACGGTCTCGGCCGCGAGGACCCCGGTCGGCAGGAACGAACCGGTCGACCAGCTCCCATGGCTGGTCAGCGAGAAGAGACCGCGCGGGTGCTGGCCGCCGTGCATCGCGGGATCGGTGTCGGGCAGCAGCTCGCGCAAGGGGCGCTGCCGCCAGCGCCCCTCGGCCCGCCATTCGGTCTCGCCCCAGAGGAGGTCGTGCCCGCCGTCGCCGGTCACGGCCACGAGCGCCGAGCTCACCGAGAGCAGTACGAGACTCCGGTCGGCCACGTTGCGGACGGTGTGCCGGATCTGGAGGCCCGGTCCGGCGGCGCGGAAGACACTGAGCACCTCGACGCCGAACTCCGGTGCGCGCTGGCGGATCCGCAGTTCGGTCTCATCCGATTCGTGGCCCGCGTAGCGGAGCCGCTGCCCGGCGCTCGCGTAGAGGAGGCCCTGGTCGTCGCTGGCGTCGTGCTTGACCCCCGCGGTGGTGACGTCGATGATCGCCCAGGGCTGGGCCGCTGACGGCGCCTCGGGTGCGGTCGCGAGGCGCACGAGCCGCACGGGCCGGCCGTCGCGGTGGTCGAACTTCAGGTGGAGCCCGGGGAGGGCCCACTCGAAGACCGGATCCTCGTCACGGTGCGACGTGGCTTGCGATGTCATTTACCACTCCACTCTCGATTGTGGGGCCTTGCTCTGGTTCCTCGCTATTTCTCGGTGAGGACGCGGATGGCCATGTGCTGGCGGCCGGGGAGGGGGACGCGGACGGTGCCCTCGGCGGAATCGGTGAGGCGTTCGACGGTCATGTTCCAGGTGTCGATCACGTCGACCGCGCAGCGCTTGCCTTCGGGGAGTTTGAGTTCGCGGAAGCGGGGGCGACTGAACCCGAGGTAGGTGATCTCGTATTCGCCGGCGGCTCCGCCGACCGGCGCGTCCCAGTTGGAGGGGAGCGGGTCGAGGACCCCGGTCGGCGACGCGGCGATGACTTCGCGCAGGAAGGCCATGCGGGCGGGGCTGGTGCCGACGAGTGCGCCGCCTTTGGACCACCAGAGTTCCTCGGCGTCGTTGAGGTAGGTCTCGCCGTGCGCGACGTAGCCGCCGCGTACCGCGCCCTCCCAGCAGCGCCGGGTCAACTCCTCGCCGGAGATGTTCCCCCAGCCCTGGTCGATGTCGCCTTCGTAGGCGCACTCGTCGATCACGACCGGTTTGCCCCAGCGCTCGCGCCACTCGTCGGTGAACTCGGCGGTCCGGTAGGCGTCCTGGCGCTGGATGCTGGCGTGGGTGATCCACGGTTTGGCGTAGTCGTAGAACGGGCCGCAGTTGTGGATCGAGTTGAGGTGCCCGTGCGGGTCCTCTTCGGTCACGACGGTGGCCAGGCGCTCCCAGTCGTCCTCGGTCTTGGCGCCCATCATGTCGTACTCGTTGGCCATGGACCACCAGACGTTCGCGTAGGCCGCGAGGCGCCGAACGGTGTAGCGGATCAGCCGGTCGTCGGCTTCGGCGCCGAGGTCGGCGAATCCCCACCGGTCGTAGGGGTGGAGGAGGATGACGTCCGCTTCGATCGCCATGTCCTGCAAGGCGGCCACTTCCTGTTCGAACCGTTGGAAGAACGCCGGGTCGAACCGGGTCGTGTCCCAGCCGTCCTTGGCCGAGCTGGGGAAGGGGTAGCGCTCGGGCTCGTCGTGGTTGTACTGGTACCACTTGGGCAGCAGGCACATCCGCACCTTGTTGAACGGCCCCGCGGCCAGGGTCCGGCGGGTCTGGTCCCGCAGGCGCTCGACCTGGTGGGTCCACGCGTAGGCGGTGGTGCCGACCGGGACGTAGCGGGTGCCGTCGCTGTGCGCGAAGTGGAAGCCTTCGGCCCGGACCGGACCATGGGTGCCCGGTGCCGGCGCGGTGCACGTGAACTCACCGGTCGCGCCGTCGAGTGCGGGGACGTTCGAGGCGGTCGTGAAGGTCCACCGCCCCTCGGTGTCGGGCATGAAGCGGATCCGGTAGGTCCCGTCGCCGTCGTAGAACCCCCCGACGCGCATCTCCCGCTCACCGTCGTCGAAGACCGCCGCCAGGTCGACGTCGGTGAACGGGTTGCCGTCGGCGGGGCCGTGGAGCGCGACTTCGTACACGCCCCAGCGGGTGCAGGTCTCAGGTGCAGCGGGCTGGTTCATCGGTTCCTCTCGGAGGGGAATCGCGGCCGAGTTCTTACGGGTGGCCCAACTTACTACGCCGAGCGCGGTCGTCCAAGGCCGAATCGCGCGGGCGGCCGACGACGGGCGGCCCGTGCTCGGGGGGCCACCCAGCCGAAGGCGCTGCTCGACGTGAACGGGCCTCCCTCGCGGAGGCCCGATCCGTTCTGGCTAAACGGCGAAGCGCCACCAGTCCACATTGAATAGGAAACCGCTGCCGCCGGAGAAGTTCAGGTACAGGTCGCGGGTGCCGGTCGCGCCGCTGACCGGGCAGGTGACGTCCGCCCAGGTCTGCCAGCCTCCGGTGCCCGAGACGGTGCATCTGCCCACGACAGGGCCGCTGGGGCCGTCGACCCGCAGCTCGATCGTGCCGCCGCCGGTAGCCGAGGCCACGCGGGCGGTGAACTGGCGCGCGCCGGTGCCGAAGGCGACGCCCCTGACCTTGATCGAGTCCCCGTTCTCGATCCAGCCGACGTTCATACCGCCGGCGGCGGTCCACTCGGTCTCGACCCCCGTGGCCCAGGCGATCGTCTCGGCCTCTTGGCGCACATAGGGATTGAGGGTCCCTACTTGCGGCGGCCCGGCTGTGGTCATGTTCATCTGCGGGATCGTGTCGTCGGGGTTGTAGACGAACTTCTCGACGGCCACGGACCTGGTGAAACCGCCGCCGCCGGGCAGGGCGCCGTTGTGGTAGAAGAAGTACGACGATCCCTTGAAGTCGATCACGCCCGGGTGGTTGGTGAAGGCGTTGCCCTGTGCCGGCATGACCGTGCCCCGGTAGGTCCACGGCCCGGTCGGGCTCGGGGCCGTCGAGTAGGCGATGAACTCCTGGCAGCACTGCGCGGCGAAGACGTTGTAGTACAGCGATCCGCGCTTGTAGACCCACGGCCCCTCCTCGTAGAGGGTCGGCCGGTCCGTGCCGCCGGGGCGGGTGCCGAAGCCCTCCGTGGTGAGGGGGATCTTGGTGGGGGAGCCCGAGTAGGAGATCATGTCGGCGTTGAGCTTCACGTACCAGAGGTTCGGGTTGCCCCAGTAGAGATAGGCCTGCCCGTCGGTGTCGATGAAGACCGTGGGGTCGATCTCGCCGTTCATGACGAGCGGGTGCCCGAGGGCGTCCCAGAACGGGCCGGTGGGGCTGTTGGAGACGGCCACGCCGATCGCGAACTGGCCGGTGGTCCGCTCCGACGTGGGGACGTACCAGTAGAACATGCCGTTCCGTTCGATGGCCTGGCCCGCCCAGGCGTTCGCGCCCGCCCAGCTGAACGTGTCGAGGCTGAGCGGCGAGCCGTGGTCGGTCCAGTTGGCCATGTCGTCGGAGGAGTAGACCCGCCAGTCCTTCATATTGAACGAGGAGGTCGAGCCGTCCTCGTCGTGCCCTGTGTAGAGGTAGACGCGGCCGTTGTGGACCAGCGGCGCGGGGTCGGCGGTGTAGATGGTCTGGACGATCGGGTTGTCGGCCTGTGCCGGGTCGGGCGCTGGGTCGGCGGCGGCGCTCAGCAGGGCCGCGACGAACGCTGCGGCCAGCGCCGCCGCGAGGCGGCGTCTCGGTCGGGGTGTCTTCATGGGGAACCTCTCCGGCGCTCGCGCGCCAACGGGTGTCGCGCAGGATGCGCGAATCGGGTGTTGCGGGTGCTTATGCGGTGACCGTGAAGCGTTTGACGGTGATGGCGCCGCCGAGGGATCGGGTGGCGTGGTTGAAGACCGCGAACCGTGGGCCCATGAAGAACGCGGGGCTGGTGCCGAGGGTGTGCGCGGTCCCGAGCGGGATGAAGTTCGATCCGTCTTCGCTGTAGGAGAAATGCGCCTGCCGTTCGGCGCCTGGTCGGATGTCGGCGGTGACCCGCAGCCAGACGGTGGACCCGCACAGTTCGGCGCTCGCGCGTTCGATGCCCTTACCGACGGTGTTGAAGCCCGAGTCCATGGTGTGGCCGTCGGTCATGGAGATGCGGGTGACGCCGTTCTCGCGGCGCAGGCCGATCCAGGCCGAATCGTTGCGGAGCACCGCCAGACCGGCGCGGTCGCCGTCCGCCATCTGGGCCGGGTCGAGTTCGACGGTGGCCGTGGAAGAAGGACCTTGGATGCGGTGGGTGAGCGTGTTTCGGGCCTTGTAGAGATCGTCCGTGACCGTCGCGGTCTGGAGCCTGAGTCCGTTCCCGGTGGACCACTTGGTGTCGTCGGGGTTGTGGTTCCATTCCCACTTGGCGGCGAGCGTCGCGGTGGTGAACGTGTCGGTACCGATCATGGACGGCACGGGATGCGGGGTGAGGTTCGGGAACGGGTACGTCTGCCCCCAGGCGCCGTTCACCGTCTGCACCTGCGGCCAGCCGTCTGCGGTCCAGGTGATCGGGGCGAGCGCGGGCACCCGCCCGCCGGGGTAGGCGTCGACGAACCCCATGTAGTACCAGTCGCCGCCGGGTGTGGAGACGAGGCCGCCCTGGTGCGGGATGCCGCCGCCGGGGATCGGTCCGGGCATGTCGAGCAGCACCTCCCGGATTTCGTAAGGGCCCCAAGGCGATGAGGACTTAAGGATGTACTGGCCGTTCGGGGGCTTGGTGAGGAACATGTAGTAGCTGCCGTTGATCTTGTAGAACCTGGCGCCCTCCAGGCCGCCGATCTCGGACGGGCTGGAGAAGACGTGCTCGTTGCGGACCTCGGTCTTGCCGTCGGCCGAGAGCTGCGCGACGTAGAGCTCGGTGTTCCCGTACGCGACGTACATGGTGTCGTCGGTGTCGACGAGCATCCCGGCGTCGTAGTACGAGCGGGGGAACTCCGCGTGGCGGGTCCAGGGCCCGGCCGGGTCGGTGGCGGTGTACATGAACGAGCGGTGGAAGTCGATCTGGCCGAGCCAGTAGAAGCGGTTCTCGCTGGCGCGGTGCGTGAGCGAGGAAGCCCAGATGCCGACGATGTAGCGGTGGCCGCCGTTCAGGTCGTACCAGTCGCTGAAGTCGAGTCTCGGCACAGAGTGGCCGATGAACTCCCAGTTGACGAGGTCCCGGGAATGCAGGACCGGGGCTCCTGGCGAGTAGTGCATCGTGGACGCGGTCATGTAGAAGTCCGAGCCGACTCGGATGAGCTCGACGTCGGCGAAGTCCTGCCAGATCACAGGGTTCGTGAAGCTCGTCTGCTGAGCTTCGGCTGCGGTGAACGGGTTGAGCGCGGTAGCGGCGGCGGCCCCGGCGAGCACGCCGGCTCCTCTGATGAGGATGCGTCGGCGACTCTTGGGGGTTTCCATCCAGGCCATGGAGGTCTCCTTGATCGAGGTTCGCTTCCCCGAACGTTGGCGATGCGTCGGGTCATGGACATGCGGGCTCATTGCCAGGGATGGGACCGGGCGGCCGCGGACCGGTGGGTGCGTCGCCCGGTCCGGTCCCAGTCGGTCAGTCGGCAGAGGCCGCCGCGATGTCGGCGAGGACGGTGTCCGCGCCGCAGGTGGCGCCCACCGGGACGAGCGAGAACTGCTGGTTCGCCGCGCCCGTCGGCGTCCACTGGCGGATCGGATCACCCGCTGTTGTGGACCAGCCGTAGACGTCGAGTGCCTTGCCCGAGTTGCGGTTGATGAAGGAGTAGTAGCCGGCCGAGTCCTTGTTGACCTGCCACTGCTGGTTGGTGCCGTTCAGGTTGGTGTACTGGGCGACGGTGGCGCCGTCGGCGGTGCTGAAGTCCCAGACGTCGAGCACCAGCCCGGAGTGGCGGGCTTGGATCCGGTAGTAGCCGTTGCCGCTGTCGATGAAGCGGAACTGCTGGTTGGGATTCGCCCAGTTGGTGTACTGGGTGAGGGTCGCTCCGGTCGCGGTCGAGACGCCCTGGATGTCGAAGGCCAGGCCGGAGTGGCGGGAGACGATCGTGTACCAGTCGCTGGTGCTCGGCGGCTGCGCCTCGGCGCGGTCGGTGTGGAAGGCGACCAGTGCGGCGGTCGCGATCACGATCGCCGCAGCGAGCGCTGCCATGCCTCGGGTCCAGCGGGACAGGATCGAGATATCGGGTGCGTCCGATGCCATCGGGTGCTCCTTAGTGAATGCGCGGACAGGGAATGAGGGTTTCGTGAGGGTTAGCACTGGGCGCTTTCTCCAAGTGCCGGAGGGAGGTTCAGGACGGTCAGCAGGAGGCGCCGCCCTTGAGGGTCAGGAGCGCGAGGCGGTACGGGAGCTGTGAGTACTCCATGCCGTCGGTGCTCGGGTCGCGGCCCTGGTATAGGAACTGGAGGTTGCCGGTGTCGATCTGCATGGTCTGGTCGTTGCCTTGCCGGATGAGTTCACCGTGGCTGATGTCCGCCGTCCACTTGCCATCGGGGAACGTCACGTTCGCGATCCCGGCGAACGGAGCGCTCTGGTCGCCGGCCTGCAGCTGCCACTGCCCGGTGAGGCCGTCGGCGAGGTACGAGCGGTAGTAGCGGCCGTTGGAGCCCATCGCCTCCCAGATCAGCAGGTACTGGTTGGTGTTGTCGACCTTGTAGACCGCGCCGCCCTCGAAGAGGAGGTCGCGCGTGTCCTGCAGGACGATCTGGGTGTTGCGGAAGCCGTTCGGGAACTCGCCGATCGTAGTCTCGGAGCGGTACACGCGCCCGTCGTCGTCGGCGGCGAACAGGTAGCACATGCTGTCGTCGCAGATGTTCCAGAAGTCCAGCCACCCGCCGCTGTTCTCTTCGACGACGGGAGGCGTTTCGTCGATGAAGTTCTTCGGCGCCGACCAGCTCATCGGGTCGGCGGGGTTCTTGCTGGTGGAGTACGAGGGCGGCCCGGTCTGGTAGACGAGGTACCACTCGTCGTCCGGCGCGAAGTGGAAGAGCTGCGGAGCGGCGGCGTACCGGGAGCCGATGTTCGGGTTGGTGTCCAGAAAGGTCACGGGCGCGTCCGCGGCCTGCGACCAGTCGGAGAAGTGGGTGAAGGCCAGGCTCCAGTGCCCTTCGGGAGTGTTCGCCACGGTGTTGTAGACGAGCCACTCGTCGTTGTAGCGGACCACGGTGGGGTCCTTGGCGGAGACGACGTTGTGCGTCGCGTCCGGCTTGGGGCCGATGAGCGGTCCGGTGGACTCCCACTGGTAGGAGGTCGGCAGGGCCTGCGCCCCGACCTCGTCGGCGCTGCCGGTCCCGGCATCGGTGGTCTGGGCGTTGGCGATGAGTGCACTCGAGGCCAGCGTGGTGGCCACGGCGATCGCGGTCGCCGCTCCCAGCACGCGATTTCGCGGTGTTCTTTGCATGAATTTCCCTTCCGTGAGCAGGCAGAACCGCTTGTTATCGCTCACATGACACGGGGTGGGTCTGAAACATCTGATGATTGTTCGGAGATTCGAACTATAGAGAAATCTCGATATATAGTCAACGGGTTGACGAAAAGTTTGTTGGTACACCTAGCGTTAAGCGCTTGCTTTCGGCCCTCGTTTTCTCGCTCGCTTCCCCAAGGCCTGCAGGCAATCTCGGAACGCGTCTGCGCTGCGGCAGGCGGCCGACGAGGCCGTATCGAGGATCAACCTATTGACAAAGTTTGATCGTTCAACTTAATGTGGGGGCGCACAAGGAGATCGACCCCCCTCCAGCGGCGAACGCCGCGCCCTCACGGTATCCACCCTCACAAGGAGAACCGTGACAAATTCAGTCACTGTCCGTAGAAGACGACTGCGCCTCGGCGCGATCGCCGCAGCAATCACCGCCCTGACCGCGGGCCTGATCGGCGCCACAAGCGCCAATGCAGAAAAGCCGACCGCCCCGCCGGACCACGCGGTCACCGCCATGGAGCAGGTCGCGGCCATGCAGCCGGGCTGGAACGTCGGCAACACCCTCGACGCCTTCGGCGGCGACACCGGCGGTGAGACCGCCTGGGGTAACCCGCTGATCACCGAGGAACTCCTCCAGACCATCAAGGCCGAGGGCTACAACTCGATCCGCCTCCCGGTGGCCTGGGATTACGAGCACACCGGCCCGGCACCGGACTACACGATCTCCTCCGAGCGCATGGAGCGCGTAGCGCAGGTCGTCGACTGGGCGATCGCGAACGACCTCCAAGTGATGGTCAACATCCACGACCAGATGTTCACCAAGGAGCTGCCGGACGACCGCGAGAACGTGCTGGCGAAGTTCAACTCGATGTGGACCCAGATCGCCGAGCGGTTCAAGGACTACCCGTCCGAGCTGTCCTTCGAGAGCATCAACGAGCCGCAGTTCCCCACTGACACGGCCAACCAGGACGCCCACACCGCCACGCTCAACGTCAACTTCTACGAGACCGTCCGCGCCACCGGCGGGAAGAACGCTGACCGGCTCCTGGTGCTGCCGACGTGGGTCACCAACTCCGAGCAGCCGCACCTGGACGCGCTCAAGGCCACCATCGACGAGCTCGACGACGACATGATCGCCGCGACCGTCCACTTCTACGGGTTCTATCCCTTCAGCGTCAACGTCGCCGGGGTCACCACCTATGACGAGGCGACCCAGCAGGACCTCGAGAACACCTTCCAGCGCACCAATGACACCTTCGTCGACAACGGCGTGCCGGTCATCGTCGGGGAGTGGGGTGTCCTCGGCTACGACTACACCCGCGGCACCGTGCCCAACTCGCCGCAGTACGGCGAATTGCTGAAGTTCTTCCAGGCCACCGCGCACCAGGCCGTCGAAGAGCAGCTGACCTTGATGCTGTGGGACGCCGGTTCGTACCTCAACCGCCACACCCTGGAATGGCGCGACCCGCTCCTGAAGGCGTACATGGACTCAGGTTTTACGACGCTTTCGGGCACCGCCTCGTTCGACTCGATCTACCTCGAGAAGGCCGGGACCATCGCCGACGAGTCGCTCACCCTCAACCGCAACGGCCTTGACTTCGAGGGCCTGTGGCAGGGGGACACCGCACTTACCGAGGGCGCTGACTACACCGTCTCCGGTGACACGCTCACCCTGACCGCCGCCGCGCTCACCCGTCTCGCGGGCGACCGCGCTTATGGCACCAACGCGACCATCGAAGCCCGCTTCTCGGACGGCCTGCCTTGGGCGATCCACATCATCACCTACGACAAGGCGCAGCTCTCGGATGCGTCCGGGACCATGGACGGCGAACCTTGGTCCGGGTGGGAGCCCTGCAACTCCTCGTGCTTCGCGATCCCGACCGAGTTCAACGGCGACCAGATCGCCACGATGGAGGCCAAGTACGCCGACGGCACCAACGCCGGGCCCCACGACTGGACCGCTTACAAGGAGTTCTGGGCGACCTACCGGCCCGACTACGATGCCGGCACGATCAGCCTCACCCCTGACTTCTTCAACGCGGTCAGGGACGACGAGCCCGTCACCCTCACGTTCCACTTCTGGGGTGGCGGCACGATCGACTACACGGTCACCAAGACCGGCACGACCGTGACCGGAACCAATCCTTAAGCAGCAACCTGCGAGGCGGCGTGGGCACTCAGGCGCCCACGCCGCTCCGGAGATCACTTGCGGGCTTTCGGAAACGACCGTGAAGGCGACACTCGACGCGGCAGTTTAACTGCTAGGTGCACCAACGAACTTCCGTCGAGCCGTTGACTACGCATAGAGATATCCCGATAGTTCGAATCGCCGAAAAGAATCATCAGATGTTTCGGGACTAGATTTGCGATATGTGAGCGATAACAGTCATTCTCTGTACCCACCTCCGCTGATGAAATCGGCCGCACGCGATTTCTCGATCCTGTCCCGTTGGACCGAGGCATGGCCGCGCTCGCGGCGGCCTCCGCTGACTGACTGATCCGGGACCGGACCGCGGTGGCGCACCCGCCAGTCCGCGACCGCCCGGTCCGGTCCCACCCGTAGCAATGATCCTGCATCTCCATGACCCGACGAACCTCAGCTAAGGAGGCCATCATGGCCTGGATGGAAACCCCTAAGAGCCGCAGGCGGATGCTCATCGGCGGGGCCGGCGTGCTCGCCGGGGCCGCCGCCGCGACCGTACTCAACCCGTTCACCAACGCTGCTGCGGCCGCCACGGTGGACACGTCCGCCTGGTATGTGCTGGTGAACCGCACCAGTGGCAAGGCCCTGGACGTCAGCGGTGCCTCCACCGCCGACGGGGCCCTGCTGCAACAGTGGACCCGCAC
>NZ_JAGFNP010000015.1 GCF_017592475.1 Glycomyces niveus | reverse complement strand
CCTGTTGCGCACCACCATCCGAAGACCATGGCGACTTTTGGTATGTGTCGAAGCATGTCCTGACCGATTTTCAACGGGACACCAAGCAAGTGTCCCAAGGAAAAGACAGTCAAAAACAGTACCAACCAGAAACCACCGAAACCTTGTCCGATCGTCCCAGTCAGCCCGCACGCTGACCATCCAAACACCCTGTTGAGTTCTCAAACAACACGCACTGATCAGATCTGAAACTTCTTGGAAGTTCCTCTCCGACCGGAGCGGCTCCAGTAACTTATCAGACCGGTTTTCGGGCCGTTTTGGCCCCCCGATCGATTCGTTCGGAGTTTTACCCTTTTGGTTCTGGGCCAGGGCCTTTCGGCTTTCCTGTCCGTTTCCCCCGCGGGCAAAGACAAATTTACGGTACCTGGAAACGGGGTTCGCAAGGGGGGTGCGTGCTCGGCGCCACACCCTTGCGAACCACACGTTTCCGCAGGTCAGTCCGCAAATGAGGCTATCGCTTGCGGCGTTTGCCCTTGGCTTCGTCCTCTTTTGCGACCCTTTCGAGCAGCTCGGCGCGGCGCTCCTTGCGCTCCGCGAGCCGTTCGTCGGCGCCCTTGCGGTCGCTGATCTCGAAGCGGGCGTCGGTGCCGCGGGGCCCGACGGTCGCGACGATGTTCGGATCGGTCGGCTGCCACTCGAATTCGTGGTCGGCGATGCGGACGTACGAGCCGGGCACCGCGCCTTCCTTCACGAGGGCGTCTTCGACGCCGAGGTTCGCGAGGCGGTCGGCGAGGTAGCCGACCGCTTCCTCGTTCTCGAAGTTGGTCTGGCTGATCCAGCGTTCGGGCTTGGCGCCGGTGACGATGAATTCGACGTCGCCTTCGAAGGCCGGCTTGACCTTCTTGACCTTGAAGCCGGAGTCGTCGACGGCGGCCGGGCGGATCACGGCGCGGGTCGCCTCGACCGGCGGCTGCGCTTCGCGGAACTCCACCACTTCCTTGGCGAAGGCGAAGTTGAGCTCCTTCAGTCCTTCACGGCTGACGGCGCTGACCGCGTAGACCGGCCACCCGTACTTCTCGAGGTCGCCGCGGACGTACTCGGCGAGTTCGCGGCCGTCAGGGAGATCGACCTTGTTGAGGACGATGATGCGCGGCCGGTCGGCGAGGCCGCCGTACTCGGCGAGCTCGTGCTCCAGGGCGTCGATGTCGGAGACAGGGTCGCGATCGGACTCGAGACTGGCGCAGTCGACGACGTGCGCGAGGACCGCGCAGCGTTCGATGTGGCGCAGGAACTGAAGTCCGAGTCCCTTGCCGGCGGCCGCGCCCGGGATGAGGCCCGGGACGTCCGCGATGGTGTAGGTCGTCTCGCCGGCCGACACGACGCCGAGGTTCGGGGCCAGGGTCGTGAACGGGTAGTCCGCGATCTTCGGCCGGGCGGCCGACATCGCGGCGATGAGGGAGGACTTGCCCGCGGAGGGGAAGCCGACGAGGCCGACGTCGGCCACGCTCTTGAGTTCGAGGACGACCGAGAGCTCGTCGCCGGCCTCGCCGAGTTCGGCGAAGCCGGGGACCTTGCGCTTGGAGCTGACGAGCGCGCGGTTGCCGCGGCCGCCGCGGCCGCCGTGCGCGACCGTCACCTCGGTGCCGTTGCCGGTGAGGTCCGCGAGGACCTCCCCTTCGGAGTAGATGACGGTGCCGTTGGGCACGGACACCCGGATGGACTCGCCGTTGGCGCCGTCCCGGTTCGAACCCTGCCCCTGCTTGCCGTTGCCCCCCTGCAGGCGGGTCTGGAAGTGGAAGTCGAGCAGGGTGTGCACGTTCGGGTCTACGACGAAGACCACATCACCCCCGTGGCCGCCGTTGCCGCCGTCGGGTCCGCCGAGCGGCTTGAACTTCTCACGGTGGACCGACACACAGCCGTTGCCACCCTTACCGGCAATGACCTGGAGATTCACGCGGTCTACGAAACTTGTCACCGGTCAAGCGTAGCCACCGCGGGGACCCCCGGAGACGGAGCCCGCGGCACATGCTAAAGTTTCTCCTCGTGCGAGAGACACCGGCGCCAAAGCCCGGCAGATACTCAAACATCATGCGCCGCTAGCTCAACTGGCAGAGCAGCTGACTCTTAATCAGCGGGTTCGGGGTTCGAGTCCCTGGCGGCGCACAACACATGCAGGTAGAGGCCGGGTTCACACCCGGCCTCTTTGCTATTTCCCTATGAGTACAGCAGCGAAGTACAGCAATCACCCAAGCTCGGTTTCGAGCCGCTTGAGTGCCGTAATCGTGGCTTCATCGGACACCTTGGTATAGACCTCCATCGTGACCGTGATCTTGGAGTGGCGCAGAATACGCATCGCGATCCGAGGGTGAACGTCCAGGTCAGCAAGGATCGAGGCACAGGTACGCCGGGCGTCTCGGATCGAAATGCGCGGCACCCCGGCCTTGTCGCACCTGTAGTACCAGTCCCGCAGGAAGTTCCTCGGGTCCTTGACGCTGCCCAGGGGCGTCGTGATGACCAGGCCCGACTCATGCCAGGCGTTGCCTGCCTCCTGTCGCTCCTTGTCCCGCTGCCGATACCGCAGCTCAACAGCGGCACGGCAGATACCAAGCAGTGGTAGGTAGTCCTCCGAGTCCTCGGTCTTGACCTCGCGGCGCAACAGCTCCGTGCCGACGCGCTGAATCTGCCAGGCCACTTCAAGCCGGTCCCGAGCGAGGTCGATCTCGTCATCGCTAAATCCCAGAGCCTCACCTCGACGCATGCCATAAACGAGGATGAACACGAACGCCAGGTAGTAGCGGTCCTCGTCCACACGAGCCGAGACGAGGAACTTCCGCGCGTCTTCACTTGACCAGCGGCGACGCCGTGTCTTGTGCTTGCGCTGCGCGGTGATCTTGGTCAGTGAACCCAGGTTCTTGTCCAACTTCTCATCGACGACGGCGCACCCGAGCATGGCGCGGAGCGCTCGACGAAGTCCCTGCAAGGACGACTTGGTATAGAGCTGCTTGCAGCATTTCCCGATGGCGCAGCATTGGCGTTTGTCCTCCGCCCTGGCGGAGTCTTTTCCCTGGTAGCAGCATTGACAGGTACCGGCGACCTTGTTCAGCCAGACCTGAATGTCCCGTACTCGGAGCTTGTCCAGACGCCGAGATCCGATGCCCGGTTCGATCTGGAGGCGCACCCACCTCGCGTAGTTGTCGTAGGTGCCCGGCGTGAGGTTCGGCTTGACCAGTTCTTCAAGCCAGTAGTGGGCGTACTGCCCAACGGATTCGACATCTGTGTCGACCGGCCCCTTGGCAGCCTTGGCCTGGAGTTCGATCCACTTGGCGTGGCACTTGTCGCGATCCTTCGAGGTGACGTACTTCCGCTTCAGCGCCCCCGAGGGCGTGGTCACCCAAACGTAAGCGGCCCAGCCGTCCTTATACGGATACATCGAGCCTTCGCGGTTGCCCCGCTTCCCGCTCATGCCACCAACTCCAGAGACTCGGACTTGGCGGCCTTGCGCTCGACGTACTCATCGACCCATTCGGGCAAGATGCGGCGGTTGCCGCCGTCCTTGAGCGAGCGCAGTTCACCGGAGTAGACCAGGGTCTTGACCTTGGCGACGCTGTAGCCGAGCAGTTCGGCGACCTGCGCCATCGTGTACCAACGTGGGGCGAGAACCATCTTTCCATCCATAACAATCAATCCAATCAATCAGTAGTGTTCAGTTCGTGCAAGGCTTCGCGGGCGAGTTGCCGTTGCTCTCGGGCGCGAGATGCGGCGGAGGAGGCCATGAGGGCGTCAGCGGCGGTGTGCCAGCCGGTGCCGTCATAGCGGAGGTAGTTGACGAGCACGGTCGTGTCAGCCTCTTCGGTATCAACCTCGTGTTGACAGCGAATCCATTGGGCGCGTGCGTCTCTGAGTGCTCCGAAGGTGGTGGACCAGGCGCGTGCTTTGGTCATGAAGTGGCCTCCGAAGCCGAGCATGTGCGCCCAGCGGCGAAGGCGAATCCATTGCCCGCCTTGTCTTCCGAGGTCCCAGCAAGCAGCGATCAACCGGGCAATGTGGTCGCCTTGGGGGTCGGCATAGAAGTGGACCGTGGTCTCATCGAGTCGGCCTGACAGGTGGTTAGTGTCCTCGGTGGCTTTGGTGGCGTACTTGGCGAGGTATCCGGCGGCGTGATTCTCGGTCAGTTCGCCCTCGCCAAGCTCGATCTGGCGCACGTCGACTTGCGCACCCCAGCGGATGAGCCAGCCCTCGGGGCGCTCTTCGTGCTCATCGGTGCGGAAGTGCGTCGAGACAGCAGCTTCGGAGACGATGGTGGCGATGTCGTCGGCGCCGATGGCGGCGGGCGGAGGGATCACAACGTCACCAGCGATCGGGGAGCGTCCGTCGAGGCGGATGAGCGTATGAAAGTGGATCGCGCCGCGCCGTTGGAACTCGGCGACCTTGACGTATCGCAGACGCACCGAGGCGGGGTCGATGCCGTGGGCCTTGGCCAGGCGGGACAGGCCGCGGTCGATGTTGATGCGGGTGCGTCGCCACAGTTCGCCGGAGGCGATGTTCCAGACGACTTGGGCGTCATGGTCGTAACACTCCAGGCACAGCGGCTGGCCGATCTCGGGAGCGTCTTCACCGTGGCGGGTGTGGCAGGCCAGGCGGATGCCGTGAGGGCAGGTTTCGGCGTCGCGGCGGGCACGGCAGGGCCGCACCTTCCCCGAGGCGGTCAGCGTCCGGGTGTGGACGGGACCGAAGGCAGGGGCGGTGAGGGTGACGAACAGGGCCGGGTGCGAGGTGACCGTTTCGGGGACGCCTTTGCCGCCGATCATGCCGGAGCGCACGAGGTGGAACGCGTCGTGTTGGTAGGTCTTCGCGCACGTTGGGCAGAGGGAGGCTCGGCGAGTGCCGCAGGCTTTGTAGATCACGCCATCGGGCATGGTGGCAGTCGAGCGGGCGGCGAGGATTTGCCCGGTGGCTTCGTTGACCGTGTGGAGGTCACCAGCGAGTCGGACGGGGTTCGAGCACCCGGCAGCGCCCGCGACGTGTGAAAGCCACGAGTCCCAACCGGTCGTCTTGGCGCGGTGGACTACGTCGGCGGCGAACGAAGGGTGGATGGTGTCGGTGTCCATTGGTGTTCCTCCTTTCGGTGGCGAGTGGTTGGTGCCCTGCCTCGGCGGCTCGTGTGTGTTCATGGAGCGGCGGAGGCAGGGCGTTGGATCTGTTAGTCCTCGTCGTCGAGGTAGACCCAGCCGAAGCAGCGGCACAGGTCTTCGGAGTAGGCGAGATCCCGCACGAAGTCGGGATAGGAGCAGTGGCCGCAAATCACGAAGATCACGGCGATCTCCTCGGTCTGGTCGGGCTTGCCGCCATTGGCGTATAGGACCGAAGTGCACTCGGGGCACTTGTAGACCCGGTAGAGGGTCCGGCCGCCGACCTTCGGCGGGTCGACGGGTTCGGGGAACTGGCATTCGCCCGCGTTGCCGTCGAGGTCGCCCAGGAGGCGCTGACGGTAGTGGTAGGTCATGGCCTGCGTGGTTGGCATACTGGAATCGCCTTTCAATCGCATTGGTTGGCAGTTGATGCCGGGGCGCGGCGCTGTGGAAGGTTGGCCGCGCCCTCGGCGCTAGTCGTTGTTGTTGGGGTCCCGTTGCTGCGGGATGGACCGGCCCCAGCGCTGCTGGGCGGCCTGCCTGGACATGCCGACACGATCGGCGATCTCGGTCCAGGAGTAGCCAAAGGACCGCAGTCCCTTGACGGCGTTGGTGATCGCCTCATCAAGCGAGGCAGAGAGCTCGATGAGCTCGGGAAGTGCGTCCACGTCACCCTCAGCCACCCGGCGCCCATACGCGCGAATGATCCGACGGGCAAAGGCGTTGAACTCGCGGTTTTCGACCATCGCGGCTACCGGCCTTCACCGAAGGCGGCGAACGCGGCGAACGCGTCATCCACCGGAGCGGGTTCAGCAGCCACGGCAGGCTTTTCGACCACGGTCGCGGCCACGTCGATCAACTCAGGTTCCGACTGAGGAGCCGGGACCGGTCGAACGGGTTCGGCCTGCCGAGTTTGGCCGGCGCTTTTGGCCTCAGTGGGTCGCGAAAGCACGACCTTGACCAGGGTCAGGAACCCCAGTGCCGAGGCGGAAGCGGCGAGCCAACCGACGATGGTCGGTTCGGCGTCAAGGACCTGCGCGCCCATGGACAGGAAGATGAAGAACATCATCATGGCCATGACCGACTTGACCTTGTGACCGCCAGAGCGGCGGCGGCGTCGCACCTCAAGACCGAGGGCGATCACCATCAATTCGATGGTCACCGCGTTGACCCAGCCGACCCACGAGGGCTGGCCTGCCATCACGGTGGCGTCGTGGACGTGGGTGAAGGAGACCGCGCCAGCGGCCACACCCATAAACAGCATGATGACGGTCTGCGCGCCGTCTTCGAGCTTCATTGCTTGACCTCCAAAGGTTTCCACCACTGCAAGCCGTTGCAGTAGTCGCATTTGGATGAGTGCTCGACCGTTGGCACGGTCACCTCGTCGCAGATGACGCATCGAACCCACTCCCAACCGGGAGTCGGCGCGAACACGAGGACGTGCAAGTCGTCGTCGGCGAGTTCGGTTCCGGTGAAGTGCTTGCGGCACATACGGCACAGGAACCGCATCCGGGAAAGATCGGTCTGCCACGGCGGACAGGCGTCGATCTGGGCCACCTTGTGCAGCGGCGGAACCGCAGCAGCCTGGAACGCTTCGAACACGGTCACGCCCCCGCCTGCTCAAAGCAGTCGAGGCATTCGCCGTAGCGCTTGGGGATGTAGTAGCCGTATTCCGTCTTACAAGACGGGCAGGTCGACAAGGCGACCCACGCCTTCATGAGCGCAACGAGCTGCGCGTCGGTGGCCGGACGCTTCGGTACGGCCAGGTCGCGGCGGTACAGATAGGCGAATCGCTTACCGCGTCGCCACCTGATCTGAGCCGCTATCGGCTGCCGCCCAGGGGTAAGCCCTTCAGCGGCGAGTTGTCGGCGGGTGTACAAGCCGTCCGGCGCGAAGCGGTAATTGAAGGTCGGCAGACCGCCATGACGGATGCCTTCCGGGTCGTCATATTCGGTACGGAACATTGCACACTCCTCCTTCCTTTTCCATTCGTGATTGCTATTACCGCGTGAGCGTCGGGGCCTCGAACCCCGAAGGTTGCCGATCGCTCTCCCAGTAAGCCCGTGCGGCTTACCTGTTCCTGATCTCGATCGCCACAATCCGGCTGACCCGGATGATCGTGATCGATTCCCTGACCGTCGTGTCGCCACTGAATGTGTGGTCCTCAATGGCGATCATGTCGCCCTCCTTGAAATCCACCATCACGACGGCGGCATTCTCGTCGGTAGTGACGAAGTGCCTGACGCTCTTGTCTTCATCATCAAGCGTTACTCTGAGGTGCTTCATTTCTTGCCCTCTTTCTCTTGTCCTCAATGCCTCATCAGCAAGACGCAGTACTAGCCCGTGTGCGATTAGTGCTGGGATTCCTTGCGTCGTGGACGCCGGGGAATCGAACCCCGGTTGAACCGTTCGCCCGGAGTGCCGCCGACCTGTCAAGGACGGGTTGACGGCACTCGGTTACACGACCGACTTGCGGCCCCGGAGCTGAGCAGCGAACGCCGCCACCTGAGCGACCTCCGCGTCAGACATCCACGCCACCCGCATCCGGCGCGGCACCCCACCCTCAGCGAGGAGAAAGGAGTCACCGGGCTTGGACGGGTCAAGGTTCATCGCGTTGTAGCCCTGGTCAACCCAACCGGCACCGAGCGCAACGTCCGAAGAACCCGGGGTGGAGCAGCGCCCGACCCACCGGTAGGCGAACAGGTCGCGCAGCGCGGTCGGAACGATGTCCCACGAAGCCCGCTGCGTCATCGCCAGGACGATGATCCCGGCAGCACGGCCACGAGCGACGATGTCGCGCAGCAGCGCCGAGAACAGTTCCTGTTCGACCTTGGTGCCCGCCACCGAAGTGAAGTAGGCCAGCTCATCGACCGAGATCACCCAGAACGGGTCAGTCTGAGACGGCACGTGTTTGCGGAGCTTGAGCGCCGACATCTTGGCGTAGCGCTCATCCATGAGCCGCTGCACCCACAGCAGCGTGGCAAGGGCCTTGCGCATGTCCGGGCCTACGAAGACGTCGAAGACGTCGGCCCACTGCATGAGTTCGACCAGCTTGCCGTCGAAGCCGATCAGCTTCGTGTCGACACACAGCGCCGCCTGCGCCAGGATGGTCTGTTCCAGACCCGACTTGCCCGAACCGGGCTCGCCGCCCGCGAGCAGATTCTTGTAGGCGAAGCAAAGCTTCACGGCCTCGCCGGTGGCGTACTTGCCAAGGTAGAAGTCATCCATGATGGACATATTCGGACCGACAGCAGTGTTCATAACGGTTACCTCCCAAAGGAATCCAAGTGATTGGTGGAGGGACGGAACGGCCTGCACCGTCCCTCCGTTTCGAGCAGCCCAGCAGGGCTAGAACCAAGGGGCCTTAGATGAACGCGGGGATGAAGCCCTCGTCCTCGTCCGGACCCTCTTCACGCCGCACGACGGCGGCGTCTTCGGCCTTGTCGGCCTTGGACTGGCGTGGCTTGCGCTCACGACGGGACTTGCCTGTCAGCTCATCGAGCTGCGCTTGGATCACCGGGTCATCGGTGATGTCCACGCCTTCGTCGTCTTCATCGACCTCGGCCATGTCCCGGTACGAGTCCGGGTCGATCCCTTCGAGCATCGAAGAGACCGGCACCGCCACGCCCTCAGCGAGGACATCGCGACGGTGGATATCCACCACCGCATAGGCGGCTTTCTTGCCCGCCGGGCGGGCATCCGCCGAGTTGGCCCAGCAGACCGAAGCCAGCTCGGTCAGACGGCCTTGCAGGTCGTCCAAGGTCAGGTCGCCGCGCAGCCACAGCCACACCCGCTCACCCGACTGGGTCGGACGAGCGATGAGAATCAGCGGCTTGACCGCTCCCCGAGCCCCTTTGCCCTCCATGAAGGCGTCCGAGGCGACGCGGAGGCGGTGACGGGTGACCATGCACCAGCCCCAGTGGTTCAGCCACCGGTTGGCCGGCGGAATGAACCACGGGACACCGACGAGCAACGCGACGATCGCGAGCGAGCCGAACGGCCCGACCCACGCCGCCAGCAGCGCATAGACGGCGATGAGGAGGCCCAGGAGGACGAGCTCACCAGCCCAGTGCCACGCCACGCGCAGCACCGGCCACACCACGGTCAAGACCGCAGCGACCACGCCAGCAGCAGCGCCCAAGGCGACCGCGACGAACAGGGCCTGAGCCCACTCCATCGCCAGCACGGCGATGGGGAAAGCGACCAGAGCGACCGCGAACGCGGCCAGGCCACCGGAGATCTTGGCGCGGCGCTTGGCCGAGCCGACCTCGAACTGATCGATGAGCGTCTGCGCAGCACGAGCCGAAGCCCGGTTGCGGCCAGCAGACCGGCTACCATGAGAAGGCATGGCAGACCATCCTTTCCGCCCCGAGGGGCAAAGGGTTTTGGTTCATGCGAGGCGGGGAACCGGCCAGCTTTGGACGGTCGACCGGTTCCCCATTGCCGCCTAAGCGGCTACTTTCATCTCTTCCTTCACCGCCGGATCGGCGACGAACTTGGTCCGACGACGCGGAGCGTTGTCAAGCGCGCGTTGACGCTTGGCCCCCCGTTCAACGTCATCGGCCAGACGGTGCAGAGCCTCGGCAACCTGCCGGAACTCCACTGCCGATCCATGCAGCACCAAATAGGCACCGCTGTAACCGGCCTCCATTCGCAGCGATCCACGCTGGTTCTCCCAGACAGACGACTCAACGGTCATCCCGTCCGTGAGGAACACCGCGAGGTGTGCGGACATCCCGTCTTGCATGGCAGAGATCCTTTCGAGAGGTCAGGCCCCGGCAACGGAACCCGAACTTGCGGCTACTTCGCAGACTGAGGCTTGATGGCGGCCGCGCGATAGGCGACACCGCTCTTGCCGTTCTGGTTCCAAGGGATGGCTTCCAGGTCGACCGGGGTGACGGGCTGGAGCTGGGCCAGTTTCGGCATCTCTCCAGCGGTCACCACGCGGATGATCTCGCCCTGACCGTTCTCTCCCTTTTCCAGAGCCAGGAGCTGGGTGACCCACTTGAGCGCGCCCGTGTCCTTCTCCGTCTGCTGCTTGCCGTCGTACTCCTTGGCTTCCGGAGCACCGGTGACCATGAACGCCACGTTCGTGACATCGATCTTCAGCTTCATCAGCTTGCCTCTCATCTCGTATTGCTTGGCCCCTAAAGGCTTCGGCCCAGTACTTCTGGGCTGATGAATCAAGAATGAGGGAAAAAGGAGGACGCATTCACCACCTCAAGGGACTTCTCAGGACGTCTCAGTCCTGTTAGACTCGTCCCTAGACGTCCCTGTTTCAGAGATGAAGGTGCAGCGCATGAACGAGCGACTTCGCAGCGCGATCCACGCCCAAGGCATCACTCCGGCCGAGCTTGCGGCCAAGATCGGCGTCGATCCGAAGTCCGTTGAGCGTTGGATCACGAAGGGGCGCAACCCGTACGCGAAGACCCGCGCTGCAGTGGCTCTTGCCCTGCAGCAGAGCGAGAACTACTTGTGGCCTGACGCCTTGCCCGAGCAGAAGGCGAAGATCGTCAGCGAATCTGAGTTGGTTCACACCTACCCGAAGCGCAATGACGTTCCGGCAGAGCTTTGGTCACGGATCTTCAGGCAGGCGACCCGGCACATCGGAGTGCTGGCCTACGCGGGGCTGTTCCTGCCCGAGGGCGATTCAGGCCTGGTGCCGCTCCTCAAGGCGAAGGCGGCTGAGGGTGTGAAGGTTTCGATCCTTCTCGGCAATCCGGATTCAGCCGCGGTTGCTCTTCGCGGCGAGGAGGAAGGTGTCGGTGAGGGGATGCGACGGCGCATCGAGGCGGTCTTGCCGTTCTATCAGCAGCTTGAGGGAACCCCTGGGATCTGGGTCGGGTTCCATGAGACGACCCTGTACAACAGCATCTATTGGTGCGACTCCGAGATGTTGGTGAACACCCACGTCCTCGGGTGCTACGCCTCCCACGCTCCGGTCATGCACTTGAAGGAGCTGCCGGGCGGTGGCATGTTCCGAACCTTTACCGAGTGCTTCGAGCGGGTCCAAGCAAATTCGGTCAATATCTGGACAGGTCAGCAAGGTACGATGCGGCCATGACCCGCGTCGACCACATCAACAATCCGAACGCGCCTGAACCGAACAGCGTGGTTCCTTCGACCACAGCGTTTATCGAGGACGGGGCCGGAAGGATCGTGTTGATCCAGCGAAGCGACAACGGGGACTGGGCGATGCCGGGCGGCGCCCACGACTTCGGCGAGACGATCAGCCAGACGGCCGTTCGCGAAGCGAAGGAGGAGACCGGCCTCGACATCGAGATCACTGGCCTCATCGGGATCTATACAGACCCTGGTCACCTCGCGGAATACAGCGATGGCGAAGTCCGGCAGCAGTTCTCACTCTGCTTTCGAGCTGTGCCGGTGGGCGGCGAGATCCAGACCAGCGAAGAGTCACTAAAGGTTCAGTGGTTCAGCGAGGAGGAAACAGCCTCAGTGAGAATCAACTCCTCAATGAGGCTGCGGATCAAGCATGGGTTTCAGAGGCTGGCTGAGCCCTATCTCGGCTGACTGAGTTCCAGCTCGATCTTCCGCACGCTTCCGATGAGCGAAGGCTTTGCTTTCGTGATGAACCGGTATACCAGGTGCTCAGGACCGTATCGTGATTCGATCTCCGAGAGCCGTTCCTCGATCTCGAAGTCTTGACCGTCAGGCCCGGTTGTCATGTCGCAGTAAAGCAGAGCTTCGGTCGTGAGCGTCTTCTCGTCCGGGAACTTCTCGATGTCCGCTCGAAGATCGCGCTCATCTGCCTCGAGACATGCGCATGAGTGGTTGGCAACCAGGTTCACGATGCGGTCATCCCAACCTTGCCGCTTCAACCAGCGTGCACCATCCAGCGGATGAAAGCCGGTATCGGCAATGCTTGGCGCGTAACCGATGTCGTGCAAAACTGCTGCGATAGCAAGCGTATCGGCATCCGTATCCGAAAGGATGATCGGACCAATTCGCAAGGCCTTCTTGCCTACTGCCTGGACATGGGACCACCGACGAGGCAACGCCTCTTCGAGTGCTGCCCGCGATGTTTCGAAAGCTTCGTCATAAGTACTCATACCTATGGCCACTATAGCGTCTGTGCCGCACTCAGTCTTGAGCCAAGATGCAAAGTGTTGCTCCATCGATGTGGCAGCTTGGTTGATAAGGACCTGACCGGCGCGCCAGCACCGCAGGAGCCCACGCCACGGCCCCTGTGAGAACTTTCTATACATCTTCAAGGCGGCCTTGCGGCCGCACCACGTGGCAGGCCTGCGGTCCGGTCCTCGCTTCGCTGCGGGCGGTCCTCGGCCGGCCACGGGCCGGGCGACGCCTTGAACATGGGAAGAAAGGTTCCGGCCGGAACCCTTGGCCGGGGACCCCTGCGGGCGCGCGGCCAGGCCGGATTGCGGGCGATCCCTGCGGGCCCGCCCTGTCGCTTGGGCGAGCGTATCGCGCGCCCGCCCCCGGCCAATGAACCCGGCCTCCAGCTACAAGGTGACTAGCTGCCATCCCCAGATTTCGGAGACCCGCCCGCGCCAGAACGGTGCTTCCCTCTCGCCCCTGGCACCGAACTCATCGATAATTTGAGCATTTCTCAGGTGAAGAAAGTAGTTGTCCCCGTTCAAGGTGCCGCCGGGCTTGAATCGCGGGACCGCCCACTGATCAGCGGCAACATGCCCAGGCTCAACCAGTGCTTTCTTCAACTCTGCCAGCCAGGCCTGAGAACTCATCAGTTCACCAGTAACGCGAGCATCAGTTGTGTTGACGCACAGTGAGATACGGACCTCGCTCTTCTCGGCGATCCCTATGAGTTCCCTGAGTACGTAGTCACTCTCAGGGGCGGCATCGGATTTCTGGAACATCTTGTCCATGCGATCACGATAAGGCTCGACTTCCGGTTTCGTTGTCGACTGGGCAAGATTGGACGACGCGATCACCCAGACCGCAGCAGTTCGAATCTCGCTAGGGATCGTGCTGGAGTTTTCAAAGGGCCGCGCCGCTTGTGCACCGCAAGCAAGGGACAAGACCGGTCACGAGCGGGCGAAACCGGACAAACGAAAGGCCCCGTTGGTTCAGCGTTTAGGCTGGTCAACGGGGCCACTGGCGGAGGATATGGGATTTGAACCCATGATCGGGTATCACCCGAAACCCGCTTAGCAGGCGGGTTCTAGACCAGCTCAACCTGGATCGGAAGGTCTTGCATGTCGCCCCATGCGACCAACGCCTACCGATGTGCCAGGAACTACCTCATCCGATCGGCTCGCTGGCGCCGCAGCAACCGAACGAGCCAAGTCTTCGGCCTCCGCATCAAGGAAGCTAGAGGCAGACCGAACGGAGATGCCTTCACGAGCAAAGAAGCTAAGGAGACCCCGAGACGTTACACCGAGGTCTTTGGCAAGCTCGTGGACCCGAAGACGAGGCTCAGGAGGCTCCTCAAAGGGACTGAGTCTGTGTTTGCCCATCGTGCTCCTTCTCCTGAGAATGCGGGAAGCCGAACGGTCGGGGTACAGCAGGAAAGTACAGCAACCGCACCAGCCGGAGTCCACCCGAATGAACCTCACATGACCATCTACCAGCAAAGTTAGCCGTCAATAGCCAGTTGACGCTAAATCAGCGGGTTCGGGGTTCGAGTCCCTGGCGGCGCACCACACAAGAGGTCCTGGTCACAGGGCCTCTTTTTTGGTTTCCCGGGAAGACGTGGAGCGGGGCCCGGCGGCCGATGTCCGCCGGGCCCCGCTGCTGCCTTAGACGAGGTCGGCGAACATCTCGTTGGACTGGGTGATGAAGTCCTCGAGCACCGCGGTGGCGGCGGCTTCATCGATGCTCTCGGTGTCCCACAGGGTCGTGTTGACCTTGACTTCCAGGCTGCCGGTGACGACGTGGATGTAGATGCTCTTCCAGCCGTCGCTGTCCTGTGTGTAGATGTAGCCGACGTCGCCGAGCTCGGTGTACTCGGAGAGCTCGTAGCCGTTGTCCTCGTTGTAGTAGTCGGGGATCGACTCGATCAAGTAGCTCGCGTCCTCCGCGGTCTCGTAGTCCGAGATTTGGAGGGTCACGCCGGTGGAGTCGCTGTTGTAGAACGAGCAGTCGACCGAGCCGAAGCCGTTGTAGCTGGACTCGGATCGCGAGGTGTCGTCGAGGGCGCCGTACGTGTCCTCGAACGAGCCGAAGTCGTAGGCGTCGCAGGCGTCCGAGGTCAGCTCGACTGGGCCGGAGCCCCCGTCGTCGCCGCCGTCATCGCCCCCGTCGTTCCCACCGTCGTCGCCGGTCTCGTTCGTGCCGCCGCTGGGGTCCTCGCCCCCGTCGCCGCTGTTGCTGTCGTTCTGCGTGCCCTGCACCACGAGCAGGATCACGGTCATGATGACGATGAGGACCGTGAGCACCGCCCCGCCGATGAGCCACAGGTTGTTCTGCTGCGGCTGCTGCGGGGGCTGGCCGCCGTACTGCGGCGCCGGGTAGCCCGGCTGCGAGGGGTAGGTCATCTGGTCCGCTCCATGGGGATCGTTCGTCGGTCGCATTCACTCTAACGCCGCTCGTCCAGGCGTGTTCGCTCGGAGTTTCCCAGCGGGGGGAGCCTGGGGCGGCGCCCCGGTGCCTAGACTGGGGACGAATCCGGCGCTTCCAACCTCGATTGGTCCACTATGGCGAATGTCTTCCACGTGCATCTCAACGAGCTCAATGAGCTGCTGGTCGAGATGGCCCGCAGGGTCGGCGACGCGGTCGAGAAGGCCGCGGCGGCGCTGCTCGAGTCCGACACGGCCGCGGCCGAGGCCGTGGTGGCGGCGGACGAGCAGGTGAACGCCCTGCAGTTCCGGGTGGACGACAGGATCGTGGAGCTGATGACGCAGTACGACCCGGTCGCGACCGACCTGCGGTTCGTGCTCGGGGCCGTGCGGATCTCGGTGGACCTCGAGCGGATGGGCGACCTGGCGAAGCACGTGGCGAAGTCGGTGCTGCTGCGCGCGCCCGTGCCGGTGATCCCCGATTCGCTGCGGGCGGACTTCGCGGCGATGGGCGCGGCGGCGGTGCACCTCTCCCAGAAGCTCGTGACGGTCCTCGAGGAGCGCGACCACCTCCTGGCGACGCAGATGGGGCTCGACGACGACGAGCTCGACGCGATCCAGCAGCGCATCCACGCGCAGCTGCCGGACCTGGGGTACGGGCCGCAGACGGCGGTCGACGTGGCGCTCCTGGCGCGGTTCTTCGAGCGGTTCGGCGACCACGCCGTCCGCATCTCGCACCAGGTGGTGTACCTCGTGACAGGGGATGTTCACCTGGACCGTTCATAACGGTCAGGTCACAACCGGGGCGAGACCCGGTAAAACCGCCTGTTCAGGGCGGTGTCTCCGATCGCTCCCGCGGCACTGTTGCGAATCGCGCTCAGTCGTTCACCTTGAGTTCAACTCCAAGTCAGCGGGTGAACACCGGGTCTGGCTTTGATGGTTGCGGACAGTGAAGCAGTAGCCCGGCCGACCGCCGGGAGACGGAGTAGAGACCAGCTGTGAACATGAAACTGAACCGCAGAGCCATCATCGGCGGCATCACCGCCGGCACCCTCGCTTTCGGCCTGGCGGCCTGCGGCGGCGGTGGCGACGAAGAGGGCGGCTCGGGCGACCTGGCCAGCGGCGAGATCAACGCCTCGGGCGCGAGCTTCCCCGACGCCTTCTACGCGGCGGCCATCGAGGCCTACGCCGAAGTGAACCCCGACCTCATGGTGAGCTACAACGCGACCGGCTCCGGCACCGGCAAGTCCGAGTTCGGCGAGGGCCTGAACGACTTCGCGGGCACCGACTCCCTGGTCAAGGACGACGACGGCGTCGAGGCCGGCTCCTTCCAGTACATCCCGACCGTGGCCGCGCCCATCACGGTCTCCTACAACCTGCCCGGCGTCGACGCCCTGCAGCTCCCCCAGGACGTCCTGGCCGGGATCTTCGGCGGCACCGTCACCACTTGGAACGACCCGACGATCGCGGCCGCCAACCCGGACGCGACCCTGCCGGACACCGCGATCACGCTCGCGGTCCGCTCGGACGGCTCGGGCACCACCACGAACTTCTCGAAGTTCCTCGAGGCCGCGTCCCCCGACGTGTGGACCCTCGGCTCGGGCGACACCATCGAGTGGCCGGGCAACGCCGTCGCCGGTGAGAAGAACACCGGTGTCGCGCAGATCATCCAGGACACCGAGGGCGCGATCGGCTACGTCGACCTCGCCGACGCCACCGAGTCCGGCCTGGTGACCGCCTCCATCGAGAACGCCGACGGCGCCTTCATCGCCCCGACGCTCGAGGGCGCGACCGCCGCGCTCGACGGGGCCCAGGTCGAAGCCGACCTCTCCTACAACCCGCTGAACGCGGCCGGCGCCGAGGCCTACCCGATCACCGCGCCGACGTACATCCTCATCCGCACCGAGTACGACGACCCGAACGTCGCCGCCGGCGTCAAGGAGTTCGTCAACTACCTGCTCACCGACGGCCAGGACCTGGCCGCCGAGAACAACTTCGCGGCGCTGCCCACCGGCCTGCGCGACCAGGCCGTCGAAGCGCTGAACTCGACGATTGCCGACTAGGAACCCCGGATCCGAACACCCCAACGGCCAGCGCGCCGCTGGGGTTTTCGGCCGTTCCGCTGACGAGACCGGAGAGAGAACCGTGACCGCAACCGCTACCCCCGAAGCCCCCGCCGAGGTCGACCTCGGCGGCGAGGCCCGCTCCCGCCGGGCCGACTGGGGCTTCCGGGCCCTCGTGACGGCGGCCGGGCTGACCGTCCTGGCCGTGCTGGGCCTGATCCTGGTGACGACCTCGCTGCGCGGCTGGCCCGCGTTCGAGGAGGAGGGCCTGCTCGGCTTCATCACAGGCACCCGTTGGGCGCCCAACGACGACGTGTTCGGCACGTTCCCGATGCTGTACGGGACGCTGGTCACCTCGCTGATCGCGATGATCATCGCCGTGCCGGTGTCGATCGGCATCGCGCTGTTCATCACCGAGGTGGCGCACCGCCGCACCCGCAAGTACATCGTGACCGTGATCGACCTGCTCGCCACCGTGCCCTCGGTGGTGTTCGGCCTGGTCGCGATCCTGGTGGTGGTGCCGGTGATCACGCCGGCGTACCAGGGGTTCGCGAACCTCGTGTCGCCGGTGCCCGGCTTGAACGCCATCTTCGACGACTCCAACACCGGCCGCAACTACATCACCGCGGCGCTGGTGCTGGCGATCATGGCGATCCCGATCATCACCTCGATCGCGCGGGAGGTGTTCGCGACCGTGCCCGAGACCGACAAGCAGGCCGCGTACGCGCTCGGCGCGACGCGCTGGGAGATGGTCAAGGGCGCGATCCTCCCCCACTCCTTCGGGGGCCTGGTGGGCGCGTCGATGCTGGGCCTGGGCCGCGCGATGGGCGAGACCATCGCGGTGGCGCTGGTCATCGGCGGCGCGACGTCCATGTCCGCCAACCTGTTCGAGCCCGGCAACACGATGGCGGCGATCATCGCGCAGCAGTGGGGCGAGTCGAGCGGCCTGCACCAGGACGCGCTCATCGCGATCGGCGTGGAGCTGTTCGCCATCACCGTGATCATCAACTTCCTCGCCCGCGTGGTGGTCCGCCGCGCGGAGATCAAGATGAAGGGGGCCCACTCATGACGAGCCTCAACACCGCCCCGGACCTGACGGGGCGCAATCTGTCGAAGCGGCGGGCGTTCGCCAACCGCACGGCGACGCTGCTGATCGGCCTGTGCGTGCTCATCGCGGCGCTGCCGCTGCTGCTGGTCGCGTGGGAGGTCGTCACCCGTGGCGGTTCGGCGCTGAGCCTGGCGTTCTTCACCGAGGAGATCCCGCGGAACTACCGCACCGAGGGCCCGGGCATGGGCCCGGCGATCCTGGGCACGCTCGCGATCACGGGTATGGCGGCGTTGATCGCGATCCCGATCGGCGTGCTCGGCGCGGTGTACCTGAACGAGTACGGGAAGAACAAGCCGCTGGCGCGGTTCATCCGGACGATGGCCGACGTCATGACGGGTGTGCCGTCGATCGTGATGGGCCTGTTCATCTACGTGGCGTACGTGGTGGTGATCGGCGAGAAGGTCGGCTTCGGCGGTTCGCTGGCGCTGGCGTGCCTGATGCTGCCGATCGTGATCCGCTCGGCAGAGGAGATGCTGCGGCTGGTGCCCGACGAGCTGCGGCAGGCGTCGGCGGGGCTGGGCGCGCGGAAGTGGCGCACGACGATGAGCGTGGTGCTGCCGTCGGCGTCGTCGGGGATCACCTCGGGCGCGCTGCTGGCGGTGGCGCGCGCGGCCGGTGAGACCGCGCCGATCATCGTGACCGTGGGCCTCACGTACATCTACAAGCCGGACCTGTTCTACGGCGAGAACACGACGCTGGCGGCGCAGATCTACCGGAACGCGACGCAGCCGTTCGCGGCGTCGCAGGAGCGCGCCTGGGGCGCGGCGCTGACCTTGATCGCGATCGTCTTCCTGTTCACGATCGTGTCGCGGGTGATCGCGGCGCGGTTCGCGATCGACAAGCGCTAGTCGGAACGGTCTCTACACCGAGAGGGCCGGCCCCGCCGCAATGGCGGGGCCGGCCCTTTGTCGTTGTCCGCCTATCCGAAGCGGCCGGTGACGTAGTTCTCGGTGCGCTCGTCGGAGGGGGTGGTGAAGATCCGCTGGGTGTCGTCGAACTCGACGAGGACGCCGGTGCGGGTGTCGCTCTGCTCGTTCACCTCGGTGGAGAAGAACGCGGTCTTGTCGGAGACGCGCGCGGCCTGCTGCATGTTGTGGGTGACGATGACGATGGTGAACTGCTTGGCGAGGTCGACCATGAGCTCCTCGATGCGGGCCGTGGCGATCGGGTCGAGCGCGGAGCACGGCTCGTCCATGAGGACCACTTCGGGCGCGAGCGCGATGGTGCGGGCGATGCACAGGCGCTGCTGCTGGCCGCCGGAGAGGGCGAGGGCGCTCTGCTTGAGCTTGTCCTTGACCTCGTCCCAGAGGGCGGCCTTCTTGAGGGAGTCCTCGACGATGGCCTCGCGTTCGGCGCGGGGGACGCCGTGGATGCGGGGGCCGTAGGCGACGTTGTCGAAGATGGACTTGGGGAAGGGATTGGCCTTCTGGAAGACCATGCCGATGCGGCGGCGGACCTCGACGGGGTCGACGCCGGCGGCGTAGACGTCCTTGCCGTGGTAGGAGACCGTGCCTTCGACGCGGGCGCCGGGGATGAGGTCGTTCATGCGGTTGAGGGAGCGCAGCAGGGTGGACTTGCCGCAGCCCGAGGGGCCGATGAGGGCGGTGATCTCGTTCTTGGCGACGGTGAAGTTCACGTCTTTGACGGCCTTGTAGGCGCCGTAGTAGACGTTGACGCCGCGGATGTCGAAGACGGTGGGGGCGCCGTGGCCGGCCGGTCCGTGCTGGGCGGGCGCGGTGTTCGCACCGATCCGGCGGGGATCGACGGTGCGGCCGAGCGCCGAAAGCGACGGGTCGCTCATGGTTTCTCCTTCTGCGCGAGGCAGGTGTGGAAGCGAAAGCGGGGCTGCCGCGACTGTAGGCGCGGTGGGTGGCCCGGGGTTCGATCCCGGGTGAACCGGGGGTGAATCCGCGGGTCATTCTCGGTCTCGCCCGTGCCGGCCCGTCCGGGCCTCGTGGGCGGAAACTGGACGCGCGGTCGCTTCGGCGGCGATACTGGCCGGATGATCAGGTTTCTGGTGCGTCTCGTCCTGACCGCGCTGGCGCTGTGGCTGGCCACGGCGATCGTCGGCGGCATCCACTTGTACGGCGACTCGGTGCTCGAGCGGTTCTTCTCGCTCGTGCTGGTGGCCTTGGTGTTCACGTTGGTGAACACGTTCGTGAAGCCGCTCGTCATGGCGGTGGGGTGCGCGCTCTACGTGCTGACGCTGGGCCTGTTCGGGCTGGTGGTGAACGCGCTGATGTTCTGGCTGACCGGCTGGATCTCGGAGAAGCTGTCGCTGGGGTTCTTCGTGGACGGGTTCTGGGCGGCGTTCTGGGGCGCGATCATCGTCTCGCTGGCGATGTGGGTGATGGACCTCTTGTCGCCGCGGACGCGGACCGCCGAAGAGTAAGGGCGCGTTCTGGGCATGAGAACGGGGACGGCCTGAGGCCGTCCCCGTTGTCGCTCGCTCAGTAGGGCAGTCCGGTCGACGGTCCCGTGGGGATGTCGCGGACGTTGGCGTCGCGCTTCGCGTTCTTGGACGTGCCCGCGGCGTTGAAGGGCATGGGGCCCTGCGGTCCGGGGGCTTTGCCGAGGCGGCGGCGCATGATGTTCAGGTTGTGCAGCCCGGCGAGCGCGTAGGTGCGGATGCGCGCGAACTGCTTGGCCTTCTTGGCGGTCTTGAGTCGCTCGACCGCCTTGTAGTGGAGTTTCCGGGCGCGGTCGAGGGCCGCGGCGGCTTCGGTGTCGCCGACGGAGGCCGGGGCGATCTTCAGCTGGGTGCCGAGGAGCTCGGTCCAGGCTTCGGCGTCGGCTTTCGCCCTGGCTTTGCGGCGGCGCTTGTTGTCGATGACGGATCGCAGGCCGAGGACGGCTGCGAAGATGAGGACGATCGCGACGATTGCGATGAACGCGATGGCAGAGGTTTCAATGGCGTCTTTCATCGTCACCCCCCGTGACCAGTGCTGATGATGTTGGTACGAATATTATTCCATTCCCGCCCCGCATTTGTGAAAGTCCCCCTGGTTCGGGCGTTTCCGGGTGCGCTACACGCAAATGCCGCGGATCGGGCGATCCGCGGGGAGCGGAAAAGTGACCAGGGGTACCCCGGGAACACGGAACGAAATCAACCCCGTCTCCACATATGCAATAGTGCGCATGTTAGCATTCGATGGCGGCGGGGACCCCACCGCCGAAGCCCGGTCCGCCGCACCGGCATCAGAACGAAGGAGACGCCCTCCATGGGCCACGACCACTCGCACGCAGGAGCCGCCTCGCTCGGCGCACAGCACCGGGGCCGGCTCTGGCTCGCGCTCGGCCTCGCCCTCGCCGTCATGGCCGCCGAAGCGGTCGCCTCCTGGTACACCCACTCGCTGGCGCTGCTCTCCGACGCCGGGCACGTCGCCGGCGACGCCCTCGGCATCGCCATGGCGCTGGCCGCGATCGTCGCGGTCCGACGCGCGGGCGGGCGGCCCCGCCGGACCTACGGGATGTACCGGCTCGAAGTGCTGGCGGCCCTGGCGAACACGGTGCTGCTCTTCGGCGTCGCCGGGTTCGTCATCGTGCAGGCCGTGCGCCGCCTCGGCGAGCAGCCCGAGGTCCAGTCCGGCCCGATGCTCGCCGTCGCCCTCTTCGGCCTCGCCGCGAACGTCGCCTCCCTGCTCCTGCTGCGCTCGGCCGCCGCCGAGTCGATCAACGTGCGCGGCGCCTACGTCGAAGTCCTCGGCGACGCGATCGCCTCCATCGGCGTCATCGCCGCCGCCACTGTCATCGCCTTCACCGGCTGGTTCGCGATCGACAGCATCATCGCCGTCGGCGTGGGCCTGTTCATCCTGCCGCGCGCCTACCGGCTCGGCCGCGACGCGCTGCGCATCCTGCTCCAGCACGCGCCCGTCGGCGTCGACCCCGAAGCGGTCGAACACGCGCTGGGCGCACTCGATGGGGTGAAAGAAGTACACGATCTCCATCTGTGGACTTTGACCTCGGGTATGGAGGTGGCGACGGTCCACCTCGCGCTCGATTCGGGCGCCGACCCCGGAATCGTCCTCGGCGACGCGCAGCGGACGCTGGCAGAACAATTCGACATCGCGCACGCGACGGTCCAAATCGAGCCCGGCAGCGCGGAGGCCGCCTGCGGCACACCGCATTGGTGAAGCGCGGCAGTCGTTCTGTCCGGAACCTGATATTGACGGATAGTCGACGTTCGCCTTGTAACGCAATGGTTAAGCTCTACACCGTCCTGGGGACTCGAAGGCTCCTTGGAAGGAGGAGATCCATGTTGACCCACGCATGGAGGAAGAGCAGCAGGTCAGGCCCGAACGGGGCCTGCGTCGAAGCCAGGCTCGCGGAAGCGGCCGTGGAGATCAGGGACACCAAGCTGACGGTGAGCCCGATCCTGCGCGCCAGCCGAGCCGACTGGCGTTCGCTGCTGCGGGCATCCGGCAGGTAGGCAAGAGCAAGTAGGACGGGCGAGGGGGCGGACATGGAAATCCATGTCCGCCCCCTCGCATGTGCGCCTAGAGCGACTTCAGGTTCTCGGCCTGCCGCTCGATGAACTCGAGGCTCCGGCCGGGGTCGAGCGCGGCGGAGCGGAGGTAGCCGAAGATCTCGTGGAAGGGCTGCACGTCGGCGCCCTCCTCGTAGACGTCGCCGTTGTGGCCCTCGATGTAGACGACGTCGGGGTGGCGGTAGCCCGGGTCGACCTCGCCCTCGAGCGGGCCGAAGCCGAGGATCGTGAACGACGAGAGCATGCCGGGGTAGGCGCCGCCCTCGAACGGCAGCACCTGGAGGTGCACGTTCGGGAGCGAGCCGAGCTCGAGCAGGTTCTGCAGCTGGTCGATCATCACCTTCGGGCCGCCGAGGACGCGGCGGATCGCGGCCTCGTCGATGACGTTCCAGATCTTCAGGTCGCCGCGCAGCCGCTGCTGGCGCTCCATGCGCAGCTCGATCCGCTCGTCCATGAATCGCAGCGACTGCTCCGGGACCATCCCGAAGGTGGCCTTGGCGTACTCGCGGGTCTGCAAGAGCCCGTTGATGATCAGGCCGTCGTAAACGTTCAGGCTCGAGGCGTCCTGCTCCAGGCCGATGTAGGTCGCGTACGGCG
The DNA here is from genome assembly GCF_017592475.1 of Glycomyces niveus. Lineage (GTDB taxonomy): Bacteria > Actinomycetota > Actinomycetes > Mycobacteriales > Micromonosporaceae > Glycomyces > Glycomyces niveus. The sequence goes on along the minus strand of NZ_JAGFNP010000015.1, from coordinate 134,950 downwards.
GGGAGATGGTGTCGGAGTACCGGGCCCACCAGCCGCGCTTGCGGCCGTCGCGGGCCAGGCGCACGAGCTCGTCGACGAGGTCGGAGTCCTCGACCCCGTAGACCTCGACCAGGGCCTGGACGTCGCGGGGCTTGATGCCGACCCGGCCGAGCTCCATCCGGTAGATCGTGGAGCTGGTGACCTCGAGGGCGGCGGCGGCGTCGTTGGCGTCCTTTCCGGACTTCTCGCGCAGGTCCCGGAGGATCCTCCCGGCGCGGCGGCGGCGGACGGTGGGACTGCCGGTCGAGGGCATCGCCTTGCCTCCCAACTTCTTCGGCAGATCGCTCTCAGCGTTGTCGTTCGATGTTCCCATTTGACACCCTGATCTCTCCGGATTCGGTGAGGACGCACCGGGAGGGGGGAGGACTTCTAGGCCGCACACCCGGTAACGTCAGCTGTTCTCAAGTGCGGCCGGCCGGTGTCGCCAGAACGGGTCGTCCGGGTCTCGCCTGCTCGGCCGCGGGGCGGGAGGAATCGCCACCCGATCCGGTTATACCTCTTGCATCCAAATTCTGCATGTGCAATTCTACTGTACGGAGGGGCCATCCGCCTCCCCTCGACTGTACCGATTCGACACCGCGACTCGGCATCGACCAGGTCAGACCGGACCTCGAGGCCCGAATACTAAGGGCCACAATCGATCTCAGTTCAGCGAAAGACCGGAAAGGCAGCCCGCGTTGCGAAGTCCGTACACACTCGACAACCCCCCGCCGGATGAGCCGCCCAGCAACGTGCTGGTGCCGAGCCTCTGGCGGGTCCAGGCCCGCTGGTGGAAGCGGCACACGCCCGCGTTCGACCAGCGCGGCGCGAAGCACCCCGTGTGCGGCCACTGCAGCCAGTCCTGGCCCTGCCACTCGTGGGCCTGCTGGGACGGCCAGCTCGGCCAGGCCGTCGGCGGCCAGGCCGCCCCCCGCGCGCTCCCCGAACCCGCGACCCCGGTTCGCGCGCTCGGCGACGTCGTCGTCGCCGCCGCGAAGTCGTAGCGCCCGGCGCCGCGGGCGGGCGCGGCGCCGGAAATCCCCCGATCGGGCCGAAGTTCGCCCGACCCAGCGCGTAGCCTCAGCCGCCGCCGTTCGTTAGTCCCTCAGAACCGGGTCCGACACCGGACCGATTGATGGCTCGCAAGCATCGCCTTAGCTGCGAAAGCACGGCCCGCGAGCTTCGCCGAGGAGGGGAAAGCCGCCGGAATGCTGAGCACTCGCAACCTCAAGGCAGGCGTGGTTCTGGACGGGCGGTACCGGCTCGAGCGGCGCATCGGCGGCGGCGGCATGGGCGACGTCTGGGAGGGTGTCGACACGATCCTCTGGCGCACCGTCGCCATCAAGGTCCTCCTCGCCGACCTCGTCGACGACCGGGGCTTCCGCGAGCGCTTCCGCCGCGAGGCCCGCGCCATCGCCGTCATGCAGGGCCCCGGTGTGGTCGAGGTGTACGACTACGGCGAGATCGAGGACGAGGACGCGCAGCTCGCGTACCTGATCATGGAGTACGTCGACGGCAAGCCGCTCTCGCGCCTGCTCGGCCTGTGGGGCAAGCTCAGTCCGGCCGATTCGATGCGCGTGGTCGGCGGCGTGGCCGAGGCGCTGCACGTGGCCCACACCGCGGGCATCGTGCACCGGGACATCAAGCCGGGCAACATCCTCGTGCGCGCGGACGGCTCGGTGGTCCTGGTGGACTTCGGGATCGCGCGCGTGAGCCACAACCTGACGCTCACCACCACCGGGGTCGTGCTCGGCACGGTCACCTACATGTCGCCGGAGCAGGCTGCGGGCGAGAACCTCACACCCGCTTCGGATCTGTACTCGCTCGGCGTCGTCGCCCACCAGTGCCTGGCCGGGTCGCCGCCGTTCAAGGCCGACACCCCGCTCGGGGTGCTCTCGGCCCACCTGCGCAACGCGCCGCCGCCGCTGCCTACCGACGTGCCGTACGAGGTCGCCGAGATCGTGCGCCGCTCGCTCCAGAAGGAGCCGTCGGCGCGCTGGGCGGACGCCGCGGAGCTGGCCGAGGCCTGCCGCGAGACGCGCGCGGCGCTGCTCGGCAACCGGGCTCCTGCCATGGCGCGCACCAGGGTGCAGCCGGCGCGGGCGGCCGCGACCGGGGTGGGCACGGTGGGTCCGCCGTCCGGCGCGCACCGGCGTCCGGTGCAGGAGGGCGACACCGGCGTCGGGCAGTACCCGTCGTACCAGACCGGGCCGCAGCCGGTCTCGCGCGCGGTGCCTCAGGAGCCGCATCCTTCCGTGCCGCCGCGCACCGACGACCACACGCTGCCGCCGCTCACGGGCTCGCACACCGGGGCGCACGCCATGGCCCCGCCGACCGGCCCGACCGGGCCGGTGCCTCCCGCTGCGGCGCCGAAGGAGCGGCCGAGGCGGCGCGGCCTGTGGCTCTCGCTCACCGCGACGGTCGCCGCGGTGGCGGCGCTGAGCGCGATCGCGCTCAGCCTGCCGTGGAACGAGGACGAGAAGCAGGGGACGCTTCCCACCGGCGAGACCGGCGCTGACGGCGCCGAAGTGCAAGGGCAGGACGGCGACGGCGGCGTCTGGGACGACGGCGACGATGACGACGGCGAGGCGACCTCGGCCGATCCGAGCGAGACCGCTTCGGCCGCAGGCGAATCTGCGCCCGCAGCGGGTCCCGCGACGGCCGGGCCGTCGCTGACCCCGAGCGACGCGCCGAGCATGTCGGAGAGCCCCTCGCCCACGTCGCCCGCGAAGACGGCCGTGCCGAACGTGGTCACGCAGACGGAGGCCGACGCCCGCTCGCGCATCGAAGAGGCGGGCCTGACCCCGGCCGTGGACTACGAGGGCGAGGGCGAGACCCGCTGCGGCGTGGTCCGCCAGTCCCCCAGTGCCGGAAACGAGGTCGACCCGGGCTCGACCGTCCAGCTCACCGTGAAGCGCGCGGCGGACGCCGAAGGGTGCAAGCCGGAGACCGGCGAGACGGAAGCGCCCGCAGAGGAGCCGTAGAAACCAACCAAGCGCCCGGCGACCATTCGGTCGCCGGGCGCTTCTCGTTTCAATTGCGGTGCAAGGCCTCAGGCCTTACTGGCCCGCGGCCTGCCTCGCCGCCTCGAGTTCGTCGAGCGCGGCGAGCAGGGCGTCGAGGGCCGCGCCCTCCTGCTCGTTCGAACCGGAGGCCTGCGCCTCCTCGTAAGCCGCCTGCGCCTCGAGGACCTTCGTGATCGCGGCCTCGACTTCCGGCGGGTCGGCCGGGGCCTCGGTCGTGGGCGTCTCGCTCGGCGTCTCCGAAGGCGTCTCGCTCGGCGTCTCGCCGTCGGTCTCGCCCTCGTTCTGCTCGGCCTCGCTCGGCGCGCCCGACACGTACTTGTCGACCACCATCGCCACGGCCTCTTCGAACGTCGGCGCGAAGCCGACGTAGCCGCCGTAGCTGATCGCGACGTTCGTCAGGCGCGGCAGGTCCTCGCCCTGGCCGCCCGCCTGCCGCCGCAGGTACATCGGCTCGAGGTAGAGGATGCCGTCGCCCACCGGCAGGGCGAGCAGGTTGCCCCACTCGACCGTGGTGCCCGCCTGCGTGGCGTCGCGGAGCGTCGTCACCACCTCCGATGTGGACGTGATGATCTGGTGGATCTGCCGCACCGACTGGTCGTCGCCGCCGACCACGTCGTAGAGCTGCAGCTGCGGGTCGCCGTTCTCGTCGTAGTAGCCCGACATGAGGCTCGCCAGCGCGTTCTCGCGGTTCCTCGGCGTGAAGGTCGAGGTGAGCTGGAAGTACGGCTGGGTCTGCTCCGGGTAGGTCGCGTACACGTAGTAGGCGGGCTGGGTGACCGGCGAGTTCTGCGACGGGTCCTCGGGGGTCGCCCAGGCCTCGCTGCCCTCGATGAAGGTGCGGGACTCGTCGACGTGGAAGCGCTGGAGCAGGCTGCGCTGGATCTTGAACAGGTCCTGCGGGTAGCGGAAGTGCGCTTCGAGGGCCTCGGGGGTCTCCTCCTTGGGGGTGATGAGGTCCCCGCCGTAGATCGCGTTCCAGGCCTTGAGGATCGGGTCCTCGTCGTCGAACTCGTAGAGCTTGACGGAGCCGTCGTAGGCGTTCACGACCGCCTTGACCGAGGAGCGGATGTAGTTGATCTCCTCGTTGGGCTGGTTGGCGACGCCCTGGCCGGAGTAGGTGTCGTTCGTCGCGTCGGCGAGGTTGACCCGGTCGGAGTAGGGGAAGTCGTTGGTCGTGGTGTAGCCGTCCACGATCCACACGATCTCGCCGTCGACGACGGCCGGGTACGGGTCGGCCTCGACGGTGAGGAACGGGGCGACCTTCTGGACGCGCTCGCGCACGTTGCGGTTGTAGAGCAGCTGCGACTCGTCGTTGATCTGGTCGGAGAGCAGGAAGCGGGGCTCCTGGAACTCCCACGCGTAGAGGAGGCGCCGGCCGACGGAGCCGATGTCGATGCCGCCGTCGCCTTCGTAGGTGGTGTAGCGGTCGGCGCCGATCTCCTCGGCGTCCTCTTCGGTGGAGTCCTCGTCGCTGACGGCGACGTCGATCGGGCGGTCGTACTCGCGGGGGGTGTCGCCGTCGGGGACGCCGACGATGGCGTACTCGTTGTTCAAGAGCCCGTAGTAGATCTGGGGCTTCTCGACGTTGATGATGTCGTTGCCGATCCGGCAGTTGCCGGGGTCGTCGGAGAGGACGCCGGAGGTGAAGCAGGGGGCGCCGCTGTCGCTCTCGGTGGTCGAGGCGGAGACGAAGCCCCAGCCGTGCGTGTAGACGGTGTGGGCGACGGTCCAGTCCTGCTGCTCGTCGGTGAGCTGGCTCGGGTTGAGCTCGCGGAGGCCGACGACGAAGTCCTGGGTGACCTCCTGGCCGTTCTCGTCGGTGTAGGTGTAGCGGTCGATGTCGAGCTTCTCGTTGAAGTCGTAGAAGCTGCGCGGCTGCTGCGCCTGGGTGAACGCGTCGGAGACGACGAACGGGTCGATGAGGCGCACGAACGGGACCGTGGACTGGTCGGCGGCCATGGTCTCGGCGTTCGGCTGGGAGGCGACCGGGTACGTGGTGGTCTCGAGGTCCTCCATGCCGTAGGCGTAGCGGGTGCCGTCGATGGTGTGCTGGGCGTAGGGGCCTTCGCGCTGGGGGCGGTTGGGCTCGACCTGGAAGTTGCGGACGACGGCGGGGTAGATGCCGCCGGCGGCGATCGCGGTGACCACGACGAGGCCGAGGGCCGCGGCGGGCAGCGCCAGCGATCTGGTGAAGCCCCAGGAGAAGACGAGGATGACGAGGGCGGCGATGACGGAGACCCAGATGAGCGCGTTCTTGGCGTTCATGAGGGCGGTCATCTCGGTGTAGCCGCCGCCGACGATGCCGGTGACCTGGTTGTCCTGGGTGGTGAAGTCGAAGCGGTCGAAGTAGTAGGCGACGGCCTTGAGCCCCAGGAAGAGTGCGACGAGCACCGAGAGGTGGATGCGGGCGACGTTGGTCATGCGGTCGCCCTGACCGGAGAAGCGCAGCGCGCCGTAGAGGTAGTAGGCGCTGAGGGAGGCGAGGATGCCGACGACGACGGCGGCGAAGCCGAAGCCGATGAGGAACTGCCAGAAGGGGAGGCGGAAGACGTAGAAGCCGGCGTCCATGTGCAGGACCGGGTCGGCGTGGTCGAAGGTGCCGCTCTGGCGGAACAGCAGCCAGGTCTCCCAGCGGCTCTGGGCGGACATGCCGGCGAAGATGCCGACGATGACGGCGACGCCGCCGATCCACCAGCCGGCGCGCGGCGAGATGAGTTCGCGGTAGCGCTCGAGGCCTTCCTGCTCGCTCGTGGCGGGCCACGTGTCGGGACGGAAGCGGAAGGCGAGGTAGAGGTTGAGGCCGGTCCAGGCGGCCATCGCGAGGGTGAAGACCCCGAAGAGCCCCAGGCGGGTCCACATCATGGTCGCGAACACGGAGGTGAAGCCGACCGAGTCGTACCAGAGGTAGTCGGTGCGCAGGCCGACGAGCCAGCCGAGGACCGACAGCAGGACAATCGCGCCCACCAGGAGTATCAGGACGTAGCGTCCTCGTCGGCTCATCCGTGGGGGGGTGGGCGTCCGGTTCGCCACTGCAGCAACTCCTTCACGTCGTGCGGTGCCGGCTCGGCGGTGCGTGCGAGCCGTCGGTCAACAGGGTTCAGCAGGTCGTGACTTCCCCGCCTGCGGCCAGGGACTCGAGCGCCGCGACCGCGTCTGCGAGCGTCTCGACTCTGACAATAGTCATGTTGTCGGGCGCGACGGCGACGGCGTCCGAACAGTTCGAAGCCGGGGCGAGGAAGACCTCGATGCCCAGATCCGCCGAAGCGGCGATCTTCTGCTGGATGCCGCCGATACCGCCGACGTTCCCTTCGGAGTCGATCTCGCCGGTGCCGGCGATGACCTTTCCGTCGGTGAGATCGCCCTCGGTGACCCGGTCGACGATGCCGAGCGCGAAGATCAGGCCTGCGGAGGGGCCGCCGATGTCGAGCGCTTCGGTGTCGATCTGGATGTTGTAGGGATCGTCGTGGGTGGACTGGAGTTCGGCGTCGCCGAGGGTCACTCCGGGGACTTCGACGGCCGCGCCGGCGCGGGTGACGGTGACCGTGGTTTCGCTCTCGGCGTAATCAGCGAGGTCCTCGAGCGAGGTGACGGCGGTCCCGTCGACCGCGGTGACGACGTCGCCGGTGAGGAGGCCGCCCGAGTCGGCCTCGACGGTGATGGTCGCGGGTTCGCCGAGGTAGCCGAGGGCGGCCTGCTCGGCGTTGGACTGGGACTCGGCCCAGTCGGCCTCCTGCTCTTCGGCGATCTCCTCCTCGGATTCGCCTGGCGGGTAGACGAGGTCGCGCGGCACGATCGCGTACTCATTGGACAGCCAGTAGCGCATGGCCTGCACGAGGGTCACCGACTGCTTGACGCGCACGGTGGTCAGGCGCAGCTCGCCCTCCGAGGGGTACTCGGTGTCGGCGGTGATGATCGGGTGCTCGACCCCTTCGACCTCCTCGGAGCCGAGGACGTCCTCGGTGGGGCCGGGGCTGAACACGACGTAGGCGACGTCCATCGAAAGCGCCTGCCAGGTCAGCAGCGCCACCAGGACCGCACCCAACAGGACGGTGATTCCTCGCCTTCGCATGCGCGGAAGCCTACATCCCTTCGCCCGAAGCGGTGTTCGGCCCGCAGCGAACAGCGCGCTTCCAGTTCGGCGGGCCGTGGCCCGCGCCCCCTACTCTGACGTACGGTTGGCCCATGGGCTCCGACATTCCATTCGGCTTCGGCAATCTGGGCGGCGACCTGCCCGACCCGAACGATCCGCGGGTGCAGCAGATGATGCAGCAGCTGCAGCAGATGATGGCGCAGTCGCTGTCGTCCGGTCCGGTCAACTGGCAGCTGGCCAAGCAGCTCGCCGAGTCCGAACTGAAGAGCGAGAACGTGGTCGGCCCCGCCGAGCAGGCGCAGGTCGCCGAGGCCGTGCGCCTCGCGGACCTCTGGCTCGACTCGGCCGTGAACTGGCCCTCGGGCGTCACCGCCACCGACGCGTGGTCCCGCAAGCAGTGGATCACTCGCACCGAGGACTCCTGGAAGCAGCTCGCCGAGCCGCTGGCCGCCCAGATGGGCGAGGCGATGCAGACGCTCGTCCCCGAGGAGATGGCCGGGATGCTCGGCCCCATGGCCGACGTCATGAAGGGCGTCGGCTCGGCCCTGTTCGGGGCGCAGATGGGGCAGGCGCTCGCGAAGCTCGCCGGTGAGGTGCTCTCCTCCTCCGAGGTCGGGCTGCCGCTGGGCAAGACCGGTGTGGCCGCGCTGCTGCCGGGCAACATCGCCGAGTACGCCGAGGGCCTGGAGCTGCCCGTCGAGGAGGTGCGGCTGTACGTGGCGCTGCGCGAGGCCGCGACGCACCGGCTGTTCACGCACGCGCCGTGGCTGCGCTCGCACCTGCTGGGCGCGCTGGAGGCGTACGCGCGGGAGATCCGCATCGACGAGTCCGCGATCGAGGAGGCCATGTCGGGCATGGACCCGATGGACCCCGAGGCCGCGGCGACCCTGGACCTGAGCGAGGTCTTCAAGACGGAGGACACCGAGCAGCAGAAGGCGGCCCTGTCGCGGCTCGGCACGACGCTGGCGCTCATCGCCGGATGGGTGAACACGGTCGTGGCCGAGGCGGTGGGCGAGCGGCTGCCGACGATCGACCGGCTCATGGAGGCCGCGCGCCGCCGCCGGGCCACCGGCGGTCCCGCCGAGCAGACCTTCGAGGCGCTGGTCGGGCTCGACCTCGACCCGGCGAAGGTGCGGGCGGCGACGCGGCTGTGGCAGTCGCTCACCGAGGCGCGGGGCGTCGAGGGGCGCGAGGCGGTCTGGGCGCACCCGGACCTCATGCCGAGCGCGGGCGACCTGGAGCACCCCGAGGGCTTCGCGTCCGTCTCCGAGGCGCTCGAAGACCTCGACATGTCGATGTTCGACCAGCTCGCGGTCAACGACCCGAAGGACGATGACGACGAGGAGCCCGGGGACAAGTAGCGCCCCGAGACGCATCGGCCTTCACGCGCGCTCGCTGGCCTCGGCGTCGGCGATGCCCTCGAGATAGCCGCGGGCCCGCTCGGCCTTCGCGTACCGGCCGACCATGTCCCAGAACGGGCGCGAGTGGTCGGGGTGGACCAGGTGCGCGAGTTCGTGGAGCAGGACGTAGTCGATCACCCATGAGGGCATCATCGTGATCCGGCGGGAGATCCGGATCGTGCCGTCCGAGGGGGTGCACGAGCCCCACCGGCGCTGCTGGTTGTCGACCCAGCGGACGCTCCTGGGGGTGGCGCACTCGGGGTGCTCGGGGTAGTACCGGCGGGCGAGCCTGACGGCCCGGTCTCGCAGGGCCGCGTCGGACGCGCGGCCGTCGCGGGCCTCGCGTTTCCGCAGCCTCGCGAGCATGTGGTCGATCCACTCCTGCTCCTCGGTCTCCGAGAAGGCGTCAGGGATCATGACGACCACGCGGCCTCGTTCTTCATAGGCCGCTACGGTTGCCCGGCGTCGGGGAGAGCGCCGCACTTCAACGGGGGGATGCACTTTGCGCGCCATGAACGCACACTAAACCCGGGGGGTGACAATCGCATAACGCGGATGTCGCGATTGCGGTGAGAGCAGTGAAATGCCAAGAAAATCCCCTCGCCGATTTCCCGCAGAGTGGGATCGAGCGAGGGGCTGGGGCCGTCCGGCCCCGAGGTCACGATTCCTTGCCGAGAATCCGGTTCATCTTGGTGCCGCAGACCGGGCAGGTGCCCTTGGCCATCCGGCGGCCCGAGTCGGAGACGACCACGGTGCCCTCGAAGTCGCGCTTCTCGCGGCACTTGACGCAGTAGCCGGTGTAGGTCTTCGTCGCTTGAGCCACTGGATTCCCCCTGTTGTGCGCGAGCCTGTCGTGCAGGCCCTGTTGCGACGGTCACGCTGTGCGACCGTCCGGCCTCAGAATGCCACAGATTTCACGCCTGTAAGCCCCGCCGCGCCGCTTCACCCGAGTGGGTGACCCTCAGGCGGGAGACACGCGTGACTTCGGGGCCGTTCGGGGGGGCACCGCCCAGGTGGTCGGCACGCGCGTGACCTGGCGTGCCCGTGCCGTCGCCAAGTGGCGCTTCGCCGTGAGAGCATTGGGAACGTGAGCGACAGGCATGGACCCGCCCATTCGGGTGACGACCTCCCGCGCCGGGCGTTCTCCCGGGGCATGAAACTCGCCTCCCTGCCGCTGGGGCTGGCGGGCCGGGCGACCGTGGGGCTGGGCAAACGGGTGACCGGACTGGCCGACGAGATCCTCAGCGAGCAGGCGCAGCGGCGCACCGCCGAGCACGTCTTCAGTGTGCTCGGGCAGCTCAAGGGCGGGGCGATGAAGCTCGGCCAGGCCCTGTCGATCTTCGAGGCGGCCCTGCCGGAGCACCTGGCCGCGCCGTACCGCCAGGCGCTGACGAAGCTCCAGAACGCCGCTCCCCCGCTGCCGGTGGCGAGCGTCCACGGGGTGCTCGAACGGCAGATGGGCGCGGACTGGCGCGAGCGCTTCGCCGAGTTCGACGACGCCCCCGCCGCGGCCGCGAGCATCGGGCAGGTGCACCGCGCGGTGTGGAAGGACGGGCGGCCCGTCGCCGTCAAGATCCAGTACCCGGGCGCGGGCGACGCGCTCCGCGCCGACCTGCGGCACCTCTCGCGCATGGCCCCGATGTTCAAAGTGCTGCAACCGAACTTCGACGTCAAGAAGATCACCGTGGAGCTGCGGGAGCGGCTGCTCGAAGAGCTCGACTACGAGCTGGAGGCGACCACGCAGCGGCAGTTCGCCGAGGCCTTCCAGGGCGACCCGCTCATCGTGGTGCCCGAGGTGGTGCACGCCAGCAGCGAGGTGCTGGTGACCGAGTGGATCGCCGGGCGCCCGCTCGCCGAGATCATCGCCGAGGGCACGCAGGAGGAGCGGGACGCGGCCGGACTGCGCCTCGCGACCCTGCACTTCTCGGCCCCGAAGCGCGCCGGGCTCCTGCACGCCGACCCGCACCCGGGCAACTTCGCCATCGGCGAGGACGGTCGGCTCGTGGTCTACGACTTCGGCGCGGCCGCGCGCCTGCCCGGCGGCATGCCCGTCCAGGTGGGCCGGCTGACGAGACTGACCCTCGACGGCAAGGCCGACGACGTGGTCGCGGGCCTGCGGGGCGAGGGATTCGTGCCGCCGCGGCTGGACATCGACGCGAAGTCGATGCTCGAGTTCCTCCAGCCGATGCTCGAGCCGATCGCGGGCGACGAGTTCCAGTTCTCGCGCGAATGGCTGCGCAAGGAGAGCACGCGCCTCACCGGCCACGGCTCCGAAGCGGCGAAGCTGAACAAGCAGATGAGCTTCCCGCCCTCGTACCTGCTGATCCACCGGGTGACCATGGGCTCCATCGGCGTCCTCTGCCAACTCGGCGCGACCGCGAAATGGCGCGCCATCCTCGAAGAGTGGCTCCCCGGCTTCGCCGACCCCGAAGGCACCGACCCCAACCGCTGAGCAGCCCTCGTATCCCGGCGGCTGTCACACCCCCGCGAGACCATTGTTTCGGGGGCGTTGGCGACCCGCCACTCCCGACCGCGGGGGACGGTCACGCCCCCTCGATGTCGCACTCTTGCGAGATCATCGATTCGGGGGCGTCTGCGAATGTCCGAAATATGCAGACACGCCAGGACCCTCCCTGACACGCAGACACCATCCTGAGGCCGACACCACGCGCAACGCCGGCGCGGCGCTGAGGCAGACGAGCGCCGGGCACGACAAGAACCGGGCACAACAAAAGGGGCCCATCCCCTCTCAGGGATGGACCCCTTCAGCCAACGCGGTTAGTGCGTCGTCAAAGTCGGCCCCGGCGGCGGTGACGCCCCGTGTATCCGGCTTCCTTCCAAAGGCTCCGCATCCGCAGCCGTCCGATACCGCCGAGCAGCGGGTTCGTCAGCTCCATCGGGCGGATCGCCTCGGCCTCCCCGATGAACGAGGGTCCGAGATCCTTAACGCCGACATCCTTCTTGAGATGGCGGCTCAGCTGGTCGACCGTCATGACACCGTCACCCCCGCGAGCGCGAGTTCCCGGGTCCGCTCGGCCAGTTCCTCCTGGGCGGCCCGCTCGATCAGCGCGGCGTCCTTGCGGGGCCGGCCGCGGGGCCGCTTGCGGGCCACGACGTTCCCCTTCTCGAAGATCTCGCCGCCCCACACGCCCCAGGGCTCGTGGCGCTCGAGCGCCCCGGCCAGGCAGGCCAGGCGCACCGGGCAGTCGGCGCACAGGGACTTGGCGAACTCCAGTTCGGTGGGCTGCTCCGAGAACCACAGGTCGGCGTCGTACTCCCGGCAGGCCAGGTCGCCGCCGGTCTCTCGGGCCTGGTCTCGCAGCTCGGGCCCGATGAGGGTGTCGGTCATGAGCTCGGTCTCCTCTCTCATCTCGATGGTCTTCTCGACGTTCGGTCGCATCAGTGCTGTGTGAGGACGCAATTGCTCAGCAATCTGTCTCGTCTGTCTTCAACTGGTGGGCCGCGACCTGGCGTTTAAGCCATACAAAAAGGCCGCGATCCCTGGGGCGGGATTCGCGGCCTCGAGAGTTCCGAGCGGGCTTAGTCGATAAGCCCTTTCGATGTTCTCGAGGCGGTCTCCCGCGGGTGGCGCCGTGACGCTTCTCGGAGCCGGTAACCGGCTGCCAACCGAGGCCTGCGAAGTCGCGGCCACGTCCGATGACGACATTGGCGCCCATATCGGTGTTGTCGATGGTCTTCACGGTGCTCAGCGTCGTGATCTGGACGGCGCCGGGCAGAGTGGTGCCACGGACCGGAGCGGGGACGGGCGCGATGTGCCGATAGACGGCGGCTGCCACGAACGACACGCCGAGCGGCGTCGTGCTCTGGGTCTCGTCAAGCAGCTTCATCTGTCCCCTCCCTTCGGGTTCCGTGGTCAACATTGGTCTTCATCTCCTCTTGCCGGATGCTGAGGCACACACCTCACCCCGGCTTGAGCAACGCTACGCCGCTCTCGCTTGGGAGCGCAACGTCTTTTTCTGCGAGTCTCGCGAGAAAGTTTTTGCCGCCAGATTTACCGGTCAAGTACCGGTCACTCCTCGCTCGTGCACATCGCGATGGCCTCCGTCACTTCTCCGCCGTTGACCAGGTGCAACACCGCCGGGCCGTACTTGTCCAACTTGGACTTGCCGATGCCGTGGAGGGACGCGAGCTCACTGTCGGATCCCGGACAGCGCTCGGCAATAGCGATCAAGGTCACATCCGTGAAGACGGTGAAGGCCGGCTTGCCGTCCTGTTTGGCGACGCTGACCCGCCACTCGCGCAGCCGCTCGAACAGTTCCTCGTCCATAGTGGCGGGACAATCCTCGCAATGCCCCAGCTTGCGGTCCCGGGCGTCAGTGAGCGGCTTGCCGCAGCCGGAGCAGTCGAGGACCTTCGCCTTCTTGCGCTCGCGCGGCTTCGACACCGCCGCACCCGGGTCGGTCGGGCGAGGGAAGCCGCCGAGGCCGAGCGGCGCGAGGAAGCGGCACAGCCGCCGCTCGCGCCCGCCCGAGCTGCGGGCGAGCCCATACGAGAGCTGGAGCAGTTCGCGGGCGCGCGTGATCCCCACATAAAGCAGACGGCGCTCCTCTTCGAGCGCGGTCTCGGTGCGCGCGAATGTGGTCGGCAGCGTGCCGTCGGCCAGGCCCACCAGGAACACCGCGTCCCATTCGAGGCCTTTGGCCGCGTGGAGGCTCGCGAGGGTCACTCCCGAGACGGCCGGGGCGTGCTGCTCGGCGGCCCGCCGGGAGAGCTCGGCGCAGAACGCCTCCAGGTCCGGATCGGGGCCCTCCTCGTCCGGGTTCGCCCGGTGGTGCTCCAAGAACTGCTCCGAGAGCGCCACGATCGCGGCGACCGCCTCGTACGCCTCGCGTTGCGCCCCACCGGAAGGCGCCGAATCCGGCCGCCACCCGACCGCTTCGAGCGCGGCGGGCACCGCCTCGCCCAGCGGCATCGCGCCGATGTCCGTCTTCGCCGCCGAGCGCAGGGCGACCACCGCCTGGCGCACCTCGGGTCGGTCGAAGAACCGCGCCGCGCCGGTGACCACGGTCGGCACGCCGTAGGAGGCCAGGGCCTCTTCATACGCCTGCGACTGGGCGTTGGTGCGGTAGAGCACCGCGATCTCCGCAGGGTTCATGCCGTCCGCGATGAGCTTGGAGCAGCGGCGGGCGATCATGTCCGCCTCCTCGGCCTCGTCGGCGAAGACCTCGGCGGTGACGGCCGGCCCGGGCGGGCGCTGGCCGATGAGTTCGAGGCGCATCTTCGCTTCGCGCCCTTTGGACTCGCCGATGATCTGGTTGGCGAGGGCGACCACCTGCGGGGTGGAGCGGTAGTCGCGCACGAGGCGCACGAGCGAGGCGTTGCGGTGCTTGCGGGTGAAGTCGAGCAGGTTCCGCGAGGTGGCGCCGGTGAAGGAGTAGATGGTCTGGCTGGCGTCGCCCACCACGGTGATGTCGTCCCGGTCGCCGAGCCAGGCGTCGAGCAGCCGCTGCTGGAGCGGGGTCACGTCCTGGTACTCGTCGACCACGAAGAACCGGTACTGGCTGCGGATCTGGTCGGCGGTGGCGGCGTGGTCGGTGATGAGGTCGGCGGTGTACGCCAGCACGTCGGCGAAGTCCATGACCCCGGCGCGGCGCTTGGCCTCGATATAGGCGGCGTAGACCTTCGCCACGTCCTCGGGGGCGGCGGGCGCGTCGCGGCCGAGCGCGGCGATCGCGCTCACGTAGTCGTCAGGCCCGATGAGGGACGAGGCGGCCCATTCGATCTCGGTCGTGAGGTCGAAGTTCTTGGCGCGCGAGGTCTGGAGTCCGGCGCGGGCGGCGGCGATGGCCGTGAACTTCAGGGTCGAGTCGACGAGCTCGGGGAGCTGCCCGCCGAAGCGGCGGGTGCCGAAGTAGCGCAGCTGGCGCAGCGCCGCGGAGTGGAAGGTGCGCGCGTTCACGCCCGAGACGCCCAGGCCGCGAAGGCGGTCGCGCATCTCCCCCGCCGCGCGGGCGGTGAAGGTGACGGCCGTGACGTGCTGGCCGCGCATGTCGCCGCGCAGTACCCGCCAGGCGATGCGGTGGGTCACCGCGCGGGTCTTGCCGGTGCCGGCGCCGGCGAGGATGCAGACCGGTCCGGGCGGGGCGGTCACCGCCTCGCGCTGCTCAGGGTCGAGTCCGGAGAGGAGCTGTTCGATGGCCTGATCGCGTGCGGTCATCCGACCAGTCTCCCAGAGGCCTCCGACAAGAACTGCCGGGCCGTTCGCCCGAACGCGGCGGAGGTGAGGACGACCACTGCGGCGGCCGGCACGGCGGGCAGCGGCCGAGCCGCCAGACCCTGGGGATCGGGCCCCGGTTCCGAGAGTGCCTGAGGGGTACGACAATTCGAGATCGCGGCGCGGTGTGAGGACCGACACGGTGATGTCGATTTTGGGGGAATGCCCCTAGGCGGTATCGCGTTACCCTCGAAGACGAAGGAGGATCGATGATCACGATGTACAGCACCACCTGGTGCGGTTACTGCAAGCGGCTCAAGTCCGCGCTCGACCGCGAGGGCGTGCTCTTCAAAGAGGTCAACATCGAGGAGGACGCCGAGGCCGCGGCGTTCGTCATGGGGGTCAACGGCGGCAACATGACCGTCCCGACCGTGCTGTTCGAGGACGGGACCGCCCTCACCAATCCTTCTCTGGCCCAGGTGAAAGCGAAAGTCAGCGCTTGACCTGTGCCACATACCGAGACTATGGTCACGTTTAGGACACAAAGCCGGTACGATGCCCTATAGTTGACTCGTCAAGCTTGCTTAGCGACTTCGAGGGGTGGTCGCTAAGCATTCAGGCCCGGGATGGATCCGTCCCGGGCCTTTTCTTATGCAC
The DNA here is from genome assembly GCF_017592475.1 of Glycomyces niveus. Taxonomy (GTDB): domain Bacteria; phylum Actinomycetota; class Actinomycetes; order Mycobacteriales; family Micromonosporaceae; genus Glycomyces; species Glycomyces niveus. The sequence goes on along the minus strand of NZ_JAGFNP010000015.1, from coordinate 119,584 downwards.
CGATTGTGAGCACTGGAGCCCATATGTCGTCACCCCGCGCCGCCCTCGGCGTCACCCTCGTTCTCGCCGCCTCGCTCTTCTTCGGCGTCTGCGGCCCCTTCGGGAAGGTCGTGATCCAAGCCGGGCTCACCCCGATCCAGGTCACGTGGCTCCGCATCTGCGGCGTCGGCCTCATCGCGATCGCGGCCGCCCTCGTGCCGCTGCTGCGGCTGCGCGGCAAGGACGAGCGCCTGCCGTGGGGCGGGCTGGTCCTGTTCGGCCTCACCGCGATCGCCGCGGTGCAGGCCTTCTACTTCATCGCGGTCGAGCGGCTGCCCGTCGGCATCGCGCTGCTTCTGGAGTTCATGGGCCCCATCGTGGTCGTCGCGTGGGTGCGGTTCGTGCGCCGCACGCTGCTGCCGCGCGCGGCGGTCATCGGGACGCTCCTGAGCATCGCGGGCCTGTGCATCGTGGTCGAGGTCTGGTCGGGGCTGCGCCTCGACGCGGTCGGCCTCGTCGCGGGCTCGGCCGCGGCCGCCTGCCAGGCCACGTACTTCCTCTCGGGTGAAAAGCTCACCGCGAAGGTCGACGTGCGCGTGCTGCTCGCGGTCGGCTTCGCCGTCGGCGCGGTCGCCTTGGCGCCCTTCGCGGCCCCGTGGGCGCTCGACTGGGAGGCCCTCTCCGACGATGTCTCGCTCGGCGGCATGACGACCACCGGCCTCGTCAGTGTGATGCTGCTCATCGGCTGCACGGCGCTCGCGTACGGCCTGGGCCTCAGCGGGCTGCGGTTCATCACCGCGCCGGTCGCCGGCGGCATCGGCTACGCCGAGGTTGTGATCGCCTCGCTCTCGGCATGGGCGCTGCTCGGTGAGGCGCTGACGGTGCCGCAGATCATCGGCGGCGTCGTCGTCATCGCCGGCGTCTTCACCGCGCAGCGCGCCGTCGCCGTAAAGACCGCGGCGCCGGACGAGACCGCCGAAGCGGCCGTCACTAAAGTCTTATCCCTCGGCCAGCCAGGCGTCGATCAGGAAGCGCGCGATGGAGATCCGCACGGCGCTCGGCGTCGAGTCCTCCGTGTCGACCCACATCTGCCGCACCTCGTCGCGCGTGAACCAGCGCGCGTCCGAGATCTCCTCGGCCTGCAGGACGAGCTGCTGCGCCGGGTCGGCGGTGGCACGGTAGGCGAGCATGAGCGAGCGCGGGTAGGGCCACGGCTGGCTCGAGACGTACGCGAGCCGGTCGATCTTGATGCCGATCTCCTCGCCCACCTCGCGGTGCACGGCCGCCTCGGCGGATTCGCCGGGCTCGACGAACCCGGCGATGCACGCGTACCGGCCGCTCCGGACCGCGGCGGGGCCGGTCTTCGGCGCGCCGGAGTAGCGGCGGTGCTGGGCGAGCAGCACGCGGTCGGCGCCGTCGTCGATGAGGACGATCACGGCCGGGTCGGTGCGCGGGAAGACCGGGCGGCCCGAGTCGGCCGCGAGCTCCCAGCCCGCCTGGCGGGCGGTCAGGGGCTCGCCGGTGGTCGGGTGGAACCGGTAGGTCGCGTGCCAGTGGGCGATCGCGATGGCCTGCACGGCGATCGCGAGGTCGCGGCGGTCCCAGTCGGGCCTGATCCAGCGGCCCGGCAGGCCGTCGGGCAGGTCGGCGAGGACGGTGAACACGGGCGGGTGCTCGCCGCCGAGGTAGACGCGCTGCCCTTCGGGCGCGGTGTCCGCGTCGAAGTAGTGCAGGCCGTCCTCGTCGGCGGCGATGCGCTCGTTCACCGGGTCGCAGACGACGATCTGCGCCTGCTCCCAAGCGGCCGTGAGCCATTCGTCGTCGCCGCGGTGCTCGCCGAGCCGGTCGAGCACGTCGATCGCCAAGGGCGGGTGGCTCATGCGGCTTCGATCTCCCCGAACCCGGCGAGCGGTTCGCGGATCTCGGCGCCGTCGCCGAGGACGACGGTGACCGCCCGGTCGGGGTCGAGCCGTTCGGCCGCGACCCGCTGGATGTCCTCGGGCGTGACCTCGCGGATGCGCTCGGAGTGCTCGGCGAGCCAGGCCAGCGGCAGGTCCGAGGCGGCGAGCACCGAGATGTAGTTGGCGATGCCGGCCTGGGTGGCGGTGGCGAGCTTGACCGAGCCGAGCGCGTAGCGGCGGGCCAGATCGAGCTCGTCGGCGGCGGGCGGGCGCTCGGCCATGCCGCGCAGCTCGGAGCGGACCTCTTCGAGCGCGGGACCGGTGACCTCGGTCGCGACGTCGACGGCCGCGAGCTGGATGGAGCCGGCCGGCGAGTGGTCCACACGGGACCGCGGCGAGTAGCCGTAGCCCTTGGTCTCGCGCAGGTTCATGACCAGGCGCGAGGAGAAGTAGCCGCCGAAGACGAGGTTCGCGAGGTGCTGCGCGGCGTTGTCGGGGTGCGTGCGCTCCACAGCCGCGTAGGCGACGCGGATCGCGGACTGCACCGAGCCGGGCCGGTCCACCAGGACGAGCGGGCCGGGGACGAGCACGGGCAGCGGCTCCATGCGACGCGGTTCGCTCGCGCCGTTCCAGTCGCCGAGGGCCTTCTCGACGGCGGCGTAGGCCGCGTCGGTGTCGATGTCCCCCACGATGATCAGGCGCGCCCCGACCGGGTGGACGCGGGCGGCGTGCAGCGCCAGGACCGCGTCGCGCCCGACCGCCTCGACCTCGGCGGCGGTCGGCTGCTGGTGGCCGTACGGGTGGCCGTCCCACAGGCGCGCGTCGAGGACGCGGTTGACCTGGAAGTCGGGCTGCTGCTCGGCGACCGAGAGGCCGTCGATGATGCGCGAGCGCTCGACCTCGAGCGGGCCCTCGGGGTACTCGGCGGCCTTGAGGAGGTCGCCGAGGACTTCGAGGAGCTCGGGCAGGCCGGTCGCGAGGCTGTTGCCGGACACGGCGATCCGGTCCGGGTCGGCCCCGGCGCCGAGCGCGCCGCCGACGCCCTGGAGGCGCTGGGCGATCTCGGTCATCGAATTGGTCTCTGTCCCGGAGAAGAGCGCGGCCGAGAGCAGGTCGGCGGTCGCGAGGTCGACGTGCGCGGCCGGGATGGAGAGCCGCACCTCGGCGAGCGGGACACCGGGGCGGCGGGTGAGCAGCACCCGGAGCCCGTTCGGGAGGGTCCGCTCGACGGGGACCGGCAGGGACAGCGGGACTTCCGGTGCGAGACCGGGAATGACGTTGCTCACTGGTTTCCTCCCGGAATGACTTCGAGAACGGCGCGGCGGTTCGGCGTCAGCGCGGCGGCGGCGCGGGCGACCGATTCGGCGGTGACCTCGCCGAGCAGGGCGGGGAATCGGGTCGACATCGCGGCGTCGCCGTGGAAGATCTCGGCGGTCGCGAAACGGCGCGAGCGCCCCATCACCGAGTCGTCGCCGCGCAGCAGCTGAGCGGCGACGCGGGCCTTCACGCGGTCGAGCTCGGCCTCGTCGACGCCTTCGGCAATGCGGGCCAGCTCCTCCTGGACCGTGCCGAGCACGGTGTCGACGACGGTGCCGGGCGGCAGGAACGCCTGCACCAGCATCACCGTCGGGCCGCGCGACGCGAACGGCTCGGCCATGAAGGTGGTGTGGGCGGCTACGGCGGTGGCGGTGCGGTCGGTGTGGATGAGCCGCTCGACCAGGCGCGAGGCGTCGCCGTCGGTGAGGAGCTCACCGAGGACCACGTACGGCAGGAACTCGTCGAGCTCCGTCACCGGGTCGGGGACCCGCCAGGCGATCGCGGCGGCCGGGAGGGTCGCGCGCTCGTCCGTGTACGAGACGCGGCGTTCAGCACTGAGGTCGGGTTCGTCGAAGGACGGGTGCACCGGCGCGGGGCGCGCCTCGACGCTCCCGAAGTGGCGCTCGACGAGCTCGCGGGCCTGGGCGAGGTCGAAGTCGCCCGCGACCGAGAGGACCGCGTTCGAAGCCGGGTAATAGGCGTTGAAGAACGACTTCGCGTCGTCCACCGTGGCGGCGTCGAGGTCGACGAACGAGCCGTAGCCGTCGTGCGAGTTCGCGAACGTGTCGAACATGACCGGCGGGAGCTTGATCCACGGGAAGCCGCCGTAAGGGCGGTTGAGGACGTTGACGCGGATCTCCTCCTTCACCACGGATACCTGGTTCGCCAGGTTCTCCTCGGTGATCGCCGGGCCGCGCATGCGGTCGGACTCGAGGAACAGCGCCAGCTCCAGGCCGTTGGACGGGAGGAGGTTGAAGTAATCGGTGTAGTCGATGTGGGTCGAGCCGTTGAAGGTGCCGCCCGCCGACTGGACGTGCCGCATGTGCTCGGCCTTGCCGACGTTGTGGGAGCCCTGGAACATCATGTGCTCGAACAAGTGGGCGAAGCCGGTCCGGCCCTCGGGCTCGGAGCGCATCCCGACGTCGTACACCACGGCGACGCCGACCACAGGAGCCCCGGGGTCCGGCGCGAGGACCACCCGCAGCCCGTTGGCGAGCTTGAACCGCTCGATCGCGAACGCCGGGGCGGGAATCGTCGCAACAGTCATGGACGGAACCCTATCTCAGCTCGGTGTCCATCCTGTGCCAGCGCCGTTCCAGCGCGTGCTCCCGGTGCGGCGCGGCGTTCGTCACAGAAGCTTGGAGACGGCACGAACTCCTGCTTGACTTCTAGGCTATGAACGCGCAGCACCTCGGACGCATCAGCGACGCCACCGGCGCCGCCGCGCCGTGCTGCCGAATGTGCGCCTGCTGAGGGTCCCTGCACCGCCGCGCCCCGAAGCGGCGATCTTCCCCAGCGAAAGCGATCTTCCTTCCTCATGGAACCGAGACCCAGCATCCGCCTGTCCGGCGTGACCAAGCGCTTCGGCGACGTGGTCGCCCTCGACGGGGTGGACCTCGACGTCGCCCCCGGTGAGATCTTCGGCATCCTCGGCCGCTCCGGCGCCGGCAAGTCGACGCTCCTGCGCACCGTCAACCTCCTCACCCGGCCCGACTCGGGCACGGTCGAGGTCGACGGCGTCGAGCTCTCCCAGCTTCGCGGGCGCGATCTCCGGGCGTCGCGGGCCAAGACCGCGATGATCTTCCAGCACTTCAACCTCCTGTCGAACCGCAACGCGGCATCCAATGTGGCCCTGCCTCTGCGGTTCCGCCGCGTCCCGCGCGCCGCCCGCCGCGAGCGCGCGCTCGAACTGCTCGACCTCGTGGGCCTCTCCGACAAGGCGAAGGCCTACCCGGGGCAGCTCTCCGGCGGGCAGCGCCAGCGCCTGGCGATCGCCCGCGCGCTCGCCGCGAATCCCGCCGTCCTCCTCTCCGACGAGGCGACTAGCGCGCTCGACACGGACACGACGGACGAGATCCTCGACCTCCTGGCGCGGCTCAACCGCGAACTCGGGCTCACGATCCTGCTCATCACGCACGAGCTCGAGGTGATCACCCGTATCTGCCACCGCGCGGCGGTGATGGAGGAGGGCCGGTTCGTGGAGATCGGCGCCGTTCCCGAACTGCTCGCCGACCCGGACTCGCGCCTGGGCGGCCAGGCCCGGCGCCTCGCGGCCCGCCTGCTCGGCGAGGAGGTGGCCCGATGACGGACCGACTCGTCGAACTGATGACCGAGGCGTTCTGGGAGACGCTGCACATCGTGGCGGTCTCGGGGGCGTTCACGCTCCTGGGCGGGCTCCTGCTCGGGACGATCCTCTACATCACGTCCGCGACCGGCCCGAAGCCGATCGCGGTGGTGAACGCGCCGCTCGGCTTGATCGTCAACATCGGCCGGAGCGCCCCGTTCGTGCTGCTCATGGTCGCGGTCGTGCCGCTGACCCGCTTGATCACGGGCACGAGCATCGGCACCGAGGCGGCGATCGTGCCGCTCACGGTCGCGTCGATCCCGTTCTTCGCGCGCCTCGTCGAAGGCGCGCTCCTCGAAGTCCAGCCGGGCCTCATCGAGGCGGCCCGCTCGATGGGCGCCAGCACGCCCGCGCTCGTGTGGCGCGTCGTGCTCCCCGAAGCCACGCCGGGCCTCATCAGGGGCTTCACCGTGACGCTGGTCGCGATCGTCTCGTACTCCGCGATGGCGGGGATCGTGGGCGGCGGCGGCCTGGGCGACCTCGCCTACCGCTACGGCTACCAGCGCTTCGAGACCGAGTACATGATCTGGCCCCTGGTCATCCTCGTCGTGCTCGTGCAGCTCTTCCAGATCCTCGGCGACCGGTGCGCCCGCACCCTCGACCGCCGCTGACGTTATTTCCCTACCTTCCTTTAGGAGAACACCATGTTCAATCGTCGTGCCCTCGTGGGCGCATCCGTCGCCACGGCAGCCGCTTTGACCCTGGCCGCCTGCGGCAACGACGGCGGCTCGGAGGCCACTGAGACCAACGGCACGGTCGTCGTCGCCGCGACGTCCGTCCCGCACGCCCAGATCCTGCAGTTCGTGCAGGACAACCTTGCCGAAGAGGCGGGTCTGACGATCGAGATCGAGGAGTTCAGCGACTACCTGCAGATCAACCCGTCGACCGCGGACGGCTCGACCGACGCGAACTTCTTCCAGCACCTGCCTTACCTGGAAGAGGACAACGCGGCCCAGGGCACCGACCTGGTCGAGATCGCCCCGGTCCACATCGAGCCGCTGGCCCTGTACGCCAACACCGCCGCCTCGGTCGCCGACCTCGGCGACGGCGCTCAGATCGCGATCCCGGCCGACCCGTCCAACGGCGGCCGCGCCCTCGCACTCCTGCAGGACGCGGGCCTGATCACCCTCGCCGACGGCGTCGACGTGACCACCGCCACCGAAGACGACATCGCGGACAACCCGCGCAACCTGGAGTTCGTGGCCGTCGAGGCCGCCCAGCTCCCCCGCGCCCTCGAAGACGTGGACGCCGCCGTCATCAACGGCAACTACGCCCTCGAAGCGGAACTGAGCCCGGCCGAGGACGCCATCGCCAGCGAGTCCGCCGAGAACAACCCGTACGCGAACTACCTGGTGACCACGGCCGCGAACGCCGACAACGCCGACATCAAGAAGCTCGGCGAGCTCCTCCAGTCCGACGAGGTCAAGCAGTACATCCTCGAGACCTGGACCGACGGCTCCGTCATCCCGGCCTCCTAACCTGCGAAAACACCCCCGGCTACCCGGTTGCACCGGCCGATCCGCAACACGTAAGATAGTTGCGGCCAGGCCGGGCGACCGGAACGGCCGAAGGAGTGTGGCGCAATTGGTAGCGCATCGGTCTCCAAAACCGAGGGTTGCAGGTTCGAGTCCTGTCACTCCTGCAGATTCAAAAGGCCCGGACCAGATGGTCCGGGCCTGATTCGTTTCCATCTGCGGGAACAGCCGGCGGTTGTGACGCGATCGCGAGAGCATTCCCGATCGCCGACTATGGCAGCGCGCGATTCGATCCGCCGACTGGATGCGGTTGACGCAGGGCCTACAGCTATTTCTCCCAGGACGACGCTTCGGCCGCCTTCCTGTCCATCACCCATACGCAGCGGCTCCCGGCGCTGTCGTCTCTGGTTGTCCTGCCGCACGATTGATTTCGACTCGTGGCTCCGAACCGCGATCTGCCCTATTGAGATCCTCGATGGAACACCGCGGTGCAGATTCCGATTCCCGCGTCGTTCGGGCGCAGGGCGGACAGGCGTCTCATGGCGTCGCAGTCCTCGTCCGAAGCTCGGTCGAGCAAGTGGCCTGGATGCCCCGAGCCCCGGCGCAGGCGCCAAGCGCGTTCTCCCGCGAAGAGGAGCAGGTCGTCCTGGCCACTCTCGAAGAGCACCGGACCGGATTCGGTTTCACAGAAGCTCGCCCACTCCGAGGTTCGTGCGGTGATTTCCACTTGCCCCGCGAGCGGCCATGGCCCCAGGTTCCAACCCTCGGACAGGGTGAGGGAGTCGGGGTCTCGAACCAGCACCCGATCGTGCTCGATCATTGAGTGCTCGAAGAAGCGGACCACGTCGCCCAGCGCCGAAGTGCCGTCGAGCCGGATGCCGAGCTCGACATCTCGTTCCAGTCCGTAGCGGGCGTCAAGGTTCGCTGAGAACAGCGCACCTCGCCTCCGGTCGGCCACGATGCCTTTCGCGTGGTTGAGGGAGCAGGGGTAGAGATTGACCCCGAAGTCCTGGAGCGTCGCGGCTTCATGTCCGGCTTCAGATCCGCTCTGGGCTCTCAATAGAAGGTTCACTGTCACTCCGCGTGCGATCGCTCTGCGAAGACGGTCGTGAAGAAGGTCCGGCCGGGCTGACATGCCGCTGAGATTGAAGGTCGCCAGAAGCAACTCTCGCTCGGCGGAGTCGATGAGCTCGATGACGGTGTCCAGGATGAAGTGCTCTTCGTGGAAAGTCCAGATCAAGCCGGGGACCGGACGAGTCAGAGTACCGGGACCGGTAGGGAACTGGACCGTCTCAGGACTGCGCAGCACCGTTGCTCCTGCACCGGTCGAATCCATCTCCCACAGGGCTCCGCGCCAGACCCGCTGGAAGAATCGGGCAACGTCCGCGAGGGCCGCCGGATCTTGGATGACTACCCCGTTTTCGCCTGTGACGTCGAATGCCCTAGACATGAAATTGGCGCTGTGGACGAGAGCGCTCCGGTCATCGATGATCGCGAACTTGGCGTGGCAACCGGGATAACTTCGGATCGCGACACCGCAAGCTGCCAGCTTCTCGAACCTCCGCCGCTGGGCGGCTTCGAAGGGATCGTCGCCGAGCCGGCGTCCTTTGAGATCCACCAGAACTCTGACCCGGCCTTCCAAACGCGCTGCCGCATTCTCCAGAGCTCGACTTAACGTCTCGTCGCCGATCAGGTAGCTGACGACGAGGACCTCCTCCCTCGCATCCTCGATCAAACCGAGGAGGTCATCACGGGTGGTGGAACCACCGGCCACATATGTGTGGCTGTGCCGGTAATCGTCGAAGGCGGATTCGGCCGGGCCTTCGAAGGGCGTGCGTTCCGGCCGGTCCGCCCGGACAATGAAGTAGTTGCCCGGCACCCGCAGAGCGCTGGTGTCGAATATCTCCTCCACCGCCATCACCTTCCCATCTCCGCCTCGGGATTCAAATGCGGTCGACGAACCGGAGCGATGCTATGTAGGCGCCGAGTTTCGGAAGGTCTGAGTGCCGCGACCAGTATCCGAGCAGCCGATCCCAGACGTAGCCCTCGAACTGGAGACTGGTCTCCGGGTCCACGTTCTGCGAGCCGTGTGCGAGCACGCTCCGATTGCGGATCTCGGCCTGCCGCATGAGGGAGGCAATGGACCGCTCATCGCCCAGCCCGATCGCGGGCATCACCGGGTCGTCGAGTGCATGCAGCAGCAGCGCCGCGTCCATCATCCCGATCCGGCCGGGCAGCGGAACGTCATCAGTCCGGTAGACCCTCCGGCCGATTTGTCGGAAGCGCCGCTCGAGTTCGACACGGTCGTCGCTGAGCAGCGTCCAGTCAGGGGAATCGGAACGGAAGCCTTCAGCCCTGTCATTGAGGCTTCTTCCAAGGAGGTGTTCGAGCGTTCGGTAGTAAAGCTGCGCCGCAAGCTCGTGCTGTTCTCGTCCGCGGTAGTGGCAGGCGATGAGGAAGTAGTTCAGCGTCGCGTGGATGCCGTCGGGGTCGGCGGAGAGTGCCGCTAGGAAGCCGAGCTGGAGTTCGATCCTTTCACGGATCTGCTGCGGCGGCTGGTATCTGGGGTCGTCGAGCCGCTTGCGAAGTGCATCGGCCCGGTCTTGGAGCTTCCGGATGTCGAAGTTGCACCAGGCGCTGTAGCAGTGGGCGAGGTCCCTGCCGAACCGCGCCCGGGAGGACCGGTCGGTCTTCTCGGCGATCTCGGCGAACCGCCGGTGGCTGGCGGGGAAGTCCCCGTAGGCGAGCAGGGTGCAGGCCTTGTCCATCTCCCGTTCCATGAAGATCTCGGTCGGGTTGGGAAGGAGGACTAGGCGCTCGGTGCCGGGGACCGGTTGCCGGAGCGACGAGTCGTAGCGATTGCCGTCGATGTAGCACATTTGGAGGTCGAGTTGGCTGGCAGCCAAAGCGGCGGCGGCGCTCATGATCTTCTTGCCACCGGTGATGTCGATGACGACGTTCGCGTCGCGCCCGGTGCGCTTCCGAATCCGTTCGGCCGCTTCCTTGACGTGCACATAGGTCGAGAGTGGATCGTTGGGATCGACCCTGCGCGGCTCTAGCCGGGAAAGGGGCACACTCGCGTACTTCATGATCATGTCGATGCTCTGTTCAGCGGCCTCAGACTGGAGGACCAGGAGCCGCTCAGGGCGGAGCATCTCGAAGGCGACGACGGTGGTTTCGGGAGAATGGCCCGACAGGCTCACGAGGAGATCCACTGGGTCTTTGGTCGGCTGGACCCAGGTCTCCCTGATGTTCTTGATGACCGCGGGCAGGATCTGCTCGATGCGGAACCGCCGGGCGCGGTCCATTGCAGTCCTGTCTACCCCGTAGATCTCCTCGTTGGCCAGGATTTGCTTGAGTTGCAGGTACTTTGCCTTTATTTCCCGGCTCAATTGCGCCGCCTCCGCTCGTTCGGGGAAGAGTCGGTGCGGCGCCGGTTCAGCACACCGCTGAAGACTTCGAGGGTTCGCAAGAGGGCTTCGAGCTCGGACTCGTCGTCCTGATTCGGCCGGCCCGGCCGATGGTGGAAGACAGCGTTCCGGATGACCCGGACCCGATCGACCGCTTCGCCGAAGCGCGCCACCGGGAAACTCGGGCCGAGCTCCCGGAAGATTCCGCCCTTGCGGATCAGGGTGACGTAGTCGCCGAAGGTGAGTTGGTCAGTGCGCTTCCGCGTGGTGAACTCCCTGCGGCCCTTGCGGTAGGTCACATCGATCTCGTCGGGGAGGAGGTTGCGCAGGCGGACCTCGATCTCCTCGATCTGCGACAGCGGCTTCATGCGGCGCTGGTGCTCAGCGGTGACGTCCGCGCAGTTCACCGCCCCGGTCACCGCTCCGGTCTCGTCGACCACGCACACGAACCCGCGCTCGATGATCGCGCCGGTCCAATTGAAGAGCATCTCGGACGCGTCCACGTCGAGTTGCGGCCGCACGACGACCTGGGCCGCGGGCGTCTCGGGAGAGGCGTGCATCGCGCTGGTCACCTCGATCAGGCCCACGCATCCCATGAGGCGCCCGTCTTCGTCGGTGACGCCGACGTAGTCGCGCCGGCTCCGGGCAATCTCGTCGAACATCGCGGTCACCGGTTGGTCCCAGTCCACGCAGTTGAGGCCTGATCTGGCGGCGGGGACGTCGCCGATGCAATAACCGATCCGCGTGGAGTCCTGAGAAGCGGCTTGTCCGGCCCGGCGAATCTCGACAACTGCGGAGAGCCCGAGACCGCGCAGGTCGGGTTCCACCGAGAGACCGCGCCGTTCGAGTTCCTCCAGGATGCGCAGAATCGTCGGGACGGAGAGGATTCCCGCCTGCCAGAAGGCGATCAAGTGCTCCACCTTGAGGCGCACCGGTCGGTCCGGCCCGCGCTCCAGGGCCAGGTCGAGGAGCCATTCGGGCCCTTTTTTCGGGTCGAGATCGACCTCAGGGGTCGATTGTCCGGAATTGCGTACCACGTTATCCAATGAGGACACACGCTTCACCTGTCGGCGGATCATGAGGGGGCTCCATGCGCGACTCGATGGGGGAGGAAGTTCGACCCACCACTGTAAAGCAGTGTGCGCCATCGGGCAACCCCTGTTCTGCTCCAATGAAAATGATCTTGATCAGATCCGAAATCGGCACTTCCGGAACTCCGCTGGGCTGAGTATGATGGGTGGCCGTCGGACTGACTCGTACCCCCACTCCTCCGAGCATTGGACGCCCCATGCCATCTGAACTCAACCAAGATCAACTTGATAAACTCATCGCCTTGGCGAGTTTCGGCGGATCGGCCTCGAACACTCAGCTCAAGCAGCGCTATCAAATTACGATCGTGGGCACACCGAGAACCACTCTCGAAGCGAGCGGATACATCTCCAGCAGCCGCAAGAGCGGTAACGCCCCCTTCGATCTCGAATTGACGGAGGAGGGCCGCGAGCTGTGCCGAGCGGCGTTTCGGACCGGCCCCGACTCGACCGCGAGCAGAGGCCACCGCATCGGCCAGGGCATGTTCCAGCGGCTGGCCGAGATACTGTCCGCCAACAATCTGGATGTCTTCGATCAACTCACGCCGCCCACCGAATCCAAGCCGGCGACCAAGGAAGGGCTGAGCACGGCGTATTTCGCGCTCGCCTCCAAACCAGGGGAATGGGTCTCTCTCACCGATCTCCGCCAGAAACTCGACGGTGTCGAGCGAGACTCCCTGGACCGGCTCATCCACGACCTCCACATCGCCGAGGACGTCACTCTCATTCCCGAGGAGAACCGCCGCAGCATCACCATCGAAGACCATGCCGCCGCCATCAGCATCGGAGGCGAGGACCGCCACCTCATAGCGATCGGCAGGCCTCTGTGACCACGGACCAGCTCGCCGCGCTCCGGGAACTGCGGCTCGTTCTCTCCTCCACCCTCACCCCCAACACCGACCAGTTGTGGGACGGGATCCCCGGCCACTCAGAAGCCGTGAACAGCCAGGTCATCGACGTTCTGCGCGCAAACATCGACTTGGTCGTGCAGCGCGGGCAGCACAGCGCTCAGATCCTTCCGATCGTGGGTCCCAAAGGTTCCGGAAAGACGCACACCCTTAGCTGGGGCAGGCAGTACGTCCAGGAGTCCGGCGGGGTGTTCGTGGCCTTCGAGCCCTCACGCGGGCGCGGCTTCTGGCCGACCCTGTGCCTCCGCATCGTCGATGCGCTCGGGAGACCGCACGCGCATGCGCCGAGCCAGCGGCTGTTCCTGCTCGACAAGCTCACCGCCGCCGCCGACCTGCCCGCGGAGAGCCGCGAGTTGCTGATGAACGGCAAGAACCTCACTCCACTCGACACCAATCAATTCACCCAGGCCCTGCTCCAGAAGTACGAGCATCTCAGCGCGGACGCGCGCCGCGCGGCGATCGCTCTCACACTCGCGAACACGAGGGACCCTGACACCGAGGACATCGGACTCGCGTACCTGAGTGCCACCGCAGATTCCGACGCCGAATTCCGCAAGGAATGGAGGCTCGGCGCAGCCGAGCCCGACCCGCAACGAGTCGCGATCGGCGTCTCCCAGCTCATCGCCACGGTCGCGGGGATGCTGGTGAGTGTCGACCAGGTGGACGAGCTGGTGCAGCAGGCGGACCACGGCACTTCGCAACAGCAGTCCGCCGGTATCGCGCCGCGGGGAGACCTCCTCACCGACCTTGGCGAAGGGCTCATGGACCTGCGGCAAGGACTCCGCCGGGCCGCGCTCGTACTGGCCTGTCAGCCCCTCGCCTGGGAACGATTCGACATCTGGGCCTCCGGAACCGCGAAGGACCGATTCCACCCGAAGGTCACGTTCAAGGACTTGCCTTCCGCCGAGGCCGCACGGGACCTGGCGGCCGAGCGCCTCCGGATCGCGTTCGAGCAGATCGACTTCCAGGCCCCCTACCCCACCTGGCCGATCAAGCCGGAGGCGTTCGAAGAGACCCCGGGCCAATTCCGCCCGCGGATCCTTCTACAGCGCATCCGCGACCATGTCGAGGAGTGCCTCAACTCGGAAGCGGTCGCCGAGCTGGGGACCTTCGAGGCGACCGGCAGGCCGATCACGCCTCCGCAGCCGATCGAGCCGGACGCGCTGGCGTCGCTCGACGCCCGATACAAGGAACTGCTCGGCACCGCAACCGTCGACCACGTCTTCAACAGGACCGGCGAGGACTCCGCCGTCCCCGATCTGCTCTTCACGGCCTTCACCTGCGCGCTCATCGAGACCGGGGCCGAGCACGACTGGCAGGTGGTCAAGAACGAGCACTTCAGACCCGGCTCCAGCGACTACCTCGGCTGGCATGTGCGACTCGTCCGCGAGATCGACGAGACCAGCGAGACCGTCGAGAAGCTCACCGTCCGCACGGTGACCTCAAGCCACTGGAAGTCGATCCAGAGCCGCGCCCGCAAGCTCGCCGGCGACGCCGAGCTCACCTTCCAGAACGGGCCCCGCAACGCCGTCCTGCTGCGCCCGCAGAAGTGGAGCCGGACGCCGACGTTCGTCGCCACCGAGCGAACGTTCCGCCGCAACGGCGGCAGGATCCTCACCGCCGATCTCTTGAAGGAGCTGCGCATCTTCGCCGCCTTGCAGGACATGAGGAAAGAGGGCGATCGCGACTTCGACGCCTGGCTTCGGGCCCGCAAGCCGGCCTCCGCGACCGCAGTGGTCCGCGCCGTGCTCGTGCCGAAGCAGAGCGGGCGCGCGAAGTCCGGAGACGAGGGGCCCGCCCCGCCGAGCCATCAAACCCCCCTCCTGCTGGGACTCGACGCCGAATCCTCGGCCCCGATCGCGATCGGGGTCAGCGCGCTCGCCAAGCACACCGCGGTGTTCGCCGGTTCGGGGTCGGGCAAGACCGCGAAGCTGCGCCGGCTCATCGAGCAGTGCGCCCTCAGAGGCATCTCGGTGATCGTGCTCGACCCCAACAACGACCTCGCCCGCTTGGCGGACCCCTGGCCGGAACCTCCTCCCAGTTGGCACGACGGTGACGCCGCGATGGCCGAACGCTTCCTCGAAGCGACCGAGGTCGTGGTGTGGACGCCCGGCCGGCAGACCGGGCGCCCCCTCTCGTTCCGCCCGCTCCCCGACTTCACCGCACTGGCGGACGACCCCGACGAGTTCCGCCTCGCCGTCGACTCAGCGGTCGCCGTCATGGCACCCCGCGCAAAAGTCGCTGGCAGCACAAGCAAGGACGAACAGTGCCGTGCGGTGCTCCGGGCGGCGCTCCGGGTGTTCGTCGATCGCACCCCGACCGGGGACATCAAGGACTACCTGCGGCTGCTGAACGACTTCCCCGCCGATGCCAGCGCCATCGCGAAGGCCCCGGCGCTCGCCCACGACATGGCGCAGACCCTGGAAGCGGTGCGCGAGAACGACCCGCTGTTCGGCGGCGACGGCGAGCCGCTCGACCCGGCGGCGCTGCTGACTCCGTCCCCCGGCAAGCGCGCCCGCATCTCGGTGGTCAACTTCATCGGTCTCCCGGAGGAGCAGGACCGCCAGGGCTTCGTCAACCAACTGCAGATGGCCCTGTTCTCCTGGGTGAAGCGCAATCCGGCCGGGGACCGGCCGTTGCAGGGCCTGTATGTGATGGACGAAGCCCAGACGTTCGCCCCGTCGGGCCGGTCCACGCCGTGCACCCATTCCACGGTCGCCCTGGCTTCGCAGGCCAGGAAGTACGGACTCGGACTGGTCTTCGCGACGCAGTCGCCGCGTGGCATCCACCCGAACCTCGTCGGCAACTGCGCCACCCAGTTCTACGGCTTCCTCAACACCGTCGCGCACATCGAGGCGGTTCGCGAGCTCGCCCGGGCGAGGTCCGGCGCCGTGCCGGATATCGCCCTGCTGAAGGCCGGTCAGTTCTATGTGGCCAGTGAGGGCGTGCCGTTCCGCAAGACCGCGGTGCCGATGTGCCTGAGCTTCCATCCGGGCACCGCACTCGCGGAGGAGGAGGTGCTGCGGAGGGCGCGGGGCTGAGGGCGCTCCGGGTCAGCCGTTGCAGGTTCTGAACATGTCCTCCTTTCGGCGCCAGATGTCGATGGCGTGGTCGAGGACGGCGGCGGCGCGGGCGGGTGCGGCCTGGTTGAGCCAGGGCATCCCGGTGGGGGCGGCGGCGAGGCGTGGGAGGCCGTCCAAGTGGGTGACGTGGCCGAGGAGGGTGTTGTCGGGGCCGTTGAAGGTGATGCGCAGGCATGGCTGGTGCCAGACCCAGGCGTAGGTGAGGGTGAGGCCGTCGATGTCGGCGGTCCCGATCATCGGGAGGCGGTCGATGAAGTGGAGGGTCATCCTTCGACCTCCGCTTCGTGGCGGGCGGCGTGGGCCCAGATTTGGGCGGCGTGTTCTTTCGCCTTGCGGCGCAAGGCGGGCGCCCATTCGGCGCGGTAGAGGTGGAGCCGGGCGAACGGGGAGCCGATCCGGTTGATGTAGCCGAGGTCGACGGCGGGTTCGGGTGCGACGCGGCGCAGGCGGACGGAGGTGGTGGAGCCTCCGGAGAGCTGGTAGACCTCGATGCGGCGGTGTTCGAGGGTGAAGCGGCCCAGGACGATGCGTTCGGGGTTCATGCCGCGCCTCCCCACGAGAATCCGACGAGCGCGGCGAGCACGTCTCGGAGAGAGTCGGACTTGATGTGGGCTGCGAGCAGCTTGACGGCGGAGCGGCGGCGCGGGCAGCCGTGGGCGCCCCATTTGTGGTTGCACCATTCGCAGCGCAGGCGGCCGAAACCGAACCAGGTCCGGTAGGGCCGGTGGAGTTCGAGGTCGATTTTGACCGAGGCGGGGACGGGGTCATAGCGTACGCTGAACGAAGCCACGGGAGGTTTCCTCTCTGGGTTAGGGGCGGGCTGCCGAACTTGTTTGGCGATAGGAGCGGCAGCCCGCCGCGTGATATTCGGTTGGAACTGAAAGGCGCGTGATACACGCGTGCTGAAACCTTTGCACAGCAATGCCCGGGAAGCAACCAGCGACACGCCTATACGGCAGAAGTGTCTAGGCCGGTCGTCCCGGGCTTCTTGCTTTCCTTAGGCCCCTTGGGTTTTCGGTCGACGCCGGAGCGGGCGGCGCCGCTTCTATCATTCCCCCGCGGCGAGGTGCAGCAGCGGACTCGGCTCGCCCGTCCAGGTGAAGACCACTTCGTCGCGGGCGCGGGTGGTGGCCACGAACAGCAGGTTCCGGGCCTTCTCCAGTTCGAGCTCGTAGCGCTGCGGGTCGGTGTCGGCGAGGCGCCGGATGTAGGGGAAGGGGAATCCGTCGGCGCCGATGCCGCTGATGATGAGGTACCGGTACTCGAGTCCCTTGAGGCCGTGCATGGTGCCGACGTGGACGAGGTCCTCGCCGAGCTGCCGGTCCTTGCTCAGCGTCCCGGCCGGGACGCCCGCGGCGTTGAGCGCGGCGATGATGTCCGCGACCGCGCCGGTGCGCGGGGCGGTCACCGCGATCGATCCGGGCGAGCAGTCGGCGGTCCAGGCCTGCACCTGCCTGACGATCTCATCCAGTTCCGCCGCCGCGTCGCGCTGCGGGCGGAACGCCGGCTTCTCGCCGGACATGACCGACCGGTATCCCGCCAGGCTGTCGAGGTCGCCGTCCAGGTCGTCGGCGACGGCGTCGGCCTCGATGGCCAGCGCCGTCCGCAGGATCTCCCTGGTAGTGCGGTAGTTCAGTGTCAGGCGGGAGGAGCGGCCCACGATGCTGACGCCGAGCTTGCCGAGCGTCACCGGCTGGCCGTAGATCCGCTGGAACGTGTCGCCGGCGATGAACAGGTCGTCGGTGCTCTCGGGAGCGAGCGCCCGCAGCAGCCGCCAGTGGGCGGGGGTGAGGTCCTGGGCCTCGTCGACGACGATGTGGCGGTACCGATGGCCGCCGCCCGCGGAGCGGTTCTCCTCCGCGATCGCCACTGACGCCCGCAGTTGCGGCCAGCACCAGGCGTTCTCTTCGGCGAGGCGTGCGTTGAACCGCTCGACGAGCTCCCATACCAGTGCGCGCTTGCCGCGGTCCAGCCGTCGCGGGCGCTTGACGCGGCGGGCTTTGAAGTACTCGGCGCGGCTGGTGAGGAGCTGCGCGCAGATGACCTCGGTCCATTCGCCGTAGAGGAACTCGGCGTCGAACTCGGTCTCGCCGCGTTCGAGGCGGAGTTCTTCCCACCATTGCCGGAGCTCCTTGTCGCCGAGGAGCTTGCCGAGTTTGCGGCCGCCTTCGACCGCGAGCCGGTGGACGACGCGGTCGAGGTGCTCGACGTCGACGTGCTTGCGCTCATCGCCTTCGACGAGCATGCTCAGTTTCGTGTCGAGATCGGCGGCGAGGTTCTTGGTGAAGGTGGTGAGGAGAATCCGCCCTTCGGACGGGTCGAGCTCGCGGGCGAGGCGCGCGGCCCGGTGGAGTGCGACGACGGTCTTGCCGGTGCCGGGGCCGCCTGAGACCCGAGCCGGGCCGTTGTACCTGCGGACGATGATCTTCCGCTGGGCGGGGTGGGGCCAGACCCGCCACGCCGCGAAGCCGCCGTCGAGCATCGCGGCGACGGCGCGGTCGGAGCTGGTGACCATGGCGGCGGGCCGCTCGATCGCGGTCTGGAGGTCGCCGGTGTCGACGGGCTCGTCGATCTTGACCGGTGCGGTGACGAGCTCCTCGACCTGTTGCAGGCTCTGCCCGTCGTTGAGGGCGAACAGGATCTCGCCGGTGAGCCGGGGTGCGACGCCGATGAAGTCGATGAGCTGCTGGTCGGTGCGGATCTCCCGGATGGAGGGCATGAGCGGCTCGGCGACGCCCAGGCCGATCAGTTCGGCGGTGGTGAAGGGGTCGAACAGCCCGGGCTTCGCCGCGGTCTCGGGTTTGACGGCCGCCGGTGCCATCGGCGCTTCGACGGGCCGCTTCGCGTCGGAGATGGCGGCGCGGATGTCCGAGTGGTCGACGACTTCGAGCGCGCCGGTGACGCGGTTGACCGGCATGTCCCAGCGTTCTTCGATGCGCTCGTAGACCTCGCCCCTGGGAAGGACCGCGATGAGGGCGAAATGGGCGTGCCCGACCTTGCACATGATGGCGCGGTAGTCGTCGGTGATCCGCGCCGACCACAGTCCTTTGTGCCCTTTCAAGGGCTTGAGTCGGAGCCCCGGCGTGTGCATGTTCCAGCAGAACTTCGACTGGAAGTCCTCGAAGCGGGTCCTGACGCCGCGGTCGAGGCTGTCGAGGTGCCTGATGGCGTTGCTCTCGACGGTGAGCAACGCGCTCTCTCGTTCGGCCAAGGTCACAGCTCCGTTCGCTGTCGAAGGGTTTCAAGGAGTGCTGCTGCCGTCCATCCGGCCGACGGTTCGGCGACCCAGCCGGCGCCGCGGTAGGCGGCGAGCGCCTCGGCCTCGTCGTCGGGGTCGTCGGTGCTGATGACCGCCACTTTCGCCCTGGGCCACACGAGTTCGGCCGTGTACCCGTCGACGTAGTCGGCGCCGATCTCAGGCGCCGGCGCGCCGGCGGCCTGGAGGTCCAGTGCGAGCTGGTGACACCGTGCGTCCGAGACCAGGCTGAGCTCGACACCCGGCCACTGGTAGGAGGAGTCGACGCCCGACGCGGACAGGCGGGACGACGAGACGCGGTCCCGGCCCTCGGCGCTGGTGTGCCCGTCGCCGAGGTCGATCGGTGGGGCCGCCGCGTACGCGGCGAGCAGTCCGGTGCCTTCGCAGACGGCGAGCACGAACGGATCGAACTCCCTAAGCCCGCTGGTGGTCTCCTGGACGCCGTCACCGCCTTGGGCGGGAAGGAACTGCAGGAGGTTCGACCAGTACAGCCACGACTTCCAGCGCCGCTTGTGGGCGTCGGTGTCGCGGATGGCCCCGGCTGAGTCGTCGAGCACCGCGATCGCGGTGAGAGGCTGGCGCTCCGGGGACCGGGCGTCGAGGCAGATCGTCATCGGCAGGCCGTTGCCGTCGACGGCGCTGAGCACCGCGATCCGGCCCGCCTCAGGGGCGGGCAGGTCGCGTCCGCTGACCGCGGCAGTGACCGCGCCGACGACGCCCGCCGAGGTCGTCATGGTCTGCTGCTTCGCCTTCGCGGCCATGCCCATGACCGTGGCGGCGGCGCGGCGGGCCCAACGTTCGGCGTCCGGGTCCTTCAGATAGCTCATGAGCAGGTCCAGTGGGTTGCCCCAGGCATGGGAGCGGACGAGGTCGCCCGGGGCCCCGCCGAGGCGCCGCAACGCGTCGTTCGCGGCGCGGTGCGCGTCCGGCGCGTAAGGGGGCCAAGGGCTCTTGGCGTCCGGGTCGAGCCAGGTCTCGACGTCGTCCCAGGTGGCGGCGAAGACCCGGTACCCGTGGGCGTGGAGGGTGCTGCGCTTGTACGCGTCGTCGGCGAGGCGGTTGTGCTCGGCGCTGGCATGGAAGGCGTAGCCGTCGAGGTAGAAGGCGACGATCTCGGATTCGGCGTCGAGGCGGGTGAACTCGGCGTCGGGAATGGTGCCCTCGATGCGCTTCTGAAGGCGGACCTTCCAGCGGGCGGGCCGGTCCTCGGCGTCGGTGATGAGCAGCTCGGCCTCGTCCTTGTGCTGGTCGATGAGGCGGACGCCTTCGGTCTTGTCGGCGTAACGGCGCAGCTTGTCGAGGAAACGCTGCTCCAGCTCCGATTCGGTGAGCCGCAGGAGGGAGATGTCGTGGACGCCGGAGACCGGTTCGGTGCCCCAGTCGTCGAGCAGTTCGGCGAGCATCTCGACGGCGAGGCCGCGGGAGACGTGCTCGTAGTCGTTCTGCGGAGTGTAGGCGAGCAGGCAGCGGTGGCAGGCCCGGTGCTCGTTGCAGGTGCAGGCGTCGAGCCGTTCGCGGGCGGCGGTGAGGACGGCGTGCAGCGCTTCGGGCTGCGAGAGCCGGTCGAGGTAGCCGGTGCCGCTGGGCAACTGGTCGAAGAGGACGACGAAGTTGCGGATGTCCCCGGTGCCGGTGTCGGGCATGCGGGCGGTGACGGTGGCCAGGTGGGCGGGGTCCCCCTTGTAGACCGCGGCCACGCCGAGTTTCAGTGCCGCTTGGAAGGACGCGAGCTTCTCGGCCTGGTGGAAGGTGAGCACGGGGACGAGGATCCGCAGTGCCTCGGTCTGGAGCTCGTGGGCGAGGATGATCGGCTCGTGGCCGGTGTTGGGGGTGCGGTTCCTGCACCACTGCCGGTGGTGCTCGCGCGAGGCGTCGCCGCCGCGAGGTGAGTAGAGCGCGTCGTGCTTCGATCCGGGGTCGTCGTCGGTGCCGGTGCCGCCGCAGTCGGGGCAGACCCAGAACCAGTTGACGTCGGTCTCCTTGCCGGCGAACACGGTCGAGGCGCGGCGGTCGGGCCGCAGTAGACCGAGGTTGAAGCGGCGCACGAGGGCGTCGGGGGCGTAGTCGGCTCCGAATGCGGCGTTGCGGTGGCGCCAGCCGGTGCTCACATGGGCGATGTCGACGGTGTCGCAGGTGTTGTAGTAGACGTTGAGGCGGTCGTCGCGGGCGTCCGAGATGTGGGCGTCGTCGGCGCGGTCGTCGGCCCAAGTACGGGTCGGCTTGAGCACCTTGTAGAGCACGCCGTTGTCGTTCATGGCGGTGCCGCAGCGCTCGCAAGGGCTGAGGTCGGCGGCGTCGTGGGTCCTCGCGTGGCCGCAACCGGCGCAGATACGCCATTCCTCCCACGCGGGGTTGGTGCGGGAGCCAATGTCGAGGCCGCGGATCTCGTGCTGGTACCCGCGGGCGTAGAAGGTGTTGCCGGGGGCGATCTCCGTGAGCGCCTGGCGGGCCGGGCGCGGGTATTCGCGCAGCTCGGACTCGTACTTCTTGTCGCCTTCGGAGGTCTCGTCGATGCTGGCGAGGGTGGCTTCGAGGACGGTGGCGGCGTCGATGAGCGCGTAGTTCGGGAGAAGCCCCAGTTCGACGAGGGCATTGTGGGCGGGGGTGCGTCCGATCTCCCCGAGGCGGCGGCGGATGCCTCCGGCTTCGGCGCGGAGCTGGCGCAGCTCGCCCTTGTCCTCGCCGTCGGGGTCGGTGAGTTCGGCTGCGGCTGCATCGATCTGCTTGATGCGGTCGCGCAGATGCGAGAGGCGCTCCTCCCAGTCGAGGGCCGCGCACTCCAGGCGCTTTTCGAGGCCGGGGCCGAACCAGTCGCGGAGTTCGGCGGCGACCCGTTCGGAGAGCTTGTCCCCGAACAGGTCCAAGAACTCGGGCCCGGCGAGGTGGGAGGCGGCGAGGGCCGCCTTCGCGAACCGGGTGAGCCAGCCGGTGTCGCCGAACAGCGCGGAGGCGCGTCCCGGCAGCTCCCCCACGTCGGGGAGTTCGCCGCGGCCGACCTTGTCGAGCAGGAAGGCCGTGTACTGGCGCTTGAGGATCTCAACGGCGGAGAGGTACGCGCCGGGTGGGCTGATCGCGGCGTCGAGCATGAGGCTCGGGTCGGCGAAGAAGTGCCGGTCGCGGGGGCGGCGGTCGGCGATGGTCACGGTGAGGGCGTTCCCGGTGGAGCGCCCGGCGCGGCCGGACCGCTGCGCGTATCCGGCAGGGGCCGGCGGCAGGCCGGCGAGGATGACGGCGGAGAGGTCGCCGATGTCGATGCCCAGTTCGAGCGTGGAGGTGGCGGAGAGGACGTTCGGGTCGTCGAACCCGTCGCCTTGGAACTCGCGTTCGACCCTCTCGCGCTGCTCGCGGGTGAGGACGCCGGTGTGGTCGACGGCGAGGACCCGGAAGACCTCCTTGTCCCGGTAGATCCGCCGGTAGAAGTCCTCGCGCTCGGCGGGCCTGGGTCGCAGGCGGCCTCGGCACTGCCAGCGGGGGCAGTGCGTGTCGGCCCAGGAGTCGCGCCGTTCGGGCACGACGGTGAGCCGGTGGTCGCAGGCGTCGCAGGCGACGATCGACTCGGCCGCGGCGGCGGTGGACAGGCCGGTGACGGTGATGTGGCCGGGGGTGAAGCCGAAGACGCGGGTGCCGGTGCCCGGCACGGTGCGCGCGGCGATGACGCCCGAGTCGGCGAGCGCGCCGAGGAGCCGCGGGAGGTACTGGGCCGCGACGGGCTCGGCGAGGCCCAGCGTGCGGCGGGTCCAATCGGCGTACCAGGTTCCCTTGCGGCCCAGAGGGGTGAAGCTCTTCTTCTGGTACTCGTCGCTGAGGCCGAACTCGGGCCGGGAGATCGAGTCGGGGAACGCGGGCATCCCCGGGGCGCGACCGCCCCAGATGGTCCACTGCTTCACACCGGCCGAGCCGATCCACTGGTCGAGCCAGCGGTGCTTGATGGCGCCGCTGCCGCGGAGGCGTTCGAGGAGCCCTCGCAGGTGCTCGAAGAAGAGTTCGGGTGTGGGGAGCTCCAGCGGCATGTCACCGCGGCAGGTCAGCAGGGCGTCGCGGGCGATCCCGGCCAGCAGGCCCGGGTCCGGCAGCGACACTTCGGCGGCGGCGGTGCGGGTGGTCTCGAGGGTGCGGCCGAGTCGGGAACGGAGGCCGAATTCGAGGAAGGTGTCGAAGGCGAGCCTGTCGGCGATGAGCCTCCATGCCGCCGGGGTGCCTGCACTGGTGCCTTCGAGGAGGCGCTTCACCTCGGGCTGGTCGTGCAGTTCGACGGGGACGACGGCCGAGAGTTCCTTGAGGTCAGGCAGCGCCTCGATAGCGGCGGCGGCGACCTCGTCGAGTCCGAGGGGCGCGTCGTCGGGGAGCTGCTTCGCAAGATGGCTGCGCAGTGAGAAGGAGTGCGAGCGGGACGAGAGGAACCCGGCCCGGTGGGCGGCGTCCTGCACCGAGTCGGAGAAGGCCAGGGTCTTGCGGGACTCCAGGTCAGGTTCGAGCGACCGCGTGAACAGCTCGGTGACGACGACGGAGGCCAGGGTGACCGCGCCGGTGCCGATGAAGCGGATGCCGTTGTCGCGGTTGCAGGCCGGGCAGCGGTCCTCGCGCGCGGCGGCATCGCTCTCCAGGTTGATCCAGACGGGGATCGCGTCCGAGGCGCCTTCCGGTCGGTCGGCGTCTGCGGGGCGGGGCGCGTCGATGGCCTTGTCGACCGACGGGTCGATCGGCCGCAAGTGCGCGAAGTCCAGCGCTCTGAGGTGCGGTTCGTCGGCGGTGACCGCGTCACATTCGGCCTGGGTGGCCGTGATCAAGGCTCGCAGGCGCGACTTGGTCTTCTTGCGGACGGTGGCGCGGTAGATGTTGGTGATGTCGGTCTTGAGGTCTTCGGGGTCCTGTTCGGGCGAGAGCGCCATCCAGCCTGACCGCCCGCAGTGGCGGCAGGCGATCGCCGGGAGCACGAGCGCTTCGCGAAGCGAGTCGTCTGAGTCCCAGTGGAAGCGGGGCGCGTGGGAGACGCGGCGCAGGACCCGGTGAATGGCCTTGAGCCACAAGTGGGTCTCGACCTTGAGCAGCGGCCGGCGGGGGAAGTCGGGATCCCGCGCGACCGAGAGGAGCGCGAGGTAGCGGGCGAGTGCCTCGGAGGCGAGGCCCGGATCGGTGCGGAAGACGCTTCGCCAGGAGTCGAGCACGAGCCTGCGGTGGAAGGCGGCGAAGACCGCGTCGAGGTCGCGGACCTGCCCGTCGGCAAAGACATCGAGGAGCACGCGGGTGAGCGGATGCCGCTTGAGCTTGGCGCCGAGTTCGGTCGGGGTAAGTTCGCTTTTGCCGCAGACGAGTTCGGCGAGCTCCGCGAGTGCGGCCGGGTCGTCGACAGGGTCGCCGGAGAGGGCCATGAACTCGTCGGGACTGGGGACGTTGAAGAGCTCGTCGTCGTCGGGCTCCTCGATGAACTCCCGCGATTCGAGCCGGTCTTCGGTGATCACCGAGTCGGGGGCGAACGGCACGCCGAAGACGTCTTCGGCGACTTCGCGGATGAGGTCGGAGGCCCCTTCGCCACTGGCGAGGGTCGCGGACGTGGCGACAGGGCAAACGGCGCGGTCGCCGACGGCGGCGTTGAGGCGGCGAAGGAGCATGGCGACGTCGGTGCCTTGCGCGCCATCGTAGGTGTGGAACTCGTCGACGACGATGTAGGTGAGCTGGCGCGGGCCGAAGAGCGCGGAGTCGATGGGGCGCTGGAGGATCATGTCCAGCATCTTGTAGTTGGTGATGAGGATGTCGGGCGGCGTGGCCTGGATGTGCCGGCGGTCGGTGAGGATGCGCTCGTAAGTGACCTCGGCCTTGTCGCCGATGTAGAGGCCGGCGGTGACGCCGGAAAGGCGGGGGTCGGAGGTGAGCAGTTCGTTGAGCCGCTTAGCTTGGTCGGCCGCGAGGGCGTTCATGGGGTAGAGGAAGACGGCTTTGACGCCGGAGTTGGAGCTGTCGGCGTGGCGGCGGCAGTGGTCGAGGATGGGGATGAGAAAGGACTCGGTCTTGCCCGAGCCGGTGCCGGTGGTGACGATGGTCGGTTGGGGTTCGTGGTGCTTCGAGGAGAGCCGGGCCCAAGAGTTCGCTTGGTGGCGGTGCGGGGTGAAGCCCTCGGGGAACCAATCGAGGGCCGACTCCCAGCCGGGGACGGCGGGACGGAAGGGCGTGCGGAGGCGGAGGAAGGGGCCCTTGACGATCCCGTCTTCAGGGTCGGTCAGGAACTTCTCAAGCTCTCGGGCGGACTCGCCGGTCATGCCGTAGGTCGTGGCCAGATACTCGACGACCTGGTCACGCATACGAAGAGCGGCAAGGGACGGCTTCACGACCCGGCCTCACGCTGCTTAGCTTCGAGACGGCGGGTGAACTCTGCATGCGCGGCAGTCATCTCCGCAACCCTATCGGCTTTGTAGAACGGAGGCGAGTACCCAGCGGGCGGCGGAGCACCATCATTGAGGTGAGCCTGGAGCTGGATGAAGTCCTCCTTGGTCTGGCCGAAGCCACCAGCCTTCGTGTCGCCACAGATCTTTCGCCCGTGAGCGTCGAACCAAGTCTGATCCTCACGCCCTGAAAGTACCGGATACCGTGCGAGATAGATCGCTTCGAGCTGATCGGCAGTCATTCCCAGCATGACCGCCACGAGTGCGTCTATCTCCACGAGAGCTGCGCGACGCTCATATTCGGTACGGAGAGGTATGGAATATTCCCAATTGGGATTTACCTGACCAAGTTCCTTCCTCATGGGCCACTCATGCGCCCAAGCTATAGAGTTCCAGTTGCTTTCATACAGATCGCCCCAAAGTGAAGAATAGACACTAGTGAGACAATTCAATCGAAGTGTTCGAAGCAAAAGTTCGGGAGTTAGCAAATGATTCGCATCTGGAGCAGGGTAGTTTTTCGCATTTCCTATTCTAAAGTGTGAAGACCCTGTAATTCGCAGCATGTAATCGAGGGGAATCGATGACCAGTACCCTGCTGTCAAAGCAGTTGTAAGGTCATCCTTCAGCGCCATCGAATTCACATTATCGATATGAGAAGGACCCCGAGGAATTAGCGCTGCATATAGACTTCTCTCGCTCTTGATATTAATCATCACCCGCCAGGCAACACGATAGAAATCCGTATAGGGACGCGACGGGGAATTTTCGGATCCGATCACCCACCGATCTTTAGATCTTTCAAATACGTCTTCCCCACAGGCGCGGACATAATTCGAGTTTGGAACAGTGTTTGGATCCAGTCTTGTCAGATCCCACGATGAATAATCAGCCTTGCTCCTGCAAGGAATATTAGGCTGCTTGGATAGAGCAGCGCCGATCCCAAGATGAGGACCCTGCAAAATCAATTCATTCCACTCTGAGATAGCGGTTGATTTCCATGAGATTATCCCCGCTTGGCTTGCGCCAGTCTCATGAAGTCCACTTGAAATCTTGGGATCGAGAGCTCCGATCCGATTGGCAACCTTCGCAAGCAATGAGATAACATCACTTTCATATACAGACACTGGAAACAAGAGCCTTGCTTGCATCCATTCGTCAGGTGCTCCATCGGAGACAAGGTTCCACGTCGAAAGCGTCTCTTCATCAACATGAATAATCCGACCGGGATGTGGCCGAGTATCCCATGACCCCTGAAAGGTCAGGCCCGGCAAGAAGTTACCATAATCGCCGGTATCATTTGTATCGGATAGCGTTTTTGATCGAATTGCAGTATCGGGATGATATATCCATGTGGCGTGCCCGAAACTTACCTCACGCTCACGCCCGTAAATGTGCAATCCGAATTCGAACTTATGAGCAATATCGAATAGATTCAGCGAGTTAACAAAATGTACATGCATTCGTAGCCTACGGTAGGCAGCAGTTCTTAGAACGGCCTCGCGCTTCCCACTGAAATGGGATTCAGAGTGGATTAGTCCGACAATACCTTTCTGTCCGCCATTTAGCCAAGTTCGAACCATAAAACAACGATATAGATCCGGCTGAGTTCCGCGCAGAGTCGAGTATGTTGACACATCTCCAACGAACGTCGATATCCCACTAAGCATGGCGCGCTCAACCAGGACAGTGTTCTGCGCCAGCGAAACCGAAAGAACCCGCTTTGTATTCGCGGACCGCGCTTGAACGCTCGCCTTCTCCGCCAAGGCAAACCAAGGGTCAATCTCCGCAAGAACCAGAGATTCATCCCATTGCGGCCGCATCCACGGCGGATTTCCCACCTGGAGATCGAAACCGCCGTCTTTGAAGATGTTCGCGAACTGGAGTTCCCAGTGGAAGAAGCTTTGGTCCTTGGCGATGTCGATCGATTTCTGGACCCAGGGGAACTGTTCTCGGATCCTGGAGAAGTGCTCCATGCCCATGTTGAGTGGAAGGTGGTCTTCGAAGTCGCTCAGCTCGGGGAGGCTCTTGAAGGCTCCGCGTAGGACTTGGTCGTCGTAGTCGACTCGTCCGAGCAGAGCCTCGGCGAAGTCGATCCAGTCGTCCAGATCGGCGAGCGGCACGATCCGTCGCTGCCGGCCGGTCGCGGACTTGAGGTTAATTTCCTGGCTTTCTTCATAGCGTCCATGGCTGCCGTCGAGGAGCGAGGCTTCCTGCACCGGCCAGAACCACAGGGCGCACCAGGCGTCCATGACCGTCTTCAACCGCCAGTACGGTGTGCCTGAACCTTCGAGGTCGTTCTTCACAGCGCCCAGCGACTTGAGGATGTCCTCCTTCGACGCTGGGTTGCTCGGTTCGGGCAGGTCCTCTGCTCCCCAGACATCGATCTTGCGGGCGATCTCCTGCTCAGAGATCCTGAGCCGCTTTTCGACCAGCCCCCACAGGTACTCGGCCCGCCGCGACAGGGCCTGCAAGCGCTTGACCTGCTTCTCTTTCGGCTTGGCGCGCAAGGCTTTTCGCCACTTGTTCAGCTTCTCGCTGTCCTCGGGGGCGAGCTCCTTCGCCTCCTTCTCCCCCGCTACCGCTCCCCAACCCTTCGCGGGCAGCAGGAAGTGATGGATCATGCCCTCCGGCAGGTCACCCTCCTTGAAGGGGTGCTCCACCGGCGCGCTCTCCAGCCAGGCCTTGCTTCGGACATCCTTCGGGTCGTAATACCGCCGGTTCGCGCCGATCAAGGAGTTGCCCTGCCGAAGATGCAGGCCGAACCACGGCGCTTGCAGCCCCGGGTGCATGACGTTCAGCCACAACGAGATCTCTGCGAGCTCGACCGCCGTCGCGTTCAGGTCCACCCCGTAGGAGTTGTGCAAGGCGATATAGGCCTTGACCTTCTGCAACTCCCGCTGGTAGTCCTCGGCGGGCAGCTCAGTCCCCAATTCCTCCTGGCGCTTCTGGAGGTACCTGGCCGCGACCTGGTTGATGGCCTCGTTGAGGAACGCGCCCGAGCCAAGAGCGGGCTCGCAGATCTTCCACCGCAGCATCTCAGCGGCAGTGACCGGCTCGCTCGCCTCTTCCATCCGGTAGTCCAGCGCCAACTGCACCGTCGCCTTCGTCAGCGACTCCGGGGTGTAGTAGCTCGCCGAGGTCTGGCGGTCGCGCCCCGCGAGGCGGTACACGAACTGGCCAACTTCGTATTTGACCCGCTTCAGCTCGCCCGTCCAAGGGTCCTCGCGGCGGACGTAGACGTCCTCGGGGTAGTCGGCCACCTTCGAGGCGGGCACCAGCCAGGACCCGCCCTCGGGATCGCCGCCCTTCGCGACCTCAAGGAGCGCTTCGCCCTCGGCGATCCGCCCGGTGTAGGACATCAGGCCCTCATAGACCGCACCGAGCTGGTTGATGCCGAGTTGGGCGTAGGAAATGAAGCCGCCCTGCTTGCTCGCCGTCGCCGCCGAGCGGCCGCGGCCGCGTTTCGCGCCGCCCTTGGTGAGCATGAGGAGTCGGAGCACGACGTGCAGGGTCCTGTTGCGCAGCCGGGTGTCGACGCCGCCGTGGTCTTCGACGTAGACGGACTTGCCGATGAGCTTGATGGAGGCAGGCTCGAACAGCTCAGAGCGCATGGGCTCGAAGCGGATGCCCGCGCTTTCGCTCTTGCTCACAGGCTGGTCGTATCGGTAGCCGCTGTTGACCTGAGTGAACAGGAGGTTCAGCGACTCGTAGAAGTGGAAGCCGTCGTTCGAGGCCGAGTCGAGGTCGGGGACGACGAGTTCGCCGAGGCGGGCCAGGGAGTAGCCCTCCATGTATTCAGGGTGGTCGACGGGCAGGATGCCCGTGTCCGGGCGGGCCTCGGCGTAGAGCAGGAACAGGATCCGGTACAGGTAGCGCAGAGATTCGCGGCGGAGCTGGTCCGCGAGGTCCTTCGCGTCGTCCGCGACCTCGATCTCGTCCAGGGCCACGCCGGCGTCGCGGAAGCGGGCGAGAACCTCGTTGGCGACGATCTCGACGCTGCGGCGCAGGGCCTCGCGGAGGTCCTTGGAGACGCCGACCGCATGGCGGCTGGACTCCTCGACGAGCGCGGCGAGCGGGCTCGCGGTCTCGCCTTCGGGCTGGCGCAGCATCTCGGCGGTGAAGAGCCCGGCGATGAGGTCGAGCTCGCCGCCGTTCTTGACGTCGTTGCGTTCCAAGGCGACATCGAGGTCGACGGCGAGGTAACGGCCTGAGCCCCAGGCGAAGCGGTCGGCGAGGACGACGATCCCGCCGGCGAGGATGAGCACGTACCGCGGCGGGGTGTCGGCAGTGAAGAGCCAGGTGGCGAGCTTGTCGGCGGTGGTGATCTCGTCGCCGGAGGTCGCGACCGGCTGGTGCAGCGCGCCGGAGCCGTCGGGGTCGAAGGCGTCGTCGAGGTCGGTGGCGAAGCCGGCTTCGATGGCGACCAGGCCGCCTTCGAGCAACCCGTCGAGGCAGGCGACCGGCACGTCGTGGTCGATGTCCGCGCGGGGGACGCTGAGGGTCTGCGGCTCGGCGCCGAAGCCGAGGCCGGCGAGGAGTTCGGCGTGCCATTCGCTCGTGCGCTTGGCGGCCAGCGCGGTCTCGCCGGTCGCCTGGAGTTCGCGGATCTCCAGGCGCGCGTTCTGGTACGGCGCGCGGAGGGCGCGGAGGCGGGTGCGCGGGGTGGGCTTGCCGTCCTTGGCGTCGGCGGTCCATTGCGACCACTGCTGCTTCTTGAGGGCGTCGGGGAGGAGCTCGGCGAGGTAGTGGTTGGAGAAGTACTCGCCGCGGTTGGTGATGGAGTCGTAGATCATGTGCTGCTCCTAGCCTTGCGGGACGAGGACGGCGAGGACGCGCAGGAGCGGCAGTCCGTCGGTGGCGAGCTTCTCGATGTGGCGCCGCTGGTCGGCGGCGGTGTCGGTGACGGTGCTGCGGCGGCGGCCCGCGTTCGGCAGGAGGTCGTCGAAGTTTTCGAGGGCGGCCTGCTGCCAGTCTCCAAGGTGCTCTTGGTGTTTCGCAATCTCGGCTGCGATCGCGGCGTCGGCTTCGGCGCGGCGGCCTTCAAGGAAGGCGCGGGCGGCGGTGATCGCGGGCTTGACGAGCGCCTGGAGCGGGGCCCGGTCGAGGGGCTGGTTCGAGTTGGCCATATGGGGGCCGACACCGGCGGTGTGGAGACGTTCGATGAGGTCGCCAGACACGGCGGGTTCGGTGTCGAAGCCGGTGACGGTCATCCATTCGACGACGGCGGGCTGCCCGGCCTTGTTGGTGTAGACGCCTTGGATGCCGAAGACGGGTTCGGGCACGTCGCAGCGGATGATCGGGGCCTTGCCGCGGCCGAGTTTGACGAGCGCCTTGTCGACGAGCCATTCGACGAGCGGATGGAGGTCGGAGAGGAAGGCGGTGTCGGGCCAGGCCATGTCGGTGTCGTCGACGGCCTTGTCGAGCCGCTTCTGGGCGTGGTCGCGGTCGCAGGTGACCCAGAGCCGCTCGGTGACCTTGTGCTCCTTGAGATAGGCGGGCGGCAGTACCTGGAGACGCTGCTTGAGGTCCTCGGGCGGGGTGATCATGAGGGTCTCGCCCTCCCAGTCGGCCTCGATGCCGAGGTCGGCGAGCGCGGTCTCCACGAACTCCTGGGTGCCGGCGAACAGGCGCGGCTGGGTCGCGGTCAGCGGCGGCGACTGCTGCGCCGCGCCGCGGGCGGCGGCGGGTCCGTTGATCATCGACAGGAGGTCGCCCGGGTCGGGCTCGGTCACGTCCGGGACGGTCTCGTCGATGCCGCGGCCGGCGATGAGGCCTTCGAGGATGCGCCGCGATTCGACCGCGGAGTCGACGTCGAGGGCGGCGGCCTCGACGCTTCCCAGCGCGGCCGCGGCGGTGGCAGCTTTGCGCACGAGCTTGCCGGAGACGCGGGTGTCGTCGAAGTCGGCGAAGGCCCCGGATTTGAGCAGGAGGGCGGTGAACTGCGGTTCGTGCATCTGCCCGTAGCGGTCGATGCGGCCGTTGCGCTGCTCGATGCGGATCATCGACCAGGGCACGTCCCAGTGCACGAGCTGGTGGCAGTGCTGGTGGAAGTTGACGCCTTCGGAGGCGATGTCGCCGGTGACGAGGACGCGCAGCTTCGAGGAGCCGAGCTGGAACTGCTCGACGACCTTCTGCTGCTCGGTGTCGGAGAGTCCGCCGTGGAGCACTTCGATCTGGTTCGGCTTCAGGCCGGTGATCGCCGGGATCTGCGCGGCGAGCCACTTCACGGTGTCGATGCGCTCGGAGAAGACGACGACGCGTTCGGGCGACTTCGGTCCGATGCCGATCTCCTTCAAGCGCGATGCGAGTGCGTGGAGCTTGGCGGGTGCGGTGATCGCGTCGTTGAGGCCGGCGAGGCGCCGCAGTGCCTCCGCCTCAGTCCCGGTGGCGGCTTTGAGGCGGTTCTTGACGGTCTCGGCGAGGGCCGCCGGAGAGGACAGGAAGGCCTTGATGAGCGTGAACGGGAAGAGGCGGCGCTCGGGGCCGATGACGGTGCAGGTGCGCGGGTCCCAGGTGCGGGCGAACTCGGCGAACACCGCTTCTTCGGCCGCGCTCGGGTCGACGTCGACGAGTCGCGGTTCGCCCCGGTCGGCCCATCTGCCGTAGATCTCGCCGCGCACTTCGTCGTCGACCTTGGTGCGGCGGATGTAGAGGTCGTTGATGTCGGCGGCCGAGTAGTGCTTCTTATCGGCGATGGCGGTGGGGTCGAGCAGGTCGATGAGACCGGCGAAGGATTCGGCGTTGCCGTTGTGCGGGGTGGCGCTGGCGAGCAGGAGGGCGTCGGTCTTCTTCGCGAGGAGTTCGGCGAGAATGCGTCGCTGGCTCTTCTTCTGCCCGCCCACGAGGTTGTGGGACTCGTCGAGGACCACGACGTCCCACTGGAGGTTCTCCAGGTGGTGCCGGTAGGCCGATTCGTTCTTGAGTGTGTCGATGGAGATGATCACACGCTTGTGGACGGTGAAGGGGTTGCGTCCGGCCGGGAGCTGCTGCTGGATGCGGGAGATGCCCACGGAGTCCATGCGCAGCAATGGGATCGAGAAGCGAGTCCACATCTCGCGCTGGAACTGCTCGAGGACGTGCTGCGGGGTGACCACGAGGATGCGCTCGCCGCGGCCGCGGCGGATCAGTTCGGCGAGGGTCAGGCCGATCTCGAGGGTCTTGCCCAGGCCCACGACATCGGCGATGAGGATGCGGGGGCGCAGGCCCGCGAGCGCCTGTTCAGCGGGGCGCTGCTGGTAGGTCATGGGGTTGAGGAGAAAGCTCTCGGACATGGCAAGGCCGCGTTCGGTGCGCGCCAGCGGAGTGCGGCGCAGGACCGCTTCGAGGAACAGGCGGGACTGGGCGTACCGGGACGAGCCCTCGGTGACCAGCTCGGTGTCCTCAGGGCGGATGAGCTCGACGTCGTCGAGTTCGGTGAAGAAGGTTGCTTCGACGCCTCTCACCAGATCGGAGACGCCCACGACTTTGAGCTTCGCACCGTCGTGATCGGTGCCGCGGCTGTCGAGCACCATCCACTCCTCGTCGCGGACCTCGACGCGCGCGCCTTGGACGAAGCTGTTCTCGGTCATGCTCACAGTGCTCCGGACTTGGCGTAGTCGGCTCGGATGGCGGCGGCGGCGTCGGCAGCCCGGGCGGCGGAGGGCCGTACGCGTTTCAGGGCGGGCGCGGGAGCCGGAGCGGGCGACGCTTCGACGGCGCGCCGCGTATCGGGCTCGGCCGGAACGGCGACGGATTCCAGTCGGTCTCCCGCGATGGCGAGGAACCGCTTCTTGGACTCCCAGGCGTCAGGGCGGCGTTCGGGGACGCTGTCGAGCAGATCGGACAGGACGCTCCTGAGTCTGGGGGGCAGTTCCGACTGGTCGGCGTTCCCTCGGACCGGGCGTGATCCGGTCGCTGCGAAGGCCACGACCAGTCCAAGCGAGTAGAGGTCGGCGGCGGCGGTCACCTGCGAGGTCCGGGCCTGTTCGGGCGCCATCCAGTTGCGGGTGCCCACGGTGTTGGTGATCGCGGTGATCTCGCCCATGCGCTCCTCGAGAACCGACAGGCCGAAGTCGATGATCTTCGGCCCCTCCTCGTCGATCATGATGTTCGCCGGCTTGAAATCACGGTGGACCACGTCGAAGCGGTGGATGTATGACAGGCCTTCGGCCAACTGAGCCCCCAGGTAGGCGGCCTGTTCCGGAGCGAGCGGACCACCGTCTTCAATCAGCTCGTCGAGCGTCGGGCCGGCCACGTACTCGGTGGCGATCCACGGCGGGTCGGCTTCGGGGGTGGCGTCGGCGTCGACGTACTGGGCCAGGTGGAGGCCTGCGACCATGCGCA
The DNA here is from genome assembly GCF_017592475.1 of Glycomyces niveus. GTDB lineage: Bacteria > Actinomycetota > Actinomycetes > Mycobacteriales > Micromonosporaceae > Glycomyces > Glycomyces niveus. The sequence goes on along the minus strand of NZ_JAGFNP010000015.1, from coordinate 86,124 downwards.
GTGTCTCCGCCTCGCGGGCGAACCGGCGACGGGCGTCGGGGTCGCCGAGGAGGCGGCCGAGGGTCTTGATGGCGACACGTTGGCCGGTGTCGGACTGGGCGAGGTACACCGCGCCTTGGCCGCCTTCGCCGAGGGGCTCGCAGAGCCGGTACTCCCCCAGTCGCTCGGGGAGATCGGCCGGATTCGACGTCATTGGTTCCCACTCCTTCCCCGAACGGCGATGCGGTCGTCTCGTAGTCGATAGGCGACCGCTTTCGGCCGCTGAGTTTACCCTGGTACACGATTTGCCGCGTCCCTGCACATGAGGACGCGGCGCGCTTCATGGCGGGCGCGGCCGGTCTTCGACCACGCCCCAGAGACCTCTTCGGTTGCAGACCGGGCGATGATTCCGGCAACGCGACAACGTCTCCTGCCAGAGTGTCATTTCTCTTGCCGGACAAGTCGAGCCATACAGACGCGGATCAATCACGGTCGACTTGCCCCAACTACCGGCAGCGCCTCGTGGTTGACAGACGACCCGAAGGGAGTATGGTTATTTTAACCTAAACTAAGGAGATCGAATGCTCCAACCTCACGAGTTGAGCCCGGCGACACTCGCCCGGCTCAGCGCCACGTTCCCCTTCAAGTTCACGAACGCCGATGAGGCGGTCAACGGCATCCTCGATGAGCTGCAAAAACTTCAGTCGATCGCTCCAGGTTCTCCTGCCCCGCGGCCCTCGACCGGGGCAAAAGCCGCGTCATCGACCTTCGGCGCGCTCTACGAGTTCATCGCCAACGGGGACTTCACGGCGGGCGATGAGCTCCGCTGGGAGCGTCCGAGCCTGCGGGAGACCCATATCGCCCACGTCGATGCCAATGGCTGCATCGTCACCGAAGACGGTGAAGCGCACGCATACCCGACCAATGCTCTCGCAAGAATCGCACCGGGCCAACAGCCGCACCCCTGGGAGGCCTTCGTCCACTCGGCCAGCGGCAAGACGATCGGCGACTGGCGCGAGGTGTACCGACGTCGCAACCACGCCGAACTCGCCCCCAGCGGGGAGGACGGCCGGACCCTGAGCTGGACCGAGATGATCGCCACCGTCCTTGAGCGCATGCCCGACGGCACTTGGACCACATACGGCGATCTCGCACGGCTCACCGGCCACCACCAACGCGAGATCGGAGGCCATATCGCGCGCGCCCATGACCTGAAGAACGCCTGGCGGGTCCTGCTCGCCGAAGGAAAGGTCTCGCCCAACTTCGACTGGCCGGGAGAGGATCTCGGCGACCCCCACGCCCTCCTGCGCAAGGAGGGCGTCCGATTCTCCCCGAGCCTGGTCGCCGACCGGACGCAGCGACTGCATGTGGAAGACCTGCGCAAGCTGCTGACACAGTGAGCTCTTTCCATCTTGGTTACCGATCGACGGTGGTCGATGGTGATGGTATGTCTACTGTCGATCATTGATCATGAGGGCGAGGACGGCGTGCGCGGCGGGGCCGATGAGGGTCGGGCAGCAGCGGGAGCGGCGGAAGATCTCCCAGGTCTTGAGCTGCGCGAAGCCGCGTTCGACCAGGGCGCAGGTGGAGTTGACGACTCTGTTGTGCGCGCGCTGGTCTTCGGTCAGCTTGTCCCACTTGCCCTTGAACGGCACCAGCACGCCGGGCCCGGCGCCGGTGTAGCCCTTGTCGGCGAAGATCTCCAGGTCGGCTCTGCGCGCCCAGTAGAAGACCTGGTCTCCTCGGGCGGCGGTGAGGTCGTAGGTGGAGCCGGGGTAGCCGGTCCCGATCCACAGCAGGTTCCCGTCGCCGTCGGTGAGGGCGGCCAGAGTGATGGCGTGGTGGAAGGCTCATTACCAGGACATCCAGGCGTGATGCCATAGGACACCGCCCTGACCTGCGGGTAAAGGGTCCTATAGGCCTCGATGATCCCTGCAAGAACGTAAAGGTCAGGCCCGGGTTGTGAAACCCGGGCCTGACTTTTTCTGCCCTGAAACGGATTCGGAGCGGACGGTAACGGATCAGGTCGAGATCGCGGTCGGCCGAGACCGGTCAACGTCTTCCGCGACCTCGCGCAGTTGTCCACCTTAGTTCCGCTACTCCGTCGGTCATGTTCTCGGCTCGAACAATTTCCGTGGAAGCTGCAACCGTCCTCATCGCCGGCCGCGTCTTCTGGTCGGTGCGCGCCTTCATGTCCTTCCAATCTAGAGGAGACTCTCCGTGCGGAGACGAAAGAGCATGGCGGCGGCGGCCGTCAGCGGGTTCGCGGTGGCCGGGCTGGCCGTTATTCCGTTTGCGAACGCGAATGCGAACGAGTCGAGGTCGCCAGCGACGGCCGAGGCGGTGTCGGTCTCGTCGGCCGCCGTGGGCACCGTCGTACTTCCGACTGGCGACCGGGTGACCATGGCGTCGAACGGCGTCACCGGCATTGAGCCGGCCGCGGGCCGGGAAGACGTCCATTTCCTGGCGCTCACCAGGCCTTCCGGGGACCGGATCGTGGTCCCCTCCGACAAGGTCGAGGCGATCCGCTCCGGCGAGGAGGACGCGCGGCGCTACAACGTCACGCAGCTGCTGGAAGGCGGCCACACCGACGCTGCCGCCGTCCCTGCGGCCGAACTCGACGGCCGCGATTACGACAGCCTCGTGCCGGCCGGGGGCGAGGTGTCCGCCGCGGCCGACACCCAGAAACTCACCATTGCCATCGCCGACACCTCGGGGGCCGTCCCCGACGGGAACCTCATCGGCGCGTACAACGCCGCCACCGGCGAAGAGGGCTACTTCTCGTTCGACGAGCAGGGCGTCGCGACCGCGGAGCTGCCCCAGGGCGAGTATCTCGTGTTCGGCGAGATCTGGAACGAGGCCGCCGACGGCTCCTCGACCGAACTCGTCATGGGCATCACCGCAGTGACCCTGGCGAACAAGCCCGTCAAGACCGAGTTCAACGGCGCCGACGCCTCACCGGTGACCGTCGAGGTCGACCAGCCGGACGCCGTCGTCGACAGCGCCATCCTCGGAGTCGGATTCCAGGGCGCATCGGAGGTCGAAGGGACCGGCTCCGGGATCACGGGCTTCCCCGGACCGGACACCGACGTCTATGTGCTGCCCGAACCCGAGATGCCCGAAGGGCCCCTGCTCGACTTCATCTACCAGCCGATGCTGTCGAGCCCCGCGGGCGCTGCGGAGCCGTACCTGTACAACCTCGCGTTCGGCGAGATCGGCGGCTACCCCGAGGATCTGTCGTTCTACGTCTCGGATGACGAACTCGCGGTCGAGAAGACCACTTACAACAGCTTCGGCACCGACCTGTCGGGCACGACCTGCGACTCGGGCAACCCGACCGGCTCGGTGAACGGGGGCTGGTGCCTGGAGATCCCCACCGACGCGCCTTCGACCCGCACCGACTACCGCAGCGCCGGACCCGAAGTCGAGTGGAGCGGATACAACGAGTTCGGCGTCTTCAACGACGAGGGCACGATGCTCGACGGCTTCGCGGACACCTACACCGGTGCCGTGCTCGAAACGGGCGACACCGCTGTCACCAAGGGCCACGGCCTGTTCGGCGCCGGAGCCCCCGAGATGATCCTCGCCGGCGGCGACACCGCCTCCGCGACGACGTACCTCTACCCGGCCGTCGGCTACAACGACGAGAACGTCAAGCTCGTCGGCTACAGCGGCACCGCCGAGCTCAGCCTCAACGGCGAAGTGCTGGGCGGCTTCGACGGCACCGCCTCGGCACTGGTCGTCGACGCCGCGCTCACAGAGGCCGGCCGTTACACGCTGACCACCGAGACGACCCGCGGCACCGACACGGTGCCGTTCGGCACGAGCAACACCTCGGCATGGTCGTTCGACCTCGACCCCAACGCTCTGGCCGACGGCGAGGAGTCGCGGCCGTCGCTGCCGGTCGTGGCGATGCGCTCCGACGGCGTCGAAAGCGGCTACGCCGCCGCCGCTGAACCGCTCGACATCAGCCTCGACCTGGCCGTCGCACGGCACGCGGCACCGGTCATCGCCGAGTCGATGACCTTCCAGGTCTCCTACGACGACGGCGCCTCTTGGACCGAGGTCCCGCTCGACTTCGACGGCTGCACCGCGACCGCGACCCTTGAACACCCTGAAGGCGCCGAGTTCGCCTCGACCCGCTTCACCGCGACCGACGACGCCGGAACCGAGGTCGAGCAGACCACGATCCGGTCCTTCGGCTTGAAGTAGCAGCAGCAAAGGGCCCGACGGGGCAACCCGCCGGGCCCTTCCGGTGTATCGACCTGGCGGCCTATCGAAAGCGCATTGTCGTCGAGCGGTGCTCCAACCGGGCTCAAACAGTGGCGCGACGTGGCAGCTACCCGCTATGCGAAACGGGCCGCCTACCGAGCCGGTCTCGTCATCGCCGAGACCATGATCTGGCTTAACGATTCACAGGACACGCCCTTGTCGGGCAGGCGGGAAGGCAAGGCGATTCATCCGGACTCGCGGACCAGCTCAAGCTCGGCCGGACCTTATGGGCGCCACAGGGTCATCGTCTTCGAGTCAGGCATCGCGCAGGTTCCGTTCAGCGTGGTCTCTGACAGGCCAGGACTCGTCACGCTCCTGGATCGTGAGTACCCGGGTCTGGGGGCGCGTCGCCTTCTCCCCCAGGCGCGGCCGCGGCAGTTGACGGTTCCTCCCTCTGCCGCGGCCGCGTCGACCTGCCGAGGGGACGGCTACCGGGCCGTCGCCTTCGAGAAGCCTCGCGCCGAGGGCATGGCGGCTCCTTGGTCTTGAGCAGGGGAAACAAAGAATGTGAAGGATAACATCGCGCCATCGACATAGTCAACAATTTGAGTTTGACTCTGCGGTATCCGCGCAGCGAAGTCGTCGATGTCGAACGATCGACTCGCCAGGGTTCACAAGGCGCGCAGCCGCTTGTTCGCCAGGTCGCGGTCGAAGGACGACGGGTCGAAGTCGGCGGATCCGATGAACTCCAGCCATTCGAGCAGGTCGGACCGCCGGTCGCTCGGCGTCCCCGCGAGGGCGGCCTTGAGGTCGGCGTATCCGGTGGGCCGCCGCAGTCCTCAGGCGGGCAGGCCCCGGTGCCGTCGACGCAATACGGGTAGGCGCGGTGCTCCTCGGCGGTCGCGGTGTCCTCCAGCTTGACGCGGTGGTCCCAGCCGTCGCCGAAGTCGTACAGGCAGGTGATCTCGTTGCCGTCCGCGAGGACCTGGCCGATCGTCGTCTCGGTCTCGCTGGTGAAGCCGAGTTCGGCGTCGGCGGCGTCGGCGATCTCGTGAATCCTGCGCTCGGAACGCGAATCCTGATATGGCCGCTATAGGCTCGGACTGCGAGTTCACGATACGCGGCCGAGGGGCTGACATGGGGTACGGGATCACGATCCGTTTGGAAACGCCGTTCGACGAGACCGTCGAACAGGTGCGCGCGGCGCTCGCCGATCAGGGGTTCGGCATCCTCACCGAGATCGACGTGCAGGCGACCCTGCGGGAGAAGCTCGGCGAGCAGATGGAGCCGTACCTCATCCTCGGCGCCTGCAACCCGCCGCTCGCGCATCGCGCCCTGGGGGCCGACCGGCAGATCGGACTGCTGCTGCCATGCAATGTGGTCGTGCGGACCGCCGAGGGACGGACTCTCGTCGAAGCGCTCGACCCACTGGTCATGGTGGACGTCTCCGGGCAACCGGGTCTCGAACAGGTCGCGACCGAGGCCAGGGAACGCCTTCAAGCCGCGCTCGACGCATTGCAGTCCTGAACGCGGCAGCCTTGGCGCTGTTCAAGCCGGTCCGGGACGAGGCCGTCCGGGGAGCGGAAGGCAGGATCGAGTCGGCGGTGCGAGCGCTCAGCGCTTCTTCCATCACCGATGGATCTGGCTCATGACCTGGCCCCATTCGGAGCCCTGGAGGCGTGTCACGGCTTCGGTGAGGTCGGTCGCGGGCGGGCCTGCGGGCCACCATTTGTTGCTCTGGCGCAGGAACGGGTACCAGCGTTCATCCCGGCCGTAGCGCAGTTGGAGATGGTGGGAGTCGATCGTCCAGCGGTTCATGCGTTTGGTGACTCTGGCAGGGGCGCCGTCGGCGGTGGTGAATTCCGCGAGCGCTGTGGTGACCTCGTGGTGCAGGTCCGGATCGGGTTGCCACTGGTCGGTGAGGATGGCGATGCTCTCGGGTCCGAAGAAGGTCCATGCCAGGCTCTCGCCTGTCAGCGCTGCGGCGGTGCGGCCGATGGCGGTTGCGAGGGATTCGAGTCTGGCGGGGCCGGTCACGTGAAGGGCGATTCGGACGGCGTCGAGCTGCGGGTCTTCGGGCCACTCCCGGACCTGGTGGCCCGGTACGTCGGCGTTGACGAGGGCGGTCATGGCTGTACCGGCGGCGATGGCCGCGAGTGCTTCCAGGGCTTCGAGGTCGACACCGCTGCGGGGGTTGGGGGGACAGTAGCAGGGTTCGCCGGTCGCGTCGGGGATCGCGACCGGATCGGGCCGTGGTGCGGTGGGGCGGGCGAACGCTTCGGCCGGGGTGAGTGCGTCGGCTGCCAGTTCGGATCCCCAGCGGGTGCGTCCGGCGTTGCCGGCCGGCTCCGGTTCGGGCTCGGGTGCGGGATCGGCGCTGTAGCCGTCGTTGGCGCGGAGGGTGCGCAGGGCGGAGGGGTCCTCGTCGATGGTCCGGCCGAGGCGGAAGACTACGGCGACAACGTGTTTGCAGGGCCAGACGGGGTCAGGACAGTCGCAGTCGGCGGTGATCCGGCCGGGGCCGGGCAGGGTGATGCGGACGCGGTAGCTGCTGCTGCCGCGCACGGTCGCTGTGGCGGTGCCGGGTCCGATCTCGGGTTCGGCGACCCGGCCTCGGGCGTATGAGAGGCCGCGTTGGAGTCTCCCGGAGTCGGCTGCTTTGAGGATCGGTTCGGCGATGTTGAGCCAGTTCTGGCCCCAGGGGGTGTTCACGTAGCGGCTCATCGCGCCTCCTCCAGCCGGACGAGGTCGTGCAACTGCTCGTCGGTGAGTTCGGTGAGCGCGGCCTCTCCCGAGCCGACGACGGATTCGGCAAGGGCGCGTTTGGTTTCGAGCAAGGCGGCGATCTTCGCTTCGAGGGTGCCTTCGCAGACGAGGCGGTGGACCTGCACGGCCTGGGTCTGGCCGATCCGGTAGGCGCGGTCGGTGGCCTGGTCCTCGGCGGCAGGGTTCCACCACCGGTCGAAGTGGACCACATGGGAGGCGCGGGTGAGGTTGAGGCCGACCCCGGCGGCCTTGAGGGAGAGGATGAGCACCGGTATCTCGCCCGCTTGGAAGCGTTCGACCATCGCCTCGCGTCGTTTCACCGGGGTGCTGCCGTACAGGAACTCGGCTTCGACGCCTTTGCGGCGCAGGTGCTCCAGCAGGAGGTGCCCCATCTGGGCGTACTGGGTGAACACGAGTGAGGACGCGCCTTCGGCGGCGGTGATGTCGAGCAGTTCGTCGAGCAGTTCAAGCTTGGCGGACTTGCCCGCGGCGGGATCGGCCTCCTTCTTGAACTGGGCCGGGTGGTTGCAGATCTGCTTGAGCTCGGTGAGGAGCTTGAGCACGAGGCCGCGCCGTTCGATCCCGGCGGCCTCCGCGATGGTCTTCATGGTGTCCTTGACGACGCGCCGGTACAGGGCGGTCTGCTCCCGCGTGAGGGCGACAGGGTGGTCGGTGATGGTCTTTGCGGGTAGTTCGGGCGCGATGCCGGGGTCGGTCTTCAAGCGGCGCAGCATGAACGGGCGCAGCATGGCGGCGAGGCGGGCGGCGGTCTCGGGGTCGCCGCGTTCGGCGGCGCGGCCGTAGGCGTCGCGGAAGGCGGTCAAGGTGCCGAGGAGTCCCGGCGTGGTCCAGTCGAGGATGGCCCACAGATCGGTGAGGTTGTTCTCGACCGGGGTGCCTGTGAGCGCCACGCGAGCACCGGACGGGATGGCGCGCAGGGCTTTCGCGGTCTCGGCGGCCGGGTTCTTGGCGTGCTGGGCCTCGTCGGCGCAGACGAGGGACCATTCGACGCCCGCGAGGGCCTTGGCGTCGCGGCGCATGGTCGCGTACGTGGTGATCACGAACTCGTCCTTGCCGACGTTGTCGAGATCGCGGCCCGGCCCGTGGAAGCGGCGGACGCTCGACGCGGGCGCGAACTTCGCGATCTCGGCCGCCCAGTTGGCGAGCAGCGAGGCAGGGCACACGACCAAGGTCGGGCCGGAGGTCGCGCCCTCGGACTGGCGGTGCAGGTGCAGCCCGATGAGGGTGATGGTCTTGCCCAGGCCCATGTCGTCGGCCAGGCATGAGCCGAGGCCCGTTGCGGCGCGGCTGTTGAGCCAGTTGAGGCCGCGCAGCTGGTAGTCGCGCAGCACGCCCTGGAGCGCGGCGGGCTGACCGATCGGGCGGTTCGCCGGGTGATCGGGGTCGGTGAGGCGATCGCGAAGGTCGGCGAGCGGCCCGGCGACGTCGACCGGGACGGCGGTGCCGCCCACGGTCGTGGTCCCGGTCAGGGCTGCGCGGAGCCCTTCGAGCGGGGCGGGGCGGGCCAGGTGGCGGCGCAGCCGGGCGGCGAGGGACTCGTCGACGAGCACCCACCGGTCGTCGAGGCGGACGACGGGGCCGGAGGCCGCGGCGATCCGGTCGAGTTCTGCCTCGGTGAGGTCGCGGTCGGCGCAAGCGGCCCGCCACTTGAAGTCGAGCAGGCCTTCGAGAGCGAAGAGTGATGCGGTGTCGGCGGCGGCCGATTCGAGTCGCAGCGATGCCGACAGGCTCCGGTCGATCCGGTCCGACCAGCGGATTTCAACACCGAGGTCGCGCAGGTCGTCCTCGGCGCCGTCGAGCAGGTCGGCCAGGTCGTGCGATTCGAGTGGGACGCTGAGGGAAAGCGATCGACCCAGGTCGCGGAGCGGTTTCCAGTCGGTGCGGTGGGCGAGTTGCTGGAAGGCCCGCCGCAGCTCCGTGTCGGCGATCCGGGATTCCTCGGGTGCGACCAGGCGCGCCGGATCGGCTCGGTCGAAGAAGCCGGCCGAGGCGGTGGCGCGGCCGTGCGGTTCGAGTGAGATCGCCAGGGCCGGGCCCCAGCCGTCGTCCCTGCCTCGGGCGAGTTCGGCCGCTGGACGGGCGAATTCGGGCAGGGCGACCGGATCCTCGACGGCGAAGGCGTCGTGCCCGGTGATGAGCCTCGCGGCCGGCGAGCGCGGCCAGGCGTCGGCGACGGCGTCGAGGAACGCGCGCAGCAGCCGGTACGGGTCGGGAACGCCGGTGCCCGCTTCCGTGTCGACCGGGATCGCGAAGGCGCTCGTCGGCATCGCGGCGGCCAGGACCCGGAGGTAGTGGACGTCGGGCCCTCCGAGCGGGCCGACCCACCAGGCGTCGCCGCCTGCGGCGTCCAGGCCGGGGAGGAGGAGCCCGGAGGCGATCAGTTCGAGGGCTTTACGCGCGGCTAGTCCCCAGGCGGAGGCGGAGGCGGTGCCGCTTTCGAGATGCGTCAGGACTTCCGCCCCGTGCCCGGGCCGCAGCAGCCGGGCTGTGTGCACGCGCGAGTTCCCGGAGGCGTCGGCCACGAGGGTCACCTCACCGGGATCACCGAGGTCGTCGGGGAGCGGGCCGCCGTCCGGTCGGTAGAAGGCGACCAGCCCGGCTCGCGGCGGGTCGCTCGGGCAGAAGACGACGTCGCAGTCGGAGAGAGCGGCTTGGACAGCCAAGACTGAACCTCACGGGAGTGGATCGTACAGTGCGGTGACGGATGCCGCTTCCTGTGCGGGTGGCGCGGCAGGCAGCGGATTCTCGGTCGCGCCGGTGGCCTACTGGATGAACTCCAACGAGTATGACGATCGAACGGGGCCGTGGTTATGGGCGGGTTTCCCCGGGTCGGCCGGTTCGCAGATCGCGGAGGAGGGACCTCGCGGTCAGGGCCTATTTCGTCGTCCGGCGTGTGGTCCTCGGCTTGGGCGCTTGTCGTCGGGGGTTGGCGTGGCGGGTCGCTCGTAGGATGCGGTGGTGGTCGGACGAGGTGAGGGGCCTTGGGTGAATGAGGACGGGGGCGAGCCGCGCGGGTGGCATTGGCACGAGTATCCCGTCGGGGCAGCTGGTGAGGTGGCGGGTGCGTGCGCTCGTTCGTTGTTGGCGGTCCTGGTCGGGCTGGGCGTGGCGTTCGCATTGATCCTGAGTGGGGGCATCCTCGCTGAGGAGAATCTGCTCGGCGACCCTGGGCTCGAGACCGTCGTCGACCATCTCTTGCGCTTCAGCGTCGGTTTCCTCATGGTGTTCGCACTCGGCGTGGCGTTCATCTGGGCGGTGGTGAGCTTTCTGCGGGAGGTGGCCACCTCGAAGGCGCTGGTCAAGGCCGCCACCCGTGGTGCGTCCCGCCATGCCGTGCCCTCGCCTGACCAGGTCGCCGCGGTCGTCAATCCGCCGGCGTCGCGGCTCGAGATCCTCGGATGGGGGAACGCCGTCCTGGCCGGCGTGCTCGGGTTGGTCGGACTGTTCGTGGTGCTGGTGGACAGCAGTCCCGAAGGATGGGCGATCACCTTGTCCTCCATCGGATGCGCGCTGGTGATGAGCCTGCTCGGACACGCCTGCCGGCAGTGGCTCCCGCGGGCCCACGCCAAGCGCCGGGCGCGGATCGCCGCGCATTGGAGTGCCCAGGACGAAGCGCGGGCCTGGAAGCGGGCGAAGCGTCGCGAGAGTTCGGAACCTGTGGTCTCAGGGTCCCCGAAGGCCGCCGCCTTCATCTACGTCGCGGGGCTGGTCGGCGTCCTCGGTTTCGTCGCGCTGCTGGCGTCGATGGTGATGCGGTGCGCGAGCTTGCCCGGGCGCGGGACAAGCGAGTGCAATGAGGTCTACTACTCGTCGTTCATCGAGCGCGTGCTCTCCTGGGGGTTCTGGATCTTCGCGGTCGCGGTCCCCTTGACGGCGCTGCTCGCGCTGGTCGGGGTGCTCATCGACTGGACGCAGCGGCGCGCCGAACGCGCCGACCTTTTCGTGTCGCTGGCCGACTCGAGATCCCGCCGCCCTGGCAGGAACGTCCTGGCCTTCCACTCGGAGCAACGCATGCATCCACTGGCGCGCGTCGGCGCGATGATGTCAGGCGTCGGCCTGGTCTACAGCGCCTCCGCCTACATGCTCGGCCAGGGCATGGGCCTCGGCTCACATGAGGTCTTCGCCGAATATCGCACCGAATCGATCGTCGCGATGCTCGTCTCGGTCGGGCTGTTCGTCGCCGCCGCCGTCGGCACCGGCATCGCCACCGCTCGCGGCCGCGAACTCCGCAACGCCCTCATGCGGCGCTGGCCCACGATGCCCGAGCAGGACCGCGACAGCCAACGCCGCAACCGCGGACTTGCCCGCTGAGGACCGCCGCCGCCGCCACCGGTGCGGTTCGCATGTTCCGGGCTCGTGCGCCCCGCGTGCGTGCGAGGCCCTTTCGGGAGCGCAATCGAGCAGTCGGTAGGGAGTCGACGACGTCGCAGGCGCGAGCGAGCCGCATTTTGACATCACGGCGCCGAGCGGGGACGAGCCGCTGTACTGCTGGACGCCGGGCGGTGCGAATCTCTACCGGCTCGAGGTGCTGCCGTTCCACGGACTGGGGTTCGCGGGGATGGCCAGGCGGATGGTGATCACCGAAAGCGAGGACGCCGCCGCGCATGCCCAGGAAGCAGCGAGCGGAAGGCGCTGATCCTGAGATCAGCGCCTTCCTTGTGCGGCAACGCGTTCAGTCCAGCGCGGTGAAGAAGTCGCGGAGGTCGGCGGCGAGGAGAGCGGGGGCCTGGTGGGCGGCGTAGTGGCCTCCGGTGTCGTGGGTTCGCCATTGGGTGATGTTGGTGTAGTCGCGTTCGGCGAAGCGGCGGATGGACTGGAAGTCGCCGGCGAAGCTGGAGTTGGCCATCGGGAAGTTCGCGGGCGTGGTGTCGATCGGGTTGCGCTTGTTCTCGAAGTAGAAGCGCATGGATGAGGCGATGGTGCCGTTGAGCCAGTGGATGATGACGTTGTCGATGACGAAGCGGTCGTCGACGACGTCGCCGAAGAGCTGGTCCATCCAGGCGAGAAGGCCGCGGGGGGAGTCGGCCAGGGCGTGGGCGAGGGTCTGGGGCTGCTGGGAGTGGAGCTGGTCGTAGGAGCTCTTGTTCTCGTAGAACCACTGCAGGACCTGCAGCGCGCCCATCTCCTCTTCGGTCATGCCCTCCATTTCGGACGGGTCGCCGGAGGGGAACGAGAAGATCTGGTCGACGTGGATGCCGATGACGTGCTCGCCGTCGATCCGGCCGAGTTCGGGGGCGATGAACGCACCGCCGTCGTTGCCGTGGGCGCCGTACCGCTCGTAGCCGAGGCGCGCCATGAGCGTCGCGAGGGCTTTCGCGGTGCGGGCGGCGCCCCAGCCGGTCTCGGTGGTCGGGCCGGAGAAGCCGAACCCCGGCAGCGAGGGGATGACCAGGTGGAACGCGGGGCCTTCGGCCGGGCGGGTGAGCGGCTCGATGAGGTCGACGAACTCCATGATGGTGCCGGGCCAGCCGTGGAGCAGCAGCAGCGGCACGGCTTTGGGGTCGGGCGACTCGATGTGGAGGAAGTGCATGCGCTGGCCGTCGATCTCGGTCACGAACTGCGGGAAGCCGTTGAGCCGCGATTCGGTCTCGCGCCAGTCGTACTCCTTGGCCCAGTACTCGGCCAGGCGGTCCACGCGGTCGACGGCCACGCCGTACTCGTCGCCGACGCCGGCGATCTCCTGGGCGCGGCGTGCCCGCGACAGGCGGTCGCGGAGGTAGTCGAGCTCGGACTGCGGGATGTCGATGGTGAAGGACTTGATCGCCTCGTGCTGGGTCATTGCCGTCTTCCTCTCACTTGCCCTTCAGGGGCCGATCCCCCTCTGGTCTCTCAAGCATACCAGAACGGAATGATCTATTCCAGTACTTTCACTGAAGAGTTCGCCGCCGGCTCTTCGGGCAGGGTGAGGGCCGTGTAGGCCGGCCGTGGGGACGGGGTGGGGACGGTGGTGAGGTTGCGGAGTCTGGCGTTGCGTTGTTCCAGGTCGTGGGCGGTTGTGGGGAAGAGCGCTGCGGTGCCGTGGTCGACCAGGGCTTGGTTTGCGGTGGTGAAGTCGCGGGCGGTCTGTTCATAAGCGGCGAAGGCCGTTTGGTGGTCTGGGTGCGTGGCCAGGGCGTGGGCGAGCATGTAGGCGCCTACCAGGGCGAGGCTCGTGCCCTGGCCGGTCAGGAATGAGGGTGCGTAGGCCGCGTCTCCGACGAGGGCGACTCGGCCGCTTGACCAGGTGGGCATGCGGATCTGGCCGACGGCGTCGGCGAAGAGGTCGTCTGCGTTGCGCATGGCGTGGATGATGTCGGGGACTTTCCAGGCCGAGCCCTTGAAGGTGTCGGCGATCTGGTCCTTTTGGGCCTCTGGGTTTCGGAGAGCACGGCCTGCCTGTTGCGGCTGGTGGACGTTCAGGAAGGCGTGGAGTGCTTCGTTGCCGGTGCCGGTGGCGTAGAGGGCCGCGGACTTGCCGGGGGCGTTCCACATCACGAGCTCGTGGGAGAGGCCGAGCGTGTTGGGCATGGTGAACACGGCGAAGCGGTAGCCGAGGTAGCGGTGGAAGGACGCTTCGGGGCCGAACAGGAGGCCGCGGGTGTGGGAGTGCATGCCGTCGGCGCCGATCACGACGTCGAAGGTGCGCTGTTCGCCGCTGCGGAAGGTGATGTCGACCTGGTCGGCGGACTGGTCGAGGGTTTCGATGGTGTCGTTGAACCGGAATTCCACGTCGTCGCGGACCTTCGAGTAGAGGATCGCGGTCAGATCGCCGCGGGCCACCTCGAGGTCCCTGCCCTCGACGCTGCCGGCGAGGGTGTGCGGGGCGATCGTGGCGATCTCGCTGCCCGCTGCGTCGAGGAAGGTGATTCGTCTTGTGTCGATGTGCGCTTGGTGCAGCAGTGGCAGGATGCCCATGCGTCTGGCGACTTCGATCGCGGTGCCGCGCAAGTCGATCGGGTAGCCGCCGGTGCGTGGTGCGCTGGCCTTCTCGACGACGGTGACCTCGAATCCGTACCGGTGCAGCCAGAAAGCGAGCGCGGGTCCCGCGATGCTCGCTCCGGAGATCAGGACGGTGCGCGGTCGACGAGCGGTGGTCATGCCTTGGTTCCTTTCTTCATGGCGGGGAGGACGAGGAGGGACAGGGCGGCGATGACGCCGGCGATGATGAAGCCGGTGGTGAAGGCCGTTTCGCTGGGCAGGCCGGTACGTGGGTCGGTGCTGGCGTCGAGGATCGCGCCGCCCGTTTGGGCGCCCAGGGCGACGCCGACGACGCGGGTCACTACGAGCAGGCTCGTAGCGATGCCGGTGTCCTTGGCGTCGACGGTGGTGGCGGTGCCGGCGAGCAGCGCCACGGCGCTGACGCTGACGGCGAACCCGATGAGCGCGCGGGCTACCACCAGCTGCCAGGTGGCATCGTGCAGCGAGCCCAGGGCGATCAGCGTGGCGGCCGTGGCGATGGCGCCCACGGTGATCACGGCGCGGGTTCCGAAGCGCCGCGAGGCGATCCCGGCGATCGTTCCGGCCACTACTCCGGCGATGGTCGCCGGGAGGAGGAAGAGGCCGATGTCGGACGGGTCGGCTCCGAAGCCGTATCCGTTGGCGGACAACGAGAGCAGCTGCGGGATGAGGTAGACCGCCATGCCGAAGCCGAGGCTCATGAGAAGGGTGACGACGGCCGAACTCCACATCGCCGGCATGGCGAGCATGCGCAGGTCGACCATGGGCGAGGCGACTCGGCGTTCGACCGCGACCCATCCGGTCGCGAGAGCGGCTACGGCGACCGTGATCGCGACGATCGCCAGGGGCGGCAGGCCGCCACCGGTCACCACCATGACGCCGAGCACGAGCGCGACCAGCGTGCAGCTCAGCAGGATCACGCCGAGCCAGTCGATCTTGGCGTCGGAGGCGGCGGGCGGGTCGTCCGGCATCAGGCGGGACACCAGGAGGGTCGCCGCGATGATCGCGGTCGTCGGGATCGCGAACATCCAATGGCGGGAGAGGTGCTCCGCGATCGGTCCGGCGACGAGCATGCCGACCAGGCCGCCGCCGGTGAAGAGTCCGCTGACGAGGCCGACGGCCACCTGCGTCCGGCCGGGTGGAAGGTGCTTGCGCACCAGGATGAATGAGAGCGGCAGCGCGCCGACCATCGCGCCCTGCAGGACTTGGCCGAGCAGCAGCACGGGCAGGTTCGGCGCCAGGCTGGAGATCAGGCCGCCCGCCGAGACGGTGGCCATGAGCACGACGAGGACCCGCTTGCCGCCGTAGCGGTCGCCGAGTTTGCCCGCGATCGGTGCGACGACCGCGCCGGTGATGAGCAGGGTGATGAAGATCAGTGAGCCCTCGGCGGGACCGATGCCGAGATCGTGCTGCAGGAGCGGGAGCGAAGGCTCCACGACCGCTTGCAGCGTGCCGAGTGCGAGGGCGAGGGTGCCGAGGGCCCCGATCGCCGCTTTTCCGATGCGGACCGGTGAGTCCAGCGTTACGACCATGAACGTTCCTTTCATCGTCGGTGGCGAGGCGCCGGTGGAGACCGGCTCTCGCTGTGGTCGGTTACTGGATCCAGCACCGATCACCTAGCGCCAGAAGCGGTCTGGCGATCACCTCGGACTGACGCTTTCGAAGACTACACTACACGGTGTAGTGCATTCTCGATGTGGCGAGCGGCCGGGCCGCGCATGCGGTCCGTTAGGATGCGCCTATGCCGACAGAGAAGACGCTGCGTGCGGGGTCCGCACAGAAGAGGGCCGCCATCCTCGCGTCGGCTCGTGAGCTGTTCCTCACAGAGGGATTCGACCGTTCGAGCGTCGACGCGGTGGCCGCTCGGGCCCAGGTCTCGAAGCGGACGGTCTACGACTACTTCGGCGACAAGCAGACCCTGCTGCACGCGGTCTTCGACGAGGTCGGCCAGTCGCTGCTGGCCACGGTCCGGCGCACCCTCACCGACACGCTCGAAGGCCTCACCGACCCCGCCGAGCTCGAACCGGCCCTGGTCGAGTTCTCCATGCGGATCACCACCGACATGCTCGACTCGGCGGAGTACACGACCTTGCAGCGCTTCGTGAACACCGCGTCCGGGCACCTCCCCCACCCCGACGACCGCGCGCTCACCAACGCGCCCGAGGAGGCCATGGGCGAGCGGTTCGCCGCGCTGGCGAAGGCGGGACTGCTCGAGGTCCCCGACCCGCGTCTCGCGGCCGACCACTTCATCGCGCTGACGTTCGGCGTCACGCTCAGCCGGCTCGGTTCCGCGAACGCGGAGAAGGACTCCCGCGTGCGGCCGCTCATCGTCGAAGGCGTGCGGGCGTTCCTCAGGGCTTACCGGCGCTAGTGGTCGCGGAGTAGGCCGAGGTCTTCGAAGGTGGTGCGGCTCCATTCGAGGGAGGCGTCGAGGGTGCGCCACTGGGATTCGCGGTCGTCGAGGTAGGGGAAGACGTAGGGGTCGCTGATGCCGTCGGGCAGGTCGGTCGCCCTGCAGGAGAACGGCGGTTTGCCGTAGTTCGCCAGGATCAGGCGCAGGACGAAGTCGCGGTCCTCGGTGTCCAGGACGGAGAACCACAGGCGGCGCAGCATCGCCGGGTGGGCGGTCGCGAAGCAGAGGCGGCCGATGTCGAGCGGTTCGCCCGCGGCGATGACGCGGGCGACCGCGGAGAAGCGGCCTGTGCGTGGGAGGTTCGCGGCGTAGCCGCTCCAGATCTCGACGCTGTGGCCGACTTCGATGATGGCCGAGCAGAGCGCGGCGAGGGCGAGGCCGCGGTTCCTGATGTAGTGGTGCGGTGTGCTGCTCGAGTAGGTGGCGGGGACCAGGAAGGTGACGACGCGGCCGCGCACGGAGGTGCTGCGGGGCACGGCGTCGACCATGCACTCCGGGACGCCTGAGAGGTAGACGCCGACGTCGACTTCGCTGCCGGTGACGTCCCAGCTGGGTTCGAGGGCGGTGACGGTGCGGCTGAGGCCCGCGCGTTCGCGGAGTTCGCCGACGGCCACGTCGGTGTCGGGGAGGTCGACGTGCCAGCCGTCCACGCCGAGCCGCTGGGCTTCTTCGAAGGTGGCTCCCGCCCAATGGGTCTCGGAGTTGCGGCCCGAGCCGTACGAGACGGAGGGCGGCCGCTGCGAGGCTTCGAGGAACTCCCGCCAGGAGTGGAGCGGCTTGATGACGACCATCTACTGCACTCCGAGCGCGTTCCGGTGGGCGTCGGAGAGTCCTCTGAGGACGCGCCATTCGAGGGCCTGCTGGTAGGTGGCGCCCGCTTCGAGGAGCTTCGCGCCGTCGATGCTCGCGCGCGGGGAGAAGACCAGCGGGAGGTGCTTGCGCTCGGCGATGCCCCTGAGCCGCTGCACTTCCTTGAGGAGCCGCTTCACCTCGTTCGACTTCGAGGGGGCGTGCGCATGGGCGAGGCGGCGTTCGAGCTTCGGGTCGATCGGGACCTCGATCATGGTGAATCGGTCCAATGTGGCCGCGTCGAGGCTCTGCCTGCCGACGTACCGCTGGTCGCCTCCGGTGCCGAAGGTGTTCGCGGTCGCGATCAGGTGGAAGTCCGGGTGCGCGGTCACCATCTTGTCGGCGAACGCGCAGACCCGAAGGGCCAGCGCCTGGTTCAACTCCCCCAGCAGCCCGGGGTGGCCGTTGTCGAGCTCGTCGAGCAGCATGACGCCGCCCTCTTCGAACGCGCGGCGGAACGGCGTGCCGTGGTAGTTGCCGTGGGCGTCGTAGTAGCCGAAGACCTTGCTCATCGGGGTGGTCGGGCCGAGGGAAAGGGCGTGGAAGCCGAGGCCGAGTCCCTCGGCGGCCTGCTTGGCGAGCATGGACTTCCCGGTGCCGGCCGGGCCGACGAGCAGCACGTGGCAGTGCGCACGGAGGGCGAGCAGCAGGTCGGGGAGGATGTGGTGCGCGGCGCCTTCGATGTCGATGGGCCGCGGTGCTTCGGGGAGGAGGACCTGCACGGGTTCGGGCAGGAGGCCCGGGAGCTGCGATTCGATCTCGGCGCGGACGATTACGGCGAGCTTGGCGACGATTTCGGCGCGCGTCTCCTCGACTTCGGCGTAGTAGTCGTGCCGGAGCCGTTCGAGGAGGGCCTCATGCTCGTCGCGTGCGAGTGCGATCTGGCGTTCCTGCTCGTCGGTCCATGCGGTGGTCTCGTTCTCGACCATGCGCTTGATCGTCTGGTGCGGGATGGACAGGAGTCCTCGGGTGGCTTTCGCCGCGGCCTTCTCGGCGAGGCCGGTGAGGTCGTGGTCGCGGCGGTCGAGCTGCTGCTTCGCGACGTCGTACGCGATGCGCATGACTTCGTCGCGGGTCTTCTGCTGCACGGGGGTCTCCGTCTCGCCAGGGGGCAGGTACCTCCTCATTGGTACCGGCAGCCGGGCGGGAGGGGTCCCGCCGCTGTCACACCTGTTCGGTGGCGCGGAGCGAGGCTTCGTATTGGGCGCGTTCGAAGGTGAAGGGGCCGAGGCGGCTCAGGTCCCAGGCTTCGCGGTGCGGGTTCTTGAAGTGGTGCCAGGTGACGGCCGCGTCGGCGACCTCGACTCGGGCGACGAGCGGCCAGCAGCCCCAGTCGCCGCAGTCGCAGCCGAGGAGGACGGTGTCGCCGTCGTCGGTCGCGGGCAGTGCCGGTTCGCCCAGGAAGTGGCGGCTGGGCCAGCAGACGGCGTGGAGCGGGGTGAGGCCGTCGTAGGCGCCGGCCAAATCCGGCTCTCCTTCTGCTGCGGCTGAGGTGATTTCGGCGCGTCTGGCGTGCTCTTGGAGTCTCACGTCGTCGATCTTGATGTCGAGGCAGGTCGACCCGTCGGGTGCGACGACGAATTCGACCCTGTTCACGGCTTGATCGCGGGGTCGCGGTATTCAGCCGTGACTTCGATGGTGCCGGTGATGTGGCGGTTGAAGTCGTCGAGTTCTTCGGCGGGGACCCAGAGTTCGAGGATGGTGTTGCCGCCGGCCTGCTGGACGGGGTAGCGCTCGAGGAACGCGGTGTCGACTTCGAAGCGGGTCACGTAGCCGACGCCGTCGCGGGGCGCGTTCCAGTCGCGGGCGATGCGGGTCGCGTAGTCCTCGTTGAGAACGGGGTAGAAGATCGGCTGCTCGGGGAGGCGGGGCGGCCAGGCGGTCCAGCCGGATTCGCGGACGAGGTCGAGTTCGGCGGGGCCGCAGGGGCGCCACAGGGTGGTGGTGGTCATCGGGTGCCCTTTCGGTTCGCGGCCAGGTGGTGGGCGAGGTGGTCGTCGCGGAGGAGGTGTCCGTAGCCCGCGGTGTGGAGGCGGGCGGCCAGGGCGGGCACCACGATGCCCATGGTGGCGGCCGTGGCTTCGAGGTTCCAGTCGTTTTCGGCGAGGGCCTGCAGGAGGCGTCCGCGGCGGGCCTGGGCTTCGGAGAGCCGGAAGGTGCGGAGGTAGGCGAGGCGGCCGTCGTCGGCCGTGATCGCTTCGCCCACATGGGTTTCGCGGCCGGGTTCGAAGCGGGGGCGGAACCGCTGGAGGGTGTACCGCTCCATCTGGTATTCGGCCGTGAAGACGTAGTCGGCGTCGAGGAGGCCGGCGGCCATGACGCCGTCGTGGAAGTCGGTCCACTCGCGGCGGGCGGCGTCGATCGCGGCGCGGAGGTCCGCGATCGTGTCGATGGAGGACGCGTCAAGGTGGACGCGAGAGTCCGGAACGTCGCCGTGGAGGTTCGCGTACCGCCAGATGAGTTCGCCGAACGCGTCTTCGACGAGGGTCGGGTGCAGGGCGCGGTAGTCGTCGGGGTGCGGGGTGACGACGGCGGCGGCGAGCGCGTCGGCGACGTACAGCAGCACCCCGCATTGTCCGTGGTGGATCTCGAAGATGCGGAGGGCGTCGGCGAGCCCTTCGACGTGGTAGCCGGCGTACGGGCGCTCTTGCGCGGGCGGGGGGACGCGGAACGCCCGCGTCGACCATGCCTTCCACGCGATCGCGGGGCGCTTGAAGGTGAGCGGGATGAAGGCCTCGAGGGCGGTCTGGTGCGGGACGAAGTGCACGCGGGTGCGGCGTTCGAGTTTCGTCTTGGGCCGCAGCGACTTTCGTACGGTCTTGGCGGGCATGCACAGGGCGGTGCCGAGGGCGGGGACGGCAGTGCCGTCGTCGGTCCATTCGGCGACGAGGCCGTGCGGCGAGTAGCAGCAGCGCGGCTCGTACCCGCGGGCCGGTTCCTCGGAGAACCCGTTGGGGTGCAGGCGCAGTGAGGTGATGGGCTCGTCGCGCACGAGCGGCACGAGCCGAATGCCGCCCCAGACCTGGCCGGGACGGGTCTGGAGGCCGTCGAAGGTCAAGTGCTGCACGGCGTCTCCTCGGTGAGCCGGCGGGCGACCCGGGCCTCGATGTGCGCCCGCAGTTCGGCCAGGCCGGTGCGGCCGGTGGCGAAGCGGGCGAAGGCGACGAGCTCGGGCAGGTCCTCGGCGTCGCGGATGCCGACCGTGGGGGTGGTGGGCGAGAGGCGGCGCACTTCCAGTCCCGCGGCGTCGAACACCGGGTTCAGGTGGGCGACAGCGGTTCTGCCCTCAGGGTCGAGGCGTTCCTCCCAGACGCGCAGCACTTCGGCGGCCATGCCGACGGGCGCGTTGTCCCAGCCGTCGGAGACGACGACCAGCAGATCGGGCCGGGTCTCCAGGCCGTCGAGGATCCGCTCTCCGAGCGAGGTGACGCCGCGGGCGCGCACCATGAGCGGGTCGTCGCCGCCAGAGAGCCACAAGGGACGGTAGTCGGTGGCGAGCTCCCGCAGCAGGAAGTGCGCGGCGAGGGCCACGACGAGCGGTCGCCGCCGCTTCTCGCTCGATCCGCTCGCCGAAAAGCTGTCGTCGAGCACGGCCGCGACCCGTCCCCAGGTCCCGGCCCGCAGGCCCGCGACGCGCAGTGCGGCCGCGCGGAGCGCGTCGGTCAGTTCCAGGCGCCGCTCTTCGCGCTCCTCCACGGTCAGCGCGAGCACGTATGCGGCAAGGCGGGTGAGCGGCATCCGGGAGAGATCGGCGACGTCGGCGACGAGGTGAGCCGCGCCGATCCGGGCGGCCGACCGCTGGAGGCGCAGCCGTTCGCCGCGCGTGAGCTGCGGCGCGATCTGCTCCAGGAAGTCGGCCCGCTTGATCCGGTGCTTGGTCGCGAACCCCTCCGCTACGGTGTACGGCAGCTCGAACACGGCGCGCCGATCGAAGTGGGCGCGCCGCCAGGACTCGAACAGGGGCGTGGCGAAGCGCCCCGCCGCCTGCCGGCCGAACAGGAACGCGTCCATCTCGCCGGCGGGCAGGTCGTCGACCTTCAAGTGCGCGTGGCGGACCGCGCCCTGGAATGCGGACCGGTACTTGACCGCCTCGAACGCGGGGTCGGGGCGGTTGACGAGCCACTCGCGGATGATCGCGCGGGTGCGCCGGTTGTTGACCCGGGCCTTCCGCAGGGCCGTGAACAGGTGGTAGACCCGGTTCGTCGGCATCTCGGCCAGCGACTTGGCGATGAGCCGGCCCTCGACCGCCCGCTGGGCCACGCTCGCGTCCCGTCCGGTCTGCAAGAGCCGCATGATGATCGCGGCGGCGTTGCGGTCGTTCACGCCAAGGGTGAGCGTGGCCGCGTACAGGTCCCGGTAGTTGACGAGCATGTACTCGTGCAGGAATTCCATGGACCACTGCTGCGCGTCGGCGTCGGAATGGAACTCGCGCTGCCCGGTCGAGGCGATGGCGGCGTTGACGAACAGCAGCACGTCCTCAGCGGCGGTGCGGTCGGCGACGAGTTCCATGAGGCGTCCGGGGTCTCGAGGGGAAGGGGCGCCGACCGGGGAGTGAGTGGCACGAAAGCGAATTAGCGCTAACAAAACGGATCCGGGAGTCGCACCAGAGTCCCGCGGTCGGCACCGCTCACCTTACTGCCGCTTCACCATGCGCCGCTATCGAGATTGGACATGGGCCGGAGGCCCGGCTTTCGCCGGGCCTCGCTGCTTTCAGGCTGGGCGGATCACCGCCGAGGCGAAGGTCCAGGGCGGGAGGGTGATGGCAATGCCGTTGTCGCCCTTGGTCTGGGTGCGGGTGGGCGGGGCGGGGAAGGCTTCGAAGAGGGCGCCTTCGTCGGGGCCGGTGCCGGTGAGCAGTTCGATGTCGGCGGTGTAGGCGCCGGGGTCGAGGGCGATGTGGACGGTCTTGGGGGTGTCTTCGGCGTTGACGAGGCGGGTGACGTATTCGAGGCCGTCGGGGACGGTGCGGGAGAGGACGCCGGCGGCGACGCGGTGTTCGGGGCGGGTGTCGAGGGTGTGGTCGTGGTGGGGCTCGCCGTCGACCCAGACTTGGACGCGGGGGCCGTCGAGCTTGATGCGGACGTGGACGGGGACGCCGTCTTCCATGCCGGTCCAGAGGTGGTCGGACTCGTGGTTGCCGATGCCGTCGTCGTGGCGGAAGACCGAGGTGTTCTTGTTCTGCCAGGGTGCGAAGTCGACCCGGATGTGGGTGTGCGGGTCGGCGGGGCCGAGGCGGATGCCGAAGCCGTCGGTGCCGCTTTCGCGGACGGCGGTGAACGAGAGCTCGGTGGCGGTGGGGTCGATCTGGGCGAGGACGACACCGTCGCCGCCCGGGCCGGTGCGTGCGTCGCAGATCGGGTTGCCGTCGATCGTGATGTCGCTGAAGGCGATCGCAGCGCGATTCGATTTGACGGCTACCGCGCCTTCCTTCGGGAGTTCGCGGGCGACGGGTTGCGCGCCTTCGAGTTCGACCTCGTGGATGCGCTCGCCGCGTTCGGCGGCGAAGGCGCGCTGGACGTAGTACGGGGCGGTGAGCCGCACGTCCTCGGCGGTGAAGTAGATGAGGTCGGGCGTCCACTGCGAGTGCCCGACCCGGGCGAGCAGGGGCGCGTAGGAGGCGAGGCGGACGACGGGGTTGCGTTCGAGGCCGATCATGTAGGCCGCTTCGGCGAGGGCGGAGCGGATCTTGCTGGACCAGCTGCCGTATTCGCCGAGGTAGACCTTGGGGCCGGCGGTGTCGTAGGCGGCGTAGCGGTCGAGGTTCTGCTGCAGCCAGCGGGGGCTCTGGTAGCCGTGCTCGTCGACGATGGGGAGGCCGCGTTCGCGGGCGTAGGCCCATCCGGCGTCGTAGTCGGCGCCGGAGGTCATGGGCCCGGAGGTGCCGATGACGATGATCTCGGGGTGGGCGGCACGGAGGGCGTCTTCGATGCGGGCGGAGCGGTCGCGGAAGTCGGGGGTGATCTGGTCTTCGTTGCCGAGGCCGAGGTAGCGCAGGCCGTACGGTTCGGGGTGGCCGTGCTCGGCCCGCTTGGCGCCCCAGGGGGTGTCGGTGCCGCCGTTGGCGTATTCCACGAGATCGAGGACGTCTTGGATGTAGGCATCCATTTCGGACTCGGGGATGGCGTGCTGGCCGCCGGGCGAGTTCTGGCAGCAGACGCCGGCGGCGACGATCGGGATGGCGGTCGCGCCCGTGGCCTCGCAGAGCTCGAAGTACTCGGTGTAGCCGATCTGGCGGCTCTGGTGGTAGTTCCAGGTGTTGCGGGCGTGGACGCGTTCGTGGCGGGGGCCGACCGAGTGCTTCCAGTGGTAGATGTTGTCGAGCCCGTGGCCGTGGGCGAGGCAGCCGCCGGGGAAGCGGATGAAGCTGGGTTTCAGGTCCTGCAGGGCCGCAAGGAGGTCGGGGCGGAAGGTGAGCGGTTCGCCGTCGGCGCCGAGGGGGCGCAAGGAGACGGCGTCGATGTCGACGGCCGCGCCGTCGGGGACACTGAGGCGCAGTTCGCCCCGGCCGGTCGCGGTGGCGGTGAGGTCGGTTTCGAGCCGCTGCCAGCCGCCTGCCTCCACTTCGAGTTCGGTTTCGGCGAGGTCGCCCAACTGGACGCCGAGGCGGACGGGTGTCACCGTGCGGGCGAACACGACCAGGCGGAGGTGCTGGCCTTCGGTCGCACCGATGCCGTCCCAGCCTTCGTTGGTGATGGCGGCCGGGCCGGTGAGCGTGGCGTAGTGCAGGTTGTTGGGGTGCAGCGGGTCGTCGGTGGCGACGGCGGCGGCGCCTTCGACAGTCCAGCCGGTGAGGGGGTGGAAGCCTTCGCGGTCGGTGGGGGCGAATTCGAAGTCGCCGTTGCGGACGAGTTCGGCGTTGAGGCCGCCGTCGAGGGCGTCGTTGAGGTCTTCGATGAACAGGCCCCACAGCTCGGGGGCCGCGTCGGCTACGGCGGCGCCCACTCGGAGGTCGACTCGCTGGGTCATGGTGTCTCGCCTTCCCGGCGTCTTTATCGGTAAAGTCGCATTACTCTACTCGTTCCCGACCCACCCCTGTCAAGTCCCGCGCGGCACACGACGCGGCCCAGACCAAGCGGTCCGGGCCGCGTTCGCCTGCCTACCTGAGGTTCTCGACCACGAAGGGACCGTGGCCGCGGAGATGGTTGTTCCAGCCGCCGGTCAGCGGGGCTCCGGCGGAGAGCAGGTTGGTCGAGTCGGTGCCGACGTCGAGCTTCCAAGCGGCCCAGGAGATCCCGTTGGCCTCCATCCAGTCGACCCAGCGCTGGGCCTCGTCGAGGCAGAGGCGGCCGTCGAGGCCGCCGTCGGCGTGGCTGGCGCCCCATTCGGTGACGAAGAGGGCGAGGCCGCGGCTGATGGCGGTGTTCGCCTTGTCGCGGTTCCACTGCGAGTGGGTGCAGGAGTAGAAGTGCAGCGTGTACATCAGGTTGGTGCCCGCGACCGGGTCGGCGGCGGCCACGTCGACGTCCTGGGACCAGGTCGGGGTGCCGAGGACGATGAGGTTGTCGGGGTCGTGCTGCCGGATGGCGGCGACGGTGGCCTGGTGGTACGGCTTGACCTGGCTGCTCCAGGAGACCTGCTCGGGCTCGTTGTAGGTCTCCCAGATGATGTTCGGGAGGTGGCCGTAGCGGTCGGCGAGGTCGCTGAAGAACGCGACGGCCTCGGACTGGTGCTGGTGCGCCGCATGGGCATGGAAGTCGACGATCACGTAGACGCCGGCGGTGGCGGCATTGTCGATCACGGTCTCCACTTCGGACTTCCACCGCGCGGGGTCGTCGAGGTACGCGCCTTCGGGCTCGACGCCCATGGCGACACGGAAGACGTCGATGTTCCAGTTGTCGCGCATCCACTCGAGCGCCTGGAGGTTCTGGGCGTACGGCTGGGTCTGCCAGTGCAGCCACATGCTCGAGACGCCCTTGAGCTGCACCGGGTCCCCGGAGGCGTCGCACATCTTCGTGCCGCAGACGCTGAGCTTGCCGTGCTCCTGGACCGGGGTGCCCTCGGGCGCGGGGTCGGTGGGCTCGGGGTCGGTCGGGGTGGGTTCGGTGGGTTCGGGCTCGGTGGTCTGCTCGCCGTCGCCGTCGCCGCAGGCGATGCCGTTGACCTCGGCGTTGGCGATGTCGCCGGGGGTGCCGCTCGCGGTGAAGCCGAAGACCTCGCGGGTCTGGCCGGCCGCGATCGATGCGTTCCAGCCCGCGTCGGCGGCGGTGAAGTGCGCGCCGCTGAGGGTCTGGCCGGTGACGTTCCAGGCGCTGATGCCGGAGACAGCGCTGGTGAAGTCCCATTCGACGGTCCAGTCGCCGACGGCCTCGGCGGAGGTGATGCTGACGTTGGCCTGGAAGCCCGAGCCCCAGCTGCTGACGACGTTGAGGTCGACCTCGCAGCCCGGGGCGGCGTTCGCGCCTTGGGACGCGACGAGGGTGACGGCCCCGGCGCTGAGCGCCGCGGCGGCCGCGCCGATGATCGCGGTGAGTCTTCGTCTTGTACCGGGTTGCATGTTCTGCCCTTCGTCGAATGCCGGTTCGATGGGAAGCGCTCCCAACCGTATATCGGAGTTTGTCAATATCTGGCGGTCGCGTCAAGTGGCGTTTGCCGGGGCCGGACAGAGGGAACAATGGGGGGATGTTTCGCGCGACGCTGGCCACCGCCTGTGGCCTGGTGATGCTTTCCGGAGCCGCGGGCTGCGGGACCGGCCAGCGGGAGTCGGGCGCGGCCGCCGCGGCCGAGGCGTTCGCGGCGGCGGTCGGTCGGGGCGACGCGGCCGCCGCGTGCGAAGCGCTCGCGCCGGAGACCGTCGCGGCGCTCGTCGCCTCCGAGGGCGACGCGTGCGAGGCCTCGCTCAACCCCGAGGAGCTGCCGAGCGGCGCGGTCGGCGAGGTCCAGGTCTGGGGGGACCGCGCCCAGGTGCGCACCGACTCGGACGTGCTGTTCCTCGTCGAACTCGAGGACGGCTGGAAGGTCGCCGCCGCCGGATGCCGGCCGCAGGGCGAGCGTCCTTACAAGTGCGAGGTGGGTGGCTGATGGATCGGCGTTGCATGTTCGCGGCCTACCTGGTCGTGGTCTTCGGCGGGCTCGCGTACTTCATCGCCGTCGGCCTCCTGCGACTCTGAGGAGGGGGAATGAAGCGCTTCCTGCGGGACAACGGCCTGAGCGTGGGCTTCGGCGCCATGTTCCTCGCCGCGCTCGTCGGGCAGGCCTTCGCCGGGCAGGCGGACTTCAACGACCGGCAGCTCTCGCAGGGCGGCGCGGAGGTCACGCTGCTGCAGTACCTGGCCTCGAGCGACTTCGCGGTGAACGTCGCGGAGAACTGGCAGTCGGAGTACCTCCAGTTCTTCCTGTACGTGTTCGCGACCGTGTGGCTCGTCCAGCGCGGCTCGCCCGAGTCGAAGCCGATGGATCAGATCGGCACCGAATCGGATGAGCAGCAGGAGGTCGGGCGGTACGCCGACGAGGACTCCCCCAAGTGGGCGCAGGCGGGCGGCTGGCGCACCGCCGTGTTCTCCCGCTCGCTCGGCATCGCGATGGCCGCGATCTTCCTGCTGTCGTGGTTCGCCCAGTCGGTGGCCGGCCTGAGCGTGTACAACGCCGAGCAGATCGCCGAGCTCCAGGACCCGGTGAGCTGGCCGGCCTACCTCGGGGTCGCGGAGTTCTGGAACCGCACGCTGCAGAACTGGCAGTCGGAGCTGCTAGCCGTGGGCTCGCTCGCGGTCTTCAGCGTGTACTGGCGCCAGCGCGGCTCCCCCGACTCCAAGCCGGTCGGCACCTCGCACGACACGACCGAGAAGTCGGGCTGAGGTCAGACCGCGGTGGCGTCGAGGCGGGTGGCCTTCATGAACCAGCTCCAGACGGAGCGGAACGTGGTCTCCCGGAAGTCCGCGAGACCGGGCTGTCCGGTCACGGCGTCGAAGGGCGCGTCACGGAAGTCGTAGATCCGCAGGCTGCCGCCGCTGCGAAGGACCCGTGCGATCTCGGCGGCACCGGCTTCGGGGTCGTCCCAGTGGTGGGAGCTGAAGGTGGCGATGACGAGGTCGAAGCGGTCGTCCTCGAACGGCAGGTCGGCGACATCGGCGGCGCGCAGGTCCGGCGGGGTCGCGAGGTCGGCGAGGTTGTGCCTGGCGTGCTCGATCATGTCGGCGGCGATGTCGATGCCGGTGATCCGCAGGTCGGGCCGGGCTCGGATCAGCATTTTGAGGAGGATGCCCGGGCCGGTGCCCACGTCGAGCACGGTTGCGCCCTTCGGTGCGAACGCGGCGATTTCCTTGGCCATGCGGCTGTAGAACGGCTTGGCGAACAGGCGGGCGATGGTGTCGTAGCGGTCGCTTTGGCGGCCTTCGATGGGGCCGCTTTCATGATGGCGCTGGTGCTCGTGTGAATGGCGTGGCATGACACACCTCCGATACTTGTGCTTTGCAACTTTCAAGCCAGGCTGCGATGAATAGTTGCGAACACACCACCCTGCGATCGGTGGAACGGCGATGAAGGCCGAGCACCTGCTCCGCCTGCTCATGGATCTCGTCCGCACCGCCGAGTTCGCGCTGCTCGAAGAGGTGTTCCCCGGAAGGGCCCTTTCCATGTCGCAGCTGTTCGCGCTGCATGAACTGGACCACCGGCCGGCGTGAGGTCAGTTCGCGGCGGCGCGTTCGAGGGCGGCGTCGGTGCGGGCCTGGATGTCGTTGCAGGCCTCGCAGATCGTGTCGGGGATGAGCCCGGCGCGGGTGAGCAGGGCGAAGATCTTGCAGCCCAGGCAGAACGCGAAGCACGCCTCGAGGGCGGCGGCCGCGGTGAGGGCGCCGAGGACGATCCAGCCGGCGAGGTCGAGGTCGAAGACGAGGAGCAGCAGCGCCGAGGCGATGGAGAAGGCCGCGCCGATGCCCTGCGCGAATCGCTTGGGCGGGCCGGGGACGGGCTTCGGGGCGACGGGGAGCCGGGGCGTGACGACGCGGGTCACGACCTGGCCGAGGACGCTGAGGCTCGGGCCGGTGGCGACGCGGGCGATGAAGCCGAGCGCGATGACGACGACGAGCCATTCGAGCTGGAAGACGAGGGCGGCCGCGCTCATGGCGACCACGCCGGCGGCGACGAGGCGGGCGGAGACCTCGTTCACGGGGTTGGGGAAGCTGAACAGGCGGCGCATGGGCGGGCGTCCTTCGGAAGAAACCAGGGCAAGGCCGCCAATGCTAGCGCTGTGTGCGGCGAGCGGCCCGTTCTGGCGGAGGCGCGGCCTCCGGGGCCGCGATACGATCGGTGCTCGATCGACTACGGGGGCTCGTGTGGGGGAAGCGACGGAGATGGTCGTGCTGCTCGGCGACGACGGCGCGCCGATCGGCAGCGAACGCAAGGACCGGGTGCACGGGGCGGCGACGCCCCTGCATCTGGCGTTCTCCTGCTACGGGTTCGACGCCGCGGGGCGGCTGCTCGTCACCCGCCGGGCGGCGGTCAAGCGGGCGTTCCCGGGGGTGTGGACGAACACGTGCTGCGGGCATCCGGGACCGGGCGAGTTCATGGAGTCGGCGATCCGGCGGCGGCTCGCCATGGAGCTGGGCATCGAGGCGCGGGACCTGGTGTGCGCGCTGCCGAGCTTCCGGTACCGGGCCGAGTCGAACGGCGTGGTCGAGAACGAGATCTGCCCGGTGTACCTGTGCCGCGTCGAGGGCGAGCCCGCACCCGACGCGGGCGAGGTCGGCGAGTACTCGTGGGTCGACTGGCCCGCGTACGTCGCCCGAGCGGAGCGGCCCGATTCGGACCTGTCGCCGTGGTCGCGGCTCCAGGTCGCGCAGCTGCACGAGTGGGGCCTGGTCGACGCGTACTTGCGGCGGTGAGGGCGGCGCGGTCCGCGCCGCCCCCGCTGCTCACTTCCCGGTGAAGACCGCCTGCCGCTTCTCGCGGAACGCGCGCATGCCCTCCTTCTGGTCCTCGGTCGCGAAGAGGGCGTGGAACGCCCGGCGCTCGTATCGGATGCCGTCGGCGAGCCCGGTCTCGAGCGCCCGGTCGACGCAGTCGCGGGCGGCCATCGCGGCGAGCTTGCCGTAGCCGGCGATCTGCTCGGCGGCCGCGTGCGCCTCGGCCGCGAGCCGGTCGGCGGGCACGACCCGGGAGACCAGGCCGATCCGCTCGGCCTCCTCGGCGTCGATGAGGCGGCCGGTGAGGATGAGGTCCATCGCCTTCGCCTTGCCCACCAGGCGGGTCAGCCGCTGCGTGCCGCCGATGCCGGGGATGACGCCGAGCGTGATCTCCGGCTGCCCGAACGTCGCCGTGTCGGCCGCGATGATCATGTCGCACATCATCGCCAGCTCGCAGCCGCCGCCGAGGGCGTACCCCGAGACGGCCGCGATCTTCGGGGTCCGCAGGGCCGCGAAGGCCTCCCAGCCCGCGAAGTAGTCCTCGGCGATCATGTCC
This sequence comes from Glycomyces niveus, assembly GCF_017592475.1. Classification (GTDB taxonomy): domain Bacteria; phylum Actinomycetota; class Actinomycetes; order Mycobacteriales; family Micromonosporaceae; genus Glycomyces; species Glycomyces niveus. Next base: position 56,555 of record NZ_JAGFNP010000015.1, on the reverse strand, counting down.
GCCGCCGACTTCCCGCTCATCTCCTTGATGTCCGCGCCCGCCGCGAAGGCCCGCTCCGAGCCGGTGACGACGATGCAGCCCACGTCGGGGTCGGTGTCGAGCGGGGCCAGCGCGTCGACCAGTTCGGTCATGAGCGCGGCGTCGAGGGCGTTGAGGACTTCGGGCCGGTGCAGGCGCACCCGCACGACCCGGCCGATGCGTTCGATCTTCAGTCGCATGTCGCGCGCCTTTCTCAGGAGTCCCAGATCGCGCCGTACGCGGGGATGCCGCGGCGCTCGAGGCCGTGTACGACCTGCCAGGTGAGTTTCTTGTTGGAGATGCAGATGACGGCCTCGGCGCCGAAGTCGCGGTGGGCGGCGGCGGCCAGTCTGACCATGTCGGGCTTGCCGTGCAGGGCCGTGTCCCAGATCCGCGCGTCCGGCTGGACGGCGAGGATCTCGTCGACCAGCTCGTCGCCGAACGTCTCGCGCGGCGACCGCGTCGACCACACGAGCAGCGCCGGGACCTCCTGCGCAAGCAGGTGCGGCAGGCACGGGCCGATGCCGCTGCCGGTCGCGACGTAGACGACCTTGCGGAACAGGACCTCGATGTTCGCCACGCCCGCGGTGGTGATGCCCTTGACCCACACGTGGGACGGCAGGTCGTCGATGAACCTCCCGGTCCAGTCCCCCGCGCGCGAGATCGTGAGGCGGAAGCCGTGCTCGTCGGGCGAGGGGATGTTCGCGAACGAGTGCCATTCGAGCAGCGGCGACCGGCTGATCGCCGTCGAGGAGCCCGCGAACGGCTTGCGGCCGTGCGTGAACCGGGCGATCGCCACGTGCGAGGACGGCCGTTTGATGTCGACCGGGACGCGGCGCAGCCGGGTCCACGGCGCGACGACCGCCGCGGTGAGCGCGACGAGCACCCAGAACTCGAGCGAGGCGAACAGTTCCTGAAGTCCGATCTGAGCGACGGTGAGCGCCCACAGCAGGACCAGTGAGGTCCACCCGCCGAAGCGGTGCACGAGTTCGAACCGGTTGTGGTTCTTGGCCCGCAGCTTCGGGATCGTCGTCACCAGCATGGCCGCGAAGAGCCCGACGAGCGTGTACGCCAAGAGCAGCACCTCTGCCGGAGCATGCTCCACTGTGGCCAGGGCGACGAACGCGGCGAACCACAGCGAGCCCGCCACAGCACCGCCGACGTGCAGTCCGCCGAAGTGGTAGACCTTCGCCAGCGTCCACCGCACCCGCAGCGGCCAGGTGACCGGCGCTGCGGTGGCGATGCGGAAGAGCAGGTTGATGAGGCGCTGGCGGCGGATGAGGATCGCCAAGGCGAAGTTGAACAGCGCTGCGCGCGAGGCGAACTCGGCGTCGACATCGGGTAGTGCGGTCGCCAGGACCACCGCGTTGACGGCGATCACGGCGGCGGCGAGCCGGTTGAAGTGCATCAGCGCCGGGTGCTTGAAGACACGGCGCGCCAGGGGCAGGAGCGGCGGGAGCGCGACGTCGTCGATGCGGTCGTGCTTGAGCTGCGTCATGCCGTGGCCTCCCGTCCGATTCGGGCGAGGCGCTGCAGCCGCGCTTTGTCGATCTTGCCGCGATCGGTGAGAGGGAGCGCTTCCAGTAGGTGGATGGCGGCCGGGACGCAGTAGTACGGGAGGGCCTCGGCGACGATCTTGCGCGCTAGATCGGCGTCCACGGTGGCGGGCTGGACGAACGCCGCGAGCGAGCGGTCGTCGAGCTTCACCGTTGCGGCCCTGACGCATCCGGGCACGCTCTCGAGGACCGCGGAGACGGCGTCGAGTTCGACCCGGAAGCCCCGGATCTTGACCTGGTCGTCGGTGCGCCCGAAGTGCTCGAGTTCGCCGTCGGGGGTCCACCGGCCGAGGTCGCGGGTGCGGAACATGGTGCGGCCGCCGCCGAGGAACGGGTCGGGCGAGTACCGCTCGGCGTTGAGCTCGGGGTTGGCGAGGTAGCCCGCGGAGACGCCGTCGCCGCCGGCCCACATCTCCCCCACTTCCCCTATGGGGCAGGGCTTCCCGTGCTCGTCGAGGATGTAGACGGTGTTGTTGGGGGTGGGGCGGCCGATGGTCAGCCGCTCGGCCCCGGGGTGGTGGCGGTGCATCGTGTTGACGATGGTGGTCTCGGTCGGCCCGCACCCGTTGTAGAACGCGCACCGCCGCGCCCACCGGTCGGCGAGCGCGCGGGGGCAGGGCTCTCCGGCGACGGCCACGGTCCTGACCCGTTCGCACGCTTCGGGGTCGAGGCGCGAGAGGATCGTCGGGGTCGCGATGAGGACCTCGACTTCGCGCGCGGTGGCGGCGATGTCGTCGCCGCGGATGAGGAGCGTGCCGCCGTGGGTGAGGCAGCCGAGGATCTCCCAGGCGGCCATGTCGAAGGCGATGTTGAGGATCTGGCCCACGGTCGTCCCCGGCCGCATGCCGAGGTCGCCGGGGTCGGTCAGGAGGAGGTTCGCGAGGTTGGCGTGCGTGACCTCGACGCCGTTGGGGGTGCCGGTCGTGCCCGAGGTGAACAGGACGTAGCAGGCGCTGTGAGGGTCGGCGGGGACTCGCGGGGCCGGGACGTCGGTCGTCTCTGCCATGGCCTCGTCGATGTCGATGCCGGTGCAGCCTTGCGGCAGCTCGACGGGCGCATCGGATTGCGTGAGGACGATCGTGCTGCGGGCGGTCGCGAGGATGTGCCGGAGCGCCGGGGTCCGGACCATCTTGGCGTCTTGCGGCACGTAGGCGGCGCCGGTCTTGAGGATCGCGAGGATGCCGACGACCATGGGGAGGCCGCGGCGCACGACGAGCGCGACGCGGTCGCCGGGGCGGACGCCTTCGCCGATGAGGCGGGCGGCGAGCCGGTTGGCGTGCCGTTCGAGTTCGCCGTAGGTGAGGCGGCGGCCGCGGTGCTCTGCCGCGGTGGCGTCGGGCGTGGTCGCCGCGTAGTGCTCGATGCACTGGTGCATCGCGACTCGGGGCACGACGCGGGCGGGGCCCCATCCGAACTGGCGGAACAGGCGCTGGTCCTGTTCCTTCAATCCGGACGGAGCCCCGCGGGCGCCGAGCAGCGCCGTTCCGTTTGATTGCTTTACGTAGTCGTAATGTTGCCGTGTGTAGTCGATTGCAGGCATAGGTCACCCCGCCGGTTGATGCGTTTGCTTGAGTCCCAACCCTTTCAGTTCATGCGCAAGCCAGCTGTGGTAGCGCTCACACGAGTGAAAGTATAGATTTCAATCAATTTCAAGTCAATGCTTCCCAAGGCGGCCGAACGGGACTCGCGCAGGCCTCACGCGGGGAAGGCGAGGTCGCCGTACTGGTCGAGGGCATCGGGGAGGTCCGCGGGCCGGTCGCGGAGGACGGCGTCGAGGAACAGCATGGCGGCGTCGGCGGTGGCGCGGAGGCCTTCGGTGCGGCCGATGGTGCCGACCGCCGAAGGGACCGGCGGGAAGTAGAGGGCGGCGTCGGTGAAGGAGAAGTGGCCGGCGTGCGGGAGCGAGAGGCGGTAGGTCTCGGCGGGGCCGAGGACGAGGGCGGCGTCGAGGGTCGGCAGGTAGTCGGGGTTCTGTTCCGCGGAGATCGGGCTCGTGATCGACAGGGCCGGTTGGGAGAAGGGGCCGGGCGGCAGGGTCGGTTCGAGGCCGCCGTCGATGTGGACGGCGGCGTCGAAGCGGGGGTCGGCGGCCAGCGCCGCGAGGGCGGCGGCGCCGCCGCGGGAGTGGCCGGCGACGGCGGCGCGGCCGGTGTCGAGGTGGTCGGCGAGTGCGATCGTGTCGAGCCGGGTGAGGACGAAGCTCAGGTCGGCGGCGCGGGTCTCGATGTTGGCGCGGTTGATCGCGGCGATCTCGTCCTCGTCGGTGGTCGTGAGGGTGTTGCGGGAGTGGACGGGTTCGCCGTCGAGGTAGGTGATCGCCGCGTCGTAGGGGTGGTCGACGGCGGCGACGGCGTACCCCCGGCTGGCCCATTCCTCGGCGAGGACGGTGTTGGCGGTGCGGGTGGCGCTCAGGCCCGGCGAGAAGACGATGACGGGGAAGCGGCCGGGGGCGGCCGGCGCGTCGGCGACGGCGTGCGAGGGGGCCGCGGCGGCGTCGGCGAGGAGGAACGCGGGGATGCCGAAGAAGTCGGCGGAGGCCGCGGTGATCGCTTGGGACGCTTCGAGTGTGGGCCTGCCGCCGATGGTGGTCGGAGCGTCGGGTCGCGGCTCGGCCGGGTACCAGAGCTGGACCACCACGGCGCGGCGGTCGTCGGGGTCCTCCGAGAGCGGTTCGGGTCGGGCGTCGTCGGTCCACTGGTAGACCGCGGTGCCGACCGCGTACTCGCCGGTCGGCTCGGGGTAGACCGGGACGGGCAGCGCCCAGGCCGCGAAGGGTGCGGCGGCGAGGACGAGCAGGCAGGCGGCCGTCGCGGGGATCGCGAACCGGCGGCGGACCCGGCGGCGGCCGCGTCGTGCCACCGCGACGGCCGCGACGATCGCGGCCAGCGCGAGGACCGGGTACAGCTGCCAGCGCAGGCCGGTCGCCGCGAGCGCGGTCCCGGCGACGGCGACCGTCGCCGCGCCGTTGAGCAGGACGGCGGTGCGGTGCGGGAGCCAGCGGGCGAGGACGACGGCGAGCGCCCCGAGCACGGCGAGGATCTCCAAGGGGGACATGCTCAGTCCCGGGATCGGTTCGGTCACCGGCCCGATTCTGGCACCGGCGCGCCCGCGCCGCGTCGGTCTTCGGGTCGGTTCCGGGGCGGGGGCCTCGGCCGTTCGGCCGATCTCAGGCGGCGGCCGCCGAGAGGTCTTGGGGCGCCTGCAGGTGCTCGCGCGTTTCGACGGCGGCGGCGACGCGGGCGGCGAAGGCTTCGACGGCGGCGGTGTGCTCGTCGGCGCGCCAGGCCAGGCCGTAGCGGACGGGCGGGGCGTCGAGGATCTGCAGGTAGGCGATGCCGGGCCGGGGCTGGTGGGCGGCGGTGTGGGCGCCGGTGAGGAGGGCGCCTCTGCCTGCGGCCGTGAGCATGAGGGCTTCTTGGAGGCTGGTGATGCCGGGTCCGGCGGGGATCGGGCGGCCTTCGGGGGTGGTGCGGGGCGGGCGGCGGTAGTCGGGGACGTCGCCTTCGATCTCGAGGAGTGGGGTCTCGGCGAGGTCGTCCATGGTCAGCCAGGGGCGGGAGGCGAGCGGGTGGCCGGCGGCGACGGCGATGACGCGGGCCTCGGTGAGCAGGGTGGGGCCTTTGGCGAGGTCGTCTTCGCGGACGGGGAGCTCCATGAACTGGACGTCGTAGTAGCGTTCGCGCAGCTGCGCGAACGGGTCGGTGAAGGACATCTCGCAGATCTCGACGGCCAGTTCGGGGTGGGCGGCGCGGAGGTCGTCGACGGCGCGGATGGCGATCTCGCCGGTGAGCGAGTCGGCGAAGCCGACGCGGAGGGTCCCGCCGATGCCGCGGGCGTTCGCGGCGGTGCGGGCGAGGGCGCGTTCGATGGCGCGGTGGTGGGGTTCGACGTCGTCGCGGAAGCGCGCGCCGAGTTCGGTGAGCCGCACGGTGCGGCTGGTGCGCTCGAACAGGGGCGCGCCGATGCGGCGTTCGAGGCGCTGGACGAGCTGGCTGACGCGGGCGCGGGAGAGGCGCATGCGCGCCGCCGTGCGGCCGAAGTGCAGTTCCTCGGCCAGGATCAGGAAGCATTCGAGTTCGTCGCGTTCCATCGGTTCCTCCGCATCGGTAAGCCTGACTTACCGAACGTTGCGGTCTTCGCCGTTGTTCCCGCCCGCTCCCGGGCCGACGATTGCCGGGCCATTGCAATCCATCTGAGGAGTGTCCTGTGAAAGCCCGTGAATGGGGTGTGCTGCTCGTCCTTTCAGGAGCTATCTTCCTGGAGGGCATCGACATCGCCATGCTCAACATCGCCCTGCCCGCGATCCGCACCGACCTCGGCCTGTCCACCGGGGCGCTGCAGTGGGTGGTGAGCGCGTACGTCCTCGGCTACGGCGGCTTCATGCTGCTGGGCGGCCGGGCCGCGGACATCCTGGGCCGCCGCCGGGTGTTCCTGGCCGCGCTGGTCGTGTTCCTGCTGTTCTCGGGTCTCGGCGGGCTCGCCGAGCACGGGGCGACCCTGATCGCGGCCCGGTTCGTGACGGGTCTGGCCGCCGCGTTCATGACCCCGGCCGGGCTCTCCATCATCACGACCGGGTTCGAGGAGGGGCCGAAGCGCGACCGGGCGCTGATGGTCTACGGCGCGATCGGCGCGGGCGGTTTCACGCTCGGCATGGTCATCGGCGGCCTGCTCACGGCGCTCGACTGGCGGTGGGTGTTCTTCATGCCGGTGGGGCTGTCGCTGGTGCTGCTGGTCGCGGCGGCGCTGCTCATCCCGAAGGCGGCCCGCCCGGAGCGGGACGGCCGGCGCTTCGACCTGCTGGGGGGCCTGACGATCACGGCGGCGGTGGTGCTGCTCGTGCTCGGCGTCGAACGCGCCTCGCATGTGGGGCTCGAGTGGACGGCCGGGACGGTCGCGGCGAGCCTGGTGCTGTTCGGCTTGTTCTGGGCGGTCGAGCGGCGGCACCCGGCGCCGCTGGTGCGCCTGGGCGTCCTGCGCTCGGCCCCGCTGTTGCGCGCCAACCTGATCGGGATGCTGTTCATGGCGGGGTTCTTCGGCTTCCAGTTCCTGGTGGTGCTGTACCTGCAGGAGCTGCGCGGCTGGTCGACGATCGAGGCGAGCCTCGCAATGCTGGTCCTCGGCATCGACGTGGTCCTCGCGCCGACGCTGACGCCGAAGCTGGTGCGGCGCTTCGGGAACGCCCCGGTGCTGCTGGCCGGGCTGGGGTTCGCGGCGCTGTCGTACGCGCTGTTCCTGAGCGCGGGCCCGGACGCGTCGTACCTCGAGCTGCTGCCGAGCCTGGTGTCCACCGGGCTGGCGTTCACGCTCGCGTACGGGCCGCTGACGATCATCGCCACCAACGGGATCGACGAGTCGGAGCAGGGCCTCGCCGGCGGGCTCCTGTACACGTCGTTCCAGTTCGGCGCGGCCATCGGCCTCGCGGGGGTCGCGGCGGTGAACGTCGCCGCGACCGCTTCGGGCGAGCCCGAGGCGCTCCTCGACGGCTATCGTGCCGCGATGCTGGTCCCCCTCGCGGCGGCCGTCACGGCCGTGGCCATCGGCGCGTTCAACCTGCGCCGCAAGGCCACCGCGCTGCAGCCGGAGCTCGCGGGCGTCTGACGCCTACGGCTGAGCCGGCCGCGGCCGGCTCAGCCGCCTAGGGCAGCGGGTCGCCGGGGCGGACCAGGCCGGTCTGGTAGGCGATGACGACGAGCTGGGCGCGTTCGCGGACGCCGAGCTTGGTCATGGCCCGGTTGACGTGGGTCTTCGCGGTGAGCGGGGAGAGGTAGAGCTTGGCGGCGATGTCGTCGTTGGAGAGGCCGTGGGCGGCGAGGGCGAGGACTTCGCGTTCGCGCTCGGTCAGGGCCGCAAGGGGTTCGGGGCTTGGGAGCGGGCCGGGCTCGTTCTGGCTGAGGAAGCGGCCGATCATGCCGCGGGTCGCCTTGGGCGACAGCAGGGCCTCGCCGCTCGCGACGATGCGGATGGCGCGCACGAGGTCGGCGGGCTCGACCCCTTTGCCGAGGAACCCGCTCGCGCCCGCGCGCAGGGCCAGGACCACGTTGTCGTCGTTCTCGAACGTGGTCAGGACGAGGATGCGCACGCCCGCGAGGTCCTCGTCAGCGGCGATCCGCTTCGTGGCCTCGATGCCGTCGACCTCGGGCATGCGGATGTCCATGAGGACGACGTCGGCGCGCTCGGAGCGGGCGAGCTCGACCGCTTCGCGGCCGTTCGCGGCCTCGCCGACGATCTCCAGATCCGGCTCGGAGCCGATGATCATGGAGAAGCCCGCGCGGATGAGCGCCTGGTCGTCGGCCAGCAGGACTCGGATGGTCACGGCGTCTCCTTCGCGGTGGCGGGCAGTTCGGCGTGGACGGCGAAGCGGCCGTCCACGGGTCCGGCGGTGACGGTGCCGCCCGCGGCGGCGGCGCGCTCGCGCATGCCGACGAGGCCGTACCCCGACCCGGTCGCTTCGGCACCGTGGCCGATCGCGTTGCCGACGTCGATCGTGACCGCGTTCGGCGTGTAGACGACGTCGAGCGCGGCGCGGCCCGTGCCGTACTTGTGCGCGTTCGTCAGCGACTCCTGGACGATGCGGTACGCGGCCAGGTCGACCACGGCGGGCAGGTCGCGGGCGGTGCCGCTCTGACGGTGCTCGACCTGGAGCCCGGCGGCCGCGAACGAGTCGAGGAGCTCGGCGAGGCGCGCGAGGCCGCGGGTCGGCTCGGTGGGCGCGTCCAGCTCGTCCTCACCGCGGAGCACCCCGACGACCGAGCCGAGCTCCTGCATCACCGTGTCCGCGGCGCGGCGGATGTGCGCGAGCGCGGGCCCGACCGCCTCGGGCCGGGTCCGCAGGACGTGCGCGGCAGCCCCGGCCTGCACGTTGATCACCGCGATGTGGTGGGCCACAACGTCATGGAGCTCCCGCGCGATGCGCAGCCGCTCCTCGGCGACGCGGCGGCGCGCCTCCTCCTCGCGGGTCTCCTCGGCGCGGCGGGCCCGCTCCTCGACCGAGTCGATGTACGCGCGGCGGCTGCGGGTCGCATCCGCGACCGCGATGACCGCGATCGACCAGGCCGCGAACCCGAGATTGTCCGGCGCGGTCCAGGCGCTGTCGCCGAACAGGCCCGCCGCCACGTACATGGCCGCGATGCACGCGCCCGCGACCAGCCACGCCCGGCGCCGGTTCGTGCGCCGCGCGAACGTGTAGCCGACGATGAACCAGGTCAGCAGCAGCAGCGGATGCCGGTTCCCGGTCGCCGCGATGATCCCGAGCAGGACCACGGTGTCGGCGATCAAGAGCCGCTCGGGCCAGCGCCGCCGCAGCGACAAACAGACCAGCGCCGTCGCGCCCACGATGACGTGGACGGCGATCGGAAAGTCGACCTGGTCGGGGCGGGGACCGTGCCCGCCCTTGTCGTCGCCCAGGAAGTAGCCGATGAAGAACAGCCCGGTGAACACGACCGCGAAGACCGCGTCGATGAGCGTCGCGTGCCTGCGCGTCCACGCCCGAGCCTGCCCCCATGCCATGGCGAAATCGTATCCGCCCGCGTACACGCAGGTCATCGTCTGCACGCAGTAACGCCGGGCCGCGCGACTACCGCAACCGCAGTAGACCAACAGCCCGCCTTCAGAGGACGACGATTACGACCGCCGGATCCGAGACTTGACCGCATGATCGAAGTACACGACCTCACCAAGCGCTACGGCGACCAGACCGCCGTCGACGGTCTCACCTTCACCGTCAAGCCCGGCATCGTCACCGGCTTCCTCGGCCCCAACGGCGCCGGCAAGTCCACCACCATGCGGATGATCCTCGGCCTCGACCGGCCGACCTCCGGCACCGCCACCGTCAACGGCCGGCCCTACGCCGACCACCCGGACCCGCTCCACCAGGCCGGCGCGCTCCTCGACGCGAAGTCCGTCCACACCGGACGGTCCGCGTACCGGCATCTGCACGCGCTGGCCGCCACCACGGGCATCCCGAAGTCCCGCGTCGACGAGGTGATCGACATCGTCGGCCTCCACCAGGTGGCCCGCAAGCGGGTCGGCGGGTTCTCGCTCGGCATGGGGCAGCGGCTCGGGATCGCCTCGGCGCTCCTCGGCGACCCTGACGTGGTCATCCTCGACGAGCCGACCAACGGGCTCGACCCCGAAGGCGTGCTGTGGATCCGCAACCTCATGCGCGACCTCGCCGCGCAAGGCCGGACCGTGTTCGTCTCCTCGCACTTGATGAGCGAGATGGCGCTCACCGCCGAGCACCTGATCGTGATCGGCAAGGGCCGCATGATCGCCGACACCTCGGTGAGCGGCTTCATCGAGAACGCCGCCAACGAGAGCGTCCGCGTCCGATCGCCGCACGCCAACGCCCTCCACGACCTCCTCGCCGGGCCCGGCACGACCGTGCTCAGCGTCGACCGCGGCCTCTTCGAGGTCACCGGGCTCACGGCCGAGGCGATCGGCGACCGCGCGGCCGCCGCCGGCATCGCCATCCACGAACTCACCGTCGTCCGCCCCTCGCTCGAGGAGGCCTTCATGGAACTCACCAAGGACGCCGTCGAATACCAGTCCACGCTGATCGGAGAAGCACGATGACCACGGCAGCCACACTCGAAACCGCCGCGACCATCCGGCCCCGCAAGCACGTCAACCTCGCCCGCGTGGTCAAGAGCGAGTGGATCAAGTTCTGGTCCGTGCGCTCCACCTGGATCACCCTCGTCGTCGCCGTCCTCTTGCTCGTCGGGTTCGGCCTGCTCGCCTCCTCGATGTTCGGCGACGGCTCCGACCCGGGCGGCCCTCCCGGCAACGAGCCCACGGACCCGGTGGGCGCCAGCCTCACCGGCACCAACTTCGCGATGCTCGCGTTCGGCACACTCGGCGTGCTGGTCATGGCCGGCGAGTACGGCACGGGCATGATCCGCTCCTCCATCACGGCCGTCCCGAGGCGACTGCCGCTGCTGTGGGCCAAGATCGCGGTCTTCACCGTTGTGGTCTTCACGGTCGCGCTCGCCGCTTCGGCGGTCGTGTTCACCGCGGGCCAGGCCGTCATCGGCGACGGCGGCGCGTCCTGGTCCGACCCGGGCGTCGCCCGCGCCGTGATCGGCACCGCGGGCCTGCTCACCGGTTCGGGGCTCCTCGGCCTCGGTCTCGGCGCGCTCATGCGCTCCACGCCGGGCGCGATCACGACCCTGTTCGGCGTCATGTTCCTGCTCGCGATGGTGGCCGCGCTGCTGGTGCCGGACAGCTGGAGCGACGCCGTCCAGTACCTGCCTTCCGAGGCGGGCGACGCGTTCACCGCTGTCACACAGGCGGACGGGACGCTCTCGCCGCTCGCAGGGCTCGCGGTGTTCGGCGGCTACATCGCCGCCGTAGTCGGAGCGGCGGCCTGGCGCATCAAGCGCTCCGACGTCTGACCGCCGCACCCCATCGACCGAACACCACCAGGAAACACCGCCGGCCGCGCTTTGGGGAGCGCGGCCGGCGGTCCCGTTCACCTCCGGCGCTTAAGCTCGGGGCCGTGGACGAACCTCTCACCCTGCGCTGCCGGGCCGCGTTCGCGCGCAAGCTCGCCGCCGTGTTCCTCCTCGGCTACTTCTCGATCGCGGTACCCGTCTTCTTGGTGCTCAACGGCAACGACGAGGGCATCGTCGAGACGCTGCTCGGCGGCTGCCTCTACCTCGTCATCGTGGCCGCGGCGGTCGGCAACGCGTTCGGCTTGCGCTGCAGGATGATCCTCGACCACGAGGGCGTCACTTTCGTCCAGTCCGCCGACGAGATCCGCCTCGCCTGGAACGAGATCACCGCGATCGAGATCGGCGGCGACGCCCACACCTGGGAGGTCGCCGTCCGCACCGCCACCGCCGAGCACCGGCCCAGCGCCCTCAAATGCCTGCGCTGGTTCCGCCCGCCGAAGTCGCTGCGCCAAGCGGTCGAAACCCTCGAACGCTACCGGGCCGCCGCCGGCTAGGACCGGGCGATCCGACGCTCGATCTCTTTCGGCAGCGGATACACCCGCTCGGGCGGCAGCAGCCGTTGCGCCTTCGCCGCACCGCCCTTCTGGATCAGCTCGGCGGCCTTGCGCACCTGCGGCGTGAGGTCGGTCAACGCCACGACCCACTCCTCGGCGAACGTCCGGATCAGATGGCGGCCCACCCCGACCTGAACCGAGTAGTGGTTGAGCGCCGCCCCGCGCTCCGACCGCTCCGGATCCCACTGCACATGCACCGCGGCCTTCGCCAGCGCCGCCTGATCCCCGGTCGTGAGCACCGCTTCCCCGAGCGCCGCCTCCCAGCCCTCCCGGGTCATCCGCACCGCGAGGATGCGCTCCTGCCCGGACTTGCGCGCCCAGTTGCTGCGGTGCATCAGCCACAGGAACGACGGCTTGATCCACGTCATCCGGTTGAACGAGAACGGCGCCGTGAACCGCCCGGCCCGCAGCGCCGCATCAGCGATCGCGGGCGAATACGCCTGGTACACCACGATAGTGCGGGCGTCGAAGTCGGCGCGGATCTCGTACTGGGAAGCCATGACCGCAGCCTGGCACCCCCACCGCCGCCCCGCAAACCGATATCCGTTGCGCCCGGCCGCGCCTCCCGGTAGTTTCCCCCGGTGACGCCCGACCCGCGACTCCCCGTCGACCTCGCAGCCCTGACCGACGCCTACCGGCTCGGCGGGATCCAAGCAATCCGCTACCTGCCCGACGGCCGGATGAACCGCAACTGGCGAGTCGACGCCGAACGCGGCCGCTTCGCCCTCAAACACCTCACCGACCGCGACCCGGACACCGTCCGCCGCAACCTCGGACTCCTCCCACACCTCGCCGTCGCAGGCATCCCCGTCGCCGCACCGGTCGCGACCACTGGCGGCGACCTGGTCTGCGAGACCGGCAGCAGCGCCTACTACCTGTGCGATTGGGTCGAAGGCGAGCACGTCGGCGCGGAGATGAGCCTCGCGCAGGCCGAGCACATGGGCGCCGTGATCGCCCGCGTCCACCGCGCGCTGGCCGATCCCGGGCGCGGACTGCCTGCGCTGCAAGCCGGCTCAGCATCGGTCAACGACCCTGACGCCGCGCTCGCCGAAACCGGCCGATTCCTCAAAGCCGCCGAACGCCCCGACCAGGACGAGTTCGACCGCGCCGCGGCCCCGGTCCTGCGCCGCCGCCTCGACCTCATCGCCGCGAACGCGCACCGTCGCCCGCAGCCAGGGGTCGTGCCCGGCCCGCACGGCTGGATGCACGGCGACTGCCAGGACTACAACCTCATCTGGAACGGCGACCGCATCCGCGCGGTCATCGACTGGGACCGCATCCGCCACGGCGCCTATGCGGAAGAACTGGTGCGGGCGGCGACCTGGCAGTTCAACGCACCCGACGGCAGCATCGGCTTCGCCCAGGTCGCGGCGTTCCTGGCCGGGTACCGGTCGGTGCGGGCGATCGACGGGACGGCGCTGGCCGAGGCGGCGCGGCGGCGCTGGTGGAAGATGCTCTCCCACTGCTGGCACCTGGACTTCCACTACGACCGGGCCGACGACTCCTGCGACGACCTCTTCTTCAGCGACGATCGCCTGATGTCCTGGTGGACGGCGAATCTCGATGCGGTCGAGGCGGCCTTCGGCGCTTGAGGCCCCGGCGCGACGCGCGGAGGTCCTCCCGTCTGACGGGCGAACGCCGGTTCAGTTCGCTCCGGCGTCGAGCGACTGGGATCGGCAGCCCGCCTTGACGGCGGCCGCGATGGCGTCGCGGATCGGGCGGGGACCGTCCGGAAGGAGGGCGGTGATGTCCGAGTGCGGGGCCTCGGTCCACCCGGCTTTGATGTTGGCGAAGATCGAGAGCGTGTGGGTGACCTGGTAGGGCAGGAGTCCGTTGCCCTGCAAGCCCGCCCGCGCCTCCGAAAGCGACACTGAGCGGTACTCGACCGGGCGGCCGAGCGACGCGGCCAGCGCCTCGGCGATCTCGGCCCCGCCGACGGCGGCCGGTCCTTCGAGCTCGTAGGTCCGGTCCGCGTGGCGGCTCCGGCCGCCGGTCCGCAGATCTCGGTCGGTTTCGGCGGCGACGCGGACCGCGGCGTCGGCCAAGTCCTCCTTAGCGACGACCGACACCCGGCCCTCGCCGAACGGGGCCGCGAAGACGCCGGTCGCCGCGGCGGTCGCCGCCCCGGCCACGGCGAGACCGACGGGGATCTCGGTGTAGAGGCCGTTGCGGAGGATCGTGACATCGAACGGGGCCTTGGCAAGGCGCTCCTCGGTCCAGCGGTGCGGGAGCGCGATGGTCATGCGCTCGCCGGAGGCGGCGAGGCTCGTGTAAATCACGTGCCGCACCCCGGCCGCCGCAGCGGCGTCGACGACCGCACCGTGGCGGGCCAGGACGACGTCGTCCTCGGCATATCCGGCCGAGATGAAGAGCAGGACGTCGGCGTCCTTGAAGCCCTCGGCGAGGGACGCGGGGTGGTCGAAGTCGATGCGGCGCGCGCTGGCGCCGTCGCCGGAGCGGGTTCCGGCGACCACCTCGACGTCAGTGATGTCGTTGAGACCCTTGAGGATGAGGCTGCCGAGGCCGCCGGATGCGCCGGTCACGAGAATCATCGGGGTGCTCCTATGCGTTGTAGGGTTCGGGTGCAGTCCGAGTATCGGCGGGGGACTGCGGTTGCGAAAGGAGGCACTTCGGTGTCAGCGACGAACACGGCGGTAAGGTCCCAGGTCGCGGTCCCTGATCCCCACGGCCCCTGTGGCGATGACGACTGCGGCATCCGGGACGTGCTCGACCGCTTGGGCGACAAGTGGAGCGTGCTGGTGGTCGTGGAGCTCGAGAAGGGCGTGCGCCGCTTCCGGGAGCTCGAGCGGGCGATCCCGGGGATCTCGCAGCGCATGCTGACGCTCACCACGAAGCGCCTGTGGCGCGACGGCCTGGTCGAGCGCACCGTACACCCGACCATCCCGCCGCAGGTCGAATACCGGCTCACGCCGATGGGCCGCAGCCTCGCGGGCGTCATCACGGGCCTCGCCGACTGGTCGCGCGAGCACAAGGACGCCATCGCGACCGCCCGCGCCGACTGGGACGCCGAACACGAGCCGCTGTAGCGGCCGAGGGCCGCAGTTCAGCACCGTGAACGTCACGGTGAACCTCAGGCGGGTTGCATCGTCCGGCAAAGGGCTCACCGTACTTCGCGGGCGGCACCGGCCACGCCGAACTTGACGAGATCGAGCCGACCTCGATCGCATGCGAAGGGCCAGGGCCGCGGGCTCGGCCTTCCGCGCAGTCAGTCTTCTTCGCCGTGGTCTTCTTCCGGCCCCCACCAGTACAGGACGCCGTTGTCGAAGTCGTCGTTCGGGTAGGCGATGACGACTTCCCAGCCCTTGTACCCGGCGGGCTCGGCCGGCGGGGTCAGCCCGAGGCCCAGCGCGTACACCGTGAAGTCTCTCGTGTCCATCTCATCAACCTTGGACCACAGGTCAGCCATCACTTCCGCGCTTGCCTCAACAGGGCGGTGCGGCTCAGCTTCGTCGGTCATTCCTTGATCGCCTCTCCCGTTCCTACGATGCGCCGTCGCCTCGGCATCCCCTGCTCGGGAACCACGAAGACGTAGGCGACGGCATCTTTGGGGATGATGTGTCGGAAGTTCTCGTAGCACTTCGCGGGGTCAGGGTATTCCGACCCTTCGGCACGTCGCCCGCACAGCGGCACATTCAGATAGAACGCTGCGCTGTCCAAGCGCTCTGCGCGAATCGCCGCCGCAGCGTCGCGCTCGACATGCCATGTAGTCGTCAGTTCCTCCGAGGATGCCCATGGCTCTTTCAAGTCTGGTTGCGGCGGCGCCTCGCCCTTCCGGTACGGCTTTAGGGCGTCGGCGTTGATCTGCTCGCCGTCGGCGGTGTACACGAACGCCCGCGCCGAGGTCTTGCCTTCGGCGTTCTTCGGGTAGCCGGCGCGGCGAATGTCGGCGATCGCGTCTTTGTTGACCCGGTTCGAGTTGAACCCTGGTATCCGCCGCCGAGGCAGTGCAGCCGTGGGCTGCCCTGTCACCGTTGTTTTCGTGCCGGACGGGAGTAAACCGCCCTGCCCGATCGCGAGGACTTGCGACTGTGCCTCGCCGATTCGGCCAGACAGGGCGGCGGCCTCGGACATCAGCCCTTCGATGGACTGGACTGCAGCGCTCGCGAGGCTGGCCGTCCCCTCGGCGCCGAGGGCGGCGAGCTGCTCCTGCAACTTCTCGGCTTGCTGCTTACTCGCTGCGAGCTGTCCGGCGAGCGCTTTGGCTTCGCCCTTATTGGCGCCGAGAGCGGCGGCAACCTCTTCCACGCTGGGCATTGACGGCCCCTTCGGTACCGGTCAATCGTTGAAGTCGAACTCGCCGTCTTTGGCCCCTGCGAGG
Organism: Glycomyces niveus; assembly: GCF_017592475.1. Lineage (GTDB taxonomy): Bacteria > Actinomycetota > Actinomycetes > Mycobacteriales > Micromonosporaceae > Glycomyces > Glycomyces niveus. Next base: position 40,639 of record NZ_JAGFNP010000015.1, on the reverse strand, counting down.
AAGGCGGTCCACTCGGCACGGGTGTAGACGATGACCGAACCCTCAGGGTGGTGCGAGTGCCGCACCGCAACCCGCCCCGAGCCGTCCGACAGCGGCCCGGCCTCAACACACTGCCCATTGCCGCTCGTGCTTCGAGTGCTCTTTCGCCAGCGGATTCCAGCAAACTCGCCCACCGAGAGCTGCTGATCGGTGCTCATTGCTCCTTCAATCGATCGGCGAGCAGGTCGCGCGATCGTTCCGCGGATAGTGCCTCTTGGTCAAGATCCTGCCACACATCCTCAAAAATGCTCGCTCTGGGCTCCTCCACGTACAGCCCTCCAACTCGGGTTTCGATATGCGCTACCACTGGATACGGCCGAGGAAGGGTGTAGAGCGTGAAGGTTCCTTCGGAGCCCTTGTGGGGCCGAGACCCCTCCGGTATGAAGCGAATCGTGATGTTGCCCTGCTCCGAAAGCTCAAGCAGGCGCCGGAGCTGCGCACACGCAACATCCAGTGAACCCGCGATGCGCTTCAGGACCGAGATCTCGAAGATTGCATCGATTTGTGGCGCAGAGTCTCCGGTCAAGATCTTTTGACGATCAATCCTGAGGTCGGCCCATCAAGCAACCTGCTCGGCCGATTCATGGCCGAATTTCAGTTCGTTGATTACCGCTGAAGCGTAGTCGCGGGTCTGAAACAAGCCGTAGACAAGGAAGTGCTGGTAGGCCCGAAGGTGGCTGGCACGGCTCTCCAACCAAGGCACATCGATGAAGTCTTTGCCGAAGTCGTCCTTGTGGTTGTCCCACCAGTCCCGCTGCCAGGCGTCTTCGCATATCTGCTCCAGATCGGCCCGCTGCTTGGGATCCGCTACGTCGTAGAGCGTCATGAGCGCTACCAGGTCCGCTCGCCGGAGTGGGTATTCGCCGTTCTCGTAGCGGCTCATGGTGCTTGCGTCCCGCTGGAGATATTCGCCAGCCACCCGCAGCGACCATTGTCGCGCACTCACCCGACAATCCCAACCGCGATCGGTGGCCGGTCCCGCAGATCCGGGGGACCTTCACCGACTCGCGCACCAGTTTCACCGTCTGGACCTCCAGCGCTCCCGCGCCGGATGCCTTCCAGGTCGCCGTGACCGACAACCCGGCCGACCTCGTCCTGATCGTCTCCGGCCTCAACACCGGCCACCTCCACGCCACCTGGGGCGAGGGGTGGCGGGCGTTCGTCCCGGAATGGAAGGACTGGGTCCGCGACGCCGCGTTCCAGGTCTTCCACACCGGCCATGTCGGCCGAAGCGACGGCACCGACCGGCCCGGCGGCTCGACCGCAGCCCGACCGATCCCTGGGAAGGTCCGGTTCTGCAATGGCTGAATCGCCCAGTACCCCAAGGGAACCGGACCCGCATCCGGACGGCGACGGCTGGCTCGGCACCTTCTATCGCGGCCCGGCGGTCTTCTCCGTCTTCCGGGAGATCGCGACCGATCACCCGCTGACCGCCGCCGAGTACCGCATCGAATGCAACGACGGAGCGGGCCCGCGCGTGATCTGCCGGTTCTTCGGGGAGCCCGAACCGTTGCCGGAATGGTTCGGCGCCTGGAGGAACGACCCGTGGTGTCCGTGGATCCTGAAGCGGGCGTATGGCCTCGTGGCCGAACCGCAGACCGGTTGACACGGAGCCCCACCGAGCCGGGTTCGACCGAACGGCCCGCAGGTTCCGGGGCCGGGCGCAGGCCCGGCCCCGTTCTCGTCGGCCGTCAAGCCAGCTCGGGCACGGTGAGCACCCGCGCCTTGAGGTCGCCGCCGAGGACGACGAGGAGGTCGCCGGCGAAGGCGGCGTGCTCGGGCAAATCGGCGCCGACGTCGTACCCTGCGGACCGTTCACCGGTCGCCGTGTCGATGACGACGACGTCCCAGCCGCCCATCGTGGAGACCTCCATCGCGGCGCGGTCGCCGCGGACGGCGATCGCGGAGGTGAACAACTCCCCCTCGACGACCTGGCGCCCTTCGAAGTCGAGGATCTGCGCGGAGTCGACGGTGTCGAAGACCTGGTCGCCGTGGACGAGGCCGCTCGACGTGGAGTACCAGTGGTCGTCGACCGACCATTCGACGCCGACCTTCCACACCTGTTCGCCGGTCTGGGTGTCGACCGCGATCGTCTGGTACTGGTCGTCGGCCGTGGTGTGGTCGAGCGCCGCGCACACCAGGTGCGGCCCGCAGGCTTTGACGTGCTGGATGGAGAAGGCGACGTCGAGTTCGATGCGCCAGGCTTCGCCGAGGTCGCCGAGGGAGTGGGCGATGAGGGTGCTGCGGCCGGGCGACGTCGCCTCATTCGCCTTGCCGATGACCAAGTCGTCGAAGACGGTCCAGTACTCGCTGTTCACGGGCAGGTCGCCGCTGGTGACGGTGTCGCCGTCGGCGGCGTCGCGGACGATGCCCGTGCCCTCGTCGGGGAGGAGCTCCACGATCCGGTCGGTGGCGGCGAGGTGGTCGTAGAGCGCGTTCGAGTTCGGCGGGACCGCACCCGGGCTGTCGCCCTCGTCCCAGACGGTGGCGGCGCGGACGCGGTACTCGTCGATGATGAACAGGTCGTACGGCCCGGTCTCCTTCCACACCTCCTCGCCGGTGGTGAGGTCGACGCGGATGACGGCGTTGTCCTCGAACCCGGTGCGCTGCTCGATGACCGCGGCATTGCCGTAGTAGGCGACGTCGTTGCGGTCGATCCAGGGCCGCTTCCACAGCACCTCGCCGCCGTCGAGGGCGAGGGCGGCGCGCATGTTCTGGCCTTCGTCGGTGGCGGAGGCGGTGGCGTCGATGAGGAGCACGTCGCCGACGACGGTGAGGAACAGCTCGGTCGGCTCGAGGTCGACGGTGGCGCTCCAGACGGGTTCGCCGGCGGGAGTCACGGCGGTGACGGCGGTCTGGCCGTCGACGACTTCGGCGAGGATCGCGAGGCCGTCCGCGGCGGCGACCGCGCTGGCGCCGTCCGCGCCGAGCTGCTGCTCGTAGCCGAGGGTGAGTTCGGGCCCGCCGCCGGTGGCGTCGTCGATGTTGTCGGCGAGTCCTTCGAGGAGGTCGCCTGCGGCGTTGTCGCCGAGGACCCCGCCCCACTCGACGCTGTTGAGGACGACGACGACCGCGACGGCCATGAGCACGACCGCGGAGAGGACGGACGCCAGGATGCGGGTCCGCTTGGGCGCCCGCTGGCCCGGCAGCGGTCCGGTGTAGACGGACGGCTGGTACGGGGCCTGCGGCGTCATCGGGGCGTGCGGGGGCAGGCTCGGGCTGGGCTGCGGGAACGGCGGCTGCGACGGCACCTGCGGCTGCGAGTGCGGTTGCGGGAAGGGCGCGTACGTCACCGTGGGGACGCCCGCTTGGGGTGTCGCGGGCGGGCTGGAAGCGGCCGGGTCGGCCTGGTCGGTGAGGGCGAACCGCAAGGCGCCGAACGCGACGGGGAGTTCGGGCTGCTCGGGGACGGCGGGGGCGACGCCGAGGCGGGCGTGGAGGCGGGTGGCGACGAGGGGCATGCGGCTGGAGCCGCCGACGAGGAGGAGCGCGGCGAGACCGCCGGGGTCGACGCCGGCGCGTTCGACGGTGCGGCGGGTCTCGTCGACGGCGCGGGAGACGAGCGGGTCGGCGAGGGACTGGAGTTCGTCGCGGGTGAGGTGCAGCCCCATCGGGTTGTGGCCGGGGAGGGCGACGGGCGCGGTGGAGGTGCGCGAGAGCATCTCCTTGGCGGCCCGCACCTCGCCCCAGAAGGCGAGCCGGTCGCGCAGGTCGGCGGTGGTCTGCGGTTCGGAGAGGCGCTGCCACAGTTCGGGGTCGCGGCCGGCGACGATGCGGCCGAGGTGGGCGGTGAGGGCCATGTCGACGTCGAGGCCGCCGAGGTCGTCGAGGCCGCCGACGGCGAGTGTGCGGAACCGGCCGGTGTCGTCGTCCTCGCGGCGGACGACGGCGACGTCGAAGGTGCCGCCGCCGAAGTCGAAGATGGCGACGGCGCCGCCGCGCGGGATCTCGTGGCCGAGGATGTCGGCGCAGTAGGTGGCGGCGGCGATGGGTTCGGCGAGGAGCCTGACGCGGCCGAGGCCGGCGGTGGCGGCGGCGCGTTCGAGGGCGGCGCGGCGGACCGGCCCCCAGTCAGCGGGGTAGGTGAGGACGGTCTCGGTGGGCTGCTGTCCGGAGGCGGTCGCGGCGTCGGCGACGCGGCGCAGCCCGGTGGCGAGGAGTTCCTCGACGGGGATCTCGCGGTCGCCGAGGAGCACGGTGCCTTCGTCGATGCGCCGCTTGGGGTGCGGCTCGAACCGGGCGGGTTCGGCGGCGGCGAGGCGCTGGGCGTCGCGTCCGGTGTGGAGTTCGCCGTCGGCGTCGAGGTACACGCCGGAGGGCAGGAGCGGCGAGCCGTCGAACAGCAGGGAGCGGGGTTCTTGGCCTTGGCGGCCGACGACGGCGACGGTGTGGGTGGTGCCGAGGTCGACGGCGAGCCATACGGGGGTGTGCAAGCGGGTCCTGTTCATGGGCGGTGAAGGGGCGGGGACCGGCGATCCTTCGCGAGGATATCGCGCCGCCGGACCCGGGTGCCACAGTAGACCCCGGGTCCGACAGGCCCTGTTACGGCTGGAGCGCGGTGAGGACGACGAGCTCCGACTCGTCGTGCGGGAGGTACCGGACGCGGACGACCATGCCGGGCTGGAGCTGCGGGATCGCGGAGGCGTCGACGGGCTTGCGCTGGTCGAGGTCGAACGTGGTCTGGTCGGCGCGGGTGACGCGGAACTTGAGGTCGACGACGGCCCGCTCGCCTTGGATCTCGCCGGTCGGGTTCATGGCGAGGACCACGGCCTTCGCTTCGACGCCCTGCTCGGCGATCTGCAGCTGCCGGGGCGTGACGAGGCCTTTGGCGACGCGGATGCGGTCGACGACGGCCTGCATCTCGTGCTGCGGGGCGTCGGCGGCGATGGTGATCTTCCCGTCGGTGCTGCCGGGCCGGTACCGGACGGGCAGGACCGCGCCGGGGACGACCATGGCGAGTTCGGTGATGTCGATGATCGCCTTGGCGACGCCGCGGAAGGACTGCCCGTCGACGGTGTCGACGTCGAAGAGGATCTCGAGCTGCGGCTGGTCGTTGACGCTCAGGCCGGTGCGCTCGGCGGAGACGATGGTGCCCATGGCGAGCGGGGCGCCTTCGAAGCCCTTCGCGGTGAGGCCGCGCATCTCGCGGATCGGGCCGTCGGCGAGGCGGGCGATCGAGAACATCGGGAGGACGGTGATGAGGATGATCGGACCGGCCATCCAGCCGTTCACCCAGGGAACGGGGTTGTCGCTGGTGAGACCGGTGAAGACGTACATGGCGGTGAGGGCGAGGCCGACGATGAGGCCGATGACGCCGATGGTCTTGAACATGGGGGGTTCCTTTCGGGGGTCCGGGTGTTCGGGCTGTGCGTTGAGTTTCGTGGTGTGCCTGCGCCTACCGGTCACAGGTTTGGTTCAGGGGCGGCCGATCTCGACGCGTTCGATCGAGCCGCCGGGGGCGACGAGGACGAGGTCGGCGAGCCAGAAGGAGCCTTCGGGGGCGGCGATGACGGCCGTGTACCCGCCGGGGCTGACGAGTGCCCGGCCGAGGCGGCTGCCGGTCGCGGTCGAAGCGGTGACCCGTCCGGTGCCGAGGTCGACGACGTGGAGTGCGTAAGCGTCGACGGCCGGTTCGGGCTGGTGCTCGACAAGCACATGCCCGGTGCCGGCCCCGACAGCGCTGTTGCCGAACCCGGTCCACAGGTCCTCGCTCGCGGCGCCCGGGTCCTCCAGGAACTCGGCGATGAGCGCGTCCACGTCGATCCCCACTTCGAACGACGCGAACGGGGAGGTCTGGTCGAGGACGATCCCGGCCCCGTAGAACACCTTGGCGCCCAAGGCACGCTCGCCGTCGGGGCCGTCGTAGACGAGGCTCCCGCCGAGCGCGCCGTCCGCGGTCGGCTCGAGCCGGACCGTGCTCTCGCCGTCGGCGAGCAGCGCCTCCGTGCTCGTCATGCCGCCGATGTCGGGCGCGGACCCTTCGGCGAACAGCACGCCCGACCAGGTCGCGGTCGTCGCCGCATCCGCGGGCTCGGCCTCCAGGGCGTCGAGGGGGAGCACATGCACGCCACCGTCGACATCAAGGGCGACAACGGCATTGAGCGCCGGGTCGAACCCGTACGCCGCGCCCGGGAGCGCCCGCGAGCGCTCCAGGCCGGGCACTTCGCCCGGCTCGACGACCGTGCCGCCGTCGGCGAGATCGAGGATCATCAACCCATTGTCAGTCGAGACGTACGCAAAGTGGTCCCCCGCGGCGAGCACGGCCACCGGCCACGGCCGGCCATCCGCCAGCGCCACGTCCCATTTCGTGTCACCCGTGGACAACTCGACCGCCGCGAGCCGCACTTCGAACATGTCGTGCCGCATCGAAGCGATGAGCCCCCCGGACCCGTTGCGGTCGTACGGCACCAGAGCGAGCTCCTCACTCCCGTGCACGGCGAACCCGATCCCCGAGTGGATCGCGATGTCCGGTACCGGTGCCGTCAAGTGCTCGCCGACGATCGCGGTCACCGCGATCGCCAAGGAGGACAAGAGAATCCCGCCGAGCATGCCGAGTCCGCGGGCGCGCCGCCGCTTCGGCGTCAACGGGTGGTCCGGTGTGCCGTAAGGGGACCGCACGGGCTGGTGGGGCGGGAACGGCCGGGCCGACGAGTTACCGGGGACGTGGCTCATGACGGGCTCCTTCTGCGCTGGTCGCCCTCAGTGTCCGCCGATGGCGGCCCGCTACCGGTCACAAGTTTCTTCGGCGCCCGCGCCCGGCCCGATCCGACTAGAATCCGGTTCATGGTGCAAGGCATAGCGGCCGGGGCGGCCGTGCCCCGGGGCATGCTCATCGCCGACGCGTGGTCCCAGCTCGGCGACGACGTCGCACCCCTGAGCAACGCGTCCGGCCGGCCCCTCGCGCGCACCGTGAAACTCCTCCTCGACCCGCTCGTGCTGCGCCCCAACCTGAACCCGCGGTTCGCCGGCGGTCTGATCGGCGTCGAGCACGTCGACGACCTGCGCCGCGCCGTCGCCGACGCCGGACCCGCGCTGGCGGCGACCGCGGCGTGGTTCCAGCTGGTGAAGCGGGCGCGGCGGCGCGCGGGCGTCACCGAAGGCAACCCGCAGGACCTGTACTTCCAGCGCTGCTTCGAACTCGCGCACCTGCACGGCGACCCCGCGGACGCGCCTGACGCGGAGGCGATCGCGGCGGCGACGGTCGCCGAGGTGCGGGCCGAGCGCGGCGAGGTGACCGTGGACCGGTTGCGGCGCTTCATGACCGACCCCGACCAGGTGGTGCGCCTCGCCGGTCTCCTGCAGCGGGCCTGGGACGACCGGCCCGCGCCGCGGCCCGCCCCGCACGACGGCCTCACCGCGTTCCTCGACACGTGCGCGACCGCGCCCTCCGACGCCCAGTGGAACGCGCTGGCCGCCAACGGGGTCGGGAGCGCCGAAGCGGTGGAGCTCGACGAGCCGCGGGTCGCCCGCGGCTACGGTTTGACCGCCCGCGAGCGACCCGAGCCGCCGCAACTGGGCGACCGCGCCTCCAAGAAGGCACTCCCGCCACCGTTCGACCGATCCATCATGGAGCGTCTCTTCGCCGCCTTCACGTCTGTCTTCCAGCGCGAATCCATGGCCGACATCCCCTCGATGGTCGTCGGCGAGATCCACCGCTCCGCGGCCGCCTGGCAGCTCGCCGACGAACCGAGCCGCGTCGCCATGGCCCTCGGCCGCGACGCCAGCACCGGCATCGGCTACGGGGGCCAGGCCACCCCCGCCTCGGATGCCAACGCGCGCTTGATGGCCCGCTACGCGCGCGAAGCGTACGTGCACGCCGTCCAGCGCCGCCCCGACCCGGAATCGGCGATGGTGCCCGACGACCTCCGACGCGAGATCATGGACGTGCAGGAGCCGTACCTGCGGCGCCTGTGGGCGCGCCTGCACGGCCGCGAACTGCGCGGCGAGACCACCGCGGCCGGCGACGTGTGGGACCTCCTCGACGGCGTCTTCCGCTCCGTGCTCCTCGACCAGCGCGACCGGCTCCGGCGACTCCTCGAACGGGACGGGGGCCGCCCATGACCGAGTTCCCGATCGGCCGCGTCCGCGAGGTCGTCATCGTCGGCGCCGCCCCGCCCCACCAGCTGAACCGGCCCCACCCCGAGCGCACCGCCCTCGTCGAAGCCCGCGGCGCCCTCCTCTACTGGGACGTCCTCGACTCCCGCGCGCACCCGGCCGCCGAGATCCACGACCCCGGCCTCGCCGCCGACTGGCTGTGGGAGATCTACGGGCACGACGCCGCGACCGCGATCCTCACCGACGCCGACGCCATTGCGACCGAATGGGACTCGCCCGTACTCGACGCGGCCCGGCGTCTCGCCCACCTCCGCTGGGCCGAAGCCTGGTGGCCGTCCTCCCACGCCGCGGGCCTGCCCGCGCTCGACCGCGGGCTCCTCCGCGCCGAAGCCGCCTGGCGCACCGCCGCCGTCGAACACCTCCTCGACGACGACGAAGCCGTCGAACGCGCCCTCGCCGACACCGACCCCACCCCGCTCTTCGACACCGCCCACGGCGGCGGCGAACTCGCCGCCGCGCTCACCGCACTCGCCGAGGACTACGGGATCGAGCTGCGCCGCGAACCCGCGCAGCTCCGCCGCGAAGACTGGGCCCTCGCCGCCGGCGGCGACCACCCCGTCGACATCGCCCTCGCCAGCGGCGGCGCACCCGTCGACTGGGCGCACGTCCCCCAAGGCCTCGTCGACGCCGCCGCCGGCGCCACCTGGATCCTCCGCCGGCAGCCGGCCGGACTCGCCGTCACCGTCACCGTCCCCGCCGCACCCGAAGCCGCCGACCTCCCCCTCACCGCACGCATCGCCGACATCGACGTCCCCCTGCGCCTCAACCCCGAGACCGGCCACTTCCTCGGCGAAGCCGAAGCGCCCCAGGCACTCCTGCTCCTCCCCGCCGACCAGCGCACCCTCCACGTCTTCGCCCCCGACTTCACCACCGGCGACGACCCGCCCGACCCCGCCGACGCCCCCCACCGCGCCGCCCTCATCGAATACGCGCGCTCACGCCTCGGCGACCCCGACGCCAGCCTCGCCGAGCGCACCGCATGACCGACGACGACCTGATCGGCCTGCACGGCAAGGAGACCACCGGCCCCCGCTGGGCGCCCTTCAAGCGGCTCAACAACGCCGCCGCCCGCCTCGTCCACGAAGGACGCACCATGGAAGCGGCCGCGATGTTCGAACAGGCCTACCGGCTCACCCTCGTCGACGACCTCGACGGCGCCGGATACGACGCCCGCGCCCGCGTCCTCGGCAACCTCGCCACCCTCGCCGAGAACCGCGGCGACACCGCCGCATCGCTCCGCCTGGCCGGCGAAGCCCTCGACGCCTGCGCGAGCGCCGAACGCGACGCCGGCGACCGGTTCGGCACCGTCGCCGTCCGCACGTCCGTCCTCATTCAGCGCTCCCAGACCCACCAGCTCCTCGGCCGCTACGACCACGCGCTCGCCGACCTCGAAGCGGCCCTGGCGCTCACGGCCGACACCGACGACAACGACGACGACCGGCTCGTCGCGTTCAACCTCCACAACACCCGCAGCGTCCTGCTCCTCCACCTCGAACACCTCGAAGCGGCCGAGGCCGCCGCCCTGCACGCCCTCGACCTCGCCACCGCGCACTACCCGGCCCTCGCCGGGCACCCCTACTCGAACCTCGCGCGGATCGCCCAGGCGCACAACGACCACGACACCGCCATGGCGTACCTGCAGCTGGCCGAGCAGATCCACACCGCCGCGGGGGACGCCGCCCAGGCGGCGCTGGCGGTCGCGAACCAGGGCCGCGTCGCGGGCCGCCAGGGCGACCGCGACGCGGCGGTGGCGCTGCTCGCGAGGGCGGAGCGGGCGTTCCTCGACGGGGAGCAGCCGCTGCGCGCCGCCGAGATCAGGTACAGCCGCGCTCACGTCGCGTTCGACAGCGGCGCAATGGCAGAGGCGCGTGCGCTTCTGCCGGAGGCGATCGCGACGCTGCGGGAGGCGGGCCATGTCGTGGTGCTCGCGGAGGCTCTGGGTCTGCAGGGCGACATGCTCGCGGCGGACGCCGACTTCGCCGGCGCGGAGGAGGCGTTCCAGGAGGCCCGCGCGTTGTACGAGGCGACGGGCGCGCGGTATCACTTGGCGCGCTTGGACATGCGGCGGGCATTCGCCGCCGCGGCGGCGCGCGATCACACCGACGACCCCGATGAACGGCAGCAGTTGCTCCAGGTCGCGCTGTACTTCTCCCTCCCTTCGGCACTCGCGACGGACGCGATCCGGCACCAGTACACGCCGGGCCGGGCGCGGGAGCTGTGGGCGGCGACCGTGGCGATCCCGGCGATGGCGCACGCACTGCATCTGGCGATGGAGCTGCGCGACGGCGCGCTGATCTCCGAGCTCCTCGAGCACATGAGCAGCACGGTCTCCCTCCACGCCGAAGGCCACGGTGTCGCCGCAGTGGCGGCGATCGACCCGATCGAGCTCCCGGCCCCGAACTTCGAAGCGGACGAGCTTGCCTTCGCGGCATCGGCGTTCGTGACCGGCGCCTCCGAGGACTTCCCCGCGCCGCGCTTCGCGCTGCCACCCCGCTTGCGCGTCAACCCGAACCGCGAGTCCGTATTGGAGCCCTGGATCATCGAGACCGAGCGCCGCTACGGCTTCCCGATCCGCTCGGATCAAGTGGTGGACGCATGGTGAGGCCCACGGTCCAGCTCAAACTGGTCGACACGGACGACCTCTTCTATTCGTGGCGCTGGGAACACGACCTAGGCGCGATCCAGAACATCATGGTCCCCGGCGAGACCGTCTGGCCCGTTCTACAAGCACTCGCTGACGCCCTCCCCACGCCCCTGCCCGGCGAAACGGTCGAAGACGCCCTGGAACGCTCCCTGAACGGCCCCCTCACCAGGCCCGAGACGGAATTCCAACTCGCCACCGACCTGGCGAAAGCCCTCGTCCCCTACCGGCTCGCGCAGGAACTCAACGGCTACCTGGAACAGGGCCTGCGCCCCCACGTGCGCATCCAACCGTCCCACGCGACCGGCCAAGTCCCTTGGGAGGCTTTGCGAGTCGACGAAGGCGAGCGCTTCGTGACGAACTCCGACCTCTCGGTCCTCCCGGCGGCGACGGCACGGAACGCCCCCGAACGCCGCATCACGCCGTGGAACCGGCACCACCCTGCACTGACGGTGCTGGACCCGAAGGTCCCGGGAGCCGGAGCAGCCCTGGGTTCGGTCCTGGGCCCCGAAGGCCCGGCCCTCGCAAAGCGACTCGGCCTCGACGCCGAGGCCTTCCGCCGGTCAGACCAAACCAGGGACACGATCCGGCCGCTCCTCGCCGACGCCTCCCATTTCCTCTACATAGGACACGTCACCGCCTCCGCGCACAGCCTGGACGCCCGTCTCCACCTGAGTTGCGGACCCGACACGACCGGCCGCGCCGCGCTCGTCGCGGGCCACCGCCCTCTCACGGCCGCCGACATCGTCCTCGGCCACCGCCCCGGCGCGCCCCTCCCCTGGCGCATGCCCAACCGGGTCGCGTTCATCGCCTGCGAAAGCGGCGGCGAAGTCCGCTACGCCGAACCCGTCGGCCTCGTCGCCGCCGCCCTCCACACCGGAGCCCAGTACGTCACGGCCACCCGCTGGACCCTCCCCACCGACGCCGGCATCCGCCGCTTCGCCACTCGCGCCACCCCGGACACCACCGTCATCCCCGACGCCGTGCTCGCCATCGACGAGGCCCACCGCTCCCCGGACCCCATCGCCACCCTCAACGCCTGGCAACGAGCCCACGCCACCCGCTGGGAAACCCACGGCCGCCTCGAAGACTCCCCCCTCATCTGGTCGACCTTCGCCACCATCCACGGCTGACCCCTCGCCGTGGACGGCGGCATGCGGGAACTGCGCCCCGCCCACTGATCTATAAGGAAGCATTCCAAACCAATTGGGGCACAACGGGTCTCATACGCAGATTTCCGCCCAGCCGTTGTCTCACTCCCCAAAGAGAGACTTGATTCATGTAAGGCACCTTTCACCTCAAGGCACGGCGTCTCTTACTCGCACGGACCACAACAAACCAGTTGGAACCGTGACGGACATGGAGAAGACAGCGCAAAAGCGCTGCGAGCTGAAAGGTGCCGAGATGGGCAGCGAGAACAAGAGCACGATGAAGCGCCGCCTGGTGTCCGGCGCGTCGATGGCCGGCGTCGCGTTCGTCGCGATGATGGGCCTCTCCGCCGGCTCCGCCCAGGCCGAAACCACCGACGTCGAAGTCAAGGCCGGCACCTGCGCCTCCGGCTACGTCTGCGGTTGGGAGGACGACGGCTACGGCGGCGACAAGTGGATGAGCTGGAACCCCAGCGGCGTCGGCGCCAACTACGAGATCGACGGCTGGGACGGCGACAACGAGATCACCTCGATCATCAACAACTCCGGCCACGGGATCAAGTTCTACGACCAGGACGGCCAGGCCGGCAACACGCTGTGCGTCGGCAACGGCGTGAGGATCAACAACCTCCAGGACTACGCGTGGAACGACCGCGCCGAAAGCGCCAAGGCCGTCAGCCGCTGCTGACAGGCACCAGCCTCCGATCCCCGGTCATAACCAACCGGCGCTACAGGCGTCGTGAATCGAAAGGGCTCAACATGAGCAGCGAGAACAAGGGCGCGTTCAAGCGCCGCCTGGCGTCCGGCCTCGCCGCGACCGGCATCGCCGCCGTCGCGGTCTTCGGCCTCGCCGGCACCGCCCAGGCCGAGACCGACGGCGAGGCCGACACCCGCGCCGGCGGCTGCCGCTCGGGCTACGTGTGCGGCTGGGAGGACGCCGGCTACAGCGGCGACAAGTGGGTGAACTGGCGCGCCGGCAGCGTCGGCACCGTCTACGAGATCGACGGCTGGGACGGCGACAACGAGATCTCGTCGTTCTCGAACGAGTCCGGCAGGACCCTCCGCCTTTACGCCAACGACGGCGCCCAGGGCTTCTCGATCTGCTGGGGGCCCGGCGTGGACGCCCGCGACCTGAGCGACCTCGGTGGCGGCCAGACCTTCAACGACCAGATGGAAAGCATCAAGGTCGTCGCCTCCTGCTAACGGCCGCATGAGCTTACGAGCCACCTCGCGGCGGCAGGCGCCGCCGTCGCGACCCCGGCTCGCTCGCAAGCGAACTCGCAGGCACCTCACGAAGACAGACAGGCCGCCCTGGGGAAACATCCCCGGGGCGGCCTTTGCCACCAGCAACTCGCCTACTGAGACAAGCGCTTAGGCGAGATCGCCAAGTAGCCGGCCCGGTTCGCCTTCGAGGGCGAGCGCGTCGAGGACGACCAGGAGCTGGCTCTCCTCGTATTTGAAATGGGTCTCCATCACCGCGCCGATGCCGTCGAGGTGGCGGTGGAGCTCATCGGGGCCGGCGTCGGCATCCATTGCGGCGGTGAGCTGTCCGATGAGGTGTTCGAGCATGTTGTGGTCGCTCATTAGGTTGGCGATCACCGGTTTGAGGCCGGGATGCTCGGCGATGACCTGCGGGAACAGCCCGCCGTCCTCGCTGCGGTGGTGGCCGCTGAGGGCCGCGCAGAAGCCGCGGCAGTACAGCAGGAGATCCTGCCCGGCGGCATCGTCGAACTCCCCGTCGATCGAGCGGCGGGCGAGGTCGAGCGCCTTGCGGAGGCGCTGGTGGACATTGCGGAGCTGGGTGCTGAACGCAACCAGGCGGTCGGTGTCTGAACTGATGGAGGTGCTCCTTCGATCACGGCGCGCCCCTCGGGGCTGGCGCGCCGCGCGCGATATTACCCGCGATCGGCCCGGGCGGCCGGGCACACCAGCCCGGCCGCCCGCGATATCGATACGCCGCAGGCCTAGCCGCCGTAGAGGCGCTGGAGCTCCCGCTTGAGGATCTTTCCACTCGGGCCCAGCGGAAGGGACTCGACGACGTGGACCGCGCGGGGGTATTTGTAGGCGGCGATCTTTGCCTTGACGTAGGCGATCAGCTCCGCCGGATCCGGGTCGGCGCCTTCGGCGGGGACGATGGCGGCGTGGACTTCTTGGCCGTGCTCGTCGTGGGGGACACCGAAGACGGCTGCTAGCGAGACGGCCGGGTGGCGGGAGAGGACCGCTTCTACTTCGGTCGGGTAGACGTTGTAGCCGTTGCGGATGATCATGTCCTTCTTGCGGTCGACGATCCGGATCACGCCCTCGGCGTCGACGGTGCCGAGGTCGCCGGTGCGGAACCAGCCGTCGACGACGGCTGCGGCCGTGGCGTCGGGGCGGCCGAGGTAGCCCTTCATGAGGTTGTGGCCGCGGATGACGATTTCGCCGAGGGTGTCGTTGGGGAGCAGGTCGATGCGGCCTTCGGTCTCGGCGTCGGCGATCGCGATGTCGACGCCCCAGATCGGCTTGCCAACCGTGCCGGGGCGGATCGGTTCGGAGACGAGGTTGAAGCTGGCGACCGGGGAGGTCTCGGTGAGGCCGTAGCCTTCGTGGACCTGCGCGCCGTAGGCGGTTTCGAAGGCTTCGAGGAGCGCGGTGGGCAGGGCGGCGCCGCCGGAGATCGCGAAGCGGAGCGGTGGTCGGTCGGGGGTGCGGTTGGCGGCGGCGATCATGCCGGCGTAGTTCGTGGGTACGCCCGCGAAGACGGTTGCCTTGTGGCGCAACAGGAGGGCGAGCGCCTCGTCGGGGTCGAACTTGGGGAGGAGGATGATCGCGGCGCCGCGGCGGAAGCCGGCGTTGAGGACGACGGTCTGGCCGAAGGTGTGGAAGAACGGGAGGCCGCCGTAGAGGACGTCGTCGGGGCGGTATTCGAAGGTGTCGAGGAGTCCGGTGTGGACTTGTTCGATGACGGCGAGGTGGGAGCCGACGGCGCCTTTCGGGGTGCCGGTGGTGCCTGAGGTGTAGAGGATCGTGGCGGGGGCGAGGGGGTTGACTGAGGCGTGGCGTTCGATCGGGGTCGCTTTCTCGGCTTCTTCCTCTAGGCGGGCGATGGGCTGGTCTTGGAGCTTGTGGCCGGCGGGTGTGAGGACGGTGAGGAGGGGGATGTCGGCTAGGGCGGCTGCGGGGGCGGCTTCGCCGAGGAGGGGTGCGGCGGCTATGAGGAGGTCGGCGTCGGCGTCTTCGAGGACGAAGCGGATTTCTTCGGTTTTGAACAGTAGGTGGACAGGGATGACGACGGCGCCCAGGGCTAGGGCGGCGTAGTAGACGCGGGGGAAGTCGGGGACGTTGGGGATGATCATGGCGACGCGGGAGCCGGGGCCGATGCCGCGGGCGGCGAGGGCGCCGGCGTAGGCGCGGGTCTGGTTCCAGAGGTCGCCGTAGGTGATCGTCTGTTCCATGAAGTGGAGGGCGGGGGCGTCGGGGCGGCGTCTGGCGGTTTCGGCGAGGATCGCGGCGATGGAGAGGGTGCCGTGGCCGGGGCCGTCCATGGCGGCGTCGAAGGTCGTGTGCGGGCCGGTGTCGGCGCGGTGGTCGCCGGCGGGCGGGTGCGTCATTGCACGTCTCCTTTGCTCAACGGTCATCCTGCCTTGCCGGGGGCGGCGCTGTCACCGTCCGGTGGCGAGCCATGCGGTCGGGTCGCGGCGGATGCGGTCGATGACGGCCATGGCGGCGCCGATGGCGGCGGCGTCGGGGCCGAGGGTGGCGGGGCGGACGGTGACGGGGGCCCAGCGGGCGGAGAGGACGCGCTGGTTGATTTCGGTTTCGACGCCGGCGATGAGCCAGGAGGAGAGGAGGGCGTAGCTGCCGCCGAGGAGGACGGTGTCGATGTCGAGGAGGTTGAGGACGTTGGCGGTGGCGATGCCGAGGGCGGTGGCGGCGGTGTCGAGGGCGGCGAGGGTTTCGGGGCGGCCGGCGTCGGCCCAGGTGAGGAGGGCGGTGTCGAGGGTGAGGCCGGTGGGGAGGGTGGCGCCGTCGAGGATGGCGGCGAGGCTGGCGTAGGTCTGGAGGCAGCCGCGGGAGCCGCAGCGGCAGGGTTTGCCGTCGGGGTCGACGGTGAGATGTCCGAGTTCGCCGCCCCAGCCGTGGGAGCCGCGCATGAGGCGGCGGTCGAGGATGATGCCGGCGCCGATGTCGAGTCCGCCTGAGATGTAGAGGAAGTGGTCGGGGGTGGCGCGGTGGAGTTCGCCGCGGGCGGCGAGGTTCGCTTCATTGTCTACTGTGGTGTGGATGTCGAGGGGGCGGAGGTGGTCGGCGAGGATGGCGCCGGCGTCGACGTCGTGCCAGCCGAGGGAGGGGGCGGTGCGGACGAGCCCGGCGTCGGTGGGGCCGGGGACGGCGAGGGTGGCGGTGACGACGGTGAGGCCGTCGGCGGCGGCGGTGCGGGCGGCGTCGATGGCCATGCGGCCCAGGTGTTCGAGGACGGTGTCGGCGTCGGTGTCGGCGAAGGGGGCGAAGGCGAGGTGGCGGACGGTGCCGGTGAGGTCGACGACGCAGGCGGCGAGGCCGTCGGTGCGGATGTCGAGGCCGATGCCGGCGGGGCCGGTGCGGGAGACGGTGAGTCCCATGCGGGGGCGTCCGGCGCGGCCGTCGGGGGTGGCGCCGGTTTCGGTGACGAGTCGTCCGGCGATGAGTTCGTCGACGATGCGGGTGATGGTGGGCCGGGTGAGGCCGGTGGCGGCGGCGAGTTCGGTGCGGGAGACGGGGTTCTCGGCGGCGAGGACGTGCCGGAAGACGAGTTCGAGGTTGAGCGCGCGCAGGCGTTCCTGGCGGGCGGGGTCGTTGGAGCGGGCGGCGTTCATGCCGGGGGCCGCGCTGCGTCGGCGAGCGCGGCGGCCGCGTCTTGGGTGAGGATGCCGTCTGCCACGACTGCGAGGATATGCCGTTGGAGGTGCTCGCCGGGTGCGAGTACCAGTGGACGGTCCCATGTGAGCGATGAGCCGACGCCGAGGTAGTCGCGGGCGCGCACGAACCAGCGGTCGTGGGCGGTGGTGGTGTCGGCGGGGGCGAACAGCATGGTCCAGGGGGCGTCGCCGCTGGTGCCGGAGACCGTGAGCCAGGGGGCGGTGGTGCCGTGGACGGCGCGGACGCCGGTGCCGGCGGGGCTTTGGACGTGGACGGGGCCGGTGATGGCGGGTCCGCGCCAGAAGAAGCCGCCGTATCCGGCGCCGACGCGGCCGAGGGCGGCGGGGCTGCGGATGGTGAGGGGCCGGTCGGTGGCGTTGGCGAGGCGGGTCTGGACGGCGAGGGTCCAGGCGTCGGGGGTGAGGGGGCGGCAGGTGACGGTGCGTTGTTCGCTGAGGAGGGCGGCGCCGTCGCGGTCGACCCAGTCGAGGGTGTGGGCGAGTTCGGATTCGGTGTGGTGCAGCCAGCGGCGGTGGTGTTGGGCGCCGTGGTCGTCGAGCCAGGCGGGGCCGTGTCCGGCGACGAAGGTGCGGCCGCCCCAGAAGTTGCGGCCGCCGATGTCGGGGGCGGCGATCGAGATGCCGAGTTGGTGGGTGTGGGAGTGGGGGCGGACGTCGGTGACGGTGGTGCCGGCGTGGGTGCGGACGGGGTGGAGGTAGGGACGGGGCGCGGTGGAGGCGGGCAGGTCGGAGTGCCAGACGTAGTGGGCGACTTCGTGGCCGTCGACGCGGAGGCTGAGGGGTTGGTCGGCGTCGAGGGCGGGGAGGGTGCCGGAGTGCTCCATGGCGGCTCCAATCACTTAGGCCTCGCGGGGTGCGGGGCTGGTCGCGACGGTGTCGGCCAGGCCTTGGATGGCTCGGGTGGTGAGGGCGCCGTCGGCGATTACGGCGATGATACGTCGCTGGGGGCCGTGTCCTGGGGCGGCGGTGAGGGGTGTTGTCCAGGCGAGGGCGGGGCCGGCGCCGTTGTAGTCGCGCGCGCGGACGAACCAGGGGTCCCGGTGGGCGGCGGTGTCGGTGAGGATGAGGGTCCAGGGGGTGTCGCCGCTGGTGGTGAGGGCGAGCCAGGGGGCGGTGGCGCCGTGGAGCCGGGTGGTGCCGGTGGCGTGGGGACCGTGGACGGTGGCGGGTGTGGTGGGGGCGCGCCAGAAGAAGCCGCCGTAGCCGGCGCCGGTGCGGCCTTTGGCGCCGGGGCTGGAGATGGTGAGTGGCCGGTCGGTGGTGTTGCGGAGGGTGTAGTGGAAGTCGAGGGCCCAGGCGTGTTGGTCGATGGGGTGGGCGGTGATGCGGCGGTGTTCGTGGAGGAGGAGGGTGCCGTCGGGGGCGGTCCAGTGGAGTTCGTGTTCGAGGCGGGTGTGGGTGCGGGTGTGCCAGCGGTGGTGGGTTTGGGTGCCGTGGTTGGGGAGTGGTTGCGGGCCTTTGCCGCGGACGTAGGTGCGGCCGCCCCAGAAGTTGGTGCCGCCGGCGTCGGGTATGGCGAGGCTGGCGCCGAGGTGGTGGGGGTGGTCGGGGGGTGTGGCTTCGGTGACGGTGGTGCCGCCCAGGGTGCGGACGGGATGGAGGTAGGGGCGGGGGGAGAGGGCGGCGGGGAGGTGGGGGCGCCAGTGGTATTCGGCGACGGTGCGGCCGGTGAGGATGAGGGGTGCGGGTCGGTCATGCATGGGTGTGCGGGGAGCTGATGTCGACGGGTCCGAAGTGGGCGGTGCCGTGGCCGCTTTCGCCGGTGGCGAAGAGGCCGAGGGTGGCGCCGATCCAGCGCCCGGGGGTGGCGCTGAAGGGTTCGCCGACAGGCTGGAGGGCTTGGCCGGGGCGGGCGGCGTGGTATCGGCAGGTGCCGGCGGGGTCGATGTCGACGGCGAGGGTGACGGTCTCGGTGGTGCCGTGTTCGTCGAGGGCAATCGACTGGGTGGGGCCGCTGATGTGTTCGGGTGCTTCGGTTGCGGTGGTGTGGAGGGCGAGGGTGGCGTCGCTGTCGGTGCGGGTGAGGCCGATCCAGGCGTAGGTGTCGCCGAGGACGGTGAGGCCTGCGCGCGCACCGGGCGGGGTGTCGGCGAGGCGGAGGGTGGTGGTGGCGCGGCAGTGGCCGCCGGGGAGGCGCTGGCCGAGGACGTTGGGGAGTCGGCGCAGGTCGGTGATGGGGGTGGGGACGCAGGCGAGGCGGAGGCCGGGGCCGGGGCGGATCCAGTCGGGTCGGGGGTTGGCCTGCCATGTCCATTGGGGGCCTGGGCCGTTCGCGAAGTCGTCCGATGTGGCGGGTGCGGTCGGGGGCCGGCCTTGAACCGGTTTGGTGTGGGCGGCTACGGGTTGGCCTCGGTCGCCGAGTTCGGGCCAGCCGTCGTCGCGCCAGTGCAGGGGCTGGAGGTGGACGATCCGGCCGAAGGGGCCTTTGTCCTGGAAGTGGAGGAACCAATGGGTGCCGTCGGGGGCGTCGACCCAGGCGCCTTGGTGGGGGCCGTTGACGTCGGTGTCGCCTTGCTGGAGGACGATGCGGCCTTCGTAGGGGCCGAAGGGGTCGCGGGAGCGGAAGGCGGACTGCCAGCCGTCGGTGACGCCGCCGGCGGGGGCGAAGATCCAGTACCAGCCGTCGCGCTGGTAGAACTTGGGGCCTTCGAGGGTGCGGTAGCCGGGGAGGTCGTCGCCGTCGATGACGACGGTGCCGCCGTCGTTTCCGGAAGGACTGTCGAGGAGGGCGGTGGCGTCGTGGTTCATGCGGTGGACGGTGAGGCGGTTGTTCACGCCGGCGCGGCTCTTCGCCCATCCGTGCACGAGGTACGCCGAGCCGTCGTCGGCCCATAGTGGACAGGGATCGATGAGTCCTCTGCCGCCCTTGAGGAGCCGGGGCTCGCTCCACTCCCCCGCCGGGTCGTCGGTCGTGGTGACGTAGAGGCCGCGGTCGGGGTCGGGGTAGACGATCCAGAAGCGGCCGGCGTGGTGGCGGAGGGCGGGTGCCCAGACGCCGCAGCCGCGCTGCGGGGTGCTGAAGTCCGCTTCGGGCTGGAGCCGGGTGAGGGCGTGGCCGATGATCGTCCAGTTCACGAGGTCGCGGGAGTGGAGGATCGGGAGGCCGGGGACCCGGTTGAAGCTCGAGGCGGTCATGTAGAAGTCGTCGCCGACGCGGATCGCGTCCGGGTCGGACCAGTCCGCGTGCAGGACGGGGTTGCGGTAGGTCCCGTCGCCGTTGTCGGCGGTCCACGCCAGTGTCACGGCAGATGCCTCTCTTATTTGAGTCCGGTGGTGGCGATGCCTTTGACCAGGTATTTCTGTCCGGCGATGAAGAAGCCGATGATGGGGGCGAGCGAGAGCACCGACATGGCGAACATCTGGCCCCACTGCGACTGCCCTTCGGAGTCGATGAACTGGCGGAGCGCGAGCGGCACCGTGTACAGCTCGGGGTCGGTGAGGTACAGCAGCGGCCCGAAGAACTCGTTCCACACGGAGATGAACGTGAAGATCGCGGTGGTGGCGAACGCGGGGCGGCACAGCGGCAGGATGATGCTCCAGAAGGTGCGGAAGGGCCCGCAGCCGTCGATGCGGGCGGCGTCGTCGAGCTCCTGCGGGAGCGACCGCATGAACTGGACCATGAGGAAGATGTAGAACGCGTTGGTGGCCAGGAAGTTCGGCACGAGCAGCGGGTAGTAGGTGTTGAGCCAGCCGAGTTTCGCGAACAGGATGTACTGCGGGATGAGCAGCACGTGCCCGGGGAGCATCATGGTGCCGAGCATGAGCGCGAAGAAGAGCTTGCGGCCGGTGAAGTTGAGCCGCGCGAACCCGTACGCCGCGAGCGAGCAGGAGAACAGGTTCCCGACGATGCTGAGGACGACGATGACGATCGAGTTGGAGAAGTAGATCCCGAAGTCGTATTCGAGGGCGGTCCAGCCGTCGGCGTAGTTGGACGGGTGCCATTCGGCCGGCCACAGGGACAGGTCGGAGAAGATGAGCCCGTTGGGTTTGAGCGAGCTGGAGACGAGCCACAGCAGCGGGTACATCATGACCAGGCCGATGGCGCAGAGGATCACGTGCCGGGTGAAGCGGCTCTTGCGGGTGCTGCCGAAGCGTTCGATGAGGGCGTCGGCGTCCTCATTGGGCTTGGCGGCCCGCGGGGTTGACAAGGTCGTTGACATGGACGGGACCTCAGCTGTCGTAGTTGACCCAGTACTTGGCGGTGAAGAAGGTGATCGCGGTGAACACGGCGATGATGACCAGCAGGGTCCAGGCCATGGCGGAGGCGTAGCCCATGTTGAACTGGTTGAAGCCCTGCTGGTACAGGTACAGGTTGTAGAACAATGTGGAGTTCGCCGGGCCACCGCCGCCGTTGTTCATGACGAAGCCCTGCGTGAACGTCTGGAACGAGGCGATGAGCGACTGGATGAGGTTGAAGAAGATGATGGGGCTCAGCAGCGGCAGGGTGATCGAGCGGAACCGCCGCCATTTCGAGGCGCCGTCGACGGCGGCGGCCTCGTAGTACATGACGGGGATCTGCCGCAGCCCGGCCAGGAAGATCACCATGGGCGAGCCGAACGTCCAGATGTGCAGGATGATCAGGGTCGTGAGGGCGTAGTCGGGGTCGGAGGTCCACGAGATCGCCTCGATCCCGAACCAGCCGAGGAACGCGTTCACGATCCCGTCGAACCCGAACACGTACCGCCACAGCAGGACCACGGCCACGCTCGCGCCGAGCAGCGACGGCAGGTAGAACACGGCCCGGTACCAGGGCAGGCCCCGGATGCCGCGGTTGAGGAGCATCGCCACACCGAGCGCCGCCGCCAGCGAGAGCGGCACCGACACGAACGTGTACACGAACGTGACCTGCAGCGACTTGAGCAGCACCGGGTCGCGGAACATGTCCGCGAAGTTCTCGAACCCGATCCACACGGGAGCGTTCAGCAGGTTGTAGTCGGTGAACGCGAGGTAGAGCGAGGCGAAGAACGGGACGATCGTGAAGAGCATCCCGATGAACCACGGCAGCAGGAACAGGTACCCGGCGCGGTCCTTGCGCATCCGCGCCCTCCCGCCCCGCACGGGCGGCGGCGCGGGAGGGGCGTCCGCCCCCGGCATGACGGCGGTTTCGGTGGACGCGGTCACCCTTCGATCGCCGCCGTGGCGTCGGCGATGAACTGGGCGGCCCCGTCGGCGGGCGTCTGGCGGCCGAACTCGACCTCGACGGCGATCACGTCGAGGAAGTCGGCGATGGCGCTGCCGCCAGGCGGGTACGTGTAGGAGCGCGGCAGGTCCTCGGCCTGCAGGCCCATGAGGTATTCGGTGGCGGTGAGGTCGTCCGGCTCGAGGGAGTCCTTGATCTCCTCGGCCACCGCCGCGCTCGCGGGCACGCCGCGGGTGGTGCCGGTCGCGAGGGACGCCTCGGGGTCGTTGGTGAGGAAGTCGAGGAGCCGCACGGCCTCCTTCGGGTGCTTCGAAGTGGCCGCGACCGACCACAGGTGCGGGCAGTCAACCGATTGCCCGCGCCGCACGGCCTGCGTCTCGCCCGGGATGCGCAGCAGCGCGAGGTTCCCGCTGCACGCCTCGTTGTAGCCGAGGAAGTTGTTCGTGGGGATGATCTGGGACGCGAGCTTGCCCTGGGCGATGTAGGACTGGTCGGCGGAGCCGCCGATCTCCTCGAAGAACCCCGCGGGCGGGTACGCGCCGGTCTCCCGCATGCCGCCGACGAGGTCGAACCAGGCCTCCATGGTGGCCGCCGAGACGCCGAGCCTGCCGTCCTCGGTGAACAGGTCCTCGCCCTGCTGGCGCACCCACACGACGAGGTTCTGCAGGGTCTGCACGTCGAAGCCGGTGCCGTACACCTCCTTGCCGGAGGCGTCGCTGACCGCCTGCGCGAACGCCGCGAGGTCGTCCCAGCTCCAGGTGTCCCCGTCCGGGACGGCCACGCCGTACTGCTCGGCGAAGTCCTTGCGGATGACGAACCCGACCGCGTTGAGCCCGGCCGGTACCCCGAAGACCGCACCGTCCACTTCGGCCAGATTGGCGGCGTTCTCGCTGAGGCCGCTCAGATCGATGTCGTCCCCGTACCCGCTCAGGTCGAGGAGCGCGCCGCGGTCGGCGTACTCGCGCAGGGAGTCCATACGCATCGCCATGAGGTCGGGCGCGTCGTTCGCGGCGAACCGGGTCGCGAGCTTGTCCTGGTAGGGCCCGGAGTCCTGGTACTCGACCTCGATCGTGATGTCCGGGTTGGCCTCCATGAAGATGTCGAGGGCGGCCTGGGTCTTCTCGGCCCGGGTGGCGTCGCCCCACCAGACCATGTTGAGGGTGACGCCGTCGCCGGACTCGTCATCGCCGCCCCCGCCGAAGCCGCGCCCGCAGGCGGCGAGCCCCGGGACGGCGGCCAGGCCGAGGCCGGAGAGCTTCATCAGGTTGCGACGGTTGAGCTCCGAACCGGAGCCGGGGGGTCGTTCGCTGGTCACGCTGGCGGTCCCTTCACGTGGACAAGGGGTGGGGGGCATCGATCGGACTCGATGAGTGCGATCAGGTTAGGACTGCGGCCCCAGTTATGTCAAGCCATGAAAAAAATTAATCGGAAGTATCGGCAACCCATTGACGGAAATCGATGACGGTGCCTAGGCTGAGCCGAGCAGGCGCCGCCCCGTCCGATAGGAGCGTCCACATGAACCCCTCCCCCGCACCCCGCCGAGCCCTCGCCGCCGCGGCCGCGACCGCCCTCGTCCTCGCCGGCCTCGCCGCCGGCACGAGCGCCGGCGCCGAACCGCCCTCGCGCCCCGCGCACGGCTGGTCCGACACCGCCGACGGCTTCGCCTCACTCCCCGGCCTCGGCCGCGGCCCCACCACCGGCGGCGCCGCCGGCGCCACCGTCACCGTCGACACGATGGAGGAGCTCGCCCGGTACGCCACCGCCGCCGAGCCCTACGTCATCCGCGTCGCCGACGCCATCGAGATCACCCCCAAGGGCACCGAGCTCAAGGTCGCCTCCGACAAGACCATCATCGGCGTCGGCACCGGCGGCGAGATCGTCGGCGGCGGCTTCTACCTCGGCACCGGCGTCCACAACGTGATCATCCGCAACCTCACCATCCGCGACACCCTCATGCCCGAGGACGACCCCGACGACAAGCAGTACGACTACGACGCGATCCAGCTCGACACCGCCGACCACATCTGGATCGACCACAACACCCTCACCCGCATGAACGACGGCCTCCTCGACAGCCGCAAGGACACCACGTTCCTCACCGTCTCCTGGAACCGGTTCTTCGACAACAACAAGACCTTCGGCATCGGCTGGACCCCGAACGTCACCGCCCGGATCACCGTCCACCACAACTGGTTCAAGAACACCGTCCAGCGAAACCCCAGCGCCGACAACATCGCGAACCTGCACATGTACAACAACTACCTGCAGGACGTCTCCGCCTACGGCAACTACGTCCGCGGCGCGACCAGCGCGGTGATCGAGCACAGCTATTACGAGGGCACGCACAACCCGTACTACACGGTCGCGGGCGAACTCGTGCAGCGCGGGAACATCACTGTGGACTGCACGTGGGACGAGGGGATCGTCACCGAGCAGGGCGACGCGTTCGACCCGCGCGACTTCTACGACTACCGGGCCGATCCGGCCCGCGCCGTCCCGGCGCTCCTGGACGAATTCAGCGGACCGCAGCCCGAGATTGGGACCTGAGCTGCGGGGGTGCTCCTAGATGGACACCGCCTCTGCATTCCCGCGGCGGCCCTGGCATGGCACCAGTGCCGGGGCCGCCGCATGCGCGACCGGCCGCGGCAAAGGCGCCGCCGGCCGGCCCCACGCCGGGGCCGGCCGGCGGTGCTTCAGAGGCAGGCGTCCTCGCGGCGCAGGAACGCGAGGCGGGCGGTCTTGTCGGGCAGCTGGATCTCGGGGCCGAGGGTGAAACCGGTGCGGCGCATGCGGACGGCGGCCTGCTCGTTGCGGGCGTCGGGTTCGACGACGATGCGCCGGTGCTTGGGGTCGGCGAAGAGGAACGCGGCGAAGGCGCGCATGAGAGCGCCGGTGAAGCCGGGTGTGGCGGTGCCGCGGGCGGGGGCGACGAGGAGGTGGGCGCCGATGTCACCGGGTTCGACGTCGTAGCACTCGCCGACGGGGTCGGCGTCGGGCTCGTAGGTCTGGAAGAGCGCTACGGGTTCGCGGTCGCGCAGCACGAGGTAGGCGTGGTGGGTGGGGAGGGCGTCGAGGTACTCGTAGATCTCGAGCACGTAGTCCTTGGTGTGCTCGGTCATGCCCCAGAAGCGGGCGCGCTCCTCGGTGACCCAGCCGTAGATGAGGTCGAGATCCTCACTGGGGTGGACGGGCACGATGGCGACGGCGCCGAAGCCGTCCAGGGTCTGCTCGAACACGGCGGGGCGGTCGATCATGCGGTACTCCTCTTGCAGTGCTTGCCAGTCGGTGGTGACGGGGATGAGTTCGCCGTCGCGCCAGAGGGCGTGCTGGTCGCGGTAGTGCGGGCCGGGGCGCCCTGAGGCGCCGAAGGGGACGATCCAGCGGCTCTGTGGGCGGTCGGCGAGGTCCCAGACCCAGCGGGCGGCGGGCCCGCGGGAGAAGTCCTCGGTGAGGCCGGGGGCGCCGGAGGTGGACAGGACGCAGTCGGCGTCGCCGGACATGCCGGTGAGCGCCTCGGGCGGGTCGATGTCGCGCCAGGGGACGAGGCGGTGGACCTCGCCCCAGGTCGTGTCCGGCTGCGCCGCAGCGGTGTCGAGTGCGGCGCGCAGTGCGGCGTCCCGTTCGGTGGCGGTGATGAGGTCGCCGTCGAGGAGGTGCTCGAGGGCGAAGCCGATGCGGACTTCGAGGACGAGCCAGGGCGCGAACACCTCGGGGTGGCGGGAGGGCGCGGCGAGGGGGGCGACGACCGGGAGGGCGGCGAGGCCGCGGATGAACGCGGCCCGGAACGCGGCGAACGCGGCGGCGTCGGCGCTGGCGGCGTCCATGCGGCGGTCCCAGGCGAGCAGCCGGTCGCGCAGGGCCGCGGCGGGCCCGGTGAGGTCGAGCCCGGCGAGGAGGCCGAGCAGCGGTGCGGCGGTGGGCAGGAGCGTATCGGTGTGGACGGCGGCCATGTCGGCGGCGGTCCAGTCGTCGCGCGCCGCGAGGAGTTCGGCGATGCGCGCGGCCCGCGCCGGGGAGCAGAACTCGACGCCGAGCGGCCCGGAGATGCCGCGGTCGTTGGCCATGGCCGCGAACCCGTCGACCGGCTTGGAGGCCGAGGGCTTCCAACCGCGCCAGGCGTAGCGCGGGTCGGAGGCGGGGACGGGGCGGACGAGGTTGGCGGCGTCGCGTTCGGGCACGCGCCCGGCGACGCGGTGGAGGAGCCCGCCGGCGGTGTCGGCGGCCATGACCACGTTGACGGGGAGGACCCAGCCGTCGAGGGCGGCGTCGACGTCGGCGACGGTGCGGGCGCGCAGCAGTTTCGGGAGGGCCGCGAAGCCGATCTCGGGTTCGGCGTCGAGCGGGCTGCGCAGGGCCAGCGCGGTGGTGCCGTCGTCGGCGATGACGGCGCCGCGGGCGGTGGTGGTGATTTCGACGGTGGCGGGTGCGGTGCCGGCGACGTCGATGGTCTCGGTGCGGGTGAGGGCGGGTTCCCAGCCGTGGGGGCCATGGGCTTCGAGGGTGCCGTCGGGGTGGCGGCGCAGTTGCTCTTGGTAGAGGTCCTGGGTGTCGGCCATGGCGTTGGTGATGCCCCAGGCGACGTGGCCGGTGTGTGCGAAGTGGGCGATGCCGGGGAGGCCGGGCATGGCGAGGCCGATGACGTCGAATTCGTTGCAGGCGAGGCGGATTTGCTGGTAGGCGCCGGGGAGTTGGAGGAAGCGGTGGGGGTCGCCGGCGATGATGGGGGCGCCGGTGGCGGTGCGGGTGGTGATCCAGCCGTTGGAGCCGGTGGGGGCGGGTCCGTCCATGGCGAAGCGGCCGACGGCTTCGGGGCCGAGGTGTTCGATGACGCGTTCGCGCCAGAGTTTGGCGGGGAAGCCGGAGCCGAAGAGGAGGTGTTCGGCGTGCCAGACGGCGAGGGGGGTCCAGGGTTGCCATGGGGTTGGGGGGCTGGTGAATTCGGGGGCGTGGGCGGCGGCGCGGGGGAGGGCGGTGTTGACGCCGGCGGTGTAGGCGCGGACCCAGGCGGCGGTGTCGGGGTCGAGGTGGTCGTAGGCGGCGCGGGCGGTGTCGGTGATGCGGGTCTGGCGGGCGAGGCGGTCCCAGGGGAGCCATTCGGGTCCGAAGATGGCGGCCGAGGTCCCGGTGGCGCGGCGCTGAAGGGTCTCCAGTTGCCAGGCGCGGTCGTCGGCGGCGTTGTGTCCCTGGGCGAACGCGAGCGATTGGGGATCGGTCGCGCGCAGGTGGGGGACGCCCCAGGCGTCCCGGTAGCACACGAAACTCATAGTTAGGTTAGTCTAACCTAAGAGTAATGAGCTTGATTCGCACTGGGGTGCGAGAAGGGACCGGGCATGGGACACGGCTGGGAGGGCGCGGTGCTGAAGCTGCTGCGCGCCAAGGACTTCACGTTCACCGTCACCGGCGCGACGCAGATCACCGAGCACTACCGCCGGCTCGCCTTCACCGACGGCGGCCTCCTCGCCCAGCTGCCCCCGCACCCCACGATGTGGGTGCGGCTCTGGTTCGACCACGACGGCAAGCCCCACCAGCGCGGCTACACCATCGTCGACCCCGACCGCGAGGCCGGCACGTTCGCCATCGAGTTCGCGCTCCACGACGGCACCGCGAGCGACTGGTCCCGCCGGGCCGAACCGGGCGAGACCATCCAGGCGACGGTGTACGGCACCGGGTTCGAGCCCCTCGACCCCGCCCCGGAGCGGCTGCTCCTCGTCGGCGACGCCGCGTCGCTCCCAGCGATCAACTCGCTCCTCGACGCCTTCCCCGAGACCCCGGCCACGATCTGGTTCGAGACCGCCGACGACGGCGAACTCCCCTACCGCACCACCGCACACCACGACCTGCGGCGCGTCCCGCGCGGCCAGGACGGCGGCGCGCTCGTCGAGCAGGTCCGCAAGGAACTCCCCGAACTCGCCCCGGACCCCGCCGCGGCCTACTGCTGGATCGCCTGCGAAGCCGCCTCCACCCGCGCGCTGACCGCGTTCGCCCGCAAGGAGATCGGCATCCCCAAGGACCGGCTCCACGCGATGGCGTACTGGCGCGCGTGACCGCGCGCGGGGCGTCGGCGCGAACGGCCGCGAAAAACGCCCCGCGTCCATTACGGTGAGCCTCGTAACCGGGCATTCTCGAGGCGAGGGGGGACGGCGCATGGCCAGCACCGCGGAGATCAAGTCGCAGATCCAGAGCGCGATCGAACAGGTCCAGGAGGCCATGGGCGCCATCGGCGGCGCCCAGTCCCAGACCGAGAACGCGATCGGCGCCGGCACCGCCGCCACCCAGGACACCGGCAGCCCTATGCCCGGCGAAGCGCTCGGCCAGTGGCAGCAGGCGAAGGAGAAGCTCGAAGAGGCCATCACCCTCTACCAAGGCGGCGCCGACACCTTCGAGCAGTACGCCAACTCGATTTGAGCCTCATCGAGAAAGAGGGCGCGCCGCACGGACCGCCCTCACCGCTTCACTGTCCCCGCACCCGCCCGCTCCTGCCCGCGAATGTCGTACCCCTCTCGCATCCTTGATATCGGGGGCGCCTGATTCCCGACACACCCGACCCCAGGTGCACCGGACCGCCCTCCCGCTAGAACCAGCTCCCGAAGCCCGGCCCCGGCGGGGCCTCCTCCGGTCGGACGAACACCGGGCCGTCGCGCCGCGACCGCTCCCGCCGCCGCAGCTCCCCGCACTTCCCCATCGCCATCCGCGCCCGGCCCCACCGCGCCCGCAGCGCCCCGAGCCCGCTCACGACCGCGTCCCCGCCAGCGCGGGCACCGCATCCGCGACCGTCCCAATCGGAACCGCCGCCGCATCGGCACCCGCGGGCACCGGTGCCGCCGCCCGGACGGTCGCCCGGGCCGAGTTCGCCACCAGGATCCACACCAGCGCCGAGAGCACCACCAGGAGCACCCGCTGCCCGATCCCGCGCCAGTCGCCGCCGTCGAGGAATCCCGGCAGGAACGTGTTCACCGTCGTCGTCAGGAACGTCAGCGCCGCCAGGCCCGTCACCCACCATGTGCCCCGCCGCACCCAGTCGGGCACGTCGGCGTCCTTCATGCGCACCGCGCACAACGCCGCCACGACCGTGAGCAGCACGAACGCCGCCCCCGCGGTGTAGCGGTGGATCTGCGCCCACCATGTGAGCCCTGATTCGGGCGTCCCGGTCCGGAAGACCGCCGCGCACAGCAGCATCACCGCGGTCGAGCCGAGCAGGAAGCGGACGAACCGCTCCCGGGCGAGCCCGACCCCGCGCCCGGCGAGGATCGCGCACGCCAGCGCGAGGGCGAGGACCGAGGCGGGGAACAGGACGATCCCCGGCCACGTGAGGGCGTAGCTCGACACCGGCGTGGCCACCGGGTTCACCGCGTCGGACTGGGTCAGGTGCATCACCGCGAAGCCGGCCTGGCTGGCGGCGACCGCGGCCATGGCGGTCACTTCGGCTGCGCGAGAGCGGAACAGGTGCTGGAACATGCGGCGAACGGTAGGGGCGCGAACGCGCCGTTCCCTCGGGCTGCGGCGTGGAATCGGGCCTCACCCCAGGGGGTGAGAGCGGGCCCGGAATCCCGTACCCGGGAGTGAGGGCGCGCAGGCCGGGGGCGGCATACGTTGGACGGGTGCAGTCCGAGACCCGATCCGGGAAGTCCAGCCCGGTCCGTGCCGTGATCACGTACCTGATCGCCGCCGCGCCGATCGGCGCCGTCTCGTGGCGCTGGCGGTTCACGACCACGCTCGCGCTCGTCGGTCCCGGTTCGGTGCCGTTCGCGTTGATGCTGTTCCTGATCGAGAACCACACGCTGGGCGTCGACTACGGGATCGCATGGTCGGTATTTCCGGCCGGGGCCACGGGCGCTGCGGTCGTGCTGGCCCGGTTCCGGCCGTTCGAGGCGTGGCTGCTGGTCATGGCCTCGTTCACGATGATCCTGCTGTTCTCGTCAATCGAGGCCTGGATGCCGTGGCCGCTCACCACGACGAACCTGTTCGCGGCCTTGGTCGTGCTGTTCGCGCTCGGCCGAGACCGGCGGCCGTGGCTGGGCGTCCTGTGCTGGGTCGGGTATCTCCTGGCGGGGATGCTCGCGATCTGGGCGTCCAATGTGGGCTCGCTGGATCCGCAGCCGGCGGAACAGGTGCTCCCCAGCGCCAGCCTCGCCGGGGACAGTCTCACGCTCGGCGCGCTGCTGGGGGCGCTGGCGTTCCTGATCGGGTTGACGGTGCGGATCTGGCGGCAGGGCCGGGCGCGGGTGGCCGAGGAGGAGCGGGTCGCCGAGACCGAGCGGCATCAGCGGCGGCTGCTCGAGGAGCGGACGCGGATCGCGCGGGAGCTGCACGACATTGTCGCGCACCACATGTCGGTGATCGCGGTGCAGTCGTCGACGGCGGAGTACCGGCTCGCGGGGCTCGGCGAGGAGGCGAAGGCGGAGTTCCGGTCGATCAGCGGGCAGGCGCGCGAGTCGCTGGCGGAGATGCGGCGGCTGTTGGGGGTGCTGCGCAGTGAGGACGAGGCGGGTGCGCGGGCGCCGCAGCCGGGCCCGGGGGCGCTGAGGGGGCTCGCGGAGGCGGTCGACCGGGCGGGGACGCCGGTGGCGCTGCGGGTGGGCGGCGTGCCGGAGGACCTGCCGGAGACGGTGGCGCTCACGGTGTTTCGGGTGGTGCAGGAGGCGTTGAGCAACGTGGTGCGGCACGCGCCCGGTGCCGCGACGGACGTCGAGGTCGCCGCCGTGGACGGGCGGATCGAGGTTACGGTGGTGAACGGCCCGCCGCCCTCGGGCGGGGCGGTGCCGGACCCGCACGGGTCGGGGCTGGGCCTGGTCGGGATGCGCGAGCGCGTCTCGCTCGACGGCGGGACGCTCGAGACCGGGCCGACCGCCGAGGGCGGGTTCCGCGTGCACGCGGTGCTGCCCATCGAGGACCGTTCGACCATTGAGGAGTCCCCGTGACGATCAAGGTGCTGATCGCCGACGACCAGGCCATGGTGCGCGCCGGGTTCGCGGCGCTGCTGAACGCGCAGGCGGACATCGAGGTCGCGGGTGACGCCGAGGACGGTGTCGGCGCGGTCACCGAGACGGCCCGACTGCGGCCCGACGTGGTCCTCATGGACGTGCGCATGCCCACTATGGACGGCTTGGAGGCGGCGAAGCGGATCCTGTCCGTCCCGGAGGAGCGGCGGCCGCGGGTGCTCATGCTGACCACGTTCGACCTCGACGACTACGTCTACGAGGCGCTCCGCATGGGCGCCAGCGGGTTCCTGCTCAAGGACGCCCCGCCCGGCGACCTCATCGCGGCGGTGCGGGTGGTCGCGGCGGGCGACGCGCTGCTGGCGCCGTCGGTGACGCGGCGGCTCATCGAGCAGAGCTTCAAGGCGAAACCGGCCCTGCGGCGGTCGGCGAAGCTCGACACGCTCACCCCGCGCGAGGAGGAAGTCCTGCGCCTGATCGCCCGGGGCCTGTCGAACCCGGAGATCGCCAAAGCCCTGTTCGTGTCGGAGCAGACGGTGAAGACGCACGTCGGGAAGGTCTTCGCCAAGCTCGGCCTGCGCGACCGCGCGCAAGCGGTCATCTGCGCGTACGAGACGGGCCTCATCACCGCGGGCGACCCGAGAGAGCGCTGACCAGCGCCGATACCAGCCGTCGGCACTTCTTCGGAAAAACCCGGCCCCCTTATTGGAACAGATCGTTCCGCTCTGCTATGATCGGAACATGACATTCCGTTCCGGAGTTTCGAAGAAGGAGAACCCCATGCGCATCCTCGTCACCGGCGCCACCGGCACCGTCGGCCGCAACGTCGTCGAGCAGATCACCGCCCTCGACCCGACCGCCCAGATCCGGGCCCTGACCCGCAACGCCGAAGCGGCCCTTCCCGAAGGCGTCGAGATCGCCGTCGGCGACCTCGCCGCGCTCGACACCCTCGCCGACGCCTTCAAGGACGTCGACGCCGTCCACTTCATCAACTTCGCCGGCGAGGGCTACGGCGCCCTACCCGACCCCGCCGGGCTCGTCGCCCTCGCCGAGCAGGCCGGCGTCCGCCGCGCCACCGTCCTCGGCGGCGTCGCCACCGGCCCCCTCGAACAGGCCCTCGAGGCCAGCGCGATCGAGGCGACGTTCCTGCGCCCGGTCGAGTTCATGTCGAACGCGGCCATGTGGTGGTCCGGGGTGATCAAGGCCGGCGAGGCGATCCGCGAGCCCTTCGGCGACCGGCTCAGCGCCATGGTCCACCCGGCCGACATCGGCGCGGTCGCGGCGAAGGTCCTCGTCGACGGCGGGTACGACGGCGAGTCGCTGGTCATCACCGGCCCCGAGGTCCTGACGATGCAGGACAAGGTCCGCGCCCTGGGCGACGCGGTCGGCCGCGAGATCGAGTTCGTGGAGCTCACCGTCGAAGAGGCGCACGAGAAGTGGCGCGGCGAGGGCATGCCCGAGCACGTGATCGCGTTCCTCACGGAGGCCCTGGGCAACACCCCCGAGGAGGGGCGCACGGTGGCCGACACCGTCGAGCGGATCGTCGGGCGGCAGCCGCTGCCCTTCACCGCGTGGGCCACGGCGAACGCCGACGCGTTCCGTTAGATCGGGCAACACCCGAAGGGGCGCAACCGCAGTCGCGGTTGCGCCCCTTTTTGCCCGTAATTCTGGGAATTAACAGAGTATTTGACATTCCTGAAACAACACACCACTTAGGTTGATATTCACTGAATTACTTGCATCTTTAACTTTTTCCGATTTGGCTCTAATCTCCTTGTATGGCACGGCTCACCATCATCTCGGCCCGGTCCGCAACCAGCGGACGCGGCCGGCCTGCCATGGCGGTCGCCTCCCCGTCGGCCGCCCGATGCCCTCACCCGAAAGGCACGCATCACATGAATCGCCAACGCGCGCTTGCAGTCACCGCTGCCGGCGCCATCGCCACCGCACTCTCCCTGGCCGCCGGGGCCGCTCCGGCCTCCGCCGAGATCCTCGACGCCAAGGCCGAAGAGGCCCGCGCCGAACTCACCGGCAACGTCTCCGAGGCGCTGATCAGCGAACTCCAGGACACCTTCGGCCTCACCGAGGCCGAGGCCTACGACCGCCTCGCCGTCGAGGACGTCGCCGCCGACCTGCTCGAAGAGGTCCCCGCCGACCTCGACGAGTCCTATGCGGGCCTGTGGGTCTCGGAGGAGGCCGACGAGATCTTCGTCGCCACCACCGACGCGGCCGACACCACCGGGCTGCGCGCCGAGGGCGCCACCCCGGTCCTCGTCGAGCACGACCTCGCGACCCTTGAGGACGCCGCCGCCGCGGTCGCCCCGATCTCGATGGACGGCTACTACGGCAACTACGTCGACGTCGTGAACAACACGCTCGTCATCGAGGCCGCCGACACCGCCACCGCCGCCGGCCTGATCGAGGCCGCCGGGATCGACCCGTCGCTCGTCACCGTCGACACCGCGGCCGAAGCGCCCCAGACGTACTTCGTGCGCGGCGGCGACGCGTACATCGTCGAGAACTCGTGGCGCTGCTCGGTCGGCTTCTCGGTCCGCCAGGGCTCGACCCCCGGCTTCGTCACCGCCGGCCACTGCGGCTCCGCGGGCGACCAGGTCACCAGCGGCGAGGCCGCCCCGGGCACCTTCCGCAACTCGGTGTTCCCGTCCGCCGACCGCGCCTGGGTCGCCGTCGGCTCCGGCGAGCAGCTGCTCGACGACGTGAACATGTACTCCGGCACCCGCGACGTCGCCAACGCGACGCAGGCCGCGGTCGGCTCCTCCATCTGCCGCTCCGGTTCGACCACCGGCTGGCGCTGCGGGACCGTGCAGGCGTTCAACCAGACCGTCAACTACGCCGAGGGTTCCGTCTTCGGCATGACCCGCACCAACGTGTGCGCCGAGCCCGGCGACTCCGGCGGCTCGTTCATCTCCGGCAACAGCGCGCAGGGCATGACCTCCGGCGGCTCGGGCAACTGCTCCTCCGGCGGCACGACCTTCTTCCAGCCCATCGGCCCGGCCCTCTCCGCCTGGGGCCTGACCCTCGTCACCACCTAACGACGATGCGAACCGAATAACGTGGGGGGCCTTCCGGAAGGGAGGCCCCTTCGTTCGCGCCGGCGCAGCGCGCCCACGTACACCCCCGCGAGGATCAGCGGCGCCCCGACCAGGAGCGACCACGTCAGCGGCTCGTCGTCGAGCCACGCCGACACGCAGATCGCCACCAGCGGGATCACCACGAACACGTACGCCGCGCGCGACGCGCCCCACCGCTGGATCACCGTCAGGTACAGCACGAACGTCAGCACCGAGCCCGCCACCACCACGTACGCCAGCGCCCACCACGTGTCAGCGACCCGCGGCAGCACCCACTCGTCGCCCAGCGCGAACGACCCGGCGAACAGCAGCACCGCCGCGGCCGCCATCCCGACCGCGTTCATCACCACCGGGTGGACCTTCGGCAGCCGCTTGACCAGCACCGCCGACTCGGCGAACGACAGCACGGCGCCCAACGCCGCCAACAAGACCAGGGCCGGCACGTCCGCGCGCAGCGGCGCCTGCGACACGACCGCGACACCCGCCACGGCGACGAGCGTGCCCACCAGCGCGGACGCATGGAACTCCTCCTGGCCCTGCGCCACGGCCAGCAGCAGCGCCGCGAGCGGCACCAGCGCCAGCAGGGTCTGGCCCAGCCCGGCGTGGATGTAGACGAGCGCGTAGTAGGCGAGCGAGAACGAGACGCCGAAGTTGAGCACCCCGAACAGGACCGTCCCGGCGAGGGCCTTCCCGCGCGGGAAGCGCAGCCGCAGGACCGCCATGATCGCCAGGAGCAGGAGCGCGGCGGCGCCGAACCGCAGGGACGCGCCCCACAGCGGGTCGAGTTCCCGGTTGCTGAACCTGATGCCTACGGCATTGCCGCCGGCGAGGAGGGTCGCGCCGGCGAACGCGGCGAGCGCGGCCCGGTCGCGGGTGGGCTGCATACCTCCACGATAGGCCCGAAAGCGCAGGTCAGGTGGGGAACTGCGATCGGGCTCAGAGCGTGAGCGGCTGGACCTCGCCCTTCCAGCGGACCTCGGCGTTCACCCACGACGCGGCCCGCTCGACGGCGGCGTGCAGGTGCTCGCGGTCGGCGCGGGCGTCGTCCCATTGCACGGCCTCGACGACGAGGTCGCCGTTGCTGCGGCGCAGCGCGACCCGGCCCGGCAGGTCGTCGCCGACGAACACCGGCAGGCAGTAGTAGCCGAAGGTGCGCTGCGGCTCGGGCACGTAGATCTCGATCTTCCAGCCGTGGCCCCACAGGCGCTCCATGCGCTCGCGCAGCCACACCAGCTGGTCGAACATCGACACCGCGACCGCCCGCTCGGCGCCGCTGAGGCGGGTGCGGCGCACCTGCGGGTCGATCCAGGCGCGGGCCTTCCAGCCCTCGACGGCCACCTGCTCGACCTCGAGCTCGCGGAGCACGCGGTCGGTGTCGGCGATCTTGAGCCGGAAGTAGTCGGCGATGTCCTTCGTGGTGCCCACGCCGAGGTTGCGCAGCGCGGTGGACACCATGTAGCGCAGGCACGCCTCATCGTCGGCGTCCCACAGGTGCTCGGCGGGAATGGCGCGCTCGGCCAGCTGGTAGACGCGCTTGAACCCGATCCGGTGCGTGCAGGCGACCTCCCCGAACCAGAGCATCCGCTCGACCGCGTGCTTGTGGTCGGTGCGGTGGTTCCAGCTGTCGCCCATGTCCCCGGTGCCCCGGTCGCGGTGCATCGCACCGGACGGGAAGTCGGAGACGGTGATCGCGCCGTGCCGCGCGAGCAGCGCGTGCACCTCGGCTTCAGCGGCGGCGAGCGAATCGTCCTGATACCGCTCGCGCCAGTTCCGGCGCCGCCGCGCGAGATACGGCCAGGCGGAGACGGGCAGCAGCGACATCGCATGCGCCCAGTACTCGAACGCGACCGGGCTCCGGCGCCGCTCCAGGCTCCGCACGGCCTCGGCGACATCGAGGTCCCGGGCGAGCAGCGTCAACTCATGGGCGCGGCGCACCGCCGAAATCGTGTCGAGCTGAATGCACCCGAGCCGCTCCAACACGGTCTTGAACCGGGTCGCCTTCGGCCGCAACTGCGCGGCGATGGCGATCCGGCGAGCATCGGCAAGCCGCAACGACTCAGGCACAGCTCCAGTCCTCTCCCAACACAACAAGCTCCACCCCCCGACCGTACAACCGCCCCCCGACAACCCACCCCGCCAGCACCGGCGCGCGAACCGAACCCGAGCCGCCCCGCACCACCGAACCTCGATCAGTGCAATGCGACCGCCGAAAACACGCCAGCCCCCTCATTCGACCTAGTTCGGCGCGACCGCCACCGTCCCCGTCTCCGCGCGCGGGTCCGCCGCGCCCTCCGCGTGCCCGTCCTCGCCGACCTCGATCAGGTGCGCGTGGCCGAAACCGCTCCCGGCCTCCGCGTCCCGCACCGCGAACCCGCGCGACCGCAGCCCCTCGGCCCACGCGTCCGGCCGCCCCGCCTCGAGCTCCACGTCGATCTCGTGCTCGCCGGTCCACGTCCCGAACCCGGTCTCGCCGGGGTGCAGCCGCCACCGCGCCGCTCCCACGGCCGCCTCGACCGACTCGCGGCCGTGCAGCACCCGCGCGATCAGCTGCGCCACGATCTGCGGCTGCGAATCGCCGCCCATCGACCCGGCCACCAGCCGCAGCGACCCGTCCGGCCGCGTCACCAGCGCCGGCACCAGCGTGTGCGGCGGCCGCCTCCCC
Organism: Glycomyces niveus; assembly: GCF_017592475.1. Classification (GTDB taxonomy): domain Bacteria; phylum Actinomycetota; class Actinomycetes; order Mycobacteriales; family Micromonosporaceae; genus Glycomyces; species Glycomyces niveus. The sequence goes on along the minus strand of NZ_JAGFNP010000015.1, from coordinate 3,968 downwards.
GGCCCGAACTCCGCCGGGTGCCCCGGCTCCAGGTTGAAACCGGTCCCCCGGTTCTGCAGCCCGATCCCCGTGCGCGGCTCGAACAGCCACGTCCCGAACCCCGCCGCGTTCGACTGGATGTACGACACGCCCATGCCGTTCCCGTCGAGCACCGCCATGTACGTCGTCCCGCCCGCCGACTGCCGCACCGGCACCTCGGCCTTCCGGTCCGCGCTGATCCGCGCCGCCCGCTCCCCCACGGCCGCAAGCAGATCCGTGACGTCAGCACCCTCGAACAACCGCTCCGGCCGGTCGTATCCGGCCTGCCGCGAAGCCTCCACCAGGTAATGCGCCCACAGCGGGTCCTGCGCGTCCGCCGGCAGCTCCAGCCGGTCCGCGATCGCCAGCGCGAGCAGCAGCAGGTACCCCTGCGAGTTCGGCGCCGCCGCCCACACCCGGTGTCCGAACGCGTCGACGCTCAACGGCGCTTCCCAATCCGCTTGGGACGCAGCGAGATCCGCCTCGGTGAAGAGCCCCTTGCCCAGCTCGATCAGCCCCTTGCCGAACTCGCCCAGGTAGAACGCGTCCCGGCCGCCCTCGGCGGCCGCGCGCAGCGCCCCGGCGGTCCGCTCTCGCCGCACCGTCGCCCCCGCCTCCAAGCCCACCAGGTCCTCCGCGCCGTCGACGCCCGCGAGCGTCTGCCCGGCCTTCGCGAGCATCGCCGTCGCGGGCCAGCCGCCCGACGCGAGCGCGATCGCGGGCGCCAGCAGCTCGGCCATCGGCCGCGTCCCGTACCGCTCGTGCAGCGCGAACCAGCCGTCGACGCACCCGGGCACCGTCGTCGAGCGCACATCGTTCCGGAACGGCATCGCCACGTGCCCCTCGGCCCGCAGCCCCGCCGGGTCGGCGCCGGAACCGGCCCGGCCCGAGGCGTTCAGGGACGCCGGCACCGGCTCGCCCTCCACGTGGACCAGCGCGAACAGGTCGCCGCCGAGCCCGCACAGATGCGGGGCGACGACGGTCAGGGCCGCGCCCGCTGCGATCGCGGCGTCCACGGCGTTCCCGCCGGCCGCGAGCACTTCGCGCCCGATACCGCTCACGAGCGGATCGACCGAACACACCACACCCTGATCGACCACGACGGCCTCCTTCTGCACAACCGACGGGCCAAGCAGCGGCCCGCCCGGGGGATCGACGCGCACCGAACCGCAGGTCCGCACGCACGCCCGAAGCCTACCTTGCCGGTCGGCAAGTAGAAAACGGCCGGTTAGACGTCCGGGTCGGCCCCGAACACACGCCGCCCGGAAATCCGCGCCGCCCGCCAGTACCACTCCGCGTACCCGCCGATGATCAACGCGAGCATCCCCAAGTGCTGCAGCGCGTTCAACTCGCCCCACAGCACCAGGCCCATCGCGCCGAGCACCAGCAGCGTCCGCGCCAGCGTCCCCGCGAAATGCCCGCGCCTCCCCCTGCCGACCAAGTCGCGGCGGCACACCGCCGGCAACGCCCGCAGCGACAAGACCCAGAAGACCCAATAGAAGAGCACCAACGCGCCCGCGACCACCCCGGACACCGGCCACGGCGTCGGGAAGATCCAGTCGACCACGTTGAGCACCAACGCACCCCGCAGCACCCACTCGTACCAGCGCCACGACCACCGCCGCAGCACGACCTCGTACAGCGGCTCCTCGCCGCCGTCCTCAGCGGCCCCGCCCACGGCCTCAGCGCCCTCGGCGGCTTCCGCGGTCTCCCACGCGACCCGCACCCCCGCGCTCAGCCGGCCCCGGGTCTGCAGGATCTCCGCGAGGTCGTCCCGCACCGCGGCATCGTCCGGGTCGAGCTCGAGCGCCCGCACATAATGCGCATGGGCGCGCTTGTGCCGCAAGTGATGGTCGTAGATCCGCCCCGCGGTGTGGTGCACCCACGCGTCCTCCGGCGCCCGCTCGATCGCCTGCTCCACCAGCTCCCGCGTCTTCGCGAACTCCTGGTCGACATAGTGGTACCAGGCCAGCTGCATGTAGTACCGGCCATTGTCCGGGGTCAGCTCGACCGCCCGCCACAACGACTCCGACGCCTCGTCCGCGCGCCCCAGCTCGAACAGGATGTTCGCCCGCAGCCAATGCGCGTCCGCGTTGTCGGGCTCCTCCTCGACCGCCCGCACCGCCCACTCGAGCGCGTCCTCCTGGCGCTCGCTCAAATGCAGGCACCACGCCAGCAGCAGTTGGGAAACCGACGCCGGACCGTACTTCCCGATGCCCTGCTCCAGGACCTCGGCGGCCTCACCGTACTGATCGCTGTCGATCAGTTGGCGCGCCCGCCCCTCCACGACCCCGGAGATGAACCCCGGCCAGGTCTTGTTCACCGCCTGCAGGACCCGCCCGCGCGCACGCTGCGACGGGACCTCAGCGGGTTCGACGGCATCGCTCATACCGACTCCAGATCGCTCGGGGGCACTTCCACAGGACTCGAACCGCGTGCCGGTGCTCACGACAGGTGCTTTTGTCTCCCGACGCCCTTAGCATAGAGGTGGACCGCGTCCACCTGTACGGCAAAGTCTTGTACCGTGGAGTGACTGCGGTGGGGACGAGAGGAAAGATCGGAACTGGTCATGGAAGAGCCGACACAGCCAGCTGACTCAGCCGGGCCGATCTCGTCGACGGTGCACCGCTGGCGGCGCCTCGCGGTCCGGCACGACCTCGAGTGGAGCGAACTCCTGCTGATCGCGTTGAACCTGTACGGGTTGCGCGGCAACAACACCGAGGGCATGCGCCTCCGGCTGAACTCCGAAGACGAAGAGTTCATGCTGGTCCTGCCCGCCGACCGCGCCACATCGCCGTTCAGCCTCCGCGCCCACGTCGACCCTTCGTCGCCGCAGCACGGCCTGAGCGAGCTCTGCGTCGACGGCACCCCGGTCGCCGAGATCATCGAAGCCGAACCCGGCGAAGAGGTCCGCGGCTACCTGCGCGCCGACGGCACCGCCGCGACCCTCCTTCTGCAGACCGACGCGGAATCACCCGAACTGGTGAAGTGCTACCGCGACCTGTTGCAGGCCTTGGCCTCCGACCTCGCCGACGACGGCGAGCCACACCTCTTCGACGAGGTCACGCTCTCCGCCGGCGGCGTCCACGACGAAGCCCTCGTGGTCGAGCACCTCGTCGCGGTCCGCGAAGCGATGACCGCCGAAGGCCTCCCCGAGACCACGACGCTCGGCGTCCTCACCCCGGCCCTCCACAGCCAGACCGCCTTCGCGGAACTGGCGGCGAAGGTCGGCCCGGTCCTGCTCTTCCTCACCACCGAGACCTTCGAGGACGACAGCCCCGCCGCCGAAGCCGAGCCGAGCGTCCCCGAGGACGCCGCAGCAGCCGACCCTCTGGTCCCGGCCACGAGCCACCAGTCGGAACGGCTCTCCGAGATCCTCGCCGCGGCCCGCGAAGCCGGCCACCGAACCTCCTTCACGTACACCGTCGGCAGCGAACCGCTCGACGAGATGCGCGCCTGGCTCCTGCCGCTCGCCGAGCAGACCACGATGTGGCCCTCGCTCACCATCCTCCCGGCCGAAACTCCCGTGGACGACTCGCAGCACGTGGCCGCGCCCGACGAACGCCTCGATTTCTTCCTCGAAGCCCGGCGCCTCCTCGAGCAGATCTTCGCCCCGACCCAGCTCCGCCCGCAACCGTGGCGCTGCTACCGAGGCCTCTGGTACCGCCAGCACGCCGGCGAACACCTCGAAGGCCCATACGTCTAAGCGAAAACAAGAAAGGGCCGCAACCCAGTGGGTTGCGGCCCTTCTTTTCTGCGTTGAAACAGTTCCAGGCATACGAAAAGGCCCCCACCGGATGGTGGGGGCCTTCCCTCTAGAATAAATGTTTGGCGGTGTCCTGCTCTCCCACACCCTCTCGAGTGCAGTACCATCGGCGCTGGAAGCCGTAACGACCGGGTTCGGAATGGGACCGGGTGTGTCACTTCCGCTCTCACCACCAAACAAACCA
>NZ_JAGFNP010000014.1 GCF_017592475.1 Glycomyces niveus | reverse complement strand
ATGCCCAAAGCCGGAAACCGAGCCCGCCTCACACCCTCCCGTCGCTGCCCGCCTGAACCGCAACCCATTCCAGGCGGGCAGCCGAGGTCGCGCCCAAAGGCAATGGGACCTCGTTGTCGCCGCCCGCTTGAACCCTGACCGAAATGGGCCGGGGGGCCGCACATCAGCCCACGTTCGCACTCACCCTGTCGTCGCTGCGAGCTTGAACCTCAACCTCATTCGGGCCGGGCAGCCGCAGGCCGACCCGGACCCTGATCTCGCCTGGTTGTCGATGCCGGATTGATCCGCGACCCAGTGCCGCCAGAGAGCGCCGAAGTCCGTCCGGAATCGGAAAGGTCCCCGTGGTCGCTGACTGGTTGAAGTGCAAGTCATCCGAGACCGAAAGGCCGCCAACGCACCACCACGACAAGACGACATCAGACGCTCTCAATCGTCGCGGCCGGGACCGTGATCGGATCGCTGCAGATCGAATTACGGTCCCAGCCGCAGACGGGTTGGGTTGATGGACCTAGCGGGAGGTCAGCCGTCGCATTCGCGGGTGATCTCGGCCCAGGTGCGTTGGGCGTGGCCGATGATTGCTTCACGGTGCGAATCGGTCCACTCGAGTTGGAGCGGGGCCGAGACGCGCAGGCCGGGTCGGGCGGTGTCGAGCCGGATGACCGAGCCGAGGGCTTCGGGCTCGGCTCCGGTGATGATCACGCGCAGGCGCGGCTGCCTGAGCACGGGCTCGAACCGCAGCAGGCGGCTATCGACCCAGGCGGTGGCCCTGAACTGGACCCGGTTCATCCGACCGCCACCTCCCCGAACGCGCGGTGCGCATCGAACGCCCGCTCCCAACGGGCCATGTAGGGGACCGGGGAGGGCTTAGACCGGCTCTGGCGGACTTCGGCGCGCCAGTGCTTTGCGGCCGAACGGATCTCAGCGGCGAGATCGCCGCGACTGGCCTGCTTCCGAGCGGCGATCGCGGCACGACCTGCCCGGGCGCCGTTGACGGCGGCGGCGAGCTGCGCGAACGGGTCCGGCACGCACTCACCCCCCGCATCAGGCACCGGCCCGCCCGGGAAGGCATCGGGCTGCGGCGCACCGGCCGGAACCGGCCCGCGCGGGGGCGTTTGGCCGTTCGATCGCTGCCCAGCCTGGCGCGGCAGCGCCGGTCCGGCCGGGCACGCCGGCGCGCTTGCGCTGCGGCCCTTGAACACTGCGGCCAGCCAGAGGAATGCTCGCAGCAGCACAGCGGCCAGCCAGCGGTGCTGGTCTCCCAGGGTGCGGCGGTCGGACCAATGGGCTGCGGCGAGCGGGGCGGACTTGATCATGAACCGGTCCCACGCGTCTTCGCGGAGTTTCGAGAACCGGTGCGGCGGCGGGTCTTCGGATTCGGAGTCGTCATCGACCGGAGTGTCGCAGGAGCCGCTGATCCAGCCGGGGTCGACGGAGTTGCGGGAGCGAGCCCTGCCCCCCGGGCGCTCGTCGTCGGACCAGAACCGCGAACGCGGCGAATCCTCCTCGGACGGTTCGGGATCGTCAGAGTCGGAGGGAACCGGGCGGCCCCGCCTGCCCCCCGGCGGCGGCCGGTCGGAGCCGCCCCGGTCGGCGCTGCGACTCCCGGACTCGACGAGGCGCGCCGGCGGCCGACCAGGTTCGACGAGCGGTGCCTCCTCCTGCGTGCGTTCGGGACTCGGCGCGGGCTCCGCCTCTCGGGCGGCCGGTCCTTGCTCCCACGGCGGGATGGGGTCGGGGAGTTCGTCGCGGCGGTGGCGGCCGGTACGGGGGTCCGGTCGCCAACCGTCGGAACCGAAGGGGCCGGGGTCGCCCGGGTCGTGGGGCTTGCCGCCGATCTCCCACGTGTCGCCGGGCCGGTGCCGCAGGTGCGGCGGCTCGTAGTGCGGCGAGGCCGGGTCGGAGGCATGCGCGATCAGGTCGCACAGGTCAGGGCGAGTCTGGTACCGGTACGCGCCCGGCGTCATCGGATCGGGTGACCCGTCGGCGAGGAACAGGCGACGGCCCGCCCAGTCGTAGAACCCGTCCACCTGCTCGAGCAGGCCGGGGTTCTCCGGATGCGGATACGAGGCCCGCGCGTTTCTACCTACCGGCTCACCCGGATTTCGGCGTACGCTGACAGAGACCATAGGAGGGCTTCCTTCCTTGGTTGGGAAGGTGGGTCGCCTCCGTGACTACCAATCTTGTTGGCGACCCACCGGTCCGTATTCAGTTGTGCTGAGAACCGCCCACTGGGCGGTTCTTTCACATTGACACACGCGTCCGACCTTTCCCAGTCAGCGACACACCCCCGTGCAAAAGCGTCTAGACGCCACGCCAAAAGGCCCGGATCGAGGGGAGGGAGGCTCCCCCTGATCCGGGCCCTTTGTGCACCTGCCCTGGGGGACAGGATTTCTCGTGTCGAGCAGTGGTCTTGCGTCTTAACCCTTCACTGCCCCGCCGGTCAGACCGGACACGATGTACCGCTGCAGGCTCATGAACACCGCCACCGTCAGCACCGACGTGAGCAGCGTGCCCGCAGCGAAGATCCCGAAGTAGGACGCGGGAGAGTTGTCCGCCGTGAGCGTCTTCAACCCCACCGCGAGTGTCATCTCCGGCCGGTCCGTGAGGAACAGCGACGCCAGGATGAAGTCGTTCATCGTCCCCACGAACGCCAGGATCCCCGAGATCGCGATGATCGGCGCCGCCAGCGGCAGGATCATGCCGAAGAAGATCTGCGCGTGCGTCGCCCCGTCGATCGTCGCGGCCTCGTCGAGCTCCTTCGGAATCGTGTCGAAGAACCCCTTCATCAGCCACGTCGAGACACCCAGCGCCCCACCCATGTACACCAGCATGAGCCCCAGCTTCGTGTTCAGGCCCGCCACCGGATAGAACTCGCCGATCGACCCGAAGATCAGATACAGCGCCACCACGGAGAGGAACGCCGGGAACATCTGGATCAGCAGCAAGAACAGCAGCATCGGCCGCCGCCCCCGGAACCGGAACCGGCTGAACGCGTACGCCGCCAGCGACGAGATGAAGATCGAGATGAACGCCGCCGGGACCGCGATCACCAGCGAGTTGAGGAACCACCGCCCGAACGGCACGTTCGGGTCGGTGAACAGCTTCTCGAAGTTCCCGAACCCGAACGACGTCGGCAGCAGGCTCGTCGAGGAGAGCGTCCCGTTCGGGTTGAACGCCGCCGAGACCACGTACACGATCGGCACGAGCCCGAACACGAGCACCGCGACCGCCACCAGGTGGCGCCACCCGAACTCGCCCACCCACTTCACGAACGGGCTCTTTCCCCTGCGCGGCAACGGGGACGCGCCCTTCACCTCGGGCTTTTCACGCACTTGGGACACCGTCATGAGTACACGTCCTCCTGGTTGCGGGTGAAGCGGAACATGACCGCCGACATGGTGGCGACGATGAGGAAGATGAACACGCTGATGGCGCTGGCGAAGCCGTAGTCGGCGGTGGTGGCGCCGAAGGCCTGGCGGAACGCGTACGTAATGAGGAGGTCGGTGCCGCCGACGGCGTCGCCGGCGCGGAAGGGGCTGCCGCCGGAGAGCAGTTCGATCGCGTTGAAGTTGTTGAAGTTGAACGCGAACGAGGAGATCAGCAGCGGCGTGAGGGCGATGAGCAGCAGCGGCAGGGTGATCTTGCGGAAGGCCGTCACACCTGTCGCGCCGTCGATTCTCGCGGCTTCGAGCGAGTCCGAGGGCAGGGCCTGGAGCGCGCCGAGGCAGATGAGGAACATGTAGGGCCAGCCGAGCCAGGTGTTGGCGATGAGGACCATGGCGCGGGCCGACCAGGTGCCGCCGTACCAGTTGACGCTGAGGTTGAACAGGTCGTTGACGAGCCCGAAGTCGCGGTTGAACATCTGGGCCCAGACCAGCAGCATGGCGAAGGACGGCATGGCGTACGGGAGGATCATCAGCGTCCGGTACACCTTCGTGCCCCTCATGCTGGGCTTGTTGAGGGCCATGGCGGTGCCGAGGCCGATCGCGAAGGTGAGCAGGACCGATCCGGCGGCGAAGAGGATGTTCCAGGTGAAGATGCCGAGGAACGGGCCGCGGATGTCGGGGTCGGTGAGGACGTCGAGGTAGTTGTCGGCGCCGATGTCGACGCGCCAGCCGACGAGGGCGGGTTCGCCGTCCTCGGTGAGGAAGGAGCCTTCCTCGTTGTCGGCGTACCAGACGGTGCCGGTGGCGGCGTCGGCGATGCAGTCGCAGGCTTCGTCGTAGGAGCGGGTGGAGGTGCCTTCGAACGCGGACAGGCCTTGGACTTTGATGCCGGAGTCGTCGCCGGTGGGGACGGCGAGTTCGGCGAGTTCGGCCTGGCGCTCGTTGAGTTCGGCGAGGTCCCACACGGTGTAGCCGGGGGCGGCGGTGACGCGCCCGGAGGCGTCGACGGTGGCGTCGTCGAGCTCGGTGAGGCCCGCTTCGGTGCCGGCCCAGGTGGACCCGTCCCGCTGGTCGGTGAGGAGGAGGGTGAGTTCGCCGGTGGAGGATTCGCCGACGGCGAAGAGGTAGGTGGCGCCGCCGGGGGTCTGCTGGACGCCCGCGGCGATGATCGCCTCGACGGCCTGCTCCTTGTCGACCCGGTGCCCGTCGCCGTAGTTGGAGAAGGAGGTGCCGATGGTGAGGATGACCGGGAGGATCTGGAAGGCGATGAGCAGGAGCGTGCCGGGCACCAGGTATTTGAGCTGGATGGCCCGGCGCTGGAGGTAGACGTAGTAGAGGACGGCCACGACGGCGGCCTCCAGCGCGAGGCCCCACCAGGCCTCGGCGGCGATGAGCGGCAACGCCGCCCAGACGGCCAGCGCGGCGACCACCGCGAGTACCGCGATCTTGATGATCAGGCCCGCGGCGGTGGCGGAGCCGGCCGTCCGGGAACGTTGTTCGAGCACCGTGCGTTCGATCCTTCGCTCGTGGGAGGTGTGCCGGGTCGGTTAGGCGCCGACGGCGTCGCGGATGGTCTGCGCGGCGGTCTTGGCGGCGTCGGCGCCGGAGGAGGCGCCGTCGATGGCGTCGGCCTGGGCGCGGCCGAAGGGCTCCCAGACGGAGTCCATCGCGGAGATGTTCGGCATGGGGACGGCGTTCTCGCCGGCGGCGGCGAAGCCCTGGGCGTCGGCGTTGTCGGTGGTGTAGGCCTCGGCGGCGTCGGTGAGCGCGGGCTGGCGGCCGCCGGCTTCGGCGAGCTTGAGCTGCAGGTCCTCGGTGAGCACGTAGTTGGAGACGAATTCCTGTGCGAAGACGGCGTTCTTGGCCTTGGAGGAGACGTAGAAGCCCTGGACGCCGAGGAACGGCGCGGCGGGGCCCTGGCCTTCGAAGCCGGGGATGGCGGTGACCTCGTAGTTGAGGCCGGCGCCCTGTACGTCGGTGAGGGCCCACGGGCCGGAGATGAGGAACGCGGTCTTGCCTTCGACGAAGAACGGCGTGCAGTTGGTGGCGTCGTAGGTGGTCTTGAGGACGCCCGCGGCGCCGAGTTCGGCGAACTTCTCGAACGCGGCGATGCCGCCGGGGGAGTCGACGCCGACGTCGGTGGGGTCGAGGGTGCCGGTGCCGTCGTCCTTGAAGAGGTAGCCGCCCATGGAGGAGAACAGCGGGTAGGCGTTGTAGGCGTTGCCGTTGACGCTGACCTCCATCATGAGGACTTCGTCGGTGCCCGCGGCCTGGCCGGCGGCGACGAGGTCTTCGAAGGTGGCGGGGGCCTCGGGGGCGAGGTCGGTGTTGCGGATGAGGCCGAGGTTCTCGAGCGCGTAGGGGACGCCGTAGACGTTGCCGTCGACGGTGAAGGCCTTGATCGCGGTCTCGTTGAGCGCGGCCTGCTGGTCGGCGGTGAGGGTGACGGGGGCGACGGCGCCGGCGCCGGCGTACTGGCCGGCCCAGTCGTGCGCGCCCACGACGATGTCGGGGCCCTGGCCCTGCTCGGTGGCGGTGAGGTAGTCCTCGCGGAGGGTCTCCACGTGCTCTTCGACGGTGACCTTGACGCCGACTTCCTGCTCGAAGTTCTTGACGAACTCCTTGAGGACCGGGGTGCGGGTCTCGTCGGCCCAGATCACGAGCTCGCCGGAGAACTCGGGGGTCTCGCCGCCCGCCGAGTCGCCGTCGTCCGAACCGCAGGCCGCTGCCGCGCCGAGGGCGGCGGCGGAGACGGCGGTGATTCCCAGGGTCCTTCTGCGCATGTCTGTTCTCTCCTCGTTGAGGGGCCCCGGGGCGGGGGCCGGTGACCGGGGGCTCGCGCCCCGAACTTCCTCGAACATTAGCAAGATGTTTCAGAAACAGGAAACCCTTGCAACCAAACTGTTGTCAAATTTCAGATAGGCTACGCTGTCATCATGCGGCTTCGACTCTCTGACATCGCCCGGCAGGCCGGGGTCAGTGAGGCAACGGTGTCCCGGGTCCTCAACGACAAACCCGGGGTCGGTCAGCAGACCCGACAGTCCGTCCTCACTGCCCTCGACGTGCTCGGATACGAACGCCCCCCGGCCTTGCGCAAGCACGCCATCGGCCTCATCGGCCTGGTCGTGCCCGAACTGGAGAACCCGATCTTCCCGCTCTACGCGCAGACGATCTCCAATGTGCTCGCCGGATCGGGCTACACCCCGGTCCTGTGCACGCAGACCCCCGGCGGCGTCTCCGAGGACGAGTTCGTCGAGATGCTCCGCGAGCGGGCCGTCGCCGGCATCATCTTCGTGTCGGGCCTGCACGCGGACACGACCGCGAGCACCGAGCGCTACCAGGAGCTCAAGGACAAGCGCCTCCCGGTGGCCTTCGTTACCGGTCACCCCGAGGGGGTCGAAGCGGCTTCCTTCTCCTGCGACGACAACGTGGCCGCCCGCATCGCCGTCGAGCACCTCGCCGGGCTCGGCCACCAGCGCATCGGCCTCGTCTCGGGCCCCGACCGGTACTGGCCGGTGCGCCGCAAGATCTCCGGCTACCGCGCCGCGATGCAGCACGTCGGCCCCGAGCTCATCGAGCTCACCCTCTTCGGCGAGCAGGGCGGCCACGCCGCCGCGTCCCGCCTCATCGACCGCGGCGCCACCGCGGTCGTCTGCGGCTCGGACATGATGGCGCTGGGCGCGATCCGGGCCGCCGAGGAGCGCGGCCTCAACGTCCCGCAGGACTTCTCGGTGGTCGGCTACGACGACTCGCCGCTCATCGCGCACACCAACCCCCCGCTCACGACCGTCCGGCAGCCGGTGCGCGACATCGCGACCGCTGCCGCCCGGGCCCTGCTCGACGAGATCGCCGGGCAGCCCACCCCGTCCTCGGAATACCTGTTCCGACCTGAGCTCGTCGTACGCGGTTCCACCGGTGCGGCGCCTGCAAACGACTGAAAGGCTTGCCCCCATGAGTGAACACTGGTGGCGCGACGCGGTGATCTACCAGGTCTACCCGCGCTCCTTCGCCGACGCGAACGGCGACGGCATGGGCGACCTCGAGGGCATCCGCTCCCGCATCCCCTACCTCGCCGAGCTCGGTGTGGACGCCATCTGGCTGTCGCCGTTCTTCGCGTCCCCCCAGAACGACGCGGGCTACGACGTGTCGGACTACCGAATGATCGATCCGCGCTTCGGCGATCTCGACGACTTCGACCGGATGCTCGCCACCGCGCACGAGCACGGCATCCGCCTCATCGCGGACCTCGTCCCCAACCACACCTCGTCCGAGCACGAGTGGTTCAAGGCGGCCCTCGCCGCGGGCCCGGGCTCGCCGGAGCGGGCCCGGTACTGGTTCCGCGACGTCGACCCCGGGCGCCCGGACACGCCGCCGAACAACTGGCAGTCGATCTTCGGCGGCCCGGCGTGGACGAAGACCGAGGACGGGAAGCAGTGGTACCTGCACCTGTTCGACTCGACCCAGCCGGACTTGAACTGGGAGAACCCGGAGGTCCACGCGGAGTTCCAGTCGATCCTGCGGTTCTGGCTCGACCGGGGCGTGGACGGCTTCCGCATCGACGTCGCGCACGGCATGGTGAAGGCCGAGGGCCTGCCCGACACGGGCGGCGACGGGACGATCGAGATGATCGGGACGACGCTCGCGCCGTTCTTCGACCAGGACGGCGTGCACGACATCTACCGCACCTGGCGGCCCATCATCGAGGAGTACGAGGGCGACCGGATCTTCGTGGCGGAGGCGTGGACGGACTCGGCCGAGCGCCGCGCCCTCTACCTGCGGCCCGACGAGCTGCACCAGGCGTTCAACTTCGACCTGGTCCTGGCCCCGTTCAAGGCCGCGGACTTCCGCAAGGCGATCGACGCGGAGATCGCGAACAACGCCGGCGTGGGCGCGCCGTGCACGTGGGTGCTGTCGAACCACGACGTGCAGCGCCACGTCACCCGCTACGGCGGCGGCGCGGAGGGCCTGGCCCGCGCGAAGGCCGCGACCCAGCTGCTCCTGTCGCTGCCGGGCGTGGTGTACGTCTACCAGGGCGAGGAGCTGGGCCTGAACGAGGTCCTCGACCTGCCCGCGGAGGTCCGCGAGGACCCGACGTTCTTCCGCACGAACGGCGAGCAGATCGGCCGCGACGGCTGCCGCGTCCCGCTGCCGTGGACCCGCGAGGGCGCTTCGCTCGGGTTCGGCTCGGGCGGCTCGTGGCTGCCCCAGCCCGCCGAGTGGTCGGCGCTCTCGGTCGAGGCCGAGGACGGCGTCGCCGGTTCGACGCTCGAGTTCTACCGCGCGGCGATCAACCTCCGCAAGAACTTGCGCGGCGGCGTCACGGGCCTGACCTGGCTCGCCGACCCCGGCGACGACGCCTTCGCGTTCGACAACGGCGCCCTGACCTGCGTCGTCAACTTCTCCGACGCCCCGGTCCCGGTCGCCTCCTACGGCACCGAGGTCCTCCTCGCGAGCGCCCCGCTCGTGGACGGCGCCCTCCCGGCGGGCTCGACGGTCTGGTTCAAGAAGTAGCAAGGACATCGAAGGGCCCGGACGCAATCGCGTCCGGGCCCTTCTCCGCGCCCCGGACGAGCGTGAAGGAACAAGACGAATCTTCGGTGGGTCTTCCACGAGATTCGGTGCTAGCATTTTTAGAAACAGGTGGTGGTTTTGATGGCAGAGACGAAAGCGATGTCCATCCGCGGCATCGACCCTGAGCTGTACAAGTGGCTCAAGATCCGCGCGGTGCAGCACGACCGGTCCATGGAGGCCGAGGCGCGCGAGATCCTCGCTGAGGCGCAGCGCGTGGCGCTGAAGGGCGACGACTCCGCGGGCGCCTGGTTCCGCGAGCATGTCGACGACCGTGGCGGCTTCGACGAGCTCGAGATCCCGCCGAGGACCGGTGTGCCGGCCCGTGGGGCGGACTTCGGATGATCATCCTCGACACGAACGTCCTGTCCGAGCGTTTCCGCTCGAATCCCGATGCCGCGCTGCGGCGCTGGTTCGACGCGACCCCGCGGAGCGAGGTCGCCACGACTTCGGTCACGGTCGCCGAGATGCGGTACGGGACCGCGCGCCTGCCGCAGGGTCGTCGGCGCGTGGAACTCGAGCAGGCCGTGGACCAGCTCGTCACCGAGTTCTTCGGTGGCCGGGTCGAGGAGTTCGACCTGGCCGCCGCGGACGAGTACGGCAGGCTGGCCGCCGCCCGCGAGAGGGCGGGGCGGCCGATCGAGACCGAGGACGCGATGATCGCAGCGATCTGCCTGTCCCGCGGGGCCCTCCTCGCGACCCGGAACACCAAGGACTTCGAGAACACCGGAGTCACCTTGCTGAACCCGTGGGATTTCTGAGGATCTGAGCGGACCCGGCCGCGTGCGGCCGGGACCGCTGCACGACGAGGGGCCCGGGCGTTCGTGCCCGGGCCCCTCGTTTCGCTTGCGGCGTTACTTGATCTTGTTCCCTGCGGAGCGGAGCTGCTGGCAGGCTTCGACGATGCGGGCGGCCATGCCGGCTTCGGCGAGCTTGCCGTAGGCGCGCGGGTCGTAGGCCTTCTTGTTGCCGACTTCGCCTTCGACCTTGAGGACGCCGTCGTAGTTCTTGAAGATGTGGTCGACGACGGGACGCGTGAAGGCGTACTGGGCGTCGGTGTCGATGTTCATCTTGATGACGCCGTGGTCGACCGCGTCGGAGATCTCCTGCGCGGTGGAGCCGGAGCCGCCGTGGAAGACGAGGTCGAACGGCTTGTCCTTGCCGACCTTGGCGCCGACGGCGTCCTGGATCTCCTTGAGGATCTCGGGGCGCAGGTGCACGTTGCCGGGCTTGTAGACGCCGTGGACGTTGCCGAAGGTCAGGGCAGTCATGTAGCGGCCCTTCTCGCCGGCGCCGAGCGCTTCGACGGTGGCGAGGCCGTCTTCGACGGTCGTGTAGAGCTTCTCGTTGATCTCGGCTTCGACGCCGTCCTCTTCGCCGCCGACGACGCCGATCTCGATCTCGAGGATGATGTTGGCCTTGGCGGTGCGGGCCAGGAGCTCCTGGGCGATCTCCAGGTTCTCGGCCATGGGCACGGCGGAGCCGTCCCACATGTGGGACTGGAAGAGGGGGAGCTCGCCGCGGGCGACGCGCTCTTCGCTGACGGCGAGGAGGGGGCGCACGAACGAGTCGAGGTGGTTCTTCGGGCAGTGGTCGGTGTGGAGGGCGACCTTGACCGGGTAGTTCTTGGCGATCTCGTGGGCGGCCGCGGCGAGCGCGACGGCGCCGGTGACCTTGTCCTTGATGGTGGGGCCGGACAGGTATTCGGCGCCGCCGGTGGAGACCTGGACGATGCCGTCGGACTCGGCTTCGGCGAACGCGGCCAGGGCGGCGTTGAGCGTCTGGGTCGAGGTGACGTTGATGGCCGGGTAGGCGAAGGAGCCAGCCTTCGCCCGGTCGAGCATCTCGTTGTATTCCTCGGGTGTTGCGATAGGCATGCTGCCTGCTCCTTAGACAAGTCGTTGATGGCTCCCCGACCGGGGGCGGTGCTCAGACGCCGCTGTCTGATGGCCTCGAACTATTGCGTCGAGATGAAGTATTGCCCACAGCCGTGTGACGGCATAACTGAGACTACCTGGTGGTTCACTGGTCGGGCGGGGGACCGCGCGTCTACCGTGGGTTATATGAACTATCACCAGGAATGGGCGGGCGAGTCCGACGAGTTGTCCGAGTTCGACCTGGCGGATTCGGCCGAGCCTCCGGCCGAGGACGATCCGGAGGCGGCGGTCGAGGAGCCCCAGGGGGCGGTTCCCGACGAGGTCGATCCGGCCGACGCGGCCGAGCAGCGGCGCGAGGTCCCGGCGGAGGAGGACGAGCGCCCCGAATAGCCGAGAGGCCCGGCCCCGAACATCGGGACCGGGCCTCACCGCTGCACGCTCACGCGCGCTCGCCTACGCCTGCGCGAGCTGCGCTGCCTCAGGCAATCTGGGCTTGGCCCAGTTGCTCTGCCTCAGGCAATCTGGGCTGCGCCCAGCTACTCTGCCTCAGGCAATCTGGGCTGCGCCCAGCTACTCTGCCTCAGGCAATCTGGGCTGCGCCCAGCTTGTCAAGCACCCAGGCGAGGTTGAACGCCTCTTCCTCCCAGGCGTCGTACCGGCCGGAGCGGCCGCCGTGCCCGGCTTCCATCTCGGTCTTCAGGAGGACGTCGGAGTCGGGGCTCTCGTGGCGGAGCTTCGCGATCCACTTCGCGGGCTCGTGGAAGCCGACCCGGGTGTCGTTGAGGCTGGTGACGGCCAGGATCGACGGGTAGCGGACGCCGGTGACGTTCTCGTACGGCGAGTACGACTTCATGTACTCGTACACTTCCGCCGACTCGAGCGGGTTGCCCCACTCCTCCCATTCGATGACGGTGAGCGGCATCGTCGGGTCGAGGATGGTGTTGAGCGCGTCGACGAACGGGACGTCGGCGAGGATGCCGGCGAACCGCTGCGGGGCGAGGTTGGCGACGGCGCCCATGAGGAGGCCGCCGGCGGAGCCGCCGCGGGCGACGATCCGGTCGGGGGCGGCCCAGCCGACGTCGACCAGGTGCTCGGCGCAGTCCACGAAATCGGTGAAGGTGTTCCGCTTGTGGAGGAGCTTGCCCTGCTCGTACCACTGGCGGCCCATCTCGCCGCCGCCGCGGATGTGGGCGATGGCGAAGACGACGCCGCGGTCGAGCAGGCTCAGCCGCGCGATGGAGAAGTACGGGTCGATGGAGTGCTCGTAGGAGCCGTACCCGTACAGCAGGCACGGCGCGGTGCCGTCGGCGGTGACGCCCTGCTTGGCGACGATCGAGATCGGGACCTTGGTGCCGTCGGCGGCGGTCGCCCATTCGCGGTACTGCACGTAGTCGGCGGGGTCGAAGTCGCCGAGGACCGGGGTCTGCTTGCGCAGGTGCAGTTCGGCGGCGTCGATGTCGTAGTCGTACACCGAGGAGGGCGTGACGAGGGACGTGTAGCCGAGGCGGATCTGCCGCGACTCGTAGTCGGGGTTCTCGCCGAGCCCGACCGCGTAGATCGGCTCGTCGAACGCGATCTCGGTCAACTGCCCGTCGCCGCCGAGGATGGCCACCTGCGAGAGCCCGGCGCGGCGCATGGAGACCACGACGTGGTCGGCGAACGCGTCGGCGGATTCGAGCCGCACCGCCTCGTCGTGGGCGATGACCTCGTTGAACTGGGTGGTGTCGTCGACGGGAGTCCAGCCGAGCGTGAAGTTCTCGGCGTCCTTGTTGTGGAGCACCCAGAACCGGTCGCCCTGGTGGTCGACGGAGAGCTCGACGCCCTGGACGCGGCCGTTGCCGAACACCTGGAACTCGCCGGTCGGGTCGGCCGCGTCGAGGTAGCGGACCTCGGTGGTGATCTTGGAGCCGGAGACGATGAAGAGGTACCGCTCGGAGCGGGTCAGGTCGATGCCGGTCCAGAACCGCTCGTCGTCCTCCTGGTGGACGAGCACGTCCTTGTCTTCGTGCTCGCCGAGGACGTGCCGCCACACCTGGTACGGCCGCCATGCGTCGTCCACTTTGGTGTAGAAGAAGACGGAGCCGTCGAGCGACCAGGAGCCGCCGTAGAACACGTTCGGGATGTCGTCGGGGAAGTCCTCGCCGGTGCGCAGGTCCTTGAACCGCAAGGTGAACCGCTCGTCGCCCGAGTAGTTCACGGCGTACGCCAGGAGGTTCCCGTCGGGGGAGACGTCGCAGGTGCCCAGGGAGAAGAAGTCGTGGCCCTCGGCGAGCTCGTTGCCGTCGACGAGGATCTCCTCGCCCTCGATGGCCGTCCCGGCCTCGATCTCGGGCGGCGTGTCGCCGTCGGCCTTGAGGCGGCACTGGATGCCGTACTGCTTGCCCTCCTCGGTGCGGCCGTAGTACCACCAGCCGCGCTTGCGGACCGGGACCGAGAGGTCGGTCTCCTGGGTGCGGGACTTGATCTCGCCGAAGATGCTCTTGCGCAGCGCCGCGAGGTGCTCGGTGCGCGATTCGGTGTAGACGTTCTCGGCCTTGAGGTAGTCGACGGTGGCCGGATCCTCGGGATCCTTGAGCCAGGCGTACGGGTCGTTCACGGTGTCGCCGTGGTGAGTGCGCGGGTGGTCGCGGCGGGGGGCCGCTGGTTTCGCTGCTTGCGTTTCCGACATGCCTCAACTGTAAGGGCCGCGGGCGGGACGCGCCGGTCACAGCACGACCGCCTGCCTCCGCACATAAGTTACTCATGAGTAACATTCTTTGGGTCAACAACCCGCGAAATCGCCCGAAACCGGGCGCACCCGCCTGTGAGGATAGTGACCATGAGCGACAGGAGCGACCAGAGGGAGCCGAACGACGGCCCGGCACCCCGCACACCCGGCGGCGAAACCCGCCCCGGCGCACCCGAGACCGCCGCCGAAACCCAACCGGCGCCGAACCCCGACCCCACGCCCGAGACCACCGCAGCGACACCACCCGCCCCGGCCCACACCGAACCACCCCACCCCGACGACGACACCACCGAACCCGCCGCCGAACCCACAGCCACCGCCGACGACGCCACCCGCCTCCAACCCGCCACCGCCACAACCGAAACCGCCGTCATAGGCGCCCCCGTCGTCCACTCCCACATCAACGGCACCCCCTTCCTCCACGCCCAAAGCCTCACCGCCGCCGGACGCCAAGGCCCCGTCTTCACCGACATCACCCTCACCGCCGGACTCGGCCAAGTCGTCGCCCTCTGCGGCGACGGCGGCGACGGCCGCTCCTCACTCCTCCTCGCCCTCACCGGCCGCTTCCCCTTCCAAAGCGGCGCACTCGAAGTCGACGGCCAGACCCGACCCCGCCACATCCGCCGCCACTTCACCATCGCCCAAGCCGGACCACCCATCCGCTTCGACCCCTACGCCACCGTCGCCACCTGCATCAAAGAGACCACCACCGTCTCCAAAGGCGCCGCCACCCGCGCCAACATCAACGCCTGGCTCGACCGCCTCGCCCTCACCATCGACACCGGCGACACCTTCGGCTTCCTCCCCCGCATCGACCAGATCCACTTCGCCATCGCCTGCGCCGCCGCCAGCCGCACCCCCGCCATCGCCGTCGACGACGCCGACACCGGCCTCGACCGAGCCGGCTCCGAACGCGTCTTCGACGCCCTCCGCACCGTCGCCGACGCCGGCCAACTCGTCATCGCCGCCTGCACCCGCTCCGACCCGCCCGCCGACACCATCGTCGACCTCCGCGCCCAACCCGCACCCACCGCGCACCCGCACCACGACCGCAACGGCGGCCACCGAAAAGGAGCAACCCGTTGAGCCCGTTCAAACTCGCCGCCGCCGAACTCCGACGCTTCCGCGGCCACCCCATCCGCACCGCCGCCCTCATCGCCATCATCCTCATCCCCCTCGTCTACGGCGGCCTCTACCTCTGGTTCGCCTGGGACCCCTACGGCAAACTCGAACACATGCCCGTCGCCGTCGTCAACGAAGACCAAGGCGCCACCGTCGACACCAACGGCCAGACCACCGCCATCAACGGCGGCGACCAACTCGTCGACCAACTCAAAGAAGACCGCATCTTCGACTGGCAGTTCGTCACCGCCACCCAAGCCGCCCAAGGCCTCCGCGACGGCGACTACTACATGGTCATCACCGTCCCCGCCGACTTCTCCACCCGCCTCGCCAGCCTCTCCGGCACCGACCCCGAACAAGCCACCGTCGAATTCGACCTCAACGACGCCAACGGCTACGTCGCCGGCATCATGGCCTCCACCGTCGAATCCGAACTCCGCAACCAGATCAACACCGCCGTCTACGTCACCTTCGCCACCACCATCTTCGGCGACCTCACCGAACTCAACCAAGGCCTCACCCAAGCCGCCGACGCCGCCGGCCAACTCTCCGACGGCATCGCCACCGCCCAAACCGGCGCCACCGACCTCGAAAACGGCCTCAGCGAACTCACCACCGGCGCACAACAAGTCGCCGACGGCGCCGAACAAGTCAGCGACGGCGTCGACCAAGCCGTCGGCGTCGCCCAACCCGTCGTCCAAACCCTCGCCGACAACTGGACCCAGATCCAAACCGGCGCCGCCTCCGCCGCCGACCTCGCCGAACGCGCCAACGACGACCTCACCACCGTCTACACCACCCTCTGCACCGACGACACCGCCGACGCCGACGCCTGCGCCCGACTCCAGACCTACATCGACGACGCCGACACCGCCAACGACGACATCCAGAACGCCAACACCACCGTCCAATCCACCACCACCGACACCCTCGACCAAGCCTCCGACGACCTCACCCAGCTCCAGACCGGCGCCGCCGACGTCGCCACCGGCGCCGACCAAGTCGCCGACGCCGCCGCCACCGCCCAAAACGGCGCCGGCGACCTCGCCGACGGCCTCACCCAACTCAAAACCGGCGCCGACACCCTCCAGACCTCCCTCACCACCGCCGCCCAATCCGTCCCCAGCACCAACCCCGCCGACGACGCCGACAACGCCGAGGCCTACGGCAGCCCCGTCACCATCGCCGAAACCAACCTCCACCCCGCCGACACTTACGGCCGCGGCCTCGCACCCTTCTTCATCGCCATCGCACTCTGGGTCTTCGGCCTCATGGGCTACCTCGTCCTCCGGACCGTGAACAGCCGCGCGCTGGCCGGGCCGCTGCACTCGGTCCCGATCGCGATCGGCGGCTGGCTGCCGGGCGCGTTCCTCGGCACCCTGTCGGCGCTCGTCCTCTACCTCGCGGTGGAGCTCGGGCTGGGCCTCAATCCGAAGGACGCGCTGGACACGGTCGGCCTGTCGATCCTCGTCATCCTGACCTTCACGGCGATGGCGCACCTGTTCAAGCTCGCATTCGGCACGGCGGGGAGCCTGCTGCTGGTCGTGCTGCTGATGCTGCAGTTGACGAGCGCGGGCGGCCTGTACCCGGTGGAGACGACGCCGAAGTTCTTCCAGGTGCTGCATCCGCTGCTGCCGATGAGCTATGTGGTGGACGCGCTGCGGGTGACGATCAGCGGCGGCGAGACCTCGCACGTCGTCCGGACGCTCCTGGTCCTGGCGGCCTATCTGGTCGGCTCGCTGGCGCTCTCGTCGCTGGTGGTGGCGTCGCGCCGCCGCTGGAGGCCGGACCGCCTGAACGAGCCGCTCCAGGTCTGAGCTGCCTGCCTGAACGGAAAACGGCCCGGCCGCTGCGGCGACCGGGCCGTTCGCGTCCGTCCTAACGCTCGATGAGTGCGGCGAGCCCGTCAAGCGTCCTGGCCAACCCGAACTCGAAGGCATGCTCGGCGTTGTAGGCGGCGTCGTGCACCTCGCCGGCGGCCTGGCCGACGCGGACGGCGGCCGGGAAGCGCGCGGGGTCGAGGACCTTCGCGAGGAGGGGGCCGTTGGCCTCCCACCACTCCTGGTCGTCCATACCGCTGGCCGCGCGCTCGGCGTCGGCTTGGGCGGCGTCCTGCGCGGCGGTGCGCACGAACGCGAGCAGGTACGCCAGCGCGTCGTCCATCTCGACGTCGCTGAGGCCCAGGCCTTCGAGGGCCTGCAGCTCGTGCTCGTATTTGGCGCACTGCCCGGGCCCGAGCGGCGGCCGGCTCGGCGCGGCGGCCGAGGCCCACGGGTGGGCCCGGTAGAGCGCGTAGTTCTCCTGCGCGACGGCGGTGAGCCGCTCCCGCCACGATCCCGCTATCGGTGCCCGCTCCATGCCCGCGAAGAGTGCATCGAGCATCAGCGCTACGAGCTCGCTCTTGCCCGGCACATAGGTGTAGAGGGTCATGGGGGCCTTCCCGAGCTCCTGGGCGAGGCGGCGCACGGTGACCGCTTCCAGCCCTTCGGCATCGGCCAGCCTGATCGCGGCCGCGACGACCTCATCGACGGTCAGCTTCTTCCGCGGCCCGCGCCCGGATTCGGGGGCGGCCCTCCAGAGCAGTTCGAGCAGGTTCGGCTTCGGGGTCTCAGTGGCGGCAGTCACGGAAGAATTCTAGCCGACAAACTTGTACGCTGTACATCGTACTCTGTACAATATACACCGTACGAAGAAAAGGAGCCGCACATGCGCATCACCTCATCCGCCGTCTCGCTCAACGTCGCCGACCCGACCGCCTCGGCCGAATTCCTCAAGGCCCACTACGGCTTCACGGAGGACATGGCCGCGGAAGGCTTCGTCTCGCTCTCCCGCCCGGACGCCGGCTTCAATGTCATCTACCTGAAGACCGGCCTGGCCACCTTCAAGCCCGAAAGCGCCAAGGGCCACGCCGACGGCCTCCTCCTGGTCTTCGTGGTCGACGACATCGACGCCGAATACGAACGCGTCCAAGCCGAAGGCGTCGCCATCACCACGCCGATCGAAACCGAGGAGTGGGGCGAGCGCTACTTCCAGACCGCGGACCCGAACGGCGTGATCATCCAACTGGTCCAGTGGATGACCGAACCCGACGCAGCCACGGCCTCCTGACCTGCTGCGCCGCAACGATCCACAGAGTTATCCACAGAGGGAAACTCACGGTTGCGGGTCAGAAGCAAGGCGTGACACCGTTGATGCATGCGCCACGAACACCGCACCGCCCACATTGACACCACCACCAGCCACGCAACCGCGAAGCCCCGCAAGGCGACGGCGCGCGCTGCATCACTCCCGCAGGAAGTTATCCACAGCCTGAAACTTTCTGTTGCCGCCCAACTACGCGACGTGTCAGCCTTGAGACAAAAAAGCCATCTGGCCCTGCGGGATGGCGGCGAGACAAGGGGATTCGCGAACGTCGCCATACCGAGACCGCGCGCGGGAAGCCACCCGCGCGCGGTCCCCGCACGGACTGCACACCTCCACGTGGAGGAACACCAGCGGGCGGCCGGACACACCAGCCCGGCCGCCCGCCAATACGAATCGAGAACGAGCCGCCGACAGGTCAGGACAGGCGGAACAGGGCCGCGCTGTGCGGCTGGAGCTTCGCACGGAGATGGTCGCCGGGGACGATGTCGGAGCGGCTCCAGCAGTCGCGCACTTGCGTCGGCTGGGACAGGCCGAGGGTTTCCCACGGGAGTTGCAGCTCGGCCGCTTCGGTGCTCCGGTTGAAGACGGCGGCGAAGGCGCCGTCGGTTGAGGCCCAGGCGAGGTGGCGGTCTTCGCGCCAGACTTCGCGGGCGCCGGCGGGGTGGCGTTGGGCTGCGAGAACCTCGGGGTTGGTCAGCAGTTCGATCGTTTCAGTGCTCGAGGTGGGCAGGTCGGCGCCGACCATAAGGGGGGAGCGGGCGATGCACCAGAGGGTGAGCAGCGTGCGCTGCTCGTCGGGGGTCAGGAGGCTTTGGCGGGGTTCGCCGACTTCGGCTCGGAGGCCCATGCGGCCCAGGGGGAGCATGTCGGCATCGGGCCAGTGGCCGGGGCCGGCGTAGGGGGCCCAGTCGCGGAGGCGGTCGAATTGGGCGTCGATGTCGCGCCAGCGGTCCCAGAGGTCGGCGGAGATGCGCCACAGGTGGGAGTGCTCCTGGAGGTGCTGGGCGTGGCTGGTGGAGAGGCTCATTCCGGGGGAGAGGCTGAGCACGATGTCGCGGTCGGCGCGGTCGACCGCGTGCCAGAAGGCCTCGACCTCGTCCTCCCAGTAGGGGGCGATCATGTCGTCGGCCTTGATGTAGTCGACGCCCCAGTCGGCGAACTGGCGGACCAGGGCGTCGTAGTAGGCCTGGCCGCCGGGGTGGGAGTGGTCGATGCCCCAGTTGTCGTCGATCCAGGTGGAGATCCGCTCGCGGTCGGGGATCTGGGCGGCCGAGTATTCGCTGCCTTTGATGGGGGTGTCGGCGGCGACCGCCTGGCGGGGGACGCCGCGAAGGACGTGGACGCCGAATTTGAGGCCGAGGGAGTGGATGTAGTCGGCGAGGGGTTTGAAGCCGGCGCCGTCGGCGGCCGACGGGAAGCGGTTCGGGGCGGGCTGGGGTAGGCCGTACTCGTCGAGGGTGAGGCGGGTGCCGAGGTTGTAGCCGCCGGCGCGGGCGGCGGGGTCGTACCACTGGATGTCGACGACCACGTATTCCCAGCCGTGGCCGGCCATGTGCTCGGCGATGAAGGCGGCGTTGGCGCGGGTCTCGGCTTCGGTCACCGAGGTTCCGAACACGTCCCATGAATTCCAGCCCATGGGTGGCGTGGCAGCGAGTCGGGTCACAGAAACCTCCTCGGGGGTCGGGTCCCATTACGCTACCCGCGTGCACCGACGGGGGTGATCACGGCTCCGGAAGGGGTTGCGGCCCTTGGGATCGATAGGTGTACGCAGGGGAAACGGGGAGGATTAAGGCGGCGCGGGCGTGCCGGGGCGGGCGTCGGGTTGGCGGCAATACCGCTTGGGCCGGGTGACCGGCGGTGCTGTACAGTGTTCACGGCGGTGCGCGCGACGCACCTCCTGGCCAGGTAGCTCAGTTGGTACGAGCGATCGCCTGAAAAGCGATAGGTCGCCGGTTCGATCCCGGCCCTGGCCACCACGCATCTCATCCTCGCCCGCCATGACGGCGGCGGGGATTTTTTGCTGGTGGCGGCCGACTCGCGGGCATCGCGGGGAGCCGGCGTCCGTGATGAATACACTGGTCGCGAATGTCCCCCGAGACGCGGCGGGCGTCCGCTGAACTCCGAGGGAACCGGCATGGCAACGCACAAGACCCTGCTCTCCATGGCCGCCGACTCCTGGCCGGTCGCCAAGGAGGAGCTGCTCCGGCATGTTGAGGATGCCGTTGACGTTCGTCGAGTCGGGGAAGAGTGCGCCTTGGTCGAGACGGAGCGCTCGACCGCTCGGGATCTCGCCGCGCTTGCCTTGCGGGTGCCGTTGGTGTTTCCTCGGCATTTGACGAATGTCGTCGCCGAATACGACCATGCCGCTTCTGGGCTTGAGTCAGTGGTTGATTTTGTGGATTCGGCTATCAGGGAGATGGCGAGCGGGGCCGAGGTCTCGCTGCAGATCTGGCTCAGCGGGAAGACGGCGTACAAGTTCAGCCAGCATGACGCCTGGGAGCGGGCCGCCCAGGTGCTCACCGACCGCGGGTACCAGGTCGGCAGGACGGGGAGTCCGCTCGTGGTCTCCATCTGCTTCACGCCCAAGACCGCGATCGTCGGCGTCAACCGCGCGGCTGACAGCCTTTCTTCGTGGCCCGGCGGGGAGGTCCGGCTCTCGAAGACGCCCGAGCAGGTGTCGCGGGCCGAGTTCAAGCTCGAGGAGCTGTTCAAGGTCTACCCGATCGACGAGGGGATCGAGCCCAAGGGCACCGCCCTCGACTACGGGGCCGCGCCCGGCGGGTGGACCCGGATCCTCGCCACCCGGGGTTACGCGACCACGGCGGTCGACCCCGGCGATCTTGATCCGCGGGTGCTCGCGCTCCCGGGGGTCCGCCATGAGCGCACCACCGCCGGGAACTTCCTGCGCGACAGCACCGACCGGTTCGACCTCATCGTGAACGACATGAAGATGAGCCCCGACCGCTCCAGCCGTCTCATGGTCGACTCCGCGCGCCTCCTCAAGCCCTTCGGCGTCGCGGTCACGACGCTCAAGACGGGCACGCATCATGTGCTGGAGCAGGTCGACGAGGCGTTCGCGATCCTCGGCGCCGAATACGACATCGAGTTCGCCCGGCAGTTGCGGCACAACCGGAACGAGCTCACCGTGGTGCTCCGCAGGTTCGGGTGAGCCGCAGGCGATGAGGTGTCGGCCTTGATAGGGCTTCCCACCTGGCTCGAATTGGGGATATAGGTTCCGGCCGGTCATGACAGAGTTGTGACGGGGGGTTCTAGCGTTGCGCATCATTGGGAACCGCCGAATTCAGGAGCCGTCGCCATGAAGCCACTCCGCGATGACCAGCCGCGGGAGATCGGGCCCTACCGGGTCCTCGCCGAACTCGGCG
The DNA here is from genome assembly GCF_017592475.1 of Glycomyces niveus. Taxonomy (GTDB): domain Bacteria; phylum Actinomycetota; class Actinomycetes; order Mycobacteriales; family Micromonosporaceae; genus Glycomyces; species Glycomyces niveus. The sequence continues at coordinate 147,356 of NZ_JAGFNP010000014.1, read as the reverse complement.
AGGGAGGCATGGGCCGCGTCCTGCTGGCCGCCGCCGGGGACGGACAGCTGGTGGCGCTCAAGGTCATGCGCCCTCATCTGCTCCATGACCCGCAGTTCCGGTACCGGTTCCGCCGCGAGGTCATCACCTCGCGGGAGGTGGCCGCGAGCAAGTGGACCGCCGCGGTGCTCGCGTCCGACGAGCACGCCCCGGAGCCCTGGCTCGCCTCCGAGTTCTTCCACGGCCCGACGCTGGCCGAGGCGCTGCACGCCAACGGCCCCTTGGACGAGGCCTCGACCCGGCGGCTCATGCATGGTCTCGCCGCCGCGCTGGCGGAGATCCACTCGTTCGGGGTGGTGCACCGGGATCTGAAGCCCTCCAATGTGATCCTGACGGACGACGGCATCCGCCTCATCGATTTCGGGATCGCCAGGGTGACCGAGGAGGCCGGGGGCGAGGCGTCGATCACGCAGACGGGCGCGCTCATCGGCGCGCCGGCGTTCATGTCCCCGGAGCAGGTGACGCGTCAGGCGATCGGCCCCGCGTCGGACCTGTTCTCCTTGGGCACCACGGTGATCACGGCGAGCACGGGCGCGAATCCGTTCGACGCCGAGGCGCTGTACGAGGTCATGAACCGGGTCGTGAACGGCGATCCGGGCTTGGAGCGGCTGCCCGAGGCCCTGCGGTATCTCGTGGAGCCGTGCATGCGGCGGCAGCCGGAGGAGCGCGTCAGCGCCGCTGAGCTGGTGCTGCGCATCGGCGAGCCGCTGGCCGCGCCGTGGCCGCCCGCGGTGGCCGCGATCGAGCGGGCACAGCGCGCCGAGGTCGCCGAGCTCGCCCGCCGCCACGGGTGGGACACCATGGTGCGCCCCAACCGGACGGTGGTGATGTTCGGCCCCGGCATCGTTCTGGCGCGGGCGCCGTCGCAGCCGGGGCTCTCGGAGCCTTCGACGGTCTCGTATTCGCCCGCGCCTCCCGCGTCGTATCCGTCGGCGCCGCAAGGGTATTCGCCGGCGGCTCCGGGTCATGCGCCGCTGCCGCCCGGTGGGCCGGTGCTGCCTCCGGGAGGGCTGCCGCCGCAGGGGCCGAAGCCCGACCGCACGGTCCTGTACGCGGTGCTCGCGGTGGCGGCGGTCGTGGCCATCGCGCTGGTCGTGCTCCTCCCGAACCTCGGCGGGGACGACGACAAGGAACCCGAGATCGCGCAGAGCGACGACGCGACGTCGGCGGCGACGGAGACGGGGGACGACTCCGGCCTGGGCGGCGAGGAGACCGATCCCGTTGAGACCGAGACGGATCCGATCGCGGACGCGGTGGTCGGCGACTGCTTCTGGGACTACGGGGACGCGACGACCGCCGACCTGGAGCCGTCCAATTGCGAGGACGGCAGCTTCGAGGTCGTCGACGTCTACCACGACACGACCGATCTGGGCTCGTGCGACGCCGTCGACGACATGACCACAAGCGTCTCCTTCTCGGACGCGAACCTGGTGATCTGCCTGAGCTACCTGCACCCCAACGGTGAGGCGTACCACGCCGAAGTCGGCGAGTGCGTGTTCGGCCCGAACGACAGCGTGTCCGAGTGGTACCCGATCGAGTGCCAGGAGGGCGCGTTCGAGGTCCTCGAGCGACTGGAGGGCGTGAACGACCCGGCGTCGTGCTCCGAATCGGTGTACTACAACCAGAACTACACGTTCACCACCTCGCAGACCTATCTGGACGTGGTGCTGTGCCTGAAGATGATCTACCCCGACGACATGGGGTATGCGACGCAGGACGACTGCATGTCGATGACGGGCGATCCGGAGGCAGGGACCGCGCTGTTCTACTTCGCGGACTGCGATGCGGCGAACACGTACGTGACGGGCCGGGTCGACGAGTACGAGAACTTGGACTGGTGCGGGGACGACGGCTGGAGCACCTGGTACAGCACCGACTTCCCCGACCACGCGTACACCGTCTGCTGGCGTTACCTCTAGCCGATCGAATCCCTAGTGGATTCATTTGCGGTGATCGTCGCGTTGTTCTGCTTGCGGGCGTGCGTGACCCGGGCCTCCCGGTCCGACGCTAGCGCGCGCAAGTGAGTTGGTATGATCATTGCAAGCTTGTCTTCGAGGGGTATGGGCCCTGGTCGGCGTTCACCGCCGGCCAGGGCTCTTCTCGTATCCGTCGACGGATCGTTAGTGGCGCTAACGCCGCTGGGGTAGGCTGGGCGCATGGAATCCGACGCCGACCTGCGCTTCGACCACGACAGCCCCGAACGCGTCAAGCGCCAGCTCTCGCGCCTGACCGGGATGACGGCGGGGCAGATGCGGAAGGTGGCGAGCGCGGCCCTCGCCGGGGTCGGCGCGCACAAGGACCATTTCGTGGTGCTGGCCTCGCTGGCCGAGACCGGCCCGGCGAGCCAGGCGCAGCTCTCCGACCGCACCCGCGTCTACCGCAGCGATCTCGTCGCGGTCCTCAACGAGCTCGCCGCGGCGGGGTTCGTGCAGCGCGCGCCCGACCCGGAGGACAAGCGCCGCAACGTCATCACCGTGACCGAGGCGGGGCGTGAGCGGCTCGCGGAGCTCGACGCGGTCCTCGAGGGCGTCAACGAGCACATCATGGCGCCGCTCGATGAGGACGAGCGCGCGATGCTGTTCCGGCTGCTCGCCAGGGTCAACGCGCACCTCGCCGACGGCTGAGGGGCGCTAGCGCAGGCGGCGCAGCACCTGCTCTTTGATGGCCGTGAACGGCGGGTAGACGACCTTCATCGTGTCGGGTGCGAGCGGCTTGTCCAGCACCGACTTCGCGTGGCTGAACGTCTCGATCGAGGCTTTGCCGTGGTAGGCGCCGAGCCCGGAGTGGCCGACGCCGCCGAACGGCAGGCCCGGGACGTCGATGTGCGCCATGGGGACGTTGAAGCCGACCGCGCCGGATGCGGTGCGGGTCAAGAGCTTCCGCCGCGTGAGGTCCGAGTTCGTGAACGCGTACAGGGCGAGGGGCTTCTCGCCCCGGTTGACGAAGGCGATCGCGTCGTCGAGGGTGTCGACGGTGAGGATCGGCAGGATCGGCCCGAACACCTCTTCGGCCATGACGGCGTCGTCGGGGGTGATGTCGGCGAGGACGGTGGGGGCGATGTACTTCTCGTCGCGGTTGTGCCCGCCGCCGCACACGAGCCGGCCTTCGTCGAGGAAGCGCGCGAGCCGGTCGAACGAGCGGGTGTCGATGATCCGCCCGAAGTCGGGGCTGTCGGCGGGCGCGTGCCCGTACATCTCGCGCACGGCTTCGGCCAGGTGCTTCTCGAGTTCGGGGCCGGTGCCGTCGACGGCGAGGACGTAGTCGGGGGCGATGCAGGTCTGCCCGGCGTTCATGAACTTGCCCCAGGCGATGCGCCGGGCCGCGGTGGCGAGGTCGGCGCCGGGTTCGACGATGGCGGGGCTCTTGCCGCCGAGTTCGAGGGTGACGGGCGTGAGGTGTTCGGCGGCGGCTTTGGCGACGATCGTGCCGACGCGGGCGGAGCCGGTGAAGAAGATGTGGTCGACGCGTTCGGCGAGCAGCAGTTCGGTCGCTTTGGGGCCGCCTTGGATGACGGCGACGGCGTCGGGGTCGAGGTATTCGCCGATGAGCCGTTCGAGGACGGCGGCGGTGGTGTTCGCGGCTTCGCTCGGTTTCACGACGACGGCGTTGCCGCATGCGAGGGCGCCGGCGAGGGGGGCGAGGAGGAGCTGCACGGGGTAGTTGAAGGGCCCGATGACGGTGACGACGCCGAGGGGTTCGCGCAGGACGTAGGCCTTGGCGGGCTGGAGGTGCGGGGGCGTGTAGACGCGCTTGGGCCGGAACCAGGTGCGGAGGTGCTTGCGGAGGGCGCGGACTTCGGCGGCGACGAAGTCGATTTCGGCGAGGAAGGATTCGGGCGCGGCTTTGCCGAGGTCGGCGCGGAGGGCGTCGGCGAGTTCGTCTCCGGCTTCGCGCACCATCCGGTCGAGGCCTTTGAGCTGCTCGAGGCGCCACGGCAGGGGCTTGGTGCGGCCGGTGGCGTAGTGGGCGCGCAGGCGCGCCACCGTGGAGCGGATGTCGTTGCCGGTCATGCCATGAGCCTAGCGGGGTTCGGCTCGCTGCGGACGGGCCGGATGTGGGCCTGACCCTCCCATGGTGCCAGGGACAATGGGGACGAACAACGGTTTGTGGGCGGTTCCATCCGATCCGTGAACCTCACTGACGTGCGGTCGCGTCTGTGAAAGCATGCGCGCATGGCCGCTGTGAAGAGGAATCCGCTGCTCTCCTGGACCGTGTTGGCGCCGATCCTGGGGATGGCGGTCCTGGCCGCGGTGTGGGGGCGGCACCTGGGGGCGTTCTGGGTGACGGTCGCGGCGGTCGCGCTGGTGGCGACGGTGCTCGCGGCGGTGCATCACGCGGAGGTCGTGGCGCACCGGGTGGGTGAGCCGTACGGGTCGCTGGTGCTCGCGGTGGCGGTCACGGTCATCGAGGTGGCGCTCATCGTCACGGTGATGGCGGCCGGGGGCGAGGAGTCCTCGACGCTGGCGCGCGACACGGTGTTCGCGGCGGTCATGATCACGACGAACGGCATCGTCGGCATCGCTTTGCTCGTGGGGGCCTTGAAGTACGGGGTGACGCTGTTCAATCCGGAGGGTTCGGGCGCGGCGCTGGCGACGGTGGCGACGCTCGCGACGCTCGGTCTGGTGCTGCCGTCGTTCACGACGAGCGAGCCGGGCCCGGAGTATTCGACCTCGCAGCTGGTGTTCGCCGCGATGGCGTCGCTGATCCTGTACGGCCTCTTCGTGTTCAACCAGACGGTGCGCCATCGCGACTTCTTCTTGCCGGTCACCGCGGACGGCGTGGTCGAGGAGGAGGAGCATGCCGACCCGCCGAGCGGGAGGACGGCGCTGCTGAGCCTGGCGATGCTCATGGTCGCGCTCGTCGGCGTCGTGGGCCTGGCGAAGGCGGAGTCGCCCGCGATCAAGGCGGGGGTGCTCGCGGCGGGGTTCCCGGCCTCGTCGGTGGGTGTGGCGATCGCGCTGCTGGTGCTGCTGCCGGAGTCGATCGCGGCGATCCGCGCGGCGTCGCGCGAGCGCATCCAGACGAGCATCAATCTCGGCTACGGCTCGGCGATGGCCTCGATCGGTTTGACGATCCCGGTGATCGCGGTGGCGTCGTTCTTCATGGAGGGGCCGCTCTTGCTGGGGTTGAGCTCGACTGAGATCGTGCTGCTCGGCCTCACGGTGGTCGTGAGCGTCCTGACCGTGGTGCCGGGCCGGGCCACGCGCCTGCAGGGCGGCGTGCACCTGGTCCTGCTCGCGGCGTACCTGTTCCTGGCGATCAACCCTTAGCGGGTCGACCACACGTCCCAGCTGAGGCGGGCGAGCAGGCCGAGGACGACGACGACGAGGACGAGGCGCACGAACTTGCTGCCTTTGGACATCGCGGTGTGGGCGCCGAACCAGGCGCCGAGCATGGTGCCGAGGCCCATGACGGCGCCGAGGAGCCACCAGATGTTGTCCTGGAGGGCGAAGACGACGAGCGCGCCGAGGTTGGTGGTGACGTTGACGACCTTGGTGTGGGCGGCGGCGGCGAGGAAGTCCATGCCGAAGATGGTCGTGAACGCGACGGCGAGGAAGATGCCGGTGCCGGGGCCGATGATCCCGTCGTAGAAGGCGATGAGGACGCCGCAGACGACCATGACGGCGGCGCCGCGCCAGCGGGTGCGCAGTTCGGGGCGGGGTTCGAGGCCGAGCTGGGGTTTGGCGACGACGAGGACGAGGACGGCGAGGAGCACGGCGATGATGATGGGCTTCAACGCGTCCGAGGAGACCGAGAGGGCGGCGAGCGCGCCGGCGCCGGAGCCGAGGAGGGCGAGGCCGACGGTGGGCCAGAGGAGCCGGTGCTCGAGCTTGATCTTGCGGGCGTAGGCGATCGCGGAGGTGGTGGTGCCGAAGACGGAGGCCATCTTGTTCGTGCCCAGCATGAGCGCGGTGGGAGCTGTGGGAAAGGCCACGAGGAGCACGGGGAGTTGGACGAGGCCGCCGCCGCCGACGACGGCGTCGATCCATCCGGCGAAGATCGCCGCGGCGATGAGCAGGGCGAACAGGCCGGGATCGATGTCGAAGGGCACCACGCCAAGTTACTTGCCGCGCGGCTGGCAGACACGCCGATGAGGTGAGGAACACGTGTCGGTGCGTAATCGTCTGATATCAACAGGTCATGGACTTGACGAAGCCTATGACCCACTTGGTGAAACGCGGCTACGAGTATACGTTCGACCCCGATGAGCAGCAGCGGCGGAACCTCGAGGAGACGCTGGAAGCGGTTCGGGCCGTGTACAACTGGTCGCTGGCGGTGTTCCAGAGCGAGTGGCGCGCGAAGGGGGAGAAGATCTCGTACGCGGAGATCTCGGCGCGGCTCACGAAGTGGAAGAACCAGCCTTCGAACCGATGGGTCAAGGTCTATTCGTCGGTGCCGCTGCAGCAGATCGCCCGGCAGCTCCACACCGAGTACCACTCGTTCCTCAACGGGCGCTGCCGCGAGCCGGTGCCGAAGGAGCACGGGGAGCAGACGCAGCTGGTGTACTCGCGGGCCGGCTACTACCTGAAGGGCCGGGAGGTGAAGCTCGCGAAGCACAAGGCGCCCTTGGACATCATGTGGGGGCTGGAGCGTCCGAGCCGGGACGACATCACCTCGATCACGGTGAACCGCGAGCGCGACGGCGAGTGGAAGCTGTGGATCGTGGCCGAGGAGTTCATCGAGGTGCCCCGCCAGAAGCCGCCGGAATGCGGCGAGTGCGGGCGCGTCCTGGAGGACTAGCCGCGCGAAGCGGACGGGCCCGGCGGTGTGGACCGCCGGGCCGCTTCGCGTCCCTGGCCGGGACGCGGAACGCCCGGCCGGGGTGCCCTTCCCAAGGCCCCGGCCGGGCGGTCGGACCCGCTTCGGCGTTCCGACAGGGGGCTGCCGGAGCGAGTCGGTGTCGAACGGCCGCGGGCCCGGCGGCTTCTTTCTGTGGGCCCGCGGCCTTCGGCGTCTTTACTTGCGCAGCTCCGCCACCGCGGCGGCGAGGCGCTTGCCGTAGGTCTCGTCGGCCTTCGCGAAGTTCGCGATGGCGCGCTCGATGATGTCGTCGCGGCTGACCTTGGCGATGAACCCGGAGAGGTTGGCGATGAGGCGGTCCTGCTCGTCCTCGCTCATGAGGCGGAAGAGCTTGCCGGCCTGCACGTAGTCGTCGTCCTCGGCGTGCTTGGGGGTCTCCCACTCGCCGGTCGCGCCGTTGAGCTGGAGCGGCGCCCACAGGGGCTGGCCGGTCTCGTACGGGCCGCCGAACGAGTTCGGCTCGTAGTTCTTCTGCCCGCCGTGGCGGCCGTCGTAGCCGAGGCCGTCGCGGTTGCCGTTGCGCGCCTCGGTGGCGTGCGGGCGGTTCACCGGCAGGTGGTCGGCGTTGATGCCGACGCGGTAGCGGTGCGCGTCGCCGTACGCGAAGAGGCGGCCCTGCAGCATCTTGTCGGGCGAGGGGCCGATGCCCGGCACGAAGTGCGCGGGGGAGAAGATCGACTGCTCGACCTCGGCGAAGATGTTCTGCGGGTTGCGGTTGAGCTCGAGCTTGCCGATGGTGATGCGCGGGTAGTCCTCGTTGAGCCACACCTTGGTGAGGTCGAACGGGTTGTATCGGTAGTTCGCGGCCTCGGCGGCGGGCATGATCTGCACCTGCACGGTCCAGGACGGGAAGTCGCCGCGCTCGATCGACTCGCGCAGGTCGCGCTGGTGGGAGTCGGGGTCCTCGCCGGCGAGCTTGTTGGCCTCGTCCTGGGTGAGGTTCTTGATGCCCTGGTCGGTCTTGAAGTGGTATTTGACCCAGAACTGCTCGCCGGCCTCGTTCACCCACTGGAAGGTGTGCGAGCCGAAGCCGTCCATGTGGCGGTAGGACGCGGGGATGCCGCGGTCGCCGAAGAGCCACGTGACCTGGTGGGTGGACTCGGGCGAGAGGCTCCAGAAGTCCCAGACGTTGTCCGCCTCCTGCGAACCGGTGTACGGGTCGCGCTTCTGGGTGTGGATGAAGTCGGGGAACTTGATGGCGTCGCGGATGAAGAACACCGGGGTGTTGTTGCCGACGAGGTCGTAGTTGCCCTCTTCGGTGTAGAACTTCAGGGCCCAGCCGCGCGGGTCGCGGCGGGCGTCGGCGCCGCCGAGGGAGTCGGCCACGGTGGAGAAGCGAAGGAAGGTCTCGGTCTCCTTGCCCACCTGGGAGAGGAACTTCGCCTTCGTGTACTTGGTGACGTCCGCGGTCACGGTGAAGGTGCCGTAGGCGCCGGCGCCGCGGGCGTGGACGACGCGCTCAGGGATGCGCTCGCGGTTGAAGTGCGCGAGTTTCTCGAGGAGCACCTGGTCCTGGATGAGCAGGGGCCCGCCGACGCCGGCGGCCTCGCTCTGGTTGTTGTTGGAGATCGGCGCGCCGGACTCGGTGGTCAGCGGCCCGGCAGTGTTGTCGAACTGCTCGCTCATGGCTAGGCCCTCTCTACAGGTTCGCGGGTTCCCGCGGCGCCGCCGCCTGGAATCCTTGTTATGGACGCAATCCTAGCTTAGACTATGTCTAAAGAAGGATCCAGTCCGAGGTAAGTAGTGCCACAGTGTTTCGCCTGCTAGAGTGGTATTCAATGCCCCGACCGTGAGAGAACAGCATGAGCGACCTCGTTACCCGACTCCGGCGCCACAACTGGCGCATCACGCCTCAGCGACGCGTCATCGCCGAGACCCTCGAGGGCTCCCACGTGCACTTCACCGCCGATGAGATCCTCGAGCGCGCCGTCGAGCGCATGCCCGAGCTCTCCCGCGCCACGGTCTACAACACTCTCAACGAGATGGTCGCCCTCGGCGAGGTCCTCGAACTCACCCTCGACGGCCGCTCCAAGCGGTACGACCCCAACGCCGACCACGAGCACCACCACCTCATCTGCGAGGGCTGCGGCCTCATGAAGGATGTGCACGCCATGGCCGACCCGGTGGACTGGCTCCCCGGCGACGAGCGCCACGGCTTCGCCGTCACCCGCGCCTCCATCACCTACCGGGGCCTGTGCCCCGAATGCCAAGCGGCGCAGTCCTAAGGGGCGCAAGCACCCTCACGCGGCCCGCAGGGCCGCCCGACTGTCGCGCTCCAGTCGCGCTTCGGTGACGAAACGGTCTTGACCGTCCCTTTGGCTTGCCTTGTCCTGATATGCTCCGATACGGTCACCGGGCCGCCAACGCCCCAAGCATCTTTCACCTGCCGGCGTTGCGGACTCGCTGGAGCCGCCGACCGGGTAGCCGCGGTCAACGTCCATGACCGCGCACGCACGACGTGGGCTTTTGTCAATACGCCTGATGTCGCCGATACGCCGCGGCCAGCGGCGGGCACGAGTGGCAAACCCCGGACCGAAGTCCGTGGTGGTTGACCTTCAACATGGTGCCGCTTTGGAGTTCATGCCGGCGTCACCGTCAAGGTCCTGCGCGACTACGACCGCCAGCGCAAGGCCGGCCTCGACCCGGTGTTCACGCGCGAGTCGGTGCCCGGGCTCGAGGGGCTGCAGGTGTGGGAGCCGGAGACCGAGGCTGCGACGCCCGTCCGCGATTAGTGATGACCATGTGGCACCGCGTCTGATGCGTCGTTAGGCTTCCCGCATGAACGAGTCGAAGGAGCCCTGGAAGTCGCCGATCTGGCGTTCGGAGCCGGCGTTCCTCTACTCGCGACGGCCCTTGGCCCGCTATGTCGGCCGTCCCGCCGCCGAGTTCCTCAAGATCGAGCCGGCGGCGGGTGTCGTCCTCGTCGTGTGCGCCGTCGTGGCGATGCTGTGGGCGAACTCGCCGTGGGCCGCCTCGTACGAAGCGGTGTGGGGCGTCGAGATCGCCTTCCGGTTCGGCGAGTTCGAGCTCCACCACACGCTGCAGGACTGGATCAACGACGGTCTCATGGCGATCTTCTTCTTCGTGGTGGGCGTGGAGATCAAGAGCGAGATCGTCTCGGGGGAGCTGTCGAGTCCGCGGAACGCGGTGCCGCCGATCGCGGCCGCGGTCGGGGGCATGGTCGCGCCGGCGCTCATCTACACCGCGTTCAACGCCGGGGGCGAGGGCGCGGCGGGCTGGGGCATTCCGATGGCGACGGACATCGCGTTCGCGGTCGGTGTGCTCGCTTTGTTCGGGTCGCGGATCCCTTCGGCGGCAAGGATCTTCCTGCTCACGCTCGCGATCGTGGACGATCTCGGTGCGATCGCGGTCATCGCGGTGTTCTACACCGACGACTTGTCGATGGCCTGGCTCGCCGTCGCCGGGGCGCTGAGCGCGTTCGCGATCGTGCTGCGGTTGCTGAACGTCTGGTCGGGCCCGGTCTACCTGGTCATCGGTGTGGCGTTGTGGGTGGCGATGCTGGAGTCGGGGGTGCACGCGACGATCGCGGGCGTGGTCATGGGGTTGATCATCTCGGCCAAGCCGCTGCTGGATCCGCATGTGGCGCATGCGGAGGCGCAGGAGATGGCGAAGGACGGGCTGACGGCGGAGGAGACGGAGCGGTTGGTGAAGTTCGCGCGGGACGCGGTGCCGCCGACCGAGCGGATCCAGGCGCGCAACCACCGGTTCTCGTCGTTCGTGGTGCTGCCGCTGTTCGCGCTCGCGAACGCGGGGGTGGCGTTGTCGGGGGACCTGTTCGCGACGGCGCTGACGTCGACGGTGACGCTCGGGATCGTCGTCGGTCTCGTGGTGGGGAAGCTCGTGGGGATCACGGCGGTGACGTGGGTCGTGGTGAAGTTGGGTTGGGGGCGGTTGCCGACGGGCACGACGTGGCCGCTGCTGGCCGCGATCGCGATGGTCGCGGGCATCGGGTTCACGGTGGCGCTGTTCATCACGGAGCTGGCGTTCCGGGGCGGGGACGCGCAGCTGCTCACCGACGAGGGCAAGATCGGGGTGCTGTGCGCGTCGTTCATCGCCGCGCTGCTGGGCGCGCTCGCCGTCCACTTGACCGCTCCGAGGGGCCCGCAGCCGGAGGAGTCCGAGGGCGAGCGGGCTGTGGAGGGCGCGGCGAACGCAGGGTTAGGCTTGGCCGACTGCACGTTTCACAGCGACTCGACCCTAGAGTGAGATCCGACTTTTGGAGGGACGCCGCATTGGCTCCGCAGAATCTCATGTCCCAGCCTCCGGCGACGAAGCTGCCCGAGGACACCGAGGCCAGGAAGTTCCTCGACGAGCATTCGCCCGAGGACACGGTGCGGCGGTTCCCGTGGTTCTGCGCCGCGTGGGCGCGCCTGGCGAAGAACGCCCTGGAGTCGGGCGACGACGTCACCGCTTACGCGTTCGCCCGCACCGGGTACCACCGCGGCCTGGACCAGCTGCGTCGCAGCGGCTGGAAGGGCCACGGCCCGATCCCGTGGGACCACAAGCCGAACCGCGGCTTCCTGAAGTCGCTGCATCAGCTGTCGCGTGCGGCGGCGGCGATCGGGGAGGCGGACGAGGCCGCGCGTTGCGCCCAGTTCCTGCGCGACTCGGACCCGGCGGCGGCGGACGCACTGACGTAGCGAATGCGAAAGCGGCCGGGAAGCATTCCGCTTCCCGGCCGTTTTCGTGTGCGCTGCTAGGCGAGGGCGATCTGTCCGTCTTCGACGGTGATCTCCACTGCGGACAGGTTCGTCTCGGCGGGGCCTTGCTCGAGCGTGCCTTCGAGGGTCCAGGTCGACTGGTGGCGGGGGCAGATGATGTTGCCGTCGGCGTCGGGGGCGTCGACGATGGCGCCCTGGTGGGGGCAGACGGCGGAGAAGGCGAGGAACTCGTCGGCGGTCGGCTGCACGATGACGGTCTCGTCGACGACGATGCCGCCGCCCACGGGGACGTCGGCGGTCGCGGCGATGCCGGTGCCGCCGCCGGTCTCGCCGGTGGTGCCACCGTCCGCGGCGCTGGTGGTGGAGGTGTCGGGGGACTCGGTGTTGGGGGATTCGGCGGTGCCGCAGGCGGCGAGGGCGCCCGCCGCTCCGAGCCCCGCGAGGCCGCACATGACGCCGCGCCGGGAGGCGAGGCCTTTGGCGAGCACCTGCTTGGCGAGGTCGGTTCCGGCCTTGGTTTCGGTCATTGTCGAACTCCTTGCGCTGTGGGTGCGGCGCCCTTGATCGACCGCGGTGTGCCTGCGGGCCGCGGCGGTGCCGTTGCGGCGCCTGCAGGCCGCAACGCTAGCGCCGGAATGGCGAGCTTGTCACGCCTTGCGGGCCGATATCAAGAGTTTTAGTTGAAGCTTCATCAAGTTCTCAGGAAGCTCCCAGACCCGCGCCGCACCCCGGCGCCGCTACAGCCCCAGCGACCGCGCGATCAGCATGCGCTGCACCTCGTTCGTGCCCTCCCCGATCTCCAGCACCTTGCAGTCGCGCCACGCCCGCGCCACCGGCGTCTCGTTCATGAACCCGTACCCGCCGAAGATCTGCGTCGCGTCCCGCGCGTTCTCCACCGCCGCCTGCGACGCGTGCAGCTTCGCCAGCGCCGCGTCGGTGCCGAACGGCTCGCCCGCGTCGGCCTTCACCGCCGCGTCCTGCCACGCCAGGCGCGAGGTGTGGGCGCGCAGCCGCATGTCGGCGAGCATGAACGCGATGGCCTGGTTCTCGGCGATCGGCCGCCCGAACGCCTCCCGCTCCTTGGCGTGGACGAGGGCCTCGTCGAGGCAGCCCTGCGCGGAGCCGGTCGCGAGGGCGGCGAGGGCGACGCGTCCGGCGTCGAGCAGTTCGAGGAACTGGACGAAGCCGCGGCCGCGCTGGCCGACGAGGTTGGCCTCGGGGACGCGGCAGCCGTCGAAGTAGACGGGCCGGGTGTCGGAGGCGCGCCAGCCGACCTTGGAGTACTCGGGGCCGATCTCGAGCCCGGGGGTGCCGGGTTCGACGGCGATGCAGGAGACTTCGCCGGGCCCGGTCTGGGCGGTGGCGATGATGAGGTCGGTCATCTCGGTGCCGGCGTTGGTGATGAAGCACTTGGCGCCGTCGATGACCCATTCGCCGTTCTCGAGGCGGGCTTTGGTGTCGGTGTGGCCGGCGTCGGTGCCGCCGCCGGGCTCGGTGAGCGCGAAGGCGACGAGGCCTTGGCCGGCGGCGAGGCGCGGGAGCCATTTGGCCTGCTGCGCGGGCGTGCCGTAGCGGGCGATGCCTTCGGCTCCGAGGGTGACGGACGCTTCGACGGTGACGGCGACGGAGGCGTCGACGCGGGCGATCTCCTCGAGGGCGAGGCCGAGCATGAACAGGCCGGCGCCGGCGCCGCCGTGCTCCTCGGGGAGGGTGACGCCGAGGACGCCGAGTTTGCCCAGTTCGCGGACGAGGTCGGCGGGGAATTCGCCGCGCTCGTAGAAGTCGCCGATGACGGGCTTGATCTTGTCCTGGGCGAATTCGCGGACGGCGGCGGCGAATTCGGTCTGCTCGAGGTCGAGTTTCATGGCTGTGCTCCTACACCGGTGTGATCGGGTGCCTGCGGTCGGAAAACCGGCGTTCCTTGTGGGTGAGCCGGCGGTATCGGGCGATGAGGTCGTCGCGGAGGTGGGCGGGTTCGATGATGTCGTCGACGACGAGTTCGCCGGCGAGTCGGCGGAGGTCGACGTCGGCTTCGTATTCGGCGCGTTTGTCGGCGACGAAGCGCTCGCGTGCTTCGGGGTCGTCGATGGCGGCGATCTTGTTGGCGTACACGGCGTTGACGGCGGCTTCGGCGCCCATGACGGCGATGCGCGCGGTGGGGAGGGCGAGACATGCGTCGGAGCCGAAGGCGGGTCCGGCCATGGCGTAGAGGCCGGCGCCGTAGGCCTTGCGGACGACGACGCAGAGTTTGGGGACGGTGGCTTCGGCGACGGCGGCGATCATCTTGGCGCCGTGGCGGATGATGCCGCCGTGTTCGACGGCGGAGCCGACCATGAAGCCGGGGACGTCGGCGAGGAAGAGCAGGGGGACGTTGAAGGCGTCGCAGGTGGCGACGAAGCGGGTGGCCTTGTCGGCGGAGTCGGAGAAGAGGACGCCGCCGCGTACGGCGGAGTTGTTGGCGACGATGCCGACGGGCCGGCCGTCGAGGCGGGCGAACGCGGTGATGAGCTCGCCGGCCCAGCGGGCCTGCACTTCGAGGACGGAGCCCTGGTCGACGAGGCCGTCGACGAAGGCGTGCATGTCGAACGGCGCGGATTCGCTCGCGGGGACGGTCGCGGCGAGGTCGACGGGGAGCGGGGGGCGGGCGGCGCGCACGGGCGCGGGCTGGGTCCAGTTCGAGGGCAGGTAGGAGAGCCAGCGGCGGACGGAGGCGATCGCTTCGTCTTCGTTGCGGCACAGGAAGTGGCCGACGCCGGACTGCTCGCAGTGGACGCGGGCGCCGCCCATGTCCTCGAGGGTGGTCTTCTCGCCGGTGACCATCTCGACCATGCGGGGGCTGCCGAGGTACATGGAGGCGTTGCCGTCGACCATGGCGACGATGTCGCAGAACGCGGGGATGTAGGCGCCGCCGGCGGCGCTGGGGCCGAAGAGGGCGCAGGCCTGGGGGATGCGGCCGGAGGCGCGGACCTGCTCGTGGAAGATGCGCCCGGCGCCGCGGCGGCCGGGGAAGAGCTGCACCTGGTCGGTGATGCGGGCGCCGGCGGAGTCGACGAGGTAGACGATCGGGTGCTGCTCGAGCTGGGCGGCTTCGACGGTGCGGATGATCTTCTCGACGGTGCGGGCGCCCCAGGAGCCGGCCTTGACGGTGGAGTCGTTGGCGACGAGGCGGATCGGCCGGCCTTGGACGGTGGCGGTGCCGACGACGACGCCGTCGGCGGGCAGGGTGGGGTCGGGGTTGGCCCAGAGGCTGTCCTCGCGGAAGGAGTCGGGGTCGCACAGGCGCCTGATGCGTTCGCGGGCGTGGTACTTGCCGGCCGCGGCTGCGGCCTGGTGGTACTTCTCGGCGCCGCCGCGCTCGATCCGCTCGCGTTCCGCCGGGTAGTCCCCGAATTCCACGGCACGGCCTCCTTGCCGGTGTCGTTCCCTTAACGATCGTTAAGGCAAGCATATTGTGTCCCGCCGATCCCCGCCTGTCAACGCATTCGCCGCACTACTCATTCAGTTGTCTCACCCCTGGTGCATCATCGATTCGGGGGCGCCCGCGAACGCCCGTTTTGCCACGGAATCGCCGCGAACCGCCGGACCCGCATCCCGCCGGCAGCGCGCAGGCCCGCACCCGCCTCCCGCACGCCCCCTTCGCCTGCCGCGGCTACGCTCGGGGGACCACCGACACGCGTGCCCCCAGCGCGCCGCCACCCCGGAGTTCGATGAGCAGCCCCGCGAGCACCAGCGCCGCCCCGACCACCGCTCCCGCACCCGCCGCCGCGAAGCCGCCGCGCCTGCGCGAGATCGACGGCCTCCGCGGCCTCGCCATCGTCGTGATCGCGGTCTACCACGTCTGGTTCGACCGCGTCTCCGGCGGCGTCGACGTGTTCCTGCTGCTCTCGGGTTTCTTCATCACCGCGAGCCTCCTCCGCTCCGTCGAGCGCACCGGCTCGGTCCGCCCGCTCGCGTTCGCGGCCCGCATCGTGCGCCGCATCTTCCCGCCCGCGCTCGTCGTCGCCGCAGCCGCCGTCCTCATGACCGCCCTCTGGCTGCCGCGCGCCACCTGGCACCAGCAGCTCGGCGACATCCTCGCCTCCGCCCTCTACTACGGCAACTGGAACCTCGCGCTCCACTCCGTCGACTACCTCTCCTCCAACAACGGCGCGAGCATCGTCCAGCACTACTGGTCCATGGGCGTCCAGGCCCAGTTCTACGTCCTCTGGCCGCTCCTCATCGCCGCCAGTGCCTGGCTCGCCGCCCGCGCCCGCTGGAGCCGCGCCCGCGTCCTCGCCGGCGCGCTCGCGCTCGTCTTCGCGGCCTCGTTCGCGTTCGCGCTGTGGGAGACCGCCGAGAACCAGGCGTTCGCGTACTTCGACCTGCGCGCCCGCCTGTGGCAGTTCGCGGCCGGCGGCCTCCTCGCCGTCGCCCTCCCGCGCCTGCGCGAGCGGTTCGCCGGACGCGACACGCCGGGCCCGCAGTGGACGGCGGCCCTCCTCGGCTGGGCGGGCGTCGCCGTCCTCCTCGGCGCCGGGTTCGTGCTCGAGAGCACCCAGTTCCCCGGCCTCGCCGCCCTCTGGCCCGTCGGCGGCGCGTGCGCGGTCGTCGTCGCCGCCTCGCTCAGCCCCGGCGGCGGCGCCGGGCGGCTGCTGAACACGCGGCCCGTGCAGTGGCTCGGCGACCTCTCCTACACGCTCTACCTCTGGCACTGGCCGGTCCTGGTCTGCTACCTCACCGCCACCGGCCGCGACACCGCCACGCTCCTCGGCGGACTCGGCCTCCTCGCCGTATCGACCGCGCTCGCGTGGGCGACCCGCTGGGCGCTCGAACTGCGGCTCCCCGCAACGGGTCTCGGCCAGCGGACGGTGCGCGGCGCGTTCGCGCTCGGCGCGGCCGCCCTCGCGCTCGTCCTCGCCTCCTACGGGGCCCTCACCGGGTACATCGCGTACGAGCGCGACCGCCTCGCCGCGGCCGCCGCCGACACCTCCCTCTACCCGGGCGCGGCCGCCCTCGCCGCGGACCTCGACGTCCCCGAAGCCGACTTCACGCCCTCCACACTGGACGCCGCCCGGGACTACGACCCGGCGCTCTCCGGCCGCTGCAACCAGACCATGGAAGGCTACGAGCCGATCCGGTGCGATTTCGGGAAAGATGAAGCCGACGCCGAGGCCACGGTGGTCATGTACGGCGGCTCCAAGATCTGGCAGTGGCTCCCCGCGGTCCTCGCCGCCGCTGAGTCCCGGGACTGGCACGTCATCGCGTACACCAAGAACGCGTGCATCATCGAGACCGGCCAGGAAGCCCTCGGCGAGGAGCGGTACCGCTCCTGCGCCGCCTGGAACGACGCCGTCGTCGCCGAGATCGGCCGCCTCGCCCCCGACCTGGTCCTCACCTACGGCTCCCGCGTCGGCTACGAGGCCTACGAGACCTTCCCCGACTACACCGACCGGTACGAGCAGCTGCTCGCGACCGGTGCCGCCGTGGTCGCCCTGCGCGACACCCCGAGCCCCCGCTTCGACATCCCGCTGTGCGTGGACCTCAACGGCCCCAACGGGAGCGAATGCACCGTCGACCGCGCCTCCTACTACGACGAGGGCGCGTTCGAGGCACTGGAGGTCCCCGCGGGCGTCCGGAAAGCGGACCTCACCGACTACATCTGCGAGCCCGACACCTGCCCTCCCGTCGTCGGCAACGTCCTCGTCTACCGCGACGACGCCCACCTCACCAACACGTACGCCGCGACCCTCGGCCCCTACCTCGAAGCCGAACTCGCCGCCGCCCTCGCCGAGCCCGCCGCCGGATAGCCGGAAGGCCCGGCTCGCGCGAGCCGGGCCTTGCGAAAGCCTTACGCGGTGACGGCGTCCAGCGCGATCTCGACCATCTCGGAGAACGACTCCTGCCGGTCGGCCGCGGGCAGCTCCGTGCCCTTGAGGATGTGGTCGGAGATGGTGCACAGCGCCAGCGCGCGCGCCTTGAACTTCGCGGCGAGCGTGTAGATCGCGGCGGCTTCCATCTCGATGGCGAGGATGCCGTAGTCGGCGAGCTTCGCCTCGACGTCGGGGGCGTCGGTGTAGAACGTGTCCGAGGAGTACAACTGGCCGACGTGCAGGTTGATGCCGCGCGCGGCGGCGGCGTCGACGGCGCCGCGCAGGAGCCCGAAGTCGGCGACGGGGGCGTAGTCGACGATGCCGTTGAAGCGGATGCGGTTCATGGAGGAGTTGGTGGAGGCGCCGATCCCGGCGACGACGTCGCGCAGTTCGATGTCGTCGTGGATCGCGCCCGCCGAGCCGACGCGCACCACGGTCGTGACGCCGTAGACGTCCAGCAGCTCGTGCGTGTAGATCGACGCCGACGGCTGGCCCATCCCGGTGCCCTGCACGGACACGCGCTTGCCCTTGTAGGTGCCGGTGTAGCCGAACATGTTCCGGACCTCGGTGTAGCAGGTCGCGTCGGTGAGGAAGTGCTCGGCGATCCACTTCGCGCGCAGCGGGTCCCCGGGCAGGAGGACGCTCTCGGCGATGTCGCCCGGCTTGGCGGAGATGTGTGCAGTCATGACGCCAGCTTCTCATAAACATCCCATGAATTTGCGGAGACCGGCTGTGAGCTGGATCGCCGAACCCGGTCTCACGGACGAGGTCGCGGTCCGGTAGTGTTCTCCGCGGTGGCGTGTCCGAGCGGCCGAAGGAGCTCGCCTCGAAAGCGAGTGTGCGGTAACCCCGCACCGTGGGTTCAAATCCCACCGCCACCGCCAACGTAATCCCAGTTCAGACGCCCGAGAGGGCCGATGAACTGGGATTTTTCTTTGCCCGTTGACCTGGGGCTCCGGATACATCCGGGCTGCTCAAGATGGAATTCCCCACCGTTCCCCACGCGTTCCCCACGGGGGCTTTCCGGCTTCTCGGAGTGATCGCTCCCGCTCGTCGCCAGGATTTGGGCGGGACATTGAAGGGCCGGTCGATCGGTGGGATCGGCCGGCCCGCTGCCGGAAAGAGCCACATGAGCCGGCGAACCGGTCGTCGTCTTGGGCAGCGCTGAGGACTACTGGATCATGAGCTCGAACTTGCTGCTTTCCCCGCCGTTGTTGGCGACCCAGAACTGCGCGGCGCCGGTGGGCAGCGTGCTGGGGATCTTTCACCTCGTTGTCCTGCGAGAGTGGTGGACGATGGCGCCGGGCTGCGTGTCCCTTCCGACTCGGGTTGTCGGGACATCCGTGGTCGGGGCGTCGGTTGTCGGGGCGTCAGGCGGCTGTCCCCAGTCCGACCGGAGCGGTCTGGGATTGGGCGCCATTTGGGTACGACATCATCCAGGCGGCGAGAATGCCCACGGTCGCTGTTGAGGCGAGCAGTGGAATGACCCTTCGCCACCGCTGATTCCGAAGTCCCTCCGTCATTGGATACCTCCAATTCTGTCGTCCGGAAGGAAATCAGTGTCAGTACAGAGGTTGCTTGAAACGAATCTGTTCATAGCAGACAAAGGACACTCGATCATATATTTAGTTCATATCATGTGATTTATAGAAGACGAGCGGGCTTCATCTCACCCTGTCGTTCGTGACCGAGCGTCTCACTGCGCCTGGTCGTCGAACTGGGAGCGGGCGCGATGGACGGCGGGCATGTTCTCGGTGGTCCAGTACAGGAGCGCGTCGACGAGTTCCTGAAGCGTGTTGCCGAGTGGGGTGATGCGGTATTCGACGGTGACGGGTCGTGTGTTCACGACCACCCTCTCGACCATGCCGTTGCGCTCGAGGCGCCGCAGGGTGGCCGTGAGCGACTTCTGGGTCACGACCGGGATCGCCCGACGCAGTTCGTTGAAGCGCGAAGGCTTGCCGCACAACCGATCGAGCACCTGCAGCGACCACTTGTCGAGCACCTGGTCGAGCAGCTCGCGATGTTCCGCGGTGAGCTGGGGGGCATCGGACGCGGGGTGGGCGGTTTCGGTCATGACACCTAGTATAGTTGAAGTTCCCTTCGTAAACCAGGTATATCTGGGGTACTTACCGTCGACTCAACGAAGGGACCTCCCATGGCAGTGCAGCTGCTGACCCCCGAGGGCATGATGCAGCCCGTTCCTTACCACCACGTCGCGATCGGCACCGGTACCCGCCAGGTGCATGTGGCCGGTCAGATCGCGCGCGACGCCGAGGCCAATCCCGTCGCACCCGGCGACCTCACCGGCCAGGTCGCGCAGGCCCTGCGCAACACCGCCCGCGGCCTCGCGGGGGCCGGCGCCGGCTTCGCCGATGTCGTCCGCCTCCGGTTCTTCGTCACCGATTGGAGCCCGGAGAAGATCGACGACTTCATGGCCGGCATCCACCGCGTCGCCGGCGAGCTCGGCCTCCCGCAGCCGCTGCCGCCGGTGTCGCTCATCGGCGTCGACTACCTGTTCGAACCCGATGTGCTCGTCGAAGTCGAGGCCTTCGCAACCCTCGATTGACCGCGGTGGGTTCAAATCCCACCGCCACCGCCAACGTCGGGAATGCCGGGCTTGTCTTCACAGGCCCGGCATTCGCCGTTTCTGGGCACGGGCGGCTAACCTGTCGGAACCGCGCCGCCCGCCGGCGGCGCGCCCGGCGCGACCGCGCCGCTCACAGAAAGGCGGGCAGGTGAGCCGATCCTCGACGGCCGGAAAGCTCTTCAGCGGGACCCTCATCGTCCTCTCGCTGCTCCTCGCCGCGGTCCTGCTCCTCCACCGGTTCATCCCCAACCGCTGGTTCAACCTCGGCAGCCTCATCGAGACGTTCCTGCCCTGGTTCGGCCTCGCCGTCCCCGTCTTCGTCATCCTCGCCGCGATCCGCCGCCGGCCCCTCGCGATCGTGTGCGCGCTCCTGCCCGGCCTCGTCTGGTTCCAGATGTACGCCGCGCTCATCCCCGACAAGCACGTCGGCGAGGGCGACTTCCGCGTCGTCGCCCACAATGTCAACGCCGAGAACGCCGACACCGCGGGCACGGCCGCGTCCCTCCTCGCCGCCGAACCGGACGTCCTCGTCCTCGTCGAGCTCACCGAGGAGCAGCGGCACGCCTGGAGCGAGGTCCTCGACGAGCGGTACGAGTACTCGGTCTCCTACGGCACCGTCGCCCTCTGGTCCGCCCACCCCGTCCTCGACTCCAACGAAGTCGACCTCGACCTCGGCTGGGCCCGGGCCTTCCGCGCCGCGATCGAGATCGACGGCGAGCCCGTCGCCTTCTATGTCGCGCACCTGCTCTCGGTCCGCGTCAACACCGAGGGGTTCACCTCCGCGCAGCGCAACGAGACCGCGCTCCTCCTCGGCGAGGCCATCGCCGACGAGCAGCTCGAGCGGGTCGTCCTCGCCGGGGACCTCAACGGCACCTCGCAGGACCGCGCCCTCGCGCCCATCACCTACCAGCTCCACTCGGCGCAGGCCGACGCCGGGAAGGGCTTCGGGTTCACCTGGCCCGCCGACACCCCGATGGCGCGGATCGACCAGGTCCTGTACCGCGGCCTCGAGGCCACCGGCTCGGACGTCATGGACGCGACCGCTTCCGACCACCGCCCCGTCATGGCCGACTTCGCGTTCTCGTAGGAACCGGGGCGCCCGCGTGCAACCACCCGCGGGCGTCCGGGCGTCTTGGAGACGTGACCGAAGACGACGCGACCATGATCCTGCCGACCGTCAGCGGCGGCGCCGCGGGCGGCCCCGCCGACGACACCGCGGTCTTCGCGCGCGTCAACGACCCCGCCGCTGCGGGCAAGGCCCTCATCGAGCTCGAGGGCGTCGGCATGACCTACCCCGGCCCGCCGCCCGTCGAGGCCCTCAAACCCGTCGACCTGCGCATCGACGAAGGCGAGTACGTCGCCATCGTCGGCCCCTCCGGCTCGGGCAAGTCCACCCTCCTGAACCTGCTCGGCCTCCTCGACGCCCCCACCGCCGGCACCTACCGGCTCGACGGCCGCGACACCTCCACCATGAAGGAGGCGCACCGCACCCAGCTGCGCGCCGAGAAGATCGGGTTCATCTTCCAGTCCTTCCACCTCATGGCCCACCGCACCGCGACCGAGAACGTCGCCATGTCCCTGGTCTACCAAGGGATCCCGAAGCGCAAGCGGCGCCAGATCGCTCGCGAGAAGCTCGAGCTCGTCGGCCTCTCCCACCGCCTCGACGCGCTCCCCACCACCCTCTCGGGCGGCGAGCGCCAGCGCGTTGCCATCGCCCGCGCCCTCGCGGCCGGGCCCAGCCTGCTGCTGTGCGATGAGCCCACCGGCAACCTCGACTCCAAGACCGCCGACTCCATCATGGCCACATTGGACGAGCTGCACGACGAGGGGCTGACGATCCTCATCATCACGCACGACCACGAGGTGGCCGAGCGCGCGTTGCGCGCCGTCACCATCCGCGACGGCCAACTGCGTGAGGGCAACCACCTCCACGACGACCACGCCGTCTCCGCCGCGGCCGCGGGCACCCTCGTGATGCCCAAGGCCACCTGAGCCTTCCTTCCTCCCAAAAGGACTGCGGGCCCGCGCCGGAAGGCGCGGGCCCGCAGTTCGCTTACGGCTCAGTCACGGCCGGGCGGCGTCTCGCCGGGACCGGGCGACTCGCCCTCGCCGGGCTTCTCCTCTTCCTTGTAGTCGGAGCCGTTCGAGACGAGGATGTACACCGGCGCGCCCTTCGGGGCCGAACCGGTCGGCGTGGTCGAGAACGCTTCGCCCTCTTTGCAGTCGGAGTCGTACTGGCCGCTGGCGATCGAGGCTTCGAACCCGGCGCCGGCGACGCGCGAGCGGGCGTCGTCGGGGTCCATGCAGTCGATCGACGGGATGGAGACGAGGTTCTTGCCGTTGACCATGTCGTTGGTGGGCTTGGGGAAGTTCGCCTCGTCGAGGCCGCTCACGGCGTCCTTGAGGATGGCGACGCCGGCGGACTTCACCGAGTCCTTCAAGGAGGAGGTCGCCACGTTGCTGCGGTGCGTCGCGTCGGGGTCGCCGACGAACGTCGCGGTGGTGGCGTTCGGGGTCGAGCCGATGAACCAGTAGGACCGGTTCGAGTCGGCCGTGCCGGTCTTGCCGAACAGCGGCCGCCCGAAGTCGCCGGTGTACCTGGCGGCGGTGCCGGTGCCCGAGCACTGGGTGCCGTCGGCGTTCTGGCCCACGACGCAGCGGCCGGCGCTGACGGCCGCGTACGCGACCTCCTCGGGGAACGCCTGGTTGCATTGCGGCGCAGCGGCGTCGGGCAGTTCCTTCCCGTCCGAGCCGATCACCTTCATGACCGGGAGCGGCTCGCAGTGGACGCCTCCGGCGGCGACCGTGGCGTACGACTCGGCCATCTCGAGCGGCGTCGTCGAGTGGAGGCCGAGGGTGAAGGTGCCCTGGGACTCGTCCATGGTGCCGTCCTCGTACGCTTTGTTCAGCGGCGAGTTGTAGAAGTCGACGCCGGAGGCGACGGCCGCCTCGTAGGCGGCGCTGACGCTGACCATCTCTTGGAGCCGCACGAACGCGGTGTTGGAGGAGCGGCCGAACATGCCCCACATGTTCAGCGGCGCCGAGGACCAGTCGCCGTCGTTCGTGGGGCACCAGTGCGCCCACTGCTCGCCGTCGCGCGTGAACGGCTGGCAGTCCGACTCGGACTCGCTGAGCGAGGACCCGCTCATGAGGTACTGGGAGGCGTACCTGCCCGGCGAGGGGATGCGGGTCTCCAGGGGATAGCCCTTGTCAAGGGCCGCAAGCATGGTGAACATCTTGAACGTCGAGCCGCCCGGATAGCCGTTGACCTCTTCGCTGCCGCTGAGCAGCGGGATGGTCGTGGCCGGGTAGTTCGAGGGCTTGGAGTCGTCGCCGTCGCTGCGCGGACCGTTCTCGGTCTGGTCGAGGCTGTATTCGCGGTTGACGGCCATGGCCCGCACGTGCCCGGTGCCGGGCGTGATCGTGACCGAGCCGAGCGCTTCGGGGATGTCGACGCCGACCTCGTCGGCGAGCTCCTCGGTGGCCTTGTTCTGCAGTTCGGCGTCGAGACTGGTGACGATCTTGAAGCCGCCGCGCTTGAGCAGGCTCAGGCGGTCGCGCTCGGTCTCGCCGAAGGCCTCCTGGTTCCCCCACCACTCCTTGAAGTAGTCGCAGAAGAAGCCCCAGTTGGGGGTGGCGACGTCGACGCATTCGCTGCGGACTGGGCGCGGGTTCAGGCCGAGCGGCTGGGCCTTGGCCTCGTCGGCTTCGGCCTGGGTGAGGGTGCCCAGGCCGACCATGCGGTCGAGGATCCAGTTGCGGCGGTCGACGATCTGGGTGTCGTCGCCCTCGCCGTCGAGGAGGCCGTCGGCGTAGGAGGGGAACTTCGGCAGCGACGCGAGCGTCGCGGCCTCGGCCGCGGTGAGCTCGTTCGGCGGCTTGTTGAAGTACGTGTAGGAGCCGGCGTGGACCCCGTAGGCCTGGTTGCCGAGGTAGATCACGTTCAGGTAGCCCTCGAGGATCTCCTCTTTGGACATTGTCTCTTCGATCCCCATGGCGTACCGGGCTTCTCGGAGCTTGCGCTCGTACGTGTCCTCGGATGCGGCGATCACTTCGTCGATGGTTGAAGCCGAGTAGATCAGGGTATTGCGTACGAACTGCATGGTGAGGGTCGACGCCCCCTGGGAGTCGCCGCCCTGGTTCGCCACGGCGGCCCGGATGATCCCGGCCCAGTCGACCCCGTTGTGCTCGTAGAACTTCGAGTCCTCGGCCGCCAGGAGCGCGTCGATCATGACCGGGGAGACCTCGTCGAGGGAGACCTCGCGCCGGTTCTCCTCGTAGAAGGAGGTGATCAGCGTCTCGCCATCGGAGGCGTACACATAGGTCGTCTGCGGCAGCGTGGGTTTGGTGAGTTCCGTCGGCAGCGACTCGAACGAGTCGACGCTGTTCTCGGCAACGAGGCCGCCCAGTCCGACGAGGGGGAAGGCGGCCGCGGCCGCGAGCACACCGGCGAGCACACCGCAGATCAGCAGCGCGATGCCGTCCCTCAGGGGACTCCGGTCGCGTTTCAAGGTCTCCACCGCCTCAGATTAGAACGAACGTCGGGAAGTGCGGCACGGCAGCATCCGTATGTGGATGGGGTGGCCCGCATGCGAGGCGACATGTATGCCCGCAATTGATACGCCGCAATCCGAAAGGAGAGATGCGCTCGTATCGGAATCGTTATTATCGCGAACTGCCATCGCGTAATGAACCGTAGGGGTGAAGCCGTCCCACGGAGTCCGATTTTCGTCTCGGAGAGTAGTCAAACCCTTACGAGAGGTGTAAGGTCCGTTCTGACGGCCACATTGCGTGATCGAGAGGTCACTCGAATGTAGTCGTCGGGGGGTATGAAGGGGAAAGATCTCACGGGGAGGTCATGCGGATGGGACTGCTGATCGACTGGACGACCAGGGCGCTATGTCAGGAAGGTGATCCTGACGCCCTGTTCGTGCAAGGAGCAGAGCAGAACAACGCGAAGAAAGTGTGCCGCGGCTGTCCGGTACGGCTCGAATGCCTCGCCGACGCGCTCGATAACCGCATCGAGTTCGGCGTCTGGGGAGGCATGACCGAGCGGGAGCGGAGGGCACTGCTGCGCAGGCACGCGGACGTCCGCTCCTGGCGGGCGGTCTTCGAGGTCGCACTCGAGGAGGAGCAGCGCAGCGCCCGCAAGGGCAGCCGGCGCCGGATACCGGTCGACGTCAACTTCTGACCGGCGAAGCCTCTCACCGAAAGGCATGAGCACCGCGCCTGGACGGCACCACCGTCCGGGCGCGACTGCTGTTCCGGGGCACCGCCGCGCTCAGGCGCCCGCGGCCGCCTCGCCGAACGCGCGCAGATCGTCCAGGTCCACGACCTCGACCCCCAGCGACGGCACCCACCGCTGCGGCACCCCCGGGCACGCCGCCGCGTACCGGGCCGCCACCCGCTCCTCGGCCGCCCGCCGCCGCGCCAGGTCCGCGTGCGTCCGCAGCACCGCCGCGACCGGGTCGTCCGCGTCCGACTCCTCAAGGGCCGCAGCCGCACCCAGCGCCCGCTCCGCCGTCAGCTCCGCCGCCACCGGCGTCAACCGGTTCAGGACCATCCCGTCGAGCGGCATCCGCTCCTCCGTGAGCCGCCGCGTGAAGTACACCGCCTCGCCCACCGCCGCCGGCTCCGGCGCCGCGATCACCAGGAACGACGTCTGGTCGTCCTGCAAAGCCGCGAACGTCGCCTCCGCGCGCTTGCGGAAGCCCCCGAACGTGTCCTCCAGGCTCGCCGTGAACTCGGCGACGTCCGTCAGCAGGTGCCCGCCGAGAACCTTGTTGAACACGCGCGTGAACACCGCCGCGCTCGCGCCCATGAGCGACAGCATCGACCGCCGCGCGCCAGGCGTCGACGCCGACAGCAGCCGGATCACCCGGCCGTCGAGCAGCCGCGCGAGCCGCGCCGGCGCGTCCAGGAAGTCCAGCGCCGACCGCGACGGCGGCGTGTCCAGCACGATGAGGTCCCACTCGCCCGTGGCGCGCAGCTGCCCGAGCTTCTCCATCGCCATGTACTCCTGCGTGCCCGAGAACGTCGACGACACCGCCTGGTAGAACGGGTTCGCGAAGATCTCCGCCGCCCGCTCCGGCGTCGTATGCGACGCCACGACCTCGTCGAACGTGCGCTTCATGTCGAGCATCATCGCGTCCAGCGACCCGCCGCGCACCCCCTCGACCCGCCTCGGGACGTTGTCGAGCGCCTCCATCCCCAGCGACTGCGCCAGCCGCCGGGCCGGATCGATCGTCAGCACCACCGTGCGCCGCCCGTGCACCTCCGCCGCCCGCAGCGCCAGCGCCGCCGCCGTCGTCGTCTTGCCGACCCCGCCCGAACCGCAGCACACGATCACATGCTTGCCCGCGTCTTTGAGCAGCGCGTCCACGAACAGTCCCCGCACCTCAGCCATGGCGCCGCTCCCCCGACACGCCCGGACGCAGCACCCGCGCGAGCTGGTACAGCCCCGACAGGTCCACCCCCTCGGGCAGCAGCGGCAGCTCCTCCACCGGGCGGCCCAACCGCTCGAGCCGGTCCCGGTACCCGTCCACCGCCTCGATCTCCGCCTTCGCCGCCGCGTACTCCTCCACCAGGCCCGCCACGAGCGCGGCGTCGGGGCCAACGCCCGCGCGAGCGAGCCCGGCCGCGATCGCCTCCGGGTCGACCTCCACGGCCTTCGCGCCCGCGACCTTATTCAGCACCAGGTGCCCCACCGGGAGGTCCGCGGCCATGAGCTCCCGGTACGCGTCCACGCTCTCCTGCACCGGCATCGCCGCCGGCGTCGTCACCACGTGCACCGCCGTCAGCGACGAGTGCAGCATCCGCGCCACCGACCGCGAGTGCTTCCCGATCGGCCCGGTCTTCGCCAGCCGCCCGCTCTCCACCGTCACGTTCAGGAACTTCACCACCCGGCCCGTCGGCGGCGCGTCCAGCACCACCGCGTCATAGGCCATCCGGCCCGACTCGGTGCGCGACACCGCCTCCTTGAGCTTGCCCGTGAGCAGGATGTCCCGCAGGCCCGGCGCGATCGTCGTCGCGAAGTCGATCGCCCCGAACTTCTGCAGCGCCTTCCCCGCCGAACCCAGCCGGTAGAACATCGTCAGGTAGTCCAGCAGCGCCTCGTCGGCGTCCACCGACTGCCCGAACACCTCCCCGCCGTCCAGGCCCGCGGCCAGATGCCGCTCCTCGTAACCCAGCGACGGCGCGTCGAACAGCGGCGCGATCCCCTGCCGCCCTTCGACCTCCACCAGGAGCACCCGCCGCCCGGCGCCGGCCAGGGCCAGCGCCAGCGCGGCCGCGACCGAGGTCTTCCCCGTGCCGCCCTTCCCGGTCACGATGTGCAGTCGCGGCACCGGGAGCGCTGAGGCAGTCATTCATCGGAGTCTAGTCAGGCCGCGGTGATCCCGCATATGAGCCATTGCGGCTCGCCCTCTTCGGCGACGAGCGAGAACACCCATGTCGCGGGCTCTGCGATCGCCCCGGCCTCGCCGACGCGGATCTCCGCCTCGACCGTGGCCGCCCCGACCGACCGGCCGGTCTCGGCGACGCCGTCCCACGCGAACTCGCCCGGCCGGTCCGTGAAGGACAGGGCCGCGACCGCCTCGCTCAGGTCCCGGTCGGCCTTGTCCGCGCACAGCCACGCGGCGGCCGCCTCGGCGTCGCGCTCGTGCAGCAGCGCCTCCAGGAACGCGTCCACGGTGTGCTCGGGCGAGTCGGTGACGTCGCCGACGTCCACGAACAGGCGCATCGCGCCGAGGACGAGCGCGACGCAGAACGCCGCGACGGCGGCCGCGATGAGCCACGGCCACCACCGGCCGGACTTGTCGCGCGGCGGCGCGTGCCGGCCGTGCCCGGCCCTGGCGGCCCGCTGCTCGGGGATCTCAGGCGGCGCCGCGGCACCGGACCGCTCGGCGGCACTGCCGGACTGATCGTCATGGGGCGCGGTTTCGGAGGACGGCGCACTGGTGTCAGACGACACGGGAACACTCCCTGGTTCGACTGGTGCGGCCCGAGACGGCGCACCGTAAGGACTTCGGGGGAGGCGACGCACTCTGAGCGTAGCGGTGCGACGCCGCCGGATCAAGACGCCGTACTGTGGGCGCATGGAGAAATGGGAGTACCTCACCGCGCCGCTGCTGATCCACAACACGAAGATGATCCTCGACAACTTCGGCGACGAGGGCTGGGAACTGGTCGCCGTCGTGCCCGGACAGAACTCGGAGCAGCTCGTGGCGTACTTCAAGCGCAAGAAGGAGCAGTAGCGGTGACCGATGTGGACAAGGCGCTCGCGCGCCTGGGGCTGACGCTGCCGACGGTCGTGCCGCCGCTCGCCGCCTACCGGCCCGCCGTGCGCTCGGGGGACTACGTGTACACCTCGGGGCAGCTGCCGATGGTCGACGGCGCGCTCGTCGCCGCCGGGAAGGTCGGCGCCGAGATCGACCCCGAGCAGGGCTACGACCTGGCCCGGATCTGCGCTTTGAACGCGCTGGCCGCGGTCGCGTCGATCGCGCCGCTCGACGAGGTCGTGCGGATCGTGAAGGTCGTCGGCTTCGTCGCCTCGGCCCCCGGGTTCACCGGCCAGCCGAAGGTGCTCAACGGCGCGTCCGAACTCCTCGGCGAGGTCTTCGGCGAGGCCGGGACGCACGCGCGCAGCGCGGTCGGCGTGGCCGAACTGCCGCTGGGCGCCCCCGTCGAGGTCGAGCTCATCGCGGAGCTCGCCCCGAGCGCCAAGACCGTCCTCGTCTGACCAGGCTTCCCCGGCCGGTACCGCACCGCGCGGTACCGGCCGGTTCGCGTTCCGGGCCGAACGCGGGGCCGGTCAGGTGATGGACGGCAGGACGCGGGCCTCGACCTCGCCGAGCGCGATCGTGGTGCCGCGCGGGCCCGGCGCGGTCGCGGTGACCTTCACCGTGTCGCCGTTCTCCAGGTTGAACCGGCCGGTGACGGCCTCGCCCGAGCCGTACAGCAGGCCCGCGCGCAGGAGCGCGCCGCCCGAGGTGAGCTGCGCCAGCTGCTGCGCGGGCGTCCAGTACGACTCCGCGAAGTCCGCCCCGGCGACCGCCACGCCGTTCACCTCGATGTTCAAGTGCAGGTCGAACCCGTACCGGTCCGACTCCTTCAGGTAGGACGCCATGTCCGAGCGCGGCTCCGGCGCGGCGGTGCGGGCGGCGTTGAGCGCCTCGATCGGGGTCACCCACGCGCTCATCGAGGTCGCGAACGACTTCGACGCGAACGGGCCGAGCCCGTCGGTCTCGAGCTCCGCGAAGTCGCGGGCGGTCCAGTCGTTGAGCAGGACCGCGCCGAACACGTGGTCCTCGAACGCGTCCGGCGACACCGGCCGCCCCAGCTCGGTCTCCCCGCCGACGAGGAACCCGACCTCGGCCTCGATGTCGAGCGCCCGGGTCGGCCCGAACACGGGCTGCCCGTCCTCGCCCCGGCGGTGCCCCGCGGGCCGCACCAAGTCCATTCCGGAGGGAATGATCGTCGAGGCCCGGCCGTTGGAGGCGCGCGGGTGGAGGCGGGCGGCTTCGGGCGCGCGCATCGTGAAGTCGACGTAGTCGGTCACCAGCAGCGGCGCGTGCATCACCGCCTCGCTGAGCGGGGTCAGCCAGTTGCTCGCGATCTCCTGGATGCTCGCCTCGGTGAGCGCCTCCTGCGCCTGGGTCCGGATCTGCTTCCACGCGGACTTGCCGAGCGAGAGGAGCCGGTTGAGCGCGGGGTCGCGCAGCGCGGTGCACGCCGCGCAGGTCTGGCAGTCGCCCGAGAGCACGGCCTTGTGCATGTCGAGGATCTGGTCGCCGATGCGCACGCCGATCCGCGGCAGCGTCTCCTCCGCGGTCGAGAAGACCCCGAACGGGAGATTGTGGATGTTGTAGGGGCTCTCGTCGGCCCCGGGAACCCAGCAGGTCGTCACTAGCTCGTCCTCCAAAGATCGTGGTGAAGGACTAACGAGCGCCCCGCGCGAAAGGTCACTCGGGGTTGCGGTGCCTACGCAGAACTGTGAACCATCCCACCCACGCCGCGACCGCGACGACCGCGAAGAACAGCCGCGCCCCGGCGTCGATCTCAGACCCGAGCACGGCCGGGACCGCGAAGACGACGGCGAGGCCGAGCAGGATGGAGCGGCCGAGCGCGCCGCGGAAGAGCCCGGGGCCGTAGATCTTGCCGCGCCACGCGGGGTCGGCCGGGTCGGCGTCGACCCATTTGCGCGGCATGCGGCGGGCCTCCGGGGGCACGCGGCCGCCCGGGTCGAGGCGCTGCAGGAGCTCGTCGGCTCCCACGGCGCGTTCGGTCTCGGCGGCGCGTTCGGGCTCGAGGTCCTCGGCGGCCTGCCGGGACCGCTTCGCGAGGTCGTTCATCTCCAGGCTCTCGGCGATCGCCGCGAGCACCAGATGCGTGCGCGGCTGGTCGGGAGCGAGGTTCACCGCGTTCCACGCGGCGTCGAGCGCGGGCTGGGCCGCGCCCGCCCGGCGGGTGATGAGCGCGTAGTGCACGTGGTGCCGCCACGACGCCCGGTCGAGGTCGAGCATGCTCGCGGCGGCCTGCAGGGCTTCGTCGCGCCGCCCGGTGTCGGCGAGCGCGTACCCGCGGGTGATCATCGCCCGCGAATGCTCGGGCTTGTGCGCGAGCGCCGCGCCCGCGTACGTCAGGGCCTCGTCGGGGTCGTGCACGGCGAGCGCGCAGGCGGCGGCCATGGCGTTCGCGTCGGGGTCGAGGGGGTCGACCCGCAGGGCGGCGTCGACTTCGGCGCGGGCGTCCTCGACTTGGCCGAGCTCGTACAGCATCTCGGCGCGCTGCACGTACTCCGCGACGGAGCGGCGGGTGGGGTCTGCGTCCATGGGATAACTTCCGAACGGCGGTCACTGCTGGTACAGCAACGCTACCGCGGTCGCGGCGAGACCCTCGCCTCGTCCGGTGAAGCCCAGGCCGTCAGTGGTGGTCGCGGAGAGGCGCACCGGCGCGCCGATCGCCTCGCCCATCGCGGACTCGGCCTCGGCCCGGCGCGGGCCGATCTTGGGCCGGTTGCCGATGACCTGCACGGACACGTTCCCGATCGCCCATCCGGCGGCGCGCACGCGGCGCGCGGACTCGCCCAGGAGCGCGGCACCGGAGGCGCCGGCCCATTCGGGACGGGAAGTGCCGAAGTTCGCGCCGAGATCGCCGAGACCGGCGGCGGAGAGCAAGGCGTCGCAGGCCGCGTGTGCGGCCACGTCACCGTCGGAGTGCCCGGCCAGACCCGCCTCGCCGGGCCAGGAGAGGCAGGCGAGGCGGCATGGCTGGCCCTCGTCGAAGCGGTGCACGTCGCTGCCGTGCCCGATGACGAAGGGCGTATGGGGACTCGGGGTCGCGCTGGCGCGGTCGCGGGAGTCCGTGGTGTGCTCGAAGCTGTCGTTGCTCACGTTGAAGCGGTGCTGCGGGGGCCGGCTACTTGACCGGGGCCTCCGAGAGCAGGACCTTGTCGAGGATGTTGTCGGCCTCGTCCTTCACGCAGTCCTCGGCGAGGGCGATCTCGCCGGTGAGGATCTCGCGGGCCTTGGAGAGCATGCGCTTCTCCCCGGCGGAGAGTCCGCGCTCGCGGTCGCGCCGCCACAGGTCGCGGACGACCTCTGCTATCTTCAGCGGAGAACCGGACGCGAGCTTCTCGACATTGGCCTTGTAACGCCGCGACCAGTTGGTGGGCTCCTCGGTGTGGGGGGCGCGCAGCACCTCGAAGACCTCTTCGAGGCCCTCGGCGCCGACGACTTCCCGGACGCCGACGAGCTCGACGTTCTTTGCTGGAACCTTGACCGTGAGGTCACCCTGCTCGACACGCAGCACGAGGTATTCCTGTTCGATACCGCCGATGGTGCGAGTCTCTACAGCTTCAACGAGTGCGGCCCCGTGGTGGGGGTAGACAACGGTCTCGCCGACACTAAAACCCATAGGATCGAAACCCCTTTCGCTGTGTCCAGCTTAACACGGGATCGGGGGTTTCCCCGACAGCGGATCGCCGCGAATTCCCTGGTCAATTGGTATGTGACTGATTACTCTACGGCACCTTGGGCTCTCGGGCGGCGAGCAGAGGAGACAAATGAGGCCTGCGTCCCTCTTTCGTGTCCGGCCCCTCCCGGCGGCCCGCCGGGCGGCTCCTCAGTGGTGCCCGGCCGCGCCCCCGCGTCCGATCTCGCGTCGCGACTACCTGCCGCGATGATCGTTTTCGAGGTGAGTTGCGTTGCGGCGCAAGGAAAAAGGCGGACGGGAAGCTCCGGGTGAGATCCAGGGCTCGCCTGCCGCCCGGCCAAGGGAAACGATGAGGGCTCGTCGTCTACGCTGTCGTCAGCATGCCTGTCGGAACTCAGGGAGGACCAGCAGTGGTCAGGGGAATCAGCACGGCGACGGTTCGCCGCGCGGCCGCCATCGCTATCGCGGGGGCCGCTGCGACCGCTCTGTCCGCGTGCGGCGCGAGTCTGGGGTCTCAGACCGAGGTCAAGCAGAGCGCGATCGCCGGGGTCAACATCGACGACGGCGACATCGCGCTGCGCGACCTCCAGGTCGAGTTCACCTCCGCCGAGGGCTACGCGGCCGGCGACGACGCGGCCCTGCGGCTGTGGATCGGCAACGAGGGCGAGACCGAGATCAGCCTCGAGAGCATCGAGACCACCGCCGGCACGGTGACGTTCGTCGACCCCGCCGCCCAGGCCGCCGAGGCCATGGAAGCGGCGCGCGAGGGCGCGAGCGAGTCCCCGGAGTCGGACGAGACCACCGGCGAGTCCACGGAGGAGACGAGCGCTCCGGCCGACGGCGCGACCTCCGAGGCCCCCGCGGTCGACGAGCTCGACGGCGAGGAGGCCTACGAGCCGATCGTCATCGCCCCGGCCGACTACGTGCGACTCGACCAGGGCGCCGAATCCGGCTCCTACTTCCTCATCGAGAACCTCAGCGAGGAACTCCGCCCGGGCGACACCCTCGACGTGGTGTTCCACTTCGCCGACGGCACCTCCGTCCCGGCGAGCCTGCCGGTGGGCCAGGCGCTCGCGCCCGAAGAGCGCGAGTACTACGAGCCCGAGGGCGAAGCCGAAGGCCACTAAGCGCGCCGCCAGGTACGCGAACCGAACTCGCACTGCGGGCCCCGATCCAGTGAATCGGGGCCCGCAGTCGTCGTTCGGGGCGGTTTTCTGTCGGACCCGGCTGCCACGATCGCCGCAGACCTTATCTTCCCCTCTTGTGGTGGGTGGGGGCTTGTGGACGGGAGCACGCCGCATCCCGCGAACCGCGGCTCAGCGGCACAGGGGCCAGCGGCGCTCCACCGCCTCGTCCCGGCCCTTGCGGCGGAAGAACGCCTCGAGGCTCGCCGCGTCCTCCGCGTGCCAGCGCACCTGCGCGGCATGGAGCTCGCCGGGGGTGATCGCCCCGACCTCCGGGTACATCGTGCCGATCGCGCGCGCCAGGGCGACCGTGGCGATCGCGTCGCCGGCCGCCGAGTGGGCCTCCGAGTGCGGCACCCCGTAATGCGCGGCCGTCACCCCGAGGGTCCGCTTGCCCTTGCGGTACTTGTCCACCCGTTTGTCGAGCACCGACGGGTCCACGACCGCCATGCGCGCCCAGTCGGGCTGCTCGATGCCGTGCCGCTCCAGCTCGAACGACAGCAGCGTGCAGTCGAACCCGGCTCGGAACGCCACCACCGGCACCTCGTTGTCCACGGCCGCGCGCAGCGCCGCCGCGACCTCGGCCAGGGCCGCGGCGGGCGCGAGCCCTTCGGCCTGCACCCGCTCGTCGGTGATGCCGTGGACGCGGGTGGCGCCCGGGGGGATCGGCACGCCGGGGTCGATCAGCCACGTGCGCGCCGTCTCGACGCCCGGCTGCGGACCGCTCACCAAGGCCGCCTGGACGATCCGGTCGCGGTCGACCGCGACGCCGGTCGTCTCGGTGTCGAATCCCAAGAGGGGGCCTTCAAACCATCGTTCGCTCATGGCGACACCGTACCGGGAGGGTCAGACAATCCCCTATATGCTCTGCGGGCGCGGGAGCACCCCGACCTTCCGCGCATTCCTCCCCTGAAAGGAGCATGTGGACTTCATGGACTTCCTTGACCCGGTGACGGATGCGATCCAGTCGTGGGCGGACGGCCTGAACGAGAAGTACGGGTCGGCGATCGCCGACGTGGGCGCCGTGGTGTGGGGCCCGCTGCTCGTCTTCACCCTCTTCGGGGTCGGGCTGATCTTCACGATCCAGCTCCGGGGCATCCAGTTCCGCCGCCTTGGCTACGCGCTCTGGCTGGCCCTGTTCAAACGCAAGGAGAACAGCGGGTCCGAAGGGGACCTCAGCCACTACCAGGCGCTCTCGGTGGCGCTCGCCGCCACGGTGGGCGTCGGCAACATCGGCGGCGTGGGCGCGGCGATCGCGATCGGCGGCCCGGGCGCGCTGTTCTGGATGTGGGTGACCGGCTTCCTCGGCATGGCCACCAAGTACTCCGAGGCGCTGCTCGGCGTCAAGTTCCGGACCGTGAACCGGCAGGGCGAGCAGTCCGGCGGCCCGCAGCGGTACCTGTCGGACGGCATCCCCGGCCCCATCGGCAAGGTCCTCGCGTTCCTGTTCGCCCTGTTCGGCGTCATCGCGAGCTTCGGCATCGGCAACGCGGTGCAGTCCGGGAACGTCACGAGCGCGATCGACGCGCAGCTCGCCGCCGACTCCTGGTGGACCCCGCAGCTCACCGGCCTCGTGATCTTCGTCTGCACCGCCGTGACGATCCTCGGCGGCATCAAGTGGATCGGGCACGTCTCGGCCGCCCTGGTGCCCTTCATGATCGTGTTCTACGTGGCCGGCGCGCTCGTGGTGCTCGCCCTCAACTGGGACGTGCTCGGTACGGCGCTCGTCACGGTCTTCGAGCAGGCCTTCACCGGCGGCGCGGCGGTCGGCGGGTTCACCGGTTCGGCGATCATGCTGACGATCCAGATCGGGTTCGCGCGCGGGATCTTCTCGAACGAGTCGGGCCTGGGCACGGGCGGGTTCGCGGCCGCCGCCGCGAAGACCGACCAGCCGGTGCGGCAGGCGATGGTGTCGATGACGCAGACGTTCATCGACACGATCATCGTGGTCACCATGACGGGCCTGGTCATCGTCGTCACCGGCGTGCTCGGCACCGTCGACGAGAACGGCGAGCTCGTCACCTCCTCGGCGCTCACCCGCCTCGCGTTCGAAGAGGGCCTCGGCGGCGCCGGCACGACCGGCGGCGCGATCGGCGGGTTCATCGTCGCCATCGGCCTCGCCACGTTCGCGTTCTCGACGATCATCGGCTGGTCCTACTACGGCGAGAAGTGCCTCGAGCGGTACACGGGCCGGGCGCTCATCTGGCCTTACCGGATCGTGTACGTCCTCGTCTCCTACCTGGGCGCCGTGACCAGCCTCGACCTGCTGTGGGGCCTGTCGGACATCGCGAACGGGCTCATGGCGCTGCCGAACCTCATCGGCCTGATGATGCTGACGCCGCTGGTGTACCGCGAGACGCAGGAGTTCTTCGCGCGCCCCGACTGGCGCCTGCTGCCGACGAACGCCGTCGAGGACGCCACGGACGACCCGCCCGCGGCCACCCGCCAACTGGTACTCGACTAGCCGGGAGGCGTCTGAGGGCGGGCGCGTCAACGGTTCGAACGCTTCGGCCGGACCGGTGACGCACCCGCCCTCTACCGTGTCCCCATGGCGGAACCCCAAGGCACGGAACTGGCGGCGGTCCTCGAGCGCGTCACGTACGCGAACGAGGAGACCGGCTACACGATCGCCCGCGCCAGCCCGGCGCGCGGCGGCGGCGACCTCGTCACGATCGTCGGCCCGCTCCTGGGCGCGCAGGTCGGCGAGTCGCTGGCGCTCACGGGCCGGTGGTCGAGCCACCCGAAGTACGGCCGCCAGTTCGAGGTCTGGTCCTACCGGACCGTGCTCCCGGCGACCGTCCAGGGCATCGAGCGGTACCTCGGCTCCGGCCTCATCAAAGGGGTCGGGCCCAAGACCGCCGAGAAGATCGTCGCCCACTTCGGCGTCGAGACCCTCGCGGTGATCGACGCGGACGCCGCCCGCCTCGCCGAGGTCCCCGGCCTCGGCCCCAAGCGCACCAAGGCGATCGCGGCCGCCTGGGAGGAGCAGCGAGCGATCAAGGAGGTCATGGTCTTCCTCCAGTCCGTGGAGGTCTCCACGTCGCTCGCCGTGCGCGTCTACAAGCAGTACGGGGACGCCGCGATCGGCGTGGTCAAGAACGAGCCGTACCGCCTCGCGAACGAGGTGTGGGGCATCGGGTTCAAGACCGCCGACTCGATCGCCCGCGCCGTCGGCATCCCCCACGACGCCCCCGAGCGGATCAAGGCGGCCCTGCAGTACACGCTCTCGCAGGCCTCGGACGCCGGGCACTGCTTCCTGCCCGCCCCGAACCTCGTGGCCGACACGGTCGAACTCCTCGGCCTCGAACCCGGTCCGGTCGCCCGGGCGCTCGACGAGCTCGCCGCCGACCGCGAGCATGTGATCGCCGAAGACGTGCCCGCCGGCGACTCGACCGTGCCCGCCCGCTACCTCGCGCCGTTCTTCCACGCCGAACGCGGCCTCGCGGCCGGGCTCACCGCGCTCCTGGGCGCGGGCGAGGACCGGCTCGAGGCGTTCGCGGCCGTCGACTGGGACAAGGCCTTCGCGTGGCTCGCGCGCCGCACCGAAGCCGAACTCGCGCCCGAGCAGGCCGAGGCCGTGCGGCTCGCGCTCACGGAGAAGGTGGCGGTCCTGACCGGCGGTCCCGGCTGCGGCAAGAGCTTCACCGTCTCCTCGATCGTGGCGCTCGCGAAGGCGAAGGGCGCCAAGGTCATGCTCGCGGCCCCCACCGGCCGCGCCGCGAAGCGCCTCGCCGAGCTCACCGGGTTCGAGGCCCGCACCCTGCACCGGATGCTCGAGCTGCGGCCCGGCGGCGACGCCGCCTACGACCGCGACAACCCCCTCGACGTGGACCTGCTCGTCGTCGACGAGTCGTCGATGCTCGACACGATCCTCGCGAACAAGCTCGTCAAAGCCGTCCCGCCGGGCGCGCACCTGCTGCTCGTCGGCGACGTGGACCAGCTGCCGAGCGTCGGCGCCGGCGAGGTCCTGCGCGACCTCCTCGCCGCCCCCGCGATCCCGCGCGTGCGCCTCACCCGGATCTTCCGGCAGGCCGCCGAATCGGGCGTGGTCGCCAACGCCCACAAGGTGAACCAGGGTCAGCTGCCGCAGCTCGACGGCTACCCCGACTTCTTCTGGTTCGCGTGCGACGACAACGAGCAGGTCGCCGACCGGGTCGTGGACATCGTCGCCCGCCGCATCCCGGGCCGCTTCGGCATCCACCCGGTGCGGGACGTCCAGGTCCTCGCCCCCATGCACCGCGGCGGGCCCGGCGCCGGGAACCTCAACGCGCGCCTGCAGGAGGCGCTCACGCCCGCGAAGGACGGCCTGCCCGAGCGCCGCCACGGCGGCCGCGTCTTCCGTCTGGGCGACAAGGTCATCCAGATCCGCAACAACTACGCGAAGGGCAAGGCCGGGGTCTTCAACGGCACCGTGGGGCTCGTCCAGGCCATCGACGCGGTCGCCCAGACCTTGACCGTGCGCACCGACGAGGACGAGGAGGTCGAGTACGAGTTCGCCGAACTCGACGAGCTCGTGCACGCCTACGCGATCACCGTGCACCGCTCGCAGGGCTCCGAGTACCCCGCGGTCGTCGTCCCGGTGACCACGAGCGCGTGGACCATGCTGCAGCGCAACCTGATCTACACCGCGATCACCCGCGCGAAGCGCCTCGTGGTCCTCGTCGGCTCCAAGCAGGCCCTCGCGGTCGCCGTGCGCACCAAGGGGACCGGGAAGCGCCACACGGGCCTCACGCACCGCCTCGCGGGCTGAAGCCGGTCTAGTCCTCCTCGGCCGCCGGGGCCGGCCCCACGCGCCGCTCGCCCTTCGCGGTCGGGTAGACCACCCAGAATTCGGACTGCTCGTCCTTCTTGTAGCTGCGCTGCGTGATCGTCACCATCAGCGCGACCAGGCCCCCGCCCACGACGAACAGGGCGAGGACCAGGACGTTGATGAAGGAGAGGCCCACGGTCTAGCGGTAGTTCGTGAACTGGAGCGCGACCTCGAGGTCCTTGCCCTTGAGGAGCGCGATGACCTCCTGCAGGT
Source organism: Glycomyces niveus (assembly GCF_017592475.1). GTDB lineage: Bacteria > Actinomycetota > Actinomycetes > Mycobacteriales > Micromonosporaceae > Glycomyces > Glycomyces niveus. The sequence continues at coordinate 109,257 of NZ_JAGFNP010000014.1, read as the reverse complement.
CGTCGCGCTTCTTGCCGGTCACGCGCAGCTTGTCGCCCTGGACCTGCGGCTTGACGCCCTTGGGGCCCTCGTCGCGGATGATCTTGCCGATCTTCTTCGCGTCCTCGGTCGAGATGCCCTGCTTGAAGGTCACGTCGATCTTCGACTCCTTGCCGGACTGGCGCGGCTCGCCCGCGTCCAGGGCCTTCAGGGAGATCCCGCGCTTGATCAGCTTCTCCTTGAGCACGTCGAGGGCGGCCTTCACGCGGTCCTCGGTCTCGGCCGTGATCAGCGCCGCCTCGTCGCCGGAGCGCTCGACGCTCGCGCCGGTGCCCCGGAAGTCGAACCGGGTCGCCAGCTCCCGCTGGGCCTGGTTGATCGCGTTGTCGAGTTCGGCCAGGTCGATCTCGGAGACGATGTCGAACGAGGCGTCAGCCATGGCAGTCCGGTCCTTCCTTGCGGTTTTCAAGGTCAGCGTGGGGGCGCGAGGGGCGCGACCGCCAAGCTTAGTCCTGCCCCGCGGGCCCGGGCGGGCGCATTCCCGCCCGGCCGCAGTGAACGCGGTCTCAACTGGGGATAACCCGCTTGCGCGCGGCCTAGGAGGGGAGGTTATTCTTGCTCTCGCTACAAGCCACGGCAGGTTACCCAAGTGGCCAAAGGGAGCTGACTGTAAATCAGCCGTCATCGACTTCGCAGGTTCGAATCCTGCACCTGCCACCAGTAGCGGAAGGCCCCGACCAGCAGGTCGGGGCCTTCCTCGTTCACTCATTCCCGGTCACTCCGCGGGGGCCGTCGCACGCGGCAGCCACGCCGCCGTCTCCCACCCGCCCTCGGGTCGCGACTGGGCCCTGAGCTGGCCTCCGACCGCTTCGATGCGCTCACCGAGGCCGACCAGGCCCATGCCTCCGCCCGACTCCGAGAGCCGGCCGCGGGCGGCCCGGCCGTCGTCGCGCACCGACACCTCGAGGCCGTTCCCGCTCGCGGCCGCGACCACCACGCGCACCCGGGTCGCCCCGCGCGCGTGCTTGCGCACGTTCGTCAGCGCCTCCCGCACGATCCGGTGCGCCGTCGCCGCGATCTCCGGCGCGACCGCGCTTCCCGCCAGCTCCGGCGAGATGAAGCAGGTCGTGTCCGTGCCCTCCCGGTTGAACCGCTCCACCAGGTCCTCGATCTGCGCGAGGTCCCCGAGCGGATTCGTCCCCGCCCCGCCGTCGTCGTTGCGGAGCATCTTCACCATCCGCCGCATCGAGGTGAGCGCGGCCAGCCCGGCCTCCTCGATGTCGGCGAACGCCTTCTTGGGGTCGGTGTTCGTCACCTGCGCGGCCTGCGCGAGCACCACCATGCCTGTGACGTGGTGCGCCACGAAGTCGTGCATCTCGCGGGCGAGCTCGAGCCGCTCGGCCTGCCGCACCTCCTCCTGGGTCTCGCGGCGCAGCTTGTCCATGCTCCGCAGGTAGGCGCCGAAGCCGATCATGGTCATCATCGCCAGGAAGATGAGGACCGTGCCGCCCACCGCCGTGTTCTCCACGTCGAACGCGAACAGGCGGTACCCGATCAGCATGACCGCCGCGCCGTTCGCGATGGCCACCCACCGGCCCGGGGCCGCGTCCCAGTGCCGCACGGAGAACAGCATGAGCAGGCCCAGCGCCAGCAGCTCGGCCGTCGCCACGCCGCGCACGCCCTGGTCGTAGAGCGCGTCGAACCCGGTCGCCGCGAGCGACGCGATCGAGGCGGCCGCGATCCACCGCTTGCGCCCGGGCCGATACCAGACGTACACGCCGATCACGAACAGGGCGACCGCGAACTGCGTCCAGGCGACCCACGACATCATCGGGGGCCGCTGGTCGGGCAGGGCCGAAGTCATCTCGGCGGCGAGGGTCAGCAGCAGGATCCCGATGGTCGTGAGCTTGAGCAGCAGCATGAGGAGCCGGTTGAAGCGGCCGTGCAGCGAGCGCGCGGTGGACGTGGAGGTCATGCCACGAAGGTAGCCGCGATTCCGGAGGCCTCGGTCGAACGGCCGACCCGCGCGGCCCGAAACCGGCCGCCGAGCCGAAGCAGCGGGACCCCGTTCCCCGACAAGCTGGTCCCATGAACGAACTCCTTGAGATCACGATGGTCCTGAGCCTGGTGCTCACGATCGCGTTCCTCATCGCGGGGACCGCCCTGCCCTTCATCTCGGACGAAGGGAAGGTCCGCCGATGAGGCCCCCGATGCTCACCGCCCGCGCCCTCACCAAGCGCTTCGGCACCGCCCCCGCCCTCGACGGCGTGGACTTCAAGGTCGGCCCCGGCGAGTCGGTGGCCGTGACCGGCCCGTCAGGCTCGGGCAAGTCGACGCTCCTGCACTGCCTCGCGGGGATCATGCGCCCCGACTCGGGCGAGGTGCGCCTGTTCGACGAGCGCATCGACACGCTCTCGGAGCGCCAGCGCAGCCACCTGCGGCGCACCCGCTTCGCGTTCCTGTTCCAGTTCGGGCAGCTCCTCCCGGAGCTCCCGGCGGACGAGAACGTGGCGCTGCCGCTCATGCTCGGCGGCACGCCCCGCAAGGCCGCGCTCGAGCCGGCCCGCGCCGAACTGCGGCGGCTCGGCTTGGAGGGCAAGGAGGACCGGCGCCCCGGCGAGCTGTCCGGCGGCGAGGCGCAGCGGGTGGCGCTGGCGCGGGCGCTCGTGGTGCGCCCGGCGGTGGTGTTCGCGGACGAGCCGACCGGCGCGCTCGACCGCGCCACCGGCGACCAGGTGATGGGGGTCCTGCTCGACACGGTCAGGGAACTCGACGCGGCCCTCGTGGTCGTCACGCACGACCCGCGTATCGCCGCGCGCTGCACCCGGACCATCGAGATCCGCGACGGGCGCCTCAGCGGCACCCCGCGGACCGGGAACGGCGAGGGCGGTTTCGACGGCTTCGCGCACGAGTCGGTCGGTGCGGGCCTGCGAGCCGGCCCGGCCCCGCAGGGCGCGGAGGCACCGCCGCTGCGCGGCGGCGTCCCCGCCGGGGAAAGCAACGCTTCGTTCGGAGCGCAAGGCGGTCCGGCAGCAGCCGGGTCGTTGAGCGCGGCGGATCGGGGTGACGCGCCCGCGGCCGATGCGGTGGCGCGCGTCGTCGGTAACGGTGGTGACGCGTTCGCGGGCACGGGACCGGCCCGGGATGGCCGGACGACGGTGATGCCGGACGCGGGTACTGCGCTCGGCGGCGCGGCTCCCGCTGGGGTGCAGCGCGGAGCGGGTCCGGACGCGTTCGCGGCCGGGTCGGTTCCGGTTGGCGGTGCAGCGGATCGGGGCGTTTCCGCTGCCGATACGGTGGCGCGCACGGTCGGGCGTGGCGGTGACGCTTTCGCGCCCGGTGCGTCCGGTGCGCGGCGTAACGCCGGCCCCGACTTCGGTCCCGAGCCCGTGGTCGAGGTGTGGCGATGACCGAGCTGGCGTGGCGGTTGACCCGCCTCGGGGGCCGCAGTGCCCTGCTGAGCACCGGCCTGACCGCGCTCGCGGTGGCCGTCGCGACCCTGCTGCTGCAGTTCGCGGTCGCCGGGAACTTCGCGTTCGACGAGCGCGGGGACCGGACCGCGTGGCGCGACCCGGCCGCGGCGACCGGGTCCGCTTCGGCGGTGATCGCCACTGCCGCCGACCTTTTCGGCGGCGAGTCGGTCACCCGCGTCGACCTCGCGGCGCTGGACGGCGACGCGCCCGTACCGCCCGGCATGGACGCGTTCCCCGCGCCCGGCGAGGTCTGGCTCTCGCCGGCCGCCGCCGACCTCCTCGAGGGCGTCCCCGCTGCGGACTTCCTCGCCCGGTACGGCGATGTCCGCGTCGCCGGCGAACTCGGCGCCGAGGCGCTCGCGCACCCGAACGAGCTCGTGGCCGTCGTCGGCCGGGACGCCGCCGATCCGGCCATGCTCGCCGAGCGGACCAGCGCGGACGGCGTGTCGCCCAGGGAGATCGACTCGTTCGCGGTCGGCCGCGCCGACACCGTGTACGGCTTCTACATGGTCCTCATGGTCCTGGCCGCGATCCTCATGGCCGTGCCCGCCGCGGTCTTCGGTGCGGCCGCCGCGCGGCTCACCGTGGCCCGCCGCGACGAGCGGCTCGCGACGCTCCGGCTCATCGGCGCGACGCCGGGCCAGGTCATGCGGTTGACGCTCATCGAGACGACGCTCGCGGCCGCCGCGGGCGCGGTCGTCGGCACGCTCGCGTGGATGCTGGTGACGCCGCTGGTGGCGCTCATCCCGATCGACGGCGGCCGCTGGTACGTCGGCGACCTGTGGGCCGGGGCGCCGTGGATGGCCGCGGTCGCAGTGGCGGTGCCCGCCCTGGTGGCGGTGTCGGCGCTCATCGGCCTGCGCAGTGTCGTGATCAGCCCGCTCGGGGTGGCGCGGCGCGTGAAGACGAAGGGCCTCAAGGCGATCCGCCTGGTCGTGTTCGCGGTGCTCGCCATCGCGTTCATGGTCGGCTCGAACATGGTCGGCGGCGACATGGTCGCCGTGGTGATCCTGATCGGGCTGTTCGCCGCGACGCTCGCGGCGGTGAACCTGGTCGGCCCGTGGATCGTCCAGAAGCTCGGGCGGCTCCTGGCGCGCACTGCGCGGGGCCCGGCGCGGCTGCTGGCGGCGCGGCGGCTCGCCGACGACCCGAAGGCCGCGTGGCGCGCGGTCGCCGGGGTGGCGATCGCGGGGTTCGTGGCCGGTTCGGTCGCGATGTTCCCGATGCTGCAGACGGACACGAGCGCGCAGGGCACCGAGACCGTGGCGACCACCGTGCCCGCCGATGAGGCGGACGTCCTCGCGGCCGACCTCGCCGCCCGGCTCGGCGACACCGCCGAGGTCGCGGTGGTCGACTCGAGCGGGTACCTCACGGCCGATGCCGAGCACGCGGTGATCGAGGCGACGACGACCGGCGCGGAGCTGGAAGCGGTGCGCAGCACCATGACCGCGGCCCTGCCGGGGAACCCGCCCGAGCGCGAGGTCGATTCGAGCATCATGTCGAACCGGCTCGTCGGGTCCGTGCGCACCGGCGTCACGGTCGTCCTCGCGGTCGTGTTCGCGACCGCGGCCGTCTCGGCGGCGATCAGCGCGATCGGCTCGGTCCTCGACCGCCGCCAGGCCTACCGGCTGCTGCACCTCGCCGGGACCGAGCAGGAGGTCCTCGACAAGGCCCGCCGGCAGGAGGCCCTGCTGCCGCTCGTCGTCATCGGCGGCGCGTCGATCCTCACCGGGATGGTCCTGACGATGCCGGTGATCGGCGCGATGGGCTTCGATGCGAGCGGTGCGCTCATCCTGGGCGCGACCGTGGCCGCCGGGGTCGTCGCGGTGGTCGCCGCCGGGGCCCTGTCTCGCCCGCTCCTGCGCTCGGTGATGCGGGACGTGAGCCCGCGACCGGACTGACCGGGGGGAAGGTTCCGGGGCCGCCGCGCTGGGGGTGTGGCGGCCCCGGTCCGTGTCCGGTCCCACTGGCGGCTCCCGGTTTCCGGATGTGATAGTTAGGGAAACCTAAGTTGACCGCGCCGCAGGCGCCGGAGGCTCGCGCCCCCGGTAGGGCGCGAACGGGAGGAGCCGAGATGGCTGAAGGCCGCGAACGCCGGGCCCCCAGGGTCACCACCGCCGAGGTGCTGCGCAGCGAGCGCATCACCCCGCACATGATCCGCGTCGTGCTCGGCGGCGACGGCCTCGCCGACTTCGACTGCGGCGAATGCACCGACCACTACCTGAAGCTCCAGTTCCCCGCCCCGGGCGTCACCTACCCCGAGCCGTTCGACCTGGCCCGCATCCGCGAGGAGTTCCCGCGCGAGCAGTGGCCGGTGACCCGCACCTACACCGTCCGCAAGTGGGACCGGGCCGCCCGCGAGCTCTCCATCGACTTCGTCTACCACGGCGACGAGGGCGTCGCGGGGCCGTGGGCCGCGAACGTCCGGCCCGGCGCGCTGCTGCGCTTCGCCGGCCCCGGCGGCGCGTACGCCCCCGCCCACGACGCCGACTGGCACCTCCTCGCGGGCGACGAGAGCGCCCTCCCCGCGATCTCGGCCGCCGTCGAACGCCTCGACCCCGGCGCCCGCGCCCACGTCTTCCTCGAGGTCGAAGGGCCCGACGAGGAGCAGCAGTTCAAGTCCGCGGCCGACCTCCACGTCACGTGGCTCCACCGCGGCGGCGCCCGCGTCGGCGAGCGCCTCGTCGAAGCGGTGCGCGCCTTCGACTTCCCCGCCGGGGACGTGCACGCCTTCGTCCACGGCGAAGCCGGTTTCGTCCGCGACCTGCGCCGCCTCCTCCGCTTCGAGCACGAGGTCCCCAAGGAGCGCATGTCGATCTCCGGGTACTGGCGCCTCGGCCACGACGAGGACGGCTGGCAGTCCAGCAAGATGGAGTGGCGCAAGGTCGACGACGAGGACGAGGCCAGAGCCGCCGCCCGCTAGGCACGGAAAAAGGGGCCGCACCGGCGGCCCCTTTCCCGTCGCTCCGTCTAGTCGGCGGAAGCCGTCTCCGACGCCGTCTCGGTGGGCGTCTTCCCCGGCGTCTTGACCCACTCGGGGTACTGCGCCATCCACTGGTCGAGCGTGTCGTTCTGCAGCGCCTCCCACAGCGCGTCGGCCGCGACCTCCTCGTCGCCCTCGTGGGTCATGACGATCGAGACGTTCTCGCCGCCGAGCGTCGTCTGGTCGGCCGAGGACGGCACCTGGACGCTGGTGATCGACTCGGGGTTGATGTCGCGCAGGTTCACGGCGAGGTCGGTGATCGACCACTCGTCGGGCTTGTCGATCGTGAGCGAGTCGCCGAAGCCCTCGAGGATGTCGGTGAGCTTGCCGGGGTCCGTCAGGTACCCCTTCTCCTTGAACGCCTTGAGGAGCGACTTGATCGCCTGCTGCTGCATGGCCTGGCGGCCGTAGTCGCCGCCGCGGCCCTCCTCCCAGTCCGAGTCCCAGTCCCAGCCGTACCGCTGGCGGATGAGGTCGAGCGACTCGTCCTTGTCGTACATGGCGCAGCCCTCGGGGAAGACCCGCTTCTCGCCGTGGATCGACTGGATCTCGTGCCAGGGGCACAGCTCGATCTCGCCGACCATGTCGACGAGCCCGAGGAAGCCCTCGAAGTCCACGGTCGCGCCCATGTGGAACTCGACGCCGGTGAGGTCGTAGATCGTCTGCACCACGTTCGGGCGCGTCACCTCCCAGTCGCCGCTGATCGACGCCGAGTGGTTGATCTTGTTCTCGCACGGGTTGTTGTCGTAGCCCGGCCCGCAGTCGGGGATCTCGACCCACAGGTCGCGCGGCAGCGACACCATCGTCGTCTCGGTCAGGTCCTCGTTGATGTGGACGAGGATCATCGTGTCCGAGCGGGTCGAGTCGCCCTGCTTGTCCACGCCGAGCACGAGGATGTTCAGAGGACCCTTGATGTCCTCGACCTCGGCCTGCGCGTCCCCGAGGATGTTCTCGGTCGGCACCGCGTTCTCGGCGGCGCTCGACGCGAACTGCGTGATGCCCGCAGTGCCGCCGGCGACCACCATCGTCAGGCCGCCCGCGTACATCATCAGGTGCGCCCACCAGGGCGCTCCGCTCTTGCCGGCCATGTCACTCCCGGGTCAGATCACACATTGCCGTAGGAGTCACGCGCGAACCGGCCCCGGCGTTGCACGCGGGCCCGGTCTTGTCAACCGCCGGTCCCGCCGTCCTGGGTGCCGGTGCCTTCGGCGCCGCCCTCGGCCCCGGCCGGCTCGGTCTCGGTGGACGCGTTCCCGGTCTGCTTGACCCACTCGGGGTACTGCGCGATCCACTCGTCCATGGTGTCGTTCTGCAGCGCGCTCCACAGCGCGTCGGCCGCGATCTGCAGGTCGCCCTCGGTGATCACCTCCGAGGAGCCGACCTCGGTCTCGATGGAGGTCGCCGGCACCCGGATCGAGGTGATGTCCTCGGGGTTGAGGTCGCGCAGGTTCATCGCCAGGTCGACGGCGGTCAGGCCGTCGGGCAGGTCGAGCGTCAGCTTGCCCTGCAGGCCCTCGAACAGATCGGTGAGCTTTCCGACGTCCTTGTGGTAGCCGTCGGCCTTGAGCTCCTTGATGAGCGCCTTGATCGCCTGCTGCTGCATGGCCTGGCGCCCGTAGTCGCCGCCGAGGCCGCTCTCCCAGTCGGTCCAGCCGTAGCGCTGGCGGATGAGGTCGAGCGACTCCTCTTTGTCGTAGTAGGCGCAGCCTTCGGGGAAGACCCGCTTCTCGCCGTGGATCGACTGGATCTCCTGCCACGGGCACAGCTCGATCTCGTCGACCAGGTCCACGAGGTCCATGAAGCCGTTGAAGTCGACGGTGGCGGCCATGTGGAACTCGACGCCGGTGAGGTTGTCGATGGTGCTCACCACGTTCGGGAGGGTCACGTTCTCCCAGTCGTCGCTGATCGACGCCGCGTGGTTGAGCTTCTGCATGCAGGGCTCACTGCCCCAGTCGGGCCCGCAGTCGGGGATCTCGACGTACAGGTCGCGGGGGAGCGACACCATCGACACGTCGGTCAGGTCCTTGTTGACGTGCACCATGATCATCGTGTCCGAGCGGGTCGAGCCGCCCTGCTTGTCGACGCCGAGCACGAGGATGTTCAACGGACCCTCGATGTTCTCGACGTCCATCTCGGCCCGGTTGTCGAGGATGTCCTCGTTCTCCACCGCGCCGTTCGCGGTGTTGTAGCCGATCTGCGTCACCGCCGCCGCACCTCCGGCGACGACCATCGTCAGACCGCCCGCGTACAGCATCATGTGCGCCCACCAAGGCGCGCCGCTTTTGCCAGCCATGCAACTCCAATGGTCAGGTCAGCATTATTCACTACTGATAACGCTTCGATAAACGCGAGGGGTTGCACCCGGTCTGACCAGGGGCGCGACTTCAGTTCACGGTCGGTTCGTCACTCGCGGTGCCCTCTTCGGCGGCCTGCCCGCCGTCGACCGGGACGGCCGCGCAGTCCGGCTTCGAGTCGCCGCTGATCCACTGGTCGTTCGCGCACGCCCACTCGTTCACCGTGTCGTCCGCGATCGCCTGCCACAGCGAATCGGCCGCGGTCTCCTCGTCGGTGCCCTCGTGGATCATCACGTACGAGGTGCCGTTCATGTCGCCCTCGGAGGAGGGCGTCCCGATCGAGACGATCCCGCCCGGGTCCACGTCGCGCATCTGCGTGATCATGTCGATGAGGTTGTACCCGCCCACGTCCAGGGTGAGCGCGTCGCCGAAGCTGTTGAGCAGGTCCACGGCCTTCACCGGGTCGGTCGCGTACCCGAGCTCCTTGGCCCGCTCCAGGATCTTCTTGATCGCCTGCTGCTGCATCTTCTGGCGGCCGAAATCGCCCCAGGTGCCGTTCTCGTAGTCCTCGGGGTCGTCCCAGCCGTAGCGCTGCCGCACCAGGTCGAGGGCGTCCTCCTTGTTGTACTCGGCGCAGCCTTCGGGGTAGGTCTTCTTGTCGCCGTGGATCGAGGTGATCTCGTGCCACGGGCACAGCTCGATCGTGCCCAGCTCGTCGACCATCTCCAGGAAGCCCTCGAAGTTCGCGATCGCGCCGCCGTCGAACTGGATCCCCGTGAGGTGCGTGATCGTCTCGGCCGTGTTCTGGAACGACTCGCCCCAGTCCTCGGAGTAGGCGAACGCCTCGGTCAGCTTCGTCTCCGACGCCGGCACCCCCGAGGGGACCTCCACGTACAGGTCGCGCGGCAGCGAGATCATGCTGACCTGCGTCAGGTCCTTGTTGACGTGCACGATGATGTCCGCGTCGGTGCGGGCCTCGCCGCCCGCGCCCACCCGCTCGTCGGTGCCCAGCACCAGGAAGTTCAGCGGGCCCTCGATCTTCTCGCCCTCCTCGGCCTCGACCCGCTGCTCGCCGAGCAGGTCGGCCTGGTTCACCGAGTCCTCGAGGACGTTCACGCCCACCTGGGCGGCGATCGCGCCGCCGCCGGAGACGACCATGACCATGGAGCCGGAGACGACCATGGCCTTCGCCCACCACGGCGACGAGGCCTTGGCGGCGGCGTGCTTCATCGGGCTGCCCATTGCTACTCCCGGAGTTCGGCGGGGTGTCGCGGCGCCGAGAAGGGGAGGCCGGCGCGCGCAGGGGGAGGCGCGCGCAGCTCGGCCGGCGCGCTGCGTCCCAGGCACCATAGAACATCAAGATCAAGCACATGTTTCGTCTACCGCCCGGCAGCCCTGCCGCAGTGGATGAAAGGGACTAAAAGCCGAAATACTGTATGGCCCCGGCCACAGCCAGCATGAGGGCGGTGGCGAAAGCCAGTCTCACCGCGCTGCACGGCCGCTCGCCCACCACCCGGCCGCTCTCGCCGTGCACCGCGACCATCCGCCGCCGCCCCCGGTGCCCGTACGACACCAGCCACACCGGCAGCAGCACCAGCCGGTACCCCAGCTCCGCGTACACCGTCTCGATGCTCGGCACGTGCTGCTCGTCGCCGCCCACCCGCGCCCGCACCTCCCGCTCGACCTCGGCCGCCATCCGCGCCTTCGCCAGCTCCAGCCCCACCTCGGGCCCCAGCTCGTACCCCTGCGTCCAGTACCCGTCGAGCATCCGCGGCTCGAACGCCACCGCGTCGCCGAGCGACCAGTCCCGCGCCAGCTCGGCCAGCGCCGTCCCCTCCAGCCGCACCGTCGCCGGTATCGGCACCGCCGCGAAGTCCCGGTCCACCGCGCCCGCCGCCGGGAACCACTTGACCCCGCGCACCCGGCCGCCGCCGCCCTGCGACCACTCGTACTCCCCGCGCGCGGCCTTGTACCGCGACCGCGTGCGCGCCCGCCACACCCAGAACGGCAGGTACGCCCCACGGAACGACTCCGATTCGTCGATCCGCCGGAAGTCGCGCGGCGTCCACCAGGGCCGCTGCGCCCAGCGTCGCAGGATCCGCTTCGCCGTGGCCGGGCGGATCCCGAACGGCACGATCGCCTCCGGCGCCGTCAGCGCCTCCGGGGTGTCGTCCGCGTACCGCATCGTCGGCTTGGGCGGCAACGCGATCCAGTCGGGGTCCTGCAGTCGGCGCTTGTCCGGGCGGCCGTAGAGCTCGGTGCCGCAGGAGCGGCACGCGAGCACCGTCGCGCCGGGGGTCGCCTGCAGCGGTTCGCCGCAGGCGGTGCACGGCCTGACACTGTACGGACTCCGAGGGAGCAAAGCCCACCATCCTTCCATTTCGGGCACTGCTCACACTGTATTCGCCGCGCCCGGCATATGGAGGAAAACGGTTCGGGCACTTGACTCTTCGAGGACCCATGGTCAATACCGGCCACGACGTGCGCCACTGGATATATCGGCTTCGCGGTGGCAGGATAGAGCGCGTGACGCCACGGAGGGGGATCACGTCTGCGCGTGATTATGCCGATCAGTATCGGCGTCTGCGTGCCCTGATGCGGTCCGGCCAGGTCGCCGAGGCCGTCGCGGAGGCCACCTGGATCGTCTACAACTCCGACACCGTGCACCAGCGCGCCCAGGCGTGGCTGTTCATCCTCCAGGGCCAGATCTCGCAGCGCGCGACCGACAAGATCCCCGGCACCATCGACCAGGCCGGCGCCGCCGTCTCCCGCTGCCAGGACGCCCGCCTCACCGGCAAGTACCACGCCCTCGCCGCCTGGTACTACCACCACTACATCAAGGCCCTCGGCCTCACCGCCGAGCAGCTGGTCCTCTCCCGCCGCGCGCTCCAGACCATGGCCGAGGAGAGCCAGGCCGCCGTCGACGCCTGGTACGACCTCGCCGTGATCCTCTCCAACTGCGGCTACCAGCAGCAGGCCTCGCACGCGCTCGACGAGTGCCACACCCTCGCCGAGCGCACCGGCGTCGGCCGCTCCTCGGTGGAGGGCGTCGAGGTGCGGGTCCGGGACGCGTTGCTGCGCTACTACACCGGCGACGCCCGGGCCTGCAACTACCTGCTGCTCAAGGAGCTCCGCCGCGTCAAGCCGAGCCTGCACGAGCTCGACACGCGCGAGATCGAGTGGATCCACTACGCGCTGGCGCGCGTGAGCCTGCTCGGGGTCGGCGAGAACTGGACCGTGGAGCATCTGCTGCCGGAGGAGACCTCCTCGGTGGAGGCGATGGACCTGCGGACCCTTGCGCGAGCGTCCCGCCTCATCGCGCAGGCGCGCGGCCTGGAGGCCCTGGAGGTGCTGGACGCGCGCGAGATAGGGGACGAGACGCTCGGCGTGATGGAGCCGCAGCACCTGCGTTCGCTGGCGCTGGTGGCGAAGGGCGACCATGCGGCGTCGATCCTCGCGGCGCACGCGACGACGTACGCGTTGTACAAGCAGATCAACGAGTTCCACTCGATCTACCTGGATTCGGCGGGCGCGCTGGTGGACCGGGACCAGCTGCGGCGCGCGGTCGCGGGCTGGGCGGACCGGGCGAACACCGATGAGTTGACGGGCCTGCCGAACCGGCGCCGCCTCGACGAGTTCCTGTCGGACGTGGACGGCGACGGCATGATCGCGGTGCTCGACCTCGACGGCTTCAAGGCCGTCAACGACACCCACGGGCACCAGGCGGGGGACGGGATCCTGCAGCGGGTCGCGGCGCTCCTGTCGAGCGTCGTGCGCACCGGGGACCTGTTGGCGCGCACGGGTGGCGACGAGTTCATCCTGGTGCTGCCGGGCGCGACGGAGTACGACGCGGACGCGGTCTCGCAGCGCATCAGGGTCGCCGTCTCGAGCGAGAACTGGGAGTACTCGGTGCCCGGCACCCCGGTCGACGTCTCGATCGGCTGGGCCCGCCTGGCGGCGGGCGGCAACCCGTCGCAGACGCTGTGGGCGGCCGACCAGGCGATGTACCAGATGAAGCGCTCGCGCAAGCACTTCTGGGAGGGGAACGCCTTAATGGCGCCCCGCTCCGGTCAGGGGCACGGCGCGTAGACCGCGTCGAGGTCGACGCCGGCGACGGCTCCGGCGAACCCTTCGGTCGCGTACTGCTCGCAGGCTTCGGCGACGTGCTCGGGTTCGGAGGCGTAGTCGACGGCGAGGATGGTCTTCCCGGCGTCGCGGATCGCGCGGGTGTTGTCGAGGTTCTCGCCGCACCAGTCCTCGGTGCAGGGCTCGTCCTCGTTGAGGAAGAACAGCTCTTCGATGCCGATCCCGTCGATGGCGTCGATGTAGCCGGGGTACTCGCGCAGCTCGGGGGAGTTCTGGACGAGGATCCGCAGCTCGTCCCCGCCGTGGTCGGCGGCGGCGATGACGAGGTCGACCATCTTCTGCGCCAAGGACTCCCGGGTCTCGCCGGGGACGAGCGCGAGGTCGATCTCCTCGTAGGCGTTCGGCACGTCGAGGTACACGCCGTCGAATCCGGCCGCGGCGGCCTGGTCGAGGCGGGGCTGCATGACGAGGTCCCACCAGTGCTGGTCCCAGTACTTGACGAAGTACTCGTCGGGCCAGTCGCCCCACTGGTTGAGGACCATGTCGGTCTCGGCGACGACCGGGTATTCGGGACGGTAGGTCTCGATGGAGCCCATGGTGAAGTAGGCGTAGACGGTCTTGCCTGAGTCCTTGAGGGCGGTGATCTCGTCGGCGCTGAAGTAGTCCTCGCCGCCGTCGCGCGCGAGGTCGATGACGGCGGCCTCATGGGGCGCGGCCACGAGCGCGTCGAGCGAGTCGTCTTCGTACCCGGACAGCTGGTAGATCCAGCTCGCGGGCTGTTCCGCACCGGTCTCCTGCTCGGCGGCGCTGCTTTCCGGCCCTTCGGGGTCGGAGTCCTGCGCGCACCCGGCGAGCAGCAGCGGCAGCACGAGCGCAGCGGCACGAAAACGTCTCATGTGCTGCAGCTTAAGCGATCCGAGCCCCGACACGCCCGGCGCGAACACTGTCGGACCCGACACGTACCTTCGAAACCGGGGGCGCCTGCGAACGCCCGATTTGCGACGACCCTCCGTGACGCTCCCGGACACGCCGCTCGCGTTCGGCCCGTCAGGTCGCCTCCGTTCGGACCCTCAGATCGCCTCGCTGATCGCTTCCGCCACGGCTTCCACGGCGAGCGCCCGCACGACGTCGACGGAGGCTTCGAGGCTGCCCGTGGACGCGGCCACGAAGGCGTCGCCGTCCATCCGCGTGTGCACGGGGCTGATCGCCTTCGCGAGCCCGTCGTGGGCGCCTTGCGCGACGAGGGCGCATTCGACCTTGTCGAGCCGCGCGTTCGTCACGACGACCCCGATCGTGGTGTTGCGCCCGAACGTGCCCGTCGCGAACCCTTCGGGCCGCAGCAGGCCCCGGTCGAGCGGGCCGGGCTCGCCGAAGGCGTTCACCGCCGCGAGGGCGCTCACCGCGACGCTCCCGGCCCAGACGGTCGCCGTACGCAGCCCCGAAGGCAGTGTCACGCCCCGCCACTGCCCGACGGTCGCGCCCCGACCCGCGCCGATCGGGCCGTCCAGTGCCGGCTCGAAGGGCGCCATCGCCGCATCGCATGCCTCATAGCCTTGGGCCGCACCGGGGACCATGCCGGAACCGTCGAGGTCGAAGAGTCCGAGCGTCGGCACGATCGGCACCGTCCCGCCCGGTGTGATCACGCCGCGGCCATGCTCGGCGAGCCATTGCATCACCCCGTCCGCCGCTGCCAGGCCGAACGCCGAGCCACCGGTGAGCAGCACCGCGTCGATCCCGGTGTTCGCGCGAATCGGGTCGAGCAGTTCGATCTCGCGGCTGGCCGGGGCCCCGCCCCGCACCTCGCCCGAAGCGGTCGTGGCCTTCTCGAACAGCAGCACCGTGCAGCCGGTGTGCTCGCCGGTCCAATGCCCGACGCGAACTCCCAAGTCCCGCATCCGGACAGAGTACCGTCACGCTTCCCGAATCCGCCTCTGAAATTCGATAACCGAACGGTAACTAAGCTCTTTGTGGACAGTGTTGCGGGACACCTGTGACCCACGCGAAATCCCTGGATTTACCGAGCAAGCACGTCTTAGCATTGAATACGAAGCCGAGGGAAGCAGGAGCGGGACGGTGAACCCGCAACCGCTCTCAAGCCCCGGCCCGGAGGCGGTCCACCGCGATCGCACCGGATTCCCGCCGTCGACAATGGCGTCATCGACGAGCGGTTCCCCAAGAAAGATCACTATCCGGCTCACCCTGCCGGGAAGGAATCATCATGTACGAGTTCGTAGGAGCATTCCTCGCAGTCGACGCCGCCAACACCGTTGCCAACTCGGCTCTGCCGAACGCCCCGGTCGTTGACGACGGGCGTGCCGACAAGCCTTACGCTTTCGGCGTCACCCGCCCGGAGAAGGTCCGCCTCTCGACCGCCGGCGTCCTGCGCCGCGCGGCCGACCGCGTCGAGGGCCGCGCCCTCGCCGGCCTGGCCCGCTAAGGCCTGAGGCTCGCCGCCCACAAGGCGCCGACCGAAGACTGCACAACTCAAATCACTAGAACGCGACGCGCTGCGGCTTTCTCCCAAGAGCCGGGCGCGTTTCGCTCTCCCGGAGGCGGGCCCGGCCGAAAGGCGGGGCCCGCCTCCGGCGTCCCGGCCCGGTTCCCGTCGCGCCGCCACCGCCACCGCCGCAGCGAGCCTGCACGCGGCCGCGCCTCCGCACACGAGAAGGCCCCGGCCGTGTCGACCGGGGCCTCTGCTGGTTCCCTCGCGTTCCAGGCGCTGGCGCCTACTCCTCAGTGCCCGCCTTGCGGCGGCGCGAGGAGAGGGCGAACAGCACGACGCCGACGACGAGCACGAGTGCCGCGGCGCCGATGATCATGCCGAGCGAGACGCCGGTCTTCGGCAGCTGCCCGGAGCCGTCGGCCGTGTTGAGGTTGAACTTCGCGGTGTTGTTCTTCAGATTCGCGTCGGGGACGAACCCGTCCTGCACGACCACGGCGAGCATCCCGTCGGACGCGGGCTTGTCGGAGGTGATCTCGACCTCCAGCTCGATCGTCTGCGTCTCACCGGCCCCGAGTCTGGTGAAGTAGCAGGCGAAGTCGAGGTCGTCGATCGTCGCCTGGTCGATCGCCGGGACGAAGCGGTCCCAATGCACCTCCTCGATGCAGTTGATCTCGTCCTTCGGCGCCATCGTCACACCGGTAGGCAGGTTCCCGAGGACCACGAACGCGCCCGGCCCGTCGGGGTGCGAGAGCGCGTCCGCCGCACGTTCGTTGGCGTACTCGACCTCGATCGTCGCCTGGGTGCCCTTGGCGCCCTTGATGTTGATCGGGTCGATCGACAGGTCGATCGGGTTCTCGGTCGTCGTGATCCGGATCAGCCCGTACGAGTTGTGGCCGAACTCCGATCCGGGCTCGTCGACGACCTGCAGCTTGAGTTCCTGCTCGAAGTCGGCGCCGCCGTAGTTGGCCTCCAGCTCAGCGGCGGTCGCCGTGGACACCGAGTAGGTGCACGAGCAGATCTCGAACGGTCCGGGGGCCGTTTCGGAGACGGTGTAAGGGACGGGCAGGTTCAGTGTGAAGGCGGTGCCCGGGGAGTCCGAGAATTCCGTGATGATGCAGGTGGCATGCCAGTTGTCGCCGAGGCAGTTGGCGTATTCGGCGGCGCCGACATAGACGCCGCTTCCCCAGTCGCTGCCCGAGAACTCGACGATGACCGCCGCGGCGTCGGGCGCCAGCGGCTCGTCCTGGTAGAACTCGGGCCGCACCCCGACGCTCGAACTCTGCCCGACGCCGGTGAACTCGACGTCGCCGTGCAGGTAGGGGTAGGGCGTGGTGCTGTCGTCCGGCGGCGCGATCGTGAGGTCCTTCGCCTCGCTGTGGACCACTTCGCCGTCCACCCTGACATCCACTGTGTACGGATAAGTGCCGACGTGCGCCGCGTCGGGCACCTGGACGTCGAACTCGAACCGGATGCCGGAGTCGGACGCCTCCTCGGTGCAGACGACCTCGGTCTGGGCCGCGTTCGCCTCGCAGCGGTCGCCGATGTCGCCGCCGGAGAACAGGAACGCGTCGTCGGCGATGTCGATTGCGAGCGTCATGGTGACGGTGTGCGCGCCGGGCGTGAAGTCGTCGCCGAAGTAGATCTCGAACCCCTCGGGGTCCGGATCGCCCTCGGCGTAGAACGGGCCTTCGAAGCCGAGGAACGTCTCGATAGGTTCGGGTGCGGCGGCCGCCGGGGCCGCGAACGCCGCGACGCCGAGTGCGGCCGCGCCGAAGACGGCCGCCGTGCGCGTCCCTGCGCGCCGGAGTCTGAGGAGTGCCATAGGGGTTCCTTTGCGGTTGTGCCGGGCGGAGTCGGTCAAGCCCGCTCGGGTGACGTCTCTTACTTGTCCAACGCGGCAGCACCGCACCCGGTTGCGCCTTTGTTCACCTGCCCGTTACCGGGCGCACGGCGAAGGGGCGCCCGGCCGAAGCCGGACGCCCCTTCGCGATCGTCGGGTCCTAGCCCTCAGCGCCCGCCTTGCGGCGGCGCGAGGTGAGGGCGAACATGACCACGCCGGCCACGAGCACCAGCGCCGCGGCGCCGATGATCATGCCGAGCGAGACGCCGGTCTTCGGCAGCTTCGGCGTGGTGGAGCCGCTCCCGTTACCGCTGCCGTTGACGGTGATGTCCGCCTTGTTGTTCTTGGTGTCGGCGTCGGCGATGCCCGGATAGCCGTCGTTGTCGATCGCGGCCACCTCGAGCGTGCCCTTCGCGTTCGCGGTCGCATCGGTGATCTTCACGGTGAACTTGAAGTCGAACGACTCGCCTTCGCCGAGGCCGGAGAAGATGCAGACGAAGTCGGTCTTGGCCGGGTCGACCTGCGGGAAGGAGTGCTCGATCATCGGGTCGTCGGGCTCGAAGCAGAAGACCTCGTCGCCGTCGCTGTCGATCTTGACGAGCTCGAGGCCCTTCGGCAGATCGCCGATGAGGCCGTACGAGCCGGGGCCGTCGAAGACGTTGATCGCGTCGGCCGGGCCGAGGTTCTTCACCGGGACCGTGAGGGTCTTCTGGTCGCCCTTGGCGCCCTTGGCGTTCGTCGCGGCGACCGACAGGTCGAACGGGTTCGGGGTGGTGGTCAGGTCGACGTAGCCGTTCGGGGCGAAGTCGGCCGGGTCTTCGCTCTCGGAGATGACCGCGAGGCCGAGCTGCTCGCCGTTCTCGGTGTCGACGTCGCCGAACTCCTCCTCGAGGGACGCGGCGTCGAGTGCGCGCACGTCGTAGTCGCAGCCGCACAGCGTCAGCGGCCCGGGCGTGTTCTCGGCGACCGTGAAGAAGATCGGGGCGTCGGGCGCGAACGTCCCGCCCGGCACGTCCTCGAAGTCCGTCACGACGCAGGTGATGCCGGGGCCGCCCTTGTACTCGTCGATGCAGTTCTCGTACGGCGCGGTCACTTCGGCCGTGCCCGAGAGCACGTAGCCGGGCGCGGCGACGCCGTAGGCCAGGGCCACGGTGTCACCCGCCAGCGCGTCGGTCTGGAAGTATTCGGGCGCGGTGTCGCTCGTGCCCCCGGCTTCGGACTCGATCTCGGCGCCGCGGTAGAGGAACGGGTCGGACGCGTGCGCGCGGACCTCGATCACGTCGTCGACCGTGGTGACCGTGGTGCCGTCGACCTTGAACTCGACGGTGTAGTCGTAGTCGCGCGGCTCGGCTTCGAGGACGGGCGCGTACAGGTAGTCGAAGGCGACGCTCTCGGCCGCGTCGGCCTGGCATTCGACGACGGTGTCCGAGAGCACCGCGCAGTCGGCGTCGTCGTCGTTGTCGAGGGTGAAGGTGCCCTCGGGGGCGTCGAAGGTGATCGTCGCGGTGAGCTCGTGCCCGAGCGGGAACGCCTCGGCGAAGATGATCTGGGCGACGGCGAGCTTGAGGTCGTCGCCGACGGTGATCGGCGAGTAGTCCTCGACGAAGGTCTCTTCGACTTCGGGGGTCTGGGCGGCTGCGGGGGCCGCGAACGCGCCGGCGCCGAGGGCGGCGGCGCCCAGGCCGACGAGCGCGCGCCGGCCGGCGGTCCTGAGGTGTGGCGATGACATGTACGGGTTCCTTTGTGGATCGGCCGCGGCGCCGTGGTCAGGGGCGATCCCGGCCAGGGGATGTGGGTATGAGGTAGACGCCCATCGGGTCCCCGGGTGTTGCAGGCGGATCCGTGAATTCTTGCGGGGAGTAACCGAGTCCACAGCGAACAGGGCCCCCGACCGTTGCGGTCGGGGGCCCTGCGACGTAAGTGTCGCGAATGGAATCGCTCGGAAGGCTAGGCCTTCCAGCCCGGAATGGGGAACGCCTTCGTGTGCTCGCGGATCTCGCCCGCGATCACGTCGAGCTCGTTGTCCTTGCCGTCCTTCGCGGCGGACACGGCCCGGTCGATCCAGCCCGCGATGAGGTCCATGTCGCCCTCGGTCATGCCGCGGGTCGTCACCGAGGCGGTGCCGATGCGCAGGCCCGACGGGTCGAACGGCTTGCGCTGGTCGAACGGGACCGAGTTGAAGTTCAGCTCGATGCCCGCCGCGTCCAGGGCCTTCGCCGCCGGCTTGCCGGGGATGTCCTTGCTGGTGAGGTCGACCAGGATCAGGTGGTTGTCGGTGCCGCCCGAGACCAGGTCGAAGCCGCGCGCGGACAGGCCCGTCGCGAGCGCCTTCGCGTTCTTCACGATCTGCGCCGCGTAGTCCTTGAAGGAGTCCTTCGCGGCCTCCCGCAGCGCCACGGCGATGGCCGCGGTGGTGTGGTTGTGCGGGCCGCCCTGGAGGCCCGGGAAGACCGCCTTGTCGATGGCCTTCGCGTGCTCCTCGTTGGTGAGGATCATCGCGCCGCGCGGGCCGCGCAGGGTCTTGTGCGTGGTCGTGGTGACGACGTCCGCGAGTCCGACCGGGGTCGGGTGCGCCCCGCCCGCGACGAGGCCGGCGATGTGGGCGATGTCGGCCATGAGCACTGCGCCGACCTCGTCCGCGATGGCCTTGAAGCCCGCGAAGTCGACGGTGCGGGGGATCGCGGTGCCGCCGCAGATGATCATCTTCGGGCGCTCGCGGCGCGCGATCTCGGCGACCTCGTCGAGGTCGATGCGGCCGGTCTCGCGGCGGACCCCGTAGTGGACGGCGTCGAACCACTTGCCCGTGGCCGAGACCTTCGCGCCGTGGGTCAGGTGCCCGCCGGCGGGCAGCCCCATACCGAGGACCTTGTCGCCCGGGTTGAGGAACGCCATGTAGACGGCCAGGTTGGCGGGGGAGCCGGAGTACGGCTGGACGTTGGCGTGGTCGGCCCCGAAGAGGGACTTCGCCCGGTCGATCGCCAGCTGCTCGACGACGTCGATGAACTGCTGGCCCTCGTAGTAGCGCTTCCCGGCGTACCCCTCGGAGTACTTGTTGGTCAGGATCGACCCGGTCGCCTCCATGACCGCCTGGGAGACGTAGTTCTCGGACGCGATGAGGCGGATCTTCTCCGACTCGCGGCGCCCTTCGGCTTCGATGGCCTTCTCGATCTCGGGGTCGACGGCCGCGAGCGACGCGGTGAGGGCCTCGTAGGCGTCGGACATGCAATGCTCCTCGCTGATCGGCATGATCTCGCACGGCGACCGGGCAGGTGGCCTTGATGCCCCGAGCATAGCCGGGCTCTCTGAGCTGGGCACCCCGCATTTCCTCACCTGTGAGACGGACTCCCCGCCCGCTTCCTCGCCTCACGCGATCGCCCGTGCGAGACTCCATTGCGTACACGCAGTACGGTGCGACGTATGTCACCTAGATACGCCGCGAAGACCGTCGGCGCCGGGTTCGCGGTCGCGGCGCTCGCCGCGCTCGCGCAGCTCGGGCTGGCCTACGGCTTCGGACTCCTCTCCTGGGCGGACGCCGCCCCCGGCGCCGCCGAACCGGTGCTCGACTACCGCTCGAACGCGAACCTCGCCTGGGTCGCCTGGTTCTCGGCCGCCTCCGGCGTCGTCGGCGGCCTCGCCTCGGGCGCGATCGGCTCCCGCGCCGCCGCCCGCCTCGGCCCCGCCATCCGCGTCACCGCCGTCCTCGCGAGCGCCGTCGGCGCCTTCGCGGTCGGCCCGCTCGTCTCCCTCTCGGCCGAGCGCGGCGCGGCCTTCACGAGCTTCCCCACCGAGCCCCTCATCGCGGCCGGCCTCGGCGCGGCGGTCGGCTTCGCGCTCGCGCTCATCGGCCTCAGCTCCCGCTCGGTCGCGGTCAACGTGGGCGCCTCGGTGGCCCTGGTGTGGCTGCTCGCGGTCCTCGCCGTGTTCGTGGAGGTCGGCGAGCCCGTCTCCCCGGTCGCCGAGCTCGCGGTATGGGGCTCGTGGGTCGGCCCGGACACGTTCCTCGGCATGCGCGGCTTCGCGATCTCGGTCCCGTTCGTCACCGGCTCCGCGCTCATCGGCGTGGTCGTCGCGATCCTGGCGCGCCGCGGCCCGATCTCCAGCTCCGGCTACCGGATCGCGGCGGCCTCCGGCATCGCCGGGCCGCTCATCGTCACCGTGGCCCACTTCTACGCCGGGCCGTCCCCGGTCGACAGCGCCGACTCGATGTCGGTGATCCTCGTCGGCCCGTACGCCGCGATCGCCGGCCTCCTCGGCTCCCTCATCGTCTGCGCCCTCCCGAAGTCCGGCGGCCAGCTCGACGACGCCCCCCAAGCCAGCGCGCCCCAGGTCACGGAGCCCCTCGAGGCCCCGACCGGGCTTGTCGAGACCGCCCCCGGCTGGACCGTCCCCGAACCCGCCTCCGCCTACGACGACACCCGCAAGGGCGACACGAAGGACCTCCCCGGCAAAGGCCCCGACCCCGAACTCGACTGGGTCCAGGAGCTCAAGCCCGTCGAACCCGGCGCGACCCTCACCGCCGAACCCGAGACGGGGACCGAACAGACCGAGACCGAGGACAAGCCCAAGCGCCGCCCCCGCAAGACCGCCCGAACCCGCCGCAAACTCGACGCAGACGAGCCGAGCCCCGACAACCCCGCCTAAGCCCCGAGGAGCCCCGGCCGCCGTTCCTTCGCGACACCTCCTCGCATTCAGGGCGATGTCTGACCTGTATGGGACAGTGATCGCATTTCTTCGGTTGGTAGGAGGCGGATGCGGGTGGGAAGGGCCACGCCCTACGCCCGCGCGCGGGCGCGCCGCGCCAGCGGCGCAGCCGCCCGCCACTCCACAGCAAAGGCCGGGGCCTTACGGTCCCGGCCTCCGCCGTTCGTCACTCCAAACGATCGCTCACACTTCCCAGTCGTGCACCGGCCGGCCGTCGGCCGAGCGGGCCGCGTAGTCGAGCACCATGGCCCGCAGCGCGTCGCGCCGTTCCAGCCGATGCCGGTGCTCGGCCACCTGCACGCGCGCGACCTGCCAGGTCGCGCCGTTCACGCCCCGGCGGCACCGGGCCTCGATCACCCCGAGATAGCGGCTGACGTCGCGGCTGACCACGCCCATCGCCGCCAGCCCCTCGGCCGCCGCGGGCAGCAGCTCGTCCAGGACCAGCGCTCGCGCCGGCACGAGCCCGCGGCCCGGCCACCACTGGTCGGCCTGGATGCCGTGCCGCGCCGCCGAACGGAAGTTCGCCGCGGCCTGCGCGAAGTCCATCCGCTCGCTCAACGGGACCGGCGCGTTCGCGTAGTACCCGACCAGGCCGTAGAACAGCGCCATGTTCGCGCAGATGTCCACGGCCGTCGGCCCCGCCGCGACCACCCGGTTCTCCACCCGCACATGCGGGCGCCCCGAGTGCACGTCGTACACCGGCCGGTTCCACCGGTACACGGTCCCGTTGTGGTACCGCAGCTCCTGGAGCGACGGGACGCCGCCGGCCGCGGTCACCGCGAGGGGGTCCTCCTCGTCGCACAGCGGTAAAAGCGGCGCGAAATGCCGGTAGTTCTCGTCGAACAGCTCCAGCACCCCGTCGATCCACCGCTCCCCGAACCACGCCCGCGGCTTCGCGCCCGCCTCCCGCTGGTTCGCCCGCCGCGTGTCGGTGCCCTGCTCGAACAGGATCACCCGCGTCTCGGCCCACAGCTGCCGCCCGAACAGGTACGGCGAGTTCGCACCCATCGCCACCTGCACGCCCGCGATCGCCTGCGCGGCGTTCCAGTACCGCGCGAAGTCCTCGGGGGAGACCTGCAGGTGGAACTGCACGGACGTGTTCGCCGCCTCCGGCGCGATCGACGAGGACGTGAAGTCCACCGACTCCGCCCCCTGGATGTCGATCCGCAGGGGCTCGCCGCGCTGGGCCATGATCTCGTCGTTGAGGATCCGGTACCGCCGCGTCCGCGACAGGGCGTCGACGCTCATGTGGTCGGTGAACAGGGTGGGCATCGTCCCTATAGGACACACCTGCACTCCGGCCTTGTCCCCGGCCTCCCGCACCTCCGACAGCACCGCCGTCAGATCGCTCTCGTACCAGGAGATCCCGGCCCCGTCGAGCAGGCGCGGGGGCAGGTTCAGCTCGATGTTGAAGGCGCCCAACTCGTGTTGAGCGCCGTAGAGGGCGTCCTCTTCGCCTGAGGTGTGCAGGTGCTCCAGCACCGTGTCGTTCGCGAACGCCGGATCCCCTGTCGGCGTGACGAGGTCGAGCTCCAGTTCGAGGCCCGTCATGGGCCGGTCCCGGTCGAGTCGCCGGTCGGCAAGGAGCTGCGCGAGGGCCGTGCGGCCCGCCTGGAGTCGCGCCGTGTACGCGGGGTGGTCCCAATGGCGCAGGGCAGTGCCGGTCACCTCGTCCCCCATAGTTTCCTCCCCAGGAATGAAAGGTCCATCAACCTTAAGACTTTCGGTCATGTGCTGGCTACCAAGGGAGAAGAACTTTCGTCCCAAATGGTGTGGATCGCGCTCATATTAGGGACCGGCGATGGGTCGTAGTGTCGGGATCTTGACACAACCGGGTTTCGGAAGTTCACTATCTGTATCAAAGCAGCTCATGAACGGAGTCGTCCGTGACACGTTCCGCTGCCGGACAGGGACGCAACGTGCGCGCTATAGGATGCCCGCGTGTCCGAACAGCGCCCGTCCCACCGCCCCGCCGACTTCCTCGCCGCCCACCGCGGCGGCGGCCTCGCCACCCTCCTCGACCAGCGCGGCGCCGCCTACTTCGCTTACGCCGCATGGCGAATGGGCCTCAAGCCCACCCACCTCTCCTTCGTGAACCTGCTCCTCGGCGTCGGCGCGAGCGCCGGCGTCATCGCCTACCTCCCGGCCGCGCGGGACGGCGCGCCGTGGTGGCCCGTCGCGATCGCCGCGCTCGTGATCTGGCAGGTCGCGTACATGCTCGACTGCGCCGACGGCCAGCTCGCGCGCGTTACCGGCACCGGCTCCGACGCGGGCGCGCGCGTCGACATCCTGTGCGACATCGCGATCCAGGCCTCGGTCGTCTCGGTGGTCGTGGCCGTCACCAGCGCCTACACGCCCGAGCTCCCGGCGTGGTGCGGGGCGGCGTTCGCGGCCCTGTGGATGACGAACCTCGTCACGGCCGTGATGGCCAAAGAGGACGACGGCGTCTCGATGGTCAAGAGCACCAACATCAACGTGCGCTTGATCAAGCTCGTGCGCGACTACGGCTTCATCATCGTCGTGATCGCCCTCGCGCTCATCTGGCCCGAGCTCATGGCCGTGGTCCTGCTCGGCTTCGGCGCGGTGAACGCGCTGTTCCTGCTGGCCAGCATCGCGAGCAACGCCCGCGCGTCGCTGCGCTAGGCCGCGACCAGCTCCTCGTAGATCTCGATCTGCCGCCGCAGGGTCACCTCGGGCGCGAACACCGCCTCGTAACGCGCCCTCGCGTTCCCGGCGTACGCCGGGTCTTTCGCGACGGCTTCGAGGCCGCGCGCGAGCGCTTCGGGCGTCGTTTCGACAGCGACGCCGGCCGGCGCGTCAGTGTCGGCCCCGGCGATGAACGGCGCGCCGCCCATGCGGGTCGCCACGACCGCGCGCCCGGCCGCGAGCGCTTCGATGCCGGTGGTCGGCAGGATGTCCTGCCAGATCGAGGGCACGACGACGGCCGCGGAGGCCGCCAGGGCCGCGTCCCGCGCCTCCGGCTCGAGCTGCCCGAGGTATTCGATGTCGTCGCGCTCGGCCGCGGCCGCCTCCACGAGGGACCGCAGCGGCCCGTCGCCGGCGATCCGCAGCACCTGGCCCGGCAGGTCCGCGCGCCGCCACGCGTCGAGCAGCAGCGCCACGCCCTTCTCGGGCACGAGCCGCGCCCCGAACAGGAACCCGGTGCCGAGCGGCACCTCGCCGGGGTCGGCGACGGCGTTGGGCTTGACGCGGATCTGCTCGTCCCGGATGCCGATGCTCCGCAGGTACGCCGCCATGGCGTCGGTGAGCGCGATGAAGCGGTCCACGCCGCGCCACGTCCCCTGGTGCACGCCGAGGGCGACGGCCATCACGGCGCTCTGCGGGCGCGAGCCCCGGTAGCAGGCGTGCAGGACGCCCGGCCCGTTCCAGCGCTTCCCGTGGCAGTCCCGGCAGTCGTGCCCGTCCCTGAAGTAGAGCCCGTTCATGCAGTCGTGCCGGTAGTTGTGAATGGTCTGCACCACCTTGACCCCGTGCTTGTGGGCGGTGCCGACCACCGAAGGGGACAGGAGCGGGTACGGGTTGTGCAGGTGCAGCAGGTCCGGGCGCTCGCGCTCGAGCACCGCGGCGAGCTCGCGCTGCGTCCCGGCCGCGTGCACCGGCGAGGCGACGAGTGCTGCTTTCTTATGCGCGGGAAGCGAACCGATCTCATCTGAGGAGCGCAGGAACGGCACGACCTCCACGCCCGCCTCCCGCAGCGCCCCGATCTCGTAGTCCACGATCGTGTTCTCGCCCGACGGCTGCGCCGAGGAGTACCTGTTGTGGGCGATGACGATCTTCACAGGCTTCCTTCGTGCGGTCGGGGGTGGCGCGGGCGTCTTTCAGCTCGGCCGAACATACCTCAGCAGCCGAATAGGTGTAGGTTGTCGGGTACCGTGTCGGCGGGCCGCCCGGTCACTGGAGACGCAGCGCAGATCTCCGCCCGCGGACACTCACCTCCACCGTAAGCTGACGACCGCAGGGATGTGCAGTGGCTACGAGCCTGGAACGCCCAGCAAAGGATCTCCACGGAAGTGGGGGTGCTCCGTACGGACGGACGGGGACGCCGGTGGCCAGAACTCGCGACTCCGGTGACCCGCAGCTCGTCACCAACGGGGTCACCCGCTCCACTTGGCGACGCCTCGTCCGCGCCTCCAACTGGCACCGCTACTACCAGGCCGCGCTTGTGGGCGCGGACCTGCTCGCCGCCGTGCTCGCCACCGTCATCACGGTCAACCTGACGCGCTCGCCCAAAGCCGGTTTCGACACCGACGACCAGCTGCACTTCTTCTACCTGACGGTCTGGCTGCTGCTGCCCCTCGCGTGGCTGCTGGCCCTCTGGGGCACCGGCTCCTATGACCGCCGCTACTTCGGCATGGGCAACGAGGAGTTCAAGCGCGTCATCCGCGCCTCCATGTTCATGCTGGCCCTCGTCTCCTTCGCCGCGCTCACCTTCAAGGCCGACGTCTCGCGTGTCGCGGTCGCGGTCATCCTGCTCGCGGCGGCCGTGCTCGTCTCGGCGTTCCGCTACGGCGCCCGGTACGGCCTGCACCGGATGCGCGCGACCGGCCGCGGCGTGCAGCGCGTCCTGCTCATCGGCTCCTACCCCGAGGCCCTGGAGGTGTACCGGACGGTGCGCCGCGCCTCCGCGGCCGGGCTCGTCCCCGTGGGCATATACGTGACCGAGGGCGCCTCCTCGGTCCGCAACCTCGACACTCCGGTCCCGGTCTTCGCCGGGACCGACGTCGTCACCTGCGCCGAACAGCTCGAGGCGGACACCCTCGCCGTGTGCGGCTCGGCCTCGGCCGACGCCTCCGACCTGCGCCGCCTCGCCTGGCAGCTCGAGGGCACCGGCCGCGACCTGGTGGTCGCGCCCCAGCTCACCGACATCGCGGGCCCGCGCGTGCACATCCGCCCGGTCGAGGGCCTGCCGCTGCTGCACGTCGAGGAGCCGAAGATCTCCGGCGTCGGCTGGCTGATCAAGAACGTCCTCGACATCTCCTCCTCGGTGCTGGGCCTCGTGCTGCTCTCGCCGCTGTTCCTGGCCGTGGCGATCGCCATCAAGGCGGACAGCCCCGGGCCCGTGTTCTTCCGCCAGAACCGCGTGGGCCGCGACGGCGAGACCTTCAGCTGCTGGAAGTTCCGCACCATGTACATCGACGCGGAGGAGCGCCAGGCGGCGCTCATGATGCACAACGAGACCGACGGCCTCCTGTTCAAGATGAAGGACGACCCGCGCATCACGAACGTCGGCAAGTGGCTGCGCCGGACCTCCATCGACGAGTTCCCGCAGCTCGTCAACGTGGTCCGGGGCGAGATGAGCCTCGTCGGCCCCCGCCCGCTCCCGGCCGAGAACGGCGACTTCCTCGGCGACGTGCGCCGCCGCCTGCTCGTGCGCCCCGGCATCACCGGCCTGTGGCAGGTCTCGGGCCGCTCCGACCTGTCCTGGGACGACGCGGTCCGGCTCGACCTCTACTACGTCGACAACTGGTCGCTCACGACTGACCTTCAGATCCTGTTCCGCACCGTCGCTGTAGTGTTGCGCCGAAAGGGCGCGTACTGACACGGCACAGCGGGGTGCGTTGAGGGAACGCTCAGCTTGCGCCCAGGTGAACGCCAGGCCAACCCTGATAATCTTGGAAATTGATGACTACTTACGGAACCGGCAGCCGCATCCTCGTGACGGGCGGCGCGGGCCTGGTGGGCAGCCACCTCGTCGACGCGCTCCTCGCGAAGGGCTGCGACGTGACCGCGGTCGACAACTTCGTGACCGGCTCGAGGGGCAACCTCGCCGACCACCCCCGCCTCACCGTGGTCGAGGCCGACGTCACCGAGGGCCTGCCCGTCGGCGACGCGCCCTTCGACGCGGTCCTGCACTTCGCGTGCCCCGCCAGCCCCATCGACTTCAAGACCCTGCCGCTGGAGATCCTGCGCGTCGACTCGATCGGCACGTTCCACGCGCTCGACCGCGCCCT
The DNA here is from genome assembly GCF_017592475.1 of Glycomyces niveus. GTDB lineage: Bacteria > Actinomycetota > Actinomycetes > Mycobacteriales > Micromonosporaceae > Glycomyces > Glycomyces niveus. The sequence goes on along the minus strand of NZ_JAGFNP010000014.1, from coordinate 81,486 downwards.
CGCGGACGGCGCCCGCTTCCTCATGGCCTCCACCTCCGAGGTCTACGGCGACCCGCTCGTGCACCCGCAGCCGGAGTCTTACTGGGGCAACGTGAACCCGATCGGGGTCCGCTCCTGCTACGACGAGGCGAAGCGCTTCAGCGAGGCCGCCGTGGCGGCCTACCGCAGCCACAAGGGGCTCGACGCGGCGATCGTGCGGATCTTCAACACGTACGGCCCGCGCATGCGCCCCGACGACGGCCGCGTGATCCCGAACTTCATCTCGCAGGCCCTCGCGGGCGAGCCGCTGACGATCTACGGCGACGGCACCCAGACCCGCTCGCTCTGCTACGTCGACGACCTGGTGCGCGGCCTGATCCTGCTCCTCGAGTCGGGGGAGTACGGCCCGGTCAACCTCGGCACCGAGTACGAGCTCACGGTGCAGGAGATGGCCGAGATCATCCTGCGCCTGACCGGCTCGTCCTCGACGATCGAGTACCTGGACCGGCCCTCGGACGACCCGGAGCGCCGCCGCCCCGACCTCACCTCGGCCCGCGAGCTGCTCGGCTACGAGCCGCAGGTCCACTATGAGTCGGGCCTCAAGACGACGATCGACTACTTCGCGGCGGAGTTGCGATAGCCGGTAGAGCGCGACGGAGTTGCGATAGCGGTAGAGCGCGACGGAGTTGCGATAGCCGGTAGAGCGCGACGGAGTTGCGATAGCGGTAGAGCGCGGCGGAACTGCGCTAGCGCGCACCGCCTCCTCGGGGTGTTCGGACTCACCGTCACCTCAGAGGATTCCGAGGCACGACCGGGGCTTGCGCGTCCAAGGTCCCTGGCGGCCACCACGTAAGCTGGGGCCATGACGCAATATGGCTCCAACTACCGCGGCAGCGCCTCGGTGCCGCCCGCGGGCGGCAGCGGCGGCGGAGCCCGGGTCGCTCAGACGGCGGCCGGCGGCCCCACCCGCCGGGGCCTCATCGGCTCCGGGATCGGCCTGGTGGCCTCCATCGCCGCGGCCGGCGGCGGCTTCGCCGTGTGGTCCACGGCGAACAGCACGAACGCCGACCTCGACCGCGCGTTCGACCTCGACGCGATCCCCGAGGAGGACCGCCCCGAGCGTCTCAACGAGGCCATGAACCTCCTCGTGATCGGTTCGGACCACCGCGAGGGCGAGGACGAGGCCGACGCCCGCTCGGACACGACGATCCTCATGCACGTCAACGAGGACGGCAGCGCCGCCTACGGGATCTCGATCCCGCGCGACCTCTACGTCTACATCCCCGAGGACCCCGAGGCGACGGTCTCCGACACCCTCGACAAGTTCAACGCGGCCTACGCGTGGGGCGGCGTGAACCTCACCGTCCGCACCATCGAGAACCTCACCGGCGTGCGCATCGACCACATCGTCGAGATCGACTTCAACGGCCTCGTGGCGGTCGTCGACGCCCTCGGCGGCGTGACCCTGGACGTCCAGGCCGCCGATGCCGACGGCTATATCACCGACCCGCCCGGGGTCGAGTCGATCCACGGCGAGCACACGTTCTTCGAGGAGGGGCCGAACAAGATGAACGGCACCGAGGCCCTCGACTACGTGCGCCAGCGCTACCAGTACCTCGAGGGCGACTTCGCCCGCATGCGCCACCAGCAGGACCTCATCAAGGCCATCATGGACTCCGCGCTGAGCGCCGGCGTGCTGACGAACGAGGACAAGCTCACCTCCTTCATCGACTCCACTTCGGACGCGGTGAAGGTCGACACCGAGTTCAACGCGGTCGCCACCGGGATCACCCTCATGAACATGCGCAGCGACGACCTGCAGTTCATGACCACGCCGAACCTCGGCACCGGCACGCAGGGCGGCCAGTCGGTCGTCATCTACGCCGACGACCCCGAGAACCCGGACGCGAGCAACCCCGACGCCGTGAGCCTCTGGGAGGCGGTGCGGGACGACAAGGTCGAGGAGTGGATCGCAGCCCACCCCGAGGACGAAGAGGAATAAGCGTTTCGATCGAAGGGCCTGAGCGCCTGTGCCGTTGTGCGACTCGCAAGCTTCGGCGCGGTGCTCAGGCCCTTCGGCGTTCCCTCGCGTTCGAGCGGCCGCAGTGGACCGTTGTCGGCTGGAGTGGTTGGTGCGCTTCATGTTTCGTTTGAAACGAATGTGAGCACTGTGTCCCGATGGGGTGATCCCCGCGCGTAGCAGTGTGATTCAGGTCGTAGGATATTTTCACCGTTCCTTCGACGAAGAGGCTGCACCGATGGCAGAGAACGCAGAAGAGTACGTGCCCGACTTCGACATCTCCAGGCCCTCCATTGCCCGCGTCTACGACGCGACCCTCGGCGGCAAGGACAACTTCGCCGTCGACCGCGAAGGCGCCGCCATGATCGCCAAGCACGTCCCGAAGATCAAGGAGGCGAGCCAGGACAACCGCCTCGGCCTCTCCAAGGGCGTCGAGTACGTCGCGAAGCAGGGGATCGACCAGTTCCTCGACATCGGCGCGGGCCTGCCGACGATGGAGAACACGCACCAGGTGGCGCAGCGGATCAACCCCAACGCCAAGGTCTGCTACGTGGACAACGACCCGATCGTGCTCTCGCACGGACGGGCCCTGCTGGCCGACAACGAGACGACGACGATCGTGACCGCGGACCTGCGCGACCCGCAGAGCATCCTGAACCACCCGGACGTCAACAAGTTCATCGACTTCACCCGCCCCGTCGGCCTCATGGTCGTGGGCCTGATGATGCACTTCCACCCGGACGAGGACCCGGGCAGCTGGATCAAGACGCTGCTCGACGCCTGCCCGAGCGGGTCCTACCTGCACATCACCGACTTCGCCGACACCGGCTACCCGGAGCAGAAGGCGATGGAGAAGTCCTGCATCCAGGCTCTCGGCAACGGCTGGATCCGCACGCCCGAGCAGATCGAGGCGCACTTCCAGGGCCTGCCGCTCGTGCCCCCGGGCATCGAGTACCCGACCCGCTGGTTCCCCGGCGATCCCGACCGCGAGGTTCCGGCCGTGGAGGACCTGGAAGAGCACCAGCGGATCATCATGGCCGGCATCGGCTACAAGGCCTGACCCCCACGACCACCGAAGGCGCGTGCCGGGCCGGCGCGCGCCTTTGTCCTTAACGACGGTTCCTTCGACGAAGAGGCAGCACCGATGGCAGAGTACGTACCCGATTTCGACATCTCCAAGCCCACCATCGCCCGCGTCTACGACGCGATCCTCGGTGGCAAGGACAACTTCGCGGCCGACCGTGAGGGCGCGGCCGCCTACATGAAGCACGTGCCCAACTCCAAGGAGGTTGCCATCGACAACCGCCTGGGCCTCGAAAAAGGCGTCGCCTACATGGCGAAGCACGGCATCGACCAGTTCCTCGACATCGGTGCGGGGCTCCCGACGATGCGCAACACGCACCAGGTGGCCCAGGAGATCAACCCGGAGGCGGTGGTCTGCTATGTGGACAACGACCCGATCGTGCTCTCGCACGGCCGGGCGCTGCTGGCCGACAACGAGTCGACGACGATCGTGACCGCGGACCTGCGCGACCCCGAGAGCATCCTGAACCACCCGGACGTCAGGAAGGTCATCGACTTCGAGCGTCCGATCGGCCTCATGGTGGTGGGGCTGTTCATGCACTTCCACGACGAGGAGAACCCCGGCGAATGGGTGGGGGCCCTCCTCGACGCGTGCCCGAGCGGGTCCTACCTGCTCATGACCGACTTCGCCGACACCGGTGAACCGCAGCAGAAGGCCATCGAGAAGGCCGGTCTCGAAGCCCTCGGCAACGGCTGGGTCCGCAAGCCCGAGAAGATCCTCGAGCACTTCCAGGGGCTGCCGCTCGTGGAGCCGGGCCTGGAGTGGGTCCCGCGCTGGTTCCCCGGCGAGCCCGACCGCGAGGTCCCGGCCGCCGAGGACCTCGAGCCGTACCACCGGATCATGATGGCAGGGCTCGGCTACAAGGCCTAGTACGCAGCAGCAGTGAGGGCGCGCGGTGGGGAAGTCGCGCGCCTTCGTCGTGACGTGCGGCCTCACTCGATCGGGTGAATTTCGAGATCCGGTGCGCGTCCGTCCAGACAGCACGGCGGTTACTAACTGTATTGATCGAGGATGTTCTTCAGGAAGTCCTGGGTCTTGTGCGGCTGGGTGGCCTGGACGCACAGGTGCTCCATGGCCGCCTGGTAGGCGTCGATCTCGTTGTCGCGCTCGAGATACAGGCCGCCGGTGAGGTGCTCCAGGTAGATGACGTCGCTGAGTTCCTCGTAGGCGAAGCGCAGCCAGGTGAAGGGTGCGCCCGCACCGGAGTGGGCGCCGGCGGTGAACGGCACGATCTGGATGCGCACATTCGGCTTGTCGCAGAACTCCATGAGGGCCTTGATCTGCCCGTACATCACATTGGCGCCGCCGAACGGGCGGTGCAGCGCGGCCTCGTCGATGACGGCCCACAGCTCGGGCCGCTTCTCCGCGCGGTCGAGGACTTCCTGGCGCTTCATGCGCACTTCGATGCGCTTGTCGATCTCGGTGAGCGGCGTGTGGCCGTATCCGAGCATCATGACGGAGCGGGCGTAGGCCTCGTGCTGCAGCAGACCGGGGATGACCTGCACCTCGTAGGTGCGGATCATCGAGGCGGCGCCTTCCATCTCCAGGTAGTTGCTGAACCAGTCGGGCAGGAAGTCGTTGTACCGCTTCCACTTGCTCGGCCGGTTGGCCTCGCTGGCCATCTCGACGACGCGCTCGATCTCGTCCTCGTCGGTGACGCCGTACATGATCATCAGGTCGCGGACGTCGCGCAGCCGGAAGGAGACGCGGCCGAGCTCGATCCGGCTGATCTTGGTGGCGTCGGCCCGGATCTCGTACGCCGCGTCCTCGCGGGAGATGTCGGCGTCCTGGCGCAACTGCCGCAGTTTGCTGCCGATCATGACGCGCAGCGTGGTCGTCCCGCTGGGCAGGTCGTCCGGGTTCAACTTCGCCATGGCTCACCTCCCTCCGAGATCAACGGGCCGTGTACGAAAAACTCACCCTGACAGGGTAGCCGCTCGGCCGGTCCCGCCAGGGTGAGTGGTGCCCAAGGGCTCTCGCCCCGGGGCGTCCTAAGCGATCATGTCGTCGAACTCGCCGTCCTTGGCGCCTTCGACGAGCGCGCGGATCTCGGCCACCGTGTAGATGAGGGCCGGGCCCTCGGGGAAGCGAGAGTTCCGTACTGCGATCTCCTCGCCGCCGGGGAGCGTTGCCAGCTCGACGCAGTTGCCGCCGTTGGGGCCGCTGCGGACGCTCTTGCGCCAGGCCAGTGTCGAGGGAAGCTCCCCTGCCGGGATGCCGTTACGTGCCTTGTCCATTCAGATCCTTCCACCAATGGCCGGCGTCTCCGACCGGATCTTTCCGAAAATGCGACTGCTTCCGGTTAGGTCGGGTGATTCCGGGCACGGCCCTACCAGAGCGGCCGCGCGGAGGAGTTTTCCGACATCCCCATCGCTGGTCGGATCAAGTGTCCCACATTACACAGAGTGAGTGCACATGAGGATGCTCGCGCAGATGCGCGCGCGGATGCACGTGCATCTGCCCCGTGTTGATGCATGTTAGGATTCATGTGAGAATGCACATAGACACGGACGCTGAAAGTGTGCGACCGTGGTCACGGGCTCGAAAAGCCGTCAAACCGGCGCTCGTGCACGCGACGGCGCATCGTCGACCAAGGAGACGCAAATCCCTCGGTACGGCAATCGCCTTCGCCTCGCGGCGACCTGCATCGCACAACCGGACACGCCAGTGGTTTTGCAGAACCTGGCCGGGCGCGTTCCGGTGAGGTCCGATCGTCGCCGAAGAGGGGTGGGTGCCATGGAACGTCTTGAGGCCCAGACGTTGCTGGGGTCGGCTGCGGCAGGCAAGCTGCGGAGCTCGATGTGCCAGCAGGTGATGGCGATCGAGTACGACCGCAGCGGACACGTCCTTTACCGTTGCGCCCGCTCGTGCGGGAAGCACACCGCGGATGCCGCCCAGGTCCAGAGAGGACTCCTGTGGCACTACCGCGGCCGGAGCCTCGGCGAGCACTACGGGCTCCCGGACGAGGAGATCGTGGACGACATGTTCGCCTCGCTCCAGCTCGCCTGGATCCGCGACGGCGACATCTACACCGCGCGTTTCCGTTAAGCAAGAAGACCGCGCTGCGAGCCCGGCAGGGGTCGCAGCGCCCCGAGACTTTGTTCTGTTTGGTGGGATAGAGCCTCGGGGAGGCCGGTGGGGGCCTCCCCGAGCTCTGCACTTGATCTTCAGATATTCGCGAACAGTGCTGACACACTGAGAATCAGCGGGCGGGACCACCGGGTCCCGCCCGCTGCCGCGTCTCAGGACTCGCTGCGCGGCAGCAGGTCCAGCAGCTTCGCCACGAGTTCGGCGAGCGCCGCGAACGGGCTCACCAGCCGCTCCATGGCCTTGAGCTTGCTGTGGAGGCGCCCGGGCGGCTTGGCTTCGACGACCGACTCCTCGAGGTCGTCGATGGTGTCCGCGATGACCTCGTAGTCCGCGCCGACGCTTTCGCGCAGCTCGTCCAGGACCGCGCGCAGCTCCGCGATGAGCCGCAGCAGCTCCCGGTCGGCCTCCCGCCCGCCGGCGAACACGTACCCGCGCGCGCCCTCCCCGATGGCCCCGACCGTGGCCGACGCCCCGTTCCCGATCGCCCCGGTCTGCACGCTCCCCCGGAACACGTACCCGCCCTGCTCGTCCTCGCCCATCGTGCACCCGCCCTATATTGTCAAATCTACAAATATGGAGGGTCCAGCGTATCCGGGCGCGAGAACCCTTGTCAAGGCACGGAAAAGGGAGGCGCGACCGCGCCTCCCTTCTCGACTCGGATCAGCTGACGGTGATGTTGGAGCTGCCGGTGGACTGGTAGCCCTCGGTCGCCATGATCATGTAGTAGCTGAACGCGCCCAGGTTCATCCCGGCGCGGGCCCAGGCGTCGAAGTGGGCGCCGGTGTCGATGGTGCCGCTGCTTCGCAGGTTCTGGCGGACGCTCCAGTACTGCGCGAAGGTCTTGGTGCCCTCCACGGAAGGCGCGTTGTAGCGCATGGAGTGCCCGAGGGTGTAGTTGCTGCCGTTGATGTAGGCGGTGCCGCGGTGGGTCGCGCCGCTGCTGGGGTTGTACGGGCCGTGCGACTCGACGATGTAGTACTCCACCAGCGGGTTCGACGTCCAGCCGTAGAGGGCGAGATAGCCGTTGCTGCCGTGGAGGACCCAGCCGTTGTAGTTGACGTTGCGGCGCCCGCCGTTGGCCCAGCCCTTGCCGCCGACCCAGTTGTTGGCGCCGTTCCACTGGGAGCTGTAGTTCCCGCCCGAGCCGAGGGTCATCGAGGCGCGGCCCGGTGAGTCGGTCCAGAAGGAGTAGTAGTACCCGTTGTGGGTGCCGGTCGCGTTCTGTGTCAGGGTCTGCGCGTTCGCGGTGCCGGGAAGGGCGAGCGCCGACGCCGCGCCGAGCGCGAGCGCCCCGCCGCCGAGCAGGAGTCCCCTGCGGCTGAACGGGGTGGCGGGTTCCTTCGGGGGCTGTGTCTCAGACATGCGTCCTCCAAATCGCATCGAAGAGTATCGATTTGAGAAGTATGCGCACGGCATCGAGCTTCGTCAATAAGTTTCGGGGAACTATCGGAACTTTCTCCGGAAGTTTCGGATTCGCGGCGTGATTGCCGCTCACGAGGCGCAAGGGCCGGCCCGCCTCGGGTCGGGCCGCACGAGCCCGGTGTCGTAGGCGGTGATGACGAGCTGGGCCCGGTCGCGGGACGCGGTCTTGGCGAGCAGGTGCGAGATGTGGTGCTTGACGGTCTTCACCGCCAGGTGGAGGCGGGCGGCGATCTCGTCGTTCGACAGTCCTCTCGCGACGAGGACGAGCACCTCGGTCTCGCGTTCGGTGAGTCGGTGCTCCTCCAGCCGCCGGAGGCCGGGCCGACCCGGCGCGGCGTCGAGGTAGTTCTCTACGAGTCGGGTCAGAATGCTGGGCGCGAACAGCGACTCCGCTGCGCTGGTGCGCTTGATCGCGTCGATGAGGTCGGCGGGCCGGGCGTCCTTGAGCAGGAAACCGCTGGCCCCGTTGCGCAGCGCCCGATGGACGTACTCGTCGAGCGCGAACATGCTCAGGACGATGACGCGGGTGCGCTGCAGCGCCGGATCCGCGCAGATGAGCCGGGTCGCCTCCAGTCCGTCCATTTCGGGCATCCGCACGTCCATCAGGACCACGTCGGGCACGGCCCTGCCGACGACCTCGACGGCTTCGGCACCGTCGGAGGCCTGGCCGACGACGTGGAGTCCGGGATCGGAGTCGATGACGGCTGCGAGGCTCTCGCGCAGGAGACCGTGGTCGTCGGCGAGGACCACGCGGATGCCCGCGGCCGGGTCGGCGGTCACGGGGCCGCTCCGGGGAACGCGGCGCGCAGTTCGTAGCCGCCCGCGGCGGGCCCCGCGTGGAGGGTGCCGCCCAGGGCCGCGACGCGCTCGCGGAGCCCGGTGAGCCCGTGGCCGGAACCGGGGCGGGCCCGCCACGACGGGGCGGGACCGGCATCCCGGACGCGGACGGTCACGGCGTCCTGGTCGGAGTCGAGGTCCACGGCGACGGCCGTGGGTCCGGCGTGGCGCGCCGCGTTGGCGAGGCCCTCCCGGACGAGGGCGACGATCGTGGCCTGGACGCTGGCCGGGACGGCGGCGGTGTCGCCGTGCCGGTAGTCGACCGTCAGACCGGAGGCTTCGGCCCCGGCGATGATGGCGGGCAGCGCCTCCAGCGTCTCGACCGGCCGCAGTGCGGCGGTCTCGTCGGGGTCGCGGAGGGCCTGGATGGTGCGGCGCAGACCGCTGGTCGCCTCACGGCTGGTCTGCTCGATGTCCGCGAGGGCCGCGGACAGCGCGTCGGCGCGACCGGGGTCCTGCCCGGCGAGGTGGAGGGCGCTGGAGGCGCGGACGGTGATCATGCCGAGCCCGTGCGAGACCAGGTCGTGGACCTCCCGGGCGACGCGGATGCGCTCGGCGAGCAGCAGTGCCGAGACCTCGAGGTCGTGGACTTCGGTGCGCAGGCGGGCGCGTTCCCGGCGCAGCCGTACCAAAGCCCACAGTGCGGCCGCGAGCGCGAAGACGAGTGCCGCCGCGGCGGTGGCCAGCGGGCTCAGGCCGAGCAGCAGCGCGGCGACGGCGATAAGGACCGCGGCGGCCGCGGCCGCGACGCCCAGTCGTTTCGCTACTGCCGAGGGCGGAGATGCTGCCATGCGCCCCATCGTATGGGCCGGCCCGGCTTCGGGCATCGGACCTGGGGCCTACGGACCGGGGTCCGTGGCGCGCGGCGAAGTCCAGGCCGCGGGCCGATGCGCCGGACCGCCCGGTTCTCGTTGACTGGGGCCATGCAGAAGAAGATCGTCGCGGCGACGATGGCCGCCCTGTTCGCCCTGCTGGGGTTCATGGCGGTGATGGTCGCGGACTTCCACGACCGGTCCTGGCCGCAGGGACTCGGCGCGCAGGCGCGCATCGCATTGGACTTCGACGACGCGCAGTTGGACCGGCGGGCCGCGACCGACCTCGTCGTATCGGTCGGGCGCGAGCACCACTTGGGACTGTTCAAGCTCGCGCCCGACCTGGACGACCACCGCCGCGAAGTGTTCGTGGCGATGGACGGGGCGCCGGCCGGGGAGGTCGCCTGGTTCGGGGACCGGGAGCCGTCGCCGGTGCTCGGCGTCGAGCGCTTGGCCGACTCGCCGCCTGACGGCACCTATTTCGTCCAGGACCCGGCGGAACTCGACGCGGCGATCGCCGAACTCACGTCGCAGGGGGTCGCGGTGACGCGCCTCGACGCCGCAGTGCTCGACACGGTCCTGCACCTGGCCCTGGAGACGGGGTTCGCGGCCCCGGTGCTGGCCGCGGCACTGCTGGTGGCCGCGCTGACGGTGTTCTGGCTCGCGTCCCGGGCCCGCTCCCGGGCGCTGCGGGTCCTCGGCGGCGGCAGCCCGCTGCGCATCCAGGCGCAGGACGTGGGCGGATACCTGCTGCTCCTGGTCGGCTCCGCGGTGCTGGTCGCGGCGGTCGCGGGCGCCCTGGTGGGGGTGCTGCGCGGCGGGGTGTACGTGCCGGTGTTCGCGGCGGGCCTGCTGCTGTTCGAGGCGGTGACCCTGGCGGTGTCGGCCGTGGTGATCGTCGTGACGTCCTGCCTCGCTTGGCCTTCGGCGGACCTGTTCGCGACGCGCCGGCCCGCTGCGACGACGCTGCGGGGGCCGGCGCGGGCCGTGCAGGCCGCCACCCTCATCGCGCTCGTCGCATGCGCGGGCCCGGCGTGGACGGCCTCGAGTGACGCGGGGCAGACGGCCCGGCAGCTCGCGGCCTGGAACGAGTTCTCCGACCAGGTGTCGCTGTCGTTCGTCATCGAGGACGAGCACTTCGACGTGATCGCCCCGGACCTCGCCCGCATGGTCGCCGCCGCCGAGAGCGAGGGGGCGGCGGCGATGTCGTACACGATCACCGAAGCGGACTGGGGCGGCGACTTCGGCCCGTACTCGGCGGTGTCGATCGTCAACCCCAACTGGGTCGAACTGGTCGGCGGCTCGGTCGGCCCCGATGCGCTCGTCGACGCCGACTCGCCGTCGACGACGCAGATGCTCGAACGCGAGCTCGGGGCCCAACTGGACCTGTGGCGCCGGGGCACGGACACTGACGGCGCCGACGTGCTCGAAGCGGTCCGGCTCCTCGCGCCCGCGCCGGGCGTCCAGTATCCGGTCGCCGGGGGCGGCAGCTCGGGCGAGCTGCTGTTCCGCGGCGACGTGCTGGTCCTCGAAGCGCCCGCGATCGGCTCCGTCTTCGACGACGACGACATCGCCAACCTGGCCTCCACCGGAAACATCGTGTTCACCGGCGCCGACCCCACGAGGGAGCGGCTCGACGCCGCCGGCCTGGACGAAGCGGGCCTGGCGTCACTGGGCGTCCCGGGCGAACTCTTCCCCATGTACATGGCCGAGGAGGGCATCGTCCAGGCCCAGTTCGCGGCCTACCTGGCGCGGCTCCTCGCCGTCGCGGTCGCCGCACTAGCCGTCGCGTTCGCGGTCTCGGCGGGCGTGAACGCGATCGTCGCCGCGCTCCTGAACGCCCGCCGCGACTTTCCGATGCGGCTGAGCGGCGGGACCTGGGAACGGGCCGCGCGGCCGCGTGCACTGCGGGAACTGCTCATCGGCGCACCGATCGTCGCGGTCGTGCTCGCGTTCCACCTGACCGACCCGCTCGCGCTGGCGGCCACGGCCGCCACCGGCGCCGCGGCACTCGCCGCACTCTACTTCGGACACGGAGCGGCCGCCGCGGCCGTGTTCTCCCGCACCACCCGCCGCAGGCTCTAGGAGAGGACCACCATGATCATCGAAGCGCACGACGTGGGCGTCGCCATCGGCCGCCGCCGGATCATCCACGGCGAGTCAGTACGGTGCGCCCCAGGGCAGATGACCGCCCTGACCGGCCCCAGCGGCTCGGGCAAGACCACGCTGCTGCACACGCTCGGGCTGCTGCTGCCGCCCACGACCGGACGCGTCACCGCCGACGGGACCGCGATCTCGAGCGGATCGCCGCGGGCCCGCCGCGCGTTCTGGCGCGATCACGCCGCTTTCGTGCTCCAGGACTACGGGATCATCGACGACGAGCCGGTCGCGTTCAACGTCGCGCTGCGCCGGACCCGCCGCGCCGACCCGAAGGTGCGCGCGGCGCTGGAGCACGTCGGCCTCGGCGGCCGCGAAGGGGAGCCGGCCGGACACCTCTCCGGCGGGGAGAAGCAGCGCCTCGCCCTGGCCCGCGCCGTCTACCGCGACGCGCGGGTCCTGTTCGTCGACGAACCGACGGCCTCCCTCGACGCCGCGAACCGCGAACGCGTCATCGGCCTCTTCACCGACTTCGCCCGCCGCGGCGCGACCGTTGCCATCGCCACCCACGACGAGCACATGATCGCCGCGTGCGCCCACCGGCACGAGATGAACGAACCCGCCACCACCGCATCTATCCACTAAGGAATCGTCATGACCGAGCCTTCCTCACCGCGCCCCCGGCTCCGCCGGGTCCTCATCGGCACCGGGATCACCCTCGCCCTGGGGCTGCTCGCCGCCGCCGCGCTGGCGCTGACCGGCGTCCTCCCCTCAGGGGACGAGATCACGCATCCGCCCTGCGACGAGCTGCCCGGCGCGGCAGCGGTTGACGACGCCATCGCCGAACACGGCGACCTCGTCGCCGAGCTGACCGCGCAAGGTGAGCACATCGAGGTGCGCGCCGCCTCCCCCGGCTGCGACGACCCGGACCGGACGCTGATCGAGATCACCTACCGAACCGAGGACGAGCGCGCCGCCATCGAAGCGGTCCTCACCGAAGCCGACGGCTTCGGCGTCCCCGTGTACGTCCGCGAAAGCTGAACCGGGCGATCAGGACGCTCGCGGCCTGCATCCAGCCGCGCTTGGCGAGCTGCCGCTCCTCAGGCGCGGCTCGCCATCGTCCAGCGGCTGCAGGAATGCCGCGCGGGTCTCGCGATTCCGGAAATGGTGCCCCGGCAGGGTGGTGGCGTGGTCGGGCCAACGGGTACCAGATCGGGGCGGTCGTCGGCGAAGCAGATCCGGTAGACGCCGTCGCGGTCGAAGAAGCTTCGCCGCCAACCCAAAGGACCCGCCCGCTCGGCGTTGGGATTCGAATCCACGTTGCCGGGGTCCGGCGCTATGGCACCGTCCTTGTCTCGTCCATCGGCGCCCGCGATCCGTGCGGCATCGTAGTCGGAATGGATCGTCGCGGTTGGAATTGGCCTGGGATGAAGAGTCGCATTTCTGACAGCTCGTCCACCGCGAATTCAGCCATGCCGGCTGCTGCCTCCCGCAGAATCGGTTGTGAACGACTCTCGGATCATCCGGAGTCAGTCATTCACGGGGGAAGAAAGAGATGACACAGGCACAGCAGCGGCCCGAACTTGACCGCGACCGCGACCACCGCAGCGACCTCGACACTCGGGCGCCGAGCATCGAGCAGGCGTCGCCGGAGTCCGGCCGGGAGGGCGACACCATCACCATCAGGGGCAGCCACCTGATGGCGGTCGACAAGGTCACCTTCCAGGTCGGACAGGACTCGCGCCGCGGCGAGGTCGTCCACCGCGGCGAGGACAACCAGGTGAAGGTGCGTGTCCCGCGCGGCCTGCCTGCCGGTGGCGGTCAGATCTCGGTGTCCAACGGCACCGAGGAAAGCAACAGGCTGAAGTTCACCGTCCGGTCCTGACCTCGGACGCAGTCAGCCACTACCGCCCAGGCTCAGCCGAGCCTGGGCGGCGCCGTCCAGACGAACCCTTCTGGCACGAGCGGCACGCCTCCCTTGCGCAGGACAGGGGCGTCCGAGGCGGGTGCTCCGCTGGAGATCAGCATCATGGCCAACACCCTACTTGCTGGTCCGAATGTTATTGGGGCGCATGAGATCATGGCTGAGTGACGGGTGTGATCAGCGCGGCGGATGAGACGATGGTCGAGCTGTTCAGCGGCTTGTCGGCCCGGCAGCCCGCCAAGCTGGTCCGCCAACTCCAGCGCGAGGGCGCCGACCCGGCGCTTCGGGGGCGCCCCTGGAAGCTCGACTTCGCCGACCGGGTCCTGCTGGTCGCCGCCTACTGGCGCACCAACCTGACCATGCGCCAGATCGCGGCCCTGTTCGGCACCTCGAAGTCCGCCACCGACCGCCTCATCGACGACAGGAACGGCCCTTGACCGGGAAATCCCTGGTCAGGGGCCGTTTTTGCTGGTGATTGCGAGTGAGGAAAGTGCCCCCGGCAGGATTCGAACCTGCGACGCACGGTTTAGGAAACCGACGCTCTATCCCCTGAGCTACGGGGGCGCGAGAGCCGAGTCTAGCCGATCCGCGCGCCCGTGCCGCTGACCGGTAGTTTGGAACCGTGCCTCCCACCCCCTTCTGGCGCCCCGACAAGCTCACCGTCGTAGCCCGGTTCCTCCAGTTCAAACTGCGGCTCCCGGTCATCATCGCCGTTTGCGCCTCCGTGCCCGCCGTCTTCCTCACCCTCGGCACCGACGGCCAGATGGCCCTGGCGGGCAAGGTGATCGGCTGGGCCGCCGGGATCGTGCTGTGGGCCGAGTCCGTCATCCTCCTCCTCGCCGCCGAACGCAAGCGCGAATGGCTCTGGCGCCACAAGTGGATGCTCCTCGTCTGCCTCCTCACCCTCGTCAGCCTCGTCCTCGCCGCCGGCGGCGCCCAGGTCCTGCGCCTCGCCACCCTCGTCGGCTCCATCCGCGTCCTGCGCGCCAAGCGCATCTTCAACGCCGCCCAGGTCCTCGGCCGCCGCCTCGGCGTCGCCGGCGGCTGGCGCTCCTGGCTCGTCATGGGCATCGGCGGCGTCGCCGCCCTCTTCACCGCCCTCGTCCTCGTCGACCCCACCTCTCAATACCTCGAACTCCTCACCTGGCTCGAAGGCAACCTCCGCCTCATCCCGATCCTCGCCGCCGGCGTCATCCTCGCCGTCGCCACCTGGCTCGTCGTCCGCGTCAGAGAGGACGACGAGCCCGAATAGCCCCCGCATCGTCCTTCCTCGACGCGCCCGCCGCTTCGAGTAGGCTCGGCGCGTGGATACCGACCTGATCACCTTGACCGGCCTGCGGGTGCACGGACGCCACGGCGTCTTCGACCACGAACGGGAAGCCGGGCAGGACTTCATCATCGACGTCTCCCTGCGCACCAGCACGACCGAAGCCGCCGCCAGCGACGACCTCAAGCACACCGTCGACTACGGCGCGCTCGCCGACGCCCTCGCCGACATCGTCTCCGGCGAACCCGTCAACCTCATCGAGACCCTCGCCGAACGCCTCGCCGACGCCTGCCTCGCCCTCGACCGCGTCCACTCCGCCCGCGTCACCGTCCACAAGCCGCAGGCCCCCATCGCCCAGCGGTTCGCCGACGTCTCCGTCACCATCGAAAGGCCCCCGCGATGACCCGAGTCGTCTTCTCCATGGGCTCCAACCTCGGCGACCGCGAAGCCGCGCTCACCGCCGCCATCGCCGCCGTCGACCCCGAAGCCGTCTCCGACGTCTACGAGACCCCGCCCTGGGGCGGCGACGACGAGCAGCCCACCTACTACAACATCGCCGTCATCGCGAACGACCCGAACCGCACCGCCGACGACTGGCTCGCCCTCGGCCAGCGCCTCGAAGCCGACGCCGGACGCGTCCGCGACCCCGAGCGCCCCTACGGCCCCCGCACCCTCGACGTCGACCTCATCGCCGTCACCGACGACGACGGCGCCCCCGTCCACTCCGACGAGCCCCGCCTCCAGCTGCCCCACCCGCTCGCCCATCTGCGGGCGTTCGTCCTGGTCCCCTGGTTCGCGATCGACCGCGACGCCGAGCTCCCCGGCAAGGGCCGGGTGAGGGACCTGCTACGCGACGAGTCCCTCGCGGCGGACGCGCGTGCACTCCGCAGGCTTCACCCGATATGGTCGGAGCATCATGAGTAGTGACGACGGGCACCATCCGAAGCCGAGCCTCAAGCCGACCTCGCCGTCCACCCTCGCGGTGGTCGGTCTGGCCGGGGCCGCGCTGACGCTGCTCCTCGTCGCCCGCTACTACCAGCAGGCCCCCGAACTGGCCTGGTACAACTCCCTGGTCCTGTTCGCGCTGGCGGTACTGCTGGCGTGGATGGCCTGGACCACGCGCAAGACCCTGCGCCCCAGCCGGAGGCAGACCCAGACGGCGAGCGCGGGCGGCCTGCCGTCCCACGAGCCGGGCCGACTGGAGGGTCCGGAGCACGCGCTCCAGATCGCCCGCTACGCGGTGCTGGCGAAGGCCGCCTCGATCGCCGGCTCGCTCTTCTTCGGCGCCTACCTGGGGTTCACCGTGTGGCTCGCGGTCCAGTCGGGCCGCCTGACCGCCGCCGCCGACGACCTGCCTTCGGCGGCCCTCGGCACCGTCGCGTGCGCCGCGCTCACCGCGGCCGCGCTCTGGCTCGAGCACTCCTGCCGCATCCCCCCGCAGGACGACGAGCAGGACGAGTCCCCGTCCCGTCCCTGACCGACCGACCCCATCCCCGATATCCCCCATATTTCGCGCGTTTTGAGGTGCGACCCATGAAGTTTGACCCCCCTAGTCGTGAAGAGACGACACTCATCAGAACCGACGCAGGGAAGTCGGCGCCGTCGGGCGACGACGAGGCCCCGTCCGACCGCATGGCCGTCCACGTGGTCTGGGAGATCGGCCTGCTGCTCCTCGCGGGCGGCGTCCTGTTCGCGGTCTCCCAGACCGACGGCGCCGGGTCCTGGACGGACCTGTTCGCGGCCCTCGCCCCCATCGTGATGCTCGCTTCGGCGATGGCCGTGTCCCTGCGAGTCGGCGCGGTGAACCTGGCCGTCGGCCCTATCGCGCTGCTCGCGGCGTGGATGTTCGTGGACGCCTCCGGTTCGGGCGCGGTCATGGCGCTGGGCGTGGGCCTCGGCGTGGCCGCGTTCGTCGGCATCGTCCTGGCGACCTTGACGGCGTGGCTGCGCGCCCCCGGTTGGGCCGCGAGCGGCGCGGTCGGCGGCGCGATCGGCCTGTGGGCCGGTTCCGCGGGCGACCCTTCGACGTTCATGCTCTCCGATCTGCCGGGCACCGGTGTGCTTGCGGCCCTTGGCGGTGCCGTGGGCGTGTCGCTGTTCTTCGGGTTCGTCGGCGCGTTCTCGGGCGTGCGCAAGCGGCTCGCGCCGATCCGCGAGACCCCGGCGGGGGAGCGGCACGGACGAGGCGGGCTCGTGTTCTTCGGCGTGCTGCTCTCTTCGACGCTTGCGGGCGCCGCGGGCGTGGTGACGGCCTGGACCGGCGTTCCCGAGGGCGGCGCTGCCGCGCTGCCGGACCCGATCCTGCTCACCGTGGTGGCGCTTGGCGCGGCGCTCGTCGGCGGCACGAGCCTCATGGGCCGCCGCGGCGGGGTGTGCGGCACCGTGTTCGCCGCCGCGCTCGTGCTGGGCCTGATGCGGCTCGCCGAGGGCCGCGGCTGGTCGTTCGACCCGAGCTGGATCGCCTTGGTCGCCATCGTCGCCGGGTTCCTGGTGACGCGGCTGGTCGAGGTCATGAACACCGCTGACGAGAACGAGACGGCCTCCACCCGCCGCGCCGGGTCCGTCGCCGACCTGCGCGAGGACGACCCGCCGCCGGCCGAGCGCGAGCGCACCGAGACGCTCGACGATTTCGACGAGGACTTCGCCGGGCTCGGTTCGGGCCGCGACCCGTGGTCGAACACGGGCGGCATGCGCACCACCGGCGGCATCCCCAAGCAGGGTGCGGCCGCCGACCCCTTCGGCGCCTCGGGCGTCTTCGACGACCTGCGCGACTCGCCCCGCGACGGCTTCGGCTCCCCGCGCCACGGCCGCTGATCCCCCCATAAAGGACAGACGCATGACGTACATCCCCCCGGAGCGCGACGAGAGCGCCCTCGACCAGACCCGCCAGCTCGAGTTCACGCCGCCGCCGCTGGCCGCTCCCGGTGCCGGCCTGCCGGCCACCGGCGACGGCGGGCCCGTCGACCCGTTCGCGGGCCAGGCCCCCGAAGCCGTCGCGTACGCCGAGCCCGCGGCGCCGCGCGACCGGGTCGTCTTCCAGTTCATCTGGGAGGCGATCCTCCTGCTGCTGACCTTGAACGCCCTGTTCCTGGTCTACCGCCGCCGGGACGCCCTGTTCGGCGACGAGTTCGACGGCCTCGCCGACGCCCTCAGCCGCCATGCCCTGCACCTGGCGCCGATCCTGCTGGCGGCCTTGGCGATCGGGTTGTCGCTCCGGCTCGGGGCGGTGAACCTGGCCGCTCCGGCGCTCGCGTTCGTCATCACGGTCGCCCGCCCGTTCGAGGCGAACGTGTGGATCTACATGGGGTACGTGGCGGGCGCGGCGGCCGTGGCCGGCCTGCTCTACGTGCTGCTCGTGGCCGCGTTCCGGGTCCCGGCCTGGTTCGCGGGCCTCGCGATCGGCGTCGTGGTCGTCGCGGCCCTCCCGGTCACCTACCGCCTCGCCGATCCCGGCGACGTCGTCACGCTGCCGGGGCCGCCGAACGGCCTGTACCTGCTCGGCGGCGCGGCGGTCCTGGCGGTCGCGGGCGGCTTCATCGGCCTCGCCCCCGGTGTCCGCGACGGCTTCAGCGCGGTCAAGCGCCTCGCCGACGGGGAAGGCGGTCGTTCCGCTTCGGCCGTGTTCCTGCTGCTGGGCGGCACGGTCCTGTCGATGCTGCTGGCGGCGGCCTCGGGGTACGTGTCGTACATGTACGCGCTCGGCCCGATCGAGGGGCAGCACACCCTGAACTTCGGCCCGTACGCCGACCTCGCCGTCGCGGTCGAGCCGCAGCTGCTGGCCTTCGCGATCGCGCTCCTCGCCGGGACCAGCCTGTGGGGCCGCCGCGGCGGCGTCTTCGGCGGCGTCCTCACCACGGTCGCGGTCTGGGCGGGCCTGGTCCTGTGGGGCCGGACCGTGGCCGACGCGGGGGAGGGCTCCTGGCAGGCCGACTACTCCCAGGCGATCTACGCCGGGATCCTCCTGGTGGCCCTGTTCGTCTCGTTCGCCCTCGACCGCCTCGGCCGTCCTAAGGAGACGATTGAATCGGACGACGGGATCTACACGCAGGAGATGCGCCCCTTCGAACCGACGACCGGCACCCCCGAGGGCACCGGCTTGTTCGACCCGACCCTGCCTGACGCGACCGCGCCGCAGCGCTAGGACGCAAGGAGCACGGCCGGCAGCACTCGCGCTGCCGGCCGTGCTCGTCGCTGCGGCAGCGCGGCGGTCTTCGTCTCGTGACCGCGAGCGCCGCTCGGGTGTCGGCGCTAGACGACGATGACGCGGATGCCCGCTTCCTCGAAGCCGCGCAGCTGCTCGGGCGGGGCGTTGCCGTCGGTGACGAGGGTGTGGACCCGGTCGGTGGGGCAGATGCGGGCGAAGGCGTGGCCGCCGATCTTGGAGCCGTCGGCGATGACCACGACTTTGCGCGCGCGGGCGGCCATGAGGGCGTTGATGGCCGCTTCGCCCTCGTGGTGGCTGGTCGCGCCGAGCTTCATGTCGATGGCGTCGACGCCGAGGAACGCGATGTCGAGCGTGATCTCGCGGAGGATCGGCGCGGCGAGCGGGCCGATGAGCTCGTACGACTGGGGCCGCACGACGCCGCCGACGACCACGACCTTGAGGTGCGGCCGCACGATGAGCTCGTTGGCGATGTTGAGCGCGTTCGTGACGATCGTCAGCCCGGTCGAGCCGGGGGTCGCGACCAGGTCGGTGCGGGTGGCGAGGGCGCGCGCGACCTCGGTGATGGTGGTGCCGCCGTTGAGGGCGATCACCTGGCCGGGGCTGACGAGTCCGGCCGCGGCGGTGCCGATGCGGTGCTTCTCCTCGACGTGCCGGGCGGTCTTGTAGCGCAGCGGGAGGTCGTAAGAGATGCCGCCCGCGACGGCGCCGCCGCGGGTGCGGGTGATCATCTGCTGCTGGGAGAGCTGGTCGAAGTCGCGGCGGATCGTCGCCTGCGAGACGCCGAGCCGTTCGGCCGCTTCCTCCACTGTGATGCGTCCGGTCTCTGCGAGGATCTCCAGCAGGGTGTTCCACCGGGCATAGCGGTCCACGTCGCTCCTCGGGTCGGGATCGCGGCGGGCGGGCCGCGGTCTGCGCGATAGTGTTCGTTGTACGTCTTCTGGCGCTCGGGCGGTGCTCAAGTCATGCTCGCGCGCTCACGATCATTGTGCCGCACCGGGGTGGGTCCATACACGCCGGATCGATTGGAAGGAGCGCCGTGGACGGCGTCTTGCTGCCGGCCGTGGGCCGCATCGTCACCCCTGACGGGATCGTCAACGGGACCCTGGTCGTCGACGGCGACCGGTTCGAGGGCATCCTCGAGCGCGACGGCGAGCCGACCGGCTGGGTCCTGCCCGGTTTCGTGGACGTCCACTGCCACGGCGGCGGGGGCTTCTCGCTGGCGAACGGCGACCCGGAGTCGGCGCGCGGGGCCGCGGCCTTCCACGCCTCGCGGGGCACGACCACGCTCGTCGCCTCCCTCGTGTCGTCCACGCACGGTTTCCTCCTGGACGCGACGCGGGCGCTGAAACCGCTGGTAGCGGACGGCACGCTCGCCGGCGTCCACTACGAGGGTCCTTATATCTCCGCCGCGAAGTGCGGCGCGCACCGCGTCGAGGTGCTGCGCGACCCCGACCTGGCCGAGCTGACCGAGCTCATCGAGGCCGGCGGCGGCGCGGTCAAGATGGTGACCATCGCGCCCGAGCTGAACGGCGCGCTCGAGGCCATCGAGTTCCTGGACCAGCGCGGGGTCGTGCCCGCGATCGGGCACACGAACGCCAGCTACGAGCAGACAGCGGCCGGGATCGACGCGGGCGCGCAGGCCGCGACGCACCTGTTCAACGCGATGCGGGCGTTCAACCACCGCGAACCGGGCCCGATCCCGGCGCTGCTGAACGACGAGCGGATCTTCTCGGAGATCGTCGCCGACCCGGTCCACCTGCACCCGGGCACCATGCGCTTCGCGTTCGACACCTCGCTGCCGGCGTGGACGCTCCTGGTCTCCGACGCCATGGACGCGGCCGGCCTGAACGACGGCCGGTACCTCCTCGGCCGCCACGAAGTCGAGGTCAACGACGGGGTCGCCACCGTCGCGGGCACCGACATCATCGCCGGGTCGACCATCACGCTCCTGGACGCGTTCCGCAACGCGGTCCGACTGGCCGGGCAGTCGGTCGAGGCCGCCTCCCAGATGGCGTCCGCGACGCCCGCGGAACTGCTGGGGCTGAGCGATGTCGGCGCGATCGAGGCCGGCAAGTACGCCGACGCCGTGGTCCTGGACGACGACTTCGACCTCGTGTCGGTGATGCGCCGCGGCGCCTGGCTCCAGGTCTGAGCACACGAGAGCGGGCCGGGCGCTGTGTGCGCCCGGCCCGCTCTCGTTGCGCCGCTAGAGCGTCGGCGCCGCGTCGTAGTACATCGAGCCGCTGCCCGCGCCGATGATGACGTAGATCAGGCAGAACGTGAAGAACGAGACGATGCCCAGCGCCAGTCCGGTGATGGCGATCGGCTTGTTCGTGGCGACCCCCTTGTTCGCGCGCGCCCAGCCGACCGCGCCGAACACGATCGCGAGCACCCCGAGCGGCCACGTGAACGTGTTGACGACCGGGATGAACGACAGGACGATCGCGACGATGCCGCAGACCAGCGCGGCGGTGCCGAGCCCGTTGCGCGGCTGCTGGCCCCGCAGCGGCCCGTCGGCGTTGTAGGCCGGGGGCGGCGGTGGCGGCGGCGGGACCGCGCCGCCCGAGTACGGGCTGTACCCGCCCCCGGAAGGCGACCCCTCGCCCGGCCCCGCGCCGGGCGGCGGCGGCGCCGGCGGGATGCCGCCGAACGGCTTGTCGGAGGGCGCTCGCGGCGTCTCGCCGGGGGTCTCCCCGTGCGTCGGATGCGGGACGCCTTCGGGGTTCGCCCCGGGCGGATGCCAACCCGGTTCGGGCCCGGACGGCGCCGGACCCGGCTGATTGCCCGAGAACGGGGTCCCGCCCTCCTCGGTCTCGTTGCCCCGTTCCGGTTCGGGCGGTTCGGGTTCGGGCGGCCCCGGGGTCGGCGGGTACGTCGTCATGGCGGCCTCCTCGGCTGATGCGGGCGCGCGGCCCTGATGTCCCGCAAGGTAGACCAGATCCTCCGGTTCCGTGGCGAATCAAGGGAACCGGCGGCCACGGGGCGGACGCGGCCGCCCTTTCGAGAACTCTGCTCGGATTTTTTGCGATTAGGGGTTTACTACCCGTCAGTAGACGGGTAGAAATGAGTTACGGATCCGGAAGGACTTACCGGGGACATGGTCTCCGCAGATCGGAAGGATTCGGGCACCGCCGCCGAGCACCCACGTGCGACCTGAGCCGTCGGGAGGCACAGCGGGACCAGCCACCTAGGGGCCAGTCACCGCTATTAAAGACTTCACGCTTGGTAACTCGGTCGGAAGTGCAGCTTGTTGCGAGCGGCCCAGTCGAGGCAGTAACCGACTGGGCCGTGTCGTTGTCTTCAGCGAGGTTCCATCGGCCCCCGGATCGGCTGTGGCCGAACTGACTGGGAATGTCGGGACGAGGCTGCAAGAATGGGCCTCGATGACCACGATCGAACCCGGCTGGTACCCGGACCCCGCCGACCCGGCCACGCAGCGCTACTGGGACGGCGGCGCCTGGATCGGCAAGCCCGTCCCCGCCGACGCCGAGCCCCCCGCCGAACCCGAGCCGGTCGACCCCGAACCGGAACCCCTCCCCGCCCGGCCCTCCACACCGGACCCGGTCGTCCAGACCCTCCCCGCCGACCGCCGCTACGGCGACGGTCCGCCGCCGCGCATCATCCAGCGCGTCCCCGGCGCCGTGCAGCCCCCGGACACGATCCCGATCCGCTCCCTCGGCGTCACCGTCGGATGGATCACCCGCGGCGACGTCAGCCGCATCCTCGGCGGCCGCGTCCTCGCCCACCCGGGCCAGCGCTTCGTCGCACGACTGGTCGACGTGCTGTGCATGCTGGCACTCAACGCGGTCGTCAACGGCTACTTCATCTACCAGATGATGCAGACGTTCTGGCCGTACTTCCTCGACGCCGTCGCCGCCACCAACCCCGAGGACGTCGAGGTCCCCTCCCGCCTCTCCGACCAGCTCTGGGTCGTGCTCCTCATCGCCCTCGGCCTGTGGTTCGCCTACGAGGTCCCGGCGACCCTGAACACCGGCCAGACCCTCGGCAAGCGCCTCATGGGCATCAAGGTCGTCTCGCTCGCGCCCGTGAGCCTCGGCTGGGGCCGGCTCCTGCTGCGGTGGTCGTACTTCGCGCTCCCGCTCATCTGCTTCCCCTTCGGCGCGGTCCTGTGGATCCTCGACGGGATATGGTGCATCCGAGACCAACCCTTCCGCCAATGCCTCCACGACAAATCCCCTGGCACCGCCGTCGTCGAGGTGGGCGGCGAGAAGGCCGACCCTGACAAGGAGCCCTCACGATGAGCGATCCTCTGCGTGAAGACCTCGCATCCATCCCCCGCTACGTTCCCGGCAAGGCGATCCCTGACGCCGTGAAGATCTCCAGCAACGAGGTGCCGTACGGCCCGCTTCCCGGTGTGGTCGAAGCGATCACCGAAGCGGCCGAGAACGTCCACCGCTACCCCGACCTCGGCGTCGTCGAACTCCGCGGCGTCCTCGCCGAACGGCTCGGCCTGCCGGTCGAGCGCATCGTCACCGGCACCGGCTCGGTCGCCCTCATCGGCCACCTCATGCAGGCCATTGCGAGACCCGGCAGCGAGGTCGTCTACTCCTGGCGCTCGTTCGAGGCCTACCCCATCGCGGCCACCGTCGCCGGGCTCAAGAGCGTCCAGGTGCCCAACACGCCCGACCACCGGCACGACATCGACGCGATGCTCGCCGCCGTCACGCCCGCCACGCGCGCGATCGTGATCTGCAGCCCCAACAACCCGACCGGCCCGGCCGTCACCGCCGACGAGCTCGACCGGGTCTTCGCCGCGGTCCCCGAGGACGTGCTCGTCGTGATCGACGAGGCGTACCGCGAGTTCGTGACCGACCCGGCCTGCCCGAACGCCGTCGAACGCTACGCCTCACGGCGCAACGCGGTCGTCTTCCGCACCTTCTCCAAGGCGTGGGGCCTGGCCGGGCTCCGCGTGGGCTACATGGTCGCCCGGCCCGACGTGGCCGACGCCGTGAGTCGGTGCGTGATCCCCTTCGCCGTCAACACGGCCGCGCAGCGGGCGGCGCTCGCGGCGCTCCGCGCGGAAGGCGAGATGCGCCGCCGGGTCGCGCTGGTGACCTCCGAGCGTAAGCGGACCGTCACGGCCGCAAGGGAATTCGTGCCGGACGTGCCGGACACGCAGGCGAACTTCTTCTGGCTGCCGCTGGGCGAGCGCGCGGTCGAGTTCGCCGCGCATTGCGAGGCGCGGTCGATCCTGGTGCGGCCCTTCGCGGGCGACGGGGTGCGCGTCACCATCGGCCTGCCCGAGGAGAACGACGCGGTGCTCGAGGCGCTGCGCGCGTTCATCGAGGCGTAAAACGAATGCGCGGCAACAGAACCCGCTGCCGCGCTAAAGCTTGAAGAGTCCGGGCGCCCCACCGGCGCCCGGCTCCGGTCTACTTGCCCGAGGAGCGCTCGTTCTCGGAGACGAACGCGTCGTACATCTCGGCGAGGGTCTGCTTCTGCTTCGAGGTCAGCTCGCGGTCGGTGGCGATGGCCAGCGGCGTCGCGGAGCCGTTCTCGGGGGCGAGGTTCGCCCGCAGGTACATGATCGGGGTGGTCATCCGCAGCGCCAGTGCCAGCTGCCGCAGGACCGCGCCACTGGGGCGGCGCACGCCGCGCTCGCCCTGGAGGTAGGGGTTGGAGACCCCGGCGGAGTCGGAGAGCTCACGAGTCGCGACGTGGGCGCGTTTGCGCACGTCCCGGACGAATGAGCTGAAGTCGCGATCTGTCACCCGCGTCACCCTACGCGCCTTCACCCGGGACCGCCACCCGCCCCTGCCTGGCCATGCCGTCATTCGGTACCACCAGCTGACAGGGCACTCACCCGATCGGCGGATATGAATCCGACTCGGGGAAGGGTTGCGTCTCAACCCCTCGCCGTCGCTGGAAGCCAGCCGATACCATCGGGGGACGACGCGGCTATTCACGGGAGCGTCACGGTCCGGATGGTCTGACGAGGAGGAGAACCGGTGAGCGTTCTGCAACGCTTGGAGAAACAACTGGAGGGCCTGTTCGAGGGCACCTTCAACAAGATGTTCAAGGGCGTTGTGCACCCGGTCGAGATCGCCAGCGCCATGCAGCGCGAGGCGGAGACCCACAAGGCGGTCCTCGCCGGCGGGCGCGTGCTGGTGCCGAACCGCTACGTCATCGACCTCTCGCCCCCCGACCACGACCGCCTCGCCCCGTACGCGGCGGCGCTGGCGCAGGAGCTGGCCCAGTCCCAGGCCGAGTTCATCGGCGAGAACGGCTGGACCGTGTACGGCGACGTCATCGTCGAGATCGAGCGCGGCGAAGGCCTCGACACCGGCATGTTCCGGGTGACCGCCGAGGTCGCGGCCCTGAACGAGGGCATGGACCAGCCGGTCTCCGGCGGCGGCTACGGCCCCGCGCAGCAGCAGGCCCCGACCGGTCCGGTGCTGGTGACGGCCGACGGCCGCCAGTTCACGGTCGCCCACGGCGCCACCATCATCGGCCGCGGCGAGCAGGCGCAGATCCGCCTCCCCGACGTCGGCATCTCCCGCCGCCATGTGCGCGTCGACTTCGACGGCCGCCAGGTCTCGGTCACCGACCTCGGCTCGACCAACGGCACCCTGGTCAACGGCCAGCGCATCGCCACCGTCTCGATGCAGCCCGGCGACGTCATCCAGATCGGCACCACTTCCCTTACGCTGCAGGCGGGTTGAAGCCTGAACACGTGACGCCCCGGTCCACTGGGCCGGGGCCGCGTGCTTTTCGGGGGTCCGCTGTCGGCAAAGCCTCACGGCCCCATGCCGGTAGCGGTGGGATGACCGGCCGGGTCCGGCGGCTCGTCTCTGCGCCCGCGCCACCGTGGGCTAACGTGTCTGGGACCGATCGTTCATTCGCTGGGAGCGCCGATGCCTGAGATAGTCCAGACCGTCGCCCGGTTCGGGTTCCTCGTGCTGCTGTGGCTGTTCGTGTTCGCCGCCGCCCGGACGATCACCCGGGACCTCCTCGCGCAGCGCCGCCCGGCCGCCGCCGGACCGGCCGCCGGACCCTCGGCCCCGCCCGCCGCTGGCGGCCGCGGGACGCGGCCCCAGGCCGCGCAGGCGGCGCAGTGGCTGGTCGTGACCACCGGTGAGCTCCAGGGGCGCCGGTTCGTGCTCTCCGGTCAGCCCATCTCGATCGGCCGCGCCCCCGACTCCACGATCGTCATCCGCGACGACTTCGCCTCCAACCGGCACGCCCGCGTGCGCCCCCAGGACGGCCAGTGGGTCGTCGAGGACCTGGGCTCCACGAACGGCACCTACCTGGGGCGCGCTAGAGTCACTGCACCCACGCCGGTCCCGCTCGGGGTGCCCATCCGGATCGGGCGTTCCTCCTTCGAGCTGCGCCCCTAGCAGTGCGCGGAACGAGAGACGGCGATGTCGACATCGAACAGCGGGCGTGCCCGCGCTACGGCGGTTGATTCATGAGTTTGCACCTGCGATACGCGGCCATCTCCGACCGCGGGGTGGTGAGGCAAGGCAACCAGGACTCGGTGTTCGCCGGGTCCCACTTCATCGCCGTGGCCGACGGCATGGGCGGCATGGCCGCCGGTGACCTCGCCTCGGCCATCGTCATCAACACCGTCGCCCGGCTGGACGTGCCCCCGCCGCCGGACTCGGTGGTCGACGAGCTCGCCGACGCCGTCGCCGACGCGAACCGCGCCATCCGCCGCCAGGTCGCCGACGACCCGCAGAAGGAGGGCATGGGCACCACGCTCACGGCCCTGTGGTTCGACGGCGAGTGGTTCAACCTCGTTCACATCGGCGACTCCCGCGCCTACCGGCTGCGCGATGGCGGCTTCGAGCAGATCACCGTCGACGACACGTACGTGCAGATGCTCGTCGACGAAGGCCGCATCACCGCCGAGGAGGCCGAGCGGCACCCGCAGCGGTCCCTGCTGCTGCGCGCGCTGGGCGCGGCCGAGGTCGAGCCGGCGTTCCAGACCATCAAGGGCGTCCCGGGCGACCGCCTGGTCCTGTGCTCGGACGGCCTCTCGGGTCCCGTCTCGGACGCCGACATCGCCCGCACCCTGCAGAACGCGGCGACGCCGCAGGAGGCGGCCGAGACGCTGGTGCAGCAGGCGCTCGACGCCGGGGCTCCCGACAACGTGACGGTGCTCGTCGCCGACGTCGTCGCCGATGACCCGGGGGAGCAGCGCCAGATCATCGGCGGCGCGGCCGCCGACGCGCGCCTGGCCGAGTCCGACACGGCCGTCCTGCGCGCCGTGAAGGAGACCGACGAATCGGAGGCCGGCGACGGCGAGTCGGAGACGACCGAGCCGCAGCCGAGGGCCCGCAAGAAGGGCCGGGTGTGGCGCACCGTCCTGGCCTGCCTCATCGTGCTCGCGCTCGTCGCGGGCGGCGGCGTGTGGTGGGCGCGCACGCAGTACTTCATCGGTGTCTCAGAGGCGGGCACCATCAGCCTCTACCGAGGCCTCCCTTTTGAGGTGGCGGGTTACCGGATCGCGTGGCTCGACACGGACTCCGGTCGGCCCGCCGAGGACGCCGTGGACTCGGTCGAGTCCGACCTCGAGAACGGGATCAGGGTCGACGGCGGCACCGCCGCCGAGGACGAGCTGAGCGCCCTGGTCGACCCCGCCGCCGGGAACGAGAGCCTGGACCCGCTGTGCGCGACTGCCGCCGGCGAGACCGAGACGCAGCCGGCGGCCTCCCAGGACTGCCGCGAGGACTGAACGTGGACCGACCGGGCTGTGGCGTACCCGCGCGCGTGCGACGCGCCCGGGTCCACGGGCGTGCGGTGCGGGCGCGACCGGTCCGATCGGCGCAAAAGGACTGCCGTGACGACCGAGCGTGGCCGATATAGGCTCACAACGCATTCTTGACTGAGACGCAAGGGGAACTGATGGCCCAGCCGATGTCGGCGACCGCCCGGCCGGTCGGACCGTCCGAGCCGCCGCTCACTCCGCTGACGGGCATGCCCAAGCGCGTCTTCCGCGAGGTCGTCATGCTCGTCATGGGAGGCGTCGCGGTCTTCCTCTTCCAGCTTTCGATCGACGTGGCGCTCATCGAGAAGACCACCTCGGTCACGTACATGCTGCCGCTGCTCATCTTCATCGTCTCGATGTGCGCGTGGACCGCCGTCAAGTTCCTGGCCCCGTACGCGGACCCGCTGTTCGTACCGATCGCGGCGTTCCTCACCGGCATCGGCATCGTCTACATCCGGCGCATCGACCGCACCGCCATCACCGACGAACCGCTGCACGCCGACGCGGGCGTGTTCGCGGGCCAGGGTGGGCGCCAGCTCATGTACTACATCGCCGGCGTGGTCCTGCTGACCGTGTTCCTGGCGGTGGTGCGCAACCACCGGATCCTGCGCGGCTACGCGTACATCCTGCTGTTCGCGGGCATCTTCCTGGCGGCGATCCCGGGCTTCCTGCCGTACTCGATCTCCGGCTCGGGCGGCTCGAAGAACTGGATCCGCCTCGGCAGCTTCTCGGTGCAGCCCAGCGAGTTCGCGAAGCTGATGCTGCTGATCTTCTTCGCGGTGTACCTGGTGCGCAAGCGGGACATGCTCTCGGTGGCGGGCAAGAAGATCCTGGGCCTGCAGCTGCCGCGCATGAAGGACCTCGGCCCGATCGTGATCGTCTGGGCCGCCAGCCTCGTCATCCTCGTCATGGAGCGCGACCTCGGCACCTCGCTGCTGCTGTTCAGCATCTTCCTCTCCATGCTGTACATGGCGACGCGCCGCGCCTCGTGGATCATCATCGGTCTGACGATGTTCATCGGCGGCTGCATCGCGATCTACCCGTTCTTCAGCCACCTCCAGACGCGCGTCGCGATCTGGCTCGACCCCTGGGCCTATGTCGGCGACCGGGAGAACGACTCGTACCAGCTCGTGCAGGGCCTGGTCGCGCTCAACTCCGGCGGTCTGCTGGGGAACGGGCCCGGCTCGGGCAACCCGAACCGCATCCCCGCCTCTGAGTCCGACTTCATCCTCGCCGCGATCGGGGAGGAGGCCGGGCTGATCGGGCTCATCGCGATCCTGCTGCTGTACGCGATCCTCGTGCAGCGCGGTTTCAAGACCGGCATCATGTCGCGCGACCTGTTCGGCTCGCTCATGGCCGGCGGCCTGGCGTTCCTGCTCGCGTTCCAACTGTTCGTCGTGTTCGGCGGCGTCACCGGCCTCATCCCGATGACCGGCCAGACCACGACGTTCCTCGCAGCGGGCGGCTCCTCACTCGTCGGCTCGTGGCTGCTGATCGGCCTGTTCGTGCGCGTCTCCGACGACGCCCGCAAGCCCTGGCAGGCCTCGTTCGGCCTGCAGAAGACCGAGGCCCCGCCGGAGTTCCTCGCCGAGCAGGCCGCCAAGCGCGCCGCCGAGGAGGCCGCGAAGGCCGAGGCGGCCGGGGTCATGGACTCCGGGCCGATCCCGGGCGGCGACCAGCCGACCGAGCTCATCATCCCCGGGCACCTGCAGGGCGGCGGCGGCCCGACCAAGGGCACCATGGAAGAGGACGTGCTCAGCCCGCCCCCTGGCGGTCCGGTCTCCGGCCCGCCCATGTCCGGCCCGCCCGGTACCCCGCCCATGTCGCCGCCTCCGGGCGGCCCGACCGGCCGGCCCGGCGATCCGACCGCCCGCGGCCCGCAGTACCCGCCGCAGACCCCGCCGCCTCCGCCTGGCTACGGCACCCCGCCGCCGCCCCCGGGCTCGGCGTACGGCAGCCCGCCCCCGCCCGGCGGCAACCCGACGCGCCCTGCCCCGCAGACGCCGCCACCGCCGCCGGCCTCCGCGTTCGACAGTCCTCACAGCAGCCGGCCGCAGCCCCCGAACGGCGGCGACGACCATCGGAAGGAAGGCGGCGAATGAACCCGGCCATCCGGCGCACCGGCGTCCTGGCGCTGATCCTCCTGGGCGCCCTCATCGTCCAGTCCACGTGGGTGGGCTTCTTCCACCACGACGACTACCAGGGGCAGCTCGACGGCCGGAGCATCGTCGCCGAGTACTCGGTCCCGCGCGGCCAGATCCTCGCCGGTGACCTCGTCATCGCCCAGTCGGTCCCCACCGACGGCGGCGACTACTCC
This sequence comes from Glycomyces niveus, assembly GCF_017592475.1. Classification (GTDB taxonomy): domain Bacteria; phylum Actinomycetota; class Actinomycetes; order Mycobacteriales; family Micromonosporaceae; genus Glycomyces; species Glycomyces niveus. The sequence continues at coordinate 51,741 of NZ_JAGFNP010000014.1, read as the reverse complement.
TTCAAGCGCGACTACCCCGAAGGCGACTACTTCGGCAACATCACCGGCTTCAAGTCGCTCCGCTACGGCTCGTCCAACCTCGAGTACACCGAGAACGACCTGCTGAACGGCACCAGCTCCCTCGTGGCCTTCGACGACTTCTGGGCCACGATCCTCAAGGAGCGCAAGGTCGGCGGCAACGTCCTCACCACCGTCGACCCCGACCTGCAGAAGATGGCCTACGACGCGATCGCCGACGCCGACGTCAAGGGCGGCGCCGTCGTGATCGACCCGCGCACCGGCAAGATCCTCGCCCAGGCGTCCTACCCCGGCTGGAACCCCACCGAGGTCTCCTCCAACAACGGCGATACCTCCGAGGCCGCGAAGCTCGCGCTCGACGAGAGCGGCGACATGCTCGACCTCACCCGCCAGGAGTACTTCCCGCCCGGCTCGACGTTCAAGACCATCGTCGCCGCCGCGTACATCGAGGCGGGCGGCAAGGCCAGCGACATGGTCCCGGCCGGGAACGGCTACACCGCCCCCGACACCGACCACGAGATCACGAACTCCTCGGGCCAGTGCCCCAACGCGGAGTACACCCTCGAAGAGGCCTTCGAGAAGTCGTGCAACACGACCTTCGCCAAGCTGTGCGTCGAGGAGCTGAGCGTCGAGCAGATCACCGACATGGCCGAGGCGTTCGGCTTCGGCGAGGCCTACGAGACGCCGCTGTCCACGGTGCCGTCGCAGACCGGCGACCTCTCCGAGGAGGCCTTCCGCGCGCAGGCCTGCATCGGCCAGCAGGAGGTCCGCGAGACCGTCCTGCAGAATGCGGTCATCGCCGCCACCATCGCCAACGGCGGCGAGCGCATGGCCCCGCAGATCGTCTCCGAGCTCACCGACTCCGAGGGCAACACCGTCCAGAAGTTCGCCGAGGACGACCTGGGCCGCGCGATCGACCTCGACACCGCCCAGGAGCTGCAGATCCTCATGGAGGCGGTGGTCGAGAACGGCACCGGCCGGACCGCGCAGATCGATGGTTACACCGTCGGCGGCAAGACCGGCACCGCCGAGCACTCCGAAGACGGCGAGAACCCCGACCCCGACCACGGCTGGTTCCACGGCTGGGCCATGGGCAAGGACGGCGAGCCCGCCGTCGCCGTGTGCGTGTTCCTCGACTCATATGGCGAAGGGGCGTCGGCCAAGGCCGCCGAGATCTCCGGGGACCTCATGCAGCACGTCCTCGAAGGGGCGGAGGAATGACCGCGTAGAAGCGGCCCGGTTGCGGCGAAGACACAGTTTCCTCACGATCCCCTGACGCGGCAACCGAACGGCGCCCCGCCGCGTGGATCTTCCGAGAGGTCGCGGCCGAGGTGTCGCGCGGCAGTGCCGCCGAGCGACGGACCTGGTGCAAGGCGGCCTGCCAGTAGACTGAAGCGTCGATCCCCCGGAGCTGATCGGCCCGGATGCCCGTTCCGCCGACAGCTGCTACTGAACCGAAGTGAGGAGACGCCGTGTTGAGCCCCGAAATGCTCCTCGGGCAACGCTATCGCCTGCGCGAGCGCATTGCCGTAGGCGGCATGGGCGAGGTCTGGCGGGCCGAGGACACCGTGCTCGAACGCACCGTGGCCGTGAAGGCGATGCTCCCCGCGCTCCTCAGCGAGCCCGGTTTCGCCAAGCGTTTCACCGCCGAAGCCAAGACTGTGGCCGCCCTCACCCACCCCCACATCGTCAACGTCCACGACTTCGGCAACGCCGACCTGCCCAGCGGCGAGACCACCGCCTACCTGGTGATGGAGTTCATCGAAGGCAAGTCCCTCGCCGACCTCATCGCCGAGCGCGGCCGCCTCGACGCCCGCGAGCTCATGCCGATCATCGCCGCCACCGCCGAAGCCCTCCAGCAGGCCCACGAGCGCGGCATCATCCACCGCGACATCAAGCCCGGCAACATCCTCGTGCGCGACCGGGACGGCCAGGCCGTCCTCACCGACTTCGGCATCGCCCGCTCCGGCGCGTCCGGCGACCTCACCGCCACCGGCTCGGTCATGGGCACCGCCTCCTACATCGCCCCCGAGCAGGCCGAAGGCACCGGCGTACTGCCCGCCTCCGACATGTACTCGCTCGGCGTCGTGGCCTTCCACGGCCTCACCGGGCACCGGCCCTTCCAGGCCGAGAACCCCATCGAACTCGCGCTCCACCACGTGCGCACCCCGCCGCCCCCGCTCCCGCCGGACATCCCGGCCGGCGTGCGGGCCTTCGTCGAACGCTCCCTGGTCAAGAACCCCCACCAGCGGTTCGCCAGCGCCACCGAGATGGCCGCGCTCGCGCGCGTCGCCGTCGACGCCGACCCGATGTCGACCTCGGTCATGCCCCCGGTCGGCCAGCTCCCGCGCCGCGCCGGCGTGGTCAGCATGGGCGGCCCTCCCGCGAGCGTCGCCGCCCCGGCGACCGCGGCCCCGCACCTCCCTCCCGGCGGCCAGGTCCCGCCGGGCTCGCCGCCTCCCGGGATCAACCTGGGAGCCGCATCGCCGCCCCCGGCGTCCAATCCGGGGTCGAAGCGCCCGATGATCATGGCGGTCGCCGGTGCGGCCGCGCTGGTCCTGGTGGGCGGTATCGTGTGGCTGCTGATCGCGTTGAACGGCGGCGGCAGCCCGTCGGGCGACGACGGCGGCGAGTCCGATAACCCGGTCGAGCAGAGCTCGAACGAGAGTCCGGTGACCGACGACGCGACCAGCGAGGCCGAGGACCCGGACCAGGAGACCAGCCGGGGTACGGGAGTCGGGGACTGCATGCTCGGCAACCCCAACTGCGACGACCAATAGCGGGCTTTCGGGCCTGTTGTAGCGATTAGAATCAAGCCGCGATGAACGGAACACGAGGACGTAAAACGCGATGACGACAGAGCCCCGCCTGCTAGGCGGCAGATACGAGATCGGCGAGGTCGTCGGCTACGGGGGGATGGCTGAAGTCCACCGTGGCCGGGACCTCCGACTCGGCCGCGACGTGGCGGTGAAGCTGCTGCGGGCCGACCTCTCTCGCGACGAGTCGTTCCTCATCCGCTTCCAGCGCGAGGCGCAGAACTCGGCGTCGCTCAACCACCCGAACATCGTCGCGGTCTTCGACACCGGCGAGGACGCCGGCATCCCGTACATGGTGATGGAGTTCGTCAACGGCCGGACCCTGAAAGAGGTCCTGCTCGCCGAAGGCCGGTTCGACCCGGCGACGGCGTGCGAGGTCGTGGCGGACATGTGCTCGGCTCTGGACTTCTCCCACAAGCACCACATCATCCACCGGGACGTCAAGCCCGGCAACGTGATGCTCTCGGACACCAACCAGGTCAAGGTCATGGACTTCGGCATCGCGCGCGCGCTCGCGAGCGGCCAGGCGACCATGACCCAGACCAGCGCGGTGATCGGCACCGCGCAGTACCTCTCGCCCGAGCAGGCGCGCGGCGAGACCGTGGACGCCCGCTCCGACGTGTACGCGGTCGGCTGCGTCCTCTACGAACTGCTCGTGGGGCACCCGCCGTTCACCGGCGACAACCCCGTCTCCGTGGCCTACCAGCACGTGCGGGAAGAGGCCCGGCCGCCGTCGGAGCTCAACCCGAACGTCCCGGACTCGGTCGACGCCGTGATCATGAAGGCGCTCGCGAAGAACCCCGAGAACCGGTACCACTCGGCCGGGGAGATGCGCGAGGACCTCATCCGCGCCGCGCGCGGCCAGGCCGTGATGGCCCCCGCCGTGATGAGTGCGGGCGACCGCACGCAGCTCCTCGCCGGCGGCGCCGACTCGACGGCCCCGATCACGCCGATCGCGACCTCTTCGAGCAAGCGCCGCCCGTGGCTGATCGCCCTGGGGGTGATCCTCGCGCTCGTCGCGGTCACGGCGGCGTCGTGGGGGATCATGCAGGCGATGGAGGCCTCGTCGAAGGTCAACGTGCCGAACGTCGTGGGCCAGCTCCAAGCGGATGCGGAGAAGACGCTCAAGGACGACGGCTTCGAGGTGAAGGTCGAGACCGAAGTCGCGACCGACCCGAAGGACACGAACATCGGTTACGTCACCGATCAGACGCCGGACCCGAACGCCGAGGTCGATGAGGGCGACACGGTGACGCTCACGGTGAGAGTCGCCCCTGAGAACGTCAAGGTCCAAGACGTCGTGGGCGACGACGAGGACGAGGCGAGAACTAAGCTCGAAGGCCAGGGCCTCAAGGTCAAGATCGTCCAGCAGGAGAGCCCCGAGCCTTCCGGCGAGGTGCTGACGCAGGACCCGAAGGCCGGGACCGAGGTCCCGCCGACCACTGAGATCACGCTGACCGTCTCCGCGGGCGGCCAGGCCACGGTGCCGAACGTCAAGGGCATGACCGTCGAACTGGCGACCAGCACGCTCACCGAAGCCGGGTTCGAGGTCGAAGTCGAGTACGGCAACGAAGGCGACCAGGTCGACGTCGTCTACGAACAGGACCAGGGCGAGGGTTCGACCCTCAGCAAGGGTTCGATGGTGGTCATCACCGCCCAAGGCGTCGTGATCACCTGGGACGCCACGACCGCACCGGCGGACTTGCAGGCGACACTGCAAGGCCTCGGCCTCACTGTCAACATCGAGGGCGACCCGGCCGCCGAGACCATCGCCTCGGTCGCCAACGAGGACGGCGAGATCACCAGCGGCATGGCGGTCGCCCCCGGCTCCACGGTGACCATCACCGCCGCCGAGGACAACGGCGGCGGAGGCGGCGACGACGAGACCTCCGAGTCCCCGTCCGAGACCTGCGGCGCCCTCGACCCGCCGCCCTGCAACAACGACGGCAACAACTAGCAATTGAACGGGTGAGTGCCCGGCCGCGAAGCGGCCGGGCACTCACCCGTTCAATCGTCGTCCCGAAGGCCCCACACTCGGCGAGTTCGCGACTGGAGTCAAAGGAGCACTTGCTCGATCTCGCGGACCGGGTATTTGGCGAGGATGTCGTCAAGGGTGTGGTGGCGGTTGTCGCCGTCGGGTTCCAGAAGGGCCTGATCGAGCACGATGCCCTCCTCGCTCAGACGAGGGTCGCCATCTCCGGGTCTTCCTTGGCGGTGTTGGTCGAGACCGTGACTTGGCGTTCGTCGCGGCCGGCCCGGTGACTTGAGTAGCGATTCATGCGGCCGAGCGTTTCGGCGAAGTAGTCGAGGGCGGCAGTCTCGGCGAGGACGACACTATCCGGTCGGCTTGCTAGGCGCAGGTCCTGCTGATTTGCTGAGGTGCCTTGCAGCGCCGTCGGGGTCCGCCGGGGAGGCGGTTCGGGTCGGGAGCGAATCGCGGCCGGGTCACGTCGGCGCGATCGATTCTGGTTCTGTGGCTCCATGGGGAAACGGGTCCTGGCAGTGCGCCGGGGGTCGGAGTACTTGTCGGGGCTCCGCCGCTGGAGCCAGTTGAGCGGAGGGCTTCGACCGCCAGCTGGAGCTGCTCGACCAGTTCGGCGAGATCAGCGATCATGGCCTGCTGGTTCTCAACCTCGATGGTGATGGTTCTTGTATGCGATGCGCGGGCTTCGGCCCGACGCCATCGCCGACTCGCCCGACTGGCGTCCATCGAAAGGCAAGCCCGCGCCATCGCCCGCCGGAACTGAAAGCAGCGAGGCCCCGGCCTGGCGGCCGGGGCCTCGCTCTTCTTGTTCGCCGCGCTGACCCGCCTCGGTCGTGCGCGGCGCGGGCCGGGGTTTGGGGCCCGGCCCGGGCTTGGGGGCTCCCCGGGCGGGAGCAGGCCGCCCGGGGAGCGGGGCCGCGGGACCCGCTCGGGGGGAGCGGGTTCACGGACCCCTATGGGGTGCGACCTAAGCGGGCTCGATGGCGCCTTCGAGGATGCGGACCATGATCGGGTTGTCGAAGTAGATGTCGTTCAGGTCGTAGTCGCCCGGGTCGATCGACTTGACGCGCTTGCCGTCCACCGCGTACGAGACGCGCTGGTTCAGGAACAGCGGCAGGCGCGGCAGGGTCTCGTTGAAGACCACGCCGAGGATCTTGTGCGCGGCCATCTGCTCCTCCTCGGTCCCCTGCTGGGACTGGAGGTACAGCTCCGCGACGTTCACCGTGCCCTGGGTCGCCGTCTCGACCGCGTCCACCGGCAGGCCCATGCCCATCGCGTCGGCGGTCAAGCCGTTGTCGGTGAACCAGGTCATCTGCCAGGCACCGTAGACGTACGGCACGAACGGGTTCGCCCACTGGCGCACCGCGATGTCGTAGTCGCCCGCGCCCCAGATGCCCCACGGGTTGTCCTCGGGGACGTTCTCGTACGAGATCTGCAGCCCGAACTCCTTGAACTGCGCCGCGGCCTGCTCGCCCGAGAGCGTGAAGTCCGTCCAGCCCTCGACGCCGATGATGGTGTACTCCGCGAGCGACCCGTCCGGCTTGTGCCAGCCGTCCGACTCCTTCTTCCAGCCCGCGCCCTCGAGGAGGCTCGTCGCCTTCGCGTGGTCGACCGAGTAGTACTCGAGCTCAACGTCGTCGAACAGGCCCTCGGCGTGCGGGTCGGCCAGACCCGTGTACGTCTTCGGCAGGTAGTAGCCGCCCTGGCCCTTCGCGATCTCGCCGATCTGCTCGGTGTCGAGCACGTACATGAACGCCTTGCGCACGTCGACGTCCGCGAACTCCGGGAACCGGCCCTGGTTGAGCATCAGGCCGATGCCGTCGTAACCGGGGGTCGAGAGCTCCTTGAGCCCCTGCACGCCCGCGATCGTCTGGCGGTCGGTCGCGCCGAGCACCTGCGTCGAGTAGTCCACCTCGCTCGCCAGCAGCAGCTGCACCGAAGTGGCGTTGTCGCCCTTCTGGATCTCGAACGTCTGGAACTTCACCTGGTCGGCGAACAGCCCGTCCTGGTGCACCTCCATGGTGATGACGGTCTCGCCGATGTCCTTGAACTTGTAGGCGCCGCAGGAGATGAACCCGCCCTCGGCGTCCTTGAAGTCCTCAGCGGCGATCTTCTCGGCCAGCGCCGACTGCTCCGGGGAGCCCTGGATCGCACCGGCCGCGACCAGCGCCTCGGCCTCGTCCATCCACTCGCCGTAGCGGGCGTGCGGCAGCACCTGCACCTTGAGGGCGCCGTGCTCGACGCCGGGGAACGCCGCCGAGTACTGCACCGTCACGGTGGTGTCGTCGTCGGCGGTCGCCGAGGTGAGCTGGTCCCAGCCGACGGTGCCCTGCGGGGCGTTGAGCTTCTGCAGGTAGATCGTGCCCACGAGGTCCTTGGCGGTCACGGCGTTGCCGTCGGTCCACTTGACACCCGAGCGCAGCTTGATCGTCAGGGTCGTGCCGGCGAGGTCCACGGACTCGGCCAGCTGCGGGATCCACTCCTGGCTGTCCCAGTTCAGGATCGCCGGGCGCGGGATGAACAGCTCCGCGTTCGGGGCCGGGACCAGCAGGGCCGCATTGGGGATCGCCGCGTTGAAGTGCTGCGTGGTCACGTCGAACGGGTAGACGTAGACGAACTTCCCGGAGGCGCCTTCGCCCTCCGAGCCCTTGGCCTGGCAGGCGCCGAGCACGCTCGTCGTCGCCACGGCGCCGGCGCCGAGGCCGACCGCCTGCATGAGCCGACGTCGGCTGAGCTCGAATTGCTGAGAGGTCATCGCCAGTTCCTTTCGTTGAGCCGTCTTTCAAAGTGAGGGCTACGGGTTGATCGAGATGAGGTAGGGATAGAGCCGTAAAGGTGTCCGGGCCGCGAGGTCAGTGCGCTGTCTCGGGCTCGGGACGCCGTGAGCCGGGCACGGCCTCGAAGGTGATCGTCCGGTCCGCGTCCGGCGCCCGCTGCAAGTCGCGGGACACCACGTGGCAGGACAACCGCCTCCGCGAAGGGGTGGCCTGGAGGGCCGGTTCGGCGGTGTCGCACAGGCCCGGTTCGAAAGCGGGACAACGGGGGTGGAAGGCGCACCCGGCGGGCAGGTCGCGGAGGCTCGGGATCTCCGCCGACCGCAGCTGCTCCGCCGCGCGGTTGGCCTTCGCCAGGTCAGGGTCCGGCTCGCACACCGCGCCGATGAGGGCCTTGGTGTACGGGTGCTGCGGGTTCCCGATGACCTCCGGGGTCGGGCCGTGCTCGACGACCTTCCCCAGGTACATGACCGCGATCTCGCCGTCCCACGCGAAGTACTTCGCGACGGCGAGGTCGTGGGTGATGAACAGGAAGCCGACGTCGAGTTCGTCGCGCAGCCTCCCGAGGGTGTTGAGCAGGCTCACCCGGATCGAGACGTCCAGCATGGAGGTCGACTCGTCGCAGATGAGCAGGTCCGGGTTCAGCGCGAGCGAGCGCGCAACGTTCACGCGCTGGCGCTGGCCGCCGGAGAGCTGATGCGGATAGGAGTCCAGGTAGGACTCCGGCGGGGTGAGGTCGACGAGCTGCAGGAGCTCGGCGGCCTTGGCGCGGGCCTCGGTGCGGTTCTTGACGATGCCGTGCCGCTTGAGCCCGGCGCTGAGCGTCGAGTAGACGGTGCGGGTCGGGTTGAGCGCGGCGTACGGGTCCTGGTGGATGTACTGCACCGAGCGGCGGTACCGGCCGCGTTCGGCGGCGGTCATGTCCGCGAGGTTCTTGCCGCGGTACTCGACGGTGCCGGCGGTGGGCCGGGTGAGGCCGGCGGCGGCGCGGGCGGTGGTGGTCTTGCCGCAGCCGGACTCGCCGACGAGGCAGAGGACCTTGCCGGGCTCGACCTCGAGGTCGACGCCGCCGACGGCGGGCACCGGACCCTTCTTGGTGTCGAAGACCTGCTCCATGCCGGAGAGCTTCAGCAAGGGGGCGCTAGACATTGGCGCTCTCCTTCCGGGGGAGGCGGACCTGGTCGTGATGGAGGCAGGCCACCGAGTGGTCCATCCCCAGAGGGCGCTCGGTGAGGAGCGAGAGCGGGACGCGGTCGCGCTTGCACTCGTCGGTGGCGAAGGCGCAGCGCGGGTTGAAGGCGCAGCCGTCGGGCATGGCCTTGAGGCTCGGCGGGTAGCCGGGGATCGATTCGAGCGCGGGCCGGTCGCCCTTGACGGGCATGACCGCGTTGATGAGCCCGGCCGTGTAAGGGTGCTTGGGCTCGTAGAAGATGTCGCGGGCCGAGCCGGTCTCGATGATGCGGCCGGCGTACATGGTGGCGACCCGGTCGGCGAGCTCGGCGGCGAGGCCGAGGTCGTGGGTGATGAACACCATCGTGAAGCCGAACTTGCTGCGGAGCTCGTGGAGCTGCTGCACGATCGAGCGCTGCGTGAGCAGGTCGAGGGCGGTGGTCGGCTCGTCGAGGACGAGCACCTGCGGGTCGAGGGCGATGGCGAGCGCGATGAGCGCGCGCTGCTTCATGCCGCCGGAGAGCTCGTGCGGGTAGGACTGGAGGACCCGGTCGGGGTCGAGCCGCACGGTCTCCAGGAGCTCCCCGGCGCGGGCCTCGACGGCGGCCTTCGTCCACTTCTTGCCGTCCGCGTGGTCGCGGAGGGTGTCGGCGAAGTGGTCGACGATGCGGATGACCGGGTTGAAGGCGTTCATGGCGCCCTGGAAGACCATGGCGGCCTCGTTCCAGCGGAAGCGGCGCAGCGGCTCCTTCTTCATCGCGAGGAGGTCGGCGCGCGTGCCGTCCTTGAGCCGGTACGTGAGGGAGCCGGAGGTGATCTCGCCGAGGTTCGGGAGCAGCCGCAGCAGGCCGAGCCCGAGGGTGGTCTTGCCGCAGCCGGACTCGCCCACGAGCGCCAGGGACTGGCCCTCGTAGAGGTCGAGGTCGACGCCGCTGACGGCGGTCACCGACTCCTTCCGGCCGGTGCGGTAGGCGATCGAGAGGTCGCGGACGCTGAGAATCGGGTCGCTCATGCCTCTTACCTTTCTCGCAGTCGCGGGTTGAGGGCCTGGTCGAGGCCGCGGCCCATGGTCACCAGGCCGATCGTGAAGAGCACGATCATGAGCAGCGGCGCGATGACGAACGGCAGCGCGACCGGGTTGAGGTAGAAGTTCTGGCTCCACGACTGGTGGATCATCAGGCCCCAGTTGGGGGTGCCGGAGGGCATGAGGCCGAGCACGTAGAGGCCGACGATCGCGTAGATCGCCTGGTTCACCGCGATCACGAAGTTCACGAAGATGAACCCGGCCATGTTCGGCAGGATCTCCCGGAAGACGATGCGGGCGGTCCCGAGGTCCTGCAGCCGTGCGGCTTCGACGAACTCGCGTTCCTTGAGGGACATGACCTGCGCGCGGATGGAGCGGAACAGGAAGGCCCACATGGTGGAGCCGACCACGAACGCAATGCCCCACGCGGGGATGTCGTCGAAGAACGCCACGACAGCGAGCATGAGCAGGAACTGCGGGATGGTGACCGTGACGTCGGTGAGCTGCAGCAGGACGGCGTCGATCTTGCCGCGGAAGTAGCCCGCGGCGGAACCGAAGACGACGGCCACGAACACGGCCATGAGAGCGGCGAGGGTGCCGACCCAGATCGGCTCGGCGCCGGAGTTCACCAGGATCGTGAAGGTGTCCTTGCCTTCGTACTGGGTGCCGAGCCAGTGCTCGGCGGACGGCTCGGTCCAGATCTTCGTCGTGTCGGTGGGGTTGTCCTGATCGATCGCGAGCGGCCCGACGAAGGAGAACAGCACGATCCCCAGGACCAGCACGGTGCCGGCGAACCCGGCGGGGGATCGGGTCAGCCCGGTCCACACCCGGCCGAGGAACGTCTCCTTGAACTGCTTGCGCGGCTTGGCGATCGCCGCGTCCAGGGTGGTCATCAGGCGTCCTGCCCTTCGGACTTGATGCGGGGGTCGATCTTGACCAGGACGAGGTCCACGATGAGGCTGGCGACGACCACCGAGGTCGCGAGGATGATCACGGCGGCCTGCACGACGGGGTAGTCCCGGTCGGAGATGGCGCTCATGAGCATCTGGCCGACGCCGGGGTAGTCGAGGATCTGCTCGATGACGATCGAGCCGCCCACGAGCATGCCCATCTGCAGCGCGATCTGCGGCACCACGGGCAGGAGCGCGTTGCGCCCCACGTACCCGCGGGAGATGCGGCCGGGCTTGAGGCCGCGGGCGCGCGCCACCGTCACGTAGTCCTCGGTGAGCACTTCGGTGGTGGCGGCCTTCATGTTGAGCATGAAGGAGCCGGTGGCGGTGAACGCGAACGCGATGATCGGCAGGATCGCGTGGAAGACCGCGTCGCCGAGGAACACCGGGTCGAACCCGGGCTCGACGCCGGCGGTGATGCGCCCGCGCATGTCGAGGAAGGGCAGGATGCCCAGCACCGTGTAGCCGATGACGACCACGGCCGCGATGAGGATGTAGTTCGGCACGCCGGTGAGGAACGAGCCGAGCGAGGTCATCGAGTGGTCGAACGCCGAGCCGCGGCGGTAGGCCATGGCCATGCCGGCAGAGACGCCGATGACGACCGCGAAGACCACGCCCGCGCCCACCGAGAACAGCGTCCAGGGCAGGTACTCCATGACGTGCTCGAAGACCGTCTTGCTCGGGTTGGTGAGGGAGTTGCCGAAGTCGAGGGTGACCAGGCCCTTGAGGAATTCGAGGTACTGGCCCCAGACCGAGGCGTCGGGGTCGTAGTTGACGAGGTTCGCGGCGGTGGCCATGGCCTGGTCGTGCGACATGCCGGCGCTGTTGAGGCGGCCGGCCATGATCTCGATCGGGTCGCCGGGCATGAAGTGCATGAGCAGGAAGGTGATCGTCGAGACCAGCCAGATCACGAACACGGACTGGAGGACCCGGCGGAAGGCGTAAGAGGTCCACACGCGCCTGACCACGATGGCGGCGGTGCGGGACGGCGTGCCTTCCGCAGCGGATTGCGGAAGGGAGGCGGCAGGTGCGGTCACCTCGGGCACTCCTTCGTGCGCTAGTCGGGACTGGGCTCGCGGACGAGCCGTGAAGTTCCAGGTGTCTGGGGGCGAAACAAATTGGAAAGATTGTTTCTAGTTAAGAAAGCTACCCGTCGTGACCGGGCGCACGCCAGCCTTGAGACGGAATCGTTATCCGAGCGTCCGTGCTGTGACCATTGACTCCCGGGGCCGGGCGCGGCCTTCCACGGTAAAGCCAGTACGCTCGTACTGTTAGGGGCGCTGGCCCCGGCGCCGTCAGGCGGCGCATCCACACCAGGCGCAGGTGAGCGCTGAGGAGAGGTAGCGAGACTATGGCGAAGATCAAAGTGGCGAACCCGGTCGTCGAGCTCGACGGCGACGAGATGACCCGCATCATCTGGAGCAAGATCAAGGACGAGCTGATCCACCCCTACCTGGACGTGGACCTCAAGTACTACGACCTCTCGATCGAGCACCGCGACGCGACCGACGACCAGGTCACCGTGGACGCCGCCAACGCGATCAACCAGTACAACGTCGGCGTCAAGTGCGCCACCATCACCCCCGACGAGGCCCGCGTCGAGGAGTTCGGCCTCAAGAAGATGTGGCGCTCTCCGAACGGCACCATCCGCAACATCCTCGGCGGCGTGGTCTTCCGCGAGCCGATCATCATGAGCAACGTGCCCCGCCTGGTCCCGGGCTGGACCCAGCCGATCATCATCGGCCGCCACGCCCACGGCGACCAGTACAAGGCCACCGACTTCAAGGTCGACCGCCCCGGCACCCTCACCGTCACCTTCACCCCGGCCGACGGCTCGGAGCCGATCGAGTTCCAGGTCGCGGAGTACCCGGAGGGCGGCGGCGTCGCCATGTCGATGTACAACTACAAGAAGTCCATCGAGGACTTCGCGCGCGCCTCGTTCCGCTACGGCCTGGCCCGCAACTACCCGGTCTACATGTCCACCAAGAACACCATCCTCAAGGCCTACGACGGCATGTTCAAGGACGTGTTCCAGGAGGTCTTCGACGAGGAGTTCAAGGCCGAGTTCGACGCCAAGGGCCTCACCTACGAGCACCGCCTCATCGACGACATGGTCGCCGCGGCCATGAAGTGGGAGGGCGGCTACGTCTGGGCCTGCAAGAACTACGACGGCGACGTCCAGTCCGACACCGTCGCGCAGGGCTTCGGCTCGCTCGGCCTCATGACCTCCGTGCTCATGACCCCCGACGGCAAGACCGTCGAGGCCGAGGCCGCCCACGGCACCGTGACCCGCCACTACCGCGCCCACCAGCGCGGCGAGAAGACCTCGACCAACCCGATCGCCTCGATCTTCGCGTGGACCCGCGGCCTGGCCCACCGCGGCAAGCTCGACGGCACCCCCGAGGTCACCGGCTTCGCCGACGAGCTCGAGAAGGTCGTCATCGACACCGTCGAGAGCGGCAGGATGACCAAGGACCTCGCCGCCCTCGTCGGCAAGGACCAGGAGTGGCAGACCACGGACGAGTTCCTCGACACCCTGTCGGAGAACCTCGCCAAGGCCGTCGCGAAGTAAGGCGTAACCGGGCCGCTACGCGGCTCGTTGTAGAAGGAAGCGGTGACCGATCTTTCGGGCTGCGCTCACGCACAGCTCGCAAGCTGGCTGTTGCCGCCCCTTCCCAGTTGGAGGCCCCGGCCGACGTGTGCAGGCGCACACTCGGCAGGGGCCTCCCCCCTTTCGGGACTTGTAAACTAGGCGGGTTACACCCGTCGATCGGAAGGCCGCAAACTCGTGAGAGGCGTCATCCTCGCCGCCGGACAGGGACAGCGCCTGCGCCCTGACACCGACGCGCTCCCCAAGACCCTCCTGCCGGTCACCGCGACCGAGACGATCCTCGACACGATCGTGCGGGGCCTGGCCGAGGTCGGCGTCACCGATCTCGCGATCACCGTCGGCCACGCCGCCGAGAAGATCCGCGAGCACGCCCCGGTCCTGGAGTCGCGCTACGGCGTGACCGTCACGATCGTCGACAACGACAAGCCGCACTGGAACAACGCGTACTCGCTGTGGACCGCGCGCGAGCACTACCGCGACGGCGCCGTCCTCGTCAACGGCGACACCGTCCACCCCAGGAGCATCGAGCGGAACCTCCTCGCCGCGGCCGCGGCCGACCCCCGGCTCCTCATCGCCCTGGACGACCACAAGACCCTCACCGACGAAGCGATGAAGGTCCGCGTCGGCGAAGGCGGCGTCGAGCTCATCCACAAGCTGCAGCCGATCGCGACCGCCGCGGGTGAGTACATCGGCGTGAGCCTCATCCCCGCCGGTCTCGCCGAAGACCTCACCAAGGCCCTCGAGGCGACGTACACGCGCGACTCGACCCTCTACTACGAGGACGCGTTCCAGCTCCTCGCCGAGGCCGGCCAGATCGGCACCGTCTCCACGGGCCCCGTGGCCTGGACCGAGGTCGACGACCACGCCGACTGGGCCGTCGCGCGGGAAATCGCGGAAGGCCTCTAGGTGCCGACGTTCGCGCGCACCGTCCTGGCGCCCATCACGGTCGAGGTCTCGGCCGGGGCGCTCAAGCGACTCCCCGAACTGCTCGCCGACTCCCGGATCTCCTCCGGCGGCCGCGTCGCCGTCGCGCTCGGACCCGGCCTGGGCGAGAGCATCGCGGCCGAGCTCGACCACCTGCCGGACGCCACGGTCCACACCGTCGTCCCCGGCAGCCTCGACAGCGCCAAGGAGCTGACCAAGCGCCTCCGCGACGACCACCGGGTGGACGCGCTCGTCGGCATCGGCGGCGGCAAGCTGCTCGACACCGCGAAATGGGCCGCCTCCGACCTGGGCCTGCCGATGGTCTCGGTCGCCACGAGCCTCGCCCACGACGGCCTCGCCTCGCCCACCGCGTCCCTCGAACGCGACGGCGTCTCGGTCTCCTACGGGGTGCACCCGCCGCTCGCCGTCCTCGCCGACCTCGACTTCATCCGCCAGGCGCCCGCGCACCAGTTGCAGTCCGGCATCGGCGACGCCCTGACGAACCTCTCGGCCGTCGCCGACTGGCAGCTCTCGCACGAGGTGAACGGCGAACCCGTGGACGGCCTCGCCGCCGCCATCGCGCGCACCGGGGCCGAGGCCGTGCTGCGCCACCCCGGGACGATCGCCGACGACGCGTTCCTGGCGACCCTCGCGGACGCGCTCATCCAAGGCGGCCTCGCCTCCAGCATGGCCGGATCGTCCCGGCCCTGCTCGGGCGGGTGCCACGAGATCGCGCACGCGCTCGAAGCGCTCCACCCCGGCCTCGCGTCCCACGGGGCGCAAGGGGGCGTGGGGGCGCTCATATGCACGTGGCTGCGGGGCGACAAGGCCCTGTTCCAGGAGTTGTCGGCCGCCTTGCGGCGGCACGGCCTGCCGCGCACGGCAAGTGAACTCGGGTTGACGACCGCGGAGCTCGCCACAGCGGTGGCCTACGCGCCGAGTACCCGGCCAGGCCGTTATACGATTCTCGAACATCGTGAACTGGACTCGGTGGCGCTGGAGCGACACCTGACGGAGATGATGCATGAGCTCGATTAGCCCGCACCCCGACGGCGTCTCCGGCCCAGCCGGGAACAATGACGGGAACCCGGACCACACCGATGCGACCGCCCCCCAAGGCGGCTTCGGCGCCGGGCCTTCGGCCAACCCCGCGGGATACCCGCCGGGGTCCATGAGCTCCGGATCGGCGGCCTTCGCCAGTCCGCCGCCCTCCGCCGCGCCCGGCATCACCCCGGGACATCAGGGCGCGCCCGCCGGCTCCCCGCCGCCGCGCCCCCCGCAGGGCTACGGCCCCGCCGGCTACGCCGCGCCCGCCGGGCAGCAGGCGTACGGCGCCCCCGGCCACCAGGCCCCGCCGCCCGGTTACGGTGCGCCCCAAGGCCAGCAGCAGCCTTACGGCACCCAGCCCCCGCCGCCGCACGGCCCGGGTCAGCAGCCGTACGGCGGCCCGCAGCCCCACGGCCCCGGCCAGCACGGCGGCCAGCCGAACCCCTACGGCCAGCCCGCCCCCGGCCACTACCAGCCGCAGCAGCCCCCGCCGCCCCCGGCGACCGCTCCGGCCCCCCACAGCTCGACCCCGCCGCCGCCCCCTGCCGCGGCCCACCAGACCCCGCCGCCTCCGGTGACGGCTCCCCAGCCCGACCCGTCCGGCCAGGTCCCGCAGGCGCCCTACGCGACCCGCCCCGAACCCAGCCGCGACATGCCGGTCGCCGGCGCCTCCCCGATCCGCCGCAACCTCGACGACACCGCCGAGCTCCCGGCCTTCCTCGACTCGGCCCGCAGCGACGAAGGCCCGGCCACCGGCGCCATCCGCACCGCCGAGGTCAAGCCGCTCAAGCGGAAGTTCCCGCTCACGACCGGCTTCACCGCGCTCCTGCGCCACCGGCACGCCCTGTCGGTCCTGGTCCGCCGCGACCTCGCCGTCAAGTACCAGTCGACCGCGATGGGCTACGTCTGGTCGCTCATCGAACCGCTGGGCCTGACGCTCATCTACTGGTTCGTGTTCGAGGTCGTCTTCAAGAGCGGCAACTCCCTGCCGGAGAACCCCAACGGTGAGAGCCCGGGCTACCTGCTCTTCATCGTCTCCGGCATCTTCGCCTACCAGTGGTTCTCCTCGGCGGTGAACGAAGGCACCCGCTCCCTGGGCGGCCAGTCGGCCCTCATCACCGTCATGAAGGTCCCGCGCGAGGTCTTCCCGGTCTCGAAGGTCTTCGCGCGCTTCGCCGAGTACATCGTGGGCTTCCCGATCCTCATCGCGGTCGCCATCCTCGACAACGGCACGTGGGGCCTCAACCTGCTGTGGCTCTTCCCGGCCATCCTCACCCAGGTGATGCTCCTGACCGGCATGGTCTTCGTCCTCGCCTCCGCCAACGTGCTCTTCAAGGACGTCGAGCGGTTCCTGGGCCTGTTCATGCGCGTCCTCTTCTACGCCTCGGCCATCATCTTCCCGCTGACCAAGGTCTCCGAAGCGGACACGATGAAGGACAACCCCTGGCTGTACGACCTGTTCTCCACGAACCCGCTCATCGGCATCTTCTCGATGCACCGCGCGGCGTTCATCCCGGGCCTGGCGCCCAACATGTACCAGCTCTGCGTCGCCGTCGGCTTCTCGGCCTTCCTGATGTTCTTCGGCCGCTGGATCTTCTACCGACTCGAACCCCGCGTCCTCAAGGCGCTCTAACGAACCGCCGCGGCCCCGACCTGTTCTATAGGTCGGGGCCGCGGCGCTGCTCGGTACGGCCCCACCGGACTTCCCTCGGTACGATGGGGAGACTCGCGGTCCCTCCCCATGTGCCCGAACCGACCGGCCGCTCACACCGGCCCGCCGGACGGGGACAGAACGCCTAGTATGGGGCGACTCGACGCGCCCGGCACCCCTAGACGGAGAATCTGCACCATGACCTCGCCCCAGCCCCCCGGGCCGCCCCAGCCCCGAGCCGCAGCCGGGAACGGTGTCAACGAGGAGACCCTCCACCTGCCCACGATCGCCGCCGCGACCGCCCCGCCCCGCACCGCGCCCAGCCCGTACCCGGTCCGTCCCGCGTTCCGCCCGCCCATGCCGCCCGCAGCTGAAGCGGGACCCACCGGCCCGGCCCCGGCCCGCCCCGCGGCCCGGCCCCGCCGGGAGGGCATGGGCTTCCGTCCCGACATCCAAGGCCTGCGTGCCATCGCGGTCACCCTCGTGCTGCTCTCCCACGCGGGCTTCGGCTTCGCCGCAGGCGGCTACGTCGGCGTCGACGTCTTCTTCGTGCTCTCCGGCTTCCTCATCACCTCGCTGCTGGTGAAGGAGGTCTACGACACCGGCAACATCTCCATCGCCGGTTTCTACGCCCGCCGCGCCCGCCGCATCCTCCCCGCCGCCAGCGCCGTCACGACCGCGACCATCATCGGCGCCTGGCTGTGGTTCCCGATCACCCGCCTCGAAGCGGTCCTCCAAGACGCCTTCACCGTGATCGTCTATGTGGTCAACTACCGCTTCATCGCGCAGGAGACCGAGTACCTCAACGCCGACCAGATGCCCTCGCCCTTCCAGCAGTTCTGGTCCCTCGCGGTGGAAGAGCAGTTCTACGTCGTCTGGCCCCTGCTGCTGCTCGGCCTGCTCCTGCTCGTGAAGCGCCGCCCCGACCGCCTCATTCCCGCCGCTACCGCCTTCGCGGCGGGCATCCTCGTGGTCAGCCTGGTCCTCTCGGTGTACGTCACCCAGCAGTCCCAGCCCGTCGCCTACTACGGTGCGCACACGCGCGCTTGGGAGCTCGCAGCCGGAGCGCTCCTCGCGATCGCCCTGCCCACGCTGAAGCGCACACCGAAGTACCTCGCCTGGGTCCTCGGCATCGTCGGCCTCGCGGCGATCATCGCCTCGGGCGTGTTCTACACGGACGCGACGCCGTTCCCCGGTTACACCGCGCTCGTCCCCGTCACCGGCACCGCACTGGTGATCATCGCGGGTTCATCCGCAGGCGGGAACCCGGTTTCGTCACTGCTCGGCACCGGGCCGTTCCAGTTCGTCGGCAAGATCTCCTACAGCCTCTACTTGTGGCACTGGCCGATCCTCATCCTCGTCCCGCTCGCCGTCGGCGCCGACCAGAGCCTCGTGCTCAACGTGATGCTCCTCATCGGAGCGGTCGCGGTGGCGCAGTTCTCGTACCAGTACATCGAGGAGCCGTTCCGGAAGGCGAAGCTGATGGCGCGCCCCGTGCCCGGCATCGGAGCGGGCGTGCTCTGCTCCATGATCGGCCTCGCCGTGCTGCTCGCGTTCACGACCGTCTATTCGAAGGTCCCCGAGGAGCAGGACCCGGTGGACCTCGGCGCCATCGAGCAGGCCGTCGACGACGCGCACATCGAGCAGCAGCTCAGAGACGCGCTGACGGTTACCGAGGCCCCGGCGCAGCTCACTCCGGCGCTCGCCGACGTGACGAAGGACGAGCCGGTGATCTACGCGGACGGCTGCCACCTGGGCACCGACGAGGTCGAGCTGCCCGACGACTGCGTCTACGGCGACACCGAGTCGGCGACCGCCGTCTACCTGTTCGGTGACTCCCATGCGGCGCAGTGGTTCCCGGCGCTGGAGTCCCTCGCTGTCGAAAACGGCTGGAAGCTCGTGCCGCGCACCAAGAGCGCCTGCACGCCCGTCTCGGTCGCCGTAGACAACTCCTCGCTCGACCGGGAGTACACCGAATGCGCCGACTGGCGCGAGAAGGTGTTCGAAGAGCTGGCCGCAGCGCCGCCCGCGCTGATCGTGATCGCCGGTTCCGACGCCGCGTCGGTGGTCGACGCGAGCGAGGGCGGCGGGCTCGGCCGCTGGCGCAACGGCTGGACTGAGACACTGGAGTCGATGCCCGACTCGACCAAGGTGGCAGCGCTCGCCGACACGCCGTGGAGCTTCGATCTGTCAGCGGCGGACTGCGTCTCGCTGCACCCGCTGGCAGAGTGCAACGACGACTACGGGATCAAGTTCACCGAGCGGCGCGAGGTCGGTATCGAAGTGCAGCAGGGGATCGGCGCCAACGTCATCGACACGAGCAAATGGTTCTGCGTCGACGAGCAGTGCCCGGTCGTCGTCGGGGACCTGCTCGTGTACCGCGACACGCACCACATGGCGACGCCGTACGCGGCGTCCCTTGCGGACGTGCTCGAGGCGGCGCTGCCCCAGCTCTGACCCCGGATGCGCGGCGCTTCGCGGACACCGCGCCCCTGCGGGGGTGCTATACGATGGAGCGGACCCGAGAGATCCCCTGGAACACACACGGAGACCTGAGTTCACCATGAAGCGATTGATCGTGCTGGCCGGAGTGCTCGTCCTCGGGGCCGGCTGCACAACGTCGAACGACCCCAGCGGCGACGGCGCGACCACCGCCCCCGCCTCGGCCGCCCCTGAAACCCCCTACGAGCTCCAGATCACCGCGCCCACGGGCTTCGAGGCCGTCGCCGGCGCCGAGCGCGCCCACCACGTCTCCCCCGACTACCTGGACCAGGTCTTCCAGCTCACGGGCGGCGGCGAGTCGGACCAGATCATCGTGAGCTCGTACTACCTGCCCGAAGACGCCGCGGACGCCGACCGCGCCGCGCAGATCGCGCTTGTCCAGCCCCATGACGCCGAACTGGGGAACACCTCGCGGGCCGACAACTACCGCGACGCCCTCGTGCACCGCGAGCAGGGCCTGCACCGCTACTACTATGCCGAGAACGCGGGCGGCTTCGTCGAAGGGCACTACTACTACCTGTTCTCCGGTCGCCACCTCATTGAGCTGTCGTGCCAGTGGGGCGACGGCGGTGGCGGCCAGGCCGTGCAGACCGCCTGCATGACGCTTGCCGAGTCGCTGCCGATCCCGGAGACGTGGAACGCCTGAGCCGCAGCCTTAACGCACGCCGCGCACCTGGTCTTCCGGGGGCGCGGCGTCGTCGTGTCCGGACCTTCCGAGCGATCGCAGGAGTTCGCGGTGACGCTCTTCGGCGGCGAGCCGCTCCTTCTCGACGACCGCCAGCAGCCGCTGATCGGAGAACTCGGCCCGTTCACGCAGCGCATCGACCTCTTGCCCGAGACGCGCGACGCCCTCGCCGAGCTCGCGCACCTGAGCGGCGAGGGAGCCCACGTCGCCGCTTCGGGCCGCACCGCGATGGAGCCGCAGCAGCACCGCCAGCACCAGCCCGTTCGCGACGACCAGTGTGGCCAAGGCGAGATCGCCCCGGTCGAGCAGGACCGCCGCCGTACCGGCCGCGATGAGGGCGGCTACGGCGAGCAGTCCCGCGACCTGGCGCGGCGTCGAACGGGACCCGTTGCGGGGCTTGGACATTGTTGCTCCTGAGATGGTGTGTCAGTGGGCGGGGATCAGGACTCGGGCGAGGCGGCGCAGGGTCGCGGCGAAGTCCGCCGGGCCGTGCCGCTCGAACGTCGCCTGCTGGATCTTCCTGGAATACTCCGCGAACCGCTGTGGGTCGGCGTGGAACTCCGCGATCACGTCCAGTACCTCGGAGGGCTCGCAGTACACGGGACCTTCGCCGAACGCGTCGCGCAGGCGCGGCGGCATCAGGACCACGCACCCCGCCGCCAGTGCCTCCAGCACCTCGGCGGGCGGGATCGACGCCACGTCCTCCTGCGGGAAGCACGCGAAGAAGTCGATCTGATGCAGGAAGCTCCGCACCTCGGCCGGGTCGAGGCCGAACCGGGTCCAGTTCGCCGGGAGCCGGGTCCGTCCGAGCCGCTCCAGCGGGACCGTGAGGCTCCCCATGAAGCGCACGTCCACGCCGAGGTCGGACGGATACGCGTCGGCGAGGGCCGCCGGGTCGGACGGCCAGGAGCGGTGCCCTTCGGTGAAGTCGAAGCGGCCCATGACGGGCAGCGCCGCGCGGAAGCCCGAGCGGGGCGGACCGGCGCTCAGGACCACCTCGGGCAGGATCTCGGCGGCGATGCGGTCCGAGGTGGCGCCGAGGAAGCGCAGCGCCCCCTGGACGGCGTCATTGCGGCAGAACCAGGTGGGGGTCCGTCCGAAGAGCCGTTCGGCGAACGCCTCGCATGTGGACGGGTCGTAGCGCAGCTCCCCGAAAGGAGCGGCGGGTGAGGAACCGGCGAGCAGCACGACGCGGCTGATGCGCGCCTTGCACACCGTGTCGGGCGGATACTGGACGGCCGAGGGGTTGCGCACCACGAGCAGGCCGATGTCGACCTGGTCCTCGAGGGTCACGTGCGCGATCCGCCCCGCGTTCAGGAGGTCCTGGACCGGCCCGAGCAGCGGCTGCCGGCGGATATCGGCGAACCGCAGCGTGGGCAGGTGCATGACGCCCGCCTTGAGCCCGGCGCTGACGCACGCCCGCAGGTCGTTGAGGAACGAGATGCGCGGTGTGCCGGTCGACGTGAGGTCGGCCGCGAACACGACGTCGTAGGACTCCGGCTCCGGTGGCGCCAGGCGGAACTGGCGGGGCGCGTAGAACGGGCCGCGTTCGCCGCGCGGGAGGTACGGCGAGGCGTCCCCGGCGGCGATCGAGCGGTGCCAGGCCTCGTACGAGGAGCGGTAGACCGCCCGCGCCGGGTGGATCCAGCCGGCCCGGAAATCGCCGCCGGAAAGGGAGTCGGACCTGGTCCGCACCAGGGTGAGGTTCTGCTCCAGGTGCGTGAACGCCGCCGCGCCGAACGCCGCGACCATGCGCCGGAAGTACTCGGTGTCAGCGGCCTTGCGCACGGCGTCCATATAGCCCAGTCGCGCCAGCACCCGTTCGCGGCGGTACAGCAACGCGGCGGTGCACAGCGACCGGTGGAGGCGCCCGACCCGGTTGAGTTCGAGCCGATCGGTCGTGAACACGCAGTCGGAGCCGGTGCCGACGAGTGCGTCGTCCGCGAGCAGCGGAGCGACCTGGAGTTCGAGCCGCCGCGGGTGCATCCAGTCGTCGGAGTCGTGAGTGGTGACGAATGGCGCGTCGGTGGCGTCGAGGGCGAGGTTGCGGCAGTGGTAGGTGCCGCGGTTCTCCGGCGATCGGATCACCTTCACCCGCGGGTCGAGTCCGGCGCAGCGTTCGAGTAGTCCGGAGTATTCGTCGCCCGACCCGTCGTCGACGAGCAGCACTTCGAGGTTTCGCCAGGTCTGCCCGAGGATCGAGGTGATCGCGGTCAGGATCGTCTCGTCGGGTTTGAAGCAGGTGACCATCACCGCGATCGTCTCGGCGGCGTCCACCGCGGGCAGGGGGTCGACGGCGATGCGGTCGAAGGGGGCCTTGGCCGGGTCGTCGGTGAAGCGGATCGCGGGGGCCGGGAAGAGCGCGTCGAATCCGGGCAGCCACGCCGCTTCGGACCCGCGGGCGGTCCACGGGTTGGCGAGGTCGGCGCGCACGGCGTACGCGATCTCGGGGTGCACGTCCGCATAGCGTTCCAGCAGCTCCACGGCGCGTTCACGGGAGCCGAGGGCACCCGTGGCCTGGAGGTGAATCTCCTTGTCGCGCTTCGCGATCTTGTGCTCGGGGTGATGCTCCAGGAGCAGGTCGAAGAGTCGCAGGCCGAGGAGCTGGTCCTCGCGGCTGGTGTTGCCGAGGAGGTGGACCCTCGCGAGCGCCGCCATCCAGTTCACATCGATCTTGTGCCCGTTCAGCGCCGCGGGGTCTGCGGCGGCGTCGGCGATCGCCTCGAGCGGCAGGTGGGGGTTGACCGCCCGGAACGCGAGGAGGTGGCGCGCCTCGCGGGAGCCCGAACGGAGCACGGAGGCGACGACGGCGCGGTTGCTGATGCGGCCGCGCCGGAGCTGGCGCAGGTTCGACCTGAGCACCGCATCACGGTCCGACGGGTCGTCGATGGGGGGCATGGCGTCCTTCCGAGGGGCGTCGGCGACGGGGCGAGGTGTCGCGGATCGCGGGTCTGACCCTTCGAGTCTCCCCGACCGGGTGACGACCAGCGTACCGGGTCAGGGCGGTGGTTCGCGGACCACAGTGTCCGGACTGACGCCGAGCGGGGGCCGTCACGCGGCGCTCGTCACGGGCCGCTCGTCAGAGCGCAACGCCCATCGCCGCGAAGCGCGCGCGGTGGGCGTCGCATCCGAACCGCTCGCGGATCACGGCCGGCCCGCGCCGCTGCGCCTGCGCGTACCGTTCCGGGTCGTCCGCCAGTTCGAGGAGCAGGCTCCTCACGCGGCCGGGTTCGGCGTACAGGGCGCCCTCCCCGAACAGCGGCTCGAAGATCGGCGGCAGCACAGTGGGGACCCCTGCGGCCATCGCCTCCGCGGGGGCCATGCCGAACGCCTCCAGCATGGAGGGCTCGGGGTAGTACACGAAGAAGTCGAGCCCAGGGAGGAACTGCCCCGGTGTGAGCGCGTCGAAGGGGTGGACCGTCCAGTTCGCGGGCAGGCCGCCGAGGATGCGTCGCGGGGCGACCGCGCCGCCGAGCACGTGCACCTCGAACGCCGAGTCCGCGGGGTAGCAGGACCTGAGGGTGTCGGCGGAAGCGGGCCATTTGGTGATGTCGTCCCTGGAGTGGCGTCCTATCCGCACCGGTCGGGAGGCGGCACGGTCGGGCCGCGTCGGCAGGTCGGCGGTGTCGATGATGGGGTACCAGTACCAGTCCGCGAGCGTCACTCCCCGCATCGCCCCGGCGTGGTGGGTGAGGAGGGCGTCCCGGACCCGGGGCCCGGCGGCGATCCACTCGTGGTCGCCGATCCATTCGGACAGGTTGGCGTGGACGCCGGCGACGTCCCAGACCTCTGCGCCCCGTTCCTCGGTGTCGTAGTGCGTCAGCGGCGTCTGGTTGACGACGAGGAGTTTCCGCTTCGCGTCGATGCAGGGGAGTTCGCCGCCGAGGCGGGACGCGAACGGCGGGAACCGCATGAGCAGCAGGTCGCAGGCGACCTTCGCATCGGGTTCGACCCAGGCAACGTCGCGGCCGTCCACGAGCTCCTGGACCTTCGGGTTGATCGGACGCGGCGGGTCGTAGTCCCGCCGCGGATGGTGGAAGAGACCGACCCGCTTCCCGCTCGCCGCAAGGAGCCGGATCTCGCTGACGTTGCTGACCGTCGTCCCGCCGGGCAGCATGAGATCGGAGACGATCACCACGTCGAAGTCCCGTTCAGCGGCGTCGCCCCCACCGGTGCCGCGTAGCCGTGCGGACCGGTGGAGCTGTTCCCCGGATCGGGTCATCACGTTCCTCTCGTCGCCACGGCGGGGGTTCCGCGTGCAGGGAGGAGCGGACCGTGGTGAAGGCGAGCGTATCGCTGACACGTGTCGCCGCCGCCTCCACCGGGGCCCACACCGAACCCAGGGAAGGGTCCAGGCGGCTCAGCTCGACGGCTGCCCTTGGGGTTCAACGACTTCGACGCCGACTCCGTGGCGGGACAAGCGCTTCGCCAGAGCCTGGGGCGAGCAGTGCTTCTCGACGAACGCCCACGCCGCGCGCTGCCGCGAGGCGTACCACTCGGGGT
The DNA here is from genome assembly GCF_017592475.1 of Glycomyces niveus. GTDB lineage: Bacteria > Actinomycetota > Actinomycetes > Mycobacteriales > Micromonosporaceae > Glycomyces > Glycomyces niveus. Next base: position 27,082 of record NZ_JAGFNP010000014.1, on the reverse strand, counting down.
CGTCCATGAGCTTCCGCGCAGTGAACTCGACGTCCGCCGGGTCCCGGTAGAGCGCGGCGTCGCCGAATGTCGGCTGGAAGACCGGGTCCATGACCACCGGAACGCCGGCCGCCATGGCCTCCAGCGGGGCCCGGCCGAACGCCTCGGCCCCGTCGCTCGCGATGTAGTACGAGAAGACGTCGATGCCCGCCAGGAACTCGCTCGAGGACACGGCGCCGAACTGGTGGACGGTCCAGTTGGAGGGCAGTCTGCCGAGCAGTCGGCGGGGGGTGTCGGCGCCGCCGAGGACGTGGATCTCGAATCCGTCGGCCTCGGGGTAGCTCTGGCGCAGGGTCGCGGCATCCTCGGGCCACTTGACGCGGTGGTCGCGGGAGTGGCGCCCGATGCGGATGCGACCGTCGCGGACGCGCGGCTCGCCACGCCGCCACTGGGCGGCGTCGATGCACTCGTTCCATGGCTTCGCGGCGAGGTCGAGCCCGGCGAACGCGTCCGCATGATGGCGTTCGAGGATCCGTTGCACCGCAGGCCCGCCCGCGTACCAGGTGTGCGGGCCGAGCCACGCCGTCAGGCCGGCCTCGACGGCGGCGATGTCCCAGGCCTGCTCGCGCGGGCCTTCGGGACCGTAGAAACGGAACGGGGTCTGGTTCGCGATGACCACGGTGGACCGGGCGTGGACGGTCGGCCGTGATTCGAGCGGCTTGGCGAGGACCGTCGGGAGCCGCACCAGCGCGAGGTCGCACTCGACCTCGTCGTGCGGGCCGAGCAGCCGCACGCGCTCCCCGTCGACGAGCCGCAGGACGCGTTCGCTGACGGGGGCGTCGATACGCCAGTCGAACACCGGGTGGTGCACCAGCCCGACGCGGAGGCCGAGTTCGAGGAACGCCTGGATGTCGGCGGTGATCGCCGAGGTGTTCCCCCCGGGCAGGCCGAAATGCGAGACCACGACGACGTCGAGCCGCGACCGGCGCGGCCCTTCGCGACGCGCCCGCTCGTCGTCGCGGTACCAGTCGAGGACCGTGCGCATCAGGTCGATGCGGCGATCGACCGGCACTCCTGCGTCGGCGGTGATCTCCTTGGCGATCTCCAGTGCGCTCTCCGGGAACCCACCGACGAGCGCTTCGTGCGCCTTCGCGATGCGGCGGGCGGAGGTCCCCCCGCCGACTTGCGGAGCGAAGTCGTCGCTGATGAGCGTTTCCGCGATGCGGTCGCGGTGCAGCCGCAGCAGCACCCGGATCCCGACGATCGCCGCGGTCGCGAGCGCGGCGAGGGCGAGCGCGGCCAGTGCCAGACCCGCCCACGGCGGGACCGCGAGGACCAGGGCCGCCGCCGCGAGCGTCGCGATTGCGGCGGCGCCGGCCGCGGCGGTGAGCCGCTTGGAGCGCCGTACGCGACCGATCAGGGATTTCACGGGGAGGTTCACTGGGTTGCGCTCACGATCTGTTCCGTATCGGTGGAGGCCGCCTGCGGCCCGCCGGTGACGCCGAGTCCGCGAACCCGGCGAATCAGGGCCGCCGGGGAGAACCGTTCCTCGATGACCCGTAGGCCCGCATCGACGCGCGCTGCGCGATACGCGGGGTCGTCGGCGATTCGGCGCACGTTGGCCTCCACATCGCCGGGTTCGCAGTAGATCGCGCCTTCGCCGAACAGCTCCGCGAAGCTCGGTGGGAGGATGCACGGCACCTGTGCGGCCATGGCCTCCAGGGGCGAGCGTCCGAACGCCTCGATGTACTGCTCATCGATGAAGTAGGAGTGCACGTCGATGCCGCCGAGGAATTCGACGGGGGCGATCTCGCCGAACGGGTGGGAGACCCATCCGGCGGGAGGGCCGCCGAGGATGCGGCGCAGCGCGTGCTCGCCGCCCAGGACGTGGATCTCGATGTCGTGGCGCGCCGGGTAGGCGTCGAGGAGCCGCTTCGCCATGTTCGGGAACTTGGTGACGTGGTCGCGGCTGTGCCGCCCGACCCGGATCGGGTCGTGCGGTCCGCGGACGCGGCGGGTCGCGGGGGTCCATTCGGCGAGGTCGATGGTCTCGTACCAGAAGTCGGTGGCGAGGTCGATGCCCTCCATGTCGGCGGCGTGGTGGGTCCGCAGCACGTCGCGCACGGCCGGGCCGATCGCGTACCAGGTGTGCGGGCCGATCCACTCGCTCAGGTTCGCGTGCACGTCCGGAATGCTCCAAGAGGTGCCGTAGCCGCCCGCCGCGCCGTACTCCTCGTGCGGGGTCTGGTTGACCAGCAGGACCGTCCGCCCTGCGTCGATCTTCGGCAGTTCGTCCATGAGCCTTTCGAAGGCGATCGGGAACCGCACGATCAGCAGGTCGCACCGGACCGTGTCCCACGGCCGCACCTCGACGACCCGGTCGTCGTCGATGAGCGAGCGGATCCGCTGGTGCACAGGGCGGTCCAGCGCCCGGTCGTAGACGGGGTGGTGCAGGACGCCGACGCGCAGGCCCGCGCCCCGGTAGGCGAGGATCTCGGCTTCGTTCGCGGAGGTGGTGCCGCCGAGCAGGTTCATCGCCGAGACGACCACGATGTCGAGGTCGTGGTGGCGTGGCGGCCGGTCGTCGCGGCGCTTCGCGGCATGGTGCTCGGCGAGGGCAGTCAGCGCCCGCACCCGGTACTCGGAGTGCTCCTGCCCGTTCTCGGCGGCGCGCAGTAGTTCGGCTCCCGCCGTGAGTGCCCAGCCGCCGTTGAGCCGGGCCCGCCACCGATCGAGTTCGCGCTGCCGCGGCCGGGGGAGCCTCGTGGTCCCCGTCCGCACCGCCGGACTCAGCGCGGGACGGGCGATCTGCTCGCGGATGCGCTTGGCGGCGTGCCAGACCGCGACCGCGGCGAGCGATCCGAGCGGGACGAGCGCCGCGGCGGCCAGGGCGAGCATCGCCTCCGCTCCGCCGCCGAACGGCAGTGCGAGGAGCGGTGCCAGCGGCAGGACCGCCGCCGCCAGCCACAGCGGCTGTCGGAGCGCCTTCTTGAACAGTCGGATCAATCTCATGATGTGCGGGTTCGCGTCTTTCCAGGGATCGGATCGGGTGCGGTCACGGGCGGAGGGCGCTCGCGGCCTTCCACGTGAGGACCGCGCCCGAGGCGCCGATCCAGAGGGTGGCGCCCGCGGCGAGCGCCCATGGCAGCGTCTCAGGCGCCACCGCCCAGGCCACGGCTCCTTCGGCGGCCACGGCCACGAGGCCGAGTGCGGCGGCGGCCAGGTCGCGGCGCCGCACCGCATCGCGCAGCGGTGCGGCGGCGCGGTCGAAGCGCGCCCGCGGGACGACGGGGTGCTCGGGTGCGGGGGTCTCGGCGTGCCCGGCCGACTGCACCAGGGCGGCGTCGGCGTCGGGGTGCTCGAACAGGTACAGCTCACGGTAGGCGTCGGTGGGCACGACCACCGGCGCGCTCCCGGTGTCGTCGATGAAGCGCATCCCCTTGGCCGAGGCGGTCTCGAGGACGGACGGGTGGATGAGCCCGCGCTCGCCGTCGACGTCGTGCCATTCAGGGCAGTGCGCCAGTGCCACTTGGAGTCCGGTTTCGGCGTCGTTCGCGGCGGCGTCGAGCAGCGCGGAGCGTGCGGTGTCCACATGGCGCCAGTCGGCCGCGTAGACCCGGTCGTAGGCGGCGTCCTTGAGGCGCGCGTTCGGGAGGGTGATGTCCTCGGTGATCGGGAAGGGCCGCGGCCGCGAGTAGGAGTGGAGGAACGCGGTGGCCTGCCCGGCGCTGATGCGGCGGTGCCAGTGGGTGAACCCGGAGTGGTACGCGAGCCGGCTGGTCGTCATCCAGTACCGGCCGACCTCGCCGCTGGAGAGGGTGTCGCCGGTGTAGCGGACGAGGGTGAGCGGTTCGCCCTTCATGCGCCTCCAGGCGCGGCGTCCGAAGTGCTCTTTGACGCGCATGCGGAATTCGGAGTCGGCGGTCTTGCGGACTTCGTCGTGGAATCCGATGTGCTCTCTGATCGCGTCGGTGCGGACCATCACGAGGGTGGACCGCGAGGCCACGAGCGCCACTTCGGGATCGACCATGAGCGCGAGGTCGTCGCGGACGGCAAGGCTGCGGGATTCGACCATGACAAGGCGCGGGTTGTCGATCATGGCGGCGGCTTGGCGTTCGAGCCGCAGCGGATGCGCCCAGTCGTCCGAGTCGAGCCCGGTGACGAACTCGCCCTGCGCGACGGCCATGGCGCGGTTGCGGGCCTGGTAGGTGCCGCCGTTCTCGGACTGGATCAGGATCTTCACACGGGAGTCGAGCCTTGCGGCCTCGCGCAGGACCGCTTCGTATTCGGGACCGGAGCCGTCATCGACGAGCAGGAGCTCCCACTGCTGCCAGCTCTGGGCGACGATGGAGCGCACGGCGCTCAGCAGCGCGGGACCGGGCTTGTAGCAGGTCATGACCACCGAGATGAGCGGGCCGTGCTCGACCGGCTTCACAGGGGCCGTCCGCAGCGATTCGAATCCGAGCGTGTCGCCCTCGCCGAGCTCGAGGAGGTCGGGCCAGCCGACGAACTGCTTGAACCGGCGGAGGTACTCGTGGGCCGAGCCGCCGTGCCGGGGATGCGATTCGAGGATCGGGAGGCCGCGGCGCAGCGCGTCGCCGACGTCGTTGAGCTCGTCCAGCAACTGGCGTGCCCGCTCGTGGCGCCCGGCCAGGTATGCGGCGTTCACGTACATGTCGTGGTGCTCGGCGGGGACGCGCCCGGGCCCGAGTCGCTGCGCGAGCTCGAAGACCTCGAGCGCCCAGGCGTACTCGTCGGCGTCGCGGGCCATGAGCGTGAGGTAGGAGCCGAGGGCGGCGACGGCGCGGAGGTTGCAGCGGTCGCGGTTCATCCGGTCGGCCCCCGCGGGGAGGTCGCGGAACACGCCCGGGTCGTCGGGGTGCGCGAGGCGGGCGAGGACGTCGACGGCCAGCCGCGAACGGTGGTAGAGGCCCCACTCATAGATCCGCCCGATCGATGCGGGCTTGCCGAACGCGAGTGCGCGCCGGGTCATTTCCGGCGTCGCGGCTGGATTGTCGATGCGCATTTGACCGATCTGCATGGGGTTCGGGAGCGGAGGCCCGGCAATTATATACATTCGTCCCCATGGCCGTGAGCTGCGAGAATTGGCCGTGTGGGGGCGGTCTCGACGCTGGCGGCAGGACGACGAAAGGGGCGCCGCGCGAATGCGCGGCGCCCCTTCCGTTCGCTCGGGAGGCTCGTGGTTAGACGAGGCCCTTCTTCTCCAGGGCGGAGCAGACGGTGTCGACGATCTTGCCGGTCACCAGGTAGGGGTCCATGTTGGCGTTGGGGCGGCGGTCCTCGAGGTAGCCCTTCTTGTCCTTCTCGACCTGCCACGGGATGCGGATCGAGGCGCCGCGGTTGGAGACGCCGTAGGAGAACTGGGTGTAGTGGGCGGTCTCGTGGGCGCCGGTGAGGCGGTCCGCGATGCCGTCGCCGTAGACGGCGATGTGCTCGGCGGCCTTCTCGCCCAGGGCCTCGCACGCGGCGATGATGGGCTCGTAGTCCTCACGCATGGCCTTGGTGGAGAAGTTGGTGTGGCAGCCGGCGCCGTTCCAGTCGCCCTTGGCGGGCTTGGGGTCGATCGTGGCCGACACGCCGAAGTCCTCGGCGGTGCGGTAGAGCAGCCAGCGCGCGATCCACAGCGAGTCGGAGACCTCGAGGGCCGACGCGGGGCCGACCTGGAACTCCCACTGGCCGGGCATGACCTCGGCGTTGATGCCGGAGATCGGCAGGCCCGCGGCGAGGCAGTTGTCGAGGTGCTTCTCGACGATCTCGCGGCCGAAGATCTCGTCGGCGCCGACGCCGCAGTAGTAGCCGCCCTGCGGGGCCGGGTAGCCGCCCTCGGGGAAGCCGAGCGGGCGCGAGCCCACCATGAAGGTGTACTCCTGCTCGATGCCGAACCAGGACTCCTGGCCGGCGTACTGCTCGGCGACCTCGGCGGTCTTGGCGCGGGTGTTGGTGGGGTGCGGGGTGAAGTCGATGTCGAGGACCTCGCACAGGACCAGGATCGAGTCGCCGCCGCGGATGGGGTCCGGCACGACCTTGACGGGGCGCAGCACGCAGTCCGAGGTGTGGCCCTCGGCCTGGTTGGTGCTGGAGCCGTCGAAGCCCCAGATCGGGGGCTCCTGGCCCTCGTCGAGGATCTTGGTCTTGGAACGCAGCTTGGCCGTCGGCTCGGTGCCGTCGATCCAGATGTACTCGGCCTTGATAGCCATCAGGTAGGAGCCCTTCTTGCAGTGACGCGGTCCAGCCGGGGCTCGACCGAGCCGTGGGCTGTTCCGCCACGCTCCCAAAAAGCAATTTCTCGTTCGTTGAAGTCATGTAAACAGTCTGTTAACCGCTGCTGTGCGTGAGCAATGAGGAGCTGTGAGTCCGTCTCACCCTATTTTCGGGAATAAAATCTGATTCGCCCCGTATCCCCGATCAATCCCTTTTCGTTCTTACAGTTGCGAGCGGCGAGAACGCTCGCGCTCAGGTTCAGGACGACGGGGGAGACGATGGGACGCACCGCCGGGGGCAGCGAGGTCACTCGCCGCTTCAGCGTGCTCCGGTTCTTTCTCGGCGCCGCGCTCACCGCATTCGGCTCCCTGCTTCTGGGAGCCTTCGCGTTGGCCGCTTCCGCTTGGGCATCAGACGATTCCGCAGCATCGCAGGGCCTTGCCGCGATGACCGACCCCCTCTCCGCAGAGGTGTCCGACATGTCGCGCCTGGCCGCGCGACTGGTCCCGCAGTACCAGCAGGGACATCGGGCGGCAGCGGTGCAGGGGGAGGTCTCGGGGCTGGTGTCGGGCCTGGACGAGCCGGTGGACTCCCTGATGGACGAGACGGACGGGGTCGTGCGCACTGCGCTGCAGGGCGACGCCTTGCCTGGCCTGCTCGACTTGGATGACGAGTCTGTCGGAGACCGCACTGCCGGAGTAGTGGCACCGCTGGTGGGAAACCTCGTGAAGGGAACGGCCTCCATTGCGGACGGCCCGGCCCCCGCGGCGCCCGGTGTCTACGAGACTGTCGCGCCCTCGACCGATCCGGTCGACGCACTGGCGCGACTGGTGACCGATGGCCTGCGCTTCGGCGACGGGACGACGCCCGGGAGCGTCCCCGCCGCAGGGGCAGGACAACCGAGCTTCACCGCGCTCACAGTGCAGGCCTCCAACGAGGTGGCGGCGTCGCTTCACGGAGCGAACGACGGCCGGCCGGCCGCCGCCGCCGAGTGCCCCGCCGAACTTGTGCGGGGGACCGACCGATCCAAGGTCGAGGACGTGCGCGGCGTGCCGCGCACTTCGGCCAGACCGTGGCTGTACGACGGCCCCGGCCTGCCTGACCTGAAGATCATCCCCGGTGGAGCCACCGGCTCGACCGCAGGAATAAGCGTCGACAGCGGCCACACCGCTGTCTGCGTCTCCCCGTCCGCCGCGGGGGAAGAGGTGTCACTCTCCCGCACGGTGATCGGGGAATTGGGGCGGCCGTTGGACCGCGCCGCCGAGCTGTCCGTCGCCCCAGACTAAGGCCTCCGCGCGTCGGTGCGCGGGGAACTTGAAGTCCGCCTTCAAACTCTCCCTCCGGTTGCAGTGCATGGGATCTGATCCCACGCCCCTCCGGCGTGCCGACGCGCGGAAGCCGGTCGCAGCCCCGCCCCTGAACGGGGCGGGGAAGACGAAGTCAAGCCGCCCGGGACCTCCGGGCGCACAACCCAAGAAGGAAAACGCAACTCATGCGCAAGGTTCTCACCGTTGCCGCCGTCGCCGCCGGCGCCGCCGCTCTCTCCGCCGCCCCCGCGATGGCCGGCAACAACTCGGGCGTCAACGCCGGCCCGGTCAGCCTGGTGAACATCGACGCCTCGAGCGCCGCCCACTGGCAGATCTGCGGCCAGAACGTTCTCACCCAGTCCTTCGGGCAGAACTGCGACAACCGCGACCACATCGGCGAGGGCCCGCAGTCGGGTGTGAACGCCGGTGACGTCTCCGCCGCGAACCTGGACATCTCGGACGCGGCCCACTGGCAGATCTGCGGTCAGAACGTCGGCGTCGCGCCGTCGCTCGACCAGATGTGCAAGAACTACGACCACATGTCGGACTCGGCCCAGTAGCCGAAACGGCATGAGCAAGCCCCGTCGGGCCGGTCGCAACGCGGCCCGACGGTTCCGGAAAGCATTTCGAATCGGGGGAATTTCATGCGCAAGTCCACCTACGTCCTCGCCGCCGCCGCCGGCATCGCCGCGATCGGTGCCGCCGCCTCGCCGGCGATGGCCGAGAACTCCGGTGTGAACGCGGGTCCGGTCAGCCTGGTGAACATCGACGCCTCGAGCGCCGCCCACTGGCAGATCTGCGGCCAGAACGTGCTGACCCAGTCCTTCGGACAGGTCTGCGACAACCGTGACCACATCGGCGAGGGCCCGCAGTCCAGCGTCAACGCCGGCGACGTCTCCGCCGCGAACCTGGACATCTCGGACGCGGCCCACTGGCAGATCTGCGGCCAGAACGTCGGCGTCGCGCCGTCGCTCGACCAGCAGTGCCTGAACTACGACCACATGCCCAACACGGCGCAGTAGGTCGACCTGGGGGCGGGCCCGCCGGGCTCGCCTCATCCAACTCGAAAGGAAACACAGCAAATGCGCAAGACCACCGCTACCGCGGCCTTCGCCGTCGCCGCCGCCGGTGTCGCCGTCCTCGGCGCCGCTTCGCCCGCGATGGCCCAGAACTCGGGCGTCTGGGCCGGCCCGGTCAGCCTCGCGAACATCGACGCCTCGAGCGCCGCGCACTGGCAGATCTGCGGCCAGAACGTGCTCACCACGTCGTACAACCAGAACTGCGACAACCGCGACCACATCGGCCCCGGCCCGCAGTCCGGCGTGAACGCCGGCGACGTCTCCGCCGCGAACGTCGACGCCTCGAGCGCCGCGCACTGGCAGATCTGCGGCCAGAACGTGCTGACCCAGTCCTTCTGGCAGAACTGCGACAACACCGACCACATCTCGGACAACGGCAACGGCAACCCCGACAAGGGCGCCGACCAGGGCGACTACTAGGTCCTAGGGCAACCTCGGGCCTGGTCGAGAGTGTTAGGTAGAAGCAATGCGCAACACCACCATGGTCGCGGCCTCCGCCGTCGCCGCCGCTGCAGCGGCGGCCCTCACGGGCGGCGCCGCCACCGCGGCCACGCCCGACTGGCTGACGGTCGCCTCCGTGGACGACGAGCACCGGTCGATGCTGCCGGCGGTGTGCGAGACCGGCGATACCGGCCCGCTCACCGACACCGCATGCGAGAGCCTGTTCAGCTCCGATGTCGAGGACGAGGCCGTGACGTACGGCCGGGAGCTGCCCGAGTCCCCTGAGGGGCAGGGCATGCCGTCGCTCGCGAACATCGACCTGCGGGACTTCGCCAAATGGCAGGTCTGCGGCATCACTGTGGCGGCTGACGTCGAGCCGGCTGAGTGCGACAACTCGATACCGGGCCCGAAGGAGCCGGTGAGTCCCCAGGACGGGATCTCGCTGGTGAACGCGGACACCACCGGAGCGTTCCACTGGTCGGTCTGCGGCGTCGCCGTCGGCCAGACCGGTGAGGCCACCGACTGCTAGCGCAGCCGCGGGCCTTCATACCCAAGCGGCCGGAGCCTCATGGCTCCGGCCGCTCCCCTGTGCATTCCTAAAACCAGTGCACTCCTAAGACCGGTGCACTCGTAAACCCTTGTGCTGCTCAGAACTTCGCGGTCCAGCGTTCGCCTTCGGCGAGGCGGACCGCTGCGCCGTCGACGACGACGGTGGTGTCGCAGGCGGCCACCAGGGTCAGCTCGGTCGCCCGGCCGCCGCTCCAGGCGAGCCGCTCGATCGTGACCCCGCCGCGGGCGCGCAGGCCGCGAACCTCCCCTTCGGGCCAGGCACTCGGCAGCGCGGGCAGCAGGTCGAGGACGGGCGCGCCGTCGGCGGTGCGGTGGGACTGGACGAGCATCTCGGCGATCGCGGCGGTCGTGCCGAAGTTCCCGTCGATCTGGAACGGCGGATGGGCGCACAGCAGCGAGGCGTAGACGCCGCCGTCGGCGTACTCGCCTTCGCCGCGGAAGCCCACGGGCGTCAGGAACTCGCCGAGCAGTTGGTGCGCCCGGTCGCCGTCGCCGAGGCGGGCCCACAGGGCGGTCTTCCACGCGAGGGACCAGCCGGTGCCGGCGTCGCCGCGCGCTTCGAGGCTCTTGCGGGCGGCGTCGAGCAGTTCGGGCGCGTCCGCGAACGAGGCGCCGGGGTACACCCCGTACAGGTGCGAGACGTGCCGGTGGTGCGGTTCGGACTCCTCGCGCTCGTCGGCCCATTCGAGGAGCCGTCCGTCGGCGCCGATCTTCGCCCCGGCCAGGCGCGGCATGGCCTCTCTGATGCCTTCGACGAGCTGGAGGTCGTCGCCGTGCAGGGTCTCGGCGACCACGTCGGCGGCTTCGAGGACGAAGGCGAACAGCTCGCGCACGAGGGTCGCGTCCATGCCGGTGGACTCGTCGACCGCCGAGTTCCCTTCGGGGGTGACGAATTCGTTCTCGGGGCTGGTGGCGGGGCTGGTGACGAGCGTGCCGTCCTTGCCCTCGGAGAGGCGGTCGAACGCGAACCGGGCCGCGCCCAGGGCGATCGGCAGGCGGTCGGCCAGGAACTCCTCGTCGCGCGAGAAGCGCCAGCGCTCGGCGAGGTGCATCGAGAGCCACAGGCCGGCCATGGGCCAGTTCTGCCAGCACGCGCGCCCCTGCACGGGGACCGTGGTGCGCCAGTAGTCGGTGTTGTGGTGGCAGCACCAGCCGCCCGCGTCGTAGAGGCGGCGCGCGGTCTCGACACCGGTGCGCGCGAGGTCGCCGACGAGGTCGAACAGCGGCTCGTGGAACTCGGGGAGCGCGCAGGTCTCGGCGGGCCAGTAGTTCATCTCCACGTTGATGTTCGTGGTGTAGTCGCAGTTCCACGGCGGGGTGACGTGGTGGTTCCAGATGCCCTGGAGGTTCGCGGGCTGGGTGCCGGCCCTGGAGGAGCCGATGAGGAGGTAGCGGCCGAACTGGAACGCGAGCACGGCGAGGTCCTCGTCCTGGCCGCCGGCGGCGCGGCGGTGCAGTCGCTCGGCCGTGGTGGCGTCGTCGTCCACAGCCCCCTGTGGGTTCAGGTCGAGCGCGACGCGGTCCATGACCTCGCGGTGCGCGGCGATGTGGGTGTCGAAGAGGGTCTGCCAGCCCGCAGCGGCGGCCTGCCGGGCTTCGGCGCGGGCGGCGTCGAGCGCGGTCGCCTCGTCGGTGTCGGAGCGGAGGGCGAGGTAGACCTCGACGCTGCGGCAGCCGGTGAAGCGGTGGCCGCCTTCGGTTCCGGCGAGGTCGCCGTCGCAGCGCAGCTGGGCGTTGAGGCCGAGCCGCCGCACGCCTTCGGTGCGGGAGTAGTCGGGGACGCCGCCGGCGACGCTCACGGGCGCGCGACCGGTGACGTCGAGTTCGGCGGCGCCGGCGGCGATCGTGCCGCCTTCATGAGGCCATTCGAAGCGCAGGTCGAGGTCGAAGGGTGCGGCGGCGGTCCAGCGCAGGGCGATGACCTGGTGGACGGCGGAGGCGAGGGCCTCCTGGCGGACGCGGCCGCGCTCGATCGTGGCGACGCCGTCGCGCAGATCGAGTTCACGCCGCTCGGGACCGGCGTCGCCGGAGTGGGTCACGACGAAGGCGCCGGCGGGCTGGTAGGCGTCGCACTCCTCGCCGGTCATGCCGGTCACGAGCTGGTCGGCGGCGACGTAGTCGCCGCGGCGGACCGCTTCGGCGGCCTGGGCCGCGAGGCCTTCGGCGCCTTCGGGGACGCTCCATGAGCCGTCGCCCGCCCAGAAGCCGTCCTCGTTGAGTTCGATCCGGGGGCCCCAGAGCATCGCGCCGATGCGGCCTTCCCCGATCGGGAGGCCTTCGTGCCAGGCGTCGGGGGCGGTGTCGTAGGTGAGCTTCAATGCTGCTGCCATGCCCGAGATCCTATAGGATCTCCCGCCTTTGTCCAGTCCCGGCGCCCCGCCGGTGGACCGATCGGCGGCGCTACAACGTTTTCATAGTCCATTTCAGACCGCATTGCTCCAGAGTGTCGGTACATTCCCCTCTGCAATCGACCGACAACGGAAGGTAATCGACATGCGACACACGGTCAAATCCATCACTACGGGCGTCGCCGTCTCCGCGGGGGTGTTCGGCGCCTTCGCGCTCCCCTCGCCCGCCCTCGCGGCGGTCGAGACGATCTTCATCAACGAGGGCAACGTGCCCACCACCGCCGCCGAGTTCCAGACGCAGTCCTGCGACAACATCCCGCCCGACGACATCGCCAAGACCGAGGACGGCTGGGTGTTCGTCCTCCCCGCATCCGCCGGCGCCGAGGGCAACTTCATCTCGGTGACCGCGCTCTTCGAGGACGGCGACGGCGACCCGCACGTCCTCGACACCGGCAGCGACGGCGGCATCGTCGACGGCTCGGGCGACAACAAGGCCTACATCGTCTCGCCCCCGGGCTGGACCCTCATCGACGCCGAGGCCGAGGTGGAGGACCCCGACGACGACGCGTTCTTCAACCTGACGCACACCTGCCCGGGCAAGCCGCGCGGCGGCTTCCCGCGCTAGCGTCTCGCGGCGCCGGAGCCTGATCACCTCCGCCGCGCCGATCACGGCAGCCAGTGCCCCCGCGGCCCTACCGCGGGGGCACTGCCGTGTCCGCACCGGTTCCCTTGCGGCGCAGATACCCCGAAGCGCCGACTTCCCCGCGCTCTGACGCTCCGTCGAACGGCCGGGCTTCGTTATGCGAATGTGTTGCAACCTCGGATTCCCCTTGAGCGTGATGGCAGTGCCCATCACGAATCCGGCACATTCGTTTCCTTTGGCAGACGGAAAACGGAGCCTTCCCCAGTGGAACTCAAGCAATCCTTCAAGCAGACGGGCCTTCTCGGCCTCAGTGCGGCGGCGGGCCTGGTCGGCTCGCTCGCCATCGCCTCGGCCGCGCAGGCCGCGATCGTCACCATCCCCATCAACCCCGGCAACGTGCCCACGACCGCCGGGGAGTTCGAGAACTCCTGTGAGAACCTGCCCGCCGACATCGCGGCGGACATCGACGGCTGGGTCTTCGTGCTCCCCGCCGCCGCCGGCGCGGAGGGCAACTTCATCTCCGTGACCGCGACCTACGAGGACGCCGAGGGCGACGAGCACGTCCTCAGCACCGACGGCGACGGCGCGATCGTCGACGGCTCCGGCGACAACAAGGCCTACATCCTGGCCCCCGCCGGCTGGACCCTGGTCGACGCCGAGGCCGAGGTCGAGGACCCCGACGAGGGCGCCCAGTTCAACCTGACCCACACCTGCCCCGGCGAGCCGACCGAGGAGGAGCCCAGCAGCCCCGGAGAGGAGCCGTCCTCCCCCGGCGAGGAGTCCTCGAGCCCGAGCTCGGAGACCCCCGGTGAGAGCGGCACGCCCGGCGAGGCCTCGACCAGCCCCGCCGGCTCGACCCTGCCGACCACCGGCACCCCGCTGACCATCGCCCTCGTCTCCGCCGCGGCCCTCGCCGCGGGCGGCGCCGCGATCTACATGGTCATGCGCCGCCGCCGCGAGGCCCAGGACTGGTAGTCCGCGAAGCGAACCGACGCGCCGCCCCCGGGGACCTCCCCGGGGGCGGTGTCGTTTCTGCGGCGGTTCGAGACGTTAACGCAGGTCAGCCGTTCGGGTGAGACCCGTGTCGGCCGAAAGCGGCGCAACGCGCCCGCCCCCCGCCGCGTTAAAGGAGTGCCCATCCTCGAATGCGGTTCCGCCGCAGACGAAACGGTTGAAATCCGGCGCTTTCGACCGCTCCGACCATTCCCATCACGGAGACTCCCTTGCGATTCACACGCCGACACACGACCCTCGCCGCCGCGGCCGGCGCGGGCCTCACCGGAGCCATTGCGCTCGCCTTCGCCGTTCCCGCGCTCGCGGACGGCTACGACACCATCTCGATCAACCCCGGCAACGTGCCCACGACCGCCGCGGGCTTCTCGGACCGCAGCTGCGACCAGATCCCCGACAGCACCGCGGCCTGGCTCGACGGCTGGGTGTTCGTGCTGCCGAACTCCGTTCCGGCGGAAGGGAACTTCAAGTACATCGAGGCCGTCTTCCAGGACGAGGACGGCAACGTCCTGCGCTACGACACGAACGCGGACGGCGGCATCGTCAGCGGCAGCGGCGACAACAAGGCGTACATCATCACGCCCGCCGGCCTGACCCTCATCGACGCCGACGCCGAAGTGGACCTCGTCGACGACGACAAGAAGAAGGGCGGCGACAAGGAGCCGCAGTTCAACCTCACCCACACCTGCCCGGCCACCGAGGACGAGCCGGACGAGGAGACCCCGTCTGAAGAGCCCACCACCGAGGACGAACCGTCCAGCCCCGACGAGCCCACCACCGAGGACGAACCGTCCAGCCCCGGTGAGGAGCCGACGACCGAGGACGAGCCCTCCAGTCCGGGCGAAGAGCCCACCACGGAGGACGAGCCCTCGAGCCCCGGCGAAGAGCCGACCACCGAGGACGAGCCGTCCAGCTCGGGGGAGCAGTCCTCGAGCCCCGGCGAGCAGTCCTCCAGCCCGGCCGCCACGACCTCAGCGCCGCAGCAGTCCACGACCAAGCCGGGCTCGTCGCTGCCCATCACCGGTTCGCCGCTCGCCTGGGTGCTCGCCGCTGCCGGCGTGCTCCTGGTGGCCGGCGCGGTGATCCTCGTGTTCATGAGCCGCCGCCGCGAAGCCGAAGGGGCGTAGTGGCCGTTACCCAACTGTTATGCAACCGGCCGAGTCGCCGTCGCGTTTAGCAGTTGTCTCAAGGCAGGAAGCCCGATTCGTCGGGCAGTGAGACCGCGACTACCGCCCGCTGCTTGACGGTGCGGTCCTTGTCGAGCCCCCGGAATCCTGCCACCGGGGGCTCGACCCTAAGTCGACGCCCCGGAGCCGTCCCCCCCTTGGCTCCGGGGCGTCGCTTGTTTTCCACGTCATATCGGGTGCGTAAAACTCACATTCGCAGGACCCGAGCACTTTCTTCTCCCCGGCGGACCCGGTACATTACCCGCAGGTTCAGTACCTGCCCCGTTACCCTGTTTTCCGAGGTGCCAGCTGCCCGGCATCGCACCACGCCCGCACAGGAGTGCCCGCCACATGGCCACCGACGCCACAGAAGAGAAGCAGGACGCGCCGCAGACCGGCCGCGTCGACCGGTTCTTCGGGATGACCGAGAACAAGACCAACTGGAAGCGCGAGGTCCTCGCCGGGACCACGACCTTCCTCGCGATGGCGTACATCCTCGCCGTCAACCCCGGCATCCTCAGCTTCGGACTCTCCGCCGCCGGCGTCGACGCGCCGAACCCCGGCGCGGTCTTCACCGCGACCGCTCTGGCCTCGGCCCTCGGCTGCCTCATCATGGGCCTGTGGGCCAAGTACCCGATCGCCACCGCGCCCGGCATGGGCCTCAACGCGTTCTTCGCGTTCACCGTGGTCCTCACCCTCGGCATCCCGTGGCAGACGGCGCTGACCGGCACGTTCGTATCGGGCGTGCTGTTCTTCGTCCTCGCCGTCACCGGTGCGCGCGAGGCGATCGTGAACGCGATCCCGGCGCAGCTGAAGCTCGCGGTCGGGGCGGGCATCGGCCTGTTCATCGCGTTCATCGGCCTCAAGGGCGGCGAGGTCGTGGTCGCCTCCGAGGCCACCTTCGTCACCATCGGCGACTTCACCGACGGCACGGTACTGCTGACGGTCTTCGGCCTCCTCGTGACGGCCGTGTTCATGGTCCTCGGCTGGAAGGGCGGCGTCTTCTACGGGATGCTCGCCACCCTCGTCGTCGGCGTCCTCACCGGCGTCATCGACCTGCGGCTCGCCGAGGGCTTCACCCCGAACCTCGACTCGTTCGGCGCGGCGTTCACCGGCTTCGAGGACGCGTTCACCGTCCACATGATCGCGGTCATCCTGACCATGCTGTTCGTGGACTTCTTCGACACGGCCGGGACGCTGTTCGCCGTCGCCGGGCAGGCCGGGCTCGTCAAGGACGGCAAGCTGCCGCGCGCGGGCCGCGCCCTCGCCACCGACTCGATCGCCACGTCGGCGGGCGCGGTGCTCGGCACCTCGACCACGACCGCGTACATCGAGTCCACCGCGGGCGTCTCCGTCGGCGGCCGCACCGGCCTGACCGCGGTGACGACCGGCTTCTGGTTCATCGTGTCGCTCGTGGCGTTCCCGGTGTTCGGCCTGGTCGCCAACAACCCGGCGGTCACCGCGCCCGCGCTCATCGTCGTGGGCGTGCTTATGGCGAAGGCGCTCGGCGAGATCGAGTGGGCGAAGCTCGAGTACGCGATCCCGGCGTTCCTCATCGTCGCCGCGATGCCGCTGACCTACTCGATCTCGAACGGCATCGCCCTGGGCCTGGTGTTCTTCCCGATCATGATGGCCGCCAAGGGCCGCTGGCGCGACGTGCACCCGATCGCGTGGGTGCTCATGCTCGCCTCGGCCGGGTACTTCCTGTTCCTGACGGAGTAAGCAGGACAAGCGAGAAGGGCCCGGGATCGAATCCCGGGCCCTTCTCCGTGCGCTCATGCGGCGCGGCGCAGCGCCTCCGAGAGCTTGAGGCGCGAGCCGGTGAACAGCACGCTGCGCTTGTACAGCTGCGCGCCGAGCGCGAGCGCCCCGGCGGCCGCGAGGGCCAGCAGTCCTGCGGAGAGGCCGATCTGCCAGGCGGGGACGTCGGCGATCGCCATGCGGGTGGGCATCGCGATGGCCGAGAACGGCGGCACGAGCGAGAGGATCTCGGCGAAGGTGCTGGTGGGCGCGTTCAGCAGGAAGATCGCGCCGATGTAGCTGACGGTGAGCGACATGATGAGCGGGGTCAGGACCGACCCGGACTCCTCCTGGCGCGACACGAGCGAGCCGACGCCGCCGGCGAGGGTCCCGAAGAGCGCGAAGGCGATGAGCCACCAGCCGACCGTGGAGACGGCCGCGGAGGCGGTGCCCGGCGGCAGGTCCGAGAGCATCCCGGTGGCGGCCGAGACGCCGAGGCCGACCGCGACCATGGCGACGAGGTTGACCAGGGAGATCACGCCGAGGCCGATGACCTTGCCGCCCAGGAGCTGCCAGGGCTTGAGGCTGGTCAGGAGGATCTCGACGATGCGGCTGGACTTCTCTTCGACGACGCCCATGGCGATGTACTGCACCGGGGTCATGAGCATCATGAACATGATGATGGAGATGACGAGGCCGGTGAAGTAGTCGAGCGGGCCGGTGACGCCGCCCGATTCGAGGGTCACGAACTCGAGGGGCTTGACGGTGAGCGCCCCGGCGATCTCCTGGTCGGAGAGGCCGGCGTTCGCGAGGTTCGTCTGGACGCCGGCGGCCTGCCAGGCGGCGTCGAGCCGGGTCTCGAGCTCGTTGCCGACGCCGTCGCGGCTGTAGAGCGACCCGTCGGCGACGGCGGCCTCGACGGTCTCGTCCTCGACGGCCTGCTCGGCTTCGGCGGCGGTGCCGTAGACGGTGATGTCGAAGCCGCCCATGGCGTCGAGCTGGGCCTGCATCGCTGCGGCGTTGGCGCCGGCGAGGCCGATCTTCTCGTCGCCGTCGTCCCCGCCGATGAGGGTGGGGAGCGCGGCGAGGGCGCCGACGATGACGACGGTGACGATGAGGCTGACGATATTGGCCTTGGACAGGCCGCGCACGCGGATCTCGCGCCCGGCGACGAGGAGGAGGCCCCGCAGGCGGGAGGGCTCGGGGTTGGCGGCGCTCATCGGGTCACGGCCTCTCTGAAGATCTCGGCGATGGTCGGCTGGTCGTAGGCGAAGTGGGTGACGCGCCCGGCGGCGGCGGCGATGCGCAGCACCTCCTGGTCGTCGGCGTCCTCCACGAGGTAGTCGTCGCCGTCGCGGGTGACGGCGCCCGGCAGCGAGGCGGTGAGGTCCTCACCGGTCTGGACGCTGACGCGCAGCTGCTTGACCTCCTTGGCCTTCAGCTCGTCCACGCCTCCGGCGGCGATGATCCGGCCGTTGCCGATGATGACCACGGAGTCGCAGAGGCGTTCGATGAGGTCGAGCTGGTGGCTGGAGAAGATGACGGGCGCGCCGGCGGCGGCGCGGTCCTTGAGGGCGGTGCCCATGACGTCCACGGCGATCGGGTCGAGGCCGGAGAACGGCTCGTCGAGGATGAGCGCCTCGGGGTCGTGCACGAGCGAGACCGCGAGCTGGACGCGCTGCTGGTTGCCCAGGGAGAGGTCCTGCACGAAGTCGCCGGCGCGATCGGAGAGGTTGAGCTGGTCGAGGAGGTCGGCGGCGGAGCGCCGGGCCGCGGCGCGGCTCATGCCGTGCAGCTCGCCGAAGTACGCGATCTGCTCGCCGGTCTTCATCTTCGGGTAGAGGCCGCGCTCGGAGGGCATGTACCCGAAGCGGCGGCGGTGCTCGACCCCGAGCGGCGAGCCGTTGTAGACGATCTGGCCGGAGTCGGCGGCGAGCACGCCCATGGCGATGCGCATGGTGGTGGTCTTCCCGGCGCCGTTCGCGCCGACGAACCCGACCACTTCGCCGGGGGCGGCGGTGAGCGACACGCCGTCGAGGGCAACGGTGTCGCCGAACCGCTTGTGCAGGTCCTTGATTTCGAGCATGGCTTCACCCTAGGACGCGCTGCGGGCCGGATCCTCCGCCTTGAGGGGGATTCCGGCCCGGCCACGTTCATTCGCGAGGAGTAATCAGGTCGGCTTCGGGACGTTCCGGAACGCCTTGAGCGTGAACAGCCCGACCAGGAGCGCGGTGACCGCGAGCAGCAGCAGCCCGATCGTGTAGTCCCCGTTGGCCTGGTAGTTCGCGCCCATGATGAGCGGCGGGAAGTACCCGCCGAGCCCGCCTGCCGCGCCCACGATCCCGGTGACGCCGCCGACGCGGGCGGGGTCGACGAGTTCGGCGACGAGCGCGAACACGCCGCCGGTGCCGAGGCCGAGGAACAGTGCCATGAGGACGAACGATGCCCCGGCAGGGATCTCCAGCGGCGGCTCGAACGAGAGGATCACGGCCATGATCGAGGCCCCGAAGAACGAGGTGAGGCAGACCTTGAGCGGCCCGACCCGGTCCGAGAGGATGCCGCCCGCCGGGCGCGCGACGACGGCGGCGAGGCTGAACCCGGCGGTGCGCAGGCCCGCGTCGGTCTGCGAGAGGCCGTACTCGGCGACCAGCATCGTCGGCAGGTAGGTCGAGAACGCCACGAACCCGCCGAACGCGATGGCGTACAGCAGTGACATCTGCCAGGTGACCTTGAGCTTCATGACCCCTTTGAGGCGCGGCAGCGCCGGCTCGGTCGAGGCCCGCCACTGCGGGGCGTCGCGCGCGCACATCCACACCACGACGCCCATGACGGCGAGCGCGCCGCACATGACCAGGTGCGTCGCCAAGAGCCCCATGGCGTCCACGAGGCGCGGAGTGAGGAACGCCGAGAGCGCGGTGCCGCCCATGCCCGCGCCGAAGATCCCTGTCGCGAAGCCGCGCCGGGCGGGCGGGTACCAGGCGTTGACGAACGGGATGCCGACCGCGAACGAGGTCCCCGCGATGCCGAGGAGGAACCCCGAGACCAGCAGGGCCGGATACGAATCGCCGGAGAGCCCGACGAGGAGCACCGGGACGATCGCGACGAAGCACGAGGCGGTGAGCATGACCCGCCCGCCGAACCGGTCGGTGAGGATGCCCGCCGGGATGCGCCCGACAGCGCCCACGAGCACGGGGAACGCGACCAGGATCGACGTCTGCGTGGGGTCGAGGTCGAGCCGGTCGGCGTAGGTCTTCGAGAGCGGCCCGATGAGGTTCCACGCCCAGAACGTGAGCGCGAACGCGGCGGTGGCGAGGGCCAGGTTCGATCCGGCCCCGCGCTGCACGGCGGCTTCGGCGGCCGCGGTCTGTCCGGCGGTGCTCATCTGCAGGGCCTCCTCGCGGGGCGGAACGAGCGCGCCGCCGCTGACCGGAGCGGTGGCATCGGCCCCGTGCACAGTATGCCGATTAGTCCTCTTTACGGGGTCGAAAGAACCTAATCTGGGCAGCGACTCCCGCACCAGGGGGCCGCCCGCCGCCGCGCGAAGGGAGCCAGGCGCATGCCGCGAACCGACGAGGCCGCCTCCGGCGCCGCCGACCTGCTCCTGCGCACGGGCGTCTTCCTCACCCGCAGCGAGTCCACAGGGGACATGCGGGCGGTGTTCAAGGAGGGCGGCCGCGAAGGGGACGTGTTCTACCGCGACCGCTGGAGCCACGACAAGGTCGTGCGCTCCACGCACGGCGTCAACTGCACCGGCTCGTGCTCCTGGAACGTCTACGTCAAGGACGGCATCATCACCTGGGAGACCCAGGCGACCGACTACCCCTCGGTCGGCCCCGACCGGCCCGAGTACGAGCCGCGCGGCTGCCCGCGCGGCGCCGCGTTCTCCTGGTACACCTACTCGCCCACGCGCGTGCGCTACCCGTACGGACGCGGCGTCCTCGTCGAGATGTACCGCGAGGCCAAAGCGCGCCTCGGCGACCCGGTCGCCGCCTGGGCCGAGATCACCACCGACCCCGACAAGCGCCGCCGCTACCAGTCCGCGCGCGGCAAGGGCGGGCTCGTGCGCATCACCTGGGACGAGGCGGTCGAGATCGCCGCCGCAGCGCATGTCCACACCATCGGCGCGTACGGCCCCGACCGGATCGCCGGGTTCAGCCCGATCCCCGCGATGTCGCAGGTCTCGCACGGCGTCGGCGCGCGGTTCGTCAACCTGCTCGGCGGCTCGATGCTCTCGTTCTACGACTGGTACGCCGACCTGCCGGTCGCGTCCCCGCAGGTCTTCGGCGACCAGACCGACGTGCCCGAGTCGGGGGACTGGTGGGACGCCGCGTACCTCATGCTGTGGGGCTCGAACGTGCCCGTCACCCGCACCCCGGACGCGCACTGGATGGCCGAGGCCCGCTACCGCGGCCAGAAGGTCGTCACCGTCGCGCCCGACTACAACGACGCCGCGAAGTTCGCCGACGAATGGCTCGCCCCGCACCCGGGCACCGACGGCGCGCTGGCGATGGCGATGGGCCACGTGATCCTCAAGGAGCACTTCGTGGAGGCGCGGACGGAGGCCTTCGACGCTTACGTGCGCAAGTACACCGACCTGCCGTTCCTGGTCGAGCTCGTCGAGCGCGACGGCTGCCTCGTGCCGGGCAAGTTCCTGCGCCGCGACGCCCTCCCCGGCGAGGAGCCGTACGCGGAGTGGAAGCCGGTCTTCATCGACGAGCGCACCGGCGAGGCCCTCGCCCCGCACGGGACCCTCGGGCACCGGTGGGATGAGGAGCATCCGGGGCGCTGGAACCTCGACCTTCAAGGTGTCGTTCCTCGACTGAGCGTCTACGAGGCAGGCGGGTCGGCCGCGATCGTGTTGCCGCGCTTCGATGGCGAGGGCGACCTGATGGTGCGCGGCGTTCCCATCCGAAAGGTCGAGGGCCGCACTGTCACCACCGTGTTCGATCTGCTGCTCGCGCAATACGGGGTCGCGAGGCCGGGCATGCCGGGCGAGTGGCCCACGGGATACGACGACGCCTCCCAGCCAGGCACGCCCGCCTGGGCGGAGACGCTGACCTCCGTCAAAGCCGAACGGGCCGTGCGCATCGCGCGCGAGTTCGCCGCCACGGCGAGGGACTCCGGCGGCCGGGCCATGATCGTGCTCGGCGCGGGTACGAACCAGTGGTTCCACGGCGACACCATGTACCGCGCGTTCCTCACCCTGCTCCTGCTCACGGGCTGCCAGGGCGTCAACGGCGGCGGCTGGGCCCACTACGTCGGCCAGGAGAAGTGCCGCACCCAGACCGGTTGGGCCGCATACGCCTCCGCGATGGACTGGACCAGGCCCGCGCGCTTCATGGCATCCACCCCGTACTGGTACCTCCACACCGACCAGTGGCGCTACGACACCTACAACGCCTGCGCCCTGACCTCGGCCACCAGTACGGGCATCCTCGGCGGACGGCACACGGCGGACCTGGTCGCCGCCTCGGCCCGGATGGGTTGGATGCCCTCCTACCCGACCTTCGACCGCAACCCGCTCCTCCTCGCTCAGGAGGCGAAGGAGGCAGGCAGGGAACCTGGTCAGTACATCGCGGACGAACTCGCCTCCGGTCAGCTGCACTTCGCGTGCGAGGACCCCGACGCGCCCGAGAACTGGCCCCGGATCCTCACCGTCTGGCGCGCGAACCTCTTCGGCTCCTCTGCCAAAGGCGACGAGTACTTCCTCAAGCACCTGCTCGGCACCCAGAACTCGGTGCAGGGCGAGGAAGCCGAGCCCATCCACCGCCCCGAAGACGTGACCTGGCACGACCAAGCGCCCCGAGGGAAACTCGACCTGCTGCTCTCGCTCGACTTTCGGATGACCAGCACGACGCTCCTGTCGGACATCGTGCTCCCGGCCGCCACCTGGTACGAGAAGCATGATCTGTCCACAACAGACATGCATCCCTTCGTGCACGCCTTCTCGCCCGCGATCGACCCGCCCTGGCAGGCCCGCACCGACTTCGAAGCCTTTCAGCTTCTCGCCGAGCGGTTCAGCGAACTCGCCGAGGAACACCTCGGCGCAGCGACCGACCTCGTCGCCGCCCCGCACCAGCACGACACTCCGGGCGAGCTCGCGCAACCGGGCGGCACCGCGCCGGACTGGAGAGCCACAGGCGCGCCACCCGTCCCCGGCAAGACCATGCCCGCGATCATCGCCGTCGATCGCGACTACCCCGCCGTCGCCGCCAAAATGGCCGCCCTCGGACCGCTCGCCGAAACCAAAGGTCTTCCCGTCAAAGGCGTCTCGTTCACGCCGGACGTCGAGATCGGCTGGCTCGCCGCACGCAACGGCACCTCCACCCGAGCGCCGGCCACCGGCAGGCCGCTCCTCGACACCGACGTCAAGGTCTGCGAGATGATCCTCGCCCTATCCGGCACCAGCAACGGACGCCTTGCCGCCCAAGGCTTCGAACGCCTCGCCGCCCGCGTCGGCACCGACTTCGACGAGCTCATCCACGGCTCGGCCGATCGCCGCGTCGTCTTCTCCGACACCCAGCACGGCCCCACGCCCGTCGGGGCCAGCCCGGAATGGTCCGGCAAGGAGGCGCACGACCGGCGCTACTCGCCCTTCACCATCAACCTCGAACACGACAAGCCCTGGCACACCCTCACCGGGCGCATGCACTTCTATCTCGACCACGACTGGATGCACGAGTTCGGCGAAACCCTCCCGATCTACCGGCCCCCGCTCAACATGCACCAACTCTTCGGCGAACCCGGGATCGGCCCCACCGGCACCCGATCCGTCACCGTCCGTTACCTCACGCCGCACTCCAAGTGGTCCATCCACTCCGAGTACCAGGACAACCTGCTCATGCTCACCCTCTCCCGCGGCGGGCCGAACATCTGGATGAGCCCGCAGGACGCGGATGCCATCGGCGCCAAGGACAACGACTGGGTCGAGGCCGTCAACCGCAACGGCGTCGTCGCCGCCCGCCTCGTCGTCTCCCACCGCATGCCGCAAGGGACCGTGTACATGTACCACGCCCAAGAGCGCGTGGTCGACGTGCCGAAGACCGAGACCACCGGCAAACGCGGCGGCATCCACAACTCGCTCACGCGCCTCCTCGTCAAACCCACCCACCTCATCGGCGGGTACGCCCAGTTCTCCTACGCGTTCAACTACATCGGCCCCACCGGCAACCAGCGCGACGAGGTCACCGTCGTCCGCAAGCGCACCACGGAGGTCCAGTACTGATGGCACAGCGCATCGGCAAGGTCATGGCGCAGGTCGCCATGGTCATGAACCTCGACAAGTGCATCGGCTGCCACACCTGCTCCGTCACCTGCAAGCAGGCGTGGACCAACCGCTCCGGCGTCGAATACGTGTGGTTCAACAACGTCGAGACTCGCCCCGGCCAGGGCTACCCCAGGCGGCACGAGGACCAGGAGCGCTGGCAGGGCGGCTGGAAGCGCACGGCCGCAGGCCGGTTGAAGCCCCGCGCGGGCGGCCGCCTCAAGAAGCTCGCCACGATCTTCGCCAACCCCAAGATGCCGTCCATACAGGACTACTACGAGCCCTGGACGTACGACTACGAGCACCTCGTCACCGCCCCCCTCGGCGACGACATCCCCGGCGCCCGGCCCCGCTCCCTCATCACCGGCGACCCCATGCCGATCACCTGGAGCGCCAACTGGGACGACGACCTCGCCGGCGGCGAGCAGCTCGGCTCCCAGGACCCGATCGTGCAGAAGATCGGCGACAAGGTCAAGTTCGAGTACGAGCAGAGCTTCATGTTCTACCTGCCCCGCATCTGCGAGCACTGCCTCAACCCCAGCTGCGTCGCCTCCTGCCCCTCCGGCGCCATGTACAAGCGCGCCGAGGACGGCATCGTCCTCGTCGACCAGGACAAGTGCCGCGGCTGGCGCATGTGCGTCACCGGCTGCCCCTACAAGAAGGTGTACTTCAACCACAAGACCGGCAAAGCCGAGAAGTGCACGCTCTGCTACCCGCGCGTCGAGGTCGGCATGCCCACCGTCTGCTCCGAGACCTGCGTCGGACGCCTCCGCTACCTCGGTGTCGTCCTCTACGACGTCGAACGCGTCGGCAAGGCCGCCGCCGTCAAGGACGAACGCGACCTCTACGAAGCCCAGCTCGACGTCTTCCTCGACCCCGACGACCCCGACGTCCAGGCCGCCGCCTCCCGCGACGGCATCCCCGAACGCTGGATCGAATCCGCCCAGCGCTCACCGATCCTCATGCTCGCCAAGCGTTTCCGCGTCGCCCTCCCGCTCCACCCGGAATACCGGACCATGCCCATGGTCTGGTACATACCGCCGCTCTCGCCCGTCGTCGACGCCCTCAGCGAGACCGGCCACGACGGCGAGGACGCCGCCAACCTCTTCGCCGCCGTCGACACCCTCCGCATCCCCGTCGAATACCTCGCCGAACTCTTCACCGCGGGCGACACCGCGCCCGTCACCGCCGTCCTCAACAAGCTCGCCGCGATGCGCGCCTACATGCGCCGCATCAACCTCGGCGACACCCCCGACGAGACCATCGCCGAAGCGGTAGGCCTGACCGGCAAGGACATCGAGCAGATGTACCGCCTGCTCGCCCTCGCCAAATACGACGACCGCTACGTCATCCCCACCGCCTACGGTGTCGACGAGGCCGACCGCGGCGTCATCGAAGAGATCGGCTGCTCCCTCGACTTCGAAGGCGGCCCCGGCATGGGCGGCATGGGCGGCGCGGTCCCCTTCGGCGAGGCCTCCGGCCGGCCCCGGCCCGCCAGCGTCGAGACGTTCCACGCCCTCCGCGACCGCCAGACCAGCGACGGCCGCACCGGCCCGGGACGCCGCTTCAACCTCCTCAACTGGGACGGCAACGGCAGGCCACCCGGCTTGTTCCCGGAACGGGACCAGCGGCACAGCCGCGACCGTCAGGACCGGACCGAGGAGGCGAAGTGAACGACAACGCCGTGATCCGCCAAGCCGCCGCGATGCTCCTCTGCTACCCCGACGCCGCCTTCTACGAGCGCCTGCCGCTCATCGAGAAAGCCCTCGCCGAATCGGGCCATCCCGCGCTGCAGGCGTTCTGCGAACACGCCAGGAGCGCAGGCGAACTCGACCTCGGCGCCGAATACGTGCGCACCTTCGACCTCAAGCGCCGAAGAGCCCTCCACCTGACCTACTACACCGACGGCGACACTCGACGACGCGGCCACGCGCTGGCCCGGATCAAGGAGATCTATGCGGCCTGCGGATGGCGGCTCGACCCCGGCGAACTTCCCGACCACCTGGCGGTGGTCCTCGAATTCGCGGCCAGAGGCGATGCCGCCCAAGGACTGCGGCTCCTACGGGCCTTCCAGCCCGGCATCGAGCTGCTCCGCGCCGCCCTTCACGAATCCCGCAGCGCCTACGCCGCTGTCCTGGACGCCGTGGCCGCAACCCTCCCGCCCTCCGACGAAGCCCGCCGCGAGGCCGCCCGCATGGCCGCCGCCGGACCCCCGGCAGAGGACGTAGGACTCGACCCGTACGGCGGCACCGTGCCCTTGGGCATGCCGATGGCGATGGGAGCCAAGCGATGAACCCGACCACGGTCGACTACCTGCTGTGGGGCGCGCTGCCCTACGTCGTGCTGGCCGTCCTCATCGGCGGCACGATCTGGCGCTACCGCTACGACCGCTTCGGCTGGACCACCCGCTCCTCCCAGCTCTACGAGTCGAGACTCCTCCGCGTCGCCAGCCCGATGTTCCACTTCGGACTCCTCGTCGTGATCATCGGCCACGTAGTAGGCCTGCTCATCCCCGAGTCATGGACCGACGCCGTGGGGATCACCAACGACCAGTACCACGTCACCGCCCTCACCCTGGGCGCGATCGCGGGCGTGACGACCCTCGGCGGCATCGCGCTCCTCATCTACCGCCGCCGCACCACCGGCCCGGTCTTCAGCGCCACCACCGTCAACGACAAGCTCATGTACCTCGTCCTCGTCGCCGCCATCCTCGCCGGCCTCGCCACGACCCTCATCTCGGCCGTCGCCGGCCTGACAGGCGCGCACGAAACCGACTACCGCGAAACCGTCTCTCCCTGGTTCCGCAGCATCTGGATCCTCCAACCCGACGTGACCGCCATGACCGCCGCCTCCGGCGCCTTCAAGCTCCACGCCCTCATCGGCCTCACCCTCTTCGCGCTCTTCCCCTTCACCCGACTCGTCCACGCCTTCAGCGCCCCCGTCTGGTACCTCTTCCGCCCCTACGTCGTCTACCGAACCCGAGACCGAGAACCCACCCCGGCCACCCGCCCGACAAGACGAGGCTGGACCTAGACCGTCGACGCTCGTTCGGCCGATCCCAGTCCAGAACCCAGAAGTTCGACATGGGTGCGCGCTTTCGGAGGAATGGACACCTCGCGGGCGCCTGACTGGTGTCGCCATGGACGTCGGGCCGCCGGGCCAGGTCCTTGATCGCCTGGTCGGGCGTCGCCGTTAACGCTGGCGTGTCGTGCTGTGGTCGCAGTGGCTCCGGGTGAGGCACCGCCGTCTGGTTGGGGTGATCCCAACTAGGAAATCGTCCACCCAATCACGGCCCTTCGGGGGCGCGGACAG
>NZ_JAGFNP010000013.1 GCF_017592475.1 Glycomyces niveus | reverse complement strand
CTGTCCGCGCCCCCGAAGGGCCGTGATTGGGTGGACGATTTCCTAGTTGGGATCACCCCAACCAGACGGCGGTGCCTCACCCGGAGCCACTGCGACCACAGCACGACACGCCAGCGTTAACGGCGACACCCGACCAGGCGATCAAGGACCTGGCCCGGCGGCCCGACGTCCATGGCGACACCAGTCAGACGCACACCGCACGCAGCAATGCCCTCCGGCCGCTGCTGCGCGTTCGGCGACCCGACCGAGTACGGCGGTTACAGATCGCCGTCGTAGGTCTCGGGGGATTCGAACGGAGCGATCGCCTCGTGCTGAGTCGGGATGCCATCGGGGAAGTAGTCGCCGACGGCGTCTCCCTCACTGCCGGGCTCGATGCCGCCCGACGGGGGGATGTAAGCGATCGAACCGGGTTCACTGACCGGCACGCAACCGCCGAAGCTGACCATGAACGTCGCGAGGTAGGCCGCCGAGTACCAGATACTCACGCCGTCTGCGGTGATCGCCCTCAGATCGCGGTACACACCGCCATCGCCTTCGGTCGAATCGTCGCGGGCGATCTCGTAGCCGAGGGAGGTCCAGTGCTCGCGAAGGAGGTCGACGTACTGCTCGTTGACCAGCGGCGTGGCCGAGTCCTCGGCGGAGAACTGGTACCGGATCTCGACCATGGTGTAGCCCGGGTCGTCGACACCGTTGTGGCTGCATGGCAGCTCGCCCCAGGAGCGCTTCGCAAAGCCCGGGAAGTCGGGCAGCACCTCGACAAGTTCGGCGACGGCGGCCTCGGCCGGGGCGTACACCTCGGCCTGCGTGTACTCGCTCTCCGGCGGAGTGTCCATTTCCTTCTCCATTGCGCTGCATGCGGGAACGGTGATGATGAGGGCCGCGAGCGCGATGAGCGGCCGCAGGCGGGCGGTGAATCGGGTCATCGGACGCGGCCTTCCTGGCCGGTCACGACGTAAGCCTGGTTGTCGCGGCTGATGTCGTTCCCTTCGTTGGCGGGCGTGCTCGGGTCGTCCTGGTCCCAGTATGAGCTGTGGTTCTCCATCGGGCCTTCCCAGAACTTCCACCACTCGCTGGATTCGCGGGGCGAATCGCTGGTGAAGGTGTTGCCGCCGAACTCCTCGTTCACAGGGGCTTCGCCGTGGACGGGGCCGTATTGGATGACGTCTTCGTCGTTCGTGGAGGCCCAGACGCGCTCTTCGTCGACGCCGAGTGCGGAGGCGGTGTCGACGCTGGTGCCCGGTGAGGCGACCAGGATGAGGTTGTCGGCTTCGACGCCCTCTTGTGCCGCGGCGGTGCCGACCATGGTGGTGCCGTAGGAGTGTCCGGTGAGTGAGAAGTTCGACGGCTCGCCTTCAGCGGTGGCGCGGATGCCTTGCGTGAACGATTCGAGGTCGTCGGCGCCTTCGTTCGCCCATTTGTCGTCGGTGGCCTCGATGAGCGTGTCCGGGGCGTCGTAGCCCATCCACAGGACCGTTGCGGTCTCGTCGCCGCCGCCGAGGCGCTGGGCGTCGAAGGCCATGGTGTCGGCCCGGTTGAGCAGTCCGGCGCTGGCACCGGAGAGGTTGCTGCCGGTGCCGGGCACGTAGGCGTTGACGTTGTCCGCCGTGTCCGGGTTGCCGATCGAGACGATCGCTTTGCCGCTGCCTTCGGTGTCGAAGCCGAGGAGGAAGTAGTCCTGGCCCGTCTGGGAGGAGGCGGCGGGCGTGCCGTCGTCGTTGGTGATCTTGTCCTGGAGGTTCGCCAGGTCGGTGCGGTCCTGCTTGAGGTCGTCGAGTTCGGCCTTGGCTTTCTCGTACTCCTCGGATTCGGGGTCCATGCCTTGCAGCGCTTGCTCTTTGGCGGTGATCCGGTCGGCGAGGCTGTCGATCTCGTTGCCCAGCAGGGTTCTGTTGGCGGTGTCGCGCGATTCGACCGGGATGCCGTCGACGGGGCCGACCCATTCGGGGTGCTCGTCGATGAGGGCCTGGCGTTCGGATTCGCTCAGGTTCTCCCACCACTGGTTGACCTGTTCGGGCGACAAGCCGGAAGTGCCGTCGGCGATCGCCTGGGCCTCGTTGGCGACCTCCTCGGTGACGCCTTCCTTGTAGTCGTCGACGAGGTCGTCGTAGGTCTCGCCGAGGTGCGGCGGGAGCTCGGTCGGGTTCTCGCGCATCTCGGAGAGCGCGGCGGCGGCCTCGTCGTCGGCGTCGTGGGCCCGGGACATGACCGAGCGGAGCCAGTCCTGGTACTGGCCGGCGAGGCCGATGGCGGTGCCGTAGAGGTCGACGGAGTCGAAGAGGACTTTGAGGGTGTCCCAGTCCCAGAAGCCGTCGGGTTTCTTGACCCCGCACATGTCGCACAGCCACTGCGGCGGGTTCAGGGTGAGGATCGCCTGGTGGAGGTCGCCGGAGAGGTTGACGTCGTATTCGCTGTGGGGCCCTTCGATGTCGAAGTCGTGCTGTTCGATGAGCGGGATGAGCTCCTTGAGCTCGTTCTGCTCCTTCTCGAACGCGTCGGCGGCCTCGAGCAGCGTGGTGGCGATGCGAGTGCTGGCGTAGTCGGAGAGGTCGTCCTCGTACCGGTCGGCGGTCATGCCGATCTGGTCGCGCACCTGTGTGGCGGTGTCGGACTCGTAGTTCTCGACGCTGAGGTGGCCGTCGATCACGTCGGTGCGGAGGCGCTCGGTGTGGGCGAGCTGCTGGTCGACGTAGGTCTTCCAGGACTCGCCGAGGGTGCGGACGGCGCCGCAGTCGAGGTCGCGGAGGTGTTCCCAGGTCATTTCGCTCATGGGGCGTCACCAGTCCGGCCGGGAGGAGGCGTTGGCGTTGGGGCGCTCGGGGTAGAGCTCGCCGGCGAGGGACGCGAAGGTGCCGGCGTTGTAGTCGTCGATCTCGACGGCCTGCTCGGCGCAGGCGGCGAGGTATTCGCCGGTGTTGCCGAGGAGTCCGCAGAAGCCGCCGGCGCGGTGGACCCGCCACCATTCGCCGGCGGCTTCGAGCGCGGGGCCGAGGGCGGTGGCGGCCTCTTTGAGGGGGCCGGCGGCTTCGGCGTTGGCGGTGGCCATGGCGGCGGCCTGGGTGTCGGCCTCGGCTTCGATCTCGAAGAGGACGTCGACGGATTTGCGGACCTCGTCGGGGTCCATGGCGAAGACGTCAGCGCCGGCCATGGGCGGTTCCCGGGTAGGACGGAGCGTGATGGGACGCAAGGGGCATGGTTCGAGTCCTCGGGGGAATAGGAACGAAACTTTCCGTCACTATATCGATCCGAAACCACCCGGACCAGGGTCAAATCGCGCGGGTCGCGCCGCCTCAGGACTGGATGCGGGCGAGGACGCGCTTGGCGAGCTCGCCCATCTGGCGCATCTCGTCGCCGTCGAGCTCGTCGAAGACGAGTTCGCGCACGAGCCGCACGTGCCCGGGCGCGGCCTGGGCGAGGCGTTCGCGGCCCGGTCCGGTGAGGCGGGCGAGGGTCGAGCGGCCGTCGTCGGGACAGGCGAACCGCTCGATGAGGCCTTCGTTCTCGAGGCGGCGGGCGACGTGGGAGAGTCGGGAGAGGGAGCCGTTGCACAGGAACGCGAGGTCGCTCATGCGCATCGTGCCGCCTTCGGCGTGCTCGAGGCCGACGAGGACGCAGTACTCGAAGTGGTTGAGGTCGGCGTCGCGGCGCAGCTGCACTTCCAGGGCTCCGGGGAGCCGCATGACCACGCCGATGAGCGCCAGCCAGGTCGCCATCTCCGCTTCGTCGAGCCAGGGCGCTTCATCACTCATGCAACAAGCTTAACTGGACTACTTGATACATCAAGAATTCCGAGCTAGGTTTATTGAACATTCAATGAATCGGAGTGACCAATGCCCGGCCGACCCGGCGCCGCGTTCGACGCCTTCCTCGAGACCACCGCGCCCGCCGCCGCCGAACGCCGCGACTGGACGCCCGAGGACGGCGCGCTGCCCGCGCTGTACCTGAGCCACGGCGCGCCCCCGCTGTTCGACGAGGCCGCGTGGATGGGCCGGCTCTTCGACTGGGCGCAGGGCCTGCCGAAACCCAAGGGCATCCTCATCGTCTCGGCCCACTGGGAAGCCGCGCCGCTCATGATCTCCAGCCCCGCGGCCGCGACCCCGCTCGTCTACGACTTCGGCGGCTTCCCCGAGCGGTACTTCCGGATGCGGTACGAGACGCCGGACGCCACCGCCATGGCCGAGCGCGTCGCCGCCGCCATGCCCGACACCGAACCGCTGCACCAGCACACGAGCCGCGGCCTCGACCACGGCGCCTGGGTCCCGCTCAAGGTCATGTATCCCGACGCGGACGTGCCGGTGCTCCAGATGTCGATCCCCACGCACGACCCCGACCGCCTCATGGCGATCGGCGCGAGGCTGCGCCCGCTGCGCGAAGAGGGCTACCTCGTCGTCGGCTCCGGGTTCATGACGCACGGGCTGCCGTTCGTGGACTTCCAGCACCCCGAGAACATCCCCGGCTGGTCCGCCGACTTCGACGTGTGGGCCTCAGAGGCGTTGGCGCGCGGCGACATCGAGGAGCTGGCGCGGTACCGCTCGCAGGCGCCGGGGATGCCGTACGCGCATCCCACCGTGGACCACTACGTGCCGCTGTTCGTGACCTACGGGGCCGCGAGCGAGCAGGAGCAGGCGGCGACCACCGTCATCGACGGGTACTGGTTCGGGCTTTCGAAGCGCTCGTTCCAACTCAACTAGAGCTGTGGGGCCCGACCACGGGGCGGGCTCGCAAGCTGCGGGCAGGTGATCGTCATACATCCCCGCCCGCACGCGCCGTCCGCGCCGCACCCACCAAGCGGCCGGGCGGCGCTCCTCTATTTGAAGCCGCGATGCATGGCGACCGCGCCGCCGGCGAGGTTGCGCCAGGCGACCTTCCGGAAGCCGGCCTTCACGATGCGGTCGGCGAACGCGGCCTGGTCGGGCCAGGCCATCGTCGACTCGGAGAGGTACTTGTAGGCCTCGGGGTCGGAGGCGACGCGGGAGGCGACCTTCGGCAGGACGTGCTTGACGAAGACGCCGTGGGCCTTGCGGTAGGGCTTCCAGACCGGCCGGGAGACCTCGCACAGGACCATGCGCCCGCCGGGGGCGAGGACGCGGCGGATCTCGGTGAGGCAGGCGTCGAGGTCGACGACGTTGCGGATGAAGAAGGACCCGGTGACGGCGTTGAAGGCGTCGTCGGCGAACGGCAGGCGCAGCGCGTCGGCGTTCACGAGCGGCACCTGGCGGTCCTGGTGGTGCTTCAGCATCTCCAGGGAGAAGTCGACGCCGATGACGTCGGCGCCTGACTTGGCGAGCTCGGCGGTGGAGACGCCGGTGCCCGCGCCGAGGTCGAGGCAGCGCTCGCCCGGCTGGAGGCTCAGGGCCTCGCGGACGGCCTTGCGCCACCGCTTGTCCTGCCCGGCGACCATCACGGTGTTGGTGCGGTCGTAGCCCGGCGCGACCCGGTCGAACATCGCCGCGATGCGGCCGGGTTCTTTACGCGGGGTATTCGCTTCGTTCGCCTCGATCACTCGCACAGCCTTGCACACGGAAAACAGAAAATCCGCCGGAGCCCTGTCGGTGTGGGCCCCGGCGGATCAAGGGGTTATATCGGGCGCGCGCGGGGTAACGCGGCGCGAGCGGCCATGAGGGAGCAGGGTACGGCCGCACGCTCGCCCGGAAGGGAAGCTGGGGAAGGAACCCGGGTGACGGGCGGGAGCGCCTGGGGCGCACCGGAAGACGCGGCGGTGTGCTCGGGTGAGCGGTGCATCGGCGCCTCCTTTGCCGTCTTCGGTTCGAAGTAGCGGACCGGCCTCGATCCCGGCTGGGATGACGCTGAGAGATCTCCCGAGTGCGGTCTGCGCTACACGACCACATTGACGCATCCAGGCTGTGATGTCGATCTATGAAACCGAACCGTTATCCCGTGTAACCCTTCCGATAGCAACGGGGTGCCGGTTGTCACAGGGAGCGACGCACTCGTATGCCTTCGCCGGAAAACCGCAGGTTCCGCCGTTTTGCAGCCCCGTGTCCGGCAACGGCCAGTCGAAAAAGAAAAACGGCGGGGCGCGCATGCGCGCCCCGCCTTCTCCAGGGGATACACAGAGAGGCGGACCTCTCCGGTGATGGAAGTCGTTCGGCCTTCGTTCAGGCCCTATTCAGCATTGCGGACCCGCGGCCGATCGACAAGCGCCGAGATCGAAGCGTTATTCAACGTCTACCGCTGGATGAGACCGCCCTTGAGGACCGTCGCGGTGCACTTCCCCGCCGCGCCGTTGACGAGCGCCGCATACGGGTCGCCCTCGGTGTCGACGTCGAAGACCGCGAGGTCGGCGCGGTTGCCGACCTTGATGGCGCCGATGTCGTCCCGGCCGAGGGCCTTCGCCCCGCCCTCGGTGGCGGCCCGCACCAGCCATTCGTTGAGGCCCTCGCCGCCGTCGCCCTGGGCCAGCGCGAGCTTGCGCAGCAGCGGCCATTCGGCGGCGACGTCGAGGTCGGGGCTGGAAGCGCGCGAATCGGTGCCGATCGCGACCGTGTTGCCCTCGGCGCGGTAGGCCGCGACCGGCGGCTCGCCCGCCTCGAGTCGCGCGTTCGAGCGGGCGCAGAGCGCGACCGCGGTGCCGAGGGTGCGCAGCAGTTCGCGGTCGGCCTTGTCGAGGTGGACGCCGTGCGCCACATGGGAGTCGGGGCCGAGCCAGCCGACCTTCTCCATCTGCGCGGCCGGGGAGTGCCCCGCGCCGCCGTCGGCGAGTTCGAGGTCGAGGCCGGCGCGGCGGTTCATGAACGCGAACGGGCCGGAGCCGCGGCGCACGAACATGTCCTCGTGCATGGTCTCGGCCAGGTGCGGGTGCAGGCGGATGTCGAGGGTCCGCGCGAGCTCCGCGAGGGTCTTGCCGACCTCGGTGCCGATCGTGTAGAGCGTGTGCGGGCTGATGCCGACCGCGATGTCGGAGTTGTTGACCGCGCGGCTGTCGGTGACGACCTCGCGCCAGGCGGCCCGGCGGGCCTCCCAGGCGCCGCCGTCGATGAAGCAGGCCTCCCAGTAGGCGACCCCGGCCAGGTCGGAGGCGAAGAGCGGCGCGAATCCGGCTGCGGGCGTGACGATGTCGGCCACGGCCGTGACGCCGTGCGCGATCGACTCGTCGATGCCGAGCTGCACGGAGGCCTTCCAGGCGTCGTCGGCGGTCTCGGGGTTGCGGCGCGCGAAGTCCTGGATCCACTCGAAGAACTCCTTCTCGTTGCCGTACATGTCGGCGAACGCGGAGTAGCACAAGTGGGTGTGGGCGTTGACGAGTCCGGGGGTGAGGACGCCGTCGAAGGCGGTGGTCGACTCGGCCTCGGGGGCGTCCGCGGCGGGGCCAACGTAGGCGATCCGCCCGTCGTCGACCCCGACCGCGCCCTCGCGAATCGGCTCGTCCGCGACCGGGACGACGACAGGAGCGGTGTATACGTGCATGGACCCGAGCTTACTCAGGGTGGACGGACTCCAGCGCGGCGTAGGCGGGGCGGATCACCTCGTCGAGGATCGCCACCCGGTCGGGGTAGTGCAGGAAGGCGGCTTCCATGGCGTTCTCCGTGCAGCGCCGGACATCCGACCAGTCCCATCCGAAGTTCTCGACGAGCAGCGCGAACTCGCGGGAGGTGTGGGTGCGGCTCATCAGGCGGTTGTCGTTGTTGACGGTGACGTTGAACCCGAGCCGGTAGAGCTCGTTGATCGGGTGCGTGGCAATGGATCCGGCGCCGCCCGTCTGGAGGTTCGACGAGGGGGCCACTTCCAAGGCGATGCGCCGGTCGCGCAGGTACTCGGCGACCCGGCCCAGCTGGTCCGTGGTCCCGAACTTGATGTCCTCCATGATCTTGATGCCGTGGCCGATCCGGCTGGCGCCGCAGACGTTGACCGCACCCCAGATCGACTCGACGCCGACGGACTCCCCGGCGTGGATGGTGAACTGCATCGACTCGCGGCGCAGGAACTCGAAGGCTTCGAGGTGCCGTTCGGGCGGGTTCCCGATCTCGCCGCCGGCGATGTCGAAGCCCACGACGCCCTTGTCGCGGAATTCGACCGCGAGCTTCGCGATCTCGAGGGCGCGGTCGGTGTGCCGCATGCCGCACAGCAGCGTGCGGACTTTGATCCGGTGACCGAAGTCCGCGGCGAGGCGCTCGCCCGCCTCGAAGCCCGCGAGGGTGGCCTCGACGACCTCGCTGAGGCTCATGCCGCCGAGGAGCTGCTGCTCGGGCGCGTAGCGCAGTTCGGCGTAGACGACGCCGTCGGCGGCGAGGTCCTGGGCGGCCTCGGCGGCGATGCGGTAGCAGTGGTCGGCCGTCTGCATCACGGCGACCGTGTGCGCGAAGGTCTCCAG
Source organism: Glycomyces niveus (assembly GCF_017592475.1). Classification (GTDB taxonomy): domain Bacteria; phylum Actinomycetota; class Actinomycetes; order Mycobacteriales; family Micromonosporaceae; genus Glycomyces; species Glycomyces niveus. The sequence continues at coordinate 167,948 of NZ_JAGFNP010000013.1, read as the reverse complement.
GTAGCGCTCCAGCGTGCCGGAGTTGGCGGCGTCGTAGAACCAGTCCGCGAGCGCCTTGGGGTCGGTCGTGGGCAGGGTGTGGCCGATCGCGTCGGCGATCTCGATGAGCGTCTGCGGGCGCAGGCCGCCGTCGAGGTGCTCGTGGAGCACGACCTTGGGGGCAGCGCGGAGCTGGTCATGGGTGGGAACGTTCGAAGCCGTGAAATTCATCCCATGAATATAGTCAGCCGCTTACGCGGGTTTGCCTCACAGCCGGACTTCGTCCCAGTGGACGGGCCGCTCGTCGGCGAAGACCACGGCCCACTCGAGCGCCCAGCGGCGGTGCCACACCAGGTTGTCGTCCACGCCGCGCGGCGGGGCCTGTCCGGCGCGGCGCGCCTGGTCGCACACCCAGTCGAGGCAGTAGTAGAGGTCGAGCATCTCGGCGATCACGGCCGGGTCGCGCGTCGGCGTCAGCTGGCGGTCCCGCCACGACCCGAAGGACTCCGGGCGGCGCAGGTCCGGCAGGAGCTCGGGCAGCTCCTCGCTGCACGGCACCGCCGGGTCGAGGTGGTCGACCAGGCCCAGCAGCCACGAGACCGTGTACAGGCTCTCGAGCTGGTCGGCGTAGCGCTCGCGGTCGCCGCGGCCGCAGGCGATGAACCCCCACTCGTCCGGGGAGAGGTGGTCGAGGACGTGGGCGTCGAGCAGCCAGCGCATCGCCAGCTCCTCGGGCATGTCGAAGACGCGGGCCTGGACGATGTTGAGGATCGCGGCGCGGGCCTCCACGTGGCCGCGGGGGCGCAGGCGCGGGAGCTGGCCGGCGGGGAAGGGGAGGGGGAACTGCTGCGGGGGCGCGGGTATGCCGAGCGCGTTGAGTCCGTCCACTGTGCGCAGTCGAACGCTTCGCTGGTCTGAGATCGCCGTCGGCATAGGGCTCCCTACCACTTTGGGGTTCACCCGAGGGGTGAGTGCGCGTTCACTAGGAAGGGTGATTGTGAAGAACTGTAGCGTCCACCACAGCCCCGAGTCAACGCGGGAAGGGGAAATATTCAAGGTTCTATCTACGTGTTACGCAGGTGTTTCACTCCCGCCGCCCCTGAGTCGCATGTGTCTCCCGGGGCAAAACGAACCGACGGGTAGCTCCGTTCGTTCGACGCCCGTTCGACAGCGAACCGACCGCATCGGCACGATCCCTCCGCAACCGCGGGCAACTCCGGTCACATCGGACGGCGTCTACAACAGGGGTCCTCCCGGCCCCCGCCGGGCCGGACCCCCGCCTCCCCGAGGGTCCGGCCTCCGCCCGCCCCGGCCCGCCGGGCATGCTTGTACCGTGAGCACTCCCCAGGTCTTCGGCGGCCGGTACCGGCTCGTCCGGCCCGTCGGCGCCGGCGGCATGGGCCGCGTCTGGCAGGGCCTCGACCTCCACCTCGAACGCGAGGTCGCCGTCAAAGTGGTCAGACCCGACCTCCTCGACGGACCCCAGAAGCACGAGGCCGCCGCCCGCTTCCGCCGCGAAGCCCGCGTCACGGCCCAGATCCAGCACCCCGGCGTGCCCGCCATCTTCGACGCCGGCCTCGACGAGGACTCCGGCGAGCTCTACCTCGTCATGGCCTACCTCCCCGGCCTCAACCTCCGCGACCTCCTCGACGAGACCGGCGCCCTCCCCGGCGACTGGACCCTCGCCGTCGGCGCCCAGCTCGCCTCCGTCCTCGCCGCCGCCCACGCCCGGCAGGTCGTCCACCGCGACCTCAAGCCCGCCAACATCATCGTCGGCCCCGAAGGCCTCGTCCACGTCGTCGACTTCGGCATCGCCGCCGTCCTCGAACCCGACGCCTCCCGCCTCACCATGACCGGCGACAAGCCCGGCACCCTCAATTACATGGCGCCCGAGCAGATCCGCGCCCAGCCCGCCGGACCCGCCGCAGACCTCTACGCCCTCGGCGCGCTCCTCTACGAGATGGCCACCGGCGAACGCCTCTTCGCCGACCGCGGCTCCGCCTACGAAGTCCAGACCGCGCACCTCAAGGAACTCCCCGACCCCGTGCGCCGCCGCCGCCCCGACCTGCCGGCCGAACTCGACGGCCTCGTCTCCCGCCTCCTGTCCAAGGAACCCGCCGAGCGCGGCTCCGACGCCGCCACCGTCCACCTCCGCCTCGCCGCGCTCCTCGCCGACGCACCCGCCTCCGGCGCGCCCGCGCACGACTGCGGCGACCCGACCTGGCCGTTCCGCGCCCCGCTCGCGCCCGCCCGTGTCGCCGCCGTCGCCGCCGCGCGCGGCCCCGCCCCGGCCGCACCGGACCGGCGCGAGCGCATCGCCGACGCCGACCGGGCCTTCGGGATGGGCGACTACAACGGCGCGCTCAGCGCGTTCCGGTCCCTCGCCAAGGACTTCGAGACCCCCGACCCCGCACTGGCCCTGCACTGCCAGATGCGTGCGGCGCAATGCCTTGCGGCCCTGGGGAACGCGGCGAGCGCGCTCACCGGTCTGACGAGCGTCATCGAACGCCAGCGGCGCTTGGAGGGCGAGCGGGCGCGGTCCACGCTGCGGTCGCGGCGGGTGGCGGCGGACCTGCTCGCGGTGCTGGGCCGCGGCCCGGAGGCGCACCGGGAGTTGACCACTGTGGTTCATGAGATGGCCGCGGCGCTCGGCCCCGCCGATGCCGATACCATCGAAGCCCAACGGCTGCTGCGGACTTGGTCCGCTCCGCCCCAGGGCCTTTCGGCCGGGCCCCTGGCGGGCCCCGCATGGCCGGTGCCGCCCCCCGCCTCGCCTGGGAGTCCTCCGCGATGACCGCCCTCGGTCCCTACGCCCCGCCCGCCGACAACGTCAAGACCCGCCGCCTCGCTCTCATCGGTTCCTATCTCTGGGCGTTCGCGCCGCTGCTCACCTGCGGGTACGCCGCACCGATCATGTTCGGCCTGGCGCTCGGCAGGCGCCGCGACAACCTGACGCTGGCGGCGCTCGTCGCGCACTCGGTCCTGATCGCCATCGGCTGCTCGGCCGTGTTCGGCTCGCCCGACCCCATCCCGACGTGGGCGCTGACGGTGTTCGCCACCTCGATGGCGTTGTGCGCGTTCGGTTCCACCGCGCACCTGCTGGTGATCCGCGCGGCCGTGTGGGCGCCGCCCGCGCGGCTGCAGGTGCCGGTGGCGCGCCTCTCGAGCCTCGAAGTGGTCGACCGCGCGCGGAAGCTGCGCGAGCAGGCCCGCCGCACCGCAGAGGCGGATCCGATGCTGGCCAAGCGGCTCGGCATCGGCCGCCCGGACCTGCCGCGGCAGTTCGACGACGGCGGCCTCGTCGACCTCAACCACGCCCCGCTGTCGGTCCTCATGTCCCTGCCGGGCGTGACCGAGCGCAGCGCGCGGCAGATCCAGGACTGGGTCGCGCAGTCGGGCCCGTTCGGCAGCCTCGGCGAAGTCATGCTCGTCATCGAGATCAGCCCGACGTTCGAGCACCACCTGCGCGAGTACTGCGTCTTCATCCCCTAGCGCGTCCTCAAGCAGCGCAAGCGAAAAGGCCCCGAGACGAGTCTCGGGGCCTTGGGCATGCGTCGCGCGCTGCGGGAGCGCACTGGGGGTCCTACTCGAGGCAGAAGACCGAAGCGGTGCGGCCGAACTGGTCCTCGGCCGGGTAGTACGACGAACCGGTGCACTCGGCGGCGAGGGCGTCGACGTCGGCGGTCTCCCACTCGGCCTGCGGGATGTCGATCACGGAGGTGATCACGGCGTCGCCCGCGGCGCAGTCGATGGTGCCGAAGTTCCACTGGGTGGTGGCGGTGAGGGTGCACTCGCCGGCGTTGGCGGGCACGGTCGGGGTGACGCCCTCAGAGCTGGGCACGCCGTTGGCCTCGACGCAGAAGACGTAGTCCACGGCGTACGTGGTCTGGTCGTAGATCATGCTCCAGTCGGTCCAGGTCGCGCCCGGGACCTGCGCACCGACGGTCTCGCCGCAGAGGTCGAAGATCGCCTGGGGGTCCTCGACGCCGGAGCCGTCGGCCGTGGCGGTGAGACCCGGGTCGGCCTCGATCTGGGTGATGGTCCAGAACGCGGTCGGGTCGGAGCACTCGACGGCGAAGATCGACGGGTCGGCGCTGATCATCTCTTCGGGGAGGCAGTCGCCGGCCTTGGCGTCCGCCACGGCGTCGACCTGCTCGTTGCTGACCTCGTTGTCGGTCGCGCTGTCGGAGGCGGCGTCTTCGAGGATGCCGCAGCCGGAGAGGGCGACGCTGCCCGCGAGGGCGACGCCGCCGATGGCGAGGAGTCGGCGGATGGGACCGAAGGTCTCGGTGTTGAGGTTCATGAGCTGCTTTCTGTGGGTCACCGCCTGATCGGGTCCGGCGGTGCTTAGGGAATTCAGCGCGACACTATGGGAGAGATTCAACTACCGAGACGGCAGGGATCGTCACCTCGCCGGTCGTCACACTGCTGACCTGGGATTTCATGCCGTTCCGGGGATCTCGGAGCGGCTCGGATGGCGAGGATCACATCGGTTGCAATTTGGTCAAGCCGCAAGGGAACGCAACTGATCTCGCCGGTTGCCTTGGGAGGCAAAGGAGGACGCGGGTTCCGCCCAATGGTCACCGCGCCCTCCGGCTCGGGGGTACTCAGCCGATCTCGACGAAGTACTGGGTGCCGTCGAAGCTCAGGATGTCCTCGAAGTACAGGAGGTAGGTGTCGGCGTCGGCCGGGACCTCGACGCAGGCCGAGCCCGCGGAGGTGCCGCCGCCGGAGACGTCCGGGACGAGGGTGATCTGGTCTTCGACGGTGTTCATGCAGTCGATGCTGTCGTAGAAGGTGCCGTCGGCCCAGACGCCGAAGGTCACGTCGAGCCACAGCGAGCCGGTCTCGGTGCCGTTGTAGGTGCCTTCGAGGGTGACCAGGCTCTGCTGGAAGCCGGCGGCCGGGGCCGCGTTGAAGTCGTCGGCCGCGACGATCGCGTCGGTCGCGTCGAGGGTGGCCGTGGGGGTCACGGTCCAGTCGCCGACGTCGAGAGTGGAGCCGGCCGGGAGCGGGGCCTCGGGGCTGGTGCCGTCGCCGGCCGCGCCTTCGGCGGCGTCCTCTTCGGCGCCCGCTTCGTCGCCGGCCTCCTCGGCGGCGTTCGACGTGTCGCCCGAGCCCGTGTCCTCGCCGCTGCAGGCGGAGAGGGCCGCGAGGGCGATGAGGGCGGCACCGGAGGCGGCGAGGAGGCGCTTCGAGATCTCGGGGAATTCGAGGTTCATGGTCTACCTTCTGTGGAGTGGTGTTCGTGGTTCAGATCTTGTGAACTCACTTCACGAGATTAGTAGACTGTGTCGAGCCTCCGCAACGCGGGGTGGGTTACGATTCGATAAATCCAGACAGGGGAGCCCCATGACCACCCGTGACACCGGTTCCGGCGAGACCATCACGCTGACCGACCTGGCCCGACTCGCGGGCGTCGGCCGCAACGCCGTCAGCAACTGGCGCCGCCGCGAAACCGACTTCCCCGCCCCCGTCGACGAATCGGGCCGCCGCTCCCGGTTCTCACTGCGCGAACTCGAGCAATGGGCCGAACGCCACGGCCGGGTCCTCCACGTCACCGGCGCCGACCGCCTCTGGTTCTCCCTCGCCGGATCGCACCTCACCGCCGAGGCCGCGCTCGGCGCGGTCGCCGCGGCCTTCGGCACCGGCGGCGATCCCGCGATCGCCAAGGAGCTCAAGGACTTGGCCCGCGAGACGCCCGCCTCGGCGCTCTTCGAGTTCTTCATCGAACGCGCCCGCGAAGCCGCCGGCACCGGCGTCCCGCCAGGCATCGCACCGCTGGCGGACATCGCCGCCGTCGTCACCGCGGACACCGCGACCCCGAGCGTCCACGACCCCGCCTGCGACGAAGGCGACCTCCTCGCCGAGACCGCGCGCCGCCTCGGCCGCTGCCGCGTCCTCAGCGGCCAGGACCTCTCCGCGCCCCGCGCCGCCATCGCCGAACATCGCCTGCGACTGCTCGACGAGGGCGCGGAAGTGCTTGCGCGCGTGGGCGATTCGCTGCTGCGGCCCGTGCCGGGCGAGCGGTACGACCTCGTGGTGTGCGACCCGCCGTTCAACGTCAAGGACGGCGGCGCGAACGAGTACGCGGTCGGCGACGACCCGCGCCTCGCCTACGGCACCCCGCCGCGCACCGAACCCGAACTCGCGTGGGCGCTCCACTGCGTCGCGCTCCTGGCTCCCGGCGGCCACGCGGTCGTGCGCATGCCGGCCCAGGTCGCGCACCGCCGCACCGGGCGGCGGATCCGCTCCGAACTGCTCCGGTGGGGCGCGCTCCGCGCTGTCGTCGACGCGCCCGAAGCCAAGGCGCACATCTGGATCCTCGCCCCGCGAGGCGAGACCACGCAGCTCCTCGTCTCCGGCGGCGGCGACTTCGCCGAAGCCTGGCGCTCCTTCACGGCCGCCCCCGACGCGCCGCTCGCGACGGCCGACTCGACCACGGTGCCGCTCATGCGGCTGTGGGACGAGGACGTCGACATCTCCCCCGCCGTCTACCTCGCCAGCGCGGCCGGCGACGCGGCGAGCCTGGCCGAGGCCGTCGCCGGTCTCGGCGGCCGCCTGGACGAGCTCGCACGGCATCCGCTGCCGCGCTTCGGAACCGGCGCGGAGGAGAGCGCGCCGGAGACGAGCCTGGCGGACCTCGAACGCGACGGGCACCTGATCATCACACCGGGCACCGCCGAATCCGCGGCTCCGCAGGCGGTCGCCGGTGCCGGCGACGTCAGGTGCATCATCGTCGACCCGGTCGGCGAGCCGCAGGTGCGGCTCGGCTGGCGCGGCGACGCCACTGAGGCACAGTGGACGGTCAGTTGCGAGCCGACGGTCGACCTCGCCTGGATCGCGGCCGCGCTCGCGGCGCGCCTCCCGACGGCGACCAAGCGGACGGCGACGGGCGCGAAGCGCCGGCTCCTCTCGGTGAAGATCCCTAGACTGACATTGGCGGACCAGCAGCGGAGGGGCGCCGCGTACGCGGCCCTCGAAGACCTGCGGGCGACGCTCGCCAAGGCGGAAGCCGACGCGGCGGCACTCGCGGCAGAGGCGGCGGCGGGCCTGGTCTCGGGTGCGGTGACCGTCGAGGAGTAGCGGGGCGGAGGGCGTCCGCGGGGGCGCGGCCGCGGGGCCGTACGGGCGGTCCCGGGTACCCTCCCGATCCCACCTTCACCGCTGCCAATGAAAAGGACACCCTCCCATACGGGTACAACATACGGCACTGACCTGCGGAAACATCTGAAGGTGGTGCGGGCGGGCCGGATGCCTTACCGTCGAAAGTGTTGGCCTCGCCCGTCGAAAGGCGCCATATGGACCGCGCTGCAACGCCCGAACCGCCCGAGCCGAGCCACGCCGTGCCACCGGAGCCGCCCGCGCCAAAGGCACCGGCAGCAGCCCCGAAGCCGAGCGATGCCGTGCCGCCCGGGCAAGAGGCGCCGCCGGGACCCCCTGGATCCGGGACCGGCGCCGCCGCCGCGGCGCCGAAGCCGCGCACTCCGGCTGCGGTCCTCGTCGCGGTCGTGCTGTTGTGGCTGTTCGCCGCCGCGGCCGCGTCGGTCACGGTCGTGTCCACTGTGGCTACCGCGTTCGAGGTGAGCGTCCGCTACGCGGGCGCGTGGAGTCCGCTGGAGTTCGTGGAGCCGGCGCTCATCGCGGCCGTCGCCGCCGCGTGCGCGATGCTCGCGGTCAAAGTCCGCAGCGGCCGCGATTGGGCGCGGCGGACCGTCGTCATCGTGAGCGCGCTCGTCCTCGCCGCCGCGGTCATGACCGGGGCCGCACTCAACGCCGGGACCGGCGCGGTCGCGGCGCTCCTGTTCGCGCTGCTGCTCGTCCTCCTGCTGCTGCGTCCCGCCCGCGACTGGTGCGACTGCGACGCGCCCCGCCACAGCCCCAAGGCCGCCGGGGCCGCGCAACCGCCGAACCAGGTCCTGGTCTCGCTCCTGGTCCTGTGGACCGCGACCGGCACCGCGCTCCACCTCGGTGCGAGCGGCCTCCTCGACCGCGCCGGCGAGGACGTCCGCCTCGCCGCCGACAGCGCGGCCTGGACGGCGGGCGCGGTCATGCTCCTCGCACTCGTCCACGCCGCCTTGAACATCGGCTTCTCGTTCCACCGCGGCTGGGCCCGCTGGACGACCCTCGCCCTCACCGCCGCCTACACGGCCTGGCTCATCGCCGCCGCGGTCCGGGACCTCCTCGGCAGCCCGGGTCCTTGGGCGGCCCTGGCCCTGCTCGGCCTGATCACCCTCGCTTTGACCTGGTCGCTCGCGGGCGCGGACTCCCGGCAGTGGTGCCGCCGGGCCGCGACCGGCAGCCCCTCCGAGACCTGAACCCGGACACGAAAAACGCCCGGCCATGGGCCGGGCGATGGAGCCGGTGACAGGACTCGAACCCGCAACCTGCCGCTTACAAGGCGGCTGCTCTGCCAATTAAAGCTACACCGGCTGGTCAGCACTGCTTTCGCGGAGCGACGTACCGAGTCTACTGGACAAGGTTCGTCCGACGGGATATGGCTGAACCGCGGCCTCGCCCGACCCTGCTTCAGAAGATTTTCCGTCATCAGAAGATGTTTTGAGTCGGACCGCGCCGACTCTCTTGGTCGTGTACGGTCGGCGGCGCGTCGGCAAGACCGAGTTGCTCGACCGGCTCGCCACCGAGGTCAGGTCACTGGTCTTCGAAGGCACGGAAACGACCGAGACCGACCAGCTCGGCGCCTTCGCCGCAGCGCTGGCGCTGGCCTCGGGCGAGAACCCGGCCGAAGGCCCGCCGCTGCCCTCATGGCGGGCCGCGCTCGAACGCCTCACCGACTTCATCGGCGACCGGCGCACCCTGATCGTCTTCGACGAATTCCAGTTCCTCGCCCGGCAGTCGCAGGGCCTCGAAAGCCTGATCAACGTCTGGTGGCGAAAGTCGGGACGGCACTTGCCTGTCAGCTGCCGGAGTTCGATCATTTCGTCTTCGAGACCTGGGAGGAGATCTGCCAGGACTACGCACACCGCAAGGAGCCCGACCTGTACAAGGTCGGACGCTGGTGGGGCAGCGTCCCGACCGGTGAGGGCCGCCGTGTGGAAGTCCGAGAGATCGATGTCGCGGGCGTCGACCACGAGGGCCGGGTCACCGTCGTCGGCATGTGCAAGTGGACCGGCAACGAGGTCGACTTCGACGAGTTGAACCTGCTCGACCGCCTTGCTCCGCACATCGAGCGCTGCGTTGACGCCCCGATCCGATACCTCTTCTCCCGGTCGGGGTTCTCCGCGCGCCTGCTCGAGCACGCCGAGACCGATGAGCGCCTCACACTCGTCACACCGGCGGACATCTACGAGCAGGAGTAGCCGCTGTTGCGCGCCGGCCCGTTTGGCGGAAACCTAGAAAAAACCGGGGTGTAGCGGGCGCTGGTGCGGGGGTTCGTTGTGGGGACCCTACAACGATGGCACGATTCTGGTAGCGGGGCGCTTGCGCTCGGTTGCGAGACTGGTTCCATGAACACCGCATCGAACACCGTCGACCGCGACGGTCGCACCAAAGCCGTCGTGATCTGGGCGCTCGCGCCCGTGGTCTGGTTCCTGCTCTTCCTCGCCGCGCTCTACTCGGGGTTCGGGGATCCCGCGTGGGCGGTGACCATCGCCGTCGTCCTCGCACTGCCCGCGCCGTGGCTGCTGTGGACGGCGTGGCGGATGCCGCGGCCCCGCGTGGACACGTACGTCGCCGAGGGTGGCGCCTTGCTGTCGGGTCTGATCGCCCTCTACGCGACCGTGCTGGCCTTCATGATCGGTCGGGAAGGCCCGGCGCCGATCGCGTTCACGGTCATCTACCTCGCCGCCGGGGCCGTCTTCATCGCCGCCGCCGTGCCGCTCCCGGGGAGGCGGATCGCGTACGGGTTCGCCGCGCTCTCCTGTGCGGTCATCGGGATCGGGATGCGGGTGCTGCACTCGGAGACCTCCTACTACCCGGGCATCGACTGGATCACGACGGACGAGCTGTTCGCTTGGGCGTTCCTCGGCCTGCCCGCGCTCGGCGCGCTGCTGCAGCTCCTGTGGTGGCTGCGCCGCAGGAACCGCACCGCCTGACGAACGCCGGGCCGCGCCCCTCGCGGCCCCGACCGCTCCCTCCCGCTCCTGAAGGAGTCCCGATGACCACCCTTCCCTCCTCCCGGCTGCGCCGTCACCCCGAGATCGTCGGCGGCCCGCTCGTGACTCTCCTGTTCCTGCTGTCGTTCCTGTTCAGCACCACGCCGGTGCAGACGTGGCTGTTCGGCATCGGCCCTGACGAGTGGGGTGAGGTCGACGCCGGCCCGGCGGTCATCCCCTGCGCGCTGGCGATGGCGGTCGCGGTCGTCGTGGCCTTCACGTCCGCGAGCACGGCCGCGAGGGCGATCGCCTGGCTGGCGGTGCCGGCGTCGGTGGCCGCCGCGTTCTGGTACTGGTTCCTGATCGCCTACTACGGCACCGACCTCGCCGGGGTCACGGCGATCTCCGAGGTGCTGGTCTGGTGCATGGCGGGAGCATTGCCGGTCCTGTTCCTGGTGGTGTGCCGGCGTTCGCCCCGGCCGGACGCGGCGACGTTCGTCGCGGAAGCGGTCCTGCTGCTGGTCGTCGGGTGGGCGCTGTCGGCGGTCATCGGGCAGTTCGGCGGGCTCGAGGCCGAGGCCGGGGAGCGGCAGACCGGCGCAGTCCTGATCTTCCTGGGTGCGGCCGCGTATTTCGGCGTCGCGGCCGGGCTGGTGCGCACCCGGCGGCTCTTCTACGGCGCGTGCGCGCTCGCCTGCTTCGTCGTCGCCGCGTGGGGGACGGTCGGCGGCACGACCGCCACCGGCTCCTACGAAGGCTCCCCGATCCCGGTCGTGCACCCGCTCCTGCATGCGGCGGCCTGGTCGATCCCGGCCATCGGCGCGCTGCTGCAGATCGCCTGGCATGTGCGCGCCAAAGTGCGCGCCGTCGCCGCCTGAGGCGAGAACCCCTGCACCCCATCGGAAAGGCCCGTCCATGCCCTCCGTGTACCAGTTGAAGCCCGCCGGCGGACGCTGAGACCCGTCGTTGGCGGCCTCGCCGGCGCAGGTGAGACGGCCGGGGCCGCGGCGATCCCTGCGCGGCCCCGGTTTTCAGGCGTCCCGGAACGAGAAGACCTGCATGCCTTCCAGTGTGAGGCACGACAGGCGGGTCTCGCTCGCGTCGCAGGTGAAGACCTCGAGTTCGGTGCGCAGGGCGGTGCGGGTGCCGTCGCGGCCGAGGCCGATCACGTTGCCGGTGCTGACGCTGAACCCGGAGGACGCGGGCCAGGTGAGGGCGCTGCCGCCGTCGATCGCCTCGAAGTCGTTGTCGCCCACGTCGTTGTTGACCTGGTCGAAGCCCTGGTCGTAGATCCAGGTGCGCACGTCGTCGCCCTCGTAGTGCTCCACCATGAGACGGTTGCCCAGCGGCGTGATGTTGCGGTACTCGCGGTCGTCGAAGACGTGGACGACCTTCTCCTTGTCGGGGTTGTAGATCCGCCAGGTGTAGACGTCCGTCGCGGACTCGACCGGCTCCCGCACGCACACCAGCGCCTCGCCGCAGGCCTTCACCTGGTCGGGCGCGGGCGTGTCGGACTCCACGAACTCACTGTCGAACGCCTTGAGCTCGTCGTCGATGTCGTACACGTTGAGGTCGTAGCCGGTCTCCTTGTCGACCGCGACGTACAGCAGGTTGTCCCAGCCGTAGTACAGGTCGTCGACGGTCTCGATCTCCTTCTCGGCCACGGTCTCCCCGGACTCGAGGTCGTAGACGTGCACGACGTTGTCGCTCGTGACCGCCCAGACGCGGCCGTTGCCGTTGGCGCGCATCGACGGCTCCTCGAGGTCGTCGGGCGTGCCCACGAGGTCCCATTTCGACACCGTGACGCCTTCGTCGACGTTGCCCAGCTTCCAGCCGGCGACCTTCTCGCCGTCGCCGTCGTACACGTTGAACGTGTTGCCGCCCAGGGGGGCCAGGACGAGGAGGTCGCCCGAGCGGGCGGCCGTGCCGTCGGTGCTGTCGACGGTGTTGCGGGTGTCGCCGGTCTTCCAGTCGAGGAAGTGGTACCGGTACTCGCCGGTCGCGACCTCCTGCGAGAAGGCGATGAGGTCTTCGGAGACGTAGAAGTTGCCGTCCCAGCCGCCGCCGGTGACGACCACGTCCTGGTCCCAGAGCGGTTCGCCGGAGCCGGTGTCGAGGGCGCGCAGGTGCAGCTCCTCGCCACTCGGGTCCGTCGATGCGGTCGTGTAGGCGAACAGCGCCCGGTCGTCCCAGGCGCGCACCTGGTAGATGCCGTCGTTCGGCTCGGCGGCGAACGCGGTGACGTCGCCGACCGGCGCGAGCTCGTCGTCGAAGGGCTGCTGCTTGTACGGGTTGGTGAGCCACCACCAGCCGATGGGGAGCACGATCGCGAGGACCACCACGGCGGCCGCGATCGCGATCCACTTCGGAGGGATCTTCCGCCTGGGGGGTTCGGGCTCGCCGCGGCGCAGGGTGACCGTCTCGTCCGTGCCCGGCGTGACGGGCGGCAGGCTGCCCGACCGCAGCGGCGGCGATGACATCGCGTGCGGGGCCGTGGGCGACTGCGGCGGGGTCGGCGGCACCTGCACCGGAGGCGTCACCGGCGCGGGGCTCGCGAACGCGAGCGCGGCGCCCTCGCTGACGGGCAGTTCGGGCTGCTCGAGGACGGTGGGGGCGAAGCCGAGCGCTTCGTGGAGCATCTTGGACACCATGGGCATCCGGCTCGAGCCGCCCACGAGGAAGAGCCCCGCGAGCTGGTCGGGGCGGCGGCCGGTGAGGCCGAGGACCCGCTGCGTCTCGCCGACCGCGCGCGACAGCAGCGGCCGCGACAGCTGGTCGAGCTCGCCGCGGGTGAGGTGCAGGGACTGGGCCATGTCGGGCACCGTCACCGGCGCGACCGAGGAGCGCGAGAGCATCTCCTTCGCCGCGCGCACCTCCTCCCACAGTTCGCGGCGGTTGCGCATTTCGCTGGCGCCGCTGGGGTTCTCGAGCCGCTTCCAGATGTCGGGGTCGCGCTGCTTCACCGTCTCGCCGATGTGCGCGACGAGCGCCGCGTCGAAGTCGAGGCCGCCCAAGTCGGGCAGGCCGCCGTCGGCGAGCACGCCGAACGAGCCGTCCGGGCGGCGCTCGAGGACGGCGATGTCGAGCGTGCCGCCGCCGAAGTCGAACACCGCGAGCGCCTGGCCCGGGCGCATCGGGTGGGAGAGGCGCGACGTGTAGTAGTGCGCGGCCGCGACGGGTTCGGTGAGGATCTTGACCGGCCGGTACCCGGCCTTCGCGGCCGCGTCGTGCAGGGTGGCGCGGCGCTGCTCGCTCCACGCCGCCGGGCAGGTGAGGACCGTGTTCGGCAGGTGCCCGACCGATTCCACGGCGGTGCGGGCGACGCGGCCGAGGATCGCGGCGAGCGCGGCCGCGACGGGCACGTCGCGGTCGCCGAGGAGCATGGTGCCGTCGGCGATGCGCTGCTTGGGGTTCGGTTCGAACCGCTCGGGCGCGGTCAGCGCGAGCCGCTCGGCGTCGCGTCCAGTGTGGATGATCCCGCCGGGGTCGAGGAACACGGCCGAGGGCATGACCGGGGAGCCGTCGAACAGCAGCGGCCGGGTGCGGCCGTCGGGCCACACCAGCACCGCCACGGTGTGGGAGGTGCCGAGGTCGACGCTCAGGAGGTATTCAGCCGGCATGTGGTCGCAGCTCCGGGGGCGCTAGGGGGTGTTTCCGGGCACCCTGCGGCCGCCGGGGGTCGGTGGACTCCCCTTTGGTGCAGGGTCGTTCCAGGTTAGTCCGGCGCGGCGAATCGCGCGGTCACGGGATGACCGTTTGTGGTCGGTCGCGGCGTCCCCGCGCGGGCGGGTCTCAGCGGCGCTGGCGCTGGACTTCGGCGAGGGCGACAGAGGCGGCGACGGAGGCGTTGAGCGACTCGACCTCGCTGGAGATCGGGATGCCGGCGCGGTGGTCGCAGGTCTCGGCGACGAGCCGGGAGACGCCCTTGCCTTCATCGCCGACGACGATGAGGAGCGGGTCGGTCGCGACGGGCAGGTCGAAGACGTCGACGTCGCCGCCGCCGTCGAGGGCGACGGTCATGAACCCGGCCTGCTGGCAGGCCTGGATGGTGCGGGTGAGGTTGACGACCTTGGCGACGGGGAGCCGCGCGGCGGCGCCCGCGCTGGTGCGCCAGGCGACGGCCGTCACGGAGGCGGCGCGCTTGGACGGGATTATGAGCCCGTGCCCGCCGAACGCCGCGGTGGAGCGGATGATCGCGCCGAGGTTGCGGGGGTCGGTGACGCCGTCGAGGGCGACGAGCAGCGGCGCGGTCCCGGAGGTGCGGCTGATCTCGAGGAGGTCCTCGAACTCGGCGTACTGGTACGGCTCGATCTGGAGGCCGATGCCCTGGTGGAGGGCGTTGTTGGTGCGGCGGTCGAGGTCGCGGCGGGCGAGCTCCTTGATGGGGAGGTCGCGGTTGCCGGCGAGGCGCACGGACTCGGCGACGCGGTCGTCGAGCTCGGTGCCGAACGCCACGTAGAGGGCGGTGGCCGGGACCTTCGCGCGCAGGGCCTCGAGCACGGGGTTGCGGCCGAGGATGAGCTCGGGCTCGTCGTCGCGGCGGCGGGTCTGGGACCCGGCGGGCCTGGACCGGCCGATGTTGCTGGTGCGGCCCTCGGAGGCGGCCTTGGCGCGCTCCTTGGCCTGCTTCCACTGGGTCTTGCGGGGCTTGTCGTCGCCCGTGTACTCCTTGTGCCAGGGACGGTCCTCGGCTTTGAGGGTGCGCCCCTTGCCGGCCAGGCCCTTCTTGCCGCCGCCGGAGCCGATCTTCGGTCCGGCTTTGGAGGTCTTGCGGCGGTTCGGGTGTCCACCCTTGCTGCTCATCGGTCTCGGTTCCCCAGGTCTTCGTCGGTTGCTCGCGGCGGCTCGGCCCGCACCGTTCCGGTCCGGGCGGTCGCACCGCCGCCGGTCGTGTTCGGGCTCGCGCCTAGTCGACTGTCCACACGGGACCGCGAGGGGTGTCCTTGACGGTGATGCCGGCGTGCGCGAGCTCGTCGCGGATGCGGTCGGCAGCCGCGTAGTCCTTGCGGGCCCTGGCCTCGGCGCGCTGTTCGAGCGCGAGCTTCACCAGCGCGTCGACAGCGCCGTGGAGCTTCGCGTCCCCCGGGTCTTCCCAGTGCGGGTCGAGCGGGTCGAGGCCGAGCTGGTCGAGCATAGCTCGGACGCCGCCCGCGCTGCTGGTCGCGGCCGTGTCATTCCCCGAATCGAGGGCGGTGTTCCCCTCGCGGGCCATGTCGTGGATCGCGGCGATGGCCGCGGGTGTGTTCAAGTCGTCATCCATGGCGTTGACGAAGTCGGGGCTCAGCCCGCCGCCGATGGTCGCCTCGGCGCCGAGCGATTCGGCGGCGCGGTGCACGAAGTTCGACAGCCGCTCCCAGCCGGTCTTGGCCTCGGCGAGGAGGTCCTCGGAGAACTCGAGCGGAGAGCGGTAGTGCCCGGTGGTGAGGTAGTAGCGGATGTCGGCGGGGCGGAAGCCCTTCTCGCCGAGCGAGGCGACGCTGAGCGTGTTCCCGAGCGACTTGCTCATCTTGGTGCCGGAGAGGTTGAGCAGGCCGCCGTGGATCCAGAAGTTCGTGAAGTCGAGGCCCGCGCCGCGCGACTGGGCGAGCTCGTTCTCGTGGTGGGGGAACATGAGGTCGGTCGCGCCCCCGTGGATGTCGAACCCGTCGCCGAGGTAGCGGCGGGCCATCGCGGAGCACTCGATGTGCCAGCCGGGGCGGCCGCGGCCCCACGGGGAGGTCCAGGCGGCGTCCTCGGGCTCGCCGGGCTTGTGGGCCTTCCAGAGGCCGAAGTCGCGGGAGTCGCGCTTGTCGCCGGTGTCGGGACTGGAGAGCATGTCCTCGGGGCGGCGGTTGGAGAGCTCGCCGTAGTCGGCCCAGGAGGACACGGAGAACCAGACGTTGCCGGACTCGGTGGCGTAGGCGTGGCCGCGCTCGACGAGCTCCGAGATGAGGTCGATGATCTCGGTGATGTGCCCGGTGGCGCGCGGCTCGTACGTGGGCGGCTCGACGTTGAGGGCGGCGTAGTCGCGGCTGAGCTTGCGCTCGTTCTCGTACGCGATGGACCACCACGGGCGGCCCTGCTCCTCGCCGCGGACGAGGATCTTGTCGTCGATGTCGGTGACGTTCCGGACGTACGTGACGTTGTAGCCGGTGCGGCGCAGCCAGCGGATGAGCATGTCGTAGGCGACGCCGCCGCGGAGGTGCCCGATGTGGGGCGGCCCCTGGACGGTGAGCCCGCACAGGTACACGCCGACTTCGCCGGGCTTCCGGGGCTGGAAGTCGCGAACGGATCGGGTACCGGTGTCGTACAGTCGCAGGCTCACCCGACAAGTCTAAACAACCTGGCCACGCCCGAACCCCGCCCCGGCCCGCGTGTCCGGCCCGCACCGCCCGTGTCGTCCCTCACGGCCCCAGCCGTTCACCCCCGGAACCGTCGTACCCCTGCGGCAGGGTTGTTGACCGGGGGCTCGAAATTCGCAAATCAACCGGTGTCCGGCGTGCCCGTAGTACCCCGGTACTGTCCCCGCCCCCGTGCTCCTCCCCTGGCAGGAGGCGGATCTCCGTCCGCGAGCCGGTGCGCGCGAAGGCTCCGTCCTCATAGACTGACCGCGTTCCTCGGGACCCCGTCCCGCCCGCCGCCCGCGTACCCCTCAGTCCGATTGGAGCCTGATGATCACTGCGAAGGGCTTGTACAAGCGATACCGGAAGACCGTCGCGGTCGACCACCTGTCGTTCGACGTCCGGCCCGGCGTCGTCACCGGCTTCCTGGGCCCCAACGGGTCCGGAAAGTCCACCACCATGCGGCTGATGCTCGGCCTCGACCACGGCGAGGGCGAGACCCTCTTCGACGGCGAGTCGTTCACCGACATCCGCCGCCCGATGAACAAGGTCGGCACCCTCCTCGAGGCGAAGCCGTTCCACCCCACCCGCTCCGCCCGCAACCACCTGCGGATGCTCGCCAGCGCCAACGGCATCGGCGACAAGCGGGTGGACGAGGTCATGGAGCTCGTCGGCCTCGCCACCGTCAAGCGCAAGAAGCCCAAGGGCTACTCGCTGGGCATGGCCCAGCGGCTCGGGCTCGCGCAGGCGCTGCTCGGCGACCCGGGGATCCTGCTGCTGGACGAGCCGACGAACGGCCTCGACCCGCACGGCATCCACTGGATGCGCGACATGCTCAAGCACCTGGCCGCCGAGGGCCGCACCATCTTCGTCTCGAGCCACCTGCTGTCGGAGATGCAGCTGATGGCCGACGAGCTGGTGGTGATCGGCCGCGGCACGATGCTGTTCAACGGCGTCGTGGACCAGTTCGTGCGCGAGTTCACCCAGTCCACGGTGGTCGTGCGCAGCCCGAGCGCGGCGGCGTTCACGACCGCGCTCGAGGGCGCGGGCGCCCAGGTCGCGCAGGGCAAGGACGGCGAGCTCGTGGTCTCCGGCATGGAGATCGGCGCGGTCGGGCACCTGGCCTTCACCGAGCACGTGGAGCTCGCCGAGCTGTCCACGCGCAGCGCCTCGCTGGAGGAGGCGTTCATGTCCGCGACGGGCGCTGCCGAGGAGTTCGTGGCGGCCGAGCCGCTCGCCGCGGTCCCCGCCGCGTCCGCCCCTTCGACCCATGCCTCTTCGACCTCGACCGGCGGTGCCGACCATGCTTGACGCCCTTCGTTACGAGTGGACGCGCCTGACGACGCTGCGGTCCACGTACTGGCTTTCGGGGATCGGCGTGCTCGCCGCGCTGGCGATTCCGGTGATCGCCGGGTTCGCGGTGTCGGACCAGCCGCTGGACCAGACGACGGCCGCGGCCGGGCTCAACGGCGGTGCGGCGTTCGGGATCCCGTTCCTGGCGGTGTTCATGGCGATCATCGGGATCTTCGCGACCGGGCACGAGTACCGGCACGGGACGATCCAGCCGACGCTGACGGCGCTGCCGCAGCGGTCGCGGCTGATCCTGGCGAAGATCCTGGTGGTCTCGGGGGTGACGGTGGCGGTGACGGTGCTGTCGCTGGCGCTGAACGCGTTGACGCTGCTGATCTTCTGGGGCGACGTGCCAGGCCTGTTCGAGGACCCGCTGCGGTCGGCGCTGATCGGCTACGTGGTGTACACGCTGATCTACACGTTGACGGGTCTCGGTCTGGGCCTGCTGTTCCGGGGCGTGCCGTCGGCGCTGGTGGTGATCTTCCTGGCGCCGCTGATCATCGAGAACCTGATCTTCGGGCTGTCGTTCCTGCCCGCGGCGGACTGGCTGGTGCCGGTGGTGAGGTTCCTGCCGTTCTCGTCGGGGGCGAGGCTGATGGCGGTGGACTTGACGGCGATGACGGGGCCGGGCATGCCCGACTTCGACTACTTCGGCCGCTGGGGTTCGGGCGCGGTGTTCGCGGTCTTCGCGGCGGTTGTCATCGCCGCGGCCTGGACCTTGTTCAAGAAGCGCGACGCGTAGGCGAGACGACGAGACGGGCGGCCCGGGATGTGCTCCCGGGCCGCCCGTCTCGTCGTTGGCTAGCGCTGCGCTTCGAGTTCGCGGCGGACGAGGTCCGCGGTCTCGATCGAGTTGAGTGCGGCGCCCTTCATGAGGTTGTCGGCGACGACGAAGAACTCGAGGGAGTTCGGGAAGTCGATCGACTGGCGCACGCGCCCGATCTGGGTGCCGCTCTTGCCGGCCGAGTCGATCGGCATGGGGAAGACCATGTTGGCCGGGTCGTCGACGAGGTCGACGCCGTCGGCGGCGGCGAGCACGCGGTGGGCGTCGGCGACGGTCACTTCGCGTTCGAAGGTGGCGTGCACGACCTGCGAGTGGCCGACGGCCACGGGCACACGCACGCAGGTCGAGGCGACCTTGAGGTCGGGCAGGCCGAGGATCTTGCGCGACTCGTTGCGGACCTTGAGCTCCTCGGAGGTCCAGCCGTCGTCCTTCCAGCCGCCGACCTTCGGCACGACGTTGAGCGCCAGGGGCGCCCCGAACGGCGTGTTGAACTCCTCGCCGAGCACGAGCCGCAGGTCGTTGCCGGCGGTGCCGACCCCGTCGATCCCGGCGATCTTCTGCATCTGGGCGTAGAGGGCCTCGAGGCCTTCCTTGCCCGAGCCGGACGCGGCCTGGTAGGAGGCCACGGACATGGAGACGAGCCCGAACGCCTCGTTCAGGGCCGCGAGCGAGGGGATGAGCGCGAGGGTGGTGCAGTTGGCGTTCGCGATGATCCCCTTGGGGCGCACGGCGGCGGCCTCCGGGTTGGCCTCCCGGACGACCAGGGGCACGTCCGGGTCCATGCGGAAGTACCCGGACTTGTCGATGACGACGACGCCCTTGGCGGCGGCGACGGGAACCCATTCGGCGCTGACCTCGTCGGGGAGGTCGAAGTGCGCGATGTCGATGCCGTCGAAGACGTCGGCGCCGATGGCCTGCACTTCGATCTGCTCATCGCCCACCGACAGGATCTTGCCGGCGGAGCGGGCGGAGGCGACGAGGCGCACCTCGCCCCAGTTGCCGCGCTCTTCGGCGATGAGCCGGCGCATGATCGATCCGACCACGCCGGTCGCGCCGACGATGGCGACGTTCAGCTTGCGCGCCATGGTTACCGCCCCGTTCCCGCGTAGACGACGGCCTCTTCGGCGCCGCCGAGTTCGAACTTGTCGTGGACCGCGCGCACCGCCGCGTCGAGGTCGGTGTCGCGGCAGACCACGGAGATGCGGATCTCCGAGGTCGAGATGATCTCGATGTTCACGCCGGCGTCGGCGAGCGCCTGGCAGAAGTTCGCGGTGACGCCCGGGTGCGAGCGCATGCCGGCGCCGATGAGCGAGATCTTGCCGATGTTCTCATCGTAGATGAGCTTGGCGAAGCCGATGGCGTCCTGGTGCTTCTTGAGCTGCTCGGTCGCCTTCGGCCCGGACTCCTTGGGCAGGGTGAACGAGATGTCGGTGTGGCCGTTGCCGGCGGTCGACACGTTCTGGACGATCATGTCGATGTCGATCTCGGCGTCGGCGATCACCTGGAAGATCGAGGCGGCGGCGCCGGGCTTGTCCGGGACGCTGGTGACGGTGATCTTGGCCTCGGAGCGGTCGTGCGCGACGCCGCTGATGAGTGCTTGCTCCACGGGCAGCTCCTCCATGTAACCCGACACCATCGTGCCGGTCTTGGTCGAGTACGACGAACGGACGTGCAGCGGCATCCCGTAGCGGCGGGCGTATTCCACGCTGCGCAGGTGCAGGATCTTGGCGCCCGAAGCCGCCATCTCCAGCATCTCCTCGAAGGTGATCGAATCGAGCTTCTGCGCGTTCGGCACGATCCGCGGGTCGGCGGTGAAGACGCCGTCGACGTCGGAGTAGATCTCGCAGACGTCGGCTTCCAGCGCTGCGGCGAGCGCGACGGCGGTCGTGTCCGAGCCGCCGCGGCCGAGCGTGGTGATGTCCTTGGTGTCCTGGCTGACGCCCTGGAACCCGGCGACGATGGTGATGAACCCCTCGTCGAGCGAGGAGCGGATGCGCCCGGGGGTGACGTCGATGATGCGGGCGACGCCGTGCGCGGCGGTGGTGATCATGCCGGCCTGCGAGCCGGTGAACGACCGGGCCTGGAAGCCGAGGTTGTTGATCGCCATCGCCAGGAGCGCCATGGAGATGCGCTCGCCGGCGGTCAGCAGCATGTCGAGTTCCCGGGGCTCCGGCACCGGCGAGACCTGGGCCGCGAGGTCCAGCAGCTCGTCGGTGGTGTCACCCATGGCGGAGACGACGACGACCACGTCGTCGCCGCGCTTTCGCGTCGCGACCACTCGTTCGGCGACGCGCTTGACGCGTTCGGCATTCTCCACCGATGAACCGCCGTACTTCTGCACGACTAGCGCCACGGATTTCACCTCACTCGCTGTGTCTCAGGTCACTCGAAGCCGTCCGGTCGGGGACGGCCACCTCACCTTAGCTGCGCATACCGGTGTGTCGCCAGGTCGTTCTGGGTGGTGGGACAGAGAATCGGGCGGTGGCATGGACATGGACGGGCAAGGCAGTGGCGGCCCTCACGCTCACGGCGCTCCTGGCGGGCTGCGGCACCGCCACCGCCGTCGACGAACCCGAGCAGTCGCCCCGGCGCGCCAGCGCCCAGGCGACCCTCATCGGCCGCGTCAGCCTCGCCCTCGACGAGACCTTCACCGCCGAGTACGCGTGGTCCGAAGGCGGCACCGTCACCGTGTGGGCCGCCGCGGACGGCACCTGGCGCGTGGACGTCCCCAGCTGGGCGCACGACGGCACGATCGACGTCACCGTCGCCTGGACCACCGGCGGGTTCTTCCAATGCGCGGCCGGCCGGTGCGTGCGCATCGCCGGCATCACCGGCGAGATCCCCAAGGACTACGACCCGAAGGTGCAGCTCCCGTTCGTCGAATGGCTCCCGCAGCTCCTCGACCGGCACCTGCCGTTCGTCATCACCCAGGACGGCGACTGCTTCACCCTCACCCGCAACACGATCGCGGTCGACCCGCCCATCCCGCCCGGCGAATGGTGCCTCGACGAGGCCGGCACGATCCTGTCCGTCCAGAGCGGCGGCTTCGGCACCCTCGAACTCGCCGCCCCGCCCGCCGAAGCCGTCGCCACCGTCGAACTCCCCGGCGACCTCAGCGACGCCGAACCGCTGAGCCGCAAGGCCCCCGTCGAACCGAGCCCGAGCATCGACCCGTCCGCGACGCCCCCACCGGACCCGGCCGCCACACCGACACCAACGCCATCGCCCGAACCCGCTCCCGCGGAGTGAACGAGAGTAAGGAAGGCGACACGAGCAGGCGTTCCGCTCCCGTTCCGTGGCACCATGAACGATGGCGAGCGACGACGCCGCTACCACGACGGCACCCCCGTCACCGACAGCCGACGCGCCCGCCGGGACACCGGCCGCGCCGCGCGAGACCAGCAACGAAGGAACGCGCATGACCGCACCGACCGACCGCCACGCCCAGACCGCGGTCCCGATCCACCCGCTGCTCGCCGCCCGCCACTCCACCCGCGCCTTCGCCCCCGGCATCGACCTCACCGAACCGCAGGTCGCAGCCCTCCTCGAAGCCGCCCGCTGGGCCCCCAGCGCCGGCAACACGCAGCCGTGGCGGTTCCTCCTCGCCCGCCGCGACACCGGCGAGTTCAAGCGCGTCCTCGAGACCCTCAACCCCGGCAACCGCGACTGGGCCGCCAACGCCTCCGCGCTCCTCGTGGCCGTCCGCACCGACGCCAACGCGCGCGGCCCCCTCTCGCACGCCGCCTACGACCTCGGGCAGGCCATCGCGCACCTGACGTTCCAGGCCGCCGCCGAAGGGCTCACCGTCCGCCAGATGGGCGGCTTCGACGCCGCCGCGCTGGCCGCCGAGTTCGGGCTGGAGGCGCCGCTCGTGCCGACCACGGTGGTCGCGATCGGCGAGCCGGGCGACCCGGCCGACCTGGACGACGCCGTCGCGGGCCCCGACCGGGCCCCGCGCGCCCGCCTCGCGGTCGACGACCTGCTGATCCACCCGTAGCCGGGCCGGTGGGGGCGGCGCGGCGACGCGGCGCCGCCCCACGCACCCGTCCCAACATGCGGGCGTCGAAGTCGACCGGAGACGCGCCGCCGGTGTACGCTCTCGGGGTCATGCGGTACTCGATGCTCCTTAGCTGCCGCGGCGGGGCCAACTAGGTCGGCTCCTCGTCGCGGGTTTTCGCATGCCGGCTGGCTCAGGCGACTACGGCTTCAGACCACCAGCGACATTCTTCAGGAGCATCCGTGACTTCCACGTCTTCCACCGGTTCGGCCTTCGCGGACCGCGTCAAGCGCTACCAGCCCTACCACTCCCAGTTCAAGGTCGACCTGCCCGACCGCACCTGGCCGGACAAGGTCACCGAGACCGCCCCGACCTGGTGCGCGGTGGACCTGCGCGACGGCAACCAGGCGCTCATCGACCCGATGACCCCCGACCGCAAGAAGAAGATGTTCCAGCTGCTGGTCGACATGGGCTACAAGGAGATCGAGGTCGGCTTCCCCTCCGCGTCGCAGACCGACTTCGACTTCGTGCGGCAGCTGATCGAGCAGGACCTCATCCCCGACGACGTCACCATCCAGGTCCTGACCCAGTGCCGCGAGCACCTGATCGAGCGGACCTTCGAGAGCCTGCGCGGCGCCAAGCAGGCCATCGTCCACTTCTACAACTCGACCTCGACGCTGCAGCGCCGCGTCGTGTTCGGCCTGGACAAGGACGGCATCACCGACATCGCCACGCAGGGCGCGCGGCTGTGCCTGAAGTACCGCGAGATCCACACCCCCGACACCGCGATCCGCTACGAGTACTCCCCCGAGTCCTACACCGGCACCGAACTGGACTACGCCGTCGAGGTCTGCGCGAAGGTCGCCGAGGTCATCCAGCCCACCCCGGACTGGCCCCTGATCGTGAACCTGCCCGCCACCGTCGAGATGGCCACCCCGAACGTGTACGCCGACTCGATCGAGTGGATGCACCGCAACCTGCCGAACCGCGAGTCCCTGATCCTGTCGGTCCACCCCCACAACGACCGCGGCACCGGCGTCGCCGCCGCCGAACTGGCCATGCAGGCCGGCGCCGACCGCGTCGAGGGCTGCCTGTTCGGCAACGGCGAGCGCACCGGCAACGTCTGCCTGGTCACCCTGGGCCTCAACCTGTTCAGCCAGGGCGTCGACCCGGGCATCGACTTCTCCAACATCGACGAGATCAAGCGCGCCGTCGAGTACTGCAACCAGCTGCCCGTGCCCGAGCGGCACCCGTACGCCGGCGACCTGGTCTACACGGCGTTCTCCGGCTCGCACCAGGACGCCATCAAGAAGGGCTTCGCCCACCTGGAGGCCGACGCGGCCGCCGCGGGCGTCCCCGTCGACGAGTTCACTTGGGGCGTACCGTACCTGCCCATCGACCCCAAGGACGTCGGCCGCAACTACGAGGCCGTCATCCGCGTCAACTCCCAGTCCGGCAAGGGCGGCGTCGCCTACGTCATGCAGAGCGAGTACGGCTTCGACCTGCCGCGCCGCATGCAGATCGAGTTCAGCGGCGCCATCCAGCGCCACACCGACGCCTCCGGCAAGGAGGTCTCGACGCAGCAGATCCACGAGATCTTCCGCCGCGAGTACCACCCCGAGTACCAGCCCACGCCGCGCCTGGTCGTCGAGGACCACACCACCGTCTACACCGGAGAGACGCTGACCCTGGACGCCCACATCGTCCTGAACGGCGTCGAGCAGAAGATCTCCGGCACCGGCAACGGCCCGCTCTCCGCCTTCACCGACGCCCTGTCCGCGGTCGGCGTCAACGTCGAGGTCCTGGACTACGCCGAACACGCCCTGTCAGCCGGCCAGCACGCCCAGGCCGCGTCGTATGTGGAGTGCGCCATCGACGGCCGGACCGTCTGGGGCGCAGGCGTGCACCCGAACATCGTCCTGGCCACGATGCGAGCGGTCGCGAGCGCCTACAACCGCGCATAGCAACAGCAGTTCAGGGGCCGCAGGCGGGTTCGCCTGCGGCCCTTCGCCGTCTGCGCAGCACTCGCCACCGCCGAAACTCTGGTACAACCAGACAGTGACCCCTGATCGTGCTCGCCCCCGCTCCCGCAGGCAACTGCCGCTGGCGGCGCATGTCCTGCTCATGGTCGCCGCCGCATTGGCGGTACTGGCGGGCCTGCTGTGGCTGCTCACCAGCGACCGGACCTCGCCGCTGAGCGGCGCGCCGACCGACCAGATCATCCTCGAGGTCATCCGACTCGCCTTCTATGCGGTGGCCGGGATCGGCGGCGTGATCGCCTTGACCGTCGCCTACCGGAAGCAGCGCCTCAACGAGGCCGAGGCCGAAGGCGAACGGGCCAAGCTCTTCAACGAGCGCTTCGCCGCCGCGGCCGACCAGCTCGCATCGGAGCGCGCCGCCAACCGGCTCGCCGGGGTCTACGCGATGGCCGCCCTCGCCGACGAATGGGAAGCCGGACGGCAGACCTGCGTCAACGTCCTCTGCGCGTACATGCGCATGCCGTACGAATCCCCTCCACCGCGCGCTGAACGCGAGGCCACCGGGATGGAGGAGTTCCGGACGGTCCTGGAAGAACGGCTCGTCCGCAAAACCGTCCTCGCGGTCATCACTGAACGGCTCCGACTCAAGCCGATCCCCGGCCGGACCTGGCACGAATGCGCATTCGACTTCACCGGAGCGACCATCGACGAGGGGAACTTCGACGGGACACTGTTCCTCGGGACGGCCTCCTTCGAGTACACGCGTTTCCCGCGCGGCTCAGTCGGTTTCGTCGGAGCCGTCTTCCACGGCCCCGTCAGCTTCAAACGCTCGCACTACTCCGGCGGCCGCGTCCTCTTCGACGCCGCCGAATTCGACAGCGAAGCCGACTTCAGCGAACTGACCGTCGCGGCGGGCTTCCTGAACTTCAACCGCACCAGGTTCCACCACCGGCGCATCTCGTTCGCCGCATCCGTGTTCTCCGGAGGGAAAGTCCGCTTCGACAGCTGCCGGTTCGTCAACCGCGCCAACCTGGTGTTCGACCGCGGCTCGTTCACCGGCTCGGACATCGCCTTCTTCGGACTGAATCCCGAGGCGATGGAGGTGTCCTTCGGATCCATCACCGCCTGGGCGCATCCCCCGGCCTTCGACAAGGCCTCGGCAGCACTGGCCCCCGACCATCATCGCGTCAGGCGGACAGGGCAACCCGCCGCATCGACCGAGTGAAACCGTCGACCATGCGCGTCAGCCTCTGAGCATCCCCGCGATCCTCGGCGGCAGCCACTGATGACCCACGCAGGTCGCACCCGAATACAGCACCGAGCGGAACCACCAGAGCACGATCATCGGCGCGACCGGCGGCACCACGAACAGCACCAGCCACGGCCACGCCCCCTCCAGGACCATGTACCCCACGAACGCCAGCACCAGCGGCGGCGCGAACGTGTTGAGCGCGCAGACGAGGAGGCCGGGCCGGTGCAGACGACGCCAGACCCGATGGCACACCACCACACCGGAAAGCAGCAGCCCGCCGATGGCCAAGAGGGCCACGCCGATCAAGAACCCGAGCAGGTCCTCCTGGAGCCAGCCCAGCAGGCTCAGCGCGATCCCGAACGGCAGGCCGGCCATGGCCATCACCGCCGCCGCCCAGATCGGCAGCACCACGAGCACGAACGCGATCCGGTTGGCAGTCTTCAAATCCCACCAGTTCACCCGATGCGGACACCGGAGAGCAGGGGCGGGCGCAATGAGGGCAGTGTCGCGAGCGCGCGCCCTGTCCTCCAGGCTCTCGCCCACCCCGGGCTCGAACGGCGCGGGCTCGACATAGATGACCGGGTCATGGCGCGCTTCGGCGTCAGGGTCGTGATCCATTGAGGGGCTTTCGAATGAGGCAGAGGAACGCCCTGGCCTCGCGGCCAGGGCGCCTCGCATCCTATCGGTAGGCGGAGCTCTGCAGGGAGTACAGCTCGGCGTAGGCGCCGTTCTTGGCCATGAGTTCGTCGTGGGTGCCGGATTCGGCGACGCGGCCCTCCTCCAGGACGATGATGAGGTCCGCCATCGACACCGTCGAAAAGCGGTGGGAGACAAGGACGGTCACGGTGCCGCGCTGGCGGCCGGCGTGGACTTCCTCGGCGAAGCGTTCGAAGAGGGCGTGCTCGGTCTGGGGGTCGAGGGCGGCGGTGGGTTCGTCGAAGAGGACGAGGAGCGGGTCGGTGCGCATGCGGCCGCGGCCGATGGCGAGCTTCTGCCATTGGCCGCCGGAGAGGTCGGTGCCGTCGTCCCAGCGCACGCCGAGGCGGGTGTCGAGGCCGCCTGGGAGGTCGTCGATTACGTCTTCGGCGCCGGCGCGGGTCATGGCGGCGCGCACGGAGGCGTCGTCGAAGCCGCCCTTGAGGTCGCCGATGCCGATGGTCTCGCGGGCGGTGAACTCGAAGCGGGTGAAGTCCTGGAAGGTCGCGCCAATGCGTTCGCGCCAAGCGTCGACGGCGAAATCGGTCAGTTCGCAGTCGTCGACTTTGATGCGACCGGCGGTCGGCTGGTAGAAACCGGACAGAAGTTTGACGAGAGTGGTCTTGCCCGCGCCGTTCTCGCCGACGAGGGCGACAACCTTGCCGGCCGGGAGATGGAGCTGGACGTCGTCGAGGGACGTCCGCTTCGACTCGGGGTAGGCGAAGGTGACGCCTTCGAGGGTGATGCCGGCAGTGAGGCGGGCGGGGACCTCGGCCGGTTCCGTCGGGCCGCCGGTCTTCGCGGCGTAGTCGCGCAGCCAGGTGACGCGTTCGCCGAGTTTGGCCAAGCGCGCGAGGAACATCGACTGGAACGCGACGTTCGCGGCGGCCCCGGCGACCATGCCGATGAGGCCGACCAGCAGCACGACGTCGCCGGCGGTGGCCTGGCCGCGGATCGCGAGGTAGAGGACGATGCCGATCCCGGAGGCCATGCCGGCCGCGGAGAGGAGGCCTTCGCCGGTGGCGAGGCGGGCGCCCTGCCACTGGCCCCGGTTGCGTTCGGCCACGACGGCGGCGCCGGTCTCGTGGTGGCGTTCGGCGACGGCCGCGGCGGCGCCGAAGATGCGCAGTTCCTTGCCGGACTCGGCGAGGGTCGCGACCTCGAAGAGGTGGCGGCGCTTGCGTTCGGGTTCGCTCGTGGCGGCGTGGACCTTGTCCTCGATCATCCCGGCCTTGTGCGAGATCGCCATGGCCACCAGGGCGAAGAGCGGGAAGACGAGCAGCAGCGGGTGGACCTGGAAGAGCAGCGCGCCGCCGACGAGGATCGTGATCACCGCGCGGATCCATTGCGCCAGTTGGTTGACGCCGCCTGAGAGGAGCCCCCGGTCCTCGCGGATGTGCTGCACCTCGTCGAGGTAGTCGGGCCGCTCGTGGTGGTCGAGGCCGGGCGGGGTGCCCATGAGGACCATGAGTTCGCGGTCGGCGGCGCGGTTGGTGTGGTCGAGGACGATGAAGACGAACTTGACGTAGACGAAGACGATCGTCCAGACCAGGGCGATGCCGACCGCGAGTCCGGCCGCGGCGAGCCAGGCCTGCTGCTCGTGGCCGTGCTGGACGGCGTCGATGACGACCTTGGAGAGGTAGACGAGGAGCGGCATGAGGGCGGCCTGGAGCATGCCGAGGCCGATGAGGGTGTTGACGGCGCGCGGGTGGGAGCGCCAGCCGACGGCGAGGCCGCTGCCGAGGCCGCGCAGGCGGGTCGCGATCGTGTCCTTCATGGAGTCTCCTAGGCGTGGGGGGTGCGGGCGAGGCGGTTGGCTTGGAGGGTGAAAGCTTCGGCGTAGCGTGCGCCGAGGGCCATCAGCTCGTCGTGGGAGCCGTCTTCGACGACGCGGCCGCCGTCGAGGACGACGATGCGGTCGGCGCGGCGCACCGTGGAGAAGCGGTGCGAGATGACGATGGTCGTGAGACCGGCGGTGATGTCGAGGAACTGCTCGTAGAGCTCGGCTTCGGCGCGCACGTCGAGGGCGGCGGCGGGCTCGTCGAGGATGAGGATCTTCGCGCCGGCCTGGACGGCGAAGAGCGCGCGGGCCAGGGCGATCCGCTGCCACTGGCCGCCGGAGAGGTCGGTGCCGCCCTCGTACTCGCTCGACAGGACCGTGTCGAGTCCATTGGGGAGCGAGTCGATGAGGGCGCGGATGCCCATGGGCTCGCAGGCCTTCCAGATCCGGTCGGTGTCGCCCGCGAGGTGCGGGGCGCCGAGGGCGATGTTGTCGCGCACCGTCAGCTGGTAGCGGGTGAAG
This sequence comes from Glycomyces niveus, assembly GCF_017592475.1. Classification (GTDB taxonomy): domain Bacteria; phylum Actinomycetota; class Actinomycetes; order Mycobacteriales; family Micromonosporaceae; genus Glycomyces; species Glycomyces niveus. Next base: position 139,234 of record NZ_JAGFNP010000013.1, on the reverse strand, counting down.
TCCTGGAAGAGGGCCGAGAGGCGGGTGCGCCAGGCCGCCGGGTCGACCCCGGCGAGGTCGGTGCCGTCCACGGTGATGCGCCCCCCGGTGGGCTCGTAGAGGCCGGCGAGGAGTTTGACGAGGCTGGTCTTGCCCGCGCCGTTGTGTCCCACGACCGCAAGGGAAGTGCCGGCCTCGATCTCGAGGTCGAGCCCTTCGATGACGGGCCGCGAGGCGCCGGGGTAGGCGAAGGCGACCTGCTCGAACCGCACCGACCGGGCCGGGGCTTCGGCCGGGAGCTCGGTGGTGACGGGGCGTTCGTCGGCGGCGAGCTCGGATTCGAGGGCGAGGACCTTCGGCACCGGGAGCGAGCCGAGCGCGAGGAACGCGGCCACGTCGTCGAACGCGGTGAATTTGAACATGCCGGTCATCGCGACCAGGTACACCGAGAGCGCGGCGAACCCGACGGCCCCGGAGAGCCCGGCCTGCGCCAGGAGCAGTCCGGTGGCGGCGGTGAGCGCGCCGAGGGCGCCGATGACGCCGACGGCGGTGCGGACGCGCATGCGCTGGAACCGGTTCGAGTGGTCCAGGCGGTCGGCCCACTGGCGGTCGTAGCGGTCGAGGAGCCAGCCCATGAGGCCCCAGACGCGGATCTCCTTGGCGGGCCGGGCGTCCATGGCGAGGTCGCGCACGTACTCGCTCTCGCGCATCTCGGTGGAGCGCATGTACGCGGTCAGGCCGACGCGCGTGTACTCGCGCTGCATGGCGAGGAAGATCGCGGGCCAGGCGACGAGCCAGGCGAGGCCGATCCAGAGGTTGAAGGTGCACAAGACGATCGAGGCGCCGGCGGCGGCGAGGAACTCGGGCGCGATGGCGGCGAGGCCGCGGACGGCGCGCTCGGGGCGGATGAAGTCGGCGCCGAGCTGGCGGGCGATGCGCAGGAGCGCGAGCACGCCGTCGTCCTCGAGGTGCGCGATCCCGGCGGGGCGGGCGACGGCGGCGACGAGCCGGTCCTGCAGGAGCAGTTCGAGTTCGCGGCCGAGGTTGACGGCGTTGGCGCGGTGGACGTTGTCGACGAGCCGGCCGAGCAGCAGGGCGGTGACGCCGGCGGCGAGCAGGAGGTAGGCGTCGCGGGCTTCGGGCGAGCCGGGCCCGGCCTCGGCGGCGGCCGGGACGGCGCCGATGAGGAGGCCGGTGGCGACGGTCATCGCGAGCGGCAGGGCCGCCACGAGCACGGTGGTGGCGATGAAGAGGGCGGTGCGCGGGCGGCTGATCTGCGGCAGGAGCCGGGCGACGGCGAGCACGGCCCGCCCGGTCTCGAACCGCCGGTCGGTGGCATTCGGGGGTGTCATATGAATCCATTCATGACGTCATGATGACTGTTTCACGACACCATAGCGGATGCAGCAAGCGCTCGCAATCCCCGGTCCACAGCCCGGGCAAGCGCTTCGGCACCGCCGCGCGACCGCAGGTAGGCTTGTCACTCGTGTCAGCGCCCAATCTCGTCAACCTCGAAACCGTCTCCAAGGCCTACCCCGACCAGGTGGTCCTCGACGCGGTCTCCCTCGGCATCGCCGCAGGTCAGCGCGTCGGCGTCGTCGGCCGCAACGGCGACGGGAAGTCGACGCTGCTCAAACTCATCGCCCGCACGGACGAGCCCGACTCGGGCCGGGTCGTGCACACCGGCGGCACCCGCATCGCCGTGCTCGGCCAGACCGACACGCTCCGCGACGACGCCACCGCCCGCGACGAGCTGTTCGGCAACGCCGACGCCCACGAATGGGCCTCCGACCCGCGCGTCCGCGAGATTCTCACCGGCCTCTTCGGCGGCCTCGACGCGCCCGTCCTCCCCGAAGGCCTCGACTCGCCGATCGGCGTGCTCTCCGGCGGCGAGCGCCGCCGCGTCGACCTCGCCCGCGTCCTCTCCGCCGACGCCGACCTGCTCCTCCTCGACGAGCCCACCAACCACCTCGACATCGAGGGCATCGCCTGGCTCGCCGCCTACCTCAACGCCACGCGCGCGGCGATCATCACCGTCACCCACGACCGGTGGTTCCTCGACGAGATCTGCGACCGCATCTGGGACGTGCAGCGCGGCAACGTCTTCGAATACGACGGCGGCTACTCCGCCTACGTCCTCGCCCGCGCCGAGCGCGAGCGCCAGGCGAACGTCGCCGAGGAGAAGCGCCAGAACCTCATGCGCAAGGAGCTCGCGTGGCTGCGCCGGGGCGCCAAGGCGCGCACCGGGAAGGCGAAGTTCCGCGTCGACGCCGCGAACGAGCTCATCGCGAACGAGCCGCCGCCGCGCGACACCGCCGAACTGGTGAGCTTCGCGACCGGCCGCCTCGGCAAGACCGTGTTCGAGGCGGAGAACGTCACCGTCAAGGCCGGCGACCAGGTCCTCCTCGAAGGCCTCGACTGGATCCTGGGCCCGGGCAAACGGATCGGCCTGCTCGGCGTCAACGGCGCGGGCAAGACCTCGCTGCTGCGCACCCTCGCGAACGCGTTGCACGACGAGCAGCCCGCGGCGGGCCGCGTCAAGGTCGGCCGCACCGTGAAGCTCGCGTGGCTCACCCAGCACATGGAGGACCTCGACGGGTCCTGGCGGGTGCTCGAGGCGATCGAGAACGTCGCCAAGCGGGTCCAGCTGGGCAAGAAGGAGATGTCGGCCGGGCAGCTCGGCGAGCGCCTCGGTTTCGTCGGCGGCCGCCAGCGCACCTTCGTGCGCGACCTCTCGGGCGGGCAGCGCCGCCGCCTGCAGCTCGCGCGGCTGCTCATGGCCGAGCCGAACGTGCTGTTCCTCGACGAGCCCACGAACGACCTCGACATCGAGACGCTGACGCAGCTGGAGGACCTGCTCGACGACTGGGCGGGCACGATGGTCGTGGTGAGCCACGACCGGTACTTCACCGAGCGGGTCGCCGACGAGCAGTGGGCGCTGCTGGGCGACCGCCGGCTGCGGCACCTGCCGCGCGGGATCGAGGAGTACCTGGAGCGCCGGGCGGACAAGTCCGCTGCGCCGCAGGCGAAGAGCACGACCGCAGCCGCTCCGAAGTCGTCGGCGGCGGACGACCGGGCGACGCAGAAGGAGCTGTCGAAGCTCGAGCGGCGCCTGGCGAAGGTCGAGGAGAAGATCGCGGGCCTGTACGCGGACATGGCCGAGCACGCGACGGACCCGGCGAAGCTGGGCGAACTGCAGGACCAGGTCACGGCTTTCGAAACGGAGCGCGACGAGATCGAGGAGCGCTGGATGGAGCTCGCGGAGTAGGGCGAATGCCCTGCACCGCTTGCCGATAGGCCGCGCCGCTGGCGGCGCGGCCGCGCTCCGGTTCATAGCAGTTTTGGCAACGGAGTCATAACGGAGCCGAATATTCTAGCGGTTCCGAACGCTCCCATACCGGTTGGTAACCGAGTCTTCATTCACTGATTTATGGGGCTCTTCCAGGGTCTTCACAATTCATTGTGATTTCCCTAACCTCGGTTTGAAAGCCCGAAAGGACCGGTTCCACCGAACCGCGCCCTACGGGCGGTGCGCCCCCATCGATCCCTTGCGCACCAACCCGTCTGAACCGAGAGGGAGTACCCCCCTATGACCGTCTCGCACACCCTTGTTCGAAGCAGGACCCTGCGCCGCATCGCGGTCGCGTCCCTGGCGGGCGCCGCGGCGCTCGGCTCGGTCGCCGTCGGCGGCCTCGCCGCGCAGGCCGAACCGGTCGGCACGATCTTCGGCGCCGACGCCCCGGCCGCCATCGACGGCGAGTACATCGTCGTCCTCGAGGACGGCACGTCCGTCTCCACCGCCGTGAAGAGCATCGAGGGCGAGGAGGTCGTCGAGACCTTCGACCAGGTCGACGCGTTCCTCATGGAGGCCAGTGAATCCGAGGCGAAGGAGCTCGCCGCCGCCGACGGCGTGGCGTTCGTCGAGCAGAACGCGGTCGTCTCCATCGACGCCGTGCAGTCCCCGGCCACGTGGGGCCTCGACCGCATCGACCAGGTGAACCTGCCGCTGAGCAACAGCTACGAATACCTCGGCACCGGTTCGGGCGTGCACGCGTACATCGTGGACACCGGCATCAACGCGGCCCACTCGGAGTTCACCGGGCGCGTGGGCAACGGCTACGACTTCATCCAGAACGACTCGACCCCGCAGGACGGCAACGGGCACGGCACCCACGTCGCGGGCACCGTCGGCGGCACCACGTACGGCGTCGCGAAGAACGTGACGCTGCACGGCGTCCGCGTCCTCGACAACGCCGGCTCGGGCACCACCGCGGGCGTCGTCAACGGCATCAACTGGGTGGCCACGAACGCGATCAAGCCGGCCGTGGCGAACATGAGCCTCGGCGGCGGCTACTCCTCGGCCCTCAACAACGCCGTCACCTCGGCGGTCAACTCCGGCGTGACCTTCGCGGTCGCGGCGGGCAACGAGGACCAGGACGCGTGCAACGTCTCCCCGGCCTCGGCCCCGGCGGCAATCACCGTGGCCGCCAGCGACAACACCGACACCCGGGCCTACTTCTCCAACTTCGGGTCCTGTGTGGACGTGTTCGCGCCGGGCGTGGGCATCACCTCCGCGTGGCACACCTCCAACAGCGCCACCAACACCATCTCCGGTACCTCGATGGCCTCCCCGCACGTGGCCGGCGCCGCCGCGGTCTATCTGGGCCTCAACCCGTCCGCAACCACTGACGCCGTCGCGGGCTGGGTGACCGGCAACGCCTCCACCGGCAAGGTCGCCGACGTCCAGGGCAGCCCGAACCTGCTGCTCTACACCGGGACCGGCGGCGGCACCGACCCCGACCCGAGCGACTGCAAGGCCACCAAGTCGACCGCCACCGCGCTCCCCGACCGGGCCACCGTCAACTCGACCCTGGCGCTCACCTGCGACGGCAACGCCCGCAGCAACAGCAGCGTGGCCGTCAACATCACCCACACCTGGCGCGGGGACCTCGCGATCTACCTGATCGCCCCCGACGGCACGAGCTACACGCTCAAGACCTCCTCGAGCGGCGACTCGGCGGACAACGTCGTCGCCACCTACCCGGTCAACCTCTCCAGCGAGACCGCCACGGGCACTTGGACCCTGCGCATCGTGGACGCGTACTCCGGGGACTCGGGGACGCTGAACTCCTGGACCCTCGAGCTGTGACTCCCCCGCACAACTGAATAGCGGGCGACCGCGGGCGGGCCCTCCCCGTCGACCGCGGCGCACCGGCAGCGACCTGGAGCCGTCGCCCGCCGCGAGCGCCGCGCCAGGTCCCGCACCGCGGACCCGCACCCCCTAGTAGACGTCGGCGCGAGCCGATCCGATCCCCGTCCGTTTTCGATTTCCACACCTCCGCATCCCGTCCGGGCCCTGGACCGGCCCGGACCACCCGAAGGGACCCCATGTCCATGCAGCACAAGCAGCGATCCGCGGCGGCCGTCATCGGCGTCGCCGCCTTCACCGCACTCGCGTTCACCGCCACCGCCGCCGAGGCGAAACCGGCGGTCGGCGCCATCGTCGGCGAAGACGCCGCCGGCGCCATCGCGGGCGAGTACATCGTCGTCCTCGAGGACGGCACCTCGGTCTCGACCGCCGTCAAGAGCATCGAGGGCGAGGAGGTCGTCGAGACCTTCGACCAGATCGACGGCTTCCTCATGGAGGCCAGCGAAGCCGAGGCCAAGGAGCTCGCCGCGGAGGACGGCGTCGCGTTCGTCGAGCAGAACGCCGTCGTCTCCCTCAGCGCCACCCAGTCGAACGCGACCTGGGGCCTCGACCGCATCGACCAGCGCAACCGCCCGCTCTCGGGCACCTACACATACAACTACACCGGCGCGGGCGTGCACGCCTACATCATCGACACCGGCCTCAACTCGACGCACACCGAGTTCACCGGGCGCGTGGGCAACGGCTACGACTTCGTCTCCAACGACTCGACGCCGCAGGACGGCAACGGCCACGGCACCCACGTCGCCGGCACCATCGGCGGCACCGTCTACGGCGTGGCCAAGGGCGTCACGCTCCACGGCGTGCGCGTGCTGAACAACTCCGGCTCGGGGACCACCGCGGGCGTCGTCAACGGCATCAACTGGGTCGCGGCCAACGCGATCAAGCCGGCCGTGGCGAACATGAGCCTCGGCGGCGGCTACTCCTCGGCGATCAACAACGCCGTGGCGGCCGCGGTCTCCTCCGGCGTCACCTTCGCCGTGGCGGCGGGCAACGAGAACCAGAACGCCTGCAACGTCTCCCCGGCCTCCACGCCGTCGGCGATCACCGTGGGCGCGACGACCTCCAGCGACGCGCGCGCCAGCTACTCCAACTACGGCTCCTGCCTCGACGTGTTCGCGCCGGGCTCGAGCATCACCTCGGCGTGGCGCACCAGCAACACGTCGACCAACACCATCTCGGGCACCTCGATGGCCACCCCGCACGTCGCGGGCGCCGTCGCGCTCTACCTGCAGGCCAACCCGGGCGCGTCGACCTCCGCGGTCGCGAGCTGGGTGACCGGCAACGCCACCACCGGCCTGGTGACCGGCGCGGGCACCGGCAGCCCGAACCGGCTGCTGTACACCCTGTAAACCGCAGCACCCGCGAGGCCTTGCGCTCAGTGAGCGCAAGGCCTCGTTCTGTTTATCCCTTTTAGACCAAACGCTGGATTTGCTCATTCACTGATCTCTTGATGTGATTCGGGGGGTTTACACAGTTTGTTCTAGCCCTTAGGCTCACTGCCAGGGCCTGACGGCCCGTCGCAGAGCCGCTGGGCCCGGACGGGTGAAGCGGACCGGGCCCCCGCCCGGTCCGCGCCCGCCGGTCCACACCACCCTCCCCCCGGGGACGGCCGCCCCCAAGCAGGCGGACGCCCCGCACAACCGAAGGAGTTCCTATGGCAGGAACGAAACGGCGCATCCGAACCGCCACCGCGATCGGCATCGCGGCGGCCGCGGCCGGAGGCTCGCTCGTCGCGGCCTCGGCCTTCGCCAACGCAGCAGAGTCCCCGGCACCGGACGCCAGTGACCTCATCATCGGCGCCGACTCCCCCGACGCCATCGCCGGCGAGTACATCGTCGTCCTCGACGATAAGGCGGCGGACGCCACCGGCGGCCTCAACGCCCTCGCCGACGACCTCGGCGTCAGCGTCGACGTCGAAGACACCCTCGGCCTCGTCGACGGCTACGTCGCCGAGATGAGCGAAGCCGAAGCCGTCGAACTCGCCGCCGACGACGCCGTCGCCTACGTCGAGCAGAACCAGATGGCCCACGCCTCCGAAGTCCAGGCCGACCCGCCCTCATGGGGCCTCGACCGCGTCGACCAGGATGCCCTCCCGCTCGACCAGCAGTACGAGTACACGCAGTCCGGCACGGGCGTCGAGGCGTTCGTCCTCGACACCGGCGTCAACCTCGAGCACCAGGAGTTCGAGGGCCGCATCGGCGAAGGCTACGACTTCATCGACGACGACGCCGACCCGGCCGACTGCCACGGACACGGCACCCACGTCGCCGGCACCATCGCGGGCACGACCTACGGCGTCGCCAAGGACGCCACGATCCGCCCCGTCCGCGTCCTCGACTGCCAAGGCTCCGGCTCCTACGCCGCCATCATCGGCGGCATCGACTGGGTCGCCGCCAACGCCGGCGAGTCCGCCGTCGCCAACATGAGCCTCGGCGGGTCCTTCAGCCAGGCGCTCAACGACGCCATCGCCGCCGCCGTCGAGTCCGGCGTGACCTTCGCGATCGCCGCCGGCAACGAGGGCCAGGACGCCTGCAACGTCTCCCCCGGCTCCGAGGCGAGCGCGATCACTGTGGGCGCCACCGATGAAGACGACGCCGCGGCCTCCTTCACCAACTACGGCGAATGCGTCGACCTCCTCGCCCCCGGCGTGGGCATCACCTCCGCCTGGATCGACGGCACCGACGCCGAGAACACCATCTCCGGCACCTCGATGGCCACGCCGCACGTCGCGGGCGTCGCCGCGCTCTTCCTCGAGGCCAACCCGGGCGCGACCCCCGACGAGGTCGCGACCGCCCTCACCGAAGGCGCCGTCCCGGACGCCGTCGCCGACCCCAACGGCAGCCCGAACCTGCTGCTGAACACCGCTTTCCTGGGCTAACGCTTCAGGGACGAGGAGCGAAGGGGCCGGAGCCGATGCTCCGGCCCCTTCGCCGTGCCCCTCAATCGGCCAGGAACGTCCGCCGCAGCAGCAACCCCAACCGCTGCGCCAATTTGACCGTCTCCCAACCGCACTCGTCGGCCAGCGCCTCCAGCATGTCGGTCGAGATGAGCGACCACAGCATGTCGACCGCGTCCTCCACGGTCCATTGCGGAGCCAGCCTCCCGGCGTCCTCGACCCGTTCGATCACCATGCGGCAGTAGCGGCGCTGCCGCTCGGCGACGCCCCTGCGGTACGCCTCGACGTCGGGGTCGGTGTGCCGCGTGTAGCGCACGGCGCGGTCGACGCCGATGGCGCGCAGGTTGACGCGGACGAGGTGCGCGGCCCATTCGTCGAGCACGGCCTCCGGGGTGTCGTGCTCCCACACGCGCGCAATGGATTCGGTGAGGCCGAGTTCTTCGACCACGTAGAAGTGCAGGGCCGGGATCAGCTCGGCGCGGGACCGGAAGTGCAGGTAGACGGCGCGGCGGGAGACGCCGGCCTTGTCGGCGACGGCGTTCATGGTGAGGGCGCCGAAGCCCTGGGACTCGACGATCTCCGAGATGGCGCGCAGCAGCGCGGCGCGGGTGCGGCGGCCGCGCGCGTTCTGCGGTTCGGCGGGGCTCATGGTGACGCCGGTTTCACGCCATTGCAACTTCCCATGGCGTGTAGTTTACTAGCTTCACACCCCGTGAAGTTCCGGAAGGAGCCATGTCGATGACACCAGCACCTCCGCCACCGTCTCCCGTTGCAGCCCAACCAAACGGATCCAACCACTGGTCGATGGTCGTAGCCGCCGGGCTGATCCTCTTCATGATCAACATCGACGTCTTCACCGTCGCCACCGTCATCCCCGCGATCACCGAAGACTTCGCGATCTCGCCCGCCGCCGCCCAATGGGCGGTCCTCGGCTTCACCCTCCCCGCGATCGCCGCCGTCGTCCCGGCCGGGACCTGGCTCGCCCAGGTCGGCCGCCGGCCCGCCCTGCTGCTCTCGGTCGGCGGGTTCGCCGGGGTCGGCGTGCTCGTCGCGCTCGCACACGGCATCGGCTGGCTCATCGCGGCCCGCTTCCTCCAGGGCTGCTTCGCGGCCGTCACGTATGTGCTGCTCCCGCTCGTCGCCGCCGAAGCGGTCGCGCCGGCGCTGCGCGGACGCGCGATGGGCCTGGTCTTCGCGATCGGCCCGGTCGGCGGCATCGCCGGGCCGGTCCTCGCCGGACTGCTCGCCGACGAGTTCGGTTGGCGCGCCGCCTTCCTCCTCAACCTCCCCGTCGCCGCCGCGATCCTCGCGATCGTGCTGCGCCGCCCCCGCACCGAACCGCTCCGCGCGCCCGACCGGGCCACGCTCGTCCAAGCCGCGTACCTGCTCACGGCCGCCGCCGCGACGCTCACCGCACTCACCCTCACGGTGGAGCTCGGCCCGATCTGGCTGCTGCTCCTGCCGATCGCGGTGCCGCCAGTCGTAGCGTGGCTGCGAACCGCGCCCGGCCGCGACGTGCGCGGCATCTTCAACGTCCCCCGAGCCAGGGGCGCACTGCTCTCACTCGCGGCGCAGATGTCGGTGCAGCTCGTCATCATGCTCATGATCCCGTTCTTCCTCTCCGGCGAGCTGCGCGTCGCCGAGTCCGTGATCGGCCTGCCCGGCATGGTCCTCGCCGCCACCATGGCCGCGACCAGCCTCGCCGCCGGCTGGCTCGCCGACGCCTGGGGCACCCGCCCCACGGCGGCCCTCGGCATGGCCGCGATGACCGGCGGCGCGGCGGCGATCGCGTTCCTCTCTCCCGAATGGACGATCATCGACCTGCTCTGGCGCATCGCCCTGGTGGGCGTCGGCGTCGGCCTCTACGCGAGCTCCCAGACCGCGATGACCCTCGCCGCGATCCCCCCGCACCTCGCCTCGACCGCCTCGGGCGCGATCAGCCTCTTCCGCCACAGCGCCATCGGCATGGCCCCCTCCCTCGCGACCCTCGCGTGGGGTCTGGCCGGATACTCGCTCGCGGGCATGCGCGCCGTCATCGCCGGCGTCGCCGTCATCGGCGCCCTCGGGCTCCTGGCACTGCTGACCAGCGCCGCCGACCGAACCCGCCCAGCCCGGGAACCGGTGGCGTCCGCCACGGCGGCATCACAACGGTCTTGACCGATCCACCGGTTTTCCGGCAATAATGGGCCAGACCACGCTGAACCCCGCGACCCGATTCGGAGGCTCTCGATGACCGTGCTCCTGGTGCCGTACCACCTCGACGAACGTCTGCCCGACAGCGAGTTCCCCGTCACCGCCGACCGCGTCGTCTCCAAAGAGCTGCATGGGGAGACATTCTGGTCCCGCGTAGCGGGCCTCTACGACCTCGTCGGCGACGCCGTCGCCACCGCCCCGCACCCCGTCGTCGTGACCGGCGACTGCACCGTGGCCCTCGGCGTCGTCAGCGGCCTCCAGCGCCAGGGCATCGAACCCTCGATCATGTGGTTCGACGCCCACGGCGACCTCCACACACCCGAGAGCAGCGCCTCCGCCTACCCCGGCGGCATGGTCCTGCGCATGCTCATCGGCGACGGCGACCCCACGGTCGCCGAGACCACCGGACTCACCCCCGTCCCGCCCCACCGCATCACCCTGGTCGACGCCCGCGACCTCGACGGACCCGAACGCGAATATCTGGCCGACAGCCCCGTCAGCCGCATCCCCGTCGAAGCCGCGACAAGCACCCCCGAAGGCCCGATCTACCTGCACCTCGACCTGGACGTCATCGACGCCGACTCCCTTCCCGGCCTTCGCTACCCGTTCTCGCCCGGCCCGAGCATCGAGCAGCTGCGGGAGGCCGCCTTGGGCGTGCTCGCCACCGGGAGAGTCGCCGCGATGACCATCGCCTGCACTTGGGAGCCCGGAAACGAGTGCCCCCGATACGCCCGGCATCTCATCGACGAACTGCTCACCGCCGCAGCCGAAAGCGATTCGAGGGCCGCCAGCAGCGCGTTATTGCGGCCCGTACCGCGAGCAGCGTCTTGCCAGGGCCACACCGCGGGCAGCGGCGTTATTGGAGCCCGTACCGCGCCCCGCGAGGTTGCGGCCCTTGCGTTGCGCTGCCGAGTATTTCGCGGGTGGGCCTGTCGCGACAGGCCCACCCGCGTCCCCCGCGCGGGGATTCCGGGTCCGCGCCCGACTGCCTCAGTCAGGCACGGACCCAGCGGTTCTCGTAGGCGCCGCGGGCGGGCGGGTGCACCCGCCCGCGGCCTTTGCTGGCGGCTCCGATCGTCCCACTTGCCGCCTCCTACGAGAACCCGATTCAAGCTGATCCGTTTGAGGTGTTTTTGCTACTCAATACTTCACGCATGGTGACTGCAAGGCAACAAGAACTTTCCTGCCTGTGGATAACTCGGGGTAGTCGCAGGTCAGGTGCTTGTGGATAACTTTTGCGGGTGTGGTTGCCGATAGCTTGGGTCGTGCGCTCGTCCTCGGCGTGCACCGCTTACGCTCGAGGGTCGGGGCCGTGCTGTCGGATGACTTGGCACCTGTTGCGAGGCATGGCCAGTGCGGCGTCGCCGCAATGCTGCGGGATGTGGCGGACCGCCGGTTCCGGTAAGGTGAGCTGCGGTCGTGTCGCGCGGAGCGCGGTTCGGGAAGCGCAGTCAGGAAACCAGGAAGGCCTCGGCTATGGCGAATATCGACGAGTTCTCAAGCGCGATCGCGGCGGGCGGCGAAGGTGTCGAACAGGCCCGCGCCGCCATCGAAGCGGCCAAGGCGACGGGCGAAGAGCTGATCGGGCAGTTCCAGGTCCTCGGCGTCGAGGACAAGGTCGGCCAGGCCCAGGCGATCAAGGAGGGCCTCGAGCAGGTCCAAGGAATGCTGCAGGCCGCCAAGGACTCGCTGGAGAACCTCCAGAACCAGACCCAGGCCCTCAAGGGCTGAGCACGTCAGTCCACTAGAGACGAATAAGGCGCCGTCCTCGCGGACGGCGCCCTTTTGCCGTGCGGGTCCTACAGGGAGGTGTAGCCGAGGGAGATGGCGATGACACCGAGGACGGTGGAGAGGGCGGCGGCACCGGGGTGCATGCCGATCGAGATGCGGATGTCCTGCTTCTTGTAGGCCAGCCAGATGCCGGGGAAGAGGAAGATCATCTTGGAGACGACCGTCCACGGCGCCCAGAAGTGGTAGACCGAGAACAGGAACATGTTGAAGATCGGCGCCCAGTTCCCCAGCTGCGGCAGGCGGGGCAGCAGCAGGCCGCGGAAGTAGTACTCCTCGATCAGCGGCAGGGTGAACCCGGTGAAGGGCCCGCAGATGAGCAGCGTGATCAGCAGCATCCGCTGCGAGTAGCCGTCGAGGTAGCCCACCCCTGACGGGTCCGCGCCCTCGTACTGCACCCAGGTGAAGAGCGCGTTGTAGATCGGCGTGTCCACGTACGGGATGAGCGCCAGCGAGACCACGAACATCCACACGAGACAGAAGATGATCATGCCGGTGACCTTGCCGCGCGACACCGGCCGGTCCATGTAGCCCAGGGCGCCCCGCAGCGAGTACTTGCCGGTGCGGTACTTGCCGAGCCACAGCATCCCGAAGTGCATGGGGAACAGGACGACGGCGAGCGCGATCGCCCAGGACAGGAACGGCGGGAACGGGGTCTGGCGCACCAGCGGCGCGGCGACGAAGGCGTACACGGCGACGATCAGCGCGCCGGGCACGAGGTGGAGGGCGATCGAGAACGGGATGGAGTGCTTGTCGGCGAGGAGCTTCTCGACGAATCGGATCGGGCGGCGGTGCGGGTGGGCGGCGGTCTTCGCGGCCGGGGTCTGCGTGTTCATGCAGAGCATGTTCGCGTCCCGACCTGTCGCGGACCTGTCGTCGCGCTGACGGCACCTGGCGCACGGCAGGGCCGACGCCAGGAGGCGTCGGCCCTGCTCTCGCGCGGTCCGGCTACATGTCGCGGTATCGCTTGGCGGCCTTGAGCAGCGGCTCGAAGTCGTCAGCGGTGGCCTGGCGGCCGGGCACGTCGAGGCTGCCGTTCTGCGGCTTCTCGGAGAGGTACGGGAGGCCGTATGCCGGGGTGTCGCGCTGGAAGCGCCAACCCTCGGCGAGCGGACCGACATCGTAAGCGTCCCAACCGATCGAGTCGAGGAAGTCGGTGACCGCCAGCTTCGCGGCCTCACTGTCGCCGGCGATGGCGAGGACGGAGCGCCCGCCGTCGCCGCGGGGGCGGGCGAGCTCGGCGATGTGCTTGAAGTAGATGTTGTTGAATCCCTTGACGACGAACGACTCCGGGAGGTGGGCCTGCAGGAGTTCGCTGGTGGTCGTGGACTCGTCCTCGAGCTCGGCGATCGTGTCGTCGCGCTGCGGGTAGTAGTTGTTCGTGTCGATGACGACCTTGCCCCGCAGCTCCTCGACCGGGACGCTCTTGTACGCGTGGAGCGGGACGGTGACCACGACGAGGTCCCCTGCAGCGGCCGCCTCGGCCGGCGTCGCCGCCCGGGCCTTCGGCCCGAGCTCCGCGACGAGGTCGGCGAGCGAATCGGGCCCGCGCCGGTTGCTGAGGACGACTTCGTGACCCGCGCCCACTGCCAGGCGCGCAATGGTGCCGCCGATGTGGCCGCTGCCGATAAGTCCGATGATGCTCATAACCCGTCACAACGAGCGACGACCCCGCCCCCATTCCGCCGATTTGCGGTGATCCACGCCATCAACCGCCGCGCGCGGCAAGGAGCCGACCGGCCCACGGGGGCTGGGACCGGTCGGCTCGGCTCAATCGGCGATCAGCGGCCGCCGTCTACAGGCTCCGCTTGTACTGCTCCCACCACGTGAACGACCCCTTATACGCGGCCGGCGTGTTGTCCGCCGCGTGGCTCGCGAGGCCGTTCTTGCCGTAGAAGTAGTCGTGCACCTGCCGCTGCGCCGGGCTCGACATGTCCGTGTCGCCCACCGCATTCGCGTGGATGTGGTACGTGAACCCCTGCTCAGGCGTCCGCAGCCACGCCGCGAACCCCACATCGCGCAGCGCCTTCACCGTCTGCCAGCGCTGCGTGGTCGACATCGAGCTGACGCTGATGTCGACGACGCCGCCGCCGTCGTGCGTCCCGGCCGAGTCCGGGTTCCCGGTCGTGTAGGACCCCTGCGAAAGCACGATGCTCCACGAGAGCTTCGCGTCCGCGGCGGCGAGCATGTTCTTGGTGCGGGTGTTGACGCGGCGGCCGCCGTACGAGTCGGTGCTCGATCCGACGCTGATCTGCCGGGTCACGGTGTACAGGCCGGTCTCGGACCCGAGACGGGTGAGCGAGGTCGGGCCGGGGATGCCGTTGGCGTCGAGTCCGCTGTACCCCAGCGACTTCTGCCACGCGGCGTAGGCGCTGACGGTCGTGGTGCCGTAGTGGCCGTCGACTGAGCTCGCCGCGAGGAAGTTCTTGGCGTCGAGGGCCTGCTCGACGACCTTGACGTGCGGTCCCGCGGTGAGCGTGGTCCCGGTGCCGGACTTCGGCGGGTCGACCATGGCCGCGACGAGCACGAGTTCCATGTCGACCGTGGCGGCAGCCTCGGCGGTCCCTGCCATGAACACGGCGGGAACGGTGGCGGCGCCGATGCCTCCGGCGGCCATGACGGCGCGGCGCAGGAGCCAGCGCCGGGAGTGGGTGTCGGGTGTTGCGGACGGTTGGGAGGTCATCGATTGGGTCCCTTCCAGGAGCTTCGCACCGAGGGGTGATCGACGCGACATCTGTCGTGTAACGGAACCATATCGGAGAAATCTTTCGTTGAGAAGTCCTCCAGTGAAACAAATCTTCACCCGCTGTCGCCGGGGCCGCTTGCGGGCCGCCACGTGGGGCGGTCGGCAAATATCATTGAGCGACACTCGCCTGAGAGGTGGCCATGTCCTCGACCGTCGAAGTCGCGATCTCCACGCAGACCGCCAAGTACGACCCCGACCATCCCGATTGGCGCAACCAGGTCGCCGCCCTCCGCACCGACCTGCAGCGCGAGACCGGCGCTGTCGCAATGCGATCCGAGCCCGCCCCCGGCACCAAGGGCGGGTTCGTCGACGTCATCCTGGCACTCGGCACCTCGGGTGCCCTGGTAGCCGCCGTCGAGATCCTGCGCGCCTGGGTCGGCCGCGACAAGACCCGCTCCATCACCGCCACCTGGACCGACGAGGACGGCAGGGAGCGCCGCATCACCCTCACCGGTGAAAACCTCGACCAGCAGTCCCTCACCGCGCTCAGCGAATCGATCGGCCGGATGATCGAGGGCCGCTGATGACCGACCGCCGGTACCGCGCCCTCCTCATCGGCAACGCCGTCTTCCGCCGCGACCCCCAAGGCCTCCCGAAACTGCACGGGCCGCGCGCCGACGTGGACGCCCTCTGCGAGGCCCTCGCCGATCCCCAGTCCGGCTTGTTCGCCCCCGAGGACATCGAACCCCTCATCGACCGGAACGTGCAGAGCCTCCGCGAGGAGCTGTACCGCTTCTTCATCGAAGAGGCGGCGCGAGACGATGTCCTGCTCCTCTACTACAGCGGCCACGGCAAACTCGATCTTCAAGGGCGCCTGCACCTGTGCGCGAGCGATACGCGGGTCGGCTCGCTGCCGGTCACGGCATTGAAGTACAAAGAGGACATAGAAGCGCTCGTCAAGGAGTCTCCCGCCTCCTCGGCGGTCACCGTCCTCGACTGCTGCCACAGCGGCGCCTTCCGCGGCGGCGAGCTGAAGGTCAAGGCCACCGGCAAGGGCCGGTGCGTCATCACCAGCGCCAGCGCGACCGAACTCGCCCTGGACACCATCGGCCCCGGCGGCACCAGCCCATTCACCAGCGCCCTGGTCACCGGCCTGCGATACGCCCGGGCCGAAGGCCGGCTGACCGCCCAAGTCCTCTACGACTACCTGGAGACCGAACTCAGTTCCGCGGGCAACTCCCGCCCCCAGTTCTTCTTCGACGGTGAAGGAGCGATCCCCCTCGCCCGCAGGTACTCCCATGGCCCTCCGTCGTCAGCTCTCGAGCTCTCCACGCCTCAACAGCCGGATCGGAGGCCCGAATCCGATCCGACCGAGCAGCATCCCATGGCAGGGGAACTACCCGAATCCCCTGGCGCGGACGGCGAAGAGGACGAACCCTCATGGCTGACGCTTCCCGAGCCCCGCAGCCACCTCTGGAGCCTGCTCAACGAAGCGGCCGCCTCCTCGCTCTCCGCCGGAGGCGAGCAGGCGAGCGTCGACCGGCTGCGCGAGGTAATCGACGTATCGGTCGGTCTCGATGCACGGTGGTCCCGGGCAGTCTTCAAACGCCTCGCTGACGGCGGCGAGAAGCAGGCATTCGTCGAAGCAACGGCCGCCGGGCTCGCGAAGCGCGACCCGCACCGCGCGTTCGACTTCGCGAGTGAGTTCACCGAAGGCTCCCCGGAGCACACCGGCGCGCACCTGGCCATCGCCTCAGCTCTTCCTGAAAGCGAACCTGAGCTGGCGCTTCGGAGCTTGCAAACCGCGATCAACCACAGCACCTCGCACTATGGGGAACGCGAAGTGCTGCTGGCGCTGCGGCTTCTAGAGATCCACTCCTACGCATGCGGGCGGGAGCCCGGAGAAGCCGATGCCGCGCTCGCTCGCGTGGCGCGGGACCTGATGGAGTGGGACCCGCGAGTATGGACTGACGCGGTTGCCGAACTCCACGCGTTCCTCAAGCAGGATCGGGTCCCCGCGTCGGAGCCGACCTTCCATACCGAGGTGGCGCTGCGACTCGCGACGTTCGATCCCGGGTCCGCCCTCGACTTCTTTGTCCTTGAAGGGCGCTTCCTGCAAGAGCGATCCCTCACGCAGGTGGCCATTCCTGTAATCGTCCGAGGCGCGGGCGCCATGCTTGGTTTCGACCCACCGACCGGTCACCGACTTCTCGAGATCGCTGAGCGACGCTGCCACACCGCAGAAGACTGGACCGCGCTGTACAGCGCATTGCACGAACTGCTTCGCGCTTCGCCCGGACCCGCGCCCGCGATCGCCGGACACCTGGTCACCGCGGTGGAGCGGGCAGTCGATCAAGTCCCTGAAGACGAGTATTGGCAGCTCCGTGTCACACCGGACCACCTGGTCGCCACCGCCCCAGCGGCTGCAGGTCGTCTGCTGCGGCTCGATCCGGACGAAGACCGGGCACGAGCGGGACTCATCAGTCTGGCGAGAAAGGCCGCGACCGTGGATGCGGTCGCGGCGCGGTCCATAGCGACCGCGGCCGAGCGCCTGGTGCTCTCGATCCTCGATGAGACCGAGCAGGCCGACAAGATCGCCTCCCTCGCTGAAGCCTTCGCCGCGATCGACCCCGACCACGCGCTTCGACTGGTCAGGGCGATTCCCGAGACAAGTTATCGTCAAGCCGGTGCGATCAGGCGGGTCGCCAACGTCTTCACGAGATCATTCCCGGACCGGATCGAACCCCTCGCCGTCGAGTTCACCTCCCACGACGAGCGCCGGGTATTCGATGTCTACTCAGGGATCGCCGAAGTCGACCCCGCCCTCGCGGTCGGACTCGTGGCGTCGATGGCGGATTCGCGGGACAAGCAGGCAATCATCGCTCTCGCGGCCAGAAACCTGATGTTGAGCGAGCCGGACCAAGCCTCCGAGATCGCGCTCGGCCTCAGCGACACGGCCGAACGCGCCCACACGCTGCACTCGCTCGTCAGCAGGATCGCGGCAGCCGACCCCGATCGGGCAGCTGTCCTCGCCCGGAAGATCCCGACTGATGCCAAATGCGCCTTCGACAGGGCCACCGCGTTGTGCAGTGCGAGTCGAGCGCTCTCCCCTCATCGACCGGACCAGGCCGAGTACCTGCTCTCACTGGCCGAGCGCAGTGCCGACCTGATGGACGACGGCCCCCTCAAGGGATCGGTGATCTGCAATATCGCCAACTCCTACATCAAGAGCGGGCTGGTATCCTTTCGGGTTTCCCAGCTGCTCGCTGCAGCAGAGCGGCTAGTGCCAGCGGAAGCGGCCGGCGGCAACATGCTCATCGGCAAGACTCGGCTCGAGATCATGGTCGCTTGGGCGGCTATCGCGCCCACGCAGGCGGAGCGGATCGCATCGGAATCGCGCGAGTCTTCGAGGAGCCGTGACTTTTACCTTCGCAGTGCTGCGATTGCGATGGCTCCCGCCGATCCCAGGCGGGCCGAGCAGTTCGCGTTCAAGATCAGCGATCAGTGGGAGCGCCTGCAGACCATAGCGGTGCTGGTCGGCGAGCTCTGCGAGTCGGCGCCGGCTCGGGCTGAGCGGCTGGCCCTCGCGATGGAGCCGGGCGAGCATCGGACCAGGGCACTGCTCGCGGTCGCAGAGGCACTGCAGCGCCGGAGGTCGGGAGCGTAGCGGAAAGTGCCCGGCCCGAGTCGCCGGGTCCGGCCGCCGGTGGGCCACCGCGGACACGCGATGGGGGGGTCGCACCCGATCGGGTCCGACCCCCGCTCTTGTTGCATCGGGCCCCTGCGCTGGTGCCCGTCGCGACTGCTTAGCCGAGCAGGCCGTTGGAGTCGTCGACCTGGGTGACGTCGTCCAGGTTGCACTTGGCCGAGTTGCCGAGCACGCCGTTGCCGTAGCCGCCGATGCCGCCCATGGCGTCGACGCAGCGGGCGTCGACGTGCACGAGCGGGGCGCCGTAAGAGGCGATCAGAGCCGACTGCTTGTCGTGGAAGACCGCGTCGCCGTAAGCGCTGCCGAAGTCGTCCGCCGAGTTCGAGCCTTCGCCGTCGTCCATGCCGTTGCCCTCGGTGTCGAGGCCGAACTCGAGGCCGGCCTGCGAGGTGGTGGCGTTCAGGATCGCGCCCGCGTCCTGCGTGACCGAGCCGAGCGCCTGCTCGGCATCAACCGGCGCGGCGGCAAGCGCGGGGGCGGCGATGGCGACGGCGGCAGCGGCACCAGCCACAGCGGAGGCGACGAAACGCGAAACGTTCATTCTTTGTCCTTTCATCCGTGGAAGCACCTTCCACAGTGAACAACGATGGACATTCGAGGCAGGTACAGCAATTGTCCAATTAATCTGTATTGTTATTCATTGCATGCAAAAGGCCGACCCTGCTGGAGCAGGGTCGGCCTTGCAATCGTCAGGCGGTGACGCGGTCGAGGATGATCGGGCCGCGCTTCGAAGGCTCGGCGCCGATCGTCCACTCGCCCGCGAGGGTCTCCTTGGCGGCGGCGAAGCGCTCGGGCGTGTCGGTGTGGAGGCGGAAGACCGTCTCGCCGGCCTTGACCGGCTCGCCGACGGTCTTGAGGATCTCGATGCCCGCCCCGAACTGGACCGGCTGGCCCTGGCGCTCGCGGCCCGCGCCGAGGCGCCAGGCGGCGACGCCGACCGCGTAGGCGTCCATCTCGGCGATGAAGCCGTCGGCGTCGGCCTTGATCTCCTCGAACTCGCGGGCGACCGGGAGCGGGGCGTCGACCTCGCCGCCCTGGGCGGTGATCATCTTGCGCCAGGCGTCCATCGCGCGGCCGTCATTGAGCGCCGCGGCCGGGTCGGCGTCGGGCTTGCCGGCGGCCGCCAGCATCTCCTTGGCGAGGGCGACCGTGAGCTCGACGACGTCCTCGGGGCCGCCGCCCGCCAGGACCTCGACCGACTCGCGCACCTCGAGGGCGTTGCCCGCGGTGCGGCCCAAGGGGATCGACATGTCGGTGAGGAGGGCGCGGGTGTCGACGCCGTGGTCCCCGCCGAGGCGGACCATGGTCTCGGCGAGCTCGCGGGCCTGCGCGAAGTCCTTCATGAAGGCGCCCGAGCCGACCTTGACGTCGAGGACGATCGCGTCGGCGCCCTCGGCGATCTTCTTGCACATGATCGACGAGGCGATCAGCGGGATCGCCTCCACAGTAGAGGTGATGTCGCGGAGGGCGTACAGCTTCTTGTCGGCCGGGGCGAGGTCGCCCGTGGCAGCGCAGATGACCGCGCCGATGTCCTTGAGCTGCTCGATGACCTGCGCTTCGGTCATGTCGACCTGGAAGCCGGGGATGGACTCGAGCTTGTCGAGCGTGCCGCCGGTGTGGCCGAGGCCGCGGCCGGAGAGCTGCGGGACGGCGACGTCGAAGACCGCGACGAGCGGCGCCAGGGGCAGGGTGATCTTGTCGCCCACGCCGCCCGTGGAGTGCTTGTCCACGCACGGCTTGCCCACGGCCGAGAGGTCGAGGGTGATGCCCGAGCGGATCATCGCGGCCGTCCAGTCGGCGATCTCGCGCGGCCGCGCCCCGTTGAGGAAGATCGCCATGGCGAGCGCGGACATCTGCTCGTCGGCGACGACGCCCTTGGTGTAGGCGTCGATGACCCAGTCGATCTGGGCGGTCGAGAGCTCGCCGCCGTCGCGCTTGGTGCGGATGACGTCTACAGCGGTGATCATTGGCTTTCCCTCGCTAGTTCCCATGGTGGACAGCCCGAACGCGAGGGACGACCCGGGCGGGCCGTCCCTCGCGGTACGGGTTCAATCGGCGGACAGGTGGTCCGGGCCGAACGCGCCGGGGAGCAGTGCCCCGACGGTGGTCGGCCCGGGCCGGTCGTCCACGAGGCAGTCGGGTCCGCCGTGCTCGAACAGGAGCTGGCGGCACCGGCCGCAGGGGGTGAGGGGTTCGCCCGCGGCGTCGACGCAGGCGACGGCGACCAGGCGGCCGCCTCCGGTGGCGGCGAGCTCGGAGACCATGCCGCACTCGGCGCACAGGGTCAGGCCGTAGGAGGCGTTCTCGACGTTGCAGCCGGAGACGATCCGGCCGTCGTCGACGAGGCCGGCGACGCCGACCGGGTACTTCGAGTACGGGGCGTACGCGTGGCGCATCGCCTCGCGAGCCTTGTCGCGCAAGGCGTCCCAGTCGACGTCGGCCATCGCTACTTGTCCCCCGGGTTATAGGGCACGCCGTCGGCGGCGGGCGCCTTGGCCTTGCCGATGAGCCCGGCGACGACCACGAGCGTGACCGCGTACGGGAGCATCTGCAGGAACTCGCCGGGCACGACCGAGCCGCCCGAGGCGTCCAGGTCGCGCGCGACCTGCGTGGTGAAGCCGAAGATGAGCGCGCCGGCGAGCACGCCGAGCGGGTTCCAGCGGCCCACGATCATGACGGCGAGCGCGACGAAGCCGAGGCCAGCGGTCATGTTCTTGCTGAACGCCAGCGAGTTCGCGATGGTGAACCAGGCGCCGCCGAAACCGGCGATGAGGCCGGCGAGGGTGACGTTCCAGTAGCGGAGGCGGTTCACGTTGACGCCCATGGAGTCCGCGGCCGCCGGGTGCTCGCCGACCGCGCGGGTGCGCAGGCCCCAGCGGGTGCGGTAGAGCAGGAACCAGATCACGAACACCAGCACAAGTCCGATGTAGACGAAGATCTTCTGGTTGAACAGGACCGGGCCGAGCACCGGGATGTCCGCGAGCGGCCCCCAGGAGATCGCCGGGATCGAGAACGCGCTGTTGAGGCCCTCGGCCTTCTTCAGCTGGTCGTACATGAAGCTGGTGAAGCCGAGCGCCAGCAGGTTGAGGATGACGCCCACGACGACCTGGTTCACCTGGTACTTCGTGGCGAGCAGCGCGAGCAGCATGGTCGAGAGGAGGCCCGCGGCCATGGCGCCGACCATGCCGGCGTAGACGTTCCCGGTGATGTTCGCGACCAGGACGCCGGTGAAGGCGCCCATGAGGAACTGGCCCTCGATGCCGATGTTGATGACGCCCGAGCGTTCGCACACGACGCCCGAGAGCGCGCCGAACAGGTAAGGGAGCGAGAGGAACAGCGCCCCGGCGAGGATCGACTCCGCGCGGAACACGGTGCCCGGCTGGGAGTACGCCCAGAACAGCAGGCCGAGGACGAACGCGGTGACCGCCACGCCCGCGACGAGCTTGAAGCGGCGCTTGGGGAGCCCGATGATCATCCAGGCGCCGCCCGCGGCAGTGACCGCGCCCAGGAGCGCCACCGTGATCGAGGTGGGCAGCGCCCACTCGACGTCGGTGAGGGTCCTGTCGAACGCGATCGTGGTCGTGTCGTCCCCGCCGACCACCGCGAACGCGATGGCGACCAGGAGCAGGCCGAGCGCGGCGAGCACGCCGCCGGGCTTGGCGAACTTGACCGGGACGCTTTCGTCGACGACGGCCGGGGAGGCCGTCATGGTGTCCACTGCCATGGGGCTCACCAGCCTTTCGCTTCGAGGGTGACCAGGCCGCCGCGCGGCGTGCGCAGGTGCAGGATCGCCTTGACCAGTGCGGGGGCGGCGATGAAGAGCACGATGATCGCCTGCAGCAGGGTCGAGATGTCCACGGGCACATCGGGCTGGGCCGACAGGGCGCCGGCCTTGAGCGCGCCGAACAGGAGCGCCGCCGCGACGATGCCGCCGGGGTTGGCGCGGCCGAGGAGCGCGACGGTGATGCCGTCGAACCCGTACTCGAGGGCCGTGTTCGTGGTGAGGCCCGCGGAGCCGACGCCGAGCGACAGGGCCGCGCCGGCCAGGCCCGCGAGGCCGCCCGCGACGGCCATCGTGGTCGTGTACGTCGAGCCGATGCGCATGCCGGCGGTCGCGGAGGCGTGCTCGTTGAAGCCGACGGCGCGGATGCGGAACCCGAAGGTGGAGCGGGAGAGCAGCCACCAGGTGAAGACCGCCGCGAGGATCCCGAGCGGCAGCGCCCAGTTCACGCGGAGGCTCTCGCTCAGTCCGGAGAGGAGCTTCGGCATGACCGCGGTCTCGTCGACGGGCTTGGTGATGAGGTCGGTCTTCGTCTCCGAGTGGAGGAAGTCGGTGCCGATGGCCCACACCAGGAAGAGCGCCGCGATGTTGTTCAGCATGATCGAGGAGATGACCTCGTGCGCGCCCGTGGTGGCCTTGAGCAGGCCCGGGACGGCGCCGAACGCGGCGCCCGCGATCGCGCCGGCGATGATCGCCAGCGGCAGGTGGATCACGGCCGGGAGGCTGAGGCCGAAGCCGATGATGAGCGCGCCGAGCATGCCGAAGATCATCTGGCCCTGGGCGCCGATGTTGAACAGGCCGGCGCGGAACGCGAGGCCGACGGCGAGGCCGGTGAAGATCAGCGGGGTCGCGTACGTGAGCGTCTCGGACAGGGGCCGCAGCAGGTCGCCGAACTCGGCGTTGCCCGCCGCGAACCGGTCGAGCATGTTGAGGTTGAGAATCGCGCCCTCGAACAGCGCGATGTAGGAGTCGCGCACGAGGTACCAGGAGGCGGTGAGGGCGTCCTGGGGGCGGGCGAAGAAGTAAGTATAGGTGGAGCGCACGTACTCGTCGGAGACGATGAGGAGGATCGCGCCGATGAGGAACGCCAGGAGCAGGGAGTAGATGGTGACCATGACCGAGTTCGCCTCGGTCAGGTAGCGGCCGAAGAGCCGCATGAAGTTCGGCTTCTCCTCCGCCGCCTCAGGCTGGTCGGCGGCCGGGGCCTGGGTATCCGTCGTGCTCATCGGTCACCTCCGTTGGCGTCCTCGTCGTTGCTGGTCTCATCGGCGGCGGGGGGCTCGGGGGCCTCCTCGGCCGCGGGGGGCTCGGGGGCGCCCGGCTCCTCGGGGCTCGCCGCTGCGGCGCCGTCGTGGATGCCGCCGCCCACCATGAGGCGGCCGATCACCTCGCGGGGCGTGTCGGGGGCGACCTCGCCGACGATCTGGCCGTTGTAGATCACCGCGATGCGGTCGGCGAGCGCGTAGATCTCGTCCAGTTCGGACGAGATGAGCAGCACGGCGGTGCCGGTGTCGCGCTCGGCGACGAGCCGGGAGTGGATGAACTGGCTCGCGCCCACGTCGACGCCGCGGGTCGGCTGCGCCGCGACGAGGAACCGGCGGGGCCGGGAGAACTCGCGGGCGATGATGACCTTCTGCGCGTTGCCGCCCGAGAGCGCCGAGACCGGCTCCTCCGGGGACTGGGTGCGGATGTCGAACTCGGCGATGGAGTCGGCGGCGCGCTTGCGCACCGCGCCGGCGTTCACCGCGCCGCGCTTGGCGAACGGGGCGTCGCGGTACTGGTTGAGCACGATGTTCTCGGCGACCGAGAACTCGGCGACGACGCCGTCGCGGCCGCGGTCCTCGGGGATGTAGCCGAGGCCGGCGGCGATGCGGGCGGCCGGGCTCGCGCCGTGCACGTCCTCGCCGTCGATCGCGATGCGCCCGGAGTCGGGCTTGACGAGGCCGAGGATCGAGCGGGCCAGTTCGGTCTGGCCGTTGCCCTCGACTCCCGCGAGGCCCACGATCTCTCCGGAGTGGACGGTGAGGTCGAGGCCGTTGAGGACCTTCACGCCCGCGTCCGAGACGACGGTGAGGCCCGTGACCTCCAGGCGCGCCTCGCCCGGCTCGGCCGGGGTCTTGTCGACCTGGAGCGTGACGGCGCGCCCGACCATCGCCGAGGCCATCTCGGCCTCCGAAGCGGTCGGCTCGAGCTCGGCCACGACCTTGCCGCGGCGGATCACCGTGACGGTGTCCGCGACGGCCTGGACCTCTTTGAGCTTGTGGGAGATGAACAGGATCGACGTGCCCGCGTCCGCGAGGTTCCGCATGATCTGCAGGAGCTCGGTGATCTCCGCGGGCGTGAGCACCGCGGTCGGCTCGTCGAGGATGAGCAGTTCCGTCTTCGGCCCCGACAGGGCCTTGACGATCTCGACGCGCTGCTGGACGCCCACGGGCAGGTCCTCGCAGATCGCGTCGGGGTCGAGCTTGAGGCCGTACTCCTCGGACACGTCGAGCACGGCCTTGCGCGCGGCCTTGGCCGAGAGCACCCCCAGACGCTGGGTGTGCTCCCGGCCCAGCTGCACGTTGTCAGCGACGCTGAAGGGCCCGACGAGCTTGAAATGCTGGTGCACCATCCCGATCCCGGCGGCGATCGCGTCGCCGGGACCGCTGAAGGAGACCGGCTCCCCGTCGATCAGGATCTCGCCGCTGGTGGGCGTCAGGATCCCGTAGAGCATGTTCATGAGCGTCGACTTGCCCGCGCCGTTCTCGCCGAGGACGGCGTGGATCTGCCCGGGCTCGACCACCAGGTCGATGTCGTCGTCGGCGGTGAACGAGCCGAACTTCTTCGTCAGGCCCTTCAGTTCGAGTCGCAATGCGTGTCCTTTGACTTCGTTCCGCTTGTTACTGGGCCTTGGGGCTGGCGGCGGACTCGACGACGAGGGTGCCGTCGATGATCTGCTGCGTCAGCGCGTCCAGCTCGGCCTTCGTCTCGTCCGAGACGGCGGCGTCGAAGTCGTGGAACGGGGCGAGCGAGACGCCGCCGTTGGCGAGCGTGCCCACGTAGGAGCCCGTGATGGCCTCCCCGCCGTTGGCGGCGTCGTACGCCGCGAGCACGGAGTCCTTGAGCGCGGTCTCCAGGCCCTTCTCGGCCGAGGTGATGAGCTCGGCGCCGTACTCGGTGGACTCGTAGCCGTCGGTGTCGACCCAGATGGCGGTGACGTCCTCGTTCTCGGAGGCGGCGGTCAGCGCGCCGATGCCGGCGGGGCCGGCGACCGGGAAGAGGATGTCCGCGCCCTGCGTGATGAACGTGTCCGAGGTGCTCTTGCCGGCGGCCGCGTCCTCGAAGGTGTTGACGAACGTGCCGGTCTGCGCCTCGACGTCCCAGCCGAGGAGCTGGACGTCGGTGCCCTTGTCCTCGTTGTGCTTCTTGATGCCCTCGGCGAAGCCGTCCATGAAGATGGTCACCGGCGGGATCTGGATGCCGCCCCAGGTGGCGACCGTGCCGGTCTTGGTCTGCGACGCGGCGACGTACCCGGCGAGGAAGGCCGACTGGGCGGTGTCGAACTGGATCGAGTAGACGTTCTCGACCTCGGAGAAGCCGTCGACCGTGGCGAACGCGATGTCGGGGTTCTCGGTGGCGACCGCGTTGACGTTCTCGGTCATGAGCCCGCCGACGCCGACGATGAAGTTGCAGCCGTCGTCGACCGTGGCCTGCAGGTTCGGGTCGTAGTCGGTCTCGGAGCTGGACTCCTTGAGCTCGACCTTGATGTCGCTGTTCTCCTCGGCGGCGGCTTCCATGCCGGCCCAGGACGACTCGTTGAACGACTTGTCGTCCACGCCACCGGAGTCGGTGACCATGCACGCGAGGAACGACGCGTCGGCGTTGTCGCCACTGCCGTTCTCGGACGGGGCCTCACCGCAAGCGGCGAGGGCGGCGAGGCCGACGGCGGAGAAGCCCGCCAGGGCCATCTTGAACGGCTTGACAGCCATCTCGGTCTCCTTTGACAATCCACGGGGTAAGTCGATACCCGCATAATCATGGCCGCACGCAATAGCCTTTGACACTGACCTTGATGATTTCGTTACCGAAACATCCTATGACTGAGACCAGTGATGAACTGGTGTTTCACTCGAGCTACGGCGTGATTGCAGCTTCCCGGCCCGCTGAGGGTCGCCAAGCGGCCGCTTTCGGCCCCGCCGCCGGGGCGCCCGCTAGGTCCAGAAGACCGCGACGCCCGCGGTCACCGCGATGAGCGCGCCGGTCGCGTAGAAGTGCCCGGCCGCGACCTTCTCGCGCTTCTTCCACACCGGGATCGCGATCATGACGCCCAGGAGCAGGGCGAGCACGGCCTTCACGCCGATCTTGGCGTGGTTCGCGTCGGGTTCGGCGCTGGCGAGGCCGGCGAGCACGATGCCGGTGGCGAGCTGGGTCGCGATGCCGTACAGCATCGCCGAGTTGAAGTTGAGCCGCTTCGAGAGCAGGGCGACGAGCCAGCCGCCGAAGACCGCGGCGAAGCCGAGCAGGTGGAGGTAGCGGAGCAGCAAGTGGACGAGTTCCATGCCGCGGAGTATTCCAGAGCGGGGGACCGGCCGCGCCTGCGCGCGACCGGTCCCCGGATCACTGTCACACCAGTGGCTTCACGCCACTGCAATGCTGTTCTATGCCATGCGGTGTGCGCCTGCGGCGGCGCGGGCGACGAACACGCGCGGGGTCGGCAGGCCCTTCGCGGCGGCGGCCTCGATCACGGCGGCCTCCACTTTCGCGGCCGCGGCGCCCTCTACAAGGGCGATGGCGCTGCCGCCGAAGCCGCCGCCGGTCATGCGCGCCCCCAGGGCGCCGGCGCCGAGCGCGGCGTCCACTGCGGAGTCGAGCTCGGCGCAGGAGATCTCGTAGTCGTCGCGCATCGACGCGTGCGAGGCGGTGAGCAGGTCGCCGATCCCGGCCACCGATCCGCCTTCGAGGACCTTCACCGTGTCGAGGACGCGCGCGTTCTCGGTGA
This sequence comes from Glycomyces niveus, assembly GCF_017592475.1. GTDB lineage: Bacteria > Actinomycetota > Actinomycetes > Mycobacteriales > Micromonosporaceae > Glycomyces > Glycomyces niveus. The sequence continues at coordinate 112,009 of NZ_JAGFNP010000013.1, read as the reverse complement.
CGATGTGCCGCAGGCGCCGGTTGAGCCGGTCGTCGTCCAGGTGCGCGTCCTTCGGCGCGTCCCGCAGGAACGGGACGCCGAGCAGCCGGGCCGCCTCCTCGCAGTCGGCGCGGCGCGACGCGTACTCGCCGTCGGCGTGCCGGTGCGGCGCGTTCGTGTCGATGACCAGCATCTGCAGGCCCTCGGACGCGAGGTCGAACGGCACCTGCTCGCGGGAAAGGTCGCGGCAGTCCATGAACATGACGTTGCCCTCGGTGCACAGCAGCGAGGCCGACTGGTCGAGCACGCCCGTGGGCGCCCCGACGTACTCGTTCTCGGCCTTCTGCGCGATGCGCGCGGCCTCGCCCCGGTCGATCTCGTGGCCGTACAGGTCCGCGAGCGCGATCAGGATCGCGCATTCGAGCGCGGCCGACGACGACAGGCCCGCCCCGTGCGGCACGTCCGAGTGGATCGCCACGCGCACCGGCCCGACCGGGTAGCCCGACTCGTTGAGCGCCCACGCGGTCCCGGCGAGGTAGCCCGCCCAGCCCGCGACGCCGTCCTCGGCCGAGGTCCCGAGCACGTCGGCGCGGACCGTGTCGCCCTCGCCGTACGTGGAGTGGAACTCCCAGGTCTCGGACTTGGCGACCGCGGCGACCGCGTAGAACGGCAGCGCGAAGGGCATCACGAAGCCCTCGTTGTAGTCGGTGTGCTCGCCGATGAGGTTCACACGGCCGGGCGCGGCCCAGAGGCCTTCGGGCTCGGCGCCGAACACTTCGCGGAAGGCCGCCGCGGCGGTCTCGGCGAGTTCGACGGCGTTAATGTCAGGAGTGGGCATGCTGGTAGTACTTCCAGGCGTCGGCGACCATGCGGTCGAGGGTGTCACGGCTGGGCTTCCAGCCGAGTTCGATGTTGGCGCGCTCCGAGGAGGCCACGAGTTCGGCCGGGTCCCCCGGGCGGCGGGGCCCGATGGTCACCGGGAAGTCGGTCCCGGTGATCCGCTTGACGGTGGCCACGACCTCCTTGTTGGAGAAGCCGTTGCCGTTGCCCAGGTTGTAGATCTTGTGCTCGCCGGCCTCGGCGGCCTGGAGGGCGAGCAGGTGCGCGTCGGCGAGGTCGGCGACGTGGATGTAGTCGCGGACGCAGGTGCCGTCCGGGGTCGGGTAGTCCTCGCCGAACAGGCCGAACGAGTCGCGCTTGCCGGCGGCGGCCTCGAACGCGATCGGGATGATGTGCGTCTCCGGCTCGTGGTTCTCGCCGTGCCACACGCCCGAGCGGTCCTCGTAGGCGCCGACGACGTTGAAGTAGCGCAGGGAGACCGCGGCGAGGCCGTGCGCGGTGACCTCGGAGGCGATCGCCATGTCGCTGGCGAGCTTCGTGGCGCCGTACGTGGAGGTGGGGGCCTTGACGGCGTCCTCCTTGATGGGCACCTCGAGCGGGTTGCCGTAGACCGCGGCGGTCGAGGAGAACACGAGGGTCTTCACGTTCGCCTCGCGCATGGCGTCGAGCAGCGCGAACGTGCCCGTGGTGTTGGCCTCCCAGTAGATCTCGGGCTTGACCATCGACTCGCCCGCGGCGATGAGGCCCGCGAAGTGCAGGACCCCGTCGAAGCTCGGGTCGAGGACCTCGGCGGCGTCCTTGACGTCCTTGCGCACCAGGGTCGCCCCGTCCGGGACGCGCTCGGCCGAGCCGGTCGAGCAGTTGTCGAGCACGACCACGTCGTGGCCCGCTTCGAGCAGCATCGTGGCGACGATCGAACCGATGTAGCCGGCGCCGCCGGTGACCAGATATTTCACAACGCTCCCTTGAGGATGTCGGCGGACGTCTCGGGGCCGAGGTCGTGGACCCATCCGCCCATGACGGACTCCGAGGACGCCAGGAACTTCACGCGGCCCGGGCCGCGGCGGATCGAGACGAGCTCCAGGCGCAGGCGCCCGAACTCGCGGCCGTCGCCGACCGGGGCCTGGTGCCAGCCGGCCATGTACGGCATCTGCTCGCCGGGGTAGGCCGCGTCGCAGCGCTTGAGCAGGTCGAGGTAGAGCGGCGCGAACGCCTCGATGTACTCCTCGGGCAGCTCGGCCAGGTCGGCGAAGCGGGCCTTGGGGTAGACCTGGACCTCGAAGGGCCAGCGCGCGGCGTACGGGGTGAAGGCGATCCAGTGGTCGTTCTCGGCGATGACGCGCGGTCCCGCGGACTCGGACGCGATGATGTCGTCGAAGAGGTCGCGGCCCGTGGTCTCCCGGTGCCGCTTCGCGGCGGCGAGGTACTTGCGGGTCTGCGGGGTGACGTACGGGTAGCCGTAGATCTGGCCGTGCGGGTGGTGCAGGGTCACGCCGACCTCGACGCCGCGGTTCTCGAAGCAGAAGACCTGTGCGATGTCGCCGCGGGCGGAGAGCTCGGCGGTGCGCTGGGCGAGGGCCCGGACGATGAGGGCGACGCGTTCGGGGGTGAGGTCGACGAGCGAGGAGTCGTGGTCGTCGGAGAAGACGACGACCTCGCAGCGGCCCGAGGCGGGGACCGAGCTCTCCAAGCCTTCGGGGATCGCGGTGGGCGCAAGCGGCCCGGGCTCGTCGAAGCCGCCGAAGGACGGGAAGCGGTTCTCGAAGACCGCGACCTCGTAGTCGGGGGCGGGGATCTCGGTGAGCTCGTCGCCTTCGCTGGGGCAGAGCGGGCAGGCGACGGGCAGGTTCGGGCGCCCGGAGCGCCCGGCGGAGACGGCCACCCATTCGTCGCGGAGCACGTCGTAGCGGAGCTCGCCGGCGCTGACGCGGCCGCCGAGGTCACGCTTGTCGGCGTAGGCGGCGCGGCCGGCGCCCGGCTCGGTCGAGTAGTAGAGGATCTGGCGGCCGTCGGCGAGGCTGCCGGACTCCGTGTGGAACGCGGGTGTCATGGTCTCTTCTCGGTGTTGGTGCGTCTCCCGGGGCCGGGTGCGGCCGGGACCGGTGCGAGCACGACCTGGTCGACGTGTTCGCGCAGCTGGCGCCGGGACTCCTCGTCGAGGAGGGAATCGGTGACGATGACGTCGGCGTCGTCGAGGGACGCGATCGTGGCGATGCCGACGACGTCGAACTTGGTGTGGTCGGCGACGACCACGAGGCGGCGGCCCTTCGAGGCGAGGGTCGCGACGGTCTCGGCCTCGAGGAGGTTGGGGGTGGTGAACCCGGCGCGCAGCGACATGCCGTGGACGCCGAGGAAGACGGTGTCGACGTTGACCTTCTCGAGGGAGGCGACGGCGAAGGGGCCGACGAGGGCGTCGGAGGGGGTGCGGACGCCGCCGGTGAGGATGACGGTCTGGTCGGCGCGGCCGGCGCGGTAGAAGACGTCGGCCACGGGCACCGAGTTGGTGACGACGGTGAGGTCGGGGACGTCGGTGAGGCGGTGGGCGAGGGTCCAGGTGGTGGTGCCGGCGGAGAGCGCGATGGCCTGGCCGGGGCCGACGAGGGTCGCGGCGGCGTCGGCGATGGCCTGCTTCTCGGCCTCCTGGCGGACCTGCTTGACGGCGAAACCGGGTTCGGTGGTGGAGCCGAAGTCGACGGCGGTCGCGCCGCCGTGGACCTTGGCGACGAGGCCGCGGTCGGCGAGGGTCTCGAGGTCGCGGCGGATGGTCATGTCGGACACGCCGAACTCCTCGACCAGCTCCGCCACCCGGACCGCGCCGGTCCGGTGGACGCGTTCGGCGATCCGGCTCTGTCGCTGCTGCGCCAGCATGCCGCCTCCTCAGGTTTCGAGAGCAGAGTGCTCAAGATCCAACACAATTAAACATCAGGATCGGCGGCCCCGCAATACCGGGTGGTCGCCGTCTCCGCCCGGATGTCAGAATCGGTCCATGACCACTGCCGACCGCAAACCCCGCGTCCTCTCCGGGATCCAGCCGACCTCGGACTCCTTCCACATCGGGAACTACCTGGGCGCGCTGCGGCAGTGGGTGGCCCTCCAGGACACCGCGGACGCGTTCTACTGCGTCGTCGACCTCCATGCGATCACCGTCGATCACGACCCCAAGGTATTGCACCAGCGCTCCCGCGTCAGCGCCGCGCAGCTCCTGGCCCTGGGCGTCGACCCCGAGAAGTCGGCCCTGTTCGTCCAGTCGCAGGTACCCGAGCACCCGATGCTCGCCTGGATCCTCGGCGCCGAGACCGGCTTCGGCGAGGCCAGCCGCATGACCCAGTTCAAGGACAAGTCGGCCAAACAAGAACGCACAACCGTCGGGCTCTTCACCTACCCGATCCTCCAGGCCGCCGACATCCTGCTCTACCAGACCGACCAGGTCCCCGTCGGCGAAGACCAGCGCCAGCACCTCGAACTCACCCGCGACCTCGCGATCCGGTTCAACGGCACCTACGGCCAGACGTTCGTCGTGCCCGAGCCCCACATCGTCAAGGAGACCGCGACGATCAAGGACCTCGCCGAACCCGAGAAGAAGATGTCGAAGTCCTCGACCAGCCCGCGCGGCTGCGTCTACCTCCTCGACGAGCCGGGCCAGGTGCGCAAGAAGATCAAGAGCGCCGTCACCGACTCCGACGCCGAGGTCCGCTACGACACCGAGGCCAAGCCGGGCGTCTCCAACCTGCTCAACATCTATGCGGCACTGGGCAACACCACCGTCGAGAAGCTCGAGGCCGAATACGCCGGGAAGGGCTACGGCGACTTCAAGGGCGACCTCGCCGACGTCGTCGCCGACGCGCTCGCCCCGATCGGCGCGCGCACCAAGGAGTTCCTCGCCGACAAGGCCGAACTCGACCGCATCCTCACCGCGGGCGCCGAGAAGGCCCGCCACGTCGCCGCCCGCACGCTCGCCAAGGCGTACAAGAAGGTCGGCTTCTACCCGCCGGTGGCCCTTTAGTGGTGCCGCACGGTTCGACCACGCGGCGCGTCACCGTCGGCGTGGCGATCCCCGTGCCCTCGCCCTGGCGCGAGATCCTCGACGACGCCCGCACCGCCTCCGGCGACCCCCTCGGCGGCATCGTCCCCGCCCACCTGACCCTCTTGGGCCCCACTGAGATCCCCGCCGACTCCCTCGACGGCTACCGGGCGCACCTCGAAGGCGTCGCCGCGGCCTGCCCCGCGTTCCACCTGCACCTGCGCGGCACCGGCTCGTTCCGGCCCGTCACCGAGGTCGTGTTCGTGGCCGTCGTCGACGGCATCGCCATCTGCGAGCAGCTCGAATCCGCGATCCGGCAGGGCCCCGCCCGCCGCGAGCGGAACTTCCCCTACCACCCGCACGTGACGATCGCGCAGAACGTGGGCACCGCCGCGCTCGACCGCGTCTTCGCGGCGCTGGCCGGTTTCGAGGCGCGGTTCCGGGTGGACTCGTTCACCCTGTACACGCACCCGAGCCCGGGCGACTGGACCTCCGAGACGCTGACGGGCGCGCCGATCCCGTGGACGCCGCGGGCGGTTTACCAGCTCACGGGCTGAACGCTCGGGACAGACGACAGGGACCGAGCGGCTTCGCCGTTCGGTCCTTCGCGTCTCGCCGCCTAGAAGTCGAAGAGGTCCTCGAAGACGCTCTTCTTTTTCTTCTTCTTGTAGTAGTAGTCGTCCCTGCGGTGGTGGTCGTCGTGGTGGTCGCGACGGCGGTCGTCGTCGTAGCGGCGATCGTCGTGACGGCGGTCGTCGTAGCGACGGTCGTCATAGCGGGGATCGCGCGGCGGCGGGCCCGCGGGAGCGGCGGCGACGGGCGCACCGCCACCAGCGTGGAACGACTGCTCGAACTTCATCAGGTGCTCGAGCTCGCCGCGGTCGAGGAAAATGCCCTTGCATTCGGAGCACTGCTCCACGACCACGCCATTGCGCTCGTACTGGTGCATCGGGTTCTGACATTTCGGACAGAGCATCTGCATCATGACAACAACCTATCGTGAATCGCGCATGGATGCCCAACCACAACCGGGCGCTCCACCTGTGAGTTCTCTCAGCTGGAACGCCGGGCGTCAGAAACCCGACGAATGGTGTCCAACCGTCGACACGGCGGCACGGTTCTGCCAGCGTCGTCCTGGTGCGGGCAATCCCCGCATCTCGACAGAAACGGAGTGGACCGTGAAACGAATGATGATGGCGCTCATGGCCTGCGCGGCGGCGACGGCGCTCACCGCGGGCACGGCGGTCGCGGCCCAGGCCGCGGCGCCGGAGGCGGCCGCGATCTGCGCGGCGGTCGCGGACGAGCACCGCGCGGTGTGGGCCCAGCCCGGCACCTCGGGCGGCACGGTCGGCTCCGTCGTCGCCGGCCGCATTTACGACGCCGACTGCGCCCTGGTCCCCGGCCAGTCGTACACCGCGTGCGGGGCGACCACGAGCCAGTGGGCGTACGTGAACTACGCGGGCGACGACTGGGGCTACGTCCCCAGCGCCTGCGTCACCTGGGCTTCGTGAACATGGGGGCCGGCCGCCGGAACCGGCGGCCGGCCCGGCAGATCAGGAGCCGCCCTCGGGGTGGGTGGAGAAGTACCCGTGGGTGAAGTCGTTCGGGTATTCGGGCTGCTCGAACGGGCCGGTGACCCAGAACTCGGTGAAGAAGCCGTTCTGGACGTTGAAGAGGGTGACCGTGACGTCGTCGTACTGGCCCTCCTCGTTCTCGATCCACAGGCCGCGGAGGTGGCCGGTGGCGATCGCGACGTCGGGACCCCACTGGAACCACTCCAGGCCCCCGACCGAGCTGAACTCGGAGATGCGGAAGCTCGCCGGCTCGACAAGGTGGTAGGTCGCCCCGCCGAGGCCCATGACGGAGACGACCGGCGTGTCCGTCGCGTGGACGTTGGCGCTGCCGGCCGGTGCGGCCGGGAGGCTGTTGTCGGCGGAGGCCGAGGAGGCGGCGGCGATGCCGCCGACGACCCCGGCGACGGCGGCGGCCGAGGCCGCGGCGAACGCTCTTCTGCGCATGGGAACGCCTTTCGGTTGTGCGAAGGTTCTCCCACCCCATACGCCGGCGCGGCTCACCGAAGATGCCGAAGGCGGGCAGGGAATCATGGAAATTCCTTGCCCGCCAACGAGTCTCAGGTCACCTCAACGGTGCTGGTGCGTACTGCGCCCCATGCTCCACGTGCTGCCTTCGTCAGTGCGTGAAGTGCCTCGTCCCGGTGAGGTACATCGTGATGCCGGCTTCCTTGGCGGCGGCGATGACCTCCTCGTCGCGGAGCGATCCGCCCGGCTGGACGACGGCCTTGACGCCGCCGTCGATGAGGATCTGCAGGCCGTCGGCGAACGGGAAGAACGCGTCGGAGGAGGCGACCGAGCCGGCGGCCCGCTCGCCCGCGCGCTCGACCGCGAGCTTCGCGGAGTCGACGCGGTTGACCTGGCCCATGCCGACGCCGACCGAGGCCCCGCCCGAGGCGAGGAGGATCGCGTTCGACTTCACCGAGCGAACGGCGCGCCAAGCGAAGGCGAGGTCGGCGAGGGTCGCCTCGTCGGCGGCGTCGCCCGTGGCGAGGGTCCAGTTGGCCGGGTCGTCGCCCGCGGCGTCGATGCGGTCGGGGCGCTGCGCGAGCACGCCGCCGGAGATCGGCTTGAGCTCGATGTCGGCCGGGGCCCATCCGGGGGCGCGCAGCAGCCGGATGTTCTTCTTCGCCGAGAGGATCGCGATCGCCTCGTCGGTGAACGAGGGCGCGACGACGACCTCGGTGAAGATCTCGGCGATCTGGGCGGCGGCCTCGGCGTCGACCTCGCCGTTCGCGGCGATGACGCCGCCGAAGGCGCTCACCGGGTCGCATTCGTGTGCGGCGCGGTGGGCGGCGGCGATGGAGTCGCCGACGGCGATGCCGCACGGGTTGGCGTGCTTGATGATCGCGACGCACGGCGCGGTGAAGTCGTGCGCGGCGCGCCAGGCGGCGTCCGCGTCGGTGTAGTTGTTGAAGCTCATGGCCTTGCCGTGCAGCTGCTCGGCCTGCGCGAGCCCGGCCGCGCCGGGGGCGGCGTAGACGGCGGCCGCCTGGTGCGGGTTCTCGCCGTAGCGGAGGTCCGCGAGCTTGGTCATGGGCACGGCCTGGAAGTCCGGCAGCGCATCCTCTGTGGATTGTTCGGCGAGCCAGGTGGCGACGGCCGCGTCGTAGGTCGCGAGGTGCGCGAAGGCCTTGGCGGCCAGGCGGAGCCGCTCGGCGGCGGTGGTGCCCTCGACGGCGGCGGTGCGCACGAGGTCGTAGTCGGCGGGGTCGACGACGACGGCGACGTTCGCGTGGTTCTTGGCGGCGCCGCGGGTCATGGACGGCCCGCCGACGTCGATCTTCTCGACGATGTCGTCGAAGCCCGCGCCGGAGGCGACGGTGTCCTGGAACGGGTAGAGGTTGCCCACGAACAGGTCGAACGCCTCGATGCCGAGCTCGTCGAGCTGCTGCCGGTGGGATTCGCGGCGGACGTCCGCGAGCATGCCGGCGTGGACCTTCGGGTGGAGGGTCTTGACGCGGTCGTCGAGGATCTCGGGGAAGCCGGTGAGGTCTTCGACCTTGGTGACGGGAATGCCGGCCTCGGCGAGGCGCGCGGCGGTCGAACCCGTGGAGACGATCGATACGCCTGCCTGGTGGAGGTCCGCGGCCAGTTCGACGACGCCGGTCTTGTCGAACACAGAGATGAGGGCTCGCTGAATGCGCTTCCGCTCGGACATGAATGCACTGCTCCTGATGGTCTAATGACTGCGGCCCAGGCGTTCGACCGCAGTAACAGGTTCAGCAGTGCCGCTCCCTGGTGGTGCTCCACCTGCGAACGTCTTCTGAAGGTCCCCCCTCAACAACGAGCTGCCCGGTCCGTGCCACGGGAAACCTCGAAAGACGTCACTCGCCAGTCGCGACCGGCCGAGCGTAACACGGCCGGGTCGGGTTCCGGCCCGGCGACCGCGCGTGAGCGTCGCCACCAGGGCCGGGAGGCGAGCGCGGCCAGGACCGCGCCGGCGGCGTTCATGAGGGCGTCGTCGACCGAGACGACCCGGCCGGTGAGGAGCGAGAACTGCAGGGCCTCAAGGGTGACGGCGGCGAGGAGGGCGCCGGCGGTGATCGCGCCGAGCCCGAGCTTGAACCGGACCGGCAGGAAGCACCCGGCGGCGGCGAACACGAACAGGTTCCCGGCCAGCTGCTCGACGATGCGGCGCGGTCCGGCCCCCGCGAGGTCGGCGAGGTCCACGAGCGGGACGAGCTGGAGCGCGTTCGCGCCTTCGCGGGAGGTGAGGCCGAGGAACAGCAGCGGCACGGAGCCGACGACCGCGCCGACCTCCGCGAGCGAGTACAGCCGGGCCTCGCGGCGCGGGCGGCCGCGGCGGATGCGCCAGGCCGCGAGCGCCCAGGCGGCGGCGAACGCGAACGGCAGCAGCGCGAAGGCGACGTAGAGGGTGTTCGCTTCGAGGGTGTTGACGGCGAGGGGCGGGGTCATGCTCCCGAAACCTAGCCGAACGCCGCCCCGACCGCTACCTATACATGTACAATATGTTCATGCTTCAGACCACCGTCTACCTGCGAGATGAGCAGGTCGCCGCCTTGAAGGAAACGGCCGCCCGCCTCGGGCGGACCGAGGCCGATCTTCACCGTGAAGCGGTCGACCTCGTCCTCGCACAGCACGACACGCCGATGGGCGTTTGCGAGATGCCGACCGCCAGTGCGGGCCGGCCACTCGCTGCGCAGACGGACGACCTCCTCAAGGGGTTCGGCGCCGACCGTTGATCATCATCGCCGACACCTCCGGCCTGCTCGCGACCATCAACACTGATGACCCCGAGCATGAATCGTGCCGCAAGGCGCTGGCGACCGCGAGTCGACTCGTGATCTCGCCGCTCGTCCTGGCCGAACTGGACTACCTGGTCACCGAGCACATGGGCGAAGACACCGCGATAGCCGTCGCGGACCACATCGCCTCGAAAGCACGCGAAGGCCGCTACATGGTGGCCCCGATCGATGCCGACCTGCTCGCGGCGACCAAGCATCTCCGGGCTCAGTACCGCGCGCTCGCCATCGGACTCACCGATGCCGCCAATGTCGTCTTGGCGGCGCGCTTTCTCACGAGTTCGATCCTCAGCCTCGACCGCCGCCATTTCCGCTCGGTCGCGCCACTCACCGGGCCGGATGCCGCGTTTCGGCTCCTTCCCGACGACCAGAGCGGCTAGCCGAACCGCATACGGCCGCGTTCGCGTCGAGCAGCCCCGCGGAGGAGTGCGAACGGGCCGGCGTTCACCGAACGGCCCTACCCGGCGGGCCTGACCTACAGCGGGCATCCGCTCGCGTGCGCCGCCGCCATCGGCGCGCTCCGGGCGATGCACGACGAAGGCACCGCCGCGGCGGCCGCCCGGCTCGGCACAGCGGTCCTCGGTCCCGGACTCGCGGCGCTCGCCGAGGGCCACCCGTCGGTCGGCGACGTCCGCGGCATCGGCGCACTGTGGACGATCGAGCTCGTGCGCGACCGCCGAAGCCGGGAACCGCTGGTGCCGGTCGGCGCGACCGGGGAGGCGAACGCGCCGATGGCGGCGTTCACGCGGGCGTGCCGCGACCGCGGCCTGCTCACACTCGTCCTCGGCAACCGCGTCCATGTGGCGCCGCCGCTGAATATCACCGACGCGGACGCGGCGACCGGCCTGGCCGTCCTCGACCAGGCGCTGGGCGAGGCCGACGAGTTCGTGGACTAGCCGCCGTGCCGCGCGGGAACCGGTCGCGGCCAACGCGACCGGGCGCTCCCGCGGGGAACCCGATCCGGGGCGGGCGGGATCGCCCTGGGGACGGTGGACGGCGCCTAGCCGAGCCGCACGCGGCGGCCTTCGACCTTCCAGCCGTCGCGGACCATGCGGCCGACGGACGCGACCAGTTGGGCGCGTTCGGCTTCCTTGATGCGCTCGGTGAGGGTGTCGACGGTGTCGTCGTCCTCGACGGGGACCGCGCACTGGGCGATGATCGGGCCGGTGTCGACGCCGGAGTCGCAGATGAAGAGGGTCGCGCCCGCGAGCTTCACGCCGGCGGCGAGGGCCTCGCCGGGGCCGTTCATGCCCGGGAAGGCCGGGAGCAGCGAGTTGTGGGTGTTGATGTAGCGGCCGGGGAACGCCTCGAGGAAGCGGGGGCCGCAGAGCTTGAGGAACCCGGCGGAGACGACGAGGTCGGGCTCGTAGGAGGCGACGTCCTCGGTGAGCGCGCGGTCCCATTCGTCACGGGTCGCGTAGTCCTTGACGCGGTGCACGAACGTCGGGATGCCGGCCTTCTCGGCGCGCTCGACGCCGAAGGTGCCCTCGCGGTCGGCGCCGACGGCGGCGATCACGGCGCCGTAGGCGGGGTCGGCGCAGGCGTCGATGAGGGCCTGGAGGTTCGAGCCGGAGCCCGAGACGAGGACGACGAGCCGCTTAGGTGAGGTCACGTGAGTACGGTAACGCGTCGTCGCGGCTCGGCGCGGGTTCGGGGATGACCACCGTGTCCCTCCGCACCAGCTCGGCCTCGGCGGCGCGGCGGTGGACGGCGAAGAGGCGGGCGATGAGCGCGGCCCCGGCGAGGCCGATGAGGAACTGGACGGCGGCGATCCCCGCGACCGCGAGCGGGTCGGGTCCGAGGTCGGCCATGAGGTCGACGCCCGCCGCGCCGCGCGAGAGGTAGGCGAGGAGGCCGAGGACGGCGGCCGCCGTCGCCGCGGCGACGGTCGCGGCGGTGGTGACGCGAGGGACGCGCAGGTCCGGCGAGCGGTAGGTGAGGATGACGCCGAAGACGGCCGCGAGCATCAGCGGGAGTCCGATGAGGATGGTCGCGTAGTCGGGCAGGGGCGCGTTCGGTACGGCCGCGAAGACCGGGAAGGCCGGGAGCGGCCCGAGTTCGACCATGGAGGTCTGGACGGCGGTGCCCGCGCCGACGGCGAAGCCGGGGCCGGTGATGTACGCGGCGGCCCAGACCGCGCAGTTCGGCAGGTAGACGAGGCTCAGGAGCGCGACGATCCAGGACTCGGAGCCGTACAGCGCCAGCGTGTCCGCGACGACCGGCCCGCGCACGGCGAACGCGACGCCCGTGGCGGCCGCGCCGCAGGCGAGGAGCGCCCCGGCGGTGATCATGCCGGTGCGCAGGCCGCGCCGCATCCACACCGACGCGGTGTCCCACGGCAGGACCCCGGCCTCACGCGCCGCACCGAAGGCGGTGGCGGCGATGACGAGCGGCACGGCGTGCAGCAGCGCCGGGAGGATCTCGACGGTGAACGGGCCGGTGGTGCAGAGCGCGGCGGCCCCGGCGACGAGTCCGGTGTAGAGGATCGTGATGAGTCCGGCGGCGGCGCGCACGGCGGCGGCGTCGCGGCCGCCGATGGCGCGGGTGGTCCCTGCGGCGGCCTTGGCGAGCCGCCAGCACACGAGGACGGTGAGCGCGAGCGGGGCGACGCTCAGGTGCATCGGTCCGATGTCGACGGGCACGCCGTGCCCGGCGAGCCACGCGACCCCGGCGGCGGCCGCGACCGTGGCGACCGAGCCTTCGGCGCCGGCCTGCCACCAGCCGAGGATGACCGCGACGAGGATCGGCGTGACGACCACCGTGACCGCCCAGACGGTCGTCGCCAGCGCGGACGCGAGCAGGGCCCGGGGGCGTTTGGGCTTGGCGCGCTTGGCGTACGCGGCGGTGTCGACCACTTCGGTGTCGGCGGTGCGGCCGCGCGGCGGGGCGTCGACGGCGGAGCGCTCTTCGGGCACGGTGATGCGGACGGTGTCCCGCTGCGCGGACCCTGCTCCGCCAGGGCGTCGGTTCGGTCGTCGCTCCACGCCGACCAGTCTGTCACAGCCGGGCACGCCGAGGACGGTTCCCGTCCACGGGTTCGCAATGCGAGGATGGCGTTCGAACGTCCGGCTACTGGGGCCGGCCGGGAGGAGGCAGCACATGGAAGGTCCGGGCGACTTCTACGCGACGGTGGACGTGGTCGACGTGGTCGACGGGGACACGTTCCGCGCCGTGATCGACGGCGAGAAGGTCCGCGTGCGCATCATGGGGATCAACTCCCCCGAGTCCGGCGGCTTCCGCGAGGAGGAGGACTGGGGCGCCGAGGCGAAGCTGTACGCGCGCAAGAAGCTCCAGGGCCGCACCGTGCACCTCTTCACCGACCCGGGCGACCCGGCCTACGACCAGTACGACCGGCTGCTCATGCACGTGGTGATGGAGAACGGCATGAACTACGGGGTCCTCGCGGTCGCCGAGGGCATGGCGCACGCCTACATCCTGGGGCACCAGGAGCTCACGATCGGCGACACGCTCCGCAAGGCCGAGAAGCTCGCCAAGGCCGAGCGGCGCGGCATGTGGGCGTCCAAAGCCCACGACTGACGCACGCGAACGGGCGCTCCCTCAAAGGTGGGGGCGCCCGTCGGCCTTCGCTCAGGCCAGCGCGAATTTGAGCAGCAGCGCCCGGTCGAGGTCTTCGATCTCATCAAAATCCAAGGCGCCCATGAAGTCGCCCAGCCGTCCATGATCTACCGAGTAGATCTGGTCCGTGAGCACTCGGGTCGTCGTTCCGAGGAAATCGATCTCTGGGCGGTAGATGGTCCGGTGAGCACTGGTCGACGTCAGCGCCACGGTGATAGTGCTGCACGCGAAAGCGTCGGACTGGATCACGACACCGTGACGCCTTCCCTGCTGCTCATGACCGGTGGACTCTTTCGGCGGCTTGATCTCGTAGATCGCGCCTCGGAAGATCACTACGCGACACCCATGTACCGCTGGATCGCCAGTATCTCCGCGCGGTCATCAGGGGCGGCTTCGACTCGGTCTGCGTCTGCTTTCGCCTGCTTGAGCAGTTTCTCGCGATAAGCGTGCAGCAAGGCTTCCCGAACCGCCTCAGTCTTCGTCTTGCCATCGGCGGTCAACTCGGCTATCGCGATGTCCATCGCCTCGTCGGTACGCACGTTGAGCATTGACATACGACGAGTGTAACACAAAATATAATACGTGCGTTCAGGCACGTTCGAGGTAGTGGAGGACCGCGGCGACCCGGCGGTCGGTCTGGTCGTCCGGGGTGAGGTCGAGCTTGAGGAAGATGTTGCGGATGTGCTTGTGGACCGCGTTCTCGGTGATGAAGAGGCGCTGCGCGATCGCCTGGTTGCCCAGGCCCTCGGCCATGACGGAGAGGACCTCCTTCTCGCGCGGGGTGAGCCGCTCGACGGGGTCGTCGGCGCGGCGCTGCGCGAACAGCTGGGCGACCACCTCGGGGTCGATCGCGGTGCCGCCCTTGGCGACCCGGTGGAGGGCCTCCACGAACGCGTCGACGCGGCCGACCCGTTCCTTGAGGAGGTAGCCGACGCTGCGGGCGCCGTCGGCGAGGAGGTCGGTGGCGAAGCTCTGCTCCACGTACGCGGAGAGGACGAGCACGGCCAGGCCCGGGTGGGCGCGGCGGGCCGCGACGGCGGCCTTGATGCCCTCATCGGTGTGCGTCGGCGGCATGCGCACGTCGACGACCGCGATCTCGGGCCGGTGCTCCTCGACGGCGGCGAGGAACTCCTCGGGGCCGCCGACGGAGGCCACGACTTCGAAGCCCTCCCCCTGCAGCACCAGGTTGAGGCCCTCGCGCAGGAGGAAGTCGTCCTCGGCGATCACGATCCGCACGGCAGCTCCACTCTGATCTCGGTCGGCCCGCCCACCGGGCTGCGGACGGCCACGGTCCCGTCGAGCGCCTCCACGCGGCGCGCGATCCCCGCCAGGCCGGACCCGCCCGCGGCGTCGGCGCCGCCGCGACCGTCGTCCGACACGGCCACGCTGAGCGTATTCCCCTTGCGCCGCACCTCCACCGAGGCACTGGACGCACGGGAGTGCTTGGCCACGTTCGTCAACGACTCGGCGACCACGAAATAGGCGGTGGCCTCGACGCTCGCCGGGCACCGGCCCTCCACGGCCACTTCGAGCGTGCACGGCACCGCGCAGTCCGACGCGAGCGCGCTCAGCGCCCCGGCGAGGCCGCGGTCCTCCAGCACCGGCGGCAGGATCGACCGCACCACCGCCCGGAGTTCGGCGAGCGCGCCTTCGACGGTGTCCTGGGCGCGTTCGAGGATCTGGTCGGCGCGGGCCGGGTCGCGCTGGATCTCGCGGCGGGCCGCGCCGATGAGCACGTTGACGCCGACGATGCGGTTCTGCGCGCCGTCGTGCAGCGCCCGCTCGATGCGGCGCAGCTCGACCGCGTGCGCGTCCAGGGCGGCGGCGCGCGTCGCGGTCAGCCGGGCGACCTTCTCGGAGAGGTCCATCTCCGGGTCGGGGCCGAGGAACGCCAGGCCGGGCTTGGTCTGCAGCTCGAGGATCTTGGCGCCGAAGAGGATCCACAGGGCGAACACGGCGACGCCGGTCGCGCAGCCGAGCAGTGCGGCCGTGGCGGTCTCGGCTTCGACCAAGCCGTTGAGGATCCGCTGCTCCCCCTCCGGCGCGAAGTACCACCACAGCGGGTACGTGATGTCGTGGATCGTCGTGAACGGCATCTGCAGCAGCAGCGCCCCGAGGACGAGCCCCCACGTGCCGTGGACGACCAGCCAGACGAGGTCGCGGCGCACGCTCGGGTCGGCCTTGATCTCCTTGAACGTGCGCGGCACGTCCACGTACGGCCCCAGATAGGGGTTCTTGACCTCGTGGCCGAGGCGGCGCAGCCGCCCCCGCTCGAGCCCGGCGATCGTCCGCACCCACCGGATCATCGGCCTGATGAGGAACCGGCCGATCCCGAGGAACGCGAGCACGAGCGAGAGCAGCAGCAGCGGGATCGTGTACAGCGCCAGGAACGCGAACCCGGCCCCGACCACGCCGTACCCGGTCGCGCGCAGCGACACGAGCAGCAGCGCCTGCAGGTCGGCCGCCTCCCCTTCGGGGCGCAGCTGCTCGTCGAGCCAGGCCTTCGCCTGCCGCAGCCGTTCGCGGACCATCCACGCCCCCTTCCCTGAACCCGGTGCCGAGCCGGTCTTGAAAGCTACCCGCCGCCCCCCGGATCGTCGGTACCGCTGGCTGTACCAAGCGGCCTCCACCAGGCCCCACCCCGAATCGGCAAGCCAGCCGCATTGGGCCGCAGGCCCTTTCGCCATAGCGTTCTCCTCAACCGATCCCGTGGGGAGCACGACATGAACGACCAGTACCGCATCACCGACCCGCCGCCGCCGCCGACCGTCGGCCACTTCACGATCATGACGGCCGTGCTGTGGACCGGCGTCGTCGCCGGCGCCGTCCTCAACACCGGCCTCCAGGCCGTCGGCCTCCACCTCCTCGCCGTCCCGTTCGGCGCGATCGCCCTCGCCTGCGGCATCGCGCTCATCGTGCGGGCCGTCAAAAACCGGAGGCAGCGTTGAGCACCCTCGCCGCACCCCGCCCCGACCTGCGCACCGACACCGGGCGGCCCCCCGCGCTGCTGCTGCGCGACGTCACCAAGGTCTACGACGGCGCCCACACCGCGCTCGACCGCGTCTCACTCGAAGTGCGGCGCGGCTCGTTCCTGGCCATCATGGGCCCCTCCGGGTCCGGGAAGTCGACCCTGCTGCACTGCGCGGCCGGCCTCGACACGCCCACCTCCGGGGAGGTCCTGATCGGCGGCACCGAGATCGCCGGGCTCAGCGAGAACCAGCGGACCCGCCTGCGGCGCAGCCGCATCGGGTTCGTGTTCCAGTCCTACAACCTGCTGCCCTCGCTCACCGTGGAGGAGAACCTGACGCTGCCGCTGCGCCTCGCCGGGACCCCCGCCGACCGCCGCTGGCTGCAGGACCTGGTCGAACGCGTCGGCATCGCGGACCTGCTGCACCGGCGGCCCGGGGAGCTCTCGGGCGGCCAGCAGCAGCGCGCGGCGATCGCCCGCTCGCTCGCGGCCCGCCCCGAGGTGGTCTTCGCCGACGAGCCGACCGGCGCGCTCGACCTCGACACCGCCGCGGAAGTCCTCGACCTCCTCCGGGAGCTCGTGGACGACTCGGGGCAGACGGTCGTCATGGTCACCCACGACCCGGCCGCCGCCGCCCGCGCGCACGCCACCGCCGTCGTCGCGGACGGCCGCATCGAGCACTACCTGCCCGACGCGAGCGCCCAGGACCTGGCCGCGCTCCTCGCCGGCCTCCGGAGGCGCTGACCGTGCCGCACACCCGACACGAGCGCCCGGTCGCGAACCGGCCGCCCCACACCGCACCGGCCACTCCGGCCGGACTACGGAGGCCCTGACCGTGCGGACCACCCGACGACACCCGCAAGCGGACCGGTCCCCAGCCGCGAAGACATTCCACTTCCCGATGCTTCGGCCCTCGCTCTCCATGGCCCGCAAGCGCATCGGCGGCCTCGTCGCCGTCGCGTGCGCGGTGGCGGGTGGGGCGGCGATGGTCACCGCCACGGCGGTCCTCGCCGAGACCGGTGCGACCTCCCACCTGCCCGTCGACCGGCTCGCCGCCGCCGACCTCCTTGTCACCGCCGACCAGGCCTACGCCATCCCCGAGAACCCCGACCTGCCCTACGCCGAACGCGTCCCCGTCCCCGCCGAACTCGCCGCGCAGGCCGCGCACGTCGACGGCGTCGCCGCCGCCGTCCCCGACCTCACCTTCCCCGTCCACCTCGGCGCGGGCCCCGTCCTCGACGGCCACAACTGGCAGACCGCAGCCGCCGGCCCGGTGGACGGCGACGCCCCGGACGGCCCCGGCGAACTCGCCCTCGACACCGCGACCGCCCGAGCACAAGGCCTCGACCTCGGCGACACCGTCACCCTGACCACCGCGACCGGCACCGGCGACTACACGATCACCGCCCTCACCGACACCCCCGGCGCCCACTTCGACCCCGCCACCGCCACTGCGCTCGCCGCCCACCCCGGCGGCGGCGTCGACCTCATCGCCGTCACCCTCGCCGACGGCGCCGACCCGGACCAGGTCGCCGCCGACCTCGCCACCGCCCTCACCGGGCACGGCCTCAACATCGTCTCCGGCGACGACCGCGGCGACGCCGAACACCTCGCCGGCGGCACCGCCCGCGGCGAACTCATCGCTCTCGCCGGGGCCCTCTCCGGCACCGTCGTCCTCCTCGTCGGCTTCATCACCGCCGGAGCACTGTCCGTCTCCGTCGCGGGCCAGCGCCGCGACCTCGCCCTCCTGCGCGCCGTCGGCGCCACCCCCCGCCAAGTCCGGCGCCTCATCGCCACCCAGGCCAGCGCCGCCGCCGCCGCAGCGCTCATCCCCGGCATCGCCCTCGGCTACCTCATCGCCGAGCGCTTCATCGCGATCCTCACCGAAGCCGCCCTCGTCCCCGCCGCGCTCCCGCTCGCGCTCACCCCCATCAGCGGCCTCGCCGCCGCCGTCCTCCTCCTCGCCACCGTGCAGATCGCCGCCCGCGGCGCCTCCCGCCGGGCCTCCACGATGCCGCCCACCGAAGCCGTCGCCGAATCCCGCGTCGAACCCCGCCGCCCCGGCGCGGCCCGCACCGCCACCGGATTCGCGCTCCTCGCCGTCGCCCTCGCGCAGTCGATCCTGCCGCTGTTCCTGCGCAGCGAGGCCGCGTTCATCTCCGCCGCCACCGCCACCATGACGGCCGTCATCGGCTTCGCCCTCGCCGGACCCGTCATCGTCAAAGCCGTCACCGGCCGCATCCGCCGACGCCTGCACCCCGGCACGGCCGCACCCGTCTGGCTCGCCGTCAACAACAGCCACGCGTACGCGCTGCGCACCGCCGGATCGGTCACCGTCCTCGCCCTCGCCATCGGCCTCACCACCACCCAAGTGTTCAGTCAGACCACGCTCACCCGCACCATCGCCGACGAACTCGCCGCCGGCACCCGCGCCGACGCCACCGTCACCGGCCCCGTCACCGCCGCCGACATCGACGACCTCGCCACCCGAGTGGACGCTGCCGTGCCGCTCGTCGCCACCAGCGTCATCCGCGAACGCCACGTCATGGGCGACACCGAAGCCGAAGCCACTCCGACCCTCGCGCTCGGCCCCGGCGCCGATCACGTCATCGACCCCGGCGTCACCGCAGGCAGCCTCGCCGACCTGCACGGCGACACCGTCGCCCTCAGCACCGCCACCGCCGGTCTCTGGAACGCCGGCGTCGGCGACCGCATCGACCTCGTCCTCGCCGACGGCACCCGCACCGAAGCGGCGGTCGTCGCCGTCTACGAGCGCGGCTTCGGATTCGGCGGCGTCATCGCCTCCACCGACCTCCTCGCCGCCCACAGCGGCCCCCGCCTCTACGACACCGTCCTCGTCGCCGGCGACCCCGCCGCCGCGACCGCCTGGGCCGCAACGCGACCCGGGACCGCGGCCGCACCCGGCGACACCGCCCTCCGCGCGCCGTCCGGGATGAGCCCCGAACAGTGGGTCAACGTCCTCGTCATGGCCGCCATGACCGGCTACGTGCTCCTCGGCGTCGGCAACAGCCTCGCCGCCTCCACCACCAGGCGCCGCGGCGAATTCGCGGCCCTGAGGGTCATCGGCGCGACCCCGCACCAGATCCGCCACATGGTCCGACGCGAAGCCTTCATCACCGCCGCCGTCGCCGTCGCCGCCGGACTCCTCATCTCCGTCCTCCCCATGTCCCTTCTCGGTTTCGGGTTCACCGGGCAGCCCTGGCCGCAGGGCCCGCTCTGGGTCGTCCCCGCGGCTGCCGCCCTCACCACGCTGATCGCCTACGCCGCCATCGCGATCCCCACCCGCCAGGCGCTCAAGACCCCGCCGACCATGCTCCTCGCAGCCGTGGACTGAACCGGGAAACAGCGAGTGGGGCCGCCGATTACGGCGGCCCCACTCGTGCGGGTGTTGATGCGGTCAGACGGCTTCGGCTACGCGGCTTCGACCGCGGTGCGGCGGCCCAGCAGCGCGGTGGCGCTGGCGAGCAGGCCGACGATCGCGACCACGGTCACCATGTAGAGGCCGGGCCGGTACTGGTCGAGGTTGGTGGCGACGCCGCCGGAGATCAGGCCGGTGACGATCGCGAGGACGACCGCGCCGCCGATCTGGCCGGAGGTCTGGACGAGGCCGGAGGCCAGGCCCTGCTCGTCGTCCGCGATGCCTTCGGTGGCCTGCACCATGACCGCGGAGAAGCCGATGGCGAAACCGAGGCCCAGCAGCAGGAACGAGGGCAGGTAGTCGGCGAAGTAGTTCGGCTCGGGGTTGCCGCCGCGCAGGATGAACCACAGGTAGCCGAGGACGAACGAGGCGAGCGCGGCGATGATCATCGACTTGGTGCCGTAGCGGTCGATGAACTTGCCGGCGATCGGCGAGAGGATCGCGACGATGATCCCGGCGGGGGCCAGGGCGAGCGCCATCTGGATCGGCTCCCACTGGAGCGTGTTCTGCAGGTACAGGGACACGATCGTCTGGAAGCTGATGTAGGAGCCGAAGATCGCCAGCGCGGCGAGGTTGGCCCGCACGATCGACTTGACCTTGAAGATGCTCAGGCGCACCAGCGGGTGCGAGACCTTGTTCTCGATGATGAAGAACGCGGTGAGCAGGGCGACGGCGAGGACCGCGGTGGCGGTGACGAGCGGCGTGAACCCGGTCTCGGGGGCGGTGACGATCGTGTAGACGGCGGCGAGCATGCCGCCGGTGAGGGTCACGGTGCCGGCGAAGTCGATCGAGCCGCGTTCGCGGTCGGTGGTCTTGGGGACCACGACGAAGGCGGCGATGACGACGCCCGCGACGACGACGGTGGGCACGTAGAAGGTCAGTCGCCAGTCGACGCTGGTGAGCAGGCCGGAGGCGATGAGGCCCGAGGCGTAGCCGGTGGCGCCGAAGACGGTGAAGATCGACAGCGCCTTGTTGCGGTCGTGGCCTTCCTTGAAGGTGGTGGTGATGATCGAGAGCGCGGCCGGGGCGGTGAACGCGGCGGCGACGCCCTTGACGATGCGCGAGGCGATGAGGAGGCCCTCGTTGTCGACGAGGCCGCCGACGAGGGAGGCGATGCCGAAGACGACGAGCGCGGTCAGGAAGACCTGGCGGCGGCCGAGGAGGTCGGCCATTCTGCCGCCGAGGAGGAGCAGGCCGCCGTAGCCGAGGATGTAGCCGTTGACGATCCACTGCAGCGAGCTGGTCTCCAGGCCCAGTTCGGCGCCGATCGACGGGAGCGCGACGCCGACCATGGAGACGTCGAGGGCGTCGAGGAACATCGCCAGGCCGGCGACGAACAGGACGGCCCAGAGCTTTGGCCCCCATCGGCTCGGGGCATGTGATTCGGGATCGGGGGTGTCGGGGAGGTCGTTGGTGCGCGGTTGGGTCTCGGTGATCGTCATGCCGAGAACCTTACATGCACGCGCATTGGATGTCAACGCATCTAATGAGTGGACATTAAATGTCTTGACATGGTAATCTCCTGGTCATGGAGGCTGAAACCGACGTCGACGTGTGCGCCAAGTGGTCTGAAACACTTCGCGTGTACCACAACACATCCTGCGAGCTCGAGAACGAGCTGCAGTCCCGGCACGACCTGGGACGCAGCGAGTTCGAGGTGCTCCTCATCCTCTCGCGCGAATGCGGCGCCGCCGCCGGCGGCAAGGCGAAGATGAAGGACATCGAAGCGGAGATGTACCTCAGCCAGAGCGCCCTCTCGCGCACCGTCACCCGCCTCGAGAAGGCCGGGCTCGTCACGCGCGCCGCCTGCGACTTCGACCGCCGCGCCAACTTCCTCATGCTCACCCCCGCCGGGCTCGAGCGGTTCGAGGCCGCCAAGCCCACGCACCGGGCCGTCCTCGTCAAGCACCTGGTCGACACCACCGCGTCGCAGCCGGCGGCCGCCTGCTCCCGGTAGCGTTCGATACCGCTGGGCGCGTGGCGATCACGCTCCGGGCTGGACGGCTTTCCCCGACCCCCAGCCTCGGTCGGTATGGTGAAGGCGAGAGCAGTCACAACCGATCCGGCCCGTGGAGCGTGGATGCAATGACTCCCCCAGAGAACGAACAGCCCGACAACGAGGACGGCGGCACCTTCAAGCTGAAGCCCGGCGCCGCAGGCGGTGCGCCCGCGCCCGCCCCGTCCGGCGACGAGTCCGGCCTCGACCGCACGATGAAGATCCAGCGCCAGGGCGGCGCCCCGGCCGGGGCCTCGACCCCGCCCCCGCCGCCGTCGCCGCTGGGCAACCCGACCGGCCCGGCGGAGCCGAACGTCGCGTCCTTCGCCGAGACCACGGTGATGCCGCAGCAGGGCGGCTCGCAGACCGGGTTCCAGCCCGCGTCGCAGCCCCCGCAGCCGAACCCGCTCGGCTCCGGCCCCATCCCGCAGCCGCCCCAGCAGCCCTACGGCCAGCAGCCGCAGCCGTTCCCCGGCCCGCCCCCGCAGCCCGGCTACCCGCAGGGCCAGCCCGGCGTGCCGCAGGGCGAAGCGCCGCAGGGCATCAAGCACATCGGCCTCATGGCGATGATCGGCGCCGGCGTCGGCGTCGTCTTCAGCATCGTCAACGTCGCCGTCTACGGCCCGCTCATCGCAATGGGCGGCCTGGTCATCAGCGTGCTCATCGGCGGCGCGTTCGCCTACTACGGCTGGGCGCTCCCCAAGGGCAAGATCACCTCGCCCGGGCTGCGCCTCACCGGCGTCATCCTCATGATGATCGGCGCCGGCGGCTCGCTCCTCGCGGTCCTCGGCTCGTTCCTCTTCCCGCTCATGCTGGTCATGTACCTGATCAACGCGGGCGTCTACGGCTACGCCAGCTTCCTGTACCTCACCAAGCAGGAGGTCAAGGACTACATCAAGGGCGCCCCCGCCGCGGCTCCCGGCGGCTACCCGCCGCCCGCGCCGCAGCAGCCGTACGGGCAGCAGCCCCCGGCCGGCTACGGTCAGCCGCAGCAGCCCCAGCAGCCGGGCGCGTACCCGCCGCCGCCTCCGGGCTACCCGCAGCAGGGCCAGCAGCCGCCGCAGGCCCCGTACGGCGGTTAGGCCTACCGCCTCACGCCGGTCGCGACTAAGCTCACTCGTAAGCAACGGCCGCGGCACGCACGGTTCGCCAAGAGCGCCGTGGGTGCCGCGGCCTCCTGTACGAGGAGGTACATCTATGTCCGCTACCGGCACACCGATCAGGGTGGTCGTCGCGAAGGTCGGGCTCGACGGACACGACCGGGGCGCGAAGGTCGTGGCGCGAGCACTGCGCGACGCGGGCATGGAGGTCGTCTACACCGGCCTGCACAACTCCCCCGAGCAGGTCGTCGCGACCGCGCTCGCGGAGGACGCCGACGCGATCGGCCTGAGCATTCTCTCCGGCGCGCATATGACGCTGTTCCCGCGAGTCCTGCGACTACTCGACGACGCGGATGCGCGCGACATCATCGTCTTCGGCGGCGGCATCATTCCCGACGAGGACGCCGCCGAACTGCGCGCCGCCGGAGTGGCCGAGATATTCGGCCCCGGCGCCTCGACGCAGGTGATCGCCGAATGGGTGCGCGACCATGTGCCCTCACCCGATCAGGGCCGCCCCGCATCCGTTTAATCGGCCTTGACCTGCGGAAACAGCCCCGCTAAAAAATTCTCTGAGAAGACCGTAACCGCCCGCGAGCGCCCTCGTTCTTAATAGTGTCGGACGCAGTGGAATACCGCGGAAGACGCATCGGCAGCGGGCCAATAAGGCCGCTATTGCGAAAGGCCGCCGCGCCACCGGGAGTTCACTCCCGGTTCGGATCGCGGCAATATCGCACGGTTTGTAGAGCTGTGCCACAAACTGCCGATGCCCTGTCGATTGAGGGGTGGCGATAGGGCATCGTGCCTAAGGGAGTCAAGCCTTTGAGGGGTGGGCTTGATTCCCGCTAAGGGGACCGGACGCCTGAGGGGTGCGTCCGGTCCCCGCCTCTTTCCCCATTCCCGCCCCGCATCGCCGGCACGCTCCACCCTCACGGGCCGCCGCGCCGCTCGTGCGATCTTCGACCTCGTCACACCGGGCGCCCGTCGCACGCTTCGCCCGCCCGCTAAGGGTTACCCTGCGAGAACGGGCACCTGCACCCTCTCCCGCCCACCGGCGGGAAGGTCGGGCCGACCCGGTCAAAGAAGACTAGCTAGTGGAGCGGACTCTACAGTGGATCTGTACGAATACCAGGGCCGCGCACTGTTCGCCCGGCACAACGTGCCGGTACTGGACGGCGGCGTCGCCACCACCACGCAGGAGGCCGTGGAGCTCGCTGAGCGCCTCGGTGACCGGGTGGTCGTCAAAGCACAGGTGAAGGTCGGCGGCCGAGGCAAGGCGGGCGGCGTCAAACTCGCCGACAACGTCGACGAGGTCAAGACCCACGCCACCAACATCCTCGGCATGGACATCAAGGGCCACACCGTCGAGAAGGTCATGCTCACCGTGACCGCCGACATCGACGAGGAGTACTACTTCTCCTACCTCCTCGACCGGGCGAACCGCACCTTCCTGTGCATCGCCTCGACCGCGGGCGGCATGGAGATCGAAGAGGTCGCGCACACCGCGCCCGAGAAGGTCGTGAAGCTCCCGATCGACGCCGGCGTCGGCGTCACCCCGGAGATCGCGAACGACATCGTCAGCAAGGCCGGGTTCCCCGAGGACCTGCGCGACCAGCTCGTCGACGTGTTCGTGAAGCTGTGGGGCGCGTTCGTGTCCGAGGACGCGACGCTCGTCGAGGTCAACCCGCTCGTGCGCACGCCCGAGGGCAAGGTCCTCGCGCTCGACGCGAAGGTCACCCTGGACGAGAACGCGGACTTCCGCCACCCCGAGAACGCCGAGTTCGAGGACAAGTCGTCCGTCGACCCGCTCGAGCAGCGCGCCAAGGACTCCGGCCTCAACTACGTGAAGCTCGACGGCTCCGTCGGCATCATCGGCAACGGCGCCGGCCTCGTCATGTCCACCCTCGACGTCGTGTCGTACGCGGGTGAGAACCACGGCGGCGTCAAGCCCGCGAACTTCCTCGACATCGGCGGCGGCGCTTCGGCCGCGGTCATGGCGAACGGCCTCGAGGTGGTCCTGTCGGACCCGCAGGTCAAGTCCGTGTTCGTGAACATCTTCGGCGGCATCACCGCCTGCGACGAGGTCGCCCGCGGCATCCTCGGCGCCCTCCAGACCCTCGCCGACCGCGGCGAGGACGTCACCAAACCGCTCGTCGCCCGCATCGACGGCAACAACGCCGAGGCCGGCCGCCAGATCCTGGCCGAGGCGAACCACCCGCTCATCACCGTGGTCGAGACCATGGACGCCGCGGCCGACAAGGCCGCCGAGCTCGCGAACAAGGGGGCCTAGTCCAATGGCGATCTTCCTCAACGAGAACAGCAAGGTCATCGTCCAGGGTATGACCGGCTCCGAGGGCATGAAGCACACCCGCCGCATGCTCAAGGCCGGCACCGAGATCGTGGGCGGCGTCAACCCGCGCAAGGCCGGCACGAAGGTAGACGTCGACGGCGTGAGCCTGCCGGTGTTCGCCTCCGTCGCCGAGGCGATCGCCGAGACCGGCGCGAACACCTCCGTCGTGTTCGTGCCCCCGGCGTTCTGCAAGGCCGCCGTGATCGAGGCGATCGACGCCGAGATCGAGCTCGCGATCGTCATCACCGAGGGCATCCCGGTGCACGACTCCGTGACCTTCTGGAACTACGCCGAGTCCAAGGGCAACAAGACCCGCATCGTGGGCCCGAACTGCCCCGGCATCGCGTCCCCCGGCAAGTCGAACGCGGGCATCACCCCGGCCGACATCACCGGGACCGGCCCGATCGGCCTCGTCTCCAAGTCGGGCACGCTGACCTACCAGCTCATGTACGAGCTGCGGGACCTCGGCTTCTCGACCTCCGTCGGCATCGGCGGCGACCCCGTCATCGGGACCACCCACATCGACTGCCTGAAGGCGTTCGAAGAGGACCCGGAGACCAAGGCGATCGTCATGATCGGCGAGATCGGCGGCGACGCCGAGGAGCGCGCTGCCGAGTACATCAAGAACCACGTGACCAAGCCGGTCGTCGGCTACATCGCCGGGTTCACCGCGCCCGAGGGCAAGACGATGGGCCACGCGGGCGCCATCATCTCCGGTTCGGCCGGCACCGCCGAGTCGAAGAAGGAGGCCCTGGAGGCCGCCGGCGTCAAGGTCGGCAAGACCCCCAGCGAGACCGCGCGCCTCATGCGCGAGGTCATCGAGAACCTCTAAGCAGCGCTTAGCGACAAGGGCCGGGCGGCATGGCCGCCCGGCCCTTCCGTCTGCCGCCGCGCTCGTCGACCCACGCCGTCCAGCCGCCTCACCGGCGTCCACCGTCCACTTCGGCGGCGACCTCACTGGGACCATCGCAGCCCCATCGACCCCCGGCTGCGGCGGAGATCGCCGGTGGCCGTCCCGCCCTCACCGACCGGGTCCGTCGCCGCCCTCACCGACCCCGGGCCGCGGCGGCGTTCATCGGTAGCCGTCCAGCTGCTTCACCAGCGTCCCGGCCACCGCCGCCGTTCGGCGGCGACTTCCCCGGGGCCGGCCGCGGCGGAAGATCGGTGATAGCTCTCCCGCCCCTCCCGACCAGGTCCGTCGCCGCCCTCATCGACCCCGGGCCGCGGTTCGGCGCTGACCGCCCCGCCTTGCCCGACACGCGTGTCCGGCCAGCCGTCGAGGGGTGCGCCAGCGCAGCCGAAGCCGCTGCGCCGCAACGACTTCACCGCAGCAGTCCCGCTGCACCGACCGGGTCCGTGCGCTGCGCGGATATCATCGGCCGATGCCCCCTCGCCGTGCCGAAGACCCCGAGTCTCGCGACCCGCTCCCGGCCGAACCGCCCGCCGACCGCCCCGGCCCCGCCACCGTCTGGTGGGCGCTCCTGCCGATCCTCATCCCGGGCGCGGGCGCCCCGATCGCGTTCGGCGTCGGCGCCGCGCACCGGCCCTCCCCCGCGACCATCATCCCCCTGATCGCCTACACCGCAGCGGTGTTCGGGTACTGCGGGCCCGTGGTCGACTACGGCAGCGACATGCCGCCGTGGGCCGACTACCTCACCATGTTCTCGGCGCTCGCCGCGACATTCGGCGCGAGCGGCCACCTCTTCGCCATCCGCCGAAAACTCTGGACCGCCCCGCCCGCCCCCGTCCACGTCCCCGCCCAGCAGCGGCCGCTGCCCGCCGACGGCGTCCCCGCGCTCGCCCACGCGCTCCACCTCCGCATCGCCGCACGGCGCATCGCCGAGGGCGACCCGATGCTGGCCAAGCGGCTGCGCATCGGCCGGCCCGACCTCCCGCGCAGCAACGACGACGGCGGACTCGTCGACCTCAACCACGCGCCCGCGGCCGTCCTCAAGGAGCTGCCCGGCTTCAACGCGGCGCTCGCCGAGCGGGTGCGCGAGCGCGTGGAGCGCCTGGGGCCGTTCCAAAGCCTCGACGAGGTGATCCTCGAGATCGACGTCGCCCCCGGGTTCGAACGCCACCTCCGCGAATACGTCATCCTCCTCCCCTGAGCACCGGCGCCCGGGCGACCGCCGCGACGCGCACGCCATCGGGCATATTGGTCGTGCACTAGCCGCGCGGCCAGTCCGGTCGCGGCGAGAGGAGGACCGATGACCGAGACCCTGTTCGAACGGGCGAACGTGCTCGACACCGCCGCCGGGACACTGGTCCGCGACCAGCGGGTGCTGGTGCGCGGCAACACGATCGAAGCGGTCGGCGGCGACCTCCAGGCCCCCGCCGGGGCGCGCCGCATCGACCTCGCCGGAAAGACCCTCATGCCCGGCCTCATCGACTGCCACGTGCACGTCAACGCCCACAGCGCCGACCTGTCCGGCCTCGGCGACGAATCGCCCGCATACGTCGCCATCAAGGCCGCCAACGAGATGCGCGACATGCTCCACCGCGGGTTCACCACCGTCCGCGACCCCGGCGGCGCCGACTTCGGGCTCCACCAGGCCGTCAGCGAAGGACTCATCGACGGCCCGCGCCTCTACTTCGGCGGCAAGGCCCTCTCCCAGACCGGCGGCCACGTCGACATGCGCCCGCGCGGCCGCTCAGTCCGCGACGACCACCAGTGCTGCCCCGACCTCGGCCTCGTGTGCGACGGCGTCGACGAAGTCCGCAGGGCCGCAAGAGAACAACTCCGCACCGGCGCGTTCCACATCAAGATCATGCTGTCCGGCGGCGTCGCGTCCCCGACCGACCGCATCGACTCGACGCAGTTCTCGATCGACGAGATCCGAGCGATCGTCGACGAAGCCGAGGCCGCCAACCGGTACGTCGCCGGCCACGCCTACACCGCCCGCGCCATCAACCGCGGCCTCACGGCGGGCGTGCGCTCGATCGAACACGGCAACCTCCTCGACGAATCCAGTGTGGACCTGTTCCTCGAGCACGACGCGTTCCTGGTCCCCACCTTGGTCACCTACCAGCGCATGGCCGTCGAAGGCGCCGAACACGGCCTCCCCGCCGCCAGCATCGCCAAGAACCCCATCGTCCTCGACGCCGGACTCCACGCCCTCGAACTCGCCCACCGGGCCGGCGTCAACATCTGCTACGGCTCCGACCTCCTCGGCGGCATGCGCCGACACCAGCTGCGGGAATTCACCATCCGCGGCGCCGTCATCCCCGCCGCCGACGTCCTCCGCTCCGCCACGACCACCGCCGCGAAACTCCTCAACGAGGAAGACCGCCTCGGCCAGATCATCCCCGGCGCGCTCGCCGACCTCCTGGTGGTGGACGGCGACCCGCTCACCGACCTCGAGGTGCTCACCGACCCCGAAGCGAACCTCCAGCTGATCATGCAGAACGGCGACATCAAATCCGATCGCCTCGGGAGCTGAACGCCCGAGAATTCGCAGTGGAGGCGGCCGGCCTTGGCCGGGCCGGTCGCCCCCACTCCCGCGGGGGTTTCGATGCAGGTGCCCGAGCGCGGGAGCCAACCCCGCGCTCGAGTCTTTCGGCGGTCCGCGCGGTCCCCTACCAACCGCCTCACCTACACCAAAACTGAAGCCAGCCTCCCACAAGAAGTCAAGACACTCAAGACGCCTTTTTCAACCTGTGGATAACTTCGTGAGCAGGACTTTTAATGCCTGATCAATGCCTGTGGACAACGATCACAGGTCGAAGTGGCACGCGACCTTGTGGCCGCTCGCCGCCTCCCGCCACTCCGGCTCGACCTCCGCGCAGATGTCCTCCGCCCACGGGCAGCGGGTCCGGAACCGGCAGCCCGACGGCGGATTCGCCGGCGACGGCAGGTCGCCCTTCAAGATGATCCGCTCACGGCCCGCCTCGACCTCCGGGTCCGGTTGCGGCACCGCCGAAAGCAGCGCCTTCGTGTACGGGTGCCGCGGGTGCTCGTAGATCGATTCGGAGTCCGCCTCCTCGACGAGCTTCCCGAGGTACATGACCCCGACCCGGTCCGAGAGGTGCCTGACCACCGCCAAGTCATGCGCGATCACCAGATACGTCAGCCCGAACTCGTCCTGCAGCTCGTCGAGCAGATTCATCACCTGCGCCTGGATCGACACGTCCAACGCGCTCACCGGCTCGTCGCACACGATCAGATCCGGGCGCAGCATCAACGCCCGCGCGATACCGAGGCGCTGGCGCTGGCCGCCCGAGAACTCGTGCGGGAACCGCTCCAGGACCGACTTCGGCAGGCCCACCGCGTCCAGCGTCTCGACCGCGAGCTTGCGTCGCTCGGCCTTCGACCCGACCCCGTGGACCTTCAACGGCTCCGACAAGAGCATGTCCACATTGTGCCGCGGGTTCAGCGAACCGAGCGGGTCCTGGAACACCATCTGCATCTTCGAGCGGTAGCGGCGCAGCCGCTCGCCCTTGAGCGCGGTCACCTCGTCGCCGCCGAGCCGCACCCGGCCCGCCGTCGGCTCCTCCAGACGCAACACCGCCCGCCCGAACGTGGTCTTGCCGCAACCGGACTCGCCCACCAGGCCGTACGTGCCGCCCGCGTCGATCGACAGGCCGACCCCGTCCACCGCCCGCACATGACCCACCGTGCGCTCCACGACGATGCCGCGCCGGATCGGGAAGTGGACCTTCAGGTCCTCCACCTCCAGCAGCGGCGGCGCCGCGGCGTCGCTCACGGCGCTCGACAAGTCGGGCTCCTCGGTGCGCTGCGCCGGGACGTGCGGGTCCGTCTGCTCGGTGCTCATGCGACCTCCTCGGCCATCACACAGCGGTGGGCGTGCACGGCCCCCACCAAAGCGGGCTCACCGTCCACACAGGGCGACGCGACCCGGTCGCAGCGGGGCGCGAAAGCGCACCCGTCACGCCAGCGGATCACGTCCGCGATCGAACCGCGGATCGGCGTCAACGGCTCATGGATCGGCAGGTCGAGCCGCGGAATCGAACCCAGCAGACCGATCGTGTAAGGATGCGTGGGCTTGCGGAAGAGCTCGCGCACCGGCGCCGACTCGACCACACGGCCCGAATACAGCACGTTCACCTCATCGCACATCCCCGCGACCACACCCAGGTCGTGCGTGATCATCAGCAGCGCCGTCCCCTCGGTCTCCACGAGGTCCCGCAGCAGCTCGAGGATCTGCGCCTGAATCGTCACGTCCAGCGCCGTCGTCGGCTCGTCCGCGATCAGCAGCCGCGGCGCGCACGCCACCGCGATCGCGATGAGCACGCGCTGCCGCATCCCGCCCGAAAGCTGGTGCGGATACTCCCTGAGGCGGCGGTACGGGTCGGGGATGCCGACCCTGTCGAGCAGGAGCGCGGCCTCCTTCGACGCCTTGTCGCCCTTCAGACCCCGGTGCCGCTCAAGGACCTCCGTGATCTGACGCCCGATCGGCACGACCGGGTTCAGACTCGACAGCGGGTCCTGGAACACCATCGCCAGATCCTTGCCGCGGCGGCGACGCATCGCCGCCGGCGCCAACGACAAGAGGTCGACGCCGTCGAACACGGCCCGCCCCTGCACATCGGCGCCGCCCCGGCCGCCACGGCCACCCGAGGCCGGAATCGCCTGCGGTGCAGCCGCAGCGGTCTTCAGACCGCCGTCCACCGGCTCCGACACCGCCGCCTGCACCGGCTGCCGCGCCCTGCGGCCGCGGCCTTTCGGCAGCAGCCCCATCACCGCCAGGCTCGTCACCGACTTGCCGCAACCGGACTCGCCCACGAGCCCCACGACCTTGCCTTCATCGACCGAGAACGACACGCCGTCCACGGCCACCGAAGCGCCGAACGCGACCCGCAGGTCCTCGACTTCGAGCAGCGACACTATTCCTGCCTCCTCAGCCTCGGGTCCAGCGACTCGCGCATGGCCTCGCCCAGCAGCGTGAACCCGAGCGCCGTCACGATGATGCCCACCGCCGGGTAGATCGCCAACTGCGGTGCGCCCGAAAGGAACCGCTGCGCATCGGCCAGCATCGTCCCCCACTCGGCACTGCCCGGGTCCGGATTGCCCAGACCCAGGTACGACAACGCCGCCGCCTCGATGATCGCCGTCGCCAGCACCAGCGTCGCCTGCACGATCACCGGCCCCAACGAGTTCGGCAGGATGTGCGACACCACGATCCGCCCCTTCGGCACACCGATCGCGATCGCCGCCAGCACGTAATCCGAATGCGCCTGCGCCAGCATCGAACCGCGCAGCAGCCGCGCGAAGATCGGAATCTGCGCCACCCCCACCGCGATCATCACCGTCCGCAGCGACGGACCCAGCAGCGCCGCCACACTCAACGCCAGCAGCAGCATCGGAATGGCCAGCGCCACATCCACGGCCCGCATGATGACCGCCTCGAAGCGCTCACCCCACCGGCCCCCGAACGTGCCCGCCGCGGCCGCCAGGCCGCCGATGAACGCGCCCGCGACGAACCCGATGAGCGTCGCCACGACGCCCACCAGCAGCGTCTGCCGCGCCCCCACGATCATGCGCGAGAACATGTCCCGGCCCAGATGGTCCAGACCGAACCAGTTCTCCGGACGCGGCCCCGGGAAGATGTTCTGGTTCAAGAACACCTCGCGGCCCCACGTCTGCGCCGTCGGATCGTACGGCGCGACCCACGGTCCCACCACCGCCACGACCACGAACAGGCCCACGATGACCGCGCCCGTGATCGCCATCGGCGACCGGCGCATCCTGCGGATCGACTGCCGCCACAGCGAACCCGTCCGCGCGTCCCGCGCCGACACCGTCGCCGCGACCAGCCGGTCGAGCTTCTCGATCTTCGCGATGGTCATTTCCGCACCCGCACTCTCGGGTCGAGCAGCCCGTACGACAAGTCCACGAGCAGGTTGATCACCACGTAGAACACGGCGATCACCAGGATGAAGCCCATGAGCGCCGGGTAGTCCCGCTCAGTCGTCGCCTGGTACACGAACGAACCGATCCCCCCGAACGCGAACACGCTCTCGGTGAGCACCGCACCCGCGAACAGGCTGCCCAGCAGCAGGCCGATGATCGTCGCGATCGGCAGCATCGCGTTCCGCATCACGTGCCGGCCCCGGATCGTCGCGGGCTTGAGCCCCTTCGCGTCCGCCGTCCGCACGTAGTCCTCGCCCACCACGTCGAGCACGCTCGCCCGCGTGATGCGCACGATGACCGCCAGCGGAATCGACGACAACGCGATCGCGGGCAGGATCAAGTGCTTCACCGCGTCCCACGCGATGTCGAACTCGCCCGTGATCAGCCCGTCGAACACGCGCAGGCCCGTCACCTCGGTGAAATCGGCGCCCGCCGTCAGACGGAACGTGGTCGGCAGCCACCCCAGCTCCTGCGCGAACACCACTTTCAGCATGGCGGCCAGGAAGAAGATCGGAATGCACGTCCCCAGCAGCGAACCGGAGACCGTGCCGAAGTCCACCCAGGTCCCGCGGCGCTTCGCCGCCAAGTACCCGAGGGGAATACCCAGGCCCACCGCGATCAGCATGGCGGCCAGGGAGAGTTCGACGGTGGCGGGCAGGCGGTCGGCGAGTTCCGTCGCGATCGGACGCCCGCTCGACAGCGACGAGCCGAAATCGAGGCGGACGATCCGTGACAGGAACTCGCCGTACTGGGTCCAGACCGGCTCGTCCAGACCCAGGGCGGCCCGCAGCGCCTCCCGCTGCTGGTCCGTGGCGTTCTCGGGGAGCAGCCGGTTCTCGGGTCCGCCCGGCAGGGCTTTGAACCACGCGAACAGCAGCAGCGAGAGTCCCAAGAGCGCCACGGACAACTGCAGGAGGCGCTTAACGGTGTAGCGCAGCATATGTTGCTGTAATCGATCCGGTCAGGAGCCGGTCGTGAACGAGACCTGCGAGAAGTCCTCCCGCGTCAGCGGGGAGACGTCCGGCGGGTACACGTCCGGCGCGAACGCGATCGACGGCGGCGACGACGAGATCGGCAGACCCGGCAGCTCGGCCATCACGGCCTCGTTCGCGGTCTTCCACAGCTCCACGCGCTTCGCCTCGTCAGGCTCCGTGTTCGCGGCGGCGATCGCGTCGAACACCTCCTGGTTGTCGAAGCCCCACTCGGTGGACTCGGTCGCGAACCAGGTGCCCAGGAAGTTGTACGGGTCGGCGAAGTCGCCGGTCCAGCCCAGCAGGTACAGCGGGCATTCGCCCGAACGCGTGGTCGGGATGTAGTCGACCCAGGTGATCGGCCGGGCCTCGACCGTGACGCCGGCGGCCTGCAGGTCCGAGGAGATCATGTCGAAGATGTCCTTCGGCGCCGGCATGTAGGGCCGGGTGACGTCGGTCGGGTAGCAGAACGTGATGGTCAGGTCTTCCGCACCCGCGTCGGCGAGCATCTGCTTGGCCTTCTCGGGGTCGTAGTCGTAGGTGGCGACGTCCTCCGAGTAGCCCTCGAGGCTCGGGGGCTGGAACTGTGTCGCGACCAGGCCGCCCGCGGGGAGCACCGAGTTGACGATGCGCTGGCGGTCGACGGCGTAGGAGAGGGCTTCGCGGACGGCGTGGTCCTCGAGGGGGGCGTGGCTCTGCGTGTACGCGAGGTAGAGCAGGTTGAACACGCCGCGGACGGGGACCTGGTAGCCGTCCTGGGTGAGCGCCTGGGCGTCGGCCGGGGCGGCGAGGTCGTAGCCGTGGATGTCGCCGGCTTCGAGGGCCTGGCGGCGGGCGGTCTCGTCGGAGATGGTCTTGAAGATGACCGTCTTGACCTTGGCGGGCTCGCCGAAGTATTCGTCGTTGCGAGTGAGGACGACCTCTTGTGAGCTGTGGTCCCAGCTCTCGAGCTTGTAGGGCCCGGTGCCGGCGAGGGTGCCGACGGTCTGGGTGTACTCGGGGAGCGGCGAGTCGGCGGTCGGGATCGCGGCGTCGGCGACGGCGTCGATGGAGGCCGGGCTGATGATCGAGAGCGATTCGAGGGTGAACGCGCCGGGGAAGCTCGAGGTGTACTTGCTCAGGCTGATGGTCGCGTCGAGGCCGTCTGCGGTGCAGCCCTTGTAGATCGACTCGGTCTCGATGCCCATGGCCGGGTCGTTCTCGGCGAAGCCGCCGAAGACCGCGGAGTAGTAGTAGGTGAAGTTCGGGGACTGGTAGCCGCCCTTGAAGTTCGCCCAGCGGTCGAAGTTCTTGCACACGGCGGCGCCGTCGAGGGGCTGGCCGTCGTGGAAGGTCACGCCCTCACGAAGGTGGAACGTCCACTCAGTGCCCTCTTCGTTCTGCTCGTAGGACTCGGCGAGACCGGGGACGGTGTCGGTGCAGTCGGCGTCGAGGAGCGTGTCGAAGACCTGGCGGTTGACGCGGAAGGTCTCGCCGTCGGAGGCGAGGATGGGGTCCAGGCTGGTGGGGTCGCCCGGGGTTCCGAAGACGAACGGCTGCGATTCGTTCCGGGCGGTGTCGATGGCGGGTTCGCCGTCGGTGCGCTCAGGGCACGAGAAGTCGAAGTCCTCGGCGGTGTCGGCGTCCCCGCCGCCGTCGCCTTCGGTGCCGCAGGCGGTGAAGAGGCCCACTGCCATGGCGGCGCCTGCCGCCGCGGCGAGGGCGCGCCTGATTGGGGTTGGTGACGTGCGCATAGGTTGTCTCACCCGTCGGTCGTTGGGTATTCGGAGGTAGAGACAGCCTAGATCCAGGTGAGTTACACCACTGTTAAGCGTTATGTGATCGTGACCGTTTCGGCGAATATTGTTACCCAAATCGCCAGGATCGCTACGAAGTGAAACCCGTTGCGCCGCAAGGGAATACAAAAACGCCACGCTCAGGAGCGCCGCTACGCTGCACCACGCGCCGACTACAGTCCGCAGTGCCCCAAGAGGTTCGCCCCCGCTCGCCGACTCCCCTCAGTCGACGTCGCGCCGGCCCGAGAACGCCCGGCCCAGCGTCACCTCGTCCGCGTACTCCAGGTCCCCGCCCACCGGCAGGCCACTCGCGAGCCGGGTCACCTTGAACCCCATGGGCTTCACGAGCATCGCCAGATACGTCGCCGTCGCCTCGCCCTCGGTGTTCGGGTCCGTGGCGAGGATCAGCTCCTTGGTCTCTCCCTTCTGGAGACGCACCATGAGCTGCCGGATCCGCAGATCATCCGGACCGATGCCCTCCAGCGGATTGATCGCGCCACCGAGCACGTGGTACCGCCCGCGGAACTCCCCGGTGCGCTCGATCGCGAGCACGTCCTTCGGCTCCTCGACCACGCAGATGAGCGTCTCGGACCGCCGCGGGTCCCGGCAGATCCCGCACTGCTCCGACTCGGTCACGTTCCCGCAGGTCTCGCAGAACCGCACCTGAGCCTTGACCCGCTCGAGCGCCGAGGTCAGCCGCTCGACGTCGGCGCTCTCGGAAGCCAGCAGGTGAAAGGCGAGCCGCTGAGCGCTCTTGGGCCCGATGCCCGGAAGCTGGCCCAGCTCTTCAATGAGGTCGCCCAAAGCCCCGTCGTACAAGGATCTCTCTTTTCCTGCGGCTAGTCGGTGTTCGATTCAGGCTTACATGCCGGGGATGCCGAGGCCGCCGGTCATGCCGCCGAGGGCGTCGCCGAGCGGGCCCATCTTCTCGGCGGCGAGGCGCTTGGCGTCGGCGTTGGCGGCCTGGACCGCGGCGAGGATGAGGTCTTCGAGGGTCTCGACGTCCTCGGGGTCGACGGCCTTCGGGTCGATCTTGACGCCCTTGAGCTCGCCGTCGCCGGTGACCGTGGCGCTCACGAGGCCGCCACCGGCGGAGGCGGTGACTTCGGACTCGGCCAGCTCGGCCTGGGCCTGCATCATGTCGGCCTGCATCTGCTGCGCCTGCTGCAGCATCTTCTGCAGGTCTCCTCCTGCGAACATGTCCATGTCACTCCTCGCCGTCGGCTCCGGTCTCCTTGGTGTCCCGCCAGCCTATCCGTCTCGGGCGACAACCGTGTTGTGGCGGGCGGCCGGACCGGTGTGTCCGGCCGCCCGATCGTGCCCCCGCGGGAGCGAGGGGCGGTGGGGCATCTGGGCGGGGGCCGCGCGCGGGTGGCTTCCCGCGCGCGACCTCGGTATGGCGACGTTCGCGAATCCCCTTCTGTCGCCGCCATCCCGCTGATGCCCGATGGCGTTTTTGTCTCAAGGCTGACACGCTTCGAAATTGCTCGACAACAGCAAGTTCCCGCCTGTGGACAACTCCGATAGGAAGTGATGCAGCGCGCACCGCAGCCTTGTGGACCTTCGTGGTCGAGTGGCTGGTGATGGCGGTTGTTCGGCGCATGCCTCAACGATGTCACGGCCGGTTGCAGAGCGGCAACGATGAGTTTCTTGCCTGTGGATAACTATTGCGAGGGGTGCCTAAGCGATCTGCTTGGCGCTGAAGGCGGTCGTCAGGAGTTTGACGGCCTGCTCCTCGCTCGTGCCGAAGCCGCCCGGGGCCACCGGGTCGTCCGCGCTCGGTTCGTCGAAGTCATCGGCCGGAGGCTCCTCGAAGGACTCCGCGGCGGGTGCGGTGGCCTGGCGGGCCGGGGCGGCCTGCGGGCTGGCGCTCGGAGCCGCGGCGGGCGCGGGGCGGCTCGGCGCCGGGCTAGGCGCCGGTCCCGTGGCCGCTTTTGGGAGGCTCCCGGCCTCCCCCACCTCGCACCGGATCTTCCAGCTGCCGCCCAGCACCTCGTTGAAGACGCCCACGACGATGCCGTACGCGGGCTCCTTCTGCAGGTTCTCGGCGTGGAAGGCGTGCTTGAACGCGAGCACCACCTCGTTGTCGGTGGCGTCGGCGATCGTCGCGTCCTGCAGCAGCGCCGCCGTAGTGCGCTTCTTGTCCTTGACCGCCATCATGATCCGGTCCCACTGGCGCCGGATCGAAGCGGCGGTCACGCCCCCGGCGTCGGCGGGCGGCGTGTATGCGGACTCCGTTGCGGGGAACGGTTCGGCGTCGGCCCAGTCGTCCGCGGGGGCGGGAGCCGGGGCCGCCGCCACCGGTTCCGGTGCGGCCGCAGCGGGTTTGGCCTGCTCGACTTCGTCTTCCCACGGCGGGACGGCCGCCGGAGCGGCGGCTTCCTCGACCGGGGCGGGCTCGGCGGCCTTCGCCAGCGCGGCGCGGGCGGCGGCGGGAGGGCCGCTGGACACAGGGAGGTCGCGGACCGGGGCGGCGAAGGCGGCTCCGGCGGCGCGTTGTTCGAGGGTTTCGAGGCGCTGGGTGAGTCCGGCCATGGATTCGTCGGAGCCGGGGAGGATGGCGCGGACGCAGGCGAGTTCGAGGAGGAGGCGGGGGGCGGTGGCGCCGCGCATGCCGGCGAGGCCGGCGGCGATGACTTCGGCCATGCGGGTGAGGGTGGAGGTGCCCATGCGGGTGGCCTGGCTGGTCATCTTGGCGAGCTGGTCGGTGGGGGCGTCGACGAGGCCGGTGGTGCCGGCGTCGGGGACTTGGTGGAGGACGATGAGGTCGCGGAGGCGTTCGAGGAGGTCGCCGGCGAAGCGGCGGGGGTCGTGGCCGCCTTCGACGACGCGTTCGACGACTTCCATGACGGCACGGCCGTCGGCGGCGGCGAAGGCTTCGCACATTTCGTCGAGGAGGCCGGCGTCGGTGACGCCGAGGAGGGCGGCGGCGCGTTCGTAGGTGACGCCTTCGGGTCCGGCGCCGGCGATGAGCTGGTCGAGGACGGAGAGGGTGTCGCGGGCGGAGCCGCCGCCGGCGCGGACGACGAGGGGGAGGACGTCGTCGGCGACGATGGCGCCTTCTTCGTCGCAGAGGCGGCGGCAGAGGTCGCGCATGGCGGGTGGGGCGATGAGGCGGAAGGGGTAGTGGTGGGTGCGGGAGCGGATGGTGGGGAGGACTTTGTCGGGTTCGGTGGTGGCGAAGATGAAGAGGACGTATTCGGGGGGTTCTTCGACGAGTTTGAGGAGGGCGTTGAAGCCTGCGGCGGTGACCATGTGGGCTTCGTCGATGATGTAGATCTTGAAGCGGGAGTCGACGGGGGCGAAGACGGCGCGTTCGCGCAGTTCGCGGGCGTCGTCGACGCCGCCGTGGCTGGCGGCGTCGATTTCGATGACGTCGACGGAGCCGTGGCCGTCTGCGGCGAGGGCTTTGCAGGAGCGGCATTCGCCGCAGGGTTCGGGGGTGGGGCCTTGGGCGCAGTTGAGGGAGCGGGCGAGGATGCGGGCGGAGGAGGTCTTGCCGCAGCCGCGGGGGCCTGAGAAGAGGTAGGCGTGGTTGAGGCGGCCGGCGCGGATGGCGTTGATGAGGGGTTCGGTGACGTGTTCTTGGCCGACGACCTCGGCGAAGGTCTGCGGCCGGTATTTGCGGTACAGCGCGAGTGCCACGTCTTCCTCCTGCTGGCCGGGCGTATCGGTCCTTGTCAGGGTACGGCGTGGGTCTGACATTCGGCGGCGCGACCGGTGGAGTTGGTGCGGGGGGCACAGCGGGCGGGGCGGGGGCGGGTTCAGGTCGGGTCCGGGGTTGTCGGGTGGTGTTGGGCGACGTTGTCGGGTGGTGTCGCGAACTCGTTGATTTCGGGCGTATCGAGGGGTGGCCCCGCTCACGTGTAAGCGGTATCCTACAACGGTAGCAAGACATTTAAACGTTTCAATCTAAGGAGTTCCCCCTTGCGCGCTCCCGCTCCACCCCGCCGCCCGCTGGTCCGCTGGCTCGCCGCGGCCGTCGTCGCCGTCTGCGCCGCCGCGGGCCTCACCGCCCTCACCGCCGCGCCGGCCGCCGCCGTCGAGACCAACGTCTGGTACCGGATCGTCAACGACTACTCCGGCCTCGCCGTCAGCATCGAGAGCGGCTCGACGACCGCGGGCGCCAAGTCCGTGCTCGCCACCGCCTCCAGCGCCACCAACCAGCAGTTCCGCTTCGTGGACTCGGGCGGCGGCTACTACCGGATCCAGGCCCGGCACTCGAATCAGGTACTCGACGTCTACGCCAAGTCCACCGCGAACGGCGCCGACATCGTCCAGTGGTCCGACAACAACGGCACCAACCAGCAGTGGCAGGTCAACACCCAGTCCGACGGCAGCGTCGAACTCGTGAACCGCAACTCCGGCAAGGCCCTCGACAACTGGGAGCGGGCCACCACCGCCGGCAGCCGCGTCTCCCAGTACACCCGCAACAACGAGGAGACCCAGCACTGGAAGCTCGTGCCCGTCGGCTCGAGCGCCGCCGGGAACGGCTCCCTCACCGACCCGAACGTCCAGTTCTACGGCCGCTGGGACCGCGACGACGCCGCCTGGTACCAGATGGGCTGGGCCGGCGGCTACGTCGAGACCGCCTTCAGCGGCGCCACCATCGGCGTGAAGCTCCGGGGCACCATCGACATGTGGTACTCGATCGACGGCGGCGCCGAGACGTGGATGCGCGCGGTCTCGGGCAACGTCACCGTCAGGAGCGGCCTCTCCGGCACCCACACCATCCGCATCGGCTTCCGCGAGCGCGCCGGCTCCTACACCGGCGACCCCTCCTTCGGCGGGTTCATCCTCGGCTCCGGCGGCGCGACCAGCTCGACCGTCCGCCCCGGCACGCACATCGAGTTCATCGGCGACTCCATCACCGTCGGCCAGCCCAACGCGAACCGTCCCTTCTCGACGTACGCGTGGAACTCGGCCGAAGCGGTCGGCGCCTCCCACATGCAGGTCGCCGAGGGCGGCGCGTGCGTCTCGCCGACCGACTGCCGCGGCATGATGGACTGGTTCCTGCGCACCACGAACCAGGACGCGAACGACCTGTGGGAGTTCAACACGTACGAGACCGACATCGTCGTGATCAACCTGGGCACCAACAACAAGGTGTCCGCGGCGCAGTTCCAGGCGGACTACATCACGATGCTGCAGCGGGTCCGCCAGTCGTACCCGAACGCGGAGATCCTGGCGATGGGCGTCTTCCGCGAGCGGCTGCTCACGGAGGTCCAGAACGCGGTCGCCAACCGCAACAACGCGGGCGACTCGAAGGTCCACTACGTCGACACGCGCGGTTGGGTCGACCCGGCGACCGACACGAGCGACAACGTCCACCCGCACGACGCCGGGCACGCGAAGATCGCGGGCCTGCTGACTCCGGTCCTCCGCCAGTACCTCTAGCCGCATAGGACGGCGGCCGCCCCTTCGCCGGGCGGCCGCCGTCGTGTTCACTGCGCGGCAAGGGCCTCCGTCGGCGACAGCCGCGACGCCCGCACCGCCGGGTACAGGCCCGCGACCGCCCCGATGAACAGCGTCGCCGCCACACCGCCGGCGCTCGCCCAGTACGGGACCACCGCCGGCCAGCCCTGCGAGGACGCGTACCCGACCGTGACCACGGTCCCGATGAGCACCCCGCCCAGGCCGCCCAGCGCGCTCAGCAGGAGCGACTCCGCCAGGAACTGGGTGCGGACCTGTCCCTTCGTCGCCCCCAGCGACCGCCGCAGCCCGATCTCGCTGCGCCGCTCCAGGACCGAGATCACCATCGTGTTCGCGACCCCGACACCGCCCACGAGCAGCGCCACCGCACCCAGGCCCAGGAGCATCCCGGTGAACGCGCTGTCCACCGCCTGCTGCGCTTCGAGGGCGTCCGACGGCCGCGACACCGACATCTCGTCCGGCGCCGACGGGTCCGCCGTCGCCGCCAGCACGCCCGCCACATCGAGCACGTAGGCGTCCTGCGCGCGGGTGTAGACCGTGGTCGCGTGCCCGTCGAAGCCGAGATACGCCTCCGCGGCCGCCCACCCGACCAGCACGGTCAGGTCGAGCTCCGGGGCGAGCACCACCGGCTCCAGGACGCCCACCACCGAGAACCACTGCCCGCCGAGGTACACCTCGACGCCCGCGCCGGTCACCCCCAGCTGCTCGGCGGCGCTCGCGCCGAGCACCACCGCGGGGTACCGGGACGTGGCCTCGTTCAGCCACACCCCGTCGGCGAGTTCGGCGCCCACGGTGCCGAGGATGCCCAGCTCGGCGGCGCACACGGTCATGCCGCCGGACTGCGCCTCCGGGATCCGGTCGGTGCGGTACACGTGCACGTCCGGCACCTGGCCGACCGCCGCGACCCGCTCGACCGGGCCGATCCGGGCGATCATCGCGACCGCCTCGTACGGGAGGACCCCGACCTCGCCGCTCATCATCGACGTCCCCGGCGAGACCGTGAGCAGGTTCGTGCCCAGCGACTCGAGCTGCCGGTCGAGCTCGGCGCGGCTCGACGACGAGATGCCGACGACCGCGATCATCGCCGCGATCCCGATCGCGATGCCCAACGCGGACAGCCACGCCCGCAAGGGGCGGGTGCGCAGCCCGGTCGCGCCGACCCGGAGCACGTCGCCCGGGCGCATCCTCGCGGCCCTGAGCGTCTTCACGGCGTCGGCGGGTGCGGGTCGGAGCGACCGCATCCGCGGCGAACCGTTGCGCCGCTTCGCCTCCACGCCGTCCAATGGGGATGTTGGTCTCGGCGGTGCTCCGCCGGGCTCATCGGGGGGCGCGTCCATTCAGACCACCTCCCCGTCGCGCATCGCGACCTGCCGCGGCAGGGACTTCGCGATGTCCTGGTCGTGCGTGATGACCACGACCGTGGTCCCGGCCGCGTGCAGTTCGTGGAGGAGCCGCATCACGCCGGAGCCGGACACGGAGTCGAGGTTCCCCGTCGGCTCGTCGGCGAGGAGCACCGCCGGCTCGCCCACGATCGCGCGGGCCACCGCCACGCGCTGCCGCTCGCCGCCCGACAGCTCGTTCGGCAAGTGGTGCAAGCGGTGCGCGAGCCCCACCTGGTCCAAGGCCGCCGCGGCGCGCGCCCGCCGCTCAGGGGAGCGCCGCCCCGAATAGAGCAGGCCGTCCGCGACGTTGTCGAGGACCCGCTGCCCCACCGCGAGGTGGAACTGCTGGAACACGAACCCGATCCTGGTGGCGCGCAGCGCGGACAGCTGCTTGTCGCGCAGCCGCGCCACATCGAACCCGTCGATGCGGACCGTGCCCTCACTGGGCCGGTCGAGCGTCCCGATGAGGTGCAGCATCGTCGACTTGCCCGAACCGGACGGGCCGACGATCGCGCACATCTCCCCCGCGTCGATCCGCAACGTGACCCCGCGCAGCGCCCGCACACCGCCCGGATAGGTCTTGGAGACGCCGTCGAGCTCGACCACCGGCCGCGGCCCCGTCCCCGGACCGGCCGCCGCGGCTCCGGCGAGGACGCTCATGAGGGCACCACCACGGCCATGCCCGCCTCGAGGCCCTCGCCGCTCACTTCCACGGTCCCGTCGGCGAACAGGCCCGTCTCCACCGCGATCACCTCGGTCGCGGACCCGGTCGCGATCTCCAGCCCGTACCCGCCGCCCGAGAGGCCCAGCAGGGCCTCGACCGGGACCGTGAGCACGTCCTCGGCGGTGTCGCCCGCGAAGCCCACGTCGACCGCGGCCTGGTCGAGCCCGTCGAACACGGCCGGATCGTCCGCCTCGACCGTCACCTCCAGATACGTCGTGGCCTCGGTGCCGCTCTGCGCGTCCTCCTCGGACACGAGCGTCGCCGCGTCCGCCACCGTGCCGGTCGCCTCCGTCCCGTCCGGGAGCGTGATCGCGACGGCCGCGCCGACCGCCACCAGCTCCTGGTCCTCCAACTCGACCTCGACCGTGACGACCTTTCCCAGGCCCGTGTAGTCGAGGACCGGCGAGCCCGGCTGCGCCGGGTCGCCCGGCTCCACGCCGACCGTGTCCACCCGGACCTCCCCGGGCGCGTAGACGACCTGGCCGAGCGCGACCGCGCCCGTCTCGGTCACACCCAGGTCCTCCTGCCACGCCTCGACCGCCTCGGCCGTCGCGTCCGTGTACTCGCCGTCCACCGTGAACCCCTCATAGCCGAGCGCCGCGAGGTTCTCCTCGAACTGCTCCACATCCGCGCCCTCGGCGCCCGACGCGAGCGTCCGATACGCCGGCAGCGACCCGTACAGGAGCGTCACCGGCTCGTCGTCGACCGCGTACAGCTCACCGCCGCGGCCGATCACGTCGCCCGCCGACGGCAGGGCCGTGAACGTCCCCGAACGCAGGCAGTCGAGGCCGATCACGTCCCCGTACCCGAGGTCCCCGGCGACCGTG
The DNA here is from genome assembly GCF_017592475.1 of Glycomyces niveus. Lineage (GTDB taxonomy): Bacteria > Actinomycetota > Actinomycetes > Mycobacteriales > Micromonosporaceae > Glycomyces > Glycomyces niveus. The sequence goes on along the minus strand of NZ_JAGFNP010000013.1, from coordinate 68,920 downwards.
ACCGTCTCGGTCAAGGTCTGCTGCTCGACCTCCGCGGTCGCCGGCGTCTCCTGCGACGCGCCCGCCTCGGCCTCCTCGAAGAACGCCCGCGGATCGAACCCGAGGGCCGCAGCGGCGGCCCCGGCGGCGGCGACCGCGACGGCGGCCGCGGCCACGACGGCGCCGCCCTTGCGGCGCTGGCGGGCCATCACTCGTCCCCGCCATCGGTCTCGGGGCCGTCGCCGCGCTCGGGCCGCAGCTCCGCGCACGCCTCGTCGGCCTGCTGGAACTCCTCGCTCTGCGGGTCGAAGCCCATGTCGCCGTTCATGATGATGCCGCCGTTCGGCTCCGGGTCGGGGAACGACTCGATGCCGTTCTCGCGCATGCACGCCGCGTACTCGAGCAGCGCCTCGTAGATCGCGGGGTCGATCGTCGCGTCCTCGCCCGGACCCGGCCGGAGGTCCTCGCAGGCGTCCTCGGCGGCCTGGAACTCCTCGCTCTCAGGATCGAGTCCCTCCGGCAGGGACAGCCCCATCCGCCCCTCGCCGTCGAGATCCGGGTCCGGGAACTCCTCGATCCCGTTGTCCCGCATGCACTCGGAGTAGGCCAGCGCCTGCTGCTCCATGTCTTCGGGGCCGCCGCCCCCGCCGTCGCCGCCGCCGCCGTCGTCTTCGCTGCTGCAGGCGGCCGCTGCGAGGGCCAGCAGGCCTATGAGGAGTGCGATCGTGTGTCGCCGCATGGCGGTTCTGTCCTTTCGTCGCTGCCGGGAAGGTCCCGGCGGCGGCTCCAGTACAGTCGCGGCGGCATTGCGCGGCCGTAAGGCGAAGCGGCAACGCCGCGGCAATACCGGGCGGGCCATGATGGGGGCATGAGGATCCTGGTGGTGGAGGACGAGCCGCTGCTCGCCGATGCCGTGGCCGAGTGGCTGCGGGGTGAGGCGCATGCGGTGGACGTCGCGTTCGACGGGGCGGCGGCGCTGGAGCGGTTCGGGGTGAACGACTACGACGTGGTCGTCCTGGACCGGGACCTGCCGGGCGTGCACGGGGACCAGGTGTGCCGGGCGATCAGCGCCGGGCACGGGGAGACGCGGGTGCTCATGTTGACGGCGGCGTCGGATGTCGACGACCGGGTGACGGGTCTCGCGTTGGGCGCTGACGATTATCTGCCGAAGCCGTTCGCGTTCCGGGAGCTCGCGGCGCGGGTCGCGGCCCTGGGCCGGCGGGCGCGGGCGGCGGCGCCGCCGGTGCTCGAACGGGCCGGGATCAGCTTGGACGTGCATCTGCACCAGGTGTTCCGGGACGGCCGGTATGTGCCGTTGTCCCGCAAGGAGTTCGCGGTGCTCGCGGAGCTGCTGCGGGCGGACGGCGCGCCCGTTTCGGCGGAGCTGCTGCTGGAGAAGGCGTGGGACGAGCACACGGATCCGTTCACGCAGGCCGTGCGGATGACGATCCTGAAGCTGCGGCGGAAGCTCGGCGAGCCGCCCGTGGTCCTGACGGAGCCGGGAGTGGGGTACCGGATCAGGTGAAGGCACGGCAGGTGGGGCGCATCAGGCTCACGCTCCGGGCCCGGTTGACGCTGGTGTACGGGGGGTTGTTCATCGCGGGCGGCGCGCTGCTGCTGGCGTTGACGTACAGCATGGTGCAGCAGGCGATCCCGGACGGGGACCAGATCTTCCAGGGGTTCAAGCAGAGCGGGGAGGAGGTGCCGCTGCCCGATGAGGATCCTTTGGTGCAGAGCCAGAACCTGCGGATCTTCGCGACGGGCAAGCTGTGGCAGGAGGCGCTCGACACGCTCCGGAACCAGGGGATACAGGCGCTCGCGGTGGTGGGGATGGGCACGTTCGGGCTGGGGTGGGTGGTCGCGGGGCGGATGCTGCGGCCGTTGCAGCGGATCACGGACACGGCCGCGCAGATCGCCGAGTCCCCGGCGGCGGACAAGGGCCTGCACCAGCGGATCAAGGTGAGCGGGCCGCGCGACGAGCTGCGGGACCTGGCCGAGACGTTCAACCGGATGCTCGAGCGCCTCGACCATTCCTTCGACGGCCAGCGCGCGTTCGTCTCGAACGCCTCGCATGAGCTGCGGACGCCGTTGACGGTGACGCGGGCGCTGCTGGAGGTGGCGGTGCACCGCAAGGACGCTTCGGCGGACGTGCGGCTGCTGGGCGAGACGCTGCTGGAGGTGAACGCGCGGCACGAGCGGCTCATCGAGGGGCTGCTGCTGCTCATGCGCTCCGACCGCGAACTCGCCGAACGCTCCTATATGGATCTTGCGGACGTCGCGGAGCACGTGGCCGCGCAGACTCCCGCCGGCGGGGTCGCGGTGACGGCGGACTGCGAGGAGGCCCCGACCCGGGGCGAGCCGGTCCTGCTCGAGCGCCTGGCGCAGAACCTCGTCGAGAACGCGATCCGCTACAACACGGCCGCGGACGGCTGGGTGCGCGTGACGACCCGCCGCGACGGCGACACCGCCGTCCTCGAGGTCGCGAACTCGGGGCCCGTGGTGCCCGCCTTCGAGGTCGAGGGGTTGTTCGAGCCGTTCCGCCGTCTCGGCACCGAGCGCCTCGCCACCGCCTCCAAGGGCGCCGGCCTCGGCCTCTCCATCGTCCGCGCCGTCGCCACCGCCCACGCCGGCCACGCGACCGCCGCGGCCCGCCCCGAAGGCGGGCTCACGGTCACGGTGACCCTCCCGGCCGCCCCGGATTGAGCCGTGGGAACGACGAAGGCCCCGGTGGGAACCGGGGCCTTTCGGCTTTGAGCCGCCTGACGGAATCGAACCGTCGACCTATTCATTACGAGTGAATCGCTCTGCCGACTGAGCTAAGGCGGCTGGGTCCCCCACGCACCCGCCAGAGCCCGCTTATCCTTGCTGCCTTCCGGCCCTGGGGAGGTTCACAAGATGACGCCGCATGGGAGACGCCCAACAGCCTACCGCACGCGGGGCGCGATTCCGGAACCGGGAGCACCCCCAGCGGCCTGATGCAACGCAGGTCACCTCTCGCATCCCGGTTGGAGGCGGTTCGGGGCGTCGGGTAAGGTACTCGGCGGAGGATTCGCATAGTGGCCTAGTGCGCACGCTTGGAAAGCGTGTTGAGTGAAAGCTCTCAGGGGTTCGAATCCCCTATCCTCCGCCACCAGGAGTTGAAGGAAGCCGGAGCACAATGCTCCGGCTTTTTTCGTGCCCTCGGGCGGGGACGAGTCGGCGCGTTCGGGCGGGTACACAGCAGGGGCGGGACCGTGCGGTCCCGCCCCTGTCTGCGTGCGTCAGGCTCCGCGGTTAAGCGGCGCCGCCCTGGCCCACCTGGCCGCCGCGCGGCCCGGCGCCCGGGCTCTTCGGCGGCATGGTGCCCGTGCCCGCTCCGGGGCTCTTCGGGGCCCGCTCGCCCGCGAGCTCCGCCGGCGGCGTGTCCGGCACGCCCGCGGGCTTGTCGGCGCCGCGGAACGTCAGGTGCGTCTTCTCGACGTCCTTCGGGTCCCCGTCGACGTCCACGATCACGATCTGACCGGGGGTGAACTCGTTGAAGAGGATCTTCTCCGAGAGCGTGTCCTCGATCTCGCGCTGGATCGTGCGGCGCAGCGGCCGCGCGCCCATGACCGGGTCGTAGCCCTTGTGGCCCAGGTACAGCTTCGCGTTGTCCGTGAGCTCCAGGGCCATGTCGCGGTTCGCGAGCTGGTCCTCGATGCGCTTGACCATGAGGTCGACGATCGCGACGATCGCCTCCTGCGTGTGCTTCGGGAACACGATCGTGTCGTCGATGCGGTTCAGGAACTCGGGGCGGAAGTGGTTCTTCAGCTCCTCCGAGACCTTCTCCTTCATCCGGTCGTAGTCGCCGCCCTCGGACGCGTCCGCCTGGAAGCCCAGCGACACGGCCTTGCCGACATCCTTCGTGCCGAGGTTCGTCGTCAGGATCAGCACCGTGTTCTTGAAGTCCACGATCCGGCCCTGGCCGTCGGTCAGGCGGCCGTCCTCGAGGATCTGCAGGAGCGTGTTGAACACGTCCGGGTGGGCCTTCTCGATCTCGTCGAACAGGACCACGCTGAACGGCTTCCTGCGGACCTTCTCGGTGAGCTGCCCGCCCTCGTCGTAGCCGACGTAGCCGGGAGGCGCACCGACGAGGCGCGAGACCGTGTAGCGGTCGTGGAACTCGGACATGTCCAGCTGGATCAGCGAGTCCTCGGAGCCGAACAGGAACTCCGCGAGCGCCTTCGCCAGCTCGGTCTTACCCACACCGGACGGGCCGGCGAAGATGAACGAGCCGGACGGCCGCTTCGGGTCCTTGAGCCCGGCGCGGGTGCGGCGGATCGCCTTGGAGACGGCCTTGACCGCGTCCTCCTGGCCGATGATGCGCTTGTGGAGCTCCTCCTCCATGCGCAGCAGGCGGGAGGTCTCCTCCTCGGTCAGCTTGTAGACCGGGATGCCGGTCCAGTTGGCGAGGACCTCGGAGATCATCTCCTCGTCGACCTCGGTGACCTGGTCCAGGTCGCCGGCCTTCCACTCCTGCTCGCGCTTGGCGCGCTTCTCGTGGAGGCGCTTCTCGGTGTCGCGCAGGCGCGCGGCGGCCTCGAAGTCCTGGGCGTCGATCGCCGACTCCTTCTGGCGGCGCGTCTCCGCGATCTCCTCGTCGATCTCGCGGAGGTCCGGCGGTGCGGTCATCCGGCGGATGCGCATGCGCGCGCCCGCCTCGTCGATGAGGTCGATCGCCTTGTCCGGCAGGAACCGGTCCGAGATGTACCGGTCGGCGAGCGTCGCGGCCTGCACCAGGGCGCCGTCCGTGATGGACACGCGGTGGTGGGCCTCGTAGCGGTCCCGCAGGCCCTTGAGGATCTCGATGGTGTGCGCCAAGGACGGCTCGGCCACCTGGATCGGCTGGAAGCGGCGCTCCAGGGCGGCGTCCTTCTCGAGGTACTTGCGGTACTCGTCGAGGGTGGTCGCGCCGATGGTCTGCAGCTCGCCGCGGGCCAGCATGGGCTTGAGGATCGAGGCCGCGTCGATCGCGCCCTCGGCCGCGCCCGCGCCGACGAGCGTGTGGATCTCGTCGATGAACAGGATGATGTCGCCGCGGGTCTTGATCTCTTTGAGCACCTTCTTCAGGCGCTCCTCGAAGTCGCCGCGGTACCGGGAGCCGGCCACCAGGGCGCCGAGGTCGAGCGTGTAGAGCTGCTTGTCCTTCAGCGTCTCGGGGACCTCGCCCTTGTTGATCGCCTGCGCCAGGCCCTCGACGGCGGCGGTCTTGCCGACGCCGGGCTCGCCGATGAGCACCGGGTTGTTCTTGGTGCGGCGGGACAGGACCTGCATGACGCGTTCGATCTCGCGCTGGCGCCCGATCACGGGGTCGAGCTTGCCGTCGCGCGCGGACTGCGTCAGGTTGCGGCCGAACTGGTCGAGCACGAGCGAACCGGACTGCTGCGCCTCCTGGGAGGTTCCGCCCGAGGTCGCGCCCGCGGGCTCCTTGCCCTGGTAGCCCGAGAGCAGCTGCAGCACCTGCTGGCGGACGCGGTTGAGGTCCGCGCCGAGCTTGATGAGGACCTGGGCGGCGACGCCCTCGCCCTCGCGGATCAGGCCCAGCAGGATGTGCTCGGTGCCGATGTAGTTGTGGCCGAGCTGCAGCGCCTCGCGCAGGCTCAGCTCGAGCACCTTCTTCGCCCGCGGGGTGAAGGGGATGTGCCCGGACGGGGCCTGCTGGCCCTGGCCGATGATCTCCTCGACCTGCTGGCGGACGCCTTCGAGGGAGATGCCCAGGCTCTCCAGGGCCTTCGCCGCCACGCCCTCGCCCTCGTGGATGAGGCCGAGCAGGATGTGTTCCGTGCCGATGTAGTTGTGGTTGAGCATCCTGGCTTCTTCTTGAGCCAAGACGACCACGCGTCGGGCACGGTCCGTAAACCGTTCAAACATGCGCTTCTGCTCCTCGCGTCCGCCGCTACTTGTCGTCGTTACTGGTCGTGGCTTGCAAAACCCTGTGGGTACACCTTATCTCCCGGGTCCGCGGACGACGGGTGCCACGTGGGTGACAACAAGCGTGCCTCTTCGACCATTCCCGGTGATAACAGGTTCGCTGTGAGCGCAATACCCGCGCCCCCGCCGCGGCAATCCCAATGGTGCCGCACGGGTACGACAAGTCCCGCGCTTTGGAACGCAGTGGGGTCCCGATCGTCCAAGGAACTGCGCTCTTCTTCCCGGAACGCCCGGTGTCCTTGTTCGCGGTACGCCCCCGCCCTTGTTCGCTGTACGCGAAATGCCCGCCCCCTGAGGGGAGCGGGCATGAAGTCGGTTCGCGGCGGCCGGACTAGTTGTGCGCGGCGTTGTATTCCTCGACGATCGCCTGCGGGATGCGGCCGCGGGGCGAGACGCGCTTGCCGCTGCGCTCGGCCCACTCGCGGATGGCCTTGTTCTGCTCGCGGTCGACCGTCTGGCGGCGGGGGGCCACGGCGCCGCGGACCGGGCCGCGGGGGGCGCCCAGGCTGTAACGGCCGAGTCGGGTGCCGGCCTCCTGGAACTTCTCCAGAGCGTCGCGCAGTTCCTTGGCGTGTCCCGCCGAGAGGTCGATCTCGTAGGCCTGCCCGTCGATAGCGAATTTGACGGTCTCCTCAGCCTTGCTGCCGTCGATATCGTCGATCAGGATGACCTGTGTCTTCTTCGCCATGGCAAATTCCTCTCGAACTGTAGCGACTCACCGCTGCCGGTACAACCGTCTTGCTAGTGCCAGAGCATATACGAGTCCATTAGCGAAGGGAAAGAGGGTGGGCACATCTATTTGTGAATACGCGGCTACCGTCCAGGTCACCTGCCCACTCGAATGGGCCCCGGGACTCCCGGGTTCCGGGCGAAAAGGGACCGCGCCGGAGGGGCCCTTGAAAAAAGAGGGCGGCCATCCGGCGCGGTTCCTTTGGCTTTGCTATTCGGGTTTCACCAGCGGGAAGAGGATGGTCTCTCGGATACCGAGTCCGGTGAGCGCCATAAGCAACCGGTCGATTCCCATGCCCATCCCGCACAGCGGCGGGAGGCCGTACTCCATCGCGCGCAGGAAGTCCTCGTCGACGCCCATGGCCTCGTCGTCGCCCTTCGCGGCCAGTCTGGCCTGCGCCTCCAGCCGCTCGCGCTGGATCACCGGGTCGATCAGCTCCGAATAGCCGGTGGCGAGTTCGAAGCCGCGCACGTACAGGTCCCATTTCTCGGTGAGGCCGGGAGTGGTGCGGTGACCGCGCGTGAGCGGGGAGGTCTCCTCCGGGTAGTCGAACACGAAGGTCGGCGCCGTGATGTGGTCGGAGACCAGCAGCTCGAACAATTCCTCCGCGAGTTTCCCGGCCCCCCACTTGGGGTCGACGCCGAGTTCGACTTTCTCCGCGTAAGCGCGCAGCGTCTCCAGCGGCGTGTCCACCGTCACTGTTTCTCCGAGCGCTTCGGAAAGGGACCCGAAGAGCGTGATCTCGGCCCACTCGCCGCCGAGATCGTACTGGGTGCCGTCCGCGAGTTCCACGGTCTCAGTGCCGAACACCGAACGCGCCGCGCCTTGAATGAGCGACTTCGTCAACCCCGCGATCGTGCGGTAGTCGCCGTAGGCCTGATAGGCCTCCAGCATCGCGAACTCCGGCGAATGCGACGAGTCGGCGCCCTCGTTGCGGAAGTTCCGGTTGATCTCGAATACGCGGTCGATGCCGCCGACGACGCACCTTTTCAGATAGAGCTCGGGGGCGATGCGCATGTACAGGTCCATGTCGTACGCGTTCATGTGCGTCACGAACGGCCGCGCGGTCGCCCCGCCCGGCTGCACCTGCATCATCGGGGTCTCGACCTCGACGAAGTCGCGGTGGTCGAGCTGCTCGCGCAGCGAGCGCACGACCTTCGCGCGGTTGCGGGCGTTCGCGCGCGCCTCCGGGCGCACGATGAGGTCCACGTACCGCTGGCGGACCCGGGTCTCCTCGGCGAGCGGCTTGTGCGCCACGGGCAGCGGGCGCAGGGCCTTGCCGGTGATGTCGAACGAGTCGGCCATGACCGACAGCTCGCCGCGCTTGGAGGTGATGACCTCGCCGGTGACGCCGATGTGGTCGCCGATGTCGACCAGGCGCTTCCAGTCCGCGAGGGCCTGCTCGCCGACCTGGGCGAGGGAGATCATGACCTGGAACTCGGTGCCGTCGCCGTCGCGCAGGCGGGCGAAGCAGAGCTTCCCGCCGGTGCGGACGAAGATCACCCGTCCGGTGGTGCCCACCGTGACGCCGGAGGACTCGCCGTCCTCCGAGAGGCCGGCGAACTGCTCGCGCAGCTCGGCGAGGGTGTGGGTGCGCGGGTAGCCGAGCGCGTAGGGCTCCTTGCCTTCGGCGAGGAGGGCGGCGCGCTTCTCGCGCCGGATCTGCATCTGCTCGGGAAGGTCGTCGCCGCTGTCGGTGTTCTGCTCGTGCTCGGTCACGCCTCCAAGCGTAGAGGTCGCCCCCGCGGCACAGCATGCGAGTTTCCCCTCATCGCACCGTGTCACACCGCCCCTGCGGGCGGGTGCGGCGGGCGGCTGCGCCGCTGGCGCGGCGCGCCCGGCGGCGGCCGTAGGGCGTGCCCCTTCCCACCCGCATCCGCCTCCTACCAACCAGAGAAATGCGACCACGGTCCCACACGGGTCCGACATGATCTCGGATGCGAGACGTCTTCGCGCTCGCTAATCGGCCAGGATCGCCCTTTCGATGGCGAAGGCCGGGTAGCCGACGACGCGGTCGGGCCTGCCGACGGTGTCGGCCGAGGTGGCCAGGGCGAGTTGGCGGGGGCGGCGGCCGGTGGCGTCGGCCCAGGCGAGCGTGGCGCGCAGGGCGAAGACGCCGCAGGCGTGCTGCGGGGCGATCTCGCGCGGGCGCAGGCTGCGGATGGCCTCGGCGGTGACGGCGTCGAGGCGCTCGGCGGTCGCCTGGTCGTGGTAGTGGGAGAGGTCCGTGGAGCAGATGACCACGGCGTCCTCCCCGGCCTCCTCGCGGAGCGCGGCGATGAGCCGGGCGCCGTCCGGGGTCAGGCCCATGCCGAAGGCGACGGGCGTGACCTCGATGTCCGGCCCGAGCGCGACCTGCAGGAACGGCAGCTGCACTTCGAGCGAGTGCTCGTGCTCGTGCGGGAGCCGCGACGAGCCGACCACGTGCGTCGCGGCCACGTTCACCTCCCCGAGCGGGGTCTCCCAGCGCGCGTAGGGCGCGGCGGCGTGCCCGCGGAGCGGGTAGTGGTGCGAGGGTCCGACGAGGACGACCCGCTTGACGCGGCCGCGGTGGGCGGCGAGGCGGGCGTAGACCTGGGCGGCGACGGGGCCGGAGTAGCGGTATCCGGCGTGCGGCGCGATGTAGGCGGCGGCGAGCGGTTCGCTGACCGGGCCGGCGGCGTCGAGCAGTCGCTCGATGTCGGCGCGGAGCTGCCCGGGGTCGGCCGGGTAGAAGCGTCCGGCGACGGCGGTGGGCCGTACGGTGTCTGACTTGATCGAAGGCATCGCAGGTCTTCCGGTGGTGGTTCCTATGGTCGGTGCGGCTCTGGTCGGTGAGCCTGTGCGTGGTCTGGTGCCGGTGCTCGTCTGTTGGACGGCGGGGCCAGGCGGATCGGTTGCCGCTTGGGACCCCAGTCTCCCGCCGGTCCCTCGAAAACTCCGGGAACGGACGCGCCGCAACCGTTGCAGTGTCCGCTATCCGACACTGCATACCGGTCAATTCGGTACCAATCACGCATTATGAGGGCTTCGCCACAGCTCGAGCAGGTCGTGGTCTGGCCTTCGGGGTCGTGCACGTTGCCGGTGTAGACATGCCGGAGCCCCGCGTCGTGCGCGATCCGCCGGGCCCGGCGGAGTGTCGCGACCGGAGTCGGCGGCACGTCGCGCATCTTGAAGTCCGGGTGGAACGCGGTGAAGTGCAGCGGCACATCGGGGCCGAGGTGTGCCGCGATCCAGTCGCATTCGGCCGCGATCTCCTCGTCCGAGTCGTTGTGGCCGGGGATCAGCAGCGTGGTGATCTCGGTCCACACGTCCGTCCCGTGCACCAGGTATTCGAGTGTATCGAGGACAGTCCTCAGTGAAGCGAACGCGATCTTGCGGTAGAACTCCTCGGTGAACGCCTTGAGGTCGATGTTCGCGGCGTCCATGTGCGCGTAGAGCTCTCGGCGCGCTTCGGGTCTGATGTACCCCGCCGAGACGGCCACGGCCTTGAGGCCGGCGTCGCGGGCCGCGTCCGCGCAGTCGGCCGCGTATTCGAGGAACACCGTAGGGTCATTGTAGGTGAACGCGATCGACCTGCAGCCCAGGCGCTTCGCGGTCGTGGCCAGCGTCTCGGGCTCGGCCTCCGATGCGAGCGTGTCGATCTCGCGGGACTTGGAGATGTCCCAGTTCTGGCAGAAACGGCAGGCCAGGTTGCAGCCGGCGGTGCCGAAGGAGAGCACGGGCGTGCCGGGCAGGAAGTGGTTGAGAGGCTTCTTCTCGATCGGGTCGATGCAGAACCCCGAGGAGCGCCCGTACGAGGTGAGGACGATCTCGTCGCCGTGTCGGGCACGCACGAAGCACAGGCCGCGCTGGCCGTCGCGCAGGCGGCAGGCCCGCGGGCAGACGGTGCACTCGAGGCGGCCGTCGTCGAGGGCGCGGTGGAAACCGGTGCCGACGGTGAACTCGTCTGCGCCTTCGACCCGTGGCCTACGGGGAGTGAGGGTGGCCATACCCACCACCGTAGCGCCCGCGTTGTTGCCGCTGTGTTGCGGCATCGACACGAAGCGCTTGCATGTGGAAAGGGGCCGCGCTGACGCGCGGCCCCTTCAGGTACTGCTGCGATCGGGCCGTTACAGGCCCTTTCACGTTAGTTCAGGCGCTCACCGGTGGTGGCGTGGAAGACGTGCTCGTGGCCCGGCTCCGGCACGACGTACACGGTCTCGGCGAGACGCGGGACGTTGGCCGACTCGGTGCGCACGACGAACCGCTCCGAGGAGCCGTTGTACGCGGCGTGGCCGTACACGTAGGCCTCCGAGCCCAGCTCCTCGACGAGGTCGACCTCGATCGGGATGCCGCCGGAGGACTCCGAGCCGAGCTTGCAGTGCTCGGGGCGGATGCCGATGGTGACCTGCTTGTCGCCGCCGTCCTGGGTCGCGGCGTCGCGGACCTCGCGCGAGAGCGGGAGGGTCACGTCGCCGAAGAGGCCGCCGGCCTCGGTCAGGGACACGGTCTTGAGGTTCATCGACGGGGAGCCGATGAAGCCCGCGACGAAGGTGTTGCCCGGCTTGTCGTACAGGGTGCGCGGGGTGTCGCACTGCTGCAGCAGGCCGTCCTTCATGACCGCGATGCGGTGGCCCATCGTCAACGCCTCGACCTGGTCGTGGGTGACGTAGACGGTGGTGATGCCGAGGCGCTTCTGGAGCGAGGCGATCTGCGAACGGGTCTGGACGCGGAGCTTGGCGTCGAGGTTCGACAGCGGCTCGTCCATGAGGAACACCTGGGGCTCGCGCACGATCGCGCGGCCCATGGCGACGCGCTGGCGCTGGCCGCCGGAGAGGGCCTTCGGCTTGCGGCCGAGGTAGTCGGTGAGGTCGAGGAGCTTCGCGGCCTCTTCCACGCGCTGCTTGATCTCGGCCTTCGGCATGCGGCGCAGCTTGAGGGCGAACGCCATGTTGTCGAAGACGGACATGTGCGGGTAGAGCGCGTAGTTCTGGAAGACCATCGCGATGTCGCGGGACTTCGGGGGGAGGTTCGACACGTCGGTGTCGTTGATGAAGATCGAGCCTTCGTCGACCTCTTCGAGGCCGGCGAGCATCCGGAGGGAGGTGGACTTGCCGCAGCCGGAGGGGCCGACGAGGACGAGGAATTCGCCGTCCTGGATCTCGATGTCGAGCTTGTCGACGGCGGGCTTGTCGGTGCCCGGGTAGATGCGCGTAGCACCCGCGTACGTCACTGTTGCCATGATGTTCTGTCCCTTTCACTGGCAGGTACGTGCCAGACGATCCGTGGTAAAAGGCGGTTGTAGCCATCACAGAGCAGGACTTCGCCGGGGCGGCGCGACCCTGCGCTGCGACACGAACGCGTGATGCGCAGCACCGTGCGGTCGTGTGGTGAGCCTAGCCGCGCGGGAATGCCTTTGCCAAGTCGCTGCCGAACGTTTGTCCGGTTTCCCGCGAAGGTTTACCGAAACGTTATTCCACTCGCAGGGCCTGCAGCAGCCGCTCGTCCCCGGCCACATCGCAGATCCCGAACGGCAGCCGGCCCCACAGCGCCAGCGCGATGTCCGAAGCCGAGCCCGCGGCGCGGGCCTGCAATTCCGTGCGGGAGTCGGGCTGGTCGAGGAGGGCGACGCGGCCGCCGCGCAGGCGCACGAACCAGGTCGCATCGGCGTCCTGGGCGAACAGCTGCACGAGGCCGGTGGCTTCGGGGTGGGTGCCGCGGCGGGCGCCGACGGGCAGAAACGCCTCGAACACCTCGCTGATCGCCTCGGAGGCGAGGGCGGCGGGGACGGGCGCGGTCGCGCCCGCGGCCATCTGCACGTCCCAGCGGGCGAGGCCGGTGGCGACGGCGACGCGCCGGTGCCAGAACTCGGCGCGCCATTCGACGGGCGCCCACGTCCAGGCCGGCGAGTCGGGTCCGCGGGACTCGACGGCGTCGAGGACGGCGGCGAGGGCCTGGTCGAAGACGTCGAGTACGGCGGTGCCGGCGGCGGTCACGGGCGGTGGCTGGGGGAGGTCGTCGTCGTGGTGGGGAGGGGTGAAGAGGGCTTCGACGGCCCAGCGGTACTCGCGGGCGAGTTCGAGGAGGATGCCGGCGACGGTGGTGTCGGGGCGGGAGGGCGCGATGCGGTCGAGGACGTCGGGTCCGCACGCCGAGCGCAGGCCCGCGGCCTCGGTCTTCAACTCGGTGAGGTAGTCGGTGATGCGCAGCTTAGCCATGGTGACCGCCGTTCCTCGTAGCCTGCGTAAAGCTTAGGCTTTCCGGTGTGACACACGCCAGTCCGACACCGCGCGAGCAGGCCGCCGACAGCCGCATTCCGGGCAAATCACTCAGCGAGTACACGACGCTGAGGATAGGGGGTCCTGCCAGGGAACTGATCGAGGCGGCCTCCTCGGAGGAGGCCGTGGAGGTGCTGCGCGGCGCGCAGGGGCCGACCCTGGTGCTCGGCGGCGGCTCGAACGTCGTCATCGGCGACGCGGGCTTCGACGGCACCGTGGTGGTGCTGCGCGGCGGCGGCGTGGAGGAGGCCGGCGACGGGCTGGTCCGGGTCCAGGCCGGGCACGTGTGGGACGAGTTCGTCGCGTGGACCGTCGCCCACGGCTGCTCGGGCGTGGAGTGCCTGAGCGGCATCCCCGGTTCGGCCGGTGCGACGCCGATCCAGAACGTGGGCGCGTACGGCCAGGAGGTCGCGAACACCATCGAGGCGGTGCGGGTCTGGGACCGCGAGGCCGACGAGATCCGCGACTGGACCCCGGCCGAATGCGCGTTCGCCTACCGCCACAGCGTCTTCAAGCACTCGGACCGGTACCTGGTGCTGAGCGTCGACTTCCGGCTCGAGCGGGCCGAGACGTCCCAGCCGATCGCGTACGCGGAGCTGGCGAAGCGCCTCGAGGTGGAGGTGGGCGACCGGGCGCCGCTCGGCCTCGTCCGCGATGCGGTGCTGGAGCTGCGGCGCGGCAAGGGCATGGTCCTCGACGAGCACGACCACGACACCTGGAGCGCCGGCTCGTTCTTCACCAACCCGATCATCGGCGCGCACGTCTACCACGAGCTGGCCGACAAGGCCGGAGGCGAACCCCCGCACTGGAAGACGGCCGACGGCAAGGTCAAGGTCTCGGCCGCGTGGCTCATCGGCGCCGCGGGCTTCGAGAAGGGCTACCGGAGAGGGAACGTCGGCCTCTCCACGAAACACACCCTGGCGCTCACCAACCGGGGCGGCGCCACCGCGGCCGAACTCCTCGCGCTCGCAACGGCAGTCGCCGACAAGGTGGAAGCGGACTTCGGCGTCCGCCTGCACCCCGAACCGGTCACCGTCAACGCCGACTTCTGAACGCGCGCAAGGAAACACGAACCGAGGCGCGCTCGAAGCGGCCGGGGGTGCGGGCTCCTAGCGGAGGAGGGCCGCCGCCTCCATCGCCGCGTAGGTGGCGATGATGCCGGCTCCGGCCCGCTTGATGCTGGTCAGGGACTCCATGATGGCCGCCTCGCGGTTGATCCAGCCGCGCTCGGCCGCCGCCACGATCTGGGCGTATTCACCGCTGATGTGGTACGCGGCCACGGGGACCGGGCTCCGGTCGGCGACGGTGCGCAGGATGTCGAGGTACGGCAGGGCCGGCTTGACCATGACGATGTCGGCGCCCTGCTCGAGGTCGAGCTCGAGCTCGTGGATCGCCTCGGCCGCGTTCGCGGGATCCTGCTGGTAGGTGCGGCGGTCGCCCTGGAGCTGCGACTCGACGGCCTCGCGGAACGGTCCGTAGAACGCGCTGGCGTACTTCACCGCGTAGGCGAGCAGGCCCGTGTCGGTGTGGCCCGCGGCGTCCAATGCCGCACGCACGTAACCGATCTGGCCGTCCATCATCCCCGACGCGCCGAGCAGGTCCGCGCCCGATTCGGCCAGCGCCAGGCCCATCTCGCCGTAGCGGACGAGGGTCGCGTCGTTGTCCACGGAGCCGTCGGGGCGCAGGACGCCGCAGTGGCCGTGGTCGGTGAGTTCGTCGAGGCAGAGGTCGGGGATGACGACGAGGTCGTCGCCGATCTCCTCCTTGATCGCCCGCGTGGTGACGTTGAGGATGCCGTTCGGATCGGTGGCGGCCGAACCGATCGCGTCGCGCACCAGCGGGACCGCGAACGGCATGATCCCGCCGAGTCCGGCGCGGGCGGCGTCGACCGCGAGCTTGCGGACCGAGTCCACCGAGTGCTGGTACACGCCGGGCATGGTGGCGATCTCGACCGGTTCGGTCAGGCCCTCTTTGACGAAGACGGGCAGCACGAGGTCGGACGGGTGGACGCGCGTCTCGGCCGTGAGACGGCGAAGGGCCGCAGTGCGTCGCAGCCTCCGAGGGCGGATGACCGGGAACTCAGGACTGTTCGGCACTGCGACCACTTCTTCCTTAAATCGTCGTCTCTCAACGGAACCGCAGGGCGGTCGGGCCCTGGATCTTCTGGCCCCGCCGGGTCTTGATCGGGCCTTCGGCCAGGCGCTGCTTGAGCTCCATGGCGTACTCCGCGAGGGCCTCGATGAGGTCCGGGACGGAGGCGTTGTCGGGCTTGGCGTCGACGCGCAGGCCGAACTCGGTCGCGGTGTCCGCGGTGGCCGGGCCGATGCAGGCGACGACGGTGCGCTGGTGCGGCTTGCCGGCGATGCCGACGAGGTTGCGCACGGTGGAGGACGAGGTGAACAGGACCGCGTCGAAGCCGCCGGACTTGATGGCGTCGCGGATGTCCGCGGCGGGCGGCGAGGCGCGCACGGTGCGGTAGGCGGTGACGTCGTCGACCTCCCAGCCGCGCTCGGTCAGGCCCGACACGAGGGTCTCGGTGGCGATGTCCGCGCGCGGGAGGAGGACCCGGCCGACCATGTCGAGGATCGGGTCGTGCGGCGGGAAGACCTCGAGGAGGCCTTCGGAGGACTGCTGGCCGGTGGGGATGAGCTCGGGCTCGATGCCGAACTCGCGCACCGCGTCCGCGGTGGCCTCGCCGATGCAGGCGATGCGCAGGCCGCCGAACGCGCGGGCGTCGAGGCCGTGCTCCTTGAACTTCTCCCAGATGGCCTTCACGGAGTTCTGGCTGGTGAAGACGATCCAGGCGTAGCGGCCGTCGACGAGGCCCTTGATGGCCCGCTCCATCTGGGCGGGGGTGCGGGGCGGTTCGACGGCGATGGTCGGGACCTCGCACGGGATGGCGCCGTAGGCGCGCAGGCGCTCGGACATGATGCCGGCCTGCTCCTTGGTGCGGGGGATGAGGACCTTCCAGCCGTAGAGCGGGCGGCCCTCCCACCAGGCGAGCTCGTGGCGGTCGTCGACGCCGGGGCCGATGGTGAGCACGACCTGGCCGGCGTAGCCGAGCGCGGCCTCCACGAACGTGTCCACAGAGGACGTGGTGGTGTACTCGGTCTCGCCGGTCGCGTCGCCGGTGACGGCCACGGCGGTCTCGCCGGAGACGCCGCCCGCGAGCAGGATGTCGCGCAGGGACGACAGGTCGGAGACGTCGGCGGTGACGGTGAGGCTGCCGCGCTTGATCGCGTCGGCGATCATGAGCGGCTCGATGGAGGCGATGTCGTCGATGTCGATGACCGTGCGGATCTCCCCGGGCGGCATGCCCGCGTACACGGCGACGGCCTGCGCGTGGCTCATGCCCGGGATGACCTCGAAGCGGGCCTGCTCGGCGCTGGCGGCCTTGATCTCGGCCTTGGCGAGCCGGTTCGGGTACGCGTCGCCGACGATGAGGCGGGCGATGTTCTCGCCCTCGCGCGCGGCGGCGGCCATGAGCTTGCCCTGGTCGCTCGGGGAGGACTCGATGAGCTTGATCCGGGAGTCGTCCCCGTTGAGCTCCTTGGCGGTCTCGATGAGCGACTGCGGGAGGGACCGGTCGTAGTAGACCCGGTCGGCCTCGCGGATCGCGTCGAGGGCGCGCTTGGTCAGCAGTCCCGGGTCGCCTGGGCCGGTCCCGACGAAACGCACGCGGCCCACCGGCTTACGGGCACTGGTCATGTTCTCTCCATCAACAGTCGTCTAGAGCTGGGTCTACTTCAATAGTTGCTCGGCACCGGCCGCGAGGAGGTCCTCGGCCAGCGCTCGCCCCACGGCGGCGGCCCGGGCGGCCAGGTCGGCGGCGCCCGCATCGCCAGTGTCGGGGAGAGCGGCGGTGGTCGAGAGCCGCTCGATGACGGAGCCGTCCTCGGCACCGACGGCCCCCCGCAGATACAGGTCGACCTCGTCTGGCGAGGCGCCTTCGGCGACATCGGCGAGTGCGGCGACGGGTGCGCTGCATCCGGCTTCGAGTCGTTGGAGAAGGGCGCGCTCGGCGGCGACGGCGGCCTGTGCGTACCGGTCGTTGAGCTTACTTGAGATCCGCGCAGATGTCATGTCGGCTTTGCGGCATTCGACCGCCAATGCCCCTTGTGCCGGGGCGGGAAGCATCACTAGCGGGTCCAGGTATTCCGTGATCTCCGCCTGCCTCCCGATGCGCTTGATGCCCGCGGCAGCGAGGATCACCCCATCGAGGTCGTCGTGGATGCGGGCGATGCGGGTGTCGATGTTCCCGCGGATCGGCACGCATTCGAAGCCGCGGCCCATGGCGTTGAGCTGCGCGATGCGCCGGGGCGAGCCGGTGCCGATCTTCGCGCCGGGGCCCAGGTCGGCGAGGGTGCGGCCGCCGGAGGCGACGAGCACGTCGCGCGGGTCCTCGCGCGGGGGCACCGCGATGACGAGGTGCTCGGGCTGGGCCGTCGGCAGGTCCTTGTAGGAGTGGACGGCGATGTCGATGTCCTCGCGCTCGAGCGCCTCGCGCAGCTGGTTGACGAAGACGCCGACGCCGAGCTGGGCGACCGGCACCGTCGTGCCGTCCCCTGTGGTCTTGATCTCGACGAGTTCGACCTGCTCCCCCGAGAGGCGCGCTATCTCGTCCGCGATCATCCCGCTCTGCGCGAGCGCGAGCTTCGATCCCCTGGTCCCTACTCGGATCACAGGTCTTTCCCTTCCTAAGGCCGGCGCGGCGAAGACGCTCCGGGCGGCTTTGGGGCAGTGCCGAGGGTGCCGTCGGCGCCGAGCGGATCGGTCGCGACGGGGTTGATCTTGAGGGCGTCGGCGAGGTCGCCGGTCTGCGGTTCGGCGACGGCGGCCGGGTCGAGCGCGAACAGGTCGCGCAGGGCGCGGGCGTAGTCGGGCGCGCCGGGCTGCCCGGCGAGCTCGCGCACGCGCACGGTGGGCTCGTGCAGGAGCCGCTGGACCACGCGGTGGACGGTGCGGGCGACTTCGGCGCGCTGGTCGTCGGTGAAGTCGCCGCGGCGGGCGACGCGGGCGAGCTCGGCGTCGACGATGTCGGCGGCCGCGGCGCGCAGGGCGGCCACGGTCGGGGTGACGGCGTCGGCGCGCAGCGCCTCGTTGTAGGCCGCGATCTCCTCGGCGAGCAGCGCCTCGACCTCGGCGAGCGTGTCGGCGGCGGCGCCGGCCGCGTCCGCGCGCTGGATCTCGGCGATGTCGACGACGTGCACGTGCTCGAGGCGGGAGACCGCTTCGGCGACGTCCTTGGGCAGGGCCAGGTCGCACACGACGAGCGGCGCGGTGCGCCCGGCGAGGTGCTCGGCGCGCAGCACCGGCTCGGGCGAGGCGGTCGCGCACACGAGCAGGTCCACTTGCGCGGCAAGGGAGGTCAGGTCGTCGTAGTCGGCGGCCTCGGCGTCCCAGACGGCGGCGAGGCGCTCGGCCTTCTCGCGGTCGCGGTTGGCGACCTTGAGGGACTTGACGCCCGAGCGGGCGAGGGTCGCCGTGGCGAGGCTGCCCATGGCGCCGGCGCCGACGACGGCGGCGCGGGCCTGGGCGAGGCCGACGAACCCGGACCGGACGAGCGAGCGCTCGGCGAGCTCGAGGGCGGCGGTGACGACCGAGGGCGCGGCGGCGTCCACGTCGGTCTCGGCGTGGATCCGCTTCCCGACGCGCAGGGCCTGCTGGAACAGCTCGTGCAGGTGGCGGCCGACCTGGTCGGCCTCGCGGGCGGTGTCGTAGGCGTCGCGCAGCTGGCCGAGGATCTGCGGCTCGCCGGCGACCATCGAGTCGAGCCCGGCGGCGACGCGGAAGGCGTGGGCGGCGGCGTCGGCGCCGTGGCGCACGTACCCGCAGGAGGCGAAGTCCAGGTCGGCGTCCGCTTCGCCGAGGCCCCACACGCGGTGGAGCTCGTCGACGATCGCGGACAGGCCCCCGTGGAACGTGGCGGCGGTGGCGTACACCTCGACCCGGTTGCAGGTCGAGAGCACCACGGCCTCGCGGACCTCGCCGCCGCGCAGGAGCGCGCGCGAGAGGTCGGCGGCGGCCTCGGGGCCCACCGCGAGCCGTTCCAGGGTCTCCACCGCGGCACTGCGGTGCGAGATGCCCACTACCAGGAGGTTCACTTCACCGTTCCCGTCTCTCGGCCGTTTCCGTCACATCGCTGCGTTCGCCTGGCCGATGGTCTTGTGGTGTTCGTGGAAGGAGAGGATCTGCAGCTCGACGGCCAGGTCGACCTTGCGGACCGCCACGCCCTGCGGCACGGCGAGGACGCACGGCGCGAAGTTGAGAATGCTTGTGACACCAGCATCTACGAGGAGGTCGGCCACGTGTTGGGCGGCCGCGCCCGGTGTGGCGATGACCCCTATGTTGATGCCTTCGTCACGTACCGCGCCGGCGAGGAGCGCGACGTCGCGCACCTGGATCCCGTCCAAGTCCTTCCCAATGATGCCCGGGTCGGCGTCGAAGAGGCCAACGATGTCGAACCCCCGTTCGGAGAATCCCGGGTACCGGGCCAGCGCCTGGCCCAGGTGGCCCAGGCCGATGATGGCCACGCGGGAGTCTTTCGTGAGTCCGAGCACACCCGCGATGTAGGCGGCGAGGGCGGCCACGTTGTAGCCGACGCCGCGCATCCCGGAGGCCCCGAGCTGGGAGAGGTCCTTGCGGAGCATCGCCGAGTTCACGCCGGTGGCGGCCGCGAGGGTCTCGGAGGAGACGGTTTCGACGCCGGACTCGCCCAGGGAGCTCAGCGCCCGCAGGTACTCGGGCAGGCGCCTGACCGTCGCCGCCGGGAGGTCGGCGGCCGTGGCCGCGGGAGCGGCGCTCGGTTCAGGCCCGGCCGCGCCTCCCGCACCTGTGCCTTCGCCGGTGGTCGTCAATGGTGGAACTCCAGGTCCGCTAGTTCCTTCGCGCGCCGTTCACCGGCGCGCAACCCAGCTTAGGAGGTGGGTGGTGCGGGAGCTCGCAGAGGCGGCGCTAACTCGGACCGGGCCGCTGACCGGGGGCGGGCGGCGGGGCGTCCGGCGGCGGGGCCGGGCGCGACTCGGCGGCTCGCGGGACCGGTGCGGTACACCCCCGTATCACTGGGCGAAGCCCAGCTGTACCGAGACCCGGTGTCTCCCGTCGAGCCGCCGTCCGGAACGATTTTGCCCTAAAAAGCCGCGGATGCCCGCAAATCACAGTTTTTCGGCGCGTCGTCCCCGGGATCACGAATTCGAAGAAGCCTCGAGATCGCGTTTGAGGCGCGGGACGTCCACGTCCCAGTAGGAGTGCTCGCGCCCGTCGAGCAGCACCACGGGCAGGCGGTCCCCGTATTCGCGTGCCAACGCAGCGTCGTCGGCGACGTCGATCTCGGCCCACTCGGCGCCCGTCTCGCGGGCCACGCGGTCGAGGTCGGCCCGCGCCGCGCCGCACAGATGGCAATCCCTTGTAGTCAGCAGCGTCAGTCTGTTCACCCTGCTCCATCCCCGGAACGCAAGATCGCACAAGTTGTGCGACACCCTCCGTCATTCCTCGATCACTATTGAGCCAGAACCGGTCCGCGCACGCGGACCTCCAAACATTTGGGGAGGTAATGGTGGGATTCCGCCCCCGCGAAGAAGGGTACGTCGGTGCGCCGGGCGAACGCCGACATCACCCGTCGCCAAGCCGTCACCGAACGCGACACGCCGAACGCAAATACGCGTCGGCGGCCCTCCTGATTTCTAGACTCAGGCGGGTCAGTCCCTGCGGGACCCGATCGCATGACTCGGCCCGACCCCTCACACGAGGAGGCCACTAGTGCCCGGTATTGCACCAGCAATGTCTGTGCCCATGTATGGCTCGCAAGCTTCGCCAAGGTCGCCCTACGCGAACCGCAACACCGCGATGCTCAACGCAGATTTCGCCCCTTACCTCAACGGCAGCGCCCTCGTCGAGGCGCTGACGCGGCTGCCCGCCCCGACCTTCGAGCGGCTCCGGCAGGCCGTCTGGACGGTCCTCAGCCTCGACACCGGCACCGCCGAGCAGCGCCACGTGCGCTCCGGCAGCGGCGCCGGCGCGGGCGGCGCCACCGAGGCCGCCGGGCCCGACCAGCACGACCCGAGCACCGACCAGGTGGACGGCGACGAGGTCGCCGACCTGGTGGCGCGGGCGCAGGACGGCGACCCGAACGCGTTCGGCGAGATCTACGACCGCTACAGCGAGACCGTCTACCGCTACATCTACTTCCGCGTGAACAACGCCCAGCTGGCCGAGGACCTCGCCTCCGAGACCTTCCTGCGCGCGCTGCGGCGCATCTCCAGCTTCAGCTGGCAGGGCCGGGCCTTCGGGGCCTGGCTGGTGACGATCGCGCGGAACCTGGTCGTCGACCACTTCAAGTCGGGCCGCTACCGGCTCGAGATCGTCAAACCCGACGTCCTGGGGTCCGACTCCCCCGAGACCGACCCGACCACCTCGCCCGAGACCGCCGCGCTGGAGAAGCTGACCAACGCCACCCTCCTCACCGCGGTCAAGAAGCTCAACCCCGACCAGCAGGAATGCATCGTCCTGCGGTTCCTCCAGGGGTTCACCGTCGCCGAGACCGCCCGCACCATGGGCAAGAACGAAGGCGCGGTCAAGGCCCTCCAGTACCGGGCCGTGCGCACCCTCGCGCGGCTGCTGCCGGACGGCTTCCGAGGCTGAAGCAGGCGTTTCCGATCCCTTCTCCACCGCTTTCCCTTCCACCGACGGCTCAGGCTGCTGTCGGAAACACGACAAAAACCCGTCTCCGCGGGGATCGACCCGCGAACCCGTCATCAGCGATCCGCCCGGCACCGCCGGGCCGGACCGACACTGCCAGGTCAGGGCCGTTCACCGGCCCTCTGCCGCCGTGCAACCGCGCCGCGAGGCGGACAAAGTGGTCCGCGTCGCAAGGTGCCCGGCGAACCGTAACCTCAGGGGCTACTCGTGCGTTGTTCTCAGTACAGGAGCAGGATCCATGCAGTGAGAGGGGGTGTGCCCGGTGACTTTGAACCCTATGGAGCGCCGCCGCGCGGAGGAATTCGCACGGCTGCTTGACTCCGAGGACCCCGCCCTCCCTCACCAGCGCCGCAACGCTGACACACCGGACGCGTCAACAGAAGCGTTCGCCGAACTCGTCGGCGTCACCGAACGGCTCGGCGGCCTCGGCCACCAGCTCATGGCCGCGAGTCGGCCGTCGCAGCACTGGCAGGACGCGACCAGGCGGCGGCTCATGGCCGTCGCCGCGGAAGAGGGCATCGGCGTCACCGCGCGGGCCCGCGCCAGCGCCGCCGTGCCCGAGACCAAGCGCGCCCCGGTGCACGACGACATGTTCCCGCGCCGCCCGCGCGGCGGGCGGCGGCTCGCGATCGTCGCGGCCCTGCTCACCGGCACGGTCGCCGTCTCCGGGGTCTCCGCGGCCTCGGGCGACGCGCTGCCGGGCGAGACGCTGTACGGCGTCAAACGCTCCACCGAGAAGGCGCAGCTCGCGTTGGCGGGCAACGACCTCGGGCGGGCGCAGCTGTATCTGGAGTTCGCGCGCACGCGCATCCAGGAGGCCGCCGAGGTCGTCGGCGACGACGCCGCGGTCGCGAGCGCGCTCGGCGACGCCGCCGGGGAGCTGCGCAGCGGCACGTCGCTGCTGGGCGAGATCGCCGTGGAGCACGGGGACCCCGCGCCGCTCGACTACGTGGACCTGTTCACGAACGAGTACCGCTGGGTGCTCGAGGACCTGGTGGCCGAGCTCGACGGCGAGGCCCTGACCGCGGGCGAGGAACTCGTCGCGGTGCTCGAGGCCGCCGCGGTCCGCTCGGTGGAGCTGCGCGGCGCGCTCGACTGCACCGAGGCGGGCGGCGAGACCGACGAGCTCGGTCCGGTCCCCGGCAGCTGCGCCAAGGACGCCGTCGACGCGACCGCCCCGGTCGAACCGGGCGGCAGCGACGGCGCCGAGACCGGTGCATCCGAGACCGGCGGCGGCGAGGCCACCGGTGAAGCCGACGGCGCCTCCGCGCCCGCGACCGGCGGCGAGACCGCCGCCGGCGCCGAGGAGCCGGCGACGGACCCGGCCACGGGCGGCGCGACCGACCCGGCGACCACCGGCGAGCCGACCGGCCAGACCGAGGACGAGGACGTCCTCGGCGAGCTGACGGGGATCATCTCGGACCTCTTCGGGGAATGACAAGGCGCCCTTCGGGGTACGCCTCACACGGCCGATGTCGGCCGAGCAGGAATGCGGCCTCGGCGAAAGCCTGCTGAGCCGTATACATGCAAGGTGTGGAGTAACGGGCCGGGAAGCCGAGTGGTTTCCCGGCCCGCCGCATATGGTGCTGTAGGCCGAATACCACCGCTGACCCCCACCCGCCCCGCGGACCGCAGGTCCATGAGGGCGCGGGGGTACGACAGCACGAGGGGGTCGCGGCGCCGCTGTCACCCGAAAGGGGGCGCGGGCGGCGGCCGCCGGCGGGACCGGCGCGCTTCGCGCGGGGACCGGTCCGGCCAAACCGCTCACCGCGGCGCAGCGGTTCCCATCACACCGCAAGGCGCCCATATAACCAGGGCCACACTGGAAATTCACCGGGCTCGCGTCCTGGCGTTACAGGGCGTCTGCCTGAGGCTTGTAGGCTTTTAGCGTGTCTGAGATCGAGGCTTCCTCCAGCGCCTCCGCCACACCCCGTCCACGAACCGTTCGGGCCGGCGGTTCCTCGCCGACCCATGCCGTCGTCGTCGAGCCCGCCGCGCCGGGCGGCGACGAGCTCGCCCACCTCCCCACCGCCGCCTTCTTCGACGTCGACAACACCCTCATGCACGGCGCGTCCACGTACTGGCTCGCCCGCGCGCTCGCCAAGCACGGCGTGCTCTCCGGCCGCGACATCCTCAGCTTCGCGTGGAAGCAGGCCCGCTTCAAGTTCGGCGCCGAGAACCACGGCCACATCTCCTCGGTGAAGTCCTCCGCGCTCGAACTCGTCGCCGGCTTCCCCGTCGACGAGATGCGCAAGCTCTGCGAAGAGGTCGTCGACCGCGACATCTCCCCGCGCATCCTCGCGCCCGTGCGCCGCCTCGCCGAACGCCACCTCGAAGCCGCCCAGGAGGTCTGGCTCGTGACGGCCAGCCCGGTCGAACTCGCCGGGGTCCTCGCCTCGCGCCTCGGCCTCACCGGGGCGCTCGGCACCATCGCCGAGATCGAGGACGGCTGCTACACCGGCCGCCTCGTCGGCGACCTCATGCACGGCCCCGCGAAGGCCGACGGCATCGCCCAGCTCGCCCTCGAGCGCGGCCTCAACCTCGAGCAGTGCACCGCCTACTCGGACTCGGCGAACGACCTGCCGATGCTGCGCAAGGTCGGCCGCGCCATCGCCGTCAACCCGGACACGCGCCTCGCCCGGCAGGCCCGCCACTACGGCTGGCCCGTCCTCGACTACCGGCGCGGGCGCCGCGCCGCGAAGCTCGCGCTGCCGACCGCGGCCGCCGTCGGCGCCGGCGCGGGCCTGCTATACCTGTACAAGTCCCGCGAGCGGGACTAGCCGCGACCCCGACCGGGGCCGGTAGCAGAATGGGCGGATGACAGGGCGCATGGACGACGCGGCGCAGCGGCTCACCCTCGCGGGCGCGGCCGTGCTCGCCCTCGCCTGGCTCGCCTGGCCCTCCCCCGACCGGCCCGAAGCCGCCGAGATCCCCGCGGCCGTGCCGACCGTGTGGGAGACCTGGGACGCCGAGCCCGTCGACCTGCCCGGCCTCATCGACGGCCGGGCCTGGACGCCTCTCGCCGTCCTCGGGACCGACCGGGACGCGAGCGCGCTCCTGGGCACCGACGACGCCGGTGACCTGCTCTATGTGGAGCGGCCCGCCGACGGCGAAGCGGAGGTCGAGGTCGTCGCCGAGCCCGGCGGCGTCCCCGGCGTGGTCGCCGTGGCCGCCACCGAGGAGCGCATCGCCTGGCTCCAGTCCGTGCCCGACGCGCAAGGCAGGGTCGTCTCCGAGCTGTGGACCGCCGAACGGGACGCGGAGGGCCGGCCCGGCGAGGCCGCGCTGCTGACCGCCGACACCGGCGACGTGATCACCGCCGGCAGCGCCTTCGACCTCCAGTTCGCCGCCGAAGGCCTGCACTGGCTCGCCACCGCGCGCGGCGAAGCGCTCGTCACCGAGCACCGGTCGATCAGCGTCGACGGGGGCGAGGTCGAGGTCGTGGGCCACCGCGGCGCGTGGCAGGCCGCGGCGTGGCCGTGGCTCGCCAGCGCCGGCTCCGACTCGCTCGGCGGGGCGCAGCTCGTGCGCACCGACACCGGTGCGGGCGTGAAGGTGTTCTCCGGGTCGGACGAGCTGACGCTGTGCTCGGCGACGTGGTGCCGTTTGATCGTGAACGCCGAGGACGGGGCGCGGGTGGACCTCGTCCGTCCAGACGGGAGCGAGCGGGTGACCGTGGCGGAGGGGTTCACGTCGGCGGTGTCGCCGGACGTGGGGCTCGTCGACCGGTTCGAGCCGCTCGCGGAGTCCAAGGCGGCCACCGGGGACGGGACGACGGTGACGCTGTTCGACCTCCAGGGGGACGCCGAGTACCTGGTGGCGTCGAGCGCGGGCGAGACCGGCGCGGACGCGCGGTCGCTGTGGTGGTCGACGGGGACGGGTGAGCTGCTGGTCTGGCACGTGCTGGACCTCACGGACCTCGCTTAATGCGAGGCGATCGCGCACCGGGCCCGGGTAACGTCGACGCCGTGACCACACCGCCAGACCCCCGCGCACCACAGGAGCCGGCCCGGCCCGAGATCATGGGCGTCCTCAATGTCACGCCCGACTCGTTCTCCGACGGCGGGCGGTATCTCGACTTCGGCGACGCGGTCGCGCACGGGGAGCAGATGGCCGCCGAGGGCGCCGACATCATCGACGTGGGCGGCGAGTCGACGCGGCCGGGCGCGGACCGGGTGGACGCGGCGACGGAGATCGCGCGCGTGGTGGACGTGGTGGCGGCGCTGTCCGAACGGGGCCTTGCCGTCTCGATCGACACGACGCGGGCGGCGGTGGCCGCGGCGGCGGTCGAGGCCGGGGCGAGCGTGGTGAACGACGTGTCGGGCGGCCTGGCCGACCCGGACATGGCGCGGGTCGTGGCGGACACGGGCGTGCGGTGGGTGCTCATGCACTGGCGGGGGCATTCGGCGGACATGCAGCGGCTGCAGCACTACGAGAACGTGGTGGCGGATGTGAAGGCCGAGCTGGAGGACCGGGTCGAGGCGGCCCTGGACTCCGGTGTGGACCGCTCGCGGCTGATCCTGGACCCGGGGCTGGGGTTCGCGAAGTCGGCGGAGCACAACTGGCGGCTCTCGGCGCACCTGGACGAGTTCGTGGCGCTGGGGTACCCGGTGCTGTTCGGGTCGTCGCGGAAGTCGTACCTGGGGAAGCTCCTGGAGGACGAGAGCGGGAAGCCGCGTCCGGTGGGGCAGCGGGAGGCGGCGACGCTGGCGACCTCGCTGCTGGCGTTCGAGGCGGGCGCGTGGGGCGTGCGGGTGCACGACGTGGCGGGCACGGCGGACGCGCGGGCGGTGTGGCTCGCGACGCGCCGCGCGCGTTGAGCTCCTGACAGATCACGGACATCGCGCGGACGTGGCGCGAGGTTTCGGGCTGCCTTGACCTGGGGCGGCGCTGATCGGCGGGAGGGCGGGGCCATCTCGAAACTTGGAACACCGGTTGCGGGTGGGGCTTGCACACCCGTAGCATTCGCCTCGTACTTCATCCAGAGCAGCTGAGGGGTCCGGCCCTGCGACGCTGCGGCAACCACCGGTCCGCCCGCCTGGGCGGGCGGCAGGTGCCAATTCCGGCCCGCTGCGCGGGGAAGATGAGGGAGGAGCCTTCTCGTATGTCCAATGCGCTTTTCGCTGACAGCCCGGCCAAGGGCCTGGTCTGCCGCAACTGCAACGCCACCTATGACCTGGTCGCCCAGCACGCCTGTTGGCAGTGCTTCGGTCCGCTCGAGGTCGACTACGACCTCGCGGAGCTGGCGAAGGTCACGCGCGAGCAGATCGAGGCCGGTCCGCAGAACATCTGGCGGTACGCGCCGCTGCTGCCCGTCGGCGTCCACCCCGAGGACCGGGTGAGCCTGAACCCGGGCCTGACCCCGCTCATCGACGCGAAGCACCTGGCGAAGGCCCTGGGGATGCGCAAGCTCTGGGTGAAGGACGACTCGGCGAACCCCACCCACTCGTTCAAGGACCGCGTGGTGTCGACCGCGGTCTCGGCCGCGATCAAGCTCGGCTTCGACCGGTTCGCGTGCGCTTCGACGGGGAACCTGGCGAACTCGGTGGCCGCGCACGCGGCGCGGGCGGGCGTCCCGTCGATCGTGTTCATCCCGCACGACCTGGAGCCGGGGAAGATCGTGCAGTCGGCGATCTACGGCGGCACGCTGGTCGCGGTGCAGGGCTCGTACGACGACGTGAACCGGCTGTGCTCGGAGCTGACGGAGACGGACGACTTCGAGTCGACGGCGTTCGTGAACGTCAACATCCGCCCGTATTACGCCGAGGGTTCGAAGACGCTCGGGTACGAGGTGGCCGAGCAGCTGGGCTGGCGGCTGCCGGAGCAGGTCGTGGTGCCGATGGCGTCGGGCGAGCTGCTGACGAAGATCCACAAGGCGTTCGAGGAGTCGGCGGAGATCGGCCTGGTCGAGCCGGGCAAGGTGCGGGTGTTCGGCGCGCAGTCGGCCGGGTGCAGCCCGATCGCGGACGCGTTCGCCGAGGGCACCGATGTGATCACCCCGGTGAAGCCGACCGGTATCGCGAAGAGCCTGAACATCGGCGACCCGGCGGCGGGGCCTTACGCGATCGAGGCGTGCCGCTCGACGGGCGGCGGCATGGCGAAGGTGACCGACGACGAGATCCGTGAGGGCGTGCGGCTGCTCGCCTCGACGACCGGCGTGTTCGCTGAAACGGCCGGCGGCGTGGTCGTCGCTACGCTCCGTAAGCTTCTGGAGTCCGGACAGTTGGACCCGGAGGCCGAGACCGTCATTTACAACACCGGTGAGGGACTCAAAACCCTCGATGCGGTGTCGTCCCTGGTGGGACCCACGCACACCGTGAAGCCTTCGTTGAAGGCGGCGAAGGAAGCGGGACTCCTGGAGTCCTGAGTGGAGAGGGGAGTTAGGAAGAGTGGACTTGTAAAACGCTTTCCGAACTCCCGAAATTATCACTCAGTGTGACCGTTGTGAAGGGTTGTGTCGGGTACCCGACAGAAATTGATCGCTCGTCGGGTCTTGACCCTATTCACTGAATAAGTAAGAATTCTTCTTGCGGGAGGCCGCAGACGCCCTGTCGCCACTCACCCGGTTGACTGCGAGTCCTGGGGCTAGAACGTGTCGAGCAGCGCCAGCCGGTGTCAGGAACTGCGGTCTCCCGACCAATCCCCCCTAGTGCGCGCGACAGGTTTCGCCTGCGCCTGCGGCCCGTCTCCCGGTGGATGCTTACCCGGATCGCCTCTCCCCCAAACCTTTCCGTGCGAAATGCGCGCGCAATGCGCTTGCCTGTGTCGGTGGCCTCGGCCAGACTCGGGCCATGACGCATTTCGACATCGTGCCGGTCGACCCCGGCGATCAGCGGCAGGTCCGGTCCCGGCTCGCGGTCATGGCAGCGGTCGACGCGCACGACCACACCGGCACCCGCCCCCTCAACCCCGCGCGCGAACTCTCCCGGATCCTGGTGGGGCGCGCCGATGTGCGCGATGAGCGCTGGGTCGCCGTGTGCGACGACCGCGTCCTGGGCTTCCTCGACGTGAACCTCCCGCTGCTCGACAACACCCACGCCGCCTACTTCGACCTCGGCGTGCACCCCGACGAGCGGCGGCGCGGCGTCGGCTCGGCCCTGCTGCGCCACTTGGAGGAGCGCGCGGCCGAGGAGGGGCGCACCGCGTGCTCGACGTGGGTGCTGGAGCCCGGCGACGGCGCGACCGGCATCAGCGCGGTGGGCGGCGCGTTCGCGGTCGCCAAGGGCTACAAGCGGTCCCTGAGCTGCGCGATCCGCGCCGTCGACCTCGACACCGTCGACGAGGAGGCGCTGGACCGGCTCTGGGACGAGGCCGCGGCGAAGGCCGAGGGGTTCGAGTTCGTCCCGTTCGAGGGGCTGGCGCCGGAGCGGATCATCGACGGGATGGCGTATCTCCACGGGCGCATGTACACCGACATGCCGCTGGGCGAATGGGATCTGCAGGAGGCGGCCATCGACCGCGAGCGGCTGCGCGACTGGTCCGACATGCGCCGCCTGCGCGGCGAACTGCACCTCCAGGTCGCGGCCGTGCACCAGGAGAGCGGCGAGGTCGCCGGGTTCACCGAGATCGTCATCGAGGGCGGGGAGGAGACCCACTGCTCGCAGGGCGACACGATCGTGGACCCGCGCTTCCGCGGGCACCGGCTCGGCACGCTCCTCAAGATCGCGAACCAGCGGCTCGTCCGCGCGTGGCGGCCCCGGATGCGCTACGTGTGGACCGGGAACGCCGTCTCGAACGACCACATGATCGCGATCAACGAAGCGGTCGGCTACCGGTACGTGTGCGAGGAGGCCGTCTTCCAGAAGCAGCGGTAGCTCAGCGGATCAGCTTCTCGTGCATGCGGCGGCGCTCGGCGTGGAGCTTCGCGATCTTCTCGCGCAGCGCCGCGTCGCCGTCGCCGCTGCGCGACATGGCCTCGCGCAGGTCGTGGATCTCCTGTTCGACGTCGAGGCCGCGCCGGTTGAGCAGGTGCAGGGTCTCGTGCGGCTGCGGTTCGGGCGTGCGCCGCAGCAGCCGCAGGCCCTCGGCGGAGATGCCGAACTCGGCGAGGGCGTCGGCGTCCAGCGCGACCGCGTTCGGGTGGTCGGCCACTTTGGACATCCGCTCGGAGCCTTCGCGCTGCTGGTCGGAGAGGCCGGTGTGGGCGTAGAGCCACCACATGGTCTCGCCGTCGATGTGCCTGACGCTGACACCGGTGGGCACGAGCTTCTGGGCGAGGGTGGAGTGGTTGCGGCGGTAGACGCTGAGCGCCCGCGCGGCCGGCTCGAGGAGGCTCAGGCCGATCGAGGGGCTGTGGTGGTAGGTGCGGTGCCCGGCGGCCTCCGCCGGGACCCAGTTGCAGCCCAACGTGGGCGAGAGGATCGCGGGCGCGGATCGGCCTTCGGCGAGGTAGGCGGCGGCCGCTTCGTGGAGGCGGCCGACGAGGTCGCGGTGGACCGCGTCGTCGTCGTCCAGGCGCGTCGTCAGCGCCCAGCCCTTGCCGCGGGCGCGGGCCGCTTCGCGGGTCCAGGCCACGAGGTCGGGGACGAAGTCGCGTTTGAGCTCGGTCTCGGCCAGGTGGATCCACGGCCGCGAGGCGGCGAGCGCGTCGAGCCGCCGCCGCGCTTCGGGCGGCATGTCGCGGTCGATCGCGATGTACCACACGAAGTCGCGGTGTGACTGGGCGTCGAGCGAGGCGAGTGTGAGCTGCTCGAGCAGGAGCTGACGGTAGGCGAACCACTGCTCGTCGAACACGCCGATGCCGTGCCGGGTGGCGATGACGTGCAGCAGCTCCGAGGAGGCCGGGAGCGGGCCGTGGGCGTCGCGGGGCACGGCGGCGCGGAGCCTGCGGCGCAGCCTCGCGGGCAGCAGTCGCGTCAGTCGCATGGGGCTTCCCTCCCGGGCGGGGTGCGGCGGGCCGCGATGGCGCGCCACCGCGCAGGCTAGTGCGTTTCGGTAACGGCCGCACCAACATCGGGGGAACAGAGAGGGAAGCGGTGCGCCGCCGGCGCTGCCCTCCGGGCGCGCGCGGGACGCGGGTTGGAGCGCGGCGAGCTCGCCGGAGAACTCGAGCAGGATCGCGCGGATCTCCTCCAGCCGCCGCTCCAGCCCCGCCATACGGTCGCCCGGATCGGTGGGACCACGCGGCGACCGGGCCCAGTGGCGGGCCGTCCGCGTTCACCGATCGGGTGTTCAGCCCTCGCGGTTGCCCGCGTAGTTCTCGAGGTATTCGAGCTGCTCGGGGTCGAGGCTGGGACGGACGCGCTCCATCGCCTGCGCCACATGGGCAGCGGTGACGATGCTGGCGTCGAGGGACTCGCGCATCGCGGTGAGCGCGGCCTCGCGCACGAGCGCGGCGCAGTCCGCGGCCGAGTAGAGCCACAGCTCGTCGGCGACCTCGTCGAGGTTCACGTCGTCGGCGAACGGGACGTTCTTCGCGTTGGCGCGCAGGATGTCCGCGCGGCCCTGGGAATCCGGCGGCGGCACGTACACGAGCCGTTCGAGGCGGCCGGGGCGCAGCAGCGCCGGGTCGATCATGTCGGGCCGGTTCGTGGCGCCCACGACGACGACGTCGCGCAAGGACTCGGCGCCGTCGAGCTCGGTGAGCAGAGCGGCGACCACGCGGTCGGCGGTGCCGCCGTCGGTCCCGGCCCCGCGCACCGGCGCGAGGGCGTCGAGCTCGTCGAAGAACATCAAAGTGGGGCTGGCCTGGCGGGCGCGGCGGAACAGCTCGCGCACGTTCTTCTCCGACTCGCCCACCCACTTGTTCAGCAGCTCGGAGCCCTTGACACTCAAGACGTTCGCATGGCCCTCGCCCGCGACCGCCCGCACGATGTACGTCTTCCCGCACCCGGGAGGTCCATAGAGGAGGATGCCGCGCGGGGCCTCGATGCCCAGGCGCGTGAACGCGTCCGGGTAGGTCAGCGGCCACAGCACCGTCTCGGTGAGGGTCTGCTTCAGGTCCTCCATGCCGCCCACGTCGGCGAGGGTGAGCCCGCCGAGCTCCACCGAGTCGCCCGACATGCTCGTCGGCCGCACCGATTCGAGCGCGCCGTCGAAGTCCGCGACCTGCAGGGCGGTCGCGCCGCCGTCCTTGGCGCGCATGGCGGCCCGCACGCCCGCCTCGCGGACCATCACCGCGAGGTCGGAGGCGACGTAACCGGGCGCGCGGTGCGCCACCGACTCCAGCTTCACGTCCTCGGCGACCTTCATGCCGCGCGTGAAGTAGACGAGGAGGTCCCGGCGGGCGTCGGCGTCCGGCATCGGCACCACGACCTCGTGCTCGAGACGCGAGCGCAGCGCCGTGTCGACGTCCTCCACGCGCGCGGTCGTGCACACCACGGCGTGCTCGCCCGGCGCCTCCAGGACCTCGTCCACGAGCCGGGTGAACATGGTGCCCAACGAGGTCCGCTTCCCCGCGGGCGCGATCGCCTCGACGCCGCGCACCAGGAGCACGCCCGGGACGGCCAGGGCGGCGACGGCGGCGCGGAGCTGGTCGGCCGCCGCGTTCGCCTCGAGCGCGGCCAGATCATGACCGGAGACCTCGCTGACGCGCGCGCCCACGGCCGCCGCGACCGAGCGGACCACGGTGGCCTTGCCCGCGCCCGACGGGCCCGAGACGAGCACGCCCAGCGCCATGTCCGTGCCCACCACCTTCAGGACCTCGCGGTGGTTGAAACCGAGGTCGAGCAGCTCCCGCAGCTCCTCGGCGGGAATCTTCGCCCCGGCCAGCTCCTCATACGGGATCGGCGCGACACCCGGCTGCGCCTCGGCCCGCGGCGCCCGCACCGGGCCCGCGGCCTCGGCGCGCGGACGGACCGCGGCGACCTCACCGGCCGCGTACGAAGCGGGCATCGGGGCGCGGGCGCGGCCCAGGTTCGCGACCCGGCCGGACTCCAGCGGCAGCTCGACAGCGGCCGGCACCGCCGACTCCCACTCCACGCGCGTGTCCGAAGTGACCATCGCGCCATGGGCCGGACTGGCCTCGACCACGTTGAGCACCATCGTGGTCCAGCCGATCCCGAGCGTGTTGTTGAGGGTGCGGCGCGTCGCCGCGACGATCTCGCGCTGCGCGTCCCCCAACTCGATCGGCAGCAGCGACACGTCGTCGCCCTCGCCCACGACCTTCGACAGGAGCGCCAGCCGCAGCGTGTCAGGATCCACCACGGCCACCGCCGACGCCGGACCCGACAGCACCACCCGGTCCGCCGCCACGAGGTCGACCGGAGCGAGCCGCACCGGGTCGCCGTCGCGCGCACCGATGTTCCCCAGCGTCAGATCGTCGGCGTACAGCGCCCGCCGGGACGCGTACCGGTCGGCGGCCAGCGCGATCGCGGCCGTCGCGCGCCGCCCCGTCACCTCGACCGCGTCCCCCGGACGCAGGCCGAGCGCGGTCAGGGCCTCGGGGTGGAGGCGCACGATCCCGCGCCGGGCGTCGAGCCCGGCCTTCGCACGGGTCGCGGTCAGAGTGAGGGAGCCAGCGTCGGTCACACCGCCCAGCCTATTACGGGCTGGCCGCAAGCGGCGACACACGAAAGACGGGGCACCCTCCGCAGCGCCCTACTCCTCGGCCGGAGAGAGCTCCATGCGGTAGACCTGGCGGCCGTCCTCGAGCAGGATCGCGGCCGTCGCGCCCTGGTCGGCGAAGTCGCGCCACCGCTCGCCCAGCCACGACTCCGCGTCGCCCTGGCTGCCCAGGTCGCTGTCGGGGGTGTCGATCGCATTGCCGTCGGCGTCTTCGAGCTTCCAGGTCCAAGTCATGGAGCAAGGTTACGCGACCGAGCGTCACCAGTCGAAGCGGTCGTGCGACGGCGCCGTCACCGGCGTGCGCTCCACCGGGGGCCGCTCGGGCTCGCGGCGGCGCGGCCCGAACGCCAGCCCCAGCGCCACCAAAGTCCACAATGGAAGCAGGGCGAGCCAGCACCACGCCGGCGAGACCGGCACGAACGGCACCGTCCACACCGCCCGGTCGATCGCGTCGAGCACCGCCGTCGCCCCGATGAACCCCGTGAACAACCCGAACACCGGCATCCCGCACTGCCGCCACGACCGCCCCGCCAGGATCCACCCGAACCCCCACAGGCCGATCGCCAGCGCCTCGTAATCGGCCCGGCCCGACCAGACGGCGAGCACGAGCAGCAGCCCTCCCGCACCGGTCGCCAAGGCGGAGAACGTCATCCGGCCCGCCCGCGGCGGGTCGTCGGTGCGGGCGGCCGCCAGCCAGCCCGCGCCGGTGAGGAACAGCAGCCCGGCCGCGAACGCCACGGCGGCCTGGAACTCGAGCCGGTCGGTGAAGCGCGCCCCGAGCCAGTCGCAGCCGGCCGGGACGCCCGCGGCGGTGTCGCCGATGCCGCACTGCCACAGCTTCGCGGTGCGCAGCGGGTCGGCGAGGAGGCGGGAGGGCTCGGAGACGATGTCGCAGGCGGGCAGGGCGGTGGGGGCGGTGCGGAAGGCGTCCGGTTCGGAGAAGCAGTTCCCGGCGCCGACGCCGTCCCACCACAGGTCGAGGCGGTTGCGCTGGCGCTGGCCGTCGTCGCGGACGCCGAAGGTGTTGGCGGTGAAGCGGTTGCGGTCGCCGCCGTCGCCTTCGAGGCCGGGGGTGCCCCAGGTGGCGATGGCGGCGTACTGCTGGTTCCAGAGGCGGTTCTGGGTGACGTCGACGCCGACGCCGTCGGTGATGAGGATGCCGATGCCGGAGGGGTAGGTGCGGGCGGGGCAGATGCCGGCGGTCCAGTCGCGGTCGGCGAGGGGGCCGCAGGCGGGGGTGTCGAGGCGGTCGTAGTGGTCGGTGTTGTTGCCGTGCACGAGGTTCGCGGTGACGTCGACGTCGTGGCCGGTGGCGGCGAGGCCGGTGGTGTTGGCGTGGAGGCGGTTCTCGGCGAGGTCGAGGGTGTCGCCGCCGGTGGCGAGGAGGCCGACGAGGTTGCCGGTGGCTTCGCAGCCGGTGACGGCGCCGTCGACGGTGTCGAGGGCGATGCCGGCCAGGTCGGCGGCTTCGGCGCGGCAGCCGGTGAGGGCGATGGAGGTGGAGTCGGTGATGCGGAGGCCGTAGGCGCCGGTCTGGGTGGCGGCGACGCGGTCGAGGGTGGCGCCGGTGGTGCCGGTGAGGAGGAGGGCGGTGTCGCGGGCTTGGCCGAAGGCGATGCCGCTGAGGTGGAGGCCGTCGGCGGCGCGGGCTTCGAAGACGGTGTCGGCGTGGAATCCTGCGGTGAAGTGGACGTCGTCGGGGGTGTCGCCGAGGCCTTCGATCTGGAGTCCGGTGCGGCCGTCGACGGTGATGGTCTCGTCGGTTTCGTAGGTGCCGGGGAGGACGAGGATGCGGGCGTCGGGTGCGGCGGCGGCGATGGCGGCGGCGAGGTCGTGGTGGCCGCCGGCGAGGCAGTCTTCGTAGTGCTGCTCGTTCATGATGCGGTCGTTGTAGTTGACGCCTTCGTTGGCGGCGGCGAAGGTCTCGGGGTCGGCGGGGCAGACGAGGACGGCGGGGCCGGTGTCGCGGTGGGCGGGCGGCGCGAAGGCGGTGGTCGTGTCGTCGGTCGGGGGGTCGGGGGCGCGGCTCTCGGCGGTGATGCCGGCGAGGAACGCGGCGGCGCCCAGGCCGAGGAGGGCGACCGCGAGGAAGACGGCGGCCGCGAGGCGGTTCTCGCTGCGGGGCGCGGGGGGCACGGCCTCAGGGTAGCCCGGCCCGGACGGTCTGTGAAGGGCTGGAAGCTGCTGGGGCGCAGCCGGTTCGAGTGGCGTTCCGGCTCCGGGCAGTCCCCCGCCCTCCCAGGGGGGCGTCCCCTGCTCAAGTATTTCGCGGGGGTCCGACAGGAAACCCCGGTTCTTACCGTCGTAAGGAAATGTGTCACCCGAAAGAGTGCGCGGGGAGCGTGCAGACGCGGCATACCGCCCCTGGAGGGGGCGGTATGCCGCGCTCGCGCAGCGGACTACGCCGTCTGCACTGCAAGCCAGTACAGAGAAAGGGAGAACCACTCACGATACAGTGAGCGGTCCTCCCTCGCAGTACTCAGTCGGCCTGAGCGAGCAACCCTGCCGGGCTGCTTACATCATGCCGCCCATGCCGCCCATGTCGGGCGCGCCGCCGGCGGACTCCTTCTCCGGGGCGTCGGCGACGACGGCCTCGGTGGTCAGGAACAGCGCGGCGATCGACGCGGCGTTCTGCAGCGCCGAGCGGGTGACCTTGGTCGGGTCGGGGATGCCCGCGGCGAGCATGTCCACGTACTCGCCGGTCGCGGCGTTCAGGCCGTGGCCGGTGGGCAGGTTGCGGACCTTCTCCACCACGACGCCGCCCTCGAGGCCGGCGTTCTCGGCGATGGCGCGCAGCGGCGCGCCGAGCGAGCGGCGCACGATCTCGACACCGGTCGCCTCGTCGCCCTCGGCCTCGATCTTGTCGAACGCGATCGCGCCGGCCTGGGCCAGCGCGGTGCCGCCGCCGGCGAGGATGCCCTCTTCGACCGCGGCCTTGGCGTTGCGCACGGCGTCTTCGACGCGGTGCTTGCGCTCCTTGAGCTCGACCTCGGTGGCCGCGCCGACCTTGATGACGGCGACGCCGCCGGCGAGGCGCGCGAGGCGCTCCTGCAGCTTCTCGCGGTCGTAGTCGGAGTCGGAGTTGTCGATCTCGGCGCGGATCTGGTTGATCCGGCCCTGGATCGCCTCTTCCTCGCCGCCGCCGTCGACGATGATGGTGTCGTCCTTGGTGATGACGACCTTGCGGGCCTGGCCCAGGAGGGACAGGTCGGTGTTCTCGAGCTTGAGGCCGATCTCCTCGGAGATGACCTGGCCGCCGGTGAGGATGGCGATGTCGCCGAGCATGGCCTTGCGGCGGTCGCCGAAGCCGGGGGCCTTGACGGCGGCCGACTTGAAGATGCCGCGGATCTTGTTCACGACGAGGGTCGGGAGGGCTTCGCCGTCCACGTCCTCGGCGATGATCAGGAGCGGCTTGCCGGTCTGGGTGACCTTCTCCAGGGTCGGGAGCAGGTCCTTGACCGCGGAGATCTTCTGGTTGGCGACGAGGATGTACGGGTCCTCGAGCACGGCCTCCATGCGGTCCTGGTCGGTCACGAAGTAACCGGACAGGTAGCCCTTGTCGAAGCGCATGCCCTCGGTGAGCTCGAGGTCGAGGCCGAAGGTGTTCGACTCCTCGACGGTGATGACGCCTTCCTTGCCGACCTTCTCCATCGCCTCGGCGATGATGGCGCCGACGGTGACGTCGCCGGCGGAGATCGAAGCGGTGGAGGCGATCTGCTCCTCGGTCTCTACCTCGGTGGAGGTGGACTGGAGGTGCTCGACGACGGCGGCGACGGCCTTCTCGATGCCCTTCTTGATGGCGATCGGGTTGGCGCCGGCGGCGACCGCGCGGAGGCCTTCCTTGACGAGGGCCTGGGCGAGCACGGTGGCGGTGGTGGTGCCGTCACCGGCGACGTCGTCGGTCTTCTTGGCGACTTCCTTGACCAGTTCGGCGCCGATGCGCTCGTACGGGTCTTCGAGCTCGATCTCCTTGGCGACGGAGACACCGTCGTTGGTGATCGTCGGCGCGCCCCACTTCTTGTCGAGCACCACGTTGCGGCCCTTCGGGCCGAGGGTCACCTTGACGGCTTCGGCGAGGGTGTTCATGCCTCGCTCGAGCCCGCGGCGAGCCTCCTCGTCGAATGCGATCATCTTCGCCATGGTCGATGGCTTCCTTTCGGATAACGTTCGTGGTCGACGGTGAGGCGGCATTCCCGCGACGGTGAACCTCTGGAGGCTCGACCACCTCATCGCGTTTAGCACTCGCCAGTCGCGAGTGCCAGCTCCAGGTATAGCACTCTCGCCTTGAGAGTGCCAATCCGGGGCGCGAAACAAGTGGTGAAGACCAAGAAGGCCCGGGCTCGAGCCCGGGCCTCGGCATTGCGGTCTACTCGTTCGGCATGGGATGGCCGGGTTCGCCGGGTTCGGCCGGGTCGATGGCGACGCCCGCGGCCTCGGCGGAGAGGGAGGTGGCGGAGACCGATTCGGTGCGGCCGCGCAGCCAGGCGTAGGAGCACAGGGACGCGGCGACGATCCAGATCATCGGCACGAGCAGCAGCAGGGCCATGAACGCCTCGGTGAGGACGGTGAGGACGGTGGCGAGCCACGGCGCGAAGACACCGTGCCAGAGTCCGGCCAGGAGGACGCCGACGAGGGCGATGACGAGGTTCGCGGCGATGGCGACGAGCACGACGATGATGATGCGGCCCAGGGCGGGCCAGAACGCCGAGTGCGTGAGCTGGATGGAGCGGGCGTAGGGGCTGCGGCGGGCTTCGAAGACGGCGGCGGGGGCCATGAGACTGAGCGCGAAGATCGCCCACAGGCCGGGCAGGACGCAGAGGACGAGGCCGACGGCGACGGTGAGCCAGGCGAGCAGGAGCCAGAGGAAGAACGTGCCGCCGCGTTTGAAGCCGAAGGAGAAGGCCTCGCCGAGGGCGAGGAAGCCGCCCGCGGCCTCGGCGGCGGCGGTGCGCACGGCGGCGAGCGCGGCGGAGCCGGCGACGTAGAGGGCGGCGAGGGAGAGGAGCGCGCCGATGACGCCGACGGCGACGCTGGGGCTGTACTCGCTGACGACGGTGCCCCATTCGGTGCGGGTCATGTCGAGGTCGGGGGTGCGCACGGTGTTGTTGTAGGCGCCGACGATCCAGCGCGGGAGGACGACGCCGATGAGGAGGATGAGGCCGACGGTGCGCCAGGAGCGCTGGACGACGTCCATGGAGGCGTGCCACCAGCGTTCGAAGGTGTCGGTGACGAGGGGGTCGCCGCCGGAGAAGCGGCCGGAGGGCTCGTCCTGCCCGGAGTTCCAGTATGGATCGTCACTCATAGGGCGGATCGTAGACCAGCGATCAGTGCATATCAGACAAACGGTCGCAACGCATCCGTTCGGGGATGACACGTTGGCGCGTTCGGCCGCCCGGCCCGGCGGGAGCCACTACGGTACGCAGGTATCGGCGCACGTCGCGCCGGGCTTGCAGATCACGCAGTCGAGCATCTTGGGAGCGCCGATGTCCCACCGCGAAACGCGTCCCGTCGGCCGCGATCGCCAGTTCTTCGGCCATCCCCGCGGCCTGGCCGTCCTCTTCGGGACCGAGATGTGGGAGCGGTTCAGCTTCTACGGCCTGCAGGGCATCCTGCTCACCTTCCTCGTCGCCGACACGGCGCAGAACGGCCTCGGGCTCCCGGACACGGTCGCGGTCCCGATCGCCTCGCTGTACTCGGGGCTGGTGTACCTGACGGCGCTGCCCGGCGGGTGGCTGGCGGACCGGATCCTGGGGCCGAGGCGCGCCGTCCTCATCGGCGGCATCATCATCATGGCCGGCCACCTCTCGATGGCGATCCCGATCAAGAACCCGGCGATGGTGTTCTTCGGGCTGTTCCTCGTCGTCGCCGGCTCGGGGCTGTTGAAGCCGAACATCTCGGTGATGGTCGGCAAGCTCTACGACGACGACACCGACGCCCGCCGCGACGCGGGCTTCTCGGTGTTCTACATGGGCATCAACCTCGGCGCGTTCCTCGGCATCCTCATCACCCCGTACCTGGCCGGGGACGACCGCTGGCATCTCGGCTTCGGCGCGGCCGCGGTCGGCATGGCGTTCGGCCTGCTCTGGTACGTGCGCGGCTGGCCGCGCCTGACGCACGCCGGGATCGGCCCGGCGCGTCCGCTGAGCGAAGTTGAGAAGCAGCAGACCCGGAAGATCCTCGTCATCTCGCTCGCGATCGCGGCGGTGGCGATCGCGATCTGGGCGTGGACGGGGACGCTCACGCTCGCCACCGTCCCCACCGTGGTGACGGGACTGTCGATCGCGGCCGCCGTCTGGTACTTCGTGTACATCTTCGGCGAGGCCAAGGGCATCACGCCCGCCGAGAAGGCGGGCCTGCGCGCCTATGTGGGGCTGTTCATCGCCTCGGTCGTGTTCTGGATGCTGTACCTCCAGATGGGCTCGGTGCTCACGGCGTTCGCGTCGAACTCGGTGGACCTCGACTCGTGGGGCTTCCACCTGCCCGCGGGCGGGGTGCAGAACTTCAACTCGATCTTCATCCTGGTGTTCTCGCCGATCTTCGGCGTCGTCTGGCTCAAGCTCGGCACCCGGTTCGGGACGGCGTACAAGTTCGCGATCGGCGTGTTCCTCGTGGGCTTCTCGTACGTGTTCCTCGGCTGGCTGCAGACCCGCGCCGACGACGGCGCCCTCGTCGCGCTCGGCTGGATGGCCTGGGTGTACCTGCTGCTCACGTTCGGCGAGCTGTGCGTCTCGCCCGTGGGCTTGAGCGTGACGACGCAGCTGGCGCCGCCGAACCTCAAGGGGCAGATGATGGGCGTGTGGTTCCTGGGCCCGGCCGTGGGCACACCGCTGGGCGGGCAGGCGTTCGCGTTCCTGGTGCCGCGGGTGGGCGAGGCCGCGTTCTTCTACATCCTCGCCGGGATCGCGATCCTCACCTCGGTGGTCCTGGCCGTGTTCAGCCCGGCGCTGCACCGGCTCATGGGCCGCGGCGGGCACGGCCCGGACGCGACCCTGGAGGCGCCGCCGGAACCCGAGTTCGGCAGGGGCTCGACCGGCGGGGACGGTCGGGGCTAGTCGCCGCGGAACCACTCGTTCGCCTGGGCGACCAGACGGCGCACGGGGTTCTGCGGGGGCAGCTCCTCGCGGCGCGGCCCGGGGTGGAGGGCCGCGAAGCCGGGCTCGATGAGGCGCGGCTTGAGCGGGTCGACCGGTTTGACGAACGAGGCCCTCGGCCCCCCTCCGGGGTCGGCGACCCAGCGGCGGCCGACCCGGTCGAGGCCGATCGGGTAGACGGTGGCGCCGTCGGCGGCGACCCTGATGCGCAGGAAGCACTTCTGGTCGATCACGTTGAGCCCGGCGAAGAGCTCGTTCGCGTTGACGCCCGCGCGGTTCGCCACGACGAGGTAGAGCCCCACGAGCCAGGTGCCGACGAGCCCGGCGACCGGCAGGTACGCCAGGTACGTCCACAGGTTCACGTCGTGGAGCATGGTGATGGCCTGCGCCCCGCTCCACCACAGCGCGACCTGCGCGAGACCGTGCAGGCCGCCGAGCATGTAATGGCGTGACGTGCGGGAGCCCTGGCCGGGGTGCGCGAAGCCGACCCCGGCGGCCAGGAGCACGACGGTGACCGCCACGAACGTGCCTGTGCCCTCCAGAATGGACACTGTGGCGATGATGCCGACCGCGGCCATGAGCGCCACGAAGCCGCGGTTGAGCCACGGCAGGCGCGCGAAGATCCCGAACGCGTACCCCATCGACTTCGCCTTCGACGGGTACTCCTTCGTGAGCCGGTAGTCCCGTTCGCGCGCATCGGGTTCGGGCACCGACTTGCGCGGCGCCGTCAGCTCCTCCGGCAGCGTGTGCGTCGGCGAGAGGTATGCGCCGCCGCCCCCCGCGGTGACGAGATGGCGCGAGCCGTCCACTTCCTGGTAGTGGGCGTAGTGGTGCCGGTCGCCGGTGACGACGAGCGGCACGCGCGCGCCCCGCGCGGCGACCACGTCACGGATGAAGTGGTCGATCCGGTCGAACGAGCGCGGGTCGTCCTCGGTCCACAGCCACGACGGCTGCGGCACGCACAGGATCACCTGGTCACCCTCGCGCATTCGCTCGGCCGCGTGCCGGAAGTACTCGATCTGGGTCTGGTCCAGGTGGGTGTCGAACTGGGCGTCGACCGCGAACAGCCACCAGCGGTGCGGCAGCTCGAGCGCGAAGTAGGACCGCTTCTGCGCGGTCTTGTACCCGCCCACCGAGCGGCCCTCGGTGAACTGCCGGGCAAACGCGGTCAGGCCGTCGAACCAGTCGTGGTTGCCCGGGATCGCGTACAGCGACACCGGATGCGCCGGGTTCGCCGCCTCGTACGGGCCCTTCATGCGCTGCTCGTACTCGAGCCAGTCCCCCGCCGGGTACACCTCGTCGCCGCCCATGATGAGCACCGAGCCGCGCGGCAGCACCTCCCCGCCGACCTCGATCTGGTCCTGGGCCATGAGGTACGCGATCGAGTAGGTGGCGTTGAAGCCGTCGCCGATGTCGGCGACGTAGTCGATCCACAGCTCGTCCCGGTCGGCGTGGTTGTACACGCCCTGCGGGCGGCCGCCGATGATCTCGCGCTTGTCCACATAGCCGCCGAAGACGCGCGCGAGCCCGAACCGCATGCTCGTGTCCAGGAGCGTGCGCGGCGACAGCCAGCGCACCGGCCCCTGCGGCCGGAAGCGGAGCTGTTCGGGACTGAGGTCCTTGGGGCGGTGGGACATAGACCACATCATGGCACGTTCTGCGCGCCGAGGGAACCCGCGAAACGGGCTGGGCGGCGGGGCCTTCGCGCCCGTATGCTCCCGGCATGACCAATGCACGCCACGCCGAAATCGACGACGTCCCCGAGATCGTCCGCCTCCGCGAGGTCATGCTCTCGCACTGGATCGACATGTCCGACGAGAGCTGGAAGCCCGCCACCGTCGAGGTCCTGCGGCGGCGCATGAGCGAGGACAAGCCGACGATCGGCATCACCGTGATCGACGCGCCGGAGGGCGAGGGCCTGGCCGCGTGCGCGGTGGGGACGATCAGCGAGCGGCTGCCGGGCCCGTTCAACCCGAGCGGCCGCTACGGGTGGATCTTCAACGTCGTCACCGATCCGCAGTGGCGCAAGCGCGGGTTCAGCCGGGTGTGCACGACGGCACTCCTGGCCTGGTTCGAGGACCAGAACGTGCAGGTCCTGGAACTGCTGGCGTCGGATCAGGGCCAAGGGCTCTACGAGGAACTGGGGTTCACGGTGTCGCCGGAACCGGCGATGCGGTTCAACTCGTACCGTCGTTGACGCTCAAGTGAGGCGGCCGGAGCCGGCCCGAGGGTGCGAGTGGTCAGGAGCGGCGCGAGTCTCGCGACGAGGACGGGCACGTGCGGTGCGGCGGCGATGCGCGAGCACGGCCGGGGCGATGCGGCTCGGCCGCTGATCGGCACGGTCATCGCTGATCGTCGACGTCCATCGCGGGCAGGCGGAACCAGCCTGCCGCGGCGAGCGCGAGGAGCAGGAGCGCCGCGAACGCGAGCGCCGCGAGGACCAGGGCGGGCAGGGCGAATGCGATGAGGGCGAGCACGGCCAGGCAGGCGAGGGCGATGATCCGCGAGGCGACGATCCGACCGGTCGTGGCGCGTTCGGCGACGAGATCGCCGACGAGTGCGATCGCGGGACCGCCGAGGACCGTGCCGATGGTGACGGCGTCGGCGGTGTCCCAGGGGTCGGCGAGCACGAGCGCGGCGCCGAGTGCCGCGACGACCGCGCCGGCCGCCGTGAGGACGAGTGCCGGGCGCGGCGTCTCGGCGGCGTGTTCCCCGCGCCCGCGGCGGAGGTCGCGTGAGAGCCGCCAGAGGACGGCGATGGTCGCGATGCCGAGCGCCGCCGCGGCGACGCTCCCGGCCGTGATGCTCACCGCCTGATCGTAGCGGTGGGCGAACGGTTCGCGGGCTCGATCGGAGGGCCGCTCGCGCCGCGCCGGCATCGGGTCGGGCCGCAGGCTTTGCGCCCCTACGTCTCGGCGGTCGTGAACCGGGGATCACCGCAGTTCGCTGCCGCCCAGCGGTTCAGCGGTAGAGGCAGAAGGGGTGGCCGACCGGGTCGAAGAGGACGCGCACGTCGTCCTGCGGTTGGTGTTCGGCGAGTGCGGCGCCCTGCGCCACGGCGTGGTCGGCGGCGGCGTCGAGGTCGTCGACTTGAATGTCGAGGTGCTGCGTGGCGTGCGGGGCGTCGGGTTCGGCGGGCCAGACCGGGCGGTGCCAGTGGCGTTCGTACTCGAAGCCCAGGATGAGGCCGTCGGCGGTGCGGATCTGCGCCCAGCCCGCTTCGGACGGTTCGTGGGGTCGCGGTGGTTCGCTGGCGGTGACGGGGAGGCTGAGGAGGCGAGCGTAGAACTCGGCGAGGGCGCGCGGGTCAGGTGCGGTCACGGTGATCGCGTTCAATGCGAGTCGCGGGGAGGCCATGGGACCGAGGGTATCGGCGCGCGGCGGCGGGCGTCGGCGTTTCGGGAATGCGCACGCGAAAGGGCCCCGAGCGCGGTTGCGCTTGGGGCCCTTGGTGTCGAGCGGTTATGCCTTGGTGAGGCCGGCGGTGGCCGCCGCGAGGGCGTCGGTTGCTTCGTCGACTTCTTCTTGGGTGGCGCCCTTGTCGTTCGCGATTGCTTGGGCGGCGTCGCGGGCGGTGGTGAAGGCGGTCCAGGAGTCGGCGGTCCAGCCGGATTCGGACAGGGCCCCGGCTTCGGTGAGGTAGAGGTCGAGGCCGGTCTTGTCGATCGCTGAGACGAGGAACTGCACTTCGGCGAAGTTGGTGTACCCGTCGGTGCCGCTGATGCGCAGGGCCTCGTATCGGACCGGTGCGGACAGGGTGACCGTGTTCCAGCCCGCGACCGCGATGCCCGTGGAGGCGAAGGTGGTCCAGGTCGCGCCGCCGTCGTTCGAGCCCTGGAGGGACACGTTGTTGGCGCGGGGGACCGCTCCGCCGCGGGGGTGGTACTTCACGGCCTCGACCGTGAAGGCGGTGCCGTCGCTCGGGATCACCGAGACCCAGCCGTTCTTCGTGGTCGTGTCGGTGAACGTGCCGGTGTTGCCGTCGAACATGGCCCAGCCGTTGGCGGCCGCGTTCTTGGTGCCGTCCCAGGATGCCGAGCTGGCGGTGACCCACGCCTGGTCGAGGGGCGCTGCGGCGGTGGTCGCGGCGTCCTCGAGCAGGGACCAGGCGTCGAGGAGGCGCTGCGCGAGCGCGGACTCGTCGGCGCCGGCCTCGGCGGCGGCCGCTCGCACGGCCTCCACTTCGCGGGTGAACAGGATCGCCGAGCCGCGCGAGTGGGCGGCCAGGTCGACCGCGTCGGCCCGCGCGAGGATCGGGTCGAGGTCGTAGGCGACGGCGCCGAAGAGCCGGAGTTCCGCGATGTCGATGAGGACGTTGTTCGCGATGCGAACGTAGCGGAAG
This sequence comes from Glycomyces niveus, assembly GCF_017592475.1. Lineage (GTDB taxonomy): Bacteria > Actinomycetota > Actinomycetes > Mycobacteriales > Micromonosporaceae > Glycomyces > Glycomyces niveus. The sequence continues at coordinate 24,388 of NZ_JAGFNP010000013.1, read as the reverse complement.
CCTTCGTCGCTCTGCGACGGGAGGTTCTGCCAGGCGAGCGTCTTGAACGTCGGGTCGGTCAGGGTCGTCCAGTTCCGGAGGTCGTTGGAGCCCTGGAGAACCTGGTCGTCCATGCGGACCAGGCCGTTGTTGTCCTGGCGGGCCAGGAAGTCGGCGCGGTCCACCGTGGCCTCGGCGCCTTCGCCGAAGTCCCAGATGAGGTAGAACTCGCCGTCGACGGCGGCCACGTCGCTGAAGGTGGCGGCGTTGCCGTCGAGCATCAACGCGGACTGCGCGGCTTTCGTTGCGTCGATCGACCCGTCCACTTTGATCACTTGCGCGTCGGCGAGGTCGACGAGATTGCTTTCGTCCGAGCCGTACAGGGCGGTGCCGTCGGTCGAGCCGTGCACGGTGGCGGCCTGGTCGCCGTCAGCCGTGGTGTGGTCCACGGTGAGGCCGAGGCGGCCGCCGCCGTTGAGCGAACCGAGCTCGACCGAGCCGGTCCACGACAGGCCGTCAGTGCTGGTCACCGGAATGTTCTGGCCGCCGATCGCGGCGGTCACGTCGCTGATCGGCTCCGGGCTGGTGAAGGCGACCTGGGCGGTGTCGCCCGCGGTCACCCTGCCCGCCAACGCGTCCGGCGAGGTCACGGTCAGCGTGTCGATCGTGCCCGGGACCTCGACGCGGTCGCCGCCGATGCGGAACTCGCCGATGGACCACAGGCCCGGGTAGGCCGGGTCGATCGGGACGCCCGGGTCGTCGACCTGGAGCTTGAGGTAGCGCCACTCCTTGCCGCGCTGGTCGGCGACGACCGGGATCGACTCCCAGTCGTTGGTGTTCGCGGTGTCCCGCTCGGTCAGGAGCGTCCACGACAGCCCGTCGTTCGAGCCGTACACGTTGGTGCCCTCGGAGCGCATCGGGAACGAGAACCGGGCCCGGAAGTCGAACTCGTCGACCGCGACCCGGTAGCGGGTGCCGAAGTCGAGCGTGACCGAGCCCAGGCGCACGTCGCCGAAGCTGCTGGTGTTGTCGCCGTCGGCGAGGGCGTTCAGCCCGCCGGTCGAGATGCCTTGCGGGACGGCCATGCCGGTGTAGTCGAGCGTGCCGTCTGCGAGTCGCGCGCTGAGGAGATCGAGGTTCTCGATTGCGTCGAGCAGCGATTCGAAGGCGGTGCGGAACTCCGCGTCGGTGCCCGACTCGGAGGCGTCCCTCGTCGCATGGAGTGCGGCTTCGTAGGGCTCGCGGGTGACGGTGGTGTAGACGGCCTCGGCGTCGACGCCGTCGGCCACGGCCGCCTCGATCATCTTGGGGCGGTTGCGGGCGACCGACAGTTCGAAGGTGCGGGCCGTGATCGACTCGCCGTCGTCGGCGACGACCTGCACTTGGTGGACGCCGCGCTGGCGGTCGCCCGGCTTCCAGGTGAGCGTGCCGGTCGCGGCGTCGAGGGTCGCGCCGCGAGGCAGGCCGGCGGCGGTGTACGCGACCGATCCGCCCGTGTCGGCGGCCGAGAGGTCGAAGCTCGCCTCGTTGCCGGCCCACAGGTAGTAGCGGTCGCGGGTCTGCTCGAAGGCCGGCGGGGTGAGCGCGGTCTGGGCGTTGAAGATGAGCTTGTCGAGGTCGACGGTCGCGCCGTCGCCCTTCACACGGAAGAAGTGGGTGTTGAGGCCGCCCGCCGGGTAGGTGACGTACCGCCATTCGCCTTGCGTGTCAGGCAGTTCGATGCTCGCCATGATCTTCGCGGCGGTCTCGTCCGGGTTGGCGGCGTTCGGCTCCTCCTTGTCGAGGACCTCGAGGGTCGCGGGCCCGTCGGTGCGCACGAGCACGCCCATGCGGCTGTTGGCCGGGAACATGACGCGGCTGATGACGCTGGTGGTGCCGTCGGCGTCGGCGGTGGCGCGGGCGAAGGCGTGGCCGTCCTCGGTGGTGATCGCGGTGCCGTCGTCGAGCGCGAGCCCGTAGTTGCCGAAGGTCAGGGCCGTGTCGGCGGCCGGGCGCGGTTCGGTGCCGGCGATCTCCTGCGGGAAGGCCACCCAGTATTCGATGCTCTTGTCGCCCGGTGCCCAGAAGTTCGCGGTGCCGGTGCCGTACTGGTAGAGCGGGCCGTCCATGCGCGCGTGGAGCTCGGCCAGCCAGGGGGCCTCGGTCTCGACGTCGACGCCTTCGACGTACGTGTACTGGTAGTACAGCTCGGAGAGGGCGTTGAAGATGCGGCCGCGGTAGGCCTGGGAGATGGCCCCGCCCGTGTTGCGCTCGTCCACATAGGGCGTCCAGTCGCCCATCATGAAGCCCGCGAAGGCGTCGGCGCCCTTGAGCAGGCGGTTCCCGAGGAAGCCGTACGCGGTCACGGCGTCGTCGGCCGTGGAGACCGTGCCGGCGACGGGGTCGACCTTGGTGCCCTGCACATCGAGGAAGCGCGCGAGCGCGGCGAAGTTGTCGATGTTGCATTCGGCGTGCGCCTGGTCGCGGCCCATCTCCCGCAGCTGCACGAAGTCGTAGCCGTACGGGTTGAGCGGGTCGTCGGCCTCGATCACCGGGAACTGGGCGGCCATGCTGCCGCTCGTGTAGTCGTCGAAGGTCGAGTTCACGGTGAACCACTCGACGCCCTTGGCGTAGCCCTCGGCGTCGTCGGCGTAGATGGCGGTCGCGATGCGGCCGTACAGCCCGAAGTTGTGCTGGTTCATCCACTTCTCGTTGGAGAAGTTGAAGACGTTCACGATCGGCTCCGCGAAGTTGCCGAGCAGCTTCGCGTCGTCTTCGGCGCTCCACTCGACGTTGTAGCCGTCGTGCGTGCCGGGGGTGTCGTCGGCGACCGGTTCGGTGGCGCGGATGATCTCGGCGGCCATGAGGAACTGCGAGAGCGGCTTGCCGGTGTGGACGTGCGCGTCCGGGAAGTACGCGTACCCGTCGGCCTTCATGTTCGACCAGGTGCGCAGGCCCATGATGGCGCCCTTGCGGTAGACCTCGTCGCCGGTCATCGTCCACATGAGCGCCTGGGTGAGCACGCCGAAGGAGTCGCGGGTGAGGCGGTTGCGCATGCCGCCCTGGGTGAACGTGTCAGTGACGGGCACGTCCGGTTTGCCGCGCACCATGTTGTCGACCGTGTAACCCGGTGCGGCCCACGGCGTCACCTGGGTCATCGCGTCGAAGTAGGAGGCCCAAGGCTCCTGGTTCGAGCGGACCATGGCCTGGGCGTTGCGGAGGTCGTCGGCCGAGAGGCCCACGCCGGGGTGCACGAACCCGGCGTCGCTCACGGTCTCGTTGATCTCGACGACGTGCGCGGTGAGCAGGTCGTCGTAGCTCGTCTCGGCCTGCGCCGCAGGCGGGACCGCGACCATCGCGATCCCTGCGGCGAGCGCGGCGGTCAGCGCTGTGAGGCGCGGCCGCGTTCGATGCCCGACTTGCGTCATTGCAGGAGTCCTTTCGAAGGGGGGCCTTCCGGGTCCGCCGATGCGGGATGCGGACGCCGGCGCGGCCGGCCGCGGGGCCGGGAGCTGCATATCGGTGTCCGTCTATGCGGACGATAGCGGTTGCGAAGACGAGAATCAAGGCTCAGACAGATAACGTTATCCACTAGGTCCCGAGGCGGCTGCAGCCTCGTCACCACACGTTACCGAATCGTTATTTCGTTCTATCACCTTGTCTACCAGTATCATCATGATGATCTTCGGGACTCGGCATCACGACCGATCGGGATTGATCGATGCAGAGGTCTCGACAAACTGCGGATCGAGATCTAACTTAGAAACCGATATCTATCCGGCGACCCCGAAGGACCCCGAGTGGCAGACCGACCGCGAGCCCTCCTGGCCATGGACCCCGTGTTCCTCCACCAGCTCTTCCCCGAACCGCTCATGCGGCGCCTGGCGGCCGTGCTCGACTTCGACCCCGACCTCATCGCCCGGGACTTCACCGAGCCCGCCGCGAAGGCGGCCCTGGCCGAGGCCGAGGTCATCGTCTCCAGTTGGGGCGCGCCGCACCTGAGCGACGAGGCACTGGCCGGGGCGCCGAGTCTCAAAGCGGTGCTGCACGCCGCCGGAACGGTCAAATGGATCATCGGCAAGAGCGGCTGGGAGCGCGGCCTGGCCGTCTCGAGCGCGGCCGGCGCGAACGCGCTGCCGGTCGCCGAGTACACGCTCGCCTCGATCCTCATGGCGGGCAAGGGCATCTTCCAGCTGCGCGAGGACTTCCGCAAGGACCGGACCTTCACGCTCGGCTACATCCACCCCGAGGTCGGCAACTTCGGCCGCGTCATCGGGATCATCGGCGCCTCGAAAATCGGGCGGCGCGTGGTGGAACTGCTGCGCCCCTTCGACTTCACGGTCCTGCTCGCCGACCCGTACGTGGAGGAGACCGAAGCGGCCGCGCTCGGCGCGGCCCTCGTGTCGCTCGACGAGCTCGTGGCCCGCGCCGACGTGGTCACCGTCCACGCCCCCGACCTCGCCGAGACCGAGCATCTCATCAACGCCGAACGCCTGGCCCTCATGCGGGACGGCACCGTCGTGGTGAACACGGCCCGCGGGAAGCTCGTCGACACCGATGCGCTCACCGCCGAGGTGCTCAGCGGGCGGCTCTCGGCGGTCATCGACGTGACCCACCCCGAGCCGCTCCCGGCGCACTCGCCGCTCTACGACCTCCCGAACGTCTTCCTCACCCCGCATGTGGCCGGCTCCCACGGCAACGAGCTCTCCCGGATGGGCCAGTTCATGGTGGAGGACGCCGAGCGGTACGTCGCGGGCGAGCCGCTGCTGCACCGCGTGGACCACGAGACGCTGTGGAGGCAGGCCTGACCGACAGATAGAAACCGTTATCCGTCCGTATCGCGATCGATCTCGACCCGTCAACATCCTCAGGATTAGGTATCGAAATCGTATCGTACTGCGATTACGTTGTGCGGCAACCGAACAGAAAACGCCGAGAACCGAGATTCCGAGACGTCAAGCATTGACTCATTTCCATGGTCGATGATACCGTTATCTCCCCGGCGACCTGGAGCAGTACCCGGCAGGCCACCGCCACCGGACGCCGCCATGACTTTCACACCCGCCACATCCCTCACCCCTGCATCAACGTTGATTTAAGGAGGCCCCTCATGGTCGATTTCACTCGCCGCAAGTTCCTCGGCGCGGTCGGCGCCGCCGGAGCCGCTGCCGCGGTCGGCGCGACCGCCGCCGGTTGCTCGGAGAACGTCGGCGGCAGCGCCGGCGGCGACTACGACCTGCCCACGTTCCAGCCCGCGCCCGAGCTCGACGTGCAGCCGTTCTACGCCACCGAGACCGAGGGCATGGAGGACGTCTACACCGAGCAGGTGCAGACGTACTTCAAGTCCGTCAACCGCGAGCCCGCCTCCGGCGGGACGGTCACGAGCTTCCAGCTCACCTGGGGCGACCCCTCGAAGCCCTTGGACGAGAACCCGTACTGGCAGGAGCTCAACGCCCGCCTCGGCGTGAGCTTCGAGCCGCAGTTCGTGCCGCAGCCGGTGTTCGACCAGAAGTTCGCCACGATGCTCGCTTCAGGCGAGGTCCCGGACCTGGTCTTCGTGAACGACCAGTCGGCGGTGAACCTGCAGGGCATCCGCGACGGCGCGTTCGCCGACCTCTCCGAGACGCTGTCGGGCGACAACATCCTGAAATGGCCCAACCTGGCAGCACGTAAAGAGGAGATCTGGAAGGCCAGCCTCAAGGACGGCCGCATCTACCAGATCCCCTCGACCGTCTGGGCGCTCACGAACCTGCCGGTGATGCGCGCCGACCTGGTCGACCAGACCTCCATCGGACGCTCGCCGAAGGACGCCGAGCAGCTGTTCACCATGCTCAAGGAGGTCTCCGCGCTCGGCACGGGCCCCGGCGGCCAGAAGGTGTACGGGCTCAACAAGTACGACGCCCACCCCGGGACCGCGTCGATGTTCCAGCGGCTGTTCAAGACCGGCCCCGAATGGCAGCACAACGCCGACGGCGACCTGGTCCACATCACCCAGACCGAGAACTACAAGCTCATGCTCGAATGGCTCGCCCGCGCCTGGGCCGAGGGCATCTTCGACCCGGTCTCCATGTCCCCCACCCCGACCGACATCGTCTCCGGCGCCGCGATCCGCTACGACGCGGTCGGCGGGGCGATCGGCGCGGCCGGCCTGTCGCAGTGGGAGGCGGACCTGCCCGGCGCGAAGTTCGACTTCTTCGACATGCCCGGCTTCGACGGCTCCGCCCAGCTCGTGGTGCGCAACGTGCCCTACGGCCGCTCGACCTGCGTTTCGGCCGCGGCGGCCGAGGACGAGGAGCGCTTGACCCAGATCCTCAACGTCCTGGACTACTTCTCGGCCCCGTACGGATCGGAGGAGCACCTGTTCGTCAACTCGGGCATCGAGGGCCGCAACTTCGACTTCGACGAGCACGGCATCCCGATCCCCAACGCCGACAACCTGCCTGAGATGGGCGTCCAGTACGTCGGGGTCACGTCCGGTGACAACTCGTACCGGATCCACCCGAACGCCGCTCCCTGGGCGGACTCGTTCGTCGCGGTCATGGAGTCCATGGCGCAGAACTCCATCGTGCGCCCGCTCGAAGGCCTCGAAGGCGCGTCCCCCACGTTCATCACGAAGGGCGCGCAGCTCAAGCAGCTGTGGACGGACTTCGAGAGCGGGGTCATCACCGGCCGCGAGAGCATCGACGACCTGGAGTCGTTCGTCTCCAACTACATGTCGCAGGGCGGCACGCAGGTCAAGGACGAGTACACCCAGGCCCTCAAGGACGCCGGCAAGTGAGCGTGAAAACCGCCGCACGCCCCGAGACCCGCACCGCGCGGGCCTCGGGGCCTTCCGCGCCCAAGCGCAAGACCACACTGCGTCAGCGCGTCTGGCGCGAGCGCTGGTCCTACACGTTCATCGTCCCCGGGGCGCTGTTCTTCCTGGTGTTCGCGTATGTGCCCATGGCGGGCAACGTGATCGCGTTCCAGGAGTACTCGCCGTTCCGCGGGATCGAGGGCTCGCCGTGGGTGGGCTTCGCGAACTTCAACGCGATCTGGACCGATCCGGAAATCCTGCAGGCCCTGCGCAACACGCTCATCATCGCGGTGTTGCAGCTGGTCTTCGCGTTCCCGGCCCCGATCGCGCTCGCGCTGCTGCTCAACTCGCTGCTCTCCGACAAGGTGAAGCGGTTCGTGCAGACGATCGTCTATCTGCCGCACTTCCTGTCGTGGGTCATCGTGATCTCGGTGTGGCAGCAGGTCCTCGGTGGCGGCGGTCTCGTCGCGGGTGTCCTCGACGGGATGGGGATGCCGGGGTTCGACGCGATGACGAACGCCGACACCTTCAAGCTTCTTGTTGTGGCCCAGGGCATGTGGAAGGACGTCGGTTGGGGCACGATCATCTTCTTCGCGGCGATCGCGGGCATTCCGTCCGACCGTTACGAGGCGGCGGCGATCGACGGCGCGACGCCGTGGCAGCGCACCTGGCACATCACGTTGCCGGCGCTGGTCCCGGTCGCGACGCTCCTGCTCATCCTCAACATCGGGTCGATCCTCACGGTCGGCTTCGAACAGCTCTTGCTGCAGCAGCCCATGGTCGGTGCCGAAGCCGCGCAGGTGCTGGACACGTTCGTCTACTTCCGCGGCGTGCTCGGCGGCCAGTGGGGGGTCGCGACTGCGGCGGGCCTGCTCAAGGGCGTCATCGGCACCGTTCTGGTGCTCTCGGCGAACCGCCTCGCGAAGCGCATGGGTGGAGAGGGGATCTTCTGATGATGACACTCGCCAAGGGGCGCACCGGCATCCCGCCGTGGATGAGCCCGCCCTCGATCTGGGTCCGGGCGGTCAAGGCGATCGTGATCGTGCTGATCGTGATCACCATGATCTACCCGCTGGTCTACGTCATCGCGATGAGCTTCGCCGCCCCGTCCCAGGCCCGCGCCGGAGTGGTGTTCCCGACCGAGTTCTCGCTGGACGCGTACCGCGCGATCTTCAACGGCGGCACGGTCACCCAGGGTCTGCTGAACTCGCTGTTCATCACGGTCGTCGGCACGCTGCTGTCCCTTGCCGCGACCTCGATGCTCGCCTGGGGCCTGGCCCGCACTCGCCAGGTCCCGGGCGCCAAGGCGGTGCTGATCATGGTCCTCGCGACCATGTTCTTCGGGGCGGGGATCATCCCGAACTTCATGCTCATCAAGTACCTCGGGCTCCTGGACTCGACCTGGTCGTTGATCATCCCGGGTCTCATCTCGGCGTTCAACATGATCGTCATCAGGAACTTCTTCCAAGGACTGCCCGAAGAGCTGATCGAGGCCGCGCGGATCGACGGGGCCGGCGAGTGGCGGATCTTCCTCCAGATCGTGCTGCCGCTGTCGAAGCCGGTGCTCGCCGTGATGGGCCTGTTCTACGCGGTCGGCTACTGGAACACCTACTTCAACGCCCTGCTGTACATCAACGACGCCGAGAAGTGGCCCATCCAGGTCGTGCTCCAGCAGTACGTCCTGGCGGGCGTCGCCATCCCGGGCGCAGTGGTCTCCCCCGATCAGCCCCCGCCGCCCGGCGTCACCCTCCAGATGGCGGTGATCGTCCTGGCGACGCTCCCGATCCTGATCGTCTATCCGTTCCTCCAGCGCTACTTCACCTCCGGCGTCCTCACCGGCGCTATCAAGGGCTGATTCACCTCCCAGAGAAAGGGCCGGTCCGGCGTTCGCCGGACCGGCCTTTTTCAGCGATAGGCGACAGGCCCGGGCGGGTCGGCGCGATATTCCTGATTTTTGTAGGGATCGTCAATAGCGCCTTTCTAACCGCCGCGTGCTTGTCGTTTACGTGGCGGCGCTTCGCCGGTGGAAATCGTGCGGACCCTACAATTCGGCGGCCCGCAACGACCCGCAATCACGAATCGTGTTGTTGACTTCACCTAAAGTGATGCATAGATTCTCTCCTGAATCCGATCCCACCGATCGAATTATGGAGGAAACACTATGTGCCCCAAGGACTTCCCCGTTGGGACCATGCGACTTTCGCCGCGTCAGGCCATCTCCTACTCGACCTTCTTCCTGAACGTCCTCACCGGCCGCAAGTCGGCCGCCGAGGCCCGCCTGCTCGCCACTAACGCCGGGTGGCTGGCGTTCACGAGGGTGCAGCGGCGGGTGCCGGCGCGGTTCAAGCAGGTGCGGGTGGTGCGGGCCGACTGCCCGACGCTGGACACCGCCGAGATCGTCGCGATGGTCGAGAACGGCACCGCGCACCAGGCGATGACCTTCACCTTCCGCGCCACACGACACGGCTGGCGCCTCGACCACTGCGACCTCCTGCACGCGAACCGAAGGCAACGGCCAATGCACCGGCTCTAGGCGAGACGGCCCCCGGCGCTGAGCGCCGGGGGGTTTTTGTCGCAGCGCTTGGCAACTTGCTTGACCGGCGGCGCGCCCTGGGCCAGCATCAACCCGATGGAACACGCTCCCGTGGCGGTGCCGCCGCTCGTCCGCGCTAAAGCCGAGTCGTTCGGGGAGCCCGGCCTGGCCTGGCTGGCAGGGCTGGACGACCTCATCGCCGAGATGGAGCAGCAGTGGTCGATCACGGTCGGCGGACCGATCACCGGAGGCACCTCCTCCTATGTGGCGCATGCGCGAACGGCCGACGGTCGTGAGGCCGTGCTAAAACTGGCGTTGCCCCACTTTTGGGCGGCTCATGAGATCCAGCGACTCGAACAGGCCGCCGGGCGCGGCTATGCGCGGCTGCTCGCCGCCGATCCGGGTCGGAACGCGATGCTGATGGAGGCTTTGGGTCCGTCGATGGGTCAGCTCGGTTGGGCGCCAGAGCAAGTCGTCACGACCGTCTGCGCGACGCTTCGGCAGGCATGGGAGGTCGAGTTGCCCGGGACCGTTCCGGCGCAGACCGGGGCTTCCAAGGCGCGGGACTTGGCTGGTTTGATCGACCGTGCTTGGAGGGGACTGGATCGGCCCTGTTCCAGGGAGGTGGTCGATACGGCACTGCGCTATGCCGAGCGCCGCGCCGCCGCGTACCGCGAGGACCGGTGCGTGGCCGTTCACGGCGACCCGCACGCAGGCAACGCGATGCGGGTGCGCTCGCCGCGCGCGGGCGCGGCGTCGGGCTTCGTCTTCGTCGATCCCGAGGCGTTCGTCGCCGAACCGGCCTACGACCTCGGCGTCGTGCTGCGGGATTGGACTAGGGAGTTCCTCCAGGGCTCGACCCGGTCACTGGTCCGGCGCCGGTGCGGCCTGCTCGCCGAACACAGCGGCCTCCACGGCGACGCCATCTGGGAGTGGGGTTTTCTCGAGCGCGTGGCGACCGGACTGTACGTGCTCGAGTTCGGGGCGGCTTGGGGCCGTGAGCATCTCGAAGTCGCCGAGCGGCTGGTGTGACCCGAGACCTTTAGCGGCGGGTGATGGGTTCGGGGGCGGTGAGGCGGGCTTTGTCGGCGGCTTCGAGGCCGGCGATGTGGCCTTCGTAGTTGGTGATGCGGGTGCCGCGGCCGAGTTTGAGGCGGGGGAAGAGCTCGGTGGTGCGGGCGTCGACGCGTTCGTCGCGTTGGCGCATGACCGGGACGAGGTCGGTGCCGGTGGCGGCGGTGTATTCGCGTTCGGTGTCAGCGGCGGATTCGCGGAGGCGTTCGCCGATGCGCATGGCGAAGGAGGCGAGGAAGGACTGGCGGAAGGAGCGGGTCTGGGATTTGCCGCGCTTGGCGGCGATGGAGCCGACGCGGGTCATGGCGGCCGTGGCTTGGACGAGGAGGGAGTTGAAGAGGAGTTCGACCGAGCGGAGGTCGGCGCGGTCGCCGATGACGGTGGTGAAGCCGCCCTCGGGCCAGTAGACGGAGCGGCAGTGGTTGGCGTCGGCGATCTGGGCGAGAAGTTCGGATTTGGGCTGCTCGTAGGGGCGCTCGATGAGGACCCGGAGGGCTTCGGGGTCGCGTTTGCCTTGGCCTGCTTCTGAAAGGAGCGCTTCGTTGATGCTGTGGCGGGCGATGAGCTGCTGCGCTTTGGCGGTGAAGGCCTCGGCTTCGGCGTCGGAGTCGGTGGACTCGGCTTTGGCGAGGAGGGCGCGGATCTTCTCGTAGACGCGGGAGGACTCGGCGATGCCGATGCCGTGGGTGATGAGGAGGTCGCCCGGGAGCGGTTCGACCTTGGGGATCTTGGGGAGGGCGTTGAGGAACTGGAGGACTTCGAGGGTCGCTCCCCAGAGGACGATGCGGTCCCAGCGGCCCAGGCCGCTGCTCGCTTTCGCCATGCCCGCGAAGGGGGCCGTGTCCGCGAGTTCGTCGCGGTGGGCCCGCCAGCGGTCGCTGAGTTGGTGGTCCTGGTAGCGGGTGAGTTGGCCGCGCATCATGATCGCGCCGGCTCGCACTGCTTCATTGCTCAGCGACTTCCGCAAGGCGCTCAAGGCTTCCCGGGGCATCCAGCCCCATTCCCACGCGCGCAGGGCCGCGTCGCCGCCGAGTTCGTCGAAGACGCCGGCGAGGGCCGCGGGCCAGCCGGGGTCGGCGGAGGCGGCTTCGAGGTCGGAGGCGGCGTCGACCCAGTCGATGCGGGTGCGCTGGGCCTCCTGGAGGACGCCGAGCACGGCGTAGCGGGCGCGCCCCGCGAGCGGCAGCGCGTCGAGCTCGTCCTGGTTCACCGTTCCCCCGAATCCGCGCTGCACGGAAAGCCCCGCGAGCACTCCGGCGACTGTATCAAATCCGCAGGTCACGAGGCCAATGCTGGAAGGGTGGGTCGGGCCACCCCGCGCGGCCCGGAGGCCGCGCGGGGCGACGCGACTAGGCGTAGACCTCGAATTCGGCGACTCTTGGCGTGCCGCTCGCGCTCGTGACCACGAAGTTGATCTTCGTCGTGGCGACCGCGGTGAAGGAGATCACCCCCGCGCCGGTCCCGGAGGCGAGCACCGCGCCGGTGTCGTTGTTCACGACCTGCCAGTCGTCGATGTTGCCTTCAGCGCCCGCGGCTTCGCGGATGTGCACCGTGTCGACCGTCTTCGCGCTCGTCCACTTCACCGAGACGCGCCCGGTCGTGCCGCTCGGCGACCAGTAGGTGCTCATCGAGCCGTCGATGACGTTGCCGTAGCTGGTCCCGCTGGCCTTGCTGGAGCCGTCGGCGCCGGCCCCGAGACTGAGGTTGGTCCCTCCCGGAGGGATGGACGTGCCGGGGTCAGTCGGGCCGGTGGTCGGCGTGGTCGGGTTCTGCGACGGCGTCTGCGAAGGGCTCTGCGAGGGCGTCTGCGCGTTGCAGCTGCCGTCCGAGACCTGGTTGCCCTTGTTCGCGCCCGCCGTCTTCGCCACGACACTAGGGACGCACGAGGCGTTGTCGAGCTGGTAGCTGTACGGGACGCTGATCGTGGTGGTCGACGGCATGCTCGGCCCGGCCGGGTAGTTGTCGGTGCCGGTGGCCGACCAGGTCACGTTGTCGAGGATGTTCCCGCTGGTCTGCCAGGTGCCGCGCTCGCTGGTGTAGAAGGTGCCGAGGACGTCCTTGGAGTCCTCGAAGTAGTTGTTGTCCACTTTGGCCTTGCCGCCGGCGCGGGAGTTGATGCCCGACTCGACGATCCCTGAGTAGTGGTTGTTGTAGATGTGCGCGGTACCGCCGCGCAGCAGCGGCACCCGCGAGTTCAGGTTCTGGTACAGGTTGTGGTGGTAGGTGATGAAGCTGTTCGTCAGGTCGGTCTCGCTGGAGCCCACCAGGCCGCCGCGCTCGGAGTTGCGCAGGATGCTGTACGAGAGCGTCACGTACTTGGTGTCGTTCTTCATGTCGAACAGGCCGTCGTAGCCCTCGGCCTCCCCGCCGGAGGCTTCGAGGGTGGTGTGGTCGACCCAGACGTTGCGCACGCCCGACTCCATGCCGATCGCGTCGCCGCCGTTGGAGGTGGGCGAGCCGGACTTCTTGACGTTCTTGACCGTGACGTTCTGGATGATGATGTTGCTGGACTCGCGGATGTGGATGCCGATCTGGTCGAAGACGGCACCGGCGCCCACGCCCACGATCGTCACGTTGCTGACGCCCTTGAGGTCGATCAGCGTATTGCCGACGTCGCAGCTGGTGCCCGAGACGTCCGCGGTGTTGCCGTGGTTGATGGTGCCCTCGACCTGGATGATGATCGGCGTGCTCGTGCTGGCGCGGTTGCACAGGGCCTGGTTGATCTGCGTGCCGGTGGTGGCCCTGACGGTGGCGCCGCCGGCGCCGCCGGTCGTGCCGCCGTTCTGGGTCGCGTACCCGGTGACGCCGCCGGTTGCCGCGGTGGCGTGGGTGATCGACAGTACGACCCCCGCGGCGACCACGGCCGCGGTGGCCAGCACCGCGGCGAGTCTACGTGCGACTGTTCGTCTCATCTGGGAGCTCTCCCTCATTGAGTAGAGATCGAAATATTTCAATGAGTTTAAGGAAAGGGCTTTCCCGTGGTCAATACCTCGAATGCAACCGATTGCAGAAACTTTTCGCATTAGCGCGCTCCAGTCTCGACACGCCGGATCGGCCGGCACCGCACGAGCGGGAGCACCGATCGGCGCGGCCGTCAGCGAGCCGGGCTCAAGCCAGGGCGAGGTCGACGAGGCGCTCGGCGTGGATGCGGGTCGAGTCGAAGACCGGCACGGTCGTGTCGGTCTCGTCGACCAGCAGCGTGATCTCGGTGCAGCCGTAGATCATGCCCCCGCAGCCGCTTGCGGCCAGGTCGGCCATGATGCGGCGGTAGGCGTCTCGGGACGCGTCGGTCACCACGCCGAGCGTCAGTTCGCCGTAGATGACCTCGTGGACGACCGCGCGGTCCTTGGCCGGTGGCACGGCGACCTCGATCCCGTGGCGCGCCATGCGTTCGGCGTAGAAGCCCATCTCCATGGTGAACCTGGTGGCGAGCAGGCCGACCCGGTCGATCCCGGCCGCCCGGATGCGGTCCGCGGTCGCGTCGACCAAGTGGACGAACGGCACCGCGACCGCCGCCTCGATCCGGTCCGCCACCCGGTGCATCGTGTTGGTGCACAAGCCGATGAAGTCGGCACCGCCGCGCTCGAGCACCGCCGCCGCCTCGGCGAGGACCTTCCCCGCGCCGTCCCAGTCCCCCGCCCGCTGCATCGCCTCGATCTCGCCGAAGTCGACCGTCGCCATCAGGCTGCGGGCGTTGTGCTGCCCGCCGAGGCGGGCCCTGACGTCCTCGTTGATGAGCCGGTAGTACTCGGCGGAGGACTCCCAGGACATCCCGCCGATCAACCCGATGGTGCGCATCGACCCATTGTGCCGTGCGGGTGCCCCAGGGTCAGTGCGCATGTTCGGCAAGGAAGTCGACGACCGCCGGCCGCAGCGCCTGCGAGGCCCACGAACCCCACTGGCCGGTGAAGCCGTGGTGCGCCCAGGGCAGGTCGAGCGTCGCGACGGGCACGCCCGCCCGCTCGAGGGAGGCGGCCAGCGCCTCGCCCTGCTCCAGCGGCACGAGCCGGTCGGCGCCGCCCTGGACGATCATGGTCGGCGGCAGGCCGGGGCGGGCGTAGGTGAGGGGCGAGGCGGCCTCGTACCGGCTCGGCTCTTCGGCGAGTCCGGCGCCGAGGAACTCGGTGAGGTAGCCGCGGGCGCTGTCGGGCATGTCGGAGTCGGTTTCGAGGGAGGCGAGGTCGGTGGGGGCGAACCAGCTCATGACGGACGCGACGGGTGCCTCGTCGACGGCGCAGGAGGGGGCGAGCGCGGGGTCGCCGACGGTGTAAGCGGCCATCATGGACAGATGCCCGCCCGCGGAGTCACCCGCGATGGACACGTTTCCGGCGTCGGCGCCGTACTCGGAGGCGTTCGCGCGGACCCAGCCGAGGGCGCATTTGACGTCGCCGACGGCGTCCTCCCAGCGGGGTGTGGGGGCGAGGCGGTAGTCGATGGAGAAGACCGCGTAGCCCTGGTCGCTGAGCCACTGCTGCCAAGGGGCGCTTTCGCTCCGGGAGCCGCCGGACCAGCCGCCGCCGTGGACGTAGACGACGGCGGGGGCGGGTTCGGCGGTCTCGGGCAGGTAGACGTCGACTTTGAGGTCGTGGCCGTCGATCGAGGCGTAGGTGTCGGTCGCGTCCGGCTGGGGTGCGGGAGCGGCGGCGAAGTATGCGCTCCAGTTCACGTCGGTCTCGCGAGCGGTTGCGGCCCAGGGGGTCGCGATCATGCCGAGGGCGGCGAGGCCGGCGATGCCCGCGACCGTTGCGAGCCTCCGTCGGCGCCGGGCGAGGACCGCGGCGGCGGCAAGGATCGCGGTGAAGGCGAGGAGGAGCCCGGTCGTCCAGGGCACGAGCATCGCGATGACGCTGGCGGTGTCTTCGAGCGGCCCCAGCGGCAGCGGCGCGCCGAAGAAGGCGATTGCCATGAGCAGCACCAGGACCGCGACGGTCCAGGCGCTCGCGCGCAGTAGTCCGCGCAGGATCCGGGCGGGCCGTCCTGCTTTGCGTGCCGCGCGGGGCGTTTCGGGGGTGGCGGTGTCGGTCATGATCGCTCCTCAGTCTTCGCTGCGCACACTGTGCGCGTCATGCGAACACTGTACTCATACGGATGCGGCGCTGGCAAGCCCCCCTCGCGGTTTCCTTGTGGGGCAACAGGGAAGGGCGGCGCCGTCGGCACCGCCCTCATCGTGTCTTCCCTGGTCAGCCCTGTCGCAAACGGGTTTCGAGCCCGTCCAGGATCAGCGCGAGACCGAACGCGAACCCGTCCTCGCGGAACGCGGCCGGGTCGACGTACTCCCGCGCGGCGGGCGTCTCGTTCAGATGCGCTTGCGAGGCTTGCAGATCACCGACGAGCTCCTGCTCGGTCCGCCCGCTGCGGGCGACCAGCGCGAGCCAGGCCGTCTCACTCGTCACCGTGCCGACCACATAGGACGTCACAGCGGCCATCGCCTGCTGCGCCTCCAGGTCACGCAGCCCCGCCGCCAGGAACAGCGCCTGCATCCGCTCCGACACCGCCGCCAGGTTCGGCCCCAGGTACGCGAGACCGACCTGCCCGAGCACACCGGCGACCCACGGGTGCCGCAGCGCCATCGCCCGCAGGCTCCCGGCCGCGGCCGCGACCCCCTCGCGCCACGGCTCCTCGGCGCCCGGCACCGCGACCTCGCCGTACACCTCGTCGACGACCAGCTCAATGAGCTCGTCCTTGTTCGCCACATGCCGGTACATCGAGGTCGCGCCCGCGTCGAGCCGCTTTCCCAGGGAGCGCATGCTCAACGCGCCCAGGCCTTCTGCGTCCAGCAGCTCCAATGCCGCGGTGACGATCCGGTCCCGGCTCAGACCAGGCGCCTTCGCCTCGCGCACCCACACCGACGGAATCGCCTCACTCATGCGCCACACCCTAGCGCACACCGTGCGCAACGCTGCGGCTCAGCGGACGGGCGGCTCGTCGATGAACGCGAGCACGGCCGCGAACCGGTCCCTGACCGCCGCCGCGGCCTGGTACTCGGCCTCGATGCGGGCGTGCTCGGCGTGGAGGACCGCGCGCTGCTCGGGCGTGACCTCGTCGACGCTGTTGCAGCGGCGGAGTTTGGCGATCGCCCTACTGGGCAGGCCCGTCGCGAGGAGCGCGCGGATCCAGTGCACCTGCGCCACCGCGTCGTCGGTGTAGACGCGCTGCCCGCTCGCGGTGCGTTCGGGATGCAGGAGGCCCTGCTCCTCGTAGTACCTGAGGGCGCGCACGGTCGCGCCGGTCGCTTCGGCCAGTTCCCCGATGCGCATCCGCATCCTCTCCATCGTTGTTGTGGCTTCGGCCACGGCTCCTTGCCTCTGACGCTGGCGTGAGGTCTTAGCGTCGACCGCATGGACATCAAAGGATCGATCGCAATCGTCACCGGCGCCAACCGCGGCATGGGCCGCCATTTCGCGCGGCAACTCCTAGAACGCGGCGCGGCCAAGGTCTATGCCGGGGTCCGGCGCGTCGAGGGGGTCGATATTCCCGGTGTGGAGGTCGTGCCGCTCGACATCACCGACCGCGCTTCGGTCGCGGCGGCCG
Source organism: Glycomyces niveus (assembly GCF_017592475.1). Taxonomy (GTDB): domain Bacteria; phylum Actinomycetota; class Actinomycetes; order Mycobacteriales; family Micromonosporaceae; genus Glycomyces; species Glycomyces niveus. The sequence goes on along the minus strand of NZ_JAGFNP010000013.1, from coordinate 7,496 downwards.
CGGCGGTCGCTTCCGACGCGACGCTGGTGGTCAACAATGCGGGGATCGCGACGTTCGCGAACCTGGTCTCCGGCTCGGAGGACGCGATCCGCAGCGAGATGGAGACGAACTACTTCGGGACGCTGAACATGGTGCGCGCCTTCGCGCCCGTGCTCGGCTCGAACGGCGGCGGCGCGATGCTGAACATCCTGTCGGTGCTCTCGTGGCGTTCGGCGGGTCTCGGCCACGCGTATTCGGCGGCGAAGGCGGCGTCGTGGAGTCTCACGAACGGGGCGCGGCTCGAGCTGGCCGCGCAGGGGACGCAGGTGACCGGGCTGCATGTGGGCGGGGTCGACACGGACATGCTCAAGGACATTCCGGCGGTGAAGGCCGACCCTGCGGACGTGGTCCGCGCCGGGCTGGACGGTATCGAGTCGGGCGCGCTGGAGGTCCTGGCCGACCAGGTGTCGAAGGACTTCAAGGCGATCCTGAACGCCGATCCGGGCGTGACCTATCCCGAGCTCGCGGCGCCTGCGGGACGTCGACGCGATTAGCAGCGGTCAGAGCCCGACGACGATGAGGGCGATGTCGTCGCGGGCGAGGCCGCTGCCCACGCCGAGTTCGGACATCAGCGCGTCGGCGAGGAGTTCCGGGTCGCGGGTGCGGTGGCGTCGCAGCGTCGCGATGAGGCGGTCGAGCCCGACGTCGATGTCCTCGCCGCGGCGCTCGATCAGCCCGTCGGTGTAGAGCACGAGCGTGTCGCCGGGGAGGTAGGGGTGCCCGGCCTGCGAGCAGGGGACGTGCTGGGGGCGGGCGCCGAGCGGCGGGTCGAGGACCTGGTTCAGGAGTTCGCATTCGCCGTCGGCGTGCAGCAGGACGGGTGGCGGGTGCCCCTCGTTGCTGTAGGTGATCAGCCGGCTGTCGGGGTCCACGAGCGCGTTGATGGAGGTGGTGTTCATGGCGCCTTCGATCGAGCGGGCGAACAGGCCGAGGACCTCCAGGGCGTGGGCGGGCCGCTCCAAGGTGCGGACGGCGGCGTTGAGCACGCTGCGGAGCATGCCCATGACGGCGGCTGCCTCGAGTCCGTGGCCGACGACGTCGCCGATCGTCACCGCGAAGCGTCCGCCTTTCAGGTCGATCAGGTCGTACCAGTCGCCCGAGACGGCCAGGGAGTCGTCGGCGGGCAGGTAGCGGACCGCGACGTCGTCGTGGTGCTCGAAATCCGGCGTCATGAGCATGGTCCGCTGCAGGGTGACCGTCATTTCGTGCTCGCGCATGTGGGCCAGCCGCAGTTCCTGGTTGAGGTGGTTCAGCTCGAGGGCGCGGGCGTACAGCTCGGTCTCCTCCGCGGCCCGCTCGATCGAGGGCCCGTTGTCTGCGGCGATCGTCTTGATGAACGGGGTGACGTCCTCCACCCGGATGACGATCCATTTGACCTCGCGGTCCGGGCCGAGGATCGGCGTGTTGACCGGCAGCCACCAGCGCTCTTCGAACACGCCGGGCCGGCCGAGGGGGATGTCGTACTGCTGGAGCGCCATCGTGTCCGGTTCGCGCGACTGGAGGACCCTGGCGAGCGAGGCCCGCAGCTGCGCCATCCCGTCGGTCTGCGCGTCGGCGCGGTTCTCGGGGAAGGCGTCGAAGATGTTCCGCCCGAGCAGGTCGTCGCGGGTGCGGCCGGCGGCTTTGAGGTAGGCCCGGTTGACCTCGACGATCACCAGGTCCGGGCCGAGCACGGCGCACGGGCTCGGCGTCGCCTCGAAGAGCGCGGCGTAGTCCAGGTCGGTCACTGCCGACCGATGCTGCACCCCACGCGTCCTGTCCACGAGCTTTCGACCCCCAGGGGTTACGCTACCTCCCCTCACCTGCGGATACACCCTTGATCGCAGTTGAAACCCGACGCCGGCCGCAATCGGCCCCTGATGACGGTGTCGCAGACGACGATCGGCCCCGCCGAACTCGGCGGGGCCGATCAATCGCTCGCGTCTCGACGCAGACGTCAGCGGGCGTTGTAGGCGCCGATGATGTCCCAGGCCAGGTCTTCCCACTGGGCATAGGCGTCCGGGAACGCCGAGACCTGAACGGTCTGCGCGGCCGTGGTGACGGGCATGTCCTGCCAGCCGTCGACGTTCTTGAGCGAGTCGTAGAACTTGGAGGCCGAGGTCTTCGGGTCCATGAGCTCCTTGACGCTGCCCCAGCCCGAGGAGGGACGCTGCTGGAAGAGGCCCACCGAGTCGTGGTCAGCGCCTTCGGCCTGGTACTCGTAGTCGTAGGACTCCGCGACGTTGACATTCGCGTAGTTCCGGAACTTGGACTCCTGCATGGCGGTCGCCAACGCGATCGCCCAGGCCTTCTGGTCGAGGCCCTCGTCCTCGCCGGCCTCGATGATGGCGGCGGCGTTGGCCATCTGGAGCTTGCTGATCCCGCCGACGGGCTTGGGCTCGGCCGCTTCCTTCGCCGCCGCGGCCGCCGCCGCACGCTGGTCTTCTGCGATCGATTCGGCGGCCGCCGACGCGGACTCCTCGGAGAGCGCGGCCTCGGCTGCCGCGACGCCGGTCTGCGCCTGGACGGCGGCTTCGGTGTCCAGGTTGCCGATGGCCATAGCGGTGCCGCTGGTGGAACCGACGAAGATCGCGGTGGCCGCGCCCATGACGGTCACCCGCATGCCGAATCGGTCGACGACCTTGGCGACCAGCCGTTCGGCTCGCTCGATGGCGGGCGCCGCGGTCTCGCGGAGCCGTCCAACGAGTGACGCCGCAGCGGGAGTCACTTTGTCCCGGAGGAGCCCGAAGACGGTCGCAATGACCGCTACCGTCCGGGCTGCCCAGATGGAGGACCGCTGACGCAGGCCGCTGGCCTGCGAGATGGTCCGCTTACGGATGGAGAGGGCGACGCCCTGGACGAGGCCAGGTGCGCCTGCATTCGTGTGCAACCCGCTTAAGGGAGGCGGGTTACAAGCTTCTCGACCACAACCTGCCACTACCAGGCAAGACGCCTATCAGGAGCGAGAGGCTGAGAGGCCCGAAAAGCCCCGGACCCGGGCCGGCGGAGTCCGTGCCGCTCAGGTCAGCGGACGAGTTGCCATTGCTGGTTGGCCCCGCCCCAGTCGCTGTACTGCACGACGATGGCGCCGGCGTTGGTCGCCGCGTTCTGGACCTCGACCGCCTTGTTGCTGTTGCGGTTGATCAAGCGCATGTAGCCGCCGCCGGAGTCGACCAGCCGGAACTGCTGGTTGGCCCCGCCGTGGTCGGTCCACTGGCAGATGCCGGCACCGTCGGCGGTCGACCAGCCGGACACGTCGAGCACCTTGCCCGAGTGCCGCGCCTTGATCTTGTAGTAGCCGCCGCCGGCATCCACGAACTGGAACTGCTGGTTCTGGGCGTTCGTGCGGGTCCACTGATGGAGCCGGGCTCCGTCTGCAGTGGACACGCCGCTGACGTCCAGGGCCTTGCCACTGTTGCGGTTCACCAGCACGTACCAGGCTGTGGGGTCCGGCCCCTTCAACGTTCCGAGGCGGGCGAGCGCATAGCTGAGCGCTCGCTCGGGGGCATCGATCTGGTTCTGCGTGCCGACCACACCTGCCGCCACTGTTCGCGCCTCGGCGAGCGCGTCGAGCATCGCCGCCCACGCTTCGGGGGGATAGTCCCCCGAGCCCAGTGATTCGGCGTACGCGATCGCTGCCTCCAGGTCGCCCTTGTCGAGCGGCTGGTTCTGCGATGTCAGGGTGTCGCTCAGCAGGAAGTGGTCGAAGTCGACGTGGCCGCCGGTCTGCTGGGTCGCGTAGTTGAACAGTGCGACCCGGTGTCCCATGAAGTGGATCGATCCGCCGAACTCGAGCGGTCCGACGGTGTTGCCGAGCTGGGTCCAATCGATCCCGTCCAGACTGCAATAGAAGGTCGTGAAGAGCTGCCCCTCGCTCCGGGTGAAGTCCAGATCCGCCTTGAGGTGCACCTCCGTGGCATCCCCGAGTTCCGCAGTGGCTCCAGGCAGAAAACTCTCGATCGCCGCTTGGTCGACCGGCGCAGTGAAGGGCCGGCCGCGATGGACGACCCCCACCGTGTTCTCCCCGTTCACGCGCTGGACCGCGACATACGAGAAGTCTTGGCCGAATGCAGCTAGTCCGGCGACGTCGCCGTCGTTCATGCCCGAGAAGTCAAGCTTCGTCTCGGCCGACTGCCGAGGTCCGAAGGAGCGCTGCGAGAGCGTGTTGCGCGCTTCTTCCAGCCAGGTGAGCTCGCCACCGGAGTCGCGGTGCGTGTACGCACCGGTCACGACCTTGCCGGCCGTCAACCGCAACCACCCCTCGCGGTCGGTGAGCGACCAGTACCGGTTGTCGGGCGTGTGGTTCCACTCCCAGGCCAGATCGAGGTTCGACCCGTTCGGGGCGATCTCATCGGGATGCGGCAGCTCGACGGCGTCAGCCCTCCCGATGAGTGACACGTCGTCGACCTTGTAGTCCATGAGGTGCGTGTCGGGGTCGGTCGACGGATTGCTCACCCAGGGAGTCTCGATAAAGATGCGCACGTCGGAGAGCGCCTGGGATGCAGGAATCGTGAACGACCCGGACACCTTGCCCCAGGTCCCGCGGGGGACCACCGTCTGGGGCGTGAGGTTGGCGTAGGTCGTGCTGCCGCCGCCGTACCGGGCGGTGATGATGAACGGCTTGGTCGCCGGGCTTGCGGGGTTCTCGTATTTGACCCAAGCCGAGATGTCGTACGTGACGCCGTGCTGCACCTTGCCGGTGACGTCTTGCGCCGGCCCTGATCCCGTGGCGCTCCTCCCGGTGACCGCGATAGCCGTCGAGCCGCTGTGCGCGTCCGTCGTCGTCGAGAGCGTCGCACCGTCGTTGGCGATCCAGCCCTCGGTGTTGCCGGACTCGACGCCGGGATTGCCGAAGAGTTCGACCCCGACCAGTTCCTCATCGATGTCGGGCGGTGTCGGCAGCGTCCACTGCTCGTCCTGGTAGGCGCGGTGCGGTGCATCGTTGTCGAAGTCGTCGGACACGACGATGCTCTTGAGCCGCTCGAAGCGCTCCTGCTCCGGGGTGAGCCTGATCGGCTTCTCGAAGGCGCCGTCGACCGGCACGACGCCGTTGTCGCCGAAGGTCGGCCACCCGTCGCTCCAGGTCGCCGGGATCAGCGCAGGGATGCGACCCACCGGATACGAGTCGCGGAAGAAGAAGCCGTACCAGTCGTCGTCGCCCGCTTCATTCGAGATGGGCACCAGGCTGCCTTGCGCGAATCCGTTCGAGGCCAGCGCTCCATAGGACTCGTAAGCCACTGGGGTGTCCGCGAGGCGTCCGAGCAGTTCGGTCGAGCGGAACATGACGACCTGTCGACCGTTGCTGCGCCAGGTGATCATCACCACGTAGTAATAGCCGTCGATAAACCACACTTGGGCGCCCTCGAAGATCCCATCGCTGCCGACGTACGGCTCGCTTGCGTAGTCGCTGCGCCGGATGAAGTCAGCGAAATCCTGCTCGACCGCTGTCAGCGTCGGGTTGAGCCGCACCGCGCTGACGCCACCGTAGATGATGTACGGCGTTCCGCCGTTGGCGTCGTCGAAGAAGAGCGATGGGTCGTGGAAGCCGCGACCGAACGCAGTCTTCGTCCACGCTCCGTTCTCGATGTCGTCGGTGCGGTAGAGGAAGGCGCCGCCGAGGTTCAGCGAATTGATGAGCACGTAGAAGGTGCCTTCGTGGAAGCGGATCGACGACGCCCACTGCCCCTGCCCGTAGGAGTTCGAGCCGTTGCGCAAGGACGCGGCATCACTGATGTCGAGGCGGTCGAACGCGTAGCTCACGATCTCCCAGTTGACGAGGTCGTACGACTTCATGATCGGTGCGCCCGGGCTGAGATGCATCGTCGTGCTGACCATGTAGTAGATGTCGCGCCTCTCATCGTTCTGCGAGGCGGGGACGCGCTCGACACTGACATCCGGCACGTCGGAGTTCAGCATGGGAACCGTGTAGGAGCCGTCGCCGGTGTCCGTCGTCGTATACGACGAATCGGGATTCCATGCTTCCCCGGCCTGGGCGGCGCCGGTCGACCCGGACACGTCGACACGCATCTGCTGGGCTTGGGCGGCTGCGGTGAACGGGTCGAGTGCGGTCGCGGCGGCGGTACCGGCGAACACGCCGGCGCCGCCGATGAGCATCCGCCTGCGGCTCTTCGGGATTTCCATCCAGGCCATGCTGGTCTCCTTAGTCGAGGTTCGCTCCCCAGACCTTGCTGATGCGTCGGGTCATGGAGATGCGGGTTCATTGCTAGGGGTGGGGCGGACCGACTGGCTGCTGCGCCGCGGTCCGATCCCGGATCGGTCAGTCGACGGAGGCCGCCGCGAGCGCGGCCATGCCTCGGGTCCAGCGGGACAGGTGGCCGTAGTGATCAGATCCGGGCGGGCTCGGTTCTCGCACCGAGCCCGCCCGCTACCTCAGGAACACCCGAGCCGGACCTGCGTAGGGCCGCTAACGTTGCAGGGTCAGCAGACCCGGCCGATAGGGCAGCGTGCCGTACTCCCCACCGTCAGTGCTGGGGTCGCGCCCCTGGTAGAGGAACTGCAGGTTGCAGGGGTCGATGGTCTTGGTCTGGTCGGGGTTGGTGCGAACCAGATCGCCGTGACTGATGTCCCGGGTCCAGGTCGCGCCGCTGTTGGCACTCCCGGCGAAGGGGCTGTTCACGGTCTCGGCCCCGGCCTGCGGGGTCCACGTGCCGTCGAGACTGGTGGCCGTGAACGAGCGGAAGTAGCGACCGAACCCTGTGTAGTTCTGGGCCTCGACGATCATGAGGTACTGGTTCTGCCCCTGGACCTTGTAGACCTCGACCGCCTCGAACAGGTTGAGCGCCGTGTCGCGCATGATCTCCGTGTACGACGAACCAAAGCTGCCCGGGAAGTTCCCGAGGGGCATACTGGCCCGGTAGACACTGCCTTCGCCGTCGACGAAGAACATGTGCATATTCGTGTCGTCGCCGATGAGGGTCACGTCGTACCCGCCCCGGGGTCTCCCGTCGTCCGTGGGGGGAAGGGACGCGGTGAACAGCTCCTGCTGCGTGGACCAGCCGTTGAGGTTGGTGGGGTCGCTCGAGGTGCGGTAGGAGAAGGTGCCTTGCCCGCCCCCGTTGTAGGCGAGCACCCAGATGTTCTTCGGGGCGAAGTAGAACAGCGTCGGTGCGATGGCACCGAAGGGCATCGTGTTCTGCGTGGCGTTGGCCATGTCGGACCAGTTCGTGAAGGGGCTGAAGGACATCAGACCCCAGTTGCCGTCAGGATAGGGCAACGCGCCGTGCGTCGTGGCGTAGACGACCTTCTGGCCGTTGTGGACGACGGCGGTGAAGTCCTTGAGCGATGCCCACCCCGCCTTCGGTTGCGCCAGGGGGCCGGTCGATGTCCAGCGGTACGTCGACGGAAGGCCGCAGGCGGCGCCGCCGCCGTCGACGCGGACGAGCTGCCACTGCTGGTTGGCCCCGCCCCAATCGCTGAACTGCACAACGGCCGCGCCGTCGTTGGTCGCCGCGTTCTGG
>NZ_JAGFNP010000012.1:13623-183016 GCF_017592475.1 Glycomyces niveus | reverse complement strand
ACCGATCTTCATTCCGGTGCGGTGCACCAGGGTGGACAGTGGATCGACGCCGAGGCCCCGATCGAGGTCATCCCGGTCTTCGCACGCGACGGGGCCCTGCCGGAACTCATCGGCACGATCTAGGCGGCCGGAACTTGACAGGGCTCCAAAACGTGGCGTAGGTTGCGCCTGACAGCGTAGTCAGACCCGTTTTGGAGCCCTATGACCTCCCCGATCGCGCCCGAGAGCGACGGCGACGCCCGGCGCAGGCCGCCCGGCATGACCGACGTGGCGCGGCTGGCCGGGGTCTCGCAGAAGACCGTCTCCCGCGTCGTCAACAACGAGCGGTATGTGAGCGAGGAACTGCGCGAGAAGGTCCTCCGCGCCGCCGCCGAACTCGGCTTCCGCCCCAACACCGCCGCCCGCGCGCTCATCACCGGCCGTTTCAAGCGCATCGGCGTCGTCTCCCTCGGCTCCGCCCTCTACGGCCCCGCCTCGATGCTCGTGGCACTGGAGCGCGCCACCCGCGCCGCCGGGCTCTCCTTCATGGTCGCCAACACCCCGGAGGGCCAGCCGGAGGCCGTCCAGGAGTCCGTCGACTGGCTGCTCGCCCAAGGGGTGGACGGCATCATCCTCTCCGAGCCCAAGGACGAGGGCCAGCACCTGCGCCCCGACGCCGGCGTGCCCATCGTGAGCCTCGGCCAGGCCGCCGACCTCCCCGCCGAGCATGTGGCCCTCGCCCGCGGCCGCACCGCCGCGTCCTGCCGCGAAGCCGTCGAGCACCTGCTCGACCTCGGCCACCGGCAGGTGTGGCACATCGCCGCCCCGCAGGACTGGTGGGAAGGGCGCGAACGCCTCGAAGGCTGGGCCCAGGCCCACCGGGCGCGCGGCATCGAACCGCCCCCGCCCCTGCAGGGCGACTGGACCCCCGCGGGCGGGTACGCCGCCGGGCGCCTCCTGCCGCCCGAGGCCACGGCCGTGTTCTGCGCCAACGACGACACCGCGATCGGGCTCGCCCGCGCGCTCCACGAAGCCGGGCGGCGCGTCCCCGCGGACGTCTCGCTCGTCGGCTTCGACGACATCCCCGCCGCCGCCTACCTCACCCCGCCGCTGACCACCGTCCAGCAGGACTTCGAAGGCGATGCGACCCACGCCCTCGAGCACCTCCTGCGGCTCCTGCCCGGGGCCGCGCCGCGGGAGGCGACGCCGGCGGCACCGCGCCGGCGCCTCGTCGTCCGCGCCTCCACCGCTCCGCCCCTCACCGAGTAGTGCCAGCACACGAATCCTGAATCGCACTGGCGCGCAACAGGAAGGACCGATGTCGGATGCATCCCCGTTTCAGTCGCAGGAGCGGCCTCGCGGCCGCGCTCGCGGGCCCACTGGCGCTCGCGGCCTGCGGCAGGCACACCGTCGACCCGCCCGCGAACGTCACCCAGGCCCAGATCGACGAGGCCATGGACAAGCCGACCGAACTGAACTTCTGGACCTGGGTGCCCGGCATCGAGAAAGAGGTCGAGCTCTTCCACCAGGCCTATCCGAAGGTCAAAGTGGACGTCGTCAACGCCGGCCAGGGCAACCCGCACTACGCCAAGCTCCGCACCGCGCTGCGCGCCGGGAACGGCGCCCCCGACATCGCCCAGCTCGAATACCAGATGATCCAGTCCTTCGTCATCACCGACGACCTGCTCGACCTCGCCCCCTACGGCGCCAAGGACATCGGCGACCAGTTCGTCGAGTTCGCCTGGTCCCAGGTGTCAGGCGCGAACGGCGAGGTCTGGGCCATCCCGCAGGACACCGGCCCCATGGGCATGCTCTACCGCGAGGACATCTTCCAGGCCCACGGCATCGACGTGCCCGCCACCTGGGACGACTTCGCCGCCGCCGCAGCAGCACTGCGCGCGGCCGACCCCGAGGTCTACCTGACGAACTTCGCGCCCTCCCAAGGCGCGTTCTTCGCCGCCATGCTCTGGCAGGCCGGCGCCGACCCGTTCGGCGGCTCCGAAGGCCCCGACCTCAACGTGGACCTCACCTCGCCCGAGGCCGAGAAGGTCGCCCGCTACTGGGGCGACCTGTCCGAACAGGACCTCATCGCGGTCGACGCCGACTTCAACGACCAGTGGTACCAGGCCCTCAACAAGGGCAAGTACGCCACCTGGGTCGCCCCCGCCTGGGCCCCGACCTTCCTCCAGTCCGCCGCCGCCTCCACCTCCGGCCTCTGGCGCGTCGCCCCGCTCCCGCAATGGGAAGCGGGGCAGCAGGTCTCGTCCAACTGGGGCGGCTCCACCTCCGCGGTCATGGCCACCACCCGCAACCCGATCGCCGCCGCCGTCTTCGCCCAGTTCATCAACACCGACCCGAAGTCGACCGCGACCATGGCGAACGAGCAGTTCCTCTACCCGCCCGCCAAGGCGATCCTCGACGACCCCGCCTTCACCGGCCAGCAGCTCGAGTTCTACGGCGGCCAGGAGGTCAACGGCCTCTTCGCCCAGATCGGCGAGTCCGTCCATCCCGACTTCCAATGGGCCCCGTTCCAGGACAAGGTCTACGCCGACTTCACCGCCACCGTCGGCACGGCCGTCGCCGAGAAGACCGACGCCGTCGCCGCCATGGAGGCGTGGCAGCAACGCACCGAAGAGTACGCGAAATACCAGGGATTCACGGTGAGGCGGCCATGACCGACACCCGCACCCTCCGACAGGGCACACCGCGCGCATTCACGGCTCGCAAGATTCGCCGAGGCCGCAAGGCGCTCGCCGGCTACATGTTCGTGGCCCCGTTCATGATCGTCTTCCTCGCGATGTTCGCCCTCCCGCTCCTCTACGCCGCCTACTTCAGCCTCTTCCGCGAACAGCTCGTGGGCGGCAACGTCTTCGTCGGCCTCGAGAACTACACCCGCGCCTTCGGCGACGAGCAGCTGTGGACCGGCATCGCCCGCGTCTGCCTCTTCTTCCTCATCCAGGTCCCGATCATGCTCGTCGCCGCGCTCGCCTTCGCGCTCGCGCTCGACACCGGCCTCACCCGCCTCAAACGGACCACCCGGCTCGGCATCTTCGTCCCGTACGCCGTCCCCGGCGTCATCGCGACCCTCATGTGGGGCTTCCTCTACGGACCCGACTTCGGGCCCTTCGCGCAGCTCGCCGAGGCCGTCGGCCTCAGCGCGCCCGACTTCCTCAGCAAGCACCTCATGCTCGGCTCCCTCGCCAACATCGTGTTCTGGGAGTTCACCGGGTACAACATGGTGATCCTCTACGCCGCCCTCCGCTCGGTCTCCACCGACATCTACGAAGCCGCCGCCGTCGACGGCGCCGGGCAGTGGCGCATCGCCTGGAGCATCAAGATCCCCGCCCTCAAAGGCGCGCTCGCCGTCTGCATGATCTTCTCCATCATCGGCAGCCTCCAGCTGTTCAACGAACCGCAGCTCATGCAGTCCCTGGCGCCCACCGTGATCGACGAGGCCTACACGCCCAACCTCTACGCCTACAACCTCGCGTTCGTGGGCCAGGAGTACAACTACGCCGCCGCCGTCTCGTTCGTGCTCGGCCTGGTCATCCTGGCCGGCTCGTACGCGTTCATGTTCGCCACCGACCGCAGGAGCCGGCGATGACCACGATCAGCAAGCCGCGCCGCCGCAAGCCGAAGCGCAGCACCGTCCTCACCATCGGCATGCTCGCCGCCGCGGCCTACTTCCTGCTCCCGCTGTTCTGGCTCGTCGTCGCCTCCAGCAAGACCAGCGAGGACCTGTTCTCCACCTTCGGACTCTGGTTCTCCGGCGACTTCCACCTGTTCCAGAACATCAGGCTCACGCTCACCCAGGACGACGGCGTCTTCCTCCAGTGGCTGTGGAACACCCTCCTGTACGCGGTCACCGCCGCGGGCGGCGGAGCGCTCCTGGCCGCCCTCGCCGGATACGGCTTCTCCAAGTACCGCTTCAAAGGCGACCGCACCATGTTCATGGTCGTCCTCGGCGCGGTCATGGTCCCCACGACCGCGCTCGCGATCCCGACCTACCTGGTGTTCAGCGAGATCGGCCTCGCCGACACGCCCTGGGCGATCATCCTGCCCTCGCTCGTCAACCCGTTCGGGCTGCTCCTCATGCGCGTCTACGTCGAGGCCTCGGTGCCCGACAGCCTGCTCGAGGCCGCCCGCATCGACGGCGCGAGCGAGTTCCGGATCTTCTTCCAAGTCGTGCTCCGCCTCCTCGCACCCGGCTTCGCGACGGTCCTGCTGTTCGCCCTGGTGCACACCTGGAACAACTACTTCCTGCCGCTCATCATGCTCAACGACCCCGAGCTGTACCCGATCACCGTGGGCCTGGCGCGCTGGCAGGGCCAGGCCGCCGCGGCGGGCGGCTCGAGCGGCGACCTCATCCCGCTGGTGATCACCGGTTCGCTCCTGTCGATCATCCCGCTGGTGATCGCGTTCCTGTTCCTCCAGCGGTACTGGCAGTCCGGTCTCGTCGCGGGGGCGGTGAAGCAGTGAACCACCGGCGTGTGGAACGCGTTCGAATATGAAGTTCTCATAACGAATCCGTAAGCACTCCTTCGGATCAGGAGGCCGCCGCCCGCGTCCGCGCGGGCGGCGGCCTCGCGTCCGCGCTGCTCAACCCCGCTGAGGGCATTGAAACGCCTTGGTGTCCAAGCGATTGCGGATATTCGGGGCGAGGGGTGGCGAACCGCGGGTTTCGGAAAGGTGTGCTTATCATTGGCGCCATCTCCGCTCTTGCGCGCGCCAGCGAATGCGACCCTTCGCGGGCGCGCCACCCAGAGAGCGCTCACCGGCGTGCGCCGAGACAGCACCGGCGCAGGCGTGGGAGCGCGCATCACCAACGGATAGGCGACCTCAATGGCCGAACGCGTCATCGACACCGAAGCGCTCGAGGAGTACCGGACTGTCGTCCGCGAGCAGCTCGACCACCTCGAATCCCTCATCCCGCGCATGGAGAACGGCCAGCGGCTGGGCCTCCTGCCCGCGTTCGGGCAGCTCGACGCCTCCGCGACCGCCCGCACGAACTACGAGACGTTCCATCAGACCACTTGGGACAATCTGCAGGACCTCCGCGAGGCCCTGCACGGGATGATCAAGACCCTCAACGACTCCGCCGACCTCGCCGAGGAGTCGGACCAGACCGCCGCGGACGAGATGGACGGCTATGCCTCGCTCCTCTGACCGGCCGCGCCCCCACTCCACCGTTCACCTTGAGGCCGAGAGCGAGTAGCAGCGATGTCCGAAGAGGAAAAGTTCGAGCGTACCGACTACGGGAAGCTCTCCGAGGGCCTGAGCGGCGCCTCCTACACGTCCGCGCAGAACTCGCTGCGGGTGAGCCCGCAGTGCAGCCACGACGAGTGCACGAACGCCACTGAGGACCCGGCCGAGCCCGCCTGGGTCAAGCTCATGTCGGCCGTGCCCAGGGCCGACCAGATCGACAGCATCAAGGCCGCGCGCGAGGGCACGATGATGCTCCCCGAGGGCCAGACCATCAAGAGCATGGTCGCCTCGATCCGGCCCCAGCCCGAGGCGGACTACGCCCTCGACACGATCCGCGACGAGTGGATCGAGTTCCAGGAGGCGTTCGCGGCGATCGCGCCGAAGCTCAAGGAGGGCCTGTCGACCCTCTCGGGCTTCTGGAAGGGCGACGACTTCGACGCCTTCGAGGAGCAGACCGAGACCGTCCTCAAGAACTGCAAGACGGTGAGCGGCGACATCGCCGGCGAGGACGGTAAGGGCGGCGTCGTGAAGCTCTTGGACGACAAGCAGTCCGAGATCTACGAACAGCAGGGCGGCACCTCCTGCGTCTACCCGGCGCCGAAGTTCTACATGCAGGGCACCAGCTGCGGCTCGCACCAGATCCACATCCGGCCGCCGTTCTTCAAGAACTGCGAGATCCACAAGAACGACGAGATCAAGAAGGCGGTCGAGCTCGCCGGGTTCGACCCGACGGTGATCGACGAGGTCCAGGAGGGGCGCGAGACCACCTACAACCGGTGGCTCGAGTACGTCAACGCCAACCCCGAGTACGAAGTAGACGGCCTCAAGGGCGAGGAGCTGGCCCGCAAGAAGGCCGACGAGTACGCCGACGAGCAGCTGATCGCCCTGGGCGCGGAGGGCTCCGAGCAGCTCGAGGAGGAGTCGGCCCGCGTCAACGAAGAGGTGACCGAGCGGCACGCCAACGTCGAGGCCCACGTCCAGGAGATCGCGCCCGACGTGCGCAAGGCCGAGCCGACCACCTTCAACGACGGCGAGACCGACAAGTTCGACCCGCCGGAACTGGACGCGGGCGGGGGCGGCGGCATGCCCGACCTCGGCGGCGGGGGCATGGACTCCATCACCCCGCCCACCGATCTCAAGGGCCTGGGCGGCAACCCGGACACGAGCGGCCTCAACGCCAACGGCCTCAACAGCACCGGCTACAACGGCGGGAACCTGCCCGGCGACGTGAACGGCAGCGGCGGCCTCAATGGACTGGACGACGCGAACCCGTTCGCGTCGAACTACAACCCCGACGACCTCACCGGCAACGGCGCGAACCCGCCCGGGAGCTACAACGGCGGCACCGGCCTGGACTCGCTGGGCGGCACCGGCCTCGGGCCGAACGGCGGCGGCGTGCCGCCGACCGACTACACGGGCGCGGGCGGCCTGAACGGGCTCGACGACAACCCGTGGAACGCCAGCACCGACCCCGACGACGTGAGCGGCGGTCTCGCCAGTGGCGGCGGCACGACCACGCTGCCGCCCACCGGCATCGGCGGCAGCAGCCTCGGTCCGGGCAGCAGCCACCTGCCGCCCCCGATCGTCACCCAGCCGAGCGGCACGCGCGGCATCACCCCGCCGCGCTCGTCGGGCCCCCGCAAACTCGACTCGGGCCGCAGCACCGGCCTCGGCGCGAGTCCGGGTTCCGGCTCGGGCTCCGGTCCGCGCAAGCTCGACTCCGGCCGCACGTCCGGCCTCTCCGGCGGCGGCTCCGGCAGCGGTTCGGCCCCCGGTTCGACCCGCGGCGGCAGCCTCGGTTCGGGCGCCGGGGGGCGCGGTATGGGCGGCGCGATGGGCGCGGCCGGTGCCGCGGGCGCGGGTGCGGGTGCCGGAGCGGGCGGCCGCGGGACCGGCTCGGGCGGCATGATGGGCGGCCCCGTTGGCGGCGGCGGCCAGCGCCCGGAGGACGACAAGGAGATGGAGCGCCAGTTCTGGATCGCCGAGGACGAGGACGTCTGGGGCGGCGGACCCGAGGACGAGGAGGAAGACCCCTACGCGTAGGGGTCCCGACCCGTCGACATCCATTCCCTCACAAGGGAGACCGGAGCCCCGAATGTTCGGTGAGGGCACGATCGCGGAGCAGCCGGCGGCGGCGGCGCATAGCGCGGGAGTGAGCGGGGCGGCGGGTCGACCGAGGCTCTCGGCCGACTCCCGCCCCGGCTTCACCGCGGCGGCACGATCATGTCGACCGCCGCGGCGACCAGCTCTTTGGTGCGCCCCTCGCCGAACACCTCCGGTAGCGTCAGCTGCTCGGTGATGAGCCAGTTCAAGGCCAGGTAGAGCATTTCCACCGACCGGGCGTCCCCGGGCATGCCCGTCTCGAGGTGGAAGTCGATGTTCGCCTGCAGGTTCTCCCTGATCTGCTCGGTGAGCACCTTCCGCAGCTCGGGGCGGCGCGTGGCTTCGAGCCGCAGTTCGAGCATCGCCAGGAACCCCGAGCCGAAGCCGGTGATCCGCTCGACCATCTCGTGCATGAGCCGCTCCACCGACGCCCGCGTGCGCGGCAGCGCGAGCGCTTCGCCGATCACCGCGGCCCCGGGGTCGAGCCGCTGGAACACCCGTCGACCCGCTTGCACCAGTAGCGCATCGCGGTTCGCGAAGTAGTTCGACGCTGTGCCGATCGGCACACCCGCCTGGTTGTCGACGGCCCGGAACGTCAGTCCGCGCGCCCCCTGACCTGCGAGCACTTCGATGGCCGCGTCGATCAGGGCCGTGCGCCGCTCGGGATTCTGCCGCATCGTCTCCACCTCCGGTTGACACCACTCCGAGTGTAGTGGTAAGTTCTAACCACTTCAAACATAGTACTTCAAACGGAGTGTGTATGCGCAAGCAGAACCGCAAGCTCACCTACTACATCGGCGCCACGATCGACGGTTACATCGCCGGCCCGGACGATCAGGTCGAGGACTTCCCGCTCGACCCCGACCTGCTCGAGGCCATCAAGGAGCACTGGCCCGAGACCATCCCGACCCACGTGCGCGAGCCGCTCGGCGTCGCCGACGCCCCGAACGGCGGCTTCGACGCCGTCGTCATGGGCCGCGGCACCTACGACCCGGGCCTCAAGCTCGGCATCACCAGCCCGTACGCCCACCTGGACCAGTACGTCGTGACCACCACGCTCGGAGCGGACACCGACCCCGGCGTCACCTTCGTCGGCACCGACCCGCTCGCCTTCGTGCGCGACCTCAAAGCCCAAGAGGGCGGCGGGATCTGGCTCGCGGGGGGCGGCAAGCTCGCTGCCGCGCTCATCGACGAGATCGACGAGATCGTCGTCAAGCGCTACCGCGTCCTCATCGGAGGCGGCATCCCCATGTTCGCCGGGCCCTACAAGCCCACGGCGTTCACCCTCGAATCGAACCGCTCCCTCGAATCCGGAGCGTCGATCCAGACCTACCGGAAGGCTTAGCCCATGCGCGAACTCACCTACTATGTCGGATCCTCATTGGACGGCTACATCGCCGGGCCACGCGGGGAGTTCGACGGCCTGCCCGTGGAACTCGACGTAGCGGCCGCGATGAACGGGCTGCGGCCGGAGACGGTCCCGACCGCATTCCGCGAGGCCGCCGGCCTCGCCGGCGCGTCGAACCGGGAGTTCGACACCGTGCTCATGGGCGCGGCCACCTACCGGGCCGGCGGCACTCCCAGCCCGTACGCCCACCTGCGGCAGTACGTGTTCACCGCCGCGTCCGAGGCGGACTCCCCGGACGTCACGGCGGTGGCCGCCGACCCGGCCGCATTCGTCCGCGGTCTCAAAGCCGAAGCGGGCCTGGGCATCTGGCTGTGCGGCGGGGGCCGTCTCGCCGCCTCCCTGGCGGCGGAGATCGACCGGATCGTCGTCAAGCGCTACCCGGTGCTCTTCGGCGCGGGCATCCCGATGTTCGCGGGCGCCTACGCGCCGCTGAGCTTTACGCTCACTGAGAACCGCGCCTTCGAATCAGGTGCGGTCGTCCAGACCTACCGGAAGGCATAATCCCCTTGCGACTCCTCCAGCTCCTCTCGCTCCTCGCCTCCGTGCTCAGCGTCGGTCTCATGGCCGGGCTCTTCACGGGGTTCTCGTACGCGGTGATGCCCGGCCTCAAGATCCTCGACGACCGCGGCTGGATCGCGGGGATGCAGAGCATCAACCGCGTGATCCTCAACGGCTGGTTCATGACCGCGTTCCTCGGCTCCGTGCTCTTCACGGCCGCCGCGCTCGCCCTGAACTGGTTCTCCGGCGACCGCGCCGCGTCCCCGTGGCTGCTGCTCGCCCTCGTCCTGGCCCTGGTCATGTTCATCGGCACCATCGCGGTCAACGTGCCGATGAACGACCGCCTCGAAGCCGCGGGCGACCCTGCTCAGATCGCCGACCCCGCCGCGCTCCGCGCGAGCATCGAATCGCGCTGGATCGCCTGGAACACCGTGCGCGGCGTCGCCGCGCTCCTGTCGCTGCTCGCGCTGGCCTGGGCGCTCGTCGTCCACGGCCGCAGCGGCTCATGAGCCCGACGGAAAACGGGGCGACCAGCTTTGGTCGCCCCGTTTCGCCTTGCGCCGCTTAGCAGCCGATGCTGCCGAAGCGCTCCTTGACCACGTTCACCACGGACGGGCGGGGGAGCGTCCCCTCAGGACCGTCGGGCCACTGCGAGGCCGGGGTCTCGGCGCTCGCGCCGTCGACCTCGCCAGGGTGCTGCACGGCCACCAGGATGTGGCGGTCCTGGACGACCGGGCCGCAGGTCTCCGCTCCGAGCGGCACGGTCAGGAACTGCTTGGTGAGGCCGCGGGTCGGGCCGGTGAGCGAGACGCCGAACAGGCCGTCGTTGGCGCCCAGGGCGTTGCCGTCGGTGGAGATCCACAGGTTGCCCTGCGGGTCGAACGCGACGTTGTCGGGGCAGGAGATGGGGCTGACCTTCTCCTTGGGGTAGCCCGAGAAGTACGTGCTCGGGTCCTCGGGGTCGCCGCAGACGAGCAGCAGCCGCCAGCCGAAGGCGGTGGCCGCGACGTCGTTCTGCCGCTCCTCCAGCTCGAGCACGTGGCCGTGCTTGTTGCTGTTGCGCGGGTTGGCCTCGTCGGCCCCGGCCTTGCCGGCGGTGCCGCGCTGGGAGTTGTTGGTGAGGGCCGCGTAGACCTTGCCGGTCTTGGGGTTGACCTCGACGTCCTCGGGGCGGTCCATCTTGGTCGCGCCGACCTTGTCGCCGGCGAGGCGCGTGAAGACGTACACCTCTTCGGCGGTCATGCCGTCCACGAAGGACTCGTCGCCGCTGGCGAGCTTGATCCACTCGCCGGTGCCGTCGAACGCGCCGTCCTCGGGGAGCGCGCCGGTGCCGTCGATCTCGCCGGGGCTGTCGCCGGTGAACTTGGCGACGTAGAGGGTGCCCTCGTCGAGGAGCTTGCGGTTGTGCTCGCGGGCGGTGCGGCCCGAGCCGGACTTCATCTTGTGCTTGGAGACGAACTTGTACATGTAGTCGAAGCGCTCGTCGTCGCCCATGTACACGACCACGCGGCCGTAGCGGTCCACGCGCGGCCCGGCGCCCTCGTGCTTGAAGCGGCCCAGGGCGGTGCGCTTGCGCGGGGTCCAGTCGGGGTCGTACGGGTCGAGCTCGACGATCCAGCCGAAGCGGTTGGGCTCGTTGGGCTCCTGGAGCACGTCGAAGCGAGGGTCGTACTGCTCCCACTTGCGCTCGCTGGCGTTCCCGGAGAGGCCGTAGCGGGCGAGGCGGGCCTTCGCGGTCGGGTCGGTGACCTGGCCGGCGTTCGCGAAGTACTGGTTGAAGTTCTCCTCGCCGGAGAGGATGGTGCCCCACGGGGTGACGCCGCCGGCGCAGTTGTTGAGGGTGCCGAGCGCGAGGGTCCCTTCGGCGTCCGCGGTGGTCTTGAGGAGGTCGCCGCCCGCCGCCGGTCCGGAGAGGACGAACTCGGAGGTGGCGGTGATGCGGCGGTTGAGCTCGTGGCCGACGACCGGGGTGAGGTCGCCGGTGTGCTTGTCCTCGTCCAGGACCACGACGGAGAGGCCGTGCGAGGCCCAGCCGATCTCGACCTGCTCGCGGGTGGGGGCGGCCGAGTCGTAGCCGAAGTGCATCATCTCTTCGCTGGTGTACTCGTGGTTGGCCACGAGCACCTTGCGGCGCCGCTCGCCGGGGAGGTCGAGCAGGGCCAGGAAGTCGCAGTTGTAGCCGAACTGGCCGGCGGCGTCCGCGGGGGTCTGCGCCTCGGGGTCGAAGTCGTTGACGTCGTCGAGGATCGGGTCGCCCCAGCGGATGACGACCTGCTGCTCGTACCCGTCGGGGATGGTGACGGCGTCGTCGGTGTTCGGCGCGACGGCGTCGAAGCGCAGGCCGCGCGGGACCGAGCCCCAGAACGCCGAGGCCTGCGCGTCGGCCTCGGAGGCGTAGGCGGCGTTGCCGAGCGCCCCCGCGGCGCCCGCGCCCACGGTCACCGCGGCGCCGGCCTTGAACAGGCCGCGGCGGGAGACGGCGGAGGCGATGAGGTCGCCCATGTAGGGGTTGTCCGAGGTGTTCGGCACGGGGTGGCTGCAGGCGTCGCCGCAGCGGTAGAGGCAGGTGAGCTGCGAGCGGCCGCCGATGTGGTCGGTCAGGAGCGGCAGCCGGCGCCGGTTGTCACGACGATTCATTTGGGACTCCTATGGCAGTACGTCCGGAACAGGATCGCCGATGCGCGGGTCGGGGCGGCGGATCGGCGCGTTCCGATTCCGGAGGCTATGCGCCGCGGGTACCCCGTTCGCCAACCGAAAGTGAACGGGAAGTGAAGGGGCGCTCTCGGATTGCGCACCGTCACCGGTTTTCGGAAACGCTTTCGGGCTCGTTGCGGCGAGGCGGCGTTCCGCAGCATGGGACCCGTATATCGGTAAATCGATCCGGGGGGTAGCCTGACCGAAAACCTTTTCCGTCCCGTCCTCTCCGTCACGCCAGAAGGAACCGCCATGCCCGCTCCGCATCGGACTCCCCTCCCCATCGCCGACGTCGTGATCGCCGACGAGTTCTGGTCCCCGCGCCGCGAGACCGTCCGCACCCGGACCATCCCCCACCAGGAGGCCCGCCTGCGCGACGGCGGCATGTTCGACGCGCTGCTCCTCAAGCCCCGCAGCCACGACGACGACGACCGCGAGCGCTTCCCGATCTTCTGGGACTCCGACGTCGCCAAGTGGATCGAGGCCGCCAGCTACGCGCTCGCCTCGCAGGCCGACCCCGAACTCGACGCGGCCGTCGACAAGGCCGTGGCCCTCCTCGAAGGCGCGCAGCAGGAGGACGGCTACCTCAACAACTACTTCACCGCCGTCAAGCCCGGGCAGCGCTTCACCGATCTCAGCGACGCCCACGAGCTCTACTGCGCCGGGCACCTCATCGAAGCCGGCGTCGCCCACTACGAGGCCACCGGCAAGACCAGCCTGCTCGACATCGTTCGCCGCTACGCCGACCTCATCGACCGGGAGTTCGGCCCCGGCGGCTCCTGCGAAGGCGGCTACGACGGGCACCAGGAGATCGAGCTCGCCCTCGTCAAGCTCTACCGCGCCACCGGTGAACGCCGCTACCTCGACCTCTCCCTGCGCTTCATCGACAACCGCGGCACCCGGCCGTTCTACTTCGACGTCGAAGGCGAGCGCCGCGGCCGCGCCGGCTACTTCGGCGGCCGCGAGGACCGCCCCTTCACCCCGCGCGACCAGCGCGGCCGCGAATACGCCCAGTCCCACGCGCCCGTGCGCGAGCAGGACGCCGTCGTCGGCCACGCCGTGCGCGCCATGTACCAGTACACCGCCATGGCCGACCTCGCCCTCGAACTCGGCGACGACGGCCTGCGCGAGGCCTGCGAACGCCTCTGGGACGACCTCGTCGCCACCAAGCTCTACGTCACCGGCGGCATCGGCTCCGACCCCTCCATCGAAGGCTTCGGCAAGCCCTACGACCTCCCCGACTACACCGGTTACGCCGAGACCTGCGCCGCGATCGGGCTCGTCTTCTGGGCGCAGCGCATGATGATCCTGACCGGCGAGGCCAAGTACGTCGACGTCCTCGAGCGCGCCCTCTACAACGGCGTCCTCTCCGGCGCCTCCGCCGACGGCACCAAGTACTTCTACGGCAACCCGCTCGCCAGCGACGGCACCGTCGAACGCAGCGACTGGTTCGACTGCGCCTGCTGCCCGCCCAACCTCGCCCGGCTCCTCACCTCCCTGGAGCAGTACGTCTACACCGCCGACGCCGACGGCCTGTGGGTCAACCTCTTCGTCACCGGCTCGGCCCGCTTCGCCCACGCCGGGCAGCGGGTCACCGTCGCCCAGGAGAGCGGCTACCCCTGGGACGGCGGCATCGCGTTCACCGTCACCGAAGCCAAAGCGCCCCTTCCCATGACGCTCCGCCTGCGCCTGCCCGCATGGGCCACCGGCGCCGCGCGGATCAGCGTCAACGGCACCGTCCTGCCGTACTCCACCGACAAGGGCTACGCGGTCCTCGACCGCACCTGGGCCGCCGGCGACCGCGTGGAGCTCCACCTCCCCATGGACCCGACCCTGGTCCGCGCCGACCCCCGCGTGCGCTCCACCGCGGGCAAGGTCGCGTTCCAGCGCGGCCCGATCGTCCACTGCGTCGAAGAGGTCGACAACGCCGCCGCCGTGCCGCGCCTGATCGTCTCCCGCAGTGGCGAACTGCGCACCGAGCACGCCGACGGCCAGGACGCGATCATCGCCGAAGGCCTGGTCGACGGCCCCGCCCCGGACGGCCTCTACAGCACCGCCGCCCCCGCGGCCGAGCCCACCGCGATCCGCACCGTGCCCTACTTCGCGTGGGCGAACCGCGGCAAGGGCTCCATGGCCGTCTGGGTCCGCGAGACCCCGTGATCGGTTCGCCGGCGCCTTGTCGGTGCCGTGTGGCAGCCTGGCCGCATGGCTTACGACGAGGCGCTGGCCGACCGGGTGCGCGAGATCATGGACAACCGGCCGTACGTCACCGAGAAGAAGATGTTCGGCGGGCTGGGCTGGCTCGCGCACGGCAACATGGCCGCCGCCGCGCTGGGCGGCGGCGGCGCGATGGTGCGGGTCGACAGGGACGAGTACGACGACCTGCTCCAGGAGCCCGGCGTGGAGGCGATGGTCATGAAGGACCGCCCGATGCGCGGCTGGATCCGCCTCGACGCCGGCCTCTGCGCTTCCGTGGATTCGCTGCGCCCGTGGGTCGAGCGCGGCCTGGCGTACGCGGAGTCCTTGCCCCGCAAGTGAACTAGCGGCCCGGCGAGAGCGGCAGCGGGAGCCGCTTGAGGCTCCCCGCGGTGAACAGCGCGGCGGGCCGCCCGCCGTTGCGCGCGGTCGTCTCGCCGGTGGGCCGCAGGAAGTCCTCGATGCGGGTGACCTTGCGGTGGAAGTTGCCGGGGTCCAGTTTGGTCTCCCAGACGATCTCGTAGACGCGCCGCAGTTCGGCGATGGTGAACTCCTCGCGGCAGAACGCGGTCGCGGCCGTCGTGTACTCGAGCTGGCGCCGCGCGTGCTCGACCGCGTGCTCGAGGATCTCGACGTGGTCGAACGCCAAGGGCTCCTTGAGGGCCCGGTCCACGGGCAGCCACTGGGTGGAGGCCGCGTCGCCGCCCGCACGGGACTCGCCGGGGTTCGGCACGAGCGCGGCGAAGGCGACGCTGACGACCCTCCGGCGCGGGTCCCGGTCGGGCTCGGAGTAGACCCCGATGCTGTCGAGCCGCGACGCGGACTTCGGGATCCCGGTCTCCTCGAACAGTTCTCTGGCGGCCGCGCGCTCGACGGTCTCGTCAGGTTCGACGAACCCGCCCGGGAGGGCCAACCGCCCTTTGAACGGCGGGTTGGCGCGCCTGATGAGCAGGACCGCGAGGGCGCCGTCGCGGATCGTCAGGATCGCCACGTCGGCCGCTACGAAGCTGTGCGGGTTCGTGCTGTCGCTCAAGGTGAATCCCCTTATTGACATCTTGACAATTATCGGCGGCGCGATATACGCTCGTTCTTGTTGTTGGATCAACAATAACTGATCCGAGCGCGACTGCGAACACCGCACGCGGCCCCCACCCGCATTGGAGGCGCCATGACCGACCTGCCGACCGCCGTCCTCGCCACCCCGATCGACATCGAGCGCCGCGCGGTGCTCGACCTCCTTCCGGAGCGCGAGTTCACCGACCACGAAATCGGCGGCGTCGTCTACCGCGAGACCGAGTACGAAGGGCCCCAAGGCGTCTGGCGGCTCGTCCTCGCCATGGCCGGACGCGGCAACGAACGCGCCGCCGCCGCGGTCGAGCACGCCGTCGCCACCTGGCGCCCCCAGATCCTCGTCCTCTGCGGCATCGCCGGAGGCCTCCGCGACGCCCGCATCGGCGACGTCGTCGCCGCCACCCACGTCTACGGCTACGAGGCCGGCCAGGACACCGACACCGGCCTCCTCCCGCGCCCCGCCTCCGTCCCCACCTCATTCCCGCTCCACCAGCGCGCCCAGCTGATCGCGGACGACACCGCCTGGGCCGCAGGCCTCGACGCCGCCCCGCGCGTCTTCCACCGCCCGATCGCCTCGGGTTCGAAGGTCATCACCGGCAACGCCGCCGCCTCCGCCGAGCACATCAAGCGCCACTCCAGCGACGCCCAAGCCGTCGACACCGAGAGCTTCGGCGCCATGACCGCCGCCGACCAGCGCCGCACCGTGGACGCGATCGTGGTCCGGGGCATCTCGGACCTCTTGGGCGACAAGACCAAGGAAGCGGACAAGCACCGCCAGCCCCTGGCCGCCCGCAATGCGGCCGCCTTCGCCCTCGCCCTCATCGCCCGCTCCAAGCCCACGCAGGCCGAGATCAGGCCGCTCGCGGGCGGCAAGAGCAACACCTACATCGGCGCCGTCGGCAACGGAGCCAACGCCAACATCGCCGCCATGGGCGACCGCGCCCACGGCCGCATCCGCATCGATTACAGGAAGTGATCCCGCCCCGCCCCACACGAGAAAGGCGACACCCCGATGTCGACTCCGTCCTCTCCTCGGCCGCCGCACCGGGCCGCGCCGGTCCCGCCCCCGGCGCCTCCCGTCACCGCCCCACCCGCGTCCTTCGCACCGCCCCCGCCACCACCGCCGCAGGTCCGCAAGAACGCCGCGACCCAGCACCTCTGCGCGGCCGCCTACCTCGACCGGGACTTCCGCAACGCGGTCATCGACGAAGTGGTCGACCGCCCCGACCGCGCCATCGCCCCCAACCCGGGCACCGACGTCGTGCCGGTCCTGCGGCACATCCGCACCGCCCGCACGATCGACCTCGTCCAGCAGAGCATCCTCGCGGTGATCCTCCTGCTCATGGTCTGCCTGTTCTTCGCGGCCTCGTTCTTCCTCGCCGTCACCCTGTGCGTCTGGGCGCTGATCGGACTCCCCCTGCTCATCGCCGAGACCCGGTCGGCAACGCCCACAGGCACGATCGCGGCATCGGTGGTGACCAAGTTCAACTGGGTGCGCGTCGCCCTGGTCGCGCTGGCGGTCCTGGCCGTCCTGTTCCTCCTCACCGCGCTCCTGCCGATGATCCTCGGGAACCTGATCCTCGACCAGTACGGGGGCGGTCTCGCCGTGCAGGAGTCCGACCGGCCCGGCAGCGCCTCGGTGCCCACGAACAGCGACGGCGCCTCCCCGCTCGGAGTGCTCGTCTTCGTTCTGCTCCTCGTCGCCGCCACTCCCGCCATCTGCGGCGGACTGCGCGCCCACCGCCTCATGTCCATTCCGGAGGAGCTCGAACCGGCCGGGCCAGTGGACGCCCGGACCGTGTTCATCGGCCTGGCGCAGCACTCGCCCGTGGTCACCTACCACTCTCACCGGGCGCCGTTCGTCGGCTCCGGGTTCCCGCTCGCCACCTGGCAGTTCGCGATGACCCTGCACCCGGCGGACGCCGCGGCCGAGGGTGGGACGGCGATGACCATCGACCCGGTCGCCCTCAACCGCAGCGTCAAAGCCCGGGTCGAACAGCTCGGCGCGGACTCGCCGATCACCAAGCGCCTGCCCGGCCTCGCGCTGACCGACAACGTCTACGTCTCCGGAAGGGACACCGCCACACCGGTGTTCTACCCCAACGAACTGCCGCGCTCGGGCTACCCGTTCGAGACCGTCGAGCAGGTCCAGGCCGACCCCACCACTCCCGTGCGGCACTACCTTCGCTGCACCATCGACTCGTGGGGCGGCGAACTCATCACCACCGTCTTCCTCCACTGCGCGCTGCAGGGCGAGACCCTGTACGTCGAGTTCACCAGCTGCGTCCTCCCGCCGACCCCGGAGCGGTACCACGTGTTCGGGAGCGGCGCCTCCAAGGAGATGGCGGTCTTCCTCGGCGTCGTCCGCGGTATTGCGGCGCTCCCGTACGAGCTGCTGCGCAGCCCGTTCGACACCGTTCGCGAGCTCGCTCGCCGCGCCTCCGGAGCGACGCGAAGCGACTCGGGCGTCGGCGCGGGGGACCACGGCGCGCTCGCGGGCGTGCGCGAGCTCGGCACGGACATCTTCGAGCACAACTACTTCCAGTACCGCGACTCCGTCAAGTACATCGAGATCCTGGAACGCCAGATCCTCGACGCCCTCCTCGACTACCTGCGCGAGAACAACGTCGATGTGAGCGAGCTCGACGAGCGCGCCAACACCATCGTCAACAACGGCGTCATCAACTACGGCAAGCTCCAGACCGGCGCCGCGGGCGCCGGCTCCAGCGGCAAGGTCGGCTCGATCGGCGAGGGGAGCCGCGGCTCGGTGAACTGATCCCGATTTGCGCGAACCGGCACGTCAGACGCCGCATCCCCCATATAGTCCCTTGCGGAATCACGGCTCGCGGCCGCTGACCGGTGGCTGCGCCACGACCGGCAAAGGAGCGACAGCAACGTGAACGACAAGCACGACAACAGGTTCCACAAGACCCGCAGCTCGCTGTCCCGCAGCGCGTTCGCGGCCGCAGTGCCGCTCGGCATGCTCGCCGTGCTGGCGGCGGCGCCGGCGCACGCTCTGCCCGACGGCGCTCCGGACGCCCCCGCCGGACTGCCGAACCCCATGGCGGGGCTGACGCCGGTGAGCGTGCCGATCAACTCCGACGGCGCGCACATCGCGCTGGCGAGCCCGACCGAGACCGGCGAGACCTACACCACCGGTCCCCTTGAGGGCCACCTCAACGCGCTGGTCGACGCGAACGCCGCCAACGTCATGATCGCGGGCGGAGCCATGTACAACGAGGTCGGCCTCGAAGGCGACTTCGGCGAGGTCCGCGTCAGCGGGCACCACGCGGACGACGACTCGACCGACCCGGTCGTGGAGAAGGACGGCGAAGGCTGCGTGCTCGAATTCGAGTTCGAGCACCTGCCCGGGGCCCGAGAGCAGGGCTCGGTGACCCTCCGGACCGCGCCCCTCGAATTCACCGAGCACCAGGACCCGGGCGCTGAGGCCTTCCCGCCGGTGGACCAGATGTACCGGCTGCAGGAACCGGTGCAGCTCTTCGAGGTCGGCGGATCGGAAAAACCGTTCGGCACCATCGAGGAGTTCGACGTGATCGTCAACGGCACGGAGGTGCCCTCCGCGAAGTAGCCGGCGCGCGGCTTCGGGGCCGCCGAATCGGATGGGTTCGGCGGCCTTCCTCCGTTCTCCACCCGGCCATCGTGGGATCGATACCAAAAACTTCTGTGATTGAGGCAACCGCTCCCATACCTCTGAGCGTTCACAGTGCGGCAACGTCGTTTGACGCGGATCCCCCTGCCGCGCAGCGTGTCTGCGGCAACCCGCTCCGTAGCCGACTGGAGTGGGAGCCTTAGTCAAAGAAAGGAACGCAACGATGCGAAAGCGAATCGCCGCCGTCCTGGCGGTGTTCTCCCTTTCCCTGCTTACCGTCCTGGGGATCGCCTCCCCGGCCTCGGCCGCCGACGAGATCAACTACGCCGTGGACGCCGACTGGACCGGTTCCTGCACGGACCGCCGCTACACCCCGAACGTCGACGGCTGCTTCCAGTCCAACGGTGACGACCTGTGGGTCAAGGACAACGTGGCCAACGGCTACGGAGTCAAGCTCCGCTGGTACGACCAGGACGGCACCCGCTCCGGCGAATGCATCGACACCCTCGGCCAGGCCAAGGCCTGGACGTACTGCAACAAGGACTTCCCCGAGAACCACACCTTCCGCTGGTCCCTCTGCTGGGACTCCGCCACCGGCTGGGACTGCACCGACTGGTACAGCAGCGAATCCTGAGTAGACGACGGCGCGCCGACCCGCACTGGCCGGCGCGCCGTGCACCAGGGCCGGTCGATCCGCACGGATCGACCGGCCCGCGGCGTTCAGGAGCCGTTCGACTCGTACTCGTCGAACTCGTCTTTCATGCGGCCCAGCTGTTCGGTGACCATCTGCCGCACCGTCTCGTTCCCATCGAGGCCGAGCCGCGCGACGGTTTCGGTGGCGGCGGCTTCCCAGTCATCGGGGCTGTCGCTCTGAGCTTCGAAGCAGTAGAGGAGCTGCGTGACCGCCTGCCTGCCGAGCGCTTCGACGAATTCCCCGTCGAGGATGACGCGCAGGGCCTCCTCGTTGAGGGTCCGACGTTCCTCGGGCGTGCCCGGGCCTCGGTCGTCCTGCTCGCCGATGAGCATCGCGTGCTGCATGAGCGTCTTGGCGAGCTCGTGGCGGCAGGCTTCCCGGTAGCCGGGCGGGAGCGAGTCGTCCTGCCAGTGCGTGCGCAGTTCGGCTGCGAGCGTTTGCATTCCGGTGGCGGGAGGCGCGGAGCCGACGCCGTTCCGGAGGTCGACCCACAGCGCCGCCCGGGCGGGGTTGGCCGCGGTCGGGAGCGCGCCGAGTTCGCGCCAGGCCTGTTCGGAGCGTCGGTAGCTCCGGATGGCGTCCTCGGGCTCGCGGACCCGCTCGAGGAGGAGCCCGGCCAGTTGGGAGATGCGCGCGAAGTAGGTCGGGTCGCGGTGTTCGAGGCCGCCGTCCATCAGCTTGAGCGCTTCGAGCGCTTCGCGGAGCGCGGGCCGGACCTCCCGCAGCCGGTGGTACGACTCCGCCAGGCCGCCGCGGCAGTCGACCAGCCGCCAGTGCTCGGATTCGTGCATCGAGGGCAAGCCGGCGAGCGCCGCTTCGAAGATCACGACCGCTTCTTCGTGGCGGTCCTGCCCGGCCAGCGCCAGGCCGAGGAGGTGGCGGGCGACGGCCGCGCAGCCGGTCTCGTCGGCCTGGTCGTAATGGTGCGCCGCCTGGACGGCATGGACTTCGGCCTGCTCCGGCCGGCCGAGGTTGGTGGCGCACTCGGTGACGGTCAGGTGCAGCACCGCGATCGGGAAGGGCTCGACGCCGGGCTCGACGAGGGCGAGGCCGGTCTGGGCCACCCGGATGGCCTCCTCGAGCTCGCCGGCCCAGTTGAGCGCCCCGCTGAGGTGGAGTGCGGAACCGAACGTCTCTTCGCGGTGGCCTCCGGCGACCGCGAGGTCGAACGCCTCGCGAAGCGCCTTCACCCGCGCTTCGGGCTCGGTCGCGAAGGCCGCCAAGCGCAACGCGAGCTGCGCGCGCGCGAGGCCGAGCCGGCGCTCGCCGGGCATGGCCGCGAGTTCGGCGTCCAGCACCTCGATCCGCTGCAGCAGTCCGGGGGAGGGCGGTGTGCCGGTGACCTGGCAGTGCCCCAGGAGCGCGCTACACGCCCCGGCGCGGGCCCGCAGGGCGAAGACCGGTTCGGTCGCGGCGTACTCCCGCGCTTCGATCAGGACGCGTTCGGCGTCCTCCGGAAGGGTCTCGATCTTCTCGGGGAGCCGCCAGTTCAGGGTCGCGGCGAGGTTGGCGAGCGCCCGGGCCGGCTGTCCGGCCGCCAGGAACCGCTCGCGCACCCGCTCCGCGAGCGCAAGCGACGGTTCGAGGCCTTGCCTGAGGTCCACGCGGCTCAGCAGGACGTTGGCCTCGTCGGCGGGTTCGAGTGCGGCGCCGAGCGCTTGGGCGAGGCGGTCCACGGCCTCCCACTGCTCCATCACGTCCTCGGTGAACGCGTCGTTGGCCGCCCGCGCCTTGGCGAGGGCCGCCTCCAGCACTGCGGCGGACGGGGCCTCGGGCCCGGGGGCCGCCGGCGCGGCCGCTGCGGGAGCCACCGGTGCAGGAGCGGCGGTGAGGGTCCGGAGGCCCAGCGGCACATGGGGATACGTGCGCTCGGGTGCGACGGTCAGCTGGGAGGCGCGGGAGACGGCGTCGGTACCGTTGCGGCGGTCAAAGCGTTCGCAGATCGCGCGGCGCTCGGCGTCGGCGTGCGAGTACAGCTCGTCGGCGGTCCACCGGCGACCGTCGGGCCCGGCGAGCTCGGCGCCCCCGAGCCCTCGAACGCGCAGCGACCCGCTGACGACCTGGACGCCTTCGAGGAACGACAGCCGCACGTCGGGTTCGAGACCGAGCTGGAAGCAGCGGGCGTGGGCGTCCAGGATCTCGACGGCGCGGGCCTCGTTGCCGGTGTGCGCGCAGAACCGCATGTGGCGGGCGATGATCCGGACCATGTCGTCGTGGTCGCGGGTGATCTGGTAGCCGCGCAGGTGGTGGGCGCGGGCCTCGTCGAGCCGCCCGAGCGCGGCGAGCGGCAGCAGGGACTGGGCGAGGGTCGCGTGCGGTTCGTGGGCGCATCGCAAGTCGCCCTTGAGGATCGGTGCCCAGTCGGCCAGGGCCTGCTCGTAGTCGCCGCGTTCCTTCGCGATCAGGCCGAGGGTGTGGCAGCGGCAGGCCTCGCAGTTGCTCATCGAGTCGGGCTCGGCGGCGAGCATGGCCGCGGCGGCAGCCGCGGCCCGGTCGCGGTCGCCGACGTGGAGGTACAGCCAGTACTCGGCTTCGTGCACGGGGTTGAGCGAGTGGCCCGCCTCGGCGTACCGGCGGCGCATCTGCGCGACGGCCTCTTCGATCGAGGCGAGCGGCACGTCGGGGTGGTCGGTCATCTTGCTGACCACCCACTTGAACATCCAGTACAGGCGCCGGGTGAGCTCGGCGTCGAAGTGCTCGGGCTCGGTGTCGTAGTTGTGCAGGAACTTCGCGTACGGCACGAGCAGACGCGTGGCGTCCGGCGAGAACTCGTAGGAGTTGATGAGGGTCGCGAGGGTCTCGTTGACCAGCGGCCGGTCGCCCGCCGCCTCGGCCGCTTCGAGGTGCAGCTCCAGTGCCGCCGAGCGGGCCTCGCCTCGGAGGGTCCGGCGGATCTGGTCGAGCCGCTGGCGGAGATCGGTGTGGGTCATCGGTTCATCCAGGTGTACGAGCGTGTCGGGGTGTCAGCAGTGTGCAATGCGCACCCCGCCGGTCCGACCGTGGATCAGCCGTGCCAGCGCCGCCACAGGGCCGCGTAGGCCCCGTCCTGCTCGAGGAGTTCGTCGTGGGAGCCGAGTTCGGTGATGCGGCCGTGCTCGACGACGGCGACGCGGTCGGCGTCGTGCGCGGTGTTGAGGCGGTGGGCGATGCTGACGACGGTGCGGCCCTTGAGGATGCGGTTGAGGCCCTGCTCGATGTCGCTGGCGGCGTTGGGGCTCAACATCGAGGTGGCCTCGTCGAGGACGATCACCTCGGGCGCGGCGAGGATGACGCGGGCGAGCGCGACCTGCTGCACCTCGGCCGGTGTCAGGGCGTGGTCCCGGCCGCCGACCACGGTGTCCAGGCCGTCGTCGAGGCGGTCCGCTAGGTCCCCGGCCCCGACCACCGAGAGGGCCTCCCGCAACTGGTCGTCGCTCGCCCCGGGCGCGCCCAGGCGCAGGTTCGAGCCCAGCGTGTCGTTGAAGAGGTGGTACTCCTGGGTCGCGAGGATCACGAAGCGCCGCAGCAGGGCCTCGTCGATCTCGCCGGTCTCGGCCCCGCCCACCCGGACGGTGCCCCCGTCGGGCTGGTGGATGCCCGCCATCAGGCGCGCCAATGTGGACTTCCCGGCGCCGGTCGGGCCGACCAGGGCGAGCCGCTCGCCGCGCCGCAGCGCGAAGTCGACGTCCTTGAGGACCGGCTTCTCGGGCGTATAACCGAAGGTCACGCCCTTGAGCTCGATGATCTCGTCCGCCTCGCGGCGCGGCTTCGCGTCCCCGCCCGTGGACTCGACGCCGCGCACGCCGATGAGCCGCGCCAGCGACACCATGCCGCTCTGCACCCACTCGAGCGAGAGGATCATCTCGATCGCCGGGGCCACCGCGAGCTGCATGATGAGCACGACCGTGGTCGTCTGCGCGATCGTCAAGTACCCGTTCGCGGTCAGCACGCCGCCGAGCAGCAGCGCGGTGAAGCACGGCAGGAACGCCGAGAAGTCCAGCACCGGGAACAGCGTGCCGCGCAACCGCATCGACCGCACCTGCGCGCCGAACAGGTGGTCGATCGCGCGGTCGGTGTGCGCGACGCGGCGCGACTGCCAGCCGAGCGCCTCGACCGTCTTCACACCGTCGATGGTCTCGGCGACCGCCGAGGTCAGCTCGGCCTTCGCGGCCTGCACGTCGTGGAAGATGTTGAACGCCCGCTTGAAGTACCAGCGCAGCACCAGGATCATCGGCGGCACCGCGATCAGGATCGCCGCGCCCAGCACCGGCGAGACCCAGAACGCGCCCGCCACGTACACGAGCACCGTGATCATCCCGGTGAAGAACTGCGGCGCGGCCTGCACCAGCGAATGCTGCACCTGACTCACGTCGAGACTGGTGCGGGACAAGAGCTCGCCGGTCCCGGCCGCCTCGACCTGGCCCGGCGGGAGGGACAGCGTGCGCTCCATGAACTCCTCGCGCACGTCGGCCACGATCTGCTCTGAGAGCACCGCCAGGTTCCGGTAGGAGGCCCACGTCAGGCCCGCCTGTGCGAGCACGGCGGCGAGGATCAGCGGCAGCTGCCACCACAGGTCCGAGCCCGGGTCGTCCGCCCCGCCGCGCGCCCAGGACGCGAACGCGTCGGTCATCAGGCCCACGATGTACGGCGTCGACATGCCCGCGAGGGCCGCGCCGATCGTCAGGGCCACGATGAGGCCGAACCGCACGCGGTGGCGGCCGATCAGCTCGCGCAGGTACCGGCGCGTCTCGGCAGGGGTCGCGATGGGGAGCGTCGTGCGGCTCATCGGGTGACCGCCTCTCGGTACTCGGCTTGGAGCAGCAGGTCCGCGTGCGTGCCGGAGACGAGTCCGCCCCCCAGGAACTGGACCCGGTCGCACACCGCCAGCAGCTGCGGGGAGTTGGTGAGGATCGCGGTGGTCCGGCCCGCCCGGTGCCGGGCGAGGCGCGCGGCTATGCGGGCCTCGGTCTGGGCGTCGCACGCGCTGGCCGGGTCGTCGAGGACGAGGATCTCGGGGTCGACGAGGAGCGCGCGGGCGAGGATGAGGCGCTGGCGCTCGCCGCCGGAGAAGTTCCGGCCCCGTTCGCCCGCGACGGTGCCGAGGTCGAACCCGGAGGCCGGCACCTCGTCGCTCTCGATAAGCGAGGGGTCGACGCCGACGATGTCGACCGCCGAGGCGGTGTGCAGCGCCCGCATGATGTCGGCGTCCGAGCGGGTCCCGTCCACGTCGAGTTGGTCGCGCAGCGGCCCGCTGAAGAGCTGCGCGCGGGCCTCGAGGAGGTGGAGGTGCCGCCGCACGGTCGCGGTCGCGAAGGCGTCCAAGGGGATCGAGCCGATCCGGGCGCTCTCGCCGGTCTCGCTGTAGCCGCTGAGCCGGTCGAGGAGTTCGGTCGCGCCCTTGCCGTCCCCGGTGACGATCCCGGTGATGAGGCCCGGTTCGAGCGTGACGCCGCTGACCGGGTCGTGCAGGGTCTCGCCTGCGGGCCAAGGGGTCTCGTCCGCGGGTTCGGGCTCGGGGTGCTCGTCCTGGAGCTTCTGGAACCGGCCCGAGGCGACGATGGCCCTCGTCAGGGCGTCGACGCCCTGGATCGTGTACCCGAGCGGTCGCGTGAGGGCCACGAGGTATCCGAAGAGCGCCACGAACTCGCCGGCCGTGATGGTGCCGTTCAGGGTCATCTCCGCGCCCATCCACAGGACGAGCACGAGCAGCGTCCCCGGCAGCGCGAGCCGCGCGAACTCGAGCCCGGCCGCCGTGCGCCGCACCCGCACCCCGGCGCGGCGAGACGCCTGCGAGGCGGTCTTGTACCGGTCGGTGAAGTGCGCTTCGCCGCCGATGCCGCGCAGCACGCGCAGGCCCGCGACCGCGTCGGTGCCGATGCCGGTCTGCGCGCCGATGCGGGCGCGGAACTCGCGGCCGCGCTCCTCGAGCCGCAGGAACAGCGGCCGCAGCAGCATGAACATGGCCGGGACGCCGATCCCGGCGGCGAGCACGAACCACCACGAGAGCGTCGCGAGGATCGAGAGGGCGAGGATGAACGCGAGGAGTGCGGAGGCCAAGCGGCCGAACATCATCGACACCGAGCTGAGCGCGTGCGCGTCGGCGGCGGAGATCGCCACGAGCTCGCCCGCGTCGGCCCGCGACCTGATGCGGGAGCCGACCGCGACGACCGTGTCCACGAGCCGCCGCTGGACCCGGAAGTCGGTGTCCATGGCCGTGTACATCATGTAGTAGAAGCTCGCCACGCCGGTGACCGTTGCGACGGCGATGCAGGCCATGAGCCCCGCCGACCACCAGTAGAGCGCGGTGCGGTCGCCCGCGACGAGCCCTTCGTCGACCGCGCGTCCGACCACATAGGGCACGAACTGCTGGCCGCCGAGGAACGCGAACGAGACGAGGGTGCTCATCGCGAGCATCCGCCATTGCGAGCGGAAGAGCCAGCCGATGACGGCGACGGCGGGTCGGGGGTGTGCGAGCGGCCCGCCGGGGTCGCGCGGGGGAGTGAAACGTGCCATCTGCAGGTTCCTTCGCTATGGGGGCTGCGCGGAAGAACGCTACCGGCCGCCCGTGCCGCTCCCAAACCCTTTTTTCGCCCCTTGGACGATGTGCGCCGGTCACACCCGCCGCGCAGTGCTAAAGCGCTGGCGCCGCCGTGCCCGGTCCGCGGATACTGTCCCGATGCCTCAGGACACCGCCTATCACGGCGCGCTCGGCGCCGCCTTCGCCGCCCACTCTGCGACCGGGGCGTACAACGCCTACATCGACCGGCCCGCGATGCTCGACCTCGCCGGGGACGTCGCCGGGCAGCGGCTCCTCGACGTCGGCTGCGGCGCCGGCCATTACGCGGCCGCGCTCCTCGAACGCGGAGCCGAGGTCGTCGGCATCGACGGCAGCGCCGAACTCCTCGCCCACGCGAAAGAGCAGGTCGGCGACAGGGCCGAACTGCGGCTGCACGACCTGGAGCGGGCGCTCGACTTCGCGCCCGACGCCTCGTTCGACCTCGCGCTGAGCGCCCTCGTCGTCCACCACCTGCGCGATCGCGCCGGGCTGCTCCGCGAGGTCTTCCGCGTCCTCAGACCGGGCGGGCGCTTCCTCGTCTCGACCACGCACCCGGCCGCCGACTGGAAGCACTTCGGCGGCTCCTACTTCGCCGACGACTGGGTCGACCTGCACGTCGGCGAGGACCTGCCGCCGATCCACTTCCAGCGCAACACGGTCGAAGGCTTCATCGGCGAACTGCTCGAAGCGGGGTTCGTCCTCGAACGGCTGACCGAGCCGCGCCCGGTCCCCGCCCTGGAGGCCATTGACGCGGAGGCGTTCGCGAAACTCGACGCCCGGCCGTCGTTCCTCGCGGTCGTGCTCCGCCGCCCCTAATCCGCGAGCCCGGCGTCGTGGACGAGGAGCGCGAGCTGCACGCGGTTGTTCAGCCCCAGCTTGCTCAGCGCGGCCGAGACGTGCGTCTTCACCGTGGGGACGCTGAGGTGCAAGGCCGCCGCGATCTCCGCGTTCGAGCTGCCGCGGCCGACCTCGACGGCGACCTCGGTCTCGCGGTTGTTCAACGCGCCCAAGCGCTCCCGGGCCTCGCCGCGCTTGTCCGCGGGAGCCCCGCCCGCGACGATGCCGATGAGCCGGCGCGTCACCTCCGGCGAGAGCACCGGCTCGCCCGCCGCGACCCGGCGCACGGCCGCG
The DNA here is from genome assembly GCF_017592475.1 of Glycomyces niveus. Taxonomy (GTDB): domain Bacteria; phylum Actinomycetota; class Actinomycetes; order Mycobacteriales; family Micromonosporaceae; genus Glycomyces; species Glycomyces niveus. The sequence goes on along the minus strand of NZ_JAGFNP010000012.1, from coordinate 155,892 downwards.
ACGATGTCGGCGGGCGGCGTGTCCTTGAGCAGGAACCCGCCCGCCCCGGCGCGCAGCGCCCGCCGCACGTGCCCGTCGGCCTCGAACGCGGTGAGCACCAGGACTTCCGGCGCGTTCGGGGCCGCCCGCAGCCGCTCGGTCGCGGTCAGACCGTCGACCCCGGGCATGTGCAGGTCCATGAGCACCACGTCGGGGCGCAGCCGCGCCACGAGCCCGGGGACGTCCGCGCCGCTGCCGGCCTCGCCGACCACGTCGAGGTCCCCGGCCCCGCCGAGGATCATGCGCAGTCCGGCGCGCACCAGCGGATCGTCGTCCACGACCAGGATCTTCACGGGCTCGCTCATGCGGTCCAGGGTAGCCACGCGTGCACCCGCCAGCCGCCGTCGGCCGCCGGCCCGTACTCGAGCCGCCCGCCCGCGAGCGCGGCCCGCTCCTCCAACCCGATGAGGCCGTGCCCCGAACCGGGACCGGCGTCCCGGCCCGGTCCGCTGCGCACGGTCACCGCCAGGCCCTCGCCGACGCGTCCCTCCACAGTGACCTCCACCGGCGCGTCCTCGGCATGCTTGCGAGCGTTCGTCAACGCCTCCTGCACGATCCGGTAGGCGGTGCGCCCGGTCCGCTCGGGCACCTCGCCCTCGACGTGCGCGGTCAGCTCGATCCGCATCCCCGGGCGGGCCTCATCGACGAGGGCCTGCAGGTCCGCCATCGTCGGCTGCGGCAGCTCGCCGATCGGGGCGCGCAGGATCGCGATGATCTCGCGCAGGTCCCGCATCGCCAGCTGCGACTGCTCCCGCACGACGCCCGCCGCGCGCGTCAGCTCCTCGGCGGGCGCGTCGGGCCGGTACTCCATGCCGCCCGCGTGCAGGCTCAGCAGCGACAGCCGGTGCCCGAGCATGTCGTGCAGCTCCCGGGCGAGCTCGTCGCGCGCCCGCTGCCGGGCCCGCTCGCGCTCGTCCTGCTCCGCTTGGGCCGCACGGGCTTCCAGCTGCCTACGGTACCGCACGAACAGGCCCCATCCGGCGACGGCCGCGTGCAGGGACAGGGCGAAGCCGATCGAACCGGCGAGGCCCATCTCCTCGGGCCGGAGGACCATGTAGACGGCCGAAGCCGCGAGCGACGCCGCGTACACCCACGCCGCGGTCCGCAGCGGCCGCCGCACCACCACCGAGAACAGCATCACGAGCAGCGGGAACGCGATGGTCTCGGAATACCACGACACTGCGATGAGCGCCACGGCCGCCTGCGTCGGCCAGCGCCGCCGCAGCCACAAGGTTGGCAGCGCCAGCAGCCCCGTGGCCATGTCCACATCGAACAGCCAAGGCGGCGAAGGCATCTCGGTGTTCATGCGTTCCCCGGCGATGTACATCCAGAAGAACACGCCGAGAGCGAGCACGCCCAGGTCCACCGCCAGGCCGCGCGCACCGCGCCGCTCTCGTCCGCCGTTCATGGGCCCGAACCTATCCGCACCGCGCCCGCGCGGCGAGCCTCCCCGCCCGAACCGATACTTTCGTCAGCCCGCGCGCTCCCTCGGTCGCGCCGCGCGTCCGTGACGCGATGCCTTCGGCAGGCCGATCGCGACCGAGAACCGATGCGCCGCCCGCTCCCGCGCCCATAGCGTCGAAGGCATGGCAACCACCACCTCCCTTCCGGCGACGCCGCGCGTCGGCCGGGTCCGGCTCGCGCTCGCGGCCGCCCTCCTCGGGTTCTCGCCGATCGCGGCCGAAAGCCTGGTCGGCTATGACGACACCACCGGGAACGTCCTCGCGCTCCTCGCCGGCCTGCTCGTCTTCGTCCCGCTGTACGGCGCCCCCGCGCTGCTCTTGCGCGAGACCGCCCGCCGCTTCGGCCTCGGCTGGGGCGGCGTCCTCGCGATCGCCGCCGCGCTCGGGGTCGTGCAGGCCGGGATCATCGACCAGTCGATGTTCTCCACGGACTACCGGGGCATCGACTACTGGCAGGACCTGGTCGGGCCGACTTGGATTCCCGCGCTCGGCATCGCCGCGTCCTCCACCCTCACGTTCGTATTCGGGCACATGGTGATGAGCTTCGCCGCGCCGATCGCGCTCGTCGAGGGCATCGGCGCGCGGTCGGCCGACCGGCCGTGGCTGCGGCCCTTCGGCCTCGTCGTCACGGTCCTGCTCTACCTGGCCGGGGCCTGGATGGTCCTCGACTGGCACTACGAGACCGAGACCGACCACGCCTCCGTCGGGCAGCTCGTCGGCGCCGGCGCGGTGGCACTGGCCCTCATCGCGGGCGCGTTCCTGTTCGGGCGCAGGAAGGTCGACCGGGTCGAGCGCCGAATCCCTCCCTTGTGGTCGCTCGTCGCCGTATCTGCGGCCGTGGTGTTCGCGTTCGGCATGTACGAGACCTGGGCATGGGTCGCCCTCTCCCTGGCCCTGCTGTGCGCCTCGGGCTTCGGCATCGCGTACTTCGCGCGCTCGACCGCGTGGGGCCGCCGCCAGGTCACCGCGCTCGCGGTCGGCGCGCTGCTCTCGCAGGCCGTCACCGGCTTCCTGGCGGTGCCGCTCGGCGACGTGGACCCGGTCGCGAAGTACGGGCACAACACCGCCGCGGTCCTCCTCGTCGTCATCCTCGGCTGGTGGGCGCTGCGCCGCGCCCGCTGAATCCGTTGCGGGAGGACGCGGACTGCGCGACGCTGGGTGCATGCACACGGAGCTCACCGACGGCACGGTCACGCTCCTCCCGCTCGGGCCCGCCGACTTCGAGGCGCATTACGCGGGGGAGGACGAGGAGATGGTGCGCTGGCTCAGCGGCGACCCCTCCACCCCCGAGGGCCTGCGCGACTACCTCGACTGCTGCGCCCGCTGGTGGCGCGCGGGAGGGCCCTTCCACAACTTCGGCATCCGCGTCCTCCCCGACCTGCCCCTCGCCGGCACCCTCGACGTCCAGACCGGCCTCTACTACCTGCGCGACGGCCAGGCCAATCTCGCCTACGGCCTCTACCCGCCTTGGCGCGGCCGGGGCCTCGCCACCCGCGCGGTGCGCCTCGCCTGCGGCTACGCGGCCACGATCGGCTGCACCGAGGCGGTCATCCGCTGCGAACCCGAGAACACCCGCTCAGCGGCGGTAGCCGCCCGCGCGGGCTTCACGTTCCTCCAGCGCCGCAGCGAACCCGACGGCCGGGTCCTGGATTGGCACGTCTTGGATCTGCGGGCCTGACTCACTTCCCCTCGATGGCCCTTTCGAGCCGTTCGGCGAGGCCGCCGAAATCGGGGGCGTCGCCGTCAGCGAGCCTGCCGTGCAGCTCGTCGCGGAACGCGTAGCTGAACTGCGTGTACCGGTCCACTTCGGGCCGTTGGCCGGTCCCCTCGCCGGTCAGCGCCTCGTGCATCGCCTCTGCCTCACGCCGCGGACCGCCGACCGCTTCGCAGCCGCCGTCCTCCACCTCGTTCGCCACCTGCGCCATGGCGTCGAAGTACGGTTCGGGCCGCGCCGCGGCGAAGCCGCCGCGCTCGAACAGCAGCTGCTGGCTCGTCGGGCCGGTGAGGAACTCGATCAGCGCCCGGGAGACGTGCTTGCGCTTCGAGTACGCGCTCACCGCGAGGCTCCCGCCGCCCAGCACCCCGCCGGGCATGGGCACCACGCCGACCTCGAACGGCACGTCGACGGCGGGGGCGGCCGCGAACGCCTCGCACTGCTCCAGCGTCCGGATCGCCTGCGGCCAGTGCCGCAGGAACGGGGTCGAGCCCGCCTGGAACGCGGCCAGCGACTCGTCCTCGTTGTGCTGCACCGCGGCCTGCAGCACCGTGTGCTTGCCCGGCGCCACCGGCTCCCACAGGTCGTCCCAGAAGTGCCCGAGCAGGCCGACCGCCTCGGACCGCGGGCCGAAGTCGATCATGCCGGTGTCCTCGGCGACGTCGACCCCGTTGGCCAGCAGGTACTCCCACACGTTCACCGTGAACCCCTCGTACGGGGCGAGCTGCATCGCGATGCCTCCGGAGAAGCCGTTGTCCTCCTTGAGGATCGAACCGATGGTCTGCCGCAGGTCAGGCCAGGTCCGGATCGACCGGGCCTCCAGCTCGGTCAGGGCGCCGCTCCGGAAGTCGGAGTCCGATTTGGAGTCGAGCCGTTTGCGGTAGTAGAGCATGCCCACGTTCGTGTTGAACGGCAGCGCGTACAGCTCGCCCTCGAACCGCCCGGCCTCCACGGGCCGCTCCAGGAAAGCGCCGGTGTCGATCCCGTCGAGCGGTTCGAGGCGGCCCGCCGCCGCGAACTCGGCCACCCAGGGGACGTCGAGGTCCACCACGTCGACGTCCGGGTCCTCGGCCTGCAGCGCCGCGTGGATCGCGGTGTACTGCAGGTCGGCGGTCGCCGGCAGCTCCCGCATCTCGACGGGATGCGCGGGATGCCAGGCGTTCCACTGGTCGATGAGGAGCCGGCGCTGGCCGTTCGCCGTGGCGTCGCGGGCGGCGAGCAGCTGCAGCGGCTTCCCGTCGAGGTCTTCCCAGTCCCGGTCGGGCTCTCGGCCGCCGAGCCAGTAGGCGCCGCCGACCGCGCCCGCGGCCGCCACGCCTCCGACCGCTTCGAGGAGCGTCCGCCGGGAGAGCTTCGGCCAGAACCGCCGCCTGGTCATCGTCCGCTCCACAACTGGTTGAACAGGCCGTCGAAGGTCGCCGAGATCTGCTCCTCCTCGGCTTCGAGGCAGGTGACCCGGGGGTCCTCGTCGAGCGCGGCGAAGGTCGCCGACCGGCAGGCGGCGTCGCCGACCGCGATCAGGTACAGCTGCGCCTGGGACTCGGCGAGCCGCTGCCGCACTTCGCCCGCGGTGGTCCCGGAGCGGTCGGTGTCGGCGCCGTCGGTGATGACCACCATCGCGTTCGAGCCGTCGTCCAGACCGGCGGCGTCGAGCTCGGCGATGCCGTCGACCACGGTCTGGTGGAGGTCGACGCCCTCGCTCGTCGGCGCGGCCCGCAAGCGCTCGGCCACATCCTCGGGCGGGTCGGCGGTCATGTCGAACACCGGTTCGTGCGAACCGGACCCCGAGACCGGGAACGTCCACAGTGCCGCCTGGTCCTGCGGGTTCACGCCGAGGTAGTCCAGAGCGGTGACCACGCCGTCGGTCGCGAGTTCGAAGCGGGTCCGGCCGCCGCCCACCTCTTCGTTCATCGACCCCGAGCGGTCCACGGCGAGCAGCACGGTCGTCGGCAGGCGGCTGCGGCCGTAGTCCGCCTGCAACGCGTCGAACTCGGCCGCGCTGAGCGGATCGGACTCGGCGTCGAAGGCGGTATCGAAGCGGTAGTCGCCGGCCAGCGCGTCGCGCTCGTAGTCCTCGCTGCGCATGCCCAGGGCCTCCGGGTTCGACCCGCCGCTCTCGCCCGCGAGCCAGGACTGCAGGTCGTCGGCCACCGCCGTCCGCTGCTCGTCCCAGGGGTCGCCGGTCCAGTCGAGGCGGACGCCCCGGTAGTCGAGCGAGCCCAGTCCGGTGCTGTAGACCGGCACGAGTCCCGACCGCGTGTCGTCGGCGCCCGGGCAGTCGTCGCCGAGGGCCTTGCCGGTGTTGTAGTGCGCCAGCGCCATCTCGGTGGTGAGCACCGCCGCGTACGGGATCGCGCCTTGGGAGCGCGCGACCTCGCACAGCAGACCGGTGTCACTGGGGGACAAGGCGATCCCGGTCGACGCGGCGGCGTCGGCGAGCCGGCTCTCGGCGAGGGCGGCCGAGCCGTGGTCGTCGAGCGCGCGGAAGAACAGCAGCCCGGTGGTGGAAACGGCCGGGTCGGACCTGAGCACCGGGGTGCCGTACGCGTCGTCGAGTTCGTTGATGAGCTCGTGCAGCGGCCGGTCGGTCGTCTGGGACTTCTCGTTGAACCCCTGCGTGTCGAAGACGGCCTCCGGGACGGCCAGGACGAGCGGCGTGCGGCCGATCGGCTCGGCGTCCTTGGGCTCGAAGACCTCGTAGTTGACGCCCGAGGCGGGGTCGCCCAGCAGCTCGTCCGCGAGCTCGACCTGGGTCTGGGACTCGGCGATCCAGAAGTGGGGCCGGGGCCCGACATCGCGCATCGCCTCGAAGGGCCGGTCCTCCTCGCCGTCCGGCGGCGGCTGCCAGCCCTGGGCCATCGCCTTCTCGGCCTCGGGCCACGGCGCGCTGTAGGCGGTCACGTTCGCCGCGCGGCAGTCGCCCTCGCCGTACTCGCGGTTGAAATCGGTGATCGACTCCTGGAACCAGGCGGCCCCGTCCTCGGGGACGAGGACGGTGAGCTCCACCGGGTCCCCGCAGGAACCGAACTGCTGGTAGAAGCGCAACACCATGGGGTGCAGGATGAAGCCGAGGAGGAAGGCGCAGGCGACCGCCACGGCGATCACGACGAAGCCGGTGGACCTCGCGGTTCGCCTGCCGTCCTTGACCGGCACGAGGCTCCACAGCAGCTGGACGATGATGATGACGATCCCGACGGCGATCAGCACGGTGCTCCACGGCTGCGGCACCGCGCCGATGAGCAGCTGGATCAGCGCCCCCAGCAGGCCGCCGATGGTCATCGCCGCCCCGCCCAGGTACACCGCCTGCGGAGGCACGGCCTTCGCGTCCGGCCCCGCTGCGGGCGGCGCGGACGTCCCGTCTTCAGTTGCCTCGGTCGTATCGTTCCGGTCGGGTTCTGGTGCGGCCACTGGTGGCTCCGTTGCCGTGTCGCTGTGGAGTGTCGTCGGAGGGCGGTCCGGGAAGGATGCTGAACAGTATGCCGCAACCACGCTCCCATCGGGGGTGGTCGATGTCCGCAACCCGTACCCCCGTCCGAACCGCGAACGTGCAGAATCAAGGCATGATCACCATCCGCCCCATCGCGCTGGACGACGCCGAGGCCATCGCCGCGCTGCGTCGCGAAGGCCGCGACTACCTCGCGCCCTGGGAGCCCGACCGGGGCGAGGCCGCGTTCACCGCCGAAGGCGTGCGCGGGGAGATCGAGGCCGCGTTCGCCCGCGCCGAGGCGGGGACCGGCCTCACCTACGCGATCGCGGACGACGGCCGGCTCGTGGGACAGATCTTCCTCAATTCGATCGTGCGCGGCCCTTACTTCCGCTCGTGCAGCACCGGCTACTGGGTCGCCGAGTCCGCGGCCGGGCGCGGCGTCGCGACCGAGGCCGTGCGCCTCGCGAAGGACGCGGCCTTCCGCGGACTCGGCCTCTCCCGCATCCAGGCCGAGACCCTCATCGACAACAAGGCCTCCCAGAAAGTCCTGGAGCGCAACGGCTTCGAGCCGATCGGCATGGCCCCCGCCTACCTCAAGATCGCCGGGAAGTGGCAGGACCACCTGCTCTTCCAGGTCCTCAACCCGGAGAGAAACTGACATGGCGTCTAAGGTCACCTACCCCGGCGCCACCCGCACGCGGCTCGGGGAGCCCGTCGCCCGAATCCTGCAGTCGCGCGCCACGGACCGGTTCGTGAAGGCGATGCGCGACGCGTGCGCGCGCGCCTGACAGTACGTACATAACCGGCATTTCCCCCGAAAGCCGGAAGCCTGAAGGCCCGGCCCGTAGATTTCGGGCTGTGGGGCGCTGACACGGAGGTGAGGACATGGACATCGCGCTGCTCGGCGTCGGCCAACTCGGCGAGGCCGTCCTCGCAGGGCTCATCGACTCCGGCCTACCCCCCGCCCAGATCTGGGCCACCGCACTGCCCGCCGAGCGCGCCGCACAGCTCGCCGAGACCTACGGCGTCGAAGTCGGCACCGACAACCAGAGCGCCGTCGCCGAAGCCGACGTCGTCATCGTCGCCGTCCCGCCCGTCGCCGTCGGGCCCCTCCTCGCCGCGATCGGCCCCCACCTCGAACCGGACGCGGTCGTCGTCTCGCTCGCCGCCGGCGTCCCCCTCGCCAAGCTCACCGAACGCCTTCCCAAGGGCATCACCGCCGTCCGCGCCATGACCAACATCGCCGCCCGCGCCCGCCGCGCCGCCACCGCGCTGGCCGCGACCGAGGGCGCCGACCTGACCGAGATCGAGGACCTGTTCGACCGCATCGGCGTCACCGTGACCGCCGAAGAGTCCATGATGGATCTCATTACGGCCGTTGCCGGTTCGGGTCCGGCGTTCCTCTACTACCTCGCGGACGCGATGACGGGCGCGGCCGTCGACGGCGGCATGGACGCCGACGCCGCCCGCGTCCTGGTCGACCAGATGCTCCTCGGCGCGTGCCTGCACCTGCAGGACTCGGACGAGCCGCCCGCCGCGCTCCTGGAGCGGATCGCCACGCCCGGCGGCACCACCGAGGCCGCGCTCGAATCGCTCGACACGTCGAATGTGGACGAGGCGATCCGGGCGGCCGTGGCCGCCGCGGCCGAGCGGGGCGGGGAGCTCCCCGGGGGCTGATACGCCGCGGGACCGCCGTCTGGTTGCCCGGGAATGAGGTGATAACACCCTCGTTGCGCCACAAGGGATCTCGGGCCACGATGTGCGGATGAAACATCTTCGTCTCATCGTGACCGCCGCCGCGGCGATCATCGGCTCCCTCCTCGTCGTCACCCCGGCGAACGCCCAGGAAACCGTCCAGGAGACGGTTCAGGCGGACGACCCCTGGAACGGCACCATCTTCCTCACCTTCGACGACGGCCCCGGCGGCGCCAACACCGACCAGATCCTCGAGGTCCTGGCCGCCAACAACGCCAAGGCCACGTTCTTCATGATCGGCCAGAACGCCCAGCGCGACCCCGCGCGCGTCCAAGCCGTCCTCGACGCCGGCCACGCGCTCGGCAACCACACCTGGGACCACCCGGACATGACCACGCTGACCCGCGCGCAGATGGACTCGCAGATCGGCCGCTCCCAGACCCTGCTCGAAAGCCACGGCGCCGAGGTCAACTGCTTCCGCCCGCCGTACGGCGCCTACAACAGCACCGTCGACGCCGCGACCACCGCCGCCGGCCTCAAGCGGCAGATGTGGAACGAGGACACCCGCGACTGGGCCCGCCCGGGCGTCGATGCGATCGTGAACGTCCTGCTCGGGGCCACCCCGGGTGACGTGGTCCTGATGCACGACGGCGGCGGCGACCGCTCGCAGACCGTCGCGGCGCTGGAGATCGCGCTGCCGCAGCTGATCGAGAAGGGCTATAACTTCGGCATCACTCCGAAGTGCAGCCCCACCCCGTAGCACTCTCCCCGGCCGTCCTCCTCGTCCTGCGACGCGAGGGGGACGGCCGCTACGTCTCCGATCGCCTGCGGCGCATCAGCAGCGCCCCTGCCGCGATGATCGCGACGATGATCCCGATCCACAGCATGAGCGTGTACGTCGACCGCAGGCCGCTCGTGAACGCGTCGTACGTGACCGGCGCGAACGCCGCGTCACCCGCGTTCTCGACGAACACGTCGCGGCCCTTCGCGAGCGCCCACAGCGCCGCGCCCGCCAGGATCGCGCCGAGGACGCCGACGATGAGCGCCCCGACCCACCGCCGGGGCATGAGCACGAACGCGATCACCAAGAGCGCCGCGGCGATCCACGGCAGCCACCGCTCCGCCCACTCGAGCTGGTCCACCTGCTGCCGCAGCTCCGGCACCTGCTCGGAGTCGAGCAGCACGTAGTCGGCCTCCACGGCCGGGATGTTCTCGGCCAGCGCCACATCGTTCTCGACCATGCGCTCCTTGACGACCGCCACGACCTTCCCCAGGTCAAGCGTGAGTGTGTTCCCGTCGGCCTGAATCGCACCGGCGTTGTCGCCCTGGAGCGCCGAGACGAGCGAACTGTGCGCCTCCCGCACGGCCGCGTCCCACACCTCGAGGAACTGCGGGCTCGCGACGAACGCGTTCACTTCGTTCTCGATGTAGCCCTGCATGGTCTCGACCGCGGAGGCCACCAGCGACTCCACGAGCGCGGGCGCGGTCTCGCTCCCGATCCACGCGTTCGCCTCCGCCGCGATCGCCTGCACGTCGAGCGCCTGTTCGATCTCACGCGTCGTGAGCGCGGCGATCCCGGCCTGGACCTGCTCGTCCTCGGCGATCACCGCTGTCCGCTCGGTGAACTGGTCCGTGTCGAGCAGTTCGAGCTTCGTGTAGTAGGCCGCCACCGAGCCGGTGACGGCCACGACCGCGAGCGCGCACGCGAGCACGGCGACGACCCACCGGACCGCGCGCAGCACGCCGCCGCGGTCCCGTTCCGGCGCGGTCTCCTCCGCGCTCTCCTCGGTCGCCGCCTCGCTCACGTGACGCTCCCATCAGTTCAGGTACGGTGCGATCCGCGGGTACACCAGGTCCATCCGCACGGCCTGGTTCGGGCACCCTCCGAAGTGGTGGAGGCCCACCACCCGGCCGGTGTCGCGGCTGACCACCGGCGACCCCGACGAGCCGCCCTCGGTGTCGCACAGGTACGCGAAGTCGGTCCCGATGCCGCGCCCGCGCCGCCGCTCGTCGCCGACCAGGCACCGCGCGCCGAGCCCGGGGGGCTCGGAGGAGCTCGCCGAGGCGATGCGCAGCGGGAGCCCGCCCGGGTGCCCCGGGATGAAGATCTTCTCGTGCAGGCTCACGGGTTCGGTGCTGAGCTCCAGTGCGGGCAGGTGCGCGATCCGCTCCGGTTCGGCCACGGTGAACAGCGTGAAGTCGAGCGTGTAGTCGGTGGCCAGGACCTTCGCGCCGCTCACCTTGAGCGGCGCGCGGGTCCGCCCGCCCGCGCACCTGACGCACTCGTACCCGAACTGCACCTCGGTGTCGCGCGCGTCGGCGCTCTTCTCGAGGCAGTGGTTGTTGGTGAGCAGCCGGTCGTCCCCGGCGATCCAGGCGGTGCAGAACGACTCGCCGTCGACGATGATGCGCGCGACCGACCGGCTCGCGCCGTACGCGAACGGGTCGTAGTCCCGGTAGCACACGGCGTTCCGCGTGTCGTCCTGTCCGCAGATGCTCTCGGTCGGGACCGCGCTCGGGCGGCTCGCGAGCTCCGACGCGGTGAGGCCCCGGGAGTACTCGGCGACGTGCGCGGCCGCGGTCGTGCCGTCCGCGGCGTCGTGGAGCGTCACGGCGGCGCTGTCGCCTTCGACCGAGAGCGACCACAGGCCGCCGTCCCTTACGTCGGCGGCGCCGTACTCATAGGATTCGCCGCCGTCGGCGCTCGCGACGGTGAGCGTGTCGCGCGACCCGAGGGCGACTTCGTCGAAGCGGATCTTCATGAAGGCCGCCTCGGCGTGCGTGATCGTCTGCGGCCGCCCGGGGGCGAGGTCGAGGTCGGCGGTCTCGCGCTGGGCGATCTGGTCGGCCCGGTAGGCCGGCGTCTCGGCAGCGGCCGCGGGCGGCGCCCATGCGAGCGCGGTGGTGAGCAGTGCGGTGGTGGTCAGTGCGATGGTGGAAGTGGTCTGCAAGGTGGAAGCTCCGGTTCCCCGCGTGTCGCGCTCTAGTAGTTGTCCCGCTTGTACTCGTCCCAGCGGTCCATCCAGGTGTCCCAACCGCCGAGCACGAGGGCGACGACGAAGGCGGCGAGCGCGAGCAGCGTGATCCAGCCGAGCACGATCGCGGCGGTGGCGAGGCCATTGCCGGAGTTGTTGCGCGACTTGATCTGGCCTTTCGCGACGTACCCGAGGATGAGCGCGAGGATGCCCAGCGGCGAGCAGAACCCGACGATCGCGAGCACGAAGGACGCGATCGCCAGGCCGTTCATCTCGCGGGGCACGTTTACCGGCGCGCCCGGCCCGTAGTCCTGCGTCATTGACGCCTCCAATGCAGACGGTGAGTCTGCGCAGTCTACGGAGGGATTCGAGCGGTCTGGGGGGTTTCGGGGGAATCAGGCCCGCTGCTTGAACCAGTCGAGGGTCGCGGCGACGGCCTCCTCGTGCGGCGTGACCTCGACCTGGTCGGGGAAGGCGGCGCGGAAGGCGGTGTCGTCGGCGACCCAGGGGCGGTCGCGCTGGTACCAGGTCTCGCCGAGTTCCTTGACGACCGGGTTGAACAGGCCGATGAGCCGCTGCGCGCCGCGCCCGATCGAGGCGCTCTTGGGCCTGCCGCCGGCGGCTTTCCAGACGAGCGCGAGGAACTCGTCGCCGGTGACGGGCGGCCCGGCGGGCAGGTGCCACGCGTACCCGTCGGCCTTCGGGTTCTCGCCCAGGGCGACGAGCCCGGCGGCGAGGTCGGGGAGGTAGGCGACGGTGTGCGGCTCGTCGGGCTCGCCGACCCAGCGGGCGGTCCTCCCGGCCGCGGCGGCGGCGAAGATCTGGGGTCCGAGGACGGTGTTGACACCGCCGGGTCCGAAGTAGTCGGAGGCGCGGCCGAGGCTCGCGCGGACGCGGCCCTCCTTGTGGGCGTTGAGGATCATCTCCGCGACCCGCGCGCGGGCGCGGCCCTTCGGGAAGTCGGCCGCATACGGCAGGTCTTCGGTCAAGGGTGCGTCGACCGGGCCGTACATGTACAGGTTGTCGGCCATGACGAGCCGCGCCCCGGCCTTCTCGACGCCGGTGAGGAGGGTGTCGGTGAGGCCCACGAACTCCGAGGCCCACTCGGCGTACGGCGGCTGCGCGCACTGGTACACGACCGCCGCGCCCGCGCAGGCCGCGACGGCGCCCTCGGCGGTGGTGATGTCCGCGCGGAAGCCTTGCGGGCCTTCGGCATTGCGGCTCACGGCGCGCACCTCGCGGCCGCGCGCGGTGAGCTCGGCGGTGACGGCCTTGCCGATGGCGCCGGTGGCGCCGAGAACGACGTGCAGGTCTGACATGGGTGCTCCTGGGGTGGTTCGGGTGTGGTCCTCCTATATAACTCCGACCTGCCCGCCGTGCGTTGCGCGAGGGCTTCGACCCCGTCGAGGATGAGTCCCAGGCCGAGCTCGAAGAGGTCGTCGAGGTCCATGTCGTAGCCGTCGGCCATCGCGCCGAGCCTCCCGAAGAGCCGCGAGAAATGCGGCAGCTCCGCCATGAACTGCTCGTCGACGGTGCGCTGGATCCACTGGAGGTCGGTCCACTCGTCGGCACTCAGCCCGGTCTCCGAGACCGCCGCGTCCTCGTGGTCGATGGTCGAGGCCAGGCTCACCACGTGGCTGTAGATGAGCACGTGCACGTTGAAGTGCAGCAGCGGCGGCAGGTCCAGCGCCTCGAGCGCCCCGAGGAGCTTGTCGCCCATGGCGACCAGGTTCCGCAGCGGCAGCGGCCGGGTGAGCGGGCTGATACCGCCGAGCCACGGGTGCGCGCGGTGCAGCCGCCACAGCCGCCGCGCGATGGACTCCACTTGCGACCGCCAAGGCGCGGTGGCATCCACTTCGAACTCGGCCGAGCCGTAGACGCCGTCGGCCATGAGCAGCAGCAGGGACTGCTTGTCCTCGACATGCCGGTACAGCGACATCGGCGCGACCCCGCACCGGCCCGCCACCGCCCGCATCGAGACCGACTCCAGCCCTTCGGCATCCGCCATCGCGATCGCCTCGGTCAGGACCCGCTCCCGGGTGAGCTCCGCGGCCGGCTCCCCGGCCCTGCCCCCGCGCCGCGGCGCGACCACCGTGCCCGAGCGCGGCCGCGTGATCACCAGGCCCTCGGCGCGCAGCACGTCCAACGCCTTCGTCGCCGTGGCGAGCGCCACACTGAATTCTCGGGCGACCTGCCGCGTAGACGGCACCTTGTCCCCGGGAGCCAGCTCCCGGTCGGTGATGCGCCTGCTCAGCTCCGCGGCGATGCGGACGTACGGCGGCTCGGTCGGCTCAGGCACAGCGGCCCCTCCCTCGGTCTGTACTACGACAGATCCTAGCCTCGGCCCGCCCGCCGACGCCCGCCTGTACTAGGGCAGTTCGAGGGCGTATTTGCAGGTCAGGGCCGAGTTTCCTAAGTTGGTCCCAGGCAGCAGATACAACGTATTCGGAGGAAACCCCATGAACGCCACCGTCCTCATCTCCGGTTCCAGCATCGCCGGCACCACCCTCGCCTACTGGCTCCGCGAGCAGGGCATGACCCCCGTCGTCGTCGAGCGCGCCCCGCACCTGCGCCGCGGCGGCCAGGCCATCGACGTCCGCGGCGCCGCCCTCCACGTCCTTCGCCGCATGGGACTCGAGACCAAGGCCCGCGCACTCGCCAACCGCTCCAACGGCATGAGCATGGTCGACCCCGAAGGCAACGAGATCTTCCGCTCCGAGGAGTTCGCGCTCTCCTCCGGCGGCCTCGCCTCCGACGACATCGAGATCCTCCGCGAAGACCTCGTCGACCTCGTCCACGCCGAGATCGACGGCGTCGAATACCTCTACGGCGACTCGATCACCGCGATCCACCAAGCGGCCGACGGCGTCACGGTCGAATTCGAGCAAGCCGCCCCGCGCCGCTTCGACCTCGTCGTCGGCGCCGACGGCCTCCACTCCAACACCCGCGGACTCGTCTTCGGCCCCGAGGCCCGGTACAGCCACCACCTCGGCACCTACCTCTCGGTCTTCACCGAGGAGAACTACCTCGGCCTCGACCACTGGCAGACCTGGTTCAACAACGGCACCGACGGCGGCGCGGTCATGACCGTCCGCGACAACGCCGAACTGCGCATCTACCTCGGCTTCGCCGCGCCCGAGCCGATCGACTACGACCACCGGGACGTCAACGCGCAGAAGCAGCTCGTCGCCGACCGCCTCACCGGCTTCGGCTGGGAGGTGCCCGGCTTCATCGAGCGCATGTGGAAGGCCGAGCACTTCTACTTCGACGCCATGGCACAGATCAAAATGGACACCTGGTCCGAAGGGCGCGTGACCCTTCTCGGCGACGCCGCCCACTGCGCCGCGCCCCTCTCCGGCCAGGGCACCAGCCTCGCCATGGTCGGCGCCTACGTCCTCGCCCTCGAACTCGGCCGCACCGACGACCACGAGCTCGCCTTCGCCCGCTACGAGCGCCGCATGCGCCCCTTCGTCGAGGTCAACCAGGCGCTGGCCCTGCTCGACCCGCAGGCCACCCCGCCGGAGGAGCGCACCGCCCGCACGGACGCCGCGAAGGACGCGATCGACCTGGACGCGGTCGTCGGCTAGCAACGATGGCAAAGGGCCGCACCGGCTTCGGTGCGGTCCTTCGTCGTCTTCAGCTCTTGCGCGGCGGCAGCGGCAACGGCAGCGCCGGCAGCCCGTCGATGCTCTTCACGTTGTACTCCTTGGATTCGCAGTACTCGGCGAATTCGTCGTCGCTCTTGCGCCCGAGGAACTGGCGCAGCAGCGGCCGCTCCTCCTGGTACTCCATCCGCGGCACCGCGAAGCCGCATGTGTCGCCGATGCGCTTGGCGCGCACGATGATGATCGCGCGGACGCCGGGCCCGTCCGCCTCCGCGAACAGCGGGATCAGCTCCTCGAACCGCGGGTCGTCCCGGTAGACCGGCTCCCCGGTGCCGTGGACCCGCACGATGTTCGGCGGCCCGGTGAACGCGCACCACATGAGGGTGATCCGGCCGTTCTCGCGCAGGTGCACGTGGGTCTCGGCGCCGGACCCGCCGAAGTCCAGGTATGCGACGGTCCGCTCATCGAGCACCCGCAGCGATCCGTTGTGGCCCTTGGGAGAGAGGTTGACATGGCCGTCCTCTGCGAGCGGCGCGGTCGCCACGAAGAACACCGGCTGCGCCTCGATGAACTCCCGCAGGCGGCCGTCGATGGCGTCATACGTCTTTCCCATTTCCGAACCTCAACTCCCGCTCTCCGAAACGATCGCGGTCGAACCTACGCCGGTCCCACGCCGGACGCCATCGCCTTCCCGGCGACCGGGCACCTCAGTACGGTCCGCCCTGCGCGGTGCCGAGTCCTTCGCGGCGTTCGAATTCGAGCTGGACGCGGTCGAGGAACGAGGTCACCTCGTCGATGTCGTACCCCTCCCGCATTCGCGTGCCCCTGAGACTGAAACGGGCGCCCAGGACATCCACGGCACGCATGCGCTGCGGACCGTCCTCGGGATCGTCGAGAGCGAGCGCCACCTTGCCGAGGAACTCGTCCACTTGATCCCGGTCGTAGCCTTGGATGAACCGTACGGTCCTGAACCGGACGTGCTCGATGTCGCGGGCGGTCAGCAGACTGACCGACGGCGTCGGGGAGTTCAGCATCGCGGCCAGTTCCGCTTGCTTCGAAGCCAGTTCCTTCTCGGTGGCTTCGATCTTCTTCGCGTTGGCTTCAATGAGCTGCTCGATGGCGGCCATCTGCGCGGCCAGCTCCTTGACGCGGTCGTCCTCGGCGAGCGTGAGTGCGGCGAATCCGCGGTTCGCGGCCAGCGGCAGCATGTCCGCGGTGTGCGTACCCAGACGTTGCGGCTCGGGCAGTCCGTGCGCCTGGGCGTGGTGCAGCAGACCGAGGTAGAGATCCTTGAGGGTCAGCAGTGAGCCCGCGCTGGGAATGCCGTTGTCGAGCAGGTTCAGCAGTGCGCCGGTGAACGCGGTGTGGCCGTCGCCGTCGAACGCGTACGACGGCGAGTTGGCGGGGGACGAGGTGAGGGTGTACGCCCCGTTCGCGGTGATCTGGCCGAGGATGTTGCCCTCCTCGGCGCCCAGCAGCTGCGTCGCCCTCCCGGAGAAGCAGCAGTCCAGGATGAGCACTTTGGTTCGCGCCCTTGACACCTGGATCGCGTGGTGCAGCAGCTTGAACGGGATGCCGCTCCAATCGACGGACTGCTGCGAGGTCTGCGGCAGCGCCAGGTGCAGGAGGCCGTCCGAGGCGACGAGACCGTGCCCGCTGTAGTAGATGAGGAGCAGGTCGGTCGCGCCCTCGACCGCGGCTTCGACCTCGCGGCCGACCGTGGCGAGGTCGCGGGCGTCGAGCAGCTGAGTGCAGTGCTCGCGCGGCAGACCCGTGTGCCGTTCGAGCGCGTTCGCGAGCGCCGGCAGGTTGTTCCGGCTCGCGGGAACACCGGGAAGGTGCTCGTACGCGGCCGTCCCGATGAGGAGCGCGCGGGAGTTCGCGCCGTCCGGGAGCTGCATCGGCTACTCGCCGATCCGCTTCGGTCCGTCGCCCCCGAACAGGTGCTCGGCGACCAGCTTCGCGGCCGGGCCGCTCGCGCTCACTTCCCTCACCGTGCCGTCGGCGCGGAGCTTGACCGTGATCTCCGGCCGGCGGACCTGGAGCCAGGTGCCGATCGTCTGCCCCAGCGCATCGAGGCCCCCGGCCGCGATCGCCGCGAGCAGGATCTCCTGCAGCGCCCCCAGCTCGCCTTCCCCGATCTCCGCGGGCGCGAACTCGACCCGGCCCCGGTACTCGGGCTCCCGGTTCAGCCACTGCAGCAACGATTCCAGCTCGCCCCGGGGGTCATCGGCGCCCGCGACTTCGATCTCGACGTCCATCCCCGAATTCTCCCAGACGGCCTCCACCGCGGCGGACCCGAGAATTCCTTTCGCCTCCGCGATGAATCCGCCGAAGGGCCGTCGTCTACACGGGCATACACCGAAACGCACGAACCGAGGAGATTCCGATGACCGCCGAAGGCCACACCTACACGCTCACCGCCGAAGCCGACGCCCCCATCGCCGCCGTCTGGGCCGCCTGGACCGAGGAGAAGCCCTACGAGGCCTGGAGCTACTCCAAGCCCGGCTCGGTCTCGATCGACCCGACCCCGAACGGCCGGTACACCGGCACCGTCGTTACCCCCGACGGCCAGGAGTTCCCGATCACCGGCCGGTACATCGAGGTCGTCGAGCACGAACTGCTCCTCATGGGCATGGACGTCCCCGGCGGGGAAGAAGTCATGCGGCTCGACCTGGTCGACCTCGGCGACGACCGCACCCGCCTCACCATCTCGCAGACCTGCTCCACGAAAGAGGAGCACGACATGGCCAAAGAAGGCAGCCAGATGCTCCTCGACTCCTGCATCGCCTACCTCCAGAAGGCCTGATCCCCGCGGAGGCGCCGGGGCCGGACCGGGCAGGACCCGGTCCCGGCGCGCCCTCGCCCGGCGCAAACGGCGGCACGCGCCCGACGTCCTTCGCCGGGCACCTGCGACGCTGATCCCATGCAGCTCACCGCCGCCCACCTCAACCGCGCCACCCTCGACCGCCAGTCCCTGCTGGAGCGCAAGCCCGGCGACGTGGTCGCCGCCGTGCGCTCGGCCGTCGCCGTCCAGGCCCAGTCGCCCGCCTCGCCCTACATCGGGCTGTGGAACCGCGTCGCGGGCTTCGACGCGGCCGACCTCGACGCCGCGTTCACCTCGTACGAACTGGTGCGCGGCAACCCGGTCCGCATGACCCTGCACGCGGTCGCGGCCGACGAGTACCGGCCGTTCCGGGAGGCCACCGAGCCGTCCCTGTACGCCTCGCGCCTCGGCGGGCGGATCGCCGAAGCGGGCCTCCCCGCCGCCGAGGCCGCCGCGCTCTCGGCCGACCTCCTCGACTTCACCGCCGAAGTCCGCACCGCCCGCGAATGCGAGGCATGGCTCGCCGAACGGCTCGATCCGGAGACCGCGAAGGCCGCCTGGCCGGGCATCCGCCAGTACGCGCCGCTGCTGCGCGTCCCGCTCGGCGGGCCGTGGGTGTTCAACGAGAAGGTCTCCTACCTCACCGCGCCCGACCGGCCGGCCCTCGGCGACGAGGACGCCGCCGAAGCGGCCCTCCAAAACCTGGTGCTCCGCTACCTCTCCGGGTTCGGCCCGGCCTCGGTGCCCGACGTCGCCCAGTTCGCGATGGTGCAGCGCGGCAGGGTGAAACGCGCGGTCAAAGCCCTCGGCGACCGGTTGCGCGCGTACGAGGGGCCGAACGGCGAGGCGCTCTTCGACCTCGCCGACGCCGCACTCCCCGACCCCGGGACGCCCGCGCCGCCGCGCCTGATGGCCATGTGGGACAACGTGTTCCTCGCCTACTTCGACCGCAGCCGCACGATCCCGGCCGACATCCGCACGCACATGATCCGCAACAACGGCGACGTGCTGCCGATGATCCTGGTCGACGGCCGCGCCGCCGGCGTCTGGCGCGCCACCGAAGCCGGGATCGAGGCGACCGCGTTCCGGCCGCTCACCGACGACGACTGGGCCGGACTCGCCGCCGAGGCCGAAGCGCTCGCCGCGTTCCTCGCCGACCGCGACCCCGACGTGTACCGCCGCTACCACCACTGGTGGCCGCGGCTGCCCGAAGGGAAGACCGTGGCGCTGGCGGCTCGGTTAGGATTTCGAGCCCGCCCCCGAGCCGGAAGGAGCCCGCCATGAGCGGCCGCGAGCACCACTACGAGATCACGATGCGCTGGACCGGCAACACCGGCAAGGGCACCGCGAACTACCGCGAATACGGGCGCGACCACGACCTGGTCGCCGCGGGCAAGCCGGTGATCCAGGCCAGCGCCGACCCCGCGTTCCGCGGCCAGCCCGAGCGCTGGAACCCCGAGGAGCTGCTGGTCGCGAGTCTCGCGGACTGCCACATGCTCACGTACCTGTCGCTGTGCGCGCGCGAACGCCTCGTCGTGACCGCCTACGAGGACACCGCGACCGGCACCATGGCCGAGGACGGCCACGGCGGGCGATTCACGGAGGTGGTCCTTGCGCCGGTGGTGACCATCGCCGACCCTGAGAAGGTCGAGCGGGCGATGGAGCTGCACCACGACGCGAACAAGGACTGCTTCATCGCGAACTCGGTGAACTTCCCGGTGCGCCACCGGCCGCAGATCAAGGTCGCCTAGCGGCTCAGACGGGCGTGCAAGGGATGGTCGGAGGGATCTCGAAGTTCCCCTGCACGTCGGCCTGGAAGCTCGCGTCGACGCTCTCGCCCTGGTCGAGGGCGGCGTTGAGGAGGATGTCGCCGTAGCGCTCGCCTTCGATGTGGCTGAGCCCCCAGGTCGAGGTCACGGTCAGGTGCTTGATGCCGATGACGACCTCCCAGCCGTCGACCGGGTCGGCGCCGGTGTTGGCGATGGTGACGGTGACGGACACCGAGTCGTCCCATTCGTTGTCGAGCGTGAGCGATGCGGTGCATTGTGGACCGGTGACGGCGGCTTCGGCGGTCGTGGCGGCCTCGCTCGCGGGCGCGCTGCTCGAGGCGGTCGCGGAGGGGGATGCGGAGACGCCGGGGGAGGGCGTGGTCGGGGCCTCGCCGGTGGGGCCTTCGGCAGCGGAGGTCGGGGCGGCGGCGGCGCTCTCGCCGTCGTCGTCGAACTGGGCCAGGTCGGGGTCGTGGTCGTCGCGGAGGGCGCTGAACTGCCAGAGGGCGGCGGCGGAGGCGAGGGCGGCGACCGCGACGAGCGCGAGCAGGAGGCGGCCGTGGATTCGTCCGCGCCGCACGGCGCGGCCCATCCATGGGCGCATGGCGAACTCCTCCAGAGGGATCGGATATGCAGGGGTTTGGGGCCCCGGGGCAGGGGCTCGCGGGCTCTATTGTGTAGGGCCAGAAGGAAGCGTACTAGGCGTGCTGCGCGGGGCCGAACGGCTGAACCGCGCGTGTGATCGGTGTAGATTCGGGGCCATGCGTGCCGTCGTAGTCACCGATTTCGATACCGAGCCGACCGTGGCCGAGCTGCCGATCCCCGAGCCGGGGCCTGGCGAAGTGCTCGTGCGCCTGGCGGCGGCGGGTGTGAACCCCTTCGACTGGAAGGTGATCGAGGGCGCGATGCGCGGTTCGGTCGAGCACGCCTTCCCGATCGTGCTCGGTTCGGACGGCGCCGGGACGGTGGAGCGGGCGGGGGAGGGCACCGGGTTCGAGCCCGGTGAGCGCGTCTTCGGCCAGTTCATGGACGTGCAGCACGGCCGCGGCTCGTACGCGGAGTACGCGATCGCGAAGGCCGCCAAGCTGGCCCGCCTTCCCGCGGCGCTGCCGTTCGACACCGCGGCCGCGCTCCCCACGGCGGGCGCGGCGGCCCACGACTTCGTGGAGGGCACCGGGGTGGGCCCGGGCCAGACGCTGCTCGTCAACGGCGCGTCGGGCGGTGTCGGCCAGGCGGCCGTCCAGCTCGCCGCCGCGCAAGGGGTGCGGGTCATCGCCACCACCGACCCCGACACGGCGGGTTATCTGCGGGAGATCGGCGCGGCGGAGACGGTGGACTTCACGCAGGGGCCGACGGCCGACCAGGTGCGCGCGGCGCATCCGGGCGGCATCGACGCGGTCGTGGACCTCATCTCGAGCGTGGCCGAGATCGAGCCGATCGCGGGGCTGCTCAAGCCGAACGGGGTCATCGTCTCCTCGAACGGCGCAATCGACGCCGAGGTGCTCGCGGCCCGCGGCCTGCGCGGCGCGAACCTGTACGCGAACGCCCGGCCCGCGACGCTGGCGTCCCTCGCGGAAGCGGTGGAGCACGGCCAGCTGCGGTTCCGCATCGACTTCGAGGTCCCGCTCGAGGACGCCGCGGATGCCCTGGCGCGCTTGAAGGCCGGGCTGTCCCGCGGGAAGACCGTGCTCACGATCGAAGCCGCGTAAAAGACCTGCCCGGGCCGCCGCAAGGCGGCCGTTTCTGCGGCTCAGGAGGATTCGACGGGGGCCGCGGCATCGCCGCCGCGCGTTCGGGGACGACTGGATACGTCGGCGCCTCCCGCCGGGGTGTTTCGGCGGGAGGCGTCCTGGTTTCCTTGCGGTCTAACGGAAGTCGTCGGCGTGGTCGACGGCCCACTCGGCGTAGGTGCGGGCGGGGCGGCCGGTGACGGCCTCGGAGGAGGGGCCGTAGCGCTTGGCGTCGGCGCGCTCGAGCAGGTCGAGCAGCGGCTCCGGCATGAACTGCGCCGCGACGGCCCGCGGCAGCTCCTCGACGGCGATCTCGCGGCCGATGGCCTCGCCGATGAGCTCGACCTGGCGGCGCTGCGTCAAGTGCCCCGGCCCGTCGACCAGGTAGGCCTGCCCCTCGTGCCCGCCTTCGCTGAGGGCGGTGAACGCGACCTCGGCGATGTCGCGTTCGTGGATCGGGTTGACCGGCGTTTCGGGGAAGGGCACGCGGACGACGCCCTCCTTCCGGATCGAATCGGCCCACCAGAGGCTGTTGGTGGCGAACATGCCCGGACGCACGAACGTCCACGGCAGGCCCGAGGCCTCGATGGGCCGTTCGGCGCCGCGGTGCATCCTGGTGATCAGGTTCTCCTCGACCTCGGGCATGGCGACGGCGGCCGACGACAACAGCACCAGGTGCTTCACCCCGGCCGCCTTCGCCGCGGTGAGGAAGTCCTCGATGCCCTCGTGGGCGGCGTACAGGAAGACCTTCTCGACGCCTTCCAAAGCGGGCGCGAGGGTCTCGGGCGCGGTGAAGTCGACCCGCACGGGCTCGACGCCCGCGGGGAGGTCGGTCGCGCCGGGGACGCGGCTGGCCGCGCGCACGGGCGTGCCGGCCGCGAGCAGCAGGTCGATCACATTGCGGGCGATGGCGCCTCGGGCGCCGGTGACCAGAATCGTCATGATTCGGGGTTCCTTTCGTGGTGGTGTTCGGTTTCCTCGGCGAGCCTCGCGAGGATGCGAGACAGGGTGTCGCCGTAGCGGGTTTCGAAGTCGGGGTCGTCGATGTCGACGCCGAAGAGGCGCTTCGCGGTGCGGCGGAAGACGACCGGGGCCATGGTCATGCCCATGAGGGCGATCTGCACGGCCGCCGGGTCGAGGTCGGCGGCGATCTCGCCCCTGCGCTGGCGTTCGCGCATGAGCGCGACCTCGCGCGCGGTGTCCTCTTCGGACTCCTCCTCGGGGGGGTCGTCGCTGAGGGCCTGCCACATGGCGAGGCGGCCGATGCGGGGGTCCTTGAGGTTGTCGCGCAGGTACCAGCGCAGGGCCTCCTCGGCGGGGACGTCGGGTCCGGCCTGGTCGCGCTCGTCGTCGAGCCATTCGCGCGTCATGGCGCGGAACAGCCCTTCCTTGCCGCCAAAGTAGTAGCTGATGAGCTGCTTGTTGACCCCGGCGCGCGCGGCGATCTCGCCGACGCGCGCGCCGTCGTAGCCGTTGGCGGCGAACTCGGACAGCGCAGCGTCGAGGAGCTTGCGCTTGGTGCGCTCGGCGTCCCGCACCCGCTCCGCGGATTCGGGGGAGCGCCGACCGGGCCTCTTCGGTTCCATGCCGAAGACGCTACCAGATTAATCAACCAGATGGATAATTGAATTAGCTGTGAGGATGATTACCTCACGCGGCGGTGTCGCCCCCGGGCTTGCGCAGGAGCAGGTAGCCGTGGTGGAAGCCGCGCCGCGTGTCCTCTTCGGGGGCCACGACCAGGCGGGCCACCTCCTGGAACCCGGCTTCGGTGAGCAGGTCGGCGACGCGGCCGACTGAGAGCCGGTACGCGGTCGTCACGGTGTGGTCGAAGGCCCAGGCGAGCTGCGAGGTGTCGGTGTGCGCCTGGAACATCAGCAGGAAGTGCCCGCCGGGCGCGAGGAGCCGGTGGCATTCGGCGAAGACCGCGGGCAGGCGCTCGGGCGGCATGTGGATGACCGAGGAGCGCGAGAGGACGCCGCCGAGCGTGCCGTCGGGGAGGTCGACCGCGGTCATGTCGCCGAGCGCGAAGTCGAGGTGCGGATAGGCCTCGCGCGCGAGCGCGATCATCTCGGGGGAGAGGTCGATGCCCTGCGCCCGCAGGCCGAGGCCGTGCAGGTGCTCGGTCACATACCCTGGGCCGCAGCCGATGTCGAGCACCTTCCGGTTCCCCGAGTCCGCCACGGCCTCGCTGAACGCCGTGATCATGACCCGGTCGAAGCGGTGGTGGTCGAGCGAGTCGCGGAACATCGCGAAGTACTCGCCCGCGTAGTGGTCGTACCGTTCGCGCGTCGCGCGCTCATACCCGTTGTCGCCCATGCCGGGCACCCTACCGCCGCGGTCCGAGCACCGGCCGGTCCGCCCGTCCTGGCGCCATGAGTGCGCGGCTGTCGGAGGAAACCATGATGCAAGCCACAATCGACAACTTTCGCGGCAGATGGTGCGTACGAGCCAGGCATCAGCTGCCAGACCGGTGTCGAAGTCTCCGCGCCGCAGGGCCAGTGCGAGACGGCTCCGAGCGACTACGCGAGCACGCGGGTGTGCGTCGTCTACGACGGCGACTACATCTACGTCAAGGACGGCAAGGTCGACGACCTGTCGGCGATCTCGTTCCTCCAGTCGGAGAACGGTTCGGGCCGGATCTGCCGCAACACCAAGGGCAGCGGCTCGTGGGTCCGGTGCAATTTCGACTGGGCCGAGACCGGCAAGCACTGGCTCGAAGGCGGGTACAAGACCAGCGGCCAGGGTGTCCACACGGCGCCGCTGTGGTCGTGGACCGGTAAGTGATCGGGTGAGCCCGCGCCGTCCCGGTGGACTCCGGGGCGGCGCGCCCCTATCGCGGGAGGTGGCCGGTGAAGGTGGTCTTGAAGTGGTGGCTCTCGTCCATGTGGCTCACGTACTTCGGGTCGGTGGCCTCGATGAGGATGTCGGCGTGCTCGCCGGTGCCGCTGCCTTCGATGCGGAAGGACGCGATGACCTCGGCGGTGCGGTCGAGGAAGCCCTGCCGGTCGGGTTTGAGGACGAGGTAGTCGTAGCCGTCCCAGTAGCCGCGGGCGCTGTCGAGCCGGCCGGCGAAGTGCGTTTCGGCCTTCACCTTGGGCTGCAGCGGTTCCTTGGTGGCCTCGTCGAGCACGTGGCCCTCGGCGTCGGTCCAGACCTTCTTGCCGAGGAAGAGTTCGAAGCACCGCTCGAACTCGCGGGCCGCGTCCTTGTCGACGGTGAGGGCGCCGCAGCCGTTGAACCAGGCGTCCATCAGCAGCTGCAGGCCGAATTCGGGTCCCTCGTAGAACTTCACGGGGTCGCGCTCGAGGCTGGTGATGCGGCCCTCGACCCTGGTTCCCTCACGGGTCCAAGTCATCACATCGTAGATGAACGTCATGGCGCGAATCATAACCAGTGCGGGCAAACCAGTCATTGAGTGCCACCACTTGATTACTCACTGGTAACAAAAACGGGGAGGGCCTGCCGCCCTCCCCGTGCGCGCTCGCTCAGCCCCAGTTGTCGACGTGCACGTCGTGCGGCCACGGCGCGCCCTGGCCCTGCTCGAGGAACTGCTTGAGACTCATCAGGAACGAGCCCCACTTGGTGCTGCAGTGGTGCATGAACTCGACCGGCTCTCGCCATCCTTCATGCTTGAACAGGACGACCGTGTCGTCCCCGTCCGTCTTGAGGTCCCAGTGGATCTTCGTGCCGATCCACTCGGGTGCGCTGCCGCCCACGACCTCCCAGAGGACGCGCCGGTCCGCCTCGAGCTCGGCGACCTCCATCTCGAAGTCGCCGTTCTCGAACTTGAACGAGATGCGCCCGCCCACGTCGGTGGTGCCGGTCGTGTTCTCGGTCCACCATCGGGAAAGCCCCTCGAGGGTGGTCAGCGCGTCGTAGGTTCGTTCGGCCGCAACGCCTTCGGCGGCGATGCGGTGCAGGATGTCGACCATCGCGGTGTCTCCTTCTACTCGTTCGTTTCGGTCTCTTGCTTCTGGCGCTCGATGGTCTCGGCGAGGCGCTTGATGCGCTGGAGCCGGGAGTCCCATGAGGACCCGACCTGCTCGAGCTGGGCGGCGGCGCGCGCCAGCCGGGCCGCGTCCACGCGGAAGTGCCGCTCGCGGCCCGCGGTCGCGGCGTGCACGAGGCCGACGCGGTCGAGGACGGCGAGGTGCTTCGCGACGGCCTGGCGGGTGACCGGCAGGCGCTCGCTGAGGCTCGTCGCGGTGCCGCTGCCCTCGCTCAAGAGCAGGTCGAGCATGCGGCGGCGGGTAGGGTCGCCGATCGCCGACCAGAGGTCGTCGTCGACCGCGGTGCTCATCGCCCGGCCCCCACCTTCTCCGCGTACGGCGCCAGGCGCGGCAGGAAGTAGTCCCAGCCGGAGACGTGGTCGGCGTGCTCGGCGGCGACCTTGGCCTCGGCCCAGCCGCGCTCGCGGAAGCCGGTCTCGGTCATCTTCAGGAGCGTGCCGGTGCCGGCGGGCTCGAGTTCGAAGACCACGAGGTACGAGTTGCCGAGCGCGGCCGCCTCGCCCTCCGGGTGCGTCCACCGGAACGAGAAGTGGCGCGGCGGCATTGCGTCCACCACGGTGATCCGCTCCCAGGCCATGCCCTTGTCGCCCTGGTCGAAGCCGATCCGGCCGGTGCCGTCGGGGGAGAGCTCGGCCTCGTCGGGCCACCACTCCTTGAGGTGTTCGGGACTGCTGACCACGTCGAAGACGACCTCCGGCGAGGCCTCGATGCGGATCTCCCGCTCGATCGATCCGAGTTCCATGATCGCCGCCTTTCACTCATTGAAGCAACCTTTGGTTGCGTATCACGATACCGCACACCTCGACGACATGCAATCGTTAGTTGCTAAAAAGGCGGGGCGGTTCAGGATCGCTGCGCGGCCGGGGCGGTCCAGCTGTCGAGGAGCCGCAGCGCCTCGGCGCTCGGCGAGCCCGGCTCGACGTTGTAGACGCACAGCGTCTGGTCGGGGTCGTCCGGGAGTGCCAGGGACTCGTAGCTGAACTCGATCTCGCCCGCGACCGGGTGCCGGTACGACTTCTTGCCGTGCGTGCGCCGCAGCACGTGGTGGTCGTTCCACCAAGCGGTGAACTCCGGGCAGCCCAGCGTCAGCTCGCCGACGAGGTCCGCGAGCTGCCGGTCGTCGGGGTGGCGCCCGGCGACGAAGCGCAGCACCGCCACCGAATCGCGCGCCATGGCCGCCCAGTCGACGGTCTTCTCCCGCGCCTCGGGATCGAGCAGGTACCAGCGCGCCAGGTTCCGCCGCTTGGCCGGCAGCGCGTCGAAATCGGTGATCACGGCCTTCGCGAGCCGGTTCGACGCCAGCACGTCCATGCGCCTGCCGATGATGAACGCCGGCACCGACTCCAGGCTCTGGAGCGTCAGGAGCAGCCCCGGCCGCACGCGCTGCGCCTTGATCGGACCGCGCTTGCGCGGCGTGCGCGGCCCGGCGAGGTCCAGCAGGTGCTCGCGTTCGGACGGGTCGAGCCGCAGCGCCTCGGCCAGCGCCTCCAGTACCTCCGGCGACGGGTTCCCGGCCCGGCCCTGCTCCAGGCGCGTGTAGTACTCGACGCTCATGTTCGCCAGGCGCGCCACCTCGTCGCGGCGCAGCCCCGGCACCCGTCGGACGCGGCCGTCGTCGGGCAGGCCCGCTTCCTGCGGGCGCACGCGCGCGCGCCGGCCGCGGAGGAAGTCCGAGATCTCGCTGCGAGAGTCCATGCGTCCCATCCTGCCTCGGCCGCCCCCGTCTCGGCGACCCGAAGGTGGTCCTGGCGGTACCAGTCACGAGGGGGTCGTCTTAGCGCCCCGAACGGGCCGCGAACGGTGATGCACTTGAGCACGGGACGGATCGACCGCCCAGAACGCCCAGCACACCGAAGGAACATCATGTCCACTGTGAACACTGCCTCGCCGCTCGCGAACCGCGTCGCCGTCATCACCGGCGCCTCCAGCGGACTCGGCGAGGCCACCGCCGAACTCCTCGCCGCACGCGGCGCGAAGGTCGCCCTCCTGGCCCGCCGCGCCGACCGGCTCACCGCACTCGCCGAACGCATCGAGCACCGCGGCGGCACCGCCCTCGCGATCCAGGTCGACGTCACCGACGCCGCCGCGCTCGAGGCCGCCGCCGCCCGCGTCGAGACCGAACTCGGCACGGCCGACCTCCTGTTCAACAACGCCGGCCTCATGCTGGCCTCGCCGATCACGGAACTCCGCGCCGACCAGTGGCAGCGCCAGATCGACATCAACATCGGCGGCCTCATGAACGCGATCGGCGCCTTCACCCCGCAGTTGGTGAAGGCCGCGGCGGAGAAGGGCGTGGCCGACCTGGTCAACACCTCCTCGATCGCCGCGCAGAACATCTTCGAGAACTTCGCCGTCTACACCGGCTCGAAGGCCTTCGTCTCGCACGCCTCCCGCAACCTCCGCGCCGAGTTCGGCGCGAAGCAGGTGCGCGTCGCGGTCATCGAACCGGGGATCGTGAAGACCGAACTCCAAAGCCACGTCACCGACCCCGGTGCCACGGCCTGGCTCGACGAGACCCTGGCGACCCGGGAGGTACTGGAACCGGCTGACGTGGCCGAGGCCGTGGCCTTCCTCGCCCAGCAGCCAGCCCGCGTCAACTTCCAGCAGATCACCATCATGCCCACCTTCCAGCAGAGCTAGAGCCCTGCGACCGGGTGCCGCGCCGCGCCCGCCCGGCGGCCGCCAGACGACGACCGCTCACAAACGGGCGCGGCGCCCCCGGGCCGCGTGGCAGGATTGCCGATTGGGTACACCGCAGCAGGGCGAGCAGCGCCCCCGCGAACACTGACAGCACGGAGGTTCGACATGGCCACGCTCGGCAGGACCGGCATCGAGATCCACCCACTCGTCCTGGGCACCAACACGTTCGGGTGGAACACCGAGGAAGCCGAGGCGCACGCCGTCCTCGACGCGTTCACCGACGCCGGCGGCAACCTCATCGACACCGCCGACTCCTACTCCGCCTGGGCCCCCGGCAACTCCGGCGGCGAATCCGAGACCGTCATCGGCACCTGGCTCGCCAAGAACCGCCACAAGAACGTCCTCGTCGCCACCAAGGTCTCCCAGCACCCCCAGTTCAAGGGCCTCGCCGGACCGAACGTGAAAGCCGCCGCCGAAGCCTCCCTCAAACGTCTCGGCACCGACGCCATCGACGTCTACTACGCCCACTTCGACGACCCGAACACGCCTCTCGAGGAGACCGTCACCGCCTTCAACGACCTCGTCACCGAAGGCAAGGTCCGGCACATCGCCGTCTCCAACTACAGCCCCGAGCGCGTCCGCGAATGGCTCGACATCACCGCATCGATCGGCGCGGCCCGCCCGGTCGCCCTGCAGCCCAAATACAGCCTCGTCAGCCGCAGCACCTTCGAACCGGGCCTGCGCGACATCGCCGTGGCCGAGGACCTCAGCGGCTTCCCGTACCACGCGCTCGCCTCCGGGTTCCTCACCGGCAAGTACCGCACCGAGGCCGACCTGCAGCAGAGCGTCCGCGGCGACTCGGCCGCCAAGCACCTCAACCCCTCCGGGCTCGCGATCATCGAGAAGCTCGACCAGATAGCCCAGGCCCGCGGTGTCGCCATCGCCTCGGTCGCGCTGGCGTGGACGCGCACCCGGCCCGGCATCGCCGCGCCGATCGCGGGCGCCCGCACCGCCGATCAGCTCGGCCCGCTGCTCGCCTCGGCCGAACTCGAGCTGACCCGCGACGAGGCCGACGACCTCACCGCGCTTTCCGACGTCATCGGCGCTTAGCCGGAAGCGCTGAGGCCCTTACCCCCGAACGAGGGTAAGGGCCTCAGTGCTGTCGCAGCCTTACCTCCGGCTGCAGGTGTCGTAACCGCCGTCGTAGATCCGCCCCCACGAGACCCGCGCGGACTCGAGCAGACCGTCGAGGGTGTCGACGCCGTGCGCGCGCTGCTGGGCGACGAGGATGCCGGCGGCCGCGAGCGTGTCCGACGCGGCCTCATGGTGCCGGGCGAGGTTCACGCCCGCCGCGGCCGCCACATCGGGCAGCCGGTAGGAGCGCATCGGCCAGGTCTGCTTGGCGATCACCATCGTGCAGGCGTACCGCATCGCGGGCCACGGCAGCCCGGCCGCGGTGTTGGCCGCCCGGATCACCGACGTGTCGAACGAGGCGTTGTGCGCCACCAGCGGATCGCCGCCCGCGAACTCGCTCAGCCGCCCCCACACCTGCCGCCACCCCGGCGCACCGACCACATCGGACGCCTGGATGCCGTGGATCTGGGTGTTGCGGTACTCGAACCGGTCATGCCCTCGCGGCGGCCGGATGAGGCTCGCGAACCGGTCCACGACCTCCCCGCCCTTGACCCGGGCCACCGCCACGGAGCAGGCGCTCGCCCGGCTGCCGTTCGCGGTCTCGAAGTCGATCGCCACCCACGAGTCCATCTGCCGCCCTTCGCCCTCAACGAGCCCGAAGGTTAGCAGCACCGCCGCCCGCGTCAGCCCAGGGCGTTGAAGACCGCTTCGGCGCGGTCGCGCCCGCTGAACAGGTCCCAGGCGGCGTCGGCGATGCCGTCTGGGTTGAGGGTGGCGATGGCGATGTCGCCGAACATGTTCGGGTCGGCGGTCACGGCCTTGTGGATGTCGCCGCGTTCGATGAGTCCGCCGATGGTGAGGGCCCCGGCGTAGACGCCGGTGTCCGCCAACCCCGCATTGAGGGTGAGGGCGTAGTTCCGCAGGGCCGCCGACATGACGGCGAGGGCGCCGAGCGAGGGCATGGGCACGACGGAGCTGAGCCCGCCGGCGAAGAGGAGGCCGCCGGAGCCGCGCTCGACCATGCCCGGCAGGACGTTCGCGACCGCGTCGACGGCCGGGTACATGAGCTCCATCGCCGCGCGCACGTCGGCCGGGCCGGCCGCGCCGATGTCCCCGGGCATGGGGCCGTCCATCGCGGCCGGTCCGTAGTAGACGACGTCGATCGTGCCGAAGCGGGTGCGGATCTCGTCGAGCACGGCGGCGAGCCGCGCGGCGTCGTTCACGTCGGCGGTGAAGGCCGCCGCTTCGACGCCGGCCTCGGCGAGAGACGCGAGGTAGGCGCCGTGGCGGGCGTCGCTGCGCGAGACCAGGGCGACCCGGTGCCCCTCGCGGCCGAACCGGTGCGCGATGGACATGCCGAGGCCGGGGCCGGCCCCGAGGACGACGGCGGTCTTGTTGGTGGACATGGCGGTTCCCTTTCCGAACAATAAATTGAGGGTTCCCTCAAGTTCAAAACGACCGTACCATAACTTGAGGGTGCCCTCGACTTCGTATGATGGAGGTATGCCCGCTGAGACCAGATCCCGCCGCTCCGACGCCCTGCGCAACCGGGACCGGCTCCTGGCGACCGCCGCCGACCTCTTCGCCGAACGCGGCCTGGAGGTGCCGCTCGACGAGATCGCCCGCAGCGCGGGCGTGAGCATCGGGACCCTCTACAACCACTTCCCGACCCGCGACGCGCTCTACGCCGCGATCATCCCCGCGCGCCTCGACGCCCTCGACCGGATCGTCGCCGACGCGCTCGACGTCGAAGACCCCTGGGAAGGCTTCGTCGCCTACCTCGAAGGCCTCTTCGGCCTCATGGCCCGGGACCGCAGCCTCAACGACGCGATCGCCCAGCGCCGACCCGCCGGCGACGAGGTCGCCGAGGCCTGCGCCCGCAGCGTCGACGCCGTCCTCGAACTCATCGCCCGCGCCAAAGCGGGCGGCGGGCTCCGCGAGGACTTCGCGCCCATGGACCTCGCCATGCTCGCCGCGGCCGTCTCCCAGGTGATCCACGAATCGGGGGACTGGCGGCGCTTCCTGACCCTCCACCTCACCGGCCTGCGCGCTCCGACCGACACGACGAAGGGGTCCTTACCGCCTCTCGGCGGTAAGGACCCCTCGAATCGCGTTTGCCTTAGACGGCCGGGGCCTTCGCGTAGACCTCGATCTCGCTGAGGATGATCCAGCCGACCGTGCCGCCGGACCCGGCGGTCATGGCGACCCGGACCGCCGAGGTCTCGGCGTTCACCTCGACGTCGATGACCGGCGCCTCGCCGGTCGGCACGTCCACGACGTCGCCGGCGTTCTGCCAGTTGCCCTCCGAGTCGAGGTACTGCACCTGCAGCGTGTCGGCGTAGCTGTTGCGGCCGCCGTCGCTCCAGAAGTACGACACCACGCGGGTCACGTCGCGCGCCTCGGGCAGCGTCACCGTGATGGTGTCCTCGGTGTTGAACGGCCCCGACTTCCAGTTCGACCAGCCCTTGTCGGTCAGACTCCCGTTCCGCAGGGACTCGGTCGAGTAGCCGGGCTCCGTGTACGTCGCCGAGGTCGTCACACCGTCCTCAGTGGCCACGTTCACCTCGATCGGGTCGGTCACCTCGACCGCGATCTCGGCAGGCAGCTCCGTCCCGTCGATCAGGGTCGCCGTGCCCTCCAGCGTCACCGTGCCGTAGTCGTCGAACGCGCCCTCGGGCGCCTCCTCCCACACCACCGGCACCGACGCCTGCGTGCCGCGCTTGCCCACGGCCGTCACCGTGTCCGGCAGGTCCGGCGTGAAGCCCGGGTACGTCTTCGCCGCGGCCGGAGCGGTCTCGGCGAACGTGTCCACACTGACCTTCGCCTTGGCGTTGAACGTGTTCCCGAGCGGATCCGTCGCCGTGCCCTTCACGGTCACCGTCCCCGGCTTGTTCCACTTCTTCGGGTCGGGCATGACCCACTCGACCGGCAGCGCCCCGCGCTCGCCGTCGCGGTACACGCCCGGCACCGTCGCCGGCAGCTCCGGCGTGAAGCCCGGCACCGTGTACGTGCTGATCTGCGCCGCGGCCAGCACCGTCTCATCGGTCACCGCCCAGCGCTGGTTGCTCGCCGCAGTCGGCGAGTACGTCTGCACCGGCGAACCGTCGGCGGTCGCCTCGCCCCACACGTCCAGCACCAGGCCCGTCGCCTTGTTCACCGGCACATACGTGCCGTTGCCCGTGGTCGACAGGAACCACTGCGCCGCCTCGGACGGGTCGTCCCCGGCAGGCTCCAGCACCGCCAGCCCCTCGGACACCGCCAAGCGGGTCCCGGTGGCGGCGTTCACGATCGAATACAGCTCCCGGTTCGAGACGCCGTCGGTCAGGCGCTCGACCCCCCACAGCTGCTCAGCGCTGGAAGCGTCGTCCGTGCGCAGCACGATCCCCGAACCGTCCTCGGACGGCGCGATCGACTTGCCGCTCTGGACGCCGTCGAAGCGGTACACGTGGCCGTCCTGGACCAGCGCCGCGTCCTCGCTGACGCCCGAGACGCCGTCGATCTTGAAGGTCGTCACCGACTTCGCCGGCACCGTCAGCGTCGCGGACGTGCCGTCCACGACCACCGGCGCGCCCTCGACGAGCGCACCGTCGGCGCTCGTGACCACCGGGGTCACCGTCGCGCCCGAGTCGACCGACCCGAACTTCGACAGGTCCAGCGTCACGTGCACCGGGGCCTCGGCGTTGTTGGTGTACACCGCGACGGCCGCGTCCTCGGAGTCCTTGACGGCCGCCGTGGTCGAGGTGTCGTCCGTGCCGATGATGTAATCGCCCGGCTCGATGTAGTGCGTGAAGTTCCGGATCGTGTCGTACTTCGTGTTCGTCTCGATCTTGCAGGTCTCGAGGGTGTCCTCGGCCGTGCAGTCGAACGGCAGCTGGATCTCGCCCCAGCTGTGGCCCTCGTTCTTGTCCTCGATCGGCTGCCACAGCACCCACGCCGACGGCTCCAGCTCGCGCAGGTCGTCGGTGATCCGGGTGGCGATGCCCAGGCCGTTCTCCATCGACGTGTAGTCCTGGCCGTCGGTCCACGCGCCGCCGACCTCGCTCATCCACAGCGGCTTGTCGCTGCCCTTGGCCAGGTCGCGCACGGCAGTTCGCTGCCCGGTCCCGTAGGTGTGGACGTTCATCTGCTCGACGTTCGCCCGGGACTCCTCGGTGTACGCGTTCCAGTTCGTCGCGAACTTGCCCGGGTTCGTCTCGTCCATCGCCGAAATGACGGTGTCCAGTTCGGACGCCGACAGCTCCGCGGCGAGCGCGTTGATCACCAGCTGCTGCAGCTCGGGCCCGGCGTGCGCGCCCTCCTGGCGACCGCCGGTCGGCTGCACGCCGTCCGGACCGAGCTGGGTGCCCCAGTAGTTCGTGTTGGGCTCGTTGAGCGGGTCCACGGTGTCGAACTCGATGCCGTGCTCGGCCTCGACGTGCTCCATGACCTCGGTCAGGTACGTCGCGAACTCGTCGACGGAGTCGGCGCGGATCTGGTCGGCGTTCGAGTCGAACCCGCCCGAGACGTAACCGGAGACGGTCTGGAAGTACGGCGGGGAGTTCGAGAACGCCTCCCAGTGGGTCACATCGCCCTTGATCTGGTCGATCCACCAGCGCTGGTTGGCGTCGGCGTCCCAGTTCCAGTGCTCGGGGTTCTCCGGGTCCCACCAGTCCTTGTCCTCGTGGGTCGTGCCCTCGGGGGCGGCCCACCAGCCGGGGACGGCGGAGGCGCCGCCGCGCAGGTACTCGTTGTCGATGTTCGGGGCGTTCCCGCCGCCGATGTTGTACCTGGCGATGTTGAGGTTGAGGCCTTCGTCGCCGAAGACCATGTCCACCAACTGGTTCCGGATCTCGTCCGGGTAGCCGCCGGTCGCGTTCGCGAACCAGACGAGGCTCGTTCCCCAGCCTTCGAACT
The DNA here is from genome assembly GCF_017592475.1 of Glycomyces niveus. Taxonomy (GTDB): domain Bacteria; phylum Actinomycetota; class Actinomycetes; order Mycobacteriales; family Micromonosporaceae; genus Glycomyces; species Glycomyces niveus. Next base: position 121,971 of record NZ_JAGFNP010000012.1, on the reverse strand, counting down.
GCTGGCCCTGGTACGAGGGGTCGAGCACGACGCGCACGGCGGTCGCCTCGTTCTCCTGCGCGCTGGCGCCCGCATTGAGGAGCGGCAGCGCTGACGCGGCGATCACGGCGGCCAGGCCTACCGCACCGGCCGCGGCCAGTGGGCGCCCGCGCCTCGGTCGGGGAGATGACATCGTTGTCTCCTTCAATGGGGGGTGCAATCGAGTTATTTGAATATTGCACAAAACCCAACGCTTGTGAACACCCTTTGTCTAACGGATTGAAAAACATGGCCGCTGGCACCGCTCCCGCACCGGCGGGCGGCGCCGAGATGTCGTACCCCTAGGTCAGGGTTAATGCTTTTGCGAATTTACGGCTCGCATGCTTCGCTGAGGCCGGCCCCATCGATGTCCGATTTGCGCAGACCCTCCGCTCACATTTCCTGCGTCAAGCGCCGCGCGCTCCGCGCCACCCGCGTGATCGCCAAGATGCTCACGTCGTCCTCCATGCGCGCCGCGAACCGCTCCGCGTCGTCCCACACGAACTCGACCAGCCGCTGCGGCGACGGCACCACCAGGCCGTCGAGGTGATGCGCGAGCGGGTAGTAGTTCCCGTCCTCGTCGCGCGCCTCGACCAGCCCGTCCGAGAACGCCAGCAGCGTGTCCTCCTCGCCGAACGCCACCGAGGCGATCCCATTCGGCCGCACCGGATCCGCCAGCCGCAGTCCCAGCACCGGCGCGGGCTTCAGGTCGACCTCCTCCACCCGCTCGCCCCGCAGCAGCAGCGGCGGCGGATGCCCGCACGACAGGAGCCGCACCTCGCCCGTCTCCTCCGCGAATTCTGCCAGCAGCACCGACACGAACAGCTCCGGCACATACCCGTGCCTCGCGTCCTCCAGCATTCGCCGCTCGAGCCGCCATGCCACCCCGCCCAGCTCCGCCTCGTCCAGGATCGCCTCGTGGAACACCGAGAGCACCATCGAAGCGGTCCCCACCGCCTCGAGCCCGTGCCCCTGCACATCGCCGAGGATCATCCGCACCCCGAACGGGCTCGGCCGCACGTCGAACAGGTCCCCGCCGATCCGCGCGCCCCGCTGCGCCGAGTGGTACACCCCCGCGCACGCCAGGTCGCCCACCCGCTCGGGCAGCTCCGGTAGCACCGCCCGCTGCGCCGCCTGCGAGACGCTGAACAGCGTCACCAGCCCCGCCTCGAAGCGCTGGCGCGCCCACGAGATGCTGACGGCCGTAATGAAGATGATCGACACCACGAACATGTCGACCAGGTCGAACCCCTCGGTGAACGGCAGGGGCGCGGCGAGGAGCGCGAACGCGATCGCGGAGATGAGCGCGGTCCACCCCGGCCCGAGGACGAACGCGGCGAGCAGCGGGACCACCGTCACCGCGATCCCGGCGTGCAGGGGATCGCGGGAGAGGACCTGGGTGACGATGCCGATGCCGAGGGCCACGAGCGGCAGCAGCCGGACCCACCTCGGAATGGCCGTGCCCGGCCGCAGTTCGTCCGCTCGCGGGACCAGCGCAGCCATGGCCCCGAGTCTAGGCCGCCTCGCGCCCGCTACCTGGTATTTCGAACAGGTCGAGTGAAGAATTAGGACGCGCGGCGCGAGTCGTACTCCGCATGCGAGTCGAGCACCTTCGGCATCTCCTCGTACAGGTGCATCACGAGCTCGCGCAGCCGCTGCTCGAGCCCGGCGCCGACCTCGGTGAGCCGGTATTCGACGCGGGACGGGTAGCCCTCTTCGGGCGCGAGCCGGTCCACGATGCCGTCGCGTTCGAAGTGCTTGAGGCTCTGTGCCAGGGCCTTCTCGTTGATGCCCTGCACCGCCCGCCTGATCTCGCTGAACCGCTTCGGCCCGTCGTGCAGGGCGAGCAGCACGAGCGTGCCCCAGCGCCCGGTGATGTGGTCGAGGATGTCGCGCGATTCGCAGCCCTCGGCCTGCACTTCGAATCCGGGGAAGAGTTCGGTGGGCTGGGTGCTCATGACGCGATGTTACCTCGACTACAGTACTTTCGAATTGATTGTGCTTTCATTTGGTAAGTGCAATGGTAGACCCAATCGACAGCTGAAGGAGCATTGAAATGATCGTCGTCACCGGAGCCACCGGCCAACTCGGCCGTCTCGTCGTCGAAGGCCTCGTCAACCAGGTCCCCGTGGAGCAGATCGCCGTCGTCGTGCGCGACCCCGCCAAGGCCGTCCGCTTCGGCGAGCTCGGCGTCGAGGTCCGCGTCGCCGACTACAGCGAGCCCGCCACCCTCGCCGACGCCTTCAAGGAGGGCGAGAAGGTCCTCCTCATCTCCGGCAGCGAGGTCGGCCAGCGCGTCCCCCAGCACAAGGCCGTCATCGACGCGGCGAAGGCCGCGAACGTCGCGCTCCTGGGCTACACCAGCATCCTCGGCGGCCCGGCCGCCGACTTCGAGCTCGCCCGCGAGCACCAGATCACCGAGCGGTACCTCATCGACTCGGGCCTCCCGTACGTGCTGCTGCGCAACGGCTGGTACCACGAGAACTACACCGGCGCCCTGGGCCAGGTCCTCGCGAACGGCGGGGTCCTGACCAGCGCGGCCGAGGGCGCGAAGATCGCGAGCGCCACCCGTGCCGACTTCGCGGCGGCGGCGGTCGCGGTGCTCACCACCGAGGGCCACGAGAACAAGGAGTACGAGCTCAGCGGCGACGACGCCTGGACGTACGAGGAGTACGCGGCGGAGGTCTCGCGCCAGCTGGGCAAGGACGTCGCGGTGAACCGCGTCCCGGGCGAGACGCACCGCGAGATCCTGGTCGGCGCGGGCGTCCCGGACCCGTTCGCGGCGATCCTCGTCGGCGTCGAGGACGCGATCTCGCGCGGCCTGCTGGCCGTTCAGACGGGCGACCTGTCGAAGCTCATCGGGCGTCCGACGACCCCGATCTCGCATTCGATCACCGAGGGCCTGCAGGCCGCTCAGGCGTAAACCGGCAAGAAGCACGGCCCGCGGGGTGGTCCCCGCGGGCCGTTGTCGCGTCACACCTCGATGTGGGCGCCCATGGTGACGGTTCGCTCGCGCGGGAGCTTGAAGTGGTCGGCGGCGTCGGCGGTGATGTAGGACGTGGCGATGAACAGGCGCTTGCGCCACTTCGCCATGGTCGGCTCCGGACCGTACCGCAGCTGGATGGTCGAGAGGAAGTAGGTCGCGTCCTTGAGATTGAGCTTTCGGCCCCCGGACTGGCGCGCTTTGACCAGGCGCAGAGCGGCCGGAACGTCCTGGGATTCCATGTAACCGAACCTGGCGGTGACGTGGGTGATGCCGCCTTGGGTGGAACCGAGGTCGTCGACGAGGACGCGCTCGGACTCGGGGACGCGTGGCACCGGCTGGGTTTCGACGGAGAGGATCACGATCTGGGCGTGGCGCACATGGTTGCGTTCCAGGTTGGCGCGGAAGGCGAGCGGGGCGGTCTCGGCGCCGCGGTTGAGGAAGACGGCGGTCCCGGGGACCTGGGCGGCCTTGGGTTCGCCCGCGCGCACTCGCTCGAGGAACTCGCGCAGCGGGCCTTCGAGGCGGATGCGTTCGGCGGTGACGATCTCGCGGCCGCGCTGCCAGGTGACCATGATGGTGAACGCGGTGACGCCGATGACGAGCGGGAGCCACGCGCCGTGCACGATCTTGGTGCTGTTGGCGGCGAGGAACAGCAGGTCGAAGGCGAGCAGGAGGCCGCCGCCGGTGAAGACGAGCCAGCGGGGCGCGTGCCACTGCGTGCGGGCGATGTAGAAGAACAGCAGCGTGACGATGGTGATGGTGCCGATGACGGCCATGCCGTACGCGTACGCGAGCGACGCGGAGCTGCGGAACGCGAACACGAGCGTGAGCACCGAGATCATGAGCAGCCAGTTGATCCAGGGCACGTAGATCTGCCCGATCTCGTGCTCGGAGGTGTGGGAGATGCGCAGGCGCGGCAGGTACCCGAGCTTGGAGGCCTGGGAGGCGACGGAGTACGCGCCGGTGATGACGGCCTGGGAGGCGATCACGGTGGCGGCGGTGGCGAGGACGAGCAGCGGGATGCGGCCCCACTCGGGGGCGAGGAGGAAGAACGGGCCGCTCACGTTGGCGGGGCTCTCGAGGATCATCGCGCCCTGGCCCATGTAGTTGAGCAGGAGCGCGGGGAAGACCAGGAAGATCCAGCCGGCGGTGATGTTCTTGCGCCCGAAGTGGCCCATGTCGGCGTAGAGCGCTTCGGCGCCGGTGAAGGTGAGCACGACGGCGGCGAGCGCGTAGAACCCGATGTGGAAGTGGCCGAAGAGGAAGTCGACGGCGTAGAGGGGGTTGAGGGCTTTGAGGATGTCGGGGTGGTGGGCGATGCCGCCGATGCCGAGCACGGCGAGGGTGAGGAACCAGACGATCATGACGGGCCCGAAGAGCCGCCCGATGCTGGCGGTGCCCTTCCGCTGGAAGACGAAGAGCAGCACGATGATCACGCCCGTGAGCGGGATGACCAAGGAGTCGAAGCCGGGGTCGATCACCTTGAGGCCTTCGACGGCGGAGAGCACGGAGATCGCGGGGGTGATCATCGAGTCGCCGAGGAAGAGGGCGGCGCCGAAGATGCCGAGGGCGGCGAGGACGAGGCTGGTCTTGCGGCCGCGGCCGCCGCTGTGGCGGCGGATGAGGGTGATGAGGGCCATGATGCCGCCCTCGCCGTCGTTGTCGGCGCGCATGGCGAGCATGACGTAGAAGATCGTGACGATGATCATCATCGACCAGAAGATGAGGGAGATGAGCCCGAAGACGTTGTTGTCGTTGATCGGCACGGGGTGGGGGTCGGCCGGGTTGAACAGGGTCTGCAGGGCGTAGATCGGGCTGGTGCCGATGTCGCCGAAGACGACGCCGAGGGCGCCCACTGCGAGGGCGGGCCTGAGGGTGCCGCGGGGTGCGGCGGCGGATCTGGCGGGCGCGGGCTGCGACTCCGGGGCGGGATCGGACGTGCTCGCGTCGTACTGGGCGGTCACGACGGTTACTCCTTCTCGGGGATCGGGCACCATCGGTCCGATCCGACCGATGGACGATACCGCGCGAAATGGGTTCCCGACCACCAAGTGGCGTAATCCAGGACACCTTGCGACCTGGGAGTCGGCCCCGGGCGCCGCCGGGGCCGGGTTCCTACCGGAACGACTCGGCGTGGTCCTTCGCCCACTCGGCGAACGTCCGGGCGGGACGGCCGGTCACGTCGGCGACGGAGGTGAAGACCTCGCGCGCGAACTGGGGCGGATTGGCGCGCCAGTCGAGCACGTAGTCGATGGCGTGCTCCTCGATGCCCATGGCGCGCATCCGCTCCTTCGCGCCCTCGGGGTCTTCGGCCTCGTACCGCACCTCCTTGCCGAGCGCGGCGGCGATGGCCGCGACCTGCTGCGGGACGGTGAGCACTTCGGGGCCGGTGAGGATGTAGGCCTGTCCGGCGTGGCCGTCCTCGGTGAGGGCGCGGGCGGCGACGGCGGCGATGTCGCGCACGTCGACGGGGGAGTGGCCGACCTCGCCGTAGGCCTCGCGCACGACCCCTTCGGCGCGGATCATCCCGGCCCAGCTGAGCGCGTTCGACATGAACTCGCCGGGCCGCAGGTGCGTGTACTCGAGCTCGGAGTCCTCGACGGCCTCCTCCACCGGCCCGGTGTAGCCGTTCCAGAGGAGGGTCACGCGCCGCACCCCGGCCTTGACGGCGGCGTCGACGAGGTCGCGGCTGTTCGGGACGGTGGTGTTGCCGGGGCCGAAGGTGGTCATGAGGTGCAGCGCGGTGACGCCTTCGAGCGCGGCTTCGAGGCTCGCGAAGTGGGTGAAGTCCCCGACGCGGACGTCGACGCCGGCCGGCAGGTGCGCGTTGGCGGGGTCGCGGGTGAGCGCCCGCACGGGGTGGTTCGCGGCGTGCAGCTGCTCGACGAGGTGTCGTCCGACATTGCCGGTCGCGCCGGTGACGAGGATGGTCATCGCAGTTCCCTCTCGGTTCGCCGGGGCCGCGGGCACGGTCCCTGTGGTGACCGGGCCAACGCTAGAACCCCAGGGGCGCAATGCCATCGGACCAGAGCCGCGCCGCGGGTACACCGCTGGTCCTAAGACCCGCAATTCGATTGCCAGTTCGAATATGCGCTTCGGTTCGCTGTATAGACTGACCGTGACCGTTTTGCCCATGTCAGGGGAAGTCGCTGTGATCGAGTTCGAATCAGTGTCCAAGACCTACCCGGGCCACGCCGCCGCCGTCGCCGAGTTCTCGCTGGTCGTCCCCTCGCACCGCAGCGTGGTGCTCGTCGGCTCCTCCGGTTCGGGCAAGTCCACGTTGCTGCGCACGGTGAACCGCATGGTCGAGCCCACTTCGGGCCGCGTCCTCATCGACGGCGAGGACGTGCGCGAGCGCGATCCGGTGGCCCTGCGCCGCTCCATCGGGTACGTCCTGCAGCACGGCGGGCTCCTCCCGCACCGCAGCGTCCTCGACAACATCGCCACCGTTCCGGTGCTCAACGGCATCGCCAAGCGCGAGGCCCGCACGGCCGCAAGCGAACTGCTCGAACGCGTGGGGCTCGACCCGAAGCTCGGCCGCCGCTACCCCGGCCAGCTCTCGGGCGGCCAGCAGCAGCGCGTCGGCGTCGCGCGCGCCCTCGCCGCCGACCCCGAGATCCTGCTCATGGACGAGCCCTTCGGCGCCGTCGACCCGATCATGCGCCGCGACCTGCAGGAGGAACTCCTTCGCCTGCAAGCGGAACTGCACAAGACGATCCTGTTCGTCACCCACGACGTGGACGAGGCCTTCCTCCTCGGCGACGAGGTCGTCGTCCTGCGCGAAGGCGGGGTGATCGCCCAGCGCGGCACCCCCGCCGAGATCCTCGGCGCGCCCGCTGACGACTTCGTGCGCGACTTCGTGGGCGCCGACCGCGCCGAACGCGAACTCTCCATCATGGACATCGACGGCCGGGCCGTCGCCGTCGACGGCTCGGGGCGCCCCGTGGGGGTGCTCGCGCCTTGAACTGGCTCACCCTCAACTGGCCGCAGGTCATCGAACTCACCCGCGACCACCTGCTGCTCAGCGCCCCCGCGATCGTGCTGAGCGTGCTCCTCGCCGTCCCCATCGGACGACTCGCCCACCGCCGCCCCCGCCTCGGCGGCGCGGTCCTCGGCGCGGCCGGCCTCCTCTACGCCATCCCCGCCCTGCCGCTGCTCATCATCATCCCGGTGCTCTTCGGCATCCCGCTGCGCTCGCCCGCGACGATGATCATCGCCCTCACCGTCTACGGCCTCGCGCTCCTCGTGCGCACCGCCGCCGACGCCTTCGGCTCCGTCGACCCCCGCGTCCGCGAAGCCGCTGTCGCCGTAGGGCACTCGCCCCTGGGCGTGTTCTGGCGCGTCGACCTGCCCCTCGCCGTCCCCGTGCTCCTGGCAGGCGTCCGCGTCGTCGCCGTCAGCACCGTCAGCCTCGTGACCATCGGCGCCCTCATCGGCGTCCCGAGCCTCGGCACCCTCCTCACCGACGGGTTCCAGCGCGGCATCCCCGCCGAAGTCGCCACCGGCGTCATCGCCACCATGGCCCTCGCCCTGCTCTTCGACGCGCTCCTCATCGCCGCCGGGCGCGCCCTCACCCCCTGGACCGCCAAGCGCCGCGAACGCCTGCTCCCGCGAGCGGAGACGACATGAACCTCTTCCTCGACGCCCTCGCCTGGCTCGCCGACCCGGCCCACTGGACCGGCCCCGGCGGCGTGCCCACCCGCGTCCTCCAGCACCTCGCCATCACCTTCGCCGCGGTCACCGCCGCCGCGGTCCTCGCCTTCCCCGCGGGCGTCCTCATCGGACACACCCGCAAGGGCGCCGGACTCGTCGGCGCGATCGCGGGCGCCGCCCGCGCGATCCCCACCCTCGGCCTGCTCACGCTCCTGGGCCTCGCCCTCGGCATCGGCCTCGGCGCACCGCTCCTGGCGCTCATCGTCCTCGCAGTCCCTTCGGTCCTCGCGGGCGCCTATGCGGGCGTCCAGAACGTCGACCCCGAGGTCACCGGCGCCGCCCGCGCCATCGGCATGAGCCCGCGCCAAGTGGTCTTCCAAGTCGAGATCCCGCTGGCCGCACCGGTGATCATCGGCGGCCTGCGCGCCGCCGTCCTCCAGGTCGTCGCCACCGCCACCCTCGCCGCCTACACCGCCGACTTCGGCCTCGGCCGCTACCTGTTCTCCGGCCTCAAATCCCGCGACTACGCCGAGATGCTGGCCGGGGCCCTCCTCGTCGCCGCCCTGGCGCTCCTGCTCGAACTGCTCCTCGCCGCCGCGCAACGCATTGCGGCACAGCGCATCACCGCGCCCGCCGAAGACACCGCCGAAGACACCGCCGACCTGCCCGAGATTCCCCGAGAGAAGGAACGCGTATGAACACCCGCACCAAGGCCATCGGCGCGGTCGCGCTAGCGGCCGCCCTCGCCGCCTCCGCCTGCTCGTCCGGCGACCCGCTCTCCAGCGGCGAATCGGACGGCGACACCATCGTCATCGGCTCGCAGGACTACTACTCGAGCGAGATCATCGCCGAGGTCTACGCCCAGTCCCTCGAGGACGCCGGGTTCACCGTGGAACGCCAGTTCCGCATCGGCCAGCGCGAGGCCTATCTGCCCGAGATCGAGGGCGGCTCGATCGACCTCTTCCCCGAGTACACCGGCCCGCTCCTGCAGTACTGGGTGCCCGACACCGAGGCCCGCCTGAGCGACGACGTCTATGCGGCCCTGCAGGAGGCCACCCCCGACGGCCTGCGCGTGCTCGCCCAGTCGCCCGCCACGGACCAGGACTCCTACACCGTGACCCGCGCGTTCGCCGACGAATGGTCCCTCACTACAGTGGACGACCTGGCCAACGTGAGCGTGCCGATCACCATGGGCGCCAACTCCGAGGCCGAGAGCCGCCCGAACGGCCCGCAGGGCCTGCTCGACACGTACGGCATCGAGGTCGGCTTCACGCCGATCGAGGACGGCGGCGGCCCGCTCACCGTCGCCGCGCTCAACGACGGCGACATCCAGATGGCCATCATCTACACCGCCGACCCGTCGATCGCCGCTAACGACCTGGTGTCCCTTCAGGACACGAAGGGCCTGTTCCTGGCCTCACACGTGGTCCCGCTCGCCAGCGACAACGTCAACGACGAGGCGGCCGCGGTCATCGACGCGGTGAGCGCCGCGATGACCCCCGAAGCCCTCCTCACCATGAACGCCCGCAGCGTCGACGAGGAGCTGCCGGCCGAGACGATCGCGAAGGACTGGCTCGCCCAGGCGAACCTCGGCTAGCGTCATCGTTCGGCGCGCAACGCGAGAGGGCCTGGCGGATGCCAGGCCCTCTCGTCATGCCGTTACCGCTTCATGAGGGCGAAGACGCCCCATCCGAGGTAGTCGCGCTGGTAGCGCACATGGTTAAGGCGGCCGACATCGAGCTTGTGCCGCATCTCCTCCGCGAGGTCGTGGCCCGGGTTGTCGTCGAGCCAGCGGCGGATGTTGAGCCACTGCGCGGCCGAGTACCGGTCCCAGGAGTCCTGGTCGGCCAGGACCATCTCGACCACGTCGTAGCCGAGGGCGCCGAAGTGCTCGAACAGGCCCGGCAGATCGAACAGGTCGCCCTTGGCGCCGACGTAGCAGCCCTTGACGGTCGCCTCGTCCGGCGGGTCTTGACGCCAGTAAGGCTCGCCGATGAGCATGAGGCCGCCCGGCCGCAGGCTCTGCTCGAGGAGCGCGATCGTCCCGGCGGCGCCGCCGCCGATCCAGGTGGCGCCGATGCACGCGGCGATGTCGACGGGCGTGTCCGCGACGAACCCGGCGGCGTCGCCGTGCAGGAACTCGCAGCGGTCGGCGACGCCGAGTTCGGCGGCGCGGGCCTTGGCTCGCGCGGTGAACGCGGTGCTGATGTCGACCCCGGTGCCGCCGATGCCGTGGTCCCGCGCCCAGGCGCAGAGCATCTCGCCCGACCCGCAAGCGAGGTCGAGCATGGTCAGGCTGGGCGCGAGGCGCAGTGCCTCGCCCAGTTGGGCCAGCTTGCGCCTATCGAAGGGGTTGTGGATGCGGTGGCTGCTCTCGGCGATGACGAATGACTGTGGAAGGTCCACTATGGAAGTCCTTTGGTGTCGATGATCTGTTGACGGTGTCGTAGAGCGGTCGGACTCCGACCGCGTGCGCCTGGACCTTCAAAAAATCATCTCCAAAGCTCGTGGACCTGCGTTGACCGCCGCACTGTACGACCCGAGCGACCGTCGTGTCGAGCGGATATCGCCCTGATAGCGTTTTCGACATGAGCGAGCCGATGCCGTCCGCCTTCCCGCTGCGCCTGCCCGAGATGCCGCTGCACGACCCGTACGTGGTCGCCGACGCCGAGTCGGGCCTCTACCACCTCTACACCGCCAACCAGGGCTTCACCGCCACGGCGACCGGCCCGCTCTCGGACGCCGGGGTCGGCACGATGTGCTACCGGTCCCGCGACCTCCTCAACTGGGCCGAGCCGGTGCCGGTCTTCCTTGTCGCCGAGGAGGAGTCGCCGTGGGCGGTGCACGGCGCGTGGGCGCCCGAGGTGCACCGCTGGAACGGCCGCTGGTACCTGTTCACCACCCTGCACAACACCGACGTGCCGCTGCCGGTGCCCGGGCCGGGGGAGTACGGCACGCCGTTCCCGGTCCCGAACTACCGCCGCTCCACGATCGTCGCAGTCGCCAACGCGCCGACCGGCCCGTTCCGGATGCTCAAGCCCGACGCGCCGATCCTGCCGCCCGAGCTCATGATCCTCGACGGCACGCTGTTCACCGACGACGACGGCCGCCCGTGGATGGTCTACGCCAACGAGTGGCTGCAGCGCATCGACGGCACCATTGAGGCGTTCCCGCTCAACGACCGCCTGGACGCGGTCGCCGGCGACGCGGTGATGCTCTTCAAGGGCTCGGACGCCCCCTGGCTCACCCGCGAGATCCCGGCCGGGGTCCCGCACCAGCTCGCGCCGTACGTGACGGACGGCCCGCAGCTGGTCCGCGCCCCCGGCGGCGCCCTCGTGTGCCTGTGGTCGACCTACGAGAAGAACCGCCTCACCCCGGGCGGTGTGGACGGCGACTACGTCCAGACCTGGGCCGTGTCCCCCTCCGGGCGCCTCGAAGGTCCTTGGGAGCAAAGGGAACCGCTCGTGCGCGGCGACTCCGGCCACGGGATGCTCTTCACCACCTTCGAAGGCGATCTCATGCTCGTCCTCCACCGCCCTTTCACCGGAGCGCGCGGCAAGCTCTACGAGATGGCCTGGGACGGCGACGACCTCCGCGTGGTGCGGCAGCGCACCGACCTCGACGGCGACTGACCCGGCGGGCCGCGCACCCGCTTGCAAGAGGTGGACCGTGACACATCGTGTCAGTGCATTTCGGGTTTTCGGGGCAAACCCCTATAGTTGGAGGGGCCAACGCGAACAAGGGGGTACACCATGGGTTTTGCGGACAAGTTCAATGAGCTGAAGGACATGTTCTCGGGGGCCGTCGAAGACGTCAAGGGCAAGGCCGAGGAGATGATCGGCGGCGCGGCGGACGCGCCGGTCGACCAGCTCGGCGAGCAGTTCGGCGGTGCGGCGGAAGACCTGCAGGGGCAGGCGCAGGACGGCGTCCAGAACGCGCAGGACCAGGTGCAGGACGCGCAAGGCCAGGTGCAGGAGGGCTTCGACAACGCCCAAGGCCAAGCGCAGGAAGGCGCCGACGGCGTCCAAGGGTCCATCGAGGACTTCCGGAACCAGACCGGCCTGTAGGCCGGGAATCGCCGCGGGGCCGGTGCATCAGGAAGATGCACGGGTCCCGCGGCTCGTCCAAGTGCGGGTGTCAGCGCGAGTTGAGCGTCCCGCAGAGGCGGATGTAGTCGCCGAAGGCGTCCTCGACGGCCTGAATGGACAGGCCGTAACGCGACAGCGAGTACTCGTGCCGGCGGTCGCGCACCGGCCGGGCCAGGACGTTCTCGAGGTTGCCCGCGTCCTTGGCGGTCCACTCGGCGCCGATCGCCTGGTACAGCTTGGGGACCTCGTTCGCCGGGTCCGAGTTGAGCCGGTGGTAGGGGACATCCACGATGGACTCAGCCGGAAGCGCGAGGCGCGCCTTCCGGCCCGCCTCGATCGACTCGACGAGCAGGCTCAACGCCACCTGCCCGATCGACTCGAAGTCGAGGCGGCGCTGGTACAGCGACCACGAGGTCTCCATGAGCGAGCAGACCGAGCCCATGACGGTGGTCGGGTCGCGGTGCGTCCAGACGAAGGTCGCGTCAGGGAAGACTCGCTTGATAACCTCCATGTCGTTGAGGTGCGCCGGGTACTTGAGCATCCAGCGTTTCGGCTCGCGCTGATACTGGAGCACTTGGAGCGCCCGCTTCAGGTACAGGTAGTCGGGGGTGCGGTCGCGCTCCTCCAGCCACCGCCGGTACTTCGGCAGCGTCCCGCGCAGGATCAGGTGATAGGTCCCGTGCGGCAGGATGAGCATCGACTCCTCGGGCGAATGCACCCTCATGGGGTGGATGACCTCCCACGACGGTGAGAACCTGACCATCATGCGGGTCCCCGACTCGAGCTTCTTGATCGCATTGTCGGCCTCGGCCCGGTGCTGGGGGATGTCGGTGCGCATCATCTCCCACATCAGCGGGCCGCGATGCGCATCAGAGGCGGCGAGGATCTTGTGCGCCAACGTGGTCGCCGTACGCGGCAGGCCCACGACGAACACCGGGGCCACGATCCGCTCGTCGGCTATCTCCGGGTGCTCGATCAGCCGCTGCCGGATGCGCAGCCGGTTCTCCTGGCGTTTCGCCGCGTCCTCGATGCCCGACTGCCAGCCGAGCGGCGTCAACTGCGGCTCCTTGGCGAGGCATCGAAGATGGAATCCCAGGTCCGCGGTGAACTCCTCGTCCCCGGCGGTCGACCATCCGGTCGACTTCTCGATCGCGGCGACGGTGCGCTGCCAGGTCTCGAGGGGCCGGTTGCGGCCTTTGAAGGAGGGCCGCAGCACCGCGTTGACGAGGCTGGCGGTCAGGGTGGTCCGGCTCATGGGGGGTTCCTTTCGGAGCGCAAGGCCCGCAAGGCGACAGCTGGCCCCGACAGACTACCCCCGGTGGCTTCCGGCGGCACCGCGAAGCACACGCTGAACCCCGTCGGCATCAGTGGACGGACAGCCCGCCGTCCACGAACAGCGCCTGCCCGGTCACGTACGCGGAGGCGCGGCTCGCCAGGTACACGGCCGCCCCCGCGAAGTCCTCGGCGAGCCCGTTGCGCCCGGTCATGGTGCGCGCGGCCAGGGCCGCCACCTTCTCGGGGTCGGATGCGAGCCGTTCGTTCAGCGGCGTCATCACGAAGCCGGGCACCAGCGTGTTGCAGGTGACCCCGTGCGGCGACCACGCCTCGGCCTGCGAGCGGGCCAGGGATTCCAAGGCGCCCTTCGAGACGCCGTACACGCCGCTCTGCACGAACGCGCGGTGCGCCTGCTGCGAGGTCACGTGGATGATCCGCCCGAATCCGCGCTCGGCCATGCCCGGCCCGAACCGCTGCCCGAGCAGGAAGGGCGCCTCCAGGTTCACCGCCATGGTCGCGTCCCAGACGCCTTCGTCGATCTCGCTCATGGGCGGGCGCAGGTTTATCCCGGCGGAGTTGACGAGGATGTCAGGCTCCCCGTAGACCGCGGCCGCGGCCTCGCCTGCCTCCCTGATGGCGTCGCGTCCGCTGAGATCACCGGTCACCCAGGCCGCTTCGCAGCCGAGCGCGGTCAACTCGTCCACAGTGGCGGTCAAGGCTTCCCGTCCACGCGCTACGACCACGGTCTTCGCGCCCGCGCGCGCCAGTGCGGTGGCGATGCCCTTCCCGATCCCGGAACTCCCGCCGGTCACGACGGCGACGCGCCCTTCGAGTGAGAACAGCTCGGCGAGGTAGTCCTGTGCGCTCATGCCCGAACCCTAACTCGATGCTCGTGCTGGAGCACTGAGGGTTTCGCCGGACGGACGAGGCGGGCTCGGGGCTACTCGTTGAACCAGCCGGTCGCCTGGAAGGTGTCCCCCTTGTTGCCCTCCCACCAGTACTCCAGCCGGTAGGAGTGCAGGTTGCCGATGTTGAAGCCCTGCTTGTCGCATCCGGCGTCGCCGCCGTCGTCGAGGATCAGGACGTAGTTGAAGGAACCGTCGATCCCGGCTTTGACGAGCACGAGCCGCCCGATGACACCGTGGCCGTCGGCCTTCTCATCGCAGATTTCGAACATATCGCCGTCGTCGATGAACGTGAAGCTCCCGTGGGAGTCCCCGAGCGACTTGTTATCCGCGGAGGCGGGAGACGCCATCAGGCCCACCATGGCCATTGCCATGGCTCCCGCGAGGGTGATCCGGGTCATCCAGGTCTTACGCATTTCTCTCCTCTTGAGCCGCTTGGTTCTCAACTGCCCCAATATATCCGAGCACGCTGCGTGGTCTGAGCGGCACTGTCCTATCGAGTCTCCAGCCGGGCTTGATCATCGCTGTATTTGCCTCTCGCACCGGGATCATGGACTTCCTAGATATATATCGGCAGCGATGTTTTTGGGCCTCAGTGGCTTCGAGCCGAAGATGAGGAGGGGGCGCCCGATGGGGAACGGAGTGAGGCCGGTCGAACTCCACCTTGTTCGACCGGCCTCGGTGTCAAGTCTAGAAGTCGAAGCGACTGGGATTGGTGACCAACTCGCGGGCGTTTTGAACAATCCATGGGCACCATTCGTCGCCCTGCCACGCGCCGCGCCAGACCACGGGCTGGTCCGGGTCGTCGCCGAAGCGGCAGACCTCGTGCGGCCCGACGCCGTCATCGCAGTCCACCCGGTAGACGACGGGCGTGCCGGGCGGCGTCGCGGTGAAGATGACGGAGAACTCGACCGGGTGCCGGCGGAACTTGCCGAGGCAGTGCTCGCCCTCAGCCACGGCAGAACCTGATCTTGGCCGGAGCGGCCGGTTCGGCGGGGGTGACGGTGTGGAAGGCCTTGAAGGCGTTGTTGCGCGCCCACTCGCGCCATTCGGGGGTGGCGGAGCGCCATTCGTCGCTCCAGGTGGCGTGGAGGTCGCCGGAGCTCAGGCCGGAGACGACGAGGATGACATCGGACTGGTTTCCCTTGGTGTGCACGAGGAACGAGTCGGATGCTTGAACGCTCGAAGCGCGGACGACGAAGACCCTTCGGCCATCGCTGAACTGCCCCCGCTCCAACGGACTCGGATCGGTTGTGCCGTACATCGCAACCTCCATTGCAGAGTGTGTCGGATAGCCGACAGTGGGAGTGCCGAGGAACCCACGAAGAGACCTACAGATGCACTGCGAGGCAAAGACTCCCCGGCATCCCCACCGTTCGCGAGCCGGGAGGCGACCCGCGATGAATCCAACATAGGCGATGTTTTGCCTGGTCAATTGCTATGTATCCCATATTGTTTCGACGCTCCGGAACGACGCTCCATGATGGGTATCCCGTTTCGGTGCACCGTAATGGAGGCTCCGTTACGGTGCACCGAAATTGGGCCGAGTCGTGATGAATAAGGTTGGGGCGGTTCATGCGATCATCGCTACAAACCGTTATTCGCGCAGCGCAGGGAGCATCGGATGGCAGGCACGGTCGTGTACCAGAAGTTCGCTCGGGCCTACTTGACCGCCGAGGTCAACACCATTTCGCAAGACGCGGGCTGGACCCCGAACAAGTTCGCAAGAGTGATGAGCAAGAGCTCCACCACAGTCCGGGCATGGCTCGACGGCAGCCGCATCCCCGACAAGGGCAACCTCTCACTTCTTTGCGACCTGGCCGAGGTCGAACCGGATCGTAAGCGGTTCATCCTGCATGTCAGCGAACAGCTTCTCACGAACTCCGAGCTGATCTCCGACCTCGACGAGCGCAACCTTTACATCGTGGAGAGCGGCGAGCGGACCTATCCGGTTCATGTCAAGTGGGACCCGCTTCTGCTATCTGCGCTCCTGCAGATTGAGCCGTACCACATGAAGGTGCTTGCTGGGCCGATGGAAGATCCCGCAAACCAGGTGAGGAACTGGCGGCGCAAGGAGCGGCGTTCCAAGAGATTCTTCGCCCGGTTCAAGGACCAGAGCCATCCTCGAGCTGAGTTCTACGTGCCTGGAAGCGCTTTCGCGGATCTTGCCTTGCTCACGCCCAAGGAGAAGACCGCCCAGATCGAACGGCTTCGCTGGGTTGACTCGCTTCCAGGCTGCGAGGTGCGTGTGGTCGAGCCGCCCCATTTCGCGACCTACGCGTTTGACACGTTCGAATCCGATGAGCAGACCCCAGCGGGGCCTGCCTTTGTCTACGTGGAACAGCTCGACCAGAGCCGCCACGTGGTCGATGAGGAGAAAATCGGCTTGTATGATCAAGCCCGCAGGTTCCTGCGATCAAACTCGCAAGGTATTGGAAGGTTCCTCGATGGTGGAGTACACCAGCTGGCGGAAGAGCACTCGCAGCAATAACTCAGGCCAGACCGACTGCGTGGAGGCTCGGAACACGGACGCCGGCTTCCAGGTCCGTGACTCCAAACTCGGGCACGACTCCCCGGTCTTCGACCTGACCGCCTCGGACTTCACCGGCCTCCTCCGCGTCGCCGACCGAGGCTGACAAACCCGGCCGCAGCGCCCCGCTGCCGCAGACTCTGCCCTCGACTCCCGTCCCGGAGTCGGGGGCGTTTTCGTATACCCGGTCCCGAATCGAGGTGCAGCCTTGGCGTGCTGGGTGAGAGGATCTGCGGATGCCAGTTGACCCGCACCTGCTCGCAGTCTTCACGATCGCGACCGTCGTCGCGCTGGTGACTCCCGGTCCCGACATGCTGATGGTCCTGGGCTGCGGCATACGCGGCGGCGCCCGCGCCGGTCTCCTCGCCACGCTCGGCGTGGTCACCGGCGACGCCCTGTACATCGTCGCGGCCGCCGCCGGACTCGCCGTGCTCCTCACCGCGTTCCCCGTCGTGTTCACCGTGCTGCGCATCGCGGGCGCGGCGTACCTCGTCTACCTGGGCGTCCAGATCATCCGCAACCGCAAGCGGCCGCAGGCGGATCCGGTCGCGAGCGGCGGCTTGTCCGGCCGGCGCGCATTCCTCAACGGCGCGGTCTCCTCGATGGCCAATCCGCAGACGTTCACGTTCATGGCCGCCTTCCTGCCCCAGTTCATCGATCCTGCGGCAGCTCCGGTCTGGCTGCAGTTCGCCGTGCTCGGTGCGGTCCTCATCGTCCTGGAGTTCTTGGCCGACGGGACCGTGGGCGTCCTCGCGGGCCGGATCGGCGGGTGGCTCCGCGGCCGTGAAGCCGTGCAGCGCCGCATGGACGCGGCGACCGGGACCGTGTTCATCGGCCTAGGGGTGACCCTCGCGGTCGAGCGCTGAAGCTCCAGGGCACTTTTCACTTTCCCTAGGAGCGTCCGCCGCCTACCGTGATGGCATGACCGCAGCAACAGCAGTCGAGCCGGGTTCCGGTGGAAGGTCGCGGCGCTTGATGCCGTCGCGGCCCGTCCTCGTGGTGGTCGCGCTCGCCATCGTCTACATCGTGTGGGGATCGACCTACCTCGGCATCCGCATCATGGTCGAGGACATGCCGCCGATGATCGCCGCTGGAGGCCGATTCCTCTGTGCCGCAGTCATTCTCGCGGTCATCCTGATGGTGCGCGGCGGGCTGGCGCGGCTCGCCCTGACCCGCGCCGAAGTGTGGTCGTGCGCGCTCATCGGCCTGCTGCTGCCCGTGCTCGGGCAGGGCCTCGTGACCATCGCCGAGAGCGGCGGCGCGCCCTCGGGCCTGGTCGCGCTCCTGATCGCGGCGGTGCCGCTGTGGGTCCTCCTGTACCGGGTCCTGGCCGGGGAACGGCCGAAGCGGACGACCGTCGCGGGCGTGCTCATGGGCTTCGCCGGTCTGGCGGTGCTGTTGGCCGCCAACGGGATCGGCGGCGGCTTCCCGTTCTGGGCGCTGCTGCTGGTGCTCTTCTCGTCGGCGTCGTGGGCGTTCGGGTCGTGGCTGCAGCCGCGGCTGCGGATGCCGAAGGACGCGTTCGTGGCGGCCGTCTACGAGATGGCGATCGGCGGAGCGCTCCTGCTCGTGGTCGGCCTGGCCGGGGGCGAGCGGTTCGCGCCCGCCGAATACTCGTTGCGGGCGTGGGGCGCCTGGGTATACCTGGTGGTGTTCGGGTCGGTCGTCGCGTTCTCAGCGTACGTGTGGCTGCTGCAGGCGGCGAACATCTCGCTGGTCGCGACCTACGCGTACGTGAACCCGCTGGTGGCGGTGCTGCTCGGCTGGCTGGTGCTGTCAGAGGCGGTGACCGTGCCGATCGTCGCAGGCGGCGCGATCGTCGTCGCCGCCGTCGTACTCGTGGTGAGCACCGAACGCCCGCAACGGAAGACATCGAGTGTGAAGGAGCCCGACCATGGCTGACGGGGCCGCGACGTTCGTACTGATCCACGGCGGCGGGAGTACGAGCTGGGACTGGCATCTGGTGGAGCCGGTCCTGCGGGAGCTGGGCCATGAAGTGATCGCCGTCGACCTGCCGATCGAGGACGCCGCGAACGGCGTCTCCGAGTACGCCGACGCGGTCGTGGCCGCCTGCGAAGGCCGGCCGAACCTCGCGGTGGTCGCGCATTCGTGGGGCGGGCTCGTGGCCCCGATCGTGTGCTCCCGCGTCGAGAGCGAGCTGCTGGTGCTGGTGACCGCGATGGTCCCGGCTCCGGGCGAGCCGCCGAACGACTGGTGGGCTGCGACCGGTTTCAGCGACCTCCAGTTCCCCGAAGTGGAAGACGCGTTCTACAACGGCGTGCCCGCCGCGCTGGCCGAGGAGTGCACCGCGCGCGGGCGCGAGCAGACCGGGGAGCGCGACGGGGAGCCGTCGCCGCTCAAGGCCTGGCCGGAGGTGCCGACGCGGTTCCTGCTGTGCCGCGACGACCTCTTCTTCCCGCCCTTGTTCATGCGCGGCGTGGTCCGCGACCGGCTCGGCTTCGCGCCCGACGAGATCGACGGCGGCCACATGATCGCCCTCGCCCGCCCGCGCGAACTCGCCGAACGGCTGCACCGGTATTGGGCCGAGCTGCCGCGTTGATCGGCTCGCGTCGGCCCTCGAAGACGCCTGCTATTTCTAGGTGGTGACAGCTGCAAGAACGCCGGTGATCGCCGAGACGGTCGGATCGCTGCTCGGCAAGACTGCGACGGCCTGGCGTACGCCTGAGTTCGGGCTGTCGGGTGCGGACCGGCTCGTCGTCACGTTCCGCGACGGCAGCGCCGCGTTCGTCAAAGGCGCGACCAGCGAAGAGACTGCGGGCTGGCTGCCCAACGAGCACCGGATCCTCGGTCTCCTGCGCGGCACCGGTCTCTCGCCCGAAGCTCTCGGCCGGCAGGACGACGGCACCGGACACCCGTTGCCGGTGATGGAGGACCTGTCCGACGCTTACTGGCCTGCGGCCGGCGTCAGACATCCGAGCGGTGGCACGTCGACGCTCTGGCGACCTGGCGACATCGACGTTCTCCGCGGCACCCTCGACCGTTTGCGCCGAGTCCCGGTTCCTGCCGATCTGCCGCGGACCCCCAGCCGGCCGGGACCACAGTGGCCGCGAGTCATCGAGCTGGCCGACCGGCTTGTCGATGCCGGTGTCGTCATCCGCGGCTGGCTCGAGGCGAATGCCGAGACCTTGACCGCTGTCGATGCGGCGGCGGACACCGCTCTCGAGCCCGGCACCCGCCTGGTGCACGGCGACTTCCGCAGCGACAACGTGTGCATCGTCGGCAGCGTCGGCGAGCGCGAATGCCGCGTCGTCGACTGGTCGCACGCCGGCACCGGCCACGAGTTGCACGACCTCGTGCAGCTGCTCCCCACGCTGCACCTTGAGGCGGTCCGCCGCCATGGCAGGTGTGCATCGAACCCGCACCCCTCATCGCGAGGCTTGCCGGGCCGTCGCTGCAGCGCGCCTGTGCGATCGAGCAGCCCGATTGGCTCCGCCGCGTGTTCGTCGACCTCGCGTCGATCAACCTGAAGTGGCCGGCAGCGGCCCTCGGGCTGCCGCAGCCCGTGCCGAGTCACGACACGCCCGGTTGACCAAGACGCGTCACCAGGAGGCGATGAGCGGTTCGCCGTGGTCGGTGCGCTTCCACTGCTCGGTGGCGCGGGTGAGCGAATCCTTGTTCGCGATGCCGTGGAGGGCCGCGATCTTGCCGTCGCGCTGATGGAGGACCACCACGCCCGCCACCCGGTCGTCGACGACCGCGATCATCGCAGGCGCGCCGTTGACGATCCCGGCGTGGATCGACGGGCTGCCGCCCGCGAGCTTGCGCTTCGCGGGGGTCGGCTTGAACGCCGCGCGGAAGGTCGCGGCGATGCGCGCCGGCACCGTCTCGAACCAAGGCCGGCCCATGAGCCCGGCGCCGTCCGACACGGCCGTGGCGTCCTCGGTCAGCAGCGCCACCAACCGCTCCGTCTCGCCTGAGGCCGCAGCCTCCACAAAAGCCTCAACGATGCGGCGGGCGGTGCGGCGATTGACGTGACCGGCGCTGCGGCCCGCGGCCACATGCCGCCTCGCGCGCAGCGCATGCTGCTGGCTGGCCGACTCGGAGATGTCGAGGATCTCGGCGATCTCATTGTGGCTGTAGTCGAACGCCTCACGCAGCACGTACACGGCCCGTTCCATCGGGGGCAGCCGCTCCAAGAGCATGAGTACCGCGACCGACACCGAATCGCGCTGTTCGGCCGTCTCGGCCGGGCCGAGCATCGGGTCGCCGTCGAGCAGCGGTTCGGGCAGCCACGCGCCGACGGCCCGCTCGCGCCGCACCCGCGCCGACCGGAGCCGGTCGAGCGCCAGATTCGTGACCACTTTGGTCAGCCACGCCTCGGGCACCTCGATCATTTCGCGGTCGGCCGCCTGCCAGCGCAGGAACGCGTCCTGCACCACGTCCTCGGCGTCGGCGGCCGAGCCGAGCAGGCGGTACGCCAGCGAGGCCAGCCTGGGTCGGCCGGCCTCGAAGCGCGCGACGGTGGCGAAGTCCATGACCGCCACTCTAAGCGGGCACCGCCTCGGTGCGGCGGACCTCGGCGTCGACCGCCATGTGGTGGCTGCGGGCCGGGAGTTTCGCTGTCGGGTTCGCGACGCCCCAGGTGGCGGTCTTGAGGACGAGTTCCTTGACGCGCGCGGCGGTGCGGCCGGTGACGGCGTACCGCGAGCGCACGTCGCCGTCGACGACCTGGAGGATGCCGTCCCGTCGGCCGAGGCTGATGTGGTTGCCCACGTAGACGAGTCCGGTGCGCTTGACTTTCCCGCCGGTGAGGTCGCCGATGATCGCGGCGGTGGCCTGCTGGCTGGTGAACCCGGCCGAGGCGCACGACATCGGCAGCGGCCGGCCGTTCTCGCCGATGACGAACGCGGCGTCGCCCGCGGCGTAGACGCCGGGGTGGGAGACCGAGCGCATCTGGCGGTCGACGGTGATCTGGCCGTTCGGTTCGACGGCGAGGCCGCTGGCGGCGGCGATCGGGTGGACGGCGAAGCCCGCGGCCCACACGGTCGCGTCGGCGGCGTGGAAGGAGCCGTCGGCGGCGATGGCGCCGTTCGGTTCGACGCGGGCGATCCGGGTGTGCTCGTGGACCTCGATGCCGAGCCGATCGAAGGCGCGCAGCAGGTGGGCGCGGGACTTCGGGGCGAGCCAGCCGCCGAGTTCGCCGCTGGTGGTGAGCACGACCTTGAGGTCGGGGTGGGATTCGGCGAGTTCGGTGGCGCCTTCGATCGCGGTCAGGTTGCCGCCGACGACGAGCACGGTCCCCTTGCCGCCCATGGCGTCGAGCCGTTCGCTGAGGCGGACGGCGGCGGCGCGGGAGGTGATGTGGTGGGCGTGCTCGCCGACGCCGGGCACGTCGTGGTGGGCGGCGGTGCTGCCGAGCGCGTAGACGAGCGTGTCGTACTCGAGCCGTTCGAGGCCGCAGCCGCCGTCCACAGTGACCGATTTGCGGTCGGCGTCGACGGCGGTGACGCGCGCGATCTTCACCTCGACGCCGGTGCCCGCGAAGATCTTCGCGAGGGGCCGGTGCTTGAGCGTCTGCCCGGCGGCGACCTGGTGGAGGCGGAAGCGCTCGACGAAGTCGGGTTCGGCGTTGACGACCGTGACCTGGAAGTCGGCCGGGTGGAGGTGTCGCGCGAGGTAGCCGGCCGCGAAGGTGCCGGCGTACCCCGCGCCGAGGACGATGATGCGGTGCTGCATGGTCTCGCTCCTGTCTGGTTCGCCGTGGTTCGGTGATGCCCTTTGAACGGGATGGCCGCCGAATCCATGACAGGAGCGGAGTATGTCCTGCGTCACCGCGTGTAAGGCGTGGGTCTCAGCGCGGAACGCGGGGCGTCGCGCTGGATCGGAGCTGGCGGAACGCCGCCGCGTCGCGCCGGACCGGCTTAGCGGAACGCGGCTGCGTTGCGCTTCGCCCACGCCGCGAACGAGGTCGCGGGGCGGCCGAGGAGGCGTTCGACCTCGAAGTTCGGTTCGAGTTCGGCGGCGTTCGGGCTGCCGAGCGCGTCCAAGGCGCCTTCGACGATCTCGGCGGGCCAGAACTGCGTGAACATCGCGAACGCCTCGTCGCGGGTGAGCTCGTGGAACCGCACGGGCTCCCCGATCGCCGCGCTGATAGCGGCCGCCTGCTCGCGCGGGGTCACCGCCTCAGGACCGGTGATCGTGTACGCCCGCCCGGCGTGGCCGTCTTCGGTGAGGGCGAGCGCCGCGACCGCCGCGATGTCGTCCGGGTCGATGAACCGCAGGCCGACGTCGCCGAACGGCGCGGCGATGGCGCGGTCGCCGCGCACGGCGTCGGCCCACATGAACGCGTTGGAATGGAACGCGCCGGGGCGCACGAAGGTCCATTCGAGCCCCGAGTCTTTGACTGCGTTCTCGTAGACGAGCTGCGACGCGTCATTCCGCGTCTCGGCGCGCTGGCTCGACAGGAGCACGACGCGGCCGATCCCGGCGGCCTTGGCGGCGGCGAGCACCGGCACGAGGTCGTGGTCGGAGTCGCGGGTGAGCAGGAACAGCCGGTCGGAGCCGGCGAATGCGGGCTCGAGGCTCTCGGGCCGGGAGAGGTCCGCTTGGACATGGGCGACGCCTTCGGGGAACTCGGCGGCGCTGCGGGAGACGGCGGTGACCTTCTCGCCTGCGGCGATGAGGCGTTCGATGAGCGGGCGGCCGACGTTGCCGGTGGCTCCGGTGACGGTGATCATGATGGCTTTCTCCTTGATTCAGTGGTGAAGCCAAAGCTAGGAGGCTCGGAGCGGTTCCGGAAGAACGCACTTCGAAGTAAGCTCATGTCGTGCTCGTAGGAAATCAGGTGGCTTGGCCCAGCACTCGGGGCGAGCGTGAGGTGTTTCACCGCCAGTGCCCGGCCGTGCAGGTGCTCGACCACATCACCAGCCGCTGGGGCATCTGGGTCCTGCTCGCCCTGAACGAAGGCGAGCTGCGCTTCTTCGAGCTGCGCGAGCGGGTCGACGGCGTGAGCGAGAAGATGCTCTCGCAGACCCTCAAGAACCTGGTGGGCGACGGCCTCGTGTGGCGGCACGTCGAACCGACCGTCCCGCCCCAGGTCACCTACGGCCTCACCGAACTCGGCGAAGGCACCGCCCGCCATCTCGGCGGCATGTTCGACTGGATCAGGGGCAACGCCGAGACCATCATGGACGCCCGCGCGAAGGCCGAGGCCTAGCCCCTTAGAACCGCAGCTCGGCCTTGACGATCCGGCCCGGCTGCTCATCGGCTCGCGCCGCGACCGTCCCGTCCGGAGCCCAGACCGCCGAGTTCCCCACGGCCTCGGGGTAGTCGCTGCCCGGCCCCGCGAAGCACGCCTGCACGACCCACATGCCGTAGCCGCGCGCGAGCTGCGGCATCCGCTTGTCACGCCGCACGAGCCCCTGCGGGGTGTACAGCGAGCCCGCGACGTACGCGTCGATCCCGCCGATGCCCGACCGCTTCGCGAACTCCGCGGTAGCCGGGGCGTGCTCGAACATCATCGTGTCGCGGCAGATTGCCAGCCCGAGCCGCCACCCGTCCAGTTCCAGCACCACCGGATCGCACGCCGCCCGGAAGCGCCGCGCTTCCTCCTCGTCGGGGTGCATCTTCCGATACGCGACCGCCACACCGGAGCCGTCGATGCGCAGCATCGCGATGTACTCCGCGCCGCCCTCGCGCAGCGGCGCGCCCGCGAGCGCGACCGAACCGGTCTCGGCGCATGCCTTCACGATCGACTCCAGGGCCGGATCGTGAACGGCCACAGCCGGAGCGGCCATCGCGTACGACGAGAGCGACAGCTCTGGGAACACCACCAGCCGGGCCTCTGCCGAACGGACCGCCTCGGCGTGCGCGCGGGCGTTGAACGCGAGGTCGCCCGGGCGCAGATCGGGCTGCGCGGCGGCGACGGTCAAGGGCGCGAGGTGCATGCGACGAGCGTATCCGGGCGCCGCCCACCTCCCCCAATGGCCGCGTCCCCGACCGCAGTAGGCTCCAGGAACCCCACCGTGATGAGAAGGAGACCTTCGATGTCCTACCCCGAATCGAAGTACTTCGGCGACACCGGAGAGGCCACCGCAGTCGTCCGCCGGAACGACTCGCCCGCCGACCTCCTCTTCGACAACGGCCACGCCGACTACCTCGCCAAAGGCGCGGCCACCGGCGGCGAGTTCGGGCTCTACCGCTGGAACATGGGCCCCAAGAAGGGCGGCCCCGGGGCGCACTACCACAAGACCATCTCGGAGTCCTTCTACATCCTCGACGGCACCATCACCATCTACAACGGCAACGAGTGGGCCCCGATGAGCAAGGGCGACTTCGTGTACGTCCCGCAGGGTGGCCTGCACGGCTTCCGCAACGACACTGACGAGCCCGCCTCGATGCTCCTGCTCTTCACCCCCGGCGCGGTGCGCGAACCCTACTTCGAAGGGATCGCGACCATCGGCGAGATGACCGAGGAGGAGCGTGCCGCGTTCTTCATCGAGCACGACAACTACTGGGTCGAAGAGGCCTAGCGGCCCTTCGCCTGCAGCAGCCCCCGCTCGTACCCGACCGCCACCGCGGCGGCCCGGTCGTTCACCTCGAGCTTCGCGTACACGTGCATCAAGTGCGTCTTCACCGTCGCCTCGCTGATGAACAACTCGGCCGCAGCCTCCCTGTTGCTGCGGCCCTTCGCGATCAGCGCCAGCACCTCCAGCTCCCGCTCGCTCAGCGGCCCGGTGCTCGGCGCGGGCCGGCGCACCTGCGCCATCAGCAGCGACGCCACCGACGGCGCGAGCACCGTGCCGCCCTCGTGCGCGGTCCTGATGGCCCGCTGCAGCTCCGCGGGCGAGGCGTCCTTGAGCAGGTACCCGGCCGCGCCCGCCTCGATCGCCGGCAGCACATCGGAATCGGTGTCGTACGTGGTCAGCACCAGCACCTTCGCGGCCGCGCCGCGCGAGGCCAGCTCCCGGATCGCCGTCACCCCATCGGTTCCCGGCATCCGCAGGTCCATGAGCACCACGTCCGGGTTCAAGGCGAGCGCCCGGTCGACGGCTTCGCGGCCGTCCGCGGCCTCGCCCACGACCTCGATGTCCTCGGCCCGGTCGAACATGCCGCGCAGGCCGTCGCGCACCACCGGGTGGTCGTCGGCGATGAGCACGCGGATCGGTTCAGGCGGCATCGGCCACCGCCTGCGGCACCGCCGGGACGATCGCCGAGACGACCGTGCCCGCGCCGGGCTCGGACTCGATCGAGAGGCTTCCGGCGAGGCGGGACACGCGCTGGCGCATAGCGGCCAGCCCGTACCCGTGCTCCTTGGACGCCTTCGTCTTCCCCGGCTCGAAGCCGATGCCGTCGTCGCGCACGTCGATCGCCAACTGGTCCTCCATATAGGAAAGAGTGATGCCGACCCGGCGGGCCCGGCTGTGCTTGGCGGCGTTCTGCAGCGCCTCCTGGGTGACCCGCAGGAGCGTCACCTCGATCTCGGGGTGCATGGGCTTCGCGTCCCCGGTCGTGGTCAGCTCCACCGGCACCGCGTGCGCCTCCGACCACTTCGCCGACACCTCCGCCAGCGCCTCGGGCAGCTGGGCCGAGTCCAGTGTGGGCGGACCGATGGCCTGGACGGTGCGGCGGGCCTCGGCGAGGCTGTCGCGGGCGAGCTCCACGGCGCTGTCGAAATGGCGGCGGCGCTGGGCCTCGTCGTCGGTGCCGTCGGCGGCGTGGAGCTGCGCGATGATCCCGGCCAGGCCCTGGGCGACGGTGTCGTGGATCTCGCGGGCCATGCGCTGCCGCTCGTCCAGGACGCCCGCTTCCCTTGCCTGCGTGAGCAGTTGCATGTGGAGGCCGGCGTTCTCCTCCAGGGCCGCCTCGCGGGCGAGGATCGCCTCTTCGCGCTGGTTGCGCAGCCGGACCAGCCGCTCGTTGAGCAGGAACCCGGAGCTGATGGCGCCGGTCTGGACGAGGACGACGATCGTGTAGATCACGAACGCCTGGGCGTCCGGGTCGGCGGTGACGATGCTGGAGTTGACCACAAGGGAGGTCGCGCCGATCCCGGCGGTGAGCATGCCCATCGACTTGAAGTACCCGGCGTGGAAGAACCCGGTGACGACGAAGATGAAGAACAGGAGGTCCTGGACGACCAGCGCCGCGCCGATCGCCAGCATCACGAACAGGTGCACCGCGAGCCGGGCGTCGGACGCCTCGGTCTTCGACGGCAGGCGCGTGTACGCGAAGTACACCCAGGCGACGGCCGCGGCCGCCAGGCCCAGCAGGGGGAGTTGCTGGTCCAGCGGCCGCGGGTTGATGAGGAGGCTCAGCGCCGCGCTCAAGGCGAGGGTCGCGTACGGCATCCAGTCGAGGAGCCGGTGGTAGACGGACTCGATCTTGGAGTGCCGCTCGGACAGCTCCTCGGGGGTGTACGCCACCGGCTCCATGACTGCTACTCCCACTTGAAGATTCGGGCCGCGACCGCTCCGGCGGCGACCGCGGTGGCGGCCATGACCGCCAGGGGGACCACGGCGGGGGCCGTACCGGTCCAGGCGTCGAGCAGTGACTGCACGCCCGGCGGCACGAAGTCGCCGGCGCGGGCGATCGCGTCCGGCAGCATGAACCGGGGGAGGTACACGCCGCCGAAGAACATGGCCAGCATGAACAGGACCGTCGAGAGCCCGGAGGCGGCCCGGGCGGTTGGCGCCAAAGCCGCGACCAGCATACCGAGGGCGAAGACCGCGGTGATGCCGAGGACGAACGCGATCGCGAACCCCCAGGCGTGCTTCGGCAGCGGCACGCCGTACACGAGGTTCCCGGCGGCGACGACGAGCGCGGCCGACAGCAGCGACGCCCCGAGGTTGACCACGAGCTGCGCGACCAGGAGCTTCATCGGGTGGACGGGGGTGGTGCGCATGCGGCGCAGCACGCCCTGCTCGCGGTAGGCCGCGAGGACGGCCGGGAGGTTGGTGAGGCCGATGACGCCGACGGCCATCACGATGACGGAGGGCGCGAAGTAGTCGATGAATCGCTGCCCGCCCATGTCCTCGGCGGGTTCGCGGAGCATCGGGACGGCGCCGAGGCCGAGCAGGACGACGGTGGGCAGGAGCAGCCCGACGACGAACGTCATGGGGTCGCGCACGAACAGGCGGGCTTCGATCTGGATGAGTTTGCCGAGAGCGGACATCTGGTTCTCCTTGCGGGGCTTAGTTCTCGAGGGACTTTCCGGTGAGGGCCACGAACGCGTCGTCGAGGCTGACCTGTTCGACGCGCAGGTCCGCGGCCACGATCTGGTTGCGCGCCAGGACGGACACGACGGCCTGGAGGAGGTTCTCGCCGCCGGTGACGACCACGTGCGCGCCGTGGCGCTCGACGCGGGCGACCTCGGGCAGGTCGAGCAGGAGCGCGTCGGCGAACTCGGCGGAGGGCCGGAACCGCACCCGCTGCTCCTCGCTGACCCGGGCGGTGAGCCCGGCGGGGGTGTCGAGCGCGACGATCTTCCCGGAGTCGACCACGGCGATGCGGTCGCACAGCCGCTCGGCCTCGTCCATGAAGTGGGTGACCAGGATGATCGTGACCCCGGAGTTCCGCACCTGCTCGATGAGGTCCCACGTGTCGCGCCGCGCCTGCGGGTCGAGGCCGGTGGTCAGCTCGTCGAGGACGGCCACGCGCGGGTTGCCGACGAGCGCGAGCGCGATCGACAGTCGCTGCTGCTGGCCGCCGGAGAGCTTCCCGAACGGGGTCTTACGCTTGCCGCCCAGGCCCAGCTTCTCGATGAGCCGGTCGGTGTCCGCGTGCTCCTTGTAGAACGACGCGTACAGGTCCAGGGCCTCGCCGACGCGGATGCGGTCGGGCAGGCGGGACTCCTGCAGCTGGATGCCGAGCACCTGCTTGAGCTCCGCGCCGTCCTTCTCGGGGTCGAGCCCCATCACCTTGACGCTGCCGCCGTCGCGGGACCGCAGCCCTTCGACGCACTCCACTGTGGTCGTCTTGCCCGCCCCGTTGGGGCCGAGGATGCCGAAGATCTCGCCTTCGCCCACCTCGAACGAGATCCCGTCCACCGCACGGTGAGTGCCGTACGTCTTGACCAGGTCCCGCACTTCGATGATCGCCATCGCCGCCTCCTTGCTTCGTGTACGTCAACACTCGCAAGATCGGGGCGGCGCGGCATCGGCCGCGCGTCGGAGCCGCCGGTTGATCCCGGGGATCAACCGATCGGTTGATCGCTCATCAGGTCAGGGTGAACCGCTGGGTCGCGTCCCCGGCGTCGCACGTGTCGGTGGCGGTCGGCTCGCCCGAACTCGAGGAGCGGCCCTCGAGCATGCCGACGCACATCCCCGAGGCGCTGGTGGCGATCGTGTAAACGCCGCCGCCCTGCGGTTCGAGCTCCCAGAACTGGGTCTCGGTGAACTCGCACCCGTACGCGGCCATGAGGTACCCCTCCTGGTCGGCGGGGGCGTCGGCGCCCATGCACGCGCTCCAGTCGGAGAAGTGCAGGTTGAAGACGTACACGCCCTCGTCCCAGGCCACGACCTGGATCGTGGACGGGTGAGCCGAGCCGCACCCGGCGAGCACGACGACCGTGCGGCCCTCGTTGCCCGGCTCGGGGCCGGTGCTCAGGCACAACCCGCTGGCCTCCTGCTTCACCTGGTACCAGCCGTCATCGGGGTAGGCGGGCGAGGGCGGGGCGGCCTCGGTCGGCTCGGCGGTCTCGGCCGGCTCCTCCGGTTCGTCCTCTGCGGACGGTTCGGCGCTCGGTGCGGCCGAAGCGCTCGGGCTCGGCGAGGGCGAGGCGGAGGGCGTCGAGGTCGCGGCCACGGAGGTCGCGGCCGGTTCGTTCGCGGCGACCGGCTCGGGATCGTCCTCGCCGCCGCCCGCGGCCATGACCGCGGCGACGACGGCGACGGTCAGGACGAGCGCGACCACGGCGGCGACGCCGGCCATGGCCTGGTTGGAGCCCAGGCGCAGCCGGGCCTTCTCCGCGATGTCGCGGAGCCTCGCGGGCAGGTCCGTCCCGGCCGAGTGCCGAGGGACGCGCGGATCACGTTGTGCCACCGAATGGTCCTTTGAGGAGGGATGAGGATTCGGGTCAGGGGACCAGCAGCGCGAACCGCTGGGTCGGGTCGTCAGGCTCGCACGGGGCGGTGGCGAGGGCCGCGCCCGCTTCGGCGGCCGCGTCCTCCAAGAGCCCCAGGCAGAGTCCGGAGGCGACGACGGCGATCGTGTAGGAGTCGGCGCCGACCCCGGTGAGCTCGAACCGCTGCAGGTCGGTGTCGGCGCAGTCCTGCCCGGCGGTGAGGTACCCGGCCTCGTCGGCCGGTTCGTCGGCGCCCCAGCAGGCCTGCCATGCGTCCGCGGCGAAGTCGAGGCCGACCGTGTACACGCCCGCGCCCTGCGACGCGAACGCGAGGCCCGCCGGGTACGTTGCGGCGCAATCGCCGAGGACCATGACGCTGCGCTCGGGGTTGCCCGGCTCGGGGCCGTTGGTGACGCACAGGCCCGTGGCCTCCTGGCGCGCGAGGTACGCGCCGTCGGCGGGCAGGGTCGGTGCGGCCTGGTCTTCCGTTGCAGCCGAGGAGGTCTCGGCCGTGCCAGGCATGCCGCCGTCCTCGTCGCCGCCGCTGGTGGAGGCGATGACGGCGGCGACGATCGCGACGAGGAGCACGACCGCGACGACGGCGGCCGTCGCGGCCACGGCCTTGTTCGCTCCGATGCGGTCGCGGAGCCCTTCGAGGCCGTGGTGGATGCGGTCGGGCAGATCGCGCTGGGGGGTGCTCTGCTCATTGACGCCTCGCGGGCTTCGCCGAGACGGATCGGTTCGGGTCAAGACGTCCTCAATGCATAGTGGGCGGGGCGCTAGGACCCGGTGTCCTTGCGCTGGTTGTTGAAGGTGTCGTTGAACTTGTCCACCTTCGTCTTCAGCTTGTCCTCGAGCAGGCGGTGGAGCTGGCGCTCGGCGTCGCTGTAGGTGTACATGCCCTTGTCGGCGGCCTTGCCGGACGGCTCGTTGAGCTCCATCAGCTCGGCGGCGGACCGCAGCTGCCACTTGCCGTTCGCGTCCTGCTCAACCAGGCGGGCGTCAGTCTTCCGGACGTCCTCGATCGTCAGCCCCGAGTTCGCGTCCTTGAGCTGCTGCTCGATCACGGTGTGGGTCACCGCGAAGTTGAACTGCTCGTAGCTGGGGTCGCCCTTGCGGTCGAAGTCCTCGGGCTTGGGCGCGACGCCCTTCTCCCAGATCAGGTCGTAGGACTGCGAGACGCCCGGCGTCCACTTGAAGCTCTCGGCGACCTGCCGGATGATCTGCTGCGTGCCGCGGCCCAGGCCGCGCACGAAGGGCAGTTCGGTGACGACCTCCTTGACGGCGGCCGCGCCGGCGCGCGCCCAGTTGGCGTGCTGGGTCGACTCGGTCGTCCTCGCGTTCGCGTCCACATTGGCGTCGTCGAAGACGCGCTGGAAGCCGGTGTCGAGCAGGCCCATGAGCCGGCCGGTGCGCATGGCCTCGTCGTTGGCCTCCTCGGTGTCCTTCCAGCCGTCGGCGTAGTGGGCGTCGAGGAGGACGTTGCGGTAGACCTCGGCGCCGAACTTGTCGCGCGAGGCGTCGCCGCCCATGATGAGCTCGACGAAGTCCTCGCGGGTCTGCTGCGAGAGGTACATGTCGGCGGCCCTGGGGTCCTTCGACATGAACAGCTGGTCCTTGCCGCCGGTGTCGGTCTCGGCGAAGTAGTCGAGGTAGGGGACGGCGGCCTTGGCCATCGAATAGGTGATCGCGCCGTTCGCGGCCCCGATCGGGGCCTTCTCGAAGCTGCCGATCTTGCCGTAGGAGTCGGTGAAGAAGTCGTACGCCGACTCCTTCCAGATCCCGGAGGCGTTGTCGCGGTCGGTGACGGTGGTGAAGAGCGCGTACGCGGCCTCGGTGGCCCGGTCCGCTGTGGCCTGGTCTTTCGATCCGGCGTCGGTGCCGATCCAGTCGATGAGTCCCGCGGCGGCCTTGCCGTCGTCCTTCCACTGGTGCCCGAACAGGCTGCGCACCAGGTATTCCGGGGTGTCCTTGCCGAGGTCCGGGTGCTGGAACTTGCCGGTGAGGAGCTCGTAGTTCGCCTCGTGGTTGCGGGTGCTCGCGCCCAGCAGGTCGGGGACGTACTGCTCGAGATCGGTGTAGGGCACCGAGTATGCGGGGCGGCGGGCCATCACGTCGGAGTAGAAGTCGGAGACGGCGAGGGTGAGCGAGGCGGAGAACTCCTTGCCGCCCTGGAGCCTGCCGAGACCCACGCCCTTGTCGTCCGTCGCGCCGAGCATCGGGGCGAGCCCGATGAGCTGGTCGTGCAGTTCGGGGACGCTGAAGTCGTCCACTTTCCCGGTGTAGTAGCCGAGGGTGTTGCGCAGGCTCTCGGGCAGGCGGCCGAAGCCGCCGCCGAGCTTCTCGTTCGAGGCGGCGAGGAGGCCGCCGCCGAACGCGCCCAGGATGAGCGACTGGTCCCCGGCCGGGACCTCGCGGTCCTTGAGCCACGCGGGGAGCATGTACAGCAGGTTCCCGGCGTTGGGGTCGTTGTCGTTCCAGGGGATGTCCATGCCCTTGAACAGCTGCTCGAGGAAGTCGAGCTGCGCGGGCGCGAGTTGCTTGCCGGGCTGGCCCTGGAGGTCCTGGGCGTGCAGGCCGAGCGACAGGAGCGCCTTGATCTTGGCGAGGAGCGCGGGCGGGATGTCGCCGTCCTTGCCCGCGAGGTAGTCGACCATGGCCTCGGCGAGCCGCTTGCCCTCGGCGCCGTCGAGGGGCGGGACGCCCGCCTTGGCGCCGAAGACGTTGAACAGCGCCCATGTGGTGGTGCCGCCCGCGGCGAGGGCCTTGAGGTTCGCCGGGGTCGGCCCCTGCTTGAGGTGCGATCCGGCGGTCTTGGCCTCGGCCTTGTACGTCTCGTACGCGGCGTTGACGACGCCTTGCATGCCGGCGAGCCGCTCGGCCCCGGCCTCGGCCATGGCGTTGTCCATGACCCGGGAGGCGACGTCGCCGGGCATGCCGCCGGTGACCCCGGCGGACTCGGCGGTGACGCCGAAGCCGCTGCTCACCGCCTCCGACCACAGCGCGGTGTAGTTCGCGGCGAGCTGCTGGTAGGTCTCGGCGGCGTCGGCCCACTTGCCGGTGACGGCGCTGCCCCACACCGAGCCCTCCATGGCCTTGCGGGCGGCCTCGATGGACTCGGCGCCCTTGGAGCGCAGCTGCTCGGAGACGAGCTCGGTGAACTCGACGGCGGTGGCGTTCATCTGGGCCATGACGTCGCCGCCGCGGCCGATGATGGTGCCGGACTTGGACTCGAACTCGGTCGCGCCCTCGCGCAGGGACGGCACGTCCGCTTTGGACTCGGGGACGTTGAGGCTGGCCGCGGTGGGAATGCTCGGCATTGGGGGTTCTCCTTCGAGCGGGCTAGACCAGGTTGATGCCGGGGGCGCTCGGCGCGGGCGCCTCGACGCTCTGCAGGCCGGCGTTCGCGGCATCGGTGCCGACGCCGTCGCCGACGGTGAGGTGGGTGGTGGCGCCGACGCTCTCGCCGTGCGCGGCGGTCTTGGCCAGGTCGGTCGACCAGGTGGCCCCGAACTCGTCGTAGCCGGTGACGACCTCGGGCTCCCCGGCGGCGGTCACGCACTTCTCGACGATGCTCAGCAGCTCGCCCTGCAGCGTCCCGAACGACTCCGCCGACGCGATCGTCTGGCCGCCCTTGAAATTGGCTTCGTCAGGGTTCATGCCGATGCGGTCCATTGGTCCTCCAGGGGGGTGCGGACTCTTGGCTGCGGTCAGCGTATCGGGAATCAATGAGGATTGGAATAACATCAGGTGAACTGTCTGCCATTGCGCCACAACGACAGTGGTGGAAGTTGATCATGTTGCGGGATGGGGCCGCAGCGATCCAGAGTGGTGGCCGGAGCCCTTTACTTTCACTTCACCGCCGTGTCAACATGATCCGATACGCTCCCCCCGCACGGGCCATCCACAGCTCCTTAGGAGGCACCCCACATGGCCGGAATCGGAACGGAATTCGGGCTCACCACCGCCAACGCCCTCACCACCAGCGCCAACAACCACGGCATCTCCGTCGAGAGCCTGACCGGCGACCTCCAGGCCCTCATCGCCGAGATGGAAGCGGACGTCGACGCCCAGCAGGGCGCCTCGCTCGCCGCCTTCCAGCGCGCCAAGGCCGCGTTCATCGAGTCGTACAACGACATGGCGAACAAATACGGGCTCAGCGCGCTCGCGCAGGGCACGACCAGCGACGACGGCTTCACCACCGACGACCAGAACGTCGGCGGCTACACCGGCGCCGAAGGCAACCTGCCCGGCATCAAGCCGATCACGATCCAGATCTAGAAGGGACCCTCCACTATGCCTGGTTCCGGATTCGAGCTCTACGGCAACGTCGGCAACCTGCAGGACCTCGCCGGCGTCCAGCACACCTACCGCGGCCGCTTCGAGGCCATCCTCGGCGAGATCAAGGGCCACGTCAGCACCGTGCAGGGCCAGTGGGTCGGCGCGGGCACCGACGGCTTCGGCACGTTCAACACCACCTCCGAGGGCGAGTTCACGGAGATCCAGGCGGCCTTCAACAAGCTCGCCTCGGCCACCGAGGACTCGGCGACGAACTGGTCGACGACCATGACGCGCATCAACTCCCGGTGGGGCGGGTGACCTCGGAGGCCACTGACGTCCCGGCGAGGTCCGCCGAACCCGGTACCGACCTCGCCCCGATGGCCATGCGGCGCACCGGCCAGAGCGAGCGCTACGTGCTCCAGGCCGCCGCCCTGCGCCGCCGCCAGCTCCGCGCCGCCGTGCTCTACGGCTCGGCGCGGAGCTGGCGGCAGCGCCAGCCGCTGTGGCCCGCGGCCCTCATCGGCGTGATCGCCGTGGCCCTCGTGGTCGCCGCGTTCGCCGTCGCCAACGCCTTCGAGAAGCAGAAGCAGCGCGACGCCGAAGCCGAGGCCGAACGGAACGCCCGGAGCGCCCCTCCCGCCGCCGTGCTTGTCGAAACCCCCTGAACCCCAACCGCAAAGGCCCGTCTTGCCCGGTCGATACAGCACCGTCACCGTCGTCGGCCCCCGCGCCACCCGCGACCTCGCGCTCCC
This sequence comes from Glycomyces niveus, assembly GCF_017592475.1. Lineage (GTDB taxonomy): Bacteria > Actinomycetota > Actinomycetes > Mycobacteriales > Micromonosporaceae > Glycomyces > Glycomyces niveus. Next base: position 87,462 of record NZ_JAGFNP010000012.1, on the reverse strand, counting down.
CGACGACCTGCCCGTCGCCGAACTCCTCCCGCAGCTGCTGCGGCACACCGGACCCGAGGCGCCGGACGACGGCGGCACCGGCTGGGCACTGTCCACGATCGACGGTGCGACCTTCGCGCCCGCCGAGACCCTCGCCGACCGCACCGTCCCCGACGGCGGCGTGCTCCTGCTGCACGACGCCACGGCCGCCGCGCTCCCCGACACCGTGGAGGACGTGCGCGACGCGGTCGAGGACGCCGTGGACGCGGGCGGCGCCCGCTGGGACCCCGGTACCGGCCGCCTCCTCGCGATCGGCACGGCCGGGCTGCTCGTCGCGGCGGCCGCGTTCAGCCCCGGCGCGGACCCCGCGATCCTCCTGACCGGCGGCCTGGTCTGCCTCCTCGCGGTGCTCATGTCCTGGTGGTCGGCGCGGCAGCACGACCTCATGACGCACCTCGCGCTCACGGGCGGGGCGCTGTGGGCCGGGCGCGTCGGCTACAGCGCCGTGGAGGTGCTCGCCGCCGACGGCGGCGCCCACCCGGCCACGCGCCTGATCGGCGCAGGGCTGGCCGCGCTCCTCCTCATCACCGCCGCCCGCGCCGGGGCGCGGCTCGCCACCGCGTACGCGGTCGGCATCGCGTGCGCGCTCGCCCTCGCGGCCCTCGCCTGGGCGCTGTGGGCGCACTTGGGGCTCAGCGCGGTCCGCGCCCAGAGCCTCATCGTCCTCATCGGATTGTTCGTGCTCGCGCTCGTGCCGCGCCTCGCCATGTCCTCGGCCGGGCTCTTCGCACTCGACCGCGAGGTGCGCGCGGGCGACCCGACCACGGACATGCACCTCGCGCGCCGCCTCGAAGCGACCGACGCGCGCCTCACCGGCGCGGTCTGCGGCATCGCCGCGATCACCGGCGCGGCCGCCGTCCTCCTTGCCGCCCAAGGGGACACGTGGGCCGCGCTCATGGGCACCGGGGCCGCGCTCGCCCTCCTCACCCGCTCCCGGATATACGAGCTCATCCGGCATGTGGCGCCCCTGCGCCTGGCCGGGATGTCCGCGCTCGCCTGGGCCGCATGGCGGTGGATCGGCCTCTCCGAGCCCCTGCTCGCCTGGCTCCCGGCGCTCGCCGTGCTGGCCGGGCTGGCGTACGTCTCGGTCGCGTCGGTGTCGCGCTCGGCCGTGTCGGCGGCGTGGTGGCGGCGGGTCGTGGCGGTCGCCGAGACGATCCTGGTGGCGGGCATGATCGTCCTCGCCGGGCACCTCGCCGGCCTGTACGCGATGGTCGCCGGGGTCTGACATGGGCACCGACGTCGTCCGCCGCCCCGCGCGGCGCCCCGCACCCGAGGTCTCGACCGAGCCGATCACGCTCGCCTCCCCGCCGGCCCTGGGCGATCCGCCGTCGGCGGCGATGGGCGCGCCGATGCTCATGATGCCGCTCATGTCCGGCTCGGGCGCGATGATCATGGTCCTGTCGAACCTGCAGCGGCCCCTGTACGCGACGGCGGGCCTGCTCATGCTCGTGGCGAGCGTGGCGATGGGCATCGTCCTGTTCGCCGCGATGCGTTCGGGCCCGAGGCGGAAGCTCCGGCAGGAGCGCGAACGCTACCTCGACTACCTCGAAGACGCCCGGCACACCATCCGCGAGGCCGTGAAGGTCCAGCGCGACCACGCCGCCCGCCGCCACCCGCACCCCGGGCTGCTGCTCGGCCTCGCGTGCGACCCGGGCCGCCGCTGGGAGCGGCGCGCGACCGACGCCGACCTCCTCACCGTCCGATGCGGACTCGCCGCGGTGCCTTTGAGTCGCGCGCTCTCGCTGAAGATCGACGAGCAGCACCCGCTCACCGTCTACGACCCCGTCTGCCAGTCCGGCGCCGAAGAACTCGTCGACCAGTACGCGCGCCTCGCCGACCAGCCGCTCACCCTCGAGCTCGGAGCGGTCGGGGACACCGCGATCATCGGCGAGTACGCCCGCACCCGCGCCGCCGCGCAGGCGATGCTCGCCCAGCTCGCGGTCCTCGTCGCCCCCGAGGACCTCCGCGTCGCCGTCGTCGCCCACCCTTCGGTCGCTCCGGAGTGGACAAGGCTCTCGTGGCTCCCGCATCTCCTCGCCGACCCCGGCGACGGCGAAGCGCCCGTGCCGCTCATCTGCCCCAGCACCGCCGAGCTCACCGAACGCCTCGCCGAGGACCTCGCGCTCCGCGCCGCCGAACTGCGCCGCCGCCGCGGCGGCCCGCCCGGCCCCGGCTCGCGCCGCCTCCTCGTCATCGTCGACGGCGAACACCAGGTCTCCCTCCCCGGCCTCCTCGCCACGGTTTTCAAAGGCGCAGACGAGGCGCCCCAACTGCTCGGCGTCCACTGCTGGACCCTCGTCGCCGAACAGCGCCAAGAACCCGAGCACACCGCCGCACGCATCAAAGTGGACGCCGACACCGTCGCGGTCACCCGCATCGAACGCACCGAAGGCGGTGTCAGCGAGACCACGAGCGTCGGCCGCCCCGACCGGCTCGACCCCGCCGACCTCGCCGCCATCGCTCGGGCGCTGAGCCCCTGGCGGCTCGCCCTCGACGACGTCTCCCGCGCCCTCTCCGGCGTCCACGGCCTCGCGGACATCCTCGGCGTCGCCGATCCGGCCGAAGTGGACTGGCAGCGCACCTGGGCGCCCCGCGACGAATCGGCGCTCCTGCGCGTCCCCTTCGCCGTGGACGCCGACGGCCGCCCCGTCGAACTCGACCTCAAAGAGTCCGCGCTCGGCGGCATGGGACCTCACGGTCTCATCGTGGGCGCCACCGGCTCCGGCAAGTCCGAGGCTCTTCGCACTCTCGTCGCCGCCCTCGCCGTGCGCCACCCGCCCGAACGCCTCGCCCTCCTCACCGTCGACTTCAAAGGCGGCGCGACCTTCGCCGACTGCGACGCCCTCCCGCACAGCGCCGGCGCCATCACCAACCTCGCCGACGACCTCGGCCTCGTCGACCGCTTCGCCGAAGCCCTCTACGGCGAGATGAGCCGCCGCCAGCAGCTCCTCAAGGACGCCGGGAACCTCCCCAACGTCCACTCCTACGCCAAACTGCGCCAACACGACCCGGGCCTCGAACCCCTCCCGCACCTGCTCGTCATCATCGACGAGTTCTCCGAACTCCTCACCGCCAAGCCCGACTTCTCGGACCTGTTCGTCGCCGTCGGCCGCATCGGCCGCTCCATCGGCGTCCACCTCCTCCTCGCCACCCAGCGGCTCGAGTCGGCGCACCTGCGCGGCCTCGAATCGCACCTGTCCTACCGGATCGGCCTGCGCACCTTCTCCGAAGCCGAGAGCCGCGAGGCCATCGGCGTCCCCGACGCCTACCGCCTCCCGCCCGAACCCGGCTCCGGATACCTCAAAGTGGACACCACGATCTTCACCAGGTTCAAGGCCGCCATGGTCTCCGGCAAGTACACGCCGCCGCGCGAAGAGGCCGAACGCACCCTCCCGGTGCTGCGCTGGCCGGTGCCGCCGGTCGTCAGCGTTCTCGACGCCATGACCGCCGAGGCCGCGCGCGGGACGGGGGAGATGCCGGACGCCGAGCACAGCGTGCTGCGCGTCCTCGTCGCCTCCCTCGCGGCCGCCACCGCGACCGAGGGCATCGACCCGGTCCGCCCCGTCTGGCTCCCGCCGCTCCCGGAAGCGCTGCCGCTCAACCGGATCGGCGCCGAAGTAGGCGAAACCGGCACGGTCAAGGCGGTGCTCGGCCTCCTCGACCACCCGCGCGAGCAGCGCCAAGGCCCCCTCGAATGGGACCTCGCCGGCGCCGACGCCAACCTCGTCGTCCTCGGCGCGCCCGGCTCCGGCAAATCCACGCTCCTGCGCACCCTCATCGCCGGCCTCGCCCTCCGCTACCCGCCGAATGCCCTGGCCGCCTACGTGATCGACTACGGCGGCGGCGCGCTCGGCGGCCTCACGGCCCTCCCGCACGTCGCCGTCGCCGCCGGACGGGCCGAACCCGAACTCGTCGCCCGCACCCTCGCCGAAGTCCGCAACCTCCTCGACGCTCGCGAGCACCTGATGCGCCGCAACGGCATCGACTCCGCCGCCGGGCTGCGCCGCTCCGCCGCCGACGGCACAGTGGACGTCCCGGGCGACCTCCTGCTCGCCATCGACGGCTGGGGCGGCCTCACCGAAGCGAACGAAGACGCGAACGACCTGCTCATGGAGATCGCCTCGCGCGGTCCGGCGCTCGGCGTCCACACCGTGCTCACCGCCGTCAACTCCGCGCAAGTCCGCGCCCGCCTCGCCGCGTCGTTCTCGGGCCGCATCGAACTGCGCCTCGCCGACGCCTTCGACTCCGGCATCGACCGCAAGCTCATCGAAGAACTCCCCAAAGAGGTCCCCGGCCGGGTCCTCACCGCCGACAAGCGGTTCGGGCACATCGCCCTGCCCCGCATCGACGACCAGGACTCCACAGAGGACCTCTCTGACGGGTTCGCGGAGCTCGCCGCCGAAGTCCGCCGCCGCTGGCCCGGACCCGGCGTCACCGCCGTCAAAGCCCTCCCCGTCGACGTGGCCCTCCGCGAACTCGTCCCGCCCGTCCCCGCGGCTACCGGCGACCCGTACGCGCTCGCGCCCGTCGTCGGTGTCGCCGAAAGCGACCTCGGCCCCGCCGTCATCGACTTCGACAAGGACCCGCACCTTGTCATCTTCGGCGACACCCAGACCGGCAAGACCACGCTCCTGCGCGCCATCATGCGCCAGATCGTGCGCCGCCCCGGCACCGAGGCCGGGATCTTCCTCGTCGACTACCGCCGCTCCCACCTCGAGGAGATCCCTGAGGACCACCTCATCACCTACTGCAACACCGCCGCCCACGCGGCCCAGAACGCCGCCGAGCTCGCCGAGGCCCTCAAGAAGCGCCTCCCCGGACCCGACGTCACCCCGCAGCAGCTGCGCGACCGCGACTGGTGGACCGGCCCCGAGGTCTTCGTCGTCGTCGACGACTACGACCTCGTCACCACCAGCGCCGGGAACCCCTTGGCGCCCTTGACCGAACTCGCCGCCCACGGCGCCGACCTCGGCCTCCACCTCATCCTCGCCCGCCGCACCGGCGGCGCCGGCCGCGCCGTCTACGAACCGCTCCTGCGCCAGCTCTGCGACATGTCCAGCCCTGGCCTCCTCTTCTCCGGCGACCGCCTCGAAGGCCGCCTCGTCAACGGCACCGCCAGCCGCCTCCTCCCACCCGGCCGCGCCCTGCTCGCCCGCCGCGGCCAGAACCCCGACCTCGTCCAAATCGCCCGCCCCTGACGATGCAAGGCCGACGGCGGAGTGAACAGCAACGCGCGCAGCGGCACCCGCGGCCCCGGAACGGCGCGCCGCGCTCCGGGGCGGCTGATGCTCCCTCTCGCCGCTGGGACGCCGCGAACCGGCGAACACCCGCGCCCACGGCGGCACTCGAGGCGCGGCCACGGAACGATGCCGCGCCCCCGCGCCGCACGCGCGCACGGGACTCCGCCCCGCCGCCAGGACGCCCCGCACCCGCGGACCGCGAGCGAGCTAGCATCGCAGCGACCGAGACACAAGGAGGCCAACCATGACGCGCACCGCAGCTGCCGGCGGCGGCACTGGCATCGGCCACGTCAACGCCTCCCTCGCGCACCGGCTCGCTGCCCCGGAAGGCGGCAACGTCACCGCCCCGCTCATCCGATCCCTCGGCGACTCGCCGGCCGGCCGCTAGCCGATGGCCACCGCTTGGTTCGTCGTCCGATTCCTCGCGGTCACGGTCGGCTTCGCCGTCCTCCACGGGTACCTGTGGTGGCGGCTGTGCCGCGACACGACGAAACCAGGATCCGCGTGGCGGCCGATCGGTGCGATCGCGCTCGGCGTCCTCGCGGTCTTCGGGCTCCTCGCCCGGTTCCTCACGCCCTCCGATGCCCCGATCGACGTCCAGGCCGCCGTCGGCTACCCCGGCCTGATCTGGTTCGGCGTCTTCCTCTACCTCTTCGGCCTCCTCGTGGTCACCGAACCCCTGCGATGGTTCCTCCTGCGCCGCAAGGGGGTACCATCCGAGCCACCGCCTTGGGCGCTCGTCCGCGACTGGCTGCGGCAGTGGCGCCGACGTCGCAAGCGAACGCGTGAACCTGAGCTCGCCGAAGCGACCGACCCGAATTCCGCCGCAGCCGAGTCGGCACCGGCGACCGGTGCATCGGCGGCGCCCGGTAGTACGTCACACGTCACCGTTCACACACGACGCCGCATGATGTCACGGGCGATCGGGCTCGGGGCGTCCGCGCTGGCCGTCGCGACGGTCGGGCACGGCCTGTACGAGGGCTACCGGACCCCTCCGCTCAAGCCGGTGACGGTCCGCCTCGAACGCCTCTCCCGGCAGTTCGACGGCTACCGGATCGCGGTCGTCGGCGACACGCACTTCTCTGCGATCCGCGGGCGCGAATACTGCGAGCGCGTGGTCGAGCAGATCAACCGCGCGCAAGCGGACCTCATCGCGTTCGTCGGCGACCTCGCCAGCAACGAGGTCGACCAGGTCCGGGACGCCGTCGACCCGCTCGCCCGCCTCGAGGCGCGCGACGGGACCTTCTTCGTGGCGGGCAACGCCGAGCATTACGTGGGCGCCGACGAGTGGTACGACCGCGTCGCCGAACTCGGCATGCACGGCCTCCCGAACACCCGGGTCGAACTGCCCGGCTTCGACCTCGCGGGCGTCAACGACCTCATCGTCGTCCAGCGCGGCTTCGAGAGCGAGACCGGCCCGGATTTCGAAGCGGCCCTGGGGGACCGGGATCCGGACCGGCCGGTGGTCTTCATGGCCCACCAGCCGAACGCGGTCGACTACATCGACGGTTACGGCGTGGACCTCCAGCTCTCGGGCCACACCCACGGCGGCCAGATGTGGCCCGTGCATTACGCGTCGCTCATCCGCAGTGGCCAGCTCACCGGCCTCGAACGGCACGGGGACACGCAGGTGTACGTCACGAACGGCGCGGGCACGAACGGCCCGCCGATCCGGGTCGGCGCGGACGCCGACATCACGGTGATGACCCTCCGCGCCGGAAACTAGCGCCGGTGTCGGTGCCCGCCGCTATGGTCGGGCGATGGACATCATCCTCATCCCCGGTCTGTGGCTCGACGCGTCGTCGTGGAGCGAGATCACGCCCGCGCTCGAGAAGGCCGGGCACCGGACCCACCCGATCACCCTGCCCGGCATGGCATCCCGCGACGCCGACCGCTCCGGCATCGGACTGCGCGACCACATCGACGCGGTCGTGGCCGCCGTCGACGCGGTCGACGGCCCGGTCGTCCTCGTGGGCCACTCCGGCGGCGGCGCGGTCGCGCACGCGGTCGCCGACGCCCGGCCCGACCGGATCGCCCGCGTCGTCTACGTCGACTCGGCACCGCTCGGCCCCGGCGGGGTCATCAACGACGAGCTGCCTGTCGTCGACGGCGAGATCCCGCTGCCCGACTGGGACGTGTTCGAGGACGAGGACTTGGTCGACCTCGACGACGACCTCCGCGAGGCCTTCCGCGCCAAGGCGATCCCCTCGCCGAAGGGCGTCGCGTTCGACAAGCAGGTGCTCGGCGACGAGCGCCGCTTCGACGTGCCGATCACGCTCGTCTGCTGCGAGTTCAGCAGCGCGATGGTGCGGGCGTGGATCGAGCAGGAAGTGCCGTTCGTGCGGGAGATCGCGGCGGTCAAGGACGTCTCGTACATCGACCTCCCGACCGGGCACTGGCCGCAGTTCACGAAGCCGGCCGAGCTTGCCGACGCGCTCGTCTCGGCGGTCGGCCGCGCCTGACGCGTGTTGACGGTGATGTCGTTTCGTGGCCAGCCACGAGGCGACATCACGGCTTAGATGGGGGCATGACGAACACGACCGCTTCCCGCTTCCGCTCCCTTCACACCACTCCGGCCCTGCGCCTCCCGAACTGCTGGGACGCCGCCAGCGCGGCGGTCATCGCCGCCGCGGGCGCACCGGCGATCGCGACGACGAGCGCCGGTGTCGCTTGGAGTCTCGGCCGCCCGGACGGCGACGCGATCGACCGCGACGCGGCACTGGAGGCGATCGCCCGGGTCGTACGGGCCGTGGACGTGCCGGTGACCGCCGACATCGAGTCCGGTTTCGGCGCGACCCCCAAGGAGGTGGCCGCGACGCTCGCGGCGGTGGCCGAGGCCGGCGCGGTCGGCGTCAACATCGAGGACACGGTCGCCGAGCATCCGGGGTCCCTGCGTGATCTCGCGGACCAGGTGGAACGGCTCGGCGCGGCCCGCGAGGGCGCGGGGCCTGACCTGTTCATCAACGCGCGCATCGACATGTACCTGGCCGGGATCGGCGAGGAGTCGGAGCGTTTCGAGGCGACGGTGGCGCGCGCGAAGGCCTACGCGGACGCCGGCGCCGACGGCATCTTCGTGCCCGGCGTGACCGACCCTGCGGTGATCGAGCAGCTGGTGGAGGCGATCCGCCTGCCGCTCAACATCCTTGCCGGACCCGGCGCTCCCGCGCCGTCGGAACTCGACCGCCTCGGCGTGGCCCGCATCAGCCTCGGCTCGAGCGTCGCCATGGCCGCATACGAGGTCGCCAGGAAGGCGGCGGTCGGTTTCTTCGAGGCGGACTCGTACGCAGCGGTCGAAGGTGGCATCGCCTACGGCACGATGAACGACCTCCTCGCCTGAGCAACCCTCACGAGAACGGCCGGGGCGGCGTTCGCCGCCCCGGCCGGACCTGTCGTACCCACCTGCCACCCTGGATATTTCGGGGGCGCTGCGAAATGCCGCACCCGACCGCGGGGGAGGGATGAATCGGGCGCCGGCCGGAGGCCGGTGCCCGTGCGTCAAGCCCCGGCTTCTTCCTTCGTCGGGCGCAGGGCCGATCGGGCGAAGCTGAGCACGTGCTCGCGCATGATCTCGGGGTTCTCGCTCTCGTCGGCGCCCATGATGAGGCGCGCGAGCTGCGGCACGACGCTCGGCCATGCGGCGAGTCCGATAAGGATGAACAGGGTCGGGGCCGCCTGCAGGTGACCCTCGGCCGCGCCGAGCGACTGCTCGAGCGCGCTGACCTTCTCGCGGTAGCGCCCCTGCCGCTCCTCCTCGCCCGGCAGCGGCTCGGTCCGGTAGTGCAGCGCCTCCCACAGCAGCAGCCGCAGCAGCTGCGGGTGCAGCCGGTGGAACTCGTGCACCCGGTCGACGTACTCGACGAGGTCCTCGCCCGCCGTCAGCGGCACCGCCTCGGCGAGTTCGTCGAGCGCGTCGTTGACGACGGCGTCGAACAGCCCCTCCTTGCTGCCGAAATACCCGTAGACGCGCTCGCGGTTGACACCCGAGCGGGCGGCGATGTCGGAGATGCGCGTATGGGCGAGCCCGTGCTCGGCGAACACCTCCCGGGCGGCGCGCAGGAGCTTCTCCCGGGTGGTCAGCGGCGCCGCGGCCGCCCCGGTGTCGTAAGTGCGAAGTTGTGAATCCGACATGAACGTAATAATACTCCAACTCCGATGTTGACCAACAAACGAGTTGGTGGTCTAATGGGATCATGAGCCAGCAAGCCCAAGTCCGCCCCGCCGCGACGCCCGGCCCGGACCCCGAACCGCGATGGGCCCCCACCGGGCGCACCATCGTCCCGCTGGCCGCGGCCGGCGTCTTCGTCGTCGGCCAGCTCTACGTGGTGATCCCCCTCCTCGGGGAGTTCACCGCCGGCTGGCGCGCCGGCACCGCCCAAGCCGCCTGGATGGTCACCGCCTTCGGCTTCGCCTACGCGGCCGGCTTCCTCTTCTCCGGCCCCGCCGCCGACCGGTTCGGGCGCCGCCGCGTCCTCCTCATCGGCCTCGTCGCCTCCGCCCTCGCCACCGGCGCCGTCGGCCTCGCCGACGACCTCGCCTCCGGCCTCACCCTCCGCGCGATCCAAGGGTTCACGTCGGCGTTCTTCGCCCCCGCCGCCCTCGCCTACGTCGCCGAACGCATCGCCCCGCCCCGCCGGCCCATCGCGCTCACCACGATGACCAGCGGCTTCATCGCCTCCGCGATCATCGCCCAAGCCGCCGCCACCCTCCTCCTGCCCGCCTTCGGCTGGCAGTCCCCGTTCTTCGGCGGCACCGTATGCGTCCTCGCACTCGCCGCCATCCTCTACTCCGTCCTCGAACCCGACCCCGCCCGCGACGGCACCACCCGCACCAATCCCCTGCGCGCCATGGGAACGCTGCTTCGCCGCCGCGACACCCTCCTGCTCTACCTCGCGACCGCGACCGTCCTCTCCTCGTTCGTCGCCGTCTACACCGGACTCGAGACCGTCGGCCCCGAAGCGGTCGCGGGCAACCCGACCGCGATGCTCCTCCTGCGCGCCTCCGCGCTCCCGGCGTTCCTCGCCGCGCCGTGGATCGCCGGACGCCTGCGCAAGTACGCCCCGACCACCCGCGTCGTCGGCGCGCTGGCCGTGGCCGCCGCCAGCGCCTTCCTCGCCGCCGCCGTCTCCGGCCTCGGCGTGTGGGCGATCGCGGTGTGCCTGCTCGAGTTCGTCGGCGGCGTCGCGCTCGCCGCGCCGGGGCTCATCGAGGCCGTCGGCTCGGTCGCCGGCCCGGCCAGGGCCGCCGCCACCGCGCTGTACACGTTCGTCCTGTTCATCGGGGCGAGCCTGGGCCCGCAGTTGGCGGCCTTCGCCGACGCCGCCGGATTCGCGGGCGTCTGCGTCGCCGCCGGAACGCTTCTCGCCGCGGGGTCGATGATCGCCCTCGCTGCGCGCCGTACCAGGAACAGCATGGCCTTACCGGGCCTCTACCCCCAGGAAGCCAGATGACGCGAACCGACACCCGCGATGACACCCACACCGCACGCACCCTCGAGCGCCAGGCGCTCTTCGGCACCGGCCTCAGCGTCCCGTCCACTTGGGACATAGTGGACGTCCGCGAGGGCGACCACGACGGCCTGCCGGTCACCGTGGTCCGCCGCCAACCGGACGGCTACCGCCTCGGCGGCCCCCACGCCACCGTCGTCGCCGACCGGGACGGCCGCCTCCTCGGCTACACCTGCCTCCGCGCGAACGATCCGGCCGACCTCCTCGACCGGGCCGAAAGCCGCAGGGCCGCATTCGACCTCATCCGCCGCGCCGCCGGCGCCTACGCCGACGACCTCGCCGTGCAGTGGATCAAGCGGCACGACGAGACCGTCGCCGAAGCGGACGGATCCGTCCGGGCGGTCACCGGCATGAAGGTCAAGACCCGCCACGCCGACGGCCGCTACACCTGGGCCGTCGTCGGCCCCGGCGGCACCGTTCTCACCTATGAGCGCGGCATCAGCTGGGACGCCGCCCGCGCGCGGCGCGGCACCCCGATGTGGCTCCATGACAAGTGGATCGCCGCCCACGACGGGCTCGGCCCGCAACCCGAGCCCCCCTACGCCACCGCACACTGAACGAAAGGAACAGACCCTTGTCTACCCCCACGGTCAAGACCGAGCCGGCGCCGCTGCGCCTCGTCGACGAGCCCGAGCGCTCCGGCGGCACCGGGATCATCCTCTTCCAGACCCTGATCCTCACCTGGGCCGCCGCCTGGCTGACCCTGGTCGTCACCAACAACATCAACGACTTCGGCACGAACCGCGCGCTCATCGCGGGCATGTTCACGATGGACGAACTCGACGCGGACACGGTGCTGGGCAACGGCATCGAGTGGCGCGCGATCCCCGAGGGCCTGGCGGTCCCGGCGCTCATCGGCGTCATCGCCTACCAGCTGCTCACGATCGTGCTGCTGTGGCGCGGCGCCGTGTTCGCCATCAGGGCACTGCTCCGGCGCGAGCCGGCGCTCCCGGCCCGCGCCCTCCGCGCGGCCAACCTCGGCCTGTCCGCGTTCGCCGGACTGTTCGTCGTGTTCCTCTGCGGCGGCATGTGGTTCGGGTACTGGATGAAGATGGGCCCGGTCCAGATGGTCCACCTCACCGGCCTGATCATCTCGATCCTCGCGGTGATCGTGGTCAACCTCCAGCCCCGCGCCCGGGTGTAGCGGCCAGGGCCGTCCGATGCTCCGCGGCCCCCTGCGCGCTCAGGGGGCCGCGGCACTCCGACAACGGGGTCGGTCCGAATCGGACGCGTGGCGCGCCATTCTCAAGGCGATCCCGAAGCGCTGCCCCGCCGTTCGAACGCTTCGGTGAGGAGTGCGAACGCGGGCGTGTTGGCGGGCACCGCCTTCGGATTCACATCACCGTAAATAGTGGCCATTACCACCATCTGCAGCGTCGTCTCGGCGCCGAATCGCCGCATGATCGAATCGACCCTCCGGCGCAGGTGCCGGTCGGTGATTCCCAGCCATTCCGCGGCCGTCTGCTGGTCCGGGGCGGCGATGAGATGCGCGATGACTTCCCTGTCCCGAGGCGTCGACTTCGGCGCCCGCGGGGGGTGTTCCGGGGTTGTCATTGTGGTGACCTTCCTTGTCGCATAGGGAAACCGGCTGTGCGGTGGGGACGGAAGTTCCTACGGATGATACGTGGACGCGCAAACCGCCCGAGTCCTTCGAACGACCCGTCTCACTCTTCGTGTCCGAATCCGGACATCCGGTGTTGACAATCCGGGATGAGCCGGGCAACGATGGATCGCGGCAACGTCGCCACCGTCATCGACTCGGCACTTTCCCTCCGATCCGGACCCCACGGAACCGACGGGAACCTTTTCGCCGACATATCGATCTCCCTCCATCCAGGTCCCGGAAAGCGCTACGGCAGCACCGGTCCAGTGGCCGAATGCGCCAATTACTCAGAGCTTCAAGTAACAGCGCTTCCTCCGGCACCGCGGCGACGAAACACCCCCTGCGATCGAGAGACAGGAGTCGGGCAGACATGCTGGACAGACCACCAGGGCAGGTATGGTCCGAGGCCGTGTTCAACGTGGCCCTGGGCATCGGCGGCGGACACCTCCGCACGGAACTCGAACGAATACTCACCAGGCTCGACCTCGTGCGGACCGTCACCACCCACGAGAGCCCCGAGACCGCGATCCACAGCGCCGCAGGGCGGTCCGACCCGCTCGGCCCCGCGCTCGTCTTCCTCGTCCTCGACGAGCTGCGGCCCGCCGCCGTGGCGATGCTCGCCGAGAGCGACCTCCGCTCCGTCCTCCTCGTCACCCGCACCGCCGACGTCGACCTCGCCCAGATCGCCCGCATACCCAGCGCCGGCATCCTCGACGCCGAGGACCTGTCCCCCTACGCCGTCCGGGACTGCCTGGAGCGCATCGCGATCGGGGAACTCCCGATCCCCGCGCGGCTCGCGCACCGGCTCCTCACCTCCAAGACCGCCGACACCAGACGGCCGCCGCGGCTCACTCCGCGCGAACGCGAAGTGGTGCCGCTCCTCGTCGAAGGCATGAGCAACAAGCAGATCGCGCGCCGCCTCGAGATCTCGCAGCACGGTGCGAAACGCCTCGTCGGCAGCATCATGGCCAAACTCGACTCTCCCAACAGGACCTTCGCGGTCACCCGCATCCTCCGCGAAGGCCTGCACACCTCGCGTGCGCCACGGGAGGCGCACCTCGACGAGGAGCCGCTGCCACCGGTGGCGGCACCCGACCCTTACGTCCTCGAATGCCAGCACACCACCTGAGAGGCACCGGCATGACCGACCGCACCCGAGCCGCGTTCTTCGACGTCGACGAGACCGTCATCAGCGTCAAGAGCATGTTCGACTTCCTCCGCCACTGGCTCGAGCACAGCGACGACCAGCGCACCTACGAAGCGGCCACCGCCGAACTGCACGCGCTCGCCGCCGCGGGCCGTCCCCGCTCCGAGGTCAACCGCGCCTTCTACCGGGGCTTCGCCGGGACCTCCTACGACGACCTCCTGGAGGAGGGCCGCAAATGGTATGCGGCCTACCGGCTCCGTCCCGACGCCTTCGTCCGGGCCACCATGGACGCGATACGGGCGCACCGACGCGACGGTGACATGACGGTCCTCGTCTCCGGCTCGTTCGAGGCCTGCCTCGCGCCGCTCGCCGAGGAACTGGGCGTCGACCTGGCGCTCGGCACCGTCCCGATCGTCGGCGCCGACGGCCGGCTCACCGGCGACATCGAACGCCCCATGATCGGCGAGGTCAAGGCCCTGGCCGTCCAGGAGACCATCGCCGCCTACGGCCTGGACGCCGCGGACTGCTTCTGCTACGGCGACCATGCAAGCGACCTCGACATGCTCCAGCAGGTCGGCCACCCGTGCGTGATCGGCGCCGACCCGGTGCTCGCCGAACACGCGGGGCGGCTCGGCTGGACCCGGCTCCCCGCGACCCCCGGCCCGCTCCCGGAGCCGCCGGGCGCCGCGTGACCGCCGACCGCTCACGCGCCCCATCGAACCGGTGACCGCGACCGGACGCCGGGACCGCCGTTGATCGAGCGGATCCTCCCGGACGGCGTCGCCGCCGCCTGGACCACGACCGACCCCGCGGACGTGCGCCTCTTCCCCGAGGAGGAGGCCCACGTCCGCGGGGCCGTGCCCTCCCGCCGCCGCGAGTTCGCCGCCGGCCGCCACTGCGCCCGGCAAGCCCTCACGCGACTCGGCCTGCCCGCCACCGCCATCCCGACCGGCGACCGGGGCCAGCCCTTGTGGCCCGACGGCGTCGTCGGCAGCATCACCCACTGCGACGGCTACCGCGCCGCCGTCGCGGCCAGGCAAGATCGGTTGGCGGCCATCGGGATCGACGCTGAAGTCCACCGCCCGCTCCCGCCAGAGCTCCACGCGACCGTGCTCCTGCCCGACGAGCGCGCCGACCTCGCGCACTTCGCCGCCGCCGACCCCGCCGTCCACTGGCCCGTGGTCGCCTTCAGCGCCAAGGAAGCCCTCTACAAGGCCTGGTTCACCGTCACCGGACGCTGGCTCGGATTCCTCGACGCCCGCCTCCGCTTCGACCCCGCCGGCGCATTCACCGCCGACCTCCTCCTCACTCGTGAAAAAGGGCCGTCGCGGGTTCCGTCTTTCACTGGACGCTGGCATACTGACGGCGCGATCGTGGTCACCGCAGTCACCGCCGAATAACGTCTTCACACTCGTGAATGGACGGGTATACCCGTTCGGGCACACCATCCGCGCAGCCCGAAAGTGGATATTGCGGGCCGCCGATCCCCTGCATAGGCTTGCCCGCAAAGGAACTCGAACCGGCGGCCATCAGGACTTCCGCTCCTGCACCGGCACCACCGTTCGAGGCGAACCTGCTATGCGGCACCCGGCATCGCGGCCTGCGTCGTCGCATTCCTGCTTACAGGGAGGCGTCATGAACATTGCCATTGTGAGACAACTCGCGGAACACGGCGACAGTGAGGCCGTCGTATTCCACGGCCACGGCAGCACTTATCGGCAGCTCGTCGAAATGGCGGGCGACTGGCAGCGATTCCTCGACGGCCACGACGTCGCCCCCGGCAGCGTCGTCGCTCTGGAAGGGACGTTCTCGCCGCTGCTGTGCGCGGGCCTGCTCGCGCTCATCGAGCGCCGCGTCGTGGTCGTGCCGCTGAGCGCGCTGCCGGCGGCGAAGCGGGCCGAGTTCCTGGAGGTCGCCCAGGTCGAGCTCGTGGTCTCGGTCGAGGAGAACGGGGTCCGCGCCCTGGAACGCACCGGCGTCAGCGCCGACCACGCGCACTACCGGGCGCTGCGCGAAGTCGGGCACCCCGGCCTGGTGCTCTTCAGCTCCGGCACCACCGGCCGCAGCAAGGCCTCGGTGCTCGACTTCCAGAAGGTCCTCGCCCGCTACCGGGCGAAAGGCCGCGACCAGCGCATCCTCTCGTTCCTGAGCCTGGACCACATCGGCGGGATCAACACGCTCCTGCACACGCTCGTCCAGGGCGGCACCGTCATCACGATCGCGAACCGCAGCCCGGAGGCCGTGTTCGCCGCGGTCGAGCGCCACCAGGTCGAG
This sequence comes from Glycomyces niveus, assembly GCF_017592475.1. Taxonomy (GTDB): domain Bacteria; phylum Actinomycetota; class Actinomycetes; order Mycobacteriales; family Micromonosporaceae; genus Glycomyces; species Glycomyces niveus. Next base: position 71,652 of record NZ_JAGFNP010000012.1, on the reverse strand, counting down.
GTGCTGCCGACGACGCCGACGTTCCTGAACATGGTCCTCATCTCCGGGGTCCTGGAGCGGTTCGACAGCAGCTCTTTGCAACTGGTGACGTACGGGACCGAGCCGATGCCGATCCGCACCCTCAAGCGGCTCGCGGCCGCGCTGCCGCGCGTGCGGTTCAAGCAGACGTACGGCCTCTCCGAGCTCGGCATCCTGCCGACGAAGTCGCGCGGCGACGACACGCTCTGGGTCAAGCTGGGCGACGCCGGGTTCGAGCACAAGATCATCGACGACATCCTGTGGATCCGCTCGGACATGGCGATGCTCGGCTACCTCAACGCCGACGCGCCGTTCGACGCCGACGGGTTCTTCAACACGCAGGACGTGGTCGAGACGGACGGCGAGTGGATCCGCATCCTCGGCCGCCGCTCCGAGATCATCAACGTCGGCGGCGAGAAGGTCTACCCCAGCGAGGTCGAGAACACCGTCCTCGAGGTGCCCGGCGTCGCGGAGGTGACCGTGAGCGGCCACCCGAGCCACGTCACGGGCATGGTCGTCAAGGCCACCGTGCTCCTCAGCCCCGACTCCGACGAGGACCCCGGGGTGATGCAGAAGCGCATCCGCGCCCACTGCCGCGAGAAGCTCGAGTCGTTCAAAGTCCCCGCGGTCGTGCAGGTCTCGGGCGACCGGCAGCACTCGGACCGGTTCAAGAAGATCCGGGGCGCGGCGTGAGCACCGCGCCGGTGGCCGTGATCAGCGGCGGCAGCCGCGGCCTCGGCATGGTCCTGGCGGAGCGGCTGCTCGACCAGGGCTGGCGGATCGCCACGTTCAGCCGGACCGCGAGCGAGTTCACCGAGGCCATGGCCGAGAAGCACCCGGAGGACTTCCACTGGGCCGCAGTCGATCTCGCCGACACCGCCGCGCTGCGCGGGTTCGCGGTCGGGGCCCGGCGCCGGTTCGGCCGGATCGACCTGCTCGTCAACAACGCCGGCGTCCTGACCGAGCAGGAGCTGTTCCTGACCGTGCCGGGCCGCCGCATCGAGGACCTGATCGCCCTCAACCTGACCGCGCCCATCGCCCTCGCGCAGGCCTGCGCGAAGGTCATGAGCGCGCAGCGCAGCGGGCAGATCGTCAACGTCTCCTCGATCAACGCGATCCGCGGCTTCCGCGGCGTCGCGGTCTACGCCGCGGCGAAGGCCGGCCTGGACGGCTTCACCCGCAGCCTGGCCCGCGAGCTCGGGCCGCTCAACATCCGCGTCAACTCCGTGGTCCCCGGCTTCTTCGACAGCGGCATGACCGCCGACGTCACCGCCGAGAACCGCGCGCGCATCCAGAAGCGCACCCCGCTGGGCCGCCTCGCCGACATCGAGGAGATCGCGAACGCCGTCCTGTTCGTGGCCTCGCCCGGCGCCTCGTTCATCACCGGACAGAACATCATCGTCGACGGAGGAATCACATGCTAGACAAGATCGAAGCCCTGAACACCGTCCGCACCCACGTCATCGACCTCCTCGAAGAGGCGGGCGTCGAGCACGGCGCGATCGACGGCTCCGAGGCGCTGAACGCGGTCGGGCTCAACTCCCTGCTGCTCGCGCGCCTCATCATCCAGCTCGAGATCGAGTTCGGCGCCGACCCGTTCGGCGAAGGCGACCTGGTGATCTCGGACGTGCGCACGGTCGGCGAGCTCGCCGACGCGTACGCCGCGGCCGTGAGCGAGGGGGTGGCGGTATGAGCGCCGCGCACGAGCGGTCGGTCATGGTCGTCGGCGACCGGTTCGAGGAGTTCCTGACGCATCCGGGCACCATCGGGGTGAGCGCGATGCTGGAGTTCCTGCGCATCGGCGCCGGCGACGGCCCGCCCAAGATCACCGTCGGGCAGGGTCTGACGGGGGAGCAGCTGGCCGAGCTGGACAAGTTCGCCGAGACCGGCCGCTGTGTACTGTCCACTCAAGACCGCGTGCCGCAGCCGGTGGAGCGCTCGGTGACCCACAAGGTCTACGAGAAGAACGTCCTCATCGGCGACCTCGAGCGGGTCGGCGAGGGCCGCTACCGGACCCCGCTGGTCCTCGACGAGCGCGTCGAGGTCCTCGAGGACCACCTCACGGGCCTGCACATCCCGGCGGTGACTCTGCTGGAGGCCGCCCGGCAGACCTGGACCGCCGTCACCGAGCGGTACCTGATCGAGCCGGAGCCGAAGTCGCGGTTCGTCATCAGCCACGTGAACTCGACGTTCCTCAACTTCGTCTTCCCGATCCCGGCGCAGCTCGAGTACCGGTTGCGCAGCAAGGAGCAGGGGCCGGTCGGGCAGGTCATCGCGTTCACCGTGGAGATCCAGCAGACCGGGCGGATCTCGGCCCGGTTCGAGGCGGAGATCCGGGTGATCCCGGAGCGGTTCGCCGAGAAGCAGGAGGCCATGGCCGCCCGCCAGACGCTGCGCGACGAGACCACGCCGCGCGTACCGACAGGAGTCTGAATCCCGTGCTCTTCACCATCCACTGCCTCGACGGCGACGACGGGGCCGAGCGCCGAACCGAGCAGATGGCCGCGCACTCGGCCCGACTGCGGACCGCCTCGCCGAAGCCGCTGGTCTACGGACCGCTGCTGTCGGATGACGGCGAGCGCGGCATCGGCAGCCTCTTCATCGTCGACGTCCCCGACCGCGCCGCGGCGCTGGAGTGGATCGACGCCGATCCGTTCCGCACCGGCGGGGTGTGGCAGGAGGTGCGCGTCCACCGGTTCCGGCAGTCGGCGAACGCGCCCGTGCAGCTCCCGGTCGAAACCGACTGAGCCGCACGAACACCGGTGCCCTGCGCGCCGCGCACCAGGGGGTCGCGGCACGCGGGGCGCCGGTCTTCTGCGCTGCGCGCTGGAACCGCGGTGCCTGCGGCACGCCGTCTCAGGCGTGCGGGGCGTCCCGGATCATGCAGGTGAGGCGGCCGGTGCACACGCGCTTGCCGGCCTCGTCGCTGACGACGACCTCGTACGTCGCGGTCGACCGTCCACGGTGGATCGGGGTGGCGACCCCGGTGACCGTCCCCGAGCGGACCGCCCGGTGGTGGGTCACGTTGAGGTCCACGCCGACCGCGATCTTCTCGGGGCCGCCGTGCAACATTGACCCGATCGAGCCGAGCGTCTCGGCCAGCACCGCCGACGCGCCCCCGTGGAGCAGCCCGTACGGCTGCCGGTTCCCCTCGACGACCATGCGCGCCACGACCCGCTCCGGGGCCGCCTCGAGCACGTCGATCCCCATGCGGTCGCCGAGCTCCCCGGCGGAGAACAGCTGGTCGAGGTCCATGCCCGCACCGGCGAACCGGTCGCGGACCTCGGCGGGAAACTCGGTCATCTCGGGCGCTCCGTTCCTGTCCTGCGCTGCGATGTGCCCGCCCAGTCTAGGTCGGCGCCCGCCGCTCAGCGGAAGACGCCGATGACCATCGCGATGAGCGTTTCGACGTCGTCCTCGGCCATGGGCTCGCCGGAGATCCCCATGCGGTGCAGCAGCGCGCCCATGGCGACGTCGATGACGAACCGGACGCGCTGCTCGGATTCGCCGAGTGCGTCCTGCAGCACCCGCAGGTACGGGGCCTGCAGCTCGTTCGTGAGGATCTCGCGCAGGGCCGGGTCGCTCACGGCGTCGGTGAACACGCCCGCGAAGGCCGCGCCGACACCCGGCTCGCCGATCTTCGCCGCGCCCCAGCGGATCGCGGTGGTCAGCACCTCCTCCCGGCTCTCGCCCACGAGCGGCGCGGGGCCGAACGCGTCGACGAGGCATGCGGTGATCAAGGCGCCCTTGGACGGCCAGCGCCGGTACAGCGTCGTCTTGGCGACGCCTGCGGCGACCGCGATCCGGTCCATCGTCGCGCCCGCGTACCCGGACTCGTGCACCGAGCGCAGGGTCGCGGCGAACACGTCGGCGGTGACGTCCGCGCGCGGACGTCCTGCTCCCGGTGAAGTGGATTCCTGCACGAGGACAGGCTATCCTGTCAATTATGCTACTGGGAGTAGCGTAATTAGACCCGGGAGGACACCATGACCGTCAACGCCCCGCTCGGCGCCCGCCTCTTCCTCAAGGACCGACCCGACTGGGACGCCGTCACCCCGGACGAGATCATCGCCGGGCGCGCCAGACTCGCCCGCATGCTCCGCTCACCCGCCATGCGCCTCATCGCCGGCCGCCCCGACCGCCGCGTCCGCATCGAGGAGCACGCCCTCGACCTGCCCGGCCGCCGCGTCACCCTCCGCGTCCACCGGCCCGAGGCCCGCCGCGACCGGCTCCCGCTCGTCCTCTCCTTCCACGGCGGCGGCTTCATCACCGGAACCGCGGCCCAGAACGACTGGCTCAACAGCGGCCTCGCCGCAGCGCTCCCCGCCGTCGTGGCCGCCGTCGAATACCGCCTCGCTCCCGAGCACCCGCTCCCCGCGCCCGTCGACGACGGTCGCGACACGCTCGACCGCCTCGCCGACGACCCCTTCGGCTGGGGCATCGACCCGGCCCGCATCGCCGTCGTCGGCGAGAGCGCCGGCGGCACCATCGCCGCGCTCCTCGCCCAGCGCTCGCGCGAGTCCGGCCCGGCCGTCAGCGCGCAGGTCCTCCTTTACGCCGCCCTCGACTGGACCGCGACCATGACGGACTACCCCTCGGTCGAACGGAACATCGGCCGGCCGGGCCTCTCCGCCGGCGAACTGGGCCTCGCGCGCAGGACCGCTCTCCCGGCCGGTCTCGACCCGGATCCCTTGTCCCCGTTGCAGACCGCGGACCTGGCGGGCCTGCCGCCCACGCTGGCCGTGGCGGGGGAGCTCGACCCCGTGTGCGACCACGCCCGCGAGTACGTCCGGCGCCTGCGCGCCGCGGGCAACGACGCCCGCTACAGCGGGTACCCGAACGCGGTCCACAAGTTCATGAGCGTCCCCGGCCTGGTCCCGGCCGCCCGGCCCGCGCGCCGTGAGATCCTCGCCTTCCTGCGCACCCGCCTGCGCGCGAACGCCTCGGCGCGCTAGCGCAAAGGGCCGCAGCCGTGTGTGCGGCCGCGGCCCGGGGATCGAGCGGGGTGGAACGCTAATTCGGCGTGCAGGTCACCGTCGGCGTCACCGCCGATCCGGTGCCGATGAAGCCCCAGGCCGAGGTCCGGGTCTGGCCCGCGGCGACCGAGCCGTTCCAGTCGACGTCGAGCGCCGTGACCGACGACCCGGAGGAGGTCACGCCCGCGTTCCACGAACTGGCGATGGTCTGGCCGCTCGGCCACGTCCAGGTGAGCTTCCAGCCGCTGATCGCGGCGCTGCCCGCCGTCACGTCCACATTGGCCTGCCAACCGGAGTTCCAAGTGCTGACCACCTTGATGACCGCCGAGCACCCGGTCGCCGGGCCGCCCGTGGGGCTCGAGGTCGGGTCGGTCGGACCGGTCGTCGGCGAGGTGGTCGGGTCGACCGGCATGTCGAGCCCGAAGAACTCGAGCGCCTTGACCGCCATGCCGTTCGCCATCAGGTTGTGGCCCACGCCCTGCAGGCTGATCGCCTCGACCGGCGCCTGCGTGCCGGTGCCGCCGTAGCGGGTCCGGTTCCAGTTCGCCTGCGGCGTGTCGGAGAGCTCGGGCGTCTGGTCGGTGCCGTTGACGTTCGTCCACTGGTCGATCTGCTCTTGGAAGTTCTGGTAGAACAGCACGTCGTCATTGGTGCCGTGCCAGATCTGCATGCGCGGCCACGGGCCGCTGTAGCCCGGGTTGGTCGTGCGGACCTCGTTGCCCCAGTCCTGCGGGGTGCGGTTGACCTGGCCCTGCGAGCACTGCGAGTTCCACTCGGAGCCGTTCGTGGTGCGGAAGCAGGTGTAGGGGACACCGGAGAACGCCGCGCCGGCCTCGAAGACCTCGGGGTAGACGCCGAGCATCACGTTGGTCATCATCGCGCCGGAGGAGATGCCGGTCGAGAAGATCCGATCGGTGTCCACATCGTGCTGCGCGATCGTCCAGTCCATCATGGATTTGATCCCGACCGAGTCGGAACCGGTGCCGCTCAAGGAGGCCGCCGAGGCGACGTCCCAGCACTTGCTCGAGCGGGTGACCGAGGGGTAGACCACGATGAAGCCGTACTGGTCGGCGAGGCGGGCCCACTCGGTGCCGCTGTAGAACGCGTTGGCGTCGCCGCCGCACCAGTGGATGCCGAGGACCAGCGCCGGCTCGGGTGCCACGTTGTCGGGCACGTAGAGGTACATCTGCAGGTTGCTCGGGTTGTTCCCGAAGTTGGTGACCTGGGTGAGCGACGCCGCGCTGGCGGGCTTGGGGACCAGGACCGCGACGAGCGCGACCGCGGCGACGAACGCCGCGGCGGCCGCGGCGATCATGCCTCTGCGCATGCGGGGGAGGGTGAAGGCTGACATGGAGTCCTCTCTGGACGCTGCCGGAGGCGTCGTGACGACCCGGGGGGCGGGCCGCGGCGAGCCGGAGAAACTAGGGATCGCGGGGAGGGTCCACACACTATATATCCATGAGTTTCGATATACAAGCGCTCCCAAGGGAGGTCGCCGACCCCCGAGGTCGGGTGTGTCGGAACGCGGCGCCCCCCGAATCAACGATCGCTCGGGGGTGCGACAGGGGGCTCGGGTGTCAACGTTTCGAACGGCCGCCCGCGTGAGGCGTCGAGAGTGGCGTCAGGCGCGTTCTCCCGCTGCTGCCGCGATGCCGAGGCCGATGAGGGCGGTGCCGCCGGTGCGGTTGAGTACGAGTTTGGCGCGCGGGCGGCGGAGGATGTCGCGGGCGGCCGAGGCGACCAGGCCCCAGACCGTGTCGCAGAGGGCCGCGAGCATCGCGAAGATCGCGCCGAGCAGCAGCATCTGGGCCGTCGCCGAACCGGCTTGCGTGTTGATGAACTGGGGCAGCATCGCCAGGTAGAACAGGATCGTCTTCGGGTTGAGCAGCCCCACGACGAACCCCTCCGCCATCGTCGCCAGCGCCCGCTTCGGGCTCCCTGACTCGTCGGTCGGCCCGGCCATCAGGCCCTTGCGGTCGCGCAGCGCCTTCACGCCCAGGTACACCAGGTACGCCGCGCCCGCGTACTTCACGATCGCGAACGCCACCGCCGACTCCTGGATGAGCGCGCCGAGCCCGACCGCCGCTAGCGCCGAGGCCAGGAACGTGCCCGACGCGTTGCCCCACGCGGTGAGCACCGCCTGCCTGCGGCCGTACACGAGCGCCCGGCTGACGGTGAACATGACCGACGGGCCCGGGATCAGGATCAGGATCAGCGAGGCGACGATGAACGCCAGGAACTGCGCGGTGCTCGGCATGGTCCGATCAAAGCACCCGGTCCCGGCCCGGGGCAACCCCATAAGCGGTCGGGCCCTGCGGGGCCTGTTCGCGGGGGACTTGCATAGCGCGTCACGCATGACATGTGACGTATCACTGAGGCCGGTGGGTAGCTGCTGCATGCCTCCATGCCCGCCTGGTTTCGTTCAGGTGACGTGGCGCATAATTTTCGTGAGCTCCCACCCTTTATCCATTCAGGAGTGTTCATGGACCAGCCGCCCAGCGCCGGCGGACCGCCCCCGTCGTCCCCATCCGCCCCCGCCCGCATCGCGCCCCAGTTCCTGCCCGCCCCCAACCGCAACCCGGCCGCGCCACCCGACGGCACCGGCGGCTCAACCGGCGGCATCCGCGCCAACGGCTCCCGCGCCAGCCCCAACGGCCGATCGGAACCCTTGCGCGGCAACGAGAGCGGCCATTCGAGCGGCGGCATCGAGATCGATCCGGCCTACGCGACGCTGCTGCAGACCCAGAGCGACACCGCCCGCATCGCGCTCGCCCTCCTTCTGCTCGCCGCACCGGTCACCGCCGCCGTCACCGCCTACCTCCTGCCGACCCTCCGCACGATCCAGCTCAGCCGCATCGAAGGCCTCAGCGTCTTCGGCTCCGCCGAGACCATCGGCCCCGCCAACTACGACCAGGTCGCCGCCGAAGGCGCTTTCACCGAAGGCCTTGCCGCCCTTGCCGGTCCGATCCTCGCGATGGTCCTCGCCGGCGCCGTCCTCGCCCCGATCGCGGCCTGGTTCCTCCACCGCTCCGGCACCCGCCTGAGCACCGCCGCCCGCGTCGTATGGAGCCTGGCGGCGATCACGTTCGCCCCCGCCGCGCTCACCGTCGCCCGGCTCATCGACCGCGTCGTCGCCGGGAGCGACCGTCCGGCGAGCCTCTACGACTGGCCGGGCCTCATCGCCGGCGTCGTGGTCGGCCTCGGCGTTCTCGCCGTGCTCGCCGCTATGCGCGGCACCGAGACCGGCGGCAAGACCGGCGTCGCCGTCACCGCCTGCCTGACGGCGCTCGCCGTCACCGCGTGCGGCCTCCAGACCTTCGCCTACAGCACCATCAGCGGCCTCGAACCCGCCACACCCGTAACCCAGATCTTCAGCGGCCTCTACTCCGGCATCTCCCCGGGCATCTCGGCCGCGAAGTCCGTGCTGCTCATGGCGATCCTGGCCGCACTCGGCATCGCCGCCGCCCTCGTGTTCATCGCCGCCCGCACGAGGATCGACGTCAGCCCGGTCGACCCGGCACCGGCCAGGCCCGCCGCGACGGTCGCCGGCGCCATCGCGCTCGTGCTCCTGCTCGCCGCCGTCGGCGCGTTCCTGCTGCCCTGGCTCGCCCGCATGGGCGAGGACACCAGCGAAGGCGCGGACCTCTGGCTCGCGATCCGCCGCACGTGGGGGCCGCCGCTCATCACCACCGCCGTCGCGCTTCCGATCGCGGTCGCCGGCGGTTACGCGCTCGGCTGCCTGCGGCCCTTGGGGAACGCCTCGCGCTGGCTGCTGCTGCCGTTCGCGCCGTGGCTCTTCACCGGCTCCGGGCCGCTCGGTGCGGCGAATCTGGAAGCCGTTGCGGGCGAGGGGGAGTACATGGTGATCGGGTCGTTCCCGGCCCGCGCCTGGGTCGCGGTCCCGCTGCTGTTCGTCTTCACGGCCCTGTGCTGGGGCCTGGAGGACCGCCGCCGCGCCGCGCTCATGCGCGGGGCCGAGCCCCGCGAGGCCCGCGTTGCGTTTTTCAAGGAGGCCTGGCCCATGGTGGCGCTCATGGGGATGGCGCTGCTCCTCGTCAACGCCCAGGACCTGTTCTGGCAGCAGCTGACGTTCCAGGACATGCTCTCCTCCGGCCCGATGATCTCGGCCCTGGAGAACCTGGAGTTCGAGCAGTCCGGTGTGGCCCTTGGGTTCCCGGTCCCGCTCGTGGTCCTGTACGCGCTCGCCGCGGCGGCCGCGGCGGTCTGGTACCTGCCGCGCCTGGCGATCCGCACCGGGAAAGACTGAAAGCGGGGGCCGACGGCGGTCGGCCCCCGCTTCACCTCAGCGGCTCAGCCGCGTACGAACTCGATGTCGTGGAAGCGGCGCGCGGCCGTGTCGTAGTGCAGCCGTGCGCCTTCCATGTACCCGAACAGCGCGCCCCACTCGTCGTGGTCGGCTTCCGGGAAGAGGGTCACGAGGCCGCATTCGATGTGGCCGCCGTGGCCGATCACGAGGGCCGCGTCACCGGGCCCGAGCGGCGCCATGAGCTCCGACCACTGCCGGGCGAGGGCGTGCGCGTAGTCGGAGGCGGTGCTGCCGCGCCGGTTCACGAGCCGCGCGAGGCGGGTGAACGGCGCGCCGATGTCGTAGGTGGCGGCTTGGGACTCCTGCAGGAACCCGTTGACGTTGGGGAGGGTGGGGAGTTCGACGGTGACCGCGAACCCCATGGCGATCGCGGTCTCGCGAGCGCGCGGCGCGACGCTCGTTGCGACCACTTGGAACGGTCCCATGAGGGTGCCCGACCAGCGGGCCAGCTCGACGCCTTCCTGAGAGAGGTGGACGGCCTCGTCTCCGTTGCGCTTGCTGTGCCGGCGGATCTCGAGCATGGGCATAGGCGGTCTCTTCTCTTCTCGAACACGCTGCGCGGTACCAATCTACGGCTTGGCCGCCGCCGCCTCGCCGGAGGGTTTCGTCAGGGCTTGACCGCGATCCCGGCCATCTGGGTGCGTTCGTACGGCTCGAACTCCTCGAAGGAGGGGACCTTCCGGTCCGGCTCCTCGGGGTACCAGCGCGAGACGTATTCCAGCCCGGGCGGGACCATCGGCATGCCCTGGAAGTGCCGTTCGAGGCGTTCGACGGGCCGGATCCACCCGTTGCCGAGGGTCTGGAGGCAGCCTTGCGAGAGCCCGCGCTGGGCCTCGTCGCCGGTGTCGGGCCAGGCGGTGAGGAACAGGTGCGAGCCGGGCGCGAGCGGCTCCATGAGGGTGGCGATGATCTCGTCCGGCTTCTCGTTCTCGTGGATCTGCATGATCATGCCGACGATGACCAGGGCGATGGGCCGGGCGAAGTCGAGGTGCTCGCGCACCTCGGGGTTGGCGAGGATGCCTTTCGGGTCGCGGAGGTCCGCGGTGACCACAGTGGTGGTGCGGTTGTCGGCGAGGAGCGCGCGGCCGTGCGAGAGCACCATGGGGTCGTTGTCCACGTAGACGACCCGCGTGTCGGGGTTGATCTCCTGCGCGACCTGGTGCGTGTTCTGCTCGGTCGGCAGACCGCAGCCGATGTCGAGGATCTGGTCGATGCCCGCCGTGCGGACCAGGTACTGGATGCCGCGGATGAGCGCCTTCCGGTTGAGCCAGGTCGCCTCGCGGACCTGGGGGATCAGACGCTCGAAGACCTCGACGGCCTCGCGGTCGACCTTGAAGTTGTTCTTGCCGCCGAGGGCGGCGTCGTAGACGCGCGCTGTGGAGGGGACGGTGGGGTCGATCCCCCGCGGCGGCCACTTGGCTGCTGGCTCGTTCAAGAACTATCCAATCGGCACTGAATGGGCAGGTGTCAGGGGAGCGGGGGCGTCGCTTCGGACAGTAGCGCCGCGCCCGGCGCTGGTGCGCGCGAGCGGTCCCTCGCCGGTGCGGGACGCCGCTCCAGACTAGCCCATTGGGGAGTCGAACACGAGCGAGTGCACACCGGTCGGGGCGTCCCCTTCCGTGCCCCCGTACTGGGGAAACGCTCCCAACATAGGGCCGAAACGGGGCGCCCGGCGAGCGGGCGCCCCGTGTGCGCGGTTGTTTATATAGGGCGAGTCGCTATGCGGCGCTGCCGGCCACGCCGGAGCCGGAACGCTCCACGGTGTACTCGAGGGTCTTTCCGCTCCAGAAGTGGAAGGTGAGGTTCACGGTCGAATCGTCGTTCACGGCCGCGAAGAACGCCTCGGTGAGCGCGATCGTGCCGGCCTCGTAGTCCGGTTCGAACGCGACGGCGAACTCCTGGTACGGGGTCCAGTTCGCCGGACCCGCCGGGGTCCCGTCGGCGTAGACCGCCTCCATGGTCGCGAGCTGGTCGCCGTTGAACGCCACGGGCACGTCGAGCCCGGCGGTGGTCCCGCTCGCGTCCTGCGCGACCGGGGCCTGGGAGGAGATGACGTGGAGCTGCCACGGCACGCCCGAGGAGAAGCGGGCTTCGAGCACGGCCCGCTCACCGAGCCCGCCGTCGCCGACGAGTCGGGCCAGCAGGTCGGCGCTCAAGGTCAGCCCGTCGGCGCCCACGGTGTAGTCGGTGCCTTCGGCCAGTTCGGCGTCGCCGTGCGAGAGCCCGGTGAACTCGAGGCCGTTCTCTTGCAGCGCAATGGTCTGCGCGGCCGGCGTCTCGCCCGCCGGCACGTACACGAGGTCGGTGGCGGCGGTGCCGGAGCGGCCCTCCCAGGCGCCCGCGACGTGCGCGAACAGCTCGGGGTCCTTCCAGGTGTGAGCGGTGCGGTCGAAGTGCTGGCCGTTGTCCCACCACATGGTGGTCACGCCGGTCTTCGCGGCGTAGTAGCCGAGGTACTCGAAGAACTTCAGCTTCTCGCCCTGCTCGACGACGCCCACGTGCTTGTCGAAGCCGAGGAGGCCCCACTCGCCGAGGATGACCGGCACGCCCTTGTCCACAAAGGTGGCCTTGACGCGGTCGAAGACCCCTTCGAGGTCGGCGCGCACCTCGTCGTTGAAGGTGGTGTAGCCGGCGATGTTGACGCTGAAGGGCCAGAACCCATAGTTGTGCACCGTCGCGGCGATCATCGGGTCGTCGAGGGACGCGATGCTCTCGGCGGCGGCGTCGAGGCGTGGCTGCTCGCTGCTGGTGTGCAGGGTCGGGATCACGAGGAGCCGTTCGGCGTTGCCGCCGCCGGAGCCGCGCACGATCTCGTGGAAGGAGGTGTTGAGCTCGTGCAGGAGCGCGTCGCCCTCCTCCTCACTCACGTCGGCGAACTGGGGCTCGTTGATGTTCTCGAACACGAGTTCCGGCGGGGCGTCGGCGAAGGCCGCGGCGATCTGGGTCCACGCCGCGTCGTACCGGGCGAGCACCGCGTCGTGCTGGGTGGGCATCTGGTTGACCCACTGCCAGGAGTCGTGGTGGATGTTGATGAGGACGTAGAAGCCGTCCTCGAGGGCGAGGTCCACGACCTCTTCGACGCGGTCCATGTACGCGGTGTCGATCGCGTACGGGGCCGCCTCGTCCTGGTGCGCGGACCAGGTGACGGGGATGCGGATCGAGTTGAAGCCCTGGGCCCGGATCGAGTCGAGCAGTTCGGGGGTGATGCGCGGGTTGCCCCAGGCGGTCTCGTCCTCGCCGACGGCGTCGAGCGAGTTGCCGAGGTTCCAGCCGGGCTGCATGGCCGCGACGGTCTCGGCGGCGCTGAGCTGCGCGGCGTCCGCGCGCTCGGCCTCGGGTTCGGCGAAGGCGGTCCTGACGGTGAACGCGGCAGCGGCGGCGGCCGCGACCGCGACCGCGGCCGCTAGGAGCCGGATCGGTTTGCGTCGCAAGGGTGATCACTCTTTCTATGCGCCCCGGGAGGGCATGCCGGGTCGGCCTCCCATGCTTGGCGCGTTGAATGGAATTTGCCGGGAAGATCCCGTATTGCGGGGTCGAAACGCTCCGGCAATGATTCCAGGGCGAGCCACATATGTCAATCTTTCGGTCACCTGTAACAACAAAGAAACTGCCTGTCAGCACGGGTCCGGCGCCGCCGGTGCGGGCATTGTCCGGGTGAGCGAGGTGGCCGATGACACCGGGCACCGGGCGTGGCCTGCGGGTAAGCTTGGTCTATGGAGGAGCACGCGGGCGAGCCGATGAGCATGGGGACCGCCTTGGTGCGGACCGCGTTCCTGGTCGACGCCGTGTACGCCGACTCGGTGCGCGAGTTCGACCTCACCATGGCACAGGCGCAGCTGCTGTGCGTCCTCATCGCCCGGCCGTTCGGCATGTTCGAGCTGGCCAAGACCCTGAACCTTGCGAAGTCGAGCATCTCCGGGCTCGTCGACCGCTCCGAGAAAAACGGCCTGGTGCGCCGCGAGGCCGACCCCGCCGACGGGCGGGCGTTCCGGGTGGCCCTCACTGAGAAGGGCGCGCAGCTCGCCGAGCAGTTCCACGACGAGACCGTCAAGCGGGTGGCGGAGCTCCCGCTCGGCCTCAGCGCCGCCGAGCAGGAGGTCCTGGCCGGCCTGCTCAGCCGGGTGGTCGTGGACAACCACGTGCCGGTCGTCTTCACCGACTCCGGCTGCCCTTCCGCGAACCAGACCTGCGCCGAGGGCTGAAGGCGCCCAGCGCGTTTCCCAGGCATGACGAAGCCCCCGCCTCGGGTCGAGGCGGGGGCCTTCCCCGTCCTGTGACGATCAGGCGGACGGGGGAGTCTCGCTACGCGGCCGGTTCGAGCCGGAACGCGGCATCGAAGTAGCCGGTCATGAGGTCGCGGCCCTTCCATTCGATGACCGATTCGAGCGGCAACACCGCGGGGCCGTTCTCGGTCGGGATCTGGCCGACGCCGAGCCCGGGGCCGAGCGGCACGATCGCGACCCGCACGGGCGAGGGCTCGTACTCCTGCTTCGGCGCCTCGCCGTTGATCTGCGCGATGATGTTGGCGGCCACCACTTCCGCGTGCCGACCGGCGGACGCGGCGCGCTTCTCCTCGTTCACGTCGGTGACGTCGCCGATCGCGTACACGTGCGCGTGTCCCTCCACATTGAGCTTGGGAGTGACGGGCAGCTGGCCGCGGCGGTTCAGCGGCGCGATGCCGTTCTCGAGGTACCCGGAGTTGGTGCTGGCCCCGAAGGCCTGGAACCAGATGTCGGCCTCGATGCGCTCGCCTTCGGCGGTGACCGAGACGGCCCCGGCGCGGCCGGGCTCGACGGCCGGCTCGTCGTCGAGGCTCGTGCCGAGGCGCACCTCGATGCCGAGCTTCTCGAGCTGCGCGTGGAGCTCGGTGCGCAGTTCGGCCTCGTAGCCCGGCATCAGCTCGTCCGACGGGTCCACAATGGTGATCTGTTTCTCGGGCCACACGGCCTTGATCTCGCCGGCCAGTTCCAGGCCGACCGGCCCGGCCCCGGCGATGAGCACGCGACCGGCCCCGGCCAGTTCGGCGTGCGTCGCCTTGAAGTGCGCCAGTGCCTCGTCGGTGGAGTCGGTGCGGGTCTTGGCCGGGTACGGGTATCCCGAGCCGGTGGCCACCACGATGTAGTCGGCGTCGACCCGGGTGCCCGAGGCGAGGGTGACGCCCCGCTCGTCGACACCGGCGGCGTATTCGCGGATCTGCTTGCCGCGCTTGATGAATCCTTCGTAAGGGTAGAAGATCCGCGCCGCGAACTCGTCCGGCTGCGTGACGGCCCGGAGCGATCCGGCGGCGTGGACGAAGGCGTCCTTGGGTTCGATCAGGACCACGTCGGTGTGCTCGTCGAGCGCCTTGGCGAGGGCGGCGCCGCCGTACCCGCCACCGATGATCGCCACGGTCTTCCCCTGCTGCGTCATGTCGTTCCCTTTCCGGAAAACTAGTTCGTACAACGAACCATAATAGTTCGTATCGCGAACTACAAGGATCGGGCCCGATTCGGTACCGTGACACCCCTCACGCGCGAGAGTGCAACCGCCGCTAGGTGACACAGCGGAGAAACTTCGCTACCGTTCTGCTATGAGCGACGTCACAAATGCCTCGAATGACCTGCCCGGCAACCCGCTCCGGCAACTCCACCTCGACCAGCTCCGCCAGCGCACCAGCAGCAAATGGCGCGAGCACCCCGCCGACGTCCTGCCCCTCTGGGTCGCCGAGATGGACGTCCCCTTGGCCGAACCCATCACCAAGGCAGTCGCCGACGCCATGGCCGCCGGCGACACCGGCTACCCCCACGGCACCGCCTACGCCGAGTCCTTCGCCGAGTTCGCCGCCGCACGCTGGGACTGGAGCGACCTCACCCCCGCCCGCGTCCGCCCCGTCCCCGACGTCATGCTCGGGGTCGTCGCGATGCTCGACCTCATCACCGCCCGCGGCGACGCGGTCATCGTCAACAGCCCCGTATACACGCCGTTCTACGACTTCTGCGCCTTCAACGGCCGCAAGGTGATCGAAGCGCCGCTCGGCCCCGACCACCGCATCGACTTCGCCGCCCTCGCCGAGGCCTTCGAAGTCGCCCTCGGCCGCGGCAGGCGCGCCGCCTACCTCCTCTGCAGCCCCCACAACCCGACCGGCACCGTCCACACCGCGGCCGAACTCGCCCGGGTCGCCCGCGTCGCGGACTCCTACGGCGTCCGCGTCATCGTCGACGAGGCCCACTCCCCGCTCTGCGCCCCCGGCACCGCATTCACGCCCTATCTCACCGTCCCCGGCGGCGAGAACGGCTTCGCACTCACCTCCGCCGCCAAAGCCTGGAACCTGCCCGGCCTGCGCGCCGCCCTCGCCGTCGCCGGACCGGCCTCCGCCGTCGAACTCGCCCGCATGCCAGGCGAGCTCAGCGGCAGCACCAGCCACATCGGCGCCATCGCCCAGACCGCCGCCTACCGCGAAGGCGGCGCCTGGCTCGACGCCCTCCTCGCCGGACTCGAAGAGCACCGCCGCCACCTCGCCGCCGCGATCGAAGCCCGACTGCCGCAAGTGGTCTACCGCCCGCAACCGGGCACCTACCTGGCCTGGCTCGACTGCCGCGCCCTAGGCCTCGGCGACGACCCCGCCGCGGTCTTCCTCGAACGCGGCCGCGTCGCCCTCAACGCCGGCCACCGCTTCGGCACGGGCGGCGCGGGCCACGTGCGCCTCAACTACGCGACCTCGCCCGAGATCATCACCGAGGCCGTCGACCGGATGGCCGCCGCACTCACCTAGTTGACAGGTACCTGTCAAATTGTCTAACCTCGGGGGCATGAAGCTCAGCCCCCGAGGCCTCGCCGTGTCCGAACTCGCCATCGAGGTCTTCCGCGCCAACGGCGCCCTCCTCGCCGCCGGCGACGCCCTCGCCCGGCCCGCCGGACTCACCAGCGCCCGCTGGCAGGTCCTCGGCGTCATCGACCACGCCCCGGCGACGGTCGCCGACATCGCCCGCACGATGGGCCTGCGCCGCCAGAGCGTCCAGCAGACCGCGGACGCGCTCGTCACCGACGGCCTCACCGCCTACGCGGACAACCCGCGCCACCGCCGCGCGAAGCTCCTCGACCCGACCCCGGCGGGACGCCGCGCGCTGGCCGAAGTCGAACGCGCCCATGCCGTCTGGGCCGACGCCCTCGCGGCCTCCCTTGCCCCGTCCCAAATCGCGGCCGCCACAGCGGCCCTGCGCGCACTCACCGACGCGCTCGAACCGGAAGGAAGCCGATGAGCGGCACCGTTGTTTCCGGCACTGTCACCATTCCGCTGCTGCCATGCAGGTCCATCGACGAGGCCAGCGAGTTCTACGGGATGCTCGGCTTCCGCCGCACCCACCACCAGACCCGGCCGAACCCGTACATCGTCATGGCCCGCGACGACTGGCAGCTGCACTTCTTCGGCGTCGACGCCCTCGACCCCGAGACCAACTACGGCACCTGCCTGGTGTTCGTGCCCGACACGGGGACGCTGTGGGACCAGTTCGCGGCGGGAATGCGCACGGTCCACGTCAAAGTCCTCGTCTCGGGGATCCCGCGCGTGACCCGGCCGCGCAAACGCGGCAACACCGGCAACCGGGCCGGGTTCTCCCTGACCGACCCGAGCGGCAATGTCATCCGGTTCTTCCCGCAGGAAGACGACGCCGAGAAAGCCGAAGCGCCGCAGAGCAAACTGGGCCGCACCCTCGTCAAAGCGGTCATCCTCGGCGAGGCCAAAGGCGACACCGCGCAAGCGGTGAAGCTCCTCGACTCGACCCTCGCCCGCCACAGCGGCGACGCCCCGAAGCCCGAACTGCTCGACGCGCTCGTCTACCGAGCCGAACTCGCTTTGCGCGAAGGGGACGACGCGAAGGCCGCCGCGCTCCTCGAACAGGTCGACGACACCGCACTCACCGACGCCGAACGCGACGCCGCCGCGGGCGCCCTCGCGACGGCCGCGGACTTGGCGAAGCAGCGCTAGCGCCGCCAGCGCATCTCAAGGTCAGGGAGGCCCTCCTCGTTGTCGCTGCCGCCGCCGACGACGGTGAATCCATGCCGCGCATAGAAGGCGCGGGCGCCGGTGTTCTGCTCGAACACGTGCAGCCGCAGCTCGCGGCGGCGGTATTTCGCTTTCGCGAGCAGCGCCTCCCCGATGCCCTGGCCTTGGTGCGCCGGGTCGAGGTAGAGGTGGTTGAGCCAGTCGCCTTGCAGTGCAGCGAATCCGACCGGGACGCCGCGCATCTCGGCGACCCACAGCTCTGATTGCGGGGCCATGATGTTCGCGACCCACCAGCGGGTCTGCTCGAACGTATGGAGCGCGGGCAGGTAGCTCATCCTTGATCGGGCGGCCCAGAAGATCGCGGTGATCGCCTCGGCGTCCCCGCTCCAGCCTCGCCGCACGAGCGGCAGCGTCTCGAAGCGGATGAGCTCGGCGGTCTTGCCGAGCCGCGCGGTCGGCATCCACAGGTTGAAGTGGCGCATGTGTTCGCGGCGGACGTCGTCGATGCGCGCGGCGAGGGCCGGGAGCCGCCGCCGCTGCGCGGCGTGGAGACCCACGCCGAGAAAGGCGTCCACGAATCCTGCGAGTTCGTGTTTGAGCGGCGCGTAAGGCTCCCAGAGCTCGGCAGGACCGTCGAATCGCCAGTCCGGCGTCCACTGGTGGGCGACGGCGATGACGGTGGCGGCGCGCGAGTCCGGGCCGGGCCAGCGGCGGCCCCGACGGTAAAGGCTCTCTTCGCGGTCGGCCGGGACGCCGTCGCGTTTGAGCGCGGTCCGGCGCTCGGCGTAGGCGTTCAGCTCGGCGAGCCAGGTGTTTCGCGACGTCTCCATGCGCGCCACGGCTTCGAGGAGGGCCGGCCCGTCGAGCGGCTGCGCCTTGCGCGAGTCGGTGCCGGTGATGAACTCCCAGGTCGCGTGGTACCCGATGCGCCGGCGGTACTCGACGGCCGAGCGCAGCGCGGCATACCGCAGGCCGAGCGGCAGGCCCGGGTTCTGGACGCGGCGCACGAGGGTCAGGTAGGTCATCGGCGGACCTGGGCGGGGGAGGAGTGGGGCACCGCGACACCCTCTCACGCAGGTCCCGGATCCGCCAGTGCTTTGCGGTTTGCCCGACACACCGGCGGGTTTGCATGAGTCATGCATGATCGATTGGCGAACCTGCCGGGCGCGACCGCGCTGAACGTGGCCGATCTGGTCGCCGAAGCGCACCGGAAGGCCGCTGACCTGGGCGACAGTGCGTGGCGCAGCTGACCGTGGACGAGTTCCCGGGCCTCGCTGTGACGACGCTCGGCCGGTACATCGGCCTGAGTCAGCCTGCGGCCGCTCGCATGGTGGACGGCCTGGTGCAGCGCGGCCTCGTGGAGCGTCGCGCCGGCACGGGCCGTGCGGTCGCGGTGCACCTCACGGCCGAGGGCGAACAGGAAGCGGCGCGCATCCTCGAGGGCCGCAAGGAGGTCCTGCGACCGATCGTCGAGTCCCTGGACCCCTCGGAACGCGTTGCGCTGGAAACACTCTTGGAGAAGGTCCTGCACGCGGTCTACGACCGCACCGAGCGTGCCGGGCGCGTGCCGGACGATGCTCTCGGCGAGCTGCTGTGCCGCCGCAGCGTGCATTCGTGAAGGCGCGGACTGCCCGGTCACGCAGGCGGGAAGCCTCGCCGCGGCCGGAGGAGGCGGTCATGGGTGACCGCGCCCGCGCAGGGGCCGTGACGTGCTGGGCGTGCGGCTGGACCGACGAGGGCAGTGAAGCGGTCGTCTCGCGCCACCGCACCTCGGAAGGGGAGATCGTGTGGACCCGGTGCGTGTGCGGCGCGGTCCGGGCGCGGCTGCACCGGTTCGGCCGGGCCGAGCCGGTGGCCTGCGCCGTTCCGCCGGAGGACTGGCGCTGACCTCAGCTCTCGTTGCGCGGCAGGGAGAGTCCGGCGAGGCGGCACAGCACGTCGAAGCCGTCCTCGGTGCCGGGCCAGTGCGCGCGGACGGCCTCGATCCCGGCGCGGCGGACGACCGAGCGGAGGACGAGGGCCACGATGACCGCGTCGTCGGCGTAGCCGAGGACGGGGATGAAGTCGGGGACCAGATCGAAAGGCAATGCGAGGTAAGCGAAGAGCAGGACGAGTCGGACGCGGACGCCCCGCGGCAGGCCGCCGTCGGCGGCGAGGCGCCGCAGCAGCCGGAGCAGGTCCGGCAGCAGGCGCAGCGCCTCGCGCAGGAGCGGTCCGCGCGGTCCGGCGACCGCCAGGGCGATGATCAGCGCGATCCACAGCAGCGCCAATCCACCTGCGATCGCCAGCAGCAGGTCCAGCCACCACCAGTCGGTCATCGCACACCTCCGCCGCCGACTCTAGATCACTGAGCGGCGGTGTCCGAGTCCGCTTCCGCCGCACGAAGATGGCCCCACACGACACGAGAATGGCCCTCCCGATACCGGCGAGGTATCGGGAGGGCCGAAGCGCAGCGCGGGATGAGGCCTATCCTCCCGCGGGACGCCACATCGGGTAGAGCGGCGGGCCGCCCGCGCCGATCGGGAACGGCTCGCCGTGCGGCCGGTAGCCCAAGGACGCGTACAGGGCCGCGGTGCGCGGCGACACCGCCTCCAGGTATGCGGCCGTACCGGACTCATCGAGTCCCTTGTGGATGTCGCGGAACAGGTCCGCCGCGATGCCGCGGCCGCGCGCGTCGGCGCGCACGCCCACGAGCGCTACGTACAGGTGCGGCTCGGCCGGGTGCTGCTCTGCCAGGATCCGGTCGAGCTCGGCGAACGCCTCGTAGTGCCGCCCGCAGGCCGCGCGCAGGCGCGCGTCGTAGTTGGGGATCGGCGGCTCGTCCTTCGTCCGGTCGAACCAGACGAGCGCACCCTCGGGCGCATCGCCCGGCCCGGTGGTGAGCACGCCGCCGTGGGCCAGGGCGTGCTCGACCACGATCGCGAACTGGCCTCCCACGGCCGCAACGCGTTCGACCGGGTCCTCGACGAGCCAGACTGCAGTCGGCACGTCCACGAAGGCCTCGCCGATCATCCCCGCCACGGGTGCGGCGCTAGCGGCCACCGGCCACTCCCACCGGTTCGGACGCCTCGGTCACGAGCGCGGCCTTCGCGCCGTGCCCGATCCCGGCGTACACGTCCGGCCGCCCCCACTTGAGGTACGCGCCCCAGGCCGCGCCGAGGACCGCCAACCCCGCGAACAGGATCGGGACGAGCGCCGGCAGCGTCGACCCCTTCTCGACACCCAGCAGTGTGTGGAAGTGCAGCACCGAGAGGTACAGCACCCACAGCAGCGCGACGACCGCGAGCACCGGCGCGATCCTGGTGGCCCACAGGGACTCACCGCGCCGGTCGCGCGCGAAGTACACGACGACCGCGACCGCGCACGTCGCGATCAGGGCGAGCAGGCCGATCCCCGCCGACGTGCTCATGTAGAAGAACAGATGCACGAGCGGGTCGAGGCCCAGGGCCGCCCAGGCGATGATGACCACGCCGCTGACGACGGTCTGGGTGAGCGAGGCGGCAGCCGGAGAGGAGGTGCGCGGCGAGGTGCGGCCCAGCCACGCGGGCGCGACGCGCTCGCGGCCGAGCGCGAACAGGTAGCGCGCGGTGGTGTTGTGGAAGCTCAAGGCGGCGGCGGTGACCGAGGTCAGCAGCATCACCTCGCCGATGACCGCCCACGGGGCGCCGAGCTGGTCGCCGGCGAGGGTGAACATGAGCGAGGGGTCCGCGATGGCGGCTTCCACGACGTTGTCCGCGCCGACGGCGGCGATGATCGACCACGACGAGGCGATGTAGATGAACGCGAGGATGCCGACGGTGGCGAGGGTGGCCCGCGCGACCGTGCGGCGCCGGTCCTTCGCCTCCTCGCCGTAGACGGTGGGCGATTCGAACCCGATGAAGCCGGTGACCGCCAGTGCCAGCATGGCCCCGGCCGCTTCGCCGCCGAGCGTGGACGGCGACATCGCCGCGAGCGGGACGCCGTCGGCGGCGTTGGCGAAGTTCGAGGCGCTGAACAGCAGGATCACGGCGATCTCGACGAGCAGGAGGATCGCCAGCACCTTCGCGTTGATGTCGACCGCGCGCGTGCCCAGGAGACCGATGAGGAGCCACGCGACGAGCGCGCAGGCCCACCACGGCGCGTCCAGGCCCATCCGGGCCATGACGCCCTCCGCGGTGAGTCCGAGCAGGCCGAAGAGGCTGATCTGCATGGCGCAGTAGGCGGTCGCCGCGACCCATGCGGCCGCGACCCCGGGGATGCGGCCGATGCCGCGGGCGATGAACGCGTAGAACGCGCCCGCGTTCGTGATGTGCCGCGACATCGTCGTGTAGCCGACGCTGAAGAGCCACAGGCAGGCGGCGATGATGAGGTACCCCAGCGGGATGCCGATCTGCCCGGCCAGGGCGAACATGACGACGACGCCGCCCGCGATCACCGTCAACGGCGTCGCGGCGGTCAGGGAGAAGTGCAGCAGGCTCAGGGTGCCGAGCTTGTCGCGCGCCAGGACGGCTTGCACCGCACTGGGGCGTGAGGAGGGAGCGGGCATGGGGACTCCTTCTTCGGTTGACGGGGAGTTGCGGGCGTCGGGGAACGGGTGTCAGCGGCCGCCGGTGATGGCGATGTCCGCCACCGTCGCCGCCAAGTGCGCCAGGACGGCGCGCAGCGGGGCCGGCAGCGCCTGCCGCCGCTGTCCGGCGTACACGCGTGCGCCGGAAGGGAACTGGTGGTAGAGCGGCTTGGCGAGCCCAACGGCTTCGGTGAGCGCCAGCAGGAACGCGTCCTCCACGGAAATAGAGGGCTCCGAAGTGGACAGATGGCGGCGCAGCCGCGAGAACACGGCGTTCGCGATGAGCGCGTCCGCCGGCTCGTAGCCGACCTCCACGCGCTGGCGCCACCGCGACCGGTATTCGCGGCGGACCATGATGCCGAGCATGACCATGTGCTCGGCGGTCTTCGTGTACACGTCCGCGGCCGAGAGGAACTCGAGCCAGTCGCGCACGCTCAGGCTGGTGCGCTCCGCGCGGACGTGCTCGACCAGCCACAGCGCCAGGGAGTCCGAGGGCGGCCGGAACCGCTCGTCGAAGCACAGGAGGTCGACGCCCTTGTTCGCCCACACCGTCAGGTGCTGCGAGAGCACCAGCTCCGCGAGGAGCGCCGCACCGATGCCCAGTCCGGTCACGCGGGTGCTCGTGGCCGGCTTGTACACGTCGTCGAGGGAGGTGATCAAGAGGGTGTCGTAGACCAGACGAGTGGAAGGCGCGTCGGGCACCGGAAGTAGTCCTTCCTATACAGGGCTATTCATGCGATTACCTTACCGCTGCCATTCAGGCGTTCGTATTGGGCATTACCGACAGTTCATGCCAGCGGACCGTTTACTGTGTGGAAGCGTTGCCGCGCCCCAGGCGTCGCACGCCGCGATGAAAGAAATGCGCCGGCCGTGGGACCGAACGGTGGTCCCGCGACCGGCGCGATCGCTCCCCAGAGAGCGTCCAACGGGGTGCTGAATGGACAGTCGTTACTCCGCGATGTCCCCGTAGACGAGACCGCGGCCGTTGGTGGCGATGTAGACCCGGCCGTACACTTCCGGGTCGCCCGAGATCGCCTTCCCGGTCCAGGCCCACTGGTGCGCATCGTCGTTCACGCGCTGCCAGCTCAGGCCTTCGTCGGTCGAGCGCCAGATGCCGCGCTTGCCGCCGGCCTTCGCGGACGTGAAGATCGCCGGGTACCCGCGCCGCCCGCGGCCCTTGCCGAAGCCGACCGCGTCGGCCTCCTCGAAGTCACGGATGCGCCGCCACGACCTGCCGCCGTCCGTGGACCGCCACATCCCGTACACCCCATCGGTCTTGCCGCCGGTGAGCCACAGGTGGCGCCGCTTCCCGGGCACGGCCCGGAAGTCGACGTTCCCCTCGGCCGGCAGCCCGGTCGCGGGGGTCGCGGCGAAGGTCGTGCCGCCGTCGACGCTCGCGTAGAACACGCCGGACGCCAAGGCGTACAAGCGGTTCGGGTCAGAGCGGTCGGAGCGCACGAGCGCCCCGGCCGGGAGGCCCTCGACCGGGGTCCAGGTCTGGCCGAGGTCGGTGGAGTACACGGGCGCGGTGGTGCCGTTGCCGGGGGACCAGACGACGACCGAGCCGTCGGCGTTCACCGCGACGCTCCCGGCGTTGCCGCCGCCCGCGACCCCTTCGAGGCGCGCGGTGGTCAGCCACGTGGCGCCGCCGTCGGTCGAGACGCCCACGTGCCCGTCGGCGTCGCCCTCGACGTCGCCGGTGCCCACGACGACATCCGGGTGTAGCCCGGCGAAGTCGACGCCGCGGCCCGACGTCCAGTTCGGACGGCGGATCTGCGTCCCGGCCCGGCCGAGGTCGGTCTGCACGAACCCGCCGAGGTCGCCCATCGCCGAGACGAGCGTCCCGCCGAGCGCGGCGATGTCCTGGACCGCCGTCTCCTCGAGCCCTTCGGCCCGCACCGCGACCGTGAACGGCTCGACCGGCAGCGTGACCTGATGCCCGGCCTCGGCGTCCCAACCGACGAGCGGGCCCTGGCCGTCCCATTCGGTCAGCCGCTCGGTGCCCCAGATCGTCGCGCCGGTGCCCCACATGATCCGGTCCGAGTCGTGCGGGTCGATCGCGAGCGCGTCGATCATCCAGCCGTGCTTGACGGCGTAGGCGGGGCCGTCGTCGGTGTGCCCGAACGACAGCCACTCGCTCCCGGAGGCGTCCATGGTGAACCGGTCGGTGCGCGCGGGCGGCCACGACCAGTTCGCGTCCCACACGTAGTCCCAGCTGGTCTCCCACGTCTGCCCGGAGTCGGTGGAGCGGTAGATGATCTCGTCTGGCCACCAGTTGTTCTGCGTGGCGGCCATGAGCGTGCCGGGGCGCTTGCGGTCGACGGTGAGGCCGCCGAACCCGGGGATCGCGCCGATCGGGTTGTGGCCCGGGGTGACGTCGGTCCACTCGCCGGTGGCGAGCGTCAGGCGCTGGACCGAGCCGCCGCGGCCCGAGGCGGGCGCGCCGTTGTATGGGCCGGGATCCCAGCCGGTGACGATGAACAGGTGGCCGTTCTCGTGGTCGAACGCGGCCTGCTTGGGAATGGTGCGGTTGCCGTCGGCCGTGCCGAGGGCGGCGGCCGCGCCGGGCACGGCCTGCCAGGTCGCACCGCCGTCCGAGGAGACGTAGAGCGGGTCGTCGGGGTCGGCGACGCCGACGAAGGTCCGCCCGCCCGCGAGGTCGAAGTCGATCCAGACGACGCCCTGGTTGTCGTCGGAGTAGTCGCTGCCGGGGTCCTGGACGAAGTTCCCCGCGTTCGGGAACGACTCGACCTTCGCCCAGGTGCGGCCGAAGTCGGCGGACTTCCACAGCCCGTTGCCGTTCGGGGTGCCGAGGTACAGGTTCGCGTTGTCGGCCGGGTCGACGGCGAGGCGTTCGCCCATGCCGCGGCCGGGCATGTTGCCGCCCTGCTTGAACGGCAGCTCGGCGACGCCCCATGTGGCACCCTTGTCGTCGGAGTAGAGGACCGCGCCCGGGCTGGGGTCCCAGTCGTTCGTGTAGGTCCCGACCGCCGCGTACACGCGGTTGGTCTCGACGGGGTCGGTGGCGACCGAGACCACGCCTGTCCAGCCCCACTGGTCCCAGCCGATCCAGTCGAGCAGCGGCAGCCAGGACTGGGTGCCCTCCTGCCAGCGGTAGAGGCCGCCGATGTCGGTGCGGGCGTAGATGAGGTCGGGCTCGGTCTCGTTGAAGACGATGCCGGGGACGTAGCCGCCGCCGTTGACCACGGCGTTGCGCCAGGTGTAGGCGTCGTCGCAGCGGCGGGAGGTCGCGGCCGCGGCCGCGCCGGGAACGGCGGTGGCCGCCACCGCGGCGGCGCCGAGGGAAGCGGTGAATGTGCGTCGTCGCACGAGTGCTCCTAGGGGACAGAGGGAAGTGAGGGTTTTCGGCCCGTGGGAGCGGGCCGCCGGAGGGTTAGTTTGGAGACCCAACATAACAGGGGGCGGTCCACCCCGCAATACGCCGGCGAAACCTTTTCGGTCCGTCCTGCGGTACATGACATGTGCCATGTCATGTACTACTCCCGGCCGCGATCGAGCGGCGGTCGCCGACTCCCGTCGGTGCCACGTGCCATGTCACGTACTACCCCGTGCGCCTCCCGGGCCACTGGACATGGGAGCGCTCTTCCACTACAGTCGAGTCAGGTTGGGGCCGTAGTCGATCGCTCATCCCTCAAGGAGCCCCATGGGCGCACACCTGCCCGCCGTCCTGCGCCGTCCGGCCGTCCTCTGGACCGCCCTCATCGCCGCATTGGCGGCCGCCGTGATCACCGTGCTGGTGGTCGTGCCGGCCGGCGGCGGGCGCGGGGCGTCCTATCGCGACGCCGACGCCGAGGTCGCCGACCGCGTGGCGGATCTGCTCGGCCGCATGACGATCGAGGAGAAGGTCGGGCAGATGACGCAGGTCGCCGTGCCCGCGATCGAGCGGATCCCGGCCGACATCGGCCTGCTGGGCATCGGCTCGCTGCTCAACGGCGGCGCGGAAGCCCTCCACGACACCCCCGAGGGCTGGGCCGCGATGATCGACGGCTTCCAAAGGGAGGCAATGGAGTCGCGCCTCGAAATCCCGCTCGTCTACGGCATCGACGCGGTGCACGGCAACGGCGCCCTCCCCGGCGCGGTGGTCTTCCCGCACAACATCGGCCTCGGCGCCGCGCACGACCCGGACCTCGCCGCTCAGGCGGCGGCGATCACCGCCGCCGAGACCCGCGCGACCGGTGTGCACTGGACGTTCGCGCCGTGCGTGTGCGTGGCCCGCGACAACCGCTGGGGCCGCACGTACGAGTCCTACGGCGAGGACCCGGGCCTGGCCGCCGAGTACGCCGGGCCGGTCGTGCAGGGCTACCAGGGCGAGGACCTGGCCGCGAACACGAGCGTCCTGGCCACCGCGAAGCACTTCGTGGGCGACGGCGGCACCGCGTACGGCACCTCGACCACCCCGAACGACCTGCTCCCGCCGGGCTCCACGTACCGCCTCGACCAGGGCGTCACCACCCTCACCGAGGAGGAGCTCCGCTCGATCCACTTGGCGCCCTTCCAGGCAGCGGTGGACGCGGGAGTCGGCTCGGTGATGGCCTCGTTCTCCTCCACCGACCTGGGCGAGGGCCCGGTGAAGGCCCACGCCGACTCGTACCTCGTCAACGAGGTCCTCAAGGGCGAGCTCGGGTTCGACGGTTTCGTCGTCTCCGACTGGCAGGCGGTGGACCAGGTCAGCGACGACTACGCCGAAGCCGTGCGCCTCTCGATCAACGCCGGGGTCGACATGGTGATGGTGCCGTTCGAGTACCGCCGCTTCATCGACACACTCGTGGCCGAAGTGGACAACGGCGGGGTGAGCGAGGAGCGGATCGACGACGCGGTCGCCCGCATCCTCACGCAGAAGTTCGAACTCGGCCTGTTCGAGCAGCCGTTCGCGGACGCCTCCGGTGCGGGCGACATCGGCTCGGACGCGCACCGCGAGGTCGCCCGCCAGGCCGCGGCCGCGTCGCAGACGCTGCTGCGCAACGAGAACGACCTCCTGCCGCTCGCCGGCGACGCGTCGGTCTACGTGGCCGGTTCGGGCGCCGACTCGCTCGGCCGCCAGCTCGGCGGCTGGACCGCCTCCTGGCAGGGCTCGGTCGAGGCGGTCACGGAGGGCACCACGATCCTCGAGGGCATGGCGGCGGTCGCGCCCGACGCGGCGATCACGTTCAGCGAGAACGCTTCCGAGCCGATCGGGGACGCCGATGTCGGCGTCGTCGTGGTCGCCGAGGACCCGTACGCCGAGGGCATCGGCGACGAGGGCGTGGGCGTGCACGACATGCGGGTGTCCGATGCGGACGCCGCCGCGATCGACACTGTCTGCGCCGCAGTCGACTGCGTGGTCATCGTCGTCTCCGGCCGCCCGATCGAGCTCACGTCGCATCTCGCGGAGGTCGACGCGCTCGTGGCCGCGTGGCTGCCGGGTAGTGAAGGCGCGGGCGTGGCCGATCCGCTGTTCGGCGCGGCGCCGTACGGGGGTCGCCTGCCCGTCACGTGGCCGCGCGCGAACGACCAGGAGCCGATGAACGTCGGCGACACCGCCTACGACCCGCTGTACCCCTTCGGGTTCGGACTGGCGACCGCGTGAGCGGTCACCGCTCCCGGTCGCGGTAGAGGTCGCGGAGGAGGCAGATCTCGGCGCCGTGGGCCATCACCTCGCGGTTGAGGTGGAGGACGAGGGCCGCCATGGAGTCGTCGGCGAACCAGGCGCCCTTCGGTCCCAGCGGCCGCTCGACGGCCGCGGCGTCGAGCGCCCGCACGCCGTCGCGCCAGTGCGCGTAGGCGGCCTCGACCATGGCGATCGCGTCGGCGGCGGTGCCGGGCAGCGGGTCGGGCCACAGCCGCAGGTCCCACATGTCCGCGTCTTCGAGGCCCTCGTGGGGGCCGAAGAACGCGCGGGCGCGCACGCCGAGCACGTCTCGTCCGATGTGGACCATGCGCCAGGCGATGGTGGTGACCGGCGGCGGGTCGGGGGCCGGGTCGGCGTGCTCCATCTCGAGCGCGCCGTCGGGGCCGGCCCGCAGGCTCCAGCAGTCGGCGACCGGCTCCCACAGGTACTCGTCGTCGGTCATCCCCTCCAGCCGCGGCCGCAGGTGGAAGTCCCAGTAGAACTCGAGCTGCCCGAGGATGAGTCCGGGCCATTGCACTGCCATGCCCCGACCTTAGGGCAGCGGACCGACACCGGCCGCGCCGCCGACACGACGATTCGACCGCCGGTTGAGACTCCGCGGCGCTCCGCCGAGCCCGGACCCGTTGCAAGTCTCAACCGATCTTTCAAGGTTATGTTTGAGGCCATGACTCAAGACATTCGCGACTTCGTCAACGACTCCCACGACCTGGTGGCCCTCGGCGAGCCCGACCACCGCGAGCCCGCGTTCGCCGAGATCCGCAACGAGCTGTTCGCGCAGCTCGCCGAGCGCGGCTTCCGGTCCATCGCGTACGAGTCCGACCGGGCGGCCGGCCTCCGCGTCAACGCCTACGTCCAACATGGAGTCGGCACCCTCGATGAGACGATGGCCGAAGGCTTCTCGCACGGCTTCGGCGCGTTCCCGGCGAACCGGGCGCTGGTCGAGTGGATGCGCGAGTACAACGCGGACCGGCCCGAGCCGGAGCGACTCGCGTTCCACGGCATCGACGCGCCGTTCGAGTTCACGGCCGAAAGCCCCCGCCGCTATATCGAGCACGTCCGCGACTATCTGGGACTCGACCTCGATGTGGCGGGTCTCGCGGGGGAGGACGAGCGGTGGAGCAGCATGGAGGCCGTCACCGATCCGGTGCGGTCGCCCGGCGACGGTCCGGAGGCGATGCGGCTGCGCGTGATCGCGGACGACCTGCTCACCGAGTTGTACGCCCGCGCCCCCGAGCTCGCCGCGGGCGCTGCGCGGGTCCGCTGGGACGAGGCCCGCGTCAACGCCACGACCGCGCTGGCCCTGCTCCGCTACCACCGCGAGGCGGCCCGGTCGGGGGAGGACGCGCGCCGGTGGAGCCGCCTGGGCGCGGTGCGGGACGCGGTGATGGCCCAGAACGTGCTCGACATCCGCTCGCTCGAGGCCGACCGCGGGCCGACGCTCCTTTATGGCCACAATCTGCATCTGCAGCGGAGTGCGAGCCGGATGTCGATGGGCGGCATGGATTTGACGTGGTTCGGGACGGGCGCGATCCTGGCGTCGCTGCTGGGCGACCGGTACGCGTGCATCGTCGGGAGCCTCGGTCGCAGCGACGGGATCGGGCTGCCCGCCCCTGACCCGGGGACGCATGAGGGCCGGCTGCAGGGGCGGATCGAATCGTGGGGGCTCGTCGCCGCCGCGGGCCTGCCCGCGGCGGCCGAGCGCACCGACATCGCGTCCCCGCAGGGGCCGTTCCCGCTGGACCGGGCGGTGCTGGCGGGCGCCGACGCGGTCCTGCACGTGAGCGAGGGCCGCGCGCCGGCACCGGCGTCATGACGCGAGGCGGTTGCGTCGGCCCCCGGTCCGGCCGGTCATGCGGGCCGGGATCGCGCGCTTCGACCGGTAGAACTTGAGGGGGCTCGAGCTGACCGCCTCCTTGTACGCGATGGCGGCCCTGCCTTTGAGGTACCAGCGGCTAGGGGTGTCGTCGGGGTGCGTGAACTGGATGACGGCGTCCTTGCGGCCCAACGAGACCGGTTGGTGGATATAGCCGAAGCGGAAGGGCTTCGGGTCTTTGCCGCGCAGCCGTCGGGTGATCGACTCGGCGGCGTGCGCGGCCGAGGGGATGCCGCTCTGGCAGGTGCCGTGGACGACGCCGTATCCCTGCCGGATCGCGGCGGCGTCGCCGATGGCGTAGACCTCGGGGTGCGAGACCGAGCGCAGGCCGGGGTCGACGAGGACCCGGCCGAGGTCGTCGGTCGCGATCCCGGCCTGCGCGGCGAGCGGCGCGACCCGCACCCCGGTCGTCCACAGTGTCGTGTCGGTCGGCAGCCGTTCGCCGCCTTCGAGTACGACCGCGCCGGGCCGCACTTCGGCGACGGTGACGCCGGTGCGGACGTCGACGCCCAGCCGGTCGAGGGCGCGTCTCAAGTGCGCTTTCGCCTTGGGGCCCATCATCGATCCGGGTTCGCCGCGGCTGAGGAGCCGCACCCGCATGCGCGGGTAGGCCTCGGCGATCTCGGTCGCGGCCTCGATGCCGGTGAGCCCGGCCCCGCAGACGGTGAGGGTGCCCTCGGGGTGCTCGCGCAGCCGCTCGGCGAGGGACGGGTCGTCGATGGTGAAGGCGTGCTCGACCCGCCGGGTCGAGCTGCCGATCGCGTAGACGAGGAAGTCGTAAGGGAGTGCCCGGCCGTCGTCGAGCGCGACCTTGCGGGCCTCGGCGTCGATGGCGGCGGCCCGGCCCTCGACGAACCGGATGCCGGCGGGCGCGGCGAGGTCCGAGATTCGGTGGACGCCGAGCGCCTGCCCGGCCGCCGCCTGGTGCTGGCGCAGCCGCTCGTCGAAGCGGTCGGTCGGGTTGAGGATCGTGACGCGCGCGTGCCTGCTGCGGCGGGCGATGCCGTGGGCGGCCATCATGCCGGTGTAGCCGGCGCCTATAACGAGGATGTCAGTCATGCCCCAAGGACGAGACGGCCCCGCCGAACGTGAGGAACAGTGACGACCGTCACGATTCCTTAGATCGCGACCAGCTTCTCAGGGTTGCTGACCAGGTGGATCTCTTCCACCACGCCGTCCACCAGGTACAGCATGACCACCGCCGCGGCCGCCTCGCCCGACCGGACCACGATCGCCGGGCCGCCGTTGACCTCCGCGAACTCCACGCGCGGCGCCTCGGGCATGCGCCCCGCGAACGTCACCAGCGCCCGCGCCACCAGCTCCAGGCCCTCGATGATCTTGCGCGGCGCCGGGGCCAGCCCGCCGCCGTCGCACACCAGCGTCACATCGGGCGCCAGGATCGCCATCAGCCCCGCCAGGTCCCCGCCCGCCGATGCCTCCATAAAGGACTTCGCGGCGCGGCGGCGCGTCACCGGATCGGTGTCGTACCGCCGCCGCCGGGACTCCACATGCTCCCGCGCCCGCATCGCCGTCTGCCGCACCGACGCCTCACTGCGATCCAGGATCTCACCGATCTCCTTGTGCGAGTAGCCGAACGCCTCCCGCAGCACGAACACCGCCCGCTCCAGCGGCGACAGCGCCTCCAGCACCAGCAGCATCGCCGACGACACCGTGTCCGCCAGCGCCACATCGTCCGCCACGTCCCCGCCCGTGGGCACCGGCTCCGGCAGCCAAGGCCCCACATAGGACTCCCGCCGGACCTGCGCCGACCGCAACCGGTCGATCGCCAGCCGCGTGGTCACCTTCACCAGGTACGCCGTCGGATCCTCCACCGCGCCCGCGTCCACGCCGTTCCAGCGCAGCCACGCCTCCTGCACGACGTCCTCGGCGTCCGTCACCGTCCCCAGCACCCGGTACGCCACCGCCTGCAGCAGCCCGCGCCGGTCTTCGAAGATCTCCACGGCCGCAGCGTAAGCGCCGAACCTCCGCGCGCACCAGCCCGGCCCTGCGATCCTGGAGGCATGCACCCGCCCGAACCCGTCACGCCCGAGCCGCTCCGGCCCGTCACCCGCCCCCTGCTCACCCAATCCTGGCTCGACCTCGCCTTCCTCCACTGGGCGATCGACCCCGACGACGCCGCCCGCCTCCTCCCGGCCGGCACCGTCCCCGACACGTTCGGCGGCGCGACCTATGTCGGCCTCGTCCCCTTCCGCATGTACCGCGTCGGCTGGTTCAACCTGCCCGGCATCCCCTACCTCGGCACCTTCCCCGAGACCAACGTCCGCCTCTACACCGTCGACGAGCAGGGCCGCCGTGGCGTCGCCTTCCGCTCCCTCGACGCCTCCCGGCTCCTTCCCGTGCTCGCCGCCCGCACCGGCTTCCGCCTCCCCTACGCCTGGTCCCGCATGCGCCTCCACTCGCGCGGCGACACCCGCACCTACATCAGCGCCCGCCGCTGGCCCGGGCCCCGCACCGCCCGCTCCCGCATCACCCTCCGCATCGGCGCACCCGTCACCGACCCCACCCCGCTCGAGCATTTCCTCACCGCCCGCTGGGGACTCCACCACACCGTCGCCGGCCGCCTCCGCTACCTCCGGAACGTCCACCCGCGCTGGCCCCTGCGCCGCGCCGAACTCCTCGAATGCGACGAGACCCTGCTCGCCGCAGCGGGGCTACCCGGCCTCAGCGGCCCACCCATGAGCGTCCTCTACTCGCCGGGCGTCCCGGTCCGCTTCGGCCGCCCCGCGAACGCCTGAACCGCGCCCTGCGCCGGCGTGCGGCACCGTGGACCCCATGAGCGACTTGCATTGGCACGACACGGGATCGGGCCGGCTTCCCGTCTTCCTCCACGGCGGCTTCCTCGACCACCGCATGTGGGAGGACCAGATCCCGGCCTTCGCCGCCGACCACCGCGTCATCGCCCCGGACGCCCGCGGGCACGGCCGTTCCTCCAACGCCTCCGGCCCGTACCGCCACGGCGACGATTTCGCCGCCCTCCTGCGCCACCTCGACACCGGGCCCGCGACCCCGACGTGGTGCGCCGCCTCTACGAGATGATGCGCGCCTCTCGTCCCCGACCCGCACTAGGCCGTGCGTCGGGGAGCCGGTCGATGACGGGCGACCCGGTTCTGTCGGATGGGCGACAGTTACCGCGCTGAAAGCCGAAATTCCGTGGAAATGCCGGGATTCGTTGGGGCGCACTGGATCGGTGCACGGACCCCGCAAGGGCCGGGAGGTCGCTACGCTCAGCTCATGAGCAGGGAGTCCTCCGCGTTCCTCATCTTCCTGGGCACCGCCGCGGGCGTCGTCAGCGCGGTGGTCGCCATCATGCAGCTGCAGCAGGCCGCTCAGCAGGACGCGAACACGCCGCAGGACACCGACACCGGCGGGTGGTACGGCGACGAGGACTACGAGACCGAGGCCGTCGACACCTCCGGCTGGGTTCAGGTCCAGACCTACCAGGTGTCGCTGCCGAACACCTGGGAGGACGGCGAATGCCTTGAGCTGCAATTCGACCTGGACGACGCCGGGGCCTCCGAGTCCACCGTCCACGGTGAGTACGCGGACTGGGCCGACCTCACCTGGTCCTCGTGCGGCGGCGGGTACTGGGGCTACGCGTACGGGTTCACCTCCTCATCGACCACCGTCGTCGCCGGCGGGAGCCAAGACGCCGCCAGATGCGCCGACGGGATCGGGACCGGCACCTACCTCGAACTCCCCGCGAACCCCAGCGACCCCACCACCGACGAAGGCTGCCTGTACACCACCGCCGGGCACATCGCCTCGGTCACCGTCGACTCCCTGTCATGGAACGGCGCGACCGCCGAAGGGCGGCTGAACATCACCCTCTGGAGCCAGGCCTAGGGGGTGCAGAGAAGCATCTTGCTCCCGCACAACAGATGCAACAAGTCGGAGCCCCGCCGGCAAATCGGTGCTGGTGACCCCGGTGGGCAGCAAATGCAGTGCAATGCCCGCGCCTGCTCGCAGAGGCCGCAGTCGCGTGCCCGCCGGACCGAGTCATGAACCCCGCATGCTCGTTTCGTTGAACATCGTGCGAGCCAATCTACGCCACCCCGCCGCGCGCGCCCGCGAATCCGTCGAGGGCCTTGCATCCGCACCCCAGAATGGGCGGCTCCAGCCGAAACCGTTCGAACGGGGAACCGATGCGCGTCCTGCTCTCGACCTACGGTTCGCGCGGCGACGTCGAGCCGATGGCCGCGCTGGCGGTGGCCCTGCGCGGGCTCGGCGGGGAGGCGGTGGTGTGCGCCCCGCCGGATCGCGAGTTCGCGCGGCTGCTCGCCGATGCGGGAGTGCCGATGGTGGCAGCGGGGGAGGCCGTGCGCCCCTTGGTGACCGGGACCGGACCGCCGCCGACCGGAGCCCTCGCGGCCCGGACCGCCGCGATCCTCGACGCGCAGTTCGCGCAGATCAGCACGGCCGCAACAGGATGCGATGCGATCGTCGCGACCGGCACCTTCCCGGTCGCGGCCGCCGCGCGGACCGTCGCCGACGTGCTCGGGCTCCGCTTCCACCATGTGAGCCTCCAGCCGACGCTCCTGCCGTCGAAGCACCACCCGCCGCCCGCCCGCCCCGGGCGGCCACTCCCACCCGGCGTCGGCGACAACGAGGCGCTCTGGGACCACGACGCCGCCGGCATGCAGGCCCTCTACGGCGAGCCCGTCAACCGCGTCCGGGCCGCGAACGGACTGCCGCCCGTGGGGAACGTCCGCGACCACGTGCTCACCGCCCGGCCCTGGCTCGCCACCGACCCGCTCCTGAACCCCTGGCCCGCAACCGATCCCGTCATCCAGACCGGCGCCTGGGCCCTCCCCGACCGACGCCCGCTCCCGCCCGCGCTCGAGGCGTTCCTCGCCGCCGGGCCGTCGCCGGTCTACATCGGATTCGGCAGCATCCCCGTCCGGCCCCGGGACGACTTCGCCCGCATCGGCATCGGCGCCGCCCGCAGGCAGGGCCGCCGCCTCATCCTCGGAGGCGGCTGGGCCGAGCTCGCTCCGATCGACGACCGCGACGACTGCATCGCCGTCGCCGACGTCAACCACCAGGCCCTGTTCCCGCGGACCGCCGCCGTCGTCCACCACGGCGGCGCGGGCACCACCGCCACCGCAGCCGCCGCGGGCGCACCCCAAGTCGTCGTCCCGCACATCGTCGACCAGCCCTACTGGGCCGAACGCGTTGCTCTCCTCGGCATCGGCGCCGCCCACCTCGGCCCGGCCCTCACCACCCGATCCCTCGCCGCCGCAATCGAAACCGCACTCCGGCCCGAGGTCCGCGCACGCGCCGCCGCCATCGCGGGAGCGACCCGCACCGACGGCGCCGAGACCGCCGCCAGGCTCCTCCTCGATCCCTAAACGGCCGTGCAGGACACCGACCCCGGCAGATCCGCCCGGTCGCCGAGCTCCGCCTGGAACCCCGCGACCGCGTTCTCACCCGGATCGAGACGCGCGTTCCAGTCCTCGCTCCCGAACCGGCCGCCGCCGAGGTCCCGCATGCTCCAGTAGTGGTAGATGTCCACGTCCCGCAAGTCGAGGTCGACCTCCCACGACTCCAACGCGACACCCCCGGAGTTCACCACCTCGACGGACACCTCGACCGAGTCGTCCCACTCCTGCTTCACCGTCAGGCTCGCCGAACACGACAACCCCGAAGGCCCGCCCGACTCCTCCACCGCAGTAGCCGACTCGCTCGGGGCCGTGCTCGTCGGGGCCGCACTCGACGGCGCCTCCGAGGTCGGCGCCGCCGTCGACTCCGAAGGCGACGCCGCCGACGCGCTCGTCGCCAACGCCGGAGCCCCCGTGCTCGACTCGCCCGCACCATCCGGAATCGACGGCGCCTCAGGACCCTCGATCACGTCGACGGCCTCACCCACCGGGTCCTCGCCGAACACCCCGAACTGCCACAACGCCACCGCGGCGGCCACCGCCGACACCCCGCCCAGCACCTGCAGCAGACGACCGTGCAGCCGCCCCCGCCCAGCCGGAGGATCGTCCTGCGCGCCAGCAGCCCCACCCATCGCCACCGCCTTCCACTGCGGACCCCCTCGCGGGACCGGGACGGTGGACCCGCGCCGGTCCGCCGTTCAGCGTACCCGGACCGTGACGCCCCGACAGTCCGCGCCGATTCGCCCCGATACCCACTGAACTGGGATTTCAACCCGAGAACATGCCGATTCGCGGCGAATCCGGCCCGACACCGCCCGCAAGCCCGCCCGCCCCCGCACCCCGGCCACCTACACTTTCCGCATGAGCAAGGCGCCCGAAACCGACCCCGCCCAGGACACCCCCGACGTCCGCAGCCCCAGGCACCACGCCGTCGGACTCCCCGCCGTCACCAACTCCCTCCGCCACATCGGCGCCCAGACCGGCCTCAAACGCGGCCTCCCCCTCCTCCGCGACGTCAACCAGGCCGGCGGCTTCGACTGCCCCGGCTGCGCCTGGCCCGAACCCGCCCACCGCCACCCCGCCGAATTCTGCGAGAACGGCGCCAAAGCCCTCGCCGAAGAAGCCACCCGCCGCCGCGTCGACCCCGCCTTCCTCTCCGCCCACCCCCTCACCGACCTCGCCGACAAGTCCGGCTACTGGCTCGGCCAGCAAGGCCGCCTCACCACCCCCGCCTACCTCCCCGAAGGCGCCACCCACTACCAGCCCGTCACCTGGGACGACGCCTACGCCCTCATCGCCGCCGAACTCGACGCCCTCGACCACCCCGACCAGGCCGCCTTCTACACCTCCGGCCGCACCAGCAACGAAGCCGCCTTCCTCTACCAGCTCCTCGCCCGCAAACTCGGCACCAACAACCTCCCCGACTGCTCCAACATGTGTCATGAGTCCTCCGGCGCCGCCCTCGCCGAGACCATCGGCATCGGCAAAGGCAGCGTCACCCTCGACGACCTCCACCAAGCCGACCTCATCATCGTCGCCGGCCAGAACCCCGGCACCAACCACCCGCGCATGCTCACCGCCCTTGAGAAGGCCAAACGCGCCGGCGCCCGCATCGCCACCGTCAACCCCCTCCCCGAAGCCGGCATGCAGCGCTTCAAGAACCCCCAGACCGCCCGCGGCCTCGCCGGACGCGGCACCGACCTCACCGACCTCTTCCTCCAGATCAAGGTCGGCGGCGACCTCGCCCTCTTCAGCATCCTCAACCGCCTCGTCCTCCGCGCCGCCGAAACCGACCCCGCCGCGATCGACCGCCACTTCATCGACGCCCACACCCACGGCTTCGACGCCTTCGCCGCCCACCACGGCGCCCGTGACGAGTCCGGCGACGCCGCCGCGCTGGCCGACGCGGTCGAGCGGACGGGGCTCGCGGCGGAGGAGATCGAGGCGCTCCTGGACATGGTGCTGACCGCCAACCGGATCGTGGTGTGCTGGGCGATGGGCCTGACCCAGCACCGGCACGCCGTGCCGACCATCCGCGAGGTCGTCGCGTTCCTGCTGCTGCGCGGCAACATCGGCAAGCCCGGCGCGGGCGTGTGCCCGGTGCGCGGGCACTCGAACGTGCAAGGCGACCGCACGATGGGCATCTGGGAGCGGATGCCCGACCGGTTCCTCGACGCGCTCGGCACCGAGTTCGACTTCGCGCCGCCTCGCGACCACGGTTTCGACACGGTCGGCACGATCCGCGCCATGCGCGACGGCGAGGTGAAGGTCTTCTTCGCGATGGGCGGCAACTTCGTCGCGGCCACCCCGGACACGGCGGCGACGGAGGCGGCCATGCGCCGCTGCCGCCTCACCGTGCACGTCTCGACCAAGCTCAACCGGTCGCATGTGGTGACCGGAGCGCGGGCGCTCATCCTCCCGGCCCTGGGCCGCACCGACATCGACGCGCCGGGCGGGCGCGAGCAGTTCGTGACCGTCGAGGACTCGATGGGCATCGTGCACGCCTCGCGCGGCAGCGTTCCGGCCCTGAGCGCGGACATGCGCTCGGAGGTCGCGATCGTCGCCGGTCTCGCCCGCGCGGTGTTCGGCCCGGACGACCCGGTGCCGTGGGAGGAGTTCGCGGCCGACTACGACCTCATCCGCGACCGGATCGAACGGGTCGTGCCCGGCTTCGACGACTACAACGCCCGCGCCCGCGTCCCCGGCGGTTTCGCGCTGCCGCACGCCCCGCGCGACGGGCGCGTGTTCCCCACGGCCACCGGCAAAGCGAACTTCACGGTCAACCCCGTGACCTCGCCGGAGGCAGGGCCGGGACGGCTGCTGCTGCAGACCCTCCGCAGCCACGACCAGTTCAACACCACGATCTACGGGCTCGACGACCGCTACCGGGGCATCCACGACGGCCGCCGGGTCGTGCTGGTCAACCCCGAGGACGCCGCCGAGCTCGGCCTCGCCGACGGCGCCTACTGCGATCTGGTGAGCGAATGGGCCGACAGGGACCGCCGCGCCCCGCACTTCCGCATCGTCCACTACCCGACCGCGCGCGGCTGCGCCGCCGCGTACTTCCCGGAGACGAACGTCCTCGTGCCGCTCGACTCGGTCGCCGAGACCAGCAACACCCCGACCTCGAAGTCGATCGTGGTGCGGTTCGAGCCGGACTCCTCGGGTGCTTCGCCGTCCTGACCTCCTGGGGCCCCTCCCCCCCCGCCCCCTGCCCCGCCCACCCGAATCTTGCGAGCCTTCGGGTTCTCCGGCGCCGACGCTCGAGCGTCGGCGCCGAGGCCCTCCGGTCGTGAGTTCCGACCTCCTTCCTCCTCCTTCCTCGTACTCCGGGGCCCGCCGCGCTATACAGGCAAGTACAGCTCGGCGAACCTGAAGGGGAGCTGAAGCCACCTGAAGGGAACCTGAAGCGACATGGGCCGCGTGACCGTCCGCCGCAAGACCACCCGCCTCGCCGGCGACCGACGCTCCGAGCGCGTCGACACCCTCGCCGTCGAAGAACCCCTCGAACTGCGGGTCGGGGGCGAATCGCTGCAGGTCACCATGCGCACGCCCGGCGACGACTTCGACCTCGCGACCGGCTTCCTCCTCGCCGAGGGCGTCATCACCCGGCCGCGCGACATCGTGAGCATGCGCTACTGCGCCGGCGTGGACGCGGACGGCGAGCAGACCTACAACCTCCTCGACATCGTCCTTGCCGCCGACGTCGCGGCCCCGCCGAAGTCGGCGACGCGGAACACGACCGTCACCTCGGCGTGCGGGGTGTGCGGCAAGGACAGCCTGGAGGACGTGCGTACGAAGGCGGCCTGGAGCGTCGCCGAGGACGACACGGCGATCGCCGCCGGCGTCCTGGCGTCCCTCCCGGGCCGGCTCCGCAAGGCGCAGAAGATCTTCGACCGCACCGGCGGCCTGCACGCCGCGGGGCTGTTCACCGCCGCGGGGGAGCTGATCACCGCGAAGGAGGACGTCGGCCGGCACAACGCGGTCGACAAGGTCCTCGGCCAGGCCCTGCGCGAGGGCATGGTCCCGTTGCGCGGCACCGTGTTGGCCGTCTCCGGCCGGGCCTCGTTCGAGCTGGTGCAGAAGGCGGTCATGGCCGGCGTCCCGGCCCTCGCCGCGGTGTCGGCGCCGTCGTCGCTCGCGGCGGAGCTCGCGGAGGAGTCGGGGCTGACGCTCGCGGGCTTCGTCCGGGAGGACACGATGAACCTCTACGCCCGCGCCGACCGCATCGCCTGACCCGTCACTCGCCGGTAGCCGCGAGTACGACCGCGGCATTCGGCCGCGGCCTGGGGTTCCCTGACGCGTGGTTCACCGACGACGAAGGCGGATCGCAGTCCGTCGGCGGCACGATCGTCTCCGGTGCGGGCGGCGACGAGGCCGCCGTGCGGCGTGTCGTTACCGGAAAGTAACTTCCGGCCTCGCTACGTTCGTCCGCAAGCGACAACTGAACGGAGGCTGCAGCCATGGACGACACCACCGAAGCAGACGTCAAGGCCCGCATCACGTCCCTCGTCCTCCGAACCGCGGCCGACGGGCGCGCCCGCTTCCCGCTGCCGCCCGCCGAATCACGCGCCGACCACCGCAAAGGCCAGCGCGGCAACGAGAAACGGAAGCGCCGCTACTTCGGCGGCAACCCGCACGCGGGCATGAGCACCCAGATCTGGGTCACCAAACCGATCCTCCGCACCCGCGGCTGGACCGACACCGCCATCCGCGACTTCCTTCCCGAACCCGAACGCTACAAAACGAACCCGCACTACGAAGGGTCGCGCCGCCCGATGTCCCTCTGGAGCGCCGAGACCGTGGGCCGCATCGAAGCGACGCCCGCCTGGCAGGCCTGGCTGCGCCAGTCCCTGGTCCGGCGCCGCCTCAGCCTCGACGACCTGCGCACCGCGCGAGACCAGGGCTTCCACCGCCGCACCGCCGCCGTGAACGCGGCCGTCAACGCCTACCAGCGCGCCGACGCCAGGCGCCACCGCCCACGCGGCGGCTGACCGCCGTGGTCGGCTCGGCGGCGCCGGTCCGCCGCCGAGTCGACCGGGACGACTGTGACGGTTGTGGCCAAGAGAGTTTCGTGAGTAGGAAGTCGGCCGTGTCATGACATGGGCGGTTCGTTTCTGAAATTCCATTCGCTTGTGCCCGCGCCGCCGTGCGCGATCTAATATTTACGTCCGTAAATATTAGCTGCGGTCGGCGTCATGGCCTGCGCTAGCAGGCCGAATGCCGTCGCGGGATCGGCCGTGGGCGCGCCGGAACGGTTGCGCCCGAGCGAAGGAGCTCACCTCATGGAAGTCACACGCAGCCGGAGACGCCGGCTCGGAGCAGTCGGTTTGGCGGTGGGCGCGGTGGTCGCCGCGTCCGTCGCAGTGGTGGCGGCAGTCCCGGCATCTGCCGCCGCTTGCGACGCCGTCCAGTACTCGATCACGTCCCAGTGGGGCACCGGCCACAATGCGGCGGTGGCCATCAAGGCCGGTTCGGAGTCCATCAACGGGTGGAAGGTCGAGTTCGACCTGCCGTCCGGGTCGAGCGTCCAGAACGCCTGGAACGTCGACCACACCCAGTCGGGCGCGCACTTCACCGGCGAAGATGTCGGCTGGAACGCCCAGATCGCCGCCGGGCAGACGAAAGAGGTCTTCGGCCTGACCGTGACCGGCACCGGCACGATCCCGACCTCGTTCAAGGTCAACGGGGTCGCGTGCGGCGGATCGTCCACGCCCACCTCGACGCCGACCTCGGCCCCGACCGAGACGCCGACGGGGAACCCGCAGCAGCAGAAGCAGACCCGCACCCCGCGGTTCCTCATCGAAGCGGGCGCCGAGACCGACAACTTCGTCAACTCGGCGAACTTCACGGTCCGCTGGGGCGACGCGGTCGACGTGGTCGCGTGGGGCCAGCAGCGCGGCTACAGCAACTACCCGCAGTGGGTCGCGAACCACATGGAGGAGATCTACGACTACTACGTGAACCGGGTCGGCTTCGTCGACCCCGCCGACCACGCCGTCGGCTCCCAGTACCGGATCAACCTGTACCTGTGCGGCACCTGGTCGAACGGGTTCCTGCCGCCCGCGAACTGGGCCGGGCCCGACGACATCGGCGTCGGCCACATGTGCCTGCCGTACGACAAGATCTGGGACGACTGGGTCGAATCCCACGAGTTCAACCACATCATGCAGTCCTACGCGAGCGACATCAACGACGCCAACGGGAACGGCGGCGGCTGGGGCCACGGCAACCCGGTCGCCGGGCCGGTCTGGGAAGCGCACGCGAACTACATGGCCCGCATGCAGCGCCCCGAGGTCGTCCTCGGCTCCGGCTACTACCTGGAGCGCCAGCACTTCCGCTGGCTCGCGCAGGAGACCTACTACGGCGACTGGCTGATGTTCGACACGATCGCCGAACTCTACGGCGCCGAAGCCGTCGACCGCCTCTGGTTCGAGGCCCGCCAGGGCGAGCACCCGATCGACACGATCAAACGCGTCCTCCAACTCGACCACCAGGAGTTCGCCACCCTGATCGGCGAGATGACCTCCCGCCAGGTCGTCTACGACTTCGACCAGGGCGCGGCCATGCGCACCGACCTGTGGCGCGGCGGCGGCAGCTACCGCCCGCTCCACACCGACCCGCTCACCGGCCTCGGCTCGAACCGGTACCGCATCGGCGCCGCCGACGCCCCGCACCAGTACGGCCACAACATCATCCGCCTCAACCCGACCGCGAGCAGCGTCGGCGTCCAACTCACCGGCGCCTCCAGTCTCACCGGCGCGGACTGGCGCTTCCGCCTCGTCGCCGTCAAGGCCGACTTCTCGGTCCGCTACAGCCCCCTCTACACCCCGGGCCAGACCGCGAACTTCTCCCTCCAAAGCGGAGAGACCCACATGATGCTCGTCGTCGCCGCCACCCCCTCCCAGCACCGCAACTACACGATGTGGCAGACCGGCGTCGGCGATCCCTTCCCCTACGAGCTCACCATCACCGGCGCCACCCCGTCCTGACCACCACCGCAGCGCCCGCCCGCGGGTGCAGCGGCCCGACACACCGACCGGCCCCGCCGCGATCGCTGCGGGGCCGGTCGCTCGCGAACGCGCCCGGCCTACGGGCGCCAGGCCGGGTCGCGGCCGGTGAGGGCGATGAGCCGGTCTTGGGGGGCGGCGTCGGCGGGGAGGGCGACGACGGGGCCGTAGATGCCTTCGCGGGCGGACTGGTCGTGGGCGTCTCGGGCGACGAATTCGACCAGGGTCGCGACGGTGTCCGCGGGGAGGTCGAAGTCCTGGCCGGTGGCGCGGGCCAGGTCCCAGCCGTGGACGGCGAGCTCGTTGAGGGCGACGAGGCCCATGATCGCCGCCGGGAGGACGACGCCGCCGGCGACCGCGTGGCCCTCCCATGCGCCCTCCGAGGACCATGCCTCGGCGAGGGTGTCGAGACGGTGCCGCAGCTCGCCGCGCCACTCGGGTTCGAGGTCGGTCGCGGGCTCGGCGGGCGGGGCGTCGTTGTGGGGGCCGCGCTCGCCGCGCGCCGCCGCCGTGAACGCCAGGCACAGGCCGAGCAGGTGGTTGAGCAGCTGCGCCTGCGTGTAGCGACCGCACGGCGTCGGACCCGCCGACCGGTCGTCCTCAACGCCGTCGATCAGCCCCGCCACCAGGTCAGCGACCGGCTTGAAGTTGACATCGGTGTGCGCCATGCGTCTTCGCTCCTCTGATCGGATGCACTTCTCGCCATGGAGACGACGCGGCCCGCCAGAATTCATCGGACCTGAAAAGGCGGGGGCCCGCGACGTGCGTCGCGGGCCCCGGCATCGTGGGGGAGATCAAGGCGTCGAGATCGCCGGGAACGGATAGCTCGTCACATCACTGCCGATGTAGAAGCTCGGATGCGGCGGCTGGTTGTACGCCGTGTTCTGCCACGCGACCGCCACCCGGTACTGCGGGTCGTGCATCAGCGTCGCGATGCGCAGGTTCGTGGTCGACGGGGTCGCGTAGATCCGCAGCGCCGCGTTGTCGCCCGTCCGCCAGACCACCTCCTCCCGCCAGTCCCCGAACAGGTCCGCCGAGAGCCCCGGCGTGGCCTTCGTGCCGTTGTTCGACGCCACGCCGGCACCGGTCAGCAGCGTCCCCGACGGGTAGTTCGTGATCGCCGTGCCGTCCAGCAGCTCGCGCTCGCCGTCGCCGTCCCACCAGGACACGAAGTTGATCGACGCCGGCTTCGCGCCGATGTTCGCGCCCGACGCGTTCAGCAGGCCGCTGACGTTCGACGACCAGTACTCGGCGCCCGCATTGCCCGACAGGACGTTCGCGGCCACGCCGCGCCCGTTGTCGCCGCTCGCCGGCGTCTGGAACAGGATCGACCCGTTGGACCCGTTCAAACTGGACGAAGGCTGGCTGGCGCTCTCATGCGGCATGAACACCTCCTGGCCCGCCCGGCCCGGCACGAAGTCCGAGACGTGCAGCGCATCGCCGTGCCCGAACCCCGTGTTGTACAGCGCCTGCCCGTTCGAACCGACCGCCATCGCACCGAACACCACGTCCTGGCGGCCGTCGCCGTTCAGGTCCGCGATCGAGAGGCTGTGCGCCCCTTGCCCCGTGTACTGGCCGCCCGCGCTGTTCGAGTCGAACACCCAGCGCGACACCAGGTCCGTGCCGTTGAAGTCCACCGCCCAGATCACGCTGCGTGTGTAGTACCCGCGCGAGAAGACCATGCTCGGGCGCCGACCGTCCAGATAGGCCGTGCCCGCCAGGAACCGGTCCACCCGGTTCCCGTAGTTGTCGCCCCAGTTCGACACCGTCCCGCGCGGCGGCTGGTAGTCGATCGTGTCCAGGATCGCGCCGTTCGCGCCGTTGAAGATCGTCAGATATTCAGGGCCCGTGAGGATGTACCCGCCGCTGTTGCGGTGGTCCGCGCCCGCGTTCCCGACGACCTGGCCCGTGCCCGACACCGTCGCGTCGGCGGTCTTCATCGCGATCTCCGCGTCGCCGTCCGAGTCGTAGTCGTACACCTGGAACTGCGTGTAGTGCGCACCCGCCCTGATGTTGCGGCCCAGATCGATCCGCCACAGGCGCTGCCCGTTCAGCCGGTACGCGTCAATGTAGACGTTCCCCGTGTAGCCCGACTGCGAATTGTCCTTCGCGTTGCTCGGATCCCACTTCACGAGGTACTCGTACTGGCCGTCCCCGTCCAGGTCGCCCACGCTCATGTCGTTCGCGCTGTACGTGTACGCCTCGCCCGACGGCGTCGTCCCGCCCGCGGGCCGCTGGATCGGGACGTCCCGGTACCCGCTCGAGTTGAACACCGCCTCCGCACCCGACGGGGCGCCGACCGTCCCGCCGTTCACGGCCGCGACCGTGTACGTGCCGCTCCCGCCCGCGTCGAGGTAGTTCGTGGCGCCCGTGATCGGGCTGCCGTTCAGCAGCGTCCCGTTGCGGTACACGTTGAACGCCGTGCTCGCCGTGTCCGTGCCCAGCAGCCGCCAGCTGACCAGGCTCCCGCCGCCCGAGGGCACCACCGTCACCCCGCGTCCCAGGTCCTCCATGATCGGACCGGTCTGCGCCGCCGACCCGTCGGTGAGCTCGACGTAGTCGATGTTCGCCAGACCGGCCGCCGACGATGCCACGAGTCGCACCATGTTGCTCCCGGCGTTCACCGGGACCGCGACCGTCTTCGTCGACCAGGCGGTCCACGCGCCGGTCGCGCCGAACGCGCTGGCGGATGCCACGGTGGCGCCGTTGACGACGATGTCGGCCGGGCGGGAGTCGGTGGCGCCGTGGGCGTACCGGATCGCGAGGGTGGCGGTGCCGGCGCTCGCGGCGTTGACGGTGAACTGGGCGGCGGCGCCGGAGGCGTTGGTGGAGTTGCAGAATCCGCTGCCGGAGTAGCCGGTGTGGTTCGAGTCGATCGTGCCGTCGCAGACGGCCGGGGCGGTCTCGGCCTCGTAGCGGACGGTGGCGGCGTTCGCGTCGGTCATCGCCCACATCGTTGCGGCGACGGCGACCAGCCCTATGGCGGCGGCCGCCGGTGCGCGGAGGCGTCTCGCCCGGGGGGAGGTGGACTGCTTCATGTTCACTCCGTATCTGATGGTGAGGGC
This sequence comes from Glycomyces niveus, assembly GCF_017592475.1. Lineage (GTDB taxonomy): Bacteria > Actinomycetota > Actinomycetes > Mycobacteriales > Micromonosporaceae > Glycomyces > Glycomyces niveus. The sequence goes on along the minus strand of NZ_JAGFNP010000012.1, from coordinate 26,828 downwards.
GCGCCAGACCAGGGAACGCGAAGGCGCGCATCGGCACAGGGTGAGGTGAGGTGAGGGGCCGGGCGGCGTGCCGGGCGACCGCGGCCGTCTGCAGGACATATTGAAATATCGAATTGAATCGATATAATGACGGGAGTTCAGGATAGCCCGCAAGCGCCATCAAGGCAATGGCCGCCCTACAGCCGAAGGTCGGGCTCGCTTCTCACATACTCGCCCGGCGTCACGCCGAACGCCTCCCGGAACGCGCCGATGAACGCGCTCGGGCTCGCGTACCCGCACGCTCCCGAGATGCGCGTGACCTGGTGCCCCTCCGCGAGCAGCACCAGCGCGTGGTGCAGCCGGAACTGCCCGCGCCACTGCGCGAAGGTCATCCCCGCCTGCTCCCGGAACAGCCGGCTCAGCGTCCGCTCCGACGCGCCCACGGCCGTCCCCAACTGCGCCAGCGTCCGCCGGTCCGCCGGATCGTCCTCCAGGAGCGCCACCACCTCGCGCAGCCGCGGATCCGGCAGCGCGGGCAGGAACCGCTGCGGCGCTTCGACACCGCGCAGCAGGTCGAGCACGACCCGCTCGAGATGGACCCGCGTGTCCGCCGCGAGCCCGGCGTCGTCGGTCAGGCACGTGACGGCCTCGCGCAGCAGCGGCGTGAACGCCAGCACCGTCGGGCGCGCGATGAACGGCCCCGGGCCGTCGGTCGCGAACAGGATCGCCCGCATCTCGGTCGTCCCGCACGCCCGGTGCGCGTGGTCCGTCCCGGCGGGCATCCACACCCCCTGGGACGGCGGCACCACCCACACCCCCGACGCCGTGAACACCCGCAGCACCCCGCGCCGCGGGTAGATCAGCTGGTGCCCGTCGTGGCGGTGCCGGTCGATCCGCTCCAGGTGCGAGAGCATCCGGATCGGCGAACTCGGAATGATCCGCCCGTCAACATGGCCGTCGATCGACATAACTCGGCAGAATACCGTTAGCCGGAGCCCGCGGCGAGTCGGAATCCTTGGGACGAACCGACAAGGAGCACCGCGCATGACCCAGACCGCCGCCCCGACCGCGCCCCGCCGGGACGCCTCGCCCTCGCCGCTGCGGCGCATGTGGCTGTGGGGCACCGCCCACGCCGTGGACGACCTCTACCAAGGGCTCGTGCCCGCCGTCGTCCCCTACTTCGTGCTCGACCGCGGCTACGGCTACGTCGCCGCCACCGGCCTCACCCTCGCCGCCGCCCTCGGCGCCTCGATCCCGCAGCCGCTCTTCGGGCTCCTGGTCGACCGCCGCCGCCTCGACTGGTTCGCCCCCGCGGGCGTCGCCCTCGCCGGTCTCGGCCTCGGCCTCGCTGGACTCGCCGGCCCGTACTCCCTGGTCCTCGCCCTCGTCTTCCTCTCGGGCCTCGGCGTCGCCATGTTCCACCCCGCCGCGGGCAAAGGCGCGCGCGAAGCGGCCGGCGACAGCGCCACCGGCATGAGCATCTTCGCCGCGGGTGGCTCGGTCGGCTTCTTCCTCGCCCCCGTCCTCGCCACGCCCGCCCTCATGGCCATGGGCGTGGGCGCCACCGCGCTGTTCATCCCGCCCGCCGTGCTCATCGCCTTCGTCATGCTCCGCAAGCACACCCGCGTGAAAGCGGCTCCGCCCCAAGTCCGCACCGGCACCGACCGCTGGGGTCCTTTCGCGGTCCTCACCGCGATCGAGGTGGTCCGCTCGATCCTCTGGGTCGGGATCATCACCTTCATCGAGCTGTACTGGATCCGCCACCTCGGCGCCGGCCACGCCGTCGCCGGGACGGCCCTGGCGGGCTTCATGCTCGGCAGCGTGATCGGCACCCTCCTCGGCGGGCGCCTCGCCGACCGCTTCGGCGCCATCGCGATCACCCGGCTCGGCGGGGTGCTGATCATCCCGCTGCTCGTCCTGCTCAGGATCACCCCTGGCGAGTACGCACCGCTGGTCCTGGCCCTCGCCGTCGGCGTCGCGATCAACATCCCGTTCGCGGTGCTGGTCAAACTCGCGCAGGACTACCTGCCGACCCGTCCCGGCACCGCCGCGGGGGTCACCCTCGGGCTGGCCATGAGCGTGGGCGGCCTCTTCGCCCCGGTGTTCGGGCTCATCGCCGAACGGCAAGGCCCCGAAGGGGTCTTCACCGTCCTTTGCGCCGTACCGCTGACCGCCGTCGTCCTGGGGCTGTTCCTCAAGAGGCCCTGACCCGCCGACCGGTGGTTTCAGGCTTTGCGGCGCGGCGGGGCCGTGGACTCGCGGACGACGAGCGTGGTCGCGAGCTGCACGTGGTGCGAGTCGGGGACCTTGCCCGCCGCGAGGTCGAGCACGGTGCGGGCGGCGACGCGGCCCATCTGGCGCAGCGGCTGCTGCACCGTGGTGAGCGGCGGCTCGACCCACATCGCGTTGTAGGTGTCGTCGAAGCCGACCACGCTGAGGTCGCCGGGGACGTCGAGGCCGCGTTTGCGGGCGGTGCGGATGACGCCCACGGCGATGCTGTCGCTCGCGGCGAAGACCGCCGTCGGCGGGTCGTCGAGGTCGAGCATCCGCTCGGTGAGGACCGCGCCGGTCTCGGCGTAGAACGTGCCCGAGCCGGTGAGCGAGGGGTCCACGTCGATCCCGGCGGACTCGAGCGCCTCCCGGTAGCCGTGGAGGCGTTCGCGCGCGGGCAGGGAACCGGGCGGGCCGCCCGCGAAGCCGATCCTGGTGTGCCCCAGGTCGAGCAAATGCCGGGTGGCCTGCACGCCCCCGGCCCAGTTGGTGGCGCCGAGGCTGGTGACGCGCTCGTCGAGGGGGTTCGCGGGGTCGACGACGACGAGCGGCAGGCCCAGCTGCTCGCACATGTCCCGCTCCGCGGTCGTCAGCTGCGCGGTCACCAGGACCAGGCCGGCCGCGCCCTGCGCGGCGATCGCCTTGATCCGGTCGACGCCGATCGGGTCGTTGTGCCCGGGCGTCTCGGCCTCCAGGGAGCTGGTGACGACCTCGACGCCGAGTTCGCGGCCGCCGCTGATGATCCCGTCCAGCACGTACACCGCGTACATGTTCAGGAGCGTGTCGAAGACGACGTGGATCGTCTGGGGCGCAGGCGATTCGCGCGGGCCGGTGGTCGGCACGTAGTCGAGCGCGGCGATGGCGTCGCGCACGGCCTTGCGGGTCGCCTCCGCGACGCCGGGGCGGCCGTTGAGCACCTTGGAGGCCGTTGCCTTGGAGACGCCCGCCCGCGCGGCCACCTCGCTCAGCGTCGCCCGACTGCTCATCTGCTGCACCTCTTCGCCTCCGTGTGCGGCCCATTCTAGCCCCAGGAGGAAACAGTTTCCGACCGGGTTCCGTAAACTTCCTTGAAACTGTTTTGCATCCCGCGGTGCGGAGACGGGCTACAGTGGACGCCGCGCGACACGTCGTCACGCACCGTTCTTATTGCGACACAATGGACTTCCCTGTCTATAATGACGCGGTCCTCCGGCGGGGGACCCACCGGTCCACCCGCCGGCCCTGTCGACAACAAGGAGACCCTGTGTCCTTCAAGGAAGGCAAGTCGCGCCGCGTCCTCGCCAGCGCCGCCGCCGTCGCGGCGATCGCGGGCTTCGGCGTCGCCGGCCTCGCCGCTCCCGCCTCGGCCGACATCACCATCCAGCAGTACGCGGCACTCGGCGACTCGTTCGCCTCGGGCGTCGGCGCGGGCGACTACGCCGACGACGGCACGAACTGCTACCGCTCCGCGAACGCCTACGCCAAGCAGGCCAGCGTCGAACTGGGCGAACGGCTCTGGTTCGAGGCCTGCTCGGGCGCGCGCGTCGAGGACGTCATCGCCAACCAGCTGAACCACCTCTACGAGGTGAACACCGAGCACGTCACGATCGGCGTGGGCGGCAACGACGCCGGCTTCTCCTCCGTGCTGACCGCCTGCGCGGGCACCGACACCGCGCTGTGCAAGGCCGCGATCACCAACGCGCGCAGCATCATCACCGACTCGCTCCCGGCCGAGCTCGACGACCTCTACACCCGCGTCGAGAACCGCGCGTTCTCGGCCGAGATCGTCGTCGTCGGCAACCCGCGCCTGTTCAACGAGACCGCCTGCCAGGGCGCGCTCGCGATCACCCCGGAGGAGCAGGCGCTGCTCAACGACGCCGCCGATCTCCTCGCGGAGACCACCGCGGCCGTCGCCGCCGACCACGGCTTCGACTTCGCCGACCCGCGCGCGGCCTTCGACGGCCACGGCGTGTGCTCGGCCGACCCGTGGATCCTCGGCTACACCGGGACCCTCGAGTCGTTCCACCCCAACGCCGCCGGCCAGGACGCGTACACCGACGTCGTCCTTCCGATGCTCGACTACTAGAGGCAACCGCGACCGGCCCCGGGGGAGTCTTCTCCTCGGGGCCGGTCGTCCCGTTTCGACGGCCGTCCCCGGGACCCCACGGGCCGGGCCACCCGCCCGACCCGACACATCAAAAGGAGACCCATGACCCGATCCACTGAGCGCCTCGCGCGCACCCTCGCGGCCGCGGCCGTCGCCGGCATCGCGGCGGCCTCGTTCGCCGCCCCGGCCTCCGCCGCCGGCACCTGGTCGCCGCGGTACGTCGCCCTCGGCGACTCCTATGTGTCCGGTGTGGGCGCCGGCGACTACGCCGACGACGGCACCGACTGCTACCGCTCCGCCAACGCCTACCCGCAGCTCGTGGCCGCGAGCGTCGGCGCGCGGCTGTCGTTCGACGCCTGCTCCGGCGCCCGCGTCGAAGACGTCGTCGCCGAGCAGCTCGGCAACCTGACCTGGCGCACCCGCGAGGTCACCATCGGCGTGGGCGGCAACGACGCCGGCTTCTCGAACGTGCTCGGCGCCTGCGCCGGCACCGACACCGCGCTCTGCCAGGGCGCGGTCGCGAACGCGCAGGCCGTCATCACCGGCACGCTCCCCGCCGAGCTCGACGACCTCTACACCCAGGTCGGCGACCTCGCCCCGTTCGCCGACGTCACCGTCGTCGGCAACCCGCAGCTGTTCAACGAGACCAGCTGCTCCGGGACCCTCGCGATCACGCCGGCGGAGCAGGCGCTGCTCAACGAGACCGCCGACCTCCTCGCCGACACCACGGCCGCCGTCGCCGCCGACCACGGCTACGAGTTCGCCGACGTCCGCGACGCCTTCGCGGGCCACGAGATCTGCTCCGCGGACCCGTGGATCCTCGGCTACACCGGCAACATCGAGTCGTTCCACGCGAACGCCGCCGGCCAGGCCGCGTACGCCGAGGTCGTCACCCCGTACCTCGAGGACTGCTAGCAAGGCGCGCCGCACCGGCCCCCGGGCCCGTGCGGCGCTCCCGCACAAGCCCCCAATGCCGAAACGCGACGCCCCCGCCGGCGCGCCCCCCCCCCCCCCCCGCGGCCTGCGCCCCGCCCCCCCCCCCCCCCCCCCCCCCGGGCCGGTGCGGCGCTCCGGCACAATCCCCCTATGCCGAAACGCTCCCGCCCGTCCCGCCCGTGCCCGTGCGGCTCCGGCGCCGCGTACACCGCCTGCTGCGGGCCGCTGCACGCCGGGACCGCCAAGGCCCCCACCGCCGAAGCCCTCATGCGCTCGCGCTACAGCGCCTTCGCCCTCGGCGACGCCGCCTACCTCATGCGCACCTGGCACCCCGAGACCCGCCCCGAGCGGCTCGACCTCGCCGACGACGGCCGCCGCTTCACCGGCCTGCGCATCCTCGAGACGACCGGCGGGACCGCCCTCCACACCCAGGGCACCGTCCGCTTCCGCGCCGACTACACCGACGCCGACGGCCCCGGCTCCCAGACCGAGCACAGCGCCTTCGAGCGCATCGGCGGTAACTGGCTCTACGTCGACGCGATCGATTTCGCGTAGGCTCCCGGCCGTCGAACGACTTGTCGAAGGTGCGGGGAGTGCCTAACCTCGTCGGGTGAGTTTCGACCCTCCGCCGCCCGCCAAAGACCGCCGGGTGCGACGAACCCGCGCCGCCCTCCTGGGCGCCGCGACCGCGCTGGTGAGCGCGCGCGGCACCGCGAACGTCCCGGTCTCCGACATCGCCGATGCCGCGGGGGTCAGCCGCCAGCTCGTGTACCTCCACTTCGGCGACCGGGACAACCTCCTGCTCGAGGCGGCCCTCGACCTCGCGCGCCGCGAGCTCACCGAGCCGTGGCAGGACAGCCCGGGGGAGGCGTTCGGGCGGGAGCGGGCGCTCGCGGTCGCCCGCCACTTCTGCGCCCACCAGGGCTTCTACCGGGCGATGTTCGCGACGGCGAGCGCGTTCGCGCTCAACCGGGTGGTGACCGAGCTGCTCGCGCCGCTGCGGCGCGACGCCCTCCTCGCCCGCTTCGGCGACGCGCTCCCGGCGCGCACCGCCGACGACCTGGCCGTGTTCGTCACCGGCGGCGGTACCGCCCTCATGAGCGCCTGGCTCGTCTCCGGGGAGGACCCGCTCGACCCCGAGGCCATGGCCGACCGGCTCGAGGCCGTCGGCCGCCTCCTCGCCGACGCCCTGGCCGCCGCGGCGGGCTAGCCCACACCTCGGTTGCGGGAATGCCGCGAACGGTCGTCAACCAGGACGCGCTCGACAAGCTCGCCGCCGAGATCGACGTCCGGCCCGTCGCCGGGGACCTCACCGCCGCCGACGTCGTCGACCGGGTCGTGGCCGCCGCCGACGGCAAGGTGAACGGCCTCGCCAACGTCGCGGGCATCATGGACGGCTTCCTGCCCGCCGCCGAAGTCGACGACGCCACCTGGGACCGGGTCTTCGCGATCAACGTCACCGCGCCGATGCGCCTCACCGGTCATGACCAACATCGAGGGCACGATGAAGTCCCCGCTCGCCGGCGAGCGCGTCGGCCCGATCCTGCAGGTCGTGATCCCGGCCCCGGCCACCGCCGACGTCCTCGCGAACTCGATCGCCTGGCTCCTCAGCGACGACGCCGCCAACGTCAACGGCGTCGTCCTCCCCAGCGACGGCGGCTGGTCCGCCGTCTAGGGCTCCCGGGCGCCGCCCGGCGACGGCGGCGCCCCCGGCGGCCCCTCGGTACGATGAGGAGCGTGGGCCGACCCGAGGAGCGCCGATGGACGAAGACGGACTCAAGTCGGTCGCCATGCTCCTGCAGGCGCGCAACGAGATCGAAGCGCGCATCACCGACATCGTCGGCCGTCCCCTCGTCCACGGGCACCTCTCCGACTGGATCGGCGCGCAGATCTTCGACATCGAGCTCGCGCCCGCCGCCCACCGCGCCGTCGACGGCTGGTTCCGCTCCGGCCCGCTCGCCGGGCGCACCGTCAACATCAAGCACTACACCCGCGGCGACGGCCTCCTCGACCTCACCGACTCCGACGAGCTCGAGTACTACCTCGTCATGACCGGCCCGCGCGGCCCCGCCCACCCCCGCGCGCACCGGCCCTGGGGCATCGACCACGTCTACCTCTTCGACGCCTTCGACCTCGCCCAGAAGCTCCGCGCCGAGATGCGCCGCATCGGCGTCGCCACCAGCGTCCGCGCCGAGCACTGGCACGCCGCCGAGATCCACCCGCGCGCCGCCGTCCAGGGGTTCCGGCTCACCGCCGCCCAGACCGCCGCGCTCGCCGGCTTCGCCTCGTTACCGTCCGGTATTCCCCTGCGGGCCTTCCCGTGCCTATGATGTTGAGGCACAAAACGGGGGAGAAACGGAGCATTCCCCCATGCGTGCTTTCAGTCGGCTCCTGGCCTGCCTCATCGTCGCCGCCTCCCTCCTCGCGGCCGCCCCCGCGAACGCCGCCGAGCCGGTCGCGCCGCTCCCCGACGACTTCCTTTGGGGCGTCTCGTCATCGGGCTTCCAATCCGAAGGGTCCAACCCGGACTCGAACTGGCTCCGCTACTCCCAGGAGAAGGAGCCCGTCGGGAACGCCGTCGACTTCCGGCACCGGTACGCCGAGGACATCGCGCTCGCCGCCGCGATGGGCGTCGAGGTCTACCGGTTCGGCATCGAATGGGCCCGCGTCGAACCCGCGCCGGGCGAGTGGGACGCGACCGAACTCGCCTACTACGACGACGTCGTCGCGCACATCACCGCCGCCGGCATGACCCCGATGATCACCCTCAACCACTGGGTCCACCCCGGCTGGGTCGCCGACCAGGGCGGCTGGAAGAGCGACGAGACCCTTGAGGACTTCACCGCCTACAGCGAGCGGATCGTCGCCCGGTACGCCGACTCCGGCGCCATGTGGGTGACCTTCAACGAAGCGACCCTGTACGTCTACCAGGAGATCGACAACGGGGCCGCGACCTGGTTCGACGCGCCCTGGATCTTCGACCGGCTCGCCAAGGCCCACAACGCCGCCTACGACCAGATCCACGCGGCGAACCCCGCAGCCATGGTCACCTCCAACCTCGCGTTCATCCCCCTCTCGCCGTGGCTGTTCGACGCCGCGTTCATCGACAAGATCCGCAACCGGCTCGACTTCGTCGGCATCGACTACTACCTCGGCCTCAGCCTCGACAACCTCACGGCCGCCCGCGCCCTCACCGGCGAACTCGCCGACGCCCAGCCCGACGGCATCTACTACGCCCTCCGCTACTACGGCGGCAAATTCCCCGACCTCCCGCTCTACATCGTCGAGAACGGCATGGCCACCCACGACAACGCCGAGCGGCCCGACGGGCTTTCCCGCACCGAGTTCATCGAGGACCACGTCTACTGGATCCAGCGCGCCGCCCAAGACGGCATCGACGTCATCGGCTACAACTACTGGTCCCTCACCGACAACTACGAATGGGGCTCCTACACCCCCCGCTTCGGGCTGTACACCGTGGACGCCCTCGCCGACCCCGACCTGGAACGACGCGCGACCGACGGCGTCGCCGCCTACACCGCCGTCATCGCAGACGGCGGCGTCCCCGCCGACTACGAGCCGGTCGTGCGAGCGTCCGTGTGCTCACTCATCGACCCGCCGCTGAGCTGCCTCGTGCCCGCGTCCTGAGGGCCGAATCGCCGTTTCCGCTGCGCAGTGGCCATGATCATGCTTTGGTCGAGGTCACGCTCGACAGGGTGGTCGTGACAAACGGGGCACGCGGCCGTTAGGATGCGGGCACTGCGGGTCTGATGTCAGTCCTGCAGTCGTGATGATGGCAATCTGACGGAGGAAGCGTTGCTCGATATCAGCCCTCTCACTTGGGCCGTAACCATCGGATTCATCGTGGCCCTGCTGGCGGTGGACCTGATCCTCGCGGCACTGCGCCCCCACCACGTCGGGTTCAAAGAGGCCACGGCCTGGTCGGTCTTCTACATCGCCATCGCGATCGGGTTCGGCGTCTGGTTCGGCATGCAGTACGGCAACGCCGCCGGCACCGAGTACTTCGCCGGGTACATCATCGAGAAGAGCCTCTCGGTCGACAACCTCTTCGTGTTCGTGATCATCATGAGCACCTTCGCCGTCCCCGACCACCACCAGCACAAGGTCCTCACCTTCGGCATCGTGCTCGCGCTCATCATGCGCGCGATCTTCATCGCCCTCGGCGCGGCCCTCATCAACTCCTTCTCCTTCATGTTCCTCCTGTTCGGGCTCCTGCTCGTCTACACCGCGATCCAGCTGTTCCGCCACCGCGACGAAGACCCCGACATCGAATCGAACGTGATGGTCCGCGGCGCCCGCCGCTTCCTGCCCATCACCCCCGACTACGTCGACGGCAAACTCCACGTCAAAGTGGACGGCAAGCGGCTGTTCACCCCGCTGTTCATCGTCCTCATCGCCATCGGCTCAGTCGACCTGCTGTTCGCCCTCGACTCCATCCCGGCCGTCTTCGGCGTCACCCAGGAGGCGTACATCGTCTTCACCGCGAACGCCTTCGCGCTGCTGGGCCTGCGCGCCCTGTTCTTCCTCGTGAAGGGCCTGCTCGACCGGCTCGTCTACCTCTCGCTCGGCCTGTCGATCATCCTGCTCTTCATCGGCGTGAAGCTGATCCTGCACTGGGGCCACGTCGACATCGACCCCGCGATCCCCGAAGTCTCGACCCCGGTCAGCCTCGCCGTCGTCATCGGCGTCCTAGTCGTCGTGACCATCGCGAGCCTCATCAAGACCCGCATGAGCCCCGAGGAGAAGGCCCACGCCGGTTCGCTCTCGGCCACCAGGAAGAAAGAACCCGAAGAGCGCTAGCGCGCACGAAGCGGCCCGGACCACGCCGGTCCGGGGCCGCTTCCCTAGGCGCGCCTCGCCAGGAACAGCAGCACCAGCAGCAGCGGCAACGGCAGCAAGAACGCCTCCCGCAACCCGATCTGCCCGTCCAGCCAACCCAACGCCGCCGGCGCGGCCAAGATCGCCGTCCCCGACGCCAGCGAACCGATCGACGCCGAATGCCGCCCGCTCAAACCCGGAATCCCGACCAGACGGCCCAGCATGATCGGATACAACGGCGCGATGCCCAGGCTCGCCACCGCGATCCCCGCCGTCACCACACCCGGATCCCGCCCCAGGTACACCACCACCGTCCCGACCGCGACCGTCCCCAGCGCCGCCGGCACCGCCCACGACCGGTCCACGAACCGCGGCCCCACCAGCCGACCCACCGCCATCCCGATCCCGAACGACGCGCCCAGCGCCGAAGCCGTCCCCAACGCCACCCCCGTATCGACCAACCGGGCCACACTCCAGATCGCGAAGCAGAACTCCACCCCGACGCACAGGACGATCCGCGCCCACCCCAGCGAAGCCGGACCCACCGGCACCGGACCGTCCCCGCCCCCATCATCGAGCGGACCGCGAACCGTGCGATGCACGACAGCCGCGACCAGCACCGGGACCGCACTCAACAGCGCCCACCGGCCCGGCACGCCCACCGCCTCCAGCGCCCCGAACGCCAGCGGCGCGCACACCCCCGCGGCGCTGGCGAGCCCGACCATGACCGCGATGCGCTTCGCCGCCCCCGGACCGCGCAGCAGCGACGGCGTCGTCAATCCGATCGCCGCGCACCCGAAGCCGACCATGACCGATCCGGCTCCGGCCAGCGCGAGCCGCGGCGAGGCCGCCATGGCGACCGCGCCGACCGCGATACCCGCGCACGACACGCGCATCACCAGGCCCGCCCCCGCGCGGAGCACCGCCGGGCCGACGAGCGCCGCGAGCACGAGCCCCGCACCGAAGGTCATGGTGAGCCAGACGAGTTCGCCGCGCGGCCGCTCGAGTTCGGCCGCGATCCCGGCGAGGTACGGCCCGTACGAGGACACGAGCAGACCGAGACCGATCTGCGCCAACGCGACCACGCGGGCCACGCCCTGCGCGTCCGCCTCGGGCGCGGCGCGAACGTCAACGGCCATCGGGCACCAGCAGCTCCGCGAGGTGCCCGAGGTCGCGCAGACGCACGTCGGCGTCGAGGCCGCGCAGGGACGCGGTCATCGCGCCCGCCGCGCGGCCCGCGGCGAGGCCCGGCTCGGAGTCCTCGACGACGAGGCACGCGGCCGGATCGACGCCCAGCGCCCTGGCGGCCAGGAGATACCCCTCGGGGTCGGGCTTGCCGCGCTCCACGTCCTCGAACGTGAACAGCAGCGGCGGGACGATCCCGGCGGCGGCGAGGCGGGCCTTCGCGAGCCGGTCGTCGGCGCTGGTGACCACGGCCCAGGGCAGGCCGATCCGGTCGAGCGCGGCGAGCAGCGCGACGGCGCCCGGCGTGGGGACGACGTCGGCGAGGTCCTCGTACTGGAGGTCGAGCTGGCGCTGGGCGGCGGCTTCGACGCCGGCGGCGTCGAGGTCGGGCCGCAGGCGGGCGACGGTGAGGTGCGCGGGGCTGCCGTGCATGTCGGCGAGCGCATGCGCGGGGGCGACGCCGTACTCGACGGCCCATGCGGCCCAGGCGCGTTCGACGGCGCCGTCGGAATCGACCAGGGTGCCGTCCATGTCCAGCAGGACGGCTTCGGGGTTGCTGTAGCTTCGCATGAAGCCCTCCGGGGTAGAAATAAACTCGTAACGCGAGGATAATTCCTGGAGGTCCCCGAGTGCAAGCCGCAACCCCCGCCGCCGAAGAGCCCGGCCCCGCCAAGATCGGCCGCGCCGAGGCCGCCCGCTGGAGCGGCGCGCTCGACCTCCTGCGGCTCGTACGCTCACGCCCCGGCGTCACCCGCGCCGAAGCCGCCCGCGAGATGCATGTCGGCAGCGGCACCGCCACCGAGATCGCCGCCCGCCTCCGCGCCCTCGACCTCATCGCCGAAGCCCCCGCCCCGCCCACGGGGCGCGGCCGCCCGACCACCGTGCTCCACGCCCACCCCGACGGGCCGCTCGCCGCCGTGGTCGACGTCCGCTACGCCGACTGGACCGTGGCCATCGCCGACCTCGAAGGGACCCTGGTCGAATCGACCACCGGCCGCCACGCCTCCAAACGCCCCGACCGGGTCTTCGCGGACCTCCGCGAAGCCGCGGGCAACCTCGCCGACCGGTACGGCGGCCGCGTCCGAGCGGTCTCGATGTCGGCGACGGGCACGGTGCGGCGCAGCGCCATCGTCCAGTCCAGTGTGCTCGGCTGGCGCGATGTGGAGGTCGAACCCCTGCTTCCCGGTGTGCCCCAAGCCCTCGGCAACGACGCGACCCTGGCGGGCCTCGCCGAAGCCCGCCTCTCGCACCCCGGCCAGAGCGTCCTCTATTTGACGATCGAGGTCGGCATCGGCGGCATCTTCGTCGACCAGGGCCATGCCGTCACGGGCGCGACCGGCGCGGGCGGCGAGTTCGGCCACGCGCCCCTGGGCGACCCGGCCGTGCCCTGCCCCTGCGGCGCCGCGGGATGCTGGGACGTCGCGGTCGACGGCCGCGCCGTGGCGAGGCTCAAGGGCGAAGCCGAGCCGGAGGACCCGCGCGCCTATCTCATCGAGTCGCTGGTGGACCCCGAGTCCCGTGCGGCCGTGGAGGAATGCGCGACGGTGCTCGGGCGGGGGACGGCCGGACTGGTGAACATCCTCGACCCGGAGATCGTCTGTCTCGGAGGGCTGGCGCCGGAGCTGCGCCGCGCCGTGCCCGAGTCCTTCGGCGGCGCCTACCGGGCGGGCCTGATGGGCTTCCGCCGCGACGACCCGCCACCGGTGGTGCCCTCGGCCCTCGGCCCGGACGCCCCGATTCTCGGTGCGGCCGAAGCCGCCTGGGACATGATCCTCACGGAAGGCGGCATCGCCGCCTGGACCGAGGAACGCTCGGACTAGGCGATGCGGCGCCGGAGTACACCTGAAACCCGTTCGCGCAGGATAGGACAGAGGGCCGGGGGGGACCCGTGGGGGGAGAACCGCCCACA
>NZ_JAGFNP010000012.1:0-13613 GCF_017592475.1 Glycomyces niveus | reverse complement strand
GACAGAGGGCCGGTCGATCCGCTTGCGGATCGACCGGCCCTCTGTCCTCCCGCCATGCCGGCGCGGGTTCACTTGTCACGGTCACCGAGGTCGGCGACCTCGCGGACGGCGTCGGCGACGGCTTTGAAGTCCTTCTTGAGGATCCAGTCGTGGTTGGAGGCGACCTTCGCGAAGACCTCGATGTTCGGGTTGCGCTCGACGACCTCGCCCATCGCGGCGCGGATCTGCTCCTGCTCGTCGCCCTTGCTGCCCAGGGAGGCACCGGAGGCGAGCACGTACCGGGTCGGGACGGTGATCGCGTCGAGCACCGGGCCGAGGTTGGCCTTGCGGGAGATCTTGCCCAGCTCGATGTTGCAATCGGCCTGCTGCGAAGCGCTCAGCTTCGGCGTGAGGCCGGTCGGGCGCAGGATCGTGGTGATCGGGGCGAGGCGCTTGAAGAGCTTGCGGATGCGGACCTCCATGGCGTCGTCGAGCCAGTCGTGCGGCTCGGCGCCATCGACCGGGACCGCGCCGATGCACCGCTCGGGGTTGCGGCTGGCCCAGGTCGCGGCCAGGAACGCGCCGTAGGACCAGCCGACGATGAGGACCTTGCCGGTGACGCCACGCGCTTCGAGGACCGCGTCGATGTCCCTCATGCAGGCCTCGAACGAGTAGTCGGCGGACTTGAGGGACTTCTTGCCGCGGGCGCGCTCGTCGAAGTTGATGTGGCGGAAGCCGTCGCCGAGCGCTTCGACGACGTTCTTCCAGTACCCGATCGTCGCGAACTGGCCGTTGCAGTAGATCACCGGGACGCCGTCGCCGCCGGTGTCGGTGACATAGAGCGCGGTGTCTTCGACGGGAACCATGCCGGACCAGGCGGTTTCGAGAGCGTTCATCGTTCGTGTCCTTCGCTGCGAGGCTTTCGGTTTCGCGGGGGCTCCCGCTGTGCCTCTAGATTGCGCGCCGGACCTGTCGCCGCCCTGTCATGACACTGACGCCGCGACTGCCGCTCAGACGGCGGCCTTCTCCGGGGCCTTGCGCGCCGGATCGTAGACGGGGACCCACTTCGCGAGCCAGGCCGCGCCGAACCAGGTGATCGCCCCGAGCGCGATCGCGGCCGCGCCCAGCGGGAGCATGAGCGAGAGGAGGCTGATGAGGCCCGGCCCGGCGACGCCGCCGAGGTCGCCGCACAGCCGCCACCCGCCGAGGAACTGCCGGCGGCCCTCGTCGGGGGCGACGTCCGCCCCCAGCGTGAGCACGATGCCCGACGAGATCCCGTTCCCCAGACCCATGAAGCACGCCACGAGCCCGATCGCGACCGCCGTCCCCGACAACGGCAGCAGCAGGAACCCCGCGCCCATGACGAGCATCGCCGGCAGCGCCACCCACATGCGCCCGAACCGGTCCATGATCGCCCCGCCCGGATAGAACAGCAGCATGTCCACCCCCGCAGCGATACCGAAGATGAGACTCGTGGCCGTCGCGTCCAGCCCCTGATGCTCCGCCCACAACGGGATGATCGCCTGCCGCGAGGCGCGCGCGATCATGATGAGCAGGACCCCGACCCCGAGCGTCCCCAGCACCTTCCGGTGCTCGGCCAGCACCGACCACATGCGCCGCCGCTCCGGTACCGCCGCCGACCGCGCCGCCGGCAGCTCAGGAAGCGCGAGACTGAGCAGACCGCCCGCGAGACTCGTCGCGGCCGCGAACCCGTACGTCGCCCCGAACGAATACTGCTCGATGAGGAACGCGCCCACGAACGGGCCGATGAACCCGCCGATCCGGAACGTCCCGCCGAGCGTCGACATCGCGCGCGCCCGGAACGCGAGCGCCACCGCCTCCGACAAGTACGCGTGCCGGGCGAGCCCGAACACCGCCGCCGACATCCCGATCGCGAACACCATCGCCGCCAGCACCGCGAGCGACCCCGTGCGCGAGGCCGTGACCAACGCGGCGGCCTCGACCACGCACGCGGCCAGCAGGACCCGCTTCTCACCGAACCGCTGCGCGAGCGCTCCCGCCGGGAGGTCGCCCACCAGCTGCCCGAACCCGATGAGCCCCACGATGATCGCGGCCTGCGTCACCGACGCGCCCAGATCGAGCGCCGAGAGCGCCACCAGCGGCATGACCGCGCCCATCCCGACCGAGATGAGGATCGTCGGCCCGTAGATCGGCACCGCCAACCGTCGCAGCGGCACGGAGGGAGCGGGCGGGGACACGCCCCGGAACGTATCAAGCGGTCACGACGGACACTCGCGTCACGGCGGCGCCCTGTGACGCGTTCGGGCACGGCGGAACCCGCCGCTGTCGTCGAGAGCAGCGGCGGGTCCGGTCAGGGTCACGCCGCCTTGGCCTTGAGCTTCTTGGCGAGCTCGGCCTTGCCCATGCTGGAGGCGCCCGCCAGGCCGACGTTGTGCGCCTGCCACTGCAGCTCCTCCTTGGTGGCCTCGCCGGGCCGCTCGCCGAGGTGCGCGGCGCGGCTCGCGGCGAAGGCTTCGCCGAGTTCCATGCGCCGCTGCTCGTCGAGGTGCTCCTGCATGTGGGGGAGCACGGTCGTCTCCTCTTCTTCGACGTGGTGCCTGACGGCCTCTTCGAGTTGGTCGAGGAGTTCGACGTACTTGGCCGACTCGGGGTCGGCCGCGACGAGCTTCGCGAGCATCTGCTCGGCCTTGGTGTGCTCCTCCTGGCTGTGCGCGACCTCTTCGGTGTCGCCGCCCTCGTCCTTCGCGGCCGGGTAGACCTCCGACTCCTCGGCTCGGCTGTGGGCGATGAGCAGGGCCGAGAGCACCGGCGTGCCGAGGGCGCGCGTATCCGGGAAGTTCTTCAACTTGTCGAACAGGCGTTCGACTTCACGGTGGTCCTGCATGATCAGATCTACGACATCGCCGCTCATCGGCTGCCTCCTCGCGTCGGGCGCCTCCGCGAGGCGCACCCGAGCGGATTACCCGCCCGGCCGCGATTTCATGCGCCCGGGTTTCATGCGCCCCGCCCGCCCCACCGCCCCCGGGTACGCGAAGAGCCCCCGGCCGACCGGCCGGGGGCTCTCGATGCTTGGAGCGGGTGACGGGAATCGAACCCGCGCAATCAGTTTGGAAGACTGAGACTCTACCATTGAGCTACACCCGCACTGGCCCGCCGAAGCGGACGCAGACGAGTGTAGCGCATCGGTTCAACGGGACGGCAGGACACTTATCAGGCCGCCCTTGAGGTGGGCGAGGAACTGCGGGTCCTCGTAGGCCTCGTCGGCGTGGCCCAGCGCCGTGTAGAAGCACCGCCCGGCCTCGAGCCGCCGGTGCCAGGCGAGCGGGTGCGGCGCGCCCATCGCGAGGTCGGCCGTGTCGTACGAGTCCTCGTCGGCCTCCAGCAGCACCTCCACGCCCTTCGGCCGTTCGTCGAAGCTGTACCACTCGTCGGTCCACGCCCACCGGCGCGGCAGGTGCTCGGTCGCCGGGTGGCCCTGGTCGACGACGTCGATCTGCCCGGGCGTGCACCCCGGCGGGTGTCCGATGAACCGCGCGCCCACGAGCTCGCGGAAGAACGGCCACGAGCGCTCCGCGGTCGAGGCCGCGTGCACCCCGCACCATCCGCCGCCGCCGGTCACGAAGTCGGCCAGCGCCGCCCGCTCGAGCTCGTCGAGCACGTCCCCGGACGGCGACACCCAGACGGTCGCGGCGAACCGGGCGAGGTCGAGCGGGTTGAACACCGCCGCGTCCTCGGTGTGCTCGACCTCCAGGCCCAGGGCGGCGGCGAGGCGCTCGACGGCGGCGACCCCCGCGGGGATCGAATCGTGCCGGAAGCCGGTCGTCTTCGTGAAGACGAGGATCGCGGGTGGGACCACGGCGTTCACTCCTGTTCGGGGTGGGGCGTCGCTCTCCGGCGCGGGGCGCGAGGGCGCCCGATTCGCCTTGAGAACGATTGCACGGCGTAGTCTAGGCGATCTCGGCCCTGCCGGCGCGTGCCGCGTCCCGTCCCTCCCCGGTCCCCGCAACCGGTGACGGGCGGCGATATCGACCACACCCGCCGGGGCCGCGACGGTGCGGCGGCCTAGACTCGATCGGAGCGGGGGTCGATGCTGCGCTGCCGGCGGACCGATGCGGCCACGGCACCCTCCGCTCCGACGCAAGTCAATGCCGCAGGGCAATTGAGCGAAATGATCTAGGAGTACGTCTGTGAAGAGCACTGTCGAGACCCTGAGCCCGACCAGGGTGCGGCTGTCGGTCGAGGTGCCGTTCGAGGAACTGGCGCCGTTCATCAACGAGGCGTACAAGACGGTCGGGCAGCAGGTCCGCGTCCCCGGGTTCCGTCCCGGCAAGGCGCCCCGCCAGGTCATCGACCAGCGCATCGGCCGCGAGTCGGTCTACGCGCAGGCGATGGACCCGGCCGTGCAGGCGAACCTCAACAAGGCCGTCACCGAGAACGACGTGAACGCGCTCGGCCGCCCCGAGCTGACCGAGGTCAAGCCCATCGAAGAGGGCAAGCCCTTCGAGTTCGTGGTCGAGACCGACGTGACCCCCGCGTTCGAACTCCCCGACTTCGCCTCGCTGAAGGTCACCGTCGAGGCCGAGGGCGTCTCCGAGGAGGACGTGGACAAGGACCTCGAGTCCCAGCGCCTGCGCTTCTCCTCCCTCAAGACCGTCGAGCGCGCCGCGGCCGAGGGCGACTTCGTCGTCATCGACCTGCGCGCCACCCAGAACGGCGAAGAGGTCGAGGGCGGCTCCGTCACCGGCATGAGCCACGAGGTCGGCTCGGGCAACCTGCTCGACGGCCTCGACGAGGCGCTGATCGGCATGGCCGCGGGCGACGAGAAGACCATCCAGTCCACCCTCGCGGGTGAGCAGGAGGGCGAGACCGCCGACGTCGAAGTCAAGGTCACCCAGGTCAAGGAGCGCGAGCTCCCCGAGCTCGACGACGACTTCGCCGAGATGGCCAGCCAGTTCGACACCCTCGCCGAGCTGCGCGACGCCACCCGCGAGCGCCTGGAGAACCAGGCCCGCACCGGCAAGGCCAACGAGGCCCGCCAGAAGACCCTCGAGGCGCTGGTCGAAGCCGTCGAGCTGCCCGTGCCCGAGAAGGTCGTGGCCGAGGACGTCGAGCACGAGATCATGCACATGAAGGGCGGCCACGACGGCGAGACCGCCGAGGCGATCGCGCAGTTCGAGCAGTACCTCGAGATGATGGGCAAGTCCGAGGACGAGTTCAAGGCCGAGATGATCGCCGACTCCGAGGCGCGCCTGCGCCAGTCGATCATCCTGGGCAAGATCGCGCGCGACCGCGAGCTCGAGGTCTCCGGCGAGCTCATGACCGCCGAGGTCGTGCGCCAGGCGCAGCAGCGCGGCGTGCCGCAGGACCAGTTCCAGAAGTTCGTCGACGAGCTCCGCACGAACGGCGGCCTGCAGCAGATCGCGGCGTCGCTGCGGCAGCAGCTGGCCCTCGAAGAGGTCGTCAAGGAGGCCACGATCGTGGACGCCTCCGGCGCCGAGCTGACCGAGGAGGACCTCTTCCCGGGCCGCAAGGCCGCCGAGGCCGAGGCCGAGGAGACTGAAGAGGAGAAGACCGAGGAGTAGATCCTCGCACGGTTTTCCCAAGGGGCCCGACGCATCCGCGTCGGGCCCCTTTCGCTGTGCCGGGATGGGAGCGCTTTGCCCCGGCTGCTCCCGAAATTTTTGCTACTCACGGGTAGAGACGGCCGTCACTTTGACCTATGGTGTGTATCTAAACCCATCAATGCTCAACCCGCCCTGACGCGGACCGCGGTCCGCGACGACACCGTCTCGGGAGTGCCCCAATGACCCCCCGACACCGTTCCCAGCGTTCGATGCCGCCCCTGTTCGCCACCGCCGCAATGGCACTCGCCGTCCTCGCCTGGCCCGCCCCCGCCGCCGCCCAGGACCCCGCCGCGGGGGAGGACCTCCAGTTCGACTACGGCGTGGACGGCGTCTCCTGGTACTGGAGCCGCCAGATCGACGAGACCCTCGAGCTCGGCTCGGTCTCCCAGCAGGTCGAATGGCCCAACCCGCAGTCCGCGACGACCATGCCCGTCGCCGTCGAGCTCGGCGAGAACACCAAGATCGCCGCCCTCTCCTTCAACCTCGCCGAACGCGGCGTCACCGAGGGCTCCACGATCACCGACTTCAAGCTCACCGTCGCCGAAGGCGACGACGCGGGCGACTCGCCCACCTTCAACCCCACCGGCAAGCTCGTCCAGGCCTGCCCGATCACCGAGGCCTGGACCACCGGCGAGGCCGAGATGTGGGACGTGCAGCCCCCGGTCGGCGACGGCTGCGTCGTCGGCGAACGGGCCGAACCGGACCCGGCCGAGGTCGCCGACGCCGAAGCGCTCATCGCCGCCACCCAGGAGGCGATCGAGAGCGGCGGCCAGCCCGAGGCCCCCGCCGTGGAGGTCCCGCTCCCCACGTGGACGTTCGACCTCACCGCGCTCGCGAAGGACTGGGGCCAGGACCCGTTCGCGAACTACGGGGTCATGTTCATGCCCGTCATGGACGGGGCCACCCCGGTCGACACGTGGCAGGTGAACCTCAAACTGCCGCTGCGCGACGACACCCAGACCCCGGTGAACGAGTACGACGCCACCGCCTACCGGCTCAGCGCGTCCTTCGCGTTCACGCCCGGCGAGACCCCCGACGACGGCGCGAGCGACCCGGACACCGGCACGTCCGGCGGCTCCGGCGGCTCGGGCGGGAGCAGCGGCGGCTCGGGCGGAGGCGGCGGCTCCGGCGGGGGCGCGGGCGACGACGCGGCCGCGGCAGAGGAGGCCGCCTCGGGCGAGGAGCTGGCCCCGGCCGCGTACGAGCCGATCGAGCCCAAGGCCCCCTGGTACGTGTGGACGCTCATCCCGGCCGCGATCGCCGCCGCGTACGTCCTGCACTCCGTGCTCGGCGCCTCGGGCGCCGCGGCCGGTGGCGGCGGCGCGATCGACCGCATCCGCGCCCACAACCTCGACAAGCGCGGCTGGGCGCTCCCGATCCCCGCCGGCCTGTGGCAGAAGCTCACCCGCGGGGGCCGCTCATGAGGCTTCGCACCACACTGGCGCTCCTGGCGGGCGCGCTCCTCGTCCTCCCCGCGTGCGGCCAGTTCGACGGCGTCCACGACGACTTCCTCGCCCAGGGCGGCGAGAACCCCGGCCTCGGCGGCGGCGACGGCACCAGCGCCGACGACGCCAGCTCGGGCGCCGACGGCACCGACGCCTCCGGCGACGGCGGCGGCAGCGGCGGCGACAACACGGGCGACGGCGGCGGGGGAGGCGGCGGCGGCAACGACAACGGGAACGCCGGCAACGGCGACACCACCGGCGTCACCGCCGACACCATCACCATCGGCATCCACGCGCCCCTCACCGGCGCCGCCCCGCTCAAACAGGCGTCCTTCGAGACCGGCAAGGACCTGTACTGGCAGTACGGCAACGGCGGCAAGCCCGTCGTGATCCACGGCCGCACCGTCGAAACCGTCTTCGCCGACGACCAGTACCGGCCCTCCACCGCCCGCCAGGTCTGCCAGACCATGGCCGAAGAGCAGCAGGCGTTCGCGCTCATCGGCGCCGGCGGCACCGACCAGATCCAGGCCTGCGCCCAGTACGCCGCGAGCGAAGACGTCCCCTATCTCTCCACCGGCGTCACCGAGACCGGCATGGGCTCCCTCGACACCTACTTCGCGGCCTCGATGACCTACAAGCAGCAGACGCCGATGCTCACCGACTACATCAAGAACGAACTCGGCGTCACCGACGCGTCCAAAGTGGCCGCCGTCGTCACTAACACCCCCAACTTCGACGACGCCGTCGAAGGCTTCACCGGCGCGTTCGACGGCGTCGACGTCTTCCGCCCCGACAAGAACGAACGCGGCTCCTCCGCCGCCGGCAACCTCTGCACCGGCACCGCCAAGAACTACGACGTCGTCTTCGTCCTCACCAGCCCCACCTTCTACCTGGAGATGGCCGCCGCCTCCGGCTGCCGCCCCCAGTTCGTCGGCGTCGGCGTCAGCATGGGCCTCGACCAGGTCGCCTCCACCGGCTGCAGCGCCGCCGGCTCCACCGAAGGCGCCCGCTTCTTCAACCCCACCCCCGCGTTCGCCGACGCCGGCGAATACGACCCCGACTTCCTCGCCGCCGTCGACGCCGCCGGCATCGAAGCCGACGACGTCACCTGGATGATGTGGGGACAGTCCAAAGTGCTCCATCAGATGCTCGAGAAAGCCGGCGAGGCCCTCGACCGCGGCGCGTTCATGGACGCCGTCGCCGGCCAGAAATTCTCCACCGGCGTCTTCCCCGACCTCAACTACGCGGGCGGCCCCTTCGGCGCCACACAAGTGAGCGTCCTCCGCAACGTCTGCGACGGCGGCGGCCACTACGAAACCGACCACGCCTTCGTGAACGGCTTCTGAGATGGGCGCCTTCCTCGCACTGGGCCTCTTCCAAGGCGCGGTCTACGGCCTCCTCGCCGTCGGCATCGTCCTGGTCTACAAGGCCAAACGCGTCTTCAACTTCGCCCAAGGCGAATTCGGCGGCGTCGCCGCCTTCACCGCGTACGCCATCGTCGTCGGCACCGGCCTGCCCTACTGGGCCGGCGTCCTCGGCGGCCTCGCCGCCGCCGTCGCCACGGGCCTCATCGTCGAACGCGCCATCGTCCGGCCCCTCGAGTCCTCCTCCCGCACGATCATGCTCGTCGCGCTGGTCGGGGTCGCGCTCTTCACGATCGCGATCATCGTCCTCGTCGGCCAGCCGATTCCGCGCGTCATGCCGCCCCTCGTCGACGGCGGCGGCGTCAACATCCTCGGCGCGGGCATCCTCCCGCAGCAGCTCATCCTCATGGCCGTCCTCGCCGTGCTCGCCGCCGCCATGGCCTGGTTCTTCAAGACCGACCTCGGCCTCGCCGTCCTCGCGTCCTCACAGGACACCCGCGCCGCCCAGGTCGTCGGCATCAGCCCCATCGCCGTCTCCCGGCTCGTGTGGGGCATGGCCGCGCTCCTCGGCGGCATCGCCGGACTCCTCTACGCGCCCGTCGGGATCTTCACGCCCGGCTTCATGACCCTCACCATGCTCGTGCCCGCCTTCGCCGCCGCCGTACTCGGCGGCATGACCAGCCTCCCCGGCGCGTTCATCGGCGGCCTCGCCATCGGCGTCGTCCAAAACCTCGGCATCTACTACCTGGGCCAGCAACTCAAAGTCCCCGGAGCGGCCGAGCTCGGCGTCTTCGCCCTCCTCATGCTCGTACTCCTCATCAGACCCCAAGGCCTCCTGGGCGGTGCCAATTGATCGCTCGCAAGCTTCGCGATCGGGAGGCATGAATGGCAACCGCGACCATGGTCCTGACCCGCGTGAAAGTCCAACGCCGCTTCGGCCTCGCCCTCCGCGTCACCGCAGTGATCGCCCTCCTCGCCCTCGCCGCACTACCGCTCCTCCTCGGCGGCGACGTATGGGCGCAGCGCATCAGCCGCGCCGCGATCTACGCCGTCATCGGCCTCTCCATCAACACCCTCACCGGCCACGCCGGCCAGATCTCCCTCGGCCACCAGGCCTTCGTCGGCATCGGCGCCTTCGCCGCCGCCTTCACGGCCTCCCGCCTCGGCGCCCCGCTCGGCTTCGGCCTCGCCGCCGCAGCCGCCGCCGGCGCCCTCACCGCCGCCGTCATCGGCCTCGTCGCCCTCCGCGTCACCGGCCTCTACCTCGCCCTCGTCACCCTCGCCTTCGGCCTCACCGCCGAAACCACCATCTTCAACTGGCGCGAATTCACCGGCGGCGGCGCCGGCGCCCTCGCCCCCCGGCCCACCCTCCTCGCCTCCGACCACGCCTTCGCACTCCTCTGCCTCGGCGTCCTCGCCCTCGTCCTCTACCTCGACTGGCGACTCGTCTCCACCAAGACCGGCCGCGCCCTCACCGCCCTGCGCAACAACGAACGCATCGCCGCCACCCTCGGCGTCAACACCACCGGCTACAAACTCGCCGCCTTCAGCCTCTCCGGCCTCATCGCCGGCCTCGCCGGCGGCCTCTTCGCCCACTGGAACCAGATCGTCCAAGCCATGGACTTCGAATTCCAAGTCGCCCTCGTCTGGGTCCTCATGACCGTCGTCGGCGGCCTCCGCTCCCGCCTCGGCGTCATCCTCGCCTCCGCCCTCTTCGCCCTCCTACCCCTCACCCTCCCCAACTTCCTCTCCAGCCTCCCCTGGCAGCCCCCCTTCCTCAACGAAGCCGTCTACCACGTCCTCCCGCCCTTCATCGTCGTCGTCATGCTCCTCATCGTGCTGCGCTGCTTCCCCGGCGGCTTCGGCCAACTCCTCAGACCCGCCACCCGCTGGCTCAGCACCGGCAGCGCCCGCACACCTCGCACCGGGACCGGAGGCCGCACATGAAACGCCGCCACATGCTCAAAGTCGACCGCCTGATGCTCCGCTTCGGCGGCCTCCAAGTCCTCGACGGCCTCTCCCTCACCGTCCGCGAAGGCCAGATCGTCGGCCTCATCGGACCCAACGGCGCCGGCAAGACCTCCTGCTTCAACTGCCTCACCGGCATCTACCAGCCCCAAAGCGGCACCGTCCACTTCGACGGCCGCGACGTCTCACACCTGCCCACCCACCGCCGCGCCCGCCTCGGCATGGCCCGCACCTGGCAGAACCTCGGCGTCATCGACACCCTCACCGTCACCGAGAACGTCATGCTCGCCGGGCACCAACGCACCGGCTACGCCGCACTCGCCGGCATGCTCGGCCTCCCCGGCACCTGGCACCGCGAACGCGAACTCCAACGCGACGCCGCCGAGATCATCGAATACTTCGGACTCGACGCCGTCGCCCACGAACGCACCGGCGAACTCCCCTACGGCATCAGGAAAACCTGCGACATGGCCATGGCCCTCGCCACCGACCCCAAAATGCTCCTCCTCGACGAACCCGCCTCCGGCCTCAGCCCCGAAGAAGCCCTCGGCCTCGCCACCACCCTCCGCGAACTCCGCGACCGCCTCAAACTCACCATCCTCATGATCGAACACCACGTCCCCCTCGTCGCCGAAGCCTGCGACCACGTCTACGTCCTCAACTTCGGCCAACTCCTCACCGAAGGCCCACCCGCCGACATCCAACGACACCCCGAAGTCATCGCCGCCTACCTCGGCGGCACCGCCGCCGAGACCCCCGAACCACCCGAATGGCCGCTCAAACCCGAAGGAGCCGACCATGGCACTGCTTGAGGTCCAAGGCCTCCGCGCCGGATACGGCCCCGTACCCGTCCTCCACGGCGTCGACCTCGCCATCGACGAAGGCTCCAACGCCGTCCTCCTCGGCCTCAACGGCGCCGGCAAGAGCACCACCCTCATGACCCTCGCCGGACTCCTCCCCGCCACCGGCGGCACCATCCACTACGACGGCCAACCCCTCACCGGCACTCCCCGCGCCCGCGTCAGAGCCGGCATCGTCCTCGTCCCCGAAGGCCGCCACGTCTTCCCCGCCCTCACCGTCAAACAGAACCTCCGCCTAGGCGCCTGGACCATCCGCCGCGACACCCGCCGCGTCCGCTCCAACCTGCAGGAGGTCTACCAGATCTTCCCCCGCCTCGAAGAACGCGCCGACCAGACCGCCGGCACCCTCTCCGGCGGCGAACAGCAGATGCTCGCCATCGGACGCGGCATGATGAGCTCCCCCCGCCTCCTCCTCATCGACGAAGCCTCACTCGGCCTCTCACCCAAACTCACCGAACAGGTCTTCGCCGCCGTCAAACTCATCAACGAACGCGGCACCACCGTCCTCATGGTCGAACAGAACGCCGGCGTCCTCGCCCAAGCCGACACCGCCTTCGTCATGCAGCAAGGCCGCGTCACCATCACCGGCACCGGCAGCCAGACCCTCGAAGACGACGTCGTCCGCGCCGCCTACTTCGGCACCTGAACCCACTGCGCCACAAGCAGTTAGGATCGATCCCATGTACCTCGTCACGGGAGCGACCGGCAACATCGGCGGCGCCGTCACCGCCGCCCTCACCGCCCAAGGCCTACCCGTCCGCGCCCTCGTCCGCGACCCCCACCGCGCCCACCTCCCCACAGGCGCCACCCCCGCCGTCGCCGACCTCAACGACCCCGACACCCTCACCCCCTGGCTCGACGGCGTCGAAGCCGCATTCATGCTCCCCGGCTACCCCGACATGCCCACCCTCTACGCCCGCCTCCGCGACGCCGGCGTCACACACGCCGTCCAACTCTCCGGCAGCTCCGCCGGCACCGGCGACACCACCAACGCCGTCACCGCCATGATGATCGACTCCGAAACCGCCGCCCGCGAATCCGGCCTCACATGGACCGTGCTGCGCCCCAGCGCATTCATGTCCAACACTCTCCGCTGGCTCCCCGACCTCCGCACCGGCGACGTCGTACGCGCCCCCTGGGGCGACATCGCGCTGGCCTGCATCGACGCCGAGGACATCGCCGCCGTCGCGGTCGAGGCGATGCGCGACGACGCCCACGCGGGCGCTGTCCACCGCCTCACCGGCCCGCGCGCGCTGCTCCCCGCCGAGCAGCTGGCGATCATCGGCCGCGTCCTGGGCCGCCCGCTCCGCTTCGAGGGCCTGACCTTGGAGGAGACCCGCGCGCAGCTCGAGGCGACGATGCCCGAGAAGTACATGCACGCCTTCTGGGACTTCTACGTCGAAGGCTCCCTCGACGAATCGGAAGTGCTCCCCACCGTCGAGAACCTCCTGGGCCGCCCTCCGCGAACCTTCGAGCAGTGGGCCGAGGCCCACGCCGCCGACTTCCGCTGATTGCCTACAGCTCGGCCTGCAGGACCTTCGGCGACGCCGCGAATCCGTTGCGGCAGTAAACCGGGATCGCGCGGGTGGTGGACTGCACGGTCACCTTCGGCAGCCCCAGCGCCCGCGCCTCCTCGAGCACGGCCGCGATGAGCCGACTGCCGAGGCCGCCGGACCGCTCCTCGGGCACCAGGTAGACGGACTGGAGATCCCCGCTCGCGCGGACGAACCGGCCCGGAGTCGGCACTCGCGCGACCACCGCCAACCAGGCCATCCCGATCACGGTCCCGTTGCGGCACACCACGACGCACCGGTGCGACTCGGTATGCGCCCGTGCCCAAGCGGCGAACTCCTTCGCAAAGTCCTCCCGGTCCCCGACGGGCGCCGCCCCGGTCTCCACCTCCCACTGCCAACGCAACCGGGCCACGGCCGGGTACTCCTCGGGTCGGGCCGGGTGAATCTCGATGTCCATGCCGCCCATGCTCTCCCGAGGCCCCCGGTACGTCAAACACCGTCCCACACCCCGATCCAGCCCGAGGAGACCCGATGCGTGTGCCATCCTCGACTTCTTGGGCAGCCGGGCAGCGACAACGAGGTCCCATTGTGCTTGGGCCGGTCCTCGGCTCCCGGGCTGGATTGGATTGCGGTTCAGGCGGGCAGCGACAACGAGGTCCCATTGCCCTTGGGCCGGTCCTCGGCTCTCCGGGTTGCAGTGGGTTGCGGTTCGATCGGGCAGCGACAGGAGGGTGTGAGGCGGGGCCGGACTCCGGCCCCGGGCATGCCGAGGGGCCCGAACCCATGCGGGATCGGGCTTGCGCTGCATGGTCTTGCTGTGCGGCGCTTTCCCCCAGCGGTCGCCCACTGGGGCAGCCTAAGACCGGCACTGGCGTGG
>NZ_JAGFNP010000011.1:93454-209418 GCF_017592475.1 Glycomyces niveus | reverse complement strand
GAAGGGCCCATGATGGCGACGAGTTCACCGGCCGCGATGGTGAGCTCGGCCTCGATCAGGGCGTGGACGATGTTCTCGCCCGAGCCGTGGGTCCGGCTCACGCCTTTCAGATGCAGAACGGTCATGGATGCAACCTCGAATCAGTGGAGAGGGCAGCGAATACTCAGTATCGTATATCGCGTATGCAACCCATGGCGGGGGGCGGGGCGCGCAAAAAAGGGAGGCCCCGACCGCATTGCGGTCGGGGCCTCCCGAGGAAGCTTGGAAAGGCGCTACACGAGCGTGCGCAGCAGCAGGCCGAAGGCCACGATGCAGGCGAACCAGATGACACCCACACCGATCGTGATGCGGGTGAGGTTCTTCTCCGCCACCGAGGAGCCCGACGCCACAGAGGACATGCCGCCGCCGAACATGCTCGACAGGCCGCCACCCTTGCCCTTGTGGAGCAGGACCATGAGGATCAGGACCGCGCTGGAGAGCAGCAGCAGGATCAACAGGGCGTAACTCAGAACCGTCATCATCGGTGATCGGGTGTCCTCTCAGCAACTTCGGCCCGATATGGGGCGCGGGCCGGATCCGAGTCTAGCCGTTTGACATATGCGTACGTCACTCGGCCTCGACTCCGCCAACGACAATCGGCTGCTCCAGGGCATCTTGCCCCGCCGAGCCGCGCCTCGCGGTGACAATGCATCGGTCACCGCGAGACAGTGTCGCCGAACCGCAAGGAGCCGCCGTACGACGTTGTACGGCGGCCCTGTCTGCGTCCTGCAGCGCTCAGCTCGATGCGCTGCAGGCAGTCTTGCTATGAAGCTGTTACGCCCCCGCGTGCTCTGGACTGAGCACACGTTCCCTACGCACCAGCGTGCTCCGGGAAGCGCACGATCTTGGCGAACTCCTCGGCGTCGAGGCTCGCGCCGCCGACCAGGGCGCCGTCGATGTCCGGCTTGGCCATGATCTGGGCTACGTTGGAGGACTTCACCGAACCGCCGTAGAGGATCCGGACCCGCTCCGCCACCGCGCCGAACTTGTCGGCGAGCGCCTGGCGCAGGGCCCCGATGACCTCCTGGGCGTCCTCGGCGCTGGCCGTGCGGCCCGTGCCGATCGCCCAGACGGGCTCGTAGGCCACGACGACCTTGGCGAGCTCTTCCTCGGTGAGGCCGTCGACCGCCGCGATCAGCTGGCTGACGGAGTGCTCGATGTGGTTGCCCGCCTCGCGCACGTCCAGGGCCTCGCCGACGCAGAGGATCGGGCCGATGCCGTTGTTGAGCGCCTGGCGGACCTTGGCGGCCACCAGCTCGTCGCCCTCTTCGTGGTACTGGCGGCGTTCGGAGTGGCCGACGGCCACGTAGGAGCAGCCGAGCTTCGCGAGCATCGAGCCGGCGATCTCGCCGGTGTAGGCCCCCGACGGGTGCGCCGACAGGTCCTGCGCGCCGAAGCCGATGGCCAGCTTGTCGCCGTCCACGAGGGTCTGCACGGAGCGGATGTCGACGAACGGCGGGAGGACGACGGTCTCGACCGCTTCGAGCTGCTCGCGGGTGAGGCTGAAGGCCAGCTTCTGCACCAGCGCGATCGCTTCGAGGTGGTTGAGGTTCATCTTCCAGTTGCCGGCGATGAGCGGCTTGCGGGTCTCAGTCATCTTCAATTCTCCAGTGCGTCCAGGCCGGGCAGGGTCTTGCCCTCGAGGTACTCGAGGCTCGCCCCTCCGCCGGTCGAGATGTGGCCGAAACCGTCCTCGGGCAGGCCGAGGGTGCGGACAGCGGCGGCGGAGTCGCCGCCGCCGACCACCGAGAACGCCTCGGAGTCCACGAGCGCCTGCGCGACGGTCTTGGTGCCGGCGGCGTAGTCGGGGAACTCGAAGACGCCCATGGGGCCGTTCCAGAACACGGTCTTGGCCGCGGCGATCCGGTCGGCGAAGAGCTTCGCGGACTCGGGGCCGATGTCGAGGCCCATGCGGTCGGCCGGGATCGCGTCGACGCCCACGGTGAGCGGCTCGGCGTCGGCGGCGAACTCGGCCGCGGTGGTCGTGTCGACCGGCAGCAGGAGCTCGACGC
Source organism: Glycomyces niveus (assembly GCF_017592475.1). Taxonomy (GTDB): domain Bacteria; phylum Actinomycetota; class Actinomycetes; order Mycobacteriales; family Micromonosporaceae; genus Glycomyces; species Glycomyces niveus. Next base: position 207,367 of record NZ_JAGFNP010000011.1, on the reverse strand, counting down.
CGAGTTCGGCGGCGCGCGCGAGGTAGGACCTGCAGGTCTCGACCTGGTCCTTCTCGAGCAGCGACGACCCGACCTCGTAGCCCTGGGCCGCGAGGAAGGTGAACATCATGCCGCCGCCGACGATGAGCGTGTCGACCTTGTCGAGCAGGTTGTCGATGACCGCGAGCTTGTCGGAGACCTTCGCGCCGCCGAGGATCACCACGTACGGCTGCTCGGGCTTGCCGGTGAGCTTCGAGAGGACCTCGACCTCTTTGGCGATGAGCCAGCCCGCGTAGTGCGGCAGGATCTGCGCGACGTCGTAGACGGAGGCGTGCTTGCGGTGCACGGCGCCGAAGGCGTCGTCCACGTACACGTCGCCGAACGCGGCCAGCTGGCCGGCGAACTCGGCCCGCTGGGTGTCGTCCTTGCTGGTCTCGCCCTTGTTGAAGCGCAGGTTCTCCAGCAGGAGGACGTCGCCGTCGCCCTGGGCGACGGCCTTGTTCTCGGCGTCCGTCCCGACGGTGTCGGTCGCGAAGGCGACCTCGCGGCCCAGGACCTCGCCGAGGCGCTGCGCCACGGGGGCCAGCGAGAAGGCGGGGTCGGGCTCGCCCTTCGGGCGGCCCAGGTGCGAGCACACCACCACGCGGGCGCCGGCCTCGGCCAGCGCCTTGACGGTGGGCGCGACGGCGCGGATGCGGCCGTCGTCGGTGATGTTCTTGCCGTCGAGAGGAACGTTGAGGTCGGCGCGCACGAGTACGCGCCGACCGTTGACGCCCTCCTTCAGGAGTTCGTCCAGCGTCTTCATGAGACTGCTAGCCGACCAGCTTGACGAGGTCCACGAGGCGGTTCGAGAAGCCCCACTCGTTGTCGTACCAGCCGAAGACCTTGACCTGGTTGTCGATGACCTTGGTCAGGAGGCCGTCGATGATGCACGAGTGCGGGTCGGTCTCGATGTCCTTGGAGACGATCGGGTCCTCGGTGTAGTACAGGATGCCCTTGAGCGGGCCCTCGGCGGCGGCCTTGAGCGCGGCGTTGACCTCTTCGGCAGTCACGTTGCGGGAGGCCTCGAAGGTGAGGTCCGTGATCGAGCCGGTCGGGACCGGGACGCGCAGCGAGTAGCCGTCGAGCTTGCCGTTGAGCTCGGGCAGCACCACGCCGACGGCCTTGGCGGCGCCGGTGGTGGTGGGCACCACGTTCAGGGCGGCGGCGCGGGCACGACGCGGGTCGCTGTGCGGGCCGTCCTGGAGCATCTGGTCCTGGGTGTAGGCGTGGATCGTGGTCATCAGACCCTTTTCGATGCCCACGGACTCGTTGAGAACCTTCGCCATCGGCGCCAGGCAGTTGGTGGTGCACGAGGCGTTCGAGATGATGTTGTGCTTCTCGGCGTCGTACTTGTCGTTGTTGACGCCCATCACGATGGTGATGTCCTCGTTCTTCGCCGGAGCGGAGATGATGACCTTCTTGGCGCCGCCGTCGAGGTGGGCCGAGGCCTTCGTGCCGTCGGTGAAGAAGCCGGTGGACTCGATGACGACGTCCGCGCCGACCTCGCCCCAGGGCAGGTTCTTCGGGTCGCGCTCGGAGAACGCCTTGATGGTCTTGCCGTTGACGGTGATCTCACCGTCGCCGACCTTGACCTCGTACGGCAGGCGGCCGAGGATCGAGTCGTACTTGAGCAGGTTGGCGATGGTCTTGAGGTCGCCAAGGTCGTTGAAGGCGACGATTTCGATGTCGGCGCCAGAGGCGAGAACCGCCCGGAAGAAGTTGCGCCCAATGCGGCCGAAGCCGTTGACGCCCACACGGATGGTCACGTGGCCATCTCCTCGCTTGAACAGGATCGAATATCTGACTGAGACCGGGAGCGGTCTCGTACGCGATCCGTTCAGCCGAATAGCGACGGTGGAACAGATCGCTGTTCGGCCTCGTCGCCGAGCACTCTTTGACCCTACCGCTGCGGTTCCTGAACCTGTCGCGGCCGGTTCCCCCCGATCATGTCACACCCGGAACAGGGGTGTGACATCGCGGTTAAGCGTAGCGGTTGATCGCCCGCCGGTGCGGGTTTCCGCGCGGGGCGGCGGGCGGGTCCCGCGGGCCTCACGCGACGAGCATTTCCTCTTCGGCGACAACGTCGTCGGGGCCGGGGATGCCGTGCTCCTGGGCGCGTTTGGCGGCCATGTTGATGAGCCGGCGGATGCGCCCGGCGATGGCGTCCTTGGTCAGGGGCGGGTCGGCGAGGGCGCCGAGCTCTTCGAGGGAGGCCTGGCGGTGGTCGAGGCGCAGGCGCCCGGCGGAGGCCAGGTGCTCGGGGACGTCGTCGCCGAGCACCTCGAGGGCGCGGGTGACCTTCGCGGCGGCGGCGACGGCGGCGCGCGCGGAGCGGCGCAGGTTGGCGTCGTCGAAGTTCGCGAGGCGGTTGGCGGTGGCGCGCACTTCGCGGCGGACGCGCCTCTCCTCCCAGGTCAGGACCGAGGAGTGGGCGCCGAGGCGGGTGAGGAGCTCGCCGATGGCGTCGCCGTCGCGGATGACGACGCGGTCGACCCCGCGCACGTCGCGGGACTTGGCGGCGATGCCGAGGCGGCGGGCGGCCCCGACGAGCGCGAGCGCGGACTCGGGGCCGGGGCAGGTGACCTCGAGCGAGGAGGAGCGGCCGGGCTCGGTGAGCGAGCCTCGCGCGAGGAAGGCCCCGCGCCAGGCGGCCTCGGCGCAGCACGGGTAGGCGCCGACGACGTGGTTGGGCAGGCCCCGGACGGGGTAGCCGCGCTGGTCGGTGAGGCCGATCTGCTTGGAGAAGGCCTGGCCGTCGGCCATGACGCGCAGCAGGTAGTGGTTGTTGCGGCGCAGCCCGGCGGCCACGAGGACGTGGATCTCGGACTCGTAGTGGTAGAGCTTGTCGATCATGCGCTTGGCGCGGCGGGCGACGTTCCCGGCGTCGACCTCGGCCTCGACGACGACGTTGCCCTGGCCGACGAGGTGGAGACCCCCGGCGAAGCGGAAGAGCGCGCCCAGTTCGGCGCGCTGGCAGCAGGACTTCGTCACCTCGATGCGACTGAGTTCGTCCTTGACCTCCGAGGTCATCGCCATTCGTTAACCACCATCTTCGACCAGCAGGTTTCCCAATACGGCAGCCAGCGCGGCGACATCGTGCGTCACGCCGTCGGAGGCGAGGTCCGCCGCGACCAGCCGGGCCTCCAACGATTGTGCCGCACTGTTCAACGATCCGGGATCGGCGAGGGTTCGGGTGTCGCCTGAGACTACGTAGTGAAACCGGACACCTTCGGCGTATCGGCGCAGCGTGTCGACGTGACCGGCGAGTGTCAGGCCGTCCGTCTCCTTCTCCTCGGAGAGGTTGAGGACCACGATGCGGCGGGCCTTCGCGGCGCCGATGGCCTCGCGGAGGTCGGGCAGGAGCAGGTGCGGGATGACGGACGTGTACCAGGAGCCGGGGCCGAAGACGTGCCAGTCGGCCTCGGCGACGGCGTCCAGTGTCTCGGGGCAGGCGGTGGCGGCGGCGGGGAGGAGGCGCACGTCCTTGACGCTGCCGTCGGCGACGGCGATGTCGTGCTGGCCGACGATCGTGCGGGTGCCGGGGCCTTCGGCGAGGTCGGCCTCGATGTCGAGCGGGGTGCAGGACATGGGGAGGACGCGGGCGCGGGAGCCGAGGAGGCGGGCGGCGAAGTCGAGGGCGTCGACGGGGTTGGCGTGGAGTTCGAGGAGGCCGGTGAGGACGACGTTGCCGACGGGGTGGCCGGTGAGGAAGTCCTGGCCGCCGAAGCGGTGGGAGAAGAGCCGCGCGGTCTCGGAGCGGTCGGGGTCGGCGGTGGCGACGAGGGCCTTGCGCAGGTCGCCGGGGGGCAGGACCGGGCGGGTGGCGCGGATGTCGCCGGTGGAGCCGCCGTCGTCGGCCACGGTGACCACGGCCGTGAGGTCGAGGTCGAGCTTGGAGAGGGCGCGGAGCGAGGCGGACAGGCCCCTCCCGCCGCCGAACGCGACGACGCTGGTCATGCGGTCACCTCGGGGATGGGGCGGCGGGGTACGGGGGCGTCCGGGGGACCCGCGGGCGCGGCGGCTCGATCGGGTCCCGCGGGCGCGTCGGTCACTCGTTGCCCCGGTCGCGGTGGTGGGTGTTGGCGGGGAACCCGGCGGCGTTGAGGCGCTTCGCCAGCGATTCGGCGATGGCGACGGAGCGGTGCTTGCCGCCGGTGCAGCCGATGGCGATCGTCATGTAGCGCTTGCCCTCCCGTTCGAACCCTTGCGTGGTGCCGAGCAGCAGGGAGGCGTAGGCGGCGACGAACTCCTCGGCGCCGTCCTGGCCGAGGACGTAGTCGGCGACGTCCTGGTCGGTCCCGGTGTGCTCGCGCAGGGTGGGAACCCAGTACGGGTTGGGAAGGAATCTTACGTCGGCGACGTAGTCCGCATCCCGCGGGATGCCGTACTTGAACCCGAATGACATGCAGGTGAACTGGAGTCCCGGGGTGGAGGGGGCGAGGAAGGCCTCCTCGACGCGCGAGCGCAGCTGGTTCTCGTTCAGGTGCGTGGTGTCGAACAGGGTGTCGGCCGAGCCGCGGGCCGGCTCGAGGATGCGGCGCTCGGCGGCGATGCCGTCGGCGAGCATGCCGTCCCCCTGGAGCGGATGGGCGCGGCGGACCTTCTCGAAGCGGCGGATGATGATGTCGTCGTCGGCGTCGACGAACACCAGGTGCGGTTTGAAGCCGCCCTTGCGGAGGTCTTCGATGACGCCCACGAGGTCGGTCATGAACGCGCGCGAGCGCACGTCGAGGACCATCGCGGTGCGCCGCACCTCTTCTCCCCCGGCCGCGGCCAGCTCGGCGGCCTGGCCGACGAGTGATTCGGGGAGGTTGTCGATGACGTAGTAGCCGACGTTCTCCAGTGCGCGGGCCACGGTCGAGCGGCCGCCGCCGGAGATCCCGGTGACGATCACGAGGTCCAGTTCGCTGCGGTCGGTCCCGCCCTCTTGCACTGCTGCCACACCCATAAGTCCAGTATCCCCGAGTTCGTTCCTGCCGCCGTGGTGACACGGCTTCGACGTGCTTGTCGAGCTGACAAGCGTATTACTACCCAGCGCTTCTCAAGCCCCGTTGTCATCGGGATTACGCAGATGTGTCTGCAAGGCCTCGGCCAGTTTCGGACCGATGCCCGGAACCGCCTCCAGATCGGACAATTCGGCCTCGCGGATGCGCTTGACGGAGCCGAACTGCTTGAGGAGGGCCTTGCGCTTCGACTCGCCGAGGCCGGGCACGCCGTCGAGGGCCGAGGTGATGAGCCCCTTGCGCCTCCTGGTGCGGTGCAGGGAGATCGCGAAGCGGTGGGCCTCGTCGCGGACGCGCTGCATGAGGTACAGGGCCTCGGAGGTGCGCGAGAGGATCACCGGGTAGGCCTCGCCGGGGAGCCAGATCTCCTCGAGGCGCTTGGCGAGCCCGGCGAGGTTGATCGTGTCGATGCCGAGCTCGGCGAAGACGGCCTCGGCGGCGGCGACCTGCGGCTGGCCGCCGTCGACGACGAGCAGCTGCGGCGGGTAGTGGAAGCCGCGCTTGGGCTCGTCGTCCTCCTCGGTCGGGGAGCCGGCCGGCTGGTCGGCGAGTTTGGAGAGGCGCCGGCGCAGGGTCTCCTGGAGGCTGGCGAGGTCGTCCTTGCGCTCGCCTTTGATGACGAAGCGGCGGTACTCGCTCTTGCGCGGCAGGCCGTCCTCGAAGACGACCATCGACGCGACGACGTCCTCCCCTTGGGACTGCGAGACGTCGTAGCATTCGATCCGCAGCGGCGCCTCGGGAAGGTCGAGGGCGTCGGCGAGCTCTTCGAGGGCCTTGGAGCGGGCCGTCAGGTCCCCGGCGCGCTTGAGCTTGTGGCGCTGCAGGTTCTCGATCGCGTTCTTCTCGACGGTCTCGGCCAGCGCGCGCTTGTCGCCGCGGCGGGGGATGCGCAGGTCGACCTTCGCGCCGCGGCGCTCGGACAGCAGCTCGGCGAGGGCCGGGGCGTCGTCGGGGAGGGCCGGGACGAGCACTTCGCGGGGCACGACCTCGTTCTGCTCGCCGTAGAACTGGAGGCAGAAGCTCTCGACGATGCCGGCGAGGTCGACCGGTTCGGGCTTGTCGATGACCCAGCCGCGCTGGCCGCGGATGCGGCCGCCCCGGACGTGGAAGACCTGGACGGCGGCCTGCAGCTCGTCGTCGGCGACGGCCATGACGTCGCAGTCGACGTCTTCGGCGAGGACGACGACCTGCTGCTCGAGGACCTTGTCGAGGGCGGCGAGGTCGTCGCGGAGGCGGGCGGCCCGCTCGAACTCGAGCGCTTCGGAGGCCTCCTGCATCTCGTTGATGAGGCGGCGGCGGACGGGGGCGTGGTCGCCGGACATGAAGGCGCAGAAGCCGTTCACGAGTTCGCGGTAGTCCTCGGCGGAGATGCGGCCGACGCACGGGGCGGAGCACTTGCCGATGTCGGCGAGGAGGTTGGGGCGGCCGATCCGGTTGCAGCGCTTGAACTCCGTGTCGGAGCAGGTGCGGATCGGGAAGACCCTGGTGAGGAGGTCGAGGGTCTGGCGGATCGCCCACGCGGAGCCGAAGGGCCCGAAGTAGCGCACGCCTTTGCGGCGGTTCCCGCGCATGACGGTGGCGCGCGGGAACTCCTCCCCCACGGTGACGGCGAGCCAGGGGTAGGACTTGTCGTCCTTGAACATGACGTTGAACCTGGGGTCGTACTCCTTGATCCAGGTCCATTCGAGCTGGAGGGCCTCGACCTCGGTGTTGACGACGGTCCACTCGACGCTGCGGGCGGTGTTGACCATGCGGCGGGTGCGCTCGTGCAGCCGCGTCTCGTCGGCGAAGTACGAGTTCAGCCGGTTGCGGAGGTTCTTGGCCTTGCCGACGTAGATGACGCGCCGGTCGCGGTCCCGGAAGCGGTAGACGCCCGGCGCGGTCGGGATGGTGCCGGGGGCGGGACGGTAATCAACTGCCACACCACAAGGATATGACCCGCCCCCGACACTCCCGTGCCTACGGCATGGCCGCCAAGGCCTTCAGCTCCGCCTGGAGGTCTTCGACCTCGTCGCGGGCGATGCCGCGGGCGGTGAACCACGAGCCCAGGTTCTCGACGTCCCTGGTGAGGAAGTCGAAGCCGAGCGGGTTCGCGTACAGGTCGACGACCTGCGGCAGGTCAAGCACGATGAGCCGCCCGTCGTGGACGACGGTGTTGTACGGCGAGAGGTCGCCGTGGGCGAAGCCGAGCTCGGTCATGCGCCGCAGCGCCTCGCCGGCCTGCTCCCACAGGCTCTCGAGTTCGACCTCGTCGGGCTTGGTCTCGGCCAGGCGGGGCGCGGCGGCGCGGCCGTCGCCGATGAACTCCATGAGGACTTCGCGGCCGAGGATCTGGACCGGGTACGGCACCGGCACGCCGGCGTTGTACATGCGCTTGAGCGCGTCGAACTCCGCGGCGGCCCACCGGCCCGCGGCCTGCTCGAGGCCGAAGGTGGTGCGCTTGGCCATGGCGCGGGCGTCGCGCGAGCGCTTCGCGCCGCGCCCGGCCGTGTAGTCGCCGGCCCGGTTGAACTGGGTGTGCTCGGCGCTGCGGTAGCGCTTCGACGCCATGATCACGGCCCGGTCGGTGCCGGGGACGGCGCGTTCGATGAGGAAGACGTCGGCTTCCTTGCCGGTCTTGAGGACGCCGAGTTCGTAGTCGACGGCCCCGTGGTCGGTGATGACCCACTCGGGGCGGGGCTCGGGGCCGCGCTGCAGCGGCTCGGAGTCCCACCAGATCGACCACCGGTCGCCGGTGGGCGGGCCGTCGTCCTGCGGCATCTCGTCGAACTGGGTGCGCATCTCCTCGAACCGGGCGTGTTCCTCGGCCGAGAAGAGCTGGCTGTTCTTGGAGGTGCGGCGACCGCGCTTGGTGGATTGGAAGGATTCGGAAAAGTCAGACTTGCGTGCCAAGGTGGCGAGCTCCTGGAGGAAGATCCGTCGCTCGCTGCGGAATCAGCGCGAGCCGACGGGAGGTGAACTGAGTTTCAAGGCATGGGCGCGAACAACGACAGCCATCAGTAACACCTCCAATCCTCAAGAGCCCCAAGGCGACACGCCTCGGGCAACAGCTGCGAGTCTAACGGAGGCCCGCGAAGCCGCGCAACTGGTTTTTTCGCGTGAGCCCAGCCACATCAGTGGCCTGCGGATTCGTAGCGGGTGAGGCCCGCCTTCGCGACCAGGACGGCCGCCGCGAAGCACACGAGGGCGACCGCGGGCGGCACCGCCAGCCACCAGAGCGGCAGGTCGCCGGTGAGGATGCGCACCGGGATGTAGTTGACGAAGGCCAGGGGCACGACCCAGGTGAGCAGGGTGCGCACCGCCTTGGGGTAGATGGTCAGCGGGAACCGCGTGGCGGTCTCCTGGGTCTGGGCGGTCAGCCAGGCGAAGACCGGGCTGGGGCCCTTGAGCCAGAAGTTGGCGCAGTTCATGATCGTGATGACCGTCAGCTGCACGACCACGGCGCACAGGAGGAGCAGCGCCGCGGCGGGGAGCATCGACAGCGGGATGCCCGCACCGCCCCAGCCGATGGCGATCATCGTCGCGCCGGTGGTCATGTTGGCGGCCGACTGCATCCCGATGGCGCTCGAGCCGATCTGCATCATCACCGGGGCCGGGCGGACGATCGCGTAGTCCATGCCCCCGTCGACGATCATGCGGCCGAGCTTCCACATCCCGTCCCAGCCGACCTCGGTCACCGAGTCGGTCAGGACCATGAAGCCGATGAGCAGGAGCATCTGCGGGAAGCCCCAGCCGTCGAGGGTGGTGACCTGCGCGAAGATGACCGCGATGAAGGCGATCTGCGCAGCCTGCTGGATCAGCGCGACCGTGACCATCGTCCAGAAGTCGGCCGGGTACTCCGTGATCGAGCGGAACTGCGCCGCGATGAGGCGCGCGTAGACCGATGCCGTGTGCCGCATGTTCAGCCTCCGTGGATCGTGACGGCGCGGACCGCGCGGCTCCACAGCCAGCGCCCGAGGAGCCAGAGCGCGACCACCCACGCGGCCTGGGCCGCGATGAGCCCGAGCGCGCCCAGCGTGTCGACCCGGCCCAGGTAGATCTGGGACGGGGTGGTCGTGAAGTGGACGAACGGCAGGCACCAGGCGAGGGCCTGGAGGGGCGCGGGCATGATCGCCAAGGGCACCATCGCCCCCGAGAAGAACGCCACGACGGTCTGCCGCGCCCACATGATGCCGTGGTAGCTGCGGGTCCAGAAGCACAGCATCGTGGACAGGTAGACGACGCTGAAGGCGATGGGCGCGATCAGGGCGACGCTGGCGAGCGTGAGCAGCCCGGCGGCGAACGAGGCCGGCGGCAGGGGCGTGAAGAAGACCAGGGCGATGACCAGCCCGACGACCATGGTCGGCAGGGAGCCGGCGAGGCCGCCGTAGAACTCGGCGGCCCGCGCGCGCTGGAAGTCGACGGGTTTGAGCAGGTCGATCGCGACGCTCCCGTCGAGGATGCGCTGCGCGGTGTCGGAGCCGCTGAACACGAAGGTGGCCGTGACGAAGGCGATCACGTAGTACGTGCGCATCGCGTCCCAGTCGTACCCCGCGACCGACCCCTGCTCGGCCAGGATGGTCCCCCACAGCGTGAGGGACACCAGCAGCTCCCCGCCGCCGAGCACGACGCCGAAGATCCAGTTCATGCGGTAGGCGAGGCGGCGCTTCAAGGCCACCGTGGCCAGCGCGAGGTCGACGGAGAACGCGCTGGGGCGCGCTGGCAGGGGTGCGGAGGTCAACGGCATCAGTCCCGGAGGCAGAGGAGGAGGGCGAGAGGACAGCTTGCCCGGCAAGGCATTGCCAGTCAAAGCCATTTCCGAAACGCGTCCGCCACACCGGCTCCCGCCGGGCCGGGAGCCCTGGCTAAGTTCGAGCAGTCGACGTGGATGCAGGCGATCTGGGCGCGGATAGCGGTGTCGGCCAGGCCCTTGTCCCCGGTCAGCAGCGTCGCGTCGAACTCCTTGGCGAGCGCGGCGTAGCAGGCGTCGTGCGCCGACAGATTGTGGAACCAGCGCACGGCCTCCAGCAGCAGCCGGGGGTGCTCCAGCGGGACCCGCCGAATCGGCGCCGCCGCGAGGCGGGCCGCCGCGGTCCGCAAGTCCCCCATGGTCAGATGATTCCCGAGCAGTCGGCCGCGGAGCGCCGACAGCACCTCCGCATCGAGATGCGCCGGGGCCATCGCGTCCGGGTCGCGATTGAGGTGGGCGGCGATCGCGTCGGTCTCCTTGTTACCGGTGAGCAGCGCAACGACGATGCTCGCGTCGACGCGGTCAGTGGCCGGCGGAGTCGTAAGCCTTGACGCCGGCCCGGAAGACCAGTACCGCGAGGAGGACGGTGGCGGCGGCCGCGAGGGGCGGGGCGGCGAGCCAGATCGGATCGAGTTTGCCGGTGAGGATCTGGGCCGGGATGAAACTGGCGAAGGCCAGCGGGAGGCCGAAGGTGAAGACGAGGCGGACCGCCGCCGGGAAGATCGTGAGCGGGAAGCGCATCGCCTCGTTCTGGAGCTCGGCGAGCATGAACGCGGCCACGGGGGTGCGGCCCTTGACCCAGAAGTTCACCGCGTTCGCGATCGTCAGCAGCGCGGCCTGGATGACGGCCGCGCACAGCAGCAGGAAGAGCGCCAACGGGACCGCGGCGGCGCTGATGCCCGCCCCGATCCAGCCGACGGTCATCATCACCAGGCCCAGGGTCACGTCGCCGAAGACCTGCATGCCCACGTGCTTAGAGCCGACCTGGATCAGGACCGGCGCGGGCCTGGTGAGCCGGTAGTCCATGTCGCCTTCGACGATGAGCTTCCCGGTGTCCCAGATGCCGTCCCAGAACAGGGCGGTCGAGCCCCACGAGACGGCGAGGAACCCGGCCAGCAGCAGCATCTCGTGGTAGTTCCACCCCGCGATGGCCTTGACGTTCGCGAACAGGATGCTCAGGAACGAGAACAGCATGAGCTGCCAGGTGGTCCCGGAGAGGGCCATGACCCAGAAGTCGGCCGGGTACTCCGCGATGGAGCGCAGGTAGGCGCCGATCGAGCGGCGGTAGACGCCCGCGGCGTGCAGGGCAGGGTGGGCGCTAGCCGCCATGGACGGTCACCTTCTTGACGAGCTGCCGCCAGATGAGCCGGGCGGCCACGAGCAGGCCGACGGCCCAGGCCGCTTCGGCGGCGATGAGGCCGAGGGCGCCCGCGGTGTCGACGCGGCCCAGGTAGATCGAGGCGGGCGTGGTGGTGAAGTGGACGAACGGCATCGCCCACGAGAGGCCCTGGAGCCAGCCGGGCATGAGCGCGATCGGGATCATCATCCCCGAGAAGAACGCCACCATGCTGTCCTTGGCCCACTGGATCCCGAGGAACCGCTGGGTCACGAAGCAGCACAGGATCGCCAGATAACTGATGCCGAACGCCAGCGGGAAGATGAACAGCAGGCTGAAGACCGTCAGCGCGGCCGCGAGCGGCGACGCCGGGCCCGCGGGCCGGAACACCAGGACCGCGATGGCCGTGCCGAGGACCGCCGCCGGGACGGAGGCCACCATCCCGCCGATGTACTCGGCGGCCCTCGCCCGCTGGAAGTCCACCGGCTTGGTCAGGTCGATGGCGACGAGGCCGTCGAGGATGCGGTTCGCCATGTCCCACTCCGCGCCCGCCCACGCCAGCGTCCCCGTGAGGAAGCCGATGACCAGGTACGCCTTCATCGCCTGCCAGTCGTAGCCGCCGAGCTCGCCGTCGCCGAGCAGGTGGTTCCACACCGCGAGGCCCGCCAGCAGCGCCCAGCCGCCGAACAGGACCGAGAACAGCCAGGTCGTCTTGTACGCGATCTTGCGCTTGAACGCGATCGTCGCCAACGCGATGTCGACGCTAGCCACGTCAGTGCCCCGCGGAGTCGTAGGCGCGCAGGCCGAGCCGGTACACGCCCACGGCCAGCAGCACCGAGCCGAGCACGGCCGCCGGGACGCCGGCGAGCCACCACGCGGGCATGTGCCCGGTCACGACCGACACCGGCACGAAGTTGACGAACGCCACCGGCACCAGGAACATGGCCACGAGCCGCACGCCGCTCGGGAAGATCCCCAGCGGCATCTTCATCGCGTTGCCCTGCAACTCGATCAGCAGGAACGCGAAGATCGACGCCTGCCCCTTGATCCAGAAGTTCACCGCGCACAACGCCGTCACCAGCGCCGACTGGATGATCCCGGCGCACACGACGGCCAGCACACCGATCGGCACCGCGGCGAGGCCGATCCCGGCCCCGATCCAGCCGTAGACGAGCATCGCGGCCCCGAAGACCACCTCGCCGATCGACTGCATCCCGATGTGCGAGCTGCCGACCTGGATGATGACGGGCGCGGGCCGGGTGATGCGGTAGTCGATGTCGCCCTTGATGACCATCGAGCCTGTGCTCCACGCGCCGTCCCAGAACAGCGCGTTGCAGCCGCCCGCGACGCTGAGGAGCCCCGAGAGCATCAGCATCTCGTGGTAGCCCCACCCGGCCACGTCGGGCACGTTCGCGAAGAGCACCGCCAGGAACGCGAACTGGAGGATGTTCCAGACCGCTCCCGCCGAGGCCATCACCCACAGGTCCGCCGGGTACTCGACGATCGAGCGGATCTGCGCGAACCAGGTGCGCCAGTAGACGGCGAGCGCGTGCCGCGCGGGCACGCCGCGCTTGAGCGTCATCAGGTCAGCCACCGTGGACCGTCACTTTCTTCACCGCGGTGCGGAAGACCAGCCAGCCGAGCGCCCACAGGCCCACGGCCCAGGCGGCCTCGGCCGCGAGGAGGCCCAGGGCGCCCAAGGTGTCGACGCGGCCCAGGTAGATCGCGGAAGGCGTAGTCGTGAAGTGCGGGAACGGCAGCGCCCAGGCGACGGCCTGGAGCCAGCCGGGCATGAACGCCAGCGGGATCATGAGCCCCGAGAAGAAGCTCAGCAGCGCCTCGCGCAGCCACATGATGCCCATGTAGCGCTTCGTCCAGAAGCACACCAGGGTCGAGAGGTACGTCAGCCCGAACGCCAGCGGGAACATCAGCGCGAAGCTCACGAGCGTGAGCAGCCCGGCGAGCGGCGACGCCGGGCCTGGCGGCTCGAAGAGCAGCCAGGCGGCGACAACGCCCATGACCGCGGTCGGGAACGTCGAGAGCATCGACCCGATGTACTCCGCGGCGCGGGCGCGCTGGAAGTCGACCGGCTTGGTCAAGTCGACCGCGATGTGCCCGTCCAGGATGCGGTCGGCCATGACCCAGTCGGCGGCGCCGAAGACCATGGTCGCGGCCACGAACCCGATGATCGTGTAGGCCCGCATCGAGTCCCAGTCGTACCCCGAGAGGGTGCCGGAGCCGATGAGGTTCTGCCACATGACCATCGCGATGAGCATGGAGCCGCCGCCGATGGCGAGGCCGAAGAACCAGTGCGACTTGTACGCGAGTCTTCGCTTGAACGAGATGACCACGAGCGCGCGGTCCACCGTGAGACTGTGCGTCACTTGGTGAGCTCTCCCGCGTACAGGCGGCGGATGACGTCCTCGATGCTCGGCTCGGAGAGGGACAGGTCCCTCGGGGCGAGCTGGGCGGTCAGGGAGCCGAGTACTTCCGCGGTGGTGAAGCGGCTCGACTCGTACGTCACGGTGACCTCGGAGGGCGCCTCGCCGGCGGTCCACTCGTAGTCCGGGAACTTCTCGGCCAGCTCGGGCACGTTCGCGGCGCCCTCGAGGTAGAGGTTCACAGCCTTGGTGGTGATGTAGTGGGCCTTGAGCCGCTCGATCGAGCCGTCGTAGGCGATGGCGCCCTTGTCGATCACGACGATCCGCTCGCACACCTCCTCGATGTCGGCCAGGTCGTGGCTGGTCAGCAGGAGCGTGGTCCCGTCGTTCACGAGCTCGCGCAGGAACGCGCGCAGGCGGTCCTTCACGGAGATGTCGAGGCCGATGGTCGGCTCGTCGAGGTAGACCATCTTCGGGTCGTGGATGAGCGCGCACGCCAGGTCGGCGCGCATGCGCTGGCCGAGCGAGAGGGTGCGGGCGAGCGCGGGCATGAACTCGCCGAGGTCGAGCAGCTCGTCGAACTTCTCGATGCGGGCCTTGTAGTCGGCGTCCGAGACGCCGTACATGTGCTTGAGGAGCTTCAGGGACTCCTCGACGGGCAGGTCCCACCACAGCTGCGTGCGCTGGCCGAAGAGGACGCCGATGTCATGGGCGTTGGCGATGCGCTCGGTGTGCGGGTCGCGGCCCATCACCCGAACGGTGCCCTCGGAGGGGCGCAGGATGCCGGTGAGGAGCTTGACCGTGGTGGACTTGCCCGCGCCGTTCGGGCCCACATAGGCCACCGACTCGCCCGGTTCGATGGAGAGGTCGATGCCGTCGACCGCGGTGTAGTTCTTGTACTTGCGCTGCATCAGGTGCTTGACGGCGCCTTTGAACCCCGAGGCCTTGTCAGGTCTGCGGAAGGTCTTGGTGAGGGCTCGGGCTTCGAGAATCGGCATGCCCCCACCGTAGGAAAATCCGGTGGGAGCGGGCCACTCGTTTTCCGCCTCTCAGGACGCCGGCTCGGCCTCCCGCGCGGCCTCGCCGGGCCGCGTTTGCGCCGGTACCGCCTTGCGGGCCTTGAGTTTCCGGCGGATCAGGCCGGGCAGCCGGGGCGCATTGCGAATCAGCTCACGCGGATTGATCCGCTCGAGCGGGAGGAAGCAGGCCATGGCGACCATATGGGGCAGGAAGCTGATCTCGACGGCGAGGAACACCGTGAGGTGGAAGCAGTAGAAGAACGCCACGATGCCGTATTTGAGGCGTTTGGCGGCCACGAACATCACGACGGGGCTGAGCAGTTCGAATCCGACCATGCCCCATTGGGAGAGGCGCAGCAGCCCGGGGTACTCGAGGAGCCAGTTCGAGTACTCGGTGCCGCGCCGCAGGATCGCCCACGTCATGGTCGCGGAGTTGACCCATTCCCAGCCGCCGTAGCGGATTTTGGCCCAGGCCGCGAAGAAGTACGTGCAGACCACGCCGATCTGGACGAGGTTGAAGCCCCAGCCCACGTGCTCGGAGAGGTTGCGGCGGTCGCCCCAGCGGGCCTTCGGCATGGTGGGCAGCAGGAACAGGAGGATGAGGAAGCCGAACTTGCCGTGGTCGACCTTCCCGTAGGACATCGCGATGATCATCCACTCGAAGTAGGCGATCGCGACGATCCAGCCGAACAGGCGCGGGGCCTTGTTGAACATCATCGGGACGGAGGCCGCGAGGAGCACGACGAGGGTGCCGACGACGATCTCAAAGTTGGGGACCGGGAAGACCGGCAGCACTCGGGCGATGAACAGCGGCTGGTAGAGCTCGCCGGGGACGTGGCGGTGGCCGATGATCCACGGCATGTACCACCACCAGTCGACCCAGATGAACGCTCCCGCGAGGAAGCGCATCGCGGCGACGCGGCCGAGCGCGACGGGCTGGAAGAACCAGCCGGTGGCTTTCTGCGCCAAAGGGAGGGGCGTCATGCGTCGGCCCCTTCGCGGGTGTACGTGGCCTCGACGACCTCGACGACCTCGCCGGTCTGGTGGCCGTCCTCGAGCCGGTACTGGCGTTCGATGATCTCGACGGTGACGATCTCTGGCTTGTCGGGGTTGGTGTTCTCATACGCCTGCGCGAGATACTCGAGCAGCGAGGGGTCCTCGATGAAGCGGCTCTTCTGACCTTCGACCTCGGCGCGGCGGAAGCCGGTGGCGGCCTCGGTGAGGCTGAACCGCTCGCCCTCCTCGTTGACGGCCTCGACGCGGGTCGAGCCGGCCCAGCCGTCGAGCTCCTTCGAGAACGAGTACATCTTGAAGGGCGCGAAGGGGAAGAAGTCGTCCCCGCCCCAGAAGGTGGTGGCGGTGACGAGGGCGAGCACGACCATCGAGATCGTGATCCGCAGGGCCCGCCCGGCGGGGCGGACCTTCGCGTACTGAGTATCCACGGCAAGAGTATGGCACGGGTGTACCACTGGGGGCGGCGCCGCGTCAGCCGGTCGCGGTCAGCTCCGGATCGCTCCCACTGGGGTTCCGCCCGTCCGGAGTCCGCTTGCGGCCCTTGAGCTTCGCGCGGGCGCGGCGGGCGAGGTCCTTCGGATCGACCCGCTCCAGGGGCAGGAAGCAGGCCATGGCGAACAGGTGCGGGAGGAAGCTGATCGTGAGCGCGGCGAAGATCGCCACGTGGAACGCGTAGAAGAACGCGACGATCCCGTACTGCAGCCGCTTCCACGGGTAGATGAAGAGCACGAGCGGCGTGAGCAGTTCGAACGCGATCATGCCCCACTGGGCGACGGTGAGGAGCTGCGGGAAGTCGAGCAGCCAGTCGGAGAAGACGGTGCCGCGCCGGATGATCGCCCACGTGAACACCCCCGAGTTCGCCCATTCCCAGCCGCCGTAGCGGAACTTCGACCAGGTCGAGAGGAAGTAGGTGCACACGACGGCGATCTGCACCAGGTTGAAGCCCCATCCGACGCGCTCGGAGACGTGCTCGCGGTCGCCCCAGCGGGCCTCGGGCATCGTGCACAGCACGAGCAGGAGCACCATGAAGCCGAAGCTCGCGTGGTCGACCTTGCCGTACGAGTTGTAGATGAGCATCCACTCGAAGTACGCGATGAACAGGATCCACCCGAACAGGCGCGCGCGGTAGCCGAACATCACCGGCAGCGCGGCCGCCAGCATCACGACGAGGGTGCCGGTGACGATCCAGTAGTTCGGGGCGGGGATCGGCAGAACGCGGCCGATGAGCAGCGGCTGGTACAGGTCCTCGGGCAGGAACCGGTGCTGGATGATGAACGGCTTGTACGCCCACCACTCGATCCACACGAACAGCCCGGCGAGGAACCGCATGGCGGCGACCCGGCCGAGGGCCACGGGCGTGAAGAAGAAGCCGTTCACATAGCCGGTCACGGCGCGTCCCCTTCGGTCCAGGCGGCGGCGATCTCGACGGTCTCGGCGCCGGTGCGCTCGCCGTCGCGCAGCTCGTAGCTGACGATCCGCACTTCGGCCGCGACGATCTCGGGACTGTCCGGGTGGGCGTCCTCATAGGCCTCGGCGACGAGCGCCAGGAGCGTCGGGTCCTCGCGGAAGCGGCTCAGCTGGCCCTCGAGTTCGGCGCGGCGGAACCCGGTGTCGTTGTCGCCGATCGGGAAGCTGCGGCCGGTCGCGTCGGTGAGGATCAGGCTCGTGCTGTTCGCCCAGCCGTCGGGGTCGTGCGCATGCGAGTACATCTTGAACGGCGCGAACGGGAAGAAGTCGTCGGCGCCCCACAGCGAGGTCGCCATGAGGGCGAGGACCATCGCGAGGGTCGCCGCGATCCGCGCGAGCTTCCCTCGGCGCGTCAGCGGTGGCTCGGCGACGTCTTTCGGCACCGGGCGAGTATGCCATACCGAGTATCGGTCCCCGCCAAGGCATCAGGCTCCGGCGAGGCGGTCCCGCTCGGCCTGCGGCAGCGAGCATGCGGCGGTGCCGCCGGGCAGCTTGTGGCGGTTGCGGGAGATGAGCCGGTAGAGCGGCCACGTGAGCCACGAGACGGGCTTGAGCGAGAGCGCCCAGCCGGCCGGCTTCCAGTACCACTGGGCGCGGCGCAGCAGCACCGCGATCGCGTCCGGTCCGGCCTGCTTGAGGCCCGGCTCGACCCAGATGACGGCCGCCTCGGCCTCTTCCTGGGTGACCCCGAGCGATTCGAGGTCGGCCCACTGCCACGGGGTGACCTTCGCGGCGGTGCGGACGCGCCGCTCCAGGAACCGGGCGGACTGGGAGCAGAACGCGCAGTCGCCGTCGTAGATGAAGGTGTGCTCCATGCCGCCTCGATTCAGCTCCGGGGGATGCGGGTCATGCGTGCTTTCTCGACGGTACCGCTCCGTACAGCGCCTCGCGCATCGCCGTGACCGGCGCCTCGTCCACACCGGTGAACTGGGTCCACTGCCGCACCGCTTGCGCGAGTAGCAATGCGAGCCCGTCGAGGACCTGCACGCCCTGCTTCTCGGCGTCGGCGGCGAGCGCCGTCGGCCACGGGTCGTAGAGGATGTCGAACAGGACCGCGCCGGGCTTCCAGATGGGACGGATGCCGTCCGTGACGCCCTTCGGCACGGTCGCGATGACCAGGTCGGCACCGCCGACCTCGGCCGCCTGTTCCCAGCCGCGGGCCTCGAGCCGCAGCCCGAGCGCCGAGGCGACCGGTTCGAGCTCGGCGATCGCCTCCCGCCGGCGGGCGTAGACCTGGACGGCGGTGGCGCCCAAGGACTGCGCGGCCGCCAGCGCGGCGCGCGCGGAACCGCCGGCCCCGAGGATCGCGACCTCTTCGGCCGCGGTCAGCCCGACCTCGGCCAGCGCGTCCACGATCCCGGGCGCGTCCGTGTTGTCGGCGAGGCGGCGCCCGCCGCGCAGCACGAGCGTGTTGGCCGCGCCGATCGCCTCGGCGACCGGCGTGGCATCGTCGGCGACGGTGAGCGCGATCTCCTTGAGCGGCATGGTGAGCGAGAGACCGGCCCAGGTCTCGTCGAGCGAGTCGACGAAGCGGGCGAGCGCGGGCTCGTCGCATTCGTGCCGAGTGTAGGTCCAGTCGTGCAGCCCGGCCGCGACGTACCCGGCGTTGTGGATGACCGGGGACAGCGAGTGCTCGATGGGCTTGCCGAGGACGGCCGCGCGCATCAGGCCATCCCGTTTTCGCGGGCGATCTCGGTCGCGTCCTGGTGCTCGGTGTAGGTGTTGGAGAAGATCGCGCGGCCGTCCTTGTAGGCGGTCACGAAGTACAGCCAGGTGCCGTCCTCGGGGTTGACGGCGCCTTCGAGCGCGGCCTGGCTGGGGCTGGCGATCGGGGTCGGGAAGTAGCCCTCCTGGACGCTGGCGGCCCAGCGGTTGTTCTCGTCCCACATCTCGTCCCCGGTCATGTCCGCGGACGGGATCGGCTCGAGGCCGTCGAACTCGCGGCCGTAGTTCCAGATGGCCTCGCTGCCGAGGCAGTTGCAGCCGAGTTCGTCGACGGCGCCGTCGGCGTAGAGGCGGTTGTACATGACCTGGGCGATCTTCGCGTCGTCCTCGGGCGTGCCGGATTCGGACTGGATGATGGAGGCGACCTGGAGGGCCATCCACGGTTCCAGGTCGAGCGCTTCGGCGCTCTCCTTGAAGTCGATCTCATCGACGACGGCGTTGAACTTGGCGACCATGGCCTTGAGCATGTCAGTGGCGGTCGCGCCCTCGTCGAACTCGTAGGTCGAGGGGAACAGGAAGCCCTCGATGGAGACGATCTGATCGGTCTTGAAGTTCTCGAACCAGTACTCGGGGACGCCGAGCGCCACCGGGTCCTTCGCGACCTCTTCGAACTCCTCGACGGGGATGCCGTACTTCTCAGAGAGCTCGGCGTAGATCTCGAAGGAGGTCTTGCCCTCCACGACGGTGAAGCCGTTGACGATCCGGTTCTCGGGTTTCGTCAAGTGGTCGAGGGCGGAGGCGGCGGACATCTCCTCCTCCATGAGGTAGGTGCCCGGCTGGATGGAGGTGCCGGCGTTGTCGTTGTCCTCGGAGGCGTTCACGAACGCCTTCGCGGAGGCGACGACGCCTACCTCTTCGAGGTGGTTGGCGATGTCGGAGACGAACCAGCCCTCCTCGACGGTCACGGTGACCTCGGTGCCGTTGCCGTCACCGGAGAAGTCGTCGGCGATGAAGTAGTCCTTGATGACGTTGTTGTACGCCCACCAACCGCCCACGCCGATGATGGCGAACAGGGCCACGACCAGGGTCATCGCGATCAGGGACTTGCCGGAGTCCTTGCGGCGGTGGCTCCTGGGAGCATCCGTCCGCTCGTCCTCGGTCCGGAAATCGCCGAGCATCCTGTTCTCTACCTCCGCCGCTGGTCCAACCATTGCTGGAGGATCTCCACCGCGGCCGCCTGGTCGACGATGGAGCGCTTCCGCCTGCCGCGCACGCCGCCTTCGTTCATCTTGCGTGTCGCGACGGCGGTGGTCATGCGCTCATCGGTCAGGGTCACCGGTACGGGTGAGACGTGCTCGGCGAACCGCTGCACCCAGGCTCGGGTGTGGGCGGCGGCCGGCCCCTCCTCACCCGAAAGAGTAACGGGTAGGCCGACGACGATTTCGACAACCTCGTACTCGCGGGCCGTTTCGGCGATTTCCCGGATATCGCTCGGAATGTCCTCACCAGCGGTTTTGAGGTCACGACGAACTGTCGCGACTGGAGTGGCGAGGAGTCCGTCCGGGTCGCACACGGCGATCCCGACGCGCGCCTTGCCCAGATCTACGCCTAGACGCCGGCCCCGCACCCACTCTCCCTTTGAAGAGCGTGCGGGCTCGGGGCCGGACGCTGCGTCCATCTAGGCGGTGATCGCGCCGGTGACGGCGGCGAGCAGCTGCGCGGCCTGATCGGCCGGGACGCCGCCGCCCTGGGCGACCTCGTCGTTGCCGCCGCCCTTGCCGGACAGCGCGGCCTTCACGAGCGCCTGCGCGGAGACATGCTGCGCCTGCGCGGCCTTGTTGGCCGCGACGACGATGCTGGCCTTGCCGCCGGCGGTCGCGACGACCGCGGCGACGCCGGGCTGGTCCTCGGGCAGGTGCCCGCGGATCTGCATCGCGAGGTTGCGGACGTCGCCGCCCTTGGTGCCCTCGGGCGCCTGCACGGCCGCGACCTTGACGGCCCCGACCTGCTTCGCGGCGGCCGCGAACTCGGCGGCGCGGCCGGAGACGGCCTTCGCCTGCAGGTTCGCGAGCTCGCGCTCGGCGTCCTTGGTGCGCTGGAGGATCGCGCGCACCCGCTCGAGCACGTCGCCGCGCTGGGCGCCGATCTCCTCGGCGATCTGCGTGACGAGGTCGCGTTCGCGGGCCAGGTACTTGTAGGCCTCCATGCCGGTGGCGGCCTCGACGCGGCGCTGGCCGGAGCCGACCGAGGACTCGCCGGTGAGGACGAGCGGGCCGATCTGGGCCGAGCGGGACACGTGCGTGCCGCCGCAGAGCTCGCGCGACCAGGGGCCGCCGATCTCGACGACGCGCACGGTCTCGTCGTAGGTCTCGCCGAACAGGGCGACCGCACCGAAGTCCTTGGCCTCCGGGAGCGTCATGTACTGGACGGCGACCGGCAGGTCGTCGCGGACCGCGCGGTTGGAGACCTCTTCGATCTCGCTCTTGGTCTCGTCCGAGAGCTTCGCGCGCCACGAGAAGTCGAGCCGCAGGTAGCCGGGGCGGTTGAACGAGCCGGACTGGAGCGCGGTCGGGCCGAGCACCTCGCGCAGGGCCGCGTGGACCACGTGCGTGCCCGAGTGCGCCTGGCGGGCGCCGAGGCGCCACTCGGGGTCGACCGAGGCCTCGACCTTGTCGTCGAGCACGAGCTCGCCTTCGAGGACGCGGACCTTGTGGACCACGAGCTTCTTGACCGGGCGCTGCACGTCGAGCACCTCGGCGAACAGGCTCGGGCCGACGAGCTTGCCGGCGTCGGCGTGCTGGCCGCCGGACTCGGCGTAGAACGGGGTCCGGTCGAGGACGACCTCCACGATGTCCCCGGCCTTCGCGAGCGGGATCGGCTGGCCGTCCTTGAGGACGCCGATCACGCGCGACTCGGTGTCGAGGGTCTCGTAGGCCTTCCAGTCGGTGGGGCCCTGCTCCTGGAGGAGCTGCCAGTACGCGGACAGGTCCGCGTGGCCGGTCTTGCGGGCCGCCGCGTCCGCCTTCGCGCGCTGGCGCTGCTCGGTCATGAGCTGGCGGAAGCCCTCCTGGTCGACCGAGAGGCCCTGCTCCTCGGCCATCTCCAGGGTCAGGTCGATCGGGAAGCCGTACGTGTCGTGCAGCTCGAACGCCTTGGAGCCGGAGAGGGTCTTGCCGCCTTCGGACTTGGTCTCGGTGACGGCGGTGTCGAGGATCGTGGTGCCGTGCTTGAGGGTCTTGAGGAACGCCTCTTCCTCGCCGTACGCGTAGGAGGAGATCCGCTCGAAGTCGGTGCGGAGCTCCGGGTACGCGGCGGACATGCGCTCCATGGCGACCGGCAGCAGCTCGGGCATGGCGGGCTTGTCGTAGCCGAGGAGGCGCACGGCGCGGATCGCGCGGCGCATGAGGCGGCGCAGCACGTAGCCGCGGCCCTCGTTGGAGGGCACGACGCCGTCGCCGATGAGCATCAGCGAGGAGCGCACGTGGTCGCCGATGACGCGGAAGCGGATGTCGTCCGGGTGGGACTCGGAGGCGGTGTGTGAGGTCGAGACGCCGTAGCGCTTGCCCGTCAGCTCCGAGGCCTTGTCGATGATCGGCCGGACCTGGTCGGTCTCGTACATGTTGTCGACGCCCTGGAGGAGCGCGGCCATGCGCTCCATGCCCATGCCGGTGTCGATGTTCTTCTTCGGCAGGTCGCCGGTGACCTCGTAGCCCTCCTTGGCGGGGCCGCCGCCGCGAAGGTTCTGCATGAACACGAGGTTCCAGAACTCGAGGTACCGGTCCTCGTCGACCTCCGGGCCGCCCTCGGGCCCGTAGTCGGGGCCGCGGTCGTAGTACAGCTCGGAGCAGGGGCCGCAGGGGCCGGGGATGCCCATCGACCACATGTTGTCGGCCTGGCCGCGGCGCACGATACGGTCGAGCGGGAGCCCGATCTGCTTGTGCCAGATGTCGATCGCCTCGTCGTCGTCGAGGTAGACCGTGGCCCAGATGCGGTCGCCGTCGAGGCCGAGGCCGCCTGACTCGAGCGAGCCGGTGGTGAGGTCCCAGGCGAAGCGGATCGCCTGCTCCTTGAAGTAGTCCCCGAAGGAGAAGTTGCCGTTCATCTGGAAGAACGTGCCGTGGCGGGAGGTCTTGCCGACCTCGTCGATGTCGGGCGTGCGGATGCACTTCTGCACCGACGTGGCGCGGTTCCATTCGGGGGTCGCCTGGCCCAGGAAGTAGGGCACGAACGGGACCATGCCCGCGGGCACGAACAGCAGGTTCGGGTCCTCGAAGGCGGGCAGCGGTGCGCTGGGGACCACCGTGTGGCCGTTGGACTCGAAGAACTTCAGAAACCGGCGTTGGATTTCAGCGGTCTCCATGGGGCACCTCCTTCAAGGGTCTAGTACAGGCGGCCGGGCGCGGCCGGGTCGTTCTCGTCGTCGTTGAGCAGCGGCTGGATGTCCTCGCCGCGCTCGATCGCGTCGAAGAGCTCGGCCTCTTTGGCCTGCTTCGCCTCCGACACGTCCGCCCAGAACGCTTTGAACGATTCCTTCATTTCAGCACCGGCGCCGCTCACCCGCTCGGCGACCCCGCCGGGAGTGACCGACTCCGCCGCCTTCGTGACCTTGCGGACCACGATCACGCCGACCGCGATGCCGATGCCTACCCAGATCATCCGTTTCAACACGGTGACTCCTCAACCTGATTATTCGCGCGGCGGCTATTCGGCGGACTTCCGGCGGGACTTCGCGGCCCGCTTGGCCTCGCGCTTGGACTGGCGGGAGGCCTCGACCATGCGGCGCACCTGCTGCTCGTCGACCTCCTGGTTGCGCTTCTTCACGGCGGTGCGCAGGCCGAACCCGAACGCGGCGGCCTTGATCAGCGGCGAGCCGACGGCCGAGACGACCAGGCTGGTGATGTTGGCGACGTTGGAGGAGATGTGCGCGGCGTTCCCGGTGATCGCGCCGACCTTCTCCAGCTCGCCCTCGACCTGCGTGAGGTTGCCGTTGACGTTGTCGAGCGTGGTGTTGACGTTCCGCAGGATCGGGCCGATCTCGTGGTCGACCTTGTCGAGCGTCTTGTTGACGCGGTTGAGGGTCGCGGTGGCCTTGTTGATGAGGCGGAAGGCGAGCATCACGCACAGGAGGAAGAAGCCGAGCCCCGCGAGCAGGACCCCCAGCTCCCAGACACTCCCGGTCCATCCTGCCGCCAAGGTCTCCTCAGGCACGGTCTCCCCCTGTCGCGATTCCCCGGTGTCCGACACCGGCGATGAAGTGTGTGGTCCCGTCGCTCTCGCGGCTCGCAGGCTTCGCCGAGGCTGCTTGCGAACCGTCAATCGGCGCTGAGACCCCCCTCGCGCGGCCAGCGGCCCCGCCGAGACGGGGGCGGCGCGGCGCGGACGAACCGGGGGCTCTCGCACAAGAGCAACGCGGTGTCGACCTTACCTTGCGGGACCGGACATCCGGCGCAACGGGGCACGTCGGTCCACAGTCCAGTCCGCGAGGGAGATTCAGCCCGCCGACTCGCCGCGCCCGCGGCGAGCTTGCTAGCCGTAAATCGGCACTGTGTTCGGCGGCGAGGCGCGGCAGGGCCGCCTGCTGCGCGATGACGGCCGTGACCTCGGCGCCGACGCACAGCTCGTAGCGGTCGCCGCAGTCGACCGGGACGACCCACAGCTCCAGGTACAGCTCGTCGCGCACGTAGCAGCCCTCCTCGCCGAGGCCGCCGACGCACTGCTCGGGATCGGCGGGGGTCCAGCCCGCGTTGAGGACCGCCTGCCAGTACTCGTTCGCCGTGTCGTCCACTGTGCCTTCAGAAGTCCACGTGCGCATCCGCACCCGGCACTCCCCCAGGCACCAGCGGGAGCCGTACGTCTCGTCGTGCACGCTCACCGCGGCCCAGCCCGGCACCGCGAGCTCGTCCACCGCCCGGCGCGTCGGATCGACCGAGAACGCCCGGCCCAGCCACAGCACGGCCGCGACCAGGAGCACCGCGAGGACCGCGATCACCGCCACGGTCATGCGCAGCCGCTCGATGCGCGCCCCCGACCGCTCCAGGTCCGCCGCGATGCGTTCCGACGCGCGCCCGGGGCGGCGCGGCGGTTCAACCATCGGCCGGCCTGCGCACGATCCGGCGCAACTTCTCCAGGCGCTCGCCGATCTCGGCCTCGCGGCCGTGCCGCGTCGGCCGGTAGTAGTCCCGCCCGGCCACCACGTCGGGCGCGTACCGCTGCGGGACCACACCGCGCGGATCGGCGTGCGGGTAGACGTACCCCTTGCCGTGGCCCAGGTTGCTCGCACCGCCGTAGTGGGCGTCGCGCAGGTCCACCGGGACCGGGCCGATCTTCCCTTGGCGCACATCGCGCATCGCCTCGTCGATCGCGGTGATGACCGCGTTCGACTTCGGCGCGGTCGCGAGGTGCGCGACCGCCTGCGCGAGGTTGATCCGGGCCTCCGGCAGGCCGATCCGCTCCACTGCGGTCGCGGCGGCCGTTGCGGTCAGCAGCGCGGTCGGATCGGCCATGCCCACGTCCTCGGACGCGAAGACGACCAGGCGGCGGGCGATGAACCGCGGGTCCTCCCCCGCCACGATCATCCGCGCGAGATAGTGCATCGCGGCGTCCACATCCGAGCCGCGGAGGCTCTTGATGAACGCGCTCGCGACGTCGTAGTGGCCGTCCCCGTCGCGGTCGTAGCGGACCGCCGCCGTGTCGATCGCGGCCTCCACCACGGCGACCGTGATCTCGGTGCCGCCCTCACCCGCCACGGTCAAAGCCGCGGCTTCCAAGGCGGTCAACGCTTTGCGGGCGTCGCCGGCGGCCGTGCGCACCAGGTGGTCGCGGGCCTCCTTGTCCAGGGTGACCGTGCGGTTCAGGCCCCGCTCGTCCTCGACGGCGCGGTCCACGAGCTCGCCGATGTCGGTCGAGTCAAGCTCACGCAGAGAGAGGAGCACGCAGCGGCTCACGAGCGGGGCGACCACTGAGAAGTAGGGGTTCTCGGTGGTCGCGGCCAGGAGCGTGATCGTGCGGTCCTCGACCGCGCCGAGCAGCGAGTCCTGCTGCGTCTTGGTGAAGCGGTGCACCTCGTCGATGAACAGGATCGTCTGCGGGCCGCCCGTGCGGCGGACGCGGCGGGCCTCGTCGATCGCGGCGCGCACGTCCTTCACCCCGGAGTTCAGCGCCGACATCGCCCGGAAGCGCCGCTCGCCTTGCGCCACAAGGTGGGCGATCGTGGTCTTGCCCGTCCCGGGCGGACCCCACAGGATCACCGACATCGGCTGACGGCCTTCCACCACCTGGCGCAGCGGCGAACCGGGGCCGAGCAGGTGGTCCTGCCCCACGAGCTCGTCGAGCACGCGCGGGCGCATCCGCACCGCCAACGGCTCGTCCCCCGAGGCCGAGCCGGTGCCCAGAATCCCCGAAGCCTGCGGTTCGGGCGGGGTGCTGTCGAACAAACCTGGAGCGTCCATATCGCGATCAGCGTAAGGCATGGGCATGAGCACTCCGCAGATCAGCGTCCGAACCGGGAGGTTCACCGCGTACGAGAACGAAACGGCCGCCGCACCGGGTCCGGTGCGGCGGCCGTTCAGCTCGCGGAGGTTACATGCCGCCGCCCATGGCGGAGGTGAACTCCTCGAAGTCGTGCAGGTTGGTCGACTCGGGGGCCTTGATGTCGTAGGTCCCGCCGATCTCGGTGATCTCGCTGGTCATCTCCATGGTCATGCCCTCGATCTCGGGCATCGCCATGGTCATGGACTTGAGCAGGCCGTCGCCGTCGAGCGTCACGGTCACCTCGGTGCCCTCGATCATCGCGGCCGCGTCGGAGCCCGCGTCCGAACCGGCGCCGAGGCCGGCGCCGCTCAGGCCCGCCAGCGCCTCGGAGTCGGCGCTGAGCGTGCCGGTGTAGACGCCGTCGCCGGTCTCCTTCACGTCGGTGAGGCCGGTGAGGATGAGCTCGGTCTGCTGCGCGAGGTCCATGCCGCCGTACTGGGCGTAGGCCTCGGCGATCGCGTCCTCGGAGGTGAGGTCCATGGTGAACCAGGCGTCCTCGCCGTAGCTCTCGGCCATGGCGTCGAACATGCCGCCGGAGAGCTGCATGTACATGACGTCGTCGACGACGACGGTCTCGGTGTGCATGTCGCCGAACATCGCCTCCATCTCCGGCGGGACCTCCTCGCCGGAGGCCTCGATCATGGCGCTCATGAAGATGTCGGCGCTGGCCTTGGAGCTCTCGCCTTCGTAGGCGCCGGTCATGACCATGAACTCGGTGCCGTCGACGGTCATCGAGGCCTCCATCTGGTAGGAGGAGGCGTTCAGGTTCTCGACGGAGGCGAGGATGGCCTCACCGGGGCTGAGCGCGGCGGCCGCGTTCTCTTCGGCTGCGGTGGTCGCGCCTTCTGAGGGCTTCTCTTCGCTGCCGCAGGCGGAGAGGCCGAGTGCGACGGCGGGGATGGCGAACGCGCCGACGAGGCGGGTCGCGGTACGGGAAGACATGGGTGCTCCTGAGTATCGGGGGGATCTGAGTTCCGGTTCAGAGCTTAAGGGACGGCCTCCACACCCGCTGGTCTGGAAGCCGCCCCTGACTGAATCGTTACCAGGCCTTTTGCAGCCGTTCGTACTCGGCGGCAGTGATCGGAAGCACGGTGCCGTGGCGCGGACTGGACGGCAGGTCGTACTCGGCGACCGGGGTCCATTCACCGGAGGCGAGATCGGTGGTCTCGAACGGGACGTAGCCGCGTCCGCCGAACTCGTCGATGAAGAGGTACCACTTGTCCTCGGTGTTGGACTTGAAGACCAGCGGGCCTTCGCCGGCGCCGATGGCGCCCGAGCCGATGCAGTCGGCGAGGAACTGCCATTCCGCGTCGGCGGCGAGCGAGGAGGCGGTCTCGGCGAGGATGAACTTGCCGCACGGGGTCGAGGCCGAGTTCGAGCGCTCGTCCTTGGTGAAGCGGTAGTAGACGCCGTCGTCCTCGATCATGGTCGAGTCGATCGTGGAGTAGCCCTGGTCGACCCAGACATGCGCTTCGGAGAAGTTGACGAAGTCACGGGTCGTCGCGTACATCATGCGGTGGTAGAAGCCCTCGGAGTGGTCCTCGGTGGTGAACAGCGGCGACGCCCAGTAGACGACGTACGCGTTCTGCTCGGGGTCCCAGTAGGCCTCGGGCGCCCAGGTCGCGCCGGCGTTCTCGGGCGAGACCTCGACGAGGCGGCCTTCGCTCCAGTTCACGAGGTCGTCGCTCTCCCACACCATGATGGAGAGGCTGCCGTGCCGCTGGGCCCGGTTCCAGTCGCCGTTGCCGTTGATCTTGAGGTCGGTGGCGATGAGGAAGAACCGGTCGCCTTCGGGCGAGCGGATGAGGAACGGGTCGCGGACGCCCTGCTCGCCCTGGTCGGAGGTGAGGATGGGCTGCGCGTCGTTCAGTTCCGTGAAGCTGAGCGGGTCGTTGCCGTCGCTGAGCGCGCCGTAGACCTGCTCGCCGGTGGGGGTGCCCTCGCCGGTGAAGTAGGTGAAGAAGTAGCCGGTGTAGTCGGCTTCGGCGGGCAGCGGCGGGACGGTCGCGATGAAGGTGAGCTTCTCGGTCTCCTTGCCGCGCTTGACCGTGGCCTTGAGCTTGACGGTGTAGGTCTCGCCGCCGGGCTCGGCGCGGTGCACGAGGCCGTCGTTGGCGATGACGGCGCGGTTGTCGGACTTCCAGGTGATCTGGGAGCCGTTGGCGCCTGCGGCGGGCAGGTGGATCGCCGAGCGGACGTCGTCGAGGTTGGGGATGGCGATGGCGGCGGCGTCGAGGGCGACCGCTTCCTCGTCGTCGTATTCGGCGAGCACGGTCGCCGTGAAGTCGCGTTGTTCTTGCACGGAGCCGAGGATAACGGTTGCCGTGAGGTTGACGGACGCGTCGTCGGCGTCCATGGCCGGACGCGTGACCGTCCCGTCAGTGCCTATGACCTCGGGATCACTTGAGGCCCAGGTGATCTGGGAGCCGTTCGCACCACGGGACGGCAGGTCGAGATCGGCGGTGACGGCACTCGTGTCGCCGAGGTCGATCGCGTCGGCGTCCTGGGCGGCCTTCTCGGCGCTGATGTGGGCGGCCTGCGCACCGATCTCGGCGCCGGTCAGCGCGCCGTCATAGATCCGGAAGTCGGCGAACTTGCCGTTGAGGTAGCGGTCGCCGCTGTACAGGGAGCGGCCGAGGTAGTTGGCGGTGGTCACGCCGGCGCCGATGTCGCCGGGCTTGATGGTGACCCCCTCGTTGCGGGCCACTTCCTGGCCGTTGAGGTAGAGGACGGCGGTGCCGCCGGCGAGGGTGTAGGCCAGGTGGTTCCAGGTGCCGCGCGCGAGGTTCTGGCCGGTCGAGGCGTTCTGCTCGCAGGCCCAGTGGCAGGTGGAGATCGAGGTCCGGTAGCCGTTGCCGGTGGTGAAGAGGTAGCCGTCGCCCCAGTCGCCGCTGGAGTTGCCGAGGCCGTAGATGAAGTACGGGCTGGCCTGCTCGGGCTCGATGTACACCTCGGCGGTCACGGTGACCGCGTCGAGGCCGGCCAGGAGGTTGTCGGGCATGTCGACGTAGTCGTCGACGCCGTCGAGATCGAGGCCGTCGTTCCAAGTGCCACCGACGAGGACGCCGTCGTGGCCGTGGCCGGAGGCGTCGGCGACGACACTCCCGCTCGTCTCGTCGAACTGGTACCAGAGCAGCGGCCCGTCGGCCGGGGCGGCGATCGCCGCCGATGCCGGAACCGTCACCGCCGCAACGGCGACGAGGGCTCCGATGAATCGCTTAGACGTCACTGTCCAACCTTCTTCACTCGAGTCGATCGCACAGGTAGACACCTGAGTGACCGATAACCAACAAGGGGTTGGCGCCAGCTTATTCCAACCATCGACATAAGTGAACGTGAGAATGTCACGATTCTCGATCGATTCCGGTGGACCCTCTCGCCTGGACATTCAGACCAAATCCTGCCTACGATGGCAATTTCATAGATATCCCTCTATATCAGCTTTTCTTCGCTTTCTGACCCGGCACCAAGAGAGACAAGGAGCAGCGATGCGACGCAGACTGCCCGCCATCGGCGCGGCCCTCGCGGGCCTGGCCCTGGCCGTCGGCACGGCCACGGCCTCGGCCCAGGAAGCCCCCGGCCCCGGGGCGCTCCAGGACCCCGCCTTCGACTTCCGAACCGGCGACACCGTCGCCACCGGCCTCACCATCCCGTGGGGGCTCGGGTTCCTCCCCGACGGATCGGGGATCGTCGCCGAACGCAACTCCGGCGACGTGCTGCGCATCGGCACCGACGCCGACCCGGTGGTCCTCGGCACCCTCGACGTCGTCGGGGGCACCGGCCAGTTCGACGAACGCGGGCTCCTCGGCCTCGCCATCTCCCCCACCTTCAGGACCGACGGGTGGGTGTACGCGTACCTCTCGACCGCCGAGGACAACCGGGTCGTGCGGTTCACCTTGGACCGCTTCGAACCCGAGCCGATCATCACCGGCATCCCCGCCGCGCTCAACCACAACGGCGGACGGCTCTCCTTCGGTCCGGACGGCAAGCTCTACATCACCACCGGCGACGCGAACGACACCGCGAACGCCCAAGACCTCGACAGCCTCGGCGGAAAGATCCTGCGCGCCAATGCAGACGGGTCCGTGCCCGAGGACAACCCGATCCCCGACTCCCTGGTCTACACCTGGGGCAACCGCAACGTGCAGGGCCTCTCCTGGGACGCCGACGGCGGCCTCTACTTCTCCGAGCTCGGCCAGAACACCTGGGACGAGCTGAACTACGCCGAACCCGGCGCGAACTACGGCTGGCCCGAGGTCGAAGGCACCGGCGGTGCGCCGGAGTTCGTCGACCCGCTGGTCACCTGGACCACGGCCGAGGCCTCGCCTTCGGGTGCGGAGGTCGTGGGCGACACGATGTACGTCGCGGCGCTGCGCGGCCAGCGCTTGTGGACGGTCCCGGTCGCGGGAGGCGAAGCGGGCGAACCGGTCGCGGTCCTGGAGGGCACGCTCGGTCGCATCAGGACGGTCGAACTCGGCCCGGACGGCTGGCTGTGGGTCGCCACCTCGAACGGCAACGGTCAAGACAAGGTGGTGCGGTACCGGCCGATCGGCGGGTGACGCCAACTATGAATCGACCCCCGAGCCAAGCCCGGGGGTCGTTTCGGTGCATCGGTCCCGAGGCTAAGCGTTATTGCTCGCTTCGACAGTCGGCGATTCGGTTTCGTCCGGTGGCGTCGTTTCCTCATCGGGCGGCGTCGTCTCGCCGGCGGGAGAGGAAGTCTCGGAGTCGGGTGAGGACGTCTCAGTGTCTGGTGACGAGGCGTCTTCGCTCGGCGTCTCTGAGGTCTCCTCCGGGGTGGTCGGCTGCCAGTGGTCGTCGTCGTCGTCTTCGGTGGTGGTCTCCACCATGGAGGGCGACTCCGCTTGGCTGACCTGCGAAGGCGACGGGGACTCGGAGTTCTCAGTGATCTGCGGTTCGTCCCCGCGGTATTGGTTCCACCAGATCAGCAGACTGATGAGGACCAGGATCGCGACGACGGCCGCGGTGATGATCCACGGTGTGGCGTTCTGCTTCTCGTCCTGCTGCGCCATCTGGCCGGTCGGCTGCTCGGCGGTGTTCCCGCCGCCCACACCGGCACCGATCAGCGCCGTCTGGTCGGAACCGAAGTACTGGGTCGGCTGGCCGTCGGGCGGCGTCGTGGGCGAGATCGGGATGCCGCCGGTGACGACGCGGCCTTCGCGGGCGGAGCGGGCCATCTCGGCGGCCGAGGTGTAGCGGGCGCGCGGGTCCTTCTGCAGGGACTGGAGCACGACCTGGGCGACCCCGGCGGGGATGTCGCGGGAGAGCGGGGGCGGGGCCTGGGTCATGTGGCCGTTCATGACCGCGACGGGCGTGTCCGAGACGAACGGCGGGCGGCCCATGAGCATTTCGTAGGCGACGATGCCGAGCGAGTAGAGGTCGCTGGCGCCGGTGAGTTCGGCGCCGTTGAGCTGCTCGGGGGAGGCGTACGCGAGCGTTCCCATGACGGTGCCGGTCTCGGTGAGGCCGGAGGCGCCGCGGGCGGCGGAGATGCCGAAGTCGACGATCTTGGCCGCGCCGGTCTCCTCATCCACGAGGAGGTTGGCGGGCTTGATGTCGCGGTGGATGATGTCGTGGCGGTGGGCGGTCTCGAGGGCGTCGGCGGCGGCGGCGACGATCTGCATGACCTCGGCGGGCGGGAGCGGTCCGCGGTCGCGCAGGATCTCGGCTAGCGAGCGGCCGCGCACGAGTTCCATGATGAGGTAGGAGACTTCGCCGTCGTCGTTCGTCTCTTCGCCGTAGTCGTAGAGCGCGACGATGCCCGGCGACTGGAGGGCCGCGACGGCGCGGGCCTCGAGCTGGAAGCGAGCGCGGAACTTGTCGTTACTGGACAGTCCAGCATGGAGGATCTTAATCGCTACAGTGCGGCCGAGCCTGGTGTCGGTGCCTTTCCAGACCTCCCCCATGCCGCCTGCGGCAAGCCGCTCGTCCAATCGATAGCGACCCGCCACCAAGGTCCCGCTCTGCACGTCGAACCCGCTCCTCTTACTCCTGCTTCGGCCGGATGTTACATATAGCAGCCGTCAGCGGACCACGGCCGCCGCCTTCACGGACTCCTGCCAGTCGGAATTGGCTGAGGGGCAACCGGGCACGCATCGAACGAACGGCGGCCCGGGCCGTAGACCCGGGCCGCCCACAACGACATCGTAGGACTAACCGGCAAGCGGTTCGGAACCCGCTTCCTCCTCCGGCACGAAGTCGATGCCGGCCTCGGCGCGCTGCTCGGGGGTGATGCGGGTGGGAGCCGAGGTCAGCGGGTCCATGCCGCCGCCCGACTTGGGGAACGCGATGACGTCGCGGATCGAGTCGGACTTGGCGAGGAGGCCGCAGACGCGGTCCCAGCCGAGGGCGATGCCGCCGTGCGGCGGCGCGCCGTACTTCAGGCCCTCGAGGAGGAAGCCGAACTGCTCCTTGGCCTCCTCGTGGGAGAGGCCGAGCACGTCGAAGACGCGGCTCTGGACCTTGGCGTCGTGGATACGGATCGAACCGCCGCCGAGCTCGTTGCCGTTGCAGACGATGTCGTACGCGTAGGTGAGCGCGTTCGCCGGGTCGGTCTCGAACTTGTCGACCCACTGCGGGTTCGGCGAGGTGAACGGGTGGTGGATCGCGGTCCAGCCGCCGTTCTCGGTGGGCTCGAACATGGGGGCGTCGATGACCCAGCAGAAGGCCCAGGCCTCGGGGTCGATGAGCCCGGTGCGCTTGCCGACTTCGAGGCGGGCGGCGCCCAGCAGCTCCTGCGCCTCGCGGCGGTCGGCGCCGGCCGCGAAGAACACGGCGTCGCCGGCCTTGGCGCCGACGGCGTCCGCCAGCCCGGCCAGGTGCTCCTCGGAGAGGTTCTTGGCGACGGGGCCCTTCGGCTCGCCGGTCTCGGCGTTGAAGGTGATGTAGGCGAGGCCCTTGGCGCCGCGCGCCTTGGCCCAGTCCTGCCAGCCGTCGAGCTCCTTGCGGGTCTGCGAGGCGCCGCCGGGCATGACGACCGCGCCGACGTAGCCGCCCGCGTCGATCGCGCCGGCGAAGACGCGGAACTCGGTGCCGCGCAGGTAGTCGGTGAGCTCGACGAGCTCCTGACCGAAGCGCAGGTCGGGCTTGTCCGAGCCGTAGCGGTCCATGGCGTCGTGCCAGGTCATGCGCGGGATCGGCAGCTGGATCTGGTGGTCGGCGAGCTCGGACCAGAGGGCCTGGACGACGCGCTCGCCCAGGTCGATGATGTCGTCCTGGTCGACGAAGGAGGCCTCGATGTCGAGCTGGGTGAACTCGGGCTGGCGGTCGGCGCGGAAGTCCTCGTCGCGGTAGCAGCGGGCGATCTGGAAGTACTTCTCGAAGCCGCCGACCATGAGGAGCTGCTTGAACAGCTGCGGGGACTGCGGTAGGGCGTACCAGGTGCCGGGCTGGAGGCGCACGGGCACGAGGAAGTCGCGGGCGCCCTCGGGGGTCGAGCGGGTCAGCGTCGGGGTCTCGATCTCGACGTAGCCGTCCTCGACCAGGAGGTTGCGGGCGATGTGGTTCGCCTTGGAGCGCAGGCGGATCGCGTGGCTCGGGCCGGTGCGGCGCAGGTCGAGGTAGCGGTGGCGCAGACGGATGTCCTCGGAGACGTCCACGTGGTCGTCGATCTGGAACGGCAGCGGCGCGGACTCGGACAGCACCTCGAGGACGGTCGCGTTGATTTCGATCTCGCCGGTGGGGAGTTCGGGGTTCTCGTTGCCTTCGGGG
The DNA here is from genome assembly GCF_017592475.1 of Glycomyces niveus. GTDB lineage: Bacteria > Actinomycetota > Actinomycetes > Mycobacteriales > Micromonosporaceae > Glycomyces > Glycomyces niveus. The sequence goes on along the minus strand of NZ_JAGFNP010000011.1, from coordinate 173,471 downwards.
CGGCGCGCGACGGTGCCGGTGACGGAGACGCAGTACTCGTTGCGGAGCTTCTGGGCCGCCTCGGCGGCCTCGGAGTCGCGGAAGACGACCTGGACGACGCCCGAGGCATCGCGCAGGTCAACGAACTCCACCCCGCCGTGATCGCGGCGACGCGCCACCCATCCGGCGAGGGTGACTTGCTGGTCGACGTCAGCGGCACTCAGCGTGCCGGCGAGGTGTGTCCGATACACGGGTTCAAAACTCCTCGAAGGAAACGGTTGGTCGATTGACCGGCGGAGCCGGTACGGACCCCGGGGCTCGCCCGGAACGCCCGCGCCGAGGCCCGCTCCGCGGGCCGGGGCCAATGACATTCTCTCGAGAACCCGGTGCCAGCAGCAATCGTATAACCGCCCGCACCGCAGCGAACCGCCCGTGCCGCCCGCCACGGCCGACGTCACCCAGGTCACCGCAGTGTGAGCTGACGAGGCGAGGACGGGCGGTGCACACGGTCGGAGCGCGAGCGCGCTACTGCGCCTCTATTTCAGCGCGCGAGCGCGCTGAAGCCGAGCAGTCTCACCACCACGTCGAGGAAGCGGCGGGCGTCGGCGACGATGGCGTCGGCCTCTTCCGGGGTGACGATGTCAGGGATGCCGGCCTGCGCGAGGACCCGTTTGCGGGCGGTGCGGGCGAAGTGCGACGCCCACTCCTCCAGCTCCGGGGCGACGCCGCGCAGCAGCTCCCAGGTGCTCGACGGGCGGCCGGGCCGGCGGCGTCCGGTGGCGTCGCCCGCCCGCACGGCGAGGACGGCCACGGCCACGCGGAGGGCGGCCAGGTGGGCCTCGGCGTAGCGTTCGCCGGGGCGGGTGCGCTCGGCGGCGTCGTCGAGGTCGACTCGGGCGGTGGCGAGGAGCTGGAGCGGGGACCGGTTGGGTAGTTGGTCGGCGGGGATGCGCAGACGGGAGTTCTGCACGGTGCCCGCTTGCACCAGTCGGGGGCCGCTCGCGCCGCGGGTTCCCACGGGCGAGGCGGATCGGGTTACAGCGGGTCGAGAAGCTGCCATGACGTGGGCCTCCTAAACCTGTTCGAACTTGCGTTCGAGAAATATGGAACCACAGGGGTCCGACATTTCCAACCCCCATCGTCGCCCGAAATCAGCAAATCGCTACGGAGTGTCGCGCATCCGACAGGACTGTCGTTGCGCGGCAATGCGAAAGGGGCCGCGAACCTAACGGTTCGCGGCCCCTTACGTTCACCTGCGGCACACCTGTTGTTCGAACAAACGCGGGCGGCCGCGCTAAGCCGCCCGGGTCCGGGCGGCTACTCGGTGATCTCGTCGATCATGCGGAGGTGACCCCGCGCCTCGTCGGCGCGGCCGAGCCGCTGCAGCGTGCGGCCGAGCAGCAGGCGGGCGTAGAAGTCCGCCGGGTTGGCCTCGACCATCTTCTCGGAGAGCTCGAGCGCCTTGTTCAGCTGCGCGGACTTGAAGTAGGCGCGCGCGGCGACGAGCATGACGTCCGGGTGGTCCGGGTGGTCGCGCAAGAGCGGCGCGAGGAACTGCAGGGCTCCCAGCGGGTCCTTGAGCGCGAGCATCTCCTCGGCGTCGCGCAGCCGCCGGGTCTCCTCGGGGATCTGGCGCGGCCGCGAGTCGGAGTCGATGAACGCGGCGATCTGGTCGTCGGTGATTTCTTCGTAGCGCATTCCGTCGACAACGCAACGACCCCTCGGATCATTCCCGCCCCTGCTCAGTCGTTGCGCAGCGCCGTCGACACCACGATCACCAGCTGCAGCAGGCCCAGGGCCGCCAAGAGCATCCACGCGGTGACCGCGATCGTGATCGCGCCGCCGATCCACTGCTCGTACTGGCCGCCTCCCGCGACGGCGATCACTCCCGCCGCGCCGAAGCCCAGGGCCACCACGATCTCGCGGACCGACCGCTCCCCCATGGTGATCATGCCGAGTTCGCGCAGGCCGACCTGCCTCGCGCGGTTGCGCGTGAGCACGTACATCCAGCACAGCGCGCCCGTGAGCGTGACGCTCCATCCCGGCGCGCCGAGGAACCACAGCGCGAGCAGCCAGGCCCCCTCCGAGAGGCGCGCGGCCAGCGGCTCGAACACCAGGACCCGCCGGGACAGGCTCGTCGAGCGCGCCGCCAGCAGCGCGTACGACGCGTCCGCCAGCGCCGTGACCGCGATGAGCGGCAGGGAGACCAGGATGATCGGTCCGCCGAGGAGGACGCAGACCGGGATGAGGAGGCTGGCGGAGAGGCCGACGCCGACGACGGCGCCGGGAGGGAACCGGGTGGAGAGGATAGCCCTGCCCACAAGGGAGTCGGGGGCCACGCGGGTACGCATGGATGTTGTTGTAGCAGATGGCATCAAACGCGCATTCGCAGCATCGAACATAGAAGAGCACTCTACGTGTTCGCGGGGTGACCGCAATCCCTCGATCGGGTAGCCGACACTCGCCTCGCTAGGAGCGCAAGTTCTCCCAGACGCGGCGTGTGGAGCGCGAGTGGTTCAGGGTGGTGAAGTGCAGCCCGGGGGCGCCTTCGGCGAGGAGCCGGGCGCCCATGTCGGTGGCGACTTCGACGCCGATGTCGCGGATGGCGTCGCGGTCGTCCTCGACGGCGCGAAGGCGTTCGGCGAGCGCTTCGGGGAAGGTCATGCCGGTGAGGACCGCGAACCGCTCGATCTGCTTGATGTTCGTGACGGGCATGATGCCCGGGACGATCGGGATGTCGCACCCGGCGGCGGCGACGGCGTCGCGCAGGCGCAGGTAGTCCTCGACGTCGTAGAAGATCTGGGTGATCGCGAAGTCGGCGCCCGCCCGGCACTTCTCGACGAAGTACCGCACGCCGGTCTCCCAGTCGGCGTCGCGCGGGTGGCCTTCGGGGAAGGCCGCGACGCCCACGCTGAAGTCGCCGGACTCCTTGATGAGTTCGACGAGCTCGCGGGCGTGGAGGACGCCTTCGGGGTGCTGGACCCAGTCGGCGCGGGGGTCCCCGGGCGGGTCGCCGCGCACGGCGAGGATGTTGCGGACCCCGACGTTGGCGAAGTGGCCGATGAGGTTGCGCAGCTCGGCGATCGAGTGGTTGACGGCCGTGCAGTGGGCCATCGTCAGCAGGGTCGTCTCGGAGTTGATCCGGTCCGTGGTCTCGACGGTCTTCTGCCTGGTCGAGCCGCCCGCGCCGTAGGTGACGGAGACGTAGTCGGCGCTCAGGCCCTCGAGGGCGCGGATGGTGCGCCACAGGACGGTGTCGGCGTTCTCGTCGCGGGGAGGGAACATCTCGAAGGAGAACTTCGGCATGCCGGAGCGCAGCAGATCACCGATCTTGGCGGTCTTCTGCGGCATCACGCTGGGCACTCCGAGAGTCATGCCTGCAAATGTAACGGCCCGGGTACACGTGTGCTGACCTGCACTGGCGACCACCCAATAGTTGGGATGGAACGGCATGAGCCTAGGGTTCGACCCGTGGAGCTCAACGACCGCATCGACGCCGCCCTGACCGTGTTCCTGGACCGGCAGGCCGCCGTGATCTGCGGGATCGACGACAGCCTCGCGGCGTACGCGGACGCGGTGCGCGACTTCGTGCTGCGGGGCGGCAAGCGCCTGCGGCCGGCGTTCGCGTACTGGGGCGCGCGGGGCGCGGGGCTCGCCGATTCGGACGAGCTCGTGGCGTGCGCGGCGTCGCTGGAGCTGCTGCAGGCGTCGGCGCTCATGCACGACGACCTCATCGACGGCTCGGACACCCGGCGCGGCATGCCCTCGATCCACCGGCGGTTCGCGGCACTGCACGAAGCCGAGGGATGGTCGGGACGGCCCGGCGGGTTCGGGGCGGCAGCGGCGATCCTGCTCGGCGACCTGTGCCTGGCGTGGTCGGACGAGCTGTTCTGCTCGGCGGGGATGCCGTTCGCGGCGGTCGCGGCGGCGCGCCGCGACTTCGACCTGATGCGCACCGAGGTGAGCGCCGGGCAGTACCTCGACGTGCTCTCGGAGGTGCGGCGGGACGTCTCGGAGGCGACGGCGGCGAAGGTGGCGCGGTACAAGTCCGCGAAGTACACGATCGAGCGGCCGATGCTCATCGGGGCGTCGCTGGCGGGCGCTCCGGAGCGGATCCGTGCGCACTACTCGGCGATCGGGCTGCCGCTGGGCGAGGCGTTCCAGCTGCGCGACGACGTGCTCGGGGTGTTCGGCGACCCGGCGCAGACCGGCAAGCCCGCCGGGGACGACCTGCGGGAGGGCAAGCACACGTTCCTCATCGCGCGGGCGTCGGCGGCGGCCGACGCGGCGCAGCGGGCGGCCCTGGACGCGGGACTGGGGAACCCGGAGCTCGACGAGGCCGGCGTGCGGCGGCTGCGGGCGATCCTGATGGACACCGGGGCGCTGGCGGACACGGAGGAGCGGATCGCGGCGCTGGCGGCGGAGGCCGAAGCGGCGCTTGAGGAGTCGCGGGCCGACGTGGACCCGGCGGCGCTGCAGGTGTTCGCGGGACTGCTGGTCAGGGCCGTGAAGCGGGACTTCTGAGCACCGCTTCAATAGCAGTCCACACTGGATTCCGGGCGCCGATCGGCGCCGGTTCACCCGAACGGGCCGATTCGCACCCGCACGGGTGACGCAACGGTTACCACCCGTCCCCTCGCTCGTTGATCCGAGTGAAGGACACGGACATGGACGGTGGACACAGTGGGACTCTTCGGCGCCATCGGGCGCGAGACCAGGGGCGCGTTCCGTTCGCTCGGATACGACCTGCGCCGGTCGCGGCGCTTCCGGCGGGTCGGCGCGATCGCGGTGGTGGCGGTCGCGGGCGGCATGATCGCGACCGGGGCGCTGCTCCGCGAGCCCGTGCCGGGCCTGCAGGGCCTGGCCGACGATGGCTCGGACATCACCGAGGGCTGGTTCGGCCTGGGCGCGGACACGACCGGGCAGGACGCGGAGTCGGCCGAGGAGTCGGCTTCGCAGTCGCCTTCGCCCGCGACGGAGAACGCCGAACCCGAGGCGTCGTACAGCACGCCTTCCCATGAGGCGGGGGGCAGGCATCTCGGCGACGCGCCCGGACTCGTGCCGGTGGACGGCGGGGAGAGCCCCGACCCGGTCGAGGAGGGCTCGCCGACACCGACGCAGGAGCCCACCGAGGAGCCGACGGAAGAGCCCACCACGCAGGGGCCGACCGAGACGCCCACCGAGGAGCCCACCACGGCGGAGCCCACGACCGAGGAGCCGGCGCCGAGCGCCTCCCTGCCCACGAGCACCGCCCCCACAGGCGGCGACCCGACCCAGCCGACCACTGAGGCGAGCGCCGAGCAGGTCCCGCGCCACACGACCGCGCCGGTCCCGCACAAGCGTCCCGTCGACTGAAACCGTTGCGGCCCTGGGCCTTCACGACCCGGGCTCAGGTCCCCTTGGCCTCGGCCAGCTCGGCCCTGATCGCCGCGATGTTGCGCTTGACGGCCGCCACGTCCGGCCCGTCCTCGACCGACTCGCCCCGGCGCTGGTCGCGGGCCACGAGCGTCGCGAGGTTCACCAGCTCCCGGTGCAGCTGGCCGAGCAGGTGCGAGGCGTCCTTGCCCCACTGCTTGTGCGCGTGCTGCCGGGCCTTGCGCCGGCTGCGCAGCGAGCGCATGTCCGTGAGGTCGTCGGTGGTGATCACCGCCTCGTCCTGATCGGACATCGTGGTGACGAACCAGTGCCATTCCGCGCGGGCCGCGAAATGGTAGAGCACGAAGAACAGGCCGAGAATGATCAGGCCCTTGCCGTAGCTCAGCGGAATTCCCAGCGCCGGGGGCATGCTCGACGGCAGCGGCATGTTCCACAGGCCGTGCATGCCCAGGGCCAGCGCGTACAGTCCGACCGCGACCCCCAGGCGGGTGCTGAGCCGGCGCCGGGTCTGGGTCACGAAGAACGCGATGCCGAGCCCGGCCGCGCCGGTGTACAGCGGGTGCGACCATGGCCCGGCGACGAGGACGCGCGTGAAGGTCACCGTCAGCGCCCCCGTCAGGTCCGAGTTCGGGTTCAGGCCCGCGTACTTGATGGCGTACGTGAGGTTCTCGACGACCTGGAAGCCGAGTCCCACGAGCGCTCCGTAGATGAGGCCGTCGATGGAGCGGTCGAAGTGCTCGCGCACGATGAGGACGAGCATGACCACGCCCATGGCCTTGAGCCACTCCTCGTTGAGCGGGCCCGCGATGGGCGGCCCCCAGGTCCGGGCCCACTGCGCGTCGGTGAACTCGGCGAGGACGACCAGCGCGGCGTCGTTGGCGAACATGGCGAACGCGACCGCGGCGAGGCCGCCCCAGCACATCGCGGCGGCGCGCACCGTGGGAGGTTCGCGCTCGAACAGGTCGAGGCGGGCGAGGATGTCGAGGAAGAAATACGCGAGGACCGCGTTCACGCCGATCGAGGCCCACAGGGCGGTCGCGATGTCGCCGTAGTCGGGGGCGAGGACGCGGCCGAGCGCGAGCAGGCCGTAGACGAGGCACGCGACGAACAGCCAGTAGGCGGGGCGCCGGATGCGGATGAACGCGCCCTGGCTCTCGACGACGACGCGTTCGGTGCGGACGGCGTTCACTTCCCCTCCAGTTCGAACGCGTCGATGAAGGGGTCGGGGTCGAACGTGGCGCTGTTCGGGTCGTCGCCGGGCGCGAGGAGGATGAGGATCGCGGCCGCGCCGCCGTCCTCGCCGACGACCGTGATCGATCCGGCGGTGTCGGGGCCGACGATGTCGGCGCGGAACCCGGAGAGGCCGGACGCGGCGTTGGCGTAGGGGCGCTCGTTGTTGTAGGCGTAGCCGCGTTCGGCGATGATCGGGTCGGCGCGGCGGGCCAGGAGCTTCTCGAGGTTCTCGACGTGGGTGTCGACCTCGACGGCGACGGTGAGGGCGCCCTTGCGGAAGTTCTGGCGCTGGTCGGCCATGTGGATGCCCGGCGAGGTCCAGCCGTCCCCGGGGAGCTTGAACTCGAGGCTGGCGCCGGTGACGGGATAGGACTGGAGGTAGAGGGTCTCGCCGGCGTCGATGTCCAGCACCGAGTCGCCCAGGGCGCGTTCGATGCCGATCCAGAACACCAGCGGCAGCGCGATCGCCGCGGCCGCGACCACGGCCTGCCACATGCGGCCCTGTTCGACTCCGAACCGGTTCAACCGGATGGTGGCGTCGCCCAAAGTCCCCTCCCCGAGCCTTGACACGCGTGGATATCAAGGTACGGGAAGGGGACGGGGATTGGTCCCGAATGCCGCGACCGAGGGACGAACCTCCCTGTCGCGGAACGGGGTGCGTCCGCTAGACGACCTTGGTGGTCCAGCCGTGGGTGTCCTCGGTGCGGCCGTGCTGGAGGTCGAGGATGGTCTGGCGCAGCTGCATGGTGAACTTGCCGGCCTCGCCGCCGTTGACCTTGAACTCGCCGCTGCGGCCCTTGACGGTGCCGACCGGGGTGATCACGGCGGCGGTGCCGCACGCGAAGGCCTCGGAGAGGACGCCGCTCTCGGCGTCCTCGCGCCAGCGGGCGAGCGAGTAGTCGGTCTCGCGGACCTCCCAGCCCAGCTCGGTCGCGAGCGTGAAGATCGCGTCGCGGGTGATGCCGGGAAGGATCGTGCCGAGCTTCGGCGTGTACAGGACGCGCTCGTTCTCGTAGACGAAGAAAAGGTTCATGCCGCCGAGCTCGTCCACGTTCTCGTACTTGACCGCGTCGAGGAAGACCACCTGGTCGCAGCCGTGCTCGATGGCCTCGGCCTGCGGGAGCAGGCTCGCGGCGTAGTTGCCGCCGCACTTGGCCGCGCCGGTGCCGCCGGGCCCGGCCCGGTTGAACTCCTCGGAGACCCACAGGTTGAGCGGCTTGGGGCCGTTCTTGAAGTAGGCGGCCGCCGGGGAGGCGATGACCAGGTACGTGAACTCCTTGGCGGGGCGCACGCCGAGGAACGCCTCCGAGGCGAACATGTACGGGCGCAGGTAGAGGCTGGACTCCTCCTGGCTGGGCACCCATTCGCCGTCGACGGCGAGGAGCTCGCGGATCGAGGCGAGGAACCACTCCTCGGGCAGCTTCGGCATGGCCATGCGCTGCGCCGAGAGGTTGAGGCGGTGCGCGTTGGCCTCGGCGCGGAACAGGCCGATGCCCCCGTCGGGGTAGCGGTAGGCCTTGAGGCCCTCGAAGATCTCCTGGGCGTAGTGGAGGACCGCCGCGGCCGGGGAGAGCGTGAGCGGCCCGTACGGCTTGATCGTGGCGCTGTGCCAGCCGCGCCCCTCGGTCCAGGTCATCTGGAACATGTGGTCGGTGAACACGGTGCCGAACACGGGGTCGGCGATGAGCGCGTCGCGCTCCGCGGCCGGGGTCGGGTTCGGGTGCGGCTCGTGCCGCAGGTCGGGAAGACCGTCGCTGGTCATGGATCTGTCCTTCAAATGCAAATGGCTCGGGTGTGCGGCTGTATCTGGTCCTGATGCCTAACTTACCGCTCGTTCAGGTGGACGGGCGGCGCGCGGCCCGGTCGGCTTTGACACGGAAAACGCCCGGCGAACGCGCTCTTGTCAGAGCGATGGCCCGCCGGGCGTCGAAGCTGCTTGGGTGTTAGCTGAGCTGTCCGGCGACGTCGGCGGCTACTCGGTCGCCTACCTCGCCGGTGCGGATCTTGGTGCCGGAGTCGCGGCCGGCCAGCTCCCGCTCGACCGCGGCGTTCACCGCGGCCGCGGCGTCGCTGCGGCCCAGGTGCTCCAGCAGGAGCGCGGTCGAGGAGATCGCGGCGACCGGGTCGGCGATGCCCTGCCCGGCGATGTCGGGGGCCGAGCCGTGCACGGGCTCGAACGTCGACGGGTGCGTGTGGTCGGGGTTGATCGAGCCGGTCGCGGCCAGGCCGATGCCGCCGGTCACCGCCGCCGCGATGTCGGTGAGGATGTCGCCGAACAGGTTGTCGGTGACGATGACGTCGAACGTGTGCGGCCGGTTCACCAGGAACATGGCGGCGGCGTCGACGTGCTGGTACTCGGTGGTCACGTCCGGGTACTCGGCGGCGACCTCGTCGAAGGTGCGCTTCCAGAGACCGCCGGCGTGCACGAGCACGTTGGTCTTGTGGACCAGGGTCAGGTGGCCGCGGCGGCGCTTGGCGCGCTCGAACGCGTCGCGGATGACCCGCTCGGTGCCGTAGCGGGTGTTCAGGGACTCCTCGGTGGCGATCTCCGCGACCGAACCGGTGTGGAGGTTGCCCCCGGCGCCGGTGTACAGGCCTTCGGTGCCCTCGCGGACGACCACGAAGTCGATGTCGCCGGGCTTCACGTCGGCCAGCGGGGTGGCCGCGCCCGGGTAGAGGCGGCTCGGGCGCAGGTTCACGTACTGGTCGAACTCGAAGCGGAGCTTGAGCAGCAGGCCGCGCTCGAGGACGCCCGGCGGGACCGACGGGTCGCCGATGGCGCCCAGGAGGATCGCGTCGTGCTCGTCCAGTTCGGACAGGACGCTCTCGGGAAGGATCTCACCGGTGCGGTTGTACAGGCGGGCGCCCAGGTCGTACTCGGTCGACTCGTAGCCGGGAAGGGCCACGGCGAGCACCTTCTGCGCCTCGGCGATGACCTCTTGCCCGATCCCGTCGCCCGGGATGACCGCGATCCTGCTCATGCTGCCTCTCTGGTTTCGTCCTCAGTCGCTGACGCGAACTGGTGCGCCGCTTCCGGTCTGCGACCGGCCCGTCCCCTCCCGGGGCTGTACCGCCGGGGTGGAACGCGGAATGCGGGCGAATGCGTTCACCTTAACGCACCCGTCCCGCATTCCGACGAACGACTCTCAGCAGGTGGAACCGGTCCGGGGAACACCGTGATCGGCGTCCCCGGACGGGGCACTAGTCCTGCAGGGTCACCGACTTGACGCCGCTCGCGCCGACCGCTTCCTTGATGCGGCCCAGCACCTCGGCGGGCACCGGCGCGTCGAGCGCCATCGCCATGACCGCCTCGCCGCCGGCGGCCTTGCGGGCCACCTGCATCGCGGCGATGTTGATGCCCAGGTCGCCGAGCGCGCCGCCGATGAGGCCGACGACGCCGGGACGGTCGGTGTAGCGCAGGAACAGCAGCGAGCCGTCCAGGTCGATGTCGAGCTCGAACCCGTCGATCTCGGTCAGGCGCAGGCCGCCGTGCGGGCCGGGGCTGATCGTGCCCGAGACCGTGAGGCTGCGGCCGTCGACGAGCGCGCCGCGCAGCGTCAGCAGCGTCTGGTACTCCGGGGACTCCTTGGTCGCGAACAGGCCGACCTCGACGCCGCGCTGGTCGGCCACGAGCGGCGCGTTCACGTAGGTGACCGAGTCGGCCACGTCCACGAACAGGCCCTTGGTGGCCGCGAGCTGGAGCACGGTCACGTCGTGGTCGACGACGTCGCCGCGGACCTCGACCGTGAGCGACTGGACCGGGGCGCCGGTCAGCGCGTTGAAGGTGCGGCCCAGGCGCTCGGCGAGCGGCAGCAGCGGGCGCACGTCCTCGTGGACGACGCCTCCGGCCTGCACGTTCGCGGCGTCAGGCACGAACTCGCCGGAGAGGGCGAGGCGCACGCTCTTGGCGACCGCGAGGCCGGCGTTGTCCTGCGCCTCGCGGGTCGAGGCGCCCAGGTGCGGGGCCGCGACCACGTTGTCGAGCGCGAACAGCGGCGAGTCGGTGCACGGCTCCTTGACGAACACGTCGAGGCCGGCGGCGGCGACGCGGCCGTCCTGTAGCGCGGCGGCCAGCGCCTCTTCGTCGATGAGCCCGCCGCGGGCGGCGTTGACGATCCGCACGCCCGGCTTGACCTTGTTGAACGCGTCCTCGCCGAGGATCCCGACGGTCTCGGGGGTCTTCGGCAGGTGGATCGTGATGAAGTCCGAGGCGGCCAGCAGCGTGTCGAGGTCGACGAGCTTGACGCCGAGCTTCGCGGCGATCGCGGGCTGGGCGTACGGGTCGTAGGCGACGACGTCCATGTCGAAGGCCTGCATGCGGGTGGTGACGAGCTGCCCGATCTTGCCGAAGCCGATGACGCCGAGGGTCTTGCCCTGGATCTCGACGCCGGTGAACTTCTTGCGGTCCCAGCGCCCGGCGCGCAGCGAGGCGTCGGCGCGGGCGATGTGGCGCGCGCTGGCGAGCAGCAGCGTGATGGCCTGCTCGGCGGCGGAGACGATGTTGGAGGTCGGCGCGTTGACGACCATGACGCCGCGTTCGGTGGCGGCGGGCAGGTCGACGTTGTCGAGCCCGACGCCCGCGCGGGCGATGACCTTCAGCTTCGGCGCGTGCTCGAGCGCCGCGGCGTTGATGGTGGTGGCGGAGCGGACGATCACGGCATCGGCCTCGACCAGCGCGGCGTGGAGGGACTCCACGTTCGTACCGTCGATCTCCCGGACGTCGAAGTCGCCGGAGAGGACTTCGACCGCGGCGGGCGCGAGTGGGTCGGCAATGACCACGACGGGTTTCGGTTCGGTCATGGATACCTCGCAAAGGTAAGGAGAGACGGAGGACCGGGCGCGGCGCTGCGTCGTCGCGGCCCATCGTATGTCGAACGCGTTAACGGCTCCTTACCGACCTGCCGTATTCCGGATGATGGAACGCCCCGCGCACGTCGGACCCCACAGGTCACGGCCGGGACGGCCCGCACTTCACGAGCCTAACCCCGCCTCGTGAGACCCGGGGCTACTCGAAGTGGGCGTCCTCGTCGAGGAGCTCGGCGGCGTCGCTCTCGGCCTCGGCGAGGACCTGCTTGACGACCGGGATGGCGATGCCGGAGCCGTAGCCTTTGCGCGCGAGCATGCCGACGAGTTTGCGGAGGACGGCGTCGTCGCTCTGGCCCGCGAGGGACCGGTAGCGGCGCCGGGCCAGCTCGAGGGCGGCCTCGCGCTCGTCGTCGTCGCTGACCTGCTCGACCGCCGCGTCCACGAAGTCGGGGTCGACGCCTTTGCGGCGCAGTTCCCCCGCGAGGCTCCGCTTCGACAGGCCCCGGCTGCGGTGGCGCGACTCGACCCAGGCGCGGGCGAACACCGCGTCGTCGATGAGGCCGACCTCGGCGTACCGCTGCAGGATCTCGGTGACGACCTCCTCCTCGAAGCCCTTGCGGCGCATCGAGTCCCCGAGCTCGGAGCGCGTGCGGGGCCGGCCCGACAGCAGTTGGAGGCAGTACTGCCGGGCCGCCTCGGGATCGTTCGGCTTAGAAGTCGACCGGGGGTTCTTCAATCTCGTCCTCGATCGGGGCGTCGGCCGCGGCGGCGTCGACGCCCAGCTTCTCCTTGATCTTCTTCTCGATCTCCAGGGCCAGGTCCGGGTTCTCCTTGAGGTTGGTCCGGGCCTTCTCCTTGCCCTGGCCGAGCTGGTCGCCCTCGTACGTGTACCAGGCGCCCGACTTCTTCACGATGCCGTGCTCGACGCCCATGTCGATGAGCGAGCCCTCCTTGGACACGCCGTGCCCGTAGAGGATGTCGAACTCGGCCTGGCGGAAGGGCGAGCCGACCTTGTTCTTGACGACCTTGACGCGGGTGCGGTTGCCGACGGCCTCGCCGCCGTCCTTCAGCGTCTCGATCCGGCGGATGTCGAGGCGCACCGAGGCGTAGAACTTGAGCGCCTTGCCGCCGGCGGTGGTCTCGGGCGAGCCGAACATGACGCCGATCTTCTCGCGCAGCTGGTTGATGAAGATCATCGTGGTGCCGGTGGTGTTCAGGCCACCGGTGATCTTGCGCAGGGCCTGGCTCATGAGCCGGGCCTGGAGGCCCACGTGCGAGTCGCCCATCTCGCCCTCGATCTCGGCGCGCGGCACGAGCGCGGCCACCGAGTCGATGACGATGAGGTCGACGGCGCCGGAGCGGACCAGCATGTCGGCGATCTCCAGGGCCTGCTCGCCGGTGTCCGGCTGGCTGACGAGGAGGTCGTCGACGTTGACGCCGAGCTTCTCGGCGTAGATCGGGTCGAGCGCGTGCTCGGCGTCGATCATCGCCGCGACCCCGCCCTCGGCCTGCACGTTCGCCATGGCGTGCAGCGCGATGGTGGTCTTACCGCTGGACTCCGGCCCGTAGATCTCGATGATGCGGCCCTGCGGCAGGCCGCCGACGCCGAGCGCCACGTCGAGCGCGATCGAGCCGGTCGAGATGGTCTTGACGTTCTGCTTCGGCTTCTCGCCCAGCCGCATCACTGAGCCCTTGCCGAACTGCTTGTCAATCTGCGCCAAGGCGAGATCGAGCGCCTTGGACTTGTCCTGAGCGGAGTTCATCCCGCCTCCCCTGGTTCCTGTCTGCTTAGCCATGGTGAATACGGTAGTCGCCCCCACCGACAACCTAGGACAACGGCTTGTTCGAACAGGGCCCAACTCGCAGAGACGGGCATTCCTCAGGTCCCGATGTAGGGGTCAGCGCACCAGGCGCGAGGGGATCCGCTCGGGCCAGGCGCGGCAGACGGCCATCCACACGGCCTTGGCGTTCTCGCCCTCGGCGAGCGCCTGGTCGATGGTGCGGCCGCCGAGCTGGCCGAGGGAGAGGTCGGAGGCCACCGACCGGGCGTACGAGGCGCCGAAGGTCTCGTCCATCCGGTCCCAGAAGTCGCTCAGTTTCATGCGCCGCTCCCCCGCTTCCCGCACCGTCCGGTGCGTCGTTCCCGCCGTTCCACTGGGACAACCGTAGGCGACTCTTTGGGCCGGGGCCAAGCGCAGGTGGCAAGATTGCCGGGTGCCTCGCGTCAGCCAAGAACACCTCGACTCCCGCCGCCAGCAGATCCTGGACGGCGCCCGCTCGTGCTTCGCCAAGTTCGGATACGAGGGTGCGACGGTGCGGCGGCTCGAGGAGGCGACGGAGCTCTCCCGCGGGGCGATCTTCCACCACTTCCGCGACAAGGACGCGCTGTTCCTCGCGGTGGCGTCCGTCGACGCGGCGGAGATGGCGGCGACCGTGGCCGAGCGGGGCCTGGTGGGCGTCATGCAGGACCTGACGACTGGCGCGGACAAGCCCGAGACCGCGGGCTGGCTCGGGACGCAGCTGGAGGTGGCGCGGCGCCTGCGCACCGACCCGGAGTTCGCCGAGGCCTGGGGCCGGCGGCGCGAGGCGATCGCCGAGGCGAGCCGGGAGCGGCTGGAGCACCAGCGCGAGATCGGGGTGCTGCGCACGGACGTCGACATCGAGGTCCTGGCGGGGTTCCTGCAGCTGATGTACGACGGCCTGGTGCGCTACCTGGCGACGGGCCGCGACGACCTCGACATCACGCGCATCCTCAGGCTCGTGGAAGAGGCCGTGCGCCGCCACTAGGCGAGCGCGCGGAGCCGGAGGGGGCATTGTGCCCGTCTTCCGGACGTTTGTCACTGCGTCGCCACGACGCAAATCGCGCGCAGTATTCCTAGCATGCATACATTTACATTGATCATTACATTTTGCTAAACTCCTCCTTTAGTTGAATTATCAACGGAAGTCGCGCCGCTCCTCCGCTGGACCGTCCTCACCGACCACCGCCAGACGCCTCTCTCAGGCCCGACGCGACTCGACACCCCCTTTAGGAGGCAAGAATGATCACCCGACTCCAGCCGATCGGGCTCCTCATCGGACGCGTCGTGCTCGGCGTCGTCTTCATCGCGCACGGATGGCAGAAGTTCAACACCAACGGCATGGACGCCACAGTGCAAGGCTTCGACAGCTTGGGCATCCCGGCACCCACGCTGGCGGCGTACTTCACCGTGGGCGCCGAGATCATCGGCGGCGCGATGCTTATTTTGGGAGCGCTCCTACCGCTCGCGGGGCTCGCGCTCGCCGGGGTCATGCTCGGCGCGATGTACTTCGTGCACCCGCTCAACGGCGCCTTCTTCTCGCAAGAGGGCGGCTACGAGTACGTGCTCCTGCTGGCCGCGCTCTCGATCGCCATCGGGTTCTCCGGCGGCGGCGCGCTCGCGCTGGACTCGCTGTGGCTCAACAACGTCGGCGACAAGAAGGAGAGCGACGAACCGGCCCGCGCCGGGAGCATGGCGTAGGGACGCGACGAACCGGAGCCTCCGAGCGGTGCCCGCTCGGAGGCTCCGGTCGTTCAGGCCAGGAACGCGCGCACGCGGGCGCGGATGCCCTCCGCGTCGAGGCCGTGCAGGCGCTCGTGCTCGGCGGCGGTCCCGTAGCGGCGCAGCTCCTCGCGGCCCACGCCGAGCGACAGCAGCCGGTGCGGCCGGTCCTCGTACGCGCGCGAGACCAGCCACGCCGAGGTGCCTTCGAGATACGGCTCGACCACGACGATCGCGTCACCGGTCTCGGCGGCCAGCTCGCGCAGGCCCGCGGTGTCGAGCGGGCGCGGCGTGTTCGTGTAGGCCACGGTCACGTCGAGGTCGGCCGTCGCCTCCAGCACGTTGTCGAGCAGCGGGCCGACGACGGCCACGGTGGCGCGCTTGCCTTCCCGCAGAACCAGCAGCTTGCCGTCCGGCACCGCGTACGGGTTCTCGTTGTGCCGCAGGGAAAGGCGGATGTAGACGCCGTCTTCGGCTTGCACCGCGCGGTCGAGGAGCGGCGGCACCTCGGCGGCGTGGCCGGGGACGAACACCCGCCAGCCCGGGAGCGTGTCGAACAGTGCCACGTCGCGCGGGCTGAAATGGGTGAAGCTGCCCTCGGCCCAGTCGTACGAGGCGCCCACGGTCACCAGGACGCCGCTCGTCCCCTGGTGCTCGAAGTCGAGCTTCACCTGCTCGAACGCCCGCTCGATGAGGAACGGCGCGTAGGTGTGGGCCACGGGGCGCATCCCGGCCAGCGCCAGCCCCCCGGCGGCGCCGATGAGCAGCTGCTCGCGGATGCCGACGTTGATGACGCGGTCGGGGTGGGCCTTCATCGCGTCGGTGAACATGTCACTGGAGATGTCGGCGAGGACCACGGCGAGGCGCGGGTCGGCGTCGACGAGGTCGGAGAGGTGCGCGGCCCAGGCGTCGCGCATGGTCAGGGGCTGCAGGTCGTCTTCGAGCGGGTCGGCTTGGTACACCATCGGTCTTCTCCGTTTCAGGGGCGGTAGGCGGCGACCGTGACGTGCGGCCGGTCGGGGTGGGCGGTGGTGAAGGAGCGGTACAGGGCCTCGTGGTCGGTGGCGTCGACGGTGGCGGCGCTCCAGCCGTTCACCTCGAAGCGGGAGGCGATGCCGCCGGGCCAGCCGTGGGAGGCCGAGTCGTTGTCGGCGACGATGACGTCGAGGTTGGCGAGGCCGAGGGCGCCGGCGTAGGCGATGGCCTCGTGGTTGGAGCCTTCGTCGAGTTCGGCGTCGCCGACGAGGACGAAGACGCGGGAGCCGGTGCGGCCGGTGGCGCGGAGGCCGTGGGCGGTGCCGACGGCGAGCGGGAGGCCGTGGCCGAGGGAGCCGGCGGACATCTCGACGCCGGGGATGAGGGTCGCGTCGGGGTGGGAGCCGAGGCGGGACTCGAGGGTGGCGATGCCGTCGAGCCAGGCGGCGGGGAAGAAGCCCTTGGCGGCAAGGACCGCGTAGAAGGCGCTGGGGCCGTGGCCCTTCGAGAGGAGGAAGCGGTCGCGGTCGGGGTCGTCGGGGCGGTTCGGGTCGACGCGGAGGACGCGGTCGTAGAGGACCCAGAGGGCGTCGAGGGTGTAGGTCTTGACGATCGGGTAGCGCACGTCGGTCACGGAGCGCAGTGCCAGTTCCCGTACCTGTTCGAAGGTGGTGTCCATGGAGAGCATCATGTAACTTCAAGTCGACTTGAAGTAAAGACTGGAGTGGGCAGGGACACAATGGTTTCGCATGATCCGGGGACGATGCTGTCGATCGGCGACTTCGCCGCGCGCGCGGGGGTCAGCACCTCGGCGCTGCGCTACTACGAGTCGCTCGAGCTCATCCATTCGGAGCGCACGGGCGGCAATCAGCGGCGGTACCGCCGGGCGGAGCTGCGGCGGGTGGCGTTCATCCGGGCGGCGCAGTCGATCGGGCTGTCGCTGGACGAGATCAAGGCGTCGCTGGACCGGCTCCCGGAGGGGCGCATCCCGGACCGGGCGGACTGGCGGCGGCTGTCGACGGAGTGGAGCCGGCGGATCGAGGAGCGGATCGCGCATCTGCGGAACCTGCAGGAGGAGCTGGACGGCTGCATCGGCTGCGGATGCCTCTCGATCAGCCGGTGCGCGATCTACAACCTGTCGGACAAGGTGGCGGAAGAGGGTGCCGGCCCGAGGCTGGGTTTCCAGGCGGAGTAGCGGGTCCGGCCCCCGGGGTCGGGGAGGTCGGGGCGGAGCGCCCCGATTGCCGAGTGTGAGCTCCGGGTGCGACATCGGGCCGTGGCGGAGGCGTGGGCGTCGGGCGGGGGCGATTGGAAGGTCGGGCGGAAATGCGAAGCGGCCCTGGGGAACTGGGTTCCTCAGGGCCGCTTCGGTCGGTCAGTGCTTACCAGCGGTCTCGGCGTTCGCGGTCGCCGCGGAAGCCGCCGCGCTCGCCGCGGTCGTCGCCGCGGAAACCACCGCGGTTGCCGCGGTCGTCGCCGCGGAAGCCGCCACCGCGGTTGTCACGGTCGCCGTAGCTGCGACGCTCGCCGCTGAAGCCACCGCTGCGGCTGTCGCTGCGGAAGCCGCCACCGCGGTTGTCGCGGTCGCCGTAGCTGCGGCGCTCGCCGCCGCCGTAGCCGCCGCCGCGGTTGTCGCGGTCGCCGTAGCCACCCCGGCCGCCGTCACGGTTGCCCTGGTAGCCGCCCTCGCGGTTGCCCTGGTAGCCGCCCTCGCGGTTGCCGCGGTACCCACCGCGGTCGCCGCCTTCGCGGTTGCCCCGGTAGCCGCCACGGTCCCCGCCTTCACGGTTCCCGCGGTAGCCGCCACGGTCCCCGCCCTCGCGGTTGCCGCGGTAACCGCCACGGTCGCCGCCCTGGCCGCGATAGCCGCCGCCACGACGCTCGCCGCCACCGCGGTCGTCACGCTCGCGGCGCGGGCCGCGGTCGTCACGGCGCTTGGACGGGCCTTCGACGATCTCGCGCTCGGCCTGCTCGCGCAGACGGGCGGCCTCGGTGCGCAGGCCCTCGGCGTCCTCCTTCAGGCGCTCGATCTGGCGCTCGAGGCGCTTGATCTCCTCGTCGCTGCGGGCGGCCTGGTGCTCGGCCGAGACCGCGCGCAGGTCGGTGAAGTTCCGGGCGCCCATGAGCTTGGTGAGCTCGGCGTCGAAGTTGTCGTTGACGTAGTGGCGCTGGGCCTCGACGCCGGCGCGCTCGATGAGGCTGAACATGCTGCGGTTCTGGTGCGGCAGCACCAGGGTCGCCACGTGGCCCGACTGCCCGGCGCGGGCCGTGCGGCCGGCGCGGTGCAGGTAGTCCTTGTGGGTCTTGGGCGGGTCGACGTGGAGGACCATGTCGACGCCGTCCACGTGGATGCCGCGGGCCGCGACGTCCGTGCAGACCAGCGCGTCCAGGCGCCCGTTCTTGAAGCGGTCGAGGACCTTCGAGCGGTCCTGCTGCGACATGCCGCCGTGCAGGCCCTCGGCGTTGACGCCGGCCTCGCGTAGCTCCTCGGCGATGCGGTCGACGGCGAGCTGGGTGCGGACGAACACCATCGTCAGGCCCGGGCGGGACGCGACGGCGGCGGTCATCGTGGCCTTGTCGCGCGGGCCGATGAGCATCAGGTGGTGGGTCATGGTGGTGACCGAACCGGCCGGCGGGTCGACCGAGTGGACGACGGGCTCGGACAGGTACTTGCGGACGAGGACGTCGATCTCCTCTTCCAGCGTGGCCGAGAACAGCATGCGCTGGCCCCCGGTCGGCAGCTGGTCGAACAGCTCTTCGACCTCGGGCAGGAAGCCCATGTCGGCCATCTGGTCGGCCTCGTCGAGGATCGCCAGCTCGACGTCCTCGAGCGAGCACTCGCCGCGGCGGATGAGGTCGCGCAGGCGGCCCGGGGTGGCGACGAGCATGTCGACCCCGGCGCGGAGCGCGTCGATCTGGCGGTTGAACGCAGTGCCGCCGCAGACGACCTTCATGTCGATGCCGACGGCGTCGCCGAAGGTCTGCAGCGACTCGGCGACCTGGATGGCCAGTTCGCGGGTCGGAGTCAGGATGATCGCGCGGGGGCGCTTGGCCTTGGTGCGGCCGCCGGCGGCGAGGCGCGCCAGGGTCGGCAGGCCGAAGGCCAGGGTCTTGCCCGAACCGGTCTGGCCGCGGCCGAGGATGTCGCGCCCGGCGATGGCGTCCGGAATCGTCGCGGCCTGGATCGGGAAGGGCGTGATGATGCCCTGCTCGGCCAGCGCGGCGGTGATCTTCTCGGGCAGGCCGAGCTCGTCGAAGGACGGGCCGGTGTAGGCCGGGACCTCGTCGGCCTCGACCGTGAAGTCCGCGGGGATCTCCGCTTCGGCCGCAACGGCTTCGGTGGACTCGGCCGCGGGGGCCGCGGTGGTCTCGACCGTGTCTTCGACGGTGCTGTCGACGGCGGCCGGGGCCTCGGCGGCGACGGCCTGCGCGTCGGTGGTTACGGGGGTTTCAGGAGTTTCGAGTGCCATGTCGGATTCACTCATGGCAGCATCCGGCACAGTTTTGTCAAGGGTCATGGTTCGCCTTCCGCGAGAACGACTTCGTAAGTGACGCACGTTCCGCGGAGATTTGGTTCACCATGAGCCGACGGTGATGGGGCGGGACGCGCCTGATCGGGCCACTAAGAGGGCCAGCTAAGAACAATAGCCGACCGCGGAGGAGGGACGCCACCTCCACGGCCGGCTTGTGCCTAGAGACACCATTTCGAGGCCGTATCCGTTTCCGGTGCGGCCTCGCGGTTCAGTCCTGGAACTTGCGCTGGAACTCGCCGCCGGCGTCGACGATCTCGTACCCGAGGGTGACGTTGATGTCGATCATAGGGGCGTTGACGTCGGCGTTGTCCGTCCAGATGGCGCGGATGTGCGGGAAGTTCTCGCGCACGAGCCGCAGGTTCACGATCTTGAGGAGCAGGCCGAGGCGGTGGCCGCGGTGGTCCTTGTCCACGATCGTGATGCCCTGGTAGGCGTCCGGGAACTCGCCGTCGTCGTGGATGAAGACGCACGTGTTGGCGACGACCTCGCCGGTGCCGCGGTAGCGGGCGACGGTCTGGACGAGCTTGAGGCCCATGGCCTCGTTGCGGTCGGACCTGGCGTTCTTCAGTTCGGCGTCGATGGTCTCGGGTTCGAGCTCGAGTTCGCCGAGCGGGACCTCCGCGAGGATCGTGGAGTCGATGCGCGCCATCGTCTCGACGAGCTCCTCGGGGGTGCGCCCGATCCACGAGATGATCTCGTAGTCGTCGCCGGCTGCCGCCTGGGCCTTCTCCAGGAGGGCCTGCTCCGTGTCAGCGTCGAGGGCGTCGACCGCGCAGCGGCGGTTGATCCACTGCAGCGCGAGTTTGAACCCGTGCTTCTCGGCGAACAACTGCCCGGCCTTGGACCGCTCCACACCGTCTTCCCAGGTCAGGTGCGTGTCGAGGGTGAGTTCGGTGCGGCCGCGCTCGCGCGCGTACGCGATGAAGTGGTCCACCAGCGCCGAGCCGATGCCCTGGCGGCGGTGGTCGGGATGGACGTTGATCCAGGCCCAGCCGAAATGCAGGTTGGCGCGGTTCGGCAGGCCGATGCCCAGGACGGCGACGACCTGGCCGTCGGCGACGGCGACGAAGTGGGCCTCGTCCTCGTCCGGCGGCGGGTAGCTGAGGCCGGCGACGAAGCTGGCCCGGTGGGGGGCGGGGTTCTCGGGGTGGTCGGCCGCGTGGGTGGCGCGCATGACGTCGAAGGCGCCGGAGACGAGATCGCCGTCCGCGGGGTCGAGTTCGATGATTTCCATGTCGTCAGTGTGGACATCGGTGGCGACCTGGGGCAATCGAATTACGGTTTCCGCCACGCCGACCGGCGAGGCGGGCCGTCAGCGGTCGATGCGGCGCTGATAGATCGGGGTGTGCTCGACGGGGCGGTAGCCGAGCCGCTCGTTGATGGCGATCATGGGCGCGTTGACGTCGGCGTTGGCGGTCCACAACTCCGCGACCTGCGGGAACTCCTCACGAAGCTGGCGGAGGTTCGCGAGTTTGACGAGCAGGCCGAGGCGGTGGCCGCGGTGGGCGGGGTCGACGATCGTGATGAGGACGTGGCCGTGTGCGGCCGCCGGGTCGTCGTAGACGTCGACGCGGGTGTGGGCGGCGACGTCGCCGGTGCCTTTGTGGACGGCGACGGTGTTCACGCCGGTCTTGCGGTGGGCGGCGGTGGCGGCCTCCTTGGCACGCAGCCGCGCGGTGTCGACCTGTTCGGGCGCCATGCCGAGACCGCCCATCGGTACCTCGCGGAGGACCATGGAGTCCATGCGGCACATGGGGATCAGGAGCTCGTCGGGGACGGGTCCGGTCCAGCCGCGCAGCTCGTAGTCGGCGGACACGGCGAGCGCTTCGTCCCAGAGTCCCGGCTCGGATTCGGCGGGGGCGACGGGGACGCGGCGGCGGATGAGGTTGAGGGCGACGGCGAAGCCGTGCCGTTCGAGGAACCGCGCGCCGGCGTCGTCGCGGGCGGGGCCGCCTTCTACGGCGGTGATGGTGCTGAGCGCCAGGGTGTCGCGTCCCTCCGCGCGGCAGCGGTCGAGGGCGAAGTCGAGGAGGGCGGTGCCGTGGCCGCGGCGGCGGTGGGCGGGGTGGACGAGGAGCTGCCCGGTGACGCGCCGCGGGTCGGTGTCCTTGACCTCGGTCCTGAGGTAGCCGACGAGCGCGCCGTCGGCGGTGCCCGCGTAGTTGCGGGTCTCGTAGCCGGTGACGGGGTGCCGGATCGTCGCGGCGTACGAGGACTCGATGATCGGCTGGCCGCCGGGGGCGTCGGCGGCCCGCATCAGGGCGGCCAGCGCGGCGAGGTCGGCGATGCGGGCGGCGGCGGTCGGGCCGACTTCCTGGATCTGCACGGGTCGAGTATGACTTCCGTTGGGGCGCTGTGTGATTCGGGCCGGGCTGGCGCCCGGCCCGAGGCGTCAGAGCTCGATGAGGCGGCGGTAGGAGACGCGGGCGTCGACGGGGCGGAAGCCGAGCTGGTCGTTGATGGCGACCATATTGGCGTTCGTGTCGGCGTTGCCGGTCCAGACCTCGGTCACCCCGGGGTCGTGCGCGCGCAGCTGGCGAAGGTTCGCGAGCTTGGCGAGCAGGCCGAGGCGGTGGCCGCGGTGGGCCGGGTCGACGATGGTGATGGCCTGATCGGCGTGCGCTTCGCCGGCGTGGGCGTAGACGAGCGTGTTGGCCGCGACCTCGCCGGTGGCGCGGTGGACGGCGATGGTGCGGATGATGGTGTGGCCCTGGGCTTCGGCGCGCTCCTCGCGGGTGCGGACGAAGTCGGCGTCGATGGTGCGGGGGCGCAGGTCGACGTCGCCGAGGGGGATCTCGGCGAAGATCTGCGAGTCGATGCGGCCGAGGCCTTCGACGTACTGCTCGGGGCAGCGGCCGATCCAGGAGACGAGGTCGTAGTCGCTTGCGGCGCCGATGTTCTCGTCCCAGAGGCGTTCCTCTGCGGCCGTGTCGGCCCCGATCCGGAGGGTGCGGCCGATCTCGGTGAGCGCGGCGGTGAAACCGTGGCGCTCAAGGAATCTCGCGCCCGCGTCGGGGCGGCTCGGGCCGCCTTCGACCGCGGCCCAGACGGTGACGACGACCTCGCTGCGGCGCTCCTCACGGGCGAGCCGCAGCAGGTGCTCGAGGAGCGCGGTGCCGATCCCGCGGCGGCGCCGGCCGGGATCGACGGCGAGGTCGAGCTCGGCGTAGTGCGCGTTCTCCTTCTGCGGCAGGTAGACCCAGTGCTGGCCGAGGACTCTGCCGTCCTCGACCGCGGCGTAGCAGCGGAACTCGGAGTCCGGCGGCGGGTGCTCGAGCATCCCGGAGTAGCGGTCCTCGGGGACGGGCGGGTGCTCGGGGGTCTCGGCGGCGCGCACGGCCTCGAAGACCTCGTGGACCTGCCGCAGCAGGTCCCGGTCGGCGGGGAGGACGCGGCGGATCTCCGGCGTCACACGGCCTCCAGCTTGCGCTGGTACTCGGCGTTGGCATCGACCGTGGTGTAGTTCAGCAGCTCGTTGATGGCGATCATCGGGGCGTTGACGTCGGCGTTGTCGGTCCAGATGTACTCGACGTGCGGGAACCGCTCGCGGATCTGGCGCAGGTTCGCGAGCTTGAGGAGCAGGCCGAGGCGGTGGCCGCGGTGGGCCGGGTCGACGATCGTGATGGCCTGGTGGGCGTCGCGGTAGTCGCCCTCGTCGACGCCGACCTCGGTCCAGGCGACGATCTCGCCGGCGGCGTCGAGGGCGACGGAGTGGGCGATGACCCGGCCCTCGGCGGCGTAGACGGCTTCGCTGGCGCGCAGCTTCTCAGGGGTCACGTGCTCGATCTCCATCTCGATCTCGCCGAGGGGGATCTCGTTGATGATGGTGGTCTCCATGCGGCACATGGTGTCGAGGAGGTCGTCGGGGACGGGGCCGATCCACTGGCGCACCTCGTAGGCGTCGCCCGCGGCGGCCAAGGCCTTCGCGTACTCCTCGGCTTCGCGTTCGGCGCCGAGCGGGTCGACGGGGCTGCGGCGGTTGACCGTGGTGAGGGCCTTCTTGTAGCCGCGGTCCTCCAGGAGCCGCGCGAAGTCCTCGTGGCGCTCAGGACCGCCTTCCCAGTAGACGGGTGCGCCGGTGAGCACGGTGGTGCGCCCGTGCTCGGCGCAGGCGCGCTCGACATGGTCGAGGAGGGCGCTGCCGATGCCGCGGCCGCGGTGGTCGGGGTGGACGGCGCCGAAGCGGACGATCGCGAGTTCGCGGTTCTCGTCGGTGAAGAAGGTGGTCCGGGTGTGACCGAGCAGCGCACCGTCCTCGACGCACGCGTACCAGTGGTTCTCGCGGCCGGGGAGGGCGTGGGTGAAGAGGGTCTTGAAGAACCGCTCGACGGGGGCCGGGTTCTCCGGGGTGTCCGCATGGTGGGCGGCCGTGATGACGGCGAAGGCCTGTTCGATCAGATCGTGGTCTTCGGCGCTGAATTCGATGATTTTCACTGGGACAGTGTGCCCGGTGCGGTCCAGGGTCACAATCCGGTTTCGGTGGACGCATCGAACCTGTCTGTTCGGTCAGGTGTAGCCAACCGTTCGTACGATGCGGATCGCTGCCCGTTTTCCCGTCTTGACGGGTATCTCCACTCCACTGCCCGCTCCATCTAGAACGGAACCCATCGTGACCGGATCGTCCGTCCCCCCAGGGGAACCGCCCGGGCCTCCCCCGCCGCCGCCCACGCGGCAGAGCGAGTTCGAGGACTTCGTGCGGGCCCGGTCCGGGGCGCTGTGCGCCTCGGCGTACCTGCTGACCGGTGACCGGGGGCTCGCCGAGGACCTGGTGCAGGACGCGCTGGCGCGCACCTGGCGGTCGTGGAAACGCCTGCACCGCACCGCGAACGCCGAGGCGTACACCCGCCGCACCATGTACCACCTGCACGTGAGCCGCTGGCGGCGCACGAAGGTCGCCGAGGTCTCGACCGAGGCCGTCCCCGAGCGCCCCGGCGACGAACCGGACACGGCGCTGCGGCTGGCGGTGCACGCGGCCCTGCTCTCGCTGCCGGCGACGCAGCGCGCCGCGATCGTGCTGCGCTACTTCGAGGACCAGACCGAGGCGTCGGCCGCCGCGATCCTCGACTGCCCCGTGACCACCTTGCGCGCCCGCGTGCAGCGCGGCCTGCGGCGGCTGCGCAACGGCTTCCCCGAGCTCGTGCTCGGCGGGGACCCGGGGACCCATCTCGCGCGCTGGGAGACCGAGTTCGCGAACGTGAGGGGAGAGGCCAATGCCTGACTCGATCCGCGAAGTGCTGCAAGGCATCGCAGGGGACGGAGCGCCGGAGCGGGACCTCGCCGCGGGCGCGTACCGCAAGGCCCGGTCGATGGCGCGGCGGCGGCTCGCCGCGGTCGCGGTCGCCGCGATCGCCGGGCTGGCGATGGCGGGCGGCGCGACCGCCGCCCTCGTCGACCGCGACCGCGCGGACGAGCTGCCGCCGGCTGACGACCCGACCGTGAGCGGGACGGCGACGCCGTCCGATCCGGAGACGACGACGGAGACCGGGTCCGCCTGCGGTGTGCCCGAGGACTGGTCCGGTTGGGGCCCTTCCGGTTCGATGGGCGAGCTGACCGCGATTCCGGACGGGCTCGTGTTCGAGGTGAGCCAGGACGACGTCTCGTCCCAGCCGACGTTCTTCCGCTTCGAAGGCGAAGAGGGGAGCGAGGTCCTGCGGGACGGCGAGTACCACGTGGCGCCCGACGGGAACCGCTTCGCGGTCGGCGGCGCGGAGGAATGCGCCGGTTCGCTCGCGTCCCTCACCGGGGACAAGATCGACGAGCTCGGGATCTTCACGGTGCAGTGCGCCCCGTCCTGGTCCCCCGACTCGGACCGGGTGGTGCTCAACCTGGCCGACGCCGAGAGCACCGGCGCGTACCTGCTCGACGTCGCGACCGGCGAGGCCCTCTCCGACCTTCCCGAGGAGGTCGGCTGCTCGCCGCGCTGGTCCGCCGACGGCGAGTACCTGGTCAGTTCGGACGGCTCGGTCGCGATGCGGCCGGACGGCGGCGGCCGGGTCGAGCTCGCAGGGGCGGCGGTGTGGAGCGCCGACGACGGGTTCACGGGCCTGTCGTCGATCTCGGCCGATCTCAGCCGGGCGTGCCTGCAGTACGACGACGGCGAGACCGGCGCGGCCGGGCACACGCAGGCGGCCCGCTGCGACCGGTACGTGGACACCGCGACCGGCGAGGTCCTGGACCTCCCGGTGGACGCCGAACGCCCCAACGCGGTGTTCCTGGCGGACGGCTCGATGATCGTGTGCGACGACCGGTACGGCCAGATCGTCCTCACCCTCGTCGACGCGGACGGCACGGTCCTCGACACCCGGACGCTCCCGGGCCAGGGCACGGGCGGGACGATCCTGCGGGGCTACTTCACCACGCTGTAGGACCCCGGGACGCATAGAAGCCGCTGTCCTTCGCTCGGAAGGGCAGCGGCTTCGGCTAGTCGGTTAGAGCGCGCGCAGGTTGGCGGCCTGCGGGCCCTTCTTGCCCTGCTCCACCTCGAACTCCACGCGCTGGTTCTCCTCCAGCGAGCGGTAGCCGCTCCCGGTGATCGCGGTGAAGTGGACGAAGATGTCGGGGCCGTTGTCATCGGGAGCGATGAAGCCGAAGCCCTTTTCGGAGTTGAACCACTTAACAGTGCCTTGCGCCATTACTGCGTTTCCTTGCTTTGATTTCCAGGCCCGCCCTCCGCCCGCTCCGGAAACCCGGTGCGGCCTGCGGCGACGCGGCCTGTGTGTACTGCCATCGCTGGCCTTTCACCACTTCGGCGAAAAATACTCCGAACCGGCTTCTGCACCCTACAATACCCCGACCTCCTCGAACTGGGTCTTGTACAGCTCGGCGTACAGGCCCCCGCGGGCCACCAGTTCCTCGTGGGTGCCCGACTCGGCGACCTTCCCCTCCTCGAGGACCACGATCGTGTCCGCCCGGCGCACCGTCGAGAGGCGGTGGGCGATGACCAGGGAGGTGCGGCCCTCCAGGGCGGAATCGAGGGCGCGCTGGACTGCCGCCTCGGACTCGGAGTCCAGGTGGGCGGTGGCCTCGTCGAGGATGACGATCGGCGGGGCCTTGAGCAGGACCCGCGCGATCGCGAGGCGCTGCTTCTCGCCGCCGGAGAACCGGTAGCCGCGCTCGCCCACGACCGTGTCGAGCCCCGATTCGAGGCGGCGCACGGTGTCGCCGATCTGGGCCCGGTCCAGAGCCTCCCAGATCGCCGCGTCCGTCGCCTCGGGCCGGGCGTACTGGAGGTTCGCGCGCACCGTGTCGTGGAAGAGGTGCGCGTCCTGGGTGACCATGCCGATGTGCGCGGCGAGTGAGGCGGCCTTGAGGTCGCGCACATCCACGCCGCCGACCTCGACCGCGCCCTCGGTGACGTCGTACAGGCGCGGCACCAGGGTCGCCGTGGTCGTCTTGCCCGCGCCCGAGTGGCCGACGAGCGCCACGAGCTGCCCCGGCGCGACCTCGAAGGAGACGCCGTCGAGGATCTGGCGGCCGTTGTCCGACCGGTCGGGCCGGGCCAGGTCCTCCAGGCTCGCCAGGGAGACCTCGTCCGCGCCCGGGTAGCGGAACCGCACGTCGCGGAAGGCGATCGACGCCGCCTCGGCGGGGAGCTCCCGGGCGTCCTCCTTCTCGCGGATGAGCGGCTGCAGGTCGAGGACCTCGAACACGCGCTGGAAGCTCACGAGCGCGCTCATCACGTCCACGCGCACGTTCGACAGGGCGGTGAGCGGGCCGTACAGGCGCGTCAGCAGCAGTGCGAGGGTGACGACGGTGCCGGCGCTGAGCTGCCCGGCGAACACGAGCGCGCCGCCGAGGCCGTACGCGAGGGCCTGCGAGAGGCCCGCGACGAGGGTGAGCGCGACGATGAAGGTGCGGGCGTACATCGCGGTGGTGATGCCGATGCCGCGCACCCGGTCGGCCTTCTCTGCGAACTCCGAGGACTCGGTCGCCGGTCGGCCGAAGAGCTTCACGAGCATCGCGCCGCCCACGTTGAACCGCTCGGCCATCTGCGTGTTCATGGCCGCGTTCAGGTCGAAGCCCTCCTTCGTGAGCGCCGCGAGCTTGCGGCCGACCCACTTGGCGGGCACCAGGAACACCGGCACGAGCACGAGCGAGAGCAGCGTGATCTGCCAGGACTGGAAGAACATGACGCCGATGATGAGCGCGACCGCGATGCCGTTCGAGACCAGCCCGGAGAGGGTGCTCGTGAAGGCGCGCTGCGCGCCCATCACGTCGTTGTTCAGGCGGGAGACGAGCGCGCCGGTCTGGGAGCGGGTGAAGAACGCGACCGGCATCGACTGCACGTGGTCGAACACGACCCGCCGCAGATCGAAGATGATGCCCTCGCCGAGCTTCGCGCCGTACCAGCGCATGGCGAGGTTGAGGAGGCCTTCGACCGCGGCGAGGCCGGCGATGACCGCGGCGATCGTGACGACGCCGCGCTGCGTGCCGTCAGGGCCGGTGAGCTCGTTGACGATGTCGCCGGCGAGGACCGGGGTGGCGACGCCGATCGCGGCGATGAGCGTCACGAGCGCGATGAAGAGCCCGATGTCGCGCCGGTACGGCTTCGCGAAGCGGATGATGCGGCGCTTGACGCCGCGGGAGAGTTTGACGCCTTTGAGGTCGTCCGCGCGCCGCATGGAGCGCATCGCGTCCCATCCGGCGGGTCCCATCGATGACACCGGGCCTCCTGTGTTCAGGTGTGCCCAAGTGCGTCGTCGGCCGCGCTCGTCGTCCGCCTGCGAAGCGGAGAGCGGGGTGGGCTTGGGCTTGCTGCTGTCTCGTCGACACCGTCAACGCCCCGCCCGGCCCGGTTTATTTCCTCGGCCCCTTGCGGGCGCCTCCCCGGGTGCGCAGCTCGGTGCCGGACTCGGCCAGGAGCCGGTGCACGAAGCCGTAGGAACGCCCTATGGTGGAGGCGATGTCCCTGATGCTCTGCCCTTTCTCGTACTCGACGCTCACGAACTCGGTGAGCTCGCGGCGCTCGTCGCCTCTCACCTGGCGGTTCGGGTCGGTCCTGGCGGACTCGGCCGGGGGGAGGCCGGGAACACCACTGCTGCGGGGTGGAACCTCTGGTGCCATGTGTCCTTTCCTATGCACGGAGGGTAATGAAGGTGCGTTGTGAAGTTTGCCGGAGTTTTCTCGCCCGGCGGTCGCTTGTGTCGGATACCCGATAGTTTCGTAACGTGACCGCACCGCAGAGCTCGTACACCGACCGGGTCGACGCCGTCGACGCCCTCGCCCCGGCCCGGCAGCGCCATGGGCGGCTGCGCGACATCGGCATCTGGATCACGCTGCTGGTGGCGACCCTGACGCTCGCGTCGGTCGCGGTCGAGACCTCGTCCGAAGTGGTCGGACCCTCGACGCTGCCCTGGTGGCCCGCGCAGAACCTGACCTTCCACGTCACGGTCGGCATGGTGGTCGCCCCGCTGACGGCCGCCGCGGTCCTCGCGGTCGCCTCGCGGCCCGCGGCGGCGCGCATGTCCTGGAACACGCTCCTGGTGCTGTCCTACCTGGCCTCGATCACCTGGGCCGGGGCGCTGCACACCAATGTGGACCCCACGACGATGACGACGGCGACCGCCGGTGCGCGGCAGGCGATCGCGCTCCTCGTGTCGTACACCGGATCGCAGGCGGGCCTGGCGATCACGGTCGTCGCGATCTCGTGCCTCTCGGTGCCGCTGACGCTCGTCGCGGTCAAGTCCGTCGCCGGACCCGTTGCGGCGCGGGCGCTCTCGCCGGTGCTCATCCTCGGGCCGTGGGCGGCCTGGACGACACTCGGCATCGACGGGATCGCCGCGGCGGCGTGCGCGGCCGTGCTCGCGTGCGGCGCGATCGTCTCGGAGCGGAAGGTCCGGGGCACCGACGCGTTCTGGGGCGCTGCGGCCGCGGGCGGCCTGCTCGGGATCGCGGCGCTCTTGTCCTACGGGGCCGCGTGGTTCGCGGTCTCGCTGCTGGCCGTCTTCTTCGCGCGGCGGCGGTCCTCGCAGATCCTGGTCGCGGCCGGTGCGGCGCTGGCGGTCCTGGGATTCGCCGCGGCCCTGGGGAACTCGTGGCCGTACGGGCTCGTCGACACCTACAACGCGGCGATCGGCGAGATCGCGGCGCACCCGGGGCAGCTGTGGTGGCTCGCGCTCATGCCCGCGCTGGTGTGCGTGGCGTGCGGCCCGGCGATCATCGAGAGCCTGCGGCGCTTCGGGTCGAGCGCGGCGTGGCCGCTGATGATCGGGCCGCTCATGGCGCTGATGATCGCGCCGCTGAGCGGATCGAACCCCGAGCAGCCCGAGTACGGCTGGATCGCCTTGTGCCCCTGGCTCATCGTGGCCGCGACCGCCCCCCGCATCCACGGCCTGCGCGCCCCGCTCGGCTTCGAGCGCAGCAAGCGCTCCGTGCGGGTGCCGCTGGTGACCGCGGGAGCGGGCGCCTGCGCGGCGATCGTGCTCATGTATTCGGGATGAGCAGGGCCTCCGGCTGAGCGCGGCGCTCAGGCCAGCTCGACGAGCTCCATCAAGTCGTCGGACCACAGGTCCTCGTCGCCGTCGGGCAGCAGGATCGCGCGCTCGGGGCGCAGCGCCTCGACCGCGCCCGGGTCGTGCGTGACCATCACGATCGCGCCGCTGAACCCGTCGACCGCGTCGAGCACCTGCTGGCGGCTCGCCGGGTCGAGGTTGTTCGTGGGCTCGTCGAGCAGCAGCACGTTCGCGCCCGAGCACACCAGGCTCGCCAGCGCCAGCCGCGTCTTCTCACCGCCCGAGAGCACGTGCACGGGCTTGTGCACGTCGTCGCCGGGGAACAGGAACGCGCCCAGGATCTTCCGCAGGTCCGCGTCCGGCAGGTCCGCGCCCGAGTCGGAGGCGGCCGACTGCATCTGCTCGAGCACCGTGCCGGTGTGGTCGAGCGTGTCGTGCTCCTGCGCGAAGTAGCCGATGCGCAGGCCGTGGCCGGGCTCGACCTGGCCCGTGTCGGGTTCGAGTGTGCCGGCGAGCATGCGCAGCAGCGTGGTCTTGCCCGCGCCGTTGAGGCCGAGGATGACCACGCGGGAGCCGCGGTCGATGGCGAGGTCGACGCCGGTGAAGATCTCGAGTGAGCCGTAGGACTTCGACAGGCCCGTGGCGGTGAGCGGGACCTTGCCGCACGGGGCGGGCTGCGGGAGGCGCACGTCGGCGACCTTCTCCTGCAGCAGATCCTCTTCGAGGTTGTCGAGCATCTCCTCGGCGCGGCGCAGCATGCCCTTGGCCGCCTTGGCCTTCGTGGCCTTGGCGCCGAGCTTCGCGGCCTGCTTGGTGAGGGTCGCGGCCTTCTTCTCGGCGTTGGCGCGCTCGCGGCGGCGGCGCTCGGCGTCCTCGGCGCGCTGGCGCTGGTAGGCCTTCCAGCCGAGGTTGTACGCGTCGATGACCGAGCGGGTGGGGTCGAGGAACCACACCTTGTTGACGACCTCGTCGAGGAGGTCGACGTCGTGGGTGATGAGGACGAGGCCGCCCTTGTGCCCGGCGAGGAAGCCGCGGAGCCAGTTGATGGAGTCGGCGTCGAGGTGGTTGGTGGGCTCGTCGAGGAGGAGGATGCCGTCGCCGTCGTCGGAGAAGAGGATGCGGGCGAGCTCGACGCGGCGCCGCTGGCCGCCGGAGAGGGTGGAGAGCGGCTGGGCGAGGATGCGGTCCTCGAGGCCGAGGTTGGAGCAGATGCGGGCGGCCTCGGCTTCGGCGGCGTAGCCGCCGCGGGCGGAGAACTGCTCTTCGAGGCGGGAGTAGCGGTTGACGAGCTTGTCGCGCTTGGCGTCGTCGGCGACCTCGGCGAGGGCGGCCTCGGTCTTGGCGAGGTCGGCGAGGAGCTGGTCGAGGCCGCGGGCGGAGAGCACGCGGTTGGACGCGGTCTGGGTGAGGTCGGCGAAGCGCGGGTCCTGCGGGAGGTACCCGAACGGGCCGTTGCTCTCGATCTTGCCGGTGTACGGCTGGGTGAGGCCCGCGAGGACGTTCATGGTGGTGGTCTTGCCGGCGCCGTTGCGTCCGACGAGGCCGATCCTGTCGCCGGGCTGGATCCGCAGATCGGCCCCGGACAGGAGGATGCGCGAACCGGCGCGCAGCTCGAGACCGGTGGCGGTGATCATGGGGCACTCCTAAAACGGCGATGGCGGGCCGATTGGCCGCAGACCTACCAAGTTTAGGCGGAGTCGTGGGTCACGGTCGCGTTGATATCGGCCGAGCCGGATCGATTCGTAAGGAACCGACCACTTTGTGTGACCGCTCTCAGCCTTTCGGAGGAAGAGGCGCCGACGGCCGTGCACAATTCATCCGAAATGGAACCAGTTCGGGCGTTGTATCGCCTGGTCACAGCCCAATAGTCCAAATCATCCCATGTAGGTTTCCGGGCTTATGGAGACACCTCTTGAAACCACCGAGAACCAGGGCGGCTCGCTGACGGGCCGTCGACTGCAGTCGCTGATCCGCCGAAGCCGGAGCCTGGGCGAAGCACTGATCCGCCGAGCCCGTCGCGAAGCACTGGTCCAGTTCGCCCGGATCCGTCACGAACGTCATAACTCGCGTGTCGTGAAGGCGGGCCTCGGGCTGGCCGTCCTCGTGGGCGTGGGGCTCGCCTCCGCCACCGGGCAGCACGCCGCGGCGCAGGCCGCCGAGGCCCGGGCCGGCGAGAGCCAGACCGTGGTCCGAGACGACTGGGCGGTCGACACCGTGCTCGCGGACATGTCCGCCGCCAAGAAGGCCGAGGAGGAGAAGGCGGCGGCCGAGAAGGCCGCTGCGGAAGCGGCGGCGGCCGAAGAGGCGAGGCTGGCGGCCCTGCCGTGGACGCTCCCCTCCGACGCGCGCATCACCTCGTACTACGGGATGCGCGACGGCCGGCTGCACGGCGGCACCGACTTCGGCGACTTCGAGGGCGAGGAGATCTGGTCCGTCGGCGAAGGCACCGTGAGCTATGTCGGCTACGAGCCCGGCGGCTACGGCAACGTGGTGTACATCGACCACGGCGACGGCATCCAGACCCGGTACGCCCACGCGTCCAAGGTCCTCGTGAAGGTCGGCGACAAGGTCGCCAAGGGCGAGACCGTGATCCTCGCCGGCAACACCGGCGGCTCGCGGGGTCCGCACCTGCACTTCGAGGTGCTGATCGGCGGCAAGAAGGTCGACTCGCTCGCCTGGCTCGAGAAGCAGGGCCTCAACCCGGGCTGACACGGACTCGACACGACTGGGATGGGCGGCGGCCCCGGGGTTCCCCCGGGGCCGCCGTCGTGCCCGAGATGCCGGGTTCACAGCGGTTCATCCGTACTCACCTCACGTGAGAACATGAAAACTATCAGTGAGGCGCCTCCTCTTTTCGTAGGAGAAGCGGCTGACCCGAGGTGCCGACCTCTGCCGCAAGAGGACCACTTCGAGCGTTGTATCGCCTGGTCATGGGCTTGTTGTCCAATTCGGGTCTGTTAGGTTTCCCCGCGCTATGGGCAAACATGACGACACCAGCGAATCCGCTGGCAGAGAAATGACCAGCCGCCGGCTCAAGGCCATGCTTCGGAGCCGCCGCATCCGTCGCGAACGTCACAGCTGGCGTTTCGTGAACCTCGGGCTCGCCGCCGCGATCCTCGTCGGTTCCGGCCTCGCGGCCCTCTCCGGGCAGCACGCCGCGGCGCAGGCCGCCGACGCCGAGGCGGAGCAGAACGACACGGTCGTGCAAGCCGACTGGCAGGTCGACTCGGTCCTGGCCGGGATGCGGGCCGAGTGGGCTGCCGAGCAGGCGGCGCGCGAGAAGGCCGCCGAAGAGGCCGAGAAGCAGGCCGCCGAAGAGGCGGCGAAGAAGGCAGCCGAGGAGGAGGCCGCGCGCCTCGCCGCGGAAGAGGCCGAGCGGCTGGCCGCTGAAGAGGCCGAACGCGCCGCCGCCGAGGCGGAGGCGGCCGCGAACCCGTGGACGGCTCCCTCCACGGCCCCGATCACCTCGTACTACGGGATGCGCGACGGCCGGCTCCACGGCGGCACCGACTTCGGCAACTTCGAGGGCGACGAGATCAAGGTCGTCGGCGACGGCACCGTGACCTACGTCGGCTACGAGCCCGGCGGCTACGGCAACGTGGTCTACGTCGACCACGGCGACGGCGTCGAGACGCGCTATGCGCACGCCTCCGAGGTCCTGGTGAACGTCGGCGACGAGGTCGCCAAGGGCGACACGATCATCCTCGCGGGCACCACCGGCAACTCGACCGGCCCGCACCTCCACTTCGAGGTGCTCCTGAACGGCGAGAAGGTCGACTCCCTCGCGTGGCTCCAAGAGCAGGGCGTGGACGTCGGCTAGGCCGAACGACTTTTCTCTCTCCTATACAAGTGAATACAGTGCGGCGGCCCCGGGGTTTCATCTCCCCCGGGGCCGCCTTGCCGTTTCGCGCTAGCGCAGTGTCAGCTGCGGCTCGATGAGGGTCGACTCGGGGACGTCGAGGCCGTCGAGCTTGCGCATGAGGTGCCGCACGGCGGTCTCGGCCAGGGTCTCGGCCGGGACGAGCACCGAGGGCAACTGCGGGTGGGTCCGCTCGGCGACCTCGTCGGGGCCGATCACGACGACGTGGAAGTCCTCCCCCACGCGCTTGCCCGCGTCCGCCAAGGCGTGCATGACATGCCCGACCGCGGGCTCGTTGTGGACGGCGATGCCCGCGAGCTCCGGCTTGGACGTGAGCAGCTCCTTCACGGTGCGCTGCACGGAGGCCGGGTCGTCGGGGCAGGGCCAGACCTCGGCCCGGGGCCCGGCGCGGTGGAGGAAGCCCTCGCGCACCCGCTCGGCGAAGCCGGTGCGGCGGGCGTAGACCGCCTCGGAGGCGCCGAGCAGCGCGATGTCGTCGCAGCCGCGGTCCACGAGGTACCTCGCGCACACCCGGCCGGCCGCCTCGAAGTCGAGGTCGACGCAGGTGAGGCCTTCGGCGTCGGCGGGGAATCCGATGAGGACGCTTGGGAGTCCCAAGCGCCGCAGCGCCTCCACGCGCGGGTCGCGCACCTCGACGTCCATGAGGATCAGGCCGTCCACTATGGCCGAAGCGGCGACGCGGGCGAGCCCGGCCGGGCCTTCGTCGGCCGTCATGAGCAGCACGTCCTGGTCGTGGCGGCGGGCCTCGGTGACCGCGCCCGACGCGAACTGCATGAGCACCGGTAGGTGCATGCCGTCGCGCAGCGGGAGCATCATCGCCACGACCCCCGCCCGCCGCGAGGCGAGCGACCGCGCCCCGGCGTGCGGGTGGTAGCCGAGGTCGGCCACGGCCGCCATGACGCGGTCGGCCGTCTCCGGGGAGATCGACCGCTTCCCGCTCAGCACATAGGAGACGGTGCTGGCGGCGACGCCGGCCCGCGCCGCCACATCGGCGATCGTGACGCCCCGGCCTGCCATTACCGCTCCCCGCCGAAGGTCAGGGTCGCGAGGCGCACGGGCCCGGACTCGAACGTCACGTACAGGTCCTTGACGCCCTCGACGGCTCCGAGCTCGACCGTGACGTCCGCGTAGTCGTAGACGCCGGCGGTCGCCGGGGTGTCGATCTTGGCGAGCACGTCGCCGTCGAGCGGGTCGTCCACGCGCAGGGTCAGCTGCGAGGCCTGGCCCGCGACCCGCGCGGTCACCGTGGCGTAGCCCGGTTCGAAGTCGCAGTCGCCGAGCATGATCCAGCCGCCCGCCTCCTCGGCGGCGATCACGTCGCCGGAGGTGCGGTTCTCGTCGCGCCACAGCACGCCCTCGTAGAGGTCGTTCGCGGTGGCGGCCAAGGGCTGCGAGAGGTCGCGGGCGCCCACGATCTCGCCGTCGACGCGCACCGAGGCGGACAGGACGATGTCAGTGGCGGAGCGGCCGACCATGAGGCGCTGGCGGGACTTCTCGACGATCATGCGCCCGGTCACGTTGTCCCAGTGGGCGAGTTCGTCCACGGGCACGGTGAAGGCGACGGTGCGGGTCTCGCCCGCGGCGAGGCGGACCTTCTCGAAGCGGCGCAGCTGGCGCAGCGGCTGCTTCACGCGGGAGCCGCACTGGTGCGTGTAGAGCTGAACCACCTCGACGCCGTCGCGGTCGCCGGTGTTGGTGACCTCGACGGTCACGGCGAACTCGTCGCCCGCCCCGGCGTGCTCCTTGTCGGCCTTGAGGTTCGCGTACTTGAACTCGGTGTAGGACAGGCCGTGGCCGAACGGGTAGAGCGGCTGGCCGAGGTAGTAGAGGTAGGTCGCGTCGGAGGCCACGATGTCGTAGTCGAGCATCGCGGGCAGCTCGGCCGCGTCGGTGTACCAGGTCTGCGGGAGCCGGCCCTCGGGGTCGCGGTCGCCGTACAGGACGTCGGCGAGCGCGTTGCCCCACTCCTGGCCCCCGTGGCCCGACCACACCACCGCGGGCACGTGCTCGGCGGCCCAGTTCGCGGCGTAGGGGTACGAGGAGGACATGACCAGGATCGTATTCGGGTTGGCGGCGTGGACGTGGCGCAGGAGCCACTCCTGGGCGTCGGCGAGGCGGAGGTCCGTGCGGTCCTCGGTCTCGCGGCCGTTGACCAGCGGGTGGTCGCCGAGGACGGCGATCACGACGTCGGCGTCCCGGGCGGCCTCGACGGCGGCCTCGTGGCCCTTGACGACGAACTCGAAGTCGAACTCGGCGGCTTCGGCGCGGTCGGCGCTGAGGACGACGCGGCCGTCCTCGATGGCGAACCACTTGCCGGCCTCGGCGCCCTCGGCGCGGTGGATCTGCTGGACGGCGACCTTGCCGCCTTCGAGCTCGACGATGCGGAAGGTCTCGTGCACGTCGAACTCGTGCGGACCGACCGAGTCTGCGCCGACGGTGCCGTCCAGGCGGCCGTCCACGTACTTGCCGGTGGCGACGTTGCGGGCGGTGTAGGACCAGCCGCCCCAGTCGAACAGGTCGAACTGGGCGGCCGCGCCGGTGGTCTCGGTGATGTCGATGGCCTTGCCGTCCTCGACGGCGGTCGCGTAGCCGGTCTTGTGGCGCAGGCGGATGCGGGAGACGCCTTCGCAGTAGACGACCTCGGCGCGCTCGGCGAGGGCCTGGCGGGCGGTGACGGCGTACGGGAGCGTCCCGGAGTACCAGTCCTGCATCTGGGTGTCCGCGAGCGGGCCGATGACCGCGATCTTCTTGGGCGCCTTGAGCGGCAGGATGCCGTCGTTCTTGAGCAGGGTGATCGACTGCGCGGCGGCCTCGCGGGCGAGGGCCTGGTGCTCGGGCGAGTTGACGACCTCGTCGCCGATGTGCGCGTACGGGTCCTCGGGGTCGAACTCGCCGAGCCCGAAGCGCACGTGGAGGTTGCGGCGCACGGCCGTGTCGATGTCGGCCTCGTCGAGCAGGCCCCGCTCGAGGGCGGCCTCGACGTGGACGAGGACGTCGCCGGAGCGCTCGTCGTCCTGGGTGAACGAGTCGAGGCCGGCCTTGACGGCGGCGGCGTACGCGGTCGGGAGGTCCTCGAAGTAGCCCTGGAGGATGGCGAGGTTGTTGGGCGCGTAGGCGTCCGAGACGATGAAGACCTCTTCGTCGGTCCAGGTGCGCAGCTCGTCGTTCACCAGGGGCGTGACGTGCGCGGGGCGGCCGTTGACGAGGTTGTAGGAGAGCATGACAGCGACGGCGTCGCCGCTCGCCAGTGCCGGGCGGTGGGCGGCGAACTCGTATTCGCGGAGGACGCGCGGCGGCATGTTCGAAGAGGTCTCGCAGCGGTCGGCCTCGTTGCCGTACGCCAGGAAGTGCTTGACGGAGGGTGCGGTCTTCCACACGGCGCCGTTGTCGCCCTTGAGGCCCCGCGCGTAGGCGGCGCCCATGAGGCCGGTCATGCCGGCGTCCTCGGAGTAGCCCTCCTCGTTGCGGCCCCAGCGGGGGTCGCGCAGCGGGTTGACGGTGGGGGCCCACACGTTGCGGCCGACCTTGACCGGGTCGTTGTGGTTGAAGGCGAGCACCTCGTCGGCGACGGCGGCGCCGACCCGCTCCACGAGCTCCGGGTTCCAGGTCGCGCCCAGGGCGACCACCTGCGGGAAGACGGTGGCCTCGCCGAGCCACGCGAGGCCGTGGAGCGCTTCGGTCCCGGTCTTGAACGGGCCCATACCGAGGCGTTCGACCGGGCGGTGGTACTGGTGCAGGAGGCCGATCTTCTCGTCGAGCGTGAGGCGCGAGAGCAGGTCGGCGACGCGCTCGGCGCGCGGCAGGTTCGGGTCGCGGAAGGCGGGACGCAGGTCGGTGTCGCTCATGGGTGGACTTCCTTTTGGACGTCGCTGTCGTGTGAAGGGCCATGTCGTTGTAGAGCTCTGTCGAAGCGCTTCGATGACCAAGGCTTTGCGGCCGGGTTTCTGAAACAGGAAATGGTCTTGTCGAAGCGCTTCGATTGAGGATGCAAGATTTCTACACCTCGGCTTCGGCCCCAGTCAAGGCAGGTGGGGCCGCACGATGCGGAGTTTGACGGGTTTCACCCGTTCCGCAGGCTTTTAACCTGCGGAAACGGGCGGGGTAACAATCGTGAAACAGACGCTAGGAACCCAGCGGGGTGGGCATCTTCCCGGCGTCGATGTCGTTGAGGATGCCGGTCGCGGCACCGAGGGCAGGGGCTTCGTGTCCGAGGGCCGAGACCACGATCTCGGCGCCGCCGGCGCCGGAGGCGTGGGTGCGGGCGGCGAGCTCGCGTTCGGCGGCCGGGCCGATCCAGGGACTGAGGGCCTGGTAGTGGCCGCCGAGGACGACCGCTTCGGGGTTGAGGAGGTCGACGGCGAGCGCGATGCCCGCCCCGAGGGAGCGGCCGATGCGGTCCAGGGCCTCGAGCACGCGGGGCTCTTCGGCGCGGGCGCGGGTGACCACGTCCTCGACCTCGGCCTCGACTTCGGCGCCCGCGATGTCGTCGGATTCGGACAGCGCCTTGAGGACGGCGCTGATGCCGGCGAGGTCTTCGACCCGGCCGACCCTTCCGTCGACGTCGATGAGGAGGTTGCCGATCTCACCGGCGAATCCCGTTGCGCCCCTGCGCAGTTCGCCGTCGACGATGAGGCCGGCGCCGAGGCCGATCTCACCGGTCAGGTAGATCATGTTGGCCACGCCGGCCCAGGAGCCGAAGCGCTGCTCGGCGACCGCGCCGAGGTTGGCGTCGTTGTCGGCGGTCACGGCGTACTTGGGGTCGCGCATGGCCTGGCGGAGGCGGCCGGTGAGGTCGAACTCCTCCCAACCGAGCATCGGGGCGCGCTGGACGACGCCGTCGTTGTCGATCATGCCGGGGACGGCGACGGCGAGCCCGAGGATCTGGCGGCCCTCGGCGTCCATCTTGTCGACGGCGCGCTTGGCGAGGCCCGCGAGGGCCGAGACGGAGCGGCCGGGGGTCGATCCGCCGCCGTCGTGGGCGCGGCGCCAGGACAGGAGGCGGTTCCCGGCGAGGTCCACGGCGACGAGCGTCATGTAGTCCACATTGACTTCCACGCCGAGGGAGGCGTAGTAGCCGGTGTCCACACTGAGCAGCACCGCGGGGCGGCCGATGTTGCCGATGACCGAGCCGGACTCGCGCAGGACGCGGCGCTCGATGAGCTCGGCCACGAGCGAGGAGACCGTGGCCTTGTTGAGGCCGGTCTTGGCCGCGAGATCCGCACGGGAGCAACGGCCTTCGGCGCGGACCTGACGCAGCACGAAGCCGAGGTTGTTGGCCCGCACGTCCGTGAAGTCGGCGCGTCTGGCCCTTCCCCGCGCCTCCGCGCCGGCGGCCCCGGCCGACTTCGATGCGATGCGCATCGCCATGTCTCGTCCTCCTGCTTGTCTCTCGGCCCGCTTATGGCGCCGGGTGCGGGCCGTAATTGAGCATTGTCGTGGATCGCGACAACGGGTTGTCGGGCGGTCCCTGACGGTTGCGCAGCGAAGCGTTTCACCACAAGGGCCGTTCCCGAATCGTGACCAATCCGCGTCCGTATCGCCTGACCCCCGGCTTGTGTCGGGTGCCACCGTGCGCTACTTTAGTTTATCGAATAGCCGAACTAATTATCGGCCAGACCCCCTTAAGACCCTCACAACGCAGTACGACCGAAAGGACAGCAACGTGGCTACTCCCTCAGACGGGTCGGTCTTCCGCCGCCGCTCCCTGTTCAAGGCCGCCGGGCTCGGCGTCGCCGGTGCCGCGGGCCTTCCTGTCATCGCCGCCTGCGGCGACATCGAATCCGGCGGGGGCACCTCGCAGACGACCTCGGGCTTCGACTTCCTCCCCGAGTACAAGGAATGGCCGCTCCCGGTCCAGCCCGACCTGGTCGGCGAGCCGCCGAACCACCCCTCCGGCTTCACCACGTACCCCGAGCCGGTCCCGGCGATCGAGAACGTCCCCTCCAACAGCGGGACCTACGAGATCACCGTCCCGATCTGGGGCGAGGCCCCCTCGAACGACGACCCGTACTTCGCGGCCATCGCCGACGCCAGCGGCGGCACCACGGTCAACCTGCGCCAGGCCGACGGCAACACCTTCGCCGAGACCTCGGTCCAGTGGCTCAACGCCAACGAGTACGGCGACGGCATCATGCTCTTCAGCTGGATGCTCTTCGCCCACCCGAACTTCCAGGAGACGGTGGTCAACTCGTTCTACGACCTGACCGACATCGTCAAGGGCGACATCTCCGAGCGCTGGCCGCTCCTCGCGGGCCTCCCGACCGCCTCCTGGGGCCAGTCGGTGTGGTCCACCGACCCCGCGGACCCCGAGACCGCGCGCGTCTTCGGCATCCCCGGCTCGTTCTCCGGCGGCCCGGGCAACGCCATGTTCGCCCGCACCGACATCCTCGAGGAGCACGGCCAGGCCCTGCCGACCACGGTCGAGGAACTCCTCGAGGTCGCCCGCGCGGTCTCCGACGACGCCGGCGGCCGCTGGGCCTTCGGCGGCACCGACTACCTCACCCCGCAGTGGTTCGGCCTCGCCGGCGGCGACGGGTGGGCCTACATCGACGGCAAGCTCGTCCACAACTGCGAGCGCCCCGAGTACACCGAGTGGCTCGAGTTCCGCCGCACCATCTGGGACGAGAAGCTGGTCCACCCGGACCTCCCCTCGGGCACGCTCGACGGCCAGGCCCTGCACAAGGCCGGAACGATCGTCTTCCAGCTCGACGGCATGTCCTGGTGGCAGGGGTTCATCGACCAGTCCACCGCCGAGGGCACCGGCGGCACCATCGCCCCCCTCGGCGCGCTGTCCGCCAAGGGCCGCCAGCCGCTCGTGCACGTCAACACCGGCGTCGACTCCTGGACCTTCCTCAACAAGGACCTCACCAAGGAGCAGGTCGAGGAGTTCCTGGACTTCGCCAACTTCTGCTCGGCGCCGTACGGCACCACCGAGTACGAGCTCCTCAACTACGGCATCGAGGGCACGCACTTCACCTACGGCCCCGACGGCACCCCGGTCTACAACGAGGTCGGCACCAAGGTCGTCCAGGCCCCGGTGAACCACAAGACGATGTCCGGCCACGTGCAGCAGTTCCTGACCGGGACGCCGGACATGGTCCAGGCCCGCTTCGACTACAACGCCTCCGTCAAGGACTTCGCCGAGGTCAACATCTTCGAGGGCATGCGCGTCGAAGGTCCGTCCGAGTTCAAGTCCGCCGGCCAGGTCCTCATCGACCAGCAGAACGACATCGCGTTCGGCCGCGCCGACCTGTCCGCCATCCCGGACATGGTCGAGACCTGGAAGAACAACGGCGGCGAAGTCGGCCGCGAGCACTACACCGCGGCTTACGACAAGCTGCACGGCTAAGACGCCCGGCCGGGCCGCGACCCCTGTGGTCACGGTCCGGCCATGCCCGTCCCGCACAGGTACTCACTGACTGGATTTCACACAAGCGATGGCAGCTCTCCAGACCTCAGCGCCCCCGGCCCCGAGCCGCGGGCAGGCCCGCCCCCGCGCGAAAAACAAGCGGACCCTGGGCCAGCGGCTCCGGCACGACTGGCCCCTGCTGCTCCTGACCCTCCCGGCGCTGGCGCAGCTCGCGGTGTTCTTCTACTGGCCCTCGGCCTGGAACATCATCGCGTTCATGGACTACAGCCCCCACCGGCCCTTCTGGGAGAACCCGTTCGTGGGCTTCGCGTGGTTCGAGCGGCTGTTCGCCAACCCGTACTTCATGCCCGCCCTGCTCAACACCCTGAAGTACGCCTTCGCGAACCTGCTGTTCCTCTTCCCGCTCTCCATCGTGCTGGCGCTGGTCATGCACTCGGTCATCTCGACGAAGATCCGCAGCGCCTTCCAGTCGGTCGTGTACCTGCCCTACTTCTTCTCCTGGGTCCTGGTCGTCACCGTCTTCGTGCAGACGCTCGGCTCGGACGGCCTGGTCTCCAACTGGATCCTGGGCTTCGGCGGCGAG
Organism: Glycomyces niveus; assembly: GCF_017592475.1. Classification (GTDB taxonomy): domain Bacteria; phylum Actinomycetota; class Actinomycetes; order Mycobacteriales; family Micromonosporaceae; genus Glycomyces; species Glycomyces niveus. The sequence continues at coordinate 131,765 of NZ_JAGFNP010000011.1, read as the reverse complement.
CGCCTGACCTTCATGTCCGATCCGGACTCGTTCCTGTTCCTCGCCTGGCTGCAGTGGGCGTGGAAGGACGCGGGCTGGGGCATGATCATCTTCCTCGCGGCCCTGGCCTCGATCAACCCGAGCCTCTACGAGGCCGCGGCCGTCGACGGCGCGAGCCGGTGGCGGCGCATGTGGCACATCACCCTCCCGGGCATCCGGCCGGTGATCGTACTGCTGCTGATCCTGCACATCGGCGGCATCCTCAACGTCGGCTTCGAGCAGTACCAGCTGCAGCGCAACGCCGTCGGCTACCAGACCACCGAAGTGCTCGACACCTTCGTCTACTACCGCAGCGTCATCGGCACCGAAGGGCCCTCCTTCGGCACCGCGGCGGGCCTGTTCAAGGGCGTGATCGGGCTGGTCCTGGTCCTCATCGCCAACAACGTCGCGCACCGCCTCGGAGAGCAAGGGATCTACCAGAAGTCATGACCGCCACCGACATCAAGCTCAAGCCCGCCAAGAAGAACGCGCGCCCGGTCTGGGACGAGGAGCCGTCCTTCGTCGGCAAGGCCGTCAAGGCCCTGTTCCTCATCTGCTACGCGGCGGCCATCGTCCTGCCGATCTGGGCGGTCGTGGCGACCAGCTTCGCCAGCGAGGAAGCCCTCGCCCGCGCCGGCGGCAACCTGCTGCTCATCCCGACCGACCTGAGCCTGCAGGCCTACCAGGAGATCTTCGACGGCGGCGCGCTCACCCGGTCGCTGATCCTCACGATCGGCCTCACCGCGGGCGGTACGGCGCTGTCGATGGTCCTGACCATCGGCGCGGCGTACGGTCTCTCGCGGCCCGGCTCGCTCCTGCACCGGCCGCTGCTCATGCTCGTGCTCTTCACGTTCCTGTTCGCGCCGGGCCTGTACCCGAGCTTCCTCGTCGTGCAGAAACTGGGCATGTTCGACAGCTACCTCTCCCTGGTGCTGCCGATGGCGCTCAACGCCTTCAACCTCATCGTGCTGCGCTCGTTCTTCATGAACTCGGTCCCGACCGAGCTCATCGACGCCGCCCGCATGGACGGCGCCGGCGAGTTCCGGACCCTGTTCAAGATCGTCCTGCCCATGTCCAAGGCGATCCTCGCGGTCATCGCCCTGTTCTACGCGGTCGGCTACTGGAACATCTACTTCTCGGCCGTGCTGTACATCCCGGGCCTGGAGACCCAGCCGATCCAGGTCGTCCTGCAGCGCATGCTCATGTCGACCCAGGGCCTGCCCGGCGCGGCCGCCGACGTCTCGCAGTACCAGACGCAGGCGCCCGACTCGGCTTTGAAGATGGCCGTGGTCGTCTGCACGATCGTCCCGATCGTCATCATGTACCCGTTCATCCAGAAGCACTTCACCAAGGCCGTCATCACCGGCGCCATCAAGGGCTAATTTACGGCTCGCAAGCTTCGCCGTGACCGGTTGATCACCTCCCCCGGTGAGAAGGGCCGTCTCCGCACTCGCGGAGGCGGCCCTTTCACGTGCGCGGCGTGAGTGAAAGCCCGGTGGGACCGGAGTGAAAGGCGGGGCGCGCACGCTGGGGGCACAGGAAGCCGATCAGGAAAGGCGCCCCCATGCGATACGCCATCGAAGTCCGGGGACTGAAGAAGTCCTTCGGCGAGGTCCACGCCCTCAGCGGCGTGGACCTCGCCGCGGCCCCCGGCACCGTGCTCGGCGTGCTCGGCCCGAACGGGGCCGGAAAGACCACCGCCGTCCGCGTCATGTCCACCCTCACCAAGCCCGACGCCGGGACCGCCCGCGTGCTCGGCCTCGACGTCGTCGCGCAGGCCGCCGAAGTGCGGAAGCGGATCGGCCTCACCGGCCAGTACGCCGGGCTCGACCCGAACCTCTCCGGAGAGCAGAACCTCGTGCTCGTGGCGCGGCTGCTCGGCGCGTCCCGCCGCCAGGCGAAGACCCGCGCGAACGAGCTGATCGAGCGGTTCGACCTCGCGCACGCCGCCACCCGCGCCGTGGGCAAGTACTCGGGCGGGATGCGGCGCCGCCTCGACCTCGCCGCCTCGATCGTGCGCCGGCCCGAGGTGCTGTTCCTCGACGAGCCGACGACCGGGCTCGATCCCCAGAGCCGCAACGGGTTGTGGGAGGTCGTGCGCGACCTCGTGGCGGCCGGGACCACGGTCCTGCTCACCACCCAGTACCTCGAGGAGGCCGACCAGCTCGCCGACACGATCGCGGTCATCGACACCGGCCGCGTCATCGCCTCGGGCACGTCCTCGCAGCTCAAGCAGGCCGTAGGCGGGCAAGTGCTGCGGCTGACCCCCGCCCGGCCGGACGCGGTCGAGCAGATCGTCCAGCTCGCCGAATGGGCCGCTGGCGCGCAGGCCCGCGCCCAGGACGGGGCCGTGACCGTGCCCGTCGCCCACGCGGGCGAGGCGCAGGCCGTCATGGCCCGCATCGGCCAGGCCGGGGTCGACCTGGCCGGGTTCGGGCTCCACGAGCCGACCCTCGACGAGGTCTTCCTCCAACTCACCGGCCACCGCACGAACACGACCGAGAAGGAGCCGGCGGCATGAGCGCCATGGCGACCGAGACCACGCGCCCGGAAACACGGCGCTGTGAAACGACGTGGACCTCCGAGCGCGGGACGCTCGCGCAGTCCGCCACCATGGCGGCCCGCTCCCTCGCCTCGATCCGGCACGCGCCCGCGCAGCTCGTCGACTTCTTCATGATCCCGCTGATGATCCTGCTGTCCATCACCTTCTTCATGGGCGGCCAGATGATGGGCTCGTGGCAGGACTTCCTGCAGTACGCGGGCCCGACCATCATTGCGATGGGCCTGTTCTTCGCCGTCACCGCGACGGGTCTGGGCCTGTACGGCGACATCAAGGAGGGCGTGTTCGACCGGCTCACCGCCATGCCGGTGTCGCGGTTCGCGCTGCTGGCCGGGCGGGTCGCGGCCGACATGGTGAAGTACGCGTGGGCGCTGCTCGTCGTCGGCGGGGTCGCGTTCGCGATCGGCTACCGCGCCGACGGCGGCGTCCTCGGCACGGCCGCGGCCGCCGGGGTGCTGCTGCTGTTCCTGTTCGCCGCCTCGTGGTCGATGGCGCTCGTGGGCCTCACCGCCAAGAGCGAGGAGCAGATCCAGACGTGGATGATCAGCCTGCTCATGCCGCTCGCCTACACCTCCACGATCTTCGTGGAGATCGACACGCTCCCCGGCGCGGTCCAGTGGTGGGCCGAGATCAACCCGCTCACCGCGCTCGCGGACTCCATGCGGGTGTTCCTCGACGGCGGGGACCCGGGCGGTGAAGTGCTCGCGCTCCTCGGCTGGTGCGCCGCACTCGTCGCGGTGTTCGTGCCGCTGTCGCTGCGGGCCTACCGGCGCAAGCTCGGCGACTAGGACGCCCTAGGAGCTGAACGGCCAGGTGCTCTGCTCGAGCATCGCGGCGGCCCGGGCCTCCAGGTCCGGGTCGCCCTTCTCGCGTGCGAGGGCCGCGAGCTGGCGGTAGAGCTGCATCGTGACCTCGGAGAAGCTGCGGTACTGCGGCAGGTCGGTCTCGGCGTCCAGCAGCTCGCGCAGGGCCTCGTCGAGCCTTCCCATGCGGCGCAGGCAGATCGCCGCCGCGTTCCGGGCTGCGAGGGCGTTCTCCTGGTTGCCGATCCGCTCGGCCCGCTCCCGGTAGGCCCGCATCCGCTCCAGCATCGCGGCGGGGTCGTCGCCGTGCTCGGCGTCGATGCGCCACAGGTGCTCGGCGATCACCGAGTCCGCGAGGTCCGCGCCGAACTCCGCTTCGGCCGCGATCGCCCGCAGCAGCAGGGTCTTCGCGCCCTGGTAGTCCCCGGCGGCCATGAGGTCGTTCGCGAGGCCCTGCCAGGAGAGGATGAGCCCGAAGCGCTCGCCGAGCGCCGCGAAGATCGCGTTCGACTCGGCCAGCTCCGCTGCCGCGTCCTCCGGACGGCCCGCCTGGTACGAGAGCTCGGAGATGAACAGCAGCCCGATCCCCCGCACCCAGGAGCTGCCGCTGATGCCGGCCCGCTCGATGATCTCGCCGAGGCGGTCCGCGTCCCCGGCGATCATCGCCCGGATCATCGGGATCATCTGCAGCAGCGGCTCGACCTCGTACAGGTCGTGCTCCTCGCTGATGCGCTGCGCCGCAGCGAACTCGGCGTCGATCGCGGCCGGGTCGAGCCGCCCCGACCACAGGCCCCAGCTGCCCGCCATCGCGACCTTCGCGCGGTGCAGCGGGTCCACGTCGTCATCGGCGCCGAGCGGCATCGCCCGCACCTGCCGGGCCAGTTCCATGCCCTCGTCGCGGTAGCCGCGCATCCACCAGTACCAGGAGAGCGGCGCGATCGCGCGGTAGGCGACGCGGGCGTTCCCGGCGGCGACCATCCGGCGGATCGCGGCGAAGAGGTTCGCGTGGTCGGTGGCGAGCCGGTCCAGCCACTCGACCTGCTCGGCGCGCATGAGATGCGGCTCGGCCTCCTCGGCGAGGGCCGTGTAGTGCTCGGCGTGCCGCTCGAACCGCTCGGCGGTCTCCCCGGCCTCGGCGAGCCGCGCGGCGGCGTACTCGCGCACGGTCTCCAGCAGCCGGTACCGGCCGCCGGGCAGGCGCTGCACCAGCGACTTCTCGACCAGGCCGGTGATCTCGTCGGCCGTCGCCGAGCAGACCTCGCACGCGGCGGCGAGGTCGGCGCTGCCGCTGAACACCGACATGCGCGCCAGGACCAGGCGCTCGGCCGGGTCGAGGAGGTCCCAGCTCCAGTCGACGACCGCGCGGAGCGTCCGCTGGCGCGGCTCGGCCGTGCGCGGGCCGCGCCCGAGCAGGCCGAACCGGTCGTCAAGGCGCGCAGCGAGATCCTGCAGGCTCATGGACTTGAGGCGGGCCGCCGCGAGCTCGATCGCGAGCGGCAGGCCGTCCAGAGCAGTGCAGACCTGGAGCACCAGGTCCGCGTTCGCCTCGTCGACGGTGAACGCGGGATCGCTCTGCCCCGCCCGCTCCTCGAACAGCGCCACGGCCGCGTGCGCGCGCAGGTCCGCCACGGACGCGACACCTGCGGGGAGCGGCAGCGGGCCGACGCCGAGCACGGCCTCGCCGGTGATGCCGAGCGCTTCGCGGCTCGTGGCGAGCACCCGCAGGCCCGGCACGCGGCCGAGCAGGTGCGCCAGCAGATCCGCGGCGTCCTCGATGAGGTGCTCGCAGTTGTCGACGGCGAGAAGCAGTTCGCGGCCCCACAGGGCTTCGGTGAGGCGGGTCCGCGGGTCCTCGCTGCGGCGGGCGAGGATCGACTCGCCCAGGCCGATCGTGTCGCCGACGACCTCGGGCAGCCGCTGCGGGTCGACGACCGGCGCGAGCTCGACGAGCCGCACGTCGCGTCCCTCGGCGGCCAGCCGGTGCGCGGTCTCGACCGCGAGCCGCGTCTTCCCGGTCCCACCCGGGCCGGTGAGGGTCACGAGACGGTTCGCGCCGAGGAGCCCGGTCACGGCCGCGATCTCGGACTCGCGGCCGATGCACGCGGTCAGCGGTTCAGGCAGGCGATGCGCTCGCTGTTGCGGCGCTTGCGGTTCGGTGCCGCGCAGCACGTCGAGGTGAGCGTCGCGCAGCACCCGGGACGGGTCGACGCCGAGTTCATCGGCAAGCTTTCCGCGCACGGCTTCGAACACGGCCAGGGCCTCGGCGCGGCGCCCGGCGGCTGCCAGCGCGAGCATGTAGCGGGCGGCGTCGGGTTCGTTGAGGGGGTCGGCGCCGTGGCGGGCGGCGAGGTCGGCGAGGACGGCGTCGGCGCCTTCGAGGCGAAGGCGGGCCTCGAGGTGGAGGGCGGCGACGGCGTCGCGGCGCATGGCGAGGCGGGTGCGGGCGGCGTCGGCGAAGGCGGGGCCGTCGAGGTCGGCGAGGGCGGGGCCGCGCCAGAGGGCGAGGGCGGCTTCGGCGGCGGCGCGGGCGGCGGCGGACGCGTCCTCTCTCGAGGCCGCTTCGGTTCGCGCGGCAAGGGTTTCGAAGGCGTCGACGTCGGTTTCGGCGGCGTCGAGGCGGTAGCCGCCGGGGCCGTGCTCGAGGCGGGGGCCGAGGAGTCCGCGAAGTCGGGAGAGCTGGGTGTGGAGGGCGCCGTTGGCGTTGGCGGGCGGGTGGTCGGGCCAGGCGGCGTCGATGAGGGCGGCGGCGGGGACGGGGCCGGTCGCGAGTGCGAGACGGGCGAGGAGGGCGCGCTGGCGGCCGGCGGGGACGGTGAGCTCGGTACCGTCCTCGTCGAGGAGTCGCAACGGCCCCAGGAGTTCCACTCGCATGCGGTCTATCTTGCCGGGCGGGGGCGGTGCGGGGGGAGCCGGTCCGGGAGGCGGGCGGGGCTCCCCATTGGAAACTGCTACTTGCATGAACAGGTTGTGACGGCATATCAGGGCGCTATCCGTGCATTTCTGTCGTGTTCCCGACTGAATCGAACATAGGGGCCGATCACGCCCGTACTGTCGTTCACAAAACCCCGGAACAGTACGACCCCATGTGAGGTGCGGTGTCCGCCATGGCGATCAGTCTCGATTTCCACCACGATTCCCAGTCCCGCATTGCCGAGTCCCGCGACCCGGAAGGAGAACCCCCCATGAGTCCTGGCCCCGCGGGCGCGCACATCGCCGGCTACTGCGTCGAGTTCCGCCTCCGGACCCGCGAGAACGGGACCCGGGTGCTCCTCGCCCACGACCCCGACGGCGTGGCCGCCGCGATCGCGACGATCGTCGCGGCCGACCTGGTCCAGACCGCCACCGCGCTCGTGCGCGACCGGCCCGGGTACGAGCCGGGCGGCCGGCCCGACCACGGCCTGAAGATCACCGCCGACAAGGCGGCCGAGGTCGGGGCGCTGGCGTATTACGGCCCGGGCGGCGAGGACTACGGTCCCGGCGCGTGGGTGACCTACTCGGACGAGCCGCAGGCCCCCCACTTGCGGCTCTACCGGGACATGGACACAGAGAGCACGTTCCCTCCGGACGCGCACATCGCGTTGAGCACGCTGGCGCGGGCGGTGGAGGACTTCCGTGCGACGGGCGGTCTGCGCCCGTCCGGCTGCATGTGGCGGCCGAGCACGGTGTGGTGAACGTCCGCTGCGGTGGTCTACCGCTTGGCGGGAACGTGGCCTGGCACCGCTCCCGTCGGCGGTTAACCTTGCCGATCATGAGCACCAGTGACGCCGTGGCCGTGCGCCTCGCGCAGGCCGGGGACGCGCCCGCTGCGAGCGCGATCCTCAACCACTACATCGCCGAGTCGGTGAGCAACTTCCGGACGGAGCCGTACGGCCCCGAGGAGTGGGCGGAGCAGTTCGCGGCGAACGCGGACCGCTTCCCGTATCTCGTCGCGGAGGTCGGCGGGGCCGTGGCCGGGCTGGCGTACGCGAGCGCGTGGCGGCCGAAGCAGGCGTACGCGTGGACCGCGGAGTCGACGGTGTACGTCTCCCCCGGCCACCAGGGGCTGGGCATCGGCTCGCTGCTGTACGGCGAGCTGCTCAAGCGCTTGGAGCAGCAGGGGTTCCGGAGTGTCATGGCGCAGGTCTCGCAGCCGAACCCGGGCAGCGAGGCGCTGCACGAGCGTTTCGGCTTCGAGCTGGTGGGCAGCATCCGCGACGCCGGGTTCAAGCACGGCGCGTGGATCGGCGTGGGGATCTGGCAGAAGACGCTCGCGGCGCTCGCGGACCCGCCCGCGCCGACGGCCCCGGTCGCGTGAGCCGCTGAGGTTCCAATGAACCTCTAATGGTTCTCGCGTGGAACGCAGAGCCGTGGTCCCTAATCTTCAGGGCAGGGGAAAGAAACCTCCTGAGGGGTGACAAGCCGCAAGGCGAGTCGAATCCAATTGATGGGTGTGGGGTAGCGATCGGGCCCGGAGCGGAAGCTCCGGGCCCGATCGCATTTCCGTGTGTCTAGCGCACGCCGTAGAGGTGCTCCAGGGCGAGCTGGTCGAGGCGCTCGAAGGCCATGCCCTTGGCGGCGAGGCCGTCGACGTCGACCTTGACGTCCTTGAGGTCGGCCCAGGTCTCGCCCTCGCCGAGGGTGGGGACGGCGAGCTGGTCGACGCGGGCGTCCTTGAGGGCCTGCTGGACCTCGGGGTCGGCGCGGAAGGCGCGGACCTTCTCCTGCAGGATCTTGTAGTTGCGCATGCAGGCGGCGGCCGAGACCCACACGCCGTTGTCGTCCTCGGTGCGCGGGGGCTTGAAGTCGAAGTGGACCGGGCCGTTGTACTGGCCCTTGGCGATGCCCTCTTCGACGGCGTCGACGGTCCAGAAGGCGCCGCCGACGTTGCCCGCGCCGAAGCGGAGGTCCTGGTCGTAACGCGGGCCGGTCTGGCCGTTGAGGTCGATGTGGTAGAGCTTGCCGTGCCACAGGGCCTGGCGGATGCCGGCGGCGTAGTCGAGGCCGGCCATCTCCTCGTGCCCGATCTCGGGGTTGAGGCCGACGAGTTCGGGCTGCTCGAGCTCGTTGATGAACGCGAGGGCGTGGCCGATGGTCGGCAGGAGGATGTTGCCGCGGGGCTCGTTCGGCTTGGGCTCGATGGCGAAGCGGATGGCGTAGCCCTGCTCGGTGACGTACGCGCCGAGGGTGTCGAAGGCTTCCTTCATGCGGGCGAGCGCGGACTGGATGTCCTTGGCGCCGCCGGACTCGGCGCCTTCGCGGCCGCCCCAGGCGACGTAGATCTCGGCGCCGAGCTCGGCGGCGAGGTCGATGTTGCGCATGACCTTCGAGATGGCGAAGCGGCGCACGTCGCGGTCGTTGTGGGTGAAGCCGCCGTCTTTGAAGATCGGGTGGCCGAACAGGTTGGTGGTGGCGGTGGTGACCTTGAGGCCGGTCTCGTCGAGGGCCTTGCGGAACGCGCCGACCTTGGCGTCGCGCTCGGCCTCGGAGGCGTCGAAGTCGAACACGTCGTTGTCGTGGAAGTTGACGCCGTAGGCGCCGATCTCGGCGAGCTTGCGCACGGCGCGGTCGGCGCTCATCGGGGCGCGGGTGGCCGAGCCGAAGACGTCCTGAGCCGCCCAGCCGACCGTCCAGATGCCGAAGGAGAACTTGTCCTCGGGCACCGGTGCGTACTTGTCGGTCATGATCTGTCCTTTTCTTAGTGATGTGCGGCCCAGGACGAAGTCTCGTCCCGGAGGGTCGCGTACTGCTCTGACACCTTCGCGGCGGCGCTGCCGGTGATCCGGGCGGTGTCGCCGGTCTTCCACTGTGGCGGGTTTTGCGAGCCGGTGAGGGCCCAAGCCGCTTGTTTGGCCGCCCCGAGGGCCACGTATTCGGCCGAGGGGGGCACTTCGACGTCGACGCCGAAGACGCTCGGGGCGATCTGGCGCACGGCCTCGGAGGCGGACGCGCCGCCGATGAGGAGCACGCGCTTCGCTTCGAGCCCTTGGGCGGCCATGGCGGCGAGCCCGTCGGCCTGGGCCGAGAGCATGCCTTCGACGGCGGCGCGGGCGAGGTCTTCGCGCGTCGCGCCGGTCGTGAGCCCGGCGATGACCCCGGTCGCGTCGGGACGCTTGGGGGTCCGCTCGCCGTCGAGGTACGGCAGGAGGGTGAGGCCTCCGGCGCCGGGGGCGGCCGCGAGCGCGAGCCGGTCGAACTCGGCGTGGTCCACGCCGAGGAGGGTCCGGAACGTGTCGAGGACGCGGGCGGCGTTGAGGGTGCAGACGAGCGGCAGGAACCGGCCGGTGGCGTCGGCGAACCCGGCCACGAGCCCGGAGGCGTCGGCGGCGGGGACGTCGGAGACGCCGAAGACGGTGCCCGAGGTGCCGAGCGAGACGGCGACGTCGCCGGGGCCGAGGCCCAGTCCGAGCGCGGCGCCGGCGTTGTCGCCGGTGCCGGGCGCGACGGCCGCGCCGGTCGCGGTGCGGCCGACGACCTCGTTCGGTGCGGCCACGCGCGGCAGGCGCAGTTCCCGGCCGAAGGCCTGGAGCAGGCGCTCGGCGACGTAGCTGCCGGTGCGCGGCGACCAGTAGCCGGTGCCGGAGGCGTCCGAGCGGTCGGTGGTCGCCTCGGCGGCGCTGACCCCGCGGAGCTTCATGGTGAGCCAGTCGTGCGGGAGCATCACTGAAACAGTTTTCGCCGCGTTCTCGGGCTCGTGCTCGGCGAGCCAGGCGAGTTTCGTGGCGGTGAAGGACGCGGCGAGGACCAGGCCGGTGTCGGCGGCCCAGGCCTCGGGACCGCCGTGGTCGGCGGTCAGCCGCTCGGCCTGGGGGGCCGAGCGGGTGTCGTTCCACAGCAGGGCGGGGCGCACGACCTCGTCGTCCGCGTCGAGCGCGACCATGCCGTGCTGCTGCCCGGCGACGGCCACGGCCTCGGCCCTGTCCAGGAGGCCTTTGCCGGCCTCCTGGAGGGCCTCCCACCACGCTTCGGGCGGGCACTCGGTCCCGTCCGGGTGGGAGGCGCGACCGGAGTCGACGATCTCGCCCGTTTCGGCTTCGACCAACAACACTTTCGTCGACTGCGTCGAGGAGTCGACTCCGGCCACCAGGGTCATCTACTTACGCTCCAGCTCCACTTTCGCGGGCTTGCCCGCAACGTCTACGACGCTCACATTAGCGATGTCCGCCGGGCCTGTCGACACCAGGGTCACAACAGTTTCTGAAACTGTTTCAATCTCGATCGCGGTGTCGCCGTCGACGTCGCTGATCACGATGCCGCGGTCGGGCGCGCCCCACACCTCGAGCGTGATGCCCTCGAACGCGCCGTCGCCGATCTGCAGGCCGGCCTCGACGCGCGGCAGGACCGCGCCGTAGCGCACGAACACCGGGAAGGTCTCCAGGCCGTGCTTGGTGTCGATGTAGCGCCCGCCCTCGAGGACCTCCTTGGTCCAGAAGTCGATCCAGCGGCCCTCGGGCAGATAGACCTTGCGCTCGCCCGACGGGTCGTTGACCGGCGCGACGAGGAGGTCCTTGCCGAGGCGGTACTCCTGGTCGGCGTTCCACGACACCGGGTCGGCCGGGTCGTCCACGTTCAGCGCGCGCAGCACCGGCTCGCCGGTGCGCGAGGCGTGCACCGCCGCGGAGTAGATGTACGGCATGAGCGAGTAGCGCAGCTTGAGCGACTCCACCGCGAGGCGCTCGGCCTCCTCGGAGAACTCCCACAGCTCGCGGGTGGTGGTGCCGTGGTAGCGCAGCAGCGGCGAGAGCGCGCCGAACTGGGCCCAGCGGATGTACAGGTCGTCGGTGGGCGTGCCGTTGAAGCCGCCGGTGTCGTGCGACCAGAACGGGATGCCCGACAGGCCGTGCGAGAGGCCGCCGCGGATGGTGCCCCCCAGGCCGGCCCAGGTGGTCTGCACGTCGCCCGACCACTGCGCCGAGTGGCGCTGCCCGCCGAGGAACGACGAGCGGGCCCACACCAGCTCGTGGCCGTTGACCTCGCGGGTCACCTCGACCACCGCGTCGTTGTAGAGCAGGGTGTACACGTTGTGCAGCTCGGTGCCCGTCATGCCGTTGTGCGCCACCGCGTCCGCGGGAACGCCCTCGGCGAAGTCGGTCTTGTACAGGGCCGCGCCGGCCTGCAGCGGGCCGCGCAGCAGCTCCTTCCACCACTCGACGGCGTCGGGGTTGGTGAAGTCGACGATGCCGCTGGCCTGGTGCGAGCCGTGCCAGACGTCCGCAACGTAGGTCTCGCCCTCGGCGGTCTTGAGGAAGTAGCCGCGCTCGTCGCCCTCGGCGAAGACCGGGGACTTCGCGGAGATGTACGAGTTCATCCAGAGGCAGACCTTGAAGCCCTGCTCGGCGAGGTCGGCGAGCATCCGCTCGGGCTCGGGGAAGTTCTCGCGGTCCCACTGCATGTCCGACCAGTGCGGCTCGTGCTGCCAGAACGTGTCCAGGTGCAGCACGTCGCACGGGATGCCGCGCTCGCGGATCTTCTTGGCCCGCTCCATGACCCGCTCCTCGGAGTCGACGAAGAAGCCCGAGGAGATCCAGGTGCCGAAGGCCCACTTCGGGGGCAGCGAGGGGCGGGAGGTGAGGCCGTCGAACCGGTCCAGGACCTCGACCGGGGTGCCGCCGAGCACGAAGTACTCGAGGGCGTCGTCGGGCACGAGGATCTCGACTGCCGCGTGGGTCTGCTGGGCCACGTCGAACTCGACGGGCGCGCCGGAGTTGACGACGATGCCGTAGCCGCGGTCCGAGACGTAGATCGGGGCGTTCTTGTACATGCGGATCGACTCGGAGCCGAACGCGTCGAAGTTCCACATCAGCGGACGCTGGCCGCGCGCGTTCAGCGGCGCGAAGCGCTCGCCGAAGCCGGCGAAGGCCTCGTCCGGTGCGGCCGTGAAGGACTCGTGGAACGCGACCGGCTCACCGTCGACGAGGGACCGGCCGAAGGGGAGGGTGCGCAGGCGGCCCGAGATGTCGGTCTCGCCCGGGTTCTGGGCGACGAGCGTCCGGCCCGCCGCGTCGGTGTACTTGAGCGACCAGGCGCCGAGGGTGGCGACGGCGCGGACCGATCCGGCGTCGACGACGACCGTGTCGCCCTCGACCGAGACCTTCGCGTCGGCATAGGCGCCGGCGTGGACCAGTTCGATGATCTTCTCGACGGCGGGGCGGGCGGCCGGGTCGGCCGCGAGGCGGGCGCGCACGACGCCCTCGGCGACGGCAGCGAGCTCCACGTAGAGCTCCTCCCCCGCGCTCGTCACGGCCTTCAGGAGCACCGAGGCGGGGCCGGTCTCGGCGACCTCCGCGCTCGTGACGGCCGACAGCCCCTGCTCACCGTTGGCGCGCTGGGGAAGCTCCGGGGGGTCGGCGACGAAGAACTCGCGGGCGACCAGCGGCGGGCGGTAAGGCATTCGAGGCTCCTGCCTGTTGAGGGTTGGGTACGGCGCTCGGGCCGGGGTGGGTCGGCACGACGTTCATTAGTTTATCGACTATCCGAACAAATAGCGACCGGGGGCGACGAGATTCCCGACGGCTTCCTTCATTTCCGACCGGTCTTCACGCTTGCGCCCCCTCCCGGTGCGCAGAGTCGCCAGCGCGGTGGGCGCGGGAAAGCTACCCTGGGGCGGTGCGGCCGCCCGAAGCCGCGCAGCGCTCACGAGGCAGCGCATGCAAGCACGACGTTCCACAGCGGCGCCGTTCCAGAAGCCCAGTCCGATGCGAGGTACCGAGATGTCCACCGTCCGCTCCAGCCTTTCCGACGAGAACCGCGACACGACCGCGAAGGCCCTGCAGGGCGCGCTCGTCGACCTCATCGACCTGTCCCTGGTCGGCAAGCAGGCGCACTGGAACGTCTACGGCAAGAACTTCCGCTCCCTCCACCTCCAGCTCGACGAGATCGTCGTGTCGGCGCGCAACGCCACCGACCTCGTCGCCGAGCGGGCCATCGCGATCGGGGTGAGCGCGGACGGTCGGGCGGGCACGGTCGCCGAGACCTCCTCGGTCCCCAAGATCCACGACGGGCAGATCAGCGACACGGAGGTCGTCTCGCTGTTCATCGAGGCCTACACGGCGATCATCGCGAACATGCGCGAGCGCATCGAGGTCACCGAGTCGGCCGACCCGGTCACGCAGGACCTGCTCATCGGCATCACCGCCGAGCTCGAGAAGCAGAGCTGGATGTTCCAGGCCGAGCTGGCCTGAAGGCGGGCAGCGGTGAGGGCCGGGACGCTTGCGGCGTCCCGGCCCTCACCTGTGCGAAGAGACGGGTCTAGGCGGGTGTGCAGGTGACGGTCGGGACCGAGGCGGTCGAGCCGTCGTTCTTGGTGATGTTGAAGCCGAACGTGGTCGACTGGCCCGCGGCGAGTGTGCCGTTGTAAGCGGCGTTGGCGCCGGTCACGGTCGCCCCGGTCAAGGTGCCGGTCACGCTCCAGGCGTTGGAGATCCGCTCCGATCCCGGCCAGGTCCAGGTGACCCGCCAGCCGGTGAGCGCCTGGTTGGCCTTCACGGTGGCGCTGTAGGTGGCGCCGGTGTTCCAGGGGCTCTGGACCGAGAGCGTCGCGGTGCAGCCGTCGCCGGGCGGGGGCGTGCTGGTCGCGGGGTCGGTGGTGGCAGGAGTGGTGGTGGGCTCGCCGGTGCCGCCGCCGCCGAGGGCGTTCAGCGTCGAGGTGTAGGCGGGCTTCTTGGAGAAGTCGTCGTTGAACAGCAGCGCCGCACCGGTGCCGGGGAAGGTGCCGGGCACCCACGAGTCGTTGTCGCGCAGGCCCCAGACGGTGATGCCGGAGCAGTCGGCGAGTTCGGCGCAGATCTCGGTAACGCGCCGGTAGTCCTCGGCCTGCTGCGCGAGTTCGTTCGCGTCGGCCGGCGTGTTGAGCCGGATGTCCAGCTCGGTGATGCGCACCTTCAGGCCCAGGTCCACGAACCGCTGCAGGTTCGCCTCCATCGTGGAGGGCACCTGGCCGAGGATGAGGTGGGACTGGAAGCCGACGCCGTCGAGGATGTTCTGCGACTTCAGGCCCTGCGCGAGCCGGTAGATCGTGTCGGACTTGGCGTTGTCGCCCTCGATCGAGTAGTCGTTGATGTAGAGGTCGGCGTTCGGGTCGGCCGCGCGGGCGGTCTGGAACGCGGTGGTGATGTACCCCTCGCCCATGGCGCGCAGCCAGAACGAGTCGCGCATGGCGCCGTTGTTGTCGCTGACGACCTCGTTCACGACGTCCCAGGAGTCGACCCGGCCCTCGTAGCGGTTGGCCACGGTGTTGATGTGGTCGACCATGGCCGAGCGCATGGCCGTGGCGTTGAGGCCCTGCACCCAGTTGGGGGTCTGGGCGTGCCACACGAAGGTGTGCCCGTGGACGGACTGGCCGTTGTCCTCCGCGAAGTTCACGAGGGTGTCGGCCTGGGAGAAGGTGTAGTTGCCGTCCTGTGGTTCGGTCGCGTCCCACTTCATCGCGTTCTCGGCGGTGAGGGAGTTGAACTCGGTGGCGATGGTGTTGCGGTACTGCGTGTTGCTCTGAAGCTTGTTGACGTCCACTGCGACGCCGATGTCCTTGCCGATGGCGTCCGCCGCGGCGCGCAGGGTAGTCGCCTGGGCGCCCGCGAACTGCGTCGAGAGCCCTATGCCGAGCGCCGCGGTCGCGAGGGTGACGGCCCCCGCGATCAGGGCGCGACGGCGTTGCCGGTTGTGCAGCACGTGAAACTCCTCAAGGTGGTGCCGCGCCGTGAGGGAACGAGGCTGTTCGAAAGATGGGGACCTCACCGGAGCGGAGCGCTCCCAATGAGGTGAGTGACAGCCTAGCGAATGCATAGACAGCGGTCAATACCACCGTTCGATGCCGCGGCACGGTCCGGCCCGAGGCACGACGAAGGGCGGGTCCGGACCGGACCCGCCCTCAGCGCAGTGGACTACTTGGCGACGATCGAGACCATCTTGCCGGCCACCACGATGACCTTCTTGACGTCCTTGCCCGCCAGGTTCGCGGCGACCTTCTCCTCGGCCAGCGCGGCGGCCTTCACCGTCTCCTCGTCGGCGCCCGCGGCGACCTCGATGCGGCCGCGCACCTTGCCGTTGATCTGCACCGGGTAGGTGACGGTGTCCTCGACCAGGTGCGACTCGTCGGCGACCGGGAAGTCCACATAGGCGATGCCGCCCTCGTGGCCCAGGCGCTCCCACAGCTCCTCGGCGATGTGCGGGGCGATCGGCGCGACCATGGCGACCAGGGCCTCGGCGACCTCGCGCGGCACCGGGTTCAGGCCGGTCACGTGGTTGTTCAGCGTGATCAGCTTGGCGACGGCGGTGTTCATGCGCAGGTGCTCGTAGTCGTCGCGGACCCCGGCGATGGCCTTGTGCAGCTCGCGCAGGGTCTCCGGCGCGGGCGCGACATCGGCGACGGTGACCTCGCCGGTCTCCTCGTCGACGATGTTGCGCCACAGGCGCTGCAGGAACCGCTGCGAGCCGACGATGGCGCGGGTCTCCCACGGCTTGGAGTCGGCCAGGGGGCCCATCGACATCTCGTAGACGCGGAAGGTGTCGGCGCCGTAGGAGGCGCAGACCTCGTCCGGGGTGACGACGTTCTTCAGGGACTTGCCCATCTTGCCGTACTCGCGGTTCACCTTCCGGCCGTTGTAGGTGAAGACGCCCTCGGCCTCCTCCCGCACCTCTTCGGCCGGGACGTAGACGCCGCGGTCGTCGGTGTAGGCGTAGGCCTGGATGTATCCCTGGTTGAACAGACGGCGGAACGGCTCGCGGCTGGAGACGTGGCCCAGGTCGAACAGGACCTTCTGCCAGAAGCGGGCGTACAGCAGGTGCAGGACGGCGTGCTCGACGCCGCCGATGTACAGGTCGACGCCGCCCACGTCCTCGGCGTCCTGCGGGCCCATCCAGTACGACTCGTTGGCCGGGTCGGCCAGCTTCTCGGCGGCCTTCGGGTCGGTGTAGCGCAGCTCGTACCAGGAGGAGCCGGCCCAGTTGGGCATGGTGTTCAGCTCGCGCGTGTAGGTCTTGGGGCCGTCGCCCAGGTCCAGCTCGACCTCGACCCAGTCCTTGGCGCGGCCCAGCGGCGGCTCCGGCGCGGAGTCGGCGTCCTCGGGGTCGAAGGTCTTGGGCGAGAAGTCGTCCATGTGCGGCAGCTCGACCGGCAGGTGCTCGTCGCTCAGCGCGACCGGCAGGCCGGTCTCGTCGTACACGATCGGGAAGGGCTCGCCCCAGTAGCGCTGGCGGCTGAACAGCCAGTCGCGCAGGCGGAACGTGGTCGCGCCCTCGCCGCGGCCGTGCTCGGCCAGCCACTCGACGATGCGCTCCTTGGCCTCCAGGACGCGCAGGCCGTCCAGGATCCCGGAGTTCACCGCGACGCCGTCGCTGGTGTAGGCGCCCTCGCCGTCCCAGGGGGCCTCACCGGAGATGACCTGGCGGATCGGCAGGTCGAAGGCCTTGGCGAACGCGAAGTCGCGCTCGTCGTGGGCGGGCACGGCCATGATCGCGCCGGTGCCGTAGCCGGCCAGCACGTAGTCGGCGATGAAGACCGGGACGGTCTCGCCATTGACCGGGTTGGTCGCGTAGCCGCCGGTGAAGACGCCGGTCTTCTCCTTGGCGTCGGCCTGGCGCTCCACGTCGGTCTTGGCGGCGGCGAACGCCCGGTAGGCGGCGACGGCGGCGGCCGGGGTGTCGTGGCCGCCCGTCCACGCGGCGGGGACGCCGGCGGGCCAGGACTCGGCGGTCAGGGCCTCCACCAGCGGGTGCTCGGGGGCCAGGACCATGTAGGTGGCGCCGAACAGCGTGTCGGGGCGGGTGGTGAACACGCGGATGTCGCCCGCGTAGGTCCCGAAGTCGACGTACGCGCCGGTGGACTTGCCGATCCAGTTGCGCTGCATGGACTTCAGCGAGTCGGACCAGTCCAGGCCGTCCAGGTCGGACAGCAGTCGGTCGGCGTACGCGGTGATGCGCATCATCCACTGCTTCAGGGTGCGCGTGTACACCGGGAAGTTGCCGCGCTCGGAGCGCCCCTCGGAGGTGACCTCCTCGTTCGACAGCACCGTCCCCAGGCCCGGGCACCAGTTCACGGGGGCCTCGGTGACGTACGCCAGGCGGTGGCCGTCGATGACGCGGCGGCGCTCGACCGCGCCCAGCTCCGCCCACGGGCGCCCGTCGGGGGTGGCCCGCTCACCGGACTCGAACGCGGCGATCAGCTCGTCGATCGGCCGGGCCCTGTCCGCCTCGGTGTCGTACCAGGAGTTGAAGATCTGCAGGAAGATCCACTGCGTCCACTTGAAGTAGTCCGGGTCGGTCGTGGCGAACGCGCGGCGATTGTCGTAGCCCATGCCCACCAGGCGCAGCTGGCGCCGGTACCGGTCGATGTTCTCGGCGGTGATCTCGGCGGGCTGGCGGCCCGTGGCGATCGCGTACTGCTCGGTCGGCAGGCCGAACGCGTCGAAGCCCATCGGGTGCAGCACGTTGTACCCGGCCATGCGCAGGTAGCGCGAGTACGCGTCCGTGGCGATGAAGCCCAGAGGATGGCCCACGTGCAGCCCCGCCCCCGAGGGGTA
Organism: Glycomyces niveus; assembly: GCF_017592475.1. Lineage (GTDB taxonomy): Bacteria > Actinomycetota > Actinomycetes > Mycobacteriales > Micromonosporaceae > Glycomyces > Glycomyces niveus. Next base: position 113,892 of record NZ_JAGFNP010000011.1, on the reverse strand, counting down.
CGGGAACATGTCCATGACGAACTTCTTGGGCGCCCCGGCGCGCGGATGGCCGGGCTCGGCCAGCGGCCCGGCCGGGTTCGGGGCGCGGAAGGTCTGCTCGGCCTCCCAGCGCTCCTGCCAGCGCGGTTCGATCTCGTTGGCCAGCTTGGCGTCGTAGCGGTGTGCGGGTTCGGTCATGGCTCGTCCTGTGGTCCGGTGGTGGCTCTGGGTTCGGGCTCGGGTTTCCGGGTTAGACCCTAGACAGCAAAAAACCCCTGGCATGCAGGGGTGGCCGTGCTGGTTCTCTCCAGCACGGCTATCTAAGGAGCGCGATCGCCCGGGACATGCCCCCAGTGTAGCGGAGGCCCCTACGGCGGCGCATGACATGGTCACTGGGCGCGTCCGAGTAGGATGGCGGACAGGCGACCGTAACGTGCAACGGCGTGTCAGGTCGCGCAATCCCACAGACCTTCCCGGGAGGACCATTGACCTTCGAGTCGTCCCCAGGCCAGCCGCCTCAGGCTCCCGCGCCGCTCTCGCCCCAGGAGTTCAAGGCGACGGCCGAGGGCATCCTGACGAACGTCGAGTGGGTGATCGAGGGCAAGTCCCACACGATCAAGCTCGCGATCGCGGTGATGCTCGCGGAGGGCCACCTGCTGCTGGAGGACGTGCCGGGGGTCGGCAAGACCCAGCTGGCGAAGGCGCTGGCCCGCTCGGTGGACTGCTCGGTGCGGCGCATCCAGTTCACGCCGGACCTGCTGCCCTCGGACGTCACCGGGGTGAGCATCTTCGACCCCGAGAAGCGCGACTTCGTGTTCAAGCCGGGCGCGATCTTCGGGAACCTGATCCTGGGCGACGAGATCAACCGCGCCAGCCCCAAGACGCAGGCCGCGCTCCTGGAGTGCATGGAGGAGCGGCAGGTCACCGTCGACGGGAACACGTACAAGCTGCGCAGCCCGTTCATGGTCATCGCCACCCAGAACCCGGTGGAGATGGAGGGCACCTACCCGCTGCCCGAGGCCCAGCGCGACCGGTTCGCGGCGCGGCTGGCCATCGGCTACCCGGACATCAACGCGGAGCTGGCGCTGCTGGACCGCCGCGAGGAGTACAACCCGCTGGACGCGCTGCGGCCGGTGGCGGACGCGGAGATGATCGTGCGGATGATCGCCGCGGCCCGCGCGGTGCACCTGGCGCCGGAGCTGAAGCGGTACGTCGTCGACCTGGTCGCGGCCACGCGGCAGAACGCGCAGGTCCGCCTGGGCGCGAGCCCGCGCGCGACACTGCAGCTGCTGCGGTGCACCCAGGTGCTCGCGGCGATGGACGGCCGCGACTTCGCGCTGCCGGACGACGTCCAGCAGCTGGCCGTGCCGGTGCTCGCCCACCGCCTCATCCCGACCACGGAGACGACGATGGGCGGCGGCGACACGAAGGCGATCGTCTCGGACATCCTGCGGCACGTCCCGGTGGTGTCCCACCCGGGGAGGTATTAGGCGTGGAGCTCACCGGGCGCGGCAAGACGCTGCTGGCGGTGAGCGTGGTGGTCGGACTCGTCGCACTGGTGGTGGGCGAGGGCGACCTGCTGCGCGCGGCGGTGCTCGCGCTCATCGCGCCGCTGGGCGGGCTCGTGATGCTGCGCTGGACGCGGCCCTCGCTCGAGTCGAACCGGGTGCTCAACCCGGCGCAGGTCGAGGCCGGGCAGCCCACGCAGGTGCGCCTGGGCATCCAGAACACCGGTCGGGGCCGGCCCCCGGCGCTCATGCTCGAGGACCGCATCCCCTACCGGCTCGGGAACCGCCCGCGCCTGGTGCTGGAGCGGCTCGCCCCGGGCGCGCGCAGCGTCGTGAACTACACGATCACGCCGGGCGCGCGCGGCGCGTACGAGCTGGGGCCGCTGACGGTGCGGACCTCGGACCCGTTCGGCCTGGCCGTCTCGGTGCAGGAGTTCCCGCTCACGACCGAGCTCATCGTGACCCCGCGCATCCAGCCGCTGCGCAGCCTTCTGCTGCCGGGCGGCGCCGGGATGTCCTCCGGGGAGTCCGCCGCGCACGCGGTCGCGATCACCGGCAACGACGACATCGCCGTGCGCGAGTACCGCAGCGGCGACGACATGCGGCGCGTCCACTGGAAGGCCAGCGCCCACCGCGGGCAGCTCATGGTGCGCCGCGAGGAGCAGCCGTGGGAGAACAACGCGGCGGTCCTGCTCGACGTGCGCCGCGGCGCGCACCGCGGGGAGCTCTCCAGCTTCGAGTGGATGGTCGACGCGGCCGCTTCGGCCACGGTGCGGCTCTCGCGGGACGGCATCGACCCGTGGCTCATCACCGCGCATCACGACTTCGAATGCCGCCAAGGCGATTACAGTCAGGCCATGCGGTACCTGGCGACCGTGGCCGCCGCGCCCGAGGCGCCGATCGGGCACATGGTCGAGAAGGCGCAGCGGCCCCGCTCCGTCTCCGGCATCGTCGCGTTTCTCGGCCACCTGAACCCCGACGACGCCGCGACCCTGGCGCGGCTCGCCAAACGCGGCGGCGCGTGCACGGCACTGGTCGTCGACCCGGTGCGGTGGATCCCGAAGGCGCAGTCGAGCCGCATCGACCCGCGCGAGCGGGCGTTCGCCGAGCAGCACACCGCGGCCGTCGCCACGCTCGCGAACGCGGGCTGGCAGGTCATCCCGGTGATCGCCGGGACCGAACTGCGCCGGGTGTGGACCCGCCTGGGCGCGTGGAGGACTCTCGCATGAGCGGACAGCGGCACGCCACCATGGTCGCGGCGGCGACGCTCGCGCTGACGCTGACGCCGCTCATCGGCATCTTCGAAGGCGTCGGCTGGATCGTCCCGGTGCTGTTCACCATCGCGGTGATCGCCACCGCCGCGTCGCTCACGCGCGCCGCCGGACGCGGCCAGGGCCTCCAGACCCTCGCCATGTGCGCCGGGCTCCTCATCGTCCTCACCGCCGGATTCAGCGGCGGCACCGCGATCCTGTTCGTCATCCCCACGCCCGACACGTTCTCGCACTTCGGGCTGCTCGCGGGCGAAGGCGTCGCCGGGATCGTCAGGGAGGCCCCGCCGGTCCCCGCCGAGGGCGGCATCCTCTTCCTGACGCTCTTCGGGATCGGGCTCGTCGCGATCCTCCACGACATGTTCGTGGTCGGGCTGCGCACCCCGGCGCTCGCCGGACTCACGCTCCTCACCATGTACCTCGTGCCGGTCTCGGTCGCGCCCGACGCGACCGCCTGGTTCTGGTTCATCCTCCCCGCCGTCTCCTACCTGTGGCTCCTCGCCGACGACAACCTGCGGCGCGTCTCCGCGTTCGGGCACCGCTTCACCGGCGCCGGGCAGCTCGTGTCGCAGCGGTTCCCGTCCCCGATGGCGCGCACCGCCCGCTGGTCGGCGCTCGGGTTCATCCTCGTCACGCTCCTGTCCCTGACCGTGGTGCCCACCAACACCTCCGGGTTCATCGACCGCATCGCCGAGGGCTACCAGGGCGGCGGCGACGCCGGCCTCGGCGACGTCAACCCCTGGGCGCAGCTCTCCGGCTCGCTCAACCAGCCTGAGCCGGTCGACGTCCTCCGCGTCTCGACCACCGACCCCGACCCCCGCTACCTGCGCATGCACGTCCTCGACGAGCTCACCTCGGACGGGTTCGCGCCCAACGACTACGACGACCGCGAAGCCCTCGTGCTCGACGACGCCCAAGGCGAGACCTTCACCGCCGAGATCGAGAACCTCCGGATGGAGGCCCCGGTCCTGCCCGTCTACGGGACCCCCGTGGAGCTCGCGATCGACGGGAACTGGGAACGCGACAGCGCCACCGACGTCATCGTCGGCAACAGCAGCGACATGGGCGACGTCGAGAGCTACACCCTCACCTACACCGACAGCGCGCCCGACGCCGAGGAGCTCGCCGCCGCCGACGGCATGGACCCCGACGACGAGCGGTGGGCGGCCAACACCGAGCACCCCGACGTGCCCGAGCTGACCGGGATCGTCGACCAGGCGCTCGGCGAGGCGACCACCGTCCACGAGAAGGTCATCGCCGTCAAGGACTTCCTCTCGGTCGCCAACGGCTTCCGCTACACCCTCGAGACCGCCGACGCGGGCAATGACGAGGCCATCCTCGACTTCCTCGAAACCCGGCAGGGCTACTGCCAGCAGTACGCCGCCGCCATGGCGTGGATGCTCCGCGAAGCCGACGTCGCCGCCCGCGTCATCATCGGCATGTCCAGGGGAACCCGCGACGGCCAGGAATGGGTCCTCACCAGCCGCGACTACCACGCCTGGGTCGAGGTCTACTACCACGGCGTCGGCTGGGTCACCTACGACCCGACCCCGACCTCAGGCGTGCCCGGCGCGGTCTCGTTCCCGTGGGCCACCGAGCCCTCGCCCGAGGACGACGCGACCCCCGACCCCGGCGAGAGCGCGAACCCGAGCACCGACCCCAGCGAAGCGCCCAGCACCGATACCGCCGACCCGTCCCCGGGCGCCGAAGCGCCCACCGACGGCCCCACCGGCCAGGCCGCCGACAACGGCGCCGGCGGCGGCCCCGCCTTCAACCCCGCGTGGCTGCTCCTGCTGCTCCTCGCCGCCCTGCCGTTCGCACCGGCCACCTGGCGCATACTCCTGCGCCGCTCCCGGCTCGGCCCCGCCCGACTCAGCGCCAAGACCGCCTGGGACGAAGTGCTCGACCTCGCCCTCGACTACGGCGTGGGCCTCAGCGACTCGCTCACGCCCCGCCAGGCCGCCGGGGTCCTCGCACAGGCCGCCCCCGGCGCCCGCGAGGCCGCCACCGCGCTCGGCTCGGCCATGGCCCGCCACCGCTACTCCCCCAGGGGCGCCGACCCGACCGGCCTCGCCGACGCCGTGCACGACCTCCGCTCCGAACTGGACCAGCGGGCCGCGCGCGGCCGCCGCGTCCAGGCCCGGTTCTGGCCCGCGTCGCTCCTCGTGAAGCTCAGCGCGAAGCAGGCCGAAGAGAGCGCCCGCCTCGCGCGGCGCTCCGCCCGCGCCGCCGACCGGGTGCGCACGGCGGTGCGGCGCCCGCGACGTTCGAACAGCCGCAAGGACCGGGCTGTCACACGCCGCCCTTAGGGTGGCGTACATGTACAGAAGCGGCGCTGCCGAGAGCGAAGGCGGGCTCACCGACACCGGCTACACCCAGCCGACCCTCGACAGCCTGGGGACCCCGCTGGCCGAGGTGACGTTCTGCGTGGTCGACCTCGAGACCACCGGGCTCGCCGCCGACGCCTGCGGCATCACCGAGATCGGCGCCGTCAAGGTCAAGGGCGGCGAGGTCATCGGCGAGTTCGGGACCCTCGTCAACCCCGGCGAGGCCATCGACCCGCGCGTCACCCGCCTCACGGGCATCACCGACGCGATGGTCGCCGACGCGCCCGGCATCGAATCGGTCCTCCCCGCGTTCCTCGAGTTCGCTCGCGGCGCCACCCTCGTCGCCCACAACGCCGGCTTCGACATCGGGTTCCTGCGCCACGCCTGCGAACTCACCGACACGCGCTGGCCCCGCCCGCCGGTGGTCGACACGGTCGTCCTGGCCCGGCGCCTCACCGAGAAGAGCGAGGTCCCCAACCGGCGGCTCGGCACCCTCGCGCGGCTCTTCGGCTCCCCGGTCACCCCGAACCACCGGGCGCTCGACGACGCCCGCGCCACGGTCACGGTCCTGCACGGCCTCATCGAGCGCGCCTCCGGGCACGGGGTGACCACCGACGCCGACCTCGTCGAGTTCTGCCGCGCCATTCCCTCTGAGCTGCAACGCCGCAAGCGCCACCTGGCGGACGGGCTCCCGCAGGGCCCGGGGGTCTACATCTTCCGCGACGCCGACGACCGGGCGCTCTACATCGGCGTCTCCGTCAACGTGGCCGCCCGGGTCCGCAGCTACTTCTCGGCGGCCGAGCAGCGCCGGCGGCTGCGCGACATGCTCGCCTCGGCCGAGCGCGTCGAGGTCGTCGAGTGCGCGCACCGGCTCGAAGCGGGTGTCGCGGAGCTGCGGCTCATCTCCGGCGGGAAGCCGCCCTACAACCGGGCCGCGAAGTTCCCCGAGCACCGCTCGTGGGTGCGGCTGACCGACGAGCCGTACCCGCGCCTGCAGATCTCGCGCACCCCGCCGGGGCCCGGCACGCCGCGGCTCGGCCCGACCTCGGGCACGCAGGCGCAGGCCGCGATCGGCGCGATCGAGGCGGCCCTGCCGATCCGGTCGTGCCGGACCCGCTTGTCCCCCAAGCGGATGTCGCCCTCGTGCGTGCTCGGCGAGATCGGCAAGTGCGTCGAGCCGTGCCGCCACAGCGTGACCACCGAGGAGTACGCGGCGGTCGCCGAGCGCGCCGCCCGCGCCATGGACGGCGACCCCACGCCGATCGCCGCGGCCGTCTCCGAGCGCCTGACCGAGCTCGCGGAGGCCGAGCGGTTCGAGACCGCCGCCGAGCGCCGCGACGAACTCGGGGCGTACCTCCAACTCGCCGCCGCGACGGAGCGCACCAGGAGCCTCGTGGCGGCCGGAGAGATCGTCGCCGCGGGTCGGGCCAAGGGCGGCGGCTGGGAGGTCGCCGTGATCCGCCACGGGCTGCTCGCCGGGGCCGTCCGCACCCCGCCCCGCGCCGACCCCATGCCGCACATCGCGAAGCTGCGCGAGACCGCCCGCGTCGTCGACCCGCTCGACGACGTCGCCGACGCCGCCCACGCCGCCGAGACCCGCCTCCTCCTCGAATGGCTCGCCCGACCCGACGTCCGCCTTGTCACCGTAGAACGCCCCTGGGCCAGCCGCCTCGACGGCGCCGTGCGCTGGGACGGCGCCATCCCCCACGACCCCTCCCCCTGGCGCCGCCCCAACGGCGAACGCTGACCGCCCCCGCCTCTCCGAACCCGTCCCGCCCCCGGGTCACACCCTTGAGCCACCATCGAGACCGGGGCGCTCGCGTCTCGACACACCCGACCCCGGGGCACGCGATGCCGACGCCCTGTCACACTCCTGGGCACCATAGAAACCGGGGGCGATCCATCGCCGACACACCCGACCTCGGGGGCCGCGCCATTCCACATCATGGGACACTTCTCCGAACCCTCCGCTGTCCCAACGGAACCCACCGTGCCATCCGCCGAGATCCGCGCAATCCGGCGAATCGGACGTGAGTCGTCTCGCATTCATTTGCGGCGCTTGGGGTTTCCACGCACCGGTCCGCGCGGGTACTGTGTGTCATCCGCCGATGGCGGCGGCCCTGCCGAAATCCGACAGTGTCTAGTGTCGATTCTCTCCAAGAATCGTTGTACATCTAGAATGCGGTCAACCTTGGGCATCGGAGGCTTTCATGTTGCGCGCATTGCTTTCGGCTACTCGGTCTGCCAAACCTGAAGACCCGTGGGACCTCGCGGGCAAGGTGGCGCAGCTCGAAGCGGCCCACCGTGCGCACTGCGAGCAGCCCGACATGCTCCTCGTCCGCCGCGCCTACCGCATCGCCGAGCAGATGCACCGCGGCCAGGCCCGCCGCTCGGGCGAGCCCTACATCACCCACCCGATCGCCGTCTCCACCATCCTCGCCGAACTCGGCGTCGACACCGCCACGATCGCGGCCGGGCTCCTCCACGACACCGTCGAGGACACCAGCTACTCCCTCGAAGCCCTCCGCAGCGACTTCGGCGACGAGATCGCCGTCATGGTCGACGGCGTCACCAAGCTCGACAAGATCCACCTCGGCACCGCCGCCGAGGCCGAGACGTTCCGCAAGCTGGTCCTCACCGCCGGGCGCGACATCCGCGTCATGGTCATCAAGCTCGCCGACCGCCTCCACAACATGCGGACCATCAAGTTCAAGAAGCGCCCCAGCCAGATCCGCATCGCCGAGGCCACCAAGGACGTCCTCATCCCCCTCGCCGACCGCCTCGGCCTCTACGTCATCAAGCGCGAACTCGAGGACATCGTCCTCGAGACCCTCGAACCCGAGGTCTTCCAGCGCATCCACGAGCACCTCGGCTCCGACACCGACCGCAAGCGCCAGGTCGCCGTCATCGCCCCGCAGGTGCGCCGCGCCCTGCGCGAGTTCAAGGTCGCCGCGCGCCTGCTCGACCGGCCCCGGCACCCGTACTCGATCTACCGCGAGATGCAGAAGCACCCCGGCACCGGCCCCGCCGACCCGCCGCGCCTGGTCATCGTCGTCGACGGCCCCGCCACCGACTGCTACGCCGCCCTCGGCGCGATCCACAAGCTCTGGAAGCCCATCGGCGGCAAGTTCCGCGACCTCATCGCCGCCAAGAAGTTCAACCTGTACCAGTCGATCCACACCGCGGTCGCCGGCCCCGGCGGCGTCCCGATCGAGTTCCTCATCCGCACCAAGGAGATGCACGAGACCGCCGAGGTCGGCATCGTCGCAGGGCTCCGCCAGACCGGCTCCAACCCGGTCGAAATCCAGCTCCCCTGGCTCCAGCGCCTCCTCGACTGGCAGCACGAGGTCGCCGACTCCGGCCAGTTCCTCGACTCGCTCCGCTGCGACCTCGCCGACCAGGACATCCTCGTCTTCACCCGCGACGGCGGGCAGCTCACGGTCCCCAAGGCCTCCACCCCGGTCGACGTCGCCTACTGCTCCGGCCCGGCCAAGGGCCACCGCCTCATCGCCGCCTACGTCAACGGCGAGATCGCCCCCCTCGCCCAGAGCTTGAAGGACGGCGACACCGTCGAACTCGTCCTCACCAACGAGCAGCCGTACGGCCCGTCGAAGCAATGGCTCGAGCACGCCAAGACCCCCGAGGCGCAACTGCACATTAACGACTGGTTCGGCTCGATCGAGGACGTCGACTCCACCGGCGAGCTCCCCGTCATCCCGATGCAGCGCTTCGAGGACGAACTCAAGGCCGGAAAGAACCGCCTGTGGCGCTCGCTGATCGCCCGCGGGCGCGGCCTGGCGGGGGAACAGCCGCTCCACGGCGTCGCGTCGTCCCTGGGCTTCCCCGACCTCGATTCGCTGTACCTCGCGCTCGCCCGCGAGAAGCTCGACCCGGACGAGCTCGCTGACAAGCTCATCACCACCGTCGACCGCTACTGACGCATCGATCAACGAACGCCGCCGCGCTCTGGGAGCGCGGCGGCGTTCGCCGTTTCCCCTTGACTCCCGCCCGGCGGGCTGCTGGAATACATGGCGGTGAAACTTCCATGGAAAGTAGCAATCAAATGACCGAAACTTTCAGTGACGATCGCATCCGGCGCCACCGCAGCGCGGACGCGACGGTCACCCTCACCGCCGACGGCGCGCCCCTCGCCGGACGCGAGGTCACCCTCGAGCAGACCCGCCACAAGTTCCTGTTCGGCTGCACCGGGTTCGAGCTCATCGGCCACGCCAACGGCACCAGCGAGGACCCCGAGGGGGACGCCCGCAACGCCGAGCTCTGGGAAGGCCTGTTCAACTTCGCGACCCTCCCGTTCTACTGGGGCCGTTACGAACCCGAGCGCGGCAACCCCGACGCCGCGCGCCTGCGCAAGGTCGCCCAGTGGTTCGCCGACCGCGGCCACCCGGTCAAGGGCCACCCGCTCGCCTGGCACACCGTCAGCGCCGACTGGCTGCTCGACCTCGACAACGAGGAGATCGCCCGCGTCCAGGTCGAGCGCATCAAGCGCGAGGTGAGCGAGTTCGCGGGCGTCATCGACATGTGGGACGTCATCAACGAGGTCGTCATCATGCCGATCTTCGACAAGTACGACAACGGCATCACCCGCGTCTGCCGCGACATCGGCCGCATCCCCATGGTGCGCATGGTCTTCGACGCCGCCCGCGAGGCCGGCCCGAACGCCGTGCTCCTGCTCAACGACTTCGACATGTCGGCCGCCTACGAGTGCCTCATCGAAGGCGTCCTCGAAGCGGGCGTCAAGATCGACGTCCTGGGCCTGCAGAGCCACATGCACCAGGGCTACTGGGGCGAGGAGAAGACCGAGGCGATCCTCGACCGCTTCTCCCGCTACGGGCTGCCGATCCACTTCACCGAGACCACCATCGTCTCCGGCGACCTCATGCCGCCCGAGATCGAGGACCTCAACGACCACCAGGTTCCCTCCTGGCCCTCGACCCCCGAAGGCGAAGCGCGCCAAGCGGACGAGATCGAGCGCCACTACCGCACGCTCCTGGCGCACCCGTCGGTCGAGGCCGTCACCTACTGGGGCATGAACGACGCGGGCATGTGGCTGGGCGCCCCGGGCGGCTTCGTGCGCCTCGACGGCTCCCCCAAGCCCGCGTACGACCGCCTCCACCACCTCGTCAACGAGGAGTGGGGCACCCCGGCCACGACCCTCACCACCGACGAGGAGGGCCGCCTGCGGTTCAGGGGCTTCCTCGGCGACTACCTCGTCACCAGCGGGGGCCGCGACGCCGCGTTCACCCTGGACGCGGCCGGCGAGGCGCACCTCGCCGCCGAACTCAAGTAGCGCAAGCGGAACGGGGCCGCACCTTCCGGTGCGGCCCCGTGCTCATGCCTTGCTAGTGCCTGCCCGACTCGATCTCGTCGCGCCGCTCGGCGCGGCCGTCCTCGGACGGCTCCTCGATCGACTTGAAGAAGCCCTTGTCGGCGGGCGGCAGCGCGCCGATGCGGTTCATCTTCTTCGGGACCACCCAGCCGTTGTACTCCAGCTCGGTGTGGCCGTGCTCGTCCGGCTCGGCGAGCGGCTGGTGCACCTCGTAGAAGCGGCCGTTCGGGTCGCGCATCAGGATGCCCGTCTCCAGGCCGTGCGCGAGCACCTCGCGGTCGTGCTGCTGCAGGCCCAGGCAGATCCGGTACGTCACGTAGTACGCGATGATCGGCAGGACCACGAGGCCGATGCGGCCCGCCCAGGTCATGGCGTTCAGGCTGATGTCGAACTTCTCGGCGAACACGTCGTTGCCGCCGGAGATCACGCCGATGATCCAGAAGACCACGACCATGACGCCGAGGCTGGTGCGGCCCGCGTTGTCGCGCGGACGCTGCAGCAGGTTGTGGTGGCCGCGGTCCTTGGTGAACCGCCGCTCCAGCGCCGGGTACAGCAGCGGCAGCATGACCGAGAGCCCCATGCCCACGATGCCCGGCCAGAACACCGGCGGCAGCGTGAAGTACGGCGGGATGCGCAGCTCCCAGGCCGGGAAGAGGCGGATCAGGCCGTCGAGGTACATGACGTAGAAGTCGGGCTGCGAGGCCGAGGACACGACCGAGACCTCGTAGGGGCCGAAGAGCCAGATCGGGTTGATCTGGAACAGGCCCGCCATCGCGCCGAGGACGCCCCAGATGAACAGCATGAAGCCGACCTGCTTCATGACGTAGTTCGGGAACATCCGGAAGCCGACCACGTTGTGCTCGGTGCGGCCCGGGCCGGGCCACTGCGTGTGCTTCTGCACGAACACGAGACCGACGTGGACCGTGATGAGCGCGAGCAGGAGCAGCGGGAACACGAACACGTGGATGATGTACAGCATCGAGATGACGCTGGTGCCCGGGAACTGCCCGCCGAACAGCGCCGCGGAGGCCCACGGGCCGATGAACGGGATCGACTCGGTCATGCCCTCCATGATGCGCAGGCCCGTGCCCGAGAGGCCGTCGTCCGGCAGCGAGTAGCCGAAGAAGCCCTCGAAGAAGCCGAGCCAGAACAGCACGATGCCGATCATCCAGTTCGTCTCGCGCGGCGCGCGGAATGCGCCGGTGAAGAAGATCCGGAGCATGTGGACCAGGATCGACGCCATGAACAGCAGCGTCGACCAGTGGTGCATCTGCCTCATGAACAGGCCGCCGCGCACCTCGAAGGAGAGGTCCAGCGCCGAGTGGTAGGCCTGCGACATCTCGATGCCCTGCAGCGGCACGTACACGCCGTTGTAGGTCACCTCGACCATCGAGGGCTCGAAGAACAGCGCCAGGAACGTGCCCGAGAGCAGCAGCAGGATGAACGAGAACAGCGCGATCTCGCCCAGGAGGAAGGACCAGTGGTCGGGGAAGACCTTGTTGAACAGGATCCGGGAGGGCAGTGCGAGCTTGAAGCGGTCGTCGAGCTCGCCGCCCGCCTTCGTCAGCAGGCTTTCACTCGTGCCTTTGCGGCGTTTCACTTCTCATCCTCCTCGGGGAGGGACGGGCGGTTCCAGAACGCCGGCCCCGGGGGCACCAGGAAGTCCGACTTCGCGATGAAGAAGCCCTCGTCGTCCACGGTGAACGGCAGCATCGGCAGGTGCCGGGTGGCCGGGCCGAAGACGGGAGCGGCGTTGTCCACCACGTTGAACTGGGACTGGTGGCACGGGCACAGCAGACGCTGGGACTGCTGCTCGTAGAGGCTGGTCGGGCAGCCGACGTGGGTGCAGATCTTCGAGTACGCCACGAAGTTGCCCCACAGCGCCTCGGCGTCCACGTACATCGGGTAGAGGTTGCCGCGCAGCTTCTCGGCGTCCTCGTCCCGCAGGTGGATCAGCAGGACCGGCGAGGTCGGGTGCTGGTTGGTCGCGCCGTGGTCGATGGCCGGGTAGACGGTGATCTGACCGCCGACCGAGACCATGTCGGGGCGCACCAGGGCGCCGTCCTTCATCATGAAGCGGATCGGCTCGCCGTCGTTGTGCTTCTCGGCGTTCCAGCCGGTGACGGTGAGCATGTCGCCCGGGTCCTTGATGAGCGCGCCGAGCGGCGCGATCGCGGCCAGGCCCAGCGGCGCGGCGCCCAGGAGGGCGGCCTTCACCAGGAACGGGCGGCGCTTGATCCCGAGGTCCTCAACCATGTTGTCGACGGTGGCCTCGGCGATCTTGCGGTCGTCCGAAGTGGACCCGCCGTCGTGGCGCTCCTGCACCAGCTCCTCGATCGGGAGCAGCTTCTTCGCCCAGGTGAGGACGCCGACGGCGAAGAACAGCAGCGAGAACCCGAGAGTGAAGCCCAGCACCGGCGTGTACCAGGTCTGGAGGTCGCGCCAGGACGCGGCGCCTTCATACTCCCAGGGCCACCAGATGTAGGCCGCCACGAACGCGGTCGCGAACAGGCCCGAGACGAGGAACAGGCCGCCGACGATGCGCTCCATGCGCTTCTCGGCCTTCGTCCCCGGCTTCGCGAAGCGCGGCTCGTAGTGAATGATCTCGATGTCGTCGCGACGCAGGCCCTCTTTGTAGACCTCGAAGCGGCTGAGCTTCGGGTTGCTCAGGTCCACCGGTTCGGGCGGGTTGCTGTCGTTGTGCGCACTCACGATTTACCTGCAATCCAGAGCGTGGTCAGCAGGAGCGCGGTCATGCCGACCAGGAAGATGGCCAGTCCTTCGGTGGCCGGTCCGAACCGGCCCAGAGTGAAGACGCCGCCCGGGTCCCTGTCCTCGTTCACGAGGTACTGGACGTAGGCGATGAGCTCGGCCTTCTGCTCGGGGGTGAGCTCGTTGTCGGCGAAGACCGGCATGTTCTGCGGGCCGGTGAGCATCGCCTGGTAGATCTCCTCGTTGCTGACGCCCTCGAGCGAAGGCGCGTGCGCGCCCGAGGAGAGGGCGCCGCCGCCGCCGGCGTAGCCGTGGCAGGAGGAGCAGTTGACGCGGTAGAGATCGCCGCCCGCGGCCACGTCGGCCTCGTCGACCATCGCGTCGAGGTCTTCGGGAGTCCCGGCGCCGCCGCCCAGGTACTCGATGTACGCCCCGAGCCACTCGGCCTCTTCTTCGGTGAAGACCGGGTAGTCCGTGCTGGGGGCCTGCGCGCCCTGCGCCGCCATCGGCATGCGGCCGGTGTTCACCTGGAACTCGACGGCGGCGGAGCCGACGCCGATGAGGCTCGGTCCGCGCCCTTCGACGCCCTCGCCGTTATCGCCGTGGCAGGAGATGCAGCTGGTGTCGTAGAGCTCCTGGCCCTTGACGGCCTCGGAGTCGATCGCGTTGGCCTCGGACTCCTGGGCGTACAGGCTCGGGGAGAACGCCGAGTAGAGCCCTCCGACGATGACCAGTGCGCCGGTGAACCTGGCCAGCGCGCCGAGGCGCTTGCGCCAGCCTCGCCGGCGTTTCGCTGATGCAGCCACGGTTGTTGCCTCACCTTTATCTAGCTCTCGGACCGGACCGGGCCCTGTTCGGTCCCGATTCGGCCGGCGGCCGCCTCCGGGCGGCGGCCGTCGCAATTCTCGGATACGGCTCCGGCGCGGGGGCCGGGGCCTGACTTGCTGTGGACCGGAACTAAAAGCCGGCCGAGGTGTTTCAGTACTGGGCCATCGGAAGGAAGTAGATCACGGCGAAGAGCGCGATCCAGACCACGTCGACGAAGTGCCAGTAGTAGGACACCACGATGGACGCGGTGGCCTGGGCGGGGCTGAAGCGGCCCATCGTCGTCCGGATGAGGTAGACGATGAACGCGACGAGGCCGCCGGTCACGTGGAGGCCGTGGAACCCGGTGGTCAGGTAGAACATCGTCCAGTAGCCGTCGGCCGAGATGGAGTGGCCTTCGGAGACCAGGTTCCGGTACTCGTTCACCTGGCCGAGGACGAAGACGAGGCCCATCACGAACGTGACCGCGAACCAGAGGCGCAGCTTGTAGACGTCGCCCTTCTCGGCGGCGAAGACGCCGAGCTGGCAGGTGATGGACGAGGCCACGAGGATCACGGTGAACACGAGCGCGTACGGGATCTCGAGGTGGTGGTAGCCGGCCTCGTACATCGCGGGCGCGGCGGCCTGGATGGAGAAGTACATCGCGAACAGGCCCGCAAAGAACATCAGTTCGCTGCTCAACCACACGATGGTGCCGACACTGACGACGTTGGGCCGCGTCAGTGAGTGGATACGGCTGGGGTCGATAGTTGCTTCGGCGGCAGTCACGCGCACATTATTACGGCCCGGCGGGCTCAAGCTGCGCATGGGGTGTGTTTTTCGCGCGTGTCGAGCGGCGGTAGGCTCCCAGGCTCTTCACATCGTGTGCCCAGGTCATTCCCGGTTCGGCCAATGTGGGCACTCGGTCGGCCGGAAGTGGCCGCGCCGGTCTTCCCATTTCAGTGTGGCCGGTTTAATATGCGAAGCGTGACTACCTCAACGTCTGAGTACGCGGTCCTGCTGTACAGCCATCGACCCGCGGTCATCGAGCAGATGCGCTCGGCGATCGGCGAGGAGCCGGTGGAGGGGGTGAGGATCGAGTACGCCGTCGCGGGCGGGTACGACGAGGCGGTGTCGCTCATCGACAAGTACGCCGTGGACCTGGTCCTGCTCGACGGCGAGGCGCAGCCCGCCGGCGGGCTGGGGATCGCCCGGCAGCTGCGGGACGAGTTCGACGAGCCGCCGACGCTGGCGGTCGTGGTGGCCCGGGCCGCGGACCGGTGGCTGGCGGCGTGGTCGCGGGCGGACGCGGTGCTCATGCACCCGCTTAACCCCGTGACAACCGGCCAGACGGTAGTAGACTTGCTGGTCAGCCGCGCACAAGGCGTGGCGCCGGCGCAGCGCGCCGCCTGACGACCCCCTTTTCAGGAGACCTCATGTCCAGCCCGACCTGGCCCGATGTTCTCGGCCGTCTCTCGAACGGCGACCACCTCGACGAAGCCAGCGCGGACTGGGCGATGGCCGAGATCATGGCGGGCAACGCCGATCCGGCCCAGCTCGCGGCGTTCGCGGTGCTGCTGCGCTCAAAGGGTGAGACGCCCGAGGAGATCGGTGCGATCGCGGGCCGGATGCTGGCGGAGACGACCCGGCTGGACCTGTCGGACCTGGGCGTCGCGGTGGACATCGTGGGGACCGGCGGCGACGGCTCGAACTCGGTGAACATCTCGACGATGGCGGCGATCACGGTCGCCGCGACGGGCGTGCCGGTGATCAAGCACGGGAACCGCTCGGCGTCGTCGAGCGTGGGCTCGGCGGACCTGCTGGAGGCGCTGGGCGTCGACCTGGAGGCGACCGCGGAGCGCGTCGAGGCGTCGGTGCGCGAGGTCGGGATCGGCTTCGCGTTCGCCCGGACCTTCCACCCGGGGATGCGGCACGCGGGCCCGGTGCGCGCGGCGCTCGGCATTCCCACCGTATTCAATCTGCTCGGGCCGCTGACGAACCCGGGCCAGCCCGCGGCGGGCCTGATCGGCTGCGCGGACCCGGTGAAGGCGCCGCTCATGGCGCAGGTGTTCGCGGCTCGGGGCGCTTCGGTGTTCGTGGTGCGCGGCAACGACGGCCTGGACGAGATCTCGACCTCCGACACGACCTCGGAGTGGATCGCCTCGGGCGGTCGCGTCTCGCAGGGGTTCATCGACATCACCGAGTGGGGCCTGGAGCGGGCCGGCGCGGAGGCGCTGCGCGGCGGCGACCTCGAGTTCAACACGAACGTGGCGCGCGAGGTGTTCGCGGGCGGGAACCGGCCGGTGCGGGACGCGGTCCTCATCAACGCGGCGGCGGCGCTGGCGTCGCGGCAGGGGCTGATCGACGGCGTCGACCTCCACGACGTGAAGACCCGCAAGGGCCTCATCGAGTCGAACCTCGAAGTGGCGGCCAAGGCCATCGACGACGGCAAGGCGACCGACCTGATCGAGCGCTGGGCCGCGTTCAGCAGGAAGTAAGAGCGGGTCGCCCCGAAAGCGGGAGGCGACACGCCGATGAGTTGTCGGAGCCCGGTCGTAGGTTTGCGCCCCTGCCAATGCCCGGCTCGCAAGCTTCGCCGAGACCGGGTCCGCCCGGGCGGACATATCGCATGAGTCGGTCATATACGAAATGTCAAGGGCGGGAGGCGCGATGCGCCTCCCGCCCTTGCACTTATTCGTCTACGTGTACTTCTTGAGTTCGTCCTCGGAGGCGAGCGACGTCGGCTTCGACTGCGGCAGTTCGGTTCTGATGAGGATGCTGCCGCATTCCTCGCAGCGCAGGACCTCGTCGATCGGGGCGGCCTTGATCGGCTGCATGTCGGCCGGGGACTTCTCGATCCGGCACGAGCCGCAGCGGCGGCCGACGAGCTCGGCGGCGGCGATGGGCTGCTTGGCGTGGATGCGCTCGTAGAGCTCCACGAGCCGGTCGGGGATGTTGATGACGAGCGCTTCGCGGGTCGAGGTCGCGTCGGCGGTCTCGGTGTCGATCTCGCCGAGCTGGCGGCCGCGGTCGGCCTCGGCGTCGGCGAGGACCTGGCGGGACTCCTCGACCTGGCGGCGGATCTCGGTGAGCTCGGCGTCGAGCGCTTCGCGGCGCTCCATCAGCTCGATCTCGTCGTCCTCGAGGGTGCCCTGGCGGCGGGCGAGGGACTCGAGTTCGCTCTGCAGCCCTTCGAGTTCCTTCGCGGTGGCGGCGCCGGAGGCCATCCGGGCGCGGTCGGCGTCGGCGCGCTTGGTGACGAGCTCGACCTCCCGCTCGACGCGTTCGATGTCGCGGTCGAGGTCGGCGAGGTCGCCGGTGAGGTTCGCGGCCTTGTCGGCGAGGGCGCGCTGGCGCTGGACGGCCGTGGCGTACGCCGGGTCGGCGTCGAGCTTCTTGCGGCGCTGGCCCAGCTGGGTGAGCTGGGTGTCGACCGCCTGGAGTTCGAGCAGTCGGCGCTGATCGAAAAGGTCGGCTTTCAACCTAGTTCACCCCGGTTCTCTGGTGGATGGTCCACGGATCGGTGTCGAGGTCGGAGACGAGGACGTCGTCGACCAGACGGGACAGTTGCTCGCCAACGATATCGAGCCACGGTCGCTCGGTGGCCCAGTGGGCGGCGTCGATGAGGGCCGGGCCGCTCCGGGCGGTGTGCTCGCTGGCCGGGTGGTGGCGGAGGTCGGCGGTGAGGTAGGCGTTCGCCCCGGCCGCGGTGGCGTCCGCGAGATAGGAGTCGCCCGCGCCGCCGCAGACGGCGACGGTGCTGATCTGGCGGTCGGGGTCGCCGGCGGCGCGCACGCCGCTCACGGTGGGCGGGAGGGCCTTGGCGGCGCGTTCGAGGAGGGCGGCGAGGGTGAGGGGCGCGGGGAGGCGGCCGATGCGGCCGATGCCGCGGCCGGAGCCGTGGTGCTCGGGGTCGGTGAGGGGCCGCAGCGGCCGGAGGTCGACGAGGCCGAGCCGGTCGGCGAGGGCGTCGGAGACGCCGGGGTTGGCGACGTCGGCGTTGGTGTGGGCGACGTAGAGGCCCATGCCGGATTCGATGAGGGTGTGGACGAGGTCGCCCTTGTAGTCGGCGGCGGGGTCGAGGCTGGAGACGCCGCGCAGGAGGAGGGGGTGGTGGGCGACTATGAGGTCGCAGTCGTTCTCGATCGCCTCGATGACGGTGGCGGGCACGACGTCGACGACGCAGAGGACCTTGCGGACGGCGTTGCCGCCGCGGCCGCAGACGAGGCCGACCCGGTCCCAATCCTCTGCCCAGCGGCGCGGGTACAGGTCGTCGAGGGCAGCGGTGATCTCGCTGAGCGTGCGCATCACTGGAGTTTAGGGCCTGGCCGCAGCGATCGGGAGAGCGCTAGGGGTGCCCGGAGCTCGAGCAGCATGGCTCCGGGCACCCCTCATACGCACCGTGCCGGTGCAGCCGATGGCGGTTAGTTCAGGGCGCCGACCTCTTCGGCGAGGCGGCGCAGCTCCTGACCGGGTTCACCCTTGGTCCGGTGCAGGATCTGGTCGATGAGCTCGATCGCGACGGGTCGGCAGCGCACCTCGGCCGGGGCGTGCCGGTCGGCCGTGACGAGGTGGCGGCTGGCCCGCTCCATGTCCCCCACCTGGACGCAGGCGCGCGTCATGTCGAGGTGGTGGTGCGCGCGCCGTTCGGCGACGAGGTCGGCGAGCGCGGCGGGCGAGATGCGGTCGTGGACGGCGAGGGCGTCGCCGCCTTCGCCGAGTTCCACGAACACGGCGGCCCGGTGCAGCATGACGTTGGTCGGCCCGAAGGACGTGTAGTAGTAGTTCGCGTCCCGGCCGAGGATGTTGGCGGCGCGGGTGGCGCTGTCGAGCAGGTCGTCGCTGGTGGTGCTGTCCCCGGCGAGCGCGGCGGCCATGGCCCCCTGCAGGAGCAGCGCGCCGTAGACGCTGATCTGGGCCGGGGTGGAGCGCTCGCCGCCGGTCTCGGAGATGAGGCCGTGGGCGACCTGGACGTTGAGGTCGAGTGCGGCCTGGTGGCGTCCGAGTGCCCTGAGCGCGTTGGCGACCCGCGTGGTGGCGATGCCGGCGAGCAGCGGGTCGTTGCCGCGGTTGGCGGCGGAGATCGCGCGGTCGGCGGCGAGCCAGGCGAGCTGGGCCTCCCCGAGTTTGCGCAGGACCGTGGAGGCGATCTGGTAGACCTGCGTCATGAGTTCGGCGGCGTCGGCGCTCGTGCCGCCGACGGGCCGGTCCTCGGCGACGGGCGTGTCGCGCAGCAGCTGGATGAGCGAGCGCGCGACGACCGGGTAGTGGCCCTTCTCGAAGGCGAGCCAGCAGTAGTTGACCGATCCGCGGAGCTCGGGGATCGGGGTCGATTCGATCGGGGCGGCTTCGAGGAACCGGCCGAGGCGCTCGTAGCGTTCGAGGGACTGGCGGATGGACTCGACCTCCACCTGGTCGAGGCAGCCGCCCATGCCGGGCCGGCGCTTGGGCTCGCGGCCGAGCAGCTGCCCGGCGTCGATGCTCAAGGCTTCGGCGAGTTCGGTGATGACGGAATACTTGTCGAGGCGGCGGACGCCGCGCTCGATCTTGTCGACCCAGCTCTTGGACTTGCCGATGCGGTCGGCGAAGACCTGCTGGGACATGCCGCGGCGTTGTCGCCAATAGGCGACGCGCCGCCCCATCGGTTGCGTTTCGGACTCCATGTCAGACCCCACCGTCTATAGGAGTTGGTTTGCGGACTACGGGACGTGCGTTGCGGTGTTCGGTTGTGGCGGCCGTTCCTCCGGCCATGAGTCACGGCCGCCTCGTCGGGGCGCCGGGCGGTTGTCAGCTGTGCCCGGTTGTCTTGACCCGCACGGGCCGGCGTCCTTCGCGGCATTGCCCTTTGGGGACGCCGGGTGTGTCGCCTTTGGCGCTCCGACACTAACTGTTTACCGTCTTTTCCCTTCCTGCACAACGGCCGCCAACTGCCAATATCACGCTGTGCTTGAAGCCGCTTACAGTCTTGCTCGGCCGCAGCACCAAGTGGCGGCTTATCTGGGGTTATGCCGGGTTTCGGTCGCCCGTTCGCGGGAAATCTGCACATGCAACGTGTCGATTCAAGCCCCTGCGTCGTTGTGTCAGATATGAGACACAACCGAGTCGTCGCGCGCCGCGAACATCGGCGCGCCTTCCGCAGGGCGTTCCTGACGGCCGCCATCGCCACCGCGGCAGCGACCGCATTGGGCTTCGCCGTCGCCTTCTCCCCGCTCGCCGGGTGGGTGACCATGGGCCTCGCGGCCGCAGCGGCCGCCACCCTCTGGATCGAGGCGCGCAGCGGCCGCGCCGCCTCGGGACCGCCGGTCACGCAGGTTTACTTCCTGGGCCAGCCGGGCGACGACTGAACCAGCGCCATCTCAGGCGCGCAAGGACTTCCGCAGGGCCGGGTACAGGGACGCGGCGGCCGCTCCAACAGGCGGCCGCCGCGTCCCGTTCCGAAGCGGGGGGGGGGGAGGCAACGTTTATGGGGGCCACCAGGCACATTCCGCCCGGG
>NZ_JAGFNP010000011.1:10345-93444 GCF_017592475.1 Glycomyces niveus | reverse complement strand
CCAGCCGGGCGACTACTGAACCAGCGCCAACTCCGCCGCGCAAGCACTTCCGCCGGGCCGCGTCCCGTTCCGAAGCGTGGTCGGGCGAGCCTCAGTTGAGGCGGACCACCAGGCACTTGCCGCCCTGGTAGACGCCGCCGTCGACGTTGAGGACGAGGCCGTCGCAATAGCGGCGGGCCTGCGTGACCTGGCTGGGCTCCAGCTCGGTCGTGTCGGGGATGGTCGAGTGGCCGTGCACGAGTTCCTCGCCGCCGAAAGAGCGGAGCATGCCGCGCACCCGGGCGGGGCCGTCCGGGCCCATGAACTCGTGGCGGCGGGTGAGCTCGCGGAACAGCTGCCACCACGCCTCGGGCTCGTCGGCGGCCATGATCTTGCGGACCGCGGAGTTGACCGCCTCCTCGCTGCGGCCGTAGCCGAGGTACGACTCGGTGTCGGCGTGTACCAGGAGCACGCTGCCGGCGACGTGGAGCACCCGGCGGGTCTCGAGCCACTTCACCTCGTCGTCGGTGAGGTCGCCCAGCTCGTCCTCGAAGCCGCCGTTGAGGACCCACCAGTGCAGGAACTGGCGATCCTGGCCGTCGACGTCGGTGAAGGCCACGTCGCCGAAGCGGCGCGAGCCGAGCAGCAGCACCTCGTGGTTGCCGATAAGGGTGTCCACGAGCCCGCCCTCGGCGGCCGCCTGGCCCGCGAGGCGGCGCAGCAGCCGCACCACGGCCACGCCCTCCTCGCCGCGGTCGAACAGGTCGCCGAGGATCCACAGTCGAGCGTTCCCGCCGGTCCACTTGGCGTCCTCGTCCACCAGTCCGCGACCTCGCAGCGACTCGACGAGCGCGTCGAAGTGGCCATGGATGTCGCTGGCCACGTACAGCGGACTGGTATCAGACATGGGCTCGATATTAATGCGGAGCGCACCCGTTCGGTGAAGTTGCTGGCCGCTCGATTCCGGCGCCGTCCATCTCGCTTGCCGGACGGCTAGGGCCCGGAATAGGATTCGGCCACCGCAGTTTTTCCAAGCGGCCCGGCGGCAGGCCCGCCGAGCCGCCGCACAGCGCCGGTCCGACCGCAGCGAGGAGCCTCCGTGACCGAGAACCCGTTCCTGTCCCCTTCCGACCTCCCCTACCAGCTCCCGCCCTTCGAGGCGGTCGCGACCGAGCACTACCTGCCCGCGTTCGAGGAGGGCATGGCCGAGCAGCTGAAGGCCGTCGACGCCATCGTCGCCGACCCCGAGAACCCCACGTTCGAGAACACCGTGGTGGCCCTGGAGCGGTCCGGACTCGGCACCCTCAAGCGGGTCAGCCTCGTGTTCTTCAACAAGCTCTCCTCGGACACGAACGACGACCTCAACGCGATCGAGTCCGAGATCAGCCCCAAGCTCGCCGCGCACGCCGACAAGATCCTCCTCAACGAGGAGTTGTTCAAACGCATCGAGGCGGTCTGGTACAAGCGCGACGTGCTGGGCGCCGAAGCCCTGGGACTCGACGAGCAGGACGAGCGGCTGCTCGAGCGGTACCGCACCGAGTTCGTGCGCGGCGGCGCCGCGCTCGACGCCGCCGGCAAGACGCGGCTCTCGGCGATCAACACCGAGCTGGCCGAACTCGCCTCCAAGTTCAACCAGCAGATCCTCGCCGACATCAACGACTCGGCCGTCCACGTCACCGACCGCGCGGAGCTCGACGGGCTCGGCGAGGACCAGATCGGCGCCGCCGCGGCCGCGGCGAAGGAGCGCGGCCTCGACGGCTGGCTCATCACGCAGTCGAACTTCTCCCGCCACCCCCTCCTGGAGGACCTGAAGGACCGCGGCCTGCGCGAGCGCCTCTACCGGGCCACGATCGGCCGCGGCGCCGGGAACGCCGAGACGCTGCTGCGCATGGTGCGCCTGCGCGCCGAGAAGGCCCAGCTGCTCGGCTTCGAGCACTTCGCCGCGTACATCGCCGCCGACCAGACCGCCGGCAACGCCGGGATCATCGCCGAGCGCCTCGCCGGCCTCGCCGAGGCCTCGGTGCGCAACGCCCGCAAGGAGGCCGCCGAGCTGCAGGAGGTCATCGACGCCGCCGGCGGCGGCTTCGAGCTCGCCGCGTGGGACTGGTCGTTCTACGCCAAGCAGGTGCGCCAGGCCAAGTACGGCTTCGACGCCGAAGCGCTCAAGCCCTACCTCGAACTCGAACGCGTCCTCGTCGACGGCGTCTTCTACGCCGCCGAGCAGGAGTTCGGCCTCACCTTCGAGAAGCGCACCGACCTCAAGGGGTACCACCCCGAGGCGACGGTGTGGGAGGTCTTCGACGGCGGCGAGCCCCTGGGCCTGTTCGTGGGCGACTTCTTCACGCGCGACTCGAAGAAGGGCGGCGCGTGGATGAACCCGCTCGTCGTCCAGTCCGACCTCACCGGCGACAGGCCCGTGGTGGTCAACAACCTCAACATCGTCAAGCCCTCCGAGGGCCAGCCCGCGCTCGTCACCGTCGACAACGTGACGACGCTGTTCCACGAGTTCGGGCACGCCCTCCACGGGCTGCTCTCGGCCTGCCGCTACCCCAAGACCTCGATGACCTCGACGCCGCGCGACTTCGTCGAGTACCCGTCGCAGGTCAACGAGATGTGGGAGGACTGGCCCGAGGTCACCGCGAACTACATGCGCCACTTCGAGACCGGCGAGGCAGCCCCGGCCGAGCTGATCGCGCAGTGGAAGGCCGCCGGGAAGTTCGGCGAGGGGTTCGCGTCCACCGAGTACCTCGGTGCGGCCCTGCTCGACCAGGCCTGGCACCGGCTCGCCCCCGACGAGGTGCCGGACGGCGGCGACGACCCGCACGCGGCCGTGGAGGCCTTCGAGCGCAAAGCGCTCGAGGACGCCGGGATCTACATGCCCGAGATCGCCCCGCGCTACCGCTCGGGCTACTTCGCGCACATCTCGATCGGCTACGCCGCCGGGTACTACTCCTACATCTGGTCGGAGATCCTGGACGCCGACACCGTCGAGTGGTTCAAGGAGAACGGCGGCCTCACCCGCGCCAACGGCGACCACTTCCGCGCCACCCTGCTCAGCAAGGGCGGCTCGATCGACCCGATGGAGTCCTACCGCCGCTTCCGCGGCCGCGACGCCGTCATCGAACCGCTCCTCGAACGGCGCGGATTGAAGTAAGCAGTACGCGAAGGGGTCCGGAGCGATCGCTCCGGACCCCTTCGCATATCCGACTGAAGCGACTTGTCCCTCCGGGGAACCCCCCGTTTTCCACGATGCGGGGCGGGTCCGACATGGACCGTTCGCGAGGAATGCTCGATTCCTTACAGCGCCAAGGTCTTCTCCCACGGCGAGGGCACCGGGAAGTACGACTCGAGGAAGCGGCGCATCAGCGCCGAGCGCTCGTCGACCAGGTCCTCGGGGAGCCCGGAGTCGTTGATGCAGAACGTGTCGCGGTCGCGCCGCTCCAGCAGCAGCTCCAGCCGCTGCTCGACGTCCGGCATCCCCAGCTCCACGTACGCGTCCTGCGCCTCGCCCTCGACCGCGCGGCCGGTGAAGCAGGCGTAGTAGTGCTGGAGGGTCACCGTCGAGACGTCGGTGACGTTGCGGAAAGCGCTCCGGGCCGTGCGCGCCAGGTCCTCCTCGAACTCCTTCGCGATCTCGGCGAGCACGGTGCGCTGCAACGGGTACGGCACGTGCTTCATCATCCGCGAGATGGTCCGCCCGAACGCCCGCTCCAGCAGTGCCCGGTCGTTCTTGAACGCCGCGTTCGGCGGCGAGTCCGCCGTGCTCACCGGGTCCATCCCGATGAAGGTCTGGGCCGGGAAGAACCGCGCGATCCCGCTCGGCTCGAAGAACAGCCGAGGGTCGAGCGGCTTCCCCACGAACATGTCGTCGTTGAAGTACAGGAAGTGCTCCGAGAGACCCTCGATGCGGTGCAGCTGCGTCTCGATCGCGTGGGAGTTGAAGGTGGGCAGGCAGTCCGGGTCGTCGAACAGGTCCCGGTGGTCGATCACCGTGAGGCCGGGGGCGTCCGCGTCGAGCCAGTGCGGGCGCTGCCGGTCGGTCACGAGGTACACGTGCCGCACCCACGGCGCGTTCAGGTGCAGCGAGCGCAGCGAGAACCGCAGCTCCTCGCGGTCGTGGAAGCGCGCCGCGTTCGCCGACTCGGCGTGGTACGGCGACTGGTCGGCCTCGGCGCGGCGGCGCAGCCACGCGTGGTCCGAGCCGTCCACCCATGTGTAGACCACGTCGATCGGGAAGTCCACCTGGCCCGGCCCGGGCACGGCGAACTCCGGCCGGGTCGACACGCCCGGGAGCGCCGCGCGCGGCCCGCCCGCCAGCGGCGTGAAGAGGCGCCCGGGGGCGATGGCCCGGGCGCCGTCGTCGCGGACGACGGGACTGATTCGGTTGTGCCTGGGCGCCAGCAGGTGCCCGTCGCCGGTGGGCGTCCAGAACTCGACGTCGCAGCCGTAGTCGGCGCCGAAGAGGAGCTCGCGGGCGGCGTCGGTCCACAGCCAGGAGGCGCGGACCATCGGCACGTCGCCCATGTCGGCGCGCCGAGCCCACTGCGGCCGGTTGAGGCCGAGCTCGGACTCGCGGAAGGCCGGCTCGGGCGCGGCGAGGCGCCCGCCGGTGGAGTCGCAGAGCATGGCGAGGGCGGTGAGCACCCGCTGGCGGTCGGCGGCGCTGGCCGCGAGCACCGGCCGGGTGAGGCTGAAGCCGGGCACGGCGAAGGAGTCGACGCCGGCGGCGGTGAGCATCGCGGTGACGATCTCGAGGTTGCGGCGCCAGACCTCCAGCGGCGTCGCCTCGGCGAGCGTGTAGGCCGGGCGGATCTCGCCCTGGTGGAGGAGGTGGGCGGCGGCGAGCTCGGAGAAGAAGCCGTACGGTTCGGTGACTTCGGTGCGGGCCTTGGCCTTCGGCGGATCGAGCGGCCGGGTGGCGGTGAGTTCCGCGGATTCGTGGAGCGGGGGGACATGGGCGGCCGCTCGGGTTGCGATGCGACGGTCATTGTCTGCGAACAATCGACACCTCCTGACACTCACGGCGTTTCGCCGTTCCGGGGTGGACCGGGGCTGGGACCGGCACGGAGAGGGCAGGTCGTCACTGACCACGCCTGAACGTCACGTGGCCGGACATTGACACTGGTACCAACAGTAGGCCACAGGTCGGTGACAGCATCGTGTCAGATTCGCGTCGGGGACGTCAACCGCCACGGGCGTCGCCGGTGGCGACGCCCGTTCACAGTTTGAGTTCCCTACTCCCCCAAGGGAAGTCGTGCGATGTGCTCCCAGGTGTAGGTGGAGGCGTCGACCGATTGGATGACTCGGACGAGATCCACTCCACTGACGGTGATTTCGGTCCTACCCGGGCGAACGTCGCGAAGCTTGTTCTGGATCGCGCCGCGGCGCGGGTCGGCGTCGGTGTCGGCGGAGCGGTAGGAGAGCGAGACGTGGCCGGGGCCGCCGCAGGGGCGGCCGTGGTCGCCCTCCACGATCTCGTTGACGGCGTCCACGCAGGCGTTCACGAGCCGGCGGAACTCGGTGTCGGGGAAGGTGTCGAGCATGATCGCGCCCGTCGCGGCGAGCGCGGGCCCGATGGTGAGGGGGAAGGCCTTGATCTCGGCGGTCTTCTCGCGGAGCCGCCCGATGAGCTTCTCCCGGGTCGGCCCGTCGATCGACGCGGCGTCGCACTCGACCGAGGCGACGGTGGCGTGGAGCCATTCGTGCGGGACGTGCTTGTCGCCCGCGGCGAGGTCGATGACCCCGCGGTAGGACTCGGCGACCGCCTTGACCTGGTCGAGGTCGGTCAGGTACACGTGGAGTTTGGTCCACCCCTCGGGCCAGCGCTGCCCCGAGTTCGGGGCTTTGGGTCCGGTTGCGGGTGCGGATGTGTTCACTGCTGCATCAGCCTTAGCGCGGTTCGGTGCGGCGGTCCCGGGCGGGCGCCGTCGCAGGTCGTTTCCACCGATGGATTGGTAGCACCGTGTCGGGAGTCTACCCAGGAGGGGCCACGCCCAATAGCCGGTTGTCCGGCGCGTCACGTCGCGGCGCCGGGACCGGGGCGCGCAGGTGCACGATCCGGTCGACGACGCCGTCGGGCAGCGGCCGGTGGGTGATGATGATGGCGGTCTTGCCTTCGAGCGCGGCGGCGGCGGTGCGGAGCACGCGTGCGGCGGTGGCGGCGTCGAGGTGCGCGTCGGGTTCGTCGAGGACGAGCACTTCGCGGTCGGCGAGGAGGCAGCGGGCGAGGGCGATGCGGCCGCGCTCGCCGCCGGAGACGGCGCGGCCGTGCTCCCCGAGCGGGGTCTGCAAACCGCCGTCGAGCCCCTCGAGCCAGTCGCGGAGGCCGACCCAGCGGAGGGCGCGTGCGAGCTCCTCGTCGGCCGCGCCGGGGCGGGCGAGGCGCAGGTTCTCGGCGAGCGTGGTGTCGAAGACGTGGGCGTCCTGGGAGCACAGGCCGACGGTGCGGCGGACGTCGTCGCCGTCGTACTCGGCGAGTTCGACGCCGCCGAAGCGCAGGCTCCCCTCGTAGGGCAGGAAGCCCATGAGGGCGGCGGCGAGCGTGGACTTGCCGGAGCCGGAGGGGCCCATGATGGCGACGCGCTCGCCGGGCTGGACGGTGAGGTCGAAGCCCTGCAGTGCGGGCGCTTCGGCGCCGGGCCAGGTGACGGCGAGCCGTTTGATCTCGATGAAGGGCGGGCCGCCGAGCGGGTTCGGCTCGTACTCCATGGGCTCGACCGGATCGGGGCGCGGCTCCTCGGCCTGGGTGATCTCGAGGAGGCGGCGGCCGCAGGCCTTGGCGACGGCGGTCTGCTGCGCGGCGGCGGGCAGGGCGAGCACGGGTTCGAACGCGGCGAGCGGGACGAGCGCGACGACGGCGAGGAGGACCCCGTCGAGGGTCCCGGCGGCGACGGCGGGGATGCCGGTCCACAGGGCGCCGACGACGGCGAGCGCGAGGGCGAGGAGCCCGGCGGCCTCGCCGAGTCCGGCGCTCCATGCGATGCGGGCGTGGGCGCGGCGGAGCCCGTCGTCGCCTTCGAGGACTCGTTCCAGCGCTTGGGCGTCGGTGCCGGCGGCGACGAGCTCCTCGCGGCCGTGGAGGCAGGACCGGACGCCTTCGGTGAGGTCGCCGCGGGCGGTCGCGGTGGCGCGCACCGCGTACCGGGAGGCCCAGGTGGCGAGCGCGGGCCCGGTGAGGGCGGCGGCGAGCAGGCAGGCGGCGAGGATGAGCCCGGCGGCGGGCAGGAGCGTGGCCTGCAGGCCGACCGCGCCGACGGCGACGATGACGGCGGCGGCGAGGGGCAGGGCGCCGCGCAGCCACCGGTCGCCGACGCCGTCCACGTCGTCGACGAGGCGGGTCTGGAGGTCGCCGGAGCGCCACACGGGGACGCCGGCGGGCGCGAGGCGCACGAGCTTGCGCCACACGGCGATGCGGAGGCGTTCGAGGCCGCGGAAGGCGGCGTCGTGGGAGACGAGGCGTTCGGCGTAGCGGAGCACGCCGCGGCCGATGCCGAACAGCCGCACCGAGGTGATGGCGACCATCAAGTAGAGGATGGGCGGCTGCTCCCAGGCGCGCGAGATGAGGTAGCCGGAGACGGCCAGGAGCGCGAGCGCGCTGAGCTGCGCGAGGGCGCCGAGTGTCGCGCCGAGGCCGAGCCTCAGGGCGATCGTGTTGCGCGGCAGGCTCACCAGTCCACCTCTCTGTCGGCGATCGCGCGCACCGCGGGGCGGTGGGAGGCGATCAGGACGGTCCGCTGGTCGCGGTAGGGCGCGAGCGAGTCGAGGACGGCCTGCTCGGTGTCGGCGTCGAGGTGCGCGGTCGGCTCGTCGAGGAGCAGCACGGGCGGGTCGAGGAGGTCGGCGCGGAGCAGCAGCCGGGCCAGGCCGACCCGGGCGGCCTCGCCCGCGGAGAGCCCGGAGCCGTCGGCGGCGACGGTGCGGTTCGCGGCGGGCGCGTGAGCGGCCGCGATCGCCTTCGCCACAGCGGGATCGGAAGCACCGTCGGGGACGGCGAGGCGCACGTTCTCGGCGACGGTGCCGTCGATGAGGACCGGCCGCTGCGGGAGCCACGCGATGGAGCGGCGCACCGCGGCGAGGTCGAGGTCGGACAGTTCGGTGTCGTCGAAGGCGATCGAGCCGGAGACGGGCCGCCGGAACCCGACGAGGGCGGCCATGAGCGTCGACTTCCCGGCCCCGGAGCGGGCGGTGAGGACCGTGGTCTGCCCGGCCGGGATCGTGAGGCTCAGCTCGGGGAGCGGCGGGCGGCCGGGGTAGGCGAAGACGGTGCGGCGGAACATGATCGTCGGCGCGCGACCCAGAGGGGTGCGCATCACGCAGGCGGCGGTGAGCGCGGCGGCGTCCGGGTTCGGGCTCGGCTGCCCTGGGGCCGTTGCGGTCTCGCGGTGGTCCTGGTTCTCGGGCGTCTCGGCGAGGATCGCGAAGACCCGCTCGGCGGCGGCCAGGCCCTCGGCGCTGGCGTGGTAGTGCGCGCCGACGTTGCGCAGCGGCAGGTACGCCTCGGGGGCGAGGATGAGGACGAGCAGCGCGGTCCGCAGTCCGGCTTCGCCGGTCATGCCGCCGCTGTTGTGAGCACTGACGAGGTCGACGCCGACCGTGACCGCGACGACCGCGACGGACAGGCTCGCGGCGAGCTCGAGGACCAGCGCCGAGCAGAACGCGACGCGCAGCAGCGCCATCGAGCGGCGGCGGTAGGCGCCGGTCGTGACCTCGATGGCCCCGGTCTGCTTCGCGGCCCGGCCGAACGCCTTCAGTGTCGGCAGGCCCGCGACGAGGTCCGCGAAGTGGTGGGCGAGGTGGGAGGTGGACTCCCATTGGCGTTCGGCGCGCGAGCGCGTGTAGAGGCCGATGAGGATGCCGAACAGCGGGATCAGCGGCAGCGTGACGAGGACGATGACCGCCGCGGGCGGGTAGGCGGCGAGCATGACGGCGAGGACGCCGACCGGGACGACCACCGCGAGCACGAGCTGCGGCAGGTAGCGCGCGAAGTAGTCGTCCAGGGCGTCGATGCCGCGCACGAGCAGCGTGGCGGTCTCGCCCGAATGGCGCTTCCCGGAAGGCAGCCGCATGAGCTGTTCGAGGGCTTGGCGGCGCAGCCCGGACTTGACGGTCGCGCTCGCGCGCTGCGCGGCCGCTTCCTGGACCGAGGCGAGCAGCGCCCGCGCGGAAAGCACGGCGGCCAGCGCGATGATCTGCGGCCCAAGGGTGTCGAGGCCCTTGCCCGCGGCGAACGCGCCGGCGATGAGGCTCGCGATGAGCCATGCGGACGCGACCGCGCACGCGGTGCGGGCGAGCCCGAGGGCGGCGCACACGCCGATGAAGACGGTCGCGCCGCGGGCGCGGTGCAGGAGGCGGCGGTCGAACGCGCCGCGGGCGGGTCTGGCGGCCAGCTGGGTCATGCGACCGGGATCCTCTCGACCATCACGCGCTTGCGGAACACCCAGTAGGTCCAGCCCTGGTAGAGCAGGATCACGGGCAGGAAGACGACCGCGGCCCAGGACATGATCCCCAGGGTCTTCTGGGTAGCGGCGGCGTTCTCGTGGGTGAGGCTGTTCGCCGCGTCTGATGTGGATGGCAGCACGTCGGGCCACAGGGCGCAGAAGACCGCCGCCGAAGCGGACCCGATCGTCAGCGCGGTCGCGGCGAATGCCCAGCCGCTGCGGTCCTTGTAGTCCAGGACAAGGCCCGCCGCGAGCGCGAGCACCGCGAGGACGATGAGCACCAGCGAAGCCCCGTTGCCGTGGGCGATCTGGGTCCACAGCAGGAACGCCAGCACCGGGACGGCCGTCGCGACGCCGAGCTTCCAGCCGAGCCGGCGGGCGCGGTCGGCGAGGTCGCCGGTGGTGCGCAG
Organism: Glycomyces niveus; assembly: GCF_017592475.1. Lineage (GTDB taxonomy): Bacteria > Actinomycetota > Actinomycetes > Mycobacteriales > Micromonosporaceae > Glycomyces > Glycomyces niveus. Next base: position 83,618 of record NZ_JAGFNP010000011.1, on the reverse strand, counting down.
GTGCAGGAAGTAGGCGCCGTGCGTGCTGAACAGCAGCAGCGTCGTCAGGCCGCCCAGGAGCGCGTACCCGTTGAGCAGCCCCCAGATCGAGCCGGTGTAGTCGAAGTTCGCGTCCAGCGGCACGCCGCGCACGAGGTTGGCGACCACGACGCCCCACACGAAGGCGGGCACGACCGAGCCGGTGAACAGGCAGCGGTCCCAGTTGCGGCGCCACCGGTCCGTGTCGCCCTTGCCGCGGTACTCGAAGGCGGTGCCGCGGATGATGAGCCCGACGAGGATCGCGAAGAACAGCATGTAGAAGCCGGAGAACAGGCTCGCGTACCAGTGCGGGAAGGCCGCGAACATGGCCCCGCCCGCGGTGATCACCCAGACTTCGTTGCCGTCCCAGACCGGGCCGATCGTGTTGATCATCGCGCGCCGCTGGCGGTTGTCGCGCCCGAGCACCGGCAGCAGGATGCCCACGCCGAAGTCGAAGCCCTCCAGGATGAAGTACCCGGTGAACAGGACCGCGATGAGCGTGAACCAGAGCGTCGTCAATTCCATGACTGTGTTCCCCAAAACCAGTGTTCCTCGGGCGGCTAGTAGGCGAAGGCCATGGGCTTGTCGGGGTCGTCGGACGGGCTCGACGTCGCCATCGCGCCCTCTTCGTCCGGCGGCCCCGCCTTCGCGAAGCGCAGGAACAGCCGCAGCGCGACGACGGCGAGCACGAGGTACACGAGCGTGAACCCGATGAATGAGATCGCGACCGTGGGCGCGCCGACGCGCGGCGACACGGCCTCGCTCGTCTGGTACAGGCTGAACACCACCCACGGCTGGCGGCCCATCTCGGTGAAGATCCAGCCCGCGCTGTTGGCGAGGAACGGGGTCACGGCCATCCACATCGCGATCGGCCAGAACAGGCGGTGCTCGGGCAGGCGGCCGCGGCGCGTGAACCACCAGACGATGACGGCCATGGCGACCGCGAGCATCCCGAAGCCGATCATCGCCCGGAACGACCAGTAGGTGAGCGGGATGTACGGCACGTACTCCCCCGGCCCGTACAGGTCCTGGTACTGGGCGTTGAGGTCGTTGATGCCCTGCACCTCGCCGTTGAACGAGCCGGTCGCCAGGAACGAGAGCAGGCCGGGGATCTCGATGATCGGCGTCCCGCGGGAGCCGTCGAGCGAGCCGATGGTGAGGATCGAGAACGGCGCGTTGTACGTGGTCTGGTAGAGCGCTTCGGCGGCGGCCATCTTCATCGGCTGCGTCGCGGTCATGACCTTCCCGAGCGAGTCGCCCGAGAGGACCAGGCCGAGGCCGCCGACGATCGTCGTGAGGATGCCCAGGCGCATCGCCGGGCGGTGCACGTCCAGGTCGCGGCGGTGCATGAAGTGATAGCCGGAGACGGCGACGACGACCGTCCCGGCGGTGAGCCACGCGGCGAAGACCGTGTGCGGGAACGCGGCCAGCGCGACCGGGTTGGTCAGGACCGCCCCGAAGTCGGTGAGCTCGGCGCGGCCGGCGGTCTCGTTGAGCTGGTAGCCGACCGGGTTCTGCATGAACGCGTTGGCGGCGAGGATGAAGTAGGCGCTGGCCATGGTGCCGAAGGCGACGAGCCAGATGCAGGCGAGGTGCAGGCCGGGCTTGAGGCGGTCCCAGCCGAAGATCCACACGCCGATGAACGTGGACTCCAGGAAGAACGCGACCAGGGCCTCGAACGCGAGCGGCGCGCCGAAGACGTCGCCGACGAAGCGCGAGTAGGCCGACCAGTTCATGCCGAACTGGAACTCCTGGACGATGCCGGTGACGATGCCCATGGCGATGTTGATGAGGAAGAGCTTGCCCCAGAACTTGGTGGCGCGCAGGTAGGCGCTCTTGTGGGTGGTGCGCCAGAGGGTCTGGAGGATCGCGACGAGGAGCGAGAGGCCGATGGTGACGGGGACGAAGAGGAAGTGGTAGACGGTGGTGACGCCGAACTGCATTCGCGCCAAGTCCAGAACGTCCATATCGCCCCAATCGCTCATTGAGTGCCCAAGTGTGATTATCGTGGCAGCTCGACTCGTCCCAGGGGGTGAAACGCGCGACTGCATTGGTTTTCGCTTCGCGGAGACTGGAGGGACAATTGCCGGGCCGTCGAGGGACCGGGCCTTCGAGGGGAATGGGAGTGTCGATGCGGACTGTCGCGGTGCTGGGTGCGGGGAAGATGGGGCAGGCGATCGTGTCCGGCCTGCTGCGGGCCGGCTGGTCCGGCGAGTCGGTCGTGGCGACGGCGCGCAGCGCCGAGCGGGCCGCCGAACTGCGCGAGGCCTACGGCATCCGCGTCGAGCCGAACACCGAGGCGGTGCGGCACGCGGACGTCGTCGTGGTCGCGGTGAAGCCGCAGGACGCGGGAGCGCTCTTGGAGGAGCTGAGCGGCGTCTTCGAGGGCAATGCGCCGGTGGTGAGCATCTGCGCGGGCCTTCCCGTGGCGTTCTTCGAGAAGCGGCTGCCCGACGAGACCCCCGTGATCCGGGCGATGCCGAACACGCCCGCGCTCGTCGACGAGGCGATGACCGTGCTCTCGCCCGGGACGCACGCTTCGGACGCGCACCTGGCGGCGGTCGAGGAGCTGTTCACGCCGCTGGGGCGGACGCTCGTGGTCGAGGAGAAGCACCAGGACGCGGTCACCGCGATCTCCGGTTCCGGGCCCGCGTACTTCTACTACCTGGCCGAGGCCATGACCGAAGCGGGCGTCCTCATGGGACTGCCGCGCGCGGTCTCGAAAGAGCTCGTCACGCAGACCGCGCTCGGCGCGGCCCGGATGCTGCGCGAGACGGACGCGTCGCCGGTGGAACTGCGCGAGGCCGTGGAGTCGCCGGCCGGGACGACGATCAGTGCGGTGCGGCAGTTGGAGAACCACCGCGCGCGCTCGGCGGTGACCGACGCGATCGAGGCCGCGCGGGACCGGGCGCGGGAGATCGCGAAGGAATACGCGTAGCCGGCAGGGCGGATCGGGAAGGACATCGATGCAGATCAAGCGGGGGAAGTTCGCCGAGCTGGACGGCGCGACGGTGTTCGCGCTGGCGCGACTGCGGCAGCAGGTGTTCGTGGTCGAGCAGGAGTGCGCGTACCCGGACCTCGATGACTACGACCTGGACCCTGAGACTGTGCACTTCTGGGTCGAGGGCGACACGCCGACCGAGGCGGTCGCGTGCCTGCGGGTGCTCCGCGATGGCGACGCTTGGAAGATCGGCCGGGTCTGCACCGCGCTCTCGGCGCGCGGGACCGGCTTGAGCGCCAAGGTCTTCGGCGCGGCGATGGACTTCCTCGGCCCGGACGCGGAGGTGACCCTCGGCGCCCAGACGTACGCGGCGGGCTTCTACCGCAAGTTCGGTTTCACCGAAGAGGGCGAGGAGTACGACGAGGACGGCATCATGCACATCGAGATGCGCCGTCCCCGAACATGAAACCGACCATGCCCGCCATATCGGAAATGTCCCGCCGGGGGACCCCTAGGCTCAACCCTATCCAGCAGCTACGACAATCGCTCGGGCGTGTCGTTCACCCGCAAGGGTGAAAGTAAGTCCGGGAGCGGAATCCCGGATCTATCATTCCGCTCCCGGACGTCTTGCCCCCCTGCCTATGCCTCGGGCATCGGCTCGAGCCTGGTCGGGTCGACGACGCCCCAATAGGCCGCCTTGGCCTGGAGCCGGTCGTCGAAGAACAGCGGCGCCTCGTGCGGGCGCGAGACCGGCCAGGTGCGCAGCCACGAGACCGCGTCGTACAGGCCCCACATGGTCACCGACTCGAGGTCGTCCGAACGCTCGCGCAGGACCTCGAAGAGCTCCTTGAAGTACCAGCCCTGCGCGACCAGCCGCTCCGGCGGCGTCGCGGGCAGGCTCTCGGTCATCTCGTTCGAGACCGACACGTCGAGCTCCGTGATCGTCTGGAGCACGCCGAGGGTGCGGAACAGGTCGATCGACTCGCCCAGCAGCTTCGGGTCGCGCCGGTAGTCCACATGCGCCTGGTGCCCGACCCCGTCCACCGGCACGCCCTCGCACTTGAGCTGCTGCACCAGGTTGAACATCGCCTCCCGCTTGTCCGGGAACTCGGTGTTGTAGTCGTTGATGAAGAGCTTCACCTTGCGCGGGAAGGCCTTCCGGGCGATCTTGAACGCCTTCTCGATGTACTTCGGCCCGCCGAACACCTCGTACCAGCGCGAGTGCCGCAGGCCGTCGGCCTCCTCCGGGTCGACGACCTCGTTGACCACGTCCCAGGCCCACACGCGGTCGCCGTAGTGGGCCGCGATCGCCTTGACGTGCGCTTCGAACCGCTGCAGCAGGAGCTGCTGGTGCGCGCGCGTGTTCCGCAGCGGCTGGCCGTTCGCGTCGAGGAACCACCAGGCCGGGGTCTGGTTGTGCCACAGGAGGGTGTGCCCCCAGATCTTCATGCCGTGGGCCTCGGCGAAGGCCACGATCTGGTCGGCCCTGCTGAAGTCGAAGACGCCCTCGGTCGGCTGGATCGCTTCCGGCTTCATCTGGTTGCCGGTGGTCACCTGCGCGAAGTGCTTGGCGAGGAGCTCGGCGGGCTTGCCGACCACCTCCAAGGGCTCGACGGCGCAGCCGAACGTGAAGTCGTCGGCGAGGAAGTCCTTGAGCGGCAGCAAGTCCTGGATCTCCGGTTCTGCTATGCGGGTGAGGGTGAACGCGTCGAGGAGGATCGGCGTCAGGCTCGAGGCCGACTCGACGTAGAACTGCAGCTTGTCCGCGGGCTGGGCGATCGAGTACGTGCCGGAGAACTCGGTCCAGGCGGCGTCGGCGACGGCGGTGTTCCACTTGACGCCCTCGTAGTGCGAGGTGCCGCCGACGTCGCGCTGCACGGTGGTCCGCAGGTCGGTCGCGGCCTCGCCTTCGGGCAGGCGCAGGTAGACCTTGAGCTGGTAGCGGACGCCCACTTCGACATGGGCGGTGATGTCGATGGCGGCGCCGTTCCAGGTCTCGGTGCGGCCGGTGATGAGGAGGCGCTGCTCGGAGTCGACGGCGACGGCGGCCGCGCCGCGGCCGGTCCAGCCTTCGGTGGTGCCCGAGGAGAAGTCGGTGGAGAGGAGCAGGTCGTCGGCGTGGGCGGGGCTCGCGGCGAGAGCGACGAACCCGGCCGGGAGGAGGGCGGCGCCGCCCGCAGCGGCGGCGGCCGTGAGCACGGTGCGGCGGCTCGCGGCAGGCGTGAGGGAAGGACGGGTCATCTGGCGCACTCCATTGGTCGCGATGGTCGAGAGGGGTCCGGCCGCTCCATCGGGGGGTCGGGGAGCGACCGGAGACCGCTTCGAATTCCGAAAGTTTCGGAAACTTTCATTCAAAGCATTGATATGTTACGATCCTCGCGTCGACGCTGTCAAGGCGGCGACCCACCACTGTGGCGGAGATGTGAGGGGCTCTGCCGCAAGTAGAAAGGGGACCGGCCGCATGGCCGGTCCCCTCCAGGCTTTTCACGCTCGCGCGCCTGGTCAAGGCCTACGCGAGACGGGATGCCCCGACAGCGCTATTCACCCTCGGGCTGCTCGATCAGCGACTGGATGTAGAGCGGCTCGCCGATCTTCTCCAGGATCTCCAGCTGCGTGTCCAGGTAGTCGATGTGGTGCTCCTCGTCCTCGAGGATGCTCCTGAAGAGGTCCCGCGAGACGTAGTCCTTGACCGACTCCATGTGCTCGATGCCGCGCTTGAGGCGGTCGATCGCCTCGACCTCGATCTTGCGGTCGCACTCGAAGATCTCCTTGACCGTCGTCCCGATGCGCAGCGGGGAGAGCCGCTGGTAGTTCGGCATGCCGTCGAGGAAGAGGATCCGGTCGGTCAAGACCTCGGCGTGGCGCATCTCGTCGATCGACTCGGCCCTGGTGTACTTCGCCAGCTTCGTGTAGCCCCAGTTCTCCTGCAGCTTGTAGTGCAGGAAGTACTGGTTGATCGCGGTCAGCTCCGCCGTCAACTGCTCGTTGAGGAATTCGATGACCTGCTTGTCGCCCTGCATTGCAATCCGTCCTTCCCGGTCCGTCACATGCCGGTTCAGTGACCGACGATCTCAGACTAGGACCAGGTGGGGGCCCATTTCCAGCCAGGAATGCCTAAAATAGGACAACCTATCCTAACGGAGGACAACCTAAAGCGTCCGTCATTTCCGTCGAATCCGGCGACTTGGGCTGGGCTCACGCCGCGGCGGGCACGGAGTTCGTGAAATAACTCTCGATCATGTCGACCAGCCGCTCATGGCAGGTGCCGCAGCTCGTGCCGGCGTCGCAGGCCTCGCCGATGGCCTCCTCGGTGTGCGCGCCGGCGCTGATGCAGTCACGGACTTCGTTCTCGTGGACTGCATGGCAGATGCAGGCGTACATGCATCGACCTCCGGGAAGGTTAGGCTCGACTAAAGAAGGCATGCCTAACCTACCTGGGGGCGGCCTCGTTCGGCAACCCTCGATCCGGTGAACCACCTGAAGCCGATCGGACGACCCACCGGAGCCGGGGCCCGCTCGTCAGCTCACGAGCGTGCCGAGGACCTTCACGGCGTGCTCGATCCCGGCGTCGTCCACGTCGAGGTGGGTGAGCATGCGGCCCCAGTCGGGCCCGAGCACCGAGATCTTCACGCCCTGCTCGGCGGCGGCTTGGGCGACCTGGGCGATGTCCGGGATGCGCAGGAGCACGATGTTGGTCTCGACCTGCGCGGCGTCGCAGATGCCGAACGGCTCGAGCGAGCGGGCGAGGTGCTGGGCGCGCGCGTGGTCCTCGGCGAGGCGGTCGATGTGGTTCGCCAGCGCGTACCGTCCGGCGGCGGCGAGGAACCCGGCCTGGCGCATGCCGCCGCCGAGGCGCTTGCGGATGACGCGGGCGCGCTGGGCGCGTTCGGCGTCGGTGATGAGGAGCGAGCCGACGGGCGCGCCGAGGCCTTTGGAGAGGCAGACCGAGACGGTGTCGAACAGGGCGCCGTACTCGCCGAGGGGGACGCCGGTGGCGGCGTGGGCGTTCCAGATGCGGGCGCCGTCGAGGTGGAGGGCGAGGTCGTAGGCGTCGGCGAGGTCGCGCAGCGCACGCAGTCGCTCGATGGGCTGGACGGTGCCGCCGCCGATGTTGTGGGTGTTCTCGACGGCGATCGCGCGCGTGGTCGTGGAGTAGGGGTGCGGGACGTTGATGAGCGGTTCGATGAGGGCCGGGTCGAGGCGGCCGTTGGGGGCGGCCCAGGTGCGGGTGGAGATGCCGCCGAGTGCGGCGGCGGCGCCCATCTCGTAGTTGACGATGTGGGACTTGACGTCGCAGAGGAGTTCGTCGCCGGGGCGCACGAGCAGCTGCAGGCCGATCTGGTTGGCCATGGAGCCGGTCGGGGTGAAGACGGCGGCTTCCTTGCCGAAGAGCGCGGCGGCTTCGGCTTCGAGGGCGTTGACGGCGGGGTCCTCGCCGTAGACGTCGTCGCCGACTTCGGCGCTGGTCATGGCGGCGAGCATGGCCGGGGTCGGGCGGGTCACGGTGTCGGAGCGGAGATCGACGATCATGGGCCGACCCTACTGCGGCCGGTGGGGCGGAACGCGTTCAGGCGGTGTCGGTGGACAGGCCGTCGAGGACGAGGTCGAGTAGGAGCGAGCGGGCGCGTTCGGGCGCCCAGGCGTGGTGGCGGCGCAGGTGGACGTAGGGCCAGCAGACGGTGTTGAAGACGAGGTCGCCGGCTTCTTCGGGGTCGGTCGCGGGGGTGAGGGAGCCGTCGGCGGCGCCGTCGAGGATGAGGCGCACGAGCGGGGCGACCACGTCTTCGCCGGGTTCGTCGAACAGGCCGGTCTCGTGGAAGGCGGTGTCGAAGGCCGAGAGCAGGGCGAGGTGGCGGTCGAAGACGCCGCACATGGTTTCGAGGGCCTGGCGGAGGCGTTCGCGCCCGGTGCCGGTGGCGGTGAGGACGGGCCACAGGGAGGCGCGGTAGTCGGTGATGAGGCGGCGGACGAGGGCCTTGCGGAGTTCTTCCTTGCCGCCGATCTGGCGCCAGAGGGTGGCGCGGGAGATGCCGGCGCGGTCGGCGACGTCGCCCATGGTGAGCCGGTCCCAGCCGGTCGTCCCGAGCAGGTCGGTGGCGGCGGCCAGCAGCTTCTCGTCCATCGTGGTCCTTCCGTGCGCGTAGCCGCGCCATCATCCCATGGCCCTGTATTTTAGGACGCCGTGAAACACGGTGTTGCACGGTCTGGAACGGTCGGTATCATCAGGGCATGTCCCTTCGGAAACACCTGGTCGACACCACCCCCCTGCGGATCAGCCGCGACTTCCGCTGGCTCTACATCGGCCGCACCGGGCTCCTGGTGGGCGCCATGCTCACCGAGACCGCGCTGATCTGGCAGATCTACCAGCTCAGCGGCTCGAACCTCGCCGTGGGCGCGGCCGCCGCCTCGGGCGGCATCGGCATCGTCGCGGGGCTCCTCGTCGGCGGGGTGCTGGCCGACCGTTTCGACCGGCGGCGCATCCTCGTCACGGTGCGCGTGCCGGGGCTCCTGGTCGCCTTGGCGCTCTTGATGAACGCGCTGCAGGACGAGCCGCTGCTGTGGTTCCTGTTCGCGGCGGTCGTGGCGGACACGTTCCTCGCCGGCCTCAGCATCCCGGCCTCGTTCGCGGCCGTCCCGTCCCTCGTCGGCCAGGAGAACGTCGCCGCCGCGTCGGCCCTGAACGGCCTCACCGGCCAGCTCACCGGCGTCGCCGGACCGGCCCTCGCGGGGATCGTGATCGCCGCCGGCGGCACCGAGTGGTGCTACGCGCTCAACGTGGTCGGCTTCGTCGTCTTCGCGGTCGCGATGGTCTTCGTCGGCCCGATGCCGCCCGACCACAGCGGCGACGAGAAGGAGTCCGACTCGTACTCGCTCAAGGACGCGTTCGCGTTCGTGCGGCGCAACAAGGTCGTGGCCGGGGTACTGCTCATCGACATCATGCCGATGCTCTTCGCCTGGCCCAAGGGCCTGTTCCCGGCGCTCGCGACCGAGCAGTTCCACGGCGGGTCCGTGGCGTTCGGCCTCCTCTCGGCCGCCGCGGGGGTCGGCGCGTTCCTGGCCGCCGCGTTCAGCGGGCGGGTCACCAAGGCCGCCAAACCGGGACTGGTCGTCGTCATCGCCGCGAGCCTGTGGGGCGCGGCGATGGTCGGCCTCGCGCTCTCGCCCTGGCTCGCACTGGGCCTGGTGTTCCTGGCGGTCTCGGGCGCGAGCGACCTCGTCTCCGAGGTGCTGCGCACGGGCCTGCTCCAGAACCACACGCCCGACCGGCTGCGCGGCCGCGTGACGAGCCTGTGGCTCGCCCAGGCGACCGTCTCGCCGGCGCTCGGCAACCTCCAGGCCGGCGCCCTCGCCGGACCGCTCGGCCTCGGCGGCGCGATCCTCGCCGGCGGCATCGCGTGCATCGCCGGCGTGGCGGTCGTGGGCTGGCGCCTCCCGGCGTTCCGGCGCGCGACGATGGAGGCGCCGCAGCCCGAGCCCGCGGCCGTCTAGTACGGGTTGTCGCCGTTGCCGATGCCGAGCACCGGCAGGTACATGCGCTCGCCGTCCGCGGTGAAGCCGTCGTAGACGATGTCGAACAGGTCCTGGATGCCGAAGGCCCGCAAGGCGTCCACCATCATGTGCGCGGCCTGGTTCGTGGCGGTCCGGTCGGTCGAGTTGAAGCTGCGCGACCAGTTCGGCTGCGTGCCGCTCGGCGCGCGGAAGCCCATGCTCGGCAGGTTCGACAGGCCCGACCGCCAGGCGCCGCTCACCGCGGCGCTCGCCTCGACGCGCAGGCCGCCGTCGACGAACGCCGCCACGTACCGCGCCGACCAGTCGCCGGTGCGCAGGAGCACCGTGCCCGCCGTGTCGACCACGGGCACGTCGGCGGCCATGTCGGCCAGCAGCGACGACAGCCGCTCGGTGAACTCGCCCATGTCGGTGCAGGCGGGCTCGGGCGGGCGCTGGCCGGTGCGGGCGTAGGCAGCCCAGCCGGACACGTCGCCCTTGCCGACCGCGTGCGCCTCGAGCTGCTCGAACAGCTCGGGCGAGAGCAGGCGCAGCGTCACGCCGCCGTGGAAGCGGCGCAGGTGCAGCTCGAAGATGAGGCCGTCGCGGTACCAGCGGATCCACGGCCCGCCGTCCCCGCCGCGGATCTCGGGCGCGCCGAGCTCGCTCATCATGGTGCGCAGCACCTCGCGGAAGATGAGCGTGCGGTGCTGCTCGCCCTGGCGGCCGCGCTCGGCCGAGCGCAGGACCATGACCTCGATGGAGTAGAAGTCGGCGCGCCCCGCGACCGGGGTCTGGGGCGGGATCGAGTCGGCGATGGCGTTGCCGGTGTCGTAGCCGGTCTCGGCGCGCCACATGCCGATGTCGACCTCCGCGGAGCGCACCTGCCAGCCGAGGTCGGTCATGGCGCGCTGCAGGTCCGCCTTGTTCCAGCGCCCGAAGTCGGTCTTTCTGGCCCGGCGGAGCAGGTCGACGAGCTGCGCTTCACTGATCCGGTGTGTGCCGAGCATCCGATACCGTGCCAATCCGTCCGTAGGTGGGGCTGCGGGCGAAGCCCGGCGTGCCACTGCGGTTAGGGTAGCCTTGCCTGCGTTAGCGGGTCGAGAGGTGAGGGTTGGCAGTTGTCCGATACTGTGCGGCAAGACACGCTCGTCAGCCTACTAGGCGGCAAGCGCGGTGCTTTCGACGCCACCGCCCCGGTGGTGGTGTTCATCCTCACCTGGTTGCTCACCGGTAACTCGATCGCTTGGGCCGCAGCGACTTCACTCCTCTCCGCGGGAGCCATCGCGATCGTCCGGCTCCGGCAGCGCCGCAAGCCCCGCGCCGTCGTCCTCGGCCTCCTCAGCGTCGCCGTAGCCTGCCTCATCGTCCTCTACACCGGTCGCGCGCAGGACATCCTCCTCCCCCGCATCGTCACCAACGCCGCCAGCGCCCTCGTCTGGGCCGGCTTCATCGTCTTCCGCCGCCCCCTCCTCGGCCTCATCGTCGGCGGCCTCCTCGGCCAGAAGACCCGCTGGCGCCGCGACCCCCACCTCCTCCGCGCCTACAGCGCGGCCTCCTGGGTCTGGGTGGCGATGTACGCCCTCCGCGTCGCGATCCTCACCCCGTTCTGGAACAGCGACGAAGCCCGCCTCGCCGTCGTCGCCGGCGGCCTCGCCCAAATCGCCCTCTCCTGGCCCCTCCTCGTCCTCTGCCTCATCATCAGCGGCTGGGTCATCCGGGCGATCCTCCCCAACGACCACCCGGGCATCCGGCACCCAGTGGCCCCGTCCGAGACCCCGGAGCCGGAGCCGACCGCCCCGTAACGCGGTCTCCTTGAGCCGCAGTCCGACAGCGCCGAACGGTCGGATGTGCGACACGGGCCTGTTCAATCCCAAGATCAAGCTATGTGTAGTCCTACACTTAACGACATGCCGGATGACACACAAGCGAGCGGATTCCTCACGCAGGAGGAGTTCGACGTGCTCGCACCGCATTGCCACCGGGTCACCTACCCGTCGGGAAGCGAGATCGTCCGGGAAGGCGACCGAACCGACTTCATCCTCTATCTCCGCAGCGGTCACATCAAAGCCGTCTCGGGCGACCCGAAGTCGATCGTGTACATCTACGCCCCCGGCAAGATCGTCGGCGAACTCGCGCCGATGACCGGACTGCCGAGGAGCGCCGACCTGGTCGCATTGCACGACGTGGAAGCGGACCTCGTCCCCGGTGCCGTCTGGCTCGAGTTCCTCCTGAGCCATCCGCGCGCGAACCTCGCCATGCTGCGGCATCTCGCGTCCAGAATCGTCAGCAAGGACCAGCCGCGGACCGCCTCTATGACGAACAGCGAGCGCAAGATCGCCAAGGGGCTCATGCGGCTGGTCGACGCCGGTCTGGGCCGAGAGGTCGAGGCGGGACTGCTCATCAAGGGCGTCACCCAGCGCGACCTCGGATCGCTCGCCGGGCTGTCCAGGGAATCGGCGGCGATCGTCTTGGGCCGGTGGAGGGACGCGGGCATCGTGGCGACCGGCCGCGGCAACCTGACGATCCTGGACCTGGCATCGGTCAAGCGCCTCGCCGATCGCGGCGGCCCGCCGACCTTAGACACGCGTGAAACGCCATGATCCCCTCAGAGCTGTTCCCGATCGCGGCATCGGTGTTCATCGCGACGCCGATCGCGCTCGTGTTCCGGTACTGGTTCACACACCGCAGCACCATCGCGATCGAGCGCGCCAAGACCGAACGCATGCGGCAGGCGCTCATGAACAGCACACCGGCCGAGCGCGGAGCAATCCTTCGGGCACTGGCCGCCCTCGAGACGTCGCCGGCCGACAGGCCGAACGACGAATGACCCCGCCCTCGCCACTCCGAATCCCGAGACCTGCGCTTCAGTGAAAAGGACATCGAAGTGGCACACGCCCGCAATGCCGTCTACCGCCATGGCGAACTCGTCGCCCTGATCTGGAAACTCATCCGGAAGAACCTGTTCGACCCGGCCGACTTCGTTCTGGCGGGCAGCGCCCGACTGCTCCGCGACGCCGTCATCGAGCACGCCTCCGACCTCGACGTGGTCGCGCGCGGAGCGACGTTCGCGAATGCGCTGACACTCGCGCACCTTCCTGAGCATGACGGTCTCACGATCGGGGAGAACACCGGCGACAAGATCGCGCAGCTCTTCGGCGGCAGGATCAATGTGAGCGCGCGATGGCTCGACAGGGAAGCGTCGATCGACGACCTGATCGAAGGCGCGGAAGTCCTCGACGGGCTGCGGTACTTCCGGATCGACGACGTGATCGCTTACAAGACCATGCTGGACCGCCCCAAGGACCGCGCCGACCTGGCGGCGCTGGCCGAGTCCCGATGCGCCGCTATCGGTCGATGAACTCAGTGAGCTTCGCCGTGAAGAGGTCCGGGAATTGGAGGTTCCAGATGTGGCCGGCTTCGGGGATGAGGTCGAGGTGGGCGTTGGGAAGGGTTTCGGCGAGTTCTCTGGCGGGGGCGATGTTCTCTTTGTCCTTGGTGCCGCAGAGGATGAGGGCCGGGGTCTTGAGGTCGGCGAGGCGGGGGCGGAGGTCGAGGGCGGCGAGTTCGGTGAGGCCGGTGAGGAAGGCGCGTTTGCCGGCGGTGCGGAGGTCGGCTTTCGCCTGGGACTTGCGGTCGGGGCGGCCGCCGGCGTACATGCCTGACATGAGGGCGGCGATCATGCCGGTGGGCATGAGGCGCATGAGGTTGCGTTGGAGGGCGACGCCGGGGGCGTGGGCGGTGCCGCCGGAGAGGGTGAGGCTCGCGATGCGGGCGGGGTCGTCGAGGGCCGCGAGCATGGCGACGGTGGCGCCGACGGAGATGCCGACGAGGTGGACGGGTTCGGGTTCGGCGGCGATGAGTTCGGCGACGGCGAAGGCCGCGGGTTCGAGGCCGAAGGGGCCGGGTGCTTCACCGTGCCCGGGGAGGTCGGGGGCGAGGACCTTGTGGCGCTCGGCGAGCGCCGCGACCTGGGGCTGCCAGGCGCGGGCGCTCGAACCGAGGGCGTGGACGAGGACGATCACGGACATCAGGGGCTCCTCAGTGGGTGCTGCGGGATCCCTGTGACAGTAGTGGACGGGTGCGACGTTCAGCCTTCGCGAACCACCGCGCATTCGCCGGGTCTCAAGGAGAGCGCCGGAGACCAGGCGGTGCCCGTCAGGAGGTTGCGGCCGGTCGCGGGGACCTTGACGGGGTCGTTGCCGTGGTTGACGGCGAAGACGTACGTGCGGCCGTCCGCGTGGGAGCGGCGCACTAGTTCGAGGTCGGCCGCCGCGCCGGGGAAGTCGCCCGCGACGCCGAGGTCCGCGAGGAACGGGTCGAGGTCGGCGAGGCGGGTGGCGAGGTACCAGACGTGGCCGCGGCCGAGCGCGCGGTGGAAGACCGCGCCGGTCTCGGGGTAGTCCTTGAAGTGCGCCACGACCTCCGCGTCGAGCGCGTGGGTGACCTCGGACCAGGTCTCGCCGACCCAGCCGTTGTCGAGGGCCGCCTTGTCGCCCTTGGGGATCGGGACGAACTCCTCGACCCGGATCCCCATGAGGTCGCCGAGGGCGCCGGGCAGGCCCGGGTGCACGTGCTCGCTGGAGTCCACGATGCCGGAGTAGGGCCCGACGACGAGGGTGCCGCCGTTCTCGACGTACGAGCGGAGGTTCGCGTCGTCGTCGAGGAGGTACAGGTGCGGTGCGAACACGTACTCGTAGCCGCTCAGGTCCCAGGCCGGGTTCACCAGGTCCGTGGTGACGCCGCGCCGCCACAGGGCCGCGTGCCAGCGCCGCAGTTCCGGGTAGGTGTCCATGTCGGAGGACGGCTGGCCGGGGGTGTTCGCGGCCCAGCACGAGTTGAAGTCGAGCAGGATCGCCGCGCGGGCGTCGACGGTCGAGCCCTTGACCTCGGCGAGGTTCTGGAGCCAGGCGCCGAACCGCTTGACCTCGCGGAAGACCTTGGAATCGGTGCCGCCGTGCGGGACCATCGCCGAGTGGTAGCGCTCGGCGCCGTAGCGGGAGGCCCGCCACTGGAAGAACATGGCACCCTCCGAGCCGCGGGCCACATAGGACAGCGAGTGGCGGAGGAGGTCGCCGGGTTTCTTGGCGAAGTAGCCGCGGCGCCAGGCGGAGGAGTTCGAGGACTGCTCCATGAGGAGCCACGGGTCGCCGGCGGCGAGGCCGCGGGAGGCGTCGGCGCCGAACGCGGCCTGTGCGGGCCAGGGGATCGCGTCGTCGGGCAGCAGGTAGTGGTCGGTGGCGATGAGCCGGTTGGGGCCGGTCATGTGCTCGCCCCAGCGGTGGTAGTCGAGGCCGCTGAAGTTGCCGGTGACCATGAGATTGGTGGTGATCGGCTTGTCGGGGCTGTGCGCTTCGACGGCGGCGGCCTCGGAGCGGAAGAGTGCGAGGAGCGCGTCGGAGGAGAAGCGCTTGAAGTCGAGCACGAGGCCCGGGTTGGGGGTCTCGGCGCAGATGCGCGGGGGCAGGACCTGGGACCAGTCGCTGTAGGTCTGGGACCAGAACGTGGTGCCCCACGCCCGGTTGAGGCCGTCGAGGTCGCCGTGGCGGTCCTGGAGCCAGGCGCGGAACGCGTCCGCGGCGAAGTCGCAGGTGCAGGAGCGGTAGTACTCGTTGCCGATGTGCCACATGGCGAGTGCGGGGTGGTCCGCGTACCGCTCGGCGAGCCGCGCGGCCATCTCCACCACGGCCGCTTGGAAGACCGGTGCGTGCGGGCAGTATTCGGCGCGGGCGCCGGAGTTGAGCGTGACGCCCTCCGCGTTGACCGGGAGGGTCTCGGGGTGGGCCTGGGAGAACCACGGCGGCGGCGAGGCGGTCGAGGTGGCGAGGTCGGCTTTGATGCCGCCCGCCGCGAGGAGGTCCATGATCGCGTCGAGCTGCGCGAAGTCCCATTCGCCGGGGCCGGGGTTGACGCCGGCCCAGGCGAAGATGTTGACGGAGACGAGGTTGACCCCGGCCTCGCGCATCAGCCGGACGTCCTCGTCCCAGACCTCGCGGGGCCACTGCTCGGGGTTGTAGTCGCCGCCGTAGGCGAGGCCGTCGACGGTGGGGATGATGTCGGTGTTCCTATGTGCCACAAGGGGTCCTTCCCGTTCGGCACTGTCGGTTCGAGTCGTACCGGCATGACAACGCTTGCCAGTCAGGGTCGGGAGGATTCTGCCTCGACGATCCCCTCCAAGTCAAGCTCGCCGCTCCGCACGCAGCGCGCGCCGTCCGCGAGCGGGATCTCCCCCGTACGGCACCGGTCCTCGGCGTAGGCGCAGCGGCGCGCGAACGCGCAGCCCGGCGGCGGGTCCGACGGGTCGGGCAGCTCGTCCGGGAGCAGGATGCGGCCCTGGCGGCCCTTCAGGGACGGGTCCGGGATCGGCACGGCCGACATCAGCGCCTCGGTGTACGGGTGCCGCGGATGCTCGTACAGCGCACCGGTCTCGGCGAGTTCGACCACGCGCCCGAAGTACATCACCGCGACCCGGTCGGCCAGGTTCTCCACCACCGAGAGGTCGTGCGAGATGAACAGGTACGTGAGGCCGAACTCGGCCTGGAGCTCCCTGAGCAGGTTGAGGATCTGCGCCCGCACGGACACGTCGAGGGCGCTCACCGGCTCGTCCGCGACCACGAGTTCGGGCCCGACGATGAGCGCCCGCGCGATGTTCACGCGCTGGCGCTGCCCGCCGGAGAACGAGTGCGGGTAGCGGTCCATGTAGTCGGGGCTGAGTCCGACGCGGCGCATCATCTCGGCGATGCGGTCCTCCAGCTCGGCGCCGCGCGCTTCGCCGGTGGCGACGAGCGGGTCGCCGATGATCTGCCGCAGGTTCATGCGCGGGTTGAGCGAGGAGAACGGGTCCTGGAAGACCATCCGGATGCGCCGCCGGGACGCGCCCTGTTCGCGGCGGCTGAGCGCGGTCAGGTCGCGGCCGTCGTACCGCAGCGACCCGCTCGTGGCTTTCTGGGCGCCGACGATGGTGCGGCCGAGCGTGGTCTTGCCGCAGCCCGACTCGCCCACCAGCCCCAGCGTCTCCCCTTTGTAGAGGGTGAGGTCGACGCCGGAGACGGCGTGGACTTCGACGGTGGGGCGGCCGAGCAGGTTGCGGCGCAATGGGAACCGGACGTGCAGGTCCTCGATCTCCAGCAGTGGCTGCTTGTCGCTCATGCCGCGGCTCCTTCTCGGTCGGCGTACAGGACGCATTCGGCGGTCCGGCCGTCGAAGTCGACCTCGGGCGGCGCCTCGACGTCGCAGGTGCCCGCGACGGCCTCGGCGCACCGCGGATGGAACGAGCAGCCGCTGGGCCGGTGCAGCGGGTTCGGCACCGCGCCCGGGATCGTCGGCAGGTCCCGGCCCCGGTCCCGCCCGAGGACGGGCACGGAGGCGAGCAGCGCCTTCGTGTACGGGTGCTTCGGATCGGCGAAGAGCTCGTCCACAGCGGCGCGTTCGACGACGCGGCCGAGGTACATCACCGCGACCTCGTCGGCGAGTTCGGCGACCACGCCGAGGTCGTGGGTGATGAACATGACCGCCATCCGGTGCTCGGCCTGGAGCGAGCGGATGAGGTCGAGGATGCGCGCCTGCGTCGTCACGTCGAGCGCCGTCGTCGGCTCGTCGGCGATGAGCAGCGAAGGGTTGGCGCACAACGCGATCGCGATCATCGCCCGCTGGCACATGCCGCCGGAGAGCTGGAACGGGTAGGCGTCGATCCGCTCGTGCGGCTTCGGGATGCCCACCTGGCCGAGCAGCTCGATCGCCCGCTCGCGGGCGGCCCGCCTGCCCATGCCGGTGTGGATGCGGATGGTCTCGACGAGCTGCGCGCCGATGGTGCGCAACGGCAGCAGCGAGGCCATGGGCTCCTGGAAGATCATCCCGATGTCGCCGCCGCGGAGCTTGGCGAGCCGCCGGTCCTTCGCGTCGAGCGAGAGGATGTCGAACGGCTCGTCCCCTCCGTGCCAGGTGATGGTCCCGGCGTCGACCGAGCCGGAGTCCTCGACCAGCCGCAGGATCGAGCGGGCGGTCACGGACTTCCCGCAGCCGGACTCGCCCACCACGCAGAGGGTCTTGCCGGCGTGGACGGTCAAGTCCACGCCGTCCACGGCGCGGACCCTCCCGTCGAAGGTGTTGAAACTGGTGTGCAGGCCCTTGATCTCGAGCAGTGCTGAATCCATCGCCGTGCCTAATGCTTGTAGGGATCGGCGGCGTCGCGCAGGCCGTCGCCGACGAAGTTGAACGCCAGGACCACCAGGACCACGCACAGGCCCGGAATGAGCAGCCACGGCGCGCCCGACAGGACGCTCCACTTGCTCGCGTCCTGCAGCTGCACGCCCCACGACACCGCGGGCGGGCGCAGACCCATGCCCAGCCACGACAGGGCCGTCTCGGCCAGGATCATGCCCGGGATCGACAGCGACAGCGCCGCGATGATGTGCGAGGAGAAGCTGGGCAGCATGTGCCGGAACATGATCCGGGTGTGGCTCGAGCCGTCGAGCATCGCGGAGGTCACGAACTCCTCGCTCCTGAGTGCGAGGAACCGGCCCCGCACCTCCCTCGCCAGGCCCGTCCACGCCACGAGCGCGAGGATCGTGGTGATGATGAAGTACCGGCCGACCGGCCCCATCTGGGCCGGCAGCGCCGCCGCGAGGCCGAGCCACAGTGGAATCGACGGCACCGACATGATGAGTTCGATGACGCGCTGCACCGCGTTGTCGATCCAGCCGCCGAAGTAGCCCGAGACCGCGCCGAGCACGATGCCGAGCAGGAACGCCAGCAGCACGCCGATGATGCCCACCGAAGCCGAGACGCGCGTGGCGTACACGACCTGGCTGAGCAGGTCCTGGCCGTCGGTCGTGGTACCCCACAGGTACATCGGGTCGCCCGGGTCCTGCGGCCCGAGGAGGTGCCGGTCCATCGGGATGAACCCGAACAGCTCGTACTCCTCGCCCTTGACGAAGAACCCGACGTCGATGCGGTCCTCCGGGTTCGCCTCGTACGTGATGCGCAGCGAGCGCGGGTCCTGTTCGGACGTGTAGCCGTCCACGTGGAGCCCGAAGCCGCTGTCGCTCCAGAGCTTCAGCACCTGCGGCGGCGCGGTCGTGTACGCCGAGTCGCGGTGCCGGTCGTCGAACGGGGCCACGAACTCGCACAGCGCGATCACGACGAGCATCCCCGCGAGAAGCCAGGCCGAGACGAGCGCGAGCCGGTGCTTCTTGAAGGCCCACCACACGAGCTTCCGCTGGGACGCGCGGGTGCGCGCCACTTCGGCGGGCCGCTCGGCGATGCCCTCCGCTTCTTTCAGGGTCATCGGTGCCTCATCTCTGGTGTCCGAGTCGGATGCGGGGGTCGAGCCAGCCGAGCAGCAGGTCCGAGACGAGCGTGCCGATGACGGTGACGACGCTGAGGACCATGATCACCGACCCGGCCAGGTACATGTCCTGGGCCTTCAACGCGCCCAGGAGGATCGGTCCGAGCGTCGGCAGGCTCAGGATCTGGCCGACGACGATGTCGCCGACCAGGAGCATCGGCAGCACCCACCCGATCGTCGAGACGAACGGGTTGAGCGCCACCCGCAGCGGGTACCGGCGCAGCAGCGGCCCCTCGGGGACGCCGCGGGCGCGCGCCGCCGTCACGTACGGGCGGCGCAGCTCGTCGAGGAGGTTGTTGCGGATGATCCGCACCAGCCCCGCCACGCCGCCCGTGCCGATGACGATCATCGGAATCCACAAGTGCCCCAAGAGGTCGAGGACCTTGCCGAGGTTCCAGGACGCGTCGCACCACTCCGGCGAGCACAGCCCCGAAGGGACGGACCCGGCCCAGGTCACGCTGAAGTAGATGAACACCAGCGCGATCAGGAAGTTCGGGGTGGCGAGCCCGAGGAAGCCCATGGTGGTGACCGCGTAGTCCCCGACCGAGTGCTGCTTCACGGCCGAGTACACGCCGATCGGGAACGCCAGCGCCCACGTCACCAGCAGCGTGATGAGCGAGACCGCGATGGTCCAGCCCAGGCGCGGGGCGATGACGTCCTCGACCGGTTTCGAGTGCTCGAAGGACATCCCGAGGTCGCCGTGGAGGACGATCTGGGTGATCCAGTGCCAGTACTGGGCGAACAGGCTGCCGTCCAGGCCGTAGCGCTGGCGCAGGTTCGCGACGTCGGACTCGGTCAGGCCCTGGCCCATGACGCTGTACTTGGCCTGGAGCGCGGTCACGTAGTCGCCCGGCGGCAGGCTGATGATGACGAACACCACCAGCGAGATCGCGAGCAGGGTGGCCGCCATGTAGAGCGCGCGGCGGCCCAGGTATCGCACCACTGTGGACTCCCTTTTCTCGGGCGGGCCGGGCTACGCCGGCTCCAGCCACCACTGCTCGGGGGCGGCGGGGCCGGGGGTGCCGTACGAGGGGTTCTCCGGCATGGGGCCGCCGAAGTTGTGCAGGCGCTTGGAGGCGACGGCCCACGAGCCCTGGCCGCGCACGGTGCCGACGGCGTAGAACTGCTCCTTGGCGACGGCGAGGATCTGCTTGAAGATCTCGGCGCGCGCCGCCGGGTCGGGCTCGGCGAGGAACTGGTCGTACAGGTCCTGCTGCTCGACCACGGGCGCGGGCGGGGGCTCCAGCATCTCGTCGTCCTGGGCGCCGTTGAGGGTGTAGTGCGCGGACCACTGGCGGGCGAAGAGCGCGCCGCCGGAGGGGCCGCCGCACATGTACCACTGGACGGCGACGGTCTCGTCGATCGCGCCGCCGTCGCCGGTCCACACGGTCAGGTCGTACTGGTTCTCGTCGACGCCGGCCTGCCAGTTCTCGCGGGGCTGGCCGTTGACGTGGAGCGTGACGCCGACGGCGGCCCACATGTCCTTGATCATGTCGAGCGCGTCGAGCCAGACGGTGCCGAGGAGGGCGTCGTCGGCGACGGTGACGGTGAACTCGAGCGGCGTGCCGTCGGCTGAGGCGCGCGCCCCGCCGGCGCCGGCGGCGTACCCCGCCGCGTCGAGGGTCTGGGCCGCGAGGTCGGGGTCGTACTCGAGGTACTGGGTGGCGAAGTCCTCGTCGTAGAAGTCCGACTCGGGCCGCGGGGCGGCCTGGGTCGGTTCGCCGACGCGGCTCCAGAGCACGTCGATGAGCTCCCGGCGGTTGATGGCGTGCGACATGGCGATGCGGAACTGCTTGTCCTGGAAGACCTTCCGCAGCCCGGCGTCGGCGTGGTTCAGGTTGAACGCGATGTTCATGTCGCTCGAGTAGGTGCCCTCGAGCTCGATGATGGTGTAGCCCCCGGCCTCCTCGCCGTCGACGGCGTCGGCGCGGTGCGCGTTGTCGTTGAAGTGGCGCGAGTGGAACTCGTAGTCGCCGTTGACCGCGTGGGCGAACATGGTCTCCACGTCGGCGATGACGTTGAACCGGACCTCGTCGAGGTACGGCAGCTGGCTGCCCTCCTCGTCCACCTTCCAGTAGTAGGGGTTGCGTTCGAAGAGCGCGTAGTCGGCGTCGGTGACCGGCTTCTTGCAGATCCACGGGAGCAGGGTCGGCAGGTCCGGGTTCTCCCACTGGAAGTTCCACAGGTTGCCCAGGGCGGTGAAGCGGGAGACCCAGCCGTCGTAGCCCTCGGCGACGGCCTCGTCGTCGGCCGCGGGGTTGTACGTGGGGTGGAACTGCTCGAGGTAGTGCCTGGGGTACATGGTGAAGCGCTGTCCGGCGACGCCGACGGCCATGTCGTCGCGGAAGAGCGGCTTGGGGCCGGTGAAACGGACGATGAACGTGAAGTCGTCGACGACCTCGAGCTCGGCGGGGGTGCCGTCGAGGCTGGAGAGCTCGGGCGGGACGGCGGTGGTGAGCTCGGCGTTGAGGGCGACGTCGGCGTAGGCGAACTCGACATCCGAAGTGGTCAGCGGTGTGCCGTCGGACCACTTGATCCCCTCGCGGAGGGTGATGGTGAACTCCGAGGCGTCGGCGTTGGGCTCGAACGCGGAGGCGACGTTCATGCGGATCTCGGTCCAGTCGCGGGAGCGCTCGAGGAGGTGGCCGTCGTTGATGGTGCGCCACAGCCAGGGCCCGTCCGAGGCGCCGGTGACCGCGCTGTTCCAGGTGCCGCCGTACCGGCCGATCGCTTCGGTGGCCTTGACGACGAGGGGTTCCTTCGGAAGGCGCTCTTCGACGGGCGGGAGTTCGCCGGCTTCGACGCGCTCGGCGAGCATCGGGGCTTCCTTGCCCTTGTCGCCGCCGGCTTCACCGGAGTCGTTCTCGGTGGAGAAGAAGCTGCATCCGGCGGCGGAGGCGGCGAGGGCGGCGCCCCCGGAGAGGACGAGGCCGCGGCGGCTGAGACGGGGGTCGGGCCACTGCGTCGCAGCCCCTTCCCGCGTTTTCGTGAACAGGCTGGAACGGGGCTGCTGAGTGCTCATCGGTGAGCGCTCCTTCCGTGGGACGCGCGGCTGGGGAGCCGAAGGGGTCCATGGCGCGGCCCTGCACGACCGCACCAGGCACCGAAAGTTCCTAAACTGTTTCCGGAAATCTCCGTAACTTTCGGTAATATCGGTGAGACTAACGCAACACCAAAACCGGGTCAAGCCTGGTAAGTCGCCACCAAGGTCACGATAAGGCCACGATTGGCAATCGCATACAACTTAACGGCCACTGAACGAGCTGAAAAGTTTCCGAGAGTTTCCTACCGTAAGGCAGTGACGTCGGTCGATACCGTCAGGGGCGATGACGGTAGGGCGGGAGGCCCCGCTTGTACGCGTCCCAGAGGCTGCGCATGACGAAGATCTTCTCGTCGAGCTCGTCGTCGGTCGAGAGCACGCGGCCCGAGTACGGCGCCTGCAGCCGCCACGGCTTCTGCTCGGGGTCGAGCAGGTACACCACGGGCACCGTGCGGCTGGCGCGGCGCTCGGCCCGGATGTCGGCGATGTCGGTCCAGGCCGCGAACCGCTCCGTGTGCTTCTGGGAGGCAACGGCTTTGAGCGGATGGATGCCGCGCTCGTCGAGCACCACCCCGCGGTTGCGCGCCCCGGCATACGCGGCCCCCAGCGCGACCGCGATCGCGAAGAGGAACAGCGCCAGCAGCGTGTAGTGGTACCAGCGGCCGATCGCGAGCATGTACGCGGCGGCGGGGACGAGCGCGGCGACGAACGAGAAGCCGGAGAGGAAGAGCGCCCGGCCGAGCACCTGGCGCGTCGTAGGACGGAATGTGATCTTGACGGCCACGTCCACCCCCACCAGGCTCGCACCGCTGCTCTTGAGCTGATCGTGCCACGTTCGACGGGCCCGTCAAGCGACAATCCGACAGAAACCGGACCGGCCACTTTGCATACCCTGCGCCCGGGTGTGTCAGGCTGGTGCCATGACGAGTACCGACGCCTCCACCGGTCCCCTCCCCGCCGCCCGGCGCACCGCCCGCAGGCTGCGGGTACGCCGCCCGGCGGCGGTCACCGGCGCGGCCTTCGTCGCCTGGCTGACCGTGATCCCGATCTCCGTGGCGCTCATGGTCGAACGCCCGGTCTGGGGCGTCGCCTCCGCCGTCCTCGGCCTCGCCCTCCTCCTCGCGCCCGTCGCGGTCTCCATGTGGGCCTGGCGCTCCGGCATCGACGTCACCAGCGAGGGCATCGCGATCCGCGGCATCTTCACCAGCCGCACCATCGCCTGGAAGCACATCGACGGCTTCGCCACCGGCAACGAGGGCGTCGCGGCCATATTGGACGACCAGTCCCAGGTCCGCCTCGACCCCCTCAAGCCCGAGAACCTCCCCCAAGTCCTCGCCATCGGCGGCCAAGAACTCCGCGAAGGCGAGTCAGAGGACTAGTAGCCGTCGATCACGACGTTCTCGAGGGGTTCGCCTGCCGCGAAGCGGTGGATCTGGGGGCCGACGGGGGCGTAGGCGCGGTCGAGGGTGCCGTCCACTGAGGCGCCCGCGTGCGGGGTGATGAGGGCGCCTGCGAGGTCCCAGAGCGGGTGGTCGGCGGGCAGGGGCTCGGGGTCGACGACGTCGACCGCGCAGCGGAGGCGGCCGGAGGCGACCTCGGCGACGAGGGCGTCGGTGTCGACGATCGGGCCGCGCGCGGCGTTGACCAGGAGCGCGCCGTCCTTCATGTGCGACAGGAACTTCGCGTCCACCAGGCCGCGCGTGGCGTCGGTGAGCGGGAGGATCAGGATCACCACGTCGAAGCCCGGCAGGAGCTCGTCGATCCGGTCGATCGCGTGGACGCCGGGGCGGGCGCGGCGGGCGACCTTCTCGACCTCCACGCCGAGCACGGTCAGGACCTCGGCGATCTTCTCGCCGATGTCGCCGGCGCCGACGATGAGGGCGCGCTTGCCCACGACCGTGGTGGTCCACTCGACCTTCCACTCATGGCGGGTCTGCTTGCGGGCGAAGACGTCGAAGCCGCGCATCGAGGCGATCACCGCGCCGACGGTCCATTCGGCGGTGACGCCGGTGTGCACGCCGCGCGCGTCGCACAGGGTCACGCCCGGCGGGACGGCCGGGACCCAGACCTCGGCGCCCGCGCTGAGCAGCTGGATCGCCTTGAGCGAGGTCATGTCCTTGAGCGGGGTCGTGACCTTCGACTGGGCGAGGAACGGCGGCACCCAGAAGTCGAGGGCCGCCGGATCGGAGGGGTAGTCGCCGCGCCCGTCGTAGACCTCCACGTCGACGCCGTCGGGCAGCGGGCCGAGCAGGGCGCGGCCCTCCTCGTGCGCGATCCAGACCTTCACGCTCACGTCCTTCCCATCGAATTCGATATATCCTATAGGATCTTGGATTTCGGGCCGCAGGGGTTAGTCCCGCCCGAATCGGGGAACCGGCAGGGCGTGGAAAACAGCGCCGCCGCAGCGTCGGGCCGAAGCTATAGTCTTGGGGCCATGCGCAGGTTGCTCTCGGCCGCGGCCGCCACCGCCGCCGCACTCACGCTCGCGTCGTGCTCCTTCGGTGAGCCCCCCGAGGCCGAGACCGGCGAGCCGCCGAACCTCCCCACCCCGAGCAGCGACCCCGAGGAGCAGACCTCGTTCATGGACGTCGTCGCCGAGGGCCTCGAAGTCCCCTGGGGCCTCGACTTCCTGCCCGACGGCACCGCGATCGTCGGCGAGCGCGCCACCGGCCGCATCCTCACCATCGCCGTCGCCGAGGACGGCACCGCCGGCGAACCCGAGGAACTGCGCACCGTCGACATCGCCGACACCGGCGAAGGCGGCCTCCTCGGCCTCGCCGTCTCCCCCGACTTCGACACCGACCACCAGATCTACGCGTACTACACCTCCGACACCGACAACCGCATCGCCAGGATCGACACCGCCTCCGACGCCGCGCCCGAACCGATCCTCACCGGCATCCCCGCCGCCCCCTACCACAACGGCGGCGCCCTCGACTTCGGTCCCGACGGCTTCCTCTACGCCGCCACCGGCGACGCCGGCGACGGCAACGCCGCCCAGAACCCCGATTCACTGAGCGGCAAGATCCTCCGCATCACCACCGACGGCGAGCCCGCCGAAGGCAACCCCACCGCCGGCTCCCCCGTCTACAGCCTCGGCCACCGCAACGTCGAAGGCCTCGCCTGGAACCCCGCCGGCCAGCTCTACGCCACCGAGTTCGGCCAGGACATCGCCGACGAGATCAACCTCATCGAACCCGGGAGCAACTACGGCTGGCCCTTCTTCGAGGGCACCGACACCGACGACGCCTACGCGGACCCGGCCCTGACCTGGGAACCCTTCGAGGCCTCCTGCGCCGGCGCCGTCTTCCTCGAGGACACCCTCGTCACCGCCTGCCTGCGCGGCCAGCGCCTCTGGATGGTGCAGTTCGACGAGACCGGCGCCCCCGCGGCCGAGCCGCAAGCGACGGCCGTCAACGAGTTCGGTCGGCTACGATCGGTCGCCATGGGCCCCGACGGGATGCTCTGGGTGACGACCTCGAACCGCGACGGCCGCTGCGATCAGGACCGCGGCTGCACCCCCGATGAGGCCGACGATCGGATCCTCCGGTTCTCCACCAGCTACGCGGCCCAGGGAAGGGTCTGAGCCGCGACGTACACACCGCCCAAGCCGCGCGAGGAAGGCACTAGATGAACGACCGGCTCGCCGCCGCACTGCACCGCATCCAGGACGCCGCACGGACCGCCGGGAGGCACGCGACATCCTTCTGGCGCAGATCGAGGGCGGGATGGTCGCGACTGCGGCGCTCGGAGCGGGCGCGGCGGTTCGCGCTGGTCGCGGCCGTCTTCCTCGTCGGCGTCGGCGCGGCCGCGGGCGGCCTCGCGCTCGTGGGCGGCACCAAGGCCGACATCGGGCCGTTCGACACCACCGTGTCCCTGCACCCCGACATCAGCGGCGAGACCAAGGTGACGATCCCGCCGCTCGGCGACGTCATCTTCGACAGCCACGACGGCCCGGTCGGCCTCAACCTCAGCCTCGATTCGGTCGATCCGGAAGAGGCGCAGGACATCATCAACACCCCCGGCGGGGTCACCAGCGCCTCGAAGAGCCTCGCCTCCGACGTCACGGACGCGGTGGTGCGGGTCGTGGTCGAGGCGCTCGCGATCGTGACCCTGTGCGGGCTCCTGGTGGGCGCCTTGGCGTTCCGCACCATGCGGCGGGCGCTGCTCACCGGGCTCACCTCGCTCGCGGTGACGGCGGCCCTGATGGGGTACGCGGCCGCGACGCTGCGCGCCGAGTCGATCTCGCAGCCGCGCTATGAGGGCCTGCTCGCGTACGCGCCCAGCGTGGTCGGCAACGCGGAGGACATCGCGCAGAACTACGAGGAGTACGTCGCTAACCTGCAGAAGTTCGTCACGAACATCTCCGAGTTCTACGCGCTGGCGATGGACATGCCGCAGCTGGGCATCCAGGACGACTCGATCCGGGTCCTGCACGTCTCCGACATCCACTTGAACCCCTCGGCCTGGCATCTCATGGAGTCGGTGGTCGAGCAGTTCGACATCGACGCGGTGGCCGACACCGGGGATTTGAACGACTGGGGCTCGGAGCAGGAGGCCGAGATCTTCTCGCAGGGCGTGGAGCAGATCGACGCGCCGTACGTGTTCGTCAAGGGCAACCACGACTCGGTGACGACGGTGGCCGCGCTCTCGGCGTACGACAACGTGATCGTGCTCGACGGCGAGGTGCAGGAGATCGCGGGCCTGGAGTTCGCCGGGGTCGCCGATCCGCGGTTCACGCCGGACAAGGGCGCGCAGCCGTCGAGCGAGTACGCGCAGCAGATGCTCACCGAGTCGGGCGAGCGGCTGCAGCAGGCGATCGTCGACGCGGGCGGGGCCGACGTGGCGATGGTGCACGAGCCGCCGATGGCGGAGCCGCTCGCGGGCACGGTGCCGCTGGTCCTGGCGGGGCACACGCACGAGCGGGCGGTGAAGGACCTCGGCGAGGGCACCACGCTCATGGTCGAGGGCTCGACGGGCGCGGCGGGGCTGCGGAACTTCCAGTCCGAGGACCCGATGCGCATGGAGATGGACGTGCTGTACTTCGACCCGGTCACGAAGGCGCTCACGGCGTACGACTCGATCTCGGTCGGCTCGGGCATGGAGACGGACGTGACGCTCGACCGCACGGTGATCCCGACCGAGGAGCAGGTCGACGGAGGCGATATCCAGAGCGGTACGCAATCGACTGCGCCGCAACAGGATTGAGGCCAAGAGGTCTGGGTCGGCCCGCCCGGCGGGTACCGCATGGCGGCGAAGGCCCTGACCCGTGCCCGTCAGGGCCTTCGCCGCGCGCTTCAGCCGGTGAGGGCCGGGCCGAGGATCAAGGCCGCCACGGAGAAGTAGATGAGCAGGCCGGTCGCGTCGCACAGCGTCGAGACCATCGGCGCCGAGACGAGCGCGGGGTCGATGCCGACTTTCTTCGCGAGCAGCGGCAGCAGCGAGCCGACGAACGTCGACCAGGTGCAGATGACCAGGAGCGTCAACGCGATGATGAGCCCGATGTCCCAGCCGTAGACGAATCCGACCACCGGTCCGCCGACGATCGCGAGCATCGCCCCGAGCAGGAATCCCACCCGTGACTCGCGCCAGGTGATCCTGAACGCGTCGGAGAACCGCACTTCGCCGACGGCCATGGCGCGGATGATCGTCACCGACGCCTGCGAGCCGGAGTTGCCGCCCGTACCGGTCAGCAGCGAGATGAAGACCGCCAGCACCGTGACGTTCGCCAGGTAGGTCTCGTAGTAGTTGAGCACCGTCACCGTGAGCGAGGCCGAGACGGCGAGCACGAGCAGCCACACCGCGCGCTTGCGCGCCAGCATGAACACGC
Source organism: Glycomyces niveus (assembly GCF_017592475.1). Taxonomy (GTDB): domain Bacteria; phylum Actinomycetota; class Actinomycetes; order Mycobacteriales; family Micromonosporaceae; genus Glycomyces; species Glycomyces niveus. The sequence continues at coordinate 55,957 of NZ_JAGFNP010000011.1, read as the reverse complement.
CGGCCGAAAGGTACGGCCGCTCCAGCGGCTCGGCCGCACCGGCCAGGGTCGCGTCCTCGGTGTCCTCGGCCTCGAGGATCTCCATGGCATCGTCCCAGGTGATGAGGCCGACAAGGCGCTCTTCGTGGTCGACGACGGAGAGCGCGTTGAGGTTGGCCTCCTGGATGAGGCGGGCCGCCTCCTCCTGGTCGGTGTCGGTGGAGACCTGGTAGTGCTCGTCCGCGATCAGCTCGTGGACGGGCGTGTCGGGGTCGGCGCTCACGAGGTCGGCGAGGGTGACGGTGCCGAGGAGCTTGCGGTGCCCGTCGGTCACGGGGAGCACGTCGAGGTGCCGGGGGCGTTCGCGCAGGTGGCGAATGCGTTCGATCGCGGCGGCCGCGGTCATCGAGGCACGCAGCGACACGTAGTCGGGGGTCATGATGCGCCCGGCCGACTCGGGCTCGTACCCGAGGAGCTGGGCGGTGGTGCGCCGGTCGGCGGCGCTCAGCTGGGACTGGAAGCGGGTCGCGACCTTGGCGGGCATCTCGTCGAAGAGCTTGGCCCGGTCGTCGGCTGCCATCGAGTCGAGCAGCTCGCGCACGAACTCGGTCTTGAGGCCGTCGATCAGCTCCTGCTGGTGGACGGTGTCGAGCTCTTCGAAGACGGCGAGCGCGCGGTCCTTGGGGAGGAGCCGGAACCGCAGAGCCTGCTCGGCGAGGTCCATGCGGGGCAGTTCTTCGGCGAGTTCGACGGTCGAGGTGTCGGCGAGTTCCAGACGGAGTGCCGCGAGCTCGTCCACCGCCGCGGGCGAAATGGGCTGGATGATCTGAGCCATGTCAGCCACCTCCTAAAACACGAGGAAAGGGCCGTGCCCGTCTCGCAACCCGCGTAAGGAAGTGCAGGTCAGCCCGTCCGCTCCAATGTAAGAGGACGCGAGGCACGGTAAAAGGAAAATGGGAAGAACGCGTCGGTATCTCGACTAGATCCGGGGTCATCGCCCATGGTCTCCACCTCCTCCGGCCGCACTTGAAGCTGACGCGGTCAAGGGTAGCAATCCTCTGTGAACAACATCGCTCTCTGGGGTGCCCGAAGACTCGCGGCTCACACTGGGATTGAACGGACAGTGAACGCAAAAGGGCCGGGCGGTGCGCACCGCCCGGCCCCTCGAAGCGCTCGCTAGCTCAGCTTGTCCAGGATGATCTGGCGCACCGTGCCCGCGTCGGCCTGGCCCTTGGTGGCCTTCATGACCGCGCCGATGAGCACGCCGGCGGCGGCGTGGGTGCCCCCGCGGATCTTGTCGGCGACGGCCGGGTTCGCGGCGATGGCCTCGTCCACGGCCGCTTCGAGTGCGCCCGTGTCGGAGACGACCTCGAGCCCGCGCTCGGCGGCGACGTCCGCCGGGGAGCCCTCGCCGGCGAGCACGCCGTCGATGACCTGGCGGGCCAGCTTGTCGTTGAGGCGCCCGTCGTCGACCATGCCCTGGAGCTCGGCGACCTGCGCGGGCGTGATGGCCAGCGCGCCGAGTTCCTCGCCGGACTCGTTGGCGCGGCGGGAGAGCTCGCCGAGCCACCATTTGACGGCGCCGGACGGCGTGGCGCCGGCGGCGACGGTGGCCTCGATGAGGTCGACCGCGTCGGCGTTGACGACCGACTGCATCTCCTTGTCGCCCAAGGACCACGCGGCCTGGAGGCGCTCGCGGCGCTGGCGCGGGGGCTCGGGCAGGGAGGCGCGGAGCTCCTCGACCCATTCGCGGGACGGCTCCATGACGGCCAGGTCGGGCTCGGGGAAGTACCGGTAGTCGGTGGCCTCTTCCTTGGAGCGGCCGGGGCTGGTGGTGCCGTCGCCTTCGTGGAAGTGGCGGGTCTCCTGGATGATCTTCTCCCCCGCGTCGAGGAGCGCGGACTGGCGGCGCACCTCGAAGCGGACGGCGCGTTCGACCGAGCGCAGGGAGTTGACGTTCTTGGTCTCGGTGCGGGTGCCCCACTCGTCGCCGGGCTTGTTCAGCGAGAGGTTGACGTCGCAGCGCAGGGACCCCTGCTCCATGCGGACGTCGGAGACGCCGAGGGAGCGGACGATGTCGCGCAGTTCGGCGACGTAGGCGCGGGCGACCTCGGGGGCGAGGGCGCCGGTGCCGGGGACGGGCTTGGTGACGATCTCCACGAGCGGGATGCCGGCGCGGTTGTAGTCCACGAGGGACTCGGTGGCGCCGTGGATGCGGCCGGTGGCGCCGCCGACGTGGAGGGTCTTGCCGGTGTCCTCTTCGAGGTGGACGCGCTCGATCTCGATGCGGTGGTCCTTGCCGTCCACGACCACGTCGACGTAGCCGTTCTCGCAGAGCGGCTCCTCGTACTGGCTGGTCTGGAAGTTCTTCGGCATGTCCGGGTAGAAGTAGTTCTTCCGGGCGAAGCGGGTCCACTCGGCGATGTGGCAGTTGAGGGCCAGGCCGATCTTGATGGTGGCCTCGACGGCGGCCTTGTTGGCGACCGGGAGGGCGCCGGGCAGGGCCAGGCACACCGGGCAGGTCTGCGTGTTGGGCTCGGCGCCGAAGGCGGTCGAGCAGCCGCAGAACATCTTGGTCTTCGTGTCGAGTTCGATGTGGGTCTCGAGGCCGAGGACGGGCTCGTAGGTCTCGACGGCCTTGTCGTAGTCGTTCAACTTGGTCATCGCGGCTACTTCCCATCCTCGTTGAGCGCAGCGAAACGTAGATCTGTTGAGATCTCGGGCGCGGTGTCGGCGAGCAGCGTGTCCTGGGTGGACTCCAGGGCGGCCGCGACGCGGTAGGTGATGTCGTCGCCCATGACCGGGCCCATGACCTGCAGGCCCACGGGCATGCCCTCGGAGAGGCCGACCGGCACGGAGACGCCGGGGCCGCCGTAGAGGTTGGTCGGGATCGTGTAGAGGTCGGCGAGGTACATCTGGTACGGGTCGCCGGTGCGCTCGCCGAACTTGAAGGCGATGAACGGCGTGGTCGGGCTGATGATGGCGTCGACCTGCTCGAAGGCCTTCTCGAAGTCCTGCTTGATGAGGGTGCGCACGAGCTGGGCCTTGCCGTAGAACGCGTCCACGTACCCGGCGCTGAGCGCGTAGGTGCCGAGGATGATGCGGCGCTTGACCTCCGGGCCGAACCCGGCCTCGCGGGTGAGGCTCATGACCTCTTCGAGCGAGTGCTGCCCGTCGTCGCCGGCGCGCAGACCGTACCGGACGCCGTCGTAGCGGGCCAGGTTGGAGGAGGCCTCGGACGGGGCGATGAGGTAGTAGGTGGGCAGCGCGTAGGAGAAGGACGGGCAGGAGACCTCGACGATCTCTGCCCCGAGCTTCACGAGCTGCTCGACGCCGGCCTCGTAGGCGGCGATGACGCCGGGCTCGGCGGCGTCGGCGCCCTCGGCGAACTCCTTGACGACGCCGAGCTTGAGGCCCGAGAGGTCGCCGTTCGCGCCGGCCTTGGCGGCGGCGACGACCGGCGGGACGGGCGCGTCGATCGCGGTGGAGTCGCGGGGGTCGTACCCGGAGATGACCTCGTGGAGCAGCGCCGCGTCGAGAGCGTTGCGCGCCACGGGACCCGGGGTGTCGAGCGAGGACGAGAAGGCGATGAGCCCGAAGCGGGAGTTGGACCCGTAGGTGGGCTTGGCGCCGAAGGTGCCGGTGACGGCGCCGGGCTGGCGGATCGAGCCGCCGGTGTCGGTGCCGATCGCGAGCGGGGCCATCTTCGCGGCGACGGCCGCGGCCGAGCCGCCGCCGGAGCCGCCGGGGATGCGCCCCGTGTCCCACGGGTTCAGCGTCTTGCCGAACGCCGAGTACTCGGTGGAGGAGCCCATGGCGAACTCGTCCATGTTCGTCTTGCCGAGGATCGGCATCTTCGCGGCCTTGATGCGCTCGGTGATCGTCGCGTCGTAGGGCGGGATCCAGCCTTCGAGGATCTTCGAGGCGGCGGTGGTCGGCAGGCCCTTGGTGACCACGACGTCCTTGACGGCTACGGGCACGCCGGCGAGCGGGCCGAGCTCCTGGCCGGCGGCGACGGCGGCGTCGACCTCGGCCGCGGTGGCGAGCGCGCCGTCGCGGTCGACGTGGAGGAACGCCTTGATGGTGACGTCGACGGCGGCGATGCGGTCGAGGAACGCGGTGGTGACCTCGACGGAGGTGAGGCGGCCCTCGCGGATGTCCGCGGCCAGCTCGGCGGCGGTCTTGTCGATGATGCGGCTCACGGGCTAGGCCTCCTCGTCCAGGATGCGCGGGACGCGGAAGCGGTCCTCGGCGGTGTCGGGGCCGCCGGCGAGCACGGCGTCGCGGGGCAGGGACGGCTGGGGCTGGTCTTCCCGGAAGACGTTCACGAGCGGCACCGCGTGCGAGGTCGGCTGGACGCCGTCCGTGTTCACCTCGGCGAGCGTCTTCATCGATTCGAGGATGACGTCGAGCTGGCCGGCGAAGGCGTCGAGCTCGTCATCGGTGACTTCGAGGCGGGCCAGCCGCGCCAGGTGCGCGACTTCCTCGCGTGAAATCGTACTCACGACAGGTGTTTCCTAACGGTTACTAGCTGCGGGAAGACCAGTCGAGTCTAGGCCGTGCGCGGTCGGCGCCAGAGGCGGGCACCGCCCAGTGTGGGACTCGCGGACCGGGGCGCGGCGGGGTGTGACGCACGGATCGCGAAAATCGATCGACACGGATCGAGTGACCTGGATACGACCCCCTAGCCACTGGACATGTGACGTGATACTCTTTCGTCACTGGTTCGGAACGGGTTTCCTGGTTTCCTTTCTGTTTCCTTGCTAAGAACGAGTCGGTGGGTGTTCCGACTTGTGGTGGTGTTCTCGAGCCAGTACAGGCCCCGGGCTTAGGCCCGGGGCCTGGTTCTTTGCATGGGCTACAACGCATTCCCACTAGACGCGAATGCGCTCGCTTGATCATTCTCGGCTTCCTCGACATCGCCGTGCCAGGCACGCCAAAGGGCAGCGTAATGCCCGTCGAGCGCGATCAACTCGTCATGACTCCCCAATTCGGCGACCCGTCCGTCTTCGACCACCGCGATGCGGTCGGCGTCGTGCGCGGTGTGCAGCCGGTGCGCGATCGCGATCACGGTGCGGCCCTCGAGGACCGCCGCCAGGGCGCGCTCGGTGTCGCGGGCCGCGCGCGGGTCGAGCATCGCGGTGGCCTCGTCGAGGATCACCACATCGGGGTCGGCGAGGATGATCCGCGCCAGCGCGATCTGCTGCGCGCTCGCCGCGTCCAGCTCCCGGTTCTTGCCGCCCAGCGGCGTGTCGAGCCCCTCGGGCAGGTCGAACGCCCAGTCCGCGCCGACCGCGGCGAGGGCGTCGTCGAGCTCCTGGTCGGTGGCCTCGGCCTTGGCGAGGATCAGGTTGTCGCGCAAGGAGGCCGTGAAGACGTGGTGCTCCTGGGTGACGAGGGTGACGCGCTTGCGGCGCTCGTCGAGCGGGAGCGCGGCGACGTCGACGCCGCCGATCGCGGCGCGGCCCTCGCGGGGCACGTCGGAGCCGGAGATGAGGCGCGCGAGCGTGGACTTGCCCGCGCCGGAGGGGCCGACGACGGCGAGGCGCTGGCCGGCCGGGACGCTGAGGGTGACGCCGTGGAGCACGTCGCGCGGACTGGTCGGGTAGGCGTAGCGGACCCCGGTGAGGTCGACCGTGCCGTCCGCGGGCCGCTCGGCGGTGGCGTTCGCTTCGGCGTCCTCGGCCTCGGCGACGCCCTCGATGCGGGACATGGCGGCGAAGCCGCGCTGCACCTTCTCGACCCACATGAGGATGTGGTCGATCGGGAACATGATCTGGCGGGTGAGGACCGCGCAGGAGGCGACGGTGCCGAGGGTGACCTCGCCGTTGAAGTAGAACGCGCCGCCCACGAGCAGCACGGCCGCGGTCGGCATGGCGTACGCGCCGTCGAGGAACGGGAAGTAGACGCTGCGCAGGAACAGCGTGTAGCGGGCGGCCTTCCAGTGCTTGGCGACCGTCGCGTCGCCGGCGGCGTCGCGCTGCGCGCCGAGCCGGTAGGCCTCGGTGGTGCGGGCGCCGTCGGCGGACGCGCCGATGGTGTCGCCGATCGTGGACTCGGCCTCGCGCTCGGCGAGGTAGCCGTTGCGGCCGCGCTTGAGGTACCAGCGGGTGCCGATGAACAGCGGCGGGACCACGACGAGCATGCACAGGCCGAGCAGCGGGCTGGCGATGAGCATGGCGCCGAAGAAGACCAGGACCTTGAGGATCGAGACGGTGACCTGCGGGAGGCCGTCGCGGAACAGGACCCCGGCCTCGGGCACGTCCGCAGAGGAGCGGGTCATGAGGTCGCCGGAGCCGGCCTGCTCGACGACGGGCATCGGCAGGCGCAGGGCGCGCTCGACGAACTGGACGCGCATGCGGGCCGAGAGACGCTCGCCGAGGCGGTAGGACACGTACGTGCCGGCCCAGGTGAAGCCCACGACCGCCACGATCGAGGCGACGATGCCGAGCGCGAGCCGGTCGACCTCGGCGGCCCCGGAGCCCGCGGCGAGCTCGTCGAGCATGTCCCCCAAGAGGATCGGGGCGACGGCGGCGGCCACCGCGGCCACCAGGTGCAGCCCCACGGCGGCGGTCGCGCGGCGCTTCTCGGAGGCGAGGAGCCGGAAGAACGCGCGGCGGACCGTCCGGGTGTCGGCGATCGGCAGCTGGTTCGTCCTCTTGTCGGCCGTCATGACTCTCCTCGGGTGACGAGTGCGCGGTAGTCGGCGTGCGCGGCGATGAGCTCGCGGTGCGTGCCGTGGGCGATGACCTTGCCGCCCTGGAGGAACGCGACCTTGTCGGCGCGGCCGAGCCACAGCGGCGAGGTGGTGGCGACGGCGGTGGCGCGGCCGCCGCGGGTCTCGGCGAGGCGCTCAACGATGCGGGCCTCGGTGTGCGAGTCGACCGCGGAGGTCGGCTCGTGCAGGAGCAGGGCCTCGGGGTCGGCGGCGATGGCGCGGGCGAGGCGCAGCCGCTGGCGCTGGCCGCCGGAGAGGGTGCGGGCCTGGTTGTCGAGCTCGGTGTCGAGGCCGTCGGGGAGGGCCTCGATGACGTCGTGCGCGGAGGCGGCCTCGATGGCTGCCTCCACCCGGTCGCGGCCGTCCAGCGCGGCGACGGCGGCGGCGACGGTGCCGGCGAAGAGGTACGCGTCGTGGTCCGCGACGAGCACGCGGCGGCGCAGCTCGTCGCGGTCGAGCTGCGCGACGGGCACGGTGCCGAAGCGGGCTTCGGACTCGGTGAACCCGCCGATGCGGTCGAAGATCGCGGCGACCTGCTCGGAGTCGGAGGACGCGACTGCGAGGAGCTCGCCGCCCGCGACCGTGAGGCCGGACTCGGGGTCGTGCAGCTCGGCGCCTTCGCGCGGGCCGGGCGTGACCTCAGCGGGCGCTTCGCGCTCGGGGGTGTTGAGCAGTTCGCAGACCTTGCCGGCGGCGACGCGGCCCTCGATGATGCGGTAGGTGCAGCCGATGAGCCAGTGCACGGGCAGCAGCAACGCGCCGGTGTACCCGAACGCGGCGACCATCTGGCCCGGCGTCAGTTCCCCGGAGGCGACCTGGCGTCCGGCGATCCAGATGACGACGCCGAGGAGGATCGCGGGCGTGCCCTCGCCGAGCGAGTTGAGCCAGGCGGTGGGCCCGGCGACCTTGTACCCGGCCGAGCGCAGGGCGTCCGAGTCGCGCCGGTAGGAGGCGTTGAAGCGGGCCTCGCCGCCGATGCCGCGCAGGACGCGCAGGCCGGAGACGATGTCGGAGGCGCGCTCGGTGATGTCGCCGACGCGTTCGCGGTACTGCTCCTGGCGGTCCTGGAGGCGGGTGAGCAGCGGGCCGGTGATGAGGCCGACGATGAACACGCCGATGAAGATGGTGGCGCCCAAGGCGACCGAGGTGTTGAACAGGAGCACGCCGACGGCGATGAGGCCGATGAGGCAGCCCGCGGTGGGGGCGAGGGAGTCGACGGCCCACGAGATCCGGTTGATGTCGGTGGCGCCGACGCTCACGACCTCGCCGGTGGTGAGCTTCTTGCGCAGGTCGTCGCCGAGGCGGTTGACCTTGCGGGTGGCGAGCTGCAGGACCCGGTAGGAGGCGTCCGCGCGCCAGTACACGGTGAGGCGGTGCGACCAGACGATCATCCCGGCCGTGACGAACCCGGCGAGGACCATGCCGAACGCCCAGAACGAGAGCGCGCCCCAGTCGCGTTCGCGCAGGCCGTGGTCGACGGCGCCGGTGAGGAAGAACGGCAGCACCGGGAGGGAGCCGAGCGCGATGCCGGAGGTGACGAGCGCGGCGGCCATGAGGCCCTTGCGCCGCACGGCCAGCCATACGAGGAGCCGCCAGGGCGTGCCCGGCGGCGGCGCGGCGTTCGCGGCGGACGCCGGATCGCCCCGTGTCCCTTCGGGGAGCAACGGGTCGTCCAAGGGCAGCTCGGGGGCGCGGAGGAACCTCACTAGCCGAGCGTAAAGGGAGGGTCCGACAGGCGGCAATCGATTAACCCCTCGAACGGGTGCCTAACAGCGGATTTCGACCGCGCGCGAGTCCGGAAGAGACGAAGGTCGCACTCCTGAAAATGGAACGAATCGGACCCTCGTTGAAATTGCCTCACATCGACTCGTACACTCAGCGCGTCACACCGGTACCTGACCACACCGAGGAGGCCGCCATCCGGACGCAGCAGCGTCGCAACGGAAACCGCCCTCCCGTGGCGGGACTCCTGACGACGGGCTCCGCACTGGCCTTCGGCCTGCTCGGATGGATTGCGGCCCATGGCATCTCCGCGTGGCTACTGCAGCACAGCCACGGCGGCGCTGCCCCGTGGCACCTCGACCGCCACGCGGGCGAGGCGGCGCTCTTCGCCGGGTGCCTCGCACTGGGCTCGCTCCTCGCACTGCTGGCAGCCCCGGCCGCCGGCCGACCGGGCGGGCCGGACCGCAAGCGCACCACCCGCCTCTCGGCCCTCGTCTCGGTCGGCGCGTTCCTCGCGACCGACATGACCGAGCGCATGGTCGCCGGCGACCACCCGGTGCCGCCGTTCACGGTGCTCCTCATCGGCCTCGCCGTGTACGCGGCGATCGGCACCGGCACCTCGCTGCTGTGGCGCTACTGTCTGACCAGGGTCCAAGGCGTGTCGCGCCTCGTCGACCGGTCCGACCCTCAAGCGCCGCAATGCCACTCGACGTTCGCCGAACGGACCGAGTCGTTCCGTCCGGCCGACTTCGCCGGCATCTGCGCCGGTCGCTCCCCGCCCGCACTGGCGTAATCCCCCCGCCGCGCACCGCGACCGCGGTGCCGCCTTGCCCTGCCCGGCCGACGTCCAGCGACCATCCGACAGGAGCCACGCAATGCCTGCCCTGCGATTCGAAGACCTCCTCCAAGACCCCGACCGCGAACGCGACGGCGACCGCTGGGGCGCCGACGGCCGCCCCGTCCTGCTGCTCAGCGAGACCGGCGCCGACCGCTCGGCCTGGTGGCCGGTGGCCGCCCGCCTCGCGAGCGAACACGCCGTCGCCGTCCTCGACCTCCCCGAACACCGGCCGATCGGCGACCAGGCCGAAACCCTCGCCGAATACGTCGCGGCCATGGGCACACGCGCTCCGATCGTGGTCGGCCACGGCACCGCGGCCCTCGTGGCGACGCTCTTCGCGGCCCGCTACGTGGCCCACGCCGTGGTCAACATCGAAGCGCGCCTTGACGAGCCACTGCCCGACCCCGACCGCGAACAAGCGCGGCAGGAGATCGTCGACGGCCCCCGCCGCCCGAAATGCCGCTACCTGGCGGTCTTCGCCTCCCTGCCCAGCGCCGGGTACGAGACCTGGCTGAAGGAGCGCATCCCCGAGGCGGCCTGCACGACGTACGAGACGGACGGCGCCTTCCCCCACCTCAACGCCCCCAACCGCTTCGACGCCGACATCCGCGACCTCGCCGCCTGATCAGGCGGGCCGGCGCCGCCGACAGCTCCGGTGGCGAGCGCGAGCAGCACCGCCAGCCGGGAGCGTGGGCGACCTGGTGCGAGCCCTCGACGCCGCCGCGGACGACGCCCGCTCGAGCGGTGCGTAGGATGCTCGACCATGGCCGATGCGTTGGAACACCTCAGTGCCACAGCGGAAGCCTATGACCGGGTGGCGGTCGAGTACGCCGAGATCGTGCGCGACGAGTTCGAGGGGCTCCCGCTCGATCGGGCGGTGCTGGCCGCGTTCGCCGAGTACGTACGGACGGGCGGACCGGGGCTCGTGGCCGAGTTGGGGTGCGGCCCAGGCCGGGTGACAGCGCACCTGCGGGATCTGGGGTTGGAGGCCTTCGGCGTCGACCTGTCCCCCGTGATGATCGACATCGCGCGGCAGGAGCACCCCGATCTGCGGTTCGAGGTGGGCTCCATGGACGCGCTCGACCTGCCGGACGGCGCGCTCCGCGGTGTCGTCTCCTGGTACTCGGTGATCCACGCCCCGCCGCAGGAGGTGGCGGCATACTTCGCGGAGTTCCGCCGCGTGATCGCCCCGGACGGGTGCCTGCTGGTCGCGTTCTTCGAGTCCGAAGGCGACCCGGTCACCATGTACGACACCCGAGTGGTTCCGGCCTACCGCTGGCCGACGAACTCGCCAGGCTCCTAGGCGAGGCCGGTTTCACCGAGATCGGCCGGATGCTGCGCGAGCCGCGCGCCGGGGAACGCTACCGCCGCGGTCACCTGCTGATGCGCCGCCTCACCGCTTCGAAGTGAGCATCCGTGACTCCCGCGCCCGCGAGGTACTCGGCCACTCCCCCGTGCGCATCGTCGAAGTGGTCGAGCAGGTCCAGCATGGTCTCCGGGTCGGTCCCTTCGGTGAGCGCGTAGTCGGCGACGATGTCGTCCGGTGACGCTCCGGCGATCGCCAAAGCCAGCGCCACGAGGATGCCGGTCCGGTCGCGGCCGCCGTGGCAGTGGACCAGGACCGGGCCCGGCGGTGCCTCGGCGAGCGCGATGAACGCGGCGGCGACGCGTTCGGGCGCGTGATCGACCTCGGGCCGGTAGTCGTCGGGAGCGGTCGGCTCGAAGCCCGGGTAGACGCCCAGCAGCGGCAGGTTCACATAGACCTCGTCATCGGCGAACGGACTCGGGAACTCCCGCGCCTCCCACCCGTGCCGCAGATCGATGATCCGCCGCACGCCGAGCGCGCGGACCGCCGCGATGCCGACCTCGGTCAGCAGGTCGTGGTTGTCCGAGCGCAGCAGCGCATTCGCACGAACCGAGCCTCCGTTCGCCAGCGGAGTCCCGCCGAGATCGCGGGCGTTCACGCAGTCGGGCAGATCGAGGAAGGGCATCGGCGCTCCAATCGGTTCGACGGCGGAAAGGCGAATCACAGGGGAGTCGAGCCGGAGGTGTCGATGCTACCGGGAATTCGTGCCGTGCCAGGTGTTCCAGAGGCGGGCATAGGGGCCGTCGGACGGTGCGGCCCTTAAGGACGGCGGCGATGGCGTGTTCGGTCAGTTTCCGGTGAGCCGGTCGATCCAGCTGGAACCGCCGCCGGAGGGCTGCTGGTCGCGGCGGCGGTCGCCCACGAACTCGACCACGATGTCGATGAGCTTCTCGGGGCTGTTCGTCGTGGTGACCGCGCGGGGGTGCAGGGCCGAGGCCGCGTGCGCGCTCGGGTTGCTCGAGAGGATCACGGCGGGGGTGGGGATGCCGGCGGTGACCATGCGGTCGAGGAGCTTCGTCCCGGCGGTGTCGCCGCCGGGTTCGCCTTCGCGGCGCATGTCGGTGATGACCAGGTCGTACGTGCGGTGCTGGAGCGCGCGCACGGCCTCGTCGGTGGAGAGCGCCGCGTCCACGGTGATCCCGGCGGTGCGGAAGAGCCGCACCAGGGTCTCGTTCCATTCAGGATGGTCGTCGACCCACAGGATCGCGCCGCCCTGGAGGTCGCCGGCGGCCAGCGCGAGTTTCGTCGCGGCGCGGCGGCTCCGGTTGTCGGACGGTGCGGGCTGGTATGCGGGCGGCTGGTAGGCCGGTGCGGGCCGGCCCCAGTACGGGGCGTTCTGCCCCGGCGCGGGGTAGTACGGGTTGCCGGGCGGCGGGGCCAGGACCGGGTACGTGGGCGGGATGTTCGGGGCCTGCTGGTTCGGGGCGGTGAGGGTGGGCGGCGGTTTGTCGCCGACCGGCCGCGGGGCTTCGGTGGGGGTGTCGGCGGGCGGCGTGGCGAGCACGGCCGGGTCCGGTTCGGGGGGCGCGGTCTGGACCTCTTCGATGTCCTCGTCGGCCGGTTCGGCGGGCGGGGACGGGACGACCGGCGGCGACGGCGGTGCGGGGTTGGGGCCGTAGACCGTGCCGTTGCCGGACGGGACCGGCTGGGCCGGCAGCGGGTAGAGCGACGCCCAGTCCGGTTCGACCGGCGGCGGGATCGGCACGGGGCCGCGCCCTGCGGCCTGCTCGGCTGCCTGCTCGATGGCCTGCTGGGCGAGTTCCACGGTGACCCAAGGGGTCTCGACCTTGGTCATGCGCGGGGCCTGGGCGGTGAAGATGCGCTTGGCGACGGCCAGCGCGATGAAGCCGAAGCCGATCCAGAGGAAGGCGGGCAGCACCTTGATCAGTTCGATCCAGATGGCTTCGCTCATCGTTGGCTCCAAAAGGGGATACCGGGGCCGGGCGTCTCTACCTTAATCGCCCATGGCCCCGGTACCTCCGCTGGCTCAACGGGTCAGGGCCTCGAAGAGGGCGATCCAGCGGTCCGGCGGGACGTGGCCGACGACCTGCCCGCGGTCGATGCCGGCCTCGGCGCAGGCGCGGTGGGCGTCGCGCCGGGGCACGACGCGGCACAGTGAGGCCCCCAGGGAGCCGCCGACGCCGGAGAAGCCGAGGTCCACGAGGTCGCGCCAGTCGACCATGGCGGGCTCGGGCAGCAAGGGCTTCGGGCGGCGGCGCAGGTGGATCGCGGCGGCGTCGACCTGCGGCACGGGCCGGAACTCGTGGCGGTCGATGCGCATGCCGAGCGCGAACTCGAACTCGGGCCAGTGCTCGACCGTGAGGCGGCTCCAGCGGCCGTAGTCGCCGGTGTGCTTGCGGGCGAACTCGAGCTGGGTCACGAGCGCGGCCGAGGCGAGCGTGCGCGCGTTGAGGCACCAGCGGACGATGTCGGTGGTGATCCCGAACGGCGCGTTGGAGACCACATGGAACGGCTCGTCGGGCGGGTGCACGTCGCGGAAGTCGGCGCGGTGGCAGCGGAAGTGCTCGTGGTGGCCGAGGCGGGAGCGGAGGCGTTCGGCGAAGTGGCGGTCCTTCTCGTAGGCGGTGACGCGGCCGGCGCGGTCGAGCAGCGGCCGGGTCACCATGCCGTCGCCGGGGCCGACCTCGACGACGTGGTCGCCGGGGCCGATGCCGGCCGAGTCGACGAAGTCGCGGGCGAGGTGCGGGTTGCGCAGGAAGTTCTGGGAGAGCGCCTTGCGGTTCGAGAGGTGCCTGGTTTCGCGGGCGCGCGGGAATTGGCTGCGGGACATGGGAGAACTCCATGAGGACGAGTCGAATCAGGACGATCGATTCGCCTAGGCCCGCGCAGGGGCGCAGCCGCCGGTCGGACGGCGGTCGAGTGAGAAGCGCTTGCGGGGCCTAGGCCGCCGCGCGCAGCCGAATGAAGCACGGGCAGAACGCGGCGCACGCGTTCAACCCCGGAGATCCTGCCATGCCCGCGAGGTTATCCGGTTTCGCCCGAAGCGTCCACCCGTTCAAGGGAGCCCTGGGGTGCGCGCTGGCCGCGCCTCGCGCGCGGGATCGCGCCGGTGTCGCCCGAGGAGTAGCGGCCGGGCACGTGAAGGCGCAGCACCGCCTCGCCGGCCCAGTCCGGCACGTCGCCCGGCCGGGAGGCGGCGGCCATGACGAGGAACGCGAGCGGCACCGTCCACAGTGCCGGTTGGGCCAGGAGCACCGAGACGACGCCGGGTTCGAGGTCGAGGACCACCGACGCGAGCGCGGCCCCGGTGGAGGTGCACGCGCCCACGAGCAGACCCGCGGTCGCACCGGCCGCGGTGAGGCCGCGCCACCAGATGCCCAGGGTCAGCAAGGGGCAGAAGGTGGAGGCCGCCACCGCGAACGCCCAGCCGACGAGCACGTTGATGTCCACATCGGCTGCCGGGAGCGACAGCGCGACCGCGAGCGCGGTGCCGACCACGACCCCGAGCCGCAGCCGCGAGAGCGACCCGCCGAACAGGTCGTGCGAGAGGCCCCCGGCCAGCGCGAGCAGCAGCCCCGACGAGGTCGAGAGGAACGCCGCGAACGCGCCTGCGGCGACCAGCGCGGTCAGGACCGCGCCCGCCGTGCCCGGCAGGATCGCGCCGGGCACCAGGAGCGGCACCACGTCCGTCTCCTCCGGCTCGGGCGTGGTGACCCGGCCGAGGAGCCCGTACACGATGGGCCACAGGTAGAACATGCTCAGGAGCACGATCACCGAGACGGCGACCCGGCGGGCCGCGCGGGCCCCCGCGACGGTGTGGAATCGCATCACCACATGCGGGAGACCCATGGCGCCCAACGTGGTCGCGACCAGGACCGAGATCGTGGCCAGGAGCGGATGCCCGGAGCCGTCGAGATCGAGGAGCGGGCGCGACCAGTCCGGGTCGGCGCTCAGGTCGAGTGCCGCCTCGCGCCGGTCCCGCCCGGCCAGCGCGATGAGGAACACCGCCGGCCCGGCGATGAACGCGAGCTTCACCAGGTAGTGGAAGGCCTGCACGTACGTCGCCGAGCGCATCCCGCCGACCGCGATGGTGGAGGAGACCACGAGTCCCGCGCCGACCACGCCGATCCAGTACGGGATGCCGGAGACGAGCTCGAGCACGACCCCGGCCGCCTTGAACTGCGGCAGCAGGTACAGCAGCATGATGACGAGCACGACCAGCCCGCACATGCGGCGGATGCGCGGCGAGCCGAGCCGGTACTCCGCGAAGTCGGGCACCGTGTACGCGCCGCTGCGGCGCATCGGCCCGGCCGCGAGCGCCGCGACGAGCACGTACCCGGCGGTGAACCCCACCGCGTACCACATCGCGCCCACGCCGTTCTTGACGAGCAGGCCCGCGAGCCCCAGAACCGAAGCGGCCGAGACGTACTCGCCCGCGATGGCGAGGGCGTTCCAGCCGGGGACGATGCTGCGCGAGGCCACCAGGAAGTCCGGTGTGGAGCGTGCGGCGCGCACGCCCCAGACGCCGATGGCGACGCTGGAGGCGAGGATCAGGCTGATGGCGGCCAGGCCGAGCATCAGTCGCCCTCGCCGTACTCGGACTCGATGCGCTCGGCGCGCCGCACATGGAACGCGGCGAGCGCGAGCAGGACCGGGTAGGGCGCGAAGAACAGCACGGCCCAGCCGAGGCGGCCGGGCGTGAGCACCGCCGCGGTGAGCAGGGCCGCGAGCGCGCACAGGAGCGCGGCGGCGGTGCGGACGGCCAGGCGGCGCTGACGGTGGAGGGCGCGTTCGGCGTCGGCGAGGTCGATGGCGCTGCGGTCGACCTGGGGCTGGCCCGCGAGGCGGTTGAGGCGGCGCGTGGCGTCGGACCGGCGGCGCAGGGCGAGCCGGGTCTGCGGGCTGGTGACGCGCACGCGCTGGTTCATCGGTGCGCGCCGCCTTCCCGGGCGGCCTGGAGGAGCCGTTCGCGCAGGAGCCGGGAGTGGCGGCGGCTGACGGGGACCTCGCCGGGCTCGGTGACGGCGACGAGGCCGGCCGAGGAGGTCACGCGCAGTTCGGTGACGTGGCCGAGGTTGATGAGGAAGGAGCGGTGCGCGCGCACGAACCCCGCTGCGTCCCAGACCTGTTCCAGGTAGGTGAGGGACTGGCGCAGGAGGTGGGAGCCCTGGCCGGAGTGGAGGCGCACGTAGTCGCCGTGGGCTTCGGCGTAGGCGATGTCGTCGCGGCGCACGAACACGGTGCGGCCGGCGAGTTCGACCTGGACGACGGCAAGGTCGTCGGCCTTGTCCCCCACCACGGGCGCGGTGCGGCGGCCGCCGATGCGGGCGACGGCCTCGGCGAGGCGTTCGGGCCGGAAGGGCTTGAGCAGGTAGTCGGCGGCGCCGAGGCCGAAGGCCTCGACGGCGTGGTTGTCGTAGGCGGTGACGAACACGATCTCGGGCGGGTTCGACAGGCGCCGCAGGATGCGGGCGACGTCCATGCCGGTGAGGCCGGGCATGGCGATGTCGAGGAACGCGGCGTCGAACGAGCCGGAGCCGAGGAGGCGCACCGCCTCGTCGCCGCCGGCCGCGGCCACGACCTCGCCGACGGCGGGCAGCTCGGCGAGCTGCCCGGCGAGTTCGGTGCGGGTGGACGGCTCGTCTTCGACGACGAGCACGCGCAGGAGGCTCATCAGCGTTCACTCCGGTTCAGGGCGGGGTCCGCGGCGCGGGCCAAGGCGGCCGACGGCGCGGTCGGGGCAGGGCGGTCGGCGGCCGGGCGCACCGGGTCGCGACAGACGGCGGGCGGCGGCATCGGGCGGCGACGCCCGGCACTCCCGCGCACCCGACCGGGGCCGACGGCGGGCGGTTCGATCGCGAGGCGCCGATCGGCAGGCACGGGGCTCATGCGTGCACTCCTCGGGCGTAGCGGGGGATTCTCACGGTCGCCTTGGTGCCCGCGCCGGGGGCGGTGTCGAGCCACAGGCCGTACTCGGGGCCGTAGACGGCGCGCAGCCGCCGGTCGACGTTGTAGAGGCCGATGCGGCCGGCGCCCTGGCGGCTGCCGGTCAGGATCGCCTTCGCGGTCTCCGGTTCCATGCCCGCGCCGTCGTCCTCGACTTCGATCACGCACAGCGCGCCCTCGGAGAACCCGCGCACGGCGATGTGGCCGGTGCCGGGCTTCGACTCGAAGCCGTGGCGCACGGCGTTCTCCACGATCGGCTGCACGACCAGGAACGGGATGGGCACGGGCAGGACCTCCGGGGCGATGCGGACGGTGATCTCGAGGCGGTCGTCGAAGCGGGCCCGCTGCAGCTCGAGGTAGGTCTGGACCGCCTGCAGCTCGTCGGCCACGGTCGCGTAGTCGCCGGTGTTCGCGAACGAGTACCGCAGGTAGTCCGAGAAGTCCGTGAGCAGTTCACGGGCCCGCTCGGGGTCGGTGCGGGTGTGGGCGCTGATCGCGGCCAGGGCGTTGTGCATGAAGTGCGGTGAGATCTGGGCCCGCAGTGTGCGCAGGTCGGCCGCCGCGATCCGCTCCCGGGACCGGTCGAGGTCGGCGTGGTCGAGCGCCGTCGCCACCAAGTGGGCGGCCTCGGCGACCTCCGCGTCGCTCACGTCCCCCGCCACGACCAGGCACCCCACCAGATCGCCCGAGACGACCAGCGGCGCGGACCGCAGCGGCGGGGCCGTCACCGGCTCGAGCACGTCCAGCGTCTCCGTCAGGATGCCCTGCGAGGCGACCGGGTCGAGGGCGCCGGAGACGGCGAGGAACCGGTCGCAATCGGCCAGCGCCACCGCGTCGGCCGCGAGGAGCTTCGCGAGGCGGCGCGCCGCCACCGGCGCGCCCTTCCCGGTGAGGCCGTCCGCGAGGGACTCGCCGATCTGGCGGGAGAGCCGCAGCGCGGCGAGGGTGCCGGAGCCCAGCGCGCGGCGCCGCGTCGAGGCGAGCCTCGAGGCGCGGAGCGAGGCGGAGAGGCGACCGGGGATCACGTCATCACTGTAACGTGGCGCACATAACGGCGGGGAGGGCCGCCCCGGCCCTCCCCGCCTCAGAGGCGGCCTAGTGCGTACTGGCCCGTTCGGCCCCGGCCCCCGTCAGCGCCCGGACTTGCATGGACGCGAAACGGGACGGGTTCGATTCCTTGCTCATCAGCGTGCCGACCACGGCGCAGATGAGACCGAACGGGATGGACACCAGACCCGGGTTCGACAACGGGAACCATGCGATGTCGACCCCTTCGCCGAGCAGCGAAGTAGGAGTGCTCGAGAAGGTCGGCGAGAAGATCACCAGACCGATGGCGGAGATGAGGCCGCCGTAGATGCCCGCGACGGCGCCGGCCGTGTTGAACCGCTTCCAGAAGAGGCTGAACAGCAGCGTCGGCAGGTTCGCCGAGGCCGCGACCGCGAACGCCAGCGCGACGAGGAACGCCACGTTGAGGTCCTGCGCGAACACCGCGATGACCACGGCGATGGCGCCGACGCCGACCGCCGCGAACTTCGCGAAGACGACCTCTTGGTGGCCGGAGGCCTTGCCCTGCTTGAAGACCCCGTTGTAGAGGTCGTGGGCCAGCGAGGACGAGCAGGCGATGATGAGGCCCGCGACCACCGAGAGGATCGCCGCGAACGCCGCAGACGCGATGAGCGCCAGCATGATCGCGCCACCCGTGGACCCGGCGATGTTCTCGCCGATGACCTGGGAGAGCTGCGGCGCCGCGGAGTTGCCGGCCGGGTTCTCGGCGATGATCGCCTCCTTGCCGACCATCGCGGCGGCGCCGAAGCCGAGCACGAGGGTGAGCAGGTAGAACATGCCGATCAGGCCGATGGCCCAGTTCACCGACTTGCGGGCGGTCTTGCCGTCCGGCGTGGTGTAGAAGCGGATGAGCACGTGCGGCAGGCCCGCGGTGCCCAGGACCAGGGCGAGCCCGAGGCTGATGAGGTCGAGCTTGTTCCACAGCGTCTGCAGTGAATCGCCCGCCACCTCCGTGCCGTAGCGCAGCCCCGGTTCGAGGAAGGCCGCGCCTTGGCCCGACGCCTGCGCGGCGTCGCCGAGCAGGGCCGAGAGGTTGAAGTTGTACTCGGCCAGCACCAGGATCGCCAGGACGAACGCGAGGCCGATCTTCACGCAGGCCTGGAAGATCTGCACCCAGGTGGTGCCCTTCATGCCGCCGAAGGCGACATAGGCGACCATGAGCAGGCCCGTGACGACGATGCCGACCACCTTCGCGGCGCCGGCGTCCATGCCGAGGAAGGTCTCGCCCTCCTTGATGCCCAGGAGCAGCGTGACGAGCGCGCCGGTGCCGACCATCTGCGCGAGCAGGTAGAAGATCGAGATGCTGAGCGTCGCGATCGAGGCGGCGGTGCGGACCGGCCGCTGCTTCATGCGGTACGACAGCGCGTCGGCCACGGTGAACCGGCCGGAGTTGCGCAACGACTCGGCCACGAGCAGCAGCGCCACGATCCAGGCCACGAGGAACCCGATCGAGTACAGGAACCCGTCATAGCCGTACAGCGCGATCGTGCCGGCGATGCCGAGGAACGACGCGGCCGAGACGTAGTCGCCCGCGACGGCGAAGCCGTTCTGCGCCGCCGAGAAGCCGCGCCCGCCCGAGTGGAAGTCGGTCGCGGTGCGGGTCGTGCGACCGCCCTGGATCGTGATGCCGATGGTCACCAGGACCATCACCATGAACAGGGCGATCGTCAAGATGCGGTTGGAGTCGCTCATCTCCTGCGCGAGGATGCTCATCACTTGCCCCCGTTCATGATGTCGTCACGCAGGTCAGCGGATTGCTTGTCGAAGTGGCGCGCGGTGAACCGGTTGTAGCCCCAGGTGATCCAGAAGGTCACCAGGAACTGGCTCAGGCCCAGGACGAGGCCGAGGTTGATGTTGCCGAACAGGACGATGCCCATGAAGTCGCGCGCGTAGGCGGACATGAGCACGTACACGAAGTACCAGGCGAGGGCGGCGAGCAGGACGGGCACCGTGAAGCGGAAGAGCGTGCGCTTGAGTTCGATGAACCGGGGGTCGTCGTGCATCGCGGCGATGTCAGCCTCGCTGACCTCGGGGGGTGCGCCGTCGGCGTCAGGGGTCGTGGTCATCGGGCCTTCCTCCTTGAAGGGCATGCGGCGTGTCGACGGTGTGTCAGGCGCGTGTCGACACGGAGCCGGGTTTACAAGGAACCTATGAGGCGCGTGCGGCCGAGAGAAGCATTGCTGTGACGCGTGTCGCCGGGGGGTTCACTTCCTGCGGCGAAGGCCCCGCCGAGCGGTCGGCGAACGGTCGACGAGCGGTCCTCTCGGGTTTCTTTCGCGCGAACGATGAATCCCGCGAAGCGATCTCGTCTGTACTGGTGAAGGCATTGGAACACCGAAAGGACCGCACGATGGCGAACAAGATGATCTTCCTGAACCTGCCCGTGGCCGACCTCGACGCCGCGAAGGCGTTCTACGAGGCGCTCGGATGGAGCATCAACCCGGACTTCACCGACGAGAACGCCGCGTGCGTCGTCGTCGACGACAACATCTGCCTGATGCTGCTGACCAAGGAGTTCTACACGACCTTCGCCGAGCGCCCGATCGCCGACACCGCGAAGTTCTCGGCCGCCGCCTACGCGCTGGCCTTGCCGGACCGCGAGGCCGTGGACGAGCTCACCGACGCCGCCCTCAAGGCCGGCGGCACCGAGGAGACCGTCAAGCAGGACCGCCGCGCCCAAGAGGCCGAGGTCGGCATGTACGGCCGCACCTTCCTCGACCTCGACGGCCACCAGTGGGAGCCGTTCTACATGCCGTATCCGCGGGCTTGATCCGGGAAACCCTGAGGACCGCAACGCTTTGCGTTGCGGCCCTTCGGCATTCACTCGGCAATCTCGGAGGCCGCGGCTTCCGGAGTGTCGATTGCGGTCAGCCGGGCGGTGGTGGTGGCGTGCTCGGCGGGGATGGGGGCGGTTGGGTTCCGGGCGGGTACGGCGGTTGCTGGGGGCCGCCGGGCGGCGGTTGGCCTTGCCATTGCTGCGGGCCGGACGGCGGGTACGTCGGAGGCGGGTACGGGTACTGCTGCTGGTTCTTCTTGGCCGAGTTGGCGACGAGCACGACCGTCAGGACGATCCCGCCGATCACTGCGACCAGGCAGAGCAGGATGAGCAGGTGCCAGGGTTTCAGGGCGCCCAAGTCGAGGCCTCCGCTCGTGGGTCCCGGCAGGCTGGGGCTTTCATCGGGGACTTCGTCCACATCGGGCCTCCGTTCGGGCATGCGGGCGTGGACCCTCATCATCCCAGGCACGGAGGCCCGCGTGAAGGACCGTCAGGAGTGGACGCAGAATTCGTTGCCTTCGGGGTCGCCCATGACGATCCATTCGGCGCCGTTCTCATTGAAGCGGTCGCTCAGGCGGGTGCCGCCGAGGGCTTCGAGGCGCTTCACCTCGGAGTCGATCTGGTCGGCGCCGACGTGGAGGTCGAGGTGGAGGCGGTTCTTCACGGTCTTCGGCTCGGGGACCTGCTGGAAGAGCAGGCGCATGCCCTGGCCCGCGTCCGTGGTCGAGTCGAAGGGGTCGTCGGGGTTGCGGACCGCGGCGAGGGTCTTCCAGGCGTGGTGGCCGTCGACCTCGGTGAGGAGGTCGGCGGTGATGATGCCCTTGGCGAGGAGGCCCGCGATGAAGGGCGAGTGGTCCTCGACCCGGTAGTCCATGGCCTCGGCCCAGAAGGCCGCGAGGCGGTGGGGATCGGCGCAGTCGATGACGATCTTGAAGTGCACAGGCATACCGCGAGCGTAAGGCGGGGGTGTGACAGTGTCCCGGAAACGAAGACCGCCCCGCACGATGAGTGCGGGGCGGCGGTCGTCAGGTCTACTCGCGGTATTCGGGCGGGAGGCCGAAGAGCGGGAAGAGCTTCTCCGTGTCCAGGAAGTAGTTGAGGCCGGAGATCTTGCCGCCCTCGAGTTCGAGGACGGTGATCGACCAGGGCTCCCACACGCCCGGCGTGTCGCTCGGCTTGTAGTGCCCGAAGGCGGGGAGGCCGTTGGCGCTGACCGGGACGAGCTTGGAGTTCTCGCAGCCCTTGCCGGTGGTGACCATGAACTCGGCGACGCTCGCGTGGCCCTGGACCCACAGCGGGAACGGCGGCATCGAGAGCGCCACGTCCTGCGTGCACAGGGCCGTCAGGGCGTCCATGTCGTACGCCTCGAAGGCGCTCACATAGCCGTCGACGAGCTTGCGCAGGTCGGCGTCGTCGATCTCGTAGGACTCGTCGGGCTTGGCGTGGACCTGCTCCATCGTCGCCTTGGCACGCTGGAGCGCGGAGTTCACGCTCGCCGGGCTCAAGTGCAGGGCTTCGGCGGTCTCGGCCGCGGAGAAGCGCAAGACCTCGCGCATGAGCATCACCGCGCGCTGCTTGGCGGGCAGGTGCTGGACGGCGGCCACGAACGCGAGCCTGAGCGTGTCCTTCGCCTCGGCGGCGGCGGCCGGGTCGGCGCCGAAGGCCATCGAGTCGGGGATCGGCTCGACCCACAGGTAGTCCGGCTCGGGCGCGGGCAGGGGCGTGCCCGCGTCGGAGGCGGGGGCCAGGTCCATCGGGCGGGCCCGGCGCTGCGGTCCCTTGAGCATGTCGAGGCAGACGTTCGTGGTGATCTTGTAGAGCCACGAGCGCAGCGACGAGCGGCCTTCGAACGAGTCGTGGGACTTCCACGCCCGCGTGAAGGCCTCCTGCACGGCGTCCTCGGCCTCGAACGAGGAGCCGAGCATCCGGTAGGCGTACGCGCACAGCTCGCGCCGGTGCGGCTCGAACCGGGCGAGCACGTCGTTCGGCGGCACAGCGCCTTTGATCGCAGCGTTCATGCCCACAGCCTGACACAGGCCACCGACATTTACGATCACGGCTCGGATATCTGACCGCGCAGGCCGCAAGGTGTCCGAAAACTCCCTTGTGGCGTTGTCACTGGGTGCGGCGGTGGTCGGCCATCCACCGCTCGAACGCGTCGGGCGCCATCGGCTTGGCGAAGTGCCAGCCCTGCCCGGCGTGGCAGCCCCAGCCCTCGAGCTGCTTGCGGACCTTCTCGTCCTCCACGCCCTCGGCCACTACCTCGACGTCCAGCGCCCGGCCCAGGTCGATCGTGGTCGAGACGATCGCGGCGTTGTCCGGGTCGTCGATCAGCGTGGTCACGAACGACTTGTCGATCTTGATCTCGGTGACCGGCAGGCGGCGCAGGTGCTGCATCGAGGAGAACCCGGTGCCGAAGTCGTCGAGGCTGATGCCCACGCCGAGGTCGGAGAGGCGCTGCACGTTGACGACCACGCGGCGCGGGTCGGCCATCAGCGCCGACTCGGTGATCTCCAACTGCAGCTTCTGCGCGTTCACCCCGTACGCGTCGATGCGCTCGGTCAGGAAGTCCGTGAACTCCGGGGACTGCAGGTCGCGCACCGAGACGTTCACGGCCATCCGCAGGTCGTAGCCCGACTCGTTCCAGGACCGGAGCTGGCGCAGGGCGATGTCGACGACCCGCTCGGTAAGCATCCGCATCACCGAGGAGTGCTCGGCGGTCTCGATGAT
Source organism: Glycomyces niveus (assembly GCF_017592475.1). Classification (GTDB taxonomy): domain Bacteria; phylum Actinomycetota; class Actinomycetes; order Mycobacteriales; family Micromonosporaceae; genus Glycomyces; species Glycomyces niveus. The sequence continues at coordinate 32,856 of NZ_JAGFNP010000011.1, read as the reverse complement.
CTCGGCCGGGTTGACGATCCCCCGCTCGGGGTGGTGGTAGCGCAGCAGCGCCTCGGCGCCGATGACCTCGCCGTCGACCAGGCGCACCTGCGGCTGGTAGTAGAGGTTCACGCCGGGCGTGTCGGGGTGGTCGAGGGTGCGGCGCACGTCGCCGAGGAGCAGCAGCCGCTCGGGCGAGTTGTGGTCGAACTCGGGGGCGTACCGCGCGAACGAGGAGGCGCGCTGCTTCGACTCGTACATCGCGATGTCCGCGTGGCGGAACAGGGTCTGAAAGTCCGCGCCGTCGTCGGGGAAGACCGCGACGCCGACCGAGCCGTCCACTTCGACGCTCGCGTCGCCCAGGACGATCGGGGCGTCCAGGCGGGCGCGGATCTCGCGGGCGCACTCCATCGGGTCGGTCATGCCGTCCAGTTCGGACCACATGAACGCGAACTCGTCGCCGCCCAGGCGCGCGATGACCTTGCCCTTGGGCTTGTCCGCCTCGAAGCGCTGCGCGAGCTCGATGAGCAGCTGGTCGCCGACCTGGTGGCCGAGCGCGGAGTTGACGTCGGCGAAACGGTCGAGGTCGAGGATGAGCACGGCCACGGCGGTGCCGGTCTCGGTCGCGTCGGTGAGTTTGCCGTCGACGGCCTGCTGGAAGCCCTTGCGGTTGAGCAGGCCCGTGAGCGGGTCGTGGTCGGCCTCGCGCTCGCGGTCGGCGGCGGTCTGCAGGATGCGGTACACGGCGAAGATCGGGATCGCGGAGGCCGCCACCAGCCACCACGAGGAGATCGCGGCGCTCGCGACGATGGGCGCGATCGCGATCTGGGTGGCGCGCAGCGCCCATTCGCTGCGGAACCACTGCCAGAACAGGTCGAGGTAGCCGTCGTCGGTGCGCAGGCTGTGGCGGCCGGCGACGAGCGCGAAGCTCGTCAGGGTCCAGACCGACCCGGCCGCGAAGACGGCGAGGAGCTGGGCTGCTTCGCCGTTCCAGACCGCGCCGTGGGCGACCGCGTCCCACACGTACCAGGCGAGGACGAGTGCGAGGCCCTGCTGCGAGATGTTGAAGACCGCCCGCCAGGTGGAGGCCTTGAGCTGCACCATCAGCATCCCGATGGCCGCGGACTGGACGATCAGCGCGGGCAGGAAGCCCCAGGTGATCATGGTGGCCAGGACGTACACGAGGTAGATCGACGCCATCGGCGACATCCACAGGCCGCCCCAGCGGGTCGGGCGCAGCTCGGCGACCATCGCGAGCCCGGCGGTGAGCCAGAACGCGAAGGGCACGCCGAACCAGCCGCCCTCCGGCGCGCTGCTCGCGACGGACACGGCGACGGCACCGGCGACCGCCGCGATGGCGACCGCGGCCATGAAGCCGTAGTACCGGCCCGGATGCTCTCTAGGCGCAGTGTTGCGCATGAGCGTCGTGGCCATTTCGCTCCTCCCACTGCCGCGCCCGCTCCGGGTGACGCGCCAGAATCCCCCGGGGCCGGTCGCGGCCGACTCCTCTGTCATATCGCGAATTCCGCTCCCAGACAACGCCGGGAGCACATGCGGCACAGTTGTGACCAGGCGCGACATGCCAATTACAGAAACCGTTATCCGGTGTTCGCGGCAGCGTCTCCCGCGGTCGGTTCCAGCCTCGGCGGCCCTTTCGGGCGATGGGGGCCGAGCCGTTGGTACGACAAGGGCGAGCATCCACGAGACGACTCTGCCCTGATCTAACGAGCCTCCCCCCGTATAGGAATACGGATCGTTACGAAGTTGTGATCATTCTGGTTCGGTCTCGGCATCGGGAGTTTGCGGTGCGGACAACCCGTCTTCGAGGAGGGCCGCGAAATCCGCGCCAGCGACGACCGGTACGCCGAGCTGCACGGCCTTGTCGTATTTGGAGCCCGGCTTCTCCCCCGCCACGACCGCACTGGTCTTCTTGGACACCGAACCGGAGACCTTGCCGCCGCGGGCCTTCACGGCCGCGGCCGCGCCCTCGCGCGTATAATCGGGGATGCCGCCGGTGATGACGATCGTGAGCCCTTCAAGCGTCTGCGGGAGCGCCTCGGAGGGGTCGGGCGCGTCGTCCTGCATCCGCACCCCCGCCTCGCGCCAGCGCTCGACGATCGCGCGGTGCCAGTCGACGGCGAACCAGTCCTTGATGGCGGCGGCGATGGTGGGGCCGACGCCGTCCACAGCGGCCATCTCGGCCTCGTCGGCGTTCGCGATGCGGTCGAGGTCGCCGAAGTGCTCGGCGAGCGCCTGGGCGGCCACGGGGCCGACGTGGCGGATCGAGAGCGCGTTGACGACCCTCCACAGGGGCTGGCGCTTGGCGGCCTCGAGGTTCTCGAGCATCTGGACGGCGGTCTTCTTCGGTTCGCCGTTCTTGTTGGCGAAGTAGGCGACGACCTTGTCCTCGCCGGTCTTCGGGTCCTGCTTCGGCAGGCCGGTGTCGGGGTCGCGCACGACGACCTGGATGGGCAGGAGGTCGTCCATCTTGAGGTCGAAGACGCCGCCTTCGTCGACCAGGACCGGGTCGGCGCCGAGGGGTTCGACGAGCGCGGCGCACGCGATGTAGCCCATGCGGTCGACGTCGAAGCAGGAGCGGCCGGAGAGGTAGGCGAGGCGCTCGCGCAGCTGCCCGGGGCAGGAGCGGGCGTTGGGGCAGCGCAGGTCGACGTCGCCTTCGGCGGCGGGGGCCAGGACGCTGCCGCATTCGGGGCAGCGCTCGGGCATCACGAACTCGGTCTCGTCGCCGGTGCGGGCGGCCTCGACGGGGGCGACGACTTCGGGGATGACGTCGCCGGCCTTGCGGACGACGACGGTGTCGCCGATGCGGACGCCCTTGGCCTTCACCTGGTCGGCGTTGTGGAGGGTCGCGAACTCGACCTCGGAGCCGGCGACGCGCACGGGCTCGAGCACGGCGTAGGGGGTGGCTCGGCCGGTGCGTCCGATGGAGACCTTGATGTCGAGGAGCCTGGTGTTGACCTCCTCGGGCGGGAACTTGTAGGCGACGGCCCAGCGGGGCGTGCGGGAGGTCGCGCCGAGGCGGCGCTGGACGTCGAGCCGATCGATCTTGATGACGACGCCGTCGATCTCGTGCACGAGTCGGTGGCGCTGCTCGCCGAACTCGGCGATGTAGTCGTACGCCTCTTCGACGGTGCCCACGACGCGCCAGTAGGGGCTGGTGGGCAGGCCCCAGGCGGCGAGTGCGGCGTACGCGTGGGACTGCGAGTCGGGTTCGAAGCCGCGCAGGGCCCCGAGGCCGTGGGCGATGAAGCTGAGGGGCCGCTCGGCGGTCTTCGCGGCGTCCTTCTGGCGCAGGGACCCAGCGGCGGCGTTGCGCGGGTTGGCGAACGGGGCCTTGCCGGCGGCGACCTGGGACTCGTTGAGCCGCAGGAAGTCGGCGCTGGGGAAGTAGACCTCGCCGCGGACTTCGAGGAGTTCGGGCACGTCGTGGCCGTCGGCGGCGGCGAGGCGCTGCGGGACGGCGGCGATGGTGGCGACGTTCGCGGTGACGTCTTCGCCGGTGACGCCGTCGCCGCGGGTGGCGGCCTTGGTGAGGCGGCCCTGCTCGTACACCAGGTCGACGGCGAGGCCGTCGATCTTGACCTCGCACAGGTACGGCTCGCCGGGGACCTCGGCGGTGATGCGGTCGGCCCAGGCCTGGACCTCGTCGAGGCTGAACACGTCTTGGAGGCTGAGCATCTTCTCGAGGTGCTGCACGGGCGTGAACGCGGTGGAGAAGGTGCCGACCTGCTGGGTGGGCGAGTCCTCGTTCTTCAGCTCGGGGTAGGCCGTCTCGATGTCGACGAGCTCGTGCATGAGCTCGTCGAACTGGCTGTCCGAGATGGTGGGCGCGTCTTCGGCGTAGTACCGGCGGCGGTGCTCGGTGATCTCCACCGACAGGTCCTCGTGGCGCGCGCGGGCGCGCTGGAAGTCGGGGTCGTCGGTCCGGTCGGTGCCGTCCACTTCTGCGTCAGTCGTGCTCACGGCCCCATTGTGTCAGCTGAGTGCGACGTTTCGGGGAGGCCGAAGCCTTATGCAACCGGTCACCTCGCGTTCACGTCGTGATTGCCTGGCCAACCCCGGGGGCCGGAAGGATCGGCCGCGTACGGCCCGTACACACCCCCGATTGCCCCGTCAATAAGGAGACCGGAATGGCGATCCTCTCGACCGGCGGCGCGAACCGCCGCAGCTTCCTGCGCCGAGGCGCGGCCGCCGCGGGCGCGAGCCTCTTCGCGGTCGCCGCGATGGAGGGCCTGTCGATCCGCGCGGCCCACGCCAAGGACGGCGAGAAGGACCGCGACTGCCCCGACAACGGCGGCTACGGCGAGCTGCGGGAGCTCACCCGCACCGACCCCGAGACGGGCTTCTCCCAGACCCTGTGGCTCCCTGAGGGCTTCGACTTCAAGGTGTTCGCGGTCGCGGCGTCGCCGATGAGCGACGGCAACCGCACGCCGCTCGCGCACGACGGCATGGCCTGCTTCCCGACCGGGCGGCGCGGCCAGTGGCGGCTGGTGCGCAACCACGAGGAGCGCAACGAGCCCGGCGTGGGCGTCCCGGCCGGCAGCCCCGAGCACCGCTACGACGCGCTCGGCGGCGGCGGGACCACGACGATGAGCGTGCGCTGGGACGACGGCGAGCCGCACTTCGTGGAGGCCTGGCAGTCCCTGTCGGGCACGATCGTGAACTGCGCGGGCGGCCCGACCCCGTGGGGCTCGTGGCTCTCGTGCGAGGAGACCACGGCCGGGAAGGGCGCGGGCTGGGCGGCCGAGCACGGGTACGTGTTCGAGGTGCCGTCGGCGGAGAACGGCGAGACGGTGCCGGTGCCGCTCAAGGAGATGGGCCGGTTCGTGCACGAGGCGGTGGCCGTGGACCCGCGCTCGGGCGTGGTCTACGAGACCGAGGACCAGAACACGGCCGGGTTCTACCGGTTCCTGCCGAACGTGCCGGGCGACCTCGCCGAGGGCGGGCAGCTGCAGATGCTGAAGATCGCCGACGCGTGGAACTACGACACCCGCACCGGCCAGCGCGCCGGGAGGAGCCTGTACGTGGAGTGGGTCGACATCGACGACCCGGACCCGGCGGACGCCGAGGCGAACGAGCTGGCGGTGTTCGACCAGGGCTGGGCGCGGGGCGCGGCGGTGTTCGGGCGGCTCGAGGGCTGCTTCTACGGCGACGGCGCGGTCTACATCGCGTCCACTTCGGGCGGTGACGAGGGCGAGGGCCAGCTGTGGGAGTACCGGCCGCGCGGTCACAAGGGCGGCACGATCAAGCTGGTGTTCGAATCGCCCGACGCGGAGCTCTTGTCCTATCCGGACAACATCACGGTCTCGCCGGGCGGGAACCTGATCCTGTGCGAGGACACCAGCCGCGACCTGCCGGCGATGCGGGGCCTGACGCGGGACGGGGAGATCTTCCCGCTGGTGTACCACGAGGGCAAGACCGAGTGGTGCGGCGCGACGTTCTCGCCTGACGGCAAGGTGCTGTTCGCGAACATGCAGGGCGCGACGCGCGGCCTGCTGGGCGACCCGGCGTTGGAGCCGGGGCGCACGATCGCGATCTGGGGGCCTTGGAGCAAGGGCGTCCTCTAGAACTGAAACTCCCGAGTGGCGGTCCGGCCGCGCGCACGTCCCACCCTTGGCGACGATTGCGAGCCATACCTTGGCTCAGCGCGGCCGGATCGCTTTTTTGCTGTTCAGGCCGGTGTTTTCGTGGGACACTGGAGGTAATTCACTAGTCGATGAATTCACGTGGTACGGTGAATTCATCAATCATTGAATTACTGGAGGCTCCCGATGCCACCCACCCCGAACGCCGCCATCGCGGTCGACGACCTCGTCGTCCACCGCGGCGGCCGACCCGTGCTCGACGGCGTCTCGACGCAGATCGCGGCCGGGACCGTCACCGGTCTGCTCGGACCCTCGGGCTCGGGCAAGACCACGTTCATCCGCGCCGTCGTCGGCACGCAGAAGGTCAAGTCCGGCGCCGTGACCGTGCTCGGCCACCCGGCCGGGACGAAGCCGCTGCGCAGCCGCGTCGCGTACGTGACGCAGGACGCCTCGATCTACCCGGACCTCTCGGTGAGGGCCAACGTCGCCTACTTCGCGGCCCTCTACGGCCGCAGCCGTTCCGAGGCGATGGGCGCGATCGAGCGCGTCGGCATGGGCGACCACGCGGACAAGCTCGCCGCGAACCTCTCCGGCGGGCAGAAGACCCGCACCTCGCTCGCGTGCGCGCTCGTGATCGAACCGGAGGTGCTGGTCCTCGACGAGCCGACCGTGGGGCTCGACCCGGTGATCCGCGAGGAGCTGTGGGACCAGTTCCGCGGCCTCGCGAAGCAGGGCGCGACCCTGCTCGTCTCGAGCCATGTGATGGACGAGGCCGACCGCTGCGACCGGCTCCTGCTGCTGCGCGAGGGCCGCTTCATCGCCGACGACACCCCGGCGGACCTCCGCGCCGCGACCGGCGCCGCGAACCTCGAAGCGGCGTTCCTGCACCTCATCCGCGAACTCGAGAAGGCGAACTGACATGTCGCTGCGCATCACCTTCATCACCGCCGGGCGCATCCTCCGGCAGCTGCTCAACGACCACCGCACCGTGGTGCTGATCCTCGCCGTGCCGAGCCTCATGATCGCGCTCATCAGCGCCATCATGGACGCCGCACCGCAGGTGTTCGACACGGTCGGGCTGATCCTGCTGGCGTTCTTCCCGTTCATGATGATGTTCATGATCACCTCGATCACCCTGCTGCGCGAGCGCACCGGCGGCACCCTGGAACGGCTCATGACGACGCCGACGGGGAAGCTCGACCTGGTGTGCGGGTACGCGATCGCGTTCGGCGCGGCGGCCGCGGCGCAGACCGTGATCGCCGCCTCCGTCGCGTACCTGTTCCTGGGCCTGGAGACGGCCGGGCCGGCGTGGGCGGTGTTCCTCATCGCGATCGTCGCCTCGCTGTTCGGCATGGCGTTGGGGCTGTTCGTGTCCGCGTTCGCGACCACGGAGTTCCAGGCGATCCAGTTCATGCCCGTGTTCGTGGTGCCGCAGCTGCTCCTGTGCGGCCTGATCTGGCCGCGCGACCAGATGGCCGGATGGCTGCAGGGCGTCTCGGACGCGCTGCCGGTGACCTACGCGGTCAAGGCCCTCACGGAAGTGCAGGTGAACACCGAGGTGACAGCGGCGATGTGGGGGAACCTCGCGGTCGTGGCCGCTGCGGTCCTCGTCGCAACGGCGCTCGGAGCCGCGACGCTGCGGCGGCGCACGAACTAGGGTCTCCCTGTGGCCAGAACGAAGCGCACCGGACGGCGGACGGGCAATCCCGACACGAAGGCGGAGATCCTGTCCGCCGCGAGGCGGCTGTTCGCGGAGGAGGGCTTCGAGTCGGTCTCCATGCGGCGCATCGCTTCCGAGGCCCAGGTGGACCCGTCGCTGATCCACCACTACTTCGGCTCGAAGGACGACCTGTTCCTCGCCGCCATCGAACTGCCGATGGACCCGGCCCCCGAGGTCGCGGCCGTGCTGAAGCAGGGCGGGGTCGAGGGCGCGGGCGGGCGGCTCATGCAGGCGTTCGTGGCGATCTGGGACGGCCCGCACCAGGACAAGCTGCTCGCGGTGGTGCGCACGAGCCTGTCGAAGCCGGCGATGTCGTTCGTGCTGCGGCAGCTGTTCGAGCACCGGATCGTCAAGACCGTCGAGAACACGATCGGCGACCAGGTCGACCACGTGCCCGTGCGCGCGAGCTTCATCGCCAGCCAGGTGTTCGGCCTGGTCGTCGCCCGGTACATCCTCAAGCTGGAGCCGGTCGCGTCACTGAGCGCCGCCGAGCTCGCCGAGACGATCGGGCCGAACATCGACCGGTACCTGACCATGCCGGTCGACCAGTTCACGGAGGCCGAGCGGTCCAAGGCGTGAGCGGTGCTCATCTATGCCGGTCGCGGCGTGCTCCTAGACTGGCCTGATGCCGATCGTCGACAGCGCCATCTACCGCAAGGGCGTGCGCGAGTCGCACCACGTGACCCTCGACCAGACCTTCGAGGACCTGCACGAGCACGGCGGCTTCGCCTGGATCGGCCTCTACCGGCCCACCGAGGCCGAACTCGCGGCCGTCGCCGACGAGTTCGAACTGCACCACCTGGCCATCGCGAACGCCAAGACCGGGCACCAGCGGCCGAAGCTGCAGCGCTTCGGCGACACGCTCTTCGTGGTCCTGCGGCCCGCCCGCTACCTCGAGGAGACCGAGCAGGTCGAGTTCGGCGAGGTGCACCTGTTCATCGGCCCGAACTTCGCGATCACCATCCGCCACGCCGAATCGCCCGACCTGGCGCAGGTCCGCCGCCGCCTCGAAGCGGACCCGGAGCTGCTGGCGCTGGGCCCGCAGGCGGTCCTGTACGCGGTCCTCGACGAGGTCGTGGACGGGTACGGGCCGGTCGTGGACGGCATGGAGGACGACATCGACGAGATCGAGGACGAGCTGTTCTCGGGAGATCCCGACGTCGCCAGGCGCATCTACGAACTCGCCCGCGAGGCCATGGGCTTCCAGCGGGCCACGCACCCGCTCGTGCGGATCTTCAAGTCGCTCGAATCCGGGTACGACAAATACCAGGTCGACATCGAGCTGCGGCGGGACATGCGGGACGTGCTCGACCACGTGCTGCGCATCGTCGAACGCGCCGACCTGTTCCGGGCGCTGCTGGAGAACGCGCTCACCGTCCACTCGACGCTGGTGACGCAGGCGCAGAACGAGGAGATGCGGCAGCTCTCCCACGCCAGCATCGAGCAGGGCGACCAGGTCAAGAAGATCTCGTCGTGGGCGGCGATCCTGTTCACGCCGGGCCTGGTGGCCGGGATCTACGGCATGAACTTCACGCACATGCCCGAGCTCTCATGGGTCCTCGGGTACCCGATGGCCATGGGGCTCATGCTGCTCTCGGCCGGGCTCCTGTACGTGGTCTTCAAGCGCCACAACTGGCTCTAGCCCTAGGCGATCGCGACGTCGAAGGCCGATCCGATCAGGTAGGTCGCGACCATAGTGGCCGCGCCGACCGCCATGACCCGCAGCATCGCCCGGCCCCGCGGCGCACCGCCGAGCCGCGCGGACGTGAAGCCGGTGAGCGCCAGCGCCGCCATCACCGCGATCGCGCAGCCGATCACGCGGATGCCTTCGGGCAGCAGGGTGATGGCGAGCAGCGGCAGCAGTGCGCCGCAGGTGAACGCGAGGAACGAGGAGAGCGCGGCGTGCCACGGGTTCGTCAGGTCGTCGGGGTCGAGACCGTATTCGACCACCGCGTGCGCCCGGAGCGGGTTGCGGCGGGAGAGTTCGCGGGCCGCGTTCCGGGCGGTCTCCTCGGACAGGCCACGGTCCTCGAGGCTGGTGGCGAGTTCGGCTTCGGCCGCCTCGGGGCTCTCGTCGAGTTCGCGCCGTTCGGCTTCGACGAGGCTCGCTTCGGTGTCGCGCTGGGTCGAGACGGAGGTGTACTCGCCGCCGGCCATCGAGAACGCGCCCGCGACCAGCCCGGCGACACCGGAGACGAGGATCGTGGACCGGTCCGAGGTGGCCCCGGCGACGCCGATGACGATGCCCGCCACCGAGACGATGCCGTCGTTCGCACCGAGCACGCCCGCCCGGAGCCAGTTGAGCCGGCTGCCGACCGAGCCGGGGCCGCCGCCGTTGTGCGCGCCGCTCTCGTGGTCGTGCCCTTCATGTCCGCTTCGCGCCATCACGATTCCAGTGAACCACAAGGTTGCAGCCGGTGGGAGTTCTCACAAGACCCTGGAATTTGCGGGGCCTTGAGGGAAATGTCCGGCAGGCCGCCGCGACGCTCTGTAATGGACGCTTCCCCTGGTTGACGACGACCGCTATTGTCGGCACTCCCTCCGATGAGAAGGGGCTCTTCAATGAGCGAACCCGCTGACTCCCCAGCTCCGAGGCCCGAGGACGCCGAAGCGTCCCGCGGCGAGACCCCGAGCGAACCTCCCGCCCCGCACCGGCCCGAGACGCCGATGGGCGACTCCCGGCCCGACGCCGAGCCCGAAGCCGTTCCCGCGCAGGCCGAAGCGCCGCCCGCCGAACCCGCTCCCCCAGCGCCGGCCGAGGCGCCCGCCACGCAGCCGGCCCCCGCCCCGGCACCGACTCCCGCGCCGGCACTCGTCGCGGCCGCCGCACACCCCGCGTCCCCGGTCCCGGCACCGCACCAGCCGCCCGCCCCGCACCACCCCGCCGGGCCGCTCACCGCCGCCCAGTACCAGCGGCAGGCCGCCTACTACCAGCAGGCGCACGCGCCGCGCATGCTGCCGCCGAACCCGCGCTGGCACCGTCCCGACGCGGCCCCCAAGCCCGCCATCGTGGTCCTGATCGCCGTGGTCGCCCTGTTCGGCGCGTGGGCCGCGTTCCACTCCACGGGCGTCGGCATCGGCCTGTCGCTCACCGGCATCGCCATGCTCGCCGTGCCGCTCGCCGCGGGCGACCCCAAGGACCTCCTGCCGCGCCTGCCGGGAGCGGTCCTCGTCGCCGCCCTATGGTCGGTAGCGGCGATCCGCGACGCGGGCTGGGTCGTGTTCCTCTGCACCGCAGCCGCATTCCTCCTCACCCCCCTCGTGCTCGCCCCGCAGCGGCGCTTCAGCGGCACGGCCGTGACCCTCGCCGCGGGCTGGCTCGAAGGGCTCGCCGAGTCCTTCACGTGGGCCAAGCGCGGCAAACGCGCCAACGAGGGCAACGCGAGCATGCGCAACGTGTGGGTCGTGGTGATCACCGCCGTGCTCCTCCTGGTCTTCGGCGGGCTCTTCGCCGCCGCGGACGGCACCTTCGCCGACCTCGTGGTGCGGCTGCTGCCCTCGGTGAACCCGGCCGAGTTCATGCTGCGGATCATCCTCGCCGCGGTCCTGTTCCCCCTGGCGCTGCTGTGGGCGTACACCTCGGTCGCGAAGCCCCGCTTCGACTCCCAGCGCCCCGAGGGCGAGCACCGCACCGTCTCCCGCTTCGAGCTCTCGGTCCCCTTGGGCGCGTTGAACCTCCTGTTCGTCGCGTTCATCGCGGTGCAGCTGCGGGTGTTCATCGGCGGCGAGGCGTACGTCATGGCGACCAACGGGCTCACCTTCGCCGACTACGCCCGCCGGGGCTTCTGGCAGCTGAGCATCGTCGCCGCCCTCGCGCTCGGCGTCATCGCCGTAGCGGCCTGGCTCGCGCCCAAGCGCACCAAGGCCGACCGGTGGACGGCCCGCATCCTCCTCGGCACTCTCTGCGTGCTGTCCATGGTGGTCATCGCCTCGGCGCTGTACCGCATGTTCACGTACGCCGACACGTACGGGCTCACCCGGATGCGCGTGTGGATCTTCACCGTGGAGATCTGGCTCGCGGTCCTGTTCGCGCTCGTCATCGTCTGCTGCTGGAAGCTCAAGGCCGCGTGGCTGCCGCGCGCCGTGCTCGCCTCGGGCGCGCTGGCGCTGCTGGGCCTGGCCGCCGCGAACCCCGACGCGCTCATCGCCCGCTACAACCTCGAGCACGACCACAAGCTCGACCTCGGCTACCTCGAAGACCTCTCGGACGACGCCGTGCCCGAGTTCGCCGGCCTCTCCGACGCCGACCTCGACTGCATGCTCTACGACCAGGCCGGCGAAGAGCGCGACCTCATGGCCTGGAACCTCGGCCATCAGCGCGCCTCCGGCCTCATCAAGGAGCACGACGAGGTCTCGGGCTCCTGCGACTGGGGCGACGGCCGCCTCTACAGCCAGGAGGAGCTCGAGTCCCCGGCGGTGGACGAGGAGGAGGTGACCGGCCCGTTCGAGACCGTCGAGCCGGACGTCATCGCCGATCCGCCGCCCGCCGGGTTCTTCCAGACCGAGAACTGCGATTCGATCGACGCGGCCCAGACCAGCGCGTGGCTCGTCGACGAAGTCGACTCGTGGGGCCTCGAACCGGGCACCTCCGACGCGTACTTCAGCGAGACCTCGCCGAACGCGTGGCTCACCTGCGCGTTCTACAGCGGCGAGGTCGACGTTCAAGGGCAGGTGGAGTACACGGGCTCCGCGAACAGCGCCGTGAATGCCGTGCAGAACGCCGTACACGGATACGAGGGCGGCAGCTGGCTCATCGTCGAGCGCGAGGACGCCGTCGTCCTCTCCACCGGCTCGGATGCCGAGAGCCAGCTCCAGTACTACCAGGTCAAGGACAACCTGGTGATCTATGTGTACGTCATGGGCGTCTCGCGCGACACCGTCGCAGAAGCGGCCGCCGCGGACCTCGCCGCCCAGATGGCCGACCTGTACGCGACGTTTGCCTGACCCCATGTCCGACATCACCCGGGCGGCGCGGCGGCCGCTGAGCTGCCGCGCCGCCTGCGGCGCGTCCGTCCCGTCTAGACGCGAGCGACATTCGCTGTTGACCGTTTCGCTTGGGGCCGAATAGGTTCGGATGATGCTGCGAGTAATCGGCGCGGGACTCCCGCGCACCGGAACCATGACCCTCAAGAACGCCCTCGAGACCCTCCTCGGGGCGCCCTGCCACCACATGGCCGAGGTCTTCCAGAACCGGCCCGAGACCGACCCGCCCGCCTTCCTGGCGGCCGCCCGAGGCGACTATCCCGACTGGGACGAACTGTTCGCGGGATACGCAGCGGCAGTCGACTGGCCGAGCTCGGCGTTCTACGTCGAACTCGCCGAGGCCTACCCCGACGCGTTGGTGGTGCTCTCCCGCCGGGACAGCTTCGACACCTGGTGGAAGAGCGCCAACAACACCATCCTCAAGGACATCCACGCCGCCGCCGACCTCGTCGGTCCGCTCTGGATGGACATGATCGACGCGATCTGGGACAAGACCTTCGAGGGCGCGCCGCGCGACGACCGGGACGCGGTCGAGGCGGCCTACCACCGCTACCACGACCGCGTGCGCGAGACGATCCCCGCCGAGCGGCTGGTCGAGTTCCAGACCGGGGCGGGCTGGCAGCCGCTGTGCGACGCGCTCGACCTCCCGGTCCCCGAGGAGCCGTTCCCCTACCTCAACACCACCAAGGACTGGAATGACCGGGCGAACGACGTCCCGCCCGGCGGAGTCGGCGCCGACCAGTAAGCGGATCAGCCGCGGAGCCGCTCGGCGGCTTCGCGGCTCGCCTCCATCGCGAACCGCGCGTAATCCGGGCTCGCCCCCGCCATCCCGCACGTCGTCGACACGCTCACCTGCCGCGGCAGCTGCTCGAGACCGAACCCGAGCCGGTTCCACAGGGCGAGCACGCGATCGGCCGCTTCCTTCCCGACGCCGGGACGGCGCTGCCCCAGCGGCGGCACCACACCGGCGATGAGCCGCCCGCCGCCGTCCAGGTACTCCCCCAGGGCGTCGACCTTCGGCACGTCGTCGAGGTCCAGCAGCGTCAAGTCGACCGAAAGCGCCTGCGCCCCGGCCTCCTCCAGCAGTCGCACCGGCACATCCGGCGCGCAGCAGTGCACCACGACCGGGACGCCCACCTGCTGGGTGAGCTCCCGCAGCCGCTCCCGCGCGACCTCGACCGGCACGCGCCGGTAGAAGTCCAGCCCCGACTCGGTGTTCACCCGGCCCGCCAGCGCCGCGGGCAGGCTCGGCTCGTCGATCTGGACCGACAAGGCGGCCTTTGGCATCCGCGTCTGCGCCGCCGCCACATGGTTCCGCAGCCCCTCGGCGAGGGACGCGGTCAGATCGGCGACCGCGCCGGGGTCGGCGAGCATCGCGCCGCCGCCGCGCCGCCACAGGTTCGCGGCCAGCGTGAACGGCCCGACCGACGTCAAACGGACCGGCCCGGTCGCGTCCACCTCATGGAGCGCGTCGAGGTCGCGTTCGAGGAAGTCGAGTGCGCGGCGGGCGTCGCGGCCGGGCAGATCGGCGATCTCCCACCGGAACGCCCACCACTGGACCGGCAGGCCCACGAGGAGGGCCGCGCCGCGGCCGATCATGTCCGCCCCGAGCCCGCGGTCGGGCAGCTCGGGCAGGTGCGGCCATTCGGGGAGCTCCCCGAAGACGACGTTGACGGCCTCTTGGACATCCGTCCCGGGCAGGGAGCCGACGCCGGTGGCGACGCCCGTCGGCAGTGCCTCGGCGCCCGAGGGCGGTGCGTCAGACACCGGCGGCCTCTACCGAGGAGGTCGAGTCGATCGTGCCGGACGCGAGCACCGCGTCCCCCGCCTCGGACGGCTCGTAGACGACGAGGGCCTGCCCGGCGGCGACGCCGTACGCGGGCTTGTGCAGCTTCGCGGTGAGCCCGCCGTCCTCGGGGGTCACTGTCGCGGGATACACCTCGCCGTGGGCGCGCAGCTGGATCTCGGCCTCGAACGGCCCGGTCCGCTCGGCGGCGAGCCACACGGGCGCGCCGGTGCGGATGCGGTCGACGCGCAGGGCCTCGCGCGGGCCGACCTCGACGCGGTTGTCCACGGGCGTGATCGACAGGACGTAGCGGGGCTTTCCGTCGGCGGCGGGCCGCTTGAGGCCGAGGCCGTGGCGCTGGCCGACGGTGAACTGGTGGGAGCCGTCATGGCTGCCGAGGACTTCGCCGGAGGCGGCGTCGACGATCTCGCCCTCCTTGCGGCCCAGCTTGTTCTTGAGGAACCCGGAGGTGTCGCCGTCGGCGATGAAGCAGATGTCGTGGCTGTCGGGCTTGCGGGCTACGGCGAGGCCGCGGTCTTCGGCTTCGACGCGGACCTGGTCCTTCGGGGTGTCGCCGAGGGGGAACAGGGAGCCGGCGAGCTGCGCAGGGGTGAGCACGGCGAGCACGTACGACTGGTCCTTGCCGGGGTCGACGGCGCGGCGCAGGAGGCCGTCGTCGCCCTTGCGGGCGTAGTGGCCGGTGACGACGGCGTCGAAGCCGAGGGCCATGGCGCGGTCGAGGACGGCGGCGAACTTGATCTTCTCGTTGCAGCGCAGGCACGGGTTCGGGGTGCGCCCGGCCGCGTACTCGGCGTAGAAGTCCTCCACGACGTCTTCGTGGAAGCGCTCGGCCATGTCCCACACGTAGAAGGGGATGCCGATGACGTCGGCGGCGCGGCGGGCGTCGCGGGAGTCCTCGATGGTGCAGCAGCCGCGTGCCCCGGTCCGGTAGGTCTGGGGGTTCTTGGACAGCGCCAGGTGGACGCCGGTGACGTCGTGTCCGGCCTCGACGGCGCGGGCCGCGGCGACGGCCGAGTCGACTCCGCCGCTCATGGCGGCCAGTACTCGCAGTTTCACGTGATCAACCTTAGGCCCGTTTTCGAAGACGGTCAGGAGAGCCCGGCGGTCTTGGCCCGCCGCACGGCCTCGGGCAGGGCCGCGACGAGCGCGTCGATGTCGGCTTTCGTGGTGGGCCAGCCGAGCGTGAAGCGCAGGGAGGAGCGGGCGTCGTCCGCTTCGGCGCCCATGGCGAGGAGCACGTGGGAGGGCTGGGCGATCCCGGCCGAGCAGGCGGAGCCTGTGGCGCATTCGACACCGGCGGCGTCGAGGAGCATGAGGAGCGCGTCGCCTTCGCAGCCGGGGAAGGAGAAGTGCGCGTTGCCGGGCAGGCGCGACTCGGGGTCGCCGTTGTAGACCGCGTCGGGGACTGCCTCGCGGATGCGGGCGACGAGGTCGTCGCGGAGCAGCGCCAGCCGCTGCGACTCGACCTGCTGGGTGCGGACGGCGTGCGCGACCGCTTCGGCGAGGGAGGCGATCCCGGGCACGTCGAGGGTGCCGGAGCGGATCTCGCGCTCCTGTCCGCCGCCGTGCAGGAGCGGCACGGCCTTCACATCGCGGCGCAGGATGAGCGCGCCGGTACCGGTGGGGCCGCCGAGCTTGTGGCCCGAGAGCGCGAGCGCGGCGGCGCCGGAGGCGGCGAAGTCGACCGGGACGTGGCCGACGGCCTGGATCGCGTCGGTGTGCACGGGGATGCCGTGCGGCTCGGCCATGGCGGCGATCTCGGCGATCGGCTGGAGGGTGCCGACCTCGTTGTTGGCCCACATGCACGTGAGGACGGTGATCTCGGTGCCTCGCTCGTCGAGGAGGGCGGCGAGGACGGCGGTGTCGACGCGGCCGAGCTTGTCGACCGGCAGCTCGGTCACGTCCGCCTTTTCGTGGTCGCCGAGCCACGCGACCGCGTCGGCGACGGCGTGGTGCTCGATCGCGGTGGTCACCACCCGGTTGCGGGCGGCGGTGCGGCGGTGCCAGTGGACGCCTTTGACGGCGAGGTTGTCCGCCTCGGTGCCCGAGCCGGTGAAGATGACCTCCCCGGGTTTGGCGCCCAGGGCTTCGGCGATGCGCTCGCGGGCCTCCTCGACCGTGCGGCGAGCGGTGCGCCCGGAACCGTGCAGGGACGAGGCGTTGCCGAGGGCGCGGGCGGTGCGCACGTAGGCGTCGAGCGCCTGGGGGAGCATCGGCGTGGTCGCGGCGTGATCGAGATAGGCCATGGCCCCTCCAGTCTACGTTCGGTCCCCGGCCGGCCACCTCCGCCGTGGCGGGTGCCTCCCTGCCCGCTCGGGCCGGCTGCGGCGGGCGATCCCACGGAGGGTCCGATACCGTTCCGAGGGGTGGGACCGGAGTGCCGCGATATTCCGCATTAGTCGGCGTAATGCGTCGTGGTGCGCGCGAGATAGAATCTGACGAATCCTCCTACCTTTCCGATCGCGAGGGGTCGCCGCCCCGAGACCGGGGGTCCGAAGAAGGTCGAGTCTTCGACGCCCGTGTCGAGAGAAAGTGTGTTGCCGATGACGCCTGAGCTCGCCGAAGCGCTACGTGCCGGGCCGTTCCACACTGCCCTGCGCGTGGCCATCCAGACCAGCGGGCTCGGTCTCGACCGCATCCGCCACCGGCTCGCCATGCGCGGCATCACCGTGTCGACCACCAGCCTCAGCTACTGGCAGTCCGGCCGGTCCCGGCCCGAGCGGGCCGAGTCGCTCGCCGCCGTCACCGCGCTCGAGGACCTCCTCGAACTCCCCGCCGGGTCCCTGCGGGTCCTCCTGGGCCCCAAGCGGGCACGCGGGCCGCGCTCGATCCGGGGCCAGCTCCCCCGGCCCGACGCCGTCCTCGGCGGCGACGCCGTGCGCGAACTGTGCGACCAGGTGCCCGCCTCCCGCGAGCACACCCTGGACATCCTCAGCCAGCAGGTCATCGTCCACGTCGACTCCGAATGGCAGGAGTCCGTGTTCGAGCTGTCGATGCTCGTGCGGGCGCGTCGCGACGACGTGGACCGCTACATCCTGCTCTACCGCGGCGACACCGGCTGCGACATCGACGACATCGAGTTCAAGCCCGTCCGCGACTGCACCGTCCCGAACATCCTGCGCCACCCGGACGCGCCGGTCGCCCTGGCCGAGATCGTGTTCGACACGCCGCTGCCGAAGGGCGCGACCCACCTGTTCGAGATCGTCGTGCAGGGCAACGGCGGGACCTCCAGCGGCCACGGCAACGCGTTCCGCTACCCGGTGGACCAGTACTCGCTGCAGGTGCGGTTCGCGCCGGACGCGATCCCCAAGCGCGTGTACCGCTTCGCGCAGTCGAGCCTGCAGCGCGAGAAGCGCGAGACCGGCGACCTGCAGCTGGGCCCGAACCGGACCGTGGCGCTCGCCGAGCCGGTGCCGCGCCCGGGCGCGCTCGGCATCGGCTGGGAGATCGAATAGACGCAAGGCGAAAGGCCCCACCGGTCCGGTGGGGCCTTTCGGTATGCCTCAGGAGTGCTTAGCCCTCGCTGTTGCGGAACTTGCTGACGAGCGCCCAGGCGCCCGGCAGCAGCAGCGCCGCGACGACGAGCTTGACGGCGTCGCCGAGGAGGTAGGGGGTGACGCCCCAGGCCATCGTCTGAGCGAAGTCCGCACCGGTGACGTAGGCGAGGTAGGGGGCGCCGAAGGCGTACATGATGACGTTGCCGACCACCATGAGGCCCGCGGTCTTGAGGACCGTGCGGTCGCCGCCGCGGCGGGCGAGCCAGCCGACGGCGATGCCGGCGACGAGGAAGCCGATGATGTAGCCGAAGCTCGGGAAGCCGTACCCGGAGGTGCCCTCGGTGAACCACGGGACGCCCGCGACACCGGCGGCGAGGTAGAGCCCGAGGCTCAGGCCCGCGCGGAGCGGCCCGTAGGCGGCGCCGACGAGCAGCACGGTGAACGTGGTGAGCACGAACGGCACCGGGCTGATCTGCGGGATCGTGATCGCGATCTGCGCCGAAGCGCCGACGGCGGCGGCGCCGCCGAGCACGAGCACGGCGTCGCGGGCGTACGCGGCGGCCTTCGTGCGAGCGGGCAGGAGATCAGCGAGAACGCTTGGCGCGGCAATCGCGGCAGCTGGGGCGACCATTGCGGATTCCTCCAACATCGTCTGTAGGTTCTATATAACGAGAGGCTGTTCCAGAGCGTAACGCACCGTTGTTTCATCGAAATGTCGGTCCCCCGGAGCACCATCGAACCGGGGCGACGACGAACGTGAGTCCTGCATGCGAACTCCCCGGACGGTGTCAGACCCCGGTGCCACCATCGGTTCGGGGGAGGCCGCGAATGCCCGATTTGCGGCAACCGCCGCGAACCGCCCAACCCCCCAAGCGATCCGCACGGCTGTCACACCCCCGAGCGACTATCGAAACGGGGGCGACGGCGAACACGAGCCGCACTCGCCACCGCGAACCCGCCCCCTCGATCCGCCCACCTAGCGACCACGGCCCGGCCCTCCCCCTTCCGAGGGCGGGCCGGGCCGGTCGTCGTGTGCGCTACTTGCGCTTCTCGATCTCCTCGAGCGCCTGCGGCAGCACCTGGAACAGGTCGCCCACTACGCCGAAGTCGGCCATGCCGAAGATCGGCGCGTCCGCGTCCTTGTTCACCGCCACGATCACGCGCGAGGTCTGCATGCCCGCGCGGTGCTGGATCGCGCCCGAGATGCCCGCCGCCACGTACAGCTGCGGGCTCACCGTCGTACCGGTCTGGCCCACCTGGAACTTGTGCGGGTAATACCCGGCGTCCGTCGCCGCGCGCGACGCGCCCACCGCGCCGCCCAGGGCGTCCGCCACGCGCTCGATGAGCGCGAAGTCCTCCGCCGAACCCACGCCGCGGCCGCCGGAGACCACGATCCCGGCCTCGGCCAGGCCCGGCCGGTCGCCCGCGGGCTCGTCCACCCGCTCCACGACCTTGACGCGCTGGTCGTTCTCGGCAACGGTCGCCGCCACGGCCTCCACAGTGGGCGCGCCCGGTGCCGGGGCCGGCTCGGTCGAGCCCGCCTTCACCGTCGCGAGCGTGAAACCCTTGGTGGTCTTCGACTTCACGATGGTCGCGCCCGCGAACGCGTCCTGTGTCACGGTCCCGTCGGCCTCCAGGCCCGAGACGTCGGTCAGCAGGCCGTTCTCCAGCGCCACCGCCACGCGCGCCGCCAGGGCCTTGCCCTCGTCGGTGCTCGGCAGCAGGAAGAAGCCCGGCGCGACCGAGCGCGCGAGATCGATGAGGACGGTCGCCTTCGGATCCACGAAGTAGTCGTCGGCGCCCGCCGCGTCCACCCGGTAGACCTTCGCCGCGCCGTACTCGCCCGCCAGCGCGGCCGAGGCGTCGTCGAAGGCGATCGCCGAGACGTCGCCGAGGGTGCGGCCGAGGGTCAGGACCTCGGCGGCGTGCTTGCCCGAGTTCGGTACGTACACAAGGATGTCAGTCATCATCGGCTCCTAGATGAACTTCTCGGCGGCGAGGAATCCGGCGAGCGCGACGCCGCCCTGGCCCTCATCGGTGACGATCTCGCCGGCGGTGCGCGCGGGGCGGTCGGCGGCGCTCAGCACCTCGTTGCTCGCGGCGGCCGGGCCGGCCTCGCCGACGCCGAGGTCCGCGAGGGTCAGCGTCTCGACGGGCTTGCGCTTGGCGGCCATGATGCCCTTGAGGGACGGGTAGCGCGGCGTGTTGATGGTGTCCCAGACGGACACGATCGCGGGAAGGTCCGCGCTGAGGACGTCGTATCCGTTGGCGCGCTGGTGCTCGACCGTGATCGCGCTGCCGTCGGTGTCGATCTTGCGGGCGCCGGTGAGCGCGGGCTTGCCGGTGCGGGCGGCGAGCAGCTGGGGCATGACGCCCATGCCGGAGTCGGTGGACTCGGCGCCGGCGATCACGAGGTCCCATTCGAGGCGGCCGAGGGCCGCGGCGAGAATCGCGGAGGTGGTGAGGGCGTCGGAGCCGCCGACGGCGTCGTCCTCGATGTGGACGGCCTTGTCGGCGCCCATCGCGAGGACCTTGCGCACGGTCTCCGTGGCCTGGCTGGGCCCGAGGGTGAGGACGGTGACCTCGCCGCCGTGGGCCTCTTTGAGCTGGAGGGCGGCTTCGACGGCGTACTCGTCGAGCTCCCCCATGACGTTGTTGGCGCCGTTGCGGTCGACCCGCAGCTGGGCGTCCAGCCGTCTCGCGAGTCCCGAGTCCGGGACCTGCTTGACCAGAACCACGATGTTCATCGACAACCTCCGAGGTCGTACTAGAGGACGCTTGTTGGCCTTAGTTTTCGTTCAGGCGTCTCGGCCTGAACTATATCCTACGAAGTTACTTACGGGTAACCACCCGAGGCGTTGTTGTCCCGGGCGCGGCGGACAGGCATGATTGGATCATGATCCGCGCGTTCGTCTTCCTGGTCCTCGCACATCTGGCGCTGGTCATCGCAGCGGTCGCGGACTGCCTCGGCGGTGAGCACGCGCCCAGGAAGCTCACGCGCGCTTGGTGGGTCCTCATCATCGTGCTCGTTCCGATCGTGGGCGGCGTCCTGTGGTTCACGGTCGGCCGGGCGCGCCCGCCGCGCCCGCAGCCCGGTCCGCGCCGCGGGAACGCCGGTCCGCACAGCCCGCGCGGACCCGTGGCGCCCGACGACGACCCCGACTTCCTGCGCGACATCGACCGCCGCCTCCGCGACGACAAGAAGGACGACTGACCGCGCCCCGACCGCTGCAGCACTCGGGGCGGTGTCTCGCGCTCTGACGTTCAGGCCGACTTCTCGCGGCGTAGGCGCACGGCCCGCCGCGGCGAGGCCTTGGTCCGGGGCACGAGCGTGGGGTTCACATTGCGGCGCACCACGTCGGCGGTGATCTCGACCTTCGCGACCTCGTCGGCGCGCGAGGGGATCTCGAACATGACCGGCTGCAGGACCTCTTCCATGATGGCCCGCAGCCCGCGCGCGCCCGTGCCGCGCAGCATCGCCGATTCGACGATGGGCTCGAGGGCGTCCTCGGCGAACTCGAGCTCGACGCCGTCGAGTTCGAGGAGCCGCTGATACTGCTTGACGAGGGCGTTGCGCGGCTCGGTGAGGATGCGCAGCAGCGCCGCCTTGTCGAGGTGGTCCACAGTGGTCAGGATGGGGAGGCGCCCGACCATCTCGGGGATGAGCCCGTATTTCAGCAGGTCGTCGGGCATGACCTGGGAGACGATCGCGTCTTCGGCGGAGTCCTCGGCGTCGTGCAGGTGGGCGGTGAAGCCGACGGTGCGCTTGCCGACGCGGGCCTTGATGATCTCCTCGATCCCGGCGAACGCGCCGCCGCAGATGAAGAGGATGTTCGTGGTGTCGATCTGGATGTGCTCCTGGTGCGGGTGCTTGCGCCCGCCCTGCGGCGGCACGGCCGCGTGGGTGCCTTCGAGGATCTTCAGGAGCGCCTGCTGCACGCCCTCGCCGGAGACGTCGCGGGTGATCGAGGGGTTGTCGGCCTTGCGTCCGGCCTTGTCGATCTCGTCGATGTAGATGATGCCGGTCTCGGCGCGCTTGACGTCGAAGTCGGCGGCCTGGATGAGTTTGAGGAGGATGTTCTCCACGTCGTCGCCGACGTAGCCGGCCTCGGTGAGGGCCGTGGCGTCGGCGATCGCGAACGGGACGTCGAGCATCCGGGCGAGGGTCTGGGCGAGGTGGGTCTTGCCGGAGCCGGTGGGGCCGACCATGAGGATGTTCGACTTCTGGAGCTCGACGTGGTCGCCGCCGCGGATCGAGCCGAGCTCGTCGAGCTGCACGCGCTTGTAGTGGTTGTAGACCGCGACCGCGAGCGAGCGCTTCGCGGCGTCCTGGCCGATGACCCACTGGTCGAGGAATTCGACGATCTCCTTGGGCTTGGGCAGATCCTCCCAGGCGACCTCGGCCTCTTCGGCGAACTCCTCTTCGATGATCTCGTTGCACAGGTCGATGCACTCGTCGCAGATGTAGACGTTGGCCGGCCCGGCGATGAGCTTGCGGACCTGCCGCTGCGACTTCGAGCAGAACGAGCACTTCAAGATCTCGCTGTCACCCAGGCGAGGTGCCATCGCGGTAACTCCCTTCCTCGGCGGGCCCGCGGGCTCCGGCCGAGCGTGCTTTCTCGCTCCATTGCTGAAAGGTCAACCCGTACCACCGATCCGGCTCCGTTGATTCAGGACGAACCGGTGTCTCGATCCAGTATTTCGCATTTGCCGCCACCGCGCCACCCTTGCCGACCGCGGTCGCCGTCCGCGCGGGGCCTGGGCAACGGTATCGCGGCCGGGCGACATCGGGGGCGGATCGATCGGAGGTGAGGGTCCATCGGATGGCGGCGGGGGGCGGGGGGGGGGGGGGGCCCCCCCCCCCCCCCCGGGGGGGCCCCCCCCCCCCCCCCGGGGGCGGGGGGTGGTGTGTGGGGGGG
>NZ_JAGFNP010000011.1:0-10335 GCF_017592475.1 Glycomyces niveus | reverse complement strand
CATGGGGGGCGGATCGAGCGGTGGTGTGGGTCCATGGGTTGGGGGGGGGGGCGGGGCGTGCGGGCCGCCCGGCCCCCGGCACTGGGCTCGTTACGCCGCGACCTCAGCGGGCAGGGCGTTCTTCTTGCGGTAGGTGAGGACGTTGTCGACGATGCCGTAGGCGACGGCCTCCTCGGCGGTGAAGATCTTGTCGCGCTCGATGTCGCGGCGGACCTTGTCCACGGGCTGGCCGGTGTGGCGGGCCAGGATCTTCTCCAGCTGGTCGCGCATGCGCATGATCTCGCGGGCCTGGATCTCCATGTCGGAGGCCTGGCCGAAGGTGCCCTCGGTGGCCGGCTGGTGGACGATCACGCGGGAGTTCGGCAGCGCGGTGCGCTTGCCGGGGGTCCCGGCCGCGAGCAGCACGGCGGCGGCCGAGGCGGCCTGGCCCATGCACACGGTCTGGATGTCCGGGCGCACGTACTGCATGGTGTCGTAGATGGCCATGAGCGCGGTGAGCGAGCCGCCGGGCGAGTTGATGTACATGATGATGTCCCGGTCGGGGTCGTTGCCCTCGAGGACGATCAGCTGGCTCATGATGTCGTTCGCGGAGGTGTCGTCGACCGGGGACCCGAGGAAGATGATCCGGTCCTCGAACATCTTGTTGTACGGGTTCATCTCCTTGATCCCGTACGAGGTCTTCTCCGTGAACGACGGGACGATGTAGCGGGCCTGGGGGCCGAAGCCGCCGGCCTGGGCGTGGATGTCCATCATCTGGTTCCCCTCTTTCGTGCTTAGTTGGCCTCGGCGGGGACGTCGGCCACCCGCTTGACGACGTGGTCGATGAAGCCGTAGTCCTTCGCCTCGGCGGCGGTGAACCAGCGGTCGCGGTCGGAGTCGCGCTCGATCTCCTCGATCGTGCGACCGGTGTGCTCGGCGACGCGCTCCTGGAACATCTGCTTGGTGTAGAGCATCTGCTCGGCGAGGATCGCGACGTCGGAGGCGGTGCCGCCGATGCCCCCGGAGGGCTGGTGCATCATGATGCGCGCGTGGGGAAGCGCGTAGCGCTTGCCCGCGGTGCCGGCGCACAGCAGCAGCTGGCCCATGGAGGCGGCCATGCCCATGCCGACGGTGGCGACGTCGTTCTTGATGTACTGCATGGTGTCGTAGATGGCCATGCCGTCGTAGACCGAGCCGCCGGGCGAGTTGATGTAGAGCTTGATGTCGCGCTCCGGGTCCTCGGCTTCGAGGAGGAGCAGCTGGGCGCACAGGCGGTTGGCGATCTCGGAGTTCACGTCCGAGCCCAGGAAGAGGATGTGCTCCTTGAGGAGGCGGTCGAAGACCATGCTGTCCAGGCCGACCGCCGAAGGGTCGCCACCGCCGCGACGGGCGACCGCGTTGACGACGTCCTTCTCCAGCTTCGAGGAGAACGGAATCGAATGCTCCATGTCTTGCACCTTCATTCTGTCTCGGCGATTTGCACTCGGCGTTGCGGTTACCAATCCAGACCTTAGCCCGTCGGGGCGACGATCGGACGCGCCTGGGCTCCGTGTTCGCTGCGAGCGGAGAGCGGGCCTCGACGGCGCTTGGGGGCCGTAACGGCGCACTGCGCTCCCCCGCCCATGGTGCGGCGCAGGCCACTCGCGACGCCCGCACAGGATGTCCGCCTTCGCAGGCCCGGAAACGCGATCGGGGCCCGGCCGATGCGGCCGGGCCCCTCACTCGTCCGGGCTAGTCGGTGACGTGCAGGAGCAGGTTCGGGCTGCCCTGGACGTCGCTGATCGCCCCCGGCACGGCCGCGCCGGTGAGCGCGTCGGCGACCTCGGCGGGCGAGGCGTCCGGGTGGGCCGAAAGGTAGATCGCGGCGGCCCCGGCCACGTGCGGGGAGGCCATCGACGTGCCGCTCAGCGCCGAAGGCGTGCCGAACAGGTACGGGGAGGTGATGTTCTCGCCGGGCGCGAAGAGGTCGACGCAGTCGCCGAAGTTGGAGAAGTCGGCGCGGGCGTCGGCTTCGGTGGAGGCGGCGACGGTGATCGCCGCGGGGGTGCGGGCCGGGGAGACACCGCACGCGTCGGCGGTCTCGTTGCCCGCGGCCACCGCGTAGGTGACGCCGGAGTCGATCGAGGCGGCGATGGCCGCGTCGAGGGCGTCGCTGACGCCCCCGCCGAGGCTCATGTTCGCCACGGCCGGCTTGACGGCGTTCTCGGTCACCCAGTTCACGCCTTGGATGACGCCGGCGGTGGTGCCGGAGCCGAGGCAGTTGAGGACCTGCACGGGCACGATCGTGACCGCTTTGGCCACACCGTGACTCGTGCCGCCGACGGTCCCCGCGACGTGCGTGCCGTGGCCGTTGCAGTCGAGCCCCTGGAGGCCGGGCACGATCGCGGAGTAGCCGGTGCCGGTGCGCCCGGAGAAGTCCGCGGTGCTCGCCCAGATCCCGGTGTCGATGATGTAGGCGGTGACGCCTTCACCGGCGTTGGGGTAGGTGTAGGAGCCCGAGAGCGGCAGGCCGGACTGGTCGATCCGGTCGAGGCCCCACGAGGGCGGGTCGTCCTGGGTCGCCTGGATCTCGACGGTCTGGTTCTGCTCGACGTAGGCCACGTCGGGGTCGGCGGCGAGCCGTTCGGCCTCCGCCTCGCTCATCGAGGCGAGCACGGTGTCGACCGAGCCGTAGACCTGCTCGACGTCGCCGCCGAACGCGTCGACGGTGGCGGCGTCGACGCCGTCCTCGAAGGCGACGAGGTAGGAGCCCGCGATGGCGTCGGGGCTGTCGGCGCCGAGGATCGAGGCGGTCTCGGCTTGGACGGGGGCCGCCGCGAATCCGGTCGCGGCGAGGGTTACGAGCGATGCGGTAAGGAGGTAACGGCGTACGGGGGGATGGTTCACCATGTACGAACACCCTTCGGGAGAAAACGGGCTATGGCATCTGTCACAAGATACCAAGGAATTGGTAGATTCGGTTACCTCGCGGTAGCGAAAACTGAAAATCCCTCTTAGCCCACAATGGAGTGACTGTGTCCGGTTCCCCCGCAACCCGTCTCCGCTTCCTCGGCCTCCTCTTCTGGATGGCCGGGGGCGTCGTGCTCACCTTCGCGTGGATGGGCATGGCCGAGCTCGCCTACGTCGACGGCCAGATGCCCTACCTCGTCTCCGGCGGCGCGGCCGGCCTCGCGCTCGTCGTCGTCGGCTCCACCCTCATCCTCTCCGCGGCCGTGTCCGATGCGGCCGAGCGCGGCGCCCAGCGCACGGCCGAACTCCTCAAGCAGGCCGCCGACGAGGCCGCCGACCAGGCGTTCGACGAGTCGCCCGCCAAGCCTGAACCCGCTGCCGACAGAGCCCGCGAGGCGGATGCGAAGAGCGGGGCCGGAGCCGCCTAGGCGACGCTAGGCTCAAGGAAAAGTTGCAGTTCAATACCACCTAACGCGCGCTACTGTCGCGCGTTAGGAAACATCTGCTATGGTCGGGCAAGCGCATACCCGGGTGACTTGGCACACGTGGTCGGCGCGACAGCGGGTGCGGCGCCGTCGCCACCGCCCGCTCCGAACCCCGACCGGGTCGCTCACCGGCCCGCATCCTGAAGAGAGAGCTCAATGAAGAGAAGACTCATCCTCACCGCCGGCACCGCCGGTGCGGCGGCCCTGCCCCTCAGCGCCTGCGGCTTCATCGGCGGCGGCGACGACGAGGGCGACGCGAAGACCGTCAAGTTCTGGCTCTCGGGCGACGCCAACCAGGGCGGCGGCTTCCAGAAGATGGCCGACAAGTACTTCGAAGAGACCGGGGTGACCGTCGACATCGACGACATCCCCTACGACGACTTCAACACCCGCCTGCGCAACGCCGCCCAGGCCGACGGCCTGCCCGACCTCGCCCGGGTCCAGGCCCTCGACCCGCTCTGGATGAACCAGCTGGAGGACCTCGGCGACATCGCGAGCGACGTCGGCATCATGGAGAACCTGGTCACCGAGAACCAGGAGGGTGCGGTCCCGACCTTCCTCACCGACCTCACCGCCGTGGGCCTGTACGTCAACAAGTCCCTGTTCGACCAGGCCGGGGTCGCCTACCCGACCACCCCCGACCAGGTCTGGACCTGGGACGAGTTCATCGCCGCCGTCAAGGAGGTCAAGGCCGCGACTGGAGCGCGCTACGGGCTCGTGATGGACCCGTCCTCGCACCGCCTGCGCGCCATGATGTACCAGTTCGGCAGCAACGGCTTCGAGCTCGGCGACGACTGCACGTACTCCACCGACGAAGCCGCCACCACCGCCGCGCTCCAGTTCTTCGCGGACATCAACGACGACGACGTCATGCCCCGCTCCGTGTGGGTCTCCGGCGACGACGCCAACGCGCTCTTCAAGAGCGGCCAGGTCGCCGCGTACTACTCCGGATCGTGGCAGGTGGCCGACTTCCAGGCCAACATCGCCGACTTCGAATGGGCCTCGGCGCTCATGCCCGCCCAGACGCGCCGCGCGACCAACCTCGGCGGCGGCTACATCGTGGCGTTCAAGGGCGACAAGTCCCAGACCGCCCTCGACTTCGTCAACTGGCTCTTCACCGCCGAGAACTACACCGAGATCTGCGAGATCTCCGGGTTCCTGCCGGTCGTCCAAGGCCTCGACATCGACTACGGCGCCTCGCAGGCCAGCTTCGACCTGTACAACGAGGAGATCGCGGCCTCGGACCCGGTGTCGAGCGCCCAAGAGCGGAACAACCTGGAGATGGCATACGCCGGCCAGAGCGCCGGCGGCGACGCCGACCCGCTCAAGGACGAGGCGATCAAGCTCGCCAACGGCGACCAGGACGTGGCCACCACCATCGCCAACATCATCGCCGGCCTCAACGAGAACATCGTCTGCGAGTAACCCTTGACGGCCACCGCCATCCGAACCCGCACCCCCGCCGGGCCGCGCAAGCGGCCCGGCAGGGGCCGCCGCGCCCAGTACCGGCTCGCCCCGCTCGTGCTGTCCGGCCTCAGCATCGTCCTGTTCCTGGTGTTCTTCGTCTGGCCCGGCAGCCTGGGCCTGATCTACTCGTTCACCGACTACACCGGCCTCGGCACGCCCGAGTTCATCGGCCTCGACAACTACGAGAAGCTCTTCGCCGACCCGACCTTCTACCAGTCGCTCACGCGCACACTGCTGTTCGCGGTCATGTCCGTGCCCCTCATGTACGTCATGTCGCTCTCGATCGCCGCGCTCCTGGTCTCCAACCACACCAAGGGCAAGTCGTTCGCGAAGGTCGTCTTCTTCTTCCCCTGGCTCATCTCCCCCATCGTCGCGGGCGTCGTGTGGCGCTGGATGTTCGGCGAGAGCTTCGGCTTCGTCAACTACCTCATCACCCGACTCGGCGCCGACCCGCTCGCCTGGCAGACCGACCCCGACCTCGCGCTCATGGTCGTCGTCATCGCCGCCACCTGGGGCGGCACCGCCTTCAACATGCTCATCTTCATCGCGGCCCTCAAGAACGTGCCGCGCGCCTACTACGAGGCCGCCGAGATCGACGGCGCGAACGCCTGGCAGCGCTTCCGCCACATCACGCTGCCCTCCATCGCACCCACCTCGTTCCTCGTCATCCTCCTCTCCTCGCTCGGGGCCATGAAGGAGTTCGCGATGGTCCAGGCGCTCAACGGCGGCGGTCCCGGCACCTCGAACGTCATGCTCATCCAGTACATCTACGAGACCGGCTTCAAACGCGCCGACATCGGCTACGCCAGCGCCGTCTCCATGATCCTGCTGCTCATCCTGCTGACCATCGCCCTGGTGCAGATGGCCGTCAACCGGAGGCAATCCGCATGAGCGCCCTCACCACCGCACCGCGCAAAGCGAACCGCAAGGCGCGCAAGACCAAAGAGCTCGGCGCCGTCGTCCCCATGACGACGTTCATGTGGCTGCTCGCCGCGCTGTACGCGTTCCCGCTCGTCTGGTTCCTGCTCAGCGCCTTCAAACCCGGCTCCGAGCTGTTCCAGTACCCGCTCACGATCCTCCCCGAGAACCCCACGGTCGCCGGGTTCGAGAAGGCGTGGGACCGGTTCGACTTCATGCTGTACTTCTCGAACACGCTCGCCGTCGCGCTCACGACCACCGTCCTGACGGTCATCGCGAGCGCCATGTGCGGGTACGCGCTCGCGAAGTACCAGGACAAGCTCTGGGTGCGGATCTTCTTCATCTGCCTGCTCGCCACGACGATGCTGCCCACCGAGGTCATCCTCTCGCCGACGTTCCTCGTCATCCGCGACCTCGGCATGTACGACACGATGGCGGGCCTGGTCGTGCCCTCGATCCTCACCGTCACCGGCGTGTTCATGTTCCGGCAGTTCTTCGTGTCCATCCCCGACGACATCATCGAGGCCGCCCGCATCGACGGGGCGCGCGAGACCGGGATCTTCTTCCGGATCATGCTGCCCATGTCGCGGCCGATCATCATGACGCTGGCGATCTTCTCGTTCCAGTGGCGCTGGAACGACTACATCTGGCCGCTCATCGTCGTGGGCGACGAACGCAAGTTCACGCTCCAGATCGCCCTGCGGTCCATCGTCGGCGCCGAGAACATCGACTGGCCGCTGCTGCTGGCCGCGTCGGTGATGTCGATCCTGCCGCTCGTGCTCATCTTCATCGTGTTCCAGAAGTACGTCATGAACGAGGACATCAATGCCGGACTCAAGGACTGACACCGCGTTCCTGGCGGCGGTGACGGCGGCGGCCGATGAGCGGGCGCGCGACGTGCTCGCCGGCGTCGACGGCCTCCTCTCGAGCTCGCCGCACCACCGGGCCGTCATGTCCGCCGCGAAGACCCTCGTGGCCTGCGCCGTCCACCGCGACTCGGCCCTGTACGCCTCCGGCGAGGCCGCGCGCACCACCGACCGACTCGTCGGGTTCCTCGCCGGCATGCAGGGCGCCAACGGCCTGTTCGACGGCGAGAACCTCGCGTCCCCGCCCGACACCGCCTTCACCATCAACGACCTGTGCGACACGTACGCGCTCCTCCAAGGCGACGCGGTCCCGGACGCGCTGCGGCCCTTGGCCGGAGCCCTCGAGGCCATCGCCTCGGCGGCGGCCGGGCCACTGCGGCTCGGCGGCGTCCACACCCCGAACCACCGGTGGGAGCTCAGCGCCGCGCTCGCGCGCCTCAACACGCACTGGCCCGACGAACGGCTGGTCGCGCGGGTCGACGAGTGGCTTTCCGAGGGGATCGACATCGCCCCGGACGGCATGTACTCCGAGCGGAGCGCGAACTACTCCCTGCACGTCTCGAACCCGTCCCTGACCGCGATCGGCACGGCCCTGGACCGGCCCGAACTGCTCGACGCGGTCTGCCGCAACCTCGAAGCGGTCGCCGCCACGACCCTGCCCGACGGCACGGTCGAGACCGTGCACTCGCGGCGGCAGGACCAGCTCGGCACGATCCCGTTGGCGCCGTTCCTGATGCAGTTCCGGCGGTACGCGATCGCACGCGGCCGGGGGGACTTCGCAGCGGTCGTCGAACACGTCCTCGAAGCGCCGATCGCGTACCCGGCGGACGCGCTGGCCGAGATCCTGCTGGAGCCGGCGCTGGCCGGGGTGCTCCCGGAGGCCGAGAAGCCGGAACCGGCGAGCACGGTGTTCCACTCGTCGGGTCTCGCGGTGGTGCGGGACGGCGAATTCGCGGTGACGGTGTTCGGGGGCACGGACTATGCCGGGCACGGCTGGATCCGCTCGGGCCTGTCGAGCAACCCGACGTTCCTGCGGGTGTTCGCGGGCGGGGCGGTGCTGGACTCGGTGCGGCTCTCGCGGGAGTTCTTCGGCATGGGGCCGTTCCGGGCCGATGACTTCGAGTACGAAGGCGACTCGTTCATCCTCACGGAGCGGATCGCGGCCTCGTACTACCAGCCGCTGCCCGAGGCCTACCGGCGGGCGGACGGCGAGTACCCGCTCACGGACGACGGCCGGTTCTCGGCCTCGATGGACTTCCCGCATCGGCCGACCGATGTGGTCGCGCTGGAGACCGAAGCTCGCGTGCATGTGGGCGAAGGCGAAGTGCGCCTTGGCATCGAGGCGAACCCCGGCCGGGTGCGGCAAGTGCTCGAGCTGGCGTTCCGCGAGAGCGGCGAGCTGGAGGGCGTGAAGCCTCTGGCGTCGGGCGGGTTCGAGCCGCCCGGCGGCGAGTTCGCGTACCGGGTCGGCGAGCACCGGATCACGGTGAGCATCGACGACCGTGGCCCGAACCTGGCGGGGCCGGGGTACCACCCGGGCGAGGACTACACGCACTTGTCGGGAACCGATGCGGTCCAAGGCCTCCGGGTCTATGTGCCACTACCGCGGTCCGGCCGGTGCACCCTGCTGATCCGAACCCACTGAACCACGACAAACCGAAGGCCGGCCCCGCGCTAGCGGGGCCGGCCTTCGGCGTAACTCAAACAAGGAACAGCAACGCCGCGACGACAACCATCACTGCTGCGGTGGAGAAGTGAACCCCGTAAGAGGCCGAACGAGGCCCCTTCGCGCGCACAACGATCAGCCCGTCGAAGACGGGCATGACTGCAGCGGCAAGCATGACCCCGCCCGCGACACTGCTTGTGCCGAGCGCGATTGCGACCAGAAGCATGGCCCCGGAACCGAAGTCCCGCCCGCCCTTGACCGTCAGCCAGGAGTTGAGAACCGGGTCATCGGCGGGCGTGCCGGGAATGCCGAAGCCGGCGTAGAACTGCGGCTTGAGCATTCCGGTGGCGCCCATGGCGACCACGGCAAGGCCGATGAGCGAGGCAAGGGAGTAGGCGACGATGGCAAGCATGGGGCGTCCTTCCGAGAGAGGCGAAATCTAGCAACGCTAGATCCACTGCCAACGATACACAATCCAACCCTCAAAATCTAGCAGTGCTAGAATCTTGTGATGACCGCCGCAGAACGCCGTGAACGCCAACGCGCCGAACGACACCAGCTGATCATCACCGCCGCCCGCGAACTCGCCGAAGCCGAGGGATGGGAGGCGGTCACCACCCGCAAGCTGGCCGACCGCGTCGAATACAGCCAACCGGTCCTCTACGGCCACTTCGCCAACATGGAGGCCATCCGCGACGCCGTCGCCGTCGAGTGCATCGCCGAGATGGCCGAGCAGCTGCACGAAGCCCGCCAAGCCGCCCCCGAATCCGACGCCATCCGCGCAGTCTGCACCGCCTACCTCGACTACGCCGCCGCCCACCCGGCCGCCTACCAGGCCATGTTCACCCTGCCCACCAAAGTGAAGTTCGCCCACGCCGAGACCCCCGCCCCGCTCCGCCAAGCCTTCAACGAGTTCGTCAGCGCCTTCGGCCCCTACAACGACCGCAACGCCGCCCTCGCCGAACTCATCTGGGGCTCCCTCCACGGCATGGCCGTACTCCTCAAGAGCGGCCGCATCCCCGAGGACGCGCAACGGCAGCGACTCGACCTGCTCATCACCCTCTTCGCGAAAGCCCCGGCCTAGCAACGGCTTCCGCTTTCACCCGAACACCCGCCGGCTCGTTCGTATACTGGCGGGCATGGCATCCCGCATCAGTGAGCTGATCCTCGACTGCGAAGACCCCGAACGGCTCGCCGCGTTCTGGTGCGCCGTCCTCGACTACGTCGAACTCGGCCACGAGCCCGACGGCGGCGTCGAAATCGGCCCGCCCGGCGTCGGGTTCGGGGGCCTCCAGCCCACGCTGATCCTCAGCCCCAGCACGGATCCGAAGCCCTGGAAACTCCCCCTGCATATCGACATCAACCCCACCGACCGCGACCAGGACGCCGAACTCGAGCGCCTGCTCGCTTTGGGTGCCAGGCCGGCCGACATCGGCCAGACCGGCGAAGAGAGCTGGCATGTCCTCCAGGACCCGGAGGGCAATGTGTTCTGCCTCCTCCGCGCTCGCATCGACCCGGCCTAGCTCGACCAGATCGCGCACCAGAGCTCCCGGCTTCGGGGAGCGCCACGGCCTCACTGGGAAACGAGATCAAGAACTCGGTCGGCGGGACCTCCTGTACGAGCTTCGGCGTCGAGGTGGCGCCGGGCCTGACTATGGCCGCGAGACCCGACAGCGTCTACGAGCTCAGATCGGTGCAAGGTTCAATCGGGCAGCGACAAAGAGGCAGCACCAGATTTGGGCGCTATTCCGGCTGCCAGGCCTGATTTGGACGCGGTTCAGGCGGGCAGCGACAAAGAGGCCTGAGAACGGTTGGGTGTGCAGTGCGGCCGCCAGGCAGCGCGCGACTCGCCCTGATTACCCTGCGCCGCAGAGGATTCGACGCCGCCCATGAATGTCCCTCATGGAATGTTCACTCCTTTGAGTGATGACACCGATGCACTCACCTGTCATCATTGAAGTACGAACAGGCAAGCGAAAACAGGCAGACCATTCGAGAACAGTGG
>NZ_JAGFNP010000010.1 GCF_017592475.1 Glycomyces niveus | reverse complement strand
GGCGCATCGTCGACGATGCGCCCCGGCCGCGTTCCACATGCGCTCAGCTCGCGGCATCGCGGGCGGCGAAGACCTCCCGGGCGGCCTCGACGGCGTTGATGGCGGCGGGGAAGCCCGCGTAGACGGCGATCTGCACGAGCGCTTCGATCACCTCGACCCTCGTGCAGCCGGCGTTGAGGGCGCCGTTGATGTGGAAGCGCAGCTGCGGGTCGGCGTTGCCCAGCGCCGCCAGCGCGCCGATGGTGACGAGCTCGCGGTCGCGCAGGTGGAGTTCGGGACGGGTGAGGACGTCCCCGTACGCGAATTCGGCGATGAACCGGCCCAGCTCGGGGGCGATGTCGGCCAGTGAGGTGACGACGGTCGGCTCGGCCTCGCCGGAGAGGTGCTGGAGGGTCTTCAGTCCGCGCTCGTGGCGCTCGTTGGGGTGGTCCATGTGCATCCTCCTTGGTCGTGTGAGGACTGGATTCTCTTGCCCCACAAGGTCAATCCTCCAACAACAGGGATCGGGGCCGCAAGACTCGGTGCAAGCGCCCGCTCTGCGGGGGCCGGACCGTTCCCGGTGATTCGGGTGTTTCACGCACTCTGCGTTGTCGGTCTGTAGTTACGCTCCTTCGAGACCCCGGTACGGCCGACGACGAACGACTCTGGGGAGCGCCATGCCTGACCGACCGTCCACGAACGTCACTCGCAAGCAGACTCGGCGTTTCGCGCTCGCCGGAGTTGCGGGGGCCGCCGTCGCCGCCGCCATCGCAGCGGGCGGTACGTTGCCCGCCGCCCACGCCGCGACCGTGTACAACCCGCTCACGCCGGCACTCGGGTTCAACTCGTTCGTGGAGGACGAGACGCTGCTCGCGTCGACCGAATCCGAGGGCGGCGTCGCGACGGGCGGGAACCTCGTTGTGGCGGGGTCGTACAACGTGAACATCCACGACGCGAACACGTTCACCGCGCCGGGCGACTCGGTGCCGAGCGCCCTCGTGGTCGGCGGCCGGGTCGACTTCGGCCAGGTCCCGGGCAGCTGGGTGGTCCAGGTGCACGACTACGCGAAGGTCGGGGACCTGACGGGCGTGGACGTGAGGAACACCGACATGAACAACGCCTCGGTCAACACGCGCGTGGTCGCGGACGGCGCGGCGTACGAGTCGGTGCCGCGGGTCGAGCTCAACCGGCAGCAGCCGCTCTCGTCGGTGGGCCCGGCCTCGCCGATCGACTTCGGCGCGGCCTTCGAGGAGTTCCGGTCGAACGCGGAGGCGCTGTACGGGTGCGACGCGACCGAGGTCGAGATGCGGGACGACCAGGGCGCGTTCATTCCGAAGGGCGGAGTCCAGCCGGGCCGGCAGGTCAGGATCTCACTGGCGATCGGCACGGCCGGAGCTCCCGTCACCAACGTCCTCAACGTGACCGGCGAGGACTTGAACAATATGTCGGACCTGGTCTTCCTCAACCCGCCGGACGCCGACTCGCCGCTGGTGGTCAACGTGGACACTTCGGGGACCGGCGGCGAGATGGACTGGACCGTCAAGACCCAGGCCGGCATCGGCGGCAGCCAAGCGCCGTACATCATCTGGAACTTCAGGGACGCGACCCGGCTGAGCCTGGTCGGCGGCGACACGGTCGAGGGCTCGATCCTCGCGCCCGACGCCGACTACGCCGACACCAGCCCCGCCAACGTCGAGGGCCAGATCATCGCCAGGAACGCGCACCTCGGCGAGGTGGGTGAGAACGGCGGGGAAATCCACCACTTCCCTTTCGCGGCGGAGGTCGCGTGCAGCGACGACGTCGGTCCCGACGACACGACCGAGGCTCCTACGACCGACGACACCACTGAGGCGCCGACGACCGAGGACACGCCGGCGAACGGCGACTCGACCACCTGTCCCGACGGCGGCAACGGGGATGGAGGCGGTGACGATGAAAGCGCCGAAGACGGGGACGGCGGCGGTAACGGGGTCAGCGCCAGCGCCGGCAACGGCAGCGGTGACGGAAATAGCGGCAATGACCGGGACGGCGGCGGTGACGGGCCGAATGGGTCGGAGTACGAATGCGGCCAGCTCGCGACCACCGGCGGGGACGCGCAGGCGTTCATGTTCGCCGCGGCCGCGCTGGCGGCGGTCGGTGCCGTGGTGCTCATCGCGGCGGGCAGCAGGCGCGCGAACGAGTAGGCGCGGTGGTCGGGGCCGGGCTTTCGGCGGTTCGATCGGCGCGGCGCCTTGGCCGGGGTTAGCCTGGGCCGCATGTGGCACCGTGTCGATCCCTCCGCACCCTCACTGCCGCAGCTGATCGGCGCGACCCGATGAGAGCCGCGACCCCCACATACGCGCACGCCTGGACCGCGCTCGTGCTCACCGCGATCGCGGGGGCGGTCGACGGCGCCGGGTTCCTGAGTCTGAGCCAGCAGTTCGTGGCGAACCAGACCGGCAACGCGGTGCTGCTCGCGGTGTCGCTGTCGGGGGAACTGACCGGCCGGAACGACGGCCTCTCCCCTATCGGCCCGTTGTGGTCGCTGCTCGGGTTCTCGCTGGGCGCGGTGCTCGCCTCGTTCGCGACGCGCCGTCATGTGCTGACGAGCTTCGGGGTGCCGCTGCTCCTGGTCGCGGAGGTCGTGGTGCTCGGGCTGGCCGGGCTCGCGCAGTCGTTCACGCTGTCGATCGCGTTGGCGGCCTTCGCGATGGGCGTGCAGAGCATCCACGCGGCGCGCATCGGTCTGGCGGGCGTGTCGACGACGGTGCTGACCGGGACGCTCATCGCGCTGTTCACGAATCTCTCCGGCGGCCGCCGGGGCCTGCGGCAGGCGCGGCTGCAGGCCGGGGTGTGGGCGGTGTACCTGGTGGCGGCCGGGCTCGGGTCGGTGCTCGCGCACGCGGTGTCGTTCAGCGCGGTGTGCTGGACCGCCGCGGCGGTGGCGGCGGCGATGGCGGTGGCGGCGTTCGTCGAAGCGCACCCTCGCCCGTTCGCGTGGCGCCCCTGACCGGGACGCGGATCGGTCGGCAGGTTCAGCTGCCGGTCAAGGCCCTCACGGCTTTGAGACCGGGACGGCGCAGGAGCGGCCACTTCCGTTCGGCGGCCGTGCGCCGGGCGAGGTCGTCGGCGGCGGCTTCCCATGCGGGGTATTCGAACTCGAAACCGGCGTCCTCGAGGCGGCCGGGGATGACGCGGCGGCTCTTGAGCAGCAGCTCGGTGTCGCTGCGGAGCGCGAACGCGCCGAGCTCGGCCATCCACTTCGTCGCGGGGAGCCCGAAGTGCCCGCCCCAGGCGCGGCGGATGGTGCGCATGAGGTCCTTCTGCCGCAACGGGTGCGGGGCGGCGAGGTTGACCGGGCCGGAGAGGCCGTGGTCGATGAGGAACTGGACGGCCCGCGTGAAGTCCGCTTCGTGGATCCACGACACGAACTGGCGTCCACCGGCGACCGGGCCGCCGAGGCCGAGGAGGGCCATGCGGGAGAGGACGTCGAAGACCGCGCCGCGGTCGGTGCTCATCACCATCGCCGAGCGCAGGGCGACCTTGCGGGTGTGCGGCGTGTCGGCCTCGTCGAGGGTGCGTTCCCAGGCTTGGGCGATGTCGATGCTCTTGGACCAGTAGACGGGCACGTCGGGTTCGTTGCCGCCGATGACGCCGGTCGCCTCGTCGTTCGCGCGGTCGAAGGTGTGGGCGTAGATGGTGGCGGTGCTCATCTGGAGCCACACGGCCGGGGGGCGCTCGGCGGCGGCGATGGCCTCGCCGAGGACGCGGGTGGAGTCGACGCGCGAGTCCAACATCTCGGCGAGGTTCTCGCGGGTGTAGCGGCAGCTGACGCTGCGCCCGGCGAGGTTGATGACGGCATCGGCGCCGTCGATGGCCTCGGTCCAGTGACCGAGGGTGCGGCCGTCCCAGTGGAGGTGGTGGGGGCGGGAGGGGCTGCGGGTGAGCACGACGAGGCGGTGGCCGGCGGCGAGGAGGCCGCGTTCGAGGACGGCGCCGACATGACCGGTGCCGCCGGGGATGACGATCTTCATGGGGTTCCTCCTTCCCTCCCAATCGTACTCCGCTTATTGAACACGTTCAAATATTTTCTGCGTGGGACCGGACACGCGCCGCCCGCTCGACCCCGACCTGCGGCCTCGGCCTGAACCGCGACGGAGGCCACTTATTGCTCGATCGCGTTCGCGGAATTGTCGGTGCGGTCGCGTAGCCTGCCGAGGTTCGCCACGAGCTTGGAGGCCCCGTGAAGTTCAGGAAGATCGACGACAAGCGTTCCATGCGAAAGCCGCTGTGGGAACAGGAGCGGCTGCGGCCCTTCGACGAGGAGCCCGAGCCGGACTTCGAACTCAGCGAGCGCCTGATCGACGGCCTGGAGTGGACGGGCGGGCAGGGCGACGGCAGCCTGGACCAGTCGCTGCTGCGCGGGGTGGACTTCTCGGGGACCGCGCTCGCTCCTTTCGAGATCGTGGACGTGACCGTCGAGCGTTCGGTGCTGGCCAACGGCCGCTGGGAGCGGACGACCGCGCGGCGGCTGGAGATCACCGACAGCCAACTGGTGGGCTGGCAGGCGCAGTTCGCGCTGGCCCAGGACGTCTACATCGCCGACTGCCGGGCGGATTTCGCGGGCATCTCGATCGGGACGGCGAAGGGGCCGGTGGTCTTCGAGCGGTGCCGGTTCATGAACGCGACGTTCCTCGGCGACCTCTCGAAGGCCGTGTTCATCGACTGCGCCTTCCCCGGTGCGGACTTCTCGCGGGTCGGCAACGCCAAGGGCTGCGACCTGCGCCGCGCCGAGCTGTCGGGCATCACCGGTCTGATGAGTCTGCGCGGGGCGCTCATCACCGCGGACCAAGCGGTCGAGATCGCCGGGGAGCTTGCGACGGCGGCGGGTTTCAAGCTGGCCTGATCGGCGTTGCGGCGTTGCGGCGTTGCGGCGTTGCGGCGTTGCGGCGTTGCGGCGACCGATCCTAACCATCGACCGTTCGCGTCCACCACCCGTCTCGCGGACTCACATCCCTGCCGCGACCGATATCGACCTCCCTCCTACTTCACCTCCTCGAAGGTTCCCGAGTGCACCTCGCCGGTCCTGCTGCCGCCGGCGTCCAATGACCGGAACACGGTGACCCGCTTCGTCTTGAAATCCAGCACCTGCGTCACGGCCGCGCCCGAGCGCTCGTTCCAGCCCACCAGGTACATCCGCGGCGAGAGCTCGGCGACGTACAGCTTCACCTCCTCCGAGCTGCCCTCCACGGCACCGTCGATCTGCTCGTACACCAGCCGGTTACCTTCCGCCGCATAGGTGTTGTGGAAGATCACCCCGTTGTCCAAGCGGATGTCGAAGGCCTTCCCCGCGAATGCGAAATCGGTCATGACCGTCTCCTTCCTCGACTGCGCCAATGGTCCGCATCGGCACGGACCATGTAGGCCGCCCTCCAACCTAGGAGATCAACGGCTCTGGCACAGGCGATTCGAGGAGCCTGGCATGGTCGAAACCGGTCAATGGCGAACGGCTTCGGCGGCTGAGTCAATCGGGTCGATCACCGGTCCTCCGCGACCTGGTGCGATGGTCCCTCCGGCTCGGGCGGTGTCTCGGTCGCGGTCTCAATGGCGGCTCGGGCGGCGTCCAGGCGAGCGCGGAAGTCCTCGTCTTCGGTCTCGGCCAGCGCTTCGAGAGTGGAGCGCCTTCGACGCAGTGACCGCTCCAGCCAGTCCTGCCACTCAGCCGTGGCCTCGGCCGCCGCGACGGTCGCGGGCCGCCAGACCGGCATGGGTGCGCCGGCGGACGCGAAGCGCGGGTTCGGTTTGAGCCCTTCGGGTTCGGGCAGGAAGTCGCGGACAGCGGCGTCGGTCCAGCCTCGTGTGCGCAGGATCGGCTTGGTCAGCCAGACCGTGCCGTCGCGCTGGCGCACGAACTGCGGCCTCGGCGGTGCGGGCGGCCCTTGCCATTCCAGGGGCAGCGGTTCGTAAGAGGGAGGGTCGTCGGTTCTCGGCGGTGGTTCGGGAAGAGCCGCCGCTGGAGCCTTCGGGAGCGAGGTCGGTATCCCTGCGGCTCGGCTCGGTTCTCGTGCTGTGGCGAGGCTTGCTTGTGGTGGTGTCTCGGGTTCCGGGCTTGGGAACGGCCCAAGTAGGTCGGCCGTCGCCAGGGAGTTGAGGAGCCACCGGGCGAAGTGCGCTCGTAGCGGCTCGTCGGGGATGGTCTCGAATGGCAGGGCCTGAGTGATCATCTCGAGGCCGGCCTTGGTCCGTGAACTGTCTGATGCCTTCGCTGCCATCGCATCGTCCAATCGGTTCTCGCGCCGCACCCGAGGGGTGTTGCGCGCGCTATTCAGTTGCCTCCGCAACCGTAGGAGCGGGTTACGACATTTTCCGGTGTCCGCGCACTGACCTGTGAGGACCTTCACTGCACGGCGACGTCCCGCGCTCTGTCAACGGCGCGTCAGTGCCGTGTCAGCGCGCCCGGCAATCGTTCTTCCGACACCGCTTCCGGGCCTCTCCCGGAACCGCAGCCGGAGGGAACCACCATGAGCACCAATGAACTCCACGACATCATCGCCAAGTCCGCCGCCGAATACGCGGTGCCCGGCATCGCCGTCGGGATCTGGCACCAGGGCCGGGAGATCTACGCGTCCCACGGCGTCACCAGCGTCGCCAACCCGCTCCCGATCGACCAGGACACCATCTTCACCCTCGGCTCGACCACCAAGAGCTTCACCGCGACCGCGCTCGTGATCCTCGCCGAGCAGGGCAAGGTCGACTTCGACGCTCCGGTCCGCCGCTACCTGCCCGACCTGCGGCTCGCCGACGAGCACACGGCCGCGGCGATCACGATCGGCAACCTGCTCAACCACACCGCCGGGCTCGACACCTGGATGCTCCTCGACACCGGCGACGGCGACGACGCCCTCGCCGCCTACGTGGACCGCCTCGACGAGCTGACCCTCATCGGCGCCCCCCGCGAGCGGGCCTCGTACAGCCAGGCCGGGTTCAACCTCCTGGGCCGCGTGATCGAGGTCGTCACCGGCAAGACCTACGAGCAGGCCGTCGCCGACCTCCTGTTCAAGCCGCTCGGGCTCGAGAACACCACGTTCTTCGCCGCCGAGGCGATGACCCGCAAGTTCTCGCTCGGCCACAGCGTCACCGAGGACGGCACCACCGTCTCCCCGAAGTGGAAGCTCCACCGGGCCCAGAACCCGGGCGGGGGCGGGGCGTCCTGCGCCCGCGACCTGGTCCGGTGGGCGAAGTTCCATCTCGGGGACGGCCGCACCGAGAGCGGCGAACGGATCGTCTCCGCCGAAGCGCTGCAGGCGATGCGGCGCCAGACCGTCGAGCTGCGCGGCAGCTCTATCGGCGACGGGTTCGGCGTCTGCTGGTTCCTGCGCGAGATCGACGGCGCGGCGACCTTCGGCCACGGGGGCTCCTCGCACGGCCAGTTCGCGGACTTCATCGTCGTGCCCGGGCACGACTTCGCGATCGCGGTGACCACCAACGCCGAACCGGGCGGCACCCCTTGCAACCAGGCGGTCATCCGCTGGGCGCTCGAGCACTACCTCGGCCTGGTCGACCGCGACCCCGAGCCGGTCCCGCACGACGCCGGGCGCGCCGCCGAGTTCCTGGGCGACTACGAGGTGGACATGATGACGGTGAGCATCGTCGACGAAGGCGACCACCTGACGCTCGCCGCGCGCATCAAGCCCGAGCTGCGCGCCGCATCCGACGAGGCGATGCCCGCCGACTGCGAGCCCGCGCATATGGGCTTCCTCACCGCGGACGGCGACGACTACATCGTCACCGCTGGCCCGCTCGAAGGCCAGCGCGGCTACTTCGCCCGCGACGAGCACGGCGCGATCACCGCGATCGACCTGGCCGGACGCCAATTCCGGCGGGTTTGAGCGGAACGCACGCCCGTTCTGGCGGCGAGCCAGAGCCCGGCGGGGGCCGGTCGGCGTCGCCGACCGGCCCCCGCCGTCTTGTCGTACCCCGGGGCCACCCTTGGATTTCGGGGGCGCTCGATTCCCAGGCGCGAGGACTTCCGGCGTGCGCACCGAAAGCCGGGTCGGACAGGAGGGAGGGCGGCGCGAGAGCCGGCCGCGAGGCTGCAGGGCTCGGCCCCCTGCGCGGGTGCGATCGGCTCCCCGGTAGGGCCATCGCCCCACCGCCGCCGTCTGACCCGCAGCCGGTGAACCGCGACACCCCGGTCCTTCAACCGCCCGAAAATGTCGCACCCCCGAGCCAGGGTTTCGACCGGGGGCCCGAAACACGGCCCCCAGTGCCTCGGTCCCTGCCCGGAAAACGCCCTCGAACGCTGCAACGGCGGCGAGGCAGCGCGGCAACAACGCGCCAACCCGGCTTCCGACCCGCCCGGTGCGAACTGCGGCGCGGGATCGGCTGACGGTGGCCCGGTCGGCCACGCGGGGTCGGACTGCCGCAGCCGCACATGCGCGGGCCGGGCAGACTTGGGGACATGCGTGTACTGCTCCTCGGGCCGTTCGAGATCCGCGATGCCGATGATGCGCCCGTCGAGCTCACCGGGGCGCGGTTGCGGGCGCTTGTCGCCCGACTCGCGCTCGAGCCGGGCCGGGAGGTCAGTGCGGATGCGCTGCTCGACGCCATCTGGGAGGACGACGCGCCGTCCGCGAACGCCTTGCAGGCCTTGGTGTCCCGCGTCCGCCGTGCGATCGGCGCCGAGCGGCTCACGCGCGGCGCTGTCGGTTACCGGCTCGCGGTCGAGCCCGGCGACGTGGACGTGGCGCGATTCGAGCGGCTCTCCGAGACCGGCCGCCGGAGCGGCGACCTGGCCGCGCTCCGCGAGGCCGAGAGCCTATGGCGCGGACCGGCTTTCGCCGACCTCCGGCATCTGCGGTTCGCCGGCAACGATGCGATCCGCTTGGAGCGCTTGCGCAGCGAGACCACCCGCGAACGCCTCGCCCTGGAGGTCGCCACCGGCACCGACGTCCTCGCCGAACTCGAGCCCTTCGCCGCCGCCCTCCCGCTCGACGAGCGCTGGCAGGCCCTCCTCATGCGCGCCCTGTACACGACCGGCCGCCCCGCCGAAGCCCTCGACGCGTTCGAGCGCACCCGCGAGCGCCTCGCCGACGAACTCGGGGCCGACCCCTCCGCCGAACTCGCCGAGCTCCACCTGCACATCCTCCGCCAGAGCAGCGCCCCGGCCGCGCGCACCGAGCAGCGCACCAACCTGAAAGCGCAGCTCACCAGTTTCGTCGGCCGCGAAACTGACCTTGACGCCCTCACCGCGGCGGCCGCGGCCTCCCGACTCGTCACCGTCACCGGGCCGGGCGGCGCGGGCAAGACCCGTCTCGTCGTCGAGACCGCGTCCCGGATCGCCGCCGGAGGCGATGCGCCCCAAAACGTCTGGATGGTCGAGCTCGCCTCTGTCGCCGACGGGGCCGATGTGGCGCCCGCTGTGCTGCGGGCCATCGGCGCCCGCGAGGCCGGCATGCTCGAGCCGTCCGCGCACGACGCCGCGTCGCGCCTCGAGGAGTACTTCTCGGGAAGGGAGACGCTGCTCGTCCTCGACAACTGCGAGCACCGCGTCGACGCCGTCGCCGAGCTCGCCGCCCGGCTCCTCGGCGCCTGCCCTGGCCTGCGGATCATCGCCACCAGCCGCGAAGCGCTCGCGATCGGCGGCGAGCGCCTGTATCCGATTCCCCCGCTGTCACTCTCTACTGAGGACCCGGAGTCGAGTCCGGCGGTGCGGCTCTTCGCCGAGCGCGCCGCCGCCGTGCGCCCCGATTTCAAGCTCAGCCCCGCCAATATCGATGCGGTGGTGGAGATCTGCCGCCGCCTCGACGGGCTCCCGCTCGCCGTCGAGCTGGCGGCCGCGCGAATGCGCGCACTGGACGCGGCGCAGATCGCCGCCCGGCTCGACGACCGGTTCGCGCTCCTCGCCGGCACCGACCGGAACGCGCCCGCCCGCCACCGCACCCTCGAGGCGGTCATCGCCTGGAGCTGGGACCTGCTGTCCGATCCCGAACGGGCCCTGGCGATGCGCATCGCCGCGTATCCCGCGGGCGTCGGGCTCGACCGGGTCGCTGACCTCGACGCGATTGCCGGGCTCATCGACAAGTCGCTTGTGGAGCGTGACGGCGAGCGGTACCGGATGCTCGAGACCGTCCGGTCCTACGCGCTCGCGCGGCTGGAGGCCGGCGGTGGTGCCGAGGCCGAGTACGAGGCGATGGACCGGTACTGCCTCGAGCTGACCGAGCGGTCGGAGTCCGAACTGCGCGCCGCTGGGCAGCTCGAAGCCCTCGCACGCCTGAACGCCGAGCACGACAACCTCCTCGCCGTCATCGGCCGCGCGGTCGCCAAGGGCGACAGCGACACCGGTCTGCGCATGGTCGCGGTCCTGTTCTGGTACTGGCATCTGCGCGGCCTGCGCACCGACCTGCACCATTGGACCGACGCGGTCCTGTCCGTCCACGGCGAGCTGCCGGAGCGGCTGCGGCCAGCCGCACTGATCCTCACCGGCATGGTCGCGAGCGAACGCGGC
Source organism: Glycomyces niveus (assembly GCF_017592475.1). Lineage (GTDB taxonomy): Bacteria > Actinomycetota > Actinomycetes > Mycobacteriales > Micromonosporaceae > Glycomyces > Glycomyces niveus. The sequence continues at coordinate 235,820 of NZ_JAGFNP010000010.1, read as the reverse complement.
GACTTCGCGGCCGGAGCCATCGCGATCGGGCAGGGCATCGCACTGGGCCGCAAGCTCGAACGCGACATCCCGGGCCGGTTCCTCATGTCCATGGGCCCCGCGTTCGCCGCCGACCCCGCGCCCGTGCCCGAGGAGGACCTCGACGGGTGGGAACTCGGTGCGGCCCTGCTGATCTCGGCCGTGGGCAGCGGCATCGGCACCGGCGCGGAGAGCATCGCGAAGGTCGCCCGCGCCGAACAGGTGTTCGCGGGCCTCGGCGAGCGCTGGGGCCTCGCGTCCACGCTGCGCGTCAAGGCCGAGCAGCTGGCCCGGCGCGGCGAACTCGCCGGTTCGGAGGCGGCGCTCGCCGAGGCCGCGCGGCTCTTCGACGAGCTCGGGACCACGGGCGACGCGGCCGAGACGTACGCCGAACTCGCGGTCGCGATCGCCCGCAACGGCGACATCGCAGGTGCCTGGGACGCACTGGAAGAGGGCATCTCGCGGGCCGAGGCCGACCGGGACCCGCGCATCGAGGCGTACGTGTGGTGGTCCCGCGTCCAAGTCCTCGTCTGCGAGGGCCGCCACGGCGAGGCGCTCGAAGCGCTCACCCCCGCCGAGCTGGCGCTGCGCGGGACGGTCCTGGAGGACCGGATGCGGGTGCTCGCCGCGACGTTCCGGGACCTCATCGCCCTGCTCCAGGGCGAGCGGCCGCCGCGCGCCATCGCAGGGCTCGCGCTGCAGAAACTGGAGCACGCGGCCGACGCCGACTTGGCCATGGCCTCTTGCGTGACGGCGGCGATCGCGCTCGCGGACGGTGACGCCGCGCGTTCGGCGCGCCTCCTCGGGGTCGCCTTCAATTTGCTCGGTGAGCTCGACGGGCGCGGCTACGACGCGGCGCTGCGCACGCCCGAGCGCGCTCGCGAAGCGCTGGGCGACAAGGCGTTCCAGGAGGCGTTCGACGACGGTGCCAAGCTGGAGCGCGACGCCGTCGCCGCCCTGCTGGCCTGACCCTCAGCGCCAGGGCCGCACCGCGACGACCGCGCTCGTCGCGAGCGGGCCGTACAGGTGCGGGTACTCGGGCGCGCCGGGTGCGGGTGATTCGTAGCGGATCGGCACATCGACCCGGTCCGAGTCGATGACCAGGACGACGAGCGGCCCGGGGTGGTCGCCGTAGACGAGCGCCGCGACGGTGTCGAGCTGCTCGGGCAGCGAGCAGTGGATGAACCCCTCCTCGATGAGGGTCCGGCCGCGCGTCGAGCCCTCGTACGCGCCCGCAGCGAGCGCGGCCTCCCACAGGGCCGGTTCGGTCAGGTGCAGCAGCTCGGTCATGCCCGCACGTTACAGCAGCACCAGGCAGCGGCCCCGCGCCAGACGCGGGGCCGCTCGTGCCGGTTCAGGCCTTCCGGAAGTGCTCGCGGGCCGGTCGAGCGGCCAGGAGCACCACGCCGAGGACGCATCCGGCGGTCACGACCGCGAAGCGGACGCCTTCGAGGATCGGCAGCCAATCCGGGTAGGCGGCGGCCGCGGCGTCCAGGATCGCGGCCGCGTCCAGGGCGCGAACGGCCCCGTCGCCCGAGGCGTCGAAGAGCGCCTGGACCTTCGCGGCGGCGGTCGCGTTGCCGGCCATGATGAGTGCGTTCCCGGCAAGCACGAGCGGCAGGGCGATGAAGGCGAGGACGCGGCTGATGCGCTTGCCCGCCATGATCATCACACCGAGGAGCGCGATCGCGGCGGCGATGGCGAAAGGCGCCCAGATGGCGACGCCGTGCTCGTCGAAGGCGATGCCGTTGGCGGCCAGAAGGTCCGGGCCCTGGCCTTGGCGGGCGACCTCGGCTTCGGCGGCGGCTTGCACGTCGGCGCCGTAGACGAGGCCGATGAGCGGGATCGACGCGAATGCGAGGGCGATCGCGAAGTGGAGCACGGCGGCGATCGTGACGGCGGCGGGGCGGTTGCGGTTGGCGGTCATCGGAGACTCCTGCGGTGAAGGGTGTGCGGCGGGTGCCGCTGCCATGCCGATACGTTCGCCTCCTGCGCTGACGCCCGGCTGACAACGCACTGACGGACCCGAAGCGTCTGCACCGCAAAGCCCTCGAAGACGCCGCCGTCCGCGACCGGAGACCGGTCGCGGACGGCGGAAAAGGAGACTGCGTCAGTCGGCGTAGCGGACGGTGAGGTCGCCGACGCTGGTGTTCACGGTGATGACGTAGTCGGCGTCCTGCGAGGCGCTGGTGTCGATGTCGATGTCCTGGCTGCCGACGCCGGCCTCGAACTCGATGTCGTAGGTGGTGCCGTCGTTCGGGACCAGGATCTCGACGTCGCCGGTGTCGGCGGTGACCGTGATGTCACCGCGGACCTCGGCGTACTCGAGCCTGACGGAGCCGACGCTCGCTTCGACCGCAGTGCTGGTGGCGCGCAGGTTCTCCCCCTCGATCTCGCCGACGCTGGCCTCGACGTCGATCGCGCCGTCGACGCCGTCGAGGACGACGTCGCCGACCGAGTTCTCGGCCGTGACGGCGGTGCCGCTGGGCACGGCGAACGCGTAGTTCACCTCGCACTCGTCACCGCCCCAGACGATGAAGAACCGCTCGTCGCACTCGCCCATGGCGTTGAAGACGTCGCCGCTCCAGGACTCGCTCGTCGCGGGTTCGTCGCTGTGCCAGCGGGTCTCGCGGTCGACGACGAGGGTGCCGTCGGCGGAGGCGGTGAACTCGAGGTGGCCCACCTCGACTTCGGCGTCGACGCCCGACACCGCTTGCGTGTACGTCTCGGTGCGCTTGTCGCTCTCCTCGGGGGAGGCGACGGTCCAGATCCAGACGCCGGCGACGGCCATGCCGAACAGGAGGACGAGGCCGGTGCAGGCGGCGCCGACGATCCACCAGACGGTGCGGGCGGTGCGCTGCGGTTCGGGCGGGGTGGGGGCGGTGGTCTGCTTCTCGGGGGTGTCGATCATGACCGGTCCTTCGTGTTGCCTTGCAGGAACTTGAGAATGGCGAGCACGCGGCGGTTGCCGCTGTCGGTGGGCGGGAGCCCGAGCTTCGTGAAGATGGAGTTGATGTGCTTGCTGACCGCGCCTTCGCTGAGCACGAGGACCGCGGCAATGCCGGCGTTGGAACGGCCTTCGGCCATGTGCGACAGGACCTCCCGCTCGCGCGGGGTGAGGCGGTCGAGTTCGCTGCCGTTGCGGCGCACCAGGAGCTGTGAGACGACCTCGGGGTCGAGCGCGGTGCCGCCGGCGGCGACGCGGCGCAGCGAGTCGAGGAACTCGGCGACGTCGGCGACGCGGTCCTTGAGCAGGTAGCCGATGCCGCGCATCTGCCCGGTGAGCAGTTCGACGGCGTACCGCTCCTCGACGTACTGGGAGAGCATGAGGACCGCCAGGTCCGGGTACCGGCGGCGCAGGACCAGCGCGGCCCGCACGCCCTCGTCGCTCTGATCGGGCGGCATCCGCACATCGGCCACGACGAGGTCGGGGCAGTCGCGTTCGACCGAGCGGAGCAGCGCCTCGGCGTCGCCCACGGTGTCGATGACCTCCATGCCACCGATCTCGAGGAGCCGGGCCAGGCCCTCGCGCAGCAGGACCGAGTCTTCGGCGATCACGACACGCATGGCAGCTCCGCTTCGATGACGGTGGGTCCCCCGAGGGGGCTGGTGATCCGGAAGGTCCCGTCGACCGAGCGGACCCGGTCGGCGAGACCCTGGAGTCCGGTGCCGCCCTGAGGATCGGCGCCCCCGCGGCCGTCGTCGGCGATCCTCAAATGCAGCCATCCGTCCTCAAGGGAGATCGAGACGGCGGCGTGCTCGGCGCCCGAATGGCGGGCCACATTAGTCAATGCCTCGGAGACCACGAAGTAGGCGACGGCCTCCACATCGCGGGCGACGCGCCGGTCCATGTCGACGCGCAGGCGGACCGGGACGGGCGAGCGGGCGGCGACCGCCGAGAGAGCGGCGTCGAGGCCGCGGTCTTCGAGCACGGCCGGGTGGAGGCCGCGCACGAGGTCGCGCAGGTCGGTGAGGACCTGCTTGGCCTCCTCGTGGGCTTCGGCGATGGCGCGGGTGCCTTCTTCGGGGAGGTCGGTGAGGGTGGCGCGGGCGATGCCGAGGTTCATGGCGAGGGAGGTGAGCCGCTGCTGCGCGCCGTCGTGGAGGTCCCGTTCGATGCGGCGACGCTCCGCGTCCGCTGCATCTACAGTGGAGTCTCGGCTGGCGGCGAGGTCGGTCACGCGCATCTCGAGCGCCTCGGTCCGGCTGGTGCCCAGGAGGAGCCGCGCGAGCAGCCCGTCGAGGGCGGCCAGGCCCTGGGTGATCCAGGGCGCGGCGATCGTCACGATGATGCCTGCACCGCAGAGGATCCAGTGCATCGCGCCCAGACCCGAGCCGACGCCGAGGACCGGCGCGAGGACCATCATCGGGCCCGTCGTCCAAGCGGCGATCGCGAGCAGCGCCGCGAAGGAGGCGCCGGCCCCGGCGATCAGGTGGTACGAGAGCTGTCGCCACGTGCGCGGGTTCCTCACCAGGGCGAGGAGGGCGCGCGGCGCGAACGTCACCGGCTGCGCGGCCGTCCCGTCCGGCCATGCGGTGCCGAGGAACGCGGTGTGGCGGCTGCGCTGCGCGGCCGTGAGCGCGCCGTTGACCACGAGCAGCGCCCCGGCGGCGATGATCGGCAGCACGATCGAGACGAGCCCGGCCAAACCGGTGGCGATGAGCACGAAGATCACCACGCCGCCGGCCGTGCCGAGCACGGCGCCCGTGACGAGGTGCATGAGGGAGCGCCAGGTCGATCCGGCCCCGAAGGCCCGCACCGCCGCGCGGGGGGCTCTGCGCCAGGGGATCGGCGGCGCCGCTGAGATGTCCATGCCCCAAACAGTAAATTCGCGCGCGCCCGCCCGCATTGCCGCTGGAGCCCGACTTCACGGTGAAGTTTTCTCCACCCCTCGCCGCTCGGTCCCCGCTCTGCGCTGGGAGCCATTAGGATTCGGAGGCCCCTCCCGCCGGTGCACTGCCCCGCACCGGCTCTCGCGAAAGGACCCCTCTGTGGCGGACGTGTCCCTCATCGGCCTGGGCGTGCTCATCCAGCTCTACGTCCTGCTGATCCTCGCCTATGCCGACCGCCTGGCCGAGATCGGCATCCTGCACGTCACCTCGACGATGTTCCCGGCCGGCACTGAGGACACGCAGCGCCCGCCCGCGGGGCGGCTCCTCGCCGTCTGGGCGATCCGGACCCTCGTCGCCGTCGCCACGCTCCTGATCGCGGTGCTGCCCTTCGCACTCGTCGAACTGGTCACCGTCGAGTACACGCTCGTCGGGCCGTCCTGGAAGTGGTTCTATGCGGCCTCGGCGATCGCCATCACCTCCGGCACGGTCGTCTGGCTGATGATGCTGCGCGGCAAGCGCTCCGAGGCCAAGATCAAGCGCGGCGCCCTCCATCTGCCCACACTGGACTCGATCGGCGGACACGCCGCCGCCGCCGACGTCGCGGACCAGATCCGCGCGGCCGGCCTCATCAGCCGCCGCGGGTTCTTCACGACGACCGTGGGCGTCACGGCGACCATCGCCTCGTGCGCCGTCTACAGCGCCAACCCGGTGCTCGCGTCGTACACCCGCGCCGAGCAGGACGGCATCGGCTTCGCGATGCTCATGGCCGGCGCGGTCATCGTCGGCGTCGCCTCGTACGTCTTCGGGCGCCTCCAGGCCCCCGCCGGGGAGGCGCTGCGCCGCATCGAGTATCTGTACGGCTCCCGGCTCGCCGACGCCGAGCGCGACTTCCGTCTCGTCGCCGCCTATCGCGCCTCACTCCCCCGCTACCTGCGCGCCGCCGCCGCGCGCTACCTGCGCAAAGACTGGTTCACCGATGTCGACACCAAGGGCCCGCGCATGGCGTCCATGACCCTCCTCGCCGCCGCCGACATCATCCAGCGCAGCGACTTCAACGGCGCGGCCTTCGCCGCCGCGCCCCCGCCCCAGGTCCGCGAAGTCGGCCTCCGCGCCGCCGCCGTCCTCGTCTCCCCTTGGGACCGCGCCGCCCTCGCCGCCCTCGCTCGAGCGGCCGACGTCCTCGACGAGCACGGCGAAGTCCGCCCCGAACTGGTCGAAGCCACCGAATACCGCTTCCAGCGCCGCCTCCGCGACATGACCGACCTCAGCGGCCGCGTCCTCGCCGCCATAGCCGGCGCCATCGCGGCCGTCACCTCCATCGTCACCCTGATGAACGTCTTCTAGTTCTCGCAGGCGACCCCGTCGCCATCGCGGTCAAGGTGATCGTCGTAGCCGGGGTCCCCTTCGAAGAGCGGCGCGGCGCCATCCGCCCGGGCCGCATCGCAATTCTCGTAGTAGGCATCCGAATCACCGTTGCCGCCGCCATTGCCGCCGTCATCGTCATCGTTGCCTGCATAGGGCTCGCAAGCAACACCGTCGCCATCGGCATCGAGGTGGGGCGCATAGCCTGCGTCCCCCTCGTACAACGGGGCAGCACCATCCGCCCGGGCCGCATCGCAATTCTCGTAATAGACGTCGTCGTCTTCGGTAGTGGGCGGGGGCGGGGGTGAGGACGGTGACGGCGACGGGGTGGGAGACGGGGATGGGGATGGGAACTGCGTAGTCGGAGGCTGGGTGGGTTCGCGCCATCCGGCCGTCGGCCGGTCCGGCGCATTCACTGGCGAAGTCTCCGCCTCCGACGTCGAATCGACGGGAGGCCCAGTTCCGGGGTCACCCCCGAGGGATCCGATGATCCCGCAGCAGCAGATCAGCACTATCGCGGCTCCAGCAATCACGACCGCTTTCCAAGCCGTGCTGAGTTCACGCCAGTTCACTTCGATCAACCGCCACAGTCGGGTGCCGATGGATTGATCGGGCATGGTCACTCCTACGGGCAAGAGTGAGCGCCGGGGGGCATCGATGCTGATGTTCGAGCCGCAGGCCCTAAGCGGTCGCCCGCGAGTCCGAGTGTCGCCTGATCAGGCGATCGAAGAAAAAACAACTCAGGTCAAGGGTAAACCCTTGACCTGAGCACTGGTCGGGTTGACAGGATTTGAACCTGCGACCCCCTCGTCCCGAACGAGGTGCGCTACCAAGCTGCGCCACAACCCGATGTTCTATTTTGGCGCACGCGGGGCGTGCGTGTCGATTGGAAATGCTACCCGAGGGCGCGACCACCCGTTGAGCGGGGTGGGGGCGCTCCGGGCTCGGTCACATCCGGGCCCGGAGCGCGGGCGCTAGAAGGCCTTCGGGACGAACGTCAGGAGGCTGGCCTCCGGGGCGCACGCGAAGCGGACGGGCGCGTACGGGCTCGTGCCCAGACCGGCCGAGACGTGCAGCCAGGTGTCCTCCCACGGGTGGAGGCCCTTCACGCGCTCGCGGTCGATGCCGCAGTTGGTGACGAGCGCCCCGTAGCCGGGCACGCAGACCTGGCCGCCGTGGGTGTGCCCGGCGGCGATGAAGTCGTAGCCGTCGCGCGCGAACTCGTCGAGGACGCGCGGCTCGGGCGAGTGGGTGAGGCCGATCGACAGGTCGGCGCTCGCCGGGACGGGCCCGGAGACGAGCTCGTAGTCGTCGAGGTCGAAGTGCGGGTCGTCGACGCCGGCGAAGTGCACGTTGAGGCCGGAGACGAGCTGGTCGGCCGCGGCGTTGTTCAGGTCGAGCCACCCGCCGTCGACGAGGACCTTGCGCAGCTCCTCGGTGGGCAGCGGCGCCCCGTACTTGTGCTCGTGGTTCGGGTTGAAGTACTGCAGCGGGTTCTTGAACACCGGCGCGTAGTAGTCGTTGGAGCCGAACACGAACGCGCCCGGCGCGCGGAACAGCGGCCGGAGGGTCTTTTCGACCAGGTCGATCGCGTCCGGGTGGGCGAGGTTGTCGCCGGTGAGCAGCACCAGGTCCGGGTCGAGCGCGGCCAGGGACGCGACCCAGTGCGCTTTGCGCACCTGGCCGGGCGTCATGTGTAGGTCGGAGATGTGCAGGACCCGAATCGGCTCGGCGCCTTCGGGCAGTGCAGGCACCGCGAAATGGCGGAGCGTGTACTGGACGCGCTCATAGAGCGACGCGTAGGCGAGCGCCAGCGCCCCGGCGCCGACCCCGATCCCGGCTGCTGCGGCTAGTCCACGGCTGATCTTCATACCCCAACGGTAGATTGTCGAGATATGAGCGAGCTAAAGACCCAGTTGGAAACCGATATGCGAGCCGCCCTCAAGGCGCAGGACAAGGTGACGCTGGGCACCCTGCGGATGGTGCTCACGGCGATCAAGAACGAGGAGGTCGCGGGGAAGTCCCCGCGCGAGCTCGATGACGCCGAGGTCGTGAAGGTCCTGGTCAAGCAGGCCAAGCAGCGCCGGGAGGCGGCCGAGGGGTTCCGTGCGGGCGGCCGCGAGGAGTCGGCGGAGGCGGAGCTGGCGGAGGAGGCCGTGATCAAGCGGTACCTGCCCGAAGAGCTCAGTGAGGCCGAAGTCACGCAGCTGGTGCGGGACGCGATCGCCGAGGGCGGTTTCGCCGGTCCGAAGGACATGGGCAAGGTCATGAAGGCGATCGGCCCGAAGACCGCGGGCCGGGCGGACGGCAAGGTCGTGTCGGGGATCGTGAAGGCGGAACTCGCGAAATAGGCTCGCCTTCGCGACTACCATCCACATCCCCCACCCACCCAGAGGGGCACTGTAGGTCCCAGCATTGCGCGGGGGTCCGACAAGAACCGGCCCCAGCGCGGGCTCAGCGGCGGTGTCGTTGCGCACAGCTATCGTTGAGGGTCGGGCCCGCAACGCACTTATACCTTGAGGAATCCATGTCCAGCCACATCGCGGCCGAGGCCGCGCGCCGCCGCACCTTCGCGGTGATCTCGCACCCCGACGCCGGCAAGTCGACGATCACCGAGGCCCTGGCCCTGTACGGGCGGGCGATCTCGTCGGCCGGCGCCGTCCACGGCAAGGGCGACCGCAAGGGCGTGGTCTCCGACTGGATGTCGATGGAGCAGGACCGCGGCATCTCGATCACCTCGGCGGCGCTGCAGTTCGAGTACCGCGGCTGCGTCGTGAACCTCCTCGACACCCCCGGCCACGCCGACTTCTCCGAGGACACCTACCGGGTCCTCACCGCCGTCGACGCGGCCGTGATGCTCCTCGACGCCGCGAAGGGCCTCGAGCCGCAGACCCTGAAGCTGTTCGAGGTGTGCCGGGCCCGGCGCATCCCGGTGATCACGTTCATCAACAAGTGGGACCGCCCGGCGAAGGACGCCCTCGAGCTCATCGAGGAGATCGAGACGCGCATCGGCATCAAGCCGACGCCCGTCACCTGGCCGGTGGGCGTGGGCGGCGAGTTCCGCGGCGTCATCGAGCGCGTCGGGTTCGGCGCCGAGGCGGCGGGACGCCGGGCCGCGGGGCCGCAGGTCCCGGGCATGGTCCGGTACGAGCGCTCCCCGGGCGGGCAGCAGCTCGCCACGGCCGAGTTCCTCGACGAGGCCGCCGCGATGGCCCAGTTCGGGCCTGATTACGAACGCGCGCAAGAGGAGTCGGAGCTCCTGTCGGAGGTCGAGGCGGACTTCGACCCGAAGACGTTCGAGGCCGGGCAGACCACCCCGACCCTGTTCGGCGCGGCCCTCGTCCACTTCGGCGTCGGGCAGCTCCTCGACCTGCTCGTGGACATCGCGCCGTCGCCGTTCTCCCGCGAGGACGCCAAGGGCCAGCCGCGCGAACTGGAGGAGGGCTTCTCCGGGTTCGTCTTCAAGTCGCAGGCGAACATGAACGCCTCCCACCGCGACCAGCTCGCCTTCATCCGCGTCTGCTCGGGCCGCTTCGAGCGCGGCATGCAGGTCACGCAGGCGCAGGGCAAGCGCACCATGTCCACCAAGTACGCCCAGACCCTGTTCGGCTCGGCCCGCGACACCGTCGACGAGGCCTGGCCGGGCGACATCGTGGGCCTGGTCAACGCCACCGGCCTCTCGGTGGGCGACACGATCTACGCGGGCAAGGCCGTCGAGTACCCGCCGCTGCCGGCGTTCGCGCCCGAGCACTTCGGGGCGCTGCAGATGCACGACACGTCGAAGGCCAAGCGCTTCCGGCGCGGCATCGCGCAGCTCGACGCCGAGGGCGTGGTGCAGGTCCTCTACTCCGAGCGGCGCGGCGAGGCCACGCCCGTCCTGGCCGCCGTCGGGCCCCTCCAGTTCGAGGTCACGGTCGCGCGCCTGCAGGCGGAGTTCGACGTCCCGGCGACGATCGACCACCTGCCGTTCCAGCTCGCGCGCCTCACCGACGCCGAAGGCGCGCAGCGCCTGCGCACTGCCCCCGGCGTCGAGGTGTTCACCCGTCCGAGGGACGGCGCGTTCCTGGTGGCGCTGCCGAACAAGTACCGCATCCAGACGATCGTGAACGACTACCCCGGGCTCGTCCTCGAACCGCTCCTCGCCGGGGGCCAGGGCTGATGGCGCGCCTGCTGACCTCGGGCGACATCCGCTCCCTGTCGCGCGGTCTGCAGATCACGCCGACGAAGAAGTGGGGCCAGAACTTCGTCGTCGACGCCAACACGGTGCGCCGCATCGCGAACGTCGCCAAGCTCGACGCCGACGACGTCGTCATGGAGGTCGGCCCCGGACTCGGCTCGCTCACCTTGGCGCTCATCGAGATCGCCCGCCGCGTGATCGCCGTCGAGATCGACCCGAAGCTCGCCCTCGCCCTCCCGACCACGGTGGAGCACCGCGCGCCCGAGGAGCACGAGCGGCTCACCGTCGTGGAGACCGACGCCGCCCGCATCAAGCCCGAGCAGATGCCCGAGCCTCCCACCGCGCTCGTCGCGAACCTGCCGTACAACGTGGCGGTGCCCGTGGTCCTGCACGCCCTGGAGACCTTCCCGAGCCTCCAGAAGGGCCTCGTCATGGTCCAGGCCGAGGTCGGCGACCGGCTCACCGCCGGGCCCGGCTCCAAGATCTACGGCGCGCCCAGCATCAAGATGGCCTGGTACGCGAAGGCCCGGCGCGCCGGGTCGGTCTCGCCCAACGTGTTCTGGCCGGTCCCCAACGTCGCGAGCGGGCTCGTCGCCTTCGAGCGCATCGAGAGCCCGGAGGCCAACCGGGTCGAGGTCTTCGGCGCCGTGGACGCCGCGTTCAACCAGCGCCGCAAGATGCTGCGCCAGTCCCTCAAGGCCTGGGCGGGCGCCGACGTGGACGCCGTGCTCGAACGGGCGGGGATCGAACCCACCAGGCGGGGTGAATCGTTGGACATAGCGGAGTTCATCGCCCTCGCCGACGCCAAGGAGGCTCTGGGCGAGACCGCACCGTCTCAGGAGGCCTCATGACCGGACAGACCGCGCCCGCCCAGCCTGGCGCTTCGATCAGCGTCGACGTGCCCGCCAAGATCAACCCGCACCTCGGCGTCGGCGACGCCCGCGCGGACGGCTACCACGCCCTCTCCACTGTGTACCAGGCGATCAGCCTGCACGACACCGTGACCGCCGAGCGGCGCGGCGAGCCCGGCATCGAGATCACCATCTCCGGCGAGGGCGCGGGCACCCTGCCCACCGGCGAGGCCAATCTCGCCCACAAGGCCGCCAAGCTCATCGCCCTGTACGCGGGGATCGAACCCGACGTCAAGCTGCACTTGAACAAGCGCATCCCCGTCGCCGGCGGCCTCGCGGGCGGCTCGGCCGACGCCGCGGGGGCGCTCATCGCCTGCGCGCGCCTGTGGGAGGTCGAGATCGGCGACGCCGAACTCGAGCGCCTCGCCGCGGGCCTCGGTTCCGACGTGCCGTTCTGCCTCAAGGGCGGCACCGCGATCGGCAGCGGCCGCGGCGAGAAACTGACTCCTGTGGACGCCAAGGGCACCTGGCACTGGGTCGTCGCCACCACGGACACCCAGATCTCCACCCCTGAGTGCTACAAGGAAGTGGACCGCCTCCGCGAGGACGGCATCGGCCGCTACTCCTCCGATGTGGCCCCCCTCGTGCGGGCCTTCGAGTCCGGCGCGAGCGCCGACGACCTCGCGCGCCTGCTCATCAACGACATGGAGGCCGCCGCCGTGAGCCTCCGCCCGCAGCTCGCCTCGCTCATGCACGGCGGCCTTGAGGAGGGCGCGCTCGCCGCGCACGTCTCCGGGTCGGGCCCCACGGTCCTCTTCCTCGCCACCGACGTGAAGCACGCGGTCGCCCTGGCGCGCCGCATCCGAATGCGCGGCGGCGCGAAGAGCGTTCATCTCGCGCACGGCCCGGTCAACGGCCCGGCCGCCTGACCGGCTCTACCTGCTGAGCGGGCGGCCCGGCCATCTGGACGGGCCGCCCGCTGCGGTCGGCCGCGGCGTTGAGCGCCGGGCTCAGAAGTCGATGCTGATCCCCACCCGGTTCTCAAGCTGGGCGCGGTACAGCGAAGCGGGTTCCAGACCGGGCCCGCTCTTCGGCGAGATGTAACCGGTCGGATTGCCCGGGAACTGGTTCACGCCGTTGACGGTGCCGTTCATACCGATGGCGAAGTTCTGCGAGGTCGGCGGACGTTGGACGCACGCGGTCGAACCGCTGCTCACCGTGCAGTTCCACAGGACGCTGTACACCGACGACCAGCCCTGGTCTTGGTTCATACCGCCGGTCGCGCGGTTGTGCAGGCTCAGCACCCAGTCGTGCTCGCCCTGGTTGTACAGCTCCTTGACGTTGTCGTACAGCAGCCCCTGGCTCCAATGCGCGTGGCCGCCCGACTCGGCCCACCCGTCGCGGGCCACGCAGTGGGTCCAGACGTTGCCCGAGGAGGTGGCCTGTCCGCCCGAGACGAACGCGTGCCTGGCCTCCGAGGTCTCGAGGTCCTTGAACAGCACCAGCTGCGCCATGTGTCCGGCGTTGAAGCTGTACCGCATCCTGCCCACGATGCGCGAACGCGGATGGTGCGCCGTCACGTTCTCGACGGTGACGCGCGTGCTCCGCCGCACGATGACCCCGGCGTGCTTGAAATGCAGGGTCGAGACGTCGCGCACCCACGCGTCCTCGGTGCGGATCACGGCGATGCAGCTGTCCGCGTGGTCTTCGTCCTCCAAGCCCTGGTGGACCATGTCGACCCGCAGGTTCTCCACACCCACGTTGCGCACCAGGCCCACCCGGTTCCACACGTACACATAGGACTGCGCGACCGCTCGCTCGAGGTCGTTGAACACGGGCGCGCAGATGAGGATCTCGTTCTTGGCCGCGTCGATCGCCTTGATGTACCGGTTGTAGGCGATCGGTTCGTCGCCGGGCGACCACGGCACCCCGCCGCCACCGCCGATCTTGTCGATCCATTCCTGCGTGCAGGGATGCCAGATGATGATGTTGTCGCCGACCTTGAAGTCCGCGACCGACGCGAGGGCGAGCCGCCGCGAACCGGCCTGCACGACCTCGGAGGTCACGTCAGTGGCGGTGTCCTTCACCGGCACCGGCGCTCCGGTGACGGGGTCGATCACGTCCGCTTCCCAGCCGCCGGCTTTGCCGCCGATCCAGAGGGGGCATTCGACGCCGCCTTTCGTATCAACCCCTGCGGTCGCGGTCGATCGGATGATCGTGCCGACGCTGGGATCGGCCGAACGGCTCGAACCGCGGAGCACCACGCCGCTCCGCTCCATGTAGACGGTCTCCGCGACCTCGTACACGCCCGGCTTCAGCAGCAGCGCGCCGCGGAAGCCGTTCTCCTGCATCGGCATCGCGCCCACCTCGTCGAGGGCCGCCTGCAGGTGCGCGGTGTTGTCGCCGGAGACGGGACCTATCTTCTTGACGATCGGGACGTCCGTGGGACGCGCCGGGACCTCCCTGACGTCCGGAATCAGCCTCTCGCCGTTGCGGTAGCCCGCCCAGCTGAAGTTCGGGATCTTCTTCTCGCTGACCTTCTCCAAGTGGTAGTTCAGCATCCCGTCCGCGCCGATGGTCACGAGCTCGGACTGCCATGTGGCCTCCTGTGCCCGCGCCGGCGCGGCGAGAGAAGCGCCGACTCCCGCAGCGGCCGCACCTCCGCCGATCTTGAAGAGGTTGCGGCGTGACAGCGCTCCGGCCATAGTGGTCCAGACTCCTTAGCTCGGTGGTGCAATGAAGCTACCGCGTGTCGCCAAGCGCCCGGCCGCCGCTTCCGACTTGACATCCGTCCCTAGACTGTCCGGAATCCAACGGCCTCACCGCCGTCCGTCCGCTCGGTTCGCCGCACTGAACCATGGCCCCCGGGGGCGCTACGTGACCACCGCAGTCATGCGAAAGCCCGATCGACCGCCCGAAGTCGGCCAGGCCGTCACGGTACTGTGGATGGTCGCGATCGCGTTCGCCGCGGCCTTCGCCCTCAAGGTGGCCGGGCTCGGCACCTTCATGAGAACTGGCCGCGACGCGCAGTACCGCGCCGCCAGGATCGAGAACACCGACCCCGACCTGCTCGAATCGGTGCCGTTCCTCCTCGAGATCGCCGCGGTCCTGGCGGCGCTCGGCTTCGGGATTGCCGCCGTTCTGTTCATTTGCGCCGCAAAGAGTGTCGGCGAGGGCCGACGTCGATCGTTCCGGCTCGCCCTCTTCGCCGCCGTGTGGGCGGCGCTCGGGTGCGCGGGGCAGCCGGTGCTCTGGCTCCGGATGCGCACCGCGGGACGCGAGAGCACGGTCGTCATCCTGGACAGGATGCTCGAAACCCTCCCCTGGTGGGTCCCTGCCGCCGACACCCTGGCGGCCATCGCGTTCCTCGCCGCTCTGATCCCTCTCGCCTTGCTGCGCACCGAGAACGCCCTCTGGTTCAGAGGCGCCGACCCTCGCGACTAAGTCCCCGGGACCCCTCCCGAGGATCCCCGGCTAGCTTCGAACCACCTGGCAGATCCCTCCCGAGGAGAGCACATGGGCTGGTTCAAGAAGCGTCGCTCCCGCGACGCCGGGCCGATCGTCTTCGCGACCCGCGCCGACGCCGAAGCGGCCAAGGCGAAGCAGGCCGCGGCCGGGCTGGAGCCCGGGTACGGACTTCTGCGCAACGCCAGCGGCACCTACTACGTGTTCCGCGGCAGCGACACCGAGAAGGCCAAGCAGTACCTTCGCGACGAGATCAACGTGACCCGCGAACTGACCTATTACGTGGTTGAAACCCCGAACGGCCACTGGGGCAAGGACATCGACGGCCTGTACCTGGAGAACCTGCTCCCTTGGCAACGGGACGTCACCGCTGCCGAACACCAGGGCGACATCATCGGGGTCATGACCGGCGCGACCGGTTTCGTCGCCATCGACAACGGCAGCACCGACAACTTCATCGTCTGCGTGCGCTGCGGCAACTGCCGGCACGAATGGGAGGACGGCGTGCGGTACCAGCATTCGACCGCGGTCAGATGCCCCTCTTGCGCCGCCCTGAACAGCGTCGACAGCAGACGCATCAGCTACCAGCGCTACGGCTCCGCCGTGGTCACCTCCTACGACATCCGACCCGACGGCACCATCTAGCGCACGCCGCGAAGCAGCCCGCATGATCATCTGCCTCGCAACCGCCGCGACCGCGGCATCCTAGCGATGTCCCGTAAGTCGCGATGCGCGTCCACAGCGCGTCCAGATCCGACCGCAGGCAACCCACGTCTGCTCTCGTCTCCACGGTCGTCGCGATCTTCAGTTGCGTCCCAACAACAATGCTCACGTCGGCCGTTCCGCGTCCAGCGTCTGCATCCCCGCAGCTCAAACCCGGAACTCTCACTGGAGTACTAGAGGGCCGAGCCTTCCTTCCACTCGTCGTAGGACATCACCCAGTAGCCCCAGCCGTTGTCCCACGGCATCGGGCGCGGCGAGCCGGTGATCTCGACCGGGTCGCCGCGCTGCGCCATGTGGAAGAACCATTCGGCGTCCGCGAGGCTCGCGTTCAGGCAGCCGTGCGAGCCGTTCCAATTGCCGAGTCGCCCCTCCTCCTCGGCCCAGGGCGCACCATGTACGAACTCACCGGAGGCGTTGATGCGGGTGGCCCACTTGACCTCAGTCGAGTAGTAGCCCTCATCGCCCTCTTGACGTCCGGGGGAGACCATCGTCTTGTCCTCGAACTTCTCCATCACCAGGTGGGTGCCCGTTGCGGTGTGGTACTCCCACTCGTCGCCGGAGCCGCCGCTGATCGGGATCTCCTTGGCGACCTCGCCGTCGACCTCGACGGTCATGGTGTGGGAGTCGAGGTCGGCGCGGGAGATGTTGGCCTCGCCGATCTTCAGCTGCGCGGTGTAGTCCTCGCCGCCCCACGTGTCGTCGCCCAGGAACTCGCCCTCGAAGTCCGCGGTGAAGGTCACCGTCTGGTGGCCCTCCCAGTACTCCTTGGTGCGGTAGATCACCGTGTCGTCGTCGATCCACCGCCAGGCGCCCTCGTGGCCCTTCTCGGACTCGACGACCAGCAGCCGCTCGACAGCGGCGCGGTCGGGGGCGTCCTCGGTGAAGGTCACGATGATCGGCGCGCCCACGCCGACCTCCTCGCCCTCGGCCACCGGGGTGACGTCGGCGACCTCGAAGCCCGAGCTCTCGCGGGCCTGAGTGGTGAACTGCTGCTCGAACTCGGTGACGGTGCCGTCCGAGCTGACGGCCTTCGCGACCACGGTGTGGGTGGACCCGGCGTCCATGATGCCTTCAGAGGTCCACGAGGTGAGGTCCTCGGAGAACGCGCCCTCGATGGTCTCGGAGCGGTCGGAGGTGACGTTGACCTCTTCGAGGATGCCGTCCACGACGGAGAGCGTGAACGGAGCGGTCGGGTCCTGGTCCTCCACGGCGTCCATCGACACCGCCGGGACGATCGGCGCCGGCGTGAACGTCCCCGTCTGGGGGGCGGCGCAGGCCCCGGCCATGAGCAGCAGGGACAGCACCGCCAGTGCGCGGGCGGGCATGAGCTTCAACGGGGGTTCCTCCACAAAGCGAAGTGACTGGACGACAGTAGCTTCTACGCTCGGCCTCACCTGTTGCGTTGCAATCGGACTCGGCCCGAAGCCCCGAGACGTTCACAGCCGAGAACACACCGTCGCTTCGCGCAAGAAGAACCGCTGACCGACCGGCTCTACAACCTCACCCTCGCAGGCTTACGGGACGACCTCTGGCGCCGCACGGCCACCACACCACGGTTGTGTCTGAAGAGGTCAGTCGAGCAGTTCGCCGCCCGGCACGAAATGCCTCGGCAGGGTCTCCCAGTTCTCGAGGTCCTTGATCGCACCGATCATCTCGCTCCGAAGGTCCTTCGCGGCGCCGTCGCGGCCCTTGTCGAGACCGTCCGTCAGCGAGGTGATCGCGTCGTGGACGAGCTTCACCCAGGCGGTGTAGCTCATGCTCGTCGTGTCCGGAAGCTCCAGCGAGATGACCACGGGCTCGATCGAGTCAGCCAGCGCCGACGCGACCACCCCGATCCCGCCGACGATGAGGCCCGCGGCCGGGAAGGCGAACAGTCCCAGCCCGACGATGCCGCTCGCGTCCGAAGTCGTCTCCAGTGCTCCCTTGGTCTTCTTGAGCTCTTCCGCCCTTTCCTTCGTGACGCCACCGCCGCAGGCGGCCAGGGGCAGCTCGGCGAACGACTTCCGGATGGCCACCTGCCCCCATGCCTCCAACGAGACCGCGCCGGCCAGGTATTTCGCTATGTCCCGGTGGCGGGTGATCGCGCCTTCCAACGGCTCCATGAACTCCTTCCGGAAGGGTTCGGCCGCCTTCTCCCGCCAGTCGTCGGTGTAGTGCTTGGCCCACTTGATGTCGCGGCTCTCATGGAGTTGGTCGAGGGTCCCCCGGTAGCCGGTGTACTTCGAGTACAGCTCTCCGAGCGCCGCTTCCTGGCCCTTGTCGAAATAGGGGCTGTAGCGCGCTTCGAAGGCGTCGATGGTCTTCGTGGCGGCCTGCTTCGCCTGCTCTTTGAGCCTCGCTGCGTTGGCTTCTCCGTAGTTCGCGGGGATGCGGGCGATGGCGATGCCTTCCACCCATCGATCGACGGCGCGGCCTTGCTTTGCCTGGTCGGCTATCCACATGTTGAAGGCTTCGAGGATGTAGCGGACCTCGATCTGGTTCTTGGCCCGCTCCCAGAGGCCGTTGACCTGCTCCAGTGTGGGTGTTCCAGCGGGAAACGCCATCAGTTGACGCCCCCTCGGTTGTAGGGGCCGGGGTCGTCCTTGCGTTCGGGCGCGGGCGGCAGGCTCGGGCCGACCTTGCGGTCGCGCTTGCGTACCTCGTCGATGTCCTCTTCATGCTCTTCGAACGAGCGCTCGACCTCGCGGTCGGTCATCCGGTGGTTCTCGGCGAAGTCTTCGAGGGTCAATCCCATGGCCCGGATGTTCACGCCTGTTTGGTAGATGAAGGTGTAGAAGATCTCGTACGCCTCATCGAACGTTTCCATCAGCGCCTTGGAACTCCCGTTGCCGGTGAACGCGTCGGCGCGGTTCCGGGTCGACGTGGCCACATCGAGCACGAGGTCGTCGTAGGCATCAGCCAGGGATTTGAGGTGGCCGCCCGCGTCTTCGAGGTCGTCGGGTTTGACTTTCATTGCACTGCACCTCGTTCGGCGAAGGAGTCAACACGGTTGGGGAAATCGTCGCGAACGCGGTTGCGGCCGTCAAGCACCCAGCCACCTGGAACCTGTCCCGGTTCGTCCCGGACACTTGAGCAGGCCGAACTCTGATAGAACTGGCGGATGACCACCCCTCCCGAGGTCGGAGCGGACGACCGGCCAAGTACCAAGAGGCGACATCGAGCCGGCCCGAAACGGGCACCGATCAGGACTCATCTGGTTGCGGTGCTTCAAGGTGAGCTGGGGCCGCTGCGGTTCCTCATTACCGGGGATGAGCAGCGATGGCTGCCGCTGCGATTGTGGCTGCACATTGCGCTGTTCTTCGGGGTCGCGGTCGCTTCGGTTTTCGTGCTCTGGGTGATTTTCCAGGGGGTGTTCGCTGCGGGGCTCAAGGATGAGCTGAAGGTCGAGGTCATCCGGCTGATCCTGTACATCATTGCCGGGATCGGTGGTGTCTTCGCACTGGTCATTGCTTATCGCAGGCAGGGGTTGAACGAGGCTGCGGAGGTCCGGGTCGAGCGCGCGGAAGCTCGCGAGGAGAGCAAGGTCTTCAACGAGCGGTTCAAGAGTGCGTCGGAGCAGCTGTCGGCTGAGCAGGCCGCGAACCGGTTGGCTGGGGTCTATGCGATGGCGGGGCTTGCCGACGACTGGGACCAGGGTCGGCAGACCTGCATCAATGTCTTGTGTGCGTATCTGCGCATGCCCTTCGACCCTCCGACCGGCGAGCCGCCGCCGGAAGGGGCTGATAGTGCCGAACGGGCTGAACATCGAGCCGAGGAGCGCGCACGGAGCCAGGAGGCGCAGGTTCGGGAGACCATCATCAGTGCCATCCGGGCGCGGTTGAGGGAAGCACCAATGGCTGGTCGAACTTGGCACAGCTGCGACTTCGACTTCACGAAGGCATACTTCGATGATGCGGACTTCTCAGGCATTCTGGTTACCGGAGGAGTGATGTCCTTTAGAAAGATCGTTCACAGGACCGGTCTACTCGACTTTAACGGCCTCGTCATGACAGGCGGACAGCTTGCCTTCGATGAGGCGGTCTTTTCTGACGGCCGGGTCAGATTCAGCGAGGCGAAGTTCTACGGCGGCCATGCCAAATTCAACGCGGCGGTGTTCGCCGGCGGCCGGATCAGCTTCAATGAGGCGGAACTCGCCGGTGGCAAAGTCAGCTTCTACGCGGCGGAGTGCACGGGCGGCCAGATCAGCTTCTACAAGACGCAGTTCTCCGGCGGGGTTATCCGTTTTATCTCGACGTTGTTCTCGGGCAGCCAGGTTTATTTCAACGAAGCGAAGTTCTCCGGCGGCCATGTCGATTTCGACTCGGCGAAGTTCTCCAGCGGGAAGGTTGACCTGAGCGGCGCGAGATATGTCGGTGGGGAGATCGAGACCGCCGACTTCCAGGGTTATCCCGTGCGGCTAATTCCAAATCCCCGTCTCGGGGATCGCATCGCAGAGTGTTTGAAGCTCCCGCCTGGCTGGGTGGAAGGGCTCTTTGGCGGAACCTCGGAGAAGGAATCGCCGCGTTCCGCTTGACCGGACCGGTTTTCGTGTCATGCAGGGTTGGCCTGGTTCGGGTAACGTGGCGCGCGGCGGCGGTTGCGCAGGGTTCTTCCGGTGCTGCGCGATCCTCTTGCACCCCAACCCGAATGAGGACGGCGGACCTCCATGTCGAGCATTGACGAAGTGATCTCCTCGCTCAGCGCGAACTCGAACGCGGTGACCGACTTGCAAGGTCAGATCCATGGCACGACCGCCATGGCCGAGGAGATGCTGAAACAGTTGCAGGAGATTGGTCTTCAGGGCAAGGCGGCGGCACTCGGCGCGGTGAAGGATCAGCTCGCGGCGTGCGATGCGTTCGCAGCCGCACTGCAGAACAAGTTGAGCGAGGCGATGACTTCGGCCGCGGCTGCCACGGGACAGTAGGGACCGGTCGTGGGAAGTCTGAATGACCTGGCCGCCAAGATCGAGGCTGATCGTGCGGCGGCGGCGGAGGTCGCGGGGCCGATCAATTCGTCTAAGGGACAGGCGGAGCACACGATCACAGCGATGATCGGCCTTGGGCTTGAAGGCAGCGCCGCGAGGATGCGGAAGGTTGTCGATGAGGTCGAGGAGGCGGAGTCGCTTCGGGCTGCACTTGAGGGGGCCTTGACGAAGGCGCACTTCATGGTCATGTCGGCCATCCAGGGCAACATGGGACCGGGAGCCCCCGGGTCTGGGGCGGTCGTGCCGCTGACGCGGATCGATGCCGATGGCGCCCCGAAGGCCGGGCTTGATGCCATCCCAAGGCATCTCAGAGATGATCCGGTCCCGACCGGTGAGGAGCTGTCCGGAGTCGATCCCTCCATCGGCCCCTTCCAGAAGGAGCACGAAAATGCCAACGCCGACCGTAGGCGAGGTGCGCTGAGCCGCTTCGGTCGATCTGCGGTCCGCAATACCGACGAACTTGCCGGTACCACGAAGCAGGCGGCGGGCGAGTTCACCTTCGACATCGAGGACGACTTCGATCCCTGGGGCTCCCAGGCACAAGCTATCGTCGAGGTGCCAACTGGCCAGCCACCTGTCTTTGTCAGCCGCGTCGAGGCCGAAGGCATCAAAGCCGGTGACTTGCTCAGCTCTACGATCGTGATCGCGGCGTTCGCCTTTGAAGCGGCAACTCGCCTGTCTCGGAAGAAGGAAAATGGCTAACTACGAACTGTTTCAGAAGATCGCCAAGGCGCTTGCGCTCGGCGAAGGCGCGAACGCGCGTGAGCTGATCGAGCAGATGCCAGACGAAGACGAGCGCGAGTACGTCGTCTACATCGCGGCTGTGTTTACCGAGCTCGTGGATGCACTCTTCGAGGAGGATCACGGCCTCGTCGCGATCAAAGACTTCGTTGATGAGATGGCGAATGCCTACCGCACCGCGAAGCCACCTTTCCGCTCGCTGGCGATGGAAGTGCTGATCCGAGCGGTCTACGATGAAGACCAGTCGCTCGATGAAGTCTCCGCCAAAGAGCAACTCCGATATCAGACGATGGCGCTCCGAATGATCGTCCACAAGTCGCCTGGGGTCTACGCGCAGCTCGATCAGTACCTCGCTGAAGCGAAGACGCTTGCACTGGAGTGGCTGAGCGAGGTGTAACCACGCTCACGACCCTCACGAACTTGGGGGCAAGGCCTTTGGCCTTGCCCCCCAAGCGTTTTCAAGAAACTTCTAGACACTTTTGTCACGTAAGTTGACACGTAAGTTTTTGAAGAGTCATCATCGAGACAAGTTCTCGCGCAATCGAAAGCGAGCCAGGTTCTTACGTCTCGAACGGAGCTTGTTACGGAACATCCAGCTCACATCAGACTTTATCGATAGGCCAGAATGTAAAGGCCGCCCGGTGGTCCACGACTACCAATCACAGGCCCGCCGGGCGGCCAACAACAGAAACGGAGCTTCTGTGTCGTCTACGACGATACGCTATTCCGGCGTACCTGAAAACAGCCATTCGCGCGGCTTCAACACCGACACCGCCGCGTACTCCACCGCACCCTCGACTGAATCGACCGAGCCGACCGCAGCCGTGTCGGCCGCCGGTCAGGTCGATTCCGAACCGTTCGATGACCGCGACCGGGAGCTCGCTGAGCTCCTCCGCGCTCGGCTCCGCGACATGGCCGCTCGCGATTTCGACTCGCGGACCTCGTCGGACGTCCCGAACCTCACGCTTACGGGCGGCACACCGCGTGACCCGATGCCGGGCAACGCCTTGCGCAGCTTCGCGACCGCTTCGATGGAGGACAACTCATCGCGCGACTCGACCAGCGCCCCAGGGGAGGGCGATGCCTCCCACGGCTCGAGTTCGGGCCTTGCCCCGGGCGTCCCGAATTCGAGCGGCCACGCCCCAGGCGGCGCGAGGGCGGGCCTCCCTGCGAACCGTTCGGTGTCGCTGCCGCAGGTCGCGGCAAGGGGGGCGAGGCAGAGCGCCGCACCGCTGGCGGGTGACTCGGCGGGCCGAGGGCGCAGCCGGCTGGCGGGCCGCTCCTCCGGCGACTCGACCTCGCTCCCGCAGGCGGAGGCGGGAGAAGTCGGACCGTTCGTCCGGCCGCAGTCCGGAGCGCCAGCAACCGGACCGACTGCGCTGCCGCAGGTTTCGGCATGCACAGCCGATCCCGTCTCGTCCGACCCGCGCCACAACCCGGCCTACCCGCACCCCAAGAATCCGGGCCTGTTCGAAGAGGTCGATGGGTTCTATGACTGGGCGGACCGCCGCCTGTTCCTGTCCGACGGTTCACCCGATCCGATGACACCCGGTGCGTACCGCTACCAAACCCGTCCCGACCTCTGCCTCCTCGACGCCGCCGACGACGACCCCTGGTCGCCCCGCTACGAGCCAGACCACCTGCGCCACAAGCCCGGCGACGACTGGCTGATCGACAAGAACCGTCCGTACGACGTGCTCGATCCGGGTCCGTTCGGGACCCCGGGGTGGTTCCCCGACCGTCGCACCGGCCGTCACCGTCGCGACGAACTCCCCGATCCGATCCCGTGGTGGGAGATCGAGGAAGATCCCGAGAAGGCCGAGTGGGCGGAGCGGGCCGAAGCGCTCTACGACCGTCGCACCCGCCTCACCCGCGAGCGCGAAGCCCGCGAGGCTCGCGATGCGGGTCGGGCGGGCGAGGTCAGTGGGGCGGGCGAGCGCGAGATTCGCGGCTCCGAGAGCCGCGAGGGCCGAGAAGCCGGAGAGCGGAAGCGGGATGGCGAGGACCGGTCGGGGCCGACGCCTCCGGCGGTGACGCCCGCGAACCTGCGCGTCGTTCCCGATCAGCGCTCGCAGCAGCCGCGAGCACGGCGCTCGGGGTCCGATCGCCCGTCCCCGCAGTGGTCGGTCGAGGCCGGAGGCGACGGACCGAAGGGGTTCGGGTTCCGTCACGGGCCGGTCGAGGCCGAAGGCGAAGGCCCGCATCAGGTACACACGGCCCGACAGCGGCCCGCAGCTTCCGAAGGCCCGATCCCCGGCCGAGGGACCCCGTTGGCGAGCGTGCCAGCGCGTCCGCGGCTTCGTCCCTGGCCGAAAGTCGATCGCCAAGAAGAACCGCACGGAGGCGAATGGGTGGACCCGGTCGCCGGGTTCCGGTTCTCGAAGCTCCGCGAAGACGCCTGGGACCGGTTCCTCGACAAGTCCGCCGGCCTTGCCGCCGCCCACCTGCAGTCCCGCACGAACCGTGGGACCGCGGTCGAACGCGAAGGCGGGCCGACCATCGGCCGGATCGCGCGAGGGCTGCGTCTGATCGCCGGGCTCCTCCGCCACCGGCCCCGGCCGGGCGGGACCGATCCGGTTTCGGCTGACAGGCGGCCGCGCGGGGCAGACCCGGCCTCGCCCGACAGGCTCCGGCCGCGCGGGGCCGACGCCGTCCCGCCCGAGCGGCATGCCGCGCTCGCCGATCGGACCAGGCGGTTCGCGCAGGCGATGCGAGGCGCGCAGCGCGCCCGCTCCGCCGTGTCCCCGGAGGCGGTTCGCGGGCACCTGTCCGGAGGTGCGGCGTGGGCGTAGGCCGACTCGCACCCCACCGCGTCCGCGCCTGGTATGGCCAGGCGCTCAACCAGACCCGTTGCCGGTGCGCTCCTTCTCCGGGAATGACCCCGATTCGCTTGCGATCCCGGGCGAGTTCGCGCACCGCCCGCGTCGAACGCGAAGCGATCACAGTCTGACAACCGCCCAACAAGACTGCGACCGCTGAAGCCCGGCTGAAGTGTTGTGGCGGGGCGGTCGGCTCTGGCAAAGCCGACCGCCCGCGCCTCCGCGGAGTCTGATGCAGGTGCCCGGGCGCGGGAGCCAACCCCGCGACCCGAGACTTCCAGGCGGTCCGCGCGGCCCTCTCCAACCGCCTCACCTACACCAAAACTGAAGCCAGCCTGTCACAGAAAGTCAAGCAGTTCAACGACGCATTTCCCGCCTGTGGATAACTCCCGTCCCGACAGGCAAATCCGCAGATCAACGGCCTGTGGATAACTCACTCACGAAAGGTGTATCCGTGGATCCCGCCAACCAGACCGCACTGTTCCGCGCGCACGCCATGGCGCGCCTGCGGGGCGAGGCGGCCGAGGCCGCGCGTCTCGCCGCGCAGATCAGCGTCGAGCAGCGCATGAGCCACCTGCTGTTCACGCTGACGCTCTTCACCCAGTTCGTGGTCGAGGAACTCGGCTACGAGCCCGACCCGGCCGAACTCGCGGCCTTCACGAAACGCCTGCACGACAAGCACTACAGCCCGGAGCGGCCGTTCGAGGCGCTGCGCGCCGAGGCCATGGTCCGGGCGGTCACCTCCGAATCGGTGCTGCTCACCGAGATCCCGCACACCGAACAGGCCGCGTACATGTGGGCGGTCATCGACGAGTTCGCCGATCCGAAGCTGACCGAGTCCGAAATGGATGAACTCTTCGATCTCGTCGAAGAAGCACGGGAAGACCTCCTGGGCAAGGCCCTCGACTCACCAACGCTCAAGTCGTCAAAGACTCAACCGGCCGCTCCCGCGCAGTCCGCACCCGCCCCGGAAGGAATCGACGCATGACACCCGACGCGCTCCACCGCGCCCACCTGACGGCGCTCGTCACCGGCGAAATCGCGACCGCCGCGAACCTCCGGCAGCGGTTCCAAGTGAGAGACCACGCCTTCGCCGCCGACCTCCTCCGGGCCGCCACTGCCGTGGTCCTCGAATTCCGCTTCGGTCCGGGCGCCGGGCTCGGGGCCGGGCCGATCGACTACATCCGGTTGGGCGCGTTCATGACCGAAATGCGCCAGGCCGGGCGCAGCACCGTTCCGCCGCCGGACCACCTCGCCGTCGAAGCCGTCACCCGTGCGCTCTACGGCGAACCGCACCTCGCCGAACCGCTCACCGAACAACGCCAGAGCCAAGCCCACTACACCGCGCTCATCCACGAACTGAGCCAGCACCACTGGCTCAAGGCCAACCCGGATCACCTCGTCTTCCACGCCCGGAAGCGCATGACCGTCTGGATCCTGGGTCGACCTGAGGAGTGAACGGCACCGGTCCGGGGCCGCGCCGCAGTGACACCCGGTGCAGCCCCGGGCCGGATCGCGGACCGGCGGTCGCGGTTCGTTCTCCGCGAGCGCGGCACGGTTAATGTGGGCGTTCGGCGGCACCGCCGCCGGGCGCACCGCCCGCGCCCTGCCCCCGCGATCGCCCGGCCCCGCTGCGTGGCGAATGCAACCATCACTGCGAGATGCCGCGCCATGACAGACATGATCCGAATCGGACTGCTCGGGCCGTTCCAGGTCACCGTCGACGGCCGGCCTGCGCCGATCGACGGCGGCCGGCAGCGGGCCGTCCTCGCCGCCCTCGCCCTCGCGGCGGGCAGGCCGGTGCGCAGCAGCGCGCTCGCCGCACTCGTCTGGGGCGAGGATGAGCCGACCGCTCGGCACCGCCTGCACGCCGTCGTCAACCGGCTGCGGCAGGTCCTCGGCGCTGACGCCATTCGCTCTTCGCCTGGTGAGTACACATTGGTTCTGGAGGCTGATGCGGTTGATGTGCAACGGTTCCGGGCGTTGATCCACGAGTCGAAGCACGCCGACGGTGCCGCCGAACTCGCGATCCTGGACCAGGCGCTCGGGCTCTGGCGCGGCGAGCCTCTGGCCGATGTGGACGCCGATGCGCTCGCATCGGCGCATGCACCGACGCTGGTCGAGGAGCGGCTGCGCGCGCTCGAACGCCGCGCTGACCTCGTCCTCGATGCGGGCGGGCACGCCGAGCTCGTGGCCGAACTGCAGGCGCTCACGAACGCGCACCCGCTGCGCGAGTTCCTGTGGTCGCGGCTCATGCTCGCCCTGCACCGGTCCGGACGCCAAGCCGAAGCCCTCGCTGCGTACCAGCGCATCCGCACCCTCCTGGCCGACCGGCTCGGCGTCGATCCCGGTGAGGAGCTGCAGCGCGTCCACCGCACGGTGCTGCGCCAAGAGCCGGAGCCGGAGACCGCCCGGGCCGCCGCGCCGGTGGCCGTCCCGGCGCCGAGGCAGCTCGCGACCGACATCCCCGGGTTCACCGGCCGCGCCGACCGCCTCGCCGAGCTCGACCGGCTGCTCGCCGATGCCGAGCACGGCCGCGCGCCCGTCTCGATCGCGGTGATCAGCGGTCCGGCCGGGGTCGGCAAGACCACGCTGGCCGTGCACTGGGCGCATCAGGTCGCCGACCGGTTCCCCGACGGGCAGCTGCACCTGAACCTCTCCGGCCACTGGCAAGGCGGCTCCGCCGACGCCGCCCTGATGACACTGCTGCTGTCGCTTGGAACGCCGCCCGAGCGGATCCCGCCGGACACGGAGGGCCGCTCGGCGGCGCTGCGCACTGCGCTCGCGGGCCGCCGCGTGCTCATGCTCCTCGACAATGTGCGGGACGCCGACCAGGTGCGGCCCCTGCTCCCGGGCGCGGACGGCCTGGTCCTCATCACCAGTCGGAACCGGCTGCGGAGCCTGCGTCGGCATGAAGGCGCGGCCCTGGTCGAACTCGACCCGTTCACGCCCGCAGAGTCGGCCGCGCTCCTGCAGCGCGTGCTCGGCCCTGAGGCGGTCTTGAAGCACCCCAACGCGATCGCGGAGCTCGCCGGGTTGTGCGGGCACCTGCCGCTGGCCGTCGCCCTTGCCGCCGAACGGGTCCGCAACACCGGTGTCTCGGTGCCGGACCTGGTCGAGGAGGCCAGCGACGGGACTGCGCGGCTCGACGCGCTCGATGACGGGGCCGACGATGTGCGCAAGGTCTTCGAGTGGTCGTACCGGGCGCTGCCGCCGCTGCCCGCGAAGCTGTTCCGGCTGCTCGGCACAGCTCCCGGTCCCGATATCGACGCGCCGGCCGCGGCGGCCCTGGCGGGCACGACGACCGTGGTCGCGCTCCGGAACCTGGAGCTGCTCGTCGACCACAATCTGCTGAAACGGCCCCGCCCGGGCCGGTACGAGCTGCACGACCTGCTGCGGGTCTACGCCGCCGAGCTCGCGTCCGCAGTGGACGGTGAGCAGGGTCGAGCGCGGGCGCTCGCGCGGCTTCTCGACTGGTACATCGCGACCGGACTCGCCGCTTGGTCGCACTTGCAGCCCACGTCGATGGGTCCGGGCCTGGAGACGCCGCGCACCGAGGTCGCGCCGCTCGCGTTCGCGGACGCCCCGGCGGCGCTCGACTGGTTCGAGACCGAGCACGACAACCTCATCGCCGGGGCGGGTGCGGCCGAAGCCGCTGGGCTGGACCGGAACTGCTGGCGGCTGGTGCACATCCTGTGGGCGCACCTGGACCGGTGCCGGGCCTGGCCGGAGATCGCGTCGCTCGGCGCGGCCGGTTTGGCGGCGGCGCGGCGGGCGGGCGACCGGGCCGGGGAGGCCGAGATGCTCACGATGGGGGCGAGTCTGCGGCATCTGCGGCGGTTCGACGAGGCGATCGCGTCGCAGCGGCAGGCGTTGGAGATCTACCTGGAGAGCGGGAGTCGCAGCGGGCAGGCGACGGTGCTGAACAACCTGGGGATGATCTTCCGCAGCATGGGAAGGCATGAGGAGGCGATCGAGCATCTGCGTCGGTGTGTTCGCCTTGACGAGGAGACCGATGAGCCGGGCGACCTGGCGGTGTCGCTGCTGAACCTCGCGCAGTCCTATTCGGAGGCGGGCCGGGCGGCGGAGGCGGTCGAGACGGCCGGTCGGTCGCTGGAGCTGCTGCGCGAGCTCGCCCACCAGCGCGGACAGGGTCGGGCGATGGAGACGATCGGACGGGCGCACGGGCAGCTCGGCGAGCACGCGGTCGCGGCGTCGTGGCTGCGGAGGGCGTCTGACCTGTTCGCCGGGATCGGCGACCGGTGGTACGAGTCGGGGAGCCTGACGCTCCTGGGCCGGGAGCTGCGGGCGGACGGGCGCGAGGAGGAGGCCGAGGCCGTCCTGTTGCGGGCGTTGGAGATCGCGACTGAGATCGACGATCCGCGCGCGGCGGAGATCCGCGACCTCCTTGAGGGGCAAGGCGAATTCTGAACCGGAGACGACAAGGAAGGGGCGTCCGGCGAAGGTGTGGCCGGACGCCCCTTCCGCGCCGCCTACGGAGGGCGGCGCGGGTGTTGGGTCAGTAGTCGCGGTTGTCGGGCTCGGCGCCGGTGATCCGGACGCTGAAGTCGCGGTTGTCCGGGAGACGGCGAACGTCGTCGCCGGTGATGCGGACGCTGAAGTCGCGGTTGTCGGGCTCGGCGCCGGTGATCCGGACGCTGTAGGGCGGCAGGAAGGTGTCGGGGCCCAAGTTGAACTCCCGGTTGTCGGCTCCATCGCCCGTGATGCGGACACTGAAGTCGCGGTTGTCGACCTCGTCGCCCGTGATGCGGACGCTCGGGTACGGCGGCGTGAAGCCGTCGGTCGCGCCGCCGGTGATCCGCACGCTGTCGCTGCTGTACGGCGGCGTGAAGGTGTCAGTGGTGTCGGCAGACGCGGGGGCGGCGAACGCGGCCACGGCCAGGCCCGCCAGCGAGCCGGCGGCGATGGTGCGGGCGCACAAGGTGATGGTGCGCCGAAGCGGAGAAGTGCTGGTGTGCTGGGTCATGGACCCAACCTATGGAGCGGCGCTCACGCGCCGCTCACTTCCGCCTCCCGCCTCGCTCACTCGCCGCTCCCGCGACCCGTGAGCGAGGCGCGCACCGCGGCCCGCGAGCGAGGCCTCCCCAAGGCAAGAGTGAGGCCCGCCCGCGGGGCCTGGGTCAGCGGTTGCGGTCCCAGATCATCCTGAGGCCGTGCAGGGTCAGGTTCGGTTCGTAGTGGGTGACCGTCTCGCACTGCTCGATCACGACCGGGGCGAGGCCGCCGGTGGCGACGACCGCGGTCGGGTCGGTGCCGAGTTCAGCGGTGATGCGGCGGACGAGGCCGTCCACCTGAGCCGCGGTGCCGTACACCATGCCCGACTGTAGACACTCCACAGTGTTCTTGCCGATGACGCTGCGCGGCTTGACGAGCGGAATCTTCAGCAGGTTCGCGGCACGGGAGGCGAGGGCGTCGATCGAGATCTCGATGCCCGGGGCGAAGGCCCCGCCGAGGAAGTCGCCGTGCTCGGAGATGACGTCGATGTTCGTCGAGGTCCCGAAGTCGACGGTGATGCACGGCCCGCCGTAGAGGTGGAAGGCCGCGTGCGTGTTCGCGATGCGGTCGGGCCCGGCCTCGCGCGGGTTGTCGATGCTCAGGCGCACACCGGTCTTGATGCCGGGCGCGATCTGCACCAGGTGCGCGTGCGGGTAGTACCGCTGCACCATCTTAGCGACCTCCGCGCCCTGCTGGGGCACTGTGGACGAGAGCGCGATGCCGCTCAGGTCGACGCCGTCGCCGTCGAGCAGGGCCCGGAAGGTGAGCCCGAGCTCGTCGGCGGTGGCGTGCGGATCGGTGCGGATCCGCCACGAGTGCTTGAGGGTCTCGCCCTCGAACACGGCGAGCACCGTGTTGGTGTTCCCGATGTCCACGCACAGCAGCACGGTCTACTCCTCGAAGTCCAGGCCGATGTCCAGAATGGGCGACGAGTGGGTGAGCGCGCCGACCGAGATGTAGTCGACGCCGGTGGCGGCGTAGTCGACCACGGAATCGAGGCTGATGCGGCCGGTCGCCTCGAGTTCGGCGCGGTCCCCGACGGCCTCGACGACCTCGGCGAGCTCCTTGGGGCTCATGTTGTCGCACAGGAGGAACAGTGCCCCGGCGGCGACCGCTTCGAGGGCCTCGTCGAGGGTCTCGACCTCGACTTGGATGTCGATCTCGGGCTCGGCGGAGCGGACGGCGGCGAAGGCCTCGCTGATGGACCCGGCCGCCTCCTTGTGGTTGTCCTTGATCATCGCCACGTCGTACAGGCCCATGCGCTTGTTGTCGCCGCCGCCGGCGCGCACCGCGTACTTCTCCAGGGCGCGCAGGCCCGGCGTGGTCTTGCGGGTGTCGAGGACGGTGGTGTGCCAGTCGGCGAGCACGTCCGCGAAGCGGCGGGTGTGGGTGGCGATGCCGCACAGGCGGCACAGCAGGTTCAGGGCCGTGCGCTCGGCGGCGAGGAGCGAGCGGGTGGGGCCGGAGACGCGGGCGAGGACCTGCCCGGCGCGGATGCGCGCGCCTTCGTTGGCGAGGTAGGTGAACTCGATGTCGCCGGGCATGGCGTGGAAGACCGCGTGCGCGACCGGGAGGCCCGCGAGGAGCCCGTCGGCGCGGGCCGTGATGGCCACAGTGGACTTGTGCTCGGGTCCGAAGATCGATTCGGAGGTGACGTCGCGGCGAGCGTGCGAGAGGTCCTCGTCGAGGTAGTCCTGGACGGCGACGTACACGTCTTCAGGGTCGAGGCGGAGGGCGAGCAGGCGCTCGTCCAGTCCGGCCCCGCCGGGCGAAGCGGCGAATCGGCTCATGCGATGGGCTCCCATGTGGTGTCGAGCTCCCCGTCGGAGCTGATGGAGAGGCTGAGGTGGCCGAGCCAGGCGGCTTCGGCGTCAGGATGGTCCTCGCGCCAGTGACTGCCGCGGGTCTCGCGGCGTCGGTGGGCGGCGGCGGTAACCGCGGAGGCGACGGTCAGCAGGTTCGTCGCCTCCCATGTGGCCGGTCGTGGACGACCAGACACATTGTCCCCCAAAGCCGTCAACGACGCAGCGGTGGCCTCCAGTGACGATTCGGACCTCAGCACCCCGGCCCCGGCGGTCATGGCCTCCTGGATCGGGGCGCGCGAGGTCGTGGAGCAGACGTCCCCTTCGCCCTCGGGCGCTTCGGCGACGCCGGGGCTGGGCTTGCGCTCGGCGAGGTCGTCGGCGATGCGCTGGGCGAAGACGAGCGCTTCGAGCAGCGAGTTGGAGGCGAGGCGGTTCGCGCCGTGCAGGCCCGTGCAGGCGGCCTCGCCGGCCGCGTACAGGCCCGGGACGCTGGTGCGGCCGAACAGGTCCGTGCGCACCCCGCCCGAGGAGTAGTGGGCGGCGGGCGCGACCGGGATCATGTCGACGACCGGGTCGATGCCGAGTTCGCGGCAGGACGAAGTGACCGTGGGGAACCGGGTCTCGAGCATCTCCTTGCCGAGGTGGCGGGCGTCGAGCCACACGTGCGGGCGGCCTTCGGCGCGCATGCGGGCGGTGGCGGCCTTGGCGACGACGTCGCGGGGCGCGAGCTCGGCGAGCTCGTGCGCGCCGACCATGAACCGGTCGCCCGAGAAGTCGCGCAGGTGCGCGCCCTCGCCGCGGATGGCCTCGGTGATCAGGGGCTGTCGGTCCCCTCCGATACCTTCGAGGAACAACGCGGTGGGGTGGAACTGGACGAACTCGAGGTCGGTAACGGTTGCCCCGGCCCGGAGGGCCAGCGCCACGCCGTCGCCGATGGACACCGAGGGGTTGGTGGTGGACTGGTAGATCTGGCCGAGGCCGCCGGTGGCGAGCACGACCGCGCGGGCCTCTACACCGCCGACGCCGTGCTCGACGCCTTCGCCGAGGATGTGGAGGCTGACGCCGGCCGCGTGCCCGCGGGCGTCGGTGAGCAGGTCGAGGACCATGGCGTGCTCGATGATGCGGATCCAGGGGTCGCGCAGGACCGCGGCGTGCAGAGCGCGCTGGATCTCGGCGCCGGTGGCGTCGCCGCCGGCGTGGACGATGCGGCGGGCGCGGTGGCCGCCTTCGCGGGTGAGCTGGAGCGAGCCGTCGGGGTGGCGGTCGAACTCGGTGCCGAGGTGGATGAGGTCGGCGATGCGCGCGGGGCCTTCGGTGACGGTGACGTCGACCGCGGCCGGGTCGCAGAGGCCGACGCCGGCGATCTGGGTGTCGCGCGCGTGGGATTCGGGGGTGTCGAGCGGGTCGAGGACGGCCGCGACGCCGCCTTGGGCCCAGCGGGTGGAGCCGTCGTCGATGCGGACCTTGGTGACCACGGTGACGTGGAAGCCGGCGCGGCGCAGGTTGAGGGCGCAGGTGAGGCCGGCGACGCCGGAGCCGATGACGCACACGTCGGTGGTCTCGGTCCAGGTCGGGGCCGCGGCCCGGAGCCGGCGCGGGAGGCGCGGCAGTTCGGGCAGCGGCTCGGTGTGAGGCATGGTCGCGGGTGGCACGCGTTGCCCTTCTAGCGGCGGGCGCCCGGTCGCCCGGGTGCCCTGGTGTCGGGTACGCCGCCGATGGGCGCGGCGGTCGGCTCAACTGTGCACCTGCGGGCACGCGAGGTGCCAACCAGGTGTGGCGTGCGTCCCGGTTTCCGAACGCGGGAGGCGGACACGAGGCGGGCCGGGAGGCCCGCCGCGGTGCGGCGCGGTCGCCGCGCGGGTTCCGCGCTGTCGGCTCCGCCGACCGCGCTCGCTGCCCGGAGCGGCGCGATCCCGCGGGTTGTCGCGACTCGCCCTGGAGCGGACCCGGATTCGGGGCACGCCGCAGGTGCGACTCGGCGCCGGGAAAGGACCCCCGGTTTCGACGCTAGCGGCGCGAACCTGAAGGGGAGCTGAAGCGAGGCATCCGTCACGCGTCGATCGGAGCGATCGGCACTTGCGGGTCCGCGCGGTGCGCGAGGCGACGGGCGGTCTTCGCCGGAGTCCGCCGCGCGGGTCGCTTGACGCGCCAGGGTCTCGCTGAGGCCGCCGCGGGCGGCCTCGGCGAGACCCTGGTTCGCGTGCATGACTCAGCTAGCCCCGGTTGCCGCGGTTGGCGGCGCGCTGGATGAAGTCGGCGAGGTCGGCGGACTGCTGGATGCGCGACTCCTCGTGGACGTACATCATGTGCCCGGCGGGGTAGGTCTTCGTCTCGATGCGCTCGCGGTCGGCGAGGGGGATCTCGAGGTGGTCGAGGGTGTACTCGATCGCCTCGATCGGGACGCCGCCGTCGTAGCGGCCCATCGCGACGTGGACCTGCAAGAACGGGTTGAGGCGCATGGCGTTGCCGAGTTTGCCGATGACGTCGACGGCCTCGCCCTCGAACTCCTTGTACGACCACGGGTGCACCGCGCGCGAGAGCCGCTCGTACACGTGCTCGTTCTCGTACTCGAGCTCGGAGCGCAGGTAGTACTGGAGGGCGGCCGTGTACGGGCCGTCGGTGCCGACGAGGAAGGGGTCGTACGGCATCCGCTCGTGCGTGTAGTGGTCGGCGGGGCCGGTGAAGCGGGTGTCGAGGCGGCCGGTGACCAGGCGCTTGTGGCGCAGCAGCTCGGCGTAGTACCGGGTGTGCTCCAGGCGCAGGTTGGCGCGGTCGACGTAGTCCTCGCTCACCCCGGCGAGGGAGGCGATCTTGGCGACGGCGGCGGCGCGCTCCTCGGGGGTGAGGTTCTGGCCCTTGGCGAGGACGGCGCGGAACTCGTCGGCGTAGGCGCGGGCCTCGTCGACGACGTCCTCGAGCGCCCGGTCGGGGTGGAGCCCGTGGTAGTGCGCGGTGGCCGCGTACGTGGGGAGGAACAGCGGGTCGGGCAGTTCGGAGCGGCTCGCGTGGTAGAGCGTCTCGGTGTTGAACGCGGGGGCGATGAACATGACGCCGTTGAGGAACAGGCCGAAGCGGCTCTGGAGGTAGTCGGCGAGGGCTGCGCCGCGGGTGCCGCCGTAGGACTCGCCGATGAGGAACTTCGGGGAGAGCCAGCGGTTGTGGCGGGTGGTCCAGAGGCGGATGATCTCGCCGACGGACTCGATGTCGCGGGTGAACCCGTGGTAGTCCTTGGCCTTCTCGCCTTCGACGGCGCGCGACCAGCCGGTCGAGACGGGGTCGATGAAGACGAGGTCGGTGTGGCGCAGGAGGGACTCCTCGTTGTCGAGGAGGCCGTACGGGGGCGGGGTGAGGCTCCCGGCGTCGCCGGAGTCGACGCGGCGGGGGCCGAGAAGGCCCATGTGCAGCCAGATCGAGGAGGAGCCGGGGCCGCCGTTGAACGCGAAGGTGACGGGGCGGTCGGTGACCTCGGCGTCGTCGACGGTGTACCAGGTGATGGAGACCTCGGCCTTGGGCTTGCGGCCGTTGAACTTGTCGTCCTCGGTGATCTCCTCGCGGAGCACGATCCGACCGGTGGTCGCGGTGTACGCGAGGTCCCCGAGGGTGTGGTGGGTGGTCTTGAGGTCGTCGGCGGGTTCGGCCTTGTCGGCCGCCTTCGCCTCGTCCTTCACGATGCCGTTGTCGGCGTCGTCCTTGTTGGGTTCGTCGCTCATGAGACCAGAACTTACCGCGCGGCTAGTGGGGACGCCACAGGGTTGCCGGCGGTGCCGGGCGCGGGGTTCGCCTTGTCCGCGTTGACCTCGATGATCTCGTTGCGCTCGTTCACATGGACGACGGTGGGCTTGAAGGCGCGCGCCTCGGCGTCCTCCATCTGCGCGTACGAGATGAGGATCACAAGGTCGCCGGGTTGGACGAGTCGGGCGGCGGCGCCGTTGATGCCGATGACGCCGGTGCCGCGCTCCCCCGCGATCGTGTAGGTCTCGAGGCGGGCGCCGTTGGTGATGTCGACGATGGCGACCATCTCGCCGTCGAGGATGTCGGCGGCGTCGAGCAGGTCCGCGTCCACGGTGACCGACCCGACGTAGTGCAGGTCGGCCTGGGTGACGGTGGCGCGGTGGATCTTGGACTTGAACATGGTCCGGATCATCGGGCGTCTCCAATAGTGACGGGGGCGTTGTCGATCAGGCGGGTCGTGCCCGCCTTAGCGGCGATGAGCAGCCTCGCGGGCCCCTGTGCGGGGGCCTCTCCGAGGTCGTTCGCCCGGACGACGACGTAATCGACGTCCAGGCCGGGCTCGGCGGCCAGGGTCTGCTGGGCCGCGGCGAGCGGGTCGGGCGAGTCCTGCGCGGCCTTGATCGCGCGCGGGATGGCAAGGGCGGCAGCGCGTTCGGACTCGGAGAGGAACACGTTCCGGCTCGACCGGGCCAGGCCGTCGGCCTCGCGGTCGGTCGCGACGGCCTCGATCGCGATGCCCATGTCGAGGTCCGCGACCATGCGCCGGACCATCGCGAGCTGCTGGAAGTCCTTCTCCCCGAAGCAGGCCGCGTCGGGCCGCGTCAGGTGGAAGAGCTTCGAGACGACGGTGAGCACCCCGGTGAAGAACCCCGGCCGCGAAGCGCCCTCGAGGATCTCACCGTCAGGTCCGGCGTGGACGGTGGTGAGGCCGTCCCGGCCGTCCGGGTACATCTCGTTGACGCTGGGCGCGAACACCAGGTCCACGCCCTCGGCCTCGCACATCGCCAGGTCCGCGTCGAGCGTGCGCGGGTACTTGTCCAGATCCTCGTTCGGCCTGAACTGCAGCGGGTTCACGAACACCGTCACGATCACCGAATCGGCGACCGCCTTGGCGCGCTTGAAGTTCGCCCGGTGCCCGTCGTGCAGCGCGCCCATCGTGGGGACGACGGCGACGCGGCCGGGCAGGGCCGCGCGGGCCTTCGCCAGGTCGGCCTTGGTGTGGACCAGGACCGTCACGACTCCTCCTTCAGGGGTTGGGCGAGCACGTCGAGCAGGCCTTCGGCGTCGGTGCTCTGCAGGCGGCCCGACGCGAGCGCCCGCTCGGCGGTGCGGCGGGCCATCGTCCGGTACACGTCCTCGATGCCCGTCCCGGCCAGCGCACCGAGGTGCCGGGCGACGGTGCCGGCGTCGCCGCGCGAAACGGGGCCGGTGAGCCCGGCGTCGCCGTGGCGCAGCGCGTTGTCGAGTGAGGCCGACACGAGCGGCGAGAGCAGCCGCTGCGGGTTCGCGACGCCGATGGCGCGCAGCTGGTCGGCGGCGTCGTTCACGAGCGTCATGAGGTGGTTGGCGGCGTAGACGAGTGCGGCGTGGTAGCGGGCGCGGTCGGCCTCGTCCACATGCTCGGGCTCGCCGCCCATCTCGAGGACGAGCGCTTCGCCCACGAACCGGGCCTCGGCTTCGCCGGTGATCGCCCAGGAGACGCCCGCGAGGCGCTCCAGGTCCTCGTCGCGGCCGGTGAAGGTCATCGCGGGCGCGAGCGCGACGGTGAGCGCCCCCGCGTCGCGGGCGGGCCGCAGCACGTCGGCGCCGAGCGCGCCTGAGGTGTGGACCCAGATCTGTCCGGGCCGGACCGGGAGGGAGGCGACGAGGGGCGCGATCGCGTCGTCGGGGACGGCGATGAGGACGAGTTCCGCGGCCGCGACGACGTCAGGGGCGGGCAGGATCTCGGCGCCGGGGAGGTGGCGGGCGACGCGGGCGAGGGAGGCGTCGGATACGGCGGAGGCGGCGACGACCCGGTGGCCGGCGCGGGTGAGGGCCGCTCCGACGACGGAGCCGACCCTGCCTGCGGAGACGACCCCGACGGCGAGCCGGGAGGCGGGCCGCTGCGGGGCTGCGCTGCGCTGCTGATCCATGATGCTGATCCAGTCCTTGTGGAGGTACCGGTCATTGCTTACGCGTTAATTGTGCTTCGCAGGATTGCTAACGCCAGTCCGGGAGGCTACGAGTGGCAATTCTCACTCGGGGCGCTAGGGTCGGCGCCATGACGGGGTTCGAGCGCTGGAGCGCGGCGATGGCTCGGACGCTGTACGGGCCGGGCGGGTTCTACCGGCGTGAGCTGCCGGGACGCCATTTCGCGACGAGCGCGCAGACCCCGGTCTTCGCGGAGGCGGTCGCGCGCCTCGCCGACGACGTGGACGCCCGCCTCGGCCGCCCCGACCGATTCACGATCCTCGATGTGGGGGCGGGCGGGGGCGAGCTCCTCGAACGCCTCGCGGGCCTCCTCGACGACCGCTTCCGACTCGCGGCCGTGGAGCTGCGGCCGAAGCCGCCGCACCTGCCCGACCGCATCGCCTGGGGGCCCGACCTGCCCGATGCGGTGGACGGCCTGCTCATCGCCTGCGAACTGCTCGACAACGTCCCTTGCGATGTGGCCGTGGTGGATCCGGACGGGCGGGTCCGGTACGAGGAGGTCGACGGCACCGGCGCGACCCGCCTCGGCGACCCGGTCGATGACGAGGACGCGGCCTGGCTCGCCGAGTGGTGGCCGATCACCGCCCCAGGCGAGCGCGCCGAGATCGGTGCGCCCCGCGACGCCCAGTGGCGCGGCCTCACCGCCCGCCTCACCCGGGGCACCGCCCTCGCGATCGACTACGGCCACATGAAGGACCACCGGCCCGCCGCCGGCACCATGAGCGGTTTCAGGGACGGCCGAGAGGTCCCCCCGATCCCGGATGCGACCCGCGACATCACCGCGCATGTCGCCGTCGACGCCATCGACTGCGATCGCCGCGAGCCCCAGCGGGAGGCCCTCCGGCGGCTCGGCCTCGACGCGTCCCTGCCGCCGATCCACCTGGCGTTCCAGAATCCCGTCGGATACGCCGAAGCGCTGGCAGAAGCCAGCGCTGCAGCAAGGCTCACCGATCCGGAGGGCCTAGGAGCCCATTGGTGGCTCCGAACCGACCGCTAGAAAAGGTCCTCGGCCTGATCCACCGTCGACGCCCGCACGGCCCAGGCGTCGAGCATCTCGAGGTCCTGGCACCGCTCGATACGCGCCCGGAGATCCGAATCCAAGTGGATCCCGCGGTCGTTCAGGATTCTGAGCACCAGCCCGGCGACATGGTCGGCGGCCGACTTGCGGGCGAGCCCGGAGCCCCATTCGTAGGTCATGGTCTGCATGATGTTCCTCCAGATTTCTCTGGCGCAACCTTCGCCGAGACCGACTTCCGTCAGCTCGGCGAGGCGCGCGCCGTGGTGTGGATCGGGCGGTCGCGGCGCTCGGCGTGACGACGAGCAGCACAGCTGGGATCTGGTACTTGTTCTCGAGATAGCTGAGGTAGTAGGCCCAGCTGCGGATCCTCGATTCGTCTTCCTTGTTCTGCGCCTCGACTACGAGCATCATCGGCCCGGCTGAGGTCTCAGCCCGCAGGATCGTGTCGACGAAGCGCTCGACCGGTCGGTCCTTGCCCGGGAACGACGCGCCGCTCTGGCAGTCGCGTATCCGATATCACTTGCGGCGGTGGTCAAAGCGTGGCGAGCACGCCTGTCGTTTTTCGGTATTCACTGGGGCTCTTGCCTTTGCGGCGTTTGAAGGCGTTGCTGAAGCCGAACTGGTCGGCGTAGCCGATGCGGCGGGCCACTTGGGCCACGGTGAGGTCGGGGTCGGCGAGGAGTTCTTCGGCGAGCTGCATGCGCCATTCGGTGAGGTAGGTGAGGGGCGGTTCGCCCATGATCTCGTTGAAGCGCTTGGCGAGCAGGGCGCGGGAGACGCCGGCCTCACCTGCGAGGCCGGCGACGGTCCAGGGGTTCGCGGGCCGGGTGTGGATCGCTTCGAGGGCCGGTCCCGCAACGGGATCGGCGAAGCCGCGGTACCAGACGGGGGCCTGGGTTCCCTGCTGGTCGAACCAGGCGCGGAGGGTGCAGACGAGGCCCCAGTCGAAGAGGCGGTCGATGAACGCCTGGGTGCCGGGCTTGCGGCTGGCGAAGTCGGCGGCCGACGAGTCGAGCCAGATGCAGATGTCGGAGTCGTCGTCGATGACCAGGACGGGCGGGAGGGCGCGCAGGAGGCGTTCGTGGCGGCGGCCCGAAGCCCGGTAGGCGCCCACGAACAGGGCCGTGGCCTCGCCTTCGCCGCCGATGGGTTGCGACACCGCCGCTTCCGCGCAGGCCTCGGGGTCGAAGCAGGTGAGCCAGTATTCGAGGTGGGGGCGGTCGACCGAGGCGGCTTCGTCTGCCATGCGGAACGGCTCACCCCCGCTCACGACGGCGGTCTGCCCGGCCTTGAGCGCGACTCGGGTGCCGTCGTGGAGCAGGAGCACCCCGCCGCCGCCGCGCGCCACGGTGACCATCGTCAAGGGGGCCCTGTCGTCGAAGCTGACCACCCACGGGGCCTTGAGGATCGCGTCGCTGAGGATGGCGCCTTCGGCGCGGATGCCTCCGAGGAGTTCACTGAGCGGGTCCATCCGCCAATCGTAGACGCACACGCATGGATCGGAGCGTTCCGGCCATCGCGCGTCCACCCGTTCGCGGCTGTACTGGATCCAGGCACCACCACCGCTTGGAGGACATCATGACCGGACGGACCGCGCTCGTCGTCGTCTCGCACCACCGCGCCGACTCGCTCACCGCCCACATCGGATCGGTCGCGGCAGCGCGGCTCGAAGAGGCCGGGTACGCCGTCGACCTGCTCGACCTGCGCGCCGAGGGCTTCGACCCGCGCATGACCGTGGAGGACCAGCCGGACTGGGACGACCGCGAGAAGGTCTACTCCGCGGAGGCGCGGGCGCACATGGACCGGATCCTCGCCGCCGATCTCATCATCTCGGTGTTCCCCGTCTACTGGAACGGGTTGCCCGCCCTCCTCAAGGGATGGATCGACCGGGTCTGGAACTACGGCTTCTCCTACGGGCGCAGCAAGCCCCGGCTCGCGGGGAAGCGGATGCTGTGGATCGGGACGGCGGGCGCCCCCGAAGGCGACGAGTACTGGGCCTCGCTGCAGGACATCCTCGATCGCACACTGCGCGATGGCATCTCCTTCTACAGCGGGATCACCGACGCCGCCGTGGCGGTGCTGCCGGACGCCGAGGGCGAGCCGCAGATCGTCGACGCCGAAGGGAATCTCACCAAGGGCGAGGCACTGACGGGCGGGCAGCGGGTCGCCCACTACGCGGCGCTCGACCGCCGGGCCGTCGAGCACCTAGAGAAGTTCCTCGCGCTCGACTGAGGACGACGGCACCCGCTGTCGCCTCGCGGTGCAGCGGTGCCGGGCTTCAGGATTCGAGGCGGAGCGCGCCCGCCGGGCACAGGCGCACCGCGTCGGCCACCTCGCCGTCGCAGTCCTCGGCCTCGTCCGCCAGGAGCACGACGCGGCCGTCCTCGTCGTCCTGGTCGAAGTACTCCGGTGCGGTCAGCGCGCACATGCCCGAACTCGCACACGCCTCCGTGTCGGCGACGATCCTCACCATGGGTCCTCCTTACCAGGTCACCGGGAGTTCGGCGACGCCGTAGAAGCTCTGCCCGGTCACCAGCGGCACCTCCGCGGCGGGCACCGCCAACCGCAGGCCGGGGAACCGCTCGATGAGCCCGGCGAACGCGATGCGCATCTCCATGCGCGCCAGCTGCTGCCCGAGGCACTGGTGCACGCCGTGCCCGAACGTCAAGTGTCCCTTGGCGTCCCCGGTAACGTCCAGCTTCTCGGGCTCGATGAAGTGCGCCTCGTCGCGGTTGGCGGTCTGCACGTAGACCGTGACGTACTCGCGCGCCTTGATCTGGTGCCCTTCGAACTCGAAGTCCTCCTTGACCTGCCGGATGAGTCCGGTGTGGATGATCGTGAGGTAGCGCAGCAGCTCCTCCACGCCCCCGGCCATGAGCTCGGGCCGCTCGCGCAGCAGGTCCCACTGGTCGCGGTTCTCCAAGAGCGCCATGGTGCCCAGGGCGAGCATCTTGGCGGTGGTCTCGTGCCCGGCGACGAGCAGGAGGATCGCCATGCCCGCCACCTCCTCGTCCGTCAGGTCGGCGTCGGCGGCGAGGTCGGAGAGCAGGTCGTCGGTGGGGTCCGCCCGCTTGGCGGCCACCAGTTCGCCGATGAACGCGAAGAGGTTCAGCATGGCCCGCTGCTTGCCCTCACCGGTCTCGTCGGTCGTGAAGATCGCCCTCGCGTCCGCCTCGAACCGCTCACGCTGCCCGTACGGGACGCCCAGCAGTTCGCAGATCATCATGGCGGGCACCGGGACCGCGAATTCGCGCACGAGGTCGGCCGGGCGCGGCCCGGCCGCGAGGGCGTCCAGGCGCTCGTTGACGTGCTCGGCGATGCGCGGCTCGAGCTGCTTCATCCGCTTGACGGTGAACACGCCGGTGAGCTTGCGGCGCAGGCGGGTGTGGTCGGGCGGGTCCATCTCGATGAACATGCCCGGGGTGAGCGGGAAGTCGCCCTCGAAGTCGAGGTAGGCCTCAACACCGGGCATGGGGATCGGCACCTGCGCGGGGCCGCCGAGGGTCGAGCTGAACCGGGTGTCGGCCAGGACCTTGCGCGCCAGGCGGTGGCTGGTGACGAGCCAGCCCAGGCGGCCCTCGGGGTAGTAGCGCATGCGCCGCATCTCGCTCCCGCGGTGCAGGGCCATGACGGCGGCGGGCGGGTCGAACGGGTGGTCGCGTTCGAGGGGGATGCCGTAGGGGATGTCGCCGGTTGACACGGCAGCGTCGGCGGGTGTTGACATCGGTGTCTCCTCGGTGGTGTTCCGGCCGCGCCCCGCGCGACCTACGTATAGATACACTATACGTATATACGCAAAAGGGCGCAAGCCCCTCGATCACCCCGCCACGAGCTTGTCCACCGCCTCGTCCGCACGGGCCTCCAACGCCGCGTAATGCCGCTCCCGCGCCGCTCCGACCAGGCCCTGCGCCTCGGAGTCGAACAGCGCCAACGTATGCACGTCGGTGATGTCGCAGAACTCCGCGATGCCGCGCCGCAGCGCCCCGTCCAGCAGTGCCCGGGTGAGGTCCGAGTTCGGATCGTCCTCGGCCAGCCCGGCCAGCCCGACCCACAGCATCCGCTTGCCCGCCATGGGCTTCTCGCGCCGCCCGTACGTGAGTCCGTAGTTCCAGACCCGGTCGATCCAGCCTTTCAGCAAGGCCGGCAACCCGAACCACCACACCGGGAACACCGCGGCGATGACGTCGGCCGCCAGCACCCGCTCGGCATGGGCGTACACCTCGTCGGAGTACCGCTTGTCGCGGTTCCCGTAGTCGGGCTCGTCCTCGACCCGGTGCCGCGGGTCGAAGCCCTCCCGGTGCAGGTCGAGCAGGTCGACCCAGTACCCCGCGGCCTCGAGGCGGGCCGCAGCGCGGCGGGCGAGGGCGGCAGTGAGCGAATCGGCGCGGTGGTGTGCGACGACGATGAGCGCAGTCGGTTGAACGTCCACAAGGGCCTCCTGTTCGGCGCGCCGCCGCGGTGGCGGCGCCCCTCCAGTACAACCCCGGTCCCGCAGACGGACCATGGCCGAGAACCGGGAAAACCTTTGCGATCGTCTACCGTTGCGGACATGGACCCGCTCAGCGACATGCTCGCCGACATCCGCTCCGACGGCGCCTCGGCCCACCGGGCCGCGCTCGCCCCGCCCTGGCGCCTGCGCTTCGACGGCGACGCGCCTCTGACCATGGTCACCGCCGTCTCCGGGCACGCCGAACTCGTGCTCCCCGACGGCGCCCGCCACCGGCTCACCGCCGGCTCGACCGCGATCGCCCGCGTCCCCTTCGACCTCGCCGACACCGCCGCGACCCTCGACCGGCCGCTCCCGGCACTCGCCATCAGCGAAGCGCCGCAAGAGGAAACGGCGGCCACCGTGCTCGTCGCAGGCGTCTACCGCCCCGCCGGGGCGCGGCACCAGCGGCTCCTGCGCGCACTGCCCGAAGCGCTCGTCCTGGACGAAGAGGTCGAAGACGTGCTGTGGCTCCACTCGATGCGCGTCGCCCTCGCCCGCGCGCACGCGCCCGGCGGGCAGGCGATGCTCGACCGGATCCTCGACTGGGGCCTCGTGTGCACTCTCGGATGCTGGTTCGACCGGCAGGAGGCCGCCGCGCCCGGCTGGTACCTGGGCGCGCTCGACCCCGTCGTGGGGCCCGCGCTGGCGGCTGTCCACCGCGCCCCGCAGCGGGCGTGGACGGTGGAAGCCCTTGCGGCCGAGGCGAACGTGTCGCGCGCGCATTTCGCGAAGCGGTTCACCGCGGTCATGGCGCAGCCGCCGCTGCGGTACGTGGCCGAGCACCGGATGGAGCTGGCCGCGGACCTGCTCGCCGATCCGGGCGTGCCGGTGGCGAAGGCGGCGGCGGCGGTCGGCTACCGGGACGCGTTCGCGTTCTCCACGGCGTTCAAGCGCCACCGGGGGGTGAGCCCGCGCGCCTACCGGTCACAGCGGGTCGCCATCGACGCCGGTCACAGCCGGGCGACGAGCCAGCCGACGCCGGCCAGCAGGGCGATGAGGGCGAAGAAGACGTAGATCGCCAGCTCGACCCATTCACTCGCCGAGCTCGGGCGCCAGAAGCGGCGCTTCCGCCCGGGTCCGTTCGGGTCAGGGGTGTCGTTCATGCGTCCAGCGTAGGCAGTGGACCCCAGCGAATCCAACACGGCAAATGACTTTGACGACGTGCCGTTGGCCGCACAGAATCGGTGCATGGGATTCGTGGACCTCTCCGGCGTGCGGTACGGCCTCAGCGACGGCACCGTCCTGTTCGACGACGTGTCGTTCCGTGTCGGCGAGGGCGCGAAGGTCGCGCTCATCGGCGCGAACGGCGCGGGGAAGACGACGCTGCTGAACATCGTGACGGGCGTGCTCGCCCCGGACGCGGGCACGGTCTCGCACGCGGGCGGGCTCGGTGTGATGCGGCAGCTCGTGGGCATGCGGGAGGGCGAGCAGTCGTTGCGGCGCCTGGCGATCGAGCTGGCCCCGCCGCAGGTGCGCACGGCCGCAGCGCGTTTGGAGCGGGCCGAGTCGCGCATGGGCGGCGGCGGATCGGACGAGCAGTTGGCGTACGCGCAGGCGCTCGCGGACTACGGCGAGATCGGCGGGTACGAGTTCGACGTGTTGTGCGACACGGTCGCGGTCTCGATCTTGGGCCGGTCCTGGGAAGCGGTGCAAGACCGTCCTCTCAGGACGCTGTCGGGCGGGGAGCAGAAGCGGTTCGCCCTGCAGCTGCTGCTGCAGGGCCGCGACGAGGTGCTGGTGCTGGACGAACCGGACAACTTCCTCGACGTCCCGGCGAAGCGGGAGCTGGAGGCGGCGATCCGGGACTCGCCCAAGTCGATCCTGTTCGTCTCGCACGACAGGGAGGTGCTGGCGAACGCGGCGGGTTCGATCGTGACGCTCGAGGCGGGCACGACCTGGACGCACGGCGGCGGGTTCGCGAGCTGGCACGGCGCTCGCGCGGCGCGGCACGAGCGGTTCGAGGAGCTGCGCCGTCGTTGGGACGAGGAGCATCACAAGCTGCGCGAGCTGATGCTCATGTACAAGAACAAGGCCGCGTACAACGCCGACATGGCCTCCCGGTACCGGGCCGCGCAGACGCGGCTGCAGAAGTTCGAGGAGG
The DNA here is from genome assembly GCF_017592475.1 of Glycomyces niveus. Taxonomy (GTDB): domain Bacteria; phylum Actinomycetota; class Actinomycetes; order Mycobacteriales; family Micromonosporaceae; genus Glycomyces; species Glycomyces niveus. Next base: position 191,517 of record NZ_JAGFNP010000010.1, on the reverse strand, counting down.
CGGGGCCGCCGCCGTCGCCGCCGCGCGAGCAGGACATCCGGGTGAAGCTCGAGGGCGGGCGCACCGGCAAGCGTGCGGTGGTCTGCGAGCAGTTGGAGCTGGAGGACCTGACGTTCCCGTTCGACCTGGAGGTCTGGTACGGGGACCGGGTGGCGGTCCTGGGCGCCAACGGGACCGGCAAGAGCCACTTCCTGCGCCTGCTCGCGCAGGGCGGCTCGGATCCGGAGGCCGGGGTCGCGGGGAAGCGGCGGCTCGACCCGGTGCGGCACAGCGGTGTCGCGCGGTTGGGCGCGCGCGTGTATCCGGGGCACTTCTCGCAGACGCACGAGCATCCGGAGTTCGACGGGCGCACGCTCCGGGAGATCCTTTGGGAGGGCGACGAGGACCGGCCCTCGCTCGACCGGTCGAAGGCCATGAGCGCCCTCAACCGCTATGAGCTCACCGGACAGTCCGAACAGGATTTCAAGACGCTGTCGGGCGGGCAGCAGGCGCGGTTCATGGTGCTGCTCCTGGAGCTCTCGGGCGCGACCTGCCTACTCCTCGACGAGCCGACGGACAACCTCGACCTGGCTTCGGCGGAGGCGCTCGAGCAGGGCCTCAAGGCGTTCGACGGGACGGTCCTGGCCGTCACGCACGACCGCTGGTTCACGCGCGGCTTCGACCGGTTCGTGGTGTTCCAGAACGACGGCGAAGTGGTCGAGTCCGACGAGCCGGTGTGGGACGTGCGGTGAAGCGCGGCCGGGACCTCCGCTGGTGGAACGGCGTCCCGACCGCGCGTTTACGAGTCCTTTAAGGACAATTGAGCGACCGCACGGCCGTTGCCCGGTGCCGGGTGCGGGCCGGTCACCAGGCGACGGGCAGGGTGTGGACCCCGTACACGTTCATCTCGCTGCGCATCGGAATGTCCCCGGAGGGGACGGCGAGGCGCAGGTCGGGGAAGGCCGCGAAGAGCTTGGCGAACCCGATCCGCATCTCGACGCGGGCGAGCTGCTGGCCCACGCACTGATGCACTCCGTGCCCGAACGCCAAGTGCCCCTGGGCGTCCCGGTCGAGGTCGAGTTCGCAGGGCAGCTCGTACTTGCGCGGGTCGCGGTTGGCGGCCTGGAGGGCCACGGTGACGTGCTGCCCGGCCTTGATGAGCTGTCCGTCGATCTCGGCGTCCTCCTTGGCGATGCGCATGATCCCGTTGTGCGCCACCGTCAGGTACCGCAGCAACTCTTCGACGGCGTGGGGCGCGGTCTCGGGTCCGGCGCGGAACCGCGCCAGCTGGTCGGGGTGCTCGAGTAGCGCGAAGGTGCCCAGGGCGAGCATGTTCGCGGTCGTCTCGTGCCCGGCGACCAGGAGGATCAGGGCGACGCCGGCCGCTTCGGACTCGTGCAGCTCCTCATCGGCGGCGAGGGCGCTGAGCATGTCGTCGCCGGGTGCGGCGCGCTTGGCGGGCACGAGCTGCATGAGGTAGGCGAAGATCGCGCCCATCGCCTTGTTGCGGTCCTCCACGGACAGCGAGAGATCGAGCATCGTTGCCGAGTTCTCCTGGAAGGCGTCCCGGTCCTCGTAGGGGACGCCGAGCATCTCGCAGATGACGAGCGAGGGCACGGGGAGCGCGAAGTCGCGCACGAGGTCGGCCTCATTCCCATTCGCCCTCATCGCGGCGATGCGGTCGTCGACGATGGCCTCGATGCGCGGCTCAAGGTCCTTCATGCGCTTGACGGTGAACACGCCGGTCACCTTGCGGCGCAGACGGGTGTGCTCGGGAGGGTCGTAGAAGAGGAAGAACCCCGGCGGGACCTGCTCGGTGATGGAGACGAAGACGTGCGGGAGCTCGGTGGGCGAGTGGGTGAACCGCTCGCCGGTGACGAACCGGGGGTCCGCGAGGACCTTGCGGCCTTCGGCGTGGCCGGTGACGAGCCAGCCCTCGGCGCCATCCGGGTAGTAGCGGATGGGGCGCATGGGCCTGTCCTGCAACGCCATGAGCCCGGCGGGCGGGTCGTAGCGGGTCTCGCGCTCGTACGGCATGCCGTACGGGAGGGCTTCGTCGGTGGCGCCTTCGGTGCTGGACATGCGGAACTCCTGGGGGTGCGGCAGCACGGTCGTCGAAGCCCTGTCGTATCGCGGCGCGGCATGTCTCCGCTGCGCCCACCATCGACACCGACTCCGTGGTCCCCACCACATGGGAGCTTAGGGCCGGAGGGTCTGGCGCGCAACAGCTCCCGGCCGTCCTGTCAGGAACCCGACACCGACCGTGTCCTTGTGGCCCTACAGGAGTTCGAGGAGCGCCTCGATGTACTGGGCGACGCCGTCGTCGTTGTTGCCCGCGGGCGCGATCTCGGTGGCGGCGGCCTGGACCCACGGGTGCCCGTTGGGCATCGCGACGGAGTGCCCGGCGGCCTCCATCATGCTCAGGTCGTTGGTGGCGTCGCCGAAGACGAGCACGTCGGCCCAGTCGATGCCGAACTTGTCGAGCACGACCTGGATGCCGGCGGCCTTGGTGACGCCGACCGGGCAGACCTCGAGCATGCCCACGCCGGACTCGGTGACGGTGACGAGCGAGGGGTCGATGACGTCCTTCGCGGCGACCAGCAGCTCGGGGCCGGTGTAGACGTCGGACACGAAGTAGCCCTTGACCATCGGCCCGTGGAAGGCCACGTCGCGGGGCGCGGTCTCGAGGGTGACGGCGGTCCACGGCCAGTCGGGCATGGGGTCGCCGGTGATGTGCCGGTCGGGGTCGGCGGGCTCGGCGAGCGCGCGCACGGGCCCGACCTCGGCCTCGATGAGGCGCAGCGCCTGGTGCAGCACCTCGCCCTCGACGGAGCGGTCCGCGAGCTGCACGACCGTGTCGTCGTAGCGGCACTCGTAGACGAACGCGCCCTGCCCGAGCACGAGGAAGTCCGCGGAAGGCACGTCGTTGCGGCACAGCTCGAGCAGCCGCGGCCCGCGCCCGGTGGCGCCGACCAGGATGACGCCCGCGGCGGCCAGGCGCTTCAGCGCGGCCAGCGTGCGCGGCGACACGGTCTCGTCGGAGCGGACGACGGTACCGTCGAGGTCCGTCGCCACCAGTCGGGGTACTCGGTCCAGTTGGATCATGCGTCCTCCTCCGTCGTCGCCCGCCATGGCGTTCAGAACCACCGCGCCAGCACCTTCGCCACCCCGTCCTCCCACACCGAAGGGGCGACCTCGTCGGCCGCGGCCCGCACTTCGGGGACCGCCTGCCCCATCGCCACCGACCAGCCCGCCCACGCGAACATGGTCAGGTCGTTGTGGGCGTCGCCGAACACGACGGTGTCGGACGATGATACGCCGTAGCGGGCCGCGATACGGGCGATGCCCGTGGCCTTGCTGACTCCGGGCGGTCCGATGTCGACCCAGCCGTTGTAGCCGACCTCGACGTGGTAGTCCGCGGCGTCGAGCGCCGCACCCGCGGCGAGGCGCATCGCCTGCGGGCACCGCTCGGCCCCGCCGTACCGGTTGTTCGAGTCCACGCGCGCCACCAGGCGCGGGGCCGGGCGCGAGACGAGCTCCTCGACGGTGATCTCCCCGGCCCACCGGGCGGGGAAGTCGCGGCGGAAGCCCTTGGTGTGCCGCCAGCCGTCGAGGTCCCATTCGACGGCGAACTCGACGGCCGGGTCCGAGGCGATGAGCGCCTCGACCGCGATCGCGGCGTCGACGGTGTGCTGGTGCGTGATCGCGCGGGCGCCCAGGTCGTATTCGCCGGCGCCGTGCGAGGCGGACGCGAACCCCTCGTCGAGCCCCAGGTCCTCGGCGGTGCGCACCGCGCCCCAGATGGCGCGGCCGGTGACGACCGCGACCGGCACGCCCGCGTCGCGCACGGCCTGCAGGGCGTCGATCACCGCGCGGCTGGGCACCGTCGCCCGCGGGCCGTGGTAGTCCACGACCGTTCCATCGAGGTCGACGGCGACGAGCTTCGGGGGTTCGGTGCGGGGCGCGGCCGGGGCGGAGGATGACACGCTCCAACCGTAGCCCCGCCCGGGTGAACACGGGGGTACCGGGCGTTTGAACGCACGCCGCCGCGCTCATGACGACCTGCAATCACACCAAACCCACCCATCGGGGCGGCTCTGCGGCATACGGTTCCCCCATGGGCGAGATCACGATCGAACGCGTCTACGACTACCGGCGGGACCCGCAGCGGGCCGGCAAGGTCTTCCTCGTCGACCGGCTCTGGCCGCGCGGCGTCAGCAAGGAGGACCTCGACGGGGTCACCTGGGCGCAGGACGCCGCGCCGTCCCCGAACCTGCGCATCTGGTTCGGCCACATGGCCGACCGGTTCGAGGAGTTCACCGGCCGCTACCGCAGCGAACTCGACGGCCACCCCGAACGCGCCGAACCCCTCCTCGAGGCGGCACGCTCAGGCCCCGTCACCCTCCTCTACGCCGCCAAGGACGAGAACGTCAATCACGCCCTCGTCCTCAAAGCCTGGCTCGAAGAGCAACTTTCCGAATGACCCTCATTCCTGTCGGACCCCCATGCCAGGGTTGTTGAACCGGGGGCCCACAGGTTGGTAGGGAAGCCCGGCGAAATGCGACACACCGCGTCTGTCATACCCGTATGTCAGGGTTGTCGACCGGGGGCCCGGAAATTCGTCGGGTCGCCGAATCAACCGGAAACGCCCGAAAAGCCCACGGCCCGCCGATCCGAGGATCGGCGGGCCGCTCGCGCTCTCGCGCTACTTCTTCGGCTCGATCACGTCCTTGCCCAGGAACGGCTGCAGCGCCTTCGGCACCGCCACCGAACCGTCCGGCTGCTGGTGGTTCTCGAGGATCGCCACAAGCCAGCGCGTGGTCGCGAGCGTCCCGTTCAAGGTCGCCGCCACCGCGTTCTTGCCCTGCTCGTCGCGGTACTTCACATTCAGGCGCCGCGCCTGGAACGTCGTGCAGTTCGACGTCGACGTCAGCTCCCGGTACCGGCCCTGCGTCGGCACCCACGCCTCGCAGTCGAACTTCCGCGAAGCCGAAGTGCCCAGGTCGCCCGCGGCCACGTCGATGACCCGGTACGGCAGCTCCATCTTCTGCAGCATCTGCTCCTCATAGGACAGCAGCTTCTCGTGCTCCGCCGCGGCGTCCTCCGGCCGGCAGAACGAGAACATCTCGACCTTGTCGAACTGGTGCACCCGGATGATGCCCCGCGTGTCCTTGCCGTACGACCCCGCCTCGCGCCGGAAGCACGACGACCAGCCCGCGTACCGCCGCGGCGACGTCAGCTCGCCCAGGTTCTCCCCCGAGTGGTACGCCGCGAGCGGCACCTCCGAGGTACCCACCAGGTACATCTCGTCGCGCTCGAGGTAGTAGATCTCGTCGGCGTGCTCGCCGAGGAAACCCGTGCCCTCCATGGCCTCCGGCCGCACCAGCACCGGCGGGATCATCGGGGTGAACCCGGTCTCGACGGCCTGCTGGATCGCGAGGTTGAGCATCGCCAGCTGCAGCAGCGCGCCGTCCCCGGTCAGGTAGTAGAACCGCGCGCCGGAGGTCTTCGCGCCCCGCTCGGTGTCGAGCAGACCCAGGGCCGTGCCGATCTCGAGGTGGTCCTTCGGGTCCTCGATCGCCTTCTTCTCGCCCACCTCGCGCAGCACGACGTAGTCGTCCTCGCCGCCCGCGGGCGCGCCCTCGGCCACCAGGTTCGGGATGGCCTTCCCCGCCGCGTCGAACGCCGCAGCCGTCGCCGTCACCTTCAGCTCGGCGGCCTTGACCTCCTCCGAGAGGACCTTGGTGCGGTCAAGCAGCGCCTGCTTCTCATCCGCGCCGGCGCCCGCGATCTTCTTGCCCAGGCCCTTCTGCTCGGCGCGGAGCGTCTCGAAGGACTGGAGGGCACTGCGGTGGTCGGCGTCCGCGGAGAGGAGGGCGTCGACGGCGCCGACGGACGCGCCCCTCTTGCGCTGGCTGTCGCGGTAGGCGTCCGGGTTGTCTCGCAGTGCACGCAGATCAATCACGTGACCAGATTACCGGCCAGCTCACCGCGGCCCCGAGCGCATATTGTGGGCGTGTGGCGGTCGATATGGGCGAGGCGGAATTCGAGGACGCGGTGTCGGACGCGCTGGACGCGGTCCCCCAGGAGCTGATGGCGATGCTCGACAACGTGGTGATCCTGGTCGAGGCTGAACCCGACGGCCCCGAGAAGGAGCTGCTGGGCCTCTACCAGGGCACGGCGCTGACCGACCGGGGCTGGGAGTACGGCGGGGTCCTGCCCGACACGATCACCATCTACCGCGGCCCGACCCTGCGCATGTGCTCGACGCCCGAAGAGGTCGTCGAGGAGGTCGCCGTCACGGTCGTTCACGAGATCGCCCACCACTTCGGCATCGAAGAGGAGCGCCTCCACGAACTCGGCTGGGGCTAGCATCTGCGCCGGTCCGCACGTAACAGTCTGGTGAATACGAGTCTTATCGTCTATTGATCCTTGCATCCGCGAGGTTAAGCTGGCCGTGTGACGACGTTCCGCATCGGGGAGGCCGCCGAACTGCTCGGGGTCTCCGCCGACACCGTCCGCCGTTGGATCGACTCCGGGCGCCTCACCGCCTCCCGGGACGACCAGGGCCAAGGCCACCGGCTCATCTCCGGCGCCGACCTCGCCGCGTTCGTGCGCGAACGCGCCAGCGCGCCCGACGCCGGCGCCGGCTCCTCCTCGGCGCGCAACCGCCTGCGCGGCATCGTCACCGCGATCACCAAAGACCAGGTCATGGCCCAGGTCGATCTCCAGGTGGGGCCGTTCCGGGTCGTCTCCCTCATGAGCCGCGAAGCGGTGGACGAACTCGGGCTCGAGGTCGGCTCACTGGGGACCGCGGTGGTCAAGTCCACGAACGTCGTCGTCGAACGCGTCGACCGCTGACCACCAGTACCGGACGGAGCCCCATGCGCCGCAAGACGATCATCGCCGCAGCCGCCGCGCTCGCCCTCGCCCCGCTCGCCGCGTGCGGGAACGGCGCCGAAGCCGATACAGGCGGCACCGTGACCGTCTTCGCCGCCGCGTCCCTCACCGAGGCTTTCACCGAGATCGGCGCGCAGTTCGAGGCCGAGCACGACGGCGTCAAGGTCGAGTTCAACTTCGCCGGCTCCTCCGACCTCGCCGCCCAGATCACCGAGGGGGCGCCCGCCGACGTCTTCGCGTCCGCCGACGAGTCCAACATGGACAAAGTCGTGGAGGCGGGCGCCGCCGCCGAACCGGAGACGTTCGCCCTCAACCAACTCGTGATCGCCGTCCCCGAAGGCAACCCTGACGGCGTCACCGGCCTCGGCGACCTCGCCGGGCTCGACTTCGCCGCCTGCGCAACCGAAGTCCCCTGCGGCTCCGCCGCCCAGACCGCGCTCGACGGCACCGGGCTCACCCCCGTCACCTACGAGGCCGACGTCAAATCCACCCTCCAGAGACTCCTCCTCGGCGAAGTCGACGCCGCCCTCGTCTACCGCACCGACGCCATCGCCGCCGGCACCGACGTGGACGGCATCGAGTTCCCCGAATCCGCTGCGGCCCTGAACACCTACCCGATCGCCGCGCTCGAAGACGCCCCGAACCCGGAACTCGCCGCCGCGTTCGCCGCCCACGTCCTCTCCGACGACGCCCAATCCGTCCTCGAAACCGCCGGATTCCAACGCCCATGACTGCGAGCAACACCAAGCCCGCCAAGCGGAAACGTCAAAGCCGCCGCGTCCCGGCCGCACTCCTGGCGCCCGCGGTCATCGGCCTGGCGTTCCTCATCCTCCCGCTCGCCGGCCTGCTCGCCCGCACGCCCTGGGCCGAGCTCCCGGCGCGTCTCGCCGAACCCGAAATGCTCGCCGCCCTGCGGCTCTCGCTCCTCACCGCCACCGCCGCGACCGCGCTCTCCCTGCTCTTCGGCGTCCCCATCGCATGGCTCCTCGCCCGCGGCGACTTCCCCGGCCGCAGCGTCCTGCGCGCCCTCGTGACGGTGCCGCTGGTCCTCCCGCCCGTCGTCGGCGGCGTCGCCCTGCTCCTCGTCTTCGGCCGCAATGGCATCATCGGCTCCTGGCTCTACGACCGGTTCGACATCACCATCCCGTTCACCACCACCGCAGTGATCCTCGCGATGACGTTCGTGTCGATGCCGTTCCTCGTCGTCTCGGTCGAAGGCGCGCTCCGCGGCGCCGACCTCCGCTTCGAAGAAGCCGCCGCGACCCTCGGCGCCGGACGCTGGACCGTATTCACCCACGTCACGCTCCCGATGGTCGCCCCCGGCGTCCTCGCCGGCGCCGTGCTCTGCTGGGCCCGCGCCCTCGGCGAATTCGGGGCCACGATCACCTTCGCCGGCAACTTCCCCGGCCGCACCCAGACAATGCCCCTCGCCGTCTACCTGGCGCTGCAGACCGACCTGGAGGCCGCCATCGTCCTCAGCCTCATCCTCCTCGCGGTCTCGGTGATCGTGCTCGCCTCGCTCCGCGACCGCTGGACGGCCACCCCATGAACGCCACGACGCCCGAAGGCCTGGACGCGCACCTCGTCGTCGAACGCGGCGCCTTCCGCATCGACCTGCGACTCCACGTCGCCCCCGGCGAAACCGTCGCCCTCCTCGGCCCCAACGGCGCGGGCAAGACCACGGCCCTGCGAGCGCTCGCCGGACTCGAAGCGCTGACGGACGGGCACATCGCCCTCAACGGCGCCGTGCTCGACGGCGCCGCATGCAGCACAGTCCCGCCCGAAGACCGCCGCATCGGCGTCGTCTTCCAGGACTACCTGCTGTTCCCGCACCTCACCGCCATCGACAACGTCGCGTTCGGCCCGCGCCGCCGGGGCACCGGACGCGCCGAGGCCCGCGCGCTCGCGTCCGCCTGGCTCGACCGGGTCGGCTTGGCCGGCTTCGGGAAACGCCGCCCCAAGCAGCTCTCGGGCGGACAGGCGCAGCGGGTGGCGCTGGCGCGGGCGCTCGCGGCCGATCCGGCGCTGCTGCTGCTCGACGAGCCGCTGGCGGCGCTCGACGCGCGCACCCGGCTCGACACCCGCGCGGAGCTCCACCGGCACCTGGCGGAGCACACGGGGCCCGCGATCGTGGTCACGCACGACCCGGTGGACGCGCTCATGCTCGCCGACCGGCTCGTCGTGGTCGAAGACGGCCGCGCGGTCCAAGAGGGCGACGCCGAGTCGGTCACGGCCCGCCCGCGCACGGACTACATCGCGCGGCTCGTGGGCCTGAACCTGTACCGGGGCAAGGCCTCCGGGACCGCGATCCGTCTGGACTCGGGGGCGGTGCTGACTGCGGCCGAGGCGCTCGAGGGGGAGGCGTTCGCGGCGTTCCCGCCGTCGGCGGTCGCCCTGTACCGATCGGAGCCCGACGGCAGCCCTCGCAACACCTGGGAGGCCACGGTCGCGGGCGTCCACCGGCACGGCGACCACCTCCGTGTCCAACTCGACGGCCCCCTCCGCGCCGCCGCCGACGTGACGCCCGCAGCGGCCGCCCAACTCGGCCTCGAACCGGGCCAACGGATCTGGGCAGCGGTAAAGGCGACCGAAATCCGCGCCTACCCGGCCTGATCGCATGATCACCTACCAAGCGCATCGCAGATCCCGCGCTTGGTCGCCATCATCCGCGCCCCAACCGCGCCGGGCCGCCCGTGCCCCTGCTCGGCCCGCGACCTCCCGCCGCCCGCGCTCCACAACCGCGCGCCCACCGAGCCCGCTCCGATGCCCCCTCGCCTTTCCTCACACGATCTGGCGACAAAACGGGCGCGGGCCCGACTTTTTGTCGGACCCGCGCGGGAGGATCGGCCTACCTTCTACTCCCCTGGGTGGGTGGGGGTTTGGGATGGTAGTCCCTGCCCCACCCACCCTTCCCCGGAGCTTCACACCGCGATCCGCGGCGGCCATCCCGAACCGGGCGGCGCTAACGCCGCCGCGAGCTCAGGTTCGCGGGCCGAGGCGGTCTCGCCGGCAGCCGGGCTGGAGCCGTCCTTGCCCGCCTCGTCCTCGCGGGCCGCCCGGCGGATCACCGGCAGGCAGGCGAGGACGATCGTGATCGACACGAGCCCGACGGCGGCGAACGCGACCTGCACGTCCAGGACCATCGACAGCGCCCCGCCGAGCAGGAACCCGATCAGCTGGGCCGCATTCACCCGCCCGCCGACCGCCGCGTTCGCACGGCCCCGGAACGCTTCCGGGACCCGGCGTGCCACCGCGATGCCCAGCGCCGAGTTCTCCCCGGCGTTGAAGATCCCGCCGATCAGGTTGAGCGGCACCAGGAGCAGCACCGTGAACAGCGGCATCCCCTGTCCGAAGCACACCAGCCCGACCCCCGCGAGGCACGCCATGAGCATCCACGCGAGCTGGACGTCCCGGTCGAGCCGCCGGATCACGGCCGCCGCGAGCCACGCCCCGCCGACCATGCCGATCGTCCAGCACGCCTTGATGAGCCCGTACATGCTCTCGGTCGCGCCGTAGACCTCGCGCACCAGGAACACGCTCAGCACGTTCACCGCGCACATCGCCGCGATCACCGCGCTGAGCCCCAGCACCATCGCGGTCAGCAGCCGGTCGCCGCCCAGGCGCCAGCCGGTGCCGCCACTCGCCTGGTGCGCGTTCAGATCACGGCGCACGCCGCCGCGCCGCGTGCGGATGTCGCAGCACAGCAGCACCCGCGCCATCGCGCAGCCGGCAGCGAGCATGAGGGCCGCGCCGACCCCGTTCGCGCCGATGAGGAATCCGGCCGCGGCCGGCCCGGCCGCGAGGCCGAGCAGCGTGCCGGTCTGGACCATCGCCACCGCGTGCGGCAGGTCCTCCCGACGGACCATGGCCGGGACGAGCGCGCTCACCACCGGCTGCAGGACCGCCGTCCCCGCGGCGTTCACGATCATCAACACGTAGAGCGCGTACAGGTTGTCGGTGAGCGCCATCGCGACGATCGCGGCGGTCTGGACGAGGCCCGAGAACGCCATGAGCGCGCGGCTGTCGAAGCGGTCGGCCATGCGCCCGGTGAGCGGCGCGAGGAGGACCAGGGGCAGGGTCGCGCAGATGATGAGCGCGGCGATGGCGAAGCCACCGAAGCCTTCCGTCTGGAGGCGGAGGGTGAGGGCGAAGTCGGCCGTGAACATGGCGGTTCCGGCGAGGAACGCGCAGGTCGCGGCAGTATAGACGTCGGACCAGCGGGTCCCGTCGAGGAAGGGCGTGAAAGACATGTTTCGAAACTACTCTTTCATATCGAGATGCGAAAGAGGTTTTTCAAATTTTTCGAAGTTTTTCTTTCATATCTTCCGGGACGGGCCGCGGCCGCACCGGTGCAGGCGGGTCAGACCCGCGGGAAGAACCGGAACATCGTGTAGAACACCACCGTGCCGTCCTCAGGATCGGCGCCCGCCGCCGCCCGCTCCGCGGTCAGGTCCGCGTACTCCTGCTCCAGCTCCTGGAAGCGCCGGCTGAACTCCGCCGCCTCCTCCACCGTCAAGCGCACCTGCGCCTGCTGCGTCAGCGACGCCTCCCGCAGCGCCGGGTCCACGTCGAACCGCTTGTCGAGCCACCGCGAGAAGTTCCGGTCGTGCTGCTCGATGAACGCGTCGCCCATGGTCCGCTCGATCGCCTTGTCGATCTCCGGCGCGTCGGCCTCGGCGCGGATCGAGAAGCTGTGGATCTTCAAGCGCCACAACCGCTCCCGCGCATCGCCCCGGCTCGGGGCCTCCTCGATGAACCCCGCCTTCGCCAACGTGCGCAGGTGGTAGCTCATCGCGCTCGGCGTCATCCCCGCGACCTCGGCGATCTCCGTCGCCGTCGCCCCGTCGTACCCCGACACCCGCTGCCCCGCCAGGAAGTCGAAGACCGCCATCCGCGCCGGATGCGCGAGCGCCTTCATCCGCTCGGGGTCGGTGATCTTCACATGCTCGTTGTCCACCGGACGCGGCGCGGGCGGAGGCAGCGGCGCCGCCGGCGGCGTCAACGGGGCCGGCGGCCAAGGCACCCCGGCAGGACGCGAAGCAGGTGTTTCAGACATAGGTCAAGCTAACCACGTCCCGCGCGGCGGCGGGCCGAGGACTTCGTCCGGCCCCACACCCTCGCGCCTCCGGCGCACCGGACTCGCTCAGCTCGACGCCGCCACGCTCGCGGCCACCGCCGCCGTCACCCCGGCCATGACCGCCGCCTGCGCGGCCTCCACCGCCTTGCGCGTCGCGTCCCCCGCCCACGAGCCCTCAGCGATCGCCTTGAGCGCCTTGCGAGTCGGACCGGTCTTCCGGTCCGGGAACACCGCCCGCTCGAGCCGCAGCGCGTATACGAGCGTCGCCAGCGCCGCCGTCCGCGCGTCCTCGGCCCGCGCCGCGTCCACGGCCGCACCGAGCCGAGCCTTCGCCTCGGCTTCGGCGGCCGGGTCGTTCGGCAGGTACCGGTCGAACGGGAAGAGCCCGAGGGCCTTGTCGCGCTCGCGGCGCAGCACGCCGCCCGCGACCAGCTGTTCGAGCACGACCGGCTTGAGCTTCTTCGCGGTCCGCTCGACCACGGCCTTGGGCGTGCGCGGCTTGTCGGCCTCGATCGCGGCCAGGCGCTCGTCGAGGAGCGGGTCGCCGAGCGGTGCGCCGGGGACCACTTGGACGCGCTTGTCGACCACGTCGAGGCGGCCCGCGATCGCCAGTTCGAGGACGACCGCGCCGCCCAGCCCGATCTCGAGGAAGCCGCCCGAACGGTCGCGGCCGGTGCGGTCGTCGTAGGCGAGCAGGAGGAGTTCACTGACGAGGGAGGTCATGTCCCCCAGCTTAAAGCGGCCGGCGGCCGTTCACGCGCCCCCGGAGCGGAGTCGGTCGAGCCACGCCGCGGCGTCGGCGAAGTCGGCGTCGCTGAGTCCGGCGGGCGGCGGGACCGGCTTGTCGGCGTGGCCGCGCGGATAGGAGCCTAGGTAGCGGACGTCGGCGCAGATGCGGCGCAGGCCCATGAGCGCCTCGCCCATGCGCGCGTCGGCGAGGTGCCCGGCGCAGTCGAGGAAGAACGCGTACCGGCCCAGTCGCTCGCCGGTCGGGCGCGACTCGATCCGTGTGAGGTTGATCCCGCGGATGGCGAACTCGGTGAGGACGCCGAGCAGCGCCCCGACCCGGTCGTAGTCGATGTAGACGGCCAGCGAGGTGATGTCGTTCCCGGTCGGCTCCGGCGGCGCGGTGGGGCGCACGATGTGCACGAAGCGGGTCTCGGCGTTCGGGTTGTCGCCGATGTCGAAGGCCTGCACGGGAAGCCCGACGGCCTCGGCGGCGAACGGCGGGCACACGGCGGCGTCGAACTCGCCGTCGGCGGCGCGCTGGGCCGCCTGCGCGGTCGACAGCGCCTGGTGGACCACGGCGTCGGGCAGTTCGCGGCGCAGGTACTTGCGGACCTGCGCGAGCGCGACGGGCATCGAGGCGACCGTGCGGATCTCGCCGACGGGCTTCTCGGAGGCGAGCACGAACGTGACCGGGAGGACGACCTCGCCGACGATCACGAGCGGGTCCCCGCCCACGAGCTCGTCGACGGTGATCGTGACGGTGCCCTCCTGGGAGTTCTCGATGGGCACGAACCCCGCGTCGACCTCTCCGCGGCGCACGGCGTCGAGGACTTCGAAGATCGAGGGCATCGGCGTGGCGGTGGCGGTCTTGGCGGCGGGCAGGCGGCGGAGGGCGGCCTCCGTGAAGGTCCCGCGCGGTCCGAGGAAAGCGAACTCCATGGGCCCAACGCTAGCAAGCGACCGGCCGGACCAGGCCCGCGAGCTGCGCTTCGAGCCGCGCGGCGCGGCCCGGCCGCGTCCCGGACGGCACCGAGGAGGATGAGACGGCGATCTCATCGGCGACCCGCCGTGGACGGGGCTTCCGCGGTCTCGTATGATTGTCGAGCCCAAGCGGAATTCCGCGGTGGTAAGCCCAGAGAAATCGGAATGCGACTCTCGCGGTCGTGTGCCAGGATCACTGAGCGCCCCCATCGTCTAGGGGCCTAGGACGCCGCCCTTTCAAGGCGGTAACACGGGTTCGAATCCCGTTGGGGGTACAGCCCAGACGCGGCGCCGGTCACACGGTGAGCGCCTGGTATAAATACAGAGGTCTTGTGACCTTGCAGGACACGAAAGTGTTCGACCAAGGTCCCGTAGAGCAGCTAGGAGTGCTCGCCACCCTGTCAAGGTGGAGGTCGCGGGTTCAAATCCCGTCGGGACCGCAATATGGAAAGCCCGCCGATGCGTCGGCGGGCTTTTTCGTGCCCGGTGCTCATTGTCCGAAACGGGAGACCAGTGCGGGCGCCCGGACGTACGGCGGCGGCTCCTTGACACCGCTCGCAACCTGGTGGACACTTCGGACCCCGGAGGCGCGGCCGGGGGCCGCCGCGGGGCCTGTCTGCGGTTCGCTTCGGGCGGTGCGGGAGTGGCGGGAATGGTGATCCGGTGATCGTGAGCGAATTTCAAGGCGCGTTCACCGTCAGTTCATTTTCTTCGTTAACCTTGTGATGTATGACGAATAGTGACCCTGTTCCCCTCGTTGACACCGGTTTGCCGCCCGACCGGTTCCTCGACCGCGAGGAGAGCTGGCTGCGGTTCAACGGCCGGGTGCTGCGCCTGGCACAGTCCCCCGAACTGCCCCTGCTCGAACGGGTCAGGTTCCTCTCGATCTTCTCCAACAACCTCGACGAGTTCTTCATGGTCCGCGTCGCCGGACTCATCCGCCGCCTCGCCACGGGCCTGCCGGTGCGCACCTCCTCGGGCCGCTCCCCCCACGCCGTCCTCACCCGCATCGCCCGCCTCGCCCACCAGCTGAGCATCGAGCACGCCGAGTACTTCCGCGACGAGATCGCGCCGCTCCTCGCCAAGGAGGACATCGCGATCGTCCGCTGGGCCGACCTCGAGGAATCCGAGCGGGCCCGCATGCACGAGCTGTTCCGCACCCGCATCTACCCCGTGCTCACCCCGCTCGTCGTCGACCCCGCGCACCCGTTCCCCTACATCTCCGGGAAGTCCCTCAACCTCGCCGTCCAGGTGCACGACCCTCGCAACGGCACCACCCGCTTCGCGCGCGTCAAGGTGCCGCCGCTGCTCCCGCGGTTCATGGCCGTCGCGCCCGGCAGGTTCACGCCCCTCGAAGACGTCATCGCCGCGCACCTCGCGCAGCTGTTCCCGGGCATGGACGTGCTGGGGCACCACACGTTCCGCGTCACTCGCAACCAGGACCTCGAGATCGACGAGGACATCACCGAGAACCTGCTGCAGACCCTCGAGCGGGAGCTGCTGCGCCGCCGCTTCGGGCCCGTGGTGCGCCTCGAGGTCGAGGACACCATCGACACGAAGGTCCTCGACCGGCTCATCGCCGAACTCGGCGTGGACGAGCAGGTCGTGTACAAGCTCCCCGGGCCGCTCGACCTGGCCGGGCTCGACGCGATCGCCGACCTCGACCGCACCGAGATGAAGTACCCCCGGTTCCGGCCCTCCGAGAAGGTCCTCCCGCCCGACGCCGACCTGTTCGCGGTCATGCGCGACCGCGACGTCCTCGTCCACCACCCCTACGACTCGTTCACCGCCTCGGTGGAGCGGCTCATCGAGGAGGCCGCCGCGGACCCGAAGGTCCTGGCGATCAAGCAGACCCTGTACCGCACGAGCGGCAAGTCCCCCATCGTCGACGCGCTCATCAGCGCCGCCGACGCCGGCAAGCAGGTCGTCGTGGTCGTGGAGATCAAGGCCCGCTTCGACGAGCAGGCCAACATCGACTGGGCGCAGAAGCTCGAGCAGGCCGGCTGCCACGTCATGTACGGCATCGTCGGGCTCAAGACCCACTGCAAGCTCGCGCTCGTGGTGCGCCAGGAGGCCGACGGGACCCTCCTGCGGTACAGCCATGTCGGCACCGGCAACTACCACCCGACGACGGCCCGGCTCTACGAGGACGTCGGGCTCCTCACCACCGACCCCGAGGTCGGCGAAGACGTCAACGCCGTGTTCAACCACCTCACCGGGTTCTCCCGCGACGAGGACCTCCACCGGCTGCTCGTCGCCCCGAACTCGCTGCGGCAGGGCCTGATCGAGCGGATCGAGCGGGAGATCGAGAACCACCGCAAGGGCCTGCCCGCGCGGCTGCGGTTCAAATGCAACTCCCTCACCGACGAGGGCATCATCGACGCGCTGTACCACGCGTCCCGGGCCGGCGTGCCCGTCGACCTGTACATCCGCGGCATCTGCGCGCTCCGCCCGGGCGTGCCCGGATTGTCGGAGACCATCCGGGTCCGCAGCGTCCTGGGGCGCTTCCTGGAACACTCCCGGGTGTACGTGTTCGAGAACGGCGGCGACCCGGAAGTATGGTTGGGCAGCGCGGACCTCATGCACCGCAACCTCGACCGCCGGGTCGAGGTGCTCGTGCGAGTCGAAGGCGACGCCCACCGCGCGCAGCTCACCTCGCTGCTCGACCGCGGTATGGACGCCGACATCCGGACCTGGAGGCTCGGCCCGCTGGGCCTGTGGACCCGCCAGCGCAGCGGGAGCGACCTCCAGGAACAACTCATGCAGGAGCACCGTTGACCCAACCAGAGATCTTCGCCGCCGGCGCCGTCCTGTGGCGCGAGGGCGATGAGGGGCCCGAGCTGGCCCTCATCCACCGGCCCAAGTACGGCGACTGGACGTTCCCGAAGGGCAAGCTGAAGCGCGGCGAGCACCTGCTCGCGGCCGCGCAGCGGGAGGTGTTCGAGGAGACGGGCATCCGCCCGGTGCTGGGCCGTCCGCTCGCGCCCTCCTTCTACGACAAGGAAGGCAAGCTCAAGCGCGTCGACTACTGGTGCGCCACCCCGGCGGCGGGCGACGCGGTCGACGAAGCGGTGGACCCGCGCGAGGTCGACGACCTCGAATGGGTCCCGCTCCCGGCGGTCTCGGACCGGCTCACCTACGAACGGGACCAGCCGGTCCTGGAGGACTTCTCCCGGCGGCTCGCCCGGGAGACGGTCCCGATCGTCTTCGTGCGCCACGCGATCGCCATGTCCAAGGCCGACTGGTTCGACCAGGACGAGCTGCGGCCCCTGAACCAGCGCGGCCGCGAGCGGGCCCAGCAGCTCGAGGTCCTGCTCGCCGGGTACCCGACCGGCAGCGCCTACAGCTCGACCAGCGCCCGCTGCCTGGAGACCCTGCTGCCGTTCTGCGCGGCCGAGTCGGTCCCGGTGACGGGCCTGCCCGAGTTCACCTTGGGCACCGGCAAGCCCGCCGAGGTCGCCGCCCGCATGGACGAGATCGTCGCCGCCGGAAAGCCGGCGGTGATCTGCGGCCACGGCGAGCACATCGACGAGATGATCACGTATGTGAGCGGCCGCCTCGGCACACCGGTGTCGCTGGCCCCCTTGGAGAAGGGCGCCTTCGTGGTCTTCCACACCGCCGCGGGCGAACTGGTGGCGACCGAGCACCACGACTAGCCTTTTTCGAGCAGACTGTCGGTTTTCCGACAAAGGCACGTCTTCGGGTGTAACCCACTCGTTTCACAGGAGCACCACGAGACGAGAGGGATCCCCCTGATGCCCGGAGACGCGCATGAGCTCATCATCAAGGCCATCGAAGACGAACCGCATACCACCGCCTGGCTGATGGACCTGGTCGACTGGAACCGGCAGTTCGCGCGCTGCACTGCCGCCGAAACCCGCTCGACCTCACTCGGCTCGCCGGGAAGAACCGAACGTCGTGCCGATGCAGTCGTGAAGCTTTCGTTCCCCGGCGAAGACGACCGGATTGTCATCGTCGAAGTCCAGAATGTATGGAAGAACGAAAAGTACTACCGGCTGCCCGGCTACATGGCCCGCGCTTTCGAGGACTACCGGCTGCCGGTCGAGCTGCTGGTCATATGCTCCACCGACGCCCTGGCGCACAGGTTCCGGGGCGGTATCCAGCTCGGGCCGAGCAACAACATCAAGGTCCACGCGCTCGGTCCCTCGAACCTTCCGGAGATGGTCAGCGTCTCGGACCTGCCCACGGCCGCTGCGGCAGTGGTGACCGCCGCCATCAGCAAGTCCCCGAAGGGGCGCAGAGCGGAACTGCTCATCTCGACACTCGACCGCCGCCTCGGTACCATCGAACCGGGGCGAGCCGCCGACTACATCATGCAATTGCTCACGATCCTGGAAGACGAGCCCGCCCAGATGCTGGAGGACCTCATGCGCACGCAGACCCGCCCGTACCACTCCGAATACAGCGACCGCCTGCGTTTCGAGGGCCGCGAAGAGGGCCGGGAAGAGGGTGCCATCCTGCAATCGCGGCGCATCCTCGTGAGCATGCTCGAGGCCACGCAAACCGGCATCACCGCCGAGCAGCGCGAGCGCATCGAGGCTTCGACCGACCGCCAAGAGCTTGAGGCCTGGATTGCGAAGTTCATCTCCTCCGGTTCAGCAGCGGGCCTGTTCGAGGAGTAGTCGACAAGGCAAAGGGGGCGCCGGGCCTGTGGCCCGGCGCCCCCTTTCGCATTCGCCTAGCGGGCCAGGCGGATGGTGTCGATGTAGATGCCTCCGGTGCGGAAGACCAGGTAGAGGTCTTGCGTGCCTTCGGCGCCGGTCAGGGGGGCGGTGACGTCCGCGAAGGACTGGAAGCCGGCGGTCTTGGGGACCTCGACTTCGGCCAGGAGGGGGCCGTCGGCCGCGCCCGCGCGGACTTCGATCACCGGGTCGGCGAGGTCGGTCCAGTCGGCCGTGGTGGTGGCGGTGCGGAGGTGGATCTCGTTGGCGCCGTCCAGGACCGCCTTGGTGAAGCCCACGTGGCTGCCCGCGCGGCGCGAGCCGGTCGAGTGGTAGCCGCCCTCGCGCTTGAGGGTGTGGAGCTTCGAGACCTCCCAGTAGGTGAGGCCCTCTGCGATCGTGGACTTCTCCCAGACGTTCGCGGTCTCGGAGAGGTCGAGCGCGGCGATGGCCTCGCCCTGGATGCGGACCTCGGCCTCGGCGCCGCCGGCGGTGAAGCGGTAGTCGCCGGTCTCGACGATGCGCTTGCCGCTCACGACGTCCCACACGAACAGGTGCTGCGGGTCGACCTCGATCTCGACGCGGCGGGTCTCGCCGGGCGCGATGTCCTTGGCGCGCGCGAAGCCCGCGAGGCGGCGGGCCGGGACGCGGTCGCCGTAGGCGGATTCGGCGATGGCCGCGAAGAGCAGCACGACCTCGTCGGAGGTGCGCTCGCCGGTGTTCGTCACGTTCACCGCCGCCGCGAACGGCGTCTCGGCTTCGGCTTCGGCCGGGACTTCGAGTGCGCCGTAAGCGAACTCGGTGTAGCTCAGGCCGTGCCCGAACGCGAAGACCGGTTCGGCCTTCGAGTACTGGTAGGTGAGACCGGCGCTGATGACGTCGTACTCGAGCATGTCGACGTCGCTGACGCGGAACGCCTCGGCGCGGGGACCGGCCTGCGGGAGCGAGGACGTGTCCGCGAGCCACGTCGAGGTCAGGCGGCCCGCCGGCGAGAAGTCCCCGGCCAGGGCCTCGGCCAGCGCGGGCGCGAGCGCCTGCCCGGCGTGGGAGGTGTAGATGATGGCGGCGACGTTCGGGTCGGCGGCGATGTCGCCGATCGCGAGCGGGTAGGCGGAGACGACGACCACGATGGTGCGGCCGGGCTTGGCGGCGGCGACTTCGCGGACGAGGTCGGCCTGGCGGGGGGCGAGGTCGAGGCCGGGGCGGTCGAAGCATTCGCGGGCGTTGACCATCGGGTGGTTGCCGACGAGGACGACGGCCCAGTCCGCTTCGGCCGCGACGGCGGCGGCGGCCGCGGGGCCGTCCTCGACGACGGTCTCGGCCAGGAGGAGGCCGTTGTCGCCCTTGGCGAGCGGCAGGGACCCGTCGTCGGCGAGGCGCGGACGGTAGGGCCCGTCGGCCTCGGCGGAGACGTGGTTGACGCCGAACAGTTCGACGTTGCCGTCGCCGAGGCGGCGGTAGTGGAGGTTCTGGTGGGTGAACCAGGCGTCGCCGTCCTCCATCGCGGTGGTGACCGCTTCGAGGACCGGTCCGCCGCCGCCGGAGGCGCCGGCCTGGTTCTCGAAGGTGGCGGGGCCGTCGTCGCGCTTGAGGAGGTTCGCCTGGACGAACTTGCCGGTGGCGTTGTGGCGGAACATGTGCTGGTCGTGCGCCCAGTCCCAGACCTCGAACGTCTCGGTGCCGCCGGCCTGCTCGGCGGTGGCGCGGAGGGTGCCGTCTTCGGCGACGGTGAGGTACTTGCCGTCGACCTGCCAGGCGACGGTGTCGTTGCCGCTGTGGTGGGTCACGGCGCCGAAGCGGTCGCGCAGGGCCTGGAGGGGCGCGGGGCGGCGGTCGGCGGGGACGGTGGGGCTGTAGAAGTCGCGGAGGTTGAGCTCGGCGAGGGGGCCGACGACGGCGAGGCTCGCGGTGTCGGGCAGCGGCAGCGCGGCCTGGTCGTTCTTGAGCAGGACGAGCTGCTCCCGGGCGGCGCGGTGGGCGAGTTCGATGTGCTCGGGCCGGTCCTGCGGGTGCGGGTCGGCCGGGATGAGGTTGTACTCGCAGGCGTCGCCGTCGAGCTTGCCGGTGCGGATGAGGAAGTCGAGCCAGTCGCGCACCGAGCGGTCCACATGGGACATGTTCACGCCGAGGAGTCCGCGGCGGACCGCTTCGGCCGCGTTGGGGATGAACGGCAGGTCCGAGCCGTCGGCGAAGTGGGTGACCCCGGCGTGGAGCATGAGGGCCGAGGCGTAGACGCCGTTCTCGTCCGCGTCGATCGCGCGGCCTTCCTCGGCGGCGAGGGCGGTCGGGTAGGGCACGTCGCCGCGCGGGTCGACCTCCCAGGTGTCCCACGGCTCGCCCTTGGTGGTGTGGAGGTTGACGCCGTCCCAGCCGTCGGGCAGGAAGAAGAACCGGCCGTTCCCGGTCCATTCCGAGCGCACGGTCTCCAGGATCGGGTTGATGATCGAGGGCACGCCGTTGACGTTGTTGTACGAGGTCATCGCGCCCATCACCGCGCCCGCCTCGACCGGCATCCGGTACGGCACGACCTGGTACTCGTGGTAGGCGCGCGCGCCCATGGAGGCGGAGCTCTGCGAGCGGTGCCACTCGTGGTTGTACGCGAGGAAGTGCTTCATCTGCGTGAAGGTCTTGACGTACTCGGGGTGGCGCCCGCGCAGGCCCCAGGCGTAGGCGGTCGTCATCGTGCCGACATGGAGCGGGTCCTCGCCGAAGCCCTCCTCGAAGCGCCCGGCGAGCGGGTTGGAGCGGATGTCGGCGACGGGCCCGAAGGACGCGAAGACGTCGGTGTCGCGGGCGCGCACCTCGTGGGCCACGGCCGCGCCGACGGCCTCAATGAGCTCGGTGTCCCAGGTCGCGCCGAGGCCGATGGCCTGCGGAAAGAACGTGGCGTCCGGCTTCTTGCCGGAGCTGTGGAGGACCTCGTTGAAGGCGTTCGAGAGGGCCGGGAGGGTGTAGCCGTCGGCGAGGACGGTCTCGGGCACGCCGTTGAGGCACGCGAGCTTCTGCTCGTCGCTCATGAGGGCGAGGATCGCCTCCACGCGTTCGGCGACGGGCCTGGCGGGGTCGAGGTACACGGGAGCGGTCATGCTCGTCCTATCGGTCGGTGTCAGTCCCCTACGACATTACGACGGGCGACCAGACAAATTCAAGGCGGTATCCCCGGAAGCGGCCGGGACCGCGCTGGCCGATCGCTCCCCCACCGGTTCGTTACGATTCCTCTCATGAGCCCCGGCCCCCAAGGAACCTCGCTCGGCGTCGATTTCGGCACCTCGCACACGATCGCGGTCGTCCGCCGCGCCGACGGGAGCCTGCGCCCCCTCCTCTTCGACGGCTCGCCCCTGATGCCCTCGGCCGTATGCGCCGACGCCGACGGCGGCCTCCTCGTGGGCCGCGACGCCGTCCACGCGGGCCGCCGCCACCCCGAGCGGTTCGAGCCGAACCCGAAGCGCCTCATCGACCGGCCCTCGACACTGCTGGGCGCCCGCGAGTACCAGGTCCCCGATCTCATCGCGGCCGTCCTGGACGCGGTCGCCGCCGAGTGCCGCCGCGTCGTCGGCAGCCCCGCGCAGGTCACGCTCACCGTGCCCGCCGAATGGGGCCCGGCGCGCCGCCAGGTCATCGAGGACGCCGCCTCCCGCGCCGGCCTCGGCCAGGTGCGGCTCGTGCCCGAGCCGGTCGCCGCCGCCACCTACTACGCGGAGGCCCTCAAGCACCGCACGGCCGTCGGCGCCTCGATCGTCGTGTACGACCTCGGGGCGGGCACCTTCGACGCGAGCGTGGTGCGCCGCACCGAGCACGGGTTCGAGACCGTCGCCCTCGACGGCCGGAACGACTTGGGCGGCTTGGACATCGACGCCGCCCTCATCGAGCACCTCGGAGAGACGTACGGCGACCGAGAGGGCTGGAAGCGCCTCGTCAATCCCTCTACTGTGGAGGAACGCAGGCACTTCCGGGACTTCCAGGAGGAAGTGCGCGGCGCGAAAGAGCGCCTCTCGCGCCACCAGCAGTCCGACATCGCGATCCCGCTCCTGGACGTCGAAGCGCACCTCACCCGCACCGAGCTCGAGCAGATCGCCCACCCCCACCTCGAGCAGACCATGCGCGTCACCCAGGCCGTCATCCGCGCCGCCGGACTCGACCTCGCCGCCAGCGCCGGCGTGTTCCTCGTCGGCGGCGCGAGCCGGATGCCGCTGGTGGCCACCATGCTCCACCGCGCGCTCGGCGTCGCGCCCACGGTCCTCGACCAGCCCGAGGTCGTCGTCGCCGAAGGCAGCGTGCTGTGGACGCAGGCCGGGCAGCACACCACGACGTTCCCGATCCAGCGGACCCCGCAGCGGCCCGGTTTCGCGCCCGCGCCGCTCACGCCGGGCGTCGCGCACCTCGCCCCGCCCTCGCCGCAGACCGCACCCGCACCGCAGGCGCCGCAGCAGATCGCACCCACGCCGGTTTACCAGCTCACGCCCACGGTCTCACCGCAGGCGTCGCCCTCACCGCAGGAGCCGACCGCGCCGACGGCGCCGCAACCGGAGACGAGCCCTCAGCGGAACCTGCCCCCGCAGACGCACTCGCCCCTCACGCCGCCCCTGTCAGTCGAGGGCGGGGACGAGCCCCCGCCGCGCACCGAGGCGGAACGCCAGCGCGCCAAGAAGGTCAGCCGCCGCGGCATCATCGCGTTCATCCTCGTCGACATCCTCATCATCGCCGCGCTCGTCTGGTATTTCAGCCCGAATGACGGCGAACCGTTCGACGACGGCGGCGAGTTCGACGGCCAGATGCCGACCGTCTCCTCGTTCGAGCCCGACTGGTCCACGGCCGATGCGGGCACGCTCCTGTCGACCATCGGGGGCACGCACGACGGCACCGTGGAGTCGGTGGCGTTCCTCGATGGCGCCAACGGCCCGGAGCTGTTCTCCAGCGGCGCCGACGGCGCCATCGAGCAGTGGGACCTGGTGTCGGGAACGCTCATCGACGAGCACTGGCCCGATGCGGACATCGGGGACCTGCTGCCCGCGGCCGACGTCGACGGGACCCCGATCATGGTCGCGGTCACCGAGGGCTACGAGCCCTGGGTGTGGCGGCCGGACACCGGGGAGTTCAGGCCCGCCGGCACACCCGAGATGGTCGCCGAAGGCGCCCAGGTGGACTTCGTCCGCATCGCCTACAACGAAGGCGCGCCCGCGCTCGGTCTGCTCAACCAGAACGAGTTCGAGATCTTCGACCTGGGGACCGGGACCGCGATCGCGCACTTCCCGGTCCCCGGCGGCTACGGCTACCCGCGGTTCTTCACCTACTCCGGCGGCACGGACTCGGAGCTCGTGGCGTTCGACGGGAACCGGGAGCTCGACATCGTCGACCCGTACGGGGGCACCGCCAACGGCGCGCCCTTCACCTCCGCCGACTGGAACGGCAGCGCCGTCGCGGCGTTCACCGTCGTCTACTACTGGGGCACGCCCTACGCGATGGCCTACGGCGACGACGACATGCTGCACCTCTGGGACCTCGACGCCCAGGAGCCGGCGTGGCGGTTCCCGTACCACGACGCCGCCGCCGAGTTCCACTTCGAGTTGGCGGACACCCCGGACGGGACGACACTGCTGTCGATCGACTCCGCAGGCGTCGCGCAGGCCACGAGCGCCGATTCATCGGCTACCGTTCAATTCGAGCCGCCGGACGGGTTCCCGACCGAGTTGGCGCTGGTCAGGATCGACGGGCTCGACTACGCGGTCACCGGCGACGACCAAGGCAACATCCGATTCTGGAGTCTGGGGAATTGATCTTCTTCGTCATCGCGGCCGCGATCATCGCCGCCGCCACCGCGTACGGCCTCTGGGCGCTCGGCCAGGAGCACCGCGTCGAGACCACGGTGCGGCTCGACGCGCGCGCGAACGAGGTGTGGGCGGTGCTCACCGACTTCCCGGCCTATGGCGAGTGGAACCCGTTCATCACCGAGATCTCCGGCCTCCTCGCCGAGGACGAGCGCCTGGCCGCGTCCTTCCTGCAGTCGAACGGGAAGACCAGCCGCTTCCGCCCGCGCGTCCTGCGCGTCTCCCCGGCCAGGCAGATCCGCTGGCTCGGCAAACTCGGCCCCGGCGGCCTGCTCGACGGGGAGCACTACCTCGTGCTCGAACCGCATACGGACGGCACCACGGTCCTCACCCACGGCGAGCGGTTCACCGGCGTGCTCGTGCCGCTCATGAGGTCGAAACTCGCCGACACCGAGCAGGCCTTCAACGCGATGAACGCCGCGCTCGAGGCGCGGCTCAAGGCCCTGTACGCGTGAACGGCGGCCCGCTCTAGGCGGACCGCCGTTCGGAGTCACCCGTTATCACTCGGCCCGCGCCATGCAGGCGCGGTCCGTTGCCGTGCTGTTAGAGGACGCCCGCGCCAGCGAGCTCCGTGACGCCCGCGACCGTGTCCGCAACACCTTCGGAGGTGGTGTTGCCGACCAGGCCGCCGACGAGCGGGAGACCGCCGGTCGCGCCGCTCACCGCGTCGAGACCGGGAACCGCGGGAAGCTGCTCCTCGTTCATGTCCACATTGGAGGACTCGTTGGTCGAGAGCTCCTTGTGGCTGTTGTGGTGGTCGTGGCCGCCGGGGACCTCCGCGTCGGAGCCGCCCTCGCACGAGGCGCTGGCGTGCCCGAGGACCGCGATGGCGTTGCCGCACACGTTGACCGGGGCCTGGATCGGCGCGAAGATCTGGTTGCCGTTGCCGAGGCCCACGTTGTCCTGGGTGGTCAGGTCGCCCGCACCGGAGTAGTCGGCGTCGGCGCCGCCCTCGCACCCGGCGCTCGACGCGCCGCCGACGGCGATGGCGTTGCCGCAGGCGTTGATCGGGGCCTGGATCGGCGCGAGCAGCTGGTTGCCGGACAGCGCGCCGTAGTTGAACTGGGTGACGGTGTCGGACTCGGCCTTGCCGGATTCGCCGTGGCCGGATTCGACGTCGGCGTGCGAGCCGCCGGTGGACCAGCCGTCTGCGACGCCGCCGACGGCGGCGGCGATGCCACTGATGTCGGTCGGGGCCTGCACCGGGGCGAACGCCTGGTTGCCGTTGCCGAGGCCGGTGTTGTTCTGCGTGGTCAGGTCGCCCGCGCCGTCGTAGTCGGCGTCGGCGCCGCCCTCGCAGCCGGCGGAGGCGGTGCCGAGGACGGCCGCGGCCACGCCGCAGATGTTGACGGGCGCTTGGATCGGCGCGACGACCTGGTTGCCCGACACGGCGCCGACCTGGTCCTGCGTGGTGACGTCAGGGCCGTAGGCCTGGGCGGTGCCGGCACCCGCGACGAGGGCGACCCCCGTAGCGACGAGGCTGGCCTGCGCGGTCTTGCGTGCCCATGAGTTATTCACGAAGTCTCACCTTTCAGGGAAATGGTTCTTGCTGTTCCATCACGTACCCCCCGTGAAGCTCCGTGGTTTCGAAAGCGTGCTCCCGCCCTGCAGGCTGGGTCCTGCGGGTCGGACGGGCGCTGTGAAACCGGGGAGAGTCGTCGGTCTTGCTGTCGTGCTGTTTCCTTGCTCGGCCGGTGGGGCCGGCCTGGACGGACGGCGCGACCTGGAGCCGCGGCTGTGCACCGCCGCGGGATTCGCCGGTCGTTCGCGTCCGGCCCGTGCCGGGCCCCATCGAACCGTGGTTGCCGCAGCGCGCCTGGCGGAAGCGCGCGCCGCGGCGTGTTGCAGCCTTAGAAGGGCAACGGCACCGGAAGGCCGCCGCCGAGGTCCGAGAGCAGGTCGCCGCCGGGCACCGCGCCGAGCGGCCCGGCGGGGGCTTCGGCGCGGGTGTTCTGGTGGGCGTCGACGGACGTGTCCTGCCCCGCCTTGACCTTGTCGCCCTTCGCCTCCGGCATGTTGTCGGTTTCCGTGACCCCCAGGCCGACGGCGTCCACCTGAGCGACGGCGTCCGCGAGGACGTCGCTGCCCGGGACGGCCTGCTCGAGGTCGCTCGCGAGCTGGTCCGGCTCGAGGATCGCGCCCGCGGTCGGGTGCCCGCCCGAAGCCTCCGCGACGGCCGCCTCCGGCACCAGGGAGCCCACGCCGGGAACCGAGCTCACGGCGTCCATGCCGGGGACCTTGTCGGTGACGCCGCCGGTCAGACCGGTCACGGCGTCGGGAGAGACCGGGAGCCCCCCGAGGGCCTCCGGCGTCGCCATGACGAGGTCGCCGGTCGATTCCGGAGCCTCGGTGTCAGCGGCCTGGGCCGCCGTCCCGGCGAGCAGCAGAGCCCCCGTAGCGAGGCCTCCGATGAGGCCCGCCGTACGCACAGTGCGCATTTCCATCTGCTTTGTTGCCTTTCTTTGTACCGCGCGTGCGTGGTCGACGGCTGGGGAAGCAGCGCGAATCGACCGCCGTGCGGTGCAAGATCGCTGAATTGTCAGTGGTCGGCAGCGGGTCGAGGCGGCGCGGCCGCCACGGGGGCGTACGCACCTGCCGACTGCGGACCTCAGCCGCGACCTTGCCGGCTGGATCGCCGGCGGGTCGAGGACCGCGCTCGCTGTCCATTGGGCCGGTGACACTGCGGCCCGGCCGCGGTGACGCGGCCACACTGACTAACTGGGGAGGCTCGGGTGCGGTTACGCCCAGACGCGAAGAAAATCGAAAACATTGCGGCGTTGCGGCATCAAAATACGTGGATGACTCATATGCCCGACTGGACACGCGAAACGGCCCTCCACCAAAGGTGAAGGGCCGCAACCCGAAAGCGTGAAAGGAGGCTACTGCACGCGGCGCAGGATCATCGTGTCCGAGTGGCCGGCGTTCCCGTTCTCGTCGCCGCCGCCGCGCTTCTTGCGGATGATCTTGATCGTGCGGGCCACCACGAACCACAGGAACAGCAGGCCGATGATCGCCACCACGATCTTGCTCAGCAGCCCCGAGTACTCCTCGATCACCGGCTTGATCGTCGGCCCGAACGCGAACCCCAGCCCGATCCAGATCCCGTTCCAGATCACCGAACCGACCAGCGTGTAGCCCGTGAACTTCCAGAACGGCATCCTCTCGATGCCCGCCGGCACCGAGATCGCGCTGCGCACCAGCGGCAGGCAGCGACCCGCCAGGACCGCGATGCCGCCCCACCGGGCGAACACCTGCTCCGAGCGCTCGAAGTCCTTGAGCTCAAGCAGCGGGAACTTCTCGAAGATCCACCGCGTGCGCTCACGCCCGAACGCGTACCCGACGTAGTAGAGGATGTACGCGCCCGCCATCGAACCCAGCGCGGCGAAGAACATCGCCAGCCAGAAGTTCATCTTGTCGTCGTAGGCGAGGTACCCGGCCACCGGCAGGATCAGCTCGGACGGGATGGGCGGGAACACGGACTCGATCGCGAGGGCCAGGCCCACGCCGACCTCGCCGAGTTTCTCGATGAGGCCGAGCACCCACTGGATGAGGTCGCCCTGCCCCTCGGCTTCGGGGATCTCAGTCGATGCGGTGGCCATCGCCAGGCCCTGGCTGAGGAAGTTGGTCACGCCGCCAGCGTAACCGGCTTACTTTCGCGCCCGCCTCGGTCGTCTGACCGAGACCGCCCCCGGCCCGCCCTGCCATTCGGCGGACTGCCCGCGGCCAGGTGTCGCGAGGCGTGCGGAGCCGGGCCATACTTAGGGATAATGCCGCGCCGCCTTACGGCACGCACGCCCGGTGGCGGGCCGTCAAGCGCACGCGGATCGCAGCTGAGGGGGGCGTCGATGAGCCGCACGGTCGGGCCGTACACCGATGTCACGACCGCGCGCGTCGAAGGCGCCTACGAGCTGTGCGAAGGCCGCGACGAGAACGGCCGGCCCGTGCAGATCCTCACCCTCGGCACCACCTCCTCCAAGGACCCCGCCCGCCGCGGCCTCCTCTCCGACACCGTCGCCTGGGCCTACGCCACCGCCGGACCCGAGGACGCCCCCATCCTCGTCGCCGACCTCGAAGGCGAGCAGCCCTACGTCGTCGTCCTCCACGACGCGCGCCTGCGCGGCGCCGAACGCATCATGGACCGCCTCCTCGCCCTCGGCCCCGCCACCGGCCCGCTCCCCGTCGGCCCCGCCGCCGCGGCCCAGCGCGCCGCCCACCAGATGGCCGCCGCCCAGCGCTCCGCCGCGCCCGCCTCCCCCGTCGGCGTCTCCGGGCCGCCCGCCTCGCCGAACGCCCGCGGCGCGAATTTCGCCGGGTCGCCGCCGCTGTCGCCGCCCGTCGTCATGATCGCCCCGCCCAAGAAGCCCTCGCAGCTCAAGCCGATCCTCATCGGGATCGGCTCCGTCGTGGTCGCCCTCGCTCTCGTCATCGGCGTCTGGGCCGTCCTCTCCCGCCCCGACGACGAAGGGTCCGACGGCTCGGCCGAGCAGCCCACGACCGCGGCCGTCGACGGCGTCTCCCAAGCCCCCGCCGCCGAACCCACCGAAGGGTCCGCCGGCAACGAAGTGCCCCAATGGGACCCCGAGGCCCCTGCCGAACGCGTCGGCGGCAGCGCCTTCGCCGACGACGCCGCCACCGCGACCTTCGCGGCCGCCAACTGGCCCTTCGCGTTCAAAGTCCCCGACGAGTTCGAATGCGCCGAGGACGGCGCCACCGCCGTCTGCACCGCCGACGACGGCGAGTCGACCATCACCGTCGGCTGGCTGCCCTGCGAGGGCGAGTGCCCCCGGGCCGCCCGCAAGATGATGCGCGAAGCCCTCCCCTACCAGCCGCTCGAAGAGATGGCCGGGGACATCGCCTTCGCCGAGCGCGACCAGGTGTACGGGCGCTGGCGCGGTTCGCTGAGCGTCTTCGTCACCGACGCCGGCGGCACCTTCCAGGCGTGGGCCACCGCGGACATCGCCGCCGAGCGCGAAGAGGAGGGCTGGCACGTGTTCAACGACGTGCTCAGCCAGGCCCTCGCCAAAACCGCCGAATAGGCGCGGTCACGCGTCCGGACGGGCGTCCCAGCGCTGCAGCGCCGAGGCGATGTGCTCGGTCGATGTGGGCGCGGACTGGGTGGTCGCCGCGCCGAGGCCGTGCGCGGCCAGCACTTCGCCCCACGACTCGCCCTTGTAGGAGCGCAGCAGGTTCTGCGCCGCCTCTCGCTCGTCCTCGCCCAGGTCGGCGCGCGCCAGCATCGGGTACTCGAACTGGCCGACCTGCGCCGCGCCCGCCGGCGCCTGCAGATCGGGGTTCCCGGCTGCGGCGACCTCGGGCGCCGACATGACGGGCGTGCCGTCCCCGCCTTCGACGGTGTGCTCGTCGACCCCGAACATCATGATCCACATGAGACTCGCGGCGTGCCCGCGCGGGTCCTGGAGGGCGACGTCGGCTTCGTCGGGGAGGACGCCGTCGGCGCTCTCGCCCGCGGGCAGCGCCAGGCCGACCGGGGCGCTCGCGGTCGATTCCTGGAGGACGTTCCACTGGTCGGCGATGCCGGCGTCGGGGAGGTTGCGCCAGAGGGCGGTCTCGGGGACCCACACGTCGGCGCCGGTCTCGGCGAGGGCGTTGCCGCTGACGGCTTCGACGGTGATGTCGGCGCACACATCGGAGCCCCGCGAGGGGGCGCCGCCGCCGGCGGCGACGAAGTCCTGGAGGGCCGCGGCCATCTCGGGGGCGGCGGCGACGTGCAGCTCCACCTCCGTCCCGCAGGACTGGACGTGGGCGATGGCGGCGTTGAGGGTGACCGCGGTGACCGGGGCGAAGACGGCGAGCAGCGCGAGCCCGCCGAGGAGGCGGCGGCCCTCCTTGGAGAGGCGGCCGCGTCTGCGATGCACACCGGTCATGTGACGAGTGTATGACCTGGCGCAAACCCAGTCGAGTTCGCGTTTTTCAGTTATCCGATGAAGACTGTCCGCTGTCGCGCGCCAGTTGCGCAGGCGCGCAGCGCAGTACCGGCCTGAGCCGGAGCGCGCAGGGCCGACCCGGCCCGCCGGCGGTCGGTGCCGGCGGCGGGCCGGCCGTGCGCGTCAGTCGCTCTGCGGTCCGCGTCCTTCAGCGGCGCCGGGGGCGGCGCTTCGGCGGGGTCAGCAGGTCGGCGACGATCCGCATCGTCTCGGGGACGAGGCGGAAGTACGCCCACACACCGCGCTTGTCGCGCTCGACGACCCCGGCCTCGGCCAGGATTCGCAGGTGGTGGCTGACGGTCGGCTGGGAGAGCCCGAGGGGCTCGGTCAGCTCGGCCACGCAGGCCTCCTGCTCGGGAGCGGCCTGGATGAGGCTGATGAGCTGGAGACGGTTCGGATCGGCGAGTGCTTTGAGGACACCCGCGATGCGCTCGGCGTCGGATTTGGAAAGCGTTTCGCCGCTGACCGGCGAGACGGGCGTCTCGGCCTCGACGGTGACTCGCACCATGATCGTGTTCCTTCCGGATTGGTTCCAGTCGGTACCGGACTCGGCCGCACTGCCATTAATCCAGTTCCAACCCTGAATATGCCCTCGCGGTGTGGCCGGACGGTAACGACGACGCTTCCGGCTCGCAAAGGGTTTCGGTTCCTACGGATCTCGCTCGGGTCGCACCAAGTCCCTGACCGGATCCACCGCCGAGATTACGCCTGCCGTGCCAGCGGATCTACCGTTGACACAAGATCAGTTTGCAGGCCACAGCGACGGTTATTCAGTTAAACCCGCACTACCTGGAGTTATATCTAAATCTACCAATATTTAAGCGGTTGCCGCCTCGTGATTGAGAGCGGGTTCACGCGATTCTTTTGGATCGACGTCCCAATATATAGAACATCCTGATTCCGAGGGTAGCGCGAATCCGCCGCCGATGGGGCCACTTGTGTTTCAAGCCCGTTACATGGACTTGAGAAAGCGCACATCCCTCACAAAGCGAAGAGCGGGGCCGATCGGCCCCGCCCGGCGAACGCTCCGTCCTCCGCGCCGTCTCAAGGGCGCGGGCGGGCCGTCGAGGCGCGCTCGATGAGTTCGGCGTCCACCAGGAGCTCCTCGGGGTACTCGTCCTCCTCCACCAGGGCCGCCTCCAAGGCCCGCACGCCCATGTCGTGCAGCGGCAGCGCCACGGTCGTGAGGGAGGGGGTGAGGTCGCGCACGATCGGGATGTCGTCGAACCCGGCGACCGAGACCTGCTCGGGAATGCTCACGCCGCCCTCGCGCAGGGCCGTGCACAGGCCCGTGGCCTGCACGTCGCTGGTCACGAACACGGCGGTCGGCAGCCGCTCGCCGGCGAGGAGCGAACGCCCCGCCTGGTAGCCGCCGTCGCGGGAGAACTCGGCCGCGACGTGCACGACCTCGGCGTCCTCCGGCAGCGCCGAGAGGAAGCCCTCGCGGCGCTCGCGCACCACCTGGAGCTGCTCGGGGCCCGCCACCACGGCGAAGCGGCGGTGGCCCAGCTGCGTCAAGTATCCGGCGAGTGCGGCCGCGCCCTCGCGGTTCGCCGGGCGCACCACGCGCCCGGGCAGGCCGGGCTGGCCCACGCTGACCACGGTCGCGCCCAGTTCCAGCAGATCCGACAGGTGCTCGGCGAGGCGCTGCTCGGCGGCCTTGTCGGTGGTGCGCGAACCGGCCACGATCACCGCGCGCGGCCGGTAGCCGCGCAGGGAGTCGAGGTGCTGCACCTCTGAATCGGGGTCGATGCCGGTGTCGGCGATGAGCACGCGCACGTTGCGCCGGGCGGCCTCGGCGAGGACGCCGCCGGCGATCTGCCCGAAGTACGGGTCGGTCACGTCGTGCAGGAGCAGGGCCACGGTCTGGGAGGTCGCTCGCGCGAGGACCTGCGCGCCGACGTTGGGGGCGTATCGCAACCGGCGTGCCGCCTCGCGCACCCGCTCGCTCAGCTGGTCGCTCACCCGGTGGGGGGAGCCGTTGAGCACGCGAGAGGCGGTGGCCACCGAGACGCCGGCGGCTCGGGCGACATCGGCCAGTCGGGCCGGTTGTTTGCGTTCCATCCCGCTGAGGCTACCCATCTGCGGAAAGCGCTGCTCAAGCGGTCCTGAAACGGCGTTCCCTCCACACTCGCCAGACCACATACGCAACAGCCGCAACGCCGACGCCGACGGCCGCGACCTTGAGCGGATTCGGCCCGGACAGGGGCTGGCGCAGGGCCACGGGACGCCGGAACGTCAGCTGCGGCCAGCCCTCCTCCTGCGCGAGGCGGCGCAGGCCGCGGTCGGGGTTGACCGCGCGCGGGAAGCCGACGGTGCGCAGCATCGGCTCGTCGGTGATCGAGTCGGAGTAGGCGAACGACGCGTCGAGGTCGATCCCGCGCGCGGACGCGAACTCCTTGATCGCCTCGGCCTTCGCGGGCCCGGCCGCGTAGAAGTCGATCTCGCCGGTGTACCGGCCGTCATCGCCGATGACCATGCGGGAGGCGATGACATCGGTGGCGCCGAGCATCCGGCCGATCGGGGCCACCATCTCCTCGCCCGAGGCGCTGACGAGCACCACGGCCCGGCCCGCGGACCGGTGCGCCTCGATGAGCGCGGCCGCCTCGGCGTAGACGGCGGGCGCGATGAGCTCTTCCAGGGTCTCGTCGACGATCGCGCGGACCTCCTCGGCGGGCCAGCCGCGCGAGAGCTCGGCGACGTAGTCGCGGGTGCGCGCCATCTGGACCTCGTCGGCCGAGCCGCCGAGGCGGAAGAGGAGGTGCGAGTAGGCGACCTTGAGGACGTCGCGGCGGGCCAGGAGCCCGCCCTGGTAGAGCGGCCGCGAGAAGGCGAGGCTGCTGGCCTTGGCGATCACGGTCTTGTCGAGGTCGAAGAAGGCCGCGCCGGGGCGCGAGCGGCCCGGTGCCGCGACGGGTTCGAGCGAGAGTGCCGGTGAGCCGCTTGTCGGCTCCGCTGCGTTCATGCCGCAAGTCTAAACAGCCGGACAACCCCGTTTCGAGCGCTTGTCGCACAGCGGCACCGAAGTCCCCCGGCAGCGGGCACCCCCGACGTCGACAGGGGCCTTGGGGTTGGGCCCCCGGTTTTCAACGGTGCCCGAGGGGTACGACAATCGGTCGGCGTTGCGGTCGCCTTCGAGGCGATGATCACAAGCGGCCGGGACCGGGGGCGCGCGAGGGGCGGTCCTGTCGGGCGGTGGCCGTACTCTGGCGCCATGTCGAAGAGCCAGCGAATCGCCTACGCGTGCGGCGCGTGCGGAGTCCGCGTCCCCAAGTGGGTCGGGCAGTGCCCCGACTGCGGCGAATGGGGGTCGATGGAGGAGACCGCGGCCCCGCCCCGCCAGAGCGGCAGCAGCGGCATCGGCACGGCACTGCCCGCCGCACGGCGGCCCGCCAAGCCCGCCATGCGCATCGGCACCGTCTCCGCCGCCCAAGCCGCGAGCCTGCCCACCGGCATCGGCGAATTCGACCGCGTCATGGGCGGCGGCCTCGTCCCCGGCGGCGTCACCCTCATCTCCGGCGAACCCGGCGTCGGCAAGTCCACCCTCCTCCTCGAAGTCGCCCACCGCTTCGGCGAAGCCGGCTACGGCAAAGCCCTCGTCGCCACCGGCGAAGAGTCCGCCGCGCAGGTGCGCCGCCGCGCCGACCGCACCGGCTGCCTCTCCGAAGAGCTCTACCTCGCCGCCGAAACCGACCTCGGCGCCGTCCTCGGCCACGTCGAGGACGTCAAACCCGGCCTCCTCATCCTCGACTCCGTCCAGACCGTCATCGCCCCCGACACCGACGGCGTCCCCGGCGGCGTCACCCAGGTCAAGGCCGTCGCCAGCGCGATCACCGCGGAGGCCAAGTCGCGCAACATGGCCGTGATCCTCGTCGGCCACGTCACGAAGGACGGCGGCATCGCCGGCCCGCGCGCGCTCGAGCACCTGGTCGACACGGTCGTCCACTTCGAAGGCGACCGGCATTCGATGCTGCGGCTGCTGCGCGGGGTGAAGAACCGCTTCGGCCCGGCCGACGAGGTCGGGTGCTTCGAGATGGCCGAAGACGGCATCATCTCGCTCGCCGACCCTTCGGGGCTGTTCCTCGACGACGCGCCGACCGAGCCGACGCCGGGCACGTGCGTGACCGTGACGATGGAGGGCCGCCGGGCGGTGCCGGTGGAAGTGCAGGCGCTGCTGGGGAAGTCGGTGAAGGACGGGGCGATCCCGCGGCACACGGTGTCGGGGCTCGATCAGGCCCGGTTGAACATGGTGCTGGCGGTGCTGACCCGTCGCGGCGGGATGCGGCTGCTGGACAGGGAGGTGTACGCGACGACGATCGGCGGCATCCGGGTGCGCGAGCCGGCGTCGGATCTGGCGTTGGCGCTGGCGCTGGTGAGCGCGGATCAGGAGATCGCGGTGAGCGCGGATCTGGTGGCGATCGGCGAGGTGAGTCTGACGGGGCAGGTGCGGCGGACGGTGAACGCGGACCGGCGGATCAGCGAGGCGGCGCGGCTGGGATTCAAGACGGCGATCGTGCCGAAGGGTTCGGTGGCGGAGCGGCATCGGGGCATCGAGGTCGTGGAGGTGGAGACGATCATCGACGCGAAGCAGGCGGCGGCGCGGACCTGGGCGAGGCGCGGGTGACCCGTCCGGCTCGGGTGGAAGCCGTTGGCGCAGTGAGGAATGCGGTCAGGCAGAAGCCGGTGGCGGGGTGAGCGGCGCGGTTGGTGGCGCTGTCGGGCGGCTGCGGACGGCGCGGCTGGTGTTGCGGCCGTGGACCATGCCGGAGGCGAACGCGGTCCTCGTGGGTCAGCGCCTGCGCGGCTGGTCTGAGGACTTCCCTGATGCGGACAGCGCCGAGCAGGCCGCGTGGGCGCTGGACGCGCTGCCCGATCCGTTCGGATTCCGGCTCGTGGTGGAGCGGTCGTCGAATCTGGTGGTGGGTTCGGTCGGTTTGGAGGGCTCGCACGAGAACGGACAGGCGGAGCTGTTCTTCGCGCTCGTGCCGTCGCGGCGCGGCCGCGGCTACGCGACGGAGGCGGTGCGGGCGCTGGTGGCGCATGCGTTCGAGGTGTCGGAGATCGCGGAGGTGATAGCGATGGTGGAGCTGGCGAACGCGCCGTCGCTGCGGGTGCTGGAACGGGTGGGGTTCGCGCACAATGGTTTCGAGCCGTCGGGAGGCGTGACGATATTCGAGTTGCGGCGACCGGCCTGAGTGCGGGGGCGTATTTGGTTGCGGGACAAGGCGATGGTGATTGCCGTTGCGCGGAGCGGGGCGCGGGTCTACGGTGGCGGGCGTGACTGATGCTTCGTTCGAATCCGAGGGGGCCGTCGCTGATCTGCGCACCGAGCGGCTGATGCTGCGCGTGTGGACGGCCGCTGAGGCGGCCGTGGTGACCGAGGGCGGCCGGCTGGACGACTGGGCGGAGGGCTTCCCCGCCGAGGGCGACCAGGTGATCGCGCCGCTGATCGCGGCCGAGCCGGCGTGGTCGGGGCCGTTCGGGCATCGGTTGATCGTGGAGCGAGAGTCGGGCCTGGTGGTGGGTTCGCTGGGCTTGTTCTGGCCGCCGACGGCGGGCGCGGTCGAGCTGGGTTACGGCGTGGCGCCGTCGCGGCGCGGCCGCGGCTATGCGTCTGAGGCGGTGCGGGCGTTGACGGCGCACGCGTTCACCGCGCCTGAGGTCGAGGCGGTGTTCGCG
Organism: Glycomyces niveus; assembly: GCF_017592475.1. Taxonomy (GTDB): domain Bacteria; phylum Actinomycetota; class Actinomycetes; order Mycobacteriales; family Micromonosporaceae; genus Glycomyces; species Glycomyces niveus. The sequence continues at coordinate 155,720 of NZ_JAGFNP010000010.1, read as the reverse complement.
CATGTCGAGCCGTCGAACCCGGCTTCGGTCCGGGTGCTGGAGAAGGCCGGTTTCGTGCTGGCCGGACCGGGCACGGAGGTAGGCACCGTCCGCTACGACGCCCCGCCGCCTCAGGCTTGACCGGCTACGGGCCTACGACGCCCTTCTGCCCCGAGACTGACCGGCAGCGGAACCCGGAGCAGCACTGGACGGGGATCACATCCGCATCGGCGCTGCCGACGGACGGAATTGTCGTACCCCTCGGGCACCGTTGAAAACCGGGGGCCCAACCCCGAGGCCCTGTTGACGTCAGGGGTGCCCGGCGGGATCGCTCGGCTTTCGCCGCCTCGGCGCAGTTCGTCGCTGCGGAGCGCGTCGGGTCGGGGCGGGTCGGGTCGTAGCGGGGCGGCTGGTCGGGGCGGTTCTACAGTCCCAGCTTCGCGAGTTCGTTGCGGGAGGCGACGCCGAGTTTGGGGTAGGCCTTGTAGAGGTGGTAGCCGGCGGTGCGGGGGCTGAGGTACAGCTGCTCGCCGATCTCGCGGTTGCTGAGGCCGGCGGCGGCGAGGCGGACCACTTGCAACTCTTGGGGTGTGAGCTTGTCGGCGAGGTCGGGTGCGGCCTCGATGGGGCCGGCGTCGCCGGCGGCGCGGAGTTCGCGGCGGACGCGTTCGCTCCAGGGTTCGGCGCCGAGGCGTTCGAATACCGCCGCGGCTGAGCGCAAGCGGGTCTTGGCTTCGTTGACGCGGCGGGCGCGGCGCAGCCATTCGCCGAGGATGAGGTCGGTGCGGGCGGTTTCGAACGGGAAGCCTTCGTCCGTCTTGTGGAGTTCGGCGGCGCGTTCGTAGTGCGCCCCGGCCTCGTGTTCGGCGGCGAGGAGGCCGCGGCAGCGTTCGACCTGGGCGGCGAGGTGGGCCTGGCCGCTGGCCTCGGCCCATTCGGCGTACCACTGGAAGGCGGCGGCGACCCGGTCGGCGTCGCCGGCGCGCACGGCCGCCTCGACCGCGACCGGCACATACGCGAGCGCTTCGCCGGCGGCGCTGGATTCGAGGACGGTGGCGAGGCGGTCGAGGGCTTCCTCGTTGCGTCCCATGGAGAAGTCGAGCAGGGCGAGCGCGATGTCGACGGTGACGACCGTGTCGCCGGGCGAGTCGGCGAGGGCGGTGTCGACGAGTTCGCGGACGTGCTCCTCTTCGCCGCGGAGGGCGGCGATCGGGGCGAGGACGTAGGCGCGGGACTTGACGGGGCCGATCTTCTGGCCGAGTTCGATGGCGACCTCGATGGCGTTGCTCGCGAGCGCTTCCGCGTCCTTCCATCGTCCTCTGTGGAACTCGGTGAGGGCGTTGAGGGTGAGCGAGCGCGGCAGCGCCCCGGCCGCGCCGGTCTGGCGGGCGGTGCGGACGGTCTCGGAGGCGGTGCGCTCGGCGGCGGCGATGTCGCCGATGAGGGTCTGCCACCAGGCGACCATGCCGCGGTTCTCGGGCGAGACGCTGTCACCGAAGCTCTCGTGGATGCCGATCAGGTTGCGCAGGGCCGCAACGGCTTCGGTGACCGTGATGGTGCAGGAGCGGTTGAACCCGGCGGTGGCCTTGGCGAGGTCGCGCACCCACGGCGAATGGGCGATGCCGATGCGTTCGGCGTACTCGGCGGCGACCTCGGCGCGCGAGAAGTCGCCGGCCTGCCAGGCGAGTTCGACCGCGCGGAACAGCGGGTAGCCGGTGGAGGTGATGTCGGCGGCCACGTAGTGGTCGGCGGCCTCCATGTAGAGCCGGTAGGACTCGCGGACGTCGTTGGCCCAGGCGGCGACGAGCGCGGCCATGAGGGTGGCGCGGGCGAGGACGGCGCGGTCGTCGCTGTAGCGCAGGATCTGCTCATACAGGCTGCGGGCCTTGGGGCCGTTGCCGGCGGCGACGGCCGCTTCGGTGGCGTGCAGGAGCCGGCGGCCCCGCTCGCGCGGATCGGGGGTGAACAGGGCGGCGCGTTCGAAGATCGTGTACTCGACGCCGTGCCCGCCGCAGCCGGAAAGGCACGCGGCGGAGGCTTCGAGGGCGGCCGCGACGGTCTCGTCGGGGCCGGTCGCGGCGGCGGCGAGGTGCAGGGCGCGGCGGTGGTCGTCCTCGGGGAGCACTTCGGCGTAAACGCGGTGGGCCTCGATGCGGCGGAAGACGGGCGCGTTCTGGTAGGCGGCGGTGCGGATGAGCGGGTGCCCGAAGGTGAAGCGGTCGCCGTGGAAGCGCACGAGGTCGTCGGCTTCGGCGGGGGCGAGGTCGGTGAGCTGCGCGCCGAGCTTCTCGGCGACGTTGATGACGAGGCCGGTGTCGGCGGTCTCGTCGGCGGCGATGGCGAGCAGCAGGGTGCGGGTGGCCTCGGGAAGGCGGTCGATGCGGTCGCCGAAGACCTGCTTGAGGCGGCTCGTGGTCGAGCGCGCCCCGGTCCAGTCGGCGGCCAGGCGCGCGTCCGATTCGACGAGCGGCAGTTCGAGGAGCGCGAGCGGGTTGCCTTCGGCGGTGCGCAGCAGGTGGCTGCGGGACCCGTACTGGAGGCCGCCGAGCCGGTCGGTGAGGAGGGCGCCCGCCGCGTCGTCGTCGAGCGGGCCGAGACGCAGCTCATCGAGCCCGGGCGTGGGGAAGTCGGGGGCGTAGCCCTCGCGCACGGTGAAGATCATCAGGGCCGCTTCGGCCGCGAGGCGCTTGGCGATGAAGAGGAGGACGTCCGCGGAGTCGCGGTCGAGCCAGTGCGCGTCCTCGACGACGCACAGCACCGGCTGGTGCCCGGCGGCCTCGGTGAGGAGGCTCAGCGCGGCCAGGCCGACCGTGAAGCGCAGGTCACCGGGCGGGGCGTCCTTGTCCGGCGCCGGGTCGAGCCCGAGGACGCGGGAGAGCACGCACGCGTGGTGCTCGGGGATGGCCTCGAGGTGCCCGGTGAGGGGCAGCAGGAGCGCCTGGAGGCCCGCGAAGGACCAGGCGTGCTCGGATTCGACGCCGGTGCAGCGCAGCACGGTCACGCCATCGGCGTGCTCGGCGACCGCGGCCACCAGGGTCGACTTGCCGATGCCGGCCTCGCCGCGCACGGCCAGGGCCGAGCCGCGGCCCTCGCGGGCGGCGGCCAGGCGTTCGGCGAGGGCGGCGGTCTCAGTGTCGCGTCCGTACAACAGCACGCCTGCAACGGTACCGGCGTCACGGCGGCCCGATAAGACCCCGGACCGGGTCCCAGGACGAAAGGCCTAGGGGTGTGCGAGCGTCCCGGGCAAGTCGGTATCCGAGTCCGTTCGTTCGCCCGCAAGGCGGAAGGCCCTTCGAATACCGGTGTTGCATTCGGAGGGCCGACAACGCGGCGAGCGGGCGAACGGGCCGGATAACGGCCGTCCGCAACGCTCGCACACCCCTAGACCCGGTCCGACCGCTCACGCCTAGTAGGGGCTGGGCATCGGGGTCGCGGCGCGGGCGTTCGCGAGGGCCCGCGACCACCAGTGCAGCTCGTCGAGGAGGGTCTTCGCGGCCGGCTCGCTCTCGTCGAACTTCGTGAACTCGCCGCGGTCGTCGAAGTGCTGGTAGAACCGCGGGAACGAGATCGTGTTCCGCACGGTCATCGTGCGCAGCTCCGGGAAGATCTGCCGCAGATGCTGCGCCGCGTTCTGGCCCCCGGAGAGCTTGCCGCCGTAGGTGACCATGGCGACGGGCTTGGCGGCCCACTCGTTCATGTAGTAGTCGATGGCGTGCTTGAGCGCCGCCGGGATCGAGAGGTTGTACTCGCCGGAGACGACGATGAACGCGTCCGCGCGGTGCAGCCGCTCGGAGAGGGCCGCGACCTCGTCGCTCGGATCGTCCTGCGTCGACCACATGTCCCGTTCGGCCATGTGCTGCGGCAGGTCGGCGTCGAGCAGGTCGATCAGGTCCACGTCGAACGCGCCGTGCCGCTCGGCGACGCCCGCGATCCACTTCGCGGGGGCGGGGGCCCAGCGGCCCTCGCGGGTCGACCCGATGATGACGCCCAGGTTCAGCTTGTCGCTCATGATGATGTCCGCTCCTTCATCGCTCGTTGCTTGCGGTGACGAAGCTACGGACGGACCGACCGGCACCACATCCGTCGACCGACTGGGGCGCGACCGGTGTGCCGAGGGCACGTCGCCAGTCGACGACCGGTCGAGCTCCCCGCCGAGGTGACCGCCTGGAATACGGTCGGATGGCAGATGCCCGACCGGTCGGAACCTTCTTAGCGTTGCGGCCATGACTACTACGGCAACCAAGGCCCCGGAGGCCGCGACCACCCGATGGGGAGCGATCCTCGCCGTCGGCTTCGCACAGCTCGTCGTCGCCGGCGGCATGTCCACCCTCGCGGTGGCGCTCCCGGCGATCCGCACCGACTTCGCGGTCACCGAGGCCGCCACCGCCTGGGTGCTGCTCTCCTACGCCCTCCCGGTGGGCGCGGTGGCCATCGCCGCCGGACGCCTCGCCGACCGCGCCGACCTGCGCGCCGTCTCGGTGTTCTCCATGGCGGCCTTGGTCGTCGGCTCCGTCGCGGCCGCCCTCGCCCCCACGTTCGGGCTGCTGCTCGCCGCCCGCGCCTTCGCCGGCCTCCTCGGCGGGCTCCTGTTCGGCATGACCGGGCGCATCATCGTCACCTCGGCGGCCGCGTCGCAGCGCGGCCGCGCCATGTCGGCGATCGCGCTGATGATGACCGTGGGCGGCATGGGAATGGTCGGCGTCGGCGGGTTCCTCATCGCCGCGTTCGACTGGCGCGGCCTGTTCTGGGTGCTCGCGGCCATGTCCGCGATCGCGCTGGTCGCGCTGGCGGTGACGGTGCCCAGCAACGGGACCGGCCTGCCGCGCCCCGACCGGGCGCTGCTGGTGGACACGGCGACCTCGGGCGGCGCGATCGCGGCGTTCCTCCTCGCCTTCGAGTACCTCGACACGGCCCCGTGGATCGCCCTGGGCGCGTTGGCGTCGAGTCTGGTGCTGGGCACGGTGTGGGTGCGCCAGAAGTCGTCGGCACCGACGGTGGCGCTGCTGCGGTCGCCGCAAGTGAGCGGGGCGCTGCTGAGCCTGACGCTGATGTCGGGTGTGGGCGGGCTGCTGAACTTCAGCCTGCCGTTCCTGCTCACGGACGTGCAGGAGGTGCGGCCCGAGCTCGTGTCGACGGTGATGCTCACCTTCATCGGCGGCGTCGCGGTCATGACCCCGGTCTCGGGCTGGCTCGCCGACCGGTTCGGGGCCGGACGGGTCTCGCTCGCCGGGGCGGGCCTCGTGGTCATGGGCGTGGTGCCGCTGCTGTTCGTCGACGGCGACACGGGCCTGTGGGACCTGGGGACGCGGATCGCCTTGCTGGGCTTGGCGTTCGGGGTGTTCAACAGCCCGATGAACGCGCATCTGCTGGCGGCGGCCCCGGCCGAGCAGTCCGGCACGGCCGGCGCGTTCATGGCGACCACCCGCACGATCGGCACCTCACTCGGCCCGGTCCTGGCGGCGCTGGCGTGGGGCCTCGGCGCGACGGCCGTGGACGGCTACCGCCTCTCGGCTTGGACCGTCGCCGCCCTGCTCCTCCTCGGCGCGGCCCTGCAGGTGACGACGAAGCCGTGGCGGACCCCGGTCCCCGCGACCGCGTGAAGTGCGCGGCGCCCCGCCGTAGGGCGGGGCGCCGCAGCGTCAGATCGCGACGACCAGCAGCACCGACTCCGGGCCTTTGAAGTCGTCCGGGTTCCGCGTGTAGAGCGGAAGCTCGTGGACAGATGCGACCGCAGCGATCATCAGATCCATCTGGCGGGGCTTCGGAGAACGGCCTTGTTCCACCGTCAAGGCGGCGAGTGTGCCGTACCGGCTGGCCGCTTCCGAGTCGAAGGCCAGCGGCTCGAAGTCAGCGATCGCCGCGTTGAGTTTTTTCAAGGCGGCCGATGCGCTGCTCCGCGGTTCGGGCCATCGCCACACCCTGGTGAAGCTCCGTCATGGTGATCGCGGTGAGTTCCGGGATGTCGGGCAGCCGTTCCGGGTTGATCGTCCCGAGATCGATGTAAGCGTAGGTATCGAGAATCCCGCGCGACTCGGACTCAGCCACGAGACCGTTCCCAGGGGTCATCTTGCGATGGCGTTCGACGAGTTCGGCAGCGGTCACCTTTCGACGGTGACTGCGGGGCCGCACCTCCGCCACTTCCACGCCGTTTCGAGTGATCACGTACGTCTCACCATGCTCTACGGAATCCATGATCGCCGCCGAGTCATTGCGGAACTCTCGCTGCGTAATCGTCTGCATACCCGAAGGTAGCACTGCGTGCCCAGTCGGGCTACATGTCGTCGGCGGCTCGGCGTGACCGACCTACAGGTCCAGCTTCGCGAGCTCCGTGCGGGAGGAGACGCCGAGCTTCGGGTAGGCGTTGTACAGGTGGTAGCCCACGGTGCGGGGGCTGACGAAGAGCTGCTCGCCGATCTGGCGGTTGGTGAGACCGTCGGCGGCGAGGCGCACGACCTGGAGCTCCTGCGGTGTCAGCAGTTCGGCCAGGTCGGGCTTCGACTCGACGGCGGTCGAGTCGCCCGCCGCGCGCAGTTCCCCTTGCGCCCGTTGGGTCCACGGCACCGTGCCGAGCCGCTCGAACACCTCCGTGGCCTCGCGCAGGTGCGCCCGCGCCTCGTTGATGCGCCGCACCCGCCGCAGCCACTCGCCGTACAGCAGCTCGGTGCGCGCCCGCTCGAACGGGTCGATGTCGTCGGCGCGGTGCAGCTCCACGGCCCGCGCGAAGTGCGTCCCGGCCTCGGCCTCGGTCGCGAACAGCGCCCGGCACCGCTCCACCAGCGCCTCCCAGTAGGAGCGGCCGGTCGCGTCGGCCCAGTCGGCGAACCAGTCGAAGGCCTCCTTGACCTCCGCGAGCCGCCCGGCCCGGAACGCGGCCTCCACCAGCGTCGGCACCTGCATGAGCACCTCCATGGGGGTGCCGCCCTCGGCGATGCGCAGCAGCCGCTCGAACGCGGCCTCGTACCGGCCGAGCCCGAGTTCCAAGAGCCCCAAGGCGGTGTCGGCGGGGATCACCGAGTCCTCGGGCGCGTCCTGGATCGCGGCGGCCACGAGCTCACGGCAGCGCCGCTCCTCACCGCGGATCGCGGCGATCGGCAGCAGCACCCAGATGCGGCCCTGCATGAGCGCCCGGCGGTCGTTCTGCTCGTGCGCCAGCTCGATCGCGCTGGAGGCGGACGCCTGCGCGTCCGCGTATCGTCCATAGTGGAACTGCGTCTGGGCTTGCACCAGCAGCGCCTGCACGAGCGGGCTCATCGCGCCGCGTTCACGGCAGGCCCGCACCTGCTCGGCGGCCGCCTGGTGCGCGGCGGGCACGTCACCGGCGAGGAAGCGCCAGCGCGCGGCCAGGACCTGGTCGAACGCCTGGAAGTCCTCGTGGAGGGGCTGGTAGTAGTCGTAGAGGGAGCGCAGGGCGTCGACCGCTTCGCCGGCGGTGTCGCCGGGCTGGCGGTTGAGGCCGGCGGCGGCGCGCGCGAGGCGGCGCACCCAGGCGTTGTTCGAGCCGCCGTACTTGGAGGCGAGCCCGGACGCGTACTTCACCTTCGTGAAGTCCCCTGTCTCCCAGGCGTTCCAGACGCCGCGCAGGAGGGGGTAGCCGGTGTTCTCGTGGCCGGTGGCGGCGTAGTGCTCGGCCGATTCCATCCACACGTCGAAGCCTTTGGAGTGGCCGGCCCAGGAGAGGATCGTGGCGCGGATGAGCGCGGTGCGGGCGAGGAGCACGTGGTCGTCGGTGAGGCGTTCGGCGGCTTCGGCGAGTTCCACGGCTTTGCCGGTCATGCCTGCGGCGTAAGCGCATTGGGCGGCCTCGGTGAGGCGGCGGGCGCGGCGGCAGGGGTCGGGGGTGAAGCTCGCGGCGCGTTCGAGGGCGGCCATCTCGGCGACGCAGCCGCCGCGTTCGGCCTCGTAGGAGGCGATGGATTCGAGTGCGGCGGCGGCCTTCTCGTCGAGGCCGGTGGTGGCGGCGGCGAGGTGGCGGGCGGCGCGGATGTCGCCGTCGCCGAACGCTTCGGAGAGGGCGCGGTGGGCTTCGATGCGGCGGGCGCGCGGCGCGGAGTGGTAGGCGGTGGAGCGGATCAAGGGGTGGACGAATTCGATGCGGCCGCGGTGGTAGCGCAGCAGGTCGTCCACTTCGGCCGGTTCGAGGTCGGCGAGGCTGGCGTCGAGTTTGGCGGCGGCCTCGGCGATCACGGCGGTCTCGCCGGTCTCTTCGGCGGCGGCGAGGAGCATGATCGTGCGGGTGCCCTCGGGGAGGGCGATGATGCGTTCGGTGAACGCCTGCTTGATGCGCGACGTGGTGGAGTAGCGGCTGTTGGAGGTGTCGGCGCGCAGCAGCGACTCCTCGTTGTCGGCAGCCGGGAGCTCGAGGAGCGCCAAGGGGTTGCCCTCGGACATGCGGAGGATCCAGTCGCGGCTGGTGTAGGGGATCTCGTCGGCGCGCATGTCCAGGATCGCTTGGGACGCATCGAGGTCGAGCGGGCCGAGGGTGAGTTCGGGGATGCCGGGCGCGGGGAAGTCGGGGGCGAAGCCGTCGCGCACGACCAGGACCATCGTGATCGATTCGGTCGAGAGTCGCCTGGCGGCGAACAGGAGCGCGTTCGTGGAGTCGCGGTCGAGCCAGTGGGCGTCGTCGATGACGACGTAGACGGGCTGCTTCGCGGAGGCGTCCACGAGGAGGTTCAGGAGGGCGAGGCCGACCTGGAGGGAGTGGGCGCGGCCGGTGCCGTCGCCCATGCCGAGGGCGGTGCGGAGGGCTTCGGCCTGGGCGGCGGGGAGGCGGTCGATGCGGTGGAGCAGGGGGTGGAGCAGCATCTGTAGGCCTGCGTAGGACCAGGTGTGCTCGGCTTCGACGCCGAGGGTGCGCAGCACGGTGAAGCCTTCGGCGCGGGGGATGACGGCGTCGACGATGGCGGATTTGCCGATGCCGGGTTCGCCGCGCACGACGAGCGCGCCGCCGTGGCCGACGCGGGCGCCGTCGAGAAGGGCCTGGATCGAGTCGAGTTCGGCGTCGCGGCCGTAGAGGACGGGGCGGCCGTGGTCGGCGTCGTCCAAGAGCGGGACGCCCCGGGGGGCGTCCTGGCGCGCGCGCGTGGTCTCGGCAAGGTTTTTCACGGCGGCTCCATCCTCAGGACGACCGGGGACCCTTCCAGGGTAGCCACGGGGTCCGACCGCTCGCATCTGTCATTCGACTGGGGTCGACTGGGGCGGCCGCCACCTGGTCGAACGCTCGCGCTTACCGGGTTCGGTTCCCAGTCGCCGATCCCAGTCGGGCGACCGGGGCGCGGACGCGGACGCGCTCGTAGCGTCGTTCCCATGACCGCACCGACTCAGATTCCGACGCCGAGGGCCGCCGCGCCGAAGCGCCGCGGCCCGCTCCGCTGGGCGCCGGCGCTGTGGGCGGCGTACGGGCAGGCCGTGGCCTTCGCGGCCGCGGCGGTGACCGCGTTCCTGGTCATCGACATCGCCGCCGAGTTCCATGCTTCGCCGGGGACGCGGCTGTGGCCGTTGGGGGCCTTCGCGATCGGTTTCGTCGTGGCGGCGAACGCGACCCGGCGCACCGGGACGCTCGGCCGTGCCCGGTACACCGGGGCGATCGCGTTGGGGGCGTTGGCACTCGGCGCGCTCGCTGTGGCGCTGTCGCCGGGGTTCGGGTTCGCGATCGGCGCGGCCGGGGCGTTCGGCATCGCCGCCGGGTTCGCGGTGGCGCTGTCGGGCCGGGTGGTGTCGGCCGCGGAGGTCGGGGACGGCTCGGGGTCGATCGCCCTGTCGGCGGCGGCACTGCTGACGGGCATCGCGGCGGGTGTGGGGGCGCTGTTCGCGGTGCCGCTGTACGGCTGGCGGGGCGTGTTCGGTCTCGTGGTGGTGGCGGCGGTGCTGGCGGCGTGGAAGTTCGCGGAATATGTCCCTGATGATTCCGACGAGTAAGAGAAATGTGACGTGAGATTCGTCTGAGTTCCATGGGAACTCTGGGATTTCGATGTCACGATGAGGTCGTCCGGGTATTCGGAGGTTTTACCCGGCACGCGGGCACCGGCCGTCCTGTGGCGGTGTCCGGATGAAGGCCCCGGGGAGGTTCGAGACCCCGGGGCCTTCGCTATGCCCGTGCGCGCCTTCCTGAAGCCGTCTTCAGGCGGCTTCAGGTCTGCTTAAGGTTTCGGCGTCAACCTTGTCCTGGGCCCGGCGCGAAGGACGCCGGACTCGAGCGGCCGGCCCACGATCTCCTGGGCGAGTTCGGCAGTGCGGATGAGGGCTTCGAGGTCCACACCGGTCTCCACGCCCATGTCGTGGAGCATGTGGACCACTTCCTCGGTCGCCACATTGCCGGAGGCGCCCGGAGCGAACGGGCATCCGCCGATTCCGCCCACGCTGGCGTCGAACTCCACGACGCCGCGATCGAGCGCAGTGAGGAGGTTGGCCAGGGCGGTCCCCCGGGTGTCGTGGAAGTGCATGAGCATCGGCAGCGCGGTGTCGACCGCGTCGAGCAGTTCAGTGACACGGCGAGGGGTCCCCATGCCGGTGGTGTCGCCGAACGCGACTCGACCGGCCCCCGCGGCCTCGGCCGCCTCCACGATCCGGGCGACCTTCGCGGGCGCGATGTCGCCTTCGAAGGGGCAGCCGAAGCTCGTGGCGATGATGACCTCGACCGAGGCGAGGTGCTCGCGCGCCAGGCCGCAGATGTCGGGCAGCTCGGCGAGCGATTCGGCCACGCTGCGCCCGATGTTGGCGCGGTTGTGGGTCTCCGAAGCCGAGACGACCACCTCGACTGCGGTGAACCCGGCCTCGAGGGCGCGCTCCACGCCGCGGCGGTTGGGGGCGAGGGCGCTGTAGCGGATGCCGGAGTGCTTCTCGACGGCCTTCCACACCTCGGCGGCGTCGGCCATCTGCGGCACGGCCTTCGGGCTGACGAAGCTGACCGCCTCGATGCGCGACAGGCCCGTGCGCGACAGCGCGTCGATCAGCCGAATCTTGTCGGCGGTCGGCACGGGCGGCTCGTTCTGCAGGCCGTCGCGAGGGGCCACCTCGCGCAGCGAGACCCGATCGGGCTGGTGCATGCTCCGCCTCCCCGGACCGCGACCCGTTGCGGCCCATCAGCCCATGCTAACCCCCATTCCCGCAATGCGGGACGACCGCCAACACGAAAGGAGGTCGGTATACCCGCCCAACGCGCCCGGGCAGGCAGGCGCACGGGTCGCGCGGGAGCGGAGGATCCGCCCTAGCCGGGGTCGAGGGCCCGGAGGGCCGCTGCTCGGAGGAGGGCCGCGGTTTCGTCGGCGCTGACCTCTTCGCCGAGGGAGAGGTACGGGGTGGAGTTCATGAGGCCGAAGGCGCCGTGGGCGAGGACGCGCGCCTGTTCGGGCTGGAGCCCGGGGCGCAGCCGGCACAGCACGCCCACCCACTCCTCGACGTAGACGCGCTGGAGCTTGCGCACCTGGCGGCGCGGCTCCTCGGGGAGCCGGTCGAGCTCGTGCAGGTGGAGGATGACGATCTCGGGCGAGTCGATGACGACCTCGAGGTGGAAGTCCACCAGCGCCTCGAGCGCGGCCTGCGGGTCCTCCGAGTGCAGCGACGCCCAGTGGCGCCCGCCCGCCAGGAGCCGTTCCGAGACGGGGATGAGGGCGTCGGCGAGCATTTGCTCCTTGCCGCCCTTGAAGTGGTGGTACAGCGCGGGCCCGGTGATGGAGGCGGCCGCGCCGATGTCGTCCATCGATACGCCGTGGTACCCGTGCTTGGCGAGCAGTCGGACGGCCACGTCGAGGATCTCGCGGCGGCGCTTCGAACCGCCTCGGCTATCGGCATTCATCTCCACCTCGATGAGGCTACTCGCGCGTACACCCGTGAGCAGGGAGCAAAAGCCCACTTTTGCACACGGCGCAAGTGGCGGATCACGCCGGGGACGCGGGCCGGCCGCACCCCGTCTCCGGAGTGCGGCCGGCGTGTCGAGCAGTGCCCGCCGGGGCCTCCCCCGCCGGGGACCCCGATTCGCGGCGCCTCACCTTGCCGCGCTTGCGGAAACGCCACGGGAGGCCAGACACATCGCCTCCCGGTGCGGCTCCTAAGGCTCGTTCGGCGGCATCGGGCGCTCGGTCTCGAGGCCCGCGCCCGCGCTCGTCCCGCGCGGCCGCGCTCCCTCGGGCATCGCGCCGCCCATCTCGCCCGCCTCGCCCATGGCGCCCGCCGCCGGGGCCTGGGTGTCGGCGGCCGACCCGTACCGCTCGGAGCGGTACTTCTTCGACATCGGCGACGTCGTGTCGCCGGGCATGTCGCCGCCGCTCGTCTGCATCTTCGCCGCCTCGTCCTCGGCGGTGTCGAGCATCCGCTCCCAGCGCGCGCGCATCGGGCCGACGAGCCCGCCGCCGACGCCGACGATGACGACGCCCGCGATCATGGCGAGCACGGTCCACAGGATCGGCGTGGTCACGGTCGTGGCGATCCCGACCTGGCCGAACGCGGCGACCGCGCCGAAGAAGATGATCGCGACCTGGCAGATGCGGGCGACGATGTTCCCGTAGCTCGTCCCGCTCAGGGTGCCGCTGACGATGCCGTGCACCGCGTTGGCGATCGCGAAGGCCACCACGATGATGACGAGCGCGACGAACAGCTGCGGCAGCCAGCCGACGAGCTGGTTGAGCAGCGTCGAGACCGGGTTGTTCCCGAACGCGCCGAACGCCAGCTGCAGCGTGAACAGCAGCAGCATGTAGTAGATGATCTTGCCGAGCAGCTCGCTCAGTTCGAATCTGCCGGTGAAACGACGCAGACCGGATTTCTCGCCGGCCTTGTCGAGGCCGACCTTGTGGAGCAGTTTCCCGATCAGCTTGCCGACCCAAAGGCTGACAAACCAACCGATGATGAGGATCGCCAGGAACGCCAGTGCCCGCGGCAGGAACGCGACCACTGTGTCCAACATGTTCTGGAAGCTCTGCGATATGTCCATAACCGCAGCGTAAGCCTGATAGCGCCCCTAATTCTGGCGTTTCGGCCGAGAAACTGCCAACGGGGAGGTAGCAAGCACCCTGACTTCGGACATGTCGGCCTAGGTGGGCCAAGTGCGCCAGTGCATCCACGACTTCGACGGAGTCGGGCCGCGCTGGTCCTGGTAGCGGGAGAAGTTCGCCCCGGCGCCGTACGGGTTCTCCGCGGGGCTGGTGAGCCGGAAGACGCACAGCTGCCCGATCTTCATCCCCGGCCACAGGGTGATGGGCAGATTGGCGACGTTGGAGAGCTCGAGGGTGACGTGCCCGGAGAAGCCGGGGTCGATGAAGCCGGCGGTGGAGTGGGTGAGCAGGCCGAGGCGGCCGAGGCTCGACTTGCCTTCGAGGCGGGCGGCGAGGTCGGCGGGGAGGGTGATGACCTCGAGGGTGGAGGCGAGCACGAATTCGCCGGGGTGGAGGACGAAGGACTCGTCGTCGGCGACCTCGACGGCGGAGGTGAGGTCGTCCTGCTGCTTCGACGGGTCGATGTGGGTGTACTTCTGGTTGTTGAAGACCCGGAAGCGCCGGTCGAGGCGGACGTCGATGCTGGAGGGCTGCACGAGCTCGTCGTCGAACGGCTGGATGCCGAGGCGGTCGTTCTTGACGGCATCGAGGATGTCGCGGTCGCTAAGCAGCATGGCCCCAGCCTACGGACAGCCCGTCTAGGCAGGTCAGCCGGTCCGCCGGTGTGTGTCGTGTTCACGATCCGGCGGGCGGGATCGCGTACGCGACGGTGCCGAGTTCGTGGTACTCCCAGCCGTCGGGGACGAGCATCCGGCATTCGTCGAGGTCTTCGGCGCAGACGATGGCGTCCATGGTCGCGGGGTCGGGCGGGGTCTGGCCGGGGACGATCGACTGGAGGGCGAAGATCTCGGTGTCGGCCGGGAGGAGGATCCACCACGGGTACTCCCACGAGTCGTTGCCCTGGACGAGGCCGACGCGGTCGGGGTCGGTCTCGGCGACGGCCGCGGCGGCCTCCTCATATTGCGGCATCCATTCGCGGCGGCGCATGAACCGCTCTTCGATGTCGGTGACGCTGAAGACGCCCCAGGTCCCGGCGAGGCGCCGCGGGTAGCCGTATGCGACGGTGAGGACGCCGGCGAGGGAGGCGACGACGGCGATCACGGTGACGAGGACGCACGCGGCGCGGCGGCGGCCCCGTTCGCGGGCGGTCTTGACGAACCCTTTCGCGATCCCGGCGGCGAGGAGGCCCGCGGCGGGCGCGCCGAGGACGACGAGGAAGACGACGAGCCGGTTCACCCAGGGCTGCCACGAGACGGTGCAGGCGACGCCGATGAAGGCGACGGCGAGGACGGCGGCGTAGGCGCGGCGCAGGCGGGGGCCTTTGACCGCGAACCAGACGAGCCCGGCGAGGGCGGCGACGCCGGTGACGGGGAACGCGGCGCGGTCCTCGTCCGGGTACCAGGCGGGCACCGGGAACCGGGTGGAGCCGAAGGTGATGCGGGGGTCGTTGGGGTCGACGCCCATGAGGTTCGCGAGGCCGTTGACCGCGGCGGCGAACGCGTCGGAGAGGAAGAACAGGGGCGTGTCGAGGTTGGTCTGGGCAATGCGCAGGCCGTTGACGAGGAGGAGGCGCGGGTCGGCGGTCTGGACGCCGATGGATTCGCGCAGCACGTCGGGGCCGAGCGGGTGCCCGAAGGCCTGGTGCATGCGGAGCAGGAAGGGCCCCACGAGGATCAGGGCGATGGCGAGGATGGCGAGGGACGCGGCGACGGTGGCGGTGCGGGCGGTCGCGGCGCGCGAGGCGTCGGCGCGGGAGCACCGCCGGGGGCTGCGGCCGCACAGGCAGGGGCGGCGGCGGTGGCCGTCGCGCACGAGCCGCCCCACGCCCCACACGAGCAGGAGCGGCGCGGCGGCGAGGAGCCCGGTGCTCTTGGTGACGGCGATGAGCCCGAGCGCGAGCCCGAGGTAGAGCGCGTCGGAGCGGGGCGCGGTGATCCGCAGGAGCGCGTTCGCGTCCCCGGGCCGGGTGAACTCGTCGAGGACGATCGTGGCGAGGCACGCGACCCAGGCGGCGGCGACGAGGTCGACCTGGGTGCTGGAGGCCTGGAGCAGGATCTCGGGGGTGGTGGCGAGGAGGAAGACGGTGGCGAGCTGGGCGACGGGGCCGCCGCCGAGCTGCGCGGCGATCCGGGAGGCGGCGAGTGCCGCGCCGATCCCGGCGAGGAACTGCAGGAGGTTGTACGCGGCGTCGCCGCCGGAGAGGAGCCGCAGGTGGGCGAGGAGGTACTCGGAGCCGGGCCCGATGTCGACCTGCCGGTGGATGTCCGTGGGGTAGACGGCGACGCTGGCGTTCTGGACCCAGTGCTCGATGCGCGGCAGGTGGTAGGTCTGGGAGTCGAAGTTGTTGGGCGACGATGCGATCGCGAGCACGGCGACGCTGATCGCGAGGATCGCGATGACGCACCCGAGCGCCCACTGCCAGGCGGGGGCGGCCGCGGCGGCGGACTTGGTGCGCCGCCAGGTGCGACGGGTGGCGCCGCGGCGGGAGCGGAGCTCCTCGCGGAGGGCGTCGAGGGGCTGGCCGCGGCCGGTGAAGCGCGCGAGCGGCCCGCCGCCGTCATCGGGGGTCACGTCTCGCACGGAGCGCACGAGCACGGCCGCGACCACCGCGGCGGTCGCGGCGAGCCACGCGGTGAGGACCGTGGGCGCGGTGAGCGCGGTGAACGCGGAGGCGACCTCGACGACGCCGATCGCATACGCCCCCAACAGGACCGATGCCCGCACGACGGCGAGCCGGGCGGGGGCGAGGACGGCCCCGTCGCCGGGGCGGACGGCGTAGGCGAGCGCCGGAAGCAGGAGCAGGAGCCACAGGACGAGCAGCACCAGTACATTCAACACCCTGCGTTCAACACGACCCGTCCGGCCGATGCCGTCCTGGCATGAGCGCGTTATGGTTGTGCAATCTTGTTCGATCCGCGGGGATGGAGCAGCAATGCTGTTGTCGATTCTCGTTCCGGTCTTCAACGAGGAACGCCTCGCTGCCGGAACGCTGAAAGAGCTGCTCGCAGTGGAGTTCCCCTGCGAGACCGAGATCGTTGCCGTCGACGACGGCTCCCGCGATCGCTCCTGGGAGGTCCTGCAGACCTTTGAGGACAATCCACGGGTGCGGTTGATCCGCCACGACCGCAACAGGGGCAAGGGCGCGGCGATCCGCACGGCCGCCAAGTCCGCGCACGGCGACCACGTCGTCGTCTTCGACGCGGACGGCGAGTACGACGCCGCCGACCTGCCCCGGCTCCTCACCCCGGTCCTCGACGGCAAGGCCGAGGTCGTGTACGGGTCGCGCTCGTTCGGCTCCCACTCGGCGTACTCGTTCTGGTACGTCATGGGCAACAAGGGCATCACCCTCGCCGCGAACATCCTCTTCAACTCCTACATCTCGGACCTGGAGACCTGCTACAAGCTGCTCCCG
Organism: Glycomyces niveus; assembly: GCF_017592475.1. Lineage (GTDB taxonomy): Bacteria > Actinomycetota > Actinomycetes > Mycobacteriales > Micromonosporaceae > Glycomyces > Glycomyces niveus. The sequence continues at coordinate 139,343 of NZ_JAGFNP010000010.1, read as the reverse complement.
CGCCAGATGTACCTGGACTTGAACATCCGCTCCGGCGGCTTCGGCATGGAGGCCGAGCTGACCGCGAAGCTCCTCAAACGCGGCATCCGCCCCTACGAGGTGCCGATCTCCTACACCGCGCGCAGCCGCGAAGAGGGCAAGAAGATCACCTGGACCGACGGGGTCCAGGCGCTCTGGCTCCTCGGCCGCGAGCGCGTGCGCCGCAACCGCCGCTAGCCGGGCGCCTGCCCTCAGAGGGCGGCGGTCCGCCACTGCTGACCCGTGTCGCCTTCCGCGCACGGGTTGAGGACCGGCGCGTAAGCGCCCTCGGGGGTGACCGGCTCGTCGGACACGTCGAGGCAGTAGTTCCCGCCGCCCACGGCGCGCACCTTCCAGAAGTCCGCCTCCTCGGCCTCGTCGGTGCGCAGGTACTCGAATTCGAAGACCGGGCCGTCGCAGCTCTCGCTGAAGTTCATGAACTCGCCGTCCCAGACGACGCACATGGTGGCGTCCTCGCCGGCGGAGACCTCGTACGTGTGCTCGAAGCGGACGCCGTCGCCGCTGTCGGCGATGGCGAACTCGTCGATCCCGTCACCGTCGCACGGGTCCATCCGCGCGCTCGGCGGCGGCGTGTCGAAGTAGCCGATGAGGCAGTCGCCCGACTCGGCGTTCACGAGGATCGACGCGGCGGGCACCTCGGGTTCGCCCGCCTCCTCCGGAGAGGTCGTCTCGGTCGACGCATCGGTGTCCGTCGCGTCAGCTGACGTCGGCCCGCCGCTCGGGTCTTCACCGGCGCTGCGGCCGTCCGGTTCGTCCTCGTCGAGGAACTGCATGACGCCGATGGTCAGGCCGACGGCGGCGACCACCGCCGCGAGGCCGAGCAGCACGCCGCGGCCGCGTTTCCGCCTGGGCCGCTCCGCATCAGCGGCGCCGTGCCCGGCCGCGGGCGGCATGGCGCCCGGCGGCATCGCCGCGGTCGGGCGCGGCGGCGGCGACGAAGACACCAAAAGGTCCACTGTGGTCCGATCGGGTTCGCGGGCGACCGTCCTCGCCTGGGCCACCGCGACCCTGCACTCCCGCGCGAACATTCCCGCCGAGGCCGGGCGGTCCGCCGGGTCCTTCGCCATCGCCCAGTCCACCAGCTCGGCCGCCGCCTGCGGCACGCTCGGCGGCAGCGGCGGCGGCGACTCGTGCAGGTGCCCGGTGATCACGGCCGCGGGCGAGTCCCGGTCGAACGGGATCGCGCCGCTGAGGCACTCGTACGCGATGACCCCGAGCGAGTACAGGTCCGAGGCCCCGGTCAGCTCCTCGCCGCGCAGCTGCTCGGGCGAGGCGTACCCGACGGTGCCCAGCACCGTGCCCGTGGCGGTCAGCGCGGTCTGGTCGCGCCGCAGCGCGATGCCGAAGTCGAGGATCGTCGGCAGGCCCTTGCCGTCGACCATGATGTTGGCGGGCTTGATGTCCCGGTGCACGATCCCCGCCGAGTGCGCCGCTTCGAGCGCGTCGGCAATCTGCGCGAGGAGCGGCAGCACGCGCTGCGCGGGCAGCGGCGCCTGCCGGTCGACGACCTCGTGCAGCGAGCGCCCCTCCAGGAACTGCATGACCAGGTAGGTCATGACCTCGCCGCTCTCGTCCCGCTCGGCGCGGATGTCGTAGATCTCGACCACGCCGCGCGCCCGCAGGGCCGCCACCGTGCGGGCCTCTTCGACGAAGCGCCGCCGGAAACCCTCGTCGTCCGAGAGGGAGGGGTGCAGGACCTTCAGGGCGACGGGCCGGCGCAGCATCGTGTCGTCAGCGCGCCACACCTCCCCCATGCCGCCCGAGCCGATCCGTTGATGGAGGAGGTAGCGATTGCCCAGCAGCACACCGGGTCTCGTGAGGAGCATGACGGCGATTATGACCGGGTGCGACCACTACGGGGCGCTCGCCCCGTATGAGCAGAGGGTGGCCGACCAGGCCGGATCAGAGGAGCACGACCTTGAGACGGCGCGGCCCGTGCACGCCTTCGACGCGCTGCAGCTCGATGTCACTCGTCGCCGACGGACCCGAGATCCACGTCTGCGGGGCCGTCCGGTCGAGCATCGGCAGCGCCTCGGCCAGATGCCCCACGATCTGCTCGGCGCGCACGACCACCACATGGTGGTCCGGCACCAGCGTGATCGCCCGCCTGCCCTGGGCCGCACCGGTGTCGAGCATGATCGTGCCCGAGACCGCCACGGCCGCCGCGCAACCGGTCAGCACCGCGTCCATCCCGTCGAGGTCCGCCGTCGAAAGGCCCTCGTCCGCGACGAACTCGGCCCCGCCGAGCCGCCACTCCGCGGGCAGGTCCGCGGGCACCACGACGCGCTTCGCACCCGCGAGCGCCGCGGGGATCGACGCCAGGCCGTGATGCACGTTCGCCTTGTAGTCCACGAGCCGGTCGATGAGCATCGCCGTGATGTCAACGCCCGCATCCAAAGCGCGGCGGTACTCACGCGGCGGCACCGGCGCCTCGCCCGCGCCTTCCAGCGCGCGGCGCATCCGCGCCAGGATCTCCTCGCGCGCGCCGCTCATCGCTGCCGCTCCTTCCACCAGTCCCGGAAGTCCTCCTTCGGCGGCACCGGCAGGTCCCGGCTCACCGTCCACCGGCTGCCCGGCCACGGCAGGCGCCGCAGGAACCCCTTGCGGCGCCATGGCATCGAGCCGAACCTCGCCGCTTTGAGGGCGGCCCGCCAGAGCCGCGGCCTGGCCATGACGGCCTTCGCCGCGCCCATGGCGGCCTTCTCCCCCGCCTCGTGCGGACCCTGCTGGCGCAGGTGGACCAGCACTTCGGGGATGTTGATCTTGACCGGGCAGACCTCGTAGCAGGCCCCGCACAGGCTCGAGGCGTACGGCAGGTCGTCGTGGCGGCCCGGCTCGAGCTGCGGCGCGAGGATCGCGCCGATCGGCCCCGGGTAGACGTGGCCGTACGCGTGCCCGCCCGTCCGCTCGTACACCGGGCACACGTTCAGGCAGGCCGAGCAGCGGATGCACGAGAGCGCCTGGCGGCCCACCTCGTCGGCGAGGACGCCGGTGCGGCCGTTGTCGAGCAGGATCACGTGCACGTCCCGCGGCCCGTCACCCTCGCGGGACCCCGTCCACACCGAGGTGTACGGGTTCATTCGCTCCCCAGTGGATGATCGGGGCAGCAGCTGCATGAAGACCTCGAGGTCGCCGAAGCGCGGCAGTAGCTTCTCCAGCCCTACGATGCTGATGAGCGTCTCGGGCATCGTGAGGCACATGCGGCCGTTGCCCTCCGACTCGACCACGACCAGCGAACCGGTCTCGGCCACCGCGAAGTTCGCGCCCGACACCGCGACCTTCGCCGACAGGAACCGCCGCCGCAGGTGCAGCCGCGCGGCTTCTGCCAGCGCCGCAGGCTCATCGGTGAGCCCGCTCGGCGCATCGCCCATGCTCTGGGTGAAGATGTCCCGGATCTGGGTGCGGTTGTAGTGGATCGCGGGCACGAGGATGTGGCTCGGCTTGTCCTCGGCGAGCTGCACGATGAGCTCGGCCAGGTCGGTCTCGAAGGCCTTGAGGCCGTGGGCCTCGAAGTGCTCGTTGAGCTCGATCTCCTGGGTGGCCATGGACTTGACCTTGACGACCTCGTCGGCACCCGCCTCGCGCACGATCCGGGCGGCGATCTCGTTGGCCTCCTGGGCGTCCCGCGCCCAGTGGACGGTGGCGCCGGCGGCGGTCGCGTTGCGCTCGAACTCGATCGCGAGTTCGGGGAGGCGGTGCTGCACGTCGGCCTTGATGGCGGACGCGGTGTCGCGCAGCCGCTCCCAGTCGTCGAGCTCCCCGGCGACGTTGGCGCGCTTGGCGCGGATGGTGCCGGTGGCGTGGGCGAGGTTCTTGCGCAGCTGCGGCATGCCGAGGGCGACCTTGGCGGCCTTGGGGAACGGTGCGTCGGCCGGGATGAGGGAGGCGGCCGGGACGATGCGGGCGTCCGTGCTCATGCGGCGCTCGCGAGGATCTCGGCGTAGTGGATCGGGCGGGGGCCGCCCGATCGCGAGATGCCGCCGCCGATGTGGGTGAGGCAGGAGTTGTCGGCGGCCGCGAGGTATTCGGCGCCGGTGTCTGCGGCGTGGCGGCATTTGTCGGCGAGCATCGCGGAGGAGACCTCGCTGTTCTTCAGGGCGAAGGTGCCGCCGAAGCCGCAGCACTGGTCGGCGGCGGGGAGGTCGACGAGGTCGATGTCGCGGACGGCGCGCAGGAGCCGGAGGGGCTTGTCGCCCAGGCCGAGTGCGCGGGTGCCGTGGCAGGTGGGGTGGTAGGTGACGGTGTGGGGGAAGCGGGCGCCGACGTCTTCGACGCGGGCGACGTCGATGAGGAACTCGGAGAGCTCGTAGACACGCCGGCCGATGGTGCTGCCGGTGAGGTGGGGGTACTGGTCGCGGGTCATGGCGGCGCAGGAGCCGGACGGGGTGACGACGGCGTCGTAGGGCTCGAAGACCCGCTCGAAGGAGCGGGCGAGCCGGGCCGCGTCGTCTTTGTAGCCGGAGTTGGCGTGCATCTGGCCGCAGCAGGTCTGGGCGGCGGGGAAGTCGACCTCGTAGCCGAGGCGTTCGAGGACGGCGACGACGGCTTTGGGGGTCTCGGGGAAGAGGGCGTCGTTGACGCAGGTGATGAACAGTCCTACGCGGGGCATGGCGGTCGCACCTCTGCTTCCGGGTGGAGCGGGCCGGTGGCCTTTGCATGGTTCATCGGGTCGCCTTGGCGCGCCTGGGTTTCGAGGTCGGCTGGGTGGTGCGGGCCGCTTCGAAGGCGGCGCGGTGCCGGATTCGGGAGCGTTCGAGGTGGCGGCGCATGGCCTCCTCTGCGGCAAGCGGTTGCTGAGTAATGATAGCGTCCGCGACCGCGAGGTGCTCCACCTCGGTCTCCCCGATCGATTCGGGCTCGATGTACGCGCGGTGGAGGTGGAGGTGCGCGTCGAGGCGGCGGATGGCCTTGGCGAGCTGGGCGCTGCCGCTCAGTTCGGCGACGGAGTTGTGGAAGCGCGCGTCGGCCTCGGTGAAGACGAGCTTGTCGGCCCCGGCGTCGGGCGTGCGCGCGCAGGCGAGCAGCACATCCGCCTGGGCCGCAGTGAGTCCCTCGATCGAGGCGGTGCCCGGGGACCCTGCACCGGCCCGGCCCGACTCCGCGAACACGGTCGCCGTTCGGGCCCCCGCGAGGTCGCGGGCGCCTCGCTCGGCCGCCCTTCTCGCCGCCCTCGGCTCGAGCATCATCCGGATCTCGAAGAGGTCGTCGAACTCGGCGGCGGAGAGCAGCGGCTCGACGGTGTAGCCGCTCAGCGGGCGCCGCGCCAGCAGTCCTTCGGACTCCAGGCGCGCCAGGGCCTCCCGAATCGGCGTCTGCGAGAACGCGAGCTGCTTCGCCAGGCCGTCGATGCTCAGCTTCGCCCCCGGGACCAGGGCCGAGCGCATGATCCGGGACTTCAGCTCGGTGTAGGCCTCGTCCGCGAGCGTGCGCTTCTGCGGGGTCGCTGATGTAGCCGTCATGCGCACAATCCTATAGGATAATGTCGCGACGGCGCGGCTAGCTCGATTCGGGCTGCCGCAGCGCCCCTTTTGCTCCCATTGGAGGCCCCCGTGGTCGGAGACCGGCAACCACTCCCCTCTCGCACCCTCGGCGACACCGACGTGTCCGTGACCGCGGTCGGGCTCGGCTGCGCGCCGCTCGCCGGACTCTTCGAGCCGGTCGATCCGGCCGTCGCGGCCGCCACGGTCGACGCCGCCTGGGAGGGCGGCATCCGGCACTTCGACACCGCCCCGCACTACGGCGCCGGGCTCTCCGAAGAGCGGCTCGGGGGCGCGCTCGCCGACCGGCCGCGCGGCGAGTACGCCCTGTCCACCAAGATGGGCCGCGTCCTCGTCGACCACGAAGGCCCCTGGGACATCTGGGGCGAGCCCAACGGCAAGGCCGCCGTTTTCGACTTCTCCTACCGCGGCGCGCACGAGGCCTACCACGGCAGCCTCGAACGCCTCGGCAGCGACCGCGTCGAGATCGGCCTCATCCACGACGCCGACGACCATCAGGCCGACGCCCTCGCCGGGACCCACCGGGCCCTCGCCGAACTCAAGGCCGCCGGGCGCATCGGCGCCATCGGCGTCGGCATGAACTCGACCGAGGCCGCCGCCGACATGCTCGCGAGCGCCGACTTCGACGTGGCCCTCATCGCGGGCCGCTACACGCTCCTCGACCAGTCCGCCCTGGACCGGCTCTACCCCCTCTGCCTCGCGCGCGGCGTCTCCGTGATCGCCGCCGGCGTCTTCAACTCCGGCATCCTCGCGGACCCCAAGCCCGGAGCGCACTTCAACTATGCGGAGGCGGACCGACAACTCCTCGCCCGAGCGCAGGCCATCGCCGCGATCTGTGAGCGGTACGACACGCCTCTGCGGGCGGCCGCGCTGCAGTTCCCCGCCGCCCACCCTGCCGTCGCGTCGATCCTCGTCGGCGCGCGCACCCCCGCCGAGGTCGACGACGCCCTCGCCATGTACGCCCACCCCATCCCCGGCGCGCTGTGGCACGACCTCAAGAGCGCCGGGCTGCTGGCCGAGGAGGCTCCCGTCCCGTCATGACCGCTCCGCCTGTGATCGACGCGCACCACCACCTCTGGACCGCCGACTACCCTTGGCTCGCCAGCGAACCCGAGCTCGAGCCGATCCGCCGCGACTACGGCGTGGAGGACCTCCGCGCCAACCTGAAGGCCGCCGGGGTCGACAAGACGGTCCTGGTCGAGGCCGACTGGGGCCACCCGTCCGAGACCGTCGAGTTCCTGCACCTCGCCGGGGCCGTGGACGAGATCGCCGGGGTCGTCGGCTTCATCGACCTCCTCGACCCGCAACTGGCGAACACGCTGGCGCGCTACGCGAACCACCCCCGCGCGCGGTATCTCGTGGGTCTGCGCGACCAGGTCCAGGGCCGCCCCGAAGCGGACTTCCTGGCCCGGCCCGAGGCCATCGCGGCCCTCAAGTCCATCGCGGGCACCGTGCCGACCTACGACCTGATCGTGCGCGTCGACCAGCTCCCGGCCGCCGCGAAGGCCGCCGCCGCCGTGCCCGAGCTCGTGTTCGTCCTCGACCACCTCGGCAAGCCCCAGGTCCGGGACGGCGAACCGGGCCTCAAGGCCTGGCGCGAAGCGGTCACGCCGCTCGCCAAGCGGCCCAACGTGACCGCGAAGCTCTCCGGCCTCGTCACCGAAGCCGACTGGCGGCACTGGACCCCCGCCGACCTGCGGCCCTTCGTCCAGACCGCCCTCGAGCTGTTCGGCCCCGACCGTCTCATGTTCGGCTCCGACTGGCCCGTCTGCGAACTCGCCTCGACCTACACCCGCGTCAAAGACGCCCTCACCGAGATCCTCGGCCGCCCCGACCCCGACGTCTTCGGCGGCACCGCCGCCCGGACCTACCAGCTAGGAGAGCAATGAAGTACCTGCGCATCGGCCGGCCCGGCTTCGAGACCCCCGTGGCACTCGCGGACGGCAAGTACTACGACCTCTCGGGTCCGATCGGCGACATCGACGGCGAGTTCCTCCAGCGCGGCGGCATCGCCACCACCGCGGGCTTCCCCGAGATCGACATCGCGGGCCAGCGCATCGCCCCGCCGATCGCCAAGCCCTCCGCGATCGTGTGCATCGGCATGAACTACGCCGCGCACTGCGCCGAGTCCGGCGCCGAGCCGCCCGCCGAGCCCGTGGTGTTCTACAAGCACCCCAACACGATCGTCGGCCCGAACGACGATGTCGAGATCCCCCGCGCGTCGACCCGCACCGACTGGGAGGTGGAGCTCGGCGTCGTCTTCAAGAAGCGGGCGTCCTATCTGGAGTCCGAGGAGGCCGTGCTCGACTGCATCGCCGGCTTCCTCGTCGCCAACGACCTCTCCGAGCGCGAGTTCCAGATCGAGCGCTCCGGCGGCCAGTTCTCCAAGGGCAAGGCCTGCCCCACCTTCACGCCGCTCGGCCCGTACCTCGTCACCCCCGACGAGATCGCGGACGTGCAGGGACTGCGCATGTGGTCCAAGGTGAACGGCGAGATCCGCCAGGACTCGAACACCAAGGACATGATCTTCTCCGTGGCGCGCATCATCCACCACATGTCCCAGTTCATGGCCTTCGACCCGGGCGACCTGCTGCTCACCGGCACTCCCGAGGGCGTCGCGCTCTCCGGCCGCTTCCCCTACCTCAAGGCCGGCGACACGGTCGAGGTCGGCATCGACGGCCTGGGGCACACCTCGAACCCGACGGTCCAAGCGTGACCCGCACCCGTCGCCCCGCCCATCCGGCTCGCTTCGCTCGCCTTTCCCCGAACTGGAGTGAACACTGAGCATTATCACCGCAGTGGACGTCATCGACGTCCGCTTCCCGACCTCGCGCAGCCTCGACGGCTCCGATGCGATGAACCCCGACCCGGACTACTCCGCGGCCTACGTCGTGCTCCACGCCGACGACGGCCGCGAGGGGCACGGGTTCACCTTCACCATCGGGCGCGGCAACGACATCTGCTGCGCCGCCATCGAGACGCTCGCGGACTACGTGATCGGGACCGATGTGGACGGTCCGGCGGCGCTGGGCGAGCTGTACAAGCGGCTCACGCACGACTCGCAGATCCGCTGGCTCGGCCCCGAGAAGGGCGTCATGCACCTCGCGGCCGCCGCACTCGTCAACGCCGCCTGGGACCTCGCCGCCCGCCGCGCCGGGCTGCCGCTGTGGAAGTACCTCTCGCAGCTCACCCCCGAAGAGGTCGTCGGCTGCATCGACTGGCGGTACCTCTCCGATGCTCTCACTCCTGAAGAGGCCCTTAGGATCCTGCGCGAGGCCGAGGCGGGCAAGACCGAGCGGATCGCCGAGATCGAGCGCGACGGCTACCCCGCCTACACGACCTCGCCCGGCTGGCTCGGGTACGACGACGAGAAGGTCGTGCGCCTCGCCCGCGAGGCCGTCGCGGCGGGCTACACGCAGATCAAGCTCAAGGTCGGCGCCGACCTCGAGGACGACCGCCGCCGCTTCGCCGCCGCGCGCTCCGCCGTCGGGCCGGGCATCCGCATCGCGATCGACGCCAACCAGCGCTGGGACGTCGACCAGGCAGTCGAGTGGACGAAGGCCCTCGCCGAGTTCGACCCGTGGTGGATCGAGGAGCCCACGAGCCCCGACGACGTGCTCGGCCACGCCGCGATCCGCAGGCGCCTGGCCCCCGTCAAGGTCGCCACCGGCGAGCACGTCCAGAACCGGATCGTGTTCAAGCAGCTCCTGCAGGCCGGCGCGATCGACTTCCTGCAGCTGGACGCCGCGCGCGTCGCGGGCGTCAACGAGAACCTGGCGATCCTCTTGCTGGCGAAGAAGTTCGGGGTGCCGGTCTGCCCGCACGCGGGCGGCGTCGGCCTCTGCGAGCTCGTCTGCCACCTCTCCATGTTCGACTACACCTCGGTGAGCGCGACCATGGAGGACCGCGTGATCGAGTACGTCGACCACCTCCACGAGCACTTCACCGCCCCTACAGTGATCGAAGGCGGCCGCTACCAGGCCCCCGCCGCACCGGGTTTCTCCGCGGAGATGAAGCGCGACAGCCTGGTCCGGTACTCCTACCCGCACGGTCCCGAATGGAGAAGCAACTGATGACCGGTTTCGCAGGCCTCACCGTCGTGGTCTCCGGAGGCGCCTCGGGCATCGGCGCCGCCGCTGCCGACGCCTTCGCCGCCCGCGGCGCCAACGTCGCCGTGCTCGACCTCAACCTGAGCGAGCGGCACTGGTCCCGCAAGTGCGACATAGCGGACGACAACCAGGTCCGCCTCGCCGTCGCCGCCGCGAAGGAGCAGTTCGGGGGCATCGACATCGTCGTCAACAACGCCGGGATCGGCGCGGTCGGCACCGTCGAGGAGAACTCCGACAAGCAGTGGTTCCGCGTCCTCGACGTGAACCTGCTCGGCATGGTCCGCCTCTCCCGCGCGTGCCTGCCGCACCTGCGCGAGTCCGCGGCCCCCGCGATCGTGAACACCACGTCGATCGCCGCGACCACCGGGCTCGTCAAGCGCGCGCTCTACTCGGCGTCGAAGGGCGCGGTCCACTCGCTCACCCTCGCCATGGCCGCCGACCATGTGGCCGAAGGCATCCGCGTCAACTGCGTCAGCCCCGGCACCGCCGACACCCCGTGGGTGCAGCGCCTCCTCGAGCAGGCCGAGGACCCGGCCGCCGAACGCGCCCGCCTCGAGCAGCGCCAGCCCACCGGTCGCCTCGTCACCCCCGAGGAGGTCGCGGCCGCGATCGTCTACCTCGCCGACCCCGCGAACAAGTCCCTCACCGGCACCAGCCTCGCGGTGGACGGCGGCGTCTCGGGCCTGCGGATCGTCCGCTAGCCTTTCACTTAGGAACCTCTCCAGTTTGATTGCGGCGCAGGGTAATGCATGTCCTGTTGCGCCGCAATCGGTTGTCCGCGAACATGAAAAGGGAGCATTTTCACCACCGGCATCCGATGCCCCGCCGCTGCGCGTCTTCCCAGTGCACGGATCGCGGCAAACCAGTTGCAACCGTGCCGGACATGCGAGATCGCGGCGCAACGGGCGCCGCTCGGCGAAAGGTGCTCACATGGGCAGCGAGAAGATCGAATCGATGAAGCGTCGCGTCAAGGCCGGCGCCGCCATGGCGGGCGTCGCGGTGGTCGCGGGCCTGACCCTGACCGCCGGTTCGGCGCAGGCCGAGACGAACACGGACGCCGAGATCCTGGCGGGCGGCTGCTCCTCCGGCTACGTCTGCGGCTGGGAGAACGCCGGCTACAGCGGCGACAAGTGGGTCAACTGGCGCGTGGGCGGCGTCGGCTCCACCTACGAGATCGACTGGTGGAACGGCGACAACGAGATCTCCTCGATCTCGAACGAGTCGAACAAGATCCTCCGGCTCTACGCGAACGACGGCGCGACCGGCGCCTACTTCTGCCTCGGCCCGGGCGTCGACATCCGCAACCTGAGCGACCTCGAGCCCGACCGAAACGACTGGATCGAGAGCATCCGCGTCGTCTCGGCCTGCTAAGACCTGTCCAGACCCCGATTCCCCTGAACTGAACCGACTGGGCCGCCGCGGCAAGGCGCCGCCGCCGCGGCCCGGTCTCACGCGCTCTCCTCGTCCTCGAGGCCCACCGCCTTGCGCAGCTGGCGGACCTGCTCCTGCATCTCCTCCGAATCGCGGTGCGAGGCCTCCATGAGCTCGGCCAGTGCGTCGGCGATCGCGTTGAGCTTCTGCTGCACCGCGTCGTTCGCGCGGGTCTCGGTGTTCTGCAGCAACGCGACCAGCAGGAACGTCACGATCGTGGTGGTCGTGTTGATGATGAGCTGCCAGGTGGACAGGTCGAACAGCACCACCGACGGCGCCCAGATGATGATCGTGGCGACGCAGATGCTGAAGAACCACGCGCGCGCCGTGAAACTGGCCACGCGCGACGCCATGCGGTCGAAGAATCCCAGATGGGGGGTGACGTCCTTCGGCATCGTCGCTTTGTCGCGTCTGGCCTTCTCCGCTTTCGAGGTCATGCCCGAGCGTTACCCGCTCACAGCCGCCGGTAAACGCTGCCCGAGATGAATCCCCAGGTCAGGCCCAGAGTCGCTTGAGTGCACCGTAGACGGCGTCGACCCTCGCCGGGTCGTGGCCGTACACCGCTGCTGGTCAAGAAGCTCAAGGACGAACTCGCCCGCTACCGCGTCCCAGCCGGGTCTCCGCCCGGGTTCACCTCGCCCGCAGCGGCTCTCGACGCCGCCGAACGCGGGCGGTACGGCGAGACCGAGTCGGCTTGGGCGCGGCACGCGTTCCTCGAGTGGGGCGAGTGCACCGACGACGTGTCCGCGTTCGCGTTCCCCGTCGGCGACCTGGTGCACCTGGCCTGCCGCACCAGGGACGCGGGAGGTCCCGCCTGGGGCACCGAGCCCCGCCGGGTCCGACAGTGGCGACGGTGGACCGGACGGCACTGGTCGAGGTGCGGGAGCACGGTCTCGCCGTCGCCGAACGGGAGTGGGCGATCCGCCTCGCCGCTCGAACCGAATGACCCGCAAACCCGGTTGCCGCGGCGAGGCGGGTCGCGCACACTGGCCCGATGCGAATCCGTCCGGCCGACCTCGCCGACCTGCCGCGCTGCCAAGACATCGAACGCGCCGCCGGCGAGTGCTTCCGGCTCGTCGGGATGTCGGCGATCGCCGACGACGAACCGCTCGGCCTCGACGAACTCGCCCCCTACCAGCGGTCCGGGCTGGCATGGGTCGCCGTCGACGACTTGCCGGTCGCCTATCTCATCGCCGAGCCGGTGGACGGCGCGCTGCACATCGAGCAGGTCTCCGTCCACCCGGACCGGGCACGGCGCGGCATCGGCCGCCGCCTCATCGAGCACGCCGCCGCGCACGCCGGTGGCACGGGTTTCGCGGCGCTCACCCTCACCACCTTCACCGACGTCGCCTGGAACGCGCCCTACTACGCCCGCTGCGGATTCGAGCCGATCCCGGACGCCGAACTCACCCCGGGGCTCCGCAAGATCCGCGACCAGGAAGCGGCCCACGGGCTCGACCGCTGGCCCCGCATCTGCATGCGACGGCACCTGACCGCCGAGCAGCAGATCCGCAGCGCGGGCGTGAACTAGCATGGTGGCCAAGCGGAAAGGCGGAGGCCGATGTCCATCAAGGGAACCGAGGGTTACGCGGGCGTGCGGGACCTCCCCGCGATCGTCTCGGCCGCAGTCGCACTCGCCGATGAGCTCGGCTTCCCGTCCTCCTGCCGCCTGGAGCAGGGCCGCTTCCTGCACGCGCTGGCGGCCGGCGCGGACACCATCGGCGAGACCGGGACCGGCTGCGGTGTGGGACTCGCCTGGCTCGTCGCCGGAAGGCGCCCGGGCGTGCCGGTGGTGAGCGTCGAACGCGACGCGGAACGGGCGGCGCGCGTCGCCGGGCTGTTCGCCGATATCCCCGATGTCGTGATCCTGCAAGGCGATTGGACGCTCATCAACGACCGTGGGCCGTTCGACCTGCTCGTGGTCGACGGCGGCGGCAACGGCAAGCGCGGCGCGGCCGCCGACCCCGAACGGCTGCTCCGCCCGGGCGGTTCGCTGGTCATCGACGACTTCACGCCCATGACCACATGGCCGCCCGTGCACGACGGCCGACCCGACAGCGCACGGCTCGACTGGCTCGAGCATCCGGCACTGCTGGCCGCCGAGGTGCGGCTCGCGCCCGACCTCGCCACGATCGTGGCGACCCGCCGCCCGTAGCGGCACCCGATAGCCTGCAGGGATGCTGCGCGTACTGCTCACCGGCGTCTCCGGTGTCGGCAAGTCCACGGTCGTCGCCCGCCTCGCCGACCTCGGCCACCGGGCCGTCGACACCGACTACGACGGCTGGTGCGCCCCCGAACCCGACGCGGTGCCGCCGAAGCCCACGGCCGAACCCGACTGGGTCTGGCGCGAGGATCGCATGCGCCGCCTCCTCGACACCGCCGACGCGGACGCGCTCTTCGTCAGCGGCTGCGTCCCCAACCAGTGGAAGTTCTACCGCGACTTCGACCACGTCATCCTGCTCAGCGCACCGCTCGACGTGATCCGCCTGCGCCTGGAGTCCCGTACCGGCAACACCTACGGCAAGACGCCCGCCGAACTGGCTGCAGCCCTGGCGGACTGGCAGGAGATCGAACCACTCCTCCGCGCCGGCGCCACCGCCGAGATCGACACGACCCCGCCCCTCAGCGAGGTCATGGAACGGCTCCTCGCCCACGTCGGCCTCTAAGCCCTGTCGGACCCCGATGCGACCATCACGGGCATGACCGACGCCAAGGCGCACCTGCACCGTGACCTCCGCAACGCCCGCGAAAGCCTGCTCTGGAAACTCGACGGCCTGGGCGAGTACGACTTGCGCCGCCCCATGACCCCGACCGGCACGAACCTCCTCGGCCTGGTCAAGCACATCGGCGGGATCGAAGCCGGGTACCTGGGCGAGGTCTTCGGCCGCCCGATGGCCGATCCCCCGCCCTGGTTCGCCGACGACCCGGACGAGCCGAACACGGACATGTGGGCCCGGACCGACGAGCCGTCCGCGTTCATCATCGACTGCTACCGCCGCGTCTGGACCCACGCCGATGCCACGATCGAGGCCCTCGGGCTCGACGCCGCCGGGAGCGTCCCATGGTGGCCCGCCGAACACGCCGACGTCACCCTCCACCAGATGCTCGTGCTCATGATCGGCGAGACGAATCGCCATGGCGGCCATGCCGACATCGTGCGCGAGCTCATCGACGGCACCGCCGGGCTCCGCCCCGACTTCAACGGCCTCCCCGGCGGCGACGACGCCTGGTGGGCCGCCTACCGCGACCGGCTCGAACAAGCCGCCCGCGAAGCCTCCGGGCGGTAGCCGACCCGTCAGTGCAAGGTCGGGCGGTAGGTGAGTTCCTGGATGCGGCCGTCGAAAGTGCGGTTGTCGAGCAGGTCGAGGTCGAAGTCGTCCGCTCCGGCGAAGACCGGGAAGGTGCCTGTGCGGCCGGAGAGCACCGGGAAGATCGTCAACTGGACGCGGTCGACGAGGCCGGCGGCCATCAAGGCGCGGTTCAGCGAGAGGCTGCCGTGCGAGCGCAGCGGCACCTCGGACTCCTGCTTGAGCCGCGCGACCACATCCACGCCGTCGCCGGACGCGACGCCAGCGTCCGGCCAGTCCAGCGGGCCTTCGAGCGTGTTCGACACGACCGTGGTCGGCATGCTGCGCATGCGGGCGACCACCGGGCCCAGGTCGGCGTCCGAGAGCGTGCCGAGCATCTTCGCGAACAGCCGGAAGGTGTTGGCGCCCAGGATCATCCGCTGCTCCTGGGTGATGTCGGCGAGGCGCCGGTCGAGGAACTCGGGGCCCTGCTTGCCCCAGTACCCGCCCCAGTCGCCGTCAGGTCCGTACGAGCCGAAGCCGTCGACGGTCGCGAAGACGTCCCACGTGTACGTCGCGGTCATGGTGCGCTCCTAGCGTTCGATCTCCCTTTGCCGGTGGAGACGAGGTTCGGAGCCGGAATTCATCGCTTACGGAACGGCGATGCGGAAGCGGTTCCGGTACGCGGTCGGCGTCGTGT
Source organism: Glycomyces niveus (assembly GCF_017592475.1). GTDB lineage: Bacteria > Actinomycetota > Actinomycetes > Mycobacteriales > Micromonosporaceae > Glycomyces > Glycomyces niveus. The sequence continues at coordinate 124,279 of NZ_JAGFNP010000010.1, read as the reverse complement.
TCAGGACGCCGCCGGCGCCGACGCCCTCGGTGCGGTGTCTCTCGCCGCGATGGCGGCCGCGACTCCCGTTATGGCGCTGCGGATCAGGTCGCCGTACGGTCCCTCGGGCAGGGCCGGGGCGGCCTGTTCCGCTTGGCGCACATGCTCTTCGGCGGCTTCGAAGGAGCCGAGGCGGCGGTAGTCGTCGGCGAGGTTGAGGTGGAGCGACGGGTAGAAGCCCGCGAGCTCGAGCCCCGCCTGGTGGGCCTGCACGCGTTCGTCGGTCGCCGCATCGGCGGCGTCGAGGGCTCGCACATCCCAGGCGAGGGCTTGCGCGGCGTCGTCGTAGAGGTCGGCCATCGAATGGGCGAGGGTGCAGCGGTGCAGGGGGTCACCGGTGACGCCGATGCGGTTCCAGAGGTCGAGCAGTGCCGTTCGGGCGGCGGCGGAGTCGCCGTTCTGGCCCTGCATCACGGCTCGGCCGATCGCTTCCATGATCGGATCGGGTGTGTCGGTCATGGCGCCCATCTTCCGTGACGGCTGCGACAGTTTCCTCGCACCGGTCACACTTCGCGCTCCTGTTCGGTCTTGGAGGCAGCACCACGAGGAAGGAACCGCGAGATGACCGACTTCCGAACGATCGCCGACCGCGTCGAGATCGAGGCGCTGCGCGCCGAGTTCTCCGACTGCGCGATGATGCGCGACTATCCGCGCCTCGCCTCGCTGTTCGCCGAGGACGGCGCGCTGCGCATGCCGAACATCCCCGTCGAACTGGAAGGCCGCGAGCAGATCCGCGCGTGGGGGATGCGCGCACCGACCATGTGGCGCTATTTCATCCAGACCTCGCACCCGGGCGTGATCGTGCTCGAAGGCGACACCGCGAGCGGACGCGCCTACATGCAGGAGCTCATCGAGCTCAACAACGGGAGCTCGCATCAGAACATCGCGATCTACCACGACGAATACGTGCGCACCGCGGACGGCTGGAAGTTCCGCGAGCGCGTTTACGAAGTCCGATACGAGGATTCGGCACCGGTCACCGGCGAGGGCTCCATCGTTCCCGTTCCTGCGCAACCGGGCTCGCGTCGAGAGGAGGGCAACCCCGGCCGTTTATCGATGCAGGTCAATGCGCCGGAGCGTCCGTCGCGCTCACCGAGGAGGCTCCGGATCTGCTCCGATCCCTGCCGGCGGGGAAGTCGGACGGGACCTGGAGGGAGCGCCGCGTCACAGTCGCGGATAGGCTGGGGAGCATGGATGCTGCGTCGTTTCTCCGCCATTTCCGGCGCGAACTCGACGCGTTCGGCGCCTGCCTGGCCGGCGGTGACCTGGACGCGCCGATCGAGCACGGAGACGAGGTCCGGACTCTCGCCGAACTCGCCGCGCATGTGGGCACCGCGAACCTGTTCGCCGCCGCCGCGGTGACGGACTGGGACGGCCAGGCCGAGCCGCCCGACGGGACCCCGCCGAAGGTCCCGGAGGACCGGTACGAGCTCACCCGCTGGGTGGACGGCACCGGCGAGGTGCTGCTCATGGCGCTCGACATCGACCCCGAGGCGCCCGCGTGGGGCTACTACACGCCGCCGACCGCGGGCTACTGGCAGCGCTCGCGCGCGGTGTCGATGATGCTGCACCGCTGGGATGCCGAACGGGCCGTCGGCGAAGCGGGGCCGCTCGACGGCGAGCTGGCCTGCGAGGGCATCTCCGAGGTCTTCGACGTGCTGGCCCCGAGACAGATCGGCCGCGGCAAGGCCTGGCCGCCGGATGTGTGCATCCGCTTGCGCGCCACCGACTCCGACGATTGGTGGGTCTTCGGCCCCGGCGAACCGGTGGCCGACATCGAGGGCACCGCAGGCGACCTCCTGCTCCTGCTGCGCGGCAGGCGCACTCCGGCGGACGACGTCTTCCGCTGGTCCGGGGACCGAAACGCGGCACTGGCAGTCCTCAAGGGCCCCTTGACATAGGCCCTGCTCTCGCGGTCGCGAGAGCCGATCGAGGACGGCGCGGGCGGCACCGGCCCGAGGCGGGCCGGGAAGGCATACGGGCGGTCCCGGGTACCCTCCCGTTCCCACCTTCACCACTACCGATGAAAAGGACTCTCTCCCACACGGGTCTGACATACGTCTCTGACCTGCGAAACGTGTGCCGACTCAGGCGGGGAGAGCGGCTGTGGCGATGACCTCGTCGAGGATTTCGCGGCTGCGCAGGAGGTCTTCGATCTTGCGGTCGATGCGCTCCCGTTCGATGCGGAGTTCGGCGGCCAGGGTCTCGGTGGTGGACTCGTTCGGGCCGCCGTCGGCGTCGTGGATGCACGGAAGGATCCCGTCGATGGTGCGGCTGTTGAGCCCGGCCGCGTAGAGCACCTGGATCCGGATCACCCGGTCGACCGCACGCTCGGGGTACTCGCGGTGGCCGCCCGGGGTACGGTCGGAGTGCAGGAGCCCCTGCTGCTCGTAGTAGCGCAGGGACCGCACGCTCACGCCCGTCCTGCGGGCGAGTTCACCGATTCGCATGGCGTGCCTCACATTCCCTTGAACCTGACATTGGTGTCAGGTTCTACGGTACCGGCATGACGAACGAAACCGCGACCGCCGCGTCCGAAAACCCTGTTCAGCGCCTCTTCGAACCCGCCCGGCTGGGTTCACTCGACCTGCCGAACCGCTTGGTCATGCCCCCCATGAGCCGCAACCGCGCGGCCGCCGGCGGCGTGCCCACGCCGCTCATGGCCGAGTACTACGCCCAGCGCGCCTCCGCCGGCCTCATCGTCGCCGAAGCCAGCTCCCCCAGCCAGGTCGGCTACACCTACCCGGACATCCCCGGCCTCTTCACCGAGTCCCAAGTGGATGGTTGGAGGACGGTCACCGACGCCGTGCACTCGGCAGGTGGCCGGATCTTCCTCCAGGTCGAGCACGGCGGCCGCATCGGCCACCCCGACACCAGCGGCCTGGTCCCCTTGGCACCCTCCGCGATCCGGCTCCCCGGCTACATCCACACTCCGAACGGGCACGGCACGCCGCCGGTCCCGCGCGAGATGACCACTGCCGACCTGCAGGACACCCGCGAGGACTTCATCGCCGCCGCCCGCAACGCCGTCCGGGCCGGCGCCGACGGCGTCGAAGTGCACGCCGCCAACGGCTACCTGCTCAACCAGTTCCTCGCCACCAGCACCAACCACCGCACGGACGAGTACGGCGGTTCGGTCGCCGGGCGCATCAAGTTCGTCGTCGAGGTAGTACGGGCCGTCGCCGCCGAGGTCGGCCCCGAGCGCACCGGCCTGCGGATCTCACCCGGCAACCCGCACAACGGGATCGAGGTCGACGAGGCCGACGAGCTGTTCCCGGCCCTGCTCGACGCGCTCGCGCCGCTCGGCCTCGCCTACCTGCACCTCGCCTACGCCTCCCCCACGCCGCTCTTCGCTGAACTGCGGCGGCGCTGGGACGGCGTGCTCATCGCGAACCCCTCGAATCCCGAGGCGCCCGAAGCGGATCCGATCCCCGCCGACGGCGGGGTCGCCGCCGCCGCGCGCATCCTCGACGCGGGCGCTGACCTGGTCGCGATCGGCCGCCCGTTCATCGCCAACCCCGACCTGCCCGAGCGGCTGCGCACCGGCGCGCCCCTCAATCCACTCCGCACCGACCTGCCGCTTTACGGCGGCGGCGCGGCAGGCTACACCGACTACCCGGTGATCGGCGCCTCCGACACGCAGCCCGTTCCCGCCTGAGCCGCAGGCGATGCCGGTCACATTCGGAGTAACGCCGGGGTTTCGGTGGAACGTGACCGGTATCGCGGAGTATCGGCGCAGCTCAATCCTGCTGCGTCCCAAACCACACCATATATACCGACCTGATAACAAATTCGGTCCAGTTCGGGTGTGGCGGCATCAAAATTCACTTTCGCAGGCGAACATCCATCTATGCCTTCTGAATCGAACCGGTCGACGACCGCGCGCAGGAGCGCGGGGATCACGGACCGAGGTGTGACTGTCCGTGACGACGCGTTCGTCGGTCAGATCATCACGCCGCTGCGCCGCTACATCCCCGTGGGCTGGTTCGACTGGGAACCGTACGGGAAGCGCCCCAAGAGCTGGTGGCCCGACCTCTTCATGTTCCTCGGGTTCCTCGCCCTCGCGTTCTTCGTGAGCTACCCGTCGTGGCTCGTGCGCCTCGACATCGAGGTGCGCCTGTGGGCCGTGGACGCGAACGACGTGGAGTGGCTGGCGAACATCGCGAAGGGCGGGGCCGAGTTCGGCCAGGCCCGCACGGTCGCGACGGTCACGCTGCTCATCGCGATCTGGTGCGCGCTCCGCTCGCGGTCGATCCGGCCGCTGCTGATGTACGTCATCTCGTTCATCACGCTCGCGAGCATCCTCGGCATGAAGCACCTGCTCGGCCGCCCGCTCTCGCAGCACCCGTTCGCGCTGTTCAAGGTCTCCCCGGAAGGGCCGCTGCTCTTCACGTACCACCCCGAGGGCGGCGGCCCCAACATCGTCGACGCCACGGCGTTCCCCTCCGGGCACGCCGTGAACTCGATCCTGCTGTTCGGCCTCATCGTGATGCTCATCGGCCACGTGATCCCCGCGTGGGCGCGCTGGACGCTGCTCATCGCCCCGCCGGTGATCGTGTTCTGCTCGCAGGTGTTCCTCGGCCAGCACTGGCTCTCCGACGAGCCGGCCGGGTTCCTGCTGGGCCTCATCATCATCCGCATGGCCAAGCGCGTGCCGTGGCACACGATCCCGCTCGGCCCACTCTCGGTGTTCGACCCCGCGACGCGGCGCACGATCCTGATCTCGGTGCTGCTCATCCTCGGCGTCATGCTCACGCCGACCCTGCACCTGGTGCCGGCGCTCATCGCCGCCGCGGTGCTGCCCACGCTCGGCCTGATCTGGCTGTGGCTCAGCACGAAGGCGAAGCAGCACCGGGACGCGCTCGAAGCGGCCGAGGCGGAGGCCGCCGGCCTGGACGGGCGGGAGGCCGGGTCCGAGGACCCGGGGATCCCTAGCCAGCCGTCAGATACTCACCCGCGAGGGTGACGCCGCCGGGGCCTTCGGTGACCTCGCCGATGGTCCAGGCCTCGACGTGGCGGGCGGTGAGCACCGCCAGCGAGCGGTCCACCTGGTCGGGCGCGACGATGGCGACCATGCCGACGCCCATGTTGAAGGTGCGCTCCATCTCCTCGCCGCCGATGCCGCCGACGCGCTGCACGACGTCGAACACCGGGTTCGGCGTCCACGTGCCGCGGTCGACCTCGATCTGGAGGCCTTCGGGGACGGACCGGATGAGGTTGCCGGCGAGCCCGCCGCCGGTTATGTGCGCGAAGGCGTGCACGTCGCACTCCTTGGCGAGCTCGAGGCAGTCCTTGGCGTAGATGTGGGTCGGGGTCAGCAGCTCCTCGCCGAGGGTCCGCTGGTTGCCGAACTCGGGCACGACCGTGTCGAGCTCCATCTTGCCCACGCCGAACAGGGCCTCGCGCACGAGCGAGAAGCCGTTGGAGTGGACACCGGAGGCGCGCATCGCGATCGCGACGTCGCCGGGCTTGACGCGCTCGGGGCCGAGCAGCTGGTCGGCCTCGACGACGCCCACGCCGGTGGCGGAGATGTCGTAGTCGTCGGGCTTCATGACGCCCGGGTGCTCGGCGATCTCGCCGCCGATGAGCGCGCAGCCGGCCCAGCGGCAGCCGTCGGCGATGCCGCCGCCGATCGCGGCGATCTTCTCCGGCACGACCTGGCCGGTGGCGATGTAGTCCAGGAGGAACAGGGGCTCGGCGCCGCACACGACGAGGTCGTCGACGACCATCGCGACGAGGTCGATGCCGACCGTGTCGTGGATGTCCATCTTCTGGGCGATGACGAGCTTGGTGCCCACGCCGTCGGTCGAGGAGGCCAGCAGCGGCTTCTTGTACTTCTCGGTGTCGAGCGCGAACAGCCCGGCGAATCCGCCGATCCCGCCGACCACCTCGGGCCGGACGGTCTTCTTGATCAGGGGCTTCAGGGCGTCGACCGCCCGGTCGCCGGCGTCGATGTCGACGCCCGCGGACTGGTAGGAGATGGTCCTCGGAGTGGTGGTGCCGCTGCTCACGCTGTGGTCCCTTCCCGCACTTGCGTGCTCGCTTCGGTCGATCGGACGCCGGGCTTCGATGCCTGGGGCGCTTCCATGAGGTGCTTGCCGATCAGATCGGAAGCGGGCAGTTCGATGGGGTACTGGCCGTCGAAGCAGGCCATGCAGAGCCGGGACGCGGGCTGCTCGGTGGCGCGCACGAGGCCTTCCATCGAGACGTAGCCGAGGGAGTCCGCGCCGATCTGGGCGCGGATGCCGTCGGTGTCGAGCGATCCGGCGATGAGCTCGGCGCGGGTGGCGAAGTCGATGCCGTAGAAGCACGGCCACTTAACCGGCGGCGCGGAGATGCGGATGTGGACCTCGACCGCGCCCGCTTCGCGGAGCATCCGGACGAGGGCGCGCTGGGTGTTGCCGCGCACGATCGTGTCGTCGACGATCACGAGGCGCTTGCCCTTGATCTGGTCGACGAGCGGGTTGAGTTTCAGGCGGATGCCCAGCTGGCGCAGCGACTGCGAGGGCTGGATGAAGGTCCGGCCCACGTACTGGTTCTTGGTGAACCCCTGGCCGTAGGGGATCCCGGACTCCTCGGCGAATCCGATCGCGGCCGGGATGCCGGACTCGGGGACGCCGATGACGAGGTCGGCGTCGGCCGGGTACTCGCGGGCGAGGGTGCGGCCGACCTCGACGCGGGTGGCGTAGACGTTGCGTCCGGCCAGCTTCGTGTCGGGGCGGGCGAGGTAGACGTACTCGAACAGGCAGCCCTTGGGCTCGGGGTTCGCGAAGCGGGTCGAGCGCAGGCCGTGCTCGTCGATGGTGAGCAGCTCGCCCGGCTCGACCTCGCGCACGAAGTGCGCGCCGATCGTGTCGAGCGCGGCGGTCTCGGAGGCGACGGCCCAGCCGGAGGCGAGGCGGCCGAGGACGAGCGGGTGCACGCCCTGCGGGTCGCGGGCGGCGTACAGCGTGTTCTCGTCCATGAAGACGAGGCAGAAGGCACCGCGCAGCTGCGGGAGCACGCGCTCGGCGGCGGCCTCGACGGACTCGTCCGGATGCGCGGCCAGGAGCGCGGTGATGAGGTGCGTGTCGGAGGTGGTGCCGCCCATGTCGATGCCGAGGCGGTCGACCTCCTTGACGAGATCGGCGGTGTTCACCAGATTGCCGTTGTGCGCCAAGGCGATCGCGGTGCCCGTCGAGGTCGACCGGATGGTCGGCTGAGCGTTCTCCCAGGTGGAGGCGCCGGTGGTGGAGTAGCGGGCGTGGCCGATGGCCAGGTGGCCCTGGAGGGGCGCGAGGGTGGACTCGTCGAAGACCTGGGCGACGAGGCCGAGGTCCTTGTAGACGACGGTGCGCGCGCCGTCCGAGACGGCGATGCCCGCGGCTTCCTGGCCGCGGTGCTGCAGCGCGTAGAGCCCGAAGTAAGTGAGTTTCGAGACCTCTTCCCCGGGGGCCCAGATGCCGACGACGCCGCAGGCGTCGCGGGGGCCGGGACTGTCGGGATCGAGTTCCGTGGTGAGTCGACCGTCACCTCGGGCCACTGCAACTCCTCAGTTTGCTGGGCTGAGTCGATGGCTCACGAGCCGCGTCGCGGCATCCAACGATGCTGCACGCGAGCTTCGACCATCTGGCGGAACCGCCATTCACAGTCTATCGGACCTGCGGGAAGTCGCCACCGTCCAACAACGGCCGTTGTGGGCCGGACCCCTCGCTGAAGAGGTGAAACTCACCGCATACCGGCCTACGGGGGCCGGATTCACCCGTCCGTGAAAGCGATCACGCCAGGCAGCGGTTCCCGCCTCGGTCCGCCGGAAGCCGCCCCGCCGCCGTTTCGAACACCTCGACGTCGCACCCGCCTGCCACCCTCGGTATCGGGGGCGCTTCGGAACCCGCGGCCTAGAGATGCGGCGTGCCCGCGAACCGCCGACTCCGCCCGCCGCCGATCTTCGAACACTGGAATGTCGTACCCCGATGCGACTCTTGGACCAGCCGCCAGACCACCCCTCGAAGGGAAACGCCGTGCCGGGCAATGCCCGGCACGGCGTTTCAGTAGTCCCTGCGGCTGCTACCAGGAGCGGGGGCGGTCGTCCCACTCGCCCCAGTTTCGGCGCTCGCCGCGCTGGTCCTGGTCGTCGCCCTCGCGGTTCGGCTCGCCGCCATACGGCGCGGCCGGCGGCTGGGGCTGGTCCCCGTACTGCGGCATCGGCCGGGTCGCCCCGAAGTCGCCTGCGGGCGGCTGTTCTTGCGGCGCATACGGGTCGCGGCGCGGAGCACTCGAGTACGAGTCGCTGCGCGGCGCGCTCGGCGCGCCGTAGCCCTGCTGGCCGCCCTGGGCGCCGTAGGCCTGCGAGCCCGGCCCGTACTGGGGCGCGCTCGGCGAACCCTGCGGACCGTAGCTCTGGTCGCGCGGCGCGCTCGGCGCGCCGTAACCGGAGTCCTGCGGAGCGCTCGGCGCGCCGTAACCCGAGTCGCGGGGCGCGCTGCCCGGCTGCTGCGGGTCGAACATCGAACCGGTCGCGGGCGGCGGCGTGGGCGCCGGGTGCGGGCGGGTCGAACCCAGGTCGCCGTACGGGCTCGGCGAGCCGGCCGGCGACGGCCCCGGGTGCGGCCGGGTCGCGCCCGGGTCGGCGAAGGCGCTCGGCGGGGCCGAGTGGCGCGCGTCGCCGTACGGGCTGGGCGGGGCCGCCGGCGGCTGCGACAGGTTGGCCTGCGGCATGATCTGCGTCGCGTCGGAGGCGCCGGGCCCGCCCGGCGTCTTGACGACCGGGAGGATCGTCGTCCCGTCGGGGCCGACCTGGCCACCCGGCATGCCCGGCGCAGCGCCGAAGCCGCCCTGCGGCATGACCTGCGTCGAGTCCGAGCCGCCGCCGTACGCGGGGCCGAACTGGGTCGGGGCGGCGCCCGCCCCGTCGACGAGGCCGCCGGGGTGGATCATCGTCGGCGCGTCCGAACCGGGCGCGGGTCCGGCCTGGTACACGCCGGGCGTCCCGACCTGGGCCGCGGTCGGCGTGTGGTCCGGCGGAGTGTCGGGCGCGAAGCTCTCCCCGTCGTCGTCCTTGTCGTCCTTGCCGCCGCGCAGCAGGAAGAAGATGCCGACGATGCCGCCGACGACCAGGAGCGCGCCGATGATGATGAGGAAGATGAGGGTCCCGGACATGCCGCCCTCGCCGTCGTCGGCGGGCGGCGGCGACGCTTCGGTCGTCTCCGGGGCCGGCGACTCAGCGGCGGCCGTGGTCTCCTCCGCCGTCGCGGAGAGCGTGATGTTCAGCGTGAATTCGTTGTTGCCTTCGCGGACGGTGAGGTCTTCCTCCTTGTCCTCGAACCCCTCCGCGGTGATCTTCAGCGTCATCTCGCCGGGCGCGATCGGGTTCGACGAGTCGCCGGTGAACTCGTACATGCCCTCGTCGTCGGTGGTGGTCTCGTGCGTCTCGCCCTCACCGTCGGTGAGCTCGAGCTCGGCGTCCGGCACCGGTTCGGCGTTCGAGGTGACCTCGCCCTTGATCGACGAGACGTTGGCGACCGTGGCGGTGCCGACGATGCTGAGGCCGCTCGACTGGGTCTGCCCCTCGAAGTCGACCGTGAAGTTCCCCGAGGCCTGCTCGCCGCTCGGCAGGTCCGACTCGGTCGCGGTGACGACCGAGAACGTGACGGTCCGCTGCCCGCCCGGCTCGACCGCCGCGCACTTGACCTTGTCGCCGTCCTCGCGGGTGCAGTAGCCCCCGCCGCCGTCGTTGTCGACCGCGGAGACGTAGTCGTTCAGCCCGTCGAGGCTCGCCTTCAGGGTGATGTCCTTGGGCTGCACCGGGTTGTTGTTCATGACCGTGAAGGAGACGACCGTGGCCTGGCCGCCGATCGAGACGGGGTTCGGGTTGAACGCCCCGTTGAACCACCCGGCGACGTCCTGCGCGGCCGCCGCCTGCGGGAACGCCAGGATGCCGAGGAGCACACCGCCCGCCGCGGCGAGGCCGGCCAGGCGCGCGCGCAGGCCACCCCGTCTTCCGCGCCGGGACCGCGGGACGTTAGTCTGGGTCCCGCTCGGTTCGGCCGCTACGGTCATCTACATCCCCTCCTGGGCATGTGCCATCCAGCGCCACTCGCGGCGATCTGCCACGGGCAGGCACGACGAACCCACGGAAGCGGGCCGTCGTCGCCACTATGCCTGGTCTCATTTCGGTCACGGGACCGGGGTGCAGGCACGGCGGCGTTCATTCGACACTCGCAAGTCGAGTGCTGTTCACCAACGGCACGATATACAAAGCACGCCCGTTCGGCGACATGCCGTAACGGGCAGTCTAACGTGGTTCGGAGGTCTCCCCGTGGACGCTGTGGTCGATGCCATGGCCGCGATCGACAACGACGAAGCGCCCGACCGCGAGACGCTCAAGGGCGCCGTCAGGGAGCTGCTGCAGGCGCTGGCCGCCAAAGCCCCAGGTCATTCCGTGGAAGTGCGGGTCCCGCCGTACGGCGCGGTGCAGTGCGTCGAGGGCCCCCGGCACCGCCGCGGCACGCCGCCGAACGTCGTGGAATGTCAACCCCTCGTGTTCCTCCTCCTCGCCACCGGCCGCACCGGGTGGCAGGAGGCGGTCGCCTCCGGCAAGGTCTCGGCCTCAGGCCAGCGCGCCGACCTCGGCGACCTGCTGCCGCTCGCGGCCCCCACCGGCGAACTCCTCGACGGATAGGCGCCATATATATACAGCGAACCGCCCCGGGGCCGAGAGCCCCGGGGCGGTTCGCTGGTGTCCTACTCGCCGAGGACGGCGCCGATGCGGCCCTTCCAGGACGCTTCGAGCTCGTCGAGGCTGATGTCGAACAGGTCCCGCAGGTGCAGGCCGTCGGTGTTCGCGTCGGTCACGCCCAGCGGCGTGATCGGCAGGTTCCGCTGTTCGCAGGCGGTGCGCACGGCCAGCTCCTGGCCGCGCGGGATCACCACGAGCACCCGCCCGGACGACTCCGAGAACAGGTACGTGAACGGGTCCGCGCCCTCCGGCAGGAGGATCTGCGCGCCGAGCCCGGTGTGGCAGATCGCCTCCACGAGCGCCTGCGCGAGCCCGCCCTCGGAGAGGTCGTGCGCGGCGGCGAGCTGCTCGGTCTCGGCCAGGCGCGAGAGGAGCTCGGCGAGCTTCATCTCGTGGTCGAGGTCGACGACCGGCGGGACGCCGCCGAGGTGGCCGTGCTTCACCGAGGCCCACTCCGAGCCGGAGAGCTCTTCGCGGGTCTCGCCGATGAGCGCGATCGTGTCGCCGGTCTTGCCCAGGCCGAGCGGGATGCGGCGGTGCACGTCGTCGAGCAGGCCGAGCACGCCGATGACGGGCGTCGGGTGGATCGCGTCGCGGCCGGTCTGGTTGTAGAACGAGACGTTGCCGCCGGTGACCGGGATGCCGAGCTTCTGGCAGCCGTCGGCGATGCCGGTGACGGCCCGCTCGAACTGCCACATGACGTGCGGGTCCTCCGGCGAGCCGAAGTTGAGGCAGTCGGAGACGGCGATCGGGGTCGCGCCGGTGACGGCGACGTTCCGGTAGGCCTCGGCGAGCGCCAGCTGCGCGCCCGTGTACGGGTCGAGCCGCGCGAAGCGGCCGTTGCCGTCCAGGGAGATCGCGATGCCCACGCCGGTGCGCTCGTCCAGGCGGACCACGCCCGCGTCGTGCGGGGTGCCGAGGACGGTGTTGCCGAAGACCGACGAGTCGTACTGCTCGGTGATCCATGACTTGTCGCACAGGTTGGGGCTGGCGGCCATGTCGAGGACGGTCTGGCGGATCTCCTCGGGCGTGGTCGGGCGCGGCAGCGTCTCGGCGCGGTCGACCGCGATGAGCTGCAGGTCGTTCGGCTCGGCGAGCGGCCGGTGGTAGACCGGGCCCTCGTCGGCGAGCGACTTCGGCGGGACGTCGACGACGGTCTGGCCGTGGAAGTCGATGACCAGGCGGCCGGTGTCGGTGACGGTGCCGATCTCGGTGGCGAGCAGGCCCCAGCGGCGCGAGCGGGCGAGGACTTCCTCCGCCTTGGCGGGGTCGACGATGAGGAGCATCCGCTCCTGCGACTCCGAGGCGAGGATGTCCTGCGGCTCCATGCCCTTGGCGCGCAAGGGGACCAGCTCGAGGTCGACGTGCATGCCGCCGTCGCCGGCGGCCGCGGTCTCGCTCAGGGCGCAGGTCAGGCCCGCGCCGCCCAGGTCCTGGACGCCCACGACGAGCCCGGCGTCGAACAGCTCCAGGCACACCTCGATGAGCAGCTTCTCGGTGAACGGGTCGCCGACCTGCACGCTCGGGCGCGCGTCGCCTTCACCGGTCTCGGAGAAGGTGGCGGAGGCGAGGACGGAGACGCCGCCGATGCCGTCGCGGCCGGTCTTGGCGCCCATGAGGATCACGGTGTTGCCGACGCCGCTGGCCTGCATCGACTGGAGGCGCGACCGCGGCAGGACGCCGACGCTGAGGGCGTTGACGAGCGGGTTGCCCTGGTAGCACGGGTCGAAGTAGGTCTCGCCGCCGATGTTGGGCAGGCCCACGCAGTTGCCGTAGTGGCCGATGCCGTCGACCACGCCCGGGAGGACCCGGGCGGTGTCGGGGTGGTCGATGGCGCCGAAGCGGAGCGAGTCCATGACCGCGATCGGGCGGGCGCCCATCGCGATGATGTCGCGGATGATGCCGCCGACGCCGGTCGCCGCGCCCTGCTTGGGCTCGACGTACGACGGGTGGTTGTGGGACTCGACCTTGAAGGTCACCGCCAGGTTCTCGTCGATCGCGACGACGCCGGCGTTCTCCCCGATGCCCGCGAGCAGGCGCGGGGTCTTCGGGTTCTTCTGCCCGAACTGGCGCAGGTGCACCTTGCTCGACTTGTACGAGCAGTGCTCCGACCACATGATCGAGTACATGGCGAGCTCGGACTGGGTGGGGCGGCGGCCCAGGATCTCGCGGATCCGCTGGTACTCGTCCTCTTTGAGGCCCAGTTCGGCCCACGGCTGCTTCTCGTCGGGGGTCGCGTCGGCGACGCCGACCGTGTCGACCGCGACGTTGAGGTGGCTCATCGGCTGACTCCACTGGTGTCGGCGGCCCCGGTGAGGTGGGCCAGGACGGAGGCGACGATCCCGAGGCCGTCGTTCGACGGGCCGGTCAGCTCGTCGACGGCGTGCTCGGGGTGGGGCATGAGGCCCACGACGTTCCCGGCCTCGTTCGTGACGCCGGCGATGTCGCGCATCGACCCGTTCGGGTTGTCGAGGTACCGGAAGACCACGCGGCCCTCCTCCTCGAGCCGGTCGAGGACGGCCTCGTCGGCGACGTACCGGCCCTCGCCGTGCTTGGCGGGGAACACTACTTCGGCGCCCGGCTCGTAGAGGCGGGTCCACGCGGTGCGAGAGGTCTCGACACGCAGGCGCGCGGGACGGTTGCGGTAGCGCAGGTGGGCGTTGCGCACGAGCGCACCCGGCAGCAGGTGCGACTCGCACAGCACCTGGAAGCCGTTGCACACCCCGAGGACGGGCATCCCCTGGGCAGCGGCGGCCTTCACGGTGTCCATCACCTGCGAGAAGCGGGCGATCGCGCCGCAGCGCAGCGCGTCCCCGTAGGAGAACCCGCCCGGCAGGAACACGGCGTCGACCTGCCCGAGGGCGGCGTCGTCGTGCCACAGGCCGACCGGTTCGCCCCCTGCCAGGCGCACCGCGCGGGCGGCGTCCCGGTCGTCGAGCGAGCCGGGGAAGGTCACGACCCCGACGCGCGCGCTCATGCGCCCTCGATCGGGCTGCGCTCTACGGTCACCGAGAAGTTCTCGATGACCGGGTTGGCCAGGAGCTGGTCGGCGATCACGCGCGACTGCTCCTCGACGTTCTGGGCGTTCTCGTCGAACTCGATCTCGACGCGCTTGCCGATCCGCACCGACGACACGTCGTTCACGCCGAGGCGCGGCAGCGCCCCGAGGACGGCCTCGCCCTGGGGGTCGAGGATTTCGGACTTCAGCATCACGTCGACCACTACACGGGCCACGGGCGCACTCCTGTCGGTCACATGGACGGGACAACAGGGCAAGCATATTCACCGGCCCTGACCAGGGCCAGCGCCGAGCTACGAGGACGGTGCCAGGTCACAGCGAGTCATAGGATGTTTCCCGGCCGGTAGGACGCGGCCTCAGGGTGCGATTTCGCCGCCATTGCCACTCTTTCGGCTACACGGTCCACCTGATCGCCTGCGGCGCCGATGAATTCACCCGGATTCGCGACGAGCGCGTCGAGCCCGGCCCGGTCGAGGGGCAGGCGGGGGTCGGCGGCGAGCCGGTCGAACAGGTCGTTCTCGCGCTGGCCGGACTCGCGCATGGCGCGGGCGACGGCGACGGCGTGCTCTTTGATGGCCTCGTGCGCGTCTTCGCGGCCCCCGCCCTGCTTGACGGCCGCCATGAGGACCTTTGTGGACGTCAGGAAGGGGAGGTAGCGGTCGAGTTCGGCGCCGATGACGGCCGGGTACGCCCCGAAGTTGTCGAGGATCGTGAGGAAGGTCTCAAACAATCCGTCGACGGCGTAGAAGAGGTCGGGGAGGGCGACGCGCCGGACCACCGAGCAGGAGACGTCCCCTTCGTTCCACTGGTCGCCGGCGAGCTCGCCGAGCATCGCGGCGTACCCGCGCACGACCACGGCGAGGCCGTTGACGCGCTCGGAGGAGCGGGTGTTCATCTTGTGCGGCATCGCGGACGAGCCGACCTGGCCGGGCATGAACCCCTCGGTGGCGAGCTCGGCCCCGGCCATGAGCCGGATGGTGAGCGCGGCGGAGGAGGGGCCGGCGACGGCCTGGACGAGCGCGGAGCCGACCTCGTAGTCGAGCGAGCGCGGGTAGACCTGGCCGACCGAGTCCATGACGCGTTCGAACCCGAGGTGGGCGGCGACGCGGGTCTCGAGCTCGGCGAGTTTCGCGGTGTCTCCGTCGAAGAGGTCGAGCATGTCCTGCGCGGTGCCCACGGGGCCCTTGATGCCGCGCAGCGGATAGCGCTTGAGCAGGTCCTCGATGCGGTCGAGCGCGGCGAGGAGCTCCTCGGCCCAGGTCGCAAACCGCTTCCCGAGGGTGGTGGCCTGGGCGGGCACGTTGTGGCTGCGCCCGGCCATGACGAGGTCGCGGTGCTGCGCCGCGCGGGCGGCGAGGCGCACGAGCGCGGCCACGAGGCGGTCGCGCACGAGCTCGAGCGACTGGCGGACCTGCATCTGCTCGACGTTCTCGGTGAGGTCGCGGCTGGTCATGCCCTTGTGGATGTGCTGGTGGCCGGCGAGGTCGGAGAACTCCTCGATGCGGGCCTTCACGTCGTGCTTCGTGACGCGCTCGCGGTCGGCGATCGAGGCGAGGTCGACCTGGTCGAGGACGCGCTCGTAGGCGGCGACCACGCCGTCGGGGACGGTCACGCCGAGGTCGTGCTGGGCCTTGAGCACGGCCAGCCACAGGCGCCGCTCGGCCTTGATCTTGCCGACGGGGTCCCAGATGTCGCGCATCGGGGCGGAGGCATAACGCTCGGCGAGCACATTCGCAGTCACGCGCCCATCATGACAGTGCCCACACGCGGCCGGGCCGCCTGCGGCGGTCCCGAGTTGCGGGAACCACTCGGCGTGGCGGTTAACCTGCACGTATCCGCCACGTAAACTGGGCTTGTGCGAGTACTCCTGATCGGCTCCGGCGGCCGCGAGCACGCCCTCGCGGCGTCGCTGGCCGAGGACGAATCCGTCACCAAGCTCATCTGCGCCCCGGGGAACCCCGGCATGGCCGCCCTGGGCGACTGCGTGCCGGTGAACCAGACCGACCCGGCCGCCGTGGCCTCCCTGGCGGTGACCTCCGCGGCCGACCTCGTCATCGTCGGCCCCGAGGCCCCGCTGGTCGCGGGCGTCGCCGACGCGGTCCGCGCGAAGGGCATCCCGGTCTACGGACCGAGCGGCGAGGCCGCCCTCATCGAGGGCTCGAAGGCCTTCGCGAAGGAGGTCATGGCCGCCGCCGGCGTCCCGACCGCCGCCGCGCGCGTCTGCAAGACCCGTGAAGAGGCCGAGGCCGCGCTCGACGAGTTCGGCGCGCCCTACGTCGTCAAGGACGACGGCCTCGCCGCCGGCAAGGGCGTCGTCGTCACCGACGACCGCGCCCAGGCCCTCGCCCACGCCCTCGAGTGCGAGCGCGTGGTCATCGAGGAGTACCTGGACGGCCCCGAGGTCTCCCTCTTCGTCGTCAGCGACGGCAAGCACGCCAAGGCGCTGCTGCCCGCCCAGGACTTCAAGCGCATCGGCGACGGCGGTACCGGCCCCAACACCGGCGGCATGGGCGCGTACACGCCGCTGCCGTGGGCCCCGGACGACCTCGTGGCCGAGATCATGGAGCGCGTCGCCGAGCCGACCCTGGCCGAGCTCGCCGGGCGCGGCATCCCGTTCGTCGGCACCCTCTACTGCGGCCTGGCCCTGACCTCGAAGGGCCTCAAGGTCGTCGAGTTCAACGCCCGCTTCGGCGACCCGGAGATCCAGGCGGTGCTCGCCCTCCTGGAGTCCCCCCTCGGCAAGCTGCTCCACGCTGCGGCGACCGGCAGGCTCGAGGACTTCGGCAGCCTGTGGTGGCGCGAAGGCGCGGCCGTGTGCGTCGTCGTCTCCAACGAGGGCTACCCGGGCACCACCGTCACGGGCCGCCCGCTCTACGGCGCGGACGAGGCGGGCGTCTTCCACGCCGGCACCGCGCTCGACGCCTCCGGGCAGCTCATCGCCACCGGCGGCCGCGTCCTCAACTGCGTCGGCACGGGCGCCTCGGTCGCCCAGGCCCGCCAGGAGGCCTACGCCCTCGCCGAGGGCGTCAAGCTCGAAGGCGGCTACTACCGCAAGGACATCGCCGCGAACATCTAGCGCGGCAAGCAAAACGGAGGGCCGGACGCATCGCGTCCGGCCCTCCGCGCCGTTCAGCCCGTGTAAGCGTCTACGGCGACGACCTCGTCGCACTGGTCGCGCACCCAGTCGTCGTGGGTGGCGATCACGACGCACGCTCCGTCGTCGGCCATCTCGCGCAGCAGCCGCACCACGGTCTCGGTGTTGCCGTGGTCCAGGGCCCCGGTCGGCTCGTCGGCGAGCACCAGCTTGGGCCGCTTGACCAGCAGGCGGGCCAAGGCCACCCGCTGCTGTTCGCCGCCGGACAGCCGGCTCACCCGCTCGTCGTCGCGCCCCGCCAGCCCCACTCGTTCGAGCGCATCGGCGGCGACGCTGCGCGCCTTGCCGCCTCGCACTCGGCGGACGCGGAGCGCCACGTCGAGGTTCTGCGCGATGGTCGCGTTCTCGACCAGTGCGTAGTTCTGGAACAGGTAGCCGAGGACGTCGCGCCGGAACCGCCGCGTCACGCCCGGGCCGAGCCGGGTGAGGTCCCGGTCGCCGTAGCGGATCTCGCCGCCGGTCGGCTTCTCGAGCAGGCCGAAGCAGTTCAGCAGCGTGGACTTCCCCGACCCGCTGGGGCCGGTCAGCGCGGTCATCCGCGCCGGTTTCAGGTGCAGGTCGAGGCCGCTCCAGAGCTTTCGCTCGCCGAAGGCCATCTCCAGGGTTCGGGTCTCCAGCACTGCGGTGCCTCCATCGGTAGTCATGCTGCTATGCCTCGCTCGCGCCGTCGCGGACCACGCGGCGATGGGTGAACGCCAGTGCGGCGATCACGCCGCCGACCGCCACGAGCCCGAGCAGGCCCATCGACGTCCACTCGGGGACGCCGAGTGTCGGAGTCGCGAACGGGGGCCGCTCGCCGTACATCCGGTGGATCTCGCGGTTCTGCGACCAGACCTGGTACGGCAGCCAGGCGAGCAACACGAGGAGGACGCCGAGCTCGAAGGACATGAGCAGTCGGTGCACCGCCGTGTACCGCCAGCCGTTCACATGGCGGGCGAAGATCCACTGCGCGTGCTGCCGGGTGTGCACGAGCACGGTCCCGATGCCGGTGATGACGAGCACGAGGGCCGCCGCGAAGGCGCTGGCCGTGTGGCAGTTGGAACCGTGGTAGTAGTCCGACCAGACCATATGATTCCCGGACTGACTTCAGTCTTTCAGGTGCGTCCGCGAGTGGCAAGTGCGCCAAGGCATGTTGGCGGTGCACCGCCAGTCTCACATCACCGTTGCCGATCCGTGAGTTTTTTTGCGCCTCCGGCGCAGTCGCAATGCTCGTCATTCATATGCGATTCGGAATGGACTTTCAAATCCTCGCTGGTTATCACGCGGCGGTCGAAGGCGAGCAGGAGCATCACCTCGCGGTTCTTCGCCTTCAATGCCCTGCGCGCGCTCGCGATCTCGCGCTCGACTGAGCGCTGCGAGAGGTAGAGGCGTGCCGCGATCTCCGAATTGGTCATCCCTTTCGCGATGCAGACCAGTACCTCGCGTTGCCTCTCGGTGAGGCGGTCAGCTTGATGCAGTCCGGGGTCAGACTTACTCATGTGCCCTTCCGCGTTGCCGGCTCCCCCGAGGGGAGGAAGAAGCGTTCAGCAACTCAGCGTAACAGCATCCGCCTACGCGATAGGTACACAATATTCGCAATCCACATGAAAGGGCTGCACCTCAAGGGGACTGACACCACCGCCAGGGCGGCGACGAAAGCACCTGCACACGCGAAACGGAGGGCCGGACGCGATGCATCCGACCCTCCGCCGTGTTCAGACGCCTACGCGCCCAGGGGGTCCCGGGAGACCGGGCAGGACATGCAGCGCGGGCCGCCGCGGCCTGAGCCGAGTTCGGAGCCGGCGATGGTCATGACCTTGATGTCGGCGCGTTCGAGGCGCGCGTTCGTGACCGTGTTGCGCTCGTAGGCGACCGCGAGGCCGGGCGCGAGGGCGAGGGTGTTGTTGCCGTCGTCCCACTGCTCGCGCTCGGCGGTGACCACGTCGCGCGCGCCGGTGTGGATGATCTCGATCCGGTCGACGCCGATGGCCTCGGCCGCCGCGTCGAGGAACCGCTTCGGGCCCTGGATGTCCAGGGTCTCGCCCCCGTCGGCGCTGGTGAGCGTGTACGCCTCCAGGCGCTGCTCGGCCGGGGCGTACATGACCATGCGGTCGCGGTCGACCATGGTGCACACCGTGTCGAGGTGCATCGTGGCGCGGCGCTGCGCGATCGGGACGACCAGCACCGTGCGGATGCGGCCGTGCGCGAACGCCTTGCGCGCCAGACGCTCCGCGCCCGCCGGAGTGGTGCGCTCGCCGACGCCGACGGCCAGGACGCCGGGCGCGAGCGCGAGCACGTCGCCGCCTTCGAGGTGCTCGAGCGACGGGTCGTACAGCTTCGGCACCGCGGAGAAGCGCGGGTGATGGTGGTAGATCAGGCCGGTCAGGGTGGTCTCGCGCCGACGTGCGGGCATCGCGAGGCTGGTCACGGCTACCGCGTCGCCGATCCAGACGGCCGAGTCCCGCGTGAACATCATGTTCGGGAGCGGGTCGATCACGAACTCGGTGGGCCGCATCATCTTGTGCCGCAGCGAGGTCGAGGAGCCGAACTCCTCCTTCGTCAAGCCCTCCACCAGGACCGCCGCGAGCCGTTCGGGCTCGAGGTCGGCCAGGTACGCCGCGAGCTCCCGCCCGAGCGTCTGCCCCAGCCGCGGGTCGGCGGTGACCGACACGCTCACGGCCGCGCGGGCTTCGGGGATCTCGAGGCTCTCGGCGAGCAGCGCGCCGATGTACAGGACCTCGACGCCGTGCTCGAGGAGCGTCCCGGCGAACCGGTCGTGCTCGGCCTGGGCCCGTTCGACCCAGGGGATCCCGTCGAACAGCAGCGCGCCGTTGTTGCGGGGGGTCAAGCGGCGCAGTTCGCCTCCGGGGCGGTGGAGCACGACACTGCGAAGGCGCCCCACCTCGGAATCGACACCGAAAGCGGGCGCGTCGTCAGCACTCATGATCTGAGGGTAGACGCGCGGGGGACGAAGATCAACTTATCTCTGTTAACGTGGACAGACTGAGCGTTACGAACTACCCCCGGGACGCCCACATTGACACAACTCGAACTCGTCATCCCGCTGCGGCACTCCGGTCCCGGACCCGACGGCAGGAGGCTCGATCCGGCGCTGGCCACCTGGCGCACCGCCGTGGCCGCCAGCGCCGACCCGTGCCTGCTCCTCGCGGCCGACACCCGGATCGTCGCCACCTCCCGGGCCGCCCGCCGAATACTCGGCTTCGGCCCCTCAGTCGACGTCGAGATGCCGCGCTTCCTGGACGCCGGCATCAGGTTCCTCGACTTCACCGCCGGCGCCCACCCGCTCGTCGACTCCGAACTCGCCCGCCTCGCGCCCGTCCAGACCCTCCAGACCGACGCGCTCGAACGCAGCCTCATGCGCATCGAGCAGCGCGGCGTCCACCGCACCTTCGACGTCACGTCGTCGCCGCTGCACTCGCCGCCGCGCCTCGACGCGGTCGGCTCCCTGACGTTCCTCACCCCGATGGGACCGTCATAGGCGGCCGCCGCGCAGCGCGAAGCACCACGCGGCGGCCGTAACCGGTGTTCAGAGGGCGAGCAGCGTCCGGCTCGCCCGCTCAGTGTCCTGCAACGGCTTGAGCGCCAACCGCATCAAGGCGACGACGCTGTCGTCGCCCGCGATGCGGTTCGTGCTCAGCTCGCCGCACGAGCGGCACTGGTGGACGATCATCCACTCGCCGTCGGGACGGGCGAAGATCGCCACCGCCTCCATCCGCCCGCGGCACGCCGCGTCCCGGTCGCCCGGGATGCGGCGGTCCACGTGCAGACTCGCGAGGCAGTTCGGGCAGTGGTTGCGGTGCGCGGTCCCCGGAGCGACCACCGATACGGTCAGACGGCAACCGACGCAGCGGAAGTCGTTCCCCCGGTGGCCGCCGCCGGCGTGCAGGACCTCCTTGTGGCGCTGGCGCCGCTGCGCGTCGTCGCGCGGCCTGGTGCGTCGTGGCATCGTCGCACCCCCTACAGGCTGCCGAGCGCTTCGAGCGGGAACGGCGGCTGCGCGAGCGGGCGCACCGCCATGCGCATGAGCATGAGCTGGTTGTCGTCCGCGCACACGGGATTGGAGGTGAGCTCGTCGCACCGCACGCAGCGGTGGACGAGCATCCAGTCGCCGGTCCGCAGGACGGCGATGGCGATCGGGGTCATCCGCCCCTCGCAGTCGCTCGGCCCGCCCTCGACATGGTCGGTGACGTGCCGCGAGTGCAGGCAGGACGGGCAGTGGTTGCGCACCGAATCGTCGGCGGCGTTCCTGGTGACGGTGAGACCGCACCAAGCGCAGGTGAACGTGTGGATCTTGAGCGTGTTGCCGGTGTTCGACACCTCGGGGCTCCTTGCTGGAGGAAATCGGGAATGACAGCAAGAGAGGCCGAGCGGCCTTCGGAGGGCGCGCGCGTCCGGCGCCTGCGGCGCAGGCGTTCACGGAGCGAGGCGACGCTGCGGCACCGCGCCCGATCGCCGCACGGGAGATGCGGCGGACAGGGTCTTACGCGGTGCGGGGAGGCGCACTCGGCGCACACCGGGACATCAACACTGCTTTCTAGGGCCGCAAGGGACCCGAACACCGGACCGCGATCTGCGGATCCGCGATCACGGTAGGACGGACGCGAAAACCCTGTCAACGGGTTTTCGCGCCCCCGGTCAGCCGGCGTTGAGGTCGTAGATCACGGCGGTCTCCGTGCGCTCCACCTCGACCCCGTACGGGTCGATGGCCGTGTCCAGGCCGTCCCAGTCGCTGCCCGGGAGCGAGCCCGGCAGGACCACGACGGTCTCGATCCCCGCCTCGCGCAGGGACGTGATCGCGTCCTCGCCCGGGAAGCCCATCGACATCGATTTGAGGCCCGCCTGCTCGTCCGGCGTGAACGCCGCGACGCCGTTGGCGACCTCCGGGAAGCCGTCGATCGACCAGTACTGGACCTTCGTGTCGCCCCCGCCCGCGGGCAGGAACAGCACGGGTCCTTCGAGTTCGGACATGTCGACGGGCGCCTCCGGCACCTCGGCGTACGGCGCCACGGTCATCCCCTCCCACAGGACGAGGAAGACCGGCAGGAACAGCAGCGCGTGGATCCGCCTGGGCGCCTTCACCTTCAGGCGCTTGTCGACGCGGGCGCGGTGCGCCAGTTCGTCGGCGTCGTCGGCGATGCGCGTGAGTGTCCCCGCCGCCAGCACCGCCAGGATCAGCGTCAGGTAGATCGCCAGTCGGCCCGGCGTGCGGATCGCGTCCCAGCCCGGCGCGTACTCGTACAGCAGCGCCCACGCCCACGAGCCGTCGTCGAGGAAGTTGGGGCCCATGGCGATCGCGAACACGACCGCGCCGCCCAGCGCGAGCCACACGCGCTGCCAGCCCGTCCAGCACGACCACACCAGGCCCGCCATCGCCAGCGCGAACAGCGTGAAGCCCACCAGGAGCGCCTGCTCGGGCGCCCACGTCAGCTCGGCGCGGGCGGCCTCGTGCGCCTCGCCCCACACGCGGGACTCCTGGGGCGCGATGATGAAGCTCTGCCAGGTGGGGGCGAACCACTTGATGTACGCGATGTCGCGGATCGCCTCGGGGTAGTTCTCGGCGACCACGGCGTGCTTGTCGGCGATCCACAGCACGCCGAGGCTGAACACGGAGCCGCCGACGCCGTTGGCGGCCAGGGTCTGCCAGCGCAGGCGCGGGCGCTTGGCGAGCCAGTGGAGGCCGACGACGACGCCGATGCCGAGGAGCAGGTAGACGAAGGGGATGCCGAGTCCGGCGCCGATCGCGAACTGCCACAGGGCGGTGAGCCACCCGGCGATGATCCAGCCGGGCCGCTGCCGCTCCGGCTTGAAGCCTCCTCTGAGGGAGTAGCCATGGCCGCGGGCGAGCATCGCGAGGGCGAGGGCGATGCCGCCGCTGGAGAGGACCTGGAGGTGCCCGGCCTGTCCGAGTTTCCAAGGGGCGTAAGCGAAGGCCGCGGCGGCGACGGCGGAGCCGGCGACGCGGGCGCCGAGCTGGCGCAGGAGGGCGTATGCGCCGAGGAACGCGAGGGCGAACGTGCCGATGTAGAGCAGGTTGTAGACGACGAGCGCGCTGGTGGGGCTGGTGATGAAGAGCGCGGCGGGCGCGTAGCCCATGAGGGTGTCGGTGAAGAGGTAGGCGTCGTCGAGGGGCCAGAAGCTGTTGGTGTCCCAGATCCCGGCGGGGTTCTCGCGGAGGGCGTGGCCGACCCAGCCGAGGATGTAGGTCAGCAGCAGCGGGTCGCCGGTGTCGTGGGGGATGCGGTCGGTGAGGTGCCGGGCGAGCGGCCAGGTCATGGCGAGGGCGAGGAGGACGCTGCAGAGTCCGGCGAGGGTCCATTCGCTGCGGGCGGCGCGGCGCAGGGCGCGGCCGAGGGCCCGCCAGCGGCCGGGCCGGAGCGTCTCGGGCGGGTGCTCGCCGCCGGCGAAGCGCTGCCAGCGCTCGGATTCCTGGATGGTGGTGTCGCCGGTGCCGGTCCGGGGGCCTTCGCCGGGGGGCGTGGGCTCGGGCTCGCGGGTCGCGGCGGGCTCGGTGTCGGGCGCAGGTTTGGCCATGGGGTTCTCGCGGTCCCTCGCTCGGTGCTGTCACGGACATCCTACGGACGGGTGCGCCGCTCGATACGGGCGCATGAGGACGGATCGCGGTGGGCGCGGCGGATTCGGCGGGAGCGCGGCCGTCACCTTTCCCGCGCCCGCTCGTTGAACGCTGTTGAGACCTGATTCCCGCTAACGATCAGGTCGTGATCCGGTCGAAGACGCAGTTGGAGAGCCGCAGGTATGGGAAGTCACACCACGAAGCCCGGTAAGCAGTCCCGGGCCCAGACGCGTCCTCCGCTGCCGTACCCGGTGAGCGACGGCCGCGTCGCGCCCTCGATCCAGGAGGCCATGGACCGGCGCGCGCACCGGCGGAAGTCGCGCCTGGCGGCGATCTCGGCCGCCTCGATGCTGGCGGTCGGCGGCGCGGCCGGGGTGAGCATCGCGACGGCCGACGAGCCGGAGTCGGGCAGCAGCAGCGAGGTCGTGTTCAGCGGCGACTGCGGCACGCTCGGCCTCGTGTCGGCGACCTCCTCCCCTGACGCGTCGGAGCTGACGGTGGAGCAGGGTTCGCAGGTGCGGTACAGCAACGACCTGGGCACCGACGCGAAGCTGCACGTGGGCGACGAGGTGTACGACATCGGCTCGGGGGCGAGCCAGGTGTTCGAGATGAACCGCTCGGCCGAGGTGGCGATGGTCCCGAACTGCCACGGCCTGTTCGCCGAGTACGAGTCGGCGCAGGTCCGCGTGGTCGAGGCGCAGGCCGACGAGCGGCCGAACGAGGACGAGGCGGGCGAGGACGTCGCGCTGCCGCCGACGGGCGGCGCCGCCGATGACGATGCGCCCGAAGGCGACTCGCAGGACGAGGGCGACGCTGCCGCGGACGGCGGCGAGGCCCAGCAGGGCGAGGTCGCCGAGGATCCGGCCGCCGCGGCAGAGGAGCCCGCGGTGGAGGACGAAGAGGTCAACGCGTTCGGCCCGCCGCCTTCCGAGCATGATTCCGGCGCGGGCGGCGGCGACAGCCCGGCCGTCGATGTCGAGGTCGTCGCGGTCGACCCGAAGGCCGTGGCCGACGGCGCGAACGGCCTCTTGGCGCTGGTCGCGATCATCTGCCTGGTCGGCATGGCCGCCGCGGTGACGCGCACCCTTCTCAAGCAGCGGGCGACGGCGTGACGCCGGTGCCCGTCCCGAGCCCGGCGCCGCAGGCCGCCGCGACCGCTTCCGTTCCCTCCTCCCCGACCGTCGGCGCGCAGCCCGCGCCGCGGGCGCACTCGCACGGCGCGCAGGCGTCGGCGTGGGTGCCGGGGGGCAGGGTGCGGAACCGGCGCGACCGGCAGCGTGCGGCCCGGTGCCTCACCGGCCCCGACCAGGCCCGCGCTTCGCGGGCCTCCCGGTTGCGGCGCGGTGCGGTGGAGTCTCCGTGAGGCACTGCGGTTCCGGCGGTCGTTGATGGTCATTTCCTCCCCAGGTCCCATTTCGAGCGCCAGTCCCAGTGCCTCACGGCCCGCCGATACAGAGCTTTGAGCTGCGCCCGCCGTCGGCGGGCGCTTCGGCGTTGCGGGGCCGCCGACCGCGAGCGACCATGACGAGAGCAGCATCACCAGGTGATCCAGGCGGTGTTGTGCAACCGTTACGGAACTCTCAATCAACCCTGCTTGTGGTCGCTTCGATGACTGCTTTAGCGTGGGCCGCAGCATTTCGTTCGCGCCCCCGCACTGAAGCAAGGTTCCTGTTGTGACCTCCCCGCCCAAGCACGCCCCTTCGCGACGGCTCTGGCCCTTCCTGGTCGTCCCGGCGATCGCCGTGCTCATCGCGGCCGTGATCTACGTCGTGGACCTCTCCGGTGACGACGGCGGGGCCGGCGGGTCGGCCGCCGGGACCCTGCCCGGCTCCCAGCAGTCCGCCGACGAGGACTCCACGCTGCAGCCCTCGGAGGAGGAGCTGCGGCTGGCCGCGCAGAGCCGCCTGCAGGCCGACCTCGACGCCGCCGTCGGCGAGTACGTGGCGGGTCTCGAGGACGAGAACTTCTACGCCTCGGTCGCGGTGGACGACGCGGAGTTCCAGCTCGCGTACGAGGGCGACGTGCAGCACGACACGGCGTCGATCGTGAAGGTCGAGATCCTGACGATGGTGCTGGAGGCGTACGGGACGCTCGACGAGGTGCCGGACTGGCTGCTGGCGGCGGCCGAGTCGATGATCAAGGACTCGAGCAACGACGCCACGAACCAGATGCTGTACGGCGGCACGTTCGACGACGGGCACGACGCGATCCGGCAGGCGCACATCGACTACGGGCTCGCGAACACGAACCCGAACGAGACCGAGCAGTGGGGCAAGACGCAGACGACCGCGGTGGACCAGCTGCGGATGCTGGAGCTGGCGCTGTACGAGGGCGTGCTCGACGCCGAGCAGGTGGACTACGCGCGCTCGCTCATGGGCGACCTGGCGGACTCGCAGCAGTGGGGCGTCTCGGCCGCGGCGGCCGAGGACGAGACCGTGTGGATGAAGAACGGCTGGGACACGCGCGACGCGATGGGCGGCGAGTGGGTGGTGAACTCGATCGGCGTGATCGAGGGCGAGTCCGAGGAGCCGATCAAGATCGCGATCCTCACCGGCGGCTCGGCCACTGACGACGAGGGCATCGAGCGGGTCGAGGCGCTCGCGGAGATCATCCGCAAGGTCGTCGACACCGACCCGTACGCGTAGGCCGGTGGGCGGCCGCGCGCCGAGGATCGGCCCGCCGTCTCGCGGCCGCGGCCCGATCGCACTCGGCGCGTAGACACTCGTTCAGGTGACATTGCCGCCGCCGACGGCGATTTCGGCGGTTTCCTGTCGGACCCGGGCGGGAGATTTGCGGCGGACCCTTCTTTCCCCTCTAGTGGTGGGTGGGGGTTTGTGGATGGCCGATCGCGGGCTCTACCCTCGCGGGATGAGCGATCTGATCTCCGCGCTGCGCGGGGCCGGGCTGTCGCCCGTGACCGATGCCGATGTCCTGGCCGCGCATTCGGTGGACCACGCCGGGCTCGTGCCGCCCGGCCGGGCCGTGGCGCTCGTCCGTGCGACGTCGACGGCGGAGGTCAGCGCCGCCCTGCAGGTCGCCGCCGAGCTCGGCGTCCCCGTGGTGCCGCAAGGGGCCCGCACCGGTCTGGCGGGGGCGGCGACCGCGGTGGACGGGGCGATCCTCCTCGACGTCTCCCCCATGGACGAGATCCTCTCGATCGACCCGGTGAACCGCCTCGCGGTCGTGCAGCCGGGCGTGCTCAACGCCGCGATCACCAGCGCCGCAAGCGAATACGGGCTGCGCTACAGCCCCGACCCGGGCTCGTGGCAGATCTCCACGATCGGCGGGAACATCGCCACCGCGGCTGGCGGCATGTGCTGCGTCAAGTACGGGACCACCCCGGAGTACGTGCTGGGCCTCGAAGTCGTGCTCGCCTCGGGCGAGGTCATGCGCTGCGGCCGCGAGACCGCGAAGGGCGTCGCCGGGTACGACCTGGTGCGGCTGTTCTGCGGTTCCGAAGGGACCCTTGGGGTCATTACCGAGGCCACCGTGAAGCTCTCGCCGATCCCGGCCGGGCGGCTCACCCTCGCGGCGGTCTTCGGCACCACCGCCGACGCGGGGCGCGCCGTCACCGCGATCATGGCCGCGGGCGCGCAGCCGAGTCTGCTCGAGCTCATCGACAACGTGCACCTGCGGGCGCTGGAAGCCCTGCGCCCCATGGGGTTGCCGACCGAGGCCGCCGCGATGCTGCTCGTGGCCGCCGACGCGAACCCGGCGGAGGAGCTGGCCGCGATCGAGGCGCTCTGCACCGAGGCCGGCGCCTCGGAGGTCTACCGCGCCACCGACGCCGAGGAGGCCGACGCGCTCCTCGAGTCGCGGCGCAGCGCCTACCACGCGATGGAGCGGCTGGGCACGGTCCTGGTCGACGACATCGCGGTGCCGCGCTCGCGCCTGGCCGAAGCGCTCGACGGCGTGCGGGCCGCGGCTGCGAAGCACGGCGTGGTCATCGGCGTCATCGCCCATGCGGGGGACGGGAACCTGCACCCGAACATCATCGTCCACCCGGAGGACCCGGGCTCGCTCGAAGCCGGGCGGGCCGCGTTCGACGAGATCCTGGAGATGGCACTCGCCATGGGCGGCACCATCACCGGTGAGCACGGCGTGGGAATGCTCAAACGCGATTGGCTCGCAAAGGAACTCGACCCGGTGAATCTGGCGGTGCAGCGGCGGATCAAAAGCGCGCTCGACCCGCTCGGCATCCTCAACCCCGGCAAAGTCCTCGCAGGTTGAGTGCCTCGGACTCACACAACCTATGCGGCCGAGACGGTTTCGTGTCGTTCCTGTTACACGTTAATGGGGCCGCAGCGCTTGCCCATTCGCTGCGGCCCCGATAAAGTGGAGGAGCTCCACTTTTCATTGGCACCAGTAGGGCTGTGCCCGATTGCCCTTACTGGTTTTGTGCCCCCGGATTGTTCCGTGCCTCCCGGAAGACTGCCCATGTCCGTCCGTTTGGCTTGTCGGCGTGACCGGAACACTCATTACTATGAGGACCGTCTCTGGGCGTGGCCTGTGCTGAGCCTGAGAAGAACCTGGGAAACGATGTCAAACCGTTACTCAGGAACCTCGAAGCCCGCGAGTTTGTCCAGCTCAGCCGTGATGTCAGGGCGCTGCTCGACCGGCACGTCATCGATCTGGGTGATGAAGGCCACACCGCGTACGGAGGAGCTCAACCACGCCGCCTCGGCGTTCTTCAAGTCCTCCACCGAGATCAGCTTCTCCGCGGTCTTCAAGCCCGCCTTAGGGGCCTGCTCCAGCAGGTACGCGCTCGTCGTGCCCGGCAGGATGCCCGTCGAGGTCGGCGTGGTGCAGAGGGTCTCGCCCTCGAGCCACAGCAGCGACGAGGTCGGGCCCTCCAGGGCGAACCCGTCGGCCGATACCCACAGGGCGTCGTCCGCGCCCTGCGTCTTCGCCCAGCGGGTCACCGCCATCATCGACGCGTACGACAATGCCTTGACGCCGCCTAGAAGCCACGGGGCTTCGCCCCGCGCGTCGGCATTCACCCCCAAGGTCGCCGTGGCGATCTTCAAGCCGTCCCGGCGCGGCAGGATGCGCTCGCGCGGCACCGGGTCGACGGTGGCGTAGACCGTGGGCGGGCCGCCGTGCTCGCGGCCGCGGGTGGCGACCAGGCGCAGCGCGCCCTCGCCCTCGGCCCGCTCGCGCCAGGCGGCGAGCGCCTGCTCGGCGAGCTCGGCCATGTCCGCCTTCGCGGGCAGCTCGAACTCCATGCGGCGCGCGGAGTTCGCCATGCGGTCGAGGTGCTCCGAGAGCAGGAAGGCCTGCCCGGCGCGGACGTTGATGGTCTCGAAGACGCCGTCGCCCCGGAGGACTCCGAGGTCGTCGGCGCACAGGAGCGGCGCGTCGGAGTCGACGACGCCGCGGTGCAGTACTGCGGTCACTAGTGCCATGTGCTCATTCTGCCCCCGGTCACCGTCCGCAACACCCCACCCACCACCCCCCGCCCACCACAAGAGGGGAGAATACTGTGCCAGCGTGGCCGAGGGGTACGACAAGAACCGGCCCCCGCAGCCGCCATGTCACCCGAACGAGTGATCCGAGGGCGGCGCAAGCCGCGTGGGCGCGCGCTTCCGAAGCGGCGGCAGCGCAGGCGCTCGCTCAGCGGTCGGCGCAGTACGATGCACGTATGCCCACCGAAGCCGAGGCCGAGACCGAACTGGCGGCGGTGCTGCGCTCCAAGGGGCTGCGCATGACCGCGCAGCGCCAGCTCGTCCTGGAAGCCGTCCGCGCGCTCGGACACGCGACCCCCGAGCAGATCCACGAGCGCATCCGCGGCCAGGTCGAAGGCGTGAACATCACCACTGTCTACCGCACCCTCGACCTGCTCGAAGAACTCCAGCTCGTCTCGCACACCCACCTCTCCCACGGCGCCCCGACGTACCATCTGTCAGGCGACCGCGGCCACGCGCACCTCGTGTGCCACCGCTGCGGCCGGATCACCGAGGTCGACCCCTCCCTGTTCGCGAACGCGCGGGAGGAAGTCGCCGACACCTGCGGGTTCGTCATGGACATCGGCCACGTCGCCGTGTTCGGGACCTGCGCCGAATGCCTGGAGAAGCACGCATGACCGACATCGCGCCCTCACCGCTCCTGAACCTGCCCGGCGCCGTCGCCACCGACGCCGGCCGCACCGCCTGGCACTACGGCGGTCCGCTCACCGAGCAGCGCAAGGCGATGGAGTCCGGCGCGCTGTTCGACCGCTCCGACCGCGACCTCGTCTCCGTCACCGGCCCGGCCCGCCTCGAATGGCTGCACTCGCTCACCACCCAGCACCTCACCAGCCTCAAGCCGCACGAAGGCACCGAAGCGCTCGTCCTCTCCCCCACCGGCCGCGTCGAGCACCACATGAACGTCTTCGACGACGGCGCCACCACCTGGCTCGACACCGAGCCCGGCCGCGGCGAAGCGCTCCTGAAGTACCTGGAGCTCATGAAGTTCCGCACCGAGGTCGACATCCGCGACGAGAACGGCGCATGGGCGCTGTTCACCTACACGTTCAAGGACGCCGACGAAGCGGCGCCGACCGTGCAGCCCGTCCCCGCCGCGAAGTTCGTGCAGCGCGACATCCCGCTGAGCCCCACCGCGGTCTACCCCGGCGACGCGCTCGACACCACCGACGGCTGGATCCGCCGCACCGACGCGCTCGGCGTCCCCACCTTCGACCTGTGCGTCCGCCGCGAGGACGTCGAGACGTTCCTGCTCGGCGGCGACGCGGTCCCCGCCGGCACCTGGGCCTGGGACGCCGTCCGCGTCGCCGCGGGCCTGCCCGCCTTCGGGACCGACACCGACGAGAAGACCGTCCCGCACGAGGTCCCGCGCTGGATCGAACGCGCCGTCCACTTCAACAAGGGCTGCTACCGCGGCCAGGAGACCGTCGCCAAGGTCCACCACCTGGGCCAGCCGCCGCGCCGGCTCGTCATGCTCCACCTCGACGGCACGAGCGAGCAGCCGCCCGCCAACGGCACCCCGATCCTCTTGGTCGACAAGCAGATCGGCCTCATCGGCACCGCCGTGCAGCACTACGAGCTGGGCCAGATCGCGCTCGCCCTCGTGAAACGCGCCGTTGCCGCCGACACGGACGTGCGTCTCATCGTGGGCGATCAGGCAGCAAGTCTCTAGCCGCGCGACTAGCCTCGCGGTATGAGTGCTACCTACCGCGGCGGTGAACCCGTCGCCGAGATCGTCCGGTCCGGATTCGCCGAGAGCCTCCACCGGGGCAGCGTCGCCGTCACCGACTCCTCCGGGAACCTCCTCGCCTCGATCGGCGACACCGGCTCCCCCGTCTTCCCCCGCTCCTCCAACAAGCCCATGCAGGCCCTCGCCATGCTCCGCGCCGGCTGGGCGCCCGGCACCGAGGCCGACCTCGCCATCGCCTCCGCGAGCCACCGGGGCGAGCCGTTCCACCTCGCCCAGGTCGCCTCCGTGCTCGGCGGCGCCGGACTCGGCGAGGCCGACCTCCAGTGCCCGCCCGACCTGCCGAGCGACCCGACCGCCCGCAACGCGGTGGTCGCCGCGGGAGCCGAGCCCCGCCGCGTCTACATGAACTGCTCCGGCAAGCACGCCGGGATGCTCGCGGCCTGCGCCGCGAACGGCTGGGACCTCGCGACCTACCGCGACCCCGAGCACCCGTTCCAGCAGCTCGTGATCGCCACCGTCGAAGAGCTCACCGGCGACGCCGTCGAGTCGATCGGCGTCGACGGCTGCGGCGCCCCCGTCCTGGCCGTCACCCTCGCCGGGCTCGCCCGCGCCTTCGCGCGCCTCGTCGAAGCACCGGCCGGTTCGAACGAGCGCCGGGTCGCGGACGCCATGCGCGCCAACGCGAAGCTCATCGACGGCACCCGCGGCCCCGACCACCGCATGATGACCGCCCTGCCCGGCCTGCTCGCCAAGGGCGGCGCCGAGGGCGTCCACGTGCTCGCGGCCCCCGGTGTCGGCGCGGTCGCCGTCAAGATCGACGACGGCGCGGGCCGGGCCTCCACGCCCGTGGCCCTCCGCGCGCTCACCAAGCTCGCCGGCTACGAGGTCCCCGCAGACGCCAAGCCCGAGGTCGACTCACTCACATGGCCGGAAGTCACCGGCGGCGAGCAGCAGGTCGGACGGCTGCGTCCGCTCCTGTGAGTGGCCCGCGACTCAACCGAGGCAATACCCGGTGGTGACCTGAAGCAGGCGCAGGATAGTATCGTTCCGTCGCAAGTACTGACACTCGCGCGAGTGGCGGAATGGCAGACGCGCTGTCTTCAGGTGGCAGTATCCGGAAGGGTGTGGGGGTTCAAGTCCCCCCTCGCGCACCGACAGAGCCCGATGGTTTCGACCATCGGGCTTTTTCGCGTCTTCGGGATGCGACATGAAGCCCGCGTTCCGGGACTGCGGTGACGAGTCGCCGGCGCCTCCGGCCTCACCGGCGCGCCGCCTACGGGAACATGCCGCGGTGCTCCCGCGTTAGGCTCGGGAAGGAACGGACACCGAGACGAGTGGGGCCACACCGACCATGACTGAAGCGAACAGCAAGCCGGAGCAGGGCGGCTACGAGGAGCGCGGGTCGGAGGACCAGCCGCTCATCGTCGACGCCGATGGCAACCCCGTGACCGCCGAGGCCGAGGCGAAGGACGTCGACGCCGAGGACCGGTACGAGTCGGACCCGACCAAGCTCATCCCCGAACCGGCCAAGGTCATGCGCGTCGGCTCCATGATCAAGCAGCTCCTCGAGGAGGTGCGCGCCGCCGACCTCGACGACAAGGGCCGCCAGCGCCTGCGCGACATCCACGCCCGGTCGATCGCCGAGCTCGAGTCCGGGCTGGCCCCGGAGCTGCGTGACGAGCTGGAGCGGCTGTCGCTGCCGTTCAGCGCCGACGAGATCCCGACCGAGGCGGAGCTGCGGATCGCGCAGGCCCAGCTCGTGGGCTGGTTGGAGGGGCTGTTCCACGGCATCCAGGCGGCGCTGGTGGCGCAGCAGATGGCGGCGCGCCTGCAACTGGACCAGATGCGGTCGGGCGAGTTGAAGGCCCTGCCGGCGGGTGAGGACCTTCCGCCGCAGCTCCGGGCCGTGATGGCCGAGCGGGCGGCGCGCGGTGACGATCGCGACCACCATCCCGGGCAGTACCTGTAGGGCTGTCACATGCCTTAGACTTTGGCCTGCCTTCCCGGCGGGGCCCGGCCGCGCCCGCGGCGGGGGCCAGAGTGGCTCGAGGGTTCCGCCCGGTGCGGTCCGCGAGCCATAATTGGTCCCACCCGACCTTTCCCGCAGCCGGGGTGAGACCACTGGAGAGCTGAACACGGTGCTGTACAAGACGTTGCAATGGACGGCCGCGCCGACCATCAAGCTCATCTACAGGCCTTGGATCGACGGGAAAGAGAACATCCCGGAGGACGGGCCGGTCATCCTGGCGTCGAACCACCTCTCCGTGGCCGACCACTACTTCCTGGGTCTGACGACCAAGCGGCACATCGCGACGATGGCGAAGATCGAGTACTTCACCGGCGCGGGCCTGAAGGGGAAGATCATCTCCTCGACGGTGAAGGCGCTGGGGCAGGTCGCGGTGGACCGCTCGGGCGGGCGCAAGAGCGCCGCGTCGCTGGAGCCGTCGCTGGAGGTGCTGGAGGAGGGCCGCGTGTTCGCGATCTTCCCCGAGGGCACGCGCTCCCCTGACGGCCGCCTGTACCGGGGCAAGCCGGGCGTGGCGCGGTTGGCGCTGACGTCGGGTGCGCCGGTGATCCCGGTGGGGTTGATCGGGACGGAGAAGGTGCTGCCGATCGGC
The DNA here is from genome assembly GCF_017592475.1 of Glycomyces niveus. Lineage (GTDB taxonomy): Bacteria > Actinomycetota > Actinomycetes > Mycobacteriales > Micromonosporaceae > Glycomyces > Glycomyces niveus. The sequence goes on along the minus strand of NZ_JAGFNP010000010.1, from coordinate 91,009 downwards.
GAGTCGCGGCCGCGTGTGGCGCCGGTGGGCGTGCGGGTGGGCAAGCCGCTCGATTTCACGCGGTACAAGGGCATGGAGAACGACCGGGTGGTGATCCGGGCGGTCACCGACGAGGTGATGGACGCGATCCGGCGCCTCACGGGCCAGGAGTACGTGGACAAGTACGCGAAGCGCAACGGCTCCGGTTCCGAGAGCTCGGACTAGCGGGTCGTACTGGTGGCGGCGCCGGAGGGCGTCGCCGTTCCCGTCGGGGTGGCGGTGCCGGTCGGCGTTCCGGCGGGTGCCGTGGGCGTGGCGGTGCCTGACGGGGTGGGGCCGCCGAGCGGCGGGGTCGCGGTGCCGGTGGGCAGCGGAGGCGTCCCGGTGCCGAGTCCGGGCTGGGACTGCATGCCGTCGACGGGGCTGATGACGACGCCCCAGATCTCGACGGGCACCGGGGGTGCGCCGTCGTATTCGACGGTCTCGGTGAGGGCCGCGATCTGGTCGAGCACTTCGTAGCCGTCGACGATGCCGCCGATGACGCTGACGCCGGCGGTGGGGACGGCCGCGCCGCGGATGAGCGCGAAGGCGCTGCCCGCGCGGCCCTTGTCGTCGGTGATGAGGGCGAGCACGTCGGCGACGTCGTTGCCGGCCATGCCGGTCTCGGCCTGGAAGCGCCAGCCGGGGCCGTAGGTGTCGTCGGTTTCCTGCTCGCTGTCTTGGGAGGCGCCGGCGAGGCCGGGGCTGCCGCAGCGGAGGATCGCGGTCGGGTCGACGGCCTGGGTGGTGAGCCGGTCGCATTCGTGCGAGGCGTAGAACGGGGTCTGCGCGAGGTGCGTGAAGGCTTCGACGCCGCAGGGTGCGAGGTCGCCCCACAGGAGCACGACGATCTCGCCGTAGCTGGTCTGGATCGTGGCGAGGGAGCGTTCTTCGGGGGCGCCGGGCTGCATGGGGTCGGCGCCGTTCCCGGTGTCGTCCGCTTCGGTGACGGTGCACTGCTCGGTGATGACCTCGCCGGCCTCTTCGGCGGCTTCGCCGTCGTCGCGGAAGGCGAGCCAGGCGACCGCGGCGATCGAGCCGGTGGTGAGGAGGACCGCGCCGAGCCCGGCGAGTCCGCGCTTCCAGCTGCCGGTGCCCTCGCGCTGCCAGGGGGCCGTCCCGCGGAACGGGTTCGACGCTACGGGCTCGTGCTCGGTCTCGCTTCGGTCGTGGCGGGGCTCCATGTCTGTGCATCGTACGGGGCCTCGTCTCGGGCGAGGTAGGCGTATCCGACGCAGATCAGACCGTAGGCGAGGGCGACGCCGACGAGGGTGGCGGGCGCGTAGCCGTTCTCGGGGACGACGAACGCGGCCGCGAAGAGCCCGGCGAGGTAGCCGACGTTGTAGACGGTGTCGTTGACGCTGAAGACGCGGCCGCGGTAGGCGTCCTCGACGCCCCGCTGGATGCTCGTGTCCACAGTGATCTTGAGGCCTTGGGAGGCGATGTTCACCAGGAGGACCGCGACGGCGAACATGACCGGCAGCAGCACGCCCGAGAGCGTCCCGGCGACGACCGCGCACAGCGCCATGAGGGCCACGATCCAGTTCTTCGGCCCCCACACGCGGGTCGCGCGCGGTGTGGCGATCGCCGCGGCCAGCACGCCGACGTTGCCGAGGACGGCGAGCACCAGCAGCCACGCGATCGTCGTCTTCCGGGTCGGGTCCGACTCGATGTCCCAGAAGAACCCCATGAACAGGGCGATCGAGATGATGAACACGATCCCGTACAGGAACCGGTGCAGCCCCTGCACGGCCATGACCAGGGCCGGGCCTTTGCGGCGGCCGAGGTGCTTGAACCCCTCCCACATGCCCGAGCTGGTCTGCGCGATCCCGCGCCACAGCCCGGTCGGCGCGTCCTCGTCCTCCTCCGGGCCGAGGTCGCCCCGGCGGAACGACATCCCCACGATGCACGCCGACGCGAGGTAGCCGCAGCCCGCCGCGAGCGCGAGCATCGAGTACGACACCCCCGAGTCCATGAGCTTCGCGATGCCGGTGGTGGCCAGGCCGAGCCCGTACGCGAGCGCGCCGAGCGTCGACGCGAGCGAGTTCGCGGTCACGAGGTCCTTCGCGGGCACCACCTGCGGGTGCGCGGCCGCGAGACCGGCAAGCACGAACCGGTTGGCGGCCAGCACGGTCATCGCGCACAGCACCCACGACCAGTTGAACCCGCCGGGCAGGGTCAGGCAGATGACGATCATCAGCGCCGCCCGCCCCAGGTTCGCCCCGCCGATGAGATTGCGGCGGCTGAACCGGTCGAGCACCGTGCCTACATACGGGCCGAGCAGGGAGTACGGGCCGAGGAGGATCGCGACGGCGGCGGCGTACCGGAACGGGTCGCTCGCCTCGCCCAGCGCGGGGTTGAAGAACACCGAGAGCGCCAGCGAGGCCTGGAACATGCCGTCGGCGGCCTGGGACGTCAGCCGCACCGCCAGCAGGTGCCTGAATCGGCGGTTGCTCGCGAGGTTCCGAACGTGGCCGTCGGTGCGCATTGTCCGAGGATAACTCCGGTGAAAGCCAAGGGGGACCCCTCTTCGAAGCTCGCGCTCCGGAACGGGGTCCCCCTATGGAAAAACGGTCGGGCTACTGGCCCGCGATGAAGTTCTCGACGGAGATGCGGGCCTCTTCGTCGGAGAACTGCTTGGCCGGCGACTTCATGAAGTACGAGGAGGCCGACTCGACCGGGCCGCCGTGGCCGCGGTCCAGGGCGATCTTCGCCGCGCGCACCGCGTCGATGATGACGCCCGCGGAGTTCGGCGAGTCCCACACCTCGAGCTTCAGCTCCGCGTTCAGCGGCACGTCGCCGAAGGTGGTGCCCTCCAGGCGGATGTACGCCCACTTGCGGTCGGTCAGCCACGGCACGTGGTCCGACGGGCCGATGTGGACGTCCGCGCCCTGCATCTCGTGCGGAATCTGCGAGGTCACGGCCTGGGTCTTGGAGATCTTCTTGCTCTTGAGGCGCGAGCGCTCGAGCATGTTCATGAAGTCCATGTTGCCGCCGAAGTTCAGCTGGTACGTGCGGTCCAGGCGCACGCCGCGGTCTTCGAACAGCTTCGCCAGCACGCGGTGCACGATGGTGGCGCCGACCTGCGACTTGATGTCGTCGCCCACGATCGGAATGCCCGCGTCGGTGAACTTCTTGGCCCATTCGGGGTCGGAGGCGATGAACACGGGGAGGGCGTTCACGAACGCGGCGCCCGCGTCGATCGCGGCCTGCGCGTAGAACTTCGCGGCCTTCTCGGAACCGACCGGCAGGTAGCACACGACGACGTCGGTCTTCGCGGCCTTGAGGGCGGCGACCACGTCGACGGGCTCTTCAGAGGACTCGGTCACCATCTCGGTGTAGTACTCGCCCAGGCCGTCGTGGGTCGGGCCGCGCAGCACCGGGACCCCGGTCGGAGGCACGTCGGCGAACTTGATGGTGTTGTTCTCCGAGGCGAAGATCGCGCTGGCCAGGTCCTGGCCGACCTTCTTGGCGTCCACGTCGAACGCGGCGACGAACTCGATGTCGTTGACGTGGTAGTCGCCGAACTGGACGTGCATGAGGCCGGGCACCCGGTCCTCGGGCTTGGCGTCGCGGTAGTACTCGACGCCTTGGACCAGCGAGTTGGCGCAGTTGCCAACGCCGACAATGGCTACGCGCAGCTTACCCATCGCGCATGCCTCCTTTGCCTTGTTTATTTGGGTCTCCGGCGCTCGCAGCCGGATCGGGTGTTCCCTGATCCAGGACGGCCTGGTGCCGTCCCGGTTCGGCGAAGGGCTCGCCGAAGTCGTTGCGCTGCTCGGGGCGGCGGCTCTCCTCGGAGGCGATGAGCTCGTTGAGCCAGCGCACCTCCCGCTCGGCGGTCTCCAGCCCGTGCCGCTGGAGCTCGAGCCCGTAGGCGTCGAGCCGCTCGGCGGTGCGGGCGAGGGCTTCGCGGATGCGTTCGCGGCGCTCCTCGACGCGGCGGCGGCGGGCCTCGAGGATCCGCAGGCGCGTGGCCGGGTCGGTGCGCGAGAAGAACGCGAAGTGCACCCCGAACAGGGCCTCGTCGGCCGATTCGGGGCCGGCGTCGGCCATGAGCTGAGCGAAGTGCTCCTTGCCTTCGGGTGTGAGCCGGTAGACCTTGCGGGCCCGGCGCCCGGTGAGCAGCGGGGTCTCTGCCGCACCCTCTCGTGGGGTCTCCTCGGCGATGAGTCCACGCTGACGCATGCGTTTGAGGGTGGGGTAGAGGGAGCCGTAGCTGAACGCGGCCCTGATCGCCCCGAGCAGGGCCAGCAGGCGTTTGCGCAGCTCGTAGCCGTGCATGGGGGTCTCGTGCAGGAGTCCCAGAATGGCCAGCTCGAGCATCGCACCCCTCCTCTCACACGGCGATCTAACGCGGTGATGTATCGGCTCGATACATCAGGGATAACCATAGCGGCAGGCGCAAATCACGTCAAGGCGCGCGTCCGCGCCCTGGTCAGAGCGGGCAGGCATCCGATAGGCTGGCCCACCAAGCGATCTAGCAGAGTTCTCTCAATTTCGGTATGCGAAACTGCGAGACGACCGGCCACCCCCCATGCCGGGAGTAGACCTTTGCAACCGCCGGTCCGCCGGGCGCGTTCCTCTCGGGAAGCCGCGCGCCGGGTGCACCGGGCCGACCGGCAAAACCCGGAACTTCGCCCGGGTTACACAGCACGTGGATGGTTGAGCATGAGCGACTACGGTTATCGTCCCGCCCCTCCCCCCGAGGACGGCAGTCCCCAGGGCGGCCGCGGCGGACGACCCGACGGCCGCGCCTCCTATGGGAACGGCGGCGGCTCCGGCGACCGCCAAGGCGACTACGGCTGGGGAGGGCAGCAGCAGGGCGGCCAAGGCCACCAGGGCCAGGCCCCGCGACCGCGCCAGCAGCCCTACGGCACCCCCGCCTCCGGCAGCGCGGCAGTCGGCCGCGGCGCCGTTCCGCCCGGACGCGGTTCCGTCCCGCCCGGCCGCGGCTCCGCGTCCGTGGGCGGGCGCCCCGCCGGTTCGGCTTCGGTGGGCTCGGCCTCGGTGGGATCCGCCTCGGTCGGCGGCCAGGGACGCTCCGGCCGCGCGAGCGTCGGCTCCGCTTCCGTCGGTTCGGCCTCCGTCGGTTCGGCCTCGGTGGGCTCGGCCTCAGTCCGCCCGGTGAGCCCCGCCGGCCCCGGCGAGCGGACCGGACGCGCCAGCGTCACCGGCACCCGCCGCGCCGGGCCGAAGAACAAGAGCGACCTCGAAGGCGAAGGCGGCAAGAAGAAGCGCAAGCGCATCGGCCGCAAGATGCTCGCCGCGATGATCGCCCTCGGCGTCATTGGCATCGCCTCGATCACCGTCGTCGGCGTCTACTACTTCCAGGACACGCCGCCGCTCACCGGCCTCGCCCGCGACGGCGAGTCCTCGAACTTCTACCTCGCCGACGGTGAGACCCAGGTCGGCTCCTACGGCGACACCCTCCGGATGCAGGCCAAAGAAGAGGACATCCCCGAAACGGTCACTGACGCCCTGGTGGCGCTCGAGGACCGCAAGTTCTGGGAGCACGGCGGCGTGAACTACGTCCGCACCGCGGGCGCGCTCGTCAACAACCTCACCGGCGGCGAGACCCAGGGCGCCTCGACGATCACTCAGCAGTACGCCGGCATCTACCTCGACGCGCGCAAGGAGATCACCTACGACCGCAAGGCGCGCGAAGCGGCCCTGGCGATCCAGATGGAGAACAAGTACACGAAGAAGGAGATCATCACCGCCTATCTCAACGCGGCCTACTTCGGTCGCGGCGCCTACGGCATCGAGGCGGCGGCGAAGAACTACTTCAACGTGCCGTTGAAGGATCTAGACTACGGCCAGGCGGCGTTCATCGTCATGCAGGTCAAGTCACCGAACGGCTACTACGACCCGTACTTCGGCGAGGAGAACGGCGGCTACTTCGACGAAGAGGCCTCCAAGGGCCGCTGGGACTTCACGATGGACGCCCTCGTGGAGACCGACCAGATGTCCCAGGCCGACCGCGACAAGTACGAGTACCCCACCCCGGTCGACGACTTCAAGGCCGGCTCGTGGGGCGGCAACACCCCCCTCGGCTTCCTCATCAACGAGCAGGACGGGTACGTCTTCGCGGAGCTCGAGGAGCGGTACGGGATCTCCAAGGACGAGCTGGGCGGCAACGTCGAGGACGAGAACGGCAACAAGACGGGCGGCGGCTACAAGGTCGAACTCACCATCGACCCCGAGATCCAGAACGCGCTCGTGACCACCGGCTCCCGCGGCGGCATCGAGAAGAAGAAGAACGAGAACGGCGAGTGGGTCGACGCCGAAAACAAGGTCGTCGCGACCGAGGCCGAAGCCGCGCCGGCGGAGGACGAGGACGGCTACGCCTACTTCAAGAACGACAACGCCGACGCCGCCCTCGAGGATTACAAGGACTACATGATGACGGCCATGGTCGCCATCGATCCCGCGACCGGAGGGGTCGCCGGCTACTACGGCGGCGACGACGGCTTCGGCGTCGACAAGGCCGGCGCCGAGTCCCCGCACCCGCCGTCCTCCACCATGAAGATGATCACGGCGGCCACCGCCCTCGAGAACGGCGACTCGGTCGAGTCCTGGTTCAACGCCGGCTCGCCCCGCGCGTTCGACTCCCTCGAGCTCGAGGACAGCCAGGAGTGCATCGGCGGCGGCGACTACCCGAACTGCACCCTCCGAAACGGCGGCCAGACCGACACCAAGCTCGAACTCGACCTGACCGATTCGGTCCGCAAGTCGAAGAACACGCCGATGTACGCCATCGCGGAGGAGTACGGGGCCGACGAGATCCTGCAGAACGCCGCCCGCATGGGGCTCACCCAGATGAGCCAGACCCGGTCGATCCCGGACGACAACGGCGAGTACCACGACGTCATGATCAACTACTCGATCACCCCCGAGCCGGACTTGACCTACACGCTGCACGGCAAGGCGGTCGACGCCAACGGCGATCCCGTCACCAACGTCTCCGGCAACTGGGACGACTGGGCGCTCATCGAGGTCGACGAGGACTGCCAGCCGTCGATCAACCTCGACGGCGCGTTCATCGAGGACGCCGACGGCGAGCCGAACTCGTGCAAGATCGGCAACAACGGCGAGACCGACCCGTTCTACTACCACCTGTCGTTCGGCCAGTACCCGACCAGCGTCCGCGACATGGCGGCCATGTACGCCACCATCGCGAACAACGGCTACTACCACGAGACCCACTACGTGGCGAAGGTCTTCAACAAGGACGGCACCGAGCTCGAGCCGAAGCGCGACCTCCGCGAGGGCCAGTTCATCAAGGAGGACACCGCCCGCGACCTCCAGTGGATCGGTTCGGAGATCACCGGCGAGAGCACCGTCGGCGACGACATCGAAGACCGCGACATCTTCGGCAAGACCGGAACGTGGGAGGCCGCCGGCAAGGACGAGGACGGCAACGAGTACCCGTCCGGCTGGAACGCCCACGCCTGGTACGTCGGCGCCATCAAACAACTGGCCGTCGCCACCTGGGTCGGCAACGTGACCTCGGAGTCGGACCCGATCGCCGGCCCGGACGGCAGCTTCGACGGCGTCGTCGGCGGCACCACCGCCTATCCGGTGTGGCTGGCGGCGATGCACCGCGTCCTCGACGCCAAGGACGGCCAAAAAGGTTGGGAGCCGAAGAACTGGGACGAGGCTCCGAAGTCCGGGTCGGACAGCACCTGGGACCTCGACAACGCCGGCTTCAACCCGGACGGCGCTTACTGCGCCGCCAACCCCGAGGACGCCAAGTGCGGTGCGTCCGAGGAAGAGGACAAGAAGGAATGCGAGGACGGCGGCGGCACCTGGGACGGCGAGAAGTGCGAGTCCCTTCCCGACGAGGACGTGACGCCTACTGGCGATCAGACCACCGATCCGGGCGACGGCGAGTCCACCGGCGAGGAGGACTGCGGCACCTGGCCGCTGCCGGACTGCGAGGAGCCGAGCGGGGAGCCGTCGGAAGAGTCGTCCTCGGATCCGGGACAGGGCGGCGGCGGGGGTGACGGTGCCGGAGGCAACTGACCCGCCGCGTTAACGCGGCGAACCGCAGATAGCGCCGAGACGGCGGCATGGGCCACAATAGGCCCCATGCCGCCGTCTTCCATTGAGCAGCCGCCGCCGACCGAGCGCCCCTCCGCGCGTACCACGGTCGCACCCACCCTCACCGACCGCTTGGCCCGCATCGCCTCCGGCCTCATCGGCGGACCCCTCGGGGACCACGCCGTCGACCCGCCGAGCCGCCGCTACTGGACGCCGGTCCGGGTCATCCTCCTCACCGGACTCATCGCGTTCGCGATCAACTGGCTCCAGAAGTACCCGTGCGCGGCGGGCGGCTGGACCGACTGGTCCCAGTACACCCAGGCCTGCTACACCGACATCCGCGCACTGTGGGGGGCCGAACGGCTCAACGAGGGCTTCGTCCCCTACCGTGACCACCCGGTCGAATACCCGGTACTGACCGGATGGTTCATGGGGATCCTCGGGCAGATCGCCTTCCGTCTCGGCAACGTCCTCGGCACCGACGGCGGCCCGATCTTCTGGCACCTCAACGCGATCGTGCTCTTCATCTGCGGCGCCGCCGCCATCGCGATCCTGCACAAGATCCGCGAGGACAACCGCCGCACCGACCTCCCCGGCCCCAACCCCGACCCGGCACTCGTCTACTCCCGGCCCTCGCGTCCGTGGGACGCGATGATGCTCGCCGCCGCGCCCGTCGTGCTCGTCACCGCCACAGTGAACTGGGACCTGTTCGCCATCGCGCTGTCGATGCCGTTCTTCCTGTACTGGCAGCGCAGCCGCCCGATCATGGCCGGCCTGTTCCTCGGCCTCGCCGTCGCCGCGAAGTTCTACGCGCTCCTGTTCATCGGCCCGCTCCTCGTCCTCGCACTGCGCCAGCGCAAGCTCCTGCCCGCGCTCCAGGCGACCGCGACCGCCGCGGTCGTGTGGGCGGTCGTCAACGCGCCCGTCGCCTACCTGTGGCGGGACTCGTGGATGCGGTTCTTCGAGCTCAACTCCGAACGGCCCGTGGACTGGGGCACCGGCTGGTACGTCCTGCGCGGGATCACCGGCTGGGAGAAGCTGTGGGACTCCGAATACGTCAACGACCTGTACCTCGTGTGCTTCGCCGTGGCCTGCCTCGGGATCGCCGCGCTCGGGTTCTTCGCGGGCCGTCGCCCGGGCGCGCCCGGACTGCGAGGGATCGCCACCGCCGACGACCTCGTGCCGCGCCTCGCGCAGCTGTGCTTCCTCGTGGTCGCCGCGTTCCTGCTCTTCGGCAAGGTCTGGTCGCAGCAGTACGTGCTGTGGCTGGTGCCGCTCGCGGTGCTCGCCCGCCCGAAGTGGGGGGCGTTCCTGCTCTGGCAGGCCGCCGAGCTGTTCTACTTCTTCTCGTTCTACGGCAAGATGCTGCAGGTCTCGGCCGAAGAGGAGGGCCGCGGGATCCCCGAGTGGCTGTTCCTCACCGCGGCCGGGTCGCGCTGGATCATGGTCGCCGTGATGTGCGCCCTGGTCGTGCAGGAGATCCTTATTCCGCGTCTGGACCCGGTGCGAGGCCTTCGCTTGCGGCCCAAGCGCGAAGCTGCGATTCCGCCTCCTCGCGCGACATCGGACCCCGCTCCAGCCGAAGCTCCTTGAGATAGGCCCACGCCCGGCCCACCAGCGGGCCGGGCGGCAGGCCCAGCAGCTCCATGATCGCGTTGCCGTCGAGGTCGGGGCGCACCGCGCGAAGGTCCTCCTCGGCGCGGATGCGGGCGATGCGCTCCTCGAACGCGTCGTAGTCGCGGCGCAGCCGCTCGGCCCTGCGGCGGTTGCGAGTGGTGCAGTCCGAGCGCACGAGCAGGTGCAGCCGGTCGAGCTGCGGGCCGGCGTCGGTCACGTAGCGGCGCACGGCCGAATCGGTCCAGCCGGCATCGCCGTAGCCGTAGAAGCGCAGGTGGAGGCTGATGAGGAGCGAGACGGCCTGCACGTCGGACTTGGGGAAGCGAAGCTCGCGCATCCGCCTGCGCGCCAAGCGGGCGCCGGCCACGTCGTGGTGGTGGAAGGTGACGCCGCCGCCGGGCACCACGTCCTTGGTCTCGGGCTTGCCGATGTCGTGGAGGAGCGCGGCGAGGCGCAGGAGCAGGTCGGGACCGTCCTGTTCGAGGGCGATCGCGTTGCGCAGCACCTGCAGCGAGTGCTCGTAGACGTCCTTGTGCTGGGCGTGCTCGTCGATCTCCATGCGCAGCGCGGGCAGTTCGGGCAGGAACTGCTCGGCCAGACCCGTGTCGACCAGGATGCGCAGGCCCGCCACCGGATCGGGGGCCATGAGGAGCTTCACGAACTCGTCCCTGATCCGCTCGGCGGTGATGCGCGCGAGCTCGGGTGCCATGCGGCGCATGGCGTCCAGGGTGTCGGGGTCGATGTCGAAGCCGAGCTGCGCGGCGAAGCGCGCGGCGCGGAGCATCCGCAGCGGGTCGTCGGCGAAGGACGACTCGGGGGACGCGGGGGTGCGGATGGTCTGGCGCGCGATGTCGGCGAGGCCGCCGAACGGGTCGGTGAACTCATGCGCGGGCAGCGAGACCGCCATGGCGTTCACAGTGAAGTCGCGGCGCTCGAGGTCGTCGACGAGGCTGTCCCCGTACCGGACGATCGGGTTGCGGCTGACGCGGTCGTAGGCGTCCGCGCGGAACGTGGTCACCTCGACCTGCTCGCCCCGGAACATCCCCCCGATGGTCCCGAAGTCGGCCCCGGTGGTCCACACCGCCGAGCAGTGCGCCCGCAGGATCGCCTCCGTCGACTCCGGACGCGCGTCCGTCGTGAAATCGAGGTCGCTCACGCGCCGGCGCAGCACCGCGTCACGGACCGGGCCGCCGACCAGGTGCAGCTCGTGCCCGGCGTCGGCGAACACCCGACCCAGTTCATCGGCTATGGGCGGGACCGTGATTTCCTTACCGCTACTGTTGTCAGACATCGCCGGGCAAGCTTAGCGGAGAGTGCGAGTATGGCCGAACCTAGCGCGAGACCGGGCGGCCCCGGGCACTCGCCGTCTGGGCCCGTCCGAGGCCCCCAGGGCAACCCCCACCGAACCCCTCCGAACGCGTACCCCCCGCCCGGACCCCAGACCGGCAACGGCTACGCCCCCATCGGGAACCCCGTCCTCCCGCCCGCCGCGCCGCAGCCGGCCCCGCAGGGCAAGAACGTGGTCCGCTCCAGCCTCCTCATGGGCGCGGGCTCCCTCGTCTCGCGCGTCACCGGTTTCGGCCGCACCGTCGTCATCTCCGCCGCGATCGGCGCCGGCCTCCTCGGCAACTCGTACACGACCGCGCAGTACTTCCCGCAGATGATCTACGAACTCGTCCTCGGCGGCGTGTTCGCGAGCATCATCATGCCGCTGTTCGTCAAGGCCCACAAGAACGACGCCGACGGCGGCGACGCCTTCGCCCAGCGCCTCCTCACCCTCGCCGCCCTCGTCCTCGGCGGCGCCGCGGTCATCGTCACCCTCTGCGCGCCCCTGATCTCCCTGTTCATGGCGAACCCGGCCCAGCGCGACCTCGTCACCGAGTTCTCCTACTACATGCTCCCGGCCCTGCTCCTGTACGGGCTCTTCGCGATCCTCTCCGGCGTCCTCAACTCCCGCGAGCACTTCGGCGCGCCCATGTGGGTGCCGATCATCAACAACCTCGTGGTCATCACCGTCGGCGCGGTCTTCTACGTCGTCTACACCCGCGACGCCGTGCCGGACGCGAACGGCGACATCTTCAACAGCGCCGACCAAGTGACGAACGGCATGATCCTGCTGCTCGGCGCCGGCACCACGCTGGGAGTCGTCATCCAGGTGCTGTGCCTCGCGCCCGCGCTCCGCCGGGCCGGGTTCCACTGGCGGCTGCGGTTCGACTTCAAGCGGCTCCCGCTCGCCGACATCCGCCGCCTGGCCGCGTGGACGCTGCTGTTCGTGGTCGCCAACCAGATCGCGGTCATGGCCGTGATCAAGGTCGCCAACCTCGCGGTCGAGGGCCAGACCGACGACGGGCCGTTCGTGCCCGGTGTCACGGTCTACAACAACGCGTACCTGATGATGATGATGGCGCACGGCATCGTCGCGGTCTCGGTCATCACCGCGCTCATGCCCCGCATGACCCGCGCCGCGGACGACCGGCGCTGGCCCGAGCTGGCCGACCACCTCTCGAACGGCATCCGGCTCGCCTCGTTCCTGCTGGTGCCGATCGCGGCGGCGTTCATCGCGCTGCACGAGCCGATCGCGCTCATGATCTTCCAGTGGGGCGCCTACGAGCCCGAGCAGGCGCTCGCGACCGGGCAGGTGCTGCTCATGGCCGGGATCGTGCTGCTGCCGTTCTCGATCAGCCAGCTGCAGATCTACGCGTTCTACGCGCAGACGGACACGCGCACCGTGGCGGTGTTCAACTTCCCGGTGATCGCGATCCGCATCGGCGGGTACCTGCTGGCGTTCGCGTTCCTGCCCGCCCAGTGGGTCGTGGTCGGCCTCTTCGCCGCCAACGGCGTCTCGTACCTCGTCAGCCTCCTGCTCTCGATGGGGCTGCTGCGCAAGCGGATCGGCCTGCTCGGGATGCGCAAGACGATGAGCGGCCTGGTGCGCACCACCACGGCGGCCGCGGTCGCGGGCGCGGTCGCATACGGCGGGTGGCTGCTGTGGCCGGACCTCCCGGCAGACGGCGGCATGGCGAAACTGGGGCAGTTCGCCGCGTCGATCGTGCTCGGGATCGTCCTGCTCGGCGTGTACTTCGCGGCCTGTCTGGTATTGCGCGTCACTGAAACGGCGTCGCTCCAGGCAACGGTGCGCGCAAAGCTGCGACGATGAGGCAAGTACGATCCATACGTGCACTCTGGCCGGATCCCGCAGAGCCACTTGGACCGCACCATGACCGAACCGGCCCACGAAGGCCCCGGCCGGGACCCCCTCGCGGGGTCGCATTGAGAGGGGAGGACCCCGCATCATGACCACCGCCGAAGTGCCGTCCGTGGGCGACCTGCTCGCCGAACGGTACCGCCTCGAAGAGCACGTCGGAGGCGCGAACGGCTACCGCCAGCTGTGGCGGGGCGTCGACGTCCTGCTGCACCGCTCCGTAGCGGTCGTGCTCCGCTCCCCCGGCGGCGAGGACGCCGCCCCCACCATGACCGCCGCCGTCGCCGCCTCGCGCGCCCATGTGGACTCGATGGTCGACGTGTACGACGCGGTCGACGAAGGGCGCTTCGCCTACGTCGTGCGCGAGTGGGTCAACGGCTCGTCGCTGCGCGGCGTGCTCGAGCGGCAGCACCTCGACCCCGCGCACGCCCTCGAACTGGTCGCCTCGGTCGCCGACGCGGTCGCCGCCCTCCACGAAGGCGGCGTCACCCACGCCGACCTGCACCCGGGCACGATCCTCCTCTCCGAGGACGACCGCGTCATGGTCACCGAGCCTCGCAACGAGCCCGGGAACACGCAGGTCGAAGACGTGCGCGCGCTCGGCGCGACCCTCTACGCCTGCCTGACCTGCACCTGGCCGCGCGTCGTGCCCGCCGAGAACACCGGGCTCGCGGACGCCGCGACCGACGAATGGGGCCGCGTCCTCGACGCGGACAAGGTCGTCCCGGGCCTGCCCGCCGCGCTCTCCAAGCTCACCGCCGACCTGCTCGACCACACGCAGACGCCGCCGTCGGCGGCCGAGCTCGCGGTCGACCTGCGCCGCCTCGCCGAGACCGGCGGGGCCGGGCCGGCCGCCGCGGCCGCCGCCGAGTCGGCGCCCACGAGCGTCCTCGGCGCGATCAGCTTCGGCCGCCGCTCAAGCGGCGCCGCCGCCGACTCGCCTCCCGCGGGCATGAAGCGCCTCGCGGTCGTCGCGGCCGTCATCGCCGCGGTCATCTTCGCGGGCGTGGTCACCAGCGCCGTCGTCTTCGGCGGCGGCGAGGACCCCGCCGGAGCCGAGGACCAGGTCACCGGTGAGGACACCGGGGCCGAGCCGTCCAACACCGAGGGCGAGAGCCCCGAGAGCGTCGCGCCGACCGAGGTCGCGCTCACCGCCGACTCGGTGCGCGTGGTCGACCCGCCGGAGGGCGACCGGAACCAGAACGAGGGCGTCGAGAACGTCATCGACGACAACGCCTCGACCGGCTGGACCACCAACACCTACCGCGGCGACCCGAACTTCGGGAACCTGAAGCCCGGCATGGGCATCCTCATCGACCTCGGCGAGGCCCGCGAGGTCTCGTCGGTGCGGGTCCAGATGACCAGCGCCGGGGCGACCGTGGGCCTGCTCGGCGGGGCCGAGGACCCGGGCGACTCGAGCGAGGGCGACCAGGCGATCGTGGACGGCTTCTCGGTCCTGGCCGAGCAGGTCGAGGACGCGGACACGAACATCGAGCTGAAGACCGGCGGCGAGGCGACCCGCTTCATCGTCGTGTGGGTGACCGAGCTGCCGCAGGTCTCCGACGGGTACAAGCTCACCATCAGCGACATCAACGTCTTCGCGCGGTAGACCCGCCATGCCCGCCCCTCTCCCGCCCGGCCCCGCAGGCGGGCTGGACGACGCGACCGACGCCGAGCTGCTGCGCCGCCATGTGGGCGGCGAGCGGGAGGCGTTCGGGGAGCTGTTCCGGCGCCACCGCGGGCGGCTGTGGGCCGTCGCAGTGCGCACGCTCGGCGATCCGGAGGACGCCGCCGAGGCGGTGCAGGACGCGATGATCAAGGCCTACCAGGGCGCCGGGGGCTTCCGGGGCGGCTCGGCGGTGACGACCTGGCTGCACCGGATCGTCGTGAACGCCTGCCTCGACCGCATCCGCGCTTCGGGGCGGCGGCCGACGGTGCCGCTCGCTGACGACGACGCGCTCGCCCTGCCGGCCGCCGACGCGTCGGCGGACCCGCAGCAGGCGGCGATGCGGTTGAGCGTGCACCGGGCGCTCGCCGATCTGCCGTTCGACCAGCGGGCGGTGCTCGTCTACGTCGACATGCTCGGCTACCCGGTCGAAGAGGTGGCCGCGATCCTCAAGGTGCGGCCCGGAACGGTGAAGTCGCGGGCGTCGCGGGCGCGCAAGCGCATCGCCGCGCTGCTCCCCGAGTTCGACCCCGCCGTGGACCACCTAGTGCGCGAGGACACGCCGCCGATCGACGGTGTCGGGGCCGGGGCGGGGAACCCGCCGACTCTGCCGGGCGTCGAACCAGGTGCAGGGACCCGCAACGGCACGCTCGACAGTGCCCCTGAACGACACAGCGCTCCTGAACGCAGAGGGGAGGGGAGCCGATGAGCCAGCAGCGTCCGAACGACGCCGAAGCCGAGGTCAGCCGCGTCCTGTGGCAGGCCTCCCACGGCTACGGCGACCTTCCCGAAGAGGTGGGTGACCGCCTCGACCGCGTCCTCGACTCGCTGCCCCCGGCCGACACGCTGCACGCGGGCGAACGCGGCGGCGCGTTCGGCTCCTGGACCGAGCGGTGGGCGGAACGCCTGCGGCCCAAGCGGGTCCGGTACGCGATCCTGAGCGCGGCCGCGGCCGTCCTGGTCACCGTCGGCGGCGTCGCCACCGCGATCCAGCTGACGACCGGCGGGAGCGAAGGCGCCGGAGACACGGCCGAGGTCCTCGCCGACAGCGAGAACGAGCGCGACCACGAAGAGGGCGCGCCCGGCGCGACCGAGGCCTCCCCCGAGGACGGGGCGGACACCCAGGACGAGTCCGGCGACGACCCGGAGACCACCGGCGGCCTCATGGAGATCGCGACCTTCGCCACCGGCAGCGACTACGGCGCGGACACCGACCTCGTCGAGGTCCTGCGCGAGCTCGGCGCGGGCAGCGCCTCCGGCGAGGTCCCGCCCGAACTGGCGGACCTGGCGGCGGGCGGCGATTTCTGGCGCAACTGCGAAGCGGCGATCACCGCGCAGTACCAGGCCCTGCTCGTCGCGGTCGACTTCGCCCGCTACGACTCCGAGCCCGCGATCATGGCGCTCATGGTCGGCGCCGACGGCGACATGGCCGTGGCCCTGACCCCGGCGTGCGCCGACGGCGTCATCGAGCCGCTCGCCGAGCAGCCCTGACCCCGGCCCGCTGATTTCGGCACCGCCGCGCCCCTGTTCGCGGCGGGCGGAGGGGTGAGGTTGCCCACGATCGGGATAATCGCCTGTCACAAGCCCGCCACAGCCCCCGGAGCCGGAATTTCGGGTCAATAAGATGGCGTTGAAGCAGTCAGTTCAGGGAGCCGTCCCTGGAGCGCCGAACCATCTCAGGAGCGAACCCGGTGAGCGAAATCCGCGACGTCATCATCATCGGCTCGGGCCCCGCCGGCTACACCGCCGCGCTGTACACCGCCCGCGCCAACATGAAACCGCTCGTGTTCGAGGGCTTCCAGTTCGGCGGCGCGCTGATGCAGACCACCGAGGTCGAGAACTACCCCGGGTTCCCCGAGGGCATCATGGGCCCCGAGCTCATGGACCAGTGGCGCAAGCAGGCCGAGCGCTTCGGCGCCGAGCTCGTCTCGGACGACGTGACCCGCGTCGACCTGGCCGGCGAGATCAAGAAGGTGTGGGTCGGCGACGACGAGTACCAGGCCAAGGCCGTGATCCTCGCGACCGGCTCGGCGTTCCGCCCGCTCAACGTGCCGGGCGAAAACGAGCTCATGGGCCGCGGCGTCTCCGCGTGCGCCACCTGCGACGGCTTCTTCTTCCGCGACCAGCACATCGCGGTGGTCGGCGGCGGCGACACGGCGATGGAGGAGGCCACGTTCCTCACCAAGTTCGCCTCGAAGGTCACCATCGTGCACCGCCGCGACGAGTTCCGCGCCTCCAAGGTCATGGCCGAGCGCGCCCTGGCGAACCCGAAGATCGAGGTCGCCTGGAACTCCGCGGTCAAGGAGATCAACGGCGAAGGCGGCAAGGTCTCGAGCGTCGACCTGGTCGACACCGTGACCGGCGAGACGCGCGAGCTGCCCGCGACGGGCCTGTTCATCGCGATCGGCCACGACCCGCGCTCGGAGCTGTTCAAGGGCCAGGTCGAGCTCGACGAGTCCGGCTACGTGAAGGTGGCCTCGCCGTCGACCCGCACGAACCTCGAAGGCGTGTTCGCCGCCGGCGACCTCGTCGACCACACCTACCAGCAGGCGGTGACCGCGGCCGGCACCGGCTGCGCGGCCGCGCTCGACGCCGAGCGCTACATCGCCTCGCTCTCCGATTGACCCACCGCTCGTTTAGACACACAGGAGGATGCCCATGGGCGCCATCAAAGCAGTTAACGGCCAGGCCGAGTTCCAGGCCGAGGTGCTGGAATCCGACAAGCCCGTGCTCGTCGACTTCTGGGCCGAGTGGTGCGGGCCGTGCAAGAAGGTCGCCCCGGTGCTCGAAGAGCTCGCCGCGGAGACCGACGACTTCGTGATCCGCAAGCTCGACACGGACGCGAACCCGGAGATCACCCGCGAGTACCAGGTCATGAGCGTCCCCACGATGATCCTGTTCAAGGACGGCAAGCCCGCCCAGCAGCTCATCGGCGCCCAGCCCAAGGCCGCGATCCGCAAGTTCCTCGGCCAGTAGGAACGCGAGCGTCTTTTCAGCGATCGGGGGATGGAACTGCGGTTCCGTCCCCCGTTTTCTGTCGTATCCGGAGCGTTAGGTTTAAAGCTCTTCAGATTTACGGCTCGCAAGCTTCGCCGTGACCGGGTCCCCCGGGGGACACATCGGGAAAATCATGTTTCACCTTGCCCCGCCGAGTCAGTCGAAGAGGTCGCCGCCGCGCTGCTGTCCAGGGCGGTCGATTCGGGAGTGGCCTCCGGTCGTGGGCTCGCCAAGGAACTGTTCGAGTTCGAGGTCGTCGAGTTTGAACCACTCCACCGAGTCGTCGAACACCGACGCCTCCTCCGCCTCCACGCTCCGGTCGAGCGCCGTGCGCAGCTCGAGACGCAGCCGCGGGTAGCGCGGGTCTTGACGCACTGTCTTGAACCCCACCGAGCGGTAGAAGTCCGCCGGCACCAGGCACGCGCGCGTCTCGCCGCGGGCGTCGCCGAACGTCTCGATCGCGTAGATCCCCCGCCGCGCCACATCGGCCGCGACCGTCTGCACCAGCTGCCGGCCCAGGCCCGTGCCCGCGTAGCTCGGGTTCACGTAGGCGGTCATCAGGAGC
Organism: Glycomyces niveus; assembly: GCF_017592475.1. GTDB lineage: Bacteria > Actinomycetota > Actinomycetes > Mycobacteriales > Micromonosporaceae > Glycomyces > Glycomyces niveus. The sequence continues at coordinate 72,898 of NZ_JAGFNP010000010.1, read as the reverse complement.
GCCGCGTCCGGCGAGACCGGCCCGGAGGGGAACTCCATCGACCGCGGCACGAACTTCGGCGACGCGTAGGTGACGTACCCGGCGACTTCGTCACCCTCGTAGGCGATCCGGCCGCAGCCGCCCCACTCGAGCAGCGTGTGCGACAGCCACGCCTCCTTCTCGAGGGCGGGCTCGCCCACGTCGCGGGCCGCCTCCGCGCACAGGGGTGAGAGCTCCCAGAACACGCAGGCGCGGCAACGCCCCGGAAGATCTTCCAGGGAGTCGAGTGTGAGGTTCACCATGCGCCGATGCACCCGTCCAGCCTACGTCTTGCGGGCGTCCACATGACGGAAAACACGCGCGGCCTTCGCTCCTTGTGCTAGTAGAGTGGTCCGATCGCACGTCAGGTCCCGTAGGCTGGTCGGAACACGGTTTTCAGACCGTTCGGCCCGGCGGGTCAACCGCGAACGGCGGCCGGACGTGTCCATACGAGATCCCGCGCGAGCTGCGCCGTTCAGGACCTGCGCTCATGAGCACAGCATCTGGACGACAGCCTCTGGACGACGCCGCCGCACCGACCCGCGACCACGGAGCGCGGGCGACGAGGACCATCAGAGGAGGTCTCCGCGTGTCCGGTACAACACTCGACGATTACACCGGTCGCTACGCATCCCGGGTTCACGGGATGGCACAGTCGGAGATCCGCGCACTGTTCTCGGTCGCATCGCGACCCGAGGTCGTCTCCCTCGCCGGAGGGAACCCCTACACCGCCGCGCTCCCCATGGACGAGCTCGGCGAGATGTTCACCCGCCTCCTCTCCCAGGTCGGCGCCGAAGCGCTCGGCTACTGCCCCGGCCAGGGCAGCATCGCGCTCCGCGAAGCGCTGTGCGGGGTCCTAGAGCTCTCGGGCATCCGCGCCTCGGCGGACGACCTCGTCCTCACCACCGGCGCGCAGCAGGGCCTCGACCTGCTCGCCCGCACCTTCCTCGACCCCGGCGACATCGTGCTCGCCGAGGGTCCCACCTACGTCGGCGCGCTCGGGGCCTTCCAGGCCGCGCAGGCCGACGTCCGGCACCTCCCGATGGACGACGACGGGCTCATCCCCGCCGGCCTCGAAGAGGGCCTCGCCGCGCTCGAACGCGAGGGCCGCCGCGCGAAGTTCCTGTACACGATCCCGACCTACCAGAACCCGGCCGGCGTCACCCTCACCGAGGAGCGACGCGAGGAGATCCTGGCGATCGCGGAGCGGCACGGCCTCCTCGTCATCGAGGACGACCCGTACTCGATGATCAGCTTCGAGGGCGCCCCGCCCGCGCCGCTGCGCGCCCGCGCCGAGCGCGGCGTCATCTACCTGGGCACGGTCTCCAAGATCTTCGCCGCGGGCCTGCGCCTCGGCTGGGTCCTCGCGCCGCCCGCGGTGCGCGACAAACTGCTCCTGGCGATCGAGGCCTCGATCCTGTGCCCGTCCGGGCTCACCCAGGAGGCCACGCTCCGCTTCCTCACCGAGATGGAGTGGCGCCAGCAGGTGAAGGTCTTCAACACGCTCTACCGGGACCGGCGCGACGCGCTGCTCGGCGCGCTCGGCGACTACATGCCCGAGGGCATGACCTGGACGGTCCCGGGCGGGGGCCTGTTCATCTGGGCCACACTGCCCGAAGGGCTCGACTCGAAGGCGATGCTGCCGCGCGCGCTGCAGGAGCGCGTCGCCTACGTCCCGGGCACCGGTTTCTACGCTGACGGCAACGGCCGCAGGGAGATGCGCTTGAACTTCTCGACCCAGACCTCCGAGACCATCCGCGAGGGCGTGCGCCGCCTGGCGGGCGTGGTCGCCGGCGACATCGACCTGCGCGACACGTTCGCGGGAGGCGCCGCATGAAGGAGCGCGCCGCAGCCTCGGACATCCGGGTCCTCATCCTCGCCGGAGGCATGTCCTACGAGCACGAGGTCTCGCTGAAGTCGGGCCGCCGGGCCGCCGACGCCCTGCAGCGCCAGGGCATGGCGTGCGACGTGCGCGATCTGGACGGCGAGCTGCTGCCCGCGCTGCAGGAGTTCCCGCCGGACGTGGTGCTGCCGCTCGTGCACGGCTCCCCCGGCGAGGACGGCTCGCTGCAGGCGGTGCTGGAGCTCTCGGACATCCCGATCGTGGGCACCGGATCGGTCGGCGCGCGGCGCGCCTGGAACAAGATCACGGCCAAGGACCTGCTCCGCACGGCCGGGATTCCGACACCCGACTGGACCGTCATGCCTCGCCAGGCGTTCTCGGACTTCGGTGCGCGCAAGCTCCTGGACCGGATCGCCGCGAAGATGGGCCTGCCGCTCGTCGTCAAGCCCAACTCGGGCGGCTCCGGGCTCGGCGTGCACGCGGTGCACAAGGAGGACGACTTCCCGTCGGCGATGATGGGCTGCTTCTCGTACAGCGACGAGGCGCTCATCGAGTCGTTCGTCGACGGCCGGGACATCGCGGTCGGCGTGGTCGACCTCGGGGACGGCCCGACGGCGCTGCCGCCGGTCGAGATCGCGCCGCTGCACGGCGACTACGACTACGCCGCCCGCTACAACCCGGGCGCCACGCGGTGGACCGTGCCGGCCGCGATGAGCGAGCCGGTCGCCTCCCGCGTGGCCGAGCTGGCGATCCAGGTCCACCGGACCCTCGGCCTCGGCGACATGTCCCGCATCGACATGATCGTGGACGACGCGGGCGGCATCCAGGTGCTCGAAGCGAACGTCGCGCCCGGCACCACCGAGACCTCGCTGCTGCCCATGGCGATCGAGGCGGCCGGCCTCGACTTCGGCGAGACGCTGGCGACGATGGTGCGCCAGGCGATCGCCCGATCCTGAACCGAGCACGGCCAAGGGCGTCAATGTTTCACGTGAAACATTGACGCCCTTGGCCTTTGCGTCGGTCAGTCGTCGGCGAGCCAGGCGGCGATGTACTCCAGGTTCATCTGCCACTCGTGCTCTTCGACCGGCGGCAGGATCTCGTCCCACATCGTCATGAACGGTCCCCGCAGCTGGAGGTAGCCGTGCGGGCGGGCCAGGAACCACTGCTGCAGATGCGCAGTGCCGTCCCCCCAGCGGTTCACGTGGACCTGCGCGACGGATTCGAGGGAGCGGATGGCCCGCTCCAGCCGCACCGTCAGCACACCGAGCTCGGCCGCATGCATCGTCGAAAGGTCGCCGAGGTCGAGGTGCGCGCGCGGCTCCAGGATCACCACCACGGGCAGCCCGCTGGGCGCAGGAGGGCTCTTGAGCCGCCACCGCTCGTTGGACCAGAGGTAGGCGGAGTCAGGGGTGTGGCAGGCCGCGCACTGCTCCTGGCGGTCGCCGCGGCGCGGGGGTTCAGCGTCCACAGGCTCCTGCAGGGGCTTGATGCGCAGGTCGCCTTCGAACGGGAAAGCGGGCCAGTCGACGAAGGGCGGCAGGGTCGGGCGCACGCCGGTCACACGCACGCTGTTCGAAGACGGAGTCGGGTGCTGTCGGCTCTGGCTCGTCAGGTCGGTCGGGGAATTCGGGCCGGGGGTACTCGCAGATGCCACTATCGAAAAATACCGCATGAATGCGAGACTGGAAACAGCCGGAATCGACCTTTTGGCAGATTTCCACGAGGTTACGCGGCGCGTCGCAGGATCGACACCCGATAGTGGACTGACATCTACTGCGCGAACCAGGGCAATCATCGTCAGATCGCGGGTTTGGGGGCCGATAGTGACGTGCGCCCATATGGCGGGAAGGGACTGTCGGCAGGGCCGGTCCGTAGGGCAAGCTGGAAGGCGTGCAAGCAACAGTTACTGACAGCTCCACGCCGGAGGCGTCGCCCGTTTCGGGCGGCGACATCGCCGTGCTCGTGGACCCGCCGGTGACTGCCGCGCTCGTTGACGAACTCAGCCATCTCTGGGTGAGAGTGACGAACGCCGGCGGTTCCGTCGGGTTCGTCCCGCCGGTCAACATCGAAGAGGTTCGCCCTCACACCGTTTCCATTCTCGCGCGAGTGATCGACCGGACTGACACGCTGGTCGCTCTAAAGGAAGGAGCCGCCATTGTCGCTTGGTGTGTTCTCACATCAAACGACAGCCCGCCGCGCCAGGGCTGGCGGACCATCCGCCACGTCCAGGTCGACCCCGCCAAGCAAGGCGGCGGTCTCGGCGGCAAGCTCCTGGCGGCAGTCGACCAAGTCGCTCGCGAAGAACTCAAGCTCGGCGCGCTGACCCTCAAGGTCCGCTCGGGCACCGGTGCCGACGCCTTCTACCGGCGGCACGGATTCAGTGAAGTCGGCCGACTGCCGCGCGCCGTGCGCATGGCGGACGACGACTACCGGGACGACATCATCATGTGGCGGGAGCTCTCCTAGCCAAGGCACTAGAAGAGCAACGGATACCAAGAAATCGGGGCGATGTTTCACGTGAAACATCGCCCCGATTTTCCGTCTTCGCCCGGCGCCGTCTTACTCGACCCCGATCTGCTCGACGATCCGGTCGAGGTCCGCGAGCGAGCCGAACTCGATGGTGATCTTGCCCTTCTTGCGGCCCCAGGAGATCGCCACCTGCGTCTCGAAATGATCCGAGAGGCGTTCCTTCAGCTCCTCGAGACCGGGCGCCTTGATGCGGTCCTTCGCGTTGCGCCCGGAGGCGCTGCGGGGCTCGTCGAGCTCCGGCTTCTCTTCCAAGCGGTTCGCCGTCACGAGTTCCTCGGTGCTCCGCACCGACAGGCCCTCGCTGATGATCCGCTCGGCGATGTGCTCCTGCGAGTCCGGGCTGTCGAGGCCGAGGAGCGCCCGCGCGTGGCCGGCAGTGAGGACACCCGCGGCGACCTTCGTCTGCACGGTCGGCGGGAGGCTGAGGAGACGGATCATGTTGGCGATCGTCGGGCGGCTGCGCCCGATCTTCTTGGCCAGCTCCTCCTGCGTCACGTTGAACTCTTCGAGGAGTTGCTGATACGCCGCGCCCTCTTCGAGCGGGTTCAGCTGCACGCGGTGGATGTTCTCGAGCAGCGCCTCGCGGAGCAATTCCTCGTCGGCGGTGCGGCGCACGATCGCCGGGACCGCGTCCCAGCCGAGGGCCGTCGCGGCTCGGAGCCGCCGCTCCCCCATGACGAGCTCGAAGCGGGCGCCGTCCTCGCGCGGCTCGTCCGGAGTCCGCTCGCGCACCGCGATCGGCTGGAGCATCCCGACCTCGGTGAGGGAGGTCTGGAGTTCGATGAGGTGCTCGTCGTCGAAGATCTGGCGGGGCTGCTTCGGGTTCGTGCCGATGTCCGTGATCGGGATCAGCTGGAAACTCGCGCCCGGCACCGGGACGAGATCCGGTCCGTCCGATGTTTCACGTGAAACATCAGGCTCGGCGGGAGTCGTTGTTTCACGTGAAACATCGCCCTTGCTTCTACTACTCGATTTCGGGGCCGCCTGCCGGGGCGTCGCGACCGGAGCGAGAGCTTCTTCGGGCTCCTCAGTGCCGTTTGCAACCGTGGTCGTCGTGGTCTCGGCCAGACCGGTCGGGATGAGCGCCCCCAGTCCGCGACCGAGCCCTCCGCGTTTCGCCGCAGCCATCGACTAGTTCCCGCCCTTCTGGTTCTTGCCGCGTCGGGAGAGCTTCGCGCCGCGGCGCGCGATCTCCTCGGCCGCTTCGAAATAGCTCGTCGCACCCCGCGAGCCGGGGTCGTACGTCATGATCGACTGCCCGTACCCGGGCGCCTCGGAGACGCGCACGCTGCGCGGCACGACCGCGTCGAGCACGATCTCGCTGAAGTGACCGCGCACCTCCTGCTCCACCTGATCGGCGAGCTTGGTCCGCTTGTCGTACATGGTGAGCAGGATCGTGGAGACGCGCAGGCGCGCGTTCAGGTGCGCCTTGATGAGCTCGATGTTCCGCAGGAGCTGGCCGAGGCCTTCAAGCGCGTAGTACTCGCACTGGATCGGGATCAGCACCTCCTCGGCCGCCACGAGCGCGTTCACCGTCAGCAGGCCGAGGGACGGCGGGCAGTCGATGAAGATGTAGTCGAGTTCCCCGCTGAAGGTCTCGATGCTCTTCTCGAGGCGGCCTTCGCGGGCGACCACATTGACGAGTTCGACTTCGGCGCCGGCGAGGTCGATGGTGGCCGGGACGCAGTAGAGCGAGGGGATGCCGTCGACGGGCACCGCGATCTCGTCGAGCGGCATGCCTTCCACGACCGCCTCGTACACGCTCGGCGTGCCCGCCCCGTGCTCGACGCCGAGACCGGTGGAGGCGTTCCCCTGCGGGTCGAGGTCGATGACCATCACCCGGTTCCCGTGCAGCGCCAAGGCGACCGCGAGGTTCACGGTGCTGGTGGTCTTGCCGACGCCGCCCTTCTGGTTGGCGACGGCGAAGACCCGGCGGCGCGGCGGCCGCGGCATCGTCACGCTGCCCGAAGGGTTGAGCACCCGCACGGCCCGCTGCGCCTCGCGCGCGAGCGGCAGGTCGTCATCAAGGGGCGGTTCGGGTTGGTGCGGCACCGGCGCCTCGGTCTTCGTCTTCGCCGCTGCTTCCGGTGCCAGATGCCGGCCTCGTTGCGATGTGGATCTCCGCATCCCGTCCCCCCCGTTGTCAGTCCGTCCTGCTGGCGACGTGCCGCCGTTCGCACCGGACTCCATCGTCACCGATTCTGGCCCACCTTGGCCGAAGCTCGGGGCTGCGCCACCCGGCGCCGGTGAAGTTTCTCGATAGCGGTGGCGCCGCGTGGGGGGCGCCTCCTCGCTCACCGCCGCATCGAGGAGGCTTCTGATGCGTCGTTCGGCAGGGGTATCGCCGCCAAGGGAGTTCTGGTGCTCACGATCTTCATGGTCTTCAGAAGGAGAGGGAAGGGGGTCGCGCACGTTCACCGCCACAGACTACGGGCCGGATGTTTCACGTGAAACATGACCCTGCTCGGAGAAGCTTACGAGCCATACACTATCCGAACGCACCGCAGTCCGCCGAGCGCAAAGCGTAGAAGCCACAATGACGGATGCCGCGATGAGGGTCTCATCGCGGCATCCGTTGCGGTACAGGGTTATTCGAGATCATGTGACCAAAGGTCGTTGGGGCCCTTGGTCAGCGCACCCGCTCGATCTTCACCACCGTTGCGGGGACGGTGAAGTCGGGGTCCGAGAGTTTGGACTCGCCGCAGGTGAGAATCGCGGCCTTGCCACCGCCCGTGCGCTTGATGAGCCCCGCGCTCTCAGTCACCTCGAGCGAAGCGCCCTGGCCCTTGATCGCCAGCATCGAACCGCCCACTCGGGCGAGGGGCAGGCACCAGCCGACGAGCTTCGCCAGCGGCGCGACCGCCCTCGAGACCACGACATCGGCCTGCCCCTTCGGGTCGACCTCGTTGGCGCGGGCACGCAGCACCTCGACGTTGCTCACGCCGAGCGCCTCGATCACCTCGGTCAGGAAGTCCACGCGGCGCTGCATCGGCTCCACGAGGGTGACCCACAGGTCCGGTCGCGCGATGGCGAGCGGGATGCCCGGCAGCCCCCCGCCGGAGCCGACGTCGATCACGTCGGCCTTCTCGGGGATGAGTTCCTCGACCACGGCGCTGCCCAGCACGTGCCGACCCCACAGCCGCGGCACCTCGCGCGGCCCGATGAGGCCGCGCTCGATGCCGATGGTCGACAAGAGGCCGACATAAGCCTCGGCCAGGGCGATTCGGTCGTCGTCTGCTCCGAACACAGAGGCCAATGTTTCACGTGAAACATTGGCCTCGGCGGATTCGGAGCCCGTCGGCTCCTCAGTCATATGCGCTTGTTCCTACTCCGGCTTCACGACGACCCGGCGGCGCGGCTCGGCGCCCTCCGACTCGCTCTGGACGCCGTCCGTGGCGTTGATGACGTCGTGGACGCACTTGCGCTCGAAGGCGCTCATCGGGTCCAGCTTCACGACTTCGCCGCTGTCGATGACCTTCTGCGCGGTCTTCTCGGCCAGCTCCGCGAGCTTCTTGCGGCGCCCGGCGCGGTAGCCCCCGATGTCGAGCATCAGGCGCGAGTGGTCGCCGGTCTTGCGGTACACCGCGAGACGGCAGAGCTCCTGCAGCGCCTCGAGGGTCTGGCCCTTGGGGCCGACGAGGCCGCCGAGGTCTTCGCCGACGATCTCGACCTGAGGACGGTCGCCGACCACCAGTTCGTCGATGTCCCCGTCGAGGTCGAGGATGTCCAGGAGGCCTTCCATGTAGTCGGCCGCCACTTCGCTCTGCTCAAACAGGTCGTCTTCGGAGGCCACCTCGTCCTCCCGCACCGTTGCTCCCATAATTGCCAACTCGTCCTATCGCTAGTTATAAGCCTAGTTTGCACCATTGTGGCTGATCCTGCGGCGACTGCGCGTCCGCGGACCGTCCCCCTAGCCTTTTTTCTTCTTGGAGGCCTGCTGCGCGCCGCTGACCTTCTTGGCCCGTGCGATGCGTTCCGCCCGTGAGAGGTTCTTGCCCGAACCGGGTCCGCCCTTGACCTCGCCGGTCGAAGAGTCGGAGCCGTTCGCGTTCGTGGTCGCCGCCGGCTTCTTCGGGGCCTGCTTCGGCTTCGCGCCCGGCTTCGGGGCGAGCTCCTTGCGGCGCTGCTCGGCCTCGCGCTGCTCCTGGAGCATCTGCTCGTGGGCCTTCGAGCCGGGCTTCGGCGGCTTGGTCGCCGCATTCTGCGCGGGCGGCGGGTACTTGTGCAGCACGTACTGCTGCTGACCGAGCGAGAACAGGTTGTTCACGGTCCAGTAGATGACCACGCCGATCGGGAAGGCGCCGGCGGAGAAGATCATGATGACGGGGATGCCGTAGAGCATCACCTTCTGGATCATCCGCTGGTTCGGGTCCTCGTTCCAGCCGGTCTTCAGGATCATCTGACGCGTGGTCAGGAAGGTCGTGAGGATCATCGTGGCGCCGAGGATGCCGGCCACGAGCTTGACGTCGAGCGCGGAGGCGCCGACCTGCTCGAGCTGGTCTCCCGGGGTGAGGAAGGTGCTCCAGAACGGGGCGCCGAAGAGCTTCGCGTGGACGTACGAGTTCCAGTCCGAGAGCGGGCCCGCGTCGATGCCGGTCCAGCCGTAGGAGTCCGTGAACTTCGTCTGGTCCGGGTCGGGGCGGCGCAGGATGTGGAACAGCGCCAGGAAGACCGGCATCTGGATGAGGATGGGAAGGCAGCCCATGAGCGGGTTCGCCTTCTCCTTCCGGTACAGCTCCATCATCTCTTTCTGGAGCGTTTCCCGGTCGCCCTTGTAGCGCTCCTGGAGTGCCTTGATCTCGGGGGCGAGCTTCTGCATCGCGCGCTGCGACTGGATCTGCTTCACGAAGAGCGGGAAGAGGATGATGCGCAGGGTGATGACGACGCCGACGATGGCGAGGACCCAGGCCCAGTCGGTGGCCAGGAAGCCGTTGTCGCTGCCGAAGACCTTCGTCCAGAGGTCATGCCATCGCAGCAGTACCCAGGACACGCCGTCGTAGGCCCACTCCATCACTTGCGGACTCCAGTCTGCTCAGTCTTCGAATGCAAATCGCGGTCATGCCGTGGGGGTACGGGGTCATGACCCCCCGGATGAAAGGGGTGGCACCGGCCCAGCCGTCGCAGGCTCAACCATATGCCACGTACGGCTCCGTGCTTGGACAGCGCCTCAAGGGTATATGCGCTGCAACTGGGGTAGAAGCGGCAGCGGGCGGGTAGCGCGGGGCTTATCCACCGACGGTACGCGACGACGGGGGCCGCGACCACTCGCACGGCGATGCTTCCGCCGGTGCGCGAAGGGGTCTCGGCCGAGAGGGGGGCGGTCTCGGCTGCGGCGTGCGTCATGGCGCGCTCCGGCGCTCGTCGGGGCGGCGGCCCTTGCCGGTCCGGGCCGCCTGGACGGCCTCGGCGAGATCCCGCTGCAGCTGGGCGAAGTCGCGTTCGGCGGCGCGCGGGGTGGCGCGGACGACGACATCGGTCCCGGGGGGCCAGTGCGGCAGTTCGGCGGCGACGGCGTGCCGGAGGCGGCGCTTCACCTTGTTGCGCTTGACGGCGTTGCCGACGGCTTTGGACACGACGAAACCCGCCCGCGCCGTGCGGTTCGCATCGGCGGCGGGCGGTGTCGGCGGCTGGGCCGCAATGTCTTCGCTTGAGGCGGTCGCAGGTGCCCAGTGCACGACGACGCCGCCGCGGGCGGCGCGGCGGCCTCGCTTGAGCGCCGAACCGAAGTCCCGGCTGCTGCGAATGCGCGCGTCGGCTGGAAGCACTTGGATCACGTCCTCGTCGAGGCCCCTAGAGGCTGCAAGGGACCGGGAGGCAAGCGCTCAGACGGTCAGCTGCTTGCGACCCTTGTTGCGGCGCGCGTTGACGATGGCGCGGCCGGCACGGGTCCGCATGCGCAGCCGGAAGCCGTGGGTGCGCTTGCGACGGCGGTTGTTCGGCTGGTAGGTGCGCTTGCTCACGACGGATGTCTCCCATTACGAATAAGTTGCTGCTGCGCCGGGCCTCGGGCCCAGCCCCGGTTCGGGGCTACGGGGACGCGGAGAACAGCCTAGCAGGGCATTCATGTGCGGCCCGCGCCGCGCGCGGCGGGTGTGGCATGCCCCTCTGATTCGACAGGGCAACTCGCTCATGTTACTCGCCGCGTCCGGGCCGTCGCCACCGCGGGTGGCCCCTCGCGGACCCCTGCCTCGGCGCTGCCGCCGTTCATGTTCACAGGCGCCGCACGCGGACGATCCGGGCCTGTGCAGGAGCGCCGCGACCGCTGCGAGCTGCCTGTGGATAACTTTGCCCCGATGGTGGACGACTTCGCTGCCACCCGAACGGCATCGTCGCGAGGTTCACAAGAAAACGCTGGTCATGACCGTGATTCAGGAAACATTGTCACAAGGCGCGCATGTGCACAGGCCAGCTGAAGGCCTGTGGATAACCTGTGGAAAACTTGCTGGAGCGCACTGGGGATAACCGGGTGCGGCGGTGCGGATCGCCTGTATCGGAGCCTACCTGGTGCGGCCTCTGAACTTCGCGAAACGGCCCGTTCATGGACATGCAGAAGCGAGGGATGGCGAAGGTGACCGACCAAGATCTGTCGGCAGTCTGGTCGGCGGTGTCCGCCGAGCTGGCTGACGCGTCGGCGCTCACCCGCCAGCAGTCGGCCTGGATGCGGCTCTCGCAGCCGGTGCTGTCGATGCCCGGCACGTTCATCGTCGCCGCCCCCGACAAGTTCGCCCGCTCGGCCTTCGAGTCGAAGCTGCGCGTCCCGATCAGCGAGGCCCTCTCCCGGCACCTGGGCCAGCCCACGCAGATCGCGGTCACCTTGCAGGAGAAGCAGGCCGAGCCCGCGAGCGAGGAGCCGCCCGCCCCCGAGGAGCCCGCGAACGGGTCTTCGGCCGCGGACGCCACGATCATCTTCCAGCGGCCGTCGTTCGACAAGGCTCCGACCGGTCAGCCGCCCGCGGTCGAAGCTCGCGTGGAGGAGCCGGTCGAGCCGCCCGCGCCGCGCAGGCCGCTGCAGGCGCAGAACCCGCCGAGTCTCTTCGACACCACTGACGTGATCGGCCTCCCCGAGACCCCTGAGCCCGCCGAGCGGTCCGCCGCGATCCCGCACCAGCCGGTGCGCCCGGCCGAGGCCGAGCACCGCTGGGAGGAGCGCACGCCCGAACCGCCCGGTGAGGAGCTGGAACGGGTGCTCTCGGAGTCGGCCGCGCGCCAGGGCGGCAAGGACCACGGGGCGATGCCGCCGGTCGCTCCCCCGCCCTCGGACGACCCGGACCCGGCCCGCCGGGGCGGGGTCACCAAGGCGCACAAGGACACCGCGCCGGTCAAGGCGGTCGACGGGGTGGGCCGGCTCAACCCGCGCTACAACTTCGACACCTTCGTCATCGGCTCCTCCAACCGCTTCGCGCACGCGGCGGCGTTCGCCGTGGCCGAGGCGCCCGCGAAGGCCTACAACCCGCTGTTCCTCTACGGCGGTTCCGGGCTGGGCAAGACGCACCTGCTCCACGCGGTGGGCCACTACGCCCACGACCTGGGCACGGCCCACTCGGTGCGGTACGTGACCACCGAGGAGTTCACGAACGACTTCATCAACTCGCTCTCGGACCGGCGGCAGCAGGCGTTCCAGCGCCGCTACCGGGACGTCGACATCCTGCTCATCGACGACATCCAGTTCCTCATGGACCGCGAGCGCACGCAGGAGGAGTTCTTCCACACCTTCAACGCGCTCCACAACGCAAACAAGCAGCTGGTGATCTCCTCCGACCGCTCGCCGAAGCAGCTGCAGACCCTCGAGGACCGCCTGCGCACCCGCTTCGAGTGGGGCCTGCTCGCGGACATCCAGCCGCCGGACCTGGAGACGAGGATCGCGATCCTGCGCAAGAAGGCGGTGCAGGACGACCTCAACATCCCCACGGACGCGGTCGAGTTCATCGCCACGCAGATCCACCACTCGATCCGCGAGCTCGAGGGCGCGCTCATCCGCGTCACCGCGTACGCGAGCCTCAACCGCAAGCCGGTGGACCTCGGCCTCGCCGAGGAGGTCCTGCACGACATCATTCCGGAGAGCGGCAAGAACACCGAGGTCACCGTCGAGCAGGTCATGCAGGCCACCGCCGACTACTTCGGCGTGCAGGCGGCCGACCTCAAGGGCAACTCGCGCTCGCGGGCGCTCGTGAACGCGCGCCAGGTCGCGATGTACCTGTGCCGGGAGCTGACGGACCTGTCGCTGCCGCGCATCGGCCAGGCGTTCGGCGGCCGCGACCACACCACGGTCATGCATGCGAACAAGAAGATCCGCAAGCAGATGGCGGAGCGCCGGGCGCTCTACACGCAGATCGCCGAATTGACGAACCGTTTGAAACACACCGACGAATGAGCGGGCCTGTGGACAACTCTGTGGAAAAGCTGTGGATAACCCCGCATTTCTGTGGAAAGCCTGTGGACGGAATGTGGAAAACACGCGGGAGCGCGATTTCGATTCGCGATTTTCCTGTGGGTAACCCTGTGCATAACCTGTGGAAAAGCTGTGGACAGACCTGTGGATGAGATGTGGAAAACTCGGCGACTGTCGGGGGCTGTGGATAAGCTCCTGATTCATCCACAGGTTATGCACATGTCGTCCACAGCCCTGGTCCCGGGAAGACCTGCGAAAAGGCGGGTTTTCCACAGTTTCCACAGCACCGACGACTACGACGACAGTTATATCTATAGAGAGTTCATTAGTAATAGCGCTGTGAACAACCGAGCTTCAGCACCAAGGAGCGAACCATGAAGTTCCAAGTTGACCGAGACACCTTCGCCGACGCGGTCTCGTGGACCGCCAAGAGCCTTCCGGCCCGCCCGTCGGTGCCCGTCCTCGCCGGCGCCCGCCTGTCCGTGGACGAGGGCAAGCTGACGATCTCCGGTTTCGACTACGAGATCTCCACCCGCGTCACCGTCGACGTCACCGGAGAGTCCGCCGGCACCGCCCTGGTCTCCGGCAAGCTGCTCGCCGAGATCGTGAAGGCCCTCCCGAACAAGCCCGTCGACTTCGTCGTCGACGGCCCCCACGCCGAACTCACCTGCGGCTCGGCGCGCTTCACCCTGCCGACCATGCCGCTCGAGGATTACCCGAGCCTCCCCCAGATGCCGGAAGCCATCGGCACCATCGACGCCGACGAGTTCGCGAAGGCCGTCGCCCAGACCGCCGTCGCCGCCGGCAAGGACGAGACCCTGCCGACGATGACCGGCGTCCAGGTCGAGATGAGCGGCGGCGGCATCGGCATGCTCGCCACCGACCGCTACCGCATGGCCATCCGCGACTCCTCCTGGGAGCCGGGCGACTCCAGCGTCTCGGTGACGGTCCTCGTGCCCGCCAAGGCACTCGCCGACACCGCCCGCACCTTCGGGTCCTTCTCCGGCCCCGTGACCATCGCCGTGCCCACGGGCACCGAGGGCGCCCCGGGCATGATCGGCTTCATCGCGGGCGGTCGCCAGACCACCTCGCGCGTCCTGGACGGCCAGCTGCCGCCGCTGCGCAGCCTCCTCGCCACGTCGTACGCAACCACCCTGCGGGTCAAGACCTCCGAGCTCATCGAGGTCGCGCGCCGCGTCGCGCTCGTCGGCGACCGCAACTCGCCGATCCGCCTGTCCTTCGACGAGGACGGCCTCGTGGTCGAGGCCGGCGGCGCCGAGGACGCGAAGGCCTCCGAGGCGATGGACTGCACCCTCGAGGGCGACGCCGGGAAGATCGCGTTCAACCCGACCTACCTGCTCGACGGCCTGTCCGCTGTGGACGCCCCCTACACCGCGTTCAAGATGAACGAACTGGGGAAGCCCGTCGTGATGACCGGGCAGCCCGCGCCCGAAGATGAGGAGTCCGACACAAACCACGACGCGTACCTGTACATGCTGCAACCATTGCGTTGGGACGCCTGACCGCACAACGACGTGAGTGACCCCGGCGCCAACCGCGGAAGACCTTCCTGAACTCATTTTTGAAGGGGGGCGCGACATGCAACTCGGCATGATCGGGCTCGGCAAGATGGGCGGCAACATGAAGTTGCGGCTCGAGAAGGCTGGACACCAGGTCGTCGGCTACGACCGCAACCCCGACGTGGCCGACGTCGGCTCGCTCGCCGAGCTCGTCGCCGCCCTCGAGGGCCCGCGGGCCGTCTGGGTCATGGTCCCCGCCGGGGACCCCACCACGTCCACGGTGAAGGAACTCGCCGAGCTGCTGTCCGAGGGCGACATCGTCGTCGACGGCGGCAACTCGCGCTTCACCGACGACGCCGTGAACGCCGCGCTCCTGGCCGAGCGCGGCATCGGCTACGTCGACGTCGGCGTCTCCGGCGGCGTCTGGGGCATCACCGAGGGCTACGCCCTCATGGTCGGCGGCGCCGAGGGCGACGTGGAGCGGCTCATGCCGGTCTTCAACGCGCTCAAGCCCGAAGGCGAGTTCGGCTTCGTGCACGCGGGCGGGGTCGGCGCGGGCCACTACGCCAAGATGGTGCACAACGGCATCGAGTACGCCATGATGCAGGCCTACGCCGAGGGCTACGAGCTGCTCGAGGCCTCCGAGTACGTCGACAACGTGCCGGAGATCTTCAAGTCCTGGCGCTCGGGCACCGTCATCCGCTCCTGGCTCCTCGACCTCATGGACCGCGCGCTCGACGCCGACCCGGAACTCGACCGGGTCAAGGGCTACGTCGAGGACTCCGGCGAGGGCCGCTGGACCGTGGACGAGGGCATCCGCCTGCGCGTCCCGCTCCCGGCGATCACCGAGTCGCTCTTCGCGCGCTTCACCTCCCGCCAGGAGGACTCCCCGGCGATGAAGGCCGTCGCGGCCCTCAGGAACCAGTTCGGCGGACACGCCGTCAAGTCGGAATAGCCGAAGCGGCATCATAGAGGCGTGCGTGTACGACAGCTGCAATTGACGGACTTCCGGTCCTACGCGCACGCCCAAGTCCTGTTCGACGAGGGGCCCTCGATCCTGGTGGGCCCCAACGGACACGGCAAGACCAACCTGGTCGAGTCCCTGGTCTACCTGGCCAACCTCCGCTCCCACCGCGTCTCCTCCGACGCCCCCCTGGTCCGCCAGGGCTGCGAGCAGGCCGTGATCCGGGCCGAGATCCTGCACGAGTCCCGCCGCCTCCTCGCCGAGCTCGCGATCGTCCCCGGCAAGTCGAACAAGGCCCGGCTGAACAAGACCGCCCTCTCCCGCCCCCGCGAGATCATCGGGGCGCTCAAGGCCATCGCGTTCGCCCCCGAGGACCTGGCGCTCGTGCGCGGCGAGCCGTCCGCCCGCCGCCGCTACCTCGACGAGCTGCTCTGCGCGCGCTTCCCGCGCTACGCCGGGGTCCGCGCCGACTACGAACGGGTCCTCAAGCAGCGCAACACCCTCCTACGCACCGCGTACCTGGCGAAGAAGACCGGCGGCCGCGGCCCCGGCGGCGCCGAGATGGCCACCCTCGACGCCTGGGACGCCCACCTCGCGCGCCACGGCGCCGAGCTCATGGCCGGGCGGCTCGCGCTCCTGGAAGACCTGACCGAGCCCATCGCCAAGGCCCACTCGAAGATCGCGGACGGCCGCGCCGAAGTGCACCTGGCCTACGAGTCGGAGCTCGGCGACGACCTCACCGCCGACCAGGACGTGCTCACCGCGCGCCTGGGAGCCGCCCTCGCCGCCGCCCGCGGCAAGGAGGTCGAGCGCGGCTCGACCCTCGTCGGCCCGCACCGCGACGACCTCGACCTCGTACTCGGCTCGCTCCCGGTCAAGGGCTACGCCTCGCACGGCGAGACCTGGTCGGTGGCGCTGGCACTCCGCTTGGGCGCCTTCGAACTGCTGCGCGCCGACGGCACGGCCCCCATACTCATCCTCGACGACGTGTTCGCCGAGCTCGACGCCACGCGCCGCGAGCGCCTGGCCGAGTACGCCGAGGCCGCGCCGCAGACGCTCATCACCTGCGCGGTCGCCGGGGACGTGCCCGAGCGGCTGGCCGGCGCCCGCTACGACGTGTGGGAAGGGGAGATCAAGCGTGTCCTTTAACGGCTCCGGAGGCGGCTACGACTACCGCCCCCGCCCTCGTCGCCGCGGGAAGTCCGACGACCCGCGCTTCCGCAAGGAGTGGTCCGGCCCCGGGCCGGACAAGCGCGACCCCGAGACGCTGGGGAGCCTGCTCCCCCAGGTCGTGCGCAAGAACGGCTGGACGCGCAAAGTGGCGGACGCTTCGGTGTTCGGCCGCTGGGAGGCCATCGTCGGCCCGGAGATCGCGGGCCACTGCTCGCCCAAGAGCCTGGAGAACGGCGAGCTGCTGGTCGTGGCCGAGTCGACGGCCTGGGCGACCCAGCTGCGGCTGTTCTCGCGCCAGATCCACGGCAAGCTCGCCGCGGCCCTCGGCCCGAGCGTCGTGAAGCGCCTGAAGATCGTGGGCCCGCAACAGCCGACTCGTTCCTTCGGCCCGCGGCGCGTACGGTTTAATGGCTCCCGTGACACGTTCTGAAGCCGCGCACCCCTAAGTCCGTAGGGGGGTTCATGTCCCCGCCCCTCGGTGCGACTGTGACGACAACGAGGCGCACGGAAGCGGTTACAGAAGCTCAGGCCAAGTAGACTTGACGGATGCGGTCCGGCCGGCGCCCTCGGCGCCCGGCCACTGTTGTGGCGGCACCGCCATGGCCGGCCCGGCTCCGGGCTCCTCTGGACCAGACAATCGGGCAGGTCCGAGGCCAGATGACTGAAAAGTGTCACAGCCATGGACTAACTTTTCACTACGACCGTGAACGACGACAGAAGGAGTTGCCGGTGGCGGCGAAGCAGCAGGACGAGTACAGCGCCAGTTCGCTGCAGGTCCTCGAAGGCCTCGAGGCCGTCAGGAAGCGCCCGGGCATGTACATCGGCTCGACCGGCGAGCGCGGCCTGCACCACCTCATCCAGGAGGTCGTCGACAACTCGGTGGACGAGGCCATGGCCGGCTACGCCACCGAGATCCTGGTGACCCTCACCGAGGACGGCGGCGTCAGCGTCAAGGACGACGGCCGCGGCTTCCCGGTCGACATCCACCCCAAGCTCGGCAAGCCCGGCGTCGAAGTGGCCCTCACGGTCCTCCACGCGGGCGGCAAGTTCGACTCCCAGACCTACGCGGTCTCCGGTGGTCTCCACGGCGTCGGCGTCTCGGTCGTGAACGCGCTCTCCACCCGTGTCTCGGTGGAGATCCAGCGCGACGGCTACTTCTGGCGCCAGGACTACAAGCACGCCCAGCCCGGCCCGCTCGAGAAGGGCGAGCCGACCGACGCGACCGGCACGGTGGTGACCTTCTGGCCGGACGGGGACATCTTCGAGACCCTCGAGTTCGACTACAAGACGATCTACCGCCGCCTCCAGGAGATGGCGTTCCTCAACAAGGGGCTGTCGATCACGCTCCGGGACGAGCGCCCCGAGCACTTCGACGAGGAGGGCAACGTCCGGCAGGTGCGCTTCCAGTACGAGGAGGGCATCGCCGACTTCGTGCGCCACCTGAACGCCTCGAAGAACGCGATCCACCCGACCGTGGTGCAGTTCACGGCGGAGGACGACAAGGAGTTCCACACGGTCGAGGTCGCGATGCAGTGGAACGAGTCGTACGGCGAGTCGGTCTACACGTTCGCGAACACGATCAACACGCACGAGGGCGGCACCCACGAAGAGGGCTTCCGCTCCGCGCTCACCAACGCGGTCAACAAGTACGGGCTCGAGAAGAAGATCATCAAGTCCGAGAAGGACCGCCTCTCCGGCGAGGACATCCGCGAGGGCCTGGCCGCGATCATCTCCGTGAAGCTGCGCGAGCCGCAGTTCGAGGGCCAGACCAAGACGAAGCTCGGCAACACCGAGATCAAGGGCTTCGTGCAGAAGGTCTGCAACGAGCACATCCCGGACTGGCTCGACCGCCACCCGAAGGAAGCCCGGATGATCGTCCAGAAGGCCTCCTCGGCGGCGAACGCCCGCAAGGCCGCCGCGCAGGCGCGGAAGCTGGCCCGCCGCAAGAGCCTCCTGGAGACCTCGTCGATGCCGGGCAAGCTGGCGGACTGCCAGTCGACGAACCCGGAGGAGTGCGAGATCTTCGTCGTCGAGGGCGACTCGGCCGGCGGCTCGGCCAAGCAGGGCCGCAACCCGCGCACGCAGGCGATCATGCCCATCCGCGGCAAGATCCTCAACGTGGAGAAGGCCCGCCTCGACAAGATCCTCAAGAACAACGAGGTCCAGGGCATGATCACGGCCCTCGGCACGGGCATCCACGAGGAGTTCGAGGCCGAGAAGCTGCGCTACCACAAGGTCATCCTGATGTCGGACGCCGACGTCGACGGCCACCACATCAACACCCTGCTGCTGACGCTCCTGTTCCGCTTCATGCGCCCGCTCATCGAGCTCGGCCACGTGTACATGAGCCAGCCGCCGCTGTACAAGATCAAGTGGAACAAGAAGGGCGACCTGGTCGACTACGCCTACTCGGACGCCGAGCGCGACCGGATCATCGAGGCGGGCGTCGCCTCGGGCAAGTCCGACCCGCGCCGCTCCGACGGCGTCCAGCGCTACAAGGGTCTCGGTGAGATGAACTACACCGAGCTGTGGGAGACGACCATGGACCCCGCGCAGCGCAACCTCCTCCAGGTTCAGCTCGACGATGCGGCAACCGCCGACGAGCTCTTCAGCGTCCTGATGGGTGAGGACGTGGAGAGCCGCCGCCGCTTCATCCAGGAGAACGCCAAGGACGTCAGGTTCCTCGACATCTAAAGCGGCCCGCCGACCACGTTCCGACTGACAAGCAAGGAAGCACTGGTGCCTGAGAACAACCAAGACCAGCTTGAGATCCCGGAGGGCCACGGCCGCATCGAGCCGGTCGGCATCGAGGTGGAGATGTCGCGCTCCTACCTCGACTACGCGATGAGCGTCATCGTCGGGCGCGCGCTGCCCGACGTGCGCGACGGCCTCAAGCCCGTCCACCGCAAGATCCTGTACGCGATGTACGACGGCGGCTACCGCCCCGACCGCGGGTACGTCAAGTGCTCGCGCGTCATCGGCGACGTCATGGGCCAGTTCCACCCCCACGGCGACTCGGCGATCTACGACTCGCTGGTGCGCATGGCGCAGCCGTGGAGCCTGCGGTACCCGCTCATCGACGGCCAGGGGAACTTCGGCTCCCCCGGCAACGACCCCGCGGCCGCCCACCGCTACACCGAGTCGCGCCTCGAGCCGCTCGCGATGGAGATGCTGCGGGACATCGACGAGGAGTCGGTCGACTTCGAGCCGAACTACGACGGCAAGACCACCGAGCCCACGATCCTGCCCTCGCGCATCCCGAACCTGCTGGTGAACGGCTCCGAGGGCATCGCGGTCGGCATGGCCACGAAGATCCCGCCGCACAACCTGCGCGAGGTCGCCGCGGCCGTCGACTGGTGCCTGGACCACCCGGAGGCCACCGAGGAAGAGGCCCTCGAGGCGATCCTGGGGATCATCACCGGCCCCGACTTCCCCACCGGCGCCACGATCCTGGGGCGCGCGGCGATCGAGGACGCGTACCGCACCGGCCGCGGCTCGATCAAGATGCGCGCCGTCATCGAGGTCGAGGAGGACTCGAAGGGCCGGGCCTGCCTGGTCGTCACCGAGCTCCCCTACCAGGTGAACCCGGACAACCTGGCCGAGCGCATCGCCGACCTCGTCAAGGAGGGCAAGCTCGGCGGCATCGCGGACATCCGCGACGAGTCCTCGGGCCGCACCGGTATGCGGATCGTGATCGTGCTCAAGCGCGACGCGGTACCCAAAGTGGTGCTCAACAACCTGTACAAGCACACGCAGCTGCAGGACACGTTCGGCGCGAACATGCTCGCGCTGGTCGACGGCGTCCCGCGCACGCTGAACATCGCGCAGATGGTCCGCTACTACGTGGCGCACCAGATCGAAGTGATCGTGCGGCGCACCCAGTACCGGATGCGCAAGGCCGAGGAGCGCGCCCACATCCTGCGCGGCCTCGCCAAGGCCCTCGACCTGCTCGACGAGACGATCGCGCTCATCCGCCGCTCGCCTTCGGCCGAGGAGTCGAAGCAGGGCCTGATGAGCCTGCTCGATGTCGACGAGGTCCAGGCCGTCGCGATCCTCGACATGCAGCTGCGCCGCCTCGCGGCGTTGGAGCGGCAGCGGATCGTCGACGAGCTCGCCGAGATCGAGTCGAAGATCGCCGACTTCGCGGACATCCTCGCCAAGCCCGAGCGGCAGCGCCTGATCGTGCGCGAGGAGCTCGGCGCGGTCGTGGCCCGCTGGGGCGACGACCGCCGGACCGTGATCATGCCCGACGCCGGCGAAGTGTCCATGGAGGACCTCATCGCCCGCGAGGACATCGTGGTCACGATCACCCGCGGCGGCTACGTCAAGCGCACCAAGACCGACTCGTTCCGCTCGCAGAAGCGCGGCGGGAAGGGCGTCCAGGGCGCGCAGCTCAAGCAGGACGACATCGTCAGCCACTTCTTCGTGTGCACCACGCACGACTGGATCCTGTTCTTCACGAACAAGGGCCGCGTCTACCGGGCGAAGGCCTACGAGCTGCCGGAGGCGAGCCGCACGGCCCGCGGGCAGCATGTGGCGAACATCCTGGCGTTCGGCCCGGACGAGCACATCGCGCAGGTCATCCAGCTGGCCCACTACGAGGTCACGCCGTACCTGGTGCTCGCGACCCGCAACGGCCTGGTGAAGAAGTCCAAGCTCACCGATTTCGACTCGCCCCGCACAGGCGGCATCGTCGGCATCAACCTGCGCGACGGCGACGAACTGGTCGGCGCCGCGCTCATCCAGCAGGAGGACGACCTGCTGCTGGTCTCGCGCAAGGCGCAGTCGATCCGCTTCCAGGCGACCGACGAGGCGCTGCGGCCCATGGGCCGCGCGACCAGCGGTGTGATCGGGATGCGGTTCGTCGGGGACGACGAACTGCTCACCATGATCGTTCTGCGCGATAATATGGACATCCTCGTGGCCACCAGCCGCGGCTACGCGAAGCGGACTCCGGTCGACGCGTATCCGCAGCAGGGCCGCGGCGGCAAGGGCGTCCTGACCGCGAAGATCACGGAACGGCGCGGCGACTTGGTTGGGGCGCTGTCGGTGACGCCGGACGACGAGCTGTTCGCGATCACCTCGGAGGGAGGCGTCATCAGGACTCCGGTGCAGCCGGTCCGTCAGACTTCGGACCGCAACACTATGGGCGTCAAGCTGATCGACCTGCCCGAAGAGGTCTCGCTGCTCGCGATCACCCAGAGCGCCGAGGAACCGGAACCCGATGAGGGGCAGGACGAGTAGATGACCGAGGCGAAGGCCACCGCAGCGGAGACCGAGCGCGACGACGACGTCCCGGAGTTCAGCTCCGACGCGTCCGATTCGGCCGAGCAGGCGAAATCCGATGACCCCGGGTCGTCGTCGCCCTTGGACAGCGCCGCGTCGACGTCCGCTCCCGCCCAGGACCAGACGCTGACGCTGCGCCGCCCGCCGGGCATGACGCCGCCGCCGGTCACGCCGGAGTCGATCACGTCGCCCACGGGCAACACCGCCGCCAACCAGGCCGCGGGCGTGGCCTCCTCGGCCCGCGTCGCCGACGCGGTCCGCGCCGCGCGTGCCGCGGTGAGCCAGGCGGCCGCGCGCGGTCCGCGCCGGGCCCGCCTGCGGCTCAAGCGGATCGACCCGTGGTCGGTGATGAAGTTCTCGTTCGCCGTCTCGATCGTGCTGTTCATCGTGATGGTCGTGGCGACCACGGTCCTGTACATCGCGCTCGACGCGATGGGCGTGTTCGACACGGTCAACGACATGCTGCAGATGCTCATGGGCACCAGCTCGGACGACGCCGCGGGCGGCACCGCGGCCTTCCGGATCACCGCGAAGGGCGTCATCGGGGCCGCGGCCCTGCTCGGCGTGGTGAACATGGTGCTGTTCACGGCCCTGGCGACGCTCGGCTCGTTCATCTACAACGTGTGCGCCGACCTCGTGGGCGGCGTCGAGGTGACGCTCGCCGAACGCGACTAGCGACAAGCGAAGCGAATGCCCGCGGCCGGTGGCCGCGGGCATTCGCCGTTCCCGGTCCGGCCAGTGACGGCCGTCCCTAAGGGCAGGGGCCTGTTCGGCGTTTGGCGCGGGCATGAGGTAATCTTTCTCAGCGCCGCCGATAAGGCCGCGTTGACAAGGGCGTATAGCTCAGGTGGTTAGAGCGTCGAGCTGATAACTCGAAGGTCCCAAGTTCGAGTCTTGGTACGCCCACCAACAACCCGCCGTGAACCGGCGGGTTTTTTCATGCCCGCCCGCCGGGGCTGTGGCCCGGGCCGCGGCCCGGAATAGGGCGGCCGTCCCGCGGCCTTGCACCAGGGGCACCCGTCCCGCCCGAGAAAGCAGCCCGCCATGCCCGACCGCTCGTTCCTGTTCCTCCTCGGCAGCGCCCGCACCGGCGGCAACACCGAGGCCCTGGCCCGCGCGGCGGCCGAGCACCTGGAGCCGGAGGCGGCGCAGCGGTGGATCCACCTGGGCGAACTGGGCCTGCCGGCGTTCACCGACCGCCGCCACGCCGGGGACGGGACGACGCCGTTCGCGCAGGGCGCGGAGCAGATCGTGCAGGACGCGACCCTCGCGGCCACGGACATCGTGGTCGCCTCGCCGCTGTACTGGTACTCGGTGAGCGCGTCGGTGAAGAACTACCTCGACTACTGGTCGGGCTGGCTGCGCGTGCCGGGCCTGGACTTCAAGGCCCGCATGGCGGGCCGGCGGCTGTGGGCGGTCACCGCGCACGGCGACGGCGCGCCCGGGGTGGCGGTGCCGCTCGCGGGGACGCTGCGGCTCAGCGCCGAGTATCTGAAGATGGAATGGCGGGGCGTGCTTCTCGGCTACGGTTCACGACCGGGTGATGTTGATCGCGATGCGCGGGCGCACGCGGCCGCGAAGACGTTCTTCCGGGGCGACACCGAGACCGAAGACGTTCTTTACTGACAGGTACCGGCCCGGCGGCCGGGCGAGTCGCGGTTCGCTATGCTGAGGCGCATCGTGCAATGCCGAACACGGCGTTGCTGTACGCGGCAATCTCTGATATAGGGGGCCTGGGTCCATGTGGAAGAAGATCTTGATCGTCGCCGGGGTGGCCACGGTCGCGTTCGTCGTGGCCAAGAAGGTCAAGTCGATCAACGACGACCGCACCCTGTGGCACGAGGCCACCACCTCCGCGGAAGACGTGCGCTAGCGAATCGCGTTAGCCAGTTCACTGCGATCCGGGTATCCTCGCTGGTGCGGTTAGCGCTGCGGCGATACTTGGAGAGGTCCAGTCTCGTAGGGTGCAAACCGCGCGGCTGACCGAGGGGCCTTAGCTCAATTGGCAGAGCACCTGCTTTGCAAGCAGGGGGTTAGGAGTTCGATTCTCCTAGGCTCCACAGCAAGACGAACCGCCCGCGACCTCAGCGAGGTCGCGGGCGGTTCGCTGTTTTCGACGGCCGTTCAGGCTGCGCGCTTGATGGCCAGGGACATCGCGGCGGCGAGGGCGCAGAGGGCGCCCGAGGTGAACCAGGCGAGGTCGTACGCGCCGGTGAGGTCGCGGGCGAGACCGGCGGCGGAGGCGATGAGGGCCGCTCCGACCTGGTGGGAGGCGAGGACCCAGCCGAAGACGACCGCGCCGTCGTCCCCGAAGTGCTCGCGGCACAAGGCGATCGTGGGCGGCACCGTGGCGACCCAGTCGAGCCCGTAGAAGATGATGAAGAAGATCATCGGCGGGTGGACGCTGTCGGCGAACAGCGCGGGCAGCGCCAGCAGTGAGACCCCGCGCAGCGCGTAGTAGACGAACAGCAGGTGCCGCGGGTTGAACCGGTCGGTGAGCCAGCCGGAGAAGATCGTCCCGATGAGGTCGACGATTCCGATGACGGCGAGGAGCGA
The DNA here is from genome assembly GCF_017592475.1 of Glycomyces niveus. Classification (GTDB taxonomy): domain Bacteria; phylum Actinomycetota; class Actinomycetes; order Mycobacteriales; family Micromonosporaceae; genus Glycomyces; species Glycomyces niveus. Next base: position 48,620 of record NZ_JAGFNP010000010.1, on the reverse strand, counting down.
CGCGGCCGCGGTGAGCGGCATGCCGTGGTCGTGGGCGGCCGGCACGAAGTGCGCGCCGACGAGGCCGTTCGTGGAGGCCCCGCAGATCGCGAACGTCCCGGCGAGGAGCCAGAACGCTCGGGTGCGGCTCGCGGCCGCCAGCGCGCCGAGCGTGCGGCGCACCGCGCCCGCCGTGGGCGGCTCGGGCGTCGCGTAGTCGTCCCCGGCGCCGTACGGGTGCAGGCCGACGTCCTCGGGACGGTCGCGGATCACCAAGAGCACCAAGGGGACCATGGCGAGCGCGGTGGCGGCGACGAGGAGCGAGGCGGCCCGCCAGCCGGGGCCTTCGACGAGGAGGCCCACGAGCGGGAGGAACACCAGCTGCCCGGCGGCGCCGCCCGCGGTGAGGATGCCGGAGGCGAGGCCGCGGCGCGCGATGAACCACCGGTTGGTGATGGTGGCGACGAACGCCATCGCCATCGAGCCGGTGCCGATGCCGACGATGAACCCCCAGGCGAGGACCAGTTGCCAGGAGGCGGTCATGAACACGGTGAGGCCGGAGCCGGCCGCGATGAGGGCGAGGGCGATGGAGACGACGCGGCGGATCCCGTATCGCTCCTGGAGTGCGGAGGCGAAGGGCGAGAAGAGGCCGTACAGGAGGATGTTGAGCGAGATCGCGGCCGAGATGGTGCCGTGCGACCAGCCGAACTCCTCGTGCAGCGGTTCGATGAAGACGCTCGGGGTGGCGCGGAAGGCGGCCGCGCCGACGAGTGCGGTGAAGGCGACGGCGGCGACCCACCAGGCGCGGTGGAGCCCGCGGGTCGCGCGGCGTTCGGGGGCCTCTGGGGCGGTGACGGACATGTGTTCAAGCATCGGGCGTCGCGGCGGCGGCGGCCAGTGGCCCGCTGGCCAATCTGTGCGAAGATCGGGCCATGAGCGTGTTCCAGGAACCCGGGCGGCACCGTGTGGCCGTGCTCGTCCGCCACGGCCTGCTCCCAGTCGAGCTGGGCATCCCGCACCGCGTGTTCGGTACGGCCCGAGACGCATCGGGTGAGCGGCTGTACGAGGTCGCGACCTGTGCGCTGGAGCCGGGCGAGGTCAGGACCGACACCGACGTGACGATCAACGTGCCGCACGGTCCCGAGGCGATGGCTGAGGCCGACACGGTCGTGGTGCCGTCCCAGCATGAGACGGTCGACCCTGGCTTGCCCGGCCCGCTGGCGGGGGCGCTGGCGCTGGTGCGGCCGGGGACGCGGCTCGCGTCGATCTGCACCGGTTCGTTCGCGCTCGCGGCCGCGGGGGTGCTCGACGGGCGGCGCGCGACGACGCATTGGGATGCGGCCGATGAGTTCCGGGCGTTGTTCCCGCAGGTGCGACTGGAGCCGGACGTGCTCTATACGGAGGACGGCGGTGTGTTCACTTCTGCCGGCGTGGCTTCCGGGTTCGACCTGTGCCTGCACCTGGTGCGCCTGGATTTCGGTGCGGCCGTGGCGAATGCGGTGGCGAGGCGGGCGGTCGTGCCGCCGTTCCGGGACGGCGGGCAGGCGCAGTACATCGAGCGCCCCGTGCCCGAACCGGGCACGAACTCGACCGGGAACGCGCGGGCGTGGGCGCTCGAGCGCCTCGACGAGCCGCTGACGCTGCGGCAGCTCGCCGAGTGCGAGGCGATGAGCGTCCGCACCTTCACGCGCCGCTTCCGCGAGGAGGTGGGCACGTCCCCGCAGAAGTGGCTGCTGCACCAGCGGGTCGAGCGGGCGAGGCACCTCCTCGAACGCTCCGACCGGTCGGTGGACCAGGTCGCGGCCGACGCGGGGTTCGGGTCCGCCTCGGCGATGCGGCTGCATTTCCAAGCGGTGCTGGGGGTCTCGCCCAGCGCGTACCGGCGCACGTTCGCCGGTCAGTGAGCCGCCCGGGTCGGCGGTGCCCGGGTCGGCGGTGCCTGGTTTCCCCGGCACGTACCGGCGGAGGTTCGCGGGTCAGTGAGCCGGCCCGGGCGGGCGGCCACGAGGCACGTCGCCGCTTCGGCGGCGCTCCGGCTGCCGGAGCCCTGACTCGGCCCTGCGAAGTCCGCGAGTCGCATCGATCTTGCGCGCGCCCTGTCGGTGCTCGACGCGCCTCCGGCGCTTGGAGCGCCGGGCTGCGGGCGTAGGGGGTGCCCCGTACCCGCCCGCTGTCCGCCTCCGACCAACCGAAAAGGACTACATTCCCATACGGGTCCGACAGCCCCGCGAACTCGCAGGTCAACCCCGTACAGGGCAGGTTCCCGGCGGCGGCCTCCGGGCCGCCGCCGAGAGCCGTTCAGCGCAGGCGGCAGACGCCGTCGACGCATTCGCGCTGGAGCCGGCCGCGCGAGACCGTCTCGATGAGGCCGATGACCCAGCAGGCCGGGCAGCCGCGCAGCGCGAGCACCCCGACCGGGATCAGCAGCAGGCTCCACCACCCGAACATAGGGATGAGCGCGAACGCCGCGACCACGGACCCGAAGCCGACCAGGCCGCGCGCCACATGCCGCGGCACCGACTTGCTCGCGAAGCTCCCGTTACCGGCCATCGAAGCCTCCCGTCTCCATCGCGCGCAGCCCCTCCTGGACGGCCGCGCGCGCCCGGTGCAGCCTGGACTTCATTGCGGCCGTCGAGATCCCGAGCGCGTCCGCGGTCATGCGGCCGCTGTAGCCCTGCACATCGCGCATGATGAGCACCCGCCGCTGGTCCCCCGGCAGCCCCGCGATCACGTCCGCGACGATCCCGGCCTCCAGCAGCTGCAGCGCCTCCTCCTCAGCGGACGGCACCGGCCGCTCCGGCACGGTCTCGAAGTGCCGGAAGGCGCGCTTCGCCCGCCGCACGCACTCGTTGCGCACGATCCGGAACATCCACGACGCCAGCGCCCCGGTCGCCCGCAGCATGCCGATCTTGCGGTACAGGATGATGAGCGCCTCCTGCGCCGCGTCCTCCGCGTCCTGCGGGGTCGTGCACAGCGAGTGCGCGAACCGGCGCACATGCGGGTGCGAGCCCGACACGAGCGCGGTGATCGCCCGGGCGTCCCCGTCCCGTGCCGCCTCGACGAGCGCCCCGTCGGGCCAGTCCTCAGCCACGTCGCGCCCTCCGGCGCAGCACCACGATGCTGCAGGTGACCATGAGCAGCACCAGGACTCCCGCGGCGATTCCGATGACCATTGACGACCTCCGTGCATCGTTCCGGCCCTTGCGGCCGGTATGGATATGAGAGGCGCGCGGACCCGCGGAGGATTCGCGCCCGCGCGTGGAAAAACGCGGCCGCGCCTCGACTGTAGGCGATCGGCGTTGATGAGAGGTGTTCCGATGCGGCAGGATGACCCGGTGAGAATCGGATTGCTCGGTGCGTTTGAAGTCCAGGTCGACGGCACCCCCGTGAACCTCCCCGGTGCGCGCTCGCGGGCGCTGCTCGCCGCGCTGGCGCTCGAGGCGGGGAAGATCGTCCCCAAGACCAGGCTCGTGGACTGGGTGTGGGGCGAGGAGCCGCCCGCCGACGAGGCGAACGCCCTGCAGGTGCTGGTGTCCCGGCTGCGCAAGGCCCTCCCCAAGGGCGCGGTCGAGTCGAAGTCCGGCGGGTACGCGCTCGCCGTCGATCCCTCCTCTGTGGACGTGATCCGCTTCGAGGAGCTCGTCGCGAGGGCCCGCACCGCCGACGACGCCGAGAAGGCCGACCTCCTCCGCGAGGCCCTCGGCCTGTGGCGCGGTGCCGCCATGGAAGGCATCGCCCTGCTGGGCAGCAAGGCGTTCGACGCCGTCGTCGTCGGCTTGAACGAGCGCCACATCGCCGTCCTCGGCGACCGCGTGGACGCCGAGATCCGGCTCGGGCGCGGCGCGGACCTCATCACCGAGCTCACCGACCTCGTCGCGAAGTACCCGATGCGCGAAGGCTTCGTCGCCGCCCTCATGCGCGCCCTCGCCGAAGCCGGCCGCGGCGCCGAAGCCCTCACCGCCTACCAGCAGCTCGCCGAACGCCTCGGCGACGAGCTCGGCGTCGACCCCTCCGCGGAGCTCTCCGCGCTCAACATCGCGCTCCTGCGCGGCGAGATCGGCGGCCGCACCGAGAACCGCCGCACCAACCTCCGCGCGGAGCTCACCGCGTTCGTCGGCAAGGAGGACGACGTCGCCGCCGTCGCCGACCTCGCGTCCCGGCACCGCCTCGTCACCCTCCAAGGCCCCGGCGGCGCCGGCAAGACCCGCCTCGCCGTCGAGACCGCCCGCACCATGCTCGGCGACCTCCCCGACGGCGCGTGGCTCGTGGAGCTCGCGCCCCTGCACGCGGGAGGCGAACCGGCCCAAGCGGTCCTGACCGCGATCGGCCTGCGCGACCAGCAGGGCGCGGCGGGCGGCGACGCCATGGACCGGCTCGTGTCCGCCATCCGCGACCGCGTCATGCTCCTCGTCCTCGACAACTGCGAGCACGTGATCGACGAGGTCTCCCGGTTCACCGACCGGCTCCTCGGCGAATGCCGCAGCCTGCGGATCATCGCCACCAGCCGCGAACCGCTCGGCATCACCGGCGAGGCCCTCTGGCAGGTCGAGCCGCTCGCGCTGCCCGCCGAGGACGCGACCCCGCAGGAGGCCGCCGCCTCCCCCGCCGTCCGCCTCCTGCGCGACCGCGCCGAAGCCGTGCGCCGCAACATCGGCGGCGACGAAGCCACCCTCGCCACCATGGCCCGCATCTGCCGCGCCCTCGACGGCATGCCCCTCGCCATTGAACTCGCCGCCGCCCGCCTGCGCACCATGTCCGTAGACCAGCTCGCCGACCGCATCGACGACCGCTTCCAAATCCTCACCGGCGGCTCCCGCACCGCCATGGCCCACCACCGCACCCTCCGCGCCGTCGTCGACTGGTCCTGGGACCTCCTCCCCGAGGCCGAACGCGAATGCCTCCGCCGCCTCTCCGTCTTCACCGGCGGGGTGAGCCTCGAAGCGGCCGAACGCGTCTGCCCCACAGGCGAATACGCGTTCGACCTCCTCACCAACCTCACCGAGAAGTCCCTCCTGCGCGCCGACGGCGACGGCGAACCCCGCTACCGGATGCTCAACACCATCCGCGAATACGCCGCCCAGCGCCTCGCCGAAGACGGCGACCCTGCAGCCGCCCGCCGCGAACACCTCGCCTACGTCACCGAACTCGCCGAGACCGCCGACGCCCACCTGCGCGGCCCCGACCAGCTCACCTGGCTCAAGACCCTCGAGACCGAGCACGACAACGTCAACACCGCCCTCCGCGGCGCCATCGAAGCCGGCTGGGCCGCCGAAGCCCAGCGCCTCGTCGCCGCCGTCGGCTGGTACTGGTACCTCAGCGGCCACCGCGGCGAAGGCACCGAACTCGCCGTCGCCGCAGGCCGACTCGAAGGCGACGTCCCCGACGCGATCCGCGCCATGAGCGGCACCATCACCGCCATGTTCCTCACCTCCGGGTACGGCGGCGACCAGTACCAGGCCCAGGAGTGGATCGAGTCCGCGCACGCCGCCGCCCAGCGCAGCGGCCACCGCCACCAGATCCTCGGCTTCATCGCGCCCCTCGCGCGCATGCTCGAGGACCCCGCCGACTTCCTCTCCGCCTTCGACCCCCTCGTCGCCGACCCCGACCCGTGGGTCCGCGCCCAAGCCCGCTTCGCCAGCGGCCGCCTCCGCCTCGTCCTCGGCTCCGACGAGACCGATGTGGACACCGACATGGCCCTGGCCCTCAAGGAGTTCCGCGACCTGGGAGACCGCTGGGGCATCTCCTCGGTCCTCATGGCCATGGCCGAACGCCTCGCCGCCCAAGGCGAATACGCAGGCGCCTGCACCCAACTCGACGAAGCCGCCGCCGCCCTCGCCGAACTCGGTTCCACCGAGGAGGTCATCAGCATCCGCGCCCGCCAAGCGCAGCTCCACTGGCTCGCCGGCGACGAACGCGCCAGCGCCGCAGCCCTCGAACAGGCCGAACGCCTCGCCGCCCGCATCGCATGGCCCGCCACGATCGGCGAACTCGCCTACACCAAGGCGCACCTCGCGCGCTGGCGCGGCGACTTCGACGAGGCGCGCGCGCTCGTCGCCGCTGTGGGTTCCGGCTCCGGCGCTGACGCCGGCGGCATCAAGTTCTCCGTCCAGGACCTGCACGGCTACCTCACCGAAGACCTTGCCCAGTCTCGTGCCTACCGGGCCGCGGCCCTCGATGCCGCGGTCGCGCTCGGCTACCCGCCGATGCTCGCCCAGGCGCTCATCGGCATTGCCGACCTCGCTGCGCGGCAAGGAAGGGACGAGGAGGCCGCACGGCTCCTCGGCGCCGCCGAGACCGTGCGCGGCGGGGCCGACCGCTCTCAGTACGACGCCCGGCGTCTCGCCGAGGAGACGCGAAACCGCCTCGGCGACAAGGAGTTCGCCGAGGCGGTGGACGCGGGCAGATCGGGTGACTGGAGTGCGCTGGCGGAGGCCGCTCTCACTGCTTGAAAAGCGCACTTCGAAGGGGTGCAAGGGGCTTAGTGCGCCGCCTCCTTGACGGTGATGTTGCCGCCGCTGGTGCGGGCGCGGACCTTGACGGTGCGCTCGGGCACGCCGGGGACGTTCACGTGGTTGTGGACGCGCCCGGTGGGGGTCTTGGCGTCGAGCTCGACGGCCGTCCCGGCGGGGACGCCTACTTCGAGTTTTCCTGCGGCCGTGGTGATCTCGACGGGTCCGGTGCCGATGCGGCCGATCCGGATGTCGCCGATGGCGGTCTTGGCCTCGACGGCGGCGTGCGCGGTGTCGACGGTGATGGGGCCGTTGGCGGCGCCGGCGCGGAGGTCGCCGCGGGCTTCGCCGATCCAGGTGGCGCCGCCGATGTTCTTCACCGCGGCGTCGCCGAAGATGCGGTCGACGCGGATGTCGCCGCTGCCGCTGACCTCGGCCTTGCCGTCGACCTGGTCGACGACGACGCGGCCGCCGCTGGTCTTGAGGCGGACCTCGGCGGCGCGGGCCACCTTGATGTCGCCGACGGCGTTCTTGAGGCGGCAGGCGCCCACCCGCCCGGTGACGACGTACTCGCCGTCGGCGGTGTCGCCCTGGACGTCCGATCCGGTCGGGAGCTGGACGCTGATGCGCACGGACCCGAACTTGCGGGCGAACGCGGTGCGCAGCTTGGGCTGCCAGACGCGGAGCCTCCCGGCCTCGAATTCGACGTCGACCTGGGCGGCGGCGTCGGTGTCGAGCTTGCGGGCGGGGTCGATCGGCTCGACGGTGACGACGGTGTCGGCGCGGTCGGCGGCGCTGAAGCGGATGTCGCCGAGGACGATGTCGACGACGGCGGTGATGGGGGCGGGGGTGGCGAAGGTCTGCATGTCGGTGCCTCTTTCGGTGCGGGTCGCTGGCTTGATGCCGTAACGATCGCCCCGCGCGCTGTCACCGTCCTTGCCTCGACCTGTCACCGCCCCTGTCAGCCGTCAGGAACCGACAGAAGCCCAGTTCAACGCGGTTTCTCGAGGTCGGCGAGGAGCCCGTCGAGGGTCGCGCCCAACGCCCCGGCGTTGGCCTGGTCGAACCAGGTGGTGCGGATGCGCTCGTTGCTGCCGCCGGGCGTCTCGTGCTCGGAGGCGATGGCCTGGAGCGGCTTCGACTCGTCGCCGAGGGACCGGTCGACGCCCTGGAAGAGGCTGCGCACGTACCGGTCGGCGGCCTCCTGCGGCACGCCGTTCCGCGCGGCCCAGTCGGCGAGGGCGCCGAGGTAGGCGAGGTAGGTGCTGACGGTGCTGGAGAGCGCGGAGACCACGTTGTAGGCGGTGGCGTCGGCGACGGGTTGGGCGCCCCCGAGCCGGTCGAAGAACGCCTCTGCCGCGGGATGGGCGGGGTAGACGACGGTCACGGAGGCGCGTTCGCGCACGGTGGGGAGGGGGATGGCGGCCACGATGTCCGCTTCGGTGCCGAGGAGGCCGCGCAGTTCGTCGGCCGAGACGCCGGGGATGACGTTGACGATCGTCTGCTCGGCGCCGATGCGCAGGCCGGCGAGGGCGTCGTGCCGGTCGGCGCGGCGCACCGCGATGACGACGAGGTCCGAGTGGTCGGCGACCTCTTGGTTGCTCGCGCGCACCTGGACGTTCGCGTACTTCGCGGCGAGCGCCGCGCCCGTGGACGCGCCGCGCGGCGAGAGGCTGATCGGCGGCGGGGCCGCGACGCCGTCGCTCAGCCCTTCGACCATCGCGCCGCTGATCTCCCCTACGCCGATGAATCCGATGCGTTCCATTGCGGCTCCCTTCTGTCGGGCTCGAGGCTAGTACATCCCCGGATGCCGCCGAAACTTTCGGATCCGGCAATCGAGATACCTCGATGCGTATCCCCAGATGAGCAGGCATTGACACTCATCAATACGACGTCCTATGCTGATGCTGGCAAACGGTATCGCCTGAAAGTTTCGGTTCCACCCGCATCCTCAGGAGGAGCAATGCAGCGCCACCCTCACCAGTCCCGCGCGAACGAACCGAGCGCGAAGGCCAAGCTCAGCCGGCGTTCCCTCATCACCGCGGGCGCGGCCCTCCCGGTACTGGCCGCCGCCACCCCCGCCTCGGCGCAGACGACGGTCAACGTCGAGCCGAACAACGTCCAGCAGACCATCCAGGGCTTCGGCGGCATGAACCACACCGTGTGGATCTCCGACCTCACCGCCGCCCAGCGCGACACCGCGTTCGGCAACGGGACCGGCCAGCTCGGCTTCTCGATCCTGCGCATCCCCGTGCACGAGGACCGCGCCAACTGGAGCCGCGAGGTCGCCACCGCGCAGCGCGCGAGGGCACTGGGCGCCAAGGTGTTCGCGTCCCCCTGGAACCCTCCGGCGAGCATGACCGAGTCGTTCTCGGGCGGCAAGCGCCTGCGCTACAGCATGTACGGGGCGTACGCCCAGCACCTCAACGACTTCGACCAGTTCATGGCGAACAACGGCGTCGACCTCTACGGCATCTCGATCCAGAACGAGCCGGACTACGCGCACGAGTGGACGGCCTGGACCCCGCAGGAGATCCTGCGGTTCTGCCGCGAGAACGCCGGCTCGATCGGCACGCGCGTCATCGCGCCCGAGTCGTTCCAGTACCGCAAGAACATGTCCGACCCGATCCTCAACGACCCGGTCGCCCTCGCCAACGTCGACATCATCGGCGCCCACCTCTACGGCACCGCGAACGCCGATTTCCCCTACCCGCTGTTCCAGCAGAAGGGCGGCGGGAAGGAGCTGTGGATGACCGAGGTCTACCACCCGAACAGCTCCGACTCGGCCGACCTGTGGCCCGGCGCGCTCGACACCGGCGAGCACATCCACCGCGCGCTCGTCTACGGCCGCTTCCAGACCTACGTGTGGTGGTACATCCGCCGCAGCTACGGGCCGATGCGCGAGGACGGCCAGATCTCGAAGCGCGGGGCGAACATGGCGCACTTCTCCAAGTGGGTGCGCCCGGGCTTCCAGCGGATCACCGCGACGGCGAACCCGCAGACGAACGTGTACATCTCGGCGTTCAAGAGCGGGTCGCGGATCGTCATCGTCGCGATCAACAAGAACACGACGGCCGCGTATTTCCCGTTCACGGTCCAGGGCGGGGGCAGCGCGACCATCCCGACCTGGGTGACCGACGCGAACAACACGCTCGCGCCCTCGTCGGCCCCGGTGATGACGAACGGCTCGTTCGGGGCGCAACTGCCCGCGCGGAGCATCCGCACCTTCGTCATCAACTGAGTGAGAACGCGGCCTCAGGGGTACTCCTCTGGTTCGCAGCGGGCGCCCCGCGCGGGGCGCCCGCCCGTCAGAAGGAGGTCCGATGGCCGTCAAGGAGCGCGCAGCGAAGGAGACCCCGGTCAAGGAGCAGCTGACCGTCGACGTCACCGACGCGCCCGAGCTCGACCGGTACGAGGCGCGGGTCGACGGCGAACTCGTCGGGTACACCGAATACCGCCGCCACGACGGCACGATCATGCTCTCCTGCACCGAAGTCCCCGAAGAGCTCCAGAACAAGGGCATCGGCGCGGCGCTCGCGCGGTTCGCGTTCGACCGGGCACGCGAGGAGGGGAAGCGGATCGAGCCGGTCGACCCGTTCATCGCAGGCTGGATCGAGCGGCACCCCGACTACGCCGACATGGTCCACGAGAAGGCGATCCACCTGGGCGAAGAGACCTGACGGACGCCCTCGCAGCGGCTCAGCCTTCGCCGGAGCCGCCCTGTTCCGTGCGCTGGGAACGCAGCTCGGCCCAGCGTTCGAGGCGCTCCCCGACGCTCGCCTCGTACCCGTTGCGGGTGGGCCGGTAATAGCGCTGCCGCTCCATGCCTTCGGGGAAGTACTCGGCGCCGGAGAAGCCTTCGGCGGTGTCCGGGTCGTACTGGTAGCCCTTGCCGTACCCGATGTCCTTCATCAACCTGGTGGGGGCGTTGAGGATGTGCGCGGGCGGGGCGAGCGATCCGGTCTGCTTCGCGCTGCGCCGCGCCTCTCCGAACCCCCGGTAGACGGCGATCGATTTCGGCGCGGTCGCCAGGTAGACCACGGCCTGCGCGATCGCCAGTTCGCCTTCGGGCGAGCCGAGCCGCTCGTACACGTCCCAGGCCGCGAGGGCCTGCTGCACGGCCTGCGGGTCGGCGATCCCTATGTCCTCGTTGGCGAACCGCGTGATGCGCCGCGTGATGAACAGCGGATCCTCGCCGCCGTCGAGCATCCGCGCGAGCCAGTAGAGCGCCGCGTCGGGGTCGGAGCCGCGCATGGACTTGTGCAGCGCGGAGATCAGGTTGTAGTGGCTCTCCTGGGTCTTGTCGTACAGGGGCGCGCGCTTCTGCACGGTCTCGGCGAGCGCGGCAGTGTCGAGGGGCGGCGTGCCTTCCGGCAGCTCCTGCAGCTGCTCGACCATGTTGAGCAGGTACCGGCCGTCACCGTCGGCCATCGCGATGAGCGACCTGCGCGCCTCGTCGTCGAGCGGAACGGGCCGCACTTCCTTCTCGGCGCGGGCCAGCAGCGTCTCGAGCGCGGCGGTGTCGAGCCGGTGCAGCACGAACACCTGGCAGCGCGAAAGCAAGGCGCCGTTGAGCTCGAAGCTCGGATTCTCGGTCGTAGCGCCGACGAGGATGATCGTGCCGTCCTCCACGTACGGCAGGAACGAGTCCTGCTGGGCGCGGTTGAACCGGTGGATCTCGTCCACGAACAGCATCGTGCCCTGGCCCATCTCGCGCCGCTGCCCCGCGGCCGCGAACACCTTCCGGAGGTCCGCGACACCGGAGAACGTGGCCGACAAGGGCTCGAACGCGAGGTCGGTCTCCTCGGCGAGCAGCCGCGCGATCGTGGTCTTCCCGCAGCCCGGCGGCCCCCACAGGACCGTCGACACGGGTTTCCCGCGCGCGACCATCCGCCCGAGCGGCGCGTCCGGGGCGAGCAGGTGGTCCTGGCCGACGACCTCGGCGAGAGTGCGCGGCCTGAGTCGGTCGGCGAGAGGCCGAGGCGGGTCCTCCCCGAACAGCGGCAGCGCGGGTGCCGGATCGGTCATGACTCGACCGTATCGCGGAGGTGTGACATTGGGGGCGAACGTGAGAGGATGCCGTCTGTGCACGCGATCTGTGAGGTAGTGATCACCGGCCCCGACGCGGGCTGGCTCCGCGAGTTCACGCGGAAACTCGTCGAGGAGCGCCTGGCCGCCTGCGGGCAGCAGGTCGCCGAGATCCGCTCGATCTACCGGTGGGAGGGGCGGATGCACGACGAACCCGAGGCCCGGGTCATGCTGCACACCCGCCAGTCGCTGGTCCCCGAGATCATCCGGACCGTCCGCCTCGAGCACCCGTACGACGTGCCGTGTGTGCTCGCCACCCTCGTCACTCAAGCCAATCCGGATTACCGGGCCTGGGTCGTGGAATCGACCAAGGACCCGGACGAAACGTCGTAGCGGGGGCGGTCGGCCTGGCTAGGGCCGACCGCCGCCTCGCTGCCGCGGCCGTCTGATGCAGGTGCCGTCGGCGCGGGAGCCATCCCGCGCCTCCGATCTTCCGGCGGACCGCGGTACCCCTACCTACCGCCGACCTACACCAAAACTGAAGCCAGCCTCCCACAGAAAGTCAACACACTCAAGACAACTTTTTTCCCTGTGGATAACTCCGGGCCAGTATCGCGAGTGATTGACATTTTGCCTGTTCGCATGACTGTGGATAACTTGTTGAGGTCGGTTCGCTTTTCTATTCGGTGGTCGTGAGGACGATCTTGCCGATGGTGCGTCGCGGTGGCGTGGGGGGATCAGCCCTGGCCCCAGAACGCGTCCTCCGCGGTCTGGTCGGCCGAGAACAGCCACACCTCGGCGACCTTCCCGTCCACGACGCGCAGCAGGTCGATGCCTTCCATGGCCATCTCGGCCCCGTCCCGCTTGCCGGAGAAGCGGATCGGGACGGCGGCCAGGTCGCCGTTGATCATCGGCGCGCCGCTCGCCGCGAGCGCGAAGGTGCCGTTGCTGAACGCCATCATCGCCCCCACCATCTCCCCGACCTCCGCGCCGCCGCGCTTGTCGCCGGAGAACTGGTTCGCGCCCGGCTGATGCCAGACGAGGTCGTCCGCGAACAGTGCGGCCAGCTGGGCGGGCTCGCCGGAGCCCATGGCGTCGACGTACTGCTGGGCGACGGCTGCGGTCGCATCGGTCATAGTGCTGCTCCTTTGAACGTGAAGTACCGGCGAGTTCATCCTCACCGCCTCGGCCGACCGAGACTGCCGAACCGGGTTTTTCATCACCGCGTGACGCTCCACCCGGTTGACCCGAGCATTCGCGTTTGGCAGGATCGGCCGTGCCAACGGATGGGGGACGCACATGACCGGGATCCGCGATATCGACGTAATCGTCTTCGATGTGCTGGGCACACTGGTCGACGAACCGGGCGGCTTGGCCGCCGCCATCAGAGAGGCCGCGCCCGACACCGAAGCCGACGCCCAGGCACTGGTCGACCTCTGGCTCGGACACGTGGAGAGGGAGCAGGCCCGCATCGTCAAAGGCGAACGCGAATACGCCGATTCCCAGCTCCTCGATGCCGAAGCGGCACTGGCGGTCGCGGCGCGCGTGGGCATCGAAGACCCGGCGACTATCGCGCACCTGGCGAAGGCCGAGCAGCGCCTGGCCCCCTGGGAGGACTCGGTCGCAGGGCTCGAACGACTCTCGTGGCACTTCCCGGTGATCGGCCTGTCCAACGCCAGCCGCGCCGCCCTCCTGCGGCTCAACGCTTTCGCGGGCCTGCGCTGGCACCAAGCGCTCTCGGCCGAATCCGCCGCCACCTACAAACCCGACCCGGCGGTCTACCGCTTGGCCCTCGACGCCGCCGCCTGCGCGCCCGAGCGCGTGCTCATGGTCGCGGCGCACGCGTGGGATCTCCGTGGCGCCCAAGCGGTCGGGATGCGCACGGCCTACATCGGCAGGTCAGTGGGCGACCCGCCCGCCCCGAGCGACACCTTCGACGGACACTTCGACGGCCTCGAATCGCTGGCGGCCGCCCTCGTCACCTGACCAGCGGTCGAACTCGCCACCGAGCTTCGATCGGCGCCGCTGACACGTCGCCGACCCGTTTCGGCCGAGCAGTCCGAATATCAGCGACGAAATTCGTTTCGGGCGGATGGCAGGATCGGAGCATGGTCCCTGATCCTTTGCTGGCGCGGGCGCAGTCGCTATGGGCTTCCCTCGCGGTCGCGCCGGTCGCCTTCACCCGCAACGGCACGAGCGTGGTCGCCTCCCCGGATTCACAGCTGTGCCCGGCGTCATGGGCCGGAATCGTGGCAGTGGGCGGATCGGCGATCGTGACCGTCCCGAGCGGAGCGATGGTCGAGCCGGTGGTCCATGCAGTCCAGCACGCTTCGCCCGACGCGCTCACCGACCCCGATGCCCTGCGGGCGATGCTGCCGGTGAAGGAAGTGCTGGGCCCGGCGAACCTCGCCTACGTCTCACCGGACGCCTTCCTCCCCGCCGCGTCCGGCACGGTGACCGAACGGCTCAATCCCGGACATCCGGATCTGCTGGCGCTCTTGGCTTCGGTGAGCCAGGAGGACGCGGAGGAGAGCGGGATCGGCGAGCTCACCGCCCCGGTCTTCGTGGCGCGCGAAAGTGCGAAAGTCGTTGCCGCGGCAGGCTACGAGAGGTGGCCCGGCGGGACCGCGCACCTGTGCGTGCTGACCGATACGGCCGCGAGAGGCCGCGGGTTGGCGCAACGGGTGGCCTCGGCCGCGGTGGACCGCGCCCTCGCCGACGGCCTGCTGCCGCAGTGGCGCGCAAGGCCTCCTGCCTCCCGTCGAGTCGCGCAAGCCCTCGGCTTCCGCGAGTTGGGAACCCAGCTGAGCGTCTACCTCGACCCGGCTCGACTCGCCGACTGACCAGGCGTTCGAGTGGGACCGGCAGGCCCGGCCGGATCACGTCAGGCCCGCCGTCAGGGCCCGCGGCGGCCGTTCGCGGTGCGGCACCTCCTAGGCGGCTGACCCAGCGGCGTCGAGGAGGGTGATCGCGGCGGCCTTCGCCTGGGCGGCGGCTTCGGGGGACCTCGCGATGGCGGCGGTGGTCTGCGCGCCCTCGATCAGGATCGCGATCTGCGGGGCGACCTCGGCGGGCGCGCCGGCGTCCCGGACCAGGTCGGCCACGTACAGCTGGAACGCCTCCTTCTGCTCCCGCACGGTCTGGGTGACGCCTTCCGATCCGGCGCTCAGCTCGCCGAAGACGTTGATGAACGCGCAGCCGTGGAAGTCGGGTTCGCGGAACCAGGCGTCGAGGAAGTCGAAGACCGACAGCAGCTTCTCGCGGGCGGTCGCAGCCTTCTCGGCGCTCGCGGCGATGCCGGCGTTCCACTGCTCGCGGCGGTGTCGCAGCACGGCCACGATGAGGTCGTCCTTCGACGGGAACAGCGCGTAGATCTTCTTGAGCGAGACCCCGGCCTCGGCGCGGACCGCGTCCATCCCCACTGCTTGCACGCCGCGGGCGTAGAAAAGCCGGTCAGCGGCCTCGACGAGCCTCTCGCGAGCGTCCGTGTCCTGAGTCATAGTCTTGCCCCTTGCGTTGAGAACGATCGTTCTCTATCGTAGTCTGCATAAGCGGAGAACGATCGTTCTCCACTTCGAGAGGGGAAAGAAAAATGGCCACCATCACCGTCGGCAACGAGAACACCAGCCCGATCGAGCTCTACTACGAGGACCAGGGCGAAGGCCAGCCCGTCGTGCTGATCCACGGCTACCCGCTCAACGGCCACAGCTGGGAGAAGCAGACCCGCGAACTCCTCCCCGCCGGCTACCGCGTCATCACCTACGACCGCCGCGGCTTCGGCCAGTCGAGCAAGGTCGGCACCGGCTACGACTACGACACCTTCGCCGCGGACCTGAACGCGGTCCTCGAAACCCTCGACCTGCGCGACGTCATCCTCGTCGGCTTCTCGATGGGCACCGGCGAACTCGCCCGCTACATCAAGAACTACGGCCACGGGCGCATCGCCAAGCTGGCGTTCCTCGCTTCGCTGGAGCCGTTCCTCGTCGAGCGCGACGACAACCCGACCGGCGTCCCGCAGGAGGTCTTCGACGGCATCGCCGACGCCGCGCGGAGCGACCGCTACGCCTGGTTCACCCAGTTCTACAAGGACTTCTACAACCTGGACGAGACGCTCGGCAAGCGCATCAGCCAGGAGGTCGTGACCGCCAACTGGAACACCGCCACGACCTCGGCGCCGGTCGCCGCTTACGCGGTGGTCCCGGCCTGGATCGAGGACTTCCGCGAGGATGTGGCCGCCGTGCGCGCCGCCGGGAAGCCCTCCCTGATCCTCCACGGCACCGCCGACAACATCCTCCCGATCGACTCGACCGGCCGCCCCTTCCACGAGGCCTTCCCCGAAGCCGACTACGTCGAGGTCGAAGGCGCTCCGCACGGTCTCCTGTGGACCCACGCGGAAGAGGTCAACGAGGCCCTGCTCAAGTTCGTCCAGAGCTGACGCACACATACCGAAGGGCGGGCCGCGCGATGCGGCCCGCCCTTCGGGGCGTCAGTCGGTGGCGCCGCTCTTGAAGCTTCGCAGGCGCAGGCTGTTGCCGACCACGAAGACGCTCGAGAACGCCATCGCGGCGCCGGCCAGCATCGGGTTGAGCAGGCCCAGGGCCGCGAGCGGGATCGCCGCGACGTTGTAGGCGAAGGCCCAGAACAGGTTGCCCTTGATCGTGCCGAGCGTCTTGCGAGACAAGCGGATCGCGTCCGCCGCGGCCCGGAGGTCGCCGCGGACCAGGGTCAGGTCGGCGGCCTCGATGGCGACGTCGGTGCCGGTGCCCATCGCCAGGCCGAGGTCGGCCTTGGCGAGGGCGGCGGCGTCGTTGACGCCGTCGCCGACCATGGCGACGACTCGGCCCTCGGCCTGGAGCCGGGCGACCTGGTCGACCTTGTCGGCGGGTAGGACTTCGGCGATGACCTCGTCGATCCCGACCTCGGCGGCGATGCGCTCGGCGACGGCCTTGTTGTCGCCGGTGAGCAGGACCGGGGTGAGGCCGAGGGCCTTGAACTGGGTGATCGCTTCGGCGCTGGTGGGCTTCACGGTGTCCGCGACGATGAGGACGCCGCGGGCCTCGCCGTCCCAGCCGACCGCGACGGCGGTCTTGCCCTCGCGTTCGGCCTCCGCCTTCGCCTCGGCGAGTTCGGGACTCAGTTCGAGGGTCCAGTCGGCGAGGAGCGATTCGCGGCCGACCACGGTGAGGTGGCCTTCGACGATGCCCTGCACGCCTTTGCCTTCGATGTTCTTGAAGTCCTCGACGGCTGGGAGCCGGCCTTCGGCGGCCGCGGCCTTCGCGATCGCCTGTGCCACCGGGTGTTCCGAGGCGTGTTCGAGCGCTCCCGCGAGGCGGAGCAGTTCGGCCCGGTCGGCGCCTTCCTCGGGGAGGGCGTCGACCAGGGTCATCTTGCCGGTGGTCACCGTGCCGGTCTTGTCGAGCACGATCGTGTCGACCTTGCGGGTCGACTCCAGCACCTCGGGGCCCTTGATGAGCACGCCCATCTGCGCGCCGCGGCCGGTGCCGACCAGCAGCGCGGTCGGGGTCGCCAGGCCGAGAGCGCAAGGGCAGGCGATGATCAGGACCGCGACCGCGGCGGTGAACGCGGCCGCCGTCGGGTAGCCCGCGCCGAGCCAGAAGGCCAGGGTGGCGACCGCGATGGCGATGACGATCGGGACGAAGATCCCCGAGACCTTGTCGGCCAGGCGCTGCACCTCGGCCTTCCCGGACTGGGCGTCCTCGACGAGCTTCGCCATCTGCGCGAGCTGCGTGTCCGAGCCGATCGCGGTGGCGCGCACGACGAGGCGTCCGCCCGCGTTGACCGTGGCGCCGGTGACCGCGTCGCCCGCGCCGACCTCGACGGGCACCGATTCGCCCGTGAGCATCGAGGCGTCCACGGCGGAGGTGCCGGAGACGATCACGCCGTCGGTGGCGATCTTCTCGCCCGGGCGGACCACGAACTCGTCGCCGACGGCGAGGTCCTTGATCGGGACGCGGGTCTCGACGCCGTCGCGGAGCACGGCGACGTCCTTGGCGCCCATGTGAAGCAGCGCCCGCAGGGCCGCGCCGGCCCGGCGCTTCGAGCGCTTCTCGAAGTAGCGGCCCGCGAGGATGAACATGGTGACCCCGGCCGCGACCTCGAGGTAGATGTTCGCGGCCCCGTCGCTCGGTTCGACGGTGAGCTCGAACGGGTGGGTCATGCCCGGGGTCCCGGCGGTGCCGAAGAACAGGGCGTACAGCGACCACGCGAACGCGGCCAGCGTCCCGACCGAGACCAGGGTGTCCATAGTGGCCGCACCGTGGCGCAGGTTCGTCCACGCGGCCTTGTGGAACGGCCACGCCGCCCAGATGATGACGGGCCAGGCGAGCGCCAGCGACGCCCACTGCCAGAAGTCGAACTGGAGGGCCGGGATCATCGACATGGCGATGACCGGGACCGAGAGGACGATCGAGCCGATGAGTCGCTGGCGCAGCGAGTCCAGTTCGGGGTCGGGGCGCTCGTCGTCGTCCGCTTCGGTCGTCTCGGGTTCGGGGGGCAGGGGGAGGGCGGCGGTGTAGCCGGTCTTCTCGACCACGGCGATGAGCTCGGCCGGGTCGATGCCTGCGGGGGCTTCGATGCGGGCCTTCTCGGTGGCGTAGTTGACGGTGGCGGTGACGCCCTCGACCTTATTGAGCTTCTTCTCGATCCGCATCGCGCAGGAGGCGCAGGTCATGCCGCCGATCTCGAGTTCGATGCGGTCGATCGGCCCGGGGGGCAGAGCGGTGCTCATGGTCGTCCTTCCTCTCTCGGTCGGGGGCTCAGTGGCCGTGGCCGTCGTCTTCGTGGGTGGATTCGGGTTCGGTGGGGGCTGCATCGTCCTCGGCGGGTTCCGTCGGGACGGCGTCCGGAGTCTCGCCGGCGGTGTCCACTACGAAGGCGGCGCTGTGGACTCGGCCTTCGACCTGGAAGTCGAAGTACAGGTAGTACCGACCCGCGGTGGGCACCTCGGTGGCGAACGCGACGGTGGGGCCGCTCAGGTCGCCCGCCTGCGGTTCCTCGCCCTCGGGGTGGACGTGGAGGTAGGCGAGGTCGCCTTCGCGAAGGGCCACAAGGTGACCGAACGCGCCCAGGTACGGCTCGATGGCGGTCACCGGCTCGCCGTCGCGTGTCACTTCGGCCGTGACCTCGGCGGAGGCGCCCGCGGTGATGTCGCCGTTCAGGGTCACGGTGTACCCGTCGACCTCGGTCGTCAGCCTCGGCTCGACCGGGATCTCGGGGCCGAAGTCGCCCGCGACCTCGATGGTGCGGGTGAGGGTCACGTCGAGGTCGGCGGCGGCGCCGGGGACGAAGTCGGCGTAGACGCGGTAGGTGCCCGCGGCGTCCCAGGTCCAGGGGAGGGACCAGGTGCCGTCGGCGGCGAGTTCGGGGTGCACGTGGCGGAAGTGGGTGCCGTCGGTGCGGACCACGATGAGGTGCAGGTCCTTCTCGTGGGACTCGGTGTACTCGGTGAGGGGCGCGCCCGCGGGGTCGCTGATCTGGAAGGCGAGTTCGCCGGGAGTGCCGGTCGCGGCCGGGGCGGCGATCTCGCCGAGGATGTAGCCGTCCTGCTCGATCGCGAGGCCGCGCACGGGCTGGGCGCCGCCGTGCCCTCCGTGGCCTTCGTCTTCGGTCTCGCCGTGGCCGCCGTCGTGGCCGGCCTGCTCGTTCCAGTCGTCGGCGGCGTCGTCGGGGACGACCGCGGCGGCCGTCCCGAATGCGGCTGCGAACAGCACCGCGAGACCGCCGCCGTAGAGGCCGAGGCGTGTTCCGGTGTTCATAGCGTTCCTCCCGCTCCGATGATACCCCCTTAGGGTATCTCCATAGCCCGTATTCTTACCCCCAGGGGGTATATCTGTCAACCGATGTGACCCACGTCAAAGGAACTCCCGTGCGCTCTATTTTAAGTCAGGTGCTTGACTTACGAGAGATGCCGCGCTTGAATAGGGCGAAATCGTCGCCGAAGCCGAGGAGGCATCGCAATGGTTCAAGAGCACGCAGAAGTGCTGAAATACCCGCTTCCCAACGAGCACACCCTGGAGCCGCCCGCCGCATGGGCCGAGCTGCGCGGCAAGTGCCCCGTCGCCCACGTGACCTTCCCCAGCGGCGACGCCGCCCGCCTGCTCACCCGCTACGACGACGTCAAGGCCCTGCTCGCCGACCCCCGCTTCGAGCGCAGCGGCACCGGCGAAGACGCCGCCCGCATCTCCGCGGGCGAGTACGACGCGCTCACCAACTCCGAGATGGCCGCCGTCCTGCCCGGCTCGGGCGAAGGCCACCTCGTGTGGCGCCGCCAGCTCAACAAGTGGTTCACCGCCAAGCAGATGGCGCGCCTGCGCCCCCGCATCGCCGAGACCGCCGAGCGACTCGTCAATGAGATGACCGCCAAGGGCGCGCCCGCCGACCTCAAGGCCGACCTCGGCTTCCCGCTCCCGGTCTGGGTGATCTGCGAGATCCTCGGCGTCCCCGAATCCGACCGCGACAAGTTCTCGTACTGGTCGGACACCATGCTCAACCTCGACCGGTACACCGCCGACGAGATGCGCGCCTCCCAAGCGGAGTTCACCGCCTACCTCGCCGCCCACGTCGCCGCCAAGCGCGAGCACCCCGGCGACGACCTCCTCTCGGAGCTCGCCAACGACCCCGAGTTCCCCTTCCCCGACGCCGCGCTCATCGCCACCGGCCAGGGCCTCCTCGTCGCCGGGCACGAGACCACCGCCAACATGATCGGCAAGATGACCGCCATGCTGCTCGCCGACCGCAGCCGCTGGGAGGCGCTGCTCGCCGACCCGACCCTCGTGCGGCCCGCCGTCGAAGAGGCGCTGCGCCTCGACGTCAACGCCGGGTTCGGCATGATCCGCTACGTCGACCAGGAGATCGCGATCGCAGGTGAGACGATCGCGCCCGGGACCACCGTGGTCTGCTCCATGGCCGCCGCCAACCGCGACGAGGCCGTCTTCGACAACGCCGCCGAGATGGACCTCGCCCGCACCCCCAACCCGCACTTGGCCTTCGGCGCCGGCCTCCACTCCTGCCTCGGGCAGGCGCTCGCCCGCACCGAACTCCAAGTCACCCTCGAAGTGCTGCTGCGCAAGCTCCCCACCCTGGAGCTCGCCGTCCCCGAGAGCGACCTCGAGAAGGTCGAGGGCCTGCTCGTGGGGGGATTGGTCGCCGTCCCGGTTAGATGGTGACATGAACACGACGAGCACCAAGCGCACCGAACGCGCCGCGGCCACCCGCGACGCCATCGTCACCGCCGCCGAGCGCCTGTTCGCCGAGCAGGGCGTTCAGGCCGTCTCCAACCGCCAGATCAGCGAAGCCGCCGGCCAGGGCAACAACGCCGCCGTCGGCTACCACTTCGGCGCGAAGGCCGACCTCATCCGCGAGATCGTCCGCCGCCATGTGACGGCGATGGAGCCGCTGCGCGCCCGCATGTACGCCGCCATCAAGGACTCCGAGGACCTCCGCGACTGGGTCGCATGCCTGGTCGTGCCGGTCACCGAGCACTACGACTCGCTCGGTCGGCCCTCGTGGTTCGCGCGCTTCGCCGCCCAGGTCCAGTTCGACCCCCGGCTGCGCGCCATCCTCGAAGAGGAAGCGCTGCGGGCCGAATCGCTCGACCTCACCGTCGAAGGCATCAGCCGGTACCTGCCGGACCTGCCCGAAGCGGTGGCGGCGCAACGGTTCCAGATGGTGCAGATGCTCATGGTGCTCACCCCCGCCGCCCGCGAGGCGGCGATCGCCAAGGGCGAGCCTGTCTACGGCTCCTCCTGGCGCGAAGCCGGGGACGCGCTCGTCGACGCCATCGTCGGCCTGCTGCAGGCCCCCCACCACGCCGCCGCCGGCGGCCCGGGAACACCAGGGAGCACACCATAAAGATCACCGTCTACGAAGACAAATGCTGCGGCGCAGGATCCTGCGTCATGGCCGCACCCGACGTCTTCGACCAGCGCGACGAGGACGGCATCGTCGTCCTCCTCGACCCCTCGCCCGGCGACGAGCAGCTCGACGCCGTCCGCGAGGCCGCCGGCGTCTGCCCGGCCCTCGCGATCGAGCTCAGCGAGACGCCGTGAACGCGCCGGCGAGCGTGCTCGTCGTCGGCGCGTCGGCCGCGGGCCTCGCCACGGCTGAGGCGCTGCGCCGCAAGGGTTTCGAAGGCCGGCTCACGCTCCTCGGCGCTGAGGCGCACCTGCCGTACGACCGGCCGCCGCTCTCCAAGCAGGTCCTCAGCGGCGACTGGGTGCCCGAACGGGCCAGGCTCCGATCCGAGACGACATTGTCCGAACTGGACATCGACCTCGTGCTCGGCGAAGCCGCCGTCAGCCTCGACGCCGCGAAGCGCCAGGTCAAGACCGACCGTGAACGCGAGCTCGCCGCCGACGCGATCGTCATCGCCACCGGCGTGCGGCCGCGCGCCCTCCCCGGCACCGCCGGGCTCTCTGGCGTGCACCTGCTGCGCACCATGGAAGACGCGCTCGCACTGCAGGCCGAACTGACCGCTTCTCGCCGCCTCGTGGTCGTCGGCGACGGCGTCCTCGGCACCGAGATCGCCGCCACCGCAACGAAACGCTGCGGATCGGTGACGCTCGTCGGCCCGCAGGCCGCGCCCATGGAGCAACAGATCGGCGCCGACACCGCCAAAGCGCTCGCCGCGCTCCACGCCGAACGCGGCGTCGACCTGCGCCCCGGCGTCGGCGTCGACGGCCTGGTCGAAACGGGCGGCAGCGTCAGCGGGGTCCGCCTCGCCACCGGGGAAGTGCTCCCGGCCGACGCGGTCGTCGTCTCGATCGGGTCCATGCCGGCCACCGAATGGCTCGCCGGGTCCGGGCTCCGGGTCGAGGACGGCGTCGTCTGCGACGCGCACTGCCGTGCCGCCGAAGGCATCTGGGCCGTCGGGGACGTGGCGCGCTGGCATCACCGCGGGCTCGGGCGCTCGCTGCGGCTCGAGAACCGCACGAACGCCACCGAGCAGGCCGGAGCCGTCGCCGCCGGCATCCTCGGCGCGGCCGGCGCGTACGAGCCGGTTCCGTACTTCTGGACCGACCAGTTCGACGTGAAGATCCAGGTGTACGGCCTACCGGGTCCGCACGCCGACACCGAAGTGGTCGAAGGGGACCCGGCCGACGGCCGGTTCGTGCTGCGCTGCACCGAGAACGGCCGCGTGAGCGCGATCGTCGGCTGGAACATGCCGAAGCAGGCCCGCCTGCGCCGCGCCGAGATCGCCTACGCGTAACGCCTATACCGCCCGTGACCTGGGCAGAAGGGGACAGGCCGCCGTCTTCGGGCGGCGGCCTGTGACGTACCGGTAAAGCGGAGGCGGATTCCGGGGGCCGGGGTTATGGTCGAGGGCGGTGACTCCACGCGGCTACGGTGCGTCGCGGGGCACCGCGCGGCGGCGGTCTCCCGACCCCATCTCGGACCCGTTGCCGCCCAAGCCGAACCCACGAATAGAACATGGGGCCATTGCCGCAATGGAATCCATCACCCTCGACGGGAAACGTCCGCTCGCCTCGGTCGCGCGGACGCTGCGCCCCAAGCGGGGCCGCCTCATCGCCGCCACCCTCTTCTTCGCCGTCAAAGACAGCCCCCTCTGGCTCATGCCGGTCATCACCGGTCTGGCCGTGGACATCGTCGTCGACGGCGGCCCGCTCTCCACGCTCGGCTGGCTCGCCGTCGGCGCGGGCGTGCTCGTCCTCCAGAACCTCGTCACCCACGTGTGGTTCGTGCGCCTCTACATGGGCGCGATCCGCTCCCTCGGCGCCGACTTCCGCAACGCGCTCGCCGCGCGGCTCCAGCTCCTGTCCATCGGGTTCCACTCCCGCTCGAACGCCTCGATCATCCAGAGCAAGGTCGTGCGCGACGTCGAGAACGTGGAGATGATGTTCGCCCAGTCGGGCGGGCCGTTCCTCTCCGCGGTGTTCGTCTTCGCCGGCGCGATCACCATGACCGCGCTGACGGTGCCGCAGTTCCTGCCGGTCTTCGCGCTCTCGCTGCCGTGCGGTGTCGGCGTCTGGTGGTTCCTGCGCCGCCGCACGCAGGAGCGCAACCAGGAGTTCCGGCGCGAGATGGAGGCGTTCTCGGCGCGCGTCGGCGAGATGGCCGCGCTCATGCCGATCACCCGCGCGCACGGGCTCGAGCACGTCGCCGCCGGGCGGGTCTCGGAGGTCGCCGAGGAGGTGCGCCATCGCGGCCTGCGCCTCGACGTGCTCAACAGCCAGTTCGGGGCCGCGAGCTGGGTCTCCATGCAGCTCTTGTCGGTCGGGTGCCTGCTGCTCGCGGCCATGGTCGCCCTGCTGGAGTGGGCGCCCATCTCGGCCGGACAGGTCGTGGTGCTCGGCACCTACTTCTCGATGCTCACCGGCGCGGTCGGCTCGGTGCTCAACCTCGTGCCGATCACGGCGCGCGGCACCGAGTCGGTGCGGTCGATCGCGGAGGTCCTCGAGGACCCCGACGTCGAGTACAACGAAGGCAAGCCCACTGTGGATAGTGTGGAGGGCCGGATCGAGCTGCGCGGCGTCACCGTGCGGTACCCGGACGGCGGCGCGCCCGCCCTCGATGCGGTCGACCTCGAGATCGCGGCGGGCAGGACCGTGGCGCTCGTCGGGCCCTCCGGTTCGGGCAAGTCCACGATGATGAACACCGTGCTCGGCCTCCTCCGGCCCGAGAGTGGCACCGTGCTGCTCGACGGCGCGGACATGGAGGCGCTGGACATGCGGTCGGTGCGGCGGCACGTCTCGGTGGTGCCGCAGGACTCGGTCCTGTTCGAGGGCTCGGTGCGCGACAACATCACGTACGGGCTCGGGCCGATCGACGACGAGCGGGTGCGGCAGGCGCTGCGCGACGCGAACGCCCTCGACTTCGTCGAGGCCCTTGCGGACGGGTGGCACACCGTGGTCGGCGAGCGGGGCGCGCGGCTTTCGGGCGGGCAGCGCCAGCGCCTGTCGATCGCGCGGGCGCTCATCCGCGATCCGCGGATCCTGTTCCTGGACGAGGCGACGAGCGCGCTCGACTCGGAGTCGGAGCGGCACATCCAGGGCGCGCTCGAGACACTGATGCGCGGGCGCACGACGCTGGTGGTGGCGCACCGGCTCAGCACGATCCGACGCGCGGACGTGATCGTGGTGCTCGAGCACGGGCGGATCACCGAGCAGGGCACGCATGAGGAGCTGCTCGAGCGCTCGGGCCGGTACGCGCGGACGTGGGGTGTGCAGCACGCGGCGGTGTGAGGTGCGGTGATGCCGCCGCCGGGCGGGCATACGGGTGGCCCCGGGTACCCGCCCAGTCCCACCTTCGCCACTACCAGTGAAAAAGGACAGGGTCCCATAGGGGTCCGACGAAAATCCGGATTCGAACAGGAGGCGAGCGGCGCTCATGCGCGGTGGGCTGTGCGCGGTTGACAAAGTTTGGCGACACAACTTAGTCTGGTGCCCTGTGCCGACTAAGGGGAGCAGCGTGAGCCGTCAAGCCGTGTCCGGGGCCGAGCATCCGATCGTCTCCGGCTTCCACCCGGACCCGTCGATCTGCCGCGTGGGCGAGGACTACTACCTCGCCCACTCCAGCTTCGAGTACTTCCCCGGCGCCCCGATCTTCCACAGCCGCGACCTCGTGCACTGGAAGCAGATCGGCAACATCCTCGACCGGCGCAGCCAGTTCGTCCCCGGCGGCGGCACCGCCTCGGGCGGGATCTACGGCCCGACCCTGCGCCACCACGGCGGCCGCTTCTACTACGTCACCACGAACGTCTACGACTCCCGCGGCCAGCTCATCGTCTCCGCCGAGGACCCGGCCGGGGAGTGGAGCGAGCCGGTGTTCGTGCGCGAAGCGGCCGGCATCGACCCCGACCTGTGCTGGGGCGACGACGGCGAGTGCTACCTGTCCTGGACGGGCGGCGTCGCCGGCTCCGACCTCAAGGGCATCCTGCAGGCCCGGATCGACCCGGACACCGGCGAGATGAAGGGCGAGCCGTACCTCGTCTGGCAGGGCACGGGACTCGCCGCTTGCGAAGCGCCCCATATGCACCGGGTCGGCGACCACTGGTACCTGATGCTGGCCGAGGGCGGCACCGAACGCGGCCACTCGGTCACCTTCGCGCGCGCCGAGCACCCCGAGGGCCCTTGGGAGGCCTGCCCTTCGAACCCGGTCTTCTCGCACCGCTCGACGGCGCTCCCGGTGCAGAACACCGGCCACGCCGACCTGGTCCAGACCGCCACCGGCGAGTGGGCGGCCGTCTACCTCGCGGTGCGCCCGCGCGGATTCACGCCGCAGTTCCACGTGCTCGGCCGCGAGACGTTCCTGGCCGGCGTCGACTGGGTCGACGGCTGGCCCGTGTTCGACGAGCACCGCTACGACTTCACCCCCGACGACACGACGTTCGTGGACGACTTCGCTTCGGAGGCTTGGGATCTGCGCTGGGTCGCAGCGTCGAGCGAGCCTGACGCGGTCGCCGAGCGCACCGGCGAGGGCCTCAACCTCCGCGACCCGGGCGACGGCTCGCCCGGGCTGCTCTGCACCCGCGTGCGCGACCTGCGGTGGAGCGCTGAAGCGGAGTTCGAGGACACCGGCCGCTTCGTCCTGTGGCTCGATGAACGCCACTGGTACGGCCTGACCTGCGAGAACGGTGAAGTGCGCGCGGAAGCGCGGCTGAGCGGCGCCACCGCCCTGCTCGGTTCGGCGCCCGCGCCGGAAGGCCCGCTCGTGCTGCGGATCGATGCGGTCGAGCCGGACGCCGAGACCCTGACGGCCATCGGACCGGACGACATCGTGCTCTCGGTCAAGAACGGCGAGGACTTCGTGGAGCTGGGCAGGCTCGACGGCCGCTACCTCTCGACCGAGGTGGCGACCGGGTTCACGGGCCGGATGCTCGGCGTGGGCGCGGTGGGCGGCGGCTCGCTGCTGCGCGAATACCGTTACCGCCCGACGGAGTAACCGGCCCGCCGTTCAGTCCGTTTCGCGGACGACCACCACCGGGCAGCTGGCGTGGCTGACGCAGTAGTGGCTCACCGACCCGATCAGGGTCCCGACGAAACCGCCGTGCCCGCGGCTGCCCACCACCAGCAGGTCGGCGCCCTCCGCCATGTCGATGAGCGACTTGGCGGGGTGGCCGCCGATGGTGTGGTGCTCGACCTCCACGTCCCGCTGCGCGCCGAGGGCGTTGTCGACCGCCGCCTCGAGGGACTCCCTCGCGGACTTGTCGAACTCCTCGCCCCCGGGCAGGACCATCATGCCGCTGCCGTACATGGTCGGCACTTCCCAGGCCTGCACGGCCTCGACCTTGGCGCCGGTGCGGCGTGCCTGCTCGATGGCCCATTCGAGGGCCTTGATCGAGGGCCCGGACCCGTCCACGCCGACGACGATGCGCTCTTGCCGCTCCATGCTCTCGTCCATGACCCCTCCTCAAGACGGATGCGCACGGGGAATACCCGCTGCAGCGGGGGGCGAACCCTCGCCGCCCGAGCGTGCGGGACGCCCGGGCGGCGCCGCGCGTCAGGCGTCCGGGCCGCCCGGCTGGGTGATGCGGATGTGGTTGCCGAACGGGTCGCGCAGCGCGCAGTCGATGCCGTACGGCTGCTCTGTCGGCTCCTCGGTGAACTCCACGCCGAGGTCCTTGAGGCGCTTGTAGTCGCCGCGGCAGTCGTCCGTGGTGAGGATGGTCGAACCGAGCGCGCCCTTGGTGAGCAGGTCGCGGATGACCGCGGCCGTCTCGTCGCTCTGCGAGGGCGGGCCGGGGACCTCGAGGAGGATGCTGCGCTCGGGCTGGTTCGGCGGCGCGACCGTCAGCCAGCGCATGAAGCCGAGGTCGACGTCCGAGGAGACTTCGAAGCCGAGCTTGCCGACGTAGAAGTCGATCGCCTCCTCCTGGTCGAGGACGAACACGGTGTGAATGCTGATGCCTGTGAACATGGCACCAGCCTAGGGGGGCCTTGGCCCGGTGCGCTTATCCGAAACTGCTCGGTCGGGTCCAGGACCGCACGAAGCAGCTCGGCGCGTTGATCGGGGCGCTGTCGGCCCGGTACCGGGTGGGGGAGCGGCCGATGATCGCGGTGAAGGTGCGGCTGAAGGTACCGAGGCTGTCGAAGCCGACTGCGAGCGAGATTTCGGTGACGGGGGCAGTGGTGTCGCGGAGCATCGCGCAGGCGCGTTCGATGCGGCGGCGCTGGAGGTAGCGGTGCGGGGTCTCGCCGAAGGCGGCGCGGAACCGGCGGCTGAAGTGCGCGGGGGACATGAGGGCGACGCGGGCGAGCGCCGGGACGTCGAGGGGCTGGGCGAAGTCGCGGTCCATGGCGTCGCGGGCGCGCAGGAGCCGGCGGTTCTGGTCTTCGCCTGGGGTCTTCACCGGCATCCTCCGAGGTCACGTGCGTGTATGCCGATGATCGCATAGGCGGGGGCAGGTCACATCCGCGGTTTCGCCCGGTGTATTGAAAACGGGTTCCGTTATCTTTGTCGAAACCGACTGCCCCCGGCGCTCCCCGGCGCCGCCACCGCCCAGGCGAGGTCCCTTGCGCACCATCCGGTCCTTCACGGCCCAGCCGCTGCCCGTGCGGCTTCTCCTGGTGAACCAGCTCGGCGTCAACCTCGGCTTCTACATGGTCATCCCCTACCTCGCGGTGCACCTCGAAGCCTCGGCCGGGATGTCGCTCGCCGCGATCGGGGTCGTGCTCGGGGTGCGGAACCTCGCCCAGCAGGGCCTCAACCTGGTCGGCGGCACCGCTTCGGACCGGCTCGGCCCGCGCGGCGTCATCATCGCCGGATGCTTCTTGCGCGCCTTGGGGTTCGGGCTGTTCGCCCTCACGCCCTCGTTCGGGGTGGCCATCGCGGGCACGATCGTCAGCGGCGTCGCCGGGGCACTGTTCAACCCGGCGGTGCGCGCCTATGTCGCCGAAGCGGCCGGCGACAAGCGCGCTGAGGCGTTCGCGCTGTTCAACTTGTCCGCGAACGTCGGGATGTGCCTCGGCCCGCTCGTGGGCAGCGCGCTCGTCGTAATCGACTTCCGGCTCGGGGCGCTGGCGTCCGCGCTGGTGTTCCTGGGCCTGGCGGTCGCGCAGATGCTGTCGCTGCCGCCGCACCGGGCGCCGAAGTCCGGGACGACGGT
Source organism: Glycomyces niveus (assembly GCF_017592475.1). Lineage (GTDB taxonomy): Bacteria > Actinomycetota > Actinomycetes > Mycobacteriales > Micromonosporaceae > Glycomyces > Glycomyces niveus. The sequence continues at coordinate 20,081 of NZ_JAGFNP010000010.1, read as the reverse complement.
GCTCGGCGGCTGGCGGGAGGCGTTCGGGGACAGGGGCTTCATGGCGTTCACGCTCGCCACGACCGCGCTGTTCGCCCTCCAGAACCAGCTGTACCTGCTGCTGCCGAAGGCCGCCGTGGACTCGACGGGCACCGCGTGGGCGACCGCCGCGGTGTTCGGCGCTTCGACGGTGGCGACGCTCGGGCTGCAGGTGCGCAGCACCGAATGGTGTCAGCGGCGCCTGAGCCGGGCGGGGGCGATCGCGCTCGGCATGGCGCTCATCGGCGCGGCCTTCGTGCCGCCGATACTGCTGCCCGCGAGCGCGCCCGGACTGCATTTCGCGGCGGTGCTCGTCTCGGCGCTGCTGCTGTCGATCGGGGTCATGGTCGCGCAGCCGTTCGTCATGGAACTCATCCCCGGCTATGCGCCGCAAGGGCTCACGGGAACGTACTTCGGCGTCTACTACCTCCTCTCGGGCGTCGTCGCGGCCATCGGCACCAGCGCGGTCGGCCTCGTCGCCGACCTCGCGGGCGACGGTGCCGCCTGGGCGTCGTGGGCCTGCTGCGCGCTCCTCGGGTTCGGCTCCGCCTTGGCCGTCAACGCGATGCGCGGTTCGCGGTCGCTCGAGGCCGCGGCCGGTCCGCAGCGCACCGTGGGCGCGGGGGGCGCCGAACCGGCCGCCGCCGAGGCGAAGCGCGTGGCGCCGCACGGCACCGACTCCCCGGCCCGCATGACCGCAGACGCCGCGTCCCCCGATGCCGCGCCCTGCGACTCGCCGTCGAAGGCGGCCGCCCCGGGCACGCTCCTCCGGCCCGCAACCGTGCCGCACACCGAGCCCGCAGGGACGCCCGGATCCCCAGAGGGCGATACGCCGCTGCCGACCGCCCCGCACGCCGATTCAGTGCCCTCCGACGCGCAGCGCCGCGCGAACCTCTTGCACCGCAACCGATAAGGAACGAACAGATGTCCAGCCCTTCGCCCCGCCCGCACCTGTCCCGCCGCGCCGTCCTCGGCGCCGCCGGCCTCGCCGTCACCTCCGGCGCCGCGCTCACCGCCTGCAGCAGCGACGCCGACCCCGCCGCGACCGCTCCGACGACCGGCGGCACCCTCCGCGCCGCCTTCGCCGGCGGCGGCGCCGACGAGACCATCGACCCGCACCGCGTCAACCTCTTCGCCGACGCCGCCCGCGCCAAAGCCGTCTACGACAAACTCGCCGACCTCGGCGCCGACATGGCCGCCGTGCCCCGCCTCGCCGAATCCTGGACGCCCGACGCCGACCTCACCGTCTGGACCGTCAAGCTCCGGCAAGCGACCTTCCACGACGGCAGCCCCGTGCGCGCCGCCGACGTCCTCTACAGCTACCGGCGCATCGCGAACCCCGACGAGACCTTCCGAGCCAAGCAGGACCTCGCCCCCATCGACCTTGACGCCAGCAAAGCGCTCGACGACCAGACCGTCGAGTTCGTCCTCAAATACCCCCTCGCGGAATTCCCGAACTCGCTCGCCGCCTTCGGCGCCTACATCGTCCCCGAAGGCGCCGAGACCTTCGACGCGCCGATCGGCTCCGGCCCCTTCACGTTCGTGTCCTTCACTCCCGGCAGCGAGTTCACCGCCGCCCGCTTCGACGACTACTGGGACGGCGCGCCCAACATCGACCGCCTCCAGATCGTCGTCGCCGACGAGGAGTCCGCGCGCATCAACGCCCTCCTCGGCGGCCAGGTCGAATACGCCCACGACCTCTCTGCGACCACCGCGCGCGCCAACGAGGGCAACGACGCCGTCACCCTGATCGCGTCCCCCGGCTCCAACATGCTCGGCTTCGCCATGAAGACCGACCGCGCCCCCTTCGACAAACCCGAAGTGCGCCAAGCGATGTTCCTCCTCTGCGACCGGGACGAACTCGTCGAGTCCGTGCTCTCCGGGCGCGGCCAGATCGGCAACGACCTGTACGGCCTCGGCTTCGAGCACTATGCCGCCGACATCCCCCAGCGCGAACGCGACCTCGAGACCGCCACGCAGCTCCTCGCCGCCGCCGGCGTCACCTCGATCACCCTCGACACCGCCGACGTCGGCTCCGGCTTCACCGAAGCCGCCCAGATCTTCGCCGAGCAGATCCGCGAAGCCGGCGTCGAGGTCGAGATCAACGAACGCAACGCCGACACCTACTGGGCCGACGTGCTCACCGAAGGCCAGATCGCCTCGTACCGCTCCGGCGCGATGCCCATCGCCTCCCACATCTCGCAGCGGCTCCTCACCGACTCGCCCACCAACCTCACCCAGTGGCACCACGCCGACTTCGACGAGCTGTACCTCAAGCTCCAGTCCACCGCCGACGACGCCGAGCGCGAAACGCTCTACCAGGAGATCCAGCAGCGCCTCCACGACGAGGGCGGCTACTTGATCTGGGGCTTCGCGGACTGGATCGTCGGCACCCTGCCCGGCGTGCAGGGCGTCGCGCAGGCGCCCGCGAACACCCTCGACTGGGCGCGTTTCGACAAGGTCTGGATGGCCTAGTGCTCGCTTACGCGGCCAAGCGGATCGGCCTCGGCGCGGCGCAAGTCGTCGCCGTGGCCGTCCTCGCGTTCGCACTGGTCGAGCTGCTCCCCGGCGACGCGGCCGTCGCCCTCGCCGGGGACCAGCCCGACCCCGCGAACATCCAGCGGATCCGCGAGCAGATGCACCTCGACGAACCCGCCCTCGCCCGGCTCGCCGGCTGGCTCGGCGGCCTCCTCAACGGCGACCTCGGCGCGTCCCTCGTCTCCGGACGGCCCGTCGCCGACCTCCTCGCCACCGCCGTCCAGCCGACGCTCGTCCTCGCCGGGCTCACGCTAATCCTGCTGCTGCCCTGGGCGATCGGCCTCGGCGTCGTCGCCGCCCGCCGGCAGGGCCGCTGGCCGGACCGGCTCATCACCACGTTCACCGTCGGCCTGTACTCGGTGCCCGAGTTCGCGCTCGCGGTGCTGCTGGTGAGCGTCTTCGCGATCGGCCTCGCGTGGCTACCGCCCACCGCCGTGGGCGTGCCGTCGCTGCTGGCCGAGCCCGCGGTCCTGGTGCTGCCCTTGCTGGTGCTGCTGGCCCGGCCGATCTGCTCGATCGCGCGGCTCGTGCGCGCCGGGATGATCGACGCGCTCGACTCCGAGTACGTCGCGCACGCACGCCGGGCGGGGATTTCGGAGCGGCGGGTCGTCTTCGCGCACGCGTTGCCGAACGCGGTCACCCCGGCGGTCGCCCAGATCGCGCGCACCGCCGACTGGCTGCTCGGCGGCGTGATCGTCGTCGAAAGCGTCTTCGTCATCCCCGGCTTGGGCACCGCGCTCGTGGACGCGGTTAACGCCCGAGACCTCCCTGTGGTGCAAGGCATCGCGGTCGTCTTCGGCGCGAGCACCGTCCTTGTGAACCTCGCCGCCGACCTGGTCGCCTTCCGCCTCGCCCCGCGAATGGAGGTCGTCCGATGAACCGGGGGCAGCCGTCGTCACGTCGAGAACCGCGGTGCCCCTCGACGCGATCCGACCCGCACCGACCGCGGACCCGTCCGGTTCCCTTCGCGGCTGGCCCGTGCGAACCGCGGACCCGTCTGGTCCGCTTCGCGGCTGACGCGCGCCGACCGCGAACCCGCGCGGTTCGCTCCGCGACCCCGAACGCGGAGGTATCCCGATGAGCCCTGAACCAAGTGACGCCGCGGCGCCGCCCGATGAAAGCGGCACCGCCGGGTCGGCGAGCGAAAGCGCTGTCGTCGCTTCGGTCAGCGAAGGCACTGCCGCCGCCTCGCCCGGCGAGGCATGTCGTACCCCTCAGGGACCCTTGACATCGGGGGGTCCCGAGCACCGACACACCCGACCCCGGGATCGCTGCAAAACCCCCGAGCCCCGCGAATCCCGCAACCCCGGCAGGACCCGCCTCCACCTCGCCCGCATCGCGGTCGCCGTCCTCCTCGCCCTCCCGCTCGGGATCGCGCTCGTCGGCCCGTTCCTGCCGGTCGCCGAACGCGACCGCACCCAGCCGTTCGACCCCGCCGCGCCCTGGCCCGGCACCGACTACCTCGGGTCGAGCGTCCTCGACGGGATCCTCGACGGCGGCTGGGGCATCGTCGTCACCGCCGCCGCCGCGACCGCCCTCGCGTTCCTCGTCGGCGTCCCGATCGGCCTCGCCGCCGCCGCGACCCGCCACCGCTGGCTCGACGAACTCCTCATGCGCCCCTTCGACCTCCTCCTCGCCCTGCCTTCACTCCTCCTCATGCTCCTGCTCGCCTCGATCGCCCCGCCCACGGCCTGGATGCTCGTGCTCATCGTGGCGCTCGTCAACCTCCCCGACATCGCCCGCATCGTGCGCGCCGCCGCCCTCGAAGTCGCCCACCGCCCCGCCGTCGAAGCGATGTGGCTGCAAGGCGAAAGCTGGTGGCGCACCTCGATCGGGTACATCGCCCGGTCGATCCTTCCCACGGTCGCCGCCGACGCCGGCGTGCGCCTGGTCGGCGCCTTCTACCTCGTCGCGGCCGCGAGCTTCCTCGGCGTGGGCGCGGGGCCGGAGGCCAGCGACTGGGCCGTCATGGTCGACCTCAACCGCGGCGGGATCTTCCTGTCCCCCTGGGGCGTCGTGCTCCCCGCGGCGCTGCTGGTCGCGCTCTCGGTCGGCCTGAACCTGCTGTTCGACCGGCTCCTCACCCGAAAGGCCACCGCATGACCGTGCACGTGACCGGCCTGCGCGCCGAAGCGGCCGGGAAGACCCTCGTCTCGGACATCGAGTTCACTGTGGACGCCGGAGGCGTGCTCGCCATCGTCGGCGCCTCGGGCTCCGGCAAGACCACGATCGGCTCGGCCCTCCTCGGCGCCGTCAAACGCGGTGTGGCTGTGACCGGCACAGTCGAGGTCGCGGGTGTCGACGTCCTGCACTGCGCCCCAGGCGAAGTCTCCGGCGCCTATCTCCCTCAGCACCCGGCGGCAGTCCTCAACCCGGTCCGCCGCATCGGCGGCGTCCTGACTGAGATTGCGAATGCACGTGGTGGTGGCGGGGCCGGGGCGGCGCCTGCGGCCGCGACGGTGCCTGCTGCCAGGGCGGGGCGGATAGGCGGCACGGCCGCGCCGGCGACGCCGCCGGCGTCGCGTAGGGCGTGCCCCTTCCCACCCGCATCCGCCTCCGACCAACCGAAAAAGACCACACTCCCACACGGGTCTGACAATCCGGTATTTCCGCAGGTAGAGGCCGCGAATCGCGAAGGTTCGGATGGGGAGTCGGCGAGCGCGGGGACGACCCCGCACGATCCCTTCGATACCGTTGGCGCGGAGGACAAGGGCGCGGGCTCGCGCCTTGGCGCTGGTGGGCGCTTGCTTTCGCGGGCCGAGACTGCCGAGCGGATCGCTGAGGTGATGCGCCGGGTCGGGCTTGATGACCCGAGCTTCTTGCGGCGCTTCCCGCACCAGTTGTCCGGCGGTCAGCAGCAGCGGCTCGTGCTTGCGCAAGCGTTCCTGTGCGAGGCGAAGCTCCTCGTCGCCGACGAGCCCACTACCGGCCAAGACCTCGACAACCGGGACCGGATCGCCGCCGAACTGCGGCTCGCCGCCGCGAACGGGCTCGCCGTAATCCTCCTCAGCCACGACCTCGAACTCGTTGAAGCCGTCGCCGACGACGTGCTCGTCCTCGACGCGGGCCGCATCGTCGAACACGGCCCGACTGCGAAAATCCTCGCGGAGCCGGAGCCGGAGCCGGAGCCGGAGCCGGAGCCGGAGCCGGAGCCGGAGCCGGAGCCGGAGTTCGGGGACGAGCCGGAGCCCGAGCCGGAGTTCGGGGACGAGCCTGGGCATGGAGTCGAGTTCCGCGGCGACGCGACGACTCCGGGGACGGCGCCCCCGGAGACCGCCGATTCGAGCGTAGGCACCGGCCTCCGCAGCGACTACATGCGCCGCCTTCTCGCCGCCCGACATGCCGATCCCGCCCCGGCTGCCGATGCGGAGGCCCCGATTCGCATCGTCGGCCGGGGACTTGCGGTCGCGCTCGGGAGCCGCCGCACGCGGGTTCTGCCCGGCGTCGATTTCGAAGCGCGCCAGGGCGAATGCCTCGCCGTGCTCGGCGCGTCCGGGTCCGGGAAGACCACCCTGGCTCGCACCGTGGCCGGGCTGCAGCAGGCGACCGCCGGGGAACTCCTCCTCGACGGCGCGCCCTTGCCCGTGCGCGGAAGGCGGCGCACTCGCGCCGAACGCGCCCGCGTCCAGTACGTCTTCCAGGACGCCCGCGCCTCCTTCGACGAGCATCGCGGCATCCTCGACCAGGTGGCGCGCACCGCCGTCCGCCTCCGCGGTCTGCGACCCGCGGCGGCCCGAGCCGAGGCTGAGCGGCTGCTCGCCGAGGTCGGGCTCACCGCCGAGACTGCGGACCGCCGCCGTGACAAGCTCTCCGGCGGCCAGCTTCAGCGGGCGGCGCTCGCGCGTGCTCTCGCGGCCGAGCCCGAGGTCCTCGTCTGCGACGAGATCACCTCCGGGCTCGACGCGATCACCCGGAAAGGCGTGCTCGACCTCCTCGCGGGCCTCAAGTCCAAGGGCGGCTTGACGATCTTGCTCATCACCCACGAACCGGCCGTCGCCGAGCACCTCGCCGACCGCGTGCTCCGCATCGCCGACGGCGTCGCGGTCCCGCCGCAAGCGAAGCCGTTGGCGGCGAAGGATTCCGAGGAAGCGACTGTATTGCCCCGGTTACAGCGGGCGCATATGCTCGACGGGTCTCTTACCCCCATTTGTCTTGCCGCCGTGCGAGAACAAGCCGAAGGAGATCCGCGTGGGACACGCGACCCTCACCGTCAAAGCCGTGAACGCCCTCTTCACGCCCCTCGTCCGCGGCCGCCGCGGCAAAGTCGACGCGGAGATCGAGCGGATGGTCGCCGCCGCCGAGGCCCAGACCGGCGCGTCCGCCGCGCCGCACCGCGAGTACATCGAGGACTGCCGGTTCATCCTCGGCTGCTACGCCGACGAGGAGGAGGCCTCGTTCCTGGGCTGGACCGCGATCCGCGGCGACGTGCAGCGTCGCATCACCAACCGCCTGCGCGTCGCGAAGGCGATCGCAGACCGGCCCGAGATCGAGGCCGAGCCGATCACCGCCCCGATCGTCGTCACCGGCCTGCCGCGCACCGCGACCACGTTGGCGCACAACCTCCTCGCTGGACCGGAGGGAAACCGCGCCCCGCTGTTCTGGGAGCTGTTCGACACCCTCCCCGGCGACGCCGACCAGGCCACGCGGGACGCCTCGATCGCCGCGACCCGGAAGTGGGTCGCCTCGATGAACAAGGCCGTGCCGGTCTTCCCCGACATCCATTCCATGGACGCGCTCAGGCCCGAGGAGTGCGTGTTCCTCCTGCCCTTCCACAGCTTCCTGTGGAACATGACCGGGCCGCTCAAGCGCTACCGGGCCTGGTGCGCCGAGCGCGACTACACCGAGGACTACCGGTACTTCAAGCAGGCGCTGCAGATCCTCCAGTTCGGGCGCGAGCGCAAGCGGTGGGTGCTGAAGAGCCCGTGCCACCTGTGGTCGATGGACGCGCTCGTCAAGATCTTCCCCGACGCGAAGGTCGTATGGACGCACCGCGACCCGGTCACCGTCATGGGCTCCTACTGCTCTCTTGTGGAGGTCGGGTGGTCGGTGTACCGGCGCCGCCTCGACCTCGAAGAGCTCGGCGAGACGTGCCTGTCGATGCTGACCGAGGCGATCGCCTCCGCGCGCGAATCGCGGCTGCGCCTCGGCGGCGACAACGTGATCGACGTCGGCTACCCGCACCTGGCCGGAGACGCCCGCAACCAGGTGCCGCCGCTGTTCCACCGGCTCGGCCTTCCATGGGGCAGAGCCGAGGTCGACAACCTCGAATACCTCCTCGACCTGCCGACGCGGCGGCGCAAGCACGAGTACACGCTGTCGCGGTACGGGCTCACCCCCGCTGAGGTCGAGACGGCGTTCGGCGACTACCCGGCCCTGGTCGCGAACCTGCCGGCACTGCCGAAGAAGTACTGAGCGGGTTCCGGGGCCGCCCGGCCGGCGGCCCCGATCGGTCTTCTAGCTCCACTGGCCGGGGGTGTAGTCGCCGCCGGGGATGCGCGGGATCGCGTTCATCCGGTTGTAGGCGTTGATGAGCGCGATGATCGAGACGAGGCCGGCGAGCTGGTCGCCGTCGAAGTGCTTCGCGGCGTCGTCCCACACGTCGTCAGGGACGCCGGCGCCGTCGGCGAGGCGGGTCCCCGCCTCGGTCAGGGCGAGCGCGGCCCGCTCGGCCTCGTCGAAGACGACCGAGTCGCGCCAGGCCGCGACCATCGCGACGCGGACCGGGGTCTCGCCGGCGTGCAGGGCGTCCTTGGTGTGCATGTCGGTGCAGACGCCGCAGCCGTTGATCTGGCTGGCCCGGATGAGGACCAGGTTGGGGATCTCCTCCGGCAGGCCCGTCTTCTTGAGGGAGAGGCCGGCGGCGTTGATGTGCTTGGCGAATTTGGCGGCGATGGGGTTCGAGTAGTAGTCGATGCGTGCTTCCACGGCGGGGCTCCTTCGGCGTTTCGTTCGATTCACCGGCATGACGGCTCCCGGCGCGGTGATGTGACCGACGAACCGATACTCGTGTCCTGGATCACAATGCGGCGGTCGTGCGGGATGGGACGGTCACGTTCGCCCGCCTGCACGCGTCATAGAGTCGGCAACCCGTCGAAGGAGGAGCACATGAACGACGACCTGTGGCTCGCGGAGCGATTCGAGACCGACCGGCCCCGGCTGGAGGCCGTCGCGTTCCGCATGCTCGGCTCCTCCGGCGAGGCCGAGGACGCGGTCCAGGAGGCATGGTTCCGCCTGGCCGCCAGCGACACCGAGCGCATCGAGAACCTGAGCGGCTGGCTCACGACCGTGGTCGGCCGGGTCTGTCTCGACCAGCTGCGCCGCCGCAAGTCCCGGGCCGAACAGCCGATGCCCACCTCGCTTGACGGCACGGTCGAGCTGGAGCCGGTCGCGCTCCCGGGACCGGCGGACGTGGAGGCCGACCCGGAGTCGGCCGCGGTCATCGCCGACTCGGTGAGCCTCGCCCTGCTGGTGGTCCTGGAGACGCTGGAGCCCGCGGAGCGGCTGGCGTTCGTCCTTCACGACATGTTCGGCGTGCCCTTCGACGACATCGCCCAGATCGTCGACCGGACCCCGACGGCCGCGCGGAAGCTGGCGAGCCGCGCCCGGGCGCGGGTGCGCGGGACCGACATGCCGCAGCGCAAGGAGGTCTCGAAGCAGCGGACGGTGGTCGAGGCGTTCTTGGCGGCCGCGCGCGGCGGCGACTTCGAGGCGCTGGTCTCGGTGCTCGACCCCGAGATCACGCTGCGCACGGACGCGGCCGAGGTCGGCCAGATCATCCGCGGCGCGGCCCAGATCGCGGGCGGCGCGATGACCTTCGCGGCCATGGCGACCGGCGCGCAGCTCGTCCTCGCCGACGGCAAGATCGGCGTCATCTCGTCCCTGCCGGACGCCCCGACGCGCGTCCTCGTCTTCACGGTCGAAGGCGACAAGATCATCGCGATGGAAGGCGTCACCAACCCCGACCGAGTGCGCGGCATGGAGCTCACCCTGCTGGACGCCTAGGCGGCGAAGGCCAGAAAAAACGGCGCGGGCCCCCCCTCCGCAAAGGCTAGGCGGCCCCCGCCGCAAAATGTCGTACCCCCGGGCGACCCTTGTCATCGGGGGCGCGCCGCACGGACACTCCCGACCCCGGGGGCCGGACCCGAACTCGAGCCTGCGGCCCCAATCCGGAGCCCGATCGGCTAGTGGCCGAACTCGTCCGAGTCCGCCGCGGCCGCTTCCCCCTGGTCGAGGGCCGACAAGGCCATCACGTCATCGGGGTCGAGCGTGAAGTCGAAGACGTCCAGGTTCTGCGCCAGGCGCTCCGGGGCGCTCGACTTCGGGACCACCGCGAGTCCCAGGTCCAGGTGCCAGCGCAGCACCACCTGCACGGGCGTCTTCCCGTACTTCTCGGCCAGCTGCAGCACCTTCGGCTCGTTCCGCACCTCGCCGCCCTGGCCGCCGATCGGCGACCACGACTGGGTCACGATGCCGCGCTCCTTGTGGTATGCGCGCGCCTCGAGCCGAGTCGTCAAGGGGCTCAACTGGATCTGGTTGACATCGGGGATCACGCCGGTGGCCTCGATGATCCGGTCCAGGTGGCCCGGCTTGAAGTTCGACGTGCCGATGGCCTTGACCCGCCCGGTCTCCAGCAGCCGCACCAGGCCCTCCCAGGCCTCGATGTACTTGCCGTGCTGCGGGTTCGGCCAGTGGATGAGGAGCATGTCGAGGTAGTCGAGGCCGAGTCGGTCGAGGCTGCGTTCGCAGGCTTCGGCGGCCAGGTCGACGCCGTGCCACTCGCGGTTGAACTTGGAGGTCACGAACAGGTCCTCGCGGGCCGCGCCGGAGGCCTTGAGGCCCAGGCCGACGCCGCGTTCGTTCTTGTAGTTCTCGGCCGTGTCGACGAGCCGGTAGCCGAGCCCGATCGCCTCGGCGATCACGCGTTCGGCCTCGGCGTCGTCCATCGGCCACGTGCCGAGGCCCAGCAGCGGCATGGCCGCGCCGTGGGCGAGTTCGACGGTGGGTGCGGTGGTTGCCATGGATGATGCCTCTCTCATCGGAAGCGCCGCCGGGGCGGCGCCGTGCTTGGGGCGTGAGGGGCGCCGCGGTCTACGCTACCGCCGGCGAGTACCCGCGAACAGGGTCGGAACACGCGTCGGCGCGGCCGGTCCCACATCATGGCCGACTTTGTGTCAAGTGCTCGTATCTTTGTACCGGCACATAGATTCTGGGCATGGCAACGAACGAGAACCCCGTCCTGCGCGTCGCCCCGGCCGCCCCCGCCGACGCCCTCGCGTACTTCACCGGGCTCATGGCCTACAGCACCGACGTCTCGGACGTCTACGCCGTCTCCGAGCTCGACGACCCCGGCTTCACGCTCGTCGACACCCGCGGCGAAGCCGCCTGGTTCCAGGGCCGCGTCCCCGGCGCCGTGCACTTGCCGACCGACGAGATCGCCTCGCGCGCAGCCGAACTCATCGACCAGTCCCGTCCGGTCGTCGTCTACTGCTGGGGTCCCGGCTGCAACGGCGCCTACCGGGCCGCCGTCGAGTTCGCGAAACTCGGGTACCAGGTCAAGTACATGATGGGCGGCTTCGAGTACTGGGTGCGCGAAGGCCTCCCGGTCGCCACCGACGCCGGCGTCGAGCGCGGCAAGCCCGACCCGCTCACCGCCCCCTCGAGCGGCGTCTCCTGCGCCTGCTGACCCGCCGGGTCATAATCGAGGCATGAGCGAACTCCTTGCCATGCCTGAAGACTGGACGAAGGCACTGGCCATCGTGGCCCACCCCGATGACATGGAATACGGCGCCGCCGCGGCCGTCGCCCGCTGGACCGGCGGCGGACGCGAGGTCGCGTACCTCATGGTCAGCCGCGGTGAAGCCGGGATCGACACCATGTCGCCCGAGGAGTGCGCGCCGGTGCGCGACGCCGAGCAGCGCGCCTCCGCGGCCGTCGTCGGCGTCTCCTCCGTCGAGTTCCTCGACCACCGCGACGGCGTCATCGAATCCGGTGTGCCCCTGCGCCGCGACCTCGCCGCCGCGATCCGTCGCCACAAGCCCGAACTCGTCATCACCCTCAACCGGCGCGACCACTTCATGCCCGGCCACTGGAACAGCGCCGACCACCGCGCGGTCGGCGAATCGGTGCTCGACGCCGCCAACGACGCCGGCAACCGCTGGATCTTCCCCGAGCTCGCCGACCAAGGACTCGAACCGTGGGGCGGCGTCCGCTGGGTCGCCCTCGCCGCCTCGCCCCTGTCGACGCATGCGGTCGACATCACGGACACGATGGAGACCGGCATCGCCTCCCTCCTCGAGCACCGCGCCTACATCTCGGCGCTCACCGACGAAGACCCCGAGACCTACGTCCGCGGCTTCCTCACCGGCTTCGCGGCCGGAGCTGGCGAACGCTTCGGCACGAAGTACGCGACCACGTTCGAGCTGATCAGCTTCTGACGGAACCGGAACGGGGACCGAGCCTCAGGCTCGGTCCCCGTTCTCGCTCTGGGGTTGCCGCGCTGGTCAGACGCGGCGGGAGTCTCAGGGCGACTTGGTCATTCGAAGTCGCCCGCCACTTCGCCGGTCTCGCCGGCTTCGGTCTCGGCCGTGAAGGAGTAGCGGTCCTCGTCGGCGCTGCGCGGGCCGGAACCGTGGTTGAACTGGCCCGCGAGCTGGTATTCGCCGGCCGGGAGGACCTTGCCGTCCTGCAGGGTCCAGCGGTAGACGAGGAAGCCGTCCTCCTCGGTCACCGCCGCGGCCGTGAAGTAGCTGTCCGCGGTGGTCCACGAGCCCGTGTGCTCGATGCCGTCGCCTTGGGCCACTCGCAGTTCGATGGTCACCGAGGCGAGCGGCTGCTCGTTCTTGACGGTGAGGTTCGCCTGCGACCAGAATTCGCCGCTGGCCGCGTCCACCGAGCCGTCGGTCCACAGCCACTCGGGGGCGGCGTCCTCGGTCTCCGGGCTCGAACCCTCCTCGGTCGCTTCGGTCTCCTCGCTCTCCTCTGCCTCCGACGTCGGCGTCTCGGCCGCGCCGGTAGTGGCGTCCGCGCTGGTCGCGGGGTCCGTGGCCTCTTCTGACCGGGTACCGGGACCGGCCGGGGGAGGTTCGGGGTCGGGGCCGATCACCGGGCCGAGGCCCAGGAACTGCCCGAAGAACACGATCGCGCCGATGAGCGCGAGCGCCGCGCCGGTCGCGAGCCCCAGCTGCGGGATCCGCCAGCCGGTGCGCACCGGTTCGGTCTGCACTCGGGGTTCGCGCATGCCGTCGGCGACGCGTGCCCACATGCGGTCGCGGTCCGGCTCGTACTCCTCCGCGGTCACCCGGAGCCGGTCGTTGATGTCGTCGTTCACTGCTGGCCCTCCTTCCGAATCGTCGCCCAGGCCGATCCCTCCTGGGGTCCGAGGATGCGCCGCAGTTCCGCCAGCCCCTTCGAGGTCTGGCTCTTGACCGTGCCGATCGAGATGCCGAGCGCGTCGGCGGTCTCGCGTTCGGAGAGTTCGAGTGAGTGCCGGAGGACGACGCATGCGCGCCGCCGCAGCGGCAGCCGCTCCAGTGCGGCGCGCACGTCCACGACGGCGGCCGAGTCGGGGCCGTCGTGCGTCTCGCCGGGCCGCTGCCAGAACAGGGTGTTGCGGCGCCGTTCGCGCACGGCGGCGCGGATGCGGGTCTTCGCGAGGTTGGCGACGATGCCGCGCGCGTACGCGATCTGCGACCGGGCCCGCCGGGCCTGGTCCCACTGCCGCCACACCGCGAGCATCGCGTCCGCCGCGATGTCCTCGGCCGTCCCGCTCTCGCCGATGAGCAGCCACGCGAACCGCGCGAGCTCGGCGTGGTGCCGCTCGAAGAAGGCGCGGAACGCGTCTTCCTCCAGCTGGGCGGGGACGTCCAACGGGGGGCCTCCGGTCGGGGGTCGTATTCGGGGAGGCGGAGAGTCTAGCAGTCCGACCATCGCACCGTTCCTTTCAGAATCGTCGCCCGCATGCAGGGCGGGCGCGGGCACCCCCGGTGCCCGCGCCCGTGACTCACCATGGCAGGAAAGCCCTTGCGTACCTGTCGTCGTCTACAGGCACCCCTTGCCCGCGCCGACGGCGGTCGGCCCGGCCGTCAGGAACTGGACGGCCGGGGGCGCCGGTTCGGAACCAATGAACCGGGACCGCCGTTGTCGTACGCGGTCTTTCCCTGTCGTGCGCATTTATGTGGTGCGACGGAGCCGGGTTGCCGCACCGTCATGTGGTCGCCGCGGACGGCCCGAAGGTTGCCCGCGAATCCGAAGATTTTCGAGAGACTTCGGGCGCGGTGCGGATCAGCAGGTCAGATGCTGTGGACGTGGGCGTCGACGGGCCGCTTCAAAGGGGTGCCACCCGGCATCGCCCGGTGGCACCCCATTGGCTCTTCGGCTAGTTGCGGCAGGTCTTGGTGTTCACCTGCCAGGTCTTGGCGGCGTGGTGGAGGAGGGCTGTTTCGTTGGCGAGGGCCCATTCGGTTTGGAGAGGCTCGGCGATGATGAGCCGCGGGTTGTCGGTTTCGAGGTTGATGATGTGGCCGATGAGGGCCGGGCAGGTGTCTTTGAAGGTCAGGCGGAGGCGGGTCTGGCCCATCACGAGCGAGTAGCGGACGGCTCGGTCGTCGATGGTGTGGGTGGCGAGGATGGGGAGTCCGGCGAGGTCGATCGGCAGCGCCGGGTCGGGTGGGTCGGTGCGGCGGACGGGGAGCGGGATCGCATTGAGCGCCTTGATGTATCGGGCGCGGATGCGGCGGGTGGTGTAGCGGTCGGGAATCATGCCGCGCCTCCGAAGATCAACGTTCCGCGGCTGTCGAAATTGTCGAAGGCTTGTTCCCATGCGGTCATGTAGGCGGCGGGCTGCGGACGCGGCGAGGGGCGGGGGCGGTTCTGGCGGGGTCGGGTGCGCCAGTGCCCGGGTGCGGGTCGGCCGTGGTTTGCACCGTCGGTTCGATTGGCGCTGTTGCGGACGGCTCGGGCGAGGTCGTGCTCCGTACGCGACTCGCGGGCGGCGATGACTTTGCGGGCGGCGCGGGCGCCGCCGATGGCGGCGGCGATCGCCGCGCCGGGCCGAGGCGGATCGCTCGCCTCGACCGGTTGCGGCCCTGACGGGCCTGCGGCTGGTGTTGCTGCGTTGTGGAAGTCGTTGGCGGGCTGGACCTCCTCCGCTCGGACGGCCTCGGGCTTGCTCTCGTGCGTGCGGGGACCGGGTTGTGTCGGGATCGGATGCGCTGCATGCGGTTCGGGGTGGTGCTGGTGCTGGTTGAGTGGTGCGGGCATGGCGATGAGGCCGCAGGTGAGGACCCAGGCGAGCCAGTGGAGGACCCAGGCGGCGCGTTCGCGGAGGTAGGGCTTCTGGGGCGCGAAGTGGGCGGCTTGGAGCCCGGCGGAGTTGGCGATGAAGCGGTCGAAGGCGTCTTCGCGGAGCTTCGAGAACCGGTACTCGCCGGTAGTGTCAGTGCCGTTCCGGCCGTCCACTCCGTGACCGCCGGGGTCGTTGTCTTCTCGCTGGTTGCTCTGGCCGCGGCCGTATCCGCTGATCCAACCCGCGTCGCCGGGGCCGTCGCCGTCGTCGCTGCGGTCCCAGGGCCGCCGCGCGGGTTTGGCCTTGGTGTCTGCCGACGGGCTCGGCCGTCCGTTCCGCTCGCCCCAAGGACGTTGCGACGCTTCGGGTTCATCGGGTTCATCGGGTTCGGAGGGGACCGGGCGGCCACGCGAGCCCCATGGTGGCGGCCGATCCGAACCGCCGCGACCGAAGGAGTCGCCCGGGCGATCGCGGTCGCCCCGCCGGCCATCGCCGGTGCGTGTGGGTGTCGGTTCGGGTTCGGGCCAGTCGGCGGTGCCGGGGAACCAGGCGTCGGCCGGTGGGACCCAGTCGTCGGCGGGGAGGGGGTCGGGGGTTTCGTCTCTGCGGTGGCGGCCGGTGCGTTCGTCCTTGTACCAGCCTCGCGACCCGTACGGGCCGGGGTCGAACGGGTCGTAGGGGCGGTTGGCGTCGATGATCCAGGTGTCGCCCACCTTGTGGCGCAGGTGCATCGGCTCGTAGCGGGGGCTGCGCGGGTCGGAGTCGGGTGCTTCGAGGTCGCAGCAGTCGGGGTTGTGCTGGTACCGGTACGCGCCCGGGCACATCGGGTCCGGTTCGCCGTCGATGAGGAAGAGCCGTCGTCCGGCCCAGTCGTAGTAGCCGTCGCCGTCACCCTGTCCGGTGATCTCGCGCAGCGGTGCGCCGGGGCCGAGGTGATCGTGCCGGTAGAAGGCCTGTTGAAGGAGCACGCGCATGCGTGCTTGGTTCACGGTCGTCGCGAGTTGATGAGTTGCGCTACGCCTGTTTTCGCGTAGGGTGGACTCTGCCATGGGAGGCTCGCCTTCCTTGGATGAGGAGGTGGGCCGCCTGCTGTTTTTGCGGACAAGGGGCGGCCCACCGGCCATATTCAATTGGTTCTTCGACGTGCGATTCGCACGTGAGTTCAGGCTGACACAGCTTTTCGCGCAACGGCAAGCGCGACACACCTTCGCGTGCAAAAGCGTCTAGAAGCCCTCAGGCACCCCACCCACACCAGCTGGGTTCCGGGCCGCTGGCGTGGCATGTTTCCTCAGGTCAGCTGAGAGTGACGTGGGCGTCGACGGGGCGCCCGGACGGGCTGTCGAGGAGCCCTGAGAAGAGGTTGTCGAAGACGGCGGTGCGGTCGAAGCGCAGCGCGTAGGAGCGGGCGCGATCGGCGGCGGCCTCGCGTTCGGCCGGGGGCATGGCGAGGGCGCGGTCGAGCGCGGCGGCGAGAGCGGCCGGGTCGGAGTGGGGGACCTCGATCGCGGTGTCGCCCACGGCTTCGGGGATGCCTCCGGTGTTGGTGGTGATGACGGGGCCGCCGCCCGCGAGCATCTTCTCCACGAGGGCGATGCCGAAGGTCTCGACGAACTCGGGGCGCGGCTTCGACGGCAGTGCGTATGCGGCGCAGCCGTTCATGAGCAGCGGCTTCTCCTCGTCGCCCACGTCGGTGAGGAACAGGATGCGCTCGTCGCCCCCGGCGAGGGCCACGGTCTCGGCGTGCGCGGGGCCGTTCCCGGCGATCACGAGCCGGTGGGTGCGGGAGGCGTCCGAGACGCGGTAGGCGTTGATGAGGTCGTCGGCGCCCTTCGCGGCGGCGACGCGGGAGAGGAAGAGCACGTAGCCGTCCCTGGTCAGGCCGCGCGCCGCCAATGCAGTGTCTACTGCGGACGGATCGAGGTCGAGGTACGCGCCGGCGTCCACCGCGGGGTAGGAGACTTCGACGCGGGCGGCGACCTCCTCGGCGAAGCGGGTTCCGCACGCGAGGTCGACCTGCGCCGCGGATTCGAGGATGAGCTCCCGCGTGTAGGCCGAGACGGCCACGCACCGGTCGTGCGAGAGGTAGGCGGTGAACAGGGACGCGGCCGCGCCGATCGCGCCCTCGGCGATGCAGGAGCGGACCACGTTCGTGATGTCGGAGCCGACCGCTTCGGCGATCGTCGTGACGTCCGCGTCGAGCCCGGAGGCGCGCACCGAGCGCAGGGCCTCGGCGACCGCGTTCGCGTGCGGGGTCAGGTACATCGACATGCACACGGTCGGCACGCCGTCGGTGAACAGCTCGAACAGCCGCCCGGCGAGGCCGAGGAGGTGGCGGCCGGTGGGGACGCGGTAGTCCCCGACTGGGCCGGGCCGCTCGACGGTGATGCCCTCCGAATAGGGCAGGAGCTCGTCGAGCGGTTTGAGCGGCAGCCCCGCGGCCCGCAGCGCCTCGATCGGCCAGGTCACGATGCGCACGTCGTCGAAGCCGCGGGTGAGGGCGACTTCGGCGAGGCCGCGCGCCTCGGTGGCGTGGCCGCAGATGACCGGGTCGGCGCGGACCACGATGACGAGGCGCCGTTCGGGCGCCTTGCCGGGTCGGCGCTGGTGCTGGCCGCGGGGCTGCTGGGTCACGGTAGGAACTCCTGGAGTCGGGCCCCGCCGCGGGCGGGGTCGGGCCGGTCGGAGGCCGACGGCGGGCGCGTCTTCGTCGCCCAGTCGGACGGTTCGGGGCCGAGCTCGATCTCCAGCCGCCCGCCGCCGTGCAGCTGGTTGCCGGTGAGGAACCCGTGGTCGAGCGGCTTGCCGTTGAAGCGGGCCGCCTGGACGTACTGCGGCGCGGACCCGGCGGCGTCCTCGCCGATGCCGGACTCCACATGGCCGGTCGTCACCAGATCGAAGTCGTTGCCGCCGAAGCGGAGCGACGCGCCCTTGAACGCGGGCGCGTTGACCAGGAACAGGTTCTGGCCCGCGACGGGGAAGAGCCCGAGGGACGCCCACACGTACCAGGACGAGAGCGCCCCCGAGTCGTCGTTGCCGGGCAGGCCGCCGCGGCCCGTCCCGAACTGGTAGGCGAGCGCGGCGTGCACGACCTCGGCGGTGCGGTCGGGCCGCCCGGCGTAGTGGTAGGCCCAGGGGGCCTCCATGTCCGGTTCGTTGTTCAGGCCCTCGAAGCGGTTGAGGTCCTGGCCGATCGCGAACTCGGGGCCGAAGGGCGGGACGCCGAGCTGGGTGACCGGCGCGGCCCCGAACCCGAAGAACCGGTCGAGGATCGCGGTGAACTCCTTGTCGCCGCCGGCGAGTCTGATGCGCGCGGCCATGTCGTGCAGGAGCCGGAACGAGTAGTTCCAGCGTCCGCCCTCGTAGAAGCTCGAGTCGCGCAGCAGCCCGTCGAGGCCGAACGCGTTGGTCCAACCCCGCGACTTCGCCTCCAGCTCGTCGGCGAGCTTGTGGTCGCCGAGGCCGCGGGCGACGATCGCGGTGCACCAGTAGCCGGTCGCCAGGTCGAGGGTGTGGCTCACGGGGTGCACGATGCCGCGTTCGGCGAAGTCCTCGCCGTAGCCGCGCCGCAGGTCGTCCTGCATGTGAACGAGCGCCCAGTCCCATTCGAGGCCTTCGAGCCCCAGCTGGTAGCCGTCGGCGAGGACGGTGTGGGCGAGGGCCGAGGCCTGGCGGAAGAACCGGTCGGAGCCGCGCGCCATCCGGTAGCCGATGGGCAGGTTGCCCTCTTCCTCCGCGATGCGCACCAGCGACTCGAGCATCGCCGCGCCCTTCTCGGGGTTGAGGGCGGTGAGCAGCGGGAACTGGGTCTTGTACATGTCCCACATCGTCGCGATGTCGAACACGAAGGGGCCCTTGGAAGGCCAGAACGGCGACTCGTCCTCGGCGAAGCACGGCTTGATGAGCGAGTGGTAGAGGCTCGTGGCGAACACAGTGCGCCGCTCGGGAGTGCCGCCGTCCACCTCGACCTGCGAGCCGTACCCGTCCCACGCGCCGCGGGTCTGGGAGCGGACGCGCTCGAAGGCGTGCTCGAACCCGCCGGGCAGGCACTGCTCGAGGTTGCGGCGGGCCTGGTCGGTCCCGCGCATCGAGAAGCCCATCCGGATCTCGACGGTGGTGCCCGCGCGGGCCGGGCCCATGAACATGAGGCCGAAGGGGCGCAGCGTGGTGCGGCGGATGTAGTCGAAGTCGAGGCGAGTGCCGCCGTCGACGCGGCGGCGGTCGTACCAGACCAGCTGCCGCCAGGCCTTCGGCGTGTCCGAGTCGATGTACACCGAGAGAGGGATGCCCTCCATGACGACGGTGCCCTGCGCGCAGCCCTGTCCGAGGCTCTCGAGGCCGGCGCGGAGGGGGACGGTGGTGCCGTGCTCGATCGCGAGGCCGCCGTAGGAGAAGTCGAGCACGACGCGGGCCGAGGACGCCTCGGGGAAGGTGTAGCGGTGGACGGCGGTCTTCTCGCCGACGGTGAGTTCGCAGCGGATGCCGTTCTCGAGGGTCGCGGCGTAGTAGCCGGGCTTGGCGGTCTCGTCCCGCAGCTTCCAGCGGGTGCCGAGCGCGTCGAGCGGCTCGATCATGGGGGTGACGCGGAAGTAGTTGTAGTACTTGCGGATCGCGCCCGTGCCGGACTGCTGGAAGTGGGTGAAGCCGCTGGCGAGGTAGTCGTCGTAGAGGGGCGCGGGGGCGCCCTCCGTCGACATGCCGTAGCGGCCGTAGCCGGTGGGGTAGGCGCCGGAGCAGGCGCAGGCCGAGACCATGCCGAGGGGGTGGCACGCGCCGGGGTGGGTGTTCCCGACCTGGGCTTTCGGCCACCACCAGCTGGCGGCCAGCCCCTGCGCCGCGGGCAGATCGGCCGGTTCGGTGCCGATGAAGGGGTCCACTGAGTCCAATATGCGACTGAGGTTAGAGCTCATGTGTCACATCTTCGTTACAGCCGGGTGAACCCGCAAGCGTTAGCGTGCACTTCGTCTAACATTCACTGCTGCGCAATGCGAAACATGAGCGCACTCGCCCCTCCGTCCGGGTGACTTTTCAGCTGCCGGCCCCGATTCGGGCCGAATCTTGTCGGACCCCTCGGCGACGATCGCCGCATACCTTTTCTTCCCCTCTAGTGGTGGGTGGGGGCTAGTGGATGGCTGTGGCGGTAAGGGTTTGCCCGGCGGCCCGGCGGCCCGGCGGCCCGGCGGCCCGGCGGCCCGGCGGCCCGGCGGCCCGGCGGCCCGGCGGCCCGGCGGCCTTGGCCGGGCCG
>NZ_JAGFNP010000001.1:629901-631939 GCF_017592475.1 Glycomyces niveus | reverse complement strand
GGGTTCGAGGAGGGCGAAGTCGGTGTCGAGCACCTCCCCCGCGCGGGTGCTCCGCACGCGCAGCGAATCGCGGCCCCAGGCCTGCACGACGAGCGTCTCGCCGTCGCCGCGCCAGGTGATGGCGTCCGCAGTGGACTCGAAGGCGTTCATCAGGTTGTCACTCGTTTCCACTAGTTCTTGACGGCGCCGGCCGTCACGCCGGCCGCCACGTACTTCTGTGCCACCACGAGCAGCACCGCCGCCGGGATCGAAGCGACCACCGCGGTCGCCATCATGGGGCCCCATTCCTGGTTCTGGGCGCCGATGTAGTTGTAGATCCCCATCGTGATCGGTCGGAGCAGGCCGCCCTCGCGGTTGAGCGTCGAGGCGAAGATGAAGTCCGACCATGCCCACAGGAACGCGAACAGCGCCGAAGTGATGATCGCGTTCCGGGAGACCGGCAGGACGATCGAACGGAACGTTCGCCAGTGCGAGGCGCCGTCGATCTGAGCCGCTTGGAGCAGCTCGCGGGGAATGCCCGCCATGAACGCGGTCAAGAGGAGGACTGCGAAGGGGACCGCGATCGTGGAGTCCGCCAGGATCAGGCCCGGAAGGGTGTCGAGCAACCCGACCGTGTTGTAGATCGAGTACAGGCCGAGCGACATGACCACGGCCGGAACCATCTGCGCCACGATCAGCGCGAAACCGATGAAGCGGCCTCCGGGCACGGCCATGCTGGCGAGCGCGAAGGAGGCCGGTGCCGCTATCGCGAGGGTGAGCACCACGGTTCCGACGCCGATCACGAGGCTGGTGCCGAGGTACGGCAGCTGGTCGCGGAAGACGACGGCGTAGTGGTCGAAGGTGAAGTCGACCGGCGCGAGGTCACCGCCGCGAATGCTCTCGCGTTTCGTGAACGAGACGTTGAGCATCCAATAGAGAGGGAAGAGCATGAGCGCGGTCATGACGAGCGCAATGGGATTCTTCCACCAGGTGCGAGACATGTCAGTGCTCCTGCTTCCGTTGGGCTGCGATGTAGATCAACCCGAAGGCGAGTGCGGCCAGCAGCAGTATCGTCCCGACCGCCGAGGCTTCGGAGTAGCGGATGACCCCTGAGGCCCCCTTGCCGACCGACATGCCGTACGCCCAGGTGGCGAGCGTCTGGGACGTGCCGGTTCCCATCGTCATGATCCAGATGATGTCGACGACCTTGAGTGTGTACACCAGGCCGAGGAGCAGCGTGATGAGCGTGACCGGTCGCAGCATCGGGAGGGTGATGCGCCAGAACTGCTGCCAGGGGGTGGCGCCGTCCATCGACGCGGCCTCGTACAGCTCCTTCGGGATGCCCTGGAGTCCCGAGTAGAGGATCACGAGGTTGAACGGGATGCCCAGCCAGATGTTCGCGATCGCCACGGACATGAGGGCGTTGTCGGCGCTGAGCCACCACACCGGATCGGCGCCGAACAGGCCGAGGAACGAGTTGAGGAGCCCGGCGTCCGGGTTCATCATCCACTGCCAGGTGGTGCCCGAGACGATGACGGGCAGGAGCCACGGGACGAGGAACATGCCGCGGAGCGGCGCGGCGAGCCGGAACCCGCCGCGGTGGAAGAACACCGCGATCGTCAGCCCGATCAGGTATTGGAAGGCGAGCGAGACGGCGGTGAACACCGTCGTCTGCCACACGATCGTCCAGAACTGCGGGTGCGCGAACACGGCTCGGTAGATCTCGAGGCCGACGAACGGGGCGCCGCCGCTGATGAAGGTGCCGCGGTCGAAACGGTGCAGGCTCATCGTCAAGTTCTGGACGAGCGGGTAGGCGTAGAAGAGGAGGAGGTAGAGCACCAGCGGGATGACGAACGCGATCGCCGCCCAGTGGGCACCGCGCCGTTTCGGCTTCGCGGTCTCGGGCGCGGGCGTCGTCGGCGCCGCTGCGGTTCTTGTGGTGAGCGTGGTCATTCGAGTATTGCTCCGATCCGGTCGCCGGTCGGGGGGCCCCCCCCGGGGCGGGCCGCCCGCCCCGCCCAATACACCCCCCGCCCGGGAAACCGCCGCCCCGGCGGCC
>NZ_JAGFNP010000001.1:549981-629891 GCF_017592475.1 Glycomyces niveus | reverse complement strand
CGCGTGCCATCTCGAGTTTTCCCCAGAGCCGGCCGCGGGTGGGCGGCCCCGCCGGGGGGGGGGCCCACGGCCCGTCAGAATCCGCCCGCGTCCTGGAAAGCGGCCTCGACGGCGGCCTGGTCGCCCGCGGCGTTGAGCGCCGCCTGGATCGCCCCGGAGAGCGAGGCGGAGGCGTCGACGTACTCGCTGCCGAGATCGGTGGTGCGGCCCTGGGCGCCCTCGACCGCGGCGACCCACGGCTCCCACAGCGGCGACTGGGCCGCTTGCTCGGCGCGGACATCGGGCTTGGCCGAGAGGTAGCCGAGCGTCTCGTTGGTCTGGAACGCGGCCTCGCCCTCGGACAGGCAGGCGATGACGGCGGCAGCGTTCGCGTAGTGGTCGGAGGCGTTCTCGGACTGGATCGGGGCCACGGCGAACTCGCCGCCGGTCGGCACCGGTGCGACGCCGCCGTCCCTCGTCGGGATCGGGATGACGCCGACCTCGAAGTCGGCTTCGGCCGCGGCCGCGGCGAACCATGAGCCGTTCTCGGCGAAGGCGTACTCGCCGGTGAGGAACAGGTCCCATGCCGCCGACTGGTTGTCGGTGGCCGCCGACTTGGGGGCCAGGCCCTCGCCGATCCAGTCGGAGAGCAGCTGGCCGGCCGCGACGGCCTCGTCCGAGGAGATGTCCGACAGGTCGGCTCCGGCGCCCCAGAACCAGGGCAGGAACTGGAAGACGCCTTCTTCACCGGCGACGCCCGAGAAGGTGATGCCCTTGCCGCCGTCCGCGACGACCTGGGCCATCGCGGCATTCAGCGAGTCCCAGTCGGTGACCGATGCCGGGTCGACACCGGCTCCGGCCAGCAGGTCGGCGTTGTAGTACAGGCCGAGCGCGTTGGAGCCGAACGGGACGCCGTAGGCGGTGCCGTCGACGACGCCGGGTCCCATCAGGTTCTCGTCCACGCCGCTGGTGTCGATGCCCGCCTGCTCCGCGGTCGCCAGCATGCCGGCGGCGACGGCTTCGGGCATCATCGGGTTGTCGAGCAGCACCACGTCAGGCGCGCCGCCCTCTTTCACCGCGGTCGTGAGCTGGTTGAACAGGTCGGTCTGCGGCGCGCTGGTGCGCACGATCGTCGATCCTTCAGGTGCGCAGGACTTGACGTGCGCGTCCCACGCCGAGCCCTCGGCGTGCTGCGGGTAGGGGTCCCAGAAGGCGATCTCCGCGGTCGTCGAGCCTTCGCTCGCATTGCCGTCCTCACCAGGTTCGGGCGTGCCGCCGGAGCAGGCGGCGAGGGCGCCCATCGCCAGGACGGCGCCGGCGGCGACGCACCGGCGAAGTGTCGGGTTGGTCATGTTCATCGGCCTCTTCATCGAGTCGGTTCCGCCGGTGACTCGCTGGCTCGAGGGATTCCGATAGCCAGCGAACCGGTTCGCTGACGATGATGCCAGACCGGTCGGCCGCCGTCAAGGCGAACCGGTTCGCTGGTTTGTGAGCTGGGACTTCGAGGGCGTGAGGTACCTCCCGAGGACGGCCCTAAGCGGCGGTTCCGACGCTGCCCTTCGACTCCAGATGCGGCACGATGAGCCGCTTCTGGGCGGGGCTCTCGGGCGAGGCGATCCGCTTGGCGAGCATCTCGACCGCGGTCTGGCAGACGGCGACGGGCTCGGACTCGACCGCGGTGAACGACAGGACGTAGAGCCGCGCGAGCTCGGCCGCGTGCAGTGACACGACGCTCCGGTCGGTGGGCACTTCGAGCCCGAGGTCGTGGAGCGCGAAGGGGAGCATTGCGACGGCGGCGTCGTTGTGGATCAGCAGCGCGTGCGGATTCTCGGGGTTTCGGAGCACGTCGCGAAGGGTCGCGCGCACCTGCTCGGGTCCTACCGGCACGGCGATCGGGACGAGACGGAGGCCGCGCCGTTCGGCCCGCTCGTAGGCCGAGGACGCGAATCGGTTCGCATAGGTGCTGCCCGCGTCGTACAGCTCTTCGGGCCATCTGAGGAACACCGCTTCGCGGTGGCCCGCGTCCGCGAGGTGGTCGACCAGCATCGCGGCTCCAGCGGCGAAATCGAGGTCGACCGCGTCGACACCGCGGGGGTCCTGGGGCATCCCGAGCAGGACCGCGGGGTAGCGCGCCTGGTTGATCGGTTCGAGCCGCGGGTCCTCGTCGACCACGTTCAGCAGGACGAATCCGTCGACCTGGCGGCCGGAGATCGCCCGTCGCACCGCCTCGACGCCGTCGGGTTCGGTCAGCAGCACGACCGAGTAGCCCTCCTCGCGCGCCGCGTCGGACAGGGCGACGAGGTAGGTGGCGAGCGCCGGGCTGAACTCGGCCTCGTGGAAGCCGACGACCACGCCCAGCGCCATGGTCCGCGAGGTCGCCAGCGCCCGCGCACCGGCGTTGACCGAGAACTGGAGTTTGGCGACCGCGGCGTCGACCTTGGCCCGGGTCTCGGGGCTGACGTACTTGCGGCCGGTCAGGACCGAGGAGACGGTGCTGCGCGACACCCCGGCTTCCCGTGCTACATCGCCGATCGTGGCCACGCTGCTCCTTCCGCTCCCCGCTCGAACCGGTCCAGTGTAGGGTCGCCCCTGAGTTTTGCCCCCCATTGTGTGGGGGGGGGGGGCTCCCCGGGCCGCCGCCACAAGGGATGATCAGACCGTGACGCAGAAGGTGGCGTCGGCGCGGTCGATCTCCGACTCGATCGGATCGAGTTGCAGTTCGAAGCCCGCGTGGCGCAGGTGCTGGGCGGGGTAGTTGTACGACTGGAACGACGTACACCACTCATCGGCCAGGCCTTCGGTCATCTTGAAGGTGGCGTCCCTGTCGAACAGCGCCGTGCCGTCGTCGCGGGCGAGCACGAGTTCGAAGAACGAGTGCCGCAGGTAGTGTCCCGGGTGGTTCACCGACTCGAACGACACGTACCCGGCCGAGCCGTCTGCGAGGCCGGGCACCATCCGGAACTGCGCGTCGGCTTCGGGATCGGGGTTCCGCTCCAGCCGGACGTTCCCGTTCACGTGCCGGACAAGGCGGTCCGGGTAGTTGAAGGACTGCAGTTCGCGCCAGGCGATGTCCTCGAACAGCGGCGTGACGGCTATCCGGTCGAGGTTCGGCGCGTACTGCGATCGCAGCGGGACGCCGGGCCAGGTGTCGGAGGCGTAGGTGGTGCCGTCCCACTGCGGTTTCTCCTCGCCGCGCACGACGATCGAGTTGACCCCGGCTTTGAGGTCGACCGGCACGGTCAGCTCCCAGAAGTTGTTCTCGTGGAACGAGTGCGGGAAGACCACGCGGACGGGGGCGGCGCCGTTGATGGACACGAGTGCGTACCGTGCGACCGGGTCCGGGTTGTAATGCGTCGAAGGCGATTGCTCCTCGTTGGAGTACCGGAAGGTCAGCGCGTACTCGCCGGCCTTCGTCACCTCGACGTCGTCGAACGTCAGGGTGTTCCCGTTGCCGGGATCGCCGCCGATGCCGGTGACCGCGGCTCCACCGGAGGCGAGGGACAGGCTGGCCGCACTGGCGGTTCCGGCGAGCGTGCCGTCCTCCGCTTCGTAGACGGCCCCGGTGGTCTCACCGGAGGGCGTCACGGCGAGTCGGTCGACCTCGAGTCCTTGCGCGCCTTTGACGGTGACCTGGTTGACGCCGCCGAGCAGGAAGGCGTTGGCGATGCCGCCCTGTCCGGTGCTCACGGTCTGGCCGTTGACTTCGAGCTCGACCTTGCGGTCGCCGCGCGAGG
Organism: Glycomyces niveus; assembly: GCF_017592475.1. Lineage (GTDB taxonomy): Bacteria > Actinomycetota > Actinomycetes > Mycobacteriales > Micromonosporaceae > Glycomyces > Glycomyces niveus. Next base: position 626,178 of record NZ_JAGFNP010000001.1, on the reverse strand, counting down.
CGACGTCGAGCAGGGCGGACGCGTCGTCCGGGGAGTACACCCAGAACGTCGCCTCGCCGCCGACCGGTACGGCGGCAGCGCCCGGGCCGGAGCCGCGGTGCGTGCTCGCGTAGGTGGGGGCGGCGCCGCCGTCGAGCTCGGCGAACTCGGCCTCGTACACGTCGCCGGCGGGACCCGGGCGGGGCAGCGACAGGTCGATCTTGTCGAGGATGACGTCGCCGGTGATGGCGCCGGTTCCGTCGAGGCTGCGGGTGGCCAGGGTGATGACGTGGTCCCCGGCGGTGAGTTCGACCTTGGTGTCGGTGTGGTCCCACACCACCCACTTGTAGCCGAGGGTCAAGAAGAGCTCCTGCTCGGTGGCGGCGTCGCCGTCGACTCGCAGGAACATGTTCGTCGGCCCCTGGGCCTGCACTTCGGGATCGGTGTTGAGGGAGCTGGCGAAGACGCTGAGATCGTAGACGCCGTCCTGGGGGACGCTGACGTTGAACGCGAGCGCGTTGTTCGCGCCGGTCCGCATCCCGCCGACGTTGTAACCGCCGGAGGTGTAGAACTTCGCGACGGCGGAAGGGGAACCTTCGGGGCCATTGCGCTGCAGGCCCGTGCCGGTGAAGGTGGCGTTCTCCGCCTCGTACGTCGACTCCCATGCCGTTCGCGGGACGGCCGCATCGCCGGGAGCGACGCTCGGTGTCACGATGACCTCGTAGGCGGATTCGGCGTTGAGCGCCGGCAGTCCGCCGGAGCCGAAGTCGAGTTCGGCGGTGCCGCCTGAGACTGCCAGGTCGACTTCGGCCACCGTGGAGGGTTGGGCGGAGTCGCCGAGCTGGCCACTCCAGCCGATCTCACGCACGACCGCGTGCACGTTCTGGCCGAAGACCCCGGAGGGGACGTTGTCGAGCGCGAGCGTGTACGCCCCGCTCGCACCGCCGAGCAGGACGCGGGCCTGCCGCTTGTCGGTGTCGAGGGCCGCGACGCCTTGCAGCGTGTAGCTGACGCCCGGCCGCGGCGGCGTGACCGCAACGGTCTGTGCGCCGCGCATCTGGCTGTAGGCGTGCAGGAGCCACCACTGGCCGTTGGCGCGGTTGGCCTGCACGGCCGAGTCGGAGAGGTTGCCGTCGATGTTCCAGTAGGCGATGTCGCCGTAGACCTTCTTGTCCTCCAGGGCGGAGATCCACTGGATCATCTGGCCGGGGACGGAGGTGTGGTAGTTGTACGCGTACTCGGTGATGTTGATCGGCAGTCGGGTGCCCTCGTAGGGCGTGCCGGCGAAGTGCTCGGCCTCCCATCCCCGATATTTGTCCACGTTGGACCTGATGATGGCGGGGGCGGACAGCTCGTGCCACACCACCGCGTCCGGCACCGTCCCGGCTGCGACGGTGTGCGCCAGGAAGCCCTCGACCTGGTTGTAGAGGGTGCTGGTGTTCGGGCCGCCGATGCGCGCCTCAGGCAGGATCGAGCGGATCTCCGCGTAGGCGCGGTCCCAGGCCGCGAAGAAGTACTGCGGGTCGTTCAGCCAGCTGACGCGGTTGTAGCTCCAGGTGCCGGTGCCGAACATGTTGCCTTCAGGCTCGTTGTACGGCATGAACACGACGTTGTCCTGCTGCTCCGCCGGCAAGGCGGCCACCTGCTCGACCTGCAGTCGGATCTTCTCCATGTAGAGGTCGAGCTTCTCCTCCGGGGTGTCGCCCGGCCATTGGTAGGGGAAGCCGCGGTGGACGTCGGTCATGTAGATGTACACGTCGCCGCTCGAGGCCTCTACCACCGGGCCGAGGACTTCGAGCGCGTCTGCGCCCGGGTGCTGCGGGCCGTCCTGCGCCTTGGTGGCGACCGTGGTCAGATCGATGCCGTCGATGAGGTTCTCGGAAGGGAGTCCCTCGTCGTAGAGGCCGTACAGTGTGCCCGACGCCCCTCCGAGGAAGTCTCCGGTGGTCTTCCCGAGATCGACCCTGATGACACCCGCTTCCTGACCTGCGGCGGGCACCGCAGTCAAGGGGATGATCGCGGCCGCCGCAATGACACTGCATATTCGTGCGGCCCGCCGTGCTCGTACGTTCATTTTCGCCTCGCTCTCAACATTGAGAAGTCCGCCGCCCATCGACACTTCGAGCAGTGTCACTACGGCGAACCGGTTCGCTGAACAACGTACCGGCTCCGATCTGCGGAAGCAAGAGCCTGGTGCTGGCCGCGGCTTCAGCCGCCGCCTCGATCACCGGTGATGGGAAGGCCGAGATCTCCGGTGAGATGGTCTTCGAAGGTCCTCGATGGGTCGCGGCCGGCCGAGCGGAGGCGAGTGGGAGTGGCGCGATTGATCTTCTACAGTGCCGTTCCGGCCCAAAGCGCTGCGAGCGGCACTGCCGTCAGGTCGGGACCGAAGGGGCGGATCTGGTCGCCGAGGTAGACCACATATCCGGCTTTGAAGCGGTCGCCCAGTCGCTCCTTCATCCACCGGAGATGTTTGAACGCATCGTCGCGGACAGTCGCGGCGGCTTTGACCTCGATGCCGACGACAGTGCCGTCGCGTCGTTCGAGGACGAAGTTGATCTCGCGGCCGTCCCGGTCTCGGAAAAACGACAGCTCGGCCCGGACTTCGCTGGTCGCCAGCTGGCGGGTGAGCTCGGTGAACACGAAGGTCTCGACCAACGGTCCGGCGAGCTCGTGCCCAGGAGCGGCGAGCGCGGAGGCCTCGGCGCCGAGGAGCGCGGCGGCCAAGCCGGAGTCGGTGATGTAGGCCTTGGGGGTCTTGACCAGTTTCGACGTGAGGTTGGTCGACCACGGGGGCAGGTTCGAAGTCAGGTAAACGATGTCGAGGTAGCCGAGGTAGTCGCGAACCGTCGCGTGGTTGAGCTCGAGGCTGCGAGCCAGATCGGCCATGACCAGTCCCGAGCCGCTACGGGCGGCGATGAGCCGCAGCAGCCGCGGAATGAGATCGGCGCGGCGGATATCGGCGAACGCGGCGACATCGCGAAGAACGACGGTGGAGACATAGCCTTCGAACCAGTCCGCTCGCAGCCGGTCCGAACCGATCCGCACCGCTTCAGGGTAGCCTCCGGCGCACACGAGGTCGAAGTAGTCAGCCCGCTTCCAGGTGGAGGCCAGTGGCATGGCGCGCAGCTCATCGGGTGCGAAGAGCAGGGCAGGCGCATCGATATCAGCGCGAGTACGTTCGGCGGCGCTGAGGGGCCACAGGTCAATGAAGACCGCTCGGCCCGCCAAAGACTCAGACAGGGTCGGGACGGTCAGGAACCGGGTCGAGCCCGACAGCACGAATTGGCCCTCGGCGTCGTCCAGGTCAACGAGGCGTTTGATCGCGATAAGCAGGTCGTCGCCGCCGCGCTGCACCTCGTCAATGATCCGCGGGGTGGCCCCGAACTCGGCGAACCCCGTCGGGTCCGCCCGGACCGTCTGCAGGGTGGTGGCGTCGTCAAGGGTGTTGAACGTTCCGCCGCGTTCCTGGTGCAACAGCCGGAGCAGGGTGGTCTTGCCGGCCTGTCGGGGACCGCCGACGATCACGATCCGGAAGGCGTCGAGACGTTCGTTCAGCCTGGCGAGGGCGTGGCGGGGCAGTAGCGATGACATTCTAGAAGCGTATTCGACGATTCTATGAGTAGAATAATTAATTCGCCGTGATACTAGCCTTATATTTGTCGGCATTTTCAGGCCTGCTTGGGTCGCTCACGCTCACTATCCCTCTTCGGGTGGTAGGCAGGTCAGTACGGCGGGCTGCCTGGCAGCGAAGGCGCTGAGTGGGAACTCAAGGCTGCAACTTCACTAGCCGTCCGGCTATCCTTGTGCCCGCGCTGGTCGGCTGGCAGGTGCGCTCCAAGAGTTGTCCCGGATGTCGGCGTGTGGACGGAGTTTGCGAGTCGTGGCCTTGTTGATGCTGCCGAGGCCGTTCGTGCTCAGCGCGCGGTCTTGATCCCGCGGGGGCTGGCGGGCTTCGCGTTGACCGTCAGTCTCGCGGGTGAAGCCGCAGGAGTAGTTGCTCGCTCAGCGACTGTCCGGTGGGGTCCTGGTCGCGCATGCCTGGTGGGGGTTGCAGGTGCCCGGCTGCGACGAGTGCTTCCATGATCTCCCAGATGAGTTCGTGGGCCAGGATGAGCGTGCTCTCGTGCGTGTTCGCGTCTGGGATCGCGTCGAGCAGCGCCTGGGCCTGATGGTCGGATCGAAGTATCCGTGCGATGGTGTCGGCGATGCTCATGCTGTGGCGGTGGAGGGCATCGCTCTCGTCGGCGGCCAGGACCGGGATCTCGGTCTGGGCGGTCGGGTCGCCAGTGAGCGTCTGTCCCGCTTCGGATCGGGCCAGGTCCCACAAGGCTCGGGAGGTGGTGTCGGTCCAGACCATGACCAGTGTCGCCTCGGTCCCTGAGCTTTCATTCACGCCGGCGGCGACCGTGATCGGCGGGTAGATCGCCCAGAAGGCGCCGTTCCAGTACGGGCGTTCGATGCTGAGTTCGGTGGTCGGCGCCAGGCCGTGGGCTCGGAGCCGGTCCCAGAGCACGCCGTCGACCGCGTGCCCGAAGACCACGGTGTAGTCGTGTCCGGCATGGCCCCTTCGACGCAATTCCGCAGAGATCGCGTCGACCGCGCTGCTGATCTGCGGCACCAGGTCAGCAGCGAGCTGACGTATGCGCGGTCGCAGCGCGTCGAGGACTTCGGGCCCGACCACAGGGAACGCGGTGGTGACCCGGTCGCCGTCGAGGGTGACCAGGCCATAAGCCTGCAAGAGTGCGAGCTGGCTTTGGGAAGCGGTGATGCCGTGTGCTTCGAGCTTGCCGAGCGTGATGCCTTGGCGGGCGTGGTAGAGCAGGGCGCCGTTGTCATCCATGGCCACCACCGAGTGCGGTGTGCTCCGGGCGCCGAGGGCGAAGGCATGCAGCCCCCACCGGGCGAGATCAGCGGGAACATCTTGGCTGCCAGTGGAATGCATTCTCGTCCGATCGCAAGGTGAGGTGAGCCGGGGCATGGCGGTGCCCGACATCCTACGGCCCACCGTCATCCGGATCTGTATTCGAATCTGGCCCGGACGCACCCGCGGTCCCGGGGCGTCTCGGGTTCGTGCGGTTCGCCATGAGCGACGACCTCGCACCCAAGCTCGCCCTGCATCCCCGAAGGCGATACGCGCCCGAGACGGTGCTCATCGTTGACGGCACCCTGGTCCCGACCAGAGACCACACCGTCACGGCGAAGTCGAAGAACTACCGGTAAGCGGGCTCACGGGAACAGTCCATGATCGATGCCGTCCTCATCGGACCCGGCCTGATCTACCCGGACATGTTGCCCGAGAACGTCTGGGCTCGAACCTTCGCGGCATGGATGGCCTCCACCTAGCGCTTGCCGCGTGCCATGGCGAGGCGGTCTTTGCGGCTGAGTCCGGCGGTGGCGCCGCCATCGCACAGGATGTCGGTGCCGGTGAGGTAGCCCGGTCGTTCGCTCGCGCAGAAGGCGAGGACTTCGGCGTTCTCTTCGGGACGGCCGTAGCGCCGCAGTGCGGCATGGTCGACGAGATCGCCGGAACCGCTCTTCTCTTCAAGTCGGCCTATGGCGGTGTCGAAGCTGCCGGGCGAGACCGAGAGGATCCGGGCGCCTTTGGCGCCGAAGGCCCCGGCCCTGGCTTGGGAGAACCGGATGACGGAGTGCTTGCTGTCGGCGCCCTCGCGCTCAAGACACGCCTGTGCGGCCGGGGGTGGCCCGGCCGCACAGGGAGTCGCCTGGCTCGCTGGAGTCAGACCGGTTGACGGGTGAAGCGCTGGTTGGCGCTGCCGGTGTAGGTGTACTGGGAGATGCGGACGCCGTCCGCGCTGGAGTGGCCCCACACGTCCATGGCGAGGCCGGACTGGCGGTTGATGATGCTGACGACGTTGCCGCCGTGGTCGGTCAGGCACCAGTGCTGGCTGTGGGCGCCCGAGTCGGCCTGCTGGGTGATGTCAGCGCCGTTGCTGTTGTTCGCGACCTGCAGGACCAGGCCAGAGTGGCGGGCCTTGATCTTGCAGTGGCCGTCACCGGTGTCGACGAACTCGAACTGCTGGTTGGTGCGGCCGGTGCCCGACCACTGGTGCAGCAGCGCGCCGGCGCTGGTGGAGACCCTGTTGATGTCGGCGTACTTCCCGCTGTGCTGCGCGACGAGCCGGAAGGCGCCCGAACCGCCGGGGGCGCCGCCCAGCGCGGCTTCCCACTTGGTGTTGGATCCGGCCGCGTCGACGGGCAGGCGGTCTCGGGCCGCGGTGTCGCCGTACATCGTCCATTGCGCCCAGTTCCGGACGGTGTTCCTGAAGCGCTGCTCGTCCCAGAAGTCGCTGTGGCCGCCGCCGAGGAAGGTGAGGAACGCCTTCGGCCAGGTGATCTCGTTGTAGGCCTGCCTGCCAGAGGAGTACGCGGTCGTCGGGTCTTCGTCGCCGTGGACGAACAAGACCTTGGCATTGACGGTGCTGGAGGGGGTGCCCATGTCGAGGCACGACTGCGGGTTGGCGGAGATGATCCGGCTGTCGGGCCAGGAGGTGAGCAGGCCGTGGGTCGTCATGCCGCCCATGGAGTGGCCGCAAGCGCCGACGCCGATGTCGGTGCGGATGTGTCCGGCGAGCGGCCCGCTGGTGTTGAGCGCGAGGGTGTTCGTAAGCGCCTGTGAGACGTCGCGGGACGTGTTGCCGCTGTTGACGTCGTTCAGGCTGTGCTGGAAGTGCGGGGACGGGACGATGAAGCCTGCCGAGGCGAGGCCCGGGGCGAATGTGGAGTTCGCCGGGTTGCCGCCCAGGCCGTGGGTGTAGGCGTAGACGGGGAAGACGCCGTCGGCGACCGGGGCGTTCGCGACCGGGGCGCCGCCGACGGTGCCGGCCGCCGGGTAGTAGACGTAGGTGGTGACCGGGCGGGTATCGCGGTACCAGTCGTACCGGCGCACCCCCACGGCGAACAGGTTGGCAGGGGCGGGTTCGGCGTGTGCCGGAGCGGTACCGAGGATCGATACGCCGGCGCCCAGCGCTCCGGCCGCGCCCAGGTGCAGGAACGTGCGTCGTTGCATTGCCATGAGGAATCCTTTTCGGAGGAGGACGGGAAGAGGGGAGCGGCCGCGTCCGGCGGCGCGTGCCGCTCCCCCGCCTTTGCCTTAGCCTCCGTTGACGACCTTGTAGGCGTCGGTGAAGGACGCTCGCGCGTCCTCGCCTCCGTTGTTGAGGAAGGTGTCGACCATGGCCGGGATGTCAGCGATCTGGGAGCGCCCGTAGACCACGTCGGCCTCCTGGTCCTTCAGCGTCTGCGACGCGGAGATGAACGCCGCGGGGGCTTCGACGCGGACGCCTGCGAAGATGTCCTTCTCGAGGTGGTCCAGAACCGCGGCGTCGTAGTCGAACCGCTGCTGGACGAGTACCGGGTCGCCGGTGTGGAAGGTCTGGACCTTGCCCGAGATCCCGTAGTAGTCGCCGACGGTCGCACTGCCGTGCTCGTTCGTCCGCGGGACGCCGTCGGCGTCGAACTCGAAGTGCTCGCCCTCGATGCCGTAGTCGAGCAGTTGGTTCTCGATCGTGCCGAACGGCGCGGCGCAGAAGTTGGCGACGTCCAGGATCTCCTCGACCTGTTCTGTCGAGAGGCTCTTGCTGAGGAACAGCCAGCCTTCGACATCGGCCACGCCGAACACCACGGGAGCCCTCCCGGCGGCGGCGACGGGGCCGAGCGGGACCACGGCGCCTTCGATCTCGCCTCTGGTGACGGCGCCGTTGAAGTCGCCCCAATAGGACATGCCGTCCTGGTGGAACAGGATCGTTCCCGCCTTGTGCAGCTCTTTGGGGTCGAGTGAGGCCGTGGGGGCGTCGGGGTGGATGAGCTTCTCGTCCCAGACCGTGCGCCGGAACTCGAGCCATTCGGTGTACTCAGCGCGCTCGCAGTTGTGGACGAGTTTCCCGTCGATCCAGGCCCAGCCGTTGCCGGAGGCTAGGCCGAACCACTGGGGCGTGAGGTAGTCGAGGCCGTAGAACGCCCATCTGCCGGCCGGGTCGTCCGACCAGGCGCGGGCGACCTCGAGCACTTCGTCGACAGTGGTGGGCACGGCCAGGTCCGCCGCCTCGAGCAGATCGGTGCGGACGTACATCCCGTTCTGCGGACCACCTGCCAGGCTGCCCGGGATGCCGTAGAGGCGGGCGCTCTCGGGGTCCTCGGGGTCCCTCGACCAGACCGATCGGCCCCAGGCTTCGGTGACCCGGCCGGCGAGCAGGGGCCAGCGGTCGGAGATGTCGCCGGTGAGGATGTCGGTCAGGTCGTAGAACCGGTTGACGACCGTCTCGCGGAAGTCGGCGTGGGCGCCGAGCATCCAGCTGAACATGTGGATGCCGTCGCCGAACTCGCCGGCCTGGATCCACTGGTTCGAGGTCTCGGCGTAGGTGTTGCCGTCCGCGTGGGCCAGTTCGATGACTGTGCCGCCCCATGCTTCCTGGACCGCCGCGAAGTAGGGGTCGTCGCTGGGAGGGGGTGTGCGCCAGGTCGGGACGGTGATCCGGTAGGTGCCGGTGTTCGCGGGGGGCGCGGGGATCGCCTGGGCCGGCTCGGGGTAGGAGGTGAATCCGGACCGGTGGTTCGGCGGTTCCCCCACCAGGTCGGGCTCGACCGGGAGCGGCCATTCCTTGTACTGCGGCAGGAAGTCGAACCCTTCGGTGACCTGGGTGCTGCCGCCGCTGGTCTCGATGTCGCTGCACGCGGAGACGAAGGGTAGGCCCGCGGCGCCGGCCGCGCCGAGGCCGGCCGCCTTGAGCAGTGATCGGCGCCGGAAGATCGATCCGGTTGAGGGAGTAGCCACGTCGCTGTCCTTTCGGTGGTACTGCGGTTGAGGGAGTGCTCGAGCGAACGGAGGTTCGCGATGGAGTGGGCGGCCGGCGCCAAGACGGCCCCCCACTCGTCGCATGAGTGGTCCGGACCGGCGCGCGGCGAGCCCGGCGGACCGGGTCGGGTCGGCGGTGCTATCGCACGTCGACCCAGTAGCTGCTGGTGTCCAGCTGGCCCTTGCCGGTGAAGACCTCGGTACCGGCTTGGACGCTGGTGAGGTACTTGCTGCTGCTGATCCAGCCCCGGTTCACGAGGTTGCCGGTGAAGTCGCGCAGGTCGAAGTTCACGGAGTTGGTGTTCGAGGTTCGGACGAACGAGAACACGTTCCATCCGACGCCGTTCCCCGCGTCGATCCAGCCGCGGTACAGGTCCCAGGTGCCGCCGCCGAGGGTGACGGTGGCCTGCCTGGTGCCGGCGGGGCCGGCCCCGCCGATCTTGTAGGGCCAGATCATGATCTCGTCGGTCGGGTTGTTCGACCAGTCCGGATTCGACTGGGGGTGCAGCCACAGGTCGTACGCGACGTTCATCGTGCCCGACGCGTTCACGCTGTAGTTCCAGCTCGTCGCGACGCTCCGGTTGTCGCTGAGCCGCACCGGCAGTTCGGTGCCGGGACGCTGCCAGCCCCAGTGCCAGCCGAGAACCGAGCTCGAGAAGCTCTTGACCGAGTAGGACGAGCCGCTCCACTCCCAGGAGGTGCCCCAGCCGATGGTGTCCCCGGACTGCCAGTTGTTCCATGTGCACTGCCAGCCGGTGCCGGAGCCGTTGCCCCACAGGTTGTTGGTGACGTAGTACTTGCCCATGGCGATGGTCTCGCCCTTGTTGCAGGTGCTCGCAGCCTGGGCAGGGGTGGCCGTGACGAGGGTCGACGCCAGGGCGATGCAGAATGCGGCGGCGATGCCGAGCAGCAGGCGTTTGACCGGTGCCCTTCGGGTCTCGGGAGGCATCTCTTTTCCTTCCGGTGGTGCGGTCTCGTCGGGCCGGGGGCGGTCGCGGACGCACAATTTGTTTGGCCATCTTTCAAAACTACGTTATATCGTAAAACTCAAGCCTGTCAATGTCAGGAATGGACGAGTTTTGCGAGCTCAGAGCGGAAATAAGGCATGCTCTAGCCCGCAACGCCGCAGGGCGTTGCGGGAATCCTGGCGGCCGTAAAATTAATGCAGAACTCGAGCCCGAGCACCTCTCCGTCGTCGAACCGATTCAGTCGATGTCAGCTGTCACCTGGTCTTTCATTCGAATCACTGCATGCATCCGGGCAGCGGCCACAGCTGCACATCAGGAGATCTGCTCGAACGCGTGTTTTTATCGATACAGTCTTGAGCTTCATCGCCTCATAGCGACTTGCGCACCGCCACCGCCAATTCCTGCGCCGCTGCCGCGTCCGCATCGGCAATGCCCACGCCGTAGCGGAACCGGACTGCTTCACCATTCGGAATGGTCAGTTCCTCGCTGAAGAACGGGGCGGGGTTGAGGCAGGCGAACTCCTCGCTCCGGGCGAACCACTGCGGCGGGTGGTGCGGGTTCGACGGGTCGTCGACCATGAGCACCAGCGAGGTGGCGTCGATGTCGTCGTGGCGTCCGGCGAAGCCCATCCACTCGTGGCGCTGGCCACGCATGTCGTTGCCGGAACCGGAGCCCTCGGCGGTGACGAGCCGGCCGCCCGTGAACGCGCGCGGGCCGCGCCAGAACAGGCCGCCGTAGCCGGCGTTCTCGCGGCCCTTCGTCGTCGGGGAGCCGATCGCGAGGTCCGTACCGGAGACGTTGCGGAGCACGGTTTCGAAGGTCAGCATCCAGGCCTCGGATGAGAGCAGACGCGCGCTCAGCGCGCGGCGCTCGGTCAGCCAAGGCGAGCCGTCCTGGGTGTTCCAGTCCAGTTCGTGGACCAGTTCGGCAGTCCCGTCCACCTGCTCCATGCGCGTGAACCGCCGATGCAGCTGGGTGCCGTTGTTCTCCAGCTGCACATAGAACCGCCCGTGGACGTAGGTCGGCCCGCCCCAGAAGTTCTCCTCCCCCACATGCGGCAGCGACAGGGCGATGCCCTTGTGCCACACGTGGTCCCAAGGCCGGTTCAGGCTCACCAGGTGACCGGCGCGGGTGCGGATCGGGTGCAGGTACGGCTTGGGCGACTCCAGTTGCGGCGAGTCGGGCCGGTAGACGTAGCGGAACAGCTCGGTCTCGCCGTCGCCGACGGTCACCGCGCTGTCGATGTCGTGGCGGATGTCGAGGCGGCTCATGCGGAGGTCTCCTTGATCGGCGCCCACGGCACGACACCGCCGTCCATGCTGCGGTTGAACGGGTCCGAGCCGGCGATCTCGCCGGCCGAGACGGGGCGGCCCTGGAAGGCCGAAGCGTAGGTGGCGGCGGCGAACTCCAGCGTCCGGCGCGCCTCGGCGAGGGAGACGCCCGGTTCCGTCCCGGCCGCGATCGCGTCGAGGACCGCCTCGATCTGGAGGCGGTGGCCGCTCTCGGGATCGGGCTCGTCTCCGGCGAACCACAACCTGGCGAGGTCTTCGCTCCCGGGCGCGGCGGTGAAGCGCCAGTGCGCCTGCCGGTAGCCGTAGAGGTGCTCGAGTTCGACGGTGGCGTGCTCGAAGTCGAACCGGAGCCGGGAGGTCTCCCGCGGCGACACGACCGAGTTCACCACGGTCGCCATGGCGCCGTTGTCGAAGCGGGCCAAGGCCATCGAGACGTCCTCAGTGTTCGTGGGCCGGGACAGCCGGGCGGCCATCGCGGTGACCTCGCTCCAGGGGCCGAGGATCGACAGGAGCAGGTCGAACTGGTGAATGCCGTGGCCCATGGTCGGCCCCCCGCCTTCGACCTCCCACCGGCCCCGCCACGGCACCGCGAAGTAGGCGTCGTCGCGGTACCAGAGCGTCTCGCAGGTCGCCACCAGCGGCCGCCCGAGCACACCCGAGGCGACCAGGCGCCGGAGCCGGATCGCAGCCGGACCGTACCGGTGCTGGAACACCGTCAGCACCGGCACCCCGGTCTCGGATTCGACTTCGGCGAGCTCGTCCAACTCGGCCAGACTCAGCGCGGTCGGCTTCTCGACAAGCGCCGGGACCCCCGCCCGCATCGCCGCGATCGCCAGCGGCACATGGGTTCCCGGCGGCGTGCAGATGTGCGCCAGGTCAAGCCGCTCCTGCTTCAGCATGGTCTCGGCGTCGCCGTATACGGCGCCGACAGGGAAGCGACCGGCGAACGCCGCGGCGCTGGCCGGATCGATCTCGGCCACGGCCGCCAGCTCGGCACCGAGTTCGGTCAGGGCGTGGGCATGGGCGTGTGCGATGCCGCCGGCGCCGATGATGCCGCAGCGAAGCGGGGGTCTGGGGACAGGCATGGTGCTCTTCTCTACTCGGGCCGCAGGTCAGGCGGCGGCGTCGATTTCGGACTTGAGTTCGTCGATGAAGGCTTCGGCCGCTTCCTGCGGCGTGCGCTCGCCGAACATGACCTCTTGGGTGTAGCGCTGGATCATCGGGTCGAAGCCGCTGCCACCGGGCGGGGTGACCACCACGGCGGGCCCTGCGGCGGCCGACTCGATGTAGTCCACGGCCAGCCGCCCGCCCTCGTCGAGGTCGGCCGCGACGTGCTCGCGCATGGCCGGGTTGGCGGGAATCCCGCGCTCGGTCCCGAGGATGTCGGCGGCGGCCTCGTGGTTGACGAGGAAGTCGATGAGGGTCGCGGCCTCGGCCGGGTGCTCGCTCTGGGAGGAGACCGCCCAGTACATCGAGGGCTTGATGAAGTTCGCGGCGGCCTCGGCGTTGCCGGGCAGCTGGAGCAGTCTGAGGTCGGCGCCGCTGGCGGCGAGCAGCGGCGTGATCTGCGTGTTGTAGCCGAAGCCCATGGCGATCTTGCCGGTGGCGAGGCTGCCGCCTTCGATGCCGGCGCTCTGGCTCTCAACGGATTGGGCGGCGCTCTCGATCCCGCCGCTCTCGGCCAGGCCCAGGTTGTACTCCCACAACGAAGCCAGGACCGCCGGGTCGAGGGTGACGTCGCCGTTCTCGCCGTAGAGCTCGTTGCCGTGCAGTCGCGCCCAGTAGCGGATGCTGCCCGCGTCGGTGCCGCCGGTGAGGCCGGAGCCGTTGATGGCCCCGCCGCTCTTCTCGGTGAGTTCGTTGGCGATCGCGGCGTAGTCGTCCCAGGTCCAGGTGGTGTCGTCGGGCAGTTCGACGCCGTACTGGGCGAAGAGGTCGGCATTGACGACGCTCGCGAGCATGCCCGCGCCGATCGGGATCGCGTACTGCGCGCCGTCGATCTGCCCGGTCTCGAGGGTCGCCGCCTCGAACCCCGAGGTGTCGAGGAAGTCGCTCGTGTCGGCCAGGTCGAGCAGGGTGCCCCGGTCGCCGTAGGAGGCCAGGTAGAGCTCGTCCATCTGGATCACGTCGGGCGAGTCGTTCGCGGCGGTGGTGGTCGCGAGGGCGTCCCAGTACCCGGCCCAGTCCTTGAACTCGCCCTTGACGGTGATGTTCGGGTGCTCCTTCTGGAACGCGGCGATGGCCTGGTCGGTCAGTTCGGCGCGGGTGTCCGCGCCCCACCAGGTCATGCGGATCGTGACCGGCTCGTCGCTCAGTTCAACGTCGCCGCCACCGCCGGTGCCGCAGGCGGCCAGGCCGGGCAGGGCCACGGCGGAGGCGCCGAGTCCCTTGAAGATGAGTCTGCGTTGCATGGGATTGCTCCTTTGTGAAGGGTTGCGGTGAAGGGTTGCGGCGGTTCACTTGCCGCCGGTGGTGGCGATGCCCCTGAGCAGGAATCGCTGCCCGAACAGGAACACCAGGAAGATCGGGACGAGTGAGACCACGCTCATGGCGAGCGCAGCGCCCCAGTTCGTGCCGGACTGGGCGTCGACGAAGGCGCGCAGCGCCAGCGGGACGGTGTAGATGTCCGGGTCGGTCAGGTAGATCAGCTGGGAGAAGAAGTCGTTCCAGGTCCAGATGAAGGTGAAGATCGCAGTGGTGGCGAGCGCGGGGACCATGAGCGGCAGGATGATCTGGGCGAAGATCCGCGGATGGCCGGCGCCGTCGATGCGGGCGGCCTCGTCGAGTTCGATGGGGACGCCGCGGATGAACTGGACCATGAGGAAGACGAAGAACGCGTCGGTGGCCAGGAGTTTCGGCACGATGAGCGGCAGGAAGGTGTTGACCCAACCGAGCTGGGCGAACAGCACGTACTGCGGGACGATGATGACGTGGATCGGCAGCATGATCGTCAGCAGCATGATCGCGAACCACCACCGCTTGGCGGTGAACTCCAGGCGGGCGAAGGCGTACGCCGCCATCGAGCACGAGACCAGGTTGCCCACGATCGCACCCAGGACCACGATGGAGGAGTTGACCAGGTAGACGCTGAACGGATCGGCGAAGGCGTTCCAGCCCTCCGCGTAGTTCCCGGTCTCGAGGTCGTTCAGCAGCAGGCTGGGGTCCCGGAAGATGACGTCATTGGGCCGCAGCGAGCTGACGACCATCCACAGCACCGGATAGAGCATCACCAGCACGCATAGGATGAGCAAGGCGTGCTTCATGATCGAGCGGACCGGTTGGAAGCCGCTCCGGGACCGTCGCGTCGGGGCCGGATTCGGTCCGGGCTGCGTGGCCTCGGGGGCAGTCTTGGCGAAGGTGTCAGTCATTGTAGAAGACCCAATACTTCGAAGCCCAGAAGTTGATGGCGGTGAACGCGCCGACGATGAGCAGCAGCAGCCAGGCCAGGGCCGAGGCGTAGCCCATGTCGAAGTTCCCGAACCCGCGCTGGTACAGGTACAGCGTGTAGAACAGGGTCGAGTCGGCCGGGCCGCCGGTGCCCCCGGAGACGATGAACGCCTGCGTGAACGACTGGAACGCGTGGATGATCTGCAGGACCAGGTTGAAGAAGATGATCGGCGTCAGGAGCGGCAGCGTCACCGACGCGAACTGGCGCCAGCGGCTCGCGCCGTCGACCGAGGCCGCCTCGTAGTACATGCGCGGGATCTGCCGCAGGCCGGCCAGGAAGATCACCATCGGCGAGCCGAACGTCCACACGTTCAGGGTGATCAGCGTGCCCAGGGCGGTCTCGGGTTCGGAGATCCAGCCGCGCCCCTCGATTCCGAAGAGTGCGAGGCCGTCGTTGAACAGGCCGTCAGCGCCGAACACCATGCGCCACAGGACCGCGATCGCGACGCTGGCGCCCAGCAGCGAGGGCAGGTAGAACATCGAGCGGTAGAACGCCAGGCCCCGCACGCCGCGGTCCAGCAGGATGGCCAGGCCCAGCGCGAGCCCCAGCTGGACCGGGACGGACACGAGGACGTAGGTGAACGTGACGCCGAGGGACTGGTGCAGGCGCTCGTCGCCGAGCATCCGGGTGAAGTTCTCCAGCCCGTTGAACTCCGCGGGCTGCAGCAGGTTGTAGTCGGTGAAACTCAGCGCGAGCGAGGCGGCCATGGGGCCGAGCGTGATCGCGAACAGGCCCAGGAACCACGGCAGCAGGAACCAGAACGCCGCCTTGTTCTGCCGCTTGGCGGTCGAGCCGCGACCGCCCAGATTGCGCAGTTCGGCGGTGGCGCTCATTGACCCGCCTCCGGCGGGCTCGCGGTGCCCGTGCTGCGGGCGGGATCGGGGACCGGCATCGGCGCTCCTTTGCGTCTCGAAATAGTGATCGTTCACTATTTGCGGTTGAGCCTAAGATAGTGAACGATCACCCTTGTGTCAAGATGAACATCGGCATCAGTGAGAGGAACCCGAACGGATGACCGAGCGCTCCACCGAACCGAGGCGGCCGACGATCAAGGAGGTCGCGCGCCTGGCCGGCGTCTCCCACCAGACCGTCTCCCGCTACCTGCGCTCCAGGAACGGCCTGAAACCGGACACGCTCTCGCGCATCGACGCGGCCGTCAGCGAGCTGAACTACCGCCCGAACCTGGTCGCCAGGTCGATGAGGACCCGCCGGACCGGTCGCCTGGCGGTCCTGCTCCCGACGATGTTCTACAACCCCGCCCGGATGCTCCACGGCGCCACTGAGGCCGCCCACGAAGCCGGCTTCTCCGTCGAAGCCGTCAGCGTCATCGGCGACGTCGAGACCAGGACCGAGCGGATGCTCGAGATCGTCGGGACCGGGCAGGTCGAGGGCGTTCTGGCACTGGCCCCGATCTCCCCCCGGGCCGGAGACCAACTGCCGCAAGGAGGGACGATCGTCGTCGCGGCCGACTTCGACGACCAGATGCGCGGCATCGGCGAACTCGCCGACGCCTCACCGCTGGTCGCCATCATGGAGGGCCTGGTCGAGTTCGGACACCGCCGGTTCTTCCATGTGGCGGGGAACCTGCAGTTCGCCTCGGCGCGGGCCAGGAAGGCCGCCTACCTCGAGACGGTCGAGCGACTGGGCCTGGAGTCCGCCGGTGTCGTCGACGGCGACTGGTCGGGCAAGTCGGGATACGACGCGGTGCACTCGCTGTCGGACGAGCAGATGCCCACCGCCATCGTCGCGGCCAACGACATCGTGGCCTCGGGGGCGATCCGCGCCCTGGTCGAGCGCGGCCTGGACGTTCCGGGCGACGTCAGCGTCACCGGTTGGGACAACAACGAGGCATGCCAGTACCTGCCGCCGGGCCTGACCAGCGTCGAGCTCAACCTGGAGGGCCTGGGCCGCAACGCCATGCTGAGCCTGGTCAAAGCAATCTCCGGTCGCGAACTCGAGCCCGCCCCGCGTCCTCTGCAGCACGTGATCTGGCGCGAATCGACCGGCCCGACGACGTGCCGCTGACAGCCCGGGCACACTCAGGTCCCCGAGTTCCGTTCCGTCGCAGCCCGGGCGAGATCGGCCAGTCGCGCGGTGAGCACAGGAACGTAGAACTCGGTCATGCCGGCGATGTTCGGATGCGTGCCCGTGCCACCAGTGCCCGGGAAGCCGCCGACAAGACCGTCGAACGTGTACGCGACACGGTGGCTTTCGATGCGGGTGTCGAGTGACGCGTCGGCGAAGACGTCGGCTACGGCCACACCCCACTTCTCAGCGGCCTCCAATGTCACCGCCCGCAGGGCGAGCTGGGTGCCCCAGTCGCGCGAACCCAACTTGTGGACGGGAACGTAAACCAGGCTGGCGGTCGGCCACTTCTGCTTTATCGCGTGGATGGTCGCCTCGAACGATCCGGCGAAGGTGCCGGTGTCGAAGCTGCCGGGGTCGTACGAGCCGCCGACGGCGCCGATCTCGTAACCGTCCAGTTCATGGAGCGTGAGCGCGTCGTTCGTGCCGCCGTCGAAGACGACGACGTCAGGGGC
Organism: Glycomyces niveus; assembly: GCF_017592475.1. Classification (GTDB taxonomy): domain Bacteria; phylum Actinomycetota; class Actinomycetes; order Mycobacteriales; family Micromonosporaceae; genus Glycomyces; species Glycomyces niveus. The sequence goes on along the minus strand of NZ_JAGFNP010000001.1, from coordinate 609,136 downwards.
CTGCGAGCTTGCCGACCGGACCTGGGTGAGGATCTTTCCGGAGGAGGGACCCGAAACCGGCCCCACGGTCGCACCGTTCACCGCGTACTTGGTCAGCGCCATGCCTTCGCGTTCGGCCACCAGGTTCACGAACCCACGCGAATAGCTGTGGCCGTATACGATGCTGTCGCCGAAGGCATAGACCGACGTTCCGGCCAAAGCCCCTTCGGCGGCGTGGTCCGGCCGCGCGAGCCGGAAGTTGTCGATCGACTGCACCCCGGTCCCGTAATAGTTGCAGGCCACGAACTTCGCCAGGCGCTCGCCCGTGATGGCCCCGGTACCGGAGGCCATCACCCGCGGCGACGCCTCTTTGGTGGCGATCGAGTACTGGACCCGGCCGAGGGTGAAGTCCATGTGCAGGTCCACGGTGTACCACTTGGTGCGGTCGAAGCCGGTTTTGATCCAGGTCGGATTGAGGGAGTCGGGCGCTGTGGCCGAACTCGAGTCGGGACCGGTGAGGCCGTAACGGAGTTGCGAACCGGTCGCCGCGATCGCGAAGACGAGGCGTCCCGCGTCGTCGCGAAACTCAAGGCCGGTCTTCATCCCGTCGGAGGCGATCGAGGTCTTCCAGTCGAAGCGCAGGTCAAGTGTCTTCTCGCTCATGATCGACGGGTCGAACCGGCTGACCGACGTGGTGTAGTTGCGCATGTTCTCCGTGACTCTCAAGACGCCGCCGCCGACGCTGGCCCCGGTCGGAAAGCCGAAGTTCGCAGGCACGGTCTGGGTGCCGAAGCGCTCATCGATCAGCACCGTGCTCAAGGCATCGGCAGCTGCCGCCGGGTGCGGAGCGAATAGGAGCGAGAGGAGCAGGGCACCGGCGGCGAGCAGACTGACCCGTGTTCGCGGCCGAGAAGCGGCTCCGCGCTTGGCGATGGGCACTTCGGTCTCCCTTGGCGAGATGTCGCTGTCGGCCGCGAGCGCATGGAGCAAGCAGCACCCCGACGATGAGCCGGCTATGGACTCGAATCATGATGACAACGGTTCCAGAACCTGTCAAGCTGCAGCGCTTTGCAACCGGGATTGCCGTTCCCGTACGGAGCAGGACCTCTCCCCCGTAGCTCCCACCGGGTCTCCCGATTGGAGTCTCCCGCGACTCAGCGGTCTTCGACATGCTCCAGCATCGCGCTGCACCTGACGATGAGCCGCCCGGGCAGCACCACGTCTTCTGGAGCATCGGACATGAGGGACATTTCCAGAGCCGCCCTCCCGGCCTCCTCGAAGGGGAGTGCCACCGTAGTCAGCGCTGGAGTGACATCACGCGCGAGCGGGATGTCATCGACTCCGGACACCGCGATGTCGGTCGGCAGATCGAAGCCCAGACGCCTGAACTCGTTCATCGCGCCGATCGCGAGGACGTCGTTGCCCGCGAGCACGAGGTCCGGCCGCGGGTGCAGCTGCGCGAGCCGGTCTGCCGCCTCTCTGCCGCCGTCCCGGCTGAGCTCGCAGTGCTCGACGACCACCGAGCCCGGGTCAAAGCCCCGCTCGGACAAGCCCCGCAGGAACCCTTCGGCGCGGCAGTCGAGCGCCGGGTGCCCCGGAGTGGTCAGGACGGCGGCGCGGCGCCGGCCCAGGCCGCCCATATGGCGGCCGACGACCCTCCCGGATTCGAAGTCGTCGAAGCGGACCGCCGGAAACGGCGTGTCGTGCTCGCCGATGAAGACGACACCGCACCCGTCCTCGCGGAAGCGCTCGAGCTGAGGGAGGACCAGCTCCTTCGGGACATCAGCGAAGCTCGCACTCGTCACGACCAGCGCCCGGGGCCGCAATGCGCGCAGCACCTCGAGCGCCGTCCGGTGCGCGGCGGTGCCGCTTCCGGCCCCGGTGATGCTGACCAGTGCGCCGCGCTCCCGGCCGGCCGCCTCCATCCCGGCGGCGATCGCGGCAACGGACGCGGTCCTCGGATCGCTCGCGAGCAGGACGACTGCCGTCCGCCGCCCCCGCAACGCCCGAGCCGCCTGATTCGAGACGTAGCCGAGGGATTCCGCCACCGCGAGGACGCGCGCGGAAAGGCGCTCGCTCACGTGGAGATCACCGCCGTTGAGCACTCGGGAGGCCGTCGAGGGCGATACTCCGGCCGCCTGCGCGACGTCACGAAGCGTTGCCCGCTGATACGATCGCCGCACTCATCCTCCAATGTCGGACACGACCCCGTGTGCGCTCACCGACACCGGGAGGTGCTCGAGGAACGGGGCGGCGCACCCTGGGATGCACCCAGTGCCAGGATGTCATTGTGACCACCGACCCCGCCACCGACGACCGGTCCCCCGGCGTACCGAACCGGCCGTCGGCGGCCACCCTCCGTGACGTCGCCGAGGCCGCCGGGGTCTCCAAGGCCTCGGCCTCCCGAGCGCTCGACCCGGCCTCCCAGTACGTGTCGTCGAACATGCGCACGCGCGTCCTGGACGCCGCCGGTCGACTGGGCTACCGGCCGAACGCGTCGGCGCAAGCCACGACCACAGGCGCGACCGCGATGGTGGCCGTGCTCGTCTCCGACATCCGCGACCCTTACAACGCCGAGATCGTGCACGGCGTGATCGAGCAGGCGGGCGCCTCCGGGCTCGTGGCCACCTTCGCCGGGACGGACCACGCCATCGACGACGAGATCCGGGTCGTGCGGATGATGCGCAGTCTCAGGCCGCACGCCATGATCCTGACCGGCACCCGCAGCGGCTCGACCGTCTCGCGGTCGTCCCTCGAGGATGAACTCGCGCGCTACACGCACGAGGGGGGCCGGGTGGTGATCGCCGGAGACGACGAACTGCCCTTCGACACCGCGGTCGTCCCCCGTCTGCGCGGTGCGTCGGCGCTCGTCGACGAACTGTTCCGTCTGGGCTACCGCTCGCCCGCCCTGATCCGGCCCGACCGCGATTCGGCTGCCGCGCGCCGATGGGAGGACGGCGTCGTCGAAGCCGCAGAGCGGCACGGGATGCGGATCGAGCGCGGCGCCGTCGCGCGCGCACCGATGACCCGGGACGGCGGGTACGACGCGGCCGCCGACCTCATCGCGCGGCGGCCCGAGCACCTCGACGTCATCCTCGCCGCCACTGACGCGATGGCCATCGGCGCGATGACGGCGATGCGCGACGTGGGCCTCACTCCTGGCGCCGAGATCGGCGTCGCCGGGTTCGACGATGCCGTGGGCGCCGAGGACGTCACCCCGGGTCTGACCAGTGTGGACCTTGCCTTGGCGCGGGTGGGCGCCGCCTCGGTGGAGCTGGCGCTGACCGGTTCCGGCGACCGTCGAAGGATCGAATTCGAACCCCGGGTCGTCGTTCGGGGCACCACGCCCGTCCGTCCCCGCTGACACCGCGCCAGCGATGCGTGCGTTATGAAAGCGTGACTTAAATATTGATACATGTAGATTGACAGTTTCTGGAACCGTTGTCATTCTGATTCTGAAGTTCCACAGCGATCGCTCCGCATCTGCGCGGCCCTGCCCGGAGGCGGCGGCAGAAACGATCCGCTCACCGTCTGCACGTTCCGTATGCAGGACATCCCCCCGAAGGAGACCTCATGGCTTTCGATCCCGAACGCGTCAAACTCGCCCGCCGCGGCCTGTTGGCCGGCGGTGGCGCCCTCGCCCTGTCGGCATTCCTGGAAGCCCCCGTGTCCGCGGCCGAAACGCCCCCGAACCCGCTCGAGAAACCAGGCTGGATCCTCGACCGGCACGACGAGTTCAACACCGGCAGCCTGGACACGAACCTCTGGATCCCGAGATACCTGGAGTCCCGGACCACCGTCGAACGGTCCGCAGCGCGATACGGGTTCCGCAACGGCGCCCTCGTGCTCCGCATCGACGACGACCAGCCCACGTACTACAACGGCAACCCGATGAAGGTCTCGAGCGTCCAGACCGGCCAGCGAACGGACCTGCACAAGGACAACGCGTTCGACCACTCGATCCCCACCGACATGAAGTACACGCCGCAGTACGGCTACTTCGAGATCCGCGCGAAGAGCTCCGCGAGGAGCGGCATCCACACCGCGTTCTGGCTGACCGGCCGGCAGGACACGTGGGAGCAGCGCGGGGAGGTCGACGTCGTCGAGCACGCGGGCATCCACGGGAAGAGCAAGTTCAACTGGAACCTCTTCAAGTGGTCGGACCCGAACCTCTCGACCCACACCGAGCAGGTCGGCGTCGGATTCGACATGACCACGGAGATGCACATCTACGCGCTGGAATGGACCCCGACCCAGTTCAAGCTCTACATCGACAACGTCCTGACGCGGACCATCAACCAGTCCTTCACCTATCCGGCGGTGTTCTACCTGGGCATCTACGAGCACGCCGACTGGACCGGAACGGTCGACCCCAACGACCCCCGGCCGAAGGAGCTGGTCGTCGACTACTTCCGCGCCTACAAGCCCGCCGCGGACGCCGCCGACCCCCGCAGCGGCCAGACCTACCGGCTCCGCAACGTCGCCACAGGCCGGTATCTCGACTCGGGCGCCGCCGGCGCGGTCTCGCTGGAACCGGGAAGCACCTATGACGACCAATTGTGGACCCTCACCGAGCAGCAGCCCGGCTACTGGACGATCGACAACGTCCGGGAGGGCCGCGGCTACCTCGACACCGACCCGGACGGCAAGGTCATCTGGGGCGACGCCCGCGTGGGCGACGACACGCTCTGGGCAATCGCACCGGTCTCCGGCGGATTCCGGATCGACAACAAGCAGAGCGGCCGCGGCTACCTCTACGGGTCGGGCGCTTCGGTCGCGTGGAACGCCGGAGCGGCGGACGCGAACACAGTCTGGGCACTCGAACGGCGGTAGCCGGCCTTCGCAAACGCCTGCACCACAGCACATGACGTTCGAACATCACGATCAGACGGGAAGTCGAGAAAGGAGGGCTCCGAGTGAGTCCACTGAAGATGAGAGTCAGGGCCGCGCTGGTCGCGGTGATGCTGGCGGTGGGCGTATCGGTCACCGGTTGGTCGTCCCCGGCATCGGCCGATACGATGACGCAACGGAACGCGTCGCAGATCATCGCGGACATGGGCGCGGGCTGGAACCTCGGGAACAGCCTGGAGGCCAACACCAACGGCGTCCCGAATGAGACCGCCTGGAACAACCCGACGGTGACGCAGTCACTGATCGACAGCGTGCAGGCGGCGGGGTTCGACACGATCCGGATCCCGGTGTCCTATCTGAACCACATCGGGTCCGGCCCGAACTACACGATCAACGCCAACTGGCTCAACAGGATCCAGCAGGTCGTCGACTACGCCTACGACCAGGGCATGCACGTCGTGATCAACATGCACGGCGACGGCTACAAGACCGTCGGCAGTGCCTGGCTGATCTGCGACGCGTCGAACCAGACCGTGATCAAGGCCAAGTACAAGAGCGCGTGGCAGCAGATCGCAACGAGGTTCCGCGACTACGACCAGCGCCTCATCCTCGAGTCGATGAACGAGAACTTCGACGGGCAGTACGGCGCGCCGACGCAGCCCTGCTACTCGAACATCAACGCCTACAACCAGATCTTCGTCGACACGGTGCGCCAGACCGGCGGGAACAACGGTTCGCGCTGGCTCCTCGTGCCCGGCTGGAACACGAACATCGACTACACCACGGGCAACTACGGCTTCGTGATCCCGACCGACAACTACCGCAGCTCCGTCATTCCCAGCGGTGAGCGACGGATCATGATCTCCGTCCACTACTACGCTCCGTGGGACTTCGCCGGCGAGGAGAACGGCACCATCACCCAGTGGGGGCCGAACGCCACCAACGCTTCCAAGACGTCCACCTGGGGCCAGGAGGACTACATGGACTCGCAGATGAAGAAGACCTACGACGCGTTCGTCTCGCGCGGTTACCCGGTCGTCGTCGGCGAGTACGGCTCGATCGACAAGACCTCGCACGACTCGGCGAACAACCGGTACCGCCAGGACTTCGCACGCACCATGGTCGCGACGGCCAAGAAATACGGGGCCGCAACCATCTACTGGGACAATGGTGTCAACGGCCAGTACGGGTTCGGGCTGTTCAACCGGTCCTCGAACGCGGTGACCCAGCAGGGCATCGTCAACGCCATCATGAGCGGGCTCGATGCGCAACCGTCCGGGTCGACCCCGATCGTGGGCGCGGCGTCGAACCGCTGTCTGGACATCCCTAACGCCTCGACGGCGAACGGTACTCAGGCGCAGCTGTGGGACTGCAATCAGCGGTCCAACCAGCAGTTCACCCGCACGTCCGCCGGTGAACTGAGGGTGAGCGGCAAGTGCCTGGAGGCGTCGGGCTGGGGCACGGCGAACGGCACCAAGGCCGCGATCTGGGACTGCACCGGCGGCGCGAACCAGCGCTGGAACGTCAACTCCAACGGCACGATCACGAACGCCCACAACGGCCTCTGCCTGGACGCCAACGGGGCCGCCACCGCCAACGGCACCCCGATCATCCTCTGGACCTGCAACGGCGGCAGCAACCAACGCTGGACCCTCTGACAGACCTCCAGAAGCTGGAGTCGGTGAAAACGGGCCTCTGATTCGATGTTGAACTGATCCAGAGGCCCTTCCGGCACCCCACGAAGGTCACCCTGGACGAGGAGTGCAGTCATCAGCCGGGTGCGCTCCTCATCGGCGTATGCCCTAAGTAGTTGATGAGCGCCGATGCCATCGCGGGCTCCCGACCGCTACCGCTCCGGCTAGGGAACAAACGATCACCAATACGGCGGCGCTAATGTGCGAACCCCCGCTCCCAAAGCGGTTGCTCTTGGGTCAAGAGGACTCACCGTCTTCCTACTTTCGGCATCCGCGTCAGCGTCGCCGTTTGTGAGCTTCCTGAGCATTGCCTGCAGTTCGGCGATCTGGGGACTCGGCTCCTTTGCTACGGGTCTTGGCAAGGGCGGTGAGGGCGGTCTCGTCGGCGTTGTCGAGGGTGTGGAGGTAGCGTTCGGTGGTGGTGATGGAGGCGTGGCCGAGGTGCGCTTTGACGGTGGCGAGGTCGGCGCCTCCGGCGAGGAGCCAGGACGAGTAGGCGTGGCGGAGGCCGTGCATGCGGGTGTCAGAGGGCAGGCTGGCCCGTTTGAGGACGGGTTTGTTGCAGTGATCGGTGAACCAGCGCTTGGGAATGTGGCCGTCGGTGTTGACTTTGCGGCGCGGACGGGGCCGGTCCTGACCGGTGCGGCGGCGCCGGGACCGGTATTCGCTCATCGCGGCCCGGCAGTGCTGGCACCGGCATTTGCCGTCGGTGTAGGCGGTGAGGGTGCCGTGGGCGTGGATGCGGCCCTTGGCGTCCGGGCCGGGTATAGCCGAAGGTGCCCGGTGCTGCACCGAGCACCGGCGTCTTCGCGGGCGGGTCCAAGTGCTCGAAAGGGAACAGCAGGTCTTCGTCCCCGAGGCGGCGGGACTCGATGTGGGCGGCGATCTTTCCGGCGAAGGCCTTGTCGACTCTGACGTGCCGCAGCTCCCGGCCTTTGGGGTGGGCCTCCACGTGGAAGGGCTGGCCGTCCGGTTGGTTGCGTGCGGTGAGGCAGACGACGGCGCGGGCGAGAGTGAACACACCGGTGGCGCGGTCGAAGTCCCCCACGCGCAGTTCGGTCAGCTCGCCCCAGCGTATGCCGGTCTCGATCGCGCATTCGACGAGCAGGCGCGGCGTCCCTGCGGGGAGGGCCTCGAGGAACGCGTCGAGTTCGGCCGGGGTGATCAGGCGGACCGACCGGGAGGGGACGGGATCAGTCTTGACCCGGTGGCAGGGGTTGGAAGCGATGAGCTCGTCGTCGACGGCGGCGGTGAGCCGGCGGTTCGCCGCTGAGAGTCCGAGGTGCTTCAGCGTGGTCTGTCACTGCTTGATCGCGGTCGGCACGATGTAGGCCAGCGGGCAGTGGCCGAAGAACGGCATGATGTGGGCGCGGAGGGCACAGGTGTAGCCCTCGCGTGTAGACGCTTCGATGCGGTGGTTCGGCAGCCAGTACCGCTCGGCGTACTCTCCGAATCGGATGCCCCCGTCCGAGGCCGCGACAGCGCCGCCGTTCACGGGGGCCCGCGCAGCCAGCTTGCGGTTTGCTGGCGTGGTCGGGCTTGTGTTCGGTCAGGTCATCACCGGGCTTGAACCTGCGGCCCCTTGACTCATCACCGTTTCGAGTGAACTTCAGGTACGAATGCTGCCGTCATTCCGTGATAGCCCATATGACTTCATGCTGGATCGTACCGATCCGTCTGAGCAACAAAAACTGCAACAGGACACGGAAAACCCGGTCCCCCTGCAATAGGAGAACCGGGTTTGACCTGCGATTTCGCCGGTCGGGCTGACAGGACTTGAACCTGCGACCCCTTGACCCCCAGTCAAGTGCGCTACCAAGCTGCGCCACAGCCCGTTTTTTGCCGCGTTGTCTGCGGCGGTGACAACTTTAGCTCATGGGCTCGGGGACCTCTGAGGCGAGGCCCCCTGTGTGAGCCCGGCTATTTGCGTTTGTCCTTCTTGCGGGATTCGCGGGGTTTGACCACCAGTTCGATGGGCGTGCCGACGAAGCCGAAATCCTCGCGGAGCTTGCGGGTGATGAACTTCAGGTACTGCTTGTCGAACGGCGCGTTCGTGAAGAGGATGAAGCGCGGCGGTTCGGCGGCGGCCTGGGTCGCGTAGATGACCTTGGGGGCCTTGTTCGCGCGGACAGGGTGTGGTGTGGCGGCCTGGAGGTCGCTGATCCACTTGTTGAGCTCGCCGGTGCTGATGCGCTGGCCCCAGCCTTCGAGGGCTTCGCGGAGGGCGCGGGCGATCTTCTCGACGGCGCGGCCGGTCATCGCGGAGACGTTGACGCGGGGCGCCCAGGAGACCTGGCCGAGCTCGCGGTCGATCTCTTTCTCGAGGTAGTAGCGGCGGTCGTCGTCGACGAGGTCCCACTTGTTGAAGGCGAGGACCATGGCGCGGCCGGACTCGGTGACCTGCGTCAGGACCCGCTGGTCCTGCTCGCTGATCGGCTCCGAGGCGTCCAGGAGGACCAGCGCGACCTCGGCGGCCTCGACGGCGGCCTCGGTGCGCAGGGACGCGTAGTACTCGGTGCCGGAGGCGAACTTGACGCGCTTGCGCAGGCCCGCGGTGTCGACGAGGATCCAGTCCTCGCCGTCGATCTCCACGACGGAGTCGACCGGGTCGACCGTGGTGCCGGCGACGTTGTCGACGACCGCGCGGTCCTCGCCCGCGATGCGGTTGAGGAGGCTCGACTTGCCGACGTTCGGGCGGCCGACGAGGGCCACCTTGCGGGGGCCGCGCTCCTTGAGCTGCCCGGTGGGCTCCTCGGGGAACGCCCAGATGATCTTGTCGAGCAGGTCGCCCGAGTTGCGGCCGTGCAGGGCCGAGATCGGGAATGGCTCGCCCAGGCCCAGGCTCCACAGCTCGTGGACCTCGGCCTCCTGGCGCTCCGAGTCGGCCTTGTTGGCCACGAGGATCACCGGCTTGCGGGTCGAGCGCAGGATGCGCACGGCCGCCTCGTCGGCGTCCGTTGGGCCCACGCGCGAGTCGACCACGAACACGATCACGTCCGCGGTGCGCATCGCCAGCTCGGCCTGGAGGGCGATGGACCTCGCCATGCCCTCGGCGTCCGGGTCCCAGCCGCCGGTGTCGACCAGGCTGAACTCGCGCCCGGCCCACTCGGCGTCGTACGCCACGCGGTCGCGGGTCACGCCCGGCTCGTCCTGCACCACCGCGGCGCGGCGGCCCAGGATGCGGTTGACCAAGGTCGACTTGCCCACGTTGGGGCGGCCGACCACGGCCACCGTCGGGACCGGACCGCGCTCGTCGACGTCGTCGCTCTCGCTCCAACCGTCGTCGTCGGTCCAGGTCGCTTCGTCAGTCATCAATGTCCCTGTTGCTCAGCAAGGCCAGAATCTTGGCCACTACCTCCACGATCGGCAGCGTCGTGGAGTCGATCACCACGGCCCCCTCCGGAGCCTCCAGGGGTCGGGTGGTCTTCGAGTCGGCGGTGTCCCGCCGCTCGATGTCCTTCGCCGTCGCGTCCGCGTCGGCGCCGTTCTCCGCGGCGCGGCGCTTCGCGCGCTCCACCGGGTCGGCCGTCAGGTACACCTTGACGTCCGCGTCGGGGGCGACCACCGAGACGATGTCGCGGCCCTCGACCACGATGCCCCCCTTGGCGTCGGCGATGATGCGCCGCTGCTCGTCGATGAGGAACTTCCGCACCGACTTGTTCCCGGCCACCGCCGAGACCGCCTTCGTCACGTCGTCCCCGCGGATCGCCAGGTCGGCGTCCTCCCCGTCGACGCGGGTGAACGGGTCGTCGGGGGTGGTGCCGAACTCGAGCTTCGCGTTCTTCACGGTCTTGGTGACCTGCGCGGTCTGCGAGGGGTCGACGCCGGCGTTGAGGACCGCCAGGGTCGCGGCGCGGTACATGGCGCCGGTGTCGAGGTACGCGGCGTCGATCGCGGTCGCCAAGGTCTTGGCCACGGTCGACTTCCCGGCCCCGGACGGGCCGTCGATCGCGACGACCGGTCCGCTCTTCTGCTCAGGCACTGTCGCGCTCCGTTCTTCAACTGCAAACCAAGCAAACCTACATCATGCCCGGTTCTACCTGGTGAGGTGTGGAATGACCTCACTGTTCGCGGGGGCTAGCGGCGCTCCACCACCCGCGCGCCCATCGGCCACAGCGCCATCGGGATCATCTTCCAGTTCGCCACCGCCAGCGGGATGCCGATGATGGTGATCGCCTGCAGGAACCCGGTGACGAGGTGCGCCAGCGCCAGCTCCCAGCCGAAGAGGATCAGCCACAGGATGTTGCCCAGCAGCGAGAAGCAGCCCGCCGACTGGTCGTAGACGACGGTGCGCCCGAACGGCCACAGCACGTACCCGGCCAGGCGCATGTTCGCGATGCCGAACGGGATGGTCACGATGAAGACGCAGAAGAGCAGGCCCGTCAGGAAGTAGCCGATCGCGAGCCACAGCCCGGCCAGCACGAACCAGATCACGTTCAGAATGGTTGACATGCCCGAACATTAACCGGGTCTTGCCCTTGCGTCAGTACAGCCAGCTAGAGTCCGACCTCGCGGAACAGCTCCCCGATCTCGTTGGGGGAGAGCCGCCGCAGCGTCCCCGGCTTGAGGTTCCGCAGCTGGACGGGGCCCATCTCGGTGCGCACGAGGCGCGAGACGTGGTGCCCGACCTCGTCCATGAGCCGCCTCACAATGTGCTTGCGGCCCTCGTGGATCGTGATCTCGATCAACGACTGCCCGGCGTGCTCGTCGATGATCTTGAGCTTGTCGGCCTTCGCCATGCCGTCTTCGAGCTCGACGCCCTTGAGGAGCCGGTTCCAGGTGGCGCGGTCCATGATCCCCGCGACCTGCGCCCGGTAGACCTTCGGCAGGCCGTGCGAGGGGTGCATGATGCGGTTGGCGAGCTCCCCGTCGTTGGTGAGCAGCATCAGGCCCTCGGAGTCGGTGTCGAGGCGGCCGACGTGGAAGACCCGCTGGTCGATGCCCTTGGTGAACTCGGCGAGCGAGGGGCGGCCCTCGTCGTCCTCCATGGTCGAGACGATGCCGCGCGGTTTGTTGATCGCGAAGTACACCTTGTCGACGTCGGTCACGACCCGCTTGCCCGAGACGTGGATGACGTCCTTCTCGGGGTCGACGCGCTGGCCGAGGCGGGCGGGTTCGCCGTTGACCTTCACCTTGCCGCGGGAGATCAGGTCCTCGGCGGCCCGGCGGGAGGCGATCCCGGCCTGCGACAGCACTTTCTGCAGGCGGATGCCCTCTTCGTCAGCGTTGTTCATCTTCCTCGATATCCGTCACGTCGTCCGGCAGGAACGGGGCCAGCTCAGGCAGCTGGTCGACCGTGTCCAGTCCGATCTTCTCCAAGAACAGGGTGGTGGTGCGGTAGAGCGTCGCCGATCCGTCCGGGTCCGTCCCGCACTCCTCGACCAGGCCGCGCGCGAGCAGGGTCCGCATGACCCCGTCGCAGTTGACCCCCCGGATGGCCGAGATGCGGCCGCGGGTGACCGGCTGGCGGTAGGCGACCACGGCGAGCGTCTCCAGGGCCGCCTTGGTGAGGCGGGCGGAGGCGCCGTCGGTCACGAACCGCTCCACGTAGCGGGCGTAGTCGGCCCGGGTGTAGAAGCGCCAGCCGCCGGCTTGGCGACGCAGATCGAATCCGCGCCCGTCGCCAGTGTATTCGGCGCTGAGTCGGCCCAGCTGCTCGCGCACCTGTGAACGTGGCCGCTCCAATACCGAGGAGAGGAACTCCTCGCTCAGGGGCTCTTCGGCGATCATGAGGATCGCCTCGAGGACCGCGCCGAGGTCGACGTCGTCGGGGACGGGGCTGGTGGCCGTGACCTCGGGTTCGTCGTCCGGTTCCGCTTGGGCGGGAACGGCGGCGAGCGCGTTCGAGTACTCGTCTCCCTCGCCGGGCGGTTCGTCGGCGGGCGTGTCGGGGCGCAGCGGCGCGGCCTCCTGGCGCGCGCCGGGCATCTTCCAGGTCGCCAGGTCCCGTTCGAGGGAATCCCCCACGTGCTCGGTCATGTACTCGCTTCCTCCCCCGCTTCCGGTTCCGCAGGGCTCCCTGCGTATTCGTCGACTTCGATCTCGGTGTTGCCGGTGCCGCCGAGCCAGCGCACGGTCAGCTCGCCGAGCGCCTGCATCTGCTCGAACCCGACCAGGGCCTCCCGGTACAGCTCCAGCAGCGCCAGGAACCGGGCGACGACCTCGAGGTGGGTCTCGCAGTCCGAGGTCAGGGCCCGGAAGGTGGCGGTCTGGACGCGCTGGAGGCGGCGGGAGAGGATGACGGCGTGCTCACGCACCGATACGCGCTGCATGTGGATGTGGCCGGTGCCGACGGTTGGCGGCGGCTTGGGCTTCATCGCCTGGCCCGCCAGGGCGGCCAGCGCCTCGGGGGTGAGGTCGAGGACGAGTTCGGGGAGCAGGCCTTTGTACCGCTCTTCGAGGCCGACGTTGCGGGGGACGCGGGTGGCGGCGGACTCGACGAACATCGCGAGCGCCCCGGCGGCCTCCTTGTAGGCCTTGTACTGCAGGAGGCGGGCGAAGAGGAGGTCGCGGGCTTCGAGGAGGGCCAGGTCCTCCTCGTCGTCGACGACGGTGCCGGGCAGGAGGCGGGCCGTCTTGAGGTCGAGGAGGGTCGCGGCGATGAGCAGGAACTCGGAGGTCTCCTCGAGGTTCCAGGCGTCGTCGAGGCCGGTCACGTAGGCGATGAACTCGGAGGCGACCTGGTGGAGGGCGAGTTCGGTGACGTCGAGCTTGTGCTTGCCGATGAGCTGGAGCAGCAGGTCGAACGGGCCCTCGAAGTTGGCGAGCCGGACGTGGAAGCCGCTCTCGGCCTCCTCCGGTTCGCCCTCCCGCTGGGTCGGGAGTTGGGGCGGCTGCTGGTCGGTCACGCACGCAAGCTTAGACGGACGTCTCGGACACGACGGGGTGAACTCGGGGTTTCAAGCGCCGGAAAGCGATCGGGTTCCCGTCCGTCGGTGCTCAGTCGGCGGCGCTCATTTGTCGGTGGCGGCGATCAGTTCCCGGGCGAGCTGGCGGTAGGCGCGCGCGCCGGAGGACGCCGGCGCCCAGGTGGTGATGGGCTCGCCGGCGACGGTGGTCTCGGGGAATCGCACCGTGCGGGTGATGACGGTGGAGAACACCTTGTCGCCGAAGGCTTCGACGACCCGCTGGAGCACCTGGCGGGAGTGCGTGGTGCGCGAGTCGTACATGGTCGCGAGGATGCCGTCGAGCTCGAGGTCGTAGTTGAGCCGCTCCCGGACCTTGTCGACGGTGTCGAGCAGCAGCGCCACGCCGCGCAGCGAGAAGAACTCGCACTCGAGCGGGACGAGCACCGAGTGCGCGGCGGTGAGCGCGTTGATCGTCAAGAGCCCCAAGGAGGGCTGGCAGTCGATGAGGATGTAGTCGAAGTCGGGGATGACCGGGCGCAGCACGCGGGCGAGCGTCTGCTCGCGGGCGACCTCGTTGACGAGCTGGATCTCGGCGGCCGAGAGGTCGATGTTCGCGGGGAGCAGCCGCAGTCCGGCGACGTTCGTCTTGACCATGACGTCGTCGATGTCGACGTCGTCCTGCATGAGGAGGTTGTAGACGGTCAGGTCGAGGGTGTGGGGGTTGGTGCCGAAGCCGACCGAGAGCGCGCCCTGCGGGTCGAAGTCGACCAGGAGCACCTTGCGGCCGTACTCGGCAAGGGCTGCACCGAGGTTGATCGTCGTGGTGGTCTTGCCGACCCCGCCCTTCTGGTTGGCCATGGCGATGACGCGGGCCGGTCCGTGGCGCTCCAGCGGCTGGGGCTGCGGGATCTCGCGCTTGTTCGTGTAGGCCTCGGGGTCGGGCGAGGACAGGTCCTCGGTTCCGTCAGCGGGAGGCATCTGCGCGGCACCGCGCAGGGCCGCCCATTTGTCGTTGCTGTCCACACTGCTCATTTCTTCGCGCCTCCGGGTGCGAGGTCGACACCGGGTGCCGGGCGTCTCACCATTGCCTGTCTTAGCGACTGTACGTCAGTGTATCGAGGCTGTCGACGGCTTGGGAGACTCCGAGGCACCCGGCGTGAGTTCGCCCGCTGCACGGGGCGCGGCCCAGGACCTGAATGGACGTCAGTTCTCGGCGAGCACCTGCGCGATCGGCTTCAGCGGCAGGTGGTGCGTGATCGCCACCGGCTCGTTGACGACCTGCCCCGCATAGGTGTTGAGGCCGCGCGCGAGGGCCGGGTCGGCCTTGAGCGCCGCGGCCCAGCCGAGGTTGGCGAGCTTCATGACGTACGGGAGCGTGGCGTTCGTCAGCGCGTACGTGGACGTGTTCGGCACGGCCCCCGGCATGTTCGCGACGCAGTAGAAGAGCTTGCCCGCGTGGGTGAACGTGGGGTCGTCGTGCGTCGTGGCCTTGGAGTGCGCGAAGCAGCCGCCCTGGTCGATGGCGATGTCGACGAGGACCGCGCCGTCCTTCATGTCGGCGAGCACTTCGTCGTCGACCACGGTGGGGGCCTTGGCGCCCGGCACGAGCACCGCGCCGATGACGAGGTCGGCTTCGGCGCAGGCGCGCTTGACCTCGAAGCGGTTGGAGACGATGGTGCGCAGGCGGCCCTGGTAGAGGTCGTCGGCGGCGTGGAGCTTCTCGATGTTGAGGTCGAGCAGCTCCACGTCGGCGCGCATGCCCACGGCGATCGCGGCGGCGTTCATGCCCGAGACGCCCGCGCCGATGATGACCACGCGCGCGGGCGCGGTCCCGGGGACGCCGCCCATGAGGGTGCCGCGGCCGCCTTCGGGGCGCTGCAGGTGGTACGCGCCGGCCTGGACGGCGAGCCGCCCGGCGACCTCGCTCATGGGCGCCAGGAGCGGCAGCCGCCCGTCGGCGGTCTGCACGGTCTCGTAGGCGATGCCGGTGATGTGGGCTTCGAGGAGCGCGTCGGTGCACTCGGCGCTGGCGGCGAGGTGCAGGTAGGTGAAGAGGGTCTGGCCGGGCCGCATCCGGTGGAACTCGTCCTGGATCGGCTCTTTGACCTTGAGGACGAGGTCGCCTGCGTCCCAGGTGGATTCGGCGTCGGGGTAGATGAGCGCCCCGGCGTGGCGGTAGTCGGCGTCGGTGATGGCGGAGCCGAGGCCGGCCCCGGTCTCGATGTAGACGTCGTGTCCGGCGGCGACGAGCTCGTGGACCCCGGCGGGGGTGAGGGCGACGCGGTACTCGTTGTTCTTGATCTCGCGGGGGACGGCGACTTTCACGTGCGGGTTCCTTCCGAAGCGTTGTGCCAGTTCGGGGCCGGTCGGCATCCCGCACGGGCAGTCTAGGACGCCAGACGTCCTGGAGCGCGCATTCCTTGTGGGTCAGCGGTTCGGACGGCGTCGTCGCTGTGATCGTAAAGAGGCCCGCCGCACAACGTGCGACGGGCCATGTGAGCGTGCGCTCTGCAGCTAGGCGCGGTCGAGGTGGAGCTTGGTGAGCGTCAGGGCGAGGGCGCAGACGCCGTTGCGGATCTCGCCTTCGGCGACGGCGGTGAGCGCCTTGTCGAGGTCCCACCAGGCGAGCTCGATGTGGGTCTCCTCGTCGGTGCGCTGGTGCAGGTCCGCCTCGGGGACGGGGGTGAGGCCGGTGGCGAGGTAGTAGTGGATGACCTCGCTGGAGATGCCGGGGGTGGAGTAGAACTCGCCGAGCTTGACGAGTTCGGCGGCGTGGAGGTCGGCCTCCTCGGCCAGCTCGCGGCGCGCGGCCAGCTCCAGGTCCTCGCCTTCGACGTCGCGCAGGCCCGCCGGGAGCTCCCACAGGACCTCTTTGGCGGGCACCCGGAACTGCCGGATCAGGCCGACGCGGCCCTGGTCGTCGAGCGGGACGGTGAGGACCGCGCCGACGTGCTTGATGAACTCGCGCTTCGCGGTGCCCCCTCCGGGCATCGCGATGGTCTCGGCGGTCAGCTCGTAGGCCCAGCCGCGGTGGATGATTTCGCTGTCGAGGACTCGGTACTCATGCACGAGGGCCACACTAGTCCGCTCAGGTTTCGGGATCAGGACTCCGCGGCGTCGATGCGCAGGCGCCGGAGGATCTGCTCCACGACCTCGCGGTCGGGGAGCGGGGCGCCGGCCAGCGCCGAGAGGAAGAGGCCGTCGCCGACCAGGCGCACGATCTCGGCGGTCACGGGGTCGGCGACCTGTTCGTGGATGAGGTCGCGCCAGCCGTTGAAGATGAAGAGCACGTCGGCGCGGGCCTGCTCGGAGAGTTCGCCCTTGCCTCGCAGCGCGGTGAGCAGCGCCCAGAGTCCGGCCGCCGACTCCTCGGATTCGACCCAGGAGACCTCGAGGAACATCTCGACGACGCCGCTTTCGCGGGCCTTCGCGATGTTGGCCTCCTCGACGGCGCGGTGGCGGCGGGCCAGGCCGTCGTAAAGGTCGGACTTGGACTTGAAGTGGTACAGCAGCCCGCCTTTGGAGACGCCCGCCGCGGCGGCGACCTTCTCGAGGGTCACTCCCGAGGAGCCCTCATCCACGAGCAGTCGCTGGAGCGCGTTCAGGATGCGGTCCCGGGTGGTGATCTCCGGCTCTTTCATGTTTCCTCCTGGTGACTACTGTACCGTCCGGACGGTACAGTCGAGGGGCGTGTCGGTCTCCGGCACGCCCGGTGTCTGGGATGCCGCCTCGCGAGCCGTGCCGCGGCTCACGTCAAGAAAGTAGTGAAACCCATGGCCGCCACGCTTCGCGCCCCGCAGGAGCCGCGCGCCCGCATCAGCGCCAAGCAGGGCTGGGCGCTCACGGTGCTGGTGCTCCCGGTGCTGCTCATCTCGATCGACATGACGGTGCTCGGCTTCGCCGTGCCGTTCCTGTCCGAAGACCTCGCGCCCTCCAGCTCGCAGCTGCTGTGGATCGTCGACGTCTACGGCTTCGTGCTCGCCGGGCTCCTGGTCACCATGGGCACCCTCGGCGACCGCATCGGCCGCCGCCGGCTGCTCGTCATCGGCTCGGCCGCGTTCGCCGCCGCGAGCGTCCTGGCCGCCTACGCGCCCACCGCCGAGGCCCTCATCGCCGCGCGCGCCCTCCTCGGCCTCGCGGGCGCGACCCTCATGCCGACCACGCTGGCGCTCATGCGGAACCTCTTCCACGACGACCGCCAGCGCAAGTTCGCCATCGCCATCTGGGCCTCCGGCTTCTCGGCCGGCTCGGCCCTCGGGCCGATCCTCGGCGGTTGGCTGCTCGAGCACTTCTGGTGGGGCTCGGTGTTCCTCATGGCCGCGCCGGTCTCGATCGCCGTGCTCTTCGCCGCGCCGTTCCTGCTGCCGGAGTCGAAGGACCCGGACCCGGGCCGGATCGACCTGCCGAGCGTCGCCCTGTCGTTCCTGGCGATGTTCCCGTTCGTCTACGGCGTCAAGACCATCGCCGAGCACGGCGTCACGGTCCCGGCGGCGGCCGCGATCGCGGTCGGCGCGGCCGCGGGCGTGTGGTTCGTGTGTCGCCAGCAGCGCCTCGAGCACCCGCTGCTCGACGTGGGCCTGTTCCGTATCCGCCGCTTCAGCGCCTCGCTCGCCACGAACTTCACCATCGTGTTCGCGATGATCTCCTCGCTGTTCCTGCTGACGCAGTACCTGCAGCTGGTGCTGGGCTTCTCCCCCATGCGGGCGGGGCTGCTGCTCCTGCCGGGCATGGCCGTCTCCGTCGTGACCGGGCTGCTCGCGGTCCGCATGAGCGAGCGGATCGGCATGGTGCGCACGGTCATCGGCGGTCTGGTGCTCATCATCGCCGGGTTCGCCGCGATGACGTTCATCGGCGTCGACGCCGGCGCCGCGGTCGTCGCGGTCGCGTTCGCGCTCATCGGCGGCGGCTCCGGGCTGGCGCAGACGATCACGAACGACGCGATCCTCGCCGCCGCCCCGGCCCACCGGGCGGGCGCGGCCTCGGCGATCTCCGAGACCGCGTACGAGCTCGGCGGCGCCATGGGCGTGGCCCTGCTCGGGTCGCTCGCGACCGGGATCTACCGGGCCGAGCTCGGCGACGCCCCGGCCGCCGCGGCGCAGACCCTGGGAGAGGCCGTGCACGCGGCAGCGGCCATGCCCGCCGCCGCCGGGGAAGCGCTCCTCGAGGCCGCCCGCACCGCGTTCACCGACGGCCTGCGCACCGTCGCGGTCATCGCCGCGGTCCTGGTCCTCGTCGCCGCCGTCGCCGTCGGCCGGGCACTGCGCACGCGCACCGCAGAACGCTGAAGCGGCTTCCCTACCGGACGATTCGTCCTACGATTCTCTGACCGGGTCCATTTGGGACCCGGTCAGCGGATCGCCCCTGCGGGGCGGGGAAGGGGCACGGCAATGAGCTGGTACATGACCGCCCTCAAGAAGTACGCGGTGTTCAGCGGCCGCTCCCGCCGCCGCGAGTACTGGTGGTTCGTCATCGTCAACGCCGTCATCAGCGCGATCCTGGGGTGCCTGAGCAACCGGCCGGACGACGCGAGCGACTGGAACTACCTAGGGGACGACCCGAACTTCTTCAACTACCTCGCCTTGATCTACGCCCTCGCGCTCATCATCCCGACCATCGCCGTCCAGGTGCGGCGGCTCCACGACACCGGCCGCACCGGCTGGTGGTGGTTCATCGGGCTGGTCCCGTGCGTCGGCTGGATCGTCCTGCTCGTGTTCAACCTCTTCGACAGCGAACCCGGCCCCAACCGCTATGGACCCAATCCCAAAGGCGCATAAGCGAAAGCGACAAAGGCGGGACCCGAAGGGGTCCCGCCTTCGCCGTTTCGGTGAAAACTCCCGCCCCGATTCCACAGCGGACGTGATAAATTCTCCTCCGGTCCTGGCCCAGGACCCCTACCCCCGATGAAACCCCTGCGTCCCCTCCCCCGGACGCTCTTGAAAGGAATCACCATGGAGTGGATTCTTGCTCCCCTCAAGAAGTACGCCGACTTCTCCGGCCGCGCCCGCCGAAAGGAGTTCTGGCTGTACCTCCTCGCCTTCTACATCGTCTTCATCGCCCTCTACATCCCCTTCCTGAACGACCCGACCTCGCCGATGATCTTCGTCCTCGGCCTGTACTCGCTCGCGCTCCTGCTGCCCACGATCGCCGTGTTCGTGCGCCGCCTGCACGACGTCGACAAGTCCGGCTGGTGGTACCTCATCAACTTCGTGCCGGGCGTCGGCGGGATCATCCTGCTGATCATCTGCATCCCCGAGGGCGCCCAGGGCACCAACCAGTACGGCCCCGACCCGAAGGCCGTCCCGGTCGGCTAACCCCCCGAGAACGAGAGCGGGCCACTCCCGGTGGGAGTGGCCCGCTCTCGCGTATTCGCTTACGCCGCTTCGATGTCGAGGCGCTCCGCCGCCTGGCGCTTGAGCGCCGCCTCCACCAGGCCCGCGAACAGCGGGTGCGGACGGGTCGGGCGGGACTTGAGCTCAGGGTGCGCCTGCGTCGCGATGTAGTACGGGTGCACATCGCGGTCGAGCTCGATGAACTCGACCAGGCGCCCGTCGGGCGACAGGCCCGAGATCACGAAACCGGACTTCACCAGCTGATCGCGGTAGGCGTTGTTCACCTCGTAGCGGTGGCGGTGCCGCTCGTTGACCTCGGTCGCGCCGTACACCTCGGCCGCGATCGAACCCTCGGCCAGCTTCGCCGGGTACGTGCCCAAGCGCATCGTCCCGCCCATGTCGCCGCGCCCGGCCACGATGTCGGTCTGGTCGGCCATCGTCGAGATGACCAGGTGCTCGGCCTCGCCGTCGAACTCCTCCGAGTTCGCGCCCACGAGCCCCGCGACCTCGCGCAGGCCCTCGATCGCCATGCACTGCATGCCCAGGCACAGGCCCAGGGTCGGCACCAGCCGCGTCCGCGACCAGGTGAGCGCCTGCAGCTTCCCGGGCACGCCCCGGTCGCCGAACCCGCCCGGGATGACCACCGCGTCCACCCCGGCGAGCGCCTTCGCGGTGCCCTCCGGCGTCGCGCACTCGTCCGAGATGACCCAGCGGACCTTCACCTTCGCGCGGTTCGCGAACCCGGCCGCGCTGAGCGCCTCCACCACGGACTTGTACGCGTCGGGCAGCTCGACGTACTTGCCCACGATCGCGACCTCGACGGTCGCCACCGGGTGGTGAACCCGGTCGAGCAGGTCGTCCCAGCGCGTCCAGTCCACGTCCCGGAACGGCAGGTCGAGCTTGCGCACCACGTACGCGTCCAGGCCCTCGGAGTGCAGGGTCTTCGGGATCTCGTAGATCGACTTCGAGTCCGGCGCCGAGACGACCGCCGCGTCGTCCACGTCGCAGAAACCCGCGATCTTGCTCTTCAGCCCGTCCGGCAGCGGCCGGTCCGAGCGGCACACGATCGCGTCGGGCTGGATGCCGATGCTGCGCAGCTGCGCCACCGAGTGCTGCGTCGGCTTCGTCTTCATCTCCGAGGACGCCGCCAGGTACGGCACCAGCGAGACGTGCAGGAAGAAGCAGTTGTCGCGCCCGATGTCGTGCCGGTACTGGCGGATCGCCTCCAGGAACGGCAGCGACTCGATGTCGCCCACCGTGCCGCCGACCTCGGTGATGACCACGTCGGGGACGCGCCCGGTCTCGGGGTCGGGGTCGGCCATCGCCGCCAGGCGCGCCTTGATCTCGTTCGTGATGTGCGGGATGACCTGCACGGTCGCGCCCAGGTAGTCGCCGCGGCGCTCCTTGGCGATGACGTCGGAGTACACCTGGCCGGTGGTCACGTTCGCGTACTTCGAGAGGTTGCGGTCGAGGAACCGCTCGTAGTTGCCGATGTCGAGGTCGGTCTCACCGCCGTCGTCGGTGACGAAGACCTCGCCGTGCTCGTACGGGTTCATGGTGCCGGGGTCGACGTTGAGGTACGGGTCGATCTTCTGCATCACCACGTACAGCCCGCGCGCGGTCAGCAGATTGCCGAGACTGGCGGCGGTCATCCCCTTGCCCAGGGCGGAGGTGACCCCACCGGTGACGAAGAGGTGCTTCGTGGAACGGATCTGACCATTAGCGGCGCTGGCCAAAGCGAACTCCCGTGGTAATCGTGTCGATCGAGCCGTTATTGAAAACAGCCGGTGGATCGCATCATCCACGGGATTCCACACTAACACTTTCACCGCCGTTTTCCTCATCGACCCACGAGGGTGCGTCGACGATCATGTCCGAGTA
Source organism: Glycomyces niveus (assembly GCF_017592475.1). Lineage (GTDB taxonomy): Bacteria > Actinomycetota > Actinomycetes > Mycobacteriales > Micromonosporaceae > Glycomyces > Glycomyces niveus. The sequence continues at coordinate 587,554 of NZ_JAGFNP010000001.1, read as the reverse complement.
CTGGCCGTCCTTGACGTGCGCGCGGGCCAGGACGCGGTGGCTCATGATGACCGCCAAGGGAACCATGACCGCGAGGGCCGCACCGAGGCTCATGAGGCCCTTGCCGAGGAGGAGGCCCGCGATCGCCGATCCGGCCACGGCGGCGGAGAACGCGGCGCGCAGCGGCGGGTAGAGGCCGAAGGCCCGGCGCAGGCCGCCACCGGGGCGCAGCAGGACCAGCCAGCAGTAGGCCCCGGCCATGACGGTGAGCACGCTCAGCGGCGACGTGAAGACCGCCACGATGTTCGAGCCGACGCCGGAGGCGATGACCCCGTTCGTGTCGCCCATGATGTCGCCGAGGAACGAGCCGAGCTCGCCGCGTTCGGCGACGGGACGCTGATAGTCGATCCAGGAGAGCCCGAACAGGACCGCGACGCCGGCCAGCCCCGACCAGGCGAAGCGCGGGAAGGTGACCCAGCCGCCGGTGGCGAGCGCCGCCGCGAGGCAGGTCCCGACGATGATCGCGACCGCCGCGGGGACGGAGTCGCCGAGGAACCCGGCCGAGACGACGAGCACGCCGACGCAGCCGATCCCGGCCATCGCCGGGGACTGGAAGCGCCGCGGGAGCCGCCACGCGACGGCCGCGGCGAGCAGCCACAGCGAGGCGATGAACATGCCGGTGGCGACCGGTCCGAGCGCGTTCGACGCGGAGTCGGCCACCGTGTAGTCGCCGAGGAGGGTCCCGAGCGGGTCCTCCGTGTGCAGGAGCATCGCGAGGACGGTCACGATGAGCCCGAACGCCGAGACGGCGACCATGAGGGCCGCGGGACCGTGGCGGCCGGGCAGGCCGATCGCGATGAACGCGCAGACGACGGCGATGCCGAGCGCGGTGAGCGGGCCGATGACGCCCGGGTGCGCGGCCGACCACCAGCCGAAGAAGTCCGCGAGGATCGCGGCGGCCACGAACAGCGCGCACACGAGCGCCGAGACGATGTTCAAGCGCATGAGCCACAGCGGCGGCGGCTTCACGCCCGGCTGCCCGGCGCTGCGCAGCAGGTGCAGCAGCGGCCAGGCCACGAAGGTCAAGGCGAGGAACAGGAGCACCTGGAGCCACTGGGTGGCCGGGGCGGCGACCGAGGCGGCCATGAGCCGCGAGTCGGTGTCGTCGAACACCGCTTGTCGGTCCTCATAGGACAGCAAATCGGCGGTGGCGCCAGCGGCCGTCCCGCTCGTGGTGTCCGGCAGCGGCGAGTCCAGGAGCGTCAGGATCGTCGCGGTGAGGTCGGTCAGCCGCAGGTAGCCGGGGCGCTCCGCGGGCAGGTCGAGCAGGTTGTGGCCGTCCTCGTCGCCGAAGTTCGCGACCGTCGCGAGCAGCCGGTTCGGTTCGGCCACTTGGGCGAGCCCCGAGACGATGAGCGCCGAGTCCTCGCCGCGCGCGGCCTGGAGCTCCCCCACCGCGGCGTCGAGGTCCGCGAGCGCCTCGGCCCGCGCCCGCTCCTCGACCGGCAGGACGCCGCCGTCCACGACGGTGAGCGGGCATTCGGCCAGCGCCTCGATCAGCTGGTCCCCCGCGGGCAGGGCGGAGCGGTACTCGCCGACGCGGCCGACCGAGTTCGCGGTGGCGTACGCCGCGCCGGGGCCGACCGCGGTCGCGCAGCTGGTGCCGGCCGCGAGCGTCCCGAGCTGGGTGCCCTGGTCGAGGTCGCGGTTGAGGGTGACGAGGTCCGTCATGTCCCCCACGGTGGCGGTGCCGTCCTCGACGCTGATCTGCTCGGCCGAGACCGGGTCGCACGAGGAGCCCTGGCCGTACGGGTCGCTCACGGCGGGGGCGCCCGCCGAGAGGGTGAGCCAGCCGTCGAGCGCGCACGTGAAGTTGCGGCCCGAGTTCGTGTTCAGCTCCGCGAGGGAGCCGTTCTGTGCCAGCGCGGCGAGGTTCGGGGTGGTCTCGGCGTCGACGTCGGTCCAGGTGAGGCCGCTGACGCCGAGGAGCACGACGGATTCGACGGTGGTGGGCAGGGCCTCTTCGCCGTCTTCGGGGAGGAGCTGGACGACCGCGAAGACCGCGAGGACGGCGACGCCGAACCAAGCCGCGATCGGGCCGAGGTTGTCGGCGATGCCCCTGGTGATCCTCTTGCGGGCCTTGCGGGTCAGTCGCCCGGCGTCGAGTTGTCGCGACACGGCGGCGCTATCTTCCCGTCAGTTCCAGGTAGAGCGCGTCGAGGGCGTCGAGCATCTGGGCCTCGTCGGGCCAGGTTGCCGCGCGGGCGAGGCTCTTCTCCCCGTAGCCGGCCAGGCGCTCGGGATCGGCGAGGAGGTCGCGCACGGTCCGGTCGAGGCCGTCCACGTCCCCGACTTCGAAGTACGCGGCCGCGTCGCCCACGAGTTCGGGTATGCCGCCGGTGCGGGTGGTCACGAGCGGCACGCCGGCCTGCATGACCTCCTGTGCGAAGAGCTGGCGGGCCTCCCACTGGCTGGAGATGACGGCGAGGTCGGCGGCGGCGAGGAGGTCGGCCACGTCGGTGCGGTGGCCGAGCAGGCGCACGTCGGCGCCGGAGGCGTCGATGAGCGCTTGCAGGCGCATCCGTTCGGGTCCGTCGCCGGCGACGGCGACCACGGGCGGGGCGTCGAGGTCGGTCCAGCGCGCCGCGGCGGCGATGAGGGTGTCGTAGTCCTTCTGCGGGTGCAGGCGGCCCACAGAGAGCAGCAGCGGGCGGTCGCCGATGCCGAGTTCGGCGCGGACCGCGCCGGCGTCGCTCACGGCGACACGCGGCGGGGCGGCGACGGGCGCGAGACGGGCGTCGCGGGCGCCGAGGTCGACCAGGTGCTCGTGGAGGTCGGAGGAGGCGGCGAGGGCGACGTCGACGCCGCGCGCGAGCCGCTTCTCGATCTCGTCGGAGACGCGCCGCTTGAACCCGGCGGTGATGAGCTGGTTGTGCCAGGTCGTGACGAGCGCGGCGCCGGCGGGGCGGGCCGCGAGCGCGGTGATCCCGGCGGTGAGGCCGTGGGCGTGCACGAGGTCGACGCCGCGGCCCGTGATGCCGCGCAAGGCGTTTCGCGCGGCCCACCAGGCGAGCGGGAGTTCGGGCGAGGGCTTGGCGGTGATGGGCGCGGGCGCGAAGCGGGCGCCGCGGGCGCGGAAGCCGAAGCGCTCCTCGGTCTCGGGCGGGCCGACGACGAGGACGGCGTCGCCGCGTTCGACCAGGCCCGCCGCGAGCGACGCGACGTGCGTCCCGATGCCGCCGGTCGAAGGGCCGAGCACCAAGGCGATACGGCGATGGCTCACTTGTCTGCTCCACTGGTCTCGTCGGGCGCGTGGTCTTCAGGAGTGGGGTCTTCGGGCGTGCTGTCGTCCGGAGCGGTGTCGTCCGTTCGTCCGGACCGGATTATGCCAGCGCGTCGCAGGACGGGCTGCACGACACCGGATCCGCCGATGAGCGCGGCGACGCCGAGGTAGACGACGCCGGTCGCGGCGCCGACGACGACGCCCTGGAAGAGCGCCGTGTAGAACGTGTCCGCGTGGCCCCACAGGACGATGAGTTCGCGCGCGGCGAGGACGGCCACGACGGCCGCGAGGACGGTGGCGAGCGCGGCCCGGGGGATGCCCTTGAGGCTGGCCGCCCCGGTGTGGCGGGCGATTGCGGCGGTGAGGGCGAGGCCGATGACGGTCATGCCCACGGACCAGGCGATGGCGAGCGCGAGCGTGCGGTCCTCGACAGGCATGACCATGGAGAGGACGATCGCGGCGACCGCTCCCGCGGCCCAGCCGATCGAGGTCGCTCCGGCGGCGTACTTGTTGCGGCCGATGGCATAGAGGCCGCGCGAGTAGATCGCGAAGACCGAGTATCCGAAGAGTCCGAACGCGAGGCCGGTGAGCGTGCCGCGGAACTGCTCCAGCGTCGCTTCTGACTTGTCCGGGGACACCGAGGACAGGACCGTGGCGATGGGTTCGGCGATGCCCGCGAGGGCGGCGACCCCGAGGCCTGAGAGCAGCAGGATCGCGCGGCCGGTCTGGGAGAGCCGCCGCTCGAAGCGGTCGTTCTCGCCGAGCGAGTAGGCCTCGGCGAGGATCGGGTAGGCGGCGGTCGCGAGCGGGACGGCGAGGATGGCCCACGGCAGCAGGAAGAAGGTCTGCGAGATGGTGAAGACCGCGGCGGGTCCTTCCCCCGCGCGGTTGGCGAGCGTTATGAGCAGTGCCTGGCAAAGCTGCTGCGCGCCGACGGTGATCGCCCCGGCGATGGCGAGGGACTTCAGGCCCGAGGCGACGTGGGTCTCCAACCGCCAAACCGGGCGGATGCGCAGGTGGAGGCCGCGCAGGGGCATAATGAGCGATCCGGCGAGGACGGCGACGCCGACGGTGGTGCCGAGTGCGAGGAGGACCAGTTCACTCTCGGTGACGTGTTCGACCTTGTAGTTGCGGCCGGAAGTCAGGCCGTAAAGGACGTAGACCCCTGCCATGACGACGCTCGAGAGGAGCGGGGCGAGGGCGGGCCAGGCGAAGCGTCGGTGCGACTGGAGGATGCCGGTGAGGACGACCGCGACGCCGTAGAGCGGCAGCTGCGGAGCGAAGAGCACGAGCATCTGGGTTCCGGCGTCGATGCCCTCTTCCGAGTAGCCGCCGCCGGAGAGCAGTTCGATGATGTGCCGGGCGAAGACCGCGACGATGAGCCCGGCTGGGACGAGGATGGTCAGGGCCCAGGTCAGCAGCGCGGAGGCGATGTGGCTGACTTGCTCGGGTTCGTGCCTCGCCAGTGGGGCGGCGAGCAGCGGGATGACGAGGGCGGCGAGCGCGCCTCCGGCCACGAGTTCGAAGATGATGTTGGGGATGCCGTTGGCGGTCTGGTAGACCGCCCCGAGGGTGCCCGCGCCGACCGCCCAGGTGAACACCATGGTGCGGCCGAATCCGGCCAGGCGGGAGGCGACGGTGATCGCACCGATGACCGAGGCGGCACGACCGACTTCGCGTCGGGTCTCGGTCAAGACTTCGTCCGACCCAGCTCGTCCAACTCCCGCAGCACGGGCGTCTCGGCGATCACTTTCGTGAAGCTCACTTTTTCGGAGGCGGCGATGAGGGCAGCGACGCCCGCGAGGGCGACGTGGCGGCCGATCATGCCGGTGCGGGCGATGTAGGCGAGGCCGAGGAGCGCGCCGAGGGCGTTCGCGCCGCCGTCGCCGAGCATGGTCTTGCCTTCGAGATCTTCGGCCATGGCGGCGCCGGCGGCCGCGGAGACCGCGAGCGCGGTGTTGGCGCCGCCGGCTGCCGTGGCGCGGTCGGACTTCGCGCCCGCGGGGCGCGAGAGCGGCGCGGCGGCGAGGGTGACGACCTTGAGGGCGCGGCCGGGCCGCAGGTCGAACAGGTTGACCACGTTGGCGGCGCCCGCGATGACGCCGCCGCCGACGCCGACGTTCCAGAGGCGGCGGATCAGCGGGCGGCGCTCGTCGGTGAGATCGCCGTTCTGCAGGTCGATGAGGGCGGCCGCTGCGATCCCGGCGGTGGAGATGCCGAGAATCTTGATCAGGCCCGCGCTGAGGCGGCCCTTCAGCAGGGCGCCGACGTGGCCCTTGAAGCCTTTGGCCTTCTCGCCCTTGGCGTCGGCCATGTCGTCGTAGAGGCCGACCCCCCCGGCGGTGAGGCCGGCGGTCGCCGCGGCGGCGGCGTAAGCCGGGGAGTTCGCGCCGAGGACGGCTCCTGCTGTGGCGCCCACGGTGATCCCAGGCCCTTCGGCCAGGGACACGGTGTCGCCCTTGTGGTTGACGCGTTCCAGTTCGGCCGCCCATTTGGAGCGCCGTACGGCGCTGATCGCGGCGATCGTGCCGCCCGCGGCGAGGCCTCCGATGAACGCCCGCCCTACCGTGCGCGTTAGCTGGCTCATGGGCGCGATACTAGGCCGCGGCGGGAAGCAGGCCGGAAGCGCCCTCCCCGGTGCCCAGGTGATCGACGGTGTTCGTGTTGACGTAGTCGGCGAGCGCGGCGACCGCGGCGATCTGGCCCTGGGTGAGGGCGGCGTTGTCGACGGTGGCGACGGTGTCGGCGTTGTCGGTGCGGAGGATCTTGATCGGGTTGCCGTCGCCGGTCGAGGTGGTGGCGGCGTAGACCGTCGGGTCGTCGGCGGCGAACTCGGTGGTGAACGCGACCATGCCGGCGTTGCGGTCGGCCGCGTCGGAGTCCGTCGAGCCGGGCCCGGCGAGGATGAGGACGCCGTCGGCGACGCCGGTCGGCGTGACCTCGACGGTGAGCATCCCGAGGTCGCTCAGGCCGGTGGTGACGGTGGTGATGTCCCCCGCGGTGATCGCGACCGTGGCCCCGGCGGCCTCGCCGGTGGTGACCGCGCCGAGCACGTAGCTCATCGCGGTCACGCCGTCGTAGGTGACGGGGGTGGTGACGGTGTCGGGCGTGGTGGTCTCGGCGAGGTCGCCGAGGGTGCCGGTGTTGGCCGGGTCGAAGAAGTCGTCGAGGATCGAGAGGCGGCCCGAGACCGTGGCCCCGGCGTACCCGAGCATCTCGACCGCGCCGTCCACATAGGCGGTGTCGGCGCCGGGGAGGGCGACGACGAGCACGTTGCGGCCGGTGAGCTGCCCGGCGAGGTAGGAGGGGGCGACCGCTTCGGCGAAGGCCTGGTCGTCCTCGAGGTCGGCCTCCAACTGCTCGGCCTGGTCCCGCAGCTGCTCGTTGCTGTCGCGCAGGCTCTGGATGTTGCTCTCGAAGGCCTCGATGGCGGGGCCGTTGAGGGCGGCCGTGCCGAGGATGAGGCCCACGGTGAGGGCGAGGAACACCGCGGTGAGGCTCACCAGGTGATAGCGGAAGTTGATCACGAGAACAGCCTTTGGATTTGGAAGAGCAGTCCGTCCCACCAGTCGGCGATGACGTCGACGAAGGAGCGGCCCACCGTCGAGATCGCCACGGCGGTGGCCATCGCGGCGAGCCCGGAGACGATGAGCAGGAGCAGCGCGGAGATCGACATGTCCTGGCGGTAGAGGCGCGAGACGCCCTTGGCGTCGACGAGCTTGCCGCCGACGCGCAGGCGGGTGAGGAACGTGGAGGCCATGCCGCCGCGTCCCTTGTCGAGGAACTCGACCATGGTGACGTGCGTGCCGACGGCGCAGATGAGCTCCGCGCCCTTCTCGTCGGCCATGAGCATCGCGATGTCCTCGGAGGTGGCCGCGGCCGGGAACGGGATCGCGGGGACCCCTAGCTTGTCCATGCGCTCCATGCCGGGCGCGCGGCCGTCGGCGTAGGCGTGGACGACGATCTCGGCGCCGCAGCGGAGCGCGTCGTCCGAGACCGAGTCCATGTCGCCCACGATCATGTCGGGCGTGTACCCGGCCTCGAGGAGCGCGTCCGCGCCGCCGTCCACGCCGACGAGCACGGGCTTGAACTCGCGGATGTACGGGCGCAGGACGTCGATGTCCTCTTTGTAGTTGTAGCCGCGGATGACGATGAGCGCGTGGCGGCCGTTGAAGGAGGTCTTCACGTCGGGCACGCCGACGCCGTCGAGCAGGAGGTCCCGCTCGCGCTTGAGGTACTCCATCGTGTTGGCGGCGAAGGCCTCCAGCTGGATCGAGAGCCCCTCCTTCGCGGCCTCCATGTCCGCGCTCACCGTGGCGGCGGTCTGGACCGCGCCCTCGGCGATGAGGTCGCCGCCGGAGTAGATCGCGCCGGCCTCGATGTCGACCGAGACGGACCGGCCCTCGCGGACCCGGTCGAAGATCTCGTCGCCGACGCCGTCGATGAGGACGATCCCGGCCTTGACGAGCACTTCGGGGCCGAGGTTCGGGTAGCGGCCCGAGATCGACTTGGAGGCGTTCACCACCACCGGGACGCCGGTGCCGACCAAGGTGTCGGCGGCGACCCGGTCGAGGTCGACGTGGTCGATGATCGCGATGTCGCCGGGTTCGAGCCGGCCGCACAGACGCTTGGTGCGGCGGTCGAGGCGGGCGGTGCCGACCAGCCGGTCTTCGGAGGGGTCGCCCTCCGGGCTCCGCCCGGGCAACCGCAAGCTAGGTACACGCATCGTGCATCATCATGCCATCCGATCGCCGGTGCCGAGGCGACGGCTCGCCGGGGCGAACCGCGCGAATCGGACAACCCTACGACTTCATCTTCGCGGCCTCTGCCAGCAGCTCCTCTGCGTGCGCCACGCCCAGGTGCGAATCGGGCATCCCCGCGAGCATGCGAGCAAGCTCACGCGCCCGCTCCGCGTCGTCGACCACGCGCACGCCCGAGACCGTGACGGCCCCCGACGTGTCCTTCGAGACCACCAGGTGGCGGTCCGCGAACGCCGCGACCTGCGGCAGGTGGGTGACGACCAGGACCTGGTGGCGGCGGGCGAGCTTGGCGAGGCAGCGGCCGATCTCGATCGCCGCGCCGCCGCCCACGCCCGCGTCGACCTCGTCGAACACGAGCACCGGCGGGCCGCCGATCTCGGCGAACACCACTTCGATCGCGAGCATCACGCGCGAGAGCTCACCGCCCGAGGCGCCCTTGTGCAGGGCCGCCGGGAGCGCGCCCGGGTGCGGTCGCAGCAGCAGCTCGACTTCGTCGGCCCCGTCCTCGGTCGCACCTGAGATCGCCGTCTCGACGGCGAGGTCCACACCGCCGCGGCCGGCCGGCCGCGGCTCGACCGCGGCCGTCACCTCGGCGTGCGGCATCGCGAGGCCCTTGAGCTCGGCCGACACCGACGCCGAGAACCGCTCGGCGGCGGCCCGGCGGGACGCCCGCAACTGCGCGGCGAGCTCGGCGGCGCGCGCCGTCAGCTCCGCGTGCTGCGACTCGAGTTCGGCGACGCGCTCATCGGAGACGTCGAGCTCCCCGAGCCGCTTCTGCGCGTTCTCGGCCCACGCCAGCACCCCGGGAAGGTCCTCGGCGTACTTGCGGAACAGGGCCTTCATGGCCGCCTGGCGCTGGTAGATCTCCTCCAGGCGCCGCGGGTCGGCGGCGAGGTCGTCGAGGTACGCCGAGAGGTCCACGGCCGCTTCGGCGAGGAGCGCCCCGGCCTCGGCCAGGCGCTCGGCGAACTCGGCGAGCTTCGGGTCCGAGTGCGCGTCGTGCTCGAGGGCGCGGGCGGCGGCGCCGACCGTGTCGGTGGCCCCGCCCTCCCCGGTGGCCGGGTCGCCGGTGATGGCGGCGTGCGCGGTCGCGGCGGCGAGGCGCAGGGCCTCGGCGTTCTCGAGGCGGCGGGCCTCCTCGGCGAGTTCGGCGTCCTCGCCCTCCTGCGGGTCGACGGCGGTGATCTCGTCGAGCCCGAGGCGCAGCATGTCCGCCTCGCGGGCCATCTCGCGGGCGCTGGTGCGCAGCCGCGAGAGCTCGGCGGCGCAGGCCCCGAGCTCGTGGTAGACGGCGCGGTAGGCGTCGAGGATCTTCCCGTGGTCGGCCCCGGCGAAGCGGTCGAGCGCGGCCCGCTGCTCGGCGGGCTGCAGCAGCCGCATCTGGTCCGACTGGCCGTGCACCGAGATCGCCAGCTCGCCCAGTTCGGACAGGACGCCGACGGGCGCGGACCTGCCGCCGACCCACGCCTTCGAACGGCCCTCCGACGACACCGAGCGGGCCAGCAGCAGCTCGCCGTCCTCGAGGTCGGCGCCGGCCTCGATGGCACGTTCACGCAGCTCGAGGGCGCGCTCGCCCACGGCGAAGCGGCCCTCCACAAGGGCCTTGTCCGCGCCGAGGGGGGCACGGGAGGCACGACCGCCGAACAGCAGACCCAGACCGGCGACGACCATGGTCTTACCGGCGCCGGTCTCACCGGTGATGCAGGTCAGGCCGGAATCGAGCGGCAGGGTGGCGTCAGCGATCACGCCCAGATTCTGGATGCGAAGCTCCTCCAACACGCTTCGAAGCCTAGCCGGTCCGTCCGACAATCGGCGCTCGAGCGGGTGGGGCCCGCCGGGCGGGCCCGGGCGAGGCTGGGGCCGAGGCCATTTGATCGCTCGCAAGGCGGAAGGCCTTCCAGATACCGGTGTTGTATCTGGAAGGCCGACAGCGCAGCGAGCGGGCGAATGGACCGGGCCCAGACCGGCTGGGCTCGCCCGGCGGGCCCTCAGACTCGGCCGTGACGCCAACCGTCAACGGGCAGAGAGAGTTTCGACACCAAACGGGAGGCGAAGGGCTGACCGGACATGCGCACCAGCCGCACCGGGCGCGCCGAGCGGCGGATCGTGACCGTCGCGCCCGAGGTGAGCCGGGTGAGCTCCTTGCCGTCGGCGACGAGCGCGCCCTCGGTGCTGGTGGACTCCACGCCGATGCGGATCACCGATGAGGAGTGCACCACCATCGGCTTCGCGAACAGCGCGTGCGCGTTCATGGGCACCACCACGAGCGCGTCCACGTCGGGCCAGACGACCGGGCCGCCCGCCGACATCGCGTGCGCGGTCGAACCGGTCGGCGAGGCCACCACGACCCCGTCGGAGCCGTAGCGGGAGATGCGGGTCCCGTCGATCTCGATGTACAGCTCGAGCATCCGCGCGGGCTCGGCCTTCTCCACCGCGATGTCGTTGAACGCCCAGGAGACGTGTTCCTCGCCGTCGATGCCCATCGCCTCGACCGACAGCGCGGTGCGCTCCTCGACGGTGTACTCGCCGTCGAGGAGGCGCGACACGACGGTCTCGAGCTCGCCGGTCTCGGCCTCGGCGAGGAAGCCGACCTTCCCGAAGTTGACGCCGAGCAGCGGCACGTCGGCCTCGGCGGCCACCTTCGCGGCGCGCAGCACGGTGCCGTCGCCGCCGAGGGCGAGCACGAGGTCGGCGGTCTCGCCGTTCGATTCGCCGCCGACGACCAGCGCGTCGCGGCGCATGAGGGAGCGGGTCGCGCCCGAGCAGATCTTCACCTCGACGCCCGCGGCCCGCAGTGCGGCCGCCAGCTTCTCGGCGAGCTCCGCCACATCCTCGCGAAGCGGATGCGTGACCACCAAGACACGGCTCGGCTTCTGCTGCGGCTCCACTCGCGCTCCTACTCAGACGGCTACAGGGCCTCGAACTGTACTCCAGCCCGGTTCACCGGGAGTACCGGAGAGCATACCGATGAGAACGCTTGCACAATCCCGTTCGGCGTGAAAGCCCTGCACCCGGCTTCCCTTGGGCGGCAACCCGCTCTGAAGACCGCTCCAATGTGATCCGTTGCGGCACAATGTCTCTCCAACACCACCGGAAACCAGAGGAGACCCCGTGACCACCCGCAGACAACTCCTGGGCTACTCGGCCCTCACCGCCGCCGCCGCGGCCGGGCTCGCCACCGTCGGCCCCCGCGCCGCCGCCGCGAACGGCGCGCACGTTCCCGCCGTCGCCATCGGCTCCGGCTACGGCGCCGCCGTCTCGGCACTGCGCCTCGGCGAGGCCGGCGTCCAGACGACCGTCCTCGAGATGGGCCGGCTATGGAACGAGCCCGGCGAGGACGGCAAGGTCTTCTGCACCATGACCGCCCCCGACGAGCGCAGCATGTGGTTCAAGCGCCGCACCGAAGCGCCGCTCTCGACCCTGCTGTGGCTCGACGTCGTCAACCGGGACATCGATCCTTACCCGGGCGTCCTCGACCGCGTCAACTACGACGACATGTCCGTCTACGTCGGACGCGGCGTCGGCGGCGGGTCGCTCGTCAACGGCGGCATGGCCGTCGTCCCCCGCCGCGACTACTTCGAAGCAGTGCTCCCCGGCGTCGACGCGGCCGCCATGTACGACCGCTACTTCCCGCTCGCGCTGGCCGAACTCCAGGTCAACACCATCGACCCCGCGTTCTACGAAAAAACCGAGTACTACCGGTTCAGCCGCGTCGCCGCCGCGCAGGCCGAGGCGGCCGGGCTCAAGACCGTGTTCGTCCCGGACGTCTACGACTTCGAGTACATGGAGCGCGAGGCCGCCGGGACCGCCCCCAAGTCCGCGCTCGGCGGCGAGGTCATCTACGGCAACAACGCCGGCAAGATGAGCCTCGACAAGACCTACCTCGCTTCCGCGCTCGCCACCGGCAACGTCACCATCGCCGCCCGCCACGAGGTGCGGTCCATCGCGATCGACGCGAACGGCGACTACGTCCTCACGGTCGACCACCGCGACGACGCCAACGAGGTCATCGAGACCAAGCGCATCACCTGCCGCCACCTCTTCCTCGGCGCGGGCAGCCTCGGCACCACCGAACTGCTCCTGCGCGCCCGCGAGACCGGCGCCCTCCCCGACCTCGACGAGGCGGTCGGATCGGGCTGGGGGCCGAACGGGAACGTCATGACCGCCAGGGCGAACCACCTGTGGAGCCCCACCGGCCTCAAGCAGTCCACCATCCCGGTCATGGGCATCGACGACTGGGACAACCCCGACGCGCGCGTCTTCGCCGAGCTCGCGCCGCTCCCGGCCGGGATCGAGACGTGGATCAGCCTCTACCTCGCCATCACCGACAACCCCGAGCGCGGCCGCTTCACGTACGACGCCGCGACCGACAAGGCCGTGCTCGACTGGCGGCTCGAGCAGGCGCAGCCGGGCGTCGCCGCCGCGAAGTCCATGTTCGACCGCATCAACAAGAAGCACGGCACCTCGTACCGGTACGACCTGTTCGGCGACGACCGGGCCTTCGCGGACGACTTCTGCTACCACCCGCTGGGCGGCTGCGTCCTCGGCGAGGCCACCGACGCGTACGGGCGCCTCAACGGCTACGAGCGGCTATATGCGACCGACTCCTCGCTCATCCCCGGGTCGATCGGCGTCAACCCGCTCGTGACGATCACGGCGCTCGCGGAGCGGAACCTGGAGGCGATCCTCGCCGCCGACTTCGCTTAGGCGGGAACGCCGCAGGCCGCGTCCACCCCGGCGCGGTGGATCGGTTCGCCTTCGGTGACCATGCGGCAGAAGAACTCCACGTTCCCCTTCGGGCCGGGCAGCGGGCTCGCGGCCACCGCGGTGGTGGTCCAGCCGAGCTGTCCGGCCTTCTCGATGACGCCCCACACGGCGGCGGCGCGCTGGGCCGGGTCGCCGACGACCCCGCCCGCGCCGACCTGGCCCTTGCCGACCTCGAACTGCGGCTTGACCATCGGCAGCATCATGCCGCCCGGTTTCGTGCAGGCCGCGAGCGCGGGCAGGACGAGTTCGAGCGAGATGAAGGAGAGGTCGCCGACGGTGAGGTCCACCTGCCCGCCGAGCTGCTCGGGGGTGAGGTGACGGACGTTGGTGCGGTCGTGGACGACGACGCGCTCGTCGGTCTGGAGCTTCCAGGCGAGCTGTCCGTAGCCGACGTCGACGGCGAGGACCTCGGCCGCGCCGCGGCGCAGCAGGACGTCGGTGAAGCCGCCGGTGGAGGCCCCGGCGTCGAGGACGCGCAGGCCCTTCGGGTCGACGCCGAACGCGTCGAGGGCGCCGATGAGCTTGTGGGCGCCGCGGGAGACGTAGTCGTCGGCGTCGCCGACGAGGCGGATGGAGTCGTCGCCGGTGACGCTCGTGGCGGGTTTCGTGGCGGGGATGCCCCGCAGGTGGATGCGGCCGGCCGCGATGAGTTCGCGGGCGTGCTCGCGGGAGCGGGCGATCTTGCGGCGCACGAGTTCGGCGTCGAGTCGGTAGCGCGTCGGCATGGCGCGGGTTCGGTGCTCTCTAACTGGTTCTTAGGCGTCGTCGACGTTGCTGAGGATCTCGGAGAGGCGCTGCTGGACGCCTTCGAAGACCTGCACGTGCTCGGTGACCGGCAGGTCGGGGAGGGCCTCGAGGCGGCCCAGGGCCTCCTCGACCTCCATCTCGACGTCGTCCGTGTCGGCCGCGGGCTTGAGGCGGCCGGCCAGGGCCCCCGGGCTCGGCATGTCGGTCATGCGTCCTCGTCTTCCTCGTCGTCGATCGGCTCCATGGTCGCGGCGGGGGCGGGCGATGGCGTCTCGGCAGGGCGGGGCTCCGCCTGCTGCGCGAGTTTCGCCGACGCGGCGTTCGCGCGGGCCTCGGCTTCGGCGAGTCGGATGCGGAGGTCGCGGATCTGCTCCTCGGAGTGCTCGAGGCGGAGGTTGAGGTCGTCCAGGTCGGCCTGGGTGGCGACGCCGAGGCGCGTGAGGCCGGCGTCGAGCTCGGCGCGGAGGAGGCGGCCGACGTCGGCGGCGGTGCGGGTGCCGTGCTCGCGTACCTGCTCGGAGCCGGTGCGCAGGTCCTCGCGGACCTTGCCGGCGAAGTCGCGGGCGCGGCGGCCGGGTCCGCCGGCCATGCCGAGGAAGGAGTCGAAGTAGGCGCGGGCGGAGTCCGTCATGACGGTCCCACTCCCTTCTGCTGGTGCGGGCGGGGCTGGCGTCCCCGCCTCCGTGCGGCTCGCGAGCCGTAGTCTGGCTCTGGCGTCAACGGTACTGCCAAGCTACCGGTCCACGGCCATGCCCGCATGGCCGTACTGGCCGGTAACATTCTGAGGGGGCGCACCGCCGCGCCCGCGCCGATCGAAATCAGGAGGGCCCATGGCCACCATCGACGAATGCCGGACCGCACTCGAGCAGTTCGCGGACAACCTCGCCTCGAACCCCAAGTCGGTGCGGAAGCTCCAGGGCTTCCAGCGCTCGCTCGCCGCCGACATCACCGACCTCTCGGTGTCCTTCAACGGCAAGTTCGACCAGGGCAAGCTGACCGGCATCACCGACGGCGACAACCCCGACGCGGAGATTCGCATGATCGTCGCCTCGGACGACCTGCTCAAGCTCGTCGCCGGGGAGCTCGACTTCATGAAGGCCTTCACCGGGGGCCAAGTCAAGATCAAGGCGAACATGATGGACCTCATGAAGCTCCGCGGCGTCCTGTAGGTCCTGGCTGCCCGCGCCTTCGGTTCACATTGGGGCGCTTGCACAATGCGGATCACGTAGGGTGCGCGGGCGCGGACCGTGAGGTCCGTCCCGCGCCCTCCCCGGTCCGCGGGGCAAATGCGTCCCGGTCGGACGCAACGGCATTCGGGCCACGTTGTAATCTCTCGGCAGTCGAGCGCTTCGAGCTCAAGAACCAAACCGGGAGGACCGTTATGGCCACTGTTGACGAATGCCGCAATGTGCTGGAGAAGATGGCGGGCAAGGTCGCCCGGAAGTCGGACGAGCTCGACCTCGAGGAAGACTTCGAGCGCACCTTGGCTGTGGAGATCACCGACCTGAACCAGGCCTTCAGCGCCAAGCTCTCGGGCAACAAGCTGACCGACCTGCTCGACGGCGACGCCCCCGACGCCGAGGTTCGCATCATCATCAGCTCTGACGACCTGATCGCCCTGTCCAAGAAGGAGCTCAAGCCCGCCAAGGCCCTCCTGACCGGCAAGATCAAGATCAAGGCCTCGGTGAAGGACCTCGCCAAGCTGCGCAAGGCCCTCAAGGTCGACTAAGACCCCGCGACCTGAGGCGCTGCGCCGCAACGGCACGGCACCGCAACGAAAACGAAGCCCGGACTGCGGCAGTCCGGGCTTCTCGCTTGTCCGCGTTACGACGCCAGCAGCTTCTCAGCCGCCTCGCCGACCGGGATCGGTGCCACCGCCGGGTCGTAGCCGGTCATATCGGCTGCGGCCCAGCTCAACTCGCACAGCGCGCGCCAGGCGTCCAGTTCGGCGCCCTGCCCGCTGAGGCGGATCTCCTTGCCCTGCAACACGGCCGTCCAGCCGCCGCACATGATGCGGTCGACCTCTTCGTTCCAATCGGGCTCGGGGTGCGGCTCGGTCAGGGCCGCGAGGCTCCAGCCGAGGTACGTCGGCCGCTGCTCGGGCGGCAGCGCCAGCGCCTGGCGCGGCGTGACGACGCCGGTGAAGACCAGCAGCGAGTCGATCCCGGCCCGGTTGGCGCCCTCGATGTCCGAGTCCGGCCGGTCGCCGACCATGACGGCCCGCGCGCCCGGCTTGCGCGCCAGCGCGGAGCGGTAGATCCCCGGCTCGGGCTTCCCGGCGACGACGTCGGGTCCGCGCCCGAGCGCCGTGGCGATGGCCCCGGCCAGCGCGCCCGTGCCGGGCAGCGGACCGTCCGGTGTGGGCAGGGTGGCGTCGAGGTTCGTCGCCACCCACATCGCGCCGTTGCGGGCCGCGATGGTCAGGTCGGCGAGGTCCCGCCAGGTGAGGGTCGGGATCATGCCGTAGCCGATGCCTTGGGCCGCTTTGGGGTCCGTGACGGCGGTGAGGCCCTGGGACTCGACGGCGGCGCGCAGCGCCTCCGAACCGGTCACGAGGATGCGGGCGCCCTCGCCGAGGCGGTCGCGCAGGATCTCGGCCACCACTTGCGCGGAGGTGAGGACCTGGGACTCCTCGGCGGGGATGTCCATGCCGCGCAGGGCTTCGGCGACGACCCGCGGGCTGCGGGAGGCGTTGTTGGTGACGAACACCGGGTCGCAGTCGAGGCCCGGAAGGGCCGCGAGGGTCGCGGCCGCTTCCGGGATCGGCTGACTGAGCAGGTAGACGACGCCGTCGAGGTCGAGCAGCGCTTGGTCGTAAGCGCCGGCCAGTGCCTCAGGCGCGCCTTTCAGTCGGGTCATCGGACTCCTCAGCGTCGGGGGTCGGCCTGCCGTCCGCCTTCACGTCGTCCTTGACGGGGGCCTCGGGCGCCGCTTCTTCGTCCTCGAAGTCGTCGTCGTCTTCGTCGGCGTCTTCATCGTCGTCGAAGTCGTCGTCGTCCTCGTAGTCGTCGTCCTCGTCGTCGAGGTCGTCCTCGGCGAGGTCGTCGTCCTCGTCCTCTTCGTCGTCGTCTTCGAGGTCGTCTTCGTCGTCCTCGTAGTCGTCGTCTTCGAACTCGTCGTCCTCGTCGTACTCCTCGACGACGATGCCCTCGAGCTCGAGCAGGCGCTCGGCGGCGCCCGTCTCGCCGGTCTCGTCGGCGGCGACCGCCTTCGAGAGCCATTCGCGGGCTTCGTCTTCGCGGCCGTCGGCCAGCAGGCCCTCGGCGTAGGCGTAGCGGAGGCGGGCGACCCACGGCTCGGTCTTCGGCGAGTTGAGCGCGCCGACCTTCAGCATCGCGGTCGCGGCCTCGCCCATGCCCATGTCGCGGCGGGCGCCGGAGGCGACGATGAGCAGTTCGACCCGCACCTCGGGGTCGACGCTCTCGTCGTTGCCGAACTCGCGGTAGAGGTCGATCGCGCGCTCGGGGTGCCCGAGGGCGCGTTCGCAGTCGGCGATGAGCGCGACGTGGTCGTGGGTGCCGCCCAGGCGCTGCGCGGCGCGCAGCTCGTTGACGGCCAGCTGCCACTCCTCGGCGCCGTACGCGGCCACACCGGTGACCTCGCGGACCACGGCCACGCGGGAGGCCTTGCGGCGGGCGTAGCGGGCCTGCTCGAGCGCGCCTTCGACGTCGTCCTCGGCGAGGAGCGCGGCGGCGGCGATGAGCCGGTTGCCGACGGCCTCGGCGAGCTGCTTGTTCAGGCTGCGCAGCCCGGCCTTGGTCTCCTTGTCGAGCTGGTCGTAGCCGTACTCGACGCCTTCGGGGAGGTCGGGGGCCTGGTCGGACTCGCCCATGCGGATCGGGCCCTCGTGGCCGGCCTCGCGCTCCTCGAGCGGACGCAGGTTGTCCTTGCCGCGGCGCTCTCTGCCATCGCGGCCGAAGCGGTCGTCGCCCCGGTCGTCGCGGCGCGGACGGTCGTCCCGGCGGGGCCGGTCGTCGCGGTCGAACTTGCGCGGGCCCTGGCCCTCGCGGTTCTCGAAGCGGCGGGGGCGGCCCTCGCTGCGCGGGCCGCGGTCGTCGCCCTCGAACCGGCGCGGACCCTGGCCCTCGCGGTTCTCGAACCGGCGCGGCCGGTCGTCGTCGCGGCGGGGCCGGTCGTCGCGGCTCTCGAAGCGGCGCGGACGGTCGTCCCGGTCGCCTTCGAAACGGCGCGGGCGGTCGTCGCGGTTGTACCCGCCACGGTTGTCGCCGTCGCGGCGCGGGCCGCGGTCGTCACGGTTGAAGCCGCCACGGCCGCGGTCGTCGCGGTTGCCTTCGAAGCGACGGGGACCGCGGTCGTCGCGGTTGTACCCGCCACGGCGGTCGTCATCACGACGCGGACCGCGGTCATCGCGATTGAACCCGCCACGGCCGCGATCGTCGCGGTTGAAGCCGCCACCACGGTTGTCACGGTTAAAGCCACCGCCGCGGTTGTCGCCATCGCGACGCGGACGGTCGTCCCGGCTGCCCTCGAAGCGACGGGGACCGCGGTCGTCGCGGTTGTACCCGCCACGGCGGTCGTCATCACGACGCGGACCGCGGTCATCGCGATTGAACCCGCCACGGCCGCGATCGTCGCGGTTGAAGCCGCCACCGCGGTTGTCACGGTTAAAGCCACCGCCGCGGTTGTCGCCGTCCCGGCGGGGACGGTCGTCCCGGCTGCCCTCGAAACGGCGCGGGCCGCGGTCGTCGCGGTTGTATCCGCCACCGCCCCGGTTGTCCCGGAAGCCGCCGCCGCGGTTGTCGCCGTCCCGGCGGGGACGGTCGTCACGGTTGCCCTCGAAGCGACGGGGGCCGCGGTCGTCGCGGTTGTACCCGCCACGGCGGTCGTCGTCGCGGCGCGGGCCGCGGTCGTCGCGGTTGTACCCGCCGCGGCTGTCGCCGTCACGGCGGGGACGGTCGTCCCGGTCCTCGTAACGACGCGGGCGGTCGTCGCGGCCTTCGCTGCGGCCGTAGCCGCCCCGGCTGTCCCCTCGGCCTTCCTGGCGGCCGTAGCCGCCGCGGCCCGAACGGTCGCCGTAGCCGCCGCCCTCGCGACGGCCGTAGCCGCCTCGCCGGTCATCTCCACCCTTGCGGGCGCGGCCGTCTTCAGCCACTCGATTCTCCCCCTCTATTCACCGCGACAAAACCAACCAAGTGTATGCCTCAGCCGATGACCTCGAACCCGGCGACGGTCCTCTTACCGCGCCGGATCACTCCGTACCGTCCGTGAAGCAGGTCAGACGGGTCGATAACGGCCGCAGGATCACTCACGCGGACGTTGTTCAGGTAGGCCCCGCCCTCCTTCGCGGCGCGGCGGGCCTCGCCCAGGCTCGCGACCACACCGGACTCCTTCATCGCCTCGGCGACCGTGACATCCGGCTTCGTGAACTCGGCCAGACCGGCCTCGACGAGCGCCGCGCGCAGCGTCGCCTCGGGCAGGTCGGCGAGCTCGCCGCGGCCGAACAGCGCCTGCGACGCGGCCACCACGTGCGCGGTCTCCTCCGCGCCGTGCAGCAGCGTGGTCAGCTCCTCCGCGAGCGCCTTCTGCGCGAGGCGCGCGGCGGGCTTCTCGGCAGTGGCCCGTTCCAGCTCCTCGAGCTCCTCGTGCGACTTGAGCGAGAACGACTTCAGGTACCGGACCACGTCGGCGTCGCCGGTGTTCACCCAGAACTGGTAGAACGCGTACGGGCTCGTCAGCTCCGCGTCGAGCCAGACCGCGCCGCCCTCGCTCTTGCCAAACTTGGTGCCGTCGGCCTTGGTCACGAGCGGGCTCACGAACGCGTGGACGTGCTCGCCTGAGCGGCGGCGGATGAAGTCGACCCCGGCGGTGATGTTCCCCCACTGGTCCGACCCTCCGAACTGGAGGGTGCAGCCGTGGCGGCGGTTGAGCTCGAAGAAGTCGTTCGACTGCAGCAACTGGTACGAGAACTCCGTGAACGAGATGCCCGACTCCAAGCGGCTCTTCACCACGTCGCGGGCGAGCATCTTCGAGACCGGGAAGTGCTTGCCGACATCGCGGAGGAACTCCACGACGCCCATCTCGCTCGTCCAGTCCAGGTTGTTGACCAGGATCGCGCCGTTCTCGCCGTCGTAGGTGACGAACGGCGACACCTGCGCGCGGATCTTCTCCACCCAGCCGGCCACGACCTCCGGCGGGTTCATGACGCGCTCGCCGACCTCGCGGGGGTCCCCGATCTGGCCGGTCGCGCCGCCCACGAGCAGCAGCGGCTTCAAACCGGCCTGCTGCAGGCGGCGCGCGGTGACCAGCTGCATGAGGTGGCCGACGTGCAGGCTCGGCGCCGTCGGGTCGAAACCGATATAGAACGTCACCTGGCCCGCGTCGATGTGCTCGCGGAGAGCGTCGATACCGGTCGAATCCTGGATGAGGCCGCGCCATGCGAGATCGTCGAGAATATGCACGACCCCATTGTGCCCTAGCGGCCGAAACGCTTTTCGCGCTCCGAGCCGGGGCGTGACCGCGCCGTCAGGCGTCCGCGCGCCGCCCCGTCTCCCCCAGCGCGAGCGCCACCTCGATCAGGACCCGCAGCTCAAGGGCCGCATTCGTCTTCGCGACCTGCTTCGTCGGCCCCTTGCCCTCGGCGGCGATCCGCTCGTCGGAGGCGGGCAGCCGGCCCTCCGCGCGGCACGTGAAGGTCCGCTCGTGCGAGGGACCGTCGACCGAGAAATCCCACGTCAGGGGCCTCACCACGCCGCGGGCGGCGTAGATCTGGACCGCCTCGGCCGGATTGACCCCGGCGTCGACGAGGACCTTCTTCGGGCCGTCGACGCGCGGCTTCGCAGTGGCGTCGGACGACAGGTCGGGCAGCCCCGCGAGCGTCGCCACCAGCGCCAGCGCGGCCTGGTTGCGGGCTTCCTTCTTGTTGCGCTGCAAACGCTTCGGAGAATCGACCTGCTCGCCGTCGTAGCGGATCGAGACCTGCGCGGAGAACAGCGGGCCCTCGAACCCGGGGGCATCCTCCACGGTCCACAGCACGTTGGTCTCGTTGCTCACCGGCCCGCCGAGGCGGTCCTGCAGGTAGACGTTCACGATCGACTGGGCCTGCTGCGGCTCGTCGGCCAGCAGCCGGTTCATGCGCTCGCGCAGCGGCTCGAACCCGCCGCGCCCGTAGAGGTACACCGACGCGAACTCGCGCAGCTGCAGTTCGCGGGCGTCGAATCGCCGCGTCGTGTCCTCGGCCAGTCCGGGCGGCATCTCGCCGCGCTCGACGGCGAACTGGAGCACGCGCGCGAACTGCTTGTAGGGCAGGGCCGCGAAGTCGGCGGACTCGGCGTGCCGCGCGGTCTGCTCGTGCGCCTTCTGCTTGAAGTACTCGGCCTTCGCGCGCCGCTCCTCCTCCACGCGTTCGTTGACGTGGGCGGCGACCGCCTCGAGCTCCTCGATCGGGTAAGGGCTCGGGCGGCCGAGCGCGGCCGCGAGCAGGATGCGCTGGACGACGAGGTCGGGGTAGCGGCGGATCGGGCTCGTCGCGTGCGTGTACGCGGGGAGCTGGAGGCCGTGGTGGCCGTGCACCGTCGGGCCGTACGTGGCAGCGCGGGCGACCATGCGCATCCGGGTGCGCAGCATCTCGAACGCGGTCCCGTCCCCGGTGGCGGCGATCGACTCGAGTTCAGCGCGCAGTTCGGCGGGGTCCCCTGCGACGGCGGCGAGGCGGTGGTTGCGGAACAGGATCGGCAGGTCCTCGCGGACCGCCCAGGCCGCGATCTGGGCGTTCGCGGCGATCATGAACTCCTGCACGATCACGTACCCGGAGTTGCGCTCGGCGCTGTCGAGCCGGACGAGCTGGCCCTCCTCATTGGTCGCGAATCCCGAGAGCAGGTCGTAGAACGCGAGCGCTCCCGCGCTGCGGCGCGCGGCCAGCATCGTCTGGGCGAAGCGCAGGGCGAGCGCGAGCGTGCCGTGGAGAGGGTGCGCGGGGTCGTTCGCGGCGTCGGCGGCCTCGGCGTGGGTGAGGATCCAGGACTTGGTGAGCCGGCCGGGGCCGAGGTCGGCGGCAAGGAGGTTCCCGGCAGCGTCGAGTCGCAGGTGGACGGCGAAAGTGTCGTTCTCGCGGCCGGGTTCGAGGGAGGCGGCCTCCACGACGGGCGCGGGTAGCATGTGCTTGGTCTGCTCGGGCCGGTAGCGCGTGTGGACGCGGCGGTGGGCCTCGATGTCAGCGCTTCCGCCGGTCGTGACGTGGTCGGCGACGCGGGCGATGTGGATCCAGACGGCGAAGCCGTCGCCGTCGGGCTCGATCCAGATGGCGTCGTCGCGGTCGACGGTGGTCGCGGCGTCGATCATGATCCCGGTCTCGGCGGGGTTGTGGTCGGCCAACTGCGCTCCTCGATTTTTCCGGCGCTCATCGTATCGCGTAACGCTTCCCGTACCGGGAAACGTTACGGGCACGCCCGCGTGACCGGCAAAGGCCGACCGCACGGTGTACCGGAGGCGAGCATCGGATCGGAGCCGCGTGCGGCAGCGGAGGGACCGGGCGCCGCGCACGCCCGGTCCCTCCGTCTAGGGTCAGGGACGCAGCTCCCAGGTCTCCAGCCGCCCGCACATCCCCCACTTCGCGGCCGGGTCCCCGGCGTCGGCGACGTGGGCGTCGCACAGGTGGGCCGGGTCGGCCTTCGCGAGGGCGTCCAGGTGGGCGCCGGTCGCGTCGGCCTGGGCCTTGGGCCCGTCGGCCCAGAGCCGCCGCCAGGTCTCGGTGCGGGAGGAGACGAGGCGGGCCGCGCTGTCCCACAGCGGTTTCATGGCCGCCGGGCCTTCGGCTTCGACGCGTTCGCGCAGGACGAGGTAGCCGTCGACGGCGAGGTCCCGGCGTGCCCTGGTGGCCTCGCCGCGCTCGGCCTCGGTGAGGTCGGGCGCGGCCGGGGCCGTCGCGGCGGCGAGGTACGCCTCTGGGTCGGCCAGGACCGCTTCGGGGAATGTGAACACGGCGTCCCCGGCCTCGGGGATGCCGGCGTTCTGCATGACCACCACGAGCTGGAGGTCGCCCGAGCCGTTGATGAGGCGGTGGACCGTCCCGGGCGTGAACCACAGGACGCTGCCGCGCGCGAGGTCGTGTCGCTCGTAGCCGTTCCCCGAGAGGGTCTCGACCGCCCCGGTGCCGCCGGTGACCACATATCCCTCGGTGGACGCCGTATGCAGGTGCGGGCTGCCGCCCGCCTGGCCATCTACAGTGGGCCAGTCGTAGACCGTGACGAGGGAGACGGCCGTACCGCCCGGGAAGCCGCCCACCGCTACCCCAGCCGGGCCAGTTCGGCGGCGGCCAGTTCGGCGATCTTCGCGGCCCCGTCGATCCCGGTGTCGCCGTTGCAGATCGCCACGGCGTGCCGCAGGGTCACGGAGTCGCCGGGCGCCATCGGCAGCTCGGTGTCGAAGAACGGCGCCGGGCAGACCGCGGCGAACGGCGTCGTGCGGACGAACCACTTGACGGGCGCGGTCGGGTTCTCGGGGTGGTCGGTGAAGACCAGCGTCGAGGCGGCGTCGACCGAGTCGTGCTTGCCGCGGAAGGCCAGCCAATCGCCGCGCTCGCCCATCTTCTCGTCGCCGCCCTCGCCCGCGGCGGTGTAGACGGCGCCCTCGGTGAAGGAGCGCGGTCCGCGCCAGAAGAAGCCGCCGTAGCCGGCGTTCTCGCGGCCCTCGGTGGTCGGGCTGCCCATGACGACCGTGTCCTGCGTGTCGTTAGTGAACGCGGTCGAGAAGGAGAGCACCCACTGGTCGTCTGAGAGGACGGTGACGGCGAAGGCGCGCGTCTCGGAGAAGAAGTGGCGCCCGTCCTGGGTGATCCAGTCGAGGGTCTCGGCGACGCGCACGCCGTCCTCGTCGGCGACGAGCTCCGTGAACTCCTTGTGCGCCATGGTGCCGTCGTTCTTCTCGTCCACGTAGCCCTTGCCGCGGCGGAACGTGGCCCCGCCCCAGAAGTTCTCCGGCCCGGCGTTCGGGATCGAGAGGGCGATGCCCTTGTGCCACACGTGGTCGTGCGGGCGGTAGAGGCTCACCTGGTTCCCGGCGAGGTCGAACAGCGGCTCGAAGTACGGCCGGGGCGACTCGAACTGCGCGTTGTCGGGGCGGTACACGTACCGCAGGATCTCCAAGTCGCCCTTGGTGATCGAGAGCGCGGTGCCGGAGTCGTTCAGTTGCAGCGTCATCGGTGTTCTCTCTTCTCGGGTCCAGGAGTCACTTGCGGTCGGGCCAGGGCGCGCCGGAGCCGTCCATGCGCTGGTAGAACGGCGAGGTCGGGTCGATCTCGCCGGCGCGGACGCGCTTGCCGGTGAAAGCGGAGGCGTAGATCGCGGCGAGCAGTTCGAGGGTGCGGCGGGCGTCTTCGACGGTGACCGGCGGGGCGGTCTTGCCGTCGAGGGCGTCGGCGATGCGCAGGAACTGGGCGTAGTGGCCGGAGGACTTGCCGCGCGGCTCGCCCGCCCAGGCGCGGTTGACCTCGTCGGCGGCCGCGTCGATGGGGTGGACGCTCCAGTTGTCGTCGCCGTAGCCGTAGAGGTGGTCGAGTTCGACGGTGGCGTTGTCGAAGTCGAGCCGGATCTGCGAGACTTCGCGCGGGGAGAGCAGCGAGTTCGTGATGACCACGGACGCACCGGACTCGAGGGTGACGATCGCGTGCGAGACGTCCTCGGTGTTGGTGATGCGGCGGTGGCGGTGCGCGGTGGCGACCACCTCCGACCAGGGGCCGACCATCGACAGGAGGGTGTCGATCTGGTGGATGCCGTGGCCCATGGTGGGGCCGCCGCCCTCGGTCTCCCAGCGGCCGCGCCATTCGACCGCGAAGTACTCCTCGGGGCGGTACCAGAGGGTGTCGCACTTGGCGACGGCGAGGCGGCCGAGGACGCCGGAGGCGGTCATGGCGCGCACGCGGTCGGCGCCGGAGCCGAAGCGGTGCTGGGAGATGAGCGCGAAGTCGGCGGTGGAGGCGGACGCGGCGGCCGCGATCCGGTCGAACTCGGCGAGGCTGAGGGCCGGGGGCTTCTCGCAGACGACGCCGACACCGGCCTCGAGGGCCGCGATGGCGCCGGGCGCGTGGGCCACCGGCGGGGTGCAGAGGTCGACGAGGTCGAGGGTTTCGGCGGCGAGCAGCTCCTCGATCGAGGCGTAGCCGCGCTCAACGCCGAACTTCTCCTTGAACGCGTCGAGCCGCTCGGTGTCGGGGTCGACGGCCGCGACCAGTTCGATCCGGCCCTGGCAGTGGTCGCGCAGCTGCTCCGCGTGCAGATGGGCGATGCCGCCGGTGCCGACCACGGCGAGGCGGTAGGGGGAGGACACAGTGGACTCCTTCGTCACAGGTATCGGTTGAACGTGGTCTGTAAGCGTTTTCCGGCGTCGGTTTTCATACTATCCGACGGCCTCAGCCGACGACAGCCGCGGTAGTGACGCCGGTCGCCAGCGCGCGCGTCCCCGGTTCGAGGCGGCGCGTGCCGGTGACCTCGACGCCGAGCGCGGCCACGGTGTCCGCCGCCGAGCGGGCGACGCGCAGTTCGAGCGCCCCGGCCTCGACGGTCCACTCGCCGTCGACGCCCACGAACGCGGCGAGGTCGACGGGCATCGCGAAGCGGGCCTCGCGGGCCTCGCCGGGGGCCAGGTCGAGCCGGGCGAAGCCGACGAGGCGCTGCACGGGCCGGACGGCGGAGGCGACCGGGTCGTGGAGGTAGAGCTGCACGACCTCGGTGCCGTGGCGAGCACCGGTGTTGCGCACGGCGACCGCGACCTCGACGACGCCGTCGGGGGCGACCTCGGGGCCGGAGACGAGTCGCGCCTCGTCCCACTCGAACTCGGTGTAGGAGAGGCCGTGGCCGAAGACGTAGCGGGCCGTGGGGTCGACCGAGGAGACCGAGGAGCGGCGGGCCAGTTCGGGGGCGAGGTAGGTGGCGGGCGGGGAGTCCGGGCGGGCCGGGACGCCCGCGGGCAGGCGGCCCTCGGGCTCGGCCGCGCCGGTGAGCACCGCGGTGATCGCGCCCGCGCCCTCCTGGCCGGGCAGGAACGCCTGCACGATCGCGGCGGCGCGGTCGGGGGCCGTGCCGAGGGCGTACGGGCGGCCGGAGATCACGACGACCACGGTCGGCGTGCCCGAGTCGAGCACGGCTTCGAGCAGTTCGGGCTGGCGGCCCGGCAGCGCGTGGGTCGGCACGTCGCAGCCTTCGCCGGAGGTGCCGCGGCCGAAGAGCCCGGAGCGGTCGCCGACGGCGACGATGGCGAGGTCGGCCGCGGCGGCGGCGTTCGCGGCCGCGGCGATCTCGGTGTCGCTCGCGTCGAGGACGGTGCCCGCGGCGAGGTGCTCGATCACGGTGCCCGGGAGGTCGGCGGCGAGGCGTTCGGCGACGGTGGCGATCGCGACGCCCATGTCCACGTGCGGGTAGGGGTCGTTCGAGTCGATCTCGGCGGCGTCGTTGCGGCCGTGGTGGTTCGGGAAGGCGTAGCAGCCGAGCATGACGGCCTTGTCGTCGGCGACCGGGCCGACGAGCGCGATCCGCCCGGGCGCGGATTCCAGCGGCAGGGTGCCGTCGTTGGCGAGGAGCACGATCGACTTGCGGGCGACCTCGGCGGCCAGCGCGCGGGCGTGCGGCGGGTCGAGGTCGATCTCGGCGGCGGGTTCCGGAAGCTCCTCGAGCAGGCCGAGCTGGATCTTCTGGGTGAGGACGCGCTCGACGGCGCGGTCGACGACGCTCTCGTCGACGCGGCCGGCGGCGACGGCGGCCCGCAGGGGCGCGCCGTAGCAGTCGACGCCGGGGAGTTCCACGTCCACGCCGCCGGCGAGGCCGAGGGCGGCCGCCTCGGCCTTGTCGGCGGCGACGCCGTGGAGGGAGTTGAGGAAGTTGACGCCGAAGTAGTCGGAGACGACGGTGCCGTCGAAGCCCCACTCGTCGCGCAGGATGCGCTGCAGCAGTTCGGGGTTGGCGTGGGAGGCGACGCCGTCGTTGGCGGCGTAGGAGGGCATCACGGAGCCGGCGCGGCCGATGCGCACGGCCATCTCGAACGGGGTCAGGTAGGTCTCGGCGAACTGGCGGGGGCCGACGTAGACCGGGCCGAAGTTGCGGGCGGCGTGCGAGGCGGAGTAGCCGGCGAAGTGCTTCAGCGTGGCGATGATCCCCGAGTCCTGCAGGCCCGCGACGTACGCGGTGGCGAGGGTGCCGGTGAGGTAGGGGTCCTCGCCCATGGTCTCCTCGGTGCGGCCCCAGCGCGAGTCGGCGACGACGTCTAGGACGGGGGCGAGGCCCTGGTGGACGCCGACGCTGCGCATCGTGACGCCGATCTGCTGGGCCATCGCGCCGACGAGCTCGGGGTCGAAGGTCGCGCCCCAGGCGAGGGCGGTCGGGAAGATGGTGGCGCCGTGGGCCATGAAGCCGGTGAGGCATTCCTCGTGGGCGAGGGCGGCGATGCCGAAGCGGCTGGAGGCCTGGATGCGGCGCTGGAGGGAGGCGAGGTTGGCGGCGCCTTCGGCGGGGGGCACGGGGGCCGAGCCGAAGGGGCGGGTCAGCTGGCCCAACCCGTGCGCGATGGCCTCGTCCTCGGAGACCGCGCCGGTCTGCTCGCTCTGGTGCGGGGCCATGTCGCCCGCGTCGGCGTCGACGCCGCGCCAGAGGCTGTACAGCTGCGCGCATTTCTCCTCGAGCGTCATCCGCTTGACCAGACCGGCGGCGCGTTCGGCCGCGTCCACGGGGGTGTCGGTGTCCATGCTGCTCCACTCAAGCGGCCCGGAACGCTGGAACTGCTGGTTCCGGGCCGATAGTTTCTGAAACTTTTCTGATCGTTTTCGATACAGGTTTGCACACCATAACATTGATGACGGGGTACTTCCAGCGTTGATCTGATCGTGGGATGCGCTTGCCCAGGACCTCGATTTGAGTAAAGTTCTCGAAAGTTTCGGGTGGAATCCGGGAGCCCAGAGACGCCGCTATAAGATGTCGGCACTACGGTTGGGCAGGAACGACCAGGAGGACCCTTGAGCGAAGACGAACACGGACGCGTCACGATCCGGGCCATCGCCGACGAGGCCGGCGTCAGCGTGCCCACGGTCTCGCGCGTCATCAACGGCCGCTCGGACGTCGCCCCCGAGACGCGCAAGCGCGTCGAAGAGCTGCTGAACGAGCGCGGCTACCAGCGCCGCCGCTCCACCCGCGCGCCCAGCCGCGCGCGCCTGGTCGACCTGGTCTTCAACGAGATCGACAGCCCCTGGGCCGTGGAGATCATCCGCGGCGTCGAGGACGCGGCGCACGCGGCGGGCGTCGGCACCGTCGTCTCGGCTGTCCACCGCCGCCGGGCCTCCACCGAGCAGTGGCTCGACAACCTCCGCACCCGCGCCTCCGACGGCGTGATCCTCGTGGTCTCCCAGCTCGCGTCCCCGATCCTGGAGCAGCTGCGCCACCTCGGCGTCCCCATGGTCGTGCTCGACCCCTCGGGCGGGCCCACCATGGACGCCCCCGCGATCGGCGCCACCAACTGGGCGGGCGGCCTCGCCGCCACCGAGCACCTGATCTCCTTGGGCCACAGCCGCATCGGCTTCATCCACGGCCCCAAGCAGGTGCTGTGCTCGCGCGCGCGATTCGACGGCTACCGCGCCGCGCTCGACGCCGCCGGCATCGCGTACGACCCGACCCTGGTCTACGACGGCGACTTCTACCACCAGTCCGGGTTCGACGCCGCCGCCGCGCTCCTGCGCCTCCCCCAGCCGCCCACCGCGATCTTCGCCTCCTCCGACCAGATGGCCTTCGGCGCCTACGAGGCGATCCGCCAGGCCGGCCTGCGGATCCCCGAGCAGGTCAGCGTGATCGGCTTCGACGACCTGCCCGAGTCGCGCTGGACCAGCCCGCCCCTGACGACCATCCGCCAGCCCCTCGCCGAGATGGGCGCCGTCGCCGCCCGCACCGTCCTGGAGATGGCCGCGGGCAACGACATCGACTCCCCGCGCCTCGAGCTCGCCACCGAGCTCGTCGTCCGCGAGTCGACGGCACGGCTCAAGGCCTGACAGGTCAGCCCTGCGGGATGCCGCCGTTCTCCAGCGGCACCGGCGCGGCGTCGACCTCGGTCACCTCGCCCACGTTCAGGTTGTACGTGGTGCCCTCGTAGTCCTGCACGCCGTCCTCGATGGTGGCGATGCCGACCGTCTGGTACCCGGCGTGGTTCGAGTCGCTGAAGCCCAGCGGCACGATCCCGTTGCCCAGCAGCTCCCCCGACTCGACCGCGGCGATGAGCGACTCGCGGGTCGGCTCGTCGCCCGCGGCGGCCAGGGCCTCGGCGAACAGGTAGCCCACGCTCATGCCGAACACGGTGTTGCCGGTGAACGGCGCCCCGTCGTTGTACTCGTCGTTGATCTCCCTGAACAGCGCGTTCCACTCGCTGTCGGCGTTGAACGGCAGGTAGTTGACGCTCACCAGGCCCTCCAGGAGCACCGGGCCCGCCTCGCCCAGGTACTCGAGCAGCGTCGGGTAGTCCGCGCCCGATGACGAGACGTACCAGTCCGGCGACCACTCCATCTGCGCCGCCGTCGCCAGCGCCATCGCGGTGAAGCCGTTGATGGTGCCGAGGATGTTCACTTCGCAGCCGGCGGCCTTCATGGTGGCGAGCTGGCCGGTGAGGTCCTCGTCCCAGGAGAGGTAGGTCTGGACCTGGGCGATCTCGTTGCTGTCGATGACGATCTCGACGCCCTCGAGGATGCCCTCGCCGTACTCGTCGTCCTGGCCGAGCACGCACACCACGGCGTCCGGGCGCTGGTCGACGGCGTACTGGGCGAGCGCGGCGCCCTCGGTGACGTACTCGGCGTTGTAGCCGAAGGTGTTGGGGTAGAGGTCGGGCTGGTTCCACACCCGCGAACCCGAGGAGATGAAGAGGTCGGGGACGCCTTCGTCGTCGACGTAGTCGAGCACCGAGGAGTGGGTGGGGGTGCCGAGGCCGTTGACGATGGCGAGCACGTCGTCCTGCTCGACGAGCTCGGTGACCGCCTGCTGGGTGGCGGTCGGGTCGTAGGCGTCGTCCTTGATGAGGTACTCGATGGTGCGGCCGTTGACGCCGCCGCCGGCGTTGACGTACTCGAAGTAGGCGGAGGTGGCCGCCGAGATCGCCGCGTATCCGGCCGCCGCGGGTCCCGTCAGCGGCTGGTGTGTGCCGATCGTCACAGTGGTCGGGGTGACGCCGGGGGTGTCCGGCTCCTCCGGCTCGGTGCACGCCACGAGAGCGAGCGACGCCGCCGCGACGAGTGCCGCGAGCGCCGAAGTTGTTGCGGGAGAACGCATGGCGATGACCTCTGAAATTCCACTACCGATGGGTCACTTACTGGCGAGTAAGCAACACGTGAAGCGAAATCGTATGCGTTTCCGTCGATTTTTGGGGTCCGGCGTTCGGCCAGATCTCCAATAGGTCGTTCGTCGCCGATCCGGGCCGTCGCGATCCGCCTCAGAGCGTCCACCCCGGCTGGGGCGCCCGCCCCTAGGCGTTCGGGGCGACGTCCGTGCCCGCTCCGCGCTTGCGCGGCCGCACCGCCTCGCGCACCGCCTCCGGAGCCGACTCCAGCCCCAGCGGCACCAGCCCGGCGTCGGCGATCAGCTCGAGGTCGTCCTTCGCGGCCTGGCCTTCGCTCGTCAGGTAGTCCCCCAGGAAGATCGAGTTCACGATCTGCAGCGCCACGCCCTGCATGTGCCGCAGGTGCACCTCCCGGCCCGCCGCCAGCCGCACCTCCGCGGCCGGGTTCGCCAGGCGCACCATCGCCAGGATGCGCAGGCACCGGCGCGGGTCCAGCTCCCACGTGTCCGCCAGCGGCGTGCCTTCGAACGGCAGCAGGAAGTTCACCGGGATCGAGTCCACCTCGAGCCCCCTGAGCCCCAACGCGACCGAGACGAGGTCGGCATCCGACTCCCCCATGCCCGCGATGAGCCCCGAGCACGGCGACAGGCCCGCGCCGTGCGCCGCGTTCACCGTGTCCACCCGGTCATTGAACGTGTGCGTCGAGCAGATCTCCGCGTACGAGTCCTCCGACGTGTTCAGGTTGTGGTTGTAGGCGTCCGCCCCCAGATCGGCCAGCCGCTCCGCCTGGCCCTCCTTCAGCAGGCCCAGGCACGCGCACACCTCGACCCCCGGCGCGGCGTTCTTCACCGCCGCGATGGTCTTCCCCACCCGCTCGACGTCCATATCGGTCGGACCGCGCCCGCTCGCCACGAGGCACACCCGCGACGCCCCGCCCGCGACGCCGGCCGCCGCCTGCTCCGCGGCCTGCTCCGGGCTCAGCCACGTGTACTTCAGGACGTCGGCCTTCGACCCCAGCCGCTGCGAGCAGTAGTTGCAGTCCTCCGGGCACAGCCCGCTCTTGAGGTTCACCAGGTAGTTGAGCTTCACGGTGTTCCCGAAGTGGCGGAAGCGGAGCCGCGCCGCCGCGGCGACCACGTCCATGAGCTCGGCGTCCGCGCTCGCCAGCACCGCTTCGAGATCGGCGGCGGCAGGGGCCTCCCCCGCGTCGGCGGCGGCGGACAGGCGGCTGAGGGCTTCGTGCACTGCGGTCATGGCAAAAATCTTGCCACAGCATGCCCGCCCGGGACCTTTCGCATGGTTCGCGGCCAATGCGCGCAATCGACCTCCGACATCATCCTCAGACCGCAGCGTCGCGATCTGGATACACTTGCTACAGTGGGTGGTCGGTGCTGCGACGAACGCGGCGGGCTGGTGGAGATCCCCCCTGCTCGCGTTCCCTACGACGAACCGCTCGAGCCATCCGGAGAGAACCAACCGTGCCGATCGCACCTGGACAACCGGCGTTGATCGCCGTCGCAGTCGCGACCCTCTGGGTCCAGCCCTCGGCCCCAGGACCGGAGGACAGGCTCGCGCTCGGCGCGCCCTCCGCCATCCGCGAATGGGTCGCCCGGCTCACCAACGACATCCGCGCCAACGGCCTCAAAGGACGCGTGCGCACCCAATGCCTCCTCGGCACCCGCGTCGAGGTCCTCCAGGTCGCCGAAGGCTGGGCCGAGGTGACCTGCACGCAGCAGGGCACCTCCGGCTGGGTCCCTGTCGACCAGATCGTGCACCCCGCCGAAGGCGACGCCGACGGCGTCGAGCACTTCGTGAGCGCCACCGCGACCGCCGTGCGCGACGAACCCGGCGGCGACGTCGCCATCCCCGGCGTCACGCTCGGCACCCGCCTGCGGGTCGTCGGCACCCCCTACCGCGGTTGGGTCCCCGTGAGCCTCCCGGGCCCCCGCCAGCCCGGCTGGGTGCCGCAGCGCGACCTCGCCGGCGAGCCCGTCACCGTCCGCGCGCTGGCCGAACCTCCCTCGAGCGGCCTCATCTCGGCGGGCCTCGACGCGGTCAAGCTCGCGCAGCAGCTCCTGGAGATCCCCTACCTCCACGGCGGCGTCAGCGCCTACGGCATCGACGCCCCCGGGCTCGTGTGGATCGTCTACCGCCAGTTGGGGATCGACGTGCCGCGGTTCAACGACGAGCTCATCAAGGCCGGCGAGGCCGTCGACTTCGACGACCTCCACCCAGGCGACCTCGTGTTCCTCGAGCACGGCGGCGACCCCAAGACCCCGGC
Source organism: Glycomyces niveus (assembly GCF_017592475.1). Taxonomy (GTDB): domain Bacteria; phylum Actinomycetota; class Actinomycetes; order Mycobacteriales; family Micromonosporaceae; genus Glycomyces; species Glycomyces niveus. Next base: position 555,489 of record NZ_JAGFNP010000001.1, on the reverse strand, counting down.
GATCATGGCCGAACGCGGCCAGTCGGACCTGCCCGAGGTCATCTTCTCGTCCTCGGTCTACGGCAAGGTCGTGGTCGAATCCCTCAAGGACTCCGAGCTCGCCGGCATCACCGCCTGCCGCCGCCTCCCCGTCCAAGCCTGAAACGTGCGAAAACGGCCCGCCTCCCTTCGGGGAGGCGGGCCGTTTCGCTTGCGGTCGTGCGGACTCCTGACGCCTACTTCTCGGCGACGGCGACCTCGGGGGCGCCGGCGCCCATGGCGGCCTCGGACTCCGCGAAGAGCTCCTTGAACGACTTGCCCTGGCGGCGCAGCAGGATCCAGTTGGCGAGCACGACCGCGGCCAGCACGCCGGCGATGATGCCGAGCGAGATCGTGGTCGGGATGTGCGGCATCCACTCGATGTGGTGCCCGCCGTTGATGAACGGCAGCTGGTTCTCGGCGAGGCCGTTCATGACCAGCTTGACGCCGATCCAGCCGAGGATCGCCGCGAGGCCCAGGTGCAGGTACTTCAGGGACTTCAGCATCGCGGCCAGCAGGAAGTACAGCTGGCGCAGGCCCATGAGCGCGAAGATCGTGGCCGTGAAGACCAGGTACGGCTCCTGGGTGAGGCCGAAGATCGCCGGGATCGAGTCGAGCGCGAACAGGATGTCCGTCGAGCCGATCGCGATCATCGCCAGCAGCAGCGGCGTCACGAACTTGACGCCGTCGATGCGCGCGAACAGCTTGCTGCCGTGGTAGTCGGCGCTGACGCGCAGCTTCGACTCGGCGAACTTCATGAAGCGCGACTGCTCGTAGTGCTCCTCGCCCTCTTCGCCTTCGTGCGCGTTCTCACGCAGCTGCCCGATCGCGGTCCAGATGAGGATCGCACCGAAGATGAGGAAGACCCAGCTGAACTTCGCGATGAGCACCGAGCCCACCGCGATGAATCCGCCGCGCAGGACGATCGAGAGCACGATGCCCACGAGCAGCACACGGGACTGGAGCTCCGCCGGGACCCGGAAGCCCTGGATGATGAGGAGGAAGACGAAGAGGTTGTCGACGGAGAGCGCCAGCTCGGTCAGGTAGCCGGCGTAGAACTGCCCGCCGTACGTCGCGCCTTGCGTCGCGAACATGATGACGCCGAAGACCAGCGCCGCACCGATGTAAACGCCGGCCCAGGAGGCGGATTCCTTTGTCGAGAGTTTGTGGGGGTTGCGAACGGCCATCACCAGGTCGAGTACGACCACGGACGCCAGCACCGCCATCGTGAGAGCCCAGGCCCACGCGGGGAGGTCCAATGTGTTGCCTTCCTTGCCTTCTGGAGGGTCACATGGTCTCTCCCGGTCCGGGCGGACCAGCGCCACCGGGGACCGATCGCGGTCCCGTGCATTGACGACGACGCTAACAGCGGCGAGCGCTGCGGGATACTCCCCACATACCTGATTCTGAACAGACGGGACTATTCTGCCTGCCGGAACCCGACTTGTCATCAGTCAGATTTGTGACTTCACTCTCGACACTACAGCGAGTGGTGGCCGTGGGGCTGGAGCTGTGCAAAGCTCCGCTCATGGTTCTCGAAGTCGCCGAAATCAAGATCACCCCCGGCCAGGAACAGGCCTTCAAGGACGCCTACCGGGGCGCCCGCGAGTTCGTGCTGGCCTCCCCCGGCCTGCGCTCGATGCGGATGACCCAGGGGGTCGAAACCCCGACCCGGTTCGTGCTCCTCATCGAATGGGACTCCGTCGAGGCCCACGAACAGGGCTTCCGTGAAACCGACCGCTTCCCGAAATGGCGCGAGGCCATCGGGCCGTACTTCTCCCAGCCCCCGCTCGTCGAGCACTTCAACGACCTCGACTAGACCCTGCGAAGCAGAACGGCTCGCGCCTGCGGGCGCGAGCCGTTCGCGTCGTTCTAAGCCCCGGCCTCGTCGATTTCGCGGAGTTCGCGCTTCAGATCGGCGATCTCGTCGCGGTAAGCGGCGGCGAGTTCGAAGCGGAGTTCCCTTGCGGCCGCGAGCATCTGTTCGTTGCGTTCGTCGAGCTGCTTGAGGATCTCGGAGCGGACCTTGCCGGCGCCCTGCTCGCGCTTGCCTTTCGGGAGGGTCGCCCACGGGTCCTCCTCGACCATCTTCGCGGTCTCGGCGGCCGAGTCGTACAGGTCCTCCATGATGTCGCCGATGCGCTTGCGCAGCGGCTGCGGGTCGATCCCGTGCTCCAGGTTGTAGGCGACCTGCTTCTCGCGGCGCCGGTCGGTCTCGTCGAGGGCGGCCTTCATCGAGTCCGTCAGGTTGTCCGCGTACATCAGGACCGTGCCCGAGACGTTGCGGGCCGCGCGGCCGATCGTCTGGATGAGCGACGTCGCCGAGCGCAGGAACCCCTCCTTGTCCGCGTCGAGGATCGCCACCAGCGACACCTCGGGCAGGTCGAGGCCCTCGCGGAGGAGGTTGATGCCGACGAGCACGTCGTAGTCGCCGCGGCGCAGCTCCCCCAGCAGCTCGACCCGGCGCAGCGTCTCGACCTCGGAGTGCAGGTACCGCACCCGGATGCCGTTGTCCATGAAGTAGTCGGTGAGGTCCTCGGCCATCTTCTTGGTCAGCGTGGTGACGAGCACGCGTTCGTTGCGCTTGGCGCGCTCGTTGATCTCGTGCATGAGGTCGTCGATCTGGCCCTTGGTCGGCCGCACCTCCACGTGCGGGTCGACCAGGCCCGTGGGGCGGATGACCTGCTCCACGAACTGGCCCTTCGTCTGCTCCAGCTCCCACTTGCCCGGGGTGGCCGAAAGGTAGACGGTCTGGCCGACGCGCTCGCGGAACTCGTCGAAGCGCAGCGGCCGGTTGTCCTGCGCGCTCGGGAGCCGGAAGCCGTGCTCGACGAGGTTGCGCTTGCGCGACGCGTCGCCCTCGGACATGGCTCCGACCTGCGGCACGGTCTGGTGCGACTCGTCGAGGATCGTGATGAAGTCCGACGGGAAGTAGTCGAGCAGCGTGTGCGGCGGGGTGCCGGCCGGGCGGCCGTCGATGTGCCGCGAGTAGTTCTCGATGCCGTTGCAGGTGCCGATCTGCTTCATGTTCTCCAGGTCGAACACGGTGCGCATCCGCAGCCGCTGGGCCTCCAGGAGCTTGCCCTGGGACTCCAGCTCCGTCAGCCGCTCCTCGAGTTCGACCTCGATGTCCCGGATCGCCCGGGCCATGCGCTCGTTGCCGGTGGCGTAGTGCGAGCCGGGGAAGATGAGCACCCGGTCGACCTCGCGGATCACGTCGCCGGTGATCGGGTGGAGGTAGTAGAGCCGGTCGATCTCGTCGCCGAACATCTCGATCCGGATCGCCAGCTCCTCGTACGCCGGGATGATCTCGATCGTGTCGCCTCGCACCCGGAAGGTACCGCGGGTGAACGCGATGTCGTTGCGGCTGTACTGGACGTCGACGAGGCGGCGCAGCAGCTTGTCGCGGTCCCACTCCTGGCCGACCGCGACCTCGGTGGCCTGCTCCAGGTACTCGGCGGGGGTGGCGAGGCCGTAGATCGCGGAGACGGTGGCGACCACGACCACGTCGCGGCGGGTCAGCAGCGAGTAGGTGGCGCGGTGGCGCAGCCGCTCGACCTCCTCGTTGATCGAGGCGTCCTTCTCGATGTACGTGTCCGTCTGGGCGACGTACGCCTCGGGCTGGTAGTAGTCGTAGTAGGAGACGTAGTACTCGACCGCGTTGTTCGGCAGGAGCTCGCGGAACTCCTTCGCCAGCTGCGCGGCCAGCGTCTTGTTGTGGGCCATGACCAGCGCGGGGCGCTGCAGCTTCTCGATCAGCCACGCGGACGTGGCCGACTTGCCCGTGCCGGTCGCGCCCAGCAGGACCACGTCCCGTTCGCCGCGCTCGATGCGCTCGGCCAGCCCGGCGATGGCCGCCGGCTGGTCGCCCGAAGGCTTGTACTCGCTGACCACCTCGAAGCGCCCCTCGGCGCGCGGAATATCGAATGCCACGGCCCAACCGTAGCGCCGGGGTACGACACACTTCGCGCTCGGCGGTGACTTTTCCCGGTCCGACTCGTTGGTCCCTGCGTGAGCTCCACTACCGCAGTTCCCTGGAAATCGGCCCTGATGTGGGTCATGGCCATCATCGTCGCGATCGCCGTCGCCGGGTGGTTCGCCGTCTCGTGCAGCCCGGGCCGGTCGAACGCCGAGCGGCCCGTCAGCGAGCAGGAGGCCGCGCTGCTGGCCGGGATGCGCGAGCGCAACCACGGCGACGAGCCCGTCGCGGTGCGCATCAGCGTGCCCACGGACGGCGGGACGGTGACCGCCGACGGGTACCTCGACTGGCAGGTGCCGCTGCTGTACGCGCGCGTGCCCGACGCGGAAGGCGAGCACCGGCTGGTCCAGGCCATCCCGGGCCTCATCGCCACCCGCGCGGACGACGAGGCGGCCTTCAGCGAGCTGCGCGTCCCCGAGGACGGCTGGACCACCAGGCAGATGCTCTCGGGCGCGGTGACGCCCTTGGACACGACCATCGACATCCTCGCGTCGTCGCTGTTCACCTTGACGTCCGCGCAGGCCGACGACCCGGCCGAACTGGCCGAGAAGGCCACATGGCGGGAGGAGGGGGTCATCGACGGCGAACCGGTCGACTCCTTCCGCGCGCCCATCATGGTGGAGAGCAGCCAGGAGGGCGCGGCGAGCCCCGAGGCCCTGTACTCGCTCGACAAGGCCGGGGACCTGCGCCGCTTCCAGGTGAACACCGGCGAGGCGAGCCTCTCGGCCGTGGACTTCCTGCGCGACGTCGAACTCGACGCGACCGGGCTCGTGGCCACCGACCTCCTCGGGGGCCCCGCGATCGCGCCGACCGCCGTCAGCGAGGACCTGGCCGAGACCATCGCGCACGTGCGCGAGGAGAACTGGGAGGAGACCGCCGCGGTCGAGCTGACCGTGCCCACCGGCGACGGGCAGGTGACCACGGGCCGGGGCGAGATCGATTGGCGCACCATGACCGCGTACCTGCACCTGACGGACGCGAGCGGGCAGCGGCTGTTCCTGGCCCGTCCCGGCGGGTACGCGACCCGTGCCGCGGAGGGCGACGAGCTGCCCGAGACGCTGCCGACCGACGGCTGGGAGTCGCGCGCGCTGGGCGACGAGGGCGCCGCGGAGCACTTCGGCGCGGTCGAATCGCTCGTGTTCCGCATCCTGGAGATGGCCGCCGAGGACGCGGACGACGCCGATGCGATCGCGGAGCAGGCGGTCCTGCTCCGCACCGACGAAATCGAGGGTGAGTCGGTGGACGTGGTGGAGTTCCCCGTCGCCGGAGACGCGCCCGCGAACCCCGGTCAGTCCGCGTTCCGCTACCACCTGAGCGGCGAGCGGCTGAGCGAGGTCGAGATGATGTCGTACTTCGGGGTCGCCAGCGCGGCATTGTCCCCTGAGGAGTTTCCGATGGTCGAGATCCCTTGGGAGCTCGCCGAAGCCATCGGCTGAACGGACGAGTGAACGCGGGCGGGGGGCGGCGCGCCGGCCCGGCCCCCCCCCGGGGGGGGGGGGGAGAGGAGGGGA
>NZ_JAGFNP010000001.1:237545-549971 GCF_017592475.1 Glycomyces niveus | reverse complement strand
TACGCCCGCGGCTGACCGGACGAGGGAAGGGGGGCGGGCCCGGCCGCGCGGCCGGCCCCGCCCGCGTTGTCGTGTCGGAAGATTCGGTCAGCAGACCGGTGCGTGCCAGCCGGTCTCGGCGGCCCAGGCGTTGGCGCGGGGCCAGGCCTCGGTGCTGAACCAGGACTCCTTGGCCTCCGTGTAGTCCGGTGTGGAGTCGAACTTCGCGGCGAGGGCGCCCTTGGCGTGCGCGTAGTCGGCGCGGGCCTGCGGGTCGGCGCGCAGCCAGTCGCGGAACAGCAGCGCGAACCGCTGTCCGGGGCTCTCGATCGGCCGGAAGTGGATGTGGGCGATGTTGCCGGGGTCGGCGTAGCCGTAGAAGCGCTTCTCCCACTGCTCGACCGACGGGTACTCGGGTTTGGGCGTGTCCTGCCCGACCTTTCCGAAGAACCCGGCGTCGCCGAGGGCGTCCTGGAACGAGTCGACGAGGTAGAGCGCGACGACCGTGACCTGGATGTCGATGACGTCCTTCGCGAGGAAGTCGGGCACCGCGGTCGAGCCGACGTGGTCGATGCGGACGGCGCTGGGGCCCATGACCCGGCGGATGCGGGCCGCGAGGTGCTCGAAGCGGTGCGCCCATTCCGGGTCGGTGTGGACGAGCTGGAGCTTGTCGGGCCGCGGCTCGTACCGGCCGAGGCGCAGGTTCTCGGCGAACGGCGTGATGCGCTCGTCCCACAGGAGTTTCACGCGGTGTTCGAGGTCGTGGAGGTCGCCGTCGTTGTGGAGGACGACGTCGCAGACTTCGCGGCGTTCGGCGTCGGAGGCCTGGGCGTCGATGCGGCGTTCGGCGTCGGCGCGGGGCAGGCCGCGGGCGGCGAGCCGTTCGAGCCGGAGCTCTCGCGGCGCTTCCACGTCGATGTTGAGGTGGAAGCCGGGCGCCTGGCCGGTTTCGGCCAGGAGCGGGATGTCTTGGACGACGATGGCGTCGTCGGGCATGGCGTCGGTGAGTTCACGGGCGCGGGCGCGGACGCGCGGATGCACGATCGCTTCGAGTTCCGCCCGCGCGGACGGATTGCTGAAGACGATCGCCGCGAGTTCGGCGCGGTCGAGCGCGCCCTCGTCGTCGAGCACCCCGGGGCCGAACCGGGAGACCACTGCGGCCAGCCCCTCGGTGTCGGGGGCGACGACTTCGCGGGAAAGGGCGTCCGCGTCGACGACGCGGGCCCCGAGCTCTGACAGCTTCGCTGCGACCGTGCTCTTACCGGCTCCGATGCCACCTGTCAATGCGACTCTAAGCACAAATAAAACACTACCCGCCCCAGGCGAACGGCCTGGGACGGGCAGTGTGTCTTTCAGCTAAACGAGCGACTAAACCTAGTTGCCGGCGAGCTTCTCGCGCAGGGCCGCGAGCGCCTCGTCGGTGGCCAGGGTGCCCTGAGGCTCGGCCGGGGCCGACTTCTTCTCAGGGGCCTTGCCGCCCTTCTTGTCACCCTTGGGGGCCGCTTCGCCCTCGGCGGGCTTGGCGGGAGCCTCGGTGATGACGCGCTCGGCGATCTGCTTGCCGTGCTCCTCCCAGCGGGTGCGGGCCTCGGCGTACTGCCGCTCCCACTCCTCGCGGGCCTCGTCGAAGCCTTCCATCCACTCGCCGGTCTCGGAGTCGAAGCCGTCCGGGTAGATGTAGTTGCCCTGGTCGTCGTACTGCGCGGCCATGCCGTACAGCGTCGGGTCGAACTGCTCCTCGTTCTCGACGTAGGCCTCGTTGGCCTGCTTGAGCGAGAGCGAGATCCGGCGGCGGTCCAGGTCGATGTCGATGACCTTGACCATGGCGTCGGAGCCGACCTTGACGACCTGCTCGGGCACCTCGACGTGGCGCTCGGCCAGCTCGGAGATGTGCACGAGGCCCTCGATGCCGTCCTCGACGCGGACGAACGCGCCGAAGGGGACGAGCTTGGTGACCTTGCCCGGGACGATCTGGCCGATCGCGTGGGTGCGGGCGAACTGGCGCCACGGGTCTTCCTGGGTCGCCTTCAGCGACAGGGAGACGCGCTCGCGGTCCAGGTCCACCTCGAGGACCTCGACCTCGACCGGCTGACCGACCTCGACGACCTCGGACGGGTGGTCGATGTGCTTCCAGGAGAGCTCGGAGACGTGCACCAGGCCGTCGACCCCGCCGAGGTCGACGAACGCGCCGAAGTTGACGATCGAGGAGACCGTGCCCTTGCGGACCTGGCCCTTCGCGAGCTGGTGCAGGAACTCGGTGCGGACCTCGGACTGGGTCTGCTCGAGCCAGGCGCGACGCGACAGGACCACGTTGTTGCGGTTCTTGTCGAGTTCGATGATCTTGGCTTCGAGCTCGCGGCCGACGTACGGCTGCAGGTCGCGCACACGACGCATCTCGACCAGCGACGCGGGCAGGAAGCCGCGGAGGCCGATGTCGAGGATGAGACCGCCCTTGACCACTTCGATGACCGAGCCGCGGACGACGCCGTCCTCTTCCTTGATCTTCTCGATGGTGCCCCAGGCGCGCTCGTACTGGGCGCGCTTCTTGGAGAGGATCAGGCGGCCTTCCTTGTCCTCCTTCTGGAGGACGAGGGCCTCGACGTGGTCGCCCACAGAGACGACGTCTTCAGGGTCGACGTCATGCTTGATCGACAGCTCGCGCGAGGGGATGACGCCCTCGGTCTTGTAGCCGATGTCGAGCAGGACTTCATCCCGGTCGACCTTGACGACGGTACCTTCGACGATATCGCCGTCATTGAAGTATTTGATGGTCGCGTCGATCGCGGCGAGGAGGTCCTCGTCCGAAAGAAACTCTTCGACCGTGCTGTTCTCAGCGTTGCTCGAGGTGGCCTCGATGCTGCTCGTCATGTGGGCTGGTGCTCCGGATACGTAAATTCGTGGGCTCGCGCCCGCGCCCTCGCTAGACGCGAATGCTCGCAGTTCGTTCCCGGGCCGCCCTTGCCGCTGGCAACGCGTCCTGCTCCCTTCTGAGGACGCGGACATGCCCAGGCCAATCCAGGTTACCGTGCGCGATATCCCCGCGCCAGTCCGGGCCGGGGGCTCGTGTCGACTGACACGCGCACTTGAGGCCGGCAAGCGGGCGTCTTGACCCGCTAATGGGCAGCGGCTTCCCACGATTCGCCGAATCCGGCCGAGACGGTGAGCGGCACGGCGAGCTCGGCGGCGTTCGACATCTGCTCGCGCACGAGCGATTCGAGGGCCTTCGACTCACCGGGTGCGACTTCGCAGACCAGTTCGTCGTGGACCTGCAGCAGGACGCGGGAGGCGAGCCCGGAGGCTCGCAGCTCGCGGTCGACGCCGAGCATCGCGGTCTTCATGATGTCGGCGGCGCTGCCCTGGATGGGGGCGTTGAGGGCGGCCCGCTCGGCCATCTCGCGGCGCTGGCGGTTGTCGGAGGTGAGGTCGGGGAAGTAGCGTCGCCGGCCCATGATCGTCTCGGTGTAGCCGGTCTTGCGGGCCTCCTCGACGACCCGGTGCAGGTAGTCGCGGACGCGGCCGAAGCGGGCGAAGTAGTCGTCGGAGAGCTGCTGGGCCTCTTCGGTGGAGACGCCGAGCTGCTGGCTGAGCCCGTACGTCGAGAGGCCGTAGGCGAGGCCGTACGACATGGCCTTGATCTTGCGGCGGTGCTCGGCGGTGACGTTCTCGGGCGCCACGGCGAAGACCTTCGCGGCGACGGCGTTGTGGATGTCCTCGCCGGAGACGAAGGCGTCGATCAGGCCCTCGTCGCCGGTGAGGCTGGCCATGATGCGCATCTCGATCTGGCTGTAGTCGATGGTCATGAGCGACTCGAAGCCCTCGGAGACCACGAACCCCGCGCGGATGTTGCGCCCGGCCTCGGAGCGGACGGGGATGTTCTGCAGGTTCGGGTCGGCGGAAGAGAGCCGACCGGTGGCCGCGACGGTCTGGTTGAACGTGGTGTGGATGCGCCCGTCGGTCTGGATCGTCGCGCGCAGGGTGGCGACGATCTGCTTGAGCTTCTCGACGTCGCGGAACCGCAGCAGCTGCTCCAGAAGCGGGTGCTGGTTCTTCGCGTACAGCTGCTGCAGCGCTTCGGCGTTCGTGGTGTAGCCGGTCTTGGTGCGCTTGGTCTTGGGCATCTGCAGCTCGTCGAAGAGGATCTCCTGGAGCTGCTTGGGCGAGCCGACGTTGAAGGGGCGGCCGACGATCTCGTGGGCGCGCTCGGTGGCCTCCTTCGACTGCATCGCAAACCCGGCCTCGATGTCGGCGAAGTGGCCTTCGTCGGCGGCGATGCCCAGGATCTCCATGCGCGCCAAGACGCCCGCGAGCGGGTACTCCAGGGCCTCGGCCAGGTGCGCCTGCTGCCGGTCGGCGAGGCGCTTGGTCTGCTCGGCGGCGAGGTCGCCGATGAGCGCCGCGGCAGCGCAGTCGGCCTCGAGGCGCGCGGCGTCGTCGTGCATCGCCGCGTCCAGGCCCACGAGCGCGCCGTCGTCAGCGGGCGTCTCCGCCGTCTCCAGCTCGCGGCCGAGGAACTGCATGGCGAGATCGCCGAGCGCGTACGACCGCTGCTCGGGCTTGAGCAGATACGCGCCGAGCACCGTGTCCGCCTTGATGCCGGCCACCTCGGGCCAGCCCGCGGCGTCCGCGCCCCACAGGAACGACTTCGCATCGTTGACGACCTTGCCCTGCTCGGGGTCGGCCAGCCAGGCGGCCCAGGTCGCCTCGTCGACGGCGTCCAGCTGCGAGGGCTCGAACCACAGGGCCTGCCCGCCCTCGGCCAACGCGATGGTGTCGAAGGAGCCGGCGCCGGACGCGAAGGTGCCCTGGTAGGCGATGGCGACGTCGGTCTTGCGGTCGGCGAGCCAGGCGGCGAGGCCGCCGGGGACGAGGGCGGCGGCCTCGGTGTGGTCGACTTCGGCGGCGGGGACGGCGGCGGCGCCGACGGCTTTCGCGGCGAGGCTGGTGTTGAGGCGTTCGCCGAGGGCGCGGAACTGGAGGGCGTCGAAGAGCTGGTTGGTGTCGGCGACGGACCAGCCGTGCCATTCGAGGTCGTCGAGGCCGGATTCGAGTTCGAGGTCGCGGACGAGGCAGTTGATGCGGTAGTTGCGCAGGACGTCGTCGAGGTGCGCGCGGAGGTTCTCGCCGGCCTTGCCGGTGATCTCGTCGACGTGGGCGACCAGGGCGTCGAGGGAGCCGTATTTGACGATCCATTTGGCGGCGGTCTTGGGGCCGACGCCGGGGACGCCGGGGAGGTTGTCGGACTTCTCTCCGACGAGGGCGGCGAGGTCGCGGTAGCGGTCGGGAGTGACGCCGTACTTGGCTTCGACGGCCTCGGGGTTGTACCGGGCGAGGTCGGTGACGCCCTTGACCGGGTAGAGCAGGGTGATGGCGGGGTCGACGAGCTGGAGGGCGTCGCGGTCGCCGGAGGAGATGAGGGTGGTGAAGCCGGCGGCCTCGGCGCGGGTGGCGAGGGTGGCGATGATGTCGTCGGCCTCGTAGTTGACCTTGGTGAGCCAGGAGATCCCGAAGGCGTCGAGGAGCTGCTGGATGATCGGGATCTGGCTCTTGAACTCCTGGGGGGTCTCGCCGCGGCCGTCTTTGTAGGCGGCGTACTCGTCGGTGCGGAACGAGTGGCGGGAGAGGTCGAAGGCCACCGCGATGTGGGTGGGCTCTTCCGCCTTGAGCAGGTTGATGAGCATGGAGGCGAACCCGTAGACGGCGTTGGTGACCTGGCCGTCGTCGGTGGCGAACTTCTCGGCGGGGAGCGCGAAGAACGCGCGGTAGGCCATCGAGTGGCCGTCGATCAGGAGCAGGCGCGGTTGCGAAGAAGTCACGACACGAGCCTATCGAGTGGGTCTGACATGTCGAGCGCAAGCCGGGCGGCGGCGTGGCCCGGGGTGCGGAAAGGCCCGCGTCGGGTGACGCGGGCCTTCGATGCTCGGGGCCTATTCGGCGTCCTGGGCTTCCTTCTGCTCGGCTTCGGCGATGACGCGCTCGGCGACGGCGCGCATGGACAGGCGGTGGTCCATGGCGGCGCGCTGGATCCAGCGGAACGCGTCGGGTTCGGCCATGCCGTACTGGGTCATGAGGAGGCCCTTGGCGCGGTCGACGAGCTTGCGGACCTCGAGGCGTTCGGTGAGGTTGGCGACCTCTTTCTCGAGGGCGGTCATCTCGGCGAAGCGGGTGAGGGAGAGCTCGATGGCGGGGACGAGGTCGGATTTCTGGAAGGGTTTGACGAGGTAGGCCATGGCGCCGGCGGACTGGGCGCGGCTGATGAGGTCGCGCTGGCTGAAGGCGGTGAGGATCACTACGGGGGCGATGCGGGCGGAGACGATCTTCTCCGCGGCCTGGAGGCCGTCCATGATCGGCATCTGGATGTCGCAGATGACCAGGTCGGGCTGGTGTTCCTGGGCGAGGCGGACGGCGGCTTCGCCGTCGGCGGCCTCGGCCACGACCTCGTAGCCCTCCTCGGTGAGCATCTCGGCCAGGTCGAGGCGAATGAGCCCCTCGTCTTCGGCGATGAGCACGCGCTTGCGCGGCTCCTCGGCGGCCTTGCTCGTCATGCGGGTCCGTACCTTTCATGCGACGAATGGTCGTGGGGCGTGCGTCGTTTCAGGCACACCAGGACGCTAGCTTAGCCGCCGCGCCCCGGGGGCGCACGTTCCTATGCCGAGCGTTTCGGACGTTGGAACCGAAACGTGAGCGGCGCAACGCCCTCCGGGCACCGGGCGACGGGGGCCGGTGCTCCTCCGGCTTCCGCCCACCGGGTATCATTTGCGGCGGCTCCGGCACCACACCGGCGCCCCGGCCCGGTATTCCAACTGGCAGAGAAGACGGATTCAAAACCCGTACAGTGTGGGTTCGAATCCCACCCGGGCTACTTCTAACACCATCGATGAACTGTGAAAACGGCGCTCCCGAGCGGAGCGCTGTTCTTCCTTCTCGGGCATCAGTCCGACTCCGCAGCACCGTTCGTAGCATCTCCGAAAAGTTTCGCCCCATACCGGTCCCCGACCTGCTGCAGCACATGGTCAGGGATGTGCCGGTGTAGGCGGCCGTCTGTGCAGGCGCGATTTCGTTCGGGTGCAAGCCCATGGAGCAATATCTATCAAGCCACTAGCCTCAGGGGCATGTTCACCGTCTCTGATCGCGAGCGACTGCGCGAGGAATTGATCGATACGGCCCGGAAGGACGAGGAGGTCATCGGTGCCGCCCTGGTCGGCTCGGCCGCGACCGGCCGCGAGGACGCCTGGTCCGATATCGACTTGATGCTCCAAACCCGAGACGGGACCGACCCTGGTGCTGTCGCCGAACGCTGGACCGCGGACTTCTACACCCGGCACGGTGCCGTCCACCACCTCGACGTCTACGCCGGTGAGGTCCTCTACCGCGTGTTCCTGCTCGAATCCTCGCTCCAGGTCGACGTGTCCTTCTGGCCCCACGACCAGTTCCGCGGCACTGAACCGGGCTTCAAGGTCGTGTTCGGCACCCCGAATCCGCCCACCGAGCCGAAAGCGCCCGACCCGGTCCAGATGATCGGCATGGGCTGGCTCTACGCCCTGCACGCCCGATCGGCCGTTGCGCGGGAACGCCATTGGCAGGCGACGATAATGCTCGATCACCTTCGGGACGAACTCCTTGCCCTCGCCTGCGTCCGCCACGGTCTCAACCACCGCCATGGCCGCGAAGCCGATCGGCTGCCGCCGGAGGTCCTCGACCCCCTTCACCGCGCACGGGCAGTTTCGATCGACAGCCAGGAGCTCATCCGATCGAAGAGGGCACTGCTCGACTGCTTCGCAGCCGAGGTCGCGCTCCATGACCAGGCCCTGGCCGACCGGCTGCAGCCCGCGCTCAACCAACTCGCCAACTGAGACAGATCAGCCGAGAAGATCGTGTTCGGCGGTTACCAGGAGGACTACAACTACATCTTCTACTGCTACCTGTGGGAGTTCAGGAAGTGACACGTCACTCCCATTCGGCGGTCTGCGGGTCGACGCCGTTGGCGGCCGCGTTGGCAAACAGCACGTCCTGCCACCACTGGGCGAGGCCGGGAGCGAGGCCGTCGTAATGGGCGGCGAACCCGGGGTCCTGGACGAACATGCGGCCCATGCAGACCTGCATCGAGTGGGTGCAGTCGAAGTAGGTCCGCATCAGGTCGCGGTGCCGCTCGGCGAGGCCGTTCGCCTCCGCCGAGCCGGGTGCGACGCTGGAGCGCCGCGCGTGGGCCAGCGCCGCTTCGAAGGACTCGGTCTCGGCGGCGACCTTCTCCCAGTCGTCGGTGGAGAGGGCGGCGGCGCGCTGCTCGTACTGTCCCCATTGGTCGGAGTCGCCCCAGCGCTGCTCGGCGCCCTCGACCCACTCGGGCCGCCAGTCGGCGCCGAAGATCGCGACCTGCTGCTCGGGCGTAAGCCGCATGCCCCGCCGTGAGGCGTCGAGCATCTGGTCGACCGCGCCGACCATTCGCTGCAGCCGCTCGATGCGGTCGAGGAGTTCGGATCGCTGCCGTCGCAGGTGGACGTTCGCGTCGGCGTCCGGGTCGTCGAGGATACGGCCGATCTGCGCGAGCGGGAACCCCAGTTCGCGGTAGACGAGCACGCGGTGGATGCGGGAGACGTCCTCGCCGGAGTAGACCCGGTACCCGGCCCGGGTGCGGTCGCTGGGGCGGACGAGGCCGATCTGGTCCCAGTGGTGGAGGGTCCGGACGCTCACGCCCACCAGTTCAGCGGCGCGGCCCACGGTGAGGCCGTCGTCGGGGTCGGGCCGGGCGGCGTCATGGTGCATGGCACCAGTGTCGCCGACCCGGCCGAGCGTCGCCTGCGGTACCGGCCTCACGCTTCTTGGATCTGGAAGCCCTGCTCGCGCATCGCGGCGGCGAGTTCGCTGCGCGGGTCGATCGGCCGGGCCGCGGTCATGACCACTCGCGTGCGCTCAGGGGTGATGACGGTCAGCTCGGTCGAGTTCCAGGGCGTCTCGCTCGGCCCCTCGGTGCAGCCGGGCACTAGGCGCTCGCAGCGTTCGCGGACCTCCTCGATCTGGCCGAGCACGCACGTGACGTACACGCTCATGGGAGGGGCCTCGGCCGGCGGCGTGCCGGGTACGAGGAGCACGTCCTGGAACGCCCAGCGCCGCAGGTGGGTCACGTTGCCGGGGACGGTGAACAGGTCGATGAACCCGAGCCCTTCGGTCCAGAAGGCGCGCGAGCCCTCCATGTCGGCGGTCGGGCACTTGGGGAACATCGGCATGCCGTAGATCTCGCGGTAGGGCTCGGGCGCTTGCGCGTCGAGGGCCGGGATCGGGACTGGGCTCTTGAACTCGGTCATGTCCTGAACTCTCGGCCCTCACGCCGCGTCAGGGTCAAGCCGCAATGACCCGGCTCACGAATCGGGGAATCGGTCGCTCGAGCGACGGGGTCGCCACGATTCCCGCGGTGATCACCGGATCGGGTTGCTCGACGGCCGGTCCGGATACGAAGAATTCCTTCATTGATTGCTTGACTTGTGGAGATTCCTGTCAGATCCTGGATGGGATCCGGACGACCTGGGCTTGGATTCCCAAGCGTCACCATCGTTTTCATTCGAGTCCACCGGACATCTTCGACCCCATGATGAGAAGCACCGACCTCCTTCCCACCCCCTTCCACAAGGAGCAGTCATGAGTTGGATCAGATCGAAGCGGCACGCCCTGCTCGCCCTGTTCGCGGCGGCCGTGATGGGCGTCGCGACGGCAGTCGCCGTGGCCGCGCCCGCGCAGGCCGCCACCGCCCGCAACGGCGTGTGCGAGTCCGGAGAGTTCTGCCTCTACTACAACAGCGACACCTCCGGCTCGGTGAGCGACTTCGCCGGGTCCGTCAGCGACTACGGCTCGAGCTCGGGCTGCTACAAGTTCATCAGCGCGGGCGCCGGCCAGGGGCAGTGCGTCAAGAACAACGCCGCGTCGGCCTGGAACCGGACCGGCCGGTACGTCACGGTGTTCTACAACAGCGGGTACAGCGGCCCGATCGACAACTTCAGCCCCGGCGCTGAGGCGAACCTCCGCGCCTACCTGAAGAACGAGAACGCCGCCCACCTCATCGGCGTCAGCGGCGACGCCACCGACAATCTCGAATACGCCGTCTACCACTCGTCATCGGCGAACATCACCGCCTACTTCGACGGCTACACCACCACCTCGGGACGCCACGAGGGCGTCGACATCGCCCACACCGTCGGCGCTTCGGTGTACGCGCCGGTCTCCGGCACCGTGGTCCGCATGACCGAGGGCGCCCGCGGCTCCGGCGGGCTTTCGACCCTCGCCGTCTACAACTCGAGCCTCGACAAGACCCTCGTCTACCTGCACCTGGACCCGACCGTCGGCGTCGGCGCGACCATCTCCGTGGGTGAGCGGATCGGCGTCGAGGACTGGCGCGGCGTCAGCTCCTCCGGCGGCGCCCACACGCACATCGAAATGCGCAACGGCCGCCAGACCGCCGCGGCCCCGAGCGTCGGCGACCCCACGCTGAGCAACCCGAACCCGACCGGTTTCTGGGCCGCCAGGGGCTACAACATCTGCTGCCAGTTCGGCTAGATCCAATCTGACGCAAGCGAAAGCCGCGGAGGGCGATCGCCCTCCGCGGCTTTCAACGTGCTCGCGATTGCGAGCGGTGCGGGCCGGAGGCTAACGTTTGCTGCATGGAGTTTCACGTCGCCAAGTCCGGGTCCGACACCGCCGCCGGGACCGTCGAAGACCCGCTGCTCAGCATCGGCGCGGCCGCGGAGCTGGCGAAGCCGGGGGACAGCGTCGTCGTGCACGCCGGCGTGTACCGCGAGTGGGTGAACCCGCCTCGCGGCGGCACCGCCGACGCGCCGATCGCCTACCAGGCCGCACTGGACGCGGACGGCCGCTATGAGCCGGTCACGATCTCCGGCGCCGAGCCCGTCACCGATTGGCGCCCGCATGCTGATGGCGTCTGGACGGCGGTGGTGCCGAACACCCTGTTCGGGGAACGCAACCCGTACACCGAGCGCATCGGCGGGGACTGGTTCTTCGACCAGGTCAACACCTGGCACACCGGCGAGGTGTACCTCGACGGCAAGTCCATGTACGAGTCGCTGACCTTGGACGGCGTCGAACACCCCGAAGCCACCGCGGACTCCTTCGACCGCGCCGGCTCCCTGCTGACCTGGTACTGCGAGGCTGGCGAGGACGTCACGCAGATCTGGGCGAACTTCGGCGACGCCGACCCGGCCGAGCACGAGATCGAGGTCAACGCCCGCAAGTTCGTGTTCTGGCCTGCGGCAACGGGAATCGACTACCTCACGGTGCGCGGCTTCACCCTGACCAAGGCCGCCACCCAGTGGGCGCCGCCCACCGCGCTCCAGGAGGGCCTGATCGGACCGCACTGGTCCAAGGGCTGGGTCATCGAGGACAACACGATCACCGACTCGAAGAACGTCGGCGTCTCCCTGGGCAAGGAGGCCGGCACGGGGCAGAACGAGTGGATGGCGGGGCCGAAGGGCGCCAAGGGCGGCACGCAGCGCGAACGCGAGGTGATCCAGCGGGCGCTCGCCCTGCGCGGCCCCGACTCCGATGAACCGCACCCGTGGCACCGGGACCATGTCGGCTCGCACACGGTGCGCCGCAACACGATCCGGGACTGCGAGCAGGCGGGCGTCGTCGGACACCTCGGGGCGGCGTTCTCCCGCATCGAGGACAACCACATCTCCCGCATCCACGTGAAGCGGCAGTGGCACGGCGCCGAGGTGGCCGGCATCAAGCTGCACGCCGCCATCGACACCGTGATCAGCGGCAACACCATCCACCACACGCACCGGGCCCTGTGGCTCGACTGGCAGGCCCAAGGCACCTTGGTGCGGCGCAACGTCTTCTACGCGTCCACGGCCGAGGACTTCATGGTCGAGGTCTGCCACGGGCCCTACCTGATGGACTCGAACCTGTTCCTCTCGCCATGGGCGGTCAAGGACATGTCCACCGGCGGCGCCTACGTGCACAACTACATCGCGGGCCGCATCGCGAACTGCACCGAGCACCAGCGGTACACCCCGTACCACCTCCCCCACTCCACGGCCGTCTACGGCGTCTCGAACATCCTCGGCGGCGACAACCGGTTCTACAACAACCTCTTCGTCGGCGACGGCGAACGCGCCGAACCGCGGGCGGAACCGGCACTCGCGAGCTTCTGGAACGGCGCGATCGACATCGACGGCGTCCCCGGCCAGGCGACCTTCGTGCCGACCCCGGTAGGGACCTCGCAATACGACGCCTACCCGACGCCGGAGGAGTACCCGCACGAGGACGGCAGCGCGCTGGCCGGGCCGCGCCTCCCGGTTCGGATCGAGGGCAACCTGTACGCGGGCGGCGCCGAGCCGTTCCGCGCGGAACGGGGGCCCCTTGTCGTGGGCGCGCCGCCGGTGCGCGTCTCGGTGCACGACGCCGAGGCCGGGACCGTCCGCGTCGAGGTGGCAGGGGGCGTCGATGTCGTCGCCCCGGTGACGACCGCGCGGCTGGGGACGAGTTACCAGGCCGAGATGGGCTATACGAACCCCGACGGGTCCGATCTGGACCTGAGTGCGGACTTCACCGGAACCTTGCGCGACAAGGTGGTGCCCGGGCCGTTCGCGGCTTCGGACGCCGGCACCCGGATCCTCGCTGCGCCTGCTCCGGCTCGGCGGGGCTGAGGCGCGGCCGCCCGGTCGCGCCGTCGGCGTCCGAGGGGGAACCCGTCCTCCGCCGGGTCGGCGGCGACGGTGGGAAGATGGTGCGCATGTCGACACCGCCGCCTGAGACCAGGGACCACCGCATCCACCGGATGACCGGACGGGACCCCGAAGAGCCGCACCGCACCGCGACACCGCTCGAACTCCTCTTCGACCTCACACTGGTGGTGGCCTTCAGCCAGGCCGGGTCTCAGGCGGCGCACCTGCTCGAACTCGGGCACTTCGGCGCCGCGATCGGCGCGTTCTCGTTCTCGGTGTTCGCGATCTGCTGGGCGTGGATCAACTACTCGTGGCTGGCGTCGGCGTTCGACAACGACGACGTGTTCTTCCGGGTCGCGACCATGGTCCAGATGCTCGGCGTGCTCATCCTCGCGCTCGGACTGCCGCAGATGTTCCACTCGATCGACGAAGGCGTCCACGTCGACAACAGCGTCGTCGTCGCCGGATACGTGGTCATGCGGGTCGCGATGATCGCCCTGTGGCTCCGCGTCGCGCGGCACGACCCCTCGCAGCGCCGCAACGCGCTCACCTACGCGCTGCTCATGGCGATCGCGCAGGTCGGCTGGATCACCCAGATCTTCCTGGACCCGCCGCTGGCCGTCACCGCCGGAGTCGTCGTCGTCCTCGGGATCTTCGAAATGCTCATCCCGATCATCGCCGAACTGCGGGGCGGGCGCAGCCCCTGGCACCCGCACCACATCGCCGAACGATACGGGCTGCTCGTCATCATCACGCTCGGCGAGGTCGTGCTCGGCACCATCCTCGCCGTCTCGGCGGTCGTCGAAGCGCAGGACTGGTCCGTCGAAGCGGTCCTCGTCGCCTTCGGCGGCACCGCACTCGCGTTCGGACTGTGGTGGGTGTACTTCACGATGCCGTCCGCCGAAGTGCTCGCGCGCCACCGCGAACGCGGATTCGTCTGGGGCTACGGGCATCTGGTGATCTTCGGTTCGCTCGCCGCCACCGGAGCGGGCCTCCACGTGGCCGCCACGGTCATCTCCCACGAGGCGCACATCAGCGCGACCGCCGCGATCCTGACGCTCTGCATCCCCGTCGCGATCTTCCTGACCGCTCTGTTCACGCTGTACTCGCTGCTCATGCGGGAGCTCGACCCGTTCCATCTCCTGCTGTTCGTCGGCTCGGCGCTCGTCCTCGCCGCTTCGGTCGCCGCGGTCGCGGCCGGCGCGACCGTGGGCGTCGGCATCGTGATCGCGGCCGGCTCGCCCCTCGTTGTGATCGTCGGCTTCGAGACGATCGGCCACCGCCACCAGGCGGCCGCACTCGCCAGAGCGCTCGAATGAGGACGAGTCGGGTCCTCCCGCAGCCGGGAAGCGCTTCCTTGACGTCATACATCTGATGTATATAGACTTGCGTCAATATTAGGGGGTTGGGCCACCACACGGAGGAACGACATGGCAGAACTGCCCCGCCGAAGCCTGATCAAGTACGGAGCGGGGGCGCTGGCCATGCCGTTGCAGTGGGCCGCACCGCAGGCCGCGTCGGCGGCTCCCGCGGCCGTGCAGGCGGCAGGCGACATGGCACTGTGGTACGACGAGCCCGCCGGGACGGACTGGCTCCGCGCGCTGCCCGTCGGCAACGGCCGGCTCGGCGCGATGGTCTTCGGGAACTACACCACCGAGCGGCTGCAGCTCAATGAGGACACCCTCTGGGCGGGCGGCCCCCACGACTACAGCAACACGGCCGGAGCGAACGCCCTCCAGCAGATCCGCCAGCTCGTGTTCGCGAACCAATGGGGCCAGGCCCAGAACCTCATCAACCAGACCATGCTCGGCAAGCCGGCGGGCCAACTCGCCTACCAGCCTGTCGGCGACCTCAACCTGGCCTTCCCGGGCGTCAGCGGCGCAACGGGATACGAACGGTGGCTCGACCTCACCACCGCCGCGACAGGCGTCGCCTACACCGCGAACGGGGTCCGGTACCAGCGGGAGGTGATCGCCAGCTTCCCCGACCAGGTGATCGCCGTCCGCCTCACGGCCGGGACCGCGGGCCGCGTCTCCTTCACCGCCTCGTTCCGGACTCCGCAGCGCGCCACGGCCTCCAGTCCCGACGGCCGCACGGTCGCGCTGGACGGCAGGTCCGGGGACCACCGCGGCATCCCCGGCTCGGTGCGGTTCCTCGCGCTCGCGAGGGCGGTGGCGCAGGGCGGGACCGTTTCCAGCTCCGGCGGCACCCTGCAAGTGTCCAATGCGGATAGTGTGACACTCCTGATCTCGATCGGCACGAGCTACGTCGACTACCAGGACGTGAGCGGCGACTACCAGGGCATCGCGTGGGGCCGTATGAACGCCGCGACGGGCAGCTCCTATGAAACCCTCCGGTCCCGGCACACGGCCGACTACCAGAAGTTGTTCGGGCGCACCACGATCGACCTCGGCCGCACCGCCGCCGCCGACCTGCCCACCGACGACCGCATCGCCCGGCACAACTCGGCCAGCGACCCCCAGTTCTCGGCGCTGCTGTTCCAGTACGGCCGCTACCTGCTGATCTCGTCGTCGCGGCCCGGCAGCCAGCCCGCGAACCTGCAGGGCATCTGGAACGAGTCGATGACCCCCTCCTGGGAGTCGAAGTACACGCTCAACGCCAACCTGCCGATGAACTACTGGCCCGCCGACACGACCAACCTGCCCGAGTGCTACGAGCCGGTGTTCGACATGATCGGCGACCTCACCGTCACCGGCGCCCGCACCGCCGAAGTCCAGTACGGGGCCGGAGGCTGGGTCGCCCACCACAACACCGACGGCTGGCGCGGGTCCTCAGTGGTCGACGACGCCCGGTGGGGCATGTGGCAGACCGGCGGCGCCTGGCTGGCGACCATGATCTGGGACCACTACCGGTTCACCGGCGACCGCGGCTTCCTCGAGGCGAACTACCCGGCGATGAAGGGCGCGGCGCAGTTCTTCCTGGAGACCCTGGTCGAGGAGCCGAACCTCCACTGGCTGGTGACCAATCCGTCGAACTCGCCGGAGATGCTGCACCACAACGACGCGACGGTCTGCGCCGGGCCCACGATGGACAATCAGATCCTGCGGGACCTTTTCAACGGCTGCGCCCGCGCCTCGGAGGCCCTCGGCGTCGACGCGGACTTCCGCGCGCAGGTCCTGGCGGCCCGTGACCGCCTCGCGCCCATGCGGGTCGGCTCGCGCGGCAACATCATGGAGTACCTGCACGACTGGATCGAGACCGACCCGCAGCACCGCCACATCTCGCACCTCTACGGCCTGCACCCGAGCAACCAGATCACCAAGCGCGGGACCCCGCAGCTCTACACGGCCGCCCGCCGGACCCTGGAGCTGCGCGGCGACGCGGGCACCGGCTGGTCGCTGGCGTGGAAGATCAACTACTGGGCGCGCATGGAGGAGGGCACCCGGGCCCACGACCTGGTCCGGCTGCTCGTGACGCCCGAGCGGCTGGCCCCCAACATGTTCGACCTGCACCCGCCGTTCCAGATCGACGGCAACTTCGGGGCGACGTCCGGTATCGCCGAGATGCTGCTGCACAGCCACAACGGGGAGCTGCACCTGCTGCCGGCGCTGCCGTCGGCCTGGCCCGGCGGCAGCTGCGCCGGGTTGCGGGGCCGCGGCGGCTACACCGTCGGCGCGACCTGGGGCGGAGGCAACCTCAAGGAGGCCACCGTCGTGGCCGACCGCGACGGCGCCGTCAGGATCAGGAGCCGCGCGTTCGCGGGCGACTTCGACCTCGTCGACGAGACCGCCGGAGCACCCGTCACCCCGAGGAAGCCCGAGAGCGACCTCGTCGAATTCGACGGCCGCGCCGGGCGCCGGTACCGGATCACCGCGCGCAGCACCGGTCCGGTGCAGCCCGGCGTCTTCTACCGGCTGGTCGCGCAGCACTCCGGGAAGGCCGCCGACATCAACGGCGCCTCGACCGCGGCCGGGGCCGCGCTCATCCAGTGGACCGCGGGCACCGGTGCCAACCAGCAGTTCGAGTTCATCGCGGCGGGCGGCTACTACAAGGTCCGCGCCCGCCACTCCGGACTCGTCCTCCAAGTCGCCTCCAACGCCACCGGCGCCGACATCACGCAGCAGCCCGACTCCGGTGCGGCGAGCCAGCAGTGGACCCTCACCGATCACGGCGGCGGCACGATCGGACTCGTCAACCGCGCCTCCGGCCTCGCCATGGACGTCTGGGGCGCCTCGACCGAGAACGCCGCCCGCATCTCCCAGTGGAACGCCACGGGCGGCGCGAATCAGCGCTTCAACCTCCAGCCCGCCTGAGCCGATTGCAAGGGCCGCGCCGGTACTCGACCGGTGCTGCCCTGCACGTCAGAGGGGCGGGTCCGCGTCGTCGTCGGGTTCGGTCGAGAGCGCGCCGGTCATTGCCGCGACGAGGTCGTCAGTGGACGCCTCCCCTGCGGCGAACCGGGCCGTGCGGCGGCCCAGCCGCATGACCTCGACGCGGTCGGCGACCTCGAGGACCTGCGGCATGTTGTGGCTGACGAGGACCACCGACATCCCGGCGTCCCGGACCCGCGCGACGAGTTCGAGGACCCGCCGGGTCTGGACCACGCCGAGCGCCGCCGTCGGCTCGTCCAGGATGACCACGTCGGTGGCCCACACGACCGCTCTCGCGACCGCGACGCTCTGCCGCTGGCCGCCCGAGAGCAGCCCGGTCGGGGTGGTGACCCGGGGGATCGCGACCCCGAGCTGCTCGAGCGCTTCGGCCGCGCCGCGGCGCATCGCCCGCTTGTCGAGCAGGCCGAGCCGCCCCAGCGGGCCGCGGCGCATGATCTCCCGGCCCAGGTACAAGTTGGCGGCGACACTGAGATCGTCGGCGACGGCCAGGTCCTGGTAGACCGTCTCCACGCCCTCGCGTCTCGCGTCCACTGGGGACGCGAACTGCACCGACCGGCCGCTGATCAGGATCTCGCCCGCGTCCGGCTGGTGCACGCCGGAGAGCACCTTGATCAGCGTGCTCTTCCCCGCGCCGTTGTCACCGATGAGCGCGACCACCTCGCCGCGCCCGACCGTGAGGTTCGCGCCGCGGAGGGCCTCGACATGTCCGAAGCGCTTGACGATCCCGCGGGCCTCCAGGACCGGAGCGTCCGCGCTCACTGGTCGACCGGCGGGTTGTCGCAGCTGGGCTCCAGGACCGCCTGGACCTCGGCGGTGTCGATGTTCTCCGGCGTAACGAAGGTCACGCCGGTGTCGGCCGACTCCATCGGCGTGCCCTCGCGCAGGTGCTCGACCATGTTCGCCACGCCGAGGTAGCCCATGTTGAACGGGTTCTGCACCACCAGCGCGGCGATCCGGCCCTCGCGCAGTGCCGAGATCTCGTCCGGGGCGGCGTCCCAGCCGATGATGACGACCTCGCCGGTGCGGCCTGCGGCCTCCACGGCCTGGACGGCGCCGAGGACGCTCGGTTCGTTGGCCGCGAAGATGCCGGCCAGGTCCGGGTTGGCGGTGAGCAGGTCTTCGGTGACGCGGCGGGCTTCGTTGACGTCGCTGTGGCTGGGCTGCTGGCCGACCAGGTTGAGGCCCTCGTGGGCGGCGAGGCCTGTGGTGAAGCCTTCGACCCGTTCGGTGTTGGTCTGCGAGCCGGGCTGGAACTCGATGAGCGCCACGTCGTGGCTGCCTTCGCCGAGCGCTTCGGCGAGCAGGTTCGCGGCCTCGGTGGCGCCGGCGCGGTTGTCCGTGGCGTACAAGGGGACCTCGTCGGGCTGCGGATCGGTCCCGGAGTCGATCATCGCCACCGGGACCCCGGCGTCGAGCGCGCTCTGCGTGACGGGAGCCAGCGCGGCGGAGTCGGTGGCGGCGTAGACGATGCCGTCCGCGTCCGTGGTGACGAAGTTCTGGATGAGGTTGACCTGGCCTTCGACGTCGGTCTCGGCGTCCACGCCGTCCCATTCGACGGTGACGTCCCCGGCGGTCTCGGCGGCGCACTCGGCTCCGGCGCGGACGGTGTTCCAGAATTCGTGGCCGACGGCCTTGGGCACGACGGCGATCTCCAGTGGACCGTCGGTGGTCGCGCCGTCGCCGCCGCCGCCGTCGCGGACGTCGACGCAGGCGCTCGCGGCCAGGGCCGCCGCCGCGGCGAGCACGGCCAAGCCGAAGCGGGTCTTGGTGTTCCTTGCCATGGTCGCTTCCTTCCGGGTGGTGGCCGCTCAGACGCGGGTCTCGAGGCGCCGGCGGCGGTACTGGTCGAAGTAGACGGCGGCCCAGATGATGAGGCCGACGATGACCTGCTGGTAGTGGATGTTGATGCCGAGCAGCACTGATCCGTTGCGCACCAGGGCGATCAGGAACGCGCCGATGATCGTTCCGGCGATGCGCCCCTGGCCGCCGAAGAGGCTGGCGCCGCCGATGACGGCGGCGGCGATGACGTCGAGTTCGAGGCCGATGCCGTAGTTGGGCTGGCCGGAGCTGACCCGGGAGGCGGCGATCATGCCGCCGAGGCCGACGAGGGATCCGGCCAGGGCGTAGACGGCGATGAGGTTGCGGCGCACGGGGACGCCGGCGCGTCGGGCCGCTTCCAGGTTGGAGCCCATGGCGTACACGTGCTGGCCGAAGCGGGATTCGGAGAGCAGGTATCCGGCGGCGAGGGCCACGATGGCGGTCACGACGACGGCGAAGGGGATGCCGGCGATCACGCCGTTGCCGATGAGCTGGAAGGATTCGGGGAGGCTGTAGACGCCGACGGCGCCGGTGACGATGAAGACGAGGCCGCGTCCGACGGACATCATGCCGAGGGTGGCGATGAACGGGGGGAGCTGCGCGTAGGTGATCAGCACGCCGTTGGCGAGTCCCGCGAGCGTGCCGACGGCGATTGCGACGAGTGCGGCGGTCCAGACCGAGAAGCCCAGGTCGCGGACGACGATGGCGCCCATGACGCCCGCGAGGGCGGCGACCGATCCGACGGACAGGTCGATGCCTTTGGTGATGATGACGATCGTCTGTGCCACGGCGATGATGGCGATGACGGCGGTCTGGGAGCCGATGTTGAACAGGTTGTCCGCGGTGAGGAAGTGCGGGGAGGCGAAGCAGAGGACCGCGAACAGCACGACGAGCGCGGTCGCCGCGGTGAATTCGGAGACGGCGACCGCGATCCGCTCCCGGAGCCACTCCCCCGCTTGGGCGCGCGGTCCGGTCACGACAGCGTCCACCGCTGGTTGGAGCCGCCGGTGCAGCTCCACAGCTGCACCTTGGTGCCGTTCGCGGTCGCCGCGCCCGCCACGTCCAGGCACAGCCCGGACGAACTGGTGATCGAGCCGTCCGCGTTGCGGTTCCACTTCTGGTTCGCACCGCCATGGCACGACCAGATGATCGCCGCCGTACCGTTCGCCGTCCCACCGCCCGAAGCGTCCAGGCACCGCCGGTTCCCGTCCGCATAGACCGTGAGTTCGCCTGCGGCCGTGTAGGTCCACTGCTGGTTCGCGCCGGACCAGCAGTCGTAGATCTGCACCTGCGTGCCGTTCGTCGTCGACTGGTTCGGCACGTCCAAGCACCGGTTCGAAGCCGCCGAACGCAACGCGCCCGTCGTCGAACCGCCGCCGCTGCCGCCGTCGAGTCCGAGGAAGGCGATGGCGTAGGCGAGCATGCCCGGTTGGGGCAGGGTGTGGCCGGTGCCCGCGATGCTGATGCCTTCGATCGTGGCGTGGGTTCCGGTGGCGCCGTAGCGGGTCCGGGTCCAGTTCGACTGCGGGCGGTCGGTGGCGGCCGGGGTCTGGCTGAGGCGGTGCAGGTTGGTCCACTGCTTGATCGACTCGCCGTAGTTGGGGTAGGCCAGCACGGTGTCCTCGGTGCCGTGCCACAGCTGCATCCGCGGGTAGGGGCCGGTGTAGCCGGGGTACATGGCGCGGGCGGTGTCACCCCACTGCTGGGCGGTTTTGATGCTGTTGCCGCTGGAGCAGGTCCCGTTCCACAGCGACCCGTCGCTGGTGGCGAAGCATCCGGCGGGCACGCCGGAGAACGCGGAGGCGGCGGAGAAGACGTCGGGGTACTGGGCGGCCAGGACGTTGGTCATCATGGCGCCCGAGGAGAACCCGCTGACCACGATGCGGTCGGGGTCCACGTTGTACCGCTGGCGGGTCCAGTCGACCATCGATTTGATGCCGGTGGAGTCGCTGCCGCCGTTGCGGGTGAGGCCCGCCCGGGTCGAGACGTCGAAGCAGCGGCCCTCGCGGGTGGCTTCGGGGAGGACGATGACGTACCCGTACCGGTCGGCGGCGGTCACGTAGTCGCGCCCGTTGCCGCCGAAGACGGCGCCGGCCGAGCCGCCGCAGTAGTGGACGAGGACGAGCAGTGCCGGTTCCGGCGCGACGTTGTCGGGGACGTAGAGGTACATGCCGAGGCCGGTCGGGTTGGTGCCGAAGTCGGTGACGCGCGTCAGGGAGGCCGCCGAGGCGGGGCTGGCCGCCAGTATCACTGCGCTGAGAGCCAACGGCAGCGCCACCAGGGCCGCGACGGCCGCACGGATCAATCGTCGCATCGGGTCGATGCCTCCTCGCGGGATCGGTTCGAACGCAGCCCAAGATATCGAGCAATGCTTGTATATCGATATCTCAGACACGACCTCGCCCTCGACCACCGAAGCGGCCGAAGGCGACATCTGGTCACAGACAGGCTTCCACAGCGTACTGACATGAGACGTATGACGTCAAGGACGCGGTCGCCGCGCTGCTCTGGTCAGGCCCGCGGTTTCGGGCCTCTGGCGAGCACGTGGACCAGCAGCACGGCCATGACCGCGGCGCCCGCCCACATGGCGTGCCGCCATCCGGCCACGAAGGACTCCTGGGCGGCTCGGACGAGTGCTTCGGCCTGGGGGCCTTCAGCAGTGAGGACGGTGGCGATGCCCGCGCGGGCGGCGTCGCCGGCGGGCCCGCCGAGGTCCCCGATGCGGTCGTCGATCGCGCTCCGGTACCCGGCGGACAGGACCGCGCCGAGGAGCGCGATGCCGAGCGCGGTGCCGAACTCCCTTGTCACGTCGTTCAAAGCGGAGGCGACGCCCTGCCGCTCCGCGGGCAGGGCGAGCGTGATGGCTTCAGTGGACGGTGTCATCGCGAGCCCCATGCCGAGTCCCATCACCAGCATGCCCGGCAGCACCGACACGTAGCCGCCGGCGACCGACACGAACACCGCCATGGTCACCAGGCCCCCGGCGCAGAGCGCCACACCTGCGGCCATCGTCGCGCGCGCGTCGGAGCGGGCGGCCACGCGCGGCGCGAGCGCCGAGGCCGCCATCATCAGCACCATCATCGGCAAGAGCGCCAAGGTGGAACGAAGCCCGGACCAGCCGAGCACCGACTGGAAGAACGGGAACATGACCACGAAGATCCCGGCCTGCACCCCGAACACCGCCAAGAGCGTGACCGAACCGCTCGCGAGGCCACGATTACGGAAGTGCCGCACGTCCAGCAGCGGCGCCCGGTGCCGTCGCTCCCAGAGGACGAACACGATCGCGCCCGCGACGCCCACTGCGAGGCTCAGCAGCGTCGGCGTCGCGGTCCAGCCCCTCGCCGGCCCTTCATGCAGCATGAGGATGAGCCCGATCGCGGCGACCACTGACGCGAGCGAACCGACCACGTCGAACCGGTGCGGCGAGCGCTCCCGCGAATTCGGCACGAACCGCAGTGCCGAGCCGAGAGCGACCGCGACGAGCCCGACCGGGAGCGCGAACAGCCACCGCCAGTCCGCCACGTCGACGAGCAGCGCCGAAAGGTACATGCCGAGAATGCCGCCGCCTCCGGCGACGGCCGTCCAGACGCCGATCGCGCGAGAGCGTTCCTCCTGCGGGAACGTCGAAGTGATGACGGCGAGGGTGACCGGCATGATCATCGCCGCGCCGACGCCGCCGGCGATCCGGGCGGCGATCATGGCCTCCGAAGAGGTCGCGAGCCCGGCGGCCGCATTGGCCGCGCCGAAGACGAGCAGGCCCGCGAGCAGCACCGGGCGGCGCCCGAGACGGTCGCCGAGCGCGCCGAGCGGCAGGAGCAGTGCGGCCAGCGCGATCGTGTAGCTGTTGATGATCCACAGGACGGTCGACTGGGAGGCGCCGAACTGGACGGCAAGGTCCGGCTGGGCGACGTTCAACCCCGTGACCGAGGCGATCACGGCCATGAGCGCGATGCACACGGTGATGAGGACGGCGCGGCGGCGCCGAGGGTCGTCGATGGTGGATTCGGCTGGTGGGACTGCGTTGGAGAGGTCCACGGGCGGATTCCTTTCAGGTTGCGGCCGGGTGGTGTGGTTCGGGCACGGACGTGGGCGCTTCGGTGGCTCGGCTGCTGGTTGGGTCACTTGCGGACGGCGCGGACGACGACGTCGCGCAAAGGGAGGCTCCGGCCGCGGGGGTCGATGACGGTGCGCTGCCGTTCCTCGGCGGTGACGACCGTCCAGGCCCCGATGCCGAGTCGGGCGGTGATGCCGGGCGCGGTCGCCGTGGCCTCGGCGGGGGGGCGTCCGTGGCTGGACACGTGGTGGCCGTCCGCGGCGGCGTGGCCGACGATGAGGAGCGTCCCTCCGGGCGCGATCCAGGCCGCGATGCGGGCGTAGAAGTCGAGTTGCGCCGTGGCCGGGTGGGCGTAGTGGGTCGTGACCAGGTCGAACGGACGGCTCGGTTCCCAGTCGACGAGGTCGGCGGCGACCCAGTCGATGCGGTCGCCGAGGCCGGCTCGGGCGGCTCGCTCCGCGGCCTGTTCGAGGGGCGCCGCGGTGATGTCGACGGCCGTCACCTGCCATCCCCGGGCGGCGAGCCAGATCGCCTCCGTCCCTGTGCCGCAGCCCGCGTCCAGGGCGCGGCCTGGCGTCGTATCGGCGATCTCGGCTACGAGGTGCGGGTTCGGGTCCTCGGTCATCGGGCGGGCGTCGCCCCAATGTCGTTCCCAGTAGCCCCGGTCGAATTCGTGGTGCGGTGCGTGGTCGTGCGTCATCGCGGTGGCCTGCCTTTCCATCGTGTTCGGTGGCAAAGGCAAGGATGGGCGCGCTTTGACGGATGGGCAAGTAATCTTGCCGATCGGCAAATTCTCGAGGATCATGGACGGATGAACGACGGACTTGAACGCACGCTCGACGCGGTCGGGCCGCGTCTCAAGCGCCTCCGGCAGGCCCGCGAGGTCACGCTCACCGACCTCGCCGCCGAGACCGGCATTTCAGCGAGCACCCTCTCGCGTCTCGAAGCAGGGCTCCGGCGGCCCACGCTCGAGCAGCTGCTGCCGCTGGCCCGCGCGCACGGCGTCACCCTCGACGAACTCGTCGACGCACCGCCCACCGGGGACCCGCGGGTCAACCTGCGTCCCGTCTTCACCAAGGACGGCTCGACCGTACTGCCGCTGACACGCAGGCCCGGCGGCATCCAGGCCTACAAGTTCATCCTCCCGGCCGGCTCAGATGACCGCATGCCGGAACTCCGCAGCCACGAGGGCTTCGACTGGGCGTACGTCCTCAACGGCACACTTCGCCTAGTCCTCGGGGAACACGACCTCCGCCTCAAACCCGGCGAGGCCGCGGAGTTCGACACGCGGACGCCCCACTGGTTCGGCGCAACGAGCGCCGGCCCCGTCGAATTCCTCAGCCTGGTCGGCAAACAGGGCGAACGCGCCCACGTCCGAGTGGCCCCGAAACGGACCTAAATCACCGAGCGCGGCGCACTGGCAAGTTCAAGGCGCCTTCGATCGGCTCGTATGCGAACAGGATCTCCCACCGGCCCTCGTCGCTCGCCTCACCGTCAACCATGACGACACCATGCCCTCCGGCGCTGGTGACCAAGACCCATTGGTTCGGCGTCAATCCGTGCGCATCGAGCATCGCAGACGCCCCGGTCGACCGAGACAGTTTCCGCGCAACCTCCAGCACCGGGGCACCGTCGACCAGGCGGCCGAAATCGCAGCCGGCCCAGAACTCGACCGACATGTCCCCATTGGAGGGGTCGTGCTGGATGAGCACTGCCGGTCGGTCCGGCGTACCGGGCACCG
This sequence comes from Glycomyces niveus, assembly GCF_017592475.1. Taxonomy (GTDB): domain Bacteria; phylum Actinomycetota; class Actinomycetes; order Mycobacteriales; family Micromonosporaceae; genus Glycomyces; species Glycomyces niveus. The sequence continues at coordinate 525,356 of NZ_JAGFNP010000001.1, read as the reverse complement.
GCACGCCGTCGACCAAGACACCGATCCGCGCTGCGGGCACCGGGAGGCATTCGACTGTCGCAGCCGCGGTGGCGAACGGGTCCGCGGATCCGAACAGGTACAGCGCGTATGTTTCAGGCGGTCCCGCACCGAACACCACCAGGTCCTCAATGTCCGGCGGGGTGTCCGGGCAGCGCTGGAACCCGGCGAGCAACTGGCGGAAGTCGACAGCGTCACCGGCGTACAACGGCACTTTGTGCTGCACGAGCGCAGCCGCCAGGTCTTCGACGGCGAGTCCCAGTTCACCGTGGCGCACCATCGATCGCAACCCGTCGGCCGTCCCCGGAAGCAGATGGTCCGCGTACCGCTCGACCAATCGACCGGTCCGCTGACGGCGGTCGCCGCCGTTCATGCCGGGATGACGAGGTCGACGCGGGCGGTGCCGCCCGCCGTGATCTCGACTTCTGCCGCATCGTTCTCGGCGCCTTCGAGGAGGGTGGCGACCTCGAAGGCGCCGAGCAGGTTCGTCAGCTCGACGGTGCCGTCAGGGCCGGTCATGGGCGCGGACTCCCAGTCGGGGGCGGTGTTGCCGTTGCCGAGGCCGGTGAGTTCGAGCGGGACGTTCGCCAGCGGCGTGCCGTCCGCATCGGTCACCGAGACGATGAGCGTGCCCCACCACTGCTCGGACTCCTGCGGCTCGGCTGGCCCGACGGAGCCGCCGTCGGTCGGCGGTTCCGGAGGGGTCAGTGAGGGCGTGGCACCGCCGCAGGCGGCGGCGGAGGGGACGAGCGCCAGCACGAGCAGGGCACCGAGGAACTTCATGCGCATGCGATTCAGACGCCCGTTGCACCCCGATCAGTTCCCTCGATCGTTGCGGATCTCTCGCGCCGCGAGATCGACTCGATCCGCCGGGCTCCGCGCTGATGGGTTACTCCCCTGGCGTGTGGCCCGGGGTGTATTGGTCGGCGTATTCGGCGGTTGCCGGGGTGATCGTGATGATGTCGATCATGACGCCGTCGGGGGCTTCGATGATGAAGTGGCGCTGCCCGAAGTCCTCGGTGCGAAGTGAGAGCAGTTCGGTCAGGCCGGAGGTTTCGACGAGGCGGTGGTGCTCGGCGTCGACGTCGTCCACTTCGAAGTTGAGGATGAGGCCGCCGCGCAGCGGTGTGCGGTGGCCTTCGGGGATGGTCGGGTGGTCGGCGTCGAGGAGGGCGAGTTCGTATTGGGGCGCGTCGGGCCGGTGGAGGCTCACGTACCAGTCGGCGGTGAAGGTCGCCTCGAAGCCGAAGTGGCGGGCGTAGAAGTCGTGTGCGGCGGCGATGTCGCGGGTGGCGATCACCGGGTAGAAGCCGCTGAGGGTGGCGGTCATGGGAGGTCTCCAGTTCCTTGAGATTCGCATACCTCGGGTATGCGAAATCGATGTTAGCATACCCGGGGTATGTGAATGGAGATTGTCGTGACGAGAGCCGCACAGCGGGAGGCGACACGGCTGGCGCTGCTCGCCGAGGGACGGCGGCGCTTCGCCGTCGACGGGTATCAGGGCGTGGTCCTCGCCGAAGTCGCGCAGGCCATCGGCGCGACGAAAGGCGCTGCCTACCATCACTTCGGGAGCAAGCTCGGCCTGTTCCGGACCGTGGTGGCCGAGGTGCAGGAGGAGCTCGGCGCGCGCGTCGCCGCCGCGGCTGATGCGCAGGACGAGCCCTGGGAGCAGCTGCGGGCCGGCTGCCGGACGTTCCTGGCTTCGGGCACCGACCCGGAGGTGCGGCAGATCCTTCTGGAGGACGCCCCGGCGGTGTTGGGCTGGGACGAATGGCGGGCCATGGATGAGGCTTCGTCGGCGCGGCACCTCGCCGATGCCCTTTCGGCCCTGATGCAGGCGGGCGCGATCACCGCCCAGCCGGTCGAGCCGCTGACGCGCCTGTTGTCGGGGGCGATGAACGAGAGCGCATTGTGGATCGCGCGCTCGGGTGACGGGGCGACGCTTGAGCAGGCGGTCTCGGCGCTCGACTTGCTGCTGCAAGGACTTCGGAGCCCGGGCGGCCGACGCTAGCTGCGAGGCAGAGAAGCCCGCCTCGGTCGAGGCGGGCCGCCTTTACCCTTCAGGTGCGCGCATCGCCTTGCGGGCCAAGGAGTGGGAGCGGGCGGTCAGGAAGATCAGGGCCAGGCCGTTCAGAGCGTGGAAGAGGAAGAGCGTCTGGCCGAAGAGGGTCCCCGGCACGCTCACCAGCGCCATGCCGTGCTGGAGGAGCACGAGGAACGCGCCGAGGGCGGTGAGCCATGGCAGGCGGCGGCCGATCCGGGCGGCGAGCGCGAGGGGGATCGCGGCGAGGTAGAGGTAGAGCAGGACATCGCCGTTGACGAAGTGCGGCTCGAACCCGTCGCCGATGCCGCCGCCGTAGCCGACCCCGAAGCCCGCCAGCGCGAACTGGAGCACGAGCAGGGCCAGGAGGAGCAGCAGCCAGATCCGCAGGATCAGGGCGAAGACGCGGTTCATGCGGGCACCTCGCTCCGCTGGGCCGCGCGCAGTGCGCGTTTGGCGTCGACCGCGCGTTTCGCAAGGCGGGCGACGACCACTTGGAGGACGAGGACGCCGAGCCCGTTGAGGGCGTGGAGGGCGATCCCGACGCCGCCGGCGGGGCCGCTGGTGCCGAAGCCGTACGCGAAGGCGCCCTGCATCAGGATCATGAAGGCGGACAGGGCGGTCAGGGCGACGGCCTTCCAGCCGGGGCGGGCGATGAGCGCGATGACGACCGACAGCATGAGCCAGAGGATGAGCATGCCGCCGTTGCCGGCGTGGGCGATGAAGCGCATGACGCGCTCGTCGCCGGTCGAGACCGCGCCCCAGCCGGCGAGGCCGACCTGGAGCACGAGGAGGACGACGATGAACCGCGTCCATCCCAGGAAGAAGAGTTTCACCGGGGGCACCCCTCGCGCCGGGCTCGACCGAGTGGCCCGTCGGGCTTGCTTCGTCTCTGCATGCGGCCGAGTGTGGCGGCGTACTCGGCGCCGCGGCGTCGGCTGGGAGGAGTCAATCGGGCTACTCCCCCGGGGGTAAACCCGGCGCGGGCCGTACCTCCCGCGGTGGAGCACCGGGCATGGGCGGCACCGCATCCTCTTGCGCTGTGGGGCGGGCCGTCTGCCCGCCGCTCCGGAGCGCTGGAGTCCGGCCCTGATGCCCTGCCGTGCACGGGTGTCGGAGAATGCAGGGAACCCGAAGCCGGAGGTTGCCATGCATGACGACAGTGCCGTGAGTCCTCAGATCATCGCGTTCGCGGGTCTGCCCGGGACGGGGAAGTCGACGCTGGCGGAGGCGCTCGCGCGGGTCTCGCGGACGCCGGTGTTCGCGGGCGACTGGCTGATGGGGGCGCTCAAGCCGTACCGGGTGTTCGACGGCATGGAGGACGCGACCTACTTCGCGCTCTATGACGGGCTCGTCGAATCGCTGGCCGCCAGGCAGCTGATGCTCGGCCAGTCGGCCATCACCGACAGCGTGATCAACGACGAGACCGCCGAACGGTGGGGCCGGGCCGCCGGCGAGCACGGCGGCGAGCTGCGCGTCATCGAATGCGTGTGCAGCGACATCGGGCTGCATCGACGGCGGGTCGAGGGGCGGAAGCGGAACATCCCCAACTGGCACGAGATCGACTGGGCGCATGTGGAGCACATGCGGGCGACCTTCCCGGCGCTGACGGTCGAGCGGCTCACCGTCGACGCGGTCGAACCGGTCGAGGCGAACCTCGCGAAAGTCCGCGACTACCTGGCGGCGCCGAAGCGCAACTTACAGCAAGTCTTGCTTGCGGCCCAATGCCTCAGAACGGACGTGCGGCGGACCGCCGGACGCCGTGCGGGGGCCGCCGAAAGGGGTAGGCACGATTCGGGGAGGATGGGGCTTGCGGACGGGATCTATGGTTTCCACCGAAAGCACCGAACACTTCTCAGACCCTAGGCAGGGAGCGCGCGATGAGCGAATTCGACGGATCGGTCGAGGACGACTACACCACCGACGATTACGGAACCGACGCCGCCGATGAGTACTCCACTGACGACTCTTCGACGTACGCAGACGACTCGTACACCGAGGACGACGTCTACTCCGCGGTGGCCGACACCGACATCGACGGGGACGGCGTGGAGGAGTCCGTGTCATACGACCTCGACGGTGACGGGTACGAGGAGACCATCGAGTCCGACACGAACAACGACGGCTGGATCGACCAGGTCACCACCGACGAGGACGGCGACGGGTACTCCGAGTCGATCCTGGTCGACACCGACGGCGACACCTACATGGACACGTACGGCACGGACACGGACGGCGACGGCTTCGTCAACACCGTCGAGTCCGACACCGACGGCGACGGCCTGCTGGACACCTACGCCGAGGACAACGACAGCGACGGCGTCTACGAGAACGTCCAGAACATCTAGTTCCGAATCTCGAACCGCCGACCGGCAAGCGCCGGTCGGCGGTTTTTTCACGCCTCAGTGAGGAAAGGCGGCCGCCGCTTACCGCGACGGCCGCCATCCGCGACTAATGGGCCGCGACGGTCTCCTTCGGCTCGACGTGCGGGTGGCGGCGCTCCAGGGCCGCGCCCTCCACGTCGACGTCCGGCAGCAGGCGGTCGAGCCACTTCGGCAGCCACCACACCTTCTCGCCGAACAGGTGCATCAGCGCCGGGATGATGAGCATCCGCACCAGGAACGCGTCCACGAGGACGCCGAACGCCAGCGCGAACCCGATCGGCCGGATCATCGCCGAGTGCGAGAAGACGAACCCGCCGAACACGGCGATCATGATGATCGCGGCGGCCGTCACGACCGAGCGCCCGGCGCGCAGGCCGTGCACGACGGCGAGGCGGGCGGAGGCGCCGTGCGCGTAGGCCTCGCGCATGCCCGAGCCGAGGAACAGCATGTAGTCCATGGCGAGTCCGAACAGGATGCCCACCAGGAGGGTCGGCAGAAAGTTCAGGATCGGGCCGGGGCTGTCGACGCCGAAGACGTCGGCGAGCCAGCCCCACTGGTAGATCGCGACGACACCGCCGAGCGCGGCGAAGTAGCTGAGGACGAAGCCGAGGGTGGCGACGACCGGCACGAAGATCGAGCGGAACACCAGGATGAGGATGAGCAGCGACAGGCCGACGACGACGCCGAGGTAGACCGGGAGGGCGTCGGCGAGCTTGTCGGAGATGTCGATGTTGCCGCTGGCGTTGCCCGCGACGCCGATGGATTCGACGCCTTGGATGTCGAGGCCGCGCAGGGTGTGCACGAGCGTCTCGGTCGCTTCGCTGGTCGGGCCGGATTCGGGCAGGACCTGGAAGGCGGCGACGGTTCGGTCGTCGGAGATACCGATGGGGGCGACGGCGACGACCCCTTGCTGGGTGCCGAGGGACAAGGCGATGCCGACCTGGGCGGCCTGGGCGGCGGCCTCGTCGGGGCTGCCGGGAAGGGTGGCGACGACCAGGAGCGGACCGTTCTGGCCTTCGCCGAAGCGTTCGGCGATGGTGGCGTACGCCTGGTACTGGGTGGTGTCGTGTGCTTCCGATGAGCCGTCGGGGAGGTTGAGGCGCAGGTCCATGGCGGGGATCGCGGCGAGCAGGAGTGCGCCGATGCCGACGAGGACGCGGACGAGCGCGCTCGGGGTGCGCATGGCCTTCACGGCGGGTTTGCCTTCGACGGCGGTCCCGGGCTCCGGGTGCTCTGCTTCGAGGGCGGCGCGTTCGGAGCGGCGGAGGATCTTCATGCCCGCCAAGGAGAGCAGGGCCGGGATGAAGGTGACGGCGACGAGGACGGCGACGGCGACGCACAGCGCCCCGGCCGTGCCCATGAGGCCGAGGAACGGGATGCCGGTGACATTGAGCGCCGCGAGGGCGATGAGGACGGTGGCCCCGGCGAAGACGACGGCGTTGCCCGAGGTCCCGGTGGCGAGGGCGATCGACTCGTCGAGGTCGTAGCCCTCCTTGAGCTGGCGGCGGTGGCGGTTGACGATGAACAGCGAGTAGTCGATGCCCACGGCGAGGCCGAGCATGAGGCCGAGGACCGGGGTCACCGAGGTCATGTCGATGACGCCGGAGAGGGACATGATGGTCATGGCGCCGACGCCCACGCCGACGAGCGCGGTGAGCAGCGGGAGGGCGGCGCCGATGAGGGTGCCGAGCATGACGATGAGGGCGACGGCGGCGACGACGAGGCCGACGACCTCGCCGATGCCGAAGACGCTGGGCACGGAGTCGAGCATGTCGGAGCCGTAGTCGACGTCGACCCCGTCGATCGGGTTGTCGTCGAAGAGGTCGGTGACGGCGGCCTTGGTCTCGGGGGCGACTTCCATCTGCGGCTCGGTGAACGCGATGGAGACGACGGCGGCGCTGCCGTCTTCGGCGACCATCGTGATGCCTTCGGCGAGCCCGAGCATGGCCTCGCCCCGCGAGAGAGCGTCGGCCTGGAGGTCGAGTTCGTCGCGTGCGGCGTCGAGCTGGGCCTGTTGGGCGGCGATCTCGGGGGTGTCGCCGGCCTGTTCGCGGGCGAGGTCGAGCTGGTCCTGGGCGGCGGCGAGTTCGGCGAGGCCCGTTTCGATCTGGATGCGGCCGTCGGCGATCGCCTGGGCCTGGGCGGCGCGTTCGGCTTCGGTGGCGAACGGGTCGATCGCGGTCTCGACATCGTCGACTTCGCTTGCGCGGGTGACGAGGTCGCTGATCCGCGCCTGCTGTTCCGGGGTGAATGCCTCGCCGTTTTCGGTGCTGAGGACGATGGTGCCGGAGCCGCCCGCGGCGGCGGGAATGGCGTCCTGGAGCCGTTCGGTGACGGCCTCGGTGGGGGTGTCCGGGATGGAGACCGTGGTGGTGAGGGTGCCTCCGAAGAGCACGAAGGCGCCCGCGGCGACCGCGAGGATCGCGACCCAGGCGGCGATGACGTTCTTGGCGCGGCGGGCGCACCAGCGGCCCATGCGGTACAGGAATTCAGCCATGACGGCCTTTCGGTTCGGAGGATCGGGGGGTCAGGCTTCGGGTTCGCGCAGTACGAGCACGAGCCGGGCGAGGAGGTCGTTCCAGGTGCGGCGGGAGGCGGCGGTGTCGGTGCCGCCGGTGGCGGTCGCCCAGTGTTCGACGAGGCCGAGGAGGCCGCCGCAGAACGCCGCGACGAGGAACCCGACTTGGAGTTCGTCCACGCGCGGGTGCCGCCGGGCGATCGAGGCCGACATCTGCTCGGTGAAGAGCGCGATGGCGCGCTGCATGAGCACGGCACCCCGTTCGGAGGGCTGCTTCGGGTCGCCGCCGAGGACTTCGATGAGGTAGGCGATCGTGGGCACGAGGTGGTCGGCCGAGCCCGCGGCGGTGAGGTCGCCCAGCACGTCGCCGGAGGCGTTGGCGGCCTCGGCTTCCATGGCGTCGACGATGTCCACGAGCATGTGCCCGGCGACGGCGATGACCACGTCTTCGAGGGAGTCGAAGTGGTTGAAGACGGTGCGGCGGGAGACGTCGGCGGCGGCGGCCAGTTCGTCCACGGAGAAGTTCGTGGAGCGGCGCTCGCGCATGAGGTCGGCGGCCGCGTCGAGGATCGCCTTGTGGCTCTTGGCTTTCAGCGCGGTGCGGCGGTCGACGGCCACTTCGGGATGCCCAGACATGTGATTACACTAAGTGCAACGACGCACTGAGTGCAAATTGCTGGCCGGTGGTTCCGGCCACACCGGGTTCGAACATGAGCGGCCCTTCCGGGACGGGTTTGCGTCGCTTCGGTGCGTTAATGTGGAGCGCGACACATGGGGGCGATTCGGCTTTTCAAGAGCAGGAGAGACGGTTGCGCGCTGGGCAGGTCGTGGGCGATCGGTACAGGCTGGAGGAGCGGCTCGGCTCGGGCAGCCAAGGGCAGGTGTGGCGTGCGGCCGACCTGCGGCTGCGTGAGCGGTCGGTGGCGCTGAAACGCGCCTTGAGCGGCGGCGACGCGGCCGCCGCGGCGAAGGTCCGGCGCGAGGCCGAGGTCCTCGCGAGCGTGAACCACCCCAACGTGGTCACGGTCTTCGACGCCGTCGAGGAGGACGGCGACTGGTGGATCGTCATGGAGTACGTCGACGGCCGCACCCTCGCGGACGCCGGGACCGTCCCCGCCGAGGAGGCCGCGCGGTACGGCGCGCAGCTCGCCGGGGGCCTGGAGGCCGTGCACGCCAAGGGCATCCTCCACCGCGACATCAAGCCCGCGAACGTCATGGTCACCGGGCAGGGCCACGCGAAACTCGCCGACTTCGGGATCGCCCGGCAGGTCCACGCCGAGCCGACCCTGACCGGGACGGGCGCGGTCACCGGCACCCCCGGGTACGTCGCCCCCGAGGTGGTGCGCGGCGGCAAGTTCACGCCCGCCGCCGACGTGTTCTCCTTGGGCGCCACCATCTTCCACCTCGTCGAGGGCACCACGCCGTTCGGCGAGGGCAACGCCCACTCGCTGCTGTGGCGGACCGCGCAGGGCGACCGGATCGAACCCAAGCGGGCCGGGGCGCTCGCGCCCCTGCTCGACCGGCTCCTCGCGACCGACCCGAAGCGGCGCGTCAAGATCGCCGAAGCCCGCGTCGAACTCGGCCGCATCGGCGGCGAGGCCGTCTCCGTGACCGCGCGCCGGGCGCGCCTGCGCCGGTCATGGATCTGGTCCGGGGTCGCAGCGGCAGCGCTCGTCCTGCTCGCCGCCGCGGTCTGGAACGTCCTGCCCGAGGGCGAGGACCAAGGGCCGCAAGGCGAAGCCGCCGAACTCGACCCGTGGGACTTCATCGGCGACCCGACCACCGCCGACCCGTGCGCACTCTTCGACGAGGAGGCGCTGAGCGTCTACGGCCCCACCGAAATCGACGCCGACAACGGCTCGTTCGAAAGCTGCGACCTGCGCATCGAGAACGACACCGGCGGCGTCGACCTCAACCTCTACCTCTACAAGACCAATGGCGACCCGCTTCAGGGCGGCGAGACCACGATGCACGGTGAGTTCGGCATCGTCAGCAGCGAGGGCATCCACACCGAGTGCAAGCGCACGCTCATCTTCCCCGACGGCGAGCACTTCGCCGAGATGATCGCCGAGCAGGACCCCGGCGAGGACACCGACATCTGCCCCATCATCGACACGGCCGTGAACGCGGCGGCCGACTCGCTCACCGAAGGCGGCCCGCTCGCGCGGCGCGAACATGAGGAGGAGCCGGAGTCCCTGTTCTACCTCGACGCCTGCGACCTCCTCGACGACGAAGCCCTCGAGCACTTCCCCGGCGTCGCCGCCGACGACCCCCTCGAAGGCTTCGGCGGCTGGACCTGCCAGTGGACCAGCACCACCAGCGCGATGCATGTGCGCGTGCTGTTCGACCGCGACGACCCGCCGGAGGCCGACGACGGCGAACGCCTCACCCTCGACGGCCGCGTCGCCTACAACGAAGGCGACCACTGGGGCGAGGACGAATCGTGTCTCGTCAGCGTCATCTACGGCCAGCACGCCAGCGCCGAGCAGGACGGCACCATCGTCGCCGAGTACGTCCGGATCTGGGTGCGCGGCACGGAGGACGACGACCCCGACCAGATGTGCGACATCGCCGTCGCCTTGGCGGGTCCCGCCGCCGAGGCCCTGCCGGACGAGTAAGGGCCGCTTCGGTTCCCGCGCCCTGTCCGTTGTAGCGAAGCGGCTCGGGACCCGTCCCGAGCGGACGTGCCAGGCTGGACCGAGAAAGGAGCCCGCCATGTCCGACATCCCCCAGGTCGAAGGGGTCGAACCGCTGCCGGCGAACCATGCCAGCCTCGCGTTCGGCGTGCCCGAGTCCGAACCGGGCACCATCTACGCGCTCTCCGTCTCCGGCGGGGTCCGGTTCCGCCCCAAGGAGGAGCGCGTCGTCCTGTTCGGACGCAACCGGCCCGACGTGCACGTGTGCGTGGGCGAGGACGACCGCCGCGTCAGCCGCAGCCACGGCCGCCTGGCCCGCCGCGGCGACCACTGGTGGCTCGCCAACACCGGCCACCTGCCGCTCCAGCTTCCCGGCGCGCGCATGCTCTTCCCCGAGGACGACTCCTACCCGCTCGAGACCGGGTACACGCCGGTGTTCATCAGCAGCACCGCGCGGCGGCGGCACCTCGTGGAGCTGTACGTGGCGGGCGTCGACGGGCGCCTGCCCACGCCCGCGCCCGAGGCGTCCACATTGAAGGACCGGCCCTGGAAGCTCGACGCAGACGAGCGGCTCGCGCTCGTGTGCCTCGCCCAGCGGTACCTCCTCCACGACGCCTACCCGCAGCCGGTGTCGTGGAAGCAGGTCGCCGCCGAACTCGCCGAGCTGCGGCCCGGCGGCGGCTGGCGGCCCAAGAAGGCCGAGCACCTCGTCGCCGGGGTCCGCAAGCGGCTCTCCGCCGCCGGGGTCCCCGGCCTCACCCGCGAAGAGGTCGGGGAGCCGGTGGGCAACATGCTCAACCACAACCTCGTCGGCGAACTCCTGCGCACGCGCACCCTCGTCCCGCCCGACCTGCTCGTCCTCGACGAGAACTGAACTCGGCGGCACGACCGGGCCGCGTCGGGGACAATCGGACCATGCTCATCGCCGTCCAGATCCTCGCCGCCCTCGCCGGGCTCGTGCACGTCTACATCTGGGTCATGGAGTCCCTGCGCTTCACCGACCCCACGGTGCACCGCGGCCTGTTCCGCACCCCCACCGAACACGTCGAGACCGTCCGCTCCTGGGCCTACAACCAGGGCTGGTACAACCTGTTCCTCGCCATCGGCGCCCTCCTCGGCGTCGCCGTCGTGCGCGCCGAGCACACGGTCGGCATGACCCTGATCTGGTTCGCGTGCGGCTCCATGCTCGGCGCAGCGCTCGTGCTCGTCCTCAAGGACCGGTCGATGGCCTCGGCCGCGCTCAAGCAGGGCCTGCTCCCAGCCCTGGCGCTCGTATTCGCGTTGGCCCAGTCCTAGGCCGGCGCGATAGTCTGACCTGCCCTCAGCGCGAACGGATACCGAAGTGGACGACAAACGGATGGTGAAGGTCTCGAAGTACCTCTCACGCCACCTGCGCCATGACCCCGGCCGGATCGGCATCGAACTCGACGAGCACGGCTGGGTCGACGTCGATGTGCTGCTCAAGGCCCTCGCCGACCGGAACTTCCAGGTCACGCGCGAGGAGCTCGAAGAGGTCGTGGCCCGCAACGACAAGCAGCGGTTCGCCTTGCGGGACGGGAGGATCCGCGCCAACCAGGGCCACACCGTGGACGTGGACCTCGACCTCAGCCCGGTCGCGCCCCCGCCCGTGCTCTACCACGGCACCGCGGGCGGCTTCGTCGCCACGATCCGCGACGAGGGCCTCAAGCCGATGGACCGGCACCATGTGCACCTCTCCCCCGACCGCGAGACGGCGATCAAGGTGGGCTCGCGCCGCGGCAAGCCCGTGGTCCTCGCGATCGACGCCCGCCGCATGGCCGGGGAGGGGTACACGTTCTACAAGTCCGAGAACGGCGTCTGGCTCACCGAGTACGTCCCGGCCTGGGCCATCATGTTCCCGGGATGACCGCGAACGCCCCGGGGCCGCCGTCCGCGATGGACGGCGGCCCCGGGCGTTCTCCGGACCTAGCCGACGGCGACCGGCATCTCGGCCGGGGCCTCGGCGCCCTTGCGGGCCTTGATGACCGTGACCGCGATGAGCAGGGCCGCCGCCGCGAGGCCCGCCGCGACCCAGTAGCCGAGGCGGAACCCGGCCGTCAGCGCCTCCGCCTGCGCCGTCCCGGATTCGAGGAGGTTCCCGGTGCGGGCCGAGACCGCGGTGCTGATCACCGCCAGGCCGACCGCGCCGCCGACCTGCTGCGCCGTGTTGAACAGGCCCGACGTGACACCGGCGTCCTCGGGCTTCGAGTCGGCCATGCCGAGCGTCATCAGGGCGGGCATCGCCAGGCCGAAGCCCAGCGGCGCGGTCACCATGCCCGGCAGCACGTCCGCCAGGTAGTTCCCGTCGGCCCGCATCTGGGCGAAGAGGACGAAGCCCGCGACCATGAGCGTCAGGCCGGTCAGCACCAGCGGACGGGCGCCGAAGCGGGTGAGCAGCCGCGGCGCCAGCGCCATCGAGACGACCGCGATCACGATCGGGGCGGGCAGGAACGCGAGGCCCGCGGCCAGCGGCGCGAACTCGAGGACCTGCTGCAGGTAGAGGACGGTGAAGAACATGAACCCGAAGGCCGAGCCGACCATGAGGGCCTGCGAGAGGTTCGCGCCGGCGACGTTGCGGGAGAACAGGATGCGCAGCGGGACCAGCGGGGCGGCGGCCTTCGCCTGGCGGACGAAGAAGCCGGCGAGGAGTGCGACCGCGAGGGCGCCGAGGCCGAGGGTGCGGGCCGAGGTGAGGCCGTAGCGCTCGGTCTCGATGAGGGTGTAGACGCCGAGCATGAGGCCGGCGGTGACGAGTGCCGCGCCGATGACGTCGGCTCCGGCCTTGATGCCGATGCCGCGGTCGGTGGGCAGGAGCTTCCAGGCCATGGCGGCGACGATGAGGCCGAAGGGCAGGTTCACGTAGAACACCGACTCCCAGCCGAGCGTCTCGGTGAGCACGCCGCCGATGACGCTGCCGGCGGCGCCGCCGCTGGCGGAGGCGAAACCGTAGACGCCGATGGCCTTCACCTGGTGCTGCGGTTCGCGGAAGATCGTGACGATCATGCCCAGCAGCCCGGCGGCGGTGATGGCGCCGCCGATGCCCTGCACGAAGCGGGCGCCGAGCAGGAAGCCCTGCGAGTCGGCCAGCGCCGCCGCGACGGAGGCGAGGGTGAACAGGGCCAGACCGGCGAGGAACACCTGCTTGCGGCTCACGAGGTCGCCGAGGCGGCCGGCGAGGAGGAGCAGGCCGCCGAAGGGGATCACGTAGGCGTTGACGGTCCACACGAGGTTCGCCTGGCTGAACGCGAGGTCGTCGCGGATGGCCGGCAAGGCGATGCTGACGATGTTCTGGTCGAGCACGATCATGAACTGGGCGGCCACGAGGGCGACCACGGCGAGCCAGCGGGTGCGGAGGCTCTGGGCTGCAATGGGTGACATCGGTAGCTCCTTTTGGGAAGGGCGGTTGCGGTAGCACATGGGGAACGTTTTGTTCCTGGGGTAATCATGTGTTCCAATGGAGCGATCCGTAAGAAGGCACTTTCATGTGCCAGGGGGTACAGGGATGTTCCTGTCCAGGTCGACCGGCCGTTTCCCTGGTTGTGATGTGCGACATAGGGGCCGTGGGTCGCGGCGCCGCAGAGGAGGACCGATGAGCGACGACTGCGTGCTGCCGAAGTCCGACGTGCAGGCCGAGGCCTGCCCGATCGTGCAGATCATCGACCGGGTCGCGGGCAAGTGGTCGGTGTCGATCCTGGTCGCGGCGATCCGCAACCCGGTTCGCTACACCGAGCTCGAGCGCTCGGTGCCCGGCATCTCCCGCCGGATGCTGACCTTGACGCTGCGGAACCTCGAGCGCGACGGGCTCCTCGAGCGCACGGTCTACCCGACCGTGCCGCCGAAGGTCGAGTACTCGGCGACGCCGAGCGCGCGGGAGCTGTACGGGCATTTGACGGGCCTGCTCGAATGGGCCGAGCGGCACCAGCCCGACATCATCGAGGCCCGGAAGGCGTACGACGAGCAGGCGCTGGCGGCATAAGGCGCAGACGGGCGGGTGCGGCCGGTGCCGCGGCACGCGGTGCCGCCGCGCGGCGGCCATAGGGCATGCCCCTTCCCACCCGCATCCGCCTCCGACCAGCCGAAGAAATGCGACGATGCTCCCACACGTGCCCGACATCGGACACGACGCGAGCATCACCCGCGTTCTGTTGCCGCCCTTGTCGTTCGCGGCTCAGGCCAGTTCGGCGAGCAGGGCCCGGTGGATCGGCGGGACGGCGGCGAGCACCGAGAGGGCGCCGTCGCCGTAGTCGACGCCGTCGAGGTCGGTGACGAGCACGCCGGCCTCGCGGCAGATCACGGTCCCGGCGGCCACGTCCCAGAGGTTCACGCGCTCATGGAAGACCGCGTCCACGCGGCCCGCCGCGAGCCAGCACATGTCGAGCGCGGCCGTGCCGAGCATCCGGATGCGCTGCACCTTCGGCACGAGCCGCTGCAGGGTGGCGAGGCGGCGGAGGTTGCGCTTGTCCGCGTCGGGACCGACCGAGAAGTCCCCCATGGCGACCACGGCCTCGGAGAGCCGGGACGGCCCGGCGGTGTGCAGGGCCTGCTTGTTCAGGGCCGCGCCGTGGCCGAGGGCGGCGCTGAACCGCTCTTCGGACATGGGGGCGTGGACGACGCCCACGACCGGCATGCCGTTGCGCACCAGTGCGAGCGATACGCCGAACATCGGCGAGCCGTGCGCGAAGTTGATGGTCCCGTCGATCGGGTCGAGCACCCACTCGTAATGCGATTCGGTGTCGCCCGTGCGGCCCCGCTCCTCCCCCAGCAGCGGGATCGCGGGGGTCTCGCGTTCGAGGAACGCGCGGACCGCGTCCTCCGCGGCGTAGTCGAGGTCCGTCGCGAAATCGCGGTCGCCCTTGCCGCTGATCGAGCGCTCGCGTCCGATCCCCGCCCGGATCACCGCCACCGCCGTCTCGGCCGCCTGCTCGGCCGTGCCCAGGAATTCCAGCAGCTCGCTCATTATTCGGTTCCTCGTCTCCGTCCGACCCACCCGACAGGACCTCATCCTAAAGGTGCAAGACCATGCGGCACTTGGACTCCCGGTGCGACGATCCGCCGGAAATTTCCGAAGCGCCGCACGAGACGGGCCGGTGCCCCGCATTCCGGGGTACACCGGCCCAATCCGGTCAGCCGGTCGGCAGCCACACCCGCATCGAGGCGGGGCCGCGAGTAGCCCTGCGGTGGAACGGAATGAGCGCGACTTCGGCGGACTTGCCCTCCTCCTGGGGCGCGGCGGGACCGTACGGCCAGGCCCCGTCGCGGTCGTGGACCTGCGCGGACACGAAGATCCGGCCGTCGCGCTCGACGGGTGCCACCGACGTGTCTACCGTGAGTTCCGCCACGTCCGCACCGCACGGGAGGTCGATCGACTCCGCGCACAGCACCACCGGCCCGCGTTCGACGGCCGCGCAGCCGCGCACCGCGTCGATGCGCGGGTCCGGCACGGTCCATCTCGGGGCCACGGGAAGATCCAACCGGATCTCGTCGCCGGGGACGAAAGCCGCGGTCACGGTCGCGGTGCTCCCGGCTTCGACCGCGCGGGCCGCACCGTCCGGGCCGGTCACCCGCGCGCCCTCGGCCCAGGCCGGGACGCGGAGCGAGACGGTGCGCTCACCGCCGCCGTTGGCCTCCACGCGGATGCGCACGGCGCCGTCGTCCGGGTAGGCGGTCGCCATCGTGAACGCGAACCGCGCGCCGCCCACGACCGTGTCGACCACGGCCGGCGCGTACTGGTGGACCTGCACCCCCGTCTCGTCGGCCGTCGCCAGGTAGACCGCGAACTGCGCGAAGGTGCGCGCCAGGTTCGTGGGGCAGCACGAGACGTCGTACCAGGGCGCGCGCTGGCCGCCCGCGGCCTGGTGCGAGAGCGCCGCGTCGGTGGGCGGCACCGCGTCGGCGGTGCGGACGTGGAGCGGATTGGCGTAGAAGAACGAGGTCCCGTCGGGGTGGACGGCGCCGGAGAGGACGTTCCAGGCGACCCGCTCGATGAGGTCGCCGTGGCGCATGTCGCCGGTGGCGAGCATGAGCCGCCACGCGGTCATCACGGCCGCGACGCCCGCGCACGACTCGGCGTAGGCCCGGTCCGGAGGCAGCGCGAAGTCCGGCCCGAACGCCTCGTCGATGTACCGCGAGCCCATGCCGCCGGTCAGATGGGTGCGGCGGGTCACGGTCCGGTCCCATTGGCGCCCAACGGCTTCCAGCAGCTCATCGTCGCCGGTCTCGACCGCGACGTCGACCGCGCCCGCCGCGAGGTAGAGCGCCCGCACGGCGTGGCCGCGCAGGACCTCGGCCTCGCGGACCGGCACGTCGTCCTGGTAGTAGGCGCGGCCGAAGCCGCCGTCCCCGAGCGTGTGCGTGCCGCGCCGCTCGACGAACAGCCGGGCCTGCTCGAGGTAGCGGGACTCGCCGGTGGCGCGGGCGAACTCGGCCAGGCCCAGCTCGATCTCGGCGTGCCCGCAGACCTTCTCGAGGCCGCCGGGACCGAACACGTCGCACACGTGGTCGGCGGCGCGGCGGCACAGCCGCGTGAAGTCGTCCTCGCCGTGGCACCGCAGCCGCGCCACCCCCGCCTGGAGGAGGTGCCCGTAGCAGTACAGCTCGTGGCCCCATTCCAGTTCGGAGTAGCGCGGCCGCTGGCCGGGGTGGCCGAACATGGTGTTGAGGTAGCCGTCCTCCTCTTGCGCGGCGGCGATGACCGCGGCGAGTTCGCGGAAGCGCGCCTCGAGCCCGGGGTCGCCGGTGCGGCCGATCTCCCAGGCCATGGCCTCGGCGAGCTTGTAGACCTCGGAGTCGGAGAACTCGCGGCCGGCCCGATCGAACGGCGCTCCCGTGGCGGCCCGGGTGAAGTTGTCGATCCAGCCGAGCTTCCCGAGCCAGTGCAGGCAGTGCCCGATCGAGGCGGCGGCGTTGACGGCTTGGCGTTCGGCCCAGTGGCCGCCGGTCACGCGCGCTTCGCCGAAGCCGAGCGGGCGCAGCGCCCCGCGACCGGGCAGCACGGGACTGCACTGCGCAGCAGCTCCGGTTCGGGGAGAGGCGGCGCCGGCGGCGCCGGCGGGCGGGGTGACGGGTGTGGACGTCGTCATCCTTTGATGGCTCCTGACATGAATCCGCGGACATAGTGGCGCTGGAGCAGTGCGAACAGCACCAGGCAGGGCAGCGCCATGACGACCACGCCCGCCTGCGTCGCCCCGAAGTCGATGGCGCCCATCGACTGCTGGCGCAGGTTGGCGATGGCCACCGGCAGCACGGCCTTGTCGGCCTCGCTGACGAGGACGAGCGGGGCGATGAAGTCGTTCCAGGCGGCCAGGAACGAGAACAGCCCGACCGTGATGAGTCCCGGCCACACCGCGAACAGCATGATCCGGGTGAGGACGCCGAAGGTCCCGGCGCCGTCGCACATCGCCGACTCCTCGATCTCCTTGGGCACCGCCTCGAACGAGATGCGCATCATGAACACCGCGAACGGCAGCTGGTAGAGGGTCAGGACCAGCGCGAGCCCGGTGAGGGTGTTGCGCAGGCCCAGGTCGCCCAGCATCGAGTAGAGCGGGATGAGCAGCGTCGAGTACGGGACCATGAGGATCGCGAGGGTCAGCAGGAACAGCGTGTCCCGGCCGCGGAACGTGAAGCGCGCGAACGCGTACCCGCCGGCGATCGAGAGCGCCAGCGTGAACGCCACGGTGAGGATCGAGACGTACGCGCTGTTCCACAGGTAGCGGCCGAGGCCGGCGTCGTACTCGAGGAGGCTGACGTAGTTCCCGAAGCCGAAGCCGTCCTGCTGGTTGGTGGCCCCGGCGGGGGCGACCGAGGCGTAGCCGGTCCAGATCAGCGGGAACAGGAACAGGACGGTCAGGCCTCCCGCGAGCGCGTAGTACGAGGTCGTCCAGAGCTTGGTGCTCACTGGTCATCCCTTCTGAGGGCCCGGAACTGGCCGATGTTGAGCACCAGGAGCGCGGCGAGCACGACCACGGAGATCGCGGCGGCGGCCCCGAGGTCGAAGCGCTGGAAGGCCTCCCGGTAGATGAGCTGCACGACGGTGACCGTGCTGTTGTCGGGCCCGCCCTTGGTGAGGATGAAGAACTGGTCGAACGCCAGGAGCGAGCCGGTGACGGACAGGATGAGGACGAGGCCGAGCGCGGGCCGCAGGAGCGGGACGGTGACGTGCCGGAACGACTGCCAGCGGTTCGCACCGTCGAGGCGGGCGGCCTCGTACACGTCGGGCGGGATCGACTGGAGGCCCACGAGCAGGATGATCATGAAGAACCCCGCGAACTTCCACACGATGAGAACCACTGTGGACCACAGGGCGGCGGTGGGGGTGCCGAGCCACGAGACCGGGCCGAGGCCGAACGACTCCAGGAGCGGGTCCAGCGGGCCGATCGCGGGGCTGTAGAACCCGAAGAACAGCAGGGACGCCGACGCGAGCCCGAGCGTGGTCGGCAGGAAGTACGCGGTGCGGAAGAACCCGGTGCCCTTGCGGCGGTCGGCGACGATGAGCGCCAGCAGCAGCGAGAGCCCGATGAGGATGACGACGACGATCCCGGTGTACTTGAGCGTGAAGCCCACCGCGGGCCAGAACAGCGGGTTGTCGGCGATCCCGGCGTAGTTGTCAGGCAGGTTGATGCCGAGGTCGCCGGCCAGCAGCGGCCAGTCGGACGCGGACATGCGCCCGACCAGCAGCAGCGGCGCGACGAAGAAGGCCAGCACGAAGGCCGCCACGGGGGCGGCGTAGAGGGCGCCGGCCAGCTTGCGCGAGTAACGCATATGGAGTTTTCCCGCCTAACTGGAGAGTGAAGCCGTGACGTCGTCGTTGAGCGGACCGAGGTCCGCGCCCGCCGGGCCGTAGACGGCCTCGCGGACCAGCGGCAGCCACGGGCCCTGCGGGTCGTTGAAGGTCTGGCCGAACTTGAGCGAGTAGGGGGTGCGGCCGACGGCGACGAGGTCGTTCATGACCACCGCGTTCGGGTTGTCGGCGTAGTACTCGTTGCCGACGAGGTCGGTGCGGGCCATGACGTCCCCGTGGGCGGCGAGGAGCTCGACCTGCTGCTCCTCCTCGAGGCTCCAGCGCAGGAAGTCCCACGCCTGGTTGGGGTGCTCGGAGTTGGCGCTGATGCCGATCGAGTCGCCGCCGACGAACGTGGACTGCCCGCCGGTGAGGCCGGGGATGGGCGCGACGCCGATGTTCATGTCCTCGGGCATGAGGCCGAGCATGGTCGAGGGCATCGGCATGACGCCGATGTTCCCTTCGGGGAAGAGGGACACCCAGGTCGCTCCGGTCTCCTCGGCGTGGCCGGGGGCGACGACGCCGTCCTCGACGAGACTCCGGTAGGTCGCGTACAGCTCCTGCGCCTCAGGGGAGTCGAGCAGCGATTCGGTGCCCTCCTCGTTCATGACCTCCACGCCTTCGGCCCACAGCGTGGGCCACCAGGTGAAGACGAAGCAGCCGCCGCAGTTGCCGCCGAAGAACGTGCCGCTCACGTCCCCGCCGAGGGCGTCCACGGCGCGGGCCTGCTCGGCGAACTCGGCGAGGGTCGTCGGCGGCCGCTCGGGGTCGAGCCCGGCCTGGGTGTAGAGGTCCTTGTTGTAGAACAGGACTGAGAGGTCGAGCGTGTGCGGCACCAGGTACTCGCGGTCGTCCACGGTGCCCGCGTCGAGGTGGGAGGGCGCGAGGGCGTCCTTGAACTCGAGCGAGTCGATCCGGTCGGTGATGTCGAGGAAGGCCCCGGCGGTGGTGAAGTTCGGGGCGAACACGACGTCGAGCGCGAACAGGTCGGGCAGCTCCCGGTTGCCCGCGGCGGTGCCGACGCGGGTCTGGTAGTCGTCGGTGGGGATGACGGTGAGCTCGATCTGGTTCTCATGGCTGGCGTTGTAGGCGTCCACGAGCCGCTGCGACTGGGCTTCGGTGGCGGCGCGCGTCCACATGGTGAGGGTGGTGCCGTCGTCGACGCCTTCGAGGACGACCTCGCCTCCGCCGCCGCCGCCGGGTCGGCCGTCGCCGCACCCGGCGGCCAGCAGGGCCGCCGCGGCGAGGACCGCCCCCGCGCGCGCGGCCCGGGAGGGGCGCTTGTTCCTGCTCATTTCCGGTCTCCTCTATGTAAGGGATCTAAGGGGTTTCGCGGCGGCTGGCGCCGCCGCCAGTAGCGGTGGTACGGGTCAAGCTCCCCTGGTCTGGACGACCTGCTGCATCGTCCCGTCGGCGTTGAAGTAGAGCGGGTCGATCGCGACCGACCGGCGGAAGTCGCCGCCCCCGGCGGCGTCGGCGGTGTGGTAGACCATCCACCACTGGCCGTTGAACTGCTCGATCGCCGGGTGGTTCGTGGTCGAGGTGACCTGGCCGAGGACCACGCCCCGGTGCGTCCACGGCCCGGCCGGGTCCGAGGCGGTCGCGTAGCGGATGCAGGCGTACGACGAGCTGGTCACGCAGCCCGAGCCGCCGTTGGAGGCGTAGGCCATGTAGTAGGTGCCGTTCCGCTTGAACATCCACGGCGCCTCCCAGAACTCGGTCAGGCCCGTCGGGGTCGTGACCGGCCCCGCGAGGGAGGTCATGTTCGGGTTCAGCTTGGCCATGCGCGGCTGCCAGTACGAGCCCCAGTAGAGGTAGATCTGGCCGTCGTCGTCGATGAACACGGTCGGGTCGATGTTGAGCGCCGAGGAGTTCGGGGTCGAGTCCGAGACCAGCGGGCCGCCGATGGCGTCGACGAACGGGCCGAGCGGGCTGTTGGAGACCGCGACGCCGATGTTCATCCAGCCGTTGTCGGTGCTGCCGTCCACGGAGACGAACCAGTAGTAGCGCCCGTCCGGGCCCTGGACCACTTCGGACGCCCACGCGTTCGCCCCGGCCCACGCGAACGTGGAGAGGGACAGCTTGACGCCGTGCGAGGTCCACGCGGCCGGGTCGTTGTCGGGGGCCTTGGAGGAGAACACGTGCCACTCGTCCATCACGAAGGCCTGCTGGTTCGCGGCGGCCTCGTCGCGGCCCGAGTAGAGGTACATGGTGTCGCCCACGACCAGGGTCGCCGGGTCGGCGGTATAGATATTGCGGACGATCGGGTTGCCGGTCTGGGAGGCCGAGCCCTTGCCCCAGACCTTCCATTCGAGGACGCCCACGGAGGCGGTCCCGCTCTGGAGGACGGCGCGGAGCGCGGTGGTGGTGACGGCGTTGAAGTCGGTGTGGTTGTAGGCGTTGGCGGCGACGCCGTAGGCGCTGGCGCCGCTCACGGGGGTCCAGGCGCCGTTGTCGAGGTACTCGATGCGCCAGCCGGCCGGGACGCGGACGCCACCGGGGCCGGAGTTGAACGAGTCGTCGAAGAAGTACAGGTCCGAGGCGTTCACGGTGACCGGGGCGGCCCAGGTCAGCTGCACCCATTGGGAACCGGTCTGGGGCCAGGTGCCCCAGCGCGGGTTCCGGGTGTCGTTGGAGCCGGGCGGCTCGATGCCGTCGTTGACCGCGGCCACGGTCTCCCACGAGGAGGTGTAGGAGGCCGAGGGGGTCGCCGAGCGGGCGACGTTGACCGCCTGCTGCGCTTGCGCGGGGGTCGCGATCTGGAAGAGGCTCCAGGCCAGGGCCGCGGCGAGCGCGGCGGCGAACATTCGTCTGAGTGCGTTGGGCTGCATGGGAAGTCTCCTAAATGCCGGTGGGAGATCAGCTGCTGACGGTGACGGTGGCTTCGGCGGCGAGGGAGGTGCCGGCGATGGTGCCTCGGACAGTGAAGGTGCCGGGCTGGGCGTAGTCGGCCGGGTCGACCGGTTCCCAGGTGACGGTGGTGCTGACGTTGTCCTTCGAGCCGTCGTTGTAGACGGCGGTGACGGTGGCGGGCAGTTGCGGCGCCGTCCCGGCGGTGGTGGTGACCGCTTCGGTCTCGAGCGCGGTGATCTCGACCAGGTCGTGGAGTCTGACGTGGACGGTTGCGGCGGCGGGGAGGGCGAGGCCGGTGACGAGGCCGCCGACGGGGACGTGGGTGGCGGGTTCGTCGAGGTCCTCGGGAGTGAGCTGCTGCCAGACGACGGGCTGCTCGAGGCGGGTGCCGTCGGCGTAGACGCAGGTGACGGTGGCGGGGAGGTCGGGGACGTGGCCGACGACGGTCGGCTGGTGGACGGCCCTGACCTGTTGCGGCGCTTCGGCGAAGGCCTTCCATTCGAGGATCCCGACGCTGGCGGCGCCGCTCTGGAGGACCGCGCGGAGCGCGGTGGTGGTGACGGGCTCGAACGTGACCTGGTTGTACTGGTCGGCGGCGGTGCCGTAGGGGCCGTCGGCGGCGACGTCCTTCCACTGGTCGCCGTCGCGGTACTGGAGTTTCCAGGACGCCGGGGTGCGGACACCGCCGCCGTCGTCGAGGAAGTACATGTCGCTGGCGTCGAGGCGGACCGGGGTCTCCCAGTCGAGCTGCACCCACTGCTCGCCCTCTTCGGGCCAGGTGCCCCAGCGGGGGTTGTTCCCGTCGTCGGAGCGGGGCGGGTCGATGCCGTCGTTGATCGCGGTGATGTTCTCCCAGGGCGAGGTGTAGGAGCCTGTGGGCGCGGCGAACAGGGCCGCGTTGGCGCGGTCGTCGGGTTCGGCGACCACTATCTCCACAGTGGAGTCCGCTTCGGCGGCGCCGTCCGAGGCGGCGAGCTGGAGCGTGTACGTGCCCGGTTCGGTGAAGGTGGCGACGGTGGCCGAGGCGGTGGCGTCGTCGAAGACGACCGCGCCGGGGCCGGCCGCTTTCGACCAGGCGACGGTGAGCGCGCCGTCGAGGGGCAGGCCGTCGTCCTTGACGGTGCCGGTGAGGCGGGCCTGCATCGGCGAACGGAAGCTCAGGTTCTGCCTGGCGAGGGCGTACGGCGCGGAGTTCTCCGGCGGGCTCACGTCATGGCCGCTGCGCAGAAGCCGGACTTCCTTGAGGCCCGTGGCGTGGCCGTCCTGGTGGTCCATGAGGATGCGGACGCGGTCGGTGGTGACCTCCGGGAACCGCACCTGGTTGAAGTTGGCCTGCGGGACGGCCGGTGCCTTGGCCTGGTCCCGGACGGTGACCCAGTCGGTGCCGTCGTGGTACTGGACCTGGTAGACGGCGGGTTCGGCGAGGCCGTCGACCGTGCGGTCGCGGTAGAAGTAGAGGCGGGCCTCGTCGATCGCGACGTTCCCTCCGAGGTCCACTTCGTACCAGTCGGTCTCGTTGCCGGAGCCGGCGCTGGACCAGTAGGGGGCGTTGATGGTCGTGCCGTCGACGGCCCCGGCGGTGCTGCCGCCGTTCGCGGTGTGCGAGGCGGTGGCGGTGCGGCCTTCGGCGAGGTTCTCGGCGTCGCCTTCGAGGTCGGCGCCGGCCTTGTTGAATACATCGACCACGCGGCCGTCGAGTTCGACCTCTTCGGGGGCCGAGAGGTCCTTCATCTTCTTGCTCTTGAGGACCTTGCCGCCCGCGGGCAGCTCGACCCTGCCGGTGTCCGGGTCCCACACGGCCGGGACGAGGCTGTCGAGGGTGAAGGCGCGCTTGCCGTCGATGTAGACGGAGTAGCCCTCGGGGATGCCCTGGTAGTGGACTTTGCCGTCCTTCGGCTTGTCCCAGACGATGGTGAGGTCGGCATCGCGGTAGCGGAGGTTGTCGACGGTGAAGTGGTCCCAGCCGATGTCGATCGGGGAGAGCTCGACCTTCTCGTCGGTGCGGGGGCGCAGGCCCGCCACGTCCTCCACATAGGTCCAGATGCTGGAGCCGAGGGTGGTGTGGTGGATCCAGGAGCGGTAGTCGATCGACTCGTCCCCGGCGTTCCAGTCGGCCCAGAACTCGTTGGAGTCGGGCCAGGCGGTGTCGCCGCCGATGTAGGTGGCCCAGGCGTTCCAGTACAGGAGCTGCTTGTAGTCCTCGGCGGTGATCGAGTCCTGGTCGTAGTCGCGGATCGCGGAGGAGAACAGCCGGAACTGGACGGTGGAGTTGATCTGCGAGAAGTTGTTCGAACCGGGATCGCCCTGCTCGGCGGCCTCGGCCTTGTCGGCCTGGTTGGCGGTGTAGAACGGGAAGACCGGGTACTCGGCGGGGTCCTCGAAGAGGCGCAGCGCGTCGGTGTACTGCGGCTCGTTCGGGACGGCACCCACCGAGAACGGGTAGTAGTTGTTGATCTCCTTCCACGGCACGTGCTCGCCGGACTCGACGTGGACGTGCTCGAAGAGCCGCGTGTCGGGGTTCCAGAGGACGTCGGTGATCGCGGCCTGGATGTCGGCGGCGAGGTCGCGCATCTCGGCCGCCTTCGCGGTGTCGCCGATGAGCTCGTACGCCTCTGCGGCGGCGATCGCGCCGGAGTACTGGTAGGCGGATTCGGCCCGGTCGAGGTCGCCGTCCCGCCAGTGGAAGGAGACGGCGTCGGCGTCGTTGCCGGTCATCGCGCCCCAGTCGTACTCGATGAGGTGGTTGCCGTTGGAGTCGAAGGTCTCGAGCTGGCCCTTGACGTCGCCTTCGGCGTAGCGGGCGAGGTTCTCGACGACGTCCTCGGGACCGCCGTGGACCTGGTAGGAGCGCCAGGCGGCCTCGGCGATGTACTGCGTGTAGGAGTTCGACCAGTTCTCGGGGTCCCCGGGGTTGTCCATGAAGCGCCCGCCGCGTGAGGACTCGCCGGTGGAGACCCAGGGGCCGTAGGAGTAGGCGGGGTCGCGCAGGTACTTCAGGTCGTCGATGAACATCGGGACGGTGAGGGCGATGGCGTTGTTGTAGCCCAGGACGCCCTCGATCGAGGTGGGGAACTGGAAGTCGTTGCCCGGGATGTCCGCGTCGAGGTAGTTGTAGCGCATCAGCCACCAGCGGTAGTAGATGAACTTCTTGTGGGCCTCGTCGGGGACGTCGAAGTAGGGGAGGTTGTCCGCCCACCACCGGTTGTACACCTGCACGTGGGCGGCGAAGGCGTCCTCGGGGCCGGCGGCCTTGAATGTCTCGTACTCGGTGGTCGAGGCGGGGATTTCGGTGGCGACCATGCCGAGCTGGACCTTGAACGTGGCCGATTCGCCTTGGGCGAGTTCGAGTTCACCGGCGAGGCCGCCGTCCGCGGGGGCGAGGCCGGTGCCCGAGAGGCGCGGGAAGACGGTGGTGAGTCGCTCGCCACGGGAGTTCTGGACGTCGAGGACGCCGGTGAGCTCGTCGCCGGAGGCCTGCCATGCGAAGTCGGAGTCGACGCGGACGGGGACCGTGGCCGCAGCGCCCTCGTTGGTGACCGTGACGTTCGCGACCGCCACGTTGTTGTCGGTGATGAACTTCTGGACCTCGGCGGTGAGGCCGCCGCCTTCGTGGACGCTGGTCCAGTGGCTGGGAGTCTGGCGGCGCCGGTCGACGACCTCGGTGAAGTCGGCGTCACCGATGTCGATCGTGAAGCCGTCGGTGTTGGCGGCACGGTCAAAGAACGGGTCGTAGTAGGCGAGCTGGCCGCCGAAGCCGATCACGTCGGGGTCGTGGACGCGCATGAGGAGCGCGCGGCCGCGGGTCATGAGCCACTGGTCGCCGGCGGGGTCGGCGCCTTTGCGGGCGAGGAGGCGGTCCATCCAGAAGTCGGTGCCGCCGGCCTCGGCCTCGTACATCGCCGGCATCATGCCGGTCACGTCGTACGGGACCGGCTCGGGCGGGACGGCGTCGCCGCCGGTGAACTCGGGGTAGCCGATGGTCTGCTGGGCCGCGGCGGGGCCCGCGGCGCCGACGACGAGGCCGGAGGCGAGGGCCAGGGATGCGGCGGTGGCGAGGAGTCGGGTGGACGTGGGGCGATGCGCCATTGCGTGCCTCCGGGAAGGATGCGGGGGTGTGCCGGGGCGCCGAAAGAGGCCGAAAACCTTTTCGGTATCCGCGTCGCCACCGATGCTATTGGCCGCGCCGCAGCGATGTCAATGCATTGATCGGCATGAATTCGAACTGGGCCGGTGCCCGAAAGCCGGTTCGGCAAAGTTTCGGCCGGTCGGCTACAGTCGGGGCAGCCCGCAGAAGCGCCGGCCGCCGCGGCGGCGGTCCCGGCCCGGGCTCCGGCAGAAGGAGGACGAGTGGCCCGAACCCCCGCGCCGCGCGGCACGCGCGCCGCCACACTGTCCGATGTGGCCCGTCTGGCGGGCGTCTCGGTGGCCACGGCCTCGAAGGCGCTCAACGGCCGCAACCACGTGCACGCCCAGACCCGCGAGCGGGTCCTCGAGGCGGCCGCGCAGCTCTCGTTCTCCCCCAACTCGCTCGCCCGCGGCCTCCTCGCCGGGCGCACCGGCACGGTCGGGCTCCTCACCTCGGACCTGGTGGGCCGCTTCAGCCTCCCGATCCTCATGGGCGCGGAGGACGCGTTCGGCGCGGGCCAGGTCTCGGTGTTCCTGTGCGACGCGCGCGGCGACGCCATCCGGGAGCGCCACCACGTGCAGGCCCTGTTGAGCCGCCGCGTGGACGGGCTCATCGTGGTGGGCTCGTCCACGAACCCGCGGCCGCCGCTGGCCGACGCGGTGGACGTGCCGGTCGTGTACGCCTACGCGCCTTCCGAAGCGCCCGAGGACCTCTCGATCGTGCCCGACAACGTGAACGCCGGCCGCATGGCCGTCGAGCACCTGATCGCCTGCGGGCGCACCAGGATCGCCCACATCAGCGGCGACCGGCACTACAGCGCCGCGCTCGACCGCGCGGCGGGCGCGCAGGCCGCGCTCGACGCGGCCGGGCTCGAACTCGTCGGTGAAGTCGCTTACGGCGCTTGGGAAGAGGGCTGGGGCCGCGCGGCGGCCGGGATGCTGCTCGACCGCGAGCCGGAGGTGGACGCGGTCCTGTGCGGCTCGGACCAGGTGGCCCGCGGCGTGCTGGACACGCTGCGCGAACGCGGCCGCCGCGTTCCTGAGGACGTGGCGGTGATGGGCTTCGACAACTGGGACGTGCTCGCCACGGGCGCGCGCCCGCAGCTGACCAGTGTGGACCAGAACCTCGAGGAGCTCGGCCGCGCGGCGGCCCGGGCCCTGTTCGAGGCGATCGACGCCGAGCACGGCCGCGGCGTCCACACCGTGCAGTGCCGGGTCGTCGTCAGGGGTTCCACCGCCTCGGCCGGCTAGGCCTCGGGCACGTGGCAGTCGGCGAGGTGGTCGTCGACCATGCCGACGGCCTGCATCATCGCGTACGCGGTGGTCGGCCCCACGAACTTGAAGCCGCGCTTCTTGAGCGCCTTGGAGAGCGCGGTCGACTCGGGCGTCACCGCGGGCACGTCCGCGATCCGCTTCGGCCGCGCGCGCCGCTCGGGCGCGAAGGACCACACGAGGTCGCTGAGCCCGCCGTCAAGGTCCGCGGCGGCCTTGGCGTTCGCGATGGTGGCGTCGATCTTGAGGCGGTTGCGCACGATGCCCTCGTCGGCGAGGAGCCGCTCCGAGTCAGCTTCGGTGAACGCGGCGACCTTCACGATCGCGAAGCCCTCGAACGCCTTGCGGAAGGCCTCGCGCTTGCGCAGGATCACCAGCCACGACAGCCCCGACTGGAAGGCCTCCAGGCTCACCCGCTCGAACAGGGCGTCGTCGCCCCGGACCGGGCGCCCCCACTCCTGGTCGTGGTACTCCCGGTAGATCTCCGGGGCCACGCCCCAGGGGCACCTCGCCAGCCCGTCGACCTCACCGGCAACCGCATCGCCCACCGCTCACTCCCGTCCCTCTGCCGACCGTCCCGAGCGTACGCACCGCCACCGACAGTCCCGTCCCGCCGACCCCGGCCCGCTTATTGCAAAATACTTGCAATAGAGTCGTGTGAGTCCCCGCTGCGAAGGAGCCCCCATGCCCGCCTCCCCCACCGGCCACGCCCTGCCCGACCTCGTCACGGCCTGGGGGCGCGGGCGCGCCCACTCGCGGGTGACCGCCCCGCCCGAGCCGGTCGAGGGCGGCTTCCGGGTCGCGGTCGGCCCGCCGAGCGCCGAGGTCCGCGAGGTCTTCCACACCTACACGCCCGAGTCCCTGGCCGCCGCCGCGGCGCGGCTCGACGAGCCTGGCCACCAGGTCATGATCGCCGGGCCCAGCGGACTCCTCGCTTCCGTCGTGCCTTCGACCTGGACGATGGACGAGGGCGGCCACCTCATGACCGTCGTGTTCGCACCGGACCCCTACGCGGTCGCCGAGGACTACCGCCTCGTGGTCGAGATCGACGGCCCGCTCACCGTCGCCCGCGTCTTCCACCGCAACGGCGACCTCGCCGGGTCGGCCCGCATGGGCCGCGACGGCGACTTCGGCGTCTTCGACAAGGTCGTCACCGCCCCCGCCCACCAGCGCCGCGGCATCGGCTCGCTCATGATGCGCGCGCTGACCGCGAGCGGGCACGCGCAGGGCATGCGGTTCGGGCTCCTCGTCGGCAGCGACGCGGGCCGGGCGCTCTATGGGCACCTGGGCTGGTCGTTCGTGTCCGACTTCCCCGGCGCGCGCAGCAAGGCCGCCTGAGCCAATTCGCTTGCGGGCGTCCGGTTCCGCTGCGAGAGTGTGGCCATGACGAGCGAATCGGCGGACCGGGAGCAGTGGATCGAGGCCAACCGGGCCATGTGGGACGAGCGCGTCCCGCTCCACGCGGCGAGCGCCCTCTACGACCAGGCGGGGTTCCGCGCCGGGCGCGACGAGATCCGGGGCTTCGAGGCCGCCGAGGTCGGCGACGTGACCGGGAAGCGGCTCGTGCACCTGCAGTGCCACATGGGGCAGGACACGCTCTCGTGGGCGCGGCGGGGCGCGGCGAAGGTGGTGGGGCTCGACTTCTCGAAGCCCGCGATCGACGTCGCCCGGGACCTGGCGGCCGACGTCGGGCTCGCCGACCGCGCCGAGTTCGTGGTCTCGGACGTGTACGAGGCCGCCGCCGCGCTGCCCGACGAGGACTACGACATCGTCTACACCGGGATCGGGGCGCTGTACTGGCTGCCCGACCTCTGGCGCTGGGCCGAGACGGCCGCGTCGCTGGTCGCACCCGGCGGGTTCCTGTATTTGGCGGAGTTCCACCCGTTCCTGCAGGTCTTCGGATGGCACAGCGCGCGGGAGGTCGTGGAGGACTACTTCCGGCCCGAGCCGCTGGTGACGGACGAGCCGGGCTCGTACGTCGAGATCGAGGCGGAGACGGTCGACAACCTGAGCTTCGCGAGGCTGCACACGATGGGCGACATCGTCTCGGCGATCTGCGCGACCGGGCTGCGGCTGGAGTTCCTGCATGAGCACGATGTGACGGTGTTCCAGCAGTTCCCCGAGCTCGTGCGGGGCGAGGACGGCATGTTCCGGCTGCCCGAGGGGCGGCCGCGGCTGCCGCTGATGTACTCGCTGAAGGCGTCCCGGCCCTAGGACTGTCGCGCTCCGGTTTCCGAGGTTTCTCTGATCCCGTTCCCAGCACCGAAGGGATGTCCCGCCTGAACAATGGCGGCACGACAAGGTGAGAGGAGCGGGTTGTGACCGCGAAGCACGAGGGAACGCTGACGTACGAGGGCCGCCCGCTGGCGAAGCCGGACGAGGAGCTGGTCGACCAGGGCCTGCAGTTCGACATCGGGACCCTGCTGAGCCGGCGCGGGGTGCTCTTCGCCGGGGCCGGCGCGGCGGCGCTCGGGCTGGCGGCGTGCACGACGTCGAACGGCGGGACCACGAGCGAGAGCACGACCAGCGCGGGCACGGATTCGGCCGGGGAGCTCACCGAGATACCCGAGGAGACCGCGGGCCCGTATCCGGGCGACGGTTCGAACGGTCCTGACGTGCTCGAGGAGAGCGGGATCGTGCGCAGCGACATCAGGTCGAGCTTCGGGACGGGCAGCGCAACGGCGGAGGGGGTGCCGCTGACGATGCGGTTCACGGTGTACGACATGGCGAACGGTAATACGCCGTTCGAGGGGGTGGCGGTCTACGCGTGGCATTGCACGCGCGACGGCGAGTACTCGATGTACGGCGAGGGCCTGGAGGGCGAGAACTTCCTGCGGGGTGTGCAAGTCGCGGACGCCGACGGGGTCGTGTCGTTCACGACGGTCTACCCGGGCTGCTACTCGGGCCGGTGGCCGCACGTCCACTTCGAGGTGTACCCGGACGAGGCGTCGATCACCGACAGCGCGAACGCGATCGCGACCTCGCAGCTGGCGTTCCCCGAGGACGTGTGCGACACGGTGTACCAGGAGGAGGGGTACGAGGCCTCGGTGGAGAACCTGGGGCAGATCTCCCTGGAGTCGGACAACATCTTCAGCGACGACGGCGGCGAGTCCCAGATGGGGACCGTGACCGGCGATGTGGCGAGCGGGTACACGATCACGCTCGCGGTCGGCGTCGACACGTCCACGGAGGCGGGCGGCGGCGGTGCCGCGCCCTCCGGCGGCGGGGGTGGCGGCGGCGAGGCCCCGGGCGGGGGGCCGCCGTCCGACAACTGAGCGAAAGGCCGCTCCCGTGACGGGGGCGGCCTTCGTCGTTGTTCGCGTCAGTGCAGGACGACGAGTCCGGTCTCGCCGAAGACGGTGGCCGCCAGGGAGGGCCGGTTGCCGGCTTTGACGGGGAGTTTCGCGCCGACGGCGGTGAGGTGCGGTTCGATGCGCTCGGGGTGCGGGTGGAGGGCTTCGAGGCCGACGAGCGGTACGACCGGCAGGTTCGCCGCGGGGTGGGCGGTACGGCCCCAGTCGATGAGGAAGGGGACGAGCCCGGTCTGGCCGCGTTCGGCGTCGAGGGTGAGGCGCCACGAGAGCTGCTCGCCGTCGGGGGTCCGGCGCGACATGTCGCGCGGCTCGCCCGGGTCGTACCCGGCCTGGCGGGAGGCGGCGATGGCGGCGTCGATGTCCTCGACGCGGATCGCCCAGGTCGCGAGGCGGGCCTCGCTGAGGCCGTCGATCCCGAAGGGGCGCGGCCCCTCGGGCGCGCCCTGCTCGGGGTCGGGGCCGATGATCTCGAGGTAGGCGCCCTCGCCGAGACCGAGCAGGAAGTTCCTGGTGCCCAGGCCCGGGTGCACGCCGCCGGGGACCGGTCGGGTCCCGGTCAGGCGAGTGACTTCGGCGACCGTGGCCGCGAGGTCGGGTGTGGCGAGGACGAGGTGGTCGAGTGAGGACATAGGCCGCAGTTTAGTCACCGTGCGCCACTGGCGTAACGGGTGCCGCGCGACCGGTCAGCGGCGCTGCGGATCGACGAGGGTCTGCAACATGTCGTTGGCAGGCTCGTTCATGACCCTTTCCACCGCTTCGCGCACCTCCGACTCGGCATGGTGCATGTGGTAGTCGAGGCGGCAGCCGTCGGGGCCGAACCCGGGGTCGGGCGCGGGCGGGTCGGTCTCGCGGCGCATGAGGTTGCCGATGCCGTGCTCGAGCAGCCCGAACGCGTGCTCGGCCGCGGTCACGGCCTCCTCGTGGATCGCCTCGACCGGGTCGCCGGCGAGCATCCGCCGGACGTTCCCCTCGACGAGGATGTGCTGGGTGTGCAGGAGCTGGGAGGCGACCAGGCGCGAGGTGAGCGGCGTGTGGCCCTCCTCCATCAGCGCCTCGGCGAGCAGGACCGCCGCCTGGCGGCGGTAGTCCATGGCCTTGATGAACAGGGACGGGGTGGCGGCCAGGAGGCGCTGGACGCGCAGGAACACCGGGTGGTCCGACAGCCCCACCTGGGGCGCGCGGCGCTCGAGCAGGCGGAGGTAGTGGCCGCAGAGGGCCTCGTGCGGGGTCTGGCCCTTGGGGCGCTCGCGCACGATCCGGGCGGCGTCGCCGGTGTGGTGCTTCATGCCGCCGATGACGAGGTCTTCCTTCGTGGGGAAGTAGTTGAAGACCGTGGCCTTGGAGACCTCGGCGGCGGCCGCGATCTCGGCGACGGACACGTCCTCGAAGCCGCTCGCCTCGAACAGATCGAGGGCGGTCTTCCGCAACAGCTCCCAGGTCGCGTTCTTCTTGCGCTCGCGCAGTCCGGCCTTGTGCTCCACTCCTTTACTGTACCAGATCAAAATGTGAACTCAGAAAAAAGTTGTACCCGGTCAAATTCTACTGCTATCCTCGACCACATGACAGGAAAACCACCCGCACCCCCAGCACCCGGTAAGCCGGACGACGAGGCCTCACCCGAGGGCTCGGTCGTCCGGCTCCTCGCCGAATACCTGCGCCCCCACCGCCGCACCCTCGCCCTCACCGTCGTCCTCCAGATCATCGGCACCGTCGCCTCCCTCTACGTGCCGACCCTCAACGCCGACCTGGTCAACCACGGCGTCGCCACCGGCGACACCGGCTACGTGCTGCGCCACGGCGCGTTCATGCTCGCCGTCACCCTCGTCCAGATCACCGCCTCCGGCTTCGCCGTCTACTACGGCGCCCGCACCGCCATGGGCCTCGGCCGCGACCTCCGCGCCGACCTCTTCGCCCAGGTGCAGCGGTTCTCCGCCGCCGAAATGGACCGCTTCGGCGCGCCCTCCCTCATCACCCGCGCCACCAACGACATCACCCAGGTCGTGACCATGCTCGTCATGGCCCTCACCCTGCTGCTCACCGCGCCCATCGCCGCCTTCGGCGGCCTCGCGCTCGCCCTCAGCCTCGACGTGCCCATGACCGGCGTGCTCCTCGCCGCCATCCCCGTCGTGGCCGTCGCCATCGCCTTCATCGTCGTCGCGATGGTCCCCGCCAGCCGCGTCATGCAGCGGTGCATCGACGGCATCAACCGCGTCATGCGCGAGCACATCACCGGCATCCGCGTCATCCGCGCCTTCGTCCGCGACGACCACGAGCAGCGCCGCTTCAACGAGGCCAACACCGAACTCACCGAAGCGTCCCTCAAGGTCGGGCGCGTCCAGGCCTTCTTCGGCGCCACCGCGATGATGGCCGGCAACCTCACCTCGATCGCCATCGTCTGGATCGGCGCCGGGCGCATCGCGAACGGCACCATGCAGATCGGCGACCTCATCGCCTTCCTCACCTACGCCGGCATGATCCTCGGCGCGGTCATGATGTCCATGGGCGTGTTCATGATGGCCCCGCGCGCCAAGGTCGCCGCCGGGCGCATCCGCGAAGTCCTCGACACCGTCCCGGGCATCGCGGACCCCGCCGCCCCCGTCACCGAACTCGCCGGCCTCGGCGAACTCGAAGTCAAAGGCGTCACCTTCCGGTACGCCGGCGCCGAAGAGGCCGTCCTCCGCGGCGTCGACCTCATCGCCCGGCCCGGCCAGACCACCGCCGTCATCGGCTCTACCGGCGCGGGCAAGACCACGCTCCTCCACCTCATCCCCCGCCTGTTCGACGTCGACGCCGGATCGGTGCGCGTCGACGGCGTCGACGTCCGCGAGATGGACCGCGCCCTCATCGCCCGCACCATCGGACTCGTCCCCCAGCGCGCCTACCTGTTTTCCGGCACCGTCGCCTCCAACCTCCGCTACGGCGACCCCGACGCGAGCGACGCCGACCTCTGGCGCGCCCTCGAGACCGCCCAGGCCGCCGAGTTCGTGCGCGCCATGCCCGACGGCCTCGAGACCGTCATCGGCCAAGGCGGCACCACCGTCTCCGGCGGCCAGCGCCAGCGCCTCGCCATCGCCCGCACGCTGGTGGCCCGCCCCAAGGTCTACCTCTTCGACGACTCCTTCTCCGCGCTCGACACCGCCACCGACTCCGCCCTGCGGGCCGCGCTCGCCCACGACATCGCCGACGCCGCGCAGGTGATCGTGGCCCAGCGGGTCTCGACCATCCGCGACGCCGACCGGATCGTCGTGCTCGACGCCGGGCGCGTCGCGGGCACCGGCACCCACGAAGAACTCCTGGCGACCAACGCCGTGTACGCCGAGATCGTCAACTCCCAACTCACCCTTCAGGAGGCGCTGTGACCATGATGGGCGGCATGAGGCCGGGCGGACCGGGCTCGACCAAGGCCGCGGACTTCCGCGGCACCGTCCGCCGCATCCTCGACCTGCTGCGGCGCAACCCCTTCCGCCTCGCCTCGGTGATCGGGTTCGGCGTGCTCATGGTCGCCGGGATGCTCTCGATCCCGACCGTGCTCGGGCGCGCCACTGACCTCGTGATCGACGGGGCCGCCTCCGGCGAGGGCCTCGACTTCCCGGCGCTGGCCCGGATGCTCGGTCTCGCGGTAGCGCTGGCGCTGGCGACGTTCGCCATCACCGTGGCCAACGGCCGCACGATCGCGAAGCTCGCGCAGGAGATGGCGTTCGAGCTGCGCGCGGAGGCCGACCGGAAGATCACGGCGCTCCCGCTGGGGTACTTCGACTCCCGTTCGCGCGGTGAGGTGCTCTCGCGGGTCACGAACGACATCGACAACCTGACGCAGACCGTGGGGCAGGTGACCCAGCGGATCGTGCAGGGCCTGCTGTTCCTCGTCGGCGTGCCGATCATGATGCTCACGATCTCCCCGCTGCTGACGGTGGTCGTGCTGCTGACGATGCCGCTCACGGTGCTGGCGGCGCGGGTGATCGGCAAGCGCAGCCAGCCGCGGTTCGCGAAGCAGTGGGCGACGACGGGGAAGCTCAACGGGCACGTGGAGGAGATGATCACCGGGCACCAGCTGGTGACGCTCTTCGGCCGCCAGGCCCAGGGCGCGGCGAAGTTCAAGGCGCACAACGAGGAGCTGTACGAGAACACGGTGCGCGCCCAGTGGGTGGCGGGCCTGCTCGGCCCGGCGATGGCGTTCCTCGGCTCGGTCACGTACGTGCTCGTGGCCGTGGTCGGCGGGCTGCAGGTCGCGGCGGCGGTGCTCACCTTCGGGCAGATCCAGGCGTTCATCCAGTACACCGGGCAGTTCTCGAACCCGCTCAACATGCTCGCGGGCATGTTCGGGCAGATCCAGTCCGCGGTCGCCTCGGGCGAGCGGGTGTTCGAGTTCCTCGACGCCGAGGAGCAGCGGCCGGACCCGGTCGGCCCGGGCGGCGCGCTGGAGTCGGTGCAGGGCAGGGTCGCGTTCGAGGACGTGTCGTTCCGGTACCTGGAGGACGAGCCGCTGATCGAGCACCTGTGGCTCTCGGCCGAGCCGGGCCAGACGGTGGCGATCGTGGGCCCCACGGGCGCGGGCAAGACCACGCTCGTCAACCTGCTCATGCGCTTCTACGACCTTGACGCGGGCCGGATCACGGTCGACGGGGTCGACGTCTCGACGGTCGAGCGCGAGCGGATGCGGCGGCGCATCGGCATGGTCCTGCAGGACACGTGGCTGTTCGACGGCACGATCGCCGAGAACATCGCCTACGGCCGGCCCGAGGCCACCCGCGAGGAGGTGGTGGCGGCCGCGTCGGCGGCGCACGCGGACCACTTCATCCGGACGCTCCCGGACGGCTACGACACGGTGGTCGGCGCGGAGGAGGGCAGCCTGAGCGCCGGTGAGCGGCAGCTGGTGACGATCGCGCGGGCGTTCCTGATCGACCCGTCGATCCTCATCCTCGACGAGGCCACGAGCTCGGTCGACACCCGCACCGAGATGCTGGTGCAGCAGGGCATGGTCGCGCTGCGGCAGGGGCGCACGAGTTTCGTTATCGCCCACCGGCTCTCGACGATCCGCGACGCCGACGTGATCGTGGTGATGGAGCACGGCCGGGTCGTGGAGCAGGGCGACCACGACGCGCTGCTCGCCTCGGGCGGGGCGTACGCGCGCCTCTACGAGGCCCAGTTCGCGCAGCCCGCGGTGGAGGCCGACGCCTGAGGGCAGGGGGGCGGCCGGGCCGGCCCGGCCGCCCCGCCTCGGCGGGGGTTTTTCGCGGAGCCCCCGACTCGGCCGCCGATGCGTCCTACGGTGAGGGCATGCGACTCACCAAGTTCGGCCATTCATGCGTCCGCTTCGACACCGACGACGGGGCCTTCGTGATCGACCCGGGCGTCTTCTCCGACCCCGCGGCCCTGGACAGCGTGGACGCCGTCTTCATCACGCACCAGCACCCCGACCACTGCAACGACCCGGAGCTGCGGCGAGTCTTGGAAGACCAGCCCGAGATGGCGGTCTACGGGCCCGAGTCGCTCGCGAAGGTCCTCGGCGGCGTGCCGTTCACCGTGGTGAGCGCGGGCGACGCGGTCCCCGTGGCGGGCACCGAGGTCAGGGTCGTCGGCAGGCACCACGCGGTCGTCCACCCCGACATTCCCGTCGTCCCGAACGTGGGCTACCTCGTGGACGGCATCTTCCATCCCGGCGACGCGTTCACCGTGCCCGATCTGCCGGTACGAGTCCTGCTGGCGCCGGTGTCGGCGCCGTGGATGAAGCTCGCCGAATGCGTCGACTTCATCCGCGCGGTGGACGCGCCCGTCGTCCACCCGATCCACGACGCGATCCTCAGCGACGAAGGCATCGCCATCGTCGACCGCAACCTCGTCAACCTCATCGGGGAACCGTTCCAGCGCATCGACGTCGGCGTCACGGTCACCCTCTGAGCGTCACACCTCGAAGACGCCGTACGCGACGCTGACGGCGACGACCGCCGCGCACACCAGCAGGGCGCCCGCGAGCACGACCCAGTCCCCCGGGCGCATCCGCTGCTCGCGCGCGTGGGTCCGCGGAATCCCGGAGTCGAATCCCCTCGCGTCCATCGCGGCCGCGAGCCGGCCCGCCCGGCGGATCGCACCGACGAGCAGGGCGAACATGGTCGAGGCGAACAGGCGCGCGCGCCGCACCGGGTTGCGGCCGCCTTCGAGGCCGCGGGCGCGGCGGGCGCTGGTGATCTGCCGCCATTCGGCGGCGAGGAGCGGCAGCAGGCGGAGGGCGGCCAGCGCGCCGATCGTGAACCGGGCGGGGGCGCGGAGCTGCTGGGTGAGGGCGTCGGCGAGGTCGGTGGGGTCGGTGGTGGCGAAGGCGAGGACGCCGGCGGTGGCGGCGACGCAGACGCGCAGGCCGATGGCGATGCCGCCGAGGAGTGCGCCGGTGCTGATCTCCAAGGGGCCGTAGTCGATGAGGATCCGGCCGGTCTGCTCGGCGGCGAAGACGGCGTTGACGAGGACGACCGCGGCGGCGGCGGACCAGAGCCAGCGCAGGCGGCGGGCGAGTTCGGCGGGGCGGATGCCGGTGAACGGGAGGACCGCGACGAGGGCGGCGAGTAGGAGCAGCGGGGTGAGCCAGTCGGCGGCGACGAGCGCGGTGACGGAGACGGCGAACGCGGCGGCGAGTTTCGCGACGGGGTTGACGCGGGCGATGGGCGCGCGGGCGTCGCAGACGGGTGCGAGGGTGAGGGTCATGGGCGGCGCTCCTCGGCGATGCGGCCGGCGGTGAGGACGAGTTCGCGTCCGGCGAGGGCGGCGGCGAAGTCGCGGTCGTGGGTGACGGCGAGGAGCGCGGTGCCTTCGTCGCGGATGTCGGCGGTGAGGTCGACGAGTTCGCCCCAGGTGCGGCGGTCCTGACCGAAGGTGGGTTCGTCGAGGAGGAGCACGCCGGGCGCGGCGGCGAGGGCCCCGGCGACGGAGAGGCGGCGGGCCTCGCCGCCGGAGAGGGTGTGGGGGTTGGCGTTCGCCAAGGGCGCCAGGCGGAGTCGTTCGAGGAGTTCGTCGACGCGGGCGTCGATCCGTTCGGTCGGCCAGCCCGCTTGACGGGGTCCGAAGGCGAGTTCGTCGCGGACCGTGGCGGTGACGAACTGGTGCTCGGGGTCCTGGAAGACGGAGCCGACGCGGGTGGCGAGGCGGCGGGCGGGGAGGCGGTGGAGGGGCCGGGTCTCGCCGGGGACGGTGGCGCGGCCGCTCGTGGGCTTGGCGAGGCCGCCGGCGAGGAGCGCGAGGGTGGACTTGCCGGAGCCGTTGGGTCCGGTGACGGCGAGCAGTTCGCCTTGGCGCAGTTCGAAGGAGACGTCGTCGAGGGCGGGCCGGTCGGCGCCGGGGTGGCGGAGCGCGAGCGATTGGCTGCGCAGCGCGGTGTCCCCCGCGGTCCGGGCGGGCCGGGTCGGGAGGGGCACGCCGGGGACCCAGACGCCTTGGGCGGCAAGGTGGTCGCCGTGCCGGGCCAGGACGGCCCCGGCGGGCCCGTCGGCGATGAGGACGCCGCCTGGTCCGAGGGCGATGACGCGGTCGACCAGGTCGAGGATG
Source organism: Glycomyces niveus (assembly GCF_017592475.1). GTDB lineage: Bacteria > Actinomycetota > Actinomycetes > Mycobacteriales > Micromonosporaceae > Glycomyces > Glycomyces niveus. Next base: position 487,868 of record NZ_JAGFNP010000001.1, on the reverse strand, counting down.
TCGGCGACGCGGTGCTCGACGACGAGGAGGGTGGCTTCGGTGGCGGCGAGGGCGGCCCGCAGGGCTTGGCGGACCTCTTGGGCGCCTTCGGGGTCGAGGTTCGCGGTGGGCTCGTCGAGGAGGATCAGCTCGGGCCTGCGGGCGAGGACGCCGGCGAGGGCGAGTCGCTGCTGCTCGCCGCCGGAGAGGGCGTGCGTGGGGCGTTCGGGGCCGTAGGGGAAGCCCACGGAGGCGAGCGCTTCGCGGACGCGGGGCCAGATCCGGTCGCGGGGCACGGCCTGGTTCTCGAGGCCGAAGGCGACGTCGTCGCCGCTGCGGGCCATGACGAGCTGCGTCTCGGGGTCTTGGAAGAGGATGCCGACGCGGCCCTGCTGCTCGGCGGCGGGCTTGCCGTCGATGAGGACGTGGCCGTCCTGCTCGCCGGAGTCCTCGGTGAGAAGTCCGGCGAGCGCGGCGAGCAGGGTGGACTTGCCCGACCCGGAGGGGCCGAGCAGGAGCACCCGCTCGCCGGCTTCGATGCGGAGGTCGACGTCCGCGACCGCCTGGGCGCGGCGTCCGGCGTGGCGCCAGGCGAAGCCGCGGAACTCGACCGGGACCATGGCGGCGTCAGACCCGCTGGCGTTCGCGTCCGGACGGGAAGCGGTCGAGGACGCCGGTGGGCAGCATGGCCTTGACGAGGGCCTGGGAGCCGAGCCCGGCGACGAGCGCGCCGGAGGCCATGGCGAGCGCGAAGTACGGGACCTTGAAGGCCCACAGGTCCGAGTCGGGGTAGTAGTTGCGCACGTCGAACCAGGCGAGGGCGACGGCCGCGAGGGCGCCGCCGGCGAGGGCGACGAGGGTGCCGAAGCGGCGGTAGCGGGTCGCGGCGAAGGCGAGCTCGCCGCCGAGGCCCTGCAGGAGGCCTTGGAGGATCACGGCGACGCCCCAGAAGGAGCCGAGGAACGCCGAGACGGTCGCGGCGAGCGCTTCGGTGAGGAGGCCCGCGCCGGCGCGGCGCACGATGAGCGGGGCGAGGACGGCGGGGATGAGCCAGACGCCGTTGAGGATCGATTTGAGCGGCGGGTAGAACGCGAGGACGGGGTCGAGGCCGTTCCAGACGAATCCCCACGCCCAGAAGACGACGCCGAAGGCGACGGCGAGGACGGCGCAGGTGAGGATGTCGACGGTGCGCCAGCGGCGCGGGTCGGCGAGGGCGGAGCTGTCGGGCATGGGCTTGCCTTTCGGGTGGTGCGGGCATTGCGCGACAGCGGCGGACGACTTCCTACGCCGGTATTACCCGGATCAGGTGTGAGGGTCTGCGGTCGGTTCCGCACTCTCAGCCCATCGGCTCCCCTGTCAGCTTCGACGTTAACACCAGGTGACGGATCGTCAGCCCTGGCGATCCCGCCTGGTGGCGCCGGACGCCTCCGGGCGCGCCGGTGCGGGGCTTGTAGATTGCCGTGGTGACGACTGAACGGGATTGGGAGCGGGTGCGGCGGGTCGTCGAGGCGCTGCCGGAGGGCACCTGGACCTCGTACGGCGACCTCGCGGAGCTGATCGGCACGGGCCCGAGACAGGTCGGGGCCTACATGCGGGACGGCAACGTGGCCCGGGCCTACCGGGTCCTCACGGCAGGCGGCACGGTCTCGGAGGGCTTTCGTTGGGCCGACGGCCGCACCGGCCGCGACGTGCCCGACCTCCTCCGCGCCGACGGCGTGACAGTGAGCACCAAGGGCCGCGCCGACCAGTCCCAGCGCATGTCGGTCTACGACCTCAAGCTCCTCGCCGCCGAACTGGACGAGGACGAACCGGCACTGGACGACGAAGAAGACTAGAAATAAGGCTGTAAATCACGATATTTCCGGCCTTAGGGACCCCTGGTGCAAAAGTACTCCTCGGGTGCGACATCGCTTTTCGAACAGGACGCGAACACGTTTCACCGAGCCCGAAGGCGGGAGCCGAGCCGGATGCGGTGAGGCGGTCGCCGCTCAGCGGGCGCCGGGGGATGCGGCACCGGGCCGAAGGCTCAGTGGAGCGACGCGTCAGGTTCGGTGAGCCGCCACGACGTGAACGCGACCGTCAGCCCGGCCCGGCTGGGCGCGCAGCAGTACGGCCCCGCCTGCACTTCGGCCTCGGGGTCGAGCGGGGCGAGGCGGACGAGCCGCCAGGGCTCGTCTTCGACACGGGCGCGGATGATGACCGCGTCCTCGAAGCGGCTGGCGCGGATGGTGACCTCGCGGCTCGCCCACTCGGGCACGGGCGCGACCGACCAGTCCGACTTGCCCGCCGTGACCACGGCCCCCACTTGCGGTGCGCCGTCGGCGAACTCGACCCCCGCCTTGATCCAGCGCTCGGCGTCGATGCGGACCATGAGCCCCGCCTGGTCGAACTGCGCCTCGAACGAGGCGATGAAGCTCACCTCGACCGCGCGGCCGCGGTCCCAGCCCTCCAGGAGCGCGTGCTCGTCCTCGTGGACGAAGCCGTAACCGGTGTGCCGCCACGCGTCGCTGCCCTCGGCGGCGGTGACGAGCAGCCTGCCGCCCGACTCCTCCGCCGCGACCGGCAGCGCCGTCCAGGCGCCGGACTTCCACATGATCTCGATTGGTGCCGCAATGTCCATCGCCCCGAGCCTACTGTCGCCGCGGGCCGTCACACCAGTGCGGTACAACGGTCCTTATGGCAGGAACAGCGACGCTCAGAGACGAAGCCGAGACACTGCTGCGCGCCCTCGCGGGCGAGCGCGCGCGGCTGCGCCCGGACCAGTGGCGGGCCATCGAAGCCCTCTGCGAGAAGCGGCCGGACGGCACCGGAAGCCGCGTGCTCCTCGTGCAGCGCACCGGGTTCGGCAAGTCCGCGGTGTACTTCACGGCCACCTCGCTCCTGCGCCGCCGCGGCGCCGGCCCCACCGTGATCGTCTCCCCGCTGCTCGCGCTCATGCGCAACCAGATCGAGGCCGCCGAGCGCGCCGGGGTGCGTGCCCGCACCATCAACTCGGCCAACCCCGAGGACTGGGACGCGATCGCCGAGGCCATCGCCGAGGACGCCGTCGACGTGCTCCTCATCAGCCCCGAACGCCTCAACAACCCCGCCTTCCGCGACTACCAGCTGCCGAAGCTCGCCGCCGGGTGCGGCCTGCTCGTCGTCGACGAGGCCCACTGCATCTCCGACTGGGGCCACGACTTCCGCCCCGACTACCGGCGCATCGCCACCTTCATCGACGACCTGCCCGGCAGCGTCCCGGTCCTCGCCACCACCGCCACCGCGAACGCCCGCGTCTCCGACGACATCGCCGAGCAGCTCGACAAGAAGGACGCCGCCACGCTCGTCCTACGCGGCAGCCTCGACCGCGAGTCCCTGCGCCTCTCGGTGGTGGACATGCCCGACAACGCCCACCGCCTCGCCTGGCTCGACGAGCAGCTGCCGCGCATGGACGGCTCGGGCATCGTCTACACGCTCACCGTGGCCGCCGCCGAGGAGGTCAGCGACTATCTCGCCTCGCGCGGCCACGCCGTCGCCTCCTACACCGGCCGCACCGAGAACGCCGAACGCCTTGAGCGCGAAGAGGAACTGCTCGGCAACCGCATCAAAGCGCTCGTGGCCACCAGCGCCCTCGGCATGGGCTTCGACAAGCCCGACCTCGGCTTCGTCGTCCACTTGGGAGCACCCTCCTCCCCCGTGGCGTACTACCAGCAGATCGGCCGCGCCGGCCGCGCCCGCGACCGCGCCGAGGTGGTGCTCCTGCCCGGCAGCGAGGACCGCGCGATCTGGGACTACTTCGGGTCGCTCTCCTTCCCGGCCGAGGAGGCGGTTCGCCGCACGCTCGACGTGCTCGCCGCCGAGGGCCGGGCGCTGTCGACCGCGGCGCTCGAGACGCGGGTCGACCTGCGCCGCACCAGGCTCGAGATGATGCTCAAAGTGCTCGATGTGGACGGCGCGGTGCGCCGCGTCAAGGGCGGCTGGGAGGCCACCGGGCAGCCGTGGGCCTACGACGCCGAGCGGTACGCGAAGGTCGAGGCGGCCCGCAGGCACGAGCAGCGGCGGATGCTCGCCTACGAGGCCACGGGCGAATGCCGGCTCGAGTTCCTGCGCCGGGAGCTCGACGACGCCGAGGCCGCGCCGTGCGGCCGCTGCGACAACTGCACCGGCACCCGCACCGAGGCGGGCGTCTCGGACGAGGCCGCCGCGGGGGCGGCGGCGGCGCTGTCGAAGCCGGGCGTGCCGTTCGAGGCGAAGCGCATGTGGCCCACCGGGTTGCAGGCCATCGGCATCGACCTGAAGGGGAAGATCCCGGTCGGGTCGGGCGCCGAGCCGGGCCGGGCGCTCGCGCGGCTCTCGGACATCGGCTGGGGTGGCCCGCTGCGCGAGCTCCTGGCCGACGGCGCGGACCGGGAGGTCCCCGAGGACGTTTTCAAAGCGGTGGTGCAGGTGCTGGCGTCCTGGGACTGGGCCGACCGGCCCACCGCGGTCGTCTCGATGGGCTCGCTCTCGCGCCCGCGACTGGTCGACGGGCTCGCCGAGCGCATCGCGCGCCTCGGCCGCATGGAGTTCCTGGGCGCGCTCGGCCGCGCCTCGGACACCGGCGCGGGCATGCACCGCGCCAACAGCGCCCAGCGGCTCCAGCAGGTGCTGCACGCGTTCACGGTGGACTTCCCCGTACCGGCCTCGAGCGTGCTCCTCGTCGACGACCTCCGCGACAGCGGCTGGTCGATGACCGTGGCGGCGATGCGGCTGCGCGAGGCCGGGGCGGCGGCGGTGTACCCGCTCGCGCTCGCACTGCAGGCCTGAGCTCCACTGGAGGACTCAGGGCCACAAGGGATCTGGACTTTCGGGCCGTGATGGTCGAACATCGGGTGCAGCACTGAAGAACTCCTATCAAGGAAGCAGGCGCACATGAAGATTCGCACCATCACGGCAGCCGCGTTCGCAGGCCTGGCGCTCGCCGCGGGCGCGGCGCCCGCCGCCGCCTCGGCCGCCGACGGCCACCCGGTCTACCACGACACCTACACGACGAAGGCCGAGTGCCACACGGTCGGCAAGGCGAAGGTCGGCAGCGGCAACGCCGACGGCTACTACTGCGAGCAGCAGGAAGCCGGCTGGGACCTCTATCTGACGTACTGGGTCTGACGGTCCGCTCCTGAACGCGCGCAACGGGTCCAGCGGCGACCGCCGGACCCGTGCTCAAGTGCCGCAACCGGTCGGCGGGACGGCGCGGCCGTCCCGCCGACCGGCCTCACTAGACGATCGCGCGGGCGATCGCCGGGTAGTAGCCGTTCTGGTGGCCCATCGCGTTCGGGTGGTACGACTCGGACGGCGGGTAGGCCAGGCCGTTCAGGTAGGCGACGTCGTCGCAGATCGCATGCCCTTCGAAGGCGCGGCGCACGTCCACATAGGTGAAGTCGTGCTCCTCGGCCTTGTTCCGGATTACTCCGGCGAGCCGGTCGGCGGCCTCGTTCATGAGCAGCTGTTCGGCGACGCTCGGCTGCCTGAGCGCGCCGCAGGTGCTCGCGCCGTTGAACAGGCGCGGGTAGCCGAGCACGTAGACGTCCGCGTTCGGGGCGCGGTTCGCGATCGCGCCGTACGCGCCGTCGAGGAGCCCGGGCAGCTGGAGCTGGACGAGCCGTTCGGAGTCCTCGATCTCGTCGGTGCAGTCCGCGAGCGGCGTGAGGCAGGCCTTGACGGCATCGGCCCAGCCGATGTCGTTGCCGCCGATGGTGACCGTGACGATGTCGGTCTCCGCGTCGAGCGCGCCGAGCTGCGTTGAAAGAAGGTCCGCGGTCCTCGCGCCCGAGCAGGCCTCGAACGTGAACTCGGCGTTGAGCCCGTCCGCGAGCAGCTGCGGGTAGGCCCTGGCCGAGCGGCGGCACGCCGGGTCGAAGTAGTCGCCCGTGCCGGTCCCCGAGGAGTACGAGTCCCCCAGTGCGACATAGCGGACGGGGTCGAACTCGGCGTGGGCCGCGGCGGCGGGCAGGAGGGCGAATGCGGCGGTAGCGGCGAGGGCCGCGGCCGCGAGGCGGGCAGGGATCATGCGGACTCCGTTCCGATCGGGATCGTGGAGGAACGGTAACGCCCGAACGATGCGAATCACGCCCTAAACCGCCAGAGATGGTGAAAAGTGACACGGCCCGGTTCGACGGCGGAAGCGGGACCCGGCGCCGGTCCGCGTTCTCTCGGGGATGCGGCGCCCGCACCGTACTCCTCCCCTACGCTGGAGCCATGGGTGCATCGACGTCGCCGCGCCGCCAGACCATGTCCGACCAGGCCCTCATCGAGGGGACCGGTGCGGACTGGCGAACCTGGCTGGCCCTCCTCGACGAGCGCGGCGCGGCCGAGCTCGACCACACCGCGATCGCGCGGATGCTGGTGAGCGAGTTCGAGGTCGACGGCTGGTGGGCGCAGTCCATCACGGTCGGCTACGAGCAGGAGCGCGGCCTGCGCGAGCCGGGGCAGCGCCCCGACGGCACGTTCAGCGCCAACGCCTCCAAGACCGTCTCCGCCTCGATCGCGGCCGTGTTCGAACAGCTGGCGGACCCGGACGCGCAGGCCGGCTGGCTCGACGACCTCACGCTGACCCAGCGCAGCGCGTCCCCGCCGAAGTCGGTGCGGTTCGACGCCTCGGACGGCACCCGCGTCCTGGCGAACCTCACCGCGAAGGGCGAGGCCAAGACCGCCGTGCAGGTCGAGATCGCCAAACTCGGCTCAGCCGAGGAGGTCGCGGCCGCCAAGGCCGACTGGAAGGCCCGCCTCGACCGCCTCGCGGAGCGCTTGGGGGCGTTAGGCCTTCGCCGCCGGGGCCGCGGTGTCGGTCGCCTCGACCGGCGGCTTCGGAGCCGTGTTCGACGCCTTGCCGCGCGAGCGGGAGATCGCCACGCCGACGAGCGCCAGCGCGCCGCCGCCGAGGGTCAGCCAGGTCGGGACCTCGGAGAGGAACAGCCAGGAGAGGCCGACCACGATCGCGGGGACGACGTAGGTCGTGGCGCCGAGCTTGCCCGCGGTGGTGAAGCGCAGGGCGTAGCCCCAGGTGAGGAAGGCCAGCGCGGTTGGGAACAGGCCGAGGTAGAGCACGTGGAGCGTGGCCGAGGTGGGGGCGGATCCCAACTGGGAGAACAGCAGCGGGGCGAAGGGCAGGCAGAGGACCGCGGCGATGGCGTTGCCGAAGGCGGTGAACTGGAGTGAGGTGCAGTGCTTCAGGGTGGGTTTCTGGACGACGACGCTGATGGCGTAGGTGATCGCGGAGACGAGGCAGAGGAGGACGCCCAGGACGGATGAGGCGCCGTCGCGTGACATGGAGAGGCTGACGACGGCGACGCCCGCGAAGGAGACGGCGATGCCGAGGAAGAGGCGGGGCGGGAAGCCTTCTTTGAGGAGCCAGCCGCCGAGGAGGGCGATGAGGATGGGTCCGATGTTGACGATGAGGGCGGCGGTGCCGGCGTCGACGAGCTGCTCGCCCCAGTTGAGGGCGACCATGTAGAGGCCGAACCAGAGGACGCCGGCGGTGAGGATGCCGGGCCAGGCGGCACGTTTGGGGAGGCCTTCGCGGCGGAGTGCCCAGACGGCGAGGAGGACGACGGCGGCGACGCCGGCGCGGCCGAGGGTCAGGGGGCCGGGGTCGAGGTGGCGGCCGGCGTCGCGGATGGAGACGAAGGCCGAGGCCCAGCACAGGACGGTGATGCCGATGGCGATGGCGGCGCGGGGGTTGAATTTGTCGCTCACGGGTGGCGGCTCCTCAAGGTGGGGCTGGCGGGCGCCTTTGGTGGGCGGGCGCTCCTGCCGGGGGCGCTGGTGGCGCCGCGCTCAACCTAGCATCGGTGCCGGGTTTCGGTTATCTGTTATTCGACTGTGTTTTACCGCCCGTGTTTTTCAGACCGTGTTGTCTCCTGGGGCGCTCAGGTTTCCGCTTCGGCCGGGGCTCGGCGGGAACCCGTCGGGGGTGGGCGGCGTCGAAGGAACATGATGGGACACAAGGTTTTGCAACGGTTCATTCCGCTCGCCGCGCTGCTGGTGCTGGCGGCGTGCGGTCAGGGCGAGGGCGACGCGGGCGCGGACGGGACCGGTTCGGACGTCGGCTCGCAGTCGGACCAGCAGTCGGGCGAGCCGACGCCGCCGGACGCGGTGGTCTACCGGGGGGCGCTGACGGTGCTCCAGGGGGTCGAGCGGGACGCGGCGGAGCTGTGCGGCGCGGTGGCGGAGTCGTATCCGCCGCAGTGCGGCGGGCTGCCGGTGACGGGCTGGGACTGGGACGCGGTCGAGCACGAGGAGGCCGAGGGCGTGCGGTGGGGTTCGTACCTGGTGACGGGGACGTTCGACGGGAAGTCGTTCGTGCTCACCGAGGACCCGGTCTCGACGGCGGACATCGACATGGCGGACTACCCGGAGCTGCAGTACCAGGAGCCGGAGATCGGCGACCCGGCCGAAGACTTGGGCACGGCCGAGCTGCAGGCGATCGCCGACGAGATCGTGGCGGCATTCCCGCGCTACGTCTACGGCGGCTGGGCCGACGACCAGAACGGCGTCGCTATCATCGATGCGCTCCTGGTCACACCGGAGCTGGAGGCGTACGCGAAAGAGCACTACCCGGCGGATACGGTGGTGTTCTCCTCGATGCTGAAGCCGGTCGAATAGCATCGAATCACGCTTTATCGCGATAAATCCCCCTTAAGGGACCCCTGGCGCAACCATAGCTCGGGGTCCCGACGTTTTTCCTTCGAACAAGCCATGACGCTTGTTCACTTCAGGAACATGAACGCCTCCCGGGTATTGACACCTCACCCGCCACCCTTAAGATAGAAAACGGTATCTACCCGGTCGGCCTGCTGTTTGGGACAGCGGACCCGGGCGGGGTAGACGCGTCCGCGCCATGGCGGACAATGAGCGGGCCCGCATCGCCGAACCGAGACGAGGCGGCCGCGCAGACGCGCGGCAGCTCGGCGGTCGGGCCGGAAGTCCGGTCGGCCCTGCGCCGACCGGGCCGATCGCATACTGGAAAGGGAACCCTGGCGATGAGCCGAACCGATTTCACCTACGTGGAAAGCGTTAGCCCTGGTAGCGGGCGGCGCGATCCGCGGGCGGCGCTGGCCTCCGACGCCGCCGCGCTCAGCCTCGACGGCGAGTGGCGCTTCAACCTGGCCGCGGGCCTCCACGACACCACCGAGGGCTTCGAGGCCCCCGCGTTCGACAGCAGCGGCTGGGCCACCCTCGCCGTCCCGTCGATGTGGCAGATGACCGACCTCGACGGCGACGCCCCCTACGGCAAGCCGCAGTACACCAACACGGTCTACCCCTTCCCGGTCGACCCGCCCCGCGTCCCCGACGCCAACCCCACCGGCGAATACCGCCGCACCTTCACCCTCCCCGCCGAGTGGCCCGCCACCGGCCGCACCGTCCTCCGCTTCGAAGGCGTGGACTCCGCGTTCGCCGTGTGGGTCAACGGGACCCTCCTCGGCGACGGCAAGGGCAGCCGCCTCCCCACCGAGTTCGACGCCACCGAACACCTCGTGGCCGGCGAGAACACCGTCGCCGTCCGGGTCCACCAGTGGTCCGCCGCGTCCTATCTGGAGGACCAGGACATGTGGTGGCTGTCGGGCATCTTCCGCCCCGTCGCCCTCGTCCACCGCCCCGAGCACGGCATCGAGGACGTCTTCGCGCACGCCGACTACGACCACGCCACCGGCCTGGGCACCCTCAGGGTCGAAGTATCGGCCGAGACCGCGGCCGACGCCCGCGTCACCGTGCCCGAGCTCGGCATCGACATCGCCGCCGGCGAGACCGCCAGCGTCGCGGTCGAACCGTGGACCGCCGAGACCCCGCGCCTGTACGACGCCGAGGTCGCCACCGCCACCGAGCGCGTCAGCCTGCGCATCGGCTTCCGAACCGTCGCGATCGAGGACGGCCTGCTCAAGGTCAACGGCAAGCGCATCCTCCTGCGCGGCGTCAACCGCCACGAGTGGGACCCCGACACCGGCCGCACCCTCGCCGTCGAGACCATGCGCCGCGACCTCGAGATCATGAAGCGGCACAATGTGAACGCCGTCCGCACCAGCCACTACCCGCCGGACCGCCGCTTCCTCGACCTGTGCGACGAGATCGGCGTCTGGGTCATCGACGAGTGCGACCTCGAGACCCACGGCTTCGTCCACCACGAGTGGCGGAACAACCCCAGCGACGAGCCCATGTGGAGGGACGCCTACCTCGACCGCATGGCCCGCATGGTCGAGCGCGACAAGAACCACGCCTCGGTCATCATCTGGTCCCTCGGCAACGAGTCCCACACCGGCGACAACCTCGCCGCCATGTCCCAGTGGGCCAAGCAGCGCGACCCCGGCCGCCCCATCCACTACGAAGGCGACTGGGACTCCGGCTACGTCGACATGTACAGCCGCATGTACGCCGACCACGCCGAGACCGACCGCATCGGGCACAAGACCGAGGACCGCACCAAAGACCCCGCGCTCGACGAGCACCGCCGCAACATCCCGTTCGTCCTGTGCGAGTACGCGCACGCCATGGGCAACGGCCCCGGCGGCATGAGCGAGTACCAGCGCCTGTTCGAGCAGCACGAGCGCTGCCAGGGCGGGTTCATCTGGGAGTGGATCGACCACGGCGTGCGCATGCACGACGCGGACGGCCGCGAGTGGTTCGCCTACGGCGGCGACTTCGACGAGCCCCTCCACGACGGCAACTTCGTCGTCGACGGGCTGATCTTCCCCAACCGCGAGCCCTCCCCCGGCCTCGTCGAGTTCAAGAAGGTGATCGAGCCCGTCCGCATCACCGTCCAGCCCGGCTCGCGCGCCGTCGCCGTCGAGAACCTCCGCGACTTCGCCGACACCGGCGACCTCGCGTTCACCTGGGCCGTCGAAGACGAAGGCGTCATCGTCGCCGAAGGCGAGCTCGAAGTGCGGAGCATCGCCGCCGGCGAATCCGCCGTCGTCGCCTTCCCCGCCGGCGTCGCCGCCCTCGGCCGGGCCGAAGGCGAACGCTGGCTCACCGTCCGCGCCGTCCTCGCCAAGGACGAGGCGTGGGCCGAAGCCGGCCACGAGATCGCCTGGGGCCAAGCGCAACTCGCGGCCGGAGCGCCCGGGTCCGCGAACGGCGGCACCGCCGCCGTCGCCGAAGACCGCGGCTACCGCCTCGGCGGCGCCGCGTTCGACGCGCTAGGGCGCCTCACCGCCATCGGCGGGCTCGAGATCGAAGGCCCCCGCCTCGACCTGTGGCGGGCCCCCACCGACAACGACCTGCTCGGCTGGCACGCCCCGCTCGTGCAGCAGTGGCGCGACCGCAACGTCGCCCTCTACCGGCTCGAGCACAAGGTCCTCGACATCGAGTCCACTGCGGACGGACTCACCGTGTCGACCCGCGTCGGCGCCGCCGGGGCCGAGATCGCCATGGGCACCGTCTACCGGTGGCGCCTCGACGGCGGCCGCCTCTGGCTCACCGTCGAGGTGAACCCGGAGGGCGAGTGGGACTTCCCGCTCCCCCGCCTGGGCGTGCGCGCCTCCCTGCCCCGGGGCTTCGACGAGGTCGAGTGGTTCGGCGGCGGGCCCGGCGAGGCCTACGCCGACACCCGCGCGGCCGCCCGCGTCGGCCGCTTCCGGTCGACCGTGGCCGGAATGCAGACCCCGTACGTGTTCCCGCAGGAGAACGGCTCCCGCATCGACGTGCGCTGGGCGTCCCTCACCGGCGAGGGCAAGACCCTCAAGGTGTTCGGCGCGCCCGAGTTCGCGTTCACGGTGCGCCCGTGGACCAGCGAGGACATCGAGGCCGCCAAGCACACGCACGAGCTCGTCGAGCGCGACCGGGTGTACGTCAACCTCGACGCCGGCCTGCACGGCATGGGCTCGGCCGCGTGCGGCCCCGGCGTCCTGCCCCAGCACCGGCTGCTCCCGCAGGCCGCGGCGTTCACGCTCGGCTTCGAAGCGACCGAGTAGGCGCATGCGACGGGTCCGCGCACAAAGGAATACGCGAGCGTGCAATACCCTGGGTGCGGACCCGTCGCATCCCCGAGAACGGTGAGAGAAGGCCCCCAGTGCCCAAGAAGTCGAATGCCGAGACCGGCAAGCGCCCCACGATCAGGGACGTGGCCGCCCGGGCCGGCGTGTCGGTGCCGACGGTCTCGCGGGTCCTCGCCGGGAACTACCCGGTGGCGCCCGCGACCCGCGCGAAGGTGCTGCGCGCCATGCGCGAACTCGACTACGTGGTCAACGCGCACGCCCGCGCGCTGGCCGGGGCGACGACGAAGACCGTAGCGTTCGTGGTCGACGACGTGACGGGGCCGTTCTACGCGTACATCGCACGCGGGGTCGAGCAGCAGGCCGCCTCCGAGGGGCGGCTGTGCCTGCTGTGCACGACGCACGGCGACCCGGAACGGGAGCTCGCGGTCGTGGAGCTCATGCGCGAGCAGCACGCCGAGGCCGTGATCGTCGTGGGCGGCGCGTGGGACGACGGGAAGTACAACGAGCGGATGCGCTACTTCGCCTCGGCGCTGGACCGCTCGGGGTCGCGGCTCGTGCTGTGCGGGCGGCCGTCGCTGGGCGAGGACGTCCCGGCGACGGTGGTGCACTACGACAACGAGGGCGGGTCGTACGCGATGACCTCGCACCTGCTGTCGGCCGGGCACAAGACGATCGCGTACATGGGCATGGGCGTCGGACTGTCCACTACGGACGAACGGGTGCGAGGGTTCCGGCGGGCGCACGCCGACTACGGCGTCGAGGTCGACGAGTCGCTGATCATCCCCGGCGAGTTCTCGAAGCAGAGCGGGTACGACCTGACCAGGGAGCTCGTGGGCAAGCGCGACGACGTGACCGCGGTCTTCGGGGCGACCGACATGGTCGCGGCAGGCGTGCTGAAAGCACTGCGGGAAGCCGGGATCGAAGTCCCCAAGGACATGTCGGTGGTCGGCTTCGACGACATCCCGCTGGCCTCGGACCTCACGCCCGCGCTGACCACGGTGCACGTGCCGCACGAAGAGCTGGGGCGCGAGGCGGTGCGGCTGGGGCTGCGCCGCGAGGCGACCGCATCCGACCAGGTCGTGCTCGGCACCCACATCGTGGTGCGCGAGACCGTGGCCCCGCCGCCGCGGCGGTGAAGGCAGACGTTTCGGGGCCGGGCCGCTGTGCAGCGGCCCGGCCCCGTTGGTTCGCAGTCCGTCTGGGCGTCCGGTCAGCGCCGGCCGTCGTCACCCATCGTCGCCGGTGAGTTTTTCCTTGGCGTCGTGGAGTTTGTCGTCGCCCTTCTCGCGAAGGTCGTCCCACTCCTCCTTCGCCTTGCCCTTCAGCTCCTGCGCGCGCCCCTCGTTAGCGAGGCTCTCGTTGTCGGTCGCGTCGCCGACCTTCTCCTTGGCCTTGCCGACGGCCTGGTCGGTCTTGTCCTTGGCCTTGTCGAATCCACCCATGGCGTTGCCGTCCTTTCTCGAACGGTGATTGAGGCGTGGGTACCCGTTCCGGGCCTGGTCACACCTCCGCTGGTCAGGGCCGGGACGCGGGCGCAGGGCGGTAGTCGGCGTAGTCAAAGTCCGCGAAGCCGCCTTCGGCGGCGAGGTCCTGGACCCAGAGGCCGACGAATGCGCCGGTGAAGCCGAAGGCGTGGACGAGCCCGGGTTCGATCCAGGTGGCGTGCTCGTCCGAGAGGATCGTGGTGTCGGCGGTGACCGCGAGGTCCTGCCAGGGGCCGTTCTCGCGGTACGCGAACCGCAAGGTCGGGCCGTCGAAGGCGATGCGCAGGTCGAGCCGGGTCCCGAGGGCGGCGACGGGCGTGGCGGTGCGGCGGCCGCGGTCGCAGGTGACGAGGCTGAGCATGCGGCGGCCCTGGTCGAGGCCGACCTGCAGGCAGTGCCAGTTGAAGCCGTTGTAGTACGCGGTGATCCCGGCGGTCTGGTCCGCGGTCCGCGGGTCGAATTCGAGACCGGCCTCGAAGACGCCGTGCTTGGCGGTCACGCGTTGGGCGACGAGGCTGGGCGTGCGCTTCCCGTGCGGGGACTGCCCGCCGGCCACGCGCAGATGCGAGGGCCGGGCGGCGAGGCTGAGCCAGGACGGGTCGGCGTGGCGGCGGAGGGTGTTCCAGCGCGGGTCGAGGGCCGGTTCGTCGAAGTCGTCGCGGGCGGGCGCCTCGGGCGCCGCGGATACGGGTCCGGACGGGGCCGGGACCTCCAGTGCCGGTGCGGCGCCCTCGATGCGGGGCCAGCCGTCGGTCCAGGAGACGGCCGCGATGGCGGTCTCGCGGCCGAGGACGCAGCGGCCGGTCGCGTCGCGCTCGCGCGCGTCCTGGGGCAGGCCGTCCTCGACCTCGGTGTAGGGCCGGGAGGTCAGATAGGTCATGTACCACTCCCCCGCCGGGGTCGTGGTGAAGCAGCCGTGGCCGGCCTTCTGGAGCGGCAGGTCGAGCTTGTCGCGGGTGGTGAGGAGCGGCCCGTTCGGGTCGATCTCGTAGGGTCCCAGGAGGTTCCGGGAGCGGGCCACGACCGCGCCGTGGTTGAAGCCGGTGCCGCCCTCGGCGCACAGCAGGTAGTACCAGCCGTCGTGCCGGTAGAGGTGCGGGCCCTCGGTGACGCCCGCGGGGCTCGAGTCGAGGAGCAGGACCGGCTCGCCGACCGCCTCGCCGTCCTCGAGGCGCTGGATCTCGACCCCCTTGAAGCCGGTGATCATGTTGAGGAGCCAGGTCGAGCCGTCGTCCTCGTGGAAGAGGGCGGCGTCGAAGCCCCGTCCCGGGAGCCGCACCGGGTCCGCCCAGGGACCGTCGACGGTCTCGGCGGTGGTCAGGTAGTTCGCGCAGTCCTTGTAGCCGTAGGCGTAGGTGTCGAGCACCGAGAAGACCAGGTGGAAGCGGCCGTTCGCGTAGGTGAGGTCGGGCGCCCACACGCCGCCGGAGTCGGGGACCCCGGTCAGGTCGAGCAGCTGCGGCGAATCGAGCACGCCGCCGAGCGGCCGCCAGTGCCGCAGGTCCCGCGAATGGTGGATGCGGACGCCGGGGCACCACTCGAAGGTCGAGGTCGCCAGGTAGTAGTCCTCGCCGACCCGGACGATCGAGGGGTCGGGGTGGAAGCCGGGCAGGATGGGATTGCGGATCACGTCGGTCACAAGGGTCGATTCAACCGGTCCCGCACCCGGTTTGCAAGCGCTATCCAATAACGATGTCGCCCCCGCGAGGCAGAATCTTGTCGTGACCAGCTTCCAGATCCGCCCCATCTCCCCCGCCGAACACGACGCGCTCGGCGAGGTCTCGATCCGCTCCTATCTCGAAGACGGGCTGCTCCTCGGCGGCCTCGACGACCCGTACGCGCCGAACCTGCGCGACGTCGCGCTCCGGGCCGCCTCCGCGACCGTTCTCGTCGCCGTGGACGGCGACACGGGCGCGATCCTGGGCGGAGTGACCCTCGCGTTCCACGGGAGCACCATGGCGCAGCTGGCGGGCCCGGGCGAGGCCGAGATCCGGATGCTCGCCGTCGACCCCGGCGCGCAGGGACGCGGCGTCGGCTCGGCCCTCGCCGTCGCGTGCGTCGAGCGCGCCCGCACCGAGGAGGGCACGAAGCGGGTCGTGCTGTGCTCGCAGCAGGCCATGACGACCGCGCACCGCCTCTACGCCCGCCTCGGTTTCGAGCGCGCGCCGGAGCTCGACTGGTACCCGCTGCCCGAGGTGCTGCTGTGGGGCTTCCGGCTCGACCTTTAGAGGAGCTCGCCGAACGCCCGCCTGTAGTCGGCCAGCGCCCGGTCGACCTCGCTCTCGGTGAGGCCGTACCGGGCCAGGTCGTACTTGTGGTCGGTGGGGCGGTTGGCGAGCGCCGTTTCGAGCGCGTCCGCTTCGGTTCGGCCCCAAGGGGCCCCGAGGTGTTCGAAGAGCTGCGGGAGGCGTTCGCGGGCGTGGTCGGTGAGGTCGCGGTAGGGGACGTCGACGACGGCGTAGGCGGGCATGCGGGCGCGGGCGGCGCGGGCGCGGTCGAGGCCGGTCGCGAAGAGCCCCAGCCAGGTGCGCCCGATCTCGCGGGGGTCGAGTTCGCTGGTGTTCATGCCGGAGGCGGTCTCGGTCATGGAGCAGAGCGAGGCGAGGGCTTCGGCGGGTTCGCGGTGGGTCCAGAGGATCTGGGCGTCGGGGAAGGTTTTGACGAGGGCGCCGAGGTTCCACAGGTGGGCGGCGGCGCGGATGACCCAGCGGCGGCGGGGGCGGCCGTGCTGGAGGACTTGGAGGGTCTGCTTGAGGTAGCGGTAGTCGGCGGTGTAGTCGCGTTCGAGCATCCACTGGACGTAGCCGGGGGGCTGGGCGCGCACGAGGTGGCCGACGCCGTGCGGGAGGACCCAGACGTCGGCGTCGGGCTGCTGCGGGTGCATGTCGTAGACGGCGCCGAAGGCGGGGAGGGCTTTGGCGAGGAAGTCGGTGGCGCGTTCGGCGCGGCGGAGGTGGTCGCCGCCTTCGAGGTCGGCGTGCATGAGTTCGTGCATGAGCGGGGAGCGGTGGGTCGCGGGGACGGCGAGGAGGCGCTGGAGCATGGTGGTGCCGGTGCGGGGGGCGCCGGTGATGACGATGGGGCGGCTGATGGGCTCGTCGGCGATCTCGGGGTTGAGGGCGTGGAGTTTGCGGATGCGGAGGCGGTTCTCGAGGCGGTCGGCGATCTCGTGCTGGACGGCGACCCAGCCGGTGAGGGTGAGGCCGTGGATGTCGGCGTAGCCGGCGAGGAGGACGCGCATGTCCTCGATGAAGGCCTCTTCGCCGTGGGCGGTGGAGCCGGTGCGGTCCTCGGCTTCGCGGACGGCGCGGTCGAGGAGCCGGTCGACCTTCTTGCGGCGTCCCGCGATGGCGGGGGTGAGGACCGTGTTGACGGCTTTCAGCCAGGGCGAGACGGGTTTCATCGTGTGCCACTCCTCGTATGCCGGTTACGATGCGCCGCTTGGGGATCGGGCCCGGCGGAGCTGAGGTGAGCCTACCGTCGGGTAGGACGGCGGGCCCACCTCAGGGCGCGGAGTGTGTCCGGGCTATCGGGCGTCGGCGTGCTGGGCCTCGAGCGGGATCGCCGCGGCCACTTGGGGGGTGAGTTCGGCGACGAAGCGCGGCGACAGGTGGTTGGCGTCCCGGTAGACGAGGAGGTTGCCGACGACGACGGGGCAGGTGTCGTTCTCCATGTCGCACATCCACGGGATGGGGTCGACGACGGTGGCGTCGGTCTCGGCTTCGATGGTCTCGATGGCGAGGGCGCGGCGTTCGGGCCGGGTGGTGGCCTGTTCGACGTCGACGACGCAGGCGGTGACGTTGTCGGTGTGCTCGGCGAGGCACGCGGGGGTGTCGCCGGGCGGGTTGGCGGAGTCGGCGAGGTAGTAGACCTCGTCCGCGGCGTCGTCGAGGCGGTCGAGGCTCTCGGCCCAGCCGTCGGCCCAGGCGGCGTCGGGGTCGTCGGCGAGGATCTCCTTGTTGTCGTAGGCGGAGGTGACGACGACGTCGGGTTCGATCCGCTCGATCTCGGCGAAGGCCTTCTCCTTCCACTCTTCGCATTCGGTGTAGCGGCGGCCGAGCTGGTTGTCGTGCTCGATGGCGACGGAGACGCTGCAGTTGGCCTTGGCGAAGGGCAGGAGCTGCCAGCCGGAGGCCTCGGCGAGCTGGTTGAAGGCGGGGAACCACTGGGCGGCGTGGGAGTCGCCGAACAGGACGATGGTCTTGGAGCCTTCGGGGTCGCCGAACACGCAGTTCTCGGCGAGGTCGGTGCCTTCGCGGCCGGAGACGCAGCCGTCGGCGTAGAGCGCGGGCTCGTCGGTGCCGGCGTCGTCGAGCGACGGGGTGATGTTGGCGGGCACCGATTCCACATCGGAGGATTCGCCGATCATCTCCCAGACGGTGGAGTCGTCGCCGGTGATCTCGGCGGCTTCGCCGTTCTCCTCGGCGGGCATGGGCTGCTGCACCATCAGGAGCGAGACCGCGAGCATGGCGGTGATGAGCCCGCCGCCCATGGCGAGGGCCCGGGAGGGCACCTGCACGAGCGGCCGCTTGGTGCGGATCGGGTTCTCGACGAGGTAGAACGTGGCGATCGTGAGCAGGAACGCCACGGCCATGAGCAGCAGGTAGTGGCGCAGGCGCACCTCTTCGAGGCCCATGACGGCGGGGCCGATCATGATGAGCGGCCAGTGCCAGAGGTAGAGGCCGTAGGAGATCTTGCCGACGAACTGGGCCGGGCGGATCCCGAGGAGGCTCTGGGCGCCGAAGCGGTGCGGGGCGCAGCCGGCGGCGATGACGAGCGCGCAGCCGGCGACGGGCAGCAGGGCCGCGGTGCCGGGGAAGACGGTGTGCTCGTCGAGGATGAACACGGAGGCGGTGATGAGCGCGAGTCCGGCCCAGGAGGCGAGCGCGGCGGCCCATTTCGGGGCGTGGGCGCGGATGCCGCCGGCGGCGACGGCGATGAGTGCGCCGACGGCGAGTTCCCATGCGCGCGTGTGGATGCCGAAGTAGGACCAGACGGGGTCGCCGGCGGTCCAGGCGGCGCTCATCCAGAACGAGACGCCTCCTGCGATCACGAGGAACGCGGTGATGGCGAGGGTGCGTCCCGGTCCTCGGTTGCGGTGGCGTGCCGCGGTGAATTTTCCGGGGCGGCCGAATTTGGTCCCCAGGAACGCGATCGCGAGGAGGACGAGCGGCCAGACGATGTAGAACTGCTCTTCGACCGCGAGGGACCAGAAGTGCTGCAACGGGGACGGCGGGACCTCGGCGTTGAGGTAGTCCGTGCCTTCTTGCGCCAGGCGGAGGTTGATGATGTTGAGCGCGGCGGCGGCCGCGTCGGCGGCGATCTCGCCGAGCCTGGTGCGCGGCAGCCAGAGCCAGGCCGCCCAGAGCGTTGCGAGCAGGACCGTGGCGGCGGCGGGGAGGAGCCGCACGGCGCGGCGGGCGTAGAAGCCCGCGATCGAGACGGTGCCGGTCTTGTCGATCTCGCGCAGGAGCAGCGAGGTGATGAGGAAGCCGGAGATGACGAAGAAGACGTCGACGCCGACGAATCCCCCTGCCATGTAAGGGAAGCCGATGTGGGCGGCGATGACGGCGCCCACGGCGAGGGCCCGGAGGCCTTCGATGTCGGGCCGCCAGTGGCTGGGGCGCGCACTGGCCGGCGATTCGGTCTGCTGGTCGACCCGAGCTCTCCGCTTGATCGCGAGGGTCTCGGGGTCCCGCTTCGGTGCTATGCGGGCGGCGGCGTCAATGGACGTCTTCGCCGGTTCTGGTGCGTTGGTCAGACGCATGGATCTCGGTCTCCGAACGGTTCACCGGGCATCGGACTCCCAGCCGGGCAAGGCTGGGCGGACTGGGGGTCGGGGGTCTTACCGGGGACGAGTGCAGACCATAACATTGCCCGGTGAATGGGATCTACCCCCTCTAATGCGGTGATATATCACTCAATCACCACGTAACAGAGCGTGCTCGCCGCCCGGGACGCGGCGAGGGCGCACCCGTGGGACCGGATGCGCCCTCGGCGTCACTCGTTCAGAGCCCTTACGGGACGCCCGGCGGTTCGGGGGTCCGGCGCAGCAGGCCCTCCTGCGTGGCCGAGGCCAGGTGCACGCCGCGCTCGTCGAAGAACCGGCCCTGGGCCAGGCCGCGGCCGTCGGCGGCGGTCGGCGACATCGAGTCGTAGAGGATCCAGTCGTCGAAGCGGAACGGCCGGTGGAACCACAGCGCGTGGTCGAGGCTCGTCCCGAGGTAGCCGCCGGGGCCCCACACCTCGCCGTGGCGGGACAGGACCGAGTCCAGCAGCGTCAGGTCCGAGGCGTACGTGAGCACGCACACGTGGATGAGCGGGTCGTCCGGGAGCCGCCCGTCGGCCTTCATCCACACCCGCTGGTGCTCCTGCGCCGGCCGCTCGCCCGAGGCCGAGAAGCCCGAGCCGCCGCCCGCGTAGCGCACGTCGATCGGGCGCGGCACGCGCGCCCAGATCCCGAGCCGGTCCGGGTGCGCCTTCAGCTGCTCGCCGAGCGGCGCGATGTCCTCGGGCCGGGCCAGGCCCTCAGGGGCCGGGTCGGAGTGCTCCAGGCCGCGCTCGCCGGTGTGGAACGAGGCGGACATGAAGAAGATCGTCTGCCCACCCTGCAGGGCCACCGTGCGGCGCACGGAGAACGAGCGGCCGTCGCGGATGTCCTCGACCTGGTAGACGATCGGCTTCGTCGAGTCGCCGGGGCGCACGAAGTAGCCGTGCAGCGAGTGGACCCGGCGGTCGGCCGGAACGGTCCGCCCGGCGGCGACGAGCGCCTGCCCGGCCACCTGGCCGCCGAAGACGCGCTGGTGGGCGCCTTCGGCACGCGGGCCCCGGTAGAGGCCCTTGTCGATCTCCTCGAGGTCGAGGACGCCGAGGAGCGAGTCCACGGCGTCCTGCCCTACGAGGACTTCACGCCCGTTGGTGTTCAAGGAATCAGGAACCGATCTGGTGGACCCGGACGGTGTTCGTCGAGCCCGGGGTCCCCGCGGGGGTGCCGGCCACGATGACCACGAGGTCGCCCGGCTGCGCGAGGTGGTGCTCCTGCAGGGTCTGGTCGACCAGCTTGAACATCGCGTCGGTGTGGTCCACGTGCTCGACCAGGTAGGAGTCGGTGCCCCAGGAGAGCGCCATCTGGTTGCGGACGCTCTCGATCGGGGTCAGGCCGTAGATCGGGCGGTTCGGCTTCAGGCGGGCGAGGCGCTTGACGGTGTCGCCGGTCTGGGTGAACGCCACGAGGGCCTTCGCGCCGATCGCGTCGGCGATCTCGGCGGCCGCGTGGGTCACCGCGCCGGACTTGGTGCGCGGGTCGTGCAGCAGCTCGCGCAGGGCGATCGGGCCGGTCTCGGTGGTCTCCACGATCTTGGCCATGGTGCGCACGGTCCCGATCGGGTACTTGCCGACCGAGGTCTCGCCGGAGAGCATCACGGCGTCGGTGCCGTCGAGGACGGCGTTGGCGACGTCGGAGACCTCGGCGCGGGTGGGCCGGGCGTTCTCGATCATCGAGTCGAGCATCTGGGTGGCCACGATGACGGGCTTGGCGTTCTCGCGGCAGAGGCGCACGATCTCCTTCTGGACGATCGGGACCTCGTCGAGCGGCATCTCGACGCCCAGGTCGCCGCGGGCGACCATGACGCCGTCGAAGGCACGCACGACCTCTTCGAGGCGCGCGACGGCCTCGGGCTTCTCGACCTTGGCGATGATCGGGCGGCGCACGCCGACCTCGTCCATCACCTTGTGGCCCAAGCGGACGTCGTCGGGGCTGCGCACGAACGACATCGCGATGAGGTCCACGCCGAGGTTCAGCGCGAACTTCATGTCGGAGATGTCCTTCTCGGACAGCGCCGGCACGGAGATGTTCACGTTCGGCAGCGACAGGCCCTTGTTGTTCGAGACCGGGCCGCCCTCGACGACCAGGCACTCGACGTCGGTGTCGTCGGCGCTGAGGACCTCGAGCGCCAGCTTGCCGTCGTCCACCAGGAGGCGGTCGCCCTTGGAGACCTCGGCCGGCAGCTTCTTGTAGGTGCACGAGACGCGGTCGTGGGTGCCCTCGACGTCGTCGGAGGTGATCTTGATGCGGTCGCCGGCGTCCCACTGCTCGACGCCGTTGGCGAAGGTGCCCAGGCGGATCTTGGGGCCCTGCATGTCGGCCAGGATGGCGACGGGCTTCCCGGCGGCCTCGGCGGCCTCGCGGACCATCTGGTAGACGGCCTCGTGGTCGGACTGGGCGCCGTGGGAGAAGTTCATGCGGGCGACGTTCATGCCGGCGTCGATCAGGCCGGCCATGCGCTCGGGCGTGGCGGTGGCAGGCCCGATGGTGCAGACGATTTTTGCTCTACGAGTCACCCTGCGAGCTTATATCGGACGCCTACTCGCACTCGCAGGGTCTCCGCAGTTGAGAGGTGGAATTCACCGGTGCCGGAATGCAAAAGAGCGATAGGCGGAATTGAGCGCAGAGAAGTATTCACTGCGCTCGATTCCGCCTATCGCACTTATGCGATGAGCGCCTGTGCGTTCGATTCGACCGGCGCCGGGAGCGCCGTCTGGCCGCCGAGGAACTTGTGCGCGGCCGCCGCGGCGGCGCGCCCTTCGGCGATCGCCCACACGATGAGCGACGCTCCACGGTGGGCGTCGCCCGCGACGAACACGCCGGGCGCGTCCGTCTGCCAGTCCTCGCCGCAGTCGATCACGTTGCGGCGGTTGCGCTCGATGCCGAACTGGCGCAGCAGCGGCTGGTCCTCGGTGCCCGCGAAGCCGATCGCGAGCAGGACGAGGTCGGCCGGCACGATCTGCTCCGTGCCCTCGACGGGGAGGATGTCGCGGCGGCCCTGGGACTTGTCGACCCGGACCTCGCTGAAGCGCATCTGGCGCACGTGCCCGTGCTCGTCGCCGATGAACTCGGCGGCCGCGGACGCGTAGTTGCGCTCACCGCCCTCCTCGTGCGCCGGGTAGTTGCGCACGATGACCGGCCAGGTCGGCCACGGGTCCTTGCCCGCGTCCCGCAGCTCCGGCGGCGTCGGGTACAGGTCGAGCTGGCGCACCGAGGCCGCGCCCTGCCGGTGGGCCACGCCCAGGCAGTCCGCGCCGGTGTCGCCGCCGCCGATGATGACGACGTGCTTGCCCTTGGCGTCGATCGGCGCGAACGGGGCCTTGCCCGCCACGACCTGGTTGGCGCCCACCAGATGCTCCATCGCCTGGTGGATGCCGGCGAGCTCGCGGCCCGGCTGCTCCGTCTCGCGGCCCTCGAGGGCGCCGACGGCCAGGATGACCGCGTCGTGGCGCTCGCGCAGGTCCTCGGCGGTGATGTCGACGCCGACGTTCACATTGCACGCGAACTCGACGCCCTCGGCGCGCATCTGCTCGACGCGGCGGTCGATCTGGTGCTTCTCCAGCTTGAAGTCGGGGATGCCGTAGCGCAGCAGGCCGCCGGGGGCGTCGTCGCGCTCGTACACCGTCACCGCGTGGCCCGCGCGGGCCAGCTGCTGGGCGGCGGCCAGGCCGGCCGGGCCGGAGCCGACCACCGCGACGGACTTGCCGCTGGAGGACGCGGCCGGCTGCGGCCGCACGTTCGCGTCGTCGAACGCGCGGTCGATGATCTCGACCTCGATGTTCTTGATGGTCACCGGGTCGTCCCCGATGCCCAGCACGCAGGCCGCCTCGCACGGCGCCGGGCACAGCCGCCCGGTGAACTCCGGGAAGTTGTTCGTCGCGTGCAGCTGCTCGATCGCTGCGCCCCAGCGGCCCGTGCGGGCCAGGTCGTTCCACTCGGGGATCCGGTTGCCCAGCGGGCAGCCGTTGTGGCAGAACGGGATGCCGCAGTCCATGCAACGCGAGGCCTGCGCCGTCACCAGTTCCTTGGTGGTGCGGGTGTACACCTCGCGGTTGTCGAGGATGCGCACCGGCACGGGGCGCTTCTTCGGCACCGCGCGGCCGTGCTCGAGGAATCCGCTCGGGTCAGGCATTGGCGGCCTCCTTCTCGGTCAGGACGAGCGTGCGGGTCGTGATCGTGTCAATGGCTTGACGGGCGAGGACGGCCTTGTACTCGCGGGGGATGACCTTCGTGAAGCCGCTCGCGGCCCGCGGCCACTCGGCCAGCAGGTCCGCCGCGACCGTCGAACCGGTGGCCCGGCCGTGGCGCAGCAGCAGCGAGTGGACCAGGTCGATGTCGGAGGCCGACAGCGGGTCGAGGTCCGACATCGCGGTGTTGGTGCGGGACTCGTCCAGGCGCCACACGTAGGCGACGCCGCCGGACATGCCGGCCGCGAAGTTGCGGCCGGTCGGGCCGAGGACGAGGACGGTGCCGCCGGTCATGTACTCGCAGCCGTGGTCGCCCACGCCTTCGACGACGGCGACCGCACCGGAGTTGCGGACCGCGAAGCGCTCGCCGACCTTGCCGCGGATGAACACCTCGCCGGAGGTCGCCCCGTACAGGAGCGTGTTGCCGGCGATGACGTTCTCCTCGGCCTTGAACGGCGCCCCCGCGTCGGGGGTGAGCACGAGGCGGCCGCCCGAGAGGCCCTTGCCGACGTAGTCGTTGGCGTCGCCCACGAGCTTGAAGCTCGCGCCCCGGGTGAGGAACGCGCCGAACGACTGCCCGGCGGTGCCGCGGAACGTGAGGTTCACGGTGTCCTCGGTCAGGCCCTCGCGGCGAGCGCGGGAGACCGCGGCGCCCAGGAGCGCGCCGACCGAGCGGTCGGTGTTGCGGATCTCCAGCTCGGCGGTGACCCGCTCGCCCTGCTCGATGGCGGGGCGGGCGATCTCGACGATGCGGGCGCCGAGGGTCGACTCCACGCCGTGGTCCTGGACGGTGGCCTGCGTGCGCGGGCCCTCGACCGGGGCGGCGATGACCTTCGACAGGTCCACGCGGGCGGCCTTGCGGCCGGGGCCGGGGATCTGCTGCAGGCGCTCGACCTCGCCGATCGCCTCTTCGAGGGACCGGTAGCCGAGCTCGGCGAGGAGCTCGCGGACCTCTTCGGCGATGTAGCGGAAGAAGTTCTCCACGAACTCCGGCTCGCCCGTGTAGCGCTCGCGCAGGCGCGGGTCCTGCGTGGCGACGCCGACCGGGCAGGTGTCGAGGTGGCAGACGCGCATCATGACGCAGCCGGTCACGACGAGCGGGGCCGTCGCGAACCCGAAGCCCTCGGCGCCGAGCAGCGCGGCGACGATCACGTCGCGGCCGGTCTTCATGGCGCCGTCCACTTCGAGCTTCACGCGGTCGCGCAGGCCGTTGCGGATCAGGGTCTGCTGGGCCTCGGCGAGGCCGATCTCCCACGGGGTGCCCGCGTGCTTGATCGAGTTCGCCGGGGAGGCGCCGGTGCCGCCGTCGTAGCCGGAGATGAGGATCGTGTCGGCCTTGGCCTTGGAGACGCCCGCGGCGACGGTGCCGACGCCGGTCTCCGAGACGAGCTTCACGTGGACCTCGGCGTCGCCGCCGCCGGCGTGCTTGAGGTCGTGGATGAGCTGCGCCAGGTCCTCGATCGAGTAGATGTCGTGGTGCGGGGGCGGGCTGATGAGGCCCACGCCGGGCGTGGCGTTCCGGGTGTCGGCGATCCACGGGTACACCTTGTAACCGGGCAGCTGGCCGCCCTCGCCGGGCTTCGCGCCCTGCGCCATCTTGATCTGGATGGCGTCGGCGGTGGCCAGGTACTCGGAGGTCACGCCGAAGCGGCCCGAGGCGACCTGCTTGATCGCGCTGCGTCGCAGCGGGTCGTACAGCCGGTCGACGGCTTCGCCGCCTTCACCGGAGTTCGAGCGGCCGCCGAGGCGGTTCATGGCGATCGCCAGCGTCTCGTGCGACTCCGCCGAGAGCGCGCCGTACGACATCGCGCCGGTGTGGAAACGCTTGACGATCGACTCGACGGACTCGACCTCGTCGAGCGGCACCGCCTCGCGGCTGTCGTCGAAGCCGAGCATGCCGCGCAGGAGTCCCGAGTCGGCCGCGATCGAGTTGACCTTCTCGGTGTAGCGCTTGAACACCTCGTACTGGCCCGAGCGGGTGGCGTGCTGCAGCAGGAACACCGTCTCGGGGTTGAACAGGTGCACTTCGCCTTCGCGGCGCCACTGGAAGTCGCCGCCCGGGGGCAGCGGCTCCGAGGTCTCGATCTTGCGCTCGTAGGCGGCGCGGTGGCGTTCGGCGACCTCCTTGGCGAGGGTCTGCAGGCCGATGCCGCCGATCGAGGAGTCCGTGCCGGTGAAGTACCGGTCGACGAAGTCCGCGTCGAGGCCCACGGCCTCGAAGATCTGCGCGCCCGTGTACGAGGCGACCGTGGAGATGCCGATCTTCGACATCACCTTGAGCACGCCGTTGCACAGGCCCTTGATGTAGTTCTCGACCGCCTGGGCGGGCTCGGCGTCGACGACGCCCTGCCCGCACAGCTCCTCGATCGAGTCGAACGCCAGGTACGGGTTGATCGCGGCCGCGCCGTAGCCGAGCAGGACCGCGGCGTGGTGCACGGTCCGGCAGTCGCCGGTCTCGACCAGGAGCGCGACCTTCGTGCGGGTCTGCTCGCGCACGAGGTGCTGGTGCACCGCGGCGGTGAGCAGGAGCGACGGGATCGGCGCGAGGTCCGCGGTCGAGTCGCGGTCGGAGAGCACGAGGATGCGCACCCCGTCCTCGATCGCCTCGGAGACGTGGCGGCAGATCTCGACCAGGCGGTCCTTGAGGCCGCGCGAGCCGTGGCGGGCCTTGTAGACGCCGGAGACGCGCACGGCCTTGAAGCCCGGCATGTCGCCGTCGTCGTCGATGTGGAGGATCTTCGCGAGCTCCTCGTCCGACAGGATCGGGCGCGCGAGCTCGATCTGGCGGCACGAGTGCGGGCCGGGCTCGAGCAGGTTGCCCTCGGGGCCGACCGTGGTGCCGAGCGCGGTGACGAGCTTCTCGCGGATCGCGTCCAGCGGCGGGTTCGTGACCTGCGCGAACAGCTGCGTGAAGTAGTCGAACAGGAGCTTCGGGCGCTTCGAGAGGCCCGCGATGGGCGTGTCCGAGCCCATCGAGACCAGCGGCTCCTCGCCCTTGGCGGCCATGGGCGCCAGGATGAGCCGCAGCTCCTCGTCGGTGTAGCCGAAGGTGAGCTGGCGGCGGCGCAGGGACTCGGCGTCCCAGCCGACCGGCTCGCGGTCGGGCAGCTCCTCGAGGCGGATGAGCCCGGCGTGGAGCCAGTCCCCGTACGGGTGCTCCTTCGCGAGCGCGTCCTTCACCTCCTCGTCGTCGAGGATGCGGCCGGCCCCGGTGTCCACGAGGAACATGCGGCCCGGCTCCAGGCGGCCCTTCTGGGCGACCTTCGAGGGCTCGATGTCGACCACGCCGGACTCGGAGGCGAGCACGACCAGGTCGTCGGTGGTCCGCCACCAGCGCGCCGGACGCAGGCCGTTGCGGTCGAGGACCGCGCCGATCTGCACGCCGTCGGTGAAGCACACCGCGGCGGGGCCGTCCCAAGGTTCCATGATGGACGCGTGGTAGCGGTAGAAGTCGCGGCGCTTGGGGTCCATGGTCGCGTTGTGCTCCCAGGCCTCCGGCATCATCATGAGCATCGCGTGGGGCAGGCTGCGCCCGCCCAGGTGCAGCAGCTCGACGACCTCGTCGAAGTTCAGCGAGTCCGAGCCGCCCGGGGTATTGATCGGGAAGAGGCGGCGCAGGCGGCCGGGCAGGTGCTCGGTGGCGAGCTCGGCCTGGCGGGCGGTCATCCAGTTGCGGTTGCCGCGGATGGTGTTGATCTCGCCGTTGTGCGCGACCATCCGGAACGGGTGGGCGAGCGGCCACGACGGGAACGTGTTCGTGGAGAACCGGGAGTGGACGAGGGCGATGGCGCTCTTGAGGCGCTCGTCGGCCAGCTCGGGGTAGAACTGCGGGACCTGCGCGGGGGTGAGCATGCCCTTGTACACGATGGTGCGCGAGGACAGGCCCACGATCGCGGCGCCGTCGAGGTGGCGCTCGCGCATCTCGCGCTCGGCCTGCTTGCGCACGGCGTAGGCGAGACGGTCGAGTTCGAGGCCGGCCGCGGTGGCGCCTTCGGCGGCGAGGAAGACCTGGGAGACCCGGGGCTTGGAGGCCAGGGCGGCGGCGCCGAGGCCGGACGGGTCGGTGGGCACGTCGCGCCAGCCGAGGACGGTACAGCCTTCGACGAGGGCGTACTTCTCGACGATCGCGCGGGCGCGCGCGGTCGCGTCGTCGTCTTCGGGGGTGAAGACCAGGCCGGCGGCGTAGTGCCCGGCCTCAGGGAGGCTGAATTCGACCGTGTCGCGGTAGTAGGCGTCGGGGATCTGCAGCATGATGCCCGCGCCGTCGCCCGAATCGGGGTCGGGGGCGGTGGCGCCGCGGTGCTCCATGCGCACGAGCGCGGAGAGTCCGTGCTCGATGACATCATGTGCCGCCCGGCCTTGCATGTCCGCAACGAAGGCGACGCCGCAGGCGTCGTGTTCCCAAGCGGGGCGGTAAAGACCGGGCTCTGAGTTCAGGGCAGAACGCAACCGTGGCCTCCTTCGTCGTCGAGGGCTCCAGCAGCAGGTGGGGGCGCGGAGCACTACGGTGTTTCATACGGGACGACGTCGGCCCGAGAGAATGCAAAGTGTCAGACGAGTGTAATGCATCGCTCATCTGATGGACACCATCGTCCTACGATCCGAGCAGGTGGAGCGGTTTTTCTCACGCGTGCGACGACCGCGGCGCAACTGCCTCGTAATGGCCGTGTAACGCGTTCGCACGGATGGGGCGGGCGGCGTTGAGCGGTGGCGGCCGCTGGTTAGAGTGAACCCACGTTTCTCGCGCGGTGCCCATCCCCCGTGCCGGTACACCCCCAACCACAGTACGTTCGCAAGGAGCAATGCACCAATGACCTATCCCCCGCCCCCTGGCTACGGACAGCAGCCGCAGCAGCCGGGCTACCCGCCGCAGCAGCCGGGCGGGTTCGCCCCCCAGCCGCCGCCGCAGCAGCAGCCCTACGGCCAGCCGTCCCAGCCCGGTTACGGCGCACCGCAGCAGCCCGGCTACGGAGCCCCCCAGCAGCCCGGCTATCCGCCCCAGCCCGGCGGGAGCCCCTACGGCGCCCCGCCGCCCATGCCCCCGACCTCCGGCGGTGGCGGCGGCGGCCTGGTCGCCAAGATCCTCGGCGGCGTCGGCGTGCTGGTCATCGGCGTCATCATCGTCATCGTCCGGGCCTTCGCCAACGACTCCGGGAACGACTCGGACAGCACCGGCACCGACACCACCCTCTCCGACGAGGAGATGGACGCCGCCGAGGCGGCCGCGGTCGGCGACTGCATGTCCGACGCCGCCGCCAGCGCCGACGCCGAGCTGGTCGTGCCCTGCGAAGACCCGACCGCGTACTGGACGATCACCCAGGTCTCCGACGACTCGGGCGCCGAGGTCGACTACTCGGGCCAGTTGACCGACCCGTCGATCGCGGCCTCGGTCTGCGGCCAGGAGTACATGGGCTGGACCCCGGGCGAGCTGTGGAAGTCGTTCCAGTACGTCTACACCGAGGAGATCTCGGGGACGGGCGGCCCGGTGGACTACCTCTACTGCGTCGAGGCCATCGACAAGGAGGACGCCGACGGCGGCCGCCCGGTCACGCCCGACACCGGTTCCTGCACCGACGACAGCCTGCGGACCTTCGACTGCACGAACCCGCTGGCCCTCTACGTCGTCGATGATGTCGAGACCTACGACCCGCCGGTCGACGAGCTCTCGTTCGACTCGATGACCGCGGTGGGCGGCTGCCCGAACTCGGAGTACTACGCGTCTCCGGTCACCGGCGGCGACGGGCTCGTCTACCTCGCTTACTGCAGGAGCGACAACGCTTGATCTGAACGCGGTGGAAGGGCCGTCCCGTTGCCGGGGCGGCCCTTTCGCGTGGGGCGGCAGCGGCGGCCGAGGTTCGTGAGAAGCGCCCGTCGCCCGCGCGCAATATGATGGAACCCAAGCGCATCCCAACGCCCCTTGAGCCCGGCCACGCGACGGAGAACCCCATGACCTATCCCCCGCCGAACCCGTACGACCCCAACCAGGGATACGGCCAGCCCTCGCCCGCCCCGCAGCACTACACCACCGACGCGGACCCGTACTCCCGCCCGGACCCGTACGGCCCCGGCATGTACCCGGCCGCCCCGAGCCACCCCGGCAGCGCCCCGCCCGGCCAGCCCTACTCGCCCGGCCCGGCGTACGCGCAGACCGGCGGGTACACGCAGCCGCCGGTCGGTCCGCCCGGCGGGGCCTTCCAGCCCGGCCAGGCCGCGCCCCCGCCGCCGCGCGGGAACTCGAACACCCCGCTCATCATCACCCTCGTCGCGGTCGTCATCGCCGTCATCGGCGGCGGGATCGTCCTGGCCCTCAACATGGGCGGGGACGACGACCCGGACCCGGAGACCACCAGCGCCGCCGCCGAGGAGACCAGCGAGGCGGCCGAGGAGACGACCGAGGCCGAGCCGAGCGACGAGGCGACCAGCGAGGCCGAATCGGTGTACCGCGTCCCGGCCGAAGGCGAGTGCATCGAGAACAACCCGGAGGGATTTTACGTGGTCGACTGCGAGTCGGACCTCGCCTACTGGGAGGTGCTCAAGGTCGTGCAGTCCCCTGAGGACCCCGAGCCCGCGGACGCGGCGCACTCGGTGGCGGCCGCCAATGCCTGCGAGGGCACCGACAACACGAACTACTACTACACGGACACGGCGATCGCGGCGGGCCGCGACTGGGACCCCGAGCTCGATTCGATCACCGCGATCTACTGCGTGAGGGAAGTGTAGGAAGCCCAGGGCCGCATCGGGACCCGGGACGGCGGTCCGTTCGCGGGCTACCATCGGGTCCATGCCCGTCACCCTCACCGAGCTCGACCGCTTCGAGGCCTCCAGGCCCCGCCTGGAGGCCATCGCCTACCGCATGCTCGGTTCGGCGAGCGAGGCCGAGGACGCCGTCCAGGAGGTCTTCCTGCGCTGGCAGGCGGCCGACCGGGAGCGCATCGAGGTGCCGGAGGCGTGGCTGACGAAGGTGCTCACGAACCTGTGCCTCAACCAGCTCACGTCGGCGCGCGCCCGGCGCGAGACCTATGTGGGCGAATGGCTGCCGGAGCCGGTGTTCGGAGGCGACCCGATGCTCGGGCCGGCCGACACGGCCGAGCAGCGCGAGTCGGTGTCCTTCGCGATGCTCACGCTCATGGAGCGGCTGACGCCGGTCGAGCGCGGCGTGTACGTGCTGCGCGAGGCCTTCGACTATCCGCACCGCCAGATCGCGGAGTTCCTCGACATCTCGGAGGCGTCGAGCCAGCAGATCCTGCACCGCGCCAAGAAGCACCTCGCGGACGGCAAGCCGCGCAAGGAGATCGACGAGGCGGACGCGCGCCGCATCGTCGAGGAGTTCCTGGCCGCGGCCACCGGCGGTTCGGTCGCGCCGCTGGTGCAGCTGCTAACCGAGGACGCGAGGGCCTTCGGCGACGGCGGCGGGAACGTCCCGGCCCGCGCCAAGCCGTACCAGGGCGCGGCGGCGGTCGCGAAGTTCCTGTGGGGCCTGTTCCGGCCCGCCCAGGCCAAGCGCAACATCGTGGGCGGTTCGCCGGAGGTCTACGCGTGGACCGCCAACGGCGAGCCGGCGGCGGTCGCGGTCCTCGACGGCCGCGTCATCGGCGTCATGTGCCTGGAGGTGGGCGAGGACGGCATCGTCGCGTTCCGCAGCCAGGTCAACCCGGACAAGCTCGAACGCGCGAACGCGCAGTGGGCGGCGATCGACCACGGCGAACCGCTCGTGGTCACCGCCTTCTAACGTGATGTGACCCGCTTCATACTCAAGACCTGTCAGGGATCGCGGGGCCGCCCGGTTCAAGTGGCGAACCCGAACCAGACAGGAGCACGACCATGAAGCACCGCATCGTTGTCCTCGGCGCCGGCTACACCGGTGCGTTCGCCGCGGGCCGCCTCGCCCGCCGGCTCAGTCCCGAGGACGTCGCGATCACGCTCGTCAACGCCGAGCCCGACTTCGTCGAGCGCGTCCGGATGCACCAGCTCGCGGCCGGGCAGGACCTCACGCCGCGGCCCTTCTCGGAGATGTTCGCCGGCACCGGCGTGGGGTTCCGCCTCGCTCAGGTCACCGCCGTGGACGCCGACCGGAAGACGGTGGCCGCCCTCGACGCCGACGGGGCCGGCGAACTCGAGTACGACACGCTCGTCTACGCGCTCGGCAGCGGCTGGAACGCCCAGGGCGTCGCCGGGACTGCCGAGCACGCCTACGAGATCGCCAGCCGCCCGGGCGCACTGCGCCTGCGCGACCGCCTCGCACGGCTCGACGCCGGGCGGGCCGTCACGGTCGTCGGCGGCGGCCTGACCGGCGTCGAGGCCGTGACCGAGCTGGCAGAGACCCGCCCCGACCTCGACGTCCACTTCGCGGTCCGCGGCGGCCTCGGCGACTGGCTCTCGCCCAAGGGCCGCGAGCACCTGCGGAAGGTCGCCGACCGGCTCGGCATCACCGTCCACGAGCACGCCGCCGTCGAACGCGTCGAAGCCGACCGCATCATCACCGCGACCGGCGACATCCCTGCGGCCGTGACGATCTGGACCGCCGGCTTCGCCGTCCACCCCCTCGCCGCCGCCACGACCCTCGAGGTCACCGGCACCGGCCAGATCGTCCTCGACCGGACCATGCGCTCGGTCTCGCACCCCGACGTCTACGCCGTCGGCGACGCCGGCTTCGCCATGGGCAAGAACGGCAAGCCCCTGCGCATGTCGTGCGCCTCGGGCATTCCCATGGCCCAGGCCGCCGCCGACGCCATCGTCGCCCGTCTCACCGGCGGCACGGTCCCCGAAGCGAGCATCGGCTACTTCAACCAGTGCATCTCGCTCGGCCGTACCGACGGCCTCATCCAGTACGTCACCGAAGACGACCAGGCCCGCAACGCCACCCTCCGCGGCCGCTTCGCCGCCCGCTACAAGGAGTTCATCTGCAAAGGCGCCGCCTGGGGCGTAGCCAACCCCACCTTCGGCCTCCCCACCCGCCGCAAGCACGTCACCAAGACCGCCACCACCGACGGAGACGCAATGAAGGCCCTTGCCTAGTGGCGCAACGGACTTCACCTCCGCCGCGCATGCTCCGCGGCGGAGGTGAACCCTGTCTCTAACGAGAAAATGACAAAGGTTA
This sequence comes from Glycomyces niveus, assembly GCF_017592475.1. Classification (GTDB taxonomy): domain Bacteria; phylum Actinomycetota; class Actinomycetes; order Mycobacteriales; family Micromonosporaceae; genus Glycomyces; species Glycomyces niveus. The sequence continues at coordinate 455,352 of NZ_JAGFNP010000001.1, read as the reverse complement.
CGCGTTTGGCCCCCGTCTGGGCGATTCGTAGCCTCGATCGTGTGACCACGAACGTCCACGACACTCCATTGAAGCTCTGTCGAACGAAACCCGGGTTCGCCGTCGAACTCGCAGGCGAGATCCTCGGCCTCCCCATTCCCGAATACGGCGAAGTCGTGCCCTACTCCGAGTCGTTGACCGATGTCGAGGTACGCGACCTGAACGCCGACAACGTGGTGCTCTGCCGTGCAGGCAAGCGCCACCAGCTCGGAATCATCATCGAAGTCCAGCGCGAGAAGGACAAGCGCAAGCTGTTCTCCTGGCCCGCATACCAAGTGAACCTCCGCCACCGGATCAACGCACCGGTGGTGCTGATCGTGGTCTGCCGAGCCCTGCGGTGGCGGCCTGGGCGGCCGAACCGATCGAGACCGGTCAACCCGGGAGCGACTTCCGGATGCAGGTGCTCAGCCCGCCTGGAGGCCTTGATGCAGCAAGAGACCTACCCGTACCAGAGCAAGCTCTTGGCCGACCGCGAAGCCCGAGGTGAGGCCCGGGGCAAGATCGAAGGCAAGGCCGAAGCGCTGCTCGGATTCATCGAGGCGCGCGGGCTCACGATCACCGAGAATCAACGCCGGAAGATCGAGTCGTGCCAGGATCCCGCGAAGATGCAGCTCTGGGTGAAGCGCTCCCCGAGCGCGCCGACGGTCGCGGACATCATTGACTGACGAGGTTTTGCGAGGCGGGCGCCCATCGGGCGCCCGCTCCTCTGCTATTCGGCGATGATGCGGGGGTTGAGGTCTTCGGCCGGGGGGTTCCAGATGTCGAGGTCGACGGTTTCCTGGTCGCCGGAGCGGATGTCCTTGATCTGGGTGCCCTCGTCGTTGGTGAAGAGGACGAAGGGGATGCCGCGCTTGTCGGCGAACTTGATCTGCTTGCCGAACTTCGCGGCCGAGGGCGAGACCTGGACCGGGATGCCGCGCTTGCGCAGGCGCTGGGCGAGGGCGTTGGCGGCGGGGCGCTCATCCTCGTTGGCGAGGGCGACGAGGACGCAGGTCGGGACCTCGCGGGTGGCGTCCAGGGCGCCAGACTGGAGGAGCGGAACGAGGAGTCGCGAGACGCCGATCGAGAGGCCGACACCCGGGTAGGTGTTCTTGCCGTCGGAGGCGAGCTTGTCGTAGCGGCCGCCCGAGCAGACCGAGCCCAGGTGCTCCTGGCCTTCGATGAAGACCTCGTAGACCGTGCCGGTGTAGTAGTCGAGCCCGCGGGCGATCTTCATGTCCGCCACGACGAAACCGGGGGCCTCCTCGGCCACGGCGGCGACCACGGCGGACAGTTCGCTCAGGCCCTCTTCGAGGAGCGGGTCGCTGACGCCGAGCGCGCGGATCTCCTCCACGAACGAGGCGTCCTCGGCGCTGATCGAGGCGAGCTTGAGGCAGGCCTCGGCCTGCTCAGGGGTCGCGTCGACCGTGTCGATGAGGAGCTTCGCGACGGCGTCGTGCCCGATCTTGTCGAGCTTGTCGATGATGCGCAGCGCCTCTTCGTTGTCACCGATGCCGATGCCCTGGTAGAAGCCCTGGGAGAGCTTGCGGTTGTTGACGTGCATACGCAGCTTCGGGATCGGCAGGCCGCGCAGGGCGTCCGCCACGACCAGCGCGACCTCGACCTCGTAGTGCGCGGGCAGTTCACCGGCGTCCACGATGTCGATGTCGGCCTGCCAGAACTCGCGGTAGCGGCCGCTCTGCGGGCGCTCGCCGCGCCAGACCGGCTGGATCTGGTAGCGGCGGAACGGGAAGTTGAGCTTCCCGGCGTTCTCGAGCACGTAGCGCGCGAAGGGGACGGTCAGGTCGAAGTGAAGGCCGAGCGCGTCGTCGCCGGCGGCCTCGGCCGGGTCGGCCTGGAGGCGGCGCAGCACGTAGACCTCTTTGGACGTCTCGCCCTTGCGCAGGAGCTGGTCCATGGGCTCGACGGCGCGGGTCTGGAGGTTCGCGAAGCCGTGGAGCTCGAAGGCGCGGCGGAGGTGGTCGACGACCTGCTGCTCGACGATCCGCTGCCGGGGCAGCAGTTCGGGGAACCCCGAGAGCGGCTGGGGTCGTGACATGGCGGTCTCCTAGCGTTGTTCGATGAGAAAAGGGCGGCGCGGCGGGCGCGGCTAATGGGCGCGCTGCGCCGCGCGCTTGAGGTACGGGTTGCGGGCGCGCTCGGCCGCGATGGTGGTGCTGGGGCCGTGCCCGGGCAGGACGATGGTGGCGTCGTCGAGCGGGAGGACCTTGTCGCGCAAGGTGTCCTGCATGGCCGCGTCGCTGCCGCCGGGCAGGTCGGTGCGGCCGATCGCGCCGCGGAAGAGCACGTCGCCGGTGATCGTGTAGAGGCCTTCGGCGTCGGCGGTGTGGAACATGGCCGAGCCGGCGGTGTGCCCGGGGGCGTGGTCGACGGTGAAGCGCATCCCGGCGAGCTCGAAGACGCCGCCGTCGGCGAGCGCCTGCACGTCGTCCGGTTCGGTCCACTCGAGGCCGGTGCCCACGAGCGACATCATGTTCGCGCTGAAGCCCAGGGCCGGGTCGGCGAGGAGGTGCCGGTCGTCGGTGTGGATGTACGCGGGGATGTCGCTCGCGCCGCACACCGGGGTGACGGAGAAGGTGTGGTCGAGGTGCCCGTGGGTGAGGACCACGGCGACGGGTTTGAGGCCGCGCTCGGCGAGGACGTCCTCCAGGCGGGGCGCGATGCCGATGCCGGGGTCCACGACCACGCACTCGGATCCGGGACCGGCCGACAGCACGTAGCAGTTCGTGCCGAACGCATCCGCCACCAGCGTCTCGATGAGCAACCGCTCCCCCTCCCTTCGCCGGGTCAGGATACACCGGGCATCCTGCGGTGACGCGTCTGACTTGTCCCGGCTAAACTGCGGAACTCGTAACCCCTGAAACGGGCGGTGTGCGTACGTAACGGTTCGCAGGCACCGCCGAGACCGGTCATACGTAGGAGGCCAGGTGCCCGCCAAGTCCAAGCACATGGAGCAGCGCAAGCAGCGCATCGCGAACGCGAAGAAGAACGCGCGCCTCGCGGGCAAGCTGCGCCGCCGCCGGCAGCTTCAGGCGCTCGGCGGACTCCTCGCGATCGCCGCGGTGCTGACCCTCGCCTACCTGTGGCAGTCGGGGTTCTTCGAGGACGAGGAGCCCGCGGCCGAGGAGACCCCCACCGCGGAGGTCACCGAGACCGCCCCGCTCGACCCCAGCGCCTCGGTGGACCCGAACGCGACGGCCGACCCGACCGCCGAGACCTCTGAAGCCCCTTCCGAGTCCCCCTCCGAAACGACCGAGTAAGTACCCCAACGCGCGACGAAGGAGATCGACGGTGGCGTCGAAACAAGCCCAGCGCCTGGCCGCCCGGCAGCAGCTGCAGGAGCGGATGGCCGCCAAGGCCGAACGTGAGCAGCACCGGCGCAAGAACGGCTGGATCGTCGGCGCCGTGGGCGGCGCCCTCGTCCTGGTCGCCGCCGCGATCGTGATCGGCGTGAACGTCGGCAAGGACGGCGGCGACAAGGGCGGCAGCGGCGTCAGCGGCGACCTCGCCGCGCTCGTGGAGGAGGCCAAGGCCGCCTCGACCCGCTGCGACGGCGTCGAGCCGAGCGGCGAGGGCGCCGTGGGCACCGCCACCGAGGGCGTCACGGACGGCCAGCCCGCCCAGGACGTGTACCTCGAGTGCGTCCAGATGAGCACTCCGGACGCCTCGGCGTCGGAGGACTGCATGTACACCTCCGCGGACGGCACGAGCCCGACCCCGGCGGCCACCGAGCCCGCCGCGGGCAAGCAGGAGATGACGATCGTGACCAACCTGGGCACGATCACCGCGACGATCGACACCGCGGGCGCCCCGTGCACCGCCGGCTCGTTCACGCACCTCGCCAAGGACGGCTACTTCGACGGCCAGCAGTGCCACCGCCTGGTCATCGACGGCATCTGGGTCCTCCAGTGCGGCGACCCGGACGCGCGCGCCGCGATCGAGGCCGGCACCCCCGAGATGGCGGGGGCGGGCTCCCCGGGCTACTCGTACGGCGAGGAGAACCTGCCGGTCGAGGCCGCGGGCAACTACCCGGCCGGGACCATCGCGATGGCGAACGCCGGCCCGGGCACCACGGGCAGCCAGTTCTTCATCGTGTACAAGGACACGCAGCTGCCGGCCGACTACACGATCCTGGGCCAGGTGACCGCCGGCCTCGACATCGTCGAGCAGGTGGCCGCGGCCGGGGCCATGCAGGTGGCCCCCGCGGGCATGTAGCACGTGAGGCCGCCCCTCCTCCGGGCATCGGTGGGGGATCACACGACCCCTCGCGGTTAGGATGGATGTCGAGGCTTCGTCGACCATTTGCGAAGCCGTCCCGTGCCGACACCGAGGAGGCGTGCGTGGTGACCGAGCGAGCCGCGTCCGGCAAGTCCGCAGACGCCGCGCCCACCTCGGGAGGCCCCATCGGGCCCCCCACCGGTAGGCGCATGCGGGCCCGCCTGGCGCGCTTCAACGCGCCCTGGCAGTCCTCGCAGCTCCCGGAGGTCCTGGAGCCGCTGGTGGCCGCCCACCGGGCCGCGCACCCGCGCGTCGACGTGCGGCTGCTCCAGCAGGCGTACACGCGGGCCGAGGAACTGCACAACGGGCAGTTCCGCAAGTCCGGCGACCCGTACATCACGCACCCGCTCGCGGTCGCCTCGATCCTGGCCGAGCTGGGCATGGACACGAACACGCTCGTGGCCGCGCTGCTGCACGACACGGTCGAGGACACCGACTACACGCTCGAGGAGCTCTCGGGCGAGTTCGGCGGCGAGGTCGCGCTGCTCGTCGACGGCGTCACCAAGCTCGACAAGGTGAAGCTCGGCGACGCGGCGAAGGCCGAGACGATCCGCAAGATGGTCGTGGCGATGGCCAAGGACCCTCGGGTGCTCGTCATCAAGCTCGCCGACCGCCTCCACAACATGCGGACACTGACGTTCCTGCCGCCCGAGAAGCAGGAGCAGAAGGCCCGCGAGACGCTGGAGATCCTGGCCCCGCTCGCCCACCGCCTGGGCATGAACACCATCAAGTGGGAGCTCGAGGACCTCTCGTTCGCGACGCTCTACAAGAAGCGCTACTCGGAGATCGCGCGCCTGGTCTCGGAGCACTCGCCGCAGCGGGAGATGCTGCTGCAGCAGGTCATCGCGCAGGTCAAGGACCACTTGAAGAACTCGCGCATCAAGGCCGAGGTGTCGGGCCGCCCGAAGCACCTGTACTCGATCTACCAGAAGATGATCGTGCGCGGCCGCGACTTCAACGACATCTACGACCTGGTGGGCCTGCGCATCCTGGTCGAGAGCGAGCGGGACTGCTACGCGGCCCTCGGTGTGATCCACGCGAACTGGCAGCCGGTGCCGGGGCGCTTCAAGGACTACATCGCGATGCCGAAGTTCAACATGTACCAGTCGCTGCACACCACGGTGATCGGACCGAACGGCAAGCCCGTCGAGATCCAGATCCGCACGTGGGCGATGCACCGCACCGCCGAGTACGGCATCGCCGCGCACTGGAAGTACAAGGAGACCAAGAACTCCACTGTGGCCGGTCCCCCGGCGCACATCGACGACATGGCGTGGCTGCGCCAGCTGCTCGACTGGCAGCGCGAGGCCGCCGACCCGTCGGAGTTCCTGGACGCGCTGCGGTTCGACCTGGCCTCCTCCGAGGCGTACGTGTTCACGCCGAAGGGCGACGTGGTCGCCCTCCCGGCGGGCTCGACCCCGGTCGACTTCGCGTACGCCGTGCACACCGAGGTCGGCAACCGCTGCATCGGCGCGCAGGTCAACGGCAAGATCGTGCCGCTGGAGTCGACGCTGTCGAACGGCGACGTGGTCGAGGTGTTCACCTCGAACTCGGAGAACGCCTCCCCCAGCGAGGACTGGCTGGGCTTCGTCAAGAGCCCGCGCGCGCGCACCAAGATCAAGCAGCACTTCAAGCGCGAGCGCCGCGAAGAGGCGATCGAGCTGGGCAAGGACGAACTGACGCGGGCCATGCGCAAGCGCCGGCTCCCGCTGCAGCGCATGCTCACCCACGACAACCTGACGTCGCTCGCGAAGGACCTCAACCTCAAGGACGTCGAGGCGCTGTACGCGGCCCTGGGCGAGCACCACGTCTCGCCCACGCAGGTCGTGCAGCGGCTCCTGGACGTCCAGGGCGGGGCCGAGGGCGCCGCCGAGGACATGGCCGAGGCCACCGCGCCGACCCAGCCGGCCCGGATCGTGCCGGAGGCGCACGGCGACATCCACGCCGCCGTCACCGTGGCGGGCATGGAGGAGGGCGAGATGCCGGTGCGCCTCGCCCACTGCTGCAACCCGATCCCGGGCGACGCGATCATCGGTTTCGCCACCCGCTACCACGTGATCTCGGTGCACCGCAGGGACTGCGAGAACGCCGAGGAGCGCATCGAGCTGCAGCCCGACCGGGTGCTCGAGGTGCACTGGTCCCATGAGGACGACCAGGCGACGTTCGTCGCGACCGTGCAGGTCGAAGCTCTGGACCGCCACCGGCTGCTCGCCGACGTGACGCAGGTGCTCTCGGGCGAGCGGGTGTCGATCCTCTCGGCCACGGTGACCACCACCCGGGACCGGGTCGCGTTGTCGCGCTTCACGTTCGAAATGGCGAACCCGGAGCACCTGGATCACATCATCAAGGTGATCCGCAAGGTCGACGGCGTGTACGACGCGTACCGGCTCACCGGCGCCGAGCGCTCCTGAAAGGGGCTCGACGGCGGCCGGTAGGTTGGGCGCATCCCACGTACCGATCGGACGGAAAGCGTTGACATGACGGAGCTCTCGGCCTTCACGGGCGACGACCTGGACCTCATCCTCGACACCCCCGGTGTGGTCATGAAGGGCGCGATCGTCGCCGACGGCCACAAGAACGCCCTGGCGTTCCTCAAAGAGGTGACCGCCGGGGCGAAGGAGTTCCGGGCCGCCCAGAAGCACGAGAACGCGTTCGTCAAGGCCGTCGCGACCGCGCTGCGCGAGCGCGGCACCGACGCCGAGACCGACGACCGCGAGCTCCCCTTCGACGACCAGGCGATGACCCAGGCCCTCAAGCAGGCTCAAGCCGCGACCGCCCTGCTGCGCGAGCGCGCCGAGGCGCCGGACGCGGAAGCGTACGGCGCGTGGCTCCTCCAGATCGCCACGGTCATCTCCGAGTCCGTGAAGACCAAGGAGGGCGGCTTCTTCAGCAAGAAGGTCGCCGTCTCCGAAGGCGAGCGCGTCTTCCTCGAGCACCTCGCCCAGGCGATCGGCCGCTAGGTCGCAGGCGCCTCCCAGTCGATGGTGTGGCCGTACTGCCACGCCATCTTCTCCGGGGTCGTGAAGCGGGCCATGAAGAACGGCATCAGGGCGTCCCTGAACCGCGCCGCGACGGGCCCGGCGGCCTTGGACTGGTTGGTGCGGGCGGCGGTCGTGATGACGCGTTCGACGCGATCACGGCGGCCCTGCTCGTAGGCCGCGAACGCCTGCGGGACGGGCAGGTCGCGCAAGCAGCGGGCGAGTTCGACCGCGGATTCGGCGGCGAGGCTCGCGCCCTGGCCCGAAGAGGGCGAGGTGGCGTGTGCGGCGTCGCCGATGAGGGCGATGCGGCCCTTGGACCAGATCGGGACGTGCGGCAGGTCCTCGAGCGGCGAGGCGGGGATGAACGACTCGGGCGTCACATGGTCGAGGACGGTGAGCGCGGCGCTGTCGTCGTCTGCGAACAGGTCGCGCATCAAAGCGATCCACTGCTCGAACGCGGTATCGCGCAAGGTCTCCCGGGTGAAGGTCTTGAACGGGAGGTTCGCGAACCACCCGGTGCGCTCGCCGTCCGAGATGTGGCCGAAGAAGGCCTTGCGGCCGAACACCATGTGGAACGACCCGGCTGTGTCGCCGACGCCGAGCGGCCCGTCGCTCCACCCGCCGAGGCCGATGAGGCCCGTGTAGCGCGGCTGCGGCGCGGCGGGGTCGATGACGCCGCGCACCGTCGAGCGGATGCCGTCGCAGCCGATGAGCAGGTCCGCCTCGGCGGTGGTGTGGTCGTCGAACTGGGCGATGACGCTGCGCCCGGTGTCCACGGCGTCGACGAACCGCTTGCCGTACACGATGGGGACGCCCGCGGCGGCCGCGTGCTCCTGGAGCAGCTCGGCCAGGCGCCCGCGCGGCAGCGTCGTGGTCGTCGGCAGGCCGGGGTCGGTCTCCACCGTGCCGAGGACCTTGCCCGTGCCGGAGTGGATGACCATGCGCGGCGTCGGGATGCCCACGCCGGCCAGGACGCCGTCCGCGCCGACCACGCGCAGGGCGTTCAGGCCGTTCGAGGCGAGCCCGAGCGGCCCGCCGCGGGAGCCGGTGCCGGGATGGTAGGCCTCGAACACGGTCGCCTCGATGCCGGCCTTCCGCAGGGCCAGGGCGGCCACGGGGCCGGCCACGCCGCCGCCGATGACGATGGCGGTCCGGGCCCGGTCAGGGCGTCGCAAGTCGTTCATGGAGCGACCGTAGGCGGCGATCGGCCCGCCGCGCGTCATCCTCCGGTAGCGTTCGGGATTCGACCCCGGTTGTACGGGAAACCTCCGCGGAACCGCCCCAAGCGCCCATATAGTGAACGCGACTCACGTAGGGAGGGGTTCATCGTGGGGATGCAGGACAAGTTCAACGAGGCCAAGGACAAGTTCTCTGAGAACAGCGACGACATCAGGGACAGGGCCGAAGAACTGTACAACAAGGCCAAGGAATCGCCGATGGGCGATAAGATAGACGAATACGCCGACAAGGCGAAGGAGATGGCGCAGGACGCCGTCGGCATGTTCCTGGGAGACAAGCGCTCCTAGCAGTTCGCGGTCTCGGCCGCAGGTTCACGACGAGCCAGCCAGCACGAAGCGGCGGGCGGACCGACCGGTCCGCCCGCCGCTTCATGTCCACGCCTTAGCGGCGCTTGCGCTTCTTCGCGGAACCGCCCGAACGCGGACCCGAGCCGCTGGCGGCCTTCTCAGGCTCCTCCAGCAGCTCCACCGGGAGGTCGTCGCTCTTGGCGAGCACGAGACGGTCGTCGTCCTCGTCGGACTCGGCGGCCTTCGCGGGCTTGCGGGCGGGCTCGTCCTCCAGGCCGGCGCGCTTGTTCGCCACCTTCTGATTGTGGCGCTTGTAGACCGCGCCGCGCTCGGCCATGTCGACCACCCACGGGGCGGCCAGGAAGATCGAGGAGTACGCGCCCACGATCATGCCCACGAACAGCACCAGCGCGAGGTCCTTCAACGTGCCGACGCCCAGCAGGCCCACACCGACGAACAGCAGCGCGGCCACCGGCAGCACGCCGATGAGCGAGGTGTTGATCGAGCGCATGAGGGTCTGGTTGATCGCGTCGTTGACGCCCTCGGCGAAGGTCTTGGAGCGCGTCTGCAGCAGCTGCGCCGTGTTCTCCTGGACCTTGTCGAAGACCACCACCGTGTCGTACAGCGAGTAGCCGAGGATCGTCAGCATGCCGACGATCGTGGACGGCGTGATCTCGAAGCCGACCAGGGCGTAGATGCCCGCCGTCAGCACGAGGTCGTGGATGAGCGCGGCGATCGCGGCGATCGCCATGCGCCGCTCGAACCGCACCCAGATGAACACGGCCACCAGGACCAGGAAGACCGCGAGCGCGATCAGGGCCTGGCGGGAGACCGACTCGCCCCACGTGGCGGAGACCTCGGAGACCGAGATCGAGTCGCTGCCCACGCCCGCTTCGGCGGCGATGGCCTCGCGGATCGAGGCGGCCTCGTCGGTGCTGAGCTCGCCGATGCGGACGATGTAGGAGCGGTCCTCGCCCGAGCCGATGACCTGGCCGCTGGCCACGTCGGCGCCGGCGTCGGCCGCCGCGCCCTCGACCTGCTCGAGCGTCGCCTCGGTCTGCCCTGCGGGCACGTTGTACTGGACGCCGCCCGCGAAGTCGATGCCGAGGACGAAGCCCTTGACGAGCATGACGACCGCGAGGGCCGCGATGATCACGCCGGAGGCGATGTAGAACTTCTTGCGGTGCGCGACGAACTGGAAGTCCGTCTCGCCGCGGTACAGCTGGCTGAAGACGTTGAGGCGCTTCTCGTTGGTGCTCATCGGTTCTCCTTAGGCCTTCGCGGCCGCATCGCCGGTGGCGGGGGTCGCCTTGGAGTGGAGCCCCGAGAGGTGGACGTTGGTCAGGACGCGGCCCCTCGACAGCCATTCCGCCATCGGGTGGGTGAACACGAACACGACGAGGAGGTCGACGAGGGTCGACAGGCCGAGCGTGAACGCGAAGCCCCGGACCGGTCCGATGGCCAGGATGTACAGGACCACGGCGGAGATCATCGAGACGGCGCTGGCGGAGAGGATGGTGCGGCGGGCGCGGACCCACGCGCGCGGGACGGCCGAGCGCACGGACCGGCCCCCGGCCATCTCCTCCTTTATCCGTTCGAAGTAGACGACGAACGAGTCCGCGGTGATGCCGACCGCGACCACGAAGCCCGCGATGCCCGCGAGGGTCATGGTGAACCCGATCTGGGAGCCCAGGAGCGACACGGTCGGGTAGAGGATCGCGGCGGCCACGACGAGGCTGCCGAGGACCACGAAGCCGATCACGCGGTAGTAGACGAAGCAGTAGATGATGACCAGGAGCAGGCCGAGGGCCATGGCGAACACGCCGGCCTCGAGCTGGTCCACGCCGAGGGTCGCGGTGACCTCGTTGACGGTCTGGACCACGAAGTTCGTGGGCAGCGAGCCGAAGTTGAGCTGGTCGGCCAGCTGGTTGGCCTCGGCCGCGGTGAACTCGCCGGAGATCTGGGTGGAGTTCGAGGAGACCTCTTGGATCGTCGGGGCGCTGACGACCTCGTTGTCGAGGACGATCGCGACCTGCGACTGCAGGTTCTGGGTGGTGAGGGCGCTCCACTTGTCGGCGCCTTCAGCGGAGAACTGCACGTTGACGACGAACTGGTTGAGGTTCGCCTGGTCGGTGCCGACGTCGGCGGAGGTGACGTCCGAGCCGAGCACGGTGGCCGGCTGCAGCAGGTACTTGTACTGGAACGTCAGGTCCGGCTGGTCGGCCGAGGCGGCCTCGGGGGCCGAGCACGCGGTGACCTCGATGTCGGCCTGCTGCACGGCGCCCGGCGGGCGCGCGTCGAGGGTCTCGCAGGTGACCTGCGGGAGGTAGAACTGGACGGTCGCGGGCAGGAGCGCGACCTCTTCGGGCTTGAGGGTGCCGAAGGGCTCCAGGATGAGGCTGGTGGCCTCGTCGGGGGCGGCGGTGAGCGCCTGGGCGGCGGCCGCGGCGTCGGGGCCGACCTTGGCCCACACGTCGTCGAGGGTCTCGGCGACCTCGTCGGTGGTGGCCGCCTGGCCGTTGCCGGTGCCTTCCTCGCTCGCGTCCTCGGACGGCGTCTCGGTGGCGGCGTCGTCGGCGGGGGCCTCGGAGGACTCGGCGGTGGGCGTCTCGGACGCGCCGTCGGTGGGCTCCTCGGTCGGCGTCTCCTCGGCGAGGGCGTCCTCGAGCTTCGAGGTGTCGGCGACGGAGTTGGTGACGATGCGGAACCGCAGCTCCGCGGGGGCGCCCACGTCGCGCAGGGCCTGCTCGTCGATGTCGTCGCCCGCGACGTTCACGACGATGTTCTCGGTGCCCTCGACGTACACCTCGGGCTCGGAGACGCCCGTGGAGTTGACGCGGCCCTCGATGATCTGGCGGGCCTGCTCCATGGTCTCGGCCGAGGGGGGCTCTTCGCTCCCCTGCTGGTAGGCGGTGAGCGTCATCGACAGGCCGCCTTGCAGGTCGAGACCGAGCTTCGGCGTGGGGAACTTCCATCCGGAGCCCGCCAGCGCGGCGACCCACAGGATCGCGAGCACCAGGAGCAGCGCCACGAAGTAGGGGGCGACTGGCAGGCGCTTGCGCTGGATCTTCTTCCGTGGGCGGTCAGCGCCCGTTACTGAAGCCAATGGTCGGTCTCTTCCTCAGAACTCGAATAGGGGCGGGCGCGAGGACGCGCCGCCGGCGCGCGGGGTGCGCGCCGCGGCTGTGCTCTCGCACACGTACCCTCGGCGGGGCTCATTCTAGGACGGGTGCCGCAAACGCGGTGCAGGGCCTAGGGGGTGAAGTCCCTAGTACTCCTTGCGGTCGGGGTTGCCCGCGTGCTTGCCCTTGTCGTCCTCGCCCTTGTCGTCGTCGCTGGCGCGGAGCTTGTCGAGGTCTTCGTCGGAGAGGGTGGCGTCGGCGTCGCTGATCTCCTCGGCGGCGGGCACTTCCTCGGTCTCGTCGGACTCGGGGGTCTCGGCGGGGGTGACGACCTTGGCGATGGCCTGGCGGGCGAAGACCAGGAAGGTCTCGTCGCTGGCCTCGAGGGTGACGGTCTCGTCGTCGGAGTCGACGACGGTGCCGTAGAGGCCGCCGATGGTCATGACGCGGGCACCGGGGGCGACGTTGTTCTGCATGTCCTGCTGCTCGCGCTGGCGCTTGCGCTGGGGGCGGATCATCACGAAGTACATGAGGGCGATGAAGCCCACGATCATGATGAGGAACGTGATGTTCGAGCCGCCGGCGCTTTGCGCGAGGACGTCTGCGGATGCGAGCACGATGGTGCCTTTCGTAGATGCCGTTTTCGTCGTCGGTGGGTGACGTGGGCGGAGTCTATCCCGACGGGCGTGACGCTCCGTCCCCCCTATGGCCCACCCTACGCGTCGCCGCTGCCGAAGAGCCCTTCGGCGCTCGGGGGGTTGAGTCCCAGGTGGTGCCAGGCGGCGGCGGTGGCGACGCGGCCTCGGGGGGTGCGGGCGAGGAGGCCGGCGCGGACGAGGAAGGGTTCGCACACCTCTTCGACGGTGTCGGGCTGCTCGCCGACGGCGACGGCGAGGGTGGTGAGGCCGACGGGTCCGCCGTTGAAGGTGCCGGTGAGGGCGCGGAGCACGGCGCGGTCGAGGCGGTCGAGGCCGAGTTCGTCGACGTCGTAGAGGGCGAGGGCGTCGGCGGCGACGGTCTTGGTGATGACGCCGTCGGCGCGGACCTGGGCGAAGTCGCGGACGCGGCGCAGGAGGCGGTTGGCGATGCGGGGGGTGCCGCGGGAGCGTCCGGCGATCTCGGCGGCGCCGGCGGGGGCGATGGCGACGTCGAGGATGCCGGCGGAGCGGGTGACGATGGCTTCGAGTTCGGCGTCGTTGTAGAACTCGAGCTGGCCGAGGAAGCCGAAGCGGTCGCGCAGGGGCCCGGTGAGGAGCCCGGCGCGGGTGGTGGCGCCGACGAGGGTGAAGGGTTCGAGTTCGAGGGGGATGGCGGTGGCGCCGGGGCCTTTGCCGACGATGACGTCGACGCGGAAGTCCTCCATGGCGGTGTAGAGGAGTTCTTCGGCGGGGCGGGCGATGCGGTGGATCTCGTCGATGAATAGGACTTCGTTCGGGCCGAGGCTGGTGAGGATGGCGGCGAGGTCGCCGGATCGCTCGATGGCGGGGCCGGAGGTCTGGCGGAGGCCGACGCCGAGTTCGGCGGCGACGATCATGGCGAGGGTGGTCTTGCCGAGGCCGGGCGGGCCGGAGAGCAGGAGGTGGTCGGGTGAGGATCCGCGGCGCCGGGCGCCTTCGAGGAGCAGGCTGATCTGCTCGCGGACGCGGGTCTGGCCGATGACGTCGTCGAGCTTGCCGGGGCGGATGCCCTCTTCGGCGAGGCGGTCGAGTTCGGTGGCCTCGGCGGCGGTGAGGGCGGCGTCCCACTCGGCGGCGGTGTAGTCGTCGGGTCGTTCCATGCCCTATCGCTTTCCGAGGAGTCGGATGGCCTGCTTGAGGAGGGAGGGCACGTCGGTGCCGTCGGCGCCTTCGGCGTCGAGCTTCTCGATGGCGGTCTCGGCTTCCTTCGCGGACCAGCCGAGGGCTTGGAGGCCTTGGCTGACCTGGGTTCGCCAGCCGCCGGGGCGGCCGCCGGCCTGTTTGGGGACGGCGCCGAGGTCGACGGGGCCGATCTTGTCGGCGAGGTCGAGGACGATGCGCTCGGCGCTCTTCTGGCCGACGCCGGGGATGCGGGTGAGGGTGGCGGTGTCGCCGGTGGCGATGGCGCGGCGGATCGCGTCGGGACGGAGCACTTCGACGGCGTCGCGGGCGATGCGCGGGCCGATCTTCTGGGCGTTCTGGAGCAGTTCGAACAGGTCGCGTTCGTCGGCGGTGTTGAAGCCGTGCAGGGTGATCGAGTCTTCGCGCACGATGGTGGAGATGGCGAGGACGGCCTGCGAGCCGACCTTGAGGTTGGCGAGGGTGTGCGCGCCGGCGTGCACGGCGTAGCCGACGCCTTGGACGTCGACGACGGCGTAGGACTCGCCGACGGCGGCGACGGTGCCGGTGAGCTGGGCGATCATCGGGCGCTCTCCTTGCTGACGGCCGCACTGTCCTTGAGAGCAGCACTGATCCGGGCTTTGACGCCGCCTCGCCACAGGTGGCAGATGGCGATGGCGAGGGCGTCGGCCGCATCGGCGGGCTTCGGCGCCTCCTTGAGGCGGAGGATGCGGGTGACCATGGAGGTGACCTGGCGCTTGTCGGCGGTGCCGTTGCCGCACACGGCGGACTTCACTTCGGACGGTGTGTAGGTGGCGGTGGGCAGGCCGAGGCGGGCGCCGGCGAGGAGCGCGATGCCGGAGGCCTGGGCGGTGCCGATGACACTGGCCACATTGTGCTGGCTGAAGACGCGTTCGACGGCGACGGCCTCAGGCTGGTGCTCCTCGAGGTAGGCGCGCAGCCCGTCGTCGAGGGCGAGGAGCCGGTCCGCAAGGGGCGCTTCGGGATCGGTGCGCACGACGCCGACGGCGACCATGGTGCCCGGTGCGCCGGGGCGGCCGTCGACGATCCCGACGCCGCACCGGGTCAGGCCCGGGTCGATCCCCATGACGCGCACGCGTTCCTCCTCCAGCTGGATTCGCGTCAGCTTATCCGGCCGGACTGACGTTCCGCCCGAAGCACGTCGGCGGGGCCGGTGCGGGCTGACTGTCATCGGTCGGAAATCGGACCGGTGGCCTAGCCCATAAACCACTTGCCGCTCGGCTAGTAACGTGCTTGGCTTGTAGACGGCCGGACCGGTCGCGCCCGCCTCCCATCGGCGAGAAGCGCGGGCTGCGGGTCCGGCGCCCCGCTGTCCTTCTCCGCTCCGCGAAACCTGTTGGGACCAACTGTGTCTGCTGCTGCCTTCATACCGCCGGTCGCCGCGCCCGGACACTCGCGACGCTTCATCGCCACGATGGTGTTCGTGCTCGGCGCGCTGTCGGCGACCGCGCCGATCGCGATCGACCTCTACCTCCCGGCCTTCCCCGCGATGGCCGACGCCCTCGGCACCCCCGAAAGCCGCATCCAGCTCACGCTGACGTCGATGATGGTCGGCATGGGCCTCGGGCAGGCCTTCATCGGCCCGCTCTCGGACCGCATCGGTCGGCGCAAGCCCCTGCTCATCGGCATGATGGTCTTCACCGTCACCTCGCTGGTGTGCACCGTGGCCCAGAGCGCCGACCTGCTCATCGCCATGCGCTTCATCCAGGGTCTCAGCGGCGCGGCCGGGGTCGTGGTCGCCCGCGCGGTCATCCGCGACCACTTCGCGGGCGACGACATGACCCGTTTCACCGCGAAGATGATGTTCGTCACGATGCTCGCGCCGATGCTCGGACCGGTCGTCGGCGCGCAGCTCATCCGCTTCGGCCCCTGGCAGACCGTGTTCGTGTTCATGGCCGCCCTGTCGGTTCTGACCACGTTCCTGGTGTGGAAGTTCCTGCCCGAGAGCCTCCCGGCGCAGGAGCGCCGCGCGATGGGCGGGCGCGAGTTCGCCGCGTCCCTCGGCACCCTCGTGCGCGATGCCCGCTTCATCGCGCCCACGCTCGTGGTCATCATGAACTTCTCGATGCTGTTCACGTACGTCTCGACGTTCAGCTTCATCTCGCAGCAGGAGCTCGGCGCCTCGGCGGGCTTCTTCTCGCTGCTGTTCGCGGTCGGCACGCTCGCGCTGCTCGCCGGGAACCAGGCCAACATGTTCATGATCGACCGCAGCGCCTCGCACCAGCGCATGGTCGCCGGCATGGCGATCTCCCTCGCGGGCGTCGCGTGGATGGCCGGCGTCCAGTTCGCCGACGCCGCGAACCTGTGGACCGTCCCGGCCGGGATCGTGCTCATGATGTTCGGCTGCGGCGTGGTCTTCCCCAACGCCGGCGCGGCCGCGATGTCCTCTCAGCCGCCGCAGATCGCCGGCACCGCCTCGGCGTTCATGGGCGCGACCCAGATGGGCGCGGGCGGCGCGATGCCGGCGCTGGCCACGATCGGCGGCGTGACCCTCGCGAACATGACGATCGGCATCGCCGTGTACGCGGTCGCCACGGCGGCCGCGGTGGTGTGGACGATCGCGGTGTACCGCAAGGAACCCGCCCTCGCATAGCGGCGCAGGCGCGAGGGGCCCGGAGCGTTCGCTCCGGGCCTTTCGCGCGCGTTTCCCCGCGGCGGCGCGGGTACCCCGGGCGCATGACGAGCATCCCGCTCGGCCCGGTCAGGCTCACCGCCGACCTGGACGTGCCCGCGGACGCCACCGGCGTGGTGGTGTTCGCGCACGGCTCGGGGTCGAGCCGCCTGAGCCCGCGCAACCGGTTCGTAGCCGGACGGCTGCGGGGATCAGGCCTGGGCACGCTGCTGTTCGACCTGCTCACCGATGCCGAAGCAGCCGACCGCGCGAACGTCTTCGACATTCCGCTGCTCGCCGGGCGATTGGCGGGGGCGATCGGCTGGCTGCGTGAGCGGGACGAGGCCGCGGGCCTGCCGATCGGCTGCTTCGGCGCCAGCACCGGGGCCGGGGCGGCACTGTGGGCCGCGGCCGAACCGGATTCGGGGATCGCGGCCGTGGTCTCGCGCGGTGGCAGGCCGGACCTGGCCCGCGAGCGGCTGCCGGAGGTGACCGCGCCGACCCTGTTCGTCGTGGGCGGCGCGGACATGGTCGTGCTCGACCTGAACCGGGAGGCGCAGGCGCTGCTCGGCGGTCCGAACCGCCTGGCGGTGGTCCCGGGCGCGAGCCACCTGTTCGAGGAGCCCGGCACGCTGGAGGCCGCCGCCGACCTCGCGGCCGACTGGTTCAGCGAGCACCTGCGCTAGGGGCGGTCCGCGGCCGCCGCCAGGAGCTCGCCCACCTCTTCGTCGCTGGTCTGGTCGAACCGCTGGTAGCACTGCCCCACCGCCTGGAACCAGGCCGGGCTCGACACGCACACCAGGTCGTCGACCATCGCAGCCAGCTCCCGGCAGGCCGAGCTCGGCGCGCACGGCACCGCGACGACCACGCGTTCGGGGCCCAGCTCCGAGACGGCCCGCACGGCCGCGCGCATCGTGGACCCGGTGGCCAAGCCGTCGTCGACCAGCATCACCGTCTTGCCTTCGGGCCGCAGCGGCGGACGGCCCTTCGTGTAGACCTCCTCGCGGCGCGCGAGCTCGGCGAGCGCGCGCTCGGCGGCCTCGTCGAAGTCCCGCGGCGCGATGTCGATCATGTCCGCGACCTCGTAGTTCATCACCACCGCACCGCCGGAGGCGACCGCGCCCATCGCCAGCTCCTCGCGGCCGGGCACGCCGATCTTGCGGACCGTGAACACGTCCAGGGGCGCTTCGAGGGCCGCCGCGACCTCGTAGGCCACGGGCACCCCGCCGCGCGGAAGCCCGAGCACCAGCAGGTCGTCGCGGCCGTAGTAGTCGTCGACGAGCCGGAGCGCCAGCGCCCTGCCGGCGTCCCGCCTGTCGGCGAACCTCACGTCTCCCACGGTCCGGAGGTGCCCGCCCGGACGTGGCCTAAACCCCATTGATCAGGCGAAAGGCCCGGAACGCGCGGCGTTCCGGGCCTTTCGTGCGGTGATGTCTATTCGGCGTCGAGCTGCGCCAGCACCTCGTCTGAGATGTCGGCGTTGGTCCACACGTTCTGGACCTCGTCCGAGTCCTCCAGGGCGTCGACCACGCGGATCACCTTGCGGGCGCCCTCTGCGTCGACCTCGATGTTCGTGGAGGCCACGAAGCCCGCCTCGGCGGAGTCGTAGTCGATCCCCGCGTCCTGCAGGGCGGTGCGGACCGCGACGAGGTCGGTCGGCTCGCACAGCACCTCGAAGCCGCCCTCGCCGAGGTCGTTGACCTCTTCGGCTCCGGCGTCGAGGACCGCCATGAGAATGTCGTCCTCGGTCAGCTTCTCGTTGGGGGACACGATGACCGTGCCCTTGCGGGAGAACATGTACCCGACCGAGCCGGCCTCGCCGAGCGAGCCGCCGTTGCGCGTCAGCGCCACGCGGACCTCGGCCGCGGCGCGGTTGCGGTTGTCGGTCAGGCACTCGATGAGCACCGCCACGCCGCCCGGCGCGTAGCCTTCGTACATCAGGGTCTCGTAGTCGACGCCGCCGCCGTCGAGGCCGCCGCCGCGCTTGACCGCGCGGTCGATGTTGTCATTGGGGACCGAGCTCTTCTTGGCCTTCTGGATCGCGTCGAAGAGCGTCGGGTTGCCCGTCGGGTCGGGACCGCCGGTGCGCGCCGCGACCTCGATGTTCTTGATGAGCTTCGCGAAGATCTTGCCCCGCTTGGCGTCGATCGCGGCCTTCTTGTGCTTGGTCGTCGCCCACTTGGAGTGGCCACTCATACCGGCGTTCCTCGTTCCTCTTACTCGACCGGTCCGGCGTCTGCGCCTCGGACCATTCCCACGAAGTACTCGTGCACCCGCGCGTCAGGGGTCACCTCCGGGTGGAAGGAGGTGGCCAGGCAAGCGCCCGCACGTACGGCGACGATCCTACCGCCCTGCTCCTCCCCCGCCCCTGCGCCGCTGTCGGCGGCCCCTGCCGGAACCCTCGCCAGGACCTGGACGCCCGCGCCGACCCGCTCCACCCAAGGGGCGCGGATGAACACCGCGCGGAACGGCTCGCCCTCAATGCCGTCGATGCCGATCTCGGTCTCGAACGAGTCCACTTGGCGGCCGAAGGCGTTGCGGCGCACCGTCATCGGGATGGCGCCGAACGAGCGCTGGTCGGCGCGGCCGTCGAGCACCTCGTCGGCGAGCATGATCATGCCCGCGCACGACCCGAACACCGGCAGCCCGGCGTCGAGCCGCTTCCGCACCGGCTCGAACAGGTCGAAGATCTGCAGCAGCTTGCTCATCGTGGTCGATTCCCCGCCGGGGATCACCAGGCCCTCGACGGCGTCGAGCTCCGACTCGCGGCGCACCGGCACGGCCCGGGCGCCCGCGGCCTCGAGCGCGCGCATGTGGTCGACCACGTCGCCTTGCAGGGCGAGCACGCCGATCGTGGGCACAACGGTCATCAAAGAACTCCAAAAGTCGCGGATCATCGGGCGCGACAAGCGTAATTCGGGTTCGCCCCCGTGCCTACCTGCCCGATCGGGGCTGTGACCGAATCCGGGCTGAACTCGGCCGAGAGGCGACGATCCGTTAAAGTCTGCGATCGAACGTGACGCACCCCTTCATGCCCGGGAGTAAGAACAAGATGGCCAAGACCTCGAAGCGCAACCCGATGCCCCGCGCCGTCCGGGCCGGACGCAACACCATGTGGATTGAAGCGGCGATCGCCCTGGTCGCGGGCGGCCTCATCGTGCTCCTGCACCACCAGGCCAAGGACTTCGTGCCCCCGGCCGCCGTGCACGACGTCTACCGCGCCGCCGTCGGCCTCGGCGGGCTCGCGCTGTTCCTGGTGCTCGCCATCGCCCTCCTGCGCTTCCAGTGGCGGGTCCTGTGGGTGCTCATCCTGCTCGTCCAGGCCGCCGCGCTCGTCGGCCTCGGCTGGCTGCTGTTCACCGGCGGCCTCTACTGGGCGCTCTGCATCGGCCTCGCCATCGTGCCGATTACGATCTTGGGAACGCTTACCGAGCGCTTCGCCCGCCGCTGGTTCAACCACTAGCGGGCGGCGCCCGACGGGCGCCCCAGCCAGCCACCGCTGAAAGGCCACATAATGCTTCCGCAACCGAACTTCGGCCGCGACAAGGGCCCCGTCCCGCCCGACAAGGACGCCGACGGCGAGGACGAGATGCCCCGCAAGAAGCTCCTGCGGCTGCAGATCGCGATGTGGGTGCAGGTGGTCTCCGGTGTGCTCGCGGGCAACCTGGTGGCCGTGACCACCCTCAGCGCCCGCTCCGTGAGCCTCGCGGACATCGAGGAGAACTACCGGGACCCCGACTTCCTCGGGCCCACCGGCACCGCCCAGGGCGACTTCGACTACTACCAGAGCAGCAGCTTCCTGGCCGTCTACCTGACGATCGCCGGCGTCACGATCATCGCCTCGATCGTGGCCGCCCTGTGCGCGATCCGGTTCAAGTCCCGCCTCAAGGCGGTCCGCTGGTCGGCCGTGGCCGCCACCGCGATCCTGTTCGTCATCGGCATGCTCATGTCGATCGGGGTCGGACTCGTCGTCGCGCCGTGGGTGTTCGCCTCCGTGCTGTCCCTGTGGTGGCTCTTCGCCAGCGACATCAGGTACTGGCTCAGCAAGTCCGCCAAGCGCGCCGAAGACTAGGACGCCGGCGCGCCGCCGTGCCGCTGGATGTAGTCGATGAAGGCCGCCCGCGCGAGCGGTTCGGCCGAGCCCCAGTCCCCCTGGGTGGCCTCGCGCCACATGCCGAGCAGGTCGTCGATCGCCACCCCGATCTCGGCCACGTCGGGGTCGAGGTCCTCGGAGTCGAGCGCGGTCGGGGTGTGCCGGAACAGGTCGATGAAGAACCGCCAGTCACGGCGCTCGCGCGCCAGCGCGAACGCGCGGTGCTGGAGGTCGGCGGTGGGGAGCTGATCGAGGTCGCTTTCGTTCATGGCCCCAGCCTAAAGCGTGTCAAAGCGGGATCGGACGCCTTCGGGTCCTTAGGATCGGCGCATGAAGCAGCTCGTCGTCGGCGCCCTCGCGGCCGCCGCCATCGTCGCCGCGAGTGCCGCTCCGGCCCAGGCGACCTCGTTCCCGCAGGACCAGCCCGTCCCGGTCGATCCTGGCATCGGCGGCAGCGCCTCGGGGCTCCTGTTCCTTGAGGTCGAACGCCGGGGTCTCACCAACGGCGCGCTGCTGGCGTGCCCCAGCGGGGCCGGGCACAGCAAGGGCGTCGACGCCTGCGCGCAGCTGACGATGGCCGAGGGCGACTTCGATGCGCTCGAGCCTGCCGCGGACGCGTTGTGCACCAAGGAGCACGACCCGGTGGTGCTCCGGGCGGTCGGGGTCTGGGACGGCGACTTCGTGGTGTTCGAGCGGGAGTACTCGAACTACTGCGTCGGCGTGAACGCCACGGGCGGGTCGGTCTTCGAGCTCGGAAAGCCTTAGGACGCAATGGAAAGGGCCGGGGCGTCGCCGCCCCGGCCCTTTCCATTGCAGTGCTACCAGCCGCGCTTGGCGAGCTTCTGCTCCTCGGGGAGGGTGTCGACGTTGATGCCGACCATGGCCTCGCCCAGGCCGCGGGAGACCTCGGCGATGACCTTCGGGTCGTCGTAGAAGGCGGTGGCCTTGACGATGGCGGCGGCGCGCTTGGCCGGGTCGCCGGACTTGAAGATGCCGGAGCCGACGAAGACGCCTTCGGCGCCGAGCTGCATCATCATGGCCGCGTCGGCGGGAGTGGCGATGCCGCCGGCGGTGAAGAGCACGACGGGGAGTTTGCCGAGCTGGGCGACCTCGGCGACGAGCTCGTAGGGGGCGCGGAGTTCCTTGGCGGCGGCGTAGAGCTCGGTGGAGTCGAGGGTGGTGAGCTTGCCGATGTCCTGGCGGATCTGGCGCATGTGGCGGGTGGCCTCGACGACGTTGCCGGTGCCGGCCTCGCCCTTGGAGCGGATCATGGCCGCGCCTTCGGCGATGCGGCGCAGGGCCTCGCCGAGGTTGGTCGCGCCGCAGACGAACGGCACGTTGTACTGCCACTTGTCGATGTGGTTGGCCTCGTCGGCGGGGGTGAGGACCTCGGACTCGTCCACGTAGTCGACGCCGAGGGACTCGAGGACGGCGGCTTCGGTGAAGTGGCCGATGCGGGCCTTGGCCATGACGGGGATCGAGACGGCCTCGATGATGCCGTCGATCATGTCGGGGTCGGACATGCGCGAGACGCCGCCTTCGCGGCGGATGTCGGCGGGGACGCGCTCGAGCGCCATGACCGCGACGGCGCCGGCGTCTTCGGCGATCTTGGCCTGATCGGGCGTGACGACGTCCATGATGACGCCGCCTTTCAGCATGTCGGCCATGCCGCGCTTGACGCGGGCGGTCCCGATCTGGGCCTCGGTCTTCTGGGTCTCTGACACGGTTCCCGGCTCCATCTGAGGTAGTCGTCAACTGCAGGGCATGTCGTTGGCTGGCGCCAAGAGGGGTCTGACCTGGCCGATTCTACGCCGCGACCCGCCTCACAAGCCCCTTGATACAAACGGGGCGATCGGGGCCGATCAGTGCACGGGGTCCTCGATGTCCCAGTACGCGGGACGGGGCAGGCGGTGGTGGAGGCGGAGGACGACGGACATGGGGAGGGAGCGGGAGGCGACGGCGTCGCGCACGAAGTCGGTGTGGATCTGGCGGGCGAGGGCGACGCGGCGGTTGGCGGCGTCGAGGTCGTCGGACCAGAGGGGGTCGTCGGCGAGTTCGCGGAGGGCGCGGGTGAGGTCGTTCTCGGCGTACTCTCGCAGTTCGCGCTGGCGCTGGGTGTCGGCGGGGACGGCGACGACGGAGAGGGCGAGGGCGACGACCTCTTCGAAGCCGGGGTTGCCGACGAATTTGAGGACGGTCTCGGCGCGGTCGTCGAGTTTGGCGAGGAGGGCGCCTTCGGCGGCGCGGGCGCGGCGGTGCAGGCGTTCGACGCGGGTGACCGTCCACGTCGCGTACGCGCCGACGACGGCCACGATCGTCACGAGCACAGCCAACCACCACATCGGGCTGATCTTACGTACAGACGCCCACCATCGGAAGTCCGGTGGCGGGCGGCTGTATGCGGGTGCTCCTAGATCGGCTCCGCTCCCGGAGGCGGTGTCGTGTCGCGGGTGCCGCGGACCTGCCAGGCGGCCATGAGGCCGAGCAGGAAGGTCAGGGCGCCGACGATGACGTTGTTCCAGATGAGGCTCGTCTCAGGGTTGGTGATGAGCACCCATGGCGAGACGGCCAGCCAGATGCCGACGGCGCACAGTGCCCAGCTCATGCCGTACATGCGCTCGGGTGCCACCGTGAATCCGAGCGCCAGCAGGCCGACTGCGATGCCGACGATCAGGTTGTGCGTGGCGAAGTCCGCCTGTGAGGCCGAGAATCCGACCACCCAGGGCGAGATGATGCAGTACAGCCCGACGAGGAAGACCGGGGCGTCGATGAACGCCACGTCCCTCCGGCCGAGCATCTTGTCGTAACGGGCTCGCATCTCGTGGACGTCCGGGTGCGTGGTCATCGCTTCGCCCCGGTGAGAGATATCGGCCATCGAACTGCCCTCCGTGGGGTCCGCGCGCGTGCGGCTCCGGCACGGGACTACGCGGCCCCTCTGCCTCATTATGGACCCGTTGTGCACACTGAGTAAAGAGGCGACTACACGTTTTGCGGGTCAGCGGCGTTCGGTGCCCGCTTCGATAGCGGCGCGGTAGACCTCGAGCAGGCGCGCGGCGACCTCGGGCCAGTCGTAGCGCTTGACCCACTCGTTGGCCCGTTCGACGTACGCCGTGCGGAGTTCCTTGTCGTCGAGGAGTCGCGCGGCCTTCGCGGCGAGGTCGTCGGCGTCGCCGACGGCGAACAGGGCCCCCGCGTTCCCGTCGTCGAGGACCGAGCTGAACGCCTCGATGTCCGAGGCGAGCACGCAGGTCCCGGCGGCCATGGCCTCGGTGAGGATCATGCCGAAGGACTCGCCGCCGGTGTTGGGGGCGACGTAGAGGTCGACGCCGGCGAGCATCGAGGCCTTCTCCTCGTCCGGGACGGCGCCGAGGAAGCGGATGCGGCGGGCGATGTCGGGGTCGAGCCCGGCGACGGCCGCCTCGGGGTCGCCGCGGCCGACGACGAGCAGGTGCAGGTCGGGCCGGTCCGCCGCGAGCCGGGCGAACGCGTCGCGCAGGATCGGGAAGCCCTTGCGCGGCTCGGTGTAGCGGCCCATGAACCCGATGGTCGGCCCCTCGGGCCGGTCGCGCAGGGGTGCGGCCTTGCGGTAGAACGCGACCGAGACGCCGTTGGGGATCTCGACCGCGCCGCCGCCCAGGTGCTCGACCTGGACCTTGCGGGCGTACGGGCTCACCGCGATCCGCGCCGAGAGGCTTTCGAGCACCAGCTGCGCCATGTGCTTCCCGGCCGCGAGGATGCGCGAGCGGGTCATCGCGGTGTGGAACGTGGCCACGACCGGGCAGCGGGCGTTGAGGACCGCCAGGCACGAGAGGCTCGGCGTGAGCGGCTCGTGCACGTGGACGACGTCGAAGTCCCCTTCCGCGCACCATTTGCGCACGCGCGCGGCCGAGCGCGGCCCGAACGCGAGCCGCGCGATCGACCCGTTGTAGGGCACGGCGACGGCCTTGCCGCCGGATACCACGAAGTCGGGCAGGCCTTCGGTCTCGGTGGCCGGGGCGAGGACCGACACGTCGTGCCCGGCGGCGATCAGGGTCTCGGCGAGGTCGCGGATGTGGAACTGGACGCCGCCGGGGACGTCGAAGGAGTACGGGCTGACGATCCCGATCCGCAGGTCCCCCATGTCAGCCCGCGCCTTCCCGCGGCGCGTCGAAGTCGGCCGACCAGAAGCGCTGCAGCATGTGCCAGTCGGCCGGATGGGCGCGGATGCCGGCCTCGAAGGCCTCGGCCATGCGCTGCGTCGTGCCCGCGACCCGCTCGCGGAACGAGCCGGTGCCGAGGTCCACCGGGCCGGTGATGTGGCAGACGGCGCGGTCCTCCTCGTAGTGGATCGCGGCAGTGAACAGCTCGACCTTGTTGCGGATCGCCAGCAGCGCGGGCCCTGTGGGGAAGGTCGTGGCCTCGCCGAAGAACTTCACCTCGGTGCCCCCGCGCCCCAGGTCGCGGTCGGCGACGAGCGCCACCACGTGCCCGTCGTCGAGCGCCTCCCCAAGGGCCGATTGCGGATTGCGGTCGCCTCCGGAAGTCGGGATGATCGTCATGCCCAGCGACTCGCGGTACTCCAGGAACCGCAGGTACACGCCTTCGGGTTTCAGCCGCTCGGCCACCGTCGTCAGACGGTCCTTCGCGACCGCGCCGACCCAGGCCCCCGCGAAGTCCCAGTTCCCGCTGTGCGGCAGCGCCACGATCGAACCGAGGCCCCGCTGCGCGCGCTCGTGGACCGGCTCGTACCCGTTCATCTCGAACTTGCGCTCGAGCTGCGCGGTGCTCATCGACGGCAGCCGGAACGCCTCGAGCCAGTACCGGGCGTACGAGCGCATCGCCTGGCGCATCAGCGCCTCGTCCGGCTCCCCCTCGACGACCCGGGCGAGATTCTTGCGCAGCTGGCGCACGCCCCTCCCGTTCTTCTTCAAGGCGCGGTCCGCGAAGCGGTTCCCCAGCGCGCCCGCCGCGCCCTCGGGCAGCAGCCGCACGCCGCGCCACGCGGCCAGGTAGGCCAGCTCCGTCAGCCGCTCAGACATCGACGTGCTCCTCGCCCGCGGCCAGCACCGCCCGCGCGAACACGAGCCGCTGCACCACCGTGATCGAGGCGAGCACCGCCAGCAGGCCTATCCCGGCCTCCAGCGCGAACGGCACGCTCAGCACCTCCAGGAGCACCGCGACGGCGGCGATGATGAGCCGCTCGGGCCGCTCGGCGATGCCCACATTGCACTCGGCGCCGAGCGATTCGGCGCGGGCCTTCACGTACGAGACCATCTGCGAGGCGATCAGCGCCCACAGCGCCAGCGCCCCGCCCAGGGCCCGGTCCTCCGCGAGCAGGAAGAAGGCCAGGCCGGCCATGATCGCGCCGTCGGCGAGGCGGTCGCAAGTGGAGTCGAGGAGGGCGCCGAAGCGGCTCGTGGTGCCCTTGACGCGGGCGATCGCGCCGTCGAGCATGTCGGTGAGGACCGAGGCTGCGACCACGATGAGGCCCGCCAGCAGGTGTCCGGGGGCGAGCAGCAGCACGGAGGCGCCGACGACCACGGCGGTGCCGGCGACGGTGACGGCGTTGGCGGAAACGCCCACGCGGATGAGGAGCTTCGCGGCGGCGTCGACGTAGCGGCGTACGCCCGCTCGGCCGGAGGTCCGAAGGAACTTCGCCATGGTCTCCTGTTTTTCTGGGCTGGCCCAAGTGGGTGTTCGGGCAAGTGGGTGCGGCGCGCCCGCCCCCGGACCGGGCCGGCGGGGGGCGCTGCCTTGACTCTAACGGGGTCCGGCCGGTCACACCCGCTCCCATGCGGCCGCGAGGTCCGCGCGGGTGTCCTTCAGCAGCTGCGGGAGGGTCTTGGTGCGGCCGATGATCGGCATGAAGTTCGCGTCCCCGCCCCAGCGCGGGACGATGTGCTGGTGCAGGTGCCCGGCGATCCCCGCGCCCGCGACCTGGCCCTGGTTCATGCCGATGTTGAACCCGTGGGCTCCCATGACGGCGCGCAGGACGGTCATGGCGCGCTGGGTGAGGGCGCCCATCTCGGCGATCTCGTCGGCGTCGAGGTCGGTGTAGTCGGGGACGTGCCGGAAGGGCACGACCATGAGGTGGCCGTTGTTGTACGGGTACTTGTTCATGACCACGTACATGGTCTGGGCGCGGAAGACGATGTTGCCGTCCGCGTCCTCGAGCTTGGGGATCTCGCAGAACGGGCAGCCCTCGACGTCCGCGTCGTCGCCGGTCGGCTTGCCCTCGCCTTGGATGTAGGACATGCGGTGCGGGGTCCACAGCCGCTCGTACCCGTCGGGGACGCCGACGCCTTCGCGCTCTTCCACGGGACGATCCTAGGGCACGCGGGACCCGTGCTGGAAACCCGACGAAAACACCGTGACACGCGGTGTCGGTTAAGCTCCGGACGTGACGTTGCCCCAGCTGTACCTCGTAGTGCTCATCGGCTGCGTCACCGTGCTCCTCTCCGTCGCCGCCCTGCGGGCCACGCAGCGGCTCGGACTCCCCGCGCTCCTGGTGTTCCTCGGCGCGGGCCTCGTGCTCGGCGAAGGCGGCGTGGGCATCCCCTTCGAGGACTACGAGCTCGCCCAAGCGCTCGGCACGTTCGCGCTCGCGCTCATCCTCATCGAGGGCGGCCTCTCGACCCGGTGGCAGGCGATCCGCAGGCAGATCGCCCCGGCCGCCATGCTCGCGACCGTCGGCCTCGGTGTCTCGGTCGTGGTGACCGCGCTCGGCGCGCACCTCCTGCTCGGCTTCGACTGGCAGCTCTCGCTCGCGCTCGGCGCGGTCGTGGCCTCCACTGACGCGGCGGCGGTGTTCTCGGTGCTGCGCGGCATCGGCCTGCCGAAGCGGCTCAGCGGCACCCTGGAGGCCGAGTCGGGGTTCAACGACGCCCCCGCGGTGATCCTGGTGCTCGCGTTCTCCGCGGCCGCGGGCATCCCGGACCCGCTGGAGCTCTTCGGGGTCCTGGTGTGGGAGCTCGCGGCCGGCTCGGCGATCGGCGTCGCGGTCGGCTTCGGCGGGGCCTGGCTCCTGCGGCGGCTCGCACTGCCCGCCTCGGGCCTCTACCCCCTCTCGGTCTTCAGCCTCGGCCTCGCCGCGTTCGCGGCCGCGGGCGCGGTGCACGCGTCGGGGTTCATCGCGGCGTACCTGGCGGCGCTCGTCCTCGGCAACTCGCGCCTGCCCCACCGGGCCGCGACGCAGTCGTTCGCGACCGGCCTGGGCTGGATGGCGCAGCTGGGGATGTTCGTCATGCTCGGCCTGCTCGCCTCGCCCTCGACCTTGCTCGACGCCATCGTCCCGGGCCTCGTCCTCGGCGTCGTGCTCACCCTCCTCGCGCGGCCGGTCTCGGTGTGGATCTCCCTGCTGCCCTTCAAGTTCACGGCGAAAGAGCAGGTGCTCCTGTCGTGGGCGGGCCTGCGCGGCGCGATCCCCATCGTCCTGGCCACGATCCCGCGCGCATTGGAACTGCCCGGCGCGCAGCAGCTGTGGGACATCGTGTTCGTCCTCGTCGTCGTCTTCACCCTCCTGCAGGGCCCGACCCTGCCGTGGGTGGCGAAACGGCTCGGCCTCGCGCTCGAATCGGTCGTCCAGGAGGTCGAGATCGAGACCGCGCCGCTCGACGCGGTCGACGGCGAAGTCCTCACCATCACCGTCCAGAAGGGCTCGGGCCTGGCGGGCATCCGCATCTTCGAGCTCCGCCTCCCCGAAGGCAGCGCCATCGCCGGGATCGTGCGCGGCGACAAGCTCTTCGTCCCCGCCAAAGCCGACCGGCTCCGCTCGAACGACCAGCTCATCGTCGTCACCACCCCGGCGCTGCGCGAAGCCACCGAGCAGCGCCTCACCGCCCTCGCCCGAGCCGGCCGCCTCGCCCGCTGGCTCGGCGAGACCGGCAAAGACTGACGGCCCGCACCGGTTCGGTGCGGGCCGCCTCTCGTCGTTCGCTTACGCCGCTTCGGCCGCGGCCGAAGGGCCTTCGTTCACCCGGGACTTCACGATCTCCTCGACGTGCGCGATGGCCTCATCGGCCGGGACGCCGTTGCGCTGCGACCCGTCGCGGTAGCGGAAGGACACGGTGCCCGCGTTCTGGTCGTCGTCGCCCGCGATGATCATGAACGGGATCTTCTGCAGCTGCGCGTTGCGGACCTTCTTCTGCATGCGGTCGTCCGAGTGGTCGACCTCGCCGCGGATGCCCGCCGCGCGGAGCCGCCCGAAGAACGCCTCCAGGTAGTCCGCGTTCTCGTCCCGCACCGGGATGCCCACGGCCTGCACCGGGGCCAGCCACGCCGGGAACGCGCCCGCGTAGTGCTCGGTCAGCACGCCGAAGAACCGCTCGATCGAGCCGAACAGCGCCCGGTGGATCATGACCGGCTGCTTGCGGGTCCCGTCCGCCGCCGAGTACTCCAGGTTGAACCGGCCCGGCTGGTTGAAGTCGAGCTGGATGGTCGACATCTGCCAGGTGCGCCCGATCGCGTCCCGCGCCTGCACCGAGATCTTCGGGCCGTAGAACGCCGCCCCGCCCGGGTCCGGCACCAGGTCGAGCCCCGACTCCTCGGCCACCTGGCGCAGGGTCGCGGTCGCGGTCTCCCACAGCTCGTCGTCGCCGATGAACTTCTCGGAATCGCCCTTGGTCGAGAGCTCCAGGTAGAAGTCGTTGAGCCCGTAGTCGCGCAGCAGCTGCAGCACGAACTCCAGGAGGCTCTTGATCTCGCCCGGGGCCTGCTCCTGGGTGCAGTAGATGTGCGCGTCGTCCTGGGTCAGGCCGCGCACGCGGGTCAGGCCGTGCACCACGCCGGACTTCTCGTACCGGTACACGGTCCCGAACTCCGACAGGCGCAGCGGCAGCTCGCGGTACGAGCGCCCGCGCGAGCGGAACACCAGGTTGTGCATCGGGCAGTTCATGGCCTTGAGGTAGTAGTTCGCGCCCTCGAGCTCCATCGGCGGGAACATGGTGTCCGCGTAGTACGGCAGGTGCCCCGAGGTGTGGAACAGGTGCTCCTTGGTGATGTGCGGGGTGTTCACCACCTGGTATCCGGCCTCGCGCTGGCGTTCGCGCAGGTAGGACTCCATCTCGTGGCGGATGATGCCGCCCTTGGGGTGGAACACCGGCAGCCCCGAGCCGAGCTCGTCGGGGAACGAGAAGAGGTCGAGCTGCTGCCCGAGCTTGCGGTGGTCGCGTTTCTCTGCCTCGGCGAGGCGCGCGAGGTAGTCCTTCTGGTCCTGCACGGTCGGCCACGCGGTGCCGTAGATGCGCTGCAGCTGCGGGTTCTTCTCTGAGCCCATCCAGTACGCGGCGGCCGAGCGCATGATCTTGACGGCGCCGATGAGCTTGGTCGAGGGCAAGTGCGGGCCGCGGCACAGGTCGCCCCAGACGCGCTCGCCGTTGCGGTCGTGGTTGTCGTACGCGGTGAGCTCGCCGCCGCCGACCTCCATGACCTCGTCGGCGTCGGTGCCCTCACCCTTGGTCTCGATGAGCTCGAGCTTGTACGGCTCGTGCGCGAGCTCGGCGCGGGCCTCGTCGAGGGAGGCGTACTTGCGGCGGTGGAAGGTCTGCCCCTGCTTGATGATCTGGAGCATGCGCTTCTCGACGGCCTTGAGGTCGTCCGGGTTGAACGGCTCGGCCACGTCGAAGTCGTAGTAGAAGCCGTCGGTGATCGGCGGGCCGATGCCGAGCTTGGCCTCATGCAGCTCCTGCACCGCCTGCGCCATCACGTGCGCGGCGGAGTGGCGCATCACGTTGAGCCCGTCCGGGCTGTTCAGCGCCACGGGCTCGACCTTGGTGTCCGCCTCGGGCGCCCACGACAGGTCGCGCAGCTGGCCCTCGGCGTCGCGGACGACGACGATTGCGTTCGGCCCGTTCACGGGGAGACCGGCCTCGGCCACCGCTGCAGCGCACGTGGTGCCGGCAGTCACCCACAGCGGTTCGCCTGAGCTCTTCTCAGGACCGGCTGGGCTGCTGTGGTTCGGCGCTGCGGATGCCACGGTTCTCCTCGTTCGGTGCTCGGCGGCGAGTGCCGCCAGTGGATATTCAGGTCAATCGTAGTAGCCGCGGGTCGGTGGGCTCCATCGCATTAGTCGCGACGTGAGCGCGTTGGAAATAACTTCGCGCTCGGGCTTGACCTTGGTCCCGGCACCAAGGTTTACCGTCGAGGCATGACTGCGGCAACCATGACTCTGACCGTCGGGAAGCTCGCCGAGGAGGTGGGCGTCTCGTCCGACGCCATCCGCCACTGGGAGCGCGAGGGCCTGTTCCCCGCGCCCGAGCGCAGCGCGGCCGGGTACCGCCGATACGGGGCCGACGCGCTCGACCGGGCCCGGTTCATCCGGGCCTGCCAGCGCGCCGGGCTGCGCCTGGCCGACATCGCGGACCTGCTGGCGGTGCGCGACACGGGCTCGTGCCCGTGCGAGCCGGCCGGGCAGCACCTGGAGCGGCGCATCGGCGAGATCACGGCCGAGATCGTGCGGCTCGAGGGGTTGCGGAGCCAGCTGACGGACATGCTGCGCGCGGTCGACGCGGGCACCTGCGACCCGCCGCTGCCCGAGAACTGGTGTCCCCCGAACAGTGCCGTGGGAGGTGAGTGCAAGTGATGATGGCCGACGAGTGCTGCAACTGCTGCAATGACGACGCGTGCCAGTGCGCCGGCGAGGCCTGCTGCCACGGCTGCTGCGAGAAGTAGCGAACGAGAAGCGCCCGCCGCCGTCCTCTCAGGACGGCGGCGGGCGCTTTTCGGCGTGTCACGGAGGGTCTCCGTAAATCGGGCATCGCGAAGCGCCCCCGACATCAAGGGTCGCCGACTCGCCTACTTGACGGTGAGGACGATCTTGCCGAAGTGGCCGCCCGCGCCCATGAGGCGGTGGGCTTCGGCGGCTTCGCCGAGCGGGAGGCGGGTGGTGACGACCGGTTCGATCTCGCCGGTGTCGAGGGCGGGCCAGACGCGCTCGAAGGTCTCGGCGATGATCTGGCGGCGCTGGTCGAGGGGGCGGGCGCGGAGGGTCGTGCCGGTGATGGTGGCGCGCTTGGCGAGCAGTCCCCCGAGGTGGATCTGGGCGGCGTTGCCCTGCTGCAGGCCGATGATCGCGAGCCGCCCGTCCTGGGCGAGGGCCTTGAGGTTCGGCTCGAAGTAGGCCGCGCCGATGACGTCGAGGATGGCGTCCGCGCCGCCCGCTTCCATGCACAGCGCCGCGAAGTCCTCGCTGCGGTAGTCGATGACCCGGTCGGCGCCGAGCTCCTGCAGCTTCTGGGTCCACTCGGTGCGCGCGGTCGTCCAGGTCTCGGCCGCGGCGAGCTTCTTGGCGAACTGGACCGCGAAGGTGCCGATGCCGCCCGCGCCGCCGTGGACGAGCACACGCCGTTTGCGGTCGGGGTCGCCGTCGAGGAGGTATCCCAGGTTGGAGTAGACGGTGGCGGCGACCTCGGGCAGGCCGGCCGCGTCGACGAGGCTCACGTTCTCGGGCTTGGGGAGCACGAGTCCGGCGTCGACAGTGACGTACTGGGCGTAGCCGCCGCCGGGGAGCAGGGCGCACACTTCGGCGCCGAGGAAGGAGGCGTTGTCGTCGCTGCCGACGTTGACGATCGTGCCGGAGACCTCGAGGCCGGGCCAGGCGGGCGCACCTGGCGGCGGCGGGTAGTGGCCGGCGGTCTGGAGGAGGTCGGCGCGGTTGACGCCGGCGGCGGCGACCTCGATGAGGACTTCATCGGGGCCGGGCGCGGGTTCGGGCACCTGGGCGGCGGTGAGGCGGCCGTCGGCGACGGTCATGGCAAGCATCTCCGCATAGTATGACTCGGTTCGGAGCCCTCGGCGCGATACCCGTCAGTACATCACGTTAGTCCCGTGTGGAATGCTCAGATCGGTTGTGCCACAAGGGATCACGGTTGCTCGCTCGAGTGTCCAGGGAAGAGGTGGGCTTCGGGGTCGATCGCGACGGCGGCGTTGTTCACCGCGGTCGCGGCCTCGCCGAAGCCCGTCGCGATGAGCTTGACCTTGCCGGGGTAGGCGGCGATGTCGCCCGCGGCGTAGACGCGCGGCAGGTTGGTGGCCATCGTGGAGTCGACGGCGATACAGCGGCGGTCGAGGTCGAGTCCCCACTCCCCCAGCGGGCCGAGGTCGGCGGTGAAGCCGAGGGCCGCCACGATCGCGTCGGCCGGGAACTCTTGCGGCCCTTGGTCTTTCACGTCGACGGTGACGCCGTCGACCTGCTCGGTGCCGTGGACCGCGGTGACCTGGGCGTTGACGATGACGGGCACGCCGAGGTCCCGCACCCGGTCCACGGTGGCCTGGTGGGCGCGGAACTTCTCGCGGCGGTGCACGATCGTGGTGCTGCGGGCGATGCCGTGGAGGGCCAGCGCCCAGTCGAACGCGGAGTCGCCGCCGCCGACGATGACCACGTCCTGCCCGGCGTGGGCGGCGAGTTCGGGGACGAAGTAGACGAGCCCCGCGCCGTGGAAGTCCTCGGCGGCGGGCAGCGGCCGGGGCGAGAAGCTGCCGAGGCCGCCGGTGATGAGCACCGCTCCGGCCTCGATCCGCTCCCCGTCGGCAAGCTCCAGGACGGGGGCGCCGTCGCGGTGCTCGAGCTTGCAGGCCTGGCGTCCGAGCAGGTACGCCGGTTCGAACGGCGCCGCTTGGCGCAGCAGGTTGTCGACCAGGTCGCGGCCCTTGATCGAGGGGAATCCGGCGACGTCGAGGATCTGCTTCTCGGGATACATGGCGGTGATCTGGCCGCCCGCTTCAGGGAGCGCGTCGATGACGGCGGTCCGCAGGCCGCGGAAGCCCGCGTAGTAGGCGGCGTAGATGCCGGTGGGGCCGGCGCCGACGATCGCGAGGTCGACGGTGAGGACGGACATGGGCGATCACCGACTCCGTTGTAGGGACACGTTCCGACATCGTAGCGACGCGGCGGCCCCCGTGGGGCTTCACGGAACCCGAGATCCGTGAAGCCCCTTCGGTTCAGGCCGTGCGGAACGGGCCGGTCACCTCGAAGGTGACGCCCGCGGAGCTGGAGCCGGAGGTGCCGCGCTGGGACGAGAAGTAGAGGCGGTCCCCGGGCGGGTTGAACGCCGGGCCGGTGATCTCGGAGGAGCCGTGGCCGGAGAGGCGCAGGAACGGCGCCACGATGTCGTCGGGGGTGATGATGCAGATCTCCATGTTGCCCCCGTCCTCGGCGACGAACAGGTCGCCGCTGGCGGCGGCGCCGGTGATGTTGTCGACGCCGGTGAGGGGCGCGCTGGAGGTGAGGTTGTCGTCGTAGGCGATGACGAGGGTGTTGTTGACCGCGTCGTAGGCCCAGACGCGGTTGTCGCCCTTGGTGGTGAAGAAGCAGACGCCGTCGGCGTAGTAGCAGCCCTCGCCGCCGTTGAAGCGCTTGGTGTTCGCGACCTGGTTGCGGGTGGCGGTCGGGGAGCCGTCCGGGTCGGGCACGTTCTTCCACGCGAGGGTGCCGCTGGTCTCGGTGAGGACCTGGAGCTGCCCGGAGGCGAGGTTCCCCCAGGTGGTGGGCTTGAAGCGGTAGAACGCGCCGTCGGAGACGTCCTCGGTGAGGTAGATGACCCCGCGGTCGGGGTCGCATGCGGCGGCCTCGTGCTTGAAGCGGCCCATCGCGGCCCGCTGGGAGGCGGCGTTCACGCCGAACGGGTCGGTCTCGTACACGTAGCCGCGGTCGACCTCCTCGCAGGAGAGCCAGGTGTTCCAGGGGGTCGCGCCGCCCGCGCAGTTGCTGCGGGTGTTGTTGAGGATGCGGTAGGCGTCGACCACGTTCCCGGCGGCGTCGAAGCGCAGCGCGCTCGCGCCGCCGCCGGTGGAGAGCTCGGCGTTGGAGGTGTAGATCCAGCCGTTCCCGTCCGCGAAGCACGCGCCGCCGTCGGGGGCGCCGTGCCAGGTGTAGGAGGTGCCGGGCACGGTCTGGGAGGAGCGGGCGACGATGCGGGAGGTGAAGCCCTGCGGGAGCATGACGCCGTTGGCGTCGGCGGGCTGGAGGGGCCCGTACGGGCTCGGGCCGTTCTGGACGGGGTAGGCGGCGAACGAGGGGCGGGTCATGGTGAACCCGAAGGCGACGGAGCCGGTGCCGACCACGGCGGCTCGCAGTACGTTGCGTCGGTGCATGAGCGGTTCCTTTGCGGGCGAAAAAGACGGGGATCGCTTGGCACACACACCGTAGGGAATGCCGGAAGCTCGGCGAGGCAACTCGGCGGGTCGGGTCGGTGATGTCTCGATGACCGGGACGTGAACGATTCTCAGCGCGGTCCGGGGCCGCGTCCTTGACTAGACTCGAGGGAGCACCTTGACAGGAAGGCGGACGATGACCGCAGCGACGCCCGGCAAGACCGCCCTGATCACCGGTATCACCGGGCAGGACGGGTCGTACCTGACCGAGCTGCTGCTCGCGAAGGGATACACGGTCCACGGGATCGTCCGGCACGCGTCCTCGCTCATCGCCAACACCTCCCGCCTCGACGCGGTCTACCAGGACCCGCACGAGAGCGAGCGGCGGCTCTTCCTCCACAAAGGCGACGTGACCGACGCGGGCATGCTGGTGAACCTCATCCGCGACGTGCGCCCCGACGAGATCTACAACCTGGCCGCGCAGAGCCACGTGCGCGTCAGCTTCGACCTGCCCGAGTACACCGCGAACGTGACCGCGCTCGGCGCGATCCGGCTCCTGGAGGCCGTGCGCGCCAGCGGCATCGACACCCGTATCTACCAGGCGTCCACTTCGGAGATGTTCGGCACGGCCCCGCCGCCGCAGGACGAGACGACGCCGTTCCACCCGCGCAGCCCCTACGGGGTCGCGAAGGTCTACGCGCACTGGGCCACCGTGAACTACCGCGAGTCCTACGGCATGTTCGCCGTCTCCGGGATCTCCTTCAACCACGAGAGCCCCCGGCGCGGCGAGACGTTCGTCACCCGCAAGATCACCCGGGCCGTGGCCCGGATCGAGGCGGGCCTCGAGAAGAAGGTCTTCCTCGGCAACATGGACGCCGTGCGCGACTGGGGCTACGCGCCCGAGTACGTCGAGGCCATGTGGCTCATGCTCCAGCACGACGAACCGGTCGACTACGTCATCGCCACCGGGCGGCCCGCCACCGTGCGCGACTTCGCCGAGGCCGCGTTCGGCCACGCCGGGCTCGACTGGCGCGACCACATCGAGCACGACGAGCGCTACGAGCGGCCCGCCGAGGTCCCCGAGCTCATCGGCAACCCGGCCAAGATCGCGCGCGAGATCGGCTGGCGGGCGCGGGTCCACTGGGACGAGCTGGCCCGGATCATGGTCGACGCGGACCGGAAGGCCCTGTGAAGTGGTTACCCTCGGGGCATGACTGATCTCAGCGCACCGATCGAGCTCAACGACGGCATCGCGATGCCCCGCATCGGCTACGGCACCTACAAGGTGGGCGACGACGAGGCCCAGCAGGCCGTCGAGGCCGCGCTCGCCACGGGCTACCGGCTGATCGACACCGCCGAGATGTACGGCAACGAGGTCGGCGTCGGCCGCGCGGTCGCCGCCTCCGGCGTCCCCCGCGAGGAGGTGTTCCTCACGACGAAGGTCTGGAACGACCACCACGGCGCCGGGCCCGCCCGCGCCGCGCTCGAGGCCTCGCTTGAGCGCCTGGGGACCGACTACCTCGACCTGTACCTGATCCACTGGCCCTCCCCCAAGCAGGGCCTGTACGCCGAGACCTTCCAGGCCCTGCTCAAGGCCAGGGACGAGGGGCTGATCCGCTCGGCGGGCGTCTCGAACTTCCTGCCCGAGCACCTCGAGACCGTCCGCGAGGCCACCGGCGTGTACCCGTCGGTGAACCAGGTCGAGCTGCACCCGTACTTCAACCAGCCCGAGCTGCGCGCCTGGCAGGCCGAGCGCGGCATCGCCACCGAGTCGTGGGGGCCGCTCGGCCAGCGCACCGGCTCGGTCCTGGCCGAACCGGCCGTCACGGCCGCCGCCGGGGCGCACGGGAAGACCCCGGGGCAGGTCGTGATCCGCTGGCACCTCCAGAACGGCTGCGTCGTGATCCCCAAGTCCTCCAAGGCGAGCCGCATCGCCGAGAACTTCGACGTGTTCGACTTCGCGCTCTCCGACGACGAGATGGCCGCGATCGACGCGCTCGAGACCGGCGAACGCCAGGGCATCGACCCGGGCTCGAACGAGCGCTGAGCACGGGAAAGGGGCGGGTGGACCGGCCACCCGCCCCTTTCGCTTGCCCGCTAGTCGATCGCGATGCCGGCGGCGAGCCGCCGCAGTTCGGCCACGTGCCCGTCGAAGGCGATCCTGCCCGCGGGGGTGAGGGCGGCCCAGGTGCGGGTGCGGCCGTCCAGAGGGGACTTCTTGACGGAGATGTAGCCGACGTCCTCCAACGCTTTGAGCTGCTTGCTGAGGACCGAGTCGCTGACGCCGAGGGACTCGCGCAGGGCGGCGAACTCGACCTCGTCCGTGGCCGAGAGCATCGAGCAGATGCGCAACCGGTTGGGCGCGTGGACGATCTCGTCGAACCGGGGGTCGGTCATGCGGTCTCGCGAAGCTCGGCGCGGAGGAGGTCGTCGTAGTGACGGCCCCAGATCGTCATGGTCACGGCGACGGCGAGGCCGGTGAGGAGCGCGGTCCAGCGGATCTCCAGGCCGATGCTGAACACCGAGCCCGCGATCGTGATCACGAGTGTGGTGGCGAGCAGGAGGAAGGCGCTGCGGCGGGCACTGGGGCCGCCGCTGAACCCGTTCATCCAGACGCCGGTCTTGCGGCGGTAGGCGCTCATCAGGAGGTAGATGCCCACGGCGTAGACGGCGAGGACGCCGATCAGGGTCGGGAAGTCGACGCCGATCGTGGCGATGGTGATGAGTCCGCCGACGAGGACGCCGAGCACGGGGTGGTACCACCAGGGGGTGATGAGGCGGTCGGCGATGTCGGAGCGGGACTGGTCCACGGCGGCGAGGGCGGCTTGGGCTTCTTCGGGGGTCAGTCGACTTTCCATGTCGGAAAGTCTAGTGCGTGACTTTCCATCACGTCAAGTCGAGACTTTCCATGACGGCAAGTTTCTCACTGGACGCGTTTGCAATCGCCTGCCAAATGGGTAGGCTCGCGCGCATGAGCGAACTGAGCACAGCAGTCCCCTTGTCCGGCGGTGCGTCGATCCCCCGCTACGGCTACGGCACCTTCAGGATCGAGGAGGGCGCCGACGTGCGCGCCGCCGTCGCGACCGCGCTCGAGACCGGCTACCGCCTCGTCGACACCGCGGTGGGCTACAAGAACGAGACCGGGGTCGGCCAGGCCGTCAAGGAGTCCGGCGTCGCCCGCGGCGACATCTTCCTCACCAGCAAGACCTGGGACCACGGCTACGACGAGGTCCGCCGCAACCTGAACGAGTCCCTCGAACGACTCGGCACCGACTACCTCGACCTCTACCTGCTCCACT
Organism: Glycomyces niveus; assembly: GCF_017592475.1. Classification (GTDB taxonomy): domain Bacteria; phylum Actinomycetota; class Actinomycetes; order Mycobacteriales; family Micromonosporaceae; genus Glycomyces; species Glycomyces niveus. The sequence continues at coordinate 417,498 of NZ_JAGFNP010000001.1, read as the reverse complement.
GGCCGCGGCCGCAGGTCGACAAGTACGTCGAGTCCTGGCAGGCGCTCCTCGACGCCCGCTCCGAGGGCCTCCTCCGCTCGGCCGGCGTCTCGAACTTCACCATCGAGCACCTGTCCCGCTGCGAGACCGAGACCGGCTCGGCCCCCGAGATCAACCAGGTCGAGCTCCACCCGTACTTCAGCCAGCCCGAACTCCGCGCCTGGCACGACGACCACGGCGTCATCACCGAATCCTGGGGACCCCTCGGCCTCCGCGCCGGCGACCTCTTCGACGAGCCCGCAGTGAAGGCCGTCGCCGAAGCCCACGGCCGCACCCCCGCCCAGGTCGTCCTCCGCTGGAACCTCCAGCGCGGCAACGTCGTCATCCCCAAGTCCGAGACCCCCGCCCGCATCCGCGAGAACTGGGAAGTCCTCGACTTCGCCCTCACCGACCAGGACCTCGCCGCGATCGACGCCCTCGACACCGGCAAACGCCAAGGCGGCGACCCCCTCGAAGTCAACTAGCCCGAGCGAACCGAAGGCGGCCCCGGCGCGATGCGCCGGGCCGCTCCTGTCGTCAGAACTCGGCGCGCATCTCGGTGGTTTCGAGCTCGTCGAGGATCTCGACCGGATCGCCATGCTCATCGGTGAGCTCACCGTGGGGAGTGATGCCGATGTCGGCCCCCGAGGCGTCCTCCGGAATCGCGTACACCGCGACGACGTCGACGCCGTCCCACGTGTTCTCGGTGGCCTCCCAACTGACGGGCTTCTCAGCGCCCTCGACCTCGACGGCCCGGTCCGGGTCGAGCTCCCATGTCAGTCCGGCGTCCTCCCACCGCTTGCACCAGCCGAAGGTCACCCTCAGGAACACCGAACCCTCGGGAGCCCAACCGAGCCCGTCAATCCAAGGGTCGCGGAACACGCGGACGGGCCCGGATTCACAGGAGATCCACCAGCCGTAAGGGCCGTAATCGATGTCGACCTCGTATTCGAGCGGGGCGAGCTGCTGCCCCGTCCAGCGCGGGATCCCTTCGTAATAGGCGGCCGCGTCGTCGATGCGATCGCCCGTGCGGAGATCGAGGCCCTGCGCGCGGCCGTCCTCCTCGATCCAGAGGGCCGCCTGCTCGTCGAGCGGGGCCACGACCGCGATCCAGTCGCCCTCGCCGGGGACCTCGTCGAGCGGGAACTCGCGCTCTCCGACGCGCACCAGCACATCGATCGGCTCCGCGGCGTCATCCGGCGGTTCGAACGTCGCCACCGCGAACTGGGTCAGCACGAACTCGTTCCCCATCGCGGCGGGCGGCTCGTCTTCGAGCGCGAGCGCCTGCCCGGAGACCACCGCCGGAACGCTTTCGCCCACGAACCGGCACTTGACCGAGGCAGCGAAATGGGGTCCGACCAGGAAGGCCTCGGTGCCGCGCATCCAAGCGCTGTCACCCGCATCGCACCATCGGCCCGAGGTTCCGGAGGCGAACTCGTAAGCCGGAGTCGGCAGCTTCGGGTACGGGTCACGCTCCTGGTCCAGCTCTGTCGAGACCGCGAACAGCAGCAGAGCGACCATCAACGCGATTCGAGCCTTACTCATGTCAACACCAGGCCATCGGGTCGGCTGCGCTCAGGACGAGCGCCGACGGCAGTGCGGCGAGGGGCGGGATGCGGTTGTGGCCGGGCATGAAAGTCCTTTGGGGATGGCATGTCCCGGCGGCGCGTCTGGCTGGCGCCGCCGGGTTGTGGTGGTCGGGGCTAGATGAGGGTGAGGCCGCGTTCGCTGGCGGCGGGGGTGTCGAGGAAGGGGATCGAGGAGCGTCCGGCGGCGGCAAGTGCCCGGGCCGTCGCGGCAATGAGGGGGTTTCAATGTGGCGTTGTGCGATGGGGGCACACGGGGACCCTAATTGATCACGGTTCGTGATGACTTACTAGACGGTCACGTTCTGCGATTCAGCCGATACCGTGGCGAACCGCCCACAGGGCCGCCTGGGTGCGGTCGGCGGCGCCGATGCGGCGGAGCAGGTTCGTGACATGGGTTTTCACGGTCTTCTCCGAGACGCCGAGGGCGCGCGCGATCTGGCGGTTGGTCTGGCCTTTGGCGATGAGGCCGAGCACCTGGCTCTCGCGCGGGGTCAGCGACGGGGCCGAGGTGGTGCCGCCGTTGCCGTTCATCAAGCCGTGCATGGCGACCGGCGAGAGCAGAAGTTGTCCAGAGTGGACGGTGCGGATGGCGCTCGCCAGCGCGTCCGGGTCGATGTCCTTGTACACGAACCCGGCCGCCCCGGCGGTGATGGCGTTCGGGACCCGTTCGGCGTCGGTGGCGGAGGTGAGGACGAGGACGCGGGGTCCCTCGCCGGGCTCGAGGCGTTCGAGGACGCCCTGGCCGTCGAGGCCGGGCATCTTGAGGTCGAGGAGGACGACGTCGGGGCGGGTCTCGGCGATGGCGCGCAGGGCCTCCTCGCCGTCCCCGGCCTCGCCGACGACGGTGAAGTCGGGTTCGAGTTCGAGGTAGCCGCGGAGGCCGCGGCGGACCACGGGGTGGTCGTCGACGAGGAGGAGGCGGATCTCAGTCACGTTCGGCCTCTGCGGGTTCGGCGGTGTCGAGGATGAGGGTCACGGTGGTGCCCGCGCCGGGGGCGGTCCGGAGGTCGAGGTCGCCGCCGAGGGCTTTGGCGCGTTCGCGCATCGAGAGGAGGCCGAGCCCGCGGGTGGCGGCCTCGTCGGCGTCGAAGCCGTCGCCGTCGTCGCTGATGGTGATGCGCTCGGATTGGACGGTGACGGCGACGTGGCGGGCGCGGGCGTGCCGGAAGGCGTTGCTGAGGGCCTCCTGGACGAGCCGGAGCACTTCGACCTCGCCGTCGCGCGAGAGGTCGACCGGGGAGCGGACCTCGAAGGCGACCTCGGTGTCGTGCAGGCGGTCCAGGAGGGTGACGTGGCGGCGGAGGGTCTCGACGAGGCCGTGCGCGTCGAGGTCGGCGGGGCGGAGTTCGACGATGACGGCGCGCAGTTCGGCGATGGCCTCGGCGGCGAGGTCCTCGACCTCGCCGAGGCGGCACGCGGCGGCCTCGGGGTCGGTGGGGGCGAGCTTGCGGGCGGCGCGGGCGGAGAGGCGCAGGGAGAACAGGCGCTGCATGACCGCGTCGTGGAGTTCGCGGGCGAGCCGGTTGCGCTCCTCGACGACGGTGAGCTCGCGGCTGCGCTCGTACAGGCGGGCGTTGGTGATCGCGATGGCCGCGTGCGAGGCGAGCAGTTCGATGAGTTCGGTGTCGGACTCGCTGAATCCGGGCCTGCCGAGGTCGTTGGTGAGGACGACGATACCGAGGGTGCGCCCGCACTCCTGGATCGGGACGCCGAGCAGCGCGGCCATGCTCGGGTGGGCCTTGGGCCACCACTGGAAGCGGGGGTCGCGGCGGAGGTCGTCGAGGCGGATCGGCTCGCTCTCGGCGAGGATCGCGGCGAGCATACCGTGCTGGCGCGGCAGCGGGCCGATCTTGAGGCGCTGCTCCTCGCCGATGCCGTCTGTGATGAACTCGGCGAAGCCGCCTTCGTCGTCGGGGATGCCGATGGCGGCGTAGTCGGCGCCGACGAGGCGGCGGGCCGAGGAGACGATCACCTCGAGCACCTGGTGCACGGAGAGGTGCCTGGTGATGGCCCCGACGGCCGCCGACACCTCGTGCAGCAGTCGCGTCGGGTCGGAATCGGAGGCGGTCACGCTGCCAATCTAGTCGACGCGGGGCCGTCCGGGCCTCGGTCGCTGGTCCTAGGACCTGCGCCGCAGTCCCGACCGCGACCTCGGCCCGATGCGCCCGGCCGGGGCCGGAAATAGCGTGGGTCCATGAGTGAAGCACTGCTGCCGCAAGTGGACGACCGCACCGCCGTCGTCACCGGGGCCTCCGCGGGGCTCGGCGAGGCGCTGGCCGAGCGCCTGGCCGCCGCCGGCTGGGACCTGATACTGACCGCGCGCGGCGAGGAGCGCCTGGCGCGCGTCGCCGCCCGGCTCGGCGCCCGCTACCTGGCCGGGGACGTGACCGACGCGGCGCACCGGCAGGAGCTGGTCGCCATGGCCGGGGGCCGGCTCGACCTGCTCGTGAACAACGCCTCGACCCTCGGCGAGGTGCCGCTGCCGCGCCTCTCCGAGGCGGACCTGACCTACTGGCCGCGCCTGTTCGAGATGAACGTGTGGGCGCCGATGGCGCTGGCGCAGTTGGCGCTGCCGGTCCTGCGGGAGCGGGGCGGCGCGATCGTCAACATCTCCTCGGACGCCGCGACGGGGCCGTACGCGACCTGGGGACCGTACGGGGCGACGAAGGCCGCGCTCGACCAGCTGTCGAACGTGCTCGCCGCCGAGGAGCCGGCCGTCGCGGTCTGGGCGCTCGACCCGGGCGAGATGTCGACGGCGATGCTCGCCGACGCGGTGGGCGCGGCCGACGCCGCCGAGGCGGACCCGCCCGCGCTGGCCGCGGCGGCGATCCATTCGATCGTAGGGGCGCGCTGGTGCACCTGCGAGTGGCCGGCGCCCGAGAGCGGCCGGTACGCGGCCCGCGATTTCGACAAGCTGCACAACCACACCCATGAGGAGGCGAGCGCGTGAGCTCGACGTTGACGTCCCCCTTCGATTTCGCGCTGGACTCGGCTCTCGAGGCGGTCCAGCCCGCCGAAGTGCGGGGCACAGCCCGCTCGGACGTGCGGCTCCTGGTGTCGGACAAGGCGACCGGCGAGATCCGGCACCACCACTTCGACGACCTCCCGGCGCTCGTGCGCCCCGGCGACCTGCTCGTGGTCAACAATTCCGCGACGCTCCCGGCGGCCGTGCCGACGCGGCAGGGCCTGCGGGTGCACTTCTCGTCCACGCGGCCTGACGGCTCGTGGCTGGTGGAGCTGCGGGACCGCGACAAGCCGCACGCCGGCGACGTGCCGGGCGGGGTCGTGGACCTGCCCGGCAAGGTCGAGCTGCGCCTGGAGCGGCGCTTCGGCAAGCGGCTGTGGGTGGTCCGGCCCGCGATCGACTCGGTCCCCGACTACCTGGCCCGCCACGGCAGGCCGATCCGGTACTCCTACATCGACCGGGACTGGCCCCTCGCCGCGTACCAGACCGCGTTCGCGACCGTCCCGGGATCGGCCGAGATGCCCAGCGCCGCAAGGCCGTTCACTCCGGAGATGGTGACCCGGCTGGTCTCCGCGGGAGTCGGCATCGCCCCCGTCACCCTCCACACGGGAGTCGCGTCGCTGGAGAGCGGCGAGGACCCGTACCCGGAGTGGATGGAGGTCGGCGAGTACACGGCGCGGACGGTCAACGCCGCCAAGGACGCCGGCGGGCGCGTGATCGCGGTCGGCACCACGGTGGTGCGCGCGTTGGAGAGCACGGTCGTGGGCGGCAAGGTCACCGCCGCGTCGGGCCACACCGAGCGGATCGTCTCCCGCGAGCACCCGGTCCAGGTCGTCGACGGCCTCCTCACCGGCTTCCATGAGCCCCGCTCGACCCACCTCGCGATGCTCGAGGCCTTCGGCGACACCGACCTCCTGCGCGACTCCTACGCCGCCGCCATCGACGCCCGCTACCTCTGGCACGAGTTCGGCGACGTCCACCTGATCGCATGAGCCGCGGCCTCCTCGGCGACCGCGACGTGCGGCCGTTGTGGGCGGCCGCGGCCTGCCTCTCGGCGGCGTTCTGGATGCTCCAGATCAGCGTCGCACTGCATGTCCTCGCCGTCGCCGGGACGGCCGCGCTCGCCGCGGTCCAGCTGGCCGGCGTGCTCCCGGCGCTGCTGCTCACCCCGGTGGCGGGCCTGGCCGCCGACCGGATGCGCCTGCGCCCGTTGCTGCTGTGGACTGTCACCGCCCAAGCGGCGGCGGTCGCGGGCATGGCGGCCGCCGCATCGACGGGCGACCTCGTCCCGCTCGCTGCCTGCTATGCGGCGCAGAGCTTCGCGATGGCGTTCTGGCCCGCCGCCCGCCAGCAGTGGCTGTACGGGCTCATCGCACCCGAGCAGCGGCAGCGGGCGAACGCGGCCTTCGGATCGCTCGGCGGCATCATGACGATCGTCGGCGCGATCGTCGCCGGACTCGTCTCGGCCCGGTCCCCCGTCGCCGCGATCGGCGGCGCGGCAGCGCTCCTCGCCTGCGGCGCGATCCTGCTTGCCCGGATCCGCGAGACCGCCCCGGTCAAAGCGGCGGCGGCGAAGGAGCGCATCGCCTCCCGACTGCGGTCCTTCGGTCTCGGGCTCCGCGAAGGCTTCGACGCGGCCCGCCGTTACCCCCTCGCCCGCTCCGTGATCTGGATCGGGATCGCCTGGGGCTTCATCGGCGGCGGCTACACCGTGATGCTCAGCGGCCACGTGGTCGACGGCCTCGGCGGCGACGCCGCCACCGTCGCGGCAGTGTTCGTCTGCGACGGCCTCGCGGTCCTGGCGGGCACCTTCCTCGCGGCTCGCCTGCGCCGCCCGGCGCACCTCCCGATCTGGGCAGTGTCCTATATGGCGCAAGGACTCGCGTGGGCGGGCTTCTTCGCCGCCCCCGGCCTCGCAGGCGCCCTCGCCTGCCTCGTGGTGATGCGACTCGCGAGCGGCCTCATCATCGCCCTGGACACGACGATCCTCCTGGAGACCGTCCCGGCCGAGTACCGCGGACGAGTCACCTCCATTCACGTGACCACCTACAACGCCACCGCCCGCCTCTCCCTGGCGGCACTCGGCGCGGCCCTCGGCTGGTTCACCCTCACCTCACTGGGCATCACCGCCGGACTCCTGGCAACCGCGACCGGCGCAACCTGGTGGCTCCTCGCAGGCAGACACTCCCAAACGGCCTATAGAACGGCCACTTCAGGACTGATTGCGAAGAGCGCCTGATCAGCCATCGGCAGCAGGTGGACAGCCGCAATCGCGGTGTGTCCACCAAGTGGTCTCGCCAGGGCCGTAGCCGAGAGCGAAGGTCTTCATCTCCAACGCAACACGACGTCCATGCAATGCAGGCAGATAGCCAGAGGCTCATGTCTTAGTCTGCTTACCACTATCTCGTTCACCTGCATGGATTCCGTATCCCTGTACGTACCTTCAATTATCCAGGTGCTTCCGCGCGACCGCATCACCCACAAGACGAGAAAGCATTCATGTGTCCCGGTGCGGCTGCGCCCCAACCGGAACCGGGCCGGGCCGCCCGCCGCCAGCCGCACCACCCCGGCCTCCGACCCGAACGGGTCCGCGCCGCCAGCCACACGACCCCCGCCTCCCATCCACCTCTCCGTCGCTGCCGGGTTTGACCGCAGGCAACGCGCGACCGGCAAGAGGCAGGACCCCAGCAGTACGATCAAGGCGTGAGCAATCCGTTCGAGCAGCGCAGGAGGCCCTTCGGGGACGGGTCGCGGCGGAGGAACCGGTTCGCGATTCCGGATTCGCCGGGGGTGGCCGTGGTGACGGCGGTGCTGACGCTCGCGTTGGCGGTGATCGTCTTCCTCACGGCGCTGCCGGGCGAGGAGCAGGTGCTCTTCTACGAAGGCCAACAGGTCCGACCGTCGGCGATCTGCGAGACCACCGGGCCGGACGGCGAGGTCGTCATGACCGCGTGCGTCGAGGTCGCCGAGGCCGAGACCAGGTCGACGGGGTGGAGCCTCGTCCGGGTCCTGATCGCCGCACTGCTCGCGGCGGGAGCGATCGTGGTCCTCGCCGGTGTGCCGAAGCAGTTGCGGGAGCGCCGCCGAGAGGAGACCGCCCGCATGGAACGCCTCACCGACGAGGACTTCAAGGGCTAGTCCACGTAGATGTCGGGCTGGAAGTCCTCCTGGCCCGGCACGACCGAGTACCTCGACAGGTCCGTGACGCCCTCCGCGGCGAGCACGTCCTCGACCATCACCGCGTTGCCGCTGTAGGCCTTCGGGTCCTTCGACAGGATCGCCAGCGCCGCGTCCGAGACGATCTCGGGCGTGCGGCTGCGGGCGATCATCGGCTGCCCGCCGAGGGCGAACTCGACGGCGGCGGTGGCGATGGTCGTCTTGGGCCACAGGCAGTTCGCGGCCACGCCCGGCTCGGTCTCGGCGGTGCCGAGGGTCATGATCGTCATGCCGTACTTGGTGGCCGTGTAGGGGCCGCCGGCGAACCACTTGGGGTCGGTGTTGAGCGGCGGGCTGAGTGTGAGGACGTGGGCGTGGTCGGACCCGCGCAGGTACGGGAGGGCGGCGCTGATGGCCGCGAAGGTGCCGCGGAGGTTGACGCCCGTGATGAGGTCGAACTTCTTGAGGCTGAGCTCGCCGATGCCGGTGAGGTCGAGCGCGGAGGCGTTGTTGACGCAGATGTCGAGTCCGCCGAACGCGGCGGCGGCGGTGTCGACGGCCTCGCCGACGGCTTCGGCGTCGCGCAGGTCGCCCACGATCGGGAGGGCCTGGCCGCCCGCTTCCTCGATGCGCTTCGCGGTCTCGTAGAGGGTCCCGGGGAGCTTCGGGTGGGGCTCGCCGGTCTTGGCGAACAGCGCCACTTTGGCCCCGGCAGCGCCGAGGGCGACCGCGATGGCCGCGCCGATGCCGCGGCTGGCGCCGGTGACGAACGCGACCCTGCCGTTCAGGATCGACATGGTCTCAGTTGGCGCTGTGATGGCTGGCTCCATTGCTCTGCCTCCAAGTGTTCGGTGTCACCCGAATACTACTAGTCAGTAACTTCCGGGGGAAGCCCGCTCGCCGCGACACTCCGATCCGTTGCTGAACGCCAGCTGAGAGCGCGTCCAGAACTCGCCTGGAAACGCTTCCGAACCCTTTCCGTTGCCAAAACGGTGCAATAAGCTGGCCGAACGAGACGCCGGACGGGCAACCGACCAGGGCCCGGCACGAGTACTGAGGAGCGGTGGATGACTTCGACCAGCGGGCCAGCCGGGGCAACACCGCCAGCGGTGCCGCTCCGGGGCGACGGGTCCCCGGCACGGCTTCTCGTAGTGGATGACGAGGAGAGCCTGGCCGACCTGCTGGTCGAAGCACTGTCCTTCCAGGGCTACGAGGTCACTGCCGCCCGCTCGGGCACCGAGGCGCTGGCCTCGCTCGAGAAGGTGCGGCCCGACCTCGTGATCCTGGACGTGAACATGCCGGGCCTCGACGGCTTCGGCGTCGCCGACCGCATGCGCGCCTCCGGCGACGAGACCCCGATCATCTTCCTCACCGCCCGCACCGCCCCCGACGACCTGCGCGACGGCTTCGGCTCCGGCGGCGACGACTACCTGATGAAGCCGTTCCGGCTCGAAGAGCTGAGCCTGCGCGTCTCGGCCGTCCTGCGCCGCACCCTCGGCAAGGAGTCGGCCTCGAACCGCGGCGGCGAGACCGTCACCGTCGCCGACCTCATCCTCGACCTCGCGGCGCACCAGGTGACCCGCGACGGCAAGACGATCGACCTGTCCCCCACCGAGTTCCGGCTGCTGCGATACCTCGCCGCGAACACCGGCCGGGTGGTGTCCAAATCGGAGCTACTGCGGCAGGTGTGGGGGTACGACTTCGAGACCGAGTCGAGCCTCGCCGAGACGTACGTGTTCTACCTGCGCCGCAAGCTCGACAAGCTCGGCCCCCGGCTCATCCACACCGTCCGCGGCGTCGGCTACATGCTGCGCCCGCCGCAGGCCTAAGCGACCATGGCCATCAGGACGAAGATCGCCGCGGCCATGGCGGTCCTGCTCATCGTCGCGGTGAGCATCATCGGGTTCGTGACCGTGCAGACGGTGTCCTCGCACCTGGTCGACCAGGTCGACCAGAAGCTGCACGGCCTGATCAAGCAGGGCACCATCCCGATGGACGCCTCGGACGACAACGGTGAGATCCCCTACAAGGAGTTCGCCGTCCTGTTCTTCGACGCCTCCGGCGAGCGGGTCTCGGCGGTGCCCGCCGGGTACAAGAACGACCCGTACCCGCTGCCGGACATCACCACCCCTCCGGCGGACACGGACTACTTCACGGTCTCCAGCGTCGACGGCGAGATGACCTACCGGGCCGTGTCCACCGGCAGGGTCCAGATCACCGGGGCCGAGGGCACGTACACGATCGTCTTCGCCACCTCGCTCGAAGGCGTCGAGGCCACGAGCTCGACCCTCACCCGGACCGTCCTCATCACCGGGTTCACCGTCGGCGCGCTCGGCATCGTCATCGCCTGGATCGTCACCCGGCGAGGTCTGCGCGTGGTCGACCACATGGTGGCCGACGCCGAGACCGTCGCCTCCGGGAACCTCGACCACCGCATCACCGCCGCCGACCCGCGCACCGAGATGGGCCGGTTGTCGTTGGCGCTCAACCGGATGGTCTCGCGCCTCACCGACGCGATCACCCAGCGCGACCGCCAGCACGAGCGGCTGCGCCAGTTCGTGGCCGACGCCGGGCACGAGCTGCGCACCCCGCTCACCGCCATCGGCGGCTACGTCCAGCTCTACGAATCGGGCGCCACGCCACCGGGCGAGAAGCTCGACCGGGCCATGAACCGCATCGGCAGCGAGAACGCGCGCCTCGCGAAGCTCGTGGACGACCTCATGGTCCTCTCCCGCCTCGACGAGGAGGTCGGCGGCGACCGCGAGCTCGTCGAGCTCACCCAGCTCGCGCAGGACGCCGTGGACGACGCCGGGGTGGCCGACACGTCGCACCCGATCTCGCTCTCCGCGCCCCGGCCGCTCACCGTGGTCGCCAACGAGGGCCAGCTGCGGCAGGTGCTGGTGAACCTCCTGACCAACGCCCGCGTCCACACCCCGCAGGGCACCGCCATCGACGTCTCGGTCGCCGAGAACGCCGGGTGGGCGGTCCTGCGCGTGGCCGACCACGGCCCCGGCATCCCCGCCGAGCACCGCCAGAAGGTCTTCGACCGGTTCTACCGGGCCGACCCGTCGCGCTCGCGCGCCACCGGCGGCTCCGGGCTGGGCCTGTCCATCGTGTCGTCCATCGTGGCCGCGCACAGCGGGGAGATCCGCCTCGACAGCGAGCCCGGCGAGGGCACCGCGATCGAGGTCAGGCTCCCGATCGCGCGTCTCGAATAGCCTGGAAAGGGAAGGGCCGCAGGCGTCCTGTCAGGCCGCAGGAACGCCCGGGCACTGCTGCTACGCTCGGTGCTCGTGACACGCCTCCTCCCCGACTGGTTCGTCGAACGCATCAACCCCGTGCCCGACGAGGACGACCTCCCGGTCTCCACGCTGGAGCTGTTCTTCGACCTCATCTTCGTCTTCACCGTCGCCCAGTTCACCGCGCTCATCGCCTACGACCCGCTCATGGGCCTCATCCAGACCGTGCTCATGTTCGGGTTCGTGTGGTGGATCTACGCCGGCTACGCCTGGCTGACCAACGTCATCCCGCCCGAGCGGCCCGCCCGCCGCACTCTCCTGCTGTGCGCCATGGCCGGCTGGCTCGTCATCGCCCTCACCATCCCGGCCGCGTTCAAAGAGGAAGGCGGCGTCTGGATCGCCGTCGGCCTGCTCGTGGTCGTACTCGTCCACGGCCTCATGTACCTCCAGGCCGCACGCGCCTTCGGCCCGGTGTTCATCGCGAACCTCGTCGCCGTCGCCGCCGTCTTCGCCGCCGAGCTCGGCCCCGACGGCGTGTGGCGCTACGCGCTCTGGGCGGCCTCCGCCGTCATCGTGTGGACGGTCCCGATCTGGCACGGCCAGCGCGGCCTCAACCTCCACCCCGCGCACATCACCGAGCGGCACGGCCTCGTCGTGATCGTCGCCCTCGGCGAATCGGTGGTGGCCATCGGGATCGGCGCCGCCGGGCTGCCGATCGACGCGGACCTGCTCGTGGCCGCCGTCCTCGGGCTCGCGATCGGCGCGTGCCTGTGGTGGTCGCTGTTCGTCCACGACCTGCCCCAGACCGAGCACGCGCTCACCGCCACGAAGGACGCGGTGAAGCGGGTGCGGAAGGTCCTCGTGGGCCTGTCGTACGCGTTCATCCCGGTGCTCGTCGGCATCCTCGTCACCGCCGCGGGCCTCAAGCACGCCGTCGGGCACGCCATGGAACCGCTCGACCTCGCCTCCACACTGCTGCTCTCGGGCGGTGTGGCGCTGTTCCTGCTGGGCACGGCCGGACTGCGGGCCTCGATGCCGCTGCCGCGGGCCTGGGAGAGAGTGGTCCTCGCGGTCGCGGTGCTCGCGCTCGCCCCGCTCGGCCTGGTCAACACGGCACTCCAGTTGGGCGCCATCGTGATCGTCCTGGTCGCGGGGCTCGCAGTAGAGCGGAAGCTCGCTACACGGGCGCCGAAGCCAGCGCCTTCGGAATGACCAGCGGCGTCCCGGTCTCTGGGTCGTCGATGATCCGGCACGGCAGGTCGAAGACCTGGTGCACGGTCTCGGCGGTCACGATGTCGGCCGGGGCGCCCTCGGCGACGACCTCGCCGCCGCGCATCGCGATGAGGTGCGTGGCGTAGCGGGCGGCCTGGTTGAGGTCGTGGAGCACCGCGACGAGGGTGCGGCCCTCGCGGTGGAGCTTCGCGCACAGGTCGAGGACCTCGATCTGGTGCGTGATGTCGAGGAACGTGGTCGGCTCGTCGAGCAGCAGCAGCGGCGTCTGCTGGGCGAGGACCATCGCGATCCACACGCGCTGGCGCTGGCCGCCGGAGAGCTCGTCGACGCCGCGCGAGGCGAGTTCGCTGATGTCGGTGGCGGCCATGGCCTCGGCGACGACGCGCTCGTCTTCGGCGGACCACTGCTTGAGGATGCCCTGGTGGGGGTAGCGGCCGCGGGCGACGAGGTCGGCGACGGTGATGCCGTCGGGCGCGATCGGCGACTGCGGGAGCAGGCCGAGGCGGCGGGCCACGGCACGGGTGGGCTGGGAGTGGATGTCCTTGCCGTCGAGCAGGACCTGCCCGGCGGAGGGCTTGAGCATGCGCGCCAGGGCCTTCAGGAGCGTGGACTTGCCGCATGCGTTGGGCCCCAGGATGACCGTGAACTCCCCTTCGGGGATGTCGACGTTCAGGCCGGCGCTGATGGCGACGCGGCCGTAGCCGATGGTGGCGTCTTGCACGACGAGTGGACCAGCGGTCACGACATGACCCCCTTCTTGCGTTGAGCGATGAGCAGCCAGACGAGGTAGAGGCCGCCGACCACGCCGGTGACGACCCCTGTGGGCAGTTGGCGGTCGGCGATCCCGGCGACGGCGATCATGTCGGCGCCGGTGACGATGAGGGCGCCGATGATCGCGGAGAGCATGAAGCTCCTGGTGGATCCGGTGAGGCGGGCGGCGATGTGCGGGGCGGCGAGCGCGACGAACGCGAGCGGCCCGGCGACCGCGACGGCCCCGGCGGTGAGGACCGAGGCGGTGACGAGCGCGGCGACGCGGGTGCCGGTGACGTGCACGCCGAGGCCGGTGGCGCTCGCTTCGCCGAGGCGCAGCGCGTCGAGGCCGCGCGACAGGACCGTCACCACGGCCGCCCCGGCGGCGAGCACGATCGCGACGATCGCGGCCTGGTCCCAGCTGCGGCCCGAGAGGTCGCCGGTGAGCCAGTAGACCGCCCGGAACGCGTCCACGATCGTGGTGCGGGTGAGCAGGTAGCCGTTGACGCCCGCGAGGATCGCGGCGACCCCGATGCCGACCAGGACGAGCCGGTACCCGGACGGGTCGCCCCCGCGCGTGAGGCCCCAGATCACCAGGCCCGTGGCGAGCGCGCCGAACGCCGCGAACACGGCCGTGAGCTGGAGGCCGCCGCTGGTGAGGATGATCGCGACGAGCGCGCCCGAGGTCGCGCCCTGGGTGAGGCCGAGGATGTCGGGGCTGCCCAAGGGGTTGCGGGTGAGGTTCTGGAACAGCGCGCCCGAGAGGCCCATGCACGCGCCCACGGCGAGGCCGGTCGCGAGGCGCGGCAGGCGCAGGTCCCAGAGGATGAACTCGTCGCCCTTGGTGCCCTGGTCGAGCAGGGCCGCCCAGGTGCGGTCGAGGCCGAGCGCGGTCGAGCCGGTCGCGGCCGACCACATGGCGACCGCGAAGAGGACGGCGAGGGAGCCGATGATCGCGGCGACCGTGCGGTGCCGCACGCGGATCGAGTTGCCGCCCAAGCGGAGGACGGTCGAACCTTGGACGCTCACAGCCGGGCCACCTTCCTGCGGCTGACGAGGTAGAGGAAGAACGGGCCGCCCGCGACGGCGCAGACGATGCCCACTTGCACTTCGGCGGGGCGGGCGACGACGCGGCCGAGCACGTCGGCGGCGACGAGGAACGCCGCGCCCGTGACCATCGAGTACGGCAGGACCCAGTTCTGGTCGGGTCCGGTGAAGGCCCGCACCACGTGCGGCACCACGAGTCCGACGAACACGATCGGGCCGCACACGGCCGTCGCGGTCCCGGCGAGCACCGTGATCGCGGCGATCCCCGCGACGCGGAGCACGCGCGGGTCGACGCCGAGGCCGGTCGCGGTCGCGTCCCCGAGGGCCAGGGCGTTGAGCGGGCGGGCGAGCGCCACGCCGACCACCGCGGCGGCGCCGATGAGGAGCACGACCGGGAGCATCGGCGCCACATGCGCGTTCACCAGCGACCCGACCGACCAGAACCGCATCTGGTCGAGCGTGGCCGCGTCCATGAGCTGGATCGCCGAGACGTACGCGTACCCGGCGGCGGTCACGGCGGCGCCCGCCAGCGCGAGCCGCGCCGGGGTCGCGCTGGCGGCCCCGGCGATGAGGTAGACCGCGACGGAGGCGACGGCCGCGCCGAGGAACGCGAACACGATGGTCTGCGTGAACCCGAAGGAGCCGATGAAGTACGAGGCGGTCACGACCGCGGCGGCCGCGCCGGTATTGACGCCCAGGAGGCCGGGGTCGGCGAGGGGGTTGCGGGTCATCGCCTGCATGAGCGCCCCGGCGAGGCCGAGGGCCGCGCCGGCGGCGAGGCCGAGCACGGTGCGGGGCAGGCGCAGCTCGGTGACCACGGGGTAGGCCTTCGAGTCCGCGTCGGTGAGCCCGGCCCAGACCTGGCCGAGGTCCATCGCGCGGGAGCCGACGGCGACGCTGAGCACGGCGAGGGCGGCCAGGACCGCGAGGAGCGCGAGGAGCCCCAGGACCCGGCGGGCCGTGCGGGGACGCGGCACGGCCTCGGTTGCGGCCCTTGGCGAATCGAGCGCCGGGGCCTGCTCCCTGGCGCTGTGGGCGGTTGACAAGTGCGAACTCCGGAGGGATAGTGTCTGCGGTTTTGTTTAGGCTAACCTAACCGCGTCACCCCTGCCATGAACGCTCTCCCTTTGAAGGAGTTCCCCGTGCCACTCCGCCCTGTGCTGGCCCCCTCCGGCCTCAGCCGCCGCACCCTCTTCGCCGCGGGGGGCGGTCTCGGCGCCGCCTCCCTGCTCGCGGCCTGCGGCTCGGACGAGGAGCCGACCGGCGGCGGCGAGAACGCCGCGTCGGGGCCGTTCTCGTTCCTCGACGAGCGCGACCAGACCGAGGTCGAACTGGAGAGCGCGCCCACCACGGTCGTGGCGTTCACCGGCCTCGCGGCCGCCCTGCACGACTACGGCGTCGAGGTCGCGGCCGTGTTCGGGCCGACCACGCTCGCGGACGGCTCTCCCGACATCCAGGCCGGGCGCATGCCCGTCGAGAACCTGACCGTGCTCGGCAACGCGTGGGGCGAGTTCGACGTCGAGAAGTACGCGCAGCTCAACCCGCAGCTCATCGTCTCCCACTACTACGAGGGCTTCGACCTGTGGTTCGTGCCCGAGGAGCGGCTCGAGGAGGTCGAGGCGCTGGCGCCGGGCATCGGCATCGAGGTCTCGAAGCCGACCCTGGACCAGATCATCGACCGCCATGCGTCCCTTGCGAAGGCGCTCGGCGCGGACCTGGAGTCGGCGGAGAACGCCGCGGGCGTGGAGCGCTTCGGCGCGGCCGCGGGCGCGGTGGCGGCCTCGGTCGCGGACAAGCCGCTCAAGGCGATGGCGGTGGGCGCGTGGCCCGACGGGCTGTACATCGCCAACCCGCCCACGTTCAACGTGCTCGGCAAGTGCGTCGAGCTCGGCGTCGACTTCGTCGTGCCCGACAACCCGGACCAGAACGGCTACTGGGAGCTCTTGTCCTGGGAGAACATCGACAAGTACGAGGCCGACGCGATCTTCCTCGACATCCGCACCGGGAACATCGACCCCGAGACGCTCGCCGCCGACTACCCGACCTGGGCGGCGCTCCCCGCGATCGAGGCCGGGCAGCTGTACCGCTGGAACGGCGAGCCGGTGTACTCCCACATCGGCGGTGCCGTTGAGCTGGAACGGATCACCGAAGGGCTCGCCGCGGCGCAGCCGCTCAGCGCCTGACGCCGGCTGGCCGCGGGCCAGTGGCTGACGCCACGTGAGCACCCCAGTTCAGAAGGCCGGATTCTGATTAGGTTAGCCTAACCTCTGATCGGCCGGGCGGTGTCCGCGAGCCGTTCCCAGTCCGGCCCCTCAATGCCCTTCAAGAAGGAGAAACACATGGCTTTCGATGCCAAGCTCGGCCGCCGCGGCCTGCTCGCGGGCGGCGGCGCCCTCGGACTCACCGGCGTGCTCGCCGCCTGCGGCCAGGGCGGCGATGACTCCGGCTCCGGCGACGCCGCCGAGGCGCGGCCGTGGGAGTTCACCGACGACCAGCCCGCGACGGTGAAGCTCGACCAGACCCCTGCCAAGATCGTCGCGTTCACCGGCATGGCCGCCGCGCTGTACGACTTCGGCATCGAGGTCCCGGCCGTCTTCGGCCCCACCACGAACGAGGACGGCTCCCCCACCACCCAGGCCGGGAACCTCCCCGTCGCCGACCTCGAGGTCTTCGGCAACGTCTACGGCGAGTTCGACGTCGAGGCCTACGCCGCCTACGGCCCCGAGGTGCTCATGACGCACTTCTACTACGACCCCGCGACCCTCTGGTACGTGCCCGAGGAGAGCCACGACGAGATCACCGGCCTCGCCGAGGTCACCGCCCTCAACGTGGACGACGGCGCGAACACGCAGGACCAGATCATCGCCCGCCACGCCGAGCTCGCCGAGTCCCTCGGCGCGGACCTCGACTCGGAGTCGAACACCGCCAACAAGGAGCGGTACGACGCCGCCGTGGAGGCCCTCAAGGCCGCCGTCGCCGCGAACCCGGTCAAGGTGCTCGCGTGCTCGGCCGCCGCCGAGACCTTCTACGCCTCGAACCCGGCCACCGGCAACGACCTCCGCTTCTTCGTGGAGCTCGGCGTCGACATCATCGTGCCCGACGCGCTCGACGAGGCCACCGGCAACTACTACGAGCTGCTCTCGTGGGAGAACGCCGACAAGTACGCGGCCGACGTGCTCCTGCTCGACAACCGCGTCCAGGCCCTCCAGCCCGACGCGCTCACCGAGTTCCCGACATGGAACGCCCTCCCGGCCGTCCAGGAAGGCCAGATCGTCGGCTGGGAGGCCGAGCCGATGTACGCGTACGGCCTCGCCGCCGCCTCCATCGAGGCCCTGGCGACCGCGATCCAGAACGCGAAGAAGCTCGTCTAAGGGCAAAGTGAGAAGGGGCGGACCGTTCGGTCCGCCCCTTCGTCATGCCTTGCGCCTTAACGGATGTCGATCGTGACGATCGACGGGTCGTGGTCGGAGACGCCGTAGCGGCCGTAGGCGGGCTCCTCGCCGAAGTCGTACGCGTCGGCCGGGTAGTCCGCGTTGATGTGCGCGGACACCGCGGCCTCGACCTCGCGCAGCAGGGCGGGCGAGACGAACATCTGGTCGAGGGTCTGGGTCTGGCCCATGAAGGTGTAGGAGTACGCCGCCTCAGGGTGCTCCTCCACCATGAGGTCGTGCAGGCTCGACAGGCCCGAGTCCTCGTACAGGCCCGCGAGCTGGTCGGACGGGCCGACCCAGTCGCCCGAGATGACCTGGCCCTCGGCGAACGGGTCGTCGGGGCGCGGGAAGACGTTCAGGTCGCCGCCCGCCAGGACCTTCGCCCGGCGGTCGTGGTCGAGGATCGCGGCGCTGATCGCGGCCAGGTAGTTCGCCTGCTCGGTGCGGTGCAGCACGCGGGTGTTCGGACCCGAGGAGAAGTGGTTGTTGATCAGGTAGATCTCCGAGGCCTTGAAGCCGTGCTTGTCCTTGAGGAAGAACTTCGCGACCTGCGCGGGACGGCTGAAGACGTCGAAGCCGTTGCAGGCGAAGACGCCCGAGCTCTTGCACTGGTCGATGACCTCTTGCGGCAGGGCCGCGTTGAGGGCCTTCGGGTTCTGCACGTCGGCGTTGATCGCGTCGGCCTCGGTCGGGTACTCGACCATCGGCGCGGTGCCGAAGACCGGGTCCCAGCTCTTCACCTTCGACAGGCCGGCCAGCTTGGGCTGGTACAGGAAGCCGGTCATGATGCCGCGGGTGTCGGCCGAGTCGAGGTCGCCGGTCGCGGTGTAGGCCGGGCCGCCGTACTCGGCGATGACGAGCGCGAGCTCCTGAATGGAGTCGGGCGCGCCGTCGCCTCCGGTGTTGGCCTCGCCGGTGTTCACCAGGTCGCACACGAGGCGGTCGGCCCCGAGGTCGGAGTGCTCGGTCCACTCGGGGTTGACCGAGCAGACGTCCTGGGCCTCGCCCTCCTGGGTCATGAGGATCGCGGGGCTGTGCAGGTCCTCGACGATCTGGCCGGCCTGGCGCAGCAGCTGCGCCTCGTACTCCTCATAGGAGGCCGGGACGTAGTCGAACGGGGGCTTGACGTTGCCTTCGGGGTCCTCGGCGTCGGTGCAGCCGGTGTTCCCGGTGAAGTCGCAGCCCGAATTCGGGTTGTCGCGGAAGTCGTAGAGGTTCTCGATGTTGTACGAGGCGATGCTGGCCTCGCCCCGGCCCGCGGGCTCGACCGGCTCGTTCTCGGCCGGCTCGAGGCCGCCTTCGAGCGCGAGGTCGTTCGCGACCTGGATGGCGTACTTGGCGAACGAGAGGTACACGCCGCCGGTGTTCGCCTCGGTGATGACGTCGTACGTCTTGGCCGGGGCGATGATCGTCTCGTTCGTGCCCTCGGTGGCGCGAATGCCCATGTCGCCCATGACGAACAGGTAGCCGTTGCCGTCGTCGAAGTTCCCTTCGACCGTGTCGAGCGGGTGCGCGTCGCGGAAGGCGCGGGCGGCGTAGCCGTCCTGCTGCGCCGCTTCACTGTCGCCGCGCATCGCCCAGACCTCGCCGCCGCTGGAGTACACGTCGCGCCCGGCGGTCACGACCGAGTCGGCCGGGACGGTGAGCTGCATGCCGAGGTGGCGGCGGAAGTACTCGGTAGAGGCCTTCGCGTCGTTCGGCGGGTCGACTTCGACCGTGGCGACCTCGGCGAGCGGGTCCAGGCCGGACTCGACCACGTCGTAGACGAACGTGGAGCCGCCGCTGAACTGGATGTTCCCGAAGTAAGAGCCGACCACGGCGCGGACAACGATCTCGTCGCCGGCCTTCACGGTCCAATTCGCGCCCAGCTCGGCCTGCGCGGGCGAGCCGTTCAGGGTGCGGACGGTCGAGAACTTGTTGTTGAAGACGTAGATGCCGTCCGAGGAGAGCGGGTCGCCGTCCGTCGCGTCGGCCTTCTCCTGCAGGAAGAAGCCCTTGTTGCCGTTGGCTTCCATGGTCAGCTGCGTGACCACGCCCTGCACGTAAACCGTCTGGCCGGCCAGGGGCGAGGTGAAGTCGGTGTCGCCGTCGGCGATCGAGCCCTGGACCGCGCCGATGTGCACGATGTCGACGTCCGCGTAGGCGGACGAGGCGAAGAGGAAGCCGGAGGCGCCGACGATGACCGCGCCCGCGGCCGCCGCCGCGAGCCGGGCTCGCCGTCTGAGGGAACGCACAGGAGAGCTCCAATGCTGTCGTACGGGACCTCGGCGCGAGGGCGCCCGAGGCGGGATGATGGGGGCGGTCTTCACTCAACCGCAACAGCGGGTCGAAAGCAAGGCTTCAGAGTGAATTCCTCGTATCATCCCATGTCTATTTCCGCAGGGGGACGCAGCGGGGCGGGCCGCGCGAAGCGGCCCGCCCCTAAGAACCCGTAAGGTCCGGTCAGCCCCGATAGCGGGGCGCGTAGTAGTCCGGCACTTCGACTTCGCCGAAGTCCATGTCGGACCCCATGTAGAAGCCCGGGTACTGCGGCTGGTTGTAGGTGGTCTGCTGGTTCGCCACGCCGACCCGGTACTGCGGGTCGTGCATGAGGGTGAACAGCTTGTGGCCGGTCACGTCCGTGGCGGTGAAGACGCGGATCGCGCTCGAGTCCGCGGTGCGCACCAGCAGCTCCTCGCGCCAGTCGCCGAGCACGTCGGCGACCAGGCCCGGGTTGCCCTTGGTGTAGTTGTTGGTGAGCGTCCCGGCGGCGTCGAGGACCACGCCGTCCTGGTAGTCGCGGATCGTCGTCTCCTCGACGGTGGCGGCGTCCGCGCCGTGCACGAGCTGGGTCGTCAGGTCGGCGTCCCAGCGGATGCTCATGTTCGTGCCCGGCGTCGCGCCCTCGATCGGCTCGCCGGTCACGGTGAACAGCCCCTCCGGGTTCCCGGCCTGGTCGGGCGGGAGCGATGCCCACGCCTCCATGCCCGGGACCGACGGGTCGATGTCGCCGACCATGCCGCGACCGGTGTCGCGGCCGGAGTAGCCGCCCCACAGGACCTCGCCGGTCTCGGCGTCGCGCATCGCGTACCCGTACGGCGCCCACGCCCCGCCCTCGAAGACCGAGAAGATCTCCAGGCCCTCGCGGGCCGGGTCGAAGTCGCCCACGTGCAGGGCGTCGCCGTGGCCGAGCTTCGCGAGCGTGCCCGGGTTGTTGGCGTTCGGCGGCATCACCGCATACGAGGAGTACAGCAGCGAACCGTCGTCGTCGAGCGTCGCGGCGCCGTAGACGATCTCCTGCTTGCCGTCGCCGTCCACATCGGCCACGCTCAGCGAGTGGTCGCCCTGCGTGGTCAGCGTGCCCCACTCGGGGTCCGGGCCTTCGACGCCGTGCGGCGAGCCGTTGAACGGGTTCGACATCGGCGCGTGGCCGGAGTCGGCCTGCCAGCGCTGCCGCAGGTTCCGGCCGTCCCAGTCGATCGCGGTGATCGTCGTGCGGGTGTAGTAGCCGCGGGCGAAGATCGCGCTCGGGTGTTCGCCGTCGAGGTAGGCGACGCCGGAGAGGAACCGGTCGACGCGGTTGCCCGGCTCGATGCGGGCCATGGCGTAGTCGCCCCACTCGAGGCCGTCGTCGCCGCGGGCCACCGGGAAGTCGATGGTGTCCATCTCGAGACCGGTGCGGCCGTTGAAGACCGTGAGGTACTCCGGTCCGGACAGGACGAACCCGGCGAAGTTCCGCAGCTGGTTCCGGGTGGAGCGCGCGGGCGCGTAGACGTCGATGAAGTGGTCGGCGAGCGTCTCGGCGTCCTCCTTCGCGAGCGGGTACGCGAAGTCGAACTGCGCGTCGGCCCCGAGCGCGGCCTCGATGGTCGCGGGCCAGTCGCCCTTGACGACCTCGGGGTGCTCGTGCCAGCCCATGAACATCCGCACGAGGTGGTCGTAGTAGCCCGCGGCGGAGAGCCGGTAGTCGTCCTCATGCGTCACGCCGGCGGCGACGTCGTCCTCGGGCAGCGTGATGTACCGCTCCTCGTCCTCCACATAGGAGGTCGACTTGGTCCCCGGTGCGGTCTTGAGCATGACCTCGGAGATGCCGTCGCCGTCGAAGTCGTAGACGTCGAACTGGGTGTAGTGCGCGCCGGCCCGGATGTTCACGCCGGGCTCGATGCGCCAGAGGAGCTCGCCCTCCTGGGTGTAGGCGTCGAGGTAGACGGGGCCGGTGTAGCCGACCTGCGAGACGTCCTTGGAGTTCGAGGGGTCCCACTTGACGACGTACTCGTAGTCCCCGTCGCCGTCGAGGTCGCCGGGGCTGATGTCGTTGGCCTTGTAGCGGTACGCCTCGCCCGCGGGCGTGACGCCGTCGGCGGGCTTCTGCAGAGGGATGTCCAGGTAGCCCTCGGACCAGGGCGTGACCGTGTCCGAGACATCCGTGGGCCAGCCCCGCTCGTAGGCGACCACCTTGTACTCGGCGTCGGCGTCGCCCTTGGTGTCGAGGAAGTTGGTGGAGTCGGTGACGGTGGCGATCTTCCGGCCGTCCCGGTAGACCCTGAACGTGGCCCCGGTCAGACCTGAATCGTTATAACCCGACACCTCGTCGGCGAGCAGCCGCCAGCTCAGGAAGACGCCGTCGCCGGTCACGGCCGCGACGAGGCCACGGTCCAGCCGCTCGAGCTGGATGTCGTCGTGCCGACCGCCGCCGTGCGCCTGCGCCGAGGCGGTGACCCCGGCCCCGGCCAGCACACCGACGAGCGACACCGCGACGACCTTGCGAAACATAGTGGGAGGACTCATGGAAGGGGCTCCTCGGAAAACGCACGAGGCCTGCGAGAACGCGTCGGATGCAAGGAGGGGACGCACGGAGGCCTCAATTGAAACGATTTAACGCATCGAAGACTATCGACCTCACCCCGCCCCTGTCAAGCGCTCTCCAAGCCCGCCCCCTGTGACCGCCGGTACGCCCGACCCCCCACATTCGCCCCCCGCAACACACTCCGGTACAGTTCTACCTCGTCCCGGTCGATTAGCTCAGCGGGAGAGCACTCGCTTCACACGCGAGGGGTCACTGGTTCGATCCCAGTATCGACCACCAACAAACAGCCCCGACTGATTCAGTCGGGGCTTTCGCGTAGGAGCCAAAAAGGGAGCGATGGTCACCGGTCGCCTCCCATGGGGCAACACGGTGGTCGCCGGCATCGCACTGGGCGTCATCGTCGCCGTGCCGAACGCGGCACTCGCTGCGGCTGCGCTGCGCGGCAGCGCACGCTGCGGCCCGCTTTCGATCCTCGCGGGTGTGCTCGTGGTCGGCTGGATCGTCGTTGAGGTCGCCTTCATCCGCGAGTTCAGTTTCTTTCAGCCGTTCTATGCGGCACTTGGTCTGTCGCAAGTCTGGTGGGGCTGGCGCATCGGTCGGTCTGACACCAGAACCTGATGACGGCGCTCCGGCCGTCGTTTTTCAACTGCATCTCCTCGGGGCACATCGAGGAGTGGCGCTGGTGGTCTGGGCGGGCGGGCCGCCCGGCGGCCCCACGCCGGACGAAGGTTCGCGGAGCGGTCAGTCGGCGACGCGGACGACGACGACCGGGCAGGGGGCATGGTGGACGCAGTACTGGCTGACCGAGCCGAGCATGGCCCGGGCCACCTCGTCACGGCCGTGCTCGCCCACGACGAGCAGATCGGCGCCCGCGGCGTGCTCAAGGAGGACCGCGGCGGGGTCACCGAGCACGACCAGGCGCGTCACGGCGACGTCGGCGTCGCCCGCGGCGGCCGCGATCGCCGCGTCGAGGGCCGTGCCCGCCTCGGCGGCGATGTCGACCCCCGGCAGCAGGGGCACGGGCGCGCCGAAGCTGATCGGGTACTTCCAGGCGTAGACGGCTTCGACGTCGGCGCCGGTCGCCTTCGCCTGCTCAAGCGCCCAGCGCAATGCCGACCGCGCCGCCGGCGAGCCGTCGACGCCGACGACGATGCGCCGCCGAGGCCGATCCTCGTCTGGTTTGTCCACTCTCGTCCTCACGCTTTCAGGGTGCCGCAGGTCGCGGCCGGGTGTTGGGCCATTGCGCGGATCGCGTGCGGATGCCGTGCGCGACGGATCGGCGTCGCCTCCCGCCTCGTCCTGATAGCGTCGGGATCGAGGGGCATCGCCGCGTCCCGCCGGGGCGGTTCCCGTCGGGAGATGCGCCGGAGGGGGTGGGGACGTGGACACCAAGCGAATCCCGACATCACTGAGTCCTTCGCTCGCGCTGGGCCTGCTCGGCCACGAGGAGTTCGGGCGGGTGGCCTTCGTTTCGGAGGGCCTGCCGACCATCAGGCCGCTCAACCACGTCGTCGTCGAGGGCCTGATCATCGTCCATACAGGACATCACACTGCGTTCGCGCAGGCAGTGCTCGCCGACCCGGGGGTGCACGTGGCCTACCAGGCCGACGCGATCGACAAGCACACCCGGCTGGGCTGGAGCGTCCTCGTCGCCGGGACCGCGGCGGACGTGACCGACAGCCGCCGCACCGAGAGCCTGGGCCCGCGCGTCCACTCCTGGCTACAGCGCCCGCTCGACACCGTCATCGCCATCACCCCGCAAGAGGTCACCGGCTTGCGCCTCACCATCGAGCACTGAGCCTCGGACCGGGCCGTTGGTCAACGAGACCCCGTTACTCGTGCTTCGGTTCGTCTGTGCTCGGAGCTTTGTCGCGACTGAGGTGAGGTCCTGACGGGCGGGTTAGAGTCCGACTGAAAGGGGGATCGATATGACCGTTCCTGTAGCTGGCAACGGGGTTGTCATCGTCGGCGTGGACGGGTCGCCTTCGTCGCGGCGGGCGCTGCGGTGGGCGGTGGAGCAGGCCGGGGCGACCGGTAAGCGAGTAGTGGCGGTGCAGGCGTGGCAGGTTCCTGCGGCGTTCGGCACCGGGGCGATGGTGATGCCTGGGGTCGACTGGGGCGAGGAGGCCCGCACGGCGCTGGAGTCGACCATCGCGTCCGCCGTCGGAAAGGATTCGCGGGCGCGGATCGAGCAGCGGGTCGTCGAGGGGCACCCGGCATCGGCGCTCCTCGCCCAGATCGAGGATGCCAGCGCGGACCTGCTGGTCGTGGGCAGCCGAGGCCATGGCGGGTTCGTCGGCACGCTGTTGGGCTCAGTGAGCCTCCACGTCGTGGCCCACGCGCGCTGTCCGGTGGTCGTCGTCCACGACAAAGTGTGAGCGACAGGCGGTCCTCGGCCGAGCGGCCGAAACCGAACGAGTCGTACAGACCCGCACCGGAAGCGTCGATCTCGGCGGCCGACACGCCGTAGCCGCGGCCGCACAGCTCGGATGCTCGTCGCAGGTCAGCCTCTCGTAGAGAACGGACTCCTGCGGGCGGCACCCGATCCGGTCGGCGTGCCCGATCGTCCCGCCCCGGGCGAGGGCTCCGACCAAGATCTTCATGAACGTGCTTGCCCGAGCCGTTCCGACCAGGCCGACCACCTCGGGGCAGGCCAGTCCGAGGGCCGCGCCGTGCAGCACCGTTATCGCCGCGTCTGCGTCGGTCATCCCTCCCGCTTCGCGGCCTGACCGGTCATCCTCGCCGCTTCGCCGTGTTGGCGGCGTGTGCTCCGGTCAGGTCCAAGGCGATGGCCAGGATCAGCGTCGCCGTCCAGGCGTTCACCGGATCGAAGAGCAGCGGTTCACGGGTGCCCACGAAGTTCGCGATGAGCCAGATGATGAACCATATGAATGTCATGACCGGCGTTCCTTTCGGAATCGCACTCGGATTTCCCTAGCCCGGTGCGCCACCAGACCCTTGAGTGTCGACGTTGCAGGTCGGCGGGTCCCGGCTCTCCCAGTCTCGCAGGCCCTGCTGTACGCGATCGCCGCTTCGTGAAACTCAGCGAAGGCTCGCAAGCGAGCAGGGCCGACTCAGAGCGGGCTGAAGCGTTCTCTCCCTTAGACTCCGGAAGTCAGCCTTCCGAGTTTGGCTGATCTCCGGGACGGGAATCGGTTGGCGGACCACTCTGAAACCATGGAAGCAGCACCGAAGCGGGGTACCGAACGTCTGCAGGGGCGAGTCGCCCTGGTGACCGGCGCCGCGAGCGGGATCGGACGGGCGACCGTTGAACGCCTGGCTGCCGAGGGCGCATCGGTGGTCGCGACCGACGTCCAGAACGATCCCGGCGAAGCGGTCGCGTCGCGGCTTCGTGAACGGGGCGCACGGGCCGTCTTCCAGCACCACGACGTCGCCCACGAATCCTCCTGGCGGACCTGCGTCGAGCGAGCCGTCACCGAATTCGGAAGCCTCGACATCCTGGTCAACAACGCGGGCATCGGCGATATCGCCACCATCGAGGAGACCAGCAGCGACGACTGGGGCGCACGATCGCCGTCGACCAGACCGGCGTCTTCCTCGGCATGAAGACCGCAGCCGAAGCGCTCAAGAAGTCAGGACGCGGCTCGATCGTGAACATCAGCTCCATCTTCGGCGCCTCAGGCGGATTCGGGACCTCCCCGGCGTACCACGCCGCCAAGGGCGCGGTGCGGATCCTGACCAAGAACGCTGCCCTGCACTGGGCGAGGGAGGGGGTGCGCGTGAATTCGGTGCACCCCGGCTTCATCGACACGCCGATGCTTGAGGCCGCCAAAGGAACCGAGTACGAGACCGCGATGATCGATCTCACCCCGATAGGGCGCCTGGGCAGGCCCGATGAAGTCGCGGCATGCGTGGCGTTCCTGGCCGGCGACGACGCTTCGTTCATCACCGGCTCCGAGCTGTACGTCGATGGCGGCTACCTGGCCCGATAGCGCCCGAGGTTGCCGCACCCGGACCGTGGTGGGACGACCCGGGATCGGCTGCTGTCGCGCCTCCCTGGGGTCCGGTTCAGTCGCCTTCGAGCCGGGCGCGCACCTCGCTATAGGTGACGGAGTCGATCTCCCCGGCGGCGTAGCGCCGGTCGAGCGTCTCGCGCGGCGCCTCCCGATGCACGGGGCGTTGAGCTCCGTCAACGGTTCCCTGGCGCGATTCGATCGCCCGGCTGAGTCTGATAACCGCCCAAATGAACACCGCCAGAACAATGACCCAGAAGAGCATCATGAAACCCATCCACCACCAGAGACCGTCCCACATCTGGTCGCCCCGCCAATTCATCATCGTGCCCACCCCCATTTGCCGTTACTTCGGGCCCACATTCAGACTGGCCCCTCCCGGGCGCATGTTCTGGAGATCCGGACTATGGATCAGCCTGTCCGAAGCCGGCGTCTCGCCTTCGCTCAGACCGTCGTTCAGGAGGCCTTTGCAGCAACCCCTAGCGAGATCCCCCGGACCCTGCAGCGAGGCGCAGGCCCGTCACTTTATGCGGTTCGATCGCGATGACCATGTCCAAGGGGTGTTTCATCCAGGACTCGACTTGCAGCCCGATCTGCGCGGCGTGGGGTTCGCGGGAGATATCGGCGGCGGTGCCAGTGACGAGCACGCTCCAGCCGAGTCGGGTGCGCGGTTCGATCCGGTCGGCCTGGTAGGTCACTTGCAGGTCCGCTTGTCGCCGCACCGCTCGCCCGAGGGCTGAGGTGTGTCGCGTGAAGAGGACGATGCGGCTGTCGAGCAGCACGTGGTTGAGCGGCCTGATGGTCGGAATGCCGTCGGCGATGAATGCGATGCGTCCGAACTCGGCGCCCTCGAGCAGGCCAAGCGCGGCCTCAGCATCGAGTTCGACGGGGACCCGCTTGTTCTCCACCGCTTCCCCTCCGAGACAACCTGTGCCGATAGGGTCCGTCCGGCCACCGGCCGGATGCTTCGTGAATCGACCGTACCAAGGTTCCCGGCAGCAGACCTTCAAATGATCGAGCGCACGCCGCGGTGTAGCGCAACTGCCTCGGTGCCTGCCGAGCGCACCATTTGCAGAGCGGCTCAGTCTGAGCCAAGCGGCGATTCGGCGCCGAACAGTCCGTCGGCGATTACCCGGATCACGGTTACTCCTCGTTCGCCGGCTCCATGAGCTAATTCGCAACAAGGCCGGGCCTTGGCACGTTGGCGTCACGAGCCCGTACCAGTCGATTCTCGATCGGCCGTATTCTCATTGCGCCGCCGTACTGATGTGTAGCGTGACAACAGGAATCGGGGAGTCAGGGAGGCAGGACGGTCAGGAATGGCGGATGTGGATTACGCTGCGGTGTTCTTGGCGATGCCAACCCCGTGCGTCCTGGTCACAACTGAATTTGTGATCGTCGCAGCTAATCCGGCCTACATGAAGGCCACCGGAAGGGGAAGTGACGACCTGATTGGGCGAGGGCTGTTCGAGGTTTTCCCCGAGAGCAATCCCGACTTCCGCGGAGAGCGGAACGTCAGGGGATCGCTGAACCGGGTTATGCAGACCGGGAGACCGCACACCATGGCGCTCCAGCGGTACGACGTCCCCGTCACGGGGAGCCCCGGCGCGTTCGAAGAGCGCTGGTGGGCATTGGTCAATGCGCCGGTAGCCGGCCCGAATGGCCCGGTCGAATGGATACTCATCCGGGCCGAAGATGTGACCGCGTTCGTCCGATCCCAGGACCCTCGCCACCAGCCGCCGGTCGAAGAGCCGTCCGAGGCGATGGCGCTGGAGGCCGAACTCTTCGAACGCGCCCGCGAACTGCAGAACCTCAACGTCGAGCTGAGCGAGGCCCAGACGCGCGACCGCCAGGTCGCCGTCACGCTCCAGAAGGCCATGCTGGTAATGCCGGACCTCGAGAAGCATCCCGAGGTCGCGGTGCGATACCTGCCTGCCATCGAAACTATGAATGTGTGCGGCGACTGGTATGACCTGATCGACCTATCGGGCGACCGATTCTCGGTCGGAGTCGGCGACGTCATCGGCCATGGCCTGGAGGCCGCCGCGGTCATGGGGATGCTCCGCAGTGTGCTGAGCGCCGCTATGCGCGCTTTGGAGCGGCCCGCCCACGCACTAGAAGTCCTCGGCTTGTATGCGCACTCGATGGAGAGCGCCCTGAACTCCACGGCCGTCAAGGTGATGGTGGACCCTCGGAGCGGCTTGATCATCTACAGCAACTCCGGACATCCGCCCCCCGTCCTCGTCCACTCGGAGGGCGAATGCGAACTGCTCGACCAGGTCCTCGACCCGCCCCTGGGCGCACGACCCCAGCACGTTCCCTGTTCGCAGGCCGGGCAGCCCTACGCCGAAGGCGACACGCTCGTGCTCTACACGGACGGGCTCATCGAACGGCACGGCGAAGACCTCGACACGGGCCTGAACCGGCTATGCGATGCCCTGGCACGTCACTGCGGCCGAAGCCCGGACCAGATGGCCGATGCGGTGCTGAGGGACCTCGGTGTAGCTGGTGGCACGCATGATGACATCGCCCTGATCATCGTCCGGTTGTGATCGGTCGCGGCCCGCCGGAATGTCAGCAGCAGTTCGAGGTCGGCCAGGCGCCCCTCGAACACGGTGTACGCCTCTGCGGTGATCGCCTCACACCAGTGGGCGTAGACAACGGTCTCAGGTCCGGAGAACGCTCGAAGCACGGCGGCTAACGCGCAGAACGATTCCCAGTCGAGACTGCCTTCGGTGGGCGGTTTGATCGATGCCGGCCACGAGCCCTGACGTCGGGCCGAAGGAAAAGCATGGCGCGAGGGGAACGGGAGGATTGTGGCGTGGTCGAGCGGAACGATCGGATCGCCGGTGCGGTCGGACAGGTCCCGCCAGCGCAGTCGCTTTCCAGCCGGGCCCGGGATGGCCATCCCAGCCGAGCCCGCCACCTGGCACTTTGAGCTGGGGGTGGTCGTGTTCATCGAACGCTCTGGTCCGCCAAGGCTCCACCTCACCAGAGGCCAGGTGACGCCGGTGTTGTTGGTCGTGGGTCTCGTCGCTGTCCGGCTGTTCCTGTTCGTCAGTCACCTCAGCCTCAAGCACACCTCAAGGACAGCACGGGTTCGGCCCACACGCGAGTGCGACCGTGGCAACGCCGGTGTCTTGCGACTGTATGGCGGCGACGAGGTCGCATACCTGGGTCAGCATGACTTTGACCTGTGGTTTTGAGTTGTAATAAGCGACCGAAAGGTCCACTAACCAAATAACCCGGACATTCCAGCGGTTTCAACTCACGCCGAATGATCCGGGTTTGGTTATAAACCAACTGGTCACGGAAGACTTGGTTAGGCACCAACCAGATCACCGCCGGGGTGAACTCATCGTGTAAGCCCCGCTCATCCTCAAATCAAGACCTCCACCACGCACACCGGACATCGGTGTTCCTGCAGCCGAAAACCGGACTACCGCGAATATTGATCGCCGTCGAGCCGCCGGTCAACCGGCGCCGTACGCCGTCCAAAGTTAGAGGGTCTAGGCGGCGGGCGCCTACCGAGCGGGCGCGCTGTGAGCAGGCCGCGTCCGGTGTCCGACCTGTGGCCGCGTCAATCAGCGTGGCAAAAGGACTTGGATCTGCTCGCGGATTTCACTGAGGATGTCGTCGACGGTGTGGCCGATGTTGATGGTGGCGGCCATGCTGATGAACATGATCGCCGAGACGATGTGGGCGAGGGTCGCGGCGGCGCTGGGGTCGATGCGCTGGTCCCGCTGCAGGACGGTCGCGATCGCCTCCTCGGTCTGGAGGGTGAGCGCGAGGGCTTCGCGGTGGTGGGGTTCGGCGGGGTCGCCGAAGACCATCTCCCGCAGGTAGGTCCGGCCGTTGTCGATCTGTTTGCGGTTGCAGGCCACGACCGGGCTGATGATCGCCATCACCGCATCGAGTACGTCGGGGACGTCCTCGGCGGCGGCCCTGCCCTCGACGAGGGCGTCGGCGTACGTGGTGTTCTGCACCAGCAGGAGCAGCTCGCCTTTGTTCTTGGCGTAGAGGAACAGGGTGCCGGTGCCGATGTCGGCCTTGTCGGCGATCTGCTGGGTGGTGACCTCGTCGACGCCGCGCTCGGCGAAGAGCTCACTGGCCGCGGTTGTGATGCGGTCGAGCTTCTCCTGCTTGTTCCGCTCACGTCGCCCGACCCGTTGCGGGGCGGTTGGCATAGTGCATCCTTCCGGAATAGAATCTGATCTTGATCAGTTATGAGTATAGTCGTTACCGTGTGGGCTCGGAAGTGCCTCGGTTCATTCTCCCACGTCGGCGTAGGTCCGTGTGTTTCGCGGCTTGCGGCGGTGGCGTTCCTGACCGATCGATGCAAAGGACCATCTTCATCAGCCCACCGCGCTGTTGGTGCTCCGCTACGGGCGCACCCGCGAGCAGATCGCCGACGAGATCGAGGCGGGCCTGGCCGACATCGCGCCGCTGGGTCGTTTCGCCCTGGCCAACCCCGACATCGTCCAGCGGCTCCGCACAGGCGCCGAACTGAACGAGGTGGACCCCGCAACCCTCTACGGCGGCGGGGCGGCCGGCTACACCGATTACCTGGAACTGAAGTCCGCCTGACCACTGTGTGAGCGCCCGACCGGGCGCTCACACATCTCACCCGCGTCAACCGGCGCGGGTGCGCCACAAGAGAAAGCGACAGTCATGACCGCGATCAACGGAGCCGTCGTCCTCGTCACCGGGGCGAACGGCGGCATCGGCACGCACTTCGTCCACGACGCGCTCGCGCGCGGTGCGAGCAAGGTGTACGCCACCGCCCGCAACCCACGCGAATGGGACGACGAGCGGATCGTCCCACTCGCCCTCGACATCACCGATCAGGCTTCCATCCAAGCGGCGGTCGAGACCGCCGGAGACGTGACGGTGCTGATCAACAATGCCGGGGCCTCCGTCTCCAGCCCGGGCATCCTCACGCACACCGACGAGGAGATCCGCCGCAACGTCGAGACGAACTTCCTCGGCCCGCTGTTCCTCGCCCGCGCCTTCGCGCCGCTCCTGGCGGACAAAGCGCATGCGGCGATCATCGACATCCACTCCGCGCTGAGCTGGTACGCCGTCGGCGGCATCTACAGCGCCACCAAGGCCGCACTGTGGTCGGCGACGAACTCGCTGCGCCTGGAGCTCGCCCCCGAAGGCGTGCAGGTCGTCGGGGTGCACGTCGGCTACGTCGACACCGCCATGGCCGCGCACACCGACGAACCCAAGACTGATCCTGCGGATCTCGTGCGGATCGTGTTCGACGCTGTCGAGGCGGGAGAGCACGAGGTGCTCGCCGACGAGACCTCCGTGCAGGCCAAGGCCGGTCTCAGCGCTCCGCTCGAGGCCGTCTACCCGGAGCTCAAGCCGGCCGTCTGAGCGGTGACGACGACAGCGGCGGACGCCTCGCGTCCGCCGCTGTTCGCTCTCGTGACCGTCGCCGACGATCGTGGCCGGTCATTCCTGGTAGTTCGGAAGCATCCGCCCGCCCTTCACATAGGTGAGGGCCGCCTCGACTTCGTAGGCGTGGACGGCGGAGGCGAAGGCGGGAAGTTTGGACGACAGCTTCGCGACGGCGGCGTCGACGAAGAACGCGCTGCGCGCGTCGGCATCGGTGAAGCCGAGCATCACTGAGGCGTGGAATTGCCGGTCGGCCGGGTTGTCGTGCGCCACGTTCGGCGTGTTCCACAGGCCCCGGCGCCAGGGCATGAACACCTGGGTCCGCAGCTCTTTCAGCTCGCCCGTGGCCGCGAGTGCGGGGGCGAGGCGGTCGGTGAGGATCTTCCGGAACACACCGGTGCCGACCTCCTCCCGCTTGCTGACGTAGATCAGGGCACGGGCTCCCGCCCGCTCGCCGGGCCCCGCGACGTCGTACCAGCGCGCCGAGTACGGCGGCCCTGCGTAGAGCAGGGTGCGGCGGAACAGGTTCACCTCGTCGAGATAGGCGAGCTTGGTCTGTTTCCGGCCCAGCAAGGGCGAGAGCACGGACTTGAAGGTGACCTCGGCGACCCCGTCGATCTTGCGATCGGTGGGGATGGCGGTTTCGACACCGTCGACCTCGGGCCACAGGCCGGGGTTGTCCTCGGCCAGGTGGATCTGGCGGTACTCCTCGAGTCCCGGTGTGGCGCTGATGATCTCGGAGTGCGGGCCCTTCCAGCGGTCCATCCCCTGCTGCCGCGGCTGGTCGTCGCGCACCCACAGCAGGATCGATGACGCGAAGGGCTTCTTGACGAAGGCTGGTGCCGTTGTCATCGCCGATCCTCCTCGGTCGGTTCGGGTGCCGTTCATCGGTTCAGGAACTCGGCGGCGACGGGCGCGAAGTCCTCGTGGTACTGGAAGATCCCGCCGTGGCCGGAGTTCGGGTAGATGACCAGCTCGGAGCCCTTGATGCGCCGGTGCATGTCCTCGGACAGGACCGACGGCACCATGCGGTCGTTGTCGCCGTTGGCGATCAATGTCGGCTGGGTGAGCTTCGACAGGTCGTGCGGCGTGCCGCGGCCGTACTTCTTGATGGCCTTGAGCTGCGTCCGGAAGCCCTTCAGCGGCATCGGCGCGTCGCGGCCCTCGGTGCGGGCGCCGGTCGTCCGCTGGACGTACGCTTTCGCGGCCCTCTTGCCGGTGGCGTCGCGGTTGAAGAACAGGAACTCCCGCGGATCCGAGCGCGTCAGCGTCGCCTTCAGAATGTCGCGGTAGGTCATCCCGGCGACCTTGTCGATGTCCTTGCCGCCCTTCGGCCCAGTGCCGGTGAGGACGAGTCTGCGGACCAGGTCCGGGTGCTCGGCGATGAGCGCCTGGGCGATCATGCCGCCGAGTGAGAAGGAGAAGACGTCGATCTTGTCGAAGCCGAGCGCAGTGATGAACGCGTAGGCGTCCGCGGCCATCGCCTCGATGGTGTCGGGCACCTCGCCGGTGGAGGCGCCGACGCCGCGCTGGTCGAAGGCGATCACGTGACGGTCCTTCGCGATCGCGTCAACGATCTGCGGGTCCCAGTAGTCGAGCGTCGCGGCGAGGTGGACGAAGAAGACGACCGGGATCCCGCCCTTCGGCCCCAGCTCGCGGTAGACGAAGTTGACGCCGTTCGCGGTGACGGTGCGCGTGGGCGCCTCGACATAGGACGTGATGACCGCTTCGTTTTGGCTGCTGTTCGTGTTCATGATGGTGCTCCTCCGTGTAAGGCTGATGCTAGTGATGGTTGTTTGGGCAGGTCAGGCTTTAGTGATGACGGCCTTGCCTCGGATGCCGCCCCGCTCGAGCGCTTCGAGGGCCTCGGGAAGCCGGTCGAAGGAGGCGGTCTTGCCGACGATCGGGCGGATCGCGCCGCTGTCGATGAGGGCGGTGATCTCGCTGAGCTGTGCGCCGCTGGCACGCATGAACAGGAACTCGTAGGTCACGCCGAGCTTCTTGGCCCTGCGGCGGATCCCGGCGCTCATAGCAGTGACCGCCAGACGCACCACCGGGTTAGCACCGAGCTCACGCGCGGTGGCCGCATCCGGAGGACCCGCGATGCTGATCGCCTTGCCCCCGGGGCGCAGCACGCGCAGGGACTTCTCGAGGTTCTCCCCGCCGAGACTGTCCAGCACCAGGTCATACCCGCCCAGCAGCTCCTCGAAATCCTGGGCGCGGTAATCGATCACGATATCGGCACCGAGCTCACGCACGAAGTCCGCGTTGGCGGCACTGGCCGTCGTCGCGACCTGGGCGCCCAAGTGCTTCGCGAGCTGGATCGCGATCGACCCGACCCCGCCGGCACCGGCGTGGACGAGGACCTGCTGCCCGGCCCGCAGGTTGCCCTTCTCAACCAGGGCCTGCCATGCGGTCAAAGCGACCAGCGGCAGCGAACCGGCTTCCTCCATGGTGACCGATCGCGGCGTCAGGGCCAGATCGTCCTCGGCAACGGCGATGCGCTCGGCGAACGTCCCGATCCGGTCCTTGTCGGGCCGGGCGTACACCTGATCGCCGAGGTCGAACCCGCGGACCTTCGAACCGACGCCGATGACGGTGCCGGCAACGTCATTGCCCAGGACGAGCGGCAGCTGATACGGCAGGATCGTCTTGAGCTCACCGATCCGGATCTTCTCGTCGAGCGGGTTCAGACCGGCGGCCCCCACCTGAACGAGCACATCGCGCTCACCCACAACCGGCTCGGGCACCTCCGCGAGCTCCAGCGGGTCCTTGTACTTGCTGACGACGAACGCTTTCATGATGTTTCCTACTCCTACTGCTGTCGTTGGTTGTCGAGGTCGCTACCGGCGCAGGAAGTCCCGCGCGGCGTCGACGAACGCGTAGTGGTTCTGGAAGGCGACGCCGTGCCCGGAATCGGGGAACATCGTCACCGTCGCGGTCGGCAGGTGCCTGGCGAGTGCGGACGCGTTCGCCGGCGGGACCAAGAGGTCGCTGTCGCCGTGGACGATGAGCACCGGACCGGTGAACCGCGAGAGGTCAGCGGGTGCTTGTGCGCCCCACTGGTGCACCGCTGCGAGTTGCGCCCGAAAGACCCCTGCGGTGACCGCCTTGTCGCGACCGTTCGTGCGTTCCTTCAACCGCTTGAGGTACGCCCGGGCGGCCTGGCGGCCAGCCGGTGTGCGGGTGAAGAACAGCAGTGTCTTCGGATCCTTGAACATGATCGCGGCGCGCAACGTTCCCGCGATCGTCACGCGGGTCATGTCGGTGAGCCCCGGCCCGCCCGCGGGTCCGGAACCGGCCAAGATCAGTCGATCGACCAGCTGCGGCGCCTGCGCGATGACCGCCTGGGCGACCATGCCGCCCATCGATAGACCGAACAGATCCACCCGCTCATGGCCGAGCGCCCTGATGACGGCCACCATGTCCGCGGCCATCTCCTCCATCGATGCGCGGACGCGCCCGCCGGAGTCGCCGACGCCGCGGTAGTCCACGGCGATGACGCGGCGGTCCTGGGCGAGGCCGTCCACGATGCGCGGGTCCCAGTTGTCCAGGTTCGCTCCCAGGTGGACCAGAGCGATCAGCGGGACACCAGTTCGCGGACCGAGCTCGCGATAGGCGAACGAGGTACCTGCGACCGCGATGGTCCGCGTCGGCGCGCCTCGGTGACGCAGCGCGGTGTGTGGCTCCGACATGTCCTTCTCCCGGGCTCTCGCTTCACTCAGTTTTTCTGAGTATGCTCAAGTATGACTCGACTCAGCAACATTGTCAAGGAGGCCGCTATGCCCGCCAGAGGAATCCCGATGCGGCGCCGAGAACGCGCCAAGCAGGAGAAACGCGAGCGCATCATGGCGGCGGCGCAGGAGCTTTTCGCCGAGCACGGCGTGAGCGGAGTCACGACGCAACAGATCGCCGACCGAGCAGGCATCGCCATCGGGACCTTGTTTCGGTACGCGTCGACAAAGGCGGAGCTGCTGATCATGGTGCAGAACCAGAAGTTCGCCACCGCCATCGACGACGGGCTCGCCGCAGCCGCCGCCGCGGGACAAAGCCCGATCGAACAGGTGCTGACACTGATTCGCCCAGTGGTGACCTGCGTACGCGAGCACGTCGAGAACGGCCGCACTTACCTGCACGAACTCGTTCTCGGCAACCCCGCAGAGCCGTATCGGAAACAGGGACTCGCCCTCGCCGGCCGTCTAGAGGACGGCATCACCACTTTGCTCACCCGCGATGCACGCGTCGACACCGGCGAGGCGGCGACGGTGGCGCGGGTGATCACTGCGATCATCCACATCAGCACGACTGCCACCGCCTACCTGCATCGCAGCGACCAGGAAGTTCTCACCGACATCCGCGAACAGGTTCAGGCCGTCCTCAAATTCGGATCCAAACCTTAGGTATTGCAATCCAAACTCGTTTCACCAGCCCAGCGGGTGTACGCCCGCGAACCGGCCGGACGCGACCCTTCTCCGAGTTTTTCGGCCCGGGTGGCCTACGACCGTGAGGGCAAGGAGCTCTCCGCTGAGGTGGCGGGCGGCCGGATCCGCCCGCTCCTCAAATCACGCCAATTGCCGACAGGTTATTGATCGGGGCTTGCCGTTGCGGCAGGCCAGCGCGAGCTGGGACAATTGGGGTACCGGTTCGCGCCAGTCGCGGGCCGTGACATCTGAGATCAGGCCCTGTACGCGGGCCAGTATGGCTTTGACCTGGTGTTTTGAGTTGTAAGAAGCGACCGAAGGGTCCACAAACCCACATGGGCCCCCTCGCGGGGCCCATGTGACCGTTTACGATCGCCTGTGACCAGCAGTAGCCGGTCACAGGCGTCACGTTTTCTGGTGCTCCTTGCGTCCACACAGCGCCGACAGCGGGTTCGATTAGCTCGGCTCAAACGCCCGCTTCGTCGGACTCCTCGAACACGGCCGGAGTGCCGGGCACCTGGCCATGACCACCTTGCTCTCTCCGACGCGAACCACAGGAAACTGGTCGTCACATTGGCGATCGCGGTGTTCACCAGCACCTGGAGGAACGTCCGGAACCCGTCCTCGGGCACGACCCGTCCCGCAGCGGGCGGCTGCGGGGTCGACTCGATCATCGCGGTGGTCCTCTCAACAGATCCGGTTCCCATCGGACCGTCTCGCCACCAATGACCGACCGTACGCCCGGAATTCATCGGTGGCGGCGCCCCCGTACCGTCGATGCGTGCTCAAACGCCGCGAACGTCGCGAACCCTTCATCAACGCTGCCGTCCCCGCCTGGGACTACCCCCGCGCGATACCGGAGCCCGGGTACGGCCCCGGCAGGGAACCGCTGGACTGGAACGTGCGCTGGCCCGCGCGGCAGCACGAGGCGTTCCTCCGGGCCGGCATCGGCGCGGGTACCGAACTGGAGTTCAAGGCCGGTCCTGGGCACGGCCCCCACATCCTGTGCGTCGGCGCACCCGGCCTCGGCAAGACCGCGATCCTGCGAACCGTCCTCATAGGACTCGCTGATCGGTACTCGCCGGACCGCGTCCAGTTCGCGATCGCCGCCCTCGACGACCAGGTCCCCGGAGCGGACCTCCCACACGTCGCCACGGTCGTTGCGAGGCTCGCCGAACCGTCCCCGCAGCCGAGCCCGTTCCCGCGGGCGGTCGACGACGAGCTGTGGCGCCGGCGGCAACTGACCGACGCCGCCCTGGCCGAGGAACCCGCCCTGGTGCTCTTGATCGACGACGTCGACCGGGTCCTCACCGCACGGCCCGAATTCGCGGGCGTCCTCGACGAAATCGCCCGCACCGGCGAACGGATCGGCGCACACCTGCTGCTGTCGGCGACCGACCCGGCCGGCCTGGACACCCTCCGCTGCCTCCGCATCACACTGGACCGACGCGGCGCACGCCTCGGCGACCGGCGGTTCCGCAGGGCCGCATACACACCCGAGCACCTCCTCCGGTTCGCTTACACGTTCGCGAACTACCGCCATCCGGTCCGCTCACTGTGGAGCCCACCCGACGGGCTCACCGTCGAGCGGATGCGCGCGAAGGACACCACACCAGGCGCCGGCGTCGCGATCGGGCAGGCCACGACCGGCGCGACCTACGACCCGCGGCCCGACCGCGTCGAACCGCCGAGCCTCCCCGCCACCGCGACGATCGACTTCACCCGGCGCTCGCACCTGCTGATCATCGGAGCACCCGGCTGCGGCAAGACGACCGCGCTCCGGACGGTCCTGCGCGGGCTGTCGGAACTGCACACGGACGACGGCGTGGTCGTCCTCGACGTCGGCGAGGCGTACGGCGTCGAGGACCGGATCCTCGCCGAACTCGAACGGCGGGCGAACGACCAGGGCGCATGGAGCGGACCGCAACTCGTCCTCGTCGCCGACTTCAAGAAGACCCGACGAACCCACTCCTACCTGGAGCAGCTGGAAGCGCTGCTCCGACTCGGCCGCAAGATCGGCGTGCACCTCATCGCCACCGCGGAGACCGAACCTGACGAACCGGTCTTCCACGCACTGGCAGACCACGACGTCACGCGCATCCGACTGAGCGGCAACGAAGCGCACGAGCAGCGGTGGGACACCGTCGACTCCCGCTTCGCGGTCCACCCCGGCTCGCCCGCCCTCACCCGCACCCCGGTCGGCCAGGCCACGCTCATCGCAGACGACCGCCGCGAGATCCAGATCGCGGTCGACACCGAAGCGACCTCCCGCCCACCGCGGTTCCGTCCGCTGGAAGACCTCTTCACCGCCGCAGACCCCGCCTGGACCGCACCCCTCACCGCGGCGATCGGGACGACGCCCGAGGGCGAACCGTTTCACCTCGACATCCGCGGGCATGTGTGGTGCGGCGGTGCGGGAACCGACGCGCTGCTGCGCAAGATCGCCTTCGACCTCGCCACGCGGCACTCGCCCGCCGAACTCCAGTTCGTCACCGCCGAGATCGGGTCCGACGCCCTCGCCGACGCGGCCTCGCTGCCGCACAACGCCCGCCATGCGGTGCTCGCGGACCCGCAGGACATGCACCGCCACAGCGCCCTCCTCGACCAGGAGCTTCGCCGCCGACTCGCACTGGAACAGGACGGCGGCCTCGCCGGCGAGCCCCGGCTGGTGGTCTTCGTGCACCAGGCCGGCGACCCCGACGCGGTCGCCCCGGCGCTGGCCGAGACGCTCGAGCGGATCGCCGCGATCGGCGGCCGGCTGCGGGTATGGCTGGTCCTGGCCGAGACCTCCCGCCCGGGCTGGGAGCATCGCGGCGTCCACCGCCTCGCGTTCAACCGCGTGAGCCTGGGGCACAGCAGACCGGTCGACGTCGAGAAGCGGCTCCGAGGCACCGACATCGACGTCATGCTCTGGTACGACGGCCGCAGGCACCTCTTCAAGAGCACCGACGCGGTCCGCGTCGGCCACGAGGACGACGTGTTCCTCTTCCACCACTGCGACGCGACCCCCGAAGAGATCCACAATGCGCACTCGCGGTGGGAGGGGGCGCCGCCCGCACCGCCACTGGGCCGGACGGACGGGCTCCTCACCTACAGCGACATGCTCCGGGTCGGCATGGTGTTTCCCAAGCGCGACAGCCCGGTCCCGCTCGGAGTGATCGAACCCGACCCCGCCGGGAGCGACCGCCGGCGGCCCTTCGGCCTCGATTTCGACGAGCGCCCGCATTTCGTCGTAGCCGGGCCGGAGGGAAGCGGCCGTTCCACGGTCCTGCGCACCGTCCTCAGCAGCATCGCCACGCGCTACACGCCGGAACGGGCCGCAGTGGTCCTGCTGCACGACGACGACCTCGCGGGCGCGATCCCCGACGAGTACGTGCTCGCCCGCTCCTCCGGCTTCGCCACCCCCGAGCAGCTCATCGACGTGCTCCGCTCGCTGCGCAGGCGAATCGAGCACCCGGGACCCGACGACCAGCGGGTGTTCATCGTCATGGACGACTACGAGCGGTTCGACACCGAGCACCAGCCGCTCCTGGCCCTGCGCGACATCGTCCCGCACGCCGCGGCGATCCGGCTGCACCTCGTCCTCTCCGGCGGCCCCGGCATCCTCGGCAGGAAGGACGTCTTCTCACTCCAGGCGCCGCAACTCGTCATCCGCGACGCCCCGGTACCGGGGTCCACACTGGGCAGCCTCCCTCCGCTCACCGGCGTCGGCCGCGGCGTGTTCTCGCCCGGCGAGGTGCAGCTGCGGCTCCCCTGGAACGGCCTCGTCGCCCCGGACCCGCCCCCGGACCAGCCCGCACCGCGACCGGTCGGCCTCGCCGAACTCCTGCGATTCCAGCCGGAGGAGTTCCGACCGGACCTGGACTGGTGGGACAAGTCCGAACAGGAGTACCTGCGAGCCGCGATCGGCTTCACCACCGACGGCGAGCGACTCCTCCTGGACCTCAAGAGCTCCGAACGGGACGGGATGGGCCCGCACGGCCTGCTCATCGGCTCTGACAGACAGGAGGTGCTGCGCACCGTCATCGGTTCACTCGCCGGCACGCACACGCCCGACGAGGTGAACCTCCTCTTGGTCGACTTCAACGACAGCGGGACGTTCGCGGGACTGGACGTCCTGCCGCACGTCTCGGCGGTCATCACCAACCTCGCCGACGAGATCGAGCTGGTCGACCGCATGGCCGACGCGCTCGAAGGCGAACTGGTGCGCCGCCAGGAAGTGCTGCGCGCCGCGGGCAACTACACGAACCGCTGGGAGTACGAGAAGGCCCGCAAGGCCGGGCAGGCGATGGACCCCATGCCGACCCTGCTCATCATCGCCGACGAGTTCTCCGAGATGCTCGTCGCCAAGCCCGAGTTCATCAACCTGTTCCTCCAGATCGGCCGCATCGGCCGCTCCATCGGCGTGCACATGCTCCTGGCATCGCAGCGCCTCGAGGAAGGCAAGCTCAAAGGCATGGACGGGTTCCTGCGCTACCGGATCGCGCTCCGCATGTCCTCCGCGGAGGAGTCCCGCACGGTCATCGGCTCGGCCGCCGCATACAAGCTGCCGCCGGAACCGGGCCACGGCTACCTCCAGGTCGGCACCCAGGAGCTGGTGCGCTTCCGCACCGTCGATCAGGGCGCGGAGCACGAACCGGGCGCCGACGTGGGAAGCGCACTGCGGGCGCTGGCCGCCAGGGCCGCCGGGAAGGGGCGCCCGGCCTACCGGATGTGGCTGCCGCCGCTGGCCGAACCGCCGACCCTCGACCAATTGATGCCGTGGCTGAAGGCGCACCCGGATCGCGGACTGTCCCCGACGGGGTTCGCTCCGGAGGGGAGGCTCCTCGCGGCCGTCGGCGAGGAGGACCGCCCGTTCGAGCACCGCCGCGTCGCGTGCCTCGTCGACCTGTCGGGCGATCAGGGCAGCGTGGCGATCGCCGGCGAGCCGAAGTCCGGGAAGTCGAACCTCCTGTGCGCCATGATCGGCTCGATGGCCTTGATGTATACGCCGCGTCAGGTGCAGTTCTTCTGCCTGGACTTCGGTGGCGGCACCCTGCGCGGCCTGGAGGAGCTCCCGCACGTCGCGGGCGTCTTCGGCCGGCAGGAGGAGGAAGGCGTCCGGCGCACCATCCAGGAGGTCGACACGATCCTGGACGAGCGGGAGGCGTTCTTCACCGAGAACAAGATCGCGAGCATGGGTTCGTATCGGCGCATGAAGGAGCAGGGCCGGTTCGCCGATGACCCCTACGGGGACGTGTTCTTGGTGATCGACAACTGGATGACGCTGAGGGAGGATTTCGAGCCGTTCGTGGACCAGGCGCGGGCGATCGGGAACCGCGGTCTGGCGTACGGGGTGCACGTGCTGGTCACCTGTACCCGGTGGGGCGACATCCGCATGAACATTCGTGACATGTTCGGTCTGAAGCTGGAGCTGAAGCTCTCGGACGACACGGAGTCCGAGATCGACCGCAAGGCGGCGGCGAACGTGCCGAAGAACCGGCCGGGGCGGGGGCTGTCGCTGTCAAAGCTCCACTTCCTCGCCGCCGTGCCGCGCATCGACGGGATCCGGGACGGCGACGACTTCCAGCCGGGTGTCGAGGACTTCATCACCAAGGTCAAGCAGGCATGGCCGCACCCGCCCTGCCCAAAGCTTCGGACGGCCTGAGCCGGGACGGGGCGCCCGTCGCACTGGCGGGCGCCCCGTCCCGTCGGTCGGTCGCCACATGGAGCAGGACGGCCGGGGTCGGCGCCCCAGTGCAGGACGCACGGCAGTCCCCGGAGGCGGGAACGGGAACGGGCCGATCGATCGGACGGACTGATACCGCACCGATCAGACCGGCGCAGCCGGTTGATTCGGAAAGGAACGATTGTTGAAGATCAGGTGCACGTGCGGGTTCGTCATCCGCGACAACACCGAGAACCTGCCATACAAGGCGTACATCTTGCCCGACCAGGATATCGATGTCGCCTGTGTTGGCGAGGAACCGAGTCCAGCGCAACTGCGACTCTGGGACCATACGGCCGGCCAGTTGACGATGTTGTGGCAGTGCGAGGTATGCGGCCGCATCTACTTCGACGGCCCCTCGGGCAAGGTCTTCGGGTTCAAGCCGGAGTCGACGCCGGCACCAACGAATCTGCTGCGCTCGGTGTGGGGCGAGGGATGGGCAGGGCTGGTCCGCGGAGACTGGGACACTCGCAGCGACGGCGTCGGACACGGCGAGCTGACCTGGACCGAAGACGCAGGTGAAGGCCATTTCGAGGAATTCGAGGACGTGGACCGCCTCAAGCAGCGCTACGACGAAGTGTTCGCGGATCTGCACCGACGCAGCCTCGTCCGGGACGCACTCTTGCTGATCGATGGTACGACCGTCCACACCTGGCCAGGCGCCGACCAGCTCCAATAACACCGGTGGTGCCACTGGTACTACCGGGCAGCGAGGTGATGGAAGCGTTCCGGGCCGCCGCCTCGGAAGTGCACGGCGCACCGCGGCCGGGGTGTCAGGGAGTTCGTGGGTGATCCGTGATGGCGGTAGATTCTCGGGCGTCTCGAACGAGGCGTCTGAGGCTCCGGACGCTGATGTCGTGTCTTGCGGCCAACTCCTTTTGCGGCGTACCGCGTGACGATCGCTTGACGCTGCTCGGCAGTCAGTCGCCGATGCAGGATTCGCGGCGTCATCGAGGGCGTGACGATGACCGGGAGCTCGCTGCCGGATCGTGACTGCCATGAGAGACCTGATGACGACTCGTCCGCCTCTTGCACGTTTTCGAGCCTTTCGAGAATGGCGTCTAGCTGGGGTTTTGGTTTCGCATAAGCGTGCAGTACCTCCACACCACCGGCCCCCTCACGGGGCCCATGTGACCGCTTGTGATCGCCTGTGACCAGCACTATTGGTCACAGGCAATCATGTTTCCTTGCGTTCCTTCACCGTCCATAGGGCCGATTGCGGGCTCGATTGCCTTGAAGTCCGCTGTGAACGCTTTGCCCGTCTGTGACTGGCTGTGACCGGTCCAAGGCGGGTATCTTGCGTTCCTGGTTGAGGCCGCCCCGCTACAACCGGTGCCAGAGACCGGCGGCCCTTCACTGAGCCGTCGCATCCGCTCTCACTCACCTTGAGCTTGTTTCAACCTGCTGAGCGTTCGTAGTCGTTGAGGACCTGGAGGGCTTTGGCGATGTGGGTGGTCCAGGCGGGGTCGCAGCGGAGCTGGTCGAGGATCGCCCATTTCTTGAGTTGGGCGAACATGCGTTCGCCGGGTCCGCGGAGCCGGGCGTGGAGGCGGTTGTGCTCCTTCTGCCAATCGGGCTTGCCCTTCCCTTTGAACGGCGTGATGACCAGGTTGCGGTCGAGTCCGTCGTAGCCTTTGTCGCCCAGGGCGAACAGACCATGCTCAGCAAGGAGTCGGGGATCTGCCAGATCCGGGCGGCCTCGGTGTCGTGGATCGCGCCGCGGATCGCACCGGAGATCCACAGCAGGTTCCCTCGCGCATCGGCGATGGCCTGGAGGTTCATGCCGTGCCGTTTGTGCTTGCCGGAGTATAAGGGCCGGTCGATGTGGACCAGGGTGCCGTCGAGGATCACGAAGGCCGCACCTGACCGTCGCGCATGCTGCGGGGCGTCTCGGATCCCTGGGGCGAGGGCGGCGAGCAGCAGGATGGTCTCGCGGGTGCGCCGCCATGCGGTCGCTGCCGAGATGCCGAACCCGGCGGCGAGGCTCCGCAGTGCTTCGCCTTTACGCAGGTAGGCGAGGGTGAGTAGGGCTTGCGTGCCGGGGTCGAGGACTCGCCAGCGGGAGCCGATGGTCTTGCGGTGGGTGCGGATGAGGCCGGCCATGCGGTTGAGGGTCGAGGTGGACAGGGGCAGCGCGGCAGGGTAGAAAAGCACGAGAGCTCCTGGTAGGCAACGGACTTCAGCACCTGCTGTTCTATCAGGGGCTCTCCCGCTGCCTTGGACCGGAACGGCCCGTCCTCACGACATCC
The DNA here is from genome assembly GCF_017592475.1 of Glycomyces niveus. Lineage (GTDB taxonomy): Bacteria > Actinomycetota > Actinomycetes > Mycobacteriales > Micromonosporaceae > Glycomyces > Glycomyces niveus. The sequence continues at coordinate 373,530 of NZ_JAGFNP010000001.1, read as the reverse complement.
GTTGTACCGCAACAGATCTCAGGCACCTTGAAACAAGCTCATTGAATTGTGCGCGCGGTCTTGTTTGTCTTCGCTCCGACCTCGGTCTGGGCGATCGTTATCGGCGGGTGGTGGGTGAGCGCCGAGGCGAATACCCCCGCTTCCACATGCACTTCGCCCCCCAGTCCTCCTGGCTCTACCAGGTCGAACGTTGGACTTCCCTGTTGCAGGGCAAGGTGCTCGCCCGTTGCGAACACGACAACCTCGACGAGCTCAAGACCAGCATTGGACCAAGCACTGCAAAAGCCGATCAAAAACCACTAATGGACCAAATCGGTTGATAACATCATCAAGGAGTACTTCAAGATCTAAGACCGACTTACCAAACAAACGTATGAGTCATGACAGTAGGTCCGCCATGTCGCGGCGACGCGTCCAAACCCTGCCCCGAGCCTCCGACGACACCGTCATCCCTGACCCCGAGCAACGGCACCTGCTCTGGGCCCGTGGGTACCTCTACGCCCGTGAGCCGTCGGAGCCACCCCACCCCTGGTGGCGCTCGCACGAGCTCGGTGGCCGCACGCTTCACTTCGACCCGCGGCTGGAGCTGAGCGTCGCCCGGCACGGCGAGACGTTCGTGGCGGTGCTCGGCATCGCGGTCGACCTCTCCGAGTGGCTCACCGGCCTCGGCGACATTGCCGAGATGCTGCTCGACCACCGCCTGCGCTCGCGCAGCGCCATGATCCGGGCTCTCGACCGGGTCTGCGGCCGTTACATCGTGATCGACGGCCGCGGCGAGCACGCCTGGATCCAGGGTGACGCGTCGTGCTCCCGCCCGGTCTACTACTCGACTACCGCCGACGCGTACGCCTCGCACGCGCACCTCCTCGCCGCCGTGACCGGGTCGCCGCGGCATCCGCGCTTCCCCGACCCGAACGGGCTCGGCAAGAGGACCTACGCAATGCCCGGGAACTGCACCCCGTGGCGTGACGTCCGTGTGCTCACCCCGAACACCGACCTGTGCCTCACCACGGGCGAGATCTCGAGGTTCTTCCCCCGGAGCAGGATCGAGCACCGCGACCCGCTGCTGATCATCGACCACCTCGGGCCGCTTCTCGAGCGGCAGCTCGAACTGCTGACTCGCGAGCACCGGCTGCTCATCTCGCTGACCGCCGGGCTCGACAGCCGCACCACCCTGGCGCTGTCGCGGAGCGTAGCGGACCGGGTCGAGTACTTCTGCTACGAATTCCCGGAGGTCCGCGAGGGTCGATCCCCCGAGAAGCAGCAGGACTCCGAGATCTCCAGGCAGCTCGCCGAGCGCGTCGGGGTCACCTTCCACACCGTCCCGATGCCGTACCGCTACCCGGAGGAGCCGCTGCTGTCGGTCACACGGGCCAATGCCACGCTCTTCTCCCATCCGGCCCTCGGGCTCTCGCATCTGACGAGCGGCCTCGACGACCGACTGCACATACGCTCGAGCCACTTCGAGGTCGCCCGTCGCTGGTTCCGCAGGCACGGTGCGACGCAGATCCCGGTGGACGGCAAGGAGATGGCGCGCCTCCTCACCGAGTACCACGGCAACGAGGCGCCGTTCGTCGAGGAGTTCGATCGGTTCTACGCCCTGACCGACTTTGAGTCCACTGAGGACCTGTGTGACCAGCACGACCTGTTCTACTGGGAGCACCGCGCCGGGACGTGGGTCCCGCACTTCCTGGCCGAGAGCGACGTGGCTTACGAGAACTACACGATCGTCAACGCGCGCCATATCTACGAGTGGTTGATGTCGGCCCCGCACCGCCTCCGCAGCAACGCCGCCGTCCAGCGAGGGCTCATCACCAGGTACTGGCCGGAGGCGATGGAGTTCCCCATCAACGGCCAAATGAAGGAGCACTTCCCGGCGCAGGTCGCATGCGCCCCAGACCGCGCCTCGAGCAGGAACTGGAGCATGTCGGGACTGGCGGCGAGCCTCAAGCAGTTCTTGCGCGGCAACTCGGCGAGCAGGCACTTCAGGTAACCCCACCAGGCGCAGTGGTCGATCGAGAACTCCAGCCATCACATCAGAGACTGCCTTCGCAGGGGACGCCTCCACGCACCGCGCCCCGTGCCATGGCCACCTTCCGAAACCTCGCGATCGGCGCGCTCAAGACCTTGGGTGCAGCCAACATCGCCAAGACCACCAGGGCAATCCGCAATGAACCCGCCTACACCCTTGGGACCCTGGCTTTCTGCGTGTGCATACAGGTCAGATTGCTCTGGTCCGGAGAACGGTTCCGGACGTCCGGGCCTTCGAAACGAGGCGCTTGACACTGCGATCGCTGATGCCTACTGGACCGCGAGGTTCCTCTGCGATGTGCCAGCGGCATACGCCATGACGATCGCCTCTCGCTATTGCGGCGAGAGCCGCCGATTGAGCGAGCCTGGCGGCACCTGCATTGCACCAGCGAATACGGGCTTCCTACCGGGATACGCCCGCCGGGCCGGTGTTGCTTCTGGTTTCGGGGAGCGCTTGGCAGGGCCCGGTTGCTCGTCCTCGTCTCCTTCAAAGGGCGGGTCGCCGCCGTTCAGGTCGCTCGGGGGCGGGTTGGGGCCGTCCGTGCCACCGGGAGTGTCCCCATCGCCATCGCCATCGCCGTCACCATCGCCATTGCTGTCGTCTCCGCCGTCTTCGTAAGGCGGGTAATCGCATTCGGTGTAGGTCACGGTGACGGTGACGGGCTCGGAGTAGGAGGCCGGGCAGAGGCCATCGCCTTGGTAGTGGGCGACGATCGCGTGCTCTCCTTCGGCGAGTGCGTCGGTGGCGAGGACGGCGACGCCGTCTTCGAGCTCGGCGGTGCCGATCGTGTCTTCCCCGGCGAGGAAGGCGACGGTGCCGGTCGGTGTGCCCGTGGTGCAGGTGACCTGCGCGGTCAGGGTGACCTCGTCGCCGAGTTCGGTGTTGGCCGGGTCCGCGGTCAGGGTGGTCGTGGTCTGGGGGGACTCGGCGATGGCGAGGCTGTGGTAGCTGCCGACGCCGATGGCGACGAAGGCGAATGCTTCCGGCTGCACGACTTGCACCGGCTCGCTGCGGTTGGTGGTGGTGCCGTCGCCGGCTTGGCCGTAGCGGTTGTAGCCCCAGCCGTAGACCGCGCCGTCTGAAGTGAGCGCGATGACGTGGTCGTCGCCTGAGTCGATGTCGGTGACCGTGGTGCCCTCGGGTCTCATGCGCACTCCTCGAGCCGGCGCCGACCGATCGGCACCCCGCTCGAAGCTAAGCCCATGCGAAGCGGTCGCAGTCGGGAATCACGTACATGAATCCACAATAGGGATAGTTCATGCTCCCTATGTGTACCGAAGCCGCGGCCGGTACAGCCGCTCCCCCGCGTCGGTTCGCGGCAGCGGGTCGTCGGAGTCGAGTTCCTTGACGACCAGATCGGCGAAATGGGGTGTGCTGAAAGACGGTTCGGTCCCTGCCAGCAGGCCCGCCATACCGGCGCCGTGGGTCTCGTCCACTGCCTCGAGGACTTGTCCGCCGTCGAGCAGGGCGGTGATGCGAGCGCCTTCGAACCTGAGCGTCAGACGCCGCCATTGCTCCGGGCCTGGGGCGGCCGTCGCCTCGGCGAGGGTGTGCTCGCCGCCGGGGCTGCGGCCTCCGGCGGCGATGAGGGCCTGCTGTTCGGCGTCGCCGATGAGCTCGTTCGGGTCGCCCTTGCCGTTGACGCAGACCAGGCGGCAGGCGCCGTCGGCGGCGAGTTGGAACAGGTAGCACTTGGGGATGAAGCCGTAGCCGGTGCCGACCTCGTTGATGCGACCCATGAGGGCGGCGCTCTGCCCGGCCTCGAGCCGGACGTCGACGCTCACCTCGTAGTCGCTCCAGGTCGCGTCGCCGATGATCGTGTACGGCCGCCAGTCCGGGGCCCACGAGAGCGTCGGTGCCGGCACGACCTGCCGCAGGCAGGTGCCGGTGCCCTCGGGGGCGGGGACGAGCTCGAAGGCCCCCGCGATGTCGGCGGTGAAGCGCGGCAGGTGCCCGCGCGCGGCCGGGTCGCCGTAGCCGGTGAAGGTGTCGCGGTAAGGGAAGGGGAACGGCGCGCTGGCAGGCACGTCGGCGAAGCCGCCCTTGCGCTGGCCGGTCGTGGTCGACAGCGAGTACACCGAGTCCGGTGCGAGGTCGATCTCGACCGCGCCGTCTTCGATCGCCAGGTGGCCCATGTGGCGGAACTGCTCGGCGGCGTCGCTGCGCCACACCGTCACCGGGCCCTGCGCCAGGTCGCCGGGGACGCGCACGCGCAGCCGCTGCGGGGCGGCGGCGTCCTTGGTCTCGGCGATGACGCTGAAATCGCCTGCGGGCGAGCGGAGTGCGACGACGCTGCCGCCGCTGTCGAGGAACGCGCAGGCTTCGTCTACATAGGTCCATCCGAGTTCGGTGAACTGGCCGTAGTGCGCGTAGCCCCAAAGCGCCTCGCGCACCCGGTAGTGGCCGCTCCACGGCTCGTGCGCCAGGATCATGGCCGGCTCCACGGCGTACGGCTCGATCGGATACACCCCGGCGATGTCGTACCAGAGGACGGTCTTCGTCGCCTTGCTGCGCAGGTAGTTCTCGTTGAAGCACGCCACGATGCCGATGAGGCAGTCGAACCCCGGCAGGTAGACGTGGTCCTCGGTGTTCCAGATCGGCTTGCCGGCCGCCTCGGCCCACTCCTGCACCGCCGCCGGGGCGTGCACGCCGTTGCCGTACATCACGTGCGCGCCGATCACGTCGATCGCCTTGGCGGCGTCAGGGTCGCGCCGGAGTTGATCTACGAAGTCGAACTTGTCGTCGGGCCAGTTGTCGAAGGCGTGCAGCAGCACCGATGCGAATCCGGCCTCGTCGAGCGCCGCCCGGAGGCGTTTGGCGAAGTCGAGGCTCACGCCCTTCTCGTTGCGGCATCCGATCGCATCGAGGTCGAGCCCGTGCACGTCGCGCAGCAGCCTGGCCCAGGAGACGTAGTAGTCGGCCATGTCCTGCGACCAGAACTCGCCCTCGCCGATCCAGCCCGGAGCGCTCCAGGCGACCGCGTCCAGGCTCAGCGCCGGGTTGCGGCGCTTCGCCTCCTTCATCGCCCACCACGTGTAGCCGCGGTACGCGTTCAGGTCGCCGCGGGTGTGCATGTGGCTCGGCATCGAGCCCTGGGTCGAGTTGCCGTCGCCGGGGACCTCGACGAGCATCGCGCTCACCGACGCCCCGAACTTCGGCGCGAACACGAGATCGAGGATCTGACCGCGCTGCGGTTCCGGATAGTCCTTGAGCAGCACCGAGGTCGCCCCGCCTCCGTTCACCGCCCCGATCCCGTCGAACCTGCGGTCGCCCGGGCCTTCCCGGAGCTCCACCACTTGGACTGGTCGTTGCACGCGCGCTCCAAAGGGGCGAGGGGTGGCCGGAGGGGCCGGCCGCTTAGTTGGGAGACCGAACCTAACAAGACGACTCTGGGCGGGGCAAGAGGTGCGCGCACTATTTTGTTTACCAGGTTGACGATGACAGGTGCGGCGAGCGGGTCTGGTCGCGGTTTCCGGGTTCTCGAGGCCGGGTACTGGTATTAACGGTAGTAGAGGGGCTGATGGGGCCCTAGGCGCTAAGGCGGTCGGAAGATGCCGGATCTGGACTACGCCGCATGGTTCGCGACGATGCCCTCCCCGTATATCGTGGTCACCGCTGACCTGGTGATCGTCGAGGCCAACCAGGCGTATCTGGAGACCACCGGGCGCACGCGGGAGGATCTCGTGGGGCGCCGGCTCTTCGACGCGTTCCCGGAGAGCGAAGGCACCGCGGGGAGCATGCGGAAAGTCCTGGAGTCGCTGGAGCGGGTACTCGAGAGCGGCAAGCCCGATTCGATGATCCTGCACTACGACATCCCGGTGGCGGGCCGGCCCGGAGAGTTCGAGGAGCGCTGGTGGTCGCCGGTGTTCACCCCGATCCTCGGGGCGGACGGGAAGGTCGAGCACATCTTCATCCGCTCGGACGATGTCACCGAATTCGTGCGGTCGAGCGCCCTGAGCCACCAGATGCCGAGCGTCGAGCTCTCCGACCGGATCGCCTTGGAGGCCGAGCTGTACGACCGCGCGCGGGAGCTGCACGACCTCAACGAGGAACTGCGGCAGGCGAACTTGCGCGACCGCCAGGTCGCGGTCACGCTGCAGGAGGCCATGCTGCTGACGCCGGACCTCGCGAAGCACTCGGACGTGGCGGTGCGGTACCGGCCGGCCATCGAGTCGTTCAACGTGTGCGGCGACTGGTACGACCTGGTCGACTTGACCGGGGACCGCTTCTCGGTCGGGGTGGGCGACGTGGTCGGGCACGGGCTGGAGGCCGCCGCGGTCATGGGGATGCTCCGCAGCGTGCTCAACGCCGCGATCCGGGCGTTGGAGCGGCCCGCGCACGCGCTCGAGGTGCTGACGCTGTACGCCCGCTCGATGGAGGGCGCGCTCAACACGACGGCCGTCGAGGCGCTGGTCGACCCCAGCAGCGGGCTCATCATCTACAGCAACTCCGGGCACCCGCCGCCCGTGCTGGTGCACCCCGACCGCGGCTGCGATCTGCTGAACCAGCACGTCGACCCGCCTCTGGGCGCCCGGCCGCAGCACGTGCCGTGCTCGCAGGCGGGCCATCCCTACGCTCCGGGCGACACGCTCGTGCTCTACACGGACGGCCTCATCGAACGGCGCGACGAGGGCATCGACATGGGCCTGGACCGGCTGTGCGAGGTCCTGACGCACCACTGCGAGCAGAGTCCGGAGGACATGGCCGACGCGGTGCTGGACGAGCTCGGCGTCGCGGAAGGCGGCCGCGACGACATCTCGCTGATCGTCGTGCGGCTGTGAGCGGTCAGCGGAGGGCGGCCCGGTACTGGCCGGGGGTCGTGCCGGCGAGTTTGGCGAACTGGGCGTAGAAGGTGCTGCCCGAGCCGAAGCCGGCGGCGTAGCCGACCGCGGTGCAGTCGAGGTCGGTGGTGGCGAGGAGGCGCTGGGCCTCGGCGACGCGGCGGCGCAGGAGGAAGTCGCCCAAGGTCATGCTCCAGGTCTTGCGGAAGAGCGTCATCGCGTACTCGGGGTTGAGGTGGACGGCGGCCGCCACGTCGGCCGCGCCGATGGGGTCGCGGAAGCGGTCCATGATGAACGCCGCCATCTCGAGCGGGCGCGAGCTGGGGCCGGTGGCGGCGGGCCGGGTGCGGGCGGCGCGGAGCGTGCGGCGCATGAGCGCGTGGACTTCGAGGAGGGCGGCGACGCCGTCGCCGAGCGCGAGCTCGGACTCCCAGCGGCGCCACACGCTGGCGGCGTCCACGTCCGGCGGGACGGTGGCGAGCGCGGGGCGCCCTTCGAGGAGGGAGCGGAGGTCCGGCGCGGGGAGGTCCCAGGTCAGGAACGTCGCGAGCGGCACGTGGACCCAGCAGATCCCGGCGGGCTCGCCGGGAAGGGAGAGCAGGCGGTGCGGCAGGGCCGCCCAGAAGACGGCCGACTGGCCCGCCTCGACGCGGACGCGGCGCTCGCCCATGAGGTATTCGATGGCGCCGCTGGTGACGACGTTGAGTTCGATGTCGTCGTGGCTGTGGGCGCGGCCCATCGCGGGGGCGGTCCCGTGCGCGACCCAGAGCCCGGTGTTGGCGGAGTCCACCGCCGTCTCGCGCTTCACGTGATTGCCCACGAGGGGCGATGCTAGCCGAGCAAAGGATCCCGGAGGAACGGCTAAGCGGGCCGGATTCGCGTTCGCTTCGTCACGGTTACCGTGGTGCCATGACGACGAACTCCGCGCGCAAGCGCGCCGCGCAACTGCCGCCCATGGGCTGGAACAGCTGGGACTGCTTCGGAGGGTCGGTGACCGAGGACGAGGTCGTCGCCAACGCCGAGTTCATGGCCGCCCACCTCAAGGCGTACGGCTGGGACACGATCGTGGTCGACATCCAGTGGTACGAGCCGAACCCGGGCGAGCACCGGTACAACGACGTCGCCGATCCGGTCCTGGACGCATGGGGCCGCCAGCTGCCCGCGCCGAACCGGTTCCCGTCGGCGAAGGACGGGTCCTTCAAGCCGCTCGCCGACCGCGTCCACGCGCTGGGCCTCAAGTTCGGCGTGCACATGATGCGCGGCATCCCGAAGAAGGCCGTCGAGCTCGACCTCCCGGTCCTCGGCGGCGACACCACCGCGTCCCGGATCGCCGACCGCGGCAACGCATGCACCTGGAACCCGGACAACTTCGGCATCGACCACGCCGCGCCCGGCGCCCAGGCGTACTACGACTCCCAGGTGGCGCAGTTCGCCGAGTGGGGCGTGGACTTCGTCAAGCTCGACGACGTGCTCCACCCGCCGACGCAGGCCGTCGAGATCGCCGCCTATTCGGAGGCGATCGACCGGTGCGGGCGGCCGATCGTGCTCAGCCTCTCGCCGGGCAAGGCGCTGTCGCTCGCGCACCTGGACGAGCTGCGGCGGTACTCGGAGATGTGGCGGATCTCGGACGACTTGTGGGACGACTGGTACGGGCTCAAGGAGATGTTCCAGCGCGCCGCGCGCTGGGCGCCGCACCAGGAGCCCGGTTCATGGGGCGACGCCGACATGCTGCCGCTGGGGCACGTCGGCATCCGCGCGCACGTGGGCGAGGACCGCTTGTCGCGGTTGACGATCGAAGAGCAGCGCACCATGCTCACGCTGTGGTGCGTGATGCGCTCGCCGCTGATGTTCGGCGGGCACCTGCCCGATACTCCGGCCGACACGCTCGAACTGCTCCAGAACGCCGAAGTGCTCGCGCTGCTGGGCAACCAAGGCAGCCGCGAGGTCGTGCGCGACCACTCGCTCGTGGTCTGGCAGGCCGACCTGGGCGACGCGGACGCGTGCGCGGTGTTCTGGCTCGGCGACGAGCCCGCGGACCTCGAAGTGCACCTGGCCGACGTCGGCAGTGCGGGCCGCACCAGCGCCCGCGACCTGTGGGAGGGCGCCGAGGTGCCCGTCAAGGACGGTGCGGTGCGGCTGCAGGTCCCGGCGCACGGCGCGAAGCTGCTGCGCCTGGAGTAGGCCTCAGGCGTCGCGCGCGGCCCGCCACTCCGGGGCGAGGACCGACCAGATCTCCATGTCGTAGCGTTCGCCGCGGTGGAGGTAGGCCTCGCGCGCGACGCCTTCCCTGGTCATGCCGAGCCGCTTGGCGACGTTGATGCTGGGGGTGTTCTCGGTCGAGGCCCACCAGTCGACGCGGTGGATCCCGCGCACCTCGATCGCCCAGTCGATGATGACGCAGACCGCGCGGGTCACGAGTCCCTTGCCGACGGCGGCGGGTTCGAGCCAGCATCCGGCTTCGGCGGTCTCCATGCGGAAGTCCATGCTGCGGAAGAGGACGCCGCCGACGAGCGTGCCGTCGAGCCAGATCCCCCACATCCGGCCGGTGTCGGCGGCGGCCTTCTCGGCGAAGGTCTCCAGGACCCGGCGGGCCGCGTCAGCGTCGGGAATGGCGTCGGCCATGCCGACGTGCCGCCCGATGAACTCGCGGCCGCGGTCGATGTGGGCCGCGAACTCGTCGGCCAGGTCAGGCGTCAAGGGGCGCAGTTCGGCGCCTTCGCCTAGGGAAGTCTTGAGCATGTGTTCCTCCGGGTGCGACCGCGCGGCGACAGACGACATGCTCTCACATCGCATGGCCGCGGGGCAGGGCCAGTTATCCCTCGCGGTGGCGGTCGAGGCGTTCGGGGAGCGGTTCGAATCCGGCGGAGCGGTACGTGGCGACCGCGCCGGTGAGGGTGCTCGGGGTGCACACGAGCGCGCTCGATGCGCCCAGGTCGCGGAGCGCGGCGGCCGCGGCGACGCAGACGGCCTTGCCGTGGCCGCGTCCGCGGTGGTCCGCGTGGACGCCCATCGGTTCGATGATGCCGGGCCTGCCGGGTCCGGCGGACCAGACGGTCACGGCCGCAACGGCATCGGGGCCGTCGTAGCCGATGAGGCAGCGGGCGTCGGCGTATTCGGGGCCGGAGGCCATCGCACGCCAGTGGTCGGCGGAGAACGTGGAGCCTTCGAACGCGGACCGGTGCAGTCCGGCGCGCAGCTCGGCCTGTCCGGGTCCGGCCGTTTCGATCCGCAGGCCCGGGTCCTCCACGGGTGCGGTCAGGTCGCGGCGCAGCGGCGTCCAGGCTTCGTCGGTGCCCCAGCCGATGGCGGCGAGGTGGTCGTGGAGGGCCGCGCCGGTCGGCACTTCGACGTTGACCTTGCCCGCGGGAAGGACGCCGCGTTCGGGGTCGGCGATGTCGGCGGCCATCCGCTCGGCGAGGGCGGCGTCGTGGAGGCGTTCGGGCGCGGTCGTCACCCGCAGCACATCGTCACCGTCGAGGAACCCGAACGCGAGCACCCGGCCGTCCTGGCTCCAGGTCCGCACGGCCGCGGCCGTCGCGTCGGCGCCGAAGCGCCAGAACCAGCCGAGGTCGCCCGGGTGCAGCTGCATCGGCGCGTCGTCGGACTGCCATTCGCGCAGTGCCGCAAGCGCTCGGCCCAGGTCGGCGGTTTCCGGCGTGTTCAGTTCGATTCCCATTCCCAGATGACACACCGCCGGGCCGGTCGGCCGCAACCGCTTATCGGGCGCGGTATCTTCGGCCTCGTAGGCTCGACGAAAGGACGCCCATGGCGCTCATCCTGATCACCGGGGCCTCGACGGGGCTCGGCGAGGCCGCCGCCCGGACGCTGGCCGACGAGGGGCACGATGTCGTCGTCCACACTCGAAGCAAGGACCGGGTGCCGGACATCGGGTCGCTGCACGGGGCCGTCCACGGGGACCTCTCGCGCATGGACGAGACCCTGTCGGTCGCCGCGCAGGCCGACGCGTTCGGCCGGTTCGACGCGGTGGTCCACAACGCCGGCGTGTACCGCGATCCCTTTGCGCTGCAAGTGAATACGATCGCGCCATATCTGCTGACGGCGGCGATGGCGAAGCCGCGCCGGCTGGTCTACCTCAGCTCCGGTTACCACCGGGACGGCTCGACCGACCTCGGAGCGATCGACTTCGCCGAGACGCGGGTGCGGCCCGGCGCGTACGAGGACTCGAAGCTGTACGTGACCACCCTCGCGTTCGCGGTCGCGCGCCGCTGGGCCGACACCGTCGCGCACGTGGTGGATCCGGGCTGGGTCCCGACGCGCATGGGCGGCCCGGGCGCGCCCGGGGACCTCGAGGCGGGGCACCGGACGCAGGAGTGGCTGGCGACGGCCCCTGACGGCGCGATCGAGCCGCGCACCGGCGGCTACTGGTACCACCGCAAGGTCAGCCGCTCGCACCCCGCGGCCTCGGACCCGGACTTCCAGCACGAACTGATCGAACGGCTCGAGGCCCACACCGGTGTGAAGCTCGGCTAGGCCCGGTTGAGCCGCGCGGCCTGCTTGAGCAGGTGCGTGTGCTCGGCCATGACCACAGTGGCCTGCGCGGCCGCCTGGTAGAGGCGGGCGGCCTCCGCCCGGTTCCCCGCGCGCTCATGGAGGTACGCGGCGACGGCGTCGCGGCGCGGCAGGCCCGGATCGAGCGCTTCGACCAGGCGCAGCCCCGCGAGCGGGCCGTCGACGTGGCCAACCGCGACCGCGCGGTTGAGCGCCACGACCGGGCTGCCCGGGGTGAGCCGCTCGAGCTCGTCGTACCACTCGAGGATCTGCGGCCAGTCGGTCTCCTCGGCCGAGGCCGCGTCGTCGTGGAGAGCCGCGATCGCGGCCTGCGCCTGGTACTCGCCGACCCGGTCCATCGCCAGCGCGTGCTGCAGCAGGTCGACGCCTTCGGCGATCATGCCGGTGTCCCAGAGGGACCGGTCCTGTTCGGCGAGGGGCACGAGTTCGCCCGCGGCGGTGCGGCGGGCGGGGCGGCGCGCGTGGTGGAGCAGGAGGAGGGCGAGCAGGCCCGCGGCCTCCGGGTCGTGCGGCACGGAGGCGACGAGCTGGCGGGCTAGGCGGATCGCCTCGGCCGACAGGTCCTCTTCGGACTCGTCGCCGGCGAAGCCCTGGTCGAACATCAGGTAGAGGACGCGCAGCACGGCCCGCACGTCGCCCGGTTCCTCGAACCGCTCCCCCGCGAGGGTGCGCTTGGCGCGCGAGATGCGCTGCGCCATGGTCGTTTCGGGAACGAGGAAGGCGCGGGCGATCTGGGCGGTGGTGAGGCCTCCGACCGCGCGGAGCGTCAGCGCGATGGCGGACGCGGGCGAGAGGGCGGGATGGCAGCAGCGACTCAGGAGCAGGAGCGTGTCGTCGGCCTGCCCGACGGGGCCGGGGGCCGGTTCGCGGTGGGCCGCGACCTCGCGCAGGACCCGGGCGGACGCGGAGCGGCGCGCGTCCAGGAACTTGCGCCAGGCCACCGTCACGAGCCAGGCCTTGGGTTCGTCTGGGGCGCCGCCGTCCCAGCGGCGCACCGCTTCGGCGAGCGCTTCCTGGACGGCGTCCTCGGCCGCCGCGAAGTCGGCTCCGCGGCGGACGAGGGCGCCCAGCACCTGCGGGGTCAGGTCCCGCAGGAGGTGTCCATCGATCACTCTTCGACCGCCGGCGCTTCGCCGTAGAAGGGGCGCACCTCGAGCCATTCGTGGAGCGGCTCGCCGTCCTTGCCGGGCGCGGACGAGAGGTGGGCGGCGGCCTCGTAGGCGCGCTCCTTGGAATCGACGTCGATGACCATCCATCCGGCGATGAGGTCCTTGGTCTCGGCGAACGGGCCGTCGGTGACCGGCGGCCTCCCTTCGCCGTCGTAGCGGACGAACTCGCCCTGCGGGGCGAGGGCCTGCGCGTCGACGAATTCGCCGCGCCGCTTGAGGTCCTCGATCATGTCGTCCATGAACCCGATGTGAGCGGTGATCTCCGCGGGAGTCCAGTCGTCCATGGGCGTGGCGGCGTTGGGGTGCGGCTTCGGTCCGCCGCGGTAGTGCTTGAGGAGCAGGTACTTGGCCATGACGGCCTCCTTCGGTTCGGGCGGCTCGTTCGCCGCTGACAACCCTAGGACGGAGCCGGTCGGCGGTTCTCGACATCCCGGCGGGATGTTTCCAGAAGTTTTTTCGAGCGGGGCGAATCCGCAGGTGGGGACGGTGAAGGCCCGGCCGATCCCGGCCGGGCCTTCACGTCGCGTGCGTCAGATCGCCGTCCAGCGGCTGTCGTCGGCGGCGCTCGCCTCGACCGCCGCGAGGACCTTCTGGACCCGCAGGGCGTCGGCGAACGACGGGGTCGGCTGCTCGCCCTTCGCGATGGCGCCCACGAGGTCCACGACCTGGTGGGTGAAGGCGTGCTCGTACCCTAGCCCGTGCCCGACCGGCCACCAGTTGCCCGTGTACGGGTGCTCGGGCTCGGTGGCCTGGATGCGGCGGAAGCCCGCGTTCGGCCCGTCTTCGGCGTCGTAGAACCACAGCGAGTTCATGTCCTCGAAGTCGAACGCGAGGGAGCCCTTGGTGCCGTTGAGCTCCAAGCGCATCGCGTTCTTGCGGCCCAGCGCGAACCGGGTCGCCTCGAACACGCCGACCGCGCCGCCAGGGTTTTCAGCGGTACCGGCGAAGCGCGCGGTGAACAAAGCGGCGTCGTCCACGGTGACCGGGCCCTTGGGTCCGTCGGCGCCGCCGACGCCGCCCAGGCCCACGAAGTCGCCGCCGACCGGGCGCTCCTTCACGAACGTCTCCAGGATCGCCGAGACGCCCGTGATCGGGGAGCCCGCGACCCACTGCGCGGCGTCGATGATGTGCGCGCCGATGTCGCCCAGGGAGCCCGAGCCCGACTTCGACTTGTCGAGGCGCCAGGTGAGCGGCGCGTTCTCGTCGGTGAGCCAGTCCTGCAGGTACTGCGCGCGCACGTGCCGGATCGGCCCGAGCGCGCCCGATTCGACCAGGCGCTTCGCCAGTGAGAGGGCGGGCGTGCGGCGGTAGGAGAACCCGCACATCGCCAACGCGCCTTTGGCTTTCGCGGCCTCGGCGACGGCGGTCATCTGCTCGGCCTCCTCGACCGAGTTCGCGAGGGGCTTCTCGCACAGGACGTGCTTGCCCGCCTCGAGCGCCGCGATGGCGATCTCGGCGTGCAGGTTCCCGGGGACGCAGATGTCGATGAGGTCGATGTCGTCGCGCTCGATGAGGCGGCGCCAGTCGGTCTCGCTCGACTCCCAGCCGAGCTTCGACGCGGCCGCCGCGACCCGCTCGGGGTCGCGCCCGGCCAGCGCGGTCATGCGCGGCGCGAGCGGCAGGTCGAAGAAGCGCGGCGCGGTGCGCCACGCGTGGGAGTGGGCGGCGCCCATGAAGGCGTACCCGATCATGCCGACGTTGAGGGATTCACTCACTGTCGCTCCTCTTAGCGCTCAGGGCCTCCCGTACGGAAGGCCACGATTTCAGGACGGCGAGCACCTCCGGGTCGCGCTCGTTCGCGATCGCGGCGGTGTAGGAGCGGTCGAGCACGTCGTCGATCGCGACTCGCCGCCCCTGCGCCGCACTCTGCGTCGCGGCCTCGACCATAGCGAGGCTCATGATGTTCGCGTGCACACGCCCCATCGGCTCACTGCCGTGGCGCAGCGCGGCGATGAACTGCCGCAAGGAGCCCGCGATGTCCCGGCCGTGGTCCTGGCCGGGGTCGTAGGGCTCGTCGGGGGCGGCGGTCGGGTCGTTCTCGCCGTCCCAGAGGACCGTGCCGCGTTCGGCCGAGACCCGCCAGGAGCCGTTCCAGGAGGTCTCGTGGCCGGGGCTGCACCAGGATCCGTTGAACGTGAAGCGGGCGCCGCCGTCCATCGCGAAGACCGCGTTCGCGGCCGCGTCGCCGGCGTACCAGCTCCAGGCCGGGTTGTACTCCTCGCAGGAGACCGAGACGGGGTCGGCGTCGAGGAGGTAGCGGGCCATGTCGAACTGGTGGATGGCCATGTCGAGCAGGAGCGGGCTGGCCATCTCGTCGCGGAAGCCGCCGAAGTGCGGCGACTGGAAGAAGTCGACCGAGACGACGCCGACCGCGCCGAGCCCGGCGAGCCGCTGCTTGGCCTGGTGGAGCGCCGGGTGGTAGCGGCGGTTCTGGCTGACCATGAACAGCTGCCCGGTGTGCTCGGCGAGCGCCGCGAGGGCGAGGCCTTCGGCGACGGTGGCGGCCACCGGCTTCTCCCCCAGCACGGGCAGGCCCGCGTTCAGGGCCGCGACCGTGACCGGGTGGTGCGCTTCGGGGATGGTGGCGTTGACGAGCGCGTGGGCGCCGGTGCGCTGCGCGAGTTCGATCGCGTCGGTGCCCGTGGCGAGGCCGGGGATGCCGGTGTCGGCGGCGGCCGACTCGGCCGATGCGGGGAAGAGGTCGGCGATGCCGACGAGCTCGGCGTCGGGGCTGGACTGGATGTTGCGCGTCCAGGCCCGGCCCATGCCGCCGGCGCCGGCGACGACGAGTCGCAGCGGCCCTTCGGTGTCGAGTGTCTTGAAGCTCATCGTTCGAAGGCCCCTCGGTAGCCCTGGCCGTTGAAGAAGTCGTCGGTGTCGTAGCGCAGCAGGGTCGGCGTCTCGCGCTCGCGGTCGGGGCGGGCCCATTCGATGCCGTTGGCGATCACGTGGTTGACGTCGGGGTGGTGGTAGACCGGGAAGTCCTGGTCGCCGGGGCTGAAGTAGAAGATCCGGCCGAAGCCGCGGCGGTAGGTCATGCCGGAGCGGAAGACCTCGCCGCCGGTGAAGCCGGAGATGAAGATGAGCTCGTCCGGGGTCGGCACGTCGAAGTACTCGCCGTACATCTCCTGCTCGGGGATGACGATCGGGTTGGGGATGCCGCGGGCGATCGGGTGCTGCGGGTTCACCGTCCACACCAGTTCGCGGTCGTGCTCGCTGCGCCAGCGCAGCGTGCAGGTGGTGCCCATGAGCTTGGTGAAGATCTTGGACCAGTGTCCGGAGTGGAGGACGACGAGGCCCATGCCGGCGAGCACGTGGCGGTGGACGCGCTCGACGACCTCGTCGGCGACCTCGCCGTGGGCGGCGTGGCCCCACCAGACGAGGACGTCCGTCTCGTCGAGGACGTCGGAGGTGAGCCCGTGCTCGGGTTCGTCGAGGGTGTGGGTGGTGATCGTGGCCTTGTCGCCGAGCCAGGCGCTGACGCCCTTGGCGATCGCGCCGTGCATGCCGTCGGGGTAGCGCTCGGCTACGGAGGGCTCGACCTGCTCGTGGCGGTTCTCGCCCCAGACGACGACTCGGATCGGTGCGGTTGACATGTGTCTCCTTTGATGGGTTTCAGGTGTTGTGAGCTTAAAAACCGTTGGGCGCCAAGGCGCCTGCCTAGGCTCTCGGGTCGGTGCTCGACCGTTCGACGAGCGTGGGCGGCAGCAGCAGGTGCTCGGGGGTCTCGGGCTGCTCGATGACGAGGCGCACGAGGGCGGCGGCGATGGCGGCGGACGGCTGCCGGACGGAGCTGATGCCGACGGCGCCGAACGAGGTGAGGGTGGTGTCGTCGTAGCCGGTGACGGCCACGTCCCGGCCCGGCGCGAGGCCGCGGCTCTGGAGGGCGATGACGGCGCCGGCCGCGAGGGGGTCGGAGACGCAGATGATCGCGGTCGGCGGTTCGGGCGCGTCGAGGAGGGCCGCGGCGACGCGGACGCCGGTCTCGAGGTCGCGGCCGCAGTGCACGATCCGGCCGAGGGAGGCGGTGAGGCCGCGGCGCTCGCACGCGTCGCGGTAGCCGATCTCGCGCTGGGCCATGGTGACCACGCCGGTGTCGGCGCCGATGAACGCGAGTTCGCGGTGGCCCCGGTCCGCGACGTGGTCGACGGCCATCGCGATGCCTTGGGCGGCATCGGCTTCGACCCAGCTCCAGGGACTGGCGAAGGCGTCGCCGGTGCGGCCGTAGGCGGCGAAGGGGATGCCGCGCTTGCGGAGCCCGGCCGGGCGCAGGTCGTCGGGGCCGAGGTTGGAGATGACGAACCCGGCCGCGGACTGGCCGAAGTACAGGTCCTCGCAGGCGGTGAGGAGCGCTTCGGTGTCGCGCTCGGCGACGAGCGTAAGGTTGCGGTCGACGGCCTGGCAGCTCTCGGCGAGGTCGTGGACGAACGCGTCCATGTACTGGTTGCCGACGGCGTCCTGGGCGGGCAGGGCGTAGGCGATCTGGCGCGGCTGCGCGAGGCGCAGGCTGCGGGCGACGAGGTTGTTGCGGTAGCGCAGCTCGCGCATGGCGTCGTGGACCCTCGCGCGGGTGGCCTCGGAGACGATCTCGGGGCGGTTGATGACGTTGGAGACGGTCATCGCGGAGACGCCGGCGAGGTCGGCCACGTCGGCCATGCTCGCCTTGCGGGTGCCGCCCATGCGCCGCCTCCTCCCTGAAGTGTCCCGGTCCGCGACAGATTTTAAGCATAAAAATGAGCGAGGGTCAATCCGGCCGATGAATTCGGGGAACGCTGGTCGTCAATACCGGTGACAACCACTGAAGGAGACGTCATGACCGAGCCCCAGAGCCGCACCATCGAAGCCCCCGGCGCCGTCCTGCACTACGACGTGCGCGACGGCGACGGACCGACCCTGCTGCTCATCGGATCGCCGATGGCCGCGCCCGGCTTCGCCACGCTCGCGGGCCACTTCGCCGACCGCCGCGTCGTCACCTACGACCCGCGCGGCTCCGAGCGCAGCCGCCGCACCGACGGCGCGGCGGAGAACACTGTGGAGGAGCACGCGGATGACCTGCACCGCGTCATCGAGGCCGTCGGCGGCGGGCCGGTCGACGTGTTCGCCAGCAGCGGCGGAGCGGTGAACGCCCTCGCGCTCGTGGCCCGCCACCCCGGCGACGTCCGCGCCCTCGTCGCCCACGAGCCGCCCGCGGCGGCCGAGCTGCCCGACGCCGAGGTGATCCTCAAGGCCTGCGAGGACATCCGCGACACCTACCTCGCCACCGGGTTCGGCCCAGCCATGGCGAAGTTCATCGCTCTGGTCTCCCACCAGGGGCCGTTCACCGAGGCGTACCTGGACCGGCCCGCGCCCGACCCGGCCGCGTTCGGGCTGCCGACCGAGGACGACGGCGACCGAGACGACCCGCTCCTGGGCCTGAACATGGTCACCTGCAACGCCTACCGGCACGACATCGCGGCGCTCGGCGCGGCGCCGACGCGCATCGTGCTCGCGGTGGGCGCCGACTCCGGCGAGATCCTGCCGGCCCGCGCCGCGCAGGTCGTGGCCGAGGCGCTCGGCACCGCGCCCGTGCTGTTCCCCGGCGACCACGGCGGCTTCCTCGGCGGCGAGTACGGCCAGACCGGCAAGCCCGACGAGTTCGCGGCCGCCCTCCGCGAAGTCCTGGAGGGGTAGCGCGAAGCGGCGCCCCGGAGTCGTGGACTCCGGGGCGCCGCCGCGTCTGCGTGCTAGTCGGTGCCGAACTCGATCGCGGCGTGGTCCAGCAGCGCTTCGTCGTCGGGGGCCTCGCCGCGCGAGGCGATCGCGACCGCGCCGCCGGAGGGCATCGCGCCGATCAGGCCGGTCGAGGCGGCCTGGGCCGCACCGATCGGGGTCGGGTGGGCGCTGCCGACCATGCCGATCCCGGCGTACTGCTCGAGCTTCGACCGCGAGTCGGCGATGTCGAGGTTCCGCATGGTGAGCTGGCCGATCCGGTCGTTCGGGCCGAACGCCGAGTCCTCGGTCCGCTCCATCGAGAGCTTGTCCGGGTGGTAGCTGAACGCCGGCCCGGCGGTGTCGAGGATCGAGTAGTCCTCGCCGCGCCGCAGCCGCAGGGTCACCTCGCCGGTGACGGCGGTGCCGACCCAGCGCTGCAGCGATTCGCGGATCATGAGCGCCTGCGGGTCGAGCCACCGGCCCTCGTACAGCAGCCGCCCGAGCCGCCGGCCCTCGGCGTGGTAGATCGCGAGGGTGTCCTCGTTGTGGATGGCGTTGACGAGCCGCTCGTAGGCGGCGTGCAGGAGCGCCATGCCGGGGGCCTCGTAGATGCCCCGGCTCTTGGCCTCGATGATGCGGTTCTCGATCTGGTCGGACATGCCCAGGCCGTGCCGCCCGCCGATCGCGTTCGCCTCCAGGACCAGGTCGACGGCGGTGCCGAACTCCTTGCCGTTGATGGTGACCGGCCGGCCCTGCTCGAAGCCGATCGTCACGTCCTCAGGCTCGATCTCGACGAACCGGTCCCAGTGCCGCACGCCCATGATCGGCTCGACGGTCTCCATGCCGGTGTCCAGGTGCTCGAGGGTCTTGGCCTCGTGCGTGGCGCCCCAGATGTTCGCGTCGGTCGAGTAGGCCTTCTCCTTGCTGTCCCGGTAGGGCAGCTGCCGGTCGGTCAGCCACTCGGACATCTCGGTCCGGCCGCCGAGCTCGCTCACGAAGCCCGCGTCGAGCCACGGCTTGTAGATCCGCAGCGAGGGGTTGGCGAGCAGGCCGTAGCGGTAGAACCGCTCGATGTCGTTGCCCTTGTAGGTGGAGCCGTCGCCCCAGATCTGCACATCGTCCTCGAGCATCGCCCGCACCAGCAGGGTGCCGGTCACCGCCCGCCCGAGCGGAGTGGTGTTGAAGTAGGTGCGCCCGCCCGACTTGATGTGGAACGCGCCGCAGGCGAGGGCGGCCAGGCCCTCCTCGACGAGCGCGGCCTTGCAGTCCACGAGGCGCGCGATCTCGGCGCCGTAGGCCTCGGCCCGGCCGGGCACGGAGGCGATGTCGGGTTCGTCGTACTGGCCGATGTCGGCGGTGTACGTGCAGGGCACCGCGCCCTTCTCGCGCATCCAGGCGACCGCCACCGAGGTGTCGAGGCCGCCGGAGAAGGCGATGCCGACGCGTTCGCCGACCGGGAGCGAGGACAGAACTTTAGACATGGTTATGAGTATGCATGATGCTGAATTTTCATGCAACTCGGGGTGCGGGGCCGTTCCACGCTCCGGGACGCCGACCTGGCCCGATACGCCTGGGGCATGGCGAGCCTCACTCCCCTCGGGCATGGAGGCGCGCAAAAGAACGGGCCGCCCCGGTGGGGCGGCCCGTTTCGGAGTCGATCTAGACGGCCGTCGTGCGGGCGGCCTGCTGGGCGCGGAGCGCGGCGAACATGGGCTTGCGGGACGGCGACTCGGCCAGGCCGCTGTGGAGGACCGCGGTGATCGCGACCGAGGCGGCGGCGTCGTCGGCGGCGGCGACCCCGGCGGCGACCATGTCGAGGATCTCGTCCGCCGCGGCGGAGACGAGCTCGGGGTCGGCCTTGCGGGAGGCCTTGGAGAACCCGAAGGCCAGGTCCTTGTCGGCGGTGACGTTCCAGACCGCGCAGGTGTGCAGGCGGGTCCCGTAACCGGTGCCCTCGATCCAGCAGTCGACCGCGTAGACGAAGGTCCGGGCGTCGTGGTCCCACAGCAGTTCGGCGTCGAGCATGTCCGAGAGCGCGGCGAGGCGCTGCGCCTTGGGGTACTTGGACTCGAGGACGGCCGTGGCCTCATCGCTCGAGAGATAGCTGTAGGTCATCCTTCAACGGTAGCCGCCCCGGACGGCGTTCCCGCAAAGCCCGGACCGCTCGTTTCGGCGATCCGGGTGGGTGCTTCCTCACCAGAGCCCATGAAAACGGACATTAGACGCTTTTGGTCCTCATATATCCGGACTCGGGGAGTGCACTGGAACGGGCGCGGACCGCGGGAAGCGGTCGCGCCCGGTCGGTCGTGCGGCTTGCGGGAGGCGCTACTGGTTGACGACGTCGCAGTAGGGCTTCACGGTCTCGACGATCGTGGGGCCTTCGGCCTCTTCGACGCCGAAGAGCTCGGCGGCGTCGCGGGCGAGCTGCTCTTCATCGGCGTTGGCGGCCACGTCGCCGCAGATCTCCTTGGCGTTGTTCAGGATCTCTTCGGGCGAGGCGTCGGGGACGATCGCCCACAGGTCCGTGGCGAGGTCGGTGGGCATCTCGGAGGAGAGTTCGTCCAAGGAGGACTGCCATTCGCCGGGGAGGGTGGGCGAGTCGGTCGGGATCTCGAGGCCGCCGTCTTCACTGCAGGCGCTGAGGGCCAGGAGGGCGCCGATGGCGAGGGCGGCGAGGGTTCGTCGTGCCGTCATTGGTTGCTCCGTTCGCGTGATGTCCGGCCACGCTAACAGCCGGGGGCAACGAATTGTCCGAACCGCCCGCGCTTGCCGGATACGTCACCGCCGCCGCGGCACGGGCCTCGGGCCCGTGCCGATCCGCTTGCGGCGCTGGTCTTCTACGCGGCTTCCCACTCGAAGCCGTCGGCGTCGGTGAAGGTCTCGGCGCCGCCGAAGACGATGCGGTGCGAGCCGTCGCCTTCGGGCGAGACGAACGAGGTCTTCGCGGCGAACTTGCGGCTGTACAGCGAGAGCGAGACGGTGTCGCCGGGGGCCTCGAACTCGACGTACTTGCGGCCGAAGCTCTTGGCGACGGTGAGGCCGTGATCGATGTAGAACTGCTTGGTGGCGGCGACGTCGGCGACGCCGATGCCGACGTTCACGGACTCGACCTCGCGGTTGACCGGGCCGGTCTGCTTCTTCTGGGAGGTGGCGATCTTCCAGATGTTGCCGGAGGGGTCCTTGAGGACGCAGCCGTAGCCCCACAGGCTCTTCTCGGGGGCCTTGATCGCGGTGGCACCGGCGGCGACGGCGGTCTCGGCGAAGCTGTCGACGGTGCCGGGCTGGGCGACCACGAGGGAGAGCGCGAAGCCGCGGAAGCCGGTGCTGGGGTCCTTAGCGGGCCGCACGCGGAGCCACGAGTCCTCGCCGAGGTCGAAGGCGGCGGCGTAGAAGGCCTCGGCGGCGGCGGTGTCGTCGACTTCGAGGGTGACGGTCTGGATGGCGTTCACGGTGTTCTCCTTGACATATGCGCTGGTCTTGCTCATGTCCACAACGATATTTCCGGGAGGGGGCACCGCGCTTCTCGATTCCTGATCACCTCGTGGACCGGGCCCGAAGCGGACGCGCCGACGCCCCGGCGGGCGTCGCCGGGGCGCGCTTTCGAGGAAGGGTCAGCGGTTGAGCAGGATCTCGAAGAGGCCGAGCCGCCAGGCCGCGTCGCGGGCGACGAGGAACCCGACGATGCCGAGCACCCAGCCGGTGGTGGACGCGGCGTTCTTGACCATCCAGTCGTTGATGCGCCGCAGCACCGGTTCGACGGCGTTGCGGGCGACCAGGCGGGCCGCGAGCAGCACGAGCGCGGGCAGGACCATGACGAGGCAGTACCCGGCCATCGTCGCGGTGATCCCGGCGGCCCCGATCCCAGCGGAGGTGACCATGCCGATCGCGGCGAGGTACGGGAGCATCGTGGCGACCTCGATGGTGGCCGCGCCGAGCGCGAGGCCCATGAGCGGCAGCACCGAGGCGCGCGTGCGCGTGGCGCCTTCGCCTTCGGCCCCTTCGATGCCGAGGGCCTTCTCGCGCCAGCGCGCAGTGCGCCCGCCTTCGCCTTGCTGCTTCTTGGAGTCGAAGCGGAAGGACAGCAGGAGCAGGCCGACGCCGAGGACGAGCTGCGTCCACAGTGCGGGCCTCGTGTCGAGGACGGCGCCGATGTCGTCGATGAACGTGGTGGCGCCGACGGCGATGAGCAGGCCCACGGCGAAGTAGAAGACGGCGATGGTGGCGAGGTAGGCGAGCATGCGCCCGGCGCGGACGCGGCCGGGGGCGAGGAGCAGCCAGATCGGGATGAGCAGGGTCCCGAAGCTGGTCGAGTCGATGAGCGCGAGGGCCGCTAGGGAGGCGGCGAGTGCGAGGTCCATGTGCCGAGCGTAGGGACGCGGTGGGGACGGGCGCGTCGGTCGCGGGATCGATGTTTCGTTGAGGGCCTGCACCTTTGGTGGCACGCCGTTGGGTGCGGTCGGGGCCGCACTGGCACTGGATACCGCTTTCCGATATGTTCTCCTCGATGCGTTCGCACCGCGCGGACACGCCCAAGGAGGCCGTCATGCCCTTGATCGCCGAGCCGGTCGTCGTCAATGACAACGGCGCATGGTGCTGGTTCCAGGACGAGCGCGCGCTCGTGGACCCGGTGTCGCAGACCCTCGTGGTCGGGTCGATCGCGGCCGCCGAAGGCCCCGGCGGCGAGGCCCGCTCGGGCAACGTCGAGCTCGCGGTCGTCGACCTGGCGACCGGCGCGTCGCAGGTCGTGGTCCTCCATGAGCGGTTCGAGACCGACGACCACGACGTGCCCGCCCTGTGGCGCCGCTCCGACGGCCGCTGGCTCGCCGTCTACACCAAGCACAAGACCGACGACCTGACCCGTTGGCGCATCAGCGAACCGAACGATCCGACCGCGTGGGGCCCGGAGCGGGTCTTCGACTGGAGCCCGCATACCGAGGGCCGCGGCGTCACCTACTCGAACCTGCGGGCCATGGACGGGCGGCTGTACTGCTTCGCGCGCGCGGTGAACGACGACCAGTGCGCGCTCGTCTCCGACGACGAGGGGGAGACCTGGTCGTACGCGGGCAAGCTGTTCACCAGGCCGAAGGTCGGGTACGTCAACGGCTACACCCGCTATGCAGCCGCCGGAGACCGCCTCCACCTGGTGACCACCGACCACCACCCGCGCGACTTCGACAACTCGATCTACCACGGCTACCTCGAGCACGGCGCGCTCCACAAGAGCGACGGCACCGTCCTGGACCCCCAGGCCCTCAACGGGGAAGCGCCCTCGCAGGAGGGGCTGACCACGGTCCTCGCCGCGGGCTCGCGCTGGAACGGGGTGCGGATCTCGCACTGCTGGACCACCGACATCCGCACCACCGCGAACGGCGGCGTCGCCGCGGTCCTCACCGCCCGCGCGGGCGAGGAGGAGCTCGACCTCGGCCGCCGGCGGGCCGCCCCGGACCTGCGGTTCTTCTACGCCCGCATGGCCCCTTCGGGCGAGTGGACGGTGAACGAGCTGGCGAAGGCCGGGCCCGGGCTCATGCCGCACGAGGAGGACTACACCGGGCTCGCCGCGATCGACCCGTACGACCCCGGTTCGGTCTACGTCTCCACCGCCGTGGACCCGCGCGACGGGGCGGTCCTCCCCCACCGCGAGATCTTCCACGGCCGCGCCGCGGCGGCGGGCCGGTTCTGGGCGTGGACCCCCGTCACCGAGAACTCCGATGCGGACAACCTGCGGCCGATCGTGGCCCCCGGCGACCCGTCCCGCACCCCGCTGCTGTGGTTCCGCGGCCCGATGACCGCCTCGCAGCACTACCGCTGCGAAGTGGTGCTGCTCGACATGCCGCGCCCCTGACGGCTCGTTTACGCCTGGTTCACAGCGCCGCCCTTACGGTTCGGCGCATGAGACGCATTCCCGTTCTACTCGCGGCCGCCCTGCTGGCGGCCGGCTGCACCGCCGACCCTGAAGTGGAGACCGGCGCCTCCGGGTGCGATCCCGCGTTCACCGGCGCGATTCGCGACTGGGCCGCCGCCGGGTTCAGCGGCGCGCTCGCCTGGGGCGACGGCGCCGGATTCGACTGCCGGGCCGCGTTCGGCATGGCGGACACCGAGACGCCGAATGCCGACGAGACCGTGTTCGCGATCGGCTCGATCAGCAAGGCGTTCACGGCGGCCGCCGTGCTCGACCTCGTCGACGCCGGGTCGTTGGCGCTGGACGACCGCGCGGGCGGTCTCCTGCCCGGTCTGGGCGGCCCGGCCGCGGACGCCACGGTGGAGCAGTTGCTGCTGCACACCAGCGGCCTCGAAGGCGAGTACGGCGAGGATCATCGGCCGCTCGAACGCGACGCGGCCGTCGCGCTGCTGAGCGGCATGCGGTCCGCGTTCGAGCCCGGCACCGAGTTCCTCTACTCCAACGCCGGGTACGCGCTGCTGGCGCTGATCGTGGACGAGGCGACCGGCGACTACCGCGGCTACCTGGCCGAGGAGATCCTGGTGGTCGGCGGCGAGCGGATCGGCGGGTTCTGGGACGGCGAGCCGGCCGCGCCGGGGCCGCGCGCGGTCGGCACCGTCGACGGGGCGCCCGCCGTCGAGAAGGGCGGTTTCGCCGGGCCGCACTGGGCGCTCGCCGGGAACGGCGACCTGGCGATGACCGCCGCCGAACTCAGGGACTGGACGGACGCGCTGTTCACCGGCGGGGTCGTCAGCGAGGACGCGGTCGAGCTGCTGCTGGGCACGCGGTTCGACAACGGCGACGGCACCGCGGAGATCCCCGGCTGGGTGTCGGTGGGCCCGGACCTGTTCGGCGCGCCGGTCGTCACCGCGTCGGGCGGCGGCGGCGACACCGGCCACAACGCCGTCGCGGCCTGGCTCCCCGAGACCGGCACGACCCTCGCGGTCGCCTCCAACGGCGACGGCGTCATCGCCGGGGAGCTGGTCGACGCCATCGCGCCCGCGCTCATCGCGGGCGAGCCGATCCCGGCCCCCGAGCCGCACGCCGAAATCGACCCGGCGGAACTGCGAGCGCGCGAAGGGGTCTACACCGCCGGCTCCGGCTCGACCTACACGGTCACGGCCGAGGAGGACGGCCTCCTCGTCGCGGCCGACGGCGCCGACGCCGTCGCGGCCCTGTTCGCTTCGGACGACTTCACCCCCGAGGACGTCGCCGCGCACGAAGCGGCCGTCCTCGCCCTCCTCAACGGCGAGACCGCGGCCGGCCGGGAGGAGCGCGACGCGCTCGAAGCCGAGCTCGGCGCGATCGCGGGCGTGTCGCTCGCCGGGACCACGGCCGGGAACGGGGAGCTGCAGACCTACGTGCGGCTCGGCACCGCGGACGGGGACGTGCTCGCCTGGTACGCGCTCGGCGAGCACGGCGATGTCGGCGCCGTCGCCGTCCCGACCGAGCCGCCCGCGTTTACGCTGGTGCCCATCGGTGACGGCGAGTACCGGCCCGCCGATCTCGCCGGAGCGGACGTGCGGGTCGCGTTCGAGGACGACCTGATGACCGCCGCCGGACCGGGCGGCGGGCTCGAGGCCCGCCGCGACGCGTAG
The DNA here is from genome assembly GCF_017592475.1 of Glycomyces niveus. Taxonomy (GTDB): domain Bacteria; phylum Actinomycetota; class Actinomycetes; order Mycobacteriales; family Micromonosporaceae; genus Glycomyces; species Glycomyces niveus. Next base: position 347,791 of record NZ_JAGFNP010000001.1, on the reverse strand, counting down.
AGGGGTTCATGTGCGCATCCTGCTGGTCGAGGACGACCGCGACCTCGGCCCGGTCCTGGCGCTGGGCCTGCGCAACGAGGCCTACGCGGTGGACCTCGCGGCCACCGTCGCCGAAGCCGAGGCGCTCTTGTGCTGCAACGACTTCGACGCGGCCTGCCTCGACCTCGGGCTGCCCGACGGGGACGGCCTGGCGCTGCTGCGCCGCCTCGGCGCCGATCCGGCGCTGCGCCGCCCCCGCCGCGTCCTCGTGCTCACTGCCCGCGACGCCGTGGAGGACCGCGTGGCCGGGCTCGACGCGGGGGCGGACGACTACCTCGTGAAGCCGTTCAGCTTCGAGGAGCTGGCCGCCCGGCTGCGGGCGCTCGCCCGCCGCGCCGACGTGCGCGACGCGGTCCTCACCGTCGGCGACCTGGCCCTCGACGCCGCCGCGCACCGGGCCTGGCGCGGGAACGGCGAACTCGACCTCACCCCGCGGGAGTTCTCGATGCTGCGCTACCTCATGCACCACCCGGGCCGGACCGTGAGCGCGGAGGAGCTGCTCGAGCACGTGTGGGACGCGCACGCCGACCCGTTCACCAACTCGGTGCGGGTGATCCTGAGCCGCCTGCGGCGCAAGCTGGGCGAGCCGGGGCCGATCGCGACGGTGAACGGGGTCGGGTACGTGCTGCGGGGCGCGCCGTGATGCGCTCGCTGCGCGCCCGGCTCGCGCTGACCGGGGCGCTGGCGATCTACCTGCCGGTGGTCCTGGTGTTCGCGGTGACCTCGATCGACGCGCAGGAGGTCACCGAGACCCTGCCCGGCGGCACCACCCGCCTCGTTTCGGATTCCAGTGTGGACCCGACGGGGTGGGCGTGGTTCACGGTGGCCGCGCTGCTGCCGGTCACGCTGGCACTGGCGTGGTGGTGGGCGGGTCGGGCGGTGCGCCCGTTCGAGCGGATCCGCGAAGCGGCCGAGCGGATCGAGGCCTCGGACCTGAGCCTGCGGGTGGGCGGCGCGGAGGGCACCGCGGAGGCGCGGGGGCTGGCGGCCGCGTTCGACGCGATGCTCGACCGGCTCGAGCGGTCGGCGCGGGTGCAGCGGCGGCTCATCGAGGAGACCAGCCATGAGCTGCGGACACCGTTGGCCGTCTTGATCACCGGGGCCGACGTGCTGCTGCGCCACCCCGAACCGGACCTCGCGCTGTACCGGGAGGGCTTGGAGCGCAGCCGGAACGCGGCCGAGCGGCTGCGGGACGCGGTGGGCGAGCTGCTGGTGGACGCGCGCGGGCGCGCCCGCGCGATCGAACGCCGCCCCGCCGACGTCACGGCCCTGGTGCGCGAGGTCTTCGCGGAGGTCGCGGCCTTCGCCGCTGCACGCGCGGTCCGCCTCGAACTGCGCGGGGAGGCCGCCGAAGCCCCGGTGGACGCCCCGAGCGTCCACCGCGCCATCGCGAACCTGGTCCACAACGCGGTCAAGCACGCTCCGGAAGGCACGGCCGTCACCGTCCATGTCGCACGCACCGAAGCGGGCATCGACGTGGTCGTCGCCGATGCAGGCCCGGGTGTGCCCGCGGCCGAACGGGACCGGGTCTTCGAGCGGTTCTGGCGCGGCGACCGAGCGCCGGGCACCGGCCTGGGGCTGCCGATCGCGCGGCAGATCGCGCAGGCCCACGGCGGCGACGTCGCACTCCTCGGCTCGGACCGGGGCGCCAGGTTCCGGCTGACGCTCCCGGTCCGAGTGGAGTGAGGTCAAGGGCCGCCGTTGTCCTTGCGCTCCTGCTCCATCCGGTCGTCGAGGTTGCGGCCGCGGTTGATCTCGGTCGCCGAGTACTTGAGGACCTTCTGGGCGTTGATCGGGTTCCCCCAGTTGTTCTGGAGCGGGACGAAGGACCTCTGGAGCGTGTCCATGGAGGCGTTGCGCATGTTCTGAGCGCCGTTCATGCTCAGCCGCCCGCCGTTCATGAGCGCCTTCGAGGAGCCCTTGAGGAGCTGGTCGGTGGCGGCGTCCATGGCCTTCTTGAGCCCCTGGGACTGGGCGCCGAAGGTGCGGAACGAGGAGACGTACCGGCCGAACTTCGACATGAGCTGCCCGAGCTTGCCGACGAGGTTCGCGAAGACGCTCACGGCCTTGGAGACGATGCGGGCGATCGCGGCGGCGAGGGTCGCGCCGAACGTGAACCCGGCGGTGGCGAGGGCGCTGAGCGCCCACATGATCGCCTCGGCGATGAAGTTGGTGATGATCTCCAGGAAGATCGTGCGCAGGATGCCCACGGCCACACCGGCGACGTTGACGCCGTTCGCGGTCGTCGCGGCCGCTTCGGCGCTGGAGCGCAGGACCTGCTCGAACCCGGCCGCGGCGGACCGGTAGGCGGTGGCGTCCGCGCCGTCCCAGTCCTCGACGCTCTTGAGCTCGGCCGCCCATTCGTCGGCGGCGGTGCTCATCTCCATCGCGATGTTGTTCCACGTCAACGCCAGGCCTTCGATGGCCTGCGGGTTCCCGGCGACCCAGTCGAGGGGTTCGCGCAGGAACGAGATGTGCTCGAAGAGCCAGCCGACCCCGGCCTGCAGGAGGTGCTTGAAGGGGTTGGCCACGAACGACAGCACGTCGATGCCGGTGGTCACGGTCGCGACCCCGGCGTCGAGGTAGCTGAACTTCTCGGCGGTGAACACCGTGGAGTACGCGGTGGCGGTCTTGGCGAGGCCGCCGATCACCTTGGTGCCCTGGAGGGCCGAGGTCGCGGTGGGGCCTTCGATGAGGGGGTTCGTCATGGGGTGTGCCCGTCCAGTTCCCTGCCGAGTGCGTCGAAGAGCGCCGCGACCTCCTGGTCGGCGGCGAGGTGCTGGATCGCGGTGTCGTTCACGGCCTCCGCGAACCCGAGGCCGAGGTCGTCGGCCGAGGTGAGGGCCGCGCCCGCGTCGTCCAGGAACAGGTCGAGGACGGGCGGGACGACCTGGGCGAAGACGATGCCGTAAGCGTCGACGTCGCCGAGGCGCACCGTGTTCGCGGCGTCGGCGGCGGTCTTGACCCTCGCCATGGGGCCGTTCGCGAGTCGCGCGGCGTGCTCGCGCAGCGCCTGCGGGTCGACCTTGACCATCAGTCCTCCGCCTTCGGGGCGGTGAACGACTGCAGGAGGCCCATGGCCTCCTGGTCGCCGCCGAGCAGGTCGGACATGATCGCGGCGGTCTTGCGCCCCGACTCCTCCACGGCCCGCCGGTAGGTGTCGAGCACGAGGTCGGCGAGGCCGGTCCCGGACATGTGCTTGGCCTCGTTGGAGAAGCGGAGCCCGGTGAGCGCGCCGCCCGCGTTCACCGTGACGGTGACGGCGCCTTCGTCGCTGGCGAGGACCGTCTCCGACGCCGCCAGCGCCTCCTCGGCCCGGCCGGCCTGCTCCTGGATCACGGCGACGCGCCGCTCCAGGTCCTGCATGATCTCTTCGGGGGTGCGCATCGTCGTCCTTCGTCACCGGCGGTGCCGTTGCGGCGCCGCTGATTGGCTGTGCTTGGTGGGGCGGTTGTCAAGCTAGCCACCGGGAGTGAACCGGCAGTGGCGCGTTGCTGAACACGGCGCGGCGCCTCCGCGCTTCAGGCGGCGCGGCGCAGTTCGGCGAGGAGCGCCGCGCCGGTCCAGTCGCGGCGGCCGCCGCGCTCGGCGGCGTGGACGAGGGCGGTGAGGCGGCGGTTGACGGGGGCGGCGGTGCCGTGTTCGGCGGCGAGGGCGGCGATCTCGCCGTTCAGGTAGTCCACTTCGGTCGGCCGCCCGGCCTCCAGGTCCTCCCAGGTGGAGGAGCGGGCGTGCGGGTCCATGGCGAGCATCTTCGCGGCGGCGCGGGTGAACAGCGCGTCAGGCAGGCCGAGCAGGACCGGGAGGAGACGGGGGTCGAGCCCCGCGGACTTGGCAGGGCGCACGCCGGCGGCCCGGTAGGCGGCGAGGGCCTCGCGCTGGGCGAGGGCGAGGCAGCGGCGGTAGTCGCGCTGAGAGAGCTCGGTCTTGAGCGGCAGGCCCGAGAGCGCGTTGACCGCGTTGTTGAGGTTGAGCAGGAGCTTCGCGGCCTGCACGCCCGCCAGGTCGCGCTCGCGGACCAGCGGGAGCCCCGCCCTCGCGAAGTCCGGCGCGAACGCGTCGAGCGCGGCGTGGTCCTCCACCCCGAGGTCGCCCGCCGTGCCCTGGTGGAAGCGGCCGGGCCCGGCGTGGACGACGTTGAACCCGACCGTCCCGGCGAGCACGCGCGCCTGCGGCAGCCGCTCGCGCAGCACCGCCGCGTTCCGCAGCCCGTTCTGGAGGCTGACGACGACCGTCCCCGCCTCGAGATGGGGCGCAAGAGCATCCGCCGCCTCAGCAGTAGCGGCCGACTTGACGGTCAAGAGCACCAGATCCGCCCCGGCCACCGGCGCGGTCCCGTACCGGGGCGACTCGACCCGCAGCTCGGCGCCGTGCAGATCGGTCACGGTGAGCCCGTGCGTCGCCACCTCGGCGGCGATCCGCTCCCGCCCCACGAACACGACCTCGGCCCCGCCCGCCGCGAGCCGCCCGCCCACATAGCAGCCGACGCTCCCGGCGCCGTACACGCAGATCATCCCCGGATGCTACTCGGCCCCTTCACCATCCGGCCGCGCCCGATGCAGCGGTGCAGCATCACCGCCCGCCCGCGGATTCGCGCGAGATCGTTTCGCGATCGACATCCCCAGTTCAAGATGGGGTCATGGGATGACACCCGGATTCGAGTGCAATACTCCTCACATATTCCCCGGACACCCCGTTAAGGAGCGACCCCATATGACCGTCAACCGCAGGACCCTGCTCGGGGCATCGGCCGCCGCGGGGGCGGCCGCTGCCGTCGCAGCGGCCTCGCCCGCCGAGGCGAAGCCCGCCAAGCGATACTCCTTCACCGTGATGGGCACGACCGACCTCCACGGCAACGTCTTCAACTGGGACTACTTCGCCGACAAGGAGTACGCCGACGCCGCCGGCAACACCCGCGGCATCGCCCGCATCGCCACCCTCGTCGAGCGGGTCCGCGCCGAGAAGGGCCGCAAGAACACCCTCCTCATCGACTCCGGCGACACCATCCAGGGCACGCCCCTCGCGTACTACTACGCGCGCGTCGACCCCATCGTCGCCGAAGCCGGCCCCGTCCACCCCATGGCCCAGTCCATGAACGAGATCGGCTACGACGCCGCCGCCCTCGGCAACCACGAGTTCAACTACGGCCTTGACACCCTCCGCAAATTCGAATCCCAGCTCGAGTTCCCCCTCCTGGGCGCCAACACCATCGACGTCGCCACCGGCGAACCCGCCTTCCCGCCCTACCACATGGCCCGCCTGCGCACCGGCTGCGGCAAGGACGTCAAGGTCGCCATCCTCGGCCTCTGCACCCCCGGCGTCACCATCTGGGACAAGGCCTACGTCGACGGCGTCCTCGAGTTCCCCAGCCTCGAGTCCGAGGCCGCCCACTGGGTGCCCAAGCTCAAGGCCATGGGCGCCGACGTCGTCGTCATCTCCGCCCACTCCGGCACCTCCGGCAAGTCCGCGTACGACACCTCCACCGGCCTCGGCGTCGAGAACGCCTCCGCGCTCGTCGCCCAGCAGGTCAGCGGCATCGACGCCATCCTCGTCGGCCACGCCCACGTCGAGATCGAGGAGCTCCGCGTCGCCGACCCCGACGGCCACGAGGTCGTCCTCTCCAACCCGCTCTGCTACGGCCAGCGCCTCACCCTGTTCGACTTCGACCTCGTCCTCGAGAAGGGCAAGTGGAAGGTCGAATCGGTCAAGGCCTCGATCCTCAACTCCAACGAGGTCGAAGAGGACGAGCGGATCGTCGCGATCCTCTCCGACGAGCACAACGAGGTCGTCACCTACGTCAACCAGGTCGTCGGCCAGGCCGCCATCGACCTCGACACCGCCGAGGCGCGGTACAAGGACGAGCCGATCATCGACCTCATCACCAAGGTCCAGGAGGACACGGTGAAGGCCGCGCTGGCGGGCACCGCGCACGCGGACCTGCCGGTGGTCGCGCAGGCCTCGCCGTTCTCGCGCACCTCGGTGATCCCGGCCGGGGACGTGCGGATCAAGGACCTCTCGAGCCTGTACATCTACGACAACACGCTGGTCGCGAAGCTCATGACGGGCGCGCAGATCCGCGACTACCTCGAGTACTCGGCGCAGTACTTCGTGCAGACCGCGGCCGGCGCCGCGGTGGACCCGAACGCGATCACGAACGCCGAGGGCCGCCCGGACTACAACTACGACTACGTCTCGGGCTTCACGTACGAGATCGACATCGCCAAGCCGGCCGGCTCGCGCATCGCGAACCTGAAGTTCGCGGGCGCCGAGGTGGACCCCGCGCAGCGGTTCGTGCTCGCGGTCAACAACTACCGGGCGAACGGCGGCGGGAACTTCCCGCACGTGGCGGCGGCCGAGGAGCTGTGGAGCGAGTCGATCGAGATCCGCACCCGCATCATCGAGTGGGTGACCGCGAAGGGCGCGCTCGACCCGGCCGAGTTCGCCTCGGTGGACTGGTTCCTGACCCGCGAGGGCACGCCGGTCTTCTAAGGGACGCAAGCGAAACGGCGCCTCGGGCTGCGAGGCGCCGTTGTCGCGCGCTCACTCCATCTGGACGCGGTCGATGGCCGGGTCGGGCCGCTCGCCAAGGAACTCGACCCAGGCGTGCTTGACGCACGGGAAGACCACGGCCGCCTCGACCAGCTCCATGAACCCGGCGACGTTGTCGTCCAGGCGCTTGGCGAGCGGGTCGTCGGCGATGCCGCCGTCGTCGCCGAACGCGGCGTGCGCCGCGGCGAGGGAGAACATGTCCGGGTAGACGCGGGCGCCCAAGTGCTCCAACGGGACGCGCAGCGCCCACAGGCCCCGGTTGCCGCCGGCCATGGACGGCGAGGCGGACATGACGAGCACCTGCCGCTGGTGGAGCGGGTGCGGGCGCATGCGCGAGACCCAGTCGATGAGGTTCTTGACCGAGCCGGGCACCGAGGCGTTGTACTCGGGGCAGGCGAGGATGAACGCGTCGGTCGCCTCCAGCCGCTCCCGGAACGCCTCGGCGCCGGCCGGGATGCCTTCGGCCGCTTCGAGGTCGCCGTCGTAGACGGGGACGGGGAAGTCGGTGATGCGGGTCCGCTCGGCGATGCCGCCGTTCGTCTCGACCGCCGCGGCGGCCAGCGCCGCGAGGCGGCCGTTGTACGACCCCTGCCTGCCCGAACCGGACATGACCAGGTATCGCATGGGCCTGATCTCGGCCGCCATGGCCGCTCCCCTCTCCAGCGGTTCCTGAGCTCCTCATGCAGGTGTAGCGGACGGGCGGGGGCGTCGCGGCACGATCCGGGAAATACCCTTCCGGCGTCGTATGCGCGCGTGGCAATATTGCGGCAGCGGACGGGCTTGCCGCCCGGCTAGTAACGACCGTCCCCCGAAGCCAGGAGCGCACATGGACTTCCGTGAAGAGGCCGCAGCGATCGCACCCGAGCTGATCGCGCTGCGCCGCGAACTGCACCGGATCCCCGAGATCGGGCTCGACCTCCCCAAGACGCAGGCGGCCGTGCTCGCGGCGCTGGAGGGCCTCCCGCTGGAGATCACCCTCGGGAGGACCTCGACGTCGGTCACCGCCGTCCTCCGCGGCGGCAAGCCCGGCCCGGTCGTGCTGCTGCGCGGCGACATGGACGCCCTGCCCGTCACCGAGGAGACCGGCCTCGAGTACACCTCGCAGCACGTGGGCACCATGCACGCGTGCGGCCACGACATGCACACCGCCGGGCTCGTGGGCGCGGCCCGGCTGCTCTCCGCGCACCAGGCTGAACTGGCCGGCGACGTCGTGTTCATGTTCCAGCCCGGCGAAGAGGGCCAGGACGGCGCGGGCCACATGATCGCCGAGGGCGTCCTCGAAGCGGCCGGACGCAAGGCCGACGCCGCCTACGGGCTGCACGTCATCTCGGACATGGTGCCGCGCGGCGTGTTCACGACCAAGGCCGGGCCGATGATGGCCGCGTCCTCGGGCCTGTTCGTGAACGTGGTCGGCAAGGGCGGGCACGGCTCCCGCCCGCACTCGACGCTCGACCCGATCCCGGTGGCGGCCGAGATCGTGACCGCGCTGCAGACGCTCGTCACGCGCCGGTTCTCGACGTTCGAGCCGATCGTGATCACGGTGGGCACCTTCCACTCGGGCACGAAGTACAACATCATCCCCGACAACGCGCGGTTCGAGGCGACGGTGCGCACGTTCTCGGAGGAGGCGCTGGCGCAGGTCGAGAAGGAGTCGGTGCAGCTGGCGGAGGACATCGCGGCGGCGCACGGGCTGACGGCCGAGGTGCGGTTCGACCGCGAGTACCCGGCGACGGTGAACCACGCCGACGAGGCGGCGTTCGTCGAGTCGACGGTGGAGGATCTGTTCGGCGCGGAGCGGTACCTCGAGATGCCCTTCCCGGTCATGGGCTCGGAGGACTTCTCGCGGGTGCTCGAGAACGTGCCGGGCAGCTACATGTTCTACGGCGCGACGATCCAGGACGACCCGGACCAGGGCGCGTCCAACCACTCCCCGCGCGCGGCCTTCGACGACTCGGTCCTCGCCGACGGCGCGGCGCTGCTGGCGGAACTCGCCGTGCGCCGCATGGCCCGCGGCTAGCGCGAAGCGGTCGGCGGGACACCTCGCGTCCCGCCGACCGCGCATCCCCGGTGCCGCTAGGCGGCGGCCGCCAGGGCGAAGATCAGCGAGGCCCCGGCGAAGCCCATGAGGCCGATCGTGGTCTCCATGACCGTCCAGGTCTTCAGGGTCGTCTTCACGTCCATGTTCAGGAAGCGGCCCACGAGCCAGAACCCCGAGTCGTTGACGTGGCTGACCATCACCGAGCCGGCGGACATCGCGAGCACGATCGCGGCCAGCTCGACCGCGTTGTAGCCGTTCCCGGCAACGATCGGCTGCACCAGGCCCGCCGCCGTCGTCAGGGCCACGGTCGCGGAGCCCTGGGCGACGCGCAGCGCGGTCGCGATGAGGAACGCCGCCACGATCACCGGCAGGCCGATGTCGGAGAGCGCGCCCGAGAGCGCGTCGCCGATGCCGCTGGCGCGCAGCACCCCGCCGAACATGCCGCCCGCGCCGGTGATGAGGATGATCGCGCAGACCGGGCCGAGCGCCTTGTCGAGCAGGTCTTCGATCCAGGCGCGGGTGCGTCCGCGCCGGGTGCCGAGCACGAAGCTCGCCACGAACACGGTCGCCAGGAGCGCGATCGGCGTCGAGCCGAGCGCCCGAGCCACGCTGAACCAGGCGGCGTCCGCGTCGATCCAGCCCGCCGAGCCGGCCGTGTTGAGGCCGGTGTCGAAGAAGATCATCACCAGCGGCAGGAGCAGCAGCAGGATCACCGTTCGCGCCCGGGGCGGGTTCTCGACGTCGTCGGCCTGCGGGCCGCCGGAGAGCACGTCCGGGACGGGCAGCTCGATGCGCTTGCCGACCCACAGGCCGAACAGGTAGCTGGTCACGTACCAGGTGGGGACGGCGATGAGGAGGCCGAGCGCCACCACGAGGCCGACGTCGGCGCCGAGCAGCGTGCTCGCCGCGACCGGGCCGGGGTGCGGCGGCACGTAGATGTGCATGACCGAGAACGCGCCGGCCGCGGGCAGCGCGTACTTGAGGACGCCGCCGCCCAGGCGCCGCGCCACCGCGAAGATGATCGGCAGCATGACGACGAGCCCGGCGTCGAAGAAGATCGGGAACCCGAAGATCAGCGAGGCCACGCCCAGCGCGAGCGGTGCCCGCCGCTCGCCGAACTTCGCGATGAGCATGTCCGTCAGCGCCTTCGCGCCGCCGGAGACCTCGACGAGCCGGCCGAGCATCGCGCCCAGGCCCACGAGCAGGGCGACGCTCGCGAGGGTGGCGCCGAAGCCGCTGGTGAGCGTCGGGATGAGGTATTCGGCCGGGATGCCGGTCGCGAACGCGGTCAGCGCCGAGACGGTGACCAGGGCGAGGAACGCGTGGACGCGCAGCCAGATGATGAGCACCAGCAGGAGCGCGACGGCCCCAGCGGCGATGCCCAGGAGCGGTGCCGCTCCGAGGGTCTGTGTCCAGTCCATTTCCATGGGTGAGAGCTCCTTTGCTTCACGGAGGGTGTGAGGGTGCGCTGCGGGGCGCTAGCGGTCGAGGCCTTCGCAGACGGTCTCGACGATTCGCGAGGGGGAGGCGGCGACGTCGACGGTGATGCCGTCCTCGTCGTCGCCGAGCGGTTCGAGGGCGGCGAACTGGGAGTCGAGGAGGCTGGGGGGCATGAAGTGCCCGCTGCGGGAGGCCATTCGGGCGGCGATGACCTCGCGGGTGCCGCTGAGGTGGACGAAGCGGACGCGGGCGCTCGCCTCGCGGAGGAGGTCCCGGTAGGAGCGCTTGAGCGCCGAGCAGGTGACGACCGAACCGCGTCCAGCCGCGTCGTGCTCGCTGATCCAGTCCCGGAGGGCCCGGAGCCACGGCTCCCGGTCGGCGTCGGTCAGCGGGACGCCCGCGCTCATCTTGGCGATGTTCGCTGCCGGATGGAACTCGTCGGCCTCGGCCATGGGCAGGCCGAGCCGATCGGCCAGCAGCCGCGCCACGGTGCTCTTGCCCGAGCCAGCAACCCCCATGACCACCAGGCAGGTCGTCGCCATGGACCCCTCCTCATCGAAAGGTAGTACTTAATCCACGGAAAGGTAGCACCAATTGCCCAGCGCCGCAAACACCGGCCGTATAGGATTCGGGCATGGGCGACAGGCGCAAGGAGACAGGACACCGGGACCGCCGGCGCGGGGCGACGGCATGATCGAGCGCCGCCAGACCGGCACCGGCCTCCACGACCCCGTTCTCGAGAAACTCGGCATGGAGATCGCCGCAGGCGAGCTCCCGCCCGGGCACGTCCTCACCCTCGACGGCATCCAGGAGCGGTTCGGCGTCTCCCGCACCGTCGCCCGCGAGGCCATGCGCGTCCTCGAATCCATGGGCCTCGTCCAGTCCCGCCGCCGCGTCGGCATCACCGTCCGCCCCACCGCCGACTGGAACGTCTTCGACCCCAAGGTCATCTGGTGGCGCCTCTCCGGCCCCGCCCGCGGCGCCCAGCTGCGCACCCTCACCGAACTGCGCATCGCCGTCGAACCCCTCGCCGCCGGCGCCGCCGCCCGCGCCGCCACCCCCGCCCAGCGCTCCCGCGCCGTCGAACTCGCCGCCACCCTCCGCCGCCTCGGCGAGGCCGGCGAGCTCACCGAGTTCATGGAGCGCGACGTCGAGTTCCACGGCCTCCTGCTCCAGGCGAGCGGCAACGAGATGTTCGCCGCGCTCGCCGACGTCATCGCGGCGGTCCTGCGCGGCCGCACCCAGCTCGGCCTCATGCCGCACAAGCCCGTCCCCGAGGCCATGGACCTGCACGACGCCGTCGCCGCGGCCGTCGCCGGCGGCCGCTCCGCCGAGGCCGAGACCGCCATGAGAGCGCTCCTGGTCGAGGTCCGCACCGCGATGCTCCCCGGCTGAGTCCAACTTCCCGACTCACACGGTGTGGAAACCGCTTGAAGCGGGTACTCCCCCGCCGATCTCCCGGCCCAACGATGAGGGAGGCGGAGATGTCAGACACTCGCATGGAGGCGACCCGCGGACGGGCGCCCGTACAAGTCGTGACGATGGTCGTCGCGCTGGTGTTCGTCCTGGTCGGCGTCCTCGGGTTCATCCCCGGGGTCACCACCGACTACGACTCGCTCACCTTCGCCGGCCACCACTCGGACGCCGAGCTCCTCGGGATCTTCGCGGTCTCGGTGCTCCACAACATCGTCCACCTGCTGTTCGGGATCGTCGGTTTCCTGATGGCCCGCACGGCGAGCGGATCGGTGACGTTCCTTATCGTCGGCGGCGTGATCTACCTCGTGCTCTGGTTGTACGGGGTGCTCATCGACCTCGACTCGAGCGCGAACTTCGTGCCGGTCAACGACGCCGACAACTGGCTCCACCTGGCGCTCGCGGTCGGCATGATCGGCCTCGGCGCCGCGTTCGCCCGAAGCAGCCGAACCTGACGCGGCCGCTTCACCCTGCCGCGCCGAGCCGGCTCCCGCACCGGCTCGGCGGCAGGTCCCCCTATGTCCCCCGCCCCTGCAACGCGGCCGCCGCTCCGGCGCCGCACCCCCGTTGTCCGGTCCGGCGATTTCCTTCGTGCGCATCGCCACACCCGGCGCTTTGCAACTTGCTGTAGTACATCACGCGTCACATACCCAGAAAGGTTTCCACGACACCCGCACGGCAGCAGCAGTCCCACACCCCAGCAGTCCCTTTTGGCACACGCACCCCCGGCACTGACCACCGGAAATCGCCCCGATCCCGTCCGACCGGACCGTATTTGGGCAGCGACACGGCGTTTCTCCTGGTCTGACCAGTGAGGCACGGTCAGTAACCGCCTAGCATGTGCCACAACACCACCCCGGCCCCCTGGCCGCGACACCACCGCAGATCGGACCAGCCATGCCCGAGTTCACCCCGGTGCGATTGCCGCATTACGACGGCCAAGGCCCGCACTCGCTCCTCGCCGATGTCGCCGCCTGGACCGGCTCCGAGCCGATGCACCGGCTCCTCGCCCTCTTCGGCGGCAGGCTCCCCGGCAACGGCACCGCCGACGACCTCGCCTACCTCGAGGCGTTCTCGGCCGACCACTGGGACTTCCGCGCCGGGCGCGAACGCCACGAGACCGCGCCCCAGCCGCTCGCCCCCGAGCACGAGCACGCCGCCACCGCAGCGGCCCTCGCCCTCGGCCTCGGCGCCGCCGCGACGCCGCGCCTGGCGCACTACACGCACGTCCTCGTCCTCGGCGGCCTCGTCGCCTCCTGCGTCTTCCGCACCCGCTTCGCCGCCGAGATCCTCGCGAACGGCGTCAGCGCCGACCACGTCACCGGCGTCGGCGGCTTCCGGCCCCTCGGCGGGGCCGACCTCGAATCGGCGGCCCTCAGCGGGATCGACTGCGGCGGTTTCGAAGTCGACGCCATCGAGGCGAGCCTCAAGCGCGCCTTCGACCTCGCCGGGAACCCCCGCGTCGACGAAGGCGGCGACCCGCTGCGCGACCCGGGCCGGGCCTGGAAGGTCGCGACCTACACGGCCGGGCGGACCACCGTCCGCGCCGTCGCCGCGCCGTCATCGCAGCCCGGCCGCCGCCGCGCCGACACCGTCGACACCTGCCGCTTCTGGGCCGACCGCGTCGTCGACCTCGCGCCCGGCGACAGCGTCCTCGTCGTCACCTCCGCGCCCTACACCGCGTTCCAGCACTGCGACGCCATCACCCACATGGGGCTCCCCTACGGCTGCACCGTCGACACCGTCGGCGTCGACCCCGCCACCCTCCCCGAGCCCCACTTCCGCAAGCGGCACACCGCCAGCGGCTACCTCCAGGAGGTCCGCTCCGCGATCCGCTCCATGCGCCAGCTCTACCACTCCGCCTACGCCGCGGCCCAGACCCCGATCCGCCCCGTCGAATCCGCGGCGGGCCGACGTTTAACGCTGGACCGGCGCGTCGACCGCCGCCGGTGGAGCGAACCGTAAAATATCGAGTCCGATGTATATCTGTTGCGCGCCTTGGACATGGGCACAGCGGGGCCGGCCCGTGCGGGTACGGGCCGGCCCCGCTGCTTCAGGGGCTGGTGCCGAGGCGCTCAGTGGCCGTTCGCGAGGAACCTCGTGTAGGCCGGGATCGTCAGGAACGTCGGGTACGCCTCGCCCAGCGCGCATTCGGCGAACACCGAGAGCGCATCGTCGAAGCGGTCGCCCTCGAACCGCTCCATGCGGGCGAACTCCTCCTTGAGCAGCCGCTCGACCCAGCCGCGCGTGACGGTCCGGCCGTCATCCGTGGCGGCCTCGGCGTTGATCCACTGCCAGATCTGCGAGCGCGAGATCTCCGCGGTCGCGGCGTCCTCCATGAGGTTGTTGATCGCGGCCGCACCGTTGCCGCGCAGCCACGACTCGATGTACCGGACGCCGACCTCGAGGTTCTTGCGGATGCCCGTCTCGGTGATCTCGCCGGGCGTGGCGGCGACGTCGAGCAGGGCCGCCGCGTTCGGCACGACGTCCTCGCGCTGCTTGTCGATCTGGTTGGGCAGGCCGCCCAGGGTCTCGTCGAAGACCGCCATGGCGACGGGCACGAGGTCGGGGTGGGCGACCCAGGAGCCGTCGAAGCCGTCGTCGGCCTCGCGGGTCTTGTCGGCCCGCACCTTCTCCAGCGCGATCGCGTTCGCCTCCGGGTCCTTGCGGCTGGGGATGAACGCGGCCATGCCGCCGATCGCCGAGGCGCTGCGCCGGTGGCAGGTGCGCACGAGCAGTTCGGTGTAGGCGCGCATGAACGGCGCGGTCATCGTCACCTGGTCGCGGTCGGGCAGGACGAAGCGCGGTCCCCGCTCGCGGAAGTTCTTGATGACCGAGAAGATGTAGTCCCAGCGGCCGGCGTTGAGCCCCGACGAGTGGTGCCGCAGCTCGTACAGGATCTCCTCCATCTCGAACGCGGCCGTGATGGTCTCGATGAGCACCGTGGCGCGGATCGTCCCCTGCGGGAGCCCGAGGAGGTCCTGGGCCATGGTGAACACGTCGTTCCACAGCCGCGCCTCGAGGTGCGATTCGAGCTTCGGCAGGTAGAAGTAGGGGCCGCGGCCGAGCTCGATGAGGCGGTGGGCGTTGTGGAAGAAGAACAGCCCGAAGTCCACGAGGGACCCGGCGACGGGGACGCCGTCGACGCGCATGTGGAGCTCGGCGAGGTGCCAGCCGCGCGGCCGCACGATGATCGTCGGCAGGTCGGTCAGCGTTTCCCCGGTGAGCCGGTACTCCTTGCCCTGGGCGCTGGTGAAGTCGATGCGCCGCTCGATGGCGTCGCGCAGGTTGACCTGCGCGTCGATCACGTTGCGCCAGTTGGGCGTCGAGGAGTCCTCGAGGTCGGCCATCCAGCACTTCGCGCCCGAGTTGAGGGCGTTGATGGTCATCTTCCGGTCGCAGGGGCCGGTGATCTCGACGCGGCGGTCCTCCAGGCCCGGGGCGAGGGTGGCGACGCTCCAGGAGAAGTCCTCGCGCACGTCCTCGGTCTCGGGCAGGAAGCCGGGGTCGACGCCGTTGGCGATCTTGGTGCGGCGCTCCTGGCGCAGCTGCAGCAGCTCCTGGCGGCGGGGCGCGAACGCCCGGTGGAGGGCGGCGACGAACGCCAGCGCCTCCGGGGTCAGGATCTCGTCCTGGCGGTCGACGGCGGGCCCGTTGACCGCGATCGCCGCATCGGTGCGGGTCTCGGTTTGCGTAACCACGTTGGTTCTCCTTATGTGGCAGGACGGGGTCCGGTGTCGCGGACCCCGTCGCAGCGGACAGGTCGCAGGGCAGCTAGTGGAATTGTCCCGCTTCGGTGGAGCCCGCGAGCGCGAGCGTCTCACTTTGGGGGTTGAGCGCGGCGGTGACGCGGTCGAAGTAGCCGGTGCCGACCTCCCGCTGGTGCTTGGTGGCGGTGTACCCGCGCTCCTCCGAGGCGAACTCGCGCTCCTGGAGCTCCACGTAGGCGGTCATGCCTTCGCGGGCGTAGCCGTGGGCGAGGTCGAACATGGAGTGGTTGAGCGCGTGGAAGCCCGCGAGGGTGATGAACTGGAAGGTGAACCCCATGGAGCCGAGTTCGCGCTGGAACTTGGCGATGGTGTCGTCGTCGAGGTGGCGCTTCCAGTTGAACGACGGCGAGCAGTTGTAGGCGAGCATCTGGTCGGGGTGCTCGGCCTTGACCGCTTCGGCGAAGGTGCGGGCGGCCTCGAGGTCGGGCGTGCCGGTCTCCATCCACAGCAGGTCGGCGTAGGGCGCGTAGGCCTTGGCGCGGGCGATGCACGGCTCGATGCCGTTGCGCACGCGGTAGTAGCCCTCGGCGGTGCGGTCGCCGGTGATGAACGGGTGGTCCCGTTCGTCCACGTCGGAGGTGATGAGGGTGGCGGCCTCGGCGTCGGTGCGGGCGATGATGAGCGTCGGGACGTTCTCGACGTCGGCGGCGAGCCGGGCCGCGTTGAGGGTGCGCAGGTGCTGCGAGGTGGGGATGAGCACCTTGCCGCCGAGGTGGCCGCACTTCTTCTCGGAGGCGAGTTGGTCCTCCCAGTGGACGGCGGCCGCGCCGGCGCCGATCATGGCCTTCATGAGCTCGAAGGCGTTGAGCGGCCCGCCGAAGCCGGCTTCGGCGTCGGCGACGATGGGCACGAGCCAGTCCTCGACGGACTGGACGCCTTCAGAGGCCTCGATCTGGTCGGCGCGCATGAGCGCGTTGTTGATGCGGCGCACGACCTGCGGGACCGAGTTGGCCGGGTAGAGCGACTGGTCGGGATAGGTCTGGGCGGCGAGGTTCGCGTCGGCGGCGACCTGCCAGCCGGAGAGGTAGATGGCGTGGAGGCCGGCCTTGACCTGTTGGACCGCCTGGCCGCCGGTCATCGCGCCGAGGGCGTGGGTGTACCCGCCGGTGGCGGCGTCCTCGGTGAGCCGGGACCAGAGGCGCTCGGCGCCGCGGCGGGCGAGGGTGTGCTCTTCGGTGACGCGGCCGCGGAGGCGGACGACGTCCTCGGGGCTGTAGTCGCGCACCGTGTTCGCCCAGCGCTCGTCGGAGGCCCACTCGAGGGCCAGCCGTTCGGCGGTGAGGTCGAGGTTCTCGCGGTCGCGGTTCATGTCGTTCATCGTCGGCTCCGAGCATTCGGGGCCGCAGCAGCGGCCATTACTTGCAGGTAACCACAATCTTTCACTTGCCGCGCGGCCTGAGTAGCGGTTCCGGGTGGAAAGATCGACAGTTCTTCGCAATACTGGGGAAATGACGAACCTGCCCGCGAACGGCCCCGGCCCAGGCGCGAACGACGCCCAGAGCACAGGCGGTGGCAGCGGTAACCCGCGCCCGGCCACGCGTGCGAAGCACACTCGTGTCATTGCGAAGAACGGCGATTCCTCGGATCCGGGGGCCGCCCACCGCCCGTGGGGCGCGGCCGAGGCGGCCGAACTGGCAGCCGCCGACGACCACACCGTGGACCTCATCAGCCTCGGCAAGCAGATCCGGCACCTGCGCAAGCAGCGCGAGATGAGCCTGGACGACCTGGGCGCGGCCGTCGGCTCCGCCGCCTCGCAGCTCTCCCTCATCGAGAACGGCAAGAAGGAGCCGAAGCTCTCGATGCTGCGGGCCCTCGCCCGCGCCCTCGGCGTCTCCTCCGACGAGCTGCTCGGCGCCGAGCCCCCGAACCGCCGCGTCGCTCTCGAGATCGCCCTCGAACGCGCCCAGCGCAGCGCCCAGTACCAGGCGCTCGGCCTGCCGAACGTCAAGCCCTCCGGGCGCACCCCCACCGAGATCCTCGAAGCGCTCGTGGGCCTCCACCGCGAGGTCGAACGGCAGGTCAACCTCCACACCGCGACCCCCGAGGAGGCCCGCCGGGCCAACACGGAGCTGCGTCGGCGCATGCGCGACAAGGACAACTACTTCGGCGACATCGAGGCGGAGGCCCGCACCCTCCTCAACGGCGTCGACTACGCCGGCGGGCCGCTCTCCCAGCACCAGATCGCCGACCTCGCCGCGTATCTGCGGTTCACGCTGCACCACGTGGACGACCTGCCGCACTCCACCCGCTCGGTGACCGACCTCAAGCACCGCCGCATCTACCTCACACAGGTCGGCACCGGCGCCCACGACCCGCGCACCGTGCTGCTCCAGGCGCTCGCCAGCCATGTGCTGCAGCACGACGTGCCGCGCACGTACCTGGAGTTCCTGGGCCAGCGCGTCGCCACGAACTACCTCGCGGCGGCGCTGCTCATCCCCGAGTCGAGCGCGGTGGCGTTCCTGCGGCAGAAGATGACGGGCAAGGAGATCGCGGTCGAGGACCTGCGCGACAACTTCGCGGTGTCCTATGAGGCGGCCGCGCACCGCTTCACCAACCTCGCCACGCACCACCTGGGCATCCGCACACACTTCCAGAAGGTCCACAAGTCCGGGATCATCTTCAAGGCCTACGAGAACGACGACGTGGCGTTCCCGGCCGACCCGACGGGCGCGATCGAGGGCCAGCCGGTCTGCCGGTACTGGACTAGCCGGCAGGTCTTCGACGTGCCCGACAAGTTCAACGCCTTCAACCAGTACACGGACACCGCGACGGGCACCTACTGGTGCACCGCGCGCACCGAGCGCAGCGCGGACGGCCTGTTCTCGCTGAGCATCGGCGTCCCGTACGAGGCCGCGAAGTGGTTCCGCGGCAAGGAGACCAAGGCCCGCTCGGTGTCGAAGTGCCCCGACCCGGACTGCTGCCGCAACCCGCCGCGCGCCCTCGCCGAGTCCTGGGCCGGGCAGGTGTGGCCGACCGCCCGGGCCGCGAGCTCCCAGCTCGCGGCGATGCCGCTGGGCTCGTTCCCGGGCGTGGACGAGACCGAGGTCTACCAGTTCCTGGAACGGCATTCGAAGGACTGACGTTCCGGTGGAACACTTGGGCGCGTGCATTCCTCCCTCGAGCGCATCGCGCTGGTCTCCGACGTCCACGGCAACCTCACCGCGTTCCAGGCGGTGCTCGACGACATCGCCGCGCGCGGCGTGACCCGGGTCTTCAACCTGGGCGACACGGTCGGGAAGGGACCGCGCGGGGCCGCGTGCGTCGACCTCTCGCGGGAGCGCTGCGAGGTGCACGTCCAGGGGAACTGGGAGGCGTCGCTGACGAATCCCGAGCGCTTGGCGGGCTTCCCGATCGCGGCATGGTGGCGCGACGAGCTCGCCGAGGAGCAGGTGAAGTGGCTGCGGGACCTGCCGCTCTCGCACGACTTCCTGATGAGCGGCAAGCGGATCCGCGTCTTCCACGCCTCGCCTCAGAGCGTGTACCACCGGGTGTTCTTCGACCACGGCGAGGCCGAGTTCCTGGGCATGTTCGCGAACACCGAGGCCACCGGCGACGGCCCTGCTCCTGACGTCGTGGCGTACGGCGACATCCACGACCCGTACCTCGAATCCAACCGCCACGGCCGGACCCTGGTCAACGTCGGCAGCGTCGGCAACGCCCTCGACGACCCCACCCCGGGCTACGTGATCCTCGAAGGCGTCCCCGATTCGACCGGACCCGCCCCGTTCTCGATCCAGTTCGTGCGCGTCGCCTACGACCACGAATCCGAAATCGCCTTCGCCCACCGCTCCGGCATGCCCGAAGCCGACGTCTGGGAAGTCGAACTCCGCACCGGCGTCTACCGCGCCACCCACCGCGAAGGCCGCAAACCCGCCTACCACCGCCACAACTGCACCCCCTAAGCCACCCCTCATCCCCCAACCACGAACACCGCTCACATGTCACACCCCCATGAGACCGTGGACCTTTTCGGTTGGTCGGAAGGCGGATGCGGGTGGGAAGGGGCACGCCCTACGCGCCCGCGCGGCCGCCCCGCGCGGCCGCCACCCGCACTACGCAGCGCCGCGAGCCCCGCACACCCACGCGGCGCCCGCGCGAGATCGGCACAGGCGCGCCGCGAGACCCCGGCGCCACGCGCGGCCGAGTGCAGCGAGTGCCGGGCGCCGCGACTGCCGCCCGAAGCACCGACCGCGATGCCGGCCGGTGCGACAATGCCTCCATGACACCGACGTTCGTCCTCATCCACGGCTCCAACGCCAACTCGTTCTCGTGGGCGCCCCTCCAGCGCGAGCTCGCCCTCCTCGGCCACCGCTCACTCGCGGTCGACCTGCCGGGGCACGGGTTCGAGGCGGGCGTCCCCTCCGCGTACCAGACCCAGGACGCGGCGGAGCTGGCCGAGGCCACGTCGAACCTGGTAGGCGTCGGGCTCCAGGCGAACGTCGACCACATGGTGTCGATCCTCAAGCGCGCCAAGGAGCACGGCCCGGTCATCGCGGTCGCCCACAGCCGCGGCGGCGTCACCCTCACCGCCGTCGCCAACCGCCATCCCGAGCTCATCGACCGGCTCGTCTACGTCTCGGCCTGGTGCTGCGTCGACCACACCCCGGGCGAGTACATGCAGCTGCCCGAGGCCGCCGCGTGCGTCCTCGACCAGGTCGCGGGCGTCGCCGCCGCGAACCCGGGCCGACTCGGCGCGGTCCGCATGAACTGGCGCACCGCCGACCCCGTCCTCCTTGCGGCCCTGAAGGAAGCGCTGCTCGCCGACGGCGGCGACGACGAGTTCCGCGTCTTCCTCAGCACCCTCACCCCCGACGAGAGCCTCGACGCGGGCGGCCCGGGCGACCGCGCCGACGCCGCGACCTGGGGCCGCCTCCCCCGCAGCTACATCCGCATCACAAAGGACACTTCGATTCCCGTCGAGCTGCAGGACCGCTTCATCAAAGAGGCCGACGCCCTCACACCCGGCAACACGTTCGACGTGCACACCATCGAGACCAGCCACGTCGGCTTCCTCGTCCGCCCCGAGAAGGCGGCCGCGATCCTCGCCGGCATGGCCTGACGCCGCGCAGTGGCACACCGCGTGCCAACTTCGCACCGGTTCGGCGGCGCAAATGCCGCCGAACCGACCTACAGTCCCGATAGGACACTGCAGTCCCTGATCAGTGCCGTGCGCGTACCCCGGAGAACCGGATCTCGATTCCATACTGAGGCGGTACCGACCCCTGCTCAAGGAGTGCCCATGCGCCTCGTCGTCCAACGGTTCCTCCTCGCGGCCGCGCTCGCCGTCGCCGCGATCCTCTTCATCCCCGCCCCCGCCCAGGCGGGCGGCGACACGATCACGATCTGCCCCCACGAGAGCCTCCCGGATGACTGCTACACCTGGGAGATCCCCATCCTCGAACCCGCATGGGAATGGCCCCCCGTCGGTTGCCCCGAGTGCCGCATCGCCATCGACGTCTTCAAGGGCTACGTCGACCCCGCAGTCTTCGAAGAGTTCAATGCCTATTTCGGCAAGGGCTTCGCGCTCCTGGCCGAATCCCGCTTCGTCCAAGACCCCGGCAAGGCCAAGGAGATGCGGTGGGCATCGGCCGAGTACTTCCTTCACGCCGCGAAGGTGATCGGGAAGGACGAGATCGCGCTCGACCAGGTCGGCTGGTTCGACCCGAAGGCCGGGAAGTACTTCGAGGACCCGAAGACGCAACCGCACCTGGACGTCTTCGGCAAGGAACTCGCCGCAGGCGCCGCGCTCTTCCAGCAGTCGGTGTTCGACCCGCAGCCGCAGCCGAACATCGAGGCGGGCCTGTCCCACCTCGACGCCGCGCTCGACGTCTTCTCGAAGACGTCTTGACCGGCCCGGCATGAGCGATCCGGCCGGGAGCCGTCAAGCACCGGCCGGATCATCGCAGCACCGCCACACCAAGTGGCATATCACATGTCACGCACTCCCGACCGGCTCGGCTTTGCGCATCGGTGCCATATGACCCGTCACGCGCGTTCGGCCGCCGTAGGGGGACGCTAAGTTCCGCTCGATCGGTACGTCCCGATTCAGCCGAATCGCCCCCGCGCCCTTGCCATGTGCAACCGGCGCGCCGCCGCCGGAACCGTGGATACTGGTCGGCATGCGCGCCGGCCGTCTCGTCTCGATGCTGCTCCTGCTGCAACAGCGCGGGGGCATGACCGCCGAGCGCCTGGCCAGGGAACTCGGCGTCTCGGTCCGCACGGTCTACCGCGACGCCGAAGCCCTTGCCGCCGCCGGGATCCCGATCTACGGCGAGAGCGGCCACGCGGGCGGCTACCGGCTCCTTGACGGCTATCGGACAAAGCTGACCGGGCTCACCGAGGGCGAAGCGGAAGCCCTCGCGCTGTCGGGCGTCCCGGCGGCGGCGGTCGACCTCGGGCTCCAGACCGAGCTCGCCGCGCTCGAACTCAAGCTCTCGGCCGCGATGCCGCAGGCCCAGCGGGAGCGCGCCGAGGAGGCCAAGCGGCTCTTCCACCTCGACGTCGTCGGCTGGTTCCGCCGCGCCGAACCGGTCCCGTTCCTGGCCCTCGCCGCGAACGCCGCCTGGGAGCGGCGTCGACTGCAGGTGCGCTACTCGCGCTGGGCCGAGCCCAAAGAAGTTGAGCGCGAACTCTGCCCGCTCGGCCTGGTCCTCAAAGGCGGCCAGTGGTACCTGGTCGCGACGGTCGAAGACGGGCCGGCGCGGATGTACAAGGTCACGAACCTGCTGGCGGCCAAGAAGACCGACAAGACCTTCGAACGCCCCGACGACTTCGACCTCGCGGCGTGGTGGGCGCGGCAGCTCGACGACTTCGACGCCCGCCGCTACCAGGGCGAGGCACTGGTGCGGCTCTCGCCGGACGCGGTGGCGAAGGCCCCGGACAACCTCGACGCGGACTCCGTGGCGGCCATCGCCGAAGGCACGGTCGAGCCGGACGGCTGGACGGTCGCGACCATCCCCATCGAGACCCACGCCCACGCCGCCGGAGAACTCCTCCGCCTCGGCGGCGTCGAAGTCCTCGAACCCGCGACCCTGCGCACGCTCATACGCGAACTCGCCACCGAAGCGGCTGCCCTCCACACCTGAACGAACAAGCCGCCGAACCGCCGCGCCTCCACCATCCCCACGAATGCGAAGACAACTCAATGTCGGACCCGCATGAGAAGGTGGTCCTTTTCGGTTGGTCGGAAGGCGGATGCGGGTGGGAAGGGGGCACGCCCTACGCGCGCAGCCCGGCGCCGCCACGCGCGGGCGGCGCTGAGCGCCTTGGCATGTCAGACCACTGTGCGATCGTTGATTCGGGGGCGCTCACGACGCGACACCCCCGACCCCGGGGACCGGAGCCACACCGCTCACCCTGCCCCGCAAGGTCACCGCCGTCACCACGAACGCCGCCGCGCAGACCGCGCCGAGCAGGTAGAACCCGTAGCGGATATGCGTGGTGTCGGCGATCCACGCCACGAGGACCGTCATCGCCGCCGACAGGCCCAGCCCGACCGCGTTGATCGCGCCGAACATCCGCCCGGCCCGCCGCTCGGGCACCGCCGCCAGCAGCAGCGACCGCATCCCCACCCGCGACAGCCCGATCATGAACGCCGCAGGCGGAATGCAGATCAGCAGCGCCGCCAGATGGATCGGGAACACGAACGAGCACAGCGCGCACACGATCCCGCCGACCGCCGCCGTCCGGAACTCTCCGAACCGGCCGATCACCTTGGGGTACAGCGCCGCCGCGATGCAGAACCCGAGCCCGGCCAGCGCGTCCACGAGCCCGTACACGCCTGCGCCGCGCCCGAAGCCCTCGTAGACGAGCACGATCAGGGTCGTGTTGCTGACCATCGTCATGACCTGGCAGACCGCGTAGAGGAAGCCGAGCCGCAGCAGAGGCGAACCGTCCACTTCGTTCAACTCGGCTTGTGTTTCGCCAGCATCAGTCGAGCGGGGCGCGCGGCGCAGCGCCCACATGGCGAGCGCGGAGGCGAGGAACGTCGCGCCGTTGAACACGAACAGCGGTGCGGTGCCGACGAAGTGGATGAGGAAGCCGCCGATCGAGGCGGCCAGGAGCGTGCCGAGCTGGAGCGCCATCTCGTAGTGGGAGCTGAAGCGGGCGACACGGGCGGGGTGGACGCGTTCCTTGATGAGCGCGTTGCTCGCGGGCATGAACATGGCGGCGAGCAGGGCGAGAGCGAACGCGGTGCCATAGGCGACGGGACCGGAATCGCCGCCCACGAGCATCCACAGTGGCAGGACGAGTGCGGCTGCGGCGCTGGCGAGATCGGCGATGAGGCAGAGGGTGCGGCGGTCGAAGCGGTCGGCGATGCCGCCGAACCAGAGGGAGAGGAGGGCGGGCGGGATGGAGACGAGGATGTACAGCCAGCCGACGGCGAGAGCGCTGTGGCCGGTGGTGAAGACGAGGACGGCGGCGGCGACGAGTTGGATGCCGTTCCCGAGGCTGGTGATGAAGGTGGCGGGCAGGAGGAGCCGTTCGGCGCGGCCGGGGCGCGGCAGGGACGGTGCGGGCGGTGCGGCGGACGCGGTGATGGTCATGCGCTGGAGCATGCACGAAGTTCACTGACGTCTTGTGTCAGTGAACCTCTATGGAATGTCACACAGCATGGCTCTGAGCCGAGTTCGACTCCCCGACGAGAGCAGGTGGCATGTCACATGGCACTGCGCCCCGGACTGATTGCGCCGCGGCCTGCCAGAGGGCTCGATGTGCCATGTGACATGCCACCGCGCCCGGCCGAAGGATGCGGCCGGGCGCAGTGCGGTGCGGTGCGAGTTACTGCTGCTTGATGCGGACCATGTTGCCGGCGGGATCGCGGAAGGCGCAGTCGCGGATGCCGTATGGCTGGTCAGTAGGTTCCTGGACGACCTCGGCGGTCTCCTGGAGCTTCGCGAAGACCTCGTCGAGGTCGGGGGTCGAGAGGTTGATGGAGGCGTAGGTGCCCTTGGCCATCATCTCTGCGATGGTCGCCCGCTCTTCGTCGGTGATGCCGGGGTCGGCGGCCGGCGGGTGCAGCACGATGGAGACGTCCGGCTGGCCGACGGGGCCGACGGTGATCCAGCGCATCCCCTCGTAGCCGACGTCGTTCCGGACTTCGAATCCGAGCACGTCCCGGTAGAACCCGAGCGCGGCTTCAGGGTCGTTCTGCGGCAGATAGGCCTGGTAGATGTTGATATCCATGCGGCCAACTCTATTTCTTGGCGGTACCGGGTGCTTCTCGATTCCTGATCGGTCTGCTGATCTGCTTGGAGACGCACGCGGGGATGCCCTCGGTCGCGTCGGCCGCCTTCTCCTTGTAGACGCTCGGAGGCATGCCGACGAGCTCCGTGAATCGCGTGCTGAACGTGCCGAGCGAGGAGGAGCCGACCGCGAAGCACACCTCGGTCACGCTCATCTCCCCCATGCGCAGCAAGGACATCGCGCGTTCGATCCGCCGGGTCATGAGGTACGAGTACACCGATTCGCCGTACGCGGCCTTGAACTCGCGGCTGAGGTGCCCGGCCGACATGTGGACGCCGTGGGCGAGGGCTTCGACGTTGAGCGGTTCGGTGTACTCGCGGTCGATGCGGTCGCGCACGCGGCGCAACAGCGCGAGGTCGCGCAGGCGCTGCTCGGAGGTCGGTCGGCTGGTCACCGCCCCATTTTGCCATCGCTGCCGGCCCTCGGCCAGGGACGGCGCTCCCCGTAAGGAGGCGGCACGCCCGCGGCGCGGGGCCGCGGGCGTGCCGTCTCGATCTGCGCGTGGGGAACCGGTCAGGCCCCGACGTATTCGGCGAGGTGCTGGGCGGTCAGGGTCGAGCGGTCGGCGACTAGGTCGGCGGGGGTGCCTTCGAAGACGATCTTGCCGCCGTCGTGGCCGGCGCCGGGGCCGAGGTCGATGATCCAGTCGGCGTGGGCCATGACGGCCTGGTGGTGCTCGATGACGACGACGGTCTTGCCGGAGTCGACGAGCCGGTCGAGGAGGCCGAGGAGGTTCGCGACGTCGGCGAGGTGGAGGCCGGTGGTCGGCTCGTCGAGGATGTATGTGCCGCCCTTGTCGCCCATGTGGGTGGCGAGCTTGAGGCGCTGCCGCTCGCCGCCGGAGAGGGTGTTGAGCGGCTGCCCGAGGGTGAGGTAGCCGAGGCCGACGTCGGCGAGGCGCAGGAGGATCTTGTGCGCGGCGGGGGTCTTGGCCTCGCCGTCGCCGAAGAACGCCTCCGCTTCGGCGACGGGCATGCCAAGGACCTCGCTGATGTCGCGGCCGCCGAGCTTGTATTCGAGGACGGTGGCCTCGAACCGCTTCCCGCCGCAGTCCTCGCAGGGCGTGGAGACGGTGTCCATGAAGCCGAGCTCGGTGAGGATGACGCCGTTGCCGTTGCAGGTGGGGCAGGCGCCCTCGGAGTTGGCGGAGAACAGCGCGGGCTTGACGCCGTTGGCCTTCGCGAAGGCCTTGCGGATCGGGTCGAGCAGGCCGGTGTAGGTGGCGGGGTTGGAGCGGCGCGAGCCCTTGATGCCGGTCTGGTCGACGACGACCACGCCGTCCTCGTCGGCGAGGTGGCCGTGGATGAGGGAGCTCTTGCCTGAGCCGGCGACGCCGGTGACGACGGTGAGCACGCCGGTGGGGATGTCGACGTCCACATTGTCCAGGTTGTTGGTCGACGCGCCGCGGATCTCGAGCGCCCCCGAGGCCTTGCGCACGTCCGTCTTCAGCGTCGCCCGGTCGTCGAGGTGGCGGCCGGTTACGGTGCCGCTGGCGCGCAGGCCTTCGAGGTCGCCGCGGTAGCAGATGTCGCCGCCGCCGGTGCCCGCGCCGGGGCCGAGGTCGACGATGTGGTCGGCGATGGCGATCGTCTCGGGCTTGTGCTCGACGACGAGCACGGTGTTGCCCTTGTCGCGCAACCGGAGCAGGAGATTGTTCATGCGCTGGATGTCGTGGGGGTGGAGGCCGATGGTGGGCTCGTCGAAGACGTACGTGACGTCGGTGAGCGAGGAGCCGAGGTGCCGGAGCATCTTGATGCGCTGGGCCTCGCCGCCCGAGAGGGTCCCGGAGGGGCGCTCGAGACTGAGGTAGCCCAGGCCGAGCTCCACGAAGGAGTCGAGGTTGTCGCTGAGCGCCTTGAGGAGCGGCGCGAGCGACGGCTCGTCGATGCCCTTGACCCATTCGGCGAGGTCGGTGATCTGCATGGCGCACACGTCGGCGATGCTGGCGCCCTTGATCTTCGAGGAGAGCGCGGACTCGCTGAGGCGCGTCCCGCCGCAGTCGGGGCATTCGGCGAAGGTGGCGACGCGCTCGACGAAGGCCCGGATGTGCGGCTGGAGCGATTCGAGGTCCTTGGACAGCATGGACTTCTGGATCTTGGGGATCAGGCCCTCATAGGTGACGTTGATGCCCTTGGCCTTGATCTTGGTGGGCTCCTTGTAGAGGAAGTCGTGGAGCTCCTTCTTGGTGAACTTCGTGATCGGCTTGTCGGGGTCGAGGAAGCCGGACTCGCGGTAGGTCGCCACCATCCAGCCGTCGGCGGTGTAGCCGGGGACGGTGATCGCGCCTTCGGCGATCGACTTGGTCTCGTCGAAGACCCGGGTGAGGTCGATCTCGGAGGTCTTGCCGCGGCCTTCGCACCGCGGGCACATGCCGCCGTGGTAGACCGCCTCGCGCACGATGGTCTTCTCGCCGGTCGCGGAGGTGAGCACGCCGCTGGCCTTGCGCGCGGGCACGTTGAACGAGAACGCGATCGGCGGGCCGATCTGCGGGGAGCCGAGGCGGCTGAACAGGACGCGGAGGATCGCGTTGGCGTCGGTGACGGTGCCGACCGTGGAGCGCGGGTTGGCGCCCATGCGCTCTTGGTCGACGATGATCGCGGTGGTCAGGCCGTCGAGGACGTCGACCTCGGGGCGGGCCAGGGTGGGCATGAAGCCCTGGAGGAACGCGCTGTACGTCTCGTTGATGAGCCGCTGCGACTCCGCGGCGATCGTGTCGAACACGAGGGAGCTCTTGCCCGAGCCGGAGACGCCGGTGAACACGGTGAGCCGCCGCTTCGGCAGCTCGACGCTCACGTCCTTGAGGTTGTTCTCGCGGGCGCCCTGCACGCGGATCATGTCGTGGCGGTCGGCGTCGTGCGTATCGGAGGACTTCACGGCTTTGCTCATGGACGCCACTCTAGAGGGAGCCTCCGACGCGTGCTTCTCGAATCCTGATCGGTCGGCGAGCACGTCCGTGACCAGGGCTGACGCCGCCGGATCAGTTCCCTTCGAGGTAGGCGAGGACGGCGAGGACGCGCCGGTTGTCGTCCTCGGACTGGCCCAGGCCGAGCTTGCGGAACACGTTCGCGGAGTGCTTGCCCACGGCCTTCTCGGTGATGAACAGGCTCGCGGCGATCGCGGCGTTGGTGCGGCCCTCGGCCATGAGGGCCAGGACCTCGAGCTCGCGAGGGGTGAGCGCGTCGAGCCGATTCTGCTGCTTGCCGAGGAGGCGGGCCACGACCTCGGGGTCCATGGCGGTGCCGCCGGCGGCGACGCGGCGCAGGGCCTCGATGAACTCGGCGACGTTCGAGACGCGGTCCTTGAGGAGGTACCCGACGCCGCCGCGGCGGTCCCCGAGGAGTTCGCGGGCGTACAGCTGCTCGACGTACTGGGAGAGCACGAGGATCGGCAGGGCCGGGATGTGGCGGCGGGCCTCGATCGCGGCGCGCAGGCCCTCGTCGGTGAAGGTCGGGGGGAGGCGGATGTCGACCACGGCCACGTCGGGCCGGTGCTTGAGGAGGGCCGCGGCGAGCGCGGGGCCGTTGTCGACCGCCTCGACCACATGGAAGTCGTGGGCCTCGAGCATCCGGGTCAGGCCGTCGCGGAGCAGCGAGTGGTCTTCGGCGAGGACGACGTCCATCTGGCACCTCTTGTCGGTTCGGCTGGCGCTCGGTGCCATGTGACATGGCATCGGCGGCGGTCCCTTGCTCGTGTCATCAGTGCCATGTGACATGGCACCGGTGACATACCACT
The DNA here is from genome assembly GCF_017592475.1 of Glycomyces niveus. Classification (GTDB taxonomy): domain Bacteria; phylum Actinomycetota; class Actinomycetes; order Mycobacteriales; family Micromonosporaceae; genus Glycomyces; species Glycomyces niveus. The sequence continues at coordinate 319,504 of NZ_JAGFNP010000001.1, read as the reverse complement.
GCGCCCGGCGGCGCGTCCCGGACCGGCGTCAGTCCGGAGCGGGCCTGGCCGCATTATGGGCGCTGCCGAGCTCGACGACGGCGGCGGGGAGGTTCATGGTGACGACCGTGGGGCCGCCCTCGGGGCTGTCGACCTCGACCGTCCCGTCGAACGCGGCGAGGCGCCGCCGCACCCCGTCGAGGCCCCCGCCGGTGGCGAACGCGGCGCCGCCGATCCCGTCGTCGCGGACCTCGATCACCACCCGGTCCCGCTCGCGGTTGACGACGACCTGCACCTGGGTCGCCTCGGCGTGCTTCGTGATGTTGGTCAGGACCTCGTTCGTCGCGAAGTACGCGGCGGCCTCCAGCGGCGCCGGCAGCTTGTCCACCAGACGGTCCACAACGGACACCGGGAGCGGGTGGTCGAGCGCCATCGCCTGCAGCGCACCGGTGAAGCCCCGGTCGGCCAGTACCGGCGGGTGGATGCCGCGCACCAGCTGCCGGATCTCCTCCAGCGCGTCGGAGCACGCTTGCCGGGCCTCCCCGACGAGCGCGGCGGCCTGCTCGGGCCGGTTCCGGCTCAGCAGCTCCTCGGCCATCCCTAGGGTGAGGCTCAGCGCCGCGATGCGCGCCTGCGCGCCGTCGTGCAGGTCCCGCTCGATCCGCCGCAGTTCGGCGGCGGCGTGGTCGGCGGTCTGGTCGCGGGACTGACGCAGCTCCGAGACCTGCTCGGTGAGCAGCGCCTTCGCGGTCGGCCCCAGCAGCAGCACGCCCAGGTGCGCGTACCAGCGCAGCAGCAGCTCGCCCCAGCGCCACCACGCCACCCCGCACGCGAGCGCGACCGGCACGAGCATGAGCGTCTTCGCGGGCGTGTCGAAGTCGTAGAACCCGAAGTCGTTCACGAACGGGCTCGGCGCGCGGTGGAAGACCGTCGCGAGCAGCAGCGGCTGCACCAGGTAGTAGACGGCGATGCTGAAGACGCCGAGGTACAGCAGGTTCACGATGAACCCGAGGGTGGCGTCGATCGCCAGCCACGCGAAGTCCCGCCAGGTCGCGGCCTCGCGCACGAGCCACAGGGCCTGCTGGTCGAAGCGGGTCTTCGGGCGCGGCCGGTACGGGGCGGGGATGTGGACGCCCAGCTGCTCGCCGATCACGCGCCGCTGGGTGTTGGCCCAGACGCGGATGGCGAGGAGCACGAACACGGCGACGGGGATGCCGATCCAGAAGACCACGAGCGCGCCCGTGACGACCGCGGCGGCCAGCAGGGCGCCGGCGACGAGCGTGAGGCTGAACCGCAGGACCGACCAGCCCGGAAGGGCCAGTCGCCGCGTGATGGGATTGGCCGGGATCGACATGGTGCGGCAAGAGTACCCGCCCCCGATTCGCTCCCGGCGCCGCTGCCTGCGGTGTCGCCGCCCGCAGTGCGCCCCTCGCTAGGCTGGTGCCTGCTGATCGACTACCGCTGAAGGGGACCGGCATGGGCGAGGGGACGTGGGCGCTGGTCACGGGCGCTTCCGCGGGGCTCGGCGCGGCCTTCGCGCGGCAGCTGGCGGCCCGCGGGCACCACGTGGTCCTCGTGGCGCGTTCGGAGGAGAAGCTGGAGGCGCTCGCGGCCGAGCTGCGCGCGGCGCACGGCGTCAAGGCGCGGGTGGCGGTGCAGGACCTCGCGGCGCCGGGCGCCGCCGAGCGGATCGCCGAGGCCGTGGCGGGCGCGGGCATCACCGTCGAAGTGCTGGTCAACAACGCCGGCATCGGCACGTTCGGCCGGGACGCGGAGATCGGCGCGGACTACAACCGCGACGTTGCGATGGTGAACGTCGTCGCGGTCGCGGACCTGGTCCAGCGGTTCCTGCCGGGCATGGTCGCGCGCGGGTCGGGGGCGGTCGTGAACGTCGCCTCGATGGCCGGGTTCCAGCCGCAGCCGTACATGGCGCTGTACGCGGCGACGAAGGCGTTCGTCGTGAACTACAGCCTCGGGCTGTGGGTGGAGGTCAAAGGCTCGGGCGTGAAGGTGCTCGCCGTCTGCCCGGGGCCGGTGGACACCGACTTCCCGATCGCCAACGGCATCAAGTACGACGAGGGCCGCCTCGGGTGGCTCCTGGCCGACCCAGAGGCGATCGTGCGGCAGTCGCTCAAGGCCCTCGACCGCGACAGGGGGTACGTGGTGCCCGACTGGAAGAACTGGCCCGAGGCGCACCTGCTGCCGCGGCGCCCGCGCCGGCTCATGACCCGCCTCATCGGCCTGGTCCTGCGCCGCTTCGCCGACTACCAGCGCCGCTGACTCCCACCCTCCACCCCCCACCCACCACTTGAGGGGAGAATACTGTAGGCCCAGCGTCCCGCCCGGGTACGACGGAAACCGGGCCTCGCCGGCGCCGTGTCACTCGAAAGAGTGGCGGTTCCAGCGACCGCTAGGCGACGACGCGGGCGATCGAGAGGCCGTCGTAGCCCTTCACGCCCACGGTCTGCATGACGGTGCCTTCGAGGCGCGGGTCGGCCGCCACCTTCTCCAGATAGGACCGTACGCCTTGGACGTTCGCGTCGCGGCTGAGCCCGTCGGCGACGGCGCCGCCGCGGACCACGTTGTCGGCCACGATGAGTCCGCCCGGCCGCGTCAGCTGCAGCGACCAGTCGAGGTAGTCGGGATAGCCGCCCTTGTCCGCGTCGATGAAGACCATGTCGAACGGCTCCCCGCCCTCGGCGGCCAGCTTCGGCAGGTTGTCGGCCGCGGCCCCGACGCGGATCTCGACGACTCCCACGAGCCCGGCGCGCGCGATGTTGCCGCTCGCGACCTCGGCGTGCCGCGGGCTGTACTCGAGGCTCACCAGGTGCCCGTCCTTCGGCAGCGCCCGCGCCATCCAGATCGCGCTGTAACCGCCGAGCGTCCCGATCTCGAGCACCCGCTTCGCGCCGAGCGTCTTCGCGAGCAGGTATAGCAGCTTGCCCTGGGCGGGCGACACCGAGATCGGCGGCAGGCCGGCCCGCCGGCCCGCGGCCGTGGCCTCGGTGAGGGCGTCGTCCTCGCCGACGAGCAGCGATGAGAGGAACGCGTCGACTTCGGTCCATTGCGCCTGGCCCATGGTTCGCCCCTTCCGAGGAGTCCGAGAACGTCGGTCAAACGCTATCACCGCCGTGCCGCCCGATTCACGTCGATAATTCCGCGGAATCGCAACCGAGTCGCAACACCGATTTGCGACTACCGGGACTGAGGGTCGGGAATAGTACCGCTAAAGGGTGAAGGACGTTGTTGTAATTACGACATGGAACGCTGATTGACCGTGGTCTTTTGTCAGAATTTGCCCCCTTATCAGGGGAACGCGCCGGTCTCGGTCTTGCGGATCGTCGTACGGCGCAACGGCTTGAATGATAGACCTGAATCACGACTTGTTCGCGACCGAAGTTCCGGACCTCCGGTGCGGTCGCGGATTGGAATGACGACCGGCTTCGGGGGGAGCCGGTCGCACACTGGGGGGTAACGCTATGAGCATGGCACGATCGGCGACAGTCGATATCGGCACCACCATGCGGCTCGTCGCGCCCGACTTCGCGACGGTGAGTGTGCGCGCGAGCCTGCGCTACGACCCGGACGATCCCTACGCCGTCTGCGTCATGTTCCACCCCGACGGCACCGACGCCGACCAGGTGGCCTGGTCCTTCTCGCGAGAGCTCCTCGCGAAGGGGCTGGAGGAGCCCACGGGCATCGGCGACGTCAGGGTGTGGCCCTGGACCACCCCGCGCGGCGAATCGGTCGCGCTGGCACTCTCGTCCCCGGACGGGAACGCCCTCTTCGAGATCAACCGCGGCGTCGTGCAGCGCTTCCTCCGCCGGGCCTACAGCCTGGTGCCGCGCGGCCGCGAGTCCGGCTACGTCGACATGGACTCGACCCTCATCAAGCTCCTGGCCGGCGGGGTCTGACGACCGCGCCGACCTGCCTTACCAGCGAGCGGAAGGGGCGGTCCGGGGAGACCCGGGCCGCCCCTTCCGCGTCCCCTCCGCCTACTCGGGACGGTTGCCGGCGGGACCGCCGATGAGGAACGGCTCGCTCACCCCTTCGTACGCCAGATGCGCGACCAGGCCCTCGGCCGCGTGCGGCAGGTTGTGGCAGTGGTCCATCCAGATGCCGGGATTGTCGGCGGCGAACGCGATCTCGTAGACCTCGCCGTCGCGCACTTCGAGCGAGTCGACCCACCAGGGGCTGCCGGTCGCGGCGACCCCGTCGCGGGAGAGGACGACCGCGTGGTGGCCGTGCAGGTGCATCGGGTGGGCCTCGCCGCTGTCGTTGGCGATCCGCATCGTCACGATGTCGCCGTACGCGACGGTGAACATCGGCACCTCGGGGACGAGTTCGCCGTTCACGGTCCACCAGAAACCCGGCTTGCCGTCGAGGAATCCGGGGCGGCGGTCGATACCGAACTCGAATTCGCGGTCGGCGTCGCCGGGGTCGAATCCGATCGGCGCGGATGTTCCATAGTGGAGCAAGTCGAGGGTCTCGGTCGGCGGGATGGAGGCTTCGACGGGGGCGTCGCCGACGAGGAGGGCCGTGGAGGCGCTGAGGTTGACGCGGACGCCGCCGCCGGGCGGCACGGTGAACTCGAGGTCGCCCCGGCCCCCGGCGGGCACTTCGACGGCGACGTCCTCGACCTGTTGGGGCTCATGGAGTTCGGTGCCGTCGACGGCGGCGACGCGGAACGGCGCGCCGTCCACCCACACCGGCATGACCCCGAAGTCGGTGTTGACCACCCGCACGCGGACGGTGCTGCCCGCCGGGGCGTCCACATGGTCGGTGCCGTCGCGGCCGTTGACGGTGCGGCGGCCGTCGTAGAGGTGCGCCAGCACCACCACGTCCACATCGGCCGCCGCTGCGCCTTCCGCGGGGGTGACGACGAGGGGGCCGAGGAGGCCGCCGAAGACCTGCTCGTGGGAGACCTGGTGCGAGTGGTACCAGAAGGTGCCGACCTGGTCGGCGATGAAGCGGTAGACGAAGTCGTCGCCGGGCGCGACGGCGTCCTGGGTGACCCCGGCGGCGCCGTCCATGGCGCCGGGGACGTCGACGCCGTGCCAGTGGAGGGTCACGCCCTCGTCGACGTTCGAGTTCTCAAGGACGACTTCGACGAGCTGGCCCTGCTCGGCGCGGATCTCGGGGCCGGGCGAGGTGCCGTTGAGGGTGTAGCCGTCGACGGTGCGCCCGGAGTCGAGCGTGATGGTGCCGCGGGCGGCGGTGAGGGTGGCGCGCACGTCGGCTTCGCGGTCGTCGGGCACGGTGAGCGCGTCCACCGGGACGGTGGACGCGTCGTCCGTGCCGGTGTGGCCGCCGTGGTCGTGGCGGCCCATGTCGGCGATGGAGTAGGACTCCGGCAGGAGACTGGCCTGCCAGATCCAGGCGACCGGCGCGAGGACGATCGCCGTGGCGGCGAGGGCGGTGAGGGTCTTGGCCCTCCTAGAAAGGCTCATTCCCGACCGCGGCTTCGGGTGCGGGCTTCTTCGCGCGGAAGCCGGCCATGAAGGCGGTGCCGTAGACGGCGAACGCGACGAGGCCGTGGAGCAGGCCGAAGATCGCGGCCTCGTGGCCCCAGAGGCCGAGGAAGATCTGGACGACGACCCAGCCGAGGAGGAGGAGCGCGAAAAGGACGCCGCGTTTGATCTTGGCGAAGAACGAGATGATGAGCAGGATCAGGGCGAGGGCCGGGACGACCATCATGCCGTTGATGCCGTGGAGCATGAAGCCGATCGCCTCGTCGAACGGCGGCTCTTCGCTCTCGAGGACCGCCGCGTCGAGGACGCCGCCGTCTTCGACCCAGATGCCGAGCCCGGCGATGGCGTAGGCCATGAACGCGGCCTGGAGCGCGACCTCGGCGGCGATGATGTACGCGAGGACGCGGTAGACGACTCTCATGGTGCGGGCCCCTCTCTCGGACTTCCGATTTCCGAAAGTGATCATAGGCACACTAAGCGTGTCGAAGTTCGCGGAAAACACAGAGCCGCGCCCCGAAACCGGGGCGCGGCCGCAGGTGGTGAGCGCTAGGAGCGCAGGAGCGCCGCCGTCTGGGAGGCGATCTCGCCCTCCTCGTTGGTGGGGACGACCATGACCGTGATCGGCGACTGCGGGGTGGAGATGACCGGCCCGCCCGCGGCGTTCGCGGCCTCGTCGAGGTGCACGCCGAGGGCGACGAGCGACCCGAGCGCGCCGGCGCGCACTTCGGCGCTGTTCTCGCCGACGCCGGCGGTGAACGCGATCGCGTCGGCGCCGCCGAGCGCGGCGATGTACGAGCCGATGTACTTGCGGATGCGGTAGCAGTAGATCTCGAGGCCGATCTGCGCGGCCCGGTCGCCGGACGCGGCGGCGGCCTCGACCGCGCGCATGTCGATCTGGCCGGTCAGGGCGAGCATCCCCGACTCCTTGTTGAGCGCCGCGTCCAGGTCCTCGAACGAGGCCCCGGTCTGGCGGTGCATGTGGAACACGATCGCCGGGTCGATGTCGCCCGAGCGGGTGCCCATGACGAGCCCTTCGAGCGGCGTGAGCCCCATGGAGGTGTCGATCGAGCGGCCGCGCTCGACGGCGGTGACCGACGCGCCGTTGCCCAGGTGGGCGACGATCACGTTGACCTCCTTGGGGCTCTTGCCGAGCAGCTCGGCGGCCTTGCGGGAGACGTAAGCGTGGGAGGTGCCGTGGAAGCCGTAACGGCGCACGCCGTGCTCCTCGCGCCAGGCGCCCGGCACGGCGTACAGGTGGGCCCGCTCGGGCACGGTGGCGTGGAACGCGGTGTCGAACACGGCGACCTGCGGGAGCTTCGGGAAGAGCTTGCGCGCCACCCGGATGCCCTCGAGGTTGGCCGGGTTGTGAAGCGGTGCGAGTGCGGCGAGGTCCTCGATGGCCTGCTCGACCTCGTCGTCGACGACGACCGGCTGCACGAACCGCTCGCCGCCGTGCACGACGCGGTGCGCGACCGCGATGAGCCCGGCGCGCGAGAGCGGGGTCCCGTGCGCCTCGAACGCGGCGACCACGGCCTCGAGCCCGGCCGCGTGGTCGGCGAGGTGCGCGGTGGACTGGTGCTTCTCGCCGTCGTGCCTGTGGGTGAGGACCGACTCCGCCTGGCCGATGCGCTCGATCACGCCCGAGGTCGAGGCCTCCAGGGTCTCGCCGTCGATCAGCTGGTACTTGATCGACGAGGAACCGGAGTTGATCACCAGGACCGGTGCGCTCATGGCGTTCCTTTCTCGCGAGCCCCGGGGGCTCAGCCGGGCTGGCTCGCCTGGATGGCGGTCAGCGCGACGGTGTTGACGATGTCGGGCACGGTCGCGCCCCGCGACAGGTCGTTCACGGGCTTGCGCAGGCCCTGGAGCACCGGGCCGACGGCGATCGCGCCGGCGGAGCGCTGCACGGCCTTGTACAGGTTGTTGCCGGTGTTCAGGTCGGGGACGATGAAGACCGTGGCCTTCCCGGCCACTTGCGAGTCGGGCAGTTTCGTGCCCGCGACGCCGGCGTCGGCGGCGGCGTCGTACTGGATCGGGCCCTCCACCAGGAGTCCGGGCCTGCGGGTCCGGACGATCTCGGTGGCCGCCCGGACCTTGTCCACGGCTTCGCCGTGGCCCGAGGTGCCGGTGGAGTACGAGAGCATCGCCACGCGCGGTTCCACGCCGAACTCGATGGCGGTGTCAGCAGAGGATAGCGCGATGTCGGCCAGCTGCGCCGCATCGGGGTTGGGGTTGACGGCGCAGTCGCCGTAGACGAGGACCCGGTCCTCCAGGCACATGAAGAACACCGAGGAGACCACGGCGACTTCGGGTTTGGTCTTGATGATCTCGAAGGACGGCCGGATGGTGTGGGCGGTGGTGTGGACCGCGCCCGAGACCATGCCGTCGGCCATGCCGGTGTGGACCATCATCGTGCCGAAGTAGGAGACGTCGGCGACCGTGTCGTAGGCCTGCTCGACGGTGACGCCCTTGTGGGCGCGCAGCTGCGCGTACTCCTTCGCGAACCGCTCGCGGATCTCATGGTCGCCCGGGTTGAGGATCGCGACGCCGCCGAGGTCGACGCCGAGCTGCCCGGCCTGCGAGCGGATCTCGGACTCCTCGCCGAGGAGCGTCAGGCGGGCCACGTCGCGGCGCATGAGGATCTCGGCGGCCTTGAGGATGCGCGGCTCGGCGCCCTCGGGCAGCACGATGTGCTTGTCGAGGGCCTTGGCGCGCCCGATCATGGCGTGCTCGAACATGACCGGGGTGACCACGGTCGGCTTGGCGAGCGCGAGCCGGTCGAGCAGGTCGTCGCCGTCCACACCGGCCGCGAAGTCCTCGAGGGCGCGGGCGATTTTGCGCTGGCCGCCGGCGGCGAGCGAGCCGGAGGTGTCGCCGACGAGGTTCGCCATGTCGAACGTGTCGTGCTGGACCAGGGCGATCGGCAGGCGCGAGTCGAGGCCGGCGACGATGTCGAGGATCTGCGGCTCGGGCCGGATGCCGCCGGTGAGGAACACCGCGGAGAGGCTCGGCGTGCCTTCGGCCTGGTGGGCGGCGAGGAGTCCGAGGAGGACTTCGGAGCGGTCGCCGGGGAGGATCACGGCCTTGTCGTCGGCGAGGCGGGTGAGGAGATTGGGGAGGGTCATCGCCGCGACGACGACGTCCCCGACGGTGCGGGTGAGGACGTCCGGGTCGCCTGAGATGAGGGTCGCGTCGGCGGCCTCGATGAGCTCGCCCACGGTGGGCGCCACGACGACCGGGTCCTCCGCGATGACGCCGGTGCCGGGGTGCGCGGCCTTGACGAGTTCGACGTCCGCCGGGTCGACGCGGTTGACGACGGTGCCGAGGACCGTGGCGTGGTCGGCCTCCGCCTGAGCGGTGCCGAAGCGCAGGGCGGCGGCGATCTCGGCGGGGCTCTTGCGGTGGCCGGCGACCACGAGGAGCATCGGCGCGGCGAGGTTCACGGCCACGCGGGTGTTGTAGGTGAACTCGACCGAAGCGCCCACATCGGAGTAGTCGGAGCCGACGACGAGGACGACGTCGTGCGCGTCGGCCAGCGCGTGGTAGCGCTCGACGATCGAGGTGAGGGCGGCGTCCGCGTCGGAGCGGACGTCGGAGTAGGTGACGCCGACCGAGGCCTCGTAGGGGCTCGGGAGGCGGTACTGGTCGCGGAGGAGGGTGATGACGGGGTCGCCGGAGAGCGTGTGCTCGTCGCGGACGATGGGGCGGTACACGGCGACGGAGCCGGCGCGCCGGGTGAGCAGGTCCATGACGCCGACCGCTACGGCGGACTTGCCGCTGCCGGGGTCGAGACTGGCGAGGTAGAGACTTTGAGCCACGGCTCCAACGCTATCCATCCCGTGCGAGCCGCGCAGCGTATCTGCGCGGCGGCTCACCTGTGAGCTTGCGCCCGTGCGGCGCCGCTCTCGTGACTGCCATCCCTATCCCCCACCCACCCGGGGGAAAGGTAGGTCCCACCATGGCGCGGGGGTCCGACAAGAACGCCGCGAACCGGCGGCCGTGTCACCTGAAAGCGTGAACGGCCGCGAAGCCCGCTCGGGCCGCGGCGCCCGTGTCAGCTGGCGAAGCCGTCCGCGGGGACCGGCTGCGGCGGCGGGGTGCCGACGTAGCGGGCGCGCGGGCGGATGATCTTGGAGTCGCGGGCCTGCTCGAGGATGTTGGCGCTCCAGCCGACGACGCGGCTGGTCGTGAACGTCGGGGTGAACATGGTGCGCGGCACGCCCGCGAGCTCCATCACGACCCCGGCGTAGAACTCCACGTTCGTGTAGAGCTTGCGGCCCGGTTTGACCTCGGCGAGGATCTCGACCACGCGGCGCTCGACGGTCTTGGCGAAGTCGACGATCTCGCCGTCGAGGCCGTCGGCCACGTCGCGCAGGTGGAGCGAGCGCGGGTCGTCGGTCTTGTAGACGGCGTGGCCGAAGCCCATGATGCGCCGCCCGGCCTCGAGCTCGCCGCGAATCCAGGCGTCGATGTTGTCGGGGCCGCCGATCGCGTCCAAAGCGTCCAAGGCCCGCGCGGGCGCGCCGCCGTGCAGCGGGCCGGAGAGCGCGCCGATCGCACCCACCAGGGCCGCACCGAGATCCGCTCCGGTGGAGGCGATGACGCGGGAGGTGAACGTGGAGGCGTTGAAGCCGTGGTCGATCGTGAGGATGAGGTACTGCTCTACGGCGCGCGCGTTGGCCTCGGAGGGGACCTCACCGGTCATCATGTACAGGTAGTTCGCGGCGTACCCGAGGTCTTCGCGGGGGTCGAGCGGTTCGAGGCCCTGGCCGATGCGCCACATGGCGGTGAGGATCGCGGGCGTGACGGCGCACGCGAAGAGCGCGTCGTCGGCGCGGGCGGCCTCGTCGATGTCGAGGACGGGCTTCATGGGCCGGGCCGCGCACGCCGCGGAGAGCGCGGTGCGCAGGCCGTCGAGGGGCGTGGCGCCCTTGAGGAGCGGCAGGAGCCCGCGGAGCCCGGAGGTGAGGGTGCGGTAGGGCGCGACCTGGTCCTTGAACTCGGCGAGCTGGTCGCGGGTGGGGAGGGCGGCGTGGGTCATGAGGTACCAGACCTGCTCGAACGAGCACCGCTGCGCGAGCTCCACCGCGTTGTACTGGCGGTAGTGGTAGAAGCCCTCTTCGCCGCGGACGTCGCCGATCTCGGTGTCGGCGACGACGACACGGTCCAGGCCTTTGGGGACTTCGATGAATTCGGTCATTGGCTTCTCCTCGTCCGGCACGCCTGTGGGCCGCCTGGTGACGCTTGCTGTCGCGATCGCCGCTCCGGTTCGCTTGACAGCCTACGGGATTTCGCGCGGCCCGGACCTGAACGTCCGCCAGGCGTCGCGCTTCACGGCCCGGGCGGCGGCGGGGTCTTGGCGGGCGCGTCTTAGAGTGGAACCTCCTGCCCGACAGCAGCGCCGACACCGCGAGCCGCCGGTTCACGACCCTTATTGGCCCGCAGGCGGTCGCGCGATTCGACACCCCGAACGAGGACTGCCCGTGGACTCCGGAACGCTCATCGCCGGCCGCTACCGACTCGACCGCGTGATCGCCTCAGGCGGGATGGGTTCGGTGTGGCGGGCCGAGGACGAGCGGCTCGACCGCACGGTGGCAGTGAAGGTCCTGCACGCGGGCCTCGACGGCTCGCAGCGGCCGCGCGACCGGTTCGAGCGGGAGGCGAAGACCCTGGCGAGCCTGAAGGGCCCGGGGTGCGTGGAGGTCTACGACTTCGGCGAGGAGGCCGACGGGGACCGGACGGTCGTGTTCCTCGTGATGGAGCTCGTCGACGGCGTCTCGCTGGCGGAGCTGCTGCACCGGGAGGAGAAGCTCGACCCGGCCCGGACGATGACGATCATGGCGCAGGCGGCCGAGGCCCTGGCGGCGGCGCACCGGCGCGGGATCGTGCACCGGGACATCAAGCCGGGCAACATCCTCATCGACGCCGAGGACAGGGTCAAGGTGGTGGACTTCGGGATCTCGCTGTTCCAGAACCGGTCGCGGCTCACCCCGAGCGACCAGGTGCTGGGCACGGCGCCTTACGTCTCGCCGGAGCAGTTGCGGGACAAGGGCGTCACGGGCGCGTCCGATCTGTACTCGCTGGGGGCCGTGGCGTACGAGTGCCTGACCGGGACGCCGCCGTTCGACGCGGCGGACCCGGCGGCGGTCATCCACGGGCACCTGTACTCCGAGCCGCCCGCGCTGCCGGCCGACGTGTCGGCCGAGGTCGCCGGGATCGTCTCCCGGTCACTCTTGAAATCCCCTGAGGACCGCTGGGAGTCCGGCGACGTGCTCGCGGCGGCGGCCCGGGCGGCCACGACCGGGCAGCACCCGGTCGAGACGCCCCCGGCGGTGAAGTCCTCAAAGGACGCAACGACCGCGGATGCCCCGCCCGCGGCGCGGGCGCCGTTCCCGCCTCCGGTGACGCGGCCCGCGCAGCCTGCGGCGGTCGAGCAGCCGGATCCGCGCCGGCGCCGCCGGATGATCCTCGTCGGCGCGGCGGTCGCATTGGTGGCCGTCGTGATCGCGGTCCTGGCACTGAACCCGTTCGCGGGCGACGGGCGGGTCGCCGAAGGCGCGGAGGGCCATTCGTCCACAGGGGCGTCTTCGAGCCCGACGGCGGAGCCGAGCACGACCGCCGGTGCCGACACCGCTACCGCTGAGGCGGGCGCGACGAGCGCAGCCGAGTCGAGCGCCGCCGAGGGCGACACCGGCGGTTCGGAGGGCGATGGTGCGGGGGACGGCACCGAGGACGGCGGCCAGACCGGCGGCGGCGAGGAGGACTCGGGCGGGGACGACACCGTGAAGGAGGGCAGCGGCGAGGTGCCCGATGTGACCGGCGTGTCCACGTTCGACGCCCGCGACGAGCTGACGCAGGCGGGGTTCTCGAACGTGGTCGCGGCGATCGGCTACTACTACTACAGCCCCGAGCCCGCGCACTGCACGGTGATGCAGCAGAGCCCGACGGCGGGAGAGACCGCCGACTACACCGCCCAGATCACCGTGTACTTCCACGAGCGCACGTCCGAGGGCACCAGCTGCTCGTGGTGACGGATAGGCGGCACTGCGGCGGAACGGGTTGACCGGTCCGGCTCCGCACTGAATGATTGAATGGGCGACCGGGGCGACCGTCGAGGCGCGGTCGCCTCGTGGCACGGTCGGTCGGCTCTGACGGGATAGGGATCAAAGTGGACGAAGGAATCAACTCCGCGCCCGGCGTGGTGGTCGGGGTGCTGCTCATCCTCGCGGCAGTCATGTGGTTCTCCCCCGGCGCCCGGCACAAGTTCCGCAAGGCCACACTGTGGCTGGTGATCGTGGCGGTCGCGATGATCATCATCTTCGGCTACCTGAACGCGGGCCAGCAGACCTAGAACCCGCTTCTTGCAACGCCCGGTCGGGTTCGACCGGGCGTTTTCGCTGTTCATCGGGTCCTTGAAAATTTCCCAGCCTTCGTAGTGGAACAGATCATTCCGGTCTGTTATAGTGGAATCAAGCGTTCCGTTCCACAGCTTCAACGAGAGCCCGGAGGCAACCGTGACCCTGACCGCCGAAATCCCGACCAACGACGCCGCGCGCCCCGCCGCGGCCGTCGACACCGCCGAAACCGCTTCGGCCGCAAATGAAGCGCCCTTCCCGCGGCGCTGGCTCGGGCTCATCGCGATCCTCGCGACGACCCTCCTCAACCTGCTCGACGCGTCGATCGTCAACGTCGCCGCTCCCGCGATCCGCACCGAACTCGGCGGCACCGCCGCGACCATCCAGTGGCTCGCCGCCGGATACACGCTCGCTCTCGCGATCGGCCTGCTCACCGGCGGTCGCCTCGGCGACATGTTCGGCCGCAAGAAGGTCCTCATGATCGGCCTGGTCGGCTTCCTCGCCGCCTCGCTCGCGTGCGGCGCGGCCGGGACGATCGAGCTGCTGCTCATCGCCCGCGTCGTGCAGGGCGCGTTCGCGGCCGTGATGGTGCCGCAGTGCTTCGGCCTCATCCGCGACATGTTCGGCCGCGAGATGGGCAAGGCCTACGCGCTCTTCGGCCCGATGATCGGCCTCGCCACCATCGGCGGCCCCATTCTCGCCGGCCTGCTCGTCGACGCCGACCTGTTCGGCTCCGGCTGGCGCTCGATCTTCCTGCTCAACCTGCCCCTCGGCATCGCCGCGCTCGCCCTGGGCGTGAAGATCCTCCCGGCGGGCGCTCCCACGGTCAAGGGCCTGAAGCTCGACCTCGGCGGCGCGGTCATCGCTGCGGTCGGCATGAGCCTGCTGCTCATCCCGCTCGTCGAGGGCCACGAACTCGGCTGGCCCGCCTGGTCGATCGCCATGCTCGTCGCCTCCGTCCCGGTCCTGGCCGTCTTCGTCCGCCTCCAGGTCCGCCGCGCCCGTAGCGGCAAGACCGCGCTGATCGAGCTGAGCGTCTTCAAGAAGCGCTCGTACACCTCCGGCATCGCGTTCGTGGTCGTCTTCTTCGGCTCGGTGACGGGCTTCTCGCTCGCGGTCGGCCTGTTCCTGCAGCTCGGCCTCGGTTACAGCCCGCTCAAGGCGAGCCTGGCGATGGCCTCCTGGGCGGTCGGCGCGTTCATCGGCTCCGGTGTCGGCGCGGGCATCGCGCCGAAGCTCGGCCGCAACATCCTCCACATCGGCCTCGCCGGCATGGTCATCGGCCTCTCGATCCTGTTCTTCCAGCTCGGCGGCGACTCGGCCCCCGGCCCGTGGGCGTTGGTCCCGGCCCTGCTGGTCTTCGGGATCGGGATGGGCGCGATCTTCGTGCCGCTGTTCGGGATCATCACCGGCGACCTCGAAGACCACGAGGTCGGCTCGGCCTCGGGGCTCCTGGAGTCGTTCCAGCAGGGCGCGGCGGCGCTGGGCGTGGCCGGCCTCGGGACGGTCTTCTTCAGCCAGTTCGCGATCGGCGCCGGAGCCGCCGCGGCGATGGGCGCGGCGCAGCTGGTCACGGGCCTCACGGTCCTGCTGACCGTGGTCGCTTTCGGGGTGGCCTTCGGTCTCCCGAAGCAGGCCAAGGCCGAGCACTAGATGCCATGAGTCCCCTGACCGGTCGGGCCCTCGCGGGCGCGGCCGGTCAGGGGCGTCTCTCGAGAAAGGTGCAACAGAATGAATCGCTCTGTTCCGGATAGGATGCCGTCATGACCGACAAGCCGCTCAGCGGGCGCAAGGCCCAGGCCGCCCGCAACGACAAGCTCATCCTCGAAGCCGCCCACGAGGTGTTCGTGGCGAACCCCGAGGCGCCGATCGCGGAGGTCGCGAAGCGCGCCGGCGTCGGCATCAGTGCGTTGTACCGGCGGTACCCGAGCAAGGAGGACCTGCTCCGCAAGCTCTGCGGCGACGGCCTGGCCAAGCACGTGGCGCTGGTGCAGGAGGCGGTCGACGCCGAAGGCGACATGTGGGAGGCGTTCTGCCGCTTCATGAGGCAGGTCGTGGCGGCGGACACGGCTTCGATCACCGTGAAGCTGGCGGGGACCTTCACGCCGACGCCCGACATGTTCGGCGCGGGCGCGGCGGCGGCCGAATTGAACGACGTGCTCATGCGGAAGCTCCACGAGGCCGGCGCGATCCGCGAGGATGTGAAGATCGGCGACGTCATCATGATCACCGAGTCGCTGGCCTCGATCGACATCGGCGACGCCGAACGCACGCGGGAGGTGCGGCTGCGGAGTCTGGAGCTGTACCTGCAGGCGCTGCAGGCGCCGGCCAGGGGCCCGCTGCCGAGCTCACCGCCCAGTGAGGAGGAGATGAACATGCGTTGGATTCCCAAGGACGCCAAGGGATAAGCGAGAGGGCCGTCCGACGGGCGGCCCATCGATAAGCAAAGCGAAAGGCCCGGTCGGAAGACCGAGCCTTTCACTCACTGGAGCGGACGACCGGGATCGAACCGGCGACCTACACCTTGGCAAGGTGTCGCACCAGCGCGAAGCGCTGCAAAGGCACAGCCAACTGCGCTACGTCCGCCCCGAGCCAGCCCCAGTTCCCGGGCAAGAGTAAAGGCCCGGTCGGAAGACCGAGCCTTTCACTCACTGGAGCGGACGACCGGGATCGAACCGGCGACCTACACCTTGGCAAGGTGTCGCACCAGCGCGAAGCGCTGCAAAGGCACAGCCAACTGCGCTACGTCCGCCCCGAGCCAGCCCCAGTTCCCGGGCAAGAGTAAAGGCCCGGTCGGAAGACCGAGCCTTTCACTCACTGGAGCGGACGACCGGGATCGAACCGGCGACCTACACCTTGGCAAGGTGTCGCACCAGCGCGAAGCGCTGCAAAGGCACAGCCAACTGCGCTACGTCCGCCCAGAGCCAGCCCCAGTTCCCGGGCAAGAGTAAAGGCCCGGTCGGAAGACCGGGCCTTTCACTCACTGGAGCGGACGACCGGGATCGAACCGGCGACCTACACCTTGGCAAGGTGTCGCGCTACCAACTGCGCTACGTCCGCATTTCTCCGGTGTTGACCGGGGAACGATGATTACTTTAGCGCATCGTTCCCCGGGCCTTGATAGGGCCTTGGGACCGATTGGGGCGCGGCTCACGCCTGGGCCGCGCCCGTCCCGGTCAGGCTTCGGCGCCGTCGAGGCCGAGCGACGCCAGGACCTCGGCGTCCAGGCCCTCGATCGCGACCTCGTGTTTGCGGTTCGCTTCCCAGTCGGCCCGGGTGAGCCGCCAGCGGTTGTCCTGGCGGCGCACGCCGTTGAGGACCTTGTGGTCGATGCCGTCGGCCTTGTAGCCGAGCTTGCGCGAGACGCCCTCCGACGGCCCGTTGCCCTCGAACGAGGCGCTCAGCGCGAAGTCGGCGCCGAGCCCGGTGAACACGAACTCGAGCACGGCCGCGCGCATCTCGGTGCCGAAGCCCTGGCCGTGGTGGGCGAGACCCAGCCACGAGCCGGTGTGCGCCTCGCGGGTCGCCTTGAAGTCGGTCGCGCCAACCTCCTGCATGCCGATCACCTTGCCGTCGTGGAGGACGACGAGCGGCAGCATCCACCGCTCGGGGGTGATCCCGGCGATGACGCCCATCTGGTGCAGCAGCGTTCGGCGGCCGCGCTCGACCGGTTCGCACTCGGTCCACGGCACCAGGAACGGCATGAAGTCCGGTCCGTGGACGCCCGCGGCGGCCTCGTCAGCGAGGGCCACGAGGTCGTCGAGGTCCGGGAGGCGCAGCTCGAGCCGGTCGGTGCGCAGGCGCAGCCGGTAGGCCGGCAGGTAGTCGGTGAGCGTCACGGGGTCTCCTTCGCGAGGCCGAGCATGTCCAGTACGTCGTCGTCGAGGCCGTCGATCACGACCTCGTGCTTGCGGTTCGCCTCCCAGTCGGCGCGCGAGAGCCGCCAGCGCCGCAGGTGCCGCCGCTTCCCTTGGACGACGTGGAACTCCTCGCCGTCGGCGCGGTAGCCGAGGCGGCGCGAGACGCGCTCGGAGGCGTCGTTGCCGATGTATGAGCCGCTGCGGGCGGTCTGGGCGTCGAGTCCGGCGAACGCGAGGTGCAGGATCGCGGCGCGCATCTCGGTGCCGAAGCCGTTGCCCTGGTGGGCGCGGCCGATCCAGGAGCCGGAGTCGACCTCGCGGGTGATCTTGAAGTCCTTGCCGGCGACGACCTGCGAGCCGATCGCCTTGCCCTCGTGGAAGACCAGGAACGGGATGCCCCAGTCCTGCGGTTCCCAGCGGCCGATGGCCCGGTGGTACCAGACGATCGTCCCGCGCGCGACCGTCGCGGGGTCGGCGGCGGTCCACGGCACGGAGAACGGCATGAAGTCCGGGTCGTGGACGCCCGCGGCGGCGGCCTCGCCGAGGGCGGCGAGCTCGTCGAAGTTCGCGGGCAGGCGCAGTTCGAGGCGTTCGGTCCGCAGACGGAGCCGGTGGATCGGGAGGTGGTCGGCGATCATGCCTCGATTCTTTCCGGGCGGGCGCTACGGGGCAATCGGTTTAACCGCGGCCCCGGGCCCGCAGACGGTCCTGACATGTGTCAGAATTTTCTGACATGCGACAAGGATGGTTTTCATGGGAACCGAGGAGTTGACCGGCGCGGCCCTGCTCGCGGTGGGCTCGGCCCTGGCGAACCCGCACCGGCTGCGCATCCTCGGGGCGCTCGCCGACGGGCGGCAGTACGTGAGCCACCTGGCCCGCGAACTCGGGATGAGCCGCCCCCTCCTTCACATGCACTTGCAGAAGCTCCAGTCCGCGGGCCTGGTGAAGGGCTCGCTGGAGCTCTCGGAGGACGGCAAGGCCGTCAAGTACTTCGAGGCGGTCCCCTTCAAGCTGGAGATCACCCCGCAGATCGTCAAGTCGGCCCTGCCGACGCTGCCCCCGTCGACCGACAAGAGAGAGGGAACCTCGCCATGAACATGGGACAAGCCGGGATGCTGTTCGTCTTCGGATTCGGCCTGCTCGTCACCGCCGTCATCATCGCGGGCATCGTGTACGCGGCGACCACCGCGAAGGCGAAGGCCTCGGTGGCCCGCGAGGACGCCTACCACGAGCTCGCCGCGAAGATGAGTCTGGACAGCACCGAGGTGCAGGCGTCCCTGGCAGAAATCAAGGGCCGCTTGGCGAATGTGGAGCGGATGCTCAAAGAGGTCGACTGAGCCGCGGCGGCCGATGCGAAGTATTCCCGCGAATCGCGGTTCAGGCCCGCCCTGATGCGGCACCCTCGGACGCATGGACACGACGCAATCCGGCCTGTCGACCGCGCCTTTGAGCGATGAGGAGCTGGCCCGCATCGACGCCTACTGGCGGGCCGCCAACTACCTCACCGTCGGCCAGATCTACCTGCTCGACAACCCCTTGCTCCGCGAACCCCTGCGCCCCGAGCACATCAAGCCGCGCCTGCTCGGCCACTGGGGCACCAGCCCCGGCCTCAGCCTCCTCTATGCGCACCTCAATCGGTGCATCACCGCCCGCGACCTCGACATGATCTACGTGACCGGCCCCGGCCACGGCGGCCCCGCCATCGTCGCCAACACCTGGCTCGAAGGCACCTACCCCGAGCTCCACCCCTCGGTGAACCACTCCGAGGAGGGCATCCGGCAGCTGTTCCGCCAGTTCTCCTTCCCCGGCGGCATCCCCTCGCACGTGGCCGCCGAAGTGCCCGGCTCGATCCACGAGGGCGGCGAGCTCGGCTACGCGCTCTCGCACGCGTACGGGGCCGCGTTCGACAACCCGGACCTCACGGTCGCGTGCGTCGTGGGCGACGGCGAGGCCGAGACCGGCCCGCTGGCCGGCTCGTGGTTCTCGAACGTGTTCCTCAACCCCGTCTCCGACGGCACGGTCCTGCCGATCCTGCACCTCAACGGGTACAAGATCGCGAATCCCACGATCTTCGCGCGCATCTCCGACGAGGACCGCACGTCGTTCTTCCGCGGCGTCGGCTACGAGCCGTTCCTCGTGGAGGGCGACGACCCCGCGAGCGTCCACCAGAAGCTCGCCGCCGTGCTGGACGCGTGCTTCGACCGGATCGCGGAGATCCGCGCCGACGCGCGCCGCCGGGCGAACGGCACGCCGATCCGGCCGCGCTGGCCGATGGTCGTCCTGCGGACCCCGAAGGGCTGGACCGGACCGGACGATGTGGACGGCGTGCCCGTCGCGGGCACGTGGCGGGCGCACCAGGTGCCGCTAGCGGCGGTGCGCGGCAACCCCCAGCACCTGGCGATGCTCGAGGCGTGGATGCGCTCGTACCGTCCCGAGGAGCTGTTCGACGCCACCGGCAAGCCCGCGCCCGAACTGCTCGAGATGCATCCGCGAGGGGCGCGGCGCATGAGCGCCAACCCGCACGCGAACGGCGGGCTGCTCCTGCGCGACCTCGTCCTCCCCGACTACCGCGAGTACGGCCAGGAGATCAAGGGCCACGGCCGCACCACCGGCGAGGCCACCAAGGTCCTCGGCAAGTGGATCCGGGACGTCATCGCCGCCAACCCGGACCGGTTCCGGCTCTTCGGCCCCGACGAGGTCGAGTCGAACCGCCTCGGCGCGGCCTTCGAGGCCACCGACCGCCAGTGGGGCGCCGAGATCCTGCCCACCGACGAGCACCAGGCCCCGCAGGGGCGGGTCATGGAGGCCCTCTCGGAGCATCTGTGCGAAGGCTGGCTCGAGGGCTACCTGCTCACCGGCCGGCACGGCCTGTTCACCAGCTACGAGGCGTTCATCCACATCGTCGACTCGATGTTCAACCAGCACGCGAAGTGGCTCGACTCGACGAACTCGATCCCGTGGCGCCAGCCGATCGCCTCGCTCAACTACCTGCTCTCGAGCCACGTGTGGCGCCAGGACCACAACGGCTTCTCCCACCAGGACCCCGGGTTCATCGACCACGTGATGAACAAGAAGGCCGACATCGTGCGCGTCTACCTGCCGCCGGACGCCAACACCCTGCTGTCCACGATGGACCACTGCCTGCGCGGCCGCCAGTACGTGAACGTGGTCGTCGCCGGGAAGCAGCCCGCACTGCAGTACACGAGCATGGACGAGGCCGTGCGCCACTGCGAACGGGGCCTCGGCATCTGGGAGTGGGCCTCCACCGACGACGGCCAGTCGCCCGACGTCGTGCTCGCCTGCGCCGGGGACGCGCCCACACTGGAGGTCCTGGCCGCCGCCGACCTGCTGCGCCAGGCCCTGCCGCGGCTGCGCGTGCGCGTGGTCAACGTCGTAGACCTCATGCGGCTCCAGCCCGACTCCGAGCACCCGCACGGCCTCGGCGACCGCCAGTTCGACACGATCTTCACCGCCGACAAGCCGGTGCTCTTCGCGTTCCACGGCTACCCGACGCTCATCCACCGGCTCACCTACCGGCGCGCGAACCACGACAACATCCATGTGCGCGGCTACAAGGAGGAGGGCACCACGACCACGCCGTTCGACATGGTCATGCTCAACGACCTCGACCGCTTCCGCCTCGTCATGGACGTCATCGACCGCGTGCCCGGTCTGGGCCAGAACGCCGCCGGGCTCCGGCAGCGCATGGTCGACGCCCGCCACGCCGCCCGCGAGCACACCCGCGCCCACGGCGAGGACCTGCCCGCCGTCGCCGAATGGCAGTGGCCGCACTGATCGAGAATCCCAGTCGCGCAGCCGATTTCGTCCGGCGTCTTGACACCGGATGAACACGCTTCGTTAGTCTCTAAGGGGAGGCATGCTCACAACCCCTGGGAGGACTCCACGTGGCGAAGGTCAGGCCCGGTCGCGTCGTGGTCGACTACGAGGACGACCTCGTCGTCTTCACAGTCGGCATGCGGATCAACAAGTTCTGGAAGTTCGGCAAGTGGTGGCCGGTGTTCACCTCGATGCCGAGGATGCTCCGCGAACTCCAGGCCGACCCCGACCTCGGCCTGCTCGACTCGCGCACCATGATCGGCGGCCGCGTCATCATGGTCGTCCAGTACTGGCGCAGCGAGGAGCACCTGGAGCGGTACGCGCACTCGCAGGTCCACGCCCACCGCGGCTTCTGGAAGTGGTTCAACCGCAACGTCAAGAGCAACGGCGAGGTCGGCCTCTGGCACGAGCTCTACAAGGTCAGGGCCGGCGAGTACGACACCTCGTACATCAACATGCCGCCGTACGGCCTCGCCCGCGCCACGAAGGAGCGGGACGCGACCCGCACCGACCCCGACGACCACGAGGCCGACGCCGTCCACTAAGGGCGGTCGGCCTCCAGCAGCGCGAGGTTCTTGAGCAGGCTCTCGGTCGACCAGCCGCGCTGGCCCACCGTCTGCTCCTCCTCGAAACCGCGCACGTCGCACTCGGCGATGAGGATGAGCATCAGATAGACGCGGTAGAGCGCGAGCCGCCGCTCCTCCCCCGGGGTCATCTCCCGGCCCAGGAAGCCCTCGACCGAAGCGGCCTGCTCCACTTCTGAACCGAACGTGATCGACACGATTTCGGCGATCGGGTCGCCGTAGAACGCCCGCTCGCCGTCGATGAACGCCTCCACGCGCCAGCCGTTCTCGCCGGGTTCGACGAAGATGTTGCCGTCCCACAGGTCGAAGTGGACGAGCGCGGGCCGGGTCACCTCGTCGAGCAGCGCCTTCTCGGCGTGGACGATCGCGGCGATCTCCTCGGCCGGGCGCGGCAGCGGCGAGCCGTTCTCCGCGATGTCGGCGAGCACGTCGTCGACCATCGCCAGGAACGACTCGGACCACGAGTCGGCGACCGTGCGGCCGCTCCGGCGCGGATACCCGAACCGCTCTCCGGTGACCGTCGCGAAGCGGGCGCTCAGCTCGCCGATCTCGCGGCGCAGGGCCAGGAACTCCGCATCGGACATCTCACTCCGGGCCTTCGGCAGCGAGACACCCTTGAGGCGGTCGATGATCATCACGCCGCTCTCCGGGTCGCCGTAGTGGAGCGCCGGCATCGGCACACCCGCCTCCAGGCCCCGCTCGAAGCACTCGATCTCGGTGGCCATGAGGTCCACCTCGTATCGCAGCAGCTTCAGGCTCTTGTCAGGGGCGACCTTGACGACCACGTGGCGACCGTCGGCCAGCGCGAGGGCGTGGGCGGCGTTGAAGAACCCGTCCTTGAACTCTTCATGGCCGGTGACCTCGATCGGGCCGGGGAGGTGCTTGCGGACGAGGGCCTCGACGTCGGCGCGGTCGAGCTTGGGGCGGATGGCGATCTCCATCGCGCCATTCTGACGCCGCCGCGCGGCGCGCGCAATCGGGTATCGGTGCGGCTCTCGCCTGGTGGTACGCAGACGCATAGCGAGGAAGACCGACCGGGAACGGACATAGGAGGCGCTACATAGACACACCTCGACTGCGCAGGCTGCGGCCGGGCGACCTCGGCTGGATCGTCTACACCCAAGGGAAGGGCTACTGGGAGCCGTTCGGGTGGAACGAGGAGTTCGAGGCGCTCGTCGCGCGGATCGTGGCCGACTACGCCGAGCGGCACGACCCCTCGCGGGAGGCGGGCTGGATCCCCGAGATCGGCGGCGAACCGGTCGGCTCGATCGTGTGCGTCGACGCGGGAGGGTCGGTCGCGAAACTGCGGCTGCTGTGGGTCGAGCCCGCCGCGCGCGGGCAGGCTCTTGGTGCGCCAGCGCGTCGAGTTCGCGCGCGAGACCGGCTACGCGTCGATGACGTTGCGGACCGTGAACCTCCTGCACTCGGCCCGGCGGCTGTACGAGGAGGAGGGGTTCACGCTCACGAGCGAGCAGCCGGTGCGGATGTTCGGGAAGGACGACCTGGTGAACCAGGTGTGGGACCTGCCGCTGCGCGACTCCACCGCGTAAGCTCGCCGCGTGATCTGGGCCACGGCCGAAATATTCGGATCGGGGCGGGCGTCGTATAGGTCGTTAGCACTCTCCACCACCGAGTGCTAATCCTGAGGAAGGAGACAGCCATCATGATCGTTCGCTACCAGCACCCTTACGCGGCGTTCCGGCATTTCGACCGGGAGTTCGAGCGCCTGGCTCGGGCCGGTTTCGGCCAGCGCGCAGTCCAGTACACGCTCCGCTCGGACGTCTACACCGAAGGCGAAGACCTCGTGGTCACCGCCGCGGTCCCGGGCGTGAGCCCTGAGGACGTCACGGTCGAGCTCGAGGGCCGCCGTCTTTCGATCACCGCCGAGCGCCGTCAGCGCGAAGCGGCCGAGGGCGACCGCTACCTCGTGCGCGGTCTCGCCGGCGGCACGTTCCGCCGCGAGTTCACGCTCCGCGAGGGCGTCACCGCCGACCAGCTCAGCGCGGAGGTCGCCGACGGTCTCCTGACGATTCGCATCTCGGGCGCCGTCAAGCCGGCCCCGCAGGCGCAGCGCATCCCGATCAAGGGCGTGGAGCCGAAGGTCGAGATCGAGGGCGAGGCGACGTCCGAGGACGCCGAGTAAGCACCGGAAGCGTACGGCCCCAGGGGAAACCCCTGGGGCCGTTGCCGTGCCTTCAGTGCGCCTGGTCGAGGAGGCGCCCGGCCGGACCGACGAACGGCTCGCCTTCGCGGTCCTCCACGTCGCCGGGCTGCTCCCCGACGAGGAACAGGCGGGCGTCCTCCGGACCGTCGCCGAAGACGGTCTGCGTGGCCTCGCGGTAGAGGTCGCAGCCTTCGCAGGACCGGGCCGCCTCGCGCAGCCGGGTGATCCCCGCGCCTTCGGGCACCCATGCCTGGGCGCCGGGATGCCGTGCCAGGTCGTCCCCCTGCCGTTCGGCTTGAGGCAGTGGATACCCCGCGGGCCGGTGAACACTCGGCGCGGGCGGGGGCACGGATGTTCATATTTCCGGTCTTTACGGGATGACATCGTTTGCCATAAGATCAGGCCGCTCGATTCCGCCGGGGCCGGCCCATCCGTCCCCCTGACCCCGACACCCCCGATCCCAACCTTCCCCATCAGACCGCCGGGCCACCCCATCGGCCCGGCCCTCGCTGTCAGGAGACAGTGTGTCCAACTTCAGAAGACGGGCGACCCTGCTGCTCGCCGCGCTGGTCGCGGGCATGGCGGCGGTCATCGCCGTCGCCGCGCCGGCGCAGGCGGCCACGTACGGCCCCTACACGGCCAAGGTCAACATCGACGCGCGCGGGTCGATGGACCCGAACGACCGCACCGCCACCGACTGGTACAAGGCCGGTCAAGGCGTCTACATCCAGTGCCAGGACTGGGGCATGGCCGCCGGCGGCTCCACCCTCTGGGACTACACCGCCGCGAACTGGTGGATCCCCGACGCGTACCTGACGACCGGGTACTCGGGCCGCATCCCCGGCGTGCCGCTCTGCTCCGACCTCGGCATCGACGGCTCGCCCACGGGCGTCGGCTTCAGCGCGGGCCCGTTCAAGGCCAGCACCGCGATCGACGGCCGCGGCTCGATGGACCCGAACGACCGGGTCAAGACCGACGCGTACCTCGCGGGCGCGAGCCTGTACGTCAAGTGCCAGGACTACGGCCTGAGCGCGGGCGGGTCCACGCTGTGGATCTACACCACCGACGGCTACTGGGTCCCCGACGCGTACGTCACCACCGGCACGTCGGGCATGATCGCGGGCGCCCCGCGGTGCATCGCGATCGGCATCAACGGCACGCCCGCGAGCGGCGGCGCCAACTCCGGGCCGTACCCGGTGAAGGTCGCCATCGACGGGCGCGGCAGCCCCGACCCCGACGACCGGGTCCGCGTCGACGCCTACCCCGAGGGCTCCTCGCTGTACATCCGCTGCCAGGCGCAGGGCATCAGCACCGGCGGCTCCACCTTGTGGGACTACACGACCGACGGCTACTGGGTGCCGGACGCGTACGTCACCACCGGCACCTCGGGCCAGATCCCGGGCGTCCCGCTGTGCTCCTCGATCGGCATCGGCGGCGGGTCCGGCGCGGGCACGCAGTTCAAGATCCGCACGAACCTCAACGGCTACTTCGAGAAGTCGCTCAGCTCGGGCAGCGTGTGGGACAAGTACACCGAGGGCTCCTACGTCACCATCATGTGCCAGGCGTACGGCGAGGTGAACTACGGCGGCTCGGCGATCTGGGACCTCACCAGCGACGGCCTCTGGATTCCCGACTACTACGTCGTCACCGGATCGTCCTCGATGGTCATGACCTCCTGCGACGGCGACAGCCCGTCGGGCTCGGGGAACCGGTTCCTGGTCAAGGAGACCTTGAACGGCTACCACTCCAAGAGCCTTACGAGCACGTACGTGCTCGACAAGTACCCGGCCGGGTCCTATGTGACCATCACCTGCCAGGCGTACGGCGAGTTCAACTACGGCGGCTACGCGGTGTGGGACCGCACCTCGGACGGGCTGTGGATCGCCGACTACTACGTCTCGACCGGCTCCACCGACATCATCATGAACCGGTGCGACTCGGACCCGAAGCCGAGCGGCGGGTCGGGGAACCCGACGGTGCCCTCGAACCCCTCCACCGGTTCGGTCCCCACTTCCGAAGTGCGCGACCACATCGTCAACGCCGCCTACTCGCAGCTCGGCACGACCGAGTGGGGCGACAACTGCAACCCGTACGGCAACGGCGGCGTCAAGTGCGGCGACCCCTGGTGCTCGATGTTCGCCTCCTGGACCTGGAAGCAGGCCGGGATCGACGTGTATTTCCCGTACTCGGGCACCTTCGAGACCTGGGGCAAGAACCGCGGGCTCATGACCTCGAAGTCGAACATCAAACCCGGGGACGTGGTCCTCTACGGCACCAGCTACTACGACTCCGACCACATCGGCGTCGTCGTGGACGTCAACCCCGTCAACGGGTTCATCACCACCATCGAGGGGAACTACGGCAACCAGGTGAAGATGGTCGGCCCGTTCGACCCGAACAACCCGGGCACCGTCCACACCTACCCGAACATCTACGCGGTGGTCTCGCCGGTCTCGGACGGCAGCGACGACTGGACGAGCGGCACGGGCATGACCGCGACCTCCACGTTCGGCGACGCGCCCGACGACGACATCTGCACCTCGGTCAAGACCTCCGGGTCGCTCAGCTACCAGCTGTGCCTCGAAGGCTGGGTGACCGCCCCGTCGAGCACCTACGGCGCCTACACGAACACCAAGTACCGGGGCCGGCTCTCCGTCTCGTACGACCGCGCCTCCGGGGCCGCCTCGCACGCCGCCGTCCAAGCGGCGGTGGACCTGTACGTGCCCGGGAACGGGTGGTCCGATGCGAGATGCGTGTCGAACCTCATCGGGGACAACGTGAAACGCGACTGCTACACCGGCTGGCTCGACGTGGCCGGCCGCGGCGCGACGATCCTCGACGCGACGGTCACCGTGAACGGGGCCGACAAGCCGGAGCTGCGCGTCACCGGGCTGCCGATGATCGGGTACATGCAGGAGAAGTCGACCTACTGCGGCCCGGCCACGGTCAAGTCCGCGGCGATGACGATGCGGGCCAGCAGCGCCCCCAGCCAGACGACCATCGCGGGCACGCTCAACACCGACGACTACGGCTTCACGTACCCGGCGGACATGGCCTCGGGCTGGGGCGCGTACGTCCCGACCGGCCTGGGCTACTCGTTCTACGACTGGTACTCGGCCTCGACCTCGGGCACCTCGATGGAGCTGCAGGTCGAGCGCATCCGCGAGCACCTCGACAACGGGCAGCCGTCGTCGACGCTGGTGCAGTACGGGTACCTGCCGTGGGGCGATCCCTCCGCGGACACCTCAGTGCGCCACTACATGATGATCTACGGCTACTCGGCGAGCTACAACTCCTCGGGCGGCAACACGAACTGGCCGGTCGCGGCGTTCCACGTGTGGGACTCGGCCAGCGGCTCGTCGTACACGATCACCGTCGACGACCTCATCACCGCCTCGCAGACCGCGGCGGGCGTGGGCGGTTTCGACGTGATCGCCCCGAAGGGCTGAGGCCCGGCGTTCGCAGAAGGCCCCGCCGGAGTCGGCGGGGCCTTCCCCTCGCCGTCGACGACTGGCACGCCGAAGGCCCCGGATCGCTCCGGGGCCTTCGGCTCACGTATCTGATTGGAGGTGGGTACGGGATTCGAACCCGTGTGCACGGCTTTGCAGGCCGTTACCTAACCACTCGGACAACCCACCCTGACGCGAAAGGCCCAAGCCGTGTGAACCTGGGCCTTCTCGCTTCGGTGGACGATACTGGGATTGAACCAGTGACCTCTCCCGTGTCAGGGGAGTGCTCTCCCGCTGAGCTAATCGTCCGGGATAGCGCTCTTTCGAGCTCCGAGCGGACGACCGGGATCGAACCGGCGACCTACACCTTGGCAAGGTGTCGCGCTACCAACTGCGCTACGTCCGCATGTCTTCCTGGGGTTTTTCCGTTCCCCCGGCGACGGGATAGAACTTTACCCAATGCCCGACCGAGCGTCCACCGGGGGGTCGGGGCTTCCGGCTTCGGGCCATGTTGTCGCAGCGCTCTGGCAGAATCCTCCCGTGGCTCAAGCTATCGATCAGCGCATCGCCGAGGAACTCTCGGTCGGCGCCCATCAAGTCCGCTCGGCCGTCGCGCTTCTCGACGACGGCTCCACCGTCCCGTTCATCGCCCGGTACCGAAAAGAGGCCACCGGGGGCCTCTCCGACGAGCAGCTGCGCGCCCTCGAAGAGCGCCTGGGTTACCTGCGCGAGTTGGAGGCCCGCCGCAAAGCGGTGCTCGAATCGATCGCCGAGCAGGGGAAACTCACCGAAGCGCTCGCCGCGCAGATCGACGCCGCCGACACGAAGGCGCGGCTCGAGGACCTCTACGCGCCCTTCAAGGTCAAGCGCCGCACGAAGGCCCAGATCGCCCGCGAGGCCGGTCTGGAACCCCTCGCGGACCTGCTGCTGAGTGATCCCTCACAGGACCCGGAGACCGCTGCCGCGGGGTTCCTCAACCCCGAGGCGGAGGTGAAGGACGCGGCCGCGGCCCTCGCCGGGGCCCGCGCGATCCTCACCGAGCGGTTCAGCGAGGACGCCGACCTCATCGGCGACCTGCGTGAACGCATGTGGAAGCGGGGCCGGCTGGTCTCGAAGGTCCGCGACGGGGCCGAGGAGAAGGGCGCGAAGTTCTCGGACTACTTCGACTTCGCCGAGACGTTCACCACCCTCCCCTCCCACCGCGTGCTCGCGCTCATGCGCGGCGAGAAGGAGGAGGCGCTGTCGCTCGCGCTCGAACCGGGTGAATCGGAGGTCGACGGCGCGGACTGCGAGGCCGTGATCGCCGCGAAGTTCGGGATCAGGGACGCGGGGCGGCCCGCCGACGCGTGGCTCGCGAAGACCGTCTCGTGGGCCTGGCGCACCCGCATCCTCGTCAAGCTCGGCGTCGACCTGCGGATGCGGCTGTGGCAGCTCGCCGAGGACGAGGCCGTGAAGGTCTTCGCCGCGAACCTCAAGGACCTGCTGCTCGCGGCCCCGGCCGGGCCGAAGACCGTGATGGGCCTCGACCCGGGCTACCGGACCGGCGTCAAGGTGGCCGTGGTCGACCCGACCGGCAAGGTCCTCGACGCGACCGCGATCCTCCCCCACCAGCCGCAGAACCAGTGGGACGCTTCGCTGGCGACCCTCGCGTCGCTCGTCAAGAAGCACGGCGTGCAGCTCATCGCGATCGGCAACGGCACCGCCTCGCGCGAGACCGACCGGCTCGCCGCCGACCTCATCAAGGCCATGAGCGGGGTCGCGGAGCTGTCGAAGATCGTCGTCTCCGAGGCCGGGGCCTCGATCTACTCGGCGTCGGCGTACGCGACCAAGGAGCTCCCGGGCATGGACGTGTCCCTGCGCGGGGCCGTCTCGATCGCGCGTCGCCTCCAGGACCCGCTCGCGGAGCTGGTGAAGATCGAGCCGAAGCACATCGGCGTCGGCCAGTACCAGCACGACCTGACTGAGTCCAAACTCACGAAATCCCTTGAGGCCGTTGTCGAAGACGCGGTGAACGCTGTCGGCGTGGACCTCAACACCGCTTCCGTGCCGCTGCTGTCGCAGGTGTCCGGGCTCTCCGAGAGCGTCGCCGCGAACATCGTGGCGCATCGCGACGAGCACGGCCGCTTCGCCGACCGCAAGGCCCTGCTCGGCGTGCCGCGCCTGGGCCCCAAGGCCTTCGAGCAGGCCGCCGGGTTCCTCCGGGTCGCCGGCGGCGACAACCCGCTCGACGCCTCCGCGGTGCACCCCGAGGCGTACCCGGTGGTCGAGCGCATCCTCGCCGCCACCGGCGCGCCCATCGGCGCGCTCGTGGGCGACGCCAAGACCCTCCGCAAGCTCAAGCCCGGCGACTTCGCCGACGACCGCTTCGGCGTGCCCACGGTCTCGGACATCCTCGCCGAGCTCGAGAAGCCCGGCCGCGACCCGCGCCCCGAGTTCAAGGCCGCCACCTTCAAGGAGGGCGTGGAGAAGGTCGCGGACCTCGAGCCCGGGATGCTCCTCGAAGGGGCGGTGACGAACGTCGCGGCCTTCGGCGCGTTCGTCGACATCGGCGTCCACCAGGACGGCCTCGTCCACATCTCCGCGCTCGCCAACCGGTACGTGGAGGACCCGCGCGAGATCGTCAAGCCCGGCGACGTGGTCAAAGTCAAGGTGCTCTCGGTCGACCTGCAGCGGCAGCGGATCGCCCTCACCATGCGCTTGGACGACGAGCCCGAGGCGGGCGGCGGCCAGCAGGGCGGCCAGCGCCGGGGCCAAGGCGGTCAGGGCGGGAACAACAAGGGCGGCAAGGGCAACGGCCGGCGGCAGCCGCAGCAGCGCGGCGGCCAGCAGGCGGCGCCGCAGAGCGCGATGGCCGAGGCGCTGCGCCGCGCCGGGCTCGCGAAGTAGCAATGAGGGCGGCCGGAGCGGCCGCGCGGTGGATCCGGCCGGGCCGACACCCGGCCGGATTCAAGGAGAGGCGTTCACGGAGCGCCCGGCGGCCGCCGGGCGCTCCTCTACGCTAGGGGCGTGCTCAACCGCTTCCCGGTCTCCCGGATGGACCTGCTCGTCGGGGTCCTCAACGCCGTGATCGTGCTGGGCTGGACGCTCACGCAGTGGACGCTGCAGGTGCGCGACACGATGGGGCTGAACGAGTCCCTGGCGTGGGTGGTGCTGTTCGCCTCGGTCGCGGCCCTGTTCTTCCGCAGCGTCTTCCCGCTCGCGGTGACGCTGCTGACGATGGCCTGCACGATCGTGTACTACCCGGCGTCGTCGATCGACGGGCCGATGCTGCTGGCGTTCGTGATCGCGCTGTACACGCTCGCGGCGCTGGGGCGGCTGGTCGCGGCGGGCGTGATCGCGGTGGGCGTGTTCCTGACGGTGGTGATCTCGGAGATCCTGGCGGACTTCGCGCACATGACCGAGAGCGAGACGTTCATGCTCGGCGGCTGGATCATCGCGGTCCCGGCGATCGGCGCGGTCGTGGCGCACTACCGGCGGTACCGGGCCGAAACGGCTGTGGCGCTTGCGGAGACGCAGCTGCGGAGCGTGGCCGAGGAGCGGCTGCGGATCGCGCGGGAGCTGCACGACGCGGTGGGGCACCATCTGTCGCTCATCAACGTGCAGACGGCGGCGGCGCTGCGGAAGCTCCGCAAGGACCCGCTGTACCGGACCGAGGAGACGCTGCAGGTCATCGCGGACACGAGCCAGTTGTCGCTGCGGGAGCTGCGGGCGATGGTCGGGGTGCTGCGCGAGCCCGGGGAGGACTCGCCGACCGGGCCGGGGCCGAGCCTGGAGCAGCTGCCGTCCCTGGTGGCGGCGGCGCGGGCGTCGGGCCTCGAGGTGGACCTGCGGGTGGACGGGAGCGCGGCGCTGCCGGTGGCGGTGGACGCGGCGGCGTACCGGGTGGTGCAGGAGTCGCTGACGAACGTGCTGCGGCACGCGAAGGCGAAGCGGGTGCAGGTCAAAGTGGTCACCGGGACGTCGACGCTGGCCGTCGCGGTCGTCGACGACGGGCTCGGGGATGCCAAGGGCGCCAAGGCGGGCAATGGCCTGACGGGGATGCGCGAGCGGGCCGAGAGCCTCGGCGGTACCTTCACTGCGGGGCCGCGCGACGACGGCGGCTTCTCGGTCGAGGCCACGTGGCCGCTGGAGGTTGACAGGTGATCCGGGTGATGCTGGTGGACGACCAGCGGCTGGTGCGGGCGGGGTTCGCGTCGATCCTCGGCGACGAGGAGGACATCGACCTGGTCGCGGAGGCGGGCGACGGGGCCGAGGCCCTGGAGCTGGCGCGGCGGCACCGTCCCGACGTGGTGCTCATGGACATCCGTATGCCCACTATGGACGGCTTGGAGGCGACGGAGCGGCTCGGCCGGGACGCCAAGCTCGACGGTGTGAAGGTCGTGATCCTGACGACCTTCGACGAGGACGACTACGTGTACCGGGCGCTGCGCGCGGGCGCGAGCGGGTTCCTCGTGAAGGACACCGACCCGGACGAGCTGATCCACGCGATCCGGGTGGTCGCGGCCGGGGACGCCCTCA
The DNA here is from genome assembly GCF_017592475.1 of Glycomyces niveus. Classification (GTDB taxonomy): domain Bacteria; phylum Actinomycetota; class Actinomycetes; order Mycobacteriales; family Micromonosporaceae; genus Glycomyces; species Glycomyces niveus. The sequence goes on along the minus strand of NZ_JAGFNP010000001.1, from coordinate 288,287 downwards.
TCTCGCCGAAGGTGACGCGGCGGCTCATCGGCGAGTTCGCCGGGCGGATCGCCCGGCCGGAGCCGAGCTCGAAGCTGAACGCCCTCACCGAACGCGAGACCGAGGTGCTCAAGCTCGTGGCCACCGGGATGAGCAACGACGAGATCGCCGGGACCCTGTTCCTCTCCCCCGCGACGGCGAAGACGCACGTCAGCCGCATCATGTCGAAGCTCTCGGCGCGCGACCGGGCGCAGCTGGTGGTGACCGCGTACGAATCGGGCCTGGTGCGCCCGACTTGGACCGACGGCGAGTGACCCGACTCCGGAGACGGAGTGCCTGACGTTCGGGGAGGGATGGGCCGAGGTGCCGGGAGCCGGTGCGCTCAAGCGCGGCCGGTCCGCCTGCACACGGACCGGCCGGCGTTGATCATTCCGGTCGTGCGCGGCGTCGTGCGACGATCGCGAACAGTCCACCCGCCGCGATGAGCGCGAGTCCCGCGCTCACGACGGTTGTCAATACTCCGCTGCCGGTGGTGGGCAGCCCGTCACCGTTCCCGGAACCGGCCGAATCATTCGAATCCGCGCCCGCGCCGTCGTTGTCCGAATCGGCGGAGGACGTCGACCCGCCGGAGCCACCGGAACCGCCGTTCCCGCCCGAGCCACCGGGCCCGCCGGTGCCGCCGGGACCGCCGGGTCCGTCAGTCCCGCCCGGACCGCCGGGTCCGTCAGTCCCGCCGGGACCGTCGGTCGGGCCGTCCGTCGGCGGTGACGTCGGTGCGCATTCCGGTTCAGTGATCGTGTTGGTGTCGAGCGTCACCGCAGCGGTCTGCGCCAGTGCGCGGCCTTCCAGCGTCGCGCCGGTGTTCATCGTGATCGATGCGGAGGCCATGATGTTCCCGATGAAGTCGGTTCCGGTCCCGAGCGTCGCCGAACTGCCGACCTGCCAGTACACGTTGCACGGCGAGGAGCCGTTGACGAAGACGACGCTGCTGTCCGACGCGGTGATGAGTGTCGAGTCGATCTGGAAGATGAAGACGCCCTCGGGATCTTCCTCGAGGTCGAGCGTCAGTTGACCGGTGAGTTGCGCCGCTGAGATCCGATAGACGCCGGCTGTCAGGACCTCTCCGCCCAATTCCGCGGCCAGGTTGGTGAACGGGGTGCGTCCGGCCGCGTCGTTGTAGGCGGTCGTGAGATCGAGCTTCGCCTGGTCGGCATCCGCATCCGCCAGGTGCGTCTCGCCGCCGACGGTGCCGGGCGGGAAGCCGGTGGCGGTACTGCCGGGACTGACGCCGAGGCTCTGCTCCAGAGTGGTGTCCCCTGTGTTGGTGACGGTCGAGCCCGCCAGAACCGAGTACTCGGCGGCCGTCCCCAATCCGACCGGTGCTTCCTGCGCCTGGGCGCCGCCTGGGTGCGACATGGTCAGGGCGGCGACGATACCCACGGTCGCCGGTACGGCGACCACGGGAGTGATCCTTCGCCACTGAGGTCTCCGCAGGCCTGCCTTCATTCTCGGTCCCCGTTTCTACCGTCCAGCGAGGACGGACGGCGCTCGTCTCTAGCCATGCGTTGCACAGCACTGCACCACCACCTAATCATGCGTTTCGGTCACATAGCGTGCTTTCGCGAACACGGCGTCGTTCGATTCGTCCGTCCTCGAGCGAGCCGAAAGGACGTTCCCGATGAGCGCCGGTCAGAACCGACCGAGTCGATGCGACCCGTGACGTAGGCCCGGCGCGGCGCCTCATCCCAGGGACGTAGGGCGAGTACCACTCCCGCGCCGATGCGGGGAGGCGTGTGCGACCGCGAGAGTTGTCGGCATGGAACCACACCTTGCCTCGAAGCCCTCGGCGATGGCGCGACTGTCCGATTGGACGCAGCGCCGCCCGCTGATCGCACTCCTCCTCTGGGTCCTCGTGTTCGGCGCCGCGATCGGCGCGTCCAGCGCGGTCGGCTCCGCCTTCGAAGACGACAACTCGATGCCCGGCACCGAGTCGCAGGAGCTCGCCGACCTCCTCGACGAGCGCGCCCCCGAAGCGAACGAGTCCACCGTGCAGGTGGTCTTCGGCGCCGACTCGGTCGCCGCCGAGCAGGACCGGATCGCGGCCTTCCTGGCCGACCTCGCCGACGAGCCGGGCGTGACCGGCGTGAACGACCCGTTCGCCGAGTACGGCGCGGTCAGTGAGGACGGCACGGTCGGGTACGCGACCCTGACCTGGGACGGCACCACCGCCGAAGCCGCCGACCTGATCCCGATGGCCGAGGACGCCTCTGGCGAGGGCCTCCAGTTCGCGCTCGGCGGCGACGTCATCCGCGAGGCCGGTGAAGGCGGGGGCGGCGCGGCCGAGGGCATCGGCATGCTCGCGGCCCTGGTGATCCTCGTGTTCATGTTCGGGTCCCTGCTCGCCGCGAGCCTGCCGCTCATCACCGCCCTGTTCGCCGTGGGCACCGCGTTCTGCCTCTCCATGCTGGTGTCCCATGTGGTCACGCTGCCGACGTTCCTGACGCCCATCATGTTCCTCGTGGGCTTCGGTGTGGGCGTGGACTACGCGCTGCTGATCTTCGCCCGCTTCCGCTCCGAGCTGCAGGGCGGCGCGAGCCGCAAGGCCGCCGCCGCGACGGCGCTCGACACGGCCGGCCGCTCGGTCCTGTTCGCCGGCTCGGTGGTCATCGTGGCCCTCATGGGCCTGTTCGCGCTCGGCCTGGGATCGCTCCAGGCGGTCGCGATCGCGGTGGCGCTCACGGTGCTCGTGACGATGCTCGCCTCGGTGACGCTGCTGCCCGCACTGCTGGCGCTGTTCGGCAAGCGCATCGAGAAGCGCGTCCGCAAGAGGGCCGCGAAGGCGAAGCGGGCGCCGGGCGCCCGCTGGGTCGGCTGGTCCCGGTTCGTGGAGAAGCGGGCCTGGCTGGCGATCATCGTCGTCACCGCCGGGCTCGCGGCCCTCGCGACCCCGCTGCTCGACCTGCGCCTCGGCTTCGCCGACGCCGGGACCGACGCGGAGGGCACGACCAGCCGCGAAGCGTACGACCTGCTCTCCGACGGGTTCGGGGAAGGATTCAACGGCCCGCTCATGGTCGTCACCGACGGCACTGAGGCCGAGGCGAACGCCGCGCATGAGACGCTCTCCGGTCTCGACACGGTCGAGCTGGCGTCGCCGCCGTTCGCGATCGGCGACGACCTGTGGATGTCCACGGTGGTCGGCACCGCCGGCCCGGCCGACCAGGCCACCGTCGACCTCGTCCACGAGCTCCGCGACGAACTCGACGCGGTCGACGGCGACCAGCTCGTCGGCGGCTCCACCGCGGCCGCGATCGACTTCAGCGACATCATGATCGAGAAGGCCCCGCTGTTCCTGCTGTTCGTGGTGGGCCTCTCGCTCCTGCTGCTGATGGTCGTCTTCCGCTCGATCCTCATCCCGGTGAAGGCCGCGATCCTCAACCTGATGACGATCGGCGCGAGCCTCGGCGTCGTCGCCTGGATCTTCCAGGAGGGCGTGTTCGGCATCCCGGCCGGCCCGGTCGAGGCCTTCCTCCCGGTGATGTCCTTCGCGATCATCTTCGGCCTCTCCATGGACTACGAGGTGTTCCTCATGTCCCGCATGCGGGAGGAGTGGCAGCGCACCGGCGACGCCCTCGTCGCGGTCCGCCGCGGCCTCGCCTCCACGGGCGGGGTGGTCACCGCCGCCGCGGCGATCATGATGGCCGTGTTCGGCTCGTTCATCCTCGACGACGCCCGCCTGCTCCAGCAGTTCGGCATCAGCATGGCCGTGGCGATCTTCATCGACGCGTTCGTGATCCGCTGCCTCCTCGTCCCCGCCGTCATGAAGGTCATGGGACGCGGCGCCTGGTGGATCCCGAAGTGGCTCGACAACGCCCTGCCGCACGTCACCGTCGAACCCGAGACCGAGCCGAAGCCCTCGGACCGCGAACCGGCCCTGACCCGCTAGGAAGGAAACCCGAGGCCCCGGCGCGATGCGCCGGGGCCTCATTCAGTCCTGTGCCGCGGCCTTGAGCGCCGCAAGCTCCTCCGGCGGCGACGTGCGCACGACCGCGCCGATCTCGGCCATGTACCGCCGCCGCTCGGCGGGGAACCGCGCCCGCACCGCCGCCGGGTCCTTCAGCAGCTCGCCGTAGATCACGAGGCCCTCGGCATAGAACAGGTCGACCAGCCGGGGCTCACCCGCCGCCGTCGCCATCACGTTGCGCGGATTGCGGTCGAGTCCGCCCCAGTACGGGACCGCTTCGGCCGCTTCGGCATCGAGCCGCTCCGCCGCCGCCCGGACCGCCGCGATCGGATCCTCCGGATCGGCCTCGTCCCACCGCTTCCACACCGCCTCCGCCCGCTCCTGGTCGGCCGGGGCCAGATGCTCCATGACGGTGAGCCGCCCGCCGCCCTCCAGCGGCGCGTCCAACTCGATCCGCGGCAGCAGCGGATTGTCCGGAAGCGCCCGGCACAGCCGCACGAAGACCGCATAGGCCGGCTCGAACGGGCTCACCCTCGCGGCCAATCCGCCGTCAGTCGAACGCCACACCGTCGCCCAGTCCCCCACCCCGCAGACGTTCCAACCGTCCGCGAGCAGCCACCCGGCCGCTTCCCGATGGTTCAGCTCCGCCAAAGCGGCCGGATCGGACGGAAACCCGCGCAACGCATCAATCACGCCCGCAGCCTATGCACCTGCCGGGCCGCGGTAAAGCGACTATCGGCCGGCGTGCGCGAAACGCTCGCGCTTCAGGCCATGGCGCCGAGGTAGCGGACGACGGCGTACTCGACCTGCTCCATGTCCTCGCGCTTCAGGAAGTCGACGAGGTCGCCGGTGACGTACCGCGTGTCGACGGTGTCGCGTTTCAGAGAAGCCGTGCCGCTCGGTCCGGTTGGGTCTAGCCTCGGCTCAAAGACGTTATCGCAGGTGGAACGGGGTGGTTGCGATGCTGGAATTGCTCGCCAGGAATTGGGCCTGGGTGCTGGTGCGGGGTGTCTTCACCATCGTCTTCGGGGCCATGGCCGTGTTCTGGCCGGAGATCACGCTGCTCGCGCTCGTCATCCTCTTCGGCGCGTACGCCGTGGTCGACGGGATCACCGCCATCGCCATGGGGATCAGGCGCTCCAGCGGGCGCGGGATCCTCATCACCATGGGCGTGCTCGGCGTGGTCGCCGGCCTCATCGCCCTGTTCTGGCCGGGGATCAGCGCACTCGCGCTCCTGTACCTGATCGCGATCTGGGCGATCGTGATCGGCTTCGGCTCGATCGTGAGCGGCTTCGGGCTCTCGCGCGACGCGGGCGGGCGCTGGCTGTTCGTCATCTCGGGCCTCGCCGGGGTCGTGCTGGGAATCGTGCTGCTGTTCAACCCGGACGAGGGCGCGGTGGCGCTGGTCGTGACGATCGGCTTCTTCGCGATCATCTGGGGCTTCTTCACGGTCTTCACCGCGGTGCGGCTGCGGCGGCTCGCCAAGGAGCTTGACGGCCGCATGGAGTTCACGGATATTTAGGACTGTACATATTTGACAACGGAGCGCGAGGTTGGGAGCGCACCCCTCGGACGACTGGAGTCGCCATGCACCCGCCCCAGAAACTCCGCAGCGCCGCGAGGACCGCCATGGTGGTCCTCGCGGCGCTGCTCGCCGTCCTCGCGGCCGCCGGCCCGGCATCGGCCGCCACACCACTCGGATACGAGACCGAAGCACTCGGCGAGGACTTCTGCACCCGCTACTCGACAGCGGGAGAAGCCGAATGGGCCGACATCGCCGTGCAGCCGACCGTGGCCTTCACCGGCAAGGCCTGGACCACGTTCTTCAGGGACGGCCGGATCTGCCTGGGCGTAGAGCCCCGCGCGCGCCACCTCGAGTTCGTCGCCTACGACGCCAAGGGCACCGCGCTCGACGTGGAACGCCTGGCCGCACCGGCCCGCGACTCGTCGTACGGATACGCGTTCGCGCTCACCGCCGACGAGACGACCTCAATCGACCACGTGACCGTGGCGATCTGCCGCACCGAGCCGACCACCGGCGCTCCCGGCGTGCCCTCCCAGCACTGCGCTGGGATGATCTCCCTCTACCCGCCCGCTTAGGCGCGCGAAAAGCGGCCCGCGCGTTTCGCACGGGCCGCTTTTCGTTGGGCTACTTGGACTGCGACCCCACGGCGAAGCTTGCGAGCCGTAAGTTCGCCCAGTTGGTCCAGGCGTCGATCTGCTCCCGGACCTTCGCGAGCTGGTCGGCGACCGGCTTCGGGCCGGTCGAACCCGGCGTGGTGCGGCCGGCGAGGGCGCCGTCCACGTCGAGGACCTGCTTGACGGCCGGGTCGAGGTGCTCGGAGATGCCGGCCAGGTCGGCGTCGGCGATCTCGTGGAGCTCGATGCCGCGCGACTCGCAGTGGGCCACGCAGGCCCCGGCGATCTCGTGGGCGCTGCGGAACGGGACGCCCTTGCGCACCAGCCAGTCCGCGATCTCGGTCGCGAGGCTGAATCCGGTCGGGGCGGAGGCGCGCGTCACCTCGACGTTGAACCTCATGGTCGCGACCATGCCGGTGACGGCCGGGAGGAGGAGCGCCAGGTTGTCGAGCGAGTCGAAGACCGGCTCCTTGTCCTCCTGGAGGTCCTTGTTGTACGTGAACGGCAGGCCCTTGAGCGTCACCAGCAGACCGGTCAGGTTGCCGACGAAGCGGCCCGCCTTGCCGCGCGCCAGTTCCGCCACATCGGGGTTCTTCTTCTGCGGCATGATCGACGAGCCCGTGGAGAACGCGTCGTCGAGCGTGACCCAGCCGAACTCCTGGCTCGACCAGAGGATGACCTCCTCTCCCAGGCGGGAGAGGTGGATGCCGATCATCGAGCACGCGAAGAGCAGCTCCGCCGCGAAGTCGCGGTCCGAGACGCCGTCGAGCGAGTTCGCCACGGGAGCGTCGAAGCCGAGCTCCTCGGCGACCGCGACCGGGTCGAGCGGCAGCGACGAGCCCGAGAGCGCGCCCGAGCCGAGGGGGGAGAGCGCGGCGCGCTTGTCCCAGTCCCCCAGGCGCTCCAGGTCCCGCAGGAGACCCTGGGCGTGGGCCAGGAGCTGGTGCCCGAGGGTGATCGGCTGCGCGTGCTGCAGGTGGGTCATGCCCGGTGCCGGCGCGTCCACGAGCCCGGCGGCCTGCTCGGTGAGGGCGCCGACGAGGTCGGTGAGGTCGGCGGCGAGGCCGCGCACGTGGTCGCGGCAGTAGAGTCGCAGGTCCGTGGCGATCTGGTCGTTGCGCGAGCGGCCGGCGCGGAGCTTGCCGCCGAGTTCTCCGAGGCGTTCGACGAGGCCGCGTTCGAGCGCGGTGTGCACGTCCTCGTCCGCGATGGTGCCGGTGAACGCGCCGGACGCGACGTCTTCGCCGAGGCCGTCGAGGGCAGCGAGCATCCGCTCCAGCTCGTCGGCGGTGAGCAGACCGGCTCGGTTGAGCACGCGCGCATGGGCTTTCGAGGCCTTGAGATCGTACGGCGCGAGACGCCAGTCGAAGCCGATCGAGGCGTTCAGAGCCTCGAGCGCGGCGGCCGGGCCGCCCGAGAAGCGGCCTCCCCACAGTTTCGCCATTACGCGGCGTCTCCCTTGCTGTGCTTCATGGTCATTGCTGGTGGTCTTGGACCGCATACGGGTCGGGGCCCTTGCCCGCCCAGTGCAGCATCTGGTCGGCGACATGCGCGCCGGTCACGCCGTCGCGCGCGATCACGGCGATGGTGTCGTCACCGGCGATCGTGCCGATGACGTCGTGGAGGCCGGAGCGGTCGATGGCGCTGGCGAGGTACTGGGCCGCGCCGGGCGGGCAGCGCAGGACGGCCATGTTGCCGGAGTGGTCGGCGCCGACGAGGAGTTCGCGCAGGAGCCGCTGGAGACGGTCCGAGGCGATCTCGGTGTCGCGAAGGGGCCGTTCGCCTTCCGCGAAGATCGAGTACACGGCGCTGCCGCCGTCGGTGCCGCGCACCTTGACCGCGCCGAGCTCCTCGAGGTCGCGCGAGAGCGTGGCCTGCGTGGCCTCGATGCCGTCGGCGGCGAGGAGGTTCGCCAGCTCGGTCTGGGAGCGGATCGGGCTGCCCGAGATGAGCTCGACGATGCGGGCCTGGCGGGCGGCCTTGGTGGTCGGCTGGTTCATCGGCGTTCGCTCCGGTCCGGGGAACGGCGAGCGCGGCGAGCCGGCGGGTGGGTCGACGGGTGCGGGCTCACGGTCGTCGCTCCTTGAGGAGCCAGGCGAGGAGCGCCTTCTGGGCGTGGAGGCGGTTCTCGGCCTGGTCGAACACGCGCGAGCGCGGGCCGTCCATGACCTCGTCGGTGATCTCCTCGCCGCGGTGGGCGGGGAGGCAGTGGAGGACGATCGAGTCCGGCGCGGCGTGGGCGAGGAGTTCGCCGTTGAGCTGGTACCGCGTGAGCTCCCGGATGCGCTTCTCGTTGTCGGCCATGCCCATCGACACCCACGCGTCGGTCGAGACGACGTCGGCGCCGGCCACGGCCTCGACCGGGTCCTCGGTGAGGACCACGGAACCGCCGGTCTCGGCGTTGATCTCGGCCGCGCGGGCCAGGACCTCGGGGGCGGGCTGGTAGGCCGAGGGGGCGCCGATGCGGACGTGCATGCCGGCCATCGAGCAGGCGATCACGGTGGAGTTGCCCATGTTGAACGCGGCGTCGCCGAGGTAGGCGATGCTCGTGCCCTTGAGCGGCTTGTGCTCCGCGATGGTCTGCAGGTCGGCGAGGAGCTGGCACGGGTGCCAGCCGTCGGTGAGGGCGTTGACGACCGGGACGCTCGCGTGGGCGGCGAGCTCGCGGATGCGGTCGTCGCCGAAGGTGCGGATGACGATCGCGCTCACGTACCGCGAGAGGACCCGGGCGGTGTCCGAGACGGTCTCGCCGCGGCCCATCTGCGTTGCCTGCGCGTCGATCACGACCGAGTGGCCGCCGAGCTCGGCGATGCCGACGTCGAAGGAGAGCCGGGTGCGGGTGGAGGGCTTCTCGAAGACGACCGCGACGGACTTCGGGCCCGCGAGCGCGGGGAAGCCGTGGCGGTCGGCCTTCATCTTCGCGGCGAGGTCGAGGACTTCGGCCTGCTCGGCGACGGTGAGGTCGTCGTCCTTGAGGAAATGCTTCTTTTTCAGCGGAGCTGAGTGCTTCAGGGTCACGGTCGGCCTCCGGGTGCGGGGATGACGAGGTCGAGGGCTTCGATGAGCTTGTCGCAGAAGGCGTCCAGCTCCGATTCGGTGATCGTGAGCGGCGGCGCGATCCGGACCGTGTCGGGCCGGGGCGCGTTGGCGAGCACGCCGAGGCCGATGAGCCGCTCGACCGCTTCGGCCGCGACGGGTTCGGTGAGGTTGATGCCGCGCCACAGGGCCTGGCCGCGGACCTCGGTCACCCGGGGGTCGGCGGTGAGGCGTGCGCCCAGGCGTTCGCCCAGGGCGAGGACGTTCTCGAAGAGGTGGTCGCGCTCGATCGTGTCGATCACCGCGAGGGACGCGGCGCACGCGATCGGGTTGCCGCCGAACGTGGACCCGTGGGTCCCCTTGGTGAAGAGCGAGGCCGTCGCCTCGGTGGCGAGCACCGCACCGATGGGGACGCCGCCGCCGAGTCCCTTGGCGAGGGTCACGATGTCGGGGACGATGCCCTCGGCGTGGTGGGCGAACCAGGCGCCGGTGCGGCCGAACCCTGACTGGATCTCGTCCAGGACCAGGAGCGCGCCGTGCTCGGCGGTGAGTTCCCTGGCGGCCGTGAGGTACCCGGCCGGGGAGGGGACGACGCCGGTCTCGCCCTGGGTGGGCTCGAGGAAGACGGCGGCGACGGTCTCGTCCACGGCGGCCTTGAGCGCGTCCGCGTCGCCGTAGGGCACGAACACGACATCGCGGCCGAAGGGCGCGAAGGGCTCGCGGATCGCGGCCTTGCCGGTGATCGACAACGCGCCGAGGGTGCGGCCGTGGAAGCCGTTCTCGGTGGCGACGATGCGCGTCTTCCCGGCGCCCGCGCCGTGGAGGATCGCGAGCTTGAGCGCGGCCTCGTTGGCCTCGGTGCCCGAGTTGCAGAGGAAGACCCGGCCGGCGTTGCCCCACAGTTCGAGGAGCTTCTCGGCGAGCTCGACCTCCTTCTCGTGGAAGAACAGGTTCGAGGTGTGCGCGAGCCGGGCGGCCTGCTGGCTCACGGCCTCCACGAGCGCGGGGTGGTTGTGGCCGAGGCTGGAAACGGCGATGCCGCCGATCATGTCAAGGTAGGTGTTGCCGTCCACATCGGTCACAGTGCGGCCCTCGCCTTCGCGAAGGGCGACGGGCGGGAGGCCGTAATTGCCCATGAGCGCGGCCTCGTACCGGGTCTTGATCTGCTCCGAATAGGTCATTTCGACTCCTGGACCATGGTGCCGACGCCGTCGGTCGTGAAGATCTCCAGCAGGGTGGAGTGAGGGACGCGGCCGTCGATGACGTGCGCCTGGGGGACGCCGCCCTTGACGGCGCGCAGGCAGGCCTCCATCTTGGGGACCATGCCGGCCTGGAGGGACGGCAGCATGCCGGCGAGCTTGTCGGTGGTGATCTGGCGCAGGAGCGAGTCCTTGTCCGGCCAGTTCTCGTAGAGGCCTTCGACGTCGGTGAGGACGATGAGCTTCTGCGCGCCGAGCGCCTCGGCGAGCGCGGCGGCGGCGGTGTCGGCGTTGAGGTTGTAGAGGACGCCGTCGTGGTCGAGGGCCACGGTGGAGACGACCGGGATGCGGCCGGCGGCGATGAGGTCGTCCACGGCGGCGGTGTTGACGGAGGCGACGTCGCCGACGCGGCCGACGTCGACCCGCTCGCCCTCGACCTCGGCCCAGCGCCGCTTGGCGGTGAACAGTTGCGCGTCCTCGCCGGACATGCCGACCGCGAACGGGCCGTGGTTGTTGATGAGCCCCACCAGTTCCCGGCCGACCTGGCCGACCAGGACCATCCGGACCACGTCGGCGGCCTCGGGGGTGGTGACGCGCAGGCCGCCCTTGAACTCGGAGGCGATGTTGAGCTTCGCGAGCATGGAGGAGATCTGCGGGCCGCCGCCGTGGACGACGACGGGCTTGATGCCGACGTAGTGCAGGAACACCATGTCGGCGGCGAACGCGGCCTGCAGCTCGGGGTTGATCATGGCGTTGCCGCCGTACTTGACCACCACGATGGAGCCGGTGAAGCGCTGGAGCCACGGCAGGGCCTCGATGAGGGTCTCGGCCTTGCCGAGGGCCTTCTGGAGGTGCGGGGCCAGGTCGTCTGTGAGGCTCATGTGCTGTACGCCGAATTCTCGTGAACGTAGTCGTGGGACAGGTCGTTGGTCCAGATGGTGGCCGAGGCGGGGCCGTTGTGGAGCTCGATGTCGATCGTGACCTCGCGGCCCTTGAGGTCGACGAGGTCGCGCGGCTCCCCGGCGGCGCCGGCCTTGCAGATCCACACGCCGTTGACGGCCACGTCGACCGCGTCGGCGTCGAAGGGCGCCTTGGAGGTGCCGACGGCGGCGAGGATGCGGCCCCAGTTCGGGTCGGAGCCGAACAGGGCGGTCTTGACGAGGCTGTCGCGGGCGACGCAGCGGGCGACCTCGACGGCGTCGTCCTCGACCTCGGCGCCCGAGACGGTGATGGCGACGTCCTTGGTGGAGCCCTCGGCGTCGGACAGGAGCTGGTGCGCGAGGTCCTTGCACAGCTCGGTGAGCGCGGCGATGAACTCGTCGGCCTCGGCCTCGACGCCGGATGCGCCGGAGGCGAGCAGGAGCACGGTGTCGTTGGTGGACATCGACCCGTCGGAGTCGAGCCGGTCGAACGAGTACCGGCAGGCGGTGCCGAGCGCGGCGTCCGCGAGCGGGGCGTCGACGACCGCATCGGTGGTGAGCACGACGAGCATCGTGGCCAGGCCCGGCGCGAGCATGCCCGCGCCCTTGGCGATGCCGCCGACGGACCAGCCCGCGGGGCTGGTGACGACGGCGTTCTTGGCGACGGTGTCGGTGGTCATGATCGCGGTGGCGGCCGCGGGGCCGCCGTCCGGGGCGAGGGCCTTCGCGGCGGCTTCGACGCCCGGCAGGATCTTGTCCATCGGCAGCTGCTCGCCGATGAGCCCGGTCGAGCAGACCGCGACTTCGACTGCGCCGCAACCGAGGACCTCGGCGGTCTTCTCGGCGGTGGCGTGCGTGTTCTGGAACCCGAGCGCGCCGGTGCAGGCGTTCGCGCCGCCCGAGTTGAGGATGACGGCCTTGAGCGCGCCGGTCTTCAGGACCTGCTGGGACCATTTGACCGGGGCGGCCTTCACGCGGTTCCCGGTGAAGCGGCCCGCCGCGACCTGCAGCGGGCCTTCGTTGACGACGAGCGCCATGTCGGGGTTGCCGGAGGCCTTGAGGCCCGCGGTGACGCCCGAGGCCTGGAAGCCCTTGGGAGACGTGATCGTCACGGCGCCACTCCGTTCACGGTGAGGCCCGCGGCCTCGTCGAGGCCGAGCATGAGGTTGGCGCACTGCACGACCTGCGCGGCCGCGCCCTTGCCGAGGTTGTCGATCGCCGAGGTGACGATGATCCGGCCCGAGTCCTTGTCGACCGTGCCCTGGAGCTGGACGGCGTTGGTGCCGTAGGTGGCGGCCGTGGAGGGCCACTGGCCTTCGCGCAGCACATGCACGAAGTGCTCCCCGTCGTAGGCCTTCACCAGGGCGGCGTGCACATCGGCGGCGGTGACCTCGGCGGCGGCCTTGGCGGTCACCGTGGAGATGATGCCGCGGGGCATCGGGGCCAGCAGCGGCGTCATCGAGATCGAGGCGGCGCCGGAGGCCTGCTTGATCTCGGGCACGTGCTGGTGCGCGCCGACCTTGTAGGCGCTCATCGAGCCCATGACCTCGCTCGCGAGGAGGCTCTTCTTCGGGGCGTTGCCGGCGCCGGAGGTGCCGGAGGCCGCGACAACCACCACGTCCTCGGGCGAGGCGATCCCGGCGTCGAGCAGGGGCCGCAACGCGAGGATGGTGGCGACGGCGTAGCAGCCGGTCGCGGCGACCCGCGTCGAGGCGGCGACGGCCTCGCGCTGGCCGGGCAGCTCGGGCAGGCCGTACGTCCAGGTCCCGGCGTGCGGGCCCGGGTAGTAGGCTTCCCAGGCCGCGGCGTCCTCGAGCCGGTGGTCGGCCCCGAGGTCCACGATCTTCTGGTCGGCCGGGAGCTGGGCGGCGAGCGCGGCCGACTGGCCGTGCGGGAGGGTCATGATGACCAGGTCGGCGCCTTCGAAGGCCTCCGGGCTCGTCGGGGTGAAGCGTCGGTCGCCGTACGCGGTGAGGTGGGGGTGGACTGCGGTGATGTACTCACCGGCGTTGCTGTGCGCGCCCGCGGCGACGACGTCGAGCTGCGGGTGGTCGGCGAGCAGCCGCAGCACCTCGCCCCCGGCGTAGCCGCTGGCACCCGCCACGGCGACCTGATAAGCCACTGGAAACCTCCGTGTTGAATGACTATGCAGAGTACTGTATCAGCATTCAGCCGAGGTGTCGCGCTTGTATTCCGGAGGTTGGGAAGTGATCGCCGCCCCTGCTCGCGGGCGGCGACCGGCCGCAGGTCGCCAGACGCCCTGCCCCGACCTCAGCGGCCCTGCTCGCGGGCAAAAATAGCCGCCTGGACGCGGTTGGCCAGGCCGAGCTTCGCGAGCACGCGGGTGACGTGCGATTTCACCGTCGCCTCCGCCATGCCGAGCTCGCCCGCGATCTCCGCGTTCGACATGCCCTCGCCGATGAGCGCCAGCACCTCGGTCTCGCGCGGCGTCAGGTTCGCCAGCCCGGCGCCGTCGACCGCGATCGGGGCGTAGGCCGGGCGCGAGCGCGCGAACTCCGCGATGAGGCCGCGCGTGACCGCGGGCGAGATCAGCCCGTCGCCGCGCGCGATCGTGCGCACGGCCTCGACCAGCGTCTCGGCGTCGGCGTCCTTGAGCAGGAACCCGCTCGCCCCGGCCCGGAGCGCGTCGAAGACGTTCGCGTCGTCGCCGTAGCTCGTCAGCACCAGCACGTCGGCGACGCCGTGCAGTTCGGCCGCGGCCGCGATGCCGTCCTTGCGGGGCATCCGGATGTCCATCACGACCACGTCGGGGCGCAGCTCCCTTGCGCGCTCCACCGCCTCGACGCCGTCGGCGGCCTCGCCGACCACCTCGATGTCGTCGGCGCTGTCCAACAGCATCCGCAGCCCGGCGCGCACCGCCGCGTGGTCGTCGGCGAGCAGGACCCTAGCCACCATTGCCTCCTGTGGGGATTGCCGCGCAGACCTTCCAGCGGGTGCCGTCGAGTCCGGCGTGCACCTTACCTCCCAATAGCCGGACCCGTTCCGTCATGCCCACCAGGCCGGCCCCGCCGCCCGGCACCGGATCGGCCTCCGGGTTGAGCGCGTTCTCCACCCGCACCGTCAGCCGCTCGGCCTCGAAGCCGATCACGACCGAGGCGTCCGAGCCGTACTTGAGCGCGTTCGTCAGCGCCTCCTGCACCAGCCGATACACGGTCAGCTCGACCTCGCCCGGCAGGTCCCCTTGCGCCCCTTCGATCTCGAAGTGGACCTTCAACCCGACCGCGCGGATGCGCTCCACCAGATCCGGCACCTGGTCGATCCGGTACGACGCCAGCTCCTCGCCCTCATCCCCCGCCCGCAGCAGCCCGATGATGCGCCGCAGCTCCGCCAGGCCCTCCACGGAGCTCGAGCGGATCGCGGCCACCGAGGTCCGCACCGTCTCCGCGTCGAGGTCCTTGCGGGCCTGCAGCGCCGTCGACTGCAGGGCGATCGCAGAGAGGTAGTTCGCGACCGTGTCGTGCAGCTCCCGGGCCATGATCGTGCGCTCGCGCAGCACCGCTTCGCGGCGGCGCACGTCCGCCAGGCGCGTCGCCTGCTCCGCCCGCTCGGCCTCCAGGTTCGCCCGGTCGTGCGCCTGCCGCACGATGATGCCCGTGGCGATCGGCGAGAGCAGCACCACCGCGGCGATCGCGAGCGTGGTGAGCACCGCGGCCAGGCTCCCGCCCTCAAGGGCCGAGAACACCCCGAGCCCGAGGACGAGGAGCGCCACCACCGGTGCGAGCACGCGGACCTTGCGGCGCGGGCCGTAGCGGGCGAAGGCGTAGAGGTTGTCCGTGAAGACGCAGGCCGTGGCCAGGGACAGCCCGATGCCGACCTCCATGCAGAACCCGACGGTGCCGATGGCCAGGCACCAGCCCGGCGCGGCCCGCCGGATCACCACGCCCAGGCAGGTCAGCGCCAGCGGCACGAACCGAAGCCACATCGGCAGGTCCGCCATGTACCGCTCGAAACTGCCCAGTCCGATCAGGAGCGACCCGGCCGCGAACAGCAGACCCGCGGCGATCGCGTCGCCGCGGTGCACGCGCTGCAGGAGGCCCGGGGAATCGGTCATGCCCCCATCCCATCACGCCCGGGTCGCCGCGTCCTCAGCCTCGATGCGTATCCGCGCCTCCGACTTTGGTCGCACCCGGAGTGGATCCGGCCCGCCCCGGGCGACATCATTGACACGTGCCCCGAAGTGAACACTCCTCGCCTCCCCCGGTCGAATGGGCGAGGTACGCCGGCCCGCTCCGCACCCTCGTCATGTTCAACGCGCTCTTGGCGTTCACCCTCGAGCTGGCGATGTTCGCCTTCGTCGGCTGGTGGGCGCTCGCGCTCGACCTCGCCTGGTGGGTCAGGATCCCGATCGCGGTCGCCGCGGTGGGGGCGCTCATCGCGGTGTGGGGCGCGTTCGCCTCGCCGCGAGCGCGGTTCCTCCTGCCGACCGCCGGGGTCGTCGCGGTCAAGGCCGCCGCGTTCGGCTCCGGGGCGCTGGCCCTGTGGGCACTCGGCTACCCGGCCGCCGCGGTCGCGTTCGCGGTCCTGGCGGCCGCGAACACGACGGCGACCACGTACGTCAGAACCCGGCCAGCAAAGTGATCGCCCAGGTCGGGTCGTCGGTCGGCCAGTCGCTGGTCGGCCAGTCGCTGTTCTCGAGCTCGTTGAACGCGGCGCCGACGAACACGATCATGATGATGTAGTAGGCGATCCAGAAGATGGTCGCGGCCGTCCCGATCCAGCCGAGCACGATGCCCGCCGTCGCCATGCCGTCGCCCTGGTCGCCGGTCTCGCGGATCTGCCGCTTCGCGATGTTGCCGAAGATGAGCGCCAGAATGCCCAGGAAGCCGCACACGCCGACGATCCCGACGACCATCGCCGCGACCGCCATGCCGTTCGTCGGGCGCGGCGGCACGTACGGCGGGTACCCGTAGGGCTGGGGCGGGTACGGCGCGTAGGGCGGCGGGACCTGCGGCGGCGGCGGGGGCGGCTGCTGGGGCTGCGAGTACGGGTCGGGCGTGGTCATCGAGGGCACCTCTCAGAAAGAACTGCAATCAGCTTAAGCGCTCTGAGCCAATCCCCTGAGCCCCCGCGTCGGCCGTCTCGAGTTGTGCGCCTTCGCGAAGGGCGCGTTCGCGGTCGAGCAGCGGCGCGAGCGCCCACCACATGAAGACGGCGACCGCCGCGCCGGTGGCCGCGCCCGCGACCGTGTCGGTCAGCCAGTGCGCGTGCTGCCAGTTGCGGGCGAGCATCATCGCGCACGTCAGCGCGATCGCGAACGGCCACCAGCGCTTCCAGTGCCGGGCCGGGACGAAGAGCACCGCGATGACGACCACGATCGCGGCGATCCGGGAGCTGTGCCCGGACGGGAACGCCCACGAGCCGGTGTCCACCGTGATGTCGCCGGGGCGCGGCCGCTCGGCCAGGTGCTTCCCCGCGTCGGTGACGAGCTTGGTCGCCGCGAGCGCCGCGCAGACGTACACGGCCGAACGCCAGCGCCGCACGAGGAGCAGCAGCACGATGCCGACGGCGCCGAGGACGAGGCCGAGTTCGCCGCCGAGGTGGTTGAAGAGCTCGGCGGCGTGCCAGAGCGGACTGCCGACCGGGCTGCCGACGAGCCCGTTCCACCAGTCGTCGAATCCCTGCCATGGCGGTGAACCGGGGTCGGCGCGCACCCAGAGGGCGTCGCCGAGCACCGCCAACGGCACCGCGATCGAGAGTGTCAGGAGCAGCCGCGATCGCGGGAAGCCGTTGGGGGTCAAGCTAGTACACCGTCGAGTTCGAGATGGAGTTCGCCGCGGTGCCGATGATGGCGAACAGGATGATGAAGTAGGCGACCCAGACCAGGGTGAACGCGATGCCGACCCAGCCGAGGACGCGCCCGGCCTTGGCCATCGGGCGGCCGATGCCCATGCCGGCGTTGATCTCCCGCTCGGCACTCTTGCCGAGCACGAGCGAGATGATGCCGAGGATGCCGGTGCAGAACAGGACGCCGCAGACGAGCGCCGCGACGGCCTTGCCGTTGATCTCGACGCCGCCGGCCTGCTGCTGCTGGTAGGCGGGCGGGGCCATGGGCATGCCAGGCGGCGGGGGCGGCTGCATGCCGGGGGGCTGGGACTGCTGCTGGTTGTAGGGGTCGTAGGACATGGTGACTCCTCATGGCTGATGGGCGTTGCCGGAGCACGCACCGTACCACTGCGGCTCAGCAGAAGGGCCAGTTGCAGTCCTCCGTGGTGGACGGTTCCGGGTCGGGTTCCGAGGAGGACGGGGGCTCCGGGTCGGGTTCGGAGGAGGTGGGGCCGGGATCGGGTTCGGCCGCGCTGCTGGTGTCGTCCGCGGACGGCGAGTCGGAGGCGCTGGGCGAGGAGGAGGCGCCGCCGCAGCCCTCGGCGTCGGGGTTGGTCTGGCAGTAGGCGCTGTCGGGGTCGATCTGGCCGTCGTCCCCCACGATGTCCTCGGTCAGGTCCTCGCCTTCGCCGGAGGCGCCCGGCAGCTGCTCGGCCTCGTAGTCGTTGGTCTCGATGGCGGTGTCGATGACGTTGCGCCACAGTCCTATGCCGCCGTCGGCGGCGGCTTCGCCGTTGGCCCAGGCGGCGACGCTCAGCTGCGGTATCGCTCCGACGAACCAGGCCTGCGTGGTCTCGCCGTGGTAGTCGGCGCCCACGCCGAAGAAGTCGCGGTCCTCGATGGCCTCGGCCTCGCCGAGGCCGAGGAACTGGAGGTCCTGGGCGGTGGTCTCGGCGAGGGCCTGGTTGGTGGCGGCGTCCCGCTCGGCGGGGACCTCGTCGTCGCCGGTGTCGATGACCCGCTCGATGAAGTGGGTCTCGGCCTGGAGGCCGCCCGCGGCGATGGTGGCGTAGACGCCGGCCATGTCGACGACGCTGACGGGGTAGGTGCCGAAGTCGGCGGCCTTGAGCCCGCCGTACTCGCCGTTCGCGAGGTCGTAGACGGTGCCCTGGCCGTCGGCGATGGTCCTGAGCCCCATGCCCTTCGCGGTCTCGAGGACGGCTTCGACGCCGTACTTCTCGGCGACGGCGTCCATCGCGCCGGTGCGCGACTCCCGCAAGGCGACGGCGAGGGTGACGTCGGTGTCCTGGTCGCTCCACCACGAATCGATGGAGGCGCCCGCTTCGAGTGCGGTGGCGGCGGTGATCATGTCGAACACCGAGGAGGGCGGGTGGGGCGCGGCGGCACTGACCTGGTCGGCGCCGGAGGCCTGCTCGGCCCCGTAGTAGCAGCGCACCGCGCCGGTGCCGGGTTCGACGGCGACGACGCCCGCTTCATCGGGGGTCTGCTCGGCCGCCTCTTGGAGGGCCTTGTCGAGGGTGAGGACGACGCGGAGGCCGTCGGGCCGGGCGGCCTCGTCGTAGAGCTGGTCGGGGGTGAGGCCGTAGCGGGCCTCGAGTTCGGCGTTGATCTGCTCGACCAGCGAGGGGTGCCGGTCGGCGAAGTCGTCGGGGAGGGCCTGGCCGCCCGCGTACAGGTAGGCGGCGTCCTCCTGGTCGGCCCCGTCGGCGCCTTCGCCTGGGAGATTGCCGAGGACGATGGTCACGCCGATGGCGATCACGAGGCCGACTGCTCCCGCGACGGCGAGGTGGAGCTTGTTCAGTTCGAGGTCGTCGCGCTTGCCTGGCAAGGGGATCGCGATGGCCGTCGCCCCGGCCGCGCGGCGCTTGCCGCTGTAGCCGGAACTCCGGGCCACGGCTCGGCGGTGCCCGGACGAACCGACCTGCTGCGAGCCGGTCCGCCTCCGCCGCCTGCCAACGCGAGAGGGGTTCCCGTTATTCACACCACGTACCTTAAAAGGCGCGGACCAGCCGGTAACCCCCGGCTCTGGGCTTACTGCCCGTAACCGGCTGACACGGACACGCGAATGGGGCGCCCCATCGCACCTGCGATGTTGCGCCCCAGGCGTTTGCAACCGTCTATTCGCGAATGGACGCGCCGAATCGCGCGGCCGCCACGGCGACGGCGGCGTCGCGCACGGCCACGCCCTCCTCGTTCGTGAGCGTCCGGTCGGCGGCGCGCAGCTCGAGCTTGAAGGCGAGCGACTTCTTGCCCTCGCCGAGCTTCGCGTCCCGGTAGACGTCGAAGAGCCGCAGCGAGTCGAGCAGTTCGCCCGCGCCTTCGCGCAGGGCCGCCTCGACCTCGCCCGCCGGGACCTCCTCGCCGAGCACGATCGCCACGTCGATGAGGGTCGCCGGGAAGTGCGAGATCACCGGCGCGGGCGCCAGGCCGGGCAGCGGCAGCGCCGTGAGGTCGAGCTCCATCGCGGCGGTGCGCCGGGGCAGGCCCAGGCGCTCGCAGACCTCGGGGTGCAGCTCGCCGGCGTGGCCGACGACCGCCCCGTCCACGCGCAGCTCCGCGCAGCGGCCCGGATGCCACGGCGCGGCCTCCCCTTGGGCCACTTCGAGCTTCACACCCGAGGCTTCGGCGACGGTCTCGGCGGCCTCGACGGCGTCGGCCCAGTCCACGGCCCGGCCCTGGACGTCGACACCGGACGGCACGTCCTGTCCGCACAGCACCGCGGCCACATGCCGCGGCTGCGCCGGCAGGCGCCGGATCGCGGCCGCGATGGCCTCGTCCTCGGGGCGTTTGGACACCGGCAGCTCGACCACTTCGAGGTCGGACCAGCCCTCGGCGGGCTGGAAGACCAGGCCCTCCTCGAACACTGCGAGGTCCTTCGCGCCGCGCGCCAGGTTGAGGCGCACCGCGTTCACCAGGCTCGCGAGCACGGTGGTGCGCAGCAGCGGCGCGGCGTCGTCGAGCGGGTTGAGCACGGCGACGGCCTCGCGCTGCGGGTCCTTCTCGTCCAGGCCCAGTTCGTCGGCGCGCTCACGCGAGACGAACGGGAACGTGTAGGTCTCGACGAAGCCGCTGTCCGCCAGCGCGCGGGCCACGCGGCGGCGGCGGCGCTGCGAGGAGGTCAGGCCGGTCCCGGCGATCGCGCGCGGGATGCTCGAGGGGATGTGGCCGTAGCCGTGGAGGCGGGCCACCTCCTCGACCAGGTCGGCCGGGTCGGTCAGGTCGGGGCGCCACGAGGCGGGCACGACGGTGAGGACGTCGCCGCCCTCCACGGTGCCTTCCTTGACGACGCCGCCGACGACGGTGCAGCCGGCCGCTTCGAGCATCGAGACGACCAGGTCGCGGTCGTAGTCCACGCCGATGGTCCGCGACGGCAGGTCGACCGGCATCACGATCGGCTCGGCGGGCTCGCGGTGGTCGATGTCGGCCACGGTCTCGACGAGGGTGCCGCCGCCGTACTCGACCAGGAGGTCCGCCGCGCGCTGGGCGGCGATGAGCGTGATCCCTGCGTCCGCGCCGCGCTCGTAGCGCTTGGAGGCCTCGGAGGTCAGCTTGTGCCGCCGCGAGGTGCGGGCGATCGCGGTCGGGTTCCAGTGCGCCGCTTCGATGAGCACGTTGCGGGTGGTCGGCCCGACCTCGGAGGTCTGGCCGCCCATGACGCCGGCGAGCGAGAGCGGGCCGGTGCCGTCGGCGATGACCATGTCCTCGGGGTCGAGCTTGCGCTCCACGTCGTCCAGGGTCTTCAGGGTCTCGCCCGGCTTGGCGCGGCGCACGACCATGACGTCCTCGAGGGCGTCGCGGTCGAAGGCGTGCAGCGGGTGCCCCAGCTCGAGCATGAGGTAGTTCGTGACGTCCACGGCGAGGCCCAGCGGGCGCATCCCGGCCTGGGTGAGCCGCTTGGCCATCCACTCCGGGGACTCGGCGTTGGCGTCCACGTCGCGCACCTCGCGCAGCGTGAACCGCGTGCAGCCGTCGGTCTCGACCCGCACCGGGTAGGGCGGGTGCTCGGTCGCGGCGGGCTCGGCGGCCTTCGACGCCGGGTCGGTGAACGCGACGCCGAGGCGGTGCGCGACCTCGCGGGCGATGCCGCGCACGGAGAAGCAGTAGCCCATGTCCGGGGTGATCGCCAGCTCGAACACGACGTCGTCGAGGCCCACGAGCGGGCGCGCGTCGGCGCCCACTTCGCCCTCGGCGAGGACGATGATGCCCTCGTGGTCGTCGGAGACGCCGAGTTCGCGGGCCGAGCAGATCATGCCGTCCGAGAGGCGGCCGTAGGTCTTGCGAGAGCCGATCTTGAAGCCGCCGGGCAGCTCGGCGCCCGGCAGCGCGACGACGACGAGGTCGCCTTCGGCGAAGTTCCGCGCGCCGCAGATGACCGAGCGCGGCTCGGCCTCGCCGACCTCCACCCAGCAGTGGCGGATCGGCTTCTTGAACTCGGTCAGCTCCTCGATGGAGGCGACGCGGCCGACCACGAGCGGGCCGGAGACGCGGCCGCGCAGGTCGTCGACCTCTTCGACCTCGAGCCCGGCCTCGACCAGGGCGGCGTCGAGCGCCTCCGTGGTCAGGTCCGCGGGCAGGGCGGCGTACTCGGCGAGCCAGGAAACGGGAATCCTCATCGTCTACTCCTCCACCTTCAGCCCGGCGGGGAACCGGACGTCGCCGTCGATGATGTCGCGCAGGTCGGTGATGCCGTGGCGCAGCATGAGCGCGCGCTCGACGCCCATGCCGAACGCGAAGCCCGAGTACACGTCGGGGTCGATCCCGCAGGCGCGCAGCACGCGCGGGTTGACCATGCCGCAGCCGCCCCACTCGATCCAGCGCGGCCCGTCCTTGTGCGCGGCGAACCAGACGTCGACCTCGGCGCTCGGCTCGGTGAACGGGAAGTACGAGGGCCGCAGGCGCGTGATCGCGTCGGGGCCGAAGACCGACTTCGCGAAGTGGTCGAGGGTGCCCTTGAGGTCGGCCATGGTGATGCCCTTGTCGACCACGAGGCCCTCGGTCTGGTGGAACACGGGCGAGTGGGTGGCGTCGACCTCGTCGGTGCGGTACACGCGGCCGGGCGCGACCGTGTAGATCGGCGGCTCCTGCGTGAGCATGGTGTGGATCTGCACGGTCGAGGTGTGGGTGCGCAGCACCATGTTCGAGCCGTACTCGCCCTTGCCGTCGGCGATGTGGAAGGTGTCCATCATGGTCCGGGCCGGGTGGTCCGGGTGGATGTTGAGCGCGTCGAAGTTGAACCACTCGAGCTCGACCTCGGGTCCTTCGCCGATCTCGTAGCCCATGGCCACGAACAGGTCGGCGATGCGGTCCATCTGGACGTTGATCGGGTGGCGGGCGCCTTGGCGGCGGCGGGGCGTGCGCGCGGTGACGTCGACGGTCTCCTCGCGGAGGACGCGGGCGGCCTCGGCCTCTTTCAGGATCGCTTCGCGGGCCTCGAAGATCGCGGTGATCTCGGTGCGGGCGGCGTTGACATTGCGTCCGGCCTCTCCGCGATCCTTGCCCGGGATCGAACCGATGGCCCTGCGGGCCAAGGACACCGGTGCCTTGTCGCCGAGCGTGGCGGATTTGGCGGCGGCGAGTTCTCCAAGGTCGGAGGCGGCCTCGATGATCGCGGCGGCGTCCTTGACGGCCCCGGCGAGGGCCTCGGGCTGGAGCAGGCCAGCCTCATTCTCTGTAGTCATTCGTCTCTCTCCTGGCGGGACCTTTAGGAGTCTAGAAAAGGCACGCGGCTCGGCCGCAGCCCGCCAGAGAGGAAGTGGTCGACTAACGCCACAGCCCGCACCCGGCGGGCTGTATAAATTCGCGGTGGCCGATCGACATGCCACCAGTCTAACTTCCGCCGCTGGGACGCGGCACTCGCGTAAAGGCACACCCCGGCGGCCACGGCCAGGTTCAAGGATTCGGCCTTGCCCCAGATCGGGACGCCGACCTTGCGGTGCGCCAGCGCGGCGGTCTCGTCGTCGAGGCCGTGGGCCTCGGAGCCGAACAGCCACACGGTGGGCGCTTCGAGGTCGCCCGCGGCGTCGAGCGCGTACAGGTCGTCGCCGTCGGCGGCCGCGGCGAGGATCTGGGCGTGCGGGAACAGGTCGAGCGCGTCGCCGGTGTCGGCGGCGCGGACCACGGGCAGGTGGAAGAGGCTCCCGGCGGAGGAGCGCACGCACTTGCCGTTGTAGGGGTCGACCGAGTCGGTGCCGAAGACCACGCAGTCGGCTCCGGCCGCGTCGGCGGCGCGGAGCACCGTGCCGGCGTTGCCGGGGTCGGTGATGCCGTGGAGCACCGCGACCAGAGTCGCCTCTTCGGGGAGGCGCTGATCGAGGAACCGGCAGACCGCGACGAGCCCCTGCGGGGTCACGGTCTCGGCCAGCGCGGCCAGGCCCGCGTCGGTGCACGGGTGCACGTGGGCGCCCGCGGCGACGGCGGCGTCGATCAGGTCCGAGTGGCGCTCGTCGGCGTCGAGGTCGTAGAACAGGTCGACGACGACTCCGGCCGCGACGGCCTCGCGGACGGCCTGGGGGCCTTCGGCGAGGAACCGCCCGGTCTTGTCGCGCTCGCGGCGGCGCTGCAGCTTGCGGGCATTGACAACCCGGGACGATCGCGCGGTGAGCGCGTCCGTCCCGGGTTCATCAAGATGCATCTTTACTGCTCGGCTCTACTGCTCAACCGGGGCGTTGACGTCCTCGGGGAGGGCCTTGCGGGCGACCTCGACGAGGGCGGTGAACGCCGCCGCGTCGTTGACGGCCAGCTCGGCGAGGATCTTGCGGTCCACCTCGACCTCGGCGAGGGACAGGCCCTGCATGAAGCGGTTGTAGGTGATGCCGTTCGCGCGGGCGGCCGCGTTGATGCGGGTGATCCACAGCTTGCGGAACTCGCGCTTGCGGTTCTTGCGGTCGCGGTACGAGTAGGTGTACGAGTGGAGCAGCTGCTCCTTGGCCTTGCGGTACAGGCGCGAGCGCTGCCCGCGGTAACCCTTGGCCTCTTCGAGTACGACGCGGCGCTTCTTCTTGGCGTTCACCGAACGCTTGACGCGTGCCACAGTAAGTCTCCTTGCGTTTAAAGCGGATGGGAAGTCAAACGGAGTGCGGGCTTACTTGCCCAGCAGCTTCCGGACCTGCTTCTGGTCGGCGGGGGCGAGCTCGGTGCGGCCCTGCGCCTTGCGCTTGAAGCGACCGCTCTTGTGCTCCATGAGGTGGTTCTTGCCGGCGCTGCGGCGCATCAGCTTGCCGGAGCCGGTCACCTTGAACCGCTTCTTGGCACCGCTGTGGGTCTTCATCTTCGGCATCGTGCTTCTCCTCTGTGTTCAATGCCGGTCGGGGGCGGGCGCGCGCGGGCGCCCGCTTCCGGCCGGTGAGTGGTGCTCGGGGTCAGGCCTCGGGCGTCGTCTCGGCTGGCGTCTCCGCGGGCTGCTCCGAGGGAGCTTCCGCGGGTGCCTCCGAGGCCGCCGCTTCGGCCGGTTCGGCGTCGCCGCCGCGTCCGCCCTTACGTCCGCCGCCGCTCTTGGCGATCTCGCCCTTGGGGCGGATCGGGGCGACGACCATGATCATGTTGCGGCCGTCCTGCTTGGCGGCCGATTCGATGATCGCGAGGTCGGCGAGCTCTTCCGCGAGCTTGTCCAGCAGGCGCCGGCCGAGCTCGGGGCGCGACTGCTCGCGACCGCGGAACATGATCGTGATCTTGACCTTGTCGCCGGCCGTGAGGAACCGCACGATGTGACCCTTTTTGGTCTCGTAGTCGTGCTTGTCGATCTTCGGCCGGAGCTTCATCTCTTTGATGACGGTCTGCTGCTGGTTGCGGCGCGAGGCACGGGCCTTCTGAGCGGACTCGTACTTGTACTTGCCGTAGTCCATGAGCTTGCAGACCGGCGGACGGGCGGTGGGTGCGACTTCGACCAGGTCCAGGTCGACGTCGGCGGCCAGTTGCAGGGCTTTGTCGATCGACACGATGCCGACCTGTTCCCCTGCCGGGCCGACCAGGCGCACTTCCTTGGTCCGAATCTGGTCGTTAATACGCAGATCGCTGATGGGGCCTCCTTGGTTCGCGATTCTCGCTGATGTCAACATCAGCGCCCCTGTGGCTGTTCCGGTCGTCGGGGCGGGAGCCCCGGCGGCTTGTCGTGCAAGCGTGACCCAGCACAGGCCTCACGCGTGTGAGGTCCCCAAAAGAAAAGACCCCGGCGTCAGCCAGGGTCCACTCCAAGGGCACGGCGATCTCGTCGCCGTACGTGACCCGTTCACCTGTCGGCTCCCCCTAGGGGGTCCCGGCTGCGGGTGGGAGCTGGACTCCGCTTGCGGCACCGCGCGCCATGCGAGATGGCCCGGTGCGATCGACACGCAATACTAGCACCTAGCTGCGGGACTGCTCCAAGAGCGCTCGCAGGTGTTTGATCGCCGCCACAGCGCGGGCCTTGTCGCTGACCTGGATCGCCATGATGGACATCTCGTCGTCGTCCGCGAGTTCCACGGTGGCCCAAGTCATCTTGTCCGTGAAATTGAGGGCGGTGACGACCTGCCAGGGGAAGTAGCGCTTCGATGCGACGTTGGTCACCTCGATGCCCTTCTCGTCGGCGCGGACGCGCAGGCGCAGGAAGCTGAGGGCGATGCCGGCGCCGATGACGCCGAGGCCGATCATGCCCGCCTGGTCGACCCAGGTGACGGCGCCGCCTTCGTAGGTCTGGCTGCCGAGGGTGAACGACAGGGCGGTGAAGCCGCCGAACGCCACGGCGGCGCCGATCCAGGCCCCGATGCGGGACTTGCGGGGCCGGTAGTCCAGTTGGCCGAGATCGCTCATGGTCTGCTCCTGTGCGGCGGTCACGTCCACCCCTCCATTGTCCGTCGGTCCTCGGCTCAAGGCAATTGGTCGATCTCGAGGCTCGAGTCGAATGCAAGCAGCGTCTTCGGCTCGCCCGTCACGATGGGCCAGCCGGGGCGGTTCAGGCCACACCACGCGACGTGCCCGGCGGCGATGTTCCCGTGCTGGCGCGAGCGCGAGAGCATGAGGCCGACGTCGCGGGCGGACTTCTGGTCGAGGTCCATGACGACGGTGACGGGCAGGCCGAGGAGGACGAGGAGGGCGTCGCGGTCGCGGCGGCGGGCCTGGGACCAGGCCTCGGCGAGGGCCCCGGAGGGGATCGCGAGGACCACGTTCTGCTCGAGGGCGGTGAAGACGACGGCCTGCGGGTAGGGCATGGAGGTCGCGAAACCGACGATGGCGGACACGTCCAGGATGCGGCCGCCGATCACGCTCTGCCCTCGCCGTCTCTGTCGTCGACGCCGAGGACTTCGCGGGCCCAGGCCAGGTGCTCGGCGCTGGGGGCGTGGCCCTTGCGCTCGAAGAGGTCCTGCAGCTCGGTGAGGGAGCGGTCGCGTTCGAGGCGCTCGGCCACGGCCGCGGCGACGTACTCGTCCACCGAGGGGGCCCGGCCGACCGCGACGAGGCGGCGGATCTGCTCGAGCTGGTCGGCGCCGAGGGTGACACCGGAACGCCCGGCCCCCGCCCCGGCGGGGGGATTGAGCGACGAATTGGCGCGATCGGTCACGATTTCCAGGGTAGCGGTGGCCCCGGCGTCGCTACTAGCCGCCGTCGCCGTCTCACACCAGTAGTACGGTCGTGTTGAGGCACATCCACCTCATGCGGCGACGCCTGCGAGCCGATCATCGGAGCAGGCGCAACACGGTTGGGAAGGACCTGTCATGGCTGAGAAGAAGTCCGGCGAGCGGCCCCACGACCCCAAGTTCCCCGAGAAGTTCCTGAACTTCATGCGCACGGGTTGGGGCGCGTCGGAACTCGACGTGGCCGAGTCGGCGCAGGCGGCCTACACGGCCCGCCGCCGCGAGGCGGTCTCCGCGGCCTTCCCGGGCGAGACCGTCGTGGTCCCCACGGGCGCCGAGAAGACCCGCTCGAACGACACCTTCTTCCGCTTCCGCGCGGGCTCGGACTTCGCGTGGCTCACCGGCGACCTCGACCCCGAGGGCGTGCTCGTCCTGCACCCCAACGGCACGGCGGGCCACGACGCGGTGCTGTACCGCCGCCCGCGCAAGGGCACCGACTCCGACGAGTTCTTCCGCTCCGCGAAATACGGCGAGCTGTGGATCGGCCGCAAGCGGTCGCTGCAGGAGACGAGCATCGAGCTGGGCGTCGAAGTCCGCGACGTGGAGCGGCTCGAGAGCGAGCTGCAGGGCGTCGAGCGCGGCAAGGCGCGCGTGCTGCGCGGCTTCGACGCGGGCGTGGACGCGCTGTTCGCGGCCGAGGAGCCGGGCAGGGACGCCGACGGGCACCCGCAGCCGACCCGCGACGGCGAACTCGCCGCGGTGCTCTCGGAGCTGCGACTGGTCAAGGACGCGTGGGAGCTCGAGCAGCTGCAGGACGCCATCGACATCACGGTGCGCGGCTTCGAGGACGTGGCGCGCATCCTGCCTTCGAACGGCTCCATCCCCGAGCGGACTCTGGAGGGCGTGTTCGGGCTGCGATCGCGCCTCGAGGGCAACGGCCTCGGCTACGACTCGATCGTGGGCGCGGGCTCGCACGCCACGACGCTGCACTGGATCACCAACGACGGGCGCACCACGCCGGGCGAGCTGATCCTCATGGACATGGGCGTGGAGAACAACCACCTCTACACCGCGGACGTCACCCGGACCCTGCCGGTGAGCGGCACGTTCACGCCGCTGCAGCGCGAGGTGTACGACATCGTGCACGCCTCGCAGCAGGCGGGCATGGACGTCATCAAGCCCGGCACCGAGTTCCAGGAGATCCACCAGACCTGCATGCGGGTCCTGGCCGAGGGCCTCAAGGGACTCGGGGTCCTGCCCGGCTCGGTCGACGAGGCCCTGGACAAGGACTCGCTCATCTACCGCCGCTGGACCCTGCACGGCTTCGGCCACATGCTCGGCCTCGACGTGCACGACTGCGCGAACTCCCGCCCCGAGCACTACTACCGGGGCGCGGTGCAGGAGGACTACGTGCTCACCGTCGAGCCGGGCCTGTACTTCCAGGCCAACGACGAGCTGGTCCCCGAGGAGCTGCGCGGCGTCGGCATCCGCATCGAGGACGACGTGCGGGTCACCGCCGAGGGCTGCGAGAACCTCTCGGCCGGGCTCCCGCGCACGGCCGACGACGTCGAGTCCTGGCTCGGCGAGCAGCGCCAGGCGGGACCTCGCTTGGCGACGCTTGCGAGCCATAAGTTTGACTAGTTTGGCGGTGTAACCGCAGGCAGCGACGTGAATCCCCGGGTCGGTGACGGCCCAGTGGGCACGGCGCGTATAGTCCGAATTAAGACTTATATCCACCGCACCGGGCCGGCGGCGGCGAGCATCACCGCACACCAACCGCGAACCGCCGCCGGCCTTCAAACCCCGCAGTGCGGCCCGGTTCGCGGACCTCCTTGAAATCCCAAGCGCCGCAGGGCTTCACGGCACCACTGTGTCCGTGGAGCCGTGCCGCGGCACCGGCTTAGGCTCGGCTAAGGACCCCTCGCCATGCACCGGGTGATACAGTTGGAACCGTTAAATAAGACGGACGTACTGTTTATGAGCGGTCCACTCTCCGCGACCTCGGTTCCCTGGCCTTGAGGGTGCGGCAGACTGAGACCGATCTTCAGTTCTGAAACCAAGGAGCTCTCATGGTGAGCACGGACTCCTTCGGCGCCCGCGAGACGCTGCGGGTCGGCGAAAACGACTACGACATCTTCCGCATCGACAAGGTGGAAGGCCACGAACGCCTCCCCTACAGCCTCAAGGTCCTCCTCGAGAACCTGCTGCGCAACGAGGACGGCGCGGACATCACCGCCGACCACATCCGGGCGCTCGGCTCCTGGGACCCCAACGCCAAGCCCAACACCGAGATCCAATTCACGCCCGCCCGCGTGATCATGCAGGACTTCACCGGCGTCCCCTGCGTCGTCGACCTCGCCACCATGCGCGAGGCCGTGCGCGACCTCGGCGGCGACCCGTCCAAGATCAACCCCCTCGCGCCCGCCGAGATGGTCATCGACCACTCCGTGATCGTCGACTTCTTCGGCCACCCGGACTCCTTCCAGCGCAACGTGGAGCGCGAGTACGAACGCAACCGCGAGCGCTACCAGTTCCTGCGCTGGGGCCAGACCGCGTTCGACGAGTTCAAGGTCGTCCCGCCCGGCACCGGCATCGTCCACCAGGTCAACATCGAGCACCTGGCCCGCGTCGTCATGACCCGCGACGGCGTCGCCTACCCCGACACCTGCGTCGGCACCGACTCGCACACCACCATGGAGAACGGCATCGGCGTCCTCGGCTGGGGCGTCGGCGGCATCGAGGCCGAGGCCGCGATGCTCGGCCAGCCGATCTCCATGCTCATCCCGCGCGTCGTCGGCTTCAAGCTCTCCGGGGACCTCCCGGCCGGCACCACCGCCACCGACCTGGTGCTCACCATCACCGAGATGCTGCGCGACCACGGCGTCGTCGGCAAGTTCGTCGAGTTCTACGGCGAAGGCGTGGCTTCCGTGCCCGTCGCCGACCGCTCCACCCTCGGCAACATGGCCCCCGAGTTCGGCTCCACCTGCGGCATCTTCCCGATCGACGAGCGCACCGTCGACTACCTGCGCCTCACCGGCCGCAGCGACGAGCAGATCGCCCTCGTCGAGGCCTACGCCAAGGCCCAGGGCATGTGGCACGACCCGTCCAAGGAGGCCCAGTACTCCGAGTACCTGGAGCTCGACCTCTCCACCGTCGTGCCCTCCATCGCCGGCCCCAAGCGCCCGCAGGACCGCATCCAGCTCGACCGCGCCGGCCACCAGTGGCGCCGCGACGTCGCCAACTACGTCACCGACGAGGCCGGCGAGGAGTCCTTCCCGGGCTCGGACGCCCCGGCCCAGAAGGCCAACGGCGACCGCCCGCACAACCCGCAGACCGTCAAGACCGAGGCCGGCGAGTTCGAGCTCGACCACGGCGCCGTCGTGATCGCCGCAATCACCTCGTGCACCAACACCTCCAACCCGTACGTCATGGTCGGCGCGGGCCTCCTCGCCAAGAACGCCGTCGAGGCCGGCCTGCTCACCAAGCCGTGGGTCAAGACCTCCCTCGCGCCGGGCTCGCAGGTCGTCACCGGCTACCTCACCCGAGCCGGGCTCTCCCCGTACCTCGACAAGCTCGGGTTCAACCTGGTCGGCTACGGCTGCACCACCTGCATCGGCAACTCCGGCCCGCTCCCCGAGGAGACCTCGGCCGCGGTCCAGGCCGGCGACCTCGCCGTCGCGGCGGTCCTCTCGGGCAACCGCAACTTCGAAGGCCGCATCAACCCCGACGTCAAGATGAACTACCTGGCCTCCCCGCCGCTGGTCGTCGCCTACGCGCTCGCCGGCTCGATGGACCTCAACCTGACGTCGGACCCGATCGGCAAGGGCAAGGACGGCCAGGACGTCTACCTGCGCGACATCTGGCCCTCCTTCGAGGACATCCGCGAGGTCGTCGACGGCAACATCGGCCGCGACATGTTCCTCAAGGAGTACGCCTCCGTCTTCGACGGCGACGAGACCTGGCAGTCCCTGCCGATCCCGACCGGCAACACCTTCGAGTGGGACGACGCCTCGACCTACGTGCGCAAGGCCCCCTACTTCGACGGCATGCCGGCCACCCCGGCCCCCGTCGAGGACATCACGGGCGCCCGCGTCATGGCGAAGCTCGGGGACTCGGTCACGACCGACCACATCTCCCCCGCCGGCTCCATCAAGGCCGACTCGCCCGCCGGCGAGTACCTGAAGGCCCAGGGCGTCAGCCCGAAGGACTTCAACTCCTACGGCTCGCGCCGCGGCAACCACGAGGTCATGGTCCGCGGCACCTTCGCGAACATCCGCCTGCGCAACCAGCTCGCGCCGGGCACCGAGGGCGGCTGGACCCGCGACTTCACCCAGGCCGGCGGCCCGGTCGCGACCATCTACGACGCCTGCCAGAACTACGCCGCCGAGGGCACCCCGCTGGTCGTCTTCGCCGGCAAGGAGTACGGCACCGGCTCCAGCCGCGACTGGGCCGCGAAGGGCACCCGCCTGCTGGGCGTCAAGGCCGTCATCGCCGAGTCGTACGAGCGCATCCACCGCTCGAACCTCATCGGCATGGGCGTCCTGCCGCTCCAGTTCCCCGAGGGCGAGTCGCACCACAGCCTCGGCCTGACCGGCGAGGAGACCGTCTCGATCGCGGGCGTCACCGCGATCAACGACGGCATCCCCGCCACGGTCACCGTGACCGCCGAGAGCCCCGACGGCACCGTCACGACCTTCGAGGCCGTGGTCCGCCTGGACACCCCGGGCGAGGCCGAGTACTACCGCAACGGCGGCATCCTCCAGTACGTCCTGCGCGGACTGCTGGCGGAGTAACCGCCTTGAGCGAATGAGAGGGGCGGGCCGCTGGCCCGCCCCTCTTCCCTTGCCCCCCAAGAGGAACCGTGACCGACCACGCCCGCTACCGCGACCCGCGCGGCGCCCCGCCGTTCGGCAACCGCCTCGAATTCCCGACACCCCTCGCGGACTGAACCGAAAACCCGGTCGACTGGGTTGCGACTGGGATTCGGGCGCGGGCGTTGACGACCCGCGCGGGGCGCTGGCAGTCTCAGGGCATGACTGCGGGATACGAACTGGCGCAAGTGAACATCGGGCGGATGCGCGCGCCCCTCGATTCGCCGGTGATGAAGGACTTCATGGACGGCCTCGCGGAGGTCAACGCCGCCGCGGACGCCGCACCGGGCTTCGTGTGGCGGCTCGTGGACGGCGAGGGCGACGGCGCCACCGGGTTCCGGTTCTGGGGCGACGAATGGCTCATCGTCAACATGTCGGTGTGGACCGGCCCCGAGGCGTTCCGCGAGTACGTCTACGGCCCCGCGCACCGGCCGTTCCTCCAGCGCCGCCGCGAATGGTTCGAGCACCTGAAAGAGGCGGTCACCGCGCTGTGGTGGGTGCCCGCGGGCGAGCGGCCCACGGTCCAGGACGCCGAGAAGCGGCTCACCGTCTTGCGGGAGAAAGGCCCGAGCCCCGAGGCCTTCACGATGAAGGACGCCTTCCCAGCGCCGGAGGCATAGGGAAGGCACGGGCGTGAAGGGGCTCACCCGGCGGAATCCCGCCCGCGCCGGAACCGTTCCACTGAAGGTGCAGCGCGAAGTCGAAGTAGCCGTGATCGGGGCCGGCCAGGCCGGCCTCTCCGCCGCCTACTTCCTGCGGCGGCACTTCGAGCCCGAGACCGGGTTCGTCGTCCTCGACCACGCCCCGCACGCGGGCGGCGCGTGGCAGTTCCGCTGGCCCACACTGACCTTCGAGACCGTGAACGGGGTGTACCGGCTGCCGGGCATGGACGTGCCCGAACCCGACCCGTCCACCCCGGTCTCCGGCGTGATCGCCCGGTACTTCGCCGACTACGAGCGCGAGTTCGACCTGCGGGTCCGCCGACCCGTCTCCGTCGCCGCAGTGCGTTCGCTTCCCGACAAGCGGCTCGAGCTCGTCACCGACCAGGGCACCTGGATCGCCAGGGCGCTCGTCAACGCCACCGGCACCTGGGAGCGCCCGTTCTGGCCCCGCTACGCCGGGCAGGACCACTTCAACGGGCGGCAGCTGCACACCGCCCAGTACCGCGGGCCGTGGGAGTTCGAGGGCCGGCGCGTCGCCGTCGTCGGCGGCGGGATCTCGGCGATCCAGCACCTGATGGAGATCGCCCCGCTCGCCGCGTCCACCCACTGGTTCACCCGGCGCGAACCGCGCTGGCGCTCAGGGGATTTCAATCCGGACCGGGGCCGCGAGGCGGTCGCGATGGTCGAGGAGCGGGTGCGGCGCGGGCTGCGGCCGCAGTCGGTCATCAGCGTCACGGGCGTGCCGCTGACGCCCGCGATCCGGGCCGCGCGCGAGTCGGGCGTGCTCGTCCGCTCGCCGATGTTCGACGCGATCACCCCTGAGGGCCTTCGCTGGGACGACGGCCGGTTCGTGCCGGTCGACACGATCCTGTGGGCGACCGGGTTCCGGGCGGCGCTCGACCACCTCGCGCCGCTGAAACTGCGCGGTCCCGGCGGCGGCATCGTCATGGACGGCACCAGGGTCGCGGCCGATCCGCGCGTGCACCTGGTGGGCTACGGCCCCACGGCCAGCACCGTGGGGGCGAACCGGGCCGGGCGGGCGGCGGTCAGCGAGATCCGGGAGTTCCTGGGTGTGGGGCCCGCTGCGGCTCGCGCCGGGGCACGAGTCTGAGCACGGCCTGGACCGGCCAGTGGTCGGAGGGGGTCAGGCCGCCTTCGGTGTAGGCGTTCACGCCGACCCGGTGGACCTCGACGCCGCAGTCATCGCTCGGCCGGGTCAGGATCCAGTCCATGCGGGTCGGGCCTTCGACCGGCCCGGGCCGCCAGCGGTTGTATGTGGCCCAGTTGGGGGTCGCGCGCTCGGCCGCGGTCTCCCAGGTGTCCTCGAGGCCACCGCCGGTGAGGGTGCGGTAGGTCGCGGAGTCGGGGCCGCAGTTGAAGTCCCCCGCGACGATCACCGGGTCGAGGAAGCGTTCGACAGTGCGCAGGAGGATGCCCGCGCCCTTGCGGCGGGCCTTCTCGGAGCGGTGGTCGAAGTGGTTGTCGACCACGTAGAAGCGGCTGCCGGTCACGCGGTCCTCCAGGTGGACCCAGGTGAGCATCCGGATGGTGCCGCTGCCCCAGTTGCGCGAGCCGATCACGTTGGGGTGCTTGGAGAGCCAGAGGTGGTCGTATTCGAGCGGGGAGAGCCGGGCGGCGTCCCAGAGGATCGCGGTGGCCTCGCTGCGGGACCCGCCGCCGCGGCCGAGGTGGACCCAGTCGTAGCCGTCGAGGTCCTCGCGCAGTTCCAGGAGTTGGCGGAAGCGGCCTTCCTGGGTGCAGATGACGGAGGGGAGCTCGTTCTCGAGGACGGCCTTCACGAGGGGGCGGCGGCGCCACCAGGAGTGCGGGGCGCGGCCGGAGGCGGACTTGAGGTTGTAGGTCATGACGTGCAGCAGCGGCGGCTCGACGGGGCCCAGGAGCGGGTGGCCCGGCGGGGCGGCGATCAGCGCGTCGTTCATGTCCTCAAAATATCCGCGCCGCCGCCGCCCCGCCGACCGTTTAGGGGAGCTCGATGAGCGCCTGCGCCGCCCAGTGGTCGGAGGGTGTGCGCCCGTCCTTGGCGTAGGTGTTCACGCCCGCCTTGAGAATCCGCACGTCGGGGGTGGTGAGGATCCAGTCGATGCGCCGCTCTTCCTCGCTGGGGACGGGATTCCAGCCGTTCCAGGTGCCGTACACGGGTGTCACCTGCTCCTCGGCGGCGAGCATGGTGTCGACGAGTCCGCCGTCGGTGAGGATCGTGTAGGTCGGGGTGTCGGGGACCTGGTTGAAGTCGCCCGCGCAGACCACCGGGACGCCGGCCTCGGCCCAGGGCGCGATGACGTCGAGGTTCATCTGCGCGCCCTTCTGGCGGGCGGGCTCGGACTGGTGGTCGAAGTGGTTGTTGACCGCGTAGAACTCCCGGCCGGTGCGCAGGTCGAGGAAGCGGACCCAGGTGAGCATCCGGACGACGTTGTTGCCCCAGTTCTTGGAGCCGATGAGCAGCGGGGTGTCCGAGAGCCACAGGTGGTCGTACTCGAGGGCCTTGAGGCGGCGGCGGTCCCAGAAGACCGCGGTGGCCTCGCTCTTGGAGCCGCCGAGGCGGCCGAGGTGGATCCAGTCGTGGTCCTTGAGGTCTTCGAGGACGTCCTGGTTCTGGCCGTACAGGCCCTCCTGTGTGAACAGGACGGTGGGGCGCTCGCGCCACAGGACGGTCTTGACGAGCGGGCGGCGCTCGTCCCAGGTGCGGGGCGAGGGGTCGCCGCCCTCGTACCGGAGGTTGAAGGTGATGAGGTGGAGCTGGTCGCCCCGGGCGGGGCCGATGAGGTTGGCGCCGAAGGACTCCTGGGCTTCGGCGGCGGTGGCGAGGGCGCCGGAGGCGACGGCGGTGGCGCCGACCGCGATGCCAACACCGAGGATATTCCGTCTACTGAGGATGGTGGTCATGGAACCTCTATATCTCAGGATGAAACCGGGTGGAAGGCAAGTCAACGACAAATGCCGCGTTCCGAACACCCTCAACCGGTGAACACGCGATGAATGCACCTCGGCCCCATGTGGAACGCCCGCCCCTCGCCCCGGTGCCGCCGACCGTCCTCAAGCGGCGGACGCGGGGACGGCGGCGGGCCGGGTGGCCCGCCGCCGTCGTGGTGGTGTCCGGTGTCAGCTCTTGCCCGCGCAGGTCTCCAGGTAGGCGCGGATCGCGGCAGGGTCGTCCTCCCCGGCCCAGCCGATGTAGGCGTCGGGGCGGACGATCTTGACGATGCCGTCGGGGGCGGCCGAGTCGGCGTCGGCCACGAAGCCGGCCGCGTAGGACTCGGCGCTGTCGAGGACCACGAACTTCCCGCCGCGCAGGGCCTCGTAGAGGCGGGTGCCGTCGGCGAGGGCGATGTCGTTGGCGCGGTGGCCGACGAGGGCGTCCTCGCCCTTCTCGTGTCCGTAGTGGATGCCGACGCCCGAGATCATGCCCATCGCCTTGGCCTCGATCGGCTTGATGTGCAGGGCGGTGGCGGCGGCGAGCCCGCCGATGGCGGCCTTGATCTTCGAGCGCTCGGCGGCGAGGCGGATGATGGCGCCGCTGGAGCGGAGCACGGCCTTGCCCACGGGGTGGCGTTCGCCGTTGTAGGTGTCGAGGAGGGCCGGGTCGGCGCCCCTGAGGACGGCGGCGAGCTTCCAGGAGAGGTTGGCGGCGTCCTGGAGGCCGGTGTTCATGCCCTGGCCGCCCGCCGGGGAGTGGCAGTGGGCGGCGTCGCCGGCGAGGAAGACGTTGCCGTCGCGGTAGTTCGGGACCTGGCGCTCGTCGGAGTGGAAGCGGGAGATCCAGCGGGGGTCGTGCATGCCGAAGTCGGTGCCGAAGGCGAGCCGCGCGGCCTCCTTGACCTCGTCGAGTTCGATCGGCTCGTCGTCGCCCTTCTGGTCGGCCGAGTTCCAGGCGAAGACGCGCCAGTACTCGTCGCCGAAGGTGGCGACGAAGCAGAAGGCGCCGTTGATGCCCTGGATGGCGGGGCTCTCGGCGGGCGGTTCGGCGAGCTTCACGTCCGCGAGCATGATCGACTTCAGGACGGCCTCGCCGGGGTAGGGCATGCCGATCGCCTGCCGCACGGCGGATTTGACGCCGTCCGCGCCGACGACGTAGGAGGCGGTGTAGTCCCCCGCCTCGGTGTGCAGGGTGACTTGGCCTCCGGCCTGCTCGAGTCCGGTCACCTTGCGGTCGTAGAGGATCGCGGCCCCGGCGGCGAGGGCGCGGCGCCGCAACACTGCCTCCACATTGTACTGCGGGGTCATGAGGAGGTAGGGGAAGCGGGTCTCGAGGTCGGCGAGGTGGAGGGTGACGCGGTTGAACAGGCGGATGCCGGGTAGCTGCGCGCCGCCGTAGGCGATGAGCTCTTCGGCGAGGCCGCGGGCGTCGAACTCCTCGAGGGTGCGGGCGTGGACGCCGAAGGCCCGGGAGAGGTTCGAGATCTTCTCACCGCGTCCTTCGAGGACGATGACGTTGACGCCGACTTCGGCGAGGTCACCGGCCAGGAGCAGGCCGGTGGGCCCGGCTCCGACGACGATGACTTCGGCTTGCGTTGACATGCCGCTCTCCTTCACTGGGGGTGCGAGGCAATTAATTCATCACCTGATGAATTCAAGGTAGGGCAAAGAGCGCCCGAAGGGAAGCCCAACGGGCGCTTTGTGATCCAGGAGATAAAAGAAGCCGGGGACGGCTCAGGGCCGCGGGAGGTGAGAGACCCGCGGCCCTGGTTCGTACTGCCAAAGAAAGGTTAGCATAACCTAACTTATCGGCTCCAGCGGTGGTCACCAGCGCAGGAACGCGCCGACCCCGCCCGCCTGCTCGTCGAGCCGGACGCCGTCGCTGAGGATCGACACCCTCGCGTCGGAGGCCAGCGCCATCTCGATCATCGCCTCGCCGAGCTGGGCGTCCGCGATCGCCGCGGCGACCTCGGGCTCCCCCGGCGCGATCGAGTCGGCGAGAACCGTCCCGTCGGGGATGCGGCGGCCGCTCCACACCGAGTCGCGCTCCATGACGAGCCGGTCGACCCGGCCGCCCTGGAGCGCGTCGATCACGGCCTCGGAGCCCGCGACCGTCTTGCGCGGGGACTCGTTGAATTCGGCGATCAACTGGGCGTCGCGGGCCGCCCGCGCCGCCGCGATCTCGGGCGCGAGGGCCTGCTGGACCTGCGCGGGCGTGGACTGGCTCAGCACCAGCTGAGAGGGCACGACCTGGGCTTTGAACCCGTTGTGCAGGGACTTGGTGGACGCCTCGACGAGCTCGGGCTCGCCGGAGATGACCAGCAGCTCCCAGCCGAACGTCGCCACGTGCTCCTCCAGGGTGGAGTGCGCGGCGGCGAGGAACTTCTGCAGGTGCTCGGCGATGCGGTAGTCGAACAGGTCGTGCTGGTTGTTCGCGCTGATGCCGTCGCGCCCGCCCCAGGCGCTGCGGGTGGCGCTGGGGCCCTTCATGACCCGCCATTCGGCGGTGTCGAGCTCGAAGTGGAGCCCGGAGACCTCCTCGCACTTGCCGAAGCGGCTGTCGAGCAGGCGCATGCCCTTGCCGTCGACGACGGCGATGCCGGTCGGCGAGCCCTCGGCCCAGGCGCCGAACATCGGGGCGATGTGGGAGCGGGGGGCGAGGGCGATCCGGTCGGTCAGCGGCGTCTGCATCTCGACGCGGTAGGTCTGGCCGCTGGCGAGGCCGACGAACAGCGCGCGGCCGATCCCGGGCGCGCCGGGACGGACGAGCTGCTCGAGGTCGAGCTTCATCTCCTCGAGCCGGCGGCCGAGCCCGGAGCGGGTGCCGTTGTCGACGGATTCGAGCAGTTGCTTCAGGCCCTGGTCGAGCCGGGTCTTCCAGGGCGGTGTGGAACCTTCCTGCCGGGGGTCGGCGTTGACGTAGAGCGAGAGCACGCCGGTGTCGTCGCGCAGTTTCACCAGCCTGAGTTGCGTCTCGCGGTCCATCGGCATGGCTATCGCCTCCTCGATCGAGCGGAATTCGCCTCAGGATATTCCCGAAGGTGCCCGTTCGTGAGGGTTTCGCGAGTTACGCCTGAACCCGTCCTAGATCTCGCAGCCGTCCGGGCCGCACGCCTCGGCGTCCTCGGCCCCGGAGATCGTGGTGATCGCGGGTTGCTTTTCGCGCCAAGCCTTCTCGAGGACCTCGGCGAACAGCTCGGTGGGCTGGGCGCCGGAGACGCCGTACTTCTCGTCGACGACGAAGAAGGGGACGCCGGTGGCGCCGAGCGCGGCGGCCTCGGCCTCGTCGGCGCGCACGGCCTCGCGGTAGGCCTCGGGTTCGTCGAGCACGGCGACGACCTCGTCCTTGTCGAGCCCGGCTCCCACGGCCACGTCGATCACGCGCTGGCGGTCGAAGATCGAGGCCTCGTCGGCGAAGTTCGCGACATAGAACGCCTGCCACGCCTCGGCCTCCAGGCCCCGCTCCGAGGCGAGGTGGAGGATCCGGTGCAGGTCGAAGGTGTTGCCGTGGTCGCGGCCTTCGGCCTGGTAGTCGAGGTCTTCGGCCTTGGCGAGGTCTTTGAGCCGGTACTCGCCGGCCTGCGCTTGGGCGCGGCTCATGCCGTACTTCTTGACGAGCATGTCGACGACCGGGGCGGTGTCGCCCGGCTCGCGGTGCGGGTCGAGCTCGAAGGACCGGTGACGGACCTCGACGTCGACCTTCCCCTCCAGCTGCTGCACGGCCTTGTCGAACCGGGCCTTGCCCACGTAGCACCACGGGCAGGCGATGTCGGACCAGATGTCCACGCGAAGTTTTTCCACGAACTCCCCAACAGTTGAAGCTTCCATTGAATTCCGGTCTGTGCCGCACGCCTCGTCCCGCGCCCACGATGCGGGACGCGTCCAGCACCCGGCACTCGCGCCCAAGTCCGCGTTCAGGTACCCTTTCTCAGGCTCGGCGCGCTTCCGCGCGCCCTCCGGGTGCTTAGCTCAGCGGTAGAGCACCTCGCTTACAACGAGGTGGTCACAGGTTCGATCCCTGTAGCACCCACCGCTATTCATGTTTGTGAATATCTTTCGGATTCGTTGCGGTCGCGCTTCCTCAGTACGGACCCGGTGTACATCGAGAGCGCCACGGATCGGAAGCGAAGCCATTTCTGGAACCGAGCGCCGAGCGCTCCGCTGTTGAAAGTTTGTTTCACTTTCCGGCCATTTGCGCTGTTCGCAGGCATACGATCGGGATATGGCTACAGTTCTTTGGATCTTGATCGTCGCCTGGGTTCTGCTCGCGATCCTCGGGTTCGCTATCGAGGGCCTGCTTTGGTTGGCCGTCGTCGGTATCGTGCTGTTCATCGGCACCCTCGTCTTCGGGCTCATCAGGCGTCGCGCCGGCCGCCGTTCGGCTTGATCGCAGCGTCCGTGCGTTCAGGGCGTGGTTTCGCTTCGCCCTCAAGGGGCATGACTCCACACCCGCATCAAGAGGAGACGGCC
This sequence comes from Glycomyces niveus, assembly GCF_017592475.1. Taxonomy (GTDB): domain Bacteria; phylum Actinomycetota; class Actinomycetes; order Mycobacteriales; family Micromonosporaceae; genus Glycomyces; species Glycomyces niveus. Next base: position 248,769 of record NZ_JAGFNP010000001.1, on the reverse strand, counting down.
CCATGGACACAGCGAGCGAACCGACGAAGCACCCAGAGACCGATGGCGAGCCGTCGGCGCCAGAGCACTGGCACGACGAGGGACCTGAGGGCCATCGCAGCGGAAGTGACCTCCTGCGATCGGCGCTCCCGCTCCTCGTCGGGTCGGTAGCGGTCGGGATCGCGGCGGTCGCCATAGTCATGGTGCAGATCAGCCGTCGCCGAAAGCCGGAGACACTCCTGCATCGTGCGACGGCCGCGTGGAGGGGGCGAGGAAGGCCCTGACACACGCCGCGGCCGGGCTGCCCGAACGCGGCAGGTCCGCACTGCGGTGAGTGCACCGCTAGCCCGATGGCCGTACCGATCCGATACCGCCTCATCCGGCCGAGGACGTGGCGCGCCCTTGCGGAGGATGACGCAGGTGTTCGCCGTTGCGGTGCAGCTGGGCAAGGGCTTCGCGCCAGGACTGGATCAGGCCGGTCTCGCGATAAGGGATGCCCTTCTCGGCGCAGAAGTCGCGCACGATCGGCTGAGCCCGTCCCAGGTGCACCGACGGCATACCGGGGAACAGGTGGTGCTCGATCTGGTAGTTCAGGCCGCCGAGGGCAAAGTTGGTGAACCAGCCGCCCTTGACGTTCCGGGAGGTCAGCACCTGCTTGCGCAGATAGTCCAGCTCGGTGTCGCCCGTCAGCGTCGGCATTCCTTTGTGGTTGGGGGCGAAGACCGAGCCCATGTACACGCCCCAGACTGCTTTGTGTACCAGGATGAACGCGATCGCCTTGCCGGGTGAGAGCACCAGGAACACGGCCGTGAGATAGGCGGCCAAGTGCGCCGCGAGCAGCACCGCCTCCACGCCTCGGTTCCTGAGGCCCGGTGTGAGGACCGATCTGATGCCCGACCAGTTGAGGTTGAAGCCCTCGAAGAGCAGGGCCGGGAAGAACAGCTGCGCCTCGTACTTGATGAAGAACCGGCTCACGCCTTGGGCAGCGCGCCCCTGACGCTCCGTCCACACGAACAAGCCCGGTGAGACGTCCGGGTCGAGCTCCTCGTGGTTGGGGTTGGCGTGGTGGCGGTTGTGCTTCTCGGTCCACCACCCGTAACCCATGCCGTTGGCCAGATTGCCGGTGAACCAGCCCGCCCGCTCAGTGGCGGCGCGACCCCGGAAGACCTGACGGTGGGCCAGATCGTGGCCCAGCAGCGCCACCTGGGCGCTCACGATGGCCATGAACACGGCCATGAGCATCTGGATCCAGGTGTCGCCGATGAGCACGAAGCCCGTCCAGGAGGCTGCGAACACGGCGCCGACGAGCATGAACCGGAGCGTGTAGTAGCCGGGGCGGTGGCTCATGAGGCCGACTGCTCGGACCCTGCGTGACAGCTCGGCGAAGTCGCTGCCGGCCTTCGAATCGCCCACGGCCCTTTCCTCTCGCCAGTTGTGTGCGGTCACTGGAACCGGTCATCTCCAGCATTACCATGACTCGGGGCGCTGCGCGAAGGCACGGGCATTTGTCCTGTAATGCGAGCATTCCGGGTCGGCACGATTGGGCATCCCGCTCCCGACAGACCCAGACTGAGAAGGGTTCACTTCATGATCATCCTTCGGCCGAAATCATCCGTTCGATGCAGCGGCGGCTGATGCCGAACTCGACCGCCAGACGCTTCTTGCACGCCCCGGTCCGGGCCGCCTCGAGTAGCCGCTCGTACCCTTCGGTCGCGAGGCGATCACGGACTGCTCACGGCTTGCCTTGCGGCAATCCCGCGCAAGTTGGGGCAATTGAGGTGCCGGTTCACGCCAGTCGCGAGCCGTGACGGCTGATATCAGGTCCTGCACGCGGGCCAGCATGAGGGGTCCGGCGTTCGCGCCGGACCCCTTTTCGCGTCAGCGGATCATGGCCTTGGCGGTGAGTTCGACCGAGCGGATGCGTTCGGGGACCTCGGGGGCGTAGTGGGCGGTGATGAGCTCGTCGGCGCGGACCTTCGCGGCGAAGTCCTCGAGGTAGGCGCGCACGTCCTCGGCGGTGCCGGTGGCGGTGTACTTGGTCATGGCGGTGAGCTGGCGGCCGCCGGCGGAGGCGAGGAACGCGTCGATCTCGGCATCGGTGTACTCGCGGCCCTGGCCGCCGCGGGAGATGAAGCCGCGGGCGCGGTTGCGGTAGGCGGTCTCGCGCTGGGCCTCGGCCTGCTCACGGCTCTCGGCGGCGAAGACGTTCACGCCCGCGATGACGTACGGGGCGGCGAGCTGCTCGGAGGGACGGAACTCCTCGCGGTAGGCGGCGACGGCCTCGAAGAGGGCGTCGGGCGCGAAGTGGGAGGCGAACGCGTAGGGCAGGCCGAGCTGGGCGGCGAGCTGCGCGCCGAACAGCGAGGAGCCCAGGAGGTAGAGCGGCACCTCGCCCTCGGGGACGGGCACGGACTGGACGCCCGGGACGCGCGACTCGCCCTTGAGGTAGGCCTGGAGTTCGAGCACGTCCTGCGGGAACGTGTCGGCGGAGGTCGCGTCGCGGCGGATGGCGCGCATGGTCTCGCGGTCGGTGCCCGGGGCGCGGCCGAGGCCGAGGTCGATGCGGCCGGGGAAGAGGGTCTCGAGGGTGCCGAACTGCTCGGCGATCACGAGCGGGGAGTGGTTGGGCAGCATGATGCCGCCCGCGCCGAGGCGGATGGTGTCGGTGTGCTCGGCGACGTGCCCGATGACGACGCTCGTGGCGCTGGAGGCGATGGTCGGCATGTTGTGGTGCTCGGCGTACCAGACCCGCGTGTAGCCGCTGCGTTCGGCGGCCCGGGCGAGTTCGACGCTCGCCGCGAGGCTCTCGCGCGCGGACCGGCCCGGCGCGATCGGCGCCAGGTCGAGGATCGACAGGGCTACGGCCATGTTCGGTGCCTTCCTTAGAGACTGCTGTGGAGGTCTGCGGTGAACGCGCGGATGCGCTCCTCGTCGCGGCGGTAGTAGATCCACTGGCCGCGCTTGGTGGCCTGGAGGAACCCGGCGCGCTGGAGGATCGCGAGGTGCGCGGAGACCGTGGAGGCCGAGGCGCCCGACTTCTGCTGGATGAGCCCGACGCAGACGCCGAGCTCGGCGGTGTCACCGCACGGGAAGTTGGCCTCGGGGTCCTTGAGCCAGTTGAGGATTCGCAGGCGCGTCTCGTTGGAGAGGGCCTTGCACTCGTCGAGCACGTCCACCGCCTTTCGGCATTTCGCTAATTTCCGAAACTATACCGATCGGGCGCGGACGGCAAAATGAACCCGGTCACCGCTCAGTGGTGCGGGTGCGGCTCCAAGGGCTTCGTCGTGGGGCCTTGCAGGACGGCGCCGCTGGTGGCGTACCGCGAGCCGTGGCACGGGCACTCCCAGGTGCGCTCGGCGTCGTTGAAGCCCACGATGCAGCCCATGTGCATGCAGGTGGCCGAGACGACGTGCAGGCCGCCGTCCTCGTCGCGGTAGACGGCCCGCAGTCCGCCGTCGAGGCGCATGACCGCGCCTTGGCCGGGCTCGAGCTCGTCCGGGTCGGACGGGGCGGCGTGCGGGAGGCGGTCGCCGAGGAAGTGCCCCACGACCTTGGCGCCCGAGGTGGCGAGGCGGCCGGCCTCCTTGAGGAGGTGGAACCGACCGGGGCCGAACAGCTCGGCCCACGGCGGCGGCGAGCCCGCCATCGTGTCGGCGATGGTCCGCGCGGCGGCGACGCCGTTGGTCATCCCCCAGCCGCCGAAACCGCAGGCGACGTAGACGCCGTCCTCGCCGGACAGGGCGCCGACGAACGGCACGCGGTCGGTGGTCGTGAAGTCCTGCGCGGCCCAGCGGTATTCGATGCCGCCGATGTCGAAGTGCTCGGTGGCCCAAGTGCTCAGACGGTCGAGCCGCCCGGTGGTGTCGGGGTCGCCGGGCGTGAACTTCTCGCCGGTGACGATGAGGAGCCGCCGGTCCTCGCCGTACGGCGCGGTGCGCACCGAGCGGAGGTTGTCGTCGTACGTGAGGTACATCCCGCCGGGGTCGGCGCACGCGGCGATCGGGGCGGCCACGACGAGCTCGCGGCGCGGCGTGAGGCGCGCGAAGAGCTTGACCCGGTCGATCACCGGGAACTGGGTGGCGATCACGACCTGCTCGCATTGGACCTCGCCGCCGGCGACTTCGAGCACGTGGACACCGTCCTTCGTCTCGAGGCCGGTCACGCGCGAATGCTCGAAGATCGCCGCGCCCTGCGCGGTCAGGTCCTGGGCGAGCGCGAGCAGGAACCGGCGCGGGTGGAACTGCGCCTGGTCCTCGACCCGGACCGCGCCCGCGACGTCGAACGGGAGGCCGGTCTCGGTCGTGAACGAGGCGTCGAGGCCGGCGTCGCGGGCGGCCTCGGCCTCCTTGCGCAGTTTCTTGACGCCGTCCTCGGCACCGGTGAAGACGAACGAGGGCGCGCGCTCGAGCTCGCAGTCGATCCCCAGCTCCTCGGCGACGGCGGCCACGTGCTCGATCGCGCCCGTCTGCGAGGCCGCGTACTGCCGGGCCGCGTCGGCGCCGAACGCCTCGCGCAGATGCGCGTAGATGCTGCCGTGCTGCGCGGTGAGCTTGGCCGTGGTGTTGCCGGTGGTGCCCGCGACGATCCTGTCGGCCTCGACCACGGCGACCGAGCGGCCCGCGCGGGCGAGCTCCCACGCGGTGCACAGGCCGGTGATGCCGCCGCCGACGACGGCGACCTCGGTCCGGATCGGGCCTTCGACCTCCGGGTAGTGCGTCTCCTCGGTCGAGGAGATCCAGTAGGACTCGGGCATGACCAGCGGTGACTTCATGCCCCGGGGGTACCCCCGGGACCGGCGGCTCACTCCACCCGCTTGACCGGCTGGCGCAGGATCGTCCTGAGCTTGGCCGGGGCGGTGCGGCGGGCGTCGCTGAGGTAGATCTCGTGGTGGTCGCCGTTGAAGGCGAGCTTGTTGTACGGCAGGTAGTGCTCGTGAAGGCGCTGCAGCACGGGCGTCTCGGAGTCGTATGAGCCGATGTGCAGGGTCTGGACCGACAGGCCCTCGGTGAAGGCCACGAACCGCAGCCCGTCGAAGGCCGGGTTGGGGTGCTTGGCGGCGGCCTCGCCCGCGGCGGACACGACCATCTCCTCGGTGATCCACTCCGGCTGGCTGATCATCATGGTCCACTCCCACGCGCCCTTGTCGCGGGTGAGGAACACGGCCGGGTCGTCGGCGCGCCACAGCCCCTCCATGGGGGCGACCACGAAGTCCCGTTGGAGGGATTTCTTGCTCGCGAACTTGAGGGTGTACGCCGTCCCGTACAGGGCCGCGACGGCCTGCGCGTACGAGTCGGCGGTGTTCGGGTCGCCCTTGCCGTCCACCGCCAGGTACCGGAACTCGGGCACCTCCACGACCGCGAACGCGTTGCGCGGCGGCGAGTACAGCTGCTTGTGGGCCTTCTTGACGTCGTACTTCTCCATGCCCGCAGTGTCGCATCCGGGTGCGACAGTGCCTCCCGAACGACAGTGCCTCCCGAACGACAGTGCTTCCCGAACGACGGTGCGAGTCAGATGGCGGTGGGCACCCGGGTGGTCACGAGGCCCACGTCGCCGAGGAAGCGCTCCAACGCGATCGTGGCGATGCCCGTGGCGACCGAGTTGCCGCGCACCGTGGACACCTCGATGGCGAGGTCGGCGGCGGAGTCGCCGGGGGCCTCCTCGAGCACGCGGCGGCGCACGGCCGGGACGAGATGGTCGCCCAGCGCCCACGCCGTCCACCCGGTCAGGGTGATCATCTCGGGGTTGACGATCGCGCACAGGTCCGCGATCGCCGAGCCGAGGTACCGGGCCGTGAGCTCCAGCGTCTCGGCCAGCGCCGGGTGCGCGGGCGGTTCGAGCGCGGCCGCGAGCGCCCCGATGAACTCCCGCTGCATCGGCACCGACGACAGCGGGTGCTCGGGGGCGATCGCGGCGAGCGTCTGCTGGATGCCCGCCGCGCCCACGTAGGCCTCGACGCAGCCCATGCGCCCGCAGCGGCACTTGCGGCCGTCGAGGGCGAGGAGGCTGTGGCCCCACTCCCCCGCGCCGTTCTGGGCGCCGCGCAGGATCGTGCCTTCGAGGACGATCCCGGCGCCCACGCCGGTGCCGAGGTTGACGGTGATCATGCTCTTGTGGCGGCGGCCCGCGCCGAACCAGAGTTCGGCGGTGGCGATGGCCTTGAGCGGGTTGTCGACGACCATGGGCAGGCCTATGCGCTCGCGGAGGCGGTCGACGTGGAGCCACGGCGCGTTCGGCACCACGACGGCGACCTCGGCCCGGCGCTGCATGCCGCCGGGGAGCGAGATGCCCACGCCGAGCACGTCGTCGCGGCCCGCCGGGGCGCCCCCGGCCGCGCTCTGTTCGAGAGCGCGGTCGAGGGCTTCCACGATGGCGTCGGCGATGGAGTCGTGGTCGTCGTGGTGCTCGTCGGTCGCCACCTCGGCGGAGGCGAGCTCGTCGAGCGCCGAGTCGAACACGGTCGCCCGCACGTACGTCTCGGCGACGTCGACGCCGACGATCCGGCCGCGGCTGCCGTTGAGCCGCAGCGTGGTCGTCGGCCGCCCGATGCGCCCGCCGGTGCGGCGGGCCTCGGTGACGATGCCGCCTTCGAGCAGGTCGCTCACCACGGTCGCGACCGTGGCGTTGCTCAGGCCCGTCTCGGCGGCCAGGTCGCCGCGGCTCGCCTCGCCCGCCGCCAGCAGCGCGTGCAGCACGTCGAGCCGCGACTCGCTGCGGATGTCGCGCGAGGTGCGCCTGGTGACGGCCATGTGGACTCCTGGTTGGGTGCTATTCCGGGGAGGCGGCGGCGGTGACGCGCGCGAGGCGCGGCCGGTCGCCGCCGGCGGTGCCGTGGACCAGCAGGCGCACCGCGCCGGTGTTCCATGATCCCGGAATCCACAGTCGCCCGGGGTCCCCGCCGGTGAACTTCGGGCGGGCGGCGTCGTCGAGCCACACGCGCCCCAGCAGTTCGCCGTTCGCGAACGCGCTGACGCGCACCTGCCCGCCCTCGAACCGCAGGGACCGGCCGCCGGCCGGGACCGGCACGTCGAGCCAGACCTCTTCCCCCGCTTCGAGTTCGAGCGGCAGCTCGATCACGGTCCCGGTGCTGTCCTTCGCGGACAGCGCCAGGAGGGCGTGGTCGGCCTGCGCCTCGACCTGCCAGTCTCGCACAGCCTCGAGGCGCAGGAGCGTCGCACCGCCGCCGTCGACGGGCCAGTGCGCCATGGTGATCGCGACCTCGCGGCCTTCATCGGGACCGAAGTGGACCCAGGGATTGTTCGGGCTCACGATGCTCGATTCGCCGTCGACGGTGATCTCGACCGGGGTCTGGAGCCCGGCGAGGTGCAGCGCGTAGTGGCTGGTGCCGTCCACGGGCAGGGCGCGCCGGTACGTGGCCGGTCGTCCGATCCGGGTGCTGCTCCAGCCCGCGAGGGTCCGCACGGGGGCGGGGTCGCCGGCCCACTGCGCGCCGCCGTCGACGGTCCACAGTGAGGCGACGTCCTCGCTCGAGGCGATCGACCAGACGCGGCCGAGGCCGCGCAGCGACCCGATCGCGAGGCCGGGCAGGCGCGAGTCGTCGAAGTTCGCGTGGCCCCAGGTCTCCACGGTCGCTTCGAGCCGCGAGGCGCCGTCGACCGGGACGCGCACCGTGGCGCCGAAGCGCGCGAAGCTCGGCAGCGCGGTGCCGTCGAGCGCGAGGTCGACGATGTCGCCCGCGCCCTCGATGAGCAGTTCGGTCGCGCCCGCGACCGAGGCCGCGTAGTGGGTGCGGCCGCGGTAGACGCCGACGGCCTCCGAGGTCGGGGGCAGTTCGTGCGCCGTGGTCTCGCCGGCGCGGGTCTCGAGGTCGAGACGGGTCGCGGCGGTGAGGCTCTCGGGTTCGGGCAGGGCCGGGGAGATGACGCCGGGGGTGCCGTCGGGCGCGGCCACGTCCTCGGGGTGGTGGACCACGACGGTCCAGCGGTCCCGGCCGGAGGCGACTTCGGTGACGACCGAGCCGCCGCGCTGGGGCGCGTCGACCTCGACGGCCTGCACGCCGCCGGCGCCTTCGAGCACGATGGTGCTCGGGACGCGGGAGGCGAACTCGAGGCCGCCGTCGGCGCCCACGAGGTCCGCCGAGGCGAACTTCAGGGTGCCGGGCAGGCCGTAGCCCCCGAGCGGGAGGTCGCGCAGGACCAGCGCGCACGAGAAGGGCGCCAGGGCGATCGAGACGCCGTCGACGGTGGCCGTGCCCGGTTCGTCGCCGAGGTTCGGGACGCCGGTCAGCGTGCCGCCGCCGTCCAGGACGAGCTGCGACGGGGACGCGCTGGTGGGCACGTCCGCGCTGATGCCGTGGGCCTCGACGGTCGTGGCGCGGGCCAGGGCCGGGCCGAGGGTGCGGGCGAGGGCCGCGAGGACGCGGGCCTCGGCCGACTCGGCGCGGGCCTCGCCCACCGGGGACAGGTAGCCGCCGAAGTCGTAGTCGTGGGTCATGAACCCGCCGGGGTCGCCCCAGTTGCCGGTCGAGGGCGTGTACCCGAAGTCGTAGCCGGAGGCCTGGAGGTAGGGGGCGAGGAGGGTCGCGCCGCTGGCCATGAGGCGCCGGAGCGTGGTGTGCGCCCGGTTGGTCTCGGTGACGAGGAGCGGGAGCCCCTCGGCGCCCACGAGGTCGGCGTACCGGCGCACTTCGGCCTCGACGAACGGCGAGCGGTCGTCGGGGTAGAAGTTGAACGCCGGGGCGATGCCCTCGACCCCGCCGGTGGCCCCGATGAGGTCGCCCTGCCCGGCGCAGGCGACGAGCGGCACGTCGATGCCGTGGCCGAGCGCCATGTCCCGCAGGGCGGTGAGGTAGGCGTGGCGGTCGTGCGTGTCGAAGAAGTCGAGCTCGTTCTCCAGCTGCACGGCCACCACGCTGCCGCCGCGGCCCCACTGGCGCTCGGCGAGGATCGGCATGGCCTGGTCGAACCAGCGGCCGACCTGCGCGAGGAACTTCGGTTCCGCTTGGCGCAGTTGCAGTCCGTCTTCGAGCGCGAGCCAGGACGGCAGCGCGCCGCCGTCCCATTCGGAGCAGATGTACGGGCCGGGGCGGGCGATGACGGCGAGGCCGGCGGCGTGGGCGAGGTCGAGGAACGCGCCGACGTCGCGGCGGCCCTCGAAGTCCCATGCGCCCGGGGCGGTCTCGTGGAAGTTCCACGGGAGGTAGACGTCGATCGCGCGGTAACCGGTGGCGCGCACCTGCGCGAGCCGCGCCTCCCACACTTCGCGGGGGAGCCGGAAGTAGAACAGCGACGCGCACAGCAGCGTCTCCTCGCGGTCGTCGAGGACGAGCCCAGAGCGTCCGAGCCGGACGGTCGCGGTGGACAGATCAGTCACTTCACACCAGCACTTCCACCTTGGAGGTTCATTTCGTACAGGTACTTCTGGCCGAGGTAGTAGATGACGATCATCGGCAGGGTCAGGATGATCGATCCGACCATGACGAGGTTCCACGGCGGCAGCTGCAGGGAGTTGCTGGTGGAGGTCATGTACTGCAGGCCGAGGGCGAGCGGCATCTGCGCTTCGGCGTTGAGGTAGATGAGCGGGCCCATGAAGTCGCCCCACGCGTGCGTCAGCGTGAAGATCGCGATCGCGGTGAGGATCGGCCACATCATCGGCAGGATGATCCGGCGGTAGACGCCGAAGTAGCCGAGGCCGTCGACCTGGGCCGCCTCGTCGAGCTCGCCTGAGATGCGGGAGACGAACTGCCGCACCAGGAACACGTTGAAGGCGTTGGAGAAGAAGTTCGGGATGATCAGCGGCAGGTACGTGTTGACCCAGCCGAGCTCCTTGAACAGCAGGAACTGCGGGATCATCGTGATCTGCGCGGGGATCATCATGGTGGCGAGGACGATCATGAACATGACGCCCTTGCCGGGGGCCCGCAGCCGCGCGAAGGCGTAGCCGACGAGCGAGGACGACAGCACCTGGCCGACCGCCGAGAGCGTGGCGATGAGGACCGAGTTGGTGATGAACCGTCCCACGGGGAGCCCGGTCGCGGTGAACACGTCGGTGAAGTTCGTCCAGGTGAACTCGGTCGGGAAGACCGTGAACGCGTTCGCGGCGCTGGTCTGGTCGCTGGCGAGCGCGATCGAGATCATCAGGATGAACGGCACGAAGAACAGCGCCGAGACGACGATGAGGACCGCGTACGTGGCCGGCGAGGCCTTGAAGACCGAGAGGCGCCGCTGCGCGTGGTCGGCCTGGTCCTTCTTGGGGCCCTTGCCGACCGGCTCGTCGTCGGTCGCGGGGATCTGGGCGGCGATGGCCATTACCGCACCTCCGTCTCGTAGAACACCCATTTGCGGGACGTGCGGAACGCGACCGCGGTGAAGAGCATGATGACCACGAACAGCAGCCAGGCCACGGCCGAGGCGTAACCGAAGTGGTAGAAGCCGAAGGCCTCTTCGAACAGGAGCGGCACCATCATCTGGCTGGCGTTGTCCGGGCCTCCCGCGGTGAGGATGTACACCTGCGAGAAGATCTGGAACGAGCCGATGAGGCCCATGATGAGGTTGAAGAAGATCACCGGGGTGATCTGCGGGAACGTGACCGACCAGAACTGGCGGAACGATCCGGCGCCGTCGATCTCGGCGGCTTCGTAGAGCTCGCGCGGGATGCCGTTCATGGCCGAGAGCAGGAGCACCGTGGCGCCGCCCGCGCCCCACGCGGAGAGCACGATCAGGGCGGGCTTGACCCAGGTCTCGTCGAGGAGCCAGTCGGGGCCCGAGATGCCGAACCAGCCGAGCAGGTCGTTGAGCGGGCCGGAGGGCGCGAGGACCATCTTGAAGACCATCGCGGTCGCGACGAGCGGGACGAGCGTCGGCAGGTAGATGAAGGTGCGGAAGAGCTTGCGCCCCTGCACCCGCTTGTTGAGCAGGTTGGCGAGCCAGGTGCCGATGACCAGGCCCAGCGGCACCGAGATGGCCGCGTAGTAGAAGGTGTTCCAGAGGGCCTTCCAGAAGACGGGGTCCTCGGTGAGCGCTTCCTTGTAGTTCTCCAGCCCGACCCATTCGGGCGGGGTGAACGAGTCCCATTCGGTCAGCGAGATGTAGACCGAGGCGATCATGGGGCCGAGCAGGAACCCGACGAATCCGATCAGCCACGGCGAGATGAAGAGCCAGAAGTACAGCGCTTCCTTCTTGCTGCGGCGGGACATCTTGGCGGGGCGGCGCCCGCCGGCGGGGGGGGCCCGCCCCCCCCCCCCCCGGGGGGGGCCCCAGGCGGGAGGCAAGAAAATTGGTTTTGGGCC
>NZ_JAGFNP010000001.1:0-237535 GCF_017592475.1 Glycomyces niveus | reverse complement strand
GCTTCCTTCTTGCGGGGGCGGGACATCTTGGGGGGGCGGCGCCGGCCGGCGCGGCGCGCAGAGCGCGCCGCGCCGGGGGCTTCGCCGATGACGTTCGACGACATTGGGTTGTGTCCCCTACTCGATGACCGACTCGAGCTGCGTCTGGATCTTGTCGAGTTCGGTCTTGGCGTCGCCGCCCTCGTTCCAGAAGGTGCCGAGGTTGTCGTCGAAGGTCGCCTGCATCTCGTTCCACTCCGGGATGAACGGGGCGCGGAAGATGAAGCTGGAGGACTCGCCGAAGGCGCCCATGTTCAGGCCCTCGGGGGCCCACTCGGGCTTGAGGAAGGCGTCGGACTGCTGGACCTGGATGTTGGCCGGGACGTCCTGGGCCTTGTCGATGATGACCTCCTGCGCCGCGGTGTCGGTGAGGAAGTCGATGGCCTCGAAGGCCTTCTCGGGGTTCTCGCTGTCGCGGGTGATGGAGAGGCCGGAGCCGAAGGCCGAGACGGCCTGCTCCTGGCCGCGCCACAGCGGCGCGATGCCCCAGTTGATGTCGGACTCGAGGAGGCCGCCGATGCCCCAGAAGCCGGTCGCGTTCATCGCGACGGTGCCGGCGGCGAAGGCGGGGTCGCCGCCCATGTCCGGGCCCATGTCCGCGTACTCGGCCGCGGTGGGCGCGACGTGGTACTTGTACTGGAGGTCGTTGGCCCACTGCAGGGCGTCGACGACCTCAGGGGTGTTGACGGCGGGCTTGCCGCTGTCGTCGATGATCTGGCCGCCGTTCTGGTAGGCGAAGCTCCACCACTGGGCCCACCAGCCCGCGCCGGAGAAGCCCCACTGCTCGCCGGGGATCGTCAGCTTCTCCATGGCCGCCTGGGCGTCCTGCTGGGTCCACTCGGCGGTCGGGTACTCGACGCCGGCCGCGTCGAAGAGGTCCTTGTTGTAGTACAGGATCATCGCGCCGGAGCGGTCCGGGATCGCGTAGGTCTTGTCCTCGTAGGTGTAGAGCGAGCCGACGGGGCCGAAGCGCTCCTCCATGTTGAGGCCGGACTCGTCGATGTACTCGTCGAGCGGCAGGAGCTGGCTCTTGGACGAGTAGGAGTTGACGTTCTCGGCGACCTGCATGATGTCGGGCCCGTCGCCGCCGGCGATCATCGTCTGGACCTTCTGGGCGTACTGGTCCGAGGGGATGAGCTGCAGCTCGATCTTGGTGTCGGGGTTCTCGGCCTCGAAGAGGTCGATGCGGGCCTGGTAGGTCTCCTTGTCGAGGTCCCCGCCCCAGACGACCATCTTCAGGGTGCCGTCGTCGCCGGATTCGCCTCCGCCGCACGCGGCCAGGGCCGCCGCGCCGAGCAGCGCCGTGGCGCCGAGGGCGACGCCCCTTCGCCAATAAGCCTTGTCCACCATGTCTTCCGCCTCCTTGCGGTGTGGGGGTTCGGACGCCGGCGGGCCGCCGACGCGAGTTAAGACAAGGCAAAATCTAACCCATAGATAAAGGGTTGGATAGATGTGACGGATAACGATTTCGACGCGAAGGCGATGGGATGACCGGACGATGTTGGCGGTTGCCGCGCCGAGAAGCTAGTATTCCTATCGTTTTACTAGAGTTCCATTTCAGACGGCAATATGGTGTGATGTCGCCTGTAAGAACTTCCCCCTGAATAACGCGAAAGAGCCTGCTATGCCCAAAAAGCTACGCGGCCGAGCCACCGCCCTCGCCGCCACCGCCGCCGCCCTCATCCTCGTTCTGACCGCTTGCGGCGGTGAGGAACCCGCCGAGACCGGCGTCGGCTTCGAGGACTGCCTCACCGAACCGACCACGTGCAACTCCGGGCCGCGCGCCGAAGGCGGCGACCTCGTCTGGGCCGTCGGCGGCAAATGGGAGGCCTGGGGCCAGGCCGACATCTACGGCTCCAGCCTCTCCACATCGATCATCAACCAACCCCTGCGCCCCACGGTCTTCACCTACGACCAGAACGGCGAGATCCACTACAACGACGGCATCTACTCCGAAGGCCCCGAACTCCTCTCGGAAGCCCCCCTCACCGTCGCCTACCATCTCAAGCCCGAGGCCACCTGGGGCGAGGGCACCCCGATCGGCCTCGACGACTTCCTCTGGCACTGGAAGGCCACCTCCACCGACGACGCCCAGTGCGCCGGCTGCACCCCCGCCACCGAGTACGGCTCCCACATCGCCTCGATCGAGCAGGGCGAGGGCGACACGATCGTCGTCACCTACCAGGACGGCTACCTCGACGCCGAGTGGTACGCCGCGCAGGTCATCACCCACCCCGCGCACATCGCCGAGGCCCGCGGCCACGCCGACTGGCGCACCGACCCCGAGGTCATGGCCGCGTCCGTCGCCGACTTCTCCGAGAACCCGCCGCTGGACTACAGCGCCGGACCGTTCAAAATGGTCGAAGGCGCGCTCGGCGACTACGCGAAGTACGTGCCGAACCCCGAGTGGACCGGCTCCCAGCAGTCCACGCTCGACTCCTTGACGCTCAAGTACATCGAAGGCGCCGACGCCATGGCCACCGAGCTGCGCCAGGGCACCGTCGACGGGGCCGCGCCCGCCAGCTTCGACCCCGAGATCCTCGACCAGCTCGCCGCCGACCCCGAACTGAAGTACAGCGTCGCGCCGCAGTCCGGCTGGTCCCACATCGACGCGAACTTCGACAACCCGTTTCTCGCCGAGGAACCGCTGCGCCGCGCGGTCTTCACCGCGATCAACGCCGATGAGATCAACGCCCGCGCCTACGGCACCGCGTTCGAGGACACCGAGACCATGACCAACGTGCTCTTCCGCCCCGGCTCGGAGTACCACACCGACCAGATCGGCGACTCCGGCCTCGGCTCGGGCGACCAGGAGGCGGCCCGCGCGATCCTCACCGAAGCCGGGTACACCTGGGACGGCGACGCGCTCCTCACCCCCGAGGGCGAGCCCGTCTCGCTGCGCTTCCGCACCGGCATCGAAGGCGAGGCCTTCACGCCGATCATCCAGGACCTCGTCATCACCTACCTCGGCGACCTGGGCATCGACGTCAAGACCGACCCCATCCCCGGCGGGGAGCTGAACACGGTGCTCGAGGCCCGCGACTGGGACCTCATCCTCTTCTCCTGGATCGAGACCCCGCTCTTCGCGTCCTCCGCCGCCGACTACTGGGGCGAGGGCAACCACACCGGCTTCCAGGACGACGAAGTGGACGCCATCGTCGCCGAGCTCGCCACCACCCTCGACCGCGACAAGGCCGCCGAGCTCAACAACCGGGCCGCGCAGATCTCCCTCGACCACGCGGTGCAGCTGCCGCTGGCGTGGACCCCGCAGCTGGTCATGGTCAACCGGGACGTCGTGAACGTGCGCGACAACTGGGCGACCACCATGCGGGTCTTCTACAACGTGGGCGAATGGGGCTACTTGGACGAGAACGCCGAAGGCTAGGCCGCCGGCGGGGCCGGGCGCGGGAGGACCGCGCCCGGCCCTTTCGCGTCGGCCGGCCGCCGTGGCGCCGACCCCGTCTCAGCGCCCGTTGGCGCCCAATCGCACCGCGCCCCGCCCGGCTCGCCTAGGCTCGAATCCGTGAGCGATCAAGCGGCGGAGGTCAACTCGGCGAGCGTCCTGACCGTCCTCGTCGCCGCTCTCATGAACCTGGGCATCACGATCGCGAAGCTCATCGCCGGCGTCCTCGGCGGATCGGCGGCGATGGTCTCGGAGGCCGCGCACTCGATGGCGGACACCGTCACCGAGATGATGCTCTACGTCGCGCTGCGCAACAGCGCCAAGGCCCCGGACGCGGCGCACCCCTTCGGCTACGGCAGCACCGCGTACCTGTGGGCCGCGCTCGCGGCGGCGTTCACATTCGTGGCGGGCGGCCTGTTCTCGATCACGCACGGCTTCCACTCCCTCCACGACGAACCCGCGGACGACCACCTGCTGTCCTATATGGTCCTGGGCATCTCGTTCGTCCTCGAGGCGATCTCCTTCGCGCGGACCGTCGTGCAGCTGCGCGGCGAGTCGAAGCGGTGGTCGGTGAGCCCGAGGACGCTCCTGCGCCACACCCCCGACACGAGTCTGAAGGCCGTGTTCCTCGAGGACCTCGCGGCGCTCATCGGCCTCGGCCTGGCCGCGACCGGCCTGCTGTTCACCGAGGCCACCGGCGACCCGCTGTACGACGGGGCCGCCTCGATCCTCATCGGCGTGCTGCTGCTCGCGGTCGCCGTGGTGCTGGGCCACGCGAACATCTCGCTCCTGATCGGGAAGAGCCTCCCGCCGCGTTTCCGCGAGGCCGTCCGCGCCGAGCTCGAGGCAGGCGAGGACATCGCGGCCGTGCTGGACCTGCTGACCCTCCAGCTCGGCCCGACCTCGGTGATGATCGCCGCGAAGATCGACTTCCGCGACAGCGCCACCGGCGAGGCGATCGAGCGCGGCTGCCGCGAGCTCGAGGCCCGCCTGCGCGAGCGCTACCCGACGGTCACATACGTGTTCCTCAGCCCTTGGGGCGAGCCGGGGGTCACTCCCCGATGACCTCCTGGGCCTGCTCGAGGTACCCCTTCATCTCCTCCTGCCACGCGTACGTCTCGTCCTCGATGTCGAGGTAGTACCGCAGCTGCGCCTGCGCCCAGGCCGCGTCGGCGGCCTCCCCGTAGCCGGATGCGTCGCCGCACTCGGCGAAGTCGACCGCCAGCGCCCGCTCGAACGCGAGCCAGCCGGCGACGTCGTCCACGGCGGGGGTCTCGGCCGGGATCTCGGGCCAGGGGCCGTCGGTCGAACCGCCGTCGTCGGTCACCGCGAGTTCGCCCGCGGCCACCAGGTACTCGCGGACCTGGAGGCGGCCGGACTCGAACTCCCAGCCGGCGGCGCCGCGCTCGTCGAGGCAGTCGAGGAGGTCGGATTCGGCGCCGCTGTCGTCCATCCGCTCCTGGTACCGCTCGTGCAGCGCCTGCCCGTCACCGGCCGGCGCTTCGGGGCGGGCGATCCAGTCGGTGAAGCCGTCCTCCTCGTTCTCGACCGGCGTGAGCTCGCCGTAGACGGCTTCGACCATCTCGAGGTAGCAGCCTTCGGGACGCGGCGCGCCGAAGGACTCGTCGCCGCCGTCCTCTTCCGCGCCCGTCAGCTCCGGGTACTGGTAAGCGGCCCAGTCCTCGCCCGCGTACGCGGTGTACCAGGCGAACTGATCCTCGGGTTCCTGCAGGTAGAACTCGTCGAGCTCCGTCTCCTCCCCCGCCATGCCCTGGACCATCTCCTCGGCGAACCCGGCCGAGAACGACTCGGTCAGGAACGCCTCCTGCTCGATGAGCCATTCGCCGTACAGTTCGGGTTCGGCTTCCTGGGCGCCGGGGACCGCGGTCCAGTGCCAGAAGCCCCGGCGCTCGGCGTCCGCGACCTCGGGCAGGAAGTCCTCGTGCGGCGCGCCGCCGACGAAGGTCTCGCGCTCGGTCGGCACGAAGCTCTCGAACTCGGCGGGGTCGTGGAGTTCGAAGCCCTGCGCTTCGAGGCAGTCCTGGACGATCCGGGTCTCGGCGGCGTCCAGTTCGGCCTTGAGGCGGTTGCTCTCGTTGTACATCTCGGTGATGCGGTCGTCGTAGGCCGCGATGTCGAGGCCCTCCTCCTCGCCTTGGAACCAGGAGCAGCCGGAGGCGGCGGCGAGGACGATGGCGGTCAGAACGAAGGCGCCTACTGGCTTTCGCAGCACGGGAATCCCCATCAGGTCGGAGTCGTCGCCGCTACTACGCGATGGACCCGCCGCCGAGTCGCCCCGTTGCGCGGCTTTTCTTCCGCGGACGCGCGAAGGGCCGCCGGGTTCGCCCCGGCGGCCCTTCGGTGGACCGTTACGCCAGCTCGGAGAGGGCTTTCTGCCAGGCGCCCTGGTCGCGGGCCTCACCGGGCATGTTCATCTCGGCGAAGCGGACGACGCCCTGCTTGTCGATGACGAAGGTGCCGCGGTTCGCCATGCCCTTCTCGTCGTTGAAGACGCCGTAGGCCTGGGCGACCTCGCCGTGCGGCCAGAAGTCGGACAGCAGCGGGAACTCGAAGCCCTCGCGCTGCGCCCAGACCTTGTGGGCGAACGGGGAGTCGACGGAGACGCTGAGGACCTGCACGTCGTCGCTCTGGTAGGCGTCGAGGTTGTCGCGGATGCCGCACAGCTCGCCCTCGCACACGCCGGTGAACGCGAACGGGTAGAACACGAGCAGGACGTTCTTCTCGCCGAGGAAGTCGGCGAGGCTGACCTCCTGGTTGTTCTGGTCCTTCAGGGTGAAGGCGGGGGCCTTGGTTCCGGTCTCGATCGGCATGCGCGCTCCTCGCGGTGCGGCCCTCGGCGAGGGCCATGGGTACCTGACGCGCTGAACGTTAGCGGCAGGCCGCGGCGCGCGTCACCGCGCCCGCCCCGAGTCCGCGCCACGTCTCAGCGCCGCCTGTCAGCGCCGCTCCACGGCGCCGCCTCGTCGGCGTCGTCTGCGCCGCGCTCAGCGGCGGGCGACGACCATGCGGGACGCGACCCAGTCCGGGGAGGCGTGCAGGGTCTTCGTCGACTTGAGACCGGCGAGGGTCGTGGACTCCTCGATGTCGGCGGGCTCGATGTGGCCGGGCCGCCCGGCCTTGGGGGTGAGGAGCCAGACGACGCCGTCGTCGGCGAGCGGGTCGCGGGCGTCGAGGAGGAGGTCGACCAGGTCGCCGTCCTCTTCGCGGCACCACAGGAGCACCGCCCCGACGATCTCGTCGGAGTCCTCGTCGAGGAGCTCCCCGACGGCCTCGATGACGGCGCTGCGCAGGGCGGCGTCGACGTCGGTGTCGAAGCCGATCTCCATGACGGACTCGACGCCGTCGAGTCCGAGTCGCTGCACCACGCTCGATGAGTCCACCGGGCTGCTCGGAGCGTTCACTGCTTCCCCTCCACTGGTTAGTTCTGCCAGAGCGTCCCGCTCTGCTCTGCACAGCATATGAAGTAGAACATATGAGGCGTGGCATATCCAGATCTCGCGCACGCGGCAAAAGCGGGCCCCGAGCGGTTCGCAAAGCCGCCGAAGGGGCTTCGTGCGGACACGTTCACATGCCCGTGATCCCGCTTGCCGAGACGGCTTTCACAGCGCCGCAGGTGAGCGCGTTTCACAGCTTCGGGGAGTGTGGGCGCGGTCGCATCAAGGCGGGTGGGTCGACGATGCTCGCGGTAGATTCAAGGGAGGATGGTAGAAAACGATGACACTCTGCTGCCTGAAGAGCAACCCTGCAAAGCCGCAGTCTTAGAACGAGGGATCGCCCGTGACCACGGAACAGAACCGGCCGCCCATCAGTGACGGATTGCCGACCCAAGGACCGGACACTGACCCTGGGGAGACCAGCGAGTGGCTGGAATCCCTGGACGGCCTCCTCGACGGCGGCGGGCGCACCCGTGCCCGCTACGTCATGCAGCGACTGCTCGAGCACGCCCGCAAGCGCCAGATCGGCGTACCGGCGTCCACGAGCACCGACTATGTGAACACCATTCCGGTGGAGGCCGAGCCGCACTACCCCGGCGACGAGGCCGTCGAGCACCGCATCCGCTCGTTCGTGCGCTGGAACGCGGCGATGACGGTCCACCGCGCGCAGCGACCCGGCATCGGCGTGGGCGGCCACATCTCGACGTACGCCTCCGCGGCGAACCTCTACGAGGTCGGCTACAACCACTTCTTCCGCGGCCGCGACCACGAGGGCGGCGGCGACCAGATCTTCTTCCAGGGCCACGCCTCCCCCGGCATGTACGCCCGCTCCTTTGTGGAAGGCCGGCTGACCGAGGACGACCTCGACGGCTTCCGCCAGGAGGTCTCGCGCCCCCAGGGCGGCCTGCCGTCCTACCCCCACCCGCGCCTCATGCCCGACTACTGGCAGTTCCCCACCGTGTCGATGGGCCTCGGCCCGATCAACGCGATCTACCAGGCGCTCTTCAACCGCTACATGGACGACCGCGGCCTCAAGGACACCAAGAAGCAGCAGGTCTGGGCCTTCCTCGGCGACGGCGAGATGGACGAGGTCGAGTCGCGCGGCGCGCTGCAGTTCGCGGCCGGAGCCGAGCTCGACAACCTCACCTTCGTCGTCAACTGCAATCTCCAGCGCCTCGACGGCCCGGTGCGCGGCAACGGCAAGATCGTGCAGGAGCTCGAGTCGTACTTCCGCGGCGCGGGCTGGAACGTCATCAAGGTCATGTGGGGCCGCGAGTGGGACCCGCTCCTGGCCGCCGACGCCGACGGCGCGCTGGTGAACCTCATGAACACCACCCCCGACGGCGACTTCCAGACCTTCAAGGCCGAGTCGGGCGCGTTCATCCGCGAGCACTTCTTCGGCCGCGACACCCGCACCAAGGCGCTCGCGCAGCCGCTGTCGGACGACGACATCTGGAACCTGCGCCGCGGCGGCCACGACGACCGCAAGATCTACGCCGCGTACAAGGCCGCGATGGACCACGAGGGCCAGCCGACGGTGATCCTCGCGCACACCGTCAAGGGCTACAAGCTGGGCTCGACCTTCGAGGGCCGCAACGCGACCCACCAGATGAAGAAGCTCTCGCTCGACGACCTCAAGGGCTTCCGCGACGCGCTCGAGATGCCCGTCACCGACGCGCAGCTCGAGGCCAACCCGTACCTGCCGCCGTACGTCAAGCCCGAGGCCGGCTCGGCCGAGGACGAGTACCTGAAGGCCCGCCGCGCCGCCCTCGGCGGGGCGATCCCCAAGCGCCGCAACACGGTCATCCCGCTGAGCCTGCCCGGCGAGGAGGCGTACAAGTCGACCAAGCGCGGTTCGGGCAAGCAGAAGGCCGCCACCACGATGGCGCTCGTTCGCCTGCTCAAGGACCTCATGCGGGACAAGGAGACCGGCAAGCGCTGGGTCCCGATCATCCCCGACGAGGCCCGCACGTTCGGCATGGACGCGATGTTCCCGACCGCGAAGATCTGGTCGACGCACGGCCAGCAGTACCTGTCGGTGGACCGCGACCTGTTCCTCTCCTACAAGGAGTCCGAGCAGGGCCAGCTGCTGCACGTGGGCATCAACGAGGCCGGTTCGATGGCCGCGTTCACCGCCGCGGGCACGGCGGGCGACACGCTCGGCGAGCCGATGATCCCGTTCTACATCTTCTACTCGATGTTCGGGTTCCAGCGGACCGCGGACGCGATCTGGGCCGCCACGGACCAGCTGGCGAACGGCTTCCTCATCGGCGCCACCGCCGGGCGGACCACGCTCAACGGCGAGGGCCTGCAGCACGAGGACGGCCACTCGCTGCTCCTGGCGCACACCAACCCGGCGGTCGTCTCGTACGACCCGGCGTACGGCTACGAGATCGGGCACATCGTCCAGGACGGCCTGCGCCGCATGTACGGCGAAGGCGAGCACGTCTTCTACTACATGACCGTGTACAACGAGCCGATCGTGCAGCCGGCCGAGCCCGAGAACGTGGACGTCGAGGGCATCCTCCGGGGCATCCACAAGGTCCAGACCGCCCAGGGCTCGGGCCCGCGAGTACAGCTGCTGACCTCGGGTTCGGGCATGTCCTGGGCCGTGAAGGCCGCGGAGCTGCTCGAAGCGGACTGGGGCGTGGCCGCCGACGTCTGGTCGGTCACCTCTTGGACCGAGCTGAGCCGCGACGGCGTCGAGGCCGACCGCCACAACCTCCGCCACCCGGAGGCCGAGAAGCGGATCCCGTACGTGACCTCGAAGCTCTCGGGCGCCGAGGGGCCGTTCATCGCCGTCAGCGACTACATGCGGGCCGTCCCGGACCTCATCAGCCGCTGGGTGCCGGGCGACTACACCTCGCTGGGCACGGACGGCTTCGGCCACTCCGACACCCGCGGGGCGCTGCGCCGCCACTTCAACGTCGACGCCGAGTCGATCACCGTGGCCGCCCTCCAGCAGCTCGCCGCCCGCGGCGAGGTCAAGCCGGAGCTGGCCGCCCAGGCCGCCGCGAAGTACCAGATCACCGACCCGACCGCCGCCGAAGCCGGCGAGGCGGGCGGGGACTCCTAAAGAGCGAACACAGGCGGGGCCGCGAGCGAATGCTCGCGGCCCCGCCTGTGTTCCAGCGGAACGGCAACGGGCGGAACGCATCAGCGTCCCGCCCGTTCGCGTCTGCCGCCCGCGGCCCGCCGCCGCGGGGCGTAGGTCTGCCTAGTGCGCGTGGCCCTCGTGGTCGTGGTCCTCGGCCTCTTCCTTCTCGATCTCGGCGCGCACGGCGTCCATGTCGAGCTCCTTGACCTTGCCGATGATCTCCTCGAGCGCGGCCGGCGGGAGCGCGCCGGGCTGGCTGTAGAGGAGGATGCCGTCGCGGAAGGCCATGAGCGTGGGGATCGACTGGATCCCGGCCTCGCCCGAGAGCTCCGGCTGGTCCTCGGTGTCGATCTTGCCGAAGACGACGTCGGGGTGCTTCTCGCTCGACGCCTCGAAGGTGGGCGCGAACATCTTGCACGGGCCGCACCAGTCCGCCCACCAGTCCACCAGCACGATGCCGTTGCCCGTGACGGTCTCCTCGAAGTTGTCCTTGGTCAGCTCAACCGTGGCCATAGGGCCGCCTCTCTGTCGTCGGTTCTTCGTGCTCTTCCGCGCAACAGTAGTGGCGGCCGAGCTATTCCGACAGACGGCCATGCGCGGCGCTCGCCACGTCTGGCAGGCTATAGGGCATGGATCTGGCCACGACCATTCAGAACATCGAACGCTCCTCGTCGGCGCTGACGACCCAGTCGCTCACCCGGATGGACGAACGCCTCCCCTGGTTCCGCGACCTCCCCGCCGAGCAGCGCTCCATGGTCACCCTGGTGGCGCAGGCGGGCGTGCGGCAGTTCCTCGAATGGCTGCGCAACGGCGGCGAAGACCTCGGCACCTCCGACATGGTCTTCGAGGCCGCCCCCGTCGAGCTCGCCCGCGCGATCAGCCTCCAGCACACCGTCGCCCTCATCCAGGTCGTCATCGACGTGGTCGAGGAGCAGGTGCCCCAGCTCGCCGCCGAAGGCGAGACCGACCAGCTGCGCGAATCGGTGCTGCGCTTCAGCCGCGAGATCGCGTTCGCCTCCGCGCGCGTGTACGCCCGCGCCGCCGAGACCCGCGGCGCCTGGGACGCGCGCCTGCAGGCGATGCTCGTCGACGCGCTCCTGCGCGGCGACAACTCCGACGAGCTCATCTCCCGCGCCGCCGCCCTCGGCTGGTCCGAGACGCAGACCATCACGGTCGTCTGCGGCGCCACACCCGGCGGCGAGGCCACCCTCGTGCTCCACTCCGTCCAGCGCGCCGCCAGGCGGCTCGGGCTCGACATCCTCGCGGGCGTCCACGGCGCCCGCCTCGTGCTCCTCCTCGGCGGCGTCAAAGAGCCCGTCGAGATCGTCGAGAAGCTCACCGGGCAGTTCGGTGACGGCCCGGTCGTGGTGGGCCCCACCGTGAGCGGCCTCGCCGACGCCTCCACGTCCGCGCTCGCAGCCGTCGCCGGCCACCGGGCCGCACCGGCCTGGCCCGACGCGCCCCGGCCCGTCACGGCCACGCAGCTCCTGCCGGAGCGGGCCATCGCGGGCGACGAGGAGGCCCGTCGGGCCCTGCGCGAGAGCGTCTACCTGACGCTGCGCCGCGCGGGCGGCGAGCTGCTGGAGACCATGGACGCGTTCATCGCCTCCGGCGGCGTCCTCGAGGGCACCGCCCGCGAGCTGTACGTCCACCCCAACACCGTCCGGTACCGCCTGCGCCGCATCCAGGAGGTGACCGGTTTCTCCCCCACCGAACCGCATGAGGCGTTCGTCCTCCGTGTGGGGTTGACCATAGGGCGCCTGGAGAACGCTTCGGGCACCCGGCGTTCTCGCAGTTGACAACGAGTGTTGTAGATTCCCTACAAGAACCGAACGGGCTTTCAGTCCTCCGACTGCTCCCGTATCTCCTGTTGTCGATGCGAAAGTCTTAGTGTGCTTGCCATTCTCGCCCCCGGGCAGGGCTCGCAGAAGCCCGGGTTCCTGACGCCGTGGATCGAATACGACCCCGCCGCCGAGGCCCGCCTGCGCGCCTGGTCCGACCTCATCCAGCTCGACCTCGTGCACCTCGGCACGGCCGCCGACCAGGCCGAGATCACCGACACCGCGAACACCCAGCCGCTCCTCGTGGCCGCCGGGCTCCTCGCCGCCGAGTACCTGCCGGTATCGGCCGCGAGCGTCGTCGCCGGCCACTCCGTCGGCGAACTCACCGCGCTCGCCCTCGCGGGGGTCCTCTCCCCCGAGGCCGCCGTGCAGCTCGCCGCCGTCCGCGGCCGCGAGATGGCCGCCGCGTGCGCGATCGAGCCGACGACCATGGCCGCCGTCCTCGGCGGCGTCGAAGCGGACGTCCTCGCCGCGATCGAGAACGCCGGCGCCTGGCCCGCCAACCGCAACGGCGCCGGCCAGATCGTCGCCGCCGGACCGGTCGCCGCCATCGAGAAGCTCACCGGCAACCCGCCTGAGAAGGCCCGCGTCATCGCGCTCAAGGTCGCCGGCGCCTTCCACACCCCGCACATGGCCCCCGCGCAGGAGGCGCTCGAGGCCGCGGCCGCCGAGATCGAGGTCGCCGACCCGGTCCGCACGCTGCTGTCGAACCGCGACGGCAAGCCCGTGGCCTCCGGCCGCCAGGCCCTCGACCAGCTCGTGGCCCAGGTCACGTCGCCGGTCCGGTGGGACGCCTGCATGAGTACGCTTGAAGACATGGGCGTCACGGCGGTCGTGGAGCTGCCGCCTGCAGGTACGCTCACCGGCCTCGCCAAGCGGGCGCTCAAGGGCGTGGAGCGCGTCAACGTGAACACGCCCGACGAGCTTCACCTCGCCGCCGAACACGGCGCGCAGGCCGAATCCGACTCGAACGAAGGAGCCGAGTGAGCGTCAACGGATCGCGCGTCGTCAGCGTCGGGCACTACCAGCCGGAGAAGATCCTCACCAACGCCGACCTCGCCGAGATGGTCGACACGAACGACGAGTGGATCGTCTCGCGTGTCGGCATCAAGGAGCGCCGCATCGCCGCCGAGGGCCAGAAGGTCGCGGACCTCGCGATCGAGGCCGCCCGGAACGCGATGGCAAACGGCGGCTTCACCGCCGAGGACATCGACATGGTCATCGTCGCCACCGTCTCGGCGAAGGACCTGTGCCCCAACACCGCCTGCCGCGTCTCCGACGCCCTCGGCATCGGCGCCCCGGCGGCCATCGACATCAACACCGCGTGCTCGGGCTTCGAGTACGCGCTGGCCCAGGCCGACATGGCCATCCGGGTCGGCAGCACCAAGCGCGCCATCGTGATCGGCGCCGAGTGCCTCAGCGCGGTCACCGACTGGGAGGACCGCTCCTCGTGCGTCCTCTTCGGCGACGGCGCCGGCGCGGTCATCGTCGAGGGCACCGACGACCCGGAGCAGGCGATCAGCCCGGTCCTGTGGGGCTCGGAGCCGTCGATGAGCGACGTCATCCGCATCGAGGAGGACGTGCCGTACATCAAGCAGGCCGGCCAGACCGTGTTCCGGTGGGCCACCACCCAGCTCGCGCCGCTCATCGAGCAGGTCGCCGAGCGGGCGGGCCTGAAGGTCAACGAGCTCGCGGCCTTCGTGCCGCACCAGGCGAACCTGCGGATCATCCAGGGCATCGCCAAGCGCCTCGACTTCAGCGACGACTGCGTCATCGCCGAGGACATCGTCTACTCCGGCAACACGTCCGCGGCATCGGTGCCGCTGGCGCTGTCGAAGTTGGTTCAAAGTGGCAAGGTGGCCTCCGGCGCCCCGATCCTCCTGTTCGGATTCGGCGGCGGACTCACCTACGCCGGGCAAGTCATCCGCTGCCCGTAATTATCGAGAGGAAATAACTCATGGCTCTGTCTCGTGACGAGATCCGCGAAGGCCTGTCCGACATTCTCGAAGAGGTCGCGGGCGTCAACCCCGACGATGTCGCCGACGGCAAGTCCTTCACCGACGACCTGGACGTCGACTCGCTCGCCATGGTCGAGGTCGTCGTGGCCGCCGAAGAGAAGTTCGGCGTGAAGATCCCCGACGACGAGGTCGCCAACCTGAAGACCGTCGGCGACGCCGTCTCCTTCATCGAAAAGGGCTGAATGTGACTGAGGTAGTCGTCACCGGGCTCGGCGCGACCACCCCGCTCGGCGGGGACGTGGCGTCGACCTGGGAAGCACTCGTGGCCGGTCGGTCGGGCGTCCACCTGCTCGAGCACGAATGGGCGCAGGAACTTCCCTGCCGCATCGCCGCCGAGCTGGCGGTGGAGCCGTCCGAGGTCCTGCCCCGGGTCCGGCTGCGCCGTCTCGACCGCTCCGAGCAGATCGCGCTCGTCGCGGCTCAGCAGGCGTGGGATGACGCGGGGCTGAACGACGACCTCGAGAAGGAACGCCTGGGCGTCGTCTTCGGTTCCGGCATCGGCGGGGCGCTGACGCTCCTCGCCCAGGACGACATCCTGGAGGAGAGCGGCGCCCGCAAGGTCTCCCCGTTCACCGTGCCTATGCTCATGCCCAACGGCCCCGCGGCCGTGGTCGGCCTCGAGTACCACGCCCGCGCCGGCGTGCACGCCCCCACCAGCGCGTGCGCCACCTCGGCCGAGGCGATCTCCTGGGCCGCCGACATGATCCGCGTCGGCCGCGCCGACGTGGTCATCGCCGGCGGCGCCGAGGCGGTCATCGGCGGCCTGCCGATGGCCGGGTTCTCCTCGATGAAGGCGATGTCGACCCGCAACGACGACCCGACGCACGCCTCCCGGCCCTGGGACCGCGACCGCGACGGGTTCGTCATGGGCGAGGGCGGCGGCGCCCTGATCCTGGAGCGCCGCGACCACGCCGAGGCGCGCGGGGCGAAGATCTACGCGGTCGTGGCGGGCTCCGGCCTGACCTCCGACGGCTTCGACATGGTCCAGCCCGACCCGGAGTGCCGGGGCGGCGGCCGGGCGATGGCGGCGGCGATCAAGCAGGCCGGCATCGACCCGAAGGAGATCGGCCACGTCAACGCGCACGCCACCTCGACCCCGGTCGGTGACATGGCCGAGGTCAAGGGCGTCAAGCGCGAGGTCGGCGACCACCCGGTGCTGACCGGCACCAAGTCCATGACCGGGCACCTGCTCGGCGGGGCCGGCGCGGTCGAGTCGATCGCGACGATCCTGGCGATCGTCGAAGGGGTCATCCCTCCGACCATCAACCTGGAGAACCCGGACCCGGCCCTGGACCTGGACGTGGCGGCGAACGAGGCCCGCAAGGTCGAGCTGAACGCGGCGCTCAACACGGCCTTCGGCTTCGGCGGCCACAACGCGGCGCTTTTGTTCACGAAGGCCTAAGCGGCACAAGAACATTGAAAGGCCCCATCGCTCAATGCGATGGGGCCTTTCGTCTGCCTGCGGCCCGTAGTACCGGGGTACCACGTGCGCGTCGGTGCTCCTTCTCGAGAACGAGCCGAGTCCGTCCCGCGGACGGGTGTGCCGTGCGGCGCCCGGCACTAGCGTGGAGCACGCCCGGTCGTCAGTGGACGGCCGGGACCACGAACCCGCAGAGGAGCCCCTTGCCATGACCGCAGCCCCCGTCGTGAGCGCCGGCCCGCCGGCGCCGATCGCCAAGGCCGAGCGGTCGCTCGCGCCCGACATCGCGCGGGGCGGGATGCTGCTGTTCATCGCGCTCGCGAACGTCCCGAACCACCTGTGGGGCATGGGCGTCGACGAGTACGGGCGCAACACCGGCCAGTCCGCGGCCGACCATGTCGCGCTGTTCATGGAGCAGCTGGTCGTCGCCGAGCGGTCCCGGCCGATGTTCGCGATCCTGTACGGCTTCGGGATCGCGGTCATGGCCTCGCGCATGTTCGCGCGCGGCATGGAGCCCAAGGAGGTCCGCAAGGTCCTGCGCCGCCGCTCGTGGTGGCTCCTCGCGTTCGGCTTCCTGCACGCCACGTTCCTGTTCGCGGGCGACATCCTCGCCCCGTACGGAGCCGCGGGGCTGGTCGCCCTGTTCTTCGTCAACCTCTCGGACAAGTCGCTCAGGCGCTGGCTGTGGGGCAGCTCGATCTACCTGGTGCTCGTCGGCCTCCCGCTCCTGGCCGTGCTCTTCAGCGAGAGCGGCCCGCCGGCCGAGTCCACCCGGCCGCCCTATGTGGAGCAGATGATCGGAGGCGCGTCCACTTCCGCCCTCCTCAGCTTCGTGAGCGTCCTGGTCGCCCTCTTCATCCCGCTCATCATCGCAGGGCTCATGCTCCACCGGGCGGGCTGGATCGACCGCCCCGAAGCGCACCTCCCGGCACTCAAGAAGGTCTTCATCACCGGCATGGCCGTGAACGTCCTCAGCTCGCTTCCCTTGGCGCTCACCGCACTCGGCGCCTGGGAGCCGCCGACGCTGCTCTTCATCGCGGCCATGTACCTGACGATCGCGGGCGGCATGTACGCCGGACTCGGCTACATCTGCGGCTTCGCGCTCCTCGCCCACAAGCTGCGCGGCTTCGGCCGCCGCGGCATCCCCGGCGCGCTCGCGGCGGTCGGCGAACGGTCGCTCACCAGCTATCTCCTGCAGTCGATCATCATGGCCCCGCTCCTCACCGCGTGGGGCCTCGGCCTGGGCGAGGACATGGGCTACCTCGCCGCGTTCAGCGTGGCGTTCGGGACCTGGCTGATCACGGTGCTCGTCGCGGTCGCGCTCGACAAAGCCGGGAAACGCGGCCCGTTCGAGGTGCTGCTGCGCCGCCTCACCTACGGCCGCCGACGGTCCTGATCCACCCTGGGTACGACGGGGGTCCTTCCGGGGCATGAGGCGGTTCGGTACCGCAGGCTGCAGTGTTCGACGGGGGTTGGCACTACCGTGAAATCACGCCTTTTCCCTTACGCTGTAAACGGAAACCCGCACCCGCACGACCCCGAAGGAGCCCGTCGTGTCCACAACGACCCCTGTCGCGGCCACCAGCCCGCCCGGCCCGCCCGCTTCCATCACCAAAGCCGAGCGCTCACTCGCACCCGACATCGCGCGCGGCTTCATGCTCCTGTTCATCGCGCTCGCGAACGTCCCCGTCCACTTGTGGGGCATGGAGCACGACCGGTACAACCACAACACCGGCCAGTCCGCGGCCGACCACATCGCCTACTTCATCGAGCAGCTGCTCATCGCCGAACGCTCCCGCCCGATGTTCGCCGTCCTGTACGGCTTCGGCATCGCCATCATGGCCTCGCGCATGTTCGCCCGGGGCATCGAGGCCAAGGGCGCCCGCAAGATCCTGCGCCGCCGCTCGTGGTGGCTCCTCGCGTTCGGCTTCCTCCACTCGGTGTTCCTCTTCTACGGCGACATCCTCGCCCCGTACGGCGCGATGGGCCTCATCGCCCTGTTCTTCGTCAGCCTCTCCGACAAGTCGCTCAAGCGGTGGCTGTGGGGCTCGATCGCGTACGTCGTCCTCATCGGCAACGCGATCATGGCGTACTTCTTCACCTCGACCACGCCGCCCGGGATGGACCTCCCGCCGTACCTCAGCCAGATGGTGACCGGCGCGTTCGCCTCGCCCGCGGGCGTCCTCGGCATCGTGCTCACCGGTTCGTTCTTCCCGCTGATCATCGCAGGCATGATGCTCCACCGCGCGGGCTGGATCGAGCACCCGGGAGACCACCTGCCGCAGCTGAAGCAGGTCTTCATCACCGGCATGGTCGTGAACGTGGCCAGCTCGCTTCCCGTGGCGCTCATCGGACTCGGCGCCTGGGAGCCCTCGACCGGCGTGTGGATCGGCTCGGTCTACCTGACCCTCCTGGGCGGCCTCTACGCCGGGATCGGCTACATCTGCGGCTTCGCGCTCCTCGCCCACAAGCTGCGCGGCTTCGGCCGCCGGGGCGTCCCGGGGGCGCTGGCGGCGGTCGGCGAGCGGTCGCTCACCTGCTACCTGCTGCAGTCGTTCATCATGGCGCCGCTGCTCACCGCCTGGGGCTTCGGCCTCGGCGAGGACCTCGGCTACCTGGGCGCGTTCGGCGTCGCGTTCGGGACCTGGCTGATCACGGTGTTCGTCGCGGTCGCGCTCGACAAGGCCGGCAAGCGCGGCCCCTTCGAGGTGCTGCTGCGCCGCCTCACCTACGGCCCCAAGCGGGCCTGAGGACCGCGATTCCCGACACCCCCGCGTCGCATTGCCGACGCGGGGGTTCCGCGCGTTTCGGGCGGCGTGCCACAATACGCGAGTGCTAGTGAGGCAGACGCCGTTCCGACTGCTGCGGGCCGCCGTGTTCGCAGCGGTCTCGGCGTCCGCTTCGCTCCTGCTGCACCTGTGGAGCGGCGGCCTCGCGCCCGGCCCGCTCCAGTTCGCCGCCGCCCTCGCGCTGCTCTTCGCGGCCGCGTACGCGATCGGCGGCCGCCAGCGCGGGTTCCTCGTCCTCACGCCGCTGTGCCTCGCCGCGCAGTTGGGGCTGCACGAGTGCTTCGAGCTCGGTGCCACCGCCACGGCGGGCCACGCGCACGGCGCGGGCCTGAGCATGTGGCTGGTGCACCTCGCGGCCGCACTCGCGCAGGCGTCGTGGCTGGCGCGCGGCGACGCCGCGTTCGCGAAGCTGCTGGACGCGCTCACGCTGTTCTTCGCGCGGGCGGTCCGGGTGCTCGGCGCCGGGCTCCTCGTGGCGATCCGGCCGCGCCGGTTCGCGCTGCGGACGCAGACGCCCCGTCCGGTCCCGGCGGTGCGCACCGCCATATCGCATCGCGGTCCACCGCCGTTCGCTTTCTCCTGAGTCCTTTTGTCCCCCAGCGCTTGAGGCGCTGACTCCTGCCCTCGATCAGGCGTGCCCCCGTGTGCGGCCGCCTGCTCCCAGGGCTGCTCAGAAAGCGAACCATGTCGAATACTGCAAGGATTCCGGCTGCCCTCAGGCGGCCGCTGCTCCGGCTGCACTTCCACGCCGGGATACTCATCGCCCCGTTCCTGCTGGTCTCGGCTTTGACCGGGCTGGCCTACGCGCTCTCCTACCCGCTTGAGGACGCGCTCTACGCCGACCTGCGGACCGTCGACCCCGGCAGCGGGCGGTTGGGCCTCGCCGCCCAGGTCGAGGCCGTCACCGCCGCACACCCGGACTGGACCGTGACGGCGGTGCGGCCCGCGGCCGAGGACGACGCCTCGACCGCGGTGCTCGTCGACGACGGCGTGACCCGCGAGTCGGGCGCGGTCGCGGTCGTCTACGTCGACCCGTACACCGGCGACGTGCTCGGCGAGTCGACCTCGTACGGGTCCTCGCAGGCCGGGCCGGTGCGCGAGTGGATCTCGACCCTGCACCGCAACCTGCACCTGGGCGAGCCGGGCCGCCTCTACAGCGAGCTCGTGGCGAGCTGGCTGTGGGTGGTGGCCCTGGGCGGGCTCGTGCTGTGGCTGGCCCGCCAGCGCCGCCACGGAGGCCTCCTCTTCCCGAAGCCGGCCGGCGCGGGCCGGTCGCGGACGCTCGCGTGGCACGGCCCTGTGGGCCTGTGGCTGGTCGCGGCCCTGCTGTTCCTGTCGGTCACCGGCCTGACCTGGTCGCGGTACGCGGGCGAGCGCATCGCGGACCTGCGCGAGACCCTGAATTGGACGACGCCGTCCGTCTCCGTCGAGGCCGCGGGCGACCACGGCGGCCACGGCGAGCACGACCACTCGGGTGCGACGGGCGCGTCGCCGTTCGCGGTGGCGCTCCTCGACAGCGTCTACGCGACCGCGCGCGACGCGGACATGAACGGTCCCTTGCAGATCACACTGCCCACCGGGGCCGGCACCCAGTACCTGGTGGCCGAGACGCACCGGGCGCTGCCGCTCGAGCAGGACCAGATGGTCGTCGACACCGCGTCGGGCGCTCCGGAGGTGGCCGAGGAGCTGCGGTTCGCGGACTGGCCGTTCATGGCGCAGGTGACGAACGTGCTCATCGCCGCGCACATGGGCCTGCTGTTCGGTCTGGCGAACCAGCTGCTGCTGGCGGCGGTGATGGTCGCGCTCGCGTGCATGATCGTGTGGGGCTACCGGATGTGGTGGCAGCGCCGCCCCAAGGACGGGCTCGTGGGCCGGCCGTATCCGCGCGGGTCGCTGCGGCGCCTGCCGTGGCCGCTCGTCGCGGGGATCGTCGCCGTCGCCGCGGGCGCGGGCTGGCTGTTCCCGCTCTTCGGCGTCTCCCTGGCGGCGTTCGTCGCGATCGACATCGCGATCGGCCTGTGGCAGCGGTTCAGGAAGCCGCCCAAGGAAAACGGCGAGGGCGAGGCCATGCTCTCCCGTCGCGCGGCGCTCGCCGGCGCCACGATCTCCGCGGCCGTCGGCGCGGGCGTGGGCATGGCGATCGCGTCGTCGCGGCCCGACGACGGCGAGGCCGCCGCGGACGCCACGAGCGTGGAGCCGTTCTTCGGGGAGCGGCAGGCCGGGATCGAGACGCCCGCGCAGGCGCACGCGCTGTTCGCGTCGTTCACCCTGTCCGACACCGATCTGGCGTCCGGCGCGGCGCTCGACGCGTCCGCGGTGGCCGCGAATCTGCAAGCGCTGCTGCAGGACTGGTCGGCGGTGGCCGCGGCGCTGGCCGCGGGCGAGGCGCCGCCGAAGGCGAGGATCGACGGCGACGACCAGTTCGACGCGGAGGCGGTGGCGGCGGGCCTGGACCCGGCGCGCCTGACGGTGACGTTCGGGCTCGGCCCGGGCGCGTTCGCGAAGACCGGGCTGGGGCGGGTGCAGCCGTCGAAGCTGGTGGAGCTGCCCGAGTTCGACGGCGACAGGCTCAACCCGGCCTGGTCGGGCGGCGACCTGCTCGTGCAGGTCTGCGGTGACGATCAGCAGGTGGTGAGCGGCGCGTTCCTGGAGCTGCGGAAGCGCGCGGTCGGCTTCGCGACGCTCGGCTGGGTGCAGCAGGGGTTCTCATCGCGTCCGGCGGGGGGCGGGACGCCGCGGAACCTCATGGGGTTCAAGGACGGCAGCGCGAACCCCGCGGCCGGGTCGGAGGCGTTCGACTCGCGGGTGTGGGCGGTCGACGCGGAGCCGGCGTGGTTCGAGGGCGGCACGTACCTGGTGTTCCGCAAGATCCGGATGCGCCTGCCCGACTGGTCGATGCTCTCGCGGGAGGACCAGAACCTGACGTTCGGGCGCGAGCGCGACTCGGGGGTGCCGCTGAGCGGCGGCGGCGAGTTCGACCACCCGGACTTCACGGCGCTCGACGCGTCGGGGCTGCCCGCGGTCCCGGCGGACTCGCACATCGCGGTCGTGCACGACGCGCCGATGGTGCGGCGCGGCTACAACTACGACTACGGGTTCCTCACCCAGGGCGACGTGAGCTCCGACGCGGCCGCGGACGGCCACCTCGACGGGCACATGCACGCCGAGCACCCGTACGACGCGGGGCTGCTGTTCGTGTCGTTCCAGGCCGATCCGCAGGCGTTCATCGACGCGCAGGAGAAGATGGCGGCCTCGGACCGGTTGAGCGAGTTCATCACCGCCGAGGGCAGCGGGGTGTTCGTGCTCCCTCCGGGCGCGCCCGAGGGCGGTTACGTCGGCCAGGGGCTGTTCGAGTCCTGAGGAAGATGGTGGCGGTGCGGGCCGTCCGCGAGGGCGGCCCGCACGATGCCGTTCAGGACCAGGTGCGGCCGGTGAGGAGCTCGTAGGCCTCGATGTATCGGGCGAGGGTGGCCTCGGCGACGTCCTGCGGGATCTCGGGGGCTTCGGCGTCGTCGGGCCGCCAGCCGGTGGACCTGGCCCAGTCGCGCACGAACTGCTTGTCGAACGAGGGCTGGGTCTGGCCGGGCTTCCACGCGGCGGCGTCCCAGAAGCGGGAGGAGTCGGAGGTGAGGGCCTCGTCGGCGAGGCGGAGGGTGCCCTCGGCGTCGATCCCGAACTCGAACTTGGTGTCGGCGATGATGATGCCCTTGTCGAGGGCGATCTCGGCGCCGCGGCGGTAGAGCGCGAACGTCAGTTCGCGGATGCGGGCGGCGAGGTCGGGGCCGAGCTTCGCCTCGGTGTCCTCGTACGTCATGGGGAGGTCGTGGTCCCCGACGTCGGCCTTGGTCGTCGGGGTGTAGATCGGCTCGGGCAGGCGCGAGCCGTCGACGAGGCCCTCGGGCAGCTCGAGCCCGCACACGGTGCCGCTCTTCTCGTACTCGGCGAGGCCGGAGCCGGTGAGGTAGCCGCGCACGACCGCTTCGACCTTGACGATCTCGAGGCGCTTGACGCGCACGGCGCGACCGGCGAACTCGGCGGGCACGTCCTCGGCGGAGATCACGTGGTTGGGCACGATGTCGGCGAGCTGCTCGAACCACCACAGGCTCAACGCGGTCAGGAGCGCGCCCTTGCCGGGGATCGGGGTCGGCAGGACCACGTCGTAGACGCTGACGCGGTCGGAGGCGACGAGGATCAGGTCGCCGCGGTCGGCGTAGACGTCGCGGACCTTGCCCTGGTGAATGAGTTCCACTGCTGCTCCCCTGTTCGACTGGTCCCATTAGACCAGCGGGAACGTCATCCTACGTTTCATCGACGCGGCCGCTGTGCGGAGCGACACCTGCCGTCCGGCGTCTGCGCGGCGTAGGCTGGGCCGGTGACTTCCGTACAGCCTGAAGGACGCCGGATGCTGCGCCTCGAAGTGCGCAACGCCCAGACCCCGATCGAGAAGAAACCCTCCTGGATCAAGGTCAAGGCCAAGACCGGCCCGGAATACACCGAACTGCGGGGCCTCGTCAAGAGCGAGGGGCTGCACACGGTCTGCCAAGAAGCCGGTTGTCCCAACATCTACGAGTGCTGGGAGGACCGGGAGGCGACGTTCCTCATCGGCGGCTCCCAGTGCACGCGCCGCTGCGACTTCTGCCAGATCGACACCGGCAAGCCCGACGCGCTCGACCGCGACGAGCCCCGCCGCGTCGCCGAGTCCGTGCAGACCATGGGTCTGAAGTACGCCACGATCACCGGCGTCGCCCGCGACGACCTCGACGACGGCGGCGCCTGGCTCTACGCCGAGACCGTCCGCCAGATCCACGCGGCCGTCCCCGGCTGCGGCGTCGAACTGCTCATCCCCGACTTCAACGCGGTCCCCGAGCAGCTCGCCGAGGTCTTCGCCTCCCGCCCCGAGGTGCTCGCGCACAACGTCGAGACCGTGCCGCGCATCTTCAAGCGCATCCGGCCCGCGTTCCGCTACGAGCGGTCCCTCGAGGTCATCACCAAGGCCCGCGAGGCCGGCCTGGTCACCAAGTCGAACCTCATCCTCGGCATGGGCGAGACCCGCGAGGAGGTCTCCCAGGCCCTCCGGGACCTGCACGCCGCCGGGTGCGAGCTCATCACCATCACCCAGTACCTGCGCCCGACCAAGCGCCACCACCCGGTGGACCGCTGGGTCAAGCCCGAGGAGTTCGTCGAGCTCACCGCCGAGGCCGAGGAGATCGGCTTCGCGGGCGTCATGAGCGGCCCGCTCGTGCGCTCCTCGTACCGCGCCGGCCGCCTGTACCGACAGGCGATCGAAGCACGCGCCGCAGCCCCCGCATAGAGTCCCGAACCGCCAACTAGAATTGACGTCATGGCAAAGCAGCAGGAAAAAGAGACGTTCGGGTCGCGCCTGAAGACCATCGGGATGGCGATCAAGTTCACCCACCAGCGGGACAAGCTGTTCCTGCCGCTGGAGGCCGCCGCGATCCTGCTGCCGTTCGCGATCATCACCGCTTTGGTCGTGTTCGCGAAGTTCTCGCTCATCTGGTTCGTGAGCGCCCTGTTCGTCGCGCTTCTCGCCGGCCTGATCGTGCTCAACATGCGCACGAGCAAGGTCGTGAACAAGGAGGCCGTGGGCAAGCCGGGCGCGGCGTACGCGCTCATCGACGGCATCCGCGGCTGGCAGGTCACCCCCGGCGTCGCGGCCCTGTCCGAGACCCAGATGGTGCACCGCGCGGTCGGCAAGGCCGGCGTGGTCCTCCTCGGCGAGGGCGGCGGCAAGGTCCGCAAGCTCCTCGGCCAGGAGAAGAAGCGCATCTCCCGCGTGGTCGGCTCGACCCCGGTCTACACGTTCCTCGTCGGCGAGACCGCGAGCGACGACTTCTCCGTGACCGAGGTCCGCAAGCGGCTCATGAAGCTGCCCAAGAACATCGACTCCAAGGACGCCAACCACATCGCCAAGCGCCTCGACGCGCTCGGCATCGGCATGGCCATTCCGAAGGGCCCGATCCCGACCAGCGCCAACGCCGGCAAGGGCGCCCGCCGCGCCGCCCTGCGCGGCCGCTAGAACGTAAGCGCCGCAACACACCTGCGCACGAAAAGGCCCGGCGGGGGAATCCCCGCCGGGCCTTTCGCTGTCCCTGCCCCGCCGCCGGTCGTGCCGCGGCGAAGCGATGTCTCAGATGACCAATGCCTAGAAGATGTCGCCGTTGTCGCGGCGGCGCCGCCAGCGCTCTTCCATGCGGGAGGTGAAACCGCCGGGTTTGGGGGGCTTCGAGCCGCCGACGGGCCGACTGGCCTTGCCGTCGACCGCCTTCAGCTTCACATTGGTGCCGCGGCGCTGGGCCCACAGGCCGAGGATCAGACCGCCGAACATGAGCACCGCGCCGATCGGGGCGCCGAACATGGCGACATCGCCCCCGGCGATCACAGAGCCGATGACGACGCCGATCCCGATGACCGTGACGATGCCGGCCAGGATCAGCCTGCGCCGGGTCACGTGCGCCGGATCGTGGGCGCGCACAGCAGAGGCGAACTGCGGGTCTTCGGACAAGGACTGCTCGATTTGCTCGAACAGACGTTGTTCGTGGTCGGAGAGCGGCACGACACTCCTCCTGCGCTAGTGCTCGACGGAGCCGCCGCGGCGACTCCACTGCTTGCGTCCAAGTCTACGAGGCTTTCGCCCGAGGCGGAAGGCAGTTCGTGCTTGAATCAGTGCGTTCTGGCCCCCATGCGCGCGCTGACGGAGCCGGCCCGCGGCCGAGGCCCTCACCGCCTCGGGTTCCCCGAATCCGGGGTGTCTACACGCGAGTCCCGGCGCGCCAGACGGCCCGCCGAACGCACCGCGCCCTTCCCGAACTTCGCGCTCGCCTGATCGATCACCGTCTCGATGTCGCGCCACCCGTGCTCGGGCTCGCCGAGCGCCACCTGCCGCCCCACCGCGGCCGCCTCGACCAGGTGATCGAGCTTCACGCCGATGAGCCGCACCGGCGCCGTCGCGGCCGCGTCCGCCAGTTCCCTTGCGGCGGCGTAGATCTCACGGCCCACATCGGTCGGCGCGGGCAGCATCCTCGAACGCGTGATCGTCTTGAAGTCCCCGAAGCGGATCTTCACCGTCACCCCGCGGCCCGCCCAGCCCGCCGCGCGCGCCCGCGACGCGACCTTCCGCGACAGCTCCAGCAGGACCGGCCCCCACACCGCGCCGTCCGGGGCGTCGCGGTCGAACGTCGTCTCGTTGCTGATCGACTTCTCGACCCGGTCGGGCCGCACCGGCCGCGGGTCGATGTTCCGCGACAGCGCGTACAGGTGCTCGGCGCTCGCGGTGCCGACGGACGCGGCGAGGCTGTCGACGTCGAGCCGGGCCAGGTCGCCGACCGTGCGCATCCCCAGGCGCGTGAGCTTCTCGGCGGTCTTCTCCCCGATCCCCCATACCGACCGGATCGGCAGGCGGTGCAGGAACTCGAGTTCCGTGGCCGCGGGGACGACGCCGAGTCCGTCGGGCTTCGACGCCTCCGACGCGAGCTTCGACAGGAACTTCGTCGAGGCGATCCCGACGGTGCAGGTGATGCCGTGCTCGGCCCGCACCCGCTCGCGGATCGCCCGCGCGATCTGGACGGGCGAGCCGATGAGCCGCCTCGCCCCGGACACGTCCAGGAACGCCTCGTCGACAGAGATCGGCTGGACGTGCGGCGTGAACTCCCGGAAGATCGCCATGACCGCGCGCGAGACCTCCCCGTACGAGGTGGTCGGGGTGATGAACACGCCGTGCGGGCAGCGGCGCCGGGCGATCGCGGTCGGCAGGGCCGAATGCACGCCGTACTCGCGGGCCTCGTACGAGGCGGCGGAGACGACCCCGCGCGGCCCGAGCCCGGCGACGATCACGGGCTTCCCGCGCAGCGAAGGGTCGCGCGCGATCTCCACGGACGCGAAGAACGCGTCCATGTCGACGTGCATGATCCCGAGACCGTCATCGGACAGCCCGGGACCGATGAACCGATGAAGATCGCTGGCCACCCCCGAAGCCTAACCACCAGGTCCGACAACCCCGACACCACCACCCATGACCTGCACAGACACATGAATGCCAGACCCATATGGGAGTGTGGTCCTTTTCGGTTGGTCGGCAGGCGGATGCGGGTGGGAAGGGGCACGCCCTACGCGCCCGCGCGAAGCGCGCCGCGCCGCGGCCCGAAGCGCCCCCGCGCCGCGGCCCGAACCGCGCGCGCCGCCGCGCACCCGTGGCCATCACACGCCGCCTCAGCCCCCGCGCCGCGCAGCACACGCGTCGCGTCCAGCCGCCCTCGTGAAGCGCCCCGCGGCGCACGGCCCACCCCCGCCGCCCGAGCGGCATCCGCGCCCCGGCCCTCGGCTCAGCCGGTGCGGTAGCTCCACAGCGGGACCGCCATCTCCGCGGCCGTCAGGCCGCCGTGGTGGCCGATGAGCCGTGCGACGTGCGGCGGCTCGCCCTCGACGCCCACGATCGCGAACGTGTCCCGGCACGCCACCACCAGGTCACCGATGCGCTCGCGGCTCCTCTCGGTGACCTTCGGCCCGAACCAGCCGCGGTCGACCGCCTCGTCGCGCCCGATCACCTCGGCCCGGCCCGCGACCGCGTCGGTCCACGCCTGCCGCACGTCCTCGACCGCGCCCGGCGCCGTGTACAGGTACCGCATCCGCCCGTCGCCCGCGACCGCCTCGACCCCGTACCGGAGGTCGGGCCGCCGGTCGAGGTGCAGCCGGTCGGTGATGTTGACCATCCCGTGGTCGGCGGTCACCATCAGCGCCGCGTCCCGCGGCAGCCCGGTGAGCATCCCGTCGATCGCCTCCGCGACCTTCGCGACCGCCTCGAGCCACTGCGGCGACCCGATCCCGTGAAAGTGGCCGGCCGTGTCGACGTCGGGCAGGTACGCGTACACGAGGCTCCGGTCCCCCCGCGCCAGCGCCGCCAAGGTCCCCTCGGCGACCTCGTGCGGGGCGATCGCGGGCAGCCAGTCGGCCCCGCGGTAGATCGCTCGGGTCAGGCCCGTGTCGCGGAACGTCCCGTTCGAGACGACCGTGCACGCCACGCCGTCCGCGTCGGCCTGCTCGAAGCAGGTCGGCTCGGGCTGCCACGTCTCGGGGTCGGGCGCGCCGTCCCACCGGATGTGGGTGACGAGGTCGCCGGTGTCGGGCACGCGCACGGTGAACCCGATGATGCCGTGCTCGCCGGGCGGGAGCCCGCAGGCGAGGGACGCGAGGCTGATCGGGGTGGAGGACGGCACCGTGGCGGTGATCGGGGTGAGGGTGCCGAGTTCGCCGTGGTGCATGGCGCCGATGGTGGCGCTGGCCTGGGCGGCCTGGCCGAGCAGGTGGTAGCCGAAGCCGTCCAGGAGGAGGACGGCGATGCGGCGGACGCCGTCGAGCTCGGCCCCGCGGAGGTTGAGGCCGCGGGTGGGGATGCCAAGGGCCGCAAGCGCGGTGGGCATGACGTCGGCGAGTGTGCCGGTGCCGTAGGCGGGTCGCATCGCCGTGAGGTGCGGGCTCGAAGGCATGGCCCGAGGCTAGCCGGTTTCGTGTCGGTTCGGCCACACCATGTGCGAAAGGAGCGTGGTTTCCGGGTCGCGGCTGGGGTCGTTCAGGCGTCGGGGATGTCGAGGCCGGACCGGTAGGCGAGGGCGACGAGTCCGGCGCGGTCGCGGGCGGCGAGTTTCGCCAGGAGCTTGCCGACGTGGGTGCGGACGGTGGCGGGGCTGATGAACAGGCGGGCGCCGATCTCGTCGTTGGGGAGGCCGGTGGCGACCCAGCGCAGGATCTCGAGTTCGCGTTCGGTGAGGGCGGCGAGGCCGGGGTGGGGCCGGGTGGCGCCGGTGCCGCGCTCGGCGTAGGCGTTGATGACCTTGCGGGTGACGTCGGGGCTGAGCAGGGAGTCGCCGGCGGCGGCGAGGCGCACGGCCCGCAGCAGGTCGTCCGGGGGCGCGTCCTTCATGATGAAGCCGGCGGCGCCGCTGGAGAGGGCGTCGAAGATGTAGTCGTCGACTTCGAAGGTCGTGATCATGACGACGCGGGTGGCGGCGAGGTGGGCGTCGCGGCTGACGCGCCGGAGCACTTCGAGGCCGTCGAGGCCGGGCATGCGCACGTCGAGGAGGGCCACGTCGGGCCGGAGGCGCGAGACGAGCTCCCAGGCTTCTTGGCCGTTCTCGGCTTCGGCGGCGACGTGGATGTCGTCCTCGCCGTTGAAGAGGTTGCGCAGGGCCATGCGGATGAGGCTCTGGTCGTCGGCGATCACGAGTTCGATCACGCGCGGTCCTTCATGCGTTGTCATTTATGGGCATTCTGGTTCATGCTGTCGTGTAAGGCATATCGGCTTTGACGGCGAAGCCGCCGCCGCGCCCGGGCGCGGCGCTGAAGTGGCCGCCGCTGGTGAGGACCCGTTCCATCATGCCGGTGAGGCCCTGGCCGACCCGGTCGAGGTCGATCGGCCCGCCGCGCCCGTCGTCCTCGACGAGGATGCGGATCTCCGTTGCTCCGCAGTCGATCCGGACCGCCGCCCGGCTCGCTTCGGCGTGGCGGATGACGTTCGTCAGCGATTCCTGGACCACCCGGTAGGCGGTGGCGGCGAGGTTCGCGGGCACGAGCGCGGGGTCCCCGCCGACCTCGTACGCGACGTCGAGCCCGCCGGTCCGCACCGACTCGACCAGGGACGGTATGTCGGCGATGGCGCCGGTCGGGCGCAGGTCGGGGTGGCGGCCCTGGCGCAGCGGCGCGAGGGTGGCGCGGAGGTCCTGGAGCGCGCGGGTGGAGGCGTCCCGGATCGCCTGGAGGTTCTCGAGCACCTCGGGCGGGGCGCTTTGGCCGCGTTTCTCCAGCATGTGCAGGGCGACGCCGGCGTTCATGCTGACGACCGCAAGGCTGTGGCCGACCACGTCGTGGATCTCGCGGGCCATCTCGACGCGCTCGTCGGCCCGGTACCGCTCGCGCTCGGCCTCGCGCTCGCGCGCCCGGGCGTGCCGGGCCTCGCGGACGATGCGGCCGCCCGCGGCGGCGATGCCGAGCCACACGGAGGTGATGCTCGCGTTGACCCACAGGTCGGGGATGTCGCCGAGGACGAACGTCTGGAACGCGGTGTTGACCGCGAAGAGCGCGCCGATGACGGTCAAAACGGTCTTGAGCGGCCTCGCGAACGCGTAGAAGAACACCGCGACCGCCGGCAGCATGTAGATCGGGCCTTCCGGCAGGCCGAGGTACAGGTACACGTACAGGCTCGTGATCGACCCGGCGAGGGCGACCTCGGGCCAGTG
The DNA here is from genome assembly GCF_017592475.1 of Glycomyces niveus. GTDB lineage: Bacteria > Actinomycetota > Actinomycetes > Mycobacteriales > Micromonosporaceae > Glycomyces > Glycomyces niveus. The sequence continues at coordinate 208,227 of NZ_JAGFNP010000001.1, read as the reverse complement.
GCGGCGGACCGCCAGGAACGCGGCGGTGACCGCGATGAGGGTGAACGCGAGCGGCCCGGGGTCGTGGTCGACGGCCGCGCCGACCGTCGTGCCGCTCGCGAGGACGCCGAGCAGGGCGGCGAGGCCGATGTCGAAGGCCAGGGCCGGGAGTCGGCGCCGGGCGGCGGATGGCGTGGTCACGGCTCCAGGCTACGGCCGGTAGGCGCGTGCGCCTTCGGTGCGAGGACGTAACCGCGTCTACGCGCCTCGGCGTAGACGCGGCCGTTCCCCGGTCAGCGCATGGGTTTGCGGGCGAGCAGGTGGATGTGGGTGGCCATGTCCCGGAAGGGGACTCGCGAGGCGGTGGCGAGTTCGAACTCGCGCAGGCCCTCGCCGGGGCCGGTCTCGACCCTCGCGAGCGGGGCCGGGACGAGGTCGCCGACGACGCCGACGCCGTGGACCTGCTCGGTGACGAGGCCGGAGCCGCCGACGAGCGCGGTGAGCGTCGCGGTCTCGAAGCGGCGCTTGATGGTGTCGCGGCCCGCGGTGACGCCGTCGACGTGGGTGAGGAGGTCGAGCGCGGTGTCGAAGTGCCCGGAGAGGGCTTTGCTGAGGACGGCGGCGATGCGGTTGGCGACGAGGATGCTGACGGCGCCGCCGGGCGCGCAGACGCGGCCGAGGGCGTCGAGGGCGGAGTCGGGGTAGTCGACCATCTCCAGGACCGAGTGGCAGAGCACGAGGTCGGCGGAGCCGGGCTCGGCCACGTCGGGTAGTTCGTCGGCGTCGGCCTGGACGGCGCGGACGCGGTCGGTGACGCCCGCGTCGGTGGCGCGCTGGCGCAGGGAGGCGAGCGCGTTGGCGCTCGGTTCGACGACGGTGACGTCGTGGCCGAGTTCGGCGAGGGGGACGGCGAATCCGCCGGAGCCGCCGCCGACGTCGAGGATCCGGAGGGTCGCTCCGGTCCCGGCGGCGAATCGCTCGATCTCGGCCGACAGGACCGACCACACGACGGCCATGCGGGGGTGGTGCCCGGTGTGCGTGATCTCTTTGGGAATGTCGACCATGGGCCACAGCCTAGCGCCGTTCACCCCTGCGGGTGAGGAGGGCGGCGGAGTGCGGAAACGTGAACGGAGGGTCTGCATAAACCGGACTTTGATGGGCCGGCCCCCCGGTCTCAACCCTGACACGGGGGTGCGACACCGAAAAGCCGCCCGGTCCCGAGGACGGGACCGGGCGGCGGATGCGAGTGTCAGTCGCGCAGGAAGGGCGGGCGTTTGCGGATCTCCCGCAGGTACGCCGGGTTGTTCTTGAAGTACCGGCGCCAGAGGCGCTTGGGCTCTTTGGTGAGCCGGTAGAACCATTCGAGGCCGTTGCGCTGCATCCACGGCGGGGCCTGCGGGACGAGTCCGGCGTGGAAGTCGAATGCGGCGCCGACGCCGAACATGGCGGGGGCGTTGAGGCGGTCGCGGTGTGCGGCCATCCACCGCTCCTGCTTGGGCGTCGAGAGCCCCACCCACACCAGTTGGGCGCCGGAGTCGTTGATGCGCTTGACTACGCCAGCGTCCTCCTCCTCCGTGAGGGGACGGAACGGCGGCGAGTACATGCCGGCGAACTTGACGCCCGGGATGCGCTCGGCGAGCTTCTCGGCGAGGAGTTCGGGCACGCCGTCCTTACCGCCGTAGAGGAACGAGGTCCAGCCGCGTTCGGCGGCGCGGGCGAGCACGTTGAGCATCAGGTCGGGCCCGTAGACCCGGTCCATCCAGTCGGCGCCGGCCTTGTGCCCGGCCCACACCATCGGCATGCCGTCAGGCGTGGTGAGCCCAGAGGCGTTGTGGATGGCCAGGAGCTCGGGGTCCCGCTGGGACTCCATGACCCCGTGCACGCCGGTGACGCACACGTAGTGGCGTTCGCCGGTCTCGACCCAGCGGGTCACCTCGGCCAGCGCCATGTCCTGGTTGACGGTGGAGACGCCGACGCCGAGGACGTCGACGCGGCGCAGCTGCGGGTCGGACATTAGAAGCTGTACTTAGCCTTGACCTGGTCGTAGACCCACTCGTAGGTCTTCGTCATGCCTTCGCGGAGGCTGATCGAGGGCTCCCAGCCGTAGTACTTCTGGATGAGCGTGTTGTCCGAGTTGCGGCCGCGCACGCCCAGGGGGCCGTCGATGTGCTTGAGCTCGATCTCGATGCCGGCGATGTCGGCGACCAGGTAGTACAGGTTGTTGATGGTGGTCAGCTCGGAGGAGCCGAGGTTGAGGGGCTCGGTGACGTCGCCGCGGGTGAACATCTTGGTGCCGTGGACGCAGTCGTCGATGTAGGTGAAGGAGCGGGTCTGCTCGCCGTCGCCCCAGATCTCGACGGTCTTCTCGCCCTTGAGGGCGGCGAGGGCGATCTTGCGGCAGGTGGCGGCGGGGGCCTTCTCGCGGCCGCCGTCCCAGGTGCCTTCGGGGCCGTAGATGTTGTGGTAGCGGGCGATGCGCGTCTCGAGCCCGAAGTCCTCGCGGAAGTGGCGGCACATGCGCTCGGAGAACAGCTTCTCCCAGCCGTAGCCGTCTTCGGCGTCGGCGGGGTAGGCGTCTTCTTCCTTCAAGGGCGCGATGTTCGCCTCGGTCTGCTTGTAGCCGGCGTAGACGCAGGCGGAGGAGGAGTAGAAGAAGCGGCCGACCTCGGCGTCCTTGGCGGCCATGAGCATGTGGGTGGAGGGGAGGACCGAGAGCATGCAGAGGGCTTTGTTGTTCTCGATGAAGCCCATGCCGCCCATGTTGCAGGCGAGGTTGTAGACCTCGGCGGCGCCGTCGCCGACGGCTTCGCGGCAGGCGTCGAGGTCGGCGAGGTCGCGCTGCAGGTTCTCGGTGTCGCCGTGGACCTGGTACCACTCGTCGAGGGGCTTGACGTCGACGGCGCGAACGGTCTTGCCTTCGGCGAGGAGGCTCGCCACCAGGTGCCCGCCGATGAACCCACCGGCTCCCGCCACTACCGCGTCCACGCTTGCCGCCATCGTCACTCCTCAAGGTTTCGGATACGGGGAAAGAAGCCTCAGCCTACCCGTCGCGTTTCCGCACCTACCAGCCGGGAAATGGGGTGTAAGTCACCTTTGGGGGCTGTTTCGGGGCCGGCTGCGGGCGCCTCGTCCGCGCCGCGGCGCAGCAGCTGCGCGGGGCCGATGACGAACAGGTCCGGGTCGGGGTCGGCGGCGATCGCGGCCTCGACGCGGGGGGCGATGCAGTAGAGGCGGGTCGGGGGGTCGCCGAGGAGCTTCCGCACGTACCTGAGGCGTTTGAGCTGGCGTTCGACCATCTGGAACTTCCAGCGGATGGTGCCGAGCGCGATCGGTTCGCCAGTCGCGGTCCAGGCGGCGAGTTCGATGGAGCGCAGCTGCCGGAAGCGCGGGTCGGGGACGGTGAGGCGGGTGGTCTGCGCGGCGGCGGGGTCGTTGAGCGCCCATTCGCGGGCGAGCCGGTGGAATTCGGGGCGGCACACGTACCGGTCGAAGCGGGCGTGGGTCATCCGCCACAGTTTGTCGGTGATGTACCCGCGCCGCCAGCGCGGCAGGTGCTCGGCGAGCATCGCGTAGTGGAAGCGGGCGAGGCGGTGCTCCATGGTCCAGAACGGCGCGTCGGGTTCGAGCGGGTTCGCGTCGGCGCGGATGAGCCCGGCGGCTTCGAGGTGCGGGAGGAGGACGTCGAGGTCGGCTTCGCTGAGGCCGGTGGTGGCGCGCAGGTCGTAGGGGGTGCGGGGGCGGACGGTGACGGCGGCGAGGACGGCGTCGGTCGGCTTGTCGGGGGCTTCGCCGAGGACGGCCCGGACGGCGCCGGCGGCGGTCTCGAGGAAGGGGCTGCCGGGCCGCAGGAACGCGGTCTTGACCCAGGTGTCGGCTTCTTGGCGGGTCGTGGGGAGGTCGCCGGCCTGCGCCAGGAGGGCGGGGTCGGAGCCGAGGAGGGCGTGGACGCTGACGGCCGTCTCGGGGTCGGCGACGCCTACGGAGAGGATGGACTCGCGCAGTTCGTTCATAGCGATTGCGATGCTACACAAGTGCTGCGCGGGTCACAGTTCGCGGAACATGAGGTGCATGCCGACCATGCCGCGGGCGGGGTGGCGGAAGGTCTCGGGCAGGACCGCGAGGGTGCGGAAGCCGAGTGAGTGCCAGAGGTCGACGGCGCGGGTGTTGGTGGCGACGACGGCGTTGAACTGCATGGCGGTGAACCCGTCGGCTTTGGCGCGGGCGAGCGCGGCTTCGCCGAGGGCGCGCCCGAGGCCCTGGCCGCGCACGGTCGGGTCGACCATGAACCCGGCGTTGGCGATGTGCGAGCCCCGCCCGGGCTGGTTCGGGTGGATCTCGGCGATCCCGGCGACCCGGCCTTCGGCCGTACCGTCGTCGACGACCGCGACGAGCGCGCTCGCGGGCGCCTCCTTCTCGATCCAGTACGCCCGCAACCGATCCTCGGGAGTGTCGGCCTCCCACACGAAGTGCTCCCCCGACGCGACGATCGGGGCGGCGAACGCCCACACAGCGGGCCAGTCCTCAGGACGAGCGTCACGGATCTCCATGGCTCGAAAGCGTAATCCGCCCCTTCGAACAGCGCCAGCCCGCGCGAGCCGCCGACCGCTGTCGCACCCCGGTGTCAGGGTTACTGCGCACATTGCCGGCTCGCAAGCTTCGCCGGGCCTGGGGCCCATCGATATCCGATTTTCCGGGACCCTCCGCTCACGTTTCCGTGGCGGCCAACGATGTCGGACCGATGGTGCAGGGTTGAGACCGGGGGTCCGGTCTCGGCGAAGCTCGCGAGCCGTCAATTCGCAGAGGTGTCCGATTCGCGAAGACCCGCCGCTCACGTTTCGCGAAGCGCCCGCCGGTCGCGCTCAGCGCGGGGGTTGCCAGTCCGAGAGCGATGCGGCCTGGTTCTGCACCCAGGAGTCCGGGACCGCCCGCAGCAGGCTCTTGGTCATCCCGCGCCCGCCCGAGGCGATCGTGTGGACGCGCCGCGAGAGCCGGGCGACGCGCTTGATGCGCGCCATGCGCGCCCGGTCGTAGGAGCCGAGGGCCGCGGGCACCGACTCGGGGCTGCGCCGCAGCGCCCACCCGAGCGTCACCGCGTCCTCCAAGGCGAGGCTGCCGCCCTGCGCGAGGATCGGCGCCACCCCGTGCGCGGCGTCGCCGAGGAGCACCAGGCCGCCGTTGCCCACCCGCTGGTGCAGGACCGGCGGCACCGGCCACACGTACCGCACCGCCTGCTGCGTCAGCTCCGAAGGGCGCGTCGCGGCGATGAACTTCCCCACCGGCGCGGGCCAGTCCGCGAACCACCGGTTGATGAGCTCGTACTGGATCTGCGGCGACTCCGGGCGCATCCCGCCCGGCACCGTCGCCCACCAGCACGCCCCGGCGTGCCCGAGGTCGCCGTAGCCGAACCGGCGGCGGTCGGGCCCGTAGATCTCGACCGCGTCCGTGGTGCGCTCGGGCGCGCGGTGCGCGGGCACGAGCCCGCGGAAGCTCACCACTCCAGCATCCACTGTGGGCGAACCGGGGGCGACGAGCTGCCGGGTCGGCGAGTCGATCCCGTCGGCGGCGACCACGAGGTCGGCGTCCCACCGGCGCGACGCGTCACCCGCCGCGAGGTCCACCAGGTCGATCCGGTCGACCTGCGTCGCCGGATGCACCTCGACGCTGTCGCCGAGCCGCGACACGAGCGCCTCGTACAGCATCGCGGTGTGCACCATCACCGAAGGCGTCCCGTCGTCGGCCCCGAGCATCGCCGCCGCGAACGAGCTCGACAGCCGCTCCTCGCTGCGGATCTCGAACCGGTCCACCGGGGTCCCGGAGGCGTCGAGCAGCGCGTCGACCCCGAGCGCGCGCAGCGCGCGCACGCCCGAGGCCCACAGGACCATGCCCAGGTTCTCGCCCTTCAGCCGCTCGCGCCGCTCGAGCAGCGCGACCCTCCACCCCAAGCGGGACAGGACGATCGCACTGGCGAGCCCGGCGACGCCGGCGCCGACGACTACGGCTCTTCGGTTCTGCATCTGCACCTGCCCGGGGGATCGGCGGCGGTCAGCTGTCGTCGCGGGTCTTGCCCGCGGCCGGGGGCGCCTCGGCGGCCGGCTCGTCGGCGATCACATCGTCCTCGGGCCGGTCGGGCGCGGCCTCCGCGTCGTCGTCTTCGTCGTCGGCTCCGTATGCGGCGTCTTCGATCTCGCCCGGCTCGGCGCCCTTGGGGAGGGCCCCGTCCACGTAACCCGCGGCCTCGGCTTCGGGAGCGTCCCAGTCGACGGTGACGCGTTCGCCGCCGTCGAGGACGAACACCTGCCGGCGCCCGCGCACGAGCAGCAGGTAGACGATGGCGGCGGCCACGACGACGATGCTCACCCACTGGTTGAGGCGGAGCCCCAGCGCGCCCTCGGCGGGGTCGATGCGCAGGCCCTCGATCCAGAACCGGCCGGTCCAGTACAGGACGACGTAGAGGGCGACGGCGCGCCCGGCCCCGAACTTCCACTTCCGGTCGGCGAGGATCAGCACGGCCGCGACCCCGAGGTTCCACAGCAGTTCGTACAGGAACGTCGGGTGGAACGTCGCGTACTCGGAGTATCCGGCGACCCGGTGGCCCTCGTCGATGGCGACGGCCCACCAGGCGTCGAGCGGCTTGCCGTACAGCTCCTGGTTGAACCAGTTGCCGAGGCGGCCGATGGCCTGCCCGACGGGGATGCCGGGCACGACCGCGTCCGCGACCATCGCGAAGGGGAGCTTCAGCTGGCGGCATCCGAGCCATACGCCGACGGCGCCGAGGAGGACCGCGCCGGGGATGCCCAGGCCGCCCTCCCACACCGCGAGGGCCTTCCACGGGTCCCCGTCGGGCCCGAAGTAGGCGTCAGGGCTGGTGAAGACGTGGTAGAGGCGGGCGCCGACGATGCCGAACGGCACGGCCCACACGGCGATGTCGAGCACGGCCCACTTGGGGGCGCCGCGCGAGCGCATCCGCGCCTCGGCGATCCAGCAGGCGGCGACGATACCGGCGATGAGACACAGCGCGTAGGCGCGGATCGGGATGGGGCCGAGGTGCCAGACGGACTCCGACGGGCTCGGAATGTATGCGAGGTCCACGACGAGTAAACCTATCGGTTGCGCGTGCTGACCCTGGCACGGCCCCGAGCCGGTCCCACCGGCGGCCGCCGCCGGTATCGCATAACACGCAAAACGCCCCCGGGCACGGCGCGGCCCCGCGGGCCGGGCCCGCGGGGCTGCACGGCACGCTAGCGGCGGACGCCCTCGGCGAGGTCCGCGGTGAGCTCGGCGAGCTTCTGGTGCCCGGCCGGGATGTCGTCGGACTCCAAGTAGCAGTTGACGATCGCGGATCCGACGATGACCGCGTCACCGTACGCGCCGATCTCGGCGGCCTGGTCGCCCGACCGGACCCCGAGCCCGACGCCGATCGGCAGGTCGGTGTGCTTGCGGGTGCGCTCGACCAGCAGCGGCGCGGCCGCCGACGTGGCGGCGCGGGCGCCGGTGACGCCCATGACCGACTGCGCGTACACGAACCCGCGGCAGGCCGCCACGGTCGACGCGATCCGTTCCTCAGTGGACGACGGCGCGACGAGGAACACCCGGTCCAGGCCGTGCGCGTCCGAAGCGGCGATCCATTCCCCCGCCTCGTCCGGGATCAGGTCCGGCGTGATGAGCCCGGCCCCGCCCGCGGCCGCGAAATCGCGCGCGAACCGCTCGACCCCGTACCGCTCCACCAGGTTCCAGTACGTCATGACGAGGATCGGGACGCGGCCCGCGACCGCCTCGGTCACCTCGAACACCTGCCGGGTCCGGAACCCGCCCGCCAGCGCCTGGTCGGCGGCCTTCTGGATCGCCGGCCCGTCCATCACCGGGTCCGAGTACGGCAGGCCCAGCTCGATGATGTCGGCCCCGTGGTCGATCATGATCTCCACGGCCTTGATCGAGTCGGCGAGCGTCGGGTAGCCCGCGGGCAGGTACCCCACGAGCGCCGCCCGCTCTTCGGCCCTGGTCTTCGCGAAAGCGTCCGCAGCGTGCAGCACCCCTACGCCCCCTTCTCGTTCGCGAAGCCGAAGTACTCGACGACGTTGCCCATGTCCTTGTCGCCGCGCCCCGACAGGTTCACCAGGACCCGCGCGCCGGGCTTGAGGCCCTTCGCGAGCCGCAGCGCCCCCGCCAGGCCGTGCGCGGACTCGATCGCGCAGATGATGCCCTCGGTGCGGGCCAGCTTCTCCAAGGCCGCCATGGCCTCCGCGTCGTCCACCGGCTCGTACGCGGCCCGGCCGGTCGCGGCCAGGTGCGCGTGCTCGGGGCCGACGCCCGGGTAGTCGAGCCCGGCCGAGATCGAGTGCGACTCGATCGTCTGCCCGTCCTCGTCCTGCAGCACGAACGTGCGCGCCCCGTGCAGGACCCCGATCTGCCCGGCCGTGATCGTCGCGGCGTGCCGGCCCGTGTCGTAGCCGTCCCCGCCCGCCTCGAACCCGTACAGCTTCACGTCGGCGTCGTCGAGGAACGCGGTGAAGATCCCCATCGCGTTCGAACCGCCGCCAACGCACGCCGCCACCACATCGGGCAGCGACCCGGTCCGCTCGAGGAACTGGGCGCGGGCCTCGTCGCCGATGCCCCGGCAGTAGTCCCGCACCAGCTGCGGGAACGGCGCCGGCCCACCGACCGACCCGATCAGGTAATGCGTGTGGTCCACCGAGGCGACCCACTCGCGCAGGGCCTCGTTCATGGCGTCCTTCAACGTGCGCGACCCGGTCGTGACCGGCACGACCTCCGCGCCCAGCAGGCGCATCCGGGCGACGTTCAGCGCCTGCCGGCGCGTGTCCTCCTCGCCCATGTACACCGTGCACTCGAGCCCGAAATACGCGGCCGCGGTCGCGGACGCGACCCCGTGCTGGCCCGCGCCGGTCTCGGCGATGATCCGGGTCTTGCCCATCCGCTTCGTCAGCAGGGCCTGGCCCAGCACGTTGCGGATCTTGTGCGCGCCCGTGTGGTTGAGGTCCTCGCGCTTGAGCCACACCTCGACCCCGGTCTCCTCCGAGAGCCGCTCGGCGAAGTACAGCGGCGACGGCAGGTTCCCGTACTCGCGGCCCAGCTTGTCGAGCTCGGCCGTGAACGCCGGGTCCGCCAGCGCGGCGGTGTGGGCGGCCTCGAGCTCGTCGAGGGCGGCGATGAGCGCCTCGGGGACGAAGCGGCCCCCGAACTCGCCCCAGTGGCCGCTGGCATCTGGATTAGGCACGGTGTTCGCTCCCCTTCGCTGCTCGCTGCCCGGGCGCGCTCCCGCGCGCCTTCGGGCTGACCTGTGTGTTGCCCCCGCGGCCGCTACAGCGGGCGCGGCGTCGCCGGGTGGGACCCGGCGGTGACGAGCTCGGCGACGGCGTCGCGCGGGCTCTTCGTCTTGACCACGCCCTCGCCCACGAGCACGGCGTCGGCTCCGGCGCTGGCGTAGCGGATGAGGTCGCGGGTGCCCCTGACGCCGGACTCCGCGACTTTGACGACGTCGCGGGGCAGGCCGGGGGCGATCCGCTCGAACACCGAGCGGTCCACGTCGAGCGTAGTCAGGTCGCGGGCGTTGACGCCAATGACTTTGGCGCCGGCGCGCAGGGCCCGGTCGGCCTCGTACTCGGTGTGGACTTCGACGAGGGCGGTCATGCCGAGGCCCTCGATGCGCTCGTGGAGCGAGACGAGGGTGTCCTGGTCGAGGGCGGCGACGATGAGGAGGACGAGGTCGGCGCCGTGGGCGCGGGCTTCGAGCACCTGGTAGGGGGAGACCACGAAGTCCTTGCGGAGGACCGGGATCTGGACCTTGGCGCGGACGGCGTCGAGGTCGTCGAGGCTGCCTTTGAAGTAGTGCTGCTCGGTGAGGACCGAGATGACGGACGCGCCGCCCGCGGCGTACTCGGCGGCGAGCACGGCCGGGTCGGGGATGTCGGCGAGGGCGCCCTTGGAGGGGGAGGCGCGTTTGACCTCGGCGATGACGCTGACGCCGCCGCCGGCGAGGGCGGCGTACCCGTCGAGGGCGGGGCGGGCGGCCTCGGCGCGCTCGCGGATCTTCTCGATGGGGGTCTCGGTCTGGCGCCGTTCGAGATCGGCGCGGACTTCGGTGATGATCTGCTCCAGCACGTTCACCTAAGATCGTCCCTTCTCCTGCGCCGATGCCGAAATATTAGGCGACGAGGGGTCCTCGCCGGAGTCGAGGGCGTTCCACAGGGACACCGGGTCCTCTGCTATGGCCTTGTCGCCCGTGCCGTCGGGTGCCGCCTCGTAGCGGGAGCTGCTGTCGGGCCAGGTGCCGGCGCGGGCGGTGGTGGCGGCTCCGGCGGCGGCGAGGGCGAGGGCGGCGGCGGTCATGGCGATCGGCCAGGGGCCGGCGTCGAGGTGGAGGGCGCCGCCGAGGGCGGCCGCGAGGCCGGCGAGGGCGGCGACGACGCCGAGGGCGCGGCGGGCGCGGTTGCCGGCGGCGAGCATCGCGAGGAAGGCGGCGCCGCCCGCGAGCGCGCACGGCAGGGCCCAGGAGGCGAGGTCGGTGCCGGCCTGGGCGGTGGTGGCGGTGATGCCGGCGTGCCCGGTCGCCGTGGTGGTGGTCCAGTCGCGGGAGGCGGCGAGCGCGGCGAGGGCGGCCGCGAGGATCCCTGCGAGGAGGACGCGGGTGCGTTCGGCGGCGCGCTGGTCGGCGGCGCTGGTCGCGGCGTCGCGGGTGTCGTCGTTCGCTTCGCTCATGCGATCTCCCTTCCGGTGAAGCAGGTGCGGGTGCCGGTGTGGCAGGCCGGGCCGGTCTGGTCGACCTGGAGCAGGACGGTGTCGCCGTCGCAGTCGACCGCGACCGAGACGACCGCCTGGTGGTGGCCGGACGTCTCGCCCTTGACCCAGTACTCGCCGCGGCTGCGCGACCAGTAGGTGGCCTTGCGGGTGGCGACGGTGCGCCGCAGCGCCTCGGCGTCCATCCACGCGAGCATGAGGACTTCGCCCGTGTCGTGCTGCTGCGCGATGGCGGGGACGAGTCCGTCCGCGTTGAACGTGAGGTTCGCGATCACGTCGTCGCTGGTCTGTCCTGCTTCCACGTCTACTGATTGTGATCGCTCCCCGGCGGGCGCCGCCACCCGGCCCCGGTCGGGAGTGCATCGTGGGATTCTCGGGGGCATGGAGCGCCCTTATGTGATCGTTTCGGCCGCGATGAGTCTCGACGGCTACCTCGACGACGTGTCCCCGAAGCGGCTGATGCTCTCGAACGCGGCCGACTTCGACCGGGTCGACGGCGTGCGCGCGGGCGTGGACGCGATCGCGGTCGGCGCGGGCACGGTGCGCGCGGACGACCCGCGGCTGCTGGTGCGCTCCGCGGAGCGCCGCGCGGCCCGCGAGGCCGCGGGCCGGCCCGCGTCGCCGCTGCGGGTCGTGTTCTCCCCCTCGGGCGACCTCGACCCGGCCGCGCGCCTGTTCGACGGCGAGGGCGGCCCGGTCGTGGTGTACACGAGCGACCACGGCCGCCGGGCGTGCCCGCTCGGGCCGGAGGCGGCCGAGGTCGTCTCGCTGGGCGAGGGCCCGGTCGACCCGCGCCCGGCCCTCGACGACCTGGCGCGCCGCGGCGTCGACCGCCTGCTGGTGGAGGGCGGCGGCACCGTCCACACCCTGTTCCTCTCCGAGGACCTCGTCGACGAGGTGCATCTGGTGGTGGCGCCGTTCCTGCTGGGGAGCGCGGGGGGGCCGAAGTTCGTGCACGCCGCGGCGTTCCCGCAGTCCCCGCAGCGCCCGCTCCGCTTGGCGGAGACGCGGGCGATCGGGGAGGTCGCGCTGCTGGTGTACCGGCGGGAGTGAGCGCGGCGCGGGCTCCGCAAAGCGCCCGATCGGGTGCGTTTCGTCACTTATGGTGACTGCAGCGCCACTGGATCGACGAACGGAGCCCGCCCGATGGCAACGACCGCGATACCGCCCACCGAACCCGAGGACGTCCCGGCGGCGCCCCTCCCGCCGGTCCCGGCCGAGCGGCAGGCGACGCACCCGGTCGACCGGCCGGTGTTCTGTATCAGCGCGGTCGTCATCCTCGCCGTCATCGTCTTCGGCGCGGTCTTCCCCGACCGGTTCGAGGACGGCTCCACGGCGGCCCTGGACTGGGTCATCGTGAACTTCGCGTGGCTGTTCATCATCGCGGGGAACATCTTCGTGGTCCTCGCGGTCTACATCGCCGCGAGCCGGTACGGGAACATCAAGCTCGCCGCGAACTCGCAGGAGGAGCCGGAGTTCGGGACGCTCCCGTGGATCTCCATGATGTTCGCCGCCGGCATGGGCATCGGCCTCATGTTCTACGGCGTGGCCGAACCCCTCGCCCACTACTTCGACGCGCCCCCGCCGCTCGAACTCGACCCCGCGTCCCCGTTCTACAACGACGAGCTGACCGAGGGCGCCCTCGTCTACTCGTTCTTCCACTGGGGACTGCACCCGTGGGCGATCTACGCCGTCGCCGGGCTCGCCCTCGGCTACTCGACCTTCCGCAAGCAGCGCGGCAACAACATGAGCGACGCGTTCGCGCCCCTGACCGCCGGGCACTGGTGGGGGCCCGCGACCGGCCGCGCCATCGACCTCCTCGCCGTGTTCGCAACCGTCTTCGGCACCGCAGCGAGCCTCGGCCTGGGCGCGCTCCAGGTCGCCGTCGGCCTCGACATCGTCGTCGGCGTCCCCGACTCGACCCAGCTCGAGCTCATCGTCATCATCGCGCTCACGGCCGCGTTCGTCGCCTCGGCGTTCTCGGGCGTCCACCGCGGCGTCAAATGGCTGTCGACGACGAACGTGGTCCTCGCCCTGTTCCTGGTCGTGTTCGTGTTCTTCGCCGGCCCGACCCTGTTCATCCTCGACGCGTGGCCCAACGCCATCGGCGGCTACCTCACCGACCTCGTCGGCATCTCCAGCGCCACGGGCGCGTTCGGCGGCGCCGAGTGGATGGGCACCTGGACGATCTTCTACTGGGCGTGGTGGCTGTCCTGGGCGCCCTTCGTGGGCACGTTCATCGCCCGCATCTCCCGCGGGCGCACCATCCGCCAGTTCATCGTCGGCGTCCTCCTCATCCCCTCGGCCGCTTCGACACTGTGGTTCGCGATCCTCGGCGGCACGGCCCTGTGGCAGCAGAACCACGGCGAGGACTTCAGCGACGCCGTCGCCCTCGGCGAGGAGTACTCCCTGTTCGCCCTCCTCGAGTCCCTGCCGCTGTACAGCCTGCTCTCCGGCCTGTCGATGGTCCTCGTCGCGATCTACTTCGTGACCGGCGCGGACTCGGCTTCGCTCGTCCTCGGGTCCCTCTCCAGCCACGGGTCCCTCGCCCCGAAGAAGCCGCTCGTCGTCTTCTGGGGCACGACGATCGGCGCCGTCGCGGCCGTCCTGCTGCTCTCCGGCGGCCTCCAGGGCCTCAAGAACGCGACGATCATCGTCGCGCTCCCGTTCGTCATCGTCATGCTCCTGCTGTGCGTCGCCCTGATGAAGGAGCTCGTCCAGGACCCCGCCTCGCACCCGCTGCGGCACCAGCTGCGGCACAAGGGCTTCCGCGACGCGATCCGCAAACTCGTGGGCGAAGAGGTCGACTCCCGCACCTCCGACCCCAACCGGTGGGGCCGCAGCCGCCTCCGCTTCGGCGCGGGCAGCAAGCGCAGCAGCACGGAGGAATAAGTGATGCCGACCGCTGCTATTTTATGGGATGACCCTGCGGCGGAAGGAAACCTCATGAAGGCGATCGTGGTCGAGCAGACCGGCGGGCCGGGCGTGATGCGGGTGCTCGAGGGCGACGACCCCGGCCCCCGCCCCGGCCAGATCGCCGTCAAGGTCGCCGCCGCCGGCGTCAACTTCATCGACGTCTACCACCGCACCGGCGCCTACGGCCTCCCCCTGCCGTTCACACCCGGCCTCGAAGGCGGCGGGTACGTGACCGCCATCGGCGCCGGCGTCACCGGCTTCGCCGTCGGCGACGAAGTCGCCTGGAAGAGCGTCCCCGGCTCCTACGCCGACCTCGTCGTGGGCGACGCCGACCAGTTCGTGCCCGTCCCCGAGAAGGTCGCCGTCGAGACCGCCGCCGCCGTCATGCTCCAAGGCCTCACCGCCCACTACCTGTGCAACACCGTCTACCCCGTCCAGGAAGGCGACACCGTCATCGTCCACGCCGCCGCCGGCGGCATGGGCCTCCTCCTCACCCAGATGGTCAAGAGCAAGGGCGGCAAGGTCATCGCCACCGTCTCCACCGACGCGAAAGCCGAACTCGCCCGCCAGAACGGCGCCGACCACGTCATGCGCTACGAGGGCTTCGGCGCCAAAGCCCGCGACCTCACCGGCGGCGAAGGCGTCGCCGCCGTCTACGACGGCGTCGGCAAGACCACCTTCACCGAAGGCCTCGGCGCGCTCCGTCGCCGCGGCGTCATGGCCCTCTACGGCCAGGCCAGCGGCCCCGTCCCGCCCGTCGACCCCCAGGACCTCCACAAAGGCGGCTCGCTCATCCTCACCCGCCCGACCCTCCACGACTTCACCGCTACCCGCGAGGAGTACCTGTGGCGCGCCGGCGAGGTCTTCCAGATGATCGAGGACGACGACCTCCTCGTCCGCGTCGGCGAGACCTTCCGCCTCGAAGAGGCCCCCGAAGCCCACCAGGCCCTGCAAGACCGCAAGACCACCGGGAAGCTCCTGCTCATCCCCTGACCGGAGCGGCCCCCGCCGGCTCGCCGTCCACTTCGGACCGTTGGAACGTCTTGCGGTACGCCGAGGGCGAGACCCCGACCGCCGCCCGCAGATGCTGGCGCAGCGACACGCCCGTGCCGAGCCCGGCGCGCGCGGCGACCTGGTCCACCGACAGGTCCGTGGCCTCCAGCAGGTGCCGGGCGAACTCGACGCGCTGGCGCACCAGCCACTGCACCGGGCTGAGGCCGGTCTCGGCCCGGAAGCGGCGCGTGAAGTTGCGGCGGCTCATGCTCGCGCGGCGGGCCAGGTCGTCGACGCCGATGGGCCGGTCGAGGTTGGCGAGCGCCCATTCGCGCGCGACGGCGGTGCCGGCGTCGTCGGGTTCGGGCACGGCCCGCTCGATGAACTGGGCCTGCCCGCCTTCCCGCCAGGGCGGGACGACGCAGCGGCGGGCGACGGCGTTGGCGAGGGCGCTGCCGTGGTCGCGGCGGACCAGGTGCAGGCACAGGTCGACGGCCGCTCCGGCGCCCGCCGAGGTGAGGATGCGGCCTTCGTCCACGAACAGCACGTCAGGGTCGACGTTGACGGCCGGGAAGCGCTCGCGGAAGCGGTCGGTCAGCATCCAGTGGGTGGTCGCCGTCCTGCCGTCGAGGAGCCCGAGCTCGGCCAGGA
Source organism: Glycomyces niveus (assembly GCF_017592475.1). Lineage (GTDB taxonomy): Bacteria > Actinomycetota > Actinomycetes > Mycobacteriales > Micromonosporaceae > Glycomyces > Glycomyces niveus. The sequence continues at coordinate 192,936 of NZ_JAGFNP010000001.1, read as the reverse complement.
CGAACGCGGCGCTGCAGAAGGAGACGATGCGGGCGTCGGGCCGCACGGCCGCGAACGCCGCGGCGAGCCCCGGCGGGTTCGGCGGCATGTCGCAGCCGGGGCCGACGGGGTCGACCGTGGCGATGATGACGGTGTCGGCCCAGGCCAGCGTCTCGGGTCCGTGCTCTACGGCGAGGGAGAAACCGCCGCCGCAGGTGCGGACCGGACCGCCGTCGAGCGAGCACACCCGCAGCTCGTAGCGGGGCCGACCGTCGACGACGGCGGCCGAGAAGATCCGGTGCGGCACACCGAGTTCGAAGGGCATCACGCCGTCGAGGGCCAGTACCGCGACGCGGTGGGGGCGTTCGGTTCGAATCATGGCCCGATACTTTCACATCATGGCCTCCGGGCCACTGGGCGGCGGCCCCGCGCCGCAGCAGACTGGTCCCCACTGCACCGCAGCGATGGAAAGGAATCCACTATGGCCATGATGCGCACCGTCACCCAGGACGAGCTCGGCGGTCCCGAAGTCCTCAAGGTCGTCGAGGTCGAACGCCCCGAGCCGGGCGTCGGCGAGATCCTGGTGCGGGTCCAGGCCGCCGGGACCAACCCGGTGGACTGGAAGTCCCGGGCCTTCGGCGGGCTCCAGGCCCGCAAGCCCCCGTTCACGCTCGGCTGGGACGTCTCGGGCACGGTCGAAGCGGTCGGCTTCGGCGTGCGGCTCTTCGCGGTCGGCGACGAGGTGTACGGCATGCCGCGGTTCCCGCACTTCGCGAACGGCTATTCGGAGTACGTGACCGCGCCCGCGCGGCACTTCGCGCCCAAGCCCGCGGGCCTGACCCACGCCGAGGCGGCCGCGCTACCGCTGGCGGGGCTCACCGCCTACCAGGCGCTCGTCGACATCGCGGGTGTCCAAGCGGGCCAGCGGGTCCTGGTCCACGCCGCCGCAGGCGGCGTCGGCCACCTCGCAGTCCAGATCGCCAAAGCGAAGGGCGCCTATGTGATCGCTACCGCCAGCGCCGCCAAACACGACTACCTGCGGGGCATCGGCGCTGACGAGGTCATCGACTACACGGCGGTCGATTTCGCCGCCGAGGTCAACGACATCGACATCGTGCTCGACGGCGTCGGCGACGAATACACCGCCCGCTCCGCACTGGTGGTGCGCGACGGCGGCCACCTCATCACCCTCCCCGGCCCCGCCGAAATCCCCGCCGCCGAGGAGGCCCGGATCAAGTCGGGGTTCATGATCGTCGAACCCGACCAGACCGGCCTCCACGCCCTCACGGCCCTCGTCGAAGCAGGCCGCCTGCAGCCCACCGTGTCAGCGACCTTCCCGCTCGAGCACGCGGCAAAGGCCCACGAAGCGCTCGCGACCGGCCGCACCATCGGCAAGATCGTCCTCACAATCACCGAATAGAAGAGCGAACCGACCTCAACAAGTTGTCCACAGGCATGTGAACAGGCAAAATGTCAATCACTCGCGATACTGGCCCGGAGTTATCCACAGGCAAAAAAGTTGTCTTGAGTGTCTTGACTTTCTGTGGGAGGCTGGCTTCAGTTTTGGTGTAGGTCGGCGGTAGGTAGGGGTACCGCGGTCCGCCGGAAGATCGGAGGCGCGGGATGGCTCCCGCGCCGACGGCACCTGCATCAGACGGCCGCGGCAGCGAGGCGGCGGTCGGCCCTAGCCAGGCCGACCGCCCCCGCTACAACAACAGTCCAGTCGAGCACAGCTCAGTCAGTTTGAGCTCAGGTTCAGTTCAGTTTCAGTTCAGTTCGAGCGGGTCTGCTCCACCCAGGAGCCGTGCAACCCGGCGTATACCGAGCCAGCCTCGGCGGCCAGCTCGGCATGGGGGCCGTGTTGCACGAGGTTGCCGGCGTCGAAGACCAGCACCTCATCCGAGGTCTCGGCCGTCGACAGGCGGTGCGCGATGATCACGGTGGTGCGCCCCCGGGTGACCGCGTCGAGCGCCGACGAGAGCCGCAGCTCCGTGGCCGGATCGACGGCGCTCGTCGCCTCGTCGAGGACGAGCAGGTCGGGGTCGGCCACATAGGCCCTCACCAGCGAGACCAGTTGGCGCTCACCGACACTCAGATTCGCGCCGCTCTCGCCGAGCTCGGTGTCGAGCCCGGCCGACAGGGTCTCGAGCCAGTCGTCGAGGCCGAGTTCGGCGAAGGCCACATAGATTTCGGCATCCGTGAGGTCTGGCCGGGCGAAGCGCACGTTGTGGGCGAGGGTGCCGTTGAAGAGGAAGCCCTCCTGAGGCACCATCGTCACCCGGCCGCGCAGCGACGCGAAGGTCACCTCGGTGAGCGGGACCCCGCCGATGCGGACCTGTCCGGCGGTCGGGTCCATCAGGCGCGTCAGCAGCTTCGCGAACGTGGTCTTGCCCGAGCCGGTCTCGCCGACCACCGCGACCTTCGCGTGCGCGGGGATCTCGACGTCGATGCCGTGCAGGACCTCCTCGCCGCCCGGGTAGGCGAATCGCACGCCCTCGAAGCTGACCCCAAGGGGCCCTTCGGGAAGGGCCCGGCCGTCGACCGGGTCGGCTACGTCGGGCTCGGTGTCGACGATGTCGAGCACGCGGCGCCAGCCCGAGACCGCGTTCTGGGCCTCGTTGAGGGTCTCGGTGCCGATCACGACCGGCTGGGTGAAGAGGATGACCAGGAACAGGAACGCCGTCAGCTCGCCCACGGTCATCGAGCCGTCCGCGACCAGGAACGCGCCGAGGACCACCACGATCACGTTGACGCCCAGATAGACGAGCTCGCCAGCGCCGAACGAGAACGCCGAGCGGCTGATCGCGCGGGCCTGGTCGCGGCGGTGCTCCTCGATCGAGGCGTCGAGCCGCTCGCTCGTGCGCGAGCCGACCCCGTACGCGCGCACCGTGCCCGCGCCGACCACCGATTCGGCGACGGCCGAGAGCATCTTGGACACGCTCTTGCGCACGTCCGTGTAAGCCGCGGCCAGATGCCCCTGCAGCCATTTGATCAGCCAGGTCACGGGGATGAACACGATCCACACCGCGATCGCCAGCTGCCACGAGTAGACCGCCATGACCACCGTGGCGACCACGATCTGCGCGGCCGCGGTCACCAGCACCATGCCGCCCTGCTGCAGGAATGTGCTCACCTGGTCAATGTCAGTGGTCACCCGCGCCGTCAGCGCGCCGCGCCGCTCCGACTGCTGGTGCAGCATCGACAGGTCGTGGATGTGCCGGAACGTCCTGCGCCGCAGCGACGCCAGCGCGTGCTCCGAGACGACGAAGAGCCGCCGGTTCATGAGGTAGTTCGTGCCGGTGGTCACCAGCAGGGCGGCGACGCCGAGGGAGGCGACGAGGACGACGTAGCCGATGTCGGGGCCGCCCGGGCCGAGGAGGCCTTTGTCGAGGACCTGCTGTGCGCCGATCGGGACGACGAGGCGTCCGATGGAGGTGACGGCGGCGAGGAACACGGTGAAGCCGAGCCCTCGGCGCAGTTCGGGCGAGAGCCTGAGGCCGCGTTTGACGGTCTGCCAGGGGCCGGGCTGGGTGGGGGTCTCCTGCTGCGTGCTCACGCGGCGGCCTCCTCGTCGTTGAACTCGCGTTCGGCCTCGGCCCGTTCGTAGGCGGTGACGAGGTCGGCGTAGGGCTGGTGGGTGCGCAGGAGCTCGTGGTGGGGGCCGCGGGCGGTGATGCGGCCGTCTTCGAGGAAGACGACTTCGTCGGCGAGGGCGATGGTGGCTCTGCGGTAGGCGACGACGAGGACGCTGGCGGCGTCGGCGGAGTCCTTGAGTCCCCTGAGGATCTGGGATTCGACTTTGGGGTCGACGGCGCTGGTGGCGTCGTCGAGGATGAGGAGTCGCGGTGCGCCGGCGAGGGCGCGGGCGAGGGTGAGGCGTTGGCGTTGGCCGCCGGAGAGGGTGGTGCCGCGTTCGCCGACTTCGGTGTCGAGGCCGTCTTCGAGTGCGGCGGTGAACTTTTCGGCGCCGGCGGCGACGAGGGCGTCCCAGAGGCGGTCGTCGGTGAGTCCGGCGCGGTCGAGGGCGAGGTTGGCGCGGACGGTGTCGTCGAAGACGAACGGGATCTGCTGGACGAGCGCGGTGGTGCGGGCGAGGCTGGCGTGGGTGAGGTCGCGCAGGTCGGTGTCGTCGAGGGTGACGGTGCCGCGGGTGGGGTCGATGAGGCGGGCGGCGAGGTGGGCGAGGGTGGATTTGCCGGAGCCGGTGGCGCCGACGAGGGCGACGGTGGTGCCGGGTTCGACGGTGAAGGTGACTTCGCGGAGGGCTTCGTGGCCGTCGGGGTAGGCGTAGGCGACGGCGTCGAAGCCGAGGCGGGCGGGGGCGGTGGTGGCGGGGAGTTCGCTGCGGCCGTAGGTCATGTCGCCGGTGGCGGAGAGGACGTGGTCGACGCGGCGGCGGCCGACGACGGAGCCGGGGAGGTCGCCGAGGACCCAGCCGATGGCGCGGACGGGGAAGGCGAGGACGGAGAACATGAAGGAGACGGTGACGAGTTGGCCGAGGTCGATCGCGCCGGCTTCGAAGCGGGCGAGGCCGACGAGGAGGGCGATGAGGACGCCGATCTCGGGGAGGCCGGAGATGGCGGGTTCGAAGGCGGCGCGGAGGCGGCCGACGCCGATCATGGCGTCGCGGAGTTCTTCGGCGGAGGCGCTGAAGCGTTCGGTTTCGGCGGCTTCGCGGCCCATGGCTTTGACGACGAGGGCGCCGTCGAAGGATTCGTGGCCGACGGCGGAGACTTCGGCGCGGAGTTCTTGGGCGCGTTTGGCGCGGGGGGCCATCTTGGTGGCGAAGAGGGCGTTGAGGGCGAACAGCGCGGGGAACATGCCGAGGGCGACGAGGGCGATGGCCCAGTCGATCCAGAAGAAGGCGACCATGGCGACGGCGACCATGAAGAGGGTGCCGACGGCGAAGGGGAGAGGCGCGAGGGGGCGGGTGGCGGCTTCGACGTCGGCGTTCGCGTTGGAGAGGAGGGTGCCGGTGGGGTGCTTCTGGTGCCAGGAGACGGGGAGGGCGAGGTAGCGGCGGGTGATCTGGCGGCGCCAGTGGGCTTGGACACCGAACATCATGACGCCGGCGCCGATGCGGCGGGCGCACATGGTGGAGAAGCGGATGATGGAGGTGCCGAGGAGGGCGGCGACGCCGATCATGACGGTGCCGAAGGCGACTTCGCCGTTCTCGTAGGCGGGTACGGCGATGCCGGAGACGACCCAGCCGACGACGAAGGAGAGGAAGAGGGTCATGGCGGTGTTGGCCATGGCTCCGGCGGCGCCGACTGCGAACGGTTTGGGCTGGAGTCGGATCATGTCGCCGATGTTCCGCAGTCCTTGGCGGAGGATGCGGTCGTCAGCGGGCTGATCGTCGAGGGACGTTGCGGCGTCGCCGGTGGGCAGCGTCATTGGGTCTCCGGTCGGGTGGGTTCGGGCGCCAGGTGTCGCGCGCTGGCTAGCCGGTCGGCAAGCAACCGCTAGCAATCATGCCTCGCGCGCGCGGCGGTCGCCAACCGGATTCGCGCTTTGTCCGTTCCGGCAGGTTGGCGCCTTGGATCAGACGGCACGGTCCGGCAACGTGTCATACCTGTGGGACAGGGTTGAGACCGGGGCCCGGTCTCGGCGAGGCTTGCGAGGCGTCCATGTGCAGAGGTGTCCGATTTACGACGAACCTCCGTTCACGTTTGTGAATCCGTCGGCGTGTCGAGGCCGACTGTCGTCGCGGTGATCCGTCGTTCGTCGTCGGCGTGGCTGCGGCACCGTCCGAGGGCAGGGCAGTTCCGGTTCGCTGGCTCGCTGAGGTCAGGTTCGCCGTGCTGGTCTATTCGGTCGCAATGGCCGGCGGCTTCGGCGCCTGCGGCGTCAGCGGACCGGGTGGCCGGCGTTCTTGAGTTCCTGCTTGACTTCGCCGATGGCGACGTCGCCGAAGTGGAAGATGGATGCGGCGAGGACCGCGTCGGCGCCGGCGTCGACGGCGGGCGGGAAGTCGGCGGCTTTGCCCGCGCCGCCGGAGGCGATGAGCGGGATGTCGACGGCCGCGCGCACGGCGGCGATGAGCTTGAGGTCGAAGCCCTGCTTCATGCCGTCGGAGTCGATGGAGTTGAGCAGGATCTCCCCCGCGCCGAGTTCGGCGGCGCGGGCGCACCATTCGACGGCGTCGAGCCCGGTGGACCGCTTCTGGCCGCCGTGCGTGGTGACTTCCCAGCCGGAGTCGGTGTCGCGGCCGGAGGCGACGTCGGCGGAGAGCACGAGCACCTGGTTGCCGAAGCGTTCGGCGATCTCGGAGATGACTTCGGGCCTGGCGATGGCGGCGGTGTTGATGCCGACTTTGTCGGCGCCGGCGCGCAGGAGCCGGTCGACGTCGTCGGGGGCGCGGACGCCGCCGCCGACGGTGAGGGGGATGAAGACCTGCTCGGCGGTGCGGGCGACGACGTCGTACATGGTCGCCCGGTCGCTGGAGGAGGCGCTGACGTCGAGGAACGTCAGCTCGTCGGCGCCGGCGGCGTCGTAGGCGGCCGCGAGTTCCACGGGGTCGCCCGCGTCGCGCAGGTTCTCGAAATTGACGCCTTTGACGACCCGCCCGGCATCCACGTCCAGGCAGGGGATCACACGCACCGCAACAGTCACGCGGCAAGCCTACAGGCGCGGCCCGGCCGTGTCGTCCGCCATATTTCCCCTCCAGTCTTGAACATGTTCAAGAATCGGGTGTAGCGTCGATTTCGTAGTTGAACATGTTCAACTCAAGCCCTGACCACCCCGCACAGAACGGAGCACTGTCATGGACCTGGCAGTCGTCGGCTACATCGCCTACCTCCTCGTCGCCATCCCGCTCACCGTCTGGGTCGCCCGCACCCTCGGCGCGAACGGCTTCCACTTCATCAAGGACGTCTTCGCCGGCGACGAGCAGCTGGCCCAGGCCGTCAACAAACTCCTCCAAGTCGGCTTCTACCTCCTCAACTTCGGATTCGTGGCCCTGTGGCTGCGCACCGCCCAACCCGTCCACGACGCCCGCGGCGTCTTCGAGACCGTCGCCGTCAAGATCGGCGCCGTGCTCCTCGTCCTCGGCGTCCTCCACGTGCTCAACGTGGTCGTGCTCAACGGCTTCCGCAAGCGAGGCCACGTCGACGCCCGCGCCCTCGCCACGCTCGAGCCGCCGACCCCGCCCCGGCGGCCGCAGCCGTACGGCGCCTGACCCAAGTAGGATCGCCTGCGTGAGCACCGAATCCGAGTCCTCCGACGCGTCCGCCCGCCCCTCATCGAAGGGCGAGCGGACGCGGCAGCGCATCATCGACACCGCGCTCGACATGTTCGCCGAACGCGGCTACGACAAGACCACGATGCGCGCGATCGCCGCCGAGGCCGGTGTGTCCGTGGGCAACGCGTACTACTACTTCAAGTCCAAAGAACACCTCATCCAGGGCTTCTACGAGCAGGCCACCACCCGCCACGCCGAGCTGACCCCGCGCCTGCTCGACGGCAAGGAGACCCTGGCGGAGCGGATCGAGGCGGCGCTGCTCGCCTGGCTCGACATCGCCGGGCCCTACCACGCGTTCGCGGGCCAGTTCTTCAGGAACGCCGCCGACCCCGCCAGTCCGCTCAGCCCCTTCTCCGAGGACTCGACCGAGAGCCGCGACCGCGACATCGCGCTCTACCGCGAAGTCCTCGAAGGCTCGAAGACCAAGGTGCCCAAGGACATGGCGGACATCCTCCCCGAGATGCTGTGGCTCCACCAGATGGTCGTGGTCCTCTACTGGGTGTACGACAACTCCCCCGGCCAGGAGAAGTCGCGCGAGCTCGCCCAGCGCACCGCGCCCCTCGCCGCCCGCGTCGTCGCCCTCTCCCGCCTGAAGATCCTGCGGCCCTTGGTGAAGCAGGGCGAGGAGCTCGTGCGGGACTTCCTCATCACCCGCCGCCCGGCGTGAACGCCGAACGGGCCGGCGGGACGTGAGTCCCGTCGGCCCGTTCAACTTGCGCAGCAACGGTTCGAGCCGTGCGGCTCAGCAGTCGCGCAGCTCCGGCGACTGGTTGAGCAGCTGCCCGCGCGGGGAGATGAACTTGCGGTACGTGTCCGAGTCGACCTCCGAGAGCGGGAACGCCGCGATCCGGTGGCAGTTCTGGAACGCGAGCTTCACGCCGTAGTGGCGCTCCAGCGCGCCGCGCATCGAGTCCGAGGCGAGCACCCGCAGCAGCTGCCCGCGCGCCTGCTCGTCCGGCGGCGGCGTGGTGTTGTCCGCGAACTGGGTCGAGCCGCTGGACGAGACGACCCCGTTCTTCAGGTCGTTCACGACCTTCGCGATGAGCTCCCACGCGAACGGCAGCGACTGCTTCACGCAGTCGACGAAATCGGCGTCGCCGACCTCCCCTGCCTCGGCCTTGGCGAGCAGGTCTTCAGAGACGTCAAGGGACATGCGTTCTCCTCTCGGTTCGAATCGGTTCATTGTGCTCGGTCCCGGTGACCCTCCGCTGTCGGGTAATCGACGCAGAGAAGTCCTGAAAAGTTCAGCCCGGTCCCCGAGCGCCCGGGGGGCCGCACGGCTTTGGGCGGCCCCGCGGGTCAGACGGTCTGGGCCCGGAGCAGGTGCTCCCCGAGCACGAAGTCGGGCACGATCTGGTCGGCCAGGTCCACGCCCGCGCGGTCGTTCCCCCAGGCCAGAGCGGCCTTTCGGTGGAATTCGTGGGCTTGGCGGGTGAATTTGGCCCAGTCCTTGCCGCCGGCGACGGCGCGTTCGCGGGCGGCGTCGAGGACGGCGAGGTTGCGGGGCTCGAGGTCGGCGACGGGGCCGACGCTGCCGCGTTCGGCGGCTTTGACGTAGCGGGAGCGGGAGCACCAGCCGATGAGGGCGTCGCCGACGTGCTCGCGGAGGAAGGCGACGTCGTCTTCGTCGTCGATCTTGTTGCCGATCACGGAGATGCGGACGTCGTAGTCCTCGGCGTAGCCGACGTACTGCTTGTAGACGCCGACGCTGCGGAGGGTGGGCTCGCACACGAGGAAGGTGTGGTCGAAGCGGGTGAACATGCCGGAGGCGAAGGCTTCGGCGCCGGCGACCATGTCGACGATGACGAATTCGTCGGTGCCGTCGACGAGGTGGTTGAGGAGGAGTTCGACGGCGCCGACCTTGGAGTGGTAGCAGGCGACGCCGAGGTCGTCGTCGACGAAGCCGCCGGTGGCGGCGAAGCGGATGCCTTCGTGCTGGGTGAAGAGCATGTCGAAGACGGGGTTGGCCTCGCGGACGGTGAGGAGGCGGGAGCCGGGTCCGGGGGGCGTGGTCTTGAGCATGAGGTCGGTGGTGGGGATGAGCGGGTTGGCGCCGCGGAGGTAGTCCTTGATGTCGGGCAGGTGCTCGCCGAGGACGGGGCCCATGGCGGCGGCTTCGGGGTCGAGGCCGAGTGCGGCGGCGAGGTGCTGGTTGATGTCGGCGTCGATGGCCATGACCGGGTGTCCGAGCGCTGCTGCGCGACGCGCGAAGAGCGAGGCCATCGTGGTCTTGCCGGAGCCGCCCTTGCCGACGAAGGCGAGTTTCATGCCGTGGTCTCCCACCAATTGAAAATGGTTGTTGGTTTCAAGAGGAGGTTAGCAGGACGCGAATGCGTATGCGCCTCATATCGATCGGGTGACGGGCGTGTCGTTTCGCGGTGGGCGGTAATGCGTCACGTACTACCGTGATGCGGCCCGGGGGAACGGCGAGGGCCCCGTCGCGGTTCGCGGCGGGGCCCTCGGTAATGCGTGATGTGTGACGTGCTATTCGGCCATGACGGCGGCCTGCTCGATCTGCTGGACGCTCTCGGCGGGCGCGGCGGTCTTCTTCCGCAGCCGGCGTTCGACCAGGACCACGAGCTTGGAGAGCGCGTAGGCGAGGACGAAGTAGATGAACGCGGCGATGATGAGCGCCTGCAGGAAGGAGTTCCCGTAGTCGCGGCCGATGATGTTGGCCGAGTGCAGCAGCTCAGGGTAGGTGATCACGTAGCCCAGGGAGGTGTCCTTGAGCAGGATGACCAGCTGCGCGAGCACCGCCGGGAGCATGTTCCGCAACACCTGCGGGAGGACGATGAGGCGCTGCACCTGGCCGTGGCGCAGGCCGATGGCGTAGCCGGCCATGGCCTGGCCCGCGGGCAGGGCGTTGACGCCGGCGCGCAGGATCTCGGCGAGGACCGCGCCGTTGTAGACGGCCAGGCCCACGACGAGGAAGGTGAGGCGGCGGGCGTCGCCGTCCCAGCCGAGCACCTCGGTCGTGAACCCGAAGTAGCCGTCGATGGTGAAGGAGATCCAGATGAGCAGCACCAGCGGCAGGGACCGGAAGAACTGCACGTAGACCGTCGAGGCCCACCGGGTGGCGGCGAACCGCGAGATCCGCCCGAAGCCCACCACGGTGCCCAGGAGGAGCGCGCCGATCGAGCCGAGGGCGAAGGCGGTGAGGGTGTCGATGATCGCGGGGATCCACGTGGTCTGGACGACCAGGACGTCCAGCGGGTTGGCCCACCGGGACTCCTCGAAGAAGCCCTCGCCGGCGAGTTGCACGGCCGCGAAGGCCAGGATGCCGAGGATGACCGCCGCGGAGACGGCGGAGGCGATGTTCGAGTTGCGCTTGCCCTTGGGGCCGAGCGCGTCGAACAGGACTGTGCTCTCGTTCTGTCGGCTCATGTGTCACCCGCTCTCATCGGACGAAGGCGGTGCGTCGTTCGACGAGCCGCACGAGGTAGCTGAGGGCGAAGGCGATCAGCAGGTAGCTGACGGTCACGCCGATGATGACCCCCCAGAGGTCGAAGCGGCTCTCGTTGTCCTCGATGAGCCGGCGCGACTGGGCGGTGAGTTCGGTGACGCCGATGGCGAGCACGAGGGCGCTGTTCTTGACCAGGGCGATCAGGAGCGACCCGAGGGGCGGGATGACGGCCCGCACGGCCTGCGGCAGGATGACGCCGCTCAGCGACTGGCTGAACGTGAGGCCGATCGAGCGCGCGGCCTCGGCCTGGCCGAGGGGGATCGAGTTGATGCCCGAGCGCAGGGTCTCGCCGACGAACGCGCCGGTGTACATGCCGAGGCCGACCAGGGCCCAGACCCAGCTGTCGGCCACGATCCCGACGCTGGGCAGGCCGAAGTACATGATGAACAGGACGGCCAGGAGCGGCACGTTCCGGAACAGCTGCGTGTAGGCGTTCGCGGCCCAGCGGGCGGGCCAGGCGGGGCTGACGTGCATGACCACGAGGATCATGCCGATGACGAGGGCGATGGTGAAGCTGACGAGCGTGACCCACACCGTGGTCCATGCGCCCGCCCCCAGGGCCGCGACCATGAGGTCGAAATTGTCGAACAAGCGGACTCCTCCATAGGGCGGTCGGCGGCGGCTGCTTGAGCCGCCGCCGACCAGCCGAACGGTATCGGGTTACCGGTTACTTGGCTTCGTAGCGGTCCGGGACGGGCAGCTCGGCGGGCATCGGCATCCCGGCCGCGCCGAAGGTCAGGTTGAAGGCCTTCTCCCAGTCGCCGTTGGCGGTGATCTCGGCGATCATGTCGTCGATGAACAGGCGCGCGTCGGTCTCGCCGAGCTTCATGCCGACGCCGTAAGGCTCCTCGGTGAAGATGTTGGCGGAGTCGAGGACGCGGTAGGCATCGGGCTTGTCGACGGTGAAGCCGTAGAGGATGGTCTCGTCGGTGCTGACCGCGTCGGTCTGGCCGTTCTCGAGCGCCTGCGCGCAGGCCGCGTAGTCGGCGAGCGGCGTGATCTTGGCCTCCGGGTTCTCGGCCTCGAGGTTCGCGATCGAACCCGAGCCCTCGGCGATGCAGACGTCCTTGCCGGCGAGGTCGGCGACCGAGTTGATGTCGGTGTTGGAGGCCTGGACCATCACGTTCTGGCCGGTGTTGAAGTACGGGCCGGCGAAGTCGAACTTCTCCAGGCGCTCCGGGTACATCGAGTAGGACGCGATGACCACGTCGACGGTGCCGTCGTTGATGTAGGTCTCGCGGTTCTGGGAGGTCGTCTCGACGAACTTGAGGTTCGCGTCGTCGCCCTCTTCGTCGACCGAGCCGAAGATGTACTGCGTGAGCAGGCGGGCCATCTCGGCGTCGAAGCCCTCGATCTTGTCGGTCGCGGTGTTCTTCTGGCCGATGAGCGGCTGGTCGAACTTGACGCCGACGGTGATGCTGCCCTTGTCCTGGATGTCCTTGATCAGGCCTTCGGGAATGTTCTCGGCCTGCGCGAGGGAGTAGTCGCCGACCGAGTCCTCGAGCTCCTCCTGCTCCTGCTGGTCCTGGCTGGCTTCGCCGGAGCAGGCGGCCAGGGACATGGCGACAGCAGCTACCGCTGCTGCAACCGCGGTCCTGCGCCTCGAGCTTTTGAAGAACGTACGCATGGATGTTTCCTTTCCTCAAGGGGGCGGAACTGTGTGGTGGTGGTGCGGTTGCTCAGTGGGTCATGACCTTGGACAGGAAGTCCTGCGCGCGCTCGGTCTGCGGGTTGTCGAAGAACTCGTCGGGCGCGGCGGTCTCGACGATCTGCCCTTCGGCCATGAACACGACCCGGTTCGCCGCGCGGCGCGCGAACCCCATCTCGTGGGTGACGACGACCATCGTCATGCCCTCGCGGGCGAGGTCCTGCATGACGTCGAGGACCTCGTTGATCATCTCGGGGTCGAGCGCCGAGGTCGGCTCGTCGAACATCATGATCTTCGGGTCCATCGCCAGGCCGCGGGCGATCGCCACGCGCTGCTGCTGGCCGCCCGAGAGCTGCGACGGGAATACGTCGGCCTTGTCCGAGAGGCCCACGCGTTCGAGGAGCTGACGGGCGCGGGCCTCGGCCTTCGCCTTCGGGGTGCGGCGCACCTTGATCGGGCCGAGGGTGATGTTCTGCAGCACCGTCAGGTGCGCGAAGAGATTGAAGTGCTGGAAGACCATGCCGACGTCGGCGCGCAGGTTCGCCAGGGCGCGGCCTTCGGCGGGGAGGGGCTTGCCGGCGACGGTGATCTCGCCGGTGTCGACGGTCTCGAGCCGGTTGATGGTGCGGCAGAGGGTGGACTTCCCGGAGCCGGAGGGTCCGATGAGGACCACCACCTCGCCGTCCTCCACGGTCAGGTCGATGTCCTTGAGCGCGTGCAGGTCTCCGAAGTGCTTATTGACCCCGGAGATGCTGACCATCGGTGTCTTCGGCTGCGTTGCTTCCATTCGTGTCCCTGTTGTCGTGTGCAACCCTCGACTGGCGCGGGGCGAGCGGATGGGCTTGAGTACCTGGAAATAGTAGTGTGACAGCTCACCCGCGGTCAGCGGGGCGGCCAGAGCCGCAACTAGTCGGCAATTAAGTAACAGCATCATAAAGAACGACTTGGGCATAACGGATACGACCCAGCACTGGAACAATCGTGACGCAAACGGCGTCCGGTGGCCGCGGCGGCGCCGCGGGGATTAGTGTCGATCCATGACCGCAACCGTGGGAACCGCGAGCGTCGCCGGCGGGAAGATCACCGTCGAACGGCGCGGCCTGGTGGACTACCAGGAGGCCTGGGACTACCAGAAGGCACTGCAGCAGCGGCGGATCGACGACGAGATCGGCGATACCGTGCTCCTGCTCGAGCATCCGAGCGTGTACACCGCCGGGCGGCGGACCGAGACGTGGGCGCTGCCGCAGGACGGCACCCCGGTCGTCACCGTCGACCGCGGCGGGCAGATCACCTGGCACGGGCCCGGCCAGATCGTCGGCTACCCGATCATGAAGATGCGCAACAAGGTCGACGTCGTCGGCTACGTGCGCCGGGTCGAGGACACCATCGCGGCGGTGTGCCACGAGTTCGGGGTGACCTCGGCGCGCGGGCGGATGCACGACCGGACGGGTGTGTGGCTGCCCGAGGACGACAAGGGCCCGGAGCGGAAGATCTGCGCGATCGGCGTGCGGGTGCGGTGGGCGACGACGATGCACGGGTTCGCGCTCAACTGCAACCCCGACATGTCGTACTGGGAGCGGATCGCGCCGTGCGCGATCACGGACGCCGACGTGACGAGCCTGTCGCAGGAGCTCGGCCGCGAGGTCACGGTCGAGGAGGTCCTCCCGGTGGTGGAGAAGCACCTCGGGCTGCTGCTCGAACGGGACTAGACGAGGATTCGAGAAGCGGGCGCCGCGGATGCGGCGCCCGTTTCGCGTTCCCTGCGCCGGCCTCGGCTACGAGCAGGCTTCGTAGGGTTCGGGCTGCTCGTCGGCGAGTTCGGGCGTCTGGTTGAGCAGGACCTTGTAGATGTTGTTCCAGGCGTCCGACTCGGGGTAGAAGATCTCCGAGTGCGAGTGGACGCCTTCGACGGGCTTCCCGGAGAGGCCCTGGTCGGCGAGGCTGAGCCCGTAGTCGTCGACGGCGTCGGGGGCGTCGGAGAGGTTCCCGGTGACGAGGTTGCGGTTGCCCGGGAAGTCGTCGGGGTCGGCGCCGTGGCCGAGGAGCGGCACGTACGGCATGCCCTGGACGTACGAGATGGGGTCGCCCGGGCCGGTGATCGAGTACCGGGGCCGGCACGGCTCGGTGTAGTCGGCGGGGCTGTACACGTCGTTGCCCATGCCGGCGGAGGCGATGTGCAGGACCTGGTCGGCGGCGACGTCGTAGGTCTCGGCGTAGCCGATGACCGCGCCGCCGTACGAGTGGCCCGCGAGGGTGAGGGGCGTGTCGGGGCCGATCTGGTTGCGCAGGTCGAACGTGAAGGCGGCGAGGCTCTCGGCGGCGACCTGCGACCAGGACGCCCAGGACTCCTCGACCCAGCCGGACGGCCAGGACGCGGCGGCCCAGACGATGATCGCGAGGTCGCCGTCGGCGGCGTCGACGAAGGACTTGGCGCGGTTGTAGTAGAGCTGGAAGTTCTCGCTGGAGAGGACGGCCGAGCCGCCCGGTACGAGGACCGCTACGTTCGCGGCGGTGTCGAGGTCGCCGACGACTTCGATCCAGGAGCCGTCGCCGTTGTTGTTGTAGGGGTCGAGGTAGAGGAACTGGCGGTCGGTGCCGACGAGCGCTTGGAGTTCCTCGCGGGCGGGCCGCTCGGCGTCGTCGGTCCATGGCCGTGAGGGGCTGTCGTAGGTGGTCGAGGCGGTGGTGGTGGCCTCGAGGATGAGCTGGTTCGCGGTGATGCGGGCGTCGAACGGGGCGCCGGGCATCTCGGCGACGACCGAGGGGTAGAGGACGGCGAGCCAGGCGGTGGCCTCGTCGCCGAGGCCGGTGAAGAACGCATTGACGTCGAGCGGGTCGAGGTCGCCGCCGGCGTGGTAGAGCTCGGCGAGGGCGGCGCCGAGTTCACCCGAGTCGGCGGTGGGTTCGGCGTCGACGAGGGCGGCGGCGGTCGCGGGATCGGCAAGGGCCGCCTCGAGCGCGGCGGCCGGGTCCTCGCCGGCGACGGGGGCGTCCGCGCGGAGCGCGGCGAGCTCGCCGGCAGGGTCGGCCGCGAGGACCGGGACCGCGTGGAGCTGGTCGGCCTCGGCCTCGCCGAGGCGGGTCAAGCCGGCCAGGTAGACGAGCGCGAAAACGGCGACGGCCGTCACGACCGTCGCACGCCACCACCGAAATCTCACCGAGTCAGCCTAACCGAGGCGGGCCGGGGCCGACGAACGCTGCGCGTGTGAGGGCAGCCTCCGGGGAGGGAAAACGAGAGCAGGGTCCAGCCTTCAGGAAGCCGCCGTTGGGTCCCCCATGTATACCCTGACATGCCGGTACGACACCCCTACGGAACCCGACCAGCGCTCGCATTCGGGGGTGTTTTCCAGGCAGGGTTCGAGCCGCTGGGGGCCGTGTTTCGGGCCCCCGGTCAAAACCCTGGCTCGGGGGTGCGACATTTCCGGGCGGTTGAAGGGCCGGGGTGTCGCGGCTCACCGGGTGTGGGTCAGGCGGCGGTGGCGGTGTAGCGATTGCCGTTGGCGGTGAGGGTGAGCGGGAGGCCGAAGGCCTTGGAGAGCGTCTCCGAGGTGAGGGCGTCGCCGATCGGGCCCGCGGCGACGACGCCGCCGCCCGAGAGGACCAGGGCGTGGGTGAAGCCTGGGGGGATCTCTTCGACGTGGTGGGTGACCAGGACCAGCGCGGGCGCGGCCTCGTCGCGGGCGAGGCCGGCGAGGGTGGCCACGAGCGCTTCGCGCGCGCCCAGGTCGAGGCCCGCGGCGGGCTCGTCGAGCAGCAGCAGCTCGGGGTCGGTCATGAGCGCGCGGGCGATGAGCACGCGCTTGCGCTCGCCTTCCGAGAGCGTCCCGAACAGGCGGTCGGCGAGCTGCGAGACGCCGAGCCAGCGCATGAGGGAGGCGGCGCGCTCGTCGTCCTGCGGGTCGTACTCCTCGCGCCAGTGGCCCATCATGCCCCAGGCGGCGGTGCGGACGACGTCGAAGGCCTTCTCGTCGTTGGGGATGGCGTCGGCGACCTGGGTGGTGGTGAGGCCGATGCGGGGGCGCAGTTCGAACACGTCGACGCGGCCGAGGCGTTCGCCGAGGATCTCGACGACGCCGGAGGTCGGGTGGTTGCGGGCGGCGGCTAGGTTGAGCAGCGTCGTCTTCCCGGCGCCGTTGGGGCCGAGCACGACCCACCGCTGGTCGGCGTCGACTTGCCAGTCGACCCCGTCGAGGAGCTGGTTGCCGCCGCGCCGGACGGTGACGCCGGACAGGTCGAGGACGCGTTCAGACTGAGCCACGGGTCAATGAAACCACGGACCCCGGACGCCCGGTCGCGGGCGGGCCTCGGCGGCGGGAGTACGACACACGGTCGAACACCCCTGGGCGTGCGGAAGCGAATCCCCGGGCCGTGCAACGGCGCCGCGTCCGGCGGCGTCTGCATAGGGACGCCGTGTCCCGACGGCGGGAGGCGCCTCAGGTGTCGCCCCGCGCGCGGCCGGACAACTTGACCATGTACGTCCTAACTGGAATGAGCAGATGCCCCCCATCATCGAGATCTCGGGGCTGAGGAAGACCTATTCGAGGGCCTTCCGTCAGCCGCACAACGCTTTGGACGGCCTCGACCTCGAGGTCGCCGCCGGCCAGGTGCACGGATTCCTGGGCCCCAACGGCTCGGGCAAGACCACGACCCTGCGGGCCCTGCTCGGTCTCATCCGCGTCGACGGCGGGACCATGCGCATCTTCGGCGAGGAGGTGCCGCAGCGCCTGCCCGAGGTGGTGTCGCGGATCGGCGCCGTCGTCGAGTCCCCGCAGTTCTTCAAGCACTTCTCCGGGCGTCTGACGCTCCAGCTGCTCGCCGAGAGCGCGGGCGTGTCGAAGGCTCGTGTCGAGGAGGTGCTGGAGCAGGTCGGTCTGCGGGACGCCGCGAAGGCGTCCGTGAAGGGCTACTCGCTGGGCATGCGCCAGCGCCTCGCGGTCGCGCAGGCGCTGTTGAAGCAGCCGCAGCTGCTGATCCTGGACGAGCCGGCGAACGGGCTCGACCCGGCGGGCATCCACCACATGCGCGAGCTGCTGCAGTGGCTGGCGCATTCGCAGGGCGTGACCGTGGTGGTGAGTTCGCACCTGCTCTCGGAGGTGCAGCAGTTGTGCGATTCGATGACGATCGTCTCCAGGGGACGGCGCATCGTGGACGGGAATGTCGCGGACATCATCGCGGGTCACGGCGAGTCGAGCTTG
The DNA here is from genome assembly GCF_017592475.1 of Glycomyces niveus. GTDB lineage: Bacteria > Actinomycetota > Actinomycetes > Mycobacteriales > Micromonosporaceae > Glycomyces > Glycomyces niveus. The sequence goes on along the minus strand of NZ_JAGFNP010000001.1, from coordinate 175,411 downwards.
AGCGTGCGGTTCCCGGACGCGGCTTCGCTGCCGGAGGCGGCTGAGGCGCTGGTGTCGGCGTCGTCCGGTCTGGAGGGGCCGAAGGCGGCGGTGTCCGCTGCGATCGACCGCGACCGGCTCGTGGTGAAGGGCGCGCCGGAGGCGGCGTGGGTGACGAGGACGCTCGCTGACGCGGGGATCTACCTGTCGGAGCTGCGGACGGAGACGAAGAACCTGGAGTCGGTGTTCCTGGAGTTGACCGGGACGGCGCCGGTGCCGGGGCAGACGGTCCAGATCGGGGAGTCGGTGGTGGTGCCGCAGGCGCCGTCGGTGCCGGTGTCCGCCGGTGAAGTGACGGTCCAGGTCGAGTCGGAAGGGGCCGAGCGGTGAATCTGTTCAAAGCTGAATTGCGGCGTATCGCGCGTCGTCGTCTGACCTTGGTCTTCGGGATCATCGCCGCGGCGGGGCTGCTGGTGCTGGCCGCGGTCTTCTGGTTCACGTCGAGCAAGGGCCCGACGGAGGCCGAGCTGGCCGACGCGCAGGCGGAGGCCGACCGGTTGAACGAGGAGAACTACGAGTACGAGGAGTGCCTGGACGATGAGGCGTACTTCGAGACCGAGGAGTACAGCTTCATCGAGGGTGAGCCGTACTACGAGGACATGACGCACGATGAGCTCTGCGCCGACATGTTCGGCATGTGGACCGCTGAGGACCTCATCTACACGTACACGTTCGATTTCGCTGCGGAGAGCCCGCTGATCCTCATCGGCGTGGCGATCATCGCGGGCCTGGTGATGATGATGCTCGCGTCGTCGCTGATCGGCGCGGAGTGGTCGAGCGGCGGTATGGCGAACCTGCTGCTGTGGCATCCGAACCGGATGAAGGTGTGGGGCGCGAAGCTGGGCGCGGCGGCCGCGGTGTGCGTGGCGGCGGTGGTCGTGCTGATGGTGCTTGCTTTCGGGTTGCTGTATGTGATCGCGGCGGCCCGCGGCGAGGTCGGCGATCTGGACTCCGGGTGGTGGAACGAGAACTTGGAGAAGTTCGCTCGTGCCGGGGTGCTGTCGGTCGGGATGACCTTGCTGGGTGCGTCGCTGGCGATGCTGGGCCGGCACACGGCGATCTCGGGCGGCATCATCGCGGGCTATCTGATCGTCGGCGACATGCTGGTGCGGTTCGCGGCCATGGCGCTGGAGATGGCGTACCCAGAGCGGTTGTCGCTGTACACGTGGGTGTCGGCGTGGATCGAGGGCCGGGTCGAGCTGTTCGACTGGAGCGATGTGAGTTCGGAGCAGGCCGACGTCATGGTGATCACTTCGAGTGAGGCCGGGCTGCTGCTGGGCGGGATCGTGTTCCTGTTCGCGGCCTTGGCGACGTGGGCGTTCAAGCGCCGCGACGTGGCGTAGCCGCTACCGGCTGGGCCGCGCCCGGCCGGTAGCGCGTGCCGCGTGACATATCACTGCGCGGCGTGGGCCGGTGAGCGATAGCGCGTGACATGTCACCGCGAGATTGGCCGCCGGCTTCGCGCGGTGACACGTGACATGTGCCGTGTGACATGGCACTGCGAATTGGATAGAAGACGAAAGAGCGCCGCCCGCAGGGTTCCGCGGGCGGCGCTTCGTTCTCGGTTCCAGGCCGCGGGCGCTGGGTTGTTGCGGCTCAGTCGGATGCGAAGGCACGGCCGAGGAACCTCGCGAGCCGGTGGCGGTGACCGGTCAACGTGGCTCTCTCACCCGGACCGGATTGGAAGGTCAGTCAGTCGCGCTCGTGGGGCCGGAGGCGGGGTCAGTCGAAGAGGCTTTCGCGGACGGCGTCGAGGCCGTGGAGGATGGCGCCGCGCATGACCGGCTCCTCGGTGACCGAGCCGGCGACGACGCTCGGGTTGACCGGGGCGAGTTGGGAGGTCTGGGCGGCGACGCGTCCGGCGAGTTCGAGCCCGCCCGCGTAGCCGACCGGTCCGCCGAGGACGACCACGGTGGGGTCGAGGAGGACGCAGACGGCGACGATGCCGAGGGCGATGCCGCGCGCGATCTCGTCGAGGCAGGCCGCGCCTTCGGGGCCCGCCGCGATCGCGGCGGCCAGGACGTCTTCGGGTTCGGTGGCGTCGAAGCCGTGCTTCGCGCCGATGTCGAGAACGGCGTCGCCGCCGATGACGCGCTGGTACGAGCCTTTGGAGAGGCGCGTGACGACGCCGCCGGTGGGCAGTTCGCCGCCGGGCACGGGGAGGAAGCCGATCTCGCCGGCGGCGCCGGACGCGCCCCGGTAGAGCTGGCCGTTGAGGATGACGCCGAGGCCGAGGCCGCCGCCGAACCAGGCGTACACGAAGTCGGTGGCCCCGCCGGCGCCGCCGGAGCGCTGCTCGGCGAGGCAGGCGAGGTTCACGTCGTTCTCGATCTCGACGGCGGGCGTGAACTCCTCGTTCAAGGCGGTGCGCAGGCCGCGGTGCCAGGCGGGGAGGTTCCAGGAGAAGCCGATGTCGCCGCTGGCGGGGTCGATGACGCCGGGGGTGCCGAGGACGATCCGCTGCACCTTCGACATCTCGACGCCGGCGTCGGCGACGGCGTCGGTGACGACGCGGCGGACCACGGCGACCGGGTCGGTCGAGTGCTCGACGTCGATTTCGGCGCGGCCGACGATGCGGCCGGTGAAGTCGGCGCAGGCGCCCTTGGTGGTGACCGGGCCGACCTCGACGCCGACGACGTACGTGAAGGTCGGCACGGCCGCGTACAGGGACGCGTTGGGGCCGCGCCCGCCGGACTTGGAGCCGACGACCTCGACGAGGCCGCGGCTCTGCAGGCGCTCCATCATCTGCGAGGCGGTGACCTTCGACATCGAGGTCCGCTCGGCGAGCTGGGCGCGGGTCTGGGGGCCGTCCTCCAGCAGGAGCTTCAGCGCGGCCTGGTCGTTGAGGACGCGCAGCAGTTTCGGCACCCCGGGGGTGTGGCTCTTCGGCATTCGTACGTACTTCCTTCTCCTCCGAGCCCACATTATCCACGGGAGCCCACACGCTAATGCTTCACCTAGCGCGCGAAAGCCGAACGCGTGATCGGTAAACGCCCGCCGCAGCCCAAAATCGCGGCGGGCCGCCCCGCACCGGGGCGAGGCGGCCCGAGCGAAAATGTCGCACCTCTATGCCAGGGTTTCGGCTCCGCCGATTGACGACTCGCAAGCTTCGCCGAGACCGGGCCCGAAATACAGCCCCCAGCGGCTCGGCCCCTGCCCGCCAAACCCCGTCCGGATTTGGCACGCACCACAGTAGACACGAAATTGTCGTACCCCCATGTCAGGGTTTTGACCGGGGGCCTGCGATACGGCGCTCAAGGCCTCTGCCCCTGCCCGCGAAACCCCCGGCCGCCGCCCCCTACTCCCCCTCGGTCTCGACCAGGCTCCTGATCTGGCGCAGCGACACCGACAGGACCGCCAGCTTCTCGTCCGAGCGCGAGGCCTCTGCCGTCGCCTCGTGGATCCGCTCGATCTCCGCGGCGTTGCGCTCGGCCCACGAGTCGACCGCCTCGGCCGGGTCCGTGCCCGGCTTCGCCTGCATCACGCTCGCGGTCAGGCCCGCCATCGCGCCGTACAGGTCGTACCGCAGCGCCGACCGCGCGAGCGTCTGCCACCGGTTCGTGCGCGGCAGCGCCGAGATCTCGTTCAGGATCGCGTCCAAGTGCACGCTCGCCGCGATCCCGTAGTACACCTCCGCGGTCTGGTGGAGGTCCGTCTCGTGCAGCCGCGCGACCTCGACCACGTCGACCAGGCCGAACCCGAAGATCGGCGCCGAGGCGTCCCGCGCGATCTCCGCGGGCATCCCCTGCTCCTCCAGCTCGTCGCAGAACTGCTCGAACCCGATCGCCTCCGAGTCGTGCAGCAGCTCCGGCAGCCGCGGCTGCAGCACCGCGAGCCCCGGCCGCAGCCGCTCCGACTCCGCCGCCACATCGAGCGGCCCGCGCCGGTGCTGCACCAGCCAGCGCACGCCCCGGTCCAGCAGCCGCCGGATCACGAGCATCCCCGCGATCTGCGCGTCCTGCGGCACCTGGTTGTCGAGCGCCTCGATGCGCCGCCACAGCCCCGGCAGCCCGAACGCGTCCCGGATGATCACGTACGCGCGGATCACGTCGACCACGTCCGCGCCCGTCTCGTCGGCGATGCGGAACAGGAACGTGGTGCCGGCCCGGTTCACGGCCTCGCCCACGACCGCGGTCGCGACGATCTCGCGCCGCAGCGGGTGGTCGGCCATGAGGTCCGTGTACGGCTCGCGCAGCGGCGCCGGGAAGTACTCGCGCAGCACCGGCGCCGTCCAGTCCTCGTCCGGCAGCCCCGAGTCGAGCACCGCCCGCTTCGCCCAGATCTTCACGTACGACAGGAGCACCGACAGCTCCGGTTCGGTCAGCGCCGTCCCCGTCGCCACCCGCTCCTTCAGCTGCTTGTCGCTCGGCAGCCCCTCGATCTCCCGGTCGAGGCCGACCGTCTTCTCCAGGTGCTTCATGAGCCGGATGTGCACGGGCAGCAGCCGCGTGCCGAGCCGCTTCGCGTTCGCCAGCGCCATGTTCTGCCCGTAGTTGTCGGCGAGCACCGCCTCGGCGACGTCGTCGGCCATGTCCATGAACAGCTTGTCGCGGTGGCCGGGGTCGATGCGTCCGGTGAGTGCGGCCGAGCGCAGGAGGATCTTGATGTTGACCTCGTGGTCGGAGGTGTCGACGCCGGCGGAGTTGTCGATGAAGTCGGTGTTGCAGTGCCCGCCGGTGCCTTCGGGGCCGCCGGTCTGGGCGTATTCGATGCGGCCGAGCTGGGTGAAGCCGAGGTTGCCGCCTTCGCCGACGACGCGGCAGCGGAGCTGTTCGCCGTTGACGCGGACGGCGTCGTTGGCCTTGTCGCCGGCGTCGGCGTCGGTCTGGGTGGCGGCTTTGACGTAGGTGCCGATGCCGCCGTTCCAGAGGAGGTCGACGGGGGCGGTGAGGATGGCGCGGATGAGTTCGGGCGGGGTGAGGTCCTTGACGTCGTCGTCGATGCCGAGGGCGGTGCGGACTTCGGGTGCGATGGGGATGGATTTGGCGGTGCGTTCCCAGACGCCGCCGCCGGCGGAGATGAGGGTGGGGTCGTAGTCGGCCCAGCTGGAGCGGGGCAGGTCGAAGAGGCGGCGGCGTTCGGTGAACGAGGCGGCGGCGACCGGGTTGGGGTCGATGAAGATGTGCATGTGGTTGAAGGCGGCGACGAGGCGGATGTGCTCGGAGAGGAGCATGCCGTTGCCGAAGACGTCGCCGCCCATGTCGCCGATGCCGACGGCGGTGAAGTCCTGCGCTTGGGTGTCGAGGCCTTCGGCGCGGAAGTGGCGTTTCACGGATTCCCATGCGCCTCTTGCGGTGATGCCCATCTTCTTGTGGTCGTAGCCGACGGAGCCGCCTGAGGCGAAGGCGTCGCCGAGCCAGAAGCCGTATTCGGCGGCGACGGCGTTGGCGGTGTCGGAGAAGGTGGCGGTGCCTTTGTCGGCGGCGACGACGAGGTAGGGGTCGTCGCCGTCGTGGCGGACGACGTCCGGCGGGGGGACGACGGTGTTGTCGGCGTCGCGGTTGTCGGTGATGTCGAGGAGGGCGGAGATGAACTCGCGGTAGCGGGTGACGCCTTCGGCCTGGTATTCGGCGCGGTCGGCGAAGTCGGCGCGTTTGAGGACGAAGCCGCCTTTGGCGCCGACGGGGGTGATGACGGTGTTCTTGACCTCTTGGGCTTTGACGAGGCCGAGGATCTCGGTGCGGAAGTCCTCTTTGCGGTCGGACCAGCGCAGGCCGCCGCGGGCGACGCGGCCGTAGCGCATGTGGACGCCTTCGAAGTTCGGGGAGTAGACGAACACTTCGAACATGGGGCGGGGTTTGGGGAGGAAGTCGATGGCGCGGGCGTCGAATTTGAAGGCGACGTACTCCTTGGGGCGGCCGGTGTGGGCGCGTTGGAAGTAGGAGGTGCGCAGGGTGGAGCGGATGAGGGTGAGGAAGGCGCGGAGGATGCGGTCGGCGTCGAGGTTGGGGACGGCGGCGAGGCCTTCGGCGAGGGTGGCGTCGATGCGGGCGACGGCGGCTTCCCGGTCGTCGCCGACGCGCGGGTCGAAGCGGGCTTCGAAGAGGCGCACGAGGTTCGCGGCGATCGCGGGGTAGGCGCCGAGGGTGGAGGCGATGAACGCCTGGGAGAACACGAAGCCGCATTGGCGGAGGTATTTGGCGAGGGCGCGGAGGACGACGACTTGGCGCCAGGTGAGGCCGGCGGCGATGACGAGTTCGTTGAACCGGTCGGATTCGGCTTCGCCGGTCCAGGCGGCGCGGAAGGCGTTCTCGAAGCGGACGCGGAGCTGCGGCACTGATTCGGCGGCGTTGCCGGGGAGTTGGAGGCCGAAGTCGTGGAGGTGGATGGTGGTGTCGTCGTCGAGGGTGATGTGGTACGGGCGTTCTTCGGCGACGGTGACGCCGAGGTGGCGCAGGACCGGGAGGGCTTCGGAGAGGCCGATGGTCTGGTTGAGGGCGTAGATCTTGAAGTGGACGTCGGTGTCGTCGCCGCCGCGGCGGAACAGCTGGAGTTCCATGTCGCCGGATTCGCGGAGCATTTCGAGGGCCGCGATGTCCTTGGCGGCGTCCATGGGGGTGTGCTCGGCCTTGTACGCGGGCGGGTAGGCGCTGGCGTAGGTCTTGGCGAGGGTGCGGGCCTGGCCTTCGCCGATGTGGTGGTCGAGTTGGAGGATGAGGTCGGCGTCCCAGGAGCGGGTGGCGTCGGCGAGTTCGGCCTGGATGGCTTCGACGTCGATGGGCGGGTGGTCGACGAACGGGTCGATGCGGACGACGAAGTGGAGGCGGGCGAGCACGGATTCGGTGACGCGGGCGTCGTAGCTGATGTCGACGCCGTAGAGGCGGCGTTTGAGGATGGCTTCGATCTTCTCGCGGTTCTCGGTGTTGTATCGGTCGCGGGGCAGGTAGACGAGGCAGGAGTAGAAGCGGCCGTAGACGTCGCGGCGGGCGAAGAGGCGCAGGCGGCGGCGTCCGGCGAGGCGCAGGACGCCCATGGCGGTGGTGTAGAGGTCGTCGGTGCGGGCTTGGAAGAGCTCGTCGCGGGGGTAGGTCTCGAGGGCGGTGACGAGGTCTTTGCCGGAGTGGGAGGAGAGGGTGACGCCGGAGCGTTCGAGGACGTCGTGGACTTTGCGTTTGACGACGGGCAGTTCGGTGACGCTGGAGAGGTAGGCGGCGGAGGTGAACAGGCCGAGGAAGCGCAGTTCGCCGTCGGGTTCGCCGTTCGCGTCGAAGGTCTTCACGCCGATGTAGTCCATGAAGGACGTGCGGTGGACGGTGGAGCGGGCGTTGGACTTGGTGATGACCAGGAGCCGCTGCTCGCCGATCTGGGCGCGGGCGTCGGTGTTGAACGAGGCGAGCGGGCGGGGCGTGGCGGGGGCCTTGCGGAGCAGGCCGAGGCCGGTCTCGGCGAGGGGCGTGAGGGCTTCGTCGTCGCCTTCGCCGGTGAGGCGGTACTGGCGGAAGCCGAGGAACGTGAACTTGTCGTCGGCGAGCCAGCGGAGGAGTTCGACGGTGTCGTCGATGTCCTTGGGGGGCACGGGGAGCGCGGTGGTGCCGGGGGCGCCGGCGGCGGCGCGGTCGAGGTCGTCGGCGATCTGGAGGGCCTTGCCGCGCATGGCCTGCCAGTCGGCGACGCAGACGCTGACGTCGGAGAGGACTTCGAGGATGTCCGCTTCGAGTTCGGCGAGGAACGCGGGGTCGGCGACCCGCTGCGTCTCGATGTGCATCCAGGATTCGGCGCGGCCGCCTTCGGCGGCGGGGGCCTGCTGGAGGGTGCCGTCCGCGTCGCGGGTGACGGGGACGATGGGGTGGACGAACACGGAGACGTCGACGCCGTGCTTGTTGAACAGGCCGGTGAGGGAGTCCACGAGGAACGGGGAGTCGTCGCAGACGATGTCGACCCGGGTGGAGGCGGCGGCGTCGGGGCCGTCGGCGTCCTCGGGGCAGTCGAGTTCGAGGGCGACTTCGCCGGGGGCGCGCGTCTCGGCCATGCGGCGGTGGTGGGCGGTGGTCTCCAGGAGCTGCTGGGCGCTGCGGCCGACGAGGTCGTCGTCGGCGACGAGGCTCCAGTAGAGCTCTACCAGCCTGGCCAGCGAGGCGTCGGATCCGGCCAGTTGTGCGGCCTCGTGGAGCAGTTCCTCCCGGTCGGGGAGGGTCTCGCGGAACTCTTCGTCGCCGATGAACGCCAACACGTCTCGATCTCCAGTCCGATTCGACTCGGCCCACCTCGTCGTGGGCCGCCTACAGGCTAGATCGTAAGGATCCGCCGGGGATCTTAGGGTTCTCACGCGACACATCGGTTACACACGCATTGCCAACTCGGCGGTAGAGTGACGTCAAGGAACCATCCCGCACCCACCCTGTGAAGGCCGACCATGGAATTCGTCGTCATCCTGCTCATTGTCGCCGCTGTGTTCGCCGTCTGGTGGCTGTGGCGCAAGAACACCCGCAAGAGCGAGCCGGCCGGCCCCCCGCCGCCGGTCGACCCGTTCGCCGACGCCGACACCGACGTGCTGCGCGGCGACCCGCGCCGGATCAAGGCCGCCGACTTGGTCGAGCTGTACGGCAAGACCCTCGCCGTGCGCGGCACCCTGCGCCTCTCCGAAGGCGACTACCACTGGGCGGAGCATTTCCTCGACACCGGGACGGGCGTCAAGCGCTGGCTGTCGGTCGAGGCCGACCCCGACGTGGAGATGGTCCTGTGGGAGGAGCTCACCGGCACCGACCTCCAGCCCGGCCCGCGTGAACTCAGTCACGAAGGCGTCTCGTTCAAGTCGGACGAGAAGGGCAAGGCGAAGTACGTGAGCGAGGCGACCACGGGCCTCGCGCCCACCGGCACCCTGCGCTACCACGACTACGCCGGCCCCGACGGGCAGAAGCTCTCCTTCGAGGCGTACGGCGACGACGCCAAGTGGGAGGTGGCGAAGGGGCTTACCCTGGATCGCGGCCAAGTCACCATCTACCACCAGAGCGACGACGCCTGACCCCCGTTCCCCTTACACCCCACTCAGGGAGCCCACGCTGATAGCGCATATCGAGGTGCCGTTCGTCGACGTCTCGGCGGCCTCGCTCACCTTCCGCCCCGACGCCCCGTCGATGCCGGTCCTCGACCTCCTCGAACGCGACGCCGGCCCGCTGCGGCTGTCCCTGCGCCTCCTCGGCGCCAGCCACCAGGCCGTCGTCGCCACCCCCGACGGGCTCATCGCCGAAACCCTCGCCTACCGCTCCGACTTCGCCCCCGACCTCCCCGAAGCGTTCAGCCAGCGCGTCGGCTCCTGGCGGCACCGGTACGAGTGCCGGGTCGAGCGGCTCACGGTTCCCGAACTGCGCCAACGGGTCCGGTCCCTGCGCGACCGGGCCGTCATGCGCACCGGGGAACCGGACCTGCTGGTGGGGGTGTTCGGGGACGACCTGGACGCGCTCACCGCGCTCGAGGTCACCGGGACGGCGCCGCTGTCGTGGCGGACCGTCCACACCTACCCGCAGTACGGCGAGGTCGTGACGACGCACAGCACCGTGGTGCCCGACAACGCCGTCGTGCCCGGCGGCGCTGTCGTACCGACTTGATGGCCGTGCGCCCGTAAGCTGAACCGACTCCCCGACAGGACGACCCGAGGAACACCGATGACCTATCAGCACCCGGCCCCTCCGCCGCCCGCTTCACGCGGCCTGAACTGGAAGCACTGGACGGCGATCGCCGTGGTGCTCGTCCTGTGCTGCGGCGGGGTGTTCCTGATGAACACCAACTTCTCGAACCCGACGGACACGATCCGCGACCACTACACGCGGGCCGCGAACCTCGACGAGGGCGGCGGGAAGGCGTACACGTCGAGCGCGTCGCCGGCGACGGTGGCCGACCAGATCGACGACGACGCCGAGGCCCGCTCGGAGCGGTCCTCGAACGGCGTCTACTACCTGCAGTACTCCAAGCACATCGTGGCCGTCTCGCCGTACAACGGCGGCTCGAAGATCCTGCTGCACGACTACCGCAGCGGCTACAACCACTACTCCTCGGTGTTCGTCCTGTGGGGATGGTCGTCCTCCCCGCCGTCGCCGTTCCGCGGCGGCGGACCCGGCTCCGGTAAGTAAGCCCGAACCCAACCCAGTCAAGGAAAGGCAGCCCATCATGTTCGCACTCGGAGAGCAGGTCTTCGGAGGGTTCGGGACCGACGTCGTCGGCGCGATCGCCTACAGCGTCATCGGCATCGCGCTGATGGTGCTCGGATTCTTCATCGTCGACTGGCTCACCCCCGGCAAGCTCGGCGAGCTCATCTGGACGCACCGCAACCGCAATGCCTCACTCCTCCTGTCCTCCAACCTGATCGGTGTAGGACTCATCGTGGTCGGCGCGATCTGGGCGTCGGAGGGGAACCTGGTCGAAGGCATCGTCTCGACGTTCGTGTTCGGTGTCATCGGGCTCGGCGCGATGGCCGTGGCGTTCCTGATCCTCGACGTGGTCACGCCCGGGAAGCTGGGCGCGCTCGTCGTGGACGAGGAGCCGCACCCGGCGGTGTGGGTCAGTTCGGCGATGCACCTCGCGCTGGGCGGGGTCATCGCGATGGCACTGTCGTAAAGGCGCAGGAATCTTGACGACTGAGGCCGCCCCTCAGCAGGTAATGCCGGCGCGCCGGGTCCGCCTGGCGCGCTTCGGTCTGCTCGCGACCGCGTTCGCGGTGTCGGCGTGCGGGCTGGTGTACGAACTCGCGCTCATCACGTTGGGCGCGTACCTGGTCGGGAACACCGCGAAGCAGGCGTCGATCGTGCTGGCGGTCATGGTGTTCGCGATGGGGCTGGGCGCCCTCGCCGCGAAGCCGCTGCGCCGCTGGCCGGCGCTGGCGTTCGCGGCGGTCGAACTGGCGCTGGCGCTGCTGGGCGGGTTCAGTGTGATGCTGCTGTACGCGGCGTTCTCGTGGACGGACCTGTACAGCCTGCCGCTGGTGGTGGTCGCGGGGGCGATCGGGCTCTTGATCGGCGCGGAGATCCCGCTGCTCATGGAGTTGCTGCAGCGCATCCGGGAGCAGGCAGCGGGCGCGGCGGTCGCCGACTTGAACGCGGCGGACTATCTGGGCGGGCTCATCGGCGGGCTCGCGTTCCCGTTCGTGCTGCTGCCGTTCTTCGGGCAGATCCAGGGGGCGCTGCTGGTCGGCGCGGTGAACGCGGTCGCCGGGGTCGTGCTGGTGTGGATCCTGTTCCGCGACGACCTGCCGAAGGCCGCGAAGCAGCTGCTGGCGCTGGTCGCGGGGTTGACGGCGGTGCTGCTGGTGGCGGCGTTCGTATACACGGACCGATTCGAGACGGCGGCGCGGCAGGCGCTGTACGCGGCGCCGATCGTGTACAGCGAGGACAGCCAGTACCAGCAGATCGTGATGACGGAGTCGGCGTCGCCGTTCGGGGAGCGCGACCTGCGCCTCTATCTGAACGGCGACCTGCAGTTCTCCTCAGTGGACGAATACCGGTACCACGAGGCGCTGGTGCACCCGGCGATGCACGGCCCGCACGAGAACGTCCTGGTCCTCGGCGGCGGCGACGGGCTCGCGGTGCGCGAGATCCTGCGCTACCCCGACGTCGAGACGGTGACCCTGGTCGACCTGGACGGCGCGGTCACCGACCTGGCGCAGACGTTCGACGACCTGGTGGCGCTCAACGGGAACGCGATGAACGACCCCAAGGTCAACGTCGTCAACGCCGACGCGTTCACGTGGCTGCGCGAGCAGACCGGCACCTGGGACACCATCATCGTGGACATGCCCGACCCTGACGCGACCGAGACCGCGAAGCTGTACTCGATCGAGTTCTACGGGCTCGCGACCGCCCACCTCAACGAGACCGGCCGGATGGTCGTGCAGGCGGGTTCGCCGTACTTCGCGCCCAAGACGTTCTGGACCATCGCCTCCACGCTCGAAGCCGCCGGGTACGCGACGAGCCCGTACTGGGTGTCGGTGCCGAGCTTCGGCGACTGGGGATACCAACTCGTGCAAGCGGACGGCGACGCCCCCGCCCTCGGGCTCGACACCTCCGTGGGGCCGTTCCAGTCCCTCACACCGGAACTGATCGAAGCCGCCCAGGTCTTCCCGCCCGACCGGGCGCGGATGGACATGGAGCCGTCGACGCTGATGCACCCGGTGATCCTCGACCGGGTCGAGTCGGAATGGAACAACTACTGACCGATGCCGGTCGGCGGACACCGCTACGGGAACGGCCGCAACCTGATCCGAGTCACCGCTGACGGCCGCCGCCTGCCGGTCAAGACCTGGCCCGGCCACATCGAGGACCGGCCTCGGCCGTTCGCGGCGCTGCCCTGCCGCCCGGCCTGAACCGCACCGGGAACCCCGCTGATCCCCCTGCGCTATCCTGGCGCTGCCCGGCCCCTTCGTCCAAAGGAAGTCCAATGACAACTCAACAGAACCCCCACCTCGTCGCCGTCAGACTGAGCACCGGCTTCGCGGTCCTCGAGATCGTCCTGGGCGCCGTCCTCGGCCTCGTCGGCCTGCTCGTGATCCTCGCCGGGGGCTTCAGCGTCTGGATCGTCCTCGGACCCCTGTTCCTGATCATGGGCATCCTCTCGCTCAGCAAGCCGTACTGCACCTATGACACCGCGACCGGAGCGCTGTACCTGCACTCACCGCTCGGCATCAAGTACACGTACGGCGCGCCGAAGGGCGAGCGCGTCTACTTCGACCGCGCCACCTCCAAGGTCATGCGGGCGCGCCAGAACGGTGCCCCCCGCAAAGTGAGCATGTTCAGCGTCAACCGCGAAGAGCTGGCCCGCCTCATCTCCGTACTCCCCCAGGCCTGACCCGACGACACGAGCGGGGCGGCGGACTCCACCCAGTCCACCGCCCCGCTGTCCCCTTTCATGCGGTCGCAATGCCGCACGGCGGGCGGCCGACGCCGCTCACGCCTCAGGGTTCTCGATGAGTCTCTTCGCCTGTCGGAGTATCCAGGAACACCAACGGTCATTCCTCCACGCGCCGAACCATTCCGGCGCGAACTCGGGCTCCTCGGTGAACCGGCAGATCTCACGCGGCCCCGCGCCGTCATTGCAAGTGATCCGGAACTCCGGCGGGAGCAACGGGTGACCGCCGTTGTTCGGCCCGGTTCGGAAGACCGAGAACACCGCCGGCCCCCTGGCGAAGTCACCGAGCCAGCCGTTCTCGCCGGGATCGGGTTCGTCGTCGACGAAACGGGTCTCAGCCATCGCAGAACCGGACCTTCCTCGCACCCGTCTGCGGCTCCTTGAGTAGGCTGCCGTTGGCGAAGACGTGCATGGCGCAGCCCTTCGCCCACTCACGCCATTCCACTGAGCGCGACCGCCAGCCTTCACCCCACGTGGCATGGATCAGACCGGAGTGCAACCCGGAGACGATCAGGACGATGTCCGCCTGATTCCCGTTGGCGCACACCTGGAACGCATCGGGCGATGCCGCGCTCAGCGCGTACACCCAGAATCCGTCGACCTCGTCGGTGAAACCACCGCGCACCAACAGGTCCGGATTCGGACTCGGCGCGGACTTCCCATTCTCTGCTCGCAACATCGTTGTCCCCTCTCCTGCGGAACGACTCGCGATGTGTCGACAGTAGGGCGACACCAAGCCCGATTCAATAGCAAAACCGCAGGTCAAAGCGTGGCAGTTGGCGCACTGCCGGGGGCTGCGGCCGCAGGCTGTGGCGCGTGGAGTACGCCCACAGGCCACAGCCAAACGCCACATCGAACTGAGGTGCGTTGAGGGTTGCGCAATCCGTAGCCGTTGCTTTACTGGAGAGATGCGTAACGACGCGACGCGCCAGACTCCCATGCGGCGCAAACTCATCGGCAGGAAACTCAAGATCGCGCGCAAGCAGGCGGGCTACTCCATGCGCCATCCGGAGGTCACCGCGAGAGCCGGATCGACCCGGACCGTCCAACGGTTGGAAGACGGCGAAGCCACCACGCTCTCCTTCCCCGTCATCGGATCGCTGTGCGATCTCTACGGGATGCCGAAAGAGGAGAAGTTCGAGCTGGAGCGGCTGTGGAGGCTGGGACCGGCGACGACCTGGACGCAGCCGAGAGGACGCGGTCTCTTCGGATTCAGCGCCTTCCATGAACTGCAGCTCCATGCCAGCACGGTCCACCAGTACGAGTCGACCTTCGTGCCAGGCCAGCTCCAGTCAGAGAGCCACCTGCGGATGCTCTTCAGCCGAAATCCCGACCTCGGTTCGGCTGAGGTCGAAGAGGAAGTTCAGCTCCGACTGCAAAGCCAACGACCTTTTTGGCAGGGCAATGAGCCGCAGCACCACTTCCTTGTAAGTGAGGCAGTGCTCCGGTTCGGCTGCGACACTGAGCAGATCAATCGGCTCATCGAAGCGGATTCGCTCGACCATGCAACGGTGCGGTACCTTCCGTTCTCCAGCGGTCCGCCCCACCTCATGCACCTCCCGTTCATCCTGTTGTCCTTCTCCGCCGAAGACGACCCCGACATCATCTTCGTCGAGGCGCAGAACGCCTACCTATACTTCGAGGAGGCGGAGTCCGTGCAGCACTACCGCAACGGACTCGATGCAGTGGAAGGCCTGGTCAGGTCAATTAAGGAGTTCAAGCTATGAGTCAAGCCGGGTGGCGCAAGTCCAGCAGGAGTAGCGGCTCGCAAGACTCTGCGTGCGTCGAAGCCCGTCCCGCCCCCTCCGGCTTTCAGGTGCGGGACAGCAAGCTCGGCGACGAGTCCCCGATCCTCGATCTCGGGGCCGCCGACTTCACCGGCCTCCTCCGCGCTGCAGGGCGCAACTGAGCATCAGAACCCGACAGGGTCCGAGCGCTCCGCGCTCGGACCCTTCGCGCTTCTCAATCGTGAACGATTCGAGCACCAGCACGCGCTTCAAGGGCTGTCACCCGGCGGCGAAACGGGTGCCCAGTCCGCAGGTCCAACACGATCGAATCGTCCGCCGCCTTGCGCAAGCGCGCGAAGTCCACAGCGCTCGGATCGACCTGACGCCGCTCCAATGACGCGCGCACCCCGGCATCGCGCCACGAAAGCGTGATCTCGGCCCAGATCCGCTCCGTCTCATCGAGTTCCGGATCAGCGCTCAAAGCGCGCAAGCGCTCCACACCCTCCACCTTCCTCCCGAAGGAGATCTTGAGCGCCGCCCCGACCCGCCCGAAACCGCTGAAATCGGGGTCGTCTACAAAGCGGCGCTGCAATGCGAGGTACTGGCTGAAGTTCTCTAGAGGCAGGTCGTCTGCGGCCTCGACACGGACCAGCGCAGGTGCCGATTCGTCCATGACAAGCTTCCACAGCATCTCGGCCGCGGTCACATGGTCGACATCCCCGATGCGGCGAACGGCGACCTCACGGGCGCAAGGGTCGATCGATCCATCCTCGGCCAAGTCGCACAGGATCGACAGACCGTTATCCCGATCGAAGTCCACCAGCGCGTCGGCTGCGAGGACACTGGTCAGGCCTCGCTCGCTCGTGTCGGCGACCAACTCGTGCAGCAGCCGTTTGCCCTCGTCCGGTTGGTACTTGGTGATACCCCACGCTGCACGAGCCTTGCGGCCCCCGATCGTCGGCGGCGCCTCGGCGATGTCGCGAAGCGCGCGGAGTCCCGCGTCGCGATCGACCCTTGCGAGTGCCAGCGCCGCGTCCGTTTGGGCCTTGTCATCAAGTCCGAAGTCTGCGGCGAACGCGGTCAGCAGTCCTGTACCGAACTCGGGATCGAGTTCCAGCAGGTTTCTGGCGGCAGCGACTCGCGCCTGGTCATCGAGGTCCGGGCCGGTCGCATACGAAATGGTGAGAGTCTTCCCGCGGTCGTCACCGAACTTGTAGAGCCAGTAAGCAGCGTCGACGGTGAGGTTGCGATAGAGGCCAGTGTCTTGCGCTAGCGGGAAGAGGAGGACGCGCCCGCTTTCGCGGTCTACTTCCGCCACACTCTTGGCGGCCTTGACTCTGGCCTCGTCATCCATGTCAGGAGTCGAGGCGATGCCGGTCAGCAGCCGCAACGCAGGATCGGGTTCGAACGCGACCAGTTCCCCAGCCGCCGCTGACCGTGCGCCCTCGCTCACTTCTGCGCTCACCGCGAGGCGGCGCAGGGCGGCGGTTGCATTTGCGAGGTCGTAGCGCGCCAGCGCGACCGCGGCTTTGATGCGGGCGTCCTCGTGCGCTTCGGGGTCGTTCGCGAGATCCGTCAGCCGGTTGACAGGCTCGTCTTCGTCGAAATCGACCAGGAACGCGACCGCATCGGCGCGGTGTTCCGGCTGTAGCCGGTTCTCTGACTGCAGTGCCCTCACGATCGCCAGGCCCTGCTCACCGAGCCTCGGCATCAGTGAGCGCAACGCCTCGAGACGGGCCGTGGGGTCGACCGTGTCGTCCGTGGCGAATTCGAGGAGACGCTGTCGAGCTGTCGGATGTCCTTTCCTCAACATGCAGGAATAGGCGTACTCGCGTTCAGATCCTCTGACCGCAGCGTCGTCTGCGATGGATTCCAGCAGAGAGGTTCCAAGGCGGAAGTCGTACTGCTGAATGTAGGTCGCGGCGTTGCTCCGGGCGTAGCCCTCAACGCCGGGGTCGGTCGCGTACTGCCTCAGCCGGTCCATCATTCGCTTCTGGTCGATGTTCAGCATCTCGTCGATCGCATACACCTGCTCGTTGTCGCTTGCCGAGGGGTCGGACGCGATGGACTCAAGCGTCGCGACGTCGATCCGGCCGCCGTCTCGTGCTGGAATCCGCGTGATGACCATCTGGTCAATGGCGTCCAAGGACCGATCGGCTGCGACCTCTGAAAGTTCACGTTGCGCTGCATCGGGGTCGTACTCGCGGAGCCAGATCAGCAGCGTGATGCGCGTTCGGATCGCGATCGAGCGGTCCCTCGCCAATTCCCACAGCATGGCGACCCCGGATTCGCGGTCGAAGCGCGGCAGCGTGTTCGCGGCTTGGCCTCGTGTATACGAGTCCATCGCTCGGTCCGACGCGAATGCCCGCAGTGCGGCGACTCCTGCATCCCGATCGGTCTCGCAAAGCCACGTCGCGGCGTAAACCCGGGCGGAATCGGGGAGGCCGCGCTGGTCGAGGAATCGGCGGAGCAGGTCTGCGGCGGCGAGTGCGTCATGATCGGCCAATGCGCCCGCTGCGTTCACCCGTTCGTTGGGGTCGTTGCTCGGATCGTTCGCGATTTCCCGCAGGATCGGCACTGCCGAGTCCGGCCAGTATCCGGCGAGGCTTCTCAGTGCATTGACGCGGGTGAAGGAATGCGAATTCAAGTCGGATGCGAGCTCGTCCAGGATGTCTCTCGCCGCAGCTCGATCGTGTTCTAGGAGCTCGTTCGCGGCGTTCCATCGAATCCAGGGTTCGTTTCCCTCACTGGTGAAGTCGCGGAGCAGATCGACGCCACGAGGATCATGGTTTGCCAGGCTGCGGGAGATGTCGACACGGTCGGATTCGGATTCCCGCCCTTCCTCCACGAACCTGAAGAGCAGGTCCCTGGCGTGCTTCACATTGCAGAGCCCGTTGATCAACCGCCACCAGTCAGAGCTCTGGTAGCGAGGCCAGGCCCCGAGCACCGTCTCGATGAGCGCGTTCCGCATCTCGCGGTCGATGCGGCCAGTCCCTTCAACCACGCACAGGCCCTCCGCGGCGATCCAGCCGAGCGCGTGAATGCAGTCTCCCTGGTCACGCATGGTTGTGATGAGTTCTGACCGCTGGTCGTGCGGGATCTGCGCGAAGGCGAAGATCGCGCTGATGCGGCGTTCAGGATCGCGGAAGGCGTCGTCCCAGTCCTTCGGGGTCCGGTACGAAGGGAGGGAATCGGGGGCGGCCAGATACTCGGCATAGGACTTGTGGACGAAGTGGGATTGGGCGGTCCGGACGTCGTGGACGAGTCCGGTGGCTTCGAGGAGGGTCACGAGTGCGTCGAGATCGCGTGGGTCCTTCGGGTGGACCGGGAGCCGCATCAACTCGCAAGCGAGGGCGACCACTGGACTCTGTCCGCTCTCCAGGTACTGCGATGCCAAGCGGCGCAAGAGATCCCGGATGGCGATGTCAGTGGCGTCGGGGCTCGGTTCGCCCGCGCCGCCGTGCCACTCGTGGAGCAGGCGCAGCGCCCGCCCGTGCTGCTCCCGTTCGACGCTCATGCGCTTGTGGAACTGGGTGATCCAGTGCTCGATCGCGTCGTGGTAGATGTCGATGCGCCGCGACGGGAGTTCAAGGTGGCGGTCGTGGAAGTAGATCGTGGCCGCGACGCGGGCGAGCAGCGGGAGCTTGATGAGTTCGAGAAGGTCGTCCTCGTCCTCCCAGCGTTTGAGGAACCGGTCGGCTTTCGCGACCGCCGCGGTGTACGCCGCGGATCGGTGCTCGCGGTCGGGGATGCTCGTCTCCGCGTTGACGAGGAATGCGTGGAGCTGTTCGGAGGTGAACGGCTGCAGCTCGAACTCGGTGACGCCGCGGCTCTCGAAGCTGCGGCGGCGGTCGTCGGTGAGGCCCCGAGTGGTGAGCACGAACTTGCAGGGCCGGTTGTGCTTCGTGGCGTCCTCGACGGCCTCGAAGACGAGGTGTTCGACTTGGGCGCGGTCGTCGGCGGCGGTGATCTCGTCGAAGGCGTCGATCATCACGAGCCAGGTGTGGCCCTTCGCGGGCGGTCGGGTGAGCACGTCGGTGCTGACGTCGCCGAACGCCTCGGCGATCGAGGCGCGGCCGACGAGCTTGCGGGCCGCGACGAGCAGCGGCTTGAATTTGGAGACGGGGCCTGATGACGGCGCGCGGTGTCGCAGGTCGTGCTCCCAGTAGCGGAGCAGGAAGGTCTTGCCGACTCCGGCCTCACCGGTGATCGCGACGTGCCGCACCTTCGGGTCGGCGATGATCTTGTCGAAGCTCAGCCGCTGTTCGGCCGCCGCTTCCTGCGGCTTGTCGGAGTTCGGGTGTTCGAGGGCGTCGCGGTCCCTGGCGAGGTCGTTCTTGGTGTAGACGCGCACGAGGTCGGGAAGGAAGTCGCGGTCGTACTCGAAACCCGGTGCGGCTCGCGGTCCGTCCAGAAGTTTGGCGGCGTCGGGGAGGACCCGGGGGTGTCGTCTCGATCGGTGCCAGGACCAGGTGAGCGCCAAGGTGAGTGCGAGAACGTAGGCTCCGGCTGCGGCCCAGTTCCACGGCGGGGGCGCGAGGAACACGGCGATCACGGCCGGGATCGCGGCGAGGCCGACGACGCGACCGGCCCGGCCAGTGCTCGACACCGACACGTTCGCTTCGGTGTCCTTGTCGTTCTTCACGTATCGGGCGATCGCGGAGATCGCCATCGGGGCGAGGGCTGCTGCGAGGGTTGCGACGGCGGGCACCCAGACTTCGGGTCGCATCAGTCCACCTTAGCGACGTTCGTCGAGACCTGGTGCTCCACAAGCGCCGTCAGTGTCTGCTCGGCCGGGGTTCAGTGCCCCTTGGGCGGACGCCGCGCGAGCTTTGTCGCCGGCGGCCCCGAGCGGAGACGCGGTCGGGGCCGCCGGCGAGGGTGGCCTGCTCAGTCGCGGGCGCCAAGAGCGGCGGGTTCGGCCTCGACCGGTTCCGGCTCAGGTGCCCGGCAGCCGCGGCGGGCGGGGATCGCGGCGGCGATGCCGGCGAGCAGGAGGGCGAAGACGGGGAACAGGAACCAGTTCCCGAACGCGTCGTAGAGCGTCTCGACGTGGCCGGTCGGGACCTCCGCGATCGCGAGGCGGTCGTCCTCGGCGAGCACGGCGCCGGACGCGTCGCTCACGGTCATCAGGCCGATCTGGCCGGCCCGCACGAGTGAGAAGCCCTGCTCCACGCCGCGGGTGACGGCGACGCGGCTGTGCCACCAGCCGTCCACATGGAAGTCGAGGGCGGGAGCGAGCACCAGCCCGGTGTCGCCGTCGCCGTACGCGGCGATCGTGGCGGCGTGGTCGAGGTCCTTGCAGATCGTCAGCCAGGACGAGCGCGGGCCGGAAGCCGAGGCGGGGCACGGCCGCCAGCAGCGGGACGGGCGCGAGCCACATCAGCCAGGCGACCGGTTCGAGCGCGAAGCCGAAGGCGAGTATGACGGCGGTGGCCGCTGCGGCGGCGACCGCCCAGGGCCAGGGGTGTCGTTCAGGCGAAGGTTCGCCAGAGCGGGCTCCTCCCCCGGCGGGGTGTCGGCGAGGTCGACGGTCTCGCGGAGTTCGATCGGGCTGAGGAACAGCGCGGCGACGAGCCCGGCCGCGGCGATGCACGCGGAGATGAGGAACGGGTGCCCGGTGGCGTCGCCGTAGGCGGCGCGCACGATCTCGGCGACCGGGTCGGGCATGGCGTCCAGGTCGAGACTGGAGGCGCTGCCGCCGGGGGGCCGGATGCCCAGGGGTGGTCAACCTTGCCCCGAACCTCCTCACCCACTACTTCCTCACCCGCGGCCACGCCGCCCCGCAGCAGGTCATCGACGACATCCTCGACCAGGTCGTCATGCCCCTCGTCAACACCGGGAACGACTGAGGGCCGGACCCGCGCCATGCGGGTCCGGCCCTGCGGCCGTTCAGGTCAGCCCTTGACGCAGACGACCTGGCGCAGCCGCGCCACGATCTCCACCAGGTCGGACTGGGCGGCCATGACCGCCTCGATGTCCTTGTAGGCGCCGGGGATCTCGTCGAGGACCCCGGCATCCTTGCGGCACTCGACGCCTTCGGTCTGGGCGATGAGGTCCTCGGCGGTGAAGCGCTTCTTCGCCGCGTTCCGGCTCATCTTCCGGCCCGCGCCGTGCGAAGCCGACTCGTACGCGTCCCCGTTGCCGAGGCCGCGCACGATGAAGCTCGAGGCGCCCATCGACCCGGGGATGATCCCCATGTCCCCCAGGCCCGCCCGGATCGCGCCCTTGCGGGTCACGAGCAGGTCCTGCCCGTCGTGCGTCTCCTCGGCCACGTAGTTGTGGTGCACGGAGATCTCAGGCTCGAAGCGGGCCTTCGGGAACCGCTTCTTGACGACCTGGCGGTACAAGGCCATCATGACGGCCCGGTTCCGGCGCGCGTACTCCTGCGCCCAGTACAGGTCCCGCCGGTAGGCCTCCATCTGGGGCGTGTCGGCGACGAACACCGCGAGATCGGGGTCGGGCAGGCTCGCGTTGTGCGGCAGGCTCTTCGCCTTCTCGATGTGGTGCTGCGCCAGCGCGTTCCCGACGTACCGGGAACCGGAGTGGAGCATCAGCCACACCTGGCCGTCGTCAGATAGACAAAGCTCGATAAAGTGATTTCCGCCACCTAGAGTGCCGAGCTGCTTCATCGCCTTCGCCTCGGACCGGCGCGCCACCGGCCGCGCGAGATCGTCGAAGCCGGACCAGAACTCGTGCCAGCCGTGCAGGCCCGTCTTGACGTGCCCGGTGTCGACCGAGTTCTTGTGCATCGCTTGGCCGACCGGGATCGCCGCCTCGATCGCCGAACGCAGCCGCCCGAGGTCGTCGGGCAGGTCCTCCGCGGTGAGCGAAGTCCGCTGAGCGGTCATGCCGCAGCCGATATCGACGCCGACCGCGGCGGGCGATACCGCGCCGCGCATTGCGATGACGGAGCCGACCGTGGCCCCGATGCCGTAATGCACATCGGGCATGACGGCGACACCGTGGACCCACGGGAGCTTCGCGATGTTGTGCAGTTGGCCGAGCGCCTGCGGCTCGACCGAGTCGACATCGCCCCACAGGCGGATCGGAGCCGCTTTGGACTTGAGGTCGGTGAAGGACATGGAGGGGCTCCTCTCAGAGGGGACACTGTGGACAACCGGCCGAGTTGCGGGCACCATCGTCCTACGCGCGAACACGAAATATCAACGCATTTAGTCGAAAGGCGCGATCGGTGATCGTGCCGAAGTCGTGAAGCGGCGCTATTGGAGTGCTTCGACGAGGAGGTCGGCGAGGGCCTTCGCGTACTCGCCGTCGGGGTCGTAGTCGGGGTCGAAGACGGTGAGGTCCATACCGGCGCAGCGGTCGTCGGCGGCACAGGTGGTGATGATCTGGCTCAGCTCGCCGAGGGAGATGCCGCCGGGCGCGGGGCCGTCGACGGCGGGCATCACCGAGGGGTCGAGGACGTCGGTGTCGACATGGAGCCAGAACGTCGCCACGTCCCCCAGCGAGTCGAGCGCCCACTCCGCGGACCGGCCGATCCCGTTGGCGCGCAATGCAGGAACCGTGCGCATGGCGACGCCCGAGGCCTCGAGCTCGACCCGGTGCGGGTCGTCCGACCGCAGGCCCAGCACCACGAGATGGTCGGTGTCCACATACGGGCGCAGGCCGCCGATGTCGGTGAGGTCGGGCTGGCCGCGGCCGGTCGCGAGCGCCAGCTCCTCGGCCGCCGCAGCGCCCACATACTGCGAGTTCCCCGGGTGGCGGAAGTCCGAGTGCGCGTCGATGAAGACCAGGCCGCGGTCCTGGCGGTCGCGTTCGGTCCGCCGCCGGGCCGCCAGCGCGGGCCCGAGCAGGATCGAGCAGTCGCCGCCGAGGACGAGCGGGAAGCGCCGCTCCTGCCACTGCCGCTCGACCCGGTCGGCGAGGCGCCTCGTGTACTCGGCGATGGCCTTGGCCTGGCCGACGCCGTCGCCGGGCCGCCAGGCGGAGGCGTCGAAGCGGGGCGGGGTGAGGCAGCCGGCGTCGACGGCGTTGAGGCGCGAGAGGAGGCGGTGGTCGCGCAGTGCCCCTGGGGCTTTGGCGCAGCCGGGGACGGTGCTCGGGGTGGGCGGGCGCAGTCCGAGGTTGGAGGGCGCGTCGAGGACCGCGATGCGTCTCGTTCGAGTCGCTGGCAACGCCCACCTCCCACTCGGCACCGGCTTCGCTAGCTTGTCACAGCGGACCGCCTCGGCACCAGTTCCGGGGGTCCACCGAACGGCCGGACCTCCACGTCACGGTGTGGCGTGGAGGTCCGGGTGCGTCGTGCGGTGCTGGTGGGTCCGGTCAGAAGAGGACGGCGCTGAGCTTGCGGCGGGCCTTGGCGACGGTCGGGTCGTCGGTCCCGGCGACGGTGAACAGTTCGACGAGGCGCTTGCGCAGGCGCTCGCGGTCGTCGCCGAAGTTCTTGGCCACCAGGCCGATCAGCCGCTCGTAGGCGGCTTCGGCCTGCCCGGAGAGGAGCTGGAGGTCGGCGGCGGCGAGGGCGGCGTCGATGTTGTCGGGGTCGGCGTCGGCGATCGCGACGGCGTTGTCGGGCAGGGCCCCGACGCGCCGCAGCATGCGCACCTGCGCGAGCCCGGCCTCGGCTTCGCCGGACGCGGGGTGGTTCTTGAGGTACTTGTCGTACGCGGCTTCGGCGGCGTCGAGGTCGCCTTCGACCATGAGGTTCTCGGCGCTGGCGAGCTCGGGGTCGACCGGCTGGGGCACGTCGAGGCCGGCGGCCTGGGTGACGCGGCCGATCCATTGGCGCAGGCCCTGTTCGGACTGCGGGCCCTGGAGCAGGTCGAGCGGGCGGCCCTGCGCGAGTGCGACGACGGCGGGCAGCGACTGGAGCTGGAGGGCGGCGGCGAGCTGCTGGTTCTGCAGCACGTCGGCCTTCGCGAGCACCCATGCGCCGCCGGCTTCGGCGGCGAGGCGCTGGAGGATGTCGCGCACTTGGAGGCTCTCGGGCACCTGGTCGGCCCAGAACGCGACGACGACCAGCGCGTCGAGGGAGCGCTCGAGCACTTCGCTCTGGACGGTCGCGTCGGTGACGTCGATGGCGAGGACGCCTCCGCCGCCGAGGCCGCCCTGCTGCGCCTGCTGCTGGGCGGCGGCCGCGAGGGTGCTGAGGTCGACGCCTCCGGAGAATCGTGACGGTACCTGGTCGCTCATGGTGGTGATTGTTCCATTCTCATCGTGGCCCGGGAGCGCGGGCCGGGTGCGTTGTGGATCGCGCGGCGGCGGGAATAGACGGGGTCAGCGGCGTCCGGCGGCTTCGTCGCGGCCTTTGCAGGCGAGGCGATCGGCGCGTTCGTTGCCGGGATCGCCCGCGTGGCCTTTGACCCAGCGCCAGTCGACGGTGTGGCGGGCGGCGGCCTCGTCGAGGCGGCGCCACAGGTCGGCGTTCTTGACCGGTTCCTTCTTGGAGTTGATCCAGCCGTTGCGCTTCCAGCCGTTCATCCAGGAGGTGATGCCGTTGCGCACGTACGAGGAGTCGGTGTAGAGCACGACGTTCATGGGGCGCTTGAGGGTCTCGAGGGCCTGGATGGCGGCCATGAGCTCCATGCGGTTGTTGGTGGTGGCCTTCTCGGCGCCGTACAGCTCCTTCTCGTGCTCGCCCCACTGGTAGTAGACGCCCCAGCCCCCCGGGCCGGGGTTGCCGGAGCACGCCCCGTCGGTGTAGATGACGGCGGTGTCCTCGTTCGCGTCCGGTTTCGGCATGACCGCCAGCTTAGTCCGCGAGCGCGGTGAGGGCCTCGATGGCCAGCAGGACGCCGATCACGAGGAACAGTCCGGAGGAGACGTAGCGGATGACCTTCTCGGGGATGCGCTGGGCGACCCAGGCGCCGGCGAAGACGGCGAGGAGGTCGGCGGCGAGCATGCCGGCGGTGCCGCCGGCCCAGACGCCCCAGGGGTGGTAGCTGGAGCCCATGCCCATGGCGATGATCATGGTCTTGTCGCCGAATTCGGCGAGGAACATGGCGGTGACGATGGTGAGGAGGCCGGTGCGGCGTTCTTTGATGGGGCCTTCGTCTTCGTCGTCGCCGCGTTCGGGTTTGAGGCCCCAGAGGCCGAAGCCGATGAACATGAGGGCGGCGGCGAGGCGGATCCAATCGGTGGGCAGGAGGTTGCCGAGGGCGGCGCCGACGCCGACGGAGAGGCCGATGAGGGCGCCGATGGCGATGACGAGGCCGAGGATGACGGTGCGCATCCGGTATTTGGTGGCGAAGGTGAGGGCCATGAGCTGGCTCTTGTCTCCCATTTCGCCGAGGAAGACGGCGCCGAACGCGACGCCGGCGGCGATGAGCAGTGCTTCCATTGAGGGTGATCCTCCCAGTGTTCACGCCGGGAGGAGGGGACACAGCGACCTCGACCCGGCCGTACGGCCTTGGTCGAAGGTCTCGCTCGCCTCGGGGACCGAGGCCGTGCGGCCGGGTTCGGTCTCGGCGAAGCCTGCCGAGAGGAACCAGTATGTCGACCGCAGCGTTGGGAGCTACTCCCCTTCTGCGCTCGCAAGTCTACGCGGGGGCCCGTCGCGGCGCGACGGGCCCGGTGCGTGACGTGCGCCGCGGTCAGACGGCGGCGGGGGTCTGCTCGGGTTCCGGTGCCTGCTCCTTGAAGAGGCGGCGGAGGGTGAGGGGGCCGGCGAATGCGGCGAACGCGGCCAGCACGGTGGGCACGAGGAGCCCGGTGGTGATGCTGGTGGCTTCGGCGATGTAGCCGATGGCAGCGGGGCCGATGAGGAGGCCGGCAGAGCCGGACATGGAGATGAGGGCGACGTTGGAGGGCGTGCCTCCGGCTTGGCCGATGGCGCTGAACAGGACCGGGACGATGATGGCGATGCCGCTGCCGGCGAGGAGCCAGCCGGCCCAGGCGAGCGGGAGGCCGCCGCCCTGCCCGGAGGCCAGGACGAGGGCGTAGCCGGCGGTGGCGGTGGCGCCGGCCCACAGGAGGGTGCGGCCGGGGCCGAGCGCGGCGCGGATGGGGTCGCCGAAGAGCCGGAAGACGGTCATGGCGACGGCGAAGACGGTGTAGGAGAGGGGCGCGAGGGCGTCGTCGGCTTCGAGGACCTTGGCGGCGTGGAGGTTCGCCCAGTCGATCGCGCCGGATTCGATGAGGTGCCCGCCGAGGCCGAGGACGAACAGGGCCGCGAGGAGCAGGACGCCGATGCGGCGGACGGGGGCTCCGCTGCTGCCGCCGGAGTTGTCTCGACCCGGTGGCGGCAGCAGCGGACTTGTGAAGGCGGCCATGGCGACCGCGCTGACGAGGGCGACGGCGAGGAGCACGGTCTGGCCGCCGAAGCCGATGCCGAGGGCGATGGCGGTGACGGCGCCCGCGAGGGCGCTGCCGAGGCTCCAGAGGCCGTGGAAGGCGGAGATGATGGGCCGCCCGTAGCGCTGCTCGAGTTCGACCGAGTGGGCGTTGATGCCGACCTCGATGAAGCCGACGCCGACGCCGTAGAGGGCCGCGCAGGCGAGGAGGGTGGTGTAGTTCGGGGCGAGGGCGGGGGCGATGAGCACGAGCTGTGTGGCGGGGGCGGTCCACAGGAGGAGCTTGCGGCTCGTGACGCGGTCGGCGATGCGGCCGGCGAGGACCATCGAGCCGAGGCCGACGAGCTGGATGAGCAGGAGCGCGGTGCCGAGCTTCGCTTCGCCGAGGCCGAGGCGGTCGTCGATGCCGGGCAGCGAGGCG
This sequence comes from Glycomyces niveus, assembly GCF_017592475.1. Classification (GTDB taxonomy): domain Bacteria; phylum Actinomycetota; class Actinomycetes; order Mycobacteriales; family Micromonosporaceae; genus Glycomyces; species Glycomyces niveus. The sequence continues at coordinate 149,135 of NZ_JAGFNP010000001.1, read as the reverse complement.
GCCCAGGCGCCCATGACGAAGCCGGAGGTGGCGAAGGCGCCGTGGAGGCCGATGCGGGCGCGTCGGAGGGCGAGGAGATCGGGGGTGGTGGTCGCGGTGGGCACAGCCGTTGGTCCTTGCGATCGGGAGGCGGCGCACCGCCAAGGTTTTGTTCTCGATATGAACATAACAAGGGCGGCGTGCCGTCGTCAAGGTTTATGTTCAAGCTGAATACAAAAAATGGGGGTGCGGCTGGCATAATCCCTGCATGCCCCAGACGATGACCAGCGCCGACCTCCGTGTCCGCAACCAGGTCCGGCTGCTGCGCGCCGTCCACGACGCCGCCGCGCCGTTCACCCGGGCCGAGGCCGCGCGGCTCCTCGGCATCGGCCGCAACACCGCCGCCGCGCTCGTCGGCGAGCTCGAGCAGGCCCGCCTGCTGCACGAGGTCCCGGCCGAGAGCAGCGGCCGCGGGCGGCCCACGACCCTCCTCGTCCCGCATCCCGAAGGGCCGCTGGCGTTCGCGGTCGACTTCCGGGAGGACACGTGGACACTCGCCTCGGTCGCGCTCGGCGGCGCGATCACCGAACTCGAATCCGGCGAGCACGACCGCACCCCCGCGGTGTTCGCGCGGATCCGCGCCGCGATCGCCCGGCACGAGGACGAGCGGCTGGCCGTCGTCGGGTTCGCCACGTCGGGGCCGATCCGCGACGGGCACCGGCTGCACATCTCGCACCTGGGCTGGGACGAGGTGGAGCTGGGGACGCTCATCGGCGCGGACTGGCCGACCACGGTGATCGACAACGACGCGCGCCTCGCCGGACTCGCCGAATCGCGGCGGGGCGCGCTGCGCGGCATGGGGACCGCGATGCACTTCCACATCGACTTCGACATCGGCGGGACGCTGCTGCTGGCCGGCGACGCGCAGCGCGGCGGGCACAACATCGCCGGAGAGTTCGGGCACATGCCCCTCACCGGGTCCGGGCTGACGTGCATGTGCGGCGTGCGCGGCTGCTGGAGCCTCGACGTGGGCGCGAACGCGCTCGTGCGGCGGTTCGGCGAGCAGCCCGGCTACGGCACGGGACGCGAACTGGCGCGGGAGATCCTGCGCCGCGCCGAGGACGGCGACCCGGAGGCCGGCGCGGCCCTCGACGAGAACGCCGCCGCGCTCGGCCGCGGGCTCGGCGCGCTCGCGAACGCGCTCGACCCGGAGGCGATCAGCCTCTCGGGACTCGGGGTGGACTTGATCCGCTTGCGGCGCAGCCTGATCGAAGCGAGCTGCGCCGAGTTCCTGATGGCGTTCCGCCGCGACGAGCCGCCGCGGATCGTGCCCGGCACGGTCGGCGACGCGGGGCCGCTGACCGGCGCGGCCGAGATCGCGTGGGACGCGATCCTGACCCCCGAATGGGTGAAATCGCGGCAGTGAACGCGACACGCCCGGGTGGGTTGTCACACCCGGGCGCGATGATCGCGACAGCCCCTCTGGGAGGGTGGGGGTTCGGGATGGTCGTACAGGCCTTCCCAAGCCCCCCACCCACCCAGGGGAGCCCAGCATTGCCCCCGGGTCCGACAAGAATCCCCGCCGTAACCCCGCCCCTCTGCGGAATCCACTCGAACGAGTGAGGGGCGGGCCCGACCGGGCCCGCCCCTCATCACTTCCGCCTTGCGGCGCTCGTTAGATGCCGCCCTCGAGGTGGTGGTACACCTGGTTCCAGCGCAGCTCGCGCTTGAACTCGGTGGCGGTGGTGCCCTCGCCGATCACGACGAGCTCGAGGCCCGCGATCTCCGCGAAGTCCTCCATCACCTCGCGGCCGAAGGCCTGCGTGTACGAGGTGTGGTGCGGTCCGCCGGCGGTCAGCCAGGCCTCGGCCGCCGTCTCCAGGTCCGGGCGCGGCACCCACACGGCGCGCGCGACCGGCAGGTTCGGCAGGTCCTCGTCGGGCTCGACCGTGTCGACCTCGTTGGCCACCAGGCGCAGCCGCGTCCCGAAGTCCATCAGGCCCACCGCGATCGCCGGGCCGGGCGGCGCGGTGAAGACCAGGCGCACCGGGTCCTCCTTGCCGCCGATGCCCAGCGGGTGGATCTCCGCCGCCGGCTTCGCCGACGCGATCGTCGGGCACACCTCGAGCATGTGCGCGCCCAGGATCTGCGGGGTCTCCGAACCGAGGTTGTACGTGTAGTCCTCCATGAAGGACGTGCCGCCCTCGAGGCCCTGCGCCATGACCTTCATGACCCGCACGAGCACGGCGGTCTTCCAGTCGCCCTCGCCGCCGAAGCCGTAGCCGTCGGCCATGAGCCGCTGCACCGCGATGCCCGGGAGCTGCTTGAGCGCGCCCAGGTCCTCGAACGTGTCCGTGAACGCCTTCGCGCCGTGCTCCTCCAGCACCGACCGCAGCGCCAGCTCGATGCGGGCCGCGTCGCGCAGCGACTCGTGCCGCTCGCCGCCGACGCGCAGCTCCGGCACCACGTCGTAGTCGGCCTCGTAGAGCTTCACGAGGTCGTCGACGTCCTTGTCCTCGATGGTCGCCACGCGCTCGACGAGCTCGTTGACGCCGTACGTGTTCACCTCGACGCCCAGGCGGATCTGCGCCTCGACCTTGTCGCCCTCGGTCACGCCCACATAGCGCATGTTGTCGCCGAAGCGCACCAGCTTCAGGTTCTGGACCTCGTTCCAGCCCAGCGCCGCCCGCGCCCAGTTGCCGATGCGGCCCTGGACCCGCGCGTCCGCCCAGTGGCCCACCACGGTCTTGCGGCGGTGGCGCAGGCGCGTGAGCATGTACCCGAACTCGCGGTCGCCGTGGGCGGCCTGGTTCAGGTTCATGAAGTCCATGTCGATGTCGGCCCACGGCAGGTCGCGGTTGTGCTGCGTGTGCAGGTGCAGCAGCGGCTTCTGCAGGGCGCCGAGCCCGGCGATCCACATCTTCGACGGGGAGAAGGTGTGCATCCACGTGATGACGCCGATGCAGGCGTCGTCCGCGTTCGCCTCCAGGAGGACCTTCTTGATCTCCTCGGGCGTGGTCAGCACCGGCTTCGCCACGACCTTGACCGGGATCGAGGGGGCGGCGTCGAGCCCGGCGACGATGTCGGCCGAGTTCTGCGCGACCTGCTCGATGGCCTCGGGGCCGTAGAGGTGCTGGCTGCCGGTGACGAACCAGAGTTCTTTCGTTTCCATTTGTGCTATTGCTCCTTGGAGGACGGCTGCTGGCCGTAGACGTTCTGGTAGCGGTCGTAGAGCTTGTCGATGTCCGCCTGGGGGATCGGGACCGGCTCGCCCAGCTGGCGCGAGATGTGGACGGTGCGCGCCACGTCCTCGGCCATGACGGCGGCCTTCACGGCGGCCTTCGGGTCCTTGCCGATGGTGAACACGCCGTGGTTCTGCATGATGACCGCCGGGGAGCGGTGCCCCCGCAGGGTCTCCACGATGCCCTTGCCGATCGCGTCGGAGCCGATGCGCGCGAACGGGCCCAGCGGGATCTCCCCGCCGAACTCGTCGGCCATCGCCGTGATCACGCACGGGATCGGCTCGGCGCGCGCGGCCCACGCCGTCGCGTACGGGCTGTGCGTGTGGACCACGCCGCCGACCTCGGGCATCTCCTGGTAGACCACGTTGTGGCTCTCCGCGTCCGAAGACGGCGCGAGGTCGCCGTCGAGGATGTTGCCCTCCAGGTCGGTGACGACCATCAGCTCGGGCTTCATATCGTCGTAGGAGACGCCGCTGGGCTTGATGACGATGAGGTCGGTGCCCGGGACGCGGCCCGAGACGTTGCCGCTGGTCCAGGTCACCAGGCCCCAGCGCAGGAGCTCGGCGTGCAGGTCGCTGACCTTGACCTTCATCTCCTCGACGGCCGCAGTCGTCTTGAACGTCATTTCGTTGCCTCCGTGGCGATCTTGTGCAGCGTGTGCAGGGCGCGCGAGCCGCCGCGACCGAAGTGGTCGTGCAGCTCCTCGTAGACGGCGTACAGCTGGTCGTAGGCGTCGGCGCGGGCCTCGTCGGGGACGTACGCGTTGCGCTCGACCTTGCCCATGGCCTCCGCGGCCGCCACGATGTCCGGGTAGGCGCCCGCCGCGACCGCGGCGTGGATCGCCGAGCCCAGCGCCGGGCCCTGCTGCGAGGTGAGGACCGTGATCGGCATGCGCAGCACGTCCGAGTAGGTCTGCATGAGCCACTTGTTCTTCAGCAGGCCGCCCGCGGCGACGAACTCGTCGATCGGGACGCCGGCCTTGACCAGGGTCTCGACAATCATGCGGGTGCCGAACGCGGTGGCCTCCACCAGCGCCCGGTACACGTCCTCGGGCTTGGACTGCAGGCCCAGGCCCAGGATGACGCCGTGCAGGTCGTGGTCGACCAGGACGGAGCGGTTCCCCGAGTGCCAGTCGAGCGCGACCAGGCCGTGCTGGCCGACGGCCTGCTGCTCGGCGAGCTCGGTCAGGTACTCGTGGATGGAGACGCCGCGCTTCTCGGCCTCGGCGGTGTACTCGCCGGGGACGCCGTTCTTGGTGAACCACGCGAAGATGTCGCCCACGCCGGACTGCCCGGCCTCGTAGCCCCACAGGCCCTTGGTGATGCCGTCGCGGACCACGCCGCACATGCCCGGCGCCTCGGTCAGGTTCTCGCCGTTGACGACGTGGCAGGTGCTGGTGCCCATGATGGCGACCATCTGGCCGGGGCCGACGGCCTTCGCGGAGGCGGCGGTGACGTGCGCGTCGACGTTCCCGGCGGCGATCACGGTGCCGGCGTTCAGGCCCGTCCACTCGGCGGCCTGCGCGGTGAGCTCGCCCGCCTTGTCGCCCAGGGGCAGCAGCGGGTGCTCCATCTTGGCGTTGAAGTCGGCGAAGTCGGGGTTGAGCGCGGCCAGGTACTCGCGGGAGGGGCGCTCGCCGTCCTGGACGATGCCCTTGTAGCCGGCGGTGCAGGAGTTGCGGGTCTCCTGGCCGCACAGCTGCCACACGATCCAGTCGGCCGCTTCGATCCAGCGCTCGGCGCGGTCGTAGATCTCGCGGTCCTCCTCGAGGAGCTGCAGGCCCTTGGCGTAGGCCCACTCCGAGGAGATCTTGCCGCCGTAGCGGGGCAGCCACGCCTCGCCGCGCTCGGCGGCGACGGCGTTGATGCGGTCGGCCTGGCCCTGCGCGGCGTGGTGCTTCCACAGCTTCGGCCACGCGTGCGGGCGGTCCTTGAACTCGTCCAGCTCGCACAGCGGCGTGCCGTCGGCGGTGGTCGGGAGGATCGTGCACGCGGTGAAGTCCGTGGCGATGCCGATGACCTGGTCGGGGCTCACCCCCGCGGCGGCGATGGCGGCGGGCACGGCGTTGCGGAGGACGTCGACCCAGTCCTTGGGCGACTGGAGCGCCCAGCTGCGGCCGAGGCGGACGCCCGAGCCCGGCAGGGCTTCTTCGATGGCGCCGTGCTCGTACACGTGCTCGGCGCTGGCCAGCTCGCGGCCGTCGGCCACCGATGCCACGACGACCCGGCCCGACAAGGTGCCGAAGTCGATCCCGATAGCAACGGCATCGTTGTCGCTGCCCGTCATTGCGCCTCCTTGGGGGTGCTCGTTTTCGACACGTTCGTCGAGGTCCACAAGTAAAAAGTGATCGCTCACATGCTGCTGTTCCACCGGTGGGCGGCGGCGTGTGCACAGAGTTGGATCCCCAACAACCTAACGCATTCACACGTTCGGTACCAGCAGTGGTCCGATGAACGGGAGCCGGAACCGGAAATACCGGATCGATCCGCCCGAGCGGGACCCGAGGGTGTGACCGAGGTCCCTCAGTGCCCCTTTATACAAGTTACATCGTACGGCGTACGAGATTACCTGCGGAGGTCGACGGGTATTCGCCGGACCGGGACCCGGCCACGCCGCGGCCGGGCTGGAGCGGAAGGACGATCCGATGAGCAAGCCGGGACAGCAGCAGGAACCCCCCGGAATGACCGAGGAGATGACCCCGAAGCCCAAGGACGCCATGGAGGGTTACGAGGGCCGCGGGCTGCTCAAGGACCGCCGTGCGCTCATCACCGGCGGCGACTCGGGCATAGGCCGGGCCGTCGCGATCGCGTTCGCGAAGGAAGGCGCCGACGTCGCCATCGCGTACCTCGACGAGCACGAGGACGCCGAGCGGACCGCCGAACTCGTCGAGGCCGAGCACCGCCAATGCGCGCTGCTCCCGGGCGACCTCGCCGACCGCGACCACTGCCGGGAAGTCGTCGACCAGACCGTGAAGGCCCTCGGCGGCCTGGACCTGCTCGTCAACAACATCGCGACGCAGACACCCGTCGAGCGGCCCGAGGACATCACCGACGAGCAGTGGGAGCACACGTTCAACGTGAACATGCACAGCTTCCACCGCGTCACCAGGGCGGCCCTGCCGCACATGAGCGAAGGCGACGCGATCGTCAACTGCGCCTCCGTGAACGGACTGCGCGGCAACAAGACGCTCATCGACTATTCCGCGACGAAGGGCGCGATCATCGCCTGGACCTACTCGATGGCGCAGGCGCTCGCCCCGCGCGGCATCCGCGTCAACTGCGTCGCGCCGGGCCCGGTCTGGACGCCGCTGATCCCGTCCACACTGCCGGAGGACCACGTCGAAGGCTTCGGCGACAAGACGCCGATGGGCCGCCCGGCCGAACCGGACGAGCTCGCGCCCTCGTTCGTGTTCCTCGCCGCCAACCGCATGTCCTCGTTCATCACCGGCGAAGTGATCGCCGCCCTCGGCGGCGAGACCATGCCCGGCTGACCAGAAGAAACGACACGCCGCGGCCGATTCCGGCCGCGGCGCGAACGCGCTGGTCAACCGCAGCGCGCCGAAAACTGTCGTACCGATCGGTCAGGGTTGAGACCGGGGGCCCATCAATGTCCGATTCGCCAGGACCCTCCGTTCACGTTTTCTGCTCGGCGGTTCACGTTTCCCCGCTCGCACAGGCGGAACGGCGGGCCATGGCCCGCCGTTCCGCTGCTCCGGCGTCGACTCACCGGTGGGTGAGCCGGCGCATCGCCTTCTTGCGCTGCCGCTGCACGGTCGTCGCGGCCGAACCGAAGACGTCCTTCGCCGCGGCCCAGCGCTTGCGGGCCGCCTTCCGAGCCGCCTTGCGGCGAAGCTCGCTCGCCTTCATCGCCTCACGGGCCGCGTCGCGCGCGGCCTTCGAGGACCTGCGGTGGTCGCGGTACATGTGCACCCCGATCAGCGTCGCCGCCGCCGCCCCGGTCGCCGCGATCGCCACCGTCAACGGGTGGCGCCGCACCGGCGCGAACGGCCCGTGGGCGTGCGCCGCGTCAGGGTCGAGCCCCAGCTTCGCGCGCAGCTCCAGCACCGAGTCGTTGACCCGCTCGCGGGTCTGGTCGGCGTCCCGCTCCAAGTCCGCAGTGGACTTGTGGCGGTCGGCCTCGGCGTCCTGGAGGGCCCATTCGCGCTGGCGCGCCAGGTTCTCCTCCGCCTCGGGGTCCTCTTCCTCAGGCTGGTAGGGCATCCCCACCGCCGGAGGCGGCGCGAGCCCCGCACCGGGCGGTATGGCCGCGCTCGGCGGCACCGTCCAACCGGTCATCGGTCCATCCTCCCTCGCAGTGCCTTCGCGTCCTCGCGGGCGTGCTCCATCGTCTCCTCCGGCACCGGCGGCAGCGCCGCGCGCAGTTTCGCGCGCCCCACCAGCGCGAAGATCCCCGCGAGCGCGAACAGGGCCACGCCCGTCACGATCGCGGCCAGCCACGCGGGCCACACGAGCGCGAGCGCGATGCCCGCCGCGAGGGCCAGTGCCGCTCCGCCGTAGATCGCGATGATGCCGGCGAGGGCGAACATGCCGCCGCCGAAGGCGCCGCGTTTGGCCTTGTCGCCGATCTCGCGTGCGGCCAGTTGGGCCTCGACGCGGGCCAGGTGCGCGACCTCTGACGTCAGGTCGCCCACGATCTGGCCGACGGACCGGTCGTGTTCGTTCAAGTCGTGACGGCCCCAGCCGCGCCTGCCCTGGCGGGTGTCGCGGTCGGCCCATTCGTGCTCGCGCTCGGCGGCGCGGATGGCCGGTGCGTCGGGGTCGTGTCGGACCTCCATGTCGTCACCTCTCTCCGCCGACTCACTTGCGCCGGTCGACGGCGCGTTTGAGCTCGGCCTTGTTCATCTTGGATCGGCCTTCGATGTTCATGCGGCGGGCCTCTTGGTAGAGCTGCTCTTTGGTGCGGCCCTTGGGGCCCGAGTGCGAGCGCTGTCCTCCGCGCCTGGAGGACGACATGTCCTTGGTGGAGGTGCGGCTGGCCGTCTTGGTCTTGCCCTTGCGGGCGCGTTCCTTGTTGACGGTCCGCGCGGCCATCTCCTCGGCCCGGTCGTGTCCCATGCCGCGGTCTTCGGCCTGGTCTCGGATGTGCTTGTACTGGCGTTCTTCCTTGTCGCTCCATTGCCGCTGCGGCATGGCGTTCACCTCCACGGTGTCCGGTTTCGCCCGGCTGCGATGAGGTTCGGGTTCCCCGCCCGGGTTCGGTGGAAACCTGGCCGGGGGTGCGGCGCGCCTGGTGGGGGCGGGCGCATATTTCGGGGCGGGTCGGGTAGTCCTTCCCGGCAAGCGAGGCTTGCGGGTCAACTCCCGTCGGCCGGCGCGGTCTGTTAGAGGGCTGCCGTGCCGGGTCGGCGGAGCACCGAGAGAGAACGGCGCTTCGGGAATCCGTCCCGAAGCGCCGTTGTGCGTGGGCGGTCAGCGGGCGGCGCCGCGGTTGGTCTCACCGAAGTCGCCTTCGCCGCGGGCCTCGCTCTCCTTGGGCAGCTTGGCGTGCAGGAGGAGGCCGAGCGCGATCATGAGGAGGCCGAGGCCGAGGTGCAGCCAGTCGTCGGCGGTGTTGGCGGGCAGGAAGTTGCCCGCGTGCTCGTCGCCGACGGGGAAGCCGTACATGCCGAGGAGCAGGTAGAGGACGCCGCCGCCGATGAGGTACCAGCGGGCGGTCCTGACGGTCCAGGCCATGAAGAGGCCGAGGACGCCGAAGACGAGGTGGACGAGGTTGTGCAGGACCGAGACCTGGAAGACGCCGAGGAGGTGGGCCTCGGAGTCGGTCCCGGAGAAGGTCATGTTGGAGAAGTCCTGGGTGATGCCCGGGAGGAACCCGAGCACGCCGACCACCACGAACACGAGGCCGACCCCGGAGGCGCCGTCCTGGACGGCGGTGGTGCGCCGGCGTTCGGCTTCCCACCAGTGGTGTCCGGTGGTGGACATCGGGTGCGAGTTCATCGTTCCCTCCTCGGAGCGTGTGAGCGCGCCGCCCGCCCGCCTATGGGCATCCCAGGCGAGGCGGCGCGCCGCGGGGTCCGTCGGACCCGCATTGCGGGGGTACCCGGGCGGGCCGCGGCGACACCCGGTTTCGGGCGGGTGAGCACGGGTAGTCCTGGCGTTCAGGGACTTGACACACAGGAGGAACCGTGAGCGTCATCGAGGCCCGCACGAGTGACATCGCCGAGCTGGGGCAGCAGCTGCGCGTGGACGCGGTGCGCGCGTCGGCCCGGGCGGGGTCGGGGCATCCGACGTCGTCGATGTCGGCCGCGGATCTGATGGCGGGGCTGCTGGCGGGGCATCTGCATTACGACTTCGAGCATCCGCACCTGCCGGGGAACGACCGGCTGGTGTTCTCGAAGGGGCATGCGTCGCCGCTGCTGTACGCGATGCTGCACGCGGCGGGCGTGATCGACGAGGAGCATCTGCTGACGTACCGGAAGCTGGGCTCGGACCTGGAGGGGCATCCGTCGACGCGGCTGCCGTGGGTGGACGTGGCGACGGGGTCGCTGGGGCAGGGCCTGCCGATCGGGGTGGGCATGGCGCTGGGGGCGCGGTTGTCGGGTTCGCCGGCGAAGGTGTGGGTGCTGTGCGGGGACGGCGAGGTCGCGGAGGGCTCCATGTGGGAGGCGTTCGCGGCGGCGGCGGATTTCGGGCTGGGGAACCTGTGCGCGATCGTGGACGTGAACCGGCTGGGTCAGACGGGGCCGACCCGCTACGAGTGGGACACGGCGTCGTACGCGGCGCAGATCGGCGGGTTCGGATGGCACACGGTGGAGATCGACGGGCATGATCCGGCGCAGATCGACCGGGCGTACGCGGCGGCGGAGCGGGAGGGTTCGCGGCCGACGGCGATCCTGGCTCGGACCCGCAAGGGCAAGGGCGTGGCGGCCGCTGAGGATAAGGAAGGGCTGCACGGGAAGCCGCTGGACGAGCCGGAGAAGGCGGTGGTGGAGCTCGGCGGGGTGCGCGAGGCGCGGGTGCGGGTGAATCCGCCGCGGTCGAGCGAGCCGCGGCAGTCGCAGCCGTCGCGGGTGGTGGAGCGGCCGTCGTTCGCGGTGGGGAGCAGTGCGGCGACGAGGGACGGGTTCGGTGCGGCGCTGGAGGCGCTGGGCGACGCGAACCCGGACGTGGTGGTGGTGGACGGCGAGGTCGCGGATTCGACGCGGACGGCGGCGTTCAAGAAGGCGTTCCCGAACCGGTTCTTCGAGTGCTACATCGCCGAGCAGCAGATGATCGGCGCGGCCGTGGGGCTGCAGACGCAGGGGTGGATCCCGTACGCGGCGACGTTCGCGGCGTTCTTGACGCGAGCGCACGACTTCCTGCGGATGGCCGCGATCGGCGGCGCGGACCTGCGGGTGGTGGGTTCGCATGCGGGGGTGTCGATCGGCGCGGACGGGCCGAGCCAGATGGGCCTGGAGGATCTGGCGATGTTCCGGGCGCTTTGGCGCAGCGTGGTGCTGTACCCGTGCGACGCGAACCAGTGCGCGCATCTGACGGCGACGATGGCGGACCTGCCGGGGATCAGCTACCTACGCACGACGCGCGCGGCGACGCCGGTGATCTACCGGTCGGACGAGTTGTTCCCGGTGGGGGGCAGCCGGACCCTGGTGGGTTCGGCGCATGACCGGGCGGTGATCGTGGCGGCCGGGATCACGGTCTCGGAGGCGTTGGGCGCGGCGGAGCGCCTGGCCGACGAGGGCATCCCGGTGCGTGTGATCGACGCGTATTCGATCAAGCCTTTGGACGCGGCGGCGATCCGCCAGGCCGCCGCGGACACCGGCCGGGTGCTCACGGTGGAGGACCACTGGCCGGTCGGGGGTCTGGGGGACGCGGTCTTGGAGGCCGTGGCCGGGCAGATCCCGGATGTCCGTTTCCACAAGCTGGCCGTGCGCGGCATGCCCGGTTCGGCCGGGCCGGCCGAGCAGCTGGCCGCGGCCGGGATCGACGCGGCCGCGATTGTGCGGGCCACGCAGCGGCTCGTGGCCTGAGAACTGTCAAAACGCCGCAAAGGAAAGTGACGCGAACGATACTCGTGTCAACGGCTCAACGAAGGAGACGAGCAGCATGGCAACCGCACGCGACCTCATGCACACTGGGTGCACCTGCGTCAAGAGCAATGACACGGCCGCCAATGCGGCCCGGATGATGGCCGAGCTGGACGTCGGCTCGATGCCGATCTGCGGCGCGGACGACGACAAGCTCCACGGCATGGTCACGGACAGGGACCTGGTCCTCCAGGTCATGGCGAAGGGCCACGATCCGGAGTCGTACACGGTCGACCAGCTGCCGCAGCGGCACCTGATCCTCGCCGACGCGAACGAGGACGTCGACAACACCATCGCCAAGATGAAGGAGCACCAGGTCAACCGGCTTCCGGTGATCGACAACGGCCGACTCGTGGGCATCATCTCGCTCATGGACGTCGCCCACCACATGCCGGAGTCCGTGACCGGCAGTCTCGTGGACTCGATCAAGTCCTGACGCCCGACCGGGCGGCCGGTACCGGGAGTCCTTGGGACGCAAGACCACAGGGGGTGGGGCGCCGCCGCGGCGAAAGCCGCGGCGGCGCTGTTTCGCGTGTGGCCGGACGCGGCAGGGGTTTTGCCCCGTACAGCACGGGTATGCCCTATATCGGATCGATCGCACAAGGGAGGACCGATGCCTTACACCGAGGCCGACACCGACTTGATCGATGTCATCATCAAGGACCACCGCCATTTCGAGGCCGTGTTCACCGAGCTCGAGACCCACACCGGGATCGGCTACGGCCGCAAGGACCTCGTCGACCACGTCATAGCCGAGCTCGTACGCCACGAGGTGGCCGAGGAGCAGTTCATGTACCCGGTCGCGCGCGACCGGCTCAAGCAGGGCGACGAGATCGCCGACCACGAGATCGAGGAGCACGCCGAAGCCGAGGAGGTGCTCAAGCGGCTCGAAGGGCTCGAGCCGGACCACCCGCAGTTCGAGGCGCTCGTCAAGAAGATGATCGACGACGTGCGGCACCACATGGACGAGGAGGAGCGCGATCTCCTGCCGCGCCTGCGCGAGGTCTGCGACGAGGAGGAGCTGCAGGACCTCGGGCACAAGGTGCTGGCCGCCAAGGAGTTCGCGCCGACCCGGCCGCACCCGCACGCGCCCGACAAGCCGCCGGCGAACCTCATCCTGGGTCCCGGGATCGGCTTCATCGACAAGATCCGGGACACGCTGAGCCATCGCGACGTGTGAGCGCAGTGCCGCCGCAGCGTGTGAGCGCCGACCGCGGGCTTCGAGTGGACATGGGAAAACCGGAGCGGCGGGCCTTTCGGCCCGCCGCTCCGGCGTGGTGCTCCACTTGTCGGACAAGTCCCCTAACGGGGTGTCTTGTCCAAACCGTCGCGCAGATCCTCCAGCGTCCGGTGCAGGAGGCGGGAGACGTGCATCTGCGAGATGCCCACCTCCTGTGCGATCTGCGTCTGCGTCATGTCGCCGTAGTACCGCAGCGCCAGGATCTTGCGCTCCCGCTGCGGGAGCTCCTGGATGAGCGGCACCAGTGATTCGTGGTTCTCGACGAGTTCGAGGGCGACGTCCTCCTCGCCCACCGATTCGGCGAGCGTCGTGCGCTCCCCGTCGGCGAACGGCGGCTCGTCGAGCGAGACCGCCCGGTAGGCCTGCCTCGCCTCGTACCCTTCCTGGACCTCGGCGACCGTGATGTCCAGGTGCTCGGCCATCTCCTCGTCCGTCGGCGGCCGCCCCAGGCGCTGCGACAGCTCGCCACCCGCCTGGTTCAGGGCGATCCGCAGCTCCTGCAGCCGGCGCGGCACGCGCATCGGCCAGCTCGTGTCGCGGAAGTGCCGCCGGACCTCGCCCATCACGGTGGGCACGGCATAGGAGAGGAAGTCCGCCCCCTGCTCGGGGTCGAAACGGTCCACCGCGTGGATCAGGCCCACGGAGGCGACCTGTACGAGGTCGTCCTTCGCGATGCCCTTCCCGGCGAACCGCTGCGCTATGTGCTCGGCAAGGGGAAGATGTCCGGTGACGAGCCGGTCGCGGACCTCTGCCCGCCGCGGGTCGGCCTCGTCGAGGGAGGCCAGCTCCCTGAATAGCGGCGCCAGGTGGCCGTACTCGTCCGATCCCTTGCGCTTGCTCTTCGATCGATTGTCTGCCATGCGATCGCCCTCCTGTCCAGGTGGACATCGGTTGGAAGCATGTTCGCCCGCTCGGGGCCCTGACGCTTCTCATTGTAAGACTGATTGCGGGCCAAAGGCAATGATTGAAGGTGAATTCCGGATTAGTTATGGGATACGGGATTCCAGTGGATATTACCCCCAGATGCCGCGGATCTTGCCGACCGGGATACCCGGACGGCCTCGCATCGAAACATGTACCTGTGTCAGCGATCACCGATCCTTGAAAATCATTGGGCCGCAACGGCAACGATCAGAGCCCGGTGGTCTCGCGGTACTCACCCCACTCCTCGCGCAGCACCCCGCAGATCTCCCCCAGGGTCGCCTCGGCGCGCGCCGCCGCCAGGATCAGCTCGATGAGGTTCGCCGTTCCCTTTGCGGCCGTGACGATGTCGGCCAGCGCGCGCTCGACGGCAGCGTTGTCGCGGTCGGCGCGGCGGCGCCCGAGCACGGCGTTCTGCTCGCGTTCGACGTCGCCGGAGATGCGCAGGATCTCCAGGTCGGGGGTGACGGTGTCGTGGAGTTCGGTGACGCCGACGATGTGCTTGGTGCCGTCTTCGAGCTGCTGCTGGTAGGTGAAGGCGGCCTCGGCGATCTCGGCGTTGAACCAGCCGTCCTCGATGCCCTGGAGGATGCCGGAGGTGACGGGGCCGATGTCGTGGCGGCTGCCGGTTCCCATGGCGGCCATGGCGACCGATGCGGGGTCCTCGCCAACCTCGCCGCCGAGGGCGAGGATCTGGAGGAAGATCTTCTCGGCTTCGGCTTCGATCTTGTCGGTGAGGGCTTCGACGTACCAGGAGCCGCCGAGGGGGTCGGCGACGTTGAGGACGCCGGTCTCGTCGCGCAGGACGGACTGGGTGCGGAGGGCGATCTCGGCGGACTGGTCGGTGGGGAGGGCGAGGGTCTCGTCGAGGGCGTTGGTGTGCAAGGAGTTCGTGCCGCCCATGATGGCGGCGAGGGCTTCGACGGCGGTGCGCACGACGTTGTTGTAGGGCTGCTGGGCGGTGAGGGAGACGCCGGCGGTCTGGGTGTGGAAGCGGAGCCATTGGGCGCGGTCGGTCTTGGCGCCGTAGACGTCGCGGAGCCAGCGGGCCCAGATGCGGCGGGCGGCCCGGAATTTGGCGATCTCTTCGAAGAAGTCGATGTGGGCGTCGAAGAAGAACGAGAGGCCGGGGGCGAAGCGGTCGACGTCGAGGCCGCGCGAGAGGCCGAGTTCCACATAGGAGAATCCATCGGCGAGCGTGAAGGCGAGTTCCTGCGCCGCAGTCGATCCGGCTTCGCGGATGTGGTAGCCGGAGACGGAGAGCGGCTTGTAGCGCGGGATGTTCTCGGCGCAGTACTCCATGAGGTCGCCGATGAGGCGCAGGTGCGGCTCGGGCGGGAACAGCCATTCCTTCTGGGCGATGTACTCCTTGTGGATGTCGGTCTGGAGGGTGCCGTCGAGGGTGCCGATGTCGACGCCCTGGCGTTCGGCGGCGGCGAGGTACATGCAGAAGATGGGGACGGCGGGGCCGGAGATGGTCATGGAGGTGGTGACGCCGCCGAGGTCGATGCCGTCGAAGAGGCGGTCCATGTCGGCGGTGGAGTCGATGGCGACGCCGCAGTGGCCGACCTCGCCGAGGGAGGCGGGCTCGTCGGAGTCGCGGCCCATGAGGGTGGGCATGTCGAACGCGACGGAGAGGCCGCCGCCGCCCGCCTTGAGGAGCATCTTGTAGCGGGCGTTGGTCTGCTCGGCGTTGCCGAAGCCCGCGAACTGGCGGATCGTCCAGGGGCGGCCGCGGTAGCCGGTGGGGTAGAGGCCGCGGGTGAAGGGGAACTCGCCGGGCCAGCCGATGCGGTCCATGCGGGGATCGGCGACGCCTTCGGGCGGGCCGTAGACCGGTTCGGTCTCGAGCCCGGAGAGGGTGGTGAAGTCGGCCTCGCGTTTGGCGGCCGTCGCATAGCGCTTGGCCCAGCGCTCGCGGCCTTCGGCGATCGACTCAGCGTCCACGGTGACACCCCATTTTCGGTCGTTCGTGCCGTGCAGGGCCGCCCTTGGCGCGGGCTCGTGGCCCGCGGACTCCGACGCGGCCGCTTCGGCGAGCCCCGGTCAGGCTCACGGCCAATACTACTGAACGATCGTTCAGGAGCATAGGATCGCCCACCCTCGGATCATCGCATGCGGATCGGGAGCGTCTGCGCAAATCGGGCGCATGGTGGTCCCCCGATTTCCGGTCTCCCGGAAAGGTCCGACATTGCGTCTGAAGCGAGGCGCTCGCGTCAGTCGACGTCGGATCAGTCGATGTCGCGCCAGGCGCGGAACGCCTCGAGTTCGACGGCCACGAGCTGGCCGGGGTGGAAGAGGCCGTTCACGATCACGACCGTGGCGGTCGGCTTGACGACGCCGAAGAACTCGCCGTGGACCCGGCCCACCGGGTCGGCGTGGGCTGGGTCGGTCACGTACAGGCGGGAGCGAACGACGTCGGAGACGCCGGCCCCGGCGTGGACCATCGCGTCCAGCGCGGTCCGGAAGGCCTCGCGGGCCTGCCCGGCGGCGTCGGCTTTGAGGTGCGGGCGGGCCTCCACGTCGGCGGTGCAGGCGCTGGTGACCACCAGCGGCCCCACCGCGACCGCCCGCGAGTACCCGTAGAGCTGCGCCCACGGCCCGGTCTCCGGTACCCGTTCGACCAATGCCATGCGCGCCTCCCCGTGTGGTTAAAGCCCCTTCAACAGGTTCAACGCCTCAGCGACCGTGAAGTTACGCTCGTACAGCGCCGTTCCCACAATGGCGCCCTCGACGCCGATCCCCGTCAGGCCCGCCAGGGCGCGCAGGTCGTCGAGGGAGGAGACGCCGCCGGAGGCGATCACCGGCTTGTCCGTGGCCTCGCAGACCGAGCGCAGCAGGTCCAGGTTCGGGCCCGAGAGCATGCCGTCGCTGTTCACGTCGGTGACGACGTACCGCTCGCATCCGGCGCGCTCGAGCCGCTCCAGGGTCTCGAAGAGTTCGCCGCCCTCGCGGGTCCAGCCGCGTGCGGCGAGGCGCCCGCCCTTCACGTCGAGGCCGATGGCGACGCGGTCGCCGTACTCGCCGCAGATGCGGTCGCACCATTCGGGGTTTTCGAGCGCAGCGGTGCCGATGTTGACGCGGCGGGCCCCGGAGTCCAAGGCGCGCTTGAGGGTCTCGTCGTCGCGGATGCCGCCCGAGATCTCGACCTGCATGCCGACTTTGCCGACGACCTCGGCGAGCAGCTCGTGGTTGGTGCCGCGCCCGAAGGCCGCGTCGAGGTCCACGAGGTGCAGCCACTCGGCGCCCTGGCGCTGCCACTCGAGGGCGGCCTCGATCGGGTCGCCGTACGCCTTGCCGGAACCGGCCACGCCCTGGACGAGCTGGACGGCCTTGCCGCCGGTCACGTCGACGGCGGGGAGCAGTTGGAGTTCGGTCATCTCAATCCCTTGATCCAGTTGGACAGCAGCGCGTACCCGGCGTCGCCGGACTTCTCGGGGTGGAACTGGGTGGCGGCCACGGAGCCGCGTTCCACGGCGGCGACGAACGGCTCGTCGTGGGTGCAGATCGCGGCCAGCGCGCCCGGGGGCACGGTCTTGGCGGCGTAGGAGTGCACGAAGTAGAACCGCTCGGCGGGGTCGATCCCGGCGAACAGGCGCATCCCCGCGTCCGCTTCGACGGTGTTCCAGCCCATGTGCGGGATGCGTTGCGCGGCAAGCTGCTCCACGACGCCTTCGAAGATGCCGACGCCGCGGGTGCGGACGCCGTGCTCGACGCCCTCTTCGAACAGGACCTGCTCGCCGACGCAGACGCCGAGGACGGGGGCTCCGGCGGCGGCGCGTTCGCGGATGACCGCGTCGACGCCGTGCTTGAGGATGCCTTCCATGCAGGCGGCGTACGCGCCGACGCCGGGCACGAAGAGGCCGTCGGCGCGGCGGGCCGCGTCGAGGTCGCTCGTGAGGGTCACGTCGCCGCCGGCGCGTTCGAGCGCGCGGAACGCGGACCGGAGGTTCCCTGACCCGTAGTCGAACAGGGCCACCGTGGGTTTGGTCATCGCTGTCCCCTAGCCGTAGATGAGGTAGAGGCCGCCGAGGAACGCGGCCGCGGCGAGCACCGCGACGACGATCGCGGCGGCGTGCTTCTCGTTCTTGCGCAGGCTCATCGAGCCGCCGACGAGGGTGCCGGCGAGCGCCATCAGCAGGATCGGACCCGCGTAGCTCACAGCACGCCCTTGGTGGAGGGGATGTCGGTGCCGTTGATGCGGGTGGCGTACTTCAGGGCCCGGGCGAGGGCCTTGAACTGGGCTTCGATGACGTGGTGCGCGTCGGGCTTCTGGCCGGGGTTGGAGGCGCGCAGCACGGTGACGTGCAGGCAGATCCGGGCGTGGTACGCGAAGGACTCGAGGATGTGGCGGGTCATCGAGGTCGGGTAGTCCGTGCTGATCATCGGCGCGATGTCGACGGGCTCCTCGTGGACCATGTAGGGGCGGCCCGAGAGGTCGACGACGGCGCGGGCGAGCACCTCGTCGAGGGGGACGGAGGCGTCGGCGAAGCGCACGACGCCGGCCTTGTCGCCCAGGGCCTCGGCGAAGGCCTGGCCGAGGGCGATCGCGGTGTCCTCCATGGTGTGGTGCGAGTCGATGTGGAGGTCGCCCTTGACGGCGATCTTGAGGTCGAAGCCGCCGTGCTTGCCGAGCTGGTGGAGCATGTGGTCGTAGAAGCCGACGCCGGTCGAGACGTCGACGGTCTTCTCGGTGCCGTCGAGGTCGACGTAGACGTCGACGCTGGTCTCGCCGGTGGTGCGGACGATGTGCGCGGTGCGGCTCACGGTTGTTGCTCCTGCAGGTCGAACATGTCGGGTCGCTGCTCGATCGCCTGGTCGAAGGCGTCGAGCAGCGCGGTGGTCTCGTCCTCGGTGCCGGCGGTGATCCGGAGGCGGCCGGGGAGGCCGACGTCGCGGATGAGCACGCCCTGGTCGAGGATGGCGCGCCAGACGGCGGCGGCGTCGCGCAGGCCGCCGACGAGCACGAAGTTCGCGTCGGAGTCGGCGACGGGGAGTCCCTTGGCGCGCAGGTTCTTCACGATGCGGTCGCGCTGGTGCTTGAGCTCGTCCACTTCGGCCTGGAGCTGGGCGGCGCACGCGAGCGCGCCGCGCGCGGCGGCCTGGGTGATGCTCGAGAGGTGGTACGGCAGGCGCACCAGGAGGAGCTTCTCGACGAGTTCGGGGTCGGCGGCGAGGTAGCCGACGCGGGCGCCCGCGAACGCGAAGGCCTTAGAGAGGGTCCGGGTGACGACGAGGCGCTTGCGGCCCGCGAGGTGGCCGAGCGCGTTCGCGTGCGGGTCGCGGGCGAACTCGGCGTAGGCCTCGTCGATGACGACGATGCCGCGGGCGGCCTCGTAGGCGGCCTCGATGACGTCGGCGTCGAGCGCGGTCCCGGTCGGGTTGTTCGGGGAGACGAGGAAGACCAGGTCCGGGTCGTGCAGCCGGATCGCGTCGGCGACGTACGCGGGGCTGAGCGTGTAGTCGGCCTCGCGTCCGGCGTCGACGAAGGCGGTGCCGGTGCCGCGGGCGAGCAGCGGGTGCATCGAGTAGGAGGGCATGAAGCCGAGGACGGTGCGGTCCGGCCCGCCGAAGGCCTGCAGCAGCTGCTGCAGGATCTCGTTGGAGCCGTTGGCGGCCCACACGTGGTCTGCGGTGAGCCCGTGGCCCAGATAGGCCGCGAGGTCGGTGCGCAGGGCGATCGCGTCGCGGTCGGGGTAGCGGTTGAGGCCGGGCAGCTCCCGCCCGATGAACTCGGCGACGACGGCCGCCACGTCCTCGGGGATCGCGAACGCGTTCTCGTTGGTGTTCAACTGGACCGGCACGTCGAGCTGGGGCGCGCCGTAGGGCGACTGCCCGCGGAGGTCCTCGCGCAGCAGGTTCTCGATCTCGCTCTCCCGCCCGTCGCCCGCCACCGCCCGAACCGGAGTGAACCCTGTGCTCATCGTGCCTCGAATCTCGCCGTCACGGCCTCGCCGTGTGAAGGAAGGTCCTCGGAGTTCGCGAAGGCCACCACGTCGTCGGCGACGGCGGCGAGCGCTTCGCGGGTGTAGTCGATGATGTGCACGCCGCGCAGGAACGTGTGCACGCTCAGGCCGGCCGAGTGGCGGGCGCACCCGCCGGTCGGCAGCACGTGGTTCGACCCGGCGCAGTAGTCGCCGAGGGAGACCGGCGAGTACGCGCCGACGAAGATCGCCCCGGCGTTGCGGATGCGCAGCGCCACCTCGCGGGCGTCGGCGGTCTGGATCTCGAGGTGCTCGGCGGCGTACGCGTCGGCGACGGCCACGGCCTCGTCGATGTCGGCGACGAGGATCGTCCCCGACTGCTCCCCCGCGAGCGCGGTCTGGATGCGGCCCGAGTGGCGCGTGTCCGGCACGCGGCGCGCCAGCTCGTCGTCCACGGCGTCCGCGAGGTCGGCCGAGTCGGTGATGAGGACCGACGCGGCCGCGGGGTCGTGCTCGGCCTGGCTGATGAGGTCCGCGGCGACGTGGCCCGGGTCGGCGGTCGCGTCCGCGATCACCGCGATCTCGGTGGTCCCGGCCTCGGCGTCGATACCGACGAGGCCGCGCACGGCCCGCTTCGCGGCGGTCACGTAGATGTTCCCGGGCCCGGTGACCATGTCGACCGGCGCGCACTCGTCGGTGCCGTAGGCGAACATGCCGATCGCGGCGGGTCCGCCGACCGCGTACACCTCGTCGATGCCGAGCATCCCGGCGACGGCGAGGATGCCCTGGTCGGGCAGGCCGCCGTTGTTCTTCTGGGCGGGGGACGCGAGCGCGATCGAGCCAACCCCGGCGATCTGGGCCGGGACGGCGTTCATGATCACCGAGGAGGCGAGCACGGCCAGGCCGCCGGGCGCGTACAGGCCCACGCGGCCTACCGGCAGGTACCGCTCGGTGACGGTGCCTCCCGGCGCGACCTCGGTGACGACCTCGGGGAGGCGCTGGGCCTCGTGCGCGGCGCGCACCCGGTCGATCGAGGTCTGGTAGGCGCGGCGCAGCTCAGGGTCGAGCTCCTCGACGGCGGTCTTGATCGCGGCGTCGGGGACGCGCAGGTGCTCCAGGCGCACATGGTCGAAGCGCTCGACGATGTCCACGACCGCGGCGGTCCCGCGATGGGCGATGTCGTCGATCAGCGGCTGGACCGAGCGCAGGGCTTCGTTGACGTCGAAGGCGGCGCGCGGCATCAGCTCGCGCAGGGCGCGGGCCGAGTAGCCGGGTACTTCTCCTGAAAGGTCGATGCGTCTGAGCACGGTCCAAGCGTAGTTGCCCGGCTTTCCAGGTCAAAAGGCATACCGCTATTCGGGAGCGTCCGTTCGAAGGCTGGGCCGACGTGACCAGCCCGCGATGACGGTGTAAGTGAAGGTCGCGGCGAGGGCCATGACCGCCAGGGCCCCGAGCTGGAGCGCGTCGAGCGCCGATGTGAAGTTGCCGACCTTCAGCGCCGCCCACGCCGCGGCGGGGTCGAGGCCGGTGAACAGCACCGACGGCGGCCGCCACATGTGCGCGCCCACGGGCGCGCGCTCGACCGAGTCCCAGAATCGCTGCCACTCGTTCGCGCCGATCTTCCACGCCACGACCTGGCAGCCGATCGAGCCGATGACCAGGCCCAGGAGCATGAGCGGGCCGCGCCGGTCCCGCATCGACGTCCACGAGAAGATCGCCGCGAGGATGCCGAGGACCAGCCCGATCCCGGCGAACACGAGGTCGCCCTCGACATAGGCGCTCGGGTACGTCTCGATCGAGGCCCAGCCGACCTCGAGCACCACGAACTCCACGCGCGGGGTGACGATCTGCCACAGCATCGCGGCCGGGAACCCGAGCGCGGTGAGGACCACGGCGAGGAACCCGGCGGCGGCCAGGTCGCGGCCGATGGTCCGCTCCGAGCGCTCGCGCCCGCCGTACGTCGTCCCGTTGCCGGGGCGGGGCCCGCCCGCCGGGGCGACGGCCGCGCCCTCCCTGCCCGCACCGTCGTCCGGACGGAGGTTCACGGTGCGCTCGGCGTCGTCATTCACGCCTGGAATCCTGCCACAGCGCCGCCCGCGCCCGGCAGGGATGTGCGGGAGCGGACGGTGCGGAAAGCGGTCGTTACAGACCGTCGACAATGGTCGCGGCGGCCTCGAACCACGCCGCGCGCGTCTCCGGGCGCAGCGCCGAGAACTCGATCTTCGCGCCCGGCTCCAGCGACGGGTCGTACGGCACCACCGCGCATGCGCGCGTGCGCTGCGCGAAGTGCCGCTGCAGGTCGTTCAGGAGCGGCCCCGGGTTCGGGGTCGGCATCGACAGCAGGGTCACCGCGTTCTTCACGAGGTTCCCGTAGCCGCCCTCCTCGAGGTGGTCGAGCATCCAGTCCGCCGAGAACGCCGCGTCCTCGCGCGGCACCGTCGTGACCACGAGCCGGTCCACCGAGGAGACCACGGTCCGCCAGTTCGGCGACTCCACGTTGTTGCCCGTGTCGATGCAGACGATCCCGTGCGTCCGGGTCAGGATGTCGAGCACCCGCAGCACGGTGGTCGGGTCCAGGCGGCGCTGCAGCTTCGGGTCCTCGTCGCCCGCGAGCACGTCGAACGAGCCGTCTGAGGAGTGGCGCAGGAACTCGTCCAGGTGCTCAGGCAGGTGCACGCCGGCGGCCTCGACCTGGTCCAGGTGCTCCACGAGGTGGCGGATCGTCCGCCCGTGCCGCGCCGACCCGGCCCGCAGGCCCAGGGTGCCGCGCAGTTCGTTGTCGTCCCAAGCGATCACGCCGCCGTTGCGGGCCGTGCCCATCGCGGCGGCCGACAGCACCGTGGCGGTCGTCTTGTGCACGCCGCCCTTGGGGTTGATGAAGGCGATGACCCGGCTGCGGCCCAGGTCCCGGCGCAGGCGCTGCAGCGCCACCGGGCTCGGCTCGACCGCCTGCTGGCGGCGCGGCTGCGGCGGCAGCCCCTGCTGCGGCGGGCGCACCTGTCCCGAGAGCTGCGAAGCGCTCGGCGGCGTCTGCGTCGCCACGGGAGGGCGGCGGCCCGCGGTGGGCACCGAGTAGTGCGGCTGGCCCGGCGGCGGGCCGACCGGCGGCGACGGGTAGGTCTCGCGCGGCGGCGGCGTCGGGGTCTGCTGCGCGCCTCCGGCGCGGCCGCGACCGCGCCCCAGGAGCTTCTGCCAACGGGAACCGTCTGACCGGTCGTTGCTCCAAGCTTCGGGCGTGTTCACCCACAACCTCCTCTCGGGCGGACCGAGCTGCGGCACGCAGCTGCTCTCAAGCCGACTCGGGCAACGCCGCACCGACCGGAATCCATTACCACCCGCGACTATTAGATCACGACGATCCCTCAAGGCCCGCTGCGAATCGCGGGCCTGGAGACCCCGGGGTGAGGCGTGCGTTACGCCCGCGGCGGCGATGCCACGGACGCCGATGCCGAGTCTGCTGAGGGCCTTGCTTCTCGGGACCCAGTCTAATGGCTCCCTAGGAGTCGTCTCGCAACCGCGCCAGTGCCAATTCGAGGTCGGCCGGGTATTCACTCGTGAAGGTGACCGTCCGGCCCGTCACCGGATGCGCGAACTCCAGCCGGTACGCATGCAGCCATTGGCGGGTGAGGCCCAGGCGCTCGGCCATCTTCGGGTCCGCGCCGTACGTCGCGTCCCCCACGAGCGGATGCCCCAGCGCCGAGAAGTGCACTCGGATCTGGTGGGTCCGGCCCGTCTCCAACCCGATGTCCATGAGGGACGCGCCGGGGAAGACCTCGATCGTGTCGTAATGCGTCACGCTCGGCTTGCCGTCGGCGACGACCGCCCACTTGTAGTCGTGGCGCGGATGCCGCCCGATCGGCGCGTCCACCGTCCCCGACAGCGGGTCCGGATGCCCTTGCGCGACAGCGCGGTAGCGCTTCGAGACTCGGCGCTCCTTGAAGGCGCGCTTGAGCTCCGAGTACGCGGCCTCGCTCTTCGCGACCACCATCAGGCCCGAGGTGCCCACGTCGAGCCGGTGCACGATCCCCTGCCGCTCATCGGGCCCGTGGCTCGAGATCCGGTAGCCCGCGGCGGCGAGACCGCCGGTCACGGTGGGACCGGTCCAGCCCGGGCTCGGATGCGCCGCGACCCCTACCGGCTTCATGACCACCACGATGTCGTCGTCGTCGTAGACGATGTCCATGCCCTCGACCGGTTCGGCCGGTCGCACGAGCAGGTCCTCCGGCGGCGGCGGCAGCACCACTTCCAGCCACGCCCCCGCGCTCACCCGCTCCGACTTCGTCTGGCACGGTGCCCCGTCGACGGTCACGTCCCCGGCCGCGACCAGCTCGGCGGCCACGGTCCGGGACAGGCCCAGCAGACGCGAGACGACCTGGTCGACCCGCTGGCCCTCGAAGCCCTCGGGGACCGGCAGCGCCCGGGTCTGGCGCGCGGCGACGTCGCTCATGCCGCGGCCTCCTTCTTCCGGCCGTCCTCGCGCGGCGCCGCCTTCCGGGACGCCGGCGAGAAGCCGCGCCCGGTCAGCTCGAGCAGCACGATCAGCACCACGCCGCAGCACAGCGCCGAGTCGGCGATGTTGAAGATCGGGAACGCCTGCGCGTCCGGCTTGAACACGCTGATGAAGTCCACGACGTGCCCGTGCGCGAACCCCGGCTCCCGGAAGTACCGGTCCACGAGGTTGCCCGCCGCGCCGCCCAGCACCAGTCCGATCGCGACCGCCCACACCGGGTAGACGATCCGGGTCGACAGCCCGATCAGGAACACCACCACCGCCGAGGCGATGATCGTGAAGATCCAGGTGTAGTCGGTGCCGAGGCTGAACGCCGCCCCCGAGTTCCAGGTCAGGTCGAGGTAGACGAGACCGCCCAGGATCCGCACCGGGTCGGCCGGGTCCAGGTTCGCCTCGGCCAGGTTCTTGGTCCACTGGTCCAGACCGATCGCGAACGCCGCTATGAGCAGCGCAGCGATCATCAGCCCGGGCCGTCGCGCGGGTCGGGGGTCTGCAGGGGTGGTCTCCTCGGGACCCGGACCGTTGGCGGTCTCGGGCGGCGTGTCCTCGCTCAGCGTCGCTCCTCCAGCTGTTTGCAACCGACGTCGAGGGTAGCCGACGGGAACGCGGCCAACCGCGCCGCCGGGATCGGTTTACCGCACTTCTCACAGAAGCCGTAGGTGCCCTCGTCGAGGCGTTCGAGCGCATGGCTGACCTGCCGGATGCGCTCGGAGAGCGAATCGGCCACCGCGACCTCGTGCTCGTGCTCGACGGTCTTCGAACCGGAGTCGACCTGGTCGTCCCCGGCCGTGTCGCTCAATCGCTCGCGCTGGGCGAGGGTGATCGAGTCGCTATAGCGCTGCTGCTCCTCGACCAGCTCGTCCAGCCGCTCTTTGAGCGCGGCCCGCAGTTCGGCCTGCTCGCTCTCGGTGCGCAGCTGCTGCGCCTCGGCCTCCTCGGCCGTCTCCTCCGCCTCCACCGCGGGGGGCGCGGGCGGGGCCTGCTTCGCGGCCTTCTTGGCGGTCGTCTTCTTCGCGGTCTGCTTCACCGCCGCCGCGGGCGCCTTCGCCGCGGCCTTCTTCACCGCCGCCTTCTTCGCCGGGGCGACCGCCTTCTTGGCGGCCTGCTTCTGGGTCTTCTTCGCTGGACTCATGACGCGCCTCTGGAGGGGTATGTCGGCTCGGGTTCCGGTGGCGTCACGGCAGCGCGGCGCCGCAGCTGCGGCCCGCATCGGGTGTTCGGCATAGCGTCTCCCGAAATCGCGTACTCGTGACGGCCTCGTCGAAACGAGGACAATGCGCGTCAGGCCCCGCCGAGGCGGGGGCCTGCCGCGCAATTAAGCACACAGGATACGCAAGTCCTGCAAGTAGGTCAATTACTTCGAGAACTTGTGTCCGGACTGCGCGTTACCGGGAATTCGAATGGAGAGGAGCGGGCGCAGAGCAACCCTTTGCCGATCGGCTCAGCGCCCGGCGGTCGGCACCAGGAGCAGACGCGACACCGGCTCGCACATCCCGCACGGGGTGAAGCCCAGTTCCAGGGCCTCCGAGACGGCCAGCGGCTCGTGGTCGCGGCCGGTGAGGTGCGCGCACAGCGCGTGGTGGAAGCGGGGGCGGCCGTCGACGACCGCGACCTCGGTGTCCAGGCGCATGAGCGCGGCCGATTCGACGCTCGACATGCGCTGCTCGGTGGGCTCGTCGGCCATCGATGCGGGCGCGCGGTGGCGGCTGCCCGCGCCGCGGGACTGGCGCGGCGGCACGTCCTCGAAGCGCAGCTCCGGGTCGCGGTCCACCGTGTAGTCCGTGGGTTCGAAGACCTTGCCCTCGAGCAGCGGCATCTCCGTGGTCGGGGTGTCGTCCGCCCCGATCCGGCGGAACTGCTGGGTGTCGTCGGCGTCGCGCCACCGCTCGCCCCGTTGGCGGCCCGGGGCCGCCGGCGAGGCGTGATCGCCCCGGCGCGGGGTGACGCGCGGGCGCTGGGCGCCCCGGCCGCGGATCCCGATGTACAAGGCCGCGCCGGCGGCGAGGCTCGCCGCGATGGACGAGACCAGCAACTGGTTGTTCCCGGTGATCATGCCAGTGACCAGCAAGACCGCCGCGGTGACGAGGATCAGCAGGCTGCTGACGATCACGTCGATTCCTCCCCTGCGCGCGGGTAGCGGGGCCCTCGCGCGGTCCTTCGCGGCCCCCTGCGGGGACCGCGGCATCGTTGAAGCATGGTGCGGCGGTGAGGGCGGCGGTTCTCACCGCGCCCTCACCCGCTCAACCATGACTAACGAGGCGATCCCCGTTCAGGTTATGGCCCGGCGCCGCCAATCTGCGGCGCGCCCGAGCCGGCCCGGAGGAGGTGTCCCGGGGAGGAGCGGGAGGGGTTACCCGCGCCCGCCCTGCATCACGAACGCGGACCTGGAACCGGTGCGCTCGCTCGGTGGCGTCTGCTGCGGGGCCTCCTCGAAGCCCTCGTCCTCGGACCGGCCCTGCTGGCCGTTGAGATCGCGCAGCTGGCTCTCGAGGTAGAGCTTCAGGCGCGTGCGGTACTCGCGCTCGAAGGTCTTCAGCTCCTCGATGTTCTTCAGCAGCGACGAACGGGAGTCCTCCAGCTGGCCGATGACCTTCTGGCGCTCCTGCTCGGCTTCCATCTCCATGCGCTCGGCCTTGTCGCGGGCCTGGCCCACCAGGTCCTCGGCCGCGGCGCGCGACTCGGTGACCAGGGACTCGGACTCGCGCTGGGCGTCGGTCAGGAGGGCCTTCGACTCGCGCTGGGCCTCGGCCATCATGGCCTTCGACTCGCGCTGCGCCTGCGAGACCATCGTCTGCGCCTCGCGCTGGGCCTCGGTCACCATGGACTGGGCCTCGCGCTGCGCCTCGCCGAGCACGGTGTCGGCCTCCCGGCGGGAGTCCTCCAGGTGCTCGTCCGCGGTGCGCTGGGCGACCATGAGGAGACGCAGGGCCTCCTGCTCGCCGCCGCCGGCGGGAGCCGAAGCGTCCTGCTGCGGGCCGCGCTGGGCCAGTTCCTGCTGGAGCTGCTGCGCCTGCTGCTGCGCGGCCACCATCTCCTGGTGCATCGCGTGCAGCTCGGCGTCGAGCTCCTGGAGCTGCTGCTCCATGGCGTGCTTCTCCCGCTGCACCCGATCGAGTGCGGCGGCCATCTCGGCGTGGTCGGCTGCCCCGGGGGGAGCGCCGGCGCGGAGACTCTCGAGCTGTGCGCGAAGTTCGCCGTTCTCGTCGCTGAGGCGTGCGAGCTCCCGCTCGACCTCATCGAGGAAACCGTCGACCTCGTCCTCGTCGTATCCGCGCTTCCCGAGCATGGGTTTCTTGAACGTGACGTTGTGAACGTCGGCTGGGGTCAGCGGCATTCGAAACTCCTTCTCAGCTGTTCGCCTGGCGCGCAAGGCCACTCAACACGATAACCGTGTCTCGCACCCCCGCCCGGCACCGCTCAGATGTTCCGTCCGACCACCAGGTCCATCAGGATCCACGTGATCAGGAGCAGCGCCAGGAACGCCAGATCAATCGATACAGTACCAAGCCTGAGAGGCGGAATCACCTTCCTCAACCCCTTCAGGGGAGGGTCCGTCACGCTGTAGACCGTCTCGAGCAGGGCCGCGGACTTGGGTCCGGGCTCCCAGCGGCGGGAGAACTGCACGACGACGCTGCACACCAGTCGGGCCAGGAGGAAGAGGTAGAACGCGAAGAGCGCCAGATAGATCAGCTGCAGTGCCAGGTTCACGGTTCGCAGTGTATCCCTCGGATCACGACTGGTTGAAGAACCCGCCCTCGGCGATCTTGGCCTTGTCCTCCGCGGTCACCTGGACGTGAGGCGGCGAGAGCAAGAACACGCGGTTCGTCACCCGCTCGAACGAGCCCCGGGTCCCGAAGATGAGGCCCGCGGCGAAGTCGACCAAGCGCTTCGCGTCGGCCTCCTCCATCTCCGAGAGGTTCATGATCACGGGGGTGCCGTCCCGGTAGCGCTCGCCGATGGTCCGCGCCTCGTTGTACGTGGTCGGGTGCAGCGTCGTGATCCGGTAGTTCGCGGGCTCCTCCTCCGCCGGGACCGGCCGCACGGTGGCGGGCTCGGCCAGCGCGAGGTTGTCTCGCGTCAAGGTCTCGCGGGGACCGGTCTCGCGGGAGAGCGGCGTGACCGAACCGGAGCCGCGGTTGAGCTGGCGGACGGGGCGGTCCTCCGAAGGGGTCCGGCCGACCCGGCCGGTCGTGCGCTGCGCGCCCCGCGCCCGCTGGGGAGCCGCCTGCTGCTGCTCCTCGGCGAACTCGTCGTTCTCCTCGTAGCCGTTGCCGTAGCCGCGATCGTCCTCGTCCTCGATGAGGCCGAGCCAGATGCCTGCCTTCCGCATCGCGCCCATCGATCGTGCTCCCTCCTCGGGCCGCGCCCCTGTTGAGTCAGGTACGCGGTCTCATCCTAGCGCCGACTCCTTACACGGATGTGTTTTTGCCCGACTAGTCAACCGTCATAGTACGGCCATTTGCCCCACTGCTGCCCCACACCTTACGCCATCGGTTCACGTTCGCCGAGCACGTTTCTGCCCAGTCTGACCATTGTGGCCCCGGCGAGGACGGCCTCCCGGTAGTCGCCGCTCATGCCCGCCGAGACCTCGGTCGCGCCCGGGTCGGTCCGGCGTACCCTCTCGGAGCATTCGTTAAGCAGCGCAAAGGCTCTCGCCGGTTCCCAGCCGAGGGGGGCCACGGCCATGACCCCTTTGAGGACGAGCGCGGGCGCGGCGGCGATGGCCTCAGCGAGCGGTTCGAGGTCCGCGACGGGGACGCCGCCGCGGGCGGTGTCGCCGTCGAGGCTCACCTGGATGAGCGCGTTCAGGGTGCGGCCGTGGGCGTTCGCGGCGTTGCTGAGCGCGGCGGCGAGCGGGGCGCGGTCGACCGAATGCACCCAATCGGCGTAACCCGCGACGGACTTGGCCTTGTTGCGCTGGAGCTGGCCTACGAAGTGCCACACCGGTTCCAGTCCGGCGGCGCCGAGTTCGGCGGCCTTGGGGGCGGCCTCCTGGTCGCGGTTCTCCCCCAGGTCGGTCTGGCCGAGTTCCACGAGGGTCGCCGCATCGGAGGAGGGGAAGGTCTTCGTGACGACGATGAGGCGGACCGAGTCCGGCGTGCGGCCCGCGTCGGAGCAGGCGGCCGCGATGGCCTCGCGGGTCCGGTTGAGGTTGTCCCGCAACTGGTCTCGGCGAGATCGGGTGGTCAAGTGCTGAGGTCCTAGCGAATCGGGAGGGGCTGCGGCCTGAACGGGTGGGCGGCGCTGCGAATTCATGGCTCGCAGGCTTCGGCCGGGAGGCGGCCGCCGAGACGTTGCCGGTCTCGACGGTCGCCGCCGCTAGAAGCCGTCCTTCAGAAAGGCCGGGACGTCGACGTCGTCGAACAGGACCTTGCCGTTGCTCGACTCGCGCTCCGGCTCGGGCTTGGCCTCGCGCACCGGCTCGGGCTTCTGCTCGGGCAGCGCGGAGATCCGGGTCGGCTGGGCCAGTTCGAACTCGGCCTCGTCCTCGACGTCGAACCCGGCGGCGATGACGGTCACGCGGGCCTCTTCGCCGAGGGCGTCGTCGATGACCGCGCCGAAGATGATGTTGGCGTCCGTGTGGGCGCAGTCCGAGACGAGCTCGGCCGCGTCGTTGATCTCGAACAGGCCGAGGTCCGAACCGCCGGCGATGGAGAGCAGCACGCCGCGCGCGCCTTCCATGCTCTGCTCGAGCAGCGGCGACTCGATCGCGGCGCGGGCCGCCTCGACGGCGCGGTTCTCGCCGCGGGCCGAGCCGATGCCCATGAGCGCCGAACCGGCTCCGCTCATGACGCTCTTGACGTCGGCGAAGTCGAGGTTGATGAGGCCGGGCGTGGTGATGAGGTCGGTGATGCCCTGGACACCGGAGAGCAGCACCTGGTCGGCGAGGCGGAATGCGTCCATCATGGAGATCGAGCGGTCGCCGAGGTGCAGCAGGCGGTCGTTCGGGATGACGATGAGCGTGTCGCACTCGTTGCGCAGATCGTCTATCCCCGAGACGGCCTGGGTCTGGCGGCGCTTGCCCTCGAAGGCGAACGGCCGGGTGACCACGCCGATCGTGAGCGCGCCGAGCTTGCGGGCGATGTTGGCGATGACGGGCGCGCCGCCGGTGCCGGTGCCGCCGCCCTCGCCGCAGGTCACGAACACCATGTCCGCTCCCTTGAGGACTTCCTCGATCTCGTCGCGGTGGTCCTCGCAGGCCTTCGCGCCCACTTCGGGGTTGGCGCCCGCGCCGAGGCCGCGGGTCAGTTCGCGGCCGACGTCGAGCTTGACGTCGGCGTCGCTCATCAAGAGCGCCTGCGCATCGGTGTTGATGGCGATGAACTCGACGCCCTTGAGGCCCGCCTCGATCATCCGGTTGACAGCATTGACGCCGCCGCCTCCGACTCCAACGACTTTGATGACGGCGAGGTAGTTGTGCGGTGGTGTCATCGCTGCTGCCTTCCTTCCCCTTCGGCCCTGGGTACGGCAAACGGATGTGCGCGCACACCCGCTCCCCCCTTAACGCTAACTCACAGTGGGGGCATCTGGTGCGCTGACATCGACATGTTCGTACCCTCCGGCCAACAATCGATCGGCGACCTCGGCTTTCTGCTCGCTTTCGGAACCGTCGCCCCACCGGAGCGTCCGTCCATCTTCGAGATACAGGGTGATCCCCGCCGGGGACGGCGCTGCCACGTGTTCGACCTCGTCGGCCAGGGCGGCCGGAAGCGACTGCAGCACCGTGAGGGTCTCGATCGTCGCGAGGTCGTCAGGGCCCGGCTCGGCCAGCTCGACCCTCCAAATTGATCCGGGCGGGGCGGCGGTCTCGTCGAATACCACACCTTCGGAATCCACCATGAGAAAAGTCTCGTCATCCACCGGAACGGCCATATATGGCTCGCGTTCCGTGACGGCGACGCTCACCGCGTCCGGCCACGCGCGGGTGACCTCGACTGAGGCGACGGGCGCGAGCTTCGCGACGGCGGCCGCGATCGCGTCGAGGTCGGCGCCGAGCACCGAGCGGCCCACCGCGTCCTCGCCGAGCGCGGCGACCTCGTCGGGGGTGAGCACCGAGGTCCCGGTGACCTCGATCCGCTTCACCTCGAACAGGGGCGTGGTCCACACGATCACGAAGGCCAGCAGGAGGAACGCCAGGACGCTGACGGCGATCCACCGCAGTCGCCTGTCGGGCAGCTTGCGGCGCACCACGTGGACGAGCCGCCAGGGCCCCGCTTCGGACGTGTTCTCTGGGCCGCGCATGGGTCGATGATTCCACGTCCCGGCCGTTCGGCGGTGGCGGCTCGCCCGGCCCTTCGGCTAAGGTTAGGCAAACCTTAGCCGAGAGAAGGAGGCGTGCCGCGTGGCGACGCAGACTGAGGAACAGACCGAGTCCATTGTTCGGCCGTTCGAGCTGTTCCCCGTGGCGGTGCGGGCGCTGCGGCGGTTGAGCCCCTCCTTCATACGGGTCACCTTCGCGGGCCCGACCCTCGCGCACTTCGCCGACAACGGCTACGACCAGCGGTTCAAACTCATCTTCCCGGCCCGGACCTGCGGCTTCGACAAGATGCCCACGAGCGAGCGCTGGTACTCCGAACTGCGCGCGCTCCCTGCAGAGGAGCAGTGCGGCGTCCGCACCTACACGGTGCGCGCGGTCCGCCACACCGCCGGCGAGGTCGACGTCGACATGGTGGTGCACGAGGCGCACTCGGACGACGAGTGCGGCCCGGCGCTGCGGTGGCTGCGCGACGCGGCAGTGGGCGACGAGATCCTGCTGCTCGGCCCCGACGCGCGCTGGGACGGCCCGCACGGCGGCGTCGACTTCCACGCCCCCGAGGGCGCCGAGCTGCTCATCGCGGGCGACGAGACGGCGGCCCCCGCGATCGCCGCGATCCTCGAGGACCTGCCGATCACCGCGCGCGGCAAGGCGTTCATCGAAGTGCCCGAGGCGGCCGACGTGCTCGAGCTCGACGCCCCGGCGGACGTCGAGGTCGTGTGGCTCCCCCGCGACGGCGCGGTCTGGGGCGACAAGCTCATCCCGGCGGTCACCGAAGCGGCTCGGGCGATGGACTTCGCCAAGACCGAGGTGTTCGACGAGAACGACGACGAGATGATCTGGGAGGCGCCGCAGGCGGTCGCCCAGAGCGACGCGTACGTGTGGATCGCCGCCGAGACCGGCGTCGTCAAGGCGCTCCGCTTCACCGTCCGCAAGGAGCTCGGCCTTCCGAAGGAGTGCGGGGCGTTCATGGGCTACTGGCGCAACGGCGCCGCCTGGGACTAGTCCAGGGCACGGCACGGTATTGCGGGGCCGCACCCTTTCGGGTGCGGCCCTTTCGATTTGCGTCTACCGCAGCAGGTCGTCCGGCATGAGCTGGACGGGCGGGGCGCCCATGGTCACGACGACGTCGCCTTCGGCCGCGAGGGCCTTCACGGCGGCGGGGACGTCCTCCCACTCGGGGACGAAGACCTTGTCCCCGTCGGGGAGGTCCACGGCGTCCAGGAGCGCCTGGCCGCCCTCGCCCGCGGGGATCTCCTCGCCGGGGCCGAAGATCTCCATCACGACCGCCCTGTCCGCCAAGGAGAGCGCCTCGGCGATGTCGGCGCGCATCTCTACGGTGCGGTAGACCCGGTAGGGCATGAAGACCACGATGAGCCGGCCGGGAGCGGCCACCTCTTTGAGGGTCTTGATGGCCTCGGTCATCGCGGTCGGGTGGTAGGCGTACTCGTCGAAGACCGCGTACCCGTCGATCTCGCCGCGCTTCTCGAAGCGGCGCTTGACCCCGCCGAACGCGGCGATGCCCGCCTGGATCTGGTCCGGTTCGAGACCGACGTAGAGGCCCACCGCGATCGCGACCGCCGAGTTGAGCGCGATGTGCTTGCCGGGCGTCGGAAGGTGGAAGCGGCCGAGGAGCTGGTTGTGCGCCAGGACGGTGTAGTCCACGCCGTCCTTGGTGGACTCGACCTCGCCGAGCTGGATGTCCGCGCCGTCCGAGAAGCCGTAGGTGGCGACGGTGCGGCCCTCGGCGCGGAACCGCTTGGCGAGCGCGGCCGTGCCGGGGTTGTCGGCGCAGAGGACGAGCAGGCCGTCCTTGTCGGTGTTGCGGCCGAAGCGCTCGAAGGCCTCGGTGAGGGAGGCCATGTCGCCGTAGGTGTTGAGGTGGTCGACGTCGATGTTGGTGACGATGCCGATCTCGGGGCGGAAGCGCAGGAACGAGCGGTCGGACTCGTCGGCTTCGGCCACGAAGTACTCGCCGGTGCCGTGGGCGCCGGTGTGGGCGCCGATGTTCTCGCCGCCGTTCACATAGGACGGATCGAGGCCGGCGTGCGCGAGCATCTGCGAGATGATCGCGGTGGTGGTGGTCTTGCCGTGGGTGCCGGTGACGACGATCGAGCGGCGGCCGGTCATCGCAGCGGCCAGGGCCTCGGAGCGGTGGTAGACGCGGATGCCGCGCCTGCGGGCCTCGGCCACTTCCAGGTGCTCGTCGTTGTGCGCGGTCGATCGCACGACGGTGTCGATGCCGTCGAGGTTCGAAGGCACGTGCTCGCGGTGGAGCGTGACGCCGAGGCGCTCGAGCTCGGGCAGGCTCGGCCAGTCCTTCAGCTCGGAGCCGGAGACGGGCAGCCCGCGGGTGGCGTAGAGGCGGGTGAGGCCGTTCATGCCGACGCCGCCGACGCCGATGAACAGCGTGCGGCCCAGGTCCTCCGCCGTGATGCCCTCGTCGATGGGGCTCGTCAGGTCGTTCGGGTCGTCGCTCATGCCTGTTCCAGCACTTTCAAGGTGTAGTTGCGCAGCGCCTCGTCGCCGGTGCGGCTGCCGAACGCGGCCGAGGCCCGGGACATCGCGGCGACCCGGTGCGGGTCGGTGATGACCGGGATGAGGTTCGCCTCGATCCATGAGGGGTTGAGGTTCTCGTCGTCGCAGAACATGGCGCCGCCGGCGTCGACGACGGGCCCGGCGTTGCGGTACTGCTCCTTGTTGCCCCAGGGCATGGGGACGAAGACGGTGGGGACGCCGAGGGCGGAGACTTCGGCGACGGTCATGGAGCCGCCGCGGGCGAGCACCATGTCGGCGGCGGCGTAGCCGAGATCCATACGGTCGAGGTAGGGCAGGGTCCGGTACGGGACCGGGAGGCCCTCGGGGATGTGGATGGGCTCCTCGCGGCGGGCGCCGGTGATGTGGAGGACCTGGACGCCGCGGTGCGTGAGCGCTCGGGCCGCACCGGAGACGGCGTTGTTGATCGAGGCCGCGCCCTGGGAGCCGCCGTAGACGAAGAGGACGGGGCGGCGGGGGTCGAGGCCGAAGTACTGGCAGGCCTGGGCGCGCATGGCCTGGCGGTCGAGGTGGGCGATCTCGGGGCGCAGCGGTACGCCGGTGATGGTGCCGTCGGCGAGGATCGGGGAGGCCTGCGGGAGGTGGGGGAAGCCGAGGGCGAGGTTGTCGCTGAACTTGAGCGCCATCTTGTTGGCGACCCCGGGCGGGTCGTTGAACTCGAAGATGACCATGGGGGTCTTGCGGCGCCAGGCGGCGAGGTAGGCGGGGACGGCGACGTAGCCGCCGAAGCCGACCACGACGTCGGCCTGGACCTCGTCCATGATGTCGCGGGTGGCCTTCATGGCCTTGAGCATCCGGGGCGCGGTGAGGAGCAGGTCGAGGTTGATCTTGCGCGGCAGCTGGTGCGCCGGGACGTTGCGCAGGTCGTAGCCGGCCTTGGGGATGAGGTCGTTCTCGAGCCCCTTCTCGGTGCCGAGGCAGGTGACGCGAACGTGAGGGTCGTGCCGACGCAGGCAGTCGGCGTAGGCCAGGAGCGGGTAGATGTGGCCGCCGGTGCCGCCGCCGGCGAGGACGACCGATCGAAGCTGAGGCAACGTCATGTCTTTCTGGTCGTAGTTTTCTTCTTGGTGGAGGGCTCCGGGTCGGACTCGGAGCGGGGTGCGGGCGGCAGGGGGGCCCACAGCAAGCGTACGAGACGCGAGGGGTTGCGGGCCCGCAGCGCCGTGGCGGCGTCGGGTTCGGCACGCGCGAACCCGGCGAGCATGCCCACGGCGGCGAGGATGACGACGAGCGCCGTGCCGCCGTCCGAGATGAACGGCAGCGGCACCCCGGTCATGGGGATGAGGCCGAGCACGCCGCCAATATTGATGAAGGCCTGGCCGGCGATCCAGATGGTGACGCCGGCGGCCACGAGCGCCCGGAACGGGTCGTCGGAGCGGCGCGCGATGCGGAAGCCGGTGTAGACGAGCACGGCGAAGAGCGCGAGGATGACGAGGCAGCCGACCACGCCCAGCTCCTCGGCGATGAGCGCGAAGATGAAGTCGTTGTGGCCGTTGGGGAGCCAGTCCCATTTCTGGCGGCTCTCGCCGAGGCCGACGCCGAACCAGCCGCCGTCCGCGATGGCGTAGTACCCCTGGATGGCCTGGTAGCCCCAGCTGTCGGCGAAGTCCTCGGGGCGCGCGAAGGAGATGATGCGCTGCATCCGGTACCCCTCGAAGGCGATGAGGACGGCAGAGCCGAGCAGGCCCATCGCGACGAGGACGCCGAGGATGCGCAGCGGCACGCCCGAGGCCCACAGGAGGCCGAGGAACATCGCCAGGATGATGAGCATGGTGCCGAGGTCGGCGTAGCCGATGATGATCATCAGGAGCCCGGCGATGGGGAACATCGGGATGGCCAGCTCCCGCCAGGAGGCGATGCGCGGGCCGAGGCGCACGAGCGCGTCCGCGGCCCACAGCAGCAGCGCGAACTTGGCGATCTCGGCGGGCTGGAACTGGAAGGGCCCCAGGTCGATCCACAGCTGGTCGGTGGCGAGGCCGCCGGTGCCCTCGCCGCCCGCGGCCTCCGCCTGCTTCTGGCGGATGGACATGACGACCAGGACGAGGCCGAGCAGGATCGCGACGACCAGGAGCGGCCGGGAGACCGCGCGGTAGGTGCGCGAGGGCAGGCGCTGCGCGATCCAGAAGCAGACGAGGCCGACGACGGCCCACACGACCTGCTGGAGGATGACGGCGAACGGGTCGCCGGTGGCCTCGTAGGACTCGACCATGGTGGCCGAGAAGACCATCACGAGGCCGATGGTGAGCAGCAGCGCCGAGGAGGAGAGCAGCAGGTAGTACGAGGCGAGCGGCCGGTCGAGCAGGCCGCGCAGCATCTCGGTGAACCCGCTCCTCACCCGGCCTCACCCTCGATCAGGGCTCGTGCGGCGGCGGCGAACGCGTCGCCGCGGTGGGCGTAGGAGGTGAACATGTCGTAGGAGGCTCCGGCCGGGGAGAGGAGCACGGTGTCCCCCGGTTCGGCCATGGCCGCGGCGCGGGCGGCGACTTCGGTCATCACCGCATCGTCGCGGCCGTCGAGGACGACGACGGGGAGGTCCGGGGCGTGTCGCGCCAGCGCGTCGGCGACGAGCGCCCGGTCCTGTCCGATGAGGACGGCGCCGCGCATCCTGGGGGCGTACTGGGCGACGAGGCCGTCGACGTCGACGCCTTTGAGCTGGCCGCCCGCGACCCAGACGATGGAGTCGTAGGAGGCGAGCGCGGCGGCGGCGGCGTGCGGGTTGGTGGCCTTGGAGTCGTCGACCCAGGTGACGCCGTCGTGCTCGACGAGGGTGACGTTGCGGTGCGGTTCGGGGACGTATTTGCGCAGGGCGTCGCCGATGTCGCTGTGGCTCACCCCGACTTGGCGGGCGAGGGCGGCGGCGGCGAGGGCGTTGGCGACGTTGTGCCATCCGGCGGGGTGGACGTCGTCGACCGAGCAGATCTGCACGGGTTCGGGTCCGGTGTAGTCGACGAGCCAGCCGAGCGCGACGCCGAACTGGCCGCGTTCCGGGTGGTTGAGCGTGAACCCGGTGACGTCGGCGTCGGCGTGCTTGGCGAGGGCGACCACGGACGGGTCGTCGAGGTTGACGACCGCCTGGCCGCCGCGCCAGACGGCGGCCTTGGCTTCGGCGTAGGCGTCGAAGCCGCCGTGCCAGTCGAGGTGGTCGGGAGCGAGGTTGAGCACGGCTCCGGCGGTGGGCGCGAGTTCGCTGGACCAGTGGAGCTGGTAGCTGGAGAGTTCGACGGCGATGACGTCGAAGGGGCCGTTGGCGGCGTGGACGAGCGGGACGCCGATGTTGCCGAGCGCGGCGGTGCGCAGTCCGGCGGTCTCGAGCATCGCGGCGAGCATCGTGGTGGTGGTGGTCTTGCCGTTGGTGCCGGTGACGGCGAGCCAGCGGGCGGCGCCGGGTTCGCGCAGGCGCCAGGCGAGTTCGGGCTCGGAGAAGGTCTCGATCCCGGCTGCGGCGGCGGCCTGCGCGATGGGGTGGTGGGGCGGGAAGCCCGGGGAGAGCACGACCTGCTGGACGCCGTCCAGCAGTGCGGGGTCGAATTCGTCGGCGACGACGCAGGTCGCGCCGCGGGCGGCGAGGGCCTGCATGCGTTCGGAGTCCTCGCGGTCGTAGACGGTGACGGCGGCGCCGCGGTCCAGGAGGATCTCGGCGCACGC
The DNA here is from genome assembly GCF_017592475.1 of Glycomyces niveus. Classification (GTDB taxonomy): domain Bacteria; phylum Actinomycetota; class Actinomycetes; order Mycobacteriales; family Micromonosporaceae; genus Glycomyces; species Glycomyces niveus. Next base: position 111,819 of record NZ_JAGFNP010000001.1, on the reverse strand, counting down.
GGCCCCGGCGACGCGGGCGCCCGCGACGAGGACGTTGTCGGCTATCCGCATCCCTTACCCCGCGATCCGCAGGAAGTCGGCGAAGAAGAAGCCGAGCGCGATGGCGACGCCGATGCCGGCGATGATCCAGAACCGGACGACGATGGTCACTTCCGACCAGCCGGCGAGCTCGAAGTGGTGCTGGATCGGCGACATGCGGAACACTCTTCGGCCGGTGAGCTTGAAGGAGGTCACCTGGATCATGACGCTGGCGGTGGTGATGACGAAGAGGGCGCCGAGGATCGGCAGGAGCAGGATCGTCTTGGAGGCGAAGGCGAGTCCGGCGATGAGGGCGCCGAGGCTGAGGGACCCGGAGTCGCCCATGAAGATCTGGGCGGGCGAGGTGTTCCACCAGAGGAAGCCGAACATGGCGCCGGCGGCGGCGCCGGCGATGAGGGCGATCTCGAGGGGGTCGCGGACGTCGTAGCAGAGGTTGTCGGCGGGCTGGGCGCCGCCGCACCAGTGGCGGTACTCCCAGAAGCCGATGATCATGAAGGCGAGGAACGCCATCATGGACGCGCCGGTGGCGAGGCCGTCGAGGCCGTCGGTGAGGTTGACGCCGTTGGCGGTGGCGTTGACCAGGAGGATGATCAGCACGATCATGCCGATCTCGGTGATGTTGGGGCCGATGTCGCTGGTGAAGGAGATGAACGGGGTCGCCACGGTCTCGGAGATCTCGTCGGAGTCGATGGAGCCGGTGTAGTAGACGGCCAGGATGCCGAAGACGGTGGCGGCGATGGTGAGGCCGAGGACCTTGGCCTTGCCGGAGATGCCGCCGGAGTGCTTGCGGCGGATCTTGAGCCAGTCGTCGATGAAGCCGACGAACCCGCAGGTGACGAAGAGTCCGATGAGGACGATGCCGGTGGCGGTGAAACCGGTGGGGCGGTTGAAGGTGACGCCGTCCACCGACTCGGGCAGGGCCATGAGGACGAGGTGGCCGGCCACGTAGGCGAGCACGGTGGTGAAGATGAAGACGACGCCGCCCATGGTGGGGGTGCCGGCCTTGGCGAGGTGGGTCTGGGGGCCGTCGGTGCGGATGGGCTGCCCGGCCTTCAGGCGGCGGAAGGCCTTCGCCGCGAGGGGCGTCAGCGCCATGGTGAGCGCGAACGCCACGAACGCGGCGACGATTACGGCTCTCACTGGTCTTTGTCCTCCTTGGCGCGCAGGTAGTCGGCGACGTCCCAGGTCCGGTATCGGGAGCCCTTCACCAGGACGGCGTCGCCGGGGCGCAGCCGGTTCCGCAGCAGCGCGATGGCTGCGGCTTGATCGGGTACATGGGTGGCGGTGACGCCGTCGGCACCGTCCACGATGGGTTGGGTTCCTTCGCCCACGGCGACGACCTCGTCGATGCCGGCGTCGCGGGCCTGCTCGCCGAGGCGGCGGTGGCAGGTCTCGCTCTGCTCTTCGAGGTCGGCCATGAGCCCGAGGACCGCGATGCGGCGGCCCTCGGTGGGGAGCTGCCCGAGGGTGCGGACGGCCGCGCCCATGGACTGGGGATTGGCGTTGTACGAGTCGTCGATGACGGTGGTGCCGTCGGGGCGGGTGAAGACGTCCATGCGGCGCTCGGAGAGCCGCCCGGCCTCGGAGACCCACGCGGCGACGGCCTCGAGCGGGGCGTGGAGCCGCCACAGGACCGCGATGGCCGCGAGCGCGTTGTAGACCTGGTGGAGTCCGAACTGGCGCAGCCGGACCGGGGCGGTCTGGCCGTCGGGGGCGCGGACGGTGAAGCGGTGGCGGCCGTCAGCGGGGTCGAGGTCGACCGCGGTGAAGTCGGCGTCCTCGTCGATGCCGTAGGTGAGGACAGCGGCCTTCGTGGCCTCGGCCATGCGGGCGACGCGGGGGTCGTCGGCGTTGAGGACGGCGACGCCGTCTTCGGCGAGGAAGCGCGGCAGTTCGCTCTTGGCGACGGCGGTGGTCTCGATGTCGCCGAACCCGTCGAGGTGGGAGATGCCGACGTTGAGGACGACGCCGAACTCGGGCGGGGCGATCTCGCACAGCTGCGTGATGTGGCCGACGCCGCGGGCGGCGAGTTCGAGGACGACGTATTCGGTGTCGGGTTCGATGCGGCACACCGTGTAGGGGTGGCCGAGCTCGTTGTTGAAGTTGCCTTCGGTGGCGACGGTCTTCCCGAGGTGGGCGCAGAGCTGGCCGATGACGTCCTTGGTGGAGGTCTTGCCGTTGGAGCCGGTGACGCCGATGATGCGGGCCTTGGAGGCGGCGGCGACGTGCCTGGCGAGGCGGGTGAGGGCCGCGATGGCGTCGTCGACGTAGATCGCGGGGGTGTCGATCGGGCGGGTGGCGACGGTGGCGACCGCACCCTGGGCGGCGGCCTTGGCGGCGAAGTCGTGGCCGTCGACTTTGTCGCCCGGGATCGCCAGGAACAGTCCGCCGGGCCCGGCCTTGCGGGAGTCGTATTCGATGCCGCCGGTGACGACCGCTTCAGGGTCGGCCGTCTCGCTGAGTTCGCCGTCCATGACGGCGGCGACCTGGGCCAGGCTCATGGGGATCACGCGGCGGTCTCCTCCTGTTGCGTGCGGTGTACGGGACTATCACGCTTCAACGTCGTGCGCCGGTTTCACCGACGCGGCGTTTCGCAGCGCACGCGCCAGGAGTACCCGGTCGTCGCCGGCGACGAAGCCCGCGGCGGTCTCGGTGGCGGTCTCGTGCCCCTTGCCGAGGAGGGCGATGGTGTCTCCGGGGGCGGCCAGCGCGGCGGCCTCTTCGACGGCGGCTTCCCGCCCCGCGATATTACGGCAGGGCACGCCGTGGACGGCGGCTGCCACCTCGTCGCGGATGCGCGCCGGGTCCTCGGTGCGGGGGTTGTCGTCGGTGACGATGACCAGGTCGGCGGCGCGAGCGGCGGCCGCGCCCATGAGGGGGCGCTTGGAGCGGTCGCGGTCGCCGCCGGCGCCGAGGACGGCGATGACCTTGCCGGGGGTGGAGTCGCGGAGGGCTTCGAGGACGGCGGTGATGGCCTCGGGCTTGTGGGCGTAGTCGACGACGCCGCGCACGGGGTTGTCGCCGGAGACGAGTTCCATGCGGCCGGGGACGCCGGTGCAGGAGGCGACGCCGGCGAGGGCGGTGTCGGTGTCGACGCCGGCGGCTTCGAGGAGGGCGACGGCGAGGGCGGCGTTGGCGACGTTGTGGCGGCCGGGCATGTTGACCAGGCCTTCGCCTTCGCCGTGGGGCGTCTTGAGGCGGAACCGCTGGGTGAAGCCGTCGGTGGTGATGTCGGATGCGTAGTAGTCGGCGCCGGAATCGGTGAGGGAGAACTCGAGGGTGCCGGGGCCTGAGAGGGAGGCGACGCGCTTGTCGTCGGCGTTGAGGACGGCGGTCCGGGCGCGGCCGTCGAAGAGTCGGGCCTTGGCCTCGAAGTAGTCGTCGAGGTCCTTGTGGAAGTCGAGGTGGTCGGTGCCGAACATGGTGAATCCGGCGGCGCGGAAGCGGCAGCCGGCGACGCGGCCGAGCACGAGGGCGTGGCTGGAGACCTCCATGACGACGTCCGTGACGCCGTTTTCGAGAGCGACGGCGAGGAGGGCCTGGAGTTCGGGGGCTTCGGGGGTGGTGCGGGCGGATTCGATGCGCTCGCCGGCGATGCGGGTCTCGACGGTGCCGATGATGCCGGTGGTGCGTCCGGCGTGGGCGAGCCCGGCTTCGACGAGGTAGGCGGTGGAGGTCTTGCCGTTGGTGCCGGTGATGCCGAGGAGGTTGAGGCGCTCGGAGGGGCGGCCCCAGACGCGGGCGGCGATCTCGCCGGTGAGGGCGCGGGGGTCGTCGGTGACGAGCACGGGGAGGCGGCCGCCGCTTGAGGAAGCGCTGACGAGTCCGGCGCCGCGGGCGTCGGTGAGGACGGCGACCGCACCGCGTTCGGCGGCCTGGGCGGTGAACTCGGCGCCGTGGCGGTTGGCGCCGGGCAGGGCGGCGAAGAGGTCGCCGGGTGCCACGGCGTCGGCGGCGAGCGAGACCCCGGTGACGTCGAGGGCCAGTCCGGCCGCCTCGGGGAGGAGGTCGGCGAGGCCGTCGATGCGGTAGGGGACGGTCGTCTCTGGACGCGGAAAGCTCGGCACGGCCTGACCCTACACCGGTACGCACCGTCTGCGAGCCTTACACCGGCGGGACGCACCGAAAGCGGTTACGCGGCCTCCGCGCCTGGGTGGCCGGGGTAGGCGACGGGGTTGCGGTCGTGCGCGTCGAGGTTGTCCGACCAAGTGCCGAGGAGCTTGTCGAGCTCGGCGGCCTGGTCGCAGCTGATCGCGTCGAGGAAGAGCTCGCGGACCAGCGAGAGGATGCAGGGCGCGGCCTGCTCCAGGCGCGCGGAGCCGTCCTCGGTGAGGTGGACCCAGATGCCGCGGTTGTCGCGGCCGCACTTCTTGCGCGAGACCAGGCCCATCTCGGAGAGCTTGTTGATCTGGTAGGTGACGGCGCTCTTGGCGGTGACGATGCTGTCGGCGAGGTCGCTCATGCGCATCGCGCGCTCGTCGCTGTCGGCGAGGCGCAGCAGGATCTCGTACTGGGTGTGGGTGATGCCGTGCTGCTCCTGGAGCCGCCGGTCGATATGGTGCTCGAGGCGGTGGGTGACCTGCAGGAACCGGGTCCACACGGAGTTCACGTCGGGCGAGAGCCAGCGGCTCTCGAAGTCTCCCGCGCTCATCGGCGGCCCCTCCTTCCTCGGTTTCGGCACCCGCCCGGGCGGCTGGTTCGAATTCGAACAATCCTATCAGGGTGAACCTCTCCACACGGGTCTCGAGTTAGCCACGCCATACGCCATGCCACAGCCGTGACCGGGACCGGTAGCTCGGCGGCTACCTGCGGTAATGCGGAATGACCCGATGCGACCGAGGAATCCTCCCGTTCTAGGCTGTACGCCGACCACCCGTCCCATCGGCTCCGAGCAACCGAAGGACCCCCGCCTTGAACGCCGGCACTTCCTCCCCCGCGCGCGCCCGCGGCCCCAGGCCGCTCCTCAGCGGCGCCAAGCGCATCCTCTCGCTCCCGATCGTGGCGCTCGCGGGCGTGGTCTTCCTGGTCGCACCCGCCTCCCAGTCCTCAGCACAGGAGGAGGAGGGCAGCATCTCGGACGAGCTGAGCGAGGCCGTCACGGCCTATCTCGACGCCCAGGACGAGCTGGACGCGCTCAAACAGGAGCAGGCGGACCTCGAGCAGGAGCTCGAGGACTCCGAGGCCGAGTCCGCCGCGCTCAAGGTCGAGCTCGAGGAGTACGCGGCCATCGCGTCCACGACCTCCGACTTCCAGTCCACCGCCGCGCTGCTCGCCTCGGGCGACCCGCAGAACGCCATCGCGGCCATGGAGATGCTGCAGTTCCTCGGCGAGTCCCGCGCCGACCGGCTCAACGAGCTGATCGCCCGGCTCCAGGAGATCGAGGCGACCCGCCAGACCCTCGCGGACAACATCGAGGAGCAGGAGAACACCACCGAGGAGATGGAGGCGGCCCGCGACCGGGCCGCCCGCGAACTCGCGGCCTCCGGAGGCGACGACGCCGTCGGCCCCACCGCCTCCGACGCTCCCCCGGCCGAGCCCTTCGAAGGCGAGAGCAACGGCTGTACCGAGGAGGACCCGACCGCTGACGGCTGCCTCACCCCGCGAACCCTCCACGCCCTGGAGCAGGCCCAGATCGTGGGCTTCCGCCGGTTCGTGGCGTGCTACCGGCCGTCCTCGTTCGGCGAGCACGGCAAGGGCCGGGCCTGCGACTTCTCCTCCGAACCCGACGGGTTCAGAGGCGACGCCCAGGGCGAGGACTACGAGTACGGCCAGAACCTCGCGGCCTGGTTCGTCGAGAACGCCGACGTGCTCGATGTGCAGTACGTCATCTGGTACCGCCAGATCTGGCTGCCCTCGAGCGGCTGGAAGTCCTACAGCGGCGCGCACGGCGACCCGAACTCCGACCACACGAACCACGTCCACCTGAGCATCCGCTCCTGACGTTCGCGGCCCGGACAGGGGCGGAACAGGTCACAGGTGCGAAGTAGACGCAGTGTCGCCGCCCCTGTGTACCGTGGTCCCATGAGCTTCGGACCGTCCTCCCTCTCTCGCCGCGGCGCGCTGACCGCCGGCGGCCTCGCCGTGGTGGGCCTCGCAGCGGCCTGCACGAAGGAATCGGGCACCCTCGGCGAGGACGGGGGCGACGCCACCTCCGAAGCGCCGCAGAGCGCCGCGAAGGTGCAGATCACCCCCGCCGACGGCGCCACCGACGCGACCGCCGCCACCGAGATCTCCTGGACCGTCGAAGCCGGCGAGTTCAAGGAGTTCAAGCTCACGGACGCCGAGGGCGCCGAAGTCGAGGGCGCGATGCACCCCGACGGGACCACCTGGGTCCCCGCCAGCCCGCTCGCGTGGGAGGGCACCTACACGGCCACGGTCACCGCCGACGACGCCGACGGCCTCACCGCCACCGCGACCTCGACGTTCACCACCATCGCCTCCCCGGGCAACCGCGTCTCGATCGAGAACTACCTGCCGGGCGAGGACTCCACGGTCGGCATGGGCGCGATCCTCGCGTTCCGCTTCTCCGACTACGAGATCCCCGAGGACCTGCGCGCCTCCGTCGAGCGCCGCCTCTTCGTCACCTCCGAGCCGGCGCAAGAAGGCTCCTGGCACTGGATCACCGGCCGGGCGCTCGAATACCGGCCCAAGGAGTACTGGCAGCCGAACACCGCCGTCACCGTGCGGCTGGCCCTCGGCGGCCTCGACCTCGGCGACGGCCGCTACGGCGAGTTCGACGCCGAGACCGCCTTCAACATCGACGCCGAATCGCGGTACCTGGAGGCGGACAACAACACCAAGCAGATGAAGGCCTACCGCGACGGCTCCATCGTGCAGACCATCCCGATCTCGCTCGGCTCCGACACGCCCATCGACGGCAACGACGCGCGCTCGTTCTCCGGCACCATGACCATCATGAGCCGCGAGGAGGAGTCGACCTTCGTCTCCGACCTGTACGACTACGAGACCGACGTCAAGTGGGCGATGCGCCTGACCTTCTCGGGCCAGTTCATCCACGGCGCGCCCTGGGCCGCCGACCGGCTCGGCCGCGCGAACGGCTCCCACGGCTGCCTCAACGTCTCCGACGAGATGGGCGAGTGGATCTACAACTTCGTGCGCTGGGGCGACCCGGTCATCGTCAAGAACACCGGCCTCGAAGTCCCGCAAGGCGACGGCTTCACCGGCTGGACCCTCGACTGGGAGACGTTCAAGGCGGGCTCGGCCCTGCAGCCTTAGACGCAGAAAGCCCGGCGATGATTCGCCGGGCTTTTCTCGCGGTCTCGTTCAGACGACTTCTTCGGTGCGGACCTTCGGGTCGGCGGCCTGCGGGTGCTCCTCGAGGATCTTCCGGTGCGCCCAGCGCTCCACGAAGAACGAGGCGACCGGGACGGTGCCGCCGAGCATGAGCCCCACCGTCTGCGGCCAGAACCGCCAGCCCGCCTGCTGCGCGAGGTGGAAGGCGAGCACCAGGTAGACCATGTAGCAGAGGCCGTGGATCGGGCTGATGACCGACACCATCGTGTCGTTCCCGCCGAAGTACTTGAGCGGCATGGCCACGAACATGAGCAGGATCAGGAAGGTGCCCACGATCCAGGCGACGATCCGGAAGCGTTTCAGAGCGGCGTTCATGCGTGGCTCCCCTGTACGGGTTCGGTTTCGGTCGGGCGGGCGCGGAGGCTCAGCTCATGGTCTTTCCGGCGGGCCTTCAAGATGTCGCCTTCGTAAGGCGAGGTCATGGGGGGCGGCTCGGGCTTCCCGCGCCCCGGCTCCGCGGGGCGGTCCTTGCGCAGTTCGAGGCGCATCTGGCGGATCCACAGCGCGAGCGTGAAGACCGCGAACAGCGGCCACTCGAACGCATAGCCCCAGCTGATGGCATTGCCGCCTTGCGCGCGGGAGAGCTGCCACCAGCCGAGCAGGCCGAAGGCGACCGTCAACACCACTGCGAAGAAGTGGAGGACGATCCAGGGAGGCGTCAGCAACCGTCGCACAAGGCCCAGACTAAGGTGACTGACCCGATGTTGCCGCCGGGGGGCCGCGCGTGGTGACATAGGCCGGTGACTCAGGACCTGCCGCTGCCCGGCGCCGTGAAGGCGTACTCCGAACCCGACGCCGCCGACGTCCGCGAACTCCTCATCGACTGGTGCGGCGCCGAGACCGAGGACGCCGACGACGCCGCGAAGGCCCTCGGCGCGCTCGACCCCGCCGCGCGCGAGACCGCCGACCGCCTCTACCAGTCCATCGCCGCCGACATGGGCGGGCGCAAGTGGCTGGCCTGGCCCAAGCCCCCCGAGGCGCACCCGCTGCTGGGCCTGTACCCGCTGCTCGCGGCCGTCCCGGACATGCTGGCGTTCCACCGCGAGCGCGGCATCGACGAGGAGCTCTCGCGCAAGGTCCTCGCCGACGTCGGCGAGAAGCTGCGCTTCAACCGCCGCATCTACGGCCGTGCCGGCCTGGACGCCGCTTACTGGTTCACCGGCCACGTGCGCGGCGCGCTCTACCAGCTCGGGCGGCTCCAGTTCTGCGTCGAAGGCCCCGACCCGCGGCCGTTCGTGGGCATGCACATCCGCGGCGAAGGCGGGCCGCTCACACTCGACGCGGTGCGCGACTCGGTCGAATGGGCCCTCGAGTACTTCCCGGCGGTCTTCCCCGAGCGGTACGACGGCCCCGAGGACATGGTCTTCATGTGCGAGTCGTGGCTGCTCGACCCGCAGCTGCGCGACTGGCTGCCCGAGCGGTCGAACATCCCCGGCTTCGGCGCGCTCTTCGACCTCCAGGGCCCCGGCGACCCGGCGGGCAACCGCTCCGACCTGTGGCGCTTCGTCTTCGGCCGCCCCGAGGACACGCCCGTCGACGAACTGCCGCAGGACAACACGCTCCAGCGCTCGGTCCTCGCGGGCATCAAAGCGGACGTGCCGTGGCGCAACCGCTTCGGCCGCCTCAATCTCCCAAGGCTCGGCCTCTAGACCGGAACCGCTACGGCCGCAGCGCTATGCTGCGGCCGTTCGGCGTCTACTCTCCCGAGCGGGCCAGCTGCCAGGCCTCGCTCGCCACATAGTGGTTGTCGTACCGCTCCCCCGACGCGGGGATCTCCTTCGGGTCGGCCTCGCCCGCGTTGACGCGTTCGAGCAGCCGGTAGTAGTCGAACCGGTCGGCGGCCGGGGTGAAGACGGCGAGGACGTCGGCGTCGTGCCCTGCGGCGGCGCCGAACGCGTGCGGCAGGCCCGGCGGGATGGTCACGAAGTCGCCGGCCTCCAGGACGATGACCTCGTCGCCGGTGAGGACCTGGAGCCTGCCCGAGATGACGAACAGCGATTCGCTGGTGCCGGTGTGGAAGTGAGAGGGCGCGCCGTCGCCGCCGTCGGGGAAGGTCGAGCGGGTGACCGAGAGGGCGCCGCCGGTCTGCGAGGAGTCGGCGAGCAGGGTCATGACCGAGTGCTGGGCGTGGGCCAGCTTCTCGGCGGTGTCGGCGCGGGCGATGACGGGTGCGGGGACGGTGCTCATGGGGTTCTCCTCAGCTGGGCGGTCCGGCTCCCGCCGGACGTTATATCTAGATATTATATGTCCAGATAAAGATCCGCAACTTCGACCTCGGTGTCGAACCTCATGCCCACAACGGGAACACCAGCCCGGCATGTTCCGCTTACCAGGACAGTTAAGCTCGAGATATGAAGATCAGCGAAGGCGTCGAATGGGCCGCGCACTGCTGCCTGCTCCTGGACTGGATGGGCGTGGACGAGCCCGTCTCCACCGCCCGGCTCGCCGCCGGGTACGGCCTGCCGCCCGCCTACCTCAACAAGCAGCTCCAACCGCTCGTCAAGGCGGGCATCCTCACCTCGACCGCGGGCAAGAAGGGCGGCTTCCGGCTCGCCAAGGGCCTCAAGGACATCACGCTCATGGACGTGCTCACCGCCATCGAGGGACCCGCAGAGGCGTTCCAATGCGCCGAGATCCGCCAGAACGGCGTCTGGGGCGACGAACCCGCCTCGGCGTTCCGCGCCCCGTGCGCGATCGACACCGCCATGCGCGGCGCCGAACTCGAATGGCGACGCGCCCTCGCCGCGCAGTCGCTCGCCGCGATCCAGGAGAACGCCGAACTCCAGGCCCCGAATCTCCGCACTCAGGTTCAAGACTGGTACCGCGAGCCGAGGCCATAGGCTGTCGGTATGCGGATCGTCATCGCCGGGTCGAGCGGCTATCTCGGCAAGCCCCTGATGAAGGCCCTCGAAAGCGTGGGCGAGGGGCACGACCTCGTGCGGCTCGTGCGCCACCGCCCCGACGAGGAGAACGAGATCCGGTGGGACCCATATAAAGCGCCATTGGATCCGCAGATCCTCGACGGCGTCGACGCCGTCGTGAACCTGTGCGGCGTCAACGTCGGCGGCAAGCGCTGGAACGACGCCTACAAGAAGCGCATCCAGACGAGCCGGGTCATCCCCACCAAGGTCCTCGCCGAAGCGGTGGCAGCAGCCGAAGTCCCGGTCTTGGTGAACGGCTCCGCAGCGGGCTGGTACGGCGACCGCGCCGACGTCGAAGTCGACGAGTCGACCCCGGCGGCGGCCGACTTCCTCGGACGCCTGTGCCTGCGATGGGAGTCGGCGACAGCCCCGGCCGAGGAGGCGGGCGCGCGGGTGGTGAAGCTGCGGACCGGCCACGTGCTCGGCCCGGACAGCGTCCTGCTCGACCACTTCGTCCCGGTCTGGAAGTGCTTCCTGGGCGGCCGGTTCGGGAGCGGTCGCCAGTACCTGCCGTGGATCTCCTTGCGCGACTGGGTGAACGCCGCGGTCACCGCCATCGAGGACGACTCGATCCGCGGGCCGGTCAACATGGTCGGCCCCACGCCCGCCACCAACCGCGAGTTCACCAAGGCTCTCGGAGCGGTCGTCCACCGCCCGACCCCCTGGATCATCCCCGGCTGGGCGGTCAAGATCGTCGCCGGAGAAGCCGCGATCGAGATGCTCCGGGGAGCCAAGATCAAACCGGGTGCATTGCAGGCCAACGGCTTCCAGTACCAGGACGAGACGGTCTTCGAGGCCCTGAGGTACGCCCTCCGCGACTGACCACCGCACCACCGAACGGCCCCGCGCATTGCGCGGGGCCGTTTTCGTTTTCTCGCTGGGAGGCGGACGCAGCTCACAGCCCTTGGCCCTTCCCACTGAGTTCCAACACGAGCTAAATTGAACATGTTCAACCTTGAACACGTTCAACTATTCTTGTGAACGGAACCCCATGGACCCCAAGCCCACAACCCCGGACCCGACCCCGATCTCCGCACGCGCCGTCCACTCCGCACCCCGCTCTGTCGTCACCGCACCGGTGCTCATGTGGCTGCACTTCGCCGCCCTGCCCTGCATCCTCGGCGCGGTTGTGATGCTCTTCCTCTTTCGCATGACCGACGTCGAAAGCGGCCCGATCACGGAAGAAGAGGCGACCGCCATGCTGTTCTTCGGCGCTGGTGCCATGCTCATCCCAGCCGTGGTGCTGACCTTGGTCGGCATTCTCGCCGTCAATCTCCTCCGCGGCCGCCGTTGGGCCTGGACCGCGACTCTCGTGTTCAACGGCGTCTGGATCGCGCTCGGGCTCCTCAGCTTCTTCGGAACCGCCCCCATACCCTCGCCTCTTCTCATCGGTTTCGAGGGCGCAATCGCCGCATGCCTGTCCACGCCCTCGGCGAAAGCCTGGTTCACCAACCCCCCGAATGCCGGCCCTCTCATCGTGGCCTGGCCGAAGGACAAGGACTGACGATGTCTTCACAAGATCCAACGGCCCCCGGCCGCCGGCCGAAGCGGAGCACGGCCTATCCAGAAATGCCGATCTTGGTTCAGCCTGCGCCCAAGTCCAGGTGGCCGAAGGCCATCAAAACCGTGCGAGTTCTCACCGTGATGCAGGTCGTGTTGGTCATGCTCTGCGGAAACTGCTCGTTCGGCTGGACGCTGGCCCTCGGGATCGGTTGGGCCGCAAAGTACTTCGGCCTTACCGCAGATGTCATCGGGTTCGGAATACCATCGGCCTGGATCGTCGGCTTCGCCGCGATCTTCACCTACGCCTACTTCACCAACCGCTGGGCGGCCCGGGCGGACCACCGAGCTCGGACCACGATCATCATCGGAACCGTGGTCCTGGTCAGCTTCACCGCCGCAGCGATCGCGATATGGAGGTGGAATGGAGATGACATCACTGGGGCCATTCTCGTCGCTGCCGCGCCTCCACTCATCCTCCAGGCGATCGCCCTGGGGTGCGTCTTCGGACATGAGGGCCGCCGCTGGTTCGCAAGCAGTGAGGCCGACCGGATGGACGGGTCTGCCTAGACTGGGCGGACCCGCCATTGAAGGACCCGCCCATGTACACGCCGCCTGCCACTCCGCCCTCAAACCCGCTCCCTCCTGAGCTGCTGCACCGCAAGCCGGGCACGGTCACCACCGCGCAGGTGATGCTCTGGTTGCAGTTCTCGTTCCTGATCTGCTGTGGAGCCGGGGGCGGGTTGACGGCGCTGTTCTGGTCGGATGCGTTGAACTTCAGCGACTTCAAATTCGAGGAAGACCTCTCGAAGGGCTTCGGCGACTTGGCGTTGGTCGTCACGCTCGTCATCGCGGCGACGATCGTGGTGGTGATCCTGTTCGGCATCCTGGCCGTCAAGATCGGCGCGGGACGCCGGTGGGCGCAGGTGACGACGATCGTGGTCATGCTGCTGGCGTTCGTGTCCGGCTTTATCGGGATCTACACCGGGTTCGAGGCGAGCAGTCAGACGGGCGCGCCCGCCGACGGGTCGCGGCTCATCATGACGCTGCTGAGCCTCGCGATGCCGCTCGTGACGCTCCTGTGCCTGTTCACCGGCTCGGCGAACCAGTGGTTCCGGCAGAAGGGGCGCGACCCCCTCAAGGGGCTGCCGCCGCAGAGCCCTCCGGCAGTGCCGTACCGGTCCTACTGAGAGCGGCCCCGAGGGCGGCGATGTTCTCGCCCACCGCGTCCGGGTCGCCGATGCCCTCGACCATGAGGAGCTGGCGGCGCACTCCGGTGGCTTCCGCCGAGGCGGCGAGGCGTTCGGCGACGTGGTCGGCGGGGCCGACCGCGTGGCGTCCGATCATCCAGTCGACATAGGCGGCGTGGTCCCTGGCTCCCCGCCCGGGTTTGAGGCTGACGTACTGGCCGACGCCCCTGGTGAGCAGTTCGGTGAGGGACGACCGGAGCCGGTCGACGGTCGCATGGTCGTCGGCGATCTGCGCCAAGTGGGTAGAGACGTGTTCGGCCGCATCGGGATCGAAGCCGGCGGTTTCGGCTTCGCGCCGCCAGGCGGTCAGGAGCTTCACATGGTCCTCATCGGGGGCGTGCATGCCGAGGAGGAGCGGCATGCCGAGGCGTCCGGCGAGGCGGGCGGTGCCCTCGCCGGTGGCGGCGACCCAGACGGGGCGGCCGGTGCCGGGGGGCATGACGCGCACGGGCAGGACGTCGAAGAACTCGCCGGTGTGGGCGACTTCGGCGTCGCCGGAGAGCCAGCGCCGCAGGAGGCCGAGGCTCTCTTCGAAGCCGCGTTCGTAGCGGTCGAGGCCGGAGCCGAAGACGTCGAGGTCGATCCAGGGGCCGCCGCGGCCGACGCCGAGGCGGAAGCGGCCGGGGGCGAGGGCGTCGAGGGTGGCGGCTTCTTCCCCCAGCGCCACAGGGTGGCGGTTGGAGAGGACGGCGACGGCGGTGCCGATCTGGATCCGTTCGGTGGCGGCGAGGAGGTGGGCGGCCATGAGGGTCGCAGAAGGGCTGGCGCCGTATTCGATGAAGTGGTGCTCGGCGGTCCAGACGCCGTCGAGGCCGGCCGTCTCGGCTTGCCGCGCATAGGAGACGACTCGGCGGAGTGCCGCCGCCGGCGCGATGCCGGGGAACACTCCGCCGAGGAGGAAGAGATCGTGAGCGCTCATGCGCTCACTCTATGGCTTTGTCCTAATGGCGCAACATCTCCGCGACGAGGAACGCGAGCTCGAGCGACTGCTGCGTGTTCAGGCGCGGGTCGCAGGCGGTCTCGTAGCGGTCGGAGAGCTGGTCGTCGCGGATCTCCTGGGCGCCGCCGACGCATTCGGTGACGTCCTCGCCGGTGAGTTCGATGTGGATGCCGCCCGGGTGGGTCCCGGTCTGGCGGTGCACTTCGAAGAAGCCGAGGACCTCGTCGACGACCTGGTCGAACGCGCGGGTCTTGTAGCCCGAGGCGGCCTCGTAGGTGTTGCCGTGCATGGGGTCGCACTGCCACACGACTTTGCACCCGGCGGCCTGGACCTTCTCGATGATCGGGGGCAGGACGGTGCGGACGTTCTTGTGGCCCATGCGGGTGATGATGACGAGCTTCCCGGGGACGTTGTCCGGGTTGAGCTTCTGGCACATCTCGACGACGCCTTCGGGCGTGGCGGTGGGGCCGATCTTGCAGCCGACCGGGTTCGCGACGCGGGAGAGGAAGTCGATGTGGGCGCCGTTCAACTGGCGGGTGCGCTCGCCGTTCCACAGCATGTGGCCGGACAGGGCGTAGGCCTTGCCGTTGAAGATGCGGGTGAGCGCCCGGTCGTACTCGATGGCGAGCATCTCGTGGGAGGCGAAGACCTCGGCGGTGTGGAGGTTCTCGTCCTCGACGCCGCAGGCGGCCATGAAGCGCACGGCGCGGTCGATCTCGCGGCCGATGGCCTCGTAGCGCTCGCCGGCCGGGGAGGTGCGGACGAAGTCCTTGTTCCAGTCGTGCACGGCCATGAGGTCGGCGAGGCCGCCGCGCAGGTAGGCGCGGAGCATGTTCATGGTGGCGGCGGAGTTCGCGTAGGCGCGGATCATGCGCTGCGGGTCGCAGACGCGGGCCTCTTCGGTCGCTTCGAGCGAGTTGAACATGTCGCCGCGGTAGACGGGCAGGCCGAGCGAGTCCTTGGCGGCCGAGCGCGGCTTGGAGTACTGGCCGGCGACGCGGCCGACCTTGACGACCGGGAGCGAGGCGCCGTAGGTGAGCACGACCGCCATCTGCAGGAGGGTGCGCATGTTCGCGAGCACGTGGTGCTCGGTGTTGTCGATGAACGTCTCGGCGCAGTCGCCGCCCTGCATGAGGAAGGCGCGACCCTCGCACACCTCGGCGAGGAGTTCGCGCAGGTGCTCGACTTCGTAGGGGGCGACGATCGGCGGGACGCCGGCGAGCACCCCGGCGACGTCCTCGACCTCGGCGTAGTCCTCCCACGGGGGAACCTGCTCGCGGGGCAGGTTCCGCCAGGCGTCGAGCTGATAGCGCTCGGCTTCCT
This sequence comes from Glycomyces niveus, assembly GCF_017592475.1. Taxonomy (GTDB): domain Bacteria; phylum Actinomycetota; class Actinomycetes; order Mycobacteriales; family Micromonosporaceae; genus Glycomyces; species Glycomyces niveus. The sequence continues at coordinate 96,532 of NZ_JAGFNP010000001.1, read as the reverse complement.
CCGCGTCGGCGACGACGGGGACGAGGCCAGGGTTTCGCAGGTCATGCCATTGGCGGTTCACGCGCTAATGGTACGTGGCGGCGGGGCGCGGTCACCACGATGATTTGCGTGTCCCAATGGGTGAACCCTCACAGGCGGGCGGGCGGCGCGACACACCGGGACCGGCGCAGACATCCCACCTTTGGGGACGCGTCTAGGCTGGCCGGGTGCGCAAGACGACTATTGAAGACTGGCTGACCGACCTCGCCTCGGAGCTCCCGGCGCCCGGCGGCGGCGCGGCGGCGGGGATGAGCGCGGCCATGGCCGCCGCCCTGGTGTCCATGGTGTGCAACCTGACCATCGGCAAACCGAAGTTCGCCGAGCATGAAGCGGTGATGCGGGAGGCGCTGGCCGAGGCCGAGCGGCTGCGGCTGGAGGCGCTGCAGCTCGCGGAGGACGACGCGGAGGCGTTCTCGGGCGTCGTCGCCGCCTACAAGCTGCCGAAGTCCTCTGACGAGGAGAAGGCGGCGCGGACCGCGGCGATCCAGGCGGGCCTGGTCGAGGCCGCGGCGGTGCCGCTGGCGGTGGCGCGGGTGTCGGCCGAGGTGATCAAGCTGTCGGGCCGGATCCTGGAGGGGTCGAACCCGAACGTGCTCTCGGATGTGGCCGTGGCGGCGTCGGCGGCGAAGTCGGCGCTGGAGTCGGCGGCGCTGAACGTCGACATCAACGTGGTGGCGATCAAGGACGCCGCCGAGCGGGAGCGGCTGGCGAGCACGCTCAACGAATCGCTGCAGGCGAAGGTGCAGGCCGAGGCGATCATGCAGATCGTGGCGAAGAGGATTCGGGCATGAGTGACATCGACGGGCGCGCCGTAGCGGCGGCGCTGCGCGCGGAGGTCGCCGCGGACGCGGCGCGGCTGCGCGAAGAGGGCATCGTGCCGACCCTGGCGGTCGTGGTGCCGACGGACGACGAGGGCACGGCCTGGTACGTGCGCTCGATCCGCAAGGCCGCGGAGAAGGAGGGCATCGACTGCCGGGTCGAGCACCTCAAGGACCCCGGCAAGGACGAGATCGTCGCGAAGCTGCAGGAGCTCTCGGCCGATCCGGCCGTGCACGGCATCATCTGCCAGACGCCGCTGCCGGAGGGTGTGACGCTCTCGGCGGTCGGCGGGTACATCAGCCCGCTCAAGGACGTGGACGGCGCCAACTCCGAGAGCCTGGGCCGCTTGGCCGCCGGGCTCCGCACGTTCGCCCCGGCGACGGCCGCGGCGGTGCTGGAGCTGCTCAAGCGCGAGGACCTGGTCCTGGAGGGCGCCAAAGCGGTCGTCGTGGGACGGTCCACTGTAGTGGGCAAGCCCGCGGCGCTGCTGCTGCTCAACGAGTCCGCGACCGTGACGGTGTGCCACTCGCGCACGAAGGACCTGGCGGCGGTCTGCCGCGAGGCCGATGTGCTGGTCGCGGCGGTGGGCCGCGCGGGGATGATCACCGCGGACTTCGTGAAGCCCGGCGCGACCGTGATCGACGTGGGCACCAACCCGACCGACGACGGCGGTCTGGTCGGCGACGTCGACTACGCCTCGGTCGCCCCGATAGCGGGCCGGCTCACCCCGGTCCCCCGCGGCGTCGGACCGGTCACCACCGCACTCCTGCTGCGCCACACCGTGATCGCGGCGGAACTGCCGAAGAGTCACTAGCGCGTCAAAAGTTTGAAGGCCGATCGCCCACGACGGGCGGTCGGCCTCATTCGTCGGCGCAGACTGTCGGGCTTGCGACAACACCCGGTCGGCCCGCCGCGGTTCGCAGGGTTTGCCCCGGAAACGCCGGAACCCGCGAAACCAGCGATGAACTGGGGAAACGTCCGGTCGTCGCTATGCTCCGGCCATGAGCGCATTCCCCTCGAAGAACTTCTGGGCCGCCCTCAGCGCCCTGGCCACTGCGGCAGGTGTCGTCGTCACCGTCCTGATCTGGCGGCACGGCGTCAACGCCCAGGACGACCCCGATCCCGCCCAGCCCACCGTCTCGAGCGAGGACGGTGCATCTCCCGAGACCGGAAGCGGCCCTTGGCAGGAGGCCGAGACATTCACCGTCCGGCTCTCGGCGACGTTCCAAGGCGACGAATGCTGGGACCGGCACGTCGACCTCGACGACGGCGGCGCCGGCGAAGACCTCCACGGCGACAGCGAGGCCGCCCCATGGGCCGACCTCATCTGGTACTCGTGCGGCAGCTGGCAGGCCGCCTACCTGTACAGCCCGGGCGAGACGACCGGGACTACCCCGGCCGGTGCAGGCCTCGACCCCGCGAACTGCAACGCCGCGACCGGCGGCGAGACCGGATTCGGGCTGGACCTCGACCCCGACGCGCCGCCGAGCGCGCACGGATGCCTGTTCACCACCGAAGGCGTACTCACGGGGGTCTCGGTCGACACCCTCGAATGGGTCGCGGGCGCGGCCGAGGCGGAGCTGACCGTGGTCCTCTGGGCGCGGGACGGCTAAGCGTCGACGCAGTCGGCCAGCGCGGGGAGGAAGTCCATGAAGCGGGCGCGCTGCTGGTGCGTGTCCGTGCCGGTGCCGTCGCTCTTCCAGGCCGCGAGCCAGCAGCCCTTGGCGGCCCACGACCAGCGGAACAGGTCAAGACCCTCAGCCTCGGCCGCGGCGGCGAGCGCCGTCGCGAAGGCCGGGTCGTCGGTGTGGAGCTGGCGGGGCACGGGCCGGAAGAAGCGGTCGAGGGCGTCGGCGGTGAACCGCCCGATGCGGCCGCGCTGGCGCGTCGGCGGGCGCGGCGGGTCGGGCAGCACCACGGTGGTGTAGCGCGCGCGGTGGGGGTGCCAGTTCCCGGCCATCGAGGAGTCGCCGTCGAGCAGCCGGTGCTGCACCACGTCGGGGCCGACGCTGCGCAGCCGCACGGCATGGCAGCGCAGCTGGTAGATCGAGCCGGCGGCCGTCGCGTCGAGCGCGCTGAACCCGAAGCTGGGCCGGCCGCCCCACACGCCGCGCGTCCACCCGCGCACCTGCGCAACCGGGAATCCCAAGCGCCCCAAGGAGTCCAAGACCTCGGCGGTCTCGCCGCCCAGGTCCTCGGGCTGGAGTTCGGCGCGGAACGCGAGCCGGTACTTGCGGGAGAACTGCTGCCAGCCCGCGAGCGCGGCGCGCGCCTCGCGTTCGGCCGCGGGATCGAGCCCGCTCCTCGTCTCGAGCACGGCTTCCGCCCTGCCGACCTGACCCACCACAGGTTCCTCCAACCGTCGATTCACGAGCACTGTATGGCGGCGGGGCAAGGCCGTCCTCCCCCAATTCGCGCGCGCTCTCGCGCCTTCCCGGTCCGCCTCCGCACCGGGCGCTGAGACCGGTGCCGTGGCCTCGGAAAATAACCCCAAGTGGCGGATACCCGACAGACATGCACGACTACTGGACGTAGCGTTAAGGCTTCCCACGCAGAGGAGGTTGCGTATGACACGTCGTCTCGCATTCGTGGCGACCGTCGCCGCCATGATCGTCTCGGTCTCGAGTCCGGCGATGGCGTTCCAGCACGACAGGGTCCAGAACCCGGTGGTGCACTGGGCACTCGACATCGCGGTCCTCGCCATCGTGGTGGCTCCGATCTGGACGGCGCTGCTGTGGGGCAAGGGCGGCGGCAAGTGGCTGCTGGCCGGGCTGATCGCGTTCGTGCAGCTGCCCGTCGCGGTCCTGGGCTTCTCACCCGAGGCCTCGGCGTGGTTCGCCGGGAGCGGCCTGTTCCTCGGCCTCGCGATCACGACCGCCGCGATCGTCTACACCCGCAGGGTGACCCGCCGGGAGCGGGAGGCGCTCCGCCACGAGGAAGCGTCGGGCGAGACCGCCTGAGCCGAGTTCGAAGCCGGTGAGCCGGGTGCCTTCGCGCAGCAGCCTGAACACCGGGCAGCCTTGGAAGGGACCGTCGAACCCGCCGGTGGCGGGGTTCCGGTAGGCGTGCCAGGAGCAGTGCGGCTCGCCGACCCAGCCCCAGGCGCGGTGCGTCTCGGCCCCGGCGAAGCGGTACACGCCGACGCTGAGGATCCGGTCGCCGACGGGGCGCCGGTAGAAGTCGGCGTCGAGGCCCGGCACCGGGATCGAGTCGAAGTCGATGTCCGGCAGGGTCTTGTGAAACGTGAAATCGGCGAGATGCGGGATCTCGCCGACCGTCACTGAGGGATCAGTCTCTCGAAAAGCCACGGGCACGCCTGGTCTAACGACCGGGCGTGCCCGTGGTTGCGTGCTGACAGTGCTTTATGGCCGGTCGGGGCTTCAGCTCCCCTTCAGGTTTCCCCTAGTAGCTTGGAAAACCGGGGGACCTAACCCAACCGACCGCAGTGCTTTCGGAGTGCCCTCCGGCTACACGCCGAAGAAGACCTCGGCGTCGGCGTAGCGCTCGACCGGGACGGTCTTGAGCACGTCGGTGCCTTCGTTGATCGGGATGCGCACGACGTTGGTGCCCTGGAGCGCCATCATCTTGCCGAAGTCGCCCTCGTGCACGGCCGCGGCGGCCTCGAGGCCGAGGCGGGTGGCGAGCACGCGGTCGAACGCGGTCGGGGTGCCGCCGCGCTGCAGGTGGCCGAGGATGATCGCGCGGGTCTCGATGTCCGCGCGCTCCTTGATCTCCTTGGCGACCCAGTCGCCGACGCCGCCGAGCTTGACGTGGCCGAACGCGTCGACCTCGCCGTCCTTGAGCACCATGCCCGACTCGGCGTGCGCGCCCTCGGAGACGGCGACGATGGTGGCCTTGCCGGCCTCCTTGCGCTCCTTGACGAAGTTCGCGACCTTCTCGATGTCGAACGCGACCTCGGGGATGAGGGTGACGTTCGCGCCGCCGGCGATGCCCGCGTGCAGCGTCATCCAGCCCGCGTGGCGGCCCATGATCTCGACGACGATGCAGCGGTCGTGCGAGTCCGCGGTCGTCCACAGGCGGTCGATGGCCTCGGTCGCGATGTTCACCGCGGTGTCGAAGCCGAAGGTGTAGTCGGTGCCCGAGAGGTCGTTGTCGATCGTCTTCGGCACGCCGACGCAGTTGACCCCGTCCGCGGTCAGCTTCGTCGCGACACCCAGGGTGTCCTCGCCGCCGATCGCGATGAGCGCGTCCACGCCCAGGTCGGCCATGTTCTTCTTGATGGCCTCGACGCCGCCCTCGATCTTGTAGGGGTTGGTGCGCGAGGAGTGGAGGATCGTGCCGCCCTGGTCGAGGATGTTCTCGACCGTGTCCCAGTTCAGCTCCTGGGTGATGCCCTCGATGGGGCCCCGCCAGCCGTACCGGAAGCCCACGAACTCGTGGCCGTATTCCTTGCTGCCCTTGCGGACCGCGGCACGGATGACCGCGTTGAGACCGGGGCAGTCCCCGCCGCCGGTGAGCACGCCAATGCGCATGTGTCTTACTCCCTGGAGTCAGGACTGTTAACTGGGCGGCCCCATTGCCGAAACACTGCCCACCTTATATCGGCGTCAGGGGGCGGCGACCTGGGGTTCCGAGAGGCGCTACGGGTGGGATTCGACCGGTGCGTACGCGCCGCGCTCGGCGCGGTACGCCTCGAGCGCCTTCCAGCGGGCGAGGTTCAGCTTGGCGTCGGTGAGGGCGTCGTGCATGTCCGCGTCAGGGGTGGTCGGCAGCTCCGGGCGGCCCAGGTCCTCCCAGCGCTGGCGCAGGTCCTTGGTCATGCGCGGCAGCGCCCGCGGCAGCTCCGGCATCGTGCCCCACAGCTGCGCGAACACGACGTGGTCGTACGCGCCGATCCAGGCCCACAGCTCGACCCGCTCCCCCGGGTGGCTGCCGGACTTGCGGCGCACGGGCGACACCAGGAAGTCGTAGAGCTCGTCGCGAATGGTGGCGCGGTCCTTCCACAGGGAACTCGCCGGAGGCGGCAGCTTGTCGAGGACGTTGCGGCGCACCCAGTCGATCGCGCGGGAAGGGTCGAACTCGGTCGACACGGCGTAGTACTCGCGCCCTTGCTCGTCGACGACGGCGATCGAGACCAGGTCGATCGTGCGACCGTCCTCGATGAACTCGCAGTCGTAGAAGTATCGGTACGCCACGCATCGGCCTTTCGTATGATCACGAGCGGTCTTTTTCGGCCGTTCTCGGGCCCCACCCGTATGTCGCCGGACTCGAGTCGACGCTACGCCATACGATCAGGCAGCCGGAATCTGACCTCGCGTCCCGCACGCGGGCGTCGCGATACCGGACAATCGACGCTAAAGCACGTAGACTTGATCGTACACTCGGTCGAGCGACAAGTGCGCCGTCTGGACACACGGCCCAACGGAGCGTGAAGTTTCCGACACCGGGCTCTGTACAACGACGGAAAAGACAGCGATCATCGGAGGGAACCCGCGGACCCGGGACCCACCGAAGGGGGAGAACTATGGGTGTCAGCCCATCTGAAGACCCGCTTGCAGGCGTCGCCATGTTCGCCGGCCTCGACCCGCAGGCACGGCGGCAGATCGCGGGGGTGGCGGTACAGCGCCACTACCGGCGTGGGCACCTCCTGTTCTTCGAAGGCGAGCCGGGCGAATCACTCATCATGATCCGGTCGGGGGCGGTGAGCGTCTTCCGCACCGCCGCGACCGGCGAGCGCGCGATGCTCCACGTCGCGCGCGCCCCCGAAGTGCTCGGCGAGGTCTCACTCCTGGACGGATCGCCCCGTTCGGCCAGCGCGGAGGCCCTCGAGGACACGTCGGCGCTGGCGCTGGCGCGCTCGTCGTTCCTGGAGCTCGTGCACGGGAACCCGAAGATGCTCGACGCGGTCCTGCGGTCGATGGGCATGATCGTGCGGCGGCTGACCGAGCAGTCCTCCGACCACGTGTTCCTGGATCTACCGGGGCGGGTCGCGAAGACACTGGTGCGTCTGGCGGAGCAGCACTCGTCGCCGATGACGACGATCGAGCTCAACCAGACGCAGCTGGCGGAGATGGCCGGCGGTTCGCGCCAGAGCGTCAACCAGGCGATCGGGATCTTCGCCAACCGCGGCTGGCTGCGCACGGAGGGCCGCAAGATCGTCGTGGTGGACCTGCCCGCGCTGCGGCGCCGGGCGGGCTTCGGGGGAGCCGAATAGAGGCTGAGGAGAAGCGTGCGGTCCCGTGGGGGGATCGCGCTTACTGCTTGCCCTTGTTCTTGAACTTCGCGGCGTATTCGTCGACGTAGTCCTGGCCGGAGAGTGCCCTGAGTGCGTCCATGACCTCGTCGGTGACGGCGCGTTCGATGAAGCGGTCGCCCACGAGCTCTCGGTAGCGGTTGAAGTCCAGTGAGGGGCCGAACTTGATCTTGACTCGGCCGATCTTGGGGATGCGCCTGCCGATGGGCTGGAGCTCCCCCGTGTTGAGCATGGCGACGGGGACGACCGGGGAGCCGGTCTGGAGTGCGAGGCGGGCGACGCCGGTCTTGCCGCGGTAGAGGCGGCCGTCGGGCGAGCGGGTGCCCTCGGGGTAGATGCCGAAGAGGCGGCCCTCGGAGAGGACGCGCTTGCCGGTGTCGAGGGAGGCGCTGGCGGCGTCGCCGCCGGCGCGGTCGACGGGGATGGCGCCGACGGCGTTCATGAAGGTGCGCACGAACCGGCCTTTGAAGCCGGTGCCGGTGAAGTACTCCTCCTTCGCGATGAACGTGACCCGGCGTTTGACGACCAGGGGCATGAAGAAGGAGTCGGTGACGGCGAGGTGGTTGGAGGCCAGGATCGCCGGGCCGTCCTCGGGCACATGCTCGAGCCCTTCGACCTGGGGCCGGTACACGACCCACAGCAGCGAGCCCAGCGTCGCCTTCAGCACCCAGTAGATCACGCGCTCAAGCGTATCGGTACCGGTCAATCCTTCTGACGTCGAACGCGGACGGCGGCTCGCGCGGGCGCGGCCGGGCGCTCCCGCGCGGTGGCGGCGGCCCGCGGGCGCGTGCGAGAATGGGCAAGCGGCGCGAAACGGGACCGCCCGGCCGCCGGTTCGACCGGCGGGCCGTGCACGAGTCCACGCGATCCCGCGCCCCGTCATTCAGCGACCCCGGGAGGCGACGTGACGAGCGATTCCGAGGAGTTCACGTTCGACCTCGGTGCCGACGCCAAGGCCACGATGGTGCTGTGCCACGGTTTCACCTCCGATCCGGCGAGCATGCGCCCGTGGGGCGAGTACCTGCGCGGCGAGGGCTTCAACGTGGTGGCGCCGCTGCTGCCGGGCCACGGCGACACGTGGCAGGTGCTGGCGAAGGCGACCTGGCAGCAGTGGTACCGGCGGCTCGAGGATGCCGTCGACGAGGCGCTGGCGCTGGGTCGGCCGGTGTTCGCGGGCGGCCTGTCGATGGGCGGGTCGCTGTGCCTGCGTCTGGCGGAGCAGCGCGGCGGCGACCTGTCGGGGCTGGTGCTGGTGAATCCGGCGATCTTCGACGACAAGCCGCAGGGGTTCCTGGCGCCGGTGCTGAAGTACGTGATGCCGAGCGTGGCGTCGATCGGGTCGGATCTGAACAAGCCGGATGTGCGGGAGAAGACGACGTCGCGGACGCCGGTGGCGGCGTACGCGTCGCTGCGGCGGCTGTGGCAGGTGACGCGGCCGGAGCTGGCGCGGGTCACGGTGCCGCTTCGGATCTTCACGAGCGCGGAGGACCATGTGGTGAGTCCGCGCAACAGTGCGGTGATCCGGGCGGGCGTGCGTTCCAAGGACGTCGAATCGACGGTGCTGCCGCGCAGTTACCATGTGGCGACGCTCGACTACGACGCTGAGACGATCTTCTCCGGGAGTGTCGAGTTCATGAACCGGCAGCTGGTCAAGGCTCGGAGTGTCCATGACTGACCGCAGCGAGCAGGAGGGCAACGGGGAGCCCGAGAGCGGCGAGCAGGACGGCAAGGGCGGCCCGGAGGAGCTGCGCCCGGAGGACGTCGACCGCCGTTTCAACGAGCTGATCAAGGGCTTGGGCGACACGGACACCGGGCTCGTGAAGGGGCTCGACGCGGAGGAGCATCCGACCGAGGTCGTGCCGATGACGCCGCCGGTCGTGTCGAACCGGGACGACGAGCCGACGCTCCTGGACCTGTGGGACGCGGAGCTGCCGGACGACGACGAGGACGACTACGACCCGCCGGAGCCGCCTCCGGTGCCGTGGCCGAGCCTGCCGGCGATCGGCGGGGTGCTGCTCATCATCGGCGGCCTCGCGCTGCTGGTGAACCCGGGCATCGCGCCGCTGGGGACGAACCCGGGCCGGCTGGTCGGGTTCGTGGGCTTCCTCATCGGCGTGTGGCTGCTCATCAGCCGCCTGCGCCCTGACAAGGAACCGGACGACACCGACGACGGAGCGGTCGTCTGACCCACCCGTACGGGTGAACCTCGGCCGGGCCCGGGCGCAGCCCGACCCGGCCTTCAGCTCGGCTTCAGGTTCGCTTTCCTACCCTGGAAAACCGGGGAACCGAACCCGGTCCGCGTTCGGGCTTTCGGCGTGCGCCGAGAATGCCGCGGCCGGTCGATTCCGGCGCTTCGTCACGGCTTCTGGGCGTCGAGCCAGGAGAGGACCGTGTCGAGGAGTCCTTCGGCGGTGGCGCCTTTGAAGACGTCGTCGGGGGCGCCCGCGAAGGTGAGCGGGGTGATGCCGTATTCGTCGGATACCGCCTGGACTTCCTTCGACTGCGTCTCGGACTCGCTCACCACCAGCAGCACCGGCGGTTCGCCCACCGGTTTCGGCAGCTGCTTCGGGACCCGCAGCGGGGAGACGAGCACCAGGCCCGCCGCCGGGTAGCGCCCGGCCGCCAGTGCGGCCCAGGCCGCGCCCTCGCGGTGTCCGATGAGGACTGTCTGGCGGGGCACGGTGACCGCGGCCTGCACCACGTCGTGCGCGCGGGCCTCCGGCCCGCCCGCGGCGGCGGGCGTGCCGCCCTGGCCGCGCACGCTCACGGCCGCCGCGTACCGCCCCGAGGTGGCGATCCGCTTGAGCCACAAGGCGTTGAAGGCGGCCGCGCCGGCCGGGTCGCCGGTGCAGCAGAGCACCGGGTTCGTCTCGGGGTTGTCCTTGATCTCGATGTCGAAGAGGTCGGCGGGCTCGAAGACCGCGATCTCGCGCCGGACCGGGACCGGCTCGGGGGTGCGGGCGCGCCGGCTCCAGGCGGTGAGGCTCATTTGGCGGGCTCCTGTTCGAGGGTGTCGATGATGCGGCCCAGGCTGGCCAGGTACTCCTCGGCGTCGACCACGAGGCGGCGGCGCGGGTCGACGTGCTCCACCGCGTCGTGGTGCGATTCGGCGTTGACCTGCAGCTTGAAGCTCTCGGCGCGTTCGGGGTCGCTCTTGCGGACCTGGAGCCAGCGGGAGATCGCGTGGGTCTGCCAGTGGACGATGGGGAGGACGCCCACGCCGGGTTCGACGAGTCCGGCCACGGCGAGGGTCTGGGCCTTCGGGGAGAACATCCGCGCGAACAGCCTCGGGGCGGGCTCGTCGCGGGTGCCGCCGAGCAGTTCCGGTGCGACGCAGGCGATCTTGGGCTGGTACCCGGTGGCGAGGACGACGAGGTCGGGGCGGATCTCGGTGCCGTCGGCGAACGCGACTTCGTAGCCGTCGAAGCGGGCGACCTCGCCGCGGCGCTTGATGGACCCGTCGCCGACGTGCTCGAGGTAGCGGCCGTTGCGCACGGGCTCTTCACCGGCCGGGCCGGGGCCGGGCGCCTCGATGCCCATCCGCTCGGCGAGTCGCTTGGGGCCCTTGAGGATCCGGTCAGTGAGGAAGCGGCGCAGGTACTTCGGGCGGGACGCGAGGCGGGCGAGCGCGTAGTCGGCGGGCTCGCCGCCGAGGTACTTGGGCAGGTGCCAGGAGCCGCGGCGCACGGAGTGGACGCAACTGGCGGCGTTCACTGCGGCCTCGCAGGCGATGTCGACGCCGGAGTTGCCGCCGCCGATGACGAGGACGTGCTTGCCGCGCAGGCGGGACGGGTCCTTGAGCTGCGAGGAGTGCAGGACGGTCCCGCGGAAGTCGTCCAAGCCCGGGTAGGAGGGCAGGTTCGGGGACCAGTGGTGGCCGGTGGCGATGATGACCGCGCCGTAGCGCAGCCGCCGCGCGGCGGCGCCGGCCGCGGGCTTGACGACGACCTCGAAGCGGGAGCCCTCGACCGGTTCGAGGTGGGAGATCTCAGAGCCGTACCAGATGTGCTCGGAGAGCCCGAAGTGCTTGGCGTACGCGGTCAGGTACTCGAGCATCTGGGCCGCCGACGGGTAGTCGGGCCAGTCGTCGGGCATCGGGAAGTCGGGGATCTCGGTCTGGGACCGGGAGGTGACGAGGTGGGTGTTGGGGTAGAGCGGGCTGTGCTGGTTCTGCGGGTTCCACAGGCCGCCGAGGACGGTGTCCCGCTCGTAGCAGTCGACTTCGAAGCCGTTCTCGCGGAGGTTCTTGACCGCGATGAGGCCGGACGCTCCGGCGCCGATGACGCAGACGGCCTCGCCGCGGTCGTAGGCGGCCTGGGAGGAGTACTCCTGCAAGGGAAAGGCTCCTTACGGTGGGCATGCAGTCAGGTGCCGGACGGCGGTCCGCGCGCGGGCGGCCGCCGGGGGCGGGTCGCGGTGCGGGGCGCCGAAAGACTGAGAGCAGATTACCGTGAACGGGACTCGTACTTTCGGGGGAGGTAGGCTGCGCGCGTGCTCTTCGAGCTGTGGAAACATCCCCGACCCGACGCCCCCGTCATGCGGCGCGACGGGCAGGTCGTGGTGTCTTCGCACCGTCTCGCCAAGCAGGTGCTGGCCGACCGGGAGCGGTTCTCGGCCGCGAACGCGCTCGACGCGATCACCCCGATCCCCACGGACGCGCTGCGGGAGCTGACGCGGCACCGGTTCCGGCTGCCCGCGACGCTGGCGAACAACGACGGCGACTCGCACGAGCGGATCCGCGCGGCGTTCGGCGAGGTGTTCGCGCCCTCGAACGTGGAGGCGTTGCGGCCGTGGCTGACAGGCCTGGCGCGGCGGACCGCGGCCGGAGTCGCGCGGCGGCTGCGGGCGGGCGAGGCGGTGGACGTGGACGCGGCGGTCTCGTCGGAGATCCCGCTCGCGGCGCTGGCGCGGCTGCTCGGTCTCGAGGTCGAGGCCGCCATGGAGGTCAAGCGGTTCAGCCGGGCCGCACTGGAGCTGTTCTGGGGCGATCCTTCGCCGGAGCGCCAGCGCGAGCTGGCCGGGGTGGTCGGGCCGTTCCATGCGCTGCTGCGCGGCTGGACGGCCGGGTCCACCGGGGCGACGAGGGAGCTGCTGGAGGAGTACGGGGAGGACGCGGCGACCGCGGCACTGTTCTTTCTGCTGGTGGCGGGCCAGGAGACGACGTCGCAGTTCCTGACGCTGCTGCTGCACCGGCTGATCGAGGAGCCGTCGCTGCTGGCCTCGGAGCCGGCGCTGATCGTCGAGGAGGGGCTGCGGCTGCTGCCGCCGATCACGTCGTGGCGGCGGGTGGTGAAGCGGGACACGGACATCGACGGTTTCGCGGTGCGGGCGGGCGAGTCGGTCCTGGTGTGGCTGGGGGCGGCCGGCGTGGACGAGGGCGTCGCGGAGTGTCCGATGAGGATGGTGCCGGGGCAGCGGGGTTCGCGGCGGCACTTGGCGTTCGGTGCGGGCGCGCACCGCTGCTTGGGGAGCCAGTTGTCGCGGATGGAGGCGGAGGTGGTGGTCGCGGAGCTCGCGCCGCTGCTCCCCCGCTGCCGGGTGGTGGCGGCGCCGGTGAGCGACCCGAACCTGTCGTTCCGGATGCCGAGCCCGCTCGTGGTGCGGCTGGCCGTTTAACGGCTTGCGGTGCGGCGCATGCGCTTGCCAAGCTGTCGGGATGCCTGAATTCCTGGAGTTCCGCCAACGCGGGACCGCTTACGTCCTCCGTGACCTGCCTGAGCGGCCCGGCCTCGAGGTGCTGGTGATGCTGCACCGGGACCGGCCGGAGGCCGGGGTGCAGGTGCCCGGCGGCGGGGCGCGGCCCGGGGAGACGCCGGGCGAGACGGCGATGCGCGAGGCGGTCGAGGAGACCGGCGTGCGCGGCCTCGTGTTCGGGGAGGTGCTGGGCAGCAAGCTGATGGCGGTGCCGGACTGGCGCGACTACGACTACCAGGTGAGCACGTACTCGTGGATGGTCACGGAGGATCCGCGGGACGCGTGGGACCACACGGTGGTCGAGACGGGCGACGAGGACGACGGCATCCGGATGCGGTGCGAGTTCAGGCCGGTCGAGGCGTCGGGCATCGACTGGGGGCTGGACTTCCTGCTGGGCCTTGCCATCCCGCGGTTCGAGGCGCGGCGCGGGGCCGGGCTCGGCGTGCCCGCTTAGCGTGCGCTGCCGGACTGGGGCTCGGTGCGGCGGCTTTGGTGCGATGCGGGCGCCGGGGGTAGAGGCGCCCGCATCGCACTGATTCGGCACCTATTGGGCCGGTTCGCTACCAAGGTACCGGGTGGCGTCAAGGCAGGTGGGAGCGAGCGCCATAGCTGTGACGGACCGGTCCGTCACGCGGGCAGGGGGAACCGCGCCGCGGGCGCGATGCCGCGCGACGGGCGGGTTTTCGTCAGGCGTCGGGGCCGAAGCGGCGGAGGTCGCCTTCGAGGTCGAACCATTCGGAGGCGCTGAGGCGGAAGACCTCGGGGTCGAGCCCGGCGGCGCCGGCGGGGATCCAGCCGAGGCGGCGGCCGGGCAGGTCCTTCAGGTTCTCGTACTCGGCGAGGCCCGGTTCGAGCGGCCATGATCCGATGAGGACGGACGCGTCGATGCCGCGCCGCGACAGCGCCTCGAGGGTGAGGGCGGTGTGGTTGAGCGTGCCGAGGCCGGCGCGAGTGACGACGACGGCAGGGCAGCCGAGCTCGACGGCCAGGTCACGGGCGGTCCAGCCGCCGGCGCCGAGCTGCACGAGCAGGCCCCCGGCGCCTTCGAGGAGGACGACCTCGGATTTCGCTTCGAGGACCGTCTCGGCGACGTCGTGGAGTTCGAGCAGCGGGAGGCCGCTGCGGCGCGCTGCGGCGAAGGGCGCCAACGGGTCCGGGTAGCAGGCGAGCGCCCGGGCCGGGGCCCCCGAGAGCCGGGTGACCTCGGCGGCGTCGTCATCGTCGCCGGTCTGCGCGATCTTGACGACCTCGACACTGCGGCCCTGCCGCATGAGGAACGCGGCCAGCGCAGCGGTGGCGACGGTCTTGCCGACGCCGGTGTCGGTGCCGGTGACGAGCACGGGTCCTTCGAACGCGATCATGCGCATAACGTAACGCTCCCCGCACGAGCCTCGCCGCCGTCCAGCGGCCCGGCGACTCTCCGATACCGATGACCAGTGCAAACGCTCGATTGTCGGACCCGCGTGGGACCGTGGTCCTTTTCGGTTGGTCGGAGGCGGATGCGGGTGGGAAGGGGCATGCCCTACGCCTCGCCGAGCGGTGGCCGGCAGCGGCGAGCCGTCGCCGTCGACCGGCTCGGCCCGATCCCTACCGCGCCGCCTGGATCACCTCTAGCGCCCGGTCGAAGTCCTCGACCGCCACTCCCGTGTTGATCGTGACTCGCAGCCGGGACCGATGGTCCGGCGTGGAGGGCGGGCGGAAGCAGCCGACTGCCACGCCTGCCGCCGCGCAGCGTTCGGCCCAGTCGGTCGCGGCCTTCGCGTCTCCGGCGGGCGGCGAGAGGACCCCGGCGGCCGGTGTCGGTGCGTTCAGCGTCGCCGCCGCCAGGGCGGCCCGGCGGGCGAGTTCGGCTCGGGCGCTGTCGGATTCGCGTGCGATGGCGAGCGCCGCGCCGGCGCCGGCAATCACTGCGGGCGGTGGGGCGGTGTCGTAGATGAAGGTGCGGCCCGTGTCGTGGAGGTGGCGGCGCAGGGCGGCCGGGCCGGCGACGATGCCGCCCGCCGCGCCGAGCGCCTTCGAGAGGGTCGCGGTGAGGACCACGCCCGGGTCGCCCGCGAGCCCGGCGGCGGCTGCGCCGCCCGCGCCGTGCGGGCCGATCGTGCCGATCGCGTGGGCTTCGTCGATGAGCAGCAGCGCGCCGTGCGCGGTCGTGAGTGCGTGGATCTCGCGCAGCGGCGCCGCGTCGCCGAGCACGGAGTACACCGACTCGACCGCGACGAGGGCCGGCCGCACCTCCCGGAGCCGGCGCTGGAGCTCGTCGAGGTCGTTGTGCGCGAACGTGTCCGAGCGGCCCCCGGCGAGGCGGGCGGCGTCGTGGAGCGACGCGTGGGCGTGCGCGTCGAGCAGGACCGGCCCGGCCAGCGCGGCCACCGCGCCGAGATTGGCCATGTAGCCCGAGGAGTAGAGGACGGCGGTCTCGGTGCCGGTGTGCTGCGCGAATTCGGCCTCGAACCGTTCGTGCACACCGGTGGTGCCGCGCACGAGCCGAGAGCCGCTCGCGCCGAGGCCGTGTTCGGCGAGCGCGGCCGCGGCGGCGGCGAGGACGGCGGGGTGGCGGGAGAGCCCGAGGTAGTCGTTCCCGGCGAGGTCGATCGCATCGGCGCGGGTGCGGACGTGGCGGGTGAGCCCGGCCTTGGCGCGCAGGTCCGCTTTGCGGCCCAGGCGGTGCCAGACGCCGGGGGCGGCGCTTGTCATGCCGCGACCTCGTCGATCGCTTCGGCGAGGGCGTTCACGAGCAGGTCGGTCTCGTCGTCGCCGAGGGTCAGCGGCGGCATGAGCACGACCGTGTTCCCGAGCGGGCGCAGCCACACGCCCCGGTCGCGGGCGGCCTGGCAGACCGCGAACCCGGTGCGGTCGCCGACCGGCGCGACCTCGACGCCGATCATCGTCCCGAGCTGGCGGATCTCGAGCACATTGTCGTTGGAGCCCAATGGCTCCAGGAGTTTCGCGAGGCGTTCGCCGAGGCGGGCGGCCTGGCCGGTCACGTCCTGCTCCCCCATGACGCGCAGGTTCGCGAGCGCGGCGGCGCAGCACAGGGGGTTCGCGGTGTAGGTGTGGCCGTGGAAGAACGTGCGCGGCGCGCTGTCGCCGGGCCGGGTCAGGAACGCCTCGTAGACGTGTTCGGCGGCGAGGACCGCCGAGAGCGGCAGGTACCCGCCGGTGATGCCCTTGCCGCAGGTGAGGAGGTCGGGGGTGACGCCGGCGTGCTCGGCGGCCCACATGCGCCCGGTGCGGGCGAAGCCGGTGGCGACCTCGTCGAAGATGAGGAGCGCGCCGTGGGCATCGGCGAGTTCCCTTGCGGTGCGCAGGAACTGCGCGTCGTAGTCGAGCATGCCCGCGGCGCCTTGGATCATCGGTTCGACGATGATCGCGCACACCTGGGCGCCGTGCTCGCCCATGACGCTGCGGAGCGCGGCCTCGGCGATGGCGTTGCGGTCGGGGCCGAGGGCGCGGTCGCCGGGCGAGGGGACGCCGATCGTGTCGAGCAGCAGCGGCTTGTATGCCTGGTGGAAGAGGTCGTGGCCGCCGACGGCGACCGCGCCGAGGGTGTCGCCGTGGTAGGCCTGGTCGAGGCGGACGAACTTGGGCCGGGAGTGCCCGGTCTGGGTCGAGTACTGGTAGGCGATCTTGAGGGCCGCTTCGACGGCGGACGAGCCGTCTCCGGCGTAGAAGACCTTGGTCAGCTCGGGTCCGTTCCCCTTGGGGGCGAGGGCGATGAGCGCCTCGGAGAGTTCGATGCCCGGGGTGTGGGTGGTGCCGAGGAACGTGGAGTGGTCGAGCTTGGCGAGCTGGGCGGTGATGGCGGCGTTGATGTCGGGGTGCCCGTGGCCGAGGGTGGTGGTCCACAGTGAGGAGACGCCGTCGAGGTAGCGGCGGCCGTCGACGTCGATGAGCCAGGGCCCTTCGGCGCGGTCGACGACGACGGGCCGGTCGCCGGTCCAGGTGGAGTGCTGCGTGAAGGGGTGCCACACGGCGGCGGCGTCGCGGGCGGTCCATGCGGCGCTGGCGGTCATCGCTCGACTCCTTAGACGGTTCCTACAAGACGCTTTGGAGGATACCGTCAGCCGCTGGTGGTCGGGCGGGGGTGCGCGGCCGTTTCCGGGCCGTGCGATTCCCTTGACACCACCGTTATCGAACCGAGGCCGCCGCAGTCGCGTTGCGGCAGGAGGCGTAGTTTTGGGCGGTCATAACGGACCCTCCGGCTCCGTCCGGGTTTTTGCACTTTGAACACAGTGGGACGCTTGACAACCACATACGCCAGGGGCAGACTAGTGACACTTACGGCAATCGCGGAGGATTGTCACTTACCGCCCTTCAGGTACCGGACCCATCGGCGATTCCCTGCGCCGACGCGGTCCCTGCCGCGTCATAGGCCGCAACCCCCGTGGCGGCAAGCTGCAACGGCGCAGACCGGTGCCCGAGGACGACGCTCGCGGAGCCGAGAACGAGGAAGGCCCTGTGTCGAACCAGAACCCCCCGCCGGCCCCGGCCGGACCCGCCGACGACGCGTCCGAGTCCGACCGCAAGCCGACGTTCTCCCAGGTCTTCGGCGACCGCGAAGCCGCCGGGTTCCTCCTCGCCTTCTGCCTCTCCAACGCCGGCGCGATGCTCAACCGGGTCGCCGTCACCTTCCTCGTGTGGCAGCAGACCGGCTCCTCGGCGCTCGCCGCCGCCTCCTTCGCCATCAGCTTCGCGCCCTATCTCGGCCTCGCCCAAGTCCTCGGGGCCATTGTGGACCGGTACTCGTACCGGAACGTCATGGTCGTGTGCGACGTGCTGCGCGCCGGCCTCATCGCCCTGCTCCTCATCCCCGGCCTGCCCATCGGCGTCATGATCGCGATCGTCTTCGCCGTCGCCGCCGTCCAGCCCGCCTACAACGCCGCCCGCGTCGCGACCCTCGCCCAGATCCTCACCGGCGACGCCCTCTCGGTCGCGATCGCGCTCTCCTTCAGTGCCGCCGCGACCGCCCAGATCATCGGCTACCTCGCGGGCGGCCTGCTCGCCGCCATCGACCCGCACACCGCCCTCGCGATCAACGCCGCGCTCTTCGTCGTCAGCGCCGTCGCGATCAGCGCCCTCGTCCAGTACCGGCCCTCGGTCAACAAGCGCGAAGAGCGCCGCCACGTGCTCACCGAGACCGCCGACGGCCTGCGGATGCTGCGCGACAACAAGGTCCTGCGCACCGTGTCCTTCGGGATCTGGGGCCTGTTCGCCCTCACCGCCGTCCCCGAAGGCGTCGCGGTCCTGTGGGCGGCGCACCTGGGCGGCGACTCCAAGACGCAGGGCCTCATCATGGCCGTCGACGCCGCCGCCGCGGTCGTCGCGAGCCTCCTGTTCGCCCGGCTCGTGCGGCCCTCGGTGCGCGACAAGCTCATCCGGCCGCTCGCGTTCATCGGCCCCGTGGTCCTGACGGCCGCGCTGCTCGACCCGCCGCTCGCCGGCGTGCTGCTCATCGCGATGGGCGCGGGCCTCGCCAACATGATCATGGCCCCCATGAACGCCACCCTCGCCCAGTGCATCCCCGACGGCTGGCGCGGCCGCGTCGTCGCCGCCGCGAACTCCGGGCTCCAGCTCAGCCAGGGCATCGCCATCGCCGGGATCGGCCTCATCGTCGAGTTCGGGGCGTCCGTGCCGTATGTCGTGGGCGCGTGGGGCCTCATCGGCTTCCTCATCCAGTACCTGGTCACCCGCAACTGGCCCACCACCGCCGAGATCCAGGCCGCCAAGGCCGCCGCCGCGCCGCCGCCCGCCGCGGCTTGAACCCCGCGGAGCCTGCCGCCGCTCCCCCGCACCGAGAGCTAGGCTCGTCACGGCGCCTCCCGCCCGCGGCGAAGCCCGCGAGCCGTACACCCGCGGAGGCGCCGCTTGGGCCGGGAAGCAACAGGAGCACCAAACGTGGAACACGCAAAGACCGTCGAGCTGCGCGGACACCTCATCGACCAGGGCATCTTCGCCCGCGTCATGGACGACGTCCTCGAGTACTCGGGGGCCTACACGATCGACCGCTTCGACGTGGGCCGCCACCACACCGACGAGTCCTACGTCCAGCTCACCGTCTCCGCCGAGACGCCCGAGCTGGTCGAACGCATCGTCATGCGCCTCCAGACGCACGGCGCGAACCCGCTCGACCCCGGCATCGCAGCCCTCAAGCCGGCCCCGCGCGACGGCGTCTTCCCCGAGGACTTCTACTCCACCACCAACTTCGACACCCAGGTGCGGCTCAACGGCAGCTGGATGGACGTCGAGAACTCCGAAATGGACTGCGGGATCATCGTCTCCGAGGACCGCGCCACCGCCAAGACGCTCCCGGTCTCCGACGTCAAGGCCGGCGAACTGGTCGTCTGCGGCGGCGAGGGCGTCAGGGTGCTGCCGCTGCCCGAGCCCGAGCGCAAGAGCCCCGAGTCCTCGAACTTCGAGTTCATGAGCGGCGGCGTCTCCTCCGAACGGCCGCAAGCGCTCCAGGTGCGCCAGATCGCCGAGCGCATGCGCGAGGTCAAGGCCCGCGGCGAGAAGATCCTGTGGGTCGGCGGCCCCGCCATCGTCCACACCGGAGCCGGTAAGGCCCTTGAGGCGCTCATCAACGAGGGCTATGTGGACGTGATCTTCGCGGG
Organism: Glycomyces niveus; assembly: GCF_017592475.1. Lineage (GTDB taxonomy): Bacteria > Actinomycetota > Actinomycetes > Mycobacteriales > Micromonosporaceae > Glycomyces > Glycomyces niveus. Next base: position 77,155 of record NZ_JAGFNP010000001.1, on the reverse strand, counting down.
GAACGCCTTGGCGGCGCACGACATCGAGTCGAACCTGTTCGGCACCTCGCTCGGCGTCGACCTCGACAAGGGGCACGGCGTGCCGCACGGCCACGAGCACCACATCCGGGCCATCAACAAGATCCGCACCTGCGGGTCGATCGCCGAGGCCGTCGAGCAGGACGTGCTCAAGGGCGGCATCATGCACGCGATGGTCAAGAACAAGAAGGAGTTCGTGCTCGTCGGCTCGGTGCGCGACGACGGCCCGCTGCCCGACGTGCACACCGACGTGATCGAGGGCCAGCGCGCGATGCGCGCCGCCCTGCCGGGCGTGGGCTTCGCGATCATGGTCGCCACGATGCTGCACTCGATCGCGACGGGGAACATCCTGCCCGCGAAGGTGCCGCTCGTGAGCGTGGACATCAACCCCGCGACGGTCACGAAGCTCGCGGACCGCGGTTCGGCGCAGGCGATCGGCGTCATCACCGACATCGGCCTGTTCTGCGAGCAGCTCGCCGGCGAGCTCGTGGTCGGGTACAAGCGCGACTAAGACGAGGCGAGGGGAGGGCGGTCGACCTGGTCGGCCGCCCTTTCGCGTTCCCCGTCCACAAGCCCCCACCCACCACTAGAGGGGAAATACTGTAGGGCCAGCGTCGCGCGGGGGTCTGACAAGAACCGGGCCGCGCGGCGTCCATGTCACCCGAAAGTGGCCCGATTCGGGTGGTGTAGCGCTTTCCAAACCGCGGCGCGCCCGCTATGATCCCATTAAATCGATTCATATCGATATCTCAATTGAATCGTTTCACCGGCACGACTCCATAGGAGCAGCAATGTCCCTCGCACCGAAGCGAAGACTCCGCACCCTCGTCGCGACGGCCGCGGCCGTCATCGCGGGCGCCGCCGGCGCCGTCGCGATCCCGGTCCTCGACGGCGCGGCCGTCGCCCAGGCCGCGTGCGGCGCCAACTCGCCCCACGCCACGGTCACCGGCTCCAGCGGCGCCTACGTCACCAGGGAGGGCTCGACCACGGTCTACTCCGGCGGCGACTACCGCGCCGCCGTCCAAGCCGGCGTCGACACCATCTCCAGCGGCCAGCGCGTCGCCGTCATGGCCTCCGGCTCGATCGGCGCCAGCACCATCACCATCCAGAGCGGCAAGACCTTCGAGGGCTGCGGCACCATCAACGTGGGCAACCGCTCCGGGCGCGGCGCGATCGAGGCGATCAACACCACCGACGTCAACATCGCGTTCCTGAAGATGTCGGGCAACCCGTACTTCGGGCTGCGGTTCTCCGGGACCAACGGCCTCAAGCTCGGCGATATCGACCTAACCCTGAGCGGCGGCCTGGGCATCCGCTTCGACCGCGACGCGGCGTGGAACTACAACGTGACGATGAACGACATCTACGTGTCGGGCGCCGGGAGCCACGCGGTCGAGACCTGGAACATCGACGGGTTCAACATCACCAGGGTGACCGCGCGGAACGTCGGCGAGTCGGGCCTGCTGATCCAGAACTCGCGCAACGGCTGGGTCGGCACGGTCGACGGCAACAACGTCGGCGCCGGCACCGGTTACGCGACCTTCCGGATGGCGAACACCAACGGCAGGACCGCGAGCGGCGGCTACGCGACCAACATCTGGGTCGACAACGTGATCTCCCGCGGCGGCGGGCGCGGCATCTTCTGCGTCTCGCAGTCCGGCGGGGTGGTCATCAAGAACGTGGACCTGGCGAGCAACGGGAACAACTCGGTGCTCATCGAGAACTGCTACAACGTCTCGATCAGGGGCGGGACCGTGAACGGCGGCGGCGAGGTGCGCCTGGCGGCGCGCACGGAGTTCCCGAACAACAAGGACATCTGGATCACGCTGCGGGTCGACAACACGTCGGTGCGCGAATCGCCCTGCGGCGAGAACACCAACTGGACGCTGAGCGGCAACGGCGCCAGGAACATCTGCTGACACCGCCGCAAAGAAGCAGGGCCGGAGCTTCCGCTCCGGCCCTGTCATGTGTGTCTTAAGGGACGATCTCGCGGTGGCGGGCGAGGTCGGCCGCGCCGATGACGCCGGCCTTGGAGCCGAGCTCGGCGGCGCGGACCTCGGCGACCGGCACCTGGGCCCGGTCGGCGAGGGCCGCCGTGTAGTGCTTGCGGATCGGGTCGAGGAGCAGGTCGCCCGCGTCGACGACGCCGCCGGCGATGAGGATGACGCCGGGGTCGATGAGGTTGACCAGGTCCGCGGCGGAGTTGCCGAGGTAGAAGCCGATGAAGTCGAAGGCGCTCAGGGCGACCTCGTCGCCCTGGCGGGCGGCCTCGGTGACCTGGCGGCCGGTGATCGACTCGGGGTCGCCGCCGGCGAGCTTGAGCAGGACCGCGGCCTTCTCGGGGTGCTCGGCGGCGCCTTCCTGGGCGGCGCGGGTCAGCGCCCGGCCGGAGGCGTACTGCTCGAGGCAGCCGGTGCGGCCGCAGCCGCACTGGCGGCCGTCGGGCATCACGGAGCGGGTGTGGCCGATCTCGGCGGCGACGCCGTGGGTGCCGCGCAGCAGGTTGTCCTTGACGACGATGCCGCCGCCGACGCCGGTGCCGATCGTGTAGAGCACGGAGGAGCGGTGGCGCTTGGCGGCGCCGAAGCGGTGCTCGCCCCAGATGGCCACGTTGGCGTCGTTCTCGACGACGACGGGGAGGTCGATGGCCTCGGCGACCTTGTCCCGGAGCGGCTCGTTCTTCCAGGAGAGGTTGGGAGCCAGCATGACCGTGGAGCGGTCGGAGGAGATCCAGCCGGCCGCGCCGATGCCGACGGCCTCGATCTCGCGGCCTTCGCGCAGTTCGTCGACGACCGCTTTCACGGCCTGGATGACGCCGGGCGTGTCGTCCGCTGGGGTGGGGCGCCGGGTCGTGGCGAGGACGTTGCCGTTTTCGTCGACGACGCCGCCGCCGACTTTGGTGCCCCCGATGTCGACTCCGATAGTCAGACTCACTGCTGTACCCTCCAGCGGTTCACGGTTTGAGGCGTGGAATGCCGCGCGACGCTGCGGGCCACCGAGGACTTTACAACCCGATGACCTGGAGATGAAATCGGCCGTTCCGTCCTACTCGGCGAAGGTATCACCGGCCGGGATCGGAGCGGGCGGCTTGGTGACAGTCCGCAACGGGCGTTCGACGGTCCGGCCCCAGCTCCGCTAAGCTGCCCTTAGCATCATGGTCTGCCTCACAGTCCCTCTTCCGTCGGAAGTTGACCCACCGGTAACATGATCTGTGAGCCACTTTACAAAGCCGTGAACATGGCCTTTGAACGGAGCCTTCCATGCGCGAGTTCGCCGTCCCCCCCGTGGTGACTGTGCCCGACGACGACAACACCCTCACCGCGCTGTGGGACGCGGCCGAGAACCACCCCTCCTCGATCCTCTTCATGCGCTCGTTCGACGACGGCGCGACCTGGCAGGACGTCACCTCGGTCATGTTCCGCGAGCAGGTGGTCGCCGCCGCGAAGGGCCTGGCCGCGGCCGGTATCCAGCCCGGCGACCGGGTCGCCCTCATGTCCGCCACCCGCTACGAGTGGACCCTGCTCGACTACGCGATCTGGGCCGCCGGAGCCGTCACCGTCACCATCTACGAGACCTCCTCCGCCGACCAGGCGAAGTTCATCATCGAGGACTCCGGCGCGGTCGCCGCCATCGTCGAGGACGCCGAGATGGCCGAGATGGTCGAAGGCCTCGGCACGCAGGTCAAGCACGTGTGGACCATCGACGGCGCGCCCGGCGCGATCGAGGCCCTGGACGCCCTCGGCGCCGACGCCGGCGTCGACATCGAGGAGCGCCGCACCTCCCGCAAGGCCGACGACCTGGCCACCATCGTCTACACCTCCGGGACCACCGGCCGCCCCAAGGGCTGCATGCTCACCCACCGCAACCTGCTGGCCGACATCCGCAACATCATCCCCGAGGTACCCGGCGTCCTCTTCGACGGCGCCCGCATGCTGCTGTTCCTCTCGCTCGCGCACGTCCTCGCCCGCATCCTGCAGCTCGCCGGCATGGAATCGCGCACCACCATCGCCCACGCCGACCGCACCAAGCTCACCGCGATCATGCCCGTGGTCAAGCCGACCACCCTCCTCGCGATCCCGCGCGTGTTCGAGAAGGTCTACGCCGGGGCGTACCAGAAGGCCCTCGACGGCGGCAAGGGCGCGATCTTCGAGAAGGCCGCGGCCTGCGCCAAGGAGTACAGCCGCGCCCTCGACAAGCCCGGCGGGCCCGGCCTCGCCCTCAAACTGCGCCACAAGCTGTTCGACATGCTCGTCTACGGCAAGATCCGGGCCGCCATCGGCGGCGAGTGCAACTCCGCCGTCTCCGGCGGCGCCGCCCTCGGCCCCGAGCTCGGCCACTTCTTCCGCGGCATCGGCGTCACCATCTACGAGGGCTACGGACTCACCGAGACCTCGCCCGTGCTCTCGCTCAACCTCCAGACCGCCATCAAGGTCGGCTCGATCGGCCGGCCCACCCCGGGCACCGCGCTGCGCATCGCCGAGGACGGCGAGCTCCAGGCCAAGGGCCCGCAGGTATTCCCCGGGTACTGGAACAACGACGCCGCCACCGCCGAAGTGCTCGACGCCGACGGCTGGTTCTCCACCGGCGACATCGCCGAGATCGACGACGACGGGTACGTCACCATCACCGGCCGCAAGAAGGACATCATCGTCACCGCGGGCGGCAAGAACGTCGCCCCCGGCCCGCTCGAGAAAATCCTCGACGCCCACCCGCTCATCGCCTACGCCATGGTCGTCGGCGAGGGCCGCCCCTACATCGGCTGCCTCATCTCCCTCGACGGCGAGATGCTCCGCGACTGGCTGACCAGGCACGACAAGGACCCGAAGACCCCGATCAGCGACCTCACCGAGGACCCCGAGCTCCTCGCCGAACTGCAGGCGAAGGTCGACGAGGCCAACAAGACGGTCTCCCGCGCCGAGCAGATCAAGCAGTTCCGGGTCATGCCGGTCGAGCTGAGCGAGGACGCCGGGGAAATCACCCCGTCAGTCAAGGTCAAACGACACGTCGTCATGGAAAAATACTCAAACGAGATCAACGCGCTCTACGACACGGCGAAGGCGCGACGAAACGAGTAAGCGAGGTGCCCGCATGGGCGATGAGGCGGTGCTCGAGCGCCAGTGGCGACTGCCCGCCCTCGCGCTGCGGGGTGTGCTGTTCGCGCTGGTCGCGGTCTTCGGCTGGGCTTCGGAAGGGCTCGCCGACGCCGCGACCTGGTGCGGCATACTCGCCCTCGCGGCGCTCCCCGGCGTCGTCCTCCCCCGGCACCGGCTCCTGGCCCCCGCCGGGCAGCTCGCCGAGGTCGCCGTCGTCGTGCTCGGCACCCTCGCCACCGACGGGCTCCCCGCCTGGATGCTGCCGTACCTGATCGCGCCGTTCGCCACGGCCGCGTTCGACGCCGCCGACCAGACCGGCGAGGACGACGACCGGTACGCGCGGCTGCGCACCTGGGGCCCGCCCGTGCTCGTCGCCGTCGCCGCGGTCGGCCTCATCGCCCAGACCCCGCGCATCTCCGCGTACGACCGCGGCACCTACGTCACCACTGTCGCCGTCGCGCTCGCCTTCGGGCTCGCCTCCGCCGTCGGCGCCTGGTGGCTGCGCCGCTCCCGCTCCTCCGACCTGCACCACTCGCAGCTCCCGTACGCCGAGGCCGCGGCCCTGCTCACGCAGCTCCGCGTCGTCGCCCGCCAACTCCCCGGATCCACACTAGACCCGGGCGGCATCGCGACCGAGATCGTCGACACCGCCTCGCGCATCCCCGGCGTCGCCCGCGCCGCCGTGCTCTCCGCGGCCTCGGGCCGGCGCCTGGTCGTGCTCGCCCAACTGGCCGACGAACGCGTCGACTGGGAGACCTCCCCGCAGCTCAACTCGCTCCTCGCCGACGCCTGGGCCGGGCAGAAGCCCCAAGCCGGGCAGGTGCCGCTCTCGCGCTCGACCCAAGGACCCGTCGCGTCCCTGGTCATCCCGCTCGTCGCCGAAGGCCGCACCGTCGGCCTCGTCGCGATCGAATCCGACGACCCCGCCGCGTTCGGCCCCGAGGCCATCACCGCCGCCGAGGACCGCACCAAAGGCGCGGCCCTGCGGCTCGAGACCGCCCTCCTGTTCGAGGACGTGCGGTCCATGGCCACCACCGAGGAGCGCCAGCGCCTCGCCCGCGAGATCCACGACGGCATCGCCCAAGAGCTGGCGATGCTCGGCTACGGCATCGACAACGCCATGGCGGTGCTCCCGGCCGACGCCGGAGAGGCCAAGGGCGAGCTCGAGGAACTGCGGTCCGAGGTGACCCGGCTGGTGACCGAACTGCGGTTCTCCCTGTTCGAACTGCGGTCGAACGTCGACCGTCAGGGCGGACTGGCCTCCGCGATCGCGGACTATGCTCGTACTGTGGGCGCTTCCGCCGGCCTCAGGGTGCACTTGTCGCTCGACGAGGGCGGGGCGAGGCTCCCCGCCAGTACCGAAGCGGAGCTGCTGCGGATCGCACAGGAGGCGATCACGAACGCCCGCAAGCACGCCCGAGCCGAGAATCTGTGGGTGACGTGCGAGGTGGACCCGCCTTACACGCGCATCGAGGTGACCGATGACGGCCAGGGGCTCTCCGGGGAGGCTTCGGAGGGGCGCTACGGGCTGGCGATCATGAGCGAGCGGGCGGAGCGGATCCGCGGATCACTGGAGATCCGTCCGCACCAGCCGCACGGGACGACGGTGGCGGTGGTGCTCAACGCGGGGGCGCGGCCGACGCCCCGGGCCGAGACCCCGCGCCCGGGCTCCGCGGCCTGGGCGGCCGCCGACCGCACTTCGAGAACTGAACAGCCGGCCCGACGGCCCGACCGCGACGACGATTTAAGGCTTGCGAGCTGCGCGTCGAGTGGCCGTGGCAGCCAATGAGGAGAGAGACGAGATGAACGCTGAGGCGCAGGAGACGACCGGTCAGACGACCGTGCTCATCGTCGACGACCACGACCTGATCCGCAAGGGTCTCCGGCATGCCTTCGACCGCGACCCCGAGTTCGAGGTGGTCGGCGAGGCCGACACCGCCGCGGACGCGCTGCGGCAGGCCGCTTCCCTCATGCCGTCGGTGGTGATCATGGACCTGCGCCTGCCCGACGGGTCGGGGCTGGACGCGACCCGGAAGCTGCGCAAGGCGCACCCGAACATGGGCATCGTGGTGCTGACGATGTACGCGGGCGACGACCAGCTGTTCGGCGCGCTGGACGCGGGCGCTTCGGCGTTCGTGCCCAAGTCGGCCCCGGCGAACGACGTGGTCTCGGCCGCCCGGCACGCGGCGGCGAACCCGACGGCGTTCAGCGCCGCGGACCTGGCCGAGGCGATGCAGCGGCGGCTGACCCCGACCGGTCCCCAGCTGTCGCCGCGCGAGTCGCAGGTGCTGAAGCTCCTGGCCGACGGCCTCTCGGTGGCGGGGATCGCGAAGCAGCTGTACGTCTCGGAGTCGACGGCGAAGACGCACATCTCGAAGCTGTACGAAAAGCTCGGCGCCGGCAACCGCGCCCAGGCCCTCATGACCGCCCTCAAGCTCGGCCTCCTCGAAGCCCCCGACCAGCCGAAGTTCTGACGAGCAGCGGACTCGTGGACGCGGCGGAGCCGTGTTCACCGGTCCGCTCAGACGGTTTCGCCGTAGAGCATGCCCTCGAGGCGCCCGGCCTGGCGGTCCCAGGTCCATTCGCTCAGGGCCCATTCGCGACTGGCCTCGCCGAGCTTTCGCGCCAGCGAAGGGTCGGCGAGGACCTGCGCGAGCCGGAAGGTGATCTCGCCGAGGTCGCGGCCGTCGACCACCCACCCCGACTGGTCGTGCAGCACCGTGTCCGGCGCGCCGCCCGAGTCCCCCGCGATGACCGGGAGCCCGCACGCGGCCGCCTCCAGGAAGACCGCGCCGAGCCCTTCCACGTCGAGGCCGCGGCGGCGGGTGCGGCACGGCATCGCGAAGACGTCCCCGGCCGCGAAGTGCGCGGCGAGTTCGTGTTCGGCGACCCCGCCGGTGAAGACGACCTGGTCCTCGACGCCGTGCATGCGGGCGAGCGCGCGCAGCCGCGCCTCGTAGGGGCCCTGGCCGACGATGAGCAGCCGCACGTCCTGTCCGACCTGCTCGCGCACGTGCGGCAGGGCCGCGATGAGCATGTCCTGGCCTTTTCGCGGCACGAGCCGCGAGACGCAAACGATCACCGGGAGTCCGGTGAGCCCGTGGCGTTCGCGCACGCCGGAGCCGTCGACGCCGGGGTGGAACGTCTCGGTGTCGATGCCGAACGTCAACTGCTCCAACCGGGTCAGGTGCCCGGCGACCGGCGCGATGCGCCGGTGCGTGTAGTCCCCCAGGTAGGTCATGACGTCGAGAGATTCGGCGATGCGCCGCAAAGCGCCGCGCGTGCCGGGCATCATCGCCCAGCCGACCTCGTGGCCGTGGGTGAGGGCGATGGCGCGCTCGATCCCGGTGTCGTGCTTGAGACCGGCGGCGAGCAGGCCGAGCGGGGCGGCGGCACCGAACCAGACGCGGTCGCAGCGGTGCTCGCGCGCGATGGCGGTGACGGCGCGGGCGACCCGGGGGGTGGGCAGCAGCATCGCGGTGCGGTCGCGGACGACGGTGAAGGGCTGGGCGGCGTCGAACTCCTCCCAGCCGGGCGAGGCGGAGGTGTAGACGACCAGGTCGTCGGAGGGCAACCGCAGGGCCATGCCGTGCACAAAGGTCTGGATGCCGCCCCGGCGGGGCGGGAAGTCGTTCGTCACCAGCAATGTCCTGCTCATTTGCCACCCCCAACAAGGCTCCGGTCCTCGCTCCTGCTTGGAGTCAGTCCCTTGCGGAGCAACGCATGAAGAGCGGCCCTATCCGCGTCCTCACAAGAATGCATGTTACTTTGTGAACCATGACTTCCAGCGTCAAGCGGTCTTTCAAGTACCGCTTCTATCCGACCGACTCCCAGGCAGCGGAGCTGTCTCGGACGTTCGGATGTGTGCGCAAGGTCTACAACCTGGCCCTGCAAGCCCGTACGGAGGCGTGGACACGGGGAGAGCGGGTCAACTACAACCAGACCTCGGCGATGCTCACTGAATGGAAGAAGACCAAGGAACTCGCCTACCTCAATGAGGTGTCGTCGGTCCCGTTGCAGCAGGCCCTCCGGCACCTGCAGGCTGGGTTTGCGGGGTTCTTCGCGAAGCGGGCGAAATACCCGAGCTTCAAGTCCCGCAAACGCTCCCGCTCGGCGGCGGAGTACACCACCTCGGCATTCCGGTACAGCCATGGCCGACTCACCTTGGCGAGGATGTCCGATCCGCTGGCGATCGTTTGGTCGCGCCCGCTCCCGGAGGAGGCCAGACCATCGACGGTGACCGTCTCTCAGGACGCCGCTGGGCGCTGGTTCGTCTCGATCTCGTGTGAGGATCCGACCGTCAAGCGCATGCCTACCGCCGATGGGGTCGTGGGCATCGACGCGGGCCTGACGCATCTGCTTACGCTCTCGACCGGCGAGAAGATCGCGAACCCCCGCCATGAGCGTCGTGAACGGGAACGGCTGGCGAAGGCGCAGCGGCAGTTGGCGCGCAAAGCGAAGGGAGATGGGGCGAACCGAGCGAAGGCCCGACGCAAGGTCGCCAAGGTCTACGCGAAGATCGCCGACCGGCGCCGAGACCACTTGCACCAGCTGTCGACTCGACTCGTGCGTGAGAACCAAACGCTCGTGATCGAAGATCTGACAGTGCGCGACCTGGTCAAGCATCGACAGCTGTCGCGAGCCATCTCGGACGCGTCCTGGGCAGAGTTCCGCGTGATGCTGGAATACAAGGCGGCCTGGTACGGGAGAAAGGTGGTCACCGTGGATCGCTTCTTCCCGTCCACCCGGATGTGCTCGGCATGCGGCGGGCTCGGTGCAAAGCTGCCGTTGAACGTCAGGGAGTGGGTTTGCACTGGATGCGGGGCCTCCCACGACAGGGACGTGAATGCCGCGAAGAACATCTTGGCCGCCGGGCTGGCGGTGTCGGTCTGCGGAGCCGGTGTAAGACCTCAACGGAGCACTCCGGGCGGGCAACTGGCGATGAACCAGAAAACCCTGCGGCGTGAGCTGTAGGACTCTTGCCCGATAGGGACAAGAGGATGTCAACATGACCCCCTTCATAATCGAATCAGTCTTCCATGAAGGGAAAGATCGCGCGGCGATCCGCCATGACCGGGGGGTGAAGAGCAGCGGTCGGCAGTTCCGGTCTGTGACGGCGGTGGCACACTGGTGCCTATGTTGAGCGGCCAGGAAAGCGGCGACGAAGCCCCTGAACCGACGGCCTCCGGAGACGGGGCCGGCGCGGACGGGGGCTCCGAAGAGGACCCCTCCGAACCGGGCGCCGGGCCTTCCGACAGCGCCGTCCCCGACGGTGGCGGCCCGGCGGTCTTCCTCACCGAACCGGTGCGGCGCAGGGCCGTCGAGATCGCCGCGGTGGCGATGCCAGGGCTCGGCCCGGGGAAGGTTCCGGCCCGGCTCCGCCGCTTCCTCAAGTTCAACCCGGTCAAGCGCGCGAAGCTCGCCAAGTCCGAGCTCGTGTTCGCGCTCGCCTCGGACGCCGCGTTCCGCGAGGGCCTCGCCGAGGTCCTGACCGCCACTGATTCGTCGCTCATCGCCGCGATCGCCACCGGCGGCGAGGTCTCCCCCATGGCCGACCCGGCCGAGGTCGCCGCGCTCGCGTACCTGCTGCGGCCTGAGGGCTGGCGCGAGCTCATCGCCACCGCGAGCCAGGCCGTGCCCGAGGCCCCGGAGGCACCGGCCGCCGAGGCGGTGCCCGAGGGCGACTCGAAGCGGTTGGCGGCGTTGGAGAAAGAGAACGGGAAGCTCCGCGGCGCGCTGGCCGAGCAGCGCGCGGCGGCCGCGGCGCTGCAGGAGGAGCTGCGGCGCGCCCGCCGCGAGCTGAAGGACGCCGAGGACCGGGCCGCGAAGGCCGCGGGGGACCTCGCGGCCGACCGCGGGCGGCTCAAGCACCTCGACACCGAGCGCCGTTCCGAACGCCGCCGCCTCGAGTCCGAAGTGGAGTCATTGAAGGCGCAGGTGGAGCGGGTCAGGAAGGCCGACCGGGAGCACGAGCGGCTGATGTCGGCGCGGTTGTGGCTGCTCATGGAGACCTTGTCGGGCACCGCGACCGGCCTCCGCAGGGAGCTCGGGCTCGAGCCGGTCGTGGAGCGGCCCGCGGACTACATCGCCGACGAGCTGTGCGCCGAGCCCGAGGAGCGCACCGCCGAGGGCTCGCGCGGCCTCGAGCAGACCGACCCGCAGCGCCTCGACCACCTGCTGTCCCTGCCGAACCCGCACCTCATCGTCGACGGCTACAACGTCACGATCTCGGCCTGGGGCGAGACGCTCACCCTCGAGCAGCAGCGCAACCGGCTCGTGCAGGGCCTCGGCGCGGTCGCGGCCCAGACGAACGCCGAGATCACCGTCGTCTTCGACGGCGCCGACGCGATCTTCGGGACCAAGCCGAACGCCCGCGGCGTGCGGGTCCTGTTCAGCGCCAAGGGGCAGATCGCCGACGACGTCGTGGTCGAGCTCGCCCGGGTCGAACCCGAGGGCCGGCCGGTCATCGTCGTGTCGTCGGACCAGGAGGTCGCGATGCGGGTGCGCCGCGAAGGCGCCTACCCGGTGCCGTCGCCGCTGCTCGTCCGCTGGTTGCAGCGGATCTGAAGGCCGCCGCGGACGGGGCGCTAGCGGCTGCGCTTGGTCTTGGCGGCCGGTTCGGCCTTCAGGACCACCGATCCGGCGGCGAGGTCGTGCAGGCCGCGGTGGTACGGGTGGGCCAGCGCGGTCAGGGCCGGGAGCAGGAGCGAGAGCAGGACCGCGCGGATCAGGGAGCGCAGGGGGCCGATCGGCCCGCCGTGGTCCGCCGAGACGCATGCGATGCGCATGAGCCACATGCCGAGCGTCTGGGTGCCGAACGCCAGCAGGGCGGTGCAGTACACGGCGAAGATCACGGCGCGCAGGAGCGCCTGGCCGAAGGGGTCGGCCGTCGCGAGGTCGAGCCAGTTCAGGATTATCGCGAAGACCGTGCAGGCGGTCCAGTCGATGAAGAGGGCGACGAACCTCGCGCCGAGGGTCGCCAGGTCCTGTCCGGAGCCGGTGGTTTGAGGGGTGTTCGCACCGCGTTCGCTCGTCATGGCCCGAGTCTACGGGTGAGCCCGAAAGGTGCCTTGTACACCGCCCTGAGCAGTGGTTTCGGTCAATGTGGAACAGGCCGGAACAACGCAAGTAACACGCACGAAACATTTGATTTACGGTGGGGCAATTGATCGCGGTTAGCGTTTCGGCTAATAAGCTTAGGCGTCGACAGCGAGGTCGGCCAGCCCGGCGAAGCGAGCCGGCCTGAGCACTGCTGACCAGGGGACCGCTGTACGGGTCCTCCGGCACATACCTACCGAGAGGAATACCTTCGTGTTCTCCAGCCCTGAAGAGCTCCTCGGCTACGTCCGCGACAACGACGTGAAGTTCATCGACGTCCGCTTCTGCGACCTGCCGGGCGTCATGCAGCACTTCAACATCCCGGCCGAGTCCTTCGACGACGACCTCCTCGAAGAGGGCCTCGCCTTCGACGGCTCCTCGATCCGCGGCTTCCAAGAGATCCACGAATCGGACATGCTGCTGCTGCCCGACGTGGCGACCGCGTTCGTCGACCCCTTCCGCGAGCAGAAGACGCTCGCCCTGAACTTCTTCGTCCACGACCCGTTCACCCGCGAGGCCTACAGTCGCGACCCGCGCAACGTCGCGAAGAAGGCCGAGCAGTACCTGGCCGGCTCCGGCATCGCCGACACCGCGTACTTCGGGGCCGAGGCCGAGTTCTACATCTTCGACTCGATCCGCTTCGACCAGAACGCGCACGAGGCCTACTACCACATCGACTCGGTCGAGGGCGCCTGGAACACCGGCGCCGTCGAAGAGGGCGGGAACCTCGGCTACAAGCCGCGCCACAAGGGCGGGTACTTCCCGGTCGGGCCGGTCGACCACTTCGCCGACCTGCGCGACCGCATGGTCACCAACCTCATCGAGGGCGGCCTCACCATCGAGCGCGCCCACCACGAGGTCGGCACCGCGGGCCAGTCGGAGATCAACTACCGCTTCGACACCCTGCTGCACTCCGGTGACGACGTCCAGAAGTTCAAGTACATCATCAAGAACACCGCCACCCAGGCCGGCAAGACCGTGACCTTCATGCCCAAGCCGCTGTTCGGCGACAACGGCTCGGGCATGCACACCCACCAGTCGCTGTGGGCGAACGGCGAGCCGCTGTTCTACGACGAGACCGGTTACGCGGGCCTGTCGGACACCGCCCGCCACTACATCGGCGGCCTGCTCAAGCACGCCCCGAGCCTGCTGGCGTTCACGAACCCGTCGGTGAACTCCTACCGCCGCCTGGTGCCGGGCTTCGAGGCCCCCGTGAACCTGGTGTACTCGCAGCGCAACCGCTCCGCGTGCACCCGCATCCCCGTCACCGGCTCGAACGCCAAGGCCAAGCGCGTCGAGTTCCGCGTGCCGGACCCGTCGAGCAACCCGTACCTGGCGTTCTCGGCCATGCTCATGGCCGGCCTCGACGGCATCAAGAACAAGATCGAGCCCCCGGCGCCGGTCGACAAGGACCTGTACGAGCTCGGCCCGGAGGAGTACGGCGACATCCAGCAGGTCCCCGGCTCGCTCGACAAGGTGCTCGACAACCTCGAGGCCGACCACGACTTCCTCACCGAGGGCGGCGTGTTCACGCCCGACCTCATCGAGACGTGGATCAGCTACAAGCGCGAGAACGAGATCGACCCGATCCGCCTCCGCCCGACCCCGCACGAGTTCGACCTGTACTACGAAGTGTAACGAGCAGTACCAAAAGGTACAGCTTACGAGGTCTACAGGCGCGCAGTGCCTGTGAGGGGCGCGGCCGGTGTGACGCACCGGTCGCGTCCCTTGAACGTTTGTTCACCGCCTGGCGCGCGAGGGATACTCGCCCGGTGCCTCCCCGCTTCTTCCCCGAACGCGACCGGGACGTCTACCGCGACGCCCTCGCCATGTCGATCGGCATCGGCATCGTCGGCGTCTCCTTCGGCGCCCTGGCCACCTCGGCCGGGCTGCCGTGGTGGATCCCGGTCGCCATGTCCTTCCTGACGTTCGCGGCCACCTCGCAGTTCGCGATGCTCGCCGTCATGATGGCCGGCGGCGGCGTCCTCGCCGGCCTCGCCGCGGGCGTCCTCGTCCATCTGCGGCACGTCCCCTACGGCCTGGCGGTGGGCAACCTCTACTGGGACAAGTGGTGGACGCGGCTGCTCGGCACCTTCATGCTCATCGACCAGTCGACCGCGTTCGCGCTCGCCGCCGGGGACGACCGGCGGCGCGCCAAGGCCGCGTACTGGATCACGACCTCGATCATGTTCGTGGCCTGGAACGTCGGCACCGTCATCGGCGTCCTCGCGGGCGGCTTCATCCCCGACCCGAACGTGTTCGGGCTCGACGCCGCGTTCCCCGCGCTCCTGCTCGCACTGGTCATGCCCGCCATGAAGGATCGCGACACGCTCCTGGCGGCCCTCGTCGGCGCCGGCGTCGCCGCCGCGACCGCGCCGTTCCTGCCCACCGGCATCCCGGTCCTGCTGGGCCTGCTCGGGCTCCTCGCGACCTGGCCGCGCCGCAAACCGAAGGAGGACGCGGCATGACCATGACCGCCGTGCTCGCCCTCGCCGTGGGCGTCTTCCTCGTCCGCCTCGCCGGGCCGCTCATGCGCAGCCGCATCACCGTCTCCGAGCGGACCGAGACCCTGATGAAACGCGGCGCGATCGTGGTCCTCGCGGCCCTGGTCATCACCGGCGCGCTGTTCGCCGACGGCGGCTTCGCGGGCTGGGCGCTCCCCGCGGGCGTCCTCGTCGGCGGCGTCCTCGCCTGGCGCAGGGCTCCGATCCTCGTCGTGGTGGTCGCCGCCGCCGCGACGACGGCGCTGCTGCGTCTCGCCGGGATCGCTTGAGAGCGATGGGAAAGGGCCGCACCATCGGTGCGGCCCTTTCCTTACTCAGCTAGAAGCCTGTGTCCCGCAAGGGGATCCAGTGCTACCAGTCCTGCGCGGCGCGGCGGCGGCGCATGATCAGGAAGATGGCGGCGGCGGCCACGATGAGCGCGGCGGCCGAGCCGATCATGATCGTCATCGAGCTACCGGTGGTGGGCAGCTGCGGCTGAGCGGACGGGGTGCCGCTGGGCGAGGGGGTCTCCTCGTCGCAGGGGGCCCAGTACAGCTCGCCGCCGGTGGCGTCCTTCGGGGTCTCGATGTAGTACCAGGCCCAGAACTCTTCGCCCGCGGCCGGGATCTCGACGACCTCGGACTCGCCCGCGGCGAGGGTGTAGCCGAGCGGCTCCTCCATGGTGTCGGCGTAGACCTCGAAGTAGGTCTCCTCGCCGTCGGCGGGGACGGTGAGCGTGATGGTCAGGCCGTCGCAGTCGGACTCGACCGCGATGTAGGAGCACAGCTCGTTGTCGTACCACTCGATGGTGTCGACCAGTTCCTCGCCGACGAAGATGTCGACCGTGAGGCCCTCTTCGGCGCTGTCGACGTAGAAGTACTCGTAGAAGCCCTCGTCCACCTCAGGGGTGTAGGTGACGGCGTCGCCGTTGCTCGGAGCGAAGGTGAACTCCGCCAGGGCGTCGGGGTTGTAGTTGTCGGCCCAGACGTAGACGCCGACGCAGTCGCTGCCGCCGCCGAACTCGTACTCGGGCTCGGGCTCGGCCGGGGGCTCCTCGGTGCAGCCGCCCTCAGGCGCGGACACGGTGCTGCTGGTCTCGCCCTTGGCGCCGTTGTCCCACTCGCCCTTGATCGTGATCGAGGCGAGGTCCACGTCGGCGCTGAAGTTCTGGCTGCCTTCGAGGTAGTCGCCCGAGTCGAAGGCCGGGAGCGACGCGCCGACGACGATCTCGGTGCCCTCGTTGAACTCGCCGTCGGTCAGGATCTCGGTGATCTTGCCCGCCGAGCCGTTGTCCGAGTCCCAGTCCTTGACCTGCCAGACGACGGTCCAGCCGCCGTCCGGGGTGCATTCGGTGATGCCCTGGATCTCCGGGTGGTGGGCTTGGGCACCGGAAGCGAAGGCGACCGCTCCTGCGAGGCCGAGGACGACGCTGCCGCTCAGTCCCAGCACCCGCTTGAGGGTACGGTTCATGATTCTCCTAAGGATGCAATTGCATTGGGGGGATTGGAAGCCGCGCGGCCGAGGGGTGTGTGCGCTCGACCGGCTTCGGCAACTTACCAAATGAGACACGCCGGAACGTGAGCAGAGGTCGCATAACGATCGGATAACAGCCCGGCCGCGACGCTCGGTGACACTGTGAGAACCCTTGGGGCACAAGGAAACGGCCGGGCGAAAGCCCGGCCGTCGCGCAGTGTCCCGTGCGGAGGCTAGCCCTCGTCGGCCGGGGCGTTGTCGATCTCCTCCTCGGTGATGTACCCCGAGTCGACGACGATCTCCTGGTAGTTCTCGGCGGTCACGTCCACCGGTTCGAGCAGGAACGACGGGATGAACTTGAAGCCGTTGTCGTAGGTGCCGTTGTCGTTGACCTCGGGGGTCGAGCCGCCCACGATGGCCTTCACCATGT
The DNA here is from genome assembly GCF_017592475.1 of Glycomyces niveus. Lineage (GTDB taxonomy): Bacteria > Actinomycetota > Actinomycetes > Mycobacteriales > Micromonosporaceae > Glycomyces > Glycomyces niveus. Next base: position 60,560 of record NZ_JAGFNP010000001.1, on the reverse strand, counting down.
TCACCGCGACCTCGGCCAGGTTGCGGGTGTCCTTGAAGACCGTCTCGGACTGGCCGGTGCCTTCCTTGATCGCCTTGAGCGACCGCGCTTCGGCGTCCTGGCCGGTGATGACCGGGAAGTCGTCCGAGCCGGGCTCGAAGTCGGCGGCGACCAGGGCCTCGACGATCCCGCGGCTGATGCCGTCGTAGGGCGAGAGCACGGCGTGCAGCGGCTCGTCCTTGTAGAAGTCGTCGAGCAGCCGGGCCATGCGCTCGCGGGCGAGTTTGGGGTCCCACTGCTGCGTGGAGGTGGGCTCCTGCTCGGTCTCATTCGAGGGGATGACGATCTGGCCGCTGTAGATGAACGGCTCGAGGGTGTCCATCCCGCCTTGGAAGAAGTACTGGGAGTTGTTGTCGTCCAGTGAGCCGGAGAAGAGCTCGATGTTGAACGTCTCGGTGCTGTCCTGGGAGAGGCCGAGCCGCGAGATGATGTGCTTGGCCTGGAGCACGCCGACCTGGTAGTTGTCGAACGAGGCGTAGTAGTCGACGTCGGGGGTCTCGAGGATGAGGCGGTCGTACGAGATGATCGTGACGCCCTTGTTCTTCGCATCGCTGAGCACCTCGCCGAGGGAGGTGTTGCCGATGGCGCCGATGATGAGGAATTCGACGCCGGCGTCGATCATCGACTGGATCTGCTGGATCTGCGTGGGGACGTCGTCCTCGCCGTACTCGAGGATGGTCTTGTAGCCGAGGTCCTGCAGCCGCTTCTCGAGGTCCGCACCCTCGATCACCCACCGGTCCGAGACGGTGGTGGGCATCGCGATCCCGGTGTGCCCGGTCAGCTGCTTCGACTCCTCGCCTTTCCCGCACGCGGCGAGCGACGCCGCTGCGGCGCCCGCTGTTCCGAAAAGCAGTCCGCGACGATTGAGACGCATGGGGGAGGTACTCCTTCGTACAGGTGAGGGGGTTCATTGCACCCTCGAAACTTACACGAGTGAAAAGCTCGCCAAACCGGGTCATTCCGTGATCGAACCGTGTCCTGGAAGGAGCGACGAAACGGGATGCAAAGGCGGATCGCGCCCCATTCTTCCCGCAGCGTTCAAGGACTGTGCCCGGCGATTCCGCGAACTTCCCAGAGCGAACGGTAAACCCGCCGGTAATGCGCGACCGGGCCGCCCCGCCCGAAAGCGACCGGTCTCGCTCCCATCCGAACCCGGTGATCATCGTCGATGTGTCCTCGCGCGGACCGCATACCATTGCGCGCATGAGTGATCGGTGGATCGAGGTGGCCCCCCGGGTGTGGGCGCTGCGCGTGCAGGAACTCGACCAGACGCTCGGTCTGGTCATCGGCGACGAGAGCTGCCTGGTGATCGACACCGGCGTCAGCGCCGAGGCGGGCTATGCGTTCGCCACGGCGATCAGGGAGAAGACCGACCTGCCGTGGCAGGTGGCCTACACGCACGACCACTTCGACCACTGGTTCGGGACTTCGGCGTTCGGCGAAGCCGCGATCTGGGCGGTGGGCGACGGCGCGCAGTACATCGCCCGAGGCGACGAGCAGCGCCAGGCCTGGGCCGCGCGGTACCGCCGGGAGGGCCGCGAAGAGAAGGCCCGCGACATCGCCCGCTCGAAGCTCGTGCCGCCGAACTGCCGCGTGCAGGGCGCGGTCGGGCTGAACCTGGGCGGGCGCACGGTGGTCCTGCGCCAGGCCGGCCTCGCGCACAGCGACAACGACTTGGTGATCGAGGTGCCCGATGCGGGCGTCCTGTTCGCCGGGGACCTGCTGGAGAACGGCGCCGCTCCCTCGTACACCGGGGCGTTCCCATACGAGTGGCCGCAGGCGGTCGAGTACCTGCTGAGCTGGAAGCCCGCGGTCGTGGTCCCGGGCCACGGCGACCCGGCGGACTACTGGTGGGCGCGGGCGCAGGTGCGCGACATGGCCGAGACGGCGCGGATGTGCGCGGAGGTGGCGCAGGGGTTCCTCACCGAAGAGGAGGCGCTCGCGCACAGCCCGTTCGGCGAGGCGACCATGCGCGCGGCGCTGGACCGGTGCAAGGAGCTCACGCCGCCCCCGCCGCCGGAGCCGGAGGCCCCTGCCGCGAAGCCGCAGACCCCGCCGCCGCCGGTGGTCGTCTACGACATCTTCGACTACGACATCGACCTGACGCGGTAGGTCAGTCGCCGAACGGCTGGTCCTCGAAGCCGAGGTGGAGCTTGCGCAGCAGCGCGCCGAGCTGCGCCTGCTCCTCCTCGGTGAGCACCGCGAGGGTCTCGAGCTGCAGGTCGATCCCGGTGCGCACGGCCTCTTCGATGACCTCGCGGCCGCGCTCGGTCATGCGGACCTTCAGGCCGCGCCGGTCGGCCGGGTCGGGCAGGCGCTCGACGAACCCGGCGGCCTCGAGCTTGTCGAGCCGCCCGGTGAGGCCGCCGGAGCTGAGCATGAGGGTCGCGCCGATCTCCTTGGGCGAGAGCGTGAACGGTTCGCCTGAGCGGCGGATCGAGGCGAGCACGTCGAACTCGTTGCGCCCCAGGCCCTGGCGCACGCGCATCTCGTGCAGGCGCGCGCCGAGCTTCTGCGAGATGCGGTGCATGCGCCCGTAGAGGGCCATGGACTCGAGTTCGAGGTCGGGCAGCTCGCGGTGCCACTGCGCGACGATCTTGTCCACGGCGTCCTGGTCGTCGCCCTTGGCGGCGTCTTCGGTCATGCGCGTCATTGTGGCCCATCGTCCTTCCGGTCGCTGAAGTACCTCAGGCGTGATCTAACTCAAGCCTGAGTATCTTGACAAAAAGTAGCTTGCGAGTAAGCTACTTCTTATCAAGCTACACCCCGAAGGAGCCACGATGAACCGCAGCACGAAGGACCTCCTCCTCACGGCCCTCGCCCCCGTCATGTGGGGCACCACCTACGTGGTGACCACCGAATTCCTCCCCGCCGACCGCCCGTTCCTCACCGCCCTGCTCCGCGCGCTGCCCGCCGGCCTCCTCCTCATCCTCCTGTCACGAAGGCTCCCAAGGGGTTCGTGGTGGTGGAAGTCGGCCGTGATCGGCACCCTCAACATCGCCGCGTTCTTCGCGCTGCTCTTCATCGCGACCTACCGGCTCCCCGGCGGCGTCGCCGCGGTCGCCGCGGCCGTCGGTCCGCTGGCGACGGCCGGCGCGACCCTGCTCATCCTGCACCAGCAGGTGCGGCTGCGCACCTGGCTGCTCGGCCTGGCCGGCGTCGGCGGTGTGGCGATGGTCGTCCTGACCGCCGAAGCGAAGATCGACACGGTCGGCGCGCTCGCCGGGATCGGCGGCGCGGTCTCCATGGCGGTCGCCGTGACCCTCACGAAGCGCTGGGGCATGCCGAAGGACGCGGGCCCGGCCGCTCTCGCGGGCTGGCAGCTCACCGCGGGCGGGCTCCTGCTCATCCCCCTGGCCTTCGCCGTCGAGGGCGGGATCCCGGCGCTCACCGGCACGAACGTGCTCGGCTACCTCTACCTCGGCCTCGTCAACACCGCCCTGGGCTACTGGCTCTGGTTCCGCGGCATCGGACGCCTCTCGATCGTGCCCCTGAGCTTCCTGGGCCTGCTCTCGCCGCTCACCGCCGCCACGGTCGGCTGGATCGTCCTCGGCGAGACCTTCTCGGCCTGGCAGACCGCCGGCTTCGCCGTCGCCCTCGCCGCCACGGTCACCGCCCAGCTCCAGGCCCGGCCGAAGGCACCCGTGCCTGAGCCCCTGGAAGCGCCGAAGACCCTCGCCCGGGTCTGAGCGCAGCGACGGCCCCCGCCGGAAGGCGGGGGCCGCTGTTCGCTTGCGGGCCTTTAGGACTCCGAGTCGGCTTCCAGGGCCTCCCAGACCGGCTCGGTGTCGAGGTCGGCGGCGAGCGCCGTGATCTGCTCGACCGAGACGTCGACCGCCTCGCCGTTCATGTCGCCCCACCAGACGGTGGCGACGGAGCCGTCCTCGAAGAACGCGGCGGCCTCCACATAGGTCCCGTCGGTCGTCCAGGCGACCACGGTGCCGTCCTCGAGCTCCTCCTCACCGCACTCGGTGTCGGTCTCGCGGCAGTGCACCAGGTAGTGCATGTCGAAGTCGTCCCCGCCGGTGACGTCCTGGATCCCCGTGCTGATCCCGCCGGGCAGGTACAGCGCGGTCTCCAGGCCCTCGCCGGTCTGGTCGACGTAGAAGTCGGCGCGGAACTTGCGCTGCACCGGCGTCTCGTTCTCGCCGTCGATGTAGTAGTTCTGGAGCCGCTTCATCTCCAGCGAGGCGTCGAAGGTCCAGTCCTCGAAGTGCTCGTTGAGCTGCTCCGCGGTCTCCTCGTGGGCTTCCGCGGTGTACTCGTCCTGGACGAAGTCCCACTGCTCGGAGTACTCCCAGCCCTCGGCCGGGATCTCCGGGTCCCCCGCCGCGGCCGCGGTCGCGGGGAGGAACACCGCCGCGGCCGAGGCCGCGACGATCGCAGAGCGCTTGAATGAGGCCATGATGGTCCCTTTCGGTAGGTCCGGTGTCCTTTGTTATATGCGCCGGACCCACCGAAACGTTGCCCCGGCTCAGACCATTTTGCGGCGGTAGGCCCGCATCGCCAGCGGAGCGGTCACCGCGAAGATCGCCGCGGCCCACACGAACGTCCACATCAGCGGCTCGGTCACGGGGCCGAACGACAGCAGGCCCCGCATCGTGTCCGCGAGGTGCGTCACCGGGTTGACCTTCGCCCACGCCTGCATGAACCCCGGCATCGTGTTGATGTCGACGAACGCGCTGGAGGTGAAGGTCAGCGGCATGATGATCACGAACGCGTAGATCTGGACCTTCTCCTCGGAGTCGGCCACCACCCCCATGAGGACCGAGATCCACGAGATCGCCAGCGCGAACACCACGAGGGTCAGCGTGGCGAGCAGCGCGCCCGCGACGCTGCGCAGCTCGAAGCCCATGAGCAGGCCCAGGCCGAGCATGACCACGATGGACCAGACCTGCTTGAACATGTCGGCGAAGATCTTCCCGGCCAGGGGCGCGGAGCGGGCGATCGGCAGCGACCGGAAGCGGTCGTAGACGCCCTTGCGCAGGTCGGCGTTGATGCCGGTGCCGGTGTACATGGTGAGGAAGATGGCGTTCTGCGCGATGAGGCCGCCGAGGACGTACTGCAGGTAGTCCGAGGTGGACCCGGCCATCTGGCCGCCGAAGACGTAGACGAACAGCAGCAGGAACATGATGGGGCTGAGGCTGAGGTCGACGAGTTCGAACGGGTTGTGCTTGATGCGGACCATCTGCCGCCAGGCCATGGTGAGGACCTGGCCGACCGTGGCGCCCGGGCCCGGTCGGCGGACGACGGGGACTTCGATGGTGGCGGCGGTCATTTCACGGGCTCCTCGTTCTCGGCGGCGCCTTCGTCATCGGCGTCGTCGTCGGTCTCGGTGCGGCGGCCGGTCAGGGTCAGGAAGACCTCGTCGAGGCTGGAGAGGCCGAGGTGGAATTCGGTGAGCGCGATGCCGCGGTCGCGCAGGTCGGCGGCGAGGGCCGGCATGATGCCGTCGTCGTTGACGCCGAGGGTGATCGCTCCGGCCTCGACCACGGGGTCGAGGTCGGGGAAGCGTTGGGCGACGAGGTCGCGCACGGCGTCGAGCTGGCCGTGGTCCTCCGGCTGGATGCGCAGGCTCTGGCCGCCGATCTTGGCCTTGAGCTGTGTCGGCGTGCCGGTGGCGATGACCTTGCCGTGGTCGATCACGGCGATCTCGTGGGCGAGCTGGTCGGCCTCTTCGAGGTACTGGGTGGTGAGCAGGACGGTGGTGCCGTCGGCGACGAGGCCGCGCACGAGGCCCCAGAGTTCGCCGCGGGCGCGCGGGTCCAGGCCGGTGGTGGGCTCGTCGAGGAAGAGGATGCGGGGCCGTCCGACGAGGCTGGCGGCCAGGTCGAGGCGGCGGCGCATGCCGCCGGAGTAGGCCTTGGCGGGCTTCTCGGCGGCGTCGGAGAGGTTGAACTGGGCGAGCAGTTCGCGCGCGCGGGCCTTGGCGTCCCGGGTGGGCATGCCGAGGAGGCGACCGATGAACCGGAGGTTCTCCTCGCCGGTGAGCAGTTCGTCGACGCCGGCGAACTGGCCGGTGAGTCCGATGAACGTGCGCACCTGGGCGCCGTCCTTGACGATGTCGTAGCCGCCGACGCGGGCGGTGCCCGCAGTGGGCTGGGAGAGGGTGGCGAGCATGCGGACCATGGTGGTCTTGCCCGCGCCGTTGGGCCCGAGGACGCCGAGCACGGTCCCGGTCCGGGCCGCGAGGTCGACGTGGTCGAGGGCGACGAGGTCGCCGAAGTGCTTGGTCAGGCCCTCGGTTTCGATGGCGTTGTCTGTCGACACTTCGTCCTCCTTCGGAGTGGTGTCGTGTGAAAGGGTTCTGGTCTCCGGGGTGGTGTGCACCCGGGTTCATCGTGTCATTTTCGGCGTGTTTTCACAGCACCTTTACGGCGGTGTGCGGCCGTACGGTGCGCGGCGTACGCCGGAACCCGATCATGCCCCCAAGGTGTGACATCCCGGGTGCGAATGGAGGTCAGAGGGTCTGGAGGAGCTTGCGGATGCGCTTCTCGCTGACCTGGTAGCGGGTGCCGAGCTGCTGGGCGAAGAAGCTGACGCGCAGTTCTTCGAGCATCCAGCGGACTTCGCGGCCCTCGCCTGAGCGGAGCGCGGCGGGGCGGGTGCGGGCGAGCGCGTCGCGTTCGGCCTCCAGGGACTGGATCACGTCCATCTTGCCCTTGTCCCCCGCTATGTCGGCGACGGCGCGCTTGGCGCGGAAGCTGATGGCCTTCACGTAGCGGTGCAGGTCGTCGAGGCGCCACCAGCCGGTCGAGCCGATGAAGCCGTCGGCGCCGACGAGCGCTTCGAGCTGGCGGCGCATGTCGCTCAGGGCGGGGAGCGCGCGCAGGTCGAACTTGCCTTCGAGGAGGCGGGACGCTTCGCGCGCCTCGGTGAGGACCGCGGCGGCTTTGCGGGCCACGGCGGCGGATTCGCCGGCGACCTCGGGCCGGGCGCGTTTGAGCAGGGCTTCGAAGCCTTCGCGGTCCCAGGCCGGGCCGCCGCCTTCGATGAGGACCTTGTCGAGGACGGTCCGCACGCAGTCGGCGAGGAGCGCGTCCACGTTCGCGTAGGGGCCGGTCGCGAGTGCGAGCTGCTCGTTGCGGGTGAGGGCTTCTTTGAGGCGCGGGTCGGGGGTGTTGAGGCGCAGGAGGCGGCGCGTGCCGGCCCACATGTTCGCGGCCTGCGAGCCGGGGTCGGGGAAGGCCTTGACCCCGACCGAGCCGCCTTCGTCGACGAGCGCCGGGTAGGCCTTGGCGGTGTAGCCCTTGCGCGGGGTCTCGTGGAGCTTCGGGAGGGCGTCGAAGTCCCAGGTCTTGAGGCCGGTCCGCTCGAGGTCGAAGGCCTCGGCGGCGGCCTCCTGGGTCTTGGGGGCGAGCTGGCGCTGCAGGGCGCCGAGTTCCTTGCCTTCGGCGAGGACCTGGCCGTCCTCGTCCTTGACCTGGAAGGTGACGAGGAGGTGCCCGGGGACCTTGGTGAGGTCGAAGGCGTCGGCGGGGACGTGCGTGTTCGTCATCGACTTGAGGGTGTCGGCGAGCGCGGCCATCATGGGGCGGCCGGGGGCGGGTGCCATGCGGGCGACGGCGGCCTTGGCGAAGTCGGGGGCGGGCACGAAGTTGCGGCGCAGGGTCTTGGGGAGGCTCTTGATGAGCGCTTCGGCGAACTCGGCGCGCAGGCCCGGGACCTGCCAGGTGAAGGCGTCCTGGTCGAGCTGCTGGAGGGCCGGGAGCGGGACGGCGACGGTGACGCCGTCGCGGGCCGAGCCGGGTTCGAACTCGTAGTCGAGTTCGAGGTCGGCGCCTTCGGAGGTCCAGACCTCGGGGTACTGCTCGGCGGCGACGCCTTCGGCGCGGTCGCCCAGGAGCAGGGCCTCGTCGAAGTCGAGGAGGGTCTTGTCCTTCTCCTTCTTCCACCACGAGTCGAAGTGGCGGCCCGAGACGATGTCGGCGGGGAGGCGCTCGTCGTAGAAGTCGAAGAGGGTCTGCTCGTCGGCGAGGAGGCCGCGTTGGCGCACCCGGTTCTCGAGGTCTTCGACCTCGCTGATCTTGGCGAGGTTGCGCGCCAGGAACTTGTGGTGGGTGTCCCATTCGGCCTGGACGAGGGCGTGGCGGATGAAGAGTTCGCGGCTGGTCTCGACGTCGATGCGTCCGAAGTTGACCTTGCGGCGGGCGACGATCGGGACGCCGTAGAGTGTGACGCGCTCGAAGGCGAGCACGGCGCCGGCCTTCTTCGACCAGTGCGGTTCGGAATAGGTGCGCTTGCTCAAATGCTCGGCGAGCGGTTCGACCCATTCGGGTTCGATCTTGGCGCACACGCGGCCCCACAGGCGGCTGGTCTCGACGAGCTCGCCGGCGACGACCCAGCGCGGCTGCTTCTTGGCGAGGCCGGAGCCGGGGAAGATCGCGAACTTGGCGTTGCGGCCGCCGAGGTACTCGCGGGTGTCGGCCTCTTTGACGCCGATGTGCGAGAGGAGCCCGGCGAGGAGCGCGATGTGGACGCGCCGCGGGTCGGGGACCGTGTCGGTGGGCCCGATCTCGATCTTGAGGCTCTTGAGGACGCCGAGGATCTGCCGGACCAGGTCCTGCCACTCGCGGATGCGCAGGTAGTGCAGGTACTCCTGCTTGCACATGCGGCGGAAGGAGGACGAGGAGCGGGAGCGGCGCTCGTCCTCGAGGTACTTCCACAGGTTGAGGTACGCGGAGAAGTCGGAGTCGGGGTCGTTGAAGCGCGCGTGGGACTGGTCGGCCTGGGCCTTCTTGTCCGCCGGGCGCTCCTTCGGGTCCTGGATGGACATGGCGGCGGTGATGACCGCGACGGCGTGGACGCAGCCCTCGTTCTGGGCCTGCAGGATCATGCGGGCCAGGCGCGGGTCGATCGGCAGCCGCGCGATGTCGCGCCCGGCCTTCGTCAGGCGCCGCTCGCCGCTGCGCACGTCCTCGAGCGCGCCGAGCTCCACTAGGAGGTCCATGCCGTCCTTGATGTTGCGCGAATCGGGGGCGTCGACGAACGGGAACGACTCGACCCGGCCGAGCTTCGCGGCGGTCATCTGCAGGATGACGCTGGCGAGGTTGGTGCGCAGGATCTCGGCGTCCGTGAACTCGGGGCGGGCGTTGAAGTCGTCCTCGGAGTACAGGCGGATGCAGATGCCCTCGGCGACGCGGCCGCAGCGGCCGGCGCGCTGGTTGGCGCTGGCCTGGCTGATCGCCTCGATGGGGAGGCGCTGGACCTTCGTGCGGGCCGAGTAGCGGGAGATGCGGGCGTACCCGGCGTCGATCACGTACCGGATGCCCGGCACGGTCAGGGAGGTCTCGGCGACGTTGGTGGAGAGGATGATCCGGCGGCCGGTGTGCGGGGCGAACACCCGGTGCTGCTCCTGCGCGGAGAGGCGCGCGTAGAGCGGGACGATCTCGGTGTGGCGGAGCTTGGCCTTCTCGAGGGCGTCGGCGGTGTCGCGGATCTCCTGCTCGCCGGAGAGGAAGACGAGGATGTCGCCGTCGCCGACCCGGCCGAGCTCGTTGACGGCGTCGAGGATGCCGTCGATCTGGTCGCGCTGCTCCTCGCCGTCCTCGTCGCGCAGCGGCCGGTACCGGATCTCGACGGGGTAGGTGCGGCCGGAGACCTCGAGGATCGGGGCCGGGGCCTCATCGGTGCTGAAGTGCTTGGCGAAGCGTTCGGGGTCGATGGTCGCGGAGGTGACGATGACCTTGAGGTCGGGGCGCTTGGGGAGGATCTGCTTGAGGCAGCCGAGGATGAAGTCGATGTTGAGGCTGCGCTCGTGCGCCTCGTCGATGATGATCGTGTCGTAGGCGCTCAGCAGCCGGTCGTGCTGGATCTCGGTGAGCAGGATGCCGTCCGTCATGAGTTTGACGTAGGAGTTGTCCGACACCTGGTCGGTGAAGCGGACCTTCCAGCCCACGGCCTCGCCCAGCGGCGAGCCCAGCTCCTCGGCGATCCGCTCGGCCACCGCGCGGGCGGCGATCCGCCGCGGCTGCGTGTGCCCGATCATGCCGCGCACCCCGCGGCCGAGCTCGAGGCAGATCTTCGGGATCTGCGTGGTCTTGCCCGAGCCGGTCTCGCCGGCGATGATGACGACCTGGTGGTCCCGGATCGCCTCGAGGATGTCGTCCTTGCGTTGCGAGACCGGCAGGGCCTCGGGGTAGACGATCTTCGGGACGCCGGCGGCGCGGGCCGCCAGCGCGGCCTCCTTGCGCTCGACGTCGGCCTCGAGTTTCGCGAAGGCCTCGGAGCGGGCGGGGCCGTCGAGTTCGCGGGCCTCGCGCAGGCGGCGGCGCAGCGCACGCTGATCGGCCGTGCGCAGGGCGAAGACGCGCTCGCGCAGGCTGGTTCGGGAGTCAGGGACGCTGCTGGGCATGACGATCGTCAAGGATACGCGGGCGGCCCGCCCCGCGCCATCCATTAAGCCCCGCAGTGACCTCAGACGTCCTCGAGGTCCCCGCACAGCACCCGGTCGGAGTCGAGGCCTTCTGACTGGGTGAGCGCTTCGGGCGCGTGGACGACGACGCTCTCGGCGCGGTCGTCCGGGACGAGGCGGCTCGAGGCGGTCGCGGAGCCGACGCCGGTGTCCGAGGTCGTGAAGCTCAGCTCGATGATGTTCCCCGCCGCGTCCTCGCCGTCGGGGTCGGCGAGCCAGTGGCCGCCACCGGGCGGGTCCTCGTCGCATGCGCCGTCGTGGACGTGCGCCATGTAGTCGGTGCCCGGCGCGAGGCCGGTCACCGCGAGCGTCACCGAGGTGCTGCCGGTCGAGGAGATGTCGGCGGTCCCGGTCGCGCGCGGGGCGACCCCGCTCCAGGCGGACGTGACCGCGAGGTTCGCGGTCCAGGCCCCGCCCAGGTCGGGGTCTTTGGGGTCCTCGTCGCCGCCGCAGCCGGCGAGGGCTCCGGCGAGGACGACCGCGGCGGTCAGGGCTCGGATGGACGGCATCGGCGCTCCTTCGTCAGTGCCCCTTGTCGGTGGGCGCACCCAGTATCGGGCCGCCGGGGCCGTCCATCCGGTATTCCACGCCGCTACGCGACCGGGACGTCGACCGCGATCCCCTCCCCGCGCGTCAGCTCGAGGCGGCGCGTCAGGCCGAGCCCCTCCAGGAACGCCTCGTCGTGGCTGACGACGACGAGCGCGCCGCGGAACGCCGTGAGCGCCTGCTGGAGCTGCCGGATCGAGCTCATGTCGAGGTTGTTCGTCGGCTCGTCGAGCAGCAGGAGCTGCGGCGCGGGCTGCGAGGACAGGACCGCGGCGAGGGCCGCGCGCAGGCGCTGCCCGCCCGAGAGGGTCGAGACCTGCTGGAACACCGCGTCGCGGCGCAGCCCGAAGCGGGCCAGGCGGGTCCGCAGGAGCGACTGGTCGGCCTCGGGCGCGCGGGCGCGCACGTTGTCGAGCACGCTCGCCTCGTCGTCGAGCAGTTCCAGGCGCTGCGTGAGGAACCCGTGCGGGACGCGGGCGGCGTCGGCGATCGCGCGCAGCAGCGTGGTCTTGCCCGCGCCGTTGTCCCCCGTGACCGCGACGCGCTCGGGTCCCCGCAGGTGCAGGCCGAGGCCTTCACCGTAGAGGTCGCTCACTTTGAGGCCCTTGAGGATCGCGATGTCGCGGTGTGAGGAGACGCTGGTCTCGGGCAGGTCGACGCTGATGCCGCCGTCGTCGCGCAGGCCCTCTTCGGCCTCGTCGAGGCGGTCGCGGGCCTCGGCCACGTCGTCGAGCTTCGCGTTGAGGAGCTTCGCGGACGACACCTCCCCCGCGTTCTTCTTGGCGTTGAGCAGTATCTTCGGCGTGCCGCCGCGCGCCTGCTCGCGGCGCCAGGACGAGGCGCCCCTGTCGTTCTGGGTGCGGGCGGCGACGAGCTCCTTCTTCTGGCGCACCAGGTCCTGCTTGGCGTCGCGCACGGCGCGCGCGGCCGCCTCCTGCTCGGCCGCGATGACCTCCTCGTAGGCGCTGTAGTTGCCCTCGAAGACCCGGATGCGTCCCTTGTAGAGCTCGGCGACGGCGTCCACGTGCTCCAGCAGCGCCCGGTCGTGGCTGACCACCACGAGGGTGCCGTTGAACCGCCGGATCGCCTGGTACAGGCGCTTTCTCGCCGAACCGTCGAGGTTGTTCGAGGGCTCGTCGAGCAGCAGCACGTCCGGTCGGCGCACGAGTCGCCCGGCCAGGCCCACGAGCATCGACTCGCCGCCGGACAGCGTGGCGACGGTGCGGTCGAAGCCCACGTGGTCGAGGCCCAGTTCGTCGAGTGCGACGCGGGAGCGGTCCAGGAAGTCCCAGTCCTCGCCGATCACGGTGAAGTTCGCCTCGTCCGCGTCGCCGGCCTCGATGGCGGCCAGCGCGCGGCGCTGCTCGGCGATGCCGAGGAGGTCGGACACGGTGTCGCCCAAGCGGAGCGGGAGCTCCTGCGGCAGGTACTCGATGAGTCCGGAGGCGGTGATCGTGCCCGACTCCGGCTTGAGGAGCCCCGCGACGAGTTTGAGCAGTGTGGACTTGCCGGTGCCGTTGTCGCCGATGAGCGCGGTGCGGCCGTCGGAGAAGACGGCGTCGAGGCCGTCGAAGATCCTCGCGCCTTCGGGCCAGAGGAAGCGGAGCTGCTGGACGTTGATATAGGTGGTCATGAGACCTCTCTCAGGTCGATGCGGAACGGAATCGAGATGAGAGACATCGCGCCGAGAAGGCCGGATACAGAAAAGTCCCCGGAAACAGGCACTCTCTTGATCGAAGACACACCGGTCACGTGCGCAGAGACGTGATGGGCGCGATGTCTACGACCTAGAGCTTCAAGTGAGTGCCTAACGTCGGGAACAAGGACTCGTCAAGGGTAGGGCAGGACCACGGCGGCGTCAAGCGAGACGCGCGACACGGGCGGCCGTGCCAGGCCGCCCGTGTCGCTTGCAGGGGAACGACGATGGCCGCGCACAGTTCGCGCGCGGCCATCGTCGACAGGTCGCCGAGGTCAGTCCTCGTGCTGTTCGGGATTCCTGATGAGCGCGATGATCGAGACGAGCAGACCGCCGCCGACCACCAAGAGCGCGACGATCATCATCGCAATGGCGCTGGGAGTCACAGGTCCACCTCCTTCTCGATCGCAGTGAACCCGGCCTCGTCGAAGACCTCTTCCGGAACGGCCGGGGGGCCTTCCCTGCGGCGCAGCACGAGCGCCATGATGAGCGCGAACGCGAGCGAGCCGCCCGCGACCGCCCAGCCGAACGCCTGGTACTCGTGGTAGTCCGCGAGCGGGCTGTCGGGGCCGGCCGCGAGCAGGTCCCGCACGTTGAAGAACAGGATGACCGCCAGCGCCAACGGCGTGATCACGCCCAGGCAGGCGAACCAGATCGGGCCGATCTTGAACGCCGAGGTGGCGTTCGCGTCGTCGCGCAGCTCCTTCCACCGCCACAGGACCCACACCACGGCGATGATCGCGACCGGAGCGGCCACCGCGATGCCGTAGTTGTTGATGAAGTGGTCGGTCACGTCGAGCACCATGAGGCCGTTGACCGTCGGGAACAGGATGAGCGAGACGACGGCCATGCCGCCGCCGATGATCGCGACGGTCTTCCTGCGGCCCCAGCCGAAGCGGTCCTCGAAGGCCGCGACCGGGACCTCGACCACGCTGATGAGCGAGGCCCAGCCCGCGACCACCAGCGACACGAAGAAGAGCACGCCGAACAGGCCCGCGAGGTAGGGCAGGGTGTTGATGATCGCCGGGAAGGCGATGAACGCCAGGCCCACGCCCTGGTAGGACTGCTCGTCGATCGGCACGCCGGTCTCGAGCGCGAGGAAGCCCAGCACCGAGAACACCGCGATGCCCGCCAGGATCTCGCCGAACGAGTTCGACATGCCCACCGTCCACGCGGAGGTGGTGATGTCGGACTTGCGCTTGAGATACGAGCCGTAGGTGATCATGATGCCGAAGCCGACCGAGAGCGTGAAGAAGATCTGCGCGTAGGCGGCGAGCCACACCTGCGGACCGCGGATGGCCTCCCAGTCGGGTGTGAAGAACGCGTTCAGGCCGTCGACCGCGCCGTCGAGCGTGAGCGACTGCACCAGGAGCGCGCCGAAGAGCACCACCAGCAGCGGGATGAAGATCTTGCTGGTGGCCTCGATGCCCTTCTTGACGCCCGCGCCGATCACCGTGAGAGTGGCGAGCCAGACCAGGGCGAGGGCGACGGCCAGGCCGGGGAGCCAGGTCCCGAAGTCGTAGAGCCCGCCGGCCTGGAGGAAGTCGACCATGAGGAACGCGGCCGGGTCCTCGCCCCACTGCTGCTCGAGCGAGAAGAACGCGTACCAGGCGGCCCAGGCGATGATGACCGCGTAGTAGACGCCGATGACGATCGAGATCGCCACCTGCCACCAGCCGATGAACTCGGTGTTCTTGTTCAGGCGGCGGAAGGCCAGCGGGGCCGAGCCCCGGAAGCGGCGCCCGATCGTGAACTCGAGGATGAGCAGCGGGATGCCCGCGGTGCACAGGGCGACCAGGTAGGGGATGAGGAACGCGCCGCCGCCGTTCTCGTAGGCGACGCCCGGGAAGCGCCAGATGTTCCCCAGACCGAGGGCGGAGCCGACGGCGGCGAGGATGAACCCGAGCCTGCTCCCCCAGTTCTCTCTGACATTCGGTTCTCGCGCCATGGGCAGCTCTCCAAGTACATCGGGGTCAGGGCACTGATATCGGCCTATACGGTAGCGAAGCCAGTGCCGCTGGAGCGCACGAGTGCGGCGAATGCGCTGTGCGCGCGGTCTCCGCGCACGTGGCAAGAGGAGACGATGCCGCCTCACAAGAGCTAAGCTTTTTCAGTTGCGCCTCACGCGGCCTAGGAGACACTGGCGAGTCGATTTCCTCGCAGCGCCCAGGACCATTCCGCGCATGTCGTCTTGAATCCGTCCGCTCCGCTTCAGAGGAGAGCCGTGTCCGCTGCCATCAACCCGGCCGTCAAGCAGGCGATACTGTTCGAGCAGCAGCGCCTCGACGAGCTGTACGCCCGCCTCGACCGCCTGCGCGACGAGAGCGCCGAGCGGCTCGGCGAGTCGCGCCGCAAGCATGTGGAGAACGACCAGGAGCGCTCGCAGCGCGACGCCGAGACGCACCTGTACCGCCGCCGCATCGCCGAGCTCGACGCCGTCGAGGAGGGCCTGTGCTTCGGGCGGCTCGACTACCTCAACGGCGATGCGCCGATGTACTTGGGCCGCATCGGCATCCACGCCGAAGGCGGGGAGCAGATGCTCGTCGACTGGCGCAGCGAGGCGGGCCGCCGCTTCTACCTCGCCACCGCCGCGTCCCCCGCCGGGGTGCGCCGCCGCCGCCACCTCCACACCAAGGGACGCCGCCTGCGCTCGGTGAACGACGAGGTCCTGGACCTGGACGCCGCGAGCGAGTCGGGTTCCACGATCGGCTCCGAGGGCGCGCTCATGGCCGCGCTGGACGCGGCCCGCACCGGCACGATGCAGGACATCGTGGCCACGATCCAGGCCGAGCAGGACCGGATCATCCGCGCGCCCTTGGAGGGCGTCATGATCGTCGACGGCGCGCCGGGCACCGGCAAGACCGCCGTCGCCCTGCACCGCGCCGCCTACCTCCTCTACGAGCACCGCGAGCGGCTCAAGCGCCAGGGCGTGCTCATCATCGGCCCCGGCAAGCAGTTCCTCCGCTACATCTCCGAGGTCCTGCCGGGCCTCGCCGAGTCCGACGTGCTGCTGCGCACGCCCGCGCAGCTGTTCCCCGGCGTCGTCGCCGACCGGCCCGAGACCGAGGCCGCGGCCGCCGTCAAGGGCCGGGCCGTCATGGCCGGGGTCATCGCCAGCGCGGTGGCCGACCGCCAGGTGGTGCCGCGCGAGCCCGTGCCGGTCGACTTCGAGGGCCACGAGCTGTTCCTGCGGCCCGAGAAGATCACGGCGGCGCGGGACGCGGCGCGCGAGACGGGCCTGCCGCACAACGAGGCGCGCGAGACCTTCCACAAGCGGGTGATCGCCGACCTGGCGATCCAGTACGCGGACATCATCGGCGAGGACCCGCTGGGCGGGGAGAACCTGCTGGGCCTGGAGGACCGGGCGCAGTTCGCGGTCGAGATCGCCTCCGATCCGGTGATCCGGGGCCAGATCGAGGTGCTGTGGCCCGAGCTGACGCCGAAGGAGCTCTTGGAGGACCTGTTCTCGTCCCGGGAGCTCATCGCCTCGGCGGCGGCGGTGCTCAAGAAGGAGGAGCGGGCGCTGCTGCTGCGCCAGCCGGGCGGCTGGAGCGAGGCGGACATCGCGCTGCTCGACGAGGCCGCCGAGCACCTGGGCGAGGTCGAGGTGAAGCAGCGGGCCGGCGAGCTCACGGCCGAGCAGATCGCGTACGCGCAGGATGTGCTCACGATCGCGGCCGGTTCGGCCTCGTTCGACTTCGAGGACGAGGAGTCGGAGATCCTGCAGGCCACCGACGTCATCGACGAGTTCTGGCTCGGCGAGCGGCAGGTCGACGAGCGGTTCGTGTCCGTGGCGGAGCGGGCGGCGGCCGACCGGCGCTGGATCTTCGGGCACGTGATCGTCGACGAGGCCCAGGAACTGTCCCCTATGGAGTGGCGGGCGCTGCTGCGGCGCTGCGTGACGCGGTCGTTCACCGTCGCCGGGGACCTGGCGCAGGCCGCCGGCCCGACCGCGCCGAAGCGCTGGGGAGAGGTGTTCGGGAACGCCGGGCTCGACTGGCGGGCCGAGCGGCTGACGGTCTCGTACCGGACCCCGGCCGAGATCATGGAGGTCGCGGCGCGGGTGCTCGACGCGATCGACGTGGAGGCGGCCCGGCCGCGCTCGGTGCGCGAGTCGGGGCACCGGCCGTGGCTCGAGATCGCGCAGGAGGACCTGGACGCGCGGGTCGAGGAGCTGGTCGCGGCCGAGAAGGCGGCGATCGGCGAGGGCAGCGTGGCGATCGTGACCACGCCTGAGCGCGCGGCGGGGCTCGCGGGCATCGCCGATGCGGCGGTGCTCACTGTCAAGCAGGCCAAGGGACTCGAGTTCGACTCCGTGATCGTCGTCGACCCGGACGCGATCGCGGGCACGGGCCTGCGGAACCTCTATGTGGCGCTGACGCGGGCCACCAAGCGCCTCGGCGTCGTGGCGCCTGACAAGCCTGTGTTCCCCGGCGCAGAGGTCCTGTAAGAGTCGTTCCCAGCTCCTACACTGATCACCAGAAGTGGGAGTGAGGTGCGGGTTGACAACGACGACAGGGGACCTGACCGGCGCGCGTATCGACGGGCGGTACCGGCTCGAGCGGCTCATCGCGCGCGGCGGCATGGCCGATGTCTACGAGGCGCGGGACGAGCGCCTCGACCGCACCGTGGCGGTGAAGATCATCACCAACGCGGCGGTGGCCGGGTTCGACGTGAAGGCCTTCGCCGACGAGGCCAAGACCATCGCGCGGCTCTCGCACCCGAACATCGTGGCCGTGTTCGACCAGGGCGTCCACGAGGGACTGCCGTACGTCGTCATGGAGTACGTGCCCGGCACGACCCTGCGCGACCTGCTCAACCGGCGGCGCCGCCTGCGCCTCGAAGAGGCCGTGGAGCTGTGCGGCCAGCTCCTCGACGGGCTCCAGGCCGCGCACGACGCCGGGCTCGTGCACCGCGACATCAAGCCCGAGAACATCCTGCTCAAGAACGGCGGCCGCGGCGACCGCGTCAAGGTGGTGGACTTCGGTCTGGCCGAAGCGGTCCACGGCGACCGCGACACCGGCGGCCCGCTCGTCGCCACCGCCGCGTACGTGGCGCCCGAGCTGGTGAACGGCAAGCCCGCCACGACCGCGAGCGACGTGTACTCGACCGCGATCCTCCTGTACGAGCTGCTGACCGGCGAAGTCCCGTTCGACGGCCCCGACTCCGGAGCGGTGGCGCGCCGGCACGTCGACGAGGACGTGCCGTCCCCGCAGGTGAAGGCCCCTGACGTTCCCGACAGCCTCGCGGAGCTGGTGATGATCGCCGCCGCGCGGCGGCCCGGCGCGCGCCCGGTCGACGCCGGGGCGTTCCTGCGCCGCCTCCATGCGATCGACGTGCGGCCCGCCAAGGGCAGCACCGGGAAGGTCCCGCGGCCCACGCGGGTCGTGCAGACGACGATGGTCGTGGATCCGCCGAAGGCCAAGCGGTCGTGGAAGGCGCTGCTCACGCTCGGCCTCATCGTGGCGCTGCTCGTCGGCGTCGCCGCGGCCGGATGGTGGATCGGCATCGGCCGGTACACGGCCGCGCCGTCGCTGCTCGACCAGTCGCGGGAGTCCGTGGAGGCGTTCGCCGAAGAGGCGGGCTTCGAGGTCGAGATCGTCGACGGCTACAGCGAGAGCGTGCCCGTGGGCGGGATCGTCTCGCAGGACCCCGGTGTGGGCGACCGCATCCGCCGCGGCTCCACTATCACCGTGGTCGTCTCGCAAGGGCCCGAGCGGTACCAGGTGCCGAACCTCGCCGGGCTCCCCGAGGACAAGGCCCGCGAAGAGCTCTCGAAGTTCAACGCCGAGATCGAGGTCGAGCACGAGTACAGCGTCGACATCAGGGCGGGCGAGGTGACCCGCACCGATCCTCCGGCGGGTGAAGAGGTCAAGGCCGGGACCCCGGTGACGGTCTTCGTCTCCGACGGGTTCCCGCCGCTCACCGTCCCGAACGTGGTGGGCAAGAGCGAAGACGACGCCCGCTCGGACATCACGACCGAGGGCCTGGAGATCGGCGAGGTCACCCGCAGCCACAGCGACACCATCGACGCGGGGCTCGTCATCTCGCAGACCCCCGCGGGCGAGGCCCCGGCCGGGCCCGGCGACACCGTCGACCTCGTCATCAGCGACGGCCCCGAGCCCGTCGAGATCCCCGACGTGGTCGGCATGGACATCGAGCAGGCCACCGAGGAGCTCGAAAGCCTCGGGTTCACCGTCAAGACCGCGCAGATCTGGTTCACCGGGACGGTCTTCGAGCAGTCTCTCGACGCCGGCAGCGAGCACCCCAAGGGGACCGAGATCTGGCTCTGGGCGAGATGAGGCGAAGGGCCGGACGGTCACCCGTCCGGCCCTCCTCCGTATGGCGCTAGTTCGCCCCTGCCGACTTCAGCTCGGTCATCGTGAACAGCGGCCGGATCGTCACGCCGATCTCGGCGAGGTTCTTCAGGCCGCCCGACTCGCGGTCGATGACGCACAGGCCGCCCTCGACGATCCCGCCCCGGTTCCGCAGCTCCGCCACGGCGTCGAGCACGGCGCCGCCCGAGGTGATCACGTCCTCCACGATGAACAGTCGCCGCCCCTCGACCTCGCCGCCCTCGGCCAGACGGCACGTGCCGTACGTCTTGGCCTCCTTGCGCACGAACAGGGCCGGAAGCCCCGTCACCTGCGACAGCATCGTCACGATGGGGATGCCGCCGGTCTCGAGCCCGGCCAGCGCGTCCACGCCGTGCGCGGGCACCAGCGGCGCCAGCGCTTCGGCGATGCGCCGCAGCAGGACCGGGTCGGACTCGAACAGGTACTTGTCGAAGTACTCGTGCGCGACCACACCGGACCGGAGGGTGAACTCCCCGGTCAGGTGCGAGCGGTTGAAGATGTCGCGGGCGAGGTCAGTGGTGCTCATGCGGCCAGCCTGCCACGTGCGGGCCCTTACGGGCGCAGCGGCGGGTAATCCGGGTCGAGGAGGTCACGCTCGGCGAGCCAGTTGTACAGCGGCGTCTCCTTCGGCCAGTGGCCCCAGCCGTGGTCGCCGGTGGCCATGTGGCCGCCGAGCATCTGCTGCTGCACCGGGTCGAGGTCGTTCCACCACGGCTCGTTCGGCAGGTGGTCGACGATGTCGCGGGCGCGGATCCAGCGCGGCGTGAACCCGAAGAACGCGACCTTGCGGGTCAGGTCCGAGTAGTTGTCGCTGCGGGCGTGCCAGATGCGGCGGTCGAAGAACATGACGTCGCCGGCGTTGCCGGTGACCTCGATGGCGCCTTCGGGGTCGGGCCACTCCATGTCGCGGCGCGGCGGGCCGTCGATCCGGTTCCACTTGTGGGAGCCGGGGATGATCTTGGTGTTGCCGCGGCCCTCTTCGGTCAGGTCGGTGAAGAAGTAGGCGAGCTTGACGGACAGGCGCGGGCGCGGGTCGGTCTCGGTCTCGCGGTTCTGGCGGCCGCCGTCCTGGTGCCATTCGAACCGGAAGGGGCGCTTGCCCTCGATCGGCGGGTGCTTGTCCACGTGCGAGTGGTAGACGTGGAAGTTCCAGCCCAGGATCGACCACACGTAGTGGAAGGTCTTGGGGTGGTTGAGGAGGAACGCGAGTTCCGGGCAGGAAGTGACGGCGTCGAGGCGGTGCATCGCGCCTTCGGGGCTCAGGCGCCCCGCTTCCCTCTCGAGCTCGTACACGCGGTCCAGAGCGTCGTTGCAACGCTGGATCTCAGCGGCGTCGAGCGCGCCGCGGATCATCAGATAGCCGTCGCGATCGAAGGCTTCACGCTGCTCAGGGGTAAGAGCTGCGGCACCGACCGATGTCAATGCGGTCATCTCAATGCCTTTCCGGTTTCCAGGGGGATCTTGTCGTCTACATAGACGCGTGATCCGCCCTCGGCGGTTGCACCGCGGGAATCGGAAAATCAGGCAAGACTCCCGCGGCGTTCATTACCGGAAATGGTAGGCGCGATCACTTCGGAAGCGCTGGAGAAAGACTCGAACTTCCATGGGAAGTCGTGAAACCTCCCGCATCGTGCCGATTTCGCTACTCTCCGAAAAGATCGGTGATCCAGTCGAACCAGCCGAAGTCGAGCGAGATCCAGGACCAGCTGAGCTGGTCGAGGTAGCTCATGCCGACCATGAACAGGAAGACGCCGGTCGCGAGGTGCGCGAGGCGCGCAGATTTGCGCTTGGCGTGCAGCCAGCGGCCCCACAGGATGCCGCCCGCGACGCGGATCAGGAAGAACACGCCGACGGCCACGGCGAGCACGAACAGGTAGCTGAAGACCTGGCTGCCGAGCGTCTCCATGCCCTGCTGGAGGGCCCAGATGAGCCACATGATGAGCGAGAACAAGGCGCCGATCACGGAGAGCTCGAAGCCCTTCGAGAGCGATCCGGGCGGGCCGAGCAGCGGCGGCCGGTCGGCCTTGTCGAGCTCGCGCTCGCTCGGCTCCTCGGGGTCGGTGGCGAGCTTGAGGCGCGGCAGCGGGCCGCGCTCGGGGGACGGCCCGGCGGAGCGGCCGGGCGAGTAGGCGTCGGGGCGCTCGTTCTGGCCGGGCACGCGCACGCGGCCGGCGACCGGCTTCTCCTGCGGGGCCGGGCTCTGCGGGGGCACGCCGGCCTCCATGACGCGGGTGCCGTCGGCCATCACGCGGGTGCTGTCGGCGGGCGGCGCTGAAGCGGGCGTCACCTGCGTGGGCGCGGCGAGCGGCGGGGGCGCCAGGTCGAGGCGGCGGGTCGCGGCGGAGTCGATCGGGGTGCCGCCGATCGGCATCGAGTGCGGGCCGCCCTGGTGCTGGGTGTTCCAGTCGACGCCGAGGTCGGGGAGGTTCGAGCGGGAGACGACGGCGCACAGCTCGCCGATCCAGCGCGGCAGCTCCTCGGTGCGCGGCCGGTTGTCCGGGTTGTCGTCGAGGGGCGCGGTCAAGAGTTCGCGCAGGCGCGGGTTCGACTCCAGGACCGGGTGCTTGCGCAGCCGCGCCCACGGCACCGACTGCTCCTGGCCGGGCGAGTCGGTGCGGGCGCTCGCGCCCGTGACGAGGTAGAACGCGATCGAGCCGAAGCCGTGCACGTCGTAGGCGGGGCCGACGCTCCCCTGGTGCGCTTCGGGCCCGGCGGTCTCGCGGGTGTACGCGATGGTGGTCAGGTGCGCGGGCGTGTAGTAGCGGGCGCCGGTGAAGTCGATGACCTTCGCCGAGCCGTCGGGGCCGATGATCACGTTCGCGGGCTTGAGGTCCATGTGCAGGACGGGGTGCGCGCCCGTGGGCGGGTGGTGCATGGCCCGCATGACCTCGGCGACGGACTTGAGGGTGCGCGCGGCGTCGACGCGGCCGAGCCGCCACTGCAGGAGCTGGCGCAGGTCGTGGCCGGGCAGGTACTCGAGGACCTGGAACGGCACCGGCTCGCCCTGCGGGGCCTGGCCGGGCGGGTGCGGCAGGCGGCCGTAGAACGCGTCGATGCGGCGGCAGATCGAGCCCACGTCGCGGCCGTGGAGGTCCATGAGGACCGCGTCGCCCTTGTCCCAGGAGCGGAACTGGTGCTCGCGGGTGTCATGGGGGTTGAGGCGCAGGACCTTGACGCTCAGCGGCGCCGAGGCGACCCCGGCGGAGACGCGGACGGCCTGGTACACGTCGGCCTGCCCGCCCGAGCCGAGCAGGCCGGTCAGCCGGTAGCTCTGCTCTGACCCCGGCAGGGGGTCGGCCGGTCCGCAGACGAGGTCGACGGTGGCGTGCGACATGAGGTGGTCCTTCGCGATGAATAGATCCGAGCCAATAGCGTAACGCCCGGAATCCACCTTCCACGGCCCCCAGAGGCGGTGCTGTTCGCATCGTCTCAGCTGACAACCCGGCGCGGGGTCCGCGGGCTCAGCGCCCGGGGTTCCAGGGGCTGCCGGCCTGCGGCGAGGAGGCCGGGGTGATGCCGCCCGCGGAGGGCTGGCCGTACGAGCTGGCGGGCGGGGCGGGCGCCTGGCTCGCGTTCATCGGCTCGAACACGCCGCCGGGCTGCTGCGGTTTCGGCGAGACGACGGGTTCGAACGCGACCCGGTCGAAGCTGCCCGTCGAGACGGGTGCGGCAACCTGGCCGCCCGCACGGGAGAGCGACCAGAGCGCGGGCGAGAGCGCCAGAGTGAGCACGCCGAACCCGATGGCCCACAGCTCGACCGGCGCCGAGTCCTCGGCGAGGCCGGTCAGGTCGAAGTCGGCGATGTACCACAGGAGCGAAGCGGTGAGGAACAGCAAGGTTCCGAGCAGACCGATCGTCTGAAAGATCTGGAGGAGAACGCGAAAACCCTTGGACATGTGTCGACGCTACCAACAGGCGTCCAATATCTCTAGATGCGATCTTCCGAATTCGCCTGGTTTTCGCCGACGCGAAAGGGCCCGGGGCATTCGCCCCGGGCCCTTCGACGGTGTTGCGTCTTAAGGCAGTTCGGGCAGCTCGTGAGTGGCCTCCCACTCGGTGAGCATGTCGATGCGGCGCTGGTGGCGCTCGGCCCCGGAGAAGGCCTCGTCCACGAACGCGTCGGCGAAGCTGGTGGCCTCCTCGAGCGAGTGCATGCGGCCGCCGATGGCGACCACGTTCGCGTCGTTGTGCTGGCGGCCGAGCTTGGCGGTCTCCACGCTCCAGGCCAGGGCCGCGCGGCAGCCCGGGACCTTGTTCGCGGCGATCTGCTCGCCGTTGCCGGAGCCGCCGATCACGATGCCGAGGCTGCCCTTGTCGGCCACGACCTGCGAGGCGGCGTTGAGGCAGAACGGCGGGTAGTCGTCCTCGGCGTCGTACTGGTGCGGGCCCACGTCGACGACCTCGAAGCCTCGGCCGCCCAGGTGCTTCACCAGGTGGTCCTTGAGTTCGAGGCCCGCGTGGTCGGAGGCGAGATAAATGCGCACGATGGGACCTTAGCCTTTCGGGAGCTCGACGATGGCGAGACCGGCGCGCGCCTTCGGCACGAACCAGGTGGACTTGCGCGGCATCTTGAGCCGCTGGAGGTTCACGTCGATGAAGTCGGGGACCGTGACCGGGGCGATGAGGATCGCCAGGTCGGCCTTGCCCGCGTCCACCTGCTCGGCGAGCCACGACGCCGGGTAGTCGCCGCCCACGTACGTGATGCGCTTGTCCCCCGCGTCCCAGCCGAGCAGTCCGGTGAAGACCTCGTTCTCGACCTGCGTGTGGTCGAGCCGGTCCACGACCGAGCCCTCCACTGCGGGGAACGCGATCTCCCAGGTGCGGCCCTGGCCGTAGACGACCACGGTGCCGCCCTCGGCCGGGGTTTCCGGGGGGCCGTCGGTCTCGATGACCGAGGCGCCGATCTGGCCGATCTGCTCCACCAGCTGCGCGGCCGAGCCGGGCAGGCCCTTGACGAGGCGGTGGTAGGGGCGGATCACGACCGACTGCGGGGTGGTGATGACCGCGAGGAACCGGTCGAGCTCGCCGACCTGCGCGGCGAGCGAGCGGTGGTTGCCGTCGGCGACGATGAGGTCGCCGTCCCCGGCCAGCGCGGTCAGGGCCTCGCCGGCGTCGCCGCCGATCGCCCAGATCTCGTGCGAGCGCCCGGCCTCGTCCACGTCCTTGGCGACGGGCTCGCCGGCGCCGGCGATCGCGGTCTCGATCGCGGCGTGCAGCTCCTCGCCGCGGCTCGACTGGAGCAGCAGGACGGGGCTGAGGAGGTGGCGCAGGCGCTGGTTGAGCTCGTTGCGCTGCTTGACCTTCTCGATGAAGACGTCCTCGTTGCGGATGACCTTGCCGGGCTCCTCGGCGGAGGAGGAGATCTCGGCGGTGTCGACGAGGCAGAACACGCCGTACGCGGTGGGCTCCTCGCCGCCGGAGATCCGGTAGGCCACGGCCACGTCGCCGAACGCGGCGAAGCGCCCGGCTTCCTTGAGCGCGGCGAGGCGTTCGGCGGCGGCCGGGAGGGCCTGCTCGAACGTCAGGCCCGCGGCCACCGCTTCGGGCGTGTGGGCGGGCATCTCGACGCCCAGCATGGACGCGGGGTTCGCCTCGATGATCCGGGTGATCTCGGTTTCGTCGGGGAACTCGTCGTAGTTCTTCGCACCAGTGCTCCCGGTGGAAAGCCAGGCCTGGTCGATCGGGTGTGCAGCAGTCACGCCACGAGCGTAATCGACCCTGTTCGTCGGCGACGTGGCCGCCGAGTGAACTCCCGAGATGTGACACACTTCTTTCATATCCGAACCCTGACTGGAGGCATTGTGGCGGCAACGCACATTCTCACTCGAGACGAGGCTCAGCGACGCGTTGAGCTGCTCCACGTCGAGTCCTACACCGTGGAGCTCGACCTCACCGGGCACGAGCAGGGCGACACCTTCGGCTCGCGCACCGCCGTCAAGTTCTCCTGCACCGAACCGGGTGCCGAGACGTTCATCGAGATCGCCGCCGAGCGCATCGAAGACGCCTACCTCAACGGGGAGCCCGTCGACCTCACGGCCTTCGACCCCAAGGCCGGGCTGAAGATCACCGGCCTCGCGGCCGAGAACGAACTGGTCGTCAACGCGGTCTGCGCGTACTCGACCGACGGGCAGGGCCTGCACCGCATGGTCGACCCGGTCGACAAGGAGACGTACCTCTACTCGCAGTTCGAGGTGGCCGACGCGCAGCGCGTGTACGCCTGCTTCGACCAGCCCGACCTCAAGGCCGCCTTCACATTCCAGGTGCGCACCCCCAAGCACTGGACCGTCATCTCGAACATGCCGGCCGAGTCCGAGACCGTCGTCGACGAGATCGGCCTCAAGGTGACCCTGTTCGAGCAGTCGGTGCGGATGAGCCCGTACATCACCGCGATCTGCGCGGGCCCGTACTTCGGGGTGCACGAGGAGCACGACGGGATCGACCTGGGCCTGTACTGCCGCCAGTCGATGAAGGACTACCTCGACCCCGAAGGGGTCTTCGAGGTCACCCGCCAGGGCTTCGACCACTTCCACGAGCACTTCGGGGTCCGCTACCCGCTGCCGAAGTACGACCAGGTCTTCGCCCCCGAGTACAACTTCGGCGCCATGGAGAACTTCGGCTGCATCACGATCGCCGAGGCCTCGTTCCTGTTCCGCTCCCAGGTCACCGACTTCGAGCTCGAGCAGCGCGCGAACGTGATCCTGCACGAGATGGCGCACATGTGGTTCGGCGACCTCGTGACCATGCGCTGGTGGGACGACCTGTGGCTCAACGAGTCCTTCGCGGAGTGGGCCAGCCACTGGGCGAACGTCGAGGCCACCCGGTTCGACGGCGCGTGGACCACGTTCCTCTCGGCCCGCAAGAACTGGGGCTACGGCGCCGACCAGCAGCCGACCACGCACCCGGTGTACACCGCCGCGGGCGACACCGAGGAGATCCAGGCCAACTTCGACGGCATCACCTACTCCAAGGGCGCCTCGATCCTCAAGCAGCTCGTCGCGTACGTCGGCATCGAGCCGTTCCTGGCGGGGCTGCGCGCCTACTTCGAGAAGCACCAGTTCGGCAACGCGGTCTTCCAGGACCTGCTCGGCGAGCTGGAGGCCGCGAGCGGCAAGCCGCTCAAGGACTTCGCGGACACGTGGCTGCGCACCGCGGGCGTCTCGACCCTGCGTCCCGACGTGGCGGTCGACGCGGAGGGCAACTACACCAAGGTGACCGTGCTGCAGGAGGTCCCGGCCGAGCACCCGACCCACCGCACGCACCGCATCGCGATCGGCCTCTACGACCTCGAGGGCGGCGCGCTCGTGCGCCGCGACCGGATCGAAGTGGACGTCACCGGTGAAGCGACCGAGATCGCGGCGCTCGCAGGCGTGAAGCAGCCGGACCTGCTGCTGCTCAACGACGACGACCTGACGTACGCGAAGCTGCGCCTGGACGAGCGGAGCCTCGCCACGGCCGTCGAGCACACCTCGGCGCTCGAGGACTCGCTCGCCCGCGCCCTGATCTGGGCCGCCGCGTGGGACATGCTTCGCGACGCCGAGCTCTCCGCGACGCAGTTCGTGGCGCTGGGCACCAAGAGCCTCACCACCGAGACGGACATCAACATCGTCACCGTCGCGCAGCGGCAGGTCGCCGGGGCGCTCGCCTACGCCGACCCCGCGCACCGGGCCGCGCTGCGCGAGTCCTGGGCGCAGGCCGCGAAGGCCGCGATGGAGGCCGCCGCGCCGGGCTCGGACCCGCAGCGGTCGTGGGCGAAGGCCTACGCGTCCGCGTCGCGATCCGAGGCCGACCTGGCCCGCATCGCCGGGTGGCTCGAGGACCGCGAGGTCCCCGAGGGCCTGGCCGTCGACGCCGACCTGCGGTGGGCGCTGCTCACCGGGCTCGTCGGCAACGGCGCGGTCCCCGAGGACGCCATCGACACCGAGCTCGACCGCGACTCGACCGCCGACGGCCAGCGCCTGGCGATCATTGCCCGCGCGGTCGTGCCGAACGCGGAAGCGAAGCAGCGCGCCTGGGAGCGGATCACCGACCCGAACTCCGAGAACTGGGTCCGCCGGTCCTCGATGCTCGGCTTCGCGCCGCTCGACCAGGCCGACCTGGTGCGCCCGTACCTGCGCCCGTACCTGGACGCGGTGCCGGAGCTGTGGGAGAAGCTGGGCGCCCAGCAGGCCGTCGAGTTCTCCAAGCTCGCGTTCCCGTCGAACCTGATCGAGACCGAGACCCTCGAGGCGCTCGACGCGTGGCTCGCCGAGGACCGGCCCGCGCCGGTCAAGCGCGGCGTCGCCGAGGGCCGGGCCGATGTGGCCCGCGCCCTGAAGGGCCGTGAACTGGACAAGTCCGCTTAGCCTCGGATCAAACCGCGTCAGGGCTCCGGGACCGCCGTGCAAGGTCCCGGAGCCCTGAGCGCTTCTCACGCCGTTGGTAAGCTCGCCGTGTTCCACCCCCCGGTGCCCGCCCGCGCCGACCCGGACACAGAAGAGGAGAAGAGCCGCCTTGTCCGCGCTTTTGCCGGTGGCCGTCCTGAGCGCCACCTTGGTCGCGTTGTTCGGGATCGTCCTGCCGCTCCTGCTCCTCGGGCCGGTGCTCGCCTCGCGCACCCGGCCGCAGCCCCAGCAGCTGATGTTCGCCGTCGTGCTGCTCATCCCGACCGTGCTCATCGGCTCCGGTTTCATGGCCTGGTGGGCCGTGGACTGGCTGCGCCGCTACGACGTGCCCGCGCCGGAGCTCACGGGGATCGCGCTGGTCACGGCGGCCGTGATCGGGCTGATGGCGCCGCTGCGCATGCCGGGCGGGAACGGGCCGTTCTGGCTCAAGCCGCTCCTGGGCCTCGCTTCGGGCGTGCTCGTGCCGATGTCGATCATCTGGTCGCTCGACGCCGGGCTGCACGAGGTGGCCGCGGTGGGCATCGGCGTGCTCGTCCTCGCGGTGCTCGTCGTGGCGTTCCGGGTCGTGGCGAAGCCGCTCGCGGACCGGCGCCAGGCCAAGCAGGCGCGCACTTCGGTGCGGCGCTTCCAGGGCCAGCTCGTGGACGTCGTCGACACGGCGTGGAGCCTGTCGAGCGCGCGCGGGGACGCGAACCGGATCGTGCTCACCTACAGCGGCGAGTCCGGCGGCAAGACCGTCGGCGCGGCCCTGATGCTCAAGCGCGACATGGAATGGGTGCCGAAGGCCAAGGAGAACGAGTCGGCGGTGTTCGAGCTCGCGAAGGGCCTCAACGGCCAGCCGACCGAGGCGGTCCTGGCCCAGAAGCAGATCGGCTCCCCCGCGACCCTGACGATGCGCATCCCGGGGACGACGATCCTGTCGATCCGCGAGACCGTCGCCGATTCGCTCTCGTGGGTCGAGTTCATCTCCAAGCTCGAGCTCACCGAGGCCGAGGACCTGCTCAAGCGCCAGTTCCCGGCCGAGACCGGCAAGTCGAAGTAGCAGCGCGAAGGCCCGGAAGCCGCGGCTTCCGGGCCTTCGTCGCATGTCGAGGTCTAGCGGCTCGCGGCGGTCTCCGCGAGCATGCGCAGGCCGGTGATGATGCCGCCGGCGAGCTGGCCGGCGCCGAACGCGGCCTCCATCGAGAAGACCACGAGGGCCGCGGAGCGGTCCGGGATCTTCTCCTGGGCGAGCTTGCCGGTCACGATCTCCAGCTGCCGCTGCTCGGGCGAGACGGCGATGAGGATCGAGCGGTCCGGGTCGGCGAGCTTGTCGTGCAGGGCCTCGGCCGCGCCGCGGACCGGGTCGTGCAGCGGGCCGACGTAGACGCTGTAGTGGAGGCCGCCGCCGTCGCGCTCGGCCACGGACAGGGCCTCGTCGATGTGCAGCAGCTCGCGGGTGTCGAAGGGGCCTTCGAGGACGGCCGGCTGGACCTCCTCGGGGCTCTTGTCGACGCCCTCGACGATGACCACCTGGTTACCACTTGCCATGCGAGCCTCCCTTGGGTCCACTGGCGACGGTCGCGGCGCCGTGGGCGCCCGACTCGAGTTCGGCCAAGCCGGACTCGCCTGCCACCGCGCCATTGCGGGCGACGAACCACACCGGTTTGAAGTTGTAGGGCTCACCCGCGCGGTAGCGGGACTGCGGCCGCGGGTGCCGCAGGAAGATCACGGCGAAGACCGCGACCACAACCAGGATCGGGGCGCCGAACAGTATCAGCCAGTCCTGGAACGTCATGTTGCTCCCCTAAATGCAGGTACAGGGTGGTCGGCATGCGGGCGCCGACACCCCGCTTCGTTGCGGCTGGTTAGCGGGCGCCGCCGCCCGGTCGTGTCCGGGTCGGCGGGCGGGCGCCTTGACCATGGCCCTCAGACTAATCCAATTACGCCCCTCACATCGCCGCAGGTGGTAACTCCGGTGCACCCGGTCGCACATGCCCGTGATGCGTTGGTGCGGAGGGGCATGCACGCGAACGGGGCCCGCCGTCGGTCTCACGACCGGCGACGGGCCCCGCACGTCCGATGGCGGCCCCTAAGAGAGCCGGGCGCGCTCCTTTCCGTGCTTGGGAAGCCAGGCTTCCCAGGCCGGGTCGGGGCGGCGCTGGCCGCGGAAGCCGCGCAGCTGCCAGCCCGAGGGCGGCCGGGGCACCCGAGGGAGGCGCCAGCCGAGCTCGGCCAGGGTCTTGTCGCTCTTGCGGTGGTTGCAGGGGGCGCACGCCGCCACGACGTTGTCCCACGTGTGCGTCCCGCCGCGCGAGCGGGGCACCACGTGGTCGATGGTCTCGGCCGAGGCGTTGCAGTACACGCAGCGCCAGTCGTCGCGGGCGAACACGCCGCGCCGCGAAGGGCTGGCCCCGACCTGCCTCGGAATCGGCACGTACCGGTTGAGGCGGACCACCGAGGGGACGGGAATGTGCATGGATTCCGAGCGCAGAAAACCGTCACCAGGAGTGACGGTTTCGGCCTTCCGAGTGAGCAGCAGCACTGCCGCCCGCTTGACTGGTATCACGCACAGAGGCTCGTAACTCTGGTTGAGGACGAGGGCGGAGCCCAGCGCGGGCGCATGGTGCGTGAAGAGATTCGGGAGCATCCCTGGGGCGGGGTCGCTGTCGAGAGCGCTCCTATGTCGAGGACCTATCACGGTGACGTACCTCCAAGCCATCGGTCCCGTCAAGTTTGACCTAAATCTCAGAAAATTGCACCCTGGTTCCGTGGGATCTTGAATGACGCGCGAATATCGTCTGTGCGAACCCGAGGCGACGCCGCATGGGACGGCCGTCGGCAAGGGTGCGCGCGGCCTGTGAACACTGCGGCCGCGCCCTCATGACCTTGAGAAGGACGAACGTGGAACTGCTTGCCGCCACCGAGGAGGCCTCGCCCTGCGACGCGGGCTTCAACTCGTGCTCGATGCTGTGGAGCATCACCAAGAGCGAGGGCTTCGCCGTCGACGGCGGTGCGGTCTTGGACAAGATCGGGCAGGTCCTGCTCATCGTCCTGGCGGCCCTCTTCCTCCGCTGGCTCGTCAACCGCGCCATCGGCCGCATCATCAAGCAGGTCACCTCCATCAAGGGCCCGCAGTCGATCGCCGAGCTCGCGGACAAGCTCGGCTCGGGCAACGCCCGCCGCGACGAGCTCCTCGGCGACCGCAGCGAGAAGCGCGCCGAGACCCTCACCGGCGTGCTCCAGCACGTCGCCGGGATCGTCATCTTCTCCGTCGCGTTCATGCTGGTCCTCAGCGCCTTCAACGTGAACCTCGCGCCGATCCTCGCCAGCGCGGGCATCGCCGGCATCGCCATCGGCTTCGGTGCCCAGAACCTCGTGCAGGACTACCTGGCCGGGATCTTCATCCTCATCGAGGACCAGTACGGCGTGGGCGACAACGTCGACGTCGGCGACGCCACGGGCACCGTGGTGGACATGGGCCTGCGCGTCACCACGCTGCGGTCGCTCGACGGGACGCTGTGGTACGTGCGCAACGGCCAGATCCTGCGGGTCGGCAACTCCAGCCAGAGCTGGGCGTACGTGGTGGTGGACACGCCGCTGCCGCCGACGGCGGACATCGACCGGGCCGGGGAGATCATCACGCAGGTCGCCGAGGGCTTCGTCGAGGACGAGGAGTGGAGCGAGCACATCCTCAAGGAGCCGGAGTACCTCGGCCCGATCGAGATGACGATCGACGAGATCAAGGTGCGCCTGGGCGTGCGGACCACCTCGGACAAGCAGTGGGCGGCCGGCCGCGAGCTGCGACTGCGGGTGACCGAGGCGCTGCGGGCGGCCGGGATCATCGACCTCGCGTCGGCCGGCCGGATCTACGTGCCCCGGACCGTCGCGAACGGCGGGGCCGCTGGTGCTCCCGGGGCGGCCGGGACGACCGCTTAGGTGATGTGCGGCCCATTCGGTGTGACGCGCGCCGGATGGGCTTTCCAGTCGGTCCCGCCCTTGGCACGATTGGGAGATGCCTAGTGACAGCCCGCGCGCCGTGGTCGCCTTGACCCCGACCGGACAGCCTGCGCCCACGCAGTCCTTCTACGAGGCCGTGGGCGGCGAGGAAACCTTCGAGCGCCTGACGAACGCGTTCTACGCGCAGGTCGCCGACGACCCGATCATGCGGCCGATGTACCCCGAAGAGGACCTGGCCCCGGCCGCCCGGCGGCTGAAGATGTTCCTCGAGCAGTACTGGGGCGGGCCGCACACGTACTCGGAGGAGCGGGGCCACCCGCGCCTGCGGATGCGCCACGCGCCCTACACGATCGGCGAGCGCGAGCGCGACGCCTGGCTTCGCTGCATGCGCCACGCCATGGACGAGGTCGCCTTGCCGCCGGAGTACGACAAGGTCATGTGGGAGTACATGGAGCGGGCCGCGGACTTCATGCGGAACGCGTGAAGCATCTGAGCAGCACGCGGAACGCCTAGAACTCAAGACACCAGACGCGAGACGGAGCGGCGGGGAGACCCGCCGCTCCGTCGTCGTACCAGCGTCAGATCAGACGAGGCACTGCCGTTCGACTTCACGGTAGAGCTCGTCGTGGGCTTCGGCCCAGGCCAGGTATTCGGCGCTGGCGAGGTCTTCGAGGCTGTCGACGGTGCCCGGGTACTCGTCGGCGATGAGGACGTCGAGCGCGTCGGAGCAGACCTGCCGGGCTTCCGAGTCGGCCTGGAGGTTGTCGCGCTCCAGCTGGAGGGCGACGATCTCGTCCTCGAGCTCGGTCTTCGCGGCGTCGAGCTCGTCGCGTTCGGCCTCGGCGGCCGCGAGCCGGTCGGCCTGGTCGGAGAAGTCGTTCGCCTTCTCGGAGTAGAGGATGCCGAAGGCCGCGGCGGCGATGAACAGCACGATCGCGATGACCGCGAACGTGATCGCGCCCTGGTTGCGGGGCTTGCGCGGAGCCGGGGGAAGCGGCGCGGGACCGGTCGGCATGGCGGGCGGGGCGGGCAGCGCTCCGCCCGGAGATCCCATGGGGGGCGGGGTCATCGCGTAGGCGGGGGCGGGCGGGGCCACCGGCGACGGGAGGGTCGTCTGCGGCATGGCGCCGGTCGAGGAGACCGGTGCCGGGGGCACCGCTCCCGGGGCGACCGTGGGCGCCTGGGTCTCGGTGAGGAAGTCGTCGTCCTTTTCGAACGCGGAGGGTGCGGGCACTGCAGGGGGCTGCGAGGCGGTGCCCGGAACGACCTTCACGGTCGCGTCGTTCTCGCCGGTGAAGACCGAAGGAGCGGGGAGTTTGGCGGTGGCTTCCGCTTGCGGCGCTTCGGGGTCGGCGTTCGGTGAGGCCGGGGCGGGTGCGGCGGGGGGTCGCGAGCCTTGGGGTGCGGGGTCCATGGGGTCTCCTATCCAATTTGGAGGTGGGGGTTCCTCATGATCGTACCGGTCGAAAGCCGTTCGCACCTGCGCAAAAGCGCCGCCCCGGGCTCCTTTCGGAGCCCGGGGCGGCGGACGCGACGGTCAGACCGGCAGGGTTCAGAGCAGTTCGCCCTCGAGCCACTCCACGAACGTGCCCGAGATCGCGGTGCCGCAGTCGATGAGCTCTTCGAGCAGGGCGGTGGTGATGCCGGGGCGGACGGGGACCTGGATCTCGCCGAAGACCGGGAGCGCGCCCGAGTCGGTCGGCTCGCCGAGGTAGGCCTTGAGGAACCTGCGGGTGCGGTTCCACTCGTTCATGGCCGCGTAGCCGCGCTCGGCCCACTCGCGGGGGACGGTCTGGTAGGCGCGGGCGCGCAGCACCAGGATGTCGGCGTCAGGGCCCTCGGCGCGGACCTGGACGATGTGGCGCTCCCAGAGGGCCACGATGCCGCCGTTCTCGTCGACGAGGTAGCGAATGTCGAGGTTCTTCAGGGCCGCGATGATGCGGTCCGAGTCGAGCGGCGCGGCCTCGTCGGTCTCCTGGGCGACCGCGTCGGCCGCGATCTGTTCCAGGTCGCTGATGAACTCCGGGTCGATCTCCTCGAGGTCCCGCTTGATGAGGTGCCAGCGGTCGACCTCGGAGATCTGCTCGCGCTCGGGGCCGAGCAGGAGCTGCTCCGCGGTGAGCTCGTGACGCAGCTCGCGGGAGGCGAACTCGAGGTCGATCTCGAGCGCTTCAGTGTCGACCTCGGGGTCCTCGTGCCGCTCGGCGCGGGGGTTCGGGACCGCGCTCGGCTGGCTGCCGCGCGCTTGGGCGCGCTCGGCGGCTCCGCCGAGCTCGCTGTCGGCTTCGGCGACCGCCTCGGCGGTCGACTCTTGCTGTGCGTCGCGTTTTCTGCTGCGCCACCATGCCATGGTGTTGTCCGCCTTCCCACCCAAAATGCGAATCACTGGCAGTGTTGGGTAATACGTTGGCATTCATGCTGGGCTGAACCATTGGTGCGATTGGTCGTGCTTCGCGGGGCATAGCCAAGTTACGTCGT
Organism: Glycomyces niveus; assembly: GCF_017592475.1. Taxonomy (GTDB): domain Bacteria; phylum Actinomycetota; class Actinomycetes; order Mycobacteriales; family Micromonosporaceae; genus Glycomyces; species Glycomyces niveus. Next base: position 26,711 of record NZ_JAGFNP010000001.1, on the reverse strand, counting down.
GTTGCAGTGAGCAGACTAGGGCTCGCCACTGACATGGCACAACCGTCAACCAATCCTGACCGAAAGTATGAACCGTCGCGCGTTTGTTCGCAGGCGCGAACGGGGTACTGTCACCGGTTTCATATGTATCAGAACAGGAAGGGACGTCCCATCCTCCGGACGTCGGGTATCCGTCACCGATCGTGTGACGGTCACTCAGTGTTCTGAATCGGTCACAACATCGGCAGACCGCGGTCGCGGTCCCAGACGGTGCCGTAGGTCCCGGCGAGGCCGATGCGCCGTCCCGCCTTGAGGACCCGCACCGGATCCTCGCCGAGGAAGCCCATGCGGCACAGCCCTGCCACGAGCCGGAATTCGACCGGGTAGATCCGGCCGTCGTGTTCGACGCGGAGGGTGACGTGGTCGAGCATGGCGTCGCGCAGGCGCCGGTCGCCCACTCCTTGGCCGCGCCGCTCCCGCAGGGCCTGGGCGGCCTTGCGGTCGATCTCGGCGATGTCGGCGGCCGGGACGGTCTCGACGGTCGTCCACGGCTGCTTTGGGAGCCGCCCGCGCCATTCGGCCGCGAGTCGGGGCGCGGCCGTGCCTGCCGCGAGGTCGCCGGCGCGGTAGACGCCGTCGGGCAAGGCGCTGTCGCCGTCGGCGAGCGCGGAGCCCGAGGCCTCGCGGACGGCGAGGACCCCGAAGGGCAGGGCGGCCCAGAGGCGGCCGCCCTGCGCGAGCACGAGGGTGTCGGGGTCGAGCCTGGCGGCGCGGGAAGCGAAGGCCGCGTCGTCCCCGGCGGTGGTCGGATCGGTCATCGGAGGTCGGTCACCGCAGCTTCAGTCGGTCCACTGCTCGAGGTAGACGCGCTCCTCGGCGGTGAGGCGCCGGGGCCGCTGGCTGGCGGTGTCGAACGGCACCATCACGGTCTTGGCGCGCAGCGCGAGCTTGTCGTTCGCCATGAGCTCGTAGGCGAACGAGAACGAGGAGTTCCCGATCCGCTCGACCCACAGCTCGACGCGGGCCTCGGCGGGCACGACCACGGGCAGCAGGAAGTCCACCTCGTGGCGGGCCACGACGACGCCCTCGCGGAAGCCGGGGATGCCGGACTCGGCCGCGGCGGAGAACATCATCGCGACCCGGGCCTCTTCGAGCAGCACCATGAACTGGTTGTTGTTCACGTGCCCGAAGGCGTCCATGTCCGACCAGCGCAGGGCGACATCGGTCTTGAAGCGCGCCACGGCTAGTCCCGGGTGAGCTTCCGGTGGGTGACCCGGTGCGGGTTCAGGGCCTCGGGGCCGAGCCGCTCGGCCTTGTTCTTCTCGTAGGCCTCGAAGTTGCCCTCGTACCAGAACCACTTCGGCAGGCCGTTCTCATCGTCGCCCTCCCAGGCGAGGATGTGGGTGGCGACCTTGTCGAGGAAGGCCCGGTCGTGGCTGATGACCACGGCGCAGCCGGGGAACTCCAGGAGCGCGTTCTCGAGGCTCGAGAGGGTCTCGACGTCGAGGTCGTTGGTGGGTTCGTCGAGCAGGAGCACGTTGCCGCCCTGCTTGAGGGTGAGCGCCAGGTTGAGCCGGTTGCGCTCGCCGCCCGAGAGGACCTTGGTGGGCTTCTGCTGGTCCGGGCCCTTGAAGCCGAACGCGGCGATGTAAGCGCGCGAAGGCATCTCGACCTTGCCGACCATGAGGTAGTCGAGGCCGTCGGAGACGACCTGCCACACGGACTTGTCGCCGTCCAGCCCCGCCCGGTTCTGGTCCACATAGGAGATGTCGACGGTGCCGCCGATGTTCACGGTGCCGGAGTCGGGCTTCTCGAGGCCGACGATGGTCTTGAACAGGGTGGTCTTGCCCACGCCGTTCGGGCCGATGATGCCGATGATGCCGTTGCGCGGCAGGTTGAAGTCCAGCCCGTTGATGAGCGTCTCGCCGTCGAAGCCCTTGACCAGGTCCTTGACCTCGATGACGGTGGAGCCGAGGCGCGGGCCCGGCGGGATCTGGATCTCCTCGAAGTCGAGCTTGCGGGTCTTCTCGGCTTCGGCGGCCATCTCCTCGTAGCGACCGAGGCGGGCCTTGGACTTGGTCTGGCGGCCCTTGGCGTTCGAGCGGACCCACTCGAGCTCGTCCTTGAGGCGCTTCTGGAGCTTGGAGTCCTTGCGGCCCTCCACCTTCATGCGCTCGGCCTTCTTCTCCAGGTAGGTGGAGTAGTTGCCCTCGTAGGGGTAGGTGCGGCCGCGGTCGAGCTCGAGGATCCACTCCGCGACGTTGTCGAGGAAGTACCGGTCGTGGGTGATGGCGATCACGGCGCCGGCGTAGGAGGCCAGGTGGCGCTCCAGCCAGAGCACGGACTCGGCGTCGAGGTGGTTGGTGGGCTCGTCGAGGAGCAGCAGGTCGGGAGCCTCGAGCAGCAGCTTGCAGAGCGCCACGCGGCGGCGCTCGCCGCCGGAGAGGTTGGTGACGGGCCAGTCGCCGGGCGGGCAGCGCAGCGCGTCCATGGCCTGCTCGATCTTCGAGTCGAGCTCCCAGGCGTTGGCGGCGTCGAGCTCCTCCTGGAGGCGGCCCATCTCGGTCATGAGCTCGTCGGTGTAGTCGGTGGCCATCTCCATGGCGACCTCGTTGAACCGGTCGAGCTTGCCCTGGATGTCCGCGACGGCCTCCATCACGTTCTCCATGACGGTCTTCGACTCGTTCAGCGGCGGCTCCTGCGCGAGCATGCCCACGGTCGCGCCGTTGGCGAGCTTCGCCTCACCGTTGGAGACCTGGTCCTGACCAGCCATGATGCGCAGGAGGCTGGACTTACCGGCGCCGTTGGGGCCGACCACGCCGATCTTCGCACCCGGGTTGAAGTACAGGGTGACGTCGTCGAGGACGACCTTGTCACCGTGCGCCTTGCGCGCCTTTTCCAAGGTGTAGATGAACTGCGCCACGCTGATCCTTCGCTATGCGACGAGCTGGACTGAACTGACCGGTGTCAATGATGTCAAGTCCGCGCGGGTAACCGCCAATCGGGCCGTCGCGGGACCGTCTGCGTCACCGCCGCCGCTCGCTCACCGGTCCCGGTAGGCTTGTCAAAAGGAGGAAAACCGAATTGAGCAACGCATCCTTCATTGTCGTAGCCAACCGCCTCCCCGTCGACTCCGTGGTCGACGACGAGGGAAACCGAACCTGGCGCCGATCCCCTGGCGGCCTCGTCACCGCCCTCGAACCCGTTCTCCAGGCCAATCACGGCACGTGGATCGGCTGGGCCGGCACCGCCGGCGAAGCGCCCGCCGCCTTCGAGTCCGACGGCGTCACGCTCCTGCCGGTCTCACTGAGCGAGAACGAGGTCCTGCGCTACTACGAGGGGTTCTCGAACGCCTCGCTGTGGCCGCTCTACCACGACGCGGTCGAGCCCCGCGTCTTCCGCCGCTCCTGGTGGAAGTCCTACTACGAGGTCAACGAGCGGTTCGCCGACGTCTGCGCCCGCGAGGCCGCCCCCGGGGCGGTCGTGTGGGTCCAGGACTACCAGCTCCAGCTCGTCCCCGGAATGCTGCGCGAGAGGCGCCCCGACCTTCGGATCGGGTTCTTCCTGCACATCCCGTTCCCACCGGTCGAGCTGTTCATGCAGCTCCCCCACCGCATGGAGATCCTCAAGGGCCTCCTGGGGGCCGACCTGGTCGGCTTCCAGCGCCCGCTCGCGGCGCAGAACTTCCTGGCGCTCACCCGGCACCTCCTCGGCTACCGGCCGCGGGGGCACTACGTCACCGTCGACGACCGGCTCGTGCGCGCCGACGCCTTCCCCATCTCCATCGACACCGCCCACAACGAAGAGGTCGCGGGCACCGAGCGGGTCCGCCAGCGCGCCAAGGAGATCCGCGCCGAGCTCGGCGAGCCGGAGACGATCTTCCTCGGCGTGGACCGGCTCGACTACACCAAGGGCATCGAGCAGCGGCTCAAGGCCTTCCGGGAGCTCCTGGAGGACGGCCGGCTGCAGGTGCCGAACGCGGTCATGGTCCAGGTCGCGACCCCCAGCCGCGAGCGCGTCGACCAGTACATGAAGCTGCGCGAGCGGGTCGAGCGGCAGGTCGGGCGGATCAACGGCGAGTACGGGCAGGTCGGGCTCCCGGCGGTGCACTACCTGCACCAGAGCTTCGACCGGTACGAGCTGGCGGCGCTGTACCAGGCGGCCGACGTGATGGCGGTGACCCCGCTGCGCGACGGGATGAACCTGGTCGCGAAGGAGTACGTGGCGAGCCGCATCGACAACCGCGGGGCGCTCGTCCTGAGCGAGTTCGCCGGTGCCGCAGGCGATCTGCGGCAGGCGTTCCTGGTAAATCCGCATGATTTGACCGATTTGAAAGACGGATTTGTGACAGCGGCGAACGCGTCCCTCGACGATAAGATGAAGAGGATGCGCGCCATGAGGCGTTATCTGCGCAAGCACGATGTGAGTCGCTGGGCGCGCAGTTTCCTCACAGCGCTAGGAGTTCCGGAGCGCAGCGCGGCGTACAATCCGGGCAGCCCGCCTGCCGAAGTCTGATACCCGGCGGTCGGGCGGCAGGCACAGACATTTCCGCAACGACGGTGTTGGAGAGATACGCCACGATGACCGCACCACGCCCTGAGGGCCCCGCGCCGGAGGACTTCAGCTCCTCTGAGGAGCTGCGCTCGGCCCTCACTCTGCTCGCCCGTGTTCCGCAGCTGCTGATCGCGTGCGACTACGACGGCACGCTCGCGCCGATCGTCACCGATCCTTCGCAGGCCATGCCGATTCCCGAGTCGGTCTCGGCCCTGCGGACGCTGGCGAACCTGCCGCAGACGAAGGTCGCGGTCATCTCCGGCCGGGCGCTGCGGGACCTGGCGGCGCTCTCCCGCCTACCGTCCGAGATCCACCTGGTCGGATCCCACGGATCCGAGTTCGACATCGGCTTCACCCGGGCGCTCTCCAGCGAGGACCAGCGGTTGCGCGACAAGCTCGTGGCCGAGCTGTCGGCGATCGCCGAACGCTACGAGGGCGCCCGGGTCGAGCCGAAGCCGGCCGGGTGCGCGCTGCACGTCCGCGAAGCGTCCGAAGCGGATGCGATGCGCGCGGTCGAGGACGTCCGCGAGGGTCCGTCCACATGGGATGGCGTGCACACCACCGAGGGCAAGGCCGTCATCGACCTGTCCGTGGTCACCACCCACAAGGGCGACGCGCTCGACAAGCTGCGCCACCAGCTGGGGGCCTCCGCGGTCCTCTTCCTGGGCGACGACGTCACCGACGAGAATGCGTTTGCGCACCTGCACGGCCCGGACGTCGGCGTCCGCGTCGGCCCCGGGCCCAGCCGCGCCGCGTTCCGCATCGGCGACCCCACCGACGTCGCGAAGCTCCTCGCGCGCCTCGTCGACACCCGCCGGGCCTGGCTCCAGGGCGAGCAGGCGCAGCTCATCGAGCGGCACACGATGCTCGCCGACGGCGCCAACCACGCGCTCCTCACCCCTGACGGGCGCGTCACCTGGATGTGCCACCCGCGGCCGGACTCCGGCTCGGTCTTCGCCGACCTGCTCGGCGGCGAGCACGCCGGGCACTTCACCGTCCAGCCCGTCAACGCCGGCATCCCGCTCGGGCAGCGCTACGTCTCCGGCACCATGACCGTCGAGACCCGCTGGCCGGGCCTGTCGGTCACCGACTGGCTCGACTCGACGCCGCGGCGCCGCGGCGACCTCAACGCCACCGTGCTCGTGCGCGAGATCAGCGGCGAGGTCCCCGTCAAGATCACCTTCGCGCCGCGGCCGGAGTTCGGGCAGCTGCCCGTGCAGCTCCAGCCCGTCGGCGGCGACGGCCTGCACGTCCTGGGCGGCCGCGAACCGATCAGCCTGCGCTCGCCGGGCGTGGAGTGGCACATCGAGTACGACGGGCAGCACTCGCTGGCCGTCGCGGTTGTCGACCTCGCCGCGATCGGCGGGTCCCTGGTGCTCGAGATGCGCGCCGGATCGGCGAACCTCGACGAGTGGAAGCCCGCCGTCAACGTCCGCCGCCGCACCACCGAGGCCGGCTGGCGCAACTGGTCGGACTCGCTCAAGCTCCCGCGCGTCGAGACCGAGATGGTCTCCCGCTCGGCGCTGGCGCTCAAGGCCCTCTGCTACCAGCCCACGGGCGCGATCCTCGCGGCCGGGACCACCTCGCTGCCCGAGGAGCTCGGCGGCGTGCGCAACTGGGACTACCGGTTCTGCTGGATCCGCGACGCCGCGATGACCGCGAACGCGCTGGTCGACCTCGGCTCCCTGCAGGAGGCCGAGTCGTACTTCGCGTGGGTCGCGGGCATCCTCGAGCGCACCGCGGGCCACCCCGAGCGGCTGGCCCCGCTGTACGACATCGAGGGCATGGCACCGAGCCCCGAGGCGATCATCGACACGCTCCCCGGGTACGCCGGGGCGCGGCCGGTGCGCATCAACAACGCCGCGTCGAACCAGGTCCAGCTGGACGTGTTCGGCCCGGTGGCGATGCTCGTCGAGGCGGTCGCGCAGCGCCGCGGGCACCTCTCGGACTTCGAGCAGCAGGTCCTCGGCAGCATGGTCGAGGCCGTCGCCAAGCGCTGGCACGAGCCCGACCACGGCATCTGGGAGGCCCGCCAGGCCCCGCGGCACCACGTGTACTCGAAGGTCATGTGCTGGGTGACCGTGGACCGCGCGCTCAAGGTCGCCGAGCACTTCGGCATGGAGTACGGCCCCGACTGGCACGAGCTGCGCGACCAGATCGCCAAGAACGTGCTGGAACTGGGCTGGAACGACGAGGCCGGGGCCTACACGGCCGCGTACGGCCACGACGACCTCGACGCCGCGTCGCTGTGGATCGGCCTCTCCGGGCTGCTCCCGCCGGACGACCCGCGCTATCTCAAGACCGTGCTCAGGATCGAGGCCGGGCTGCGCTCGGGCCCGACGGTCTACCGCTACCACCGCGACGACGGCCTGCCGGGCACCGAGGGCGGGTTCATCATCTGCGCCGCGTGGCTCGCCGAAGCGTACCTGCAGGTGGGTCGCCGCACCGACGCCGAGGAGCTGTTCGAGCAGATCCTCGCGTGCGCGGGCCCGACCGGGCTGCTGCCCGAGCAGTGGGACCCGATCGCCGAGCGCGGCCTGGGCAACCACCCGCAGGCATACTCGCACCTGGGCCTCATCCGGGTGGCGAACCTGCTGAACGGCCAAAGCGGACGCATCTGAGGCACCCTCAAGGCGAGGGCTACTCTGTTCAGGACGACACGGCGAAGCTTGCGAGCCGTGCATGAACACAGTCTGCTGCATCCTGACAGGAAGCCCTCGCCTTGAGCTCCCCCACTCCTGCCATCCCCGGCTACCGCGACTTCGCGATGGTCGCGCACGGTTCGACCGCGTTCGTCTACACGGCCGTCCAGGAGCGCCTCGACCGCACGGTCGCCGTCAAGGTCCTGCTCGTCGACGACGACATGACCACCGCGGACTCGGTCGAAAAAGAGCTCGAGGCCACCGTCGCGGTCTCGAACCACCCCCACATCGTCTCGATCATCGACACCGGCCACACCGAGGCCGCGCAGCCGTACATCGTCATGGAGTACTGCGAAGGCGGCTCGTACTCGGCGATCCTCAAGGCCGGCGGGCCGCTCCCCGTCGAAGACGTCATCGACGTGGGCGTCAAGATCGGGCAGGCCCTCCAGGCCGCGCACAACGCGGACATCCTCCACCGGGACGTCAAGCCCCAGAACATCCTTCGCGGCCAGTACGGCCCCGCGCTCGCCGACTTCGGCATCGCCCGCAGCGGCGCCTCGCTGGCCGCCACCGCCGCGATCGACAAGCTCACGCCGCTCCACGCCTCTCCTGAGGCGCTGCTGCGCCAGGCCCAGACGCCCGCGAGCGACCTGTTCAGCCTCGCGTCGAGCATGTGGCACCTCCTCGCCGGGTTCGCGCCGTTCGCGAACCCCGAGGGCGGGACCGACCCCGACACGCACCGCGCGCGCGTCACCTCCGACGCGCCGCCGCCGAAGCTCCCCCGCGACGACGTGCCCGAGTGGCTGGAGAGCCTGCTCGTGCGCGGCCTGTCCCGGGACCCGGCCCGCCGGCCCGCTTCGGGCCAGGCGTTCGCCGAGGAGCTGCAGCGCGGCATGTACGGCGGCGGGGTCGGCAAGGCCGCCGCGCCCGCCGTGATCGGCGACGTGAGCAACGAGGAGACGGTCTACCGGCCCGAGGTCGCCTCGCGCGGCACGCGGGTGCCGCTCGACCCGTTCGCGCCCGTGCAGCCCATGCCGCAGCCCGAACGCGGCGGCACGCTCGGCAGCGGCCTCACCGGAAGCCGCACCGGCGGCGGGTACGCCGGGGAACTCGGCCACGCCGTGGACCCGCGGTACGCGCAACTCGATGGGACGCAGGGTGGTCCGGTCTCGGCCGCGCCGTTCTCCGGTGCCCCGATGAGCGCCCAGCCGTTCTCGGGGGCGCCCATGAGCGCCCAACCGTTCTCCGGCGCGCCGCAGCAGCAGGCCCTGCACAGCGGTCTCGCGCCGTACTCGGCGCCGCCGCAGGCGCCGGTGAGCATGCAGCCGCCGCCGATGCCGTGGAGCCCGCAGGCCGCACAGCAGGCGCCGCCGATGCAGGCGGCCCCGCAGGAGCAGGTGTTCGCGCCGCCGGTGATCGGCCGCGACGGCTCCAAGCCGCGGAAGACCAAGGCGTACAAGGCCCCCAAGCAGGTCCAGCCGCGCCAGAAGGACGAGCGCGGCCTCAAGTCGTACGTGTACCTCGGGCTCGCGATCACCGTGCTGCTCGGCACGGTCATGACGGTGTGGCTGTGGCTCCTGACCCCCGACAAGACCGCCGACGACCTCGACCAGGCGAACACCGACGGCAAGGGCGCACCGACGGACGTGACGATCGCGTCCTGGAGCGACGGCGAGGTGACGCTCACCTGGACCGAACCCGATGGCGCGACGGATTCGCTGCGGTACATCGTGTTCGCCCAGCGGGTGGGCGACGAGAAGGCCGAGGCGCTCGACGAGGTGGGCACCACCGAGCCGACCTACACCTCGGCGGGGTTCAACCCCGACGAGGACTACTGCTTCCTCGTGAGCGCCTTGTGGGAGATCAACAAGGTGCCGAAGTCCGAACCGGTCTGCACCGCCGATCTCGCCGACTGAACGTCCACCCCATTGGGGATCGTCCGATCGGGTGAGGCAAGCCCCCTTCGGGGGCTTATTCGGAGTGCCTTCGATAAACGCCGATGCCATTTGCGCCCCCAATCGCATCGGAGCGCTGTCGTACAAGCGATCGAGCAATTCGGAGCATGGATCGGGGACGAGAAAAAGCGCCCCACGCCCTGGCGGGCATGGAGCGCGAACGTCGCGGGTGCGAAACCTAGGCGGCGACGGCCTCGGCGGAGAAGGCGCCGGCCTCTTCGAGGGTCTTGAGGGTGGTGTCCCAGCCCTGCTCCGCGGGGAGCTTGGCGGCGAGGCCCTCGATCTCGGCCTTGATCTTGGCACCGTGGCCGGCGGCGGCGAGGGCCTTGACGGCCTCGGTGAACGCCTCGGAACCGGTGGCGAGGTGCAGGGTCTTGCCGGTGGTCAGGCTGCGCAGGTACACGTGCTTCCCGTTGTTGAGCGGGATCAGGTACTTGAACTCGCCGAGGACGTTGAGCCCACCAGCGGAGCCGCCCTTCTGGCCGGCCTTGACGGAAGCGCGTGCTGTCTTGGAAGTGTTGGCTGCCACGCCGGTCTCCTCACCTTGTCGTGTAAGACGAATCTTCGGCCTGACACAGGAAGAGCAGCCCTCATGGCGGGCACTGAACCTGGGTTGGACCACAAAAGAAAACCGACAGTACGCCGGTCATGCGCAAGTGTAGCTCAGGCGCCGGGTGCGGCAACTAGCACACGCACCGGGTGTGACGCATCGAATGATCGAAAAAGTGAGCCCCCGGAGCGGTTTAAGCCTAGCGCGATGCTTTCGAAGCTGTCAGTATGTAACTGAGCGGAATAGCGTGCCGGGTTCGAGTTCATCCCACTCTCATCCCGGCCGATACCCGTTGCACGACTTCAAGTCGTTATGAAATGACCACAAGGAGTGAGCCAGTACTCAGATACGCCGATTCCCAAGGAGGTGCGCGATGCAGACACGCGGCGTGATCTACATCCACTCCAGCCCGTCTGCGGTCTGCCCGCATGTCGAGTGGGCGATCGGTCGTGTCCTGGAGCGCTCCGGCTCCGCGAGCCAGGGCGTGAAGCTGGGCTGGACCCCCCAGGAGGCCGAACGCAGCACCATGCGCGCCGAGCGCGCTTGGACGGGCTACGCCGGCATGGGCGCCGAGTTCGCGAAGGCCCTCGCCCAGTGGCCGATGCTGCGTTTCGAGGTCACCGAGGACCCGAGCGCTGGCGTCGACGGCGAGCGGATCATGCATGTCCCCGGGCGCGGCATCTACCGCGCGGCGATGAGCGCCGGCGGCGAGATCATGATCGCCGAGGACCGCATCCGCGCGCTCCTGGCGACCACCACCAGCGCCGAAGCCCTGCGCAACGGGCTCGACCAGCTGCTGGGCCTGGAATGGGACCGCGAGCTGCGCCCCTACCGCCAGGCCGCCGGCGGCAGCGAGCAGTCCTGGCTGTCCCAGGTCGGCTAACGCTCCGGGACGGCCTTGCCGCCCAAGGAAACCGCAACGTTCGATGCCCGCGACGCAGCGCGTCGCGGGCATCGGCGTTCTCGTCCGCCTACAGGTCGGCGGTGAGGTTGTCGAAGTTCGGGCCGTCGGTACGGGAGCGCTTGAGCTCGTAGAAGCCCGGCGTGGTGGCCACGGCGTAGACGCCGTCCCACAGCTTCGCGGCGGCCTCGCCCATCGGGGCGGGGGTGACGACGGGACCGAAGAGGCCGACCCGCACGCCCTCGTCGTTCTCCACGGCCACGACCGGAGTGCCGACGTCGGTGCCGACGAGGCCGATGCCGTGCTGGTGCGAGGCCTGCAGCGCCTCGTCCCACTCCTCGCTCTTGCCGGCGTCGGCCAGCTCGACCGGGAGGCCGACCGCTTCGAGCGCGGCCGGGATGTAGATCTCGGAGTCCTTCTCGCCGCCGATGTGGATGCGGTTGCCGAGGGCCGTGTAGAGGCGGCCGAGGGTCTCGTTGTCGTACTGCTCGGCGACCGCGGTCGCGACGCGAACGGCCGGACGGGTCTTGGGCAACAGATCCTGGTAGAACTCGGGGAGCTCGTCGAGCTTCGGCTCGTTGAGCACCCAGAGGCTCATCACGTTCCAGCGCACGTTGATCGGGCGGAGCTTCGCGGCCTCGAGGATCCAGCGGGAGGTCATCCACGCCCAGGGGCAGGCGGGGTCGAACCAGAAGTCGACGGTCTTGGTTTCAGCCATGCGCATTAGACTACTTCAAATTTAAACAAGTTTCCTGGGCGGCTCGGCCCTATGATCGAGACACAACGTGGAACCACGATAAAAGGGATAAACTTGCCGTCGATGCTGGTGAATACGCGACAAGATGACATAACGGGCCGCCTTTTCGCGCCCGCCGTGGAACCGGCCGCGCACGACGGCCGCGGCCCTTCGATCGAGATCGTCACGCTCTCGCGCCTGCGCGCGGGCGGCGACGCCCCCGCGCTGACGCGGCCCTTCCGCTCCGACCTGCACTGCCTGCTCACGCTCTCCTCGGGCGCTATGCGGCACTCAGTCGACTTCACCGAGCACGCGCTGAACCCGGGCCAGTGGCTGTGGGCGCGGCCGGGCCAGGTGCAGCAGTGGAGCGGCCTCGACCAGGCCGAGGGCACCGTCATCCGCTTCGCCACCGACTTCTTGGACCCCGACACCGCGATCGGCGTGTGCGTCGACGACCCGCACGCCCCGGTGATGCGCGTCCCCACGGCCGAGGACCACGCACTGCTGCGGGCGGCGACCACCCAGCTGCAATGGGAGCACTCGGCCGACCGCTTGCCTTGGGACACGCGGCTGCAGGTGCTGCGGCACCTGCTCGCGGTTTTGGTCCTGCGCATCGCGAGCCTGCCCGCACCGCAGGCCGGGCCCGACCCGAGCGAGGTGTACCTGGCCTTCCGCGACGCCGTCGAGCGCGACTTCGCGAACTCGCGCCGGCTCAGCGACTACGCCGAAGCCCTCGCCTACTCCCCCAGGACACTCTCCCGGGCCACCCTCGCGGCCGCCGGCATCCCCGCGAAGGAGTTCATCGACCGCCGCGTCATCCTCGAAGCCAAGCGCATGCTCGCCTGCTCCCCCATCCCCGCCGCCCGCATCGGCGAACGCCTCGGCTTCACCAGCGCCACCAACTTCAACAAGTTCTTCGCTCAACGAACGGGAACCACCCCGATCGCCTTCCGCGCAACAGCCCACAAGCAACCGACCTGACAACTCATGCTTGACCTGCCAAAACCCAAAAATGTCGGCCCCACATGCGACCATCGTCCTTTTCGGTTGGCAGGAATGCGGATGCGGGTGGGAAGGGGCACGCCCTACGCCCCCAGCGCGCCCGCGCCGCAGGCGCCGGCCCGCCACCGCGCAATCGCGGGCACGCCGTGCCGCCGCCGCTGCTTAGCTCGCGGCCGCGAACACCGTCTCGGGCTTGGCCTTGCCGTCCCGCTCGGTCATCACCGCGAGGAGGTCGCCGGCCTCGCTGAGAACCGCGTACCGGCCCTCGATGCCGGCCGGGTCGAGCGCCTTCCCGTACGACAGCGCCTTCGCCTCGGCATCGGTCGCCGTGCGCGTCGGCATCAGCCGCGCCGCAGCCTCGCCCATCGCGAGCGCGCCGAGCGGCTCGCCCGCCTCCGAACGCTCCGCCAGCGCCTCCAAGGTCGCTGCCACATCAATGCCGAAGCCACCGATCCTGGTGCGCCGCAACGCAGTCAGGTGCCCACCGACGCTCAGCACGTCGCCGAGGTCGCGCGCGATCGCGCGGATGTAGGTGCCCGAAGAGCACGAGACGTCCACATCGACATCGACGAACTCGCCTTCGCGTCGGATCGCCAGGACCTCGATCGAGGCGATCGTGACCCGCCGGGCCTTGAGCTCCACGGTCTCGCCCTCGCGCACCCGCTTGTACGCGCGCTGGCCGTCGACCTTCACGGCGCTCACCGCGCTCGGCACCTGGTCGATCTCGCCGGTCATCGCCGCGAGCCCGTCGCGGATCGCGGCGTCGGCGACCGCCGACGCGTCGGCGCTCGCGATCACCTCGCCTTCGGCGTCGTCGGTGACCGTGGCCTGGCCGAGCCGGATCGTCGCGGCGTAGGACTTGTCCAGGCCGGACACGTACGTGAGCAGCTTGGTGGCCTTGCCGACCGCGACGATGAGCACGCCGGTCGCCATCGGGTCGAGCGTGCCGCCGTGGCCGACCTTGCGGGTGCCGCAGATACGGCGCATCCGGGACACCACCCCGTGCGAGGTGATGCCCTGCGGCTTGTCGACGACGATGAGGCCCGGCGCAGCGGGCTTGGCGGATTTGGACGTCACGGACGTAGAGGCTAATCGCGTCTCCGACCGCGCCCGCCGCGCGGGTGGCTACTGGTGCCGGTCGAGCGATTCCTGAAGGGCGCGCAGGGCCTCCGCCTTCTCCTCGTCCCAATTATCGGGACGGTGGCGGCGCTTCCGTCGAGTCGATGAATGAGTCTTCATCCTCGACACCTTAACGAAGGTTCAGGTGGGATTTCGCGCACAATTCACATGGTGAGACAAGAATTCTCAGGCGCGCTCAGCGCCGGTGACGGCCCACTCGCCCGAGCGCAGCCGCCAGAGGATCATCGCGAGGCGCACGAGCATGAACACGGCGATGCCGCCCCAGATCCCGGCGAGGCCCCAGCCGAAGACGAGCGTGAGCCACGTGAACGGCAGGCCGCTCGCGATCGAGATGACGGTCATGTTCCGCATGAACCGCAGGTCGCCCGCGCCGATGAGCACTCCGTCGAGTGCGAACACGACCCCGGCCACCGGCAGGAGGAGCACGAGCCAGGGCCAGATGTAGACGAGCTGGTCGTGCACGTCGGCCGAGGCGGTGAACACGTCCGGGAGGATCGGCAGCAGCGCGAGGATCGCGAGCAGGAACGCCACGCCGTAGCCGAGGCCGACGAGCGTCAGCCGCTTCGCAGTGGCGCGCGCGGCGACCGGCCGGCCCGCGCCGAGGTCGGCGCCGATGAGCGCCTGCGCCGCGATCGCCACGGCGTCGAGCGCCAGCGCCGCGAAGAACCACAGCTGCATGCCGATCTGGTGCGCGCCGAGCGCGGCCGTGCCGACCCGGGCGGCCACGGCGGTGGCCGAGAAGGAGCTGACCTGGAACGCGATGCCGCGGATGATCAGGTCGCCGTTGGCGACGAGCTGCTTCGACATGAGCGGCCGGTCGACGCGCAGCGGCACGCCTTCGCGGCGCAGCGCGAGGAGGAACAGCACGCCGGAGACGGCCTGCGCGACGACGTTCGCCCACGCGGAGCCGACGAGTCCGAGCCCGACGGGGTAGACGAGGACCGGCGCGAGGATCGCGGAGAGGAGGAATGAAGCGGTGACGAACCACATGGGGCGCTTGGTGTCCTGCACCGCGCGCATCCAGCCCTGCCCGGCCCCGGCGACGAGGAGGAAGGGCGCGCCGAGGACGGCGACGCGCAGCCATTCGGCGGCCGCGGCCTCCACGGACGGGTCGTCGCCCATGAGCCCGGCGGCCGGGCCGGCAAGGAACTGGAATGCGACGACCATGACGAGTCCGGCGGCGAGCGCCAGCCAGGTGCCTTGGACGCCTTCGGCCACCGCGCCGGGCCGGTCCCCGGCGCCGAAGCGGCGGGAGGCCCGGGCGGTGGTGCCGTAGGCGAGGACCGCGCCGATGAACGGCGCGAGGCCCATGATGACGCCGCCGAGGGCGAGGCCCCCGAGCGGGACGGCGCCGAGGTGGCCGACGACGGCCGTGTCGATGAGGAGGTAGATCGGCTCAGCCGCGAGCACGACCAGGGCCGGGATCGCGAGGGACGCGATGCGCCGGTACGAGGCCGGGCGCGGTTCGGCGTCCCGCGGGGCCGGGGTCACCGGGTGGACTCTTCCGAGTCCTCCTCTTCGCCCTTCTCTATGTAAGGGTTCTCGTCGCCCGCGTAGGAGGCGCCTTCGGCGAGCTTGTGCACCTCGGCGTCGGCCGCGGCGGCCTGCGCGAGGAGCGCTTCGATCCGGTTGGCCTGGTCGGGGACGGTGTCGGCCACGAACGTGAGGGACGGCGTGTGGCGCATGCCGAGCGCGCGTCCGACGGTGGTGCGGAGGTGCCCGGTGGCGCGCTCGAGGCCCGCCGCGGAGGCCTTGACCTGCTCCTCGTCGCCGAGCACGGTGTAGAAGACCGTCGCTTCGCGCAGGTCGGGGGTCATGCGCGCGTCGGTGATGGTGACCATGCCGACCCGGGGGTCCTTGAGCTTGCGCACCGCCTGGGCGGTGAGCTCCATGACCCGCTTCGATACCTGGGCCCGCTTCGCCGCGTCTGCCATCTTCCTGCCTTCCGCTTCACGCGCACCTCGCTTCGGGTGCGCCATACTCGTTCTCCGCCCGGGGCTTCCCCGCGGCGGCGCTGCCGCCCGCCTTCCGGCGGGCCGCTACTGGTCTTGCAACAATGCTGCGTCTACTCGTCTTCCGGGCCGAAGAGGCGGCGCCTGACGCTCAGGAGCTCCACTTCGGGCCGCCCGGCGATGTGGTGCTCGCAGGCGTCCAGGAGCTCGCGGACGTGCCGGTGCTCGCCCGCCACGGCGGCGACGCCTATGGTGGTGCGGCCGTGGACGTCCTGGTCGCCGACTTCGGCCACCGCCACCTCGTACTTCCGCAGCGAGGCGACGATCGGGCGCACATAGGAGCGCTTGGCCTTCAGTGAGCGGGAGTCCGGTGGGAGGAGAAGGTCGAATTCTGCGCATCCGGTGAACACCGCTCTAGATTACGCGCCACCTCCGACAACACCAAGATCTTTACCCGCCGCGGCGATCGCGGCGCATCGTGAGCTTGGAGACTCGACGCGGTGGGAAGGACGTGAATCCGTCGAGTCCGAAAACAGCGTTTCGCGACCTCCGTACCGGGTTACTGCCACCATGAGCCGAGAAGCGGGCCGCTCCAGGTCCGCAGGGACGGCCGAGGAGGAGGAGCCATGTCCGCACCGCAAGGCGGTTGGGCCGGGAACCACGAGGAGCCGACGAGGCGGTATCCGGCGGCGGCCGAACCGCAACCGCAGTCGGACCGCCCGACGGTCGACGCCGCGAAGCTGTGGGCGGGCGGGTTCGGCACGGGCGTGGTGGCCGCGCTGGTCGCCCTGGTGGGCATCCTGCTCGTGCGCGGGGTCTTCGGCATCCACATCCTCTCGCCGTCCGAGGCGGGCGCTTACGGCAGCTCGGCCACGACGACGTACGCGTTCGGCGCGTTCGGCGTGGCGATCCTCGCCACAGGGGTCGTCCACATGCTGCTGCTGCTCATGCCGCGCCCGATGAGCTTCTTCATCTGGATCATGCTGCTGGTCATCGCGGTGGGCGTGCTCATCCCGTTCACCGTCGTGGCCGACCTCGAGTCGCAGATCGCGACGGCCGGGCTGAACTTCCTCATCGGCATCTGCATCATGAGCCTGCTCAACTCGGTGGCCGGGATCGCCACCCGGGAGCCGCGCCGACCAGGTGCGGGAGCGGGCTGAGGTAGGGCTGTCCCTACCCCGAAGACACAGGACGGCCGGGTCGCCGCGGCGACCCGGCCTTTCTAGTGTTGACGCATGCGAAAAACCCTCCGGCAACTGAGCGTCGACACCGGCTATCTGCTGTCGATGTTCTTCATCGCCCTGCCCTCGTTCATCATCGGTGTGGTCGGCACCGCGCTCGGTGTCGGCACGGCCGTCATCTGGATCGGCGTGCCCATCGCCGCGGCCACCCTCTTCGCGATGCGCGGCATGGCCGCCGCCGGCAGGTCCATGATCCCCGCGGTGCTGCGTCGCGAGCTGCCCCGCCCCCGCTACAAGCGCGCCCGCGAGGACGCGTCCGCCCTGCGCCGCTTCCTGACGCCGCTCACCGACGGGCAGTCCTGGCTCAACGTGCTGTGGGCGGTCGCGATCCTGCCGATCGCCATCGTCGGCTTCGCGGTCGCGATCGCGTGGTGGACGGCGACGGCGGCGACACTGCTGTACCCCACCTACACGTGGATCATCGAGGCCGCGACGAACGGCAGCGACGACGGCCTGCACTACGCCACCGAGTGGCTGGGCTGGGGCGACTCGTACCTCGCCCGCTCGATCCTGGCGATGAGCGGCGGCGTGATCATGGCGCTGACGCTGGTGCCGGTCCTGCGCGGCCTGGCGCTCGCCCAGGCGTTCGTCGGCAAGGGCATGCTCACGTCGATCAGCGGCCTGCACGAGCGGATCGACCAGCTCGAGGAGTCCCGCAACGCGGCCACCTCGGCCGAGGCCGACGCGCTACGCCGCATCGAGCGCGACATCCATGACGGCCCGCAGCAGCGGCTCGTGGGCCTGGGCATGGAGCTGGCCCGCGTCAAGCGCCAGCTCGCGACCAACCCTGAAGCGGCGCAGGCGACTTTGGAGGCCGCGATCGCGCAGACCCGGGAGACCATCGACGAGTTGCGGTCGCTCTCGCGCGGCATCGCCCCGCCGATCCTCACCGACCGGGGCCTCGACGCGGCGCTCGCGGCCCTCGCGGCGCGGTCGCTCGTCCCGGTCGAACTCGAGACGAACCTCAACGGTCGGTACAAGGCGGCCGTGGAGAGCACCGTCTACTTCGTGACCGCCGAGTGCCTGACGAACATCGCGAAGCACTCCCAGGCGGCCAAAGCGACCGTGTCGGTCGAGGACTGGGGAGATAGGCTGGTGCTCTCGGTCGGCGACAACGGGATCGGGGGCGCGCACGTCTCGAAGGGGCACGGGCTCTCGGGTCTCACCGACCGGGTCAAGGCCGTCGAGGGCCAGTGGACCATCGACTCCCCCGACGGCGGTCCTACGGTGATCGTCGTGGAGGTTCCTAGTGCGTAGGAACAGTGTTAACTCGAATTCGGGGAGAGGCGCCGAAGGCGCCGGAGGGTGGGGTGACGGGTGCGGGTAGTGGTGGCCGATGACGCAGTGCTCATCCGGTCGGGGCTGGTCAAGCTCCTGGAGGAGTTCGGCTGCGACGTGGTCGCCGAGGTCGGCGACGGCGACGCCCTCGTGGAGGCCGTCGCTGAGCACCGGCCCGACGTGTCGGTGGTGGACGTGCGCATGCCGCCGTCCTTCACGGACGAGGGCCTGCGGGCCGCGACCCGCGCCCGCGAGCTCGTGCCGGGCGCGCCGGTGCTCATCCTCAGCCAGTACGTGGAGGTCTCCTACGCGGACGACCTCCTGGCCGACGCCCGCGGCGCGGTCGGCTACCTGCTGAAGGACCGCGTGATCGATGTGGACGACTTCATGGACTCCCTCAAGCGCGTCGCCGGGGGCGGCACCGTCTTCGACCCCGAGGTCGTCTCCCAGCTCATGGTGCGCCGCAGGAAGAACGACCCGGTCGCGACCCTCACCCCCCGCGAGAAGGAGGTCCTGGGCCTCATGGCCGAGGGCCACTCCAACAAGGCGATCGGCAAGCGCCTCTTCATCTCCGACGGCGCGGTCGAGAAGCACATCCGCAACATCTTCACCAAGCTGACCCTCAGCAGCGAGGACGGCGACCACCATCGCCGCGTCAAGGCGGTCCTGGCCTACCTGCGGTCCTAGACCAGGAAGCCGCGGTCGACGAGGCGGCGGATCAGCGGGTAGAGCTGGGCGTAGAGCATGGCGGGCTCGGCGCCGTACGTGTCGGCGAGGAGCTGGACCTGGAGGCGCACTTCGACTTCGCCGTCGCAGGCGCCCATGAACTGCACGAGCAGCGGGTCCAGTTCCTCGGCGTAGCGCATGCCGTTCTCCTGTTGGAGCCACTGCCGGTCGACGTCCCAGCCTTCGGCGCCGAGTGCGGCGCTCTGCTGGAGCATGACGCCGTCGGCCACGCGGAGCTTCGCCTGCCACAGCGTCTCGGGCTCGAGATCCCTGGCGCGCAAGGCGAACCAGTCCTCGATGCGGTCCCGCCACGGCGTCTCCACCGCGTGGCGGGCCGTCTCGCAGACCACCTCGGTCGGGCCGTCGACGCGGCGGACGTTGACGAAACCGAAGCCCACGGCGGCGACGTGCTGGGACTCGAACCAGTCGAGCCAGGCCGCGGCCTGTTCGGCGTCGTGGCTCTCGCCGGAGTCGCGCTGCCAGGTGCGCACGTAGTCGAGCGGGTCGAGCCGTTCGCGTTCCACGACCCACACCTGGACGCCGTCGTCGGGGAACCAGCCCGTGACGCGCTCGGCCCAGTCCGCGCCCTCGATGTGCAGCCAGTTCGCGAGGAACTGCATCGTGCCACCGGGGTTGAGCAGGTCGGCTGAGGCCGCCGCGAGTTCGGCGGCGATGCCGTCCGCTTCGCGGCCGCCGTCGCGGTAGGTCCACCCGGAGCCGGGCGTGGCGATCACGAACGGCGGGTTGGCGACCACGAGGTCGAAGCGCCGTCCGGCGATGGGCGCGAGCAGGTCCCCTTGCAGGAGTTCGAGTTCCACGCCGTTCACGACGGCGTTCAGGTCGGCGAAGGCCACCGCGCGCTCGCTCAGGTCCGTAGCGGTCACGTTCGCGGCGTGGTCGGTCAGCGCGAGCGCCTGCACCCCGCAGCCGGTGCCCAGGTCGAGTGCGGAATCCACCGGGGCGCGGAGCGTCGCGTCCATGAGGAGCTTCGAGGCGCCGCCGACACCGAGCACGTGCTCGCGGGTGCGGCCGCCGGTGGTGTTCGGCAGCTGGTCGGAGAAGAGCAGCCGGTCGCCCTCGAACTGGGCGCCCCAGCCGGCCGAGACTTCGTCGCCGCCGACCAGGAGTCCGCACTTGACGGCCTCGTCAAGACTGAAGGGCGCCAAGGCGTTCGCGGCCGCCCCCGCAGGGACCGGCACGCCGACCACGAACAGGCGGGTGAACACCCCGAGCGCGTCGTCTCCGCACTGCGCGAGGAGTGCCCTGTAGTCGCCACGGTCGGCGGCGGCCAGTGCTTCGGGTGTGCAGACGGCCGACAGCGCGGCCCGGCGGAAGCCCCGAAGGGCTTCGCCGAGCCGCGCTGCGGCTTCGGTCTCGAGGAGCCGCACTTACGCGCGCGGCTTCTCGCGCATCTCGAAGGCTTCGATGATGTCGCCCTCTTCGATGTTGTTGTAGTTCTTCAAGGTGAAACCGCACTCGAAGCCCTCGCGGACCTCGGTCGCGTCGTCCTTGAACCGGCGCAGCGACGAGATGGTCGTCTCGATGACGACGTTGCCGTCGCGCATGAGGCGGACCTTCGCGTTGCGCTTGATCGAACCGCTCGTGACCAGCGCACCGGCGATGTTGCCGAGCTTCGAGGAGCGGAACACCTCGCGGATCTCGGCGGTGCCGAGCGCCACTTCCTCGTACTCGGGCTTCAGCATGCCCTTGAGCGCGGTCTCGATCTCTTCGATCGCCTGGTAGATGACCGTGTAGTACCGGACGTCCACGCCTTCGCGCTCGGCCATGTCGCGGACGCGACCCTCGCCTCGCACGTTGAAGGCGATGATCGTCGCCGGCTCGCCGTCGCCCGCCGCGGCGAGGTTGACGTCGCTCTCGGTGATCGGACCGACGCCGCGGTGGATGACCTGCAGGTGCACTTCCTCGGGGATCTCCAGCGCGACCAGGGCCTCTTCGAGGGCCTCGACCGAACCGGCGCCGTCGCCCTTGATGATGAGCGACAGCGTGGTGCGCTCGCCTTCGGCGATCTTGTCCATGAGGTTCTCGAGCGTGGTGCGCGAGACGCGGGACGCCTGCTGAGCGGCGCGGCGGCGAGCCTGACGCTGCTCGGCGATCTGACGGACCGTGCGGTCGTCGTCGGCGGCGAGGAACACGTCGCCCGCCATCGGGACGGACGCGAGACCCTGCACCTGCACCGGGAACGACGGGGTCGCCTCGGTGACGCGGTTGCCGTCGGCGTCGAGCATCGCCCGGACGCGGCCGTGCGCGCCGCCGGCGACGATCGAGTCGCCGACCCGCAGCGTGCCCTTCTGGACCAGGACGCTCGCGACCGGGCCGCGGCCCTTGTCGAGGTGCGCCTCGATCGCGATGCCCTGCGCGTTGCCCTCTTCCGAGGCTTCCAGCTCCAGGGACGCGTCGGCGGTCAGCAGGACCGCCTCGAGCAGGTCGGCGATGCCGATGCGCGGCTTGGCGGCCACGTCGACGAACATGGTCTGCCCGCCGTACTCCTCGGCGACCAGGCCGTACTCGGTCAGCTGCTGGCGGACCTTGCCCGGGTTCGCGTCGGGGAGGTCGGTCTTGTTGACCGCCACCACGACCGGAGCGCCAGCGGCACTCGCGTGGTTCAGGGCCTCGACCGTCTGCGGCATGACGCCGTCGTCGGCCGCGACCACGAGCACCACGATGTCCGTGACGTTCGCGCCTCGGGCACGCATGGCGGTGAACGCCTCGTGGCCCGGGGTGTCGATGAAGGTGATCGCGCGGTCTTCGCCCTCGTGCTCGACGTGCACCTGGTACGCGCCGATGTGCTGGGTGATGCCGCCCGCCTCGCCGGCGACGACGTTGGACGACCGGATGGCGTCCAGCAGCTTCGTCTTACCGTGGTCGACGTGGCCCATGACCGTGACGACCGGCGGACGCGCGACGAACGTGTCCTTGTCCTCGGCGTCGAGGTCGATGCCGAACTGCGAGAGCAGCTCGCGGTCCTCTTCCTCGGGGGACACGATCTTGATGTCCCAGTCGAGGTGGGCGCCCAGGAGTTCGAAGGTCTCCTCGGACACCGACTGCGTCGCGGTCACCATCTCGCCCAAGGAGAACAGCTCCTGGACGAGGGTGCCCGGCAGGGTGCCGATCTTGTCGGCGAAGTCGGAGAGCGACGCGCCGCGGGCCAGGCGGATGGTCTCGCCGTTGCCGCGCGGGGCGCCCGACTGCATCCTCGGCGCTGCGAGGTTGTCGAACTCCTGGCGCCGCTGACGACGCGACTTGCGGGACTTGCCGCGGGGTCCGCCGCGGCCGAACGCGCCGGCCGCACCGCCGCCGCGGGCCTTGCCGCCGCCGCCCGCACGGCCACCGCCGCCGCGGTAGGGAGCCGGCGCACCGGTCGAAGGACCGGAACCGCCCGCACCGCCGGCGCCGCCTGCGGCACCGCCGCCGGAGCCGCCGAACGTGCCGCGGTAGTTGCCGCCGCCACCGCCGGGACGGCCACCGCCGCCACCGGGACGACCGCCGCCGCCGGGTCCGCCGCGACCGCCGCCGCGGGCCCCGCGGGGACCGCCGTCGCGGCCGCCACCGGCCGGGCGACCGGGCATCATGCCCGGGTTCGGGCGCGGAGGCATCATGCGCGGGCTCGGGCGGGGACCGCCCGGGCGCTCGCCGCCGCCTTCAGCGGCGGCAGGGCGCGGCTTGGGGCTCGCGCCGCCGACGCCGAACGGGTTCTTGGGGCCCGGCTTCGGGGCGCCGGGACGGGCGGCCGGAGCGGGCTTGGGGCCGGGCTTCGGAGCGGCGGCGGCGCGCTTGGCGGCCTCGGCCTGCTCCTGCTGGCGCTTGACCAGCTCCTCAGCGCGCTTCTGCTCCGCGGCCACCTCGATGTCGCGGGCGCTCGTGGGCTGGGCGGCCGGGGCCGGCGCGGGGGCCGGCTTGGGTCCGGGCTTCGGCGCGGCCGCTCCCGGCTTCGGGGCGGCGGCCTTCTTCACGGCCTTCTTCGCTTCGGCTTCGGCCTTCGCCTCGGACTTGGCGTCCTTGGCCTCGACCTTGGCCTGCATGATCTTGGACGGGCTCGGTGCCGCCGGGCGCGGGCCCTTGGGGGCCGCCGCCTTGGCGGGCTCGGGCGTCGGCGCCGACTTCGGCGCCGGCGCGGACTGGGCGCCCTGTGCGGCGTCGTATTCCTGCCGCAGTCGACGCGCCACCGGGGCCTCGACCGTGCTCGACGCTGACTTCACGAACTCGCCCATGTCCCCGAGGCGGGCGAGCAGTTCCTTGCTCGTCGTGCCCAGTTCCTTGGCAAGTTCATGTACGCGGGGCTTTGCTGCCACTGCACTCCTCAATTCGAGGTCGTACGGGCAGCGCCCGCCGACCTTATCTACCGACTAGCAACGCGTTCATTCGAAGAACTTCATCGCGTGGTCTTCATTCGGTCTCTACCTGCTTCGTGTGCGGGAGTCGGCCTCTCGGCCGACTCCGACTCGACATGGGTTCGCACCGCTCCAACGTCTACCGCTCCCTCGATTCTGAGGGCTCGGGCGAACGCACGCTTGCGAACTGCCTGTTCAAGGCAGTTCAGGTCGTGGTGCACATGGGCTCCGCGGCCGCTGAGGCGGCGCTGCGGGTCCGGAACCAGGCGGTTCGGGGAACCCTCAGAGCGTTGAACGACGACGCGCAACAGCTCGGCGGCCGATGCGCGTCTGCGGCACCCCACACAAGTGCGGACTACCGCTGCGTCACGTTGCGATCCGATGTTCAGTCTACCTCCCGGACCGCCGACCGCCACCGGCCGGGCCGGTCTCCTCCTTGGCGCCGCCGGAGACGTGCGCGTCGGACTTGATGTCGATCCGCCACCCCGTGAGGCGCGCGGCGAGACGGGCGTTCTGGCCTTCGCGGCCGATCGCGAGCGAAAGCTGATAGTCCGGGACGATCACCTCAGTGGACCGTGTCGCCTCGTCCACGACCCGCACCGACAGGGTCTTCGCCGGGGAGAGGGCGTTCGCGACGAACCGCGCGGGGTCGGCGTCCCAGTCGACGATGTCGATCTTCTCGCCGCCGAGTTCGCTCATGACCGCGCGCACGCGCGAGCCCATCGGGCCGATGCACGCGCCCTTCGCGTTGACGTCCTTCGTTGTGGCGCGCACCGCGATCTTGGAACGGTGACCGGCCTCACGTGCGATCGCCGGGATCTCCACGGCGCCCTCGTCGATCTCGGGCACCTCGAACGCGAACAGCTTCTTCACCAGGGCGGGGTGGGTGCGCGACAACGTGATCTGGGGGCCGCGGGCGGTGCGGTTCACCTGGATGACGATCGCGCGGATGCGCTTGCCGTGCTCGTAGTTCTCACCGGGGACCTGCTCGTTGAGGGGCAGGGTGGCCTCGATCTTGCCGAGGTCCACAGTGACGATCCCGCGCTCGTTGCGCTCGCCGTGGGCCTGGACGACACCGGTGACGATGTCGCCCTCCTTGCCGGAGTACTCCCCGTAGTTGACCTCGTCGGCGGCCTCGCGCAGCCGCTGCAGGATGACCTGCTTCGCGGTCTGGGCGGCGATGCGGCCGAAGCCCTCGGGGGTGTCGTCGCGCTCCGAGACGACCTCGTCCTCTTCGTTCACCACCGGCACAAGGACATTGGCGATCCCATTGTCGCGGTTCACCACTACTCGCGCGCGCTCATCGGCCCCGGGGGTGTGCTTGTAGGCGGTCAGCAGCGCCGATTCGATAGCGCCGAGGATTGTCTCGAAAGGGATGTCGCGCTCGCGTTCCAGCGACCGCAGCGCGGCCAGGTCGATATGCACCCGTTCTCCTTAAGTCTTGAGTTGTCCTCACCGCGGCCGTTCAAGGCGTGCGAGCCGCGTCTTCGAGCAGACGCTCATCTCAGCTCGATCTGCACCTTGCCGGGCCCCAGCTCGGCATAGGTAGCCGAGCGGCGCACGCCGTCGGCTTCTAGTTCAATCCCCCGCTCGCTGGCGGCCGTGACGCGCCCGGTGACGGGCTCCTCCCCGATGTGCACGGCTACCAAGCGCCCAATATTACGCCGCCAGTGCCGAGGCTCGGTCAGCGGACGGTCCACGCCCGGCGAGGACACTTCCAGGGTATAGGGGGTGTCGGCGAAGGGCCCACCCGTGGAGTCCGACTCGTCCAGGGCCTTCGAGCAGGCTTTCGAGACAACCGCCACATCGTCCAGCGAGATCCCGCCGTCCTTGTCGACGAGCACGCGGACGAGCAGCCGCCGGCCGGCCTTGGTGACCTGCAGCCCTTCGAGATCGAAACCGATCTTGGCCACGGCCGGGGCCAGGATCGCCTCGACCTCCGCTTGCCGCTCATTTCCCATGCGCACTTCCCCTCCATGTCGCCTGTTCGGCCGAGATTAACCGCCCGGAGACAGAATGGAAAGGCAGCCTGGGAAACTGGGTGGGTGTTCACGACCCGACGCGGACTCCTGGTCGGGGCGGCCGTTCTCACGGCCGCCGGATGCACCCGGGAGACGGCGCACATCATCACCTCGGACGCGGACCTCACCGCCGCGCTCCGCACCGCCCGCACGCTGGCCGCCGCCGGGGACGCCCTCGGTTACGGCGACTTCGCCGAGGACCACCGCACCCACGCGGCCACATTGGAACGGCTCCTGAAGCCCAATGTGGTCGCCGAGGAGATCGGCGAGCTCCCGGCCGACGCCGCCGCGCTCGCCGAAGCCGAGAGCGCGGGGAGCAAGGAGGCGGGCGACGCCTGCCTCAGCACCGACTCGGACTACGCGGTCGTGCTCGGAGAGATCGCGGCCTGCCGCGCCGCCCACGCGGCGGTGCTCGCATGACCGTTGTGGACACCGGCCTCGCCGCCGAGTACGCGGCGATCTACGCCTACAGCGCCGCCGCGGTGCACCTGGACGGCGACCCGCGCTGGATCGCCGAGGAGCTCGAGGCCGAGCACCGCTCGCGGCGCGACGCGCTGCTCGACTTCTACGACGAGCACGGGCTCGAAGCGGCCCCGTCCCTGGCGGGCTACGACATCGAGCCTATCGCCGACGCCGCCGGGGCGCAGCGGCTGCTGCTCGCCGTCGAGACGAACGTGACCACCGCCTGGCGCGCGGGCGTGGCCTCGACCGAGCCGCGCGACCGCGAGATCTGCCTCAGGATGTACGGCGACGCCGCGGTGGCCCTGGCGCGCTGGCGGATCGCCGTCGGCGAGTCCGCCGCCGACCCGTGGCCGGGCCGCCCCGAGTAGGCGTTCACCTGCACCTCGAAAAAACAGCCTTACCTGTATCCGCCTGCTGCATACCAGCTATGCCATACTCGGTATCTCTCCACTTGGAGAGGACTAGTAGCGATACGAGGTAGCTCATGAGTGTCAAGCACAGCCTCCTCGCGCTGCTCGAACGGGGACCCGCCTACGGCTACCAACTGCGGGCCGCGTTCGAGAGCGCCACCGGCAACACCTGGCCGCTCAACATCGGACAGGTCTACACCACCCTCAACCGGCTCGAACGCGACGAGCTCGTCGAGGCCATGCCGGAGAACGACTCCGGCCAGCGCCCCTACCGGATCACCGAGAGCGGCCGCCGCCACCTGGCCGGCTGGTTCGCCTCGCCGGTGCAGGCCGCCGACCGGCCCCGGGACGAGCTCACCATCAAGCTGGCGCTGGCGGTGACCACGCCCGGCGTGGACGTCGCCGACGTCATCCAGCGCCAGCGCGGGGCGACCCTGCGCCTGCTCCAGGAGTACACGCGGCTCAAGTCGGCCGAGGACCACCCGGAGCTGGCCTGGCGGCTGGTGCTCGAGTCGATGATCTTCCGCGCCGAGGCGGAGATCCGCTGGCTCGACCACACCGAGGCCGTGGTGGCCCGCGCGGAACCGCAGGCGACGTTGCCGTTCGGCGTCGGCGAGTCCGACTCGGCCGACGCGGAATCCGAAGTCAACCGATCCCGATCCCACTGAGAAGAGAACGCGGTACCCCCATGACCGTTCTGCATCTGAAAGGCGTGAGCCGGACCCACGGCTCGGGCGAGAACATCGTCCACGCCCTGATCGAGGCCGAGCTCACCATCGCGGCCGGTGAACTCGTCGCCATCATGGGCCCTTC